>NZ_FOUK01000011.1 GCF_900114845.1 Pimelobacter simplex
AGGGTGATGGCGTGCCTTTTGAAGAATGAGCCTGCGAGTTAGCGATACGTGGCGAGGTTAACCCGTGTGGGGTAGCCGTAGCGAAAGCGAGTCCGAATAGGGCGTTTGAGTCGCGTGTTCTAGACCCGAAGCGGAGTGATCTATCCATGGGCAGGTTGAAGCGCCGGTAAGACGGCGTGGAGGACCGAACCCACTTCAGTTGAAAATGGAGGGGATGACCTGTGGATAGGGGTGAAAGGCCAATCAAACTCCGTGATAGCTGGTTCTCCCCGAAATGCATTTAGGTGCAGCGTTGCGTGTTTCTTGCCGGAGGTAGAGCACTGGATAGCCGATGGGCCCGACCAGGTTACTGACGTTAGCCAAACTCCGAATGCCGGTAAGTGTGAGCGTGGCAGTGAGACTGTGGGGGATAAGCTTCATAGTCGAGAGGGAAACAGCCCAGACCATCGGCTAAGGCCCCTAAGAGGCGGCTAAGTGGAAAAGGATGTGGAGTCGCAGTGACAACCAGGAGGTTGGCTTGGAAGCAGCCACCCTTGAAAGAGTGCGTAATAGCTCACTGGTCAAGTGATTCCGCGCCGACAATGTAGCGGGGCTCAAGCCGCCCGCCGAAGCCATGGCAATCGCATTCAACCCAGGCCATCACTTGATGGTGGTCCAGGGGTGCGGTTGGGTAGGGGAGCGTCGTGTCACGGGTGAAGCGCCGGAGTGATCCAGGTGTGGATGTGACACGAGTGAGAATGCAGGCATGAGTAGCGAATCACGGGTGAGAAACCCGTGCGCCGATTGATCAAGGGTTCCAGGGTCAAGCTAATCTGCCCTGGGTAAGTCGGGACCTAAGGCGAGGCCGACAGGCGTAGTCGATGGACAACGGGTTGATATTCCCGTACCGGCGAAATGGCGCCCATGATGAGCCCGGTGATGCTAACCACCCAAAGCACCTCGTATCAATGCCTTCGGGCTGCGAGCTTGGTGTGGAGCGTGGGACCCGACCCGGTAGTAGTCAAGCGATGGGGTGACACAGGAAGGTAGCCCAACCGCCGCGATGGTAGACGGCGGGTAAGCATGTAGGGGGTGTGGTAGGCAAATCCGCCACACGGCCGTTTGATCGGTGGCCCTGAGATGTGATGCCGACCCCGTAGGGGGGAAGTGGGTGATCCTATGCTGTCGAGAAAAACCTCTAGCGAGCCATGAGCCGCCCGTACCCGAAACCGACTCAGGTGATCAGGTAGAGAATACCGAGGCGATCGAGACAACCATGGTTAAGGAACTCGGCAAAATGCCCCCGTAACTTCGGGAGAAGGGGGGCCTGGATCGTGTAGCCGCTTGCCGGTGTAGCGTGAAGGGCCGCAGAGACCAGGGGAAAGCGACTGTTTACTAAAAACACAGGTCCGTGCGAAGTTGTAAGACGATGTATACGGACTGACTCCTGCCCGGTGCTGGAAGGTTAAGAGGACGGGTTAGACCGCAAGGTCGAAGCTCAGAATTTAAGCCCCAGTAAACGGCGGTGGTAACTATAACCATCCTAAGGTAGCGAAATTCCTTGTCGGGTAAGTTCCGACCTGCACGAATGGAGTAACGACTTTCCTACTGTCTCAACCATGGACTCGGCGAAATTGCACTACGAGTAAAGATGCTCGTTACGCGCGGCAGGACGGAAAGACCCCGGGACCTTTACTATAGTTTGGCATTGGTGTTTGGTTCGGCTTGTGTAGGATAGGTGGGAGACTGTGAAACCTCGACGCCAGTCGGGGTGGAGTCAACGTTGAAATACCACTCTGGTCGTACTAGATGTCTAACCTAGGGCCATGATCTGGTTCAGGGACAGTGCCTGATGGGTAGTTTAACTGGGGCGGTTGCCTCCCAAAGAGTAACGGAGGCGCTCAAAGGTTCCCTCAGCCTGGTTGGCAATCAGGTGTTGAGTGTAAGTGCACAAGGGAGCTTGACTGTGAGACAGACATGTCGAGCAGGGACGAAAGTCGGAACTAGTGATCCGGCAACTGCGAGTGGAAGCGTTGTCGCTCAACGGATAAAAGGTACCCCGGGGATAACAGGCTGATCTTCCCCAAGAGTCCATATCGACGGGATGGTTTGGCACCTCGATGTCGGCTCGTCGCATCCTGGGGCTGGAGTAGGTCCCAAGGGTTGGGCTGTTCGCCCATTAAAGCGGCACGCGAGCTGGGTTTAGAACGTCGTGAGACAGTTCGGTCCCTATCCGCCGCGCGCGTAGGAAACTTGAGAAAGGCTGTCCCTAGTACGAGAGGACCGGGATGGACGAACCTCTGGTGTGCCAGTTGTACCGCCAGGTGCATGGCTGGTTGGCTACGTTCGGAAGTGATAACCGCTGAACGCATCTAAGCGGGAAGCACGTTTCAAGATGAGGTTTCCCACCCCTTGTGGGTTAAGGCCCCCAAAAGATGATTGGGTTGATAGGCCGGAGGTGTACAGCAGCAATGCCCAGCCGACCGGTACTAATAGGCCGAAGACTTGCCACAACAAACCCCCAACACACCCAACAACACACCCCCCGACA
>NZ_FOUK01000001.1:0-722453 GCF_900114845.1 Pimelobacter simplex
CCGTGCGGCCGTCTTGCTTGCGTCGCTCGTGCCTCGCGCCGCGCTGCCGCGCGCGCTGTCGAGGTGGTCTTCGGTTGGGGTGGTCGGGCGCCTTGCGGGACGGCGCTCGGGACGGCGCCTCCCTCCGCTTCGGTCGCTCGTGCCTCGCCGAGCGCCGCGCGCCGCGCGCCGAGCGCCGCTTCCGGCCCCAGCCGCCAGCCGTCCTGCTCAGCCCGCGGTGCGCGCGGCCGCCGCGTCCGCGACGCACCCCGCGGCGGCGGCCATGCCGGCCGCGGCGGCGATGAGCACCGAGGCCATCGGCATCGGCAGGCCGGCGGGGGCGGCGAGGTCGCCGGCGGCGAAGACGCCGGGGACGCTGGTGCGGCCCATGACGTCGACGACGACCGCGCCGAGCTCGGTCATCTCGAGGCCGAGCTGCTCGGCGAAGGGGGTGGCCTGGGTCCAGTCGGTCCGGACGAAGAGGCCGCCGAGCGCGACCGGGACGTCGGTGCCGTCGAGGTCGACCTCCAGCCCGTCGTCCGTACGACGCACCGCCCGCACCGGCTCGGCGACGACGCGGGCGCCTACCCGTGCGAGTGCGGCGCAGGTCGCCTCGTCGGGCTCCGCGCCGTCGGCGAGGACGACGAGCTCGGCGGTGATGGGGGCGAGCATCCCGGAGAAGTGGGCGGCCTGGGGGCCGGTGCCGAGGATGCCGACGGTCTGGCCGGCGAATTCGTGGCCGTGGCAGAACGGGCAGTGCGCGACGAGGTCCCCGAACTGCTCGGCGACGCCGGGGACGTCGGGCAGGTGGTCGGTGACGCCGGTGGCGAGCAGCACCCGGGCCGCGCGGACAACGTCCCCGCCGGCGAGCTCGAGGGCGAAGTCGCCGGCCGCGCCCGAGATCCGGAGCACCTCGGCATCGCGGAAGTCGACGTCGTCGTACTGCTCCGCGTCCTTGCGCGCCGCGAGCCGCAGCACGGCGGGCGGCTCGCCGTCGTGGCCGAGGAAGTTGTGCATGTGGGTGGCGGGGTCGTTGCGGTAGCGGTCGGTGCCGAGGACGACGGTGCGCTGGTGCATCCGGCCGAGGGTCTGGGCGGCCTGCAGGCCGGCCGAACCGGCGCCGATCACGGCGACGTCGTACTGCGGGGGGCGGACGGTGTTCATGGGAGTCTCCTAGCACGGGATCGTGGACTTGCGCAGGTCACCAGCCTGTGACTTCATGTCAACATGAAGTCAAGTCGCGAGGTGAAGTGGTCGGTCGGCGAGCTGGCCGACCGGTTCGAGCTGGAGCCCCACGTGCTGCGGCACTGGGAGGACAAGGGGCTGCTGGAGCCGGCGCGCGACGGCGCCGGGCGCCGGGTCTACGTCGAGGACGACGCCTACCGGGTCGCGGTGATCCTCGCGAGCAAGGCGTCCGGGATGAGCCTCGACCAGATCCGGGTGCTCGTCGACGCCAGTGCCGACGGACGGCGGGCCGCGCTCAAGGAGCACCTCGTCGAGCTCGACCGCCGGCAGGCCGAGCTCGAGCGGTCCCGGCACATGACCGAGCACGCGCTGGAGTGCCGCGCGCACGACATCGCGACCTGCCCGGGCTTCCGCTCGCACGTGGCCGACGTGGTCGAGGGAACCCGCCGCGGCCTGCCGTTGTCAGGAGTCCGCCACTCGTGATGGAGTGACCTGGCTCACATTCCGCTCCCGTGTGAAGGCGGCGCCATGTCTCGGACCCCTCGTGCCCTGCTCTCCCTCGGCGCCGGCCTCGCGGCCGCGCTCGCCTCCGTCATCGGCGTCCCGACGACGGCGCACGCCGCCGCGCCGTCGTACGTCGCGCTGGGCGACTCCTACTCCTCGGGCGTCGGCACCCGCAGCTACCTGAGCGACGGCACCGGCTGCCAGCGCTCGTCGTACGCCTACCCGAGGCTGGTCGCCGCGCAGAAGGGCTACGCGCTCAGCTTCCAGGCCTGCTCCGGCGCGACCGTCAGCACGGTCACGAGCGGTCAGCTGAGCGCGCTGTCGAGCGGCACCGACTACGTGACGCTCTCGGTCGGCGGCAACGACGCGGGCTTCACCGGGGTGCTCACCGAGTGCGCGAAGCCGGGCTGGATGTCGAACTGCAACGCGGCGATCGACAAGGCGCAGGCGTTCATCACCGGCACGCTGCCGGGCCGGCTGGCCACGCTGTACGCCGCGATCAAGGCCAAGGCGCCCAGCGCCGTGGTGGTCGTCGTCGGCTACCCGCGGCTGTTCATGGGTGAGGACTGCAATGCCGCGACGTTCTTCTCCCCGGCCGAGGAGACCCGGCTCAACGCGACCGCCGACCTCCTCAACGGCCGGCTCGCGGCGGCGGCGAGCGCGAAGGGCTTCAAGTGGGCCAATCCGACGTCGCGCTTCACCGGGCACGCCGTCTGCGACTCGCCGGAGTGGCTCAACGGGCTGTCCAGCCCGGTCAGCGAGAGCTACCACCCCAACCGGCTCGGCCACGCGTCCGGCTACCAGCCGCTGGTCGCGGGGCTGCTCGTCGGCTGAGCGTTCCGGATCCGTCGGGCCCGGCTGGTAGAACCGTCGCATGCGGCGATCCTCGGCAGCCCTCGGCACCCTCCTCGTCCTGGCGGGTGCGCTGAGCGCCTGCTCCGGGAGCGACTCCGGTGACCGTGCCCAGGCCGTGGTCGCCCAGCTCGCGGGCGCGCTGACGGTCGCCGCGACGCCCACCCCGGGCGGCGCCGACGCCTCGACGGCGCCCGACCCGCTGGCCACCGTGCCGTTCACCGGCGCCGAGGGCGCCGCCGTCAGCAAGTCCTACGCCGAGCTCGTCGCCGGCATGGACGGCATCGCCCCCAAGATCACCGTCGGCAAGGTCGACGACGAGGCCGACCGGCCGACCGCCACCCTCGCCTGGTCCTGGCCCGTGGTCGAGGGCGCCGACCCGTGGGCCTACGAGACCACCGTCGGCCTGGTCCACGAGGGCGACCGCTGGTCGGTGACCTGGGCGCCCGACGTCGTCGCGCCCGACCTGGCCGAGGGCGACACCCTCGACGCGGTCACCCTGCCGACCCAGCGCGGCGACATCACCGGGGCCGGCGGCTCCGTCCTGGTCACCGAGCGCGCCGTGGTCCGGGTCGGCATCGACCGCAGCCGGGTGCCCGCCGCCGAGGCGCCGGCCTCCGCGCGGGCCCTGGCCCGGCTGGTCGACGTCGACCCCGCCCCCTTCGTCAAGGCGGTCGAGGGCGCCGGGCCGCGCGCCTTCGTCGAGGCGATCACCTACCGCGCCGACGCCGTACCGGCCGCGGTGCGCAGCCGCATCTCGTCCATCACGGGCGCCCACCAGGTCAGCGGCCGGCTCTCCCTCGGCCCGTCCCGCGACTTCGCCGCACCGATCCTGGGCCGGGTCGGCCCAGTCACCGCCGAGATGGTCGAGAAGGACCCCGACGTCTACCGCAGTGGCGACGTCGCCGGCCTGTCCGGCCTCCAGGCGCGCTACGACGAGCAGCTGCGCGGTGCGCCGGGACGCGTCGTCCGTGCGGTGCCCGCCGCCGGCGAGGCGCAGAGCCGCGAGCTCTACCGCCACGACCCCGTGGCCGGCAAGCCGCTCGCGATCACGCTCGTCGAGCGGCTGCAGACCCTCGCCGAGCAGACCCTGGCCGACGTCGGTCCGGCCAGCGCGCTCGTCGCGATCCGGCCCAGTGACGGCTCGATCCTCGCCGCGGCCAACGGAGCGGGCACCGGCGGCCAGAACTACGCCACCTTCGGGCAGCTCGCCCCGGGCTCGACGTTCAAGGCGGTCACCTCGCTGGCGCTCCTGCGCGCCGGGCTCACCCCCGACTCGACGGTGCGCTGCACGCCGACGGTCACCGTGAACGGCAAGCAGTTCAAGAACTACTCCGACTACCCGGCGTCCGCGATCGGGACCATCCCGCTGCGCGAGGCGATCGCCCAGTCCTGCAACACCGCGCTCATCAACCAGCGCGGCGACCTCTCCGACGGCGACCTCTCGGGGGCCGCGGCCACGCTGGGCCTCGGCATCGACCACGACCTCGGGTTCCCGTCGTACTTCGGCGAGGTGCCGGCCAAGCCCGCCAGCGACACCGAGGGCGCGGCCGACCTGATCGGGCAGGGCAAGGTGCTCGCCTCACCGATGGCGATGGCGACCGTGATCGCGAGCGTCCAGGCCGGCAAGACCGTCGTGCCGCGGCTGGTCGACCAGGTGAAGGTGTCGGTGCCCTCCGCCGCCACTCCGCTCACCGTCGGCGAGGCCGACCAGCTCAAGGCGATGCTGCGCCGGGTCGTCACCGACGGCAGCGGCCGCGGCCTGCTCGACGTACCGGGGCCGCCGGTGATCGCCAAGACCGGCACCGCGGAGTACTCCGACGGCGGCACCATCAAGACCCACGCCTGGATGATCGCCGCCCAGGGCGACCTCGCCGTCGCCGTCTTCGTCCAGACCGGTGCCTCCGGCTCGCAGACGGCGGGCCCGCTGCTGGAGGCCTTCCTGCGGGGTGCCCGCTAGACCCGGTCGCGGCCCGTCGCCGGCCTGGTGGGCGGCGGAATGCCCTGGAATGGGGATGGTGACGTCCCGGCACCGAACGTAGCGTCGAGGACACCGACGAGCAGCACGGGCCGAAGATGACCACCGATCCCACCCGCCACCTCCGGCCACCGGCCGACTGCTCGGTCGCGACCGGCATCCGCGACGCGGTGGCCGAGATCGCGGTGGTCGGAGACCTGGTCGTCTCGACGACAGGCCTCCTCGAGGCGGCCGTGACGCACTGCCTGCACGAGCGTCCGCTCCGGGTGAGGGTCGACCTGCACGCCGTGCGGTTCATGGACTGCGCGGCCCTGACCACCCTCCTGGAGTGCCGGGCCCGGACCCGCGCCCAGGGCGCCCTGCTCACCGTCATCCACCCCAGTCCCGCCGTGACCCGGCTGCTCGATCCCGCCACCCGCCTCGCCCTCGGCGTCGGCGTCGGCGTCGGCGTCGGCCAGGACCGGACCCGCCTGCTGGAGTGCCTGGCCTGCGCCGCCCTGACCGAGCACGTCCCCGGCGAGACCACCGTCGGTCCCGACGGCAGCGTGCTGGTCCAGTGGTGGCGCTGCACCCGCTGCCCCGAGGGCAACGCCGCCGGCTGAGCAAACCTCGACCGCGAGCGCGGCAGCGCGTCGAGAGGTATCTGCCGGGCAGCTTGCTGCCCCCACGAGGTACCGAAGACGAGCTCGCGCCGCCGAGCCGAACCCACCGCAGGCCGCCAGGAAGCCCCGCCCCGAGCAAACCCCGACCGCGAGCGCGGCAGCGCGTCGAGAGGTATCCGCCGGGCAGCTTGCTGCCCCCTCGAGAGACCGAAGACGCGCTCGCGCCGACCAAAACGGAGCGAGCCCCTCGTCGCATGGGGTCGACAAGGGGCTCATGTCGTATCGGTGCTCCCTCCGAAGTACGACTGGACTCACGATAGCGCGTGGGTCGTGAGGGTCAAAGCCGAATCGGCGATTTTCTCGGCGTCCGGCGTAACCGACCGGATTCTGCGTCGTTGCCCCTGCCTCGGCGAGGACCGGGGTGCCAGAGTGGGCGCATGAGCTTCCGTGAGCGCCTGCACCACCTGCTGCCCGAGTCGCGCCGCCAGCTGTACGTCGGGGGCGCGTGGGTGCCGTCCGGGAGCGGGGCGCGGTTCGACGTCCTCGACCCGGCCGACGGGTCGGTGCTGGCCGACGTCGCCGACGGCACGCTGGACGACGCGCGCGCGGCGCTCGATGCCGCGGCGGGTGCTCAGGAGGCGTGGGCGGCGACGGCGCCGCGGGAGCGGGGCGAGATCCTGCGGCGGACGTTCGGGCTGGTCACCCAGCACGCCGACGACGTGGCGCTGGTGATGAGCCTCGAGATGGGCAAGCCGATCGCGGAGGCGAAGGGCGAGGTCACGTACGGCGCGGAGTTCCTGCGGTGGTTCTCCGAGGAGGCGGTGCGGATCCACGGCCGGTGGATGCAGAACCCGGCGGGTGGGAGCCGGCTGCTGACGGTGCGCAAGCCGGTGGGGCCGTGCCTGTTCATCACGCCGTGGAACTTCCCGCTGGCGATGGGCACGCGCAAGATCGGCCCGGCGATCGCGGCGGGCTGCACGATGGTGGTCAAGCCGGCGGGGCAGACGCCGCTGACGATGCTGCTGCTGGCGGCGCTGCTCGAGGAGGCGGGGCTGCCGGCCGGCGTCCTCAACGTGGTGACGACGACCGACTCGGGCGGGCTGAGCAGCACGCTGCAGGCGGATGCCCGGCTGCGGAAGGTCAGCTTCACCGGCTCGACGTCGGTGGGCAAGCGGATCGTGGAGCAGTCGGCGGGCGAGCTGCAGCGGGTGTCGATGGAGCTGGGCGGCAATGCGCCCTTCCTGGTGTTCGCCGACGCGGACCTCGACGCGGCGGTCGAGGGCGCGATGATCGCGAAGATGCGGAACATGGGCGAGGCCTGCACGTCGGCGAACCGGTTCCTGGTCGAGGCGTCGGTCGCGGAGGAGTTCGGGACCAGGCTGGCCGAGCGGATGGGTGGGCTCAAGGTCGGGCGCGGCCAGGACGTCGGCGTCCAGGTGGGTCCGCTCATCGACGACAAGGCGGTCAGCTCGGTCGCGGCGCTGGTCGACGACGCCGTCGACCGTGGGGCGCGGCTGCTCACCGGGGGCCGGGCGCCCGAGGGCGGGGCGGGCTTCTTCTACCCGCCGACGGTGCTGGCCGACGTCCCGGCCGACGCCGACGCCGTCCGCAACGAGATCTTCGGCCCGGTCGCGCCGATCACGACCTTCGCCGACGAGGACGAGGCGATCCGGCTGGCCAATGCGACCGAGTACGGCCTGGCCGCCTACGCCTACACGCGCGACCTGGCCCGCACGATCCGGCTGGCCGAGCGGCTCGAGACGGGGATGCTCGGCATCAACACCGGTCTGGTCTCCAACCCGGCCGCGCCGTTCGGCGGCGTGAAGGCGAGCGGGTTCGGGCGCGAGGGCGGGTTCGAGGGCATCGAGGAGTACCTCGACACGACGTACGTCGCCCTGCCGGTCACGTGACCGACCAGCTGGTGCCACCCGCGCCGGCCCCGCGCGGGTGGCTGCGGGCGTTCCGGCCGTTCCGGCACGCGTCCTACCGGCGGCTGGGGTCGGCGCTGGTGCTGACCAGCTTCGGCGGTGGCGTGTGGGTGGTGGCGCTGGTCTGGGAGGTGATCCGGATCGGCGGCGGCGCCAGCGCGCTGTCGCTGGTGACGACGGCCGGCGCGGTCGGCGTCCTGATCCCGGCGCTGCTGGGCGGCGTCGTGGCCGACCGGGTGCCGCAGAAGCTCATCCTGCTCGCGACGACGTCGGTCGAGCTGGCGGGGATGGTGCTGGTCGCCGTCCTGTCGTACGCCGACCTGACCCGGCTGTGGCACCTCGCCGTCGTCGCGGCGGTCGCCGGGATGGCGATGGCGTTCTACTACCCGGCCTACTCGGCGTGGCTGCCGGCGCTGGTGCCGGAGGAGGACCTGCTCGCGGTCAACGGCTTCGAGGGCATGGTCCGCCCGACGATCGGCCAGGCGCTCGGGCCCGCGGTGGCGGGCGGTGTGGTGGGCGCGGCGTCGTCCTCGGCGGCGATCACGGTGGCCGCGGTGGCCTACCTGGGTGGGCTGCTGGTGCTGACCCGGGTGCCGCTGACCGCCATCCGCCGGGAGCGGCCGGCCGCGACCGGGGACGACGCGGAGCCGCCGCCGGCCGCGCTCGCGACGGCGCTGGCCGACATCCGCGAGGGCTTCGCCTACATGGTGCGGACGCCGTGGCTGCTGGCCTCGCTGCTGTTCGCGTCGGTGATGATCCTGGTGATCATGGGGCCGCTCGAGGTCCTGGTCCCGTTCCTGATCAAGGACGACCTCGGTGGCGGTCCGGGCGACCACGCGCTGGTGATGGCCGGCTTCGGCATCGGCGGTGCGGTCGGCTCGCTGGTGACGGCGTCGCGCCCGATGCCGCGGCGCTACCTGACCTGGATGATGCTGATGTGGGGCGCGGGCTGCCTGCCGTTCCTCGTGGTCGGGTTCGCGACCGCCGTGTGGCAGGTGGTCGCGGCGGCGACCGTGGTCGGGGCGCTCTTCGCCGCGCCCATGGTGCTGTGGGGGACGCTGCTGCAGCGCCGGGTGCCGCCCGAGCTGCTGGGCCGGGTCGCCTCGCTCGACTTCTTCGTCTCGATCAGCCTGATGCCGGTGTCGATGGCGCTCGCCGGTCCGGTCGCGGAGCTGATCGGCCTGGAGGCGACGTTCACGATCGCGGCCGTCGTCCCGGTGGTGGTGGCGGTCGTCGCGGTGGTCGCGGCGCGGCTGCCCGCCGACGAGCTCGCGCACCCGCTGCGCGACGAGGGCTGAGCCTCACTCGTCGAGCGAGCCGAGCACCTCGAGGTTGTGCCGGTAGCCCCGGAGCTCGTACCCGACCACCGTCACCCACGGCGTGAGCGCGAGCACCAGCAGGCACCACACCAGGGAGACGCCGGCCGTCGCGAGCAGCACCGAGGCGATGACGAGCGCCGCCGACCCGGCGATCAGCAGCAGGTGGAGGGAGTCGAAGTTGCGGGTCAGGATCGTGTAGCCGGCGTAGAGGAAAGCGGTGAAGAGGGCGACCGGGATCGCGGCCGCGAGCACGGCGCCGACCAGGCCGATGTGGAACTCGTGGCCGAGGTAGTAGGCGCCGACGTGGAGGCCGGCGCCGACGGCGACGATGCTGCCGAAGAGCGGCATGTGCCCGTAGCCGAACGAGAACGAGCGCTCCCGGTGCGCGTGCAGGATGTCGGCGAACGGGACGACGAAGTAGCTCCACCAGATGCCGAACGTCAGCGCGGTCCCGGCCAGGGCGAGCAGGCCGATGTCCCAGGTGAGGCCCTCGGCCGAGAGCTCGCTGATCGAGGCCATCGTGCCGATCATCCCCTCGCCGAGGGCGATGATGACCATCAGGCTGTAGCGCTCGGCGATGTGGTGGGCGTGCCAGGGCGTCCCACCCCGTCGCGTCTCGGCGTACGCCGGGCCGCCGATCTCGATCAGGAACGGGATGGCCATCAGCACGAACGTCGTCGCGACCGGGAGGTCGACGATCGCCAGCGCGCACCACGCCACCTGGGCCACGAGGATCGAGACGATGTAGACCTGGCAGGCGCCGCGCCGCGCGGCGTCGTGCCGGCCGGCGCGCCACCACTGCAGGACCATCGCCGCCCGCATGATCACGTAGCCCCAGACCATGACGTCGTTGTCGAGGGTCTCGCCGTGCTCGTAGATGGAGGTGAACATCGGCTTGAGGCCGATCGCGAAGACCAGGACGCCGACCATCTGCAGCATGGTGGTCAGCCGGTAGATCCAGTCGTCGGTGTCGTAGGCCGACGCGAACCAGGTGAAGTTGATCCACGCCCACGAGATGCCGAAGGTCGCGAAGCAGAAGCCGAGGACGCCCGCCCAGACGTGCTCCTCGGCGACGGCATGGGCGAGCTCGTTGGCGGCGGTGCCGAAGGCGACGACGAACGCCAGGTCGAAGAGGAGCTCGAGCGGGGTCGCGGCGCGGTGGCTCTCGTGGGGGTCGCGGCCGAGCATCCTCCGGGGGCGGTGGCGGACGTGCGGCGCGGCGGTCTGCTCCGGCATGCGCCGGAGTCTAGGTCAGGACCGGGTCCCGGGTCGCCGTCCGAGGAGCGCGAGGACGTGGTCGGCGGCCGGCGCCTCGGTGGCGACCGGGACGGGCAGTGCGAACCGGTCGTCTCCCTCGAGCGCGATCCGGAGCGCGGTGGGCAGCAGCTCGGCGGCGAGCCGCTCGGGCAGCGGTCCGCCGCGGCCGGTGGCCTGACCGACGTCCCAGCCGTGGACGGCGATCTCGACCGCCGCCAGCCGGGCGACCGCGTCGACGGGAAGCGGGTGCCCGCCGACGTCGACGTACGGCGAGGTGGCGTGCATCCAGGCCGCGAGCAGTCCGCAGGCCTTCACCTGGAGGCTCGTCACGCGCGCCTCGAGGGGCGCCGGGGCGGCGCTGTGGAGGGCGACGGTGCCGTCGGCGGCCTCGGCGAAAGCGTCGAGGGCGTCCTCCATGTGGGCCAGCAGGTCGGCGAGGTCCCAGCCGGCGCAAGGGGTCGGGCGGTCGACGTCCGCGCAGGTGATCGTGCCGAGCGTGGCGCGGGTGTAGTCGAGGGCGCGCTGCAGCACGTCCAGACCCGCGACCAGGCCGGCCGGGGTCGGCTCGGCGGTCATCGGGCTCACCCGGCGCAGGCGGGGGCGTCCGGGACGGGCACGTAGTCGGCCGGCAGCCGCTCGGGCAGGCCGAAGCGCGCGAAGAGGCGGTGGTCGAAGAAGGCGGTGACGTGCTCGACCCGCAGGTCGGCGCCCGTGCCGGTCATCTGCAGCACCTGGAGGTGGAAGGGCTCGAAGTGGCCCTCGGGGTGGCGCATGTAGAGGCCGAAGGCGGGCTGGCCGTTGGCGATCGTCTCGACCATCGGCATGTCGTTGCAGCCGCCGGGGCACTTGGTGCCGATGAGCTCGGCGATCGCGGTGGCGCCGCGGTAGTGGTTGAGGAAGGGCGGCATGTCCCAGGTGGCGTCGTACTTGAGGAGCTGGACGATCTGGTCGATGTCCTTGCGCCAGAAGGCGGCGAGGTAGGCGTCGAGGAGCTGGCGCTGGGCCGGGTCGAGATCGGGCTCGACCGTCTCGGGGGTGAGCCCGCGCTCGGCGAGCTGGGCGTGCGCGCGCTGGAGGGCGGAGTTGACCGCCGCGGTCGTGGTGTCGAGCGCGGTCGCGGTCTCGGCCGCCGACCAGCGCAGCACGTCGCGCAGGATGAGGACGGCGCGCTGCCGGGCAGGCAGGTGCTGGAGCGCGGCGACGAACGCGAGCCGGATGGTGTCGCGCTCGGCGACCTCGACGGCGGCGTCCGGGATCGGCTCGAGCCACGGGACCTCGTGGTCCTCGAGCAGCTCGTCGGAGGGCGCCGAGTCGGCGGTGCCGAGGCCGGTCGGGAGCGGCCGGCGCGGCTTGCTCTCGAGGTTGGTCAGGCACACGTTGGTGGCGATCTTGTAGAGCCACGTGCGCACCGAGCTGCGGCCCTGGAAGCTCGCGGACGCCTTCCAGGCCCGCAGGAAGGTCTCCTGGACCAGGTCCTCGGCCTCGTGCACCGAGCCGCTCATCCGGTAGCAGTGCGCCATCAGCTCGCGCTGGTAGCGCCCCGTCAACGTGTCGAAGTCGGCCAGCTCGTCGCTCGCCGCCGCTGCCTGCGTCTGCTCGGTCACCATGTTCCCCATCGCTGCCCGTCCCTGAGTGCTCGTCAGTCTGCCTGAATGCACCGACCAGGGGCAGGGGGAAAACTCATCGGTCCGGTCGTGATCAGCTCTCCGTCTCCGCCAAGCGGTCGAGCGCGGCCGTCCGGTCGACGAGGTCGGCCATCGTGACCGGGCCGCGTGCCGGGCCGGCCACGGCGCGCTCGGCCGCGAGCACGGTGAGGACGCCGGTCGCGTGCGACTGGCCGGTCCCGGCGGCGCCGAGCGTCTGGCCGGTGCGCCGGTTGACCGCGACGACGTGCCAGGCCGCCGACCCGAAATGCGGGGAGTAGCGCAGCAGCCCGCCCGCGCCGGTGCGCGCGGCGAGCCCGAGGCCGGCGGTCGCCGCCCGGCTGCTGAGGGTCAGGTGGCTGCGGATCGCCACCCCGAGCCGCTCGCCGACGAGCACGTGGTCGGGGAAGTCCGCGCGCAGGTAGGTCCGGGTCCGCCCGTCGGGGCCGACCAGGCGGCGCCGGGTGCGCAGGTTGAGCACCCGGCCGCCCTCGGGCGGGGCGTGGACGGGCGCGCCGACCAGGTCCGCGGTCCACTGCACGGCGGCGTCGCCGTGGCGCTCCGCCGTCCCGAGCAGGACGCCGACGTCGACCTGGTCGTCCGGCCGGCGGTCGAGAGCCGTGACCAGCACGGTGCTCAGGCCGGGCGCCAGCCCGGCACCGAGGACGACGGTGCCCGCGGCCGGCGCCGCCGCCCGCAGCGCGGCCAGGTAGGAGCCCGTCGCCGAGATGTCGACGACGACCGGCGCGCCGGCCGCCGCGAGCACCGTGCTCTCGACGCCGGCGGCGTTGACGACCACGTCGTGCCCCTCGGCCGCCCGGACGAGCGCGGCGCGGACGGCGGCGTCCTCGGGCCGGCTCAGGTCGACCGCGACCCCGCCGGGAGGGGCGGTGCGCCCCGCGGGCGTGACGTCGTGGCCGCGGCGGCGCAGCTCGGTGGTGATGACCTGGCCGACCGCGCCGCGGGCGCCGAGCACGAGCGCCTTCATCGCGGGCTCCGGGCGGACGGGGTGGACGGGGTGGACGGGTGGGGGTGCGCGACAGGCACGAGAACTCCAAACGGTTGGTTGGAGATGACCGTAGCGAGGCGCGGCCGCAATTCCAAACGGATGGTTGGGATCGCGTATCCTCGGTCCCGTGGCCTGGGACACCGAAGCGACGCGCAGCCGCCTGCTCGACGCGGGCGTGCGCCAGTTCGCCGCCCTCGGCTTCGCCGGCGCCCGGATCGACGCGATCGCCCGGGACGCGGGCATCAACAAGGAGCGCGTCTACCGCTACTTCGGCGACAAGCAGGGGCTCTTCTCGGCCGTGCTGGAGCACGAGCTCGACGCGCTCTTCGACGGCCTCGAGGTCGAGGTCACCACGCCCGAGGGCATCGGCGAGTTTACCGGGCGGATGTTCGACCGCTGCCTGGCCCGGCCCGAGCTCCCGCGGCTCCTGATCTGGGAGAGCCTCGAGCTCGAGGCGCCCGTCGCCGCTGACAGCCGGCAGCCGGTGTGCGCGGTCAACGCGACCCGGATCTGCGACGCCGTCCGCGGGCTCGGGCGCGTGGAGTCCGAGCACCTGCTGCTGACGGCGATCTCGGTCGTCGTGGGGTGGTGGGGACTGTCCCGGCTCGCCGAGGTGGTGCTGACCGACCCCGACGCGGTCGCCGTGCGGCGGCAGATGGTGGTCGCCCAGATGACCGCGCTCGCCCGCGAGGCGGGCTAGCCGGCTAGCTGACGAGCCGGCTACGTGGCTAGGGCGTGGCCCTGGTCGCCGCCAGCACCCGCTCCGCCACCGGGACGGCGCGCGCCCGGTCGGCCGGGACCAGCCCGATCCTGGTCCGGCGGTCGAGCAGGTCGGCGACGTCGGCGGCGCCCTCGTGGGTGACCCCGAAGAACAGCTCCGCGGCCACGGTGGGCACCCCCTCGGCGATCGGCGCGAGCAGCTCGGCCGGGCTCCAGCCGCTCGCCGCGACGGCGGCGTCGAGCACGAGCCCGGCGTCGGCGCCGTAGCGGCGGATCAGCCGGGCCTCCCCGGCGGAGCCGGCCTGGGCGGCGCGGTCGGCGAGCTCGGTGCGCGGCGCGGCGCCGGCGAGCGGGAGGGTGGCGGTCACGCAGGGACCGGCGGTCGCGCCCAGGCCGGCGGCGGCGACCGCGGCGTCGACGGCGTCCTCGGCCATCCGGCGGTAGGTGGTGAGCTTGCCCCCGACGATCGTGACCACGCCGGTGCGCGAGGTGAGCACCGCGTGCTTGCGGGACAGGTCGGCGGTGGAGTCGTCGCCGCTGTCGAGCAGCGGGCGCAGCCCGGCGAACGCACCGACGACGTCGGAACGCCGCAGCGGCCGGGCGAACGAGGCCGCGACGACGTCGAGCAGGAAGCCGATCTCGACCTCGGTCGGCTCGGCGACGTCGGGGACCGGGCCGTCGACGGGCTCGTCGGTGAGGCCGACGTAGAGCTGGCCGTCGGGCTGCGGCAGCACCAGGACGAAGCGGTTGGTCTCGCCCGGGATCGGCGCGAACACGGCGACGTCGAGGCCGGGCAGGGCGCTGCCGCGCAGCACCAGGTGGGTGCCGCGCGAGGGGCGCAGCCGGACGTCGTCGACGAGCTCGCCGGCCCAGACGCCGGTCGCGTTGACGACCGCCTGCGCGTGGACGGTGGTGGTCGCGCCGGTGCGCTCGTCGCGCAGCACGACCTGCTGGCCGGTCGCGCTCACCGCGCGGGCGTGCGTGCGGACGTGGGCGCCGCGCTCGGCGGCGGTGCGGGCGATGGCGGTGACCAGGCGGGCGTCGTCCTCGAGCTGACCGTCCCAGCCGAGGTAGGCGCCGCGCAGCCCGTCGGTGCGCAGCGGCGGCGCGAGCCGACGGGTCTCGGCGGCGCTGAGCCGGCGCGGTCGGGGGAGGGTGTCGCTGCTCGTCCCGGCGGCCCGGCGGAGCAGGTCGCCGCCGACGAAGCCGGCCCCGGCCAGCGTCCCCATCGGCCGGCTCACTCCCGCCGCCAGCGGGATGATCGAGGGCAGGGGGCGGGTCAGGTGCGGCGCGGTGGTCTCCATGAGGATGCCGCGCTCGACGGCGCTCTCGTGCGCGATGCCGACCTGACCCGAGGCCAGGTAGCGCAGCCCTCCGTGGACGAGCTTGGACGAGAAGCGCGACGTCCCGAACGCCAGGTCGTGCGCGTCGACGGCGAGCACGGTCAGCCCGCGGGAGACGGCATCGAGGGCGACGCCGGCGCCGGTGACGCCGAGGCCGATCACGACCACGTCGACCGCGGCCGGCACGCCGTCGAGGCCGGGCGTGATCCGCGTGGGGGCGGCGCTCACGGCTGGAGGCTCCGGACGACGAGGGTGTGCAGCTCGGTGTCGAGGGCGGCCTCGTCGACGACGTCATCGATCATCGTGTGCGCCGACAGCACGAAGCCGTGCGCGGCGAGGAGCAGACCGCGGGCGATCGCCTGGGGTGCGCCGTCCCGGATCGCGCCGGCGGACTGGCCGGCGGCGATCGCGGCGCCGAGCACCTCGAGGATGAGCTCCTGCGAGCGGCCGCGCCGGGACAGCAGGTAGGGGAGGATCAGCTCGGGGTCGAGCTCGACGATCCGGGTGAACAGCTCGTTCTCGCGCAGCGCCCACACGGTCGCGACCACGGTGTCGGCGATCGAGCCGGGGGTCGGCGGCGCCGCCTCGTCGAGCCGGCCGGCGACGAGCGCGCCCCACTCGCGGGTCATCAGGTCGGCCAGCAGTGCGGGCATGTCGGACCAGGCGCGGTAGATCGTCATCCGCGAGACGCCGGCCCGGCGGGCGACCTCGGTCAGCGTCGTGCGACGCCACCCGACGTCGAGGATGCACTCCCGCGCGGCGTCGAGGTAGCCGTCGCGGGGGCTGCTCTCGGATTCACCGTTGTGACGATGTGACGACATGTGTAACACTGTAACACATGACCACCGAGCGCCCCGCCGTCCTGCAGCCCGAGATGCCCGCCACGCGCTGGGGCGACCCGGCCCACGCCACCGGCCTCCCGGACGGCGTGCGCGAGCTCGTCGGCCTGGTCTTCCCGATCCAGGACACCCCCGCCCGCACCGACGTCGCGGTCCCCGCCTCGCGGCTCACCGCCGAGCACGTGGCCGGGCTGCGCGCCCTCGTCGGCGACGAGAACGTGGTGCTCGACGACGGGCTGCGCCGGCAGCGCACGCGCGGCAAGTCGACGCCGGACCTGCTCCGCCAGCGGGCCGGCGACCTCGGCGACGCGCCGGACGTCGTCGTCCGCCCGGGCTCGCACGACGAGGTCGTCGCGGTGCTCGCCCACGCCGCCGAGCAGCGGATCGCGGTCGTGCCGTTCGGTGGCGGCACCGCGGTCACCGGTGGCCTCGTCGCCGATGCGACCGGGTTCGCGGGCGTCGTCTCGCTCGACCTCGGCCGGATGCGCGGCCTGCTCGCGCTCGACCCGGTCTCGTCGACCGCGACCCTCGAGCCGGGTCTGCGCGGCCCCGAGGCCGAGGCGCTCCTCGCCGAGCACGGCATGATGCTCGGCCACTTCCCCCAGTCGTTCGAGTACGCCACCATCGGCGGCTTCGCCGCGACCCGCTCCAGCGGTCAGTCGAGTGCGGGCTACGGCCGCTTCGACGCGATGGTCGTCGGCCTGCGCGTCGCCACGCCCGCCGGCGAGGTCCGGCTCGGCAGTGCCCCCGCCAACGCGAGCGGCCCCGACCTGCGCGAGCTCTTCCTCGGCTCCGAGGGCGCCCTCGGCGTGATCACCGAGGTGACGGTGCGGGTCCGGCCGCTGCCCGAGGTCAAGCAGTACGAGGGCTGGCGCTGGGCCTCCTTCGCCGCGGGCGCCGATGCGATGCGGACGCTCGCCCAGGCCGACCTGCTGCCCACGGTCATCCGGCTCTCCGACGAGAACGAGACCGCGATCAACCTCGCCGACCCGTCCGGGATCGGCGGCGAGGGGAGCGCCGGCTGCCTGATGGTCGTCGGCTACGAGGGGACCGCGGATGCCGTCGCCGCGAAGCGGGCCGCGGTCACCGCGGTGCTGAGCGGCCTCGGCGGGACCGCGGAGGGCGCCGGCCCCGGCGAGGCGTGGGCGCACGGCCGGTTCAACGCGCCGTACCTGCGCGACAGCCTGCTCGACGTCGGCGTGCTCGTCGAGACGCTCGAGACCGCGACCTTCTGGAGCAACCGCGAGAACCTCTACGCCCGGGTGAAGGCCGCGCTGGAGGAGAGCCTCGGCGAGGGCACGATGGTGCTCTGCCACATCTCGCACGTCTACCCGACCGGCTGCTCGCTCTACTTCACCGTCGCCGCCCGCGGGGACGACGACCCGCTCGCCCGCTGGCTGCCCGCCAAGGCCGCCGCCAGCGAGGCGATCGTCGCCGCCAGCGCCGCGATCACCCACCACCACGCGGTCGGCACCGACCACAAGCCCTACCTGACCGCCGAGATCGGCGAGGTCGGCGCCGCGGTGCTGCGCGCCGTCAAGGAGACCGTCGACCCCGCCGGGATCCTCAACCCCGGGGTGCTGATCCCGTGACCACCCGGTCGTTCGCCTTCCTCGTCAACCCGAGCTCGGGCGGGGGCGCGGCGCCGCGCGTCGTCGTCCCGCTGGCCCGGGCGCTGCGCGAGGCGGGCGCCGAGGTCGAGGTCACCTACACGACCTCGGCCGCCGAGACCCCGGCCCTCGTCGAGGCCGCCGTCGCCGCGGGCGCGGTCGTGGTGTCGGTCGGCGGCGACGGGATGCTCTCGTCGGTCGCCGGCTCGGTCGCCTCCCTCGGTGGCGTGCTCGCGATGGTCCCCGCCGGGCGCGGCAACGACTTCGCCCGGATGCTCGAGATCCCCCACGACACCGCGGCCCAGGCTGCGCTCCTGCTCTCGGGCGCCGAGCGCGCCATCGACCTGCTCCGGGTGACCCAGGCCGACGGGTCGTCGTACGTCGTGGCGGGATCGGTCTACGCCGGCGTCGACGCCCGCGCTGCCGAGATCGTCGACCGCTCCCACTGGCTGCCGTCGAAGCTGCAGTACCCCTACGCCGCGGTGCGCGCCCTCGCGACGTACCGGCCCGTCGAGTGCGTGCTCGAGGTCGACGGCGTCCGCACCGAGCACCAGGCCGCGACCGTCGTCGTCGCGAACTCGAGCTTCTACGGCAAGGGCATGGCCATCGCCCCGGCCGCCGTCGTCGACGACGGCCTGCTCGACGTCGTCGTCATCGAGGCGGCCTCGCACCTCGACCTCATCCGCTCCCTGCCCAAGGTCTACGACGGCAGCCATGTCGCACTCGACGAGGTCACCGTCCTGACCGGCCGGCAGGTGCGGCTCTCCGGGCGGCACCGTGGGGGTGCCGCCGTACCGGTCGGCGCCGACGGGGAGGCGCTCGGTGCGCTCCCCGCCGGTGCCGACCTGCCGCTCACGGTCGAGCTGCTGCCGGGGGCGGTGCGGGTGCTGGCGTGAGGGTGAGGGTCGTCCGGCCGTTCGGCAGTTTCACCGCCTAGGCGGTGAAACTGCCGAACTGAACGAACGAAACTGGACCTTGGCGCAGGTAGTTCGGTGTGCTTAGGGGGAGTTTCACCGCCTAGGCGGTGAAACTGCCAGCAAGCCAGCCGCGGCCGGGCGTCGTCCCCACCACCACGCCCCCGCCGGAAGAAATCTCCCCCAACCCGGAATGCCCCGCCCCCCGCACGCCTTGAGTGGTTATCGTTTCAAACTTGAAATAAAGGACCGACGATGACCACTCACTGCCTCCAGCTGCGGCGGCCCGACGCCGCGCGCCTGCCGCGCGCCGAGGTGCGCACCCAGGTCGTCATCCCGCTGCGCTTCCCCGACGGGTACGCGACGACCGCGGACGTGCTCACCTTCCACCACCTCGTCGACGGCAAGGAGCACCTCTTGCTCGGCCTCGGCGACTGGCGCGCCCGGGTCGCGCAGCTGCCGCTCGGGGGCGATGCGCCGCTGGTCCGGCCGCACAGCGAGTGCCTGACCGGGGACGTGTTCGGGTCGGAGCGCTGCGACTGCGGTCCGCAGCTGCGCGAGGCGGTCGAGCGGATCACCGCCGAGGGTGGTTTCCTGCTCTACCTGCGCCAGGAGGGGCGCGGGATCGGGCTGTACGAGAAGCTCGACGCCTACGCCCTCCAGGACGCCGGCCTCGACACCTACGCCGCCAACCGTGCGCTCGGGCGCGGTGAGGACGAGCGCGACTACAGCGCCGCGGTCCAGATGCTGCTGGCCGTCGGGGCCGACCGGATCCGGCTGCTGAGCAACAACCCCGACAAGGCCGCGCAGCTCGAGGAGCACGGGGTCGCGGTCGACGAGCGGGTGCCGACCGGTGTCCACCTGTCGGCGGCCAACCGGCGCTACCTGACCGTCAAGCGTGACCACACCGCGCACACGCTGGACATCGCGTGAGCGAACCGCGGTGGCTCGACGACGACGAGCTGGCGGCCTGGCTGCCGCTGGTCCGGCTCGTGCAGGCGCTGCCGCAGGCGCTCGACCGGGGGCTGCGCGAGGAGGCGGGCATCACGCACACCTACTACGCGATGCTCGCCAACCTGTCCGCCGCACCCGACCGCACCCTCACGATGGGCGAGCTGGCCCGGCTGACGGCGACCAGCCCGTCCCGCCTGACCCACGCGATCTCGGTGCTCGAGGGGCGTGGCTGGGTGACCCGGCGGCAGTGCCCGAACGACCGGCGCAGCCAGTTCGCGGTGCTCACCGACGAGGGCCTCGCGCTGCTCCAGCGGATCGCGCCGGCCCACCTCGCGCAGGTGCGCGAGCTCGTCTTCGACCGGCTCACCCCCGAGCAGGTGCGCAGCCTCGGCGAGATCGCCGGCGCACTGGTCGGCGGCATCGACGAGCTCGGCGAGGGCTGAGCCGGCGGTCGCTCAGGCGAAGGTCCAGACCAGCAGCTCGGTCGGCACGGCAGCGGTGACGTCGTGCGCGCCCTCGTCGGTCATGCAGAAGGCGTCGCCCGCCGCGAGCGGCTCGGCCAGCGACGAGCGCAGCAGCGCGCCGGTGGTGACGAAGGCGTGCATCCGCGCGGCAGCCGGCAGGGTGACGGTCTCGCCCGCCGCCAGCCGGACGACGTCCAGCGCCGCGCCGCGCACGCCGACCGCGAGCGGGCCGCCGTCCCCGACGAGCCGGACCGGTCCGGCACCGGGCGCGGCGTCGACCGTCGCGCGGCGGTAGCGGGGTGGTGCGTCGGCCGCGTCGGGGTCCGGCGTCAGCCACACCTGGACGAAGCGGGCAGGGCCGTCGGCGCTCGCGATCTCGGAGTGCCGGGTGCCGCTGCCGGCCGACAGCACGCCGCACGCGCCGGCCCCGAGCGTCTCGTCGGTCCCCGTCGCGTCGCGGTGCACGAGCGCGCCGGAGACCACCCAGGTGACGATCTCGAGCGTCTCGTGGGGGTGCTCCTCGAACCCGGTCCCCGGGCCCAGCACGTGGTCGTCGTGGCACACCATCGGCCCGAACGAGAGCCGTTCGGGGTCGTAGTGGGCCCCGAACGAGAACCCGTGCTGGCTGAGCCGGCCCGGGGCGCGTTCGAGGAACCTGGCCGAACCTCTGCGGATCTCCACACTCACGTGGCAGATTGTGCCGGTGTCAGCGGACTGCGGCATGCGAGGGTGAGCCTGTGGGAGACAGGGTGGGAGATCTCGCTGGTCGGTTCCCGGCCGGATTCCGGTTCGGGACCAGCACGGCGGCGTACCAGATCGAGGGCGCGGCGGACGAGGACGGCCGCGGCCGCTCCATCTGGGACACCTTCACGGCGGAGCCCGGTCGCATCGTCGACGGCTCGAGCGGCGCGGTCGCGTGCGACCACTACCACCGCTGGCCCGAGGACGTGGAGCTCATGAGGCGCCTCGGTGCGCCCGGCTACCGCTTCTCGATCGCCTGGCCGCGGATCCAGCCGACCGGCCGCGGCGCGGTCAACCAGGCCGGCCTCGACTACTACGACCGGCTGGTCGACGGGCTGCTCGCCGCCGGCATCGAGCCGATGGCCACGCTCTACCACTGGGACCTGCCCCAGTCCCTCGAGGACGACGGCGGCTGGCTCAACCGCGCCACGATCGACCGCTTCGCCGACTACACCGCCATCGTCGGCGAGCGCCTCGCCGACCGGGTCGTCGACTGGGTGCCGGTCAACGAGCCGAGCGTCGTCACCCTGATGGGGTACGCCGTCCCGTTCCACGCGCCCGGCCGCTCGCTGATGTTCGACGCGCTCCCGGTCGGCCACCACCTGCTCGTCGCCCACGGCCGCGCCGCGATCGCGCTGCGTGCGGCCGGTGCGACGAGCGTCGGCTGCGCCAACAACCACGCGCCCATCTGGCCGGCCAGCGACGACCCCGCCGATGTCGGCGCCGCCAAGCTGTTCGACGCGCTCTGGAACGGCCACTACCTCGAGGGCATGCTGCTGGGCCGCTACTCCGACGACCTGATGATGCTGCTCGAGCAGCACGTGCGCGACGGCGACTTCGCCACCATGCGCCAGCCCCTCGACTTCTACGGCGTCAACTACTACAACCCGATGCGGATCGCCGCCGCCGACGAGAACGCCGAGCTGCCCTTCGAGTTCCGCGAGGTGCTCGGCTACCCGGTGACCGACTTCGGCTGGCCCGTGGTCCCCGACGCCCTGCGCGAGTGGCTGATCATGTTCCGCGCCCGCTTCCGCGCCGCCGTCCCGCCGATCGTGATCACCGAGTCCGGCTGCTCCTACGCCGTCGGACCCGACGAGCACGGCGTCGTCGACGACCACCAGCGGGTCGACTACCACGCGCTCCACCTGACCGCGGTGGCCGAGGCGATCGAG
Organism: Pimelobacter simplex; assembly: GCF_900114845.1. Classification (GTDB taxonomy): domain Bacteria; phylum Actinomycetota; class Actinomycetes; order Propionibacteriales; family Nocardioidaceae; genus Nocardioides; species Nocardioides simplex. The sequence goes on from NZ_FOUK01000001.1 coordinate 21,014, forward strand.
CGCGGGGTCGACGTCCGCGGCTACTACGCGTGGTCGCTCATCGACAACTTCGAGTGGTCCGAGGGCTACACGCAGCGGTTCGGCCTCGTCCACGTCGACTACGAGACGCAGAAGCGCACGCCCAAGCGGTCCTTCAGCTGGTACGCCGACCTGGTCGCCGAGCACGCCCGGCTCACGACCTGAGCGCAGCCGTCCCCACCCCGCGGTGCAGCTCCCGCGCCCGGGTCGACGCCGTGATGCTGCGCTCGCGGTGCTGGTCGAGGGTGACCCGCTCCTGGGCGATCCGGCGCTCGGTCGCGGCGATCGTGGAGGTCCGGTTCTCGGCCAGCGCGCGCCGCTTGAGCAGCGCGGTGCCCACCAGTGCCCCACCGCCCACGAGGGCGGCCGCGGCGAGCACGAACCAGCCGCCGGCCACGAAGCCCAGCCCGGCGAGCACCACGGCGAGCGCCAGGAGGGCCCCGCCGCCGGGCAGCAGCCGCCGGTCGACGGGGTAGCGCCGCTCGAGCGCGGCACCCACGCGGGCCTGCCAGTCGCCGGCCACGCCGTCCCGGGTGACGGTGAGGACCTCGCCGGCGACCTCGACGGTCCGCGTCTCCGGGGGCGGGACGGCGGCCTGCGCGGCCAGCTCGTCCCCGATCGCCCCGAGCGTGGGCGCGAGCACCTGCTGGGCGAGGGTGTGGCGCGGGCTGCCGGCCGGCTGGGCCAGGTCGTCGAGCAGCAGCCGGACGACGTCGCCGGCGGTGCCGGACCACGCCGGGGCCAGCGAGGCGGTGCGCTCGTCGATGAAGCCCAGGTCGGCGCGGACGGTCGCCATCCGGTCGAGGATCTCGGCCTCGCCGGGGGAGCCCTCGTCGACCAGCGAGCGCACGCAGTCGGCCAGGGGGTCCTCGGCGGGCTCGTCGGCCTGGTTGTCGGTCTGGTCGCCAATCGGGTCGCCGGTCGGGGCCTGCGCCGTCGCGCCACCGGTCTGCAGCACCTGCTGGAGCGCCGCGAGCTGGGCCGTGGCGCGCTCGACGGCGAGGTGGCGGCTGTCGGGCGGGGCGATCTCCTCGAGCCACGCGGCGACCTCGTCGAGCCCGGCGCTGCCCGTTGCGGCGACCTGGGTGCGCAGCGCGGTCACGAGAGCGTCGCCGTCGGGCGCCACCCGGCCGTCGGCGACGGCGAGCCAGACCTGCCGCTGGGCGTGGCTGACCTCGGGCCGGTCGGGCAGCACCCGGGTCAGGTCCTGCCCGCCGGTCCAGCGCGGGTCGCGGGTGAGGGCGCCGAGGAGGGTGAGCAGGAGGGTGGTCCGGCGCGGGTCGCGGTGGGTGGCCTCGGCCAAGAGCTCGGGTCCGCCGGGCTCGCCCTGCGCGATCCGGACGATGCCGCGCGCGGCGGGCGCCAGCCAGTAGCCGGGGACGTCGTCGGGCTCGGCCGACCCGCGCAGCGCCGCCGTCCCGGTGGCGACCACGGTCGAGACCACCTCGCGGGCGTAGCGCCGGCAGGCGGCCGCGTCGGCGTACTGGCCGAGCTCGGCGCGGATGTCCTCGTGCTCGACGAGCGCCACGAAGGCGCGGGTGAGCCGGTCGATCTGGCCCTGGAGGTTGCCCTGCTGGGTCCGCATCTGGTCGGCGAGCCGGCTGCGTGCGCTGCGCTCGGCAGCCAGCTGTGCCTCGGTCTCCTCGAGACGCCGGTTCTGCTTCCAGTCGGTCCAGTCGCTCACGGCTGGTTCCTTGCCCTCGCCGGCGCCGGGCGAAACGGACGGGCGTAGCCTGCCCGCCATGCGCGCAGTCCAGGTCGTCACCACCACCGGTCCCGCCGACATCGTCGTCCAGGAGGTGCCGGACCCGACGCCGGGCCCCGAGGAGGTCCTCGTCGAGGTGCACGCGGTCGGCGTCTCGTTCCCCGACCTGCTGCTGAGCCGCGGCGAGTACCAGCTGCGCCCCGACCCGCCGTTCACGCTCGGCGTCGACTACGCCGGCGTCGTCGTGTCGGGTCCCGGCTTCGAGCCGGGCCAGCGGGTCGCCGGCGTCGGCGGGTACGGCGGCGCGGCCGAGCTGGTCGCCGGCCACCGCGACTCCGTGTTCGCGCTGCCCGACTCGATCACCTTCGAGGAGGCCGTCGCCCTCCCGATGAACTACCTCACCGCGTTGTTCGCCCTCGACGAGCGCGGCGGCGTCCGCCCGGGCGAGACGGTGCTCGTCCACGGCGCCGCCGGCGGCGTCGGCACCGCCACCCTGCAGGTCGCGCGCGGCCTCGGTGCTCGCACCATCGCGGTGGTCAGCACCGACGAGAAGGCCGCCTTCGCGAAGGCCGCCGGTGCGGACGAGACCGTGCTCTTCGACGGCTTCAAGGACGCCGTCGCCGGGCTCACCGGCGGCAAGGGCGTCGACGTCGTGCTCGACGTCGTCGGCGGCTCGGCCTTCACCGACTCGCTGCGCAGCCTCGCCCCGCAGGGCCGGCTCCTGGTGGTGGGCTTCGCGGCCGGTGAGGGCATTCCCGAGGTCAAGGTCAACCGGCTGCTGCTCAACAACATCGACGTGCGCGGGGTCGGCTGGGGCGCCTACGCCTTCGTCCGGCCCGGCTACCTGCAGGAGCAGTGGACCCAGCTCGTCCCGATGATCGAGTCGGGCGCGGTCAAGCCGCCGGTCGGCAAGGTCTACCCGCTCGAGGAGTTCGGCCAGGCGCTGCTCGACATGGACGCCCGCGCCGCGCTCGGCAAGCTCGTCGTCAGCGTGCGCTGAGCCGCGCCTCGCCGTCCCCGGTCAGCGGACCAGGTCGATCGTCCACCAGCGCTGACCGGGGCCGCTCTCGACGACGCCCACGCCCAGCAGGCGGAACCGGCAGTCGAGCAGCAGCCGGCGGTGCGGCGGGCTGCCGAGCCACATCCGCAGGGTGCGCTGGGCGCTCATCGGGCCGGCCGCGATGACCTCGCCCATCCGGCGGCTGCCCGGGTAGCCGGCGTTCGCGAGGCGGGTGCCGAGGGCTGCCTCGCCGGGGAGCTGGTGGCTCAGCCGGCGGTGCCGGGCCATCAGGGCACTGTGCGCGCGGGCGGACCCGTGCAGGGCGGCCTGGTGCTTGAGGGGACGGCAGCCCTGGCGGCTCCGCGCGCGGTTCACGTGGGCGGCGAGGCGCTGCTCGAGCGGGCTTGCCGCGGTCGCGGACGGACCGGCGTCGGCGGGGTGCGCCGGGAGGGTGGGGACCAGGAGCAGGGCCGCGGCGAGCGCGGTCGGGAGCAGGGCGGCGAGACGCACGGCTGCATCATGGCGGTCCGGCGCGGCGCGCGACACCCCCTGGCTCACCGGCGGCCGAAGTCCTGGGTCCACCAGAGCTGACCCGAGCCGGCGCGCACCACGCCCACCCCGACCTCCCGCAGCCGGCAGTCGAGGAGGTTGCGCCGGTGCCCGGCGCTTCGCATCCACGCCCGGACGACGCTGCGCGGGCTCACGAATCCCGCGCCGAGGTTCTCCGCGAGCCGGCGCCACGGCGTGTAGCCGGCCTGGACGACCCGCCGGACCAGGCCCAGCTCACCGGGCAGCTCGTGGGCCATCGTCGTCGCCCGCGCCATCGCGCCGCTGTGCGAGCGCGCGGCGGCCTGGAGGGGCAGGCTCAGCCGCAGCGGCCGGCAGCCGGCGCGCTCCCGGCGACGGTTGGTCAGCGTGATCACCCGCGCCTCGAACGACGTGTCCACGGCGTACCCCCGGCCGGAGGGGGACGCCGGCGCCGCCGGCGCCGTGCCCGTGCTCCCCGCGGCGAGCCAGGGCGTGGCGAGGACGGTGAGCAGGCTGAGGACCCCGGCCAGGAGTCCCGTGGAGCGGCGGCGCGGCATGCGGAAATCCTCGGATCTCACCCCACCCGCGCGCCTCGGCGCTCCGGGCGGCGTCCGGTAGTCCGATCGGACTATCGCGACACGGCGTCCGGCTGCCTTACGCGGATCGCCCGGACTTTCTTCAGCGCACTCCGAAGTCCTGGGTCCACCAGAGCTGGCCGCTCTGCAGGACGACGCCCACGCCGAGGTCGCGCAGCCGGCAGTTGAGGATGTTGCGCCGGTGGCTGGGGCTCCGCATCCAGGCCGCGACGACGTCGTTGGGGGTGGAGAAGCCGCGTGCGATGTTCTCGGCGACGATTCGCCAGCCCTTGTACCCGGACTGGGTGATCCGGCTCGAGAACCGCGCCTCGCCGGGCAGCTGGTGGGACATCGTCCCCGCCAGCGCCATGCTGACGGTGTGGCCGCGGGCGGCCTTGCGGAGCGGGGCCGAGTTCCGCAGCGCGCCGCAGCCGTGCTTGCGGCGCTGCTGGTTGGTCAGCGCGAGCACCCGGTCCTCGAGCAGCCGCTGCACCAGCAGCCGCGCCGGGACGCCGGGCGTTGTCGAGACCGGCGCGGCGCTCGCGGGTGCGGGGGCGCCGGGGCCGATGCTCAGGGTGAGTCCCAAGGTCAGGCACAGGGCGAGCCCGGGAAGGAGTCCGAGAGAGGGCTTCATGAACCAGGCATCGGCGAGCGGCGCGCCGGATCCGAGCCACCCGCGCGAAATCAGGACCGAAGTCCCGGTCGTTGACCCACGTCCTAGGCTCGACCCCGTGAGCATCCTCGACGACGCCCGCCCGGGCATGGACCCCGACATCCGTCCGCAGGACGACCTCTTCGGTCACGTCAACGGAACCTGGCTGGACGAGGCGGAGATCCCGTCCGACCGCTCCAGCTGGGGACCCTTCGTCCAGCTGGCCGACCAGGCCGAGGAGGACGTGAAGGCGATCATCACCGAGCTGGCCGAGGGGGTCTCGACCGGCGCGACCGATGGCGGAGACGACGCGCGCAAGATCGCCGACCTCTTCAACTCCTTCATGGACACCGAGCGGGTCGAGGCCGCCGGCCTCGCGCCCGTCCAGCCGATGGTCGACGCCGTCGCCGGGCTGCGCGACGTCCGCGACGTCGCAGCCTTCCTCGGCGAGTTCGAGCGGATCGGCGGCTACGGCCTCTTCGGCTCGTACGTCGACACCGACGACCGGCAGTCCGACCGCTACCTCTTCCACCTCGCGCAGGGCGGCCTCGGCCTGCCCGACGAGTCGTACTACCGCGACGACAAGTTCGCCGAGATCCGCGAGGCGTACGTCGGCTACCTGACCCGCCTGCTCACCCTCGGCGGTCATGCCGACCCGACGGGCGCGGCGCAGCGGATCCTCGAGCTCGACACCGACCTCGCCAAGGGGCACTGGGAGCGCGCCGACACGCGCGACGTCCAGAAGACCTACAACCGGCTCACCGCCGACGAGCTCGAGGCGCTGTGCCCGGCGTTCGACTGGGACGCCTACATCACCAACCTGGGCGGTCACCTCGACGGCGAGCACGCCACGATCGCCGAGGTCGTGGTGCGCCAGCCGTCGTACCTCCAGCACCTGTCGGGCGTCCTCGAGGCGACCCCGATCGAGACCTGGCGCGACTGGTTCCTCTCCCGCGTGCTGCGCTCGGCGGCGCCCTACCTGGCCGACGAGTTCGTGCAGACCAACTTCGACTTCTACGGCCGCACCCTCTCCGGGACGCCGGAGCTGCGGGCCCGCTGGAAGCGCGCGGTCTCCTTCGTCGAGGGGGCGATGGGCGAGGCCGTCGGCAAGGAGTACGTCGCGCGGCACTTCCCGCCGACGTCCAAGGCGATGATGGATGAGCTGGTCGCCAACCTGCTCGCGGCCTACCGCCAGTCGATCAGCAAGCTCGACTGGATGACCGACGAGACCAAGCTCCGCGCCTACGAGAAGATCGAGACGTTCCGGCCCAAGATCGGCTACCCGGAGCGCTTCCGCGACTACAGCGCGCTGGTCGTCGTCCCGGACGACCTGGTGGCCAACGCGCAGGCCGCGGCCGGCTTCGAGACCGACCGCCAGCTCGCCAAGATCGGCTCGCCGGTCGACCGCGACGAGTGGTTCATGCTGCCCCAGACGGTCAACGCGTACTACAACCCCGGCACCAACGAGATCTGCTTCCCGGCGGGCATCCTGCAGAAGCCGTTCTTCAGCCCCGACGCGCTCGCGGCCGAGAACTACGGCGGCATCGGCGCCGTCATCGGCCACGAGGTCGGCCACGGCTTCGACGACCAGGGCGCCCAGTACGACGGCGAGGGCAACCTCAACGACTGGTGGACCGCCGACGACAAGGCCGCCTTCGAGGTGAAGTCCAAGGCCCTCATCGCCCAGTACGACGGCTTCGCCCCGCGCAACCTCCCCGGCGAGCACGTCAACGGCGCGCTCACCGTCGGCGAGAACATCGGCGACCTCGGCGGGCTCACGATCGCCCACACGGCGTTCCTCATCGCCGAGGCGGCCGCCGGCCGCGAGGCCTCGGACGACGACCGCAAGAACCTCTTCTTCAACTGGGCCTACGTGTGGCGCACGAAGCGGCGGCTCGAGCAGGAGCAGCAGTACCTCACGATCGACCCGCACAGCCCGCCGGAGTTCCGCGCCAACATCGTGCGCAACCTCGACGAGTTCCACGAGGTGTTCGCGACCGCCCCCGGTGACGGGCTCTGGCTCGACCCGGCCGACCGGGTGCGGATCTGGTGAGCACCGCCCCGCACGCCTTCGACCCCGAGGTCGTCGACGCGGTGCTCGCGCACATGAACAGCGACCACCTCGACGACAACCTGCTCATCGTCCGCGCGCACGCGGTGCCCGAGGCCACCGCGGCCTCGATGAGCGACGCCGACGGCGAGGCCGGCACGTGGACCGTGATCGGCCCCGAGGGGCCGCTCGGCGAGCGCCGGATCCGGTGGCCGGGCGGGCCGATCACCGAGCGGGCCGAGATCCGCCGCGAGGTCGTCGCGCTGTACGACGCGGCGTGCGTCGCGCTCGGCGAGGAGCCCCGCCCGCACTGAGGCGGTCGCAGCTCAGGCCGCGTCGGCCATCAGCCGGAGGAGCCTCTCGCCGACGGCGACCAGCTCCTCCTCGCTGAGGCCGGCGCCCTGCGCGAGGGCGAGGGTGTAGGCGGTCCCGCCCACACGGACGGCGCCGGCGGCCTGGATGCTCTCGCCGCCGGCGAACGTGCCGGTCGCCACGAACGCCTCGTCGCCGACGCCGGCGACGGGGTGCTCCACGGCGTCCTCGAGCGACCCGGCGGTGCCCGTGCGGTACGCCGCGAACCCGCCGTTGCCGGTGTCCACCTCGACCGCGCCGAGCGTGCCGCTGACCGCGCGCGGGTCGTCGTCCTGGCCGAACTCGCAGCTGTCCAGCGGGCCGGCCTCGAGCGTCACCGCCGCCCCCACGGCGGCGGTGACCTGCGCGGGCGTCAGGAGGTCGCAGAACCGGGGCAGCGCCGCGGGCCCGGTGCTGCCGGTGCTGCCGGTGCTGCCGGCGGTGCTGCCGGAGCCGGTCGGTGCCGGGTCGTCCTCCCCGCAGCCGGCGGCGGTCGCGGCGACCAGGACGAGACCGGCGAGGGTGGCGAGGACGCGGGAGACGGTCACAGCACCGGACTCTCCCCGAGCGGCCCCGCCCGCGTCGGTAGGGATCGTGCGTAATCGGCGATCCGCGCGCGCGGACGCCGCCGGCGTGGGAACGTTCCCGGCATGGACCGCGAGGTGCTGCTGGCCGAGGTGCTCCGGCACCTCGCCGAGGGGACCGCCGAGGTGGGCCACGAGATGGCCCTCGTGGCCGCGGGCGAGGGTGACCCGGCGGCCCACGGTCTCGCGGCGCTCGCCGGCTTCTGGCTCGGCGACTTCGCGGAGGCGACCGCGCAGGCGGCCGCGGGACTGGCCGCCGCTCAGGACGACCGCGCGCGGGCGTGGTGCCTCGCGGCCGCCGTGCTGGCTGCGGCGGGGGACCTCGACGCCCCGCCGCCCGACCGCGCACTGCTGAGCCGGCTGCTCGCGGATGCCGACGAGCCGGGCTCGCGGTGGTGGTCGGCGGTCCGGTACGTCGCCGCGGAGGCCGCCCTCGTCAGCGCCCGGATCCGGGAGGCCGCGGCGCTCGACGCGGCCGGTCCGCCACCGGGGGCTGCCTGGGAGGGGCACCCCTTCGCGCCGCTGATGTGGGTCTGCCAGGCGCGGATCGCCGCTTTCTCGGGGCGGATCGAGGAGGCCCGGGAGGTGCTCGGCGTGATCAGCGCGGCCGTCGTCCCGGGCAGCCGGGTCGCCCCGGTGGCCGGCGCGGTCGCCGTCCTGGTCCAGGGCAATGCCGGGGACGCCGACATCGGCCGGGCCACGGCCGAGATCCTGCAGCACGTCCCGCGCCGGCCGCGCGACTTCATCGACCGCGGGGTCCTGCTGCTGCTCTCCTTCGGTGCGATCGCCGGGTACGACGTCGCGTCCGCCGCGGACCTGGTCTTCCGTGCCGGCGCCGACGAGAAGCTCAGCCGCTGCACGCTCATCGACCGGGCGCTCGCCTTCGAGACCCTGCTCCACGCCGCGCTCCTGGCCGAGGACCCGGACGCGGTCGCGGTCTGGCTCGGCACGCTCGCCGAGCTGGCCGAGCACCCCATCACCCGTCCGTCGGTGCAGCGGGCGCGCGGCCGCGCGGCGCTCGACGCCGGCGACGCGGGCACCGCGGTCGAGCTGCTCACCAGCAGCGTCGAGAGCTGCCTCGCCGAGGACCGCGGGGTCGAGGCCGCGGAGGGCCAGATCCTCCTCGCCCGGGCCCGGATCCAGCAGCACGACCTCGGCACCGCCTCCCGCACCCTGCGCGCGCTCGTCGCGGGCAGCGACCGCACCGGCCATGCCGCCGTACGCCGTGCGGCCGGTGCCGTCCTCGCCGCCTCCGGACGCCGCCTGCCCCCCGTGGCCGGCGCCGGCTGGGACGTCCTGTCCGAGCGCGAGGCCGAGGTCGCCCGGGCGGTCCTCGCCGGCCTGGAGGTCGACCAGATCGCGGCCCGGCTGTTCCTCTCGCCGAGCACCGTGCGCGCCCACGTCTCCCGGGTGCTGTGCGCCTTCGGTGTCGCCACCCGGGTCGGCCTGCTGGCGGCCGTCGGTGGTGCGGGCGGTGCCGGCGCTGCCGGTGCTGCCGGTGCGCCCGCGGGCGCCCGGCTCAGCCCCCGCCAGGCCGAGGTCGCCGAGCACGTCGCGGCGGGCCGGACCAACCAGCAGATCGCCGAGGCCCTCGGGATCTCGGTCAAGGGCGTCGAGAAGCACGTCGGCGACGTGCTGCTGCGGTGGGAGGCGGGCTCGCGGTTCGAGATCGCCCGGATCTGGTGGGCGGGCTCAGCGGGCTGAGCCGCCGAGGGCCCGGCGGACCTGCTCGCGCACCTCGCGGAGCGCCCGGCGCACCGGTGCCACGACCGCGCGGCGTGCCCAGCGGAGCGCCGGCGCGACGAGGGTCCGGTGCGCCCAGCGGAAGGGTGCGGTGAGCGCCCCTCCGAGTGCACGCAGCGCGCCGCCCGCGAGCTCCCAGGCCCAGCGCAGGGCGCGGCCGATCGGGGCGAGGATCCCGCGCCCGAACGGCGCCACCAGCACCCGCCACAGCCAGAGGGTCGGGGTGAGCACGAGGTGCTGCCAGAGCCGGTCGAGGACGCGGCCGGCGGGTCGGACGACGTACCGGACGAACCAGTGCAGGGGAGCGCGGAGGAGGCGGCCGAGCGGGCGCAGGAGCCGCCCGACGAAGCGCCAGAACGCCAGCCACGGCCGGGTCACGACGCCGTCCCAGAACCGCTCGACGAGACCGGCGGCCGCGCCGAAGCCGTCCCACAGCGCGCGCGCCGGCAGCACCACGAGGACGGCGACCACCCGCGCGGGCCAGCGCACCAGCCAGGGGGCCGGCGGCTCGGGCGGGGCGCTCGGGTCGGTCATGGCCCCGATTGTGCCGGGGCCCTCGCAGGGTTGCGTCGGGCCCCGCTGGTAGACACGACGGCATGACCTCCGAGGCACCCACCGACGCCGCCGTCCGCGCCCGCGCCGAGGAGCACCTGCGCGCCCTGGTCGGGCGCCCCGACGCCCGGCTCTACGACGACCAGTGGGCCGCCATCGCCGCCCTGGTCGTCGAGCGGCGCCGGGCCCTCGTCGTCCAGCGCACGGGGTGGGGAAAGTCGGCGGTCTACTTCGTCGCGACCCTGCTGCTGCGTGCCGAGCAGGCCGGCCCGACGGTCATCATCTCGCCGCTGCTCGCGCTCATGCGCAACCAGATCGCGGCCGCCGAGCGGGCCGGCATCCGTGCGGTCACGGTCAACTCGACCAACATGGAGCAGTGGGACGAGGTGCACCGGGCGATCGCCGCCGGTGAGGTCGACGTCCTGCTGGTCAGTCCCGAGCGGCTCAACAACCCGGGCTTCCGCGACGAGGTGCTGCCCCGGCTGGCCGAGACCTGCGGCCTGCTGGTGGTCGACGAGGCGCACTGCATCTCCGACTGGGGTCACGACTTCCGGCCCGACTACCGGCGCATCCGCACGCTGCTCGACGACCTGCCCGCCGGCATCCCGGTGCTCGCCACCACGGCCACGGCCAACCAGCGCGTGACGAACGACGTGGCGGAGCAGCTCGGCAAGGACACGCTGGTGCTGCGCGGCAGCCTCGACCGCGCGTCGCTGTGCCTGGGCGTGGTCCGTCTCAAGACGGCCGAGCAGCGGCTGGCCTGGCTCGCCGACCACCTCGCCGAGCAGCCGGGCAGCGGCATCGTCTACTGCCTCACCGTCGCCGCCACCCAGGAGGTCGCCGACTACCTCCGCTCCCGCGGGCACCAGGTCGCGGCCTACTCCGGCCAGACCGAGCAGACCGAGCGACTCGCGCTCGAGCAGGCGCTCATCGACGGCGAGGTCAAGGCGCTCGTCGCGACCAGCGCGCTCGGCATGGGCTTCGACGCCTCGCTCGGCTTCGTGGTCAACCTCGGGGCACCCAGCAGCCCGGTCGCCTACTACCAGCAGGTCGGTCGTGCCGGCCGCGGCCACGACCTGCCGGCCGGGGGTGCCTCCGTGGTGCTGCTGCCGGCCACCGAGGACCGCGACATCTGGGCCTACTTCGCCTCGCTCGCCTTCCCGCGCGAGGAGGTCGTCCGCGAGACCCTCGCCGCGCTCGCCGACGAGGGACGGGCGCTCAGCACGGCCGCGCTCGAGCCGCGCGTCGACCTCTCCCGCACCCGCCTCGAGACCATGCTCAAGGTGCTCGACGTCGACGGCGCCGTGCGGCGGGTCCGGGGCGGCTGGGAGTCCACCGGCGAGGCCTGGGCCTACGACGCCGACCGCTACGCCCGGGTCGCCGCGTCCCGGGCCGCCGAGCAGCAGGCGATGCTCGACTACCTCGCCACCGACGAGTGCCGCATGCGCTACCTGCGCGCCCAGCTCGACGACCCCGAGGTGCTCGCCGACCTCGACTGGCGCTGTGGACGCTGCGACAACTGCGGCGGACTCTCCCTGCCCACCGAGATCTCCGCCGACGCCGTCGAGCAGGCCGCCGACCGGCTCGCCCGGCCCGGCGTCCCGGTCGAGCCGCGCAAGCTGTGGCCCACCGGCCTCGCCGCCATCGGCGTCAGCCGCTCGGGCAAGATCAAGCAGCCGGCCGGCGAGGGCCGTGCGATCGCCCGGCTCACCGACCTCGGCCACGGCGCGGCCCTGCGCGGGCTCTTCGCGGCCGACGCCGACGACGGACCGGTCCCGGTGCCGCTCGCCCAGGCGATGGTGACCATGCTCCGCGACTGGCAGCCCCAGGTCGACGCCATCGTCGTCGCCGAGTCCGAGCGCAAGCCGCAGCTGGTGGCCGACCTCGCCGCCGGGCTGTCCCGCTTCCTGGGCGTCCCGGTGGTCGGTCGCTGGGCCGTGGTCGACCTCTCGGTCGGTCCCGACCGCGGCGCGACCAACTCGGCGCAGCGGGTGGCCGCGGTGAGCCGGCGCTGCGCCCTCCAGCTCGACGAGCCCGACGCGGTGCGCGAGCGCCGGGTGCTGCTGGTCGACGACCGGCTGGTCACCGGCTGGTCGCTCACGCTCGGGGCCGACGCGCTCCACGCGGCGGGTGCTGCCGCCGTCCTTCCGCTGGTGCTGGGGGTGAGCGGATGAGCTGATCTCCGGGGCACGACCCCTCGACAACAAAATAGAACGCGTTCTAGTCTCGCCCGCATGAGCGCACCCCGGTTCGACCGTCCCCTCCGCGTCGTCCAGTGGACGACGGGCAATATCGGCCGGCGGTCGGCGCACGCGATCCTGTCCCGGCCCGACCTCGAGCTGGTCGGCGTCTACGCCCACGGCGCCGACAAGGTCGGCAGGGACGCAGCCGAGCTGTGCGGCTGGCCCGAGCCGACCGGCGTCCGCGCGACCGACGACCTCGCGGCGCTGCTCGCGCTGGAGCCCGACGCCTGCTGCTACAACCCGCTCTGGCCGGACGTCGACACCCTCGTGAGGCTGCTCGAGAACGGCGTCAACGTCTGCACGAGCGCGGCCTGGATCACCGGCGGCAAGCAGTCCCCGGCCGATCGCGCCCGGATCGAGGACGCCTGCGCCCGTGGCGGCTCCTCGATCTTCGGCAGCGGTGCCCACCCGGGCATGACCAACCTGGTGGGCATGGTGCTCAGCGGGTCGTGCGAGCACGTGGACGAGGTCCGGATCACCGAGTCGGTCGACTGCTCGACGTACGAGTCCGCGGGGACCCAGATCGCCATGGGCTTCTCCCAGGACCCGGCCACCCCCGGGCTGGCGGAGTCGGTGCGCCGCGAGAGCGAGGTGTTCGCCGAGTCCGCAGCGATGATGGCCGACGCGATGGGCGCGAGGCTCGACCGGATGACCTTCGACGTCACCTTCACCGCGGCGACCGGCGACTCCGACCTCGGCTTCATGACGATCCCGGAGGGCACGGTGGCCGGCGTGATGGGCTACCACCGCGGCTGGGTGGGGGAGCGCAACGTGGTGAGCGTCGGCTTCAACTGGACCATGGGCAGCCACGTCGACCCGCCGAAGCCGCTGGCGCACGGCCACGTGATCCAGGTGTTCGGCCGGCCCAACATGCGCACCGTGGTGCAGTGCCTGCCGCCGAAGGACTGGGCCGAGCCCGGCTACATGGGCCTCGGGATGATCTACACCGCCCTGCCGGTCACCAACGCCGTGCCGTACGTGGTCGCGGCCGAGCCGGGCATCGTGACGCTCGCGGACCTGCCGCCGATCACCGGGCGGATCCGCGCCTGAGGCGCGCACCTCCCGCGATCGGGGCGCGATCGGTCCTACAGTCCGAACATGACCGACGACGCTCCCGCGAACGGCACCCCGGACGCTCCGGACCAGCCCGGCGGCGGTCCGCAGCCCGACCAGACCGTCCAGCGCCCCCGCGACCCCGACCCGGACCTGCCGCCGCCCGGCGCGACCGTGGTGGCGACGGCCCCGGACCCCCAGCCGGCCGGCCAGGGGTACGGCGGTCCGCCGGCCCCGCCCGGAGCGGGCTTCGACGCGCCCGGACCCGGTGACCCGGGCGCCGCGGCGAAGGCCGGGCGGACCGGGCTCACCGGCGGGCTCGTCGCGCTGGGCGCGGGGCTGCTGGGTGCGGCGGTGGTCATCTCGCGGGCCCGGAGCCGCTCCGACGGCGACCTCGACTGGTCGAACTTCGGCGTCGGGCTCGGGGCGACGGCGGTGCTGCTCCTCATCGCGCTCGTCGGCACCGCGACCGCCGGGCGCCGCGAGGGCAGCCGGGCGCGGACCGACCTGGTCACCTGGCCGGGGGTGGTCGGGATCCTCGGGGTCGCGCTCATGCTCGACGTGGGGATCCACTCCGACGACGAGTGGCTCGGCTACCTCATCGGCGCGGTGATCGTGGTGCTCGCGGCGGCCGGCTACGCGGCGTCCCGCCGGGCGGCCTTCGCCGTGACCGCGATCGTGGGCCTGGCGATCCTCTACGCCCTCGCGTTCAACGACCTCGTCGCCGACAACCTCAGCGACGAGAGCACGTCAGTCGTCGTGGGGGCGGCGGTCGCCGTCTTCGTCGTCGCCGTGACCGTCGTCGGCTGGCTGCTGCCGAGCCGCGCGATCACCGGCGTCGCGGTCGGCGTGGCCGGCCTGGTCGCCTATGCGGTGATCCTGCTGTCGATGCTGGTGCTGCGCCTGATCGGCGGCTTCTTCGCCGACCTGCCCTTCGGCTCCGGCCCGATGGGGATGGCGGCGGACGTCGACACGTCCTTCCGGGAGTCCGACGTCTGGTGGACGATCGGCTTCGTGGGGGTCCTCGCGGTCGGGTGGGCGCTGGCGGCGGTGGTGTCGAACCACTCGGGCTTCGCCCTCCTCGCGCTCGCCGCGCCGATCGTGATCGCGCCGCTGGCCAGCGCGGTCCTCGCGGTCGAGCACCCGACGTGGTGGGCGGCGGTCCTCGCCGCGAGCGGCGGCGTCCTGCTGCTCGGCGGCGCGGCGGTCGCCCGGCGGCGGGGGCAGGCGCTGACCCGCCCGGCGTACGGCGGCTGAGGCGGCGCCGGGGGCGACGGCTGAGAGCGGCCGGGGAACTCCCTGTCGGCGTCGGCCGTTAGCGTCCCTCTGTGAGCTTCGTTCCCGTCTCCGGACCAGCGGCCCTGCAGGTCAGAGCGGGTGAGCCGACGACGATCGAGTTCACCGACGCGGCCGGGCGCCGCCGGGTCGCGCTGCCGGTGGCGGCCGCGCTCCCCGTGCTGAGCCGGGCGCGGGGGGCCGACGACGTCCATCCGAGCGTCGCGCTGATCGGCGGTGCCGCTCTGCTGGGGCTGCGGCTGGTGGCGGCCGGCAAGGTCGCGCCGGCCTCCGACCCGGTGCCCACCTGGCGGGTCGACGGTCTCGACGAGCGCGACACCGAGGCGGTCGAGCGCCTCGCCCACGCCCGGGCGTACGACGGCCTGCCGGCCGCCGACGCCGCGGTGCTCGTCCGGCAGGTGCTCGACGCGGTCGCGGCCACGCTGCCCCGGGCGGCGCCGGCACCGGCGCCGGCGCCGGCGTCCGCACCCGGCACGTCCGCGGCCCGCACACCCGACGACTTCGCCGACCGGGTCCGGCGCCGGCTCGCCGAGCGGGCGGGCGATCGTCCCGACCGCGGGGCCGACGACGCGGTGCTGCCCGAGCTGGTCAACATCTCGCTGCGGGTCGAGGCCGACGAGGAGGAGCTGATCGCGGGGGCGGTCCGGATCGTCCTCCAGGTCCACGACGAGCGCGACCCGCTGCACGTGTGCGACGCGGCGCTGCTGTGGACGGCCGGCCCGGCCGAGCACGGCTTCGGGGGGCGGGCCCGGATCCACGCGAGCATCGCGCTGCGGGCGGCTGCCGACGCGTGGCCCGTGCTCGACAGGTTGCTCGCGCTCGCCGTCCCCGACCAGCTGACCCTCGACGGCGACGACATCGCGAGCCTGCTCGACCACGTGGGGGCGCTGCGCGACGTCCGGGTCGACGTCCACTGGCCGCGCGCGCTGGGGCCGGAGCTGACCACCCGCGCCGTCCTCGACCGCCGCAAGGACCAGGGCAGCAAGGACCAGGGCAGCAAGCGCGGCGACGAGCTCCCCCTGCAGGACAGCCCGTTCTCGACCGAGGGCCTCTTCTCGTTCTCGTGGCAGGTCGCGCTCCACGGCGAGGCGCTGAGCGAGGCCGAGCTGGCCGAGCTGACCTCGGCGGCCAGCCCGATCATCAAGCTCCGTGGCGCCTGGACGGTCGTCGACCCGACGACGGCCCGGCGGGCGCGCAAGCGGCTGATCCGCAAGGCGAGCGGGGCGCAGGCGCTGGCTGCGGCGCTGACCGGGGTGACCGACGTACCGACGAGCGCCGACCAGGAGGCGGTCAGCGCCGAGGTGGTCGTCGGCGCGAGCCTGCTGAAGGTGCGCGAGCAGGTGCTCGCCGCGGCCACCCGCGACCCGCTC
The DNA here is from genome assembly GCF_900114845.1 of Pimelobacter simplex. Classification (GTDB taxonomy): domain Bacteria; phylum Actinomycetota; class Actinomycetes; order Propionibacteriales; family Nocardioidaceae; genus Nocardioides; species Nocardioides simplex. Next base: position 36,734 of record NZ_FOUK01000001.1, read on the forward strand.
CCCGAGCCGCCCGGCCTCGCCGCCACGCTGCGCGACTACCAGCGCCACGGGCTCACCTGGCTCGCCGACCTGACCGGGCTCGGCCTCGGCGCGTGCCTGGCCGACGACATGGGCCTGGGCAAGACGATCACCCTGATCGCGCTCCACCTCCACCGCCGCGCCCAGCCCGCGACCCGCGAGGGCGCGACGCTGGTCGTGTGCCCGGCGAGCCTGCTCGGCAACTGGGAGGCCGAGATCGAGCGGTTCGCGCCCGGCGTCCCGGTCCGGCGCTTCCACGGCGGCGCACGCTCGCTCGAGGGTCTCGACAGGCTCGACCAGCGGCTCGACAGGCTCGACCAGCATGGCGGCGGCTTCGTGCTGACGACCTACGGCACCCTGCGCCGCGACGTCGCCACCCTGGCCGCGGTCGACTGGGACCTGGTCGTCGCCGACGAGGCCCAGCACGTCAAGAACTCCCGGACGTCGACCGCCCGGGCGCTGCGCCAGCTGCCCCACCGGGCGCGCGTCGCGCTCACCGGCACCCCGGTCGAGAACGACCTCACCGAGCTCTGGTCGATCCTCGACTGGTGCGTGCCGGGTCTGCTCGGCAGCCGGCAGGCGTTCCGCCGGGTGTGGGGCGCGCCGATCGAGTCCGGTGCCGAGCCGACGAAGGCGCGGCAGTTCGCCGACCTGATCGGGCCGTTCCTGCTGCGCCGGCGCAAGTCCGACCCGGGCATCGCGCCGGAGCTGCCGCCCAAGACCGAGACCGACCACCTGCTGGGGCTGACCCGCGAGCAGGTCGTCCTCTACGAGGCGTTCGTCAAGGACACCATGGAGCGGATCGAGCGTGCCGACGAGGAGACCCGGCGCGGTCTGGTCCTCGCGCTGCTCACCGGGCTCAAGCAGATCTGCAACCACCCGGCGCAGTTCCTCAAGCAGTCCGGCGCGATCCGGCTGGCCGGCCGCTCCGAGAAGCTCGAGCTCCTCGACGAGCTCGTCGCCACCGTGCTGTCCGAGGACGGCGCGGTGCTCGTCTTCACCCAGTACGTCGCGATGGCCCGGCTCATCGAGCAGCACCTCACCGCGGCGGGCGTGCCGCACCAGTTCCTCCACGGCGGCACGCCGGTCGGTCAGCGCGAGGCGATGGTGCGCCGCTTCCAGGACGGCGCCGTCCCGGTGTTCCTGCTCTCGCTCAAGGCCGGCGGCACCGGCCTCAACCTGACCCGCGCCGACCACGTCGTCCACGTCGACCGCTGGTGGAACCCGGCCGTCGAGGAGCAGGCGACCGACCGCGCCTACCGGATCGGGCAGACCCGCCCGGTCCAGGTGCACCGGATGGTCACCCGCGGCACCATCGAGGAGCGGGTCGCCCAGCTGCTCGACCGCAAGCGCCAGCTCGCGGACGCCGTCCTCGCGCGCGGCGACGCCGCGCTCACCGAGCTGAGCAACGAGGAGCTGCGCGACCTGGTCACCCTGCGCCGCGAGCAGCGCGACGCGGCCCTCCTCGCCGAGGACGACGACTGATGCGCGTCACCTTCGCGCGGCAGACCCAGCCCTCGCGCGGCATCCGGTCCTGGTGGGGCAAGGCGTGGCAGCGGGCGGTCGAGGAGGCGGCCTACTCCGAGGCCGAGCTGCGCCCGGGCCGCGCCGCTGCCCGGCGCGGTGACGTGGGCGGGATCAGCGTCGACAGCGGCAGCCTGCTGGCCGCCGTCCGCGAGGGGGACGACGCGTGGACCGTCGAGGTCGCCGTCCCGACCCTCGACGACGAGACCCGCGCCGCGCTGGTCGAGGTGATCGCCGCCGAGGCGGGCCGGATCGCCGAGCTGCTCGCCGGCAACCTCCCGCACGACCTGGTCGAGCACGCCGAGGAGGTCGGCGTCGAGCTCCTGCCCTACGGCGGCGAGCTGGTCGCCACCTGCACGTGCCCGCACTACCTCGCGCCGTGCTCCCACGCGCTCGCGCTGCTCCTCCAGACCGGCTGGCTGGTCGACGCCGACCCGCTGGTGCTGTTCGCGCTGCGCGGCCTCGACCGCGAGGCGCTCCTCGCCGCCCTGCACGCCCGCACCGCGCCCGTCGTCACGGCCGCCACGGTGCCGACCACGGCCACGACCGCCGACCTGGCCGACGACGTCGAGCTCGTCGTCGAGGCGGCGCTGCGGGCCCAGCGGCTGCTGCCGCTGTTCGAGGCTGGCGCCGAGCTGCCCGAGCCCCTGCTCTGACGCAAGGCGCCGGCGGTCACCAGAAGGGGCCGCGCAGGCGGACCCGCCAGGGGCGCCCGTCGGGGTCGTGCACGAAGCGGTACAGCAGGCCCGCCAGGGGACGCCGCCAGCGCGGCACCACCGGCTCGGGCAGCCGGCGCAGCCGGCCGGGTGGACGCGGGCCACGCCGACCGCCGGCGTGCCAGGCGTCGAGCGCGTCGGCGGCCTCGGTGAGCGTGGTGAACAGCGCGCGCCCGTCGAGCGGTCCGGCCTCGACGTCGGGCGAGCGATCGAGGTGCTCGGCGACGAGGGTCGCGCGCAGCCGCGCGGCGTACCCGGTCCCCGCGGGGAGGTCGGCGTCGTCGCGCACCGCCACGGTCAGCTCGGAGTCGCACGTCCACGAGCGCCGGCAGAAGTTGTCCGAGCCGATGGTGGCCCAGTCGTCGTCGAGCACGCAGACCTTGGCGTGGACGTAGACCGGCGTCCCGGCGGGGCTCTCCAGGGCGAGGAAGGCGATCCGGTCCGGGGCCACCGCGCGCAGCCGCCGGATGGCCCGCTGCCGGCCCAGCAGCTGCGGGTCGCGGTTCAGCGCACCCTCCTGGTCCGGGTGCATCGGGAGCACGGCGACGACGTGGAGGTCGGGGGCCCGCTCGAGGGCGTCGGCCAGCACCCGGCTCATCTGGTCGCCCCACAGGAACTGGTCCTCGAGGTAGACCAGGGACTGCACCTGGTCGAGCGCCTTGGTGTAGCCGCGCGCCACCGACCGCTCGCCGGCAGGCGCGAAGTCGTAGGCCCAGCCGATGCCGAGCCGCGGGTAGGTGCGCAGCAGCTGGACGGCGTGGGTGCCCGCCGGCGGGGGCGGCGGTGCCTGCGCCGGCAGCGGCCGGTTGGACGAGTCGTGGCCGGCCCGGGCGTCGCGGAGCCGGCGGACCGGGTTGCGGGTGGTGGGACTGGTGTCCTCCCAGCGCTCGCGGAAGACGGTCTCGACGTCGGCGACCGTGGGCCCGTGGAGGGCGACCTGGGCGTCGTGCCAGGGCGGCGTGGCGCCGTACTCGGCGGCGATGTCGATGGCCTGGGGGTCGCCGTGGTGCGTGCCGTCGTCGCGGCGGCCGTGGCACAGGTCGATGCCGCCGACGAAGGCGACGTCGCGGGCCGGGTCGTCGCGGTGCCGGATCACGACGAACTTCTGGTGGTGGGCGCCGGCAGGCCGCACGCGCATGTCGAGCTGGACGTCGGCGCCGAGCTCCTGGAGCTGGTCGGCGAGCTCGAGGTGGTCCTCCGCGCTGTAGCCGAACAGGCCGGTGTGCGAGCGCCAGATGAGCGCCCGGACGTCGGCGCCGCGCCGGATCGCCGCGCCGAGCACCGCGACCAGCTCGCTGCCCGCGGCACCGGTCAGGCGCTCGTCGCCGTTGCCCTGCCAGTCGGTGAAGAGGACCAGGTCGCCCGGCCCGGTCCGGGCCAGGCAGGCGGCCAGCTCGGCGAAGTACGTCGCCCCGTGCACCAGCGGCGTCGCCCGGTTGCCGAGCGACCAGGCGGTGGCGCCGGGCTTGCCGGCGTCGAGCACGGTGTGCCGGTTGCCCCGCTCGACCGAGCTGAGGAACCAGGAGGCATGGTCGCCGTGCACCCCGGTAGACAACACCATCGGTGGTTCAGGGTCGGCGCGGGGGTTCGGTCGCGAGCGCGTCGAGGTGGTCGGCGAGCGCCCGGACGGCGGCCGGGCGGCGCGCGGCGTCCTGCATGGCGTGCAGGGCCAGCCCGTCGACCAGCGCGTGCAGGGCGACCGCCTCGCGCGCGAGATCGCGGCGCCCGGCGACGAGTCCGGCCTCGCGCAGCTCGTGGAGGCAGCGCCGGCACAGCCCGGCGATCGCGTCGTGGGCGGCGTCCGAGAGCGCGGTCAGCTCGGCGTGGCGCGGGCCCTCGGCCATCAGCGCCAGGTGGACGCGCATCTCGACGGTGCGCTCGTCGTCGAGGGGGAGCAGCTCGTGGAGGGCGCCGTCGACCCGGCGGCGCGGGTCGGGCTCGGCATCGTGCCGGGCGACCCGGGCGGCCGCGCGCTCGTGGGCCAGGCCCATCGCGAAGGCGAGGAGCTCGGCCTTGGTCGGGAAGCTGTGCCGCAGCGAGCCGAGCACCAGACCGGCCTCGGCAGCGACCGTGCGCAACGACACCGCGCCGACCCCTTCGCGCAGGACGAGGCGCCACACGGCCTCGCCGATCCGGGCGCGCCGCGCCTCGTGGTCGATCGTCCGGGGCACGAGGGCGATATTAGCACGACTGTGCTAACGTCAATCGGGTGTTCGTCGCCGCCTTCATCGCCGCCTCCGAGATCGGGCTCTGGGTGCTGCTCGGGCTCGGCCTGGCCTTGCGCTACGTCTTCCGCCGGCGCCGGGCGAGCACGGTCACGCTCGCGCTCATCCCGGTCCTCGACGCGCTGCTGGTCGGCGCGGTCGCGCTCGACCTGCACCGCGGCGCCGAGGCCGGGACGACGCACGGCATCGCCGGGCTCTACCTCGGCTTCTCGCTCGCCTTCGGTCCTGCGATCGTGCGCTGGGCCGACGTCCGGTTCGCCCACCGCTTCGCCGGCGGGCCGGCCCCGGTCAAGCTGCCCAAGCACGGCCCCGAGCGGCTGGCCGCGCTGTGGCGCGAGTGGTTCCGCGTCGTCCTCGCCGCCGCGATCGCCTCGGTCGTGATGCTCGGCCTGGTCGTGCTCGTCGCCGACGACAGCCAGGACCCCGCCCTGATCTCCTGGATCCGCCCGCCCTGGACGCTCGTCGGCCTCTGGCTCGTCTTCGGACCCGTCTGGGAGCTGCTCACGCCTCGTCAGCGCACGCCGACCGAGAGCGAGCGCAGCTCGTCCTGGTAGCCCGCATAGGCGGTCCGCATCTCACCGGCGGGCCAGCCGGCCGGCAGCAGCGCGGCCGGCAGCAGCGGGTCCGCCGCCAGGTGCCGGACGACGTGGGCGGCCACCGCGAGCCGCGCGGCGGGCTCCGGGGTGGCGGCCAGCCGGGCCAGCAGGGCGCGACCCTCCGCGGCCCACGCCCCGAGGTCCCACAGCCGCGCGGCGAGCGCGACCGGGTCCTCGTCGGGGGTGACCCGGAAGGTGCTCAGCACCTCGTCGTCGGCGTACTCCCGGGCGCGGCGCAGGTTCGCGGGCCGGGTCCACACGCCCTCGCGCAGCTCGGCCAGCCGGTACGACGCGAGCCGGTCCCGCAGCGCCGCGCGCTCGGCGCCGGTGCGTCCGGCGACCACGACGACCGCCATCTCCCAGCCGCCGTCCCACCCGGTCTCGGCGTCGAGCACCGCCTCGTCCTGCCGGCGCTGGCGGGCGGCCAGCCGTGCGCCGAGCACGTAGTCGCCGGCGTCGCGCTCCAGGTCGCCCGCGGCGACCGCCCGGGTCAGCGCGACCCGCGCGGTCGCCGCGGGGATGCCGAAGTGCTCGCCCGCGCGGACCAGCTCGGCGGCCGACATCCGGTCCGGGTGCGAGCCGAGCAGCAGGCTCAGCATCACCGAGCGGGCCGAGAGCGGGGCCAGGTCCTCCACGGGCGACCATGCTACACATCTAGACACGGTTGTGGAGCAAATCGTAATATCGCTCCATGACGACGCACGAGGTCTTCAACCAGGTCCCCCCGCTGGTCGGCCACGACACCGCCGCCGACCCGGCCCTGCTCGAGGGCATCGAGCGCGAGGGCGCCGGCTGGGCCCTCGACGAGATCCACGAGGTCGGCCGCCTGGCCGGCACGCCGGAGGCGATCGAGCTGGGCCGGCTCGCCGAGCGGGTGCCGCCGCGGCTGCACACCCACGACAGGTACGGCCGGCGGGTCGACGAGGTCGAGTACACGCCGGCGTACCACCGGCTGATGGAGACGGCCGTCGGTCACGGCATCCACGCCGCCCCGTGGGCCGACGACCGGCCCGGCGCCCATGTCGCGCGGGCCGCGAAGTTCTACGCCTGGAACGTCGACGCCGGCCACGGCTGCCCGATCTCGATGACCTACGCCGTCGTCCCGGCGCTGCGCGCCAACCCCGAGCTCGCCGCCCGCTTCGAGCCCCTGCTCACCAACCGCGAGTACGACTTCGGCCTGCGCGACCCCGCGACCAAGCGCGGTCTCATCGCCGGCATGTCGATGACCGAGAAGCAGGGCGGCTCCGACGTCCGCGCCAACACCACGACCGCGACGCCGGTCGCCGGCGAGCCCGGCACCTACCGGATCGTCGGCCACAAGTGGTTCACGTCGGCGCCGATGTCCGACATGTTCCTCACCCTCGCCCAGGCGCCCGGCGGCCTCTCCTGCTTCCTGCTGCCGCGGGTGCTGCCCGGCGGCGAGGCCAACCCGATCCGCTTCCTGCGGCTCAAGGACAAGCTCGGCAACAAGTCCAACGCCTCGTCCGAGATCGAGTACGACAACGCCGTCGGCTGGCTCGTGGGCGACGAGGGCAAGGGCGTCAAGACCATCGTCGAGATGGTCAACATGACCCGCCTCGACTGCGTCATCGGCAGCGCCGCCGGCATGCGCAGCGCGCTCGTCCAGGCCGCCCACCACGCCCGCCACCGCGCCGCCTTCGGCAAGCTGCTCATCGACCAGCCGCTGATGCGCAACGTGCTCGCCGACCTCGCCGTCGAGTCCGAGGCCGCGACCACCGCCATGATGCGCCTGGCCGGCGCCAACGACCGCGCCATCCACGGCGACACCGGCGAGGCCGCCCTGCGCCGCCTCGCGCTCGCCGCCACCAAGTACTACGTGTGCAAGCGCGGGCCGGTCCTCGCCAACGAGGCCCTCGAGTGCCTCGGCGGCAACGGCTACATCGAGGACTTCGACCTCGCGCGCATCTACCGCGAGCTGCCGCTGCTCTCGATCTGGGAGGGCTCCGGCAATGTCGCCGCCCTCGACGCGCTGCGCGCCATCGGCCGCGAGCCCGAGTCGCTCGACGCGTTCTTCGGCGAGGCCGAGCTCGCGCTCGGCGCCGACGCCCGCTACGACGACGCCGTGTCGTCGCTCAAGAAGGAGCTCACCCAGTTCGACGACATCGAGCTGCGCGCCCGCCGCCTGGTCGAGCAGATCGCCGTCGTCTTCCAGGCCGGGCTGCTGCTGCGCCACGCGCCCACCGCCGTCGCCGACGCCTTCTGCGCGACCCGGCTGGCGCGCGACTGGGGCAGCGCGTTCGGGACGATGCCGGCCGGGCTCGACCTCGCTCCGCTCCTGGAGCGGACCGAGCCCGGCTTCTGAGACCGGCGGGGCCGCCACCGGGACCGTAAGGAAATGGGCGCCGCGGTGTCCTTCCTGGCGGAGGGTGGCCGCGGCTCGAGCCGAGCTCTCCTGCGCTCGACCACCGGCTGCCGCAGGTCCGGACGGTGTCCCCAAGAATCCGGTCCGGACCACTCCGGCGGGGGCCGCGCCCGTACCTCCCCGTACGCCGCGCGCCCCCGCACCCGGGTCCGGGTCGGGCCTGCCGCGCGGGAGGGCGCGGTGGGCCCGGCTCAGGCCGCGGGGACGTCGAGCGCGGCGAGCGCCATCGAGGCGAGCAGGTCGCGCAGCGCGCCGTCCGGGATGGCGTGGCCGGCCCGGGGCGTGGAGTTGAGCAGCCCGAACGCCGCCTGCGCGGCCGCGTGGGCGCTGGCCCGGTCGAGGCCGGGGCGCAGGGCGCGGAGCTGGTCGGCCCAGAGGGTGATGTAGGAGCGCTGCAGCCGGCGCACCTGCTCGCGGGCGTCGGCGGGCAGGGACTCCCAGTCCCGGTCCTGGACGACGATCAGCGGCCGGTGCGAGAGCGCGAACTCCACGTGCCAGTCGACGAGCCCGCGCAGCGCGGCGGCCGGGTCGCCGGCGCCGGCCGCGACCCGCTCCTGGCCGACCGAGAGCAGCCGCTCGCTGATCGAGGTGAGCATCTCGGCGAGCATCGCCTGCTTGGAGGAGAAGTGCTTGTAGAGGGCCGGTCCGGAGATGCCGCACGCGGCACCGAGGTCGGCGACGGAGACGCCGTGGAAGCCGCGGGCGGCGAACATCTCGGCCGCGGTGGCGAGGATCTGCTCCCGCCTGCTGGTCTCGGTCACCCCCGAAGGTTAGGGCACCGCGCGGGAGCGTCCGCGGATCAGGCCGTGCAGGCCTCGGTGAGGTACGCGTCGATGGCCCCGGTGCCGGCCTGCTCCTTCTTCACGCCCGCGCCGAGGTCGTCGATGGACGAGCTGGCGCGCACGAGCCGGTCGAGGACGTCGAGCTCGGTGAGCGCGGCGGCGGGGAAGTCCTCGGGGACGCCGACCTCGTAGATGCGGTCGAGGGCGGCGACGACGCGCTTCCAGTCGCCGGCGTTGCCGGGCCGGGCGCCGTCCACGGCGTCGTCGGCATCCTGCATGGCGGTGCAGAAGGACGCCACGTCGGCACCCATCGCGAAGCCGGACTGCGCGGCGGCGGCGTCGAGGGCCTCGGCCTCGCTCTGACCGCTCGCGGTGGTCGTGGGGGAGGTGGTCGGGGGCGCCGCGCCCGGCTCGCTGCCGTCACTGCCGCAGGCGGTGAGGGTCACGGAGAGCAGGAGCGTGAGGACTGCTCCGAGGGCTGCGTGGGGGCGGCGCATGCGCCCGAGTATCGCCCAGTTTGGTCATGACCCGGCCAGCGGGCGCTGTTAGGACGGGGAGGAATGCACCGCCCACCCAGAGGAGACGACATGTGGAAGATCACCGCACGGCTCGGGATCGGGGTGGTCGCCGTCGCACTGGCGGCTGCCACGACCCCGGCACTCGCGGGCGACACGCACGGCCATCACACCCTGCGCACCATCGCGCCCCTGAACGGTCCCCGGGGCATCGACGCCCTCGGCCACGGCCGCACCCTGGTCACCGAGACGAACGGTGACTTCAGCCTGGTCGTCGAGCGCCGGCACAAGCCGGCCCGGGTGATCCGGCTCGGCAACCTGCCCACCGACTTCCCGCCCGCGATCTCCCGCGGGCCGCACGGCACCATCTACCTGCTGACGGGGGCCTCCGGACCGCCGCCGTCCGACCGCACCGCACCGCGCCTGCTGGCGCGCTCGGCCGCGGCGCCGACGCCGGCGCCGGGCACGACGCTCTTCAAGTGGCGCCCGGGCTGGAAGGCGCCGAGGCCGGTGGCCGACATCAGCGCCTACCAGGCGCACGACCCCGACCCGTGGGACCAGGAGGGCTTCCCGGCCGACAGCAACCCGTTCGGTCTGGTCGCCCTGCGCGACGGCACCGTGCTGGTCTCCGACGCGGCCGGCAACGACCTGCTGCGGGTCTGGCCGCGCACCGGCAGGATCAAGACCGTCGCCCGGCTCATGCCCCGCCTGGTGCGCGTGCCGGCCGGACTGCCCGACGTCCCGCCTGAGGAGGGGGGCCCGCTGCCGCCCGCGGGGACGCCGATCCTGTCCGAGCCCGTCGCGACCTCGGTGACGGTCGGTGCCGACGGCTACTGGTACGTCGGCGAGCTGCGCGGCTTCCCGGCCACCCCGGGCACCTCGCAGATCTGGCGGATCAAGCCCGGCACCCGCAACGCCACCTGCGACCCGCTGCACCCGCGCAAGGGCGCCTGCAAGCGGTACGCCGACGGCTTCACCTCGATCACCGACCTGGCCGCCGGCCCGAAGGGGATCTACGCGCTGGAGCTGTCCAAGAAGAGCTGGCTCGGCTTCGAGCTGGGACTGCCGGGCGCGCAGGAGGGCGGGCTGTTCCTGGTCCGCCGGCCCGGACAGCACCCGCGGGTCCGTGAGCTCGTCCCCGGAAAGCTGATGCTTCCCGGTGGCGTCGACGTGAGCGATCATGTCTACGTCGTGGGCCCGCTGTTCGGCCCCGGGGCGCTGATGCGCCTGCGCTGACACCTCACCGCCGCGCGGCTCTTGCACCCCAGGTTAACGATCGTTAACCTGGGGTGCGTGTCCGACAACGCCGAGCCCACCCTCCGGGACCTCGCCGCTGACCTCCGCGACCGCCTGGCGCGCGTGCGCCAGGGCGGCAGCGAGGCGGCGCGCACCAAGCACACCGACCGCGGCAAGCTGCTGGTCCGCGACCGGGTCGACGGCCTGCTCGACCCGGGCAGCCCCTTCCTCGAGCTGGCGCCGCTCGCGGCCTACGGCATGTACGGCAAGGGGGACGGCGACGACCACGCCGTCCCCGCCGCCGGCGTCGTCGCCGGCATCGGCCGGGTCGAGGGCCGCAACACCCTCGTCGTCGCCAACGACGCGACGGTCAAGGGCGGCACCTACTACCCGATGACGGTCAAGAAGCACCTGCGCGCGCAGACCGTCGCCGCCGAGAACCGGCTCCCCTGCGTCTACCTCGTCGACTCCGGCGGCGCCTTCCTGCCGATGCAGGACGAGGTGTTCCCCGACAAGGAGCACTTCGGCCGGATCTTCTTCAACCAGGCCAACATGTCGTCGCGCGGCATCCCGCAGCTCGCCGCGGTGATGGGCTCGTGCACCGCCGGCGGTGCCTACGTGCCGGCGATGTCCGACGAGACCGTCATCGTCAAGAACCAGGGCACCATCTTCCTCGGCGGCCCGCCGCTGGTGAAGGCCGCGACCGGTGAGGTCGTCAGTGCCGAGGACCTCGGCGGCGGCGACGTCCACGCCCGCAAGAGCGGCGTCGTCGACCACCTGGCCGACGACGACGCGCACGCGCTGCGCATCCTGCGCGGCATCGTCGCCACGCTGCCCGACCAGCCGCGCGCCACCGACCTGGCGCCGGTCGAGGACCCGCTCGAGCCGCCCGAGTCGCTCTACGACGTGGTGCCCACCAGCACCCGCACGCCGTACGACGTCCGCGAGGTGGTCCGCCGCCTCGTCGACGGCAGCCGGTTCCAGGAGTTCAAGCAGCTCTACGGCGAGACGCTCGTCTGCGGCTTCGCCCGCATCCACGGCCACCGGGTCGGCATCGTCGCCAACAACGGCATCCTGTTCAGCGAGTCGGCGCTCAAGGGCGCCCACTTCGTCGAGCTGTGCAACCAGCGCGGCATCCCGCTGCTGTTCCTGCAGAACATCTCCGGCTTCATGGTCGGCCGCGAGTACGAGAACCGCGGCATCGCCCGCGACGGCGCCAAGCTCGTCACCGCGGTCGCCTGCTCCGTCGTCCCCAAGCTGACCGTCGTCATCGGCGGCTCCTTCGGCGCCGGCAACTACGGCATGTGCGGGCGCGCCTACGACCCGCGCTTCCTCTGGATGTGGCCCAACGCCCGGATCTCCGTGATGGGCGGCGACCAGGCGGCCGGCGTCCTCGCCACCGTCGCCGGCCGCGAGGACGACGAGGAGTTCAAGGCCCCGATCAAGGAGCAGTACGAGCGCCAGGGCTCGCCCTACTACGCGAGCGCGCGGCTCTGGGACGACGGCGTGATCGACCCCGCCGACACCCGCCGGGTGCTCGGCATGGCGCTCGACGTCGTCGCGCCGGTGCCCACGCCCGACCCCTCCTACGGCATCTTCCGGATGTGAGTCACCCGATGATCACCACGCTCCTCATGGCCAACCGCGGCGAGATCGCCCGCCGCGTCTTCCGCACCTGCCGCGACCTCGGCATCCGCACGGTCGCGATCCACACCGACCTCGACGCCGACGCGCTCCACGTGCGCGACGCCGACGTCGCCGTCCGGGTCCCGAGCTACCTCGACGCCGACGCCGTGCTCGCCGCCGCCAAGGAGGCCGGCGCCGACGCGATCCACCCCGGCTACGGCTTCCTCTCCGAGAACGCCGGCTTCGCCGCGGCCGTCACCGACGCCGGCCTGGCCTGGGTCGGCCCCACGCCCAAGGTGATCGAGCAGATGGGCCGCAAGGACGCCGCCCGCGACCTCGCCGTCGCGGCGGGCGTCCCGGTCGTCCCGTCGTACGCGCTCGACGACGACCCGGCCGGGTTCCGCTACCCCGTGCTGGTCAAGGCCGCGGCCGGTGGCGGCGGCAAGGGCATGCGCGTGGTCCGCGCGGCCGCCGACCTCGAGGGCGCGATCGCCGCGGCCAAGCGCGAGGCGGCGAGCGCGTTCGGCGACGACACCATCCTCATCGAGAAGTACGTCGAGCGCGGCCGCCACATCGAGGTGCAGGTGCTGGGCGACAGCCACGGCAACGTCGTCCACCTCGGCACCCGCGAGTGCTCGGTCCAGCGCCGCCACCAGAAGGTCATCGAGGAGGCGCCCGCCCCGGCGCTCGACGACGACCTGCGGGCCCGGATCCACGACTCCGCGGTCGCGCTGTCGGCGTCGGTGGGCTACGAGAACGCCGGCACCATCGAGTACCTGCTCGACGCGAGCACCGGCGACTTCTACTTCCTCGAGATGAACACCCGCCTCCAGGTCGAGCACCCGGTCTCCGAGCTGCATGCAGGAATCGACCTGGTGCAGGCCCAGTTGGCGGTCGCCGCGGGCGAGCCGCTGCCGTTCGACCAGTCGGGGCTGCGCTTCTACGACCACGCGATCGAGGCGCGCATCTACGCCGAGGACGCGTTCGGCGGCTTCCTGCCGCAGGCCGGCACGGCGAGCGTCGTGCACTGGCCGGCGTCGGCCCGGGTCGACCACGCGCTCGAGTCGGGTCAGGTCGTGAGCACCTCCTACGACCCGATGCTCGGCAAGGTGATCGTGTCGGGCCGCGACCGCACGGCCGCGCGCCGGGCGCTCGTCGCGGCGCTCGACGACACCGCGATCCTCGGGCTGACCACCAACACCGGCTTCCTGCGTGCGCTCGCCGCCGGCCCGGAGTTCGCCGAGCCCGGCGGCATCGACACCGCGTGGCTCGACCGCACCGAGCTGACCCCGCCCGATCCGGCGCCCGCCCGGGCGATCGCCGCGCGCCTGTGGCTCGACGCCAACACCGCGACCCACGGCCCGTTCGCCGGCGACGGCTTCCGGATGGGTGGGCCCGCGGCGGTCCCGACCGTCGAGCTCGACGAGCAGGCCACGCCGGCCGCGCGCGTCCCCGACGGCGTCGTCGCCCGGGTGAGCGCCCACGAGGTCGAGCTGGTCCTCCAGGGCCAGCGCCACGTCTTCGTCCGCCCCGACGCGAGCACCGACCACGGCGCGGCCGCCGGCGACGGCACCGTCGTTGCGCCGATGCCCGGCACGGTGCTTGACGTCCGCGTCACCGAGGGCCAGCAGGTCGCCGAGGGCGACGTGCTCGGCGTCGTCGAGGCGATGAAGATGGAGCTCGCGCTCAAGGCCCCCTACGCGGGTGTGGTCACCAGCGTCACCGCCGGCACCGGCCAGCAGGTCGCGCTCGGCGCCGTGCTGTTCGTCGTCGAGGAGGCCGCGGAATGAGCGCGCTGCCGATGGTGGTCCCCGAGCCGGGGCTGCCCACCGAGGTCACGATCTACGAGGTCGGCGCCCGCGACGGCCTGCAGAACGAGAAGACGTCGGTCCCGACCGAGGTCAAGGCGGAGTTCGTCCGCCGTCTCCTCGGTGCGGGCCTGCCGATCGTCGAGGCGACGAGCTTCGTGCACCCGAAGTGGGTGCCGCAGCTCGCCGACGCCGCCGAGCTGATGACCGGCCTCACCGCCGAGCTCGGCGACGCCGCCCGCCAGCTGCCCGTCCTGGTGCCCAACCAGCGCGGCCTCGACCGCGCCGTCGAGCTGGGCCTGCGCCACGTCGCCGTGTTCGCCTCGGCGACCGAGACCTTCGCGAGCAAGAACCTCAACCGCACGCTGGAGTCGCAGTTCGAGATGTTCGAGCCGACCATCGCGGCCGCGCTGGCGGCCGGGATGGACGTGCGCGGCTACGTCTCCATGTGCTTCGGCGACCCGTGGGAGGGCGCCGTGCCCGTCGAGCAGGTCGTCGCCGTCGGCAAGCGGCTGCTCGACCTCGGCGTCGGCCAGCTCAGCCTCGGCGACACCATCGGCGTCGCCACCGCCGGCCACGTGAGGTCCCTCGTCGCCGCGTTCGCCGACGCGGGCGTGGGCTGCGAGCGGCTCGCGCTGCACTTCCACGACACCTACGGCCAGGCGCTGACCAACGTCCACGCCGGCCTGCAGGCGGGGATCACCACCTTCGACGCCTCCGCCGGCGGCCTCGGCGGCTGCCCCTACGCCAAGAGCGCGACCGGCAACCTCGCCACCGAGGACCTCGTCTGGTTCCTCACCGGGCTCGGCATCGAGCACGGCGTGGACCTCGACGCCGTCGTCGGCACCAGTGTCTGGATGGCCGGACAGCTCGGGCGGCCCAGCCCCTCCGCAGTGGTGCGGGCGCTCGGCGGCACGCCCGGCTGAGGGTCGTTCGCCCCGCCCCCTTACGGTTGACCGCATGAGCGGACGGGGGAGGGCCTGGGGGTGGGCGGCCGCGCTGCGCGGCGGCTCGACGACCCCGTGGCAGGCCTGGGCCGAGGACGGCGTCGGCGAGCCCTTCGCCGAACGACTTCCCGGCGCCCAGCAGCTCGCGCTGCTGCGCCGGCTCAACGTCCACGCCGCAGCCGCCGGCCGCACGGTCCCGGCCGCGACCGCGGCGCGGATCCTCGCGGCCGGCGTCTCCGGACGCGGCCGCAGCGACCTGCCCATCGCCGGCGTCGACGACGAGCGCTTCGGCCCGCGCCCGGTCGACCCCGACACCCTCCCCGACGACGAGCTGCTGCGGGTCGCCTCGGCGCTCATCGCCGACGACGTCGCCGCGACGGCCGGCGAGCCCGCGCCGGAGCGGTCCCTGATCGAGCGGGCCCGGGCGGTCCGCCGCCCGTGGGTGCGCTCGTTCGTGATCGTCGGCATGCAGTGGCGGGCCGACGCCGTCCGCGCCGAGCTGGTCGCGCACGGGCACCGTCCGGGCGGGCGCCGGCCCACGGCGTACCTGCTCGCCGACGACCTCGGCACCGTCCTCGCCCAGGCCTGGACCGCGCGCTCCTTCGACCAGGGCGGCGTCACCTGGCGCCACTTCCTGCGCTCGTTCGCCGGTGCCGGGCACCTGCCTCCGCGCGCCGACCTGGCCCGGATGGCCCGCTCCGCCGCCCACAAGTACGGCGCCGGCAACGTCCGCGTCGTCCTCGACCCCGCGCTGCTCGCCGACGAGCTCGGCGTGCGCGCCATCGCCGGACCGCCCCACCTCGGCGCCCACGCCGTCGACCTCGTCCGCCGCGTCGGCGAGCCGCTCGGCCTGCTCGTCGCCAACGACGCCCGTCCCGGTCTGCTCCTCGACACCCTCGGCGTCCGGCTGGCCGGCCAGGGCGGTCCCGCGCCGACCGTGACGCCGCGCTGGGCCGGTTGGCTGAGCTCGGAGGCCGAGCGAACGCGCCACGAGATCGCCGCGGCTGGCTACCCTGTGCTCGGCGACCTCGACCAGCTGCTGCCGCGTCCCCTCGGGACCGACGGCGTCCTCCCGGTCGATGCCGAGGTGCTCTCCCTGGCGCTGGGACTGCTCCTGACCCCCGTGACGGCGCCGGTGCAGGAGGAAGGGTGAGTCGGCGGGTCCTGCTGCACGTCGGTACGCCGAAGACCGGCACGTCGTACCTCCAGGACGTGCTGTTCCAGAACCGGCCGCGCCTCCTCAAGCAGGGCGTGAGCTACCCGGCCGACCGCTTCGACGCCCACTTCCTCGCCGCGCTCGACCTGATGCGGCTGCGCTGGGGCGGGCTCGAGGGTGAGGCCGTCGGCTCCTGGGACCGGCTCGCCGCCCAGGTCCGCGAGCACGACGGCACGTCGATCATCAGCCACGAGATCCTCGCGACGGCCTCGCGCACCCAGGTGGCCCGCGCGCTCGCCTCGCTCGGGCACCGTCCTGGCGGCGACACCAGCGACGGCGGCACCGAGGTGCACCTGATCGTCTCGGTGCGCGACCTGGTCCGGCAGATCCCCGCCGAGTGGCAGGAGAACGTCAAGCACCGCGCGGGCTTCGGCTTCGGCCGCTTCCTCGAGCTCATCCAGGACCCCGACCGCGGGCACCGCGTGGGCGCGTGGTTCTGGGGCGTCCAGGAGATCCCCGACATCCTCGCCCGCTGGGGTGCCGACCTGCCGCCCGAGCGCGTGCACCTGGTCACCGTGCCGCCCGCCGGTGGGCCGCCCGACCTGCTCTGGCGCCGGTTCAGCGAGGCCTTCGACCTCGACCGGCTCGACCTCGAGCTCACCACCGAGCGCGCCAACCCGAGCCTCGGCGTCCCCGAGTCGGCGCTGCTGCGGCGGATCAATCGCGTCGCCGCTCGCGACCTGCCGCCCCAGCACTACCGCCCGCTCGTGCGCGAGCTGCTCGCCCACCAGACGCTCTCGAAGCGCACCAAGTCCGCGCGCCTGGGCCTGCCGCCCGACCAGTTCCCCTGGGTGCACGCGCTCACCGACAGCTGGATCACCGAGCTCACCGAGCGCGGGTACGACGTCGTCGGCGACCTCGAGGACCTGCGCGGCGCCCCCGCGCCCACCCGCAAGTGGGTCGACCCGGACGCCCCGCCGGAGCGTCAGGTGGCCGCGGCCGCCGTCGACGCGATCCGGGCGCTGCTGCTCGAGAACGCCAAGACCGAGACCGAGAACGAGCGGCTCCGCGCCAAGCTCGACGAGGCTCGCCGCGACCTGGTCCGGGCCCGCACCCCGCGCCTGCTCCGCTCGATGGAGTGGACCGTCGAGCGGCTCGAGGCCAGCCCGCCCGGCCGCAAGGCGCTCGGCGCCTACCGCGCGGCGCGCGGCAGGAACTCGCGCCCGGCGTAGCGCCCCACCCGCCAGGTGCTCCACGCGTCGGCGACCCCGCCGACCGCGCCGCCGACGAGCGGCACCCGCTTGCCGATGGTCGTCACCATCCGCTTGCCGACGACCCGGCCGACCAGCTCGCCCGCGAGGACCGCCGACACCGTGCGGTCGAGCGTCGGGTCGTGGTGCGGCGCGGTCGCGATCGCCATCGGCGGCGCCGGGACCTGGTGCCGCTTGACCATCTTGGTGACGACGTCCTCGCCGAGGATGCAGACCAGGATCGCGTTGCGCACCCGCGGGTCGTCGAGGTCGTGTCCGCGCAGGTGGGCGATCCCGGCGACCATCCGGCACTGGATCAGCGCCAGGCCGGCGATGCTCGCCGGCGCCACGACCGTCGCGGTGATCAGGCCGCCGAGGTTGGTCGCCAGGCCCTCGACGCCGGCGTACGCGACGTGGTTCTCGATCACCTCGCGGATCGCCTTGTCGACGTTGCCGCGCTGCTCGCGCAGCTGCTCGTCGGCCGCCGCGGCTGCCGGGGGCAGCGGCCCGACCCCCTGGATGGCGCGGTGCAGCGCCTCGCGCACGAACGACTGCGTCAGCCCCGGCGCCAGCTGGACCGCGCGCGGCGCGAGCTGACGGGCGGCCTCGACGGCGAGGCCCTTCGTGAGTCCGGACGGCTTGAGACGCGGTGCCATGGCTCAATCCTAGGATTCGGTCCATGCCCGTCGAGCCGCCTGCGTCACCCTGGGCCTTCCCGAGCCGTGCGGAGCTCGCCGCGCTGCCCGTCGTCGGCCCGGACCCCGACGACGAGCCCGACGAGCCCGATGACGAGCCCGGCGGTCTGGACCAGCCCGACGACGGCACGCACGACGCCAGCGACCTCGTCGCGATCGGCGCCGACCTCGCCCCCGGGACCCTCCTGGCGGCCTACCGCGCCGGGCTCTTCCCGATGCCCGAAGGCCGCTCGATCGGCTGGTGGTGCCCGGCCTACCGCGGCGTGCTGCCCCTCGACGAGCTGCGCGTCTCGCGCTCCCTGCGGCGCTCGGTGCGGCGCTTCGAGATCCGGATCGACACCGCGTTCGACGAGGTCGTCGCCGCCTGCGCCGACCCGCGCCGTCCGCACGGGTGGATCGACCGCCGGATCGCCCGCGCGTACGGCGATCTGCACCGTCTGGGCTGGGCGCACTCGGTCGAGACGTGGCAGGACGGGCGTCTCGTCGGTGGCCTGTACGGCGTCGCCGTGGGCGGTCTGTTCGCGGGCGAGTCGATGTTCCACCACGTCACCGACGCCTCCAAGGTCGCGCTCGTCGGCCTGGTCGAGAGCCTCTCCGGCGACGCCGACGGTGCCGCGGGACGCCGCCTGATCGACGTCCAGTGGGCCACCCGGCACCTCTCCGGACTCGGTGTGCGCGAGATCACCCGGGCCGAGTACGCCGCCCGCCTGGCCCGCCTGGTCGAGGTCCCCCCGGCAGCCTGCTGGCCGTCCTGAGCGACGCCGGGCACCCGTCCGCGTCACGGTCCGGCTACCAGCAGTTCGCCTTCACTGTGAATAGTCTGAGAGCGACAGGGCAGGGTGACCCCCGGGTCGCCGGCTCGGAAGCGCCCTGTTGGCGGCACGTGTGGGTGCCGCACCCCTAGGAAAGGAACCGACATGACCTCCATCAAGCGCCCGCTGGCCGCTGCCGGCGCCGCCGTCCTGATGGGCCTGACGCTCACCGCCTGCGGTGGCAGCTCCCCGACCGACGCGTCGAAGGACGACTTCTGCGGCAGCTTCAAGGACATCGTCTCCACGACGACCTCCGTCAAGGGCGACGAGCCCAACGAGGACGAGTGGAAGAAGATCCAGAAGTCCTACGAGGACCTCGGTGAGGTCGGCACGCCCAAGGGCATCGGCGACGACGAGCGCAAGGGCTTCGAGGCCATGGTCGACGCGATCTCCGGCCTGGACTACAAGGACGCCAAGAAGGCCTTCGGCGACAAGGACGGCTCCAGCTCGGTGCCCGGCGTCTCGAAGGACGACGAGGACAACATCGAGAAGTTCACCAAGTACGTCGGCACGACGTGCGCGGACGCCCTCTCCGGCAGCTGACCCTCCCCGGCACGGCCACCCCCCAGACCCTGAGCTCCACCGGAAGGAAACACATCATGCTTCTCCCCAAGCGCCCGCTGGCCACCGCCGGCGCCGCGGTCCTGCTGGCCCTCTCGCTGACCGCCTGCGGCGGCGACTCGCCGAGCGACGCGTCCGTCAAGGACTACTGCGACGCCGTCCGCGGCGACACCAACAACGAGGCGTTCGCCAAGGCCCTCGAGGACAAGGACTACGACAAGATCGTCGACCTGTTCAAGGAGCAGGCCGAGAAGGTCGAGGAGGTCGGCACGCCGAAGGACATCTCCGACGACGCGCGTGAGGGCTTCGAGATCCAGCTCGACGCGATCAAGGACATCGACGGCGACGACGTCAAGAAGGCCTTCGAGTCCAACGGCGACTCCGACCCGTTCGAGGACAAGATCTCCAAGGACGACAAGAAGAAGGTCGAGGCGTACACCAAGTACGAGTCCGAGACCTGCTCCGACGCGGACAGCGTCCCGACCCCGGACGTGCCGACCGAGGTGCCGACCGACGGTCTGCCCACCGACGGCCTGCCCACCGACGGTCTCCCGACCGACGGCCTGCCGTCCGGCTTCCCGTCGGACCTCCCGACCGACCCGGCCGAGCTCGAGAGCCTGCTCTCGAACCTCCCCACGGAGATCCCCACCTCCTGATCACCAGAACGTCAGAACAAGCGACCGGCGCCGCCCACAAGGGCGGCGCCGGTCGTGCGTGCTGGGCGTTCTGCGCGAAGTGCGCCGGTTGCGGGGTCGAGGTGCGCGGGTTGCGGGCTCGAGGTGCGCGGGTTGCGGGCGCGCTCAGATGACCTGGGGCGGCTGACCGGAGTCGGCGACCATCGCCCGCCCGGCCCGCTCCCAGCCCATCATCCCGTCGACGAGGTTCACGACGTCGTACCCCTGCTGGGCGAGGTAGGCCACGGCGCGCGCCGAGCGCCCGCCGGCCTTGCACACGACCAGCGTCTGCGGCGCCTCGAGCTCGACGAACTCACCGAGCCGCGCCGGGAGCTCCATCAGGGGGATGTGGACCGCGCCGTCGATGTGGCCGGCGGCCCACTCGTCGTCCTCGCGGACGTCGAGCACGACCAGGTCCGGTGGCAGCGGGTCGGGGACGCCGTCGATCTCGACCGAAGGGATCATGACTCCACCTTAGAGAGCCCCGCGGCGACGGCGTGCAGCGCGGCCGCGACCGCCTCGACGGCCGGCGTGCGGACCTGCCGGGTGACCAGGTAGACCTCCCGGCCCAGCGGCGCCTCCGCCGGACGACGGACGGCGAGCCCGGCGCCGCCGTGGGCGAGGACCAGCTCCGGCAGCAGCGCCCCGGCGCCCGCGGTGCGCACCATCGCGAGCTGGATCAGGAAGTCGTCGGAGCTGTAGCGGACGTCGGGCTCGAAGCCGCCGTACTGGCGGCAGGCGCGCAGCTGCATCGACCGGTGCCCCGTCCCCGGCTGGCAGCCGGCCCAGGCGAGGCCGGCGAGCCGGCTCAGGGGGACCTCGGCGGCGCCGGCCTCCGGGTGGTCGGGCGGGAGGACGACGCGCAGGCCCTCGCGCAGCAGCCGCTCGCGGCGCAGGTCGGCGTGGACGGGGCGCGGCAGGTCGTCGTACTCGTCCCCGATGGCGACGTCGTACTGGTGCAGGCGCAGCGCCGGGACCGCCTGCTCGACCTCGGCCTCGACCACCTCGACCCGGATGTCGGGATCGCTGGCGGCGAGCGCGCGGACCGCGGGCGCGACGATGCTGAGCGCCGCGGTCTGGAAGGCCGAGACCCGGACGGCGCCCGCCGCGCGCCCGGCGGCGGCCGTGGCGAGGTCGGCCTCGGCCGCCTCGACGCCCTCGAGCAGTGCGATCGCGTGCCGGACCAGCACCTGTCCGGCGTCGGTGAGCCGGACGTTGCGCCCGGTCCGCTCGAGGAGGGCGGTGCCCGCCTCGCGCTCGAGGACGGCGAGCTGCTGGGAGACCGCGCTGGGGGAGTAGCCGAGCGCCCGGGCCGCCGCGTGGACCGTGCCGCGCCCGTGCACCTCGCGCAGCAGGCGGAGGCGGTGGAGGTCGAGCATCTGTTCACATTATCCGAACAATCATGTGCACGAAGCCGTGATGGACCTGAACGTTCCTGGCCCGGACCATGGAGGGGTGGGACGCCTCTACTGCTTGCTCTCCGCCGTCGGGTTCGGCCTGATGGCGGTCTTCGCCAAGTCCGCCTACGCGGCCGGCGTCTCGGTCGACGGCCTGCTCGTCGTCCGCTTCGGGCTGGCCGCCGCCGTCCTGCTCGCGGTCGCCGCCGGCACCGGCGCGCTGCGCCGGCTGAGCCGCCGCGCGGTCCTGGTCGGGCTCGGCATGGGCGTCTTCGGGTACGCCGTCCAGGCGAGCCTCTACTTCTCCGCGCTCCGCCGCCTCGACGCCGCGCTCGTCGCGCTGATCCTCTACGTCTACCCGGCGCTGGTCATGCTCGTCGCCGTCCTCACCCGGCGCGAGCCGGTCTCCCCGCGCCGGGTCGCCGCCCTCCTCGTCGCGCTCGCGGGGATCGGCCTGGTCCTCGTCGGCGCGGGCGCGGCGAGCGGCGGGCTCGACGTCCGCGGGGCCCTGCTGGCGCTCGGCGCGGCGCTCACCTACACCGGCTACATCGTGGTCGGCGACCGCTTCACCGACGGCGCCCCGCCGCTCGCCCTGGCCGCCGTCATCTGCGCCGGCGCCACGGCCGCCCTCCTCGTCGTCGGCGGCGTCCGCGGCGGCACCGCGCTCGACTTCACCGCGACCGGCTGGCTCTGGCTCACCGCGATCGCCCTGGTCAGCACGGTCGGCTCGATGCTGCTGTTCTTCGCCGGCATGGCGCGCGTCGGCCCGTCCACGGCCGCCATCCTGTCGATCCTGGAGCCGGTCGTGACGGTGGTCAGCGCGGCCGTGATGTTCGGCGAGCTGCTCACCGCCGTGCAGGTCGCGGGTGGGGCGCTGGTGCTGGCGGCGGTGGTGCTGGTGCGGCAGCCGCGCGAGGACGCGCCTCGGGAGCGGGTGCGCCCCTACTTCAACAGCTTGCTCATCCGCCGGTCGGCCAGCGGCTTGCCGCCCGTCTGACACGTCGGGCAGTACTGCAGGCTCGAGTCGGCGAAGGACACCTCGCGGACGATGTCGCCGCACACCGGGCAGGGCTTGCCGGTCTGGCCGTGGACGGCGAGGTGGGACTTCTTCTCCTTCTTCAGCTCGCTGGCGGCGAGCCCGCGGGAGCGCTCGACGGCGTCGCCGAGGGTGTCGCGGACGGCGGCGTAGAGGACGGCGAGCTCGTCGTCGGTGAGGCTGTCGGCCGGCTTGAAGGGCGACATGCGGGCGGCGTGGAGGATCTCGTCGGAGTAGGCGTTGCCGATGCCGGCGATGGTGCCCTGGTGGCGCAGCACGCCCTTGAGCTGCTTGCGGCCGGCGTCGGCGAGGATGCCGGCGAGGCGCTGCGGGGTGAAGTCGTCGGTGAGCGGGTCGGGGCCGAGGCTGGCGATGCCGGGGACGTCGAGGGGGTCGCGGACGAGGTAGAGGGCCAGGGACTTCTTGGTGCCGGCCTCGGTGACGTCGAGGCCGGGGGAGACGCCGTCGTTCTCGTCGAGCACGATGCGGACGGCGAGCGGGGACTTGGTGCTGGGGCGCGGGGGCAGCGCGGGCACCTCGTCCTTCCAGCGCACCCAGCCGGCGCGCGCGAGGTGGAGCACGAGGTGCAGGCCGCTGGCCTCGATGTCGAGGAACTTGCCGTGCCGTCGGACGTCGTCGACCAGGGTGCCCTCGATCGCGGACAGGGGCGGGTCGTAGGTCTTGAGCGCGCTGAACGCGGCGACGTGGACGCGGGTGAGGGCACGGCCGTCGAGCCGGCCCCGCAGGTCCAGGGCCAGCGCCTCGACCTCGGGCAGCTCGGGCACGCGAACAGCGTAGATGGTGGGTCCGACGGAAGGGGGCGGACCGAGGAGGGCACCCGGGACTTCGTCCTGATTCCGGCCGTGGGCAGTGACCGTGCGGGGGACGCCGCGTTGAGGGTGCATCGGGCCACTCGGGAACCGCCTCGCCCCTCCCGCGCCGCGTCGTGCGCCTCTCCCGAAGGTCTCGCCATGGACATCCGGTACCTCACCCTTGCCTCGATCGCCCTCACGGCGGTCGTCGGAACCGCTCCCTCCGCCGGTGCGGCTCCCTCCGGCCGGCCCTGCGGCCTGCCGGAGGGGCCGCCCGTCTACACGAGCATCGAGCACCCCGCGATCACCGAGATCGTGCCCGCCGTGACGGCACCGGGCTGGCGCTGGCAGCGTGTGGTGCCGACCGTCGAGCACGCGTATGCCCGCACGATCGTGCCCGCCACCCGCAGCGTGCGCTGGACCCGGGTGGTCGTCGTCCGCGAGTCGGCGTACGCGCGGACCGTGGTCGACCGCCCCGTCGTGCCGGGGACGCCGGAGGCCGGTCACGAGGAGACCCGCGTGGTGACGCCGGCGGTGACGGTGACGCGGTGGGAGTACGTCCAGCAGCAGACCGGGAGGACCCGGTGGGAGCGGGAGGGCTGGAACGCCGGCGAGAACGGCAAGGGCTGGTCGCCGACCGGCGCGACCGACGTCCAGGTGGTGACGCCCGAGGTCACCGAGCAGGTCTGGGTCGTGGACCGGCCGGCCGTCCCGGAGGTGCCCGAGCTCAGCCACGTCGAGACGACCTGGGTCGTCGACGGCGCCGTGCCCCCGGCCGGCGCGGTCGCGACGGGCGTCAGCCGGGACGCGTCGAGCACGCCGGAGAGCCGGGACCTCGCGCCGGGCGTCGTCCCGGACGGCGCCGGCTGGACCGAGGGCGCGACGACCGAGACCACCCCCGCCGTGGTCGACGTCGTGTGGCTCGGCGCAGGCGCCGCCCCCGCCCTCGGGTACGACGCCACGGGCGCCACGCGCGCCGGCGTCCCGGCGGTCGAGACCACCCCCGATGCCTCGGCGTCCCCGCCCGAGGGTGCCGGGTGGGCCGCGCTGCCGGACTCGGTCGTCGAGCTCGTGGTGAGTCCCGAGCACGAGGTCGAGGTGATGCCCGCGTGGGTGGAGGACTTCGTCGTCCCGGGGGAGCCGGCGACGGAGCCGTGCGCGGCCGCACCGGCCGCACCCGCGGCACCCGCGGCACCCGCCGCACCGGACGGCGCCGTGGCCGGCGAGGAAGTGGGGACGCCGGCCACGGGTGCCGATCCGGTGCGGCCGGTCGCCGCGGCGACGGGCCTGCCCGCCACCGGTGCGCCGGTCGCGCCGTGGCTGGTCCTGCTCGGCGCCGGGGGCGTGCTCGCGGGCGCGGTCACCGTGCGAGCAGCGCGACGCTGAGCGCGACCAGGCAGACCAGCCCGACCGTCCCGACGGCCATCGCGACGGTCGCGACCATCCGCATTCCGGGGGTGTGGTCGACCTCGCCGGAGCGGTAGGCGAGCGTGCGGACCACCCCGGCGGGCAGCGTCCCGGCAGTGACGATGAGGGCGATCGACCACGCGAAGGTGAGCCCGTCCATCCCTCTGCGGTGCCCGGGCCCGGCGTCCGCACACCTGCGATCGATCCGACACGCTAGGCGAATCTAGGGGGGCCGCTAGAGACGCCGATAGCGTCGCATCATGGACCCGATCCGCAACCCCTACGCCCCCGGCGCCGGGCAGCGCCCGCCCGAGCTGGCCGGCCGCGACGAGCAGCTGGCGGCGTTCGACGTGGTGCTCGAGCGGGTCGCGCGGGGGCGTCCGGAGCGGTCGCTGGTGCTGACCGGGCTGCGCGGTGTCGGCAAGACGGTGCTGCTCAACGCGCTGCGCTCGGCGGCGGTCCGCAAGGGCTGGGGGACGGGCAAGCTCGAGGCGCGCCCCGACCAGTCGCTGCGCCGGCCGCTGTCGTCGGCGCTGCACCAGGCGGTCCGCGAGCTCGGCCACCCCGAGCAGGGGGAGACCGAGCACGTGCTGGGGGTGATCCGGTCGTTCGCGCAGCGCGAGGCCGGCACCGACGCCAAGCTCCGCGACAAGTGGTCGCCGGGGATCGCCGCGCCCGTCGTCCGCGGCCGGGCCGACTCGGGGGACGTCGAGATCGACCTCGTCGAGCTGCTCACCGACGTCGGCGGGCTCGCGGCCGACGTCGGCAAGGGCGTCGCCGTCTTCATCGACGAGATGCAGGACCTCGGCGCCGACGACGTCTCCGCGCTCTGCGCCGCCTGCCACGAGCTCAGCCAGAACGGGCTGCCCGTCATCGTTGTCGGGGCCGGGCTGCCGCACCTGCCGGCGGTCCTGTCGGCCAGCAAGTCCTACTCGGAGCGGCTGTTCTCGTACCAGCGCATCGACCGGCTCTCCCGCGAGGCCGCCGACCGTGCCCTGGTCGCGCCCGCCGAGGAGGAGGAGGCCACCTTCACCGCCGACGCCCTCGCCGCGATGTACGACGCGACCCGCGGCTACCCCTACTTCATCCAGGCCTACGGCCGCTCCGTCTGGGACCTCGCGCCACGGACGCCGATCACGGTCGACGACATCGCCGTGGCCGGCCCCGAGGCCGAGGCCGAGCTGGCCGTCGGCTTCTTCGGCTCCCGCTACGAGCGGGCGACGCCGGCCGAGCGCGACTACCTGCGCGCGATGGCCGACGCCGCGGTGGCCGCCTCCGACGACGGTGTCGACGACCCGGTCGGCTCGGTCGCGACCGCCGACGTCGCCGCGGTGCTCGGCAAGAAGCCGCAGTCGCTCTCACCCGCGCGCGACTCGCTGCTCAAGAAGGGGCTCATCTACTCGGGCGAGCGCGGCCGGATCGCGTTCACCGTGCCGCACTTCGGTCGCTACCTGCGCACCCAGGCGTAGCGCGCCCTTGGCCCGGTTCTTCTAGGATCTGCGCATGGACGAACCACGAAGTCGTTTCCGTTCACCTCTGCGTCTGTGGGGAGGTGAGCGGGCGTGATCGACTCACAGACCTACCTGAACCTGGCCCTGGTGGTGCTGTTCGTGCTCGTCGGCGGCGTCTTCGCCGCGACCGAGCTGGCGCTGGTCTCCCTGCGCGAGACCCAGGTGAGCCAGCTCGCGAAGCGCGGCGGTCGTGGCGCGCGGGTGGCGGCGATCGCCCGCGACCCGAACCGGTTCCTCTCGGCGGTCCAGATCGGCGTGACCGTCGCCGGCTTCCTCTCCGCGGCGTACGGCGGCTCGACCCTGGCGCCCGACGTGGCGCCGTACTTCGTCGACCTCGGCATGGGCGCCGACACCGCCGACACGGTGGCGCTCATCGTGATGACGCTGATCATCGCCTACCTGTCGCTGGTGCTGGGCGAGCTCGTGCCCAAGCGGCTGGCGCTGCAGCGCGCAGCCGGCGTCGCGATGCTGACCGGGCCGGTGCTCGACCGGTTCGCGACCCTGATGCGGCCGGTGATCTGGCTGCTGTCGATGTCGACCAATGCGCTGGTGCGGCTGCTCGGCGGCGACCCGAACGCCACCTCCGAGGAGGTGTCGAAGGACGAGCTGCGCGAGATCGTCACCAGCCACGGCGGCCTCGGCGACGAGGAGCGGCAGATCCTCACCGACGTCTTCGCCGCGACCCGCAGCAACCTCAAGGAGGTCATGCGCCCCCGCGGTGACGTGGTCTTCGTCGAGGGCGCGCTGCCGCTGTCCGAGGCCGCGACGTGGGTCGCCGACCAGCCCTACTCGCGCTACCCGGTGATCGGCGAGAACTTCGACGACGTCACCGGCTTCGTCCACATCCGCGACATCCTGGGCGAGCACCCGCCGGGGCGCACGGTCGCCGACGTCCAGCGCGAGGTGCTGCACCTGCCGGGCACGAACGCCGTGCTGCCGACGGTCGTCCTGCTGCGCAAGCAGGGTGCGCACGTGGCGGTCGTCGTCGACGAGTTCGGCGGCACCGACGGCATCGTCACGCTCGAGGACCTGGTCGAGGAGATCGTCGGCGACATCCGCGACGAGTACGACGAGGACCCCGACCCGCGCACCCTTCCCGAGCTCGACGGCCCGGGTGGTGCGGTCGTGGTCTCCGGCGGGCTCACCATCGAGGACTTCGCCGAGGAGACCGGCGTCGTCGTCCCGGACGGCGACTACGAGACGGTCGCGGGCTACGTCATCTCCCGGCTCGGCCACGTCGCCGAGGTGGGCGACAGCGTCGAGCTGCCCGACGCCGTGCTGCGGGTGAGCGCGGTCGAGGGCCGGCGGCTCACCCGGATCGAGGTGCTCCCGCGGGCCGACGAGGCGCAGGTGCCGGCCGACTGAGATGCGACGCCGTCAGCGCCAGCGCCGCATCTCCCGCACGATCAGCCAGACCAGGAACGCCCCGCCGAGCACCACGGTGACTACGCCGGCGGGGAGCGTCACCGGCAGCAGGTGCTGGGCGGTGAAGTCCGACATCAGGAGCAGCAGCGCCCCGGTCAGCCCGGTCAGCGTCAGCGGGAGGTACGGCGTCCCCGCTGCGCGCCGGGCGATCTGGGGTGCGGCCAGCGAGATGAAGGCGACCGGGCCGACGACCGCGGTCGCGACGCTGACGAGCGCGACGCCGAGCAGGACGGCGGCCGCCTTGACCCGGCCCGGGCGCAGGCCGAGCGCGTGCGCGGCGTCGTCCCCGAGGTCGAGCTGGCGCAGCGCCGGGGCGAGCGCCACGCACCCGGCGAGGAGGACGGCGACGCAGAGGCCGGCGCCGAGGACCTGGCTGCCGGTCACGCCGTTGAGGCTGCCGGCGCCCCAGGCGGAGGCGAACATCGCCGTCTCGACCTCGATCTGCAGCAGCATCCAGGTGTTCGCCGAGGCGAGCATCGACGAGATCGCGATGCCGACGACGATGAAGCGGAAGCCCTGGATGCCGCCGCGGTAGGCGAGCAGGAAGATCACCGCGGCGGCCGCGGCACCGCCGGCGACGGAGCCGGCGGTGACCTGCAGCCACGTGGTGCCGACGAGCAGGACGGTCAGCAGCATGCCGGTGAACGCGCCGCTGGACAGGCCGATGATGTCGGGACTGGCCAGCGGGTTGCGGGTCAGCGTCTGGAAGAGCGCACCGGCGACCGCGAGCGCCGCGCCGAGGACGACGGCCGCGAGCACCCGCGGCAGCCGCCACTCCAGGACGACGGTCGGGGCGAGCCCCTCGCGCACGCCGCGCAGGACGTCGACGACCTCGCGCGCACTCAGCGAGTAGTCGCCCGTCATCAGGGCGAGCACCCCCAGCCCGCCGAGGGCCAGGAGCACCACGGCGCCGACGAGGAGGCTGCGCGTGCGCAGCACGGCGTTGAGCCGCTCGCCACCGATCCGGTGGCGCCGGTAGCCGAACTCGACCTGCGGTGCGCCGCTCACAGGGCCGACGCTCCCCGGCGCCGGACCAGCACGATGAGCACCGGTGCGCCGACGAAGGCGGTCACCACGCCGACCGGCATCTCGCCGGGCAGCACGAGGAGGCGTCCGACGACGTCGGCGGCGAGCAGCAGGGCGGGCGCGACGAGCACGGTCCCGGCGAGGATCCGGCGCTGGTCGGGGCCGAGCGTCCACCGCACGACATGGGGGACCATCAGCCCGACGAACGCGATGGGTCCGGCGAGGGCCGTCGCCGAGCCGGCCAGGAGGGTGACCGCGGCGACCACGAGCCACCGGGTGCGCACGACGTCGACGCCCTGGCTGCGGGCGACGTCCTCACCCAGTGCGACGGCGTTGAGGTCGCGCGCGACGAGCAGGGCCAGCGCGAGGCCGAGCGCGACGAGCGGGAGCACCGGGACGAGGACGTCGAACCCGCGCCCCAGCACGGTGCCCGCGTTCCAGCTGCGCATCTTGTCGAACGCCGTCGGGTTGCTCAGGCTCAGGCCGGTGGTGATGCCCGACAGCACCGCGCCGAGCGCGACGCCGGCGAGCGTGAGCCGGACCGGGTCGGCGCGCCCGCGGCCGGTCGATCCGATCAGGTAGACGGCGGCGGTCACCACGAGGGCGCCTGCGAACGCCAGCCAGACGTAGCCGGTGATCGAGCGGATGCCGAGGAAGGTGACGCCCAGCGCGACGCAGAACGCCGCGCCCGCGTTGACGCCGAGGATGCCCGGGTCGGCGAGGGGGTTGCGTGTGAACGCCTGCATCAGGGCGCCCGCGACGCCGAGGGCGGCGCCCGCCACGACGGCGACCGCCGTGCGCGGCACCCGCAGCTCGCGCACGACGTACCGGGTCTCGTCGGTGCCGCCCCCGCCCAGCGCGGCCAGCACCTCGGCCGGGCTGAGCGGGTTCGAGCCGACGGCCAGGGAGAGCACGACGGCGCCGCCGAGCACCACCGCCAGCCCGAGCACCCACCCGGGCAGGCTCAGCGCGCGGACAGGATCTCCTCGAGGTCGTCGAGGACCGCCTGGCCGCCGAGCGGGCCGACGCCGGCGATCCAGTACGAGAAGTCGACCAGGTGCGGCGCGGGGAACGCCTTCGGGTTGTCCTTGATCGGCTTCGGCAGGGTGCCGGCGTCGGCCGGGTCGCTGCTGGTCACGAAGAGCAGGTCGCCGCGGGCCTCGAGGATCCGCTCGGGCGAGATGTCGACGGAGATCGAGCCCTCCCAGTCCCGCTCGGGGATCGTCAGCCCGACGCACTCGAGCGTGCTGCCGGCGAACGACGTCGGTCCGTAGATGCTCAGCACGGCCTCGTCGCGCGGCCGCACCAGCTGGGCCGTGGTGCCCGCGAGCTGGTGCTCCTCGGCGATCGCGGCGCAGCGGTCGTCGTACGCCTTGAGCAGTGACGTCGCCTCGCCGGGCTTGCCGAGCGCCTCGCCCACCAGCGCGACGTTGTCCTGCCAGGGGTCCTCCTGGGTGGCCATGAACACCGTGGGGGCGATGTCGCTGAGCTGGTCGTAGAGGTCGGAGTGGCGCGACTCGGTGCCCAGGATGAGGTCGGGCTTCTCCTCGGCGATCTTCTCCAGCGACGGCTCGGTCACCGTGCCGACGGTCGCGATGTCCGCCGCGTCCGGCCCGAGGTACGACGGCACGCCGGTCTCCTCGCTCGCGACGGCGGTGCCGACCGGCGTGATGCCGAGCGCCACCGCGGTGTCGAGCTGCACCGGCTCGAGCACGACGACGCGCTTCGGTTGCTCGGGCACGGCCGTCGTCCCCCGGGCGTGGGTGACGTCGTGGACCGGGCCGGCCGGGCCGGCGTCGTCCTTCTCGCCGGCGCAGGCCGTCAGGGCGAGCGCGGCGAGGGCGGCGGCAGCGGCGAGGGAGAGGGCGCGGGGCATGCAGGTTCCTTCGGTTCGAGAGCGGGGAGGCGCACCGGGAGACGGCACCGGGCGGCCTGCTCCGACGGTAGAGGTAAGGCTTGCCTCAGTGCCAGGAGGTAAGGTGACACATCGTGTTCCGATCTCGACGTCGCCACCGCCGACTGTGACCGGGCGCACGCCGGCAGCGCTCGTCACCAAGCACCTGGTCGAGCCGCACGCCCGGTCGATCGACTGGCACGTCCACCGCAAGCACGAGCTGCTCTGGGGGTTCGCCGGCGTCCGCACGGTCGAGACCGAGGGCATCGCCTGGACGCTGCCGCCGACTGCGGGGCTGTGGGTGCCCGCCGGGGTGCGCCACGCGGGCTTCGCCGGGGCCGGCGCGCGGCACTACTTCACGCTGGTCGACCCGGTCCGCTTCCCCGGCCAGTGGGACCGCCCGGTGCTCGTCGCGATGCCGCCCGTCGTGCGCGAGCTGCTGCTGCACCTGCGCGACGCGACGCTCTCGGACGCGGAGCGCGAGGACGCCGAGCGCGCGGCGATGAGCCTGGTCAAGCCCGTGGCCGGGACCGGGATCGCGCTGCCCACGCCGACCGACCCGCGGGCCCGCGTGGTCTCGGCGGGCCTGGTCGAGAACCCGGCGGACCGTCGGACGACCGAGCAGTGGGCGGCCGAGGTCGGGCTCTCCGGGCGCACCCTCGACCGGCTCTTCGCCGGGCAGACCGGGATGACGTTCGCCCGCTGGCGGGTCCAGGCCCGGGTCCGGGCGGCGATCCTGCTGCTCGCCGACGGCCAGACGGCGACCGCCGTCGCGCACCAGGTGGGCTACCAGACCGCGAGCGCGTTCGTGCGGGCGTTCCGGCAGACCACCGGCACCACTCCCGGCGCCTACGTCGCGGCCCTGCGGGACCGGTCGCCGGCCTGACCACCCCCGCGCTAGGTTAGGTTCGCCTAAGGAAGATGATCGAGGCTGACCGGTCCTCGACGTGAGAAGGAGCAGTGCCATGCACGGAGAGGTCCTCGCGACCGAGCAGCTGAGCCCCCACCTGGTGCGGGTGGTGCTCGGCGGAGCCGGGCTCGCCGGCTTCACCTCGACCGGCGACGCCGACGAGTACGTCAACTGCTTCTTCCGGCCCGACGACGCCCCCTACACGGTGCCCTTCGACGAAGAGGCGGTCCGCGACCTGCCCCGTCCGCAGCGGCCCTTCCCCCGCCGGATCACCGTCCGCCGCTGGGACGCCGAGCGGGGCGAGCTCACGCTCGACATCGCCGCCCACGGCGACGTGGGCTACGCCGGCCGCTGGGCGCTCGGGGCCACCCCGGGCGACCGTCTGCAGCTGCGCGGCCCGGCCGGCGGCTACCGGCCCCACGACGACGCCGACCACTACCTGCTCGTCGGCGACGAGAGCGCGCTGCCCGCCATCGCCGCGTGCGCCGAGGCCGTCCCGGCCGGGCGGCCCGTCGTCGTCGTCGCCGAGGTCGAGGACGCCGCCGACGAGATCCCCCTGTCGTCCCCGGGCGCGCTCGAGGTGCACTGGGTGCACCGCGCCGGACGCACCGGCGACGACGAGGTGGCCGGCCTGCTGGCCGACGCCGTCGCCGCCCTGCCCCGCCCGTCCGGCACCGTGAGCGCCTTCGTGCACGGCGAGGCCGCCGCGACCCGCGCCGTGCGCCGGGTGCTGCTCGGCGAGCGGATCGTCGACGCCGAGCGGCTCTCCTGCTCGCCGTACTGGCGTCGGGGGCACGACGACGAGTCGTGGCGCGCGATCAAGGCCGCCTGGGTCCGCGAGACAGCGGCCGAGGAGCTCCCCGCTCGCTGACCAGCCACGGCACCAGGCGCACGTAGACGAGCATCCCCACCAGCTCGACCAGCGTCTGCGTGACGACGACGGCGGGCGTCACGGCGTACGCCGCGGGCAGGGCGAGCGCGAGCGGCAGCACGACCAGCGAGTTGCGGGTCGCGCCGCTGAACACGAGCGCCCGGCCGCGGCCGACGTCGAGCCCGGTCAGCCGGACCGCGGCGACGCCCAGCACCGCCATCACGACGAGGAAGGCCGCGTAGACGGGGACGACGGCCGCGATCTCGCCGTACCGGCCGTCGAGCGTGGGGACCTGGCTGCCGACCACGACGAGCAGCGTGAGCGCCATCAGCGGCACCATCGCCGCCGTCATCGCCCGGCTCACCACGACGCCCGCCCGGCGCCGGTCGGCGAGCGCCTGGGTCGCCCACGCGAGCGCGAGCGGGAGCACGATCAGCAGGCCGAAGGCCTCGACGAACGGTCCCGCCTCGACGACGTCGGCGAGCTCGGACCCGACGAACAGCCACAGCAGCACCGGCAGCGCCAACACCTGCGCCAGCATCAGCAGCGGCGCCGCCGCGACGAGGCGCTCGCTGTCGGCGCCCGCGAGCCGCGAGAACACGATCACGTAGTCGATGCACGGCGTGAGCAGCGTCAGCAGGACACCGAGCAGCACCGCCCGCTCCAGCGACACCACCGCGGTGAGCCCGGCCACGACGAGCGGCACGACGACGAAGTTGAGGACCAGCACCGTGCCGAGGAAGCGCCGGTCGCGGAACGCCCCCGCCACCTCGGTGAACGGCACCTGGAGGAAGGTCGCGTAGAGGAGGACCCCGAGCACCGGGTAGATCGCCCGTTCCAGCGGGTCCGCAGCGCCCGGCCAGGCCAGGCCCACGGCGGCCCCGGCCCCCAGCCCGCCGAGGTAGATCGCGACCTGGTGCCGCTCCAGGGCGGCGACGGACGCGGGGGTGGGCACGGGGTGAAGGTACGGGGTCGGGGCGGCAGTTTCACCGCCTAGGCGGTGAAACTGCCCGTTGGCACAGGGAGTTCCGTGCGCCAAGGGGCAGTTTTGTGGGGCCAGTACGGGCGGGCCGCCGCGGCGGCAGTTTCACCGCCTAGGCGGTGAAACTGCCCCTGGGCACAGGAAACTCCCCCTCCCCAGCCAGATTCACCGAACCACCACCCGCCCGACCCGCCCTACGCTGACTCCATGACGCTCTCCCCCCAGCGGCCGCCGCGGCGGCCGTCGCTCGTGCGCAGCGTCGTGCCGGTGCTGCTGTTCAGCCTGCTGTGCGGCGTGGTCGGTCCGATCTTCCTGATCATGGGCCTGTCCGTCGACGGCTCCGAGCCGGGCACCGGCTGGCTGCTGCCGACCGGCATCGCCATCACCGCGCTCGACGTCCTGATCGGTCTCTTCCTCGGGCTCGGCCGGTACGGCGGCGAAGTGCGCCGGTACCGGCTCCGGCAGCACGGGCGCCCTGCGACCGGCAGGGTGCTCTCGTTCGAGCAGACGAACGTCCGGATCAACGAGCAGCCGGTGGTCAGGCTGCGGATGCGGATCGAGGGCGACGACGTGACGCCGTACGAGGTGCAGGCGAGCCTGCCGATCCCCGAGATCCGGATCCCGCTCCTGTACGGCGGCGCGCTGCCCCTGCTGCTCGACCGCGAGACCGACGAGTGGGAGATCGACTGGACCGCCGCACCGGCTGCCGCGCCGGCCGCCGGGCCGACCGCGGCACCGGCCGGCGGCGCCGTCCCTATGGGACCGAGCGCCGCCGACCGGTTGGCCGAGCTGGACTCCCTGCTGGCCCGCGACCTCGTCAGCCGCGACGAGTACGACGAGACCCGCGCCCGCATCCTCGGCGAGCTCTGACCAGCCCGGCGCGTCCGCTCACAGCTCCCGCAGCGCCCGCCGGCCGAGCCCCCGGTCGGCGAGCGGGCGCACCGCCAGCCGGACCAGCGCGAGGGCGTTGTCGTCGCCCGCGACCCGGTTCAGCTTGAGGACGCCGCAGGCCGTGCACTGGTGCACGAGCTGCCACTCGCCGTCCGGCCGTGTCGACAGGCTCACCGCGACCATCCGGCCGCCGCACGGCGACGCCCGGTCGCCCGGCACCCGGCCGTCGACGTGACGACTGGCCAGGCAGCTGGGGCAGTGGTTGCGGTGCGCTGTGCCGGGCGCGACGACGGGCACCCCGAGCCGGCACCCGACGCAGCGGAAGGCGTCGCCGGACCCGGCGCCGGTGCGGTGGCGCACGTCCTTGCGCCGCTGGGTACGCCCTGGCGGCGTCCTCCTCCTCGGCATCGCCGCCCCCTACAGGGTGCTGAAGACGTCGAGGGGGAACGGTGGCTCCGCGAGCGGGCGCACGGCCAGCCGCATCAGGATCAGCTGGTTGTCGTCCGGTGCGGTGGGGTGCAGCGCGAGCTCGCGGCAGCGCGTGCAGCGGTGCACGAGCGACCACGAGCCGTCCCGCTGGACGGCGATCGACAGCGGCGCCATCCGGCCCTCGCAGTCGGACGGTCCGCCGTCGACGTGGTCGATCGTGTGCCGTGAGCTCAGGCAGCTGGGGCAGTGGTTGCGGCGTGCGTCGCCGGGCGCGAGCGTGACGACGACGAGGCCGCAACGCACGCAGGTGAAGGTGTCGGACACCCGGTTTCTCCTTGCTCCTTGGGATGACAAAGCAGGAGCAGGCCGAGCGCGCCTCAGGCCGGCAGCGTCAGGAGCTACCGGTGCGGGTCGGGATTCCGAGCCACGCCTCGAGGCGTCCTCGGCACGAGCCGGGTCATGGGGCGACCGTAGCGGCGGACGGCGCCGCGGGGCCACCGGTTTATCCGGTGGCGCCGGTGACCAGCACCCCCGTACGCTGGGCCCATCATGCTGATCGACGCCTGACCCGGCCCACGTCCGCGGCACCAGCCCGGTGGGTCCCTCCGTCTCCGAAGGCGCCCCGTCATGTCCGCATCATCCGGATCCACCACCTCCCTCGCCCCCGTCGTCGTGCGCGACCTGGGCGTCGCGTTCGGACGTCGTACCGTCCTCGACGGGATCGACCTCGTCGCCCAGCCGGGCCGGCGGATCGGCCTGATCGGTGAGAACGGCGCCGGGAAGTCGACGCTGCTGCGCGCGGTGAGCGGCACCCTGCCCGCCACCGCCCACGTCACCGGCAGCATCGAGCGGCCCGACGACCTCGCCCTCCTCACGCAGGAGCCGCCGTTCCGGGACGCCGACACGATCGCCGACGTCCTCGCCACCGCGCTGCGCCCCCTCCGTGAGGCCGTCGCGGCCGTCGAGCGCCTCGCGGACCGGCTCGACGAGCCCGCCGTCGCCGACGAGTACGCCGCCGCCCTCGAGCTCGCCCTCGCCCACGATGCCTGGGACGCCGACCGGCGCGCGCTCCTCGCCGCCGAGCAGCTCGGCCTCGACCACCTCGCCCCGGACCGCCCGGTCGGCAGCCTCTCCGGCGGCCAGCGCACCCGGCTGGCGCTCGCGACGCTGATGACCCGGCGTCCGCAGTGCCTGCTGCTCGACGAGCCCACCAACCACCTCGACGACGCCGCGGTCGCGCTGCTCGTCGCCTTCCTGCGCGACCTGCCGGGCGTCGTCCTGCTCACCAGCCACGACCGGGTCCTCCTCGACGAGGTCTGCACCGACCTGGTCGACCTCGACCCCGTCGGCATGGGCACCGACGGCCGGGGCGGACGACGCTACGGCGGCGGCTGGACGGCGTACTCCGAGGCCCGCGCCGCCGCCCGGCGCCGCTGGGAGGAGACCTACGCCGCCCAGCAGGAGGAGCTCGACCGGCTCCGCGAGGCCACCCGCATCGACCAGCGCACGATCGCGCCCGGCCGCGGACCACGCGACAACGACAAGTTCATCCACGCCTTCAAGGGCGCCAACGTCGACCGCGCCGTCGCCCGCCGCAAGCGGGACGCCGAGCGCCGCCTCGACGAGGCCGAGCGCACCCAGGTCCGCAAGCCTCCGGCGCCGCTGCGCCTGGCGACCGGGCTGACCGGTGCCGGCTCCGGCACTGCCGGTGGGCGGGTCGTCTTCGTCCGCGACCTGGTCGTCGGCGACCGCCTGCGCCTGCCCGTCCTCGACGTCGAGTCCGGGTCGCACCTGCTCGTCACCGGCGCCAACGGGACCGGGAAGTCGACCCTGCTCGGCGTCCTGTCCGGACGGATCACGCCGACCGCCGGCACCGTCCAGGTCGGCGCGCACCGGATCGCCGAGCTCACCCAGGACCCCGTGTTCCCGGACCTCACCGCCACCGCCCGCGCCACCTACGACGCCGCGGTCGGCCCCGACCTCGCCGCCCGTCGTCCCCTCCGCAGCCTCGGCCTGCTCCACCCCCGCGAGCACCCGAAGCCCGTCGTCCTGCTCTCGGTCGGTCAGCGCCGCCGGCTCGCCCTCGCGATCGCCGTCGCGACCGAGCCGGACCTGCTCCTCCTCGACGAGCCCACC
The DNA here is from genome assembly GCF_900114845.1 of Pimelobacter simplex. Lineage (GTDB taxonomy): Bacteria > Actinomycetota > Actinomycetes > Propionibacteriales > Nocardioidaceae > Nocardioides > Nocardioides simplex. The sequence continues at coordinate 72,985 of NZ_FOUK01000001.1, forward strand.
AACCACCTCTCGCTCGCGCTCGTCGGCGAGCTCGAGGAGGCCATCGGCACGAGCCCCGGCACCGTCGTCGTCGCCTCGCACGACCGCTGGCTGCGCCGGCGCTGGGAGGGGACGACGCTGCGGCTCGGCGGGTAGCGTGCGGGGGTGCGCGATCCGGGCGAGGGCGTCAGCCGTGGCGGGCTGATCGTCACCGGCGCGCGCCGCGACCGGATCCCCGCCGCCTACCGTGCGGTGCTCGACGACGCGGTCGCGCTGCTGGGGGACGGGCCCGGGGCGCCGTCGCTGTACGTCTACGGCTCGGTCGCCACCGGCCAGGCCGAGCCGGGGCGCTCGGACGTGGACCTGCTCACCGTCGGACTCCCTCGGGAGCGTGCCGCCGCGCTCGGTGCCGAGCTGAGCGACCGGTTCGCCGGGCTCGGCCGCGGGGTGGAGGTGGCGTGCCTCGGCGCGGAGGACCTCGCCGACGCGGGCGCGAGCGCGAGCGACGCGGCGTACGGCAACCGGGCGTTCCTGCGCCACTACTGCGTCCACCTCGCCGGACCGGACCCCGCTGCGGACCTCCCGCCCGTGCCCGCCGACCGACGCGCCGCCCGCGGCTTCAACGGCGACCTCGCCGCGCACCTCGCCGGCTGGCGCACGGCGCCCGAGGGACCCGAGCTCGCCCGGCGGATCAGCCGCAAGACGCTGCTCGCGCTGGCCGGGCTGGTCAGCATCCGCGAGCGCACCTGGACGACCGACCGCGCCACGGCCGCCGCGCGCTGGCCCCTCGCCGAGCCGGACGACGCACCGGCGGTCCGCGCCCTCGTCGCGGCCGCCGACCCGGCCGTGCTCCTCGCGCCGGACGGACCGGTCGAGCAGGTGCTCCGCCGCTTCGCCGCCGAGATCGGCCTCTGGGCAGAACCGAACCTGACCCCGGAGCATCACACCTGACATGAACCGGATCACCCTGGTCTCGCTCGTCACCGCCGCCGTCCTCGGGTCGGCCGGCGGGGTCGCGTACGCCGTCGGTGCAGGGGACGACGCCCCGCGCGAGCACCGGGCCGCCGACCCGGCCGACCCGGCCGACCCGGTCGCCCCGGTCGCCCCGGTCGCCCCGGTCGCCCCGGTCGCCCCGGTCGCCCCGGTCGCCCCGGCCGGCCCGTTCTACTTCCTCCACGGCACGATCCACGACGGCGACGCCGAGGTCGCGGTCCCCGGCGTCGACGCCGACCTGGTCCTCTCGCTCGAGCGCGCGCGGGGCGGCTACCTGGTCGTCTACTACGGCGACCACGAGGACCAGCAGACCGGCGTCTACGTCACCCCCGGCGGCGCGACGTGGAAGGTGGGTCCGCTCGTCGGTCCCTGGCACGTCGACCCGGCCGGCGAGCGCGTGGCGTACGGCGACGGCCGCGGCGGGTGGCAGGTCGCCGTCCTCGCCGACCGGACGACGCACCCGCTGGGGGCCGCCGATCCGTGGACCCCGCGCCAGCTGGGGGAGCCGGGTGGGGAGCCGCGCTACGTCTCGGACGACGGTCGCTACGCCGTCGAGAGCCGTCCGAATCCCGCGACCGGACCGGCCACGCCGGTCGGCGGGTGCCTCACCGGGGGCGCGCTCGCCGACACCGGCTCGTGGTGGGCCGAGTGCTCGACCGGGACGGCGTCGCGGGCGCCGTACTCGCCGTCGGGGACGCTGCTCCTCACCGAGACCGCGGTGGGCGACGGGCCGCCGCCGTCGGCGCTGCAGGTCCGCGACCCGGCGACGGGCCGGGTGACCGGGCGGATCGACCCGGGCGGGTACCGGTCGGGTGCGGCGTGGGGCGGCGACGACACGGTCGTCTACACGGTCACCGGGCGCGACGACACCGACAAGATCGCGTTGAGCCGGTGCGTCGTGGCGACCGGCGACTGCACGACGCAGGTCGAGGCCGAGGGCAACCTCGTGCTCGGGAGCGGCTGATGGACCGCCGGATGCTGGCCGCGGTCGCCGTCGCCGCGATCGTCGGCACCGTCGGGGGTGTCGGCGTCGCGCTCGAGCCCGGCGGCTCCACGCCGGCCGCGCACCCGCCGGCGGGACAGCAGCGCGAGCAGGCGGCGCCGGGACCGTTGTGGATGACGTCCAGCGAGCTGCACGACGGCGACACCGTCGTCCCGCTCTCCGGCGTCGCGTTCGTGACGGGCGTCGAGCGGGTCGGCGACCACTGGATCGTCCAGGACGTGCCCAGCACCCCGGACTCGTCGCCGCGCGTGCTACGCGTCGACCGGGACGGCGACGTGGTGGTGCTGGCCGACGTCCGCGGGCACGGCGACATCAGCGACGACGGCACCCAGCACGTCGGCCTGGGTCCGGACGCCACCGGCTACGAGATCACCGACCTCACGACGGGGACGGCGACCCGGGTGCCGCCGGCGCCCGATCCCGGCGACCCCGAGGGGACCGCGCTCTTCGACGGCGAGGACGTCGTCACCGGCTGGTCGCCGAGCGGCACGACGTACTACCGCTCCACGCCCACGGGCACCTACCAGGAGGTCGTGGCCCGCAACGTCATCGACGGGCGGTTCTCCCCCGACCGCTCGACGTACGCCGGCCTGCGGGTCGGCATCGGTCCGGACTGCGTGATCGGCGGCCCCGCCGGCGACGACGACACGGCGCCGTGGAAGCAGTGCCCCGGTGGTCTCGGCAGCGCGTCGCCGTACGCGCCTGACGGGAAGCGGCTCGTCGTCATCGGCCACGACGGAACCGGCGAGGCGCTCCCCACGTGGGCGAAGGTCCTCGACGCCACGACCGGTGAGCAGGTCGCCGAGGTGCCGCTGCCCGACGACGTCTTCGACGTCGCGATGCTGGCGGACGACGAGCTCGTCGTGCTCAGCGTGTCCGGTCCGGACGGCGCGCAGACGACGACCGTCCGCACCTGCGACCTCGGCGGGAGCTGCACCACGCAAGGCAGCGCCCGGGGTGTCGCGGTCCTCGGCGGCTCGCGCTGAGCGCCTCCGCGGGGCTCAGCCCTCGTCGACCCGCAGCAGCGGCCGGACCGCCTGGCGGGCGTGGTGGATCCGCGACTTGATGGTGCCGAGCGGGGCGTCGAGCAGCTGCGCGATCTCGTTGTAGTCGAGCTCCTGGATGTCGCGCAGCACCAGCGGCTCGACCAGCTCGGGCCGGGTCGAGGCGAGCACCTCGAGCGCCTCGAGCAGGTCGAGCCGGCTGCCGGCGATGACGCTCGTGGTGCGCGGGTCGGCGGCGACGGGCATCTCGTCGACGCTGTGCTCGGCCGCGCGGCGCTTGAGGGAGCGGTAGGTGGTGCGGGCGCTGTTGGACGCGACCGCGTGCAGCCACGTGGTGAAGCGGCTGCGCCCGGCGAACGTGCCGATCTTGGTGGCGACCAGGAGCAGGGCGTCCTGGGTGGCCTCCTCGGCGTCCTGGGGGTGCAGCAGCATCCGCCCGCAGATCCGGCGGACCCGCGGCTGGATGGCGGCGAGCAGGTCGTCGAGCGCCGTGCGGTCGCCGGCGGCCGCGCGCAGCGCGAGATCGTCGAGATCGATCGGCTCGTCCATGGCCTGCCTCCCCGAGTGACTCCGGACCTCTCGGGCACAATACGCACCGTGTCCCTGCCGGAACGACTCGGGAGGCTCCGCCGCGTCGACCGGATCGGAGCCGGTGGTTTCGCGACCGTCTGGCTCTACCACGACGACGAGCTGGACTCGCCCGTCGCGGTCAAGGCGCTCGCCGACAACTGGGCGCAGCGCACCGACGTCTGCGACCGCTTCCTCGAGGAGGCGCGGATCCTGCGCCGGGCCGACAGCGACCACGTCGTCCGGGTCTACGACATCGGCGCGGTCGACGGGACGCCGTACTTCGTGATGTCGTACGCCGACCGCGGCTCGCTCGCCGACCTGCTCGCCGACGGCCCGGTCGCGCCGGAGCGGATGGTCGACCTGCTCAGCCAGGCCGGCGACGGCATCGCGGTGCTGCACCGGCACGGGATCATCCACCGCGACATCAAGCCGCAGAACCTGCTGCTGCGCTCCACGCCCGACGGCGGCGAGCGGGTCCTCGTCGCCGACCTCGGCGTCGCCAAGGCGATGCTCCACGCGAGCGGGCTGACCCAGGTCGTCGGCACCCCCAGCTACATGGCGCCCGAGCAGGCGACCGGGATCGGCCTCGACCTGCGCGCCGACGTCCACGCCCTCGGTGCGGTCGGCTACCACCTGCTCACCGGCCGCCTCGTCCGTGAGGGCGGGATCGGTGCGCTCGCCACCCCCGAGCTGCCGCCGGCGCCCTCGCGGGTGGCGGACGTCCCCTCCACCTACGACGGGCCGCTGCTCCGGGCACTCCAGCTCGAGCCCGGCGACCGCTGGCCCGACGTGCCGTCGTTCGTGGCCGGGCTGCGCGGCGCGAGCGAGGCCACGACGGTGGCGCTGGGCGGACCGCCGCCGCCTCCGCCCCTGCCGGCGCCGTCGCCGGCCCGGGGCGCCGGGTGGCTCCGCCCCCTGCTGCTGGCGCTCCTGGTGCTCGTGGTGACCTTCGCGATCGCCTTCGGGGTCACCCGGGTCGTCCGCGGCGACGACGGAGGTGGCTCGTCGGGGCAGCCGACCGGTGAGCCGTCGGGTGAGCCGTCGGGCAGCTCGTCGCCGGCTGCCGACATCACCTACGCGCCGCTGGTGCTCGACGCGAAGCAGCGCTACGACACCCACGAGGTCCGGCTGAACGGCGTCGTGTGGAGCTACCCGGTGCCGCGCGGCTGGGCCGCCTACGCGATCAGCGCCGACGGCAGCGATGCCGACCTCCTGCCGGACGAGCAGGTCGACCAACGCGCCCAGGTCCGGTGGCGGCCCGCGGACGAGCCGCTGCGCGGCGGGTACAGCCTGCGGGCGCGGGTCCTCGACACGAAGAACACGATGGCCGAGCAGATCGCGCAGAAGGTCGGCGAGCTCAAGGCGTCGCCGGACCTCAGGGACGTGGACGTCTACCAGCAGACCCACGAGGCGGTGTACTTCACCTTCCGCGACAAGGAGGGCCGGCTGCGCAACAACTACTTCCGGTGGCGCGAGGGCGACCAGGGCACGGTGTCCCTGGAGGTCTCCGTGACCGGCCGGGCCGGCGACAAGCCCGGACTCACCGCGCTGCTCGACCAGGTCGCCGGCGAGGCCGTGCTCAACCCGTGAAGGCGTAGGCGTCGAGCGGGAAGCGCCGCGCGGCCCACATCGTCTCGAGCGTCGTCGCGGCGCGGAACGGCACGTCGCCGTTGGCGTCGAAGTAGTAGCTGTTGGCCTGACCGCACGAGTCCTGGAAGAACACCTGGTGCCGGCGCCGTCCCAGGGCGCTCGCGAAGTAGGCCGCATTCGCCTCGGGCGTCACCTCGACCCGGGTCGCGCCGACCTTGCGCGCCTGGCGCAGGGCCCGCACGATGTGGGCGCTCTGCGTCTCGATCAGGTTGAAGTACGACGAGCCGTTGTAGCCGTACGGCCCCAGGATCGTGAAGAAGTTGGGGAACTGCGGCACGCTCACGCCCTGGTAGGCCTGGAAGCGGTTCTCCTCCCACCACTTCTCCAGGTCCGCGCCGCCGGCCCCGCGCACGGTGAACGGCGGCATGTTGCCCTTCTCGAAGACCTTGAAGCCGGTCGCCAGCACGAGGACGTCGGCGTCGTGCTCGACCCCCTCGGCCGTGCGGACGCCGCCCGGCGTGATCGTGGCGATGCCCGCGGTCTCGAGCGTCACGTTCGCCCGGTTGAACGTCGGCAGGTAGGCGTTGGAGAAGCTGGGCCGCTTGCACCCCAGCGCGTACGACGGCGTCAGCGCCGCGCGGACGGCGGGATCGCGCACCGCCTGGCGCAGGTAGGCGTGCCCGATCCGCTCGCCCACGGCCGCGACGGGGACCAGGCCCGCGAAGTGGGCGGCGACCGGGAACGTCGCCTCGACGAACGCCTGGCTCGCCAGCCGGGTGGCCCGCCGGGCGCCGGGGACGGCGCGCAGCGCGGTGCGCGCCAGGCCGGGCAGGGGGGAGTCGGGCTTGGGCAGGCACCAGATCGGCGTCCGCTGGAAGACGGTCAGGTGCGCGGCCTGCCGCGCCACGTGGGGGATCGCCTGGACGGCCGAGGCGCCGGTGCCGATCACCGCGACCCGGCGGCCGGTCAGGTCGACGGAGTGGTCCCAGCGCGCGGTGTGCATGACCGTGCCGGCGAAGTCGGCCAGACCGTCGATCTCGGGCAGCTTCGGCTGGGTGAGGACGCCGGTCGCGCTGACCACGTGCCGGGCCGTGATCGCGGCCCCGTCGGCGAGGTCGAGCCGCCACAGGTGGGCGTCGTCGTCGAAGGTCGCGGCGGTGACGGTGGTGCGGAGCCGCGTGCGGCGGCGGACGTCGTACTTGTCGGCGCAGTGCTCGGCGTACGCCTTGAGCTCGCGTCCCGGCGCGTAGACCCGCGACCAGCCGGCGACCTGCTCGAACGAGAACTGGTAGCTGAACGACGGGATGTCGACGGCGACCCCCGGATAGGTGTTCCAGTGCCACGCGCCACCGAGGCCGTCGCCGGCCTCGAGCAGCAGGTAGTCGGCGAAGCCCGCCCGGGAGAGCAGGATCGCGGCACCGATGCCGGAGAAGCCGCCGCCGATGATGACGACCTCGTGGTCGGGCTGGTCGGGCTGGTCGGGCTGGGGGAGCACGGTCATGCGCAGAGGTCCTCTCGCTGGGCGGCGGACTCGCCGAGGATGATGCAGTCGACGTGGTGCTCGATGCCTTCGGCGCTGCGGACCCCACCTGGCACGAGCGCGTAGACGGGCCACGAGATGAGCGTGCAGTGGGGCTCCTGGAGGGCCGCGTAGTAGCGGCCGTCGACCCGCGGGCGGTGCCGGTTGAAGCGGGCGTCGGGCGTGAGCCGCCGGCGGGTCCACGGGTCGCGGACCTGGAGCCGCAGGCTGAGCCGGGCCGCCGGCCGGGCCAGCACGCGCGGCAGCGGCAGGGGGAGCGGGAGCAGCCAGTCCGGCTCCTCCTGGAAGACCTTGACCTGGCGCGCCGTCCGCACCACCTCGGGGACGATCACCGCCGCCTCACGGCCGGGGGCGATCACGGCGACGCTCCGGCCGGTGAACGCGCGGCCTCGCCAGGCGGTGCCGCAGAGCACCTCGCCCCGGAAGCCGGAGGTCGAGCCTGTCGAGACCGTCATGACGCGATCGGCTCGTGGGTCAGCTCGTCCACCCACGCCTGCGGGCGGCCGAGCACCTTGGCCGGGACGAACGAGGTGAGCTTCACCATCGGGTCGGCCAGCAGCCGGTGGTACGGCGAGGTGCGGTCGATGATCATCGCGGCCTGTGCCTTGAGCACGTGGTACGCCGGGATGCGGGCCGTGTGCGGACCGCGCGAGCCGATCGTGGCGAACCTCTTCACCGCGTTGTAGAGCTTCTGCTCCGGCAGGCCCATCGCGACGATGTTGTCGCGCATCTTGTTGATGAGCGGCGTGAAGACGACGATCAGGCCGATGATCACCTGCGGCTGCAGCAGCGCGGCCGACTCGATGACCAGCTTGTGCAGCGGGCCCGCGCCGATCAGCTCGAGCACCTGGAAGTCGACGGTGATGTGCCGGGCCTCGTCGGAGTTGATGTGCCGGAACACCTCGTGGCAGACGGGATCGGTGACCTCCTCGAGCAGGAACTTCACGAGCGCGCCGTCGAGCGCGCACTCCAGCAGGGGGATCAGCGTGGCCAGGCCGGTCAGCGGGATCGTGTCGCCGTAGTCGTCGAGCACCTTGATCGCGAGCTTGACGTTGACATTGGGCTCGGGCGGGTTGCCTTCGGCGTCGAGCATCCCCCAGCGCTTCATCAGCGCGAGCTCGGCGTTGGCGTGCTTCTGCTCCTCGGCGTGGAAGTACTCGTAGATCCGCTTGATCGTGGGGGTCGGGGCCTTCTTGGCGAGCGAGGCGAAGCCGCGCGCTCCGACGTGCTCGATCCACACGAGGTCGGCCATGAAGGGCTGCATCTTGGCGCGCAGCTCGTCGGTCATCGTCTCGGCGCCGGGGGCGTCCCAGTCGATGTCGGCGAGCGACCACTGCTTGTCCTTGATGGTCTGCAGCATCTGGTCGAAGTCGAAGGTCGTGGCGCTCATCGGTCGGCACCTTCCTCGGGGTCGGGGGCGAACCGGCCGATCAGGCCGGCGACGCGGGTGTAGGGGGCGGGGAGCAGCCGCTTGGTGCGCCAGAGGAGCTGCGCGTCGAGCTGCGGGACGACGTACAGGCGGCCCTTGTCGTGGGCGTCGAGCGTGGTGCGGACGACCCGGTCGGCCGAGAACCCGGCGATGCCGGCGATCCGGCGGGCCAGTCCCGCGGCGCCGGGGTCGATCAGGTCACCGTCGAAGATGTTGGTCTTGACGAACGTCGGGCAGAGCACGGTCACGGCGACGCCGGTGCCGGCGAGCTCGGCGGCCAGCGTCTCGGAGAGGCTGACCACGCCGGCCTTGCTCACGTTGTAGGCGCCCATCCGCGGTGCGGCGGTGAAGCCGGCCGCCGACGCCACGTTGACGATGCCGCCGCGTCCGGCGGCCCGCAGCGTCGGTGTGAACACGTGGCAGCCGTGGATGACGCCCCACAGGTTGACGCCGAGCGTGCGCTGCCAGTCGCCGAGGGGTGCGTCGCCGACGACCCGGCCGCCGGCGCCGATGCCGGCGTTGTTGACGACGATCCGCGGCGCCCCGTCGAGCCAGTCGAGCGCGGTGTCGTGCACCCGCTGGACCTGCGCGACGTCGGCGACGTCGCAGTCGACAGCGAGGGCCCGGCCGCCGGCCGACTCGATGGCGGCGACGGTCTCCTTGAGGCCGGTCTCGTCGATGTCGGCGCACACCACGCGTCCGCCGCGGCGGGCGAGCTCGCGCGCGAACGCCCGGCCGATGCCGCTCCCGGCGCCGGTGACGACGGCATCCGCGTCCTTGGTCCGTCGGTGTCCCATGTCAGGCCTCCTTGGCCGGTCGTACGAGGGTGAGCGCGCCGCGCCGGCGCTGGATCTCGAGCTGCTCGTCGACGAACGCGGCCGCGGCGTCGAGCGCCCGCTCCGCCTCCGGGACGACGCGCGGCAGCGCCTGGAAGACGTGCATCTGGTCGGGCCAGACCTCCAGCCGGCAGTCGGCGCCGGCCGACGAGAGGCCGCGGGCCAGCTCGACCGCGTCGGCGGCGAGCATCTCCCGCGCGCCGGCCTGGACCAGCGTCGGCGGGAAGCGGTCGGCGCCGTCGAACGAGAACCGCAGCCGCGGCGCCTGCGGGTCGTGGCCGGCGAGGTAGAGGTCGAGCATCCGCGCCGCCTTGGCCGCGGAGATCATCGGGTCGCGGCGCATCCGCTCACGGGCGGCGGCCAGCGACATGGTCAGGTCGAGCACGGGCGAGAAGGCGACCAGCGCCGCCGGCGCGGGCCGTCCCTCGCGGACCAGCTCGAGCGCAAGGTCGACGCACAGGTGGCCGCCCGCGGAGTCGCCGGCGAGCACGATCCGGGCCGGGTCGTGGCCCTCGCCGAGCAGCCAGTCGTAGGCCGCGCGGACGTCGTCCGCCGCGCTCGGGAAGCGGTGGGACGGCGCGAGCCGGTAGTCGCAGGCGAAGACCGGCAGGCCGGTGCGCGCCGAGAGCCGGGTGGTGATGCCGCGGTGGGTGCGCGCCGAGCAGATCGTGTAGGCACTGCCGTGCACGTAGAGGACGACCGCGTCGTCGCGGCCGGCGCGCGGCGCCCGGACCCACTCGCCCCGCGCGGTCGGCCCGGCCTCGGCCAGGTGCGGGTGCTCGACCCGCACGATCCGGCTGCCGCGCAGCGGCGGGCCGAACGCCCACAGGCTGCTCGCCACGAGCCGCCGCGAGAACCGGATGCCCGTGCGGTTCATCGGGATCACGGAGGTCAGCGGGCGCAGCGTCACCGAGGTCAGGTCGGCGGCGAGCCGGCTGCGCAGGGAGCCGCGGGCGGGCACCGCATTGTGAAGGCGCATGCCCTCACATTGCATTCTGCGGGCGGGTGCCGTCAAGATGCTCGTATGGATGCCGCCCGCGCCGACGCCCCCGCGCCCCGCCGGCGCTACGGCGGCAAGTCGGCCGAGCAGCGCCGGGCCGAGCGGCGCGAGGCGTTGCTCGTCGCAGCCCAGGAGATCTGGCAGGAGAGCGGCTGGGCCGCGGTGACCATGCGCGGCGTCTGCGCCCGGGCCGGGCTCACCGACAGGTACTTCTACGAGAGCTTCGCCGACCGCGACGCCCTGCTCGCGACGATCTGGGACCAGGTCCGCGACGAGACGCTCGCCATGATCCTCGGCGCGATCGCCCCCCACGGCGACGACGACCCGCTCGTCCAGCTGCGGGCCGCGCTCGCGGCCGTCGTCCACCACATCGGCGACGAGCCGCACCGCGCGCAGATCGTCTTCGGCGACCACGCCGGCAGCGCGATCCTCGAGCAGCGGCGGCGCGAGACGATCCAGCTCGCCGTCGACCTGCTCATCGACCTCGCCCGTCCCTACCTGCGCCCCGACGCCGACGAGACCGGCCTGCGGATCAGCGTGCTGCTCGGCATCGGCGGCTTCGTCGAGACCGTCCTGGCCTGGCGCTCCGGGCTGGTCGAGATCGACGCCGGCGAGCTCGTCGAGCACCTCGCCGGCGTCGGCGCGAGCCTCGCGCCGCGGTTCCTGCGCCCCTAGGCGCCGCCGGTCACGGCCGCCGCCCCTGCCGGAGCAGGTCCGCCTCGTGCTTGGTCAGCTCCTCGAGCGCGGCCGGCGGGTCGAGCCGGAACCGGTCCGGGCCGATCTCGACGCGCTGCTGAGGCGCCTCGTCGGCCGGCGCGGCGCCGTAGCCGACCGAGCCGCCCTTGAAGCGCAGGCTGGCCCAGTTGTCCTGGGCGGTCAGGATGCCGGTCCGTCCGTTCTTGTTGATGTCGGCGCTGACCGGACCGGTGGAGACCGAGCCGTTGCAGCTCCAGTCGATGCCGGCCGCGGCGTCGCCGCTGGTCCGCGCCGCACCCGAGCCGGGGCAGTACCAGATCGTCCGCCAGCCGGCGGCGCCCAGCCCCAGGCCGCGCGACTCGACGAGCGAGCGCTCGTCGAGGACCGGGTAGGCGTCGTCGGAGTAGCCGAAGTAGGACGCCCCGCTCGTGCGCGGGACGCCGGCCAGCTGGAACGAGTAGTTCATGACGCTGAGGTAGTTGGGTTTGTAGTGGGTGTCGTCGACGCCGCCGTGGCGCAGCCCGAGCGTGTGGCCGAGCTCGTGGACGAAGGTGCCGACCATCTGGTCGTCGGTCCGCGCCCAGCGGCACGTGTCGCCGAGCGTCACGACGAAGGTGTCGGACGGGATGCCGAGCGCCACGCCACTGCTGCAGTCGCCGTTGTAGCGGTCGGCCCAGACCATGTAGCGGAAGATCTTGGCCCGTGCGGGCGCGAAGTGGGCGTTGCGGATCGCGCGGATCTCGGCGGCGTAGGGGGAGAGGTCGGTGTCGAGCGGGACCTGGTTCGATCCCCCGAGGTCGTACGTCGTGCGCCCGGCGTAGGCGCCGCCGTCGAGGTGGATCCGGACACCGGTGGTCCCGTCGGGGTTGCCGACCGGCGCGGAGGCGAACACGTCGACCACCCGGTCGAGGACCGTGACCGGTGGCCGCAGCCCGGGCATCGCGTCCATCTCGACGAAGAGGTCCTGGTGGCGTGGGTCGGCGCCCAGCGCCGGCAGGTCGACGTCGATGACGCCGTCGCCGTCGGCGTCGTAGCCGTTGACCTCCCAGTCGTCGAGCAGGCCGTCACCGTCGGTGTCGGTGGTGGGGGCCGCGGCGGCGGGAGCCGCGGATGCGGACGTCACCGTGGCGATCGGTGGGAACAGGCTGAGGCCCACGGTCGCCACCACGGCGACGGCGGCGAGGAGGGTCGTGCGAAGCGGCGGCATGGGAGCTCCCGAGAGAAGAGGTGACCGCGCGCCCACGGTCGGCTCCGCCTCACGCTAGTGACGCAGGTCTCGCCTGGGAAGGAGAATCCTCAGGTTTCTAGGGGGTGTTCGCATATCGTCGATTTGGATGGACCTGGTGGAGTCAGGGCCATGACACGTCTTCTCGGACCCCTTCCCACCGCCGCCCAGGACGTCGCCCTGCTCGCGGCACGCGTGCTGCTCGGCGTCGTCCTCGTCGCGCACGGCTGGCAGAAGCTCGACGAGTACACGCTGAGCGGGACCAGCGCCAGCTTCGACCAGATGGGCGTCCCGCTGCCGCGGGCGGCCGCGACGTTCGCCGCACTCACCGAGCTCGGTGGCGGCGTCCTCCTCATCGCCGGGCTGCTCACGCCGCTCGCCGCCCTGCTCGTCGCCCTCGACATGCTCGGCGCCTGGTGGTTCGCCCACCGCGGCAGCGGGATCTTCGTCGGCGAGGGTGGGGGCGAGCTCGTCATGGTGATCGGCGCGGTGGCGCTCGTGATCGGCGCGCTCGGCGCCGGCCGGATCAGTGCCGACGGGATGCTGCGGCGGACCGCACCCCGGTGACGACGGTCGCCTCGCGCTCGTCATCGTGGTCGAGCCGGGCCGTGAGCCCGGCGGCGGCGTAGGCCGCGCGAGCGGCCTCCGCTTGGTCGCCGTCCGCGACCTCGGAGAGCAGCGCGCCGCCCGGCCGCAGCCAGCGCGGGGCGAGCGCGGCGACCCGACGGAGCAGGTCCAGCCCGTCGGCGCCGCCGTCGACGGTGCCGCGCGGCTCGTGGTCGCGCGACTCGGGCGGCATCAGCGCCACCGCGGCGCTGGGCACGTAGGGGACGTTGGCGACGATGACGTCGACCCGGCCGCGCAGTGCGTCCGGGAGCGGCGCGTCGAGGTCGCCGGTGACGGCGGTCCCGCCGACGGCGGCCAGGTTGCGCGCCGCGCACGCCACGGCGCGCGGGTCGACGTCGGCCGCGATGACGGTCAGCCCCGGGAGCCGGCGGGCGAGGGCCAGGCCGAGCGCGCCGCTGCCGCAGCACAGGTCGACGACCGTGGCCTCCGGTGTCAGCCGCTCCGCCGCGAGCTCGACGAGGTACGCCGTCCGCTGCCGCGGCACGAACACTCCGGCCTCGACCGCGACCCGTCCGCCGTCGAAGTCGACCCAGCCGAGCACGTGCTCCAGCGGCTCGCCGGCGATCCGCCGCCGGGTCAGCACCTCGAGCTCCTCGGGGGAGCGGGCGGCGGACTCCAGCAGCGCGGCCTCCTCCTCGGCGAACACGCAGCCGGCGGCGCGCAGTCGGGCGACGAGGTCGGGCACGGCGCCAGCGTAGGGGGAGAGCCGGCCGGCTCAGGCCTCCGGCATCAGCCACCACGCGGCGAGGTACAGGATGATCCCGGTGCCGAAGCCGAACACGACGGCGGCGACCAGCAGGATCCGCACCAGCGTCGGGTCGACGCCAAAGTGGTCGGCGACGCCGGAGCAGACGCCGGCCACCATCTTGTTGTCCTGGCGGCGGGTGAGCCGGCGGTGCGAGGAGGCCGGCGGGTTCGGGTAGCTGTCGTAGTTGCTCATGCCTCCACGGTGCCCGGTGGCCGCCGTCCGCACATCGGGGAACGACCCCGGTCGTCCCCGGAGCCGACCCTGAGAACCCTGGCGCCCCGGCCCTGCCACACTTGGTCCGTGCCCACCCACCGACCGCAGGTGGTCGCCCACCGAGGCGCCAGTCACGAGCTCGCCGAGCACACCCTCGGCGCGTACCTCGAGGCGCTGGACGCCGGCGCCGACGGTCTCGAGTGCGACGTCCGGCTCACCGCCGACGGGCACCTCGTCTGCGTCCACGACCGCGACCTGCGTCGGACGGCGTCCACCAAGGGGCTCGTCTCCACGATGGACCTCGCCGAGCTCTCCGAGCTCGACTTCGCTGCCTGGAAGAACCCGTGGGCCGAGCTCGACGACGAGGCGCCCGACGAGGACGAGGCGCTGCGCGGCGTCCTCACCCTCCGCAAGCTGCTCGAGACGGTCGCCGACTACGACCGGCGGGTCGAGGTCGCGATCGAGACCAAGCACCCCACCCGGTACGGCGGGCTGGTCGAGAAGCGCCTGGTCGACATGCTCCGCGACTTCGGGTGGGACCGCGCCGGCGCGCCCGTCCGGGTGATGAGCTTCTCGTTCACCGCGCTGCAGCGCGTCGAGCGGCTGGCCCCGGAGGTCCGCCTCGTGCAGCTCCTCGACAAGCCGAACTACTGGCCCATGCTCAAGCGGGTCGTCGGCCGCGACTGGGTGATCGGACCCGGCATCAAGATGATCCGCGACCACCCCCGCGTCGCCGACTCGATCGGTCGCAGCGGGCGCGACATCCACGTGTGGACGGTCAACAAGGAGAAGGACCTCCAGCGCTGCCTCGACCTCGGCGTCAAGGCGGTCATCAGCGACCGGCCGCGGCTGATGCTCGACCTGCTCGACGACCGCTTCGGAGGCAACCAGTAGTTTCTGCCGCATGGCGAAGAAGAACCGCACCAAGTCCGCGTCCGAGATCCCGGCCGGCGAGGTCGGCCCGCGGCAGCCCTGCCCCTGCGGCTCGGGCAAGCGCTACAAGGCGTGCCACGGCGCGCCCGGTGGCGGCCAGGTCTTCGTCAAGCGTCCCTTCGAGGGCCTCCCCTCGGAGTGCGACATCGTCGCGATGCGCGAGCTCGTCCCCGCCGCGACGGCCACCCTCGCCCTGACCGGCGAGCACGCCGACCGCGTGGTCAAGCTCTGCACCCTGCTCCCCATGGCGGCGCCCGCACTGGTCCGTGACAGCGGCGAGGTGTGGCTCGGGCTCCAGGTCCAGCACGCCTTCGGCGACCCGGCGCGCGACCTGGGCGCCGTCCTTCTCGAGGCGCTCGCCGCCGAGCCCGGCGCCGGCATGATCGGCCTGACCAACCCGCCCGGACCCGGCCCGCGCCTGCAGGACCTCGTCGCGGACGGCGACCTCGCCGTCGAGGTCCACGAGGGCTTCGACTACTGGGTCTCCGACATGGACCCCAGCTCCGAGCTCGCCCAGGCGCTCGAGCAGGCCGACGGCGCCGCCGCCCCGACCGCCCGGCTGACCGAGGTCACCGCGGCGTACTGGACCCGGATGGGCGCCAAGGAGCACCTGCGCTGGGTGATGCCCGAGCCCGAGGACGCCCTCCTCGACGCGCTCGCCCGCCTCCACGTCACCGGCGACGACGTCATCGTCCCCGACGCCCGCTTCGTCGGCATGTTCCGCGCCCACGGCCTCCTCACCCCCGTGTGGGACCTCCCCGTCGGCACCGGCGCCGAGGCCCTCGAGGAGCCCGCCGCCGCCTTCAAGGCCCAGCTCGACGCCGCCCTCGCGGACACCTCCGACCTCACCACCGAGCAGCGCTCGGCCCGCAACGGGCTGGCCAACCGCCAGGTCACCATCCGCTGACCTCCGCCCCGTTGTACCGGACAAAATGGTCGCGAAATCGCCTGATTCACGACCATTTTGTCCGGTACGACGGGGGCTCAGGCGGGCTGGAGCGCCCAGACCTTGAGCCGCGAGTAGCCCTTCACCGAGACCCGGCGCAGGCGGCGGAAGCGATAGCCCCCGGCGTGGTCGTGGTCGGGGTGCTCGTCGGTGTCGTCGTCGGCGCGGCCGGACAGCGCCTCGTAGGCACCGAGGTCGACGAGCACCGAGCTCGGGCGGGCGACGGAGGTGAGCCGGGCGGCGATGTTGACGACGGGGCCGAAGACGTCGCCGAGCCGGGTGACCACCTCGCCGTACGCGATGCCGGCGCGGACCGCCGGGAACGGGTCGTCGGGGTCGGCGCCGCGGCGGGTGAGCTCGAGGGCGACCTCGGCGAGCGCGTCGGCGGAGTCGGCGACGATGAGGAGCTCGTCGCCGATGTTCTTGATGATCCGGCCGCCGCGGTCGACGGTGAGGCCGAGCACGGTGGACTCGAACGACTCGAGCCAGCCGACCAGCTCGCGGTCCGAGAGGGTCCGCGAGCGCGAGGTGTAGCCGACGATGTCGACGAAGCAGACGGCGAGCATGGCCGAGGGCCCCGAGGACCGTTCGGCGAGCAGCCGGGCCGCGGCGCTGAGGAGGTGGCGGCGCCAGACGTAGCTCTGCAGCTCCTCGACGCGCGGCATCACCTCGTCGGAGACGGCGAGCAGGCCCTCGGTGGGGTCCGCGCCCATCTCCTCGGCGACCGAGGCGAGGAGCGCGACCTGCCAGTCGGCCAGCCGGGCGAAGCTGCGGCCCCAGGTCCGGACCAGGCCGTCCTGGCGCTCCTGGCTCAGGACGCCGAGCGCGATCAGGTCGTTGGTCAGCTCCAGCGCGCGGACGTCGGCATCGGTGAAGGCGACCTCGTCGTCGGGGACGTGAGCGAAGCCGAGCAGGTGCCACAGCTCGTTGGCCGTCGCGACCGGGACGCCGGCCCGCGCCGCGACGTCGTGCTGGGTCAGCGCGGGCCGCGCGCCGAGGAGGTGGGCCTCGAGCGCGCCGATGACCCCGCCGTCACCGGCGGGGTCGTCCGACGAGGTCACGGGACGGTCAGCCCGCGGTGCCGAGGCGCGACTGCGCGACCTCGACGAGCGCGTCGTGGAAGGCCGGCCACTCGGCGTCCAGCTCGCGCAGGGTCTCGTCGGTGAGGTGGATCGTGTCGAGCGGCGTGAGCGCCACGATGGTGGCGTTGCGCAGCCGCTTGCCGACGATCGCGGCCTCGCCGACGATGTCGCCGGGCCCGAGCTGCGCGATCTCCGCGCCGTCGCGACGGACCGACACCGTGCCCGACAGGAGGATGTAGGCCTTGTCGGCCGGGGTGTCCTCCCAGATCGGCGACCAGCCCTCGGGGAGCTTCACCCGCCGACCGGTCGCGCTGATCCGCGCGATCTCCTGGGGGGAGAAGTGCTCGAAGAACGTTGCCATGCTGACCCTTTCGCTCGGCCGTCACCGTCGACCCTAGTGTCATCGGCGGCGGCGCGGGAGACCTACTGCAACAACGTGTTCCGGTAAGTCGCGTTACCCCTCGGGGACGACGAGCGGGTCGCGCAGCACCGGACAGCTCAGGCAGCGGGGCCCGCCGCGCCCCGATCCGATCTCCGATCCGGCGATCCGGACGACCTCGATCCCGGCCGCCTCGAGGCAGGCGTTGGTGGCGTCGTTGCGCTCGTAGGCGACCGCCAGCCGGGGCGCGAGCGCGAGCGTGTTGTTGCCGTCGTCCCACTGCTCGCGCTCGGCGGTGACCGGGTCGAGGCCGGTCTCGATCCGGTGCAGCGTGTCGATCTGCATCGCCTTCGCGGCGGCCACGAGGAAGGGCTCCGGCGCGGCCACCCGCAGCTCGCCCGAGCCTGGCTCGTGCTCGGTGACGGCGTACGCCGTGAGGGAGTCGGCGACGTGGGGGTACATCACCACCCGGTCGACGTCGACCATCGTGCAGACGGTGTCGAGGTGCATGGTGGCGCGCTCGCGGGGGATCGGGACGGCGAGCAGTGTGGTCGCCACCCTCGCCGCGAACGCCTCGCGGGCGAGCCGCTCGGCGCCGGCCGCGGTGGTCCGCTCGCCGACCCCGACGGCGAGGACGCCCGGGGCGAGCAGCAGCACGTCGCCGCCCTCGACCGGCTCCCGGTCGTGCCCGTGGAGCAGCCCGGTGCCGGCGAAGCGCGGGTGGTGCCGGTAGACGAGGTCGGTCAGGTGCGCCTCGCGGCGGCGCGCCTCGGTGGCCAGCGAGGTCACCGCCACCCGGTCGCGCACCCACACGGCGGAGTCGCGGGTGAAGAGCAGGTTGGGCAGCGGGTCGACGAGGAAGCCGTCGGGGGCGAGCAGCGACGTGACGAGCGTGGCGCCCGTGCCGACGCGCACCTCGTCGTTGCGCACGCCGGCGGTCAGCAGCCGGGTGAGGTCCTCGGGCGCCGCGTCGAGGAACAGCGCCCGCAGGTGCCCGCGGACGGCGTCGCCGAGGTCGCGCCCGCTCCGGCCGGCGAGGGTGGTGTCGACGACGGCGGCCCGCGCGTCGTCGTCCCGGAGGGTGTCGGTGAGCAGGTCGGTCAGGTAGAGCACCTCGACGTCCCGCTCGCGCAGGGCCGCGGCGAACGCGTCGTGCTCGTCCTGCGCCTGCCCGACCCAGGGGATGCCGTCGAACAGCAGCCGGTCGTGGTTGTGCGGCGTCAGCCGCTCGAGCTCGGGGCCGGGGCGGTGGAGCAGGACCGAGCGCAGCCGCCCGACCTCGCTGTCGACTCCGGCGCTCGGTGGGCTCGCCATGGCCCCACCCTAGTCAGCCGCGGGTCGGGTCCGCCGGGTAGACGCCGAGCACCTTGATGTCGGTGGTGAAGAACGTCAGCTCCTCGAGCGCCCGCTTCAGCCCCGGGTCGTCGGGGTGGCCGTCGACCTCGGCGAGGAACTGGGTCGCGGCGAAGTGGCCGCCGACCATGTAGCTCTCGAGCTTGGTCATGTTGATGCCGTTGGTCGCGAAGCCGCCGAGCGCCTTGTAGAGCGCGGCCGGCAGGTTGCGGACGTTGAAGACGAAGCTCGTCACCACCGGGCCGTTGTCCTGCGGCGCCTGGACGAAGTCCGGTGAGAGCAGCACGAACCGCGTGGTGTTGTGGTCCTCGTCCTCGACGTCCTCGCGCAGGATCTCGAGCCCGTAGATCTCAGCCGCCAGCGGCGGCGCGATGGCCGCCTGCGTCGGGTCACCCGCCTCCGCCACCTCGCGCGCCGCACCCGCCGTGTCGCCCGAGATGATCGGCGTGAGGCCGAGCTCGCGGATGATCTTGCGGCACTGGCCCAGCGCGTGGACGTGGCTGTGCACCGTGCGCAGCGTGTCGACCGTCGCACCCGGGTTCACCATGAGGTGGAACTGGATGCGCAGGAAGTGCTCGGCGATGATGTGCAGGCCCGACTCGGGCAGGAAGTGGTGGATGTCGGCCACCCGCCCCGCGATCGAGTTGTCGATCGGGATCAGCGCCAGGTCGCAGTCACCACTGCTCACCGCCGCGAACACGTCCTCGAACGACGCGCAGGCCACCGCCTCCGCGTCCGGGTAGTGCTGCTTGCACACGATGTGCGAGTTGGCGCCGGGTTCCCCCTGGTACGCGATACGGACCATGCCCGCATCGTAGTGGCGGCGCGTGGCCGCTCCCGGCGCCGTCTCGTTGACTACCGTCGGGGCCATGGCCGTCGTCCTCGCGCTCCTCGCCCTCGTCGTCGCTGCCGCTGCCCTGGTGGTCGCGCTGCGCAGCGGACGTCGTACGCCTGCGGAGGCCGGGGACGACCTCCCCGCCGACGCCGCCGGCCTCCGCCGCGAGGTCGCCGCCCTCCGCGCCGAGGCCGCGGGCGCCCTGCGCCACCTGGCCGTCGTCCGGTACGACGCGTTCGACGAGATGGGCGGCCGGCTGTCCTGGTCGCTCGCCCTGCTCGACGACGCGGGCGACGGCGTCGTGCTGACGTCGATCCGGGGACGCAACGAGGCCCGGACCTACGCCAAGTCGGTCGCGGCGTGGGCCGGCGAGCAGGAGCTGTCGCCGGAGGAGGGTGAGGCGGTCGCGCACGCGCGGATGGCGCGGATGTAGGTGCTCGTCGGCGGTGCTGCCGGGGGCTGGTGAGCGGGGTTGCGGTGGCGGCCGCGCTTAGCCGGCCGTCTCCCGCCGTCAAGGACCCTCGCTTCGCTCGGTCCGCTGCGCGGCGCCTTCGGCGTCCTTGACTGCGGGGCCCTGACGGCCGGCTTGGCGGCGCGGGGTGCCGGCACGGACTTCGTCCGCGCCGCCGCTACGCGGCCGCCTTGCCTACGCGGCCGCCTTGCCTGCGCCGCGCTCCTTTCGCGGCGGCTCAGACCGTGCGCGGCACCCGCACGAGGACCCGTCCGTGCACGCACTCCATCCGCAGCTCCGAGCCCAGCCCGATGGTGTCGCCGTCGAGCTGGCGGGGGACCTCCCCCGAGGCCCGGACGACGACCGTGCGCCCCGTCATCCGGGCGACCGACTCGCCGGCGTTGTGCTCGCGCCGGGTCATGACGCGCAGCACGAGGGGGATCCAGCTGAGGAAGCGGCGCGGGTAGAGGAGCACGACGTCGAGGAGGCCGTCGTCGATGGTGGCGTCGGGCAGGAGGTTCATGCCGCCCTGGAGGCTGCCGACGTTGCCGATGACGCAGGTGCGGGCGCGGTGCTTGGTGAAGGGGCCGCCGTCGACGGAGATCTCGAGCTTCATCGTGGGGAACATCAGGCCCTTGAGGGCGGAGAGCACGTAGGCGAGCCAGCCGACCTTCTTCTTGAGGTCCTCGTTGACGCCCTCCATGATCGCGGCGTCGAAGCCCATGCCGGCCATCACCATGAAGTGGGTGGGCTCGATGCCGTCGCCGTCGACCTCGACCATGTCGATGGCGCGGTCCTGGCCGGTGAGGGCGATGTCGATGGCGGCCCGGATGAAGAGGGGGATCTCGAGGTTGCGGGCGAGGAGGTTCCCCGTGCCGGCCGGGACGACGCCCACGGGGATGCCGGTGCCGGCGAGCTCGGCGCACACCTCGCGGACGGTGCCGTCGCCGCCGCAGACGATGACCAGGTCGGCGCCGTTGACGGCGGCCTGCTCGGCCTGGCCGGTGCCGGAGTCCTCGACGGTGGTGAAGAACCACTGGGGGCTGTTCCAGCCGGACTCGAGGGCCATCTGGGTGACCATCGTCTGGAAGTTCTCGACCGACTCGACCTTGATCGGGTTCAGGACGACGGCCAGCCGGCGTGCCGACGGGAACGGCTCCGGCAGCGGCTCGGCCTTGAGGGCGTGGCTGCGCGGCAGCGGGTTGTAGAGGGCGATGCCGAGGAGGAGGACGCCGACGCCGAGCAGGGTCCCGCCGAGGACGTCGCTGGGGTAGTGGCGCCCGAGCAGGATCCGGTCGGCGGCGACGAGCGCCCAGGCGAGGACCGCGAGGGTGCAGATCAGCCGGCGGATCGCGGTGCGCCGCACGAGCATGGCCGCGACGACGATCACCAGGCCGGCGAAGGCCGCGGCGGCGGAGCTGTGCCCGGAGGGGAAGGCGTTGGAGTGCAGGAAGTACTCGGGGTCCTGCCAGAGCGGCCGGCCGCGGCCGACGAACATCTTGGTGAAGTAGGTGATGAGCGCGGTCGCCGCCATCACGACGGCGATGAGGATGCCCGCCCGGCGGTGCCCGCGCAGCAGCCCGCCGGCGGCGAAGACGATGGTCGCGATCGTCATCCAGAGGGTGCCGCCGGCGACCTCGATCACGCGGAGCGGGTGCTCCAGCCAGCTGCGGTCGCCGGCCCACTGCCGGGCGGCCTCGCCGTGGCTGTCGAGGTCGGTGAGCCAGGACAGCTCCGCGGCGACGCAGAGGGCGATCGCGGCGAAGAGGCCGAGGCAGACCAGCGCGGACAGCAACGGGGTCTGGCGGGGACGGTCGAGCACCAGCGGAGTTTATCGGCCGTTGCGCGACGCTCTACGGTCGAGACATGACCTCCCCGTCGCACGCCACCCTCGGCCGCTCCGGCCTCGTCGTCTCCCGCGTCGGTCTCGGTTGCAACAACCTGGGCCGCCCGGGCGCCGCCACCGAGTCGCAGGAGGGCACCGACCGCGTGATCGGCGCGGCCCTCGACGCCGGCATCACGCTCTTCGACGTCGCCGACACGTACGGCGCCACGCCCGGTCTCGCCGAGGAGCGGCTGGGCAAGGCGCTGGGTGCGCGGCGCTCCGAGATCGTCCTCGCCACGAAGTTCGGCATGGACATGAAGGGGATCAACGGCCCGGACTTCGACGCGCGCGGGTCGCGGCGCTACATCCGCACCGCGGTCGAGGCGTCGCTGCGCCGCCTGGGCACCGACTGGATCGACCTCTACCAGTTCCACACGCCCGACCTCCGCACGCCGATCGACGAGACGCTCTCGGCGCTCGACGACCTCGTCCGCGAGGGCAAGGTCCGCTACCTGGGCCACTCCAACCGGTCCGGCTGGCAGATCGCGCAGGCCGAGTACGTCGCCCGTGCGCTCGGCGTCGAGCGCTTCATCTCCGCGCAGAACCACTACAACCTCACCGACCGCCGCGCCGAGCTCGAGGTGCTGCCCGCCTCGCGCGAGCTCGGGCTGGGCGTGCTGCCGTACTTCCCGCTCGCCAACGGCCTGCTCACCGGCAAGTACGCCGACGGCAAGGCGCCCGCCGGCACCCGGCTCAGCACCACCCGCCAGCACCTGCTCGAGGACGCCGTCTCGCCGACCCTGCAGGCGTACTCCGCGTTCGCCCGGGCCCGCGGCGTCTCCGAGGTGACCGTCGCGATCGGCTGGCTGCTGGCCCAGGAGCCGGTGACCTCGGTCATCGCCGGCGCCACGTCGCCCGAGCAGGTCGCGGCCAACGCCGCGGCCGACCAGTGGGTGCCGACCGCGGACGACCTGGCCGAGCTGGACGCGCTCTTCCCCGCCCCCGACCGGATCGCGCTCTACTGACCCCTGGCGGATAGCCTGAGCGCCATGATCGACCCGCGCATCCTCCGTGACGAGCCCGACCGCGTCCGCGCCTCGCAGACCAAGCGCGGCGCGTCCTCCGAGGTGGTCGACCGGGCGCTCGACGCCGACGCCGCCCGCCGCGGCGCCATCGCGGCGTACGAGGAGAAGCGCGCGGCGCAGAAGACGTTCGGCAAGCAGGTCGCCCAGGCCCAGGGCGAGGAGAAGCAGGCGCTGCTCGCCCAGGTCAAGGCGCTCTCGGCCGAGGTCAAGGACCTCGAGGTCGCCCAGACCCACGCCGAGGGCGCCTGGACCGACGCGCTCAAGGCGATCCCCAATGTCGTCGCCGACGCGACGCCGACGGGCGGCGAGGACGACTTCGTCGTCCTCGAGCAGGTCGGGACGCCGCGCGACTTCGCGGCCGAGGGCTTCGAGCCGCGCGACCACATCGAGCTCGGCCGGCTGCTCGGCGCGATCGACCTCGAGCGCGGCGCCAAGGTCAGCGGCAGCCGCTTCTACTTCCTCACCGGCATCGGCGCCCAGCTCGAGCTGGCGCTGGTCAACCTGGCCATGGACCAGGCACGCAACGCCGGGTTCACGCAGGTGATCGCGCCGTCGCTGGTCCGCCGCGAGGCGATGGAGGGCACCGGCTACCTCGACCAGGGCGGCGGCGAGGACATCTACCGGATCGAGGGCGAGGAGATGTACCTCGTCGGCACCTCGGAGGTGCCGATGGCGGCGTACCACTCCAAGGAGCTGCTGGATGGCCGGTCCTTGCCCAGGAGGTACGCCTCGTTCAGCCCCTGCTTCCGCAAGGAGGCCGGCTCGCACGGCAAGGACACCAAGGGGATCATCCGGGTCCACTGGTTCGACAAGGTCGAGATGTTCGTCTACACCACGCTCGAGGACGCCGCCGCCGAGCACGAGCGGCTGCTGGCCTGGGAGAAGGAGTTCCTCGACAAGCTCGAGCTCGCCTACCAGGTCGTCGACATCGCGGCGGGCGACCTCGGGGCGAGCGCGATCCGCAAGTTCGACTGCGAGGCGTGGATCCCCACGCAGGGCAAGTACCGCGAGCTGACCTCGACGTCCAACTGCACCGACTTCCAGACCCGCCGGCTCGACACCCGCGGCCGCTTCGGCGACAAGACCGGCCCGATCGCCACCCTCAACGGGACGCTCACCGCGATCACCCGGACGATCGTCGCGGTCCTCGAGACCCATCAGCAGGCCGACGGATCGGTCCGCGTGCCGAAGGCGCTGCAGCCCTACCTGGGCGGCCTCGAGGTGCTGACGCCGGTCGCCGAGGTCACCGGTGCCTGACGAGCGGCCCTGGCGGCCGCGGCTGGTCGCCCTCGACATCGACGGCACCCTCCTGCGCTGGGTCGCCGGGCTCGGGATGAGCCACGAGGAGGTCACGCCGGCGGTGCACGACGCCGTCCAGCGGGTCCTCGACTCCGGCGCGCACGTCGTCCTCTCGTCCGGGCGGGCGCCGCACAACATGACCGACGTCGCCGACAAGCTCGACCTGCACGGGCACGGCGAGAAGATCTGGATCGTCGCCGCCAACGGCGCGGTCGTGCTGCGCTACCCGCCGGCCGAGGTGGTCCACGAGGTCACCTTCGACGCCCGCGCGGCCGTCGCCGCCGTCCTCGAGCAGCACCCCGACGCGCTCGTCGCCGTCGAGGAGCGCGGGGTCGGCTACCGGGTCTCCGCGCCCTTCCCCGACGGCGAGCTCGGCGGCTCGACCAGCGTCGCCGCGGTCGCCGACATGGTCGCCGAGCCGGTCAGCCGCGTGATCATCCGCGATCCCAAGGCCACCGCCGAGGACTTCGTCGCGCTCGCCGCCAACCTCGGCCTGCACGGCACCGACTACGTCGTGGGCTGGACCGCCTGGCTCGACCTGGCGCCCGTCGGCGTCTCCAAGGCCTCCGGCCTGGAGTACGTCTGCCAGCAGCTCGGCGTCGACCGGGCCGACGTCCTCGCCATCGGCGACGGGCGCAACGACATCGAGATGCTGCAGTGGGCCGGGCGCGGGGTCGCGATGGGTCAGGCCATCGACGAGGTCAAGGAGATCGCCGACGCGGTCACCGCCTCCGTCGACGACGACGGCGCCGCGCTCGAGATCGGTCGCTGGTTCCCCGCACCCGGATCTGGTGGGATGGAGGCGTGACCTCCTCCGCCCGCCGGCTGCTCCCGCCGGCCCTGCTCGCGGTCCTGGCGCTCGCGCCCGCGGCCCCGGCCGGTGCCACCGCCGCGCCGGTCGCCGTCCCGGAGCCGGCCACCGCGCCCGCGGCGTACCCGGCGATGTGCGACGCGCTCGACCTGACCGACGAGGCCGAGATCGACGCCCGCGCGCTGCCCGCCGACGACGTCTTCGCCGGCACCGTGCGCGCCGTCCAGCCGACCGCGGGCGACGCGAAGCGGATCGGCTACCTGGTCGCCGTCGAGCGGCCCTTCCGCGGCGACATCGACAAGGACAAGCAGGTCCTGGTCACCATCGACTGGCCCGCCGACGTCGACCCGACCGTGCGCAAGGCGCGCGCCTACCTGTTCTTCACCAACGACCGCGGTGGCCGCGTCGTCGCCGACCCGTGCACCGGTACGGCGCTCCTGCCCGGCGGCATCACCCCCCGGGTCACCGCCACGCTGCGCCGCTACCTCGCCTCGGTCGAGCCGACCGCACCGCCGTCCCCGACGCCGCAGCCCGTCGCCTTCGACGACCCCGGCGATCCCCTCGGCAACCCGCCCGAGCTCGGCCGGGTGCTCGCCTCGGGTGGGGCGATCGCGTTGATCGGCGTGCTCGGGCTGGTGCTGGTCTCGCGGCTCGGCCGCCGGCGGGGCTAGGCGCGCCGAGCCGGCAGCGCGGCGGGAGGCGAGTGCCCGGCAGCTTGCTGCCGATGGGTGCGCCGGAGACGCGCTCGGCCAGTCCTACAGGTACATGCCGCTGGAGCGGCCTTCGTCACCCGCGTCGTCGGCCTGCGCCGGCTGTCCCGGCTGACCCGGCGCCCCCGGCGCGACGCCGCCCGGCCCCCCGGGGATGCCCATGCCCTGCGGCAGCGCCCGGCGGATCTGCTCGAACTGCGCGCGCGAGGCCATCTGCTGGGCGTAGATCGCGGTCTGGATGCCGTGGAACAGGCCCTCGAGCCAGCCGACCAGCTGGGCCTGCGCGATCCGCAGCTCGGACTCGGAGGGGGTGGCGTTCTCGGAGAAGGGGAGCGAGAGGCGCTCCAGCTCCTCGACGAGCTCGGGGGCGAGACCCTGCTCGAGCTCGGCGATGGAGGAGCGGTGGATCGCGGCGAGGCGGCTGCGGCTGGCCTCGTCGAGGGGCGCGGCCTTCACCTCCTCGAGGAGCTGGCGGATCATGCTGCCGATCCGCATGACCTTGGCCGGCTGCTCGACGAGGTCGGTGAGCGCGCGCTCGCCGTCGCCGTCGTCGTCCTCGGCGGCGCGGGCCTGCTCCACCGCGGACGCGGGGACCGTGCCGATGGGCTGGCCGTCCGGTCCGATGACGACGATCTGCTCTTCGCTCGCGGAGGCGTTCTCGGTCATGCCCCCAACCTAGCCAACTCCCCGCGACGCCGCCCGGGCGGACCGATCCCCTCGTTGGGTGATGCCCGGGCCGCCGCGCCGGCGTACGTTGCCGAGGGGGCGGGACCGACCTGAGGAGGCAACGAATGTTCATCCAGATGATCCAGTGCGCCTGCAGTCGGCAGGACGAGGTCCGGGCGCTGCTGGACGAGTGGCGCCGCGACCTGGCCCCCGGCGCGACCGGCTGGCTCGGCGGCACCTACGGCTTCACCGACGACGACCAGCTCATGGCGGTCGTCCGCTTCGCCTCGCGCGAGGAGGCGATGGCCAACTCCGAGCGGCCCGAGCAGGGCGCGTGGGCGGAGCGGCTCACCGCGCTCATGGACGGCAAGCCGGAGTTCCACGACTGCGACGACGTCACACTGCTCATGGACGGCGGCTCCGACGACGCCGGCTTCGTCCAGATCGTGACCGGCAAGGTCGACGACCCGAGCCGGCTCAAGGCGATGATGGCCGACACCACGATGCTCCACGAGATGCGTCCCGACATCCTCGGCGGCACGCTCGCCATCGAGCCCGACGGCACCTTCGTCGAGACGATCGCCTTCACGTCCGAGGACGCGGCCCGCGAGGGCGAGCAGGTCGAGCCGCCGGCCGACGTGCGCCGCGAGCTGGAGTACGCCATGAAGGGCGCGACCTTCCACGACCTGCACCACCCCTGGTTCGAGAGCGCCTGAGGAGGCCGCCATGCTGCTGGAGGAGTGCCGGGTCACCGCGAACATCCCGGCCGCGGACCTGAGCCGCGCCCGCAAGTTCTACGCCGAGACGCTGGGCCTCGAGCCGGCGGGGGAGAGCCCCGGCGGTCTGCTCTACCGGACCGGCGGGACCGACTTCAACGTCTACGAGACCGAGTACGCGGGGAAGGCGGGGCACACCATCGCCCAGCTCCACGTGGACGACGTCCGCCCGGTGGTCGACGAGCTCCGCAACCGGGGCCTGACCTTCGAGCACTACGACCTGCCCGGCGTCACCTGGGACGGCGACGTCGCGGGCCTCGAGGGGATGGGTCACGCCGCGTGGTTCAAGGACAGCGAGGACAACATCCTCTGCCTCGACGACGCGCGGACGGAGTGAGCGCCTAGGGGGTGAGCAGGACCTTCCCGACGGCCTCGCCGGACTCGATGAGCCGGTGCGCCTCGGCGACCTCGTCCAGGGGGAGGACGGCGGACACCACCGGGCGCACCTGCCCGTCGGCGACGAGCGGCCACACGTGCTCGACCACGGACGCGCAGATCCGGGCCTTGCTCTCGACCGGCCGCGAGCGCAGTGCGGTCGCGATCACGGCGCCGCGCTTCGACAGCAGCCGCCCGATGTCGAGCTCGCCCTTCGACCCACCCTGCATGCCGATGATGACCAGCCGGCCCTCGTCGGCGAGCACGTCGACGTTGCGGCCGAGGTACTTGGCCCCCATGTTGTCGAGGACGACGTCGGCGCCGGCGCCGTCGGTCGCCGTCCGCACCACGTCGACGAAGTCGTCGTCGCGGTAGTTGATCGCGACCTCGGCCCCGAGCTCGCGGCAGCGCTCGAGCTTGTCGGCGCTGCCGGCCGTCGTGAAGACCCGGGCGCCGGACGCCGCGGCGAGCTGGATCGCGAACGTGCCGATCCCGCCGCCTCCGCCGTGCACGAGGAACACCTCGTCCGGGCGCAGGGCCGCGACCATGAAGACGTTGGACCACACGGTGCACGCCACCTCGGGCAGCGCCGCCGCGGTGACCAGGTCGATGCCGTCGGGGACGGGCATCACCTGTCCCGCCGGGACGACGACCCGGCTCGCGTACCCGCCGCCGGCCAGCAGTGCGCACACGGCGTCGCCCACGGCCCAGCCGGTGACGCCCTCGCCGAGCGCGGCGACCGTGCCGCTGCACTCCAGGCCGATCACGTCGGATGCGCCCGGCGGCGGCGGGTAGAAGCCCTGGCGCTGCAGCAGGTCGGCCCGGTTGACCGCCGTGGCGGCCACGTCGACCAGGATCTCGCCCGGCCCGGGGACCGGGTCCGGCAGCTCGCTGACGACGAGGGTCTCGGGTCCTCCGGGGGCGGTCTGGGTGACGGCGCGCATGCTCGCAGTCTGGCAGGCGGGGCCAGGCCTAGACGAGCGAGTCCTGCTCGTCCTCCTCGTACTCCGCCTCCGCGAGCTCGTCGACCTCGACGTCCTCGTCCTCCTCCTCGGCGGCGCCGGCAGGCCGGTCCCAGGACTCGGCGAGCGCCTGCGCCCGGGCGGCCAGGCGTTCGACCTCGTCGGGGTCGGCGCCCTGCTCGCCGGTGGCGACGCCGAGCAGGAAGGCGGTCACGAAGCCGGCGGCGGGGTGGACGTTCTCGCGCGTGATCCCGGCGAGGTCGACGAGCAGACCTTCGTCAGCCTCGGCCTCGATGTCGAGCGCGTCGCACAACTCATCGATCCAGTCGTGGAGGTTCACCCGACCAGAGTGATACGAGGGCCCCGGCCCTGACAAGGCCCCCGCGCCCCCTACGGTGCGTCGCCGGACGCGTCGCGCAGGTCGGTCCAGGTGTCGATGTCGCGTCCCTCGTCGCCCAGCGGCGGGACCTCGACCAGGTCGAGCGGTGCCAGGAGCGCCCGGATCGACAGCCCGTGCTGGCCCTCGTGGTCCGGTCGGACGGCGTCCAGGCGGGCCGTCTCGACGACGAACGCCAGCTGCCGCCGCCCGTCGCCGTCGGTCAGGATGGCGCCGTCGTGGCCGACCCCCGCCTCGTGGAGGCGCCGGAACGTCCCGGCGGTCAGCCGCGGCATGTCCACGGCGAGCACCGCGAGCGTCGGGAACCGCCGCAGCAGGACGTCGCGCGCCGTCAGCAGCCCGGCGGCCGGTCCGCCGAACCGGGGCTCCTCGCGCACGAACGTCACCGGACGGTCGGTCGGCACCTGGTGCCCTGCGACGACGACCTCGCTCGCGTCGATGACCGCGTCGAGCGCGTGGTCGAGCAGCGTCCGCCCGTCGATCTCGATGGACGCCTTGTCGGCGCCTCCCAGGCGCGATCCCTGGCCGCCGGCCAGCACGACCGCCGCGAACCCGGAGAGCCCCATCTCGATCGCCACGCCTCCGATCCTCCCAAAGAACTCTCTACGCTGGCACCGTGACGACCCCCACGCTCCGCCTCGCGCTCGTCCAGGCCGCCGCCGGGCTCGACCCGGCCGGCAACCGCGACGCGCTCACCCGGTTGAGCGCCGAGCACGCCGGCGACGCCGAGCTCGTGGCCTTCCCGGAGGCCTTCGCCCGCGACTTCGGCGAGGCCGGCTCCGACGTGAGCCCGTTCGCCGAGCCGCTCGACGGCCCCTTCGCCGGCGCGGTCGCCGACGCCGCGGCCGCGCACGGGACGACGCTCGTGGCCGGCATGTTCGAGCCGGGCCCGGACCCCGAGCGCCCCTACAACACGCTGCTGGTGCGCGGCGCCGCGGCGGCGTCGTACCGGAAGGTGCACCTGTACGACTCGTTCGGCTACCGCGAGTCCGACCGCCTCACCGCCGGGCCGATCGAGCCGGTCGTCGTCGAGATCGGCGGCTGGAAGGTCGGCCTGATGACCTGCTACGACCTGCGCTTCCCCGAGCTGGCCCGGGCACTGGTCGACCGGGACGCCGAGCTGGTCGTCGTCCCGGCGGCGTGGGTGGCGGGTCCCCGCAAGGTGCACCACTGGCGCACCCTCCTGACCGCGCGCGCCATCGAGAACACGGTCTACGTCGCCGCGGTCGGCCAGCCGGCCCCGCGCTACTGCGGCCACTCCATGGTCGTCGACCCGTTCGGGGAGGTCGTCGCGGAGGCGGGGCCCGGGGCCCCGGATGCGCCGGAGGTGGTCCGGGCCGTGGCGGAGCGCACGGTGCTCGACGAGGCCCGTCGGGTCAATCCGTCCCTGGCCAACCGCCGCCTGCGCTGATCGGGGCCGATCGCGTCTTCGGCGGGGGACAGGCAGCAGGCTGCCGGGGGACGCGCCTCTCGCCGCACTGCCGACCAGATAGGCTCGCTCTCCGTGTCCCGCGCTCCCTCCCGTGCTCCCCTCGAGCAGCGCATCGGTGAGTTCGGGGAGTCGCGGGTGCCGCTGCTGATCTGGTTCGCCCTGGTCCTGCTCGGCACCGCGGCGCTGGTCTGCGCGATGGTCCCGGTCGGCCCCGAGCAGCTCGGCGTCACCGGCTCGATCGTCGTCGCGACGGTCTTCGCCTGGGGCCTCGCCGCCCGGACCGGTGGCCGCCCCCTCATCTTCGGTCCGCTCGCGCTGCTCTGCGGCGTGGCCGCCGTCCTCAGCGACAACGACCTGCTCCTCACCGGCGCCGCGGTCGGCACCTCCGCCGTGGCCGCCGTCCTCGGCGTGATGATCACCGTCCCCGCCGCCGGCCTGCTCGGGGCCGCCCGCGAGTGCGTGATCGCGCTCCTCTTCGGCGCCGTCGGCGCGATGGCCGCGATCGGCTTCGAGCCGGCGATCCAGAAGGAGCGCTTCGAGTACGTCGGCCTCGGCCTCGCCTTCGCCGCCGCCATCGTCCTCGTCTACCGCCTCGGTGCGGGCTTCCACGGCATCGGCCGCCGCGGCCTGATCATCGTCGCCGTCGGCGGCGTGGTCCTCGCCGCGACCCTCCTGTACGCCGAGCTGCTGCGCCGCTACGGCTCCACCGGCCTCGTCGACGAGCTGCTCGGCTGGGTGCGCTGGAGCCGGGACCACCTCGGCGCCTTCCCCCGCCCGATCGCCACCGTGCTCGGCGTCCCGGCCCTCGCCTACGGCTGCCACATGCGCGCCCGCCGCCGCCAGGGCTGGTGGGTCTGCGCCTTCGGCGTCGCCGCCACCTCCCCGGCCGCCACCGCCCTCGCCAACCCCGCCGTCTCGGTCCGCGAGGCCGGCCTCTCGGTCGCCTACTCCCTCGTCATCGGCCTGGTCCTCGGCTGGCTCCTCATCCGCCTCGACCTCGCCCTCACCGGCACCCGCGGCCGCCGCAGCCGCGACGCCGAGCAGGCGGCCGCCGTCCGCCCGGAGCCGCGCCGCTTCGAGCCCCTCCTCTGACCCCGGCTTTCGGGTACTCGGGGGTAACGCCTACGGTCGTCACATGGCCCGAGTGACGACGTCAGAGCTGGTCGCGGAGATGGTCGCCAACGTGCTCCATGTCGAGGTCGCCGAAGGCGCCTCCGTCGCCGTCGGCGACACCGTGGTGCTGCTGGAGTCGATGAAGATGGAGATCCCGGTCATGGCCGAGGTCGCCGGTGTCGTCACCGCGGTCAAGGTCGACGTGGGCGACGTCGTCCAGGAGGGCGACGTGCTCATCGAGCTCCGGCTCGCCTGAGCGGACTGGCCGCCAGCCAACCGCGCACCGAGCGAACCTCGACCGCGAGCGCGGCAGCGCGTCGAGAGCCGGCTCCCGGGCAGCTTGCTGCCCCCCGGCCGGCGAAGACACGCTCGCGCCATCCAGAGCAGAGGGGGCGGGATTCGAACCCGCGGTAGGTCTCCCTACGGCCGCTTTCAAGGCGGCTCCGATCGGCCACTCCGGCACCCCTCCTCGCCCGGCGGCGCACGCGCTGCCGGACGTCGCAGAGTCTAGGGCGCTCGCGCGGACCGCGCCGCTTTGCCCCTGCTCGTCCGGTCTTGTTCAATCGCAGCATGAGCACCACGCAGTCGCCCGGGGTCACCGACTACCGCCTGGCCCCGCCGATCATGGCGCGGTTCGTGGGCGCGTACCTGATCCTGCTGGCGGTGGTGCTGCTGGTGGTGACCGGGCTGGTGGCGGTCCTCGAGCTCAACGCCGACCTGCTCGTCGTCGTCCTCGCGCTGGGGCTGCTGGGCCTGATCGGGCTGTCGTGGTGGCTGCGGTCGCGGCTGGTCGTGGTGCGGCTGACCGACGCGGGTTACCGGGTCCGGGCGATCCGCGCGGCGGGCGTCACCGAGGCCCGCTGGGCCGAGGTCGAGGACGCCGTCGCGGCCGCGCCGAGCGGCGTCGAGTGCGTCGTCCTGCGCCTGCGTGACGGCCGGAGCACGACCATCCCGGTGCAGCTGGTGGCCGGCGACAAGGACGACTTCGCGCGCGACGTCCGCGACCACCTGGAGCGCGCCGCGCGCTGATCCGGCGGCGATGCCGGGGTCCGATTGGGCGGCATCCGCGAGGTGCTTGTAGCCTGTGCTGCGCTGGTCGGTCTGTGGCCGACAAGTGGAGGAGGCGTCGCCTAGTCTGGTCTATGGCGCCCGCCTGCTAAGCGGGTTTGGGGCTACAACCCCATCGAGGGTTCAAATCCCTCCGCCTCCGCTGCAGCCACGACCCCGGTGGGCATCGCTCACCGGGGTCGCGCGCGTCCGGGCTCAGGCCGCGTCGTGGAACACGAGCGCGAGCGTGTGCCGCTCGCCGCTGCGCACCGCCGAGACGCCGTGCCGCACCGGCGCCGCCGACCAGCCGCGCGCCGAGCGCACGGGGCGGTCGCGGGTGGTGAAGACGTAGCCGTGGCCCTGGGGGAGGAGGGTGGCGGTCCCGCGGGACTGGGCGCGCGGGCGCTGCTCGACGAGCAGGAACTCACCGCCGGTGTGGTCCACGCCGGGCTCGTCGAGGTTGACCACCACCTGCAGGGGGAACACGAGGTCGCCGTACAGGTCGCGGTGGAGGGCGTTCCAGTCGCCGGCGCCGTACCGCAGCAGGATGGACGTCGACCGGTGCTGGCCGGCCGCGTGGTAGAGGTCGAGCCACTCGTCGAGGGTGTCGGGCCACGGCGCGGGACGGCCCAGGCGGGTCCACCAGTCCCGGGCGATGGGGAGCAGGCGCGGGTAGAGCGCCTGCTTGAGCCGCTCGACCGGCTCCGGGTACGGCGTCCGCAGGTACCGGTACTCGCCCGACCCGAACCGGTGCCGCGCCATGTCGATCGTGCTGCGGAACAGCTCGTCGCGCCCGTACAGCCCGCGGAGCTGCGCGGCCTCCGCGACAGTGAGGAACTGGGGGAGCAGCGCCCCGCCGTCGCGGTCGAGGTCGGCGGCGACGCGGGCCCAGTCGGCGCCGGCGACCCGGTCCTCCCAGGTGCTCACGCCGCCGCCTCGAGCCGCAGCAGCGCGGTCTTCGCGTCGGCCCCGCCGATGTAGCCGCCCAGGCTGCCGTCGGCCCGCAGCACCCGGTGGCACGGGACGACGACCGGCAGCGGGTTGGTCGCGCAGGCGGTGCCCACGGCGCGCACGGCCCGCGGGTTGCCGACGAGTGCCGCGACCTGGCCGTAGCTGCGCGTCTCGCCGTAGCCGATCTCGGGCAGGTGGCGCTGCACCAGCTGGCGGAAGCCGTGGGAGAGCCCGAGGTCGAGCGGGACGTCGAACGTCCGGCGCCGCCCGGCGAAGTACTCGTCCAGCTCGCGGGCGACGGGGTCGAGGCGCGCAGGGGCGCGCAGGATCCGCGGCGAGAGGCGCTCGCCGAGGGTGGTGAGGACCTGGTCGTGGTCCTCGCTGGCGTAGGCGACGCGGACCAGGCCGCGGGGGGTGGCGGCGAGGAGCAGCGGACCGACGGGGGTGTCGACGGTCGTGTAGGCGACGTCGAGCAGGTCGGCGCCGGCGGCGTCGGCGGCGAGCCGCCGGCGCAGCCGGGCGAGGATGTCGGCGTCGTCCGGCGACGCGCCGAGCTCGGCGGGGGTGAGGTCGTTCATGAGCGGGCTCCTTCCGTGAGCAGGCCCGGGTAGGTCGTGCGGAGGTTCTTGATGCCGTCGGCCGCGGCGCGGCGGGCGGCATCGGTGGAGCCGCCGAGGATCGCCGCGATCTCGGCGTACGGCAGGCCGGCGACGTAGCGGTACGCGACCGCCTGGCGCTGCTTCGCCGGCAGGGCGCGGACGGCGGCCCACAGGTCGTCGTCCGGGGGTGGCGGGCCGGGGTCGGTCGCGGTCTCGGGCAGCTCGTCGACGGGGAGCGGGCGTCGTCCGGTCGCGCGCAGGACGTCGATCGCCTTGCGGTGCGCGATGGTCACCAGCCAGGCCTCGACGTTCGCGTCGGCCGGGAGGTCCGGGTAGGCGCGCAGCGCGGCCACGAACGTCTCGGACCACGCGTCCTCGGCGTCGTGGCTGCCGAGCAGGACGCGGCACACCCGCAGCACGGCGGGTCCGTGCTGGGCCACCACCTGCTCGAACGGCTGCTTCACCGCGTCTCCCTCCCCTTCGCGGTCGTGGTCGTGGACGACGTCCCGGCCATGATCGGCCATCCCGTGCGGGCCGGGGCGCCGTACCGGAGCCAGCCGGCGAGCATCAGCAGGGCGACCGCCGTGTTGAAGGCGTGCAGCGCCCACAGCGGTCCGGGCGGGGTGGTGAGGACGTAGACCGAGTAGAGCGCATTGCCGGCATTGCTCAGCACCAGGTTGCCGGCGCTGTAGGACGCCATCTCCTTGGTGCGGGCGGCCTTGGCGACCATCGGCAGCGCCGCGGTCACGAACATCGCGGTCGCGAGCGTTCCGGCGAGCAGGGGGAGGTCGAGGGGCACGCGGGGAGGTCCTTCCGGGTCGGGTACCCCGTAGACGTCGGCCGGACGGCGAACGTGAGATGACGAGCCCGCTTTTGCCTCGCTTCTGTTGGATCTCTGCGGCAAGATGGGTTTGCGCACGCCCCTGAGCGGGTAGGGGCAGGCGATTCAGGGCCTGTTCGAGGGTGCAGGCCCACAACCCAGTAAGGGGGGC
Source organism: Pimelobacter simplex (assembly GCF_900114845.1). Taxonomy (GTDB): domain Bacteria; phylum Actinomycetota; class Actinomycetes; order Propionibacteriales; family Nocardioidaceae; genus Nocardioides; species Nocardioides simplex. The sequence continues at coordinate 107,457 of NZ_FOUK01000001.1, forward strand.
CGAGATGAAGAAGCTCGCCCGCAGGACTGCCGCTTTCTCCTTCGCCGTCGTGGTCGTGACCATCGGCGTCGTCTCCGTGCCGAGCTCTGCCGAGGCGGACACCGGTTGGGGTTGGCGGGTGATTCCGGGCGCGCACCGCTGACGGCTGCGCTGCCACACCCCGGGTCTCGGGCCCGGGGTCGCTCACCCCTGTGCCTCACCCCGGCGACGCGTCGTCGTCGTCCTCCTGGCCGGCGATGCCCAGCTTCGCCATCGTGTAGCCGAGCTGGAAGCGCGTCTCGGCGTCGTACTCCTCCTTGAGCTCGGCCACGTAGCCGGCGTACGTCCGCGGACTGACGCCCAGCCGCTTGGCGCTCACCGCGTCGGCGTGCCCCTCGATGAGCATCCGGATCGTCATCGCCCGCTGCTCCGAGGCGATCTCCTTGCGCACCCGCTGCTCACCGCTCGCGAACGGCCGCCCCCGCGCGAACGCCCGCTCGAAGACGTCGACCAGGTAGGCCACGATCGCCGCCTCCCGGACGACGACCGCCGTCGCCAGGCTGTCGGCGGCCGGGATGAGCGCGACCTGGCGGTCGACGACGATCATCCGGTTGAAGAACTCGTCGAGCGTGCGCACCTCGGCGCCGTGCTCGGTGACCGTGGCGACGTACGTGTGCGTCGCGGGGTGCCGGCGGGCGCTGTGCTGGTAGAGCGTGCGCATCGTGAGCCCGCGCTTGAGCGCGGCCACGTCGCGCACCGCCGCCTCGGCGACCGTCTTCGCGCTGCGCGTCGCCTGCGGCTGCGCCGTCAGGAGCTCCTCCTGGGCCTCGCTGACCAGCGTGGTCAGGTAGGGGTTGATCGCCTCGCCGTGCAGGTAGAGGAAGGGCCCCGACTCGTTCGCCGCCGGCGACCGCCGCCAGCTCTGCGCCAGGTGGGTGAACGCCGACGCCCAGTGCGCCGACTCCTGCAGGAGCCGCGCCCCCTCGTTGCCCAGCGGCGTCACCACCCGCGCCTGCGCATTGCTCGGCTCGAGCGGCCGCCACGTCTTCCGCGTCCCGTCGAGCTGGAGCAGGCCCAGCTCGACGAGCAGGTCGAACGCCCGCCGCAACGTCGTCCCGTCGGTGAGGCGGTCGTCGTCCGCCGCCAGGCCGCCCTCGTTCAGGATGAGCTCGTAGAGACCGATGGCCTCCTGCTCGAAGAGCTCCCGATCCTCGGGGCGGTAGCCGGCCATGGAGCCATGCTTCCACACCGGCAGGCGGCGGTGATTCGGCATCGACGGGGTGCCTCGGCTATTCTCATTCGGTCGCCACGGCGACGAGCGCCTGTAGCTCAACGGATAGAGCATCTGACTACGGATCAGAAGGTTTGGGGTTCGAATCCCTACAGGCGCGCAGAGCACGAACAACCGCATGACCTGCGCAAACAGGTCAAGAGGCCCACTTCCCGGACAGGGAGGTGGGCCTTCTCCGTCTCGTGAACCGGCTCGAGAACACGTCGAGCCCTCTGCGTCGCCCCCGGGAACGGACTGCCTCCCCTCGCTCGCGTGAGCGGTTCGCCGTCCGGGCCCCGCGGGAGGCCGGACCCGCCCGGGGCGTTCTCCTCATCGTGCAGTGGGCGCTCGCACTCGGTGTCCGCACTACGCCTGTGCCCGGAGCATCCGCCGCATCAGCTTGCCGCTGGACGTGGTGGGGGAGACCATCGTCGCCGTCGATGTTGACGACGCTCGACTCGCCCGCGCGTCGGAGCTCGGAGCGACGCATGTGGTCAACTCCCGCGGGGAGGACGCCGCCGAGAGGATCATCGCGATCACTGGAGGGCGAGGTGTCGAGTACAGCGTCGACTGCATCGGCCTGCCCGCGGTCGTGCGGTCCGCACTCGAGTGCCTGCAGACTCCTGGGGTCTGCGCGTCGGTCGGCTTCCAGGGAGTCCCCAACGACATCACCCTGGACCAGGGACATCTGCTCTTCGGGCGATCGCTGATCGGGGTGATCGAGGGGGACGCAGTGCCACAGGAGTTCGTGCCGCAGATGATCGACCTCTACCGTCAAGGCAGGTTCCCGTTCGACGAGCTGATCACCACCTACCCGTTCGACGAGATCAACACCGCGCTCGACGACGTCCACGACGCCAAGGTCACCAAGGCCGTCCTCACCTTTCCGACGCCCCCCTGACGTCTCGGGGAAGACCTGGGCGGCGCAGTGCCAGACGCTGAGGGAGACGGGGTGCCGGAGCCGCCTGCCTGTTCCTTGAACAGCACCACGTCGTGTGACGACCTGGCACGTCCGCCGGCGTGGGGAATCACGTCGCCAGAGCCTCGGTCGGGGGGAGCCGCGCGGCGCGCACGGCGGGGTAGAGGCCGGCGAGGGCGCCGACGAGCACCGATCCGGCCAGCCCGCCGGCGAGCGCGGGCAGCGGCACGACCAGCGGCCATCCCCGTGTCGTCGCGAAACCGAACGTGCCGACCACGCCACCGATGACGCCGGCAATGCCGCCGAGCGCGGACAGCAGCATCGCCTCGGTGAGGAACTGGCGTCGTATGTCCTTGCGGCGGGCGCCCAGTGCGCGGCGCAGCCCGATCTCACGTCGACGTTCCAGGATCCCCACGATCATCGTGTTCGCGATACCGATGCCGCCGACCGCGAGGGCGACGCCGGCGAGGCCGAGGAACAGCGCGGAGAAGGTGCCCTGGCTGGCGCGTTTGGCGGCCAGGGCGTCGCTCGGGCGGCTCACGCCCACCAGCCCGGGCAGCTCGGGGCTGAGGGTGGCTGGCAGCACGTCGCGCACTGACTCGACCTGGCTCTCGGCCGTGCGCAGGTAGACGACGCTCGGGTGCCCGTCGAAGCCGAGCGCGAGTGCGGCGTCCCAGTCGACCAGCACGGACTGCTCGAGCTCCGGCGTCAGCGGCATCGGCGCGAGGATGCCGACCACCGTGAGTCGGGTATCGCCGACCGTGATCTGCGCCGGGCGCGCGGGATCGAGGCGAGTGATGCCCAGCCAGCGAGCCGATTGCGCGCCGAGGACGACGGTCGGCAGACCGGGGGAGGAGAGGAAGGCGCCACTCGCGAGCCGACCTCGGATGGTCCTGAGCAGGTCGCCGGTAGCAGCCAGAGCCACGATGCCGGCGGTGTCGTTGGGGTCGGCAAGAGGGGTACGCCGGACCCGGGCGTCGAGGCTCGCGACCGCGCTGGCCGCCTCGACCGGCCCGATCCGGCGCACCATCGCCGCAGCATGCTCGGGCAGTGCGGGCGCGTCCTCGCTCGCCGCCGAGGGCTGCGCGACCAGGATGTCGGTGCCCAGCGCGGTGAGGCGGCGGTCCAGATCTGCCTGCCCGCTGGCCGGGATGCCGGTGACCAGCACCAGGGTCGCCATGCCCAGTGCGATCCCGATGCCGCTCATGACGGCCCGTCCGGGGCGGCCGCGGACGCCGCGCCAGGCCTCATGCAGTGCGTCGGTCACGGCGTGATCCTTCCGTCGCGGATCTCGACCCGTCGGCTGAACGTGTCCGCCACGATCGGGTCGTGGGTGATCAGGGCGATGGTGGTGCCCTGGGCGTGCAGGTCCCGGAACAGTGCGAGCACCTGTCGACCGGTGTCCTGGTCGAGAGCACCGGTCGGTTCGTCGGCGAGCACCAGCGCAGGCTGGTTGACAAGAGCCCGGGCGATGCCGACTCGTTGCCGTTCCCCTCCGGAGAGCTGGTGCGGGAGGTGGTCGCGCCGATGCCCCAGGCCGACGCGGTCGAGTGCGTCCTCGGCGCGTCTCCTGCGGTGACGACGCGGCGTTGCGGCGTACAACAGACCCACGGCGACGTTCTCGACCGCGGTCAGCCGGTCGGCGAGGTACGACTGCTGGAAGACGAAGCCCAGCCAACGGGACCTGAGCCGCGACAACGCGTCATCTCCTAGCGCGGTGGCGTCCTCGCCCGCGATGTGGACCTTGCCGGTCGTCGGACGGTCGAGCGTGCCCATCAGGTGCAACAGGGTCGACTTGCCCGAGCCCGACGGTCCGACGATGGCCAGGTCCTCGCCAGCACCGATCGTCAGATCGACGTCGCGCAGTGCGACCACGCCGCCGGCGTACTCCTTGCCGGCGCCAGCCAGCTCGAGGACGCTCATTGCGCGACCACCACTGATGCGCCGGCCTCGATGCCGTCGACCTCGACCTCGCCGTCGGCGACCATCCCGATCTCGACCGGGACGAGGGTGCCGTCGGGGCGCTCCAGGGCGTAGCCACCACCGGCGAGAGCGAGCAGCGCGGTCACCGGCACGTAGCGGACATCGTGACGGGCGGCGGTCACCAGCACCGCGGTGACGGGCCCGGATTCTGCCCCCGCCAGCGAGCCGACCCGCGTGGGGCGGACGAGCACCGGGACGGTCGCCGGTCTGCCGTCGTCGGACGGCGTGGGCTTCCCGACGTGCTGCACCTTGGTGCGCACGACCGTTCCGTCGCCCAGGGTGACCCGAACCTTCCTTCCGGGTACGACGTCGGTCGTGTCCGTCTCGGCCAGGTCGAGCGTGAGCACCCTCGCGGTCGTCGTGACCGACAGGACGGCAGTGGCTGCGGGGTCACCCACCTGCGCGGTGAGGCTGTCCACGCGGACCGCGCCGGTGCTGACCAGGACGTTGCCGGGACCGAGCACACCGGTGGGCTCCTCGTCCTGAGCCGACTGCCAGGCGCGCACCGCGGACACGAGACTGCCGGAGTACGTCGCGTCCTCCGTCGCTCCGTCGTAGAAGCCGAGCTCTGCCAGGTTGCGGGCGACGAGGTCGACGTCGTTGCCGTGTTGGGGCTGCGCCGGGGGCGGCGGCGGAGCGTCGTCCGCCGGCTTCTCGGGCGGGGCAGGCTCCGCGAGCTCCCGGTAGAGCGGAAGGTCGCCGTAGAACAAGACGACCGGCGCATCGTCGACACGGTAGAGCTGCCGACCGCGGGCCACGGTGACGCCGGCGCTGGGCAGCCAGGTGACGATGCCGTCCCCGGTGCCGGTCACGGTCCTCGGCGAACCGTATCCGAGGGTGCCGGTGAGCTGAATGCTCTGACGCAGCGCGCCCTGCTCGACGGTGACGGTCGGGCGGGTCGCGCGGTGCTCGGCCGCGGGTGCGCTGTCGCGATCGGTGAGCAGCCACCCGCCGGTACCAGCCGTGAGGGCGAGAACGGCCAGGAGCGTCGCCACGAGCTTGCCGCGTGTCATCCGCCGAACGCCTCGACCAGACAGTCGTCCTCGAGCTGGTAGCTGTTCTCCGGGACCGAGTGGCCCTCGGCGTAGGTCCAGTCGAGGTTGTCGTGGCTGAGCAGCTCGACGTACAGGCCGCCGTCACGCATGCACGCGACGTACGCCAAGGACTGTCGGTGGAAGTCCGGGTTGGTGGCGGGGCTGAGCTCCGGAGGCATCACGGGCAGCTTGGAGAGGCAGGCGGCCCGGGCCGCCGGGGGCACGGGTTCGAGGACGACGGGACCGATCGGGTTGCCATCGGCGTCCTCGCCCGGGGCGACGGCGAGATCGACCCCCTCACGTCCGGTGTTCTCCTTCGCGCCGTTGTCGATCAGACACTTGTTGTAGGCCACCTGGAGGTTGCTGCGCCGCTGCACGGTGTCGTCCATGCGGAACTGGGGCCGTCCCTGGGTCGGCCCGGACTCGTCGGTGCCGGGACCGGCGACGTCGCGGTCGTCGGTCCCGGCACCGGCAGTGCCGTTCCGGCCGTCCTGCCCGCCTTGATCAGTGCCGCCAGATGAGCCGGACGGGCTCGTGGAGCCGGAGGGAAGGCTGGCGACGCTCGGGTCGTCGCCCTCTGCGCTGCACCCGGTCAGGACTAGCCCGATCAGCACTGCGAGGGCGGGGAAGGTCAGCTTGAGGGGTGTCATGGCGCCGACCCTGCCGGGAGAGTGTGAGGAACCTGTCAGGGCCATGTTGGGCCGCCGTCAGGATCTCTATTCTTGAGCGATGTCCAGGATCGTGGTCGCCGAGGACGACCCCAAGCAGGCGGAGCTGATCCGTCGCTACGCCGTCGCTGAGGGGCATGAGGTCACCCTTGTCGGCGACGGCCGGACGGCCCTCGACGAGGTGCGCCGACGCACTCCCGACCTGCTCGTGCTCGACGTGATGATGCCGCGAGTCGACGGCATGGACGTGTGTCGGATCCTCCGGAGCTCGCCGGGCACCGAGCACGTGCCGATCCTCATGCTGACCGCACGCCGCAGCGAGGACGACCTCCTGCTGGGACTCGACCTGGGCGCCGACGACTACATGACGAAGCCCTACTCCCCGCGCGAGCTGATGGCTCGCGCACGCTCGCTGCTGCGCCGGTCCCGACTCACCTCCGTCGCCTCACCGCAGCCGGTCGTCGTCGGTGCGCTGACGGTGTCGCCGGCGGCGCACTCGGTGACCTTCCGCGGCGACGACGTCGAGGTCACTCCGGGGGAGTTCGCGCTTCTGGCAGCGCTGACCTCCGAGCCCGGCCGAGTCTTCACCCGAGATCAGCTGCTCCGAGCGGTTCACGGAATGGGCGAGTACGTCTCACCGCGCAGCGTCGACGTGCACGTGGTGCAGCTCCGCAAGAAGCTCGACCCTTCGTTGATCCGCACTGTCTACGGTGTCGGGTACGCCTTGGCCGACGTGACGACACGGTGAGGGTCTCATGGCACCGCTCCCTGTTCGTGCGGCTGTTCCTCCTCGGGGCGATGACCGCGGTGGTGGCGGTCGTGGCGGCCACCTGGGCCACGGTGCGCTCGACGACAGTGGCCGTCCAGCAGGAACAGGAACAGTCGCTGCACGCCGACGCCACGACCTACGACGCGCTCGTCGCCTACGCGGCCACCCACACGTCATGGTCCTCGGCCTCCGCGCTGATCGACCGTCTGGCCGCGACAACAGGCTCATCGGTCACCGTCACCGACCCGACCGGGCGCGTCCTGCACTCCTCGAGCGGCAACAGCTCGCCCCGCGCCCCGGCAGCAGCACGCGCCGAGATCGACCCCCTCGATGTCGACGTGGTCCTGCTCTCCTCGGCCGCCCCCTCCGCCGCTACGGAGCCGGCTCCGGTCGCGTGCGAGGCGGTCGCCGAAATCTCCGCCTGCCGAGAGTTCGTCGTACCTGTCCGAGCGGGGATCGATCGGCGTGCGCTGGGTCCGTTCGCGGAGCCTTTCGCCCGTGGCGCCTGGTTCCGACTGGAGCAGCGGGTGAACCGCTGCGTGATCAGAGCGGGCCTCGAGCCCGTGCTGGCTCTGAGGCAGGACTTCTCCGCGATCGTGTCGACGCCGGAGAGCAGCGACCAGGTCGCGCGTTGCGTCGACAGGTCGCGCCGGGCGGTGCTGTCGAGGTACGTCGCGCCACAGGCCCTGCTCTACGTGGGATCCGAACCAGCGCAGCCCTCGGTGTTCTGGGACCTCTCGGGAGACTCGCAGCGCCGCATCGCGCTCCTCGCGGGCGCCGTCCTGCTGCTCACCCTGGCCCTCTCCGCGCTCCTCACCGCCTACGTCGTGCGACCACTCAGGACGCTGGCCCTGGCGGTGGACCGCGCGGGATCCGGCGACCTGTCCGCGCGGGCACCGGCGCGCCGGAGCGACGAGGTCGGTGAGCTCGCCCGCGCCTTCAACGACATGGCTTCCCGCCGTGAGCAGCTCGAATCGGCACGCCGGCAGCTGGTCTCCGACGTCTCCCACGAGCTGCGCACTCCCCTCGCCAACGTGCGGGGGTGGGTGGAGGCAGCACAGGACGGCATCGCACCGCTGGACGCGCAGCTACTGTCGTCAGTGCACGAGGAGGCCCTTCACCTCGAACGCCTCGTCGACGACCTGCACGACCTGGCTCTCGGTGACGCCGGCGAGCTCCGGCTCGCGCCCGCGCCGGTCGTGGTCCAGGACCTGCTCAGCCAGGTCGCGGAGTCCTTTGCCTCGCCCATCCTCGCCGTCTCCTGTGCTCCGTCGGTGGTCATCGAGGCCGACCCCGTCCGGCTGCGCCAGGCTCTGGTCAACCTCGTCGCCAACGCACTGCGCCACACCCCGCCGACCGGCTCGGTCGTCCTGGCAGCGACGCCGAGAAGCATCACCGTCACCGACACCGGCGAGGGAATCCCCGAGGCAGAGCTGCCCTTCGTGTTCGACCGCTTCCACCGGGTCGACCGCTCACGCACCCGAGCCACCGGGGGCACCGGTCTCGGCCTGGCCATCGTGCGCCAGATCATGGAAGCGCACGGCGGCAACGCTGTCATCACTTCGTCCCCGGGGGAAGGCACGACAGTGACCCTGACCTTCCCTGCCCTCCCGTGCGGGGTTTCGTCCTGATGGTCGTCCAGCTCAGTCGGCGCGGCCGTGGGAGGCGCGGTACTCGCTCGGCGTGCAGCTGAAGCGTTCGCGGAAGAGCCGGCTCAGGTGGGGGCCGTCGTAGAAGCCCCAGGCTGCGGCGATGTCGGCGATGGCCCTGGTGTCGGCCCGGTTGGTGAGGCTGCGCGCCACTTCACGTAGCCGCGTCTCCCTGACGACGGAACCGAAGGTGGTTCCCTCGGCCGCGAAGAGCTGATGCAGCCGTCGCACGGAGACGCCGACGTGGCGTGCGGCCAGGTCGGCCGGGATGCTTCCTGAACTCAGGTTCTCGACGATGAAGCGGCGAGCCGCGACACGGAGTGCGTCGTCGGCTCCCGCCCTGTCCACCGGGGCCGACGGAGCGAACATGGAGAGCGCATCAGCGACAACCTGGGTGCACGCATTGTCGAGCGTGGTCCTGGTGGACGGCCCGAGGTCCTGGTTCGAGGCCCAGAGACTCTTCATCATGGAAGCGGCGACGGCGCCCGGGCCGGAGACATCCGCAATCGTGCGGGCCGTGAACCGCGTGTTGGTGGGAATCAGGTCGACGATGCGGTCACGCGGGATGCGGAACGAGAGGACGTGCCACGGGCGTCCGGCTCCGGATTCCTCGAACTCGAGCGTGTACGGGTGGGTGGTGTCGAAGAGGGCGAACTCACCGGGACGCACGACGCACTGACGACCGTCCTGCTCGCCGCGGCAGCTGCCCGCTAGCTGAAGATTGACGAAGATCTCCTCGCTGGGAGACCGCCGCACTTCCGCCGCGCCGTGGGAGAGGCGTTGCGTGCAGGAAGCGATCTCGGCGGAGTTGCTGCTCGCCAGACGCGCCGACCGGACCCAGCCGTACAACCCTTCTGTCGACTTGCTTCTGCCCAGGTGATCACGGGTCCGAGTGGGAGCAAGGGGAGTGAATGCCTCGCACACGACGTCTGCCCAGTAGGACATCTGGTCGGTAGCAGGAAGCGTCGCCGTGTCCCAGACGTGCACGATCCGCCTCCTTCCCTAGCCGACTCCCGCGTCGATCTCAACCTTGATTGTCCGCCTCCGCGTCCCGGACGTCACCCACTTTCGAGGGGCATTCGGGGGAGTGCCCTCCTCACCGGACAGGTTCACGGTGGAGCCCCTCCCCCTGGGCCGAGCGGGCTGACGCCGACATCGTGCACGGTCGTCCAAGCGGATCTGCAGGGATCTCCACGCCAATGACCCGTGTGACTTCCGACACTTCAGGGGTGGCCGGCGGACCGACCGTCTGCCTCCGAAGGAGGACGTCATGGCTATCGATTTCACCCTCACGGAGGGCCAGCGCCAGCTGCAGGAGGCGGCGCGTACCTTCGCCCACAAGCGCCTGGTCGATGTCGAGGCGGCCATTGCCGGTCTGCCCACGCCGGACCTGCGGTTCTACGCCCTGCGTCCGTTCTACCAGGAGATGGTGGACGCCGGTTTCGTCAAGGCGCTCATCCCGGACGCTCAGGGTGGGCAGAAGATGAGCTCCGTCGACTTCTCGATCGCGGCCGAGGAGCTCACCTCCGTCGACGTCAACGTGCCGACGGCACTGCTGGCCACGGGTCTGGGCCTGCAGGCGATCATCCACTTCGGCACCGATGAGCAGAAGGAGCGGTGGCTGCGTCCCTTCACCGGGACCGACGCGCTTCTCGCCGCCTTCGGTTTCACCGAGGCCGGCGGCGGGGCGAACTTCGACTCGAAGGACCCGTCCGTCGGCGTCCGCACGCACGCGCGTCTCGAGGGCGACGAGTGGGTCATCAACGGCACCAAGCACTACACCACCAACGGCACCGGTTGGGAGGGCAAGGGGCCCGACCTCATCACCCTCGTGTGCCGTACCGACATGACCAAGCCGCCGCACGAGTCCCTCGCGGTGATCGTCGTACCCGGCAACACCCCGGGGCTCGAGGTCTCTGGCCTCATCGACACGGTGGGCCACCGCGCGACGATCTCGCCGAAGCTCACCTTCACCGACGTGCGCGTCCCGGCCGGCAACATCCTCGGCAAGCCGGGCGACGGAATGGAGATCTGTCGGATGGCGTTCAACTGGACTGCTTCCCTGATCGGCGCCGCCTGTGTCGGCCGGATGCGCGCGGCCTTCGAGTTCGCGCTCAACTGGGCCAAGACCGAGCGACGCAACGGCCCGGTCCCGGTCATCGAGTACCAGAACGCGGGCTACATGCTCGTCGACATCAAGACCCGCATCGAGGCAGCGCGCTACCTGACCTGGAAGGCGTGCCATCACTACGACGTGACCGGCGGAGCGGACGAGGAGCTCGGCCACATGGCCAAGGTCTTCTGCTCGGAGCTCTCCGTCCAGGCCGTCTACGACACCATGCGGCTCGTCGGTGTCGACGGCTACGGGGACCAGACGCCCATCGCCGCCATCATGAACGACGTCCTCTGCTTCCCCGTCTACGACGGCGGCAACATGGGCGTCCGTCGCCGCCAGCTCCACGAGCTGATCGCCCGCGACACCTACGACGGCATGGCGTCGGCCGAGGGCCGCGTCGCTGGCTGACCTCCCGTTCTCCATCCCTTCACCCATCCCATAGGAGCAGGAAAGATGACCCTCTCGATTGACGCCCCGGCGGCTGCCGCGGACATCCTGTCGAGGCCGATCGGCCACCTGATCGGCGGCGCGAGCATCGACGCGGCGGACGACTTCTTCGCCACGGTCAACCCGTGCAACGGGGAGGTGCTGGCGCAGGTCGCGTCCGGCACCGAGGCCGACGTCGACCGGGCCGTTGCCGCGGCCCGCGCTGCCCTCGATGGCCCGTGGGGCCGGATGACGCCCTCGGAGCGCGGGAAGATCCTGTGGCGTCTCGCTGACCTCATCGAGGCCCGTACCGAGGAGTTCGCCCACCTCGAGGCCCTCGACACCGGCAAGCCCGTCACCTACGCGCGACTTGTCGACCTGCCCCTCACGGTCGACTGGTTCCGCTACATGGCAGGCTGGCCGACCAAGCTGGTCGGATCGACGATCCCGATCTCCGCCGTCGCCACCCCGGGCGACTACTTCGCCTACACCAAGCGGGAGCCGGTCGGCGTCGTCGCCGCGATCATCGCCTGGAACTTCCCGCTCATGCTCGCGGCCTGGAAGCTCAGCCCCGCGCTCGCGGCCGGCAACACCGTGATCCTCAAGCCCGCCGAGCAGACCCCGCTGACCGCCGCCCTGCTGGGCGAGGTCATCCGGGACGCCGGCTTCCCCGACGGCGTCGTCAACATCGTCCAGGGCTACGGCGAGACCGTGGGCGCCGCTCTGACCGCGCACCCGGGTGTCGACAAGGTCTCGTTCACCGGATCCACCGAGGTCGGCCGCCACATCGTGCGGGCATCGGCCGGCAACCTCAAGAAGGTCACCCTTGAGCTCGGCGGAAAGTCGGCGAACATCGTCTTCGACGACGCCGACATCGCGGCGGCCGCCGCTGGCGCGGCGAACGCCGTCTTCTTCAACCAGGGTGAGGCGTGCACGGCGGGCAGCCGTCTGTTCGTCCAGTCGGGCGTCTACGACCAGGTCGTCGAGGGCGTGGCCAAGTTCGCCGCGCAGATCAAGGTGGGCGACAGCCTCGACCCGAGCTCGCAGATGGGTCCGGTCGTCTCCGACCAGCAGTTCTCGACGGTGATGGGCTACCTCGAGAGCGGACGGCAGCAGGGCGCGACCTTCGCCTACGGCGGATCCCAGCTCGGCGCCTCCGGCTACTTCATCGAGCCGACGGTCCTCACCGACACGGCACCCGGCATGAAGGTGGTCGACGAGGAGATCTTCGGTCCCGTCATCACCGTGCAGCGCTTCGACGATGTCGACGAGGTCGTTCGCGCGGCGAACTCGTCGTGCTACGGCCTCGCCGGCGGCGTCTGGACCTCCAACGTCGCTCGCGCGCACGCGGTGGCCGACCGGCTCCGTGCGGGGACGGTGTGGGTGAACTCCTACAACGTGTTCGACCCGGCGCTGCCTTTCGGGGGTTACAAGCAGTCGGGTTGGGGCCGGGAGCACGGCGCCGCTGTCTTCGACTCGTACACCGAGACCAAGACGGTCGTCGTTCCCACCACCTGACCGGCCACCACTGACCTCTCCCGTCCGGGCGGCGATGGCTGTCCGGACGGGAGACTCCATCGGTCACGACCCAGAGGAATCTTCGATGACGAAGGGCACTGCCGCTGCTCGCGAGGCACGAGACCCCTGGGGTCGTGGCCGAGTGGTCACCTCCGTCAACCGCGGGTGCGTCCTCTCGCCTCCTCGGACCGCTTGGAGGGCGATCCGGCGGTGAAGCGCCCAGTCGCCCGGTCCTCCCGCCTGAAAGCGACGGCAGTGATGATGCGCGTCAGAAGGTCGACCTCCACGCTCATACCTGCTGGTGGTGCGCTCCAGGGCACAACCGGTTCGCCTGTCGTGGTCTCGACCGCAGTCATGGCCAATCCCTGGTCGTGGGTGGGTGACTCTCCGTGTCCGTCTCCGCTGGCGCGTCTGCGCGACATCGAAGTTCTGGCGGCTGAGGTGCGCGAGGTGGTCCTGGCCGGATACGGGCGCCACGCCGTCGTGCATTGCGCCGGCGTGGTGGTGGGGCTCGCCGGAGAGATGGAGGATGCCTGGAGCCTCGCCCGTGCCGTGAACCGAGGCATCGCCGCGCTGGGGCGCGGCGAGCAACTGGGGGGCTCCGTCGTCGTCCAACGCGGAAGCAGCGGTTCGGAGACGACGATCCCCTACACCGATGACTCCGGCGCGATCTCGTTGACGCTCACGGTGGAAGCTGCCGGACAGGTCGCCGCCGACGAGATGGCCGTGATCTTCGTCGGAGTGGACATCCGAGACCGCTGGCGTCTGAACTGGGCCCTGAGCCTGACCTGGTTGCTCCCCTGGAAGATCTGGGGCTCCCTGCCGGACAGCCGACCTCAGGGCACGTAGTGCGTCGCTCGGGCGGGCGCGCTGGGGATACCGACCACGAGGGCGCTCACCGCGGTCGCGACGGGCCGTACTGCCTACCGTGCTGTCTACCGTGACGAGGCACGGCTGATCTCGGGGGAGTCTCGGCGTGGTGCACATCCGTCCAGTGCCGGCACACATCGACGCAGATCCGATGTCACCTGTACCTGCAGCAGACCCGGCCCCGTCGTCGTACTGGGTCAGCTGCGACTGCCTCGTGGATGGTGTTGGCGGTACCTGCTGTAGGCCCCGGCAGGCAGGGGAGGCGGGTTCGCCTCGAGGGTTGCGGCAGTGAGGATGGCGTCGCCGAAGTCGTTGCGTGCTCGGGCGAGGGTCGTTGCGTCGACGCCCGTGGGGCGGTTGTCGGCCGTTGCGGGGCGGGTGTGGTCGCTGTGATCCAGCCAGGGTTGGGGGTTGGTGGCCGTGACTGCGTGACGTCCGTTGCCCAGTGGCGTCACGGTCCATCGGTCGGGGTGAAGCGTGGTCTTCGCCAGCTGGCTGTCGATCAGGACCTGATGGACGTGGGCGTCGAGAACGTAGTCGGGCAGGAGGTGCAGTACCTGCCACCAGTCGATACCCCCGTCGACGAGGTCGATCGGTGGTCGGTGATCGGGCCTCGTCGGTGATGTGGTCCACCCAGCGACACCGGAGGCTGTCTCGCGGACGCTGGTGATGGAGGCGTGGGGCGAGAGTGTGTTGGCGACCGCGGCGAGCTCCGTGAGGGCGGATCCTTGATCGGACGCGGTATCGAGGTCTTGAAGGGTCACGAGCCCGTCGTGATCGACGCTGAGGTAGCGCATGCGGGTGCGGTTGGCCCGCATCACCGCGAAGGCGAACTGGCTGCCCCAGGGCGTGGGTGGAACGTCGGTGAGGACGCCGAGGAGATCGTCCGGGTCGGGGGAGACCTGCGTGGTCTGGACGGCGCGTGACAGGTAGGCGTCGCCCGGAGCATCGAGGCACCAGGTGATGGCTGCCTTCCAGACCTGGTGGGTCACGTCGCGGTCGACGAACCAGTCGTATCGGGGGCGTCCGTAGGGATCTGTGTTCGCGTAGAGGACCTCGAGGTCCTGGGGGAGGACCAGGACTGCGCTCAGGGTCGTGTACGCGCTGTTCGGCTTGCCGCCACCGAACACGGGATGGAGCTCGAGCGGCGCGGGCTTGAGGATTCCGGTGATTCCGCGTTGCGCGAGGCCCTCGGCGATGTCGGCGAGGATCGGTTCGAACGCGTCTTTGGGTTCGGAGTGCCCGACTCGGCAGATCGGTCCGTGTGGAGTCGCGATGGCGCCCGATACCCAGGGTCGTGGATGGCCGTGTGTCGCGTCGGCCTGCCAGTGCGACCGGCACTCGGAGAGCGTGTCGCGCAGGGCGGCGAGTGCGGCTGTGTCGTCAGCGGCGGTGTCGAGAAGCAGCGGTTGCTGGCCGCCGTGAAAGCCGCGCTTGAAGGCGGTGAGGTTGTAGGTCACCCTCGCCTGCCGAGAATCTCGACCCGGGTCGTCATCAAGGCCCATTCCGCGAGCGTAGATCGAGTCGCGCCCCGATCCGGCACGACAGGACGCCGATCCGCGGTCAGGTGCCGGCAGCCGACCGCACGTGTGACGCCTGGCCAGCAGCCGACCGGCGAGCGTACTGGCTCGGAGTCTCACCCGAGTACCGGGTGAAGGCGGTGCTGAAGGCGCTGGCCGAGCTGTAGCCGGTGCGGCGGCCGACCTCCTGCATCCCGAGGTCCTCGTGGCGGAGCAGGTCGCGGGCCACGGCCATCCGCCATGCCGTCAGGTACTCCATGGGCGGCATCCCGACCTGCTTGGTGAACCGGTCGAAGAAGGCCGATCGCGACAGTGCGGCTGCGTCGGCCAGCTGCGAGACGGTCCACGGGCGGGCCAGGTGCTCGTGCATCTGCTGGACGGCGGGAGCGAGCTTGCGGTCTGCGAGGCCGCGCAGAAGTCCGGGCGGCGACTGCGGCGTGACGTCGCTCCGGAGCGCCTCGACGAGGAGTATCTCGACGAGGCGTCTCAGCACGAGCTCTCGTCCCGGCTTGTCGGCCAGCGCCTCGTCGGCGACCAGCGACACCAGGGGTTGGAAGTGCTCGACGCCGCGCACGTGCACGACCGGGGGCAGCAAGGAGCTCAGCAGTGCCGCGTCCGGCGAGTCGAACACGAAGGTGCCGCCCAGCAGGCGCACGTCCGGGGGCAGTCCGTTGGTGTGGTCCGCGTCCAGGTCGTCGGCGGCCATCTTCCGGGGGTCCAGGTCGACGGGCTCCACCGGGGTGAAGCCCGTCAGCTCGAACTCGGGAGTGCTCGGCAGGAGCACGAAATCGCCCGGCTCGAGGATGATCTCCGGGGCGTTCTCCACGGCCAGCCGGCAGCTGCCCTCGAGCACCACGGAGAACCCGGGTTGACCGAAGGCGGTGTACCTGACGCCCCAGGCCCCGGCTCCGGAGATGCGCTTGGAGAACACGTCGCGAGGACGCAGCATCTGGACGACCTCGGAGAGCGGGTCAGGCATCGAGACTCCTGGTGAGGCGGGATCGTCGAGGAATGACCGGACTATCGATAATGTAACCCGGATTCTGAACTATAGATCGTCCGGATTCCGGTGCCTAGAGTCAACCGCATGGAAACCATCATGATCACCGGGGCATCCTCCGGGTACGGCCTCGAGACTGCCCGCTACTTCCACGAGCAGGGGTGGAACGTCATCGCCGCGATGCGAACACCTCGGAGGGATGTCCTCCCCGACTCCGACCGCATCACCGTCCTGCAGCTCGACGTGACGGACGCCGCCAGCATCGAGGCGGCGTTCGCCGCGGCCGGCCCCATCGACGTCCTGGTCAACAACGCGGGCATCGGCGGGATCGGTGTCGTCGAGGCGACCCCGATGGACAAGGCCCGCGAGCTGTTCGAGACCAACACGTTCGGCGTCATGGCCACGACCAAGGCCGTCATCCCCCAGTTCCGCGAGCGCGGCTCGGGGGTCGTGGTCAACATCAGCTCCAGTGTCGTCCTCGGCGCCATGCCGCTGACGGCGATGTACAAGGCGAGCAAGATGGCCACCGAGGGCTTCACGGCGTCGATCGCCCTCGAGCTGGCGGCGTTCGGAGTCCAGGCCAAGCTCGTCCAGCCGGGCTACTGCCCCACGACCCGGTTCACGGCCAACGGCGGTGACATCAGCGCGATGATCCCCTCGACCTACGCCTCCTTCGCGGACCCGATCCTGGATGCCTTCAGCGTGCAGGGCAACACCACCACCCCCCTCGACGTGGCCGAGGCCGTCTGGCGCGCCGTCCACGACACCACGGGGACGCTGCGGTTCCCGGCCGGCCCCGACGCCGTCGCACTCGCCCAGGTGCGCTGACGGGCTCTGGGTCTCTCGTTCAGGCGGCGGCCCGCGGGCCGACGCGGACGAGCACCTGCTGGGCATACTGCTGGATCTCGAGCTCCAGGCCGGAATCCCAGTCGCGTTCCCGGGCGAGCTCGGCGATCCGGCTGTCGGTGGCGACCAGGCGCAGCTGCAGGCCGTCCCTCCCCTCGAGGAGGGAGACGACCAGATCGGTGCCGGGGTCGACCACGGTGGTGGCGTCGACGACGTACTGTCCGAGCAGGTCGGCGGTCCCGGGGGCGATGTCGTGCGGGCCGGAGCGCACCTGGAGGTTCACGTCGCGTTCCCGGGCGGTCGAGAGGGCTTGGCAGAACCAGGCGCCGATGTTGACCAGCTCGGGCGGGAGCAGGACGACCTGGCGCAGGTACGTCTCCTCGAGGCCGCTGCGGTGGCGGGCCTCGGGGGAGGCGGGGTCGAGGGTGCTGCCGAGGGCCCGCAGCAGGTCGGCGGCGCTCTCGATGCCGGCCAACCGCCAGCGGGCCCTCACCTGCGCGGCGGTGGCCTGGGCCTCGGCGGCCTCGTCGGCGCGCACCGCCGCCTCGTGCTCGCGGATCGCGCGTGCTGCCATCCGGCGCAGCCGGAGGTTGAACAGGACCCAGCCACCGACCCACACGAGTCCGGTCGCCAGCATGACGAAGGTGACCGCCCCCGCTGCGGGCGTCGCGGTGAGGGCGAACGCGGCCGCCGCGCCGACCGCTGCGTAGGCCGCCGTCCCGATCGCGACGACGCGCGCGGAGCGGGTCCCGGCCACGACGATGAAGAGCAGCATCGCGGGCGCGATGCACTGCCAGGCGAGGACGTAGCCCTGCCCGAAGTCCACGCCGCTGCCGGAGACCAGGAAGGCGATCGGCGCGGTGACCACCAGCACCGCGGTCATCGCTCCGGTGAGCCGGTCGTGGCGGCGCCAGCTCCGCCACGCAAGGAGCGTCGTCGTGATGACCAGCGCCGCCAGCAGGTAGTCCGGGGTGAGCTCGCCCGGGTGGTTGGCCGCGCCGAGGAAGATGCCTCCTCCGGCCAGCAGCGCGCTGATCAGGAGCGCGCCCACCATGCTGACCCGGTCGACGCCGACCCGGAAGTCCGCGGCCTCGCCCGCACCCTGATCGCCGTCGGCGCGCCACGACATGGCGGCGCGCACCCCGGCCCCCGGGGCAGTGCGCAGGTCGAAGGCGATGCCCTCCTCGGCCAGCCGCGCGCGTACCGACGAAGCGAGCCCCCGCTCTGCCACGTCCTCGGGCGCGAAGCCCCTGCCCTGGTCACTGACGACCACGCGAACACCGCCACCGCCGGCGCCGTCGGCCCGGATGTCGACGCTCACCCGCGCCACTCCCGCGTGCTTCTCGGCGTTGGTCACCAGCTCACCTGTCGCGCCGCCCAGGGCCGCCCGGACCCCCAGCGGCATGCCGGCCCAGAGGTCGGCGAGCGGTTGGCCCGACAGCCCGGTCAGGTCCACCGTGACCGTGCGCCGCGCGAGCGGCGCCTCGGGCGACTCGTGGGCCGTCAGGTCCAGCCCGGAGGAGCTCATCAGGTGCTCCAGCACCTGGGTGTCCGCGTGGCAGCGAGCTCGCACCGCGCCCAGATCCGAGACGGCGGACCCGCCACGAGCGACGGCCGCGAGGGTGTTGATCGCCGTGTCGTGGACCTGGCGCTGCTCCTCGGCCGCCCGGCGCATGGCCGCCGTCTGCACGTCCAGGCGCGTCCTCGCGCGCACCGCTTCGTGGTGGTTGGTGTCGAGAGATCTGGCGAACCGCAGCAGCGGCACCAGCCCCGGCCGGCCGACCACGATCGCGAGCGGCCCGTTCGCCAGGAGGAACAGCGGAAACCGCGTCCCCTGCTCCGGGTCCGCGAGGTAGATCAGCACGGCGACCGCCACGCAGCACGCCAACGAGAGGACCAGGTCGATCCGGCGTCGCAGCACCAGACCCTGGGCGACCGCCGTGATGATGAAGAGGTGGAACGTCGCTACCGCGAACGGCGTGGACGGGCCGGCGGTGTGCATCCAGTCGAAGACGAACACCGCGTACTGGAGCAAGAACACCAGCCACGCGGGGAACTCCGGCTTCGCGCAGGCCACCGCCGCCACGACCAGCAGGGCGCCGTTGACCCCCACCACCAACATGCCGTCGTGATGGCGCTCCGGGCCGACGAAGTACGCCGCGACCACCAGCGGCATCCACACCACCATGCCGGCGAAGAACGCCCAGCGGACAGCGTCGCGGAAGCTGGCCATCGCCCACCCGCGTTCGTCCGGTGCCCCACGCTCCGGCGTGCCCGTCCGGGCCAAGATCGTCCTCCCAGATCCCCCGGGCCCTCCGACCCGCGGCAGCAGCGTAGCGAGACGTGGACCGCCGGGACCCAGGGACGCGGTCAGGGGGCCAGCACGGCACGCTCCCGGGTGACCGGAGCCGTCGCGCTGGCGAACGCGAGGTGCTCGTCGACGACGGCGCCGCGGCGCAGGACCTTCGCGTCGTTGTAGTAGTTCATCGACATCAGCCACGGCGCGGCCACGCCCTGCTTGGGCAGGGTGTCGAGAGCACGCTGGACGTAGCCGGCGCCGAAGTCGAGGAGCGGGCGGGTCTCCATGTCGGGGTCGGCGACGGGCCACACGGCGTCGTGGCCGTGCTCGTCGAGGTGGGCGAGGAGGCGGCAGAAGTAGTCGCAGAGGAGGCCGATCTTCAGGGTCCACGACGAGTTCGTGTAGCCGATCGCCATGGCGAGGTTCGGGATGCCGCTGAGCATCACGCCGCGGTACGCGACGCTCTGGCTGACGTCGACGGCGCGGCCGTCGACGACCAGGTCGATGCCGCCGAGCAGCTTGATGTTGAGGCCCGTCGCCGTGACGATGATGTCCGCCTCGAGCTCGCGTCCCGACTCCAGGAGGATGCCGTCTTCGGTGAAGGTAGTGATGCGGTCGGTGACGACGGAGGCGTCGCCGTTGCGGATCGACCGGAACAGGTCGCCGTCCGGTACGGCGCACAGCCGCTGGTCCCAGGGGTTGTACGGCGGGTTGAAGTGCTCGTCGACGGGGAAGCCGGCGGGCAGCCGCTCCTCGTTGAAGCGCCGGATGACCTGGCGGGCCTTGCCGGGGAACCTCTGCGCGAACAGCCAGATGGCGCGCTGCTTGGCGATGTTCTTCTGCCGGGCCAGGGCGTGGCCGCGGTCGTCGCCGAACCAGCGGCGCAGGTTGTTCGCCAGCTTGTCCACGCGCGGGATGGGCATCACGTACGTCGGGGTGCGCTGCAGCATCGTGACGTGGGCGGCGTCGTCGGCCATCGACGGCACCAGCGTGACCGCGGTGGCGCCGCTGCCGATGACGACGACCTTCTTGCCCGTGTAGTCGAGGTCCTCGGGCCAGTGCTGCGGGTGCACCACCTGCCCCCGGAAGCGGTCCCGGCCCTCGAAGACGGGCGTGTAGCCCTCGTCGTAGTCGTAGTAGCCGCCGGCGCAGAACAGCCAGCCGGCGCTGAAGTAGCGCCGTTCGCCGGTGTCGGTCTGCTCCACCTCGACCAGCCAGCGGGCCGTCTCCGAGGACCACGACGCGCGCTGCACCCGGTGGTGGTACCGGATGTGCTCGTCCAGCCCGTTCTCGGTGGCGGTCTCGCGCAGGTAGCCCACGATCTGCGCGGCGTCGGCGATGGCCTCCTTCTCGCGCCACGGCTTGAACTCGTACCCGAAGGTGGTCAGGTCGGAGTCCGAGCGGATGCCGGGGTAGCGGAACAGGTCCCAGGTGCCTCCGGACGCCGCCCGGCCCTCGAGGATGACGAAGCTCTTGTGGGGGAGCTCGGTCCGCAGGTAGCGACCTGCGCCGATGCCGGAGAGGCCGGCGCCGACGATGAGGACGTCGACCTGCTCGACGTCCTCGAGGGACGACGGCGGACCGGTCCGGGCGTGACGGTGGGACATGTTCTCTCCTGAGGGGGTGGACGATCCGGGCCGAACCCAATGTGCGACGGCTCTGCCCCAGCTCGCCAGGACAATCCGTCTCAGCTCGTTCGGCGTGTGGTGCAGAATGCTGCAGTGACCGGGTCCTGGCCGTCGTCCTCGCCGCAGGTGCGCGAGCTCATCCGGCAGGGCGCCGAGATCGCGCTCCGCCTGCGTCCGGAGTGGGTGGCCGAGATCGACTCCGCCGCGCTGGCCAGTCCCGGCATGGAGGCGATCGCCGCGGACCCGGTGCTGGCCGAGGGCATCCGTCGCAACACCCTGGCCAACCTGCGGCACTGGGCCGCCGCGAACGTGCAGGCACCGGGGCTCCGGGTGCCCCCGAACCTCGACCCGGACAACCTGGAGACCGCACGCGACCTCGCCCGGCGCGGCCTCGACCGCAGTGCGCTGGACAGCTACCGCACCGGTCAGAGCAGGGCGTCGCGGCGGTGGATGACGATCTGCTTCGAGCTCACCCAGGACCCCGACCTCCTCCACGAGCTCCTCGACGTGTCGCTGCTGTCGATCTCCACGTTCATCGACGACACCATCGACGCCGTCGCCTCGGTCATCGAGGCCGAGCGCGACCAGCTCAAGAGCGGCAGCCACGCCGAGCGCCGCGCCGCCGTCTCCCTCATCCTCGAGCGTGCTCCCCTCAGCCGTGCCCGGGCCGAGGCGCAGCTCGGCTACCCCCTGACCGGACCGCACGTCGCGGCCGTCGTCTGGACGGCGGTCGAGGCGAGCACCACCGAGCTCGACGCCGCCGCCGAGGCCCTCGTCCAGGCGAGCGGCGCCACCCGCCGGCTCACCGTCGTCGCGAGCTCGGCGTCCCACTGGGTGTGGCTGCCCGTCGCCACGGCGCCCACCGCCCACGAGCTCGCCACCAGGCTCGTGGGGCACCCCGGCGTGAGCATCGCGGTCGGGCGGCCGGGCCGCGACATCGAGGGGTTCCGCCGCAGCCACCTCGACGCCTCCACCACCCAGCGGATGATGACGCGCCTCGCCTCGCCCCAGCGCATCGCCCGCTACCAGGACATCCAGCTCGTCGCCCTCATGACCACCGAGCCCGCCAGTGCCGACGAGTACGTCGCCGAGGTGCTCGGCGACCTCGCGACCGCCGACCCCGAGACCCGCGACGTCGTCCTCGCCTTCGTGCAGGAGCAGTTCAACACCTCCCGGACCGCGCGACGGCTCCACGCCCACCGCAACACGGTCATCCGGCGCCTCGCCCGGGCCGACGAGCTGTTGCCGCGGCCCCTGGCCGAGCACCCGGTCGACGTCGCGGCCGCGCTCACGGTCCTCCAGTGGCGGGGCGGCAGCTGATCCGATCACCTGGATGTCTACGTTCCGCCGGTTCGGTGCCGACGTGGGGAGAGGCGGCTCGGGCGGCCACGAGTCCGCGCGATCTCTGCACGCGCGCAAGGGCCGGCCACCGTGGCCGGGCCGCGAACCAGGAGGAAGAAACGTGAAGACCCTGACCCGTTCCATCGCCAGTGTGGCCATGGCCGTCGCCGTGATCGCTCCGGTCGGCGCCTCGGCCGCCTCGGCGGCCCCGGTCGCCGCCAAGCCCAGCGGCAAGCAGTTCACCGTCGTCCAGACGATGCAGAAGGCCAAGCTCGGCGTCTGCAAGGTCTCCGTGAGCAAGGGCGCCGCCTGGCGCGTGTACGGCCGGCTCGACACCCGCAAGGTGCGCGCCGGGAAGTTCAGCGCCACCCTCTACGTGTTCAAGGAGGGCGTCGACGACCCGACGTCGTCCTGGCGCTCGCCGATGGTCAAGAAGGGCACCTACTCGAAGGTCGGCTCGGTGCGGCTGCCCAAGAAGGCGGGCTTCACGCTCGCCGGCGGCATCGGCGGCGGCAACATGGGCAACGGCGGCCCGATCGACATCGCCCGCGTCGGCAAGTGCTGACCCGGCGGAGCTGAACGAAGGGGGCCGTCGACCACCGGGGACCTTGGTCCCCGGTGGTCGAGCTGCGTGGCGACCCCGAATGACTAGGACGTCAGAACGCTCGGTCATGTTTCCGCCTCGCCCACCCGCGGCGGCTGCCGCGGCAACCCGATGCACCTAGCCTGGGAGCATGCTGGACCTGGTCACCCTGCGCATCGCCTTCGGGCTCGTGGCCCTGAGCGTCCTGGTCCTCGTCTACGGCGTCACGTTCCGCACGACCCGCTCGGCCTACAGCGGGTGGTGGTGCGTGTCGATCGGCTGCTTCATCCTCAGCGCCACCCTGTTCCTCTTCGACGGCACCGCGCTCCAGGTGGTGGGCAACCCCGCCGGGAACATGATGGGGGTGCTGGGTGCCGGCTGTGTGTGGGCCAGCGCGCGCTCCCTGCGCGCCGTGCCCGTGCCCCGCTGGCAGCTGGCGGCGGTGCCCGCAGTCGTCGCGGTCGCGTCGGCCCTGGGCGACCCGACTGTCGACTCCTGGTCGGGTGGCGCGGCGTTCCTGACCGGCATGGCGCTCCTCATCGGCCGCTCGACCCTGGAGCTCGTGCTCCTGCTGCGTCAGACGGACGTGGGGGTCGACTCGCCGGCGCAGAACCGCTTCGCTCTCGTGGCGATGGCGGTGGTCTCGAGTCTCCTCGGCGCCTACTACCTGGCCCGCGCGACGGCGTTCGTCACCGTCGGCCCGCAGCACCCGGTGTTCCAGAACGCGTTCGGTGGCCAGGTCACCACGCTGCTCACCATGATCCTGCTCGTCGTCGCCACGTTCGGCATGTCCGCCTTGGCCGCGGACCAGCAGATCGCCGAGCTGCGTCGCCGCGCCACCCGGGACTCACTCACCGGGCTCCTCAACCGTGCGGAGTTCTACCGCGAGGGCCAGGTCATCCTCGATCGCGGCCGGTTCGGCACCGATGCCGCGCTCGTGCTCGCCGACCTCGACCGGTTCAAGGACATCAACGACGACGCCGGTCATGCCGCCGGCGACGACGCCCTGACCGCGTTCGCCGACGCCTGCCGCGAGGTCATCGGACCCCGCGGGATCGTCGGACGTCTCGGCGGCGACGAGTTCGTCATCCTCACCGTCCACGGCACGGCCGAGGATCTCACCGCGACCATCGCGCACCGCTACGCCGAGGCCGACGGGACACCCACGGTCAGCTTCGGCATCGCCTCCGTCCTGCCGGGCGACGACGTCGCCCTCGGCCTCGCCCGCGCCGACCACGCCCTGTACCGCGCCAAGGCCGCGGGCCGCGCTCAGGCCATCCGTCACGACGACCGGCCCGCGTTCCTCGTCGGTGGACGCCGCACCGCCTGACCTACCCGCTCAGGCGCTCGCTCCCGAGGTGAGCAGCGGCGTCAGCGCCTGAGCGACCAGCCGGACGACGTCCGCGTCGAGCGCCGGGCGCGCGCAGACGGACAGCCGGAGCGGCTCGGGGAGGGGCAGGTCGTCGCGGCGGACGAGACCCTCGGGGGTGCTGCCGAGGGTGGCCATGAGGGCCACGCCGAGGCCCGCGCCGACGGCGGCCTGGACGCCGGCGAGCTGGATGGCCTCGGCGCCGATGACGGCGGGGATGGCGTGGGCGGCGAGGGTCTCGAGGGCGCGGCTGCGCAGGCTGCAGGGGCTGTCGAAGGCGACGAGGGGCACCGGCTGGGGCGCGGACGGCGGCGACCAGGCGGGTGAGGAGTACCAGGCGAGCTCGAGCTCACCGACGGGGACGGCGTCCGGGTCGTCGGCGTTGAGGACCAGGGCGAGGTCGATGGAGCCGGAGGCCAGTCCCTCGCGGAGCCGGTTGCCGCGGTCGATGCGGAAGCGGAAGCGGTGGCCGGAGTCGGCCTGCTCGAGCGCGGCGGCGAGCGAGGGGAGCAGCTGGGCGGCGGCGTGCTCGGTCGAGCCGAGCGTGAACTCGCTGACCTGGGTGACCGCGAACGAGCGCAGGGTGTCGTCGTGGGCGGCCAGGATCTGGCGCGCGTGGTGCACGAGGCGCTCGCCGCCGGCGGTGAAGCGGGAGCCGCGGCCGTGCTTCTCGACGAGCTTGGTGCCGACGACGCCCTCGAGGCGCCGGACGTGCTGGCTGACCGCGCCCTGGCTCAGGTGCAGGTGGTCGGCCGCGCGCTGGAAACCGCCGCAGTCCGCGACGGCGACGAGGCTGCGCAGCGGGGCAATGTCCAGAATCTTGCTCATGAAACAAGAGTAATCCCTGATCCATCACGCCTCGTGATCGGTTCGGATCATGAAGCCTCGTTGGACCCCGCTCTCAAAGGCGAGTAATTTTGTAGACAAACATCGCCAATGAGTGTGGGAAGCGAGCCGGAGCATGGCCTCGAAGCGGCAGATCCACCTGGGTGCGGTGCCCTACGGCACCGGCGGCCCGGGCAGCCACACGTTGTGGCTGGACCCCGAGATCCCGGGTGACGCGAGCGTGAGCATCGCGTGGTTCACCGAGATCGCGCGGCTCGCGGAGCGCGGCTGCTTCGACCTGCTCTTCGTCGTGGACAGCCAGTTCATCACCCCCTACTCGCCGCCCCACTACCTCAACCGGCTCGAGCCGCTCACCCTGCTGAGCGCGCTCGCCACGCAGACCAGCCGGATCGGCCTGGTCGGCACCGCGACGACGAGCTTCAACAGCCCGTTCAACCTGGTCCGGCGGCTCGGCTCGCTCGACCTGATCAGCGGCGGCCGCGCGGGGTGGAACGTCGTCACCACGGGGGACGCCGGCACCGCGACCAACTACGGGCTCGACGAGCACTACGACTACGACACCCGCTACGGCCGGGCGCAGGAGTTCGTCGAGCTGGCCCGGGCCCTGTGGGACTCCTACGAGGACGACGCCTTCGTCCGCGACCGCGCGAGCGGCGTCTTCCTCGACCGCACCAAGCAGCACGTGCTCGACCACGAGGGCGAGCACTTCAAGGTGCGCGGCCCGCTCAACCTGGTCCGCTCGCCCCAGGGGCACCCGGTCGTCTTCCAGGCCGGCGACTCCGACCAGGGCCGCGACCTGGGAGCCAGCGTGGGGGAGGGGATCTTCACCCACGCCCCGGACATCCCGGCGGGACAGGCCTTCTACGACGACCTCAAGACCCGCGCGCAGACGAAGTTCGGGCGCGACCCCGACGAGCTGGTGATCATGCCGGGGATCAAGGTCGTCGTCGGCGACACCGACGAGGAGGCGCGCGAGCTCGAGGCGTTCAACAACGACCGCGACCACACCTTCGCCGCCGCGCTCGCCGAGTTCGGCCGCCCCTTCGGCTGGCACGACTTCACGCAGTACGACCTCGACGCGCCGTTCCCCGCCGAGACCCTCGAGCACGGACGCCGCTCGTTCTTCACCCAGGCCAAGGCGGTCACCGAGCGGGCGGTCGAGAACGGCTGGACGCTGCGGCAGACCGTCGAGGCGACCCGGTACTTCCGCAAGAGCGAGTTCGTCGGCTCCCCGGCGACGGTCGCCGACAAGCTCGTCGAGTGGTGGGAGGCCCGGGCCTGCGACGGCTTCAACGTGGGCGTCGACCACCCGGCCGGCTTCCGGCGCTTCGTCGAAGAGGTCGTGCCGATCCTCCAGGAGCGCGGCGTCTTCCGCGCCCAGTACGACGCCACCACCCTGCGCGGGCATCTCGGGCTGCCCGTCCCGGTCAACCGCCACACCGCCGCGCGCGCGGCGGCGGCGACCACCCCCTAGAGCTCCGGGCGCCCGGCCGCACCCGCCGGGCGCCCGGTCACCACCTCCGCAGCTCCATCCCCCGAGACCCCCGAAAGAGACCTCGATGCCTCTCCGCACCAGCAAGCCGGCCCAGCCGACCCACCTCAACCGCCGGACCTTCCTCGGCGCCAGCCTGGGCGCCGGGCTGATCCTCGCGCTGGAGGCCTGCGGCGGCACGTCGACGAGCAGCGGGGGCAGCGGCGCCGGCGGCACCATCAAGTGGGCCTGGCAGCTCCCCACCACCTGGGACCCGGTCACCTCGTCGGCCGGCTCCGACGTGCAGATGCTCGCCCTGGCCTACGACCCGATCACCGCGCTCGACGAGCAGGGCAACGCGATCCCGTGGCTGGCCGAGTCCTGGAAGTACGACGCGTCCGGCAAGCAGGTCACCTTCACCCTGCGCACCGGCCTGGCGTTCAGCGACGGCAGCCCGCTCGACGCGGCCGCCGTGGCGAAGTCGATCGAGCGCGGCCGCACCCAGCAGGGCTCGCTGATCGCGCCGCAGATGAAGACCATCAAGAAGGTCTCGGCCTCGGGCGCGCGCGACGTCGTGATCGAGCTCAGCGAGGTCGACTACCAGTACCCGCTGCTGTTCGCCGGCAAGACCGGCATGGTCGTCAACCCGGCCGCGTTCCAGAAGGACGCCGCGGCGCTCGCCACCCAGCCGGCCGGCTCCGGGCCGTTCGTGGTCACGAAGTACGTCCAGAACGACCACGCCTCGCTGAAGAAGAACGACCACTTCTTCGCGGCCGGCGAGATCAAGGTCTCCGCCTTCGACCTCTACCCGCAGGCCGACCCGGCGACCGTCGTGGCGGCGGTCCAGTCCGGGCAGTACAACGTGGCCCGGCTCGGCGGCGCCCAGGTGCAGCAGGCCAAGGACGCCGGGCTCGAGGTGCAGGTGCTCGACTCGATGTTCGTCAGCGTGCTCGACGTGCACACCGGGATGGCGCCGTTCGACGACCCGGCTGTCGTCGAGGCCCTCAAGTTCGCGATCGACCGGGAGAAGATCAAGAAGGTCGCCAACTTCGGCATCGGCGACGTCAACTACCAGCCCTTCCCGCCGGGCTACGTCGGCTTCGACCCCGACCTCGGCGACGTCTACGCCTACGACCCCGACAAGGCCCGCCAGCTCCTCGCCGACGCCGGCTACACCGACCCGGTCCCCGCCGTGTTCACCTCGTCGGGCTTCGCCCCCGCCGCGGTCGAGCTGATCCAGGCCCAGCTCAAGGACGTCGGGATCGACGCCAAGATCGACACGATCCCGCAGACCCAGCACACCCAGCTCGTCTACATCGAGCGCTCCAAGGCGCTGACGTACGACGGCTTCGCGGGCCGCGAGTCGCCGGTGCAGGCGTTCCAGGTGCTGTTCGGCTCCGAGGGCCTGATGAACCCCAGCCGCACGTCGAGCCCCCAGCTCGAGGCCCAGCTGAAGAAGGTCAAGGAGACGCCGACCGACGACCCGGCGTACCCGGGGCTGCTCCAGGAGGCGACCCGGATCGCGGTCACCACCTTCCCGAACGTCTTCCTCTACCTGACGCCGTCGATCGTCGCGCGCAAGGGCGTCTCGGCGCTGCCCGCGTCGCCGAGCCTGCGCCGGTTCGAGGGGGTGACGACGTCATGACCGTGGTCGCCCCCGCACCGGGGGCGGTCCCGTCGGCGGCCGAGGCCTCCGGGCGGGCCGCCGCCGCGCTGCGCCGGGCGCTGCCGGCCCTGCGCTCGCTGGCCGGCGTCGTTGCGGTCACGGTGACGGTGCTCTTCCTCGCGTCGGTCGTGACCTTCGCGCTCGGCGCGCTCAGCGACAGCAACCCGGCCGCCGCGGCGCTGGGCGAGACCGCCACCGCCGAGGACATCGCCCGGCTCGACCACGAGTTCGGCCTCGACCGCCCGCTCGTCGAGCAGTACGCCACCTGGGTCGGCAACGCCGTCACCGGGGACCTCGGCCGGTCGTGGTTCACCACGATCCCGGTCGCCGACAGCATCCGCACCGCCCTGCCGGTCGACCTGTCGATCGCCGCGCTGGCGCTCGTGCTGGCGATCCTGATCGGCGGCGGCGCCGGCATCGGCGCGGCGCTCAGCAACGGCGGTGTCGTCGACCGGGCCGTGACGCTGGTCTGCTCGCTGCTCGGCACGCTGCCGCCGTTCGTCATCGGCATGGCGCTGATCGTGGTGTTCGCCGTGAAGCTCCAGCTGCTGCCGGCGGGAGGCTACGTCCCGGTCCAGACGGACCCGCTGGAGTGGCTGCGCTTCGCGATCCTCCCGGCCCTCGCGCTGAGCCTGGACGTCGCGGCGTCCATCGCACGCCAGCTGCGGACCTCGCTGGTCGGCGAGCTGCGCGAGAACTACGCCGTGGGTGCGGCGATGCGCGGCTTCGGGCGCCGCCGCGTGCTCTTCGGCCACGTGCTGCGCAATGCCGCCGGGCCGACGCTCGCGGTGATCGGCCTCGCCATCCCGCTCATCATCGGCGGCGCCGTGATGACCGAGAAGCTGTTCGGCCTGCCCGGCGTCGCCCAGCTCTCGCTGCAGGCCGCCGAGAAGGGCGACGTGCCCGTCGTCCTCGGCACGCTGCTGGTGACCGCCGTGGTCGTGGTCGTCGCGAGCCTCGTGGTCAACCTGCTCCAGGTGCTGCTCAACCCGGTCGCCCGGCGCGGCAGCGGCGCGACGGGAGCCGCCCGATGAGGACCCTGCGCGCACTCTGGCGGATCCCCAGCGCCCGGCTGGCGCTCGTCGTCCTGCTGGGCGTGGCCCTGCTCGCCGTGCTCGGCGGCACCCTGGCCCCCCACGACCCGCTCCACCAGTACACCGACGACGTGCTCCAGGGCCCGAGCAGCACGCACCTGCTGGGCACCGACTACGTCGGCCGGGACGTGCTGAGCCGGCTGATGGAGGGCACCCGCCTGTCCGTCGTCGGCGCTGTCGAGGCGGTGCTGATCGGCGCCGTGCTCGGCGTCCCCACCGGTCTTGCGTCGGCCTGGCTGGGCCCGCGGCTGGAGTGGCTCACCCTGCGGGTCAGCGACACCCTGGTGATCCTCCCGTTCACCGTCTTCGCGATCGCCGTCGCCGGCACGCTCGGCAACGGGCTGCAGCAGGCGATGATCGCGATCGGCATCCTGATCAGCCCGATCTTCTTCCGGGTCACCCGGGCGGCGGCGCTGGGCCTGCGCAAGGTGCAGTACGTCGAGGCCGCCGAGCTGATGGGCGCGACCGAGTGGTGGACCCTGCGCCGGCACATCTGGACCAAGGTGCTGCCGAACGTCGCGGTCACCGCGGCGCACGCCACCGGCGCCGCCCTGCTGGTGGTCGCCTCGCTCGCGTTCCTCGGGCTCGGCGTGACGCCGCCCGCGCCGACCTGGGGAGGCATGCTCTCCTCCGACCTCGGCTACCTGGCCCAGCAGCCGTGGGCCCCGATCTTCCCGGCCCTGCTGATGATGGCGACCGTCGGCTCGCTCAACCTGCTCGCCGACGCCATCCGCGACGCGACCGGTGCGACGGAGGCTCCACGCCGGCGCCGGCCCACCCCGCCCGTCCGAGAGGAGCGACGCGATGGCGTCCCCGCGTGAGAGAACCCTGGCGGTCACCGACCTGCAGGTGTCCGTCGGCGACGGCCTGGTGGCCGTCCAGGACGTGTCCTTCGAGATCGGGCGCGGCGAGTCGGTCGGCCTGGTCGGCGAGTCGGGCAGCGGGAAGACCCTGACCTGCCGGGCCGCGCTCGGGCTGCTGCCCACCACCGGACGGGTCGACGGCGGCCGGATCGTGCTCGGCGAGGGCCCGCAGGCCGTCGAGCTGGTCGGCGCGCGCCGCTCGACCTGGGACGGCGTCCGCGCGGGCCGGATCGGCGCGGTGTTCCAGGACCCCGCGTCGTACCTCAACCCGTCGCTGACGGTCGGCCACCAGCTCGCCGAGCAGCTGCGCGTCAAGCGCGGCCTGCGGCGGCGCGCCGCGCACGACCGCGCGGTGGAGCTCTTCGCCGAGGTCGGCCTGCACGACCCGGCCGCGGTCTTCCACCAGTACCCCCACCAGCTGTCCGGCGGGATGCTCCAGCGGGTCCTGATCGCGATCGCGATCTCCTGCGAGCCCGAGCTGCTCATCGCCGACGAGGCCACGACCGCGCTCGACGTCGTCATCCAGGCCGAGATCCTCGCGCTGCTGCGCCGGCTGCGCGAGACCCACGCCCTGTCGCTGCTCCTGGTCACCCACGACCTGGCCGTGGTCGCCGAGAGCTGCGAGCGGGTCCTGGTGATGTACGGCGGCCAGATCGTCGAGAGCGGTCCGACCGCGCAGGTGCTCGGCGACCCGCAGCACCCCTACACGCGCGCTCTGATGGCCGTCGCGACGATCGGCGACTGGGGGCGCCGGCGGCTCGACGTCATCCCCGGGCAGCCGCCGGCCGCGGGCGAGGAGATGCCCGGCTGCCGGTTCGCGCCGCGGTGCCCGGTGGCGAGTGCCGCGTGCACGGCCGGCCCGGTCCCCGTCACCGACCTCGGTGGCGGGCGCACCACCCGGTGCGTCCGATCCATCCTCGACGAGGCGGTGCCCGCATGAGCACGACCCACCCGACCCGCGCCCCCCACGACGTCCGGCTGGCGGCGTCGCTCCCGCCGACGCCGGCCCCGCTGCTGCGGGTCCGCGGGCTGTCGGTGTCGTACACGCCGCCGCGCAAGGGCACCCACCTCGGCACCGGCGCCGCGCTGCGCGACGCCGACCTCGAGGTGCGCCCCGGGGAGATCGTCGGCATCGTCGGTGAGACCGGCTCCGGCAAGACCACCCTGGCCCGGGCCACCGTCGGCCTGGTCGCGCCCGCGGCCGGCGAGATCGAGTTCGCGGGCGAGGACATCGGCGGGCTGCGCCGCCGGGCCCGGCGCGCCTTCCGGCGCTCCGGCCAGGTGCAGCTGGTTTTCCAGGACCCGCTGCGCTCGCTCGACCCCGACCTCACGGTGACCGAGCTGGTCCGCGAGCCGCTCGACATCGCCGGCACGCTGTCCCGTGCCGAGCGCGGGCAGCGGGTCGCGGAGTCGCTGCGGCTGGTCGGCCTCGACCCCGAGGCGGTCGCGGACCGCCGGCCCCGCCAGCTCTCCGGGGGCCAGCGCCAGCGGGTCTCGCTCGCTCGCGCCATCAGCACGCGACCCCGGCTGCTGTTCTGCGACGAGCCCGTCTCGGCGCTGGACGTGTCCAACCGCAACCTGATCCTCAACCTGCTCGACCAGCTGCGCACCGAGCTCGACCTGGCCGTCGTGATCATCGCCCACGACCTCAGCTCGCTGGCCGGGATCGCCGACCGGGTGGCGGTCTTCTACCGCGGCCGGATCGTCGAGCAGGGCCCGATCCGCGCGGTTCTCGAGGAGCCGGCCCACCCCTACACCGCGCTGCTCACCGCCTCGGCGCCGACCATCGCGCTCGGGCACGAGGACCGGCTCACCCCGGACCGGCTGCGCCCGGACCCGGACCGGCCGGCCTGGCCGGCCGACCTCGGCTGCGTGTTCGCCCACCGCTGCCCGTTCGCGCACGACGCCTGCGCCGAGCAGCCGCGCTCCGCCCCGCTCCCGCACGCTCCCCAGCGGCAGAGCGCCTGCCACGACGCCGTCGTCTGGCGGGAGCGCCTCGACCCACCCCACCCCCAGAAGGAGTCAGCATGAGCACCGCTTCCCCCTACGACGAGGTCGAGATCCTCGGCATGATCGGCACCGCCGACGCCTCGGAGATCCGCCCCGGCAACGCGGCCGTCGTCGACCCCGACTACACGGCGCGGTTCGCGAAGGCCCACGAGGACGGCGGTTTCGACCGGGTCCTCATCGGCTACGGGTCCGGCTGGGCCGAGGGGACGCAGGTCGCGGCGTACGCCGCCGCCCAGACCGAGCGGCTGGGCCTGCTCATCGCGCACCGCCCCGGTGTCGTGCACCCGACCCTGGCGGCGCGCACGTTCACCACGCTCGACCAGTTCAGCAAGGGGCGCGTCGCGCTCAACATCGTGACCGGCAGCACCGACGCGGAGCAGCGTCGCGAGGGCGACTACCTGCCCCACGACGAGCGCTACGACCGCACCGACGAGTACCTCCAGGTGCTGCGGGCCCTCTGGGACTCCCGTGGGCCGCACGACTTCGAGGGCCGCTACTACCGCTTCGACGGCGCGACCCCGCAGGTCTTCCCCTACCAGGACCGGCACCTCGAGCTGTTCTTCGGCGGCAGCTCGCCGGCGGCGTACGTCGTGGGGGCGAAGCGTGCGGACACCTACATGCTCTGGGGCGAGCCGCTGAAGGAGACCGGCGAGCAGATCGCGACCGTCGCGGCGCGCGCCGCGGAGGCCGGGCGCGGGCAGCGGCCGCGTGTCTCGGTGTCGTTCCGGCCGATCCTCGGCGCGACCGACGAGGCCGCCTGGGAGCGGGCGCACGGCATCCTCGACACCATCAACGGCGCGGTCGGCGCGCAGTTCAAGCAGAAGGTCGGCCAGATGCACCCGCAGGGCCGTGCGCCCGAGAACGCCGGCTCGCAGCGGCTGCTGGCCGTCGCCGAGAAGGGCGAGCTGCACGACCGCTGCCTGTGGACGCCGACCACGCAGGCGGTCGGGGGCGGCGGCAACTCCACCGCCCTGGTGGGCTCGCCCGAGACGGTCGCCGCCGCGATCCTCGACTACGTCGAGATCGGCGTCGACACCGTGCTCATCCGCGGCTACGACCCGCTCCAGGACGCCGTCGACTACGGCCGCGACCTGCTGCCGCTGGTGCGCCAGGAGCTGGCCCACCGGGCCGCGACCCGCCGCACGGAGAAGGCAGCCGTCTGACCCATGTATCCCCTCGAAGGAGTGCGGGTCGTCGAGCTCGCGCACGTCGCCGCCGGGCCGTTCGCGGGCATGCTGCTCGCGGACCTCGGTGCCGACGTCGTGAAGGTGGAGCCGCCGACCGGCGACCAGATGCGCGCGTGGCCGCCGTTCGCCGACGACGGGACCGAGCGGTTCAGCCACAACTTCGCCTCGGTCAACCGCAACAAGCGGTCGGTCGTCGCCGACCTGAAGGACCCGGCCGACCTGGCCAGGGTGCGCGAGCTCGTGGCCGCGGCCGACGTCGTGGTCGAGAACTACCGGCCGGGCGTGCTCGACCGGCTCGGGCTCGGCTACGCGACCGTCCGCGAGGGTCACCGCGGCCTCGTGTACTGCTCGATCTCGGGCTACGGCCTGACCAGCCCGTACGTCAACGACGGCGCGTACGACGTCGTCATCCAGGGGATGTCGGGCCTGATGAGCGTGACCGGCGAGCCGGACGGCGGCCCGGTCAAGGCCGGCGTGCCCGTCGGCGACTTCACCGCCGGGCTCTACGCGGCGTACACGATCGCCGCGCTGCTGCCCCAGGTGCGTGCGAGCGGCACCTCGGTGCGGGTCGACTGCCCGATGCTCGACTGCCTGCTCGGCGTCTCGGCGCTGCAGACCAGCGAGTACTGGGGATCCGGCGCCGAGCCGCGCCGGCTCGGCACCGCGCACCCGCGCAACGCGCCCTACCAGGGGTTCACCGCGGCGGACGCGCCGTTCACGGTCGCCGCCGGCAACGACCGGCTGTGGGCGGCGGTGGCCGCGGTGGTCGGGCTGCCCGACCTGGTGGACGACCCGCGCTTCCGGACCCAGCTCGACCGGGTGCGCCACCAGCAGGAGCTGGAGGCCCTGCTGCAGGGGCGCTTCGCCGAGGAGAAGCGGGAGCACTGGCTCTCCGAGCTGCGGGCGCGCGGGGTGCCGTGCGGCCCGGTCAACACCTTCGGCGAGATCCTCGCCGACCCGCACGTCGAGGCGACCGCGCTGGTCGCACCGGTCGACGTCCCGGTCGCCGGGCCCACGCCGAGCGTGGTGTTCCCGGTCCGGGTCGAGGGCCTCGCGCCGCGGCTCGAGCGCGGTGCGCCGCGGCTCGGCGCCGACGCCGGCGTCCACGACGAGTGGACGGCGGCCCGATGACCCTCCAGGTCGCGCGGGGTGACGTCTGGACGGTCACCCTGGACCGGCCCGAGCGGGCCAACGCGCTCTCCGCCGGCCTCGTCGAGGCCCTCCACGACGTGCTCGACCAGGCCGAGGCGGCGAGGCCGGAGGCCCTCGTCCTGCGCGGCAACGACCGGCACTTCGCGGCCGGCTTCGACCTGGCCGGTCTCGCGGACGAGACCGATGCGTCGCTGGTGCACCGGTTCCTGCGGATCGGGCTGCTGCTGGAGCGGCTGATCGCGGCCCCCTACCGCACGGTCGCGGTCGCCCGGGGCGCCGCCGTCGGTGCCGGGGCCGACCTCGTCCTCGCCTGCGACCACCGCCTGGTGGATCCCGCGGTGACCCTGCGCTTCCCCGGCTCGGCGTTCGGGGTCGCGCTCGGCACCGTGCGCCGGACCGAGCTCGGCCCGGCCCTGACCACGGGCGTGCCGGCGGAGCTGCCGGCCGTGCTGGCCGCGCCGTCGTCGCCCCGCCCGCCCCACGACAGCGACGCCGAGCTCGCGGCGCTGACCCGCTCGGTCGCCGTCCCCGGACTGCGGGACCGGATCGCCGCCTACCGAGCGGCCCTGACGAAGGAGAACGCATGACCCAGCAGCAGATCGTCCCGGTCGACACCGACGTCCCCGAGCTCGCGGCGTTCGCCGGCCGGGTCGCCGCGCTCATCGCGGACGGCCTCGACGAGCGCGCGCTGACGGCCGCCGTGCGCGACGACCTGGAGGCGACCCTCGCCGCCGGCTTCACGCTGCCTGCCGACAAGACCCGGCCGGACCCGGAGCGCTACGTGATGTACCCCCTGCACGTCGCCGCCGACGGATCGTTCTCGATCGCCAGCGCGGTGTGGGACGTCGGCCAGGGAACCCCCGTGCACGGGCACGAGACCTGGGGAGTCGTGGGCATCCACCGCGGCGTCGAGGTCGAGACCCGGTACGCCAAGCCGGCCGTCCCCGACGTGCCGCTGGTCGCCGAGGGCACCGACGAGTGGGGGGCCGGCCAGGTCACCGTGTGCTGCACCACCGACGACGACGTCCACCAGGTCCGGTGCGGCGGGGACGAGCCGGTCGTCGGCATTCATGTCTACGGCGCGGACATCGGCACCCTGCCGCGCCGTTCCTACGACCCCGACACCGGGGCCGTGCACTGGTTCACGTCCACGTGGGCGCGTTGAGAGGAGAGAGCCGATGACCGTGACTTCCTGGGACGAGCCCGCCGGAGGGACGCCGCGCGGCACGCTGGTCGTGCTGCCGGGCCGCGGAGAGACGCCGGTCTCGTACGAGCGGTTCGGACGCCGGCTGTCCGGCGACGCCTGGCGGGTCCGGCTCGTTCCCGTCGACCTCGACGACCTCGACGCGACCCGTGAGCACGTCGAGAAGGTGCTCGCCGACGAGGCGCTGCCGGCCCCGAAGGTGCTCGTCGGCACCGACACCGGCGCGACCCTGGCGGCGCTGCTCGCGCCCACCCTGCCGGTCGACGGCGTCGTCCTCGCCGGCCTCGCGCTGCCGCGCGCCGGTGGCGCGCCGACGTGGGAGACCTGGGAGGAGGAGGTCGAGGCCCGCACCGCGTGCCCCGTGCACCGCCGGGTGATCGCCGAGGACGAGGGGTTCGCCCGCGGCGCGCTCGACCAGCCGCTGCCGTGGCGCTCGGTCCGCCTGGTCGCGCCCGGTAAGCCGGTCCTCGTGCTGCACGGGACCGCCGACACGGTCACCCCGGTCGGCGCCGCCCTCACGGCGTACGACGCCCTGCCCGACGCCGTGGTCCGGCTGGTCGAGGGCGGTCGCCACGACGTGCTCAACGACGCGTCGCACCGCTCGGTCGCCGCCACCACCGTGCTGTTCCTCGAGTCCTTGCGCCTCGGCGCGGACCTGCCCGCGGTGGTCCGCGAGCCCGAGGGGGCCGGGCACCGATGAGCGTCGCCGTCGTCGTCGGCAACCCGAAGCCGGCCAGCCGCACCCTCGCGGCCGCCCGGCACGTCGCCCGCGAGCTCGCCGGCGAGCCCGACCTCGTCGTCGACCTCGCCACCGTCGGGCCGGCCCTCCTGGACTGGTCGGACCCCGGCGTCGGCGACCTGGTGGCCCAGGTGGGTGCCGCCGACCTGGTGGTCGTCGCGAGCCCGACGTACAAGACGTCGTACACGGGGCTGCTCAAGCTGTTCCTCGACCGCTTCGCGGCCGGCACCGGGCTCTCCGGCCTCGCCGTCCCGCTGATGCTCGGTGGCGGCCCGGCCCATGCGCTCGCGCCCGAGCACAGCCTGCGGCCGATCCTCACCGAGCTCGGCGGAACCGTGCCGGGCCGGGCGCTCTACGTCCTCGACAGCGCGCACGACGACGCCGCGTCGTACCAGGACTGGCTCGACGCCGTGCGCCCGTTCGTCTCCTCCTACCTGAAAGGCAGGGCCGCATGACCGTGCTCGCGGGCCGCTTCGCCACCAACCAGGACCTCGACCCGGCACTGCTCCGGAAGGCGTTCGGGTTCTTCCCGAGCGGCGTGGTGGCCGTCGCCGCCGAGATCGACGGCCGCCCGGTCGGGCTGGCCGCGAGCTCGTTCACCTCCGTGAGCCTCGACCCGCCCTTGGTCTCGATCAACCTGGCCACCAGCTCGAAGACCTGGCCGGACCTCCAGCGCGCGCCGCGCCTCGGCGTCACCATCCTCGCCGACCACCACGCCGACGTCTGCCGCCAGCTCGCGGGCGCCGTCGAGCACCGCTTCGACGACGTCGCCTACAGCGTCACCGACGAGGGGGCGGTGCTGCTGGACGACGGCCTCGCCCGCTTCGACTGCACCGTCTACCGCGAGGTCGAGGCCGGCGACCACGTTCTCGTCCTGCTCGAGCTCCACGCCGTCGACCACATCGAGCAGACGGAGGTGCTGGCGCCTCTGGTGTTCCACCGCAGCGGGTTCGGCCGGCTGGACGCACGCGCCTGACCCGGCTCCCGGGACGCCTACGATGTGCACGTCGCCACACCGGAGGGGAGCGTGCCATGGCCGAGGACGAGCTGCAGGTCATCGTGGACGACCTCGCGGAGCGGCTCGAGCGCTCGGTGGCGATCGACGATCCCGGCATCCGGCTCCTGGCGGCGAGCCGGCACTTCGGCGACGAGGACCCGGTGCGGATCGGTTCGGTGCTCAACCGGACGGTCCCGGCCGAGGTCGTCGAGCTGATCCTCACCCACGGGGTGGCGCAGTGGACCGAGCCCGGGCGGCTCGAGCTCGGGATGCTCGACGCCACGCCGCGGCTGTGCGCCCCCGTGCGCTGCCAGGGCCAGCTGCTCGGCTACCTGTGGCTGCTCGACCACGGCGGCACGCTCAGCGATGCCGAGGTGGCCGCGGCCGGTGAGGCCGCGGACCGGGCCGGCACGGTGCTCTACCGGCGCCTGCTGGTGCGGCAGCGCTCCCAGGCCCGGCACGAGGCCATCCTGCGCGACCTGGTCTCGCCCGACACGATGATCCGCTCGCAGGCGATCGACGACCTGCGCGCGGAGGAGCTGTTCCCCGAGAGCCCGCTCCACCTCACCGTGCTGGCCGTGCAGTGCCTGGCCGACGACGAGACGCACGCCGAGCGGGGGGTCGAGCTCGAGGCGGCGGTCGAGGAGGGCAGCCGCGCGGTCACCGACGACGTCGCGCTGCTCGCCACGAACCGGTCCCGGGCCTGGCTCCTGCTCGCCCTGCGACGGCCGCCGAGCCGCGACCTCGTCGACACGATCACCGACCGGATCACGATCCGGTTCAAGCACCTCACCCGGGGCAGGTCCACCCTCGTCTTCGGCCTGGGCCCCACGGTCGAGCGTCTCGACGAGGTGGCCGACGCGTACCGCAAGGCGGTGCGCGCCGCGCGGACGGCGGTCCTCGTGCCCGGTGTCGGCAGCACTGCGCGCTGGGGTGAGCTCGGACCCTACGAGCTGCTGGTCACCCTCGCTCCCGACGACCTGGCCGAGGCCGCCCGGACGCCGGACCTCGTCGCCCTCGAGGACGCCGACGTGCACGGCGTCCTGATCGCCAGTCTCACCGCCTTCTTCGACCACGGCGGCAGCGCCCAGGAGGCGGCCGAGGCGCTGTGCATCCATCGCGCGACGCTCTACCAGCGCCTGCGGCGGATCGAGCAGGTCACCGGTCGTAGCCTGCAGAGCGGCGACGACCGCCTGGCCCTCCACCTCGGCCTCAAGCTGCGCGCCCTCGCGATCGCCTTCCGCCTCAACGCGGACACCGCCGGCTGACCGCCCGCTCGGGGCGGCCGACCCGGCCCGGGCGCTAGCGACGATTGTCGCCGAAGAGCCCTCGGAACAGCGACAGGCGACGCTATGAGGGGTCGCTCGCGGGCCCCAATACTGGTTCGATCGCAGCCGGTCCGGATCATCGCGTCGGCTCTCGCGTGTCCCGTCGCCCGCCCCACCATCGCCGAATCGAGGGCCGCTGATCATGTCCATCCGTGACCAGGCTGTTCGCGTACTGCCCCTACTCCTCGCCGCCACCGGCCTCGCCGCGTGCGGTGGCTCCCCCGACTCCACCGGCTCCGGCGACTACGTCGACGGAAAGACGTTCACCCTGGCCACGCTGGCCGATCCGGGAAACCTCGACCCGCAGGCCTCGTTCGTCGCGACCGAGATCGGCAGCTTCGCGTACGACACCCTCGTGGGCGTCGACCCGCGCGGGACCATCCAGCCGCAGCTCGCCTCGTCGTGGAAGGTCACTGCCGAGGCGGTCAGCTTCGAGCTCCGCGACGACGTCACCTGCTCGGACGGCTCGGCGTTCGACGCGCAGACGGTGGTCGACAACATCGACTACGTCGCAGACGTCGCCAACGCGAGCCCCTTCCACGGCGTCTACGTGCCGGCCGACGCCCGGGCCACCGCGTCCGGCTCGACGGTCACCGTCGCGCTCACCTCGCCCGCCCCGTTCGTCCTCGAGGGCTTCGCCCACCTGCCGATGGTGTGCCAGTCGGGGATGAAGGACCGGGACAGCCTCAAGGCCGGCACCGCGGGCACCGGACCCTTCACGGTGACCGAGTCCGTGCCGGGCGACCACTACACGCTCGCCGTCCGGAAGGACTACGCATGGGGTCCGGACGGCGCGACGACCTCCGCGGCCGGCACCCCCTCGTCCGTCGTCTTCAAGGTGGTGGCCAGCGAGGCCACGGCCACCAACCTGATCCTCAGCGGGCAGGCCAATGCGGCGTCCTTCCTGGGGCGCGACGGCGACCGGCTCGAGAAGCAGGGCATCGACGCCGTGAAGACCCAGAGCGCGTACGCCCACCAGTGGTACAACCAGGCGCCCGACCGGGTCGGCAGCGACCCGGTGGTCCGCAAGGCGCTCACCCAGGCGCTCGACCTGGCCGAGCTGCAGCGCGTGATCACGTCCGGCCGGGGCTCGACCCCCACCGCGCTGGCCGTCTACGACACCGGCGTCTGCAGCGGCAACACGGTCGACGGCAACCTGCCGGGCACCGATCCGGCCGCGGCCGCCGAGGCGCTGGCCGCGGACGGCTGGACCAAGGACGACGACGGCGTGCTCACCAAGGACGGCAGGAAGCTGTCGCTCACGTTCGTCTACAGCAGCCAGGGCCCCGGCCAGACCGCGGCCGCCGAGCTCGTGGTCGCGGCCTGGGAGAAGCTGGGCGTCGAGGTCGACGCGCGGGCGCTGGACATCACCGAGCACACCGCGGCGCTCTTCCAGACCGGCGACTGGGACGTCACCTGGTCGTCGCCGAAGGCCCCGAACCCCCTGGTGCTCATGCCCTTCGTCTCCGGCCCCTCGCCGGCCCGGGGCGGCAACAACTTCGGGTCCGTCGCCAATCCCGCCTACGACTCCCACGCGCAGGCGGCGCTGACCAAGGTCGGCAACGACAGCTGCTCGGAGTGGGAGGCCGCCGAGGCTGCGCTCTTCCAGAGCGCCGACGTCGTGCCGTTCGCCAACGTCACCGTGCTGACCTTCCACAAGGGCGCCGACCTCGAGCGCGCCGGCAACCTCCTGGTGCCGACGAGCATCAGGATGCTGGGCTGATCCGGTGGCGGTGGCTCACGCATCGGCGCACCGCACGCGCGGGCGCTGGGGGAGGTTCGCTCTCCGGCGGGTGCGGCGGCTGCTGGTCTCGCTGTGGATCCTGGTGACGGCGTCGTTCCTGATGATCCAGCTCGTGCCCGGCGATCCGGTCCGGGCGGCGCTGGGCACCAGTGCGCCGGCCGAGCTCGTCGCGACGAGGAGAGCGCAGCTCGGGCTCGACGACTCCCTGCTCGACCAGTACCTGACCTATGTCCGGAACCTGTTCACCGGCGATCTGGGGGAGTCCATCCTCACCCAGCTCTCGGTGGCCGAGACGATCGGGCAGCGGCTGCTGGCCACGCTCTCGCTGGCGCTGCCGGCCTTCGTGCTCACCTTCGCGATCGCCGTCCCGGTCGGCGTCGCGATGGCGGTCGTGACCCGGCGGGGACGGCGGCGCCGCGCCGAGCTCACGTTCGTCGGGACCAGCATCGTGCTGGCCTCGATCCCCGAGTTCGTCGTCTGCGTCGCACTGGTCGCGGTGTTCGCGGTGAACCTGGGACTGGTCCCGGCCGCCGGCCGGAGCGGCATCGACTCCTACGTGCTGCCGGTGCTGGCGCTCGCGATCGGACCGGCCGCGGTGCTGGCCCGGATCGTCCGGGTCGAGATGCTGGCGGTGCTGGACGCCGACTACATCCGGACCGCTCGTGCCCAGCGGCTGAGCGCGCTGCGGATCCACCTGCGCCACGCGCTGCCCAACGCCGTGACCGCCACGCTCACCCTGAGCGGCCTGATGCTCGCGACCATGGTCGCCGGCACGGTGCTGGTCGAGAACGTCTTCGCCTGGCCCGGGCTGGGCGGCACCATCGTCTCGTCGATCCAGAGCCGGGACTACCCGCTGGTGCAGGGCGCCGTCCTCGTCTACGGCGCCATCGCGCTCACGGTCAACACCCTCGTCGACGTGGGCATCGCCGCGATCGACCCGCGCTCCATGATCGGAGACTCCTGATGCGCCGTCACCGGCCCGAGGTGCTGCGCACCCCCGTCGGCATCGTGGGGGTGACCCTGCTGACCGTCCTGGTGCTGCTCGCCGTCCTCGCGCCCCTGCTCTGGGGCGACCGCGCGACCGCGACCAACACCGGCAACATGCTCGCGGGGCCGTCGCCGGAGCACTGGGCGGGCACCGACAACCTCGGTCGCGACATCCTCTTCCGCACGCTCGTGGCGACCCGGCTGTCCCTCGTCCTCACCCTGGTCGCCACGACCCTCGGGGTCGGCCTCGGTCTCCTGCTCGGCCTGGCCCCGCTGCTCCTCCCGCAGCGACTGGGCCGGCTCGTCGTCGCGTTCGTCAACGTGCTCCTCGGCTTCCCGAGCCTGCTGATGGTGCTCTTCCTCGCGGTCATCCTCGGGGTCAGCACGACGAGCGCCCTCCTCGCCATCGGGATCGCGATCGCGCCGCCCTTCGCCCGGCTCGTCCACGCGCTCGGTGCCGGGGTGACCGAGCGGGACTTCGTCGCGGCGGCACGCATCGCCGGCGTCCCCCCGGCGCGCATCATGGTGCGGCACGTGCTGCCCAATGTCGCCGAGCCGCTGGTGGTCAACGCGACCGTGACGGCGAGCAGCGTGCTCCTCGCCTTCGGCGGGCTGTCGTTCCTCGGCATCGGCGTGCAGGCGCCCCAGTACGACTGGGGCCGCCTCATGCAGGACGGGCTCGCGATCATCTACGACAACCCGCTCGCCGCGCTCGCCCCCGGGATCGCCTTCGTGCTGACGGGGCTGGCGTTCAACCTGACCGGCGAGGCCGCGGCCGGCACCTTCGGCGCGAAGTCGCGCAGCAGGATGCGGTGGCCGGCGCCGGCG
This sequence comes from Pimelobacter simplex, assembly GCF_900114845.1. GTDB lineage: Bacteria > Actinomycetota > Actinomycetes > Propionibacteriales > Nocardioidaceae > Nocardioides > Nocardioides simplex. Next base: position 149,360 of record NZ_FOUK01000001.1, read on the forward strand.
TCGCCGCGACCCGGCACCCGGGACGACGCCGACCTCGCCGCCGACCGCGACGGCCTCGTGCTCGACGTCCGCGACCTCGCGGTCACCTTCCCGGGGCCGGACGGCCCGATCCCGCCGGTGCGCGGGGTCTCGATCGCCCTGCGGGCTGGCGAGGCGGTCGGCGTGGTGGGGGAGTCCGGCTCCGGGAAGTCGATGACGGCACTGGCCGTCGCGCAGCTCGTCGAGGAGCCCGGCCGGGTCACCGCCGAGCGCCTGGCCTTCTGCGCGACCGATCTCCGCTCCGGTCGGCGCGCCGCCCACGACGCGCTGCTCGGGACCTCCCTCGCGGTCGTCTTCCAGGACCCGATGACCTCCCTCAACCCCGTGCTGCGGGTCGGGACCCAGCTCGGCGAGGCCGCGCGCCGGCACCAGGGACTCACCCGGCGGCAGGCGTCCGCGCGTGCCGCCGACCGGCTCCGCGCCGTCCACCTGGCCGAGCCCGAGCGTCGTCTTCGCCAGTACCCGCACGAGTTCTCGGGCGGCATGCGCCAGCGCGCCATGATCGCGATGGGGCTGATGGGCACGCCACGGCTGATCGTCGCCGACGAGCCGACGACAGCGCTCGACATGACCGTGCAGCGGCAGGTGCTCGACGTGCTCCAGGAGGTCCGCCGCGAGCACGGCACCGCACTGCTGCTGATCAGCCACGACGTCTCGGTCGTCTCGAGCGTCTGCGACCGCGTGCTCGTCATGTACGCCGGCCGGATCGTCGAGGACCTGCCCTCCGCGGACCTGCACACCCAGGCCCGGCACCCCTACACCCGCGCCCTGATCGGAGCGGTCCCCGACATGACGACCGACCTGGACGCCCCGCTGGCCACCATCGCCGGGCAACCGGTGGACCCTCGGCACGTGCCCGACGGGTGTGCGTTCGCCGCCCGCTGCCCCCTGGTGACCGACCGGTGCCGGCAGGAGGAGCCCACGCTGCAGGCCGGCCCGGTCGGCGCGGTGGCGTGCTGGCACGTCGACGATCCCATCCCTGCCGAGACCGAGGAGGTGGCGGTCGGATGAGCCGGCTCGACTTCGAGGACGTCACGGTCCGCTACGGGCACCACACCGTCCTCGACGGCGTGAGCCTGAGCGTGCCCGCGCACCAGATCATGGGACTGGTCGGCGAGTCCGGCTCCGGGAAGTCCACGCTCGCCCGGGCGGCGGTGGGGCTGGCGCCCCTGGCGAGCGGGCGGGTCCTGCTCGACGGGCAGCCGGTCCGGCACCAGGGACGTCGCCGGCCCATCCAGATGGTCTTCCAGGACCCGTTCTCGTCGCTCGACCCGCGGATGAGCATCGGCCGGAGCATCGCCGAGGCGCTGCCCGAGCGCCTCCGCCGAGCGCCGCAACGGGCCGAGATCGCACGCCTCCTCGAGCTCGTCCACCTGGATCCCGGCCGGGCTGCCGACTCGCCGGGGCGCCTCTCCGGCGGACAGCGCCAGCGGGTGGCCATCGCCCGCGCGCTGGCCGGGCGACCGGACGTCGTCCTCGCCGACGAGATCACGTCGGCGCTGGACGTGTCCGTGCAGGGCGCCATCCTGAACCTGGTCCGGGAGATGCAGCGGGAGACCGGCCTCACCGTTCTCTTCATCTCCCACAACCTCGCCGTGGTGCGCTACGTCGCGACCCATGTCGCGGTGATGGCCGGCGGGCGCATCGTCGAGCAGGGACCGACCGCCGAGGTCTTCTCCGGCCCTGCCTCCGACTACACGCGGGAGCTGCTCGCGTCCATCCCCGGCCCGGCCGGTGGCGACGTGCGACAGAGGTCGCCCGAGTCCGGTGCGAATCACGACAACTGACTACTGCTCTCCAGGGCCGAGGCGGGCAAGGTTGCGACGACCAGGCACCGAGCAACGGCGAGATCAGACGGGCCATGGCCGACAGGGTGAGCGAAGGGAAAGCCCCGTGAGTGTTCAGAAGGTAGACCGGCCTCCGACGGCGGTGGCGGTGGCGGACGAGCCCAGCCTGCGCCGCACGGTGGTCGCGGCCTCGGTCGGCAACTTCGTGGAGTGGTACGAGTTCGCCGTGTACGGCGTGGTCGCCGCCTACATCTCGAAGGCGATGTTCCCCACCGACGACCCCACCGCCGCCATGCTCAACACCTGGGCGGCGTACGGCGTCTCGTTCCTGGTGCGCCCGGTCGGCGGGGTGATCCTGGCGCGTCTCGGCGACCGCTACGGCCGGCGCCACATCCTCTACGTCACGATCACGCTGATGTCGGTCGCGACCTTCTGCGTCGCCCTGATCCCGTCGTACGCGACGATCGGGATCGCCGCGCCGCTGCTGCTGATCAGTGCCCGCATCGCGCAGGGCATCGCCGCGGGAGGCGAGCTGGCCGGCGCCGCCGCCTTCCTCTACGAGCACGCACCGGCGGATCGCCGGGCCCGGATGGTCAGCTTCCTCGGGGTGAGCACGTTCTGCTCCATCGTCCTGGGGTCGCTGCTGGGCACCCTGCTGACCGTCGTCCTGCCGGCCGCGGAGATGCAGTCGTGGGGATGGCGCGTGGTCTTCGCGACGGCCCTGCCGCTCGGCTTCATCGGTCTCTACATCAGGCGCTCCCTCCAGGAGACGCCCGAGTTCCAGCAGCTGCACGAGCAGCGGGACACGACCCCGGTCGCGCCGGTCCCGGAGAGCTTCTGGCGGGCCATGCGGGAGAACGGCCGCGCGATCCTGCTGTACCTGGGGTTCGGGACGTTCTACTCGATCGCGGTCTACGTCAGCGTCGCCGCGTACCTGGCGTTCATGCTCGCCAACGGCTTCTCGGAGAAGGAGGCGCTGACGATCAACACCGTCGCCGGGCTCGCGATCATCGCCGGCATCCTGCTCACGGGCGGTCTGGCCGATCGCGTGGGGAGGAAGCCGATCCTGGTCGCCGGGGCCGGCGCCATGGCGGTCGGCGTCGTCCCGACCTTCCTGCTGGGCTCGACCGGCACGTTCGCGCTGGGCCTGCTGGGGGCACTGATCTTCGCGCTCCCGCTGTCGGTGTTCATCACGCCGGCGGTCATCAACGTGGTGGAGCTCTTCCCCGCGAAGGTCCGGGTCACCGCCGGTGCCGCGGCCTACAACCTGACGGTCATCATCGGTGGCTTCATGCCCTTCGTCGCCGTCTGGCTCACGGACGCGACGGGCTCCCACCTGGCCTTCCCCGCCTTCGTCGCGACGACAGCGGTCGTGGCGCTCGCCGTGGTGCTGGTTTGGTACCGTGAGCCGGCGGCTGATCAGGCATCGACCCAGCTGGGAAATGAGTCGCGACGATGACGCAGATCATTCTCGAGAACGCCCGCATCTTCGACGGAGTCTCCGACGAGTGCCCCGAGGGCATGACGGTCCTCGTCGAGGACGGGACGATCCGCGAGGTCTCCGACCGGCCGATCCGCTCGGACGACGCGCGGCGGGTCGACGTCGCCGGCAAGACGCTCATGCCGGGCCTGATCGACCTGCACGTGCACTCCTACTTCTCCGACCTCGACCCGCGCGTCCTCAACGACCGCGACGCGCCCTACCGGACCGCCTACGCGATCCGGAAGCTCGGCCACGCGCTCGACAGCGGGTTCACGACCGTGCGCGACATCGGCGGCGGCGACTATCCCCTGGCCGCGGCCATCGCGGACGGACTGATCAGGGCACCGCGCTTCTTCTACGCCGGCAAGGTCCTGTCGATGACCGGCGGCCACGTCGACTACCGCACGCCCAACGAGAAGCACCACACCCACGGCTACTGCTCGTGCGCCTCGATGAACTGGGCAGGCGTGATCGCCGACGGCGTCGACGAGTGCATCAAGGCGACGCGCGAGGAGCTGCGCCGCGGCGCCCACTGCATCAAGATCGTGGCGTCCGGTGGCGTGATGTCGCCGAGCGACCCGATCTGGATGAACCAGTTCCGCGAGGACGAGATCCGCGCCATCGTCCAGGAGTGCGCCGAGCGGCGCACCTATGTCGCGGCGCACTGCCTGACGAGCGAGTCGGCACGCCGGTCGGTCGAGTTCGGGGTGCGCTGCATCGAGCACGCGGCGATCATCGACGCCGAGACGGCCGCCTTCGTCGCGGAGCGCGGCGCCTACGTCGTCCCCACGATGGTCTGCCTCTTCTCGCTCGTCGAGCAGGGCCTGGAGATGGGGCTGCCGAGCGACCGGATGGGCGATCTCCGCACCATCTACGAGCAGTCGATGTCCGGCCTGGACGTGATGCGGAGCGCCGGGGTCAAGCTCGGCTTCGGCACCGACCTGCTGGCCGGCTTCTACCCCCAGCAGAGCCGGGAGTTCGAGCTCCGTCGCGAGGTCTTCACACCGCTCGAGCTGCTGCGCCAGGCGACCTCGGTCGGCGCCGAGGTCCTCATGCAGACCGACCGGCTGGGCTGCGTGAAGCCGGGCGCGCACGCCGACCTGCTCGTCGTCGACGGCGACCCGCTGGCGGACATCGGCCTCCTCTCCGCGGGGGCCCGGAACCTCGACCTCGTCATGCGCGGCGGGGAGATCGTCACCAACCGGCTGAGCTGACCCGGCGCTGACCTGACCTGAGCCGGTCCGGCCGGCCGATCGACGCCGGCCCGCGGTTCGGCGTACCCAACGACTGAGGAGGAAGCATGACCGAGAACATCGAGAACGGCCAGCGGGGGAGCGGGACCGCTCCCGCGATGACCCCCGAGCAGGTGTTCGGCGCGACGGAGTACTTCGAGCTGGAGTCGGCGTCCGTGGGCGCCCGGTTCGCGATCTGGGTGACCACCTCGCCGACGTACGCCCAGGACGAGCAGGTGACCTACCCGGCCCTCTACGTGACCGACGGCAACTACAGCGTCGGCCAGACCGCGCCGCTGGCCGTGATGCAGGGTGACCCGGCGCTCCCGATCGCTCCCTACCTGCAGGTGACCGTGGGCTACGCCGGTGCGGACGCCCAGGACTGGTCCCGGGTGCGCAACCGCGACCTCGTGCCGCCGGGCGAGCCCGTCCCGCCGGCGATGCGGGGCTCGCTGGACCTCGCGGTCGAGAAGGGGCTGATGACCCAGGAGGACGCCGACGCCTACCTCGCCGACCTGGCGAACACCCGGGCCGACGCCTTCCTCGCCTTCATCACCGACGAGCTGCACCCGGAGATCAGCCGTCGCTACCGGGTCTCGGCCGAGGGTCACGGGCTGTTCGGCTACTCCTACGGCGGGCTGTTCTCCCTGTACACCCTGCTCACCGGGTGCTCCCTGTTCACTGCCTACGGCGCCGGGAGCCCCGGCGTCGCCTCGCTCGAGAGCACGGCGCTCGCGCTCGCCGAGAAGCCCCTCGACCTGTCGGGCAAGCGCCTCCACCTGACGATCAACGGGCCCGAGATGACGGGGGAGCTGGCCATCTACCGCACGATCGGGCGCGGCTTCACCGCGCTCGTCGACTCCCTGCGCTCGGCCGACTCGGGGCTCGCGCTGACCACGCAGGTGCTCGGCGAGACCCACCTGACCGGCCTCCAGCCCGCATTCCTCAGCTTCATGCGCACCTGCTGGTCGAGTCCTGCGTGATGCTCCTCGAACGCCTGCAGGAGCGGATCCCGGCCGACCGCCTGCAGCTCGATCCCGCGGTGACGGCGAGCTATGCCCACGACGAGGCGGAGTGGGCGCCGCACGGGACGCCGCTCGTCCTCGTCCGGCCGCGCACTGCCGAGGAGGTCCAGGAGGTCGTGCGCGCGTGCATCGAGCACGGCGTGCCCGTCGTCCCCCGGGGTGCGGGGACCGGGCTGTCCGGTGGTGCGAACGCGATCGACGGGTGCGTCGTCCTGTCGACCGAGGCGATGACGTCGATCGCGGAGATCGACCCCGTCGAGCGGCTGGCCGTGGTGCAGCCCGGTGTCGTCAACGACCACCTGCGGAGCGCGTGCGCCGAGCACGGCCTCTGGTACCCGCCCGACCCCGCGTCGTCCCCCTGGTCGACGATCGGCGGCAACGTCGCGACCAATGCGGGCGGGCTGTGCTGCGTGAAGTACGGCGTCACCGCCGACTACGTGCTCGGGCTGCAGGTCGTCACCGGCACCGGTGAGCTGGTCCGGCTCGGCCGTCGTACGGCGAAGGGCGTCGCGGGGTACGACCTCGCCCGGCTGCTGGTCGGTTCCGAGGGGACGCTCGGCGTCATCACCGAGGTCACCCTCCGGCTGCGTCCCCAGCGTCCGCCGGAGCGCACCGTCGCCGGGTACTTCTCGTCGGTCGTGGACGCCGGGCGCGCCGTCACGGCCGTGGGTGCGGCGGGCATCGTTCCGTCGGCGTTGGAGCTCGTCGACCGGCACTGCCTCGAGGCCGTCGACCAGTGGAAGAAGATGGACCTGGCGGTCGAGGCCGAGGTCATCCTGCTGGCGCGGTGCGACGTCCCCGGCGCGGCCGGCGACGACGAGGCCGACGCGATCCGCGACTGCTTCGAGCAGGCGGGGGCCACCTGGGCCGCCCGCTCGACCGACCAGGACGAGGCCGACGCGCTGTTCGCGGCCCGGCGCCTGGCGTACCCGGCCCTCGAGCGCCTGGGACCCGTGCTGACCGAGGACGTCTGCGTCCCCAAGGCGGCGGTGCCGGAGATGCTCGCCCGGATCGAGGCGATCGGGAAGCGGCACGCGACCCTGATCGCCAACATCGCCCACGCCGGCGACGGCAACCTGCACCCCCTCCTGATCACCCCGCGCGGCGACGACGCGGCCCGGGTGCGTGCGCAGCGCGCCTTCGAGGAGATCATCGACGAGGCCATCGCGCTGGGCGGCACGGTCACGGGGGAGCACGGCATCGGCCTGCTCAAGAGGGACGGACTCGTCCAGGAGCTGCCGGCGGCGGTGCTCGACCTGCACCGCGCGGTGAAGGCGGCGCTCGATCCGCACGGCATCCTCAACCCCGGCAAGGTGATCGCCGCCCCGGCCGACGGAGGCGCGCCGGGCCCGGCCGACCGAGGCTGACGTCCCGGACACCAGGACCCACGACCTCGACACACACCCTCGGCATGCCCCTACGGCGGGCATGCCTCTCCTCGGCATGCCCCTCGGCAGCCGCGACCGAGCAGCACACCACCGACTCCGGAGGTAACACATGAGCAGGACCGCCGACGCCATCATCGTCGGGGCGGGCGTGGTGGGCGCCTCCACCGCGCTGGAGCTGACCCGAGCCGGCTACTCCGTGCTCGTCGTCGACAAGGCGGGAGGGCCCGGCTTCGGCTCCACGAGCGCGTCGAGCGCCGTTGTCCGCTTCAACTACTCGACCTGGGACGGCATGGCCGCCGCGTGGGAGTCGAAGTTCCGCTGGGAGGCCTGGGCCGACCACCTGGGCCACGTCGACCCGACCGGGCTGGCGTCGTTCAAGCGGTGCGGCCTGGCCTTCCTCGACGTCGACATCATGCCGCGCGACCGGATGGCGAAGATGTTCGTCGAGGCCGGCATCCCGTTCGAGGAGTGGGGACCGGCCGAGCTCGCTGCGGCCTTCCCCCATGTCGACGCCGGCCGCTACTTCCCCCCGAAGCCGGTCACCTCCGACGAGTTCTTCGACGCCCCGACGGGCGTCCTCGGCGCCATCTACACGCCGGACGCCGGCTACGTCGACGATCCCCAGCTCGCGGCGGCCAACCTCGCGGCCGCGGCCGCCCACCTCGGCGCGACGTTCCGCTACCGGAGGACCGTCACGGCCGTCGAGCAGCGGGCGCGGTCGTGGGCGGTGACGCTCGACGACGGCGACGTCCTCGAAGGTGCTGTCGTCGTCAACGCGGCCGGGCCCTGGTCGACCGGGCTCAACCGGCTCGCGGGGATCGGCGCGGACTTCACGGTCAAGGTGGCTCCCGTGCGCCAGGAGGTGCACCACGTCCCCGCACCGTCGTCGCTGCCGGCCGGCTTCCCCGTCGTCGCGGACGCCGACCTCGGCATCTACATCCGTGGCGAGTCCGGCGGCAACCTGCTGATCGGCGGCACCGAGCCCGCGTGCGACCCGTTGGAGTGGATCGACGACCCCGATGCCGCCAACCCGCACCCCACGACCGAGCGCTTCGAGGCGCAGGTGTTCCGCGGTGCCCGCCGGCTCCCCGACCTCGCCGTCCCCAACCGGCCCCGGGGGATCGCCGGCGTGTACGACGCCAGCGACGACTGGACGCCGGTCTACGACCGGACCGAGGCCGACGGCTACTACGTCGCGATGGGCACCAGCGGCAACCAGTTCAAGAACGCCCCGCTGATCGGCTCCCTGATGACGACCCTCATCGACGGCATCGCCAACGGCGCCGACCACGACGCGCAGCCCCTGACCTACACGGCCCCCCACACCGGCCACGTCATCGACCTCGGCGCCTTCTCGCGACGACGCCCGCCCAATGCGGCGTCGTCCGGGACCGTGCTCGGCTGAACCACCAGGAGACCACCATGCAGCAGGTCAAGGGCGTCATCGCCCGTGTGAAGGGCGCCCCGGTCGAGGTCGTGACGATCAACGTGCCGGACGCCGGTCCGGGCGAGGCGGTGGTGAAGGTCTTGTCGTGCGGGGTGTGCCACACCGATCTGCACTACCGCGAGGGTGGGATCAACGACGACTTCCCGTTCCTGCTGGGCCATGAGGCCTCGGGGGTCGTGGAGGCCGTCGGTCCCGACGTGACGTCGGTGGCCGTGGGTGACTTCGTGGTGCTGAACTGGCGGGCGGTGTGCGGGGAGTGTCGTGCGTGCAAGCGGGGTGAGGCGCAGTACTGCTTCGCCACTCACAACGCCAAGCAGAAGATGACGCTGGCTGATGGGCCGGACGCCGGGACCGAGCTGTCGCCGGCGCTGGGCATCGGCGCGTTCGCGGAGAAGACCCTGGTCGCGGCGGGTCAGTGCACGAAGGTCGACGCGTCGGCTCGTCCGGCCGCCGTGGGGCTGCTGGGCTGTGGTGTGATGGCGGGTATCGGTGCGGCGATCAACACGGGTGCGATCACGCGCGGGAAGTCGATCGCGGTGATCGGCTGCGGCGGTGTGGGTGTGGCTGCGATCGCGGGTGCGGCGCTGGCGGGTGCGTCGCCGATCATCGCGGTCGACATCGACGCGAAGAAGCTCGGGGCCGCCTCGGCGCTCGGTGCCACGCACACGGTGGATGCGAGCAGCGCCGATCCGGTGACCGGCATCCGCGACCTGACCGGTGGGTTCGGTGCCGACGTGGTCATCGACGCAGTCGGCCGTCCGGAGACGTGGAAGCAGGCGTTCTACGCCCGTGACCTGGCCGGCACGGTGGTCCTGGTCGGCGTCCCGACGCCGGACATGAAGGTCCCCGACCTGCCGTTGATCGACGTGTTCGGTCGTGGGGGTGCGCTGAAGTCGTCGTGGTACGGCGACTGCCTGCCGAGCCGCGACTTCCCGATGCTGGTCGACCTGTACCAGCAGGGCCGGCTGGACCTGGATGCGTTCGTGACCGAGGAGATCGGGATCGACGACATCGAGGCCGCGTTCGAGCGGATGCACCACGGCGACGTCCTGCGCTCGGTCGTCGTCCTGGAGGGGGCGCCGTGAGCAGGAAGCCCCCTGCGCCGCCCTCCGAGCGGTCGGCGTGGCACGTCGTCGCCCCGTTCGCCCGCTACGACCGCTCGACCGAGTACACGATGCTCGTGCCCACGTCGACCATCCATGCCAAGGAGATGGGCACCTTGACCACGGCCTGCGGGCAGCGGTCGGACAGCTGGTTCAAGTTCTGGGCGGAGGACTTCCCCATGCCCGGGGCCGAGCCCTGCCGGGACTGCTGGCACGTCGTCCGGTCGACCCCGCGGCGCTGAGCACGACCCGAGTCCCCGGACTCCCTCCGACCCGACCCGATCCGACCCGATCCGATCCCCCTACCGAAGGACCATTCCATGGCGATCACGTTCCCTCCCGCCGACCTCTTCCACGGAGTCCTGGACGAGGCCCTTCTCGGCCCGCCGAGTGCCGTCGTCCTCGCGGGCGAGATCCCGGTCCGCTCGGCCGTGCCCTTCACGTCCGACGACGGGCGCGTGCTGTCCGGTGTCTGGGAGGCCGACCCCGGTGTCTCGCGCTGGGAGTTCCTCGACCGGGGCGAGGTCATCCTCGTGCTCGCGGGCCGGATGGTCGTGACCCCGGACGACGGCGAGCCCCTCGTGCTGACCGCCGGCACCGCGGCCGTGTTCCCGGTCGGCTGGGTCGGCACCTGGGAGATCACCGAGCAGATCCGCAAGTTCTTCGTGGTCTACCGCGGCTGACCGTCAGCCGCCGAGGGACACCGCCGCCGCGGCCCGGCGCGCCACCTCGTCCCAGTCGCCCGCGGCGATGACGTCGGCGGGGGCGAGCCAGGTGCCGCCGACGCAGCCGACGTTGGGCAGGCCGAGGTACGACGGCGCGGACTCCTGGGTGATCCCGCCCGTGGGGCAGAACCGGGCCTGGGGGAGCGGCCCCGCCAGCGCACGGAGGTACGGCGCCCCGCCCGATGCCGCAGCCGGGAAGAACTTCATCTCGGTGAGCCCGGCCTCGAGCACCGTGAGCACCTCCGAGACGGTGGAGGTCCCGGGCAGGGCGGGCACCCCGGTCGCCAGAATCCCGTCGAGCAGCGCCGGCGTGCAGCCGGGCGACACGAGGAACGCGGCGCCGGCGCCGACCGCGGCTGCCGCCTGCGCCGGCGTGACGACGGTGCCCGCTCCGACGGTGATCTCGGGGACTTCCGTGGTGATGGCGCGGATCGCGTCGAGTGCCACCGGTGTGCGCAGGGTGAGCTCGATGGCGGACAGGCCGCCCGCGACCAGGGCGCGGGCGAGGGGCACCGCTGCCGCGAGCTCGTCGATGACAACCACCGGCAGCACCGGGACCAGGGACAGGACGGAGCCGGCCGCCGGCTCAGGAGCGGACAAGGGAGACCTCCGGGGTGCGGGCAGGAGCGGGGAAGACGGACGCGCCCTCGTCGGCAGGGCCGACGCTCGCGCGGAAGGCCGCGAACAGCTCGCGACCCGTGCCCGCCCAGGTGCCGTCGGCCGGCGGCGCGCCGGACGGGGGACGGTGGGCGAGGTCGGCGGCAACGGTCAGCACGCCGGCGTCGGCGTCGAGGGTCACCAGGTCGCCGTCGCGCACCCGGGAGAGCGGGCCGCCGAGGGCGGCCTCGGGGGTGAGGTGGATGGCGGCGGGGACCTTGCCGGAGGCGCCCGACATGCGGCCGTCGGTGACGATCGCGACCCGCTGCCCGCGGTCCTGGAGGACGCCGAGTGCCGGCGTGAGCTTGTGCAGCTCGGGCATGCCGTTGGCGGCCGGCCCCTGGTACCGGATCACCGCGACCAGGTCGTGGCCGTCGAGCTCGCCGGCGGCGAACGCCTCCAGGAAGTCGTGCTGGTCGTCGAAGACGCGGGCCGGCGCGGACACCCGGCGGTGCTCGGGCGCCACGGCGGACGTCTTGACGACGCCGGTGCCGAGCGGCCCCCGCACCACCTTCACGCCGCCGTCCGGGGAGAACGGGGCGGTCACGGGACGGAGCACGTCGAGGTCGAGGCTCGTGGCCGGCCCGGGCCGCCAGGTCAGCGTGCCGTCGGCCAGCACCGGCTCGTCGAGGTAGCGCCGCAGCCCGGGGCCGACGATCGTCTCGACGTCCTCGTGCAGCAGCCCCGCGTCGAGCAGCGTCCGGACCAGGAAGCCGATGCCACCGGCGGCGTGGAAGTGGTTCACGTCGGCGGCGCCGTTGGGGTAGACCCGGGCCAGCAGGGGGACGACGGCCGAGAGGTCGGCGAGGTCGTCCCAGGTGAGCAGGATGCCGGCGGCGCGGGCGATGGCGACCAGGTGCAGCGTGTGGTTGGTCGAGCCACCGCTGGCCAGGAGCGCCACGCAGGCGTTGAGCACGACCTTCTCGTCGACCATCTCGCCGATCCCCGGGGCGCCGTCGGCGGCGCGGCGCACGGCCACCGCCGCGGCCTCGCGGGTGAGCGCCTCCCGCAGCGACTGGTCCGGGTTGACGAAGGACGAGCCCGGCAGGTGCAGGCCCATCACCTCCATCAGCAGCTGGTTGGAGTTGGCGGTGCCGTAGAACGTGCACGTCCCCCGCGAGTGGTACGACGCCGCCTCGGCCTCGAGGAGCTCGTCGCGCCCGGCCTTCCCCTCGGCGTACGCCTGGCGCACCCGGGCCTTCTCGCCGTTCGGCAGCCCGGAGGCCATCGGCCCGGCGGGGACGAAGACGGTGGGCAGGTGGCCGAACGAGAGTGCGCCGATCAGCAGGCCCGGCACGATCTTGTCGCAGACGCCGAGCAGCAGCGTGGCGTCGAACATGTCGTGCGACAGCGCGATCGCCGTCGACATGGCGATCACGTCGCGGCTGTAGAGCGAGAGCTGCATGCCGTCGCGCCCCTGGGTGATGCCGTCGCACATGGCAGGGACGCCGCCCGCGACCTGGGCCAGCCCGCCCGCGCGGATCACCGCGTCCTTGAGCACCGGCGGGTAGGCACCGTACGGCTGGTGCGCGGAGAGCATGTCGTTGTAGCTGGTGACGACGGCGAGGTTGGGCTTCTGCCCGCGGGCGAGCTCGGTCTTCGCGCCGCCCTCGGCGGCCGCGAAGGCGTGCGCGAGGTTGGCGCAGGCGAGCCGGCCGCGGGCGGGCCCGCGCACGGCGGCGCCGCGCACCCGGTCGAGGTACGCCGACCGGGTGGCCCGGCTGCGCTCGACGAGCCGCGCGGTGACCTCGGCCAGCACGGGGTGCCGGACGGCGGCGCTCATCGCTCGCTCCCGTGCCACGCGCGGCCCTCGCGGGCGAGCAGCCGGTCGGCGGCGGCGGGACCCGCGGTGCCCGGGTGGTAGCGGACGGGCTCGACCGCGGTGTCCTGCCACCGCTCGAGCACCGGCTCGATCCAGCCCCACGCGGCCTCGACCTCGTCGCGCCGCATGAACAAGGTGGGGATGCCGCGCATGACGTCCATCAGCAGCCGCTCGTAGGGCTCGGGGCTGCGCTCGTCGAAGGTGTCCGCGTAGGTCAGGCCGAGCGAGGCGGGGTGCAGCCGGATCCCCCCGGGGCCGGGGTGCTTGGCGGTCAGGTGCAGCTGCATGCCCTCGTCGGGCTGCATCCGGATCGTCAGCCGGTTGGGGGTGCTCACGCCCTCGCTGTCGGGGAACATGGCGTGCGGCGGCTCCTTGAACGCCACGTCGATCGTCGACTCCTTGCGCCCGAGCCGCTTGCCCGTGCGCAGGTAGAAGGGGACGCCGGCCCAGCGCCAGTTCTGCACCTCGGCACGCAGCGCCACGAACGTCTCGGTGGTGCTGGGGTGCCCGAGCTCCTCGCCGTATGACGAGTACTGGCCGCGCACGGTGGCGCGGTCGACGTCCGGCCCGGTGAGCGGCACGAGCGCCCGCAGCACCTTGAGCTTCTCGTCGCGCACGGCGTCCTCGGCGGTGCCCACCGCCCCGCCGACATGGGTGGGCGGCTCCATCGCGACCAGGCAGAGCAGCTGCAGCAGGTGGTTCTGCACCATGTCGCGCAAGGCGCCGGCCTTGTCGTAGTACTCGCCCCGCCCACCGACCCCGACCGTCTCGGACACGGTGATCTGCACGTGGTCGACCCAGCGGGAGTTCCAGATCGGCTCGAGGAAGACGTTGGCGAACCGGGTGACGAGGAGGTTCTGGACGCTCTCCTTGCCGAGGTAGTGATCGATCCGGAAGACCTGTCGCTCCTCGAAGACGTGGCCGACGGCGTCGTTGACCCGGCGCGACGACGCGAGGTCGGAGCCGATCGGCTTCTCCAGCACGACCCGGCACTGCGGCGTCACGAGCCCGAGGTCGTCGAGCCGGTCGCAGATCGGCCCGAACAGGTCGGAGGCCACGGCGAGGTAGTACACCCGGACCACCTCCTCGCCGTCCCGCTTGAGCAGCCCGTGCAGGGCGTCCCAGCCCTCGGCGGACCCGGCGTCGAGCGTGAGGTGGTGCACCCGGGTCATCAGCCGGTGCAGGGCGCCGGCCTCGAGGTGGTCCTCGGCCACGTGGTCGAAGAGGGCCTGGGAGACCAGGTCGCGGTAGCGGGCGTCGTCGAGCGGGCTGCGCGAGACGCCGATGATCCGGGTGCCGGCGGGGAGCTGGCCCCGGCGCTCCTGCTCGTAGAGGCCGGGCAGCAGCTTGCGCAGGGCGAGGTCGCCGGTGCCGCCGAAGACGGTGAAGTCGCACGGCGGGAGGGTGAGGTCAGGAGCGATCACCCTGCCACGGTAGTGGGTAACCCCTGTTCTCCGGAAGCGCACTTATGACTTTTAGCGAACAAAGAGGTGACGCTTAGACTCGCCCCATGACGGAGATGCGGCCGCCGGGCGGTCGGGACACGGCCACGGCCGGCGACCTGTTCGCCCTGGTCCGTGCCGGACGGGCGGCCACCCGCGCCGACCTGGGCCGGCTCACCGGGCTCTCCCGGACCGCGGTCGTGGCCCGGGTCGGCGCCCTCGGCGAGTCCGGGCTGCTGCGGGTCGGCGCCGATCTCGCCTCCACCGGCGGCCGCCCGCCCGGCCGGCTCGAGGTCGCCACCGACGCCGGCACGGTCCTCGCCGTCGCGATCGGGCGCTCGCGATCCCAGGTGGCCGTCCACGACCTGGCCGGCGCCGAGCTCGCCGCCTCCGCGGTCGACCACGAGATCGGCGCGGGACCCGACGCCGTGATGCCCTCGGTCGCCGACCAGCTGGCCGGCCTGCTCGTCCCCGGCACCCCGCCGGTCCTCGGCATCGGGCTGTCGCTGCCCGGCGCCGTCGACGCCGAGCGCGGCGTCAGTGTCGAGACGCCCGTGATGGCCGGGTGGGACGGCGTCCCCCTCGCGCCCTACCTCGCCGGCGTGACCGAGGCGCCGCTGCTCGTCGCCAACGACGCCGACACGCTCGCCCGCTCGGAGTACCTCGGCCACGCCGCGCGGATGCGCGACCTGCTCGTCGTCAAGGCCTCGACCGGCATCGGGCTGGGCGTTCTCGCCGGCGGCCGGATCGTCGCCGGCGCCCTCGGCGCGGCCGGCGAGCTCGGCCACACGAAGGTCCCCGAGGCCTCGGGCCGCCCGTGCCGCTGCGGCGACGTCGGCTGCCTCGAGACCATCGCCGCCGGCTGGGCGCTGGTCGCCCGGCTCCGCGAGAGCGGCCGCGAGGTCGAGCACGTCCGCGACCTGGTCGCGCACGCGCTCGCCGGTGACCCGGAGGCCAAGCAGCTGCTGCGCGAGAGCGGCCGGATGGTCGGCGAGCTCCTCGCCGTCGCGATCAACCTGCTCAACCCCCGCGCCGTCGTGCTCGGTGGCGACATGGCGGCGGCCTTCGACGTCTACGCGGCCGGCGTCCGCGAGGCCGTCTACGCCCGGTCGACGGCGCTGGCGACCCGCGAGCTGCAGTTCCTTCCCGCGACGTACGGCGACCGGGCCGGCCTGGTCGGCTGCGCGGCCCTCGCGCTCGACGAGGTGCTCAGCCCCGCCGCGGTCGACGCGCGGCTGCGGCGGGCGGCCGGGTGAGCCTCAGGTGCGCGGTGCGAGCACGATGTCGAACCGCGCCCGCGACCAGGTCCCGTCGATCTCGCGGCCGCCGGGCGCGGGTGTCCCGGGCGGCTGCTGCTCGAACCTCTTGACCAGCGAGTCCTTCACGCCGAACACCGAGTCCCGGTCGAGCAGCTCGTCGCCCTCGACGAAGATGTGGGTGACCAGGGTCCGCAGCCCCGGTGCAGTGACCATGAAGTGCAGGTGCGAGGCGCGCATGGGTGAGCGGCCCGTGGCGGCGAGCATCCGGCCGACCGGCCCGTCGTGCGGGATCGGGTACGGCGTGGGCGTGATCGCCCAGAACGCATAGCTCCCGTCCGGGCCGCTGTGCAGGTGGGCCCGCGCGGCGGTCCGGTCGTCGGCGTACTGGACGTCGTAGAAGCCGTCGTCGTCGGCCTCCCACACCTCGATCCGAGCGTCCGGCACCGGGTTGCCCTCGGTGTCGGTGACCGTGCCCTCGACCCAGCACGGCTCGCCGGCCGCGCCGCCGGCGATGTCGCCGCCGGACTCGATCCGCGGCGATCCCTCGACGAAGAACGGCCCGAAGACGGTGGCCTCGGTGGCGTCGCCGTGCGCCTCGTTGTTCATCGCGATCGTCTGCATGGACGCGCCGAGCACGTCGGAGAGAAGGATGAACTCCTGGCGCCGCTCGTCGGTGATGCGGCCGGCGTCGGTGAGGAAGCCGATGCCGGCCTCCCACTCGGCCTCGGTCAGCCGGACCTCGCGCAGGAAGGCGTGGAGGTGCCGGGTCAGCGCCTGCATCACCAGCTTGAGGCGCGGGTCGGCGGTGGCGTCGAAGGAGCGCAGCACGCGCTCGACCAGGTCCTGCTCGCGGGCCTGCTGCTCGGCGGGGACGGGCGTGCTCATGCGGGATCGGCTCCTTCCCAGACCGCGCGGAGGAGCGCGGTGAGGTTCTCGGTGGTGACCGGCGTCGGGTTCGATGGTGGGACGACGGGCAGGATCGCCGCCACCGCACCGGGGATCTGGTCCTCGCGGAAGCCGTGGTCGCGCAGCGCCCGTGGGGCGCCGACGGTCCTGCGGAGCTCCTCGAGCCCGGCGAGCGCCGAGGGGGCGCCGAAGGCGCCGGCCAGCCGGGCGTCCGCCTCGGGCGCGTTCGGGGCGTTGAGCGCGAGCACCTGCGGCAGCACGGTGGCATGGGTCTGCGCATGGGGGAGGTCGTAGCGACCGCCGAGCACGTGGCAGATCTTGTGGTGCAGCCCCGAGCCCGCGGACGCGAACGCCACCGCGGCGAGGTAGGCGCCGTAGACAGTCCGCTCCCGGCCGTCGATCGCGTGGGGGTCGGTGACGACCGCGGGCAGTCCGGCGCACAGCGCGCGGGCGCCCTCGGTGGCGAGCGCCGCGTTGATCGGGTCGGCGCGCGGTGCCCAGAGCGAGTCGACGCAGTGGGCGAGTGCGTTGAGGCCGCTCGCCACCGACAGGTCCACCGGAAGGCCGGTCATCAGCGTGGCGTCGTACACGACGGCGCGGGGGAGCACCCGGGGGTCGGCGCCCGTGGTCTTCGCCCCGTCCTCGGTGAGGCCCCAGACGTCGGTGGCCTCGGAGCCGGCATACGTCGTCGGCACGGCGACGACGGGGATGCCCGTGGTCAGGGCGACCGCCTTGCCGAGGCCGGTGGTCGAGCCGCCCCCGACGGTGACGATCACGTCGGCCGCGGCCTCCGTGGCGGCGGCCCGGGCGCGGCCGGCGACCTCGACGGGGACGTGCATGACCACCTCGTCGTAGGTGAGGACGACGGGCAGCCCCTCGGTCACCGACGCCGCGAGCGAGGCCTCCCGCTCGGACGCCACCACCATGACCCGGCGCGCGCCCAGCGCGGCGACCTCCTCGGCGACGGCCGCGGCCGCCTCGCCCGTGGCGAGCCGCACGCGCTGGGGCAGGGTGTCGTGGACGAACCTCATGCGTCCCTCCCCAGCAACCGCGTCAGCGCGTCCCGGAGGGCGGCCTCGGGGGCGTCGGGAAGGAACGGCGCGCGCCAGGCGATGTGCTTGTCGGGCCGCACGAGGAGCGCGCCGCTCTCGTCGACCTCGCGGATCTTCGCCCAGTCGTAGTAGAGGTCGGTGACCGCGCGGCCGGGGCCGATGACCACGGTGGTGAGCGGGATGCCGAGGTCGGCGGCGACCTGCGCCGCGGCCGGCTCCCACGTCTCGCCGGCGACGCCGGTGATCAGCGTCCAGCCGCGGTAGGGGGCGAGGTCCATCGTCGCCTGCTTCGTGACCTGGTCGCCGACCCACGCGTGCGGCAGGTGAGCGCCGGGGGAGGTCGACATGACGTGGTAGAGGTCCTCGTCGCGGCTCGGTGCCGGCCGGGTTCCGTCGGAGACGATCGCGCGCGACTCGTAGAACTGCCCGAGCTCGACGCCGTGCGCGTTGAACTCGTAGTTCTTGCGGTCCATCGCGGTCACCAGTGCTGCCCGGCGGGCCGCGCCCTCCGGTGTGTTGTCCTTGCGCTGCTCGATGGCGGCGGCCATCTCGGCGGCGTCGGTGAGCCCGGTGATGCCGAGGGCGTCGAAGATCTCCGCGAACTCCCGGGCGCTCCGGTTGGCCCGCGTGACGATCCGCTTCGCCACCGGCGCCCGCTCCTCGGAGTAGCTCTCCAGCAGGCTCGGGGCGGCCTGGCCGGCCAGGACGGCGGCCAGCTTCCAGGCGAGGTTGTACGAGTCCTGGACCGAGGTGTTGGAGCCGAGACCGTTGCTCGGTGGGTGCCGGTGGATCGCATCGCCGACGCAGAACACCCGTCCCCGCTGGAGATGCGTCGCGTACATCTCGTTGACGCCCCACAGCGAGTAGCCGGTGATCTCCGGTTCGAGGTCCGGCATGCCGAGCAGGTCGCGGACGATCCGGGCGGCCTCCTCGTCGTCGAGGTGGGGCGGCGGCTCGTCGATGTCGTAGCCCCACACGATGAGCCACTCGTCCCAGGGGCGGACCATCCGGACCAGGCCCGTCCCGATGCCGCCGACGTTGGAGCCCGGCTGGATCACCCAGTAGAGCACCGACGGCCGGTGCCCGACGTACGCGCTGATGTCGGCCTTGAACGTGATGTTCATCGATCCGGCGATGTCCATCGCGCCCTCGAACGGCAGGTCGAGGTCGGCGGCCACCTTCGAGCGGGCGCCGTCCGCGCCGATCAGGTAGCGGCAGCGGATCGTGTACTCGCGCCCGGTGAGCCGGTCGCGCACCCGGACGTCGACCTTCGCGTCGTCCTGGGTGTGGGAGAGGTACTCGGTCGAGAACCGGGTCTGGGCGCCGCGCTCGGTGGCGTTGCGGACCAGGATCGGCTCGAGGTACGTCTGCGGGATGTCGACGGTGAGGCACGGCGACGCGAGCTGGTAGTCGGCCTCGCGGTCGGGGCGGGTGCCCCACGTGTGGATCCGGCCGATCTCCTCACCGGCGATGCTCGTGCAGAAGACGGTGTCGCCGCACAGCTCGTGGGGCGTCGCGTCGGCGAGCACCTGCTGCTCGATGCCCAGGTCGCGGAAGATCTCCATCGCGCGCTGGTTGGTGATGTGGGCGCGGGGAGTGTTCGCCGTCCACCGGTACTTGGTGATCATGATGGTGGAGACCCCGAGGGTGCTCAGGAACAGCGCCGCCGCGGCGCCGCCGGGGCCCGAGCCGACGACCAGCACGTCGGTCTCGACCACGTCCTCGACCGCGGGCAGCTCGGTGTCGGCGATCCCGTCGTTGAACTCAGCCATGGCTCCGAGCCTGGGCCCCGGCTGTGGCGACCGCCACACTCTTGCCGTGGGATGGCGGAAATGCGCACCTCCGCGCGCACCCTGGCACCAAATTGGTTGACGTGTCATCCTACTCCCGTGAGACCTGTCCCGCAGGTGCAGTGCTTCGAGGTCGGCGACGCTGACGGCGTGGCCGACTGGGAGCGGCACAACGCCGAGGCGTTGATCGAGCTCGCCTGCTCCCTGCCGGCCACGGCCTTCCGGGCCCGGGAGGTCAACGTGCAGGTGGACCGGATGGGTGTCGCCCACGTCGCCGGGACGCCGCACACGGTCACCCGCGGGCCGGCCCTCGTCGACGCCCGGCCGGCGGACGCCATCGCCGTGTACGCCACGCTCCGGGGCGAGGCGCTGCTCGAGTCCTCTGGGCGACGACACGTCATCCGGCCCGGGCGGGTGCTGCTCTGCGACGTCGACCGCCCCTTCCTGCGGGACTTCGGGCACGGTCTCGAGGAGCTCGCGGTGAAGGTCCCGCGCGCGCTGTTCGCCGAGGCCACCGGGCTGACCTCGCTCGCGGCGCCGCTCGTCGTCGACGCCGGGGCCGATCCCTTCGCCCGTGCCCTCGTCCGGCTGGTCGGCCGGACGGTGGCGGCCGGCGTCCGCCTGCCGGCCGAGGAGATCGCCCTCCTCGAGCTGGTCTCCGTCCTCGCCACCGGACCGCGCGGCTCCGTCACCCTGGCGCACCGGGCCGCCGCCCGCGCCCACATCGACGAGCACCTCACCGACCCGACGCTGTCCGCATCGTCGGTGGCGGCGGGGGCGGGCATCAGCGAGCGCCAGCTCTCCCGCGTCTTCGCCGACGCCGGCACGTCGGTGCCGCGACAGATCCTCGCCCGGCGCCTCGACCTGGCGCACGCCCTGCTCGCCGCGGGCGCGGCGGAGCGGACGGCCGACGTCGCGGCGCGGTGCGGGTTCGCCTCGGCGTCGTACTTCTCGCAGGCGTTCCGGCGCCGTTTCGGCCGCGGTGCGGGCGAGGTGCGGCGGGCCGCGGCTACCGCAGGGTGAGCGAGTAGTGGTGGAACTCGTCGTCGCGCAGCCAGCCCTCTGAGGCGTAGAGCGCCTGCGCGGTGGTGTTGGTCGTCGCGGTCGACAGATCCATCCGGACGACGCCGTCGCGCCGGCCGCGCTCGGCAGCGGCGCGGAGCAGCGTCCGGCCGACGCCGTGCTCGCGGCTGCCGGGGTGCACGAAGAGGTCGTAGAGCACGTAGATGGGCGCGGCCTCGACCGTGCACAGGGTCGGGTAGAGCTGGGTGAAGCCGGCGAGGTCGCCGTCGCGCTCGGCGACGAGGAGCACCGAGTCCTGCCGGCGCAGCCGGTCGTCGATGAAGGCACGGGCGCGGGGGAGGTCGGGCGCGCACGCGTAGAACTGCCGGTAGGCGTCGAGCAGGACGCTCAGGCCGGCCGCGTCGTCGGGCCGCGCCTCGCGCACCAGGGTCGCTGGGGTCATGTCTCCATCATCTCGTCGGGCCCTCCGCCCCTACCTCCGAAATCGGGGGTAGCGCGGACGACGGCTGAGGAGTTAATTTAACGCTTGTTCAGTTAACTCGCACGCGGAGGTCCGTGATGGCTGGTGTGGCGGTGGAACGGGACTCGGGGACCGGCAGTGACGGCAAGGGCAGTGGCACGACGACGTTGAAGAGCGGGGCGTTGGGGACGTTCTCGGTGGCGTTCCTGATCGTGTCCGCGGCGGCACCCCTGGGCTACCTGGCGGGCTACGGCCCGCTCGCCCTGCTCATCGGCGGCCCCGGTGCCGCCGCCAGCTTCGTGCTCGGAGGACTCGCCCTGGCCGCCTTCCTCGGCGCGTTCACGACGATGACTCCGTACGTGAAGAGCCCCGGCGCCTTCTACGCCTACGTGCGGGCCGGCCTCGGGCGTGCCGTGGGCACCGTCGCGGCGGTCTTCGCCGTGGTCGCCTACAACCTGGCGCTGGTCGGAGCGCTGGGCGCCATCGCGACCTACCTGGTGCCCCACGTCGACGACCTCGTGGGTGGAGCCGTGCCGTGGCCGGTGGTGGCCGTCGCCGCCACGCTGACGGTCTTCGCTATCGCCGCCGCGGGCATCGACCTCGGCGCGCGCTTCCTCGGGGTGCTGCTGATCGCCGAGACCGCGATCATCCTCGTGGTCGTCGTCGCGGTCCTGCTGGACGGCGGCGCGCACGGGCTCAGCCTCGACGCGTTCGGGCTCGACCGGGCCACCGCGCCGGGCATGGGTGCCGCCCTGGCGCTGACGTTCGTCGGCTTCCTCGGCATCGAGGGCATCGCGCTCTACCGCTCCGAGGCGCGCGACCCGGACCGCACCATCCGTCGTGCCGGGGCGCTCGCCGTCGGCTCGATGGCGGTGTTCTACATCCTCGTCACCTGGGCGGTCGTCCAGGCCTTCGGCACCGATGAGGTGCAGGGCGCGGCCGAGCAGCACGGCGCCGACCTGTTCTTCGTCGCCGCCGACCAGTACGTCGGCGGGTGGGCGGCGACGACGATGCAGTGGCTCATCATCACCAGCCTGCTCGCCGCGCAGCTCGCGTTCCACAACGCCGGCAACCGCTACCTCCACGCCCTGTCCCGCGACGGCGTCCTGCCGCGCCGGCTCGCGGTCGTCGGTCGCCGGACCGGCGCGCCCTGGGTGGCCGGGGCGTTCGCGACGGTGGTCTCGCTCGTCGGGGTGGCGGTCGCGGCGCTGCTCGGCTGGGACCCGTACTTCGAGATGTCGGTGTGGCTGCTGTCGCTCGCCGTGGTCCTGATCCTGCTGCTCCAGGTGCTGACCTGCGTGGCCGTGGTGGTCTTCCTCGGTCGCCGGGCGGACGTCCCGGGCCGGGTGCGCGGCATCGTGTGCGCGCTCGTGGCCATCGGCCTGCTCGCGGTCGCCGGCTACGAGCTGCTCACGCAGTTCGAGCTGCTCTCGGCGAGCGGGCCCGAGCAGAACGCCACCATCCTGACGGTGCTGGCCGGGTTCGTCGTGGTGACGGTCGTCGGCGTGGCCGCCGTCGCCCGGTTCCGGCCCGACGCGCTGCGCCGGGTGGGCCAGGACCCCGACGACTCCGACGACCCCGACGACACCGCCGCCCCCGACGCGGCCTGAGGAGAGAGGACGACGCCATGGCCCGACCCGAGGACCCGACCCGGCGCCCCCAGCTGCTGCAGCAGATCATCGACTACCTCGAGGACCACCGCCTCAGCGATCTCCGGATCCGCAGCGCGGCCGAGTTCTGCGGGGTCAGCGGGCCGGTGCTCGTCTACCAGTTCGGCACCCGCGACGAGCTCGTCGCCGCCGTCGTCGCCGAGGCCGAGCGCCGGATGCGGGGGGTCGCGGAGGAGCACGTCGCCGAGGGCGTCGGTGCCGCTCTGCGCGCGTTCTGGCGGTGGACGCTGGAGGAGCCCCGCGCCGCGACGCTGCTCGGCATCTCGGTCGAGTGGCAGGTCCTCGAGCGGCGCTCGGTCGACCCGGCCGGCGAAGCCTCCGAGGGGGCGCGGTTCTGGGTGGGCTGGATCGACCTCTTCGCCGAGCGGCTCCGCAGTGCGGGCGTGCCCTCCGAGGCCGCGCTGACCGAGGCCACCTTCCTGCACGGCGGCCTGCTCGGGCTGTGCCTGGACTACTGGATCACGGGCGACCGGGAGCGGATCGGCCTGGCCTTCGAGGAGCTCGCCGTGCGTGCCGACGTCGTCGCGGCGTCCGGCGCCTCGTGACGTACGCCGACCAGGTCGTCCTCGCCTGTCGGGTGCACCCGATGGCGCCCGACGCCGGCGTGGCCGAGGCGGTCGCCGTCCGCGGCGACCGGATCGAGGCCGTCGGGTCCCGGGCGCAGGCGCGCGCGTGGATCGGGCCGGGGACGACGGTCACCGATCACGGTTCCGGCGTGATCACGCCGGGGCTCGTCGACGCGCACAGCCACCCGGTCCTGGGTCTGCGGATGACGGCCGGCGCCGACCTCACGGGCGTGACGTCGCCCGACGAGCTGCGGTCCGCCCTGGCCACGGCCGCAGCGGCCACCCCCTCCGGTGCGTGGATCCAGGCCTGGGGCCTGAAGCCCGACGCCTGGCCCGCTCCTGGGCCGCACCGGTCCTGGCTCGACGCGATCGTCGGCGACCGGCCCGCGCTGGTGCGCTTCTTCGACGGCCACGCCGTGGTCGCCAGCACCCGGGCGCTGGAGCTCGCCGGGACGGCCGGCCTCGCCGACGTCCTGGGTCCGGGGCTGGTCGGGCGCGACGCCCAGGGCCTGACCGGCGTCGTGCGGGAGCCGGCGGGGCTGGCCCACCTCGACGCCGTGATCGCGCCGGCCGACGTCGCGGACGAGGCCGCGCGACTGCACGCGCTGCTCGCCGCCATGGCCGCGACCGGCCTGACCACCGTGCACGCACTGGACCTGGAGGGCGATGCCCTGGCGGTCCTCGCCGCGGCCGAGGCGCGCGGCCGGCTGCCGGTCCGGCTGCTGCTGTCGCCCTGGTGCGGCCCGGACCTCGACGTCGACGGCTGGCGCGCGCTCGTCGACCTGCAGCGGCGGTCGGGTGAACGCTGGGCGGTCCGCGGCGTCAAGCTGTTCCTCGACGGCACCATCGACCACGGGACGGCGTGGCTCTCGCGGCCCGACCGGTGGGGGCAGTCCGACGTCAGCCTGTGGCCCGACCGGGAGCGGTACGCCGCCGCGCTGGCCTTCTTCGACCGGCACGGCGTGGCCACCGCGACCCACGCCATCGGCGACGCCTCGGTGGGCTGTGCCCTCGACGTCATCGGTGACCTGCGGCGCGCGGGATCCACGCTGGTGCACCGGATCGAGCACATCGAGACCGCGCCGGACCACCTGCTGCCGCGCTTCGCCGAGGTCGGCGCGGCGGCCTGCATGCAGCCGACCCACTGCACCCGCTACGTCGCCGCCGACGGCTCCGACAACTGGTCGGCGCGGCTGCCCGAGCACCAGGCCCGGCAGGCGTGGCGCACCCGCGACCTCCGCGACCTCGGGGCGATCGTCGCCCTGGGGTCCGACTGGCCGATCGCGCACTACGACCCGCGCCAAGTCATGGCGGACGCGCAGGAGCGCCGTCCTGCCGAGCTTCCGGACGCCGCGCCGGTCGGCCCCGAGCAGCGGCTGACCGCCCGGATGGCGCTCGAGGGCTACACCACCCACGCGGCCGCCGCGGACGGCCTGGCCGCCGAGCTCGGCGTCCTGGCCCCGGGAGCCCGGGCCGATCTCACTGTCTTCGCCGCCGACCCCCTGGAGCTCCCGCCGGGCGAGCTCCTCACCTGCCCGGTGCTGGCGACCTACGTCGGCGGCGTGCCGACCCACCGGCACGCCGACCTCCCCCACTAGAAGGACGAGAAGGAAGCACATGCTCTTCGACAAGGACGAGTACCACGGTCGCTGGAACCGGCTGTACGACAGCATCGAGGCGGCGGGCGCCCGCACCGCGGTGGTGTGGCAACGCTCCGCCGGCGGGTACGACCGCGCCGGCGACCTGCACTGGCTGTGCAACTACGCCTCGCTCGCCTCGGGGCAGGAGCCGTCGGTCGCGACCTGGCCCGGCATCGGCCGGGGCTTCGCGGCGCTGGTCTTCCACGACCGCCAGGAGCCGACCCTGCACATCGCCGAGCCGGTCGAGCTCGTCGACGAGACCGAGATCGCGCCGCTCGCGATCCACTCCCACGACAACCTCCCCGCCGGGGTGGGCGCCCAGCTGGCCGGCCTCGGGGTCGAGGGCACGGTGCTCCACAACGCCGACGACTTCCTGCCGATCCTGTTCGGTCGCGAGCTCGCGGCAGCGGCGCCGGGCATCACCTTCGAGCACGACGACCACCTCATCTACCGCGCGCACCGGATCAAGTCGCCGGCCGAGCACGACGTCATGCGCGAGGCCGGGCGCGTCGCCAGCAGTGCGCTCACCGCACTCATGAGCGGCCTGATGTCCGGGCAGTCCGAGCGTGAGGCCTCGGCCGCCGCGGCGGCCGCGATCGTCCGCGGTGGTGGCGGCTTCCAGCGGATCGGCGTGGCCCACGGAGCCCGCTCCGAGCGGGTCTTCTGGAGCTCCTCGATGTACGGCTACTCGGACGAGACGCCGGCGACGGGCGACCTGGTGCGGGGGTGGGTCTACGGCCCGATCTACGGCGGCTACTGGCTCGACCCCGGCCGCACGGCTGTCGTGGGCAACAAGCCCACCGCCGCCCAGCGGACCCTGCTCGAGGCCGGCAACGACGTGGTCGAGCGCCTCCTCGACGCCATCCGCCCCGGCGTCAGCAGCGCCGACGTCGGCCTGCTGGGCGACGAGCTGATGGCGGCCGCCGGCAACGAGGCCGAGGGCGACTACTGGGAGCTGTACGGGCACGGCGTCGGCAAGGACTTCTACCTGCCCCCGGCCATCCCCGCCCACGGCTCGTACGCGGGACTGGTGGACACCTACGACGTCGGGATGGCCGTCACCGTGGAGATCTTCCTGCGCCACGCCGGGGTCGGCATGGCGACCTTCGAGCGGACCGGGCTGGTGACCGAGCGCGGCGTCGAGCTGCTCGACGACACCCCCATGATCTGGTGGTAGACCCGCGCACCTGAGGTCCGGCGCTCCCGCGACGCGGGAGCGCCGGTCAGTCCTGCAGCGCCGGCAGGTGGGTGACGTGCGGCGACGGGTCGTCGAGCGCGGCCGAGCGGTCGTCGTTGCGGCGCGCGACGACGAACCAGATGGCGCGGCACACGCCGTCGTGGGGGTTCGAGAGGCGGTGCGGCGTCATCGCGTCGAAGGTGATGGAGTCGCCGGGCTCGAGGGTGTGGGTGTCGAAGCCTACCTGGACGTCGAGGCGGCCCTCGAGCACGAACCCGTACTCGCGCCCGCCGTGGCGCATCATGTCGTCCTCCGGGCAGCTCGCGCTGCCCGGGTCGTAGGTGACGTGGAGGAAGTCGACGAAGGGGTCGGCCTCGCGGGTGAGCCGCTCCCAGGTGACGCCGGGGAAGCGGATCTGGGCGCGGGAGGCGCCGCGCTGGACGTTGCGCTGCACCCGGGGCCAGACCGGCTCCTCGGGGTCCCAGGCCATCGGGGGGAGGGCGTCGAGGTCGTGCACGCTGGGCCGCGGTGCCCGCTCGACGCGCCCCGGCTCGGGCTCGGCGGTGGCGTCGGGGGTGGGGCTCATCAGCTCGTCGAGGGAGACCTCGAGCGCGTTGACGAGCTTGTAGAGCGTGCCGACGCTGGCGTTGACCTTGTTGTTCTCGAGCTGGGAGACGAAGCTCGGCGAGACGCCGACCCGGCGGGCCAGGTCGCGCAGCGACATCCCGCGCGCGGTGCGCGCGGCCCGGACGCGGCTCCCCAGCTGGTCGGCCGAGGGGAGGTCGGGGTCCCCGTGCGCGGCGGTCATCCGAGATCGTCTCCCTGGTGCTCAGGCGTGGCCGGGCCCGGTGGCGCGACGTGTTCAGTGTAGGTGTTCAGCGCCGTTCACTGAACTCCTGTCCACGTCTCGCGCCTGAGGCAGCGCAGGAGAGTTCACTCAGAATAAACATTGCGTAATCCTCACTTGACGTTCAGTGTGACTGGACATACAGTTCCGGCGTGATGCAGGCCACGACGACTGAAGGGCTGGTTCGAGGATGACGACCGTGCGCACACTCCTCCGTGGGGGCGACGTGATCACTTCGCGGGCAGCGGGTGAGGTGCTGACCGGGACCGACGTCCTGGTCGAGGACGGACGGATCGCGGCCATCGGCCGCGACCTCACCGCCGGGGACGCGGAGGTGGTCGACCTGACCGGCCGCGTGGTGCTCCCGGGGTTCGTCGACACGCACCGGCACACCTGGCAGTCGGTGGTCCGCAACATCGCCTCGGACTGGTCGCTGACGGAGTACCTGGCCGGGCTGCACACCGGGCTGAGCCGGCACTACCGCGCCGAGGACACCTACGCGGGCAACTACCTCGGTGCGCTGGAGGCGCTCGACGCCGGCATCACCACCCTGGTCGACTGGTCCCACAACCTGTTCACCCCGGAGCACGCCGACGCGGCGATCCAGGCCCTGCGCGACGCCGGCCTGCGGGCGGTCTTCGCCCACGGCGGCGGCGCCCAGCAGTGGGGTGCCCCGCTGCCGTCCGCCGTCCCGCACCCGGACGACGCCCGCCGGGTCCGCGACGAGCACTTCAGCTCCGACGCCGGCCTCGTGACGATGGCGCTGGCCCTGCGCGGCCCCCAGTTCACGACGCCCGAGGTCAACCTGCACGACTTCGCGCTCGCCAAGGAGCTCGACCTCGACGTCACGGTGCACGTCGGTGACGGCTACTGGGGCAAGTCGGGCCCGGTGCGCGCCCTCGAGCGCGACGGGCTGCTCTCGGAGCGCACCACCTACGTCCACTGCTGCACGCTCGGCGACGACGAGCTCCGCATGATCGCCGACTCCGGCGGCAAGGCCTCCGTCGCGCCCGACGTCGAGATGCAGATGGGCCACGGCTTCCCGGCCACCGGCCGGCTGATCCGGGCGGGCGTGCGGCCGAGCTTCTCGATCGACGTCTGCAGCAGCAACGGCGGCGACATGTTCGGGACGATGCGCTCGGCGATCGGCGTGCAGCGCGCCCTCGACAACGCCCCCGCGGTCGAGACCGGCGAGGTCATCGAGCGGATCGGCCTGACCTGCAGCGAGGTGCTGATGTTCGCCACCCGGGACGGCGCCGTGGCGGCCGGCCTGGGCGAGCGCACCGGCTCGATCGAGGTCGGCAAGGCGGCCGACATCGTCGCCCTCCGCGGCGACTCGCTGGCGATGCTGCCGATGAACAACCCGATCGGCGCGGTCGTCTACAACGCCCACCCCGGGCTGGTCCAGGACGTCTGGGTCGACGGGCGCCGGGTCAAGGAGGACGGCCGTCTCGTCGGCGTCGACGTCGCCGCGGTGCGGGCGCTCGCCGAGCGCACCCGCGACCACGTCGTCGAGGCCTACCCCGAGGCCGCCCTCGGTGGTGGCTGGCACCCGGAGCTCGGATGACCACCGTCCCGCCCGCCGTCGTGCCGGCCGCGCCGGCGCGGCGCCGGGTCCCCGACAACGTCCCGCGCACCGGTCAGGTCCTGGCCTGGCCGGCCACCCGGGCCCTCCTCGCGGTGGCCGCCCTGCTGGCGATCAGTCCCCTGGTCGCGTCCGGCAGCGTCAGCAGCACCGCCCTCTACTCGATGCTGCCGTTCGCGGCGATCACCACGCTCGTGGCGGTCGGCCAGACCCTGGTCATCCAGCAGGGCGGGCTCGACCTCTCGGTGCCCGGTGCCGTCACCCTCGGTGCGCTCATCGTCGCCAAGTACGGCGGCGACCAGTCCTGGGGCCTGCCGACCGCCGTCCTGGTCGCCATCCTCGGGACCTCGCTCTTCGGCCTGCTCAGCGGCGTGGTGGTGACCGCCTTCCGGCTGCCGCCGCTCGTCGTCACCATCGCCACCAACGCGCTGCTCATCGGCGTGGTCCAGGTCGTCTCGGGCGGCTTCGGGGCGCAGGCCGACCCCCGGCTGAGCGACTTCGCGCTGGGCCGCTTCCTCGGGATCCCGGTCCTGGTGTGGATCGCCGGGGCGGTGGTCGTCGCGGCCCAGGTCCTG
The DNA here is from genome assembly GCF_900114845.1 of Pimelobacter simplex. Classification (GTDB taxonomy): domain Bacteria; phylum Actinomycetota; class Actinomycetes; order Propionibacteriales; family Nocardioidaceae; genus Nocardioides; species Nocardioides simplex. Next base: position 178,060 of record NZ_FOUK01000001.1, read on the forward strand.
CTGAAGCTGACCCGCACCGGCCGTCGGTTCGAGCTGGTGGGCGAGAGCCGCCGGGCGGCCGACGTCCTGGGCGTCCTCACCCTCGGGTACGGCGTCGCCGCGTACTGGTTCTCGGCGCTGCTGGCCGGCACCGCGGGCGTGCTGCTCGCCGGGCTGCTCCGCTCGCCCACCCTCACCGCCGGCGACAGCTACCTCCTGCCGTCGATCGCCGCGGTCGTCCTCGGCGGCACGGCCCTGACCGGCGGTCGCGGAAGCCTCGTGGGGACGGCGCTCGGCGCGGTGTTCCTCGCCCAGCTCACCCAGCTGGTGCAGACCTTCACGTCGCTGACCGCCGTCCAGAACGTCGTCACCGCGCTGATCATCGGCATCGGCATCGTCCTCCAGCTCCGCCTGGGACGCTCGCCCGCACGGCTCCTCGGCCTGTTCCGGCCCGGTCGCAGCAGACCCGCCTCGACCTGAGTCACGGCGTCACCCGCTGACGTCCTCGTCCCTGCCCTCTCCCCAGCAACGGCACCGTTCGGCGGTCGCCGCGATCAGCCCTGCCCGGACGCGGTGTCCGAGCTCCAGCCAAAGGAAGCCTGATGAACCTCACCACCTCTCACCGTCGCGTCTCGCGTGCCTTCCTGGCCGCCTCGGCGGTCACCGTCCTGGGTCTCAGCGCGTGCTCGTCGGTCAACGACACCGCGTCGAAGGACTCCTCCACGAGCGACGCCGACATCTCCGTCGGCAAGGTCGGCAGCACGGACGAGTTCGCCGACATCGCCGACGTCTGCGGCGGCAAGGACGTGAGCGTCGGCATCGTCGACGGCTTCGGCACCAACTCGTGGTCGAAGACCGTGAAGGCGGAGATCGAGAGCGAGGCCGCGAAGTGCGACGCGATCACCTCGGTCGACTACGCCGCCGGCCGCGGCGACGTCCAGGCGACCAACCAGGCGATCGTCAGCATGGCCGCCAAGAAGACCGACATCATCCTGGTCATCCCGGACGCCGGCCCGGGCGAGGCCCACCTCCCGGCGCTGCGGCGGGCCACGACGTCCGGCTCCACCGTCGTCGCGTTCGCGTCCGACCCGACGGGCAGCCCCGGCGCGGACTACCTCGACTACACCGACTGGCAGCCGGCCAACAGCGGCAAGGTCTGGGCGCAGTGGGTGGTCGACAACCTCGGCGACGACGGCGGCAACGTCGTCTTCCTCGGCGGGCCGGCGGGCGCCAGCGTCACCGCGCAGGAGCTGACCGGCATCAAGGAGGTCCTCGCGGCCAACCCGAAGGTCAAGCTGCTCAACGACGAGCCCGTCGTCACCAACTGGGACCCGGCCGTCGCGCAGCAGGCGATGTCCGGCCTGCTCTCCCGCTACGACGACATCGACGCGGTGATCGTGGACTACGGAACCGCCGCGGGCGGCGTGATCCGGGCCTACGAGAGCGCCGGCAAGAAGCTGCCCCTGGTGGCCAGCACCGACGACAACGCGCTGAGCTGCGGCTACGCGAGCCTCAAGGCGAAGAACCCGGCGTACGAGCTCGCCACGGTGTCGAGCCGCACCTGGGTCGGCCGCGTGGCGCTGCGCAAGGCCCTCGCCTCCGGTGCCGGCCGCGACGACGCCGAGCCGTCGATCTACCAGCTCTCCCTCTTCGAGGACTCCACCGGCGCCGCTGACGGCAGCGTGGCCCCGGCCGACGCCTGCCTCTCCGGAGCGCCGTCCGACGCCTCGCCGTCGTCGCTCCTGACGGCGGACGAGTTCGCGAAGCTCTTCGGGTGAGCCTGGTGACCACGGCCACCACCCCCACGCCGACCGAGCGGTCCGCGGTGCTGCGCCTCGACGGGATCGGCAAGAGCTACCCGGGCGTCCGGGCCCTCGACGGCGTCAGCCTCGAGCTGCTCCCGGGGCGGGTCCACGCCATCCTCGGCGAGAACGGCGCGGGCAAGTCGACCCTCGTCGGCGTCGCGGCGGGCTCGGTGACTCCCGACGAGGGGACCATCGGGCTCGGCGGCCAGGCGCACCGCTCGCTCCAGCCCGGCCAGGCCCGGGCCCAGGGGCTGGCGATCGTCTACCAGACGCCGGCGCTCGCGCCGACGCTCACCGTCGTGGACGCCGTGCTCACCCTGCTGCCGGCCGACCGGAAGCCGGCCCGTGGCCGCGCGATCGGCTGGCTGACCGAGCACTTCGCGACCCTCGGCCTCGCGATCGACCCGCAGGCGGTCGTCGGCGACCTCAGCCAGCGGGAGGCGCACCTCATCGAGATCGCCGCGGCGCTCGCGTGCGAGCCCGAGGTGCTGGTGCTGGACGAGCCGACCGAGGCGCTCGGCGCGGAGGAGACCTCGTGGCTCTTCGGCAAGATTGCCGAGCTCCAGGACCGCGGCACGGCCATCGCCTACATCACCCACCGGATCCCCGAGGTGATGGCGATCGCGCAGGACCTGACGGTCCTGCGCGACGGCCGCGTGGTCGGTCGCGGCGAGGTCGCGGACTTCACCGCGGACGAGATCGTGACCATGATCGTCGGTCGCTCTCTCGAGACGACCTTCCCCGAGAAGCCCGCCGAGGCCGGACCTCCGGTGCTCACGGTCGAGGGGCTCTCCGGTGCCGCCTTCCGCGACGTCTCGTTCGAGGTGGGCCGCGGCCAGGTCATCGGCCTGGCGGGCGTCGAGGGCAACGGGCAGCGCGAGCTGCTCCACGCCCTCGGCGGCGCGGGCGGCGCGCACGGCGAGGTCCGGGTGGCGGGTGAGGCGGTCTCGATCCGCAGCCACCGCTCGGCCGCGGCCGCCGGGATCGTGCTGCTCCCGGGCGACCGGCTCGGCACCGCGATGTTCGGCAACCTCTCGATCCGCGAGAACGTGGTCGCCTCCGCGCTCGGCGACGCGATGCCCGGAGGGTGGACCCGCCGGGCTCGCGAGTACGAGCTCACCCGAAGCGCCATCGACGAGTTCGCGGTCAAGACCGCCACGCTCGAGAGCGCGGTCGTCTCCCTGTCCGGCGGCAGCCAGCAGAAGGTGCTGCTCGCCCGTGCCCGGCTGGGCGACCCCCGGGTGCTGCTGGTCGAGGACCCGACCCAGGGCGTCGATGCCGGCGCGCGCGTGGAGATCTACGCGTGCCTCCGGGCACTGGCCGAGGCCGGCGTCGCGGTGGTCGTGCTGTCGACTGACGCCGTCGAGCTCGAAGGTCTGTGCGACCGGGTCCTCGTCCTGTCGCGGGGGGCCATCGCCGCCGACCTGCACGGCACCGAGATCACCGAGCGCGCCATCGTCGGCGGTGCCCTGCTCGCCGATCACGCCGATCACGCCGATCACGCAGCTCCGGCGGGCGTTCCGGAGGCCGACACGCCGCAGCCGGTGGCGCCCCGCCGCCGGTGGCGCGGTGCGGCCCTCCAGCCCGCGGCGCTGCTGGCGCTGACCGTGGTCGTCGTCCTCGCGACGGCGGGCCGGGACTCGTCGTTCCTCGAACCGCTCAACATCAGCCAGCTGCTGCTGGCGTCGTCCGTCCTGATCCTGGTGGGCCTGGCCCAGCTGGTCGTCGTCATCACCGGCGGCATCGACCTCAGCGTCGGATCGGTCGTGGCGCTCTCCGGCGTCGTGGTGTCCTTCTTCGCCGGGAGCGCAGGCTCCCTGGGCCTCGGCATCGTCCTGGCGCTCGCCGCCGGCGCCGCCGTCGGCGTCGTCAACGGGCTGCTCGTCACGCGGCTCGAGGTGCCGGCGGTGATCGCGACCCTGGTGTCGTCGGTCGCGGTCCTCGGCCTCGCGCAGGTGATGCGGCCCCAGCCGGGCGGTGCGGCCGGCCTCGATGCGCTCAACCTCCTGGGCGCGACCGTGGCCTCCGTGCCGATGCTGCTCGTGCTCGGCCTCATCGTCACCGCGGCCGTGGCGCACGTCCTCCAACGCACCGCGCTCGGCCGCGGGCTGCGTGCCGTCGGCGCGGACCCGGTGAAGGCGAACCGGATGGGCGTCCCCGTCGCGCGCACCCGGGTGATCGCGATGGCGCTCTCGGGTGCCCTCGGCGCGGGGGCCGGCATCGCGCTCTTCGCGCAGACGGGCATCGGCGACGCCAACAGCGGTCAGTCGCTCACCCTGGCCTCGGTCACGGTGATCGTGATCGCCGGCGTCAGCATCTTCGGCGGCTCCGGCTCCGCGATCAGCGTGGCCGCGGCGGCCCTGCTGCTGCAGGTGATCACCAACGCGCTCGCCTTCCTGTCGTGGAGCATCGCCTGGCAGTACTGGGTGCAGGGCATCTTCGTGATCGTCGCGGCGGTGCTGCCGATGCTCGCGCGGCGGTCGCGGACGCGGAGGGCGGCGGCATGATCCTGCACCTCGCGCTCTTCACCTGGACCGGCGACGTCACCGCGGACGACGTCACCGGCCTCACCGCCGACCTGCACGCCATGGCCGACCAGCTCGACTCGATCGAGCAGTACGCCTGCGGACCGAACCTCGGCATCACGCCGAGCACCGCGGACTTCGTCGTCGCCGCGGCCGTGCGGGACGAGGACGGCCTGCGCGCCTACCTGACGCACCCGCTGCACCAGGCCGTCCAGGAGCGGTGGCTCACCCGGATGACGGCGGCCCGGTCCGCCGCGCAGCTGCCCATGCCGTTCACCGTCGTCCGCGACGCGCGCTGACGCGCCACCCACCCACTACCCACAGGCCGGACCGGCCGAGGAGGAAACTCATGTCGAACACCGCCACCACCGGCAGCAATGCGGTCGATTGGGAGGCCCGGATCGACTTCGACCGGTTGCGCACCGAGCGGCTCGCGCGGCTGAAGGCGCAGCTCGAGAAGTCGGACTGCGGCGCGATCCTCGCCTTCGACTTCTCCAACATCCGCTACATGACGTCGACCCACATCGGCACCTGGGCGATGGACAAGCTGATCCGGTTCTCGCTGCTCACCCGCGAGACCGACCCGATCTCGTGGGACTTCGGCTCCGCTGCCAAGCACCACGCGCTCTACAACCCGTGGCTGAACACCACGACCGCCGAGGCCGACGCCGACCCGCACGCGCCCCACCACGGCGCCGTCCGGCCGCGTCTGGAGTCGGGTGCCCGGGCCGGGATCTCCACGCTCCGCGGGGCCTTCACGCCCGACGCCGGCGTGGCCGAGGACGTCGCCCGCAAGATCAAGCGCGAGCTCGAGAAGTTCGGGGTCGCCGACCAGCCGCTCGGCGTCGACGTCATCGAGCTGCCGATCCTGTTCGCCCTGCAGCAGCAGGGCATCGACGTCGTCGACGGCCAGCAGGTCTTCATGGAGGCGCGCCGGGTCAAGACCGACGACGAGATCGGGCTGCTCACCCACGCGGCGTCCATGGTCGACGCCGCCTACGAGGAGCTCTACCGCTTCCTGCGGCCCGGCGTGCGGGAGAACGAGTGCGTCGGCCTGGTGGCCAAGACGCTCTACGACCTCGGCTCCGAGTACGTCGAAGGTGTCAACGCGATCTCGGGCGAGCGGTGCTCGCCGCACCCGCACGTGTTCTCCGACCGGCTCATCCGGCCCGGCGACCCGGCGTTCTTCGACATCCTGCACAGCTTCAACGGCTACCGCACCTGCTACTACCGCACGTTCGCGGTCGGCTCGGCCAGCCGTGCCCAGCGCGACGCCTACACCCGGGCCCGGGAGTACATGGACCGCGCGATCGCGCTGGTCCGCCCGGGTGCGACGACGGCGGACATCGTCAGCGTCTGGCCGACCGCCCAGGAGTTCGGCTTCCCCGACGAGGAGGCGGCCTTCGCGCTGCAGTACGGCCACGGCGTCGGTCTCTCGATCTGGGAGAAGCCGATCTTCTCGCGCCTGGTCTCCCTCGACCACCCCGAGGTGCTCGAGGAGGGCATGGTGTTCGCGCTCGAGACCTACTGGCCCTCGGCCGACGGCATCGGGGCCGCACGCATCGAGGAGGAGGTCGTGGTCACCCGCGACGGCTGCCAGGTGATCACGAAGTTCCCCGCCGAGGACCTGATCGTCGCCGGGCGCAAGTACTACACCGTCGGTGGCGAGCTCGGGACCCTGCGCGACTCGCAGTCCCACCTCAACACGCCGTGGGGGAGCGCGCAGGCGTGAGTGCCGAGCGCGACCCTCGGGTGGTCGGCTTCCTCGGTCTCGGCTCGATGGGCTCGGCGATGGCCGGGCGGCTGCTCGCCGCGGGCTACCGGGTGCGGGTCTGGAACCGCAGCCCGGCGGCCGGCGACCGGCTGGCGGCCCAGGGTGCGGAGGTCGCGCCCGACGCCGCGACCGCGCTCGCCGCCGACGTCTCCTTCTCGATGCTCGCCGACGACGCGGCGGCCCGGGCGGTGCTGACCCCCGGCGCGCTCGCCGGCGCCGCCGGCCGCGTGCACGTCTCGATGGCGTCGCTCAGCCCGTCGTCGAGCCGGGAGCTGCACCGGCGGTGCACCGAGGCCGGCCTGGACTTCCTGGCGGCACCAGTGCTCGGCCGGCCGGAGGTCGCGGCCGCGGGAGGGCTCCAGGTCCTCGCCGGCGGCCGTCCCGAGGTCGTGGCGCGGGTCCGCCCGATGCTGGAGGCGATCGGCTCGCGGGTGTGGCCGATCGCGGACCGGCCCGAGGTGGCCAACGTCGTGAAGATCGCGGTCAACCTGCAGATCATCCACGCCCTCCAGGCGCTGGCGGAGTCGATCGCGCTCGTCGAGGCGCACGACGTCGCGGCCGACGACCTCGCCGAGCTGCTCGGCGCGACGCTGTTCGGCGGTGTCGTGCACCGCACCTACGGGCAGCTGATCGCCCGGCGGGCGTACCAGCCCGCCGGGTTCACCGTCCCCCTCGGCGCCAAGGACCTCGGGCTCGCCGCCGAGGTCGCCGAGGACGCCGGGGTGACCCTCCCGTCCCTGCCGGTGCTGCAGCAGGTCTTCGCCGCGGCTCTCGAGCACCCCGAGGCGGCGAGCCTCGACTGGGCCGCGATCGCCGAGGTCACCCGGCAACCCGATCACCCGGCGCGCGAGCGCCGGACCACCACCGAGCTGGAGGAGAACCCATGAGCATCGAACGCATCGCCGTCCTCGGGACCGGAGCGAACGGCGCCAGCATCGGCGCCGACCTCGTCCGCGCCGGGTACGACGTCACCTACATCGAGCAGTGGCCGGCCCACGTCGAGGCGATCCGGGCGAACGGGCTCACCGTCGTGAGCCAGGGCGAGAAGACGGTGACCGACGTGCGCGCGCACCACCTCTGCGAGGTCGCCGAGATGCGCGAGGACTTCGACCTGGTCTTCATGCTGGTCAAGGCGTACGACGCCCGCTGGGCCGCCGAGCTGATCAAGCCGCGGCTCGCGCCGGACGGCATCCTCGTGGGCCTGCAGAACGGCATGATGGCCGACGACATCGCCTCGATCGTCGGTGTGGAGCGCACGCTCGGCGCCGTCATCGAGATGGCGTCGAACATGTTCGAGCCCGGCGTCGTGAACCGGGACACCCCCAAGGAGACGGCCTGGTTCGCGCTCGGCGCCCTCGACGGCGGTCCGCAGGACCGGGCCGAGGAGGTCGCCGAGATCCTCCGCGCGGCCGGCAACGTCGAGGTCGTCGACGACATCCTGTCGGCGAAGTGGATGAAGCTGGTCGTCAACGCCACCGAGCTGGTCAGCGCCGGTGTCGTGGACCTGCCGATGGTCGAGGCCGCCGACCTGCCCGGGATGCGCGCGTTCATGGTCGAGGCCGGCGTCGAGGCGCTCGAGGCGGCGCTCGACCTCGGCCACCGGGCGCTGCCGATGTTCGGGCTGACCGGTGGCGCGGAGGACGGGCCGCAGGCCTACGTCAACGCGCTGATCGACGCGGTCTACGAGCACTACGCCATCCCGACGACGCTCACCACCGTGCACCAGGACTGGGTCAAGGGCCGGCGCAGCGAGGTCGAGGAGATCAACGGCCTCGTCGTGCGCGAACGGGCCCGGAAGGGCAGGAGCGCGCCGGCGAACGCCGTCCTGCGGGAGATCGCGCTGGGGATCGAGGCCGGCACCGAGACCCCCGGCGAGCATCACCTGCCGCGGCTGCTCGCGGCACTCTCGACCGACTGAGGGGCACCGCCGGCCGGTGCCATGCTCTGCTCGATCACCTCGGGGTGCTCGAGCAGGGCCAGCCGGGTGCGGCGGATGTGCACGGTCAGCATCCGGGTGGCGATGTCGACGTCGCGCCGCGCGACGGCGTCGAGGATCAGGTCGTGCTCGGCCGCGATCACCCACGACTCCTGGGTGCCGGCCTGCCGGACGAACGCGCGCCGGTAGGGCTGCGTGGTGTCCCACAGGCCGCGGACCATCCCCGCCAGGTGGGTGGCCTCGCTGCCCGCGTAGGAGACCTCGTGGAACTCCCGGTCGAGGACCAGGAACCGCTCGACGTCGTCGTTGGCGACGATCTCGGCCTGGAGCTCGCGCATCCGCGCCACGTGCTCGTCCGTGAGCCGCGGGATGCTGTCGGCCAGGAGCAGCGGCTCGATCCGCTCCCGGATCTCGTACGACATCTCCAGGTCCGGCAGGCTCAGCGACATCACCCAGGCGCCGCTGTTGGCGCGCAGGGTGACCAGTCCGCGGGTCTCGAGGATGCGGAGCGCCTCGCGGACCGGGATCCGGCTGGTCGACAGCTCGTCGGCGAGCTGGTCCTGCTTGATCCGGCTCCCGGGCGCGAGCGTGCCGTCGAGGATGCGCGCGGCCAGGACGTCGGCGATGCGCTGGCTGGCGACCTGGCTCGTCGTGCTCACGGGAGGTGAGACTACGGCCGGGTGACGTCGGCACGGTAGCGCGCGGGATCGGCGTCCACGGCGCGCCCGGCGGGGTACGAGACCAGCTCGAGCTGAAGCCCCCACGGTGCGCGCAGGTAGACCCACCGCTGCCCCTCGTGGGCGCCGACACTCGCCGTGGGGGCGCCCATCACCTCGACGCCGGCCGCTCGGAGGTCGTCGACGGCGCGATCGAGGTCGTCGACGTAGAGCGCGAGGTGGTGACCGCCCACGTCGCTGTTGCGGGGCGGGACGAGCTGCTGCTCCGGCGCCTCCCACGCGAACACCTCGAGGATCAGCCCGCCGAGCTCGAAGAAGCGGATCTCCGCGATGGCGGCGCGGTCGTCGACGCCCAGGTGGGTGCTCATCCAGTCCCCGGTGCCCTCACGCCGGGGGAGTGCGTAGCGGTAGGTCGCGCCCAGGACGTCGACCAGGAACCGGTGCGCCTGGTCGAGGTCCGGCACGGTCAGGCCGACGTGGTCGGCGCGGCGCAGCCCGGTCAGCACAGGTGAGGAGCTCATGCGTTCAATGTATCCATATACTCGACCGATCGCGACAGTTCCCCGCTAGAGATCGTTGCGATTCCCGAATCTCTTCCTCTAATGTATCCATTCAGGCACTTTCGCGACGAGGGGAACCAGCAGCATGCCGAAGCACGTCAGTCTCCAGCCGGCCGCACCGTGGGTCGAGGTGACGCTCGACCAGCGCGACCGTGACGCCGCCGAGCCGCAGCTGCTGCTCGACCTGCTCGGCCGGATGCAGTGGGTGCGGACGTTCGAGGAGTACGTCCTCGAGCTCGCCGGGCAGGGGCTCGTGCACGGCCCGGCGCACTCCAGCATCGGCCAGGAGGGCGGTGCGCTCGGCTCGATCCTCCCGCTGCGCTCGGACGACATGATCAACGGCTCGCACCGCGGCCACCACCAGTTCCTGGCCAAGGCGTTCGGGCACGTCCTCCCCGCCGGCGGCACCGGGCTGCCGCGCGTCACCGGCGAGGTGCGCGAGGTGCTGCGCCGCACGCTGGCCGAGATCTGCGGCCTGGCCGACGGCTTCTGCCGGGGCCGCGGCGGCTCGATGCACCTCCAGTGGCGCGAGGCCGGCGCGATGGGCACCAACGCCATCGTCGGAGGCGGCGTCCCGCAGGCGGCCGGCTTCGGCTGGGCCATGCGCAACGCCGGCACCGACGCCGTCAGCGTCACCTACTTCGGCGACGGCGCGGTCAACATCGGGTCGGTCCTCGAGACCTTCAACCTCGCCGCCGCCTGGAAGCTGCCCGTCTGCTTCTTCATCGAGAACAACCTCTACGCCGTCTCGACCCACGTCGACGCCGCGACCGCCGAGCCGCGGCTGTCGGGTCGCGGGCTCGGGTTCAACATCCCGTCGTGGCGCGTCGACGGGATGGATCCGCTCGCGGTGCACGTCGCGATGACCGAGGCGCTGGAGCACATGCGAGCGGGGAACGGCCCGACGATCATCGAGGCCGAGGTCTACCGCTACTTCCACCAGAACGGCCCGTTCCCGGGCTCCGCCTTCGGCTACCGCGACAAGGCGGAGGAGGCGGCCTGGCGCGAGCGGGACCCGATCGCCCAGCTGCGGGCCGAGGTGCTGCGTCGCGAGCTGGTCACCCAGGACGAGCTCGACGCGCAGGCCGACGAGGTCGGCTCCGTGATGCGCGAGCTCGGCGAGCAGTTCCTCGAGGCCGACCCCGAGGGCAAGCCCGGCCAGCGCCGGATCATCGCCAGCGCCTGGCCCGACCCGGGCTTCGTCGACGTCGGCATCCGCGGTGACCTGAGCGAGCTGGCCGGGTCCCGCTACGAGGAGGAGGAGAGCTTCTCCGGCGAGCTCGCGGAGCGGCGGTTCATCGACGTCGTCAGCGAGGTGATGGCCCGCCGGATGGAGACCGACCCGTCGGTCGTCGTCCTGGGTGAGGACGTCGACGGGCTGAAGGGCGGCACCAACGGGGCGACGCGCGCCGCGCTGTCGGCGTACCCGGACCGCGTGCTGGGCACGCCGATCAGCGAGAACGCCTTCGCCGGCCTGGCCGGGGGCATGGCGCTCGACGGCCGGGTCCGGCCGGTGGTGGAGTTCATGTACGCCGACTTCATGTGGGTCGCGGCCGACCAGCTCTTCAACCAGGTCGCCAAGGCCCGGCACATGTTCGGGGGCGAGGCCGCCGTCCCGTTCGTGCTGCGCAGCAAGCTCGCCGCGGGCACCGGCTACGGCTCCCAGCACTCGATGGATCCCGCGGGCGTGCTCGCCACGGCCCCCGGGCTGCGCATCGTGGCGCCGTCCAACCCGTTCGACTACGTCGGCCTGATGAACACGGCGCTGGCCTGCGACGACCCGGTCGTGGTGCTCGAGCACGTCGACCTCTACGCGTCCTCCGGGACCGGGCCCGTGGACGACCTCGACTACCGCCTCCCGGTCGGCAAGGCGGCGCTGCGGCGGACCGGCGACGACCTCACGATCATCAGCTACCTCAGCATGGTCGGCCACTGCCTCGAGGCGCTCGACGAGGTCGGCGACCGGATCTCGGCGGACCTGATCGACCTGCGCTGGCTCGACCGGGCCTCGCTCGACTGGGACACCATCGAGGCGAGCGTCCGCAAGACGAACCAGGTGCTCATCGTCGAGCAGGGCGCCGCCGGCACGTCGTACGGCGGCTGGCTCGCGGACGAGATCCAGCGCCGGCTCTTCGACTGGCTCGATGCCCCCGTGCGGCGGGTGCACGGGTCGGAGGCCTCTCCGAGCATCAGCAAGGTGCTCGAGCGGGCGGCGATCGCCCGCACCGAAGAGGTGACGGCAGCACTGAACGACATCGCGGCGGAGTGACCGGGCCCAGGACGGCCGGACGAGGAAGGACGAGAGGTTCGAGATGGTGCAGTTGATGTCGGTGCCCGAGGTGGCGGCAGGTGCGTCCGAGGTGCTGCTGGCCGAGTGGAGCGTCGCGACCGGGGCCGAGGTGAGCCGCGGCGACGTCATCGCCGTGGCGGAGACCGACAAGGCCGTGGTCGAGGTCGAGGCCGAGTTCGACGGCGTGGTGGTGGGACTGCTCGCCCAGGTCGGCGAGAGGGTCGACGTCGGCGCCCCGCTGATGCTGGTGGGGACCGGGGCCGACCTCGACCGGGAGCTGGCCGCGCTGCTCGCGGAGGTGGGGGTGTCCGCGCCCGCCGCGGAGCCCGCGGCGCCGGCGGAACCGGTGGTGGAGCCCGCGGCGGAGAGCGCCCGCCGGTTCGCCAGCCCGCTGGCCCGGCGCCTGATCGAGGAGGCCGGCCTCGACCTGGCCGACATCACCGGGACCGGTCCGCGCGGCCGGGTCCGCAAGCGCGACGTCGAGCGCGCGCTCGCCGACCGGGCTCCGGCTCCGGCTCCGGCAGCGACCACGACCTCCGCGCCCGTACCGGCACCGGCACCGGCACCGGCAGCAGCGGCGGTGGCACCGGCGGCGCCCGCGTCCGGGCTGTCGATCGAGCCGCACAGCCGGCTCCGCCGGTCCGTGGCCGCGCGGCTCACGCAGGCCAAGCAGGAGATCCCCCACTTCTACCTCACCCGGAGCGCCCGGATCGACGACCTCCTCGCCCTCCGGGCGCAGGTCAACGAGCACGCACCGGTCCGGGTGTCGGTCAACGACCTCGTGCTCCGCGCCGTCGCGGTGGCCCACCGCGCGGTGCCCGAGGCCAACGTCGTGTGGTCCGAGGAGGGGATGGTGCAGCACACGTCGGTGGACGTGGCCGTCGCGGTGGCGTCCGAGCGCGGCCTGGTCACGCCGGTCGTGCGCGGGGTCGACCAGCTCTCCCTGTCGGGCCTCGCGCGCCAGGTGGGCGACTACGTCGGGCAGGCCAACGCGGGCCGCCTGCAGCAGCGTGACCTCGAAGGCGGCACGATCACGGTGACCAACCTCGGCATGTACGGCGTCGAGGAGTTCTCCGCGATCATCAACCCGCCCCACTCCGCGATCCTCGCCGTCGGCGCCGCGCGCCCCGAGCCGGTCGTGGAGGGCGAGCCCGGGGAGCAGCGGATCGAGATCCGCACCGTGCTGCGGCTGGTCCTCTCGGTCGACCACCGGGCGATCGACGGCGCCCTCGCCGCTCGCTGGATGGCGTCCCTGGTGGAGGCGCTCGAGCGACCGATGACGCTGCTGGTGTGAGGTGGGGGCGGTGCCGTGAGGCCGCCCTTCACCAGCCCTTCATCCGCGCCTGCCTAGCGTCGGGACCATGACCACGTTCGTCGAGCACCTGCTGTCCGTCCCGGGCTGGCTCGCGCTGCTCCTCGGGGGCGTGGTCGCGGGTCAGGGTCACCTGCCGGTGGTGGCCGTCGCCGCGGCCGGCATCGGCGGCGCGATCAGCGGCGACGCGATCGGGTACGTCGTCGGGCGTCGCTGGGGTCGGCGGATCCTCGACTCCGTGCTCGGCCGCTTCGTCCGGCCCGTCCGGCTCGACCGGGCCGAGCACGCGTTGTCCACCCGTGGTGGCTGGACCGTCCTGCTCGGCCGGTTCACCGTGGCCCTCCGCGTCCTGGTGCCCGGCCTGGCCGGCATGGGCCGGATGCCGTACCGCCGCTTCGCTCTCTTCAACGTCCTCGGCGCCGTGCTGTGGGGCGGAGCGATGGTCGCCGCCGGCTACCTCGCCGGTGCGAGCTGGCAGCACGTGGCGCACCTCGTCTCGACCGCCGGCCTCGTCGCCACCGCGGCCGTGGTCGTCCTGCTGCTGGCGTGGCACGCCCTCCGGGGCCGGCGACGCAGGACTACGGTGGACGCGTGAGGATCCTCGTCGCGGAGGACGACGTGCGGTTGGCCGACCTGCTGCGCGAGTCCCTGGCCGAGGCGGGGTGGCAGGTCGACGTCGTCCACGACGGGCAGACCGCCTACGCCCGGCTGCTCGCCGGCACGACCTACGACGTCGCGCTGCTCGACTGGATGCTGCCCGGCAAGGACGGCGTCAGCGTCGCGCGCCAGCTGCGCGGGATCGGCCTGGCGACGCCGATCCTGATGCTGACCGCGCGCAGCGACGTCCGCGACCGCATCGACGGGCTCGACGCCGGCGCCGACGACTACCTCCCGAAGCCGTTCGACCTCGACGAGCTGCTGGCCCGCCTGCGTGCGCTCTACCGCCGCAGCACCTTCGCCGGCGCGGTGCCGGTCCAGGTCGGCGACCTCGTCGTCGACCCGGTCGCCCGACGGGTGACCCGGAGCGGCCAGGAGATCGCGCTCTCGGCCCGCGAGTTCGACATCCTGCACCTGCTCGCCGGGCATGCCGGTCAGGTCGTCACCCGGCTGACCATCCTCGACGAGGTCTGGGACGGCGAGACCGACCTGCGCAGCAACGTGATCGACGTGCACCTGGCAGCGATCCGGTCGAAGATCGACCGGCCGTTCGGCACCCAGACGATCAGCACCCTGCGCGGTGTCGGCTACCGGCTCGACCCGGCCCCGCCGTGACCACCGGGCTCCCGCTCCGCGTGCGCCTGGTCGCGGGCTTCTCGGTCGCCACGTTCGTCGTGCTGCTCGCGGCCGGCGCCTTCGTCTACTGGCGGGTGGAGTACGCCCTCGATGCCGATCTCGACGCCGAGCTCGCGCAGGCGGTGGGCACCATCGACCCGCTCATCGGCGCCTCGGGGGCGGTGACGAACCGCGAGACGGCCGAGGCGACCGGGGTGGCCTGGCAGGTGGTCGGCGCCGACGGCGCCGTCCTCGACCGCGGCGGACCGGCCGGAGCCGAGCCGATGGTCGACCCCGGGCGCGGTACGACGGCGCGCACCGTCAACGTCGGCGACCTCCTGCCGGCGGCCCGCCAGCCCTACCGCGTGCGCATCGTCGCCGCGGGTCCGCAGGGCGCCCACCTCCTCGTCGGCGCACGCCGCGACCACCGGGACGAGGCGCTGCGGGAGCTGGTGCTGCAGCTGGTCCTCGCCGGTCTCGGCACGCTGCTCGTCACCGCCTTCGTCGGTGACCGGCTCGCGCGGGCCGCACTGCGGCCGGTCGAGCGCTACCGGCAGCAGGCCGCGGCGATCGCGGCCGGCGCCACCGACCTGCGCCTCGACGTCCCTCCGGGGCGCGACGACGAGGTCACCCGGCTCGGGCACACCTTCAACGACATGCTCGCCGCCCTCGAGCGCGCGCTCGACCGGGAGCGGCAGTTCGTCAACGAGGCGAGCCACGAGCTGCGCACGCCGATCACCTTGCTGACCGGGCGGATCCAGCTCGCCCGCCGCCGTCGCCGCACTCCCGAGGAGCACGAGCACGTGCTCGCCGAGCTGGAGATCGACCTGGCCCGGCTGGCCCGGCTCGCCGACCAGCTGCTGGCGCTCGGCGCCGCCGCCCAGGCAGGTGCGGCGAGCGGAGACCTGGCCGCGGTGACCTCCCGGCTCGTCGACCGGCGGCGGCTCGTCGAGCCGGCGCGGGCCGGTGACCTCGTCCTGGAGGTCCCCGCCACCGGAGTGCCGGTCATGCTCGACGAGCTCGACATCGAGCGTCTCGTCACCAACCTCCTCGCGAACGCCGACGCGCACGGAAGCCCTCCGGTCGAGGTCGTCGTCGACCGGCCGGCGCCCGGCCTCGCCCGCATCACGGTCGCGGACACCGGCTCCGGCATGCCCGCCGACCTCCTGGGCACCGCGACGAAGCGCTTCGCCCGCGCCGAGGAGGCCCGCTCCCGGCCTGGAGCCGGACTGGGCCTCGCCCTCGTCGAAGCCGTCGTGACCCGGGCCGGCGGCGAGCTGCGGCTCTGCCACGACGGGGTCCACCACGCGTACGGACACCCCCAGCCGGTGGCCTGCACGCACGACGACCGGATGACGGCGACCGTCCTGCTGCCGGCCCAGGACAGAACCGGGACATCGCAGGGACACGACGAGGGACAACGGCCGTCGGTGCCGGGACGGACGGCCTCCTAGCGTCCGCCGCATGACCTCACGAGACCGACGCAGAATCTCCCCCCTCGCCGTCGCGGCGTCCCTCCTCACCGCCTTCCTGGTGGCCTTCGCGTCCCCCGCGCACGCCGCGGGGGAGTGGCAGGACGGCAGCAGCCAGTCCGACACGATCCTCGACTGCGCGACCCGCCTCCCCGCCACCGGTGTCACCGCGAACACCGGCTGGTGGTCGCCGACCGGCCAGGTCCCCAAGGTCGGTGAGCCGTTCCTCCTGCACGGCTACATCGGGCTGGTCGGGCTGCCGTGCAGCAGCGGGGTGGCCGTCCTGCCCGAGCTGCTCTTCGACGAGACGGCGTTCGGCTACCCCGACGAGCCGGTCAAGTGGGGCATCAACGAGATCGACGACCCGACGCCCACCTTCTCGACCGACCCGGTCCAGCTGACCCGGGGCCCGAACGGCGGCATCGCGATCGCCTCGGTGAACGGCCGGGCGATCACGCTGGAGCGCGGTCAGATCTTCGAGTTCCAGGTCCCGGTCGTCGCCAAGCGCGCCCTCAAGGGGACGGCGACGCCCGCGCCCAGCTGCCCGGAGCGGACCGCCGGCACCCGGCCGTGCGCGGTCGCGAGCTCCGGTGACCACCTGCAGGTCGCGTTCAAGGTGAACGGGCACGGCGGCAACAAGACCTACGTGACGCCGTACGTGCCGCTCTTCGCGGCCGCCACCGGTGGGACGGGTGGCGGTGTCGTGGCGAAGGTCGCCTCGACCACCAGCGCGAGCTACCAGGTGGCGGCCCGCAAGAAGGGCAGGGCGACCATCACCGTCCGGGCGGGCAAGACGCCTACCGGGCAGGTCGTCGTCCGGGACCTCGCGCGCCGGGGCCGCATCGTCGCCCGGGCCACGCTCACCGCCGGCCACCGCGGCGTCGTCCGCGTCGTCGTGGCCAAGCTCGGCAAGGGCAAGCACCGCCTCGTCGCCCAGTACGCCGGCTCGTCGACCGTGAAGCCGTCGGCCTCCGCCGCGAAGTCGATCCGGCTGCGCTGAGCGCCCGGACCGGTCCTCCGTACATCCCGGGATGTACGGAGGACCGGTCCCGCGGCGGATGATCGGCGCCGCCCGGCGCCCTAGCGTCGTTCGACGTGACGACGACCTCGCCCCCGGCCCCGACGGCCTCTGTCTCCCTGCTCCGCCGTGCCGCTGCCGTGCTGGTGATCGTGCTCGGCGTGGTCGCCGGCCTCGCCGCCGGCGGCCTGATGATCGCGCTGGCGGCGTCCGTCGTGCCGCTGCCCGTGGTCTTCCTCGGCGCCGGTGCCGTGACCCTGCTCGTGGTCTCGGCGCTGGTGGTCCGGCTGGCGCTGGTGGTCGGCGGTGGCCGGCGCCGCGGCTGGCGGCCCGCTCTGGTCAGCGGTGTCGCGTGGACGCTGCTCGTCGGCGTGGCGTTCGGCCTGCTGTTCCTGCGGCCGTTCCCGGAGATGGCGCACCAGCCGGTGCCGGCCGGCGTCCGGTTCTGGAAGCTGGACGACGGCAGCCGGCTGGCCTACGTCGCCAGCCCGGCCACGACGGCCGTCCGCAAGCCGACGCCGGTGGTCTTCCTGCACGGTGGGCCGGGCACGCCGGGCGAGGGCCTGCCGTTCGGGACGGCCGAGCTCAACGCGGCCGGGTACGACGTCTACAGCTACGACCAGATCGGGGCCGGACGGTCCACCCGGCTCGACGACGTCACCGGCTACACGGTGGCGCGCAACGTCGCCGACCTCGAGGCGGTGCGGAAGCAGGTCGGTGCCGACCAGATGGTGCTGATCGGCCAGTCCTGGGGCGGGTCCCTGGCCGCCCAGTACCTGGCCGCGCACCCGGACCGGGTGGCGAAGGTGGCGTTCACCTCGCCCGGCGAGATCTGGCCGGAGGCGCACCCGGACACGGAGGTCTCGCCCTGGGGCGAGCTGACCGGCGCCAACCGGGAGCGGTACGACGAGCTGGTGTCCAGCCCCCGCTTCCTCCTGCAGGCGCTCCTGCTGTCGAGCAACCCGCAGGCGGCGCACCGCCTCGTCGGCGACGCCGAGTCCGACGCGCGGATGCACGAGATCGCCGTGACCGGTCGCGACCTCGGCGGCTGCCCGGGCGGCCCGCCGGGTGAGGGCGAGGTGCACCAGAACCCCCAGGGCTTCTACACGAACCAGCTCACCAACGCCGACTTCGACACCATCGCGGACCCGCGCCCGGTGCTCCGCGAGATCCGCACCCCCGCGCTGGTGCTGCGCGCCGAGTGCGACTACGTGCCGTGGATCGACACCCGCGAGTACCGCGACACCCTGCCGGAGGCGACGCTCGTCTACGTCCCCGGCGCCGGGCACGGCATCACGGGGGAGGCCGGACCGGCGTACCTGCGGGCGATCCTGGCCTTCCTGGACGGCGACCGGCTGGCCGGCTACACCGGAGCCGGCGACCCGGCCCGGTGAGCACGGGTCAGCCGGGGCGGACCAGTCCGGACCGGTAGCCGATGATGACCAGCTGGACCCGGTCCCGGGCGCCGAGCTTGGTGAGGATCCGGCTGACGTGGGTCTTGGCGGTGGCGTGGCTGATGTGAAGGTCGGCGGCCAGCTCGGCGTTGCTGCGGCCCTCGGCGACCTTGACCAGGATCTCCCGCTCGCGCTCGGTCAGCCGGTCCAGGGCCGGGTCCGGCGTGACGGGGGCCGCGGGCGGCGTCCAGGTCGCGGCGATCCGGCGGGCGATGGCCGGCGCCAGCAGCGCCTCGCCGGCCGCCACGGTGCGGATGCCCTGCAGCAGCGCGGGCGCCTCGAAGTCCTTCAGCAGGTAGCCGCTGGCGCCGTACCTCAGCGCGGCCAGCACCGAGTCGTCGCTGTCGTAGCTCGTGAGCACGATGATCCGGGTGGCGGCGAGGTCGGGGTCGGCGGCGATCGTCCGGGTCGCGGCCAGGCCGTCGCCACCGGGCATCTTGAGGTCCATCAGGACGACGTCCGGCCGCAGCTGTCCTGCCAGCCGGACGGCGGCCGGGCCGTCCCCGGCCTCGCCGGCCACCTCGAGGTCCGGCTCGGCCTCGATCAGCGACCGCAGCCCGGACCGGGCCAGCTGGTGGTCGTCGACCACGAGCACGCTGATCACGGGCGGTCCTCGCGCGGCACGGTGGCGGTGAGCCGGAGGCCGCCGCCGGGGCCGGTGCCCACGTCGAGCGTGCCGCCGACCAGGTCGAGGCGCTCGCGCATGCCGCGCAGCCCGTAGCCCTCGACCGGTCCGCCGGCCGGCGGCCCGGCGCCGTCGTCGGCGACGCTGAGCGTCAGCCGGTCCGGCTGCCAGTCGAGCACGACCCGCACGTGGTCGGCCTGGGCGTGCCGGCGGGCATTGGTGAGCGCCTCCTGGGTCACCCGCACGAGGGTAAGCCCGGCCAGCGGGTCGTAGCCGCCCGGTGTGCCGGTGATCTCGAGCGTGGCCACCGGTCCGTCGACGGCGCTGGCCGCGACCAGTGCGGCGAGGTCGTCGAGGCTCGCGGGCCGGGCCGGCTCGCGCTCGGAGCTGCGCAGCAGGCCCAGCAGCTCGCGGATCTCGCGTGACGCACCGACGCTCGCGGTGCGGATCTGCTCCAGTGCCTCGCGGGCCGCCGCCGGCCGGTCGTCGTACAGGTGCAGGCCGACGGTCGCCTGCATCGACACCGACTCGATCGACTGCGCGATCACGTCGTGCAGGTCCCGCGCGATCGCGGCCCGCTCGTCGGCCACCCGGCGCTCGATCGCCGCCTGGTGCGCGGCGTGGTCGGCGTCCGCCCGCGCCTGCAGCAGCGACCGGCGGATGCCGATCGCGCGGCCGACGGCGAACGCCAGCGCGAGCCAGCCGATCGTGGAGATCACGCCACCCGGCTCGTCCGCCTTCCACCACGCTGCCGCGAAGGCCGGGACACCTGCCGCCACCGCCCACCCCGCCGCCCGCCAGGGCCGCTCCAGCGCCCCGACGATGCCGACGGCGGTCGCGAACGCCAGCAGGAACGGGCCGTCCAGCAGTGCCGCGATCGGGGTCAGCTGACCGACGAGACCGAGCAGCCCGATCAGCACCATCGCCGGCACGGCGTACCGCCGCCGTCCCACCAGCGGGACGGCGCACGCCAGGCCGAACACCGCTGCCGCGAGCTGGTCGCGACCGCTCGCCGGGTGCCCGAGCAGGGTGGCCAGGCCCAGCAGCCAGATCGCCAGCGCGAGCAGCAGATCGCCCCGGCGGTGGCGCGGCGAGGTGGTCATGGTGCGCCCGAGTCTAGGGCGCCATGATCAGCGCAAGGTGAGCGTCAGCGTCCCCTCGACCTTGTCCCAGTCGGACGTCGTCCCCTGCTCCGCGACCCAGCCGACCACGCGGTAGGTGATCGCGTGCGTCGTGCTGGCCACCTGCTTGAGCTCGATGTCGCTCACGTCGAGCCCGGTGCCGGTGGTGGTCCGGGAGGTGTTGTCGCACGGGAACTCGCCCTGCCCGGTCTGCTTGCTGGTCTCGGTCCAGTCGGCGCGCATGAACAGGCCGACCCGGACGCCGCTCAGATCTGTGCGCGTGAAGTGCCCGAAGATGTCGTCGGTGAAGCGGTCGCCGGTGTAGCGCAGCGTCCCACCGCCGGCCTCATCACGCTCCCGGTCGTACACGCACGACGGCGTCACCTCGCGCCCGACCACCGACCCGTTGCGCGCGTACGTGCTGCCGGTGCTGGCGAACCGCGGGTTGGCGCGCGGGCCGTCGATCTTCATGGAGATCGACGCCGTCGCCGTGTGCCGCCAGGTCTCGACCCGTCCGGTGGCCGGATCGGTGCGCTGTCCCTGGTCGACGAACGTGAGCCGGCCGACCAGGGCCGCGTGCAGTGCCGTGTCGACCTCCACTTGGGTCTTCGCGGCCTGGCAGTTGTTGCCCTCCTTGGTCTCCTTCACCCGTTGGGTCGCGTCCGCGCAGGCGATCACCCAGTACTTCCCGTCGGCGGTCCCCCACGGGACGTCGACCCGGCCGCTGACCGCCCGCTTCTTGCGGGCCTTGACCTTGGGCACGGGCACCGTGCCGGCGCTGATGTCGCCGGCGCCGCGGAGCCGGTCCTTGGAGAGGTAGAAGCGCAGCGAGCTCGGCTTCGCCGCCGCCCGGCCCTTGTTGGCGACGGTCGCGCCGAGGTTGAAGCGGCTGCCGTGCCGCACCTTCGCCGGCGGCGAGCCCACCGCGGAGACGACGAGGTCGGCGCGCGGCGCGGCCGCGCCGGCGTCCGGTCCGGTTCCGACCGTCACCAGTGATGCGCCGAGCACCGTGAGGGCAGCCGCGGCCGCCGTCCGTCGAGCCTGCATGCTTCTCGTCCTCTTCTGCCGTCCGTCAGTTGTCGGGGCGACGATGCAGGTCCGGGCGGCCCGGGCGGCAGGGCCAGGCGTCCCGGATGTCCCGGACACCGCTCCGGGCGCGCGCTGCCGACCCCCGAAAGGAGGGCAATCGACCGGTCGTCCGGCTGCCAGGCCGCCGGACGGGCCGGGCTCCGGCAGGATGCTGGGGTTGTCGAGGTACCAGGGAGGAACCTCGAGCGGCGTGCCGTTCGTGGGGCCGCAACAAGGGGGGAAAGCCATGACCACGCAGATGCCCGAGCCCGTCGCCACACTGGTCGACGCCGTGAACGCCCACGACGAGGATGCCTTCCTGGCGTGCTTCGCCGAGGACGGCTACGTCGACGACTGGGGCCGCGTGTTCCGCGGCCGCACGGCGATCGACGGGTGGAGCAGCAAGGAGCTGATCGGTGCCCACGGCACCCTGTCCATCTGGTCGGTGGCGACCACCGAGACCGGGAACGTGGTCGTCGTCGGCGACTGGCGCAGCACCCATGCCAACGGCGTCAGCCGCTTCGAGTTCGAGGTGGCCGGCGGTGAGGTCACCTCGATGACCATCCGCGACGGCGAGGCCTGAGCCGGTGGACGAGAGCGGTTCCCTGCGCCACCGCTCCCGCCGGATGCTCGGCCGCGACCCGCACGAGGAGCACCGGGTGGCAACGCCGCTCGAGCTGCTCTTCGACCTGACGTTCGTCGTCGCCTTCGGCACCGCCGCCAACGAGCTGGCCCACGCGCTCTCCGCGGACCACGTCGCCGGCGGCATCGTCGCGTTCGGCTTCGCGACCTTCGGCGTCACCTGGGCGTGGATCAACTTCACCTGGTTCGCGTCTGCCTACGACACCGACGACTGGATCTACCGGCTCACCACGATGCTGCAGATGGTGGGCGTGCTGATCTTCGCGATCGGGCTGCACCCCATGTTCACGTCCGTCACCGAGCACGGCGAGACGTTGGACAACGACGTCATGGTGGCGGGGTACGTCGTGATGCGCGTGGCGATGATCCTGCAGTGGTGGCGCGCTGCCCGGCAGGACGAGAGCCGGCGCGACGTGTGCCGGACCTACATCGTCTCGATCGCGATCGCCCAGGTCCTGTGGTGCGTCCTGGCCCTCGTCGACCTCCCCGTGGGGACGACGTTCGCGCTCATGGTGATCCCGTTCCTCGTCGAGATCGGCGGCCCGGCGTACGCGGAGACCCGGCGGGGTGGGACGCCCTGGCACGCCCACCACATCGCCGAGCGCTACAGCCTGATGGTCATCATCACGCTCGGCGAGGGGATGATCGGCACGATGGCGGCGATCAACGCCCTCGCCGTCGACGGCCTGACGTGGCGCATCGCGCTGTTCGCACTCGCGGGGACGGCACTCACGTTCGGCATCTGGTGGTGCTACTTCGTCGTCCCGGTGGGGGAGATCCTGCACGCGCGGCGGGAGCGCTCCTTCGGCTTCGGGTACGGCGCGATGGGACTCTTCGGCAGCATCGTCGCCATCGGTGCGGGGCTGCACGTCGCGGCCTACTACCTCGAGGGGGCGTCGAAGCTCGACCGCACGGCGACGGCGGTCGCGGTCGTCGTCCCGGTGGCGCTGTTCGTCGCCGTGTTCTACGCCGGCTACTGGTGGCTGACCCGGACCCTCGGGGGCTTCCACCTCGTCCTGCTGCTGCTCACGGCGGTCACGCTCGTCGTCCCGGTGCTGATGGCGAGCGCCGGCGCCGACCTGACCGGGTGCCTGCTCGTGCTGGCGTTGGCGCCGTGGGTGTCGGTCGTCGGCTACGAGACGGTCGGTCACCGGCACGTCCGCGGCGTGCTCGACGACCTCCGAACAGGGGCCATTTGACGGTCCGTCCGGCCGGATCGGGACGATCGTCCCGGTTCTCGCAGCAGACTTCCTGACGGGGGAGATGTCCGGGCACCACACGTCCCTCCTTCCGGTCCGCGATGGAATCCACGGAGAGGCACCTCATGCCGCCACGTTCGGAATTGGGCTACCTGGCCACCTTCTCGGGGGTCATGACGCTCAGCATGCTTGCTGTCGGTCCCACCTACGCCGCGCCGGCGTCGCCGGCCGACGAGGGGGTGACCTGTGTTCTGCCGGAGGCGCCGCAGGGACAGTCCGGTCCCGACGGTGCCGACGGTGCCGCCGGCGATCCGGGCCCTCCCGGTGCCGCGGGCCCGGACGGTCCCCAGGGGCCGGCGGGGGCGAACGGTGCCCCCGGCGCGGCGGGTGCGCCCGGAGAGCCCGGCGCGCAAGGCCCTCCCGGGGAGCCGGGACCGCCCGGACCGCCGGGTGGGGGCCCGGGCCGGGCCGTGCACGCCGCACCGGGACCGATCGACTGCGCGGACGTCCCCGATGTCTGCGTGATGGTCGTTCCGGGCGCTGACGGCGTGGCCGGCCTCCCCGGTGTGCAGGGGCTGCCGGGACCGCAGGGCCCCCAGGGAGCGGTGGGACCGCCGGGGCCCCGGGGCGAGGCGGGAGTCGACGGGACCGACGGTGCTCCTGGCGCACCCGGTGCTCCCGGACCGATGGGTCCGCCGGGACCGATGGGCCCGCCGGGAGCCGGCCCGTCGCGGGTGGTGCACGCCGTGGTGGCCGACGACTGTGCCGGCTTCGACCCTGCCTGCGTCGCGACCGTCGTGGGTGCGCCCGGTGCCCCGGGTGCGCCGGGGGCGACGGGGCCGGCCGGCGCGGCAGGTCCGGCGGGACCCACGGGTGCGGCCGGTCCCCGCGGCGTGCCGGGAGCCGACGGTGAGGACGGCCCCAGCGGTCCGGAGGGCGAGACCGGTCCGGCCGGAGCGCCGGGAGCGCCGGGGGAGCCCGGGCCGCCCGGAGCCGGTCCGAGCCGCGTGGTCCACGCGCTCGCCGCGACGAGCGGCACGGTCGAGACCTTCCCGTCGTCCTGCGCGCCGGACGACGGCGCGGTCGGCGGCGAGACCGACGGCTCCGACGGCTCCGACGGGTCCGGCGACGGCACGGTCGGGGCCGTGGACGACTCCTCCGGTGGCGGCTCGGCGCTGCCGGCGACGGGCTCGGCCGCGTCCACGCTGGGGATGCTGACGCTGGGCAGCGTGATGACGGCCGCCGGTGTCGTCGTGGTCCGGCGCAGCCGCGGCCACGGCCGCAGCGAGGAGCAGGGCGCGTGATCGAGACGACGTCGCCGGCGCCGGACGCGCCGGCGACGCCGTCGCC
The DNA here is from genome assembly GCF_900114845.1 of Pimelobacter simplex. GTDB lineage: Bacteria > Actinomycetota > Actinomycetes > Propionibacteriales > Nocardioidaceae > Nocardioides > Nocardioides simplex. The sequence goes on from NZ_FOUK01000001.1 coordinate 202,139, forward strand.
GCGCAGCATCGTCTACCGCCTGTGGAACGGAGCGATTCCGGCGGCGGTGTGCGACGCGGTCATCGGCGCGTTCGACGAGGAGGAGCTCTACGACGCCACCGTGCAGCTCAGCGACCGTCCGGTCGAGGTGCTCTCGGACACCCGCAAGACCCGCCACACCTTCGTCGATCCCGGCCACTGGACGGGCAGCCTGGTGTCCCACTTCGCGCACCTGGCGAACCTGCTGTGGCGTTTCGACGTGAGCGGCCTGGGCACGCTGAGCATCCTGCGCTACGAGGAGTCCGGCAGGTTCGCCTGGCACGTCGACGCGCTCACGTACGACACGACGGACTACGGGGCGCTGGGTGAGGGGCTGGAGCGCAAGCTCAGCGTCACCGTGAACCTCTCGAGCCCGACGTCGTACGAGGGCGGGGACCTGGAGTTCATGAACAGCACCGGTCAGCTGCTGGCGCAGCCGCAGCTGCGCGAGCAGGGCTCCGTGGTGGTGTTCCCGTCGACCGTCGGGCACCAGGTCACCCCCGTGACGGCGGGTGTGCGCTACGCCCTGGTGGGGTGGATGGTCGGCCCGCCGCTGCGGTGAGAGCCGGACGGCGGGGCGCGGTTCTCGGCGCCGCGGTGCTGCTGGCCGGGGCGCTCCTCGTGCTCCGGCCGGCGTCCCCCGATCAGCGGGCGACCGAGCCGGCGTCGCGCTTCGGCCCGTACGCCGGTCACGAGGTGATCGAGGTCTGGGCCTGCCGGATCCCGCTCACGACCCACGCCCGCGTCTACCAGCCGTCCCCGCTGCGCATCGCGATCGACCCCGCCCGGATCGCCGGGCTGCTGGACGAGCCCGTCCGGCGCTACTTCGACGCGCTGTCGAACGGCCGGTACCAGCCGCGCTTCGTCGCGGGTGGGGTCGTGCGGATGGACGACGGCGGCGGCCCGCGTGCGTGCCTCCGTGCGGCGCTCGACCGGTCGGTGGCGTCGGCGACCGCGGTGCTCGTCGTCGCCGACGCCGAGCACCGGGCCGACGCGCACGGCGGGCTGGGCACGCCGGGAGAGATCTGCGCGACGGCGCCGCGGCCCTGCCCGGCACGCGTCTCCGGTCGCGGGGCGTACGTCGGAGGCAGCGACTTCCACCCGGACTGGGGCCCGGTGCCGGCCCTCGACCTGGTGGAGCACGAGCTCGGGCACACCCTGGGCTGGCCGCACTCCTTCGGCAGCGCCGGGCAGTACGACAGCGCGCTCGACGTCATGAGCGACAGCGCCGCGCCGCGCGCCGTCCGGCCCGAGCAGCGCGACGCGGGCGGGACCCTGGGGATCAACCGCCTCGCGGCGGGGTGGATCCCGGCCGGCGACGTGCGGGTGGCGCCGGCCGACGGCACCGGGTCGACGTACGTCCTGCGGCCCTCGGCGTCGGCCTCGGGAACCCGCCTCCTCGTGCTGCCCCTCGGACCGAGGAGAGCGATCACCGTCGAGCTCCTGGTGCCCGAAGGAGTCGATGCGCACCTCCCGGAGGCGGGCATCGCCCTCACCTCGGTCGACGCGTCGGCCGCCGCGTGCGGCGTGCCCTGCGACCCGTTGCGGCGCCGCCAGCGCGAGCTGCACGGGCGGCCGCCCTTCACCGACCTGCTGCAGGCGACCGAGCCCGCCTGGGTCGGCGACGGCTGGCAGGTGCGGGTGGACGAGGTCCGGGACGGTGCGGCCGTCGTCACGGTCACCCACGTCGGCGACCCCGCCCGGTGATCGTCCAGAAAACGCCAGGACCCCCGAACGGAGGGCAATTCGGGGACCACACCCGGAACCGGCGACCGCACGGGGCGCCCGCACTGCAGGATGCGGTGGGGGGAAGGCGAGCCCCCTTCACGACCGAGGTTCAGCGGGCCGCCTCGCCCGCCCAGGACATGTGACGACCCGCCCCTCCGGGGCGTCACAGATGAGCTCCGTGCTGGTCCCTTGTGCGGAGCAAGGCAGTCGGGGGTCCGTCCGCAGACGACGGGCCCCCGGCCGCTGCCTAGCTGTGGCCGGCCGTCGCCGCCACCTGCTCCAGCGCGGCGAGCCGGACGTCGCCGTCCCCGGTCAGCTCGACGACCTCCGCACCGCCCGTGAGGTCCGCGTCGTCGGCCAGCTCGAGGAGCACCTCGTTCATCACCTCGCGCAGCACCGGGTCCTCGTCGGGCGGGACGCCGATGGGCGAGGTGGCGTCGAGGGGGAGCAGCACGAGCAGGTCGACCCGTCGCATCGCGGCGACGCAGAGCTCGGTGCCGCGGTGGAGGTGGTCCGCCGAGGGGACCGGACGGCCGAGCTGGTCGGCGGCCTCGAGGTAGGCGAGGAAGTCGAGCGGCCCGCGCTCGGCGATGACCGCCGCGGCGAGGGGGCCGAGCAGGCGGGCCGCGGCGACCTGGAGCTGTTGGAAGAAGACGCCGGCGCCGGGGTCCGTGGGGTGCTCGCCGAGCTCCTCGACGGGGTCGGGCAGGACCTCGAAGCCCGGGTGGGCGGACGTGAACGCGTCGACCAGCGAGGTCTTCCCGCTGGCGTGCGTGCCCGACACCACGATGAGCATGGCGCGACTCTAGGGGCTCGCCGCTGCGGCCTCAGCCGAGCCCGCTGGCCCCGAGCGCCGCGACGACCTGGTCGACGAACGCGCCGACCGGCTCGGGCAGCGCGCGCTGGGCCATCGTGTGGACCTGGAGGTTGCGGCGGTGCAGCTCGGGGTTGGTCAGGGCGACGGTGCGGAAGCCGTCCTGGACGAGGTGGCGGGAGCTCAGGAGCCCGGTCAGCGTGACCATGCCGGTACGACGGGCGAGTGCGATGAGCGCGGCCGACGAGTTGCTCGTCAGTGCGGGTTCGAGGTGGAGGCCCTCGGCGGAGCAGCAGATGTCGACGAGCTCGCGCAGCGTGCTCCCGCCGGCCATCAGGGCGAGGGGGTGGTCGCGGAGGTCGGCGAGGGAGACGGCGTCCAGGTCGAGGAGGGGATGGCCCTCGGGCACGAGCGCGACGATGGGCTCCTGGCAGGAGTAGGCGATGCGGATGCCGGCGGCGGGGGCGAGGCTGAAGGTGAGGGCGACGTCGGACGCGCCGGTGACGACGGCCTGGGTGGCGGCGGCGGGGTCGGTGACGGTGAGCTGGACGCGGGCGGCCGGGTGGGTGTCCCGGAAGCGGGCGATCTCGACCGGGAGGAAGTCCTCGGCGAAGCCCTCGGTGCAGGCGACCTTGATCAGCGAGCGGCCCGACCGGTGGAGGTCGCGGAGCCGCTCGAGGAGGTCGTCCTCCTCGAGGAGGTTGCGGCGGGCGTGGTCGGCCAGCAGCCGGCCGGCCTCGGTCGGGACCATGCCGCGGGGGTGCCGGTCGAACAGCTGGGCGCCGGTCGACTGCTCCAGGCGGGCGATGTGCCGGCTGATCGCGGACGCGGCGATGTGGAGGTTCTCGGAGGCCTCCGCGATCGAGCCGGTCCGGGCCACCTCGAGGAAGTACCGGAGCGAGTCGCTGACGAGGTGCACGCGCACACAGTAGTTCTCGCCCCGGCAACGGGGGCGTGCGGAATCGGTGATGGTCGCGGGCCGCCGGCTCCGCTTGGCTGGAGCGGTGGAGGCTGTCATGACGCGTGCGCGTGCGATCGAGCTGGCGGAGGACTACCTGGAGTCGGGAGGTCTGCTGCGGGAGCTCCAGCGCAAGGTCGCCTACCCGACCGAGAGCGAGTCGGACGAGCGCGCCGACGTGCACGTCGACTACCTGACGGACGAGATCGTGCCGGTGCTGCGGCGCTGCGGGTTCACCTGGCGGCTCGTCGAGAACCCCGCGGCGGGGCGGCCGCCGTACCTGCTGGCCCGCCGGGTCGAGGACCCGGCGCTGCGGACGGTGCTCGTCTACGGCCACGGCGACGTCGTCCTCGGGGACGCCGCGCGCTGGACCGCGCCGTGGTCGCCCTGGCAGCTCGTGGTGGACGGCGACCGCTGGTACGGCCGCGGCTCGTGCGACAACAAGGGCCAGCACGCCATCAACCTCGCCGCGCTCGAGCAGGTGCTCGTCGCACGCGAGGGGCGGCTGGGCTTCAACGTCACCGTCCTGATGGACATGGGGGAGGAGATCGGCTCGCCCGGGCTGCGCGAGGTCTGCACGGAGCTGGCCGGCGACGAGCTCGCCGCCGACCTGCTGCTGGCCTCGGACGGGACCCGGGTCTCCCAGGAGAGCCCCACGCTCGTGCTCGGCACGCGGGGCGAGGTGTCCTTCACGCTGCGGGCCGGCCTGCGTCCTCGGGGATACCACTCGGGCAACTGGGGCGGCCTGCTCGCCAATCCCGCCGTCCTGCTGGCGAACGCGCTCGCGACGATGGTCGACGAGCGCGGCCGGATCCTGGTCGCGGGGCTGCGTCCGCCGGAGATCCCCGCGCCGGTGCGGGAGATCCTGGGCCGGATCGAGATCGACGGCGGACCCTCGGCGCCGCCGGTCGAGGACTGGGGCGAGCCGGGGCTGAGCCCGGCGGAGCGGCTCTACGGCTGGAACACGCTCGAGGTCCTGGCCCTGGACGCCGGCTCGCCGACCGGCCCGCAGAACGCGATCCCCGGCACGGCGTCCGCGCGGTGCCAGCTGCGGTTCGTCGTCGGCACCGACTGGACCACGCTCGAGCAGACGGTGCGCACCCACCTGGCTACGCACGGCTTCGGGAGCATCGACGTCGAGGTGGCCGAGGGCACCGCGGCCACCCGCCTCGACCACGACGACGCGTGGGTCGCGTGGGCGGCGGCCTCGGTCGAGCGGACGACGGGCAAGGTGCCGACGGTCCTGCCGAACCTGGGCGGCACGTTCCCCAACGACTGCTTCGCCGACGTCCTGGGCATCCCGACCGTCTGGGTCCCGCACTCCTACCCGGGCTGCTCGCAGCACGCCCCCGACGAGCACCTGCTGGCGAGCCTGGCGAAGGAGGCCCTCGGGATCATGGCCGGGCTGTTCTGGGACCTCGGGGAGCCGGCCACCTCGCTGCGCTAACATGTTCATCAACATGGCAAGCAAGGGAGTCGCACGATGAAGGCAGCCGACCTCGGGCTGATCCAGGTGCTCGGCTCGCCGGCCCTGTCCCCGGACGGGCAGCGCGCGGTGGTCGCGGCGGAGCGGGCGGACCTCGCCTCGGACCGCTACTACGCGGACCTCTGGCTGGTCCCGCTCGACGACGCGATCCCCCCGACGCAGCTGACGTCCGGAGGGCTCGACCGCGAGCCGTGCTGGTCGCCCGACGGCCGCTGGCTCGCGTTCACCCGCTCGGTGCCGGGCTCCGGCCCCCAGCTGCACCTGCTCCCCTCCGGCGGCGGCGAGCCGCGGGTGCTCACCCGCCACCCCCTGGGCGTCTCCGCGCCGCGCTGGTCGCCCGACTCGACGACGCTCGCCTACGTCGCCCGGGTGCCCGAGGAGGGGCGCTACGTCGCGCCGGTCGCGCAGACGGCCGCCACCGAGCCCCCGCGCCGGATCACCGGGCTGCGCTACCGCGAGGACGGCGTCGGCTACACGAACGACCGCCGCAAGCAGGTCTTCACCGTGGTCGTCGCCGACGGCACGACCGTCCAGCGCACCACGGGGGACGCCGACCACGACGGCCCCGCGTGGAGCCCCGACGGCACCCGCCTCGCGTTCGTCGCCGCGCGCCATCCGGACCGCGACACCGTGCCCGCGCGCGACGTCTTCGTGCTGTCGCTGGGCGACGGCCGGACCACGGCCGTGACGGGGACGAGCCTGCGGGCGAGCCACCCGGTCTTCGGCGCCGACGGCGACCGGGTCTACTTCCTCGGCACCGAGATCGGTGGGCCCTGCAACGAGACCTACCTGAACCCGACGTCGCTCTGGGTCGCGGAGCTCTCCGGCGCGCGACCGGCGACCCGCCTCACCGACGGCGACACCATCGACCTGGCCCCGCCGCTCGTGGCGACCGACGACGGCGTCCTCGGGCTGGCCGGGCGCCGCGGTGCCGTCGACCTCGTCCGGGTCGAGCCGAGCGGTGCCGTCGTGGACGTGCTGTCCGGGCCCACCCAGGTCCTCGGGTACGACGTCGCGGGCGGACGGATCGTCGCCGCGGTCGCGAGCGACACCCAGCCCGGCGAGCTGTACGACGTCACCCCCGCCGGGCCGCGGCGCCTCACCACGTTCGGCGCGGCGCTCGCCGCGGCCGGACCGGTGGCGCCGATGCACGAGGTGACGGGCACCGCTGCCGACGGGCATCCCGTGCACGGGTGGGTCCTGCGGCCCCCCGGCGCGGGCCCGTTCCCCGTGATCCTCGCCGTGCACGGCGGCCCGCACCGCGCCTTCGGCTGGCGGCTGCTCGACCAGGCCCAGGCGTGCGTCGAGGCCGGCTACGTCGTGGTGATGGGCAACCCGCGGGGCTCGTCCGGCTACGGCGCCGCGCACGGCCGGGCGGTGCGCCACTCGTTCGGCGAGGTCGACGTCCTCGACCTGACGGCGCTCGTCGACATCGCGGTCGCCGACTTCGACGGCGACCCCGACCGGATCGGCGTCGTCGGCGCGTCCTACGGCGGCTTCATGGCGGCCTGGCTGGCGGCGACCTCCGACCGGTTCGCGTCCGCGATCGTCGACCGCGCCACCGTCGAGTGGGACGACGCCGACATCGACGACGACGTCGACTACACGCACCTCTACCTCGGCACCGATCCGGAGACGCTGCGGGCCAAGTCCCCGTTGACCTACGCCGAGGACGTGACGATCCCCGTGCTGGTGGTGGTGGCCGAGCAGGACCTCCGCTGTCCCCCGGCACAGGGACGCCGGTTCTTCTCGGCGCTGCTGCGCGCGGGCCGGCACGCGGAGCTGCTGTCGTTCCCGGGCGCGAGCCACCTGTTCCACGACAGCGGGCTGCCCAGCCACCGCAAGCTCCGGCTCGACGCGATCATCGACTGGTTCGACGCGACCATGCCGCCCCGCGACGGCGAGCGGAGCGATGCGCCGTGAGCCTCACCATCGAGGGCCCGCCCGAGCGTTCGCTGGCGGACACCCCCTTCGGCGTCCGGGTCACGGGTGCGGTGCCGCACGCACCCGTCACCTTCGCCGTCGAGCTCGCGGGCCACCAGGGCGCCGACTGGGCCGGCCGGTTCACGGCGGTCGCCGACGAGCACGGCGTGGTCGACCTCGCGACGACGGCGCTCGACGGCTTCGCCGAGCCCGATCCGACCGCCCTCCTCTGGGCCCTGGACGCGCGTCCCGGCCCGGCGGCCGGTCCGGTGCGTCCGGACAGCGCCCTCGTCTGGAGCCTCGAGGTGCGCCAGGACGACCGGACCGCCGCGGCGCGGTACGTCCGCGAGCACCGAGCGCCCGGCGTCCGCGTCCACGAGCTGGCCGCGCCCCTGGCCGGTCGGCTCTACCTCCCGGCCGAGCCCGGTCCGCGGCCCGCCGTGATCACCCTGTCCGGCTCGGGCGGCGGCCTCAACCACGAGGAGGCCGAGCTGCTCGCCAGCCACGGCTTCGTCTGCCTGGCGCTGGCGTGCTTCAACTACCCGGGCCGTCCGGACGACCTGTTCGAGCTGCCGGTCGAGCAGGTCGCGGAGGCGGTCGCCTGGCTCGCGGCCCGCGACGACGTGCGGCCGGGAGCGATCGCGGTCAAGGGTCAGTCCCGCGGCGCCGAGCTCAGCCTGCTGGTCGCGGCGCACGTCCCGGGCGTCCGCGCCGTGGCGGCCGTCGTCCCGTCCGGCTACGCCTGGGGATCGTTCACCTCGGACGGGCGCGACGGTGCGGCGTGGACGCTGCACGGCGAGCCGGTGCCGACCGTGCGGGACGACGGCCTGGTCGGCCGTCGCTCCGAGGCGACGGCACGCGGGGTCGCCGCCGCACCGGGCTTCCGGGCCGCCGTCGCGGCCACCCCGGAGGCCGACCTCGAGCGGGCGACCATCCCGGTCGAGCGGTTCGCCGGGCCGGTGCTCCTCCTCTGCGGGGGCGACGACCTGATGTGGGACTCGGTCGAGCTGAGCGACGTCCTGCTGCGCCGCCGGCAGGCGGCGGGCACCGCCGCGGAGACCTGCCGGCTCGTCTTCCCGGACGCCGGCCACAACCTCGGACTGCCGTTCACGCCGGTCGTGACGACGTCCGTCCACCCGGTCAACGGCGTCGCCTATGCCTACGGCGGGACCCGCCCGGGGACGGCGCGCGCCCGGGCCGAGGCGTGGGCGGCGTTGATCGACTTCCTGGAGAGGTCGCTGTCATGATGGGCCCGCTCGTACGTCGGAAGTGGTGGGAGAAGGCACGATGAGGGACGCCGCGCACGGTGGCCTGGCGGCCATGGTCTACGCCGATATCAAGGCCCGCATCCTGACCGGCCAGGTCCGCCCCGGCGACGTCCTGGCCGCCCACCAGATCGCGCAGGAGATGGAGGTCAGCCGCACGCCCGCGCACGAGGCGCTCAAGCGGCTGGTCGCCGAGGGCTACCTCGTGGCCCAGCCGCGCATCGGCTACACCGTCACCCCGATCAACCTCGACGAGATCCGCGACCTCTTCCAGATCCGGGTCCGGCTCGAGTGCCTGGCCGCCGAGCTGGCGGCGGCGTCCTTCACGCCGGCGCACGCGTCGGCGTTCGAGCTCGCCCACGCCAACGCGATGGCCGAGGTGAAGCGGCTCGAGGGCCGCTCGCCGAACGACCCCGAGGTCGTCGAGACGATGAGCGGGCTGCACCGGCAGTTCCACCAGATGGTCGCGGCCATGTCCGGCAACCGCCGGCTGACCACGATGATCGGCACGCTCCAGGACGAGATGCAGCGGTTCTGGGCCCTGGTGCCGGGTTACCTCAGCCAGTCCTACGTCTTCTTCAACGACCCCGAGCACCAGGAGACGTACGACGCCATCGCGGCCAAGGACGCCCACCGCGCCCGCGCGTCCGTCGTCCGGCACCTGCGCGACAACCTGCACAACCTGTTCGACGCGCTGTTCCCGGACGAGCCGCCCATCGACCCCTCGGTCGACCCGCTCGCCGACGTCGCCGACGACCCGCGCTGGGCTCAGCAGGGCGGCTAGCTCCCCGCGGGGTAACACGCTGTCCACCGCACTGGTCGGCGCTCGTCGTCCCGGACGGCGGTCTGTAACGGCGTGGTAGCGACGACAAGCGGCGCGTAGTGCGGCGGACAGCGTGTTACCCCACCTCGGCGCGCACGCCCGGCGCGCCCGGCCTGAGGGGCCGGTGCGCCCTGCTACCGACCCCTGCCACCGACCCCTGCTCCGGGGTGATCGGCGAGGCGGGTCAGCGTGCCCCAATTCGCCGTGAACGACAGCTCGGAATCCGTTGACATGTTCATAAACATGCTAGTACGTTCACACCACGCCGAAGACCGGCGAGCCCCCCTGCCACCACGGAAGAGAGCGATCGACCCATGACCCTGCGCTCCACGCTCCGGTACGTCCTCGGACGTCTCGCCGGCGCGGCCGTGCTGCTGGTCGTCTACTCGTTCGGGATCTACTCGCTGCTGGCGCTCGCGCCCGGCGATCCGGTGCGGCTGCTGCTGGGCAACCTCCCCGCGACCCCGGAGACGATGGACGCCATCCGCGCGCGCTACAACCTGGACGACCCCTTCTTCGTCCAGTACTGGAACTGGCTGACCGACGCGCTGCACCTCGACCTGGGCCAGTCGGTCCTCACCGGGCAGGACGTCTCGTCGGCGATCATGGAGCGCGCCGGGGTCACCGTGCAGTTGGGTCTGCTGACCTTCCTCATCACGATGGGGCTGGGCATCCCGCTCGGCATGCTGGCCGGGCTGCGGCGCGGCCGGTTCGCGGACCGCCTCGTCTCGCAGCTCGCGATGTTCTCGGTGAGCGCGCCGTCCTTCGCCGTCGGCATCCTGCTGATCATCGTGTTCGCCGGCCAGCTCAACTGGCTGCCGTCGATCGGGGCGGGTGAGGGTGGGGCCGACCGGTTCCGGCACCTCGTCCTGCCGGCCGTGGCGCTGAGCACCGCCACGATCGCGCTGGTGGTCCGCTACACCCGGACCGCCGTCATCGAGGTCGCCGGGCAGGACTACATCATCGCGGCCCGGGCGCGCGGGGTGAAGCCGTCGCGGCTGCTCTTCAACTACGTCCTGCGCAACTCCCTGGTGCCGGTCATCACGGCGGCCGGTGTGGTGCTGAGCTTCGTGATGGTCGGGGCGGTCGTGGTCGAGGCCACCTTCGCCCTGCCGGGCCTGGGCAGCCTGCTCGTCAGCGCGGTCCAGCAGAAGGACCTCCCGATCGTGCAGGGAGTCACGCTCGTGATCGCGGCGACCGTCTTCCTGATCAACCTGGTCACCGACCTCGCCTACCTCGCGGTCGACCCGCGGATCGCGGTGGACGGAGCGAGCCGATGAGCATCGAGACCACCGCCGGCACCGAGGCGCCGGCCCCCCTCGCCTTCCGGGCCGCGCGGCGCCGCCGCCGGCGGCTCCCGTCGATCGCCGTCCTGCTGAGCATCGCCTACCTGGCGTGCATCGTCGTCGCGGGCGTCTTCGGTCCGCTACTGGTGCCGCACGCCAACGTGCAGTCGCTCACCGACGGGCTGCAGGGGATGTCCTCCCAGCACTGGCTGGGGACCGACGACCTCGGTCGCGACATCTTCGAACGGGTCGTCCTCGGCGCGAGGACGGCGCTGTACGGGCCGCTCCTCATCGCGCTCGGCGCGTTCGTCATCGGCTGCGTGCTGGGTCTCACCGCCGGCTACGTCGGCGGGATCCCGGGCGGGATCATCATGCGCTGGGTCGACCTCATGTACGCGCTGCCCGGCGTCCTCGTCGCGATCGTCGCGATCGGCGTCCTGGGAGGCGGCTACTGGGTCGCCGTCGCGGTGATCATGATTCTCTCGGCCCCCTATGACACCCGGCTCGTCCGCGCGGTCACCATCGAGCAGAAGGGCCGCCCGTACGTCGAGGCGGCGCGCACCCTCGGGATGTCCCGGTCCCGCGTGATGTTCCGGCACCTGCTGCCCAACGTCCTCCCGCTGGCTGTCTCGCAGGCGTTCCTGAGCTTCGCCTTCGCGCTCATCAACCTGTCGGCCCTGTCGTTCCTGGGGCTCGGCTCGACGCCGGGCAGCGCGGACTGGGGAACGATGCTGGCCGAGAGCCAGGCGAGCCTGCTCGACAACCCGCTCATCGCGATCGGTCCGGCGCTCGCGATCATCTTCGCCGCCGTCAGCGTGAACGTCCTGGGCGACTACGTCTTCGACCGGCTGTCCACGAAGGAAGGCCGCAATGACTGAGCACGCCACCCGGCTCCTCGACGTTGCCGGCCTCACCATCGGCCTCCGCGCCGGCGGGGAGGAGCGGGTCCTCGTCGACGGCGTCGACCTGCACCTCGACCTCGGCGAGACGATCGGGATCGTCGGCGAGTCCGGCAGCGGCAAGTCGCTGTCGGTGCGGTCGCTGCTGCAGCTCCTCCCGGCCGGGTTCACCGCGACGGGTGCCGCCCAGCTCAGCGGGGTCAACGTGCTGACCGCGTCGGAGCGCGACATGCGCCGGGTGCGCGGCCGGCAGGCCAGCATGATCCTGCAGGACCCCTTCACCATGCTGAACCCGCTCATGCGGGTCGGTCGGCACCTCGAGGAGGTGCTGCGCGAGAAGCCGCAGTACCGCGCGATGTCGAAGCCGGAGCGGGCGGCCGAGGTGCTGCGCCGCCTGGAGGAGGTCGGCATCACCGATCCCAGCGTCGCCCGGCGCTACCCGTTCCAGCTCTCCGGCGGCATGCGCCAGCGGGTCGGCATCGCCGCGACGCTGGCGACCGACCCGGCCCTGATCATCGCCGACGAGCCGACGACGGCGCTGGACGCCGTGACGCAGCAGGAGATCCTCGAGCTGCTGATCTCGATCCAGCGGCAGCGGCACATGTCGATGATCATGATCACCCACGACCTGCGGGTCGCGTTCGCGGCCTGCGACCGGGTCTACGTCATGTACGCCGGCGCGATGATGGAGGCCGGTCCGTCCGACGAGCTCTCCCGCTCGCCGCGGCACCCCTACACGCTGGGCCTGCTGGCCTCGGAGCCGCCGCTCGACCGCCGGCTCGCCCGGCTGCCCGTCATCAAGGGCGAGCTGCCGAGCGTGCGGGCGCGCGAGGTCGGCTGCCGGTTCGCGGACCGCTGCGAGTGGGCCGTCCCGGCCTGCTCCGAGGAGACCGTCCGGCTGGCGCCGATCGGCGACGACCGCGCCTCGGCGTGCCTCCGGGTCGACGAGATCGGGAGCGACCTGGCGGCCCGCTTCGAGACGGTCGAGCACGGCGCGGAGGAGCCCGCGCTCCAGGACCTCTCGGCACCGGTGATCGTCTCGCTCGACGGCGTGTCCAAGCAGTACGGCCACGGCAGCGGCGCGGTGACCGCGCTCGCGGACGTCTCGCTGACGATCCGGCAGGGCCAGGCCGTCGCGCTGGTGGGTGAGTCGGGCTCGGGCAAGACGACGCTCGGGCGGTGCCTGGTCGGGCTCGAGTCCGTCACCCAGGGCGCGGCCGAGGTCTTCGGGATCGACATCACGCAGGGGTCGAGGCTGCCGCGCACGGACGTGCGGGCCTGGCGCTCGAAGGTGCAGTACGTCTTCCAGGACCCCTACTCCTCGCTCAACCCACGGATGACGATCGGGCAGACGCTGGCCGAGGCCGGCCGCCAGGCCGCCCTCTTCGGCGACACCCGCGTGCTGTCGGTCGAGGAGGTGCTCGAACGCGTCGGGCTCCGGCCGCAGTACGCCGCGCGGCGTCCGTCCGCGCTCTCGGGCGGCGAGCGGCAGCGGGTCGCCATCGGCCGTGCGCTGGCGCTCAACCCCGAGCTGCTGATCTGCGACGAGCCGGTCTCCGCCCTGGACGTGTCGGTCCAGGCGCAGGTGCTCAACCTGCTCAACGACATCCGCCGGGAGACAGGCATCGCCCTGCTCTTCATCACGCACGACCTGGCCGTGGTGCGCCAGGTTGCGGACACCGTCTACGTGCTCGAAAAGGGCCGGGTCGTGGAGACGGGGTCCGCGGAGATTCTGGATTCTCCGACCTCGGGATACACGAAGCAGCTGCTCGAAGCAGTGCCCCGAACGTCATCCGACTGGCTGGGGAAGCGCTCACAGATGGGTAAGTCATGAAGAAATCCGTCCGCACGCTCCGCATGGGCATCGCTGCCCTGGGGATCGTCCTGATCGCTGGTGCCTGTGGCTCGTCCTCGGACGACAGCCCCGGCGGAGACCACTCCGACAGCACCCTGACGATCGCCACCAGCGGTATCCGCAGCATGGACCCCGCTCGTCAGTACGACCAGCCGGCCCTGTGGGTCAACGGGCTCGCACTCGAGGGCCTGATCAAGCTCGACAGCACCGGCAAGGTGCAGCCCGCGCTCGCCACGAAGGTCGACAACCCCGACCCCCTCACCTACGTCTACACCCTGCGTGAGGGCGTGAAGTTCTGGAACGGCGCCGAGGTCACCACCGACGACGTCGTCTACTCGCTGACCCGCTACCAGGACGAGACCGCGCAGACCGCGAGCAAGTACGCCTCGGTCGACACGATCAAGGCGACGGGACCGATGGAGGTCACCGTCACGCTCAAGCAGGCCGACTCGTCGTGGCAGTACACCCCGGCCTACGCCGGCCAGATCGTCGAGAAGAAGTTCGCCGAGGAGCACGACAAGGACCTCGGCGGTCCCGGTGTGCTGACCATGGGCACCGGCCCGTGGCAGCCGAAGGACTTCAACTCCAGCGCCGGCATGACGTTCGTCAAGAACGACGCCTGGTGGGGCGCCCCCGAGGCCGGTGACGACTTCAAGGAGTCGTGGAAGACGGTCAAGCTGGTCTTCGCCGCGGCCGTCCCCGGTGCGGCCGCCGTCCGGGCGGGCGACGTCGACGGCGTCGTCGGCGGTGACGGCACCGCGTTCTCGTCGGGCTCGAGCGTCAAGCTCACCAAGGCCCCGACCGAGACGCTCGGCTACCTCACCCTGCTGACCGACAAGGGCCCCCTGGCCGACGTGCACGTGCGCCGCGCCCTGGCCCACCTGGTCGACCGCGAGGCGATCATCAAGTCGGCGCTGAAGGGCTTCGGCGACCCGGCCACCCAGATGGTCTCCGAGCGGGTCTGGACCGACCTGCCCGAGGACGAGGTCGCCGCCGCCTACGACCAGATCGAGAACCTGGACTACGACGTCGACGCTGCGAAGGCCGAGCTGGAGCAGTCGGAGTACAACGGCGAGAAGATCGTCGCCGAGGTCATCTCGACCTACCCGTCGTTCGTGCGGGCCACCGAGATCCTCAAGGAGGAGGCTGCCAAGATCGGTCTCGAGATCGAGATCAAGGGCCTGCCCGGTGCCGAGTGGCTGACCAACTCGAGCAACCACACGACGGAGATGACCGTGTCGACGTACTCGAGCCTGTCGCCGGACCCGAACTTCTACCCGAACACGCTGATGCGTGCCGACGGCATCCCCGTCGGTGGGTCGAACTACGCCAACCTCGACGCCCCCGGCCTCGACGGCTTCGTCCGGTCCGCGAGCACCGCGAAGGCGCAGAGCAAGGAGCAGCTCGAGGCGGTCGTGGGGGCCCTCAAGGCCAACGCCTCGCAGGCCGCGTACATCCCGATCTACACGCAGCAGGCAGTGTTCGCGCACGACCCGAAGCTCTCGTTCGACGGCTTCTCGCAGTACGCGATGGGCTCGCCGTACCCGCTCTACGTCAAGTAGCGCATCGCAGCAGCAGCGTCGGTGTGCCGGTCCCCGCGCGGGGACCGGCACACCGACGTCACCCAGCACAGGAGGAGGGTTGATGGAGACGGTTGCCAACCTCGGCGATCTCGCCGACGTGCACGCAGGATCGACCGACCGGCTGGCGTTCGTGGACCTGCGGGTCCCGGGCGCGCCGGAGGGCTACACCTATCCCGAGCTCAGCAGGTTGGTCACGGCACTCGCCGCCCGGCTCGCCGCCGGGCCCTGGGCCGCGGGCGACCGGGTCGGGATCATGTCGGCCAACCGCGTCGAGTACGTCGTGGCGTACCTCGCCATCATGAAGGCCGGCCTCGTGGCGGTCCCGATCAATGTGCGCGCCGGCAGCGACGTTCTCGACCACGTGGTCGCGGACGCCGGCGTGGTGCTGACGTTCGTCGACGCGGCCGGCCGTGACGCGCTGGCCGGGCGCACCCCCAGCATCGACTTCGACGACCCGCAGACGCCCCTCCTCGCGGACCTGGCCGCCGTCCCCCACGACGAGGCCCGCGCGGCCGTCGCCGGGATCGCGCCGCCGGCCGACGGGCTCGCCGAGATCCTCTACACGTCGGGCTCGAGCGGTCTGCCCAAGGGCGTCCCCCTCACGCACGAGGGCCAGCTGTGGGCGTTGCGCACGATCTCGTCGGTGCCACCGGCCCGGATCGAGACCCAGATCATCGCCCAGCCGCTCTTCCACATGAACGGTCTGGTCACGCTCGGCCGGGGCCTCCTGCTGGGCTTCACGACCGTGCTCTGCCCGCGGTTCGACGCGGCGGCGTACGTCGACGCGATCGAGCGCTACGGGGTGACGGCCGTGGCCGCGGTCCCCACGATGTGGATCCGCGTCCTGCGCGTGGTCGGCGACGACCGCACCCGGCTGCGCTCCGTGCGGGCGCTGTCGCTCGGCTCGGCGCCGATCACCGAGGAGCAGGTGGCCCGGATCGCCGACGCGATCCCCGACGCCGACGTCGTCGTCTCCTACGGCACGACCGAGACCGGACCGGCCATCTTCGGGGCGCACCCCGACGGGATCGCCCGGCCGCCGCTCGCCCTCGGCCACCCGCTGCCCGGTTCGGAGGTCCGGCTCGTCGACGGCCCCGACGCCGACCACGGCGTGCTCGTGATGCGCAACCCCGCCGTGACCGACGGCTACCGCGGGCTGCCGCACCTGACGGAGGCGGCGTTCACCGACGGGTGGTACTCCAGCGGCGACGTCATGCGCCGCGACGAGCACGGCTTCTACTACTTCGTCGGCCGCGCCGACGACATGTTCGTGTGCGGGGGCGAGAACATCTACCCCGGCGAGCTCGAGACGATCCTCGAGCGGCACCCCGCCGTGGCCCATGCCGCGGTGGTCTCGCTGCCGGACGACGAGCGCGGCCGGATCCCGGTCGCCTTCCTCGTCACCACCGCGGGCGCCGACCTGACGGCCGCCGCGGTCAAGGCGTTCGTGATCGACCAGGCGCCCGCCTACCTCTACCCCCGGCGGGTCGCGGTCGTCGACGAGCTGCCCCTGGCCGGCACCAACAAGATCGACAAGCGCAGGCTCCACGAGCTCGCGGAGCACCTCGAGACCAGCAACGAAGGATGGGTGGCATGACCCGCACCGACACCGTGGACACCAGCACCGCCGGGCTGAACGCGCTGCTGCGCACCTCGCCGTACAACGAGTTCCTGGGTCTCACCTGCACCGCGGCCGACGCGCACGCGGGCCGGCTGGTGCTCGAGATGCCGCTGCGCCCCGAGCTGGCGCGCATCGGCGGCGAGCCGCAGTTCCACGGCGGGCCTGTCGCGTCCCTGATCGACACCGCCGCCGTGTTCGCGACGATCCTCGCCAGCGGCGTCGTCCCGCCGACGGTCAACCTGCGCGTCGACTATCTGCGGCCCTCCAGCGGCACGCTGCTCGTCGCGACCGCGACCGTGCGCCGGGCCGGCCGGAGCATCGGCGTCGCCGACGTCGACGTCACCGACGACCAGGGCCGGCTGACCGCGATCGGCCGGGCGACCCTGAGCACCGCGACCGGCTGACCAGCCGACCCGCAGGCACGACCACCGCATCTGCACCACCGACGGAAGGAAGAGCAGCGTGAGGGCTGCAGTCATCACCGAGCACGGCACGTCGGACCTCATCACGGTCCACGACGACTGGGCGGACCCGGTCGCCGGGACCGGCGAGGTCGTCGTCCGGGTCAAGGCCTGTGCCCTGAACTACCACGACCTGTTCACCCTGCGCGGGATGCCCGGGATCACCATCCCGTTCCCGCTCATCATGGGCATCGACATCGCCGGCGAGATCGCCGAGATCGGTGCGGACGTCGAGGGGTGGCAGGTCGGCGACCGGGTCCTCGTCGACCCCTGGGACGCCGTCGAGAACAAGCTCATCGGCGAGACCGTCGACGGCGGGCTCGCCGAGCTGGTCGCCGTCCCGGCGCGGACGCTGATCCGGCTGCCGGACGACGTCACGTACGACGCCGCGGCCGCGCTGCCGGTGGCCTACGGCACGGCGTACCGGATGATGGTGACGCGCGGTGCGGTCGCCGCCGGCGAGAAGGTGCTGGTCCTCGGCGCCTCCGGTGGCGTGGGCACGGGCTGCGTGCAGCTCGCCAGCCTGGCCGGCGCCCACGTCATCGCGGCGGCGTCGACCGACGCCAAGCTCGAGCAGCTGGCCGCGCTCGGTGCCGACGAGGGCATCAACTACCGCGAGGCCGACTTCATGCGGGTCGTGCACGAGCGGCACGGCAAGCCGCGCGTCTCCGGCAAGGGCGGCCTCGACGTCGTCGTCAACTTCACCGGCGGCGACACCTGGGCGCCGTCGCTCCGCTCGCTGAAGAAGGGCGGCCGCCTGCTCAACTGCGGCGCCACCGCGGGCTTCGCTGTCGAGACCGACCTCCGCTACGTGTGGTCCTACGAGCTCGACATCCGCGGCTCGGACGGCTGGCTCCGTGCGGACCTGGAGTCCCTGATCGAGCTCGTGCGCGTCGGCAGGCTGCGTCCCCCCATCGACCGGGTGCTGCCCCTGTCGGAGGTCCGCACCGCCTTCGACCTGCTCGAGCAGCGGCAGGTGCTCGGCAAGATCGTCGTGGCTCCGGACCGGTGAACGCCACGGATGCCCTGGGCCGGCAGAGCAAGGTCGACCACGTTGTCGTGTCCGTGCGCGGGCTCGACGACGCCATCAGCAGGTGGAGCCGGGCGGGCCTGGCGGCCATCCCGGGCGGCAGCCATCCGACCGGGACGGCGAACGCACTCGTCCGCGGCCCGCGCGATGCCTACCTGGAGCTGATCGACGTCGTCGAGGAGTCGACGCACGCCACGGCGCAGGCGGTCCGGGACCGCCCGGGCCCGCTCACCTGGGCGATCAGCGTCCCCGACCTCGAGACCTGCCGCCGGCGGCTCCTCGACTTCGGCCTGGCGACGGCCGACCCCGTCGAGAGCAGCCGGGTCGCGCCCGACGGCGAGACCTACGTCTGGGAGACGTGCGAGATCGCGGGCCACGCGCTCCACCCGTTCGTCCCGTTCCTGATCCGGTGGAAGTCGGGGATGCCGCGCGGCCCGCTCCGCGGCCCGGTGATCAGCTCGCTGGACCTGGAGGTGCCCGAGCCGGCCTGGCTGCAGGAGCTCCTCGTCCGCTGCGGGCTCACGCGCGACGAGAGCGTGCCGGGCACGCCGGCCGTGACTGACGGCGACCTCACCGTGCGCCTGCGCGAGGGGAGCGCCGGCGTCGTCGCCGTCGACTGGGCGATCGCCCCACCGGAGCCCCACGTGCTCCTCGACGGCCTCGTCTGCAACGTCCGCTGGCACCCCGACCCCGTGGCCTCGGTCTCCCGTGGCTAGGGGGAGCGGCGAGCAGCGCGCCTGGATCGCCGAGGCCGTCCGGCGTCTCGACGCCGACGCGAACCGGAGTGCGGACACCCATCTGCACGTCGTACCGCTGGGGGTGGAGGGGATCGACCTCTACCTGAAGGACGAGTCGGTCCACCCCACCGGCAGCCTCAAGCACCGGCTCGCCCGCTCGCTGTTCCTCTACGCGCTGTGCAACGGGTGGGTCCGTCCGGACAGCACCATCATCGAGGCGTCCAGCGGCTCGACGGCGGTGAGCGAGGCCTACTTCGCCCGGCTGATCGGGCTGCCGTTCGTCGCGGTCATGCCGCGGTCGACGAGCCCCGAGAAGATCGCGCTGATCGAGTTCTACGGCGGCCGCTGCCACCTCGTCGCCGACGCCGCCACCGTGTACGACGAGGCGCGCCGGCTCGCGACCGAGACCGGCGGCCACTACCTCGACCAGTTCACCTACGCCGAGCGGGCCACCGACTGGCGCGGCAACAACAACATCGCCGAGTCGATCTTCGAGCAGATGCGCGCCGAGCCGCACCCGTGCCCGTCCTGGATCGTCGTCGGCGCGGGCACCGGCGGCACCTCCGCCACCATCGGCCGCTTCGTCCGCTACCGCGGCTTCGACACCCAGGTCCTCGTGGCCGACCCGGAGAACTCCGCGTTCCTCGACGGCTGGACCCGCGACACCTCCGACGCGACGACCTCGGTGCCCTCGCGGATCGAGGGCATCGGCCGGATGCGCGTCGAGCCGTCCTTCGTCGGCGGCGTCGTCGACGACATGGTCCGCGTCCCCGACGCTGCCTCCGTCGCCGCCGCCCGCTGGATCTCCGGCGTCCTCGGCCGCAAGGTCGGCGGCTCCACCGGCACCAACGTCTGGGCGAGCCTCCAGGTGGTGGAGCGCATGCGCGCCGCCGGCCAGACCGGCAGCATCGTCACGCTGCTCTGCGACGGCGGCGAGCGGTACGCGCACACGTACTACAACGACGAGTGGTTGCGGGAGCAGGGACTGGACCTGGCGCCGTACCAGGGGTTCCTGGCGGGGTTCGACGCCCGCTGAGCGGGCACGCGACCAACTGTTCTTGACGACCCCTCTGCCAATTGCCCGGAACCTCGGACAGCCACGCTCGTTGCAGGGTTAGCCTCCGCGAGCAGTCGTCTGCTCCACCTCGGACGGCGCACGACGATGGGGACTCGCATGATGCTGACGCACGCCCGCGGACCACTGGTCCGCCTGCTCACCGCGGTGCTGACCACCGCGCTCACCTTGGCGGGGCTGGTGGCGCTGTCCACGGCCGCCGCGCCGTCCGCGCAGGCGGCGGCGGGGACCGTCAAGGGCAAGGTCACGGTGGCCGGCACGGGGGCGCCCCTCGTGGGCATGTCCGTGGTGGCCTACTGCGACGAGGGCGCGGGCTGGACGCAGTGCGAGGAGACGACCAGCGGGGCGGGTGGGGCGTACACGCTCGACCTGCCCGCCGGGACCTTCCGGATCGGGGCGTCGAGCACTGACAACCAGTACGCACCGGCGTTCTTCGGCGGTACGACGAAGGCCGACGCGGCCGACGTCGTGCCGCCCGCGACCGACATCGACCTGGCCATGGCGCCCAACGCCACGGTCAAGGGCCGGGTCGGCCAGGGCCTGCTGAACGCGGCCGTGCCGAACGTCGACGTGTGCCTCTACGAGAAGGTCACCACCGGGGCGACCTCGACGTGGATGTGCGTCACCGGCGCCACCACGCGCAGCGACGGCACCTACACGCTCTGGGCGAAGCCGGGCGCCGCCTACCGGGTCGGCTTCTCGGTCCCGGACAACCGCCTGCGCGAGGTCTTCTACCCCAATGCCGCGACGGTCGAGACGGCCACCAACCTGGCGCTGACCAGCGCCGGGCGCACCGGCATCAACGTGAAGATGGTCGGCAACGGCAAGGTCACCGGCACGGTCCGGGTCCAGGGCACCAACGCGGCCATCCCCGGCGCCCAGGTCCGGGTCCACGAGCTCGTCGCGAACGGCACCGGCTCGACCTGGCAGCAGACGCGGACGACGACCACCGACGCCGCCGGCAGCTACGAGATCTACCTCGACAACGGCACCTACCGGCTCGGCTTCGACGCCGGCTCGACGTACCAGGCGACGTTCTGGAACGGCAAGGACTCCGTGGCGACGGCGACCGACGTGACGGTCGCCAACGGCGCCACCGTGGCGGGCATCAGCCCGCTGCTCACGCGCAACGCCAAGATCACCGGCACGGTCACCGCCGAGGCCGGCGGCGCGCCCATCGCCGGCGCCCAGGTCGCCGCGCTGCGCCAGGTGACGAAGCAGGTCGGCGGCGAGACCCGCACGGTCTGGGAGGCCGTGGCGTGGGCCAAGGCCGACGCGGCCGGTGCCTACCAGCTCGCCGTGCCGGCCGGCACCTACCGGGTGTCGTTCGACGACCCGTGCGACGCGACGGCGTGCGCCGACGTCTACCAGACCGAGTACTGGAACAACGCGACCGACGTCGAGAGCGCCGCCAACGTGGTGGTGGCCGGCTCGGGCACCTTCGGCGAGCGCAACGGCTCGCTGGCGAAGAACGGCCTGATCACCGGCACCGTCACGGCGCAGACGGGTGGTGCGCCGCTGCGCGGCATCGCCGTGGTCGCCCGTGACCAGCGGACCTACCAGTCCGGCGGCCAGACCCGCACCGAGTGGGTGACGGTCGGCCGCGCGACCACCGACGCCGACGGGCACTACACGCTGCCCGCCGCGCCCGGCACGCACAAGATCGAGTTCTCGCAGACCTGCTCGGGCGCGGCCTGCCGCTACCTCGGCGAGTTCTACGACGACGCGGCCACCATCGAGGCGGCCACCGGCGTCACCGTCACCGCGGCCGGCGCCACCACGCCCGGCATCGACGCCGCGCTGGCCTCCGGCTCGCTGATCTCCGGCAAGCTCACCGGGAAGGCGGACGCCGCCGTCGCCGGCGCCAAGGTCACCGCGTACCGCCAGCAGGCGGGCGCCTGGAAGCCCCTGGCCAGCGTCACGTCCGGCGCCGACGGCAAGTACGCCGTCCTCGTGCCCGACGGCGACGTCCGCGTCGGTTTCTCCGACGCCGACGCCCGGTTCACCGAGGAGTTCTACGACGACAGCCTGACCCTGGCCGGTGCCGACACGATCGCCGTCGGCGGCGCGGACGTGCCCGGCATCGACGCCACCCTCGGGCTGCAGGTCGTCAACACGGCCGTGCCGACGATCCCGGACGCCGACCCGCAGGTGGGCGAGACGATCACCGCCGGCAACGGCACCTGGTCGGTCACGCCCGACGCCTACAGCTACCGGTGGTTCCAGGCCGGCACGCTGACCACGATCGGCACCGAGCGCGACCTCGTCGTCCCGGCGGGTGCGCTGGGCAAGAAGCTCGTCGTCGAGGTGACGGCCAAGAAGGCCGCGCACGCCGACGGCGTCGCGACGTCCGCGCCGTCGGACGCCGTCGCCCAGGGCGTGCTGACCAGCACCGCTAAGCCGACGATCTCCGGCGCGGTCACCGTGGGCAGCACCGTCCAGGCGCTCGAGGGCACCTGGTCGGCGACCCCGGACGCCTACACCTACCGGTGGTTCCAGGCCGGCACCGCCGCCTCGATCGGCACCGGCAAGGAGCTGGTCGTCCCGGCCGGCGCGGCCGGAAAGGCGCTCACCGTCGAGGTGACGGCCAAGCGCGCCGGCTTCACCGACGGCGTCGCCAGCTCGGACCCGTCGGCCGCGGTCGCCCCCGGCGGTCTCGCCAACAGCGCGAAGCCGACGATCTCCGGCGACCTCAAGGTCGGCTCGACCGTCACCGCGGGTGACGGCACCTGGGCCCCGGCCCCGGACGCCTTCACCTACCGCTGGTTCCAGGCCGGCAACGCCGACCCGATCGGCACCGCCAAGGAGCTCGTGATCCCGGTCAGCGCCCTCGGCAAGGCGCTCACCGTCGAGGTGACGGCGGCCAAGGCCGGCTACGGCAACAGCACCGCCGTCTCCGACCCGTCGGCGCTCGTCGCGCTCGGCACCATGAGCAACACCGCCAAGCCGACGATCACCGGCGCGGTCAAGGTCGGTGGCACGGTCACCGCGGCCGACGGCACCTGGTCGCCGGCGGCGGGCTCGTACCTCTACAAGTGGTTCCAGGAGGGCTCGACCGAGCCCATCGGCACGACGAAGAACCTCGTCGTCCCGGTCGGTGCGCTCGGCAAGAAGCTCACCGTCGAGGTGACGGCGCGCAAGCTCGGCTACGCGTCCGACGTCGTCACGTCCGACCCGTCGGCCGCCGTCGGCGCCGGCGACCTGGCGTCCGGCACCGCCCCGGCGGTCACCGGCACCGTCCAGGTCGGCAAGACCGTCACGGCGGAGCCCGGCACCTGGACGCCGGCCGCGACCGGCCACGCCTACCGCTGGTTCCAGTCCGGCAGCACCGACCCGATCGGCACCGGCAAGGACCTCGTGGTCCCCGCCGGCGCGGCCGGCAAGACGCTGACCGTCGAGGTCACCGCGAGCGCCCCCGGGTACGCCGACGGCGTCGCCACGTCGCCCGCGTCGGCCCCGGTCGCCCTCGGTGACCTGGCCAACGAGACCGAGCCGACCGTCACCGGCACCGCCCAGGTCGGCAAGACCGTCACGGCGGTGCCCGGCGCCTGGACGCCGGCCGCCGACGGCTACACCTACCGCTGGTTCCGCTCCGGCTCCACCGACCCCGTCGGCACGGGCCAGGACCTCGTCGTCCCGGGCGCGGCCGCGGGCGAGACGCTCACCGTCGAGGTCACCGCGACCAAGGCCGGGTACGCCGACAGCGCGGCCGTCTCCGAGCCGACGGCCGCGGTCACCAAGGGCGTGCTGACCAACACCGTGAAGCCGACCATCACCGGCACGGTGGCGGTGGGCGGCACGGTCCAGCCCAACGACGGCACCTGGTCGCAGACCCCCGACAGCTACACCTACAAGTGGTTCCTGTCCGGGGCGAGCGCGCCGATCAGCACCGACCGGCAGCTGGTCATCCCCAGCGGCGCGGCGGGCAAGACCCTGCGCGTCGAGGTGACGGCCACCAAGGCCGGGTACGCCGACGCGTCGGCGTCCTCGGACCCGCTCTCGGTCGCCGTCCCCGCCGCCCAGGCGCCCGTCAACACGGTCAAGCCGGCCATCACCGGCAAGGCCAAGGTCGGCCAGACCCTCACGGTCAGCACGGGCACCTGGTCGCCGGCCCCGAGCACCCTCGCCTACCAGTGGTTCGCCAACGGCGTCCGGATCCCGAACGCGACCGGCAACCGGCTCACGCTCACGCCGGCCCTCGCCACCAAGGTGATCCAGGTGCTGGTGGGCGCGGCCGTCCCGGGTGCCGCGGGCTTCGAGTGGTCGAACACCACCAAGCCCGTCGCCCTGGGCACCCTGACGGTCACCGGCCGGCCGACGCTGACCGGGACCGCCAAGGTCGGCAGCAAGCTCAAGGTCGTCGTCCCCCGGGCGACGACGCCGGCGGGCGCGACCGTCACCATCCAGTGGCTGCTGGGCGGCAAGCCGATCCCGAAGGCCAACCGCAAGGCGCTCAAGCTGAACAGCCCGCTCTACCGGGGCAAGAAGGTCCAGGCGCGGGTGACCTACACGCTCAAGGGCTACGCGCCGGTGGTGCTGACCACGGCGAAGGTCAAGGTCAAGTAGCTGGTCCTGACCGAGGCCCCCACCGGAACCCTCCGGTGGGGGCCTCAGTCGTGCGGAGGCTGCCGCAGCAACCCGAGCTGGCGGGCCCGGGCGACGACCTCGTCGCGCGAGCGTGCGTCGAGCTTGCGCCGCAGGTTGGCGAGATGGGTGCGCGTGGTGTTGATCGAGACGAAGTTGGCCTTGGCGATCTGGGTGAGGGAGATGCCCGAGCTCAGGTCGCTCAGCAGGTCGCGCTCGCGCTTGGTCACCGTGATCAGCGGGACCGACGCCGGGTAGATGTCGACGATCCCGCGCTCGTCCAGGAGTGCGAGCAGCTCGGCGAGCCCCGGGACGTCGGCGGCCAGGTCGTCGAGGACGACCCGCGGCACCGTCGCGAGCGCGCGCGGGACGCGCTGCTCCTGCACCCGCCCGACGGCGCGGCGGGCGGCCGCGACGGCGCCGGCCCGGTCGCCGGAGGCGTGCCGCGCGGCGGCGACGACGAGGAGCGCCTCGGTCCCGGCGCGCAGGCTCGTGCCGTGGTCCTGGACGACGGCCTCGGCGACGTGCAGCGCCTCGGTCGGCCGTCCGCTGAGCAGCAGCGTCCGGCCCCGCAGGACGGCGGCCGCGCCGGCGATGTCCGGAGCGTCGGCCAGCACGGTCAGCGCCTGGTTCGCCTGGCCGAGCGCCAGGTGGATCTCGGCCCGCAGCAACCGGACCAGTCCCTGGGCGAGTCCGCCGCCGGTGAGCTCGGCACGCTGCGCGGCCAGGGCGTCGTCCACGGTGCGGCTGGCCCGGGAGGCATCACCCTGGGTCAGCGCGTGGCGGACGTGGATCCAGAGCAGCACGGACCACTGCTCGCCGCGCTGCGTGGGGTGGGGCATCGCGCCGAGCCGGTGCTCGGTCTGCGGGTCGAGGCCGTCGCTGGCGTGGATCGCCTCGGTGGCGGTGAGGTTCGACTCGACGAAGCCGTCGATCCAGAGGTCGGGGCGCCGGCTCTGCTCCCGGGCCCGCTCGAGCCAGGTCGTGCTGGAGACGTGGTGGCCGCGGGCCGCGTCGACCAGCGCGAGCTTGCCGGCGGTGGCGCGGGCCACGAACCCGTAGGGGTCGCGTGCGTGGTGGGTCCACGCGCTCATGAACCAGCGGCGGGCGGCGTCGAGGTCGCCGGCCACCTGGGCGGTGATGCCGCACTGCAGGTGCCAGTACGGCAGGATCCGGCCGCGGTCGCCGTACCAGGGGTAGACGATCGCGTCGGCCAGCGGCACGGCCGCCTGCACGATCGCGAGGGCCTCGTCGAACCGGCCGAGCCGGCGCCGGGTGACGAGCGGGAGCAGGGCCTGGCGCAGCCGGAGGTCGCCCTGGCGGGCGAACTCGGCCTGCGCCTCCTCCGCCGTCGCCGGCAGGCCGAGCGGCGTGGTCCCGATCGGCAACCGGCCGATGTCCTCGAACCGGAACGCCAGGCCGGGCAGGTCCTTCGCCAGGTCCAGCGGGAGCTGCGCGGCGACCTCGAACATCAGGGCGCCGTGGGGGCTGTGCGCCAGGTCGACGCCCCACCGGTCGATGATGCGAGCCATCCGGGTCTCGTCGCCCAGGGCGTGGGCAGCGGTCAGACCGCCGTCGTCGAGGCCGGTCCGGAACCGCTGGTCCGCCAGCTCCTCGAGGTCGGCCTCGAGCACAGCACCCTCCTTCGTTCGCGGTTCCCCACCACCGGAACAGGGGCCCTGCCAGAGTAGTCCTCGCTCCCGCTCGCCCGTGGCGATCCCGCAGTCTGGACCCTGCTCCGGACCGCTCCGTCAGCGCGCGGTTGCGGACGTCGTCCCCCCGCCGGTCAGGAGAACCGTGGACACCGAGCAGCGCCTGAGCACCAAGACCGTCGCGGCCCTCTGCGTCACCGAGTTCTGCGCCCTCGGCGCCCTCGTCATCCCGCTCGTGGTCGGGCTGAGCCTGCTGGTGCGCGGGGTCGACTCGGGACTCGCCCTCGAGACCCGGCTGAGCTGGGTCGAGACCGCCGGCGCCCTGACCGCGATGTCGCTCAACCCGGTCTGGGGCTGGCTGAGCGACCGCACCGTCCGGCGCCGCGGCCACCGGACCCCGTGGATCGTCGGTGGCACCGTCGCCGGCTGCGCCGCGGTGGTGACGGCGACCTACACGACCACGCTGCCGTCGCTGGTCCTGGTCTGGGCGTGCGCGCAGATGTCCTACAGCGCGACCTTCGCGGCGCTCTACGGCACGCTCTCCGACGTCGTGCACCCGGCCGACCGGGCGCGGGTGTCCGGCTGGTTCGCGGCCGCCGCGACCGGCGCGATCAGCTTCGGCGGTCTGGTCGGCTACGCACTGCTCACCGGGCACCTCGGCGTCGCGCTCAGCGAGCCGCGCATCGCGTTCGTGCTGCTCGCCCTGGTCGCCGTCCCGGTCGCGTTCGTCGCGAGCCTGCACCTGCGCACGCTCACGCCGCGGCCCCGCGCTGCCGACCCCGCCGCGCCCGACGAGCCCGTGACCGCCCGCGGCCTGGCCGGCGCGGGCTCGGCGTACTGGTGGCTGTGGCTGCAGCGCCTGTTC
The DNA here is from genome assembly GCF_900114845.1 of Pimelobacter simplex. Classification (GTDB taxonomy): domain Bacteria; phylum Actinomycetota; class Actinomycetes; order Propionibacteriales; family Nocardioidaceae; genus Nocardioides; species Nocardioides simplex. The sequence goes on from NZ_FOUK01000001.1 coordinate 228,802, forward strand.
GCGCAGGCCTCCTACAGCTGCCTGACCGTGTACGGCGTCTTCTTCCTCGTCCGCCGTGCGGGGGAGGAGGCCCACGACGCCGCCTCCGTGGTCGCCCTGGTGACCGCCATCGGCGCCGCGCTCGGGATGGCGATGGCCGTCGGCGGCTCCCGGTTCCTCGCCCGCCGGGTCGGCTACCGGCCGGTGATGGCGGGCGGCATCCTGCTCCTGCTGGGGGCCAACGTGCTGCTGGCCCTGTCCACCAGCACGATCGCCTTCGTGCTCGCGATCCTCTGCGCGGGCACCGGCCTCGGCACGTACGTCGCCCTCGACCTCGCCGTCGCGCTCACCGTGCTCCCGCCGGCCGCGAGCGGACGCTTCCTCGGCTACTTCAACATCGCCCGCACGCTCCCGCAGTCGGTGGTCCCGGCGCTGGGGCCGCTCTTCCTGGCCCTCGGGACCGGCGACCTGGTCGGCGCGGACCGGTCGCGCAACTACTTCGCCTTCTTCGTCTTCGGCAGCGCCCTGTCGGTGATCGCGCTGGTGCTCCTCGCCCGGCTGACCGTCCCCGACCACCGTGACCCCCGAAAGGGGGGTGAGATGCGGGATGAGGTTCCCGCCTCGCCCGTGTCCTGAGACCTTCCCGATCGATTCTTTACCTTGCGACGAGCACGGCCGTCCGGGGGAAGCGGCCGTCCCGGCGCGCTCTCATGCCCCCCGGTGGAAGGTCTCCAGCCATGAAAATCTCCGTGCCCGAACGCGGGTCCGCGAGGCGCGCCGCGGCGCGCTCGCGCGTCCCGCTCGTCGTGACGATGGTGCTCGCCGTCGTCACCGCAGGCGTGGGGCTGCTGTGGCCCGCCACCGCGTCGGCCGCCGGGGCCGGTGTGCTCGACATCGTGATCACGCCCGTCGACCTCAGCAACGGGTCCACGATCACCGACATCGAGGACGGGACCCACGACAACAAGGTCACCTACCGGGTGCAGTACTCCTGCACCACGGCGGCGTGCGACGGCACCCAGGTGCAGTTCTCGACGCCGCCGACCGACCCGAACGGCCTGCTGCCCGCCGGCCAGTTCATCCTGATGTACGGCTCGTGGGTGCAGCCCGGGGCCGGCGGCACCATCGGCGGCACCGACGCGACCGGCAAGGTCGTCGACCTCGGCAACCTGGCCGCCGGCACGTCGGGGACGTTCTCGGTGACCTACGCCTACCAGGCCTCGCGCAACCGCGAGATCCCCAACGGCTCCTTCTACCCCGAGGGCACGTCGGTGCCGATGTCCGCGACGATCAGCTCCGGCACGGCGACCGCGCCGAAGACCGCGAACAGCGCCGTCACCTGGCACATCGGGACGCCGACCGGGCCGACGCAGGGCATCGGGACGTCGAACCCGACCTTCGACACGGACGTGCAGGAGACGTACCGGATCGCGGTGAACCCCGGCAACATGCGCACCAACCCGGGGTCCAACGTCGCCGGTGACGCGTCGCTCGTCGCGACCGGCAGCTACAAGATCGTGTACACCGTGCCGCCCGAGGCGGAGATCGACGCGGCCACCGACGACGGTGTCATCGACAACGTCAACCACACCGTCACCTGGACCAAGGGCACTGCCGCCAGCCCGTCGTACGGCGCCCGGGGCGGCTGGGGCCTGGCCGCGCTGAGCGGCTTCAACAGCGGCGGTGCGGCGAGCAACAACTCCCTGGTCGGCCCCGCCGACGCCGCCACCTGGGGCCCGCGCACGATCACGGTGCGCTTCCCCGGGGAGAACTTCCCCGAGGCGGACGCCAGCGGCTGCAACTTCACCAAGGACGTCACCGCCAACCTGGACGTGAGCGTCACCTACCTCGACGCGCCCCGGACGCAGAAGACCCTCAACCGGAGCCTGACCACCAAGGTCGCCTGCACCAACCCGTTCGGTGGGGTGTCGACCAGCAAGACCGTGGCCAACGGTGTCACCAGCCTCGACGGTGACGGCGACGCGGGCGGCGGCGTGCTCGCCGTCAACACCCCGGCGCCGGGCGAGGCCGACACCGGCAGCCGCGAGTGGCGGGTGGCGGCCGGCAACCTCGGCAACGTGGACGCCACGGCCGTGATCGACGAGCCGAACCTCGACCAGGACCACATCAAGGTCCACCGGATCATCGCCTACCAGTACGCCGGCGCCCCCGCCGGCTGGCAGGCCACCGTCGAGTGGGTCGACAACACCGGTGCCACCGGGACCGCCCAGATCGGGAACACAGGGTTCGTCGACGCGCAGCCGGGGCGCTGGTTCGTCAGCGCCCGGACGACGGCGCCGCTCCCGGCGGGCCGGATCCTGCCCACCGACAACACCGCGACCGTGATGCAGCTGGGCTACCGCTTCCGGGTCGACGACGGCGCGATCCCGCTGACCGGCCAGGAGCGGACCAACACCGCGGACATCTCGATGATCTACCCGGCCGACGCCGACGGTGACGGCACGCATGACGACTACACCAACCTGCAGGGCCAGCCGCTGCCGACGCGTCAGGCCGACCAGTCGCGCTCGCGCACGGTCCGCTACACCCAGCCGCTCGCCACGCTGACCCCCGGCTTCGTCGGGCTCCCCGTCGTCGACGGCGGCGGCAACCCGATGCCGGGCACCGAGGTGACCTTCTCGATGCGCGCGATCACGTCCAACGTCTGGCCGGGCACGACGGTCCAGCCGCAGCTGGTCTTCGTCGCGCCGGTCGGCTGGGAGGTCGTCCCGGGGAGCGCGTCGTTCACCGGTGCCGGCACCGGCGCGACCGCGACCGCCCCGGCGGGGGTGACCTATGCCTACCGCACGGTGACCATCGGCGGTGAGCAGCGCTCGGTCGCGGTCGCGACGTACCCCAGCGCGGTCGCGCTGAGCGCGGCGACGAACGACTACTGGCCGACGCTCTCGGTCAAGGCGAAGCCCACCCTGGCCGCGGTGCCGGGCGTGCAGCCGATCGGCGCGGTGTGGGCCGGTGACCAGAGCGGCACCTGGCGGGACGCGATCGGCCAGGGCTTCGTCTCCGGGCCGAACCAGTTCCGGGTGACCAGCCTGGTCGCGGACAGCAGTGACGTGGACGCCGACGGCGACACCACCGAGGAGTACGCCAACCAGAACACGACGTTCAACCTCCCGGTCGGCGCCTCCGACGGGCTGAGCGCCGTCAAGGAGCTCTGCGTCCCCGACGAGAACGCCGCGGACGGCTGCGCCTGGGTCGCCGACCCGTCGCAGGTGCACGAGATCCCGGTGAGCGAGTCGGAGGTGAAGTACCGGATCACGCTGCGCAACGCGGGCAACACGACGCTGCGCGACGTGGTCGCCTACGACGTGCTGCCGTACATCGGTGACACCGGGCTGCTCGCCAACCCGCCGGCGCGCGGCTCGCAGTTCAACCTGCTGCTCGACTCGGTCGAGTCGAGCTCGGCGAACCTGCAGCTCGCCTACTCGGCCTCGACCAACCCGGCGCGCCCCCAGGTCAACCCCGGCGCTGCGGGCACGGTGGACGACTGGGGTTCCGGGGTGAGCGGCAAGCGGGCCATCCGGATGACCGTCGCCGGCGACCTCGCCGCCGGCGACACGGCGACCGTGGTCCTCGTGGCCGCTGTCGCGCCGGGCTCGCCGACCAACAAGATCGCGTGCAACACGGTCGCGGTCGACTCCAACGAGACCCTCCCGGCCGAGCCGCTCGCGGTCTGCGTCACCCGTGCGGCCGGTGCCCCGGGCCTCGTGCTCGACAAGGCCGCGGCACTGACCACCGACGGCGGTACGCCGGGCGTGGCCGACAAGGGCGACGTCATCACCTACACCTTCACCGCCACCAACTCCGGCGACGTGCCGCTGTCGAACGTGTCGATCAGCGACGCGAAGGCCGGCCTGTCGGCGATCTCGCCGGCAAGCGTGGCGACGCTGGCGCCGGGCGCCGACGTGGAGTTCACCGCGACGTACGCGGTGACGCAGACCGACGTCGACAACGGCGTCCCGGTCGCCAACACGGCGACCGCGAAGGGCACGGACCCGGACGACGCCGCAGTGGAGTCCGCCCCGGACGCGACGTCGACCCCGGTCGCCGCCGCCGCCCCGAGCCTGCTCACCGACAAGGAGGCCGTTCTCGACGACACCAACGGCAACGGCAAGGCCGACAAGGGGGAGAAGATCGCCTACACGTTCACGGTGCGCAACAACGGCAACGTGACGGTCTCCGGTGTCGCGGTCGACGACCCGATGGTGTCGGGGATCAGCCCGGCCACGGCGACGATCGCTCCGGGTGGCAACCAGGTGTTCACCGCGGGTCTCTACACGGTGACCCAGGCGGACATCGACAACGGTGGTCCGATCGTGAACCGCGCCTCGGCCAGCGGTACGGCGCCGGGTGGCGGCACCGTCACCTCGCCGGACGACACCACGTCCACCCCGACCGTGACCCGCGCTCCGGCCCTGGCGATCGACAAGTCGGCGTCCCTGACGACCGACCAGGGCACCAGCGGCAAGGCGGACGAGGGCGACGTCATCACCTACACGTTCCAGGTGACCAACACCGGCAACGTGACGATGACCAACGTGGTGGTCGACGACGCCCTGGCGGGCATCTCGGCGACCTCGCCGCTGCAGGTCGCCACGCTGGCGCCGGGTGCGAGCACCACGTTCACCGCGACGTACACGGTGACCCAGGGCGACGTCGACGCGGGCACCGCGGTGCACAACTCGGCGGTCGCGAAGGGCACCGGACCCGGCGGTGGGTCGACGACGTCCACACTGGACACCACGGACACCGACGTGGCGCCGCCCGCTCCGGGGCTGTCGATCGACAAGGTCGCGGTCCTCGACGACGACAACGACAACGGTGCCGCCGACAAGGGCGAGACCATCGGCTACACGTTCACGGTGCAGAACACCGGCAACGTGACGCTCTCGGGCGTGAAGGTCGCTGACCTGCTGCCGGGTCTGTCGGCGGTCGCGCCGGTCTCGGTCGCCACGCTGGCGCCGGGTGCGCAGGCGGTCTTCACCGCGTCGTACGAGGTGACCCAGGACGACGTCGACGGCGGCGGCTCGATCGACAACTCCGCGACGGCCTCGGCGAAGACGCCGGGCGACGCGGACGTCAGCTCGGCCCCCGACACGACCAGCACCAACCTGGTGCCCGGTGCTCCGGGGATCGTGCTGGACAAGAAGTCGGTGCTCGACGACACCAACGGCAACGGCAAGGCCGACGTCGGTGAGGAGATCGCCTACACGTTCGAGGTCGAGAACACGGGCAACGTGACCGCCACCGAGGTGACGGTCACCGACCCGGAGGTCGAGAACATCACGCCGGCCAGCGCCACCGTGGCGCCAGGCGACACCGCGACCTTCACCGCCGACCCGTACGTGGTCACGCAGGGCGACGTCGACGACGGTGTCGTGCACAACGTCGCGGCAGCCTCGGCGAAGGTGCCGGGCGGAGCGACCGTGACCAGCGAGGACGTCGACGACGTCGACACCGTCGAGGCCCACCCCGACCTGTCGGTGGTCAAGGCGGCCGAGCTGACGGTCGACGAGGCGACGGCCGGCAAGGCCGACGTGGACGATGTCATCACCTACACCTTCACGGTGCGGAACGACGGTCTGGCTACGGCGTTCGACGTCACGGTGGGCGACGACCTGCCCGGTCTGTCGGCCGTGTCGCCGGCCTCGGTGGCGACGATCGCGCCGGGTGCCTCGGTGGACTTCACCGCGACGTACCTGGTGAAGCGGGCCGACGTGAAGCGCGGCGGGGACATCGAGAACACCGCGACGGTGACCTACCGGGGTCCGGTCCGGGGTGGGCAGCAGCCCGCGCCGGTGTCCGCCGGCTCCAACACCGTGACCACCCCGCTGGGCGGTCTGGGCGGTCCTGCGATCACCACGAAGGCGTCGTCGGCCAAGGTCGCGATGAGCGTCGGCCGGGGCGGCGTCCCGAACGCCGTGCGCCTGCACGACGTGGTGACCATCGGCGGGTTCGTGACCGGTGGCGAAGCCACCGGTACGGCGACCCTCTACGGTCCGGTGGCGAAGCGGTCGGCGGGCATGTGCACGCCGGGTCGCAAGGTGGGCTCGGTGTCCTTCGTGCCGCGCAACGGCACGTTCCGCACGCCGGCGGTGCCGGTGAGCAAGCCGGGCTACTACACGTGGGTGGTGTCGACGTCGGAGGACCGGCGCAACGATGCCGCGACGCACGTGTGCGGGCTGGCCGCGGAGACGACGCTGGTGCACCGGGCCGAGGTCGACAAGGTGCGGATCGAGACCGGCTTCACCGGCAGCACCGTCCACGGCCGCAAGGTCCGCCCGAGCCAGGTCGCCATCCCCGCGATCGGGATGAAGGCGCCGCTGGACGCGGTCGGCGTGCGCAAGGGTTCGATGGTGATCCCGGAGAACGTGCGCCGCGGTGGCTGGCTGATGGGTTCGGCCGCTCCCGGCGAGGCGATCGGCTCGACCGTGATCGCCGGGCACGTCTCGGACCGGCACGACCGGCCGGGTGCCTTCGGCAAGCTGCGCAAGGCCAAGGTGGGCCAGGTCGTGACCGTGCGTGGCGCCGACGGCAAGGTCCAGAGGTACCGGATCACGAAGGTCTACACGCAGAAGCGGACCAAGGGCTTCACCGGTGCGCCGGTGTCGACCACGGGTGCGCACCAGCTGACGCTGGTGACCTGTACCGGGAAGGTCAGCTACAGCAACGGCCGGTTCCACTACACGAAGAACCAGGTGGTGATCGCCACCCCGATCGGCTGACCCCTCACAGCCGGGCCGCGGCCCCCACCGGAACCCTCCGGTGGGGGCCGCGGCGTCCCCCGGTGCCCCGGCGCTAGCCTCGATCGGTGCTCGCCCGCCTCGCCGCCGTCCCCCACGAACGCTTCCACCTCGGTGCCCTGCTCGTGCTGACCTTCTCGACCGGGATCATCGACGCCGTCGGCTACCTCGGCCTCGACCGCGTCTTCACCGGCAACATGACCGGCAACGTGGTCATCCTCGGCATGGGCCTCGCCGGCGCGGACGACCTGCCGGTGCTCGGCCCGCTGCTCGCCCTGGCCGGCTTCATGGCTGGCGCGGCGCTGGCCGGCCGGGTGCTGCGCCGCTCCGCCGCCGGGTGGACGACGCGCACGAGCGTGCTCTTCGCGGCCGTCGGCGCCGTCGTCCTCGCGCTCGCGGTCGTGCTGCTCGTCGTGGGCGACGAGCCGGACCGCTCGGTCCAGGTGGTGCTGACGACCGTCCTCGGCACGGCGATGGGCATCCAGGCAGCGACCGCCCGCTTCCTCGCGGTCAAGGACGTCACGACGGTCGTCGTCACCTCGACCATCACCGGCCTGGCGGCGGACTCGGCGCTCGGCAGCGGCGAGGGCCGGGGCTCACACCGGCGGGTGCTGGCGGTGGTGCTGATCCTGCTGGGCGCCCTCGTCGGCGCGGCGCTGCTGAAGGTGGGTCTCGGTGTCGCGCTGCTGGTCGCCGGAGCCGTCATCCTCGCCCCGACGGCGGCCGGCGCCCTGCGCGGTCGCCCGGTCCCGGTGACCGGCGCCGTGGAAGGCTGAGCCCATGGACCTCTTCGAGACCGACCGCACCGAGCGCCTCAGCCGCGAGGCCGCCGCCGACCGCCTGCGCGCCATCGCCGACTCCCTCTCCCGCCACAACTCCCTCGAGATCGAGAAGGCCGGACGCCGGATCACCGTCAGCGTGCCCGACGAGGTCGAGCTCAAGGTCGAGGTCGAGGTCGGCGACGAGAACGAGCTGGAGATCGAGCTCAGCTGGTGAGCTTCACGGCCGGCGGGGTCACCCCGAGCTCGGCCAGCTCGGCCAGGTAGCGCTCGACGTTGCGCAGCTTGACGCCCTCGTAGCCGCGGACCAGGTCCGGCAGCTCGGCCAGCCGCACGGCCCGGTCGTACCCGTCGGGCGTGAGCTCGCGGGCCAGGTCGTCGACCATCGTCCGGTAGTGGTCGCGCAGGTCGCGCTCCACCCGGCGCACGTGGGCGTAGCCGAAGGGGTCGGCCGCGGTGCCGCGCAGGAACTTCATCCGGGCCAGCGTCCGCAGCGTGACGTGCGAGCGCGGTCCGAAGCCGAGCTTCTTCTTGCGGCCCAGGGCGCGCAGCGCCGGCGGGTGCAGCTGGAACGACACGGTGCCGTCGGGGAAGTCGCTGCCGGTCGCCGCGAGGAAGGCGGGGTCGGTGAGCAGTCGCGCGACCTCGTACTCGTCCTTGTAGGCGGTCAGCTTGAACAGGTTGCGGGCGACCGCCTCGCTGAAGCGGGTCTCGGTCGTCACCGCCTGCTCGGCCTTGGCGATCGCGGCGACCGCGTCGACGTACGCGTCGGCGAGGCGCTCGTCCTGGTAGCCGACGAGGTCGGCGGCCCGGCGTCCGACCAGGCGCAGCACCTCGCCCTGCAGACCGGACGCCGCCACCGAGGCGGGCACGGGCCGCTCGACGGGAGCGTCGGTCCGGGCGTTGGCGGCGTGGAACGCGGCCGGGTCGGCGACCGCGACGCGGCCCCAGCGGAAGGCGGCGACGTTGGCCGCGACCGCGGTGCCGTTGATCTCGATGGCCTCCTCGATCGCCGCGGCGGGCAGGCGCAGCGCGCCCGTCTGGTAGGCGGCGCCGACGAGGAGGAAGTTCGCGGCCACCGTGTTGCCGAAGATCCGGTCGGCTGCCTCGAGGGCGTCGAAGTCGAAGAGCTCCTTGCTCTCCGTCCGGACCCGGGCGACGAGGTCGGCCTCGTCGGGGTGCTGCACAGCCGGGTCGTAGACCATCGAGCCCGTGGGGGTGCGGCTGGTCGAGACGACCGTGCGGGTCAGGGACGCCGCGCCGTAGGAGAGGTTGCGGTCCTCGGCGAGGGTCAGCAGGTCGAAGCCGAGGAAGCAGTCGGCCGAGCCCGGGGTGAGCCGGTTGGCCGGCTCGAGCTCGCCGTCGGCGAAGCGCAGGTGACCGGTCACCGGTCCCGCCTTCTGGCTCAGCCCGGTCTGGTCGAGCGACTCGACGCCGTACCCGGCGCGCAGGGCGGCCGTGGCGAGCACCTGGTTGACGGTGACGATGCCGGTGCCGCCGATACCGACCATGAAGACGTTCTGGGTGCTGGTCACCCGCTCCTCGGCGACGCTCGGGGCGGCACCGGGCGGGGTCGGGTAGCCCCGCTTCTTCGGGGACTTGGCGGCCTTGGCCGCCTTGCTCCGGCGCTTGCGGCGCGGCGCGGTCTCGACCGTGACGAACGAGGGGCAGTCGCCGTCGAGGCAGCTGTAGTCGGTGTTGCACGACGTCTGCTCGATGCGGGTCTTGCGGCCGTACTCGGTGTCGACGGGCTGCACCGAGAGGCAGTTGCTCTTCACGCCGCAGTCGCCGCAGCCCTCGCAGACGGCCTCGTTGATGACGACGCGCTTGGTGCGGGTCGGCAGCGAGCCGCGCTTGCGCTGGCGCCGCGCGTCGGCCGCGCAGTGCTGGTCGTAGATCAGCACGGTGACACCGGGGATCTCGCGCAGCATCCGCTGCGCCTCGTCGAGCCGGTCGCGGTCCCACAGCAGCGTGCCGGGGGCCAGGTCGCGGCGCTTGTGCCGGCTCGGCTCGTCGGCGCAGACCACGATCTTGCGCACGCCCTCGGTGTGCAGCTTGTGCGTGAGCTGGGGGACGCTGAGCGCGCCCTCGGCGTCCTGGGCGCCGGTCATCGCGACGACGTCGTTGTAGAGCACCTTGTAGGTGATGTTGACGCCCGCCGCGATGCACGCCTGGACGGCCAGCTGCGCGGAGTGGAAGAAGGTCCCGTCGCCGACGTTCTGGAAGACGTGGCCGGCGTCGGTGAACCAGGCCTGGCCGATCCACTGCGCGCCCTCGCCGCCCATCTGGGTGACGCCGGTGACGGCGCTCTCGGGGCGGTCGGAGATCGTGACCATGGCGTGGCAGCCGATGCCGCCGCCGCCCATCGAGCCGTCGGGGAGCGCGGTCGAGCGGTTGTGCGGGCAGCCCGAGCAGAAGTACGCCGACCGGTTGACCGGCAGCAGCGGCAGCGAGGTCCGCGGGCGCTGCGGCGGCGTGACCGTCAGCCAGCCCTCGAGGGCGTGGCGCAGCGGCGCGAGCAGGCGGCCGGCGGTGAGCTCGCCGTCAGCGGGGATCAGCCGCTGGCCGGTGGCGTCCTTCTTGCCGATGATGCGCGGGGCGTTCTCGGTGCCGTAGAGGAGGTCGCGGATCTGCATCTCCATGAAGGAGGTCTTGTCCTCGACGACGACGATCTCGTCGAGGCCCGCCGCGAACCGGCGCACGGCCTCGGGCTCGACCGGGCTCATCATGCCCAGGCGCAGCAGCCGGACGCCGGCCGCGGCCAGGGCGTCGTCGGTGACACCGAGGTCGGTCAGCGCCTGGCGCAGCGAGTCGAAGCAGCTGCCCGAGGCGACCAGCCCGAGCCGGGCGTCCGGGGCGTCGACCTCGGTCACGCTGAGCCCGTTGCGGGCGGAGTACTCGTGGACCAGCGCGGTCCGCGGCCCGACGAGCTCGGCCTCGGCACCCACGATCATCGGCGGGCGCAGCACGATGGGGCTCTGCGTGTAGGCGTAGGGGTGGCCGTTCCAGTCGATCGTCGGCGTCACCGGGTCGAGGTCGAGGTCGGCGCTGTCGACCACCCAGGCGCCGTCGGCGACGTCGGCGACGATCTTGAGCGCGACGACGCAGCCGGAGGAGCGCGACATGTCGATGGCGTGCAGGCCGAGGGTGACGATCTCGGTGGAGTTGCGGGGGAAGAGGACCGGGATGCCGAGCGCGGCCAGCGACCGCTCGCTGACCGCCGGCACGGTGGAGGACTTCGACGCCGGGTCGTCGCCGACCAGCAGCACCGCGCCGCCGCGGCGGTGGACGCCGTACATGTTGGCGTGGCGCAGGGCGTCGGTGGCGCGGTCGACGCCGGGCCCCTTGCCGTACCAGAAGCCGGTCACGCCGTCGTGGGTGCTCTGGCCGAGCGGGAGCTCGATCTGGCTGCCCCACACCGACGTCGCCGCCAGCTCCTCGTTGAGGCCCGGCACGAAGCGGATGTCGTTCTCGTCGAGCACGTCACGCATCTCGCCGAGCATCTTGTCGAGGCCGCCGAGCGGGCTGCCCTGGTAGCCCGACACGAACGACGCCGTGTGCAGGCCGCGGCGCCGGTCGAGCGCGCGGTGCTCCACCAGCAGCCGGGCGATCGCCTGGACGCCGGTGAGCAGCATCGGGGGAGCGCCGGGGCGGTACCGGTCGGCCAGGTCGTACGACGCGGGCTCGGCCGCGGCCGGCGCGGCGGGGCGCTCGATCAGCTCGGTCATCGGAGGACCTCCTTGGCAGGAGCGGAGGCGAGCCGCTCGGCGACCACCTCGGCCGCGACGTCGAGCGGGGTCCGGCCACCGGCGGTGGACCGGTCGAGGATGGTGCGGACGGTGCCGGCGATGGCGCCGATCTCGGCCCGGACCTGGTCGGCGGGGCGGCTCCAGATCTCGCCCCCGACCTGGATCAGGCCGCCGGCGTTGGCGACGTAGTCGGGGACCCAGGTGATGTCGCGGGCCTGGAGCAGCGTGGCGACCGACGAGTCGAGCAGCTGGTTGTTCGCCGCGCCGCACACGACCTCGGCCCGCAGGCCGGCGACCGAGGCGGGGGTGAGCGTCGCGCCGAGGGCGCAGGGGGCGTAGACGTCGACCGGTGCGTCGACGACGCTCGAGCGGACGGTCACCTCGGAGTGCTTCGCGACGAGCCGCGCCACCGACGCGGCCGAAGGGTCGGTCACCGTGACCGCGGCACCCTCGCCCAGCAGCAGCGCCACCAGGTGCGCACCCACCTTGCCGACGCCCTCGACGCCCACGGTGCGCCCGCGCAGGCCCTCGGCACCCCACCGGTGCTCGGCGGCGGCGCGCAGGGCCGAGAAGACGCCGTACGCCGTCGAGAAGCCGCTGTCGCCCGAGCCGCTGTTGGTGCCCACGACGTACGACGTCGTGGTGGCGACGACGTCGAGGTCCTCCGCCGTCGTCCCCACGTCGGCGGCGGTGTAGTAGCGGCCCGACAGCGAGTCGACGAAGCGTCCGTAGGCCCGCAGCAGCTCCGGCGTCTTGGCGCTCGCCGGGTCGCCGATGATGACGGCCTTGCCGCCCCCGAGCGCGATGCCCGCGGCGGCCGCCTTGTGCGTCATCCCCTGCGAGAGGCGCAGGACGTCGGTCAGCGCCGCGCTCTCCGAGGCGTACGGGAAGAACCGGGTGCCGCCCAGCGCCGGGCCGAGCCGGGTGTCGTGCAGCGCGATGATCGCGCGCAGGCCCGAGGCCTCGTCGCGGCAGAAGACGACCTGCTCGTGGCCGGCGGTGCTCAGCTCGTCGGAGCGCTCGAAGACGAGCTCGGCGGACGGGGCGGTGAGGGTCATCGGTTCTCCTGGGAGGGGAGGGAGAGGGACGCAAGGACGAGCCTGCTGGTCAGGTGCGCCGGGTCACAACCTCCATCCCGCACTTTGGCGACGATCCGCAACCTTCGCCGTGGCCACCGGAGCCACCGCGCAACAGATGCTCCGTCGGGGTTACGCTTCTTTGCGTGAGCGAGCCCGCCCTTCTCGACCAGACCGACCGCGCCATCCTCGACCTCCTGCGCGAGAACGCCCGCCGCCCCCTCCGCGAGATCGCGACCGCCGTCGGCCTCACCGTCGCGCCCGTCCAGCGCCGCATCGCCCGTCTGGAGAAGCTCGGCGTCATCGAGCGCTACACGGTCCAGGTCAACCACGGCCGGATCGCCACCGGCATCGAAGCGGTCACCGAGCTGCAGTTCGCCGACGACCTCGACCTCGCCCAGATCATGGAGTACGTCGCCCAGATCCCCGAGGTCGAGGAGGTCCTCACCCTCGCCGGCGACCCCGACGCCCTGGTCCGGATCCGGGTCGACGGCGTCGAGGACCTGCGCCGCGTCGTCAGCCAGCTCCGCTCCAGCGGGCCCATCGCGAGCACCAAGACCCTCGTCGTCCTGGAGGAGTGGACGCGCTTCGGCTGACCTTCCCGCCCCGCCGAAGTAGCAGAGTTGGCCCCCCGAAGTAGCAAGGTTCGACCCTCGAAGTCGCAAGGTTGCTCCGTCGAGGTCGCAGGATTCGCAGGTCGACGTTGCACGGCCCGTGCTCTCCAGCGGAGCGGTGGTGCGGTCGTACGCCGGCGCACCGCGCGCCTCCTCTAGGGTGGCGCCATGACAGGTTCCGAGCTGCCGGAGCCGGTCGAGCGCCGGCTGCAGCGGCTCTGGGCCGAGGCCGCCGAGCGGGGCGCGGCGATGCCGAGCGAGATCGCGCTGGCGTCGTCGCTCGAGGTCAGCCGGCCGGCGGTCCGGGAGGCGCTGGTGCGGCTCGAGGAGCGCGGCTTCATCCACCGGCGCAAGGGCGCCGACACCACCGTCAACAGCTCGCTGCTCGGCATCCCGGCGCGGTTCGAGCAGCGCCTCGACAGCTCGGAGCTCATCGCCGCGATGGGGCGCACGCCGTCCGTCGAGGTGACCGACGTCCGGGTCGAGGAGGTCACCCTCGACGAGGCCCACGAGCACGACGTCTCGCCGCGCCAGAGCGTCCTGCGCACCACCAAGGTCTGGTCGGCGGACGGCGAGCCCGTCCTGGTCGCGCGGGACGCCGTCCCGGTGCTGACCCGGACCGACCCCACGACGCTCGACCCGGCCACGCCGATGGTCGATCTCGCGACCGCGCTGACCGGTGAGCGGGTCGGCTGGGAGCTCGTGTTCCCCGGGGCCGACGGGCTGAGCGACGACGACGCCGCGCTGACCGGCCGGCCCGCCGGCGAGCCCGCGATGACGTTGGACGCCACGGGGATCAGCCGGACCGGCACGGTCTGCTACTGGACCCGTGAGGTGCACCTGCGCGGGGCGTTCCGCTACGCGATGGTGCGCCGCGCGGACTGGTAGGGCAGCAGCCCGCGCGGCGCAGTCCCGCGGTCAGCGCAGGATCCGGGTCCGGGTCTCCGACTCCGCGATCACCTTCCCGCGCCGCACGACCCACCGCGGCCGGGCGTGCTCGGTGAGCACGTCGCGCACCGAGGCGTACGGGTGCACGCAGAGGTCGGCCGTGCTTCCGACCGCGATCCCGTGGTCGGGTACGCCGAGCACGTCGGCCGCCCGCGTGGTGATCAGCTCGAGCAGCAGCTGCTGGTCGTCGTGGGTGAGGAAGCGGAGGGTGTGCGCGGCGAGGAAGGCCACCTCCAGCATGTTGTTGCGGCCGAAGGGGTAGTACGCGTCTTCGACGTCGTCCTGCCCCAGGGCGACGGCGATCCCGTCGTCGGCGAAGTCGCGCACGGGCAGGTGCAGCGGCCCGGTGTGCGGGTCGGAGACGAAGCCGAGACCGGCCGCGTGGGCGAGGTCCATCAGCCGCTGCAGCGTGGGCTGGGGGTACTCCGCGAGGGCGCGGGCGTGGCACGCGACGCCGCGTCCCTGCAGGCCGTGCTCGAGCATCGCCTGGGCGAGCATCTGGGTGGTGCGCAGGCTGGGGTCGCCGGCGTCGTCGACCAGCATCGCGACGCGCTTGCCCTGCTCGTTCGCGAGCCGGCAGGCCCACTCCACGTGCGCCTGGGCGTCGGCGTCCGTCATCTCGATCCAGGGGATGCCGCCGACGACGTCGGCGCCCATCCGCAGCGCCTCCTCGCACAGCTCGGCCGCGCCGGGGTCGCGGAGCAGGCCGTCCTGGGGGAAAGCGACGACCTGGAGGTCGAGCAGGTCGCGGTACTCCTCGCGCACCTCCAGCACCGCCTCCATGCCGACCAGGCGCGCGGTCGTGTCGACGTCGACGAACGTCTGCATGTGCAGGGTGCCGTTCTCGACCGCGGCGTCCAGCGCGCGGCGGATGTTCGGGACCAGCCACGAGCGGTCGTACTGCCGCTTGACCTGGCTCGCCTCACGGACGATGGAGCGCAGCGCGGCGCCCATGTTCCCCGACGTGTACGCCGCCAGGGCGCCGTCGCCCGCCCGGTCGAGCGAGTGCACCTTCTCGAGGTGCAGGTGGCCGTTGACGAAGGTCGGGGTGACCAGGCGCCCCTCGGCGTCGAGGGTGGTCGTCGCCGTGGTGCCCGCCGGGGGCTCGGGGGCGACGAAGACGTAGCGGCCCTCGCGCACGCCGAGCGCGACGACGGAGCCGTCGGCCAGGCGGGCGCCGGTGACGAGGAGGTCGACGTGCGGCGTGGGGGCGCTCATGCCGCGGCCTCGAACGCGACGCTCTCCTGCAGGGTGAGCGCGCGCCGCAGCGTGTTGCCGACCGGGCAGGTCTCGATGCCGTGGCGCAGCGCGTCCTGCTGCTCGGCGGTGAGGTCGCCGCGGACGGTGACCTGGGCGATGATCCGGGAGATCCGCAGCTCGCGCTCGCCGGGATCGAGAGGTCCGGAGGTGGGCCGGTTGACGCGCAGCGAGAGCCGGATCGTGGCGCCGTCGTAGTCGAAGCCACCCTGGCGGGCGATGCCGCGCAGCGTGCCGGCCATGCAGCCGCCGAGCGCGGAGAGCACGAGCCCGAACGGGTTGGGTGCCGTCCCCTCGCCGTCGAACTCGCGCGGCTCGTCGATGACGACGGTGTGCTCGCCGCCGACGACGGCGAGCGAGGCGTAGTTGGTCAGGCTGTGGACGACGACGTCGCGGTTGGCCGAGGCCACGGTGCTGTCAGCGGTCACGGGGACCTCCTTGAGGACGAAGCGGGGCGAGAATCTGTCAGACAGGACGTTCCTCACCTGTCAGACATGTGTCAAGACCTCGGCTCCACCGAGAAGCCAGGATCGTCAGGAATCGCCCACCAGGACAGGGGATCGGAGCACCTCTTGCCGGTGCGTCCCGTGCCGCCGGGTGGGCACCGCGCGCGGACCTCCGGCGCCCACTTCTCTTGACCTAGCATTCGCTCGGTTTCCCTCGTACTATGACTACTCGAAATACCCCGGAAGGAAACAGCGAGGCGCTCGGGCCCTCGCCGGCGCTCGGGCCCCGGGGTACCTCGATCGGACCGTGCCGCCTCGGGCTCGCGGATCGTGGGCATCCGTCACCTCAAACAATCAAGCGCTTGCTTGACCATGTGACGGGCGTCATCTAGCGTCGAACTAGCAAGCGCTTGGTTTGCTGACAGTCATCAGAAGGAACTGGGATGAAGACACGTCTGTTCAAGGTGGTCGGTGGCCTCGCGGCCCTCTCGCTCGTCGCTGCCGGCTGTGCCGGCGAGGACTCGGGCGGCAGCGACGACGAGTACCACGTACTGGTGCTCGGTGGCGTCTCTGCCGAGGGTGTGCTCGCGGACAACGCGTCCACCTCGGTCCTCTCGGCCAAGGCCGGGGTCGAGCTCGTCAACAAGAACGGCGGCATCGACGGCAAGAAGGTCACCATCAAGGTCGTCGACGACCAGGCCGACCCGACCGTCGCCGTCACCAAGCTGCGCGAGGCGATCGCGAAGGACAAGCCCGACCTGGTCCTCAACTCGGGTCCGTCGACCGTCGCCGACGCGACGCTGCCGATCCTCAAGCAGAACAACATCCTGTCCTTCAACATCGGCCCGACGGAGACCTCGGCCGACCCGAAGGCCTTCCCGCTGAACTTCGACCTGTCGGCGAGCGCGCAGAACCAGCTCGACGCCTTCCCGCCCTACTTCGAGGAGAAGGGCTACGCGAAGATCGGCATCCTGCACGGCTCGAGCTCCTACGGCGAGGTCTACGGCGCCGCGTCCGAGAAGACCTTCGACGCCGCGGGTCTCGACGTCGTCGCCAACGAGGAGTACGACGTCGCGGCGCTCGACATGACCGCCCAGCTCGAGGCGATCCGCTCGAAGAACCCCGACGCGCTCGTCCTCGACGCCTACGGCGCCCCGCTCGGCTACGTCCTCAAGGGCGTCGAGAAGCTCGGCTGGGACATCCCGATCATCGGCAACACCTCAGTCGCCGCGACCGGCCTGATCTCCACCGAGCCGCCGTCGGGCGTCCTCGGCACCCCGGCCGTGAAGAACCTGGTCATGCAGGTCTACAAGAGCACCGCGTACGACGCCGCCGCGACCGACACCAACGACATGGTCGCCCGGATGAAGGCGATCGACCCGATCAAGTCGACGCTCATCGTGGCTTACAACAACGACGCGCTCGCGCTCGTCCAGGCCGCCGCGGAGAAGGCCGGCTCGACCGACCCGAAGAAGCTCGCCGAGGCCCTGATCGACCCGTCGGTCCCGGAGAAGGCGACCACCGCGGTCATCGGCACGTACCACTTCAGCGCCGACTCGCACGCCGCGAACCCCGCTCCCGAGGAGTTCGCGTTCATCGCCCCGGGCCCCCTCAAGGACGGCCAGTTCCAGTAACCCGATGAGACGCCGGCGGGGTGGGAGCACCCACCCCGCCGGCCTTTCACCCGTTCGACGACCCGAGGAAGCACCGTGACTCTGATCTGGGGTGGCCTGTCCCTGGGCGCGATCTACGCGATCGTGGCCATCGGCTACAACATCGTCTTCATCTCCTCGAAGACCTTCAACTTCGCCCACGCGCAGCTGACCATGGTCGGCGCCTTCGTGGCCTACACCGGCCTGGTCAAGTGGCACCTGCCGACCGTGCTGGTGCTGGTGATCGCGGCCGCCGCGGTCGCGCTCGTCGCCGCGATCGAGGAGCGGATCGCGATCCGTCCCGTCGGCGACATGCACAACATCCTGGTGACCACGCTCGGCGCGTCGATCCTGCTCGACGGCATCGCCCAGCTGACCTGGGGCAGCCAGCCGCTGAGCGTGCCGTTCTTCGCCGGCGACAAGGCGATCTCGCTGTTCGGCGGCCGGGTCTACCCGGTCGAGATCTTCCTCATCGCGATCGCGGTGCTGCTGGTCGTCGGGCTCGGCTTCTACAGCCGCCGCTCGCTCACCGGTCTCGCCCTGCTCGGCATGGCCGAGGACCGCGAGGCGGCGCTGCTGCGCGGCGTCAACGTACGACGTCTCGCGTTCATGGCGTTCGTCGCCGCCGGCGCACTGGCCGGCTTCGTCGGCCTGTTCGTCGGCTCGAAGACGTTCGCCGTCTCGACGCTCGGTGCCGCGCTCGCGCTCAAGGGCTTCGTGGTGCTCGCCATCGGCGGCTTCGGCTCGATGCCGGGCACGCTCGTGGGCGGCACGCTCGTCGGTCTCGCCGAGGCGTTCGCCTCGCGCTACCTGGGCGGTGAGTACGCCAACCTCGCGGTCTTCCTCATCCTCGTCACGATCCTGATGCTGCGCCCTGCGGGATTGTTCGTCCGCACCAAGGAAAGGGTGGTCTGACGCATGGCTGGTCTGCCGCTCGCCCGTCGCATCGCCGCGGGGCCGCTCTGGCTCGTCCCGCTCGCCGCGGGGATCCTGCTGATCCTCGTGCCGTACTTCAACCTGGAGTACTCCATCGTCCGCCAGCTCCAGCTGGCGATGATCCTGTCGCTGCTGGTCAGCGGCCTCAACCTCAGCCTCGGCTTCGCCGGCGAGCTCGCCCTCGGCCAGGTCGCGATGTACGCCGCCGGTGCCTACACCGCCGGCATGCTGTCCCAGCGCGGGCACACCGACATCGTGCTCCAGCTCGTCGCGGCCGGTGTCGCGGCACTGCTCGTCGGCATCCTCACCGGCATCCCGGGCCTGCGCCTGGGCAGCTGGTCGCTGGCGATGACGTCGTTCTTCCTGGTGCTGCTGCTGCCGGACGTGCTCGCGATCTTCCGCGAGGACACCGGCGGCCGCAACGGCCTGACCGGCATCCTGTCGCCGACGCTCTTCGGCCGGATGCTGACGCCCGAGGACTACTTCATGGTCATCGCGATCGTGACGGTGGCCTGGTTCGCGGTGATGCGCAATATCGCCGTCTCCCGGCACGGCACGGCGCTGCGGGTGCTCAAGCAGAGCCCCGTCCTGGCGGCGTCCATGGGCATCAACGTGTTCCGGATGAAGCTGATGGCCTACGCCCTCGGCGCCGTCCCGGCCGGTCTCGCTGGTGCGCTGTTCGCCAGCCTCGACCTCTACATCTCGCCCGAGGCCTTCTCCTTCACCGTCGCCACCACGATCCTCGCGGCCTCGGTGCTCGGCGGCTCGGCCAGCGTCTACGGCGCGGTGTTCGGCGCGTTCATCCTGCAGTTCGGGCTCAACCAGTCCACCGAGTTCCAGCGGTACTCGCTCGTCGTCACCGGTGCCTTCCTGATCATCGGCGGCGTGCTGCTGACCGGCGGTCTGTCCGGGCTGGCGCGCTCGCTGTGGAAGCGGGCCGTCGGCGAGGAGCCCGCGGCCGCGGCCGACAAGGACGCCGCCCGGCCCGACGAGGTGCCCGCCGTCCCCGGCAAGGTGCTCAAGGTCGAGGGAGTGGCCAAGTCCTTCGGTGGCAACCAGGCGCTCAAGGGCGTCGACCTGGTCGCCTCGCCAGGCAAGGTCACCGCCCTGATCGGGCCCAACGGCTCGGGCAAGACGACCCTGCTCAACATGATCTGCGGCTTCTACCGCACCGACGCGGGCGTCATCGCCCTCGATGACCGGCAGCTGCAGCGGATGGGCCCGGACCGGGTCGCCCGCACCGGTGTCGCGCGGACCTTCCAGACGCCGAACATCCCCGAGGGGATCACCGTGCGCGAGGCCGTCATGGCCGGCCGGTACGCCGGTCACCGGGCCACCGTGCTCGAGGCCGTGCTGCGCCTGCCGCGCTACCGCAAGGTGCGCAGGGCCGACCTCGCCGAGGCGGACCGGGTTCTCGACCTCGTCGGCATCCGGCACCTCGAGGACGCCGAGGCGACCGCGCTCCCGCTGGGCCAGCGCCGGCTGCTCGAGGTGGCGCGCTGCCTGATCAGCAACCCGGGCGTCCTGCTGCTCGACGAGACCGCCTCCGGTCTCGACGAGGACGAGGTGGAGCGCCTGGCCGAGGTGATCCGCCGGGTGCGCGACGCCGGCGGGACCGTCGTCCTGGTGGAGCACAACTTCCAGCTGGTGCTCTCGCTCGCCGACGAGATCGTCGCGCTGGCCCACGGCGAGCTGATGGCCAAGGGCACCCCCGAGGAGATCCAGAACAACGAGCGGGTGATGAGCGAGTACCTCGGCATCGACCCCGACGCGCCCGCCGCGCCGCACGTGGTGCTGGCCGACGTGATCGACGGAGCCCAGGAGGGAGTGGAGCGATGAGCACCTCGAGCACCACCGAGAACGAGCTGCTGCTCGAGGTCCGCGGCCTCGGCACCGGGTACGGCGACCTGCGGGTCGTCTGGGACGTCTCGTTCGACGTCCGGGCCGGTGAGATCACCGTTCTGCTCGGCCGCAACGGCGCGGGCAAGACGACCACCATCCGCGCGATCAGCGGGCTCAACAAGGTCGTCGCCGGCGACGTGCGCTACCGCGGGGAGTCGCTCGCCAAGGTGCCCGCGCACCAGCGGGTGCGGCAGGGGATCGCCTACGTGCAGGAGGGCAAGCGCGTCTTCCACTCGCAGACGATCGAGCAGAACCTGCTGCTGGGCGGCTACACCCGCAAGCTGAAGCGGGCCGAGCTGCGCTCCGAGGCGGAGCGGATCTACGAGCTCTTCCCGATCCTCGCCGAGAAGCGCGCGCTGCCGGCGTCCAGCATGTCGGGCGGCCAGCAGCAGATGCTCGCCATCGGCCAGGCGCTGATGTCGCAGCCCCGCCTGCTCATGCTCGACGAGCCGTCGGGCGGTCTGGCGCCCGTGATCGTCAACGAGGTCATGGAGCGGGTCCACCAGCTCAAGGAGACCGGCATCGGCATCCTCCTGGTGGAGCAGGCCGTCGAGGCGTCGTTCGCCATCGCCGACCACGTCACCGTGCTCGACATGGGCCGGACGATGCTGTCGTCGCCGGCCAGCGAGGTCAGCGACATGTCGCTCCTGCAGGACGCCTACTTCGGCAAGACCGGCTCCTGAACCCTCGTCGTACCGGACAATTCGGTCGTCTTTCGGCCCAGATCACGACAATTCTGTCCGGTACGACGGGGGCCCGGGTGCAGCGTGCGGCTGGTGGTGCGCGCGGCGGCGAGCAGCAGCGGCCCGACCACCGGCAGCGGCAGGTGCCCCCGTCGTACGACGGAGATGGCGGCCAGCGGCCCCCGGGTCCCCGGGACGGCGACCGCCATCGAGCTGATCCCCGTGCCGGGCAGGCCGTCGAGGACGGCGATCCCGCGGCGCCGTCGTACGGCGGCCAGCTCGTGGTGCACCGACTCGAGCCCGCCCGGCGTCCGGTCGAGGTGACCGACGAGGGCGTCGACCTCCTCCGGGCTGAGCGTCGCGAGCATGGCGAGGCCGCTCACCGAGTCGGTGGCGATGATCCGGCCGCCGACCCGCGAGGGGATCGTGGTGGCGCGGGCGCCGCCGACCTTGTCGAGGTACTGCACGACCGGCCCGTCGAGCACCGAGAGGTGGACGACGGCGTCGGTCGCGAGCTGCAGCTCGTTGAGCGCGACCGAGGCGGCCGCGCGGACGTCGAGGTGCTCGGCGTCGCCGCCCGGAGCGCTGAGCCGGCGGCCGGGGGAGTAGCCGCGGCGGTCGTGGTGGATCCAGCCGAGCTCCTTGAGCGTGGTCAGCAGCCGGAACACGGTGGTGCGCGGCAGCTCGGTGATCTCGGCGATGTCGTCGAGGCCGAGCGGGCCCGGCGCGTCCTCGAAGGCGTCGAGGATCATCGTCGCCCGCTCGAGCACGCCCAGCCGGGTCGGCGAGTGGCTCATGCCCGGTGCTGCCGCAGCTCCTCGGAGGTACGCCGGGCGGCCTCGGTGGCCCCGCGCGACGTGCTCCAGGTGCGGCTGGCCTCGTCGAGCTCGGCGAGCATCAGCTCGGCGCGGTCGCGCTCGTCGGCGTAGTAGCGCTCGGCCCAGCGGAGCACGAGCTCCGGGTAGGCCCAGCCGGGCTCGGCGGTGGCACCCTCGCGGTCGACCTCGGCGCGCACCCGCATCCGCTCGGACTGGTCGCGGTGCTCGGCCAGGACGGTGCGCAGCTTGTCGGGCTCGGAGAGGTGGCCGAGCCACAGCCGCAGCATCACGCCGTGCTTGAGGACGACGGGGTCGACGTGGTCATCGGCGGCCCAGCCGCTCAGGGCGTCCCGGCCGGCGTCGGTGATCCGGTACATCCGCTTGCCGCGGACGTCGTCCCGGGTCTCGATCCGCGAGGTGGCGAGCCCGAGCTTCTCGAGCCGGCGCAGCTCGCTGTAGATCTGCGAGAACGACGGCGACCAGTAGAAGAACCGCAGGCTCCAGTCGGCCCAGCGCTTGAGGTCGTAGCCGGAGAGCTCCTCGCCGAACGAGAGGAGGCCGAGCACGGCCCACCCGGTGGGAGGGAGCGAGGGCGCGGCGTCGGACGCCGCGTCGGTTCCATTGGACGGCACCTCCGCATCCTACCGGTTGGTTGGCAATTAGGACTATGCCTGTTAGTCATAACTCCGGCCTCGACCCGAGGAGGACCCGTGGCGCCGACCACCGCTCCCGCGGCTGCTGCCGTCCCCGGTCACAGTGTGGTCGCCCGGGTGCCATCGCGCTGCCGGTTCGGCAGGCTGGTGCCCGTGGCCGCCTCGCTCGCCGACCTCTGGCACGAACGCGCACTCCGGGAGCCCGGCGCGATCGCCGTGGACGACGGCACCACCCGGCTGACCTGGAGCGAGGCTCTCGACCGGGCTCGTGGCGCGGCCGGGCTGCTCGCCGCGCGCGGCGTGGGGCCGGGGGACGTCGTCGTCCTGCAGGGGCGCAACACCGTGGCCTGGGTCGTCGTCGCGGCGGCGACGCACCTGCTGGGCGCGACCCTCGCGCCGCTCGGCGAGGAGGAGCCGGCGGCCGACCGGGCGTCGTACGCGGGGCGGGTGGGGGCGCGCGTCGTCGTCGCGGAGAGGCCGGTGGCGGGCGAGATCCCGCTCTCGACCCCGCAACCCGCGCACCTCGCGCCCGCAACCCTCGCACCTCGCGGGGCTGGGGGGCCCGCGGTGGTGCTGGGGACCTCGGGGACGGCGGGGCACCGGACGGCGGTGCCGATGGACCACGACGTCCTCCTCCGCCTGTACGACGACGTGGCCGGCCTGCTCGACATCGACCACCGCGACCGGCTGCTGGGCGTGGTGCCGCTGGCACACTCCTTCGGGTTCAACGGCCTGCTCGTCATCGCGCTGCTGACCGGCGCCTCGGTGCGGCTGGTGCCGGACCGCAGCCGCGCCGCGCTGCCGGGGATCGTGCGGGAGTCCGGCGTGACGGTGGTCTGCGGGCCGCCGACGCTGCTCCACGACCTCGCGGCGGCGGTCCGGGCGGGTGCGGACCTCGGGCCGCGGGTGCGCCTCTTCATGACCGGCGCGACCGAGATCCGGCCCGAGGTGCTGCTGCCGATGGCCGCCGCGACCGGGATCCCGCGGGTCTCGGCGGGCTACGGCCTCACCCAGACCTGCGGCACGGTCGCGGTCTGCCCCGACATCGCGCAGGCCGGCATCGGCGGGCACGCGCCGATGACCCCGCTGCCGGGCGTCGAGGTGCGGGTCCTCGACGCCGCCGGCGACCCGGTGCCGACCGGCGTGCCCGGCCGCGTGGTGACCCGCGGCTACCAGGTCGCCGTGGCCACGCCCGACGGCTGGTTCACGACCGGCGACGAGGGACACCTGCACGACGACGGCCGGCTCTGCGTGACCGGACGGCTCGACGACCAGCTCGTCGTCTCCGGCTTCAACGTCGACCCGGCCCGCGTCGAGTCCGCGCTGGAGCGCTCGCCGCTGGTCGCGCGGGCCGCGGTGGTCGGCCTGCCGGACGCCCGGCGCGGGCACCGGCTCGCGGCGGTCGTCGTGCCGGCGGGGGAGTCGCGCGACGACGAGGCCGTGCTGGCCGCGGCCCGCGCAGGACTGGCCCGCTACGAGGTCCCCGACGCCCTGGTGTGGGTCGACGACCTGCCGCACACCGCCACCGGCAAGCTCTCGCGCGCGTCCGTGCGCGCGCTGCTCGCCGAGCACCTGGACCCGGCCGACGACGAGGAGAACGACAGATGAGCACCGACGCAGCGGTCGCCGACCGGTTCGGCGACGGCGTCGCCCTGGTGACCGGCGCCGGCTCCGGCCTGGGCGCAGCGATGGCCGCCCACCTGGCCGGGCACGGCGCGCACGTCGTCGTCACCGACGTCGACACCGAGCGCGCGTCCGCCGTCGCCGACGCGCTCGTCGCGGCCGGTGGCCGGGCCGAGGCGCACCACCTCGACGTCGCCGACGGCGAGCAGGTCGACGACCTCTTCGCACGGACCTGGGCCGCGCACGGCGCCGTCGACCTCGTCGTCAGCAATGCGGGCATCGAGTCCGGCGACCGGACCTGGGACATGACGCCCACGCAGTGGCGCAAGGTCCAGGCGGTCAACACCGACGGCGCCTTCCACTGCGCGCGCTCCGCCGTCCCGCGGATGGCGTCGCAGGGGCGCCCCGGCGTGCTCGCGGTCGTCGCGTCCACGGGCGCGGTGACGTCGCTGCCGTACCAGTCGGCGTACGTCGCCAGCAAGCACGCCGCCCTCGCGCTCGTCGAGTGCCTCGACCTCGAGGTGCGCG
This sequence comes from Pimelobacter simplex, assembly GCF_900114845.1. GTDB lineage: Bacteria > Actinomycetota > Actinomycetes > Propionibacteriales > Nocardioidaceae > Nocardioides > Nocardioides simplex. Next base: position 253,206 of record NZ_FOUK01000001.1, read on the forward strand.
CCGCCGGCGTACCGGTGCAGGTCTCGGCGCTCCTGCCCAACTGGGTGCGCACCCGCATCTTCGACGACGTACGACGCAGCGGGGTGCCGTCCGACCCGGACGCCCGCGCGACCTTCCTGCGGATGTCGGAGTCGATCCAGGCCCAGGGCATGGAGCCCGACGAGGCCGCCGCGCTGCTGCTCGACGCGGTCGCGCGCGGGGAGTTCTGGTGCTTCACCGACCCGGACCGCACGGCCCAGCTGTTCGACGAGCGCGCCCGGACGCTGGTCGGCCTGCGCCGGCCCGAGCGGCCGGGCTGGTCGGCCGCGCTCGCGACGTAGCGGGTCGCCGTCGCCGCCGCGCGCACCCGGCCGTGTCGCGCCGTGCCGCGCCGCGCCGACCCCCTCCCGCGCGGACCCCGATGTAACACGCTGTCCACCGCACTACCCGGCGGTTGTCGACGGCGTATCGGCGTGTCGCACGGCGTGTCGCGCGGTGGACAGCGTGTTACCCCGGGTGTGGCGCCGCTACTGCGTGACGGTCCAGCCGCCGTCGACGGGCAGGAAGACGCCGTTGACGTACGACGCCAGCGGCGAGAGCAGGAACAGGATCGGGCCGGCCATCTCGTCCGGCCGGCCCATCCGCTTGAGCGGCACGCGGGCCAGGATCCGGTGGCCCATCTCGGACTCGGCGAAGCCCGCGAGGCGGGGCGTGTCGGTCATGCCGGGGCCGATGCCGTTGGCGCGGATCCGGTCGGCGTGGTGCGCGGCCAGGTGGCGGACGTAGCCCATCACGGCGGCCTTGGACGCGGAGTACCAGTCGCTCTCGGTGCCGACCTTGTTGCCGGCCACCGAGGCGGTGACGACCATGGCGGCGCCGTCGGGCGGGCCGGCGTCGAGCCAGTCCTGGGTCAGCCCGCGGACGCTGCCGACGCTGATCCGCACGGCCTCGTCGAAGTCCAGGGGGACCTGGGACGACGGGCCGGCGTTGTTGACGAGGTAGCGCGGGACGCCGCCGAGCGCCGCGGTGGTCGCCGCGAGCGCCTCGGCCCGGGCGTCCGCGTCGGCGACGTCGCAGACGGCGGTGTGCAGGCCCTGGCCGGCCAGCTCGTCGAGCCCGTCGGGGCGCAGGTCCCAGGCGCTGACCTGGAGCCCGGCGGCGTGCGCGCCGAGGGCGACCGCGCGGCCGATGCCGCTGCCGGCGCCGGTGACGACGATGCCGTCGCCGGGGGTGAAGCCGAGCGTGAGCGTGTCCATGGGGACCTCCTCCTAGATGCCGTAGCCGCCGTCGACGTCGAGCTTCTGGCCGGTGACGAACCCGGCCCGGTCGCTCGCCAGGAAGGCGACGGCCTCGGCGATGTCGATCGCCGAGCCGAACCGGCGCAGCGGGATGTTGCCGCGCGCCACGGCGAGTGCGCGGTCGTCGAGGTCGCCATTGGCCATCAGCCGCTCGGACATGCCGTCGGTGAGCATGCCCGGGCCGACGCAGTTGACCCGGACGCCGAACCGGCCCTCCTCCGCGGCCAGCCCGCGGGCGAGGGCCTCGACCGCCGCCTTGGGTGTCGAGGAGAGGCCGTCGCGGACCGGGTAGCGGACGGTCGCGGCCGTGGTGACCGCCGTCAGCGAGCCCTGGGTCGCGCGCAGCGACGGCAGCAGGGCGTGCGCCAGGTTGAAGAACGCGATGACGTCCTGGTCGACCTGGGTGGCGAACTGCTCGGGCGTGACCCGGGAGAGGTGCACCATCGGGACGTGCGGACCGGCCGCGTGGACGGCGGTGCGGACCTGCCCGTGCTCCGCCTCGAGCTCGCTGATGGCGGCCGCGACGCCGGCCGCGTCGGCGAGGTCGACCGCGCGGGCGCCGAGGACGCTCGTGCCGAGCTCGGCGACGAGCGCGTCGGGCGCCGTACGACGGTGCAGGAGGAGCAGCTGGGCGCCGTCCTTGGCGAGCCGGCGGCAGATCTCCGCGCCGAGCCCGCCGGTCGCGCCGGTGACGAGGGTGGTTCCGTAGGTCATGCGGGGGCCTCCGTGGGGGTGAGTCGGGCGCCCTGCGCCCAGGCGTCCAGGTGCTGGCGGAGCAGGTCGGGGATGCCCACCGAGGTCTGCTCGGGGGAGACGGCGACGATCCGGATCCGGGCCCGGGCGACGACCTCGCCGTCGCTGGTGCGGACCATCCGGTGCAGCATCTCGAACGAGCGGCGGCCGACCGCGCCGAGCCGCAGCTCGATCCGGATCTCGTCGAAGAGCCCGACAGCCTGGAGGTAGTCGCACGCGGTGTGCGCGGTGACGGTCCAGAAGCCGTAGCGCTCCTTGAGGTGGTCCTGGCGCAGGTCGTTGAGCCAGAACCACTCGCTCTGCATCCGCTCCATCCACGGGAACCACGCCCCGTAGTAGAGGATCCCGGCCGGATCGGTGTCGGCGTAGCTCAGTCGGAAGGTCGTCGAGTGGAGTGGCGGGCCGTCCCCGCCGTCCGCGACGCGTGTGTCACTCGCCATGTCACCTAACCTAGCACTTGCTTGGTTCCTCGCCTAGGATGACGGCGTGCCTGAAGCCGTGATCGTCTCCGTCGCCCGCTCTCCCATCGGCCGTGCCTACAAGGGCTCGCTGAAGGACATGCGCCCCGACCACCTCGCCGCGCAGATGGTGCGCGCCGCCCTCGCCGCCGTCCCGTCGCTCGACCCGGCGGAGCTCGACGACCTGGTCATGGGCTGCGCCCAGCCGGCCGGCGAGCAGGGCTACAACATCGGGCGGATGACCGCCCTCCAGCTTGGGTACGACGGCCTCCCCGGCGCGACCGTGCACCGCTACTGCGCGTCGTCCCTCCAGGCGATCCGGATGGCGATGCACGCCATCCGCGCGGGTGAGGGCGACGCCTTCGTCGCGGCCGGCGTCGAGACCGTCTCGCGCTTCACCCAGGGCAAGGCCGACGGCATGCCCGACACCAAGGACCCGGCGTACGCCGATGCCGCCGCCCGTGGTCTCGCCCGCGCCGAGGCCGGCAAGCCCTGGATCGACCCGCGCGAGGCCGGCGAGCTGCCCGACATCTACATCGCCATGGGCGAGACCGCCGAGAACGTCGCCGACCTGTGCGGCGTCTCGCGCGCGGCGCAGGACGAGTACGCCGTCCGCTCGCAGAACCTCGCCGAGGCCGCCGCCGACCGCGGCTTCTGGGAGAAGGACATCACCCCCGTCACCCTCCCCGACGGCACCGTCGTCTCGGCCGACGACGGCCCGCGCCGCGGCGTCACCCTCGACAAGGTCGCCGCCATGGCCCCCGTCTTCCGCCCCACCGGCACCGTCACCGCCGCCAACTGCTGCCCCCTCAACGACGGCGCCGCGGCCGTCGTCGTGATGAGCGACGTGCGCGCCCGCGAGCTGGGCCTGACCCCCCTCGCCCGGATCGTCTCCTCCGGCGTCTCGGCCCTCAGCCCCGAGATCATGGGCCTCGGCCCCGTCGAGGCCTCCCGCCAGGCTCTCGCCCGCGCCGGCATGACCGTCGCCGACGTCGACCTGGTCGAGATGAACGAGGCCTTCGCGGCCCAGGTGCTCCCGAGCATCGACCGGCTCGGCCTCCCGCTCGACAAGGTCAACGTCAACGGCGGCGCCATCGCCCTCGGCCACCCCTTCGGCTCGACCGGCGCCCGGATGGCGACCACCCTGATCCACGCGCTGCAGGAGCAGGACCTCGAGATCGGCATGGAGACCATGTGCGCCGCGGGCGGCCAGGGCATGTCGCTCGTCCTGGAGCGCCTCAGCTGAGTCTGCCGGCGGCCTTGAGGTTTCGCGTCACGGCTTCCGGGGACGAGGCCGTCGCCTAGCCCTGCGAGCAGCCCTCGGTGACGGCCGGGCCGCACAGCGCCATCGACCAAGCGACATCGAGGGCGTAGCGGCGACCTTCGGAGGTGTACACGATGGTGAAGTCGTCCAGCACGGCGCCGTCTGAGCCGGCGGTCAGCGCGATCACCAGGTCTTCGCGTTCGCCGTCGACATCAGGCCGGCCCTCGCTGCGGCAGGGACGATCGATGAGCTGGCCCTCGTAGTCGACGAACTCACCGCCCCATTCGGGGTGCGTGTCAGGCGTGCCGCGGAGCATTCCGATCGGGCTGTAGTCCTCGCCGGACTTCCTGTCCTTGCGGGCGGGGATGCGACGCACATAGACGTCGACGCCGAGCGGCTCGGCCGAGGACGTCCAAGTGACGTCCTCGAGCCGAGCTGAACGGCCTCCGGTGGTGCACAGGATGTAGAGCCCGAAGCTGCCCGACCACCGCTGGTTGCGGCGCGGTGGCGCCATGCCCCAGGAGCCGCCGCCGTCGTCGGTCCCGACCGACAGGATGCCGCCCTTGCCGTCGCCGTGGTGCGTGAGTCCGTTGTCGCCGTCCTGATGGGAGGTGCAGGCGGCCAGTAGCAGCGCCAGGCTGCCAGCCGCCAACGCCGCGATCAGCCAGGGCGGTCGACTCACCGCTTCCGCTCGACGATCTTGCCGGCCTTTGCCGGGTAGTCGTTGTTGCCGCAGAGCTTCTTCGGGTTGGATCCGGCGATGTCGTAGCTGAGCTTGTGGCTACGCGAGTAGGACTTCTCGCCCGAGAGGTCGATGCCGATCACGTCCTTGAACTTGACCGCGGCACTGTAGGAGTAGTCCTTGCCGTCGGTACGTTCGCGGGCCCAGGTGCCGTTGGTGACGTTGGCGCAGTAGGTGTTCCAGTCCGGCCGGTTGACACCCTCTGAGTTCTCAGTTGCGCCGCCGGTCTCGATGTGGGGCGACCACCGCAGCGGCGGCCCGGAGCAGAGGCCGACCTTCTCGTACTTGTGGTAGTTGACCTCGACCCGGTAGCTGCGGGCCGACGACTTCTTGTTCCATTTGAATGACCAGGAGCCTTCGACGAAGCGGGTGCCGCTTGCCTTGAACGAGGCTCCTTGGCCGCCGTTGAGCGCGACTCCGTACTTGCCGCCCTCGCTGGAATGCACCTCCAGCCAGGACTTCGACGCCCCGACCGGGTAAGACGTGGCGATCGTGGTGGGGACGTTGCGATCACCGCGGTACTTGGTCTCGCAGATGCCGGCCGCTGCGGCGCGCCGAGACCCCGGAGCCGCGGTGCGATAGGCCGTCCGGTACCTCGCGGGAACCCGCACCAGATGACCGGCCTTGACCCGGGCCCGCTCGGAGGCGACGCGCCCCGGGACCTGGCGCACGGCGACCCGACGTGCTCCGGCAACGCGCGCGGGAGTCAACTCGGCTCCTGCGGGAGGGATTCGACGGGATCGATCCACGCCAACGCGCCGGTCGCCTCGTTGCGGACCAGCCGCACCGAGAGGTAGGTCATCCAGGTGTCGCGGGAGGAGCTGAACTGCAGTTCCAGGTCGACGACACCGCCCGCGTCGATGGCACCGCGGGGAACGTCGGACGGGCGCACGCTGACCGAGTAGCGGTCACCGGCGACGGTCAGGGCGGCGGGAACCTCGTACTGCGCAAGGATGTCACCGATCTCGGCGGCGTCATCGACCTGCTGCGCGATCACCGTCACCCTGTCGAAGGAGCCCGCGGCTCCGAAGGTGCCGACCAGAAGCTCGTCTGCCGCTCCTGCCGTGGCGGCGGCCGACGTGCGTGCGCTTGCCGCGCCATCGCCAGGCAGGTTCGACACCAGCCCCGTCGAGACGAGCATGGTCAGTGCGACGCCGGCTCCGAGGCGCAGTCGGGACTTCATGCGCGGCAGTCTGCCTGTTCATGTCAAGAAGATCAACAAGAATTCTCCATCGCAGGGATGGTCCGCAGCAGCTGCCCCGTCGCATCCAGGAGCCCGGGGCCGTCGTTGCCCAGGCCCGTTCAGGGCTGGCGCAGGTCGGTCTTCAGCACCTTGCCGCTGGCGTTGCGCGGCAGCGACTCCGCCAGGACGACGGACCGCGGCACCTTGAAGTTCGCCAGCCGCTCGCGCACCCACGCGATCAGGTCCTCCGACGTCGCCGAGGCCCCGGGCCGCAGGACGACGTGCGCCTGCCCGACCGATCCCATCCGCTCGTCCGGGACGCCGATCACGGCGCTCTCCATGACGGCCGGGTGCTCGGCGAGGGTGTTCTCGACCTCGGCCGGGTAGACGTTGAAGCCGCCGACGATGAACATGTCCTTGATCCGGTCGGTGATCTTGAGGCAGCCGTGCTCGTCGAGGCGCCCGACGTCGCCGGTGTGGAACCAGCCCTCGGGGTCGATGGCGGCGGCGGTGGACTCGGGGTCCTCGAAGTAGCCGAGCATGACGTTGTCGCCGCGCAGCCAGATCTCGCCGTCGCTGCCGATCGGGACGTCGGCACCGTCGGCGCCGACCACGCGGACCTCGATGCCGGGGACGCCGGGGCCGGTGGTCTGGGCGACGTGGCGGGGGTCCTCGTTGCGGCGCGAGACGGTGGCGACGACGCACTCGGTGAGGCCGTAGGCCTGGGCGACCTGCTCGAAGCCGAGGACGTCGAGCATCTGCTCGAAGAGCGTCTCGGGCACCGAGGCGGCGCCGGCGATCGAGAAGCGCAGCGACGACAGGTCGAAGTCGGTACGGCGGGGGTGGTTGATGAGCGTGATGAAGATGGTCGGCGCGCCCGGGAGGACGGTGATCCGCTCGTCCTGGACGAGCTGCATGAGCGCCTCGGGGTCGAACGTCGGCACCGGGTAGATCGTCGTCCCCGCGACCAGGGCGGCGATGGCGCCGGCCTTGTAGCCGAAGCTGTGGAAGAAGGGGTTGACGATCGCGTAGCGGTCGGCCGGGGTGAGCTCGGCGCCCGCGGCCCAGACGTCGGCGACGCCGATGGTCTGGGCGTGGGTGCTCATCACGCCCTTGGGCACGCCCGTGGTGCCCGAGGTGAAGAGGATGTCGCAGACCGTCTCGGGGGTGACCTCGGCGGCGAGCTTCTCGACCTCGTCGAGCGGCGTCCGCTCGCCGAGGGCGAGGAACTCGGCCCACGGCAGCGTGCCGGGACGGCCGGCGGAGTACATGTCGACCATGGTCCGCAGGTGCGGCAGCCCCGGTACGACGGGCCCGGCCTCGTCGCCGCCGGCCTCGGCCAGCAGCGTCGAGTAGTCGTTGCCGAGGAAGCCGTCGCACAGGACGACGGCGACCGCGCGCGAGCGGCTCAGGATGACCTGGGCCTCGTGCCCGCGGTACCGCGTGTTGAGCGGGACGACGGACGCGCCGATGTACTGCGCGCCCAGCAGGGCCACCAGGTACTCCGCGCGGTTGGGCGCCCACACGGCCACCCGGTCGCCGGGCTCGACGCCGAGGGCGCGGTAGGACCGGGCGGTGGCGATCGCGAGGTCGCGCAGGCCGGTGTAGGTGATGGTGCTGCCGCCGTCGACGATGGCAGGGTGGTCGCCGTGGGTCCGGGCCCCGTGGGCCAGGAGGGCGGGAACGGTCCGGGGTGCCATCAGGCGGAACTCCTCATGAGCAAGTGCTTGTTAGGTACTGTAGCCCTGTCCGTACCGGCGCGAGCGCGCGTTCGGCGGGCGGTGGCGACTGGGCGCCGCCGGTGGGAAAGGATCAGGTCATGGTGAGCAGCAACAACGAGGCTACGGCGCGCGGCGGCCGACGGCGGGCGAACGGCACGAGCTCCGCACGGCGTGCGCAGCTCCTGGCGATCGCCGCGGAGATGTTCGCGACGCGCGGCTACTCGCAGACGACGGTGCGCGACATCGCCGACGAGGCCGGCATCCTGTCGGGCAGCCTCTACCACCACTTCGACTCCAAGGAGGCGATGCTCACCGAGATCCTGCAGGAGTTCATGGGCAACCTCCTCCAGCAGATCCGTGAGATCGCCGACGCCGAGGACAGCCCGCGGGCCGCGCTCGACGGGCTGATCATGAACTCGTTCGAGACCATCCACCGGGTGCCGTTCGCCGTCGCGCTCTACCAGAACGAGTCGGCGCTGCTCACGACCACGCCCGAGTTCGCCTTCGTCACGAAGGCCAGCCTCGACGTCGAGAAGGTCTGGCTGGGCGTGCTCAAGGCCGGTGCCAAGGCCGGCGACTTCCGCGCCGACCTCGACCCCGGGACGACGTACCGCTTCATCCGCGACGCCATCTGGTCCACCGTGCGCTGGTACAACCCGCGCGGACGCCTGCAGCACAAGGCGCTGGCCGAGCAGTACCTCGAGATGCTGCACGGCGGCCTGCTCGCCGGCTGAGCCCCCGGGACGCCGGTCCGGCGCGCTCAGCGCCGGACCTCCTTGTCCCGCAGGCCGCGCGGGTCGATGACCGTGCGGATCAGCTCGAGCTCCTCGGCCGTGGGCAGCCGCGTGGTGCCGGCGCTGCTGGTGTCGATGGCGAAGCCGGTCTGCTCGGCGACCTCCTCGGCGGTGACGCCGGGGTGCAGCGAGCGGACCTTGAGCAGGCCGGCCTCGTCGTAGTCGAGGACGGCGAGGTCGGTGACGACGACGCCGAGGTCGTGGAAGCGCAGGGCGCTGCCCTCGTGCGCCCGGGCCCGGTCGTTGCCGACCCCCGAGACGACGTCGACGGACTCGACGAACACCCGCGCGCTGTGGTTGCTCACCCAGTAGTCGGTGCGGTGGTTGACCGTGTTGCCGGGCGCCCCGCGCACGCCGATCAGCTGCCGCCTGGGCTTGCGCCAGTCGCCGATGGAGGAGATGTTCTGGTTGCCGTAGCGGTCGACCTGGCTGGCGCCCATCATGCTGTGCCGGCGGCCGGTGGCGAGGATGTCGAAGATCAGCCGGAACGGCGCCCACGACTCGATCGTGCCGCCCGCGCTGGCGCTGCGCCCCAGCGGCGGCGGCTCGCTCATCAGGAAGCACTCGCCGTCGGTGAGCACGAGGTCGGGCTCGAAGGTCAGCTTGGCGAGCCGGGCGCTGATGCTCGGCACGATGCCGACCGCGTGGGCCAGCACCTCGCCGGAGCCGCGCCAGGCGTCGGCGCAGGCGACGACGCAGACCTCGGCGCGGGTCGCTTCCAGGGTGCTCATCGGGCGTCCTCCTCGAGGTAGGTCTTCTCGAACGCGGCCCACGTCTCGGGGTCGCGGGCAGCCTCGGCGTACCTGCGCTGCAGGTCCTCGTCGCGGCCGTAGTCGGGCTCGCAGCTGGTGAACCCGGCGCCGCCGGGCGCCTCGACCACACCGGAGACGAACATCCGGCTGACCAGCAGCGTCTGCGGCGCGGCGGTCGCGGTGAGCTCCTCGGTCGGGACGACCCTCTCGACGCTCATGATGCAGCGGTCGGCGGCCATCGCGTAGAGGTCGTCGAAGTAGGGGTCCGGCCCGAGGTACTGCCCGTTGCCTGCCGCGTCCGCGCGGTTGAGGTGGATGAGCGCGAGGTCCATCCGGACGCCGGGGACGGCGACGTAGACCTCGTCGTCGTACGGCGAGGCGACGGTCTTGAGATCGGGGTTCATCGTCAGCACGTCGGAGGCGAGCCCCGCGCGCGTCGGCAGGAAGCTCAGCCGGCTCGCGCCGGCGCGCAGCGCGGCGACGAACATGCCCTCGTCGTACTCGGTGGTCTCGATCGCACCGGCCTCGCGCGCGGCCCGGAAGTGCGGGTCGAGCGGGATGCTGTCGAGCGACACGAATCCGTAGACCAGTCGCTTCACCTTGCCCGCCGCGCACAGCAGGCCCACGTCGGGGCCGCCGAGCGTGACGACGGTCAGGTCCGTCACGTCGGTGCGCAGCAGCTCGCGGACCAGGGCCATCGGCTTGCGCCGCGACCCCCACCCGCCGATGCCGATCGTCATTCCTGAGCGGACGTGGCCGGCCAGGTCGGCCAGTGCCATCGTCTTGTCGGTCGTCACGTCGTTCCTCCGTAACCTAGCGCTTGCTTGGTGCGCGCTGGGGACTCTACCTCGCACGTCCTGGCGGTGCCACTGGACGGCAGGACGCTTGTGGCCCGCAGGCATCGGTGCTTGCATCAAACCAAGCAGATGCTTGGTGCATGTCGACGAGGAGGACCGATGGGACACGTGGTGGTGACGGGCGGCGCGAGCGGGATCGGGGCGGCGGTCGTCGAGCTGCTCCGGGAGCGCGACCTGGCCGTGACGGTCTGGGACCTCCAGCCGCCCGCGCGCGACGACGTGCGCCACGCCGCGCTCGACGTGACCGACGCGAGCGCCGTGGCGACCGCGCTCGCCGAGGCGGAGGAGGCGGCCGGACTGGTCCGGCACCTCGTCGCGAGCCACGGCATCCGCGGCGCCTTCGTGCCGGCGCTCGACCTCGAGCCCGACGACGTACGACGGGTGCTCGACGTCCACGTGCTCGGCACGCTGCTCACGGCCACCGCGGTCGCCCGCCGGCTGCGCGATGCCGGCGAGGGTGGCTCGATCGTCAACCTGGCGTCGACGACGGCGTACCGCGGCTGGGTCAACCAGTCCGACTACGGCGTCGCCAAGGCGGCCGTCCGCCAGCTGACCGAGAACCTCGCGGTCGAGTGGGCCGGGCTGGACATCCGGGTCAACGCGGTCGCGCCGGGGCACACGCTCACGCCGATGGTGCAGGACATGATCGACAAGGGCTACGACGTCGCGCCGGTCGAGGCGCGCACGCCGCTCGGCCGGCTCTGCACCCCTGTTGAGATGGCCCGCGAGATCGTGCACCTGCTGCTCGACGCGTCGTACACGACGGGCGTCTGCGTCCCCGTCGACGGCGGCTGGACGGCGGTCGGCAAGTGAGCCTGCCGAAGCGCCGGCTCGGCGACCTCGAGGTCTCCGCGATCGGGTTCGGCTCGATGACGCTGACCCAGACGCCCGACAGCGACATCGAGCGCGGCACGCGTGCGGTGCACGCGGCGCTCGACGCGGGGGTCACGCTGTTCGACACCGCTGACGTCTACGGCCCGACGTCCTTCGACCACCCCGGCGGGTACGGCGTCAACGAGCGCGCGCTCTCCCAGGCGCTCCACTCGTGGGGCGGCTCGCTGGACGGCATCGTGGTCGCGACCAAGGGCGGGCACACCCGCAGCGGGCCGACCTGGTGGATCGACGGGAGCCGGGAGCACCTGCGCGCCGCGGCGCTCGCCTCGCGGGACCGGCTGGGGCTCGACGTCCTGCCGCTCTACCAGCACCACCGGCCCGACCCGCGGCGTCCCTATGCCGAGTCGATGGCCGCGCTGCGCTCGCTGGTCGACGAGGGGATCGTCGCCCGGGTGGGCATCTCGAACGCGAGCCTCGACCAGATCCGGATCGCGATTGACGTGATCGGCCCGGCGCTCGTGTCCGTGCAGAACGAGTACTCGCCACTCGCCCGCGACAGCGAGCCGCAGATCGACCTGTGCGCCGAGCTCGGGCTGACGTTCCTGTCGTGGGGGCCGTTCGGCGGGATGCGCGAGGCCAAGGCCCTCGGCTCGTCGTTCGCGCCGTTCGCCGAGGTCGCGGCGGCACGAGGGGTGAGTGCGCAGCAGGTGGCGCTCGCCTGGCAGCTCGCCCGGTCGCCGTGGATCGTCCCGATCCCGGGCGCCAGCCGGCCGGAGTCCGTGCTCGACTCCGTCCAGGCCGCGACGCTCGCCCTCACGGACGACGAGCTCGCCCGCCTGGATGCCGCGGCTCAGTGAGCGGGCGGCTCCACCAGCTCGACCCGCACTCGGTCCGGGTCGAGCACGTAGACCACGCGGTGCCCGGCCATCGGCTCGCTCGCCACGATCGGGTCCGAGAGAGCGGTCGTGCCGTTGGCACGCAGCCGGGCGAGCGTCGCGTCGAGATCGGTCACCGTGATCGCGACGTGCGCGGCGCCCACGTGGCCGTTGTCGGGGTCGATGACGACGTCCGAGCCGCCGTCGTACTGGAGCAGCTCGACGACGGTCGCCCCCTCCTGGGCACGCACGAACGCCTGGCGCACGACGATGCCCGGGTAGCCGGTGACCGCGTCGATGCGCGGCCCGCTGCGCTCGTAGGGGCCCAGCCGCTCGCCGCCGAGGAGGTCCTCGTAGAAGGCGAGCGAGCGCGCCATGTCGCTGACCGTGATGCCCACGTGGTGGATCGACGTCATGAACCCAACCTAGCAAGCGCTTGGTTTATGTGAAACCCTGAGGAGATGAACACGATGGACACCACCCCGCGGCCGCTCGTCGACCTGACCGACAAGGTGATCGTGGTGACCGGCGCCAGCCGCGGCCTCGGCGCCGCGCACGCCCGGACGCTCGCGAGCGCCGGCGCGACCGTCGTCCTGACGGACCTGGGCGCCGACGGCGTCGCGGAGGTCGCCGCCGAGCTGGGCGAGCAGCACGCGTCCGCCGCGCTCGACGTGACCTCCGTCGAGGGCTGGGCCGCGGTCGCCCGCCTCGCCGTCGAGCGGTACGGCCGGGTCGACGGCCTGGTCAACAACGCTGGTCGCTGCGAGTACGCGCACTTCCTCGACACACCGCCGGAGATGTTCGACGGCATGTTCCAGGTCAACGTGATGGGCGCGATCCACGGCATGCAGGCACTCGTCCCCCACATGCCGCCGGGCAGCGCCATCGTCAACATCGCGTCGGTGGCGGGCCTCGCGGCCTGGCCGGGCTCCAGTGCGTACGGCGCCTCGAAGTTCGCGCTCCGCGGCGTGAGCCGGGCCGCGGCGATCGACCTCGGTGGCGAGCGCGGCATCCGGGTCAACTGCGTGCTGCCCGGTGCGGCCGACACCGCGATGCTCTCCGACGCCTCGCGCGAGGGCGGCGGCGTCGTCGCGTCGCTGCCGGTCCCGCGCGCTGCGCAGCCGCACGAGGTCAGCGCGATGGTCGCCTTCCTGCTCAGCGACGCGGCCAGCTACTGCACCGGCCAGGACTTCGTCGTCGACGGCGGCATGAAGGCCTGAGGACCGTGCCCTTCTACGAGATCGACGGCGTCGTCCCGGTCTGCGACCCGACGTCCTACGTGCACCCGTCGGCCGACGTGATCGGTGACGTGATCATCGGCCCCGGCTGCTACATCGGGCCGTCGGCCAGCCTCCGGGGCGACTTCGGGCGGATCCGGATCGAGGCGGGTTCCAACGTGCAGGACTCCTGCACGGTCCACGTCTACCCCGGTGCGGACGTCGTCCTCGCGGAGGGCAGCCACGTGGGCCACGGCGCGATCCTGCACGGCTGCACGCTGGAGCCGCGGGTGCTGGTCGGGATGAACTCGGTCGTCATGGACGGCGCCGTGATCGGCGCGGACTCGCTGATCGGTGCCGGCAGCGTCGTGCCCGCGGGCTTCGTCGCGCCGGCCCGGTCGCTGGTCATCGGCAGCCCGGCGCGCGTCGTCCGCGAGCTCGACGCCGACCAGCTCGCGTGGAAGGCCAACGCTCCCGGCGTCTACCAGGCGCTCGCGCAGCGCTCGCTCGCCACGATCCGCGAGGTGACGCCGCTCGCCGCCGAGCAGCCGGACCGGGCGCGGGTCAGCACCGACTCCTCGGTGAGCCGCCCGCTGCACGAGCTGCGCGCCGAGCGGGAGCGGGACGGCGGCGCGTGAGCGCCCGGCGCAGCCTGGCCGTCGCGGTCCGCGAGCTCGCCGCGGTCATGGCCGTCACCGACGTCCCCGAGCCCGAGATGGAGCGGGCCGACGCGGCCGTGCGCGCACTCACCGCGATGCTGCGCGAGCGGCGTCTGGACGACGTCCCCCGGACGCCGTACGACGAGGCGGTGGGGGCGCGCGACTACGGCTGGCACCTCGACAACCCGGCGCTGCCGGGGCTGACGATGGTCTTCGAGGACGGGCGCGCGAGCGCCGAGGTCCCCGACGGCCTCGGCGCGGCCTACGCCGGCCCGCCCGGCAAGCTCCACGGAGGCGTCGGGGCGCTGCTGCTCGACGTCGTGCTCTCGAGCCTCGTCCAGCACCACGGCGTACCGGCCGTGACCGCCTCGCTGAACCTCGACTACCGCGCCCCGACCCCGCTCGACGTCCCGCTGCGGATCACCGGCGAGGTGGTCACGCGCAGCGGCCGCAAGGTCGAGACCGTCGGCGCGCTGTGGTGCGACGGGGTGATGACCGTCGAGGCGCGCGGCCTGTTCGTCTCCCTCGCGAAGTGACACGTTCCGGCGGGCCAAGTAGCACGAACCGGCGGGCGAGAGGTGCGCCCTCGGCCGCCGGTTCGTGGCACTTCGCCCGCCGGAACGTGCTACTTCGGCGGGCGGGGGTCAGCGGGGCGGGTGGAGGGCGCGGGCTGTCGCCCGGACCGCGTTGAGCAGCAGTGGGCCGGCAGCGGCGGTCGAGAGGTTGCCGCGGCGCGCGAGGGAGATGGCCGCGACCGGACCGCGGGGTCCGAGGACGGGCGCGGCGAGCGAGCTGATCCCCTCGTAGAGCCGGCGTCCGTCGGCGACCGCGATGCCCCGGTTGCGCCGGATGACGTTGAGGTCGCGGTGCAGGGCCGCGAGGTGCTCGGGGTGCCAGCGCCGCTGGCGGTCGACCGCGTCGTCGACGTCCTCGGGCGTCATCGCGGCGAGGATCGCCAGTCCGCTCACCGAGTCGGTCATCATGATCCGGCCGCCGACGCGGGACGGGACGCTCGTCGAGCGTGGCCCGCCGATCTTGTCGAGGTAGTGGATGACCGGCCCGTCGACCACCGACAGGTGGACGACGGAGTCGGTGGCCAGCTGCAGCTCGTTGAGGGTGACCGCGGCGGCGACCCGGATCCGGTCGTGCTCGGCGGTGACGTCCTGGCGGGTGATCCGCGGCCCCGGTGCGTAGCCGTTCTCGTCCTGGTGGATCCAGCCGAGCTGGTGCAGCTTGCGCAGCATCCGGAAGACCGTCGACTTGGGCAGGCCGGTGAGCTGGGTGACCTCGTCGAGGCCCAGCGGACCGGCCTCCTCGGCGAGGCTGTCCATGATCAGGGTGACGCGCTCGAGGACGCCCTCGCGGGCTGCCGGGCGGGCGATCTCACGCGTGGCGGTTGAGGTCACGGGCGCTCCTTCCTGAGCAAACGCTTGGTAGTTTAACGCGCTCCTCCGCCCCTCACCAGGGCGCGCGCTCGGGCCGGGCGGCGCCACTTCACCCAGTGGCACGGGGGGTGCCGTTCGCGCGCCGCTTCTGCAGGCTGGTGGCGAGTCGAGATCCCCAGGAGGAACCCTTGAGCACAGCGCGCCCCACGGCACACGAACGGTTCGGTCCGGGCAGCACCGCCCTGGTCACCGGCGCCGGTGCCGGCCTCGGCGAGGGCATGGTCCGCCACCTCGCCGCGGGTGGTGCCCACGTCGTGGTGACCGATGTCGACGAGGCCCGCGCCGCGGACGTCGCCGAGGCCTGCTGTACGGCGGGAGGCAGCGCCGAGGCGCACGCGCTCGACGTCCGGGACGCCGGCGCGGTGGCCGGGCTCTTCGCCGACGTCTGGGCGCGGCACGGCGCCGTCGACCTCGTGGTCAGCAACGCCGGCATCGAGGCCGGCGACCGGGTCCAGGACCTCGCGCCCGAGCGCTGGGCCCAGGTGCTGGAGATCAACCTCAACGGCGCGTTCCACTGTGCACATGCGGCGATCCCGTTGATGAGCGAGCAGGGGCGGCCGGGCGCCCTCGGCATCGTGTCGTCGACGGGTGGCGTGTCGACGCTGCCGTACCAGGCGGCCTACATCGCCAGCAAGCACGCGGCGCTCGCGCTCGCCGAGTGCCTCCACGTCGAGCTGCAGGCGACCGGGGCGCCGGTCCAGGTCTCCGCGCTGATGCCGAACTGGGTGCGCTCGCGGATCTTCGACGACGTCCGGGCGGGGCACGAGCCGACCGACCCGGCGGCCCGCGCCTTCTTCGCGCAGATGGCCGAGGACAACAAGGCCCGCGGGCTCGACCCGGCCACGGCCGCGCGGCTGCTGCTCGACGGGCTCGCGGCCGGCGACTTCTGGGTGTTCACCGACCCGGAGCGCACGGCCCAGCTGTTCCGCGACCGTGCGGACAAGCTGCTCGAGCTGCGCACGCCCGCCGTCGCGGCGGCCCCGGCGGCCCCGGCGGCGCTCACGTGAGCGCCCTGGCCCCCGCGGCCGTGCAGGCCGCGCTGGAGATCGCCCGCGAGCGCGGCGAGGACGCGGTGCACGTCGCGGCCTACCTCGACGGTCGGCTCGTCGTCGACGCCTGGGCCGGGCCGGCCGACGGCGACACGCTCTACAACGTCTTCTCGGTGACCAAGATCGTCACCGCGACCGCGCTGCACGTCCAGGTCGCCCGCGGCCTCCTCTCGTACGACGACCCGGTCGCCCGGCACTGGCCCGAGTTCGGCCGGCACGGCAAGGACCGGATCACCGTCCGCGACGTGCTCAGCCACCGGGCCGGCATCCCGTGGATGCCGGAGGGCGTCACACCCGAGCGCCAGGCGGACTGGGCCTGGATGGTCGCCGCGATCGAGGACCTGGTGCCGGAGACGCCGCCGGGCACCGAGAACTGCTACCACGCGCTGGTCTGGGGCTGGGTCGTCGGCGAGTTGGTACGACGGGTCGACCCCGCGCACCGGCCCTTCGAGCGGTGCGTGCGCGAGGAGGTGCTCGACCCGATCGGTGTCGACGACGCCTACCTGGGGCTGCCGCCCGAGCACGACGTACGCCGTGCGGTGCTCAGCGGCGGAGCGTCGCCCGAGGGCGCGGCGGAGGACCACCTGCGCGGCATGCCGGGCGCGGTCTACCCCGGCCCGGCGGTGTTCAACGCCGACCTCGGGCTGCGGACGGTCAACCCGTCCGCCGGGCTGATCGGCAACGCCCGCTCGGTGGCACGCCTGCTGGCGGTGCTCGCCGGCCGCGGCGAGCTGGACGGCGTCCGGCTGCTCCCCGCCGAGCTCGTCGACCTCTTCCCGACGCCCCGCGACGGCGTCACCGAGGTGGACCGCTACCTCGGCGCCCCCGCGCGGGTGGGCGGCTACGGCTACTGGACCGGCGGCCCGGGTGCCCACCCGTGCGTCGGCGACCGGCCCCGGGTGCTCCAGCACCCCGGTGCCGGCGGCTCGATCGCGTGGGCCGAGCTCGACACCGGGCTCGCCGTCGCGATCTGCCACAACCGGATGCACGCGGGGCCGTTCGCGCCCGAGGTGCACCCGTTCGTACCCCTCGCCGAGGCGGTGCGCGAGCACGTGAAGCAGCTTTCGGAGCAGGAGGGTGGCCGGCGATGACCGGGAACGAGAACGACACCGAGGTCGAGAACGCGGTGCGCAACCAGGTCGCGCAGACCTGCTACACCGCGGACGAGGGGACGCTCGACGAGCTGACCGCCCTGATGGCCGAGGACGTCGTGTGGGAGTCGAGTGCGGGCCCGCTGACCGGCCGCGCGGCCGTCGCCGAGGGGTTGCAGGGCCCGCGCGAGCGCGGCCTGACCGGGCCCGGCTCGGGCACCCGGCACCTGCTGACGACGGTCGTCGTCCGGGCCGGCGCCGACCGCTCGGCCGAGAGCCGCTCGACGTGGGCGCTGGTCAAGGTCGGCGACCAGCCGAAGGTCCTCATGGTCGGCGAGTACGTCGACAGGTGGACCTGGTCCGCCGGCGGCCCGCTGCTGCAGCAGCGCCGGATCGTCCGGGCGTCGTGATGAGCCGCTCGATGCACCTCGCCGTCTTCGCCCAGGCGATGGGCGTCTCGCAGGGCGTGTGGCGCTCGCCGCGCACGGTGCCCGGCGCCGAGCAGAGCCTCGCGCACTGGACCCACCTGGCGCAGACCGCCGAGGCCGGCTGCTTCGACGCCTTCTTCGTCGCGGACGCGCTCACCCTCTCGTCCGGCATCGCGTCCGACGCGACGCTCCGGCCGGACCCGGTCGCGCTGCTGTCGGCGCTCGCGGCGACGACCAGCCGGATCGGGCTGATCGGGACGAGCTCCACGACGTACAACGACCCGTTCACGGTGGCCCGCCAGTTCGCGACGCTCGACCACCTCAGCGGCGGCCGGGCGGGCTGGAACGTCGTGACCACCGCGATCGCCGCGGCCGCGGAGAACTACGGCACCGACACGCTGCCCGACCACGCGGACCGCTACGAGCGCGGCGAGGAATTCGTCGACGTCGTCCTCGGGCTCTGGGACTGCTGGGAGCCGGACGCGGTCGTCGCCGACCGGACGACGGGCGTCTACGCCGACCCGGACCGGATCCGGCCCCTCGACCACCGCGGCAAGCACTTCCAGGTGCGCGGTCCGCTGACGATCCCGCGCTCGCCGCAGGGCCGGCTGCCGCTCGCCCAGGCCGGCTCGTCCGGGCCCGGGATGCAGCTCGGCGCCCGGGTCGCCGACCTCGTCTTCACCACCCAGGTCGACCCGGACGCCTCGCTCGCGTTCGCCGACGAGATGCGGGCGCTGGCCGTCGCCGCGGGCCGCCGGGCCGAGGACGTCAAGGTGCTGCCCGGCGTCACGCCGATCCTCGGCCGGACCCGCGCCGAGGCGCGCGAGCTCGCGGCCGAGCTCGGCTCCTACGTCAGCGAGCAGTCGACGCTGCAGTTCATGACCGCCTCCTTCGGCGGGCTCGATCTGTCCGGGATCGACCTCGACGCGCCGTTCCCGGACCTGCGCGACCAGCTCCCCGCCCACGCGGGCGTCTCGCGACCGGCGCTGTTCATCCGGACCGCGCTCGAGGAGGGGCTGACCCTGCGCCAGCTGCTGCAGCGGATCGGCCTGAGCATCGGCCACCGCAGCCTGGTCGGTACGCCGGACGACGTCGCCGACGACCTGCAGCGCTGGTTCGAGGCGGGCGCCGCCGACGGCTTCATCGTGATCCCGGCGGACATGCCCGGCGGCCTGACCGACTTCGTCGAGGAGGTCGTCCCGCGGCTGCAGCGGCGCGGCCTGTTCCGCGAGCGCTACGCCGGCGCGACCCTGCGCGAGCACCTGACCGACTGAGGAGCCTCCATGTCCGACACCGAGCTCGCCGGCGACGGCCGCCGCTTCCGCGAGGTCCTCGCGCACTTCCCGACCGGGGTCGTCGTGGTGACGGCGCTCGGCGCGGATGACATACCGCTGGGGATGGTGGTGGGCTCGTTCACCTCCGTCTCGCTGGACCCGCCGCTCGTCGCCTACCTGCCGGCGAAGTCGTCGAGCAGCTATGCCGCGCTGCGCGAGCGGCCGCGGTTCTGCGTCAACGTGCTGGCGAGCGACCAGGAGCAGCTGTGCCGGCAGTTCGCGTCGCGCGGCGCCGACAAGTTCGCCGGCGTTTCCTGGGACCTCTCGCCGGGCGGCTCCCCGGTGCTCGACGGTGCGGTCGCCTGGCTGGACTGCTCGGTCGAGAGCGTCCTCGACGGCGGCGACCACGACATCGTGCTCGGCCGGGTCGAGCACCTCGACGTGCCCGGCGCCGGCGCGGGCGACCCGCTGCTCTTCTTCCAGGGCGGGTACGGCGGCTTCCGGCCGCGCTCGCTCGTCGCCCCCTGGTCGGCGGACCTGCGGCTGCCTCTGCAGGTCGCCGACGTCGCCCGCGGCCCGATGGACGAGCTGGCCCGCGAGGTCGGCTTCCCCTGCTACGCCCAGGCCCTCGTGGACGACGAGGTCGTCGTCGTGGCGGGTGCCGGCGGCGACCACGGGATGCGGACCCACATCGGCCGCCGGATGCCGCTGGTCCCGCCCTACGGATCGCTCTTCCTCGACCTCGCCGACACCGACGTCGCCGCCACCCAGTGGGCGCACCACCTCCGCTCGGCGGTCGCGCCCGAGGTCCGCGCCGGGCACCGCGAGATGCTCGACCGGGTGCGCGAGCGCGGCTGGTCGCTCGGCCTCCGCGCGCCCCAGCACGACGACGTCTGGGAGGAGGTCGCCCGCTTCTCCGAGACCCGGGCGACGCCGGACGCCGAGCGCCGGATCGGTGCGCTGCTCGACGGGCTGACGCCCTACTACGAGCCCGCCGACCTCGACCCCGCGGCGTCGTACGACGTCCGGATGCTCGCCGCGCCCGTCCGCCGCGACGGCCGGACCGTGCTGGTGCTCGTGCTCTACGGCATGCCTGCCGGCGTCTCGGGCGCCCAGGTCGACGCGTGGCGCGAGCGGCTCGTCGCCACGGCCGACGCGGTCAGCGCCCGGCTGGCGGAGCTGGGTTGAACACCAGGTGCTCCGGCAGGAGCGCCGCCGGGTCGATGTCGGCCGGCTGCCAGCCGGGCACCAGCGACCGGCCGTCGAGCGTGCGGACCGGGCGGTCGAGCTCGCGGAGCAGGCTCAGGCTGTAGGCGACGCGGCCGGTGAGCACCGCCGGGTCACCGTCGCACAGCGCGAGCACCGCCTCGGCCATGGTCTCCTCGGGCTCCGACGGCCAGCCGGGGACGGTGCGTGCGGCGTTCTCGGTCGCGACCCCGCGGTCGGGGGAGAGGGCGTTGACGGCGATCCGGTCGGGCGCCAGCTCCATCGCCATGCCGGTGCTGAGCCGGTCGAGCGCGGCCTTGACCGAGCCGTAGAGCACCGAGCCGCCCAGCGGGTGCGCGGCGTACGGCGGCCCGACCCGCGGCCCGGCCAGCCGCGACGAGATGGTCACGATCGAGCCGGAGCCCGCCGCCCGCATGCTCGGGACGATGGCGCGGACGAGGTCCCAGGCGTTCCAGACGTTCGTCTCGATCGAGGTCTGGAACACCTCGCGCGAGATGTCCAGGAACGATGCGGCCGGCTGCGGCGCCACCGCGGCGTTGTTGACCAGGATGCCGACCCGCCTCCCGAACGCCGCCTCTACCTCCGCGACCAGCGCCGCCCGGTCGAGATCCGGGTCGCCGAGGTCGGCCGCGAACGCCCGCGCCAGCCCGCCGTCCTCGCCGACCAGGCGGACCGTCTCCTCCAGCGAGCCGCTCATGTCGAGCGGGCCGTCGCCGGGCCGCAGCGTGCGTGCGACGGCCGCGACCGCGATCCCGTCGGCCGCGAGCCGGCGGGTGATCGCCCGGCCGATCCCGCGGCTGGCGCCGGTGACGATGGCCAGCCGCCCGGTCATGCGTCCGCCCCCAGGTCCACGACGACCTTGCCCTCGTTGCGGCCCTGGAGCAGCCGGGCGAGCGCGTCGGGGGCGCTGGCGAGGTCCGGCCGGACGTCGTACCGGTAGCGGAGGTCGCCCGCCGCCAGCAGCGCGCCGACCTCCGAGCGGAAGGCGGGGAACTCGTCGTAGTGGTCGTAGATGACGTAGCCCTCGACCCGCAGCCGCTTGCGCAGAACCGGCCGCAGCGGCGGGCCGGTCTCGGCCTCGCGGGCGTTGTACTCGCCGGCCATGCCGCACACGACGTAGCGCCCGAAGTCCCGCAGCCGGTCGAAGCACGCGCGGGCCGTGTCGGCGCCGACGTTGTCGAAGTAGATGTCGATCCCGTCCGGGCAGAGCCGGTCGAGCGCGTCCGCGACCGGTTCCACGTGCCGGTCGACGCACGCGTCGAAGCCGAGCACCTCGGTGACGTAGCGGGCCTTTTCGCCGCTCGCGATCCCGACCACCCGGGCGCCGGCGGCGCGGGCGAGCTGGCCGGCGACCATGCCGATCGCGCCGCCCGCGGCCGAGACGACGAACGTCTCGCCGGACTTCACCGCGGCGACGTGTCGTACGCCCCACCAGGCGACGAAGCCGGGCTGGCCGAGGACGCCGAGCTCGTGGAGCAGCTCCCCGCCCTCCGGTACGGCGACCAACGAGTCGCCCGGCACGACGTGGTGCGTCTGCCAGCGGCTCCCGCCCTGGACGAGGTCGCCGGCCCGCCAGGCCGGGTGCCGCGAG
This sequence comes from Pimelobacter simplex, assembly GCF_900114845.1. Taxonomy (GTDB): domain Bacteria; phylum Actinomycetota; class Actinomycetes; order Propionibacteriales; family Nocardioidaceae; genus Nocardioides; species Nocardioides simplex. Next base: position 274,697 of record NZ_FOUK01000001.1, read on the forward strand.
GCGAGTACCTCTCCGACGAAGCCGCCGGTGTAGCCGCTCGTCGGCGGGGGAGGGCCGGCAATGACGACGTCGCCCACGGCCGCCGTACCGCCGAGGGGGTGCGGGCCGCCCGCGGGCGCCGGCAGGTAGCGGCGCATCGCCGGGTCGACCGACATGTAGCGGGCGCGAAAGAGCACCTCGCCGTCGCCGGGCTCGGGGATCGGCTCCGTGACGAGCTCGAAGTCGTCGGGCGCGGGCAGCCCGTCCGGCGCGCGCCGGATCCGGACCACCTGTTGCCGCTCACTGCCCGGCTCCCCAGACGAGCGGCAGCGCCGTCAGCGACACGGTCATCCCGGACACGTGGGTCAGCCGCGCCTCGGGCGCGATCGCGAGGCCGGGCAGCTGGGCGAGCACCTCGGTGAGCAGCGACTTGAGGACGACGCGCGCCAGGTAGGCGCCCGGGCAGATGTGCGGCCCGGCGCCGAAGGGCATGTGCTCCTTGGCGTTGGGCCGGTCGAGGTCGACCGTCATCGGGTCGGGGAACGAGCGCGCGTCGAGCCCGGCCAGCGCGGTGCTGCACAGCACCAGGTCGCCGGCCCGCATGGCGACCCCCTCGTAGACCATGTCGTCGCGGACGACGCGCGCGATGTTGGCGATCCCGTAGCGGCGCAGCAGCTCCTCGACCGCGTTCGGGACGAGCCCCGGGTCGTCGAGGAGCCGCTGCCGCACGGCGGGGTTCTCGGCGACGTACCGCATGCAGTGGGTCATCTGCGAGGTCACCGTGTCGACGCCGGCGCCGAGCAGCATCATCGCCATCGAGTGCATCTCGTCACGGGTGAGCGGCCGGTCCTGGACCCGCGCGGCGCGCAGCGCGGGCAGCACGATGCCGGGGTCGTCCTCGCGGGCGAGCGCGTCGTCCAGCCAGGCGCCGAGGAAGGCGAACGCCTCCTGGTAGCCCGCGAGCGCCTCGTCGACCGAGCCGCCGTGGAACATCTGGCGGACCCACAGCGCGAGCGTGTCGCGCACGTCCTCGGGCAGCCCGAGCATCCGCAGCAGCAGGCTGACCGGCAGCGGCCGCGCGAAGTCGGCGACGAACTCACAGCGTCCTTGTGGCGCGAGGTCGGCCATGAGGGTGGCGCCGACCGCGTGGACGTCGTCCACGAGGGTGCCGAGCGCCTTGGGGCTGAACACGTGCCGGGACAGGATCCGCCGGTAGCGGCCGTGCTCGGGCGGGTCCATGCTCGCCGGGATCGACTGCGGCCGCGGTGGTGCGGGGATCGCGACCTTGCCGTTGGAGAACCGCTCGTGGTCGCGGAAGACCTCGTCGACGAGCGCCGTCCGGGCGATGACCCAGTGGCCGCCGTGGCGCGGGGACCAGAACACGCCCGGTCCCTCGGTCTGCCGAGCCAGGAAGGCCCACGGGTCGCCGGCGATCTCGTCGGCGTAGCGGTAGTCGAAGTCGACGACGAGGTCGTCGGGAACATGGGACGAGACGTGCATCGGCGCTTCCGTTCTGCTGACGTGGCGGCCAGGACGTGCTCACCCAACGACCCGCCGCCGAAGCGACGCACCGCCGATTTCAGCCAGTGGCATGGGTGCCGCGGGCGCCGTCGCCGGTGACCTAGAAACCGCTCTGTTCGCTGGCCGACATCGAAGGAGCTGCAATGAGGACACGTCTGTTCAAGGTGGTCGGGGGTCTCGCGGCCCTCGCGCTGGCCGCCGCGGGATGCGCGGGGGAGGAGTCCGGCAGCGGCGACGAGTACCGCGTGCTCGTGCTCGGCGGGGTGTCCGCCGAGGGGGTGCTCGCGGACAACGCGGCCACCTCGGTCCTCGCCGCGCAGGCCGGTGTGGACGCCGTCAACGAGGCGGGCGGGATCGACGGCCGCAAGGTCGTCATCAGCGTCGTCGACGACCAGGCGGACCCGACCGTCGCGGTGACCAAGCTGCGCGAGGCGATCGCGAAGGACAAGCCCGACCTGGTGCTCAACTCGGGCCCGTCCACGGTCGCCGACGCGATCCTCCCGATCCTCGGCCAGAACGAGATCCTGTCGCTCAGCACGGTGCCCACCGAGCGGTCGGCCGACCCGGAGCAGTTCCCGCTCAACTTCGACCTGGCGGCGAGCGCCGGCGACCAGATCCGCGCCTACCTGCCCTACTTCGAGGAGAAGGGCTACGCCAAGGTCGGGATCCTGCACGGCTCGAGCTCCTACGGCGAGGTGTACGGCGCCTCGGCCGAGCGCATCTTCGAGGACGCCGGCATCGACGTCCTCGCCACGGTCGAGTACGACGTCGCGGCGCTCGACATGACCGCCCAGCTCGAGGCGATCCGCTCGAAGAACCCGGACGCGCTCGTCCTCGACGCCTACGGCGCCGCCCTCGGCTACGTCCTCAAGGGCGTGGAGAAGCTCGGCTGGGACGTCCCGATCATCGGCGACACCTCGGTCTCGGCGACGGGCCTGATCTCGACGGAGCCCCCGTCAGGGGTGCTCGGCACCCCGGCCGTGGCGAACCTCGTCATGCAGGTCTACCGGAGCGCGGCCTTCGACCCGGCGGACCAGCGCGTCGTCGACGCCGTCGCCCGGATGCGCGAGCGCGGCGACATCCGCGCCACGCTGATCCTCGCCTACAACTACGACGCCCTGCTGCTCGTCCGGGCCGCCGCCGAGGCCGCCGGCTCCACGGACCCGCACGCCCTCGCCGACGCCCTCGTCGACCCGAGCGTCGTGGACGCGGCTCCGACGGCCATCATCACGTCGTACAACTTCACCGAGGAGCGGCACGACGCGCAGCCCGACGCCGACGAGTTCGCCTTCATCGCCCCGGGGCCGCTCGAGCACGGCCAGTTCCGCTGACCTGCAAGCCCCGCCGAAGGAGCGCAAACCGGCGGGCGAAGGAGCGCGAACCGGCGGTCGAGAGTGCACCCTCGGCCGCCGGTTCGTGGCACTTCGCCCGCCGGTTCGTGGCACTTCGGCGGGTGGGGGGCTAGAGCTCGCCGGCGTCGCGCTTGTTCGACTCCGCCATCGCGGCGGCGTCGAGGCCGGCGAGCGAGTCGACGGTGACCTCGGCGTTGTGGGAGTGCGCGGCGTGGTGGAGGCCGAAGACGGAGTCCATGCCGGTGCGCTGACCCATGAGGTCCTCGGCCTGGTTGATCGCCTTCTTGGTGAGGGCCAGGCCGAGGCGGGGCATGGCGGCGATCCGGTGGGCCATCTCGTCGACCGACGCGTCGAGCTGGTCGCGGGGGACGACGTGGTTGACCATGCCGAGATCGAGTGCGCGGCGGGCGTCGAAGCGGCCGCCGGTGTAGAGGAACTCCTTGGCGGCGCGGGGGTTCATCACCCACGGGTGCGCGAAGTACTCGACGCCGGGGATGCCCATCTTGACCACCGGGTCCTGGAAGAACGCGTCCTCGGAGGCCACGATGAAGTCGCAGACCCAGGCGAGCATGAGGCCGCCGGCGACGCAGGCGCCCTGCACCTTGGCGATGACCGGCTTGGGGATCTCGCGCCAGCGGCGGCACATCCCGAGGTAGACCTCGGACTCGCGGGCGAAGCGGGCGTCGACGCCCTCGGAGCCGACGTGGTCCCACCAGATGACGGCCTTGCGCTCGAACGACTCGTGGATGTCGCGCCCGGGCGTGCCGATGTCGTGACCGCCGCAGAAGTGCTTGCCGTTGCCGCCGAGCACGATCACCTTGACCGCGTCGTCGTTCACCGCGTCGGTGAAGGCGCGGTCGAGGGCGTAGGTGACCTTGGAGTTCTGGGCGTTCGCGTACTCCGGGCGGTTGAGCGTCACGTACGCGACGGCGTCGCGGACCTCGTAGGTCACCACCGGCTCGGTCGGCAGGGTGTCGTTGCTCATCGGTGCTCCCGGGGTCGGCGTACAAACCTAGCGTTTGCTTGGTAGTCTAGCAGGATGACGACCCGACCCGAGCTGGATGTGACCGACACCGCGGACTGGGCCGGCCGGCCCCTGGGCGAGCGGGAGGTGAGCTGGGAGGCGCGCGACGCCATCCTGTTCGCGCTCGCCGTCGGTGCTCCGGCCGATCGGCTCGACCTGGTCTTCGAGCGCGACCTGCGGGTGCTGCCGACGTTCGCGCTGACGCTCGCGCAGTGGGCGCCCGACGTCGTCGGCTCGGCCGGCGGCTGGGACGTCGGTACGGCGCTGCACGGCTCGCAGCGGCTCGAGGTGCTGGCGCCCATGCCGGCCGCGGGCTCGACGCTGATGACCGCGCGCGTCGGCGAGGTGTGGGACAAGGGCGGCGCCGCCGTCTTCGAGATCGTCGTCGAGTGCGACTACGTCCGGGCGACCTGGTCGATCTTCGCGCCCGGCCGCGGCGGCTTCGGCGGCGAGCGCGGCCCGGGCCGGGCCCCCGGACCCGAGGGCGACCCCGCGACCACCGTCGACTGGGACATCGCGGCCAACGCGGCCGCGCTCTACCGGCTCACCGGCGACCACCACCACATCCACATCGACCCCGTCGCCGCGGAGCGGATCGGCCAGCCGCGGCCGATCCTGCACGGGCTCGCGACGCTGTCGGGCGCGGTGCTCGCGGCCGCGTTCGCGCAGGGCGCCTCGCCGGCCGACCTGACCCTGCTCGAGGGCCGGTTCAGCGCGCCCGTGTTCCCGGGGGAGTCGGTGTGCGTGCCGGTCTGGGCCGACGGCTCCTTCCGCGTCGACACCGAGCGCGGTACGGCGATCGACGGCGCCCGAGCCGTGTTCGCGTGACCACCACGGCAGCGCCCGCCGTCCGGCTGCGCCCGGTCGTCGCGGTCCTCGCGGCGGCCGGCCTGGTCGGCATCCTGTCGCAGGCGCTGCTCATCCCGCTGCTCGGCGAGCTTCCCGAGCGGCTCGGGATCACCCGCGAGGCGGCGTCCTGGGCGATGACGGTCTGCCTGGTCGCGGCCGCCGTCGCGACACCGGTCTGCGGCCGGCTCGCCGACCTGGTCGGACGCCGGCGGGTGCTGCTGTGGTGCCTGGCCGCGACCGCGATCGGCAGCGTGCTCTGCGCGGCCGGCACCTACCCGCTACTGCTCGCCGGCCGCGCGCTCCAGGGCACCTCCAGCGCGGTGATCCCGCTGGGGATCAGCGTGCTCGCCGAGGTCGCCGTCGGCATCGGCCTGCAGCGCGGCGCCGCGCTGATCAGCGCCACCATGGGCATCGGGACGGCGGCCGGCGTCGCCTTCTCCGGGCTGATCGCCTCGGTCGCCGACTGGCAGGTCGTCTTCTGGGTCGCGTCCGTGCTCGCGGTCCTCGTCACGGTGGCGGTCGTGCTCGTCGTCCCGAGGCCGGTCGCCGACGCCGGGCCGGCCGGGCCGCGGGCGTCGTTCGACGGGATCGGCTGCGTGCTGCTCTCCGCCGGGCTGGTGGCGGTGCTCCTCGCGGTCACCAACGGTGGACGCTGGGGCTGGGCGCACCCGGCCACGCTCGGCAGCGCCGCGGGTGGTCTCGTCGTCCTCGCGGTGTGGTGGCGCTGGGAGCGCCGGACGAGCGACCCGCTCGTCGACCTGGCCTCCGCCCTGGAGCCGCGGATGGCGCTGGTCCAGCTCGCGTCGGTGCTCGCCGGCGTCGCGATGTTCACCAACGTGCTCGTCATGCCCGTGCTGCTCCAGCGCCCGGTCGAGGGAGCGGGCCACTCGGTGCTCGTCGCCGGTCTCTGCCTGGTCCCCGGCGGGCTCGCGATGATGCTCGCCGCGCCGCTCGGCTCCTGGATCGTCGGCCGTCGCGGCGCCCGCTGGGCCCTGGCGCTCGGCCTGGCCTGCAGCGCGATCGGCTACACGGCGTCGGCGCTCACCGTGCGGTGGCCGGTCGCGGTCGTCGCCGTCTCGCTGCTCATCGGCCTCGGCATCGGGATGTCGTTCGCGACGCTGCCGTTCCTCGTCGTCCGGCTCACCGCGCCCGACGCGGTCGGCGCCGCCAACGGCCTCAACACGCTCATGCGGATGATCGGCGCGTCCGTCTCCAGCGCCGTGATCGGCGCCCTGCTCGCCGCGCACGCGGCGTCGGCACTGGGCTACGGGCTCGCCTACGGCTGGGGCGCGGTCGCCGCGGCGGGCGGGGCGCTGCTCGCCGTCCGCCTGCCGCGGGACCTGCAGCCCGGCCGCTGCCTCAGACCAGCTGGTCGAGCGCGATCTCGAACGCCGTCGCCGCCACCGACGTGGGGTACGGCGACCGCTCGTGGCACTTCTCGAGCGCGGTGCGGATGGTCCGCGAGACGTCGCCGAGGATGACCTCGTCGGACACCTCGTCGATGCCCTCCATGAGCAGCGTGAACGTCCGCGCCATGCCGCAGTTGGCGATGAAGTCGGGGATCACCGCGACGTGCTGGTCGGCGAACTCGTACGTCGGCCCGTAGAAGATCTCGGGGTCGGCGAACGGCACGTTGGCGCCGGCCGAGATCACCTCGAGGCCGCCCGAGACGAGCCGCTTCACGTGCTCGACGGTGACGAGGCGCGAGGCCGCGCACGGCAGGAAGATCTCGGCGCCCATGTCCCAGATCGCGTCGTCGAGCTGGTCGTGGGGGATCAGGCCGTCGGCCCGCAGGGCGTTGCCCTCCTTGCCGACGAAGAGCGCGTGGACCTCCTCGGGGGTGAACCCGTCGGGGTTCATCAGGCCGCCTTCGCGGTCGATGATGCCGACGACCGAGGCACCGGCCTGGGCCAGGTAGTAGGCGGCCGCGGACCCGACGTTGCCCCAGCCCTGCACGATCACGCGCTTGCCGGCGAGCGCGCCGCCGTAGGTCCCGTAGTAGTGCACGACCGACTCGGCCACGCCCCAGCCCGTGACCAGGTCGGCGATCGTGTACTTGCGCTCGCGCTCGGGCGTGTAGCGCGGGTCCTCGACGACCTTGGAGACGCCGAGGCGCAGCATGCCGACGCGCTGCACCAGCTCACGCTCGTCGGCCGCGAAGTGCCCGCTGACGATGCCCTGCTGCGGGTGCCACAGGCCGTAGCGCTCCGTCAGCGGGATGACGTCGTGGAGCTCGTCGACGTTGAGGTCGCCGCCGGTGCCGTAGTAGGTCTTGAGCAGCGGGGAGACCGCCTTGAACCAGCGGGCGAGGACGCCCTCGCGGCGCGGGTCGGCGGGGTCGAAGTCGATGCCCGACTTGGCGCCGCCGATGGCCGGCCCGGAGACGGTGAACTTGACCTCCATCGTCTTGGCCAGCGCCTCGACCTCGCTGCGGTCGAGGCCCGCCCGCATCCGGGTGCCGCCGCCGGCCGCGCCGCCGCGCAGGGAGTTGATCACCACCCAGCCCTTGGCCTCGGTCTCGGCGTCGTGCCACTCGAAGACGATCTCGGGCGCCTTGGCCTCGAACCGGCCGAGCAGCTCGTGCATCGTGGTCGGGTCGGTCGCCATCAGAAGTTCCCCCGTCGTTCCTGCTCGCGCTCGATCGCCTCGAACAGCGCCTTGAAGTTGCCCTTGCCGAAGCCCAGCGAGCCGTGCCGCTCGATGAGCTCGAAGAACACGGTGGGCCGGTCGCCCAGCGGCTTGGTGAAGATCTGCAGCAGGTAGCCGTCCTCGTCGCGGTCGACGAGGATGCCGCGCTTCTGCAGCTCCTCGACGGGGACCCGCACCTCGCCGATCCGGGCGCGCAGCTCGGGGTCCTCGTAGTAGGAGTCCGGGGTGTCGAGGAAGGCGACGCCCTCGGCCCGCAGCGCGTCGACCGTGGCGAGGATGTCGTTGGTGGCCAGCGCGAGGTGCTGGGCGCCCGGGCCGTCGTAGAACTCGAGGTACTCGTCGATCTGCGACTTCTTCTTGGCGACCGCCGGCTCGTTGAGGGGGAACTTCACCCGGTGGTTGCCGTTGGCGACGACCTTCGACATCAGCGCCGAGTAGTCGGTCGCGATGTCGTCGCCGATGAACTCGGCCATGTTCGTGAAGCCCATGACCTTGCGGTAGAACTCGACCCAGTCGTCCATCTTGCCGAGCTCGACGTTGCCGACGATGTGGTCGAGCGCCTGGAACAGGCGCTTCGGCGCACCCTCGCGCCGCTGGAAGGACGACGTCCGCGCGACGTAGCCGGGCAGGTACGGGCCGTCGTACCGGCTGCGGTCGACGAGCGTGTGCCGGGTGTCGCCGTACGTCGCGATCGCGCCGACCCGGACCGTGCCGTGCTCGTCGGTGAGGTCGTGCGGCTCCTCGAGCACCGTCGCCCCCACCGAGCGCGCGTGCTCGATGCACTTGTCGACGTCGGGGACCTCGAGCGCGATGTCGACGATGCCGTCGCCGTGCTTGCGGTGGTGGTCGAGCAGCGTGCTGCGCGGGTCGACGCCGCCCTTGATGACGAAGCGGACCGCGCCGCTCTTGAGGACGAACGCCACGTGGTCGCGGTTGCCCGTCTCGGGACCCGCGTAGGCGACGAGCTCCATGCCGAACGCCGAGATGAAGAAGTGCGCGGTCTGGGTCGCATTGCCGACCACCCACACGGCGGCGTCCCAGCCGGTGACGGGGAACGGGTCCTCGCGGTCGTCGTACTCGACGAGGCCGACGAGCTGCTTCAACGTGTCGAGGTCCAGCTCGGCGAGCTGCTCCTCACTGGTCAGGGTGTCGTGGAGGGACATGTGAGGAGCACAACAGGTCCGTCCCGAGCCCCACAACCTGACTATGTCGAGGTAGGCAAGACGGTCAGTTCTGCCGCCTTCGGGTGGCTATTGGTAGGCGATCTGTCTAGTTTGGAGCCATGCTCGCGCTCGACCAGATCGACCTCGCCCTGCTCACCGCCCTCACCGAGCACCCCCGGGCCGGCGACCTCGAGCTCTCCCGCCTGACCAAGGTCGCCCGGGCCACCGTCCAGAGCCGGCTGCGCCGGATGACCGAGGCCGGCGTCATCGCGGACTGGGACCCCACCCTCGACGTCGCCGCGGCCGGCTTCGAGGTCCAGGCCTACGTCACCCTGGAGATCTCCCAGGGCGCGCTCGACGAGGTCTCCCGCGACCTCGAGGCGATCCCCCAGGTGCTCGAGGCCTATGTCACCACCGGCTCGTACGACGTCCTGTGCCGCGTCGCCACCCGCTCCCACCCCGAGCTGCAGGCCACGCTCGTGCGGATCGACCAGTCGTCGTCCGTGGTCCGCTCGACCAGCGTGATGGTGCTGTCGGTGCTGGTGCCGCCGCGGGTGCTGCCGCTGCTCGGCTCGGGCGAGACGGTGCCGAGCCGGCGGGCGCCGGCGTACCGGAAGGGGTGAGGGGCGCTCAGGCCTCGGCGTCGGGGTCGGCGTCGGGCTCGGCGTCGGGCTCGGCGTCGGGCTCGTCGATGACCTCGGCCTCGAGGACGTGCTCGACCAGACCCTGTGCCTGGCCCGGGGTCGGCGGCGCGTCGTAGGCGTCGGCGGCGGGGACGGCTCGGTAGAAGTCCGGAAGCGTGTCGGCCGAGCCCGGCTGCGTCTCGCTCCCCATGGATCCAGGCTAGCGGCGCCCGGCCGGCAGCGTGCCAGGCCGGCAGCGCGGCGAGAGCCGCGTCCGGGGGCAGCTTGCTGCCTCCCCCCGCGGCGAAGCCGCGCTCGGCCCAGAAAGTCGGCCGGCAGCGCGGTGAGAGCCGCGTCCGGGGGCAGCTTGCTGCCTCCCCCCGCGGCGGAGCCGCGCTCGGCCCAAAAAGTTGGAAGCCGCCGCAGGCGTCTCGGGTCACCTGCGGCGGCACTGAGAAGTGTGCCACGTGGCTGACGGGTTGTCATCAGATCCGGCGTAAAAGTTTCAACGACTTTCCCGCGGGGTATCGCGCGCGCCTGCCGCCCGCCGCCCGCGCTCAGAAGCTGAACAGCAGCGCGGTCCGGAAGTCGGTGTTCATGTAGTTGACCATCGAGGTGAGCCGCTTCTCGTCGACCTCGGTGCGCGAGGTGCCGACGGTGACGCTGATGATGTTGCCGTAGACGCTCGAGTTCCACCGTCCCTGCGCGTACGACGGGAAGGTGCTCCCCGCCGGGAGGTCGAGGTCCTTGTCGTCGAGGGCGGTCTGGGCGGCCTTGGCGTGGCGCTCGGTGTCGAAGACCAGGAAGAGCTGGGTGAGCCGGACCTTGCCGCCGAGGGCGGTGAAGACCCACTGGGCGGCGTGCTCGCAGCGCTGGCTGGTGAGGACGGCGTCCTTCTCGACCGGGGCGCAGGTGGCGTGGTCGACGGAGCGGTCGAGGGTGGCGTGGTGCTCGACGTCGCCGAGCTTGAAGTCCCAGTCGCCGGGGAAGTCGGCGACCTCGACGTCGCCGTGGACGTCGTCGCCGGTGTCGTCGGTGGGGGAGTAGGGCGCGGTGAGGCCGGTGGTGGGCGCCGTCGGGTCGGTCGCCTCGTCGGTCGGCGAGGAGTCGTCGGTCGGCGAGGTGCCGTCGGTCGCCGCGGTGGTCCGGGTCCCGACCCGGGGGGAGTCGTCGTCGAGCATCCGGTCGGCGACGACGAAGGCGCCGACGCCGATCCCGGCCAGTGCGGCCACCGCCAGGACCACCAGCCCCACCACCAGGCCCGTGCGGGGGCGTGGTGCGGGGGGAGGTGGTGGTCCGAAGGGCGGGGGCGGGTGCGGCGGCTGGCTCATCGCTTCGTCCATGCCCGGGTGCGGCCGGGTTCAACCGCGGCGGGGCTCAGAAGAGCCCGGCGCCGCCGGCGATGAGGGCGAGGCCGAAGATCGCGAAGAGGGCGGCGGCGCCGTACTTGACGACCTTCTCGGGCAGCTGGCGGCCGACGATCGCGCCGAGGGCGATGGCGAGGGCGTCCGCGGCGACCATGCCGACGGTGGAGCCGAGCCAGGTGCCGAACCAGCCCTCCTGGGTGGCCAGGGTGATGGTGGCGAGCATGGTCTTGTCGCCGAGCTCGGCGAGGAAGAAGAAGACGGCGACGACGAGGATCGCGCGGCCGGTGGCGGCCTTGGCCTTGGCGGTGTCCTCCTCGGTGAGCTCGTCGCCGCGCAGGGTCCAGGCGGCGAAGCCGAGGAAGGCGACGCCGGCGCCGATCTCGATCGCGCCCTGGTAGTCGGCGAAGGCGTCGCCGATCAGGTAGCCGATGCCGACCGAGGCCAGGTGGACGACGGCGGTGGCGGCGGTCAGGCCGATGATCACGTCGCGGGCCCGGTAGCGGGTCGCGAAGGTCATCGCCATCAGCTGGCTCTTGTCGCCGAGCTCGGCGACGAAGATGACGGCGGTGCTGAGCAGGAAGGCGTACATGGTGGGTTCCTCTCCGGTGCCGGCCGGAGCTGTCCGCGCTGCCGCGATGGACGTGCCTTCGACCGGCACGTCTGACGGGTCTCGTCGGTCGTGCAGCTGGTCGAAGGTCTCGTCCGCCACCGAGGTGGCCTGACGTGCCGGGCCCGGGGGCCAGTGTGTCGACACGTCTGTTGAGGACTACTCCCCTTCGGGCGTGACTTTACGGCGTACGACGGTCCGCGCGCCAATCCCCAGCCAGGCCGGGGATTGGCACGATCCAAGGCCGCGCCGCCCTCGGAGCGGGCAGAAACCGGGGTTCCCGCCGATGTGCGTCAGCGCAAAACGGGTGTCATGGTGACTGTCACGCGGACGACGGTGTCCACGGATCGCACGATTCGAACCCCGGAAAAACCCGGGTGGGCTGTGGGGTAGCGTGCCCACACCTTGTCAAGGACCGAAAGGCTGGCGAAGCAAATGGTTGATGTGGAGCGGACGCTCGACGAGGCGGGTCTCACCAACCCCCACGTCCGTGAGTACGTCGCACACTGGGCCAACATCACCGGGGCAGAGCGCATCGAGGTCGTGTCCGCGGCCGACGACGCGCGGCTGGTCCAGGAGTCCCTGGAAGCCGGTGAGCTCCTCCCGGCCGGAGAGGGTCTCTACTACTCGCGCTCCTACTACAAGGACACCGCGCGCGCTGAGGAGCGCACCATCGTCGCGACCTCCAACGAGGCCGACAAGGGCATCTACAACAACTGGAAGCCCGCCGCCGAGATGAAGCCGAAGCTGGTCGAGCTGATGACCGGCGCCTCGGCGGGCAAGACGATGTACGTCATCCCCTACCTCATGTCGCCGAAGGGCTCGCCGGTCGAGAAGTTCGCCGCCGGTGTGGAGCTGACCGACAACCGCAACGTCGTCCTCCAGATGATCCGCATGGCGCGGGTCGGCGTGGAGTACATCAACGACCTGGGCGACTCCTTCGTCAAGGCCGTCCACGTGACCGGCGACCTCGAGAACCTCGGCCAGGGCACGCCCGACGACAAGCGGTACTTCGTGACCGTCGCCGACGAGCGCACGATCCTGCACTTCGGCTCGTCGTACGGCGGCAACGCGCTGCTCGGCAAGATCGCCCACGGTCTGCGCCAGGGCTCGTACGACGGCTGGAAGAACGGCTTCCTGGTCGAGCAGTTCATGCTGCTCGGCATCACCGACAAGGAGACCGGCCGCAAGTACAACATCTGCGGTGGCTTCCCGTCGGCCTCGGGCAAGACGAACCTCGCGATGACGCTGGCGCCCGACGCTCTCGGCGACCGCTACTACGTCGAGTTCTACGGCGACGACATCGCGTGGATCTGGGTCGGCGACGACGGCAAGCTCTACGGGATGAACCCGGAGAACGGCGTCTTCGGTGTCGCGAAGGACACCAACGAGAAGACCAACCCGACCGCGATCGACTCGATCGTCCCGGGCACCGGCGCGATCTTCACCAACGTCGCCTACAACCCCAAGACCCAGGAGGTCTGGTGGGAGGGCAAGGGTGACAAGCCGACCGACCTCGACGGCTGGGAGGACTGGAAGGGCGACGTCATCGCCGACCGGTCCCCCGAGGAGGCCGACGCTCCGTGGGCGCACCCGAACAGCCGCTTCACCACGACCCTGGCCAACGTCCCGAACGTCGCCAAGGACTTCGAGGACCCGAAGGGCGTCGAGATCCACGGCATCATCTTCGGTGGCCGCACCCGTGACCGCGAGCCGCTGATCCGCGCGATCACCGACATCGCCGAGGGCGTCTACGACGGCCTCACGCTGGGTGCCGAGGCGACCGCGGCGGCCGACGGCCTCGAGGGCGTGCTCCGCTACGACCCGATGTCGATGCGCCCGTTCATGTCGTACTCCGAGGCCGACTACGCCGCGCACTGGCTCGAGGTCATCGGCCGGGCGACGACCAAGCCGATCTTCGCGCACGTCAACTGGTTCCAGCGCGGCGACGACGGTCGCTTCCTGTGGCCGGGCTACCGCGAGAACCTGCGGCCGCTCAACTGGCTCATGGAGTTCCTGGCCGGCGAGGTCGAGGGCGTGCAGACGCCCGTCGGCGTCCTGCCGAAGCGCGAGGAGCTCAACCTCGAGGGCCTCGACGAGCAGGCGCTGGCCGACCTCGACACGCTCCTGTCGATCGACGTCCCGCGCTGGCAGCAGGAGATGGGCTTCCGCGAGAAGCACCTCGCGCAGTTCGACGGTCTCCCCGAGGAGATCTGGGAGGCGCACCGCCGGGTCGCCAAGGCGCTCGAGGCCTGATCCCGCACGCTCACTGCAGCGCCCCGGCTCCTCGGAGCCGGGGCGCTGTGCGTTCTCAGCCCAGCCGGTCGAGCAGGACGGCGAGCGCCGCGTCCGGGTCGATCCCGGAGGGCTCGGTGGCGCGCCGGCCGGTCAGCGCGGCGAGGCCGTGCACGGCGGACCACAGGGCGAGGCACTCCGCCGGCGCCGGCTCCCGGCCGGTGGTGCGGGCCAGGGTGGCGCCGAGCTCGGCGAGCCAGCGCCCGGTGATCTCGCGCAGGTGGCCGCCGGCCCCTTCGAGCAGGTCGTGGCGGGTGATCAGATCGAACATCTCCGGCCGGGACCGGGCGAACGCGAGGTAGGCGCGCGCGGCCCGGGGCAGGTCGTCGGCGGCGAGCGCGGGCGCGAGCTCGGCGTCGAGGTCCTCGAGGCCGCCGCGGGCGATCGCCGCGAGGAGGGCCTGGTAGGTGGGGAAGTAGCGGCGCGGCGCCCCGTGCGAGACGCCAGCCGCGGCGGCGATCGAGCGGAGCGAGACGCCCTCGCGCCCGTGTGCCTCGAGGAGCTCGGTGCCGACGCTGACGAGGCGGTCGCGGGCGGTCACCTCGACAGTCTCCCCGGTCGCGGGGCAGACTGGAAGTAGACAGTGTCTACCTCCGGAGGGTGCGCATGTGGTTCTGGATGCTCAAGTGGGTCCTGCTGGGGCCGGTCGTGCGCTGGTACACGCGGCCCCGGGTGCGCGGCCGGCAGCACGTGCCGGCGTCCGGGCCGGTGGTCGTCGCCGCCAACCACGCGGCCGAGATCGACTCGCTCGTGCTCTCCCTGGTGCTTCCGCGGCAGCCGCGCTTCCTGGCCAAGGCGGAGTACTACCGCCCCGGACCGCGCGGGCGGCTCTACCGCTGGCTGTGCGCGGTGACCGGGCAGATCCCGGTCGACCGGGACGGCGGCTCCGCGGCCTCGACGTCGCTCGCGGCGGCCGAGCGGCTGCTGCGCGACGGGGGCGTCTGGGCGATCTACCCCGAGGGCACCCGCTCGCCTGACGGACGCCTCTACCGGGGGCACACGGGCGTCGTCCGGGTCGCGCGGGCGGTGCCCGGCGCGGTGGTGCTGCCGGTGGGCCTGGTCGGCACGGCGGCCGTCGACCCGTCGTCCCGGAGGGGATGGCGGCGGGGCCGGGTGCGCGTCGACATCGGCGCCCCGGTCGACGTCACCGCCGGCGACGTGCGGGCCGGGACCGACCTGCTGATGGCCGCCATCGGTTCGCTGACCGGACAGGAACCGCTGGACCACTACCCCGAGCGCCGCCGGGCGGCATGATTGGGGCCGTGCGCGCCGTCGTCTGCCACCAGGCCCAGCTGACCGTCGAGGAGCTCCCCGACCTCACCCCCGCCGAGGGGCAGATCCTGCTCGACGTCGAGCGCTGCGGCATCTGCGGCTCCGACCTCCACGCCCGCACCCACTGCGACGAGACGGCCGCCGATGCGGCCGCCCTGGGGTACGACGCCTTCATGCGCTCGACCGACCGGGTGGTGCTGGGCCACGAGTTCGTCGGCACCGTCGCCGACTACGGCCCGCGCACCCGCAAGCCCTTCCCGGTCGGCACGCGCGTGGTCGCGCTGCCCGTGCTGCGCACGGGTGCCGACGTCCACCTGACCGGGCTCTCCGAGCAGGCGCCGGGCGGGTACGCCGAGCAGGTGCTGGTCAACGCGTCGATGACGATGCGGGTGCCGGACTCCCTCGACGCCGACGCCGCGGCGCTCACCGAGCCGATGGCGGTCGCGCTGCACGCCGTGCGCCGGGGTGAGGTGGGCGCCAAGGACACCGCCGTCGTCATCGGCTGCGGCCCGATCGGGCTCGCCGTGATCGCGATGCTCAAGGCGACCGGCGTCCGGCACGTCATCGCCAGCGACTTCTCGCCCGGCCGCCGCGCGCTGGCCGAGCGGATGGGCGCCGACGTCGTCGTCGACCCGGCGACGGTGTCGCCGTGGGCGTCCTTCGCGGACTCGCGCTACCTCACCGAGGCGATCGCCCTCGCCGAGCTCGGCCTCGACGCGATGGACAAGCTGCGCGCCGTCCCCCTCCTGCCGTGGGCGCACGTCATGCGCGCCGCCGAGAAGGTGGGGGCGACCCCGCGCGGCCCGGTCGTCTTCGAGTGCGTCGGCCTGCCCGGCATGATCGAGCACATCATCTCGTCCGCGCCGCTGCTGTCCCGCGTGGTCGTCGTCGGCGTGTGCATGGGCGAGGACTCGTTCCGGCCGTCGATGGCGATCAACAAGGAGATCGACCTGCGCTTCGCGTTCGCCTACGACCCGAGCGAGTTCCACCAGACCCTGCAGTGGATCGGCTCCGGCAAGGTCGACGTCGCGCCGCTGGTCACCGGCGTCGTCGGGCTCGACGGCGTGGCCGGTGCGTTCGCGGACCTCGGCGACCCCGAGCGGCACGCGAAGATCCTGGTCGACCCGGCTCAGCGCCCGAGCAGCGCCCGGTAGCGCTCGCGGTCGGCGTTCATCTGCCAGCCGGGGTCGTCCTGGGTCGGCGCCCAGGCGAAGGGCTCGTCGCGGAAGAAGAGCTGGCCGCTGCGGACGTCGTCCAGCATCTCGACGAGCCAGGCCCGCTCGGCCCGGCCCCGAAGCAGGGGCAGCGCCATCGAGCGGGTGGCGTGGGGCGGCGCGGTCGTGCTGCCGGTGACCCCCTCGAGGTGGAGCAGCAGGTCGTCGAGGGCGCGCAGCCGCGCCGACAGGTGCCGGACGGCGGTGGGCCGGTCGATGAGCGGCAGCAGGCCGAGCGCGACGTGGAGGCCGACGGCGTCGTACAGGTCGACGGTGGTGAGGGCGACCTCGACGAGCCGGTCGAGCTCGGCGCGGCCGGAGGCGGTGAGCTCGTAGACGGCGACCTCGCGCCCGCCGTCGACGAGGTCGTGGCGGACCAGGTGACCCTGCTTGGTCAGCGTGCTGAGCCCGCTGTAGATCGAGCCGGGGTTGACGTGCGCCCACTGGTCGACCTGCCACGACATCAGCTCGCGCCGGATCTGGTAGCCGTTGACCGGCTCGAAGAGCGCGACGGCACCCAGGAGCAGCAGGCGGGTGTCGTGGGCGGCCATGGCGCGATTCTAGGGATTCGCGGCCTCCGCTCGGTCTTCGCGCTCGCCGTCGTCGTGGTGCCGGCCGGCCTCAGGCGCTGTCGAGCAGCGTCGCCAGCCCGTCCCGGCCGACGCCGAGCTTGCGGTAGGCCCGCGACAGGTGCACCTCGACGGTCTTGGTGCTGACGAAGAGCCGCTGCGCGATGTCGCGGTTGCGCAGGCCGGTGGCGGCCAGCGCGCAGACCCGGCGCTCGGCGGAGGTGAGGGCGGCGACGCCGGTCAGCTCGATCCGGCCGGCCCGGCCGCCGGCGAGGGCGAGCTCGGTGGCGGCGCGGTCGGTGAGGGCGACGGCGCCGAGGCGGTGGGCGAGCTCGCGGCCGCGGCGCAGCTGCTCGCGGCCCTCGACCCGGCGTCCCGCACGACGCAGCGCGGCGCCGAGCGCGACCCGGGAGCGGGCCTCCTGGAGCCGGGCCTCGCTGCCGTCGAGGACGGCGACGGAGCGTTCGAGCAGCGCGATGCCGTCGTCGCTGTCGGCGGCGACCTCGCCGGCGATCCGCAGTGCCTGGCCGAGGATGCCGGCTGCCGCCTTGGCCTCGGCCCGGTCCAGCTCGACGACGGCGAGGTCGCGGGCCTCGTCGACCCGGCCGAGCGCCCAGAGGCTCTCGACGGCGGCGGGGCGCCAGGCGCACCAGGTGGGGGAGTCCATGTCGAGGGCGGCGAGCCGCTCGCCGCAGCTCTGCAGGGAGTCGAGGGCGCCCGCGTGGTCGCCGGCGGCGGCGCGGACCAGGCCGCGGGCGCGGAGCAGGTGGATGCCGGTCGCCTGGTTGCGGTCGGCCGCCACCTCGTCGGGCACCGCGTCGAGCGCGGCGACGGCGTCGGCCAGACGGCCCTGGGCGAGCAGTGCCTCGGCCAGGCCGGCCGAGGCCATCAGGCGGAGCAGCTGGCCGCCGGGGACCACCTCGGCGTGGCGCAGCGCCGCGGCGAAGTCGGTGCCGCCGTCGTCGATGCGCCCGGACCACAGGTGCGCCCAGCCGCGGGTGACCGAGGCGGCGGCGTGGAGCGGGACGGAGCCCGTCCGGGCGGCGAGGTCGAGTCCCTGGGCGCAGAGGGCGGCGACGGCGTCGTACTCGCCGGCGCAGGCGAGGTGGAGCCGGGCGAGCGTCCAGGCGAACGGGTTCGTCACCTGCTCGGGTGTCGCGCCGTCGCCGATCGCGCGCCGGGCCAGGTCGCCGGCTTCGGCGATCGGCGCCCGGGTGGCGTTGGCGACCGACGCCTGGTGGATGAGGAGCAGCCGCTCCCCGGGAGTCGCGCCGGCGAGGTGGCCGTGCCGGGCGAGCCGGTCGCGCGCCTCGTCGACCCGGCCCGGGGCGGAGAGTGCGGCCGCGACGAGCTCGGCCTCGACGACGAGGGTCAGGTCGCCGTGCTCGGGTCCGAGTCCGGCGAGTGCGTCGCCGAGGAGGGGCACGGAGCGCTCGTAGAACCCGCCGACGTGGTACGCCGCCGCGAGGCCGATGGCGCACTGCGCGCGCAGCACCGGGTCGGTCACGCCGCGGCCCGCGCGCTCGAGGGTGCTCACCGACGCCGGGTCGCCGGCCCGCAGCTCGGCCGTGCCCAGCTCGACCAGCAGTCCGGGGAGGTCGGCGGCCGGCGGCGGCTCGGCGACCGCGCGCCGTAGCAGGTCGACCGCCGCCTGGGGTGCCCCGTCGGCCAGTGCCGCGCGGGCCGCCGTCCGCAGCAGCCGCATCGCCCACGGGTCGGCCACGCCCTCGGCCTCCAGCAGGTGACCGGCCGCCGGGTGCAGGCCGTCCGGCTCGTCGGCCAGCGCCCGGGCCGCGCGGCGGTGCAGGTCGTCGCGGGTCGCGGCACCGGTCGCCGCGGTGACGGCGCTGCGCAGCAGGGCATGCCGGTAGGTGAGGCGCCGCTCGGTGGCGAGCAGCCCGGCGTCGCGCAGCTGGTCGGCGGCCGCACCGGCGCGCTCCGGGGTCAGCTCCGCCAGCCCGGCGGCGATGCGCAGGGGTGCCGACTCGAGGACGGCGACCGCGCGGGCGAGCGCCTGCTCCGCCGTCCCGAGGGCGGTGAGCCGCTGCACGACCGTGTCGACGACCGTGCGGGGCACGAGCGAGCGCACGTCCGTCGTCCCCAGCAGCTCGGCGAGCGCGGTGACCAGGAACGGGTTGCCGCCGCTGACGTCGGCGCACGCCGCCGCGAGCTCGTCGCTGATCTCGTCGTGACCCAGCTGGGCGAGGCAGGACCGGACGCCGGCGACGCTGAGCGGCGCGAGGTCGAGGCGGGAGGCCCCGGCCACGAGCGCCGCCAGTGCGGGGCTGCGGCGCTCGGGCAGGATGTCGCGGGCCGCGACGACGAGCAGCACCGGCAGCTCGCTCGCCCGGTTGAGGACGTGCTGGCAGAACAGTAGGGACGCCTCGTCCGCCCAGTGCGCGTCGTCGACCGCCAGCACCAGCGGACCGTCGGCGGTCAGCCCGTCGAGCAGCCAGTACAGGCTGTTGAGCAGGACCGACGGGTCGTCGACCGGCTCCCCGCGGTGCAGCACGAGGTCCACGGCCGCGCGGGCCGCGCCGTGGGCGATCCCGCCGAGACCGTCGAGCGCGACCGGGTCCAGCGCGGCGAGCGCGCGGCCGAAGAGGTGCCGGACGACGCCGTACGGCGCGTGCGCCTCGAGCTCACCGGCGGTCGCCCGCAGCACCCGCACGCCGCCGTCACTGTCGCCGGCCTCGGTCTCGGCCTCGGCCAGGACGGAGGTGAGCAGCGAGGTCTTCCCGACGCCAGCCGGACCGAGCACGCAGAGCGCCCCGCCGGTGCCGGCGCGCAGGCGGGCGAGGGCGGCGCCGGCCTGAGCCAGGCTGGCCTCCCTCTCGACGAGTCGACCGCTCCGACCGCTGGCCACGGAGGCAGCGTAGTGCGGGCCGGTCGAGGATTGGGGTCGTTCCCTGATGCGGCCCTCCGGCCGCCCCTGGCTGGATGAGGGCGTGACTGTCCTGCGCCGTACGGCCGCACCCTTGCTCATGACCAGCCTCCTCCTTCTGGCGACGACCGCCTGCTCCTCGTCCGAGGACGGCGACGCCACCCCGCCCGGTCCCGCGTCGAGCGCACCGGAGACCACGTCGGCGAGCGTCGCGGTGGACCCGGCGGCCCGCCTCGACTTCGCCGTCGTCGAGACGGCGACCGCCGACCTCAGCAGCGACAACCCGTCGTGCGCGATCATCAAGTGGGGCACCAACGAGACCGGCGCTCCCGGGCAGGTCGACTTCCGCCAGCTCGACTGCTACGGCGACGAGGACGCGGTCGGCATCGGGCTCCCCGCGCTCTCGCAGACGATCATCTGGGCCGAGCTGCCCACGCCCGAGGCGGCCCGGGCCTACGCCCAGGACAACCTGTACGACGACAAGCAGGCCCTGGTCGCCGGCCCGACCACGCTCATCGTCAACGGCCTGTGGGGCCAGCAGGGCACCGACCTGTACGCCGAGGTCCAGGCGGCGTGCGGCTGCGGCGAGCTGGTCTCGGCCGGCTGACCGCCACCGGTCAGTACGCCGCCACCCCGCTCCCGCGCAGGTCCCAGGTGTTGTCGTAGGTCAGCGTCGGCGGGTTCGCCGTCCCGGCGTAGGTGAACCGGTCGGTCGTGTAGCGCAGGCTGTCCGGCTGCTCGGGCGTGGCGTGGCCGTTGTAGACGAGCGCGCCCCCGTTGCCGCCCTGGCCCACGCGGCCCGCGGCGTTGCCCGGGTTGGCGCCGCAGGTGACCGGCATGTTGCCCGCGCCGGTGACCGGGGCGAGGTAGATCGCGTAGTCCCAGTAGCGCGGGTCGACGTCGTACCCGGGGCCGACGGCGGCGGCGTCCACGGTGAAGTCGCCGGTGAGCTGG
Organism: Pimelobacter simplex; assembly: GCF_900114845.1. Lineage (GTDB taxonomy): Bacteria > Actinomycetota > Actinomycetes > Propionibacteriales > Nocardioidaceae > Nocardioides > Nocardioides simplex. The sequence goes on from NZ_FOUK01000001.1 coordinate 295,019, forward strand.
CTGCCGGTCAGGGTGCCGGAGCCGGAGCAGGTCCCGCTCGCGGTCCAGCCGATCGACGCCGACTGCACGACGTAGTGCACCTGCTGGTCCCGCCACGGCGTCCCGAGGACCGGGTCGTTCTTCTGGAAGACGTAGGTGATCGTCCCGCTCCACTGCACGTGCAGCGAGTCGGGCACGGTGCCGCCGGGGTAGACGGCGGTCTTGGTGTGGCCCGCGACCGTCCCGGTGATGGTCTGCGGGAACCGGACCGGGCTGCTGGTGCCCTGGTCGTCGTCGTTGACCCGCACGGCGACCCGCGGGGTGCGGACCTTCGCGCCCCGGCTGCGCAGCGTCACCGCGAAGGTCTCCACCGGCTCCGCGACCCGGTCGTCGACGAGGCGGACGGTGATCCGGGCGAGCTTCCTGCCCTTCTTGACCACGACCTTGCCGCGGGCGGCCCGGAAGTCGCTGCCCGCCCGGGCGCTGCCCGCGACGGTGGACCACGAGATCGCCACGTCGGTGCGCGCCTTCCTGGTCAGGCGCACCACGACGACCGCGGTGCCGGAGCCCTCCCGGGCGGTCACCGGTGCCGCCGACGCGGTGGGCTTGGGCGCGGCCGCGGTGGCGAGGGCCGGGGCGGCCGGGACGAGCGCGGCGGCGGTCAGGAGCACCAGGGCACGGCGGAACCAGCGAGATCGAGACATGTCCGGCACGCTACGAACGCCCGGCGCGGGGCGCGTCAGGGTCGGCCCCCAATCCTTGGCCGCACCGTGCTCCGGGACCAACGACCGTCCTCCGAACGTTGTGCCCGGCGACAACGACCCGCCAAGTGACCCGCGAGTAGAGTCGCCGCCATGAAGCGTGACATCTACGACGAGGACCACGAGGCGTTCCGCGCGTCGGTCAAGGAGTTCGTGGACCGGTCGGTCCTGCCGCACACCGAGGAGCACATCGCCGCCAAGGCGCTGCCCCGCGAGTTCTGGATCGAGGCGGGCAAGCAGGGGCTGCTGGGCCTCGAGGTCCCCGAGCAGTACGGCGGCGCGGAGGCCGGTGACTTCCGGTTCAACGCGATCCTCCAGGAGGAGCTCGCCAAGGTCGGTGCGGCGTACCCGACCTGCCACGGCATCCACGCCGACATCACGGCGCCGTACATCGTCGAGCTGGGCACCGAGGAGCAGAAGCAGCGCTGGCTGCCGGGCGTCGTCTCCGGCGAGATCCTGCTGGGCATCGGCATGACCGAGCCCTCCGGCGGCTCCGACCTGGCGGCGCTCAAGACCACGGCCGTGCGCGACGGCGACGAGTGGGTCATCAACGGGTCCAAGACGTTCATCACCAACGGCTACTCGGGCGACCTCTTCGTCACCGCGGTGCGGACCGACCCCGAGAAGGGGCCGAAGGGCATCACGCTCTTCGGCATCGAGGCGACCAAGGAGGGCTTCTCGCGGGGCCGCAAGCTCGACAAGGTCGGCATGGAGGAGTCCGACACCGCCGAGCTGTTCTTCGAGAACGTGCGGGTCACCGACGCCGAGATCATCGGCGAGCTCAACATGGGCTTCATCCACATGATGCAGAAGCTCCCCCAGGAGCGCCTCGGCTGCGCGGTCGCCAACGTCGCGCACGCCAAGCAGATCCTCGAGGAGACGATCCAGTACGCCAAGGAGCGCAACGCGTTCGGCGCCCCGATCGGCACCTTCCAGCACAACAAGTTCCTGCTGGCCGACCTGGTCACCCGGATCGAGGTCGCTGAGGCCTACATCGACAAGTGCGTGCTCGCCCACTCCGAGAAGCGGCTCTCCGCGATCGACGCCGCCAAGGCGAAGTGGTACTCCTCGCAGGTCCAGGGCGAGGTGCTCGACCACTGCGTCCAGCTGCACGGCGGCTACGGCTTCATGAACGAGTACCGCGTGGCCCGCGCCTGGCGCGACGCCCGCGTGACGAAGATCTGGGCCGGGTCGAACGAGATCATGAAGGAGCTCATCGGCCGCGACCTCGGCCTGTAGCTCCCGCGCTGCCCCGCTGCCCCCGCTGCACCGCAGCGGGGGCAGCGGCGTCAGCTGCCGCCGAGGCCCTCGGAGAGCTCGCGCGTGGTGCGGAGCAGCGCCCGCGCCATCGGGCTGTCGACGTCGGCCGAGACGGTGACGGCGGTGCCGACGATCGCCATCGACGCGACGATGGTGCCGCCCTCGAAGATCGGCGCGGCGATGGTGCGCACGCCGTTGATGTCGGGGGAGTTGAGCGAGAGGCCGAGCTCGCGGATGTTCTCGAACTCGGCGGCCAGCTCAGGTGCGCGGCGCAGGATCGACTTGAGGCCGGGCACCTGGTCGGGCGGCAGGAACGAGCAGAAGACCCGGCCCTGGGCGGAGTCCGTCAGGTCGAGCCGGGCGCCGGAGCGGACGCCGATCCGGATGATGTGGTCGGTGTTGTCGACCGAGCGGACGACGGTCGCGGTCTCGCCGTCCCACACCGAGAGGACGACGGTCTCGTCGACCTCGTGCAGCAGCGACTCCATGTAGGGCTCCGCGGCGGCGACGATCGGCAGTCCGGCGCGGGCGGACGCGGCGAGCGTCAGCACCTGCGGGCCGAGCGAGTAGAGCGCGGTGCGCTCGTCGTACCGGAGGAGGTGCGCGGCGCGCAGCGCCTTGGTGTAGCGGTGGGCCGTCGCCTTGCTCGTGCCGAGGGACGCCGTGAGCTCGTTGAGGCTCAGGTACGGCTTGGCGACCGTGAACGAGCCGAGCACGACGGCAGCGCGCTCCACCGTCTGGATGGTGGGAGCGGTCTCGCCGGTCTCGCTCTTGGGCTTGCTGGTGCTCATGTGACCTCGAATCGGGGCGCTTGGGCTCGACGGAGTATCGCACGGGTGGGGCGCCCGGCCGCCTCGTCGCGGCGACCCGGGCACCCGTGTCGTCAGAGGTCCGACGAATGTCCCGGCGTGAGCGCTGATCCGGGCCGGACCAGCGCGGTGATGTGGTTCACGGCGAGCGCCGCCTCCCCGAAGCCGATCGAGATCAGCTTGACCTTGCCCTCGTAGTGGGCGAGGTCGCCGGCGGCGAAGACGCGCTGCCGGTTCGTCCGCATGGTGCGGTCGACCAGGAGGTGGCGGCGGTGCTGCTCGAGACCCCAGGCGTCGATGGGCCCGAGGTCGGCGATGAAGCCGAGCGCCGCGACGATGGCCTGCACGGCGAGCGTGCGGCGCTCCCCGTCGCGGGTCTCGATGACGACCTCCTCGATGACGTCCTCGCCCGCCACCTTCGCCACCTCGTACGGCGTGAGGACCTCGACGCTCGACTCCTGCAGCTGTGCGACGCTGCGCTCGTGGGCACGGAACTGCGGCCGGCGGTGGACGAGCGTGACGCTGCGCGCGACGTCCTCGAGCCCGAGCGCCCAGTCGAGGGCGGAGTCGCCGCCGCCGACGACGAGCACGTCCTGGTCGGCCAGCTCGGCCAGGCGGGGCACGAAGTAGCGCAGACCGCGGTCGAGGTACTCCGAGCCGACCGGCAGCTCGCGCGGGGTGAAGCTGCCGATGCCGGCGGTGATGAGCACCGCGCCGGCCCGGATCGTCTCGCCGGTGTCGGTGGTGACCTCGACGCCGTCCTCGTCCTCGACCAGGCCGGTCGCGGTGCGGCCGAGCAGCATCAGCGGGTCGGCCGAGCGGGCCTGAGCGTGCAGCGCGTCGACCAGCTCCTGGCCGCGCACGGCCGGGAAGCCGGCGACGTCGTACAGCGCCTTCTCGGGGTAGAGCGCGGCGATCTGGCCGCCCACCTCGGGCAGCGCGTCGAGCAGCGCGACCCGCAGGTCGCGGAAGCCGGCGTAGTAGGTGGCGTAGAGGCCGGTGGGGCCGGCGCCGATGATCAGCAGGTCGACCTCGTGGGTCGCGCCGGCGCTCATGCGACGTCCGGGTGGTCCGCGCCGGTGCGGCCGACCTTGCGGGCACCGCCGGGGGAGCCGAGGTCGGTGAAGAACTCGGCGTTGATCCGCTCGTAGGCCTTCGACTCCTCGGGGAGGTCGTCGTGGTGGTAGATCGAGATCTGCGGGCAGACCGGCTCGCAGCGGGCGCACTCGACGCACTCGTCGGGCTGGATGTAGAGCATCCGGTCGCCCTCGTAGATGCAGTCGACGGGACATTCCTCCACGCACGACCGGTCCATCACGTCGATACAGGAACCAGTGATCACGTAGGGCACGGCGACTCCGTTCGTTATGCAGGCCGAGATAGCGTCTCTTATTACAAGACACGACAATGAACCCAGAAGGGCGCCGTCGTCAACCCGGTGGACGGATTCATCCGACCTCTTGACAGCCCTCACGGGGTGGGCAAGGCTATGTCGCATCGCGAGATGGCATCTCGCGATAGTGACTCAAAGTGATGAGGGTGAAGGAGCGATGGACATGCCGAGCGAAGCGTCCGAGCGAGTGGCAGGTCCCATGCTCGTCGAGGACTGGGAGCAGCTGACCTTCCGCGTGAACCGGGAGGCCTACCGGTCGCCCGAGATCTTCGCGCGGGAGCGGGTCAACATCTGGCTGAGGACGTGGCTCTACCTCGGGCACGAGACGGAGATCCCGAACGCCAACGACTTCAAGGTGCGGACGATCGCCGGCCGGCCGCTGATCTTCTGCCGCGACGCGGACGGGGAGGTGCGGGCCTGGCTCAACTCCTGCCCCCACCGCGGCACCGTGCTGTGCCGCGAGAACGAGGGCTCGCAGAAGCGCTTCCAGTGCTTCTACCACGCCTGGACGTTCAACAACGACGGCACCGTCGCGGCCATCCCGGACGATGGCGCGTACGAGGACGTCGCGTCCCTGCAGCAGAACATGATGCTGCGCTCGGTGCCGCGCCTCGAGATCCACGAGGGCTACGTCTTCATCTCGTTCAACCCGGACGTGCCGCCCCTGCTGGAGCACCTCGGCGACGCCGCCGACTACATGACGATGATCGAGCAGCAGCACGCCTCCGGCGTCACCACGCTGCCCGGCGTCCAGCTCTACAGCGTGCGCGGCAACTGGAAGCTCGCCGTCGAGAACGCGATGGACGGCTACCACTTCTCGCCGACCCACAACACGTTCGTGGGCTACCTGCGCGAGTCCGGCTTCGCGGTCACCGACGACAACCAGTTCGCCTACAACCTCGGCAACGGCCACTCGCTGCTGGTGCTCACCGGCCACGGCGGCCGGATCAGCATGATCTGGGAGCCCCGCTTCGGCGAGGCCGAGAAGGTCCGCACCGAGGAGCACCGCGCCGAGATGGTCGAGCGGCTCGGTGAGGAGCGCGCGCACTACGTCGCCGACGAGAGCCACATCCTGTTCGTCTTCCCGAACCTGCTGCTCTTCGACATCGAGGGCCTCTCGATCCGCCAGCTCGAGCCGGTCGCGCCGGGGCACACCGACGTCCGCGCCTGGCAGCTCGTGCCGCGCGAGGAGGACCCCGAGTCCCGGGCGCTGCGGATGAAGACCGTGGTCAGCTTCGTCGGTCCCGGCGGCCTGGCCACGCCCGACGACATCGAGGCGTACGAAGCCGTCCAGCGCGGCATCGAGGCGACCAAGGGCGCCGGCGACCTCGACTACAGCGACATGTCCCGGGGCATGCGCGACGAGGTCAAGGGCGAGCAGGGCCGCTCGATCGACGAGGGCGCGATGCGCGGCTTCTGGCGCGAGTGGGAGCAGGTCGTCGACGGTGGTCTCGAGGTGACCGGCACCCGGCCGGAGTCCTTCCTCGAGGGGAGGAACGTCCGATGACGCAGGCAGACGTGCGCGGCTCGATCGAGGTCGCCGGCCGCACCATCACCCGCGGCGAGGTCGAGGACTTCCTCTACGAGGAGGCCGACATCCTCGACGCCTGGAACTACGACGGCTGGTTCGCGCTCTTCGAGGAGGGCGCGCGCTACGAGGTGCCGACCACCGACTACCGCGGCTGGTCGCTGCACGCCGGCGGCTCCTTCGTCGACGACGACTACGACCTGATCAAGGCTCGGGTGAAGCGGCTCAAGTCGCGCAAGGCGCACGCGGAGAACCCGCACTCGCGCACCCACCGCCTGGTCTCGAACGTCCGGCTCTTCCCGGGCGAGGAGGACGGCACGCTGCGCATCCGCGCCTCGTTCGTCGTCCACCGTGCCCGCGACGGCCAGTTCGACACGTACGTCGGCTGGTACGAGCACGTCGTCGTCCCGACCGACGAGGGCCTCAAGTACCGCCTGCGCCGGACGATCCTCGGTCACGAGGCACTGCCGGTCGGCGCCCGCCTCAGCTTCATCCTCTGACAAGGACGGCCGATGATCCGACACACGCTGCTCTTCCGGTTCGCCGACGAGGTCCCCGCGGGGACCCGGCAGGCGATCCTGGCCGAGCTCGAGACGTTCCCCGAGCGCTATCCCGCGATGCGGCACTGGTCGATGGGGGAGAACCTCAGCAGCCGGGACCAGACCTACACCCACGGGATGTCGGTCGAGTTCCCCGACGAGCAGGAGCTGCTCGCCTACCTCAACAGTGAGTCGCACGAGACCTTCGTGCGCGAGAAGTGGCGGCCGGTGATCGCCGACCAGGCGATCGTCGCCTACGAGTTCGCGGGCCCTGAGGGCGACGCGGGAAGGGAGGGACGCGTGACGCAGCGTCCGCGCGGGCCGTACGGCATGGAGTACGCCCGGATCGAAGTTCCGGACATGCAGGCCACGATCGACTTCCTGGTCTACCACGTCGGTCTCCAGCTGGAGCAGCACAACGACGAGTACGCCTACCTGCGGGCCGACATCGAGCACCACTCGATCGAGCTGATCAGCGCCCCCGAGCGCACCGACGGCTGGACGACGGCCGTCGGCTTCAGCGTCGAGAGCGAGGAGGTGCTCGAGCAGATCAAGCAGCGCGCGATCGCCGCCGGCCGCGAGATCCTGCCGCTCCAGGAGCGCCAGCAGGCCCTCTGCGACAACGGCTTCGCGCTCGCCGACCCCGACGGCCTCCTCGTCGAGCTCTTCACCGAGTTCCAGGAGTACGCCGAGCCGCCGAGCCTCGAGATCCGCCCGCTCGACCTCGTGCACCCCTTCCTCGCGACCCCGCGCTACGAGGAGATGCTCGACTTCTACATCAACGTGCTGGGCTTCATCCCGTCCGACCACATCGTCGGGTCGGCGACGTTCCTGCGCTGCGAGGACCGCTACCACCACAGCCTCGCGATCCAGAAGAACGACGAGCACTACGTCGCGCACCTCTGCTTCGCGATGAAGAGCCTCGACCACGTCATGCGGATGCGGGCCCGGGCGCTCTACAAGGGCGCCCCGATCGCCTCGGACATCGTCAACCACTCGGCGTCGACGTCCATCGCGTTCTACCTGCACGACACGAAGTTCGGTCCCCGCTTCGAGCTCTGCGACAGCCACCGGGTCTTCACCCCCGAGGAGCACGAGACGCACCGGGCCCGCAAGATGCCCGCCGACCCGCGCAACATCGACGTGTGGCGGCCGGCGTCCGACGACTGGGGACGCTTCTGAGCGACACCCTGGTCGAGCTCCTGGGCGTGCTCGACCGGACGCCGGCGCCCCGCGGCCGCGAGCGACTCGCGGCCGCGGCGCTGGCGCAGTGGTGCGGTGCGCGGTGGCCCGCGATCACCTGGACCGTGCAGCCCTACGGCGCCGAGGGCGCCAACCTGGTCGCGCACGCCGGACCGGGGCCGCTGCTCTACTCGCACCTCGACACCTCCCTTGACGGGGACGGGATCTCCGATCCCCTCGTCACCGGTCGCGACGACCCGGTCGGTCCACTCCGGATCGTCGACGGCACGGCCGAGGGGTTCGGGCTCGGCGTGGCCCGAGCGCCGGCGGCGGCCGCGGTGGCAGCCTTCGCCGCCGCCGGCAGGGGCACGCTCCTGCTCGCCGGCAGCGGCACCCACCGCCGCGGCGGCCGGGGCGAGGGCGTCCGCGCCTTCCTCGCCGATGCCCCCGAGCTCCCCTCCGCGATCGTGGCCAAGGGCGGACCGCGCGGGCTGCTCTGGGAGGAGCCCGGCGCGGCGTACCTCCAGGTCCGGGTGACCGGCACCTCCGGCGCCGCACTGGCGCCGGACTCCGCGACGCCGTCCGGCGGCGTGCTGCGCCACGCGGGCGTCGTCCTCGACGCCATCGAGCGGTGGCGCGAGCGCTACCTCGCCAGCCGCGCCCCGGTCGGCCAGGTCGGCGCCCAGGTCGGTGTGGGGGCCCTGCGCGCCGGCTGGCCGGACAAGCCGGACCTGCTGCCCGCCGAGCTCCTCGTCGACCTGTACGTCGTCACGGTGCCCGGCGAGCGCCCGTCCCGGCTCGCGACCGAGCTCACCGCCTGCCTGCACGCCCTGCTGGCCGCGACCCCGCTGGCCGGCTGCGGCTGCGAGGTCGAGGTGGAGTGGCTGCACGGTGCCCAGGCGACCGGCGCGCGGGCACCCGTCGTCCGGGCGGCGCAGGACGCGTGGGAGCACGTCTTCGGCGAGCCGCCGGCGCCCGTCACCGGCTGGACCGGGTCCACCGACGGCGTCGTCCTGCGCGAGCACGGGATCGACACCGTCCGGGTCGGGCCGCAGAGCGTGCGATCGTCGTCCGATCCCCGGCGCGACGTCGTGGACCTGGCCGAGCTGGAGCGCTACCGGGAGCTCTACACGGCCCTGCTCGCGGGCGACCACCACCCGCACCAGCGCGCGCCCCGGACCCGGCACGACCACGAGCACCACCACTGAGCCTCGAGCCCTGATCGTCCGCGACATGTCCGGCTACGATCGCGCCGTGGACATGCGGGCGCTGACCGACCTGCTCGAGGTCCCGGTCGACGTGGTCCTCGAGCCGCTGTGCTCGTGCCTGCTCGCCGCTGCAGAGCCGCTCTGACGCGTATCGCATTACAAGACGTCATCCCGCATGCTTGACGCATGTGGCCCGCCTCACTAGAGTCGGCGACGACGGCATCGCCTCCCGGCCAGGGAGTCGATTACAGCCCTGACGCACTGTGCGCCGGGTGTGCGGCCGACAGCCACCCGAGATCTCCTGCCAGTGCGTCTGCGAGGCGAGTTGCGCTCTCAGCGAGAGCGGGACCGGAGGTCAGATGCGCGCGGACACCACCGTCGACACCATCGTTGCCAACGGACGGATCGTCAGCCCCAGCGGCGTGGTCGAGGCTGCCGTCGCGGTCAAGGACGGCCGGATCGTGGCGGTGGCCGACGAGAGCGTGCTGCCCGAGGCCGCCGAGCGGATCGACGCGCAGGGCAGGTACGTGCTGCCGGGTCTGGTCGACCCGCACGTGCACCTGGGCGGTGGGCGCCCGCTGTCGGAGATCTTCGCCTCCGAGACCGCCTGTGCCGCGGTCGGGGGCATCACGACCGTGCTGCAGTACCGCCGCTCGCCGTCGACCTTCATCGACACCTTCCCGGCCGAGCTCGAGACGGCGAAGACCCGGATGCTGGTCGACACCCAGTTCCACTTCATCATCTCGTCGATGGAGCAGGTGGAGGAGATCCCCCGCTACGCCGAGGAGTTCGGCGTCACGAGCTTCAAGTTCTACATGGGCGGCTACGAGCCGGGTAACCCGATCGGGCTGGTGTCGGTCAACGACGCCGTGCTCTACGCCGCGATGGAGAAGATCCGCGAGCTCGGCCCCTACGGCTGGTGCATGGTCCACTGCGAGGACGACTCGCTCGTCTGCCACCTCACCGCCAAGGTGAAGGAGAGCGGCGGCGACGACCTCGCGGCGTACAGCGCGTCGCGGCCCGACTTCGTCGAGGAGCAGGACCTGCTCCGCGCGATCTGGCTCGCCGACCTGCAGGAGTGCCCGCTCTACGTGCCCCACACGACCGTCGGCATGGCCGTCGACGCGGCCGCCGAGTCGCGCCGCAAGGGGCGCACCGTCGTCCTGGAGACGTGCCCGCACTACCTCGCCCTCACCGCGGACGACGCGCGGCTGGCCGGCTCGGGTGTCGGCAAGGTCGCCCCGGCGCTGCGCAACGAGGCCCACCAGGCCGAGCTGTGGCGTGGCCTGCGCGAGGGCTGGATCTCGACGATCGGCTCCGACCACGTGCCGATCCCCAAGTCCGGCAAGGGCATCTGGGAGGAGGCGCCCGGCTTCGCCGGGCTCGCCACCATGCTGCCCGTCGTCCTCACCGAGGGCGTGCTCAAGGGCCGGATCGCGATCGAGAAGGTCGCCGAGACGATGGCCTACAACCCCGCCCGCCTGTTCGGCCTCGCGCCGACCAAGGGCGCGATCCAGGTCGGCGCCGACGCCGACCTCGTGATCGTCGACATGGAGACCGAGAAGGTCGTCGGTCCCGACGTCACCCAGAGCGAGTTCGTCAGCGCCTTCGAGGGCGTGCCGCTGCGCGGCTGGCCGACGCTGACGATGCGCCGCGGCGACGTGATCTACCGGGACGGCGAGGTGCTGGCCCAGCCGGGCAGCGGCCAGGTGGTCGTGAAGCCGGAACCCGACAAGGACAAGGAGAGGAACTGGCATGCCGCTTAGCGTGAAGCTCGACCCGCGGGACGTGGGTCTGCTCGTCGTCGACATGCAGAACGGCTTCTGCCACCCCGAGGGGTCGCGAGGCCAGGCGTTCGGTGCCGACGCGGTGAAGAACCCGCAGGACATCATCCCGAACGTCACGAAGACGATCGACCTGGCGCACCGCCTCGACATCCCGGTGTGGTTCACCCAGCAGGTGCACTACGACGACGACGTGCTGCGCAGCCGACGCCGGATCCCGTCGCACCTGGAGCGCCGGGGCGTCAAGCTCGAGCTGTGCCGCCGCGGCACCTGGGACGCCGAGCTCCTCGACGAGATGAAGGCGATCAAGGAGGACCGCGACGAGGTCGTCGTCAAGCACCGGTCGAGCGCGTTCTTCCAGACCACGCTCGAGGTCGAGCTCCGGATGAAGGACGTGCAGGTCCTGGTCGTGCTCGGTACGACGACCAGCTTCTGCGTCGACTCCACCATCCGCGACGCCTACGCGCGGGACTTCGACGTCGTCGTCCCCGCCGAGTGCGTGGCCGACTCCGACGACGCAGCGCACGCCGCGACCCTGGCGAGCATCGAGCGCTTCCACGGCGTCGTCACCGACCTTCCTGGGTTGACCGCCGCCCTCGATGGCTGAGCCTGGACCCGTGGAGGGGCGCCGTAGCGAGCGGCCCCCCAGGGGTGTGCCCGCAAGGCGCGGGCGCGACGTCGTGCCGGATCGCCCTTCGAGCGGCCGCAACGCCGCGGGCGCGCCGCTGGAGGGCCGCGCAGTAGGCGGCCGTCCACGGGTCCAGGCTGAGCACCTCCGGGTCGACGGTGACGTCGTCCCGGCCGGCGCGCCCGGAGCCTCCCTGCTGGAGGTCCTCCGGGGCGCCGGGATCTTCGCCGCGAAGCAGGCCTGTGGCCGCGGCGAGTGCGGTGCCTGCACCGTGCTGGTCGGCGACCGCGCGGTGATGTCCTGCACGATGCCGGCCGCGGTGGTGACCGACGAGGTCACCACCGCCGCCGGCCTCGGCGACGACGCGGCCGACCTGCGTGCCGCCTTCGCCGACCACGCCGCCTTCCAGTGCGGCTTCTGCACGCCCGGCCAGGTCGTGCGCGCCGCGGCGGTGCTCCGCGAGTCCGTCGACCGCAGCCGCGACGAGATCGCGCGCGAGATGTCGGGCAACATCTGTCGCTGCACGGGCTACCGGCAGATCGTCGACGCCGTGTGCGCCGTCGCCGAGAGCCGGCAGGCAGCGCGATGATCGGGGAGTCGATCCGGCCGCTCGACTGGGCCGAGAAGACCGCGGGCACCGCGCGGTACGCCGCCGACGAGCCGCCCGCGGGGACGCTGGTCGCCCGCGTCCTCCGCTCCCCGCTGCCGCACGCGGACATCAAGCGTCTCGACGTCTCCGCGGCGCTGCGCGTGCCCGGCGTCCACGCCGTCGTCACCGCCGCCGACTTCCCCGAGGGCCGGGTCTACGAGCACAGCGGCGGCCCCTACTCCGATCGCCCGCCGATGGCCGTCGACCGGGTCCTGTACGTCGGCCACGAGGTGGCCGCCGTCGCTGCCGAGACCGCCGAGGCGGCGGACGAGGCGATCCGGGCCATCCGGGTCCGCTACCGCCGGCGCAAGGCCGTGCTCACCGTCCCCGATGCGCTCGCGCCCGGCGCCCCCCAGCTGCACCAGCGCGCCGACGGCGCCAACGTCGCCGTCGCGACCGCCGAGCACTGGGGCGACGTCGACCTCGCCCAGGCCAACGCCGCGTTCCAGGCGGGCGGCACGTTCCGATACCCCCGGGTCAACCACGCGTGCATGGAGCCGAACACCACGATCGCGTGGTGGCACGACGAGCGCCTGGAGATGTGGACGTCGAGCCAGGCGCCGCACTTCGTCGTCCACGAGCTGGCGAACCTGTTCGGGCTCGAGCTCGACCAGGTGGTCTGCCGCGACGTCGCCGTGGGCGGGGGCTTCGGATCGAAGTCGAAAATCTCCGAGCACGAGGCGCTCGCCGCCGCGCTGTCGATGAAGTGCGGGCGGCCGGTGCTGCTCGAGCTCAGCCGGGCCGAGGAGTTCGCGTTCACCAAGCCGCGGCACGCGTTCACGACCCAGCTCGCGGCGCACGCCGACACCGAGGGCCGGCTCTGCTTCCTCGATGCGGTGATCGACGTCGACAACGGCGCCTACAACCACTACGGCCCGTCGGTCATGCGCGCGGGCATCAAGCAGCTCGGCTCGATGTACCGGCCCGACGCGGTCCGCTGGGACGCGCGGCTCGTCGACACGAACCTCGTGCCCGGCGGCCAGTTCCGCGGCTACGGCCAGCCGCAGACGGCCATCGGCCTCGAGACCCTCATGGACGAGCTCGCCGAGCAGTGCGGCCAGGACCCCATCGACTTCCGGATCAGCAACTCCGGCCTGCCCGACACCACGCAGCTCTCCGGCTCGCAGGTCGGCTCCAACCGGCTGCGCGAGTGCCTCGCCGAGGTCCGCGACCGGATCGGCTGGGACGCCAAGCGCGGCCCGGAACGCCGTCCCTACCGGGGTGTCGGCGTCTCGTCGGGCATGCACGCGAGCGGCTCCTACGCCTATCCCGGCGGCAACACGAGCGCCGCCGGCATCGAGGTCCGCACGACGGGCGAGGTCGTCGTCCGCTTCGGCGGCGCCGACGCCGGCACCGGCCAGCGCACGATCCTCGGGCAGATCGCGGCCGACGTGCTCGGCGTACCGATGGACCGGGTCGGCGTGATCATGGCCGACTGGGACGAGACCCCGCCCGACATGGGCGCCTGGTCCTCGCGCGGCACGCACATGGGCGGGCACGCCGTCCGGCAGAGCGCCGAGGCGATGGCCGCGCGGCTGTGCGAGCTCGGTGCCGAGAAGCTCGGCACCGACGACGTGACGCTCCGCGACGGGTGCGTCGTCTCCGGCGCCGACCGCATCCCGATCGAGAACCTCGTCGACGGCGCGCTGCGCATCGACACCGAGTACGTCGAGCCGAAGATGCAGCCCTACTGGACCGGCATCGAGCGGCCCAACATCTCGGCCACCTACGCCTACGCGGCGCACGCGGTCGAGGTCGAGGTCGATCCCGGCACCGGCGTCATCAGCGTGCTCGGCTATGCGGCCGTCCACGACATCGGCAAGGCGATCAACCCGGCACTGGTCGAGGGCCAGATCATCGGCGGCGCCGTGCAGGGCCTCGGTGCGGCGCTGGGGGAGAAGCTCCACTACGAGGGCGGTCGACTGGTCAACGCCGGCTACGTCCACTACCCGCTGCCGCGTGCCACGACGGTGCCGTCGATCGACGTCGGGCTGGTCGAGGGCCCGGAGCCGGCGGGCCCCTTCAACGCCAAGAGCGTCGGCGAGATCGCGCTCATCCCGGCCGCCCCGGCGCTGCTCAACGCGGTCTACGACGCGACCGGCATCCGCTTCCGCGAGCTGCCGCTGACCCCGGACGTCGTCCTCGCGGCGCTGCGGGAGCGCGACGGCGTCACCCCGCGCCGGCACCACCTGGCGCGGCGCCCGGGACGTTGGCAGATCGGGCTCTTCCGTGCGCTCTACCCCTATGGCATCCACCTGCTGCTCGACCGCTGGGGCACGCGCTTCGCGCGCCGTCCCGCGCCGCGGCCGGTGGAGCGGGTCGCTCTCCCCGCGACGGTCGCGGAGGCCGTGGCCGAGCTGGCCACGCCCGACGCGACGGTGATCGGCGGCGGCACCGACGTCCTGGTGCAGCGCGACCAGGAGCTGCTCTTCCCGACCGTGCTGGTCGGCACCGGGGCCATCGCGTCGATGCGGGGCATCGAGGAGAAGCCCGGTGGGGACTGGCGGATCGGCGCCGCGGTGACGCTCGCCGAGCTCGCCACCTGGGCTTCCGAGCGAGTTCCGATGGTGGCGTCCGCGATCGCGACGATCGCGTCCGCGCAGATCCGCGAGGTCGCGACGGTCGCCGGGAACCTCGGCCAGGAGAAGCGCTGCTGGTTCTTCCGCAACGGCTTCGACTGCTACAAGCGGGGCGGCGTGACCTGCCCCTGCTACGCGGTCGACGGCGACCACCGCCTGCACCACGCGGCGATCGGTGGCCACCGCTGCCAGGCGGTCACCCCGTCCGACCTCGCCACCGTCTTCGACGCGCTGGGCGCCGAGGTCGTGCTGACCGGCCCGTCCGGCAGCCGAAGCGTCTCGATCACCAGCCTGTACGCCGGTCCCGGCGAGCTCGACCTGCGCACCGGTGAGCTGGTCGAGGCGATCGTGCTGCCGGCGTCCGCCCTGGCCGCGCGGGGCGTCTTCGTCAAGCTCCAGCAGTGGGACGGCGACTTCGCGCTCGTCTCGCTCGCCGCGTCCGTGACCGTCGGGGACGACGGCCGCTGGACCGGCGCGCGCTACGTCTTCGGCGGGCTCGCGCCCAAGCCCTGGCAGCCGCCCCGGCTCACCCGGGCACTGGCCGGCGCCGTCCCCACGGCCGATGCGGTGGCCGGCGTCCTCGACCAGGACCTCTCCTGGGAGGCCCACCCCCTGCCCGGCAACCGGTGGAAGCTCGATGCCGCCATCGGCCTGGCCCGACAAGCGACCGAGCAGCTGCTGCTCGGCAGAACCCGAGATGAGGAGTCCGATGACTGACGTCGACACCGCGACCACGCGGAGCGCGGCCATCGTCGACCGGCTGAGGGCCGGCGGCGTCGGCCTCGCGGCGTACCTGCCCGACAGCTGGCTCAGCCCGCTGATCGGCGAGGTGGTCGCCGACCCGAGCATCCTCGACGTGCGCGTCACGCGCGAGGACGACGCCGTCGCGATCGCCGGCGGCTCGGCCCTGATGGGCCTGCGCTCGGCGGTGCTGTGCCAGAACGCCGGGGTGCTGCTGTCGGCCAACGTGCTCGCGGCGTTCGCGCACCACCACGAGCTGCCGCTGGTCGTCGTGGCCGCTGCGCGCGGTGGCGCCGAGGACGGCTTCTACTACCAGATGTACAAGGGTCAGGTGACTGCCGGCGTGGCCGCCGCGGCCGGGCTCACGGTGCACCACGTCGACGGTCCGGCCGACGACTGGCTGTTCGAGAAGGCCAGCGAGCAGGCGTGGCTGCTGCGCCGCCCGGTCGTGCTGCTGTGCTCGCGACGGGCGCTGCTCGGGGAGCCGGTGTGAGGCGCGGGGACGTCGCCGCCGCGCTCGCCGTCGCCGCGCCCGGGCACGTCGTCGTCGCGAGCCTCGGCACCGCGGGCCGCGCGTGGCGCGAGCACGGCGGAGCGAACCCCACGTTCTACGCGTCCGACCCGATGGGCGCCGCGCCCGGGCTCGCGCTCGGTGCCGCGCTGGCCCGGCCGGACCTGGACTTCCTGCTCATCGAGGGCGACGGCGACCTGGTGATGAACCTCGGCTCGCTGCTCGCCATCGCCGACGCGGCGCCGGCCAACCTGCGCGTCGTCGTCTTCAACAACGGCCGGTACGAGACGGGCGGAGGCCAGCCGCTGGCGGCCGGCGCGCTCGCCGACCTGGCCGCGATCGCGCGGGGGGCCGGCTGGCCGTTCGCGCGGACCGTCGTACGCGACACATCCGCCGACCAGCTCCCGGAGCTGCTCGGCGAGCTGCTCGGGGCAGCACCCGGACCGGCGATGCTCGTCGTCGAGGTCGACCCGGAGCCCTCGCCGTACGGCGGGCCGGGCGAGCTCTCGGGCGCGGAGGCGCAGCGGGAGTTCCGGACGGCACTGGCGAACTGGGAACGATCGAAGGGTGACGAACGATGACGACACGGCTGCTGCGCAACGCCCGGCTGCTGGACCTCGAGCACGGCGGTGAGATCGGCGACGTGGTCGTCGTGGACGGCGTCATCGCCGACCTCGGCCCCGGTGCCGCCGACCGCTGGCTCGCCCAGGCGGGCGCCGCCGCGAGCGCGGCCGAGTCGACCGACCTCGGCGGCGACCTGCTCATCCCGGGTCTGGTCAACGCGCACACGCACTCCAACCAGACCATCGAGAAGGGCCTGTGCGACGCACTGCCCCTCGACGCGTGGATGGTCGTCGCGTCGTACGG
The DNA here is from genome assembly GCF_900114845.1 of Pimelobacter simplex. Taxonomy (GTDB): domain Bacteria; phylum Actinomycetota; class Actinomycetes; order Propionibacteriales; family Nocardioidaceae; genus Nocardioides; species Nocardioides simplex. The sequence goes on from NZ_FOUK01000001.1 coordinate 311,437, forward strand.
CGGGGCGGGGGCGCGGCTCTCGCCGCGCGACCTCTACGTCTCGGCCATGATCGGTGCGATCGAGATGGTCCGCAGCGGCGCGACCTCCGTCCTCGACTGCGCCCGCTCGGACAACGAGTGGGTCGACGACGGCATGGACGCGATCATGCAGGCGTACGCCGACCTCGGCCTCCGCGCCAACGTGGCGATCCAGTACTCCGACCTCGACTTCTTCTCGTCGATCCCGGTCGACCTGGTGCCCGGCGGCGCCGACCTGCTCAAGCCGCCCGTCGCCTCGCCCGACGTCGTGCTCGCGGCCGCGAACCGCTTCGTCGACCGCTGGCAGGGCAAGTCGCCGCTGCTGCAGCCGCTGCTCGGGCCGTCGTCCCTGCCGCGCTGCTCGACCGAGCTGTTCGAGGCGAGCGTCGAGACGGCGCGCACGCGCGGCGTACGGATGCAGACCCACCTGCTCTCCGCGCAGTCGCAGATCCGGATGGCGCAGCAGCGCTACGGCCTCTCGACCGTGGAGTTCCTCGCCAAGCTCGACGCCCTGCAGGACTGGGCGTCGTTCGCGCACGCGATCTGGCTGAGCCCCGAGGAGATCGAGCTCTTCGCGCAGACCGACGCCGTCGCCGTCCACAACCCGGCGAGCAACCTCAAGCTGGGCGCCGGCGTCGCGCCCGTCCCGGCGCTGCTCAAGGCCGGCGCGAAGGTCGCGATCGGCTCCGACGGCGCGTCGAGCAACGACACGCAGAACATGTTCGAGACCCTCAAGCTCTCCACGATCCTGCACCGCGTGCAGGGCCCGCCGGAGACCTGGCCGACCGCCAACGACGGCCTCGGCATGTGCTGGACCAACGGTGCCGCCGCGCTCGGCGCGGACGTCGGCCGCCTCGCCGTCGGCGCCCAGGCGGACCTCACGGTCATCGACACCGACTACGTCTGGCCGGCCCCGGCCGAGCAGCTGCGCCACCAGCTCGCCTACGCCGAGCTCGGCTCCGCGGTGCGCAGCGTCTACGTCGCGGGCCAGCCGGTGCTCGTCGACCGGGCCTTTCCCGGCATCGACGAGGACGCGCTGCGCGCCGAGGCCCGCTCCATCGCCACCCGGATCTGGACGACGCTGCCGGACCGGCTCGCGCGGTTTGAGGAGGTGCGGCCGGTGCTCGAGCAGATCGAGGCTGCTGTCGGTGGGGGCGGGGCTTCCTGCCACTAGTCGGTCCTGTCGTTGCTGGGTGAGCGTGGTTGCGGTGGCGGCCGCGCTTAGCCGGCCGTCCCCCGCCGTCAAGGACCCTCGCTTCGCTCGGTCCGCTTCGCGGCGCCTTCGGCGTCCTTGACTGCGGGGCCCTGACGGCCGGCTGGCGGCGCGGTTGCCGGCACTCGCTGCGCTCGCGCCGCCGCTACGCGGCCGCCTCTCCCTTCGCGTACGCAAACGCCCACCGTTCGCACCGGATCGGCCCTGTCAGGGCCGGATCTGGGCGAGCGGTGGGCGGTTCTGTGCGGGGCGGGCGCGCGGCCTCAGCCGAGGAGCTTGACCGCGACGGCCTTCTCGCGGGTGAACTCGTACAGCGCGCGGTAGCCGTTGCCCGACGAGAAGCCGCTCTGCTTGGCCATGTTGAACGGCATGCCGATCACGCCGGCGTCCGAGAACTGGTTGACCGAGATCTGGCCGGCGCCGATCTCGGACGACATGCGCAGTGCGCGCGAGACGTCGTTCGTCCAGATGCAGGCGAGCAGGCCGAAGTCGGTGCCGTTGGCGAGGGCGAGGGCGTCGGCGTCGTCGGTGAAGGTCTCGACGGTGAGGACCGGGCCGAAGATCTCCTGGCCGACGATGGGCGCGCTGCGGTCGGTGACCGAGAGGACGGTGGGGGCGAGGAAGTTGCCGCCGTCGCGGCCGGTGGGCCGCTCGCCGCCGAGGATGAGCTCGACGCCGTCGCCAAGGGCGCCGGTGACGAGGCCGCTGACCCGCTCGTGCTGGACGGGGTTGACGAGGGGGCCCATGTCGAGGTCCTCGTGCCAGGCGCCGATCCGGATCTCCGACATGGCGGCGACGACGCGCGAGCGGACCTCGTCGGCGACGTCGGCCTGGACGAGGAGGCGGGAGCCGGCGTTGCAGTTCTGGCCGGCGTTCTCGGTGATCGACCGGACGATGGCGGGGACGGCGACGTCGAGGTCGGCGTCCGCGAAGACGACGTTGGGCGACTTGCCGCCGAGCTCGACCTTGATGGGGGTCAGGTTCTGGGCGGCGGCCTGCATGACGAGGCGGCCGGTGGCGACGGAGCCGACGAAGCTGATGTGGTCGATGCCGGGGTGGCTGACCAGGGTGGCGCCGAGCTCGACGCCGACACCGGTCAGGACGTTGAGGACGCCGGCGGGCAGGCCGGCCTCCTCCGCGAGCTCGACGAGCGCGTGGATCACCAGGGGGGCGACCTCCGACGGCTTGAGGACGACGGCGTTGCCGGCGGCGAGCGCGGGCCCGATGTTCGCGGCGAAGAGGACCGCGGGGACGTTCCACGGCAGCACGATCGCGCAGACGCCGTGCGGCTCACGGCGGGTGAAGCCGAAGAAGTCGGGGGAGCGGGTCGGCAGGGTGGCGCCGGTCAGCTTGTCGGCGCCGCCGGCGGTGAACTGCAGGATGGAGCCGGCGATCTGGACGTTGAGGAGGCCGCCGGACAGGGGCTTCCCGACGTTGCGGGCCTCGAGCGCCGCGAGCCGGTGCATGTTCTGGAAGACCAGCCCGGCCCAGCGGCCGAGGATCGCGCCGCGCTCGGACGGCGACGTCCTGGCCCACGCGCGGGCGGCCGCGCGCGCGGCCGCGACCGCACGGTCGACGTCGGCGACCTCGCTGGCCGAGATGTGGCCGAAGGTCTCGCCGGTGGCGGGATCGACGGAGGGGAACGAAGTGGTCCGGTCGAGCCAGGCGCCGCCGATGAAGGTACCGGGGTGGTCGCCGCTCGGGACGGGCGTCAGGGGGGTCTTCTCAGCCGTGGTCACGCTCTGATCGTCCGACCGGCTGATCACATTAGTCAAGATGATGTGTTGCATTGCGAGACGGGCTGGTGCATGCTGGCGCAGTCCCGGGGCTCGGCCGGCAAGGCACTCGGACCTAGGTCGGAACGACCCGCAGTCACGCACTACTCGGATGGATCGAGGGCGGAAAAGATGCGAATCCAGAAGTTCTACGCGGCCTGCATGGCGGTCGCGATGCTCGCTGTCGCGGGCTGTGGTTCGAACGACGACGAGCCGAAGCAGAAGGGCTTCGACGGCCCCGACCCCTTCGCCGTCGCGCGCGGCGCCGCCATCGGCGAGCCCGGCACGGCGACCTCGCCGGAGTGGGCGGGCGAGGGCCAGGTCCCCGCCAAGCAGCCGGACCAGAACGGTGACGGCAAGGTCAAGATCGGCGTCATCACCTCGGGCGACACGAACGACGGCACCTACTACCAGAGCACGGCCGACGCGGTGGCGTACGCCGCGTCGAAGCACGACTGGGAGTACACGGTCCAGGGCCTGGTCGCGCTGACCCAGGCCGTCACCGCGGCGGAGAACCTCTGCCGCCAGCGGGTCGACCTGATCGTGATCGGCGACGCCCAGCTCGCCCAGGCCGTCACCGCGGCCAAGAACCCGATCTGCAAGGACACCTTCTTCTACCTGCAGGGCGGCTACGGCTCGCCCGAGCAGGACGCCACCTTCACCCAGTCGTACGACGTCGGCCTCGGCTACGCGTACGTCGCCGGGGTCGCGATGGGCGCCTACATGAAGGCCAACGACATCAAGAAGACCGGCTTCCTGTCCGGCATCGCCGCTCCCTTCAACACCACGATCGGCAAGGTGTTCAAGGAGGGCGTGAAGTCCCAGGTCCCCAACGCCGACGTCGTCGAGACCTACACCGGCGACCAGCTGGACGTCGGCAAGGCCGTCGAGGGCTTCAACGCCCAGGTCTCGCAGGGGATCGGCGCGATCTACCCCTACTTCGGCGCCCCCACGGTCGCCGTCGCCAAGAAGGCCAAGGAGGCCGGCATCCCGGTGCTCGGCTCGCCGAAGTCGTTCTGCGACTCCAAGGACGCCTCCTTCATCGGTGAGGTCGTCTTCGCGCCGGGCTACTACCTGGCCCCGATGCTCGACCTGTACGCCGACGGCAAGCTCGAGCTCGGCGTCACCCGCAACTGGCGCCTCGGTGTCGACCCCGTCCCGGCCGTGCACCCGTGCGCGGACGCCGGCGACGGCAAGGACCCCATGAGCCAGGCGATCGAGCAGGCGCAGGCCGACCTGAACGCCGGCAAGATCGACGTGTTCGCCATGGCGGGAGCGTCCTGATCCGATGACGACGGCTTCCCGACCGGAGGTGGAGACGGTGGTGCCGGCGCTCCGCATGGCCGGCATCACCAAGCACTTCAACGGGGTCCCGGCCTGCCTCGACGTCGACCTCGAGGTCGCGCCGGGGGAGATCCACGGCCTGCTGGGCCAGAACGGCGCCGGCAAGTCGACCCTGATGAACATCCTCCTCGGGCTGGTCCGCCCGGATCGCGGTGAGGTGGCGCTGGCCGGTGAGCCGGCGGTCATCCGCGACCCGAACGCGGCCCGTGCCCTCGGCGTCCGGATGGTGCACCAGCACTACAGCCTCATCCCGACGCTGTCGGTCTGGGAGAACGTCGTCCTGAGCAGCGAGGGTCGGGTCGACCGGGACCGCACCATCGGGCAGATCGAGGAGGTCAGCGAGCGCTTCGGCCTCGAGGTCTCCCCGCGCGCGATGGTCGGTGACCTCAGCGTCGGCGAGCAGCAGCGCGTCGAGCTGGTCACCTGCCTGATCGACCGGCCCCGCCTGCTCGTCCTCGACGAGCCGACCGCGGTGCTGACCCGCCAGGAGTCGCGCTCGCTCTTCACCATGCTGCGCGGACTGGTGGAGCAGGAGGACTGCTCGGTCATCCTGATCAGCCACAACCTGGCCGAGATCACCGCGGTCTCGAACCGCGCGACGGTGATGCGCGGCGGCCGGGTCGTCTCCCGGGTCAGCCCGAAGGAGACGCCCGTCGCCGAGCTCGCCCGGCACATGATCGGCCGGGACCTGCCCGGTCCGGCGCAGGCGGACGTCGCCGCGGCGATCGGCGCCGGCACGGCGGCGGAGGGGGAAGGGTCTCGACAGGCTCGACCAGCGGCGGCGGACGAGGCCCCGGTGCTGAGCATCGTGGGCGCGACCGCGACCTCCGACGGCACCCGCGCACTCGACTCCCTCGACCTGGAGATCCGGGCCGGCGAGATCGTCGGCGTGGCCGGCGTCGAGGGCAACGGCCAGCAGTGGCTGTCCGCGCTGCTCGCGGGCTCGCTCTCCCTGCAGGAAGGCGAGGTCCGCGTGCACGGGAAGCGTGTCGCCGTCGGCCGGCCGGGCTCGACCCGCAAGGCCGGCGTGGGCGTCGTCCCGGAGGACCGGAAGACCTCCGGCTGCATCCTCGACATGTCGGTCGCCGACAACCTGGCGCTGGCGGGGCTGAAGTCCCTCTCGCGCGCGGGGGTCGTCTCGCGCCGCAAGCTGCACAGCCTGGCCGAGCGCCTGGTGGACGACTTCGACATCGCCGTCGCGTCCGTCGACCAGCCGATGCGCTCGCTCTCGGGCGGCAACCAGCAGAAGGTGGTGCTGGCGCGCGAGATGTCCGCCCAGCCGGCGGTCCTCGTGCTCGCCCAGCCCACCCGGGGCCTGGACGTCGGCGCGGTCGCCGACCTGCACGAGCGGATGCGCCAGGCGGCGGCCTCGGGCGTCGCCGTCCTGCTGATCTCGTCGGACCTGAACGAGATCATGCAGCTCTCCGACCGCATCGCCGTGATCTACCGGGGCCGGATCCAGGGGGAGCTGGCCCGCGCCGAGGCCGACCCCGAACGGCTCGGCCTGTTGATGGGAGGGGTGAGCGCATGAGCACCGAGGTCTCGGAGACGCCCGTGCAGGAGGAGCCGACGCCGGCACCGCCGGGGGGCGGCTCGCGCCGGGGTCCGGACGCCGCGATGGCCGGACTGCTCGCGTCCCTGCGCGGCAGCACCCGGCCCGCGATCGAGCAGGTGCTGGCGTTCCTCTGCTTCCTGTCGCTCGGCATCAGCGTCGGCCTGCTGCTGGGGTGGGCGACCGGGCACGACCCGGGCGTCATCCTCGGCGACCTGTTCGAGGGCAGCATCGGCGACAGCATCTCCATCGGCTACCTGCTCACCGCCGCCGCACCGCTGCTCCTCGTCGCCGTCGGCGCGGTCATCTGCATGCGGGCCGGCCAGTTCAACATCGGCCAGGAGGGGCAGGTCACCCTCGGCGCGATCGGTGCCGGCTTCGTGGTCTTCTTCGTCGACGGCCCCGGCATCGTCGTGATCCCGCTGGCCTTCCTCGCCGCGGCGGCCGCCGGTGGCGCGTGGGCCTTCCTGGCCGCGCTGCTCAAGTTCGGCCGCGGCGTCGACATCGTGGTCAGCTCGCTGCTGCTGGTGTTCCTCGCCGAGCAGCTCCTCACCGGGCTGATCAGCGGCGACGGCCCGCTGCACGACAAGGGCGGCGGCACCCTCGGCGCCGGTACGGCGTCCCAGTCGCCGCGCGTGCCCGAGAAGGCGATGCTGCCGACGATCGACGTCCTCGGTGTCGCGGTGCCCTTCGCGTTCGTGCTCGCGCTCGTCGCGGCGATCCTCGTCGCGTGGTTCCTGTCGTCGGCGCACGCCGGCTATCGGCTGCGCATCCTCGGCCAGAACCCCACCGTGGCGGGCACGATCGGCATCAGCGCCTCGCGCCTGGGCTCGCTCGCCGTCGCGGCGTCCGGTGCGTTCGCCGGGGCCGCGGGCGCGGCGATCCTGATGGGCCAGAGCTTCCAGCTCAACCCCGGTGTCGCCAGCTCGATCGGCTGGAACGGCCTGCTCATCGCCCTCGCGGCCCGGACGAATGCGGGCGTCAGCGTCCTGCTCGCCCTCGTCTTCGGCGCGATGGTCGCCGGTGGCGGACTGCTCGGCGGCGACGGCATCCCGGTCGACATCGTCAACGTCATCACCGCCGCGATCGTGGTCGCCCTCCTGTGTCCCCCCGTCCTGCTCGCCGCGGTCCGTCGCCGACGGCTGCGTCGTACCGTGAAGGTGGCCTGACATGAACCTGACGACGGATCTGGAGACGATCCTCACCGCGTCGGTCCCCCTGACCGTGCCGCTGCTGTTCGCCGGCCTGGGGGAGTACGTCGCCCAGCGGGCCGGCACCTTCAACCTCTCGGTCGAGGGCATGATGCTCGGCTCGGCGTTCGCCGCGGCGTACGGCGCCACGGAGTCCGGCTCGCCGATCGTCGGCCTGCTGTGCGGCATCGGCGCCGCACTGCTCATCGCGTTCGTGCACGGCAACCTCAGCCACCGGCTGCAGCTCAACACCTACGTCGTCGGGCTCTCGCTCAACGTCCTGGTGCTCGGGGTGACGAACTACCTGCTGTCGACCACCGCGCTCGACATCCCCGGCGGCTCGGCCTGGCGGATCCCGCTGCTCTCCGACCTGCCGATCGTCGGCAAGGCGTTCTTCGTGCAGCCGTGGGTGGTCTACCTGCTGGTGCCGCTGCTCCTCCTGATCTGGTGGGTGCGCCGACGCCGGATGGGTCTCGAGCTCCGCGCGGCCGGCGACGACCCGGTCGCCGGCGACCTGACCGGCATCGACGTCAACGCCCGCCGCCGCCAGGCCCTGCTCTTCTGCGGCTTCTGCGCCGGCATCGGCGGCGCCTACCTGTCGGTCTTCCAGGCTGGCTCGTTCACCTCGGGGATGACGGCCGGTCGCGGCTACATCGTGATCGCGGCCGTGATCTTCGGTGGCTGGATGCTGCGCGGCGTGATCGGCGCCTGCTTCGTCTTCGGTGTCGCCCAGGGTCTCCAGCTCGCGCTGCCGGCCATCGGCTACACCGCCTCTCCGCAGCTGCTCGCGGCGACGCCGTACCTGCTGGCACTGGCGTCGCTCGCCGTGCTGGGGGCGCGGTCGAAGAGACCGCTGGCCCTGGGCCAGCCGTTCGCGCCCGTGCGGTAGCCCCGCACCGCTAGCATGCGTCTTCCCGGATGAAGGGAAGGCGCATGCTTCGCGTGATCGCGCTCGTGCTCGCCGTCGTCGTGTCCGGCGGGATCGCCGCCGACCGCGGTCCGGACCTCGACCCGGTGTCGGGCGCCCGGCTGCACGGTCCGGTGTCGATCGGCGGCGAGGGCGCGTACTACGGGATCACCCTGCGCAAGGGTCGGGACGCGCTCTTCGGAGCGGTGACCATCACGAACGCCGGCGACCGGACGGCCGAGCTCGACGCCGGCCGCCTGCACGGCCCGGTCCGGGCCGACCAGGCCGAGCTGGTCGCGTTGCGGGTGCTCGACCTCGGTCCGGCACCGGGCCACGGCGACGTCCTGGGCGCGGGGCGCTGGAGCAGGGAGTGGCGACCGATGTGGCGACGCGCCCGCCCGATCGACCGGGCCCGGCTCGCGCCGGGGCACGAGGCGGCGCTGGTCTTCCGCGTGCGCGCCCACCGCACGGGCGTGTGGCGCTGGACGGGGTCCGCGATCGACTACCGCGTCGACGGCACCCGCTACACCGCCGTCGGCGGCTCCGGCTTCGCGCTGTGCCCTCCGCGGCGGCTCGACCGCTGCTGATGAAGAAGGCAACGCGCCCGGACCGCGGCTGCGGTCCGGGCGCGGCGTGGTGCCGGCGAGCGGGCGTCAGTCGAAGAGCACGACCCCGCGCAGGTTGCGCCCCGCGTGCATGTCCTCGTAGCCCTGCCCGATCTCGTCGAGCGTGTAGGTGCGCGTGACGATCTCGTCCAGCTTGAGCATGCCCGCGCGGTAGAGGTCGAGCAGGGCGGGGATGTCGGCGGTGGGGTTGCACTCGCCGAACAGGGAGCCCTGGATGCGCTTCTGGTAGAGCGTGAGCTCGGTGAGGCTGATGGGGGCGCCGACGTCGGCGTTGTTGCCGAGACCGGTGACGACGGCCGTGCCGCCCTTGCGGATGGCGCCGAAGGCGGCGCCGACGTGCTCGCCCTTGACCACGCCGACCGTGACGATGGCGGAGTCGGCGCCCTGGCCGTTGGTGTGCTGGCGGGCGATCTCGGCGGCCTCGTCCATGGTGGCGAACGCGTGGGTGGCGCCGAAGCGCTTGGCCTCCTCGCGCTTGAACTCCACGGGGTCGACGGCGATGACCGTGGTGGCACCCGCGTGGACGGCGCCCTGGACGGCGTTGATGCCGATGCCGCCGATGCCCATGACGATGACGACGTGCCCGGGCCGGACGGCGCCGGAGTTGACCGCCGCGCCCCAGCCGGTGGCGACGCCGCAGCCGACGAGGCAGGCCTTGTCGAGGGGGATGTCCTTGCCGACCTTGACGACCGAGCGGGCCGAGACGGTGGTGGTCTCCATGAAGGCGGAGACGCCGCACATCTGGCCGACCGGCGCGCCGCCGTCGGCGAGGTGGACGCGGGGGACCTCGGGCGGCATCCAGACCTTGCCGCCGTCGTCGCAGAGGTTCTGCATGCCGGTGGCGCACCAGCGGCAGCGGCCGCAGGCGGGCAGGAACGAGAAGACGACGTGGTCGCCCTCGGCGAGGTCGTCGACGCCCGCGCCGACCTTGGTGACGACGCCGGCGCCCTCGTGGCCGAGCGCGAACGGGTAGATCGCGACGGGGGAGTCCCCGACGGCGATGTGGTCGTCGGAGTGGCACAGGCCGGCGGCGGCCAGGCGGACCTGGACCTCGCCGGGGGCCGGGTCCGCCACCTCGAGGTCGACGACCTCGTAGGGGCCGGGGGCGGTGCGGACGATGGCGCCTCTGGTTCGCATTTGCAGTCCTTCTGGTCCGGGCACGTGCGGGTTCACCCCGACGGTAAAGCAGGCGCGGCCATTGCGCAATGCAAGACGTTGACTCACCCTGCGAGACGCTGTTAGTCTCGATTGAGAGTTCGCTCACACGCACGGTCATGAGGACGGGTATGTCAACCTACGAGAACTTCGACCATCATTCGCCGGAATGCCGCGACGACATCGTCGGCTACTACGAGGCCTTCCGCGAGAAGTGCCCGGTGGGCAGGTCGACCGCCCACGAGAACGGCTACGTCTACCTCACGCGCTACGCCGACGTCTTCCACGTCGCCCGCAACGACGCGCTGTTCTCGTCCACGCGGGCCGCCGGCGGGCTCGAGGGCACCGCCATCGTGATCCCGAGCGGCCCGTTCGGCGGCAACATGCAGTACCCGCTCGAGATGGACCCGCCGGACAACGTGGAGTACCGCCGGCTGCTCGACCTGATCCTGTCCCCGGCCGCCGTCGACGAGCTGCGCCCGATGATCGCGCGGCACGCCTCGCGCATCGTCGACGAGTTCATCGAGTCCGGCAGCGCCGACCTGGTCGAGGTGCTCACCAACCCGCTGCCCAGCGCGGTCACCCTCGACTGGATCGGGTTCCCCGAGGAGGACTGGAAGCGGATCGGTCGCCCGATCCACGACGTCTTCACCTCGGAGCCCGGCAGCGAGCGCGCCCAGCGCGCGTACGAGGGCATGGCCTACATGGAGAAGCGCCTCGCCGAGCTCATCACCGAGCGCCGCGCGCACCCGCAGGACGACGTGATCAGCCGCCTCCTCGAGGAGCGCAAGGCCGACGGGTCGGAGTTCACCGACGCCGAGCTGTTCTCGGTGATCGGCATCGCCATCACCGGCGGCGTCGACACGACGACGTCGCTCACCGGCTCGGTGCTCGTCCACCTCGACGAGCACCCCGAGATGCGCCAGCAGCTCATCGACGCGCCCGACCTGCTCATCGACGGCACCGACGAGTTCCTGCGCCGCTACGGCTCGGTCACCGCCATGTCGCGGACGACGACCACCGACACCGAGATCGGCGGCTGCCCGGTCAGCGCCGGCGAGCGCGTGCTCGTCCCCTGGTTCGCGGCCAACCACGACCCCGAGGTGTTCAGCGAGCCGCACGAGGTCCGCCTCGACCGGGACGCCAGCCGGCACCTCACCTTCGGCGTCGGCACGCACCGCTGCCCGGGCGCGCACCTGGCCCGGGCGATGTTCCAGGAGATGATCCACCAGGTCCTCACCCGGATGCCCGACTACAAGGTCGACACCGAGAACGTCGTCGGCTACGCCTCGCGCGGCAACCACATGGGCTGGGACGTCATCCCGGCGACCTTCACCCCCGGACCGCGGGTCGGCGACCAGGTCGACCAGTTCACCTCCGCCAGCGGGGGCAGCAACGAGACCTACGACGTCGTTCTCGACGCCGTCGACCTCGTCGCCGAGGACGTCGTCGCGGTCACCGTCCGCGCGGCCGACGGCGGCGTGCTGCCCGCCTGGGAGCCCGGTGCCCACCTCGAGGTGCGGCTGCCCTCGGGCCGGCTGCGCCAGTACTCGCTGTGCGGCATCCCGGACGACGGTGCGTCGTACCGGATCGGGGTGCTGCGCGAGGCTGAGGGACGCGGCGGGTCTGCCGAGCTCCACGAGATCGCGGTGGCCGGCCGCGAGCTGACCGTCCGCGGTCCGCGCAACCACTTCCCCCTCGTCGCGGCCGACGACTACCTCCTCGTGGCCGGCGGCATCGGCGTCACGCCGATCCTCGCGATGGCGCGGTCGATCGCGGCCCGCGGTGGCACCGCCCGGGTCGTGTACGGCGGCCGCTCGCGCGCCACGATGGCCTTCGCCGACGAGCTCTCCGCGCTGCCGGGCATCCGGGTCGACCTGGTCCCCCAGGACGAGCACGGGTTCCCCGACCTGAAGGGTGCGATCGAGGCGAGCGCCCCCGGCACCGCGATCTACTGCTGCGGTCCCGGCGGGATGATCGCCGAGATGCAGCGACTGTGCGAGGAGCTCGACCGCCGCGCCGACCTGCACGTCGAGAGGTTCGCGGCGAGCGACGAGATGGAGGCGCGGCTCACCTCGACCGAGGGCAACACGCCCTTCCAGGTCGAGCTGGCGCGCACCGGCGTCACCGTCGACGTCCCGGTCGACAAGCGGCTCATCGAGGCGGTGCGCGAGGTCGTGCCCGGCATCGCCTACGACTGCGAGAAGGGCTTCTGCGGCTCGTGCGAGACGCGCGTCCTCGAGGGCACGCCGGACCACCGTGACGAGGTGCTCAGCGAGGCCGAGCAGGCCACCGGTCGCTCGATCATGATCTGCGTCAGCCGGTCCTGCACCCCCAAGCTGGTCCTCGACCTCTAGGTCACCAACACACCCCCCGAACACCCGGTGCCGCGAAGCGGTGTCGGGTGTTCGTGCTGCCCGAAAACCCTGTCCCCAGGCGGGTTTCCGGGCCTTGCGAGGTGCCGCGGCGGAGGGCGACCCATCTCGCATGCGTTTCACTTGACATGATGCCGTCTCGCAATAAAAGATAGCCGCCATGCACGCGGTGACCACTGAGCACGGGCTCGGACGAGTCGAGGGCGACCAGATCGCCCTCCTCGACAGCCCCTATGCCGATCTCGGTGCGGTCGTCGAGGCCACGGGCTCGCTCGCCTGCCTCGACGACTGCGCCGTCACCCGCCGGGTGCCGGCCGACGACGTCCGCCTGCTCGCCCCCCTGGGCCGACCGCGGGCGATCTGGGGCGTGGGCCTCAACTACCGGTCCAAGGCGGCCAAGGCGGGTCGCGACCTGCCGACCGAGCCGATCCTCTACCTGGCGGCTTCGTCCGCGCTGCTCTCGCCCGACGAGGAGGTCGCCGTTCCCGGCGACGCGACCGAGCAGCTCGACTACGAGGGCGAGATCGCCGTCGTCATCGGCCGCCGGCTGCACCGCGCGGCCCCCGAGGACGTGTGGCCCGCCGTCGCCGGGATCACCGCCGCCAACGACATGACGGCCCGCGACGTGATGAAGCGGACCGCGACGCCCACGCTCGCCAAGAGCTTCCCGGGCTGCAACCCGCTCGGCCCGTCGGTCTGCACGGTCGACGAGCTCGCCGACGCCGACGCGATCCGGGTCCGCACCTGGGTCAACGACGAGCTGCGCCAGGACGACACCAGCGCCGGGATGATCTTCGCGATCCCGGACCTGGTCTCGCGGATCTCCTGGTACGCCGCGCTCGAGCCCGGCGACGTCGTCCTCACCGGAACCCCGGCCGGCACCGGCCAGGACCTCGACCGGTTCCTCGCCCCCGGCGACCGGATCCGCATCGAGGTCGGCCCGGTGCTTCCTCTCGTCACCACCGTGGGCGCGGCGTCCGGCTGAGCCGCCGTCCCTCCCCCTTCTCGACCCAGCCACCACCGTTCATAGGAGCCAGCAGATGTCCGACATCCAGGGGTACGACCTCGTCCTCAAGGGCGGCACCGTCCTCGACCCCGCCAACGGCCGCAACGAGCGCGCCGACGTCGCGATCAGCGGCGGCACCATCGCCGCGATCGGGCCGGACCTGGCCACCGACGGTGCGCAGGTCGTCGACTGCGCCGGCTCCACCGTGGTGCCCGGTCTCGTCGAGGGGCACAGCCACATCTTCCAGGACGTCTCGAAGGTCGGTGCCCCCGCCGACGAGGCCCACCTGCGCCGCGGCGTCGTCGCGGTCGCCGACGCCGGTACGGCGGGTGCCTCGACGTTCGACGCCTTCCGCAAGGTCGTCGTCGACGCCAACGAGATCCGGGTCGTCAACTTCCTCAACGTCTCGGTGCTCGGCCTGATCGACTTCCGCTTCGGCGAGCTGCTCAACCCCGACACCCTCGTCGTCGAGGACGCGCTCGAGGCCGCCGCGAACCACCCGGGCATCGTCCGCGGCTTCAAGATCCGGCTCTCCGAGGACGTCGTCGGCCACCACTGGCAGGCGCTGCTCAAGAAGTCGGTCAGCCTGGCCGAGCAGGCCGGCCTCCCGCTGATGGTCCACATCGGCGAGACCGAGGAGCCGGTGCCCGCCGTCCTCGACTACCTGCGGGCCGGCGACATCGTCGCCCACTGCTACACCGGCAAGCCGCACGGCATCCTCGCCGACGACGGCACCGTGCTGCCCGGCGTGATGGCGGCGCGCGAGCGCGGCGTCCTGTTCGACTCGGCGCACGGCAAGAGCAACCTGTCGTTCGAGGTCGCCAAGCGCGCCATCGCCGACGGCTTCCTGCCCGACATCCTCAGCTCCGACACGAGCGCCCGCAACTGGCGCGGCCCGGTCTTCGACCTGGTCACCAGCATCTCCAAGCTGCGCGCGCTCGGCGCCCCGCTCGACGAGTGCATCCGCCGAGCGACGATCGTCCCGGCCCAGGTCCTGGGCCTCGACGGCGAGGGCTACGGCCGCCTCGACGTCGGCGGCACGGCCAATGTCACCGTGCTCACCGAGACCGCCGAGGTCACCCTGCCCGACGCATCGGGCAACTCGATCGTCGCGCCGCGCCTCGAGCCGACCACCGTCGTGCACAAGGGCGCGCTCGTCGAGACCACGCCGTGGCGGGGTGGCGCGTCGGCGTGAGCACCGTGCACCAGCTGCGGCGACGGGTCCGGGAGCGACTGGCGGGGGAGGGCCGGCTGACCGGCACCTTCGTCAAGCTCGCCTGCCCGGACGTCGTCGAGCTGGCGGCCGGGTCCGGCCTCGACCTCGTCGTGGTCGACCTGGAGCACTCCACGCTCACCGAGCAGGACGCGCTCGGCCTGGTCCGGCACGCCGCGCTCTGCGGGATCCCCGCACTGGTGCGGCTCCCGGTGGTCGACGCCCCGCTCGTCGCCCGCCTGCTGGAGAACGGCGCCGCCGGCTTCCAGCTCTCCACCCTGCAGTCGGTCGCCGAGCGCGAGCACCTGCAGGCGGCCTGCCGGTTCGCGCCCGTGGGCACCCGCTCGGTCAGCCTCGCCAACCGGGCGGCGTCCTTCGGCGCGATCCCGCTCGCCGACTTCCTCCGTACCGAGGACGCCGACCCGCCGCTGCTCGTCGGCCAGATCGAGACTCCCGTCGCCGAGCCCCTCGCGGACGTCGTCCGCGGGCTCGACGTCGCCTTCGTCGGCACCACCGACCTCGCCGTCAGCCTCGGGCTGCCTGCCCCCGACGACCTCGCGGCCGCGGTCTCCTCGGTGCGCGTCGCCGCGGAGCAGGCCGGGGTCGCGTTCGGCGGCTGGGTGCCCGGGCTGGCCGAGGTCGACCGGCTCGGGCTCGGCGCGGCGTCGTACGTCGTCGTCGGCTCGGACCTGCAGCTGCTCGCCCACGGCCTGCGGGCCGTCATCTCCAAGGAGGACGCGTGACCGCGCTCAACCCCTCACTGTTCGGCAAGGTCGTCAACTGGGACGACCTGCCCCAGCGCGAGATCCGCCCCGGCGTCCGCCGCCGGATCTTCGCCACCGACGAGGTGCTCATCGCGCGCCACGAGCTCGAGGTGGGGATGACCCTCAACCCCCACTCGCACGAGGACTTCGACCAGCTGGTCTTCATCGCCTCGGGTCGCTGCAACTACCACGTCGCCGGCGTCGCCCACGACATGCGCCCCGGCTCGTTCCTGCTGGTGCCCCGCGGTGCCGAGCACTACGTCGAGCCCACCGAGGGCCCCTGCGTGAACATCGACTACTTCGTGCCCCCGCGCGCGGACCTCCTCGCCCAGCTCGAGCTCGACCTCACCTGAGGTCGGTCCGCCAGCCCCGCGAAGTGCGCGGGTTGCGGGCACGAAGTGCGCCGGTTGCGGGCACTTCGTGGGGGTTACGACTCGACGACGGCGACGGCGTCGATCTCCACCCGGAAGTCCGGGTGGACCAGACCCGCCACCTGCACGAGCGAGCTGGCGGGCAGGCGGTCCGGGGCGAGGTACCGGTCCCGCACCCCCCGTACGACGGGCAGGTCGGCGAGGTCGGTGAGGAAGTAGCCCATCTTCACCACGTCCCCCCAGCCCGCGCCCGCCGCGGCCAGCGCGGTCTGCAGGTGCTCGAACACCTGCTCCGCCTGCGCCGCGACGTCGGTGGGGTCGACGACCGTGCCGTCGGCCCGGGCCGGCACCTGGCCGGAGACGTGGACGAGGCGGCCGGGTCCGGCCACGGTGACGTGGCTGTAGCCGTTGCTGGGCGGCAGTCCCGCGGGGCGTGCGAGGTGATCGGTCATGGCGCCATTCTTGCGGGCACGGAGTGCTAGCAAACTGCGCTACTTCGGACCCGCAACCCGCGCACTTCGCGGGCGCCGGGGCAGCAGTGCTCGGGGGGAGCGGGCGCGGACGGCGCCGGCCCACAGGCCTGCGCCGTAGGCGAGGTCGTCGAGGCGCCGCGCCACCAGGGCGTACGGCGCCCCGGGGTGCTCCACGCGGGCGACGACGGCGTCGACAACGAGCGCGGTCGCGACCATCCGCCGAGCCGTGCGGCTGGCGGGCAGAGTCAGGGCGGTGAGCGGCCACCAGTGGCGCAGCAGGAGGGCGGACTCCTGGCGCACCGCCCAGCCGAACCCGCGCGCCACGAGGACGGCGGCGAGCCGGTGCCGCCCGCCCGTCACGGGGAGGCTGCGCTCGACCGACACCAGGCCGGCCGCGAGCCCGGCCGCGACGACGGGTGCCGACCAACGCCGGCGCGCGAGCAGGGCGGCCGCCGCGGCGGCCATCGGCAGCGACAGGACGGCGGGCGCGATCCGGTCGCCGTGGCGCGCGGCCAGGGGCGCGCCGCCGGTGCCGTAGACGAACTTGCGGCCCAGCCACCCGCCCATCCCCGGCCGGACGTCGTGCGCGGCGACCTCGTCCGGGTCGTAGCGCACCACCCCGCCCGCGGCGACGGTCCGCCAGACCAGGTCGACGTCCTCGCCGACGCGCATCGCGGCGTCGAAGCCGGGGCGGATCGCGTCGGTCCGCGCGACCAGGCAGGCGCTCGGCAGCCAGCCGACCGCCGCACCGGGGCGCACCGCGCAGGCCCGGGTGCCGAGGCTCAGCGACGACGCCTGCTCGTCGTACCGCTCGAACCAGCGGGGCCGCGCGCTCCGGGCGCGGCCGGTGATCCGGGGGCCGGCGAGCACCACGGCGGGGTCCTCGAAGTGCCGGGCCAGCCGGCGCAGGGTCGCGGCGTCGACGGTGACGTCGGAGTCGACGAACGCGACATAGGGGGTGCGGACCCGCGCCAGTCCGGCGTTCCGGGCCCCGGCCGGGCCGACGTTGGCGGGCAGCGCCACCAGCGTGGCGCCGTGCGCCGCCGCCACCCGGGCGACGGCGGCGGGGTCGTGCGAGGCGTCGTCGACGACGATCGTGGTCAGGGGAGCGAGGGCCGCCAGCGCGCGCCCGAGCTGCTCGGGCCGGTCCCGCACCGGGACGACGACCGTGAGCAGCCCGGCGTCGAGACCGGGACCGTGCAGGACCGGGTCGGCCAGGTTGCCGTCGAGCAGGCGCCGCGCCACGAGCCCGCCCGCGCGGTCGCGCACGCGCAGCAGGTCGCCGTCGAGCAGCGCCTGCGCCCGGGGCGTCAGCCGCAGCGCGCGGAGGGGGGAGCCGCCGACGAGCAGGTCGCCGCCGTCGGCGCGCTCGACGTCGGCCCGCAGCCGGACCTCGAAGCCGGTGGGCAGCGTGGTGCTCACGGCGCGAACCCGCCGTCGGCGTGGACCACCGAGCCGTTGACGGCCGCGGCCTCGCGGCTGCAGCAGAACGCGATGGTGGCGGCGACCTCGTCGGGGTCGAGCAGGCGCCGCAGCAGCTGGTTCTCGGCGAACGTCTCGACGTCCGGCAGGCCGTAGAGGGCGGCGGTGGCGTCGAGCATCGGGGTCCGGGTCGAGCCGGGCGAGACCGCGCACGCGGTGACCCCGGTCCCGACGAGGTCGGCGGCGAGCCCCTTCACCAGGCCGACGACGGCATGCTTCGCCGCGTTGTACGCCGCCAGGTGGTGCAGTCCGTGGTGCGCGGCCGCGGAGGCGACTGCGACGAAGCGGGCGCCGGACGGGTCCGGTCCGGCGAGGAGGGCCGGGACCGCGACGGCGGCGGTGTTCCACACGCCCTTCACGTCGACGTCCCACAGCAGGTCGAGGTCGGCCTCGGGGGTCTCCCACAGGGGCCGGCCGCCGGCGATCACCGCGGCCGCCGCGACGGCGGCGTCGAGCCGCCCCCACCGGTCGAGCGCGAGGTCGACCGCGCCGGCCAGCGCGGCCCGGTCACGGACGTCGGCCACGCAGCCGGCGACCTGCTCGTGGTCCCGGTGCTCGGAGCCGAGCGGCAGCTCGTCGACCGCGATCACCCGGTCGCCGCGCGCGACGAGCGTCCGCACGGTCGCCGCGCCGATCCCGCGCGCGGCCCCGGTGACGAGGACGACCCGCTCGCTCACGCCGACCGGTCCACGGCGGCGACGACGTCGCCCACCATCGAGGCCAGGACGACGGCCCCCTCCTCGGCGCTCGCGCCGGTGGGGTCGCCGAGCACGCCGTTGGGGGAGACCGCCTTGACGCCGCCGGCGATCATCGCCGGCAGGAGCTCGGCGAGCGTCCCGGTGTTGCCGGGCTCGGCCCGGTCGAGACGGACGTGCCACGGCGCGAGGTGCAGCATCAGCGAGGTCTCGGTCCGCCCGGCGTGCAGGTCGACGTCCTCGGTCGCGCAGGCGACCCAGGCGACGTCGTGCCCCTCGTCGGTCAGCTGCCGGACGGCGCCGCGCAGCGCGGTCAGGTTGCCGCCGTGCGCGTTGACCAGCACCACGCGCGCGGCCCAGGTCCGCATCGAGCGGGTCAGCTCGACGACGACCTGGTGCAGCACGTCGGTGCCGATCGAGCTGGTGCCGGCGAAGTCCTGGTGCTCGCCGCTCGAGCCGTAGGCCAGCGCCGGCGCGACGACGACGTCGTGGTCGCGCAGCGCCAGCAGCCGGGCCGCCTCGGTCGCCACCGCGGTCGCGATGACCGTGTCGGTGTCGAGCGGCAGGTGCGGCCCGTGCTGCTCGATCGAGCCGACCGGGACCAGCACCGTCGCCCCGGCGGGGAGGCCGGGCGAGGTCGCCGAGGCGAGGTCGGTGGGCATGGCGCGGTCAGCTCCCGAAGCCCACCGACCGCGCGGCCGGCACGCCGAGCGCGCGGTCGAAGCCGTCGGGGATCAGCAGGTGCTCGGGGCGCAGGTCGGCCGTGGACGACAGCGCGAGCCCGCGCAGCGCCGAGTCGACGCCACCGGACAGCACGTCGAGGACGTTCTCGACGCCGGCCTGCCCGTTGGCCGCGAGGCCCCAGAGGTACGCGCGGCCGATCAGCACGGCCTTGGCGCCGAGTGCGAGCGCCTTGACGACGTCGGAGCCGCGCCGCACGCCGCCGTCCATGACGACGTCGATCTGGTCGCCGACGGCCTCGGCGATCGGGCGGACCATGCGGATCGCGGCCGGCGTCCCGTCGAGGTTGTTGCCGCCGTGGTTCGAGACCGAGATGCCCGCGACGCCGGCGTCGACCGCGCGCAGGGCGTCGTCGACCCGGCACACGCCCTTGAGCACGAACGGCGTCCCGCTGATCTGGGCCCAGGTCTCGCGCATCCACACGACGTCGTCCCACGAGGGGGGCGGCGTGGTCATCCACTCGTAGTAGGCGCCGAAGAACGTCGGTGCCTCGCCACCCGGAGGGGCCAGGTTGGGCGCGGTGAGGTCGGGCAGCTTGCCGGTCTGGCGGAACTGCTGGCCGAACTGCCACATCCACCGGCCCTTGGTGGCGACCTTGGGCGCCAGCCGGATCATCGCCTTGAGGTCGACCTTCTCGGGGATCTCGGGACTGCCCCAGTCGCGTCCCATCGAGAACGACCAGTCCAGCGTGGCGATGAGGCCCTTCGCGCCGGCCTCGTGGGCCCGGGTCATCCGCTGGATCATCGTGTCGCGCTCGCCGGTCCAGTACATCTGGAAGAACGTCGTGGCGCCTGTCGCGGTGACCTCCTCGACGCTCTTGGACGCGAAGTTCGACAGGCCCATGATCGTGCCGCGGGCGGCGGCCGCGCGGGCGACGGCGACCTCGCCGTCGGGGTGCACCGCCTGGACGCCGGTGGGGCTGATGATCACCGGGCTGCCGATCGTGTGCCCGAAGACCGTGGTGGCCTGGCTGCGCTCGGGGAGCTGGCCCACGACGTGGGGGGCGAGGCCGAGCTCGGCGAACGCGGCCTGGTTGTCGGTCACGCTCTGGCCGCGCTCGGAGCCGGCGACCAGGGCGCCGTACACGGGCTGGGGGAGGCGCTTGCGGGCGCGCTCCTGGGCGACGGCGACCGACTCGAACCAGGGGTTCTGCTTCCAGGGGTTCTCGAGCTTCATGGTGCGGGATTCCTCAGGTCTGGTCGGGGACGAAGCCGGCGAGCGGGCTCTCCGCGCAGTCGGAGACCGGCGGACGGGTGAGCAGCTGGAGCATCACGGGCTGGTTGCGGGTGGGGTTGGTCTTGGAGTGGTCCTGGCTGGCGGCCGGGATGGTCCGGTCGCCGGCGAGCGCGTGCTCGCCGTACCCCTGGACGCACTCGGGGTCGGGGCCGTCGAGCGGGAGCCCGGTGAAGAACTTCGCGGCCATGCAGCCGCCGCGGCACGAGTCGTAGAACTGGCACTTCGCGCACGCGCCGCCGGTCTGGGGGGCGCGCAGCTCCTGGAACAGCGGGGAGGTCTGCCACACCTTCTGGAAGCCGCCGTCGAGGAGGTTGCCGGCCAGGAAGTTGTCGTGGATGGCGAACGGGCAGGCGTAGACGTCGCCGATCGGGTCGATCAGGCAGACCACGCGCCCGGCGCCGCACAGGTTGAGGCCCGGCAGGGACTCGCCGAACGCCGCGAGGTGGAAGAACGAGTCGCCGGTCAGCACCTGCTCGCCGTCGGCGGTGTGCGCCATCAGCCAGTCGTAGAGCTCGCGCTGCTGCTCCGGCAGGGGGTGCAGCTCGTCCCAGACGTCCGCTCCGCGGCCGCTCGGGCGCAGCCGGGTCAGCCGCAGCGTGGCGCCGAACCGGTCGGCGAGAGCCTTGAACTCGTCGAGCTGGCCGATGTTCTCCCGCGTGCAGACCACCGAGATCTTGGCGTCGGCGAAGCCGGCGTCCTGGAGGTTCTGCAGCGCGCGCAGGGCGGTGTCGTAGGAGCCGGGGCCGCGGACGTAGTCGTTGACCTCGGCGGTCGCGCCGTCGAGCGAGATCTGGACGTCGACGTAGCCGTTGCAGGCCGGCGAGGCCAGGAAGGCCGCACGCTCGGGGGTGATCCGCACGCCGTTGGTCGAGAACTTCACGCCGACCTGGTGGTGGACGGCGTACTCGAGGAGCTCCCAGAAGTCCGGGCGGATCGTCGGCTCGCCGCCGCCGATGTTGACGTAGAAGACCTGCATCCGCTGCAGCTCGTCGATGACCGCCTTGCACTGCTCGGTGCTGAGCTCGCGCGGGTCGCGGCGGCCGCTGCTCGACAGGCAGTGCGCGCACTCGAGGTTGCAGGCGTAGGTGAGCTCCCAGGTCAGGCAGATGGGGGCGTCGAGGCCGTACTCGAACTGCTGGACCAGGCTGCCGGTCTGGGGGCGCTCGGGGGCGAGGGTCATGCGCTCTTCTCCTCGGCGGTCGCGCCGTCGGGGCGCGGGCGGATCATGTCGGTGGCGGCCAGGCCGCGCAGGGCCGCCGCGTAGGCGGGGTGCTGGGAGGCCGGGACGCCCGCGTTCTCGAGGGCGGTCCGTACGTCGGGCGCGGCGGCGAGACCGCGGACCACGGCGACCAGCTCGGGTCGCTTGAGGAACGTCAGCTTGCGGTTGCCGAAGTGGTAGGCGAGCGCACCGAAGGGCTCGGGGCGCAGCGCCACCGACGGCGAGAGCGTCCACGGCTCTCCCAGCAGGGCGTCCATCAGTAGACGCCGCACATGCCGTCGATCGAGACCTCCTCGATGAGGTCCTCGGCGACGAGCTCGTCCTGGTGCTCGTTCTCGGGGTTCATGCACACCTCCTTGGCTGCTGTTCTGTGGTCCGGGCCACACTAATGGCACTCGTGGTCAAAAAGGAAGGAGTGCGCCGTGCTAACTTGCGGCGCCATGGTCGAACCAGTGCGGACCTCAGCGCGGGGCCGTCCCGTCGCGACCAGCCATGCCGCCATCGAGCAGGCCGCCTTCACGCTCTTCACCGAGCGCGGCTTCGCCTCGACCACGCTCGACGACATCGCCCGCGCCACCGGTGTCGGACGGCGGACCCTGTTCCGCTACTTCGAGTCCAAGAACGACATCCCGTGGGGGCGCTTCGACCTCACCCTGGCCGGCTTCCGCGAGCTGCTCGCCGGCCAGCCGCGCGACCTCCCCCTGCATGAGGCGGTGCACCGCGCCGTCGTCGCGTTCAACAGGTTCCCGGGCGACGCGCGGCCCAGCCACCGCGACCGGATGCGGCTGATCCTCACCACGCCCGAGCTCGAGGCGCACTCGGTGCTGCGCTACGCCGACTGGCGCGCCGTCATCGCCGAGTACGTCGCCGAGCGCACCGGCACGGCGCCGGGCGACCTGCGTCCCCAGCTCGTCGCGCACGTGTCGCTGGCGCTCGCGATGACGGCGTACGAGGCGTGGTTGAGCGACGCGGACGCCGAGCTCGAGGACCTCCTCGACCGCTCGATGGCCGCGCTGCGCGACCACCTCGGCGCCGCGTCGTCGTAAGGCGGTCGCGGAGAACCGGTCCGGCAGGAGATCATGGGCCGGTGAGCGGCGCGAAGACCGAGACCGGGCCTACGGGGGAGGAGCTCGGCCCCCATGAGGGCGAACCCCACGAGCAGGGCTTCAACAACCGGCTCAACTGGCTGCGCGCCGGTGTGCTCGGTGCGAACGACGGCATCGTCTCGACCGCCGGCATCGTGCTCGGCGTCGCCGGCGCGACCGCCGACCGATCGGCGATCCTGATCGCCGGCGTCGCCGGACTGGCCGCCGGCGCGATGAGCATGGCGGCGGGCGAGTACGTCTCGGTCAGCACCCAGCGCGACTCCGAGGAGGCGCTGCTCGCCAAGGAGAAGCGCGAGCTGCGCGAGGACCCCGAGGACGAGCTCGCCGAGCTCGCCGGCCTCTACGTCGACAAGGGCCTCGAGCCCGACCTCGCCCTCGAGGTCGCCACCCAGCTCACCGCCAAGGACGCCCTCGCCGCGCACGCCGAGGTCGAGCTCGGCATCGACCCCGACGACCTCACCAACCCCTGGATGGCCGCCTTCGCGTCGATGGTCTCGTTCACCATCGGCGCCCTCCTGCCGCTGCTGACGATCCTCTTCGTCGGCGCCGACCTCCGGGTTCCGGTGACGGTCGCCGCGGTCGTCGTCGCCCTCGCCCTCACCGGCTGGGCCAGCGCCCGCTTCGGCTACGGCTCGCCCGGCCGGGCCGTGCTCCGCAACGTGCTCGGCGGCCTTCTCGCCATGCTCGTCACCCACGGCATCGGCCAGCTGGTCGGGACCCAGGTGTGATGCGGGTCTTCACCGCGCTGGTGCCCTCCCCGGAGGCGATCGACCACCTCGACGCCTTCCTCGAGCCCCGCCGCGCCGCCGCCGGCTTCCGCTGGACCCGACCCGAGCAGCTCCACCTCACCCTCGCCTTCATGGCCTCCGCGAGCGAGGCCCGGATCGACGACTACGTCGAGCGCCTCGCCGAGTCCCTCGACGACCTCACCCCCGCGCCGGCCCGGCTGGCGGGCGCCGTGGTGTTCCCCAACGTCGCCGAGGGACGAGTGCTGGCGGTCGGCGTCACCGGTGCCGCGCCGCTCGCGTCGCTCGCCGTACGCGCGCGCAACGCCGCAGTGGCCAGCGGCATCGAGGTCGACGGCCAGCGCTTCCGGCCGCACGTCACGGTCGCCCGCACCGGCGGCCGCCCGACCGAGCTGACCAGCTGGGTCCGGCTGCTCGAGACGTACGAGGGGCCGGAGTGGGCGGTCGGCTCCGTCGCCGTCATGGCGTCGCACCTGGGGGAGGGGCCGCGGCGCAGTCCTCGCTACGAGACGCTCGCGGAGATCCTGCTCTAGCCCGAAGTAGGTGGGTTGCGGGTGCGAAGTAGGCCGGTTGCGGGTTCGAGATCTACACCGTCGCTGTGGATCTCGAACCCGCAACCCACCCACTTCGTGCCCGCAACCGGCGCACTTCGTGCCCGCAACCGGCGCACTTCGGTGGGTGGAACGAGCAGGGGCCCGGATCCTGGTGGATCCGGGCCCCTGACGTCGTGCGGGTGGTGCGGTGCTCAGTCGAGTGCGCGGACGATGTCCTCGACCCGGTCCTTCGCGTCGCCGAACAGCATCTGGCTGTTGTCGCGGAAGAACAGCGGGTTCTGGACGCCGGCGTACCCGGCGGCCATGGAGCGCTTGAAGACGATGACGTCCTTGGCGTTCCAGACCTCCAGCACCGGCATGCCCGCGATGGGGGACGTCGGGTCCTCGGAGGCGGCCGGGTTGACCGTGTCGTTGGCGCCGATGACCAGGACGACGTCCGTCTCGGGGAAGTCGTCGTTGATCTCGTCCATCTCGAGCACGATGTCGTAGGGCACCTTGGCCTCGGCCAGCAGCACGTTCATGTGGCCGGGGAGGCGACCTGCGACGGGGTGGATGCCGAAGCGGACGTCGACGCCCTTGGCGCGGAGCTTGGCGGTGAGGTCCGCGACGGGGTACTGCGCCTGGGCGACGGCCATGCCGTAGCCCGGCGTGATGACCACGGACGACGCGCCGGCGAGCAGCTCGGCGGCGGCCTCGGCCTGGATCTCGCGGTGCTCGCCGTAGTCCTTGTCGTCGGCGGGGCCGGCCTCGATGCCGAAGCCGCCGGCGATGACGGAGATGAACGAGCGGTTCATCGCCTTGCACATGATGTACGACAGGTACGCACCCGAGGAGCCGACGAGCGCACCGGTGACGATGAGCAGGTCGTTGCCGAGCAGGAAGCCCGACGCGGCCGCGGCCCAACCGGAGTACGAGTTGAGCATCGAGACCACGACCGGCATGTCGCCGCCGCCGATGGACGCGACGAGGTGCCAGCCGAGGGCCAGCGCCAGCAGCGTGATGACGGCGAGCAGGAGGGTCGCGCCGGTGCTGTCGTGGGTGTCCATCGCGACGTAGACGGCGGTGAGGACCGCGAACAGCACGAGCGAGCCGATGTTGATGAAGTTCTTGCCCGGCAGCATGAGCGGGGCGGACTTCATCTTCGCCGACAGCTTGAGGTTGGCGACGATCGAGCCGGTGAACGTGACGGCACCGATGAAGATGCCGATCGCGACCTCGGCCTCGTGGATGTTGATCAGGCTGGGCATCGAGTCGTGCGAGCCCAGGATGTGACCGTTCCAGCCGATCGCGACGGCGGCGAGACCGACGAACGAGTGCAGCATCGCGATGAGCTCGGGCATGCCGGTCATCTCGACGATCTTGGCGCGCCAGATGCCGATCGCGGCGCCGACGGCGATCGCGGCGAGCATCAGGACGATGACCAGGGCGCGGCCGTCGACGTACTCGCTGACGTCGATGGTGGAGGCGACGGTCGCGACCAGCGCGACCGCCATGCCGACGATGCCGAAGGTCAGGCCGTTCTTGGCCGACTCGTGCTTGGACAGGCCCGCCAGCGACAGGATGAACAGCAGGGCGGCGACGATGTACGCCGCGCCGGTGATGGAGTTCATGTCCATGGTCAGGCTCCCTTGCTGAACATCGCGAGCATGCGCCGGGTCACGGCGAAGCCACCGAACACGTTGATCGACGCGAGCAGGATCGCGACGGCCGAGAGGCCGACGACGAGCTTGTCGTCACTGGCCACCTGGACCAGTGCGCCGACGACCACGACGCCGGAGATGGCGTTGGTGACCGACATCAGCGGCGTGTGCAGGGCGTGCGCGACCTTGCCGATCACGTAGTAGCCGATCACGATCGAGAGCATCAGCACGGTGAAGTGCCGGCGCAGCTCGTCGGTCGGGGCGACGGCGTTGACCAGCCAGAACAGGGCGATCGCACCGAGCGCGATCCCGGTCTTGGTGCCGGCCGACATCGGCGGCTTCGGCTCCTTGGCCGGGGCGGCGGCGACGGGCGCGGCCGTAGGGGCGGCGGAGACCTGCACCGCCGGCGGCGGCCACGTCGACTCCCCGTCGCGGACGACGGTGATGCCGCGCTGCACGACGTCGTCGAAGTCCAGCGTCAGGTTGCCGTCCTTCTCGGGGGTCAGCAGCTTGAGGAGGTTGACGATGTTGGTGCCGTAGAGCTGCGACGTCTGCGCGGCGAGGCGGCCGGCGAGGTCGGTGTAGCCGAGGATCGTGACGCCGTTGGCGGTGACGACCTTCTGGTCGGTCACGGTGCCGGCGGCGTTGCCGCCGTTGGCGGCCGCCATGTCGACGATGACCGAGCCGTTCTTCATCCCGGCGACGGTCTCAGCCGTGATCAGGGACGGCGCGGGGCGGCCCGGGATCAGCGCGGTGGTGATGACGATGTCGGCGGCGCGCGCCTCCTCGTCGTACATCGCGGCGGTCGCGGCGACCTGGGCCTCGGACATCTCCTTGGCGTAGCCGTCGGAGGAGACCTCCTGCTCCATGTCGACGTGGACGAACTGCGCGCCCATCGACTCGACCTGCTCGGCGACCTCGGGACGCACGTCGAACGCGCGGACGATGGCGCCCATCGCGGACGCGGCACCGATCGCGGCGAGGCCGGCGACACCGGCGCCGACGACGAAGACGCGGGCCGGCGGGATCTTGCCCGCGGCGGTGACCTGGCCGGTGAACATCCGGCCGAACTCGTGGGCCGACTCGACGACGGCGCGGTAGCCCGCGACGTTGGCCATCGAGGACAGCACGTCCATCGACTGCGCGCGGCTGATCCGCGGGACGGCGTCCATCGCGAGGCCGGTGACGCCCTGCGCCTGCAGCTTGTCGAGGAGCTCGGGGCTGCGGCCGGGTGCCATCATCGAGATGATCGTCGCACCCTGCTTGAGGCGGCCGATCTCCTCGTCCGTGGGGGCGTTGACCTTGACGATGACGTCGGCGGCCCACACCTCCTGCGTCGTACCGACCCGCACCCCGGCCTCGGTGAACGCGGTGTCGGGCTGGTCGGCGAGGTCGCCGGCGCCCGACTCGACGATCACGTCGTAGCCGAGGTTGGTCAGTTGGGATACGGTCTTGGCGGTCGCCGCAACCAGGGATTCGCCCGGTTTCGACTCGCGCGGGATGCCGATGAGCATCAAGCCTCCAGCCCTTCTGTGGATAAACGCGAGTCAACCTACACAGAGGGCACCCTCTTACGGGGGGCGTCTTACGTGTGACGAACATCTAGGGCGCGATCGTTGCGCCCAGCGGGACGGGTGTGGCTGGTCGCCCCGCCTCAGCCCGCGGCGATGCCGTACAGGCGGTCGCCGGCGTCACCCAGGCCGGGGACGATGTAGCCCTTCTCGTTGAGCTTCTCGTCCATCGCGGCCGTGACGACGGTCACCGGGATCTGGAGGTCGGCGAGCTCCTGCTCGAGCCGCGCGCAGCCCTCGGGAGCGGCGAGCAGGGTGACCGCCGTGATGTGGTCGGCGCCCCGGTCGACGAGGAACCGGATCGCCGCGGCGAGCGTGCCGCCGGTCGCGAGCATCGGGTCGACGACGTAGCACTGGCGCCCGGAGAGGTCCTCGGGCAGCCGCTCGGCGTACGTCGTGGCCTCGAGGGTCTCCTCGTTGCGGACCATGCCGAGGAAGCCCACCTCGGCGGTCGGCAGCAGCCGCATCATGCCGTCGAGCATGCCGAGTCCCGCCCGCAGGATCGGGACGACGAGCGGGCGCGGGGTCGCCAGGCGGGTACCCGTGGCGGGGGCCACCGGCGTCTCGATGCGGGTCGGCTCGACGCGCACGTCGCGGGTCGCCTCGTAGGCCAGCAGGGTCACCAGCTCGTCGGCCAGCGAGCGGAACGTGGGGGAGTCGGTGTCCTTGTCCCGCAGCACGGTCAGCTTGTGGGCGACGAGCGGGTGGTCCACGACGAGGGTGCGCATGGGGGGAGCCTAGATGACGCTTCGGGGCACCCACGGAAATGCTCTGGCCCTGTGCCCCGTCCCGTGTCACGCTGAGGGCATGACCGCTAGCGGCACGGCCATCGAATCGGTCGACTTCGCCCTCGCCGCCTACCGCGAGGAGGGGGTGTGGCAGGTCGCCGAGCTGACCCCCGACCACGCCACCGACGTCGAGACCCTGTCCGCGGCGCTGCGCCGGTTCCCTGGTGACGGCGGCGCGGTCGGCCTGGTCGCCGTCGACGAGGACTTCTTCGTCGTGGTCCGGGTGGCCGGCGCGCGGACCCGGGTGATGCTCTCCGACGTCACCGCGGCGACCGAGTGGGAGCTGGCCGCGGTCGTGGTCGAGCACCTCGGCCTGCCCCCGGTCGACGACGACGACGAGCCCGAGCCGGCCGGCGACCTCGAGCTCCTCAGCGACCTCGGGGTCGACGCGATGGACCTGGCCGCGATCCTCGACGACGACGAGCTCTACCCCGACGAGATGCTGTCCGAGATCGCCCGCGGACTCGGCTTCGGCGACCTCTTCGACGACGTCGTCGGCCTCACCTCGGCGTGAGGGGGGCCTGGGACGAGCCGATGCGGGCCGCGCTGGCCGAGGCATCGGCGGCGCTCGCCACCGGCGACGTGCCGATCGGCGCGGTCGTGCTCGACGCCTCCGGCGCCGTGGTCGGCACCGGCCGCAACGTCCGCGAGCGCGACGCCGACCCCACCGGCCACGCCGAGGTGGTGGCCCTGCGCGAGGCCGCCCGCGCCCGCGGCGAGTGGCGGCTGACCGGCTGCACCCTCGTCGTCACCCTCGAGCCCTGCACGATGTGCGCGGGCGCCGCCGTCCTGGCCCGGGTCGACCGGGTCGTCTTCGGTGCGTACGACGACAAGGCCGGCGCCGTCGGCTCCCTCTGGGACGTCGTCCGCGACCGCCGGCTCAACCACCGCCCCGAGGTGCTGGCGGGCGTCCTGGAGGCCGAGTCGGTCGCCCTGCTCGACGGGTTCTTCGCCGAGCACCGATGAGTCGGCCGGCCGCGGGCGGTCACGACGTCATGGACCCCATCGACTTCGCCCCCGCCACCGCGACCCTGCGCGACCTGGTCGCCGCGGTCACCGACGAGCAGCTGGCCGCCCGCACGCCCTGCCCCGACTACACGGTCGGCGACCTCGTCGAGCACGTGGGCGGGCTCGCGATCGCGTTCACCGGCGCGGCCCGCAAGCAGCCGGTCCCGGGCTCCGAGCAGGGCGGCAGCGGGGACGCGTCCCGGCTCGAGCCGGGCTGGCGCTCGCGGATCGACGCGGACCTGGCCGAGCTCGCGGCCGCGTGGTCGGCGCCGGGGGCCTACGAGGGGGAGACCCAGGCAGGGCCCTTCCTGATGCCGGCGCCCGAGGCCGCCGCGGTCGCGCTGGACGAGGTGGTCGTCCACGGGTGGGACCTGGCGACGGCACTCGGCCTGCCGTTCGTCGTCCGCGACGAGGACGTCGCGTCCTGCCTGGCGTTCGCCGAGCCGTTCTCGACGCCCGAGGCGGTGGCGATGCGTGCGCCGGCGTTCGGGCCCGTCGTCCCGGTGCCGGCGGACGCATCGCCGCTCACGCGTCTGCTCGGGCTTCTCGGTCGGTCAGCAGCCGCGACCGGATGAGGAAGCGGACGCCGTAGGGCGCTTCCAGCGAGAAGCCCGCGCCCCGGCCGGGCACCACGTCGATGGTGAGGTGGGTGTGCGACCAGTACTCGTGCTGGGCGCGCGACATCCACACCGGGACCGGCCGGTCCAGGCCGACGTCGAGGTCGCCGAGGTGGACGTCGGCGTCCCCCAGCAGGAACTCGCCGTCGGGGTAGCACATCGGAGCGGACCCGTCGCAGCACCCGCCGGACTGGTGGAACATCACCGGCCCGTTGGCCTCGGTGAGGCGGCGGACGAGCTCCGCCGCCTCAGCGGTGACCGCCACGCGGTCTCGGCCCGGCATCAGAAGAAGCCGAGCGCGTCCGGGCTGTACGACACGAGCAGGTTCTTCGTCTGCTGGTAGTGGTCGAGCATCATCTTGTGGTTCTCGCGGCCGATGCCCGACTGCTTGTAGCCGCCGAACGCCGCGTGCGCGGGGTACGCGTGGTAGTTGTTCGTCCACACCCGGCCGGCCTGGATCGCCTTGCCGGCGCGGAAGGCCTGCGCCCCGTCCCGCGACCAGACGCCGGCGCCGAGACCGTAGAGCGTGTCGTTGGCGATCGCGAGGGCGTCGGCCTCGTCGTCGAAGCCGGTGAGCGAGACGACCGGGCCGAAGATCTCCTCCTGGAAGATGCGCATCGAGTTGTCGCCCTCGAAGACGGTGGGCGTCACGTAGTACCCGCCCGCCAGGTCGCCGTCCAGCACCGCGCGCTCGCCGCCGGTGAGGATCTTCGCGCCCTCGTCCTTGCCGATCTCGATGTACGACAGGATCTTCTCGAGCTGGTCGTTGGACGCCTGCGCGCCGATCATCGTGGTGTCGTCGAGCGGGTTGCCCTGCTTGATCGCCTCGACCCGCTTGACCGCGTCGTGCACGAAGTCGGAGTAGATCGAGCGCTGCACCAGCGCGCGCGACGGGCAGGTGCAGACCTCGCCCTGGTTGAGGGCGAACATCGCGAAGCCCTCGAGCGACTTGTCGTAGAAGGCGTCCCGCTCGGCCGCGACCGAGTCGAAGAAGATGTTCGGGCTCTTGCCGCCGAGCTCGAGCGTCACCGGGATGATGTTCTGGCTGGCGTACTGCATGATCAGCCGCCCGGTCGTCGTCTCACCGGTGAACGCGACCTTCGCCACGCGGGGCGACGACGCGAGCGGCTTGCCGGCCTCGACACCGAAGCCGTTGACCACGTTGAGGACGCCGGCCGGCAGCAGGTCGCCGATCAGCTCGACGAGCTTGAGGATGGACCACGGCGTCTGCTCGGCCGGCTTGAGGACGACGGCGTTGCCGGCGGCCAGCGCCGGGGCGAGCTTCCAGACCGCCATCAGGATGGGGAAGTTCCACGGGATGATCTGGCCGACCACGCCCAGCGGCTCGTGGAAGTGGTAGGCGATCGTGTTCTCGTCGATCTCCCCGATCGAGCCCTCCTGGGCTCGCAGCGCCCCCGCGAAGTAGCGGAAGTGGTCGATGGCGAGCGGGATGTCGGCCGCCAGCGTCTCGCGGACCGGCTTGCCGTTCTCCCACGTCTCGGCGACCGCGATGGCGGTCAGGTTCGCCTCCATCACGTCGGCGATCTTGAGCAGGATGTTGGACCGGTCGGTGGTCGACGTGCGTCCCCACGCCGGGGCGGCCGCGTGGGCGGCGTCGAGGGCGGCCTCGATGTCCTCGGCGGTGCCGCGCGCGATCTCGGTGAACGGCTTGCCGTTGACCGGCGAGATGTTCTCGAAGTAGGCGCCCTGGACCGGGTCGACCCACTGGCCGCCGATGAAGTGGCCGTAGCGAGGGGCGACGGTGACCAGCGAGTCGGGCTGGCCGGGGGCTGCGTAGACGGTCATGTGAGTGCTCCAGGGTGTCGTCGGGACGCCGTGGTTGTGACGGCGGTCACGACGCTAGGAGCGGGAACGTTGCGGCCCCGTTGCGCCGGCCGGGACGGTCTCAGCCGAGCTCGGCGTCGAGCCGCGCGAGCTGACCCTCGACCAGCGCGCGCATCGGCGACGTCGCCGGGACGGCGGCCCGCTGGGCCAGCCACATCTCGTAGTCGTCGCGCCCCCACCCCGACCGGGTCCAGGCCGACATCAGCTCGGGCGTGCCCGAGCGGAGCAGCGCCTGGCGCACCGAGGCGGCCAGCCGCTCGCGCAGCGCGACGACGCCGGGCGCGGTCGAGCGCGGCAGCACCGGGCCGCCGTACCCCTGGAGGGCGGCGCGGAGGTCGCCCGCCGCCAGCTGCGCCTCGACCGCCAGCCAGTCGCCGGTGACCGGCGCGGCGAGGCGGTAGGGCCGCGAGGCCAGCAGCTCGTCGCCGAGCAGCCCGCGCAGCCGGTTGAGCTCGGCGCGCAGGGTCGACGTGCCGCCGTCCTCCTCGTAGAGCAGGACCGCCAGCTCGTCGCCGGTCAGCCCACCCGGCGTCGCCGCGAGCAGGGCCACGATCTCGCTGTGCCGGCGGCTGAGCCGGATCCGGGAGAGGCGGCTGCGGCCGTCGTCCACGGTGACGAGGGCCTCGTCGTGACCTAGCAGCTCGAGCAGGAGCCGGACGCCGGTCCTGCGGCTGTCGCTGGGAGCCGGCGGTGGCGCCTGGCGCGCGAGCTCCGCCTCGGCCAGCCGCGCCGCAGCCCGCACCATCGCCATCGTCTGCGGCACCACGAGCGCATCGCCGCCCGTCACGTCGAGCACCCCCAGCAGCCGGCTCGTCCGCGGATCGTGGATCGGCGTCGCCGCACAGCTCCACGACCGCACCGCCGACCGGAAGTGCTCCTCGCGCGTCACCAGCGCCTCACGCCCGGTCGCCAGCGCCAACCCCGGCGCATTGGTGCCCACCAGCCGCTCGTCCCAGTTGCTGCCCTCGACGAACCCGATCCGCTCCGCCTGCCGCAACGTCTCGGGCGTCCCGCAGACCCACAGCAACGTGCCCTCGGCATCGGCCAGCGCCATCACCGCCCCGCAGTCGCGCACCTCGCGCCCCAGGACGTCGTCCAGCAACGGGAGCACGCGCGCCAGCGGATGCGCCTCCCGCCGTCCCCTCAGATCGGGGACGTCGAGCGTGATCGGCGCATCGCCCTGCCCGACCTCGACCCCGGCCGCCGCCGAGCGCTCCCACGACGCCGCCACCTCGGCCCGCATGTGCGGCCGGGCGGCATCGGGAATCATGACTTCAGTAGACAACGTCGTCCCCCACGTGACCAGGGTCTCTCACGCCGACCCTGCCCGTCGTACGTTGCAACGAGGTTGCATCGGCCGCTGCCTGGTCGTGGTGCGGGCGATTTCGGGCGCGGCGCGGCGCTCCGGTAAGGTTCCCCGCGGTGGCGTGTCCGAGCGGCCTAAGGAGAACGCCTCGAAAGCGTTTGTGGGTGCAAGCCCACCGAGGGTTCAAATCCCTCCGCCACCGCCAGCACCAACGCAAGCAGCCTCCGGCGAGTTCGCCGGAGGCTGCTCGCATTTCGTGGGTCGATGCGTCGCCCCTCGTCGTCTGTCGACGACCATGTCCTGGTCGACGATGGTGGCAGGATGGTGGGACGATGGTGGGACGTGACGGGCAGTTCTCCACGCCTTGGCTGAGAGACCAGCTCATCGAGCGGCTGGGGGAGCTCGCAGACCCGGTCTGGCTGAGATCGTTCGTGACCGGAGCCCGCGTCCCTGCGACGCGGCTCGACGAGGTGTTGGACTTCCTGGACGACACGGGTGCGGTCGACGAACCCGAGAACCAGGTGGGTGCATTCCTGCGCGGCAACGAGGTGGAGCGAGCGCGGTCGGTCGGCGCTGCGCTCGAGGCAGCTCTGGGGAGCAACGCCCCTGAGCCGTGGATCCGGGTCGCGGCTGCCGCGGAGCTTCTGCTGGAGGAGATCGCTGCAGCGCCGGCCGACGACCGGATGTCCCCATGACCGTCCCCCCACGGCCGAGCCCCCGCCCGCGCCGCAGCGGCGTCGGCTGGTGGCTCGCCGGGTGCGGCTGCCTCGCGGTGACCGGTGCGCTGGTGCTGGGTCTGGTGGTCCTCGGGGTGGTCGTGACCAGACTCCCGTCGGGCGACGGCGGTGGCACGCCTCCGGGCAGTGCGCAGTCTCCGCAGGCGGGATCGACGGCCGCGCCCGGGGTGGCCGAGCAGCTGGTGCTGTTCGAGGCGGAGCGGGAGAGGTTCTACGCGCTCGCGGCGGTGCTCGACGGCAACCCGGTCAAGCCGCTGGTGACCGACTTCGACGCCTTCCAGCGGCTCGAGAAGCGCGCGGGCCAGCCGAACCTGGGCAGCTTCTCGGCGCAGACGCTGGTGCAGCAGGCCGCTCGGCAGCGGCAGCAGCTGCAGCGGCGGATCGCCGCGGCCGAGAAGCGGCGGGTCAACCGGTCCGGCTCGCTGACCGAGGGGATCGTCGACCGTGCGGGGGACGGCTTCATCGACATCCGCTGGGACGCCGCCTCCGCGTGCGGCGCGTCCGAGCGGGAGGGGTGGCGGACGTCGGGCTGCATCACGAAGGGCGACTCGCTCACCGTGCACCTGCTCCGCGAGCGGGAGTTCGGCGGCGACTGGGACCGGCGGATGATCGTCGTCCACGAGCTCGCGCACATCTACCAGCGGGCCGACCGGCAGCGGTACGACGCCCGCCGCGGCCGGGTGGACCGGCTGCTGGCGAAGGGACTGTTCCAGGGCAGCGAGGAGAAGATGGCCGACTGCTACGCCCTCACCTACTACGGCGAGTGGTCGCTGACGCGCGGGAACCTCGAGATCGGCTACGGCTACGTGTGCGGACGGTCCGAGCGCCGCGCCCTCCGCAAGTGGGCGGCGGACGTCGACGCCCCGATGCCCGGCTGACGTGACCGACACCCGCTGACGGGCTGCCGCCGTCCCGCCGGGGACCTGAAAACATGTCCCCATGGACGACCTGCGGACTCTCCACCGCACGCTCGACCTCTGCCTGAAGGTCGGGGAGGTGCTGCTCTCCTCCGGCGCCGGCGCGGCCGACGTCGTCGCGACGATGCGCGCGCTCGCCCGGTCGCTCGGCATCCGGCACACGCAGGTGGACGTCACGTTCACGTCACTGGCGATGAGTGTGCAGCAGGGGCCGGACGAGGCGCCGGTGGTGCAGATCCGGCAGGTGACCCAGCGCGAGATCGACTACGAGGACCTGACCCGGGTCGACCACCTGGTGCGGGACGTCGTGGCGGGCAAGACCGATCTCGAGGAGGCGCGGACCCAGCTCGCCCAGATCGTGTCGTCGGGTCATGCCCGGCCGCGGTGGGCGGCGACGGTCGGGTGGGGGCTGATGTGCGGGGGTGTCGGGCTGCAGCTGGGGGGCAGCCCGGTGGTGGTGCTGGTGGCGATGCTGGCGGCGATCTGCATCGACCGGCTCCAGCTCCTGATGACGCGGCGACGGCTGCCGGGCTTCTACCAGCAGGTGGCGGGCGGGGTGGTCGCGACGGTGCTGGCGGCGCTCGGCACCCGGCTGGCCGAGCCGTGGGTGCACCTCAACGCGTCGCTGGTCGTGACGGCGAACATCATCATGCTGCTGGCGGGCATCGGGTTCATGGGGGCGATCCAGGACGCCCTGTCGGGCTTCTTCGTGACCGGTGGCGCGCGCATCCTCGAGGCGGTGCTGGCGACGGCGGGCATCATCGCGGGCGTCAGCGGGGGACTGTCGCTGTGCGCGACGGTGGGGCTGGAGGTGCCGCGGCTGACGTTGCCGCGGTTCGACCTCGTCGGGGTGAGTGCGGTGGGCGTCGGTGGCGCGATCGCGGCGGCGGCGTTCGCGTTCGCGTCGTACGCGCCGCTGCGCACGCTGCTGCCCGTCGGGATCCTCGGGGGTGCGGCGCTCGCCGCGACCGAGATCATGGACGAGGCGGGCTTCGGGCGGACCTGGTCGGTGGGGGTGTCGGCCTTCGTGATCGGCCTGTTCGGCTACACGGTCGGCCGGCAATTCCGGGTACCGCCGCTGGTGGTCGTGGTGTCGGCGGTCGTGCCGCTGCTGCCGGGTCTGTCGATCTACCGCGGTCTCTTCCTGCTCGGTGAGGAGGGCGGCCAGCAGGCCGCCCAGGGCCTGCTCGCGATGGTCACCGCGGCATCGATCGCGATCGCGCTCGCGTCCGGCGTCATCCTCGGTGAGTACGTCGCCCAGCCGGTCATGCGCGAGGCCCGGCGGGTCGAGGCGCGGCTCGCCGGACCGCGCCTGGTCGGCGTCACCCGGGTACGGCGTCACCGCCGCCGCCGGGACCCCGAGTCCCGCTGATCCGGGTCGGCTGCCCCTGGTGTCCGGGCCGTCGCTCGCTCCAGGCTGGGCCGGTGCCACGCCGTCTCGCTCTCCCAAGCCCCCGCGTCTCCGGGGTCGGGGTCACCGTGCTCGCGCTCGTCGCGAGCGCCCTCCTCGTCCTCGGGGCGCCGACGACGGCGTCGGCACAGCGCCCGTCGCGGCCGGCCCTCACCGGCCCGACGGGCCCCGTCGTCCCGGGTGCGACCGTCATCCTCCGCGGCCGCACCCGGACGACGTCCGCCCGCCCGCCCGTCGTCCTGCAACGGCAGCGGGCGGGTCGCTGGGAGCGGGTGCAGCGGGTGCGGCCGAATCGTGTGGGGCGGTTCGCGCTGCGTGTCCGGGTGCCCGCGTCGACCCGGTTCCGGGTCCGGGTCGGCCAGCGCGTCTCGCGGCCGGTCGTCGTACGGGTGCTCCCCGGTGCCCGCACGACGACCGCGTCCGCGCCCGTCGCGACCAGCCCGCGCACGCGGGTGCCGGTCACCGCGACGAGCCGGCCCGCCCGGCCCGGTGCGACGGTGACGTTCCAGCGCCGGGAGGCCGACGGTCACTGGCACACGCTGGGCACCGCGGTCGAGAACCGGAGCGGCCGCGCGTCCTTCCTCGTCACGCCGGAGGCGACGACGACCTACCGGGTCAAGGCCGCCGGCACCCCCGCGGCCACCACCACCGTCCAGCTCCGCGCCCGAGCGGAGTCGCCGTGGGTGACCGGCTACTACGCCGGCTGGTTCTGGGACCAGGAGTACGCGCCCGACGAGGTCGACATGAGCGACCTCACCCACTTCGTCTTCGGCCGGGTCGCGCCGGGCGGCGGCTCGCTCGACGGTGTCCCGGGGGCCGTCGTGCCCGGCGCCGGCTCCGCGCACGACCCGGCCGCGTCGCCCTACCCGGGGACGACGGTCGAGGACCACCTCGTCGACCGCGCGCACGCGGCCGGCGCGAAGGCGCTGCTCATGCTCGGCGGCGACGGCTTCGACGGCCGCGGGTTCGTCGCGTCGACGGCCGACGCGGTGCGGCCGGTGTTCGTGCGCAACCTCGTCGACTACCTCGTGGCGCACGACTACGACGGGGTCGACGTGGACTGGGAGAACTGCCTCGGCGGCGAGGCCTGGGAGTGCGGCGTCCGGATCACGCGTGACGAAGCGGTCCGACGGCTCAGCGCCCTCGTCGTCGAGGTACGGGCCGAGATGGCCACCCGGGCCCGGTACGCCGTGGAGCCCGGCCTGATCACCTTCCCCGGCTACCCGGTCAACACCAACCACCTCGAGCCGGGCGGGAAGGTCGAGGCCTGGCAGGGGCGGATGCCGTGGCTGGTGGACCAGTACAACCTGATGTCCTACGGCATCGGCACCACGTGGAACGGCGACGGCTGGGAGTCCTGGTTCTCCGGCGCCCTGGACGACGAGTCCCCGACCACGCCGGTGAGCATCGACAGCAGCATCGACGCGTACGTCGCCGCCGGCGCGCCCCGCGAGAAGATCGGCCTGGGCATCGGCCTCTACGGCATCTACTACGGTCCGACCGTGACCGGCCCGCGCCAGCCGACCGGCACCAACGACGTCTACGAGACCAACGACGTCGCGCTGTCCTACACCCGGCTGGTCGAGCTCGGCTACCTGAGCCACGGCACCCGGCGCTTCGACGCCGACGCCTCGTCGACGTACCGCAGCTACCGAGGTGGCGGCTACGTGCCGCCCACCGAGCCGGGGCTGCCCCCGCGCCGCCCGGCGGGCTTCCTGTCCTACGAGGACGAGGAGTCGATCGCGGCCAAGGCGGACTACGTCGCGGCCGGGGGCGCGGGCGGCACGATCGTCTGGACGCTCAACTACGGCGCGCTGCCCGACGGCAGCAACCCGCTGCTCGACGCGATCGGGGACGCCTTCCTGCGTCGCTGACCCCTTTCGCTCGTCTAGGTCCGCACCATTGGGCCCCCGCTTCCGGCGGGGGCCCGTCTTCTTTTGGTCCGGACCTTGACGTGGCAGTGACGTGCGTCATATACATACCTAAACCTGAAATCAGATTCGTAAATGAGGTCGAGGGATGGCACTGGTCGCGCACGCACTGCAGGACGGCGCCTCGGTCGACGCCGGGCTCCTCCTCCTGCGCGTCGTGGTCGGTCTGCTCGTCCTCGGCCACGCCGTGCAGAAGTCGGCCGGCTGGCTCGGCGGCGAGGGCCTCGCGGCCACCGCCGCGATCTTCGACCGGGTCGGCTACCGGCCCGGCCGGCCGATGGTCGTCGTCGCGTCGGTCTCCGAGACCGCCGGTGCCGTGCTGCTCATCACCGGGCTGGCCACACCGCTCGCCGGCGCGGTCGTCGCCGCGGTCATGGTGGTCGCCTGCTCGGTCCACTGGCCGTACGGCGTGTGGGCGGCCCGGCGGGGCTTCGAGCTGCCGCTGACCTTCGGCGTCGCGGGCGCGGCGCTCGCCCTCGTCGGCCCGGGCGGCTGGTCGCTCGACGCGGCCCTCGACCTCGACCTGCCGGCCTGGTCGGGCGCCGCCGCGCTCGCCGTCTGCCTCGCCGGAGCCGCCGCGCTCGTCGCCGTCCGCGCCGTCCGGCAGCAGCGCCGCCCTTCCTAAGAAACGTCCTGCGCGCGGTCCGGGCGCGCCCAGACGAGCTCACCCATCCGTCACACCGTCGTACCTGGGAGAACACATGAAATCGTTCGTGAAAGCCGTCGCCCCCGCGCTCGCCCTGGGCCTCGCGGTCTCGGCCTGCTCGTCCAAGGCGGACGACAGCTCCGGCGGCGGGGTCGGCGCCGACGGCGTCAAGACGGGCGCCGGCGTCACCAAGGACTCCATCACGCTGGCCGCGCTGGTGCCGCTGAGCGGACCGATCGGCGGGCTCGGCCAGGACGGCGTCGCGGGCGTGAAGCTCTACTTCGACAAGGTCAACGCCGACGGCGGTGTCTGCGACCGCACGATCGCCATCGAGGCGCGCGACAACAAGTACAACTCGCAGGAGACGATGACGCAGTACACCGGTCTCAGCGGCGACGTCGCGGCTGTCGCGAACCTGTCGCCCGGCACCGACGCGATCACGCTCGAGAGCCGGCTGAAGAAGGACGGCCTCGCGGTGATGGCCGGCTCTTACGACCCGCTCCTGCTCGCCGTCCACCAGGCCTTCATGCCCGGCACGCCGTACGACGTCGAGGCGGTCAACGGGATCAGCCACCTGGTCGACGAGGGCACCCTCGCCAAGGGCGACACCATCGGCGTCATCGCCTACCCCAACGGCATCGGTGAGGCCGTCACCAAGGGCGTCGACGGCGCCGCCGAGCACTTCGGGCTGAAGGTCGAGCACACCAAGATCGACAGCACGGCGACCGACGCGACCGCCCAGGTCAACACGCTCAAGCGGGCCGGCGCCAAGGTCATCGTGATGGGCACGGCAGGTGGGCCGACGGTCTCCGCCGCGTCCGTCGCCGCCGCCAGCGGGTACGACGTCACGATCCTCGCGACCAACCTGCTCTCGCAGGGCGACGTCCAGGGCGCCGCCAAGGAGGCGATCGTCGACCACGTCCTGCTCACCTCCAACAGCGCGCCGTTCAGCTCCGACGCGCCCGCGGTCCAGGAGCTCCTCGCCGCGTGGGAGAAGCAGGCCGACGGCCGGCCGATCACGGCGCCCGTCGCCGCCGGCTACCTGATGGCGGGCGTGCTGCACAAGGCGCTCCAGCAGGCCTGCGACGACGGCGACCTGACGCCGCAGAGCATCACCGACTCGATGGCCAAGGTCGGCAAGATCGAGACCGACGGTCTCGGCGTCGACCTCGACTACTCCACCCCGGGCGCCGCGCCGTCGCTGGCCAGCTTCATCCTCAAGCCGGACCCGGCCGCCGAGGGCGGCGCGGTGATCGTCACCGGCCCCGAGGAGAGCGACGCGGCCGCGGCGTACGCCGAGTCGCAGGGCTACGTGAAGTAGGTCCGTGATGATCGAGGTCGAGGCTCTCGCCGTGCGCTACGGCGCCGCGGAGGTGTTCCAGGACGTCAGCCTGCGGGTCGACGACGGGCGGATCGTCGCCCTGCTGGGCAACAACGGTGCCGGCAAGACGACGCTGCTCCGGGCCCTGTCGGGGATCCTCGGCGGGCAGGGCGGCCGGGTCGTCGCGGGCACCGCGCACGGCGAGGGTCTCGACCTCACCCGCAGCCGGGCCGACCGGATCGTCCGGGCCGGCATCGTGCAGGTGCCGGAGGGACGGCGGGTCTTCGGCCAGCTGTCCGTCGAGGACAACCTCGCAGCCGGCGCGCTGTCGGTCCGCTCCCGGCCGCAGGCACGCAGGACCAAGGCGTGGGTGCACGAGCTGTTCCCGATCCTCGCGGACCGGGCGCAGCAGCCCGCGGCGCTGCTGTCGGGCGGTGAGCAGCAGATGCTCGCCATCGGCCGGGCGCTCATGAGCAGCCCCCGGGTCCTGCTCATGGACGAGCCCTCGCTCGGCATCGCACCGCTGGTCGCGCGCCAGATCATGGAGACCGTCCGCGAGGTCAACCACGCCGGCACGAGCGTGCTGCTCGTCGAGCAGAACACCAAGCTCGCGCTGTCGGTCGCGCACCACGCCTACCTCATGCACGGCGGCGCGATCGTCGCCGAGGGGCCGGCCGACGAGCTGGCCACGTCCGACCTCCTGCTCGAGGTGAGCCTCGGCAAGCACACCGCGTCGGCCGTACCGACCGGAGGGAACCCCCATGGTTGAGCCGATCCTGCAGGCCGAGGGCCTCACCGTGCGCTTCGGCGGCGTGGTCGCCCTCGACGACGTCTCGTTCGCGGTCGCGCCGGGCAGCATCCACGCCGTCATCGGCCCGAACGGGGCCGGGAAGTCGACCTGCTTCAACGCGATGACGGGTCTCTACCCGCTCGCCGCGGGCACGGTGCGCATGTCCGGCGAGCGCCTCGACCGGGTGCCCCGGCACCGGATCGTGCGCCGCGGCGTCGCGCGCACCTTCCAGAACCTCGTCCTGCCCGACGCGCTCACCGTCGCCGACGTGCTCCGGCTCGGCCGGCACCACCGCACGCGGGCCGGTCTCCTCGCGACGGCGCTCGCCCTGCCCGCCGCGCGCCGGGAACGACGTACCGACGACGACGTGGTGCGCTCGGTCGCCGAGATCCTCGGTCTGGAGGGGCATCTCGACGACCCGGTCGGCGTCCTCCCCTACGGCCTGCGCAAGAAGACCGAGATCGCCCGCGCGCTCTGCGCGGAGCCCGAGGTCCTGCTCCTCGACGAACCCGTCGCGGGGATGAACGACGCGGAGTCGCGCGCCCTGGGCGAGCGCATCCGCGAGTGCCGGGAGCAGTTCGGGCTGACGGTGCTGCTCGTCGAACACGACATGGAGCTGGTGATGAGCCTGTCCGACCACGTGACCGTCCTGCAGTCGGGACGCGTCATCGCCGACGACCGCCCCGAGCGGATCCAGCAGGACCCGGTGGTGATCGCCGCCTACCTGGGCGCCGATCCTGCCGAGGTGCGCGACGGGCGAGAGGAGGTCGTCTCCCGTGGATAGCCTGCTCAACGCGCTCGCCAGCGGCCTCTCGCTCGGCGCGCTCTACGCCGTCATGGCGCTCGGCTTCGTGGTGATCTACCGCGCGACCGGCGTCCTCAACTTCGCGCACGGGGCGTTCCTCCTCGTCGGCGTGTACGTCGCCTCGGTGGTCAGCGAGAGCCACGGCTACCTCGTGGGCGTGGTCGCCGGCCTGCTCACCGGCGCGCTCGTCGCTGTCGTCGCCGAGACGGTCTTCCTCCGGAACAGCCGCACCCACGACCACGTGACGCTGACGATCCTCACGCTCGGTCTCAACCTCCTCGTCGTGACCGAGGTCAGCCGGCGGATCGGCACCGAGACGCTGCCGCTGCGCGACCCGATCGGCAACGACGTCGTCGAGATCGGCGCGATCACCATGCCGACCGTGCGCCTGATCGCGCTCGTCGTCGCGGTGCTGGCGATCACCGTGTTCCTGCTCTTGTTCCGCTTCACCAGCTGGGGGCTGGCGATGCGGGTGAGCAACCAGGACGGCGAGGTGGCCGCCCTGATGGGGGTCCGGCTGTCCGTCGTCTCGTGGACGAGCTGGGCGATCGGCGGGGCGCTCGCCGTCCTGTCCGGCCTGTTCCTCGCGTCGTTCCCGACGCCCGGTGTGACGCCGGCCCTGGCGGACACGGCCTTCCGTGCCTTCCCTGCGGCCGTCATCGGCGGTCTCGGCTCGGTCGGTGGCGCTCTCGTCGGTGGCGTGATGCTCGGCATGGTCGAGGCGTTCGCCGCGACCTACGAGGGCTCCCTCGGTGGCTGGGCCCACAACCTGTCGGGGATCTCCGCGTGGGTGCTGCTGCTCGTCGTCCTGCTGCTGCGGCCGCAGGGTCTCTTCAGCGCGAAGCAGGTGCAGCGTGTCTAGGTCCCGTGTTCTCGTGGGTGCGCTGCTGGTGGTGCTCCTCATCGCGCCGTACTACCTCGACGGCTTCTGGCTGCAGCTGGGCGCGCTCGCCATGGCAGCCGGCGTTGCCGCCATCGGGCTCACCCTTCTCGTCGGTGTCGCGGGCCAGATCTCCTTGGCCCACGCGGTGTTCGTGGGGATCGGGGCCTACGGCTACATCGTGCTGGCCTCCGATTCCAGCGACCTGGCCTGGGGGCTGGGCTGGCCGCCCGCCCTCGCCGCGCTGGGTGGGATCGGGCTCGCCGCGCTCGGCGGCCTCGTGCTCAGCCCGCTCTCGGGCCGGGTCAACGGCCTCTACCTCGCCGTCGTGACCATCGGTCTCGTCTTCATCTGGCAGCACGTGCTGCAGGAGGTCGGCGGCATCAGCGGCGGGTACGTCGGCCGGTCGGTGCCCGAGCTCGACGTCCTCGGCGTCAACCTCGGCGACACCGAGCCGTGGGTCGTCGCACAGGTGCCCTTCGGCGCGGCCGAGAAGCTCTGGTGGCTCGGCCTGCTCGTGCTCGTCGTCGCCTACGTGACGGCACGCAATGTCGTGCGGGGCCGTCCCGGCATCGCGCTGGCGATGGTCAAGGAGAGCGAGATCGGCGCCTCGGCGCTGGGGATCGACGTCCGGCGCGGCCGGGCGGCGGCCTTCTTCCTTGCCGCTCTGTACGCCGGCGCGGCCGGCGTCCTCGTTGCGCTGACGACCCAGTTCGTGACGCCGCAGGGCTTCGGCTTCCAGCTCTCGACCGACTACCTGGTGATGATCATCATCGGCGGCCTCGGCAGCGTCCGCGGCGCCGTCGCCGGCGCGGTCTTCGTGACCGCGCTGCCCCGCGTCCTCGGCCAGTACGCCGACCGGCTGCCGTTCCTGTCCCAGGTCGGCGAGGGCGGCATCGACGCCAACGTGATGAGCGTGTTCATCTACTGCGCGCTGCTCATCGTGGTGATCATGTTCGCCCGGGGCGGGCTCGACCGGGCGCTCGGCCTGCTGGCCGGTCCACGTCGCCGTCCGGCCCCGGACCGCGCACCCGAACCCGTCCTGGCGGAGGTGGCCTGATGCAGACCTGGATCCACGTGCTCGACTGGCGGGCCAGCGCGGATGCCGACGCGGTGGCGATCCGCGACGACCGCGGCGCGCTCACCTACGGCGAGCTGCACGCGCTCGTCGAGACGCGTGCCGGCGGCTGGCACGAACGCGGCGTCCGCAGCGGCGACGTCGTCGCGGTGCTCTCGCGCAACAGCGCGGAGATGCTCGTCCAGACCCTCGCGCTGGTGCGGATCGGTGCGCTGCCCCTGCTGCTCAACTGGCGGATGACCGCGCCGGAGGTCGCCGAGCTGCTGGCGATGACCGCG
Source organism: Pimelobacter simplex (assembly GCF_900114845.1). Lineage (GTDB taxonomy): Bacteria > Actinomycetota > Actinomycetes > Propionibacteriales > Nocardioidaceae > Nocardioides > Nocardioides simplex. Next base: position 354,767 of record NZ_FOUK01000001.1, read on the forward strand.
CCGGTCGGGGTGTTCGCCGACCCGACGTCCACGGCGCTGGTCGACGTGCTGCCCGGTGCCACCCGGGTGGTCGACGGTCCGGCCACCGACGACTGGCTGGCGGCTGCCGGTCTCGTGGGTGATCCGCCCGCCCGGCCCGACGAGCGGCTGCGGGTCGACGAGGTCGCCCTGCTCATGCACACGAGCGGGACGACCGGCCGGCCCAAGGTGATCCCGCTCGACCACGGCTCGCTCATCCGCAACCTGGCGGGCTTCGCGATCGACATCGGCGACCAGGTGCGCGGCAGCAACCACCTGGTGATGATGCCGCTGTTCCACCTCGCGGGCTTCGCGCAGGCGATGCAGTGCTTCCTCACCGGCGGCACGCTCGTCGTCCACGACGGCTTCGACGCCGACCGCGTGATCGACACGATCGCCGGGCAGCGGATCAACTTCCTCACCGCGGCGCCGACGATCATCGAGATGCTCGTCGACACGCTCGAGACCCGGCGTCAGGACGCCGATCTCTCCAGCCTGCGCGAGATCCAGTACGGCGCCGCGCCGATCGCCCCCGAGCTGCTGGAGCGCGCGGTGCGCCGGGTCTGCGGCCGCTTCCGGCAGATCTACGGCAGCACCGAGCTGCAGGGCTTCCTGTCGGTGCTGCGGCCCGAGGACCACGTCGCCGGGACGGCGCGGCTCGCCTCGGCGGGGCAGGTCGTGCTCGGCTGGGAGGCCCGGCTGGTCGACGCGTCCGGCGTCGCGGTGCCCCACGGCACGCCCGGCGAGCTGCACGTGCGCAGCGAGAACCTCATCGCCGAGTACTGGCGCGATCCCGACGAGACCGCGCGGGCGTTCACCGACGACGGCTGGTTCCGCACCGGTGACGTCGGGATCCTCAGCGCCGAGGGCTACCTCAGCATCGTCGGCCGTGCGAAGGACATGATCATCAGCGGCGGCGAGAACATCTACCCCGCCGAGATCGAGCGCGCGCTGCTCGACCATCCCGATGTCGCCGAGGTCGCCGTCGTCGCCCGGCCGCACGAGCACTGGGGCGAGACGCCGTTCGCGTTCGTCGTCCCGGAGCCGGCGGTCGCCACGCTCGACCCCGACGAGCTGCGGGCGTTCTGCCGTGCGCGGCTGGCCGGCTTCAAGTGCCCCAGCGGCTTCGAGGTCATCGACGCGCTGCCCCGCAACGCCCTCGGCAAGGTGCTGAAGGTCGACCTGCGGCGCCAGCTCGTGGACACCGTTCCCCCGACGAGATAGGCAGGACCCGATGGACCACCACCGATCGATCGGCAGCATGCTGCGCCACTGGGCGGGCGAGCGGCCGGACGCGCCCGCCGTCGCCGTCGAGGGCGTCGCGGAGCACACCTTCGCGAGCTGGCTCGACGCGAGCAGCCGCCTGGCCGGCGGCCTCGCCGCCCACGGCGTCGGCCCCGGTGGCCGGGTCGGCTTCATCGGCAAGAACGCGGTCACCTGGGCGGAGGTGCTCGCCGCCGCGTCCTTCCGCCGTGCGGCCGCGATCCCGTTCAACTGGCGGCTCAGTGCTGACGAGACCACCGCGGTGCTCGCGGACGCCGACGTCGCCGTGCTCGTCGTCGAGGCCGAGCTCCTGCCGCTGCTGGGCCGCTCGGTGCCCGAGGACGGCGCCGCGCGGGTCCTGCTGCCCGGCGGCGACGAGCGGCCGTACGACGCGTGGCTGGCCGAGCAGGACGCCGTACCGGCGCTGGAGCCGGAGCCGGACGACATCGCCTTCCTCATCTACACCTCGGGCACGTCCGGGCGTCCCAAGGGCGTGGAGCTGCCGAACCGCGCGATCGCGGCGAACCTCGCGGCGCCCGCGCCGTGGGACATCGCCGAGGGGCACGTGGTGATGGTGCCGGCGCCGATCTTCCACCTCTCCGGCACCGGCTGGATCTTCTACTGCCTCGGTCTGGGCGCGACGTCTCTCTACGTGCTCGACATCCGGCCCGACGTCGTCCTCGGTGTCTTCGCCGGCGACCGGGTCGACCACGCGCTGACCGTGCCCGCCGTCGTCCAGTCGCTCGTGCAGCACCCCGACGCCGCGGAGCGCTCGTACCCGCGGCTGCGCACGCTGATCTACGGCGGCTCGCCGATGTCGCCGACCGTCGCGGACGCCGCGCGCGAGCTGTTCGACTGCGACCTGATCCAGAGCTACGGCATGACCGAGACCTGCGGCCCGATCACGTTCCTCGGCCCGGACGACCACCGTCGCGGCGGGGAGCGGCTCGCCTCGGCCGGCGTTGCCGTGCCCGGCGTCGAGCTCGGCGTCTTCGACCCGGCGACGGGGGAGCGGTGCCCCGTGGGCGAGACCGGCGAGGTCTGGACCCGCAGCGCGCTGATCATGGCCGGCTACCGCAACCAGCCGGGCGAGCTGAGCGCCGTGCTGCGCGAGGACGGCTGGTTCCGCACCGGCGACGCCGGCTACCAGGACGCCGACGGCTACCTGTTCCTGTGCGACCGGGTGAAGGACATGATCGTGTCGGGCGGCGAGAACATCTACCCGGTCGAGGTCGAGAACGTCCTGATGACGCACCCCGACGTGCGCGACGTCGCGGTGATCGGGGTGCCGGACGAGCGGTGGGGTGAGACGGTCAAGGCCGTCGTCATCCCCGGGGACCGTCGTCCCGACCCGGCCGAGCTCGTCGCCCACTGCCGCGAGCGGCTGGCGCACTACAAGTGCCCGACGTCCGTCGACCTGGTCGAGGCGCTGCCGCGCAACCCGAGCGGCAAGCTGCTCAAGCGCGAGCTGCGGGCGCCGTACTGGGCCGGGCGCTCGCGCGAGATCGCCTGACGGACGACGCCGAGGAGGGGGAGAACAGTGGTCGCACGGTACGAGGAGGTCGCCCGGTCGCTCGCGCGCCGGATCGAGGACGCCACCTACCCGGTGGGCTCGCAGCTGCCGCCGGAGGTCGAGCTCGCGTCGGCGTACGCCGTCTCGCGGGCGACCGTGCGCTCCGCTCTCGACTCGCTCGAGCGGCTGGGCATGGTCTCGCGCCGCCGCCGGATCGGGACGCGCGTCGAGTCGGTGCGGCCGACCACCGGCTACGCCCGCACCGTGACGACGATGAACGAGCTCGTCCAGTACTCCACCGAGACCCGGCGCAGCGTCCTCGGTCAGTGCGAGGTCGTCGCCGACGACGACCTCGCCGCCCTGCTCGGCTGCGTGCGGGGCCGGCCGTGGGTGCACCTGCGGATGCTGCGGCTCGACGAGGTCGGCGGCCTCGACGAGCAGCGTCCGCTCTGCCACACCGACGTCTACCTCGACCCGGATGTCGCGCTCGTCGTCGGCGACCGGATGGCCCGTCCCGACGGGCTGATCAACGAGATCGTCGAGCAGTGCACGGGCCGGATGACGGTCCGCGTCGACCAGCGCATCCGCGCCTGCTCGCTGTCGGCCGACCTGGCCGCGGCACTGCACGCGGAGGTGGGCAGTCCTGCGCTCCAGATCGTGCGCCGCTACGTCGAGCGCTCGGGCGACGTCGCGCAGGTGACCGTGTCCGTGCACCCCGCCGACCGCTTCGAGTTCACCGTCTCCATGGAGCGCGCCGGCGGCTGAGACCGCTCCGCTCCACCCCATCACCATCCCGGGAAACCCCCTAGAAATGAGGAAGAAGTGCGCATCACCGAGATCCGCGAGGTCGACGTCCCCCTGCAGGGGGACATCGCCAACGCGGTCGTCAGCTTCGCCGAGCACAAGGTCTCGCTGGTCGCCGTGGTCAGCGACGTCGTGCGCGACGGCGTCCCGCTGACGGGTGTCGCGTTCAACTCGATCGGCCGGCACGCGCAGGGCGGCATCCTCCGCGAGCGGATGATCCCGCGGGTCCTCGGCGCCGACCCGGCGTCGTTGCTGGCTCCCGAGGGCGGACTGCTCGACCCTGCGCGGGTCCTCGACTGCGCTCTGCGCAACGAGAAGCCCGGTGGGCACGGCGATCGCGCCGCGGCGGCCAGCGCCGTCGAGCTGGCGTGCTGGGACCTGATCGCGAAGGCCAACGACGAGCCGGCGTACGCCACCATCGCGCGTGCTCACGGCCGGACGCCCGTCACTGCGGGGGTTCCGGTCTACGCGGCGGGTGGCTACTACCAGGCGGTCGACGACCTCGCCCGGCTCACCGACGAGGTGCGCGGCTACCTCGACGCGGGCTATCCCGCGGTGAAGATCAAGATCGGCGGCCTGCCGCTCGCCGACGACCTGCGCCGGGTCGAGGCAGCCGTCGCCGCGGCCGGCGGGGGTGACCGGGTCGCCGTCGATGCCAACGGTCGGTTCGACCGCGAGCGCGCCCTGGCCTACGGAGACGCGCTCGCGCCGCTCGGTCTGCGCTGGTACGAGGAGGCCGTCGACCCGCTCGACTTCGCGCTCCACGCCGAGCTCGCCGCTGCGTACGACGGCCCGATCGCGACCGGCGAGAACCTCTTCTCGCGCCAGGACGTCGCGAACCTGCTGCGCTTCGGCGGCGTCCGGCCCGACCGGGACCTGCTGCAGATGGACGCCGGGCTCAGCTACGGGCTCACGGAGTACGCCGCGATGATCGCGCTCATGGAGGAGGCGGGCTTCGACCGGCGCGCCGCCGTCCCGCACGGGGGGCACCTGGTCAACCTGCACATCGTCGTGGGTCTCGGGCTCGGCGGGTGCGAGGCGTACCCCGGCGTCTTCCAGCCCTTCGGCGGCTACAGCGACGACTGCGTGCTCGCCGACGGGCTGATCCGGCCCGCCGACCACCCGGGCTTCGGCCTGGAGGCCAAGGTCGGGCTGGGCGACGAGATCGCGAAGCTGGTGGCCTGATGGCCGGCACGGACGCTCCGCTGCGCATCGCCGTCGTCGGCTGCGGCGCCATGGGCTCGGTCTACGCCGCCCGGCTCGCCGGCGCCGGGCACGACGTCCTCGTCGTCGACGCCTGGGCCGACCACGTCGCGGCGATCGCCCGCGACGGACTCGCCCTCTCGGGGCCCGACGGCGAGAGAACCGCGCAGGTACGGGCTTTCCCGGCGCCACCGGCCGAACCGGTCGACCTGGTGGTGCTGGCCGTCAAGGCCGCCGACGTCGTGCCGGCCGCCTCCGGTCTTGCCCCGCTGCTGGACGACGGCACCGTCGTCCTCACGATCCAGAACGGCCTCGGCTCGGCCGAGCAGGTCGCCGGCGTCCTCGGACCCGACCGCCTCGCCGTCGGGATCGCCAGCGGCTTCGGCGCCTCGCTCACCGCCCCGGGCCGGGTCCACCACAACGCCATGAAGGCCCTCCGCTTCGGCGCCTACTCCGGGTTGCCCTCCGCCGACGTCGAGCGGGTCGCCACGGCCTGGCGGGCCGGCGGCTTCGACGCCGCCGCGGTGGACGACATCGCCGCCATGCAGTGGGAGAAGCTCATCTGCAATGTCGCCTACAGCGCACCCTGCGCGCTGACCGGCCTCACCGTCGGCGAGGTCATGGACCACGACGAGATGGGCCCGATCAGCCGCGCCGCCGCGACCGAGGCCTGGGAGACCGCACGGGAGCTGGGGATCGGGATCGACGTCCCGGACCCGGTCGCGCACGTCCGCGCGTTCGGCGCCCAGATGCCGGCCGCCAAGCCCTCCGCGCTCCTCGACATCGAGGCCGGCCGCCGCAGCGAGATCGCTGTCATCAACGGGGCGATCCCACGCGAGGCCGCCAAGGTGGGTCTGACCGCCCCGGTCAACGCGACGCTCACCGGGTTGGTGCGCACGCGCGAGGCGGGCTTCTAGCTGGCTGGTCCTCTGCGGCTTCGCCTGCGATCTCGGGGTTGTGTCGGACCCTCCTGATCTAATATGGGTATGGCTTCTCGGACCGCCTTCACCCCGCTGCTCACCCGCCTGCGTGCGGGTGTGGAGCAGCGCGAGGAGTCGGTGGTCGCCGAGTGGGCGGGGATCGTGGAGTGGGCCGCTGGCAATGTGGTGGCGGGCTCGGCTGAGGCGGTGGGCGCTGCGACCATCCGGGACGGTTTCGTCGACACGGGTCTGCCGATCGCGGGTGAGGGTGCGCCGCTGGTCTCGGAGTTCGCGCTCATGGAGCTCGTGGCGGTGCTGGGCCGTTCCCCTGATGGCGGCCGGGTCTATGTCGGCCGGGTGCTGGAGTGTGCGTGGCGCCTGCCGCAGGTCTATGCGTCGGTGGTGGCGGGGCGGTTGGCGCCGTGGCGGGCCGAGCGGATCGCGGAGGCCACTCGCCCCCTCTGCCCTGCGGCCGCGGCGTTCGTGGACCGGCAGCTGTTCAATGCCACCGGGGTCGGCTGGGCGCAGCTGGAGCGGTTGATCGCGGAGGCGGTCATCCGGTTCGACCCCGAGCGCTACGAGGCCGAGCGTTCGGCGGCGACCGACCATCGCTACGTCGAGGTGGGGGTGCCGGACACGAATGGGCTGGTGCGGCTCGACGGTCTCCTTGATGCGGCCGACGGCCGTGACCTGGATGACGCGATCAGCCGCCGCGCCACGCTGCTCGGCCGGCTCGGGAACGAGGCGAGCCTGGACGTGCGCCGCTCCCAGGCGCTGGGCGACCTCGCCCGCAACGACCTCACTCTGGACCTCGGCTCCGACGGCGCCCCTAGCCGCCGAGCCGTGCTCAACGTCCACATCACTGATGCGACGCTGGTTGGCGCCAACCCGGTCGGCCGGTGGGACCAGCAGCCCGTGAGCGCCGAGCAGATCCGTGAATGGCTGGCCCAGCCCGGGATGTCGGTGACGGTACGGCCGGTGATCGACCTCGCCGACCATGTGCCGGTGACGGCCTACGAGATCCCCGACCGCCACCGCCAAGCCGTTGAGCTCCGCGACCACACCTGCCGCTTCCCGTACTGCACCCGACCAGCGATGCGCTGCGACCTCGACCACGCCACACCCCACAACCGGGGCGGGCCGACGTGCCCGTGCAACCTGGTCCCGTTGTGCCGGCGTCACCATCGCGCCAAGACCCACAGCCAGTGGCGCTACCAGGTCACCACGATCGGCACCTACGTCTGGCGAAGCCCGTCCGGCTTCCACTTCGAGGTGAGCCACCGCGGAACACACCCACAAGAGCACTCAGACTCCGGCGAAGACCCCGAGCCAGCGGTGTACCGGCAACAACCAGACACCCACTGACCACCGCACCCAGGTACCGCAACCACTGCGGCGCGCCACCACGCCATCAGTAAAGAAGACCCCAGCCCGCGAGGCGCCGAAGCCGACCCTCGCCAAGCCAAGCCCACCCCAAGCCGCGCCCCGAGTCCGCCCCTCAGAGATCCACCGGCGCGGCCAGCCGTCCGACGAGCGCCGTCGCCGCCGCGACCTGCGGCGAGACCAGGTGGGTGCGGGCGCCGTCACCCTGGCGGCCCTCGAAGTTCCGGTTGGTCGTCGACGCCGAGCGGACGCCCTGCCCGAGGGCGTCGGGGTTCATCGCGGTGCACATGGAGCAGCCCGAGCCGCGCCACTCGAAGCCGGCGCCGGTGAACACCCGGTCGAGTCCCTCGGCCTCGGCGGCCCGGACCACCGCGGCCGATCCCGGCACGATCAAGGCCCGCACGCCGGGCGCCACCGGGCGCCCGCTCGCCCGGACGACGTCCGCCGCCGCGCGCAGGTCCTCGAGCCGGCCGTTGGTGCAGGAGCCGATGAACACGGTGTCGACGGCGATCGCGCGCATGGGCGTCCCGGGGGAGAGGTCCATGTAGGCCAGCGCCCGCGCGGCGACGTCGTCGTCCGGCGCGGGGGTCGGGACGACGTCGTCGATCGCGACGGCCTGGCTGGGGTTCGTGCCCCAGGTGACGGTCGGGACGACGTCGGCCGCGTCGATCACGACCGACCGGTCGAAGACGGCGTCGTCGTCGCTGCGCAGCGTCCGCCAGTACGCCGTTGCGGCCTCCCAGTCCGGCCCGGTCGGCGCGAAGGGCCGGCCGGCGAGGTAGGCGAGGGTCGTCGCGTCGGGAGCGATCAGCCCGCCGCGGGCACCGCACTCGATGCTCATGTTGCACAGCGTCATCCGCTGCTCGACGGTGAGCGAGTCGACGCAGCTGCCGCGCAGCTCGAGCACCGACCCGGCGCCGCCGTTGACGCCGATCGCCCGCACCACGTGGAGCGCGAGGTCCTTCGCGGTGACCCCCGGCCCCAGCACGCCGTCGATGCGGACCTCCAGGCTGCGCGGTCGCTCCATCCAGAGCGTCTGGGTGGCCAGCACGTGCTCGACCTGGCTCGTCCCGATCCCGAACGCCAGCGCGCCGAGGGCGCCGTGCGTCGAGGTGTGCGAGTCGCCGCAGACGATGCTCAGACCGGGCTGGCTGAGCCCCTGCTCGGGTCCGATCACGTGGACGATCCCGTTGCCCGCGGAGCCCAGTGGGTGGTGGGGGACGCCGAACTCGGCGCAGTTGCGCCGGACGGTCTCCATCTGGAGCCGGCTCAGCGGGTCGGCGACGCCGTCGAGCAGTGGCAGCGGCAGCGGCCGGGTGGTCGGGACGTTGTGGTCCTCGGTGGCCACCGTGAGGTCCGGCCGCCGTACGCCGCGCCCGGCCGCGCGCAGCCCGGCGAACGCCTGCGGCGAGGTCATCTCGTGCAGCAGGTGCAGGTCGACGTACAGCAGGTCGGGAGCGCCGTCCCCGTCACCGCGGACGACGACGTGGTCGTCCCAGAGCCTGTCGAGGAGCGTGCGCGCGCCCACCGGGTCAGCCGGGTCAGCCGGTGACGGCGGCGCGCAGCCTCCGGTCGGCGGCGGTGCGCGGGGGAGTGCCGAGGTCGTCGGGTCCGAAGGAGCGCATCCAGCAGGCGAACTCGAGCAGCACGCCGTCGGGGTCCTGGAAGTAGAACGAGCGCACGTAGACGCCGTCGTGCATCTCCGGCGCCACCTGCGACGGGCTGTCGTCGTGGTTGACGATCGGGCCGACGCGGACGCCGGCGGCCTTGAGCTTGGCGCGGTACTCCTGGAACTTCTCCGGCGGGACGTCGAAGGCGACGTGGTTGAGCGAGCTGACCGCACTCGTCCACTCGCCGAAGCCGGGCTTCTCCTCCGGCGCCGAGATGCCGGGGACGCCGTCGGGCGCGTCGGGGAACCAGAAGAAGGCGAGCGAGTTGCCGTTGCCGGCGTCGAAGAAGAAGTGCTGACCGAGGTCGTCGGGCAGGTCGAGCGTCTTGAGGAGGGGCATGCCGAGGATGCCGCTGTAGAAGTCGACCGTGCGCTGCATGTCCGAGGACACCAGGGCCACGTGGTTGAAGCCGCGCAGCTCGAACTGGGTGTTGGCGTTGGCGGAGGTGCTCATCGTGGTGTCCTTCCGGTCGTCCCGAGGTAGAACCTGACACTAACATCAGATTCAGGTTTGCGCCAGGAAGACGGGATCGCCGGATCCCCGCCCGGGTTCCGGTAGAACTGACCTGTGACCAGCACGCAGGCGCCCCGTCCCACGCGGCGGGGCCGGCAGACCCTCGAGGCGATCGACGCCGCCGCGCGCAAGGTCATCGCCGAGAAGGGCTTCCTCAAGATGACGGTGGCCGACATCGTCAAGGAGGCCGGCAAGTCACCCGCCTCGTTCTACAACTACTACGACTCCAAGGAAGCGCTGCTCGAGCACTGGGCCCGCCAGTTCCAGGACGAGGCGCGCGAGCGCCTGGCCGAGGCGGAGCGGGTCGTCGGCAAGGACCCGCGCGAGCGGGTCGAGGCCGCGGCGCGCGCGCACTGGGAGACGTACCGGGCACGCCTGGCCGAGATGGTCGGCGTCTTCCAGCTCGCCATGATCAACGACGAGTTCGCGGCCGTCTGGGACGAGATCTGCTCCGAGGCCGAGGCGGGCATCGCCCGGGCCGTCGCGCGGGCCCAGGAGCGCGGGTTCGCGCCGGGAGCCGATGCCGCGCTGACCGCGCGCGCCATCGTCGCGATGCTCAACATGTTCTGCTACGAGAACCTCGCCAACGGCCGCGCGGCGCGCGTCGACGACGAGGCCTGCATCACGACGCTCGCGAACGCCTGGTACCACGCCATCTACTGGATCGAGTGAGGTCGGGCCCGACCGGGGACTAGTCCGGGTTCTGGGCCTGGAGCCGTAGTCCCGCCAGCAGCAGGTCGAGCCCGGCGCGGAACTGGTCGGCGTCGTCGTGGTCGGCGAACTCGTCGACGACCACGTGCAGGAACGGGTACGCCGCGGGGTCGAGCGCCCGCCACTCGGCGGCGTAGCGCGCCAGGAAGTCGTCCCGGGTGACCTTGCCGTCGAGGACCTCCTGCGGCGGCTGCTGCCCGAGGTCCGCGGCGATCCCGATCACGAACCCGAGGACCGCCGACACCGCGTGGAAGCTCTGCCGCGGGGTCAGCCCGAGGCGCAGCACCTGCTGCCCCATCCGCTCGTAGAGCAGGAGACCGTTGGGCTGGGTGGCCGTGTCGCGCATGAAGTACGCCGCCAGCCACGGTCGCTCGACGATGGTGCCGAAGAGCGACACCGCGATCGCCCGCAGGTCGTCGATCGGGTCCGGGCTGCCGGTGAAGCCCTCGGTGTCGACGAGGACGCCGGCCAGGACGTGGTCCGTGGCCCGGTCGAGGAGCTCGTCCTTGTTGGCGACGTACCAGTAGATGCTCGCGACGCCGCCGCCCAGCCGGGCGGCGAGCGCGCGGAAGGTCAGCGCCGGCTCGCCGGCCTCGTCGAGCAGGGCGACCGCCTCGCCGATGACCGCCTCCAGGGAGTGGGACGCCCGTCGGCGTCCGCCGCCGGCCCGCGCCGCGCCGGCCCGTGCCGCGCCCGCTCGCGCCGTCCCGCGCGCTTGGGTCGCGCCGGCCGTCACGGGGGTGTCGCCTCGTCCTGGTGCCGCTGCCATGAGTTCATCCCATCACATCGGGCGGGTGCGTCTTGCGTCGGATCGAACACTGTTCTATGTTATCGAACGTCGTTCGAGAATCGAACACCGTTCGAGCAAGGAGGTGTCCCATGACGCCCACTCCCACCAACCCCGCCTCCACGGGCGCAGCCGCGCCCACGAGGGCCGGTACGTACTCCTCCCTCCGCGCGGCGTGGATCCCGTTGGCCGCGCTGTGCCTGGCGTTCTTCGTCGAGATGGTCGACAACACGCTGCTCACCATCGCGCTGCCGACGATCGGTCGCGACCTGGGCAGCGGGACGACCGCGCTCCAGTGGGTGACGGGTGCCTACTCGCTGACGTTCGGCGGTCTCCTGCTCACGGCCGGGTCGCTGGCCGACCGGCTCGGACGGCGGCGGGTGCTCCTGGTCGGGCTGGCGGTGTTCGGGACGATCAGTCTCGCCGTGGTCGCGGTCGAGTCGGCGGGCGAGCTGATCGCGCTGCGCGCGGCGCTCGGCGTCGCGGCGGCGGCGATGGCTCCCATCACGAACTCGCTGGTGTTCCGGCTCTTCGACGACCAGGCGCTGCGGATGCGGGCGATGACGCTGATGATCGTGGTCGGGATGAGCGGGTTCATCCTCGGGCCGCTGCTCGGCGGGACCGCGCTGGCGCACGTGCGCTGGGAGTGGCTCCTCGTCGTCAACGCACCCATCGCGCTCGTCGCGTGGATCGGCGTCCGGGTCGGCGTGCCCGCGGACCGCCCCGAGGACCTGACCAGCGACCGGCTCGACCTCCCCGGCGCGGTGCTGAGCATCGCCGCGATCGGGTTCGCCTGCTACGCGCTGACCAGCGGCGTCGAGCACGGCTGGAGCTCCGCCGTGACCCTGGGGTCCGTCGCCGGTGCGGTGCTCGCGCTCGCCGGGTTCGTGCGGCACGAGCGGCGCACGCCGGAGCCGATGCTGGACCTCGGGGTGTTCTCCGACCGCACGGTCCGGGGCGCCGCCCTCGCCCAGGCCGGTACGTCGATCGCGCTGGCCGGCGTCATGTTCGGCCTGATCCTGCACTTCCAGTACGCCTACGGCTGGAGCCCGGTCCGCGCCGGACTGGCGAACCTGCCGCTGATCGTGACGATGATCGTCGCGACGCCGCTCTCCGAGGCGCTCGCCCGGCGGCTCGGTCACCGGATCGCGTGCCTGGTCGGCGCCGGTCTCCTCGCGGCCGCGCTGGCAGGGCTGGCGTGGGGCGTCGACCACGGCTACGCGGCGATCGCCGCCGCCATGGTGGTGCTGACGATCGGCCTGCGCACCGTGATGACGATCTGCGCGGTCGCGCTCGTCAGCGCGATGCCGAGCAACCGGACCTCCCTCGGCGCGGCGCTCAACGACACCGCGCAGGAGGTCGGGACGAGCGTCGGCACTGCTGTCGTCGGCACGCTGGTCGCCGCGCTCGTCACCGCCAGCCTCCCGGCCGGGGTGTGGAGCAGCGAGCTCGTGGCGTCGTTCTTCCACGGCGAGCGGATCATCTACGGCGTCCTCGCGGTCGTCGTCGGCGTGATCGCCGGCTGGGGTGCGCTGACGCTCACCGACTCCCGCTCGGTCGAGGAGCCCGAGCCCGAGGCTCTGGACGCCGCCGCCCGGCTCTGATACAAACCTGACATCAGATTCGTATCTAGGAGTGAGATGTCGAGCATCGAGCGCACCTTCGTCGGCCTGCCGTCCCTGAACCTCCCCCGCGCCGGGGCCGGTGGGCACCCGTGCCAGGGCATCTACCACCGGCGGGCGGGCACCCGGCCGAAGGTCGCCGTGATCGCCACGCACTACCAGATCGACTTCTCCGAGCACTACCTCGCGTCGTACCTGGCCGAGCGCGGATTCGGCTTCCTCGGCTGGAACACCCGGTTCCGTGGGGACGAGGCACACTTCCTGCTCGACCATGCGCTGAGCGACATCGGCGTCGGGGTGCGCTGGCTGCGCGAGGAGGCGGGCGCCGAGGCGGTGATCCTGCTCGGCAACTCGGGCGGCGGCTCCCTCATGGCGGCCTACCAGTCGCAGGCGGTCGAGCCGATGGTGACGGCGCTGCCGGGCATGCAGCTCGCCCGCGGGGTCGACGACCTGCCGCCGGCCGACGGCTACCTGTCGACCGCGGCCCACCTCGGCCGGCCCGACGTGCTGACCGCGTGGATGGACGGCGCGGCCACCGACGAGAGCGATCCCCTGGCCACCGATCCCGAGCTCGACCTGTGGAACCCCGCAAACGGCCCGGCGTACGACGACGCGTTCGTCGCGCGCTACCGGGCGGCCCAGGAGGCGCGCAACCACCGGATCACCGCCTGGGTCAAGGACGAGCTCGCCCGGCTCACGGCCGCCGGCTACCACGACCGGCCGTTCTCGGTCGCCCGCACCTGGGCCGACCCGCGGATGGTCGACCCGACGCTCGAGCCGACCAGGCGCGAGCCGAACAGCTGCTACGCCGGCGTCCCCGAGCGCGCGAACCGGTCGGTCTACGGCATCGCGTCGGCGTGCACGCTGCGGACCTGGCTCTCGCTCTGGAGCCTCGAGGACTCCCAGACCCGCGCCCACGCGCACCTGCCGAAGATCACCGTCCCGGCCCTGGTGGTCAACGGCAACGCCGACACCGGCGTCTTCCCCAGCGACGCGCAGGCGATCTTCGACCTGCTCGGCACGGACGACAAGGAGTCGCACGAGCTCGACGCCGACCACTACTTCCTCAACGAGGGGGCGCGCGACGAGGTCGCCGACCTGATCGAGGCGTGGCTCGGCAAGCGCTATGCCTGAGCCGATGATCGACCTCGCCGACCGCTTCTTCGCCGCCGCCGCGGCCCACGACCTCGATGCCGTCCGGGTGCTCTACGCCGACGACGCGCGGATCTGGCACAACTGGGACGACCACGAGCAGGACGTCGACGAGAACCTCGCCACCCTCGGCAGCCTGCCGCAGCGCTACGACCGGTTCGGCTACGACGCCGTGCGCACGGTCGCGCTCGCCGACGGCTTCGTGCGCCAGCACGACATCGTGGTCGCGCGCGGGGACCGGTCGGCCCGGGTCCCGGCGATCCTGCGCGGCTACGTCGCCGACGGCCGGATCACCCGGATCGAGGAGTACTTCGACCTCGGCCAGCTGGCCGCCGTCCGCGCCGGCTGAGCCTCGCGGCCGACCGCGTCTCGCCAGGCGGTTCCGAGGCCCGGACTGACTGGAACTGCCTCATCATGCTGTCATGGACGTGGCGAGTGCGGACGACCCCGCCTGGGTCGTCAAGCGGTGGCGCCGCTACGGCTACGACCGGCTCTACGTCGAGCGGCCCGACGGCGCCAAGGTCGGCTACTGGGACCTGGCCGCCGATACCGCTCACCCCAGCGCGCCCGGTGACGAGCCGCTGCTGCTGCGGGCCGTCACCGCCTGGAAGGACGGCGACCGGGGCGCCGCCGTCCCGCCCGAGGCCGACCCGGCGCCCGCCGCACCCGTGCCGTGGATCGACCTGGCGACCACTCCTCCGGGGGCGGCGGCCCGCGAGCAGGCCGAGGCGGCCCGCGCCGCCGCGCCGATCAAGACGGTGCTGGCGCGGGTGCTGGGCGTGCACACCGACGAGCGGGCGTGGCGGCTGGGTGCGGTCGGCGAGGAGCAGGTCGCCGCGCAGCTGGCCAAGGTCGCCCGCAACGACGCGCGCTGGTGCTTCCTGCACGCGATCCCGGTCGGCACCCGGGGCAGCGACATCGACCACCTGGTGATCGGGCCGGGCGGGGTGTTCACGGTCAACACCAAGCACCACCCGGGCGCGAGCATCTGGGTCGGGGGCGAGACGCTCCTGGTCAACGGGACCCGGCAGCCCTACGTCCGCAACGCGCGGCACGAGGCCGAGCGGGCGGGACGGCTGCTCAGCGCGGCGTGCGGCTTCCCGGTGCACGTCAGCGGGCTGGTGGTCCCGGTCAACACCGACGAGGTGGTGGTCAAGAGCCAGCCGGCCGGGGTGGCCGTGGTCCCGCGGCGCCGGCTGGCGGGGTGGCTGACCCGGCACGGCGAGATCCACCCGCCGGCGACCGTCGAGTCCATCTTCGCGATGGCCCGACGGTCGACGACGTGGCAGGCGTGAGCCGCGCGCCTCAGCGCTGCGGGACGGCGGCCGAGGTGCGCGAGGGCACCCGCAGGCCGGTCGAGGCACCGGCGCTGCGGAACGCCTGGACGGCGCCCTCGGTGTCGCCCACCTCGGTGAGGAGCTCGGCGAGCTCGAACCAGAGCTGCGCGGCGCGGCGGTCGGAGCCGGCCGCGGTGAGCGCGGTGACGCCGTCGCGGAACAGGGCGCGGGCGCCGTCGCGGTCGCCGTCGGCGAAGGCGATCCGGCCGCGGAGCACCGAGATCGACGCGCGGAGCACCGAGGCGTCGTCGGGGGCGGCGGCGGTGGCCTTCTCGACGCACTCGCGGGCGGCGTCGTGGGCGCCGAGCGCGAAGTGGGCCTTGCCGCGGGTGAGGTGGACGAGCGCCACCTCGGTGGCGGACGCGCCCGACCACGACAGCTCGGGCTCGGCGTCGGCCAGGGTGGCCAGCGCCGCGGCCGGGTCGGCCGGGTCGGCGAGCAGCTGGAGGTTGGCGACCTGGGCGCGCAGCGTGGCCAGGTTGCGGTTGTCGTCGCCGAGCGCGAAGAGGGCGAGGGCCTTGTCGGCGAGCTCGAGCGCGGCCTGGGTGCCGCCGCGCTCGGCCTCGGCCCGGCTCGCGGTCCAGTACGCCGTCGCCTTGTCGACCGCGGACGCGTGCTGCTCGGCGGCCTCGAGGGTCCGCGCGCACATGCGCATCGCCTGGCCGGTGTCGCCCTGCAGCTCGTAGGCGCCGGCGACGGTGACGGTGAGCTCGACCGCCTCGCTGAGCCCGGACAGGCCGAGCTCGTCGATCAGCGTGGCGGAGCGCTCGGCGATGCTGATGGCGCGGGTGTGGTCGCCGCTGTCGCGGTAGCAGCGGCACAGGGCGACGAGCGAGCGCAGCCAGCCGGCGTCGGGGGTGGGCGCGGAGGTGAGGTCCTCGAGGATGAGGATCGCGCCGTCGAGGTCGCCGGAGGCCTCGAGCGCGCCGGCGCGCACCTGGCGGGCGGCGCGCTGCACGAAGTCGATCCGCTCGGTGGCCGGGTCGTCGAGCACGAGGCCGACGGCGGCGAGCGCCGCGGCCGGGTCACCGGAGATGAGGCTGAGCCGGGCGTGGTCGACGGCCAGGCGCAGCTCGTGCACCTTGTCGCGGGGGACGTCGAGGAGCAGGTCCTCGAGCGTGACGCCCATCCGGTTGGCCATCCGTTCCAGGAGCCCGGCCTCGGGACGGCGCTGGCCGTCCTCGATCCGGGACAGGTAGGCCGCCGAGACGTCGTCGCCGGCGACCTGCGCCTGGGTCATCCCGGCAGCGACGCGCGCGATGCGCATGCGACGGCCGAGCTCTGCCGCGTCGATGGTGCGGCTCAGTTCCGCGAGGTGTGTGTCCACGACGTCTATTCTGCCTCGACTTGACAAGGAGCGGTATCAGGGACACGCATGTTGGAATCGTTCAACGGAGATTCGGCCTGCCGCCGTCGGGTGCCGCACCCGCCTGGGGGCCCAGGCAGACGGCCACGAGCTCGCCGGCGGCCTCGCCGCTGAAGACCGCCCAGCCACGGTCGAAGGAGACCAGCTCGGTGGCCCCACCGGGGGTGCGGACGATGGCGGTGCTCGGGATGACGTCGCGGTCGAACCCGGTGACCGAGCAGCGGTTGTGCTCCATCAGCGCGTCGAGCGGACCCATCGACAGACCGAGCTGGGTGGAGGGCGCGCTCGGCTGCGGCGTCGCCACGACGCCGACCGCACCGAAGCCGACCAGCAGGGTGAGCGCGGCGACCGTGGTCGCCGTCCGCACCGAGTGGATGCCGACCTGCAGCCAGCGAGGGGGCGTGATGGTGTCGCGCACCTGCGTCCCCCTCTTCGGTCGTTCCGTCCACGTTCGGCCCACGTTCGGTCCGTCGTGATCTCAACGACCTGGACGGCGCCGGGTCACGACCGGGTGACTACCGGCAGGATGGGTCCATGAGCATGACCTGGTTCGACTCCCCGACCGACGCGACGGCCCGGCTCGGGGCGGCCGGCTACCTCGCCGACGCCGCGACGGCGACCACCACGTTCCTCGCCGGCGCGCTCGAGAAGCCGCTCCTCCTGGAGGGTCCGGCCGGTGTCGGCAAGACCGAGCTGGCCAAGGCGGTCTCGCGTGCGACGGGCGCCGAGCTGGTCCGGCTGCAGTGCTACGAGGGTCTCGACGAGGCCCGGGCGCTCTACGAGTGGAACTACAAGAAGCAGTTGCTGGCGATCCAAGCCAGCGGCGCCGAGGCACAGGCAGGACCAGGGAGCACCGGAGACGGTGACCACCAATCCCGGCCATGGGAAGACCTGGACCGGAGCATCTTCACGGAGGAGTTCCTGCTGACCCGGCCGCTGCTCACGGCCATCCGGCGCGACGAGCCGACCGTCCTGCTCATCGACGAGGTCGACAAGACCGACATCGAGGTCGAGGGGCTGCTGCTCGAGGTGCTGAGCGACTTCCAGGTGACGATCCCCGAGCTGGGCACGGTCGCCGCGACCCGGCGCCCCTACGTCGTCCTCACCTCCAACGCGAGCCGCGAGCTCTCCGAGGCGGTGAAGCGGCGCTGCCTCTACCTGCACATCGACTACCCGGACGCCGCCCGCGAGCGGCAGATCCTGCAGCAGCAGGTGCCCGGCCTCGACGACCGGATCGCCGAGCAGCTCGTCGCCACCGTGGGCCGGCTGCGCGAGCTCGAGCTCAAGAAGGCACCGTCGATCGCCGAGTCGGTCGACTGGGCGCGCACCCTCATCGCGCTCGAGATCCGCGAGCTCGACGAGAAGGCGATCAAGGACACCCTCGGCGCCGTCCTCAAGCACCAGTCCGACCACGAGCGCGCGGTCAAGGAGCTCAAGCTGGCGAGGTCCTGACGATGACCGGCCCCGACGCGCACTCGGGTCTCCTCGACCGCCACCTGGCGTTCGTCGAGGCGCTGCGCGGCGCCGGTCTGTCGGTGTCGCTCGCCGAGGACCTCGATGCCGTGGCGGCGCTGGCCGCCGTCCACTGGTCCGACCGGGCGACGGTCCGCGACGCCTTCGCCGCGACGCTGGTCAAGAAGCAGACCCAGCGCACCACCTTCGACGCGCTCTTCGACGTCTACTTCCCCGCGATGGTGGGCGACGGCGCCGCCGGCGCCGAGGCGCCGGACGACGGCGCGCCGGGCCAGGTCAAGGACAACGCGGCCGCCCTCGCCGACTTCCGCGAGCGGCTGGCCGAGGCGCTCGCGGCCGGTGAGATCGACGAGGCGCAGCTGCGCCAGATGGCGGCCGAGATGGTCGGCGTCTTCGGGTCGATGCCCGGGCGCGGCCCGGGACTCTCGTCGTGGTCGGCCTACACCGCGCTGCAGCGCGTCGCCCCCCACGAGCTGGTCGACCGGCTCGTCCAGGGGCTGCTCGACGCCGGCACCGACGACGACGCCGCGCGCCGCCAGGCCAACCGGCGGATCGGCGAGTTCACCGGCCTCGTCGAGGACGACGCCCGCCGCCGGATCGCCGAGGAGAAGGGCCCCGACCACATCGCCGACGTCGCCGTCCGCCCGAGCATCGACAAGCTGGCGTTCATGGCCGCCCGGCGCACCGACCTCGACGAGATGCGCAAGGAGATCTTCCCGCTCGCCCGCCGGCTCGCGACCCGGCTGGCCAAGGAGCAGCACTCCCGGCACGCGCGGACCGCGCCGCTCGACTTCCGTCGCACGGTGCGCGCCTCGATCGCCACCGGCGGCGTCCCGATCACCACGCACCACCGGCCCAAGCGCCCGCACCGCACCGACCTGGTCGTGCTCTGCGACGTCAGCGGCTCGGTCGCCAACTTCGCCCAGTTCACGCTGCTCTTCGTGTTCGCGCTGCGCGAGGTCTTCCAGAGCATGCGGGCGTTCACCTTCATCGACCACGTGCACGAGGTGACCGGCCACTTCCGCCCGGGCGCCGACCCGGTCGACGTCCTCGCCGACCTCGCGGCGTCCGCCAGCCACGCGGCTCTGTGGGGCCGGACCAACTACGGCCGGGCGTTCACGAAGTTCGCCGAGAACCACGCCGACGCGCTCACCCCCAAGACCACGCTGCTGATCCTCGGCGACGCCCGCTCCAACTACAGCGACCTGCACGAGGACACCCTCAAGCAGCTCGCGGGATCGGTGAAGCGCACGTTCTGGCTCAACCCCGAGCACCAGCGCAACTGGGGGACCGGCGACTCGGCCGCGCCGACGTACGCCGAGATCGTGCGGATGATCGAGTGTCGCAACCTGACCCAGCTCAGCGAGTTCGTCCACGAGCTCGCCTGGTGATCCGGCAGTTTCACCGCCTAGGCGGTGAAACTGCCGGTTGGCCCACGGAACTCCCTGTGCCCAGGTCCGGTTTCACCGCCTAGGCGGTGAAACTGCCGCCGAGGTCAGGCGGTGTACTCGAGCGCCGGATCGGTCGGCGCCTTGCCGAACACCCGCAGGTCCTTGAAGTAGTTCATCTTGAGCCGCCACGGCTCGACCGAGCCCTGCTTGGGGAACTGCGTGATCGAGCGCATCACGTAGCCCGCCTCGAAGTCGAGGAAGGGCTCCTCGGCGACGGCCGGGTCGCGGCGGGGGACGACCACGCGCTTCCCGGTCTTCTCCATGTGCTGGAGCACGCGGACGACGTACTGGCAGACCAGGTCGGCCTTGAGCGTCCAGGAGGCGTTGGTGTAGCCGACGATGAAGGCGAAGTTGGGGATGTCGCTGAGCATCATCCCCTTGAACGCCATGGTGTCGGGCAGCTTGATGTCGGCGCCGTCGACGGCGAGCGTGGCGCCGCCGAAGACCTGGAGGTTGAGGCCGGTGGCGGTGACGACGATGTCGGCCTCGAGCTCGCGCCCGGACTCGAGGAGGATCCCGCGCTCGGTGAAGCGGGCGATGCGGTCGGTGACCATGTCGACGGTGTGCTTGCGCAGCGCCTTGAACAAGTCGCCGCGGGGGACGACGCACAGCCGCTGGTCCCAGGGGGCGTAGGGCGGCGTGAAGTGCTCGTCGTACGAGACGTCCTTGGGGAGCTGGCGCTCCGACATCTTGCGGATGAGCGCACGCGCCTCGCGCGGGCGGGCGCGGCAGAACTCGTAGAAGCCGATCGTCATCGCCAGGTAGCGGCCGCGGACGAGCTTGCCGGCGATCTTGTCGGGCAGCGTCTGCAGCAGGCGGTAGGAGATCGGGTCGGTGAGCGGCTGGCTGACGATGAACGTCGGCGTGCGCTGGAGCATCGTGACGTGCCCGGCGCCGGACTCGGCGAGCGAGGGGATCAGGGTGACGGCGGTCGCGCCGGAGCCGATCACGACGACCTTCTTGCCCTGGTAGTCGAGGTCCTCGGGCCAGTGCTGGGGGTGCACGACCTGGCCCTGGAAGTCCGCGAGGCCCGCGAAGTCGGGGGTGAAGCCCTCGTCGTAGCGGTAGTAGCCGGACGTCGACCACAGGAAGCTCGCCGTGATCTGCTTCGTCTCGCCGGTGTCGGTGCGCTCGACGGTGACCGTCCAGCGGGCGTCCTCGGTGGAGAAGTCGGCGTGCACCAGCTTGTGGTGGTAGCGGATGTGCTGGTCGATGCCGTTCTCGCGCGCGGCCTCCTGGAGGTAGGCGCGGATGTCGGCGCCGTCGGCGATGGCCTTCTTGCCCTTCCAGGGCTTCCAGCCGAAGCCGAGGGTGTACATGTCGGAGTCGGAGCGGATGCCCGGGTAGCGGAACAGGTCCCAGGTGCCGCCGAGGGCGTCGCGCATCTCGAGGATGGCGTACGACCGGGTCGGGAAGGCCTTGCCGACGTGGTAGGCCGCGTCGATGCCGGACAGGCCGGCGCCGACGATGAGGACGTCGAGGTGCTCCACGGAGTCGGACATCTACGCTTCCTTCAGGTTGAGGAGCTGCTCGACCGGCAGGTCGGGCACCTCGATGTTGCGGGATGCTGCGAGACCCTCGATCTGCAGCCAGGTCACGTCGGCCAGCAGCCGGGTGAACTGCGGTGCCGGCGGGCGCAGCTCCTCGCGAGAGCTCCAGTTGCGGACCGCGGCCATCACGCCGCCGACGAGCAGGAAGACCCACGGCGTCAGCGCGTCGCGGTCGTCCTCCTCGACGTCGGCCTCGAGGACGGCGAGGAAGCCGCCGATGACGAGCTCGATCTGCTCGGCGATCTGGCCGATCGCGAGGTCGAGCGGCTTGGTGGCGGCGCCGGGGATGTCCCGCTCGGCGAAGCGCATGAGGGCGACGTTGGCGGCGCCCCAGTCGACGTACGCGTGGACGATCCGCTCGACGATCTCGCGCGGGGTGCCCTCGAGCGTGACCGCGGCGAGCAGCAGCTCGCCGGCGCGCGTGCAGATCTCCTGCTGGATGGCGACGTCGAGGTCGGTGCGGTCGTCGAAGTAGCGGTAGAGCACGGTGCGGTGCACGGATGCCTCGTCGGCGATCAGCTGCACGCTCAGCTCGGCGCCCGGCTCGAGGTCGCGGGCGAGCACGGTCAGGGCGGCGTCGATGACGGCCTGCCGGCGATCGGCGTTGTGCTGCTGCCAACGCCGCTTCCGGCCGTCGGTCTGGTCGCGTCTCCCACTCGGGGCAGCCACGGCGACACCTCCTCGCATCGTCACGATGTCAGCGACACCGTACGACGAAGCAGCCCGCGGCGCCGGGTCGCGACCGGGGCGGCGGCGACCGAGCGCTGCTCGGCGACGTCGGTGATCTTGGCCCGGGGCCGGCCCGCCTGCGCCCCCCGCTCGCGCTCGGCGGCGTCGAGCCGCTGCCACGCGGCGAGGTCGGCGGACTGGGGGTGCCGCTCGGCGACGAGTGCGGCGATGGCCGCCGCGGAGCCGGTGGGGGCGGGGAGGCCGGCGTCGAGGTCGTCGAGGATCGTCTCGACGGTCTCCTGCGCATCGGTCTTGTTGGTGCCGATGAAGCCGACCGGGCCGCGCTTGATCCAGCCGACCACGTAGAGCCCCGGCTCGACCCGGCCCTGGTGGTTCGGCACGGTGGCGGTGCGCTCGTCGAAGGGCAGCCCGGCGACGGGCGTGCCGCGGTGGCCGACGGAGCGGACGACGAGACCGGCCTCGATGGTGCGGACGTCGTCGGTCGGCACGGCGCGGACGGTGCCGTCGGCGTCGGTGACGAGCTCGTTGCGGGCAACGCGGACGCCGCTCACCCGGCCGTCGGCCCCGAGCACCTCGACCGGGGAGGAGGCGAACGCGAGCACGATCCGGCGGCGGGTGGACGCGAGGTCGACGGGCCGCTCGGCGAGCTCGCGGAGCAGCGCGCTGCGCTGGTCGTCGCCGGTGAGCAGCGCCGGGTCGGCCTCGACGAGCACGTCGACGTCGTCGAGCGCGGCCAGGCCGATCAGCTCGGGGACGGTGAACGCGGCCTGGGCCGGTCCGCGGCGGCCGAGCACGAGGACCTCGCGCACCGCGCTGGCCCGCAGCCGGTCGAGCGGTCCGGGAGCCAGGTCGGTGCGCTCGAGCACGTCGATCGGGCGGGCCAGGATGCGCGCGACGTCGAGCGCGACGTTGCCGTTGCCGACGACGACCGCCCGCTCGTGCGCCAGCGGGACGTCGAGCGCCTGCTGGTCGGGGTGGCCGTTGTACCAGCCGACGAGCGCGGTGGCGGCGACCGAGCCCGCGAGCTCCTCGCCGGGGATGCCGAGGCTGCGGTCGGCGGAGGCGCCGACGGCGTAGACGACGGCGTCGTAGTGGGCGCGCAGGTCGGCGAGGGTGACGCCGCCGGGGTGCTCGGGGGCACCGACCGGCACGTCGAGGAAGTAGCGGAAGCGCGGCTGCCGCTCGATCGCCTCGAAGAGCCGGGTGACCAGCTTGGTCGAGGCGTGGTCGGGCGCGACGCCGTGCCGGACCAGGCCGTAGGGCGTGCGCAGCCGGTCGTAGACGTCGACGCCGCCGACCTCGGGGTGCTTGAGCAGCTCGTCGGCCGTGTAGAGCCCGGCCGGACCGGCGCCGACCACCGCGACCCGGAACGGTCCGGTGCGGGTGAGCCGGCGCTGCTGCGGGACCAGCGCTACCGGCGTCCGGTCGGCATGGGGGAAGGCGTCGTAGTAGGAGGCGTTGAGGTCGAGGAAGGGCAGCTGCTTCGTCGTCAGCGCGGCATCGGGCACCATCGCGCCCACCGGGCACGCCGTGGCGCAGGCACCGCAGCCGACGCAGGAGCTCGCGTCGACGTAGACCATCTCGGTGGTGCCGAAGCCCGGCTCGCCGGGCGCGGGGTGGATGCAGTTGACCGGGCAGGCGACGACGCACGAGGCGTCGGCGCAGCACGACTGCGTGACGACGTAGGCCATGACGGGGGGGTCTGGTCCTGGTCAGACCGCGGCGGACTTGGGCTCGCTGCGGAACCGCGAGGGACGCCCGTCGATGCCGAGCATCCGCCACACGCGGCGCGAGACCCGGTTCATCAGGCCGAGCTCGTCGGCGAGCATGCGCACGTCGCCGAAGGTGTCGCGCAGGAGCTTCTCGGACTTCTCCGACTTCCAGTAGACCTCGCGCATGACGCTCTTGGGGATGCCGAGGTCCTTCTGCATCTGCTTGCTGGGCTTCATGATCACGTCGCACAGCAGCCGCATGATGACCGGGAACGCGAGCGACAGGCCGAAGCGCTGGAGCGTGCCGTAGTCCTTGGAGCGCTCGACCAGGTAGGAGTGCGCGAAGCCGATGTGGCGGGCCTCCTCGGCCACGTGGATCTGCATCACCCGGGTGATGATCGGGTGCATGTCGTGCCCCGAGCGGAGCACCGACTTCTGCAGGTAGTCGATCGGCTCCTCGCCGGCGAGGATGCCGAAGAAGAAGATGTTGGGCATCGGCCGCCCGGCCAGCGCGAGGAACGGCGCGATCTTGAGGAACCAGGTGGGTCCGCCCTGGACGTCGATGCCGATCCGGTTGACGGCCTCCTGGAACATCTGGGTGTGGTGACACTCCTCGGTCACCTCGTGCGTCGAGTAGCGGAACTCGGCGCGGTTGTTGGGCATCGTCATGAGGTGGTTCATGACGCCGCCGATGAGGAGCTGCTCGAACTGGAGGCCGACCTTGGCGATATTGGCCATCCGGTACATGCCGACCTCGATCTGGCGCTCCTGGGGGAGCGAGCGGTACCAGTCGGTGCCGCCGAGCGAGTCGACCTCGGGGAGGATCCAGCGCGGGTCGTCGGGGACGACGGCGAGCTCGGGGCTGTCCCACGCAATGTCGAGGAAGGCGTCGAAGTGCTGGTGGACCGAGGCCTCGGACAGCACGCGGAGCGTGTCCTGGTAGCTGAGGTCGGTCGTGTCGACGGGGGTGTCGGCGGTCGCAGTCATGTCGTCGGTCCGTTTCTCGTCATCGAAATCAGGAGCATGCGCGGTGTTAGCGCAACACCATGTTGCGTACATTGACCCCGGTTTTGTCAAGCAGTTCGTCGAAGATTTGAGTACTCGGGCCCAGCCTGGGCGGCGCCCGGGTGATCAGGATCTCTTCCATGTCGCACGCCCTGCTGCCCTCCGCCGCCGCCCTCGCCGACCGCACCCCACCCGAGCGCAACCGGGTCGTCGACCTGCTGCGCGCCGCGGCGATCCTGGTCGTCGTCCTCGGGCACTGGCTGATGGCGGCCGTGTACGTCGACCGCGACGGCGGCCTGCACCGCGGCGACCTGCTCGACCTCGCCGGGTGGACGCACCCGCTCACCTGGGTGCTCCAGGTGATGCCGGTCTTCTTCCTGGTCGGCGGCTACGCCAACGCCCTGTCGTGGCGCTCGGCCCGCCGCCGCGCCCAGCCGTACGGCGGCTGGCTGCGCTCGCGGCTGCGCCGGCTCGTGCTGCCGGTGCTCCCGCTCATGGTGTTCTGGGCGGTCCTGGCGCCGTCGGCGCACGCGCTGGGCGCCGACCCGGACCTGCTCCGGATCGCCAGCCGGGCCTCGCTGGTGCCGACCTGGTTCCTCGCGGCGTACGTCGTCGTGGTGGCGCTGGCCCCGCTGACGCTGGCCGTGTGGGAGCGGGCCGGCTGGTGGGCCGTCGGCGGCGGGCTCGCCCTGGCCGGTCTGGTCGACTACGTCAGCGTCAGCCGCGACCTGCTCGCGGTGGGCTTCCTCAACTACGTGCTCGTGTGGTCGACGGTGCACATGCTCGGCTACGCCTGGCTCGACGGCCGGCTGGCCTCGGCCGGACGCCGGCTCGCTCTGGTGGCGCTCGGGCTCGGCGTCCTCTGGCTGCTCACGGTGCACGGGCCCTACGCCGTCTCGATGGTCGGCGTCCGCACCGACGAGATCGACAACGCCTACCCGACGCGCGTCACCCAGGGCTTCCTCGGGCTGCTCCAGGCCGGTGTGGTGCTCACCCTGGAGCCGCTGCTGCAGCGCCTCGTCGCCCGGCGCCGCGTGTGGGTCGCCACGGTGCTGGTCAACGCCCGGATCATGAGCATCTACCTGTGGCACCTGACCATGCTCGGAGCGCTCGTCGCTGGCTCGCTGGCGCTCGACGGGCTCGGGCTGCACCGGCTGCCCGACACGGGCGGCTGGTGGGCGACCCGGCCGCTGTACTTCGCGGTGCTGGCGCTGCTGACGGCCGGCGCGGTCGCCGTCGTCGGGCGCTTCGAGACCCCCGCCGCCGACCCCCGCCCGGCGCCCGCGCCGTGGCGACCGGTGCTGGCCGTGCTGGGGGTCTGCGGCGGCCTGGGGGCGCTGGCGGCGCTCGGGATCACCCGGGACGGAGTGGTGCTGTGGTGGCTGCCGCTGGTGCCGCTCGCGGCCTGCCTCGCCGGGGGAGTGGTCCGGCTGCCCGGTAGCCTCGACCGCCGTGGAGCGGAGCAGTGACGCGGACGGACTCGCCTGGGTGGTCGTGCAGTACCCGACCCAGACCAAGCGTCGCGACGACTGGCTGATCGACCACGCGAGCGAGTGGCTCGGGAGCGTCCTGGCCGAGCGCGGTCTCGGTCATGTCGACGGGCACGACCGCGGCAAGCGGATCTCCGACGGCGCGCTCGTCGTCAACATCTTCGCCCGGGTGAGCGACGCGGAGGCGGGCTGCACGGCCGCGATGAGCGCGCTGCGCCAGGGCCGCGCCGACGAGCGGCGAGCGACCATCGCGCACCGCGCCGACGACGGCGACACGTGGACCGTCCGGTACGCCCGGACCTCGGGCAGGCTGCCCGGCGAGTTCAGCCTCTGAGGTAGCCCGCCGCGCGCCAGCGCTCGAGCGCCGCGCGCAGGTCGGGGTGGTCGGCCCGGTCGGCCGCCCGGCCCCCGGCGACGAGGGCGGGGACGCCGGGCTCGGAGCCGGCGTCGTAGACGACGGTGACCCGGTTGGGCGTGCCGGCGTTGATGAGCGAGCCGAGG
Source organism: Pimelobacter simplex (assembly GCF_900114845.1). Lineage (GTDB taxonomy): Bacteria > Actinomycetota > Actinomycetes > Propionibacteriales > Nocardioidaceae > Nocardioides > Nocardioides simplex. The sequence goes on from NZ_FOUK01000001.1 coordinate 380,901, forward strand.
AGCGCGACGGGGTCGGAGCGGTCCTCGAGCGAGAGCACCTGGACGTCGGCGGGCAGCGCCGGCAGCTGGGCCGCCGGGGCGTTGGCCGTGACCACCTGGTCGACGACGAAGCCGGGCAGGTCGGTGCGGGTGGCGACCTCGAGGGCGGCCGCGCCGCCGCTGCCGCGCCCGACGAGCATCACCCGGGTGGGCTCGGGACCGGGCTCGACCGCGGCGCCGAGCGTCCGGATCACCGCGCCGGCCTGGCCGGAGGCATCGCCCGAGACGAGCCGGAGCCGGCCCGGGGCCGGCTCGGGCGTGCCGCCGCCGGAGACGAGCACGACGAGACGGCCGGGGCCGACCCGCAGCACCCGCACCGGCTCGTGGTCGGAGCCGCCGACGAGGAGCGCCATCAGGTCGCCCAGCCCGGTGGGCACGGCGTCGGGGTCGCCGACGGTGATCGTGCCGGGGGCCGTGGCGGTGGTCGCGTCGGCGCCCTCGGTGAGGTCGACGGCGACGTCGCGCAGCGCGGCCGCCCAGTCGTCGGTCAGGGGCGTGATGCCGGCCGCGCGCAGGCCGCCGGCCCGGGCCGCGGCCCCGCTCTCGCCGGAGTGCACGCCCGCAGTGAGGAGTCCCCGCATCTGCAGGCTGTCGAGCACGCCGCCACCGGTGGTGACGTGCTCCATCAGCTCGGGGTTCGCCTCGGCCAGCTCGCCCAGGTAGGCCGCGACGCCGTCGCGGTCGAGGGCGTCGGTCTCGATCAGGCCGGCGGCCACGATGGCGCCGCCGAGGTTGACCTCGGGCGCGAGGTAGCCGATCGCCTTGCCGGCGATGGAGCCCAGCGTCTGGTAGGCGGCGGCCTGGAGCTCGTCGATCCAGCGGTAGGTGAGCACGGTGGCGCGGAGCACGAGCGCGTCGGCGTCGAGCTCGATGGAGCGGCCGAGCAGACCGCCCTTGCCCGTCGTCGCGGCCCGGACCTCCTCGTCGGCGATCGCCCACGTGGCCGGCGAGAGGGGCGCGGACTCGGCGACGTCGGGATCGCCGAGGACGTCGCGGCCCAGCTGGGCCCACGAGCGCATCTGGGCGCCCGCGTCGTCGAAGAGGTCGGCCAGGCGCAGCATCTGGTCGTACTTGTCGGCGAGGTCCGCGACCTCGACCGCGGTCGGTGCCGGCGCCGGGGCCGGCGCTGCGGCCGGGGGTGCCTGCTGCTCGCGGGTCATCGCGCCGCCTCGCCGAGCACCGGCGCCACCACGGCGGCGAGGTCGTCGGGGACGACGCTGCGGACCTCGAGCCGCAGGACGCCGTCGGCGTGGTGCGGTCGCAGCGCGCGCCAGCCGTCGGCGAGCAGCGACCACGAGACGACGCCCACGGTGTCGACGGCATCGCCCGAGACGTCGGCGACGAGCGCGCGCAGCCGGCCCCGGGCCTCGCCCGAGAGCGCGGTGAGGATCCGCACGACGACGTCGTCGGCCAGCGGGCCGTCGGCGCCGTGCACCCGGCCGGTGTGGCGTGCCGCGAGCACCGGCAGCAGGTCGCCGCGCCCGGCGCTGCCGGCCTCGGCGGCCGCGTCGGCGAGCTCGAACGGCAGGTCGACGTACGCCGGGACGGCGGAGCGGCCGAGGTCGACCTCCTCGGAGAGGACCGCGATCCGGGCCAGCTCGGCCGGCCACGCGTCGGTGCCGAACCAGCCGACCTCGAAGACCAGCCCGTCGGCGGTGGCGAGGGAGGCGACCGCGGCGCCGTCCTGGCGGTGCCAGACCTTGGCCTGGACGCCGGCCATGGCGACGTCGACGTCGAGCGCGAGGCGCGGAGCCGCGAGCAGCCCGATGGCGCCCGCCAGACCCGGGTCGAGCCGGGTGCCGGTGGGGTCGACGAGGCCGCGGCGGCCCAGCGACTCGGCCGGGTCGTGGAGGGCGGCGACCACGCTGCGGTAGGCCTGGTCGTCGAGGGTGGCGGGGCTGCGGCCGAGCCGGGCCTGCATGGCGTCGGTGTCGCGCGGCGGCGCGAGCTCGAAGGGGAGCGGCGCCCCGCCGGCCAGGTGCGCCGCGTGCTGGAGCTCAGCGAGGGTGAGCCCGATCCGCCGCGGGGCGGCGACGAGCGCGGTGCCGGTGCCGGTGGGTGCCGGTGCCGGGGTGGCGCCGACGGTGCCGACGGTGGTCAGGTCGATGGTGGGCACGGGCTCAGCGCTCCAGGCCGGGGACGTCGACGTCGAGCCAGTCGCGGTGGCCCGGTGGCGGCGGGGTGAAGGCCGCCAGCGTCTCGTCGAGCGGGTCCGGCGTGATCGCCGGACCGTCGCCGGCCTCGTTGCGCCGGGCGATCGCGGCGATCCGGCCGCGGGCGTCGGCGACCAGCGCGGACACCCGGGTCTGGGTCGCGCCGATCTCGTCGCGGACCGCGTCGACGGCCTCGGCGTGGTCGGCGAGCGCATCGGCGGCACCGGTGTGGCGGTCGGCCGCGATCCGCAGGTGGCTGGCCCGGTCGGTCACCCGCTCGCGCATCGCGTCGCCGGCCCGTCCGGTCCAGCCCAGCGCCTCGACCCGGGCGACCAGCTCGTCGGCCAGGGCGCGCACGTCGGCGCCCTGGTCGCGCAGCTGCGAGACGCGGCGCCGGATGATCTCGCTGTCGCCGTACATGAGTCGCGCCCTTCCCGCTCCTGCCCCGAGTCAAACCTGGCGGATTCCGCCCTCACGGACGGCTTCGTTGAGTCATCCTCGACCCATGACCGGCTCCCGTCATGCTGTCACCACCGCCGCGTGCGCGCGGACCACTCTCGGATGGACGCGTCACGAGCCCTCCGAGTGAGGGGGCGGAGCCGGGCCGCGTTCGCGCCCGAGGACGTCGCTGACGCGCGCCGTGGGGAGCCCGCGACCGACCTGTCGGGCTGGGCGGCGGAGGCGGGCTGGGAGTACCTCGGCCAGCGGGTGCCGTCGGGATTCGTGTCGGTCGTCCCGGTCTGGGCCGAGCACCTGTTCAGCTGCGCGCGGGGGGTGCTGCCCGGCGACGTCTTCGGGACGGTGCTGCACGAGCTGTACGAGGTCGGGGTCGACGGCGACGGGCTCGCGATGGACGGCGAGTTCCACGACCTCCGCTCGGACGGCACCTGGAAGTGGCTCGGCAGCTGGGACAACGGGCCGCGCAACGAGCCCTTCGCTCGCAACGCGGTGTGGCTCCCGGCCACCCGGGGCGCGGCCCGGGTCCCGCAGGCGGCGCTGCTGCCGCGGCTGTGCGTGCGCCGCGCGGACCGGCTGCCCCCGCACGGCTCGCGCGACCTCGGCGACCTCGGGCTCGACGGCTTCCGGCTGACCGGGGAGACCGATCCCGTTCTCGACGAGATCGTCGCGACCTGGCTCGGCGGCGAGGCCGGCGCGGCGCTGCGCGCGCTGCCGCACCCCTTCGTCGAGGTGGTCGTCGCCGGCGGGCACCTCGCCCTCGTGCGCAACGGGTACGTCGCGCCCGGCGAGGCCGACGCCTTCGTGACGGCCCTCGGCGCGCTCGCCCGCGGCCTGCGCGCGGCCTGCGCCCCGCTCGCCGTCCCGGCGCCGGTGGGGAGCGAGCTGCCGCCGCCGGCCTGGGCGGACGCCGTCCACGCGGCGCCGGGCCTGCTCGACGTCCTCTCCGGCGCGTGGTGGAGCGCCTACCGCGATCTCGCCGCCGAGCGCGGGCTCACCCTCGAGGACCCCGACGCCTTCCACCGAGCGTTCCCCGACCAGCCGGTGCCCGGACGCGCCCAGGGCGTGCTGCGCGGCCGGGTCGACGGGCTGCCCGGCGACGTCCGGCTCGCCTGGTTCGCCGACGCGGAGGCGCCGGTCGACGGCTGGGTCCGCGCGGCGCTCCTGCTGCCCGCGCCCGACGTCGGCGCCCGCACCCGCCGGGGCGGGACGCTCGTCGAGGAGACCGGGATGTGGGGCGAGGTCGTGGGCGACATCGCCGCCTGCTGGACCGTGCGCCGCCTCCCCGGCACCCTCGACGCCGACGGCGTCGTCCCGGCGGCGGTGGCGACCGCGCGGCGGCTGGGCTTCGTTCCCTAGGGGAGCAGCCGGCCGTCGAGCCGGTCGAGCGCGGTCGTGATGTCGTCCGCCGTCCCCGCGAAGCTGAACCGCAGGAACCGGCCGCCGTCGACGATGTCGAAGTCGACGCCCGTCGCGACGGCGACCCCGGTGCGCGCCAGCAGGTCGCGGCAGTAGGCCATCGAGTCGGTGGTGAGGTGGCCGACGTCGGCATAGGCGTAGAAGGCGCCGTCGGCCGGCGCCAGCCGCTCGATCCCGAGCCGGCGCAGGCCGTCGAGGAGGAGCCCGCGGTTGTGGGCGTAGCGCGCGACGTGCCCGTCGAGCTCGGCGTACGACGCGTCGTCGAAGGCGGCGAGCGCCGCGTGCTGGGCGAGCGCGGGCGGGCAGATCGAGAAGTTGCCGGTCAGCACGTCGACCGGGCGGCGCAGGCGCTCGGGGGCGAGCATCCAGCCCAGGCGCCAGCCGGTCATCGAGAAGTACTTCGAGAAGGAGCCGAAGACGATCGCCTCGCGCGAGGTCTCCCAGGCGCAGCTCGACCGCGCGCCGGCGTACTGGATGCCGTGGTAGATCTCGTCGGAGACCAGCTGGACGCCGTTCTCGTCGCACCAGCGGGCGAGCGCCGCGAGCTCCTCGGGCAGCAGCATCGTGCCCGTCGGGTTCGCCGGACTGGCGACGACCAGGCCGTCGAGGGGCGTGCGGGCGTGGGCCTCGGCGAGCTGCTCGACGGTGGGCTGGAAGCGGGTGGCCGGCCCGGTCGGGATCTCGACCAGGTCGCAGCCGAGCGCGCTGAGGACGTTGCGGTAGCAGGGATAGCCCGGCCGGGCGATCGCCACCCGCGCGCCCGCGTCGAACGCGGCGAGGAACGCCAGCAGGAACCCCCCGCTCGACCCGGTGGTGACGATGACGTCGTCGGCGTCCACGGCGATGCCGTAGGCCCGGCGGTAGTGACCGGCGATCGCCGTCCGCAGCTCGACGACGCCGGTCGCCGTCGTGTAGCCGAGCGGGTCACCGCTCCCGAGCAACCGGACCGCCGCAGCGGTCACCGGAGCGGGCGCACCACTGCTGGGCTGACCCGCCACGAGGTTGACCAGGTCGCCGTGGGTGCGCTGGCGCTCCGCCGCCGCGGCAAGGAGGTCCATCACGTGGAACGGTGGGACGTTCGCGCGGGCGGCAGCGGTCAGGCGGTCGGTCACGGTGGTCCCTCCAGTCACAAGTTTCGCCGGTTGACCGGCGAAACTCCTACTTGACCGACGGAACTTCGTCGGTCAGGTGTTAGTTTCGCCGGTCGACCGGCGAAACTGTCACCCGGCCGCGTGCCGCCCCGCCCGCCGCCCGAAGAACGACCCCTCCCCGAGCTGGGTGCCGGAGCAGTAGCCGGCGCCGTCCTGGGCGATGTTGGACGCGCAGGCGCCGGCGGCGTACAGGCCGGGCACGACCGACCCGTCGGGACGGCGTACCTCGCCGTCGACGGTCGTGGCCATGCCGCCGATGGTGAAGCCGGCGTAGAGCGCGACGCCGAGGGACAGGTCGAGCACCGCCCAGGGGCCGGCGGTCTGCGGGGCGATCCAGTCGGGGTGCTTGTGCAGGTCGGGGTCCTCGCCGCGGGCGGCGTTCTCGTTGTAGCGGGTCACCGTGGCGACCAGGGCGCCGGCCGGCATGCCGAGGCCGGCCTCCATCTCCTCGAGGGTCTCGAAGCCGTCCTTGAGGGGGACCAGCGGCATGTGGTCCTCGCCGAGGTGCTCGCTGTCGACGATGAGGTACGCGACGGCGTCCGGCTGCTGCAGCACGTGGTACGACGTCCGGGCGTGGTAGCTGTCCTCGGCGACGAAGCGCTGCCCGTCCTTGTTGACGATGATCCCCTTGCAGCGCGACGACGGCGGGTAGAAGGGCGCGGTGATGAAGGGCTCCTCCATGTGCTCCAGCGCGGCGCCGACGGACTCGCCGAGCCGGATCCCGAGGCCGTCGTCGTACGTCGAGCCGAGCGTGAAGAGCTTCGACCCGAGCGCGGGCGTGTAGCGGGCGACCATGTCGGCGTTCATCACGAAGCCGCCGGCAGCGATCACCACGCCCCGCGCGCCGATCACGCCGGTCCGGTCGAACGACCTCCAGGCCAGCCCGACGACGGCGCCACCGTCGCCGTCGACGACGAGGTTGGTCGCCCCGGTCTCGTAGCGGACCTCGACGCCCTCCTTCTCGCACTGCTCGCGCAGCAGGTCCATCACGATCCGGGTGCCCTCGGTGTCGCCGGGGACCGGCACCTTGTGCCCGCGCGGCGCCGGCGCGACCTGCTCGCGGAAGGGCCAGACCTTCTCGTTGCCGGTGAACATGAGGCCCTCGGTGCCGGGCTGGATCACGGCCTTGCCGGGGAAGTACGAGCGCTCGAACTGGAAGCCGAGGTCCTCCAGCCAGTCGAAGTGGGCGACCGACCCCTCGCAGTACGCGCGGATCTTCTCCTCGTCCGGGTTCTTCGTGCTCGCCATCAGGTAGCCGACCATCGCCTCGACCGAGTCGTCGTGGCCCGTGGCCTGCTGGACCGCCGTCCCGCCGCCGAGGTAGAAGTGCCCGCCCGACATGGACGACGTCCCGCCGTGCACGGCCGCCTTCTCGAGCAGCAGCACCCGGGCACCGGAGCGCGCGGCCTCCAGCGCGGCGCAGCCGCCGGCGATCCCGAAGCCGACCACCACCACGTCGTACTGCTCGGTGTCGGGAGTCAGGACGTCGGCCGGCAGCGTGTCGGGAATAGCCAGGCCGGCGGGCAGGTTGTCGTTCAGCGAGCTCACGGGCTCCAATCTAGAACATGTTCTACCGATAGACTACGGTCCCGCCACCCGACGAAAGCCGAGTGCCCTCTTGACCTTCGACGTCCACCAGCTCGACATGTTCCTGCTGATCGGCGCCGGGGTCACCTTCCTGGCCGTGCTGGCGGTGCGCGCATCCTTCGGACTGGGTCTCCCCAGCCTCCTCGTCTACCTGCTCATGGGCGTGGCCCTCGGCGAGGCCGGCCTCGGCATCGGCTTCGAGGACGCCCAGCTCGCTCACGCGCTCGGCTTCGGGGCGCTGGCGGTGATCCTGGCCGAGGGCGGGTTGACCACCAACTGGCGCGACGCCCGCCCGGCGATGCGGCTGGGCCTGTCCCTGGCGACCCTCGGCGTGCTCGTCTCGATCGTGGTCGTCGCCGTCGGCGCGCACTTCCTGCTCGGGCTCTCGTGGCAGCTGTCGATCCTGCTCGGCGCGATCTGCTCGCCGACCGACGCCGCCGCGGTGTTCTCGGTGCTGCGCGTCGTCCCGCTGCCCAAGCGGATCACCGGGACGCTCGAGGCCGAGTCCGGTCTCAACGACGCCCCGACCGTCGTGCTGGTCACCCTCGTCTCGTCCGGCGCGGTCGGCGAGCACGGGCTGCTCGGCACCACGGGGATCATGGTCTACGAGCTCGTGGCCGGCGTCGGGATCGGTCTCGCGGCCGGCTTCGGCGGCGCCTGGGTGATGCGGCGGGTGGCGCTGCCGGCGTCCGGTCTCTACCCGATCGCCGTGCTCTGCCTGACCTTCATCGGCTACGGCGCCGCGGCCGAGGTGCACGCCAGCGGGTTCGCCGCCGTGTTCGTCGCGGGCCTGGTGCTCGGCAACGCCGACCTGCCGCACCGCGCCGCCACCCGCTCGTTCGTCGAGGGGCTCGCCTGGCTGGCGCAGATCGGGCTGTTCGTCATGCTCGGCCTGCTGCTCTCGCCGGAGCGGCTCTCGTGGGCGACGGTCGGGATGGCGGTCGTGGCCGGCCTCCTGCTCACCTTCCTCGCCCGCCCGTTGTCGGTCCTCGTCAGCGCCGTCGTGCGGCCGATGAAGCTGCCCGAGCTCGCGTTCATCTCGTGGGCCGGTCTCCGCGGTGCGGTGCCGATCGTCCTGGCGACGATCCCGCTCGCGGCGGGCGTCGACGGCGCCACCCGGCTGTTCGACATCGTCTTCGTGCTCGTCGTCATCGACACCCTCATCACCGGACCGACCCTGCCGCTCACCGCGCGCCTGCTGCGCGTCGCCCGGCGCTCGGAGCCACGCGGGATCGACGTCGAGACGGCCCCGCTCGAACGGGTCGCGGCCGACCTGCTCCAGATCACGATCAGCCCGTCGTCCAAGCTCCACGGCGTCGAGGTCGGCGAGCTGCGGCTGCCGGTCGGCGCGAACGTGGCGATGGTGGTGCGCGAGGGGCACACGCTGGTGCCGGAGCGTCGTACCGTCCTGCGGCACGGGGACGACCTGATCGTCGTCACGCCGCGCAAGCTGCGCGAGGACACCGAGCGGCGGCTGCGCCAGGTCAGCTCGGGCGGCCGCCTCGCGCAGTGGCTGCACGACTGAGCGCGGGCCCCTGACCCTCAGGATCAGGTGGCGTCGGGCTGCCGGCTCAGCGGCGGGGTGCAGACGTGGGAGTCCTTCTGCGCGGTGACCTTGGCCTGGCCCTTCTTCACGCCCTGGAACCGCTTGCCGACCACGATCGTGATGCCCGGGTAGCCCGAGGGCTGGTCGACGATGTCGACGTTCTTGCCGAGGTACGACGCCAGCAGCAGCGCCGCCGGGTCACCGGGGTCGCTCGCCCACACCTGCGCGCCCACGGCGCCCGTCGAGCTCGGCGCATTGCCGAGCTTGCCCTTGACGAAGCCGAAGCTCTCGAGCTTCGTGAGCGTCTGGCCGGCCAGCCCGTTGGGACCGCCGGCGTTGAGCACGGTGACCATCACCTGCGGCGGCGCGACGTCGTCGCCCGCCGGGATGAGCGTGTCGGTGCACGGCGCGGCCTCGGCCTTCTCGGGGAAGGGCTCGGCCACCTGCGACCACGCCCAGACCACACCACCGAGGAACAGCACCGCCAGCACGGCGAGCGTGATCGCGGTGCGGCTGTTCTCCCTCACGTCGAGGACCACTTCGTCAGCCTTCCATCCGGATCACGCGGGCGTGGAGCACGTGCCGCTGCTGGAGGGCCGCCCGCAGCGCGCGGTGCAGCCCGTCCTCGAGGTAGTAGTCGTCCTGCCACAGCACCACGTGGGCGAACAGGTCGCCGAAGAAGGTCGAGTCCTCGTCGAGGAGGGACGAGAGCTGGAGCGTGTCCTTGGTGGTGACCAGCTGGTCGAGCCGGATCTGGCGCGGCGGCACGGCAGCCCACCCCTTGGAGGTGAGGCCGTGGTCGGGATAGGGACGACCGTCCCCGACGCGCTTGAAGATCACGGCTTCGGAGTCTACGTGGCGGGCGCAGGGCGAGGCGTCGGGCATGTTCGGTCTGCACGGAATCTCCTAGAGTTCCGCACATGACGCAGGAGCAGACGCCCACTCCCGACGCAGCACCTGAGACCACGAATCCGATCGAGCAGGCGATCGCGCCCGGCTACGCCTTCGAGGGCCCCGCCCTCGAGCTCGGTGGGTTGATGGCCGGTCCCGACGAGCTGACCGGCAGCACCATCCGCATCCCGCTGGCGATGCTCAACCGGCACGGCCTGGTGGCCGGCGCCACCGGTACCGGCAAGACCAAGACCCTGCAGCTGCTCGCCGAGCAGCTGAGCGCGGCCGGCGTCCCGGTGTTCGCCGCCGACATCAAGGGCGACCTGTCCGGCCTGGCGACGGCGGGCGAGGCCAACGACAAGCTGCTGGCCCGCACCAAGTCCGTGGGCCAGGACTGGACGGCGACCGCGTTCCCGGTCGAGTACTACGCGCTGGGCGGGCAGGGCATCGGCATCCCGATCCGGGTCACGGTGACGTCGTTCGGGCCGATCCTGCTCAGCCGGGTGCTGGGCCTCAACGACACCCAGGAGTCCAGCCTCGGCCTGGTCTTCCACTACGCCGACAAGCAGGGCCTGCCGCTGCTCGACCTGTCCGACCTGCGGGCCGTCGTCCAGCACCTGACGAGCGACGAGGGCAAGGCCGACCTCAAGGACCTCGGCGGGCTGTCCGCCGCGACGGCGGGCGTCATCCTGCGCGAGCTGATCGCGTTCGCCGACCAGGGTGCCGAGGCGTTCTTCGGCGAGCCGGAGTTCGACTCCGCCGACCTGCTCCAGCAGGCCGCCGACGGCCGTGGGCTGATCAACCTGGTCGAGCTGCCGAACCTCCAGGACCGCCCGGCGATCTTCTCGACGTTCCTGATGTGGCTGCTCGCCGACCTGTTCCACGACCTGCCCGAGGTGGGCGACGTCGACCAGCCCAAGCTGGTGTTCTTCTTCGACGAGGCGCACCTGCTGTTCAAGGACGCCTCGAAGCCGTTCCTCGAGTCGATCGCGCAGACGGTGCGGCTGATCCGGTCCAAGGGCGTCGGCGTCTTCTTCGTGACGCAGAGCCCGACCGACGTCCCGGACGACGTCCTGGCCCAGCTCGGCTCGCGCATCCAGCACCAGCTGCGCGCGCACACGCCCAACGACGCCAAGGCGCTCAAGGCGACCGTCAACACCTACCCCAAGAGCGCGTACGCCGACCTCGGCGAGGTGATCACCACGCTCGGGATCGGCGAGGCGATCGTGACCGTCATGGGCGAGAAGGGCGCGCCCACGCCGGTTGCCTGGACCCGGCTCCGGGCGCCCGAGTCGCTGATGGCGCCCAGCAGCACCGAGTCGATGGAGGCCACCGTCAAGGCCAGCCCCCGCGCGGCGACCTACTCCGAGGTGGTCGACCGCGAGTCGGCCCGCGAGATGCTCGCGAAGCGGCTCGAGGAGGGTGCCAAGGCCGCCAAGGAGGCCAAGGAGACCGAGGAGGCCAAGCCGAAGGGCAGTGCCCCGACCAAGAAGAAGGACGACGGCGGCGGGGCCGGCGAGATCGTCAAGGACGTCGTCAAGTCGTCGGCGTTCAAGCAGTTCATGCGGACCGCGGCGGCCGAGATCGCCCGCGGCATGTTCGGCACCGCGCGCCGCCGGCGCTGACCCACCCCGCAGACGCCACCGCCGGCCCGGCTCGTGCGTGACGAGCCGGACCGGCGGTAGGGCGGTGCGGTGGTGCTGGTGGTGCTGGTTCTGCTGGTCGTGCCGGCTGTGGGTGGTGTCGGGTCAGGCGGTCCAGCGCAGGGCGTCGTCGACGAAGTCGGCGAGCGGGTGCACGCCGCGCAGGTCGCGACGCTGCTCCATCAAGCGGGTCAGGCCCGCGGTGTGCCGGTTGCGGAGCGCGGCACGGCGGGCGACGGTGCGGTCCTCGGGGGTGAGCTCGTCGTCGGTGTTCATGGCTCAAGCCTGCGCGGCCCAGGTTTCCGGCCGGCCGCTCGACGGTTACGACTCGGTGTCACGCGGTGTGATCGCCACAACAGGTCACTACGACAGCTCGTCGTACGCCTCGACCATCGCCGGGCCGTACCAGGTCAGCAGACGTCCTGACACGAGCCGCGTGGGCACCCGGGTGAACGCCTCCGGGCCGTCGTCGCTGGTGAAGACGTAGGGCTCGTCGGGGAGCAGCACCAGGTCGACGTCGTCGTCCCGGTCGAGCGCGGCGAGCTCGACGTGGGGGTAGCGGTCGGCGCTGTCGTCGAACGCATTGGTCCAGCCGAGCCGGCGCAGCAGGTCACCGGTGTAGGTGCGGGGGCCCACCACCATCCACGGGTCCCGCCACACGGGGACGGCGACCCGACCGCGGCTCGGCGGCACCGGCCGGTCCCAGCGCTCGCGGGCCTGGCGCAGCCAGTCCGGGCGGGCGTGGGCGAGCGCCTCGTCGTACAGGCGCTCGAGGGAGGTGAGTGCCTGCGGCACCGTCTCGATGTCGGTCACCCACACCGCGACCCCCGCCTCGCGCAGCCGCCGGACGTCGAGCTCGCGGTTCTCCTCCTTGTTGGCGACGACCAGGTCGGGCGCCAGCGCCCGGATCGCGGCCAGGTCGGGGTTCTTGGTCCCGCGGACCCGTCGTACGTCGAGGTCGGCGGGGTGCGTGCACCAGTCGGTGGCGCCGACCAGGCGGTCCGGGACGTCGGCGGCGAGGGCCTCGGTGATCGAGGGGACGAGGGAGACCACCCGGCGGGCGGGGGCGGACAGGGGGACCGGGGCGCCGAGGTCGTCGACCGGGCTCGCAGAGGTGCCGCTCACCCGCCTCACCGTAGTCCGCGGCTGCCGTTCGCCGTCGCCGGCATAGCCCGTTCGTGCCACCCCGTTCGGACCACTGCCCCTAGCCAGCGCTTGGTCATTTGCGCAAGGATCGGAGCCGACCCCGTGATCCGGCCGCATGGGAGCCTGCGGGCACGGCCGGATCGCTGCTGGGGGAGAGAGAGGGTCGCCATGCTCCGTCTTCGACTTCTGTGCGTCGTCGGCACCGCCGTCGTCGCCACCGCAGCGCTCGCACCGGTGGTGAGCACCTCGGCGTCCGGGATCCCGGTGGCCGCCGCCGCGGCGGCCCCCGCCAGCGGACCGACGTGCGGCGGTGAGCGTCCCGCGAAGGAGAGCGGCGGGCGCTACACCTGCTCGTTCGACGACGACTTCAACGGGACGTCGCTCGACGCGACCAAGTGGGTGGTCCAGGAGACCGCCGTCACCGGGATCAGCGCCCTCGGCAAGGGCTGCTACGTCAACAGCCCGAACAACGTGCGGGTCAGTGGCGGGCAGCTGCAGCTCACCTCGCGCAAGGAGTCGGCGTACTTCCAGTGCACGAGCCCGTTCGGCACCTACACGACCGAGCGCACGGCCGCCACGATCGGCAGCTACGGGCTGTTCAACCAGACCTTCGGCCGCTTCGAGTTCCGCGCGAAGATGCCGGCGACGACGGTCAGCGGCATCCACTCCGCGCTCTGGCTCTACCCCCAGAAGCACACCTACGGCGGCTGGCCGAACTCCGGCGAGGTCGACGTCGCCGAGTGGTTCAGCGCGGACGCCGGCCGGGTCTACCCGTCGGTGCACTACGCGGGCGAGGACACCCGGCTGAGCACCGGCTACAACTGCCGGGTGCCGCAGTCGTCGCAGTACCACCGCTACGCCGTCGAGTGGACGCCGACGTCGATGCGCTTCCTCTACGACAACCGGGTCTGCTTCACCCACCGCTGGACGCCGGCCTCGCCGCTCGTCGCGCCGCAGCCCTTCGACCAGCCCTTCTACGTCGTGCTGACCCAGGTCTTCGGCGGCGCCTGGAACTCGATCACCGCCCAGACCCCCACCTCGGCGACGATGACCGTCGACTGGGTCCGCGTCTGGAAGTAGCCGAAGGGGCACGAACCGGCGGGCGAAGGAGCGAGAACCGGCGGCCGAGAGCGCACGAAGTGGCGGGTCTCGGCGCAAACGTGCTCCCTCGAGCGCCGGAACGTGCTCCTTCGCCCGCCGGTTCGTGCCCCTTCGCGGGTCAGCGGAGGGCGAGGGAGCCGGAGGTGACCGGCTCCCAGGGGAGGGCGGCGTGGTCGGCGACGCGCTGGTCGAGGCCCTTGGCGATGTCGTCGGGCCAGGGTGCGGTCTTGCGGTCGTCGAGGCGGACGCACAGGAAGATCTCCTCGAACACGCACGCCACCCGCTGGTTGGTGTCGTCGAGGACGTAGACCTGTGCGTGGGCGGCGCGCTCGGCGCGGCCGAGGAGGCGGACCCGGACCGACATCTGGTCGCCGGTGCGCAGCTCGTGCAGGTAGGTCAGGTGGTGCTCGGCCGAGAGGCAGGCGAAGCCGGTGAGGACCGGCCAGTTGAACGGGATGCCGAGGTCGTAGAGCGACTCGTCGAGGCCCTCGCTGCCGATGCCGAGGTAGTGCCGGACGTTGAGGAAGCCGTTGCTGTCCTCGAAGGCGCTGGGAACCGGCTGCACCGCGAAGGCGGGCAGCGAGGCGAGCTGGTCGTACGTCGGCTGCGTGCTCATACCCGGACCCTAGCGAGTCCGTCTGGGGATTGGCTGGCGGGCGACACGCAGGCGTACCCTCGGGGGAGTAGTTCCCATCCGTGGGTGCATCTACCTCGCGCCGGAGCAAGACCGGCGGTCCAAGGCGGCACCAGTTCCACCCCTTGGAGTCGAGGTCATGCCAGCTCACGCGCCCTCCCTGGTCCGCGCGACCGGAGCGTCGTACTTCCCGATCGCGCTCGTCGCGCGGCTGCCCTACGCGATGATGGTCGTCGGGGTGCTCACCCTCGTGGTCGCCGGCCGCGACTCGCTCGCCTTCGGCGGCCTCAACTCCGCCGTCGTCGGCCTCGGCGCCGCCTGCGTCGGACCGCTGCTCGGCGCGGCCGCCGACAGGTTCGGCCAGCGCCGCGTGCTGCTCGCGAGCGGTGTCGCCTCCGCGACGGCGCTCGCGCTGATGGCGTGGGTCGTCTACAGCCCGCTGCCGGGCGCCGCAGTTCTCGCGGTGGCCTTCCTCGTGGGTGCGAGCGCGCCGCAGATCGCGCCGATGTCGCGCAGCCGCCTGGTCCAGATCATCGGCTCGAAGATCGCGCCCGGCCGCCGCTCGCGCACGTTCGACGCGACCATGGCGTACGAGTCCGCCGCCGACGAGATCGTCTTCATCATCGGCCCCTTCGTCGTCGGCCTGCTCGGGACGACGCTCGACCCGTGGGCGCCCGTCGCCGGCGCGGCCGTGCTCACGCTGGTCTTCGTCTCGGCCTTCGCGCTGCACCCGTCGGCCGCCGTCGCGGAGCGCCACGGCGAGCAGGCGCTCCCGGCGGCCCCGGCCCGCGAGCTGACCCGCCCGGCGCTCCTCGCCGTGGTCGCGGGCATCTTCGGCGTCGGCCTCTTCTTCGGCGCGATGCTCACCTCGCTGACCTCGTTCATGGGCGACCACGGCAGCGCCGCGTCCGCCGGCCTCGTGTACGGCGTGATGGGCATCGGCTCCGCCACGCTGGCGCTGAGCGTCGCCCTGTTCCCGAAGGCCTTCAGCCTGCGCGCCCGCTGGCTCGTCTTCGGCGCGACCATGCTGGCCGGGGCCCTGCTGCTGCCGCTGGCCTCGTCGGTGCTGCAGATGTGCCTGGTCCTGCTCGTGATCGGCTGCGGCATCGGCCCGACCATGGTCACCCAGTACAGCCTCGGCGCCCACCGCAGCCCGGCCGGTCGCTCGGCCACCGTGATGACGATCCTCGGCTCGGCCGTGATCGTCGGCCAGTCCGCCGCCTCGGCCGTCACCGGCAACCTGGCGGACCGGTTCGGCACGGACGCGGCGCTGGTGATGCCGATCGTGGCCGCCGCGGTCGTCGTCCTGGCGGGTGCGGCGAACTGGGTGCTCTCGCCCGCGCCGGCGGGCGGTCAGTCGCCCTCGACCACGATGGTCACCCCGCCGCTGGCGAACGCCGGGACGTCGGCCTGAGCCGCCTGTCCCGCGGGTGACGCGAGCGCCGCGTCCAGCGCCGAGCGCGTGGCGAAGCGCGCTCGGAAGACGGCGAACACCGGGTGCTCGCCGGCCAGGGTGTCGACGTCGAGGGTGACCGACAGGTCGCTCGCTCCAGGAAGCTCCCGGGCCAGCGGCAGGTGCACCTCCTCGTAGTGGCGGCGGAAGGCCGCGGGGTCGACCGGGGGCCCGTAGAGGACGGTCAGCGTGGGCATCTCAGGCTCCTTCGGTGGTGCCGGCCAGGGTGTCGGCAGGGGTGAACTTCTCGCGGTGGATCAGCCGCGGGGCCATCCGACGGCGCTTGAACGCCCGGACGCCGGCCTCGACCAGCGCGGGCGGACCGCACAGCCAGCCCGACCAGCCCCGGGCGCTCGGGACGTCGTCGAGGAAGGCGTCGGTCGGGAACCCGGTGCGGTACGGCGTCGGCCCGGCCTCGTCGGAGAGCACCGGCACGAACCGGAAGCCGGGGTGCCGGGCGGCGAGCTCGGCGAACCGCGCCTCGTCGTAGAGGTCGGCCGCGGTGCGGACGCCGTGGTAGAGCAGCACCTCGCGCCCGGGGTGCCGGGCGAGCGCGGTCCGGACGAGCCCGGCGAGCGGGGCGAGCCCGGTGCCGCCGCCGATGAGCACCAGGGGCTCGCCGTCGTCGTCCGCCGGCTCGGGCAGGCGGAAGTCGCCGAGCGGGCCGAGCGCGTGCACCCGGTCGCCGACGGCGACATCGCCGAGCAGCCAGCGGTCGCTGGCCACCCCGCCCGGCACCCGCCGGACGTGGAGCTCGAGGACCTTGTCCTCCTCGGCGGTGTTGGCCAGCGAGTACTGCCGCCGCTCGCCGCTCCCGGGGACGACGAGCTCGACGTACTGACCGGCGTCGAAGGCCAGCGGCTCGTCGAGCCCGAGCAGGATCCGCCGGGTGTCCCGGGCGACGTCCTCGAGGGCGACCACCGTCGCCGCCAGGTCGCGCAGCGGGTGGGTGGCACGGTCCGGACCGCCGGCGCCGGGCAGCGCGACCCGGGTGTCCCCGCGCGGGCGGGCCTGGCAGGCCAGCACCAGGCCTGCCGCGCGCTCCTCCTCGGTCAGCGTGTCGAGCGGCGACGCGCGGTGGTCGACCTCGCCGTCGAGCACCCGCAGCTTGCACGTGCCGCACGTGCCCTGGTTGCACGAGCTCGGCATCCACACGCCCGCCCGGAGGAAGGCCTCCAGCAGCGACTGGTCGCCGTCGCACGCGACGCTGCGGTCGCCGACGGTGATGGTGGCGCCCATGGCCTCAGACCTCCCAGGTGCACGGCAGGCTGGTCGGCCCGCGGAAGCCCCAGCCCCAGAACTCGACGCCGTCGCCGGAGGCGCGCTCGAGGTTGGGGATGGTCTCGAGCAGCTCCTCGAGCGCGATCCGCATGACCTGGTTGGCGTAGTAGATCCCCGCGCACGCGTGGCTGCCCGCGCCGAACGCGAGGTGCGGCAACGGCGGGCGGTGCAGGTCGTACTCGGTCGGGGCGTCCCAGTGGCCGGTGTCGTGGTTGGCCGAGCCGTACGACTGGATGACGGGCGTCCCGGCAGGCAGGTCGACGCCGGCGACGGTGACGTCGCGGGTGCTGATCCGGGCGGTCGCCGACCAGATCGGCGAGGTCCAGCGCATGCCCTCCGCGATCGCACGGGGGAGCAGGGTCGGGTCGTCGACGACCTCCTCGAGCTGCTCGGGCCGGCTGAACAGCCCGACCAGCGTGGACGCCGTCCCGTGGCCCGGCTCCTGCATCGCCCCGAGGAGGTAGACGTAGATGGTCGGGTAGACGTACTCGCGCTCGCGGGTGCGCCCGGGCGGCATGCCGTCGTGCAGCCAGTGCGAGATGGCGGTGTCGGCCGGCTCGGCGATCCAGCGGTCGATGAGCGGGTCGACGGTCGCGCGGATCTCGGCCTTCGCCTCGTCGCCCGGCCGGAAGCCCTCAGGGTTGGTGAACTCACCGTCGGCGTCGACCGCGGCATTGGTGAACGAGGCGCTGAGCTGGTGGAACCACCGGCGCAGCGTGTCGGAGGGGACGTCGGCGAGGCCCAGCAGGTCGCCGAGCGAGCGGACGCTGACCGGCTCGCAGTACTCCGCGACCAGCTCGGCGTGCCCGCGGCCCTCGAAGCGGTCGAGGTAGCGGCGGGCGATCGGCCGGACCAGGTCGTCGACCCACCGGTCGACCTCGACCGGCTGCAGCTGAGGCTCGACCATGCCGCGCAGGTCGGCGTGGATGTCGCCGTTGACGCCGATGATCGCGGGGTGGCCGAAGGTCCGCCCGCCGGCCGGCGTGATGATCGCCTCGAAGTCGGGGCTGGTCGCGATCTCCCGGCACACCTCGGCGGTCGAGGCGACGTACGAGCCCAGCACCGGCACCCAGGCCAGCGGCGCCTCGCGGCGCAGCCGCTCGTAGACCGGGTACGGGTTGCGCTCGAGCTGGGTCATCGTCACGGCGTCGAGCCAGGACAGGTCGGGGCCGGTGGTGGGCTGCTGGACAGTGGTCATCGGTGCTCCTCGGGCTGGGAACGGAGGGTTCGAGATGACCGGGAACGTAGGTCGGCCAGGGAGCGGCGGCGACACCGATCGCGCGCTCGCGGCACCGATCGCGCGGCTACTTTGTGACGTGCGTCTCAGGTAGATTTCGGCCATGCCCGGCCGCCGCGCGGCGCCGCGCGACTGGGGAGATGCCTCGCGGGTCGTCGCGGACGCCTACTTCCCCCACGAGCTGCGGCTCGTGGGCGGGGTGCACGAGCCGCGGCTGACGCTGCGCACGCTCGACCTCGGTCCGGTGTTGATCGGCCACGTGGGCTGGGGTGCCGACGTCGCGATCCAGTGCGACTACCCCGGCGCCTACGAGATCAACATGCCCGTGACCGGGCACCTCGAGAGCGTCGGCCGGCACGGCCGGGTCACGTCGGTGACCGGCCAGGGCACGGTCTTCCGGCCCGACACGCCCTCGCTGATCAGTCACTGGGACGCGACCTGCACGGTGCTGGGGGTGAAGTTCGACAGCGCCTGGCTCGAGGTCGAGGCGGAGCGGCTGCTCGGCACCGACCGGGTCTCCGTGCGCGGCCTGCTGCCCGAGCAGCTGCACCTCGAGAGCGGTCACGGTCGCGCCTGGCGCCACCTCGTCGCGAGCCTGGCGAGCAACCTGCACGTGCCCGGACTCTTCGACCACAGCGAGCTCGTGCGTCGTCAGCTCGCCGGTGCCCTCGCGGCCGGGCTGCTCGAGGCGTGCGCACCCGAGGCCGGCACCGGGCCGGCGCAGCCGCGCCGGCTCCGGCAGGTCGTCGAGCAGATCCACGACGACCCGGCCCGGGCCTGGACGGCGGCCGAGATGGCGGTGCTCGGCGGCACCAGCGTGCGCCGCCTGCAGGAGGCCTTCCGGCAGTGGCTCGGGTGCACCCCCACGCAGTACCTGCTCGACGTCCGGCTGCAGCGCGCGCGAGCCGACCTGCTGGCGGACCCCGCGCTGAGGGTCAGCGACGTCGCGGCGCGCTGGGGGTTCTCGAGCGCGAGCCGCTTCGCCGCCGCCTACCGGCGCCGCTACGGCGAGCCGCCGGCGTCCGCACGGCGCTGACGCGCCGGTGCCCGGCCGCACGCAGCGACCGGGCACCGGGGAGTGGGGAGACGCTCAGAACAGGTCGGGCACCGTCCAGCCGTCGAGGTCGTACTCGGCGAGGAACTCGTCCGCGAACCCCTTCATCGCGGCCACGTGCCCGCGGTTCTGGGCGGCGAAGAGGAGCTCGGCCTTCACGTTCTCGTGGTTGCCCGAGTAGTTGCGCTCGTACAGCTCGTGCCGGCCGCCGAACTCGGAGCCGATCGAGTCCCACAGCGCCTTCATCACCTTGACCCGGTCGACGGCGGTGATGCCGTTCGAGCCGCGGACGTACTTGTCGAGGTACGGGCGCACGTCCGGCGACTTGAAGTCGGCGGCGCCCGAGGGCAGGTAGATGAGGCCGGAGGCGACGTCCTGCTCGATGATCTCCTTGACCCGCGGGTAGCCGTGGATCATGAACATCCGGTAGGTCAGGCCGTACTCGAGCTTCGGGATGACGGCGTCGCCGACCCACGGCTCGGGGTCGCGGGCCATCGACTCGGTGAGCGACCAGAAGAGGTTGCGCCAGCCGATGACCTCGCCGACGCGGGTCTGCACGCCGCGGAAGTCGCCGGAGCCGGTGGTGTCGAGCGCCTTCATGAGCAGGCCGGCGATGAAGTCGAGCTTGACCGCGAGGCGGGTGCAGCCCTGGAAGGTGAAGCGGGGCAGGAAGCCGGACTGCGGGAAGAACGCGTTGATCCGGTCGACGTCGCCGTACATGAAGACGTTCTCCCAGGGCACGAGCACCTTGTCGAAGACGAAGATGGTGTCGTTCTCGTCCATCCGGCTCGACAGGGGGTAGTCGAACGGCGTGCCGTTCTGCGCCGCCTGCTGGGTGTACGACGTGCGGCAGATCAGCTTCACGCCCGGCGCGTCCATGGGCACGGTGCAGATGAGCGCGAACTGCTTCTTGCGGATCGGCAGGCCGTAGTGGGCGATGAAGTTGTAGTTGGTGATCGCCGAGCCGGTCGCGACGACCTTGGCGCCGGAGACGACGAGCCCGGCGTCGGTCTCCTTCTCGACCTTCATGTAGACGTCGCCGACCTCGTCGGGCGGCAGGTTCCGGTCGACCGGCGGGTTGATGATCGCGTGGTTCCAGTAGAGGACCTTCTCCTGGGACTCGCGGTACCAGCGCTCCGCGTTGTCCTGGAACGGCGCGTAGAGCTCCTTGTTGGCGTGGAGCGTGCCGAGGAAGCTCGCCTTGTAGTCGGGGCTGCGGCCCATCCAGCCCCAGGTCATCTTCGCCCAGCGGGCGATCGCGTCGCGCTCCTTGAGGAGGTCCGCCGACGAGGTGGGGGTCTTGAAGAACGGCATGGTGACGCCGCCGTTGCCGGTGTCGGTGGGCACCGTGAGCTCGTCGACGTGGGGGCCGGTGTGGAGGGCGTCGTACAGCCGGGCGGTCATCCGGACCGGGTTGCGGAAGGCCTCGTGCGTGGTGACGTCCTTGACCCGCTCGCCGTGGAGGTAGATCTCCCGGCCGTCGCGGAGGCTCTCGATGTACTCGTCCCCGGTCATCGGCCGGGAGGCGAAGTTCGTCTGCTGGTTGGCCGGGGCGTTCGCGGCCGGGTTCACGGTCGGCGGACCGTCGCCGGCGGCCGTCTCGGGGGCGAGGGTGTCGGTCATCGGGTTCTCCTCAGTAGTGGGTGTCGGCCGGCACGGGTGCGCCGAACCATCCGGTGTGGGGGTCGTCCTGGCACCCGAGCCAGACGACGTCGGACGAGCGGTCGCCGAGGTGGTGGAACGAGCTGTCGCTGAACAGCAGCGGACGCCGTCCGGTGCTGTGCACCTCGACGATCTCGCCGAGGAACAGGAGGTGGTCGCCCCCGTCGTCGGTGCGCCAGGGGCGGCAGACGACGGTCGCCGCCGTGCCGCGCAGCGTGGGTGCGGTGGAGCCGGCGGCCCAGGGGAGCGGGTCCGGGCTGGGCCGGCCGGCGAAGTGCATCGCGACGTCGACCTGGTCGTCGGCGAGCACGTTGACGGCGAACGCGGCGCCGTCCAGGAAGGCCGCCGCCCGGGAGGTGCGGGTCAGCGCGACCTGGACCAGCGGCGGGTCGAGCGAGATCGGCGTGAACGCGGTGACGGTCGCGCCGTGGTGGGCGCCGTCCGGCGTGCGGCAGGTGACCACGGTGACGCCGGTGGCGAATCGGCCGAAGGTCGACCGCAGGGTGCGCGGGTCCATGGGGTGCTCCTCGGGGACGGTGGTCGGACGAGTCGAGTGGACCGGGACGCTAGGCCGGGACGACGGCCGCGGCGATCCGCTGCGCGAAGGCGCTGTCCGGAATGCGCACCGGGTTGCACCGAGTGCGTTTTGCGGATGATCCGGGGTCGGTAGTGTGAGGGGCGTCACTGAGGGGGTGAGGTGCGACATGACGGGCACCTTGACCGCGTCGTCCGAGCAGCTGGGCGACTTCTCCGACGCCGTCGCGCGGGCGTACTTCCCCCACGACCTCGTCGTGAAGCGCGGGCCGGCCGGTCCGGCCGACCTGCGCGCCGTCGACCTCGGCCCGGTCCGGCTGGCCCGGATCGGCTGGGGCTCCGAGGTCGCCGTCGAGTCCGACCACCCCGGCGCCTGGGCGATCAACGTGCCGCGCAGCGGCGTCCTCGAGGCCCAGGTGGGCGGGCACCACGTGCTCTCCCTCGACGGCCAGGCCACCGTCTGCCCGCCCGACGAGCAGACCCGGATGACCCGCTGGTCGGCCGACTGCTCGATCGTCGGCATGCGGATCGAGCGCGGCTACCTCGTCGACGAGGTGACCGCGCTCGTGGGCCTGCCGACCGACCGGCTGCCGGCCCAGGTCGACCTGCGCACCGACTCCGGCCGGGCCTGGATCGGGCTGCTCGCCTCGATCGGCACCGAGGTGCTCCGCAACCCCACGCTCGCCCGCGACGAGCGCGTCGGACGACGCCTGGCGGGCACGCTCACCGCCTCCTTCGTCGCCGCCTGCTTCCCCGAGGAGCCGGGCTGCGGCACCGTCCGCCCGCGGATCGTCTCCCGCGTGGTCGAGGCGATGGAGGCCGACCCCGCGCGCGACTGGAGCGCCGCCGAGCTCGCCCGCGAGGCCGGGGTCGGCATCCGCCGGCTCCAGCAGGGCTTCCAGCGCTACCTCGGCCGCACGCCCAGCCAGCAGCTCCTGCTCATCCGGCTCGAGCGGGTCCACGCCGACCTGCTCGCCGGTCGCGCGAGGAGCGTGGCCGAGGCCGCCAACCAGTGGGGCTTCGGCCACCTGGGCCGGTTCGCCGCCTCCTACCGCGAGCGCTACGGCGTCGCGCCGTCGGTCACTCTCCGCGCGCGCTAGCCGCGCGCTGCTCCAGCAGCGCCCGCTCACCCGCGTTGCGGGTACGACGCGCCGCCTCGGCGAACTCCTCGGCCGCCTCGTCCCCGCGCCCGGCCCGGTCGAGCAGGTCGCCGCGGACGCTCGGCACGAGCGGGGAGTCGGCCAGCGCGCCCGGCGGCAGCGCCGCCAGCACGGCGAGCCCGGCGTCGGGCCCCGCCGCGCGACCGTGGGCCACCGCTCGGTTGACCTCGACGACCGGACCGGGCGCGGCGTCGGCCAGGACGTCGTACAGGCGGGCGATGCGGGGCCAGTCGGTGGCCGCCGGCGTCGTCGCCCGGGCGTGCTCGGCGGCGATCGCGGCCTGGAGGTAGTAGCGGCCGACCGGGACGCCGCGCGCGGCGATCGCCTCGGCCCGGCCGAGCGCGGCGAGCCCGCGCCGGATCAGGAGCTGGTCCCAGCGGGCGCGGTCCTGGTCGTCGAGCAGCACCGGGCGGCCGGCGGTGTCGGTGCGCGCGGTCAGCCGGGAGCCCTGCAGCTCGAGCAGCGCCTGCAGGCCGTGCACCTCGGGCTCGTCGGGGGTCAGCTCGGCCAGCATCCGGGCCAGCCGGATCGCCTCGGCTGCGAGGTCGGGGCGGGTCCAGTCGTCGCCCGCGGTCGCGGCGTACCCCTCGTTGAAGACGAGGTAGACGACCGCCATCACGTCGTCCAGCCGGGCGGTGCGGTCGGCGCCCGTCGGGAGCTCGAGCTCGGCGCCCGCCTCGGTCAGGGTGCGCTTGGCGCGGGAGATCCGCTGGCCCATCGTCGCGTCGGGGACGAGGAAGCCGCGGGCGATCTCGGTGGTGGTCAGGCCGCCGACCATCCGCAGCGTGAGCGCCGCGCGGGACTCGGGGGTGAGCGCCGGGTGGCAGCACAGGAAGATCAGCCGGAGGACGTCGTCCTCGATGTAGTCGACGTGCGCGTCCAGGTCGGGCATCGGATCCGCCTCTCCGGCGGTGCGCTCGAGCTCGGCGGTCTTGCGCCGCAGCGTGTCGGCGCGCCGGAAGGCGTCGATCGCCCGCCGCTTGGCCGTCGTCATCAGCCACGCTGCCGGGTTGGCCGGGACGCCCGTGGCCGGCCACTGCTCGAGCGCGGTTACGAAGGCGTCCTGGGCGAGGTCCTCGGCCAGCGCGACGTCCCTGGTCAGCCGGGTCAGCGCCGCGATGAGCAGCGGCGCCTCCCGGCGCCATACCTCGACGACGGCGTCGGACGGGCTGGCCTCGGGCATGGGGCCAGCCTAGGGTCGCCGCTCCCCCCGCCGCCCGCTCCGCGAGGGGAAGGGGGGAGCGGCGGGGACTCACTCGCTGGGCGGGGGACCCTCGGCGACCTGCCGCAGGGTGATCACGAGCTCCTGCGAGGGCCAGTGGTCGACGTGGAGCTGCGCCATCTCGCGCATGTTCTCCACGGCCTCCTCCTCGCTCTCGAACTGCAGGAGCGCCCAGCCGCCGACGACCTCCTTGGCCTCGGCGTACGGCCCGTCGACGCGGGTCATCTCACCCTTGCGGACGACGAAGTTGATCGCGTCCTCGGTGCCGAAGAGCCCGCCGCCGTCGAGGAAGCTCCCGTTGGCGGCGGACTTGGCGACGAACTCGTCCATCGCGTCCATCAGCGACTGCGGCGGGGGCTCGGTGATGCCCTCGGCCATCTTCACCAGACCCATGTAGCGCGTCATGCGGATCAGTCCTTCGTTCGTAGGTTTCGTGCTTGCTGTCGAACCTACGTCGAACGGGCGTCCGTGCTTTCGACACGGGCTGGAAAAGAATTCCGGCGGGCTGTCGGCGGGCTGTCGGCGGGGCGTTGGCGGGGCGTTGGCGGGTCGGCCGGCTGATGTGGGGTAACACGCTGTCCACCGTGCTTCGCGCCGGTTGTCGGTGCTTCCACGCCGTTACAGCGGGGGTTGTGCGACGACAACCGCCGACCAGTGCGGTGGACAGCGTGTTACCCCGGGGCCGGGGCCGGGGGCGGGGGTCAGACGTTGCGGCGGTACTGCCCGCCGACCTCGAAGAAGGCCTCGGTGACCTGGCCGAGGGTGCACACCCGGGCGGCGTCCATGAGGACGGCGAACACGTTCTCGCCGCTGACCGCCGCCTCCTTGAGCCGGGCCAGGGCCTCCTTCGCGTCGCTGCTGTGCGCGGACTGGTAGTCGCGCACCCGGGTCAGCTGGGACTGCTTCTCGTCGTCGGTGGCCCGGGCCAGCTCGAGGACGACGGGGGTGTCGTCGCCGCCGGGCTTGCGGAAGGTGTTGACGCCGATGATGGGCAGGGTGCCGTCGTGCTTCTGGTGCTCGTAGAGCATCGACTCGTCCTGGATCCGGCCGCGCTGGTAGCCGGTCTCCATCGCGCCGAGGACGCCGCCGCGCTCGGAGATCCGGTCGAACTCGGCGAGCACGGCCTCCTCGACGAGGTCGGTGAGCTGGTCGATGACGTACGAGCCCTGGGTCGGGTTCTCGTTCATCGCCAGGCCCCACTCGCGGTTGATGATGAGCTGGATGGCGAGCGCCCGGCGCACCGACTCGTCGGTCGGGGTGGTGACCGCCTCGTCGTAGGCGTTGGTGTGGAGCGAGTTGGCGTTGTCGTAGATCGCGATGAGCGCCTGGAGCGTGGTGCGGATGTCGTTGAAGTCCATCTCCTGCGCGTGCAGGGAGCGGCCCGACGTCTGCACGTGGTACTTCAGCTTCTGCGAGCGCTCGTTGGCGCCGTAGCGCTCCTTCATCGCGACCGCCCAGATCCGGCGCGCGACGCGGCCGATCACCGAGTACTCGGGGTCCATGCCGTTGGAGAAGAAGAACGACAGGTTGGGGGCGAAGTCGTCGATGTCCATGCCGCGCGCGAGGTACGACTCGACGTAGGTGAAGCCGTTGGCGAGGGTGAACGCGAGCTGGCTGATGGGGTTCGCCCCGGCCTCGGCGATGTGGTAGCCCGAGATCGACACCGAGTAGAAGTTGCGGACCTGCTGCTGGATGAACCACTCCTGGATGTCGGCCATGCAGCGCAGCGAGAACTCCGTGGAGAACAGGCAGGTGTTCTGGCCCTGGTCCTCCTTGAGGATGTCGGCCTGGACCGTGCCGCGCACCGTCTTGAGCGCCTCGGCGGGCTCGATGCCGCGCTCGCGGGCCTGGTCGATCACGGTGTTGAGGAAGAACGCCAGCACGGTCGGGGCCGGGCCGTTGATCGTCATCGACACCGAGGTCGTGGGGGAGAGCAGGTCGAAGCCGTCGTAGAGCGCCTTCATGTCGTCGAGCGTGGCGACCGAGACGCCGGAGGTGCCGACCTTGCCGTAGATGTCGGGACGCTCGTCGGGGTCGCGGCCGTAGAGGGTCACCGAGTCGAAGGCGGTGGACAGGCGCGTCGCGGGCTGGCCCTCGGAGAGCAGCTTGAACCGCTTGTTGGTGCGGAACGGGTCGCCCTCGCCGGCGAACATGCGCGCCGGGTCCTCGTCGGCGCGCTTGAACGGGAAGACGCCCGCGGTGAAGGGGAACCTGCCCGGCAGGTTCTCGCGGCGCCAGTAGCGGACCAGCTCGCCGTGGTCGTCGTACTGGGGGACGGCGACGCGCGGGATGTGGTTGCCGGACAGGGAGACCCGCCCGTTGCTCGCGGTGTCGTCGCGGTAGGTCTCGACGGTGGCGGGCCAGGTGGCGACCTGCTCGACGAGCTCGCGCGGGAGGTCGCGCTCGGCCTGGGCGGCGAGCTCGGCGACCTCGGCCGCCTCCACCTCGGCGGCGACCTCGGCGAACCGCTGCGCCCGGCGCGCCTTGCCGACCAGGACGTCGGTCTCGGCGTGGTAGTCGCGGACGGTGCCGGCGATCTCGGCCAGGTAGCGCACCCGCTCGGGGGGCAGCACCTGCTGGATCCGGGTCGACGTCTTGGTCGCGACGGGGGCCAGCCGGCCCTCGGCGACGGCCAGGCCCTGCTCGGCGAGCAGGCCGCGCAGGTGCTGGTAGAGCGCGGTCACGCCGTCGTCGTCGAAGGTGGCGGCGGACGTGCCGAAGACGGGCATGTCGGTGGGCTGCTGACCGAAGGCCTCGCGGTTGCGGACCAGCTGGCGGCCCACGTCGCGCAGCGCGTCGGCCGCGCCGCGGCGCTCGAACTTGTTGATCGCGACCGCGTCGGCGAAGTCGAGCATGTCGATCTTCTCGAGCTGCGAGGCGGCGCCGAACTCCGGCGTCATGACGTAGAGCGAGACGTCGCAGAAGGGGACGATCGCGGCGTCGCCCTGGCCGATGCCGGGGGTCTCGATGATGACCAGGTCGAAGCCGGACGCCTTGAGCACGGTGAGCACGTCGTCGAGGTGCTCGGGCACCTCGTGCGCGCCGCGGGTGGCGAGGCTGCGGAAGTAGACCCGGTCGCGGTCCCACTGGGTGCCGGTGGTCGTGCCGAGGTCGAGGCTGTTCATCCGGATCCGGTCGCCGAGCAGCGCGCCGCCGCCCTTGCGCCGGGTGGGGTCGACCGCGACGACGGCGACCCGGACCTTGTCCTCCTGGTCGGTGCGCAGGCGGCGGACCAGCTCGTCGGTCAGGCTCGACTTGCCGGAGCCGCCGGTGCCGGTGATGCCGAGGACGGGGACGACGCGCCCGGCGGCCACGCCGCGCAGCTCGTCGAGGAAGGCGGCGTCGAGCTCACCGGTCTCGGCGCCGGTGAGCGCGCGGGCGACCGCGGCCCGCTCGCCGCTGAGCACCTGGGACGTGGTGACCGGGGCGATCTCCCACAGGTCGGTGTCGCAGGCCTGGACGACGGAGTTGACCATGCCGGGCAGGCCCATCCGCTGGCCGTCCTCGGGCGAGAAGATGGTCACGCCCGACTCGCGCAGCCGCGCGATCTCGTCGGGGACGATGACGCCGCCCCCGCCGCCGACGACCTGGACGTGGCCGGCGCCGCGCTCGCGCAGGAGCTGGACGAGGTACTCGAAGTACTCCACGTGCCCGCCCTGGTACGACGACACGGCGATGCCCTGCGCGTCCTCCTCGATGGCGGCGTCGACCACCTCGGCGACCGAGCGGTTGTGCCCGAGGTGGATGACCTCGCAGCCCTGGCTCTGGAAGATCCGCCGCATGATGTTGATCGATGCGTCGTGCCCGTCGAAGAGGCTCGACGCGGTCACCAGGCGGACCGGGTTCGTCGGCGTGTGCAGCGTGCTGTCGGCCATGTGGGTGTCGTCCCTCCAAAGTCCTCGGACTTCCAATAGTAGGACGTCCTAGTAAATGGGGGAAGCCCGCGCCGAGGCCAGGACGGTGTGACCCGCGCAACAGGGGGTGGATGCCCTAAGGTCGGCCCCATGTCCGACCCGCGGCTCCCCTTCGACCCGATCGACCGCGCCGGCGACCTGTGGGAGCGGCACTTCGGCGACGCGACCGCGATGCGGCTCGCGACGTCGGTGATGCGGGTGCAGCAGCTGATGATCGCCGCGCTCGACGCCGCGCTCAAGCCGTTCGGGCTGACGTTCTCGCGCTACGAGGTCCTCGTCCTGCTGCTGTTCAGCAAGAGCGGCTCGCTGCCGCTGAGCAAGATCGGCGAGCGGCTGATGGTGCACCCGACCTCGGTGACGAGCGCGATCGACCGGCTCGAGGCGCAGGGCTTCGTCGAGCGGGTCCCCGACGAGGACGACCGCCGTCGCACGCTCGCCCGGCTCACGCCCGAGGGCCGGGCCACGGTGCGCAAGGCGACCAAGGCGGTGACCGCGATCGACTTCGCCATCACCGGTCTCGACGACGCGCAGCAGGCGGACGCCTACGGGCTGCTGCGCCAGGTGCGCCAGGCCTCGGGCGACTTCCCGGACCCGGCGCCCGCCGATCAGTAGGGCTCAGTAGACGGTGATCCGCAGCGCCCGCATCTTCGCGTAGAGCGTGGTCCGCGAGATCCCCAGCGCCTGGGCGGCGCGGACCTTGTTGCCGTCGTGCTCGCGCAGCGCCTCGACGATGACCGTGCGCTCGGCGCGGTCGATCGGCGCGAGGTGCCGGCTGGGCTCCTGGGTGCGGTAGGCCTCGGGGAGCTCGTCGACGATGACGGCGCCCGTCCGCTGCCGTCGTACGACGTGCTCGACGACGGCGCGCAGCTCGCGCAGGTTGCCCGGCCACGGCTGGGACGACAGTGCGCTGAGCGCGCCCGGCGTGAAGTGGAGCGAGGCGTCGGCGCCGAGGTCGGCGAGCATCGCGCGGACCAGCTCGGGGATCTCGTGCGGCCGGCTGGCCAGCGGCGTGAGCAGCCGGCGCTCGGTGCACCCGCCGGCGAGCGCGGCGACCCGGCCGGTGAGCCCCTCGAGCGGTCCGCAGACGAGGACCACCCGCGGCGCGCGCTGCTCGGCGACGTGCGAGGCGACGAGGTCGACCAGGTCGTCGGGGAGCAGGTCGACGCCGTCGACGCACACGGTGCCCTGGCCGGCCCGCAGCAGCGCGCCGAAGTCGCGGGCCCAGGTCTCGGAGCCGTTGAGCAGGGCGGACGCCGCGCTCAGCACCGTGACCGGCTGGGTGTCGGCGAGGCGGCGCGCGGTCGTGGAGCGGCCCGACCCGGGAGGGCCGGAGACGAGGACCGGTGCGTGCGCCAGCGGGACCTCCGCGACGGGCCGCCGCGGCCGGGGCTCGCGGTGCGGCTCGACGTGGAGCAGCGCGCCGCCGCGCGTCCCGCCGACCCGGGTCGCCTCGACCCGGACGGCGAGCCCCGACTCCAGGGTCAGGTCGATCGCCGCCTCGTCGCGCACGTCCGAGGCGAGCATCCGCAGCAGCGCGACGTCGGTGGAGCCGAGCAGGTCGGCGGCCGCCTGGTTCGACATCAGCAGGTCGTGACCGATCGCGAGGACGGCGCGGCGCCGGGCGCCCGCAGCCTGGAACGCCGCGAGGAGCTGCTTGTCGGAGACCCGGCTGCCGTCGAGCAGCCGCTGCTCGATGTCGGCGACGGCCCGGGCGACCAGCGGCGGCAGCAGCGGGCTGGCGTCCTCCATCAGCGCGGAGATGTCGAGGACGCCCTCGATCCGGCGCGTGGTCGGGTGGAAGATCGGGTGCCCGTAGCAGCTGAACCGCCGCAGCGGGACGGCGAAGTGCTCGTGGCCGTTGACGGTGATGCTCGTGCGCGTCTCGAGCACGGTGCCGAGCGCGTTGGTGCCGACGGCCTCCTCGAGCAGCGAGGCGCCGACGTCGACCCCGAGGTTGTCGAACGCCCGGCGCGAGCCGTTGTCGCCGCACCAGCGCTGGGCCACCCGGCCGTCGCGGTCGACGAGCAGCGTGCAGAACATCGTGCCCTCGAGCTGCTCGTTGAGCTCGTCGAGGACGGGGGAGGCCGCGGCCTGGAGCGGACCGGAGTGGTCGACGTCGGCATAGGTCAGGTGGTCGAGGGCCGAGCTCGGGCTCAGCCCGGCCATCTCGGCACGTCGCCAGGACTTCGCGATCGGGTCGCGGAGGGCATCGGTCTCCGTCGTCACGCGTCCCTCCCCGGGGTCGTCGGGCTCGCCCGCAGCGGCACACACCTTGTGGCCGCCGTCACAGTATGCGGAGGAGGGTTGGCAGCCGGTTGTCCAGTTTCTGAACACTCGGCCGCGGCCGGTCTTGCGAACGTGTCGGGCATCACGTCCGAGCCCCGCACACCGCCCAGGAGAACCCGATGAAGACCAAGGCCGCAGTCGTCTACGAGACCGGCAAGCCGATCGTGATCGAGGAGCTGACCCTCGACAAGCCGCGGGAGGGCGAGGTCCTCATCCGCTACACCCATGCCGGGCTGTGCCACTCCGACGTGCACATCGCCCACGGCGACCTGGAGGCCCGGCTGCCGATGGTCCTGGGCCACGAGGGCGCCGGCATCATCGAGGAGGTCGGCCCCGGCGTCACCCGGGTCAAGGTGGGCGACCACGTCGTCTGCTCGTTCATCCCCAACTGCGGCACCTGTCGCTACTGCGCGAACGGGCAGCAGTCGATCTGCGACATGGGGGCCACGATCCTCGACGGCTACCTGCCCGGCGAGCGCTTCCCGATCACCGGGCCCCAGGGCGAGTACGGCGCGATGTGCATGCTCGGCACGTTCAGCCAGTACGGCGTCATCCACCAGAACTCCTGCGTGAAGGTGGACGACGACCTGCCGCTCGAGAAGGCCGTGCTGGTCGGCTGCGGCGTGCCCACCGGCTGGGGCGCCGCGGTCAACACCGCGGAGGTCAAGGCCGGCGAGACCGTCGTCATCATGGGCATCGGCGGCATCGGCATCAACGCCGTCCAGGGCGCGGCGCTGGCCGGCGCGAAGAACGTCATCGCGATCGACCCGCTCGCCAACAAGCGCGAGAAGGCGATGGAGCTCGGCGCCACCCACGCCTTCGAGTCCGCCGAGCTCGCGATGGAGACCATCACCAACCTGACCCGCGGCCAGATGGCCGACTCGGCGATCCTCACCCCCGGCCTGATGACCTCGGAGATCGTCTCCGACGGCTTCAACGCCGTCGGCAAGGGCGGCAAGGTCGTGCTGACCGGCCTGAACAAGCTGGAGGAGACCAACATCCAGCTGCCCGGCTCGGTGCTCACGCTCTACCGCAAGGAGCTGCGCGGCAGCCTCTTCGGCGACTGCAACCCGACCGTCGACATCCCGCGGATCCTCGGCCTCTACCAGTCCGGCGACCTCAAGCTCGACGAGATCATCACCCGCACGTACACGCTCGACGAGGTCAACGAGGGCTACGACGACCTCCTCAACGGCAAGAACGTCCGGGGCGTCGTCGTCCACGAGCACTGATGACCGCTGTGCTCGCGGCGCTCGCGGTCGTCGACCGGGCGCGGGAGACCGAGCTCCTCGAGGCGGCGTTGGCCAGTGGTGCCCACGTCGTCCTCGAGGGGCCTCCCGGCACCGGGAAGACCACCCTGCTGCGCCGGGTCGCCGCCGGCCGGGACCGCTCGTTCGCCCTCGTCGAGGGCAATGCGGAGCTGACCCCGGCCCGGCTGGTCGGCCACTTCGACCCCGCACTGGTGCTCAGCCGGGGCTACCAGCCGGACGTCTTCGTCGACGGCCCGCTGCTCACCGCGATGCGCGAGGGCGGGCTGCTGTACGTCGAGGAGCTCAACCGGGTGCCGGAGGAGACGCTCAACACCCTGCTCACCGTGATGTCCGAGCGGGAGATCGTCGTCCCCCGGCTCGGTACGGTGCGCGCGGCGCCGGGATTCGCCGTCGTCGCCGCGATGAACCCGTACGACGCCGTCGGCACCGCGCGGGTCTCGTCGGCCGTGTACGACCGGACCTGCCGGATCGCGATGGGCTACCAGTCGGCCGAGGCCGAGGCGCAGATCCTCGCGCAGCGGGCGCCGGTGCCGTCCGACGACTGGCGCGACCGCGCGGTCGCGCTGGTCCGGGCGACCCGGGAGCACCCCGAGCTGCGGGTCGGCTCGTCGGTGCGCGGCACGATCGACCTGGCGGGCATCGGGCACCAGCTGGCCCGGGCCCGCGGCGTCGCGGAGGGCGACTGGCAGGCAGGCCTCGACGCCGCCCTCGTGGCCCTGAGCGGCCGGGTCCGGGTCGACGAGTCCTCGACCCGGACGCCCGAGGAGATCATCGCCGAGCTCTACGCCGAGCACTTCGGTCCGGCTCCCTCCGACGAGGCGGGCGACCCGGGGGAGGAGCCCCGCCCGGGGGAAGCCTGAGCCCGCCCCCTGCGGGGGCGGGCGGCACCCCACCGACACCTCCGCCCGCGTCCCGGCGCGGCCGGCCGGACCGGACCCACGGCCGGTCCGAGCTGGCCCGCAACCCGCGCTTCGAGGAGCTCTCGCCGGAGGTCGGCGAGCTCGACGTCGAGGCGGTCGAGGCGGCCGTCGCCGAGGACCCGGACGACGTGCTGCCACTGCTCGCGCTGATGAGCCGGGCCACCGATCCCGCGCTGCGGGCCCGGGTGCAGGCGCTCGTGCCGCGGCTCGTCCTCGAACGCGCGCGCAGCGGTCCGCACGGACGGATCGGGGCCGGCCGGCTGCGCCCGGTCCGGGCCGACCGCGGGGGCGACCTCGACCTCGACGCCTCGCTCGAGGCGGTCGCGGTCGCGCGCGGCGAGGGGCGCCCACCGTCCCTGGACGAGCTCACGGCGTCGGTCTGGGAGCGGCCGGCGACCGCGCTGTGCCTGCTCGTCGACCGGTCCGGCTCGATGGACGGGCAGCGGCTGGCCACGGCCGCGATGGCCGCGGCGGCGTGCGCCCTGCGGGCGGCGGAGTCCGGTGGCGAGCTCGCCGTCGTCGCCTTCGACCGCCGGGCCGAGCCGGTGGTCGCGCTCGGGACGCCGAGCCCGGCCCGTCGTACGGTCGAGCGGGTGCTGGGCCTGCGGGGGCACGGCATGACC
This sequence comes from Pimelobacter simplex, assembly GCF_900114845.1. Taxonomy (GTDB): domain Bacteria; phylum Actinomycetota; class Actinomycetes; order Propionibacteriales; family Nocardioidaceae; genus Nocardioides; species Nocardioides simplex. Next base: position 413,284 of record NZ_FOUK01000001.1, read on the forward strand.
TCGCTCGACGCCGCCCTGCGGGCCGCGCGCGAGCAGCTCGCCCGGGCGCGGGCCCGGCGCCGGATCACCGTCCTGCTCTCCGACTGCCGGGTCACCGACGACGTCGACCCGCTGCCGGCCGCGCGCGGTCTCGACGAGCTGCTCGTCGTCGCGCCCGCCTCGGACCACGACGAGGCACGCCGCTTCGCCCGCGAGGCCGGCGCCCGGATGGCCTCGCTCGACCGGCTCGCCGAGCTGCCGGCGGTGCTCGACCACCTGCTCGCGCCCTGACCGTCGGTGAATGTCCAGAACCTGAACACCCCCGGACCGCCGGGGCCGCGACGCTCGGCCCGACCGCACGTCTTCGCAACGGAGGAACCATGACCGACCTGCTCGTCCCCACCGACCACGCCGTGCTCCCCGAGGTGCGCGAGTGGCTCGCCCGCCCCAAGGGCCTGTTCATCGGCGGCTCCTGGGTGGACGCCGCCTCCGGGCGCACCTTCGAGACCCGCGACCCGGCCACCGGCCAGGTGCTCACCCAGGTCGCCCACGGCGAGGCCGAGGACGTCGACCGCGCCGTCCGGGCCGCCCGCAAGGCGTTCGAGGGCGAGTGGGCGCTGTGGACGCCGGCCCAGCGCCAGCGCCTGCTCTTCAAGATCGGCGAGGCGGTCTACGACCACGCCGAGGAGCTCGCCCAGCTCGAGTCGCTCGACAACGGCAAGTCCGCCGGCGTCGCCCAGGCCGTCGACATCACCTGGGTCGCCGAGCTCTTCCAGTACTACGCGGGCTGGGCCACCAAGATCGAGGGCCGGACGCTGCCGGTGTCGGTCCCGTGGGCACCCGGCGCGCAGTGGCACGCCTACACGCTGCGCGAGCCGGTCGGCGTCTGCGGCGCGATCGTGCCGTGGAACTTCCCCCTGCTCATGGCCGCCTTCAAGGTGCCGGTCGCGCTCACGTGCGGCAACACCGTCGTCCTCAAGCCCGCCGAGGACACCCCGCTCACCGCGCTCCGGCTCGCCGAGATCATGGCCGAGTGCGGGCTCCCGGACGGCGTCTTCAACGTCGTGACCGGGTACGGCGAGGCCGGCGCCGCGCTCGCCGCGCACGACGACGTCGACAAGATCGCGTTCACCGGCTCGACCGAGGTCGGCAAGCTCATCGTGGACGCCGCCAAGGGCAACCTGAAGAAGGTCTCGCTCGAGCTCGGCGGCAAGAGCCCCCAGGTGGTGTTCGCCGACGCCGACCTCGACCTCGCGATCCCCGGCACCGCGTCCGGCTTCCTGTTCAACCAGGGCCAGACCTGCACGAGCGGCACCCGCCTCCTCGTGGAGGACCGGATCTTCGACGAGTTCACCCAGGGCGTCGCCGAGGTCGCGGCCGCCAGCAAGGTCGGCCCCGGCCTCGACCCCACCACCGAGGTCGGCCCGCTGGTCTCGCAGACCCAGCTCGACCGCGTCCTCGGCTACGTCGACCAGGGCCTGCGCGACGGCGCCCGCGCGCTGACCGGCGGCCGGCGCCACGGCGACGCCGGCTACTACGTCGAGCCGACCGTGCTCGTCGACGTCGACTCGTCGTTCAGCGTCTACCGCGAGGAGATCTTCGGCCCCGTCGTCGTCGCGACCCCGTTCAACGCCGAGCGCGGCGTGGCCGCGGCGGCCAACGACACGCCGTACGGGCTGGCGGCGTCGGTGTGGACGCGTGACGTGAGCAAGGCGCACCGCACCGCGCGCCAGATCAAGGCGGGCACGGTCTGGATCAACTGCCACAACGCGTTCGACACCGCGATGCCCTTCGGCGGCTACAAGCAGTCCGGCTGGGGCCGCGAGCTCGGCGCCTCGGCGATCGACGCCTACACCGAGCAGAAGTCGGTCAACGCGCTGCTGAGCTGAACCCGGCCTCCCTGGGGCGGGCGTCGCCGGACGCCTGCCCCGGGGACTCCACGTGCCACCGGCGGCGCAGCTCGGCCGGCGAGCTGCCGAAGCGCTTCTTGAACATCCGGCTGAAGTGAGCCGGATCGGTGATCCCCCACCGTTCGGCGATCTGCGCCACCGGCTGCTGCACCGCCGCCTCGAGGAGGTCGCGGTGCGCGGCCTGGAGGCGCTGCTCGCGCACGTAGCCGGCGACGGTGGTGCCGTCGTTGGCGAAGAGCCGGTGGAGATAGCTCAGCGAGATGCTGCACGCCGCCGCGACGTCGGCCGGGCAGAGACGCGGGTCGCCGAGGTGGCGCGCGATGTGGGACTTCGCGAGCGAGAGGTTGACGTCGGGCGGCCGGCCGGCGATGCCCGTCTCGGAGAGCAGCGCGACGTACATGCTCACCATGGCCTGCTGGAGCGCCAGCTGCTGGGCGGCGTCGGCGGTGGAACCGTGCCGGGCGAGCGAGGCGAGCAGCGGCGCGACCGCGGCGGCGACGCCGTGCCGGGTGGCGAGCGCGCGGGCCGTCCAGGTGCGCTGGACCCGCTCCGGGACCGGCAGCAGCCGCTTGGGCATCAGGCAGATCGTGAACTGGAACTCGCCCGCCGTGCGGAACCGGAACGGCCGGGAGCTGTCGTAGAGCAGCAGGTCGCCCGGCGCCATCGTGGCCGTGCGGTCGTCCTGCTCGACCAGCGTCTCGCCGTGGTCGAGCAGCAGCAGGTGCAGAACCTCGGGGTCGGCCACGCCGATGTCGCGCGCCCGGCGCTCGAACCCGTGCTGGGTGGCCCGGATCCGGCGCAGGCGCAGCTCGGCGACGTCGCCGCCGGCGACCCGGCCGTGCAGCAGCCCGCCCCCCGGCTCGACGGCCAGCGGCACGAACTGGTCGCACACGGCATTGCGCCAGTACTCCGGGCGCTGAGGTGCCGGCCGATCCGCGGAGTTGATCTCGAACCACCCAGGCATGGGCCAACCCTGCGCCTCGCCGCCGGACCGGTCAACCCTCATCCGTGGGTACCGGCGTCCGGCGTTGGACGTCGCTCGCCGGGCCTTGACTCTCCGTACCCATCGGGCTCCTCCGACCCCTCCGGCCATTGACCCGGCACTGCCGACGGGCGTTCGCTCAGCCGCCAGGAACGACGAAGAGGAGAACTGCCATGGAGCTGCCGTCCCGAACGGCGATCAGGGACCTGGCGGGCGAGCTGCGGCTCGGCATCGCCGACGGGGACCTGGACTTCTACCACGCCGCGGCCACCGGGCTGCTGGGCTCGTGGGCGGTCGTCGAGGAGCTGTACGACGACGTGGCGCCCGTGGCGCCCACCCGGGACTGGGCGGAGCCGGACGGCAACCCCCTCGGCGCGTGGTACGTCACCACCGACCTGTCCTCGGGCGGTGGCGGCCCGCTCGCCGGGCGGCGGGTGGCGGTCAAGGACAACATCGCCGTGGCCGGCGTCCCGATGATGAACGGCTCGGAGACGGTGCGGGGCTTCGTGCCGTCGACGGACGCCACCGTGGTCACCCGCCTGCTCGACGCGGGCGCGACGATCGCGGGCAAGGCGGTCTGCGAGGACCTGTGCTTCTCGGGCGCCTCCCACACGGCGAAGTCCGGGCCGGTCCGCAACCCGTGGGACCTCGGCCGCACCACCGGCGGCTCGTCCAGCGGCAGCGCGGCGCTCGTGGCCGCCGGGGAGGTGGACCTCGCGCTCGGCGGCGACCAGGGCGGCTCGATCCGGATCCCGGCTGCCTTCTGCGGTGTCGTGGGGCACAAGCCGACCTTCGGCCTGGTGCCGTACACCGGCGCCTTCCCGATCGAGCAGTCCATCGACCACCTCGGACCGATCGCACCGACCGTGGCCGACGCCGCGGCGATGCTGACCGTGCTGGCAGGTGCCGACGGCGCCGACCCGCGCCAGCCCGCGGGTCTGGCCGGCGAGGACTACGTCGCCGGCCTCGACCACCTCGACCGCGGCCTGCGGATCGGTGTGGTGACCGAGGGCTTCGGCCTGGCCAACTCCGACCCGGGCGTCGACGCGGTCGTCCGGGACGCGATCGAGCGGCTCACGGCCGCCGGCCACGTCGCCGAGGAGGTCGCGATCCCCTGGCACCGGCACGGCGCCGCGCTCTGGGACGTGATCTCGGTCGAGGGCGCGACCTGGCAGATGCTGCAGGGCAACGCGTACGGCCTCAACTGGAAGGGTCGCTACGACCCCGACCAGATGGCTTTCTACGGCGAGCGGTGGCGGCGCGACCCCGCGGCGTTCTCCGAGACCGTCAAGCTCGTCGCGCTCGGCGGGACCTGGTCGCTGCGCCAGGGGTACGGCGCGGCGTACGGCAAGGCGCGCAACCTGGAGCACCGTCTCGCCGCGGCCTACGACACCCCGCTGGCGACGTACGACGTGCTCGTCATGCCGACGCTCCCGATCGTGGCCAGCCCCATCCCGGCGGCCGACGCGTCGGCCGAGGAGGTCGTCACCCGGGCCCTGGAGATGGTCGCCAACACCGCGCCGTTCGACGTCACCGGGCACCCGGCCTGCAGCATCCCCGCCGGTCTCTCCGACGGTCTCCCGGTCGGCCTCATGGTCGTCGGCCGGAGGCACGACGACGCCGGCGTCCTCCGCGCGGCCCACGCCTTCGAGCAGACGCTCGGCACCCTCACCCCGCCTCGCCCCACCACCACCCACGACAAGGAGCTCACCGCATGAACGGAGTCTTCGACCTGGCCGGCACCGACGGGATCGGCCCCGTGGTCGTCCCCGAGGAGGAACCGGTCTTCCGGGCCGACTGGGAGCGCACCGTCTTCCCGATGTTCGCCATGTGCTTCCGCGCCGGCTTCTTCGGCGTGGACCAGTTCCGGCACGGGATCGAGCTGATCGATCCTGCCGTCTACCTGAAGTCGCCCTACTACGAGCACTGGGTCCACACCGTCGAGCACTTCGGCGAGCAGCTGGGCAAGCTCGACATCGCCGAGCTCGACCGGCGCACCGAGCACTACCTCGCCCACCCCGACGCGCCGCTGCCGGAGCACGACGACGACCCGGAGCTGCTCGCCTTCGTCGAGGCCGTCGTGCCGGCCGGAGCCCCGGCCAAGCGGGAGTCGGACAAGGTCGCGCGCTTCCAGGTCGGCGACGTCGTCCGGGTGATCCGCTCGTCCCCCAAGGGGCACACCCGCCGCGCCCGCTACGTGCGCGGCGCGATCGGCGAGGTCGTGCTGCACCACGGTCCGATGATCTACGCCGACAGCGCGGGCAACGGGCTCGGCGAGAACCCGGAGCACGTCTACACCGTCCGGTTCCGCGCCGAGGAGCTCTGGGGCGCCGAGTACGCCGAGCCCAACCAGGTCGTCAACTTCGACGTCTGGGACCCCTACCTCGAGCCCGTCACCGTCACCGTCACCACCGAAGGAGCCCGCGCATGAGCGCCACCACCCGTACCCAGGCGGAGATCGCCGCGCGCGTCAAGGCGCTCGAGTCGATGCTCATCGAGCAGGGCGTCATGACCACCCAGGCGATCGACCGGATGGTCGAGCTCTACGAGAACGAGGTCGGGCCGCGCCTCGGCGCCCAGGTCGTGGTGAAGGCCTGGACCGACCCGGAGTTCAAGGCCCGGCTCGTCGCCGACGCCACCGACGCCTGCAAGGAGCTGGGCATCGGCGGCCTGCAGGGCGAGGACATGGTGGTGCTGGAGAACACCGACAGCGTGCACAACGTCATCGTCTGCACGCTGTGCTCCTGCTACCCCTGGCCGGTGCTCGGCCTGCCGCCGAACTGGTACAAAGACCCGCAGTACCGGGCCGCGATCACCCGCGAGCCCCGCAAGGTGCTGCGCGAGGCGTTCGGCTTCACCGTCCCCGACGAGGTCGAGGTGCGGGTGTGGGACACCAGCAGCGAGATGCGCTACTGGGTGCTCCCGCAGCGTCCCGCCGGCACCGACGGCTGGACCGAGGAGCAGCTCCTCGAGCTGGTCACCCGGGACGCCATGATCGGCGTCGGCCCGGTCGGGGCGGTGGCCTGATGCTGCCGGCGCCCTACGCCGACCCGGCGGACGTGGCGGCCGACCGCAGCCGCGTCGAGGCACTGGTCTGCGGCCTGCCCGCCGCCGACCCGGAGCAGCTCTCCTTCGAGCACCCCTGGGAGATCCGCGCCTTCGCGATGGCCGTGTCCGCGCACCGCGAGCTCGGCTTCGACTGGACGGACTTCCAGCAGGCGCTCGTCGCGTCGATCGACGGCTGGGAGGCGAGCACCGCGGCCAGCGACCGCGGCTGGTCGTACTACGAGCACTGGGTCGCCGCCCTCGAGTCGGTGCTCGGGGGTCTCGGCCTGCTCGGCGCCGAGGAGCTGGCCCGCCAGACCCGCGACGTCCTCGCCCTCCCGGCGAACCGCAACCACCACGAGGCGCACACCGAGCCGATCGCCGTCGACCCGGCCCGCGCCGCCCACCTCTGAACGGAGATCCTCATGGCACACAGCACCACCACCCTCGTCCCGGGGCGCGTCGCGTCCGCCGCGCTCGGCCTCGCCCTCGCCGCCGTCATGCTGCTGGGGGTGCTCTTCCTCCTGCAGGAGAACGGGCTGCTGCTGTCCGCGGACGCGGCGTCCTACCTGCACGAGGCGACCCACGACGCACGGCACGCCCTCGGCGTGCCCTGCCACTGAGCGGGGCGGACCGTGAGCACCGCGTCCGCCCCGCCGCTCGGCCGGACCGTCGGTCACGGTGCCCTCGCGGGCGCCGTGGCCGGCGGGCTCGGCGCCGCCGCCCTGAGCTGGCTCGTCGAGCCGTCGATCCGGGCGGCGATCGCCATCGAGGAGGCGGGCAGCGCGCACGAGCACACCGCCGGCCCGGTCCACGACCATGGCGCGGAGGCCCTGGTCTCCCGGTCGGAGCAGGTCGTCCTCGGTCTGGTGACGGTGCTGGTCGTCGGTGTCCTCGTCGGCATCGCGTTCGCGCTGGTGCACCGCTTCCTCGGCTCGCGGCTGCCCGGGCGGACGACGGCCGGCACCACGATGACCCTCGCCGGACTGGGCTTCCTGACGTTCACCCTGGCGCCGGCGCTCGTCGTCCCGGCCAACCCGCCCGCGGTCGGTGACCCGGCGACGGTCGACCTGCGCACCGTCACCTACCTCGGCACCATCGTCTGCGCCGTGGGCCTGGCCGCGCTGGTGCTCGGCGTCGCCCGCTCCGGCGCGCTCCGGCCGGGCACCCGCGCCGTCGCGGCCGTCGCCGTGGGCGTGGTCGGGACGGCGGTCCTGGTCGCCGTCCTTCCCCACGCCGCGGACCCGATCCCCGCGAACGTCCCGGCCGACCTGGTCTGGGAGTTCCGGATCGCCTCGCTCGCCCAGCTCGGGCTGATGTGGCTGGCGCTCGGCGCCACCTGCGCCTGGCTCGGTCAGCCGCGGTCCGCGCCGGTCTCCCGGGCCGAGCACCTGGTCCGGGCCTGAGGCCGTGGGCGACGAGCGCGGCCCCCGGGTCCGGATGTGCCGCGGCTGCTGCTGCGGCACCCGGGCGAAGCTCCCCGACGTCGACCACGACGCCGTCGCGGCCGTCCTCGGCAACGACCTCGGGCCGGGTGCCGAGCTGCGCGTCGTCGACTGCCTGTGGGCCTGCGACCTGGCCAATGTCGTCGTCGTGAACCCCGCGACGGCGGCGCGCGCCTCGGGCGCCCGGCCGGCCTGGGTCACCGAGGTCAACACCGTCGACCGGGCCCGCGCCGTGGCCGACTGGGTCCGCCGCGGCGGACCGGGCCTCGCCGAGCCACCTGCCGAGCTCGGCGAGGTGCGCACCGCGGCCGGGCTGCGCCGCACCACCGCCTGACCGACATCCCCACCATCGTCACGACCCGAATTGAGGAACCCATGGAATCAGCGATCGACACCCACCTGAAGTGCCCGCGCACCCTGTCGCGGCGGGTCGCCGACGACTACGCGCCGCCGTTCCCGATGTTCGTCGGGCGCGGCCCGAAGGACCTGCAGCAGGTGGTCATGGCCTCGTTCGGCGTCCAGTACGCCGACGAGGACCGCCGGCCGCAGGCCCTCGCCGCGCTGCGCCACATCGTCGGGACCTTCGAGCTCGCCGACGGCCCCGCGCACCACGACCTGACCCACCACGTCGACAACCAGGGGCACCACAACCTGATGGTGCTCGCCTACTGGGCCGACCCCGCGGCGTACTGCCGGTGGCTGCGCTCCGACGAGGTCGCCGGCTGGTGGGCGTCGGACGAGCGGCTCACCGAGGGGCTGGGCTACTTCCGCGAGATCGTCGCCCCGCGCGTCGAGCAGCTCGAGACCCTCTACGCGTTCACCGAGGACTTCCCCGGGGTCGGCACGCTGATGCCGCAGGCCAGCGGGGAGATCGAGGAGCACGGCTACTGGGGCTCGGCCCGCGACCGGATGCCGATCTCCCAGACCGACTGGATGGAGGCCTCCGGCGAGCTGACCGTGGTCGAGGGCGATCCCGCGCAGGGTGGGCGGGTCGTCGTCCGGGGGCACGACAACATCTGCCTGATCCGCTCCGGGCAGGACTGGCGCGCCGCCGGCCCCGACGAGCGCGACCTCTACGTCGACGAGATCCTGCCGACCCTCCAGGACGGCATGGACTTCCTCCGCGACAACGGCCAGGACCACGGCTGCTACAGCAACCGCTTCGTCCGCAGCATCGACCTCGACGGCAACGAGCTCGACGAGAGCTACAACCTCGGGCACTGGCGCTCGCTCGACCTGCTCGAGCGGTGGGCGGAGTCGCACCCCACCCACCTGCGGATCTTCGTGACCTTCTTCCGCGTGGTGACGGGGCTGGAGAAGCTCCGGCTCTACCACGAGGTCTCGGTCTCCGACGGCCGCGACCAGACCTTCGAGTACATCAACTGCCACCCGGCCACGGGGATGCTGCGCGACGCCCGCGTCCCGGTCGCCGGCTGACCCGACCCGAGAACCACGTCGTCGCGGTGCGGTGCCTCCTTTCGGGGCTTCCGCACCGCGGCGGTGGGAACGAGAGTGGAGACCATGAGCACCGCCCTGGGTACTGCGCGCGACCTGCTGCGCACGCATCGCACCGACCGCGCCGCGGCAGTCGCCTCCTTCCGGTGGCCCGACGTCGGGCCGTCGTTCAACTTCGTGCACGACTGGTTCGACGGCTACGCCCGCGACAACGACCAGCCGGCCCTGGTGATCGTGGAGGAGGACGGCGCCCGCTCGTCGTACACCTTCGGCGAGATGGTGACCCGGTCCGAGCAGGTCGCGGCGTACCTCGCGGCGCAGGGGGTCGGCCGCGGTGACGCCGTCGTCGTGATGCTCGGCAACCAGGTCGAGCTGTGGGAGTCGATGCTCGCGCTCATCCGGCTCGGCGCGGTGATCATGCCGACCACGACCGCCGTCGGCACCGCCGAGCTGGTCGACCGGCTCGAGCGCGGCGCGGCCCGCGCCGTCATCTGCAATGCGGCCGACGTGCCCAAGTTCGACGAGGTGCCGGGGGCGCCGGTCCGGGTGGTCGTGGGCTCCTCGGACGCCTCCGGGTGGCTGCCCTACGCGACGGCGTACGAGTCTGCGGCGGTGCCGGTGCCGCACCCGGGCAACGCCAGCGACGACCGGCTGCTCCTCTACTTCACGTCCGGGACGACGTCGCGGCCCAAGCTCGTGGAGCACACGCACGTCTCGTACCCGGTCGGTCACCTCTCGACGATGTACTGGCTCGGGCTGCAGGCCGGCGACGTCCACCTCAACATCTCCAGCCCCGGCTGGGCGAAGCACGCGTGGTCGAACTTCTTCGCGCCGTGGCTCGCCGAGGCGACCGTCTTCGTCTACAACTACGCGCGCTTCGACGCGGCCGCGCTGCTCGGCCAGATCCGCGCCGAGGGCGTCACGACGTTCTGCGCGCCGCCGACCGTGTGGCGGATGCTCATCAACGCCGACCTCTCCGGCGGCCCCGGCGTCCTGCGCGAGGCGATCGCCGCCGGCGAGCCGCTCAACCCCGAGGTGATCAGCCAGGTCGAGAAGCACTGGGGCCTGACCATCCGCGACGGCTTCGGCCAGACCGAGATGACCGCCTGCATCGCCAACACCCCCGGCCAGCCGGTGGTCCCCGGCGCCATGGGCCACCCGCTGCCCGGCATGCCCGTCGTCCTCGTCGACCCGCTGACCGGCGAGGTGGTCCCCGGGGTGGGGGAGGGCGAGCTCTGCCTCGACCTCGCCGCCCACCCCCTCCCGCTGATGACCGGCTACCAGGGCGACCCCGCCAAGAACGCCGAGGCCATGGCCGGCGGTTTCTACCACACCGGCGACGTCGCCTCCCGGGACGCCGACGGCTGCATCACCTACGTCGGCCGCACCGACGACGTCTTCAAGGCCTCCGACTACAAGATCAGCCCCTTCGAGCTCGAGTCGGTCCTCATCGAGCACCCGGCCGTCGCGGAGGCCGCCGTCGTCCCCGCGCCCGACCCGGTGCGCCTCGCCGTCCCCAAGGCCTACATCGCACTGGTGCCGGGGCACACGCCGTCGGCCGAGACGGCCGAGTCGATCCTGAAGTACGCCCGCGAGCACCTCGCGCCGTACCTGCGGGTGCGGCGCCTGGAGTTCTTCGAGCTCCCCAAGACCATCTCGGGCAAGATCCGCCGGGTCGAGCTGCGCCACCGCGAGGTCGACGCCGAGGCCTCGGGCCAGCGGTCGGCAGGCGAGTTCCGCGACGACGACTTCCCCGGGCTGCGCGGCTGATCCTCCCGCCGCCGAGGTGGGTGGGTTGGCCCGCCGAAGTAGCAGGGTTGGGCGGGCGAAGTAGCAGGGTTGGGCGCCTGAGGGTGCAGGTTTGTGCCGGTCGCGGGTGTGCTGGTCGGTGAGCGGGGTTGCGGTGGCGGCCGCGCTTAGCCGGCCGTCTCCCGCCGTCAAGGACCCTCGCTGCGCTCGGTCCGCTTCGCGGCGCCTTCGGCGTCCTTGACTGCGGGGCCCTGACGGCCGGCTTTGCGGCGCGGGGTGCCGGCGCGGACTTCGTCCGCGCCGCCGCTACGCGGCCGCCACCTCGGGTGCGCTCTGGGGGTCGGGTCGCGGTCGGTCGCGGTCGCGGTTTCAGTGGTCGGGTAACACGCTGTCCGCTGTGCTTCCCGGCGGTTGACGTCGCTCCGGGGCCCGATCTACCGGCGTGTCGCGACGACAAGCGGCGTCCAGCAACGTGGACAGCGTGTTACCCCACCACCAAGCGGGCCGGCGGTGAGTCCGGGGTCAGCCGTACGTGTAGAAGCCGCGTCCGGTCTTGCGGCCGAGCAGGCCGGCCTCGACCATCCGGGCGAGGAGGGGCGGGGCGGCGTAGAGCGGCTCCTTGAACTCCTCGTAGAGCGACTCGGCGACGGCCTTGGTGGTGTCGAGGCCGATCAGGTCGGCGAGGGCCAGGGGGCCCTGGGGGTGGGCGGCGCCGAGGACGAGGCCCTGGTCGATGTCCTCGGCGGTGGCGAAGCCCGACTCGAGCATCCGGATCGCCGAGAGGATGAAGGGGATCAGCAGGGCGTTGACGACGAAGCCGGCGCGGTCCTGGCAGTCGATGGCGTTCTTGCCGAGGTCGTCCTGGACGAACGCGCGGGCGCGCTCGGTGGTCGCGGCGTCGGTCATGAGCGAGGGGACGAGCTCGACGAGCTTGAGCACCGGGACCGGGTTGAAGAAGTGGACGCCGAGCACGTGGCTGGGGCGCTGGGTGGCGACCGCGAGCTTCATGATCGGGATCGAGGAGGTGTTCGACGCGAGGATGGCGTCCGGGCTGGTGACGATCTCGTCGAGACGGCGGAAGAGGTCGGTCTTGGCTGCCTCGTCCTCGACGATGGCCTCGATCACGATGTCGCGGTCGGCGAGGGCGGTGAGGTCGTCGACCACGCGGATCCGGTCGAGGACGGCGGCCGCCGACTCGATCTTGCCGCGGCTCTCGGCGCGCTCCAGCGAGCTCGTGAGGCGCTGGCGGGCGTTGTCGACCGCGGCAGGGGAGGACTCGACGACGATCACGTCCTTGCCGGCGCGGGCGTTGACCTCGGCGATGCCCGAACCCATCAGGCCGCCGCCCACCACGCCGACCCGCTCGATGCCCGTCATGTGGTCTCCCCTCTGCGGCGCGCTCCGTGCGCACCGGTGCTGATTTAGTTGGACGTCCTAGTAAACCTACGGGTGACCCGTCGGTAGCACCACGTGAAGCAGGTCACCGGTCAGCGCGTCCGCGGTGCGCTCGACCAGCGTGAGGACGTCGCGGAAGCCGGCGTCGCCGCCGTAGTACGGGTCGGGGACCTCGCCGGTGCCCTCGGGGTCGAAGTCGCGGAAGAGGCGGACCCGGGCGGGATCGGCCGGCCCGAGGGCCTGCAGGTCGGCGAGGTTGGCGTCGTCCATGGCGAGCACGAGGTCGTACGTGTCGAGCCAGGACGCCCGGACCTGCTGGGCGCGGTGCCGGCTGGCGTCGTACCCCTCGGCGGTGAGGAGGGCGGCGGCGCGGCGGTCCATCGGCTCGCCGGCGTGCCAGCCGCCGGTGCCGGCGCTGACCACCTCGACGACGTCGTCCAGCCCGGCGTCGGCGACCCGGGCCGACAGGACGACGTCGGCCATGGGGGAGCGGCAGATGTTGCCGAGGCAGACCAGCGCGATGCGGTAGCGCCCCGGCGTCCGGGGCGGCGGGGGGACGACGCTCACCGCGGCGTCAGTCGTCGACGCCGACCAGGGCGTCGAGGAACCACGTCGTGATGCTGATGATGATCGAGCCCCAGAACGCCGCCCAGAAGCCGCTGACGTGGAAGCCGATGTCGACCAGGCCCGCCAGCCACGCGGTGAACCGCAGCAGCAGCGCGTTGAGGATGACGAGGAAGAGCCCCAGCGTCACCAGGATGAAGGGGATCGACAGGAAGGTGAGGACCGGCTTCACCCACGCCGTGACCACGCACGAGATGAGCGCGACCAGCAGCAGCGGGAGGATCTTGTCCTCGAGCTCGGCGCGACCGGCGTCGGCGCCCTCGAACCAGATGCCGTCGAGGAGCTGTGCGGCGACGGCGAGCGCGGCAGCCGTGATCGCCCAGCGGGAGAGGAAGGCCAGCATGGGGTCATCCTTGCAGAGACGGGGCTGCGGCTACTCCAGCCCCAGCGCGTCGATGACCTCGACCTCGGCGTCGGCGATGTGCTGGCGCAGGAACTCGGACGCGCCGCCGGGGCCGTCGATACGGCCGGCCTCGAGCAGCGTGACGAGACCCTCGTGGGACTCGGCCTCGTCGTGGGCGTTGCGGCGGATCCGGTCGACCTGGGCGAGGGCGAGCTTGAGCTCGTCCATCAGCGCCTCGGCCATCTGCACCAGGCGCGGGCTCCCGGTCAGCTCGACGAGCGAGACGTGGAAGGACAGGTGCCGCTCGTTCAGCTCCTCGTACGACGCCCGCCCGCCGCGGACCGCGCTGGTGTAGGCCTCGAGGGTGTCCCGGACCCGTTGCCGCCGGACGTCGTCCGCGCCGGCCCAGGCCTGGACGCCGGCACCTTCGAGCACCCACCGCGCCCGGCACACGTCGCGCACCGACTCGGCCCGTGGCGTCGCGACGGCGACCCCGCGGTGCGGCTCGCGGGTGGCCAGGCCCTCGGCGACGAGGACCGACAGCGCCTCGCGCACCGTGGGCCGCGAGACGCCCAGCGACTCGGCCAGTGCGATCTCGCGCAGCGGCGTCCCGCTCTCGAGCTCGCCCTCGAACACCGCGCGGCGCAGCTCGGCCGCCACCCGCGAGACCGTCGAGGCGTGCTCGACGCTGAGTGTCGCGAAGCGGCCCCGAGGCGAGGACGACGGTGCGGTCATGGCGTCCATTGTGCCGGGGGCGCTGCGGGATACGGTGTCGTCGTCCCCTCCGACCGACCCCCGCAGGAGGCCCGGGTGCCCGGACCGACGCCCAGCCAGCCCGGCTGGTACCCCGACGCCGACGGCAACCAGCGTTGGTACGACGGCAACGCCTGGACCGACCACGTCCGCGGTGACCAGCAGGGGGCTGCCCAGGGGGATGCCCAGGGGGGCGAGACGGTCGCCGTCCCGCCGGAGCCGACCGCGGTGCTGCCCACGCTGCCGCCTCCGCCGCCGGGAACGCCGGGAACGCCGTCCTCCCTCGAGGTCGGTGGCGGCAAGGGCCTGCGGATCGCGATCGCCGTGCTCGGCGTCGTGCTGCTCCTCGCGATCGTGGTCGTCGGGGGGATCGTGCTCCTCGGCAAGGACGACGGGGGCAAGGACGAGAAGGTCAGCGAGGAGACGTCCGGCACGACCGACGGCGACACCCCGTCCGATGCGCCGACCAGCGGGCTCGACCTCCCGACGATCGACCCGTCGGACTTCCCGACCGACCTGCCGAGCGGGCTGCCGTCCGACCTGCCGAGCATCCCGTTCCCGACCAAGCTGCCGAGCGAGTTCCCGACCGACCTCCTCCCGAGCGACTTCCCGACCAACCCGTCCGAGCTGGAGTCGTGGTTCAGCGACTTCCTCGAGCAGGTGAGCCCGCGGTGAGCGACCCGAACCAGCCGTACGGCGCCCCGCCGCCCCCGCCCGGACCGCCCGGACCGCCGCCCCCGCCGCTGGGCCCGCCGCCGGTCGGCCCCCCGCCGGTCGGCCCCCCGCCGTTCCCGCCGCCACCCCCGGGACCGCCCGGCACCGGCGCCGGCAAGGGCAAGGGGCTGTGGATCGCCCTGGGCGTCGTCGGCGTCCTCGCGCTCGTCGGCGTGGTGGTCGCCCTCGTGCTCGTCCTCACCGGTGGCGACGACGACGGCGACGACGACACCGGCAGCAGCGACGGCCCGACCAGCAGCGCCCGCTCGCCCGAGGACGTCGTCGACGACGTCCTCGACGCCGCCGAGGAGGGCGACTGCGCCGCGGTCGAGAAGCTCCTCACCGAGACCGCCCGCTCGGCGCGGCCCTGCGAGAGCGACGAGTTCCAGCTCCTCGCCGGCGACGACGTCGACTCCGACGTGGGCACGGCGAGCATCGACGGGTCGACGGCCACGGTCCCGGTCGACTTCACGAGCAGCCAGGGCTCCACGGAGTACCTCTTCACGCTCGAGCAGGTCGACGGCGCCTGGCGGGTCGCGTCGTACCACGCGGGCCGCTCGACGAGCAGCGGCACGATCGTGCCCAGCCCGCCGGCCTCGTCCGGCACCCCCAGCGCCACCGGCACCCCCGGCGCCACCGGCACCGGGACGCCGAGCGGGACCAGCACCGCGTCCGCCGTCCCGAACGAGCCGGCCGCGGTGGTCGAGGCGTTCCTCGACTCCGCGTTCGCCGGCGACTGCGCGACCGCCGAGGAGCTCGTGACCGAGGCGTACGTCAAGGCCAACGGCCGCTGCGCCAACGACACGATCCCCACGCAGCTGGGCGACGAGGTCACCTACGACGTCGGCCAGCCCACCGTCGACCAGGCGCGCGGCACGGCGAAGGTGCCGGTGAAGATCAACGCCTACGGCAAGAGCCAGGACTCCGTCGTCTCGCTCGTCCAGGAGGACGGTCGCTGGCTGATCGACCGGGCCGGCTGAGCCGATTTCGCACAACCGGTGGAGCGGACCGGGTCCCGCTCCTAGGCTGAGCCCATGACGCAGCCCCCGCCGTACGGTGTCCCGCCGCAGCCCGGCGTCCCGCAGGGCTACCCGCAGCAGCCGGCCCCGCCGCCGGCCTACCTCGGGGGAGGAGGGCAGCCGTACCCGCCCCAGCCCCCCGCCGGGCCTGCCGGGTACGGCGTCCCGGGCGTCCCCGCCGGCCCCGGCCTGCCGCCCCCGCCACCGAGCGCGAAGCGGACCATCGGCTTCACGATGGGCCTGCTCACCGCCCTCGTGCTCATCGGCTTCGTGGTGGCCGTGGCGCTGATCACCGCCGGCAGCTGAGGGCTCCTCCGCGTGGCATGATGCGGGCCAGCTCGTGCCTGTCCGCCTGACGGGTGGCCGCCCGTCATCGCGAGGAGTCGATCCGCATGCCCGACCCGAACCAGCCGTCGATCCCGGCCGGGTGGTACCCCGACGGTCTGGGTGGGCAGCGCTGGTGGGACGGCGCCGAGTGGACCGAGCACACCCAGCACACCCAGCACGACCAGCCCCCGCCACCCCCACCGCCCCCGGTCCCGGCACCGGCGCCGGCGGTCATCGCCCGACCGGATCCCAACCGCAGCAGGACCCTGCTCGTGCTCGGCGCGGCCGGCGGCGGCCTCCTGGCCCTGCTGCTCGTCGTCCTCGTCGCGGCCCGGGTGCTCGGCGGGAACGACCCGGAGAGCGTCGCGACCGACTACCTCGGCGCCACCTTCGAGGGTGACCACGAGGCGGTCTGCGAGCTGCTGGTCGAGGAGCGCCGCGACGCCCTGCTCGTCGACGCCGGTGCCGGCGACGACTGCGGCCAGTACGCCGACGAGCAGCGCGACCGGGAGGACGAGGAGTCCGACCGCTACGAGGACGACTACGGCGTCTCCGTCGACGACATCCGCGCCGGCTTCGACTACGACCTCGAGGTCACCGACGTCGACGAGCGCGGCGACGACGAGGCGATCGTCGAGGTGGAGCAGACCACCGACTACTCCGGCGACGACGACTTCGCCGCCGAGGTGCTCGACGGCGTCGACCGCCAGCGCACGACCGTTCGGCTGAAGATCGTCAAGGAGGACGGCGACTGGAAGGTCGCCGACCCCTTCTACACAGGGGACTGAGGCAGGCACTCCGATGAGGTCGTTCACCGCGGTCGTCGCGATCCTGCTCGCCACCCTGCTCGCCCCCTTCGCGATCGGCGCCACCTGGGTCAGCGAGCGCGTCGACGACCGCGAGGCGTACGTCGACACGGTCGGCGACCTCTCCGACGACCCGGTCGTGCAGCAGGTCCTCGCCGACGCCGCCGCCGACGCGGCGGTCAAGGCGCTCGAGAGGCACATCCCGGTGGGGCTCCCGAGCGCCGTCCGCGGATGGGCCCGGACCGCGGCGCTGAAGGTGGTCCGGAGCCCCGACTTCCCGACGTTCTGGCGCAAGGCGAACGGCGACCTGCACCAGCAGGTGCTCGCCGTCCTGGACGACCCGGACGCACCGACCGACGGCGACATCACCGTCGACGCCAGCCCGCTCGTGGCCCAGGTGCTGCTCCAGCTCGAGGACCGCGGGATCCCGGTCGGGCTGCTGCCGACCATCCCCCTCGACGTCCCGGTCACGACGAAGGCCAAGGTCGCCGAGGGCGGTCCGGCGTACCGGGCGGCGGACCGCTTCAACCGGATCGTCCCGCTCGCCTGGGCGGCGCTGGTGCTGCTCGGCGTGCTCGTCGCGCACGGCTGGCGCGGACGGGTGCGCACCGCCGGCTTCGCCCTGCTCGGGGTGGCGGTCGCGGCCGTCGTCCTGCTCCTCGCGGTCGACCCGGCGACCACGGCCGCGCTCGACCAGGTCGAGGCCGACCGCCGCGAGCTCACCGGCGTGATGCTGGACGCGGTCGTGGGCTCCTTGACGCCGTACGCGCGGGCCTTCCTGGTCGCGGCGCCCGTCGGACTGGTGCTCGTCGCGCTCTCGCTCTGGCCCCGCCGCACGCGTGCGGAGCAGGCTCCCGCTTCGGCGATTCCTGGTGCAGACGGGCACTTCACTCCCTAGGCTCACGTGAGTGAGTGATCAGTTCCCGCCGCCCGGACAGCCCGGCGAGCTCCCCCCGACGCAGATCGCACCCACGTCCGGCGGTGCGCCTGTTCCTCCCCAGCCGCCGCAGCAGCCCTACGGCCAGCCCCAGCCGCCGCAGCAGCCGCAGCAGCCGCAGCAGCCCTACGGCCAGCCCCAGCAGCCCTACGGCCAGCCGCCCGCTCCCGGCGGCTACCCGGGCCAGCCCGGCGGCTACCCCGGCGGTCCCGGTGGCCCCGGCTACCCCGGTGGTTTCTCCGCCCCGCCGACCGGCAGCGGCGGCGGTGGCGGCAAGAAGGGCCTGATCATCGGCATCATCGCCGGGGTCGTGGTCCTGGTGCTGGGAGTGGCGGCGGTGCTCGCCTTCACCGTCTTCAAGGACGACGACGGCGACAAGAAGGCGAGCGACGAGAAGACCTCGCAGTCGCCGAGCGACGACGCCACGACCGAGTCCACCGACTCGACCGAGTCCACCGACGAGCCGACCGACGAGCCGACCGACACCGCGTCCACCGGTGGCCTCGGCGACGCTCCCTCGGAGGACCCCAAGATCACCGCCCAGGCATTCCTCGACTCGCTCCTCGAGGGCAACTGTCTAGCCGTCGAGGGGCTGACGACCCCCGACTACTTCGCGTCGGAGTTCACCGACCAGGCCGGCTGCAAGGCGGTCGCCGGCAACCTGAAGATGTCCAACGCGGAATACACCTTCGAGGAGCCGACCACCGTCGGCGACATCGCCGAGGTCAAGGGCGACGTCTACGCGCCGAACACCGGCAAGACGCTCGTGTCCACCTGGGCGCTCGACGGCTCGTCCGGCGAGTGGCTCGTCAGCGGGTACAGCTACGTAGAGAAGAAGTGATCGATCGACGGCCCGGGAGCACCCTCCCGGGCCGTCCTCACGAGTCGGACATGGGGACGAGTATCGTGGCGATGAGCGTGTGGTCCGGATCACACGTCACGCCACCCCTGTGACCGAGCCGGACCACGGAACGACCCCTACCCGTTCCGCGGCGGCGACCCCGCCGGGACGGACGCAAGGAGTGGTGATGACCGACCCCGTCTTCGGACCGGCCCCCGAGCAGCAGGCCGATCCCGAGCTCGTCCAGCTGTTGACGCCCGAGGGGGAGCGGGTCCACCACCCGGGCTTCGACCTCGACTTCACCCCCGACCAGCTGCGCGGGTTCTTCCGCGACATGACGCTGGTCCGCCGTCTCGACATCGAGGCGACCGCGCTGCAGCGCCACGGCGAGCTCGGCCTGTGGGCCCAGCTGCTCGGCCAGGAGGCCGCGCAGATCGGGGCCGGACGGGCGCTCGCGCCCCAGGACTACGTCTTCCCGACCTACCGCGAGCACGCGGTCGCGTGGTGCCGCGGGGTCGACCCGGTCAAGCTCCTCGCCCTCTTCCGCGGGGTCGACCAGGGCAGCTGGGACCCCAGCGAGCACAACTTCGGTCTCTACACGATCGTGATCGGCGCACAGACGCTCCACGCGACGGGCTACGCGATGGGCGTCCAGCGCGACGGCCTCGTCGGCACCGGCGATCCCACGCGCGACACGGCGGTGGTCGCCCACTTCGGCGACGGCGCCTCGTCGCAGGGCGACGTCAACGAGGCCTTCGTTTTCGCTGCCTCCTACAACGCTCCGGTGGTCTTCTTCTGCCAGAACAACCAGTGGGCGATCTCGGAGCCGTTCGAGCGGCAGTCCCGGATCCCGCTCTACCGCCGCTCGCAGGGCTTCGGCTTCCCCGGCATCCGGGTCGACGGCAACGACGTCCTCGCGACGTACGCCGTCATGCAGGCCGCGCTGCAGCGGGCCCGCGAGGGCCAGGGCCCGATCCTGATCGAGGCCTACACCTACCGGATGGGCGCGCACACCACCACCGACGACCCCACCCGCTACCGGCTCAGCGACGACGTCGAGCACTGGAAGCTCAAGGACCCGATCGCCCGGCTCGAGGCCTACCTGCGCCGCAACGGCCTGGCCGACGACGAGTTCATGACGGCGGTCGCCGCCGAGGCCGACGCGCTCGGCGAGCGGATGCGGCGCGAGTGCCACGCGCTGCCCGACCCCGACCTGCGCGACATGTTCGCTCTCGTCCACGCCGAGCAGACGGCCGAGCTGGCTGCCCAGCAGGCGGCCTACGACGAGCACGCCGCCTCGTTCGCGGAGGTGACGTCATGACCACGATGACCCTGGCCAAGGCGCTCAACGCCGGGCTGCGCCGCGCGATGGAGGACGACGACAAGGTCGTCGTCATGGGCGAGGACGTCGGCACGCTCGGCGGCGTCTTCCGGATCACCGACGGCCTCCAGAAGGACTTCGGCGACGACCGCGTCATCGACACCCCGCTCGCCGAGTCCGGCATCGTGGGCACCGCCGTGGGCCTGGCGATGCGCGGCTACCGGCCGGTGGTCGAGATCCAGTTCGACGGCTTCGTCTACCCCGCCTACGACCAGATCGTCTGCCAGGTCGCCAAGCTGCACTTCCGCAGCCAGGGCCGGATCCGGATCCCGATGGTCATCCGGATCCCCTTCGGCGGCGGCATCGGCGCGGTCGAGCACCACAGTGAGTCGCCCGAGGCGCAGTTCGCGCACACGCCGGGGCTCAAGGTCGTCGCCTGCTCCAACCCGGCCGACGCCTACGCGATGATCCAGCAGGCCGTGCACGCCGACGACCCGGTGATCTTCCTCGAGCCCAAGCGGCTCTACCACTCGGCGAAGGGCGAGGTCGACGAGTCGGCCCCACCCGCCCCCCTGTGGCAGTCGCGCGTCGTCCGGCCCGGTGCCGACGCCACGCTGGTCGGCTACGGGCCCACCGTGTCGACCTGCCTCGACGCCGCGACCGTCGCCGCCGAGGAGGGCCGCTCGCTCGAGGTGATCGACCTGCGGACCCTCTCCCCGCTCGACCTGCTGCCCGTCCACGAGTCCGTGCGCCGCACCGGCCGGCTCGTCGTCGTCCACGAGGCCCACCAGACGCTCGGCCTCGGCGCCGAGATCGCCGCCCGGGTCACCGAGGAGTGCTTCCACTCGCTCGAGGCGCCCGTGCTGCGGGTCACCGGCTACGACACGCCCTACCCCCCGGCGCGGATCGAGGAGGCCTTCCTCCCCGACCTCGACCGGGTGCTCGATGCCGTCGACCGCACCTTCGGGTTCTGAGGAGGCCCGCCCCATGGCGAACGAATTCAAGCTCCCGGACGTCGGCGAGGGTCTGACCGAGGCCGAGATCGTGGCCTGGCGGGTCAAGACCGGCGACGTGATCGCCATCAACGACATCGTCGTCGAGATCGAGACCGCCAAGTCGATCGTCGAGCTGCCCTCGCCCTATGCCGGCGAGGTGCTCGCGCTCCTGGTCGCCGAGGGCGACACCGTCGAGGTCGGGACGCCGATCATCCGGATCGGTGTGCCCGGCGCCGCACCCGAGCCGCCCACCGAGACGCCCGCCGCGCCGCCCGCAGAGACGCCGGTCGCGCCCGCGGTCAGCACCGGCGGGCCCGTCATCATCGACACCAACGTGCCCCCCGAGGGCAATGCGACGCTGGTCGGCTACGGACCCAAGCAGCGCGCGCTCAAGCGGCGCACCCGCAAGGGCGAGCCCGCCCCCGCGCCCGCGCCCGCGGCCGCGCCGGTCGCCGAGGCGACGGTCACCCGTCCGGTCCGGGCGCTCGCCAAGCCCCTGGTCCGGCGCCTCGCCCGCGACCTCGGCGTCGACCTCACCGCGCTCGTGCCGACCGGTCCCAAGGGGACGGTCAGCAAGGAGGACGTCCTCGCCGCGACCGCCACCCCCACTGCCACCGCCACCGCCACCGCCGCCGCGACCCCCGTCGCCGCCGACCCGGCCGGCCGCGAGACCCGCGAGCCGATCAAGGGCGTCCGCAAGAACATGGCCGCCGCCATGGTCTCCTCGGCGTTCACCGCGCCGCACGTCACCGAGTGGGTGACCATCGACGCGACCGCCACGGTCGAGCTCGTCGCCCGGCTCAAGGAGCGCCGCGAGTTCGCCGGGGTCAAGGTGAGCCCGCTGCTCGTCATCGCCCGGGCGTGCCTGCTCGCGCTGCGGCGCACGCCGCTGCTGAACTCGACGTGGGACGAGGCCGCCCAGGAGGTCGTGGTCAAGCACTACGTCAACCTCGGCATCGCCGCGGCGACCCCGCGCGGGCTCGTCGTCCCCAACGTCAAGGACGCCCACGCGCTCTCGCTCCTCGAGCTCGCCCAGGCGCTCGAGACGCTGACCGCGACCGCCCGCGAGGGCCGCACCCAGCCGGCCGACCTGTCCGGCGGCTCGTTCACGATCACCAACGTGGGCGTCTTCGGGGTCGACGGCGGGACGCCGATCATCAATCCCGGGGAGTCCGCGATCCTCTGCCTCGGCGCGATCAAGCCGCAGCCGTGGGTCGTGGGCGACCAGGTGGTCCCGCGCCAGGTGATGACGCTGTCGCTGTCCTTCGACCACCGCCACATCGACGGTGCGACCGGCTCGCAGTTCCTGGCGGACGTCGCCGGCCTGGTCGGCGATCCGGCGACGGCCCTGCTGTTCTGAGCGTGGTCGACGGCGTCCGCGGCACGGAGCGGCCGCCGGTCCGGTGGTTCCACGCGGCCTCGGACCTGGCCGACTTCATGATCACCACGTTCCGGGTCGCGCCGGAGCGCCTCGCCCGGCACCTGCCGCCGGGCTGGGAGCCGGAGGTGCTCCCGCTGGCCGAGGGGCCGGCGGCGCTGGTCTCCGCCGTGGCCTTCCGCGACGAGGCGTTCCACTTCCGCGGGCTGCCGCGGGTGGCGATCACCTGCGGCCAGGTCAACTACCGGGCCTACGTGCGCCGCGCCGGCGTCCTCGGTGCCTGGTTCCTCGGGACGGCGTTCGACCACGCCACCGTCGCCCTGCCGCGCCACCTCTGGGGGATGCCGTGGCACCGCGAGCGGATCGCCCTCACCGCCGCCTGGGACGACGCCCGCGCGACCTGGCGGCTGCGCACCGACGACGCGGTCTGCCGCGCGACGGAGGCGCCCGTCGTCCCGGCCGGGCTCGACGGGTTCGCCACCGATGACGCCTGGCACGCGCTGCTCACGCACCCGACCCAGGGCTGGTACCGCCGGCGCCGGGGCGGCGGCGTCGGGACCTACAGCATCTGGCACCCGCCGATGACCGTCCGCCACTTCGTCGCCGACGACGCGCGGTTCCCGTTCCTGGAGCGGCTCGGGCTCGTCGTCCCGGGGCAGGAGCCGCACTCGATGCTCGGCCAGGAGCTGCTGCCCTTCGACATCCACACGCCGCCCCAGCGGGCGGTGTCCGGTCACCGGCCCGCGAGGGTCACCGCGGGCAGGTGACCAGTCCGGCCAGCCGCGCGCCGCGGGCCGACAGGGCGGCCTGCTCGGCGTCCATGCGCGCGGCGATCGCGTCCAGCTCGGCGCGCAGGTCCGGGCACAGCTCGAGGTAGGTGCCGTGGTGGCCGTCGCGCGCGCAGCCGAGGAAGCGGCGGATGGTCGCGGTGCCGATCCCGGCGTCGAGCAGCGCCCGGATCTGGGCGACGCGCGCGACGTCGGCCGGCGCGTAGGTGCGGTAGCCGGCCGTCGTGCGCTCGGGGACCAGGAGGCCCGTGTCCTCGTAGTGCCGCAGCGCCCGGGTGGTCGTCCCCGTGCGGCGGGCGAGCTCGCCGATCAGCATCCGGTTCCTCCGCTTGACCTTCACGCCGGCGTGAACCCCTACGGTCCTCGCCATGACGACGAGTGCAACCCCGCCGCGCGCCACGATCATCCACGGGTACGGCGCCACGCCGGCCGATCACTGGTTCGGCTGGCTCGCGCAGCGGCACGCCGGGGCCGGTCTCGCGAGCGCCGTCCCCGCCCTGCCGGAGCCGGAGGCGCCCGACCGGGAGCGCTGGCTCGCCGCCACCGCCGCGGCCGTCGGCACGCCGGCGGCCGGCGATCTCGTCGTCGGCCACAGCCTGGGCTGCCTCACCGTGCTGCGGCACCTCGCCGCGCTGCCCGGCGACTGGCGGCTCGGCCGGCTCGTCCTCGTCGCCGGGTTCGTGGACCCGCTGCCGGCGCTGCCGGGCCTGGACCCGTACGTCGCCGGCGCGGTGCCGGACCTCGACCGGGTCGCGGCCCGGACCGGCGCGATCACGGTGCTCCGCTCCGATGCGGACGCCTACGTCCCCGCGGCGCACACCGACCGGCTCGCCCGGCTGCTGGGCGTGCCGGTCCGGGTGGTGCCCGGCGCCGGCCACTTCCTCGCCGACGACGGCGTCACCACGCTGCCCGACGCGCTCTGAGTCCCCGGCTCAGGAGTCCGCGAGCCGGATCAGCCCCACGATCGTGGCGACGTAGAGCGACCCGTCGGGGCCGAGGTAGATCGCCGCGTAGTGGTTGTTCCACTGGATCCCGGTGCCGGTGAGGCGGCTCCAGCGGGTCTGGCCGGTGCGGATGTCGATGGCGGTGACGTACCACGCGTCGAGGAGGTTGCCCGGCGGCTTCGAGTAGACGTAGACCAGGCCGTTGCCGAGCGAGGCCTTCGGTACCGAGGTGGGGGCGACGGTGGGGTTGGTCCAGGCGACGTGGCAGCCGTCGTCCTCGATCATCACCCGCGAGACGCCGGGCGTCGTCGACCGCCCGAGCAGCGTCGACTGCACGCCGGCGTAGCCGTAGTTGTTCTCGATGATCACCGAGTTCCCCGCGGCGACGAGGCTGTTCTCGGTGGTGCTGGCGCCATCGGCGAGGACCGGGATCGAGCAGTGCTCGCGCTGCCCGGCGGGGACGCCGGTGCGCCGGTCGTAGACGATCACGTGGCTGCGCGGCTCGGCGTTGTCGGCGACGACGATCCACTTCTCGCCGATGAGCGTGGGCGAGGTGCCCGAGCCCTGCGACAGCATGCCGGGCTTCTTGCGGGTGCCGCGGTCGTAGGGGATCGCCCAGGTGATCCCAGGCGTGCCGTCGGCGGCTGCGTCGAGGCGATAGGTCTGGTGGGTCGAGACGAAGTAGACGCCGCCGGTCTCGTCGGTCGACACCGAGTTGTAGATGCCCTCGCCCGCGGGCAGCCGCAGCGTGCGGACCGCGCCGGTGGCCCGGTCGAGCGTGCCGACGGTGCCCTGCTGGCTGAACCACCACAGCCGTCCGGACCAGTCGACGCCGGTCGCGACGAGGCAGTCGTCCTCCGGCAGGTACGACGCCAGCGGCCACCGCCGTCCCTTCACCAGCCCGCCGGCGGCGGTCACGCTCACCTCGGCGATCGCCGCGTCGGTGGTGGTGGCGAAGGCCCGGTCGTCGCCGTCGAGGAAGAAGTAGGTGCCGCCGCAGATGTCGGTCAGCGGGTTCGCGCCGGAGGCGAGGTCGCGCTTCGAGAGCTGCAGCTGGGAGATCGCGCGCAGCGTGACCGGGTCGATCACCATGAGCGTGAAGCCCTCGAGCCCGCCGCACAGGCCGACGATCCGGTCCCGCGAGTCGAACGCGACGGTCGCGCACTCGCGGATGCCGTAGGACGCCGTGCGCATCATCAGCCCGCGCCCGGTCGGCCCCGAGACGGCGTACGCGTCGGTGCTGTAGGCGTCGTTGTGCATGCTGCTGCGCCCGTTGGGGGCCAGGAACGGGTTCTGCGGCACGGGTGGCGCGTCGAGCGGCTGCGGCGTGACGGCCGCGCCGGTGAAGCGGGGGACCAGCAGGTCGGTGGGCAGCGGGGGGATCGGCAGCCCGGGGATCGTCGGCAGGGCCGGCAGCCCCGGCAGGGCCGGGTCGTCGCCGGCCGCGGCCGACGTCGAGCCGGCCGTGCCGAGGGTCAGGGCGAGGACGCCGGCAGCGGCCGCGGCCGCCAGGGAGCGAAGGCGCATCCCCGGAGAGTAGAACGCGTTTCAGTTCCTGGGAAGGGTCGGCGCGCTCAGCCGCGTGGCGGCGACTGCTTGCCGAGCAGCCAGGCGTCGAAGAACGCGCCGAGGTCCTCGCCGGTCTGCTTCTCGATCCAGCCCAGGTAGTCGGCGCGGTCGGTCGAGCGGTTCTCGCGGCTGGCCGGCCAGTCCTCCAGCAGCGCGAAGAACTCGTCGTCGCCGATCTTCTCGCGCAGCTCCTGCCACATCAGGGCCGGGCCGTAGTAGATGTTGCCGTCGCCGAACTGCTGCGGGTCGTAGGCGCCCGGCGGACCGGCGCTCGCGCGCAGGTCGTCCTCGAAGCCGGCCCACTCGTCCATCTTCTGCGCGACCGGGATGCTCTGCTGCTCGGCCTCCCACATGCCCTGGAGGTACATCGCCATGCCCTCGTTCATCCACACGTCGGACCAGTCCGCGGGGCTGACCGTGTCGCCGTACCAGTGGTGCGCCGCCTCGTGGACGACGACCGCCGGCGACAGGCTGTACTCGGTGTTGCCGAGGGTGACCATCGTCTGGGTCTCCATGCCGCTCTCGTTGTCGACGACGACGATGCCGAAGCTCTCGAACGGGTAGGGCCCGAGGATCTTCTCGAGCCAGTCGATCGCGTCGGGCGCGGTGCCGGTGCCGCCGGGCAGCGGCTCGCCGTCGGCCGGCGCCCAGATCTGGATGGGCACGCCGCTCGCCGACTTCAGGTCGGTGCGCTGGTAGTGCCCGAACGCCACCGTCACCAGGTACGACGACGCCGGCTCGGCCAGGTGCCAGACGTCGGTCACCATGCCGTTGCGCGTGGTCGTGTCGGTGAGCACGCCGTTGGCCACGCCGGACCACGGCTCGGGCACGGTGAGGGTGAAGTCGTAGAGCGCCTTGTCGGCGGGCTGGTCGTTGACGGCGTACCAGGTGAAGGCGCCGAAGGGCTCCTGCATCGTCCAGGTCTCGTGGTCGTCGGTGATGTTCCAGCCCAGGCCCTGGCGGAAGTCCGAGCGGGTGCTGGGTGCCTCGGCCGGGCGCGGCGTGCCGGCGTAGGCGAGCTCGACGACGTACTGCTGGTCGGCCGTGACCGGGTGGTCGATGGTGAGCCGGTCGCCGTCGCCGGTGAACTCCGCCTTCTCGCCGTCGACGGTGAGCGCGCTGACCTCGAGCGCGTCGCTGAGGGCGAGCGGGATCCGCGGGGCGTCGGCGGTGGCGCGGAAGGTGAGCCTCTGCTCCGCGGTGAGCCGGTCCTGCTCGGGGTCCCAGGTGAGGTCGAGGGCGTAGTGAAGGGCGTCGACGACGGGGTCGCCGGGCTCCGGGTAGACCGAGTCCTCGCGGGTCTCGCTGCGCGCGACGGACAGGTCGCCGCGGTCGGTGATCCGGGTCGGCTCGCCCGTCGGAGTGGGGACGCCGGTCGCGCCGGCCTTGCCGGCCACCGCGTCGTCCCCGCAGGCGGCGAGGGTCAGGCACAGCGCCAGGGCGGCGCCGAGCGCGCCGAGCGGGCGGGAGGAGGTCATGCCCGTCATCATGCCGGGAGAGCGAATCTGACAGTCATTCACATTTCCCGTCACCTCCGCGCGGCGGCGTCGTTGGAGCAGTGATCGGGGTCACTCCGGTGCGCCCGGAGACAGGGAGGTAAGGCTGTGGCTGAGGACGTGACGCAGGAGCAGGGGAGCGGGAGCCGCCGGGTCGGGCTGGCCGCGCTGGTCGCGCTGGCGGTCGTGGGGGTCGCCCTCGCGGTCCCGACGAGCGGCACCGGTGACGGCGGGCTCAGCCTCGCCGCCGCGAGCGAGCAGGCGAAGTCCGACCGCGGCATCCCGCACGACGACGCGCTCCTCGCGCCGCACGACCACAACGACCCGGCCACCAAGAACGACGTGTCGCGCGGGCTCGCGGTGGGCGACGAGGCGGTCGACCCGACCACCGCCGGCGAGCGCCGCTCCGCCGAGAAGTACGTCGCCGCGCAGCGCGCGCTCCCCGACCCGAAGCTGACCCACGTCCGCGCGTACCCCGCGCGCACCGTCGTCCCGGCTGACCGCTACGCCATGGCCGGCGGCTGCTACACGCTCAGCTCGCCCGTCGGCAGCTTCGGCCCCTACTACTTCAAGGCCACCCGGCTGGGCGGCTACCTCCTGCACACGCCGCAGGGCGAGCTCACCCTGCAGCGCACCGGCGCGGTGAGCGTCGCAGCCAAGCCGAGCGCCCAGGCCGACTGGACCGTCACCAGGTCCGCGCGGGGCTTCGTGCTCGCGATCGGCGCCAAGGCGCTGGTCGCCAAGGCGCGCGGCGTGCTCGGCTCGGGCAGCTCCGGGACGCCGTTCGGGCTGCGCGCGGCGCGCGGGTGCCCGGCGTACCCGGAGGCGGGGATCGACGTCACGGGCGACCCGTTCGCCGGCGTGACGTCGTACCAGGAGGTGCGCGGGTTCGTCGACGCGCACACCCACGGCATGGCCTTCGAGTTCCTCGGCGGCAAGGTGCACTGCGGCCGCCCGTGGCACGAGTACGGCGCGCCGTACGCCCTCGACGACTGCCCCGACCACAAGGTCACCGGCGGCAAGGGCGCACTGCTCGAGTCGGTGCTCTCGGGCAAGGCCTCGCACGACCCGGTCGGCTGGCCGACCTTCAAGGACTGGCCGGCGCCCGAGTCGCTGACCCACGAGGGCACGTACTACCGCTGGCTCGAGCGGGCCTGGCGCGGCGGGCAGCGGCTCTTCGTCAACCTGCTCGTCGAGAACAACAAGCTCTGCCAGCTCTACCCGCTCAAGCGGAACTCCTGCAACGACATGGACTCCATCCGGCTGCAGGCCGCCGACATGGTGAAGATGCAGAACTACATCGACGCCCAGTTCGGCGGCCCCGGCAAGGGCTTCTACCGGATCGTCAAGGACCCCTTCGAGGCCCGGCGCGTGATCAACGGCGGCAAGATGGCCGTCGTCATGGGCATCGAGACGTCGATCCCGTTCGGCTGCACCTACAAGAAGGTGCTCGGGCGCGACCAGCCCGCCTGCACCTCGGCCGAGATCGACGCCAACCTCGACGCGATGCACCGGCTCGGCGTGCGCCAGATGGAGCTGGTCAACAAGTTCGACAACGCCCTGGCCGGCGTCGCCGGCGATGCCGGAGCGATCGGGCCGCTGGTCAACGCCGCCAACTTCCTCGAGACCGGCTCGTTCTGGGCGATGGAGCACTGCGAGCCCGCCGACGGCGAGTCGGCCGACAACGCGCAGATCACGCTGCCCGACATCACCGCCGGCCAGCAGGACGCGCTCTTCGGTGCCCTCGGCAAGGTGCTCGGCATCCTGCCGGCGCTGCCGCTCTACCCCCAGCCCGCGCACTGCAACAAGCGCGGCCTGACCGACCTGGGCGTGCACACCATCAAGGGGCTGGCGAAGCGGAAGATGGTCTTCGACCCGGATCACCTCTCGGTCAAGGCGCGCTCGGCGTCCATGGACGTCATCGAGGGCATGCGCTACCCGGGCGTGATCTCCAGCCACTCGTGGTCCACCCCGGACACCTACCCGCGGATCTACCGGGCGGGCGGCTTCATCACGCCGTACGCGGGGGACTCGACGGGCTTCGTCGCCAAGTGGCGCCGGCACCTCGGCTGGGCCGACTCGCGCTACTACTTCGGCTTCGGATTCGGCGCCGACATCAACGGGCTCGGCGCCCAGGGCAACCCGCGCGGGACCGACGTCCCCAATCCCGTGAAGTACCCCTTCACCGGCCTGGGCGGCGTCCGGATCGACAAGCAGCGCGCCGGCCAGCGCACCTGGGACATCAACGCCGACGGCGTCGCGCAGTACGGCCTCTACCCGGACTGGGTCGAGGACCTGCGCAAGGTCGCCGACGCCCAGCGCCGCGGTGACGGCGCCAAGATCGTCGACGACATGGCCCGTGGTGCCGAGGCCTACCTGCAGATGTGGGAGCGCACGTACGGCGTCCGTGCCGACTCGTGCCGCAACCCCGGGCTGCGGATGTCGAAGGCGAAGGCGCTGCGTCTCGCGAAGCGGATGGTGCGCACGCGGATGAGCACCCGTGATGTGATGGCCCGCGTCGGTCAGCCGTACGAGCGGCTCGGCACGAAGTTCGTCTTCTGCGCGAAGTCGAAGCAGAAGGCGAAGGTCAAGGTCGTCGTCCGCTTCGGTGCGGCCGGGAAGGTCAAGGCCGTCCGGTTCCGGTGAGGCGGGGATCACGGCGCAGGTGAAGTTACCTGTCGGTAGGATTCGCTCGAGCGGGCCCGTGGCGGGCGGCGCTGGTAAGGGTTGCCTATCGCGACCTGCCCCGGCCGTCGGCACTAGGCTCGTCCGGCGCACACCTGTGTGCGCGCCCCTGACTCCCTGCGGATGAGGAGCTGTTGGACACCATGCAGACCCTTGCGATCGTCGTCTCCCTGGCCGTCACGGTCGTCGCCGTCGCTCTGACGGTGCGCGCCGTGAGGGCGATGCTCGGGGTGATCAAGCGGGGTCAGCCGGCGCCCGGGCGCACCGGCAACCCCGTGGGCCGCACGCTGACGATGCTGAAGGAGACCTTCGGCCACACCCGGATGCTCCAGTGGACGTGGATCGGCATCCTGCACTGGTTCGCCTTCGCGGCGTTCATCGCGCTCTCGACGGCGGTCGCCGCGGCGTACATCCAGCTCTTCGACCCCGAGTTCACCATCCCGGTGATCGGCAAGTGGTGGGTCTACGAGTGGGTCGCCGAGCTGCTCGGCCTGCTCGGCACGATCGCGATCATCCCGCTGATCGCCTACCGGCTCACCCACAAGCCCTCGCAGCTGGGCCGGCGCAGCCGGTTCTTCGGCTCGACCATGTGGCAGGCCTACTTCGTCGAGGCGATGGTGCTCCTCGAGAGCTCCGCGATCCTCTTCATCCGCGGCGCCGAGTACAACCTCGCCAAGGCCCACGGCGG
This sequence comes from Pimelobacter simplex, assembly GCF_900114845.1. Taxonomy (GTDB): domain Bacteria; phylum Actinomycetota; class Actinomycetes; order Propionibacteriales; family Nocardioidaceae; genus Nocardioides; species Nocardioides simplex. Next base: position 443,472 of record NZ_FOUK01000001.1, read on the forward strand.
CGAGGCCGCCGAGCACGCCGACGGCTTCCACTTCCCCGTCTCGCAGTTCTTCGCGAACCTCTTCCCGACCGGCCACGACTCCGTCGGCACGCTCGAGAACATCATCTTCTTCATCGCGATGGTCAAGATCGTCTCCGCCATGGTCTGGCTGATGGTGATCTCGACCAACCTGACCATGGGCGTGGCCTGGCACCGGTTCACCGCCTGGTTCAACATCTGGTTCAAGCGCGAGGAGACCGGCCGCACGGCCCTCGGCGCGGTCAAGCCCCTCACCTCCGGCGGCAAGCCGATCACCCTCGACGACGTCGACGACCTCGACGAGGACGCGATGCTCGGCGCCGGCTCCATCTGGGACTTCTCCTGGAAGGACATCCTCGACTTCACGACCTGCACCGAGTGCGGTCGCTGCCAGTCGCAGTGCCCCGCCTGGAACACCGAGAAGCCGCTCTCGCCCAAGCTGATGATGATGGCGATGCGCGAGGAGGCGTACGCCGTCGCCGGTGGCGCCGAGCAGCGCGCCCTCGTCGGCAAGACCGAGCACGACCAGGCCGACGGCGTCGACGACTGGTTCTACATGCCCGAGGGCGGCGACTTCGTCGTCGACGAGGACGCCCTGTGGGCCTGCACCAACTGCGGTGCGTGCGTCCAGCAGTGCCCGGTCGACATCGAGCACGTCGACCACTTCGTCGACATGCGCCGCTACCAGGTGCTCGTCGAGTCGAACTTCCCCTCCGAGCTCAACGGCCTCTTCAAGGGCCTCGAGAACAAGGGCAACCCGTGGAACATGTCGCCCACGGCCCGCCTCGACTGGGCCAAGGACCTGCCCTTCGAGGTCAAGGTCGTCGGTGACCAGATCGAGGACCTCGAGTCCGTCGACTGGCTCTTCTGGGTCGGCTGCGCCGGCGCCTACGAGGACCGCGCGAAGAAGACCACCCGCGCCGTCGCGGAGCTCCTCGACCTCGCGGGCGTCTCGTTCGGCGTCCTCGGCAACGGCGAGACGTGCACCGGTGACTCCGCCCGCCGCGCGGGCAACGAGTTCGTGTTCCAGGGCCTGGCCCAGCAGAACATCGAGACCCTGACCGAGGCCAAGGCCAAGAAGGTCGTCTCCACCTGCCCGCACTGCATGAACACGCTCAAGAACGAGTACCGCGACCTCGGCATCGAGCTCGAGGTCATCCACCACACCCAGCTGCTCAACCGCCTCGTGCGCGAGGGCAAGCTGACCCCGGTGGCCTCCGGTGCCGGCGCGCACGACCGCAAGATCACCTACCACGACCCCTGCTTCCTGGGTCGCCACAACCAGGTCTACACCCCGCCCCGCGACCTCCTCCAGATCCTCCCCGGCGCCGAGCTCGCCGAGATGGAGCGCAACTCCGAGCGGTCCTTCTGCTGCGGCGCCGGCGGCGCCCGCATGTGGATGGAGGAGACCATCGGCGAGCGGATCAACCTCAACCGCACCGCCGAGGCCGTCGGCACCGGCGCCGACCAGGTCGCCGTCGGCTGCCCGTTCTGCCGCGTCATGCTCTCCGACGGCCTGACCAAGATGCAGGCCGACGGCGAGGCGCGCGAGGAGGTCGAGGTCCTCGACGTCGCGCAGATGCTCCTCGCCTCGGTGAAGGGCGAGCAGGCCACCAAGCTGCTCCCGGGTCAGGGGACGCCGCTCGCGCCCAAGGCGGCCGCTCCGGCTGCTGCTGGTTCGGGGTCGGTCGAGACCAAGGCCGAGCCCGAGGCGGGCGACGTCACCATCACCGAGGACACCGTCGTCGAGACCGAGGACGTCGGTCCCGCGGCCAAGGCGTCTGGTGGGTCGTCGATGTTCGACGACCCGGGCTCGATGTTCGACACGCCTGCTCCGGCTGCTCCTGAGCCGGCTGCTCCTGCTCCGGCTGAGCCGGCTGAGCCTGCCGCGAAGTCGGGTGGCTCGCTGTTCGACGACAGCGGATCGCTCTTCGACAGCCCCGCCCCGGCTCCTGCCGCCGAGGCCAAGCCGGCGGAGAAGCCTGCCGAGAAGCCGGCCGAGAAGGCCGACCTCGGCTCCGGCGGATCGCTGTTCGACCTCGCCGAACCCGAACCCGAGGCCAAGGCCAAGGCGGAGGCCACCCCGGCCCCGGCCCCGTCCGCGGACCTGGGCTCCGGCGGCTCGCTGTTCGACATCGCGACCCCCGAGCCCGCGCCCGCCGCCGAGCCCGAGCCCGCGCCCGCCGCCGAGCCCGCGCCTGCAGCGCCGGCGGCCGCTGAGCCGGAGCCGGAGTCGGCCCCCGCGGCCGCCTCCGAGCCCGAACCCGTGACCGACGTCGACCTCAACGCCGCGGGATCGCTGTTCGACATCGCCGCTCCTGCCGCCCCGGCCCCGGCCCCGGAGGCGACACCGGCAGCCCCCGCGGCTGCCGAGCCCGAGCCCGAGCCGGCGCCGGCGCCGACCCCCGAGGCGGCACCCGAGCCGGAGCCCGCGACCGACGTCGACCTCAACGCCATGGGATCGCTGTTCGACATCGCCGCTCCCGCCGCCCCGGCCCCCGCGGCGACGCCGGCAGCCCCCGCGGCCGCCGAGCCCGAGCCGGCGACCGAGCCCGAGCCCGACCCCGAGCCCGAGCCCGAGGCACCCAAGCCCGCGCCCCCGTCCCCGTCCTCCGGCGCGGCCCACCAGCCCCGCACGGACGCCGACATCAACGAGGCCGGGTCCCTCTTCGACCTCTGAGCACCACCTGAGCACCGCCTACCCTCATTAGAGGGGTGTGACCGCGCTCACCCGCGCGCGACGATGGACTCATGACCGAGCTGTCGTACGCCGCGGGTGAGACCACCACTCCTCTTCTCGAGGAGACCATCGGAGCCAATCTCGAGCGGACGGTCGCCCGGTGGCCCGACCGGGAGGCGCTGGTCGAGGTGGCGAGCGGACGTCGCTGGACGTGGCGCGAGTTCGACCATGCGGTCGACGAGGTGGCCCGGGGGCTGATCGGGCTGGGCATCGGCAAGGGTGACCGGGTCGGGATGTGGGCGCCCAACTGTGCCGAGTGGACGATCGTCCAGTTCGGGGCGGCGAAGGCGGGGGCGGTGCTCGTCAACGTCAACCCGTCGTACCGCACCCACGAGTTCGCGTACGCCGTCAACCAGTCCGGGCTGCGCCTGCTGCTGGCGGCGACGAGCTTCAAGACCAGCGACTACCGGGGGATGGTCGAGGAGGTCACGGGCAAGGGGGAGGTCCCCGGCCTCGAGCGCACGCTGTACGTCGACACGGACGACTGGCAGGCCCTGATCGACGCGGGGGCGGGCCTCCCTGCCGACGCCCTCACCGAGCGCCAGCGCGAGCTGAGCCCTGACGACGCGATCAACATCCAGTACACGAGCGGGACGACGGGCTTCCCGAAGGGCGCCACGCTCAGCCACCGCAACATCCTCAACAACGGCTTCTTCGTCACCGAGCTGATCAACTTCAGCGAGCAGGACCGGCTCTGCATCCCGGTCCCCTTCTACCACTGCTTCGGCATGGTGATGGCGAACCTCGGCTGCGTCACGCACGGCGCGACCATGGTGATCCCGGCGCCGGGCTTCGACCCGGCGATCACGCTGCGCACGGTGCAGGACGAGAAGTGCACCGGCGTGTACGGCGTCCCGACGATGTTCATCGCGATGCAGAACCACGCCGACTTCGCGACGTACGACCTCAGCACCCTGCGCACCGGGATCATGGCCGGCTCGATCTGCCCGGTCGAGGTGATGAAGAGGTGCATCAGCGAGATGCACATGGCGGAGGTCTCCATCGCGTACGGCATGACCGAGACCAGTCCGGTCAGCTGCCAGACCCGGGCGGACGACGACCTCGACCGCCGCACGGCGACCATCGGGCGCGCCGCCCCCCACGTCGAGATCAAGATCGTCGACCCGGTGACGGGCGAGACGGTCCCGCGCGGGGAGCCGGGCGAGTTCTGCACCAAGGGCTACAGCGTGATGCTCGGCTACTGGAACGACGCGGAGAAGACGGCGGAGGCGATCGACGCCGACGGCTGGATGCACACCGGTGACCTCGCGGTGATGCGCGAGGACGGCTACGCGAACATCGTGGGCCGGATCAAGGACATGGTCATCCGCGGCGGCGAGAACATCTACCCGCGCGAGATCGAGGAGTTCCTCTACACCCACCCCGACGTCGAGGACGTCCAGGTGGTCGGCGTCCCCGACGCGAAGTACGGCGAGGAGCTCTGCGCCTGGATCCGGATCCGGCCGGGCGCGACGCCGCTCGACGCCGAGGCGGTCAAGGCGTTCGCGACGGGCAAGCTCGCGCACTACAAGATCCCGCGCTACGTCATGCTCGTCGACGAGTTCCCGATGACCGTGACCGGCAAGATCCGCAAGATCGAGATGCGCGAGCGGTCCACGGAGATCCTCGGCCTCTGAGCGATCCGGCCGTTCGGAACCGACCGGACCTCCTCGCCGGTCACACTGAGTGACCGAGGAGGAGCCCGGCATGGACTTCACTGCGTACGTCGCGGAGCGCCGCCCGCGGCTCGTGCGGACCGCCGTGCTGCTGGGGTGCCCGCCGGCCGACGCGGAGGACGTCGTCCAGAGCGCCCTCCTGCGCTGCTACCGCTCCTGGCGGCGGGTGACGGCGGCGGACCGGCCCGACGCCTACGTCCACCGGGTCCTCGTCACCACGCTGTACGACGCCCGCCAGCGCCGCTGGAACGGTGAGCTGCCGACGGCCGAGCTCCCCGACGGCCCGGCCGCCGATCCCCGGTGGGCCGAGGGGATCGCCGTGCGCCGGGCGCTGGCCGCGCTCTCGCCGGAGCACCGCGAGGTGCTGGTGCTGAGGTTCTGGGCGGACCTGTCCGAGCGGGACACGGCGGTGGCGCTGGGGGTCGCGCCGGGCACCGTGAAGTCCCGCACCTCCCGCGCCCTCGCGGCGCTCGCGCCGCTCGTGGAGGCACCCGATGTCCGATGACTTGAGCGAGGAGCGGGCCCGGACGCTGCTGGCCCGCGCCGCCGCGACCATCGAGGTCGCCGACCGCGTCCCTCCGCGCGAGCACCGGCGCGGCACCGGCCTGCTGCTGGTGGCGGCCGCTGCCGCGGTGGCCCTCATCGTGGGTGTGGTCGTCCTCGCCGGCCGGACCGGAGGCGACCGGCCGGGCCCGGCCGGTCCGGACGGGCGGCCCGTCGAGCAGGAGCACCGCTACGACGACAGCCGGATGCCCGCGCTGCTGGGTGCCGACCGGGAGGCGGCCGCCGCCGCGCTGGAAGGGCTCGGCCGTGGTCTGCGCGTCACGGTGAGCGAGCGACCGCGGGCCTGCTGGCCGGACGGCCTGGTCACCCGGACCACGCCCGGGGCGGGGCAGCCGGTGGCGGCCGGCGCCGAGGTCCGGCTCCAGGTGAGCGTGCCGCGCAGCTCGGTCGACTGCGTCGGCGAGCCCGACAGCGCCCGCGCGCTGGGGCTGCTGCGGTTCGCCCGCGGGTGGGCGGACGTGCCGCGCCTCGCGCCCCGGGTCGAGCTCTCGGTGACCGGCGGTCCGGCGGTCGAGGCCGACGGTGCCGACCTGCGCGACCCGGAGGCGCGGGCCTGGACGCTCTGCGCCGGCGACGGCACCTGCCACGCCGCACCGGCGCTCCTGCGCGAGCTCGGCACCCGGACGCCGGTGGACCTCGGCCCCGGGGCGCGGCCGCCCGCCGTCCGGGCCGGCTCCGGCGCGACCGCGTGCGGGACCGCGGGGCGCGGCTCGTTCGTCACCGTCGACCGCGCCCTCGGCACCGCACCGTGCCCGCTGGAGGCGGTCTGGTGGCGCCTGGACGACGAGGGACGGATCGCCGCGGTCGAGATGAGCGTCCTGGACCTGCCGCCGGAGCGCCAGGTCGCGCCGGACCCGGTCCGGGCGACGACCGCCGACCGGTTCGTCGCCTGGGCCCGGGGGAGCGGGGAGGCGCCGGCCTTCGCCGTGCGGGTCCGGAACATGCTCGGCGGCCAGGACCACTTCGGTGCCCTCCGGTGGAACGACCACCCGGACGACCGCGGGTCGTGGGCGGGCTGCTCGGGCCTGGGCTTCCCCGATTGCGGGATCGACCCGGTCGCCACGATCCTGCGCTTCACCGGCGACGTCGCCGTGACGTCAGGCCGGGCGGGCTGCCCGGCGCGCAGCGCGCTGCCGTCCCGGTACGCCGCCGCGAGCGCCGATCTGGTCGGCCTGTCCCCGCGGGGCGCGCGGTGCGAAGGCTGGCGGGTCGAGCTGTGGATCGACGCCCGCGGCGAGATCTATGGCGTCAACCTCTCCTAGATTGACGTCATCGACGCCTTGAAATGACGTCATGATGATGTCATCGTGGTGCACATGGACATCACGCCCTACGTCGACAGCCTCCGTCGCGACCTCCTCGCCGCCGCCGACAGCGCCGGACCCGAGGCGCGCGAGGTCGCCGAGCGGCTCGGCTACGCGCTCGACCCGGCCGTCCGGCTCGCGGTGATGGAGGCGATCTCCCAGGCCGCCTCCGAGATCACCGCGACGATGCCCCGCGGCGGGGTCGACGTCCGACTCGACGGGCGCGACCTCGCCTTCGTGGTCGACGCCGGCGACGACCCGGGGCTGCCGCCGCAGCCGCCGGCCGCGCCGGCGCCGCCGGCCCTGCCCGACGAGGACGAGGGGCTGGCCCGGGTCAGCCTCCGGCTGCCGGAGTCGCTCAAGGCCCGCGCGGACGAGCTCGCCACCCAGGCCGGGCAGTCCCTCAACACCTGGCTCGTCGGCCTCGTCCGCGGGGCGACCAGCGAGCGCGCCGTCCACGTCGACGTCGACCTCACCAGCCTGCCGTTCGGCGGCGACTTCCCCTTCGGGGGGCAGCCGGGCAACCGCCGGATGACCGGCTGGCTCTGACCTCCCCCCTTCACCGCACCCAGGAGCACGCCATGACCAGCACGTACGAACCCCTCCGCCAGGTCTTCGAGACCCCCGGCCCCGTCCGCCTCCACGTCGAGAACGGCCGCGGCCGCATCGTGGTCCGCGCCGCCGAGCAGGCGACCACCGAGGTGACGCTCACCGGCGCCCGCGCGGCCGAGGTCCGGGTCACCCGGGACGAGCGCCGGATCGACGTCGTCGCGCCCAAGCCGCGCGGCGGCCTGTTCGGCAGCGGGGACGACCTGCTCATCGAGGTCGCCGTCCCCGTGGCCAGCGATCTCGTCGCGCGCAGCAGCAGCGCCGACATCGAGGTCGCCGGCCGGCTGATGACCGCCCGGGTCAAGACCTCCTCCGGGACGGTCTCCCTCGACCAGGCGACCACGGTGGTCGTCGACACCGGCTCCGGCGACGTCACCGTCGCCGAGGTCGACGGCGACGTCCGGGTCCGCACCGGCTCCGGCGCGGTCGACCTCGGCCGGGTCGTCAGCACCGCCTCGGTCTCGACCGGCTCGGGCGACGTCTGCCTGGGCCAGGCGCTGGGCACGGTCGTCGTCAAGACCGGCTCCGGCGACCTCGAGCTGGGCGACAGCGCGGCCGACGTCAGCGCCAAGACCGGGTCCGGCGACGTCGTCGTCCGGACGGCGCGCCGCGGGCGGATCACCGTCAAGGGCGCCTCGACCCGGGTCCGGGTCGGCGTCCCCGCGGGGACGCCGGTGTGGACCGACCTCAGCACCGTCACCGGCCGGGTCGCCTCGTCGCTGCCCGCGGTCGGCCAGCCCGAGCCCGGTGCGGACCACGTCGAGCTGCGCGCCACCACGGTCTCCGGCGACATCGCGCTCGTCCCCGCCTGAGGGCGGACGGGCCGGTTGACAGCAACCGCCGGACCCCACCATGCTGACCGTTATCTAACAAGCGCTCGGTAGGTAACGGAGGATGACATGCGGGTCCTGGTGGTCGGTGGAACCGGACTGATCGGGTCGGTCGTGGCCGACGAGCTCGCCCGCCGCGGGCACGACGTCGTGGTGGCCGGGCGGAACCGTCCCGAGGAGGGCGCGCCCGCCGCGGCGTACCCGTTCGTCGAGGGCGACTACACCCAGCCCGGCTGGGCCGAGCGGCTCGCGGACGTCGACGCGCTCGTGTTCTCCGCGGCCCAGGACATCCGCCACGTCGGCCCGCACGCGTCGGAGGAGACCTGGCAGGACGTGCAGACCGCGAGCCTGCCGGCGTTCTTCGCCGAGGCCCGGGCCGCCGGCGTCCGGCGGGCGGTGCTGGTCGGCAGCTACTACCACCAGGTGCTGCCGGAGCTGGCCGAGACCAACGCCTACGTCCGCGCCCGTGCGGTCGCCGAGCGCGCGGTGCTCGACCTGGCGACCGAGGACTTCGCCGTGTGCGCGGTCAACCCGCCCAATGTCGTCGGCGTCGCGCCGGGCCGGGCGCTGCGCGGGTTCGCCAAGATGGTCCGCTGGGCCCGCGGCGAGATGGCCGGCCAGGTGCCCGACTGCGCGCCCCGCGGCGGCACCAACTACATGTCGGTCCACGCCGTCGCCGCGGCCGTCGCGGGCGCGCTCGCCGACGGCGAGGCCGGCCGCGCGTACCTCATCGGCGACGTGAACCTCTCGTTCCAGGACTACTTCCAGGCGCTCTTCGACGCCGCCGGGGCCGGTGCCGAGCGGCGCGTGGCGGTCTGCGACGACGACCACGTCTTCCTGCCCGACGACTTCCTGGTCGCCGGCAAGGGCACCACGCTGTCCTACGAGCCGGACGCCGACGTCGTCGCGCGGCTGGGCTACCCGCGCGGCGACGTCCCCGCGACGCTGCGCGCGATGGTCGCCGCCGTCGACGCGCTGCCCGCCCGCAGCTAGCCCGCGGCGTGGTTGCCGTAGAAGACGGCGACGTACCGCTCGGCGAGGGCCGCCGCGTCGAGCTCCTCGCCGGGGCGGTACCAGCGCACCGCCGTCCAGGTCGCGTCCCGGACCAGGCGGTAGCGCACCGCCACCGGGACGTCGACAGCGAAGTCGCCGGCCTCCGCGCTCGCGGTGAGCGCGGCCACCCAGGCCGCCTCGATCCGCGCGCTCTCGCCGGCGACGAACTCGAAGCCCGGCTGGCCGGCCAGGCGGAGGAACTCGTTCTGGTAGGTCAGCACCCAGTACGGCCGCTCGCCCATCAGGGTGAACGCGTGCCGGACCAGGTCGGTGACCTGCCGGCGCGGGCTGGTGCCGGCGGACACGATCGCCGCCGTCGCCGTCCCCAGGTCGGCGAGGAACTCGCGCAGCACCGCCTCGAGGATCGCGTCCTTGGACGCGAAGTAGTGGTAGAGGCTGCCCGACTTGATCGCCACCTCGTCGCCGATGTCGCGCACCGTCGTGTCGGCGAAGCCGTGGGTCGCGAACAGCCGCGCGGCGGCCTCGAGGATCGCCTGCCGCCGAACCGCCGGGTCCTCGCGGACGCGCAGCGGCCGCGCGGCGGGCTCGGGGGTCGCGGGTGGCACGGCGCGATCCTGCCAGACCAGCAGCAGAGGAGAGAGACATGAACCGGACCAGCATCGTCACCGGCGGCGCGAGCGGGATCGGGGGCGCGATCAGCCGCGCCCTCGCGGCCCGGGGCGACCACGTGGTGCTCAACGACATCGACGGGGACGCCGCCGCGGCGACCGCCGCCGCCGTCCGCGCGGACGGCGGCACCTGCACCGTCGTCGTGGGGGACGTGACCGCGGACGAGGTCGTGGCCGAGGTGGTCGCGGCGGCCGTCGCGATCCGCGGCGCGATCGACGTCGTCGTCAACAACGTGGGCGACTTCCGGCCCGCCTCGCGGGACTTCGCGCACAGCACGCCCGAGCAGTGGCAGCGGCTCTACGAGCTCAACCTGCGCCACGTCTTCACGATGACGTACGCCGTCCTGCCGCACCTGGTCGCCGGCTCGTCGATCGTCAACCTGTCGACCGTCGAGGCCTACCGCGGGATCCCCGCGAGCGCGCCGTACTCGGCCTTCAAGGCGGGGGTCTCGGCCTTCACCAAGAGCATGGCGGTCGAGCTCGGCCCGCGCGGCGTCCGGGTCAACGCGATCGCGCCGGATCTCACCGACACCGCCCAGACCTCGCGCGCCGCGATGCTGCGCGGACGCTCGGAGGACCTCGTCCCCCAGTGGCTGCCGCTCGGCCGCTTCGCCGAGGCCGACGACCACGCCGGCGTCGTCGACTTCCTGACCAGCGACGCGGCCCGCTTCGTCACCGGGCACACGATCCCCGTGGACGGCGGCACCCTCGCCGCGTCGGGCTGGTACCGCCGCCACGACGGCAAGGGCTGGACGAACATGCCCGACCAACCCTGACCCCGCCGTCGTACCGGACGAAATGGTCGTGAAACGGCCTGAATGACGACCAAATTGTCCGGTACGACGGTCAGCAGCGGGCCGTGACCGACGCCACGTCCCGCTCGTTACCGGTGAGTACCCCAGGGAGGGCTCACCATGATCGACCTGACCCCGCGGCACCGCCGCTCCACCGCCGCACTGGCCGCCGCGGCCCTGACCGCCGCGCTGGTCCTGCCCGCCGCCGAGGCCGCTCCGACCGCGGCCCCGAGCGCGGGCACGGAGACCACGGCGACCACGGCGACCGCGGCCGCTGCCCACCCAGGTCGGGCCGCGGCCCCTGCCCGGACCCACCGCCGCCCGGCCGCACGGCCCGCCGCGGCTGCCGCCGGCGCCCCGAGCACCGGCACCGGCACCCCGTCCGCCCGCACCGCGGCGGCCGCCCCCTGGACCCCGCGCGCCGCCGACTACTCCGCGACGGTCACCACCCGCGACATCCCCATCACCATGGACGACGGCGTGGTGCTGCGCGGCGACCTGCTCCGCCCGGCCGGCGCCGACGGCAAGCCGGTCACCACCCCGCTGCCGGTGCTGGTCACGATCACGGCCTACAACAAGACGGTGCTGTCCGCGGGCGGCGGGGCGGTGCTCTCGGGGGCCGAGCCGGCGTACCTGGTCAAGCGCGGCTACGCCCAGCTGACCGTCGACGCCCGGGGCACCGGCTCCGCGCAGGGGCAGTGGGGCGCGTTCAGCGCCCGCGAGGGCAAGGACGCCGGCGCGATCGTCGAGTGGGCCGCCCGCCAGTCGTGGAGCAACGGCAAGGTCGGCATGACCGGCGCGTCGTACATGGGCATCTCGCAGCTGTTCGCCGCCGCCCGCCAGCCCAAGGGGCTCAAGGCGATCTTCCCGCAGGTGCCGGCCGCCGACGTCTACCGCGACGTCGTCGCGTCCGGCGGTCAGATCGACGTCGGGTTCATCCCGCTCTGGCTGGGCCTGGTCACGGCGACGGGCGTGATCCCGCCGGCGTACGGCCTGCAGGAGCCGAAGGCGGGCCTGAAGATGGCGCTCGACCACCTGATGGGCGGGCTCACGTTCACGCTGCCGCTCGCCACCCAGGCGCTGCTCGGCGGCGACCCGGCGTACGACGGCCCGTTCTACCGCGAGCGCTCGCCGATCGAGGTGCTCGACAAGGTCACCGTGCCGACCTTCCTGGTGGGCGGCGAGTTCGACCTCTTTCAGCGCGGCACGCCGCTGGTCTTCGAGCGGCTGCAGCAGCGAGGTGTCCCGACCAAGCTGATCTTCGGCCCGTGGGACCACCTGCAGGGCTCGTCCGGCGCCGAGGTCGCCAAGGCCGGCTACGGCCCGCTCAACGAGCTCCAGCTGCGCTGGTTCGACCAGTACCTCAAGGGCCGCGACGGCAAGCTCGGCCAGATCTCCCCGCTGACCTACTACGAGCAGGGCTCCGGCGCGTGGGTGCGCAAGGCGAAGTGGATCGACACCGACCTGCGGGCGCGCTCCTTCCAGCTCTCCGGCTCGGCGAGCATCGGCGGCAAGGCCGGCACGCTCACCACCGGGACGCCGGCCGCCGGCACGGCCGTCGTCCCGCCGGTGCCGGTGACGGGCCTGTGCACCCGCTCGGCCAGCCAGTGGACCGCGGGCATCCCCGGCCTGCTGCTCAAGGACCTGCCGTGCTTCAAGGACAACAGGCTCAACGACCTCGGCGGCGTCACCTTCGACACCGCGCCGATGGCCAAGGCGGTCCGCTTCCAGGGCCCGCTCGACGCGCGGCTGTTCGTGTCGACGCCGAGCGGCGACGGCATGCTGTCGGTCGCCGTCGAGGACGTCGCCCCCGACGGCACCGTGTCCCGGATCAGCGGCGGCTGGCAGACCATCGCGCACCGCGCGCTCGACAAGTCCCGCTCGCGCTACCTCGACGGCAGGCTGTTGCAGCCGTACCACCCGTTCACGCGGGCGGCGAAGGCGCGGCTCCCGCGCGGCCAGGTGGCACCGGTCGACGTCGAGATCTTCCCGACCGGCGCGGTGATCGCCCCCGGGCACCGGCTGCGGATCTCGGTGCAGGCGTTCGACGTCCCGCACCTGCTCTCGACCGTGCCCGACCTGGTCGGGCACCTGGTGCCGGTCACGATCCACACCGGTCCGGGGACGCCGTCGAGCCTCACGATGGCGGTGCGCTGACCGCCCCCGGGCGGCGGGTGAGCATGCCCGCGATCGCCGCCGCCGTGGCCCGGACGGCGTTCTCGTGCACCTCGGGGCGGAACCGGCCGACCGGTCCGGTGACGCTGAGTGCGGCCAGCACCGCGCCGGTGCCGACGTCGAGCACGGGTGCCGCGACGCAGAGCAGGCCGACGGTGGACTCCTCGCGCTCGTAGGCCAGCCCGGTCGCGCGGACCCGGTCGAGCTGCTGCTCGAGCAGGCCCGGCGCCACCACCGTGTGCGGCGTACGACGGGGGAGCGGGCCGCTGAGCGCCGCCGCCCGGACGTCGGGCTCGGCGTGCGCGAGCAGCGCCTTGCCGATGGCGGTGCAGTGCATCGGCATCCGCCCGCCGGTGCGCGAGGGGCTGCGGGCCTGGCGGTGCCCGCCGATCTTGGCGACGTAGACGACCTCGGTGCCCTCGCGCAGGCCCAGGTGGACGGTCTCGTGGGTGCGCTCGTAGAGGTCCTGCAGGAACGGCATCGCCACCTCGAGCAGGGTCCGCTCGGTGGCCGCACGCATGCCGAGCTCGAAGAGGCCGCCGGCCAGACGGTAGCCGTGCTCGGTCTTGTCGAGCAGCCGGTGGTGGACGAGGTCGCCGGCGACGCGGTGCACGGTCCCCTTCGGCAGGCCGGTGCGACGGACCAGCTCGGCGAGCGGGAGCAGCCGGTCGTCGGCGCCGAAGGCGCGCAGGATCGCGACCGCCTTGCCGAGCACCGTGTCGAGCTCGGCGTCCTCCGCGCCACTCACGCCGACAGCGTACCGGTGAGTGGAACGCGGGCATGGTTTGCCGGCCGCGCGCCCGGGAGAGTGGCGCCATGACCGAATCGACCCTCGATCTCGACGCCGCGGTGAGCGCCGCGGCCGAGCGGCTGCACACCGCGCTGACGACGAACCAGCCGTGCTCGCCGATCCGGGACCTCATCGGCGAGCGCGACATCGAGCTCGCCTACGCCGTCCAGCAGCAGCTCAACGCCCACCGCCTCGCCGCCGGCGCCCGCGTCGTCGGCCGCAAGATCGGCGCCACCTCGCAGGCCGTCCAGCAGCAGCTGGGGGTCGACACCCCCGACCTCGGCGTCCTCTTCGACGACATGGTCCACGAGGCGGCGGCGCCGGTCGACATCAGCAGCCTGCTGCAGCCCAAGGTCGAGGGCGAGATCGCGTTCGTGCTGGGCGCGGACCTCGCCGAGGGCGAGCTCGAGCTCGACCAGGTCGCCGCCGCGATCGACTACGCGGTCGCAGCTATCGAGATCTGCGACAGCCGGATCGCGGGCTGGGACATCAGCTTCGCCGACACGGTCGCCGACAACGCCTCGGCAGGCTCCTACGTGCTCGGCACCGAGCGCCGCACGCTCGCCGACGGGTTCGTGCCCAAGGACGCCGCGATGACGATGACCGTCACCGGCCAGGACGACTCCGTCGGCACCGGCGCCGCCTCGCTCGGCGATCCGCTCGTCGCCGTCCAGTGGCTGGCCCGGCAGGCCCGCGACCTCGGCGACCCGCTGCGCGCGGGCCAGGTCATCCTCTCCGGCGCGCTCGGCCCGATGCGCCCGGCCGCTCCCGGCGCCGCCGTCGAGGTCACCATCGACGGCCTCGGGTCGCTCGCCATCACGTTCAGCACGAAGGAGCAGTCATGACCAGCAGTCGCAAGACCAAGGTGGCGATCATCGGGTCGGGCAACATCGGCACCGACCTGATGATCAAGGTGCTGCAGACCGCGCAGCACGTCGAGATGGGCGCGCTGGTCGGCATCGACCCGGCCTCTGACGGGCTCGCCCGGGCCCGTGACCTCGGCGTCCCGACCACGCACGAGGGCGTCGAGGGCCTCATCGCGATGCCGGAGTTCGCCGACATCGACATCGTCTTCGACGCCACCTCGGCCAAGGCGCACGTCCACAACGACGCCCTGCTGCGCCCGCTCGGCAAGCGGCTCATCGACCTGACGCCGGCGGCGATCGGGCCGTTCGTCGTCCCGGCGGTCAACATCGACGAGCACCTCGACGCCCCCAACGTCAACATGGTCACCTGCGGGGGCCAGGCCACGATCCCGATCGTGGCGGCCATCTCGCGCGTCGTCCCGGTCGCGTACGCCGAGATCGTCGCCTCGATCTCGTCGAAGTCCGCGGGCCCCGGCACGCGCGCCAACATCGACGAGTTCACCGAGACCACCTCGGGCGCGATCGCCCGCGTCGGCGGCGCGCAGCGGGGCAAGGCCGTCATCATCCTCAACCCGGCCGAGCCGCCGCTGATGATGCGCGACACCGTCTTCGCCCTCGTCAGCGCGCCCGACCCGGGCGTGCACGACGAGATCCGGCAGAGCGTGGAGAAGATGGTGGCCGACGTCGCGGCCTACGTGCCGGGCTACCAGCTCGTGCAGAGGGTGCAGATCACCGAGATCCCCGGCGACCAGCCCGTCGAGACGCTGCTCGCCGACGGCGCGGACCGCCCGACCCACCAGGTGTCGGTGTTCCTCCAGGTCACCGGCGCGGGCCACTACCTCCCGGCGTACGCCGGCAACCTCGACATCATGACCTCGGCCGGCCTCCAGGTCGCCGAGCGGATCGCGGCAGCGAAGGCGGCACAGGCATGAGCGACCAGAACCCCCAGATCTTCGTCCAGGACGTCACCCTGCGCGACGGCATGCACGCGATCCGGCACCGGATCGACCCCGCCGACGTGAAGCGGATCGTCGTCGCCCTCGACGAGGCCGGCGTCGACGCCATCGAGGTCGCGCACGGCGACGGCCTGGCCGGCGGCTCGGTCAACTACGGCCCCGGCTCGCACAGCGACTGGGCGTGGATCGAGGCTGCCGCGTCGGTGCTGAAGAACGCCCGGCTCACCACGCTGCTGCTGCCCGGCGTCGGCACCGTCCACGACCTGAAGCACGCCTACGACCTGGGCGTGCGCTCGGTGCGCATCGCGACCCACTGCACCGAGGCCGACGTCTCGGCGCAGCACATCGACGCCGCGCGCGAGCTCGGCATGGACGTCTCCGGCTTCCTGATGCTCTCGCACATGGCGCCGCCCGAGCAGCTCGCCCAGCAGGCCAAGCTGATGGAGTCGTACGGCGCCCACTGCGTCTACGTCACCGACTCCGGCGGCCGGCTCACCATGGACGACGTCGCCGCCCGCGTGCAGGCCTACCGCGGCGTGCTGAAGGCGGAGACCGAGATCGGCATCCACGCCCACGAGAACCTCTCGCTGTCGGTGGCCAACTCCGTGGTCGCCGTCCAGAACGGCGTCTACCGGGTCGACGCCTCGCTCGCCGGCCACGGTGCCGGGGCGGGCAACTGCCCGATCGAGGCGTTCGTCGCGGTCGCCGACCTGATGGGCTTCGAGCACCGCTGCGACGTCTTCCAGCTGCAGGACGCCGCCGACGACATCGTGCGGCCGCTCCAGGACCGCCCGGTCCGGGTCGACCGCGAGACGCTCACCCTCGGCTACGCCGGCGTGTACTCGTCGTTCCTGCGGCACGCCGAGCGCGCCGCCGAGCAGTACGGCGTCGACGTCCGCGAGATCCTCATGGAGTGCGGCCGGCGCCGGCTCGTCGGCGGCCAGGAGGACATGATCGTCGACATCGCGCTCACCATCGTGGGCGAGCGCGAGGCCGCCGCCGTCTGATCGTTCCCGTCGTACCGGACAAAATGGTCGTGAATTCGACGAATTCACGACCATTTTGTCCGGTACGACCGGGGGGCAGGGTCAGGAGCGCATCGAGACGCCCTCGCGCCAGTAGCCCATGAACGCGACCTGGCGGCGGTCGAGCCCGAGATCGTTGACCAGCTTGCGACGCAGGCCGGTCACGATCTTGGACTCGCCGGCGATCCAGGCGTAGAGGCCGGCGTAGGGGGTGTCGTCGGTCGGGACGGCGGTCGCCTCGGCGACCTGCTCGCCCGACGAGGAGTAGACGGGCGTCTCCCACAGGTCCGGGTCGATCTCGTCGTCGGTGACGGCGACCTGCTCGGTGGGCGTCGCTCCGGTCAGGTGCGCGAGGACGGCGGCGTGCAGCCGCTCGCCGCGCGCGCTGCCGTTGCGCGGCAGCCAGGTGACCTGGACGCCGGCCGGCGCGGTGACGTCGTCGAGCACGTCGCCGTCGACCGGCACCTCGATGAAGGCCGCACCGCTCGCGTCGGCGGGCAGGTCGCGCAGCACACCACGGATCGCCGGGGCGGCGGTCTCGTCGCCGGCGAGGAGCAGCCGGCTCGCCGTCCCGGGCTCCCACTCGATGCCGCCGAACTCGTGGCCCCGGCGCGGCGCCAGCACGACCAGGCGCTGGCCCGGCGCGGCCTGCAGCGCCCAGCGGTTGCCGGCACCCTCCATGGGGTCGCCGTCGTCGTGCCCGTCGGTGTCGTGGACGACGATGTCGACCACGACCCGGGTCTGCGCACCGGTGCCGACGACGTCGCGGATCGTGTAAGTGCGCATCGAGCCGCGCTCGGCCTCGGGGATCTCGATCCACGAGGTCCACCACGACTCGTCGGCGTTCGCGAACGACGGCAGCGTGCCCGCCGGGGTGGGGAAGATGATCTTGAACCGCTGGTCGAGGACCGGTCCGTCGGGCCCGACCTCGGCCAGTGCCTCACCGCCGAGCTCGACCCGCACGAACGACGGCGAGACCCGCTCGACCCGCACCACCTCGACCTCGCTGAGGATCATGGGGAGCGTGGCGACGTACTCGTTCTGCTCGACAGTCATGAGGTCAGGTTAGCCTAACCTCGCTCGGTCTCAGATCGAGGTGCGGTGGAAGTTCTGGAACGAGCGCGACGGCGTCGGGCCGCGCTGGCCCTGGTAGCGCGAGCCGTACTTCTCCGAGCCGTAGGGGTGCTCGCTCGGCGAGGTGAGCCGGAAGAAGCAGAACTGCCCGATCTTCATGCCCGGGTAGAGCTTGATCGGCAGCGTCGCCACGTTGGCGAGCTCAAGCGTGACGTGCCCCGAGAAGCCGGGGTCGACGAAGCCCGCCGTCGCGTGCGTGAGCAGCCCGAGCCGGCCCAGCGACGACTTGCCCTCGACGCGCGCGGCGATGTCGTCGGGCAGCGTGACGACCTCGTACGTCGAGCCGAGCACGAACTCGCCGGGGTGCAGGATGAACGGCTCGTCGCCCTCCGGCTCCACCACGCGGGTCAGGTCGGACTGGTCGGCCGCCGGGTCGATCGAGGGGTACTTGTGGTTGTCGAACACCCGGAAGAACCGGTCGAGGCGGACGTCGATCGACGACGGCTGCAGCATGGACGGTTCGTAGGGTTCGAGGGCGATCCGTCCGGCGTCGATCTCGGCGGTGATGTCGCGGTCGCTGAGCAGCACGGGCCGCACCTTACCCGCGTGCGACGTGGTCCCGGTCACGAGCGCAGAATGGGAGGCGTGAGCACGCGCACCTTCACCAAGTACGTCGCCCTCGGCGACTCCTTCACCGAGGGGGTCGGGGACGCCGACCCGACGCGCCCCAACGGCGTCCGCGGCTGGGCCGACCGGTTCGCCGAGGGCCTCGCCGCCCGGGCCGCCGCCGAGGGCCAGGACTTCGGCTACGCCAACCTCGCGATCCGCGGCCGCAAGCTGCCCGCGATCATCGCCGAGCAGGTCGACGCCGGCCTCGCGCTCGGACCCGACCTCGTCACCATCCACGGCGGCGGCAACGACGTGCTCCGGCCGAAGGTCGACATCGACGCCCTCGCGGCGTCGTACGACGAGGCGGTGGGGCGGATGAGCGCCGCCGGCGCGCACGTCGTCATGTTCACGATCGCCGACCCGGGCCTCAACAGCGTGATCAAGGTGATCCGCGGCCGGACCGCGATCTTCAACGAGTGGGTCCGCGAGATCGCCGAGAAGCACGGCGCGACCGTGGTCGACATGTGGCGGATGCGCGACTGGAAGGTCGCCGAGGTGATGGACGACGACCGCCTCCACCTCAACGCCCACGGTCACCAGATGATCGCGATCGCCGCGCTCGACGCGCTCGGCGTCCCGCACGCGCTGGAGCCGCTCCCGCTGTCCGTCGTCCCCGTCTTGAGCCCGCGCGAGCAGCGCGCCGCCGACCTCGCCTGGGCCCGGACGCACCTCGCACCGTGGGTCACCCGCCGGGTCACCGGGCGCTCGTCGGGCGACGGGGTGGAGCCGAAGCGACCGGTGCTCAGCCCCATCGGGTAGCATCCATCTCGCCCTGGCCGCGCCGGGGCACTGCGGACGTAGCTCAGTTGGTAGAGCGTCAGCTTCCCAAGCTGAATGTCGCGAGTTCGAACCTCGTCGTCCGCTCCAAGGTCCGGGGCCCCGATGCCCTCAGGCCGCCGGTCGCCTCCGGCCGCGCACGAAGTAGACCACCGGCAGGACGCCGGCCGAGTTCAGCAGCGTCAGCGCGGTGGCCCAGGCGCGCTTCGAGCCGTTGACCTCGTCGGCGTCGCGGCGCTTGAGGTCGGCGAGTGCCACCGCCTTGAGTGCGCCATCGACGGCTGAGGCCACCAGGATGATCCGCCGCGTCCGTGGGCTGAGGTCGCGCCATCGCTTCTTTGCCATCGGCCGAGCATGCCTGGCGCACCCGCCCGGCGCCAGGGTCTAATGGGCCATGGCGTCCCCCCTGCCACACCTCGGCCCCTACGCGGTCGACCCGCTGCCCCGGCAGCCGGCCAAGCCCGCCATCGCGCTGCTCCTCCAGCTGGCCGGCGGCCTCCTCGCCGGGTACGGCGCGCTCGCCTCTGCCGAGGCCCCCGCCCCGGCGACCTCCCTGGTCGTGGGCGGCATCCTCGTCGTGGTCGGCGGCCTGGCCTGGCTCTTCTGGGTCGACCCGTTCCCCCTGCAGCTCAACGCCTGGCAGGGCTACGCGACGCTCACGCTGTCGGCCGGCCTCGGCGGCATCGTCGCGGTGGCCCGGCACGACCTCGACGGTCCCTACCTGACCGCGGTCGGCGTCCTCGCCGGCACCGGGACCGCGTTCCTCGCACTCGGCCTGTTCCTCCCCGCGCACCGGCGCCGCGCCTACGCCCGCGACCTCGAGCTGATGGCCTCGGGGGTGCCGTGCCGCGCCGTCGTCCTCGACGACGGGCTCGACCCGTGGGACTGGGAGGACGGCGACGGCACCATCTCGACGGTCGTCACCTTCCGCTTCACCGGCGCCGACGGGACGACGTACCGGTTGCACCGGACGGTCGCCATCCCGGGGCGGGCCCACCTCGAGGACGGGCACGAGACCGTCGTCTGGCACGACCCGGAGCACCCGCTCGACGAGTCGCGGATGGTGGTCGCACTGCACCACGCGCTGCGGTGGAACGTGCCGATCCCGGAGCCGGACGTGCCGGTGGTGGGGGCTCCGGTGGCGCCGGGCGCCGCTCAGCCGGCCTGAGCGACCCGCACCGCGACGTGCAGCGCCGACGACGTCGCGTGCACGAAGACCCGCCCGCCCGGCGAGAAGCCGTGCGCCCGGGGCTCCTCGGCGTCGTCGACGACGAGCACCGTCCCGTCGGGACCTTGCAGTCGCCCGCCTGTGGGAGTGAGGTCCGCGGTCCAGCCGTCGGCGGTGGCGGCCGCGAGCCGGCCGCCCCACAGCCCTGCGGCGGGAACGACCTGCTGCCCGCGGTGGTCGTCGTAAACGATCGACGGGGGTGAATCGCGGTGCCAGGGGTACTCGCCCGGGATATCGGGGACGCGGTCCAGGCGTGCGCCGCCCGCGGCGTCGAAGACGCCGAGACCCGCGTGGCTCCCGACCGCGACCCGCTCCTCGTCGAGGAACCCGACGGCGACGATCCCGCCCACGGGAATCGTCCGGATCGGGCTCCAAGCGGGCATGCTCCGACTCTAGGCGTCCGGTCCGGTGGCCCGCGCAACTAGGCTGCCCCGGTGACCTTCGAAGGCTTCCCCGTCGCCGCGCTCGACTTCTACGACGACCTCGAGGTCGACAACACCAAGTCGTTCTGGGAGGCCTACAAGGCCGTCTACGACAAGTCCGTCAAGGCGCCGATGGTCGCGCTGACCGACGCGCTGGCGCAGGAGTTCGGCGACGCCAAGGTGTTCCGGCCCTACCGCGACGTGCGCTTCGCGAAGGACAAGACGCCGTACAAGACGCACCAGGGGGCGTTCGTGGCCGTCGGCCAGGCGTCCGGCTGGTACGTCGAGGTCTCGGCGCCCGGGGTGCGGGTCGGCGGCGGGATCTACGAGGCCGGGGGGCCGCGCCTGGCGGCGATGCGCGAGGCGATGGCTGACGAGAAGACGGGCAAGGTGCTGCAGCGGATCCTGCGCGACCTGGAGCGGGGTGGCTTCGAGATCGCGGGGGAGCGGCTCAAGACGGTGCCGCGCGGGTACGACAAGGAGCACCCGCGGATCGAGCTGCTCAAGATGAAGACGGTGCTGGGCATGCGCTCGTACGGCTTCGAGCCGTTCGTGCACACGGCCGAGCTGCTCGACCGGGTCCGGGAGGACTGGCGCCGCCTGCGGCCGCTGGTCAGCTGGATCGCCGAGGCGACGGCGATCTAGACGCGGCGGAGGAGGGTCAGGCGCTGGTGAAGCTCGCCATCGTCCGCTCCGGCTCCCAGAAGGCCTTCATCGACTTCACCCGGCCGTCGTCGTCGACGACGTAGACCATGATCAGGTCGGTCGTCGTGTGCGAGCCGTCGGGGAACGACGTCTTGATCCGCCCGATGTTGGCGCAGGTGTTGCTGCCGGGGTTGGCGAACGAGTCGGTGATGGTGAACTCGAACGTGCCGATCGGCGCGATCGCCTTCTCCCAGAAGGCCGAGATGCCGGCGTGGCCGTGGTGGCCGGCGCCCTCGGGGTCGAACATCGAGGGGCCGACGGGGTCCTCGAGGACGGCGTCCTCGGCGTAGACCGTGAGCCACTCGGCGAGGTCGCCCTTGGCCACCGCGGAGTACGAGCGCTGCGACGCGGCCCGGGCCGGGTGCGGGTCGTTCGGGGCGTTCCAGACGATGGCGTCGGAGGTGATCATGGGGGCCATCGTAGGGCGGTTCTAGAACGTGTTCTACCCCTTCGGCTCGACCGCTGCCGGTCACCGCCGGTTCACGGGCCGCTCATCGGGGGCTGGCACGGTGGCGCCATGGCGAAGAAGCACCAGGCCTGGATCCACGTCGGGATGCCCGGCGCCGGCGACGTGATCGAGTCCGCGCTGGCCCACCACCACGCGGCGCTCGTCGAGCTGGGGGTCGCCTCGGTGGCCCAGACGACCGCCGAGAGCTTCCGGGCGGCCGTCGAGATGACCCGCTCCCACAAGGACTGGGGTCTCAAGCGCACCGACGTCGAGGGGCAGTGGAGCCGGCTGGTCCGCCGCGCCGAGCGGGCGCGCGCCGACCTCGTCTTCAGCCAGCCGCTGCTCGCGACGGCGACGCCCGAGCAGGTCGCGCTGCTGGTCGATGCGCTCGCCGCCCACCGGGTCCACGTCGTCGTCACGACGGGCCTGGACGACGAGGCCGCGACCGTCGCCCGGTGGAGCGCCGCCTGCCGCAAGCCCGAGCGGATGCACGTCCTCGAGACCGACGGCCTCGAGCCGGGCGAGGTCTGGAAGGCGTTCGGCGCCCTCGTCGGCTTCGGTACGGCGTCCCTGCGCCTCGACGAGGTCCGGCACGCGGCCGCGGCCTTCCAGTCCCTCCCGGACGCCCTGCGCGAGGTCGAGCGCCTCGCCCGCCGCAACGCCTCGCTCGAGGTGCGCCTCGAGGAGCTCGACCGCAAGCGGCGCAAGCTCAAGCGCAAGCTCGGCCAGGTCGCCTGACCCGGGGTCAGCCGACGCCGATCGTCAGCGCCGCGGCCTCCGCGGCGGTGTAGCCGGCGACCGCCGGCACCGACACGGTCCAGGTGCCGGCCGCCTTCGGCAGCACCCGGAGCGTGAACGTCCCGTTCGCTGCCGTCGTCGGCGTCGCCACGACGGTGCTCGTCGCCGACCCGGTCGCCCGGAACGTCACCTTGAGCCGCAGTCCCGGGGCGGGCAGCGTGGTGCTGCCGTAGGTCCGGGTCGCCGTGCCGCTCAGCGTCACCGAGCCGCCCGCCGCGACGGTGCTCGCGGACGTGGCCGCGGTGACGGCCGTCGTCCAGGTGCCGGCGGTGACCGGGCCGATCGCGGACGACGCCGCCGGCTGGCCGGCCGCACCGGCGTACGTGACGCTGAGGACACCGCTCACCTTGAGTGGCACGACGGCGGTGAACCGGCCGTCCGGGGTCGTCGTCGCCGCGCCCACGCGCACGGCCGCGCCGCCGCCGGCCGGGGCGACGTACACGGCGACGGGCTTGGCGGCGAGAGCGGTGACGGTGCCGCCCGCGTCGCGGCGGAGGGTCCCGGTGACGGTGACGTTCTGGCCGAAGCCGACCTCGGTCCGGTCGACCGCTCCGGTGATCAGCGTCGCCGGCGAGCTGACGACGAGCGAGCCGGCGGTGGCCGTCGCGGCCGCGTAGGCCGTCGAGACCGTCAGCACGACCGACACCACCCCCGACTCGGTGGGCTTCACGACGAGGCCGAACCGCCCGTCCGCACCGGTCTTGGTGGTGCCGAGGGGCAGCACCCGGCCGGCGGCCGTGGTCAGCCGGACAGCGAGCGTGACGCCCGACGGGACCGCCGCGGTGAGCCGGCCGCTGACGCTGACCGGGTCGCCGTAGTAGGCGGCGCTGCGGTCGAGCTCCGCGGTGAGCGACGTCGCGCAGCGGGCCGGGGTGGCGACGAGCGTGGCGGGACCGCCGGCGGCGTAGACGGTCCCGGCCGTCGTCCGCGCGCGGTACGTCGTCGCGACGGTCGCCGTCTGGCTCAGCACGGCGGTGCCCTCTACCGTCGTCAGCGGCGAGCCGGCGGCGGCGGGCGCCGTCATCGTGGCGGTCTGCTTGGTCAGCGCGACGGCGAGGCCCTTGACCGGCTGCCCGCTCGCGGTGTCGACGACCCGCGCGGTCAGCGGGAAGGCGGCGCCGGTGCAGACGGCGGTCGCCGTCCCCGCGGGGAAGGCGACCGTGACCGGCCGCGTCGTCCCGGTGGCGAAGGTGAGGGGGCTCGTCACGGTCCTGCTCGCACCGGTCGAGTCCGTGAGCGTCGCGGTGACGGTCGTCGGCGCGGACGCCGTCGCGGCGCAGGTGACGCTCGTCTGCAGCTCGGCCGGGCTGCCGAACACGCAGTCGGCGCGCGCGGACTTCCACTGCACGGACGCGACCGTCCGGCCCGCCGGCAGGGACGGCGCGATCGTCGCCTGCGTCGCGAGGCCCGGCACGGCCGGGTTGTTGACCGCGATCGTCGCACCGAGGACCGTCGGCGTCCCCGGTGCGCCGCCGCCCGAGCCGTCGCCCCCGCCGATCAGGAACCGCGAGTCCGCGGCGTTCCAGTGGGTGTCGAGCCAGCTGCCCGGGTCGGGGTAGGTCGAGAAGTAGTCGTCGTTGTTGCAGTCGAGGAGGTACTCGCGCTCGGCCGGGCACACCTGCTTCATCGCGAACCCGCCGCCGTCGGCGTAGCACATGGTGTCGGACTCGTCCCAGCAGTGACCCGCGCGCGTGCCGTGCGGCGCCGTGCTCATCACGCCCCCGAGCGTGTGCAGCAGCTCGTGCGCCTCGACCGAGTGCTGCGCCGCGCCGTCGCCGAAGCCCCAGCAACCGGAGTCGATCCGCGCGTACTGCGCGTAGCGGCCGTTGTTCGGGTTGCCCTGCCCGTCGGTCGCGTCCGGGTACATCGACGCCACCCCGCACAGCACCGTCGCGTCGGTCCACATGAGGTACTTGCGGCTCGGGTCGGCGTACCCGAGCGCCTGGACCGCCGAGATCGTCGCGTTGAAGGACGACATCGACCCGGCCGGCACGGTCACGTTGAGCACCTTCGCGACACACGCCCCGCCGTCCGGCTCGGTCACGAACCGCACCTTCCGGACGCCGCCGGTCAGCGCCGCCGACCGGTTGACGACGTCGTCCACGCCCGCGGCCCACAGCCGGAAGCTCGGCAGCAGGGCGGCGTACCGGTTGCTGCGGCCGGCCTCGACGACGTACATCGCCTGGGTGCGGTACCCGCCGGACCCGTCGCCCTCGCACGTCACCGCGGGGCTCGCGGCGGCCGCCTGCACCGGCGCCGGTACGCCGAGCGCCTCCGCCGCGTCGTACGCCCCTGCGGAGCCGCCGTCGCGCGCCCGCAGCTCGGCCGTGCTGACCGGCTCGGTCGGGTCGACCCCCGCCGGCGGCTCGTCGACGTGCTGGCACGCCCCCGGCAGCGACCAGCTCAGCGCGTCACCGCTGCCGCAGCGGGCCGGCTGGGGAGTGGCGGGGGAGAGGGCCAGCGCGGCCGGGGCGACCACCGCGATCCCGACGGCCAGGGCGAGCAGGAGACGGCGCATGCCCGCCCGATCGGTGCGGGTGGGTCAGGAATGAGGGGTCAGCGCCGAAACGAGACCCGGTCCCGGGCGCGCAGCGCGGCAGCGCGCCACCAGGTCCGGCCGCCAGCGAACCTCGCACCGAGTAGACCTCGACCGCGAGCGCGGCAGCGCGTCGAGAGACGCTTTTCGGGCAGCTTGCTGCCTCTTCGAAGCGTCGAAGACGCGCTCGCGCCAAACCAGCTAGTGCGGGGCCCAGGCGTCGTCGTCGGCGGTCCGGGAGGTGACCGCGTCTGGCAGCTGGCCGTCGGCGAGCTGCTGGATCGAGACGTCCTCGAAGACCTCGCGCAGTGCCCGGCGCGCGGCGATCCAGACGTGCTGGAGCACCTCGGCGTCGTCGTTGTAGTTGACCGCCTCGGGGCGCAGCCCATAGACGGAGACGAGGGGCCCGTCGACCGCGCGGATGACGTCGGCCACCGAGACGCCGTCGGCCTCGCGGGCCATCCGCCAGCCGCCTGACTGGCCGCGCTGGGACATCACGATGCCCGCGCGGCGGAGGTCGGCGAGGATGGCCTGGAGGAAGCCGTGGGGGATGTCCTGGAGACGACCGAGCTCCTCTGCGCTCACCGCCCGGCCGTCGGACCGGCCTGCCATGGCGATGAGCGCCCGGAGTGCATAGTCGGACTTGGCGGAGACGCGCATGGGGCCAGTGTCTCAGATTGTTCGATCGAGTCACTCGACCTAGGGCGTTTTTCGGGTTCGCCGGGGTGGGCGGGACGTCGCTCAGGGGGCGCCGAGCAGGACGCTGAACGTGATCGCCGCGGTCCCGCTGGCGTCGGCGGTCGCGCTGAGGCCGCCGGCCGGTCCGGCAGGCACGGGACCGGCGCTGTCGGCCAGGACGCCGGAGATGTAGCCGGAGCCCGATCCCGAGGCGGCCGAGCGCTGGGTGGTGTCGGGCGGCAGCGTCCACGACGTCGTCCCGCTGCTCTTGTCCGCCCAATAGCTGACGAGCCAGTGCGCGCCGTCGGGGGCCGACAGGGTCGGCGTGGCGTGGACCGTCCCCGAGCTCGTCTGGACGGCGATCGCGCTGGTCACGGTGGGTGCGACGCCGCGGTAGGCGACGACGGTGAGGACGCTCTTGGCGTAGCCGCTGGAGGTGACGGCGACGGTGCTGCCGGCGTCGGCCGCGGTCGCCGTACGACGCCACAGCATGCCGGTCGCCTTGGTCCCGGCCGCGGCGGACTGGACGAGCGTCCACCCCGCCGGCCCCGTGTACGACGGCGCGACGGTGTTCGCGGTGAAGTAGGCGAGCAGCAGGTCGCCCGCCTGCACCCCACCCGGGACGACGGCCTGGTGGTTGACCCGGTTGCCCTGGGTGGAGGTCGCGCCGACGAGGGCGATCGGGCTCGCGGCGGCGGTGGGCTGGGCAGTGCGGGTGGTCGCGCCGGTCTTGCCGCCGTTGTCGGTGACGGTGAGGCCCACGGTGACCGCGCCACCGGCGGCGTAGGTGTGCGTGACGGTGGGCCCGGCGGTGGTGGTGCTCTGGCCGTCGCCGAAGGTCCAGGCGTAGGAGGTGATCGTGCCGTCGTCGGTGGAGCCGCTCGCGTCGTACGAGCAGTCGAGGCCGGTGCACGAGACGGTGAACGCGGCGGTGGGCGGGTCGTTGACCGGCGGTGGGATCGGCGTCCCCTGGTAGAGGAACATCGCCCGCGACGCCCAGCCCGACCCGGACGGCGCCAGCGTGGTCGCGGTCCCGGCCACGGCGCCGTGCTCGCCCCAGTCGGCACGGCTGAGCGAGCCGTTGCTGCTGGCGAAGTACAGCCGCCCGTCGGCGACGAAGGCGCCGCGCATGCTGCTGTAGCTCACGCCCGTCACCGACGGCACGCTGAACTGCTGCTGCCCCACGACGCCCGACTCGGGCTCGAACGCGCGGCGGTAGAGCAGCGACGAGCCGGACTTCGTGAAGTAGATCCAGCCCTTCCGGAAGAACAGGCTCGTGATCGTCGGGATGTCGACTGTGTGCCAGGCCGCCTCGTAGACGAGCTGGTCGGCGGTGTCGACGGTCGTCGCGGGCCCGTACGTCGTGCCGTCGAAGGTCCGCCGGGTCAGGGTCCGGTCGGAGTACGCCGTGT
This sequence comes from Pimelobacter simplex, assembly GCF_900114845.1. Taxonomy (GTDB): domain Bacteria; phylum Actinomycetota; class Actinomycetes; order Propionibacteriales; family Nocardioidaceae; genus Nocardioides; species Nocardioides simplex. Next base: position 470,248 of record NZ_FOUK01000001.1, read on the forward strand.
AGAGCACGCCGTTGACCATGAACGCGCCGACGGCGGTGCCCCAGCCGGTGCCGTTGGGGGCGTTGACCGGTGCGCTCGCGGTGGTGCCGTCGAACCCACTGCGCACGAGCTGGGACTGCCCGCTGGCGACGCGGAAGACGTCGCCGGGCAGCGTCCCCTCGGGCTCGTCGGCCAGCGCGGCCCCGCCCGAGAGCGGGAGGAGGGCGACCTTGCGGTGCGTCTCGCCGGCGATCACGTCGGTGTCGGAGCCGACGAAGAGTCCCTGGTCGGTGGCGACGAGAGCGCGGACGCCGGCGCCGAGGGTGCGCGTCGGGTTCCACGCGTAGGGCATGCCGTTGCGCACGTCGAGCGCCGCGATGCCGGGCCGCGACACCGCGCCGTCCCCGGCCGCGTCGCCGCGGGTCGGGTTGTTCTGCCAGCGCATGTGCCCGCCGGTGTAGACGACGTCGTCGGTGACCTCGACGGTCCACGTCGTGTCGCCGCCGGTGTACGCCGTCCAGGTCGGCCGCACCGCGGTGCCGCCGGCGCCGGTCTCGAAGCGGGCGACCACGTCGCAGCCGCTCGTGGCGGCCATGCTGCCGGCGTAGCCGCCGTAGGCACCCGTGGTGGAGATGACGAAGAAGGAGCCGTCGGGGGAGAACTCGACATCGGTCATGTAGGTCTCGAACGACGAGCTGCAGGCCGACTCGTACAGGCTGGTGTAGTAGCTCGCCAGCGTCGCCCGGGTGCCGCTGCCGATGTCGAGAACCGCCATCTGGTGGCGCTTCACGCCGTCGACGGTGTCGAAGTTGCCGATCGCGACGAGGCGCGTGCCGGCGGGGTTCGTGGCGATCTTCTGGACGTTGGTCAGCGAGCCCGCCCGGTGGACGCCGGCGATCACGCTGGCGTAGTAGGGATCCCGGGCGCCGGTCGTCGCGTTGACCGAGGCCAGGCCGAGGCTGGGCTGACCCTGGACGTGCGTGAACTTCCCGGCGATCCACAGCCGGTTGCCGACCACCGACACGTCGCGCACCTGGCCGTTGAGCGTGCCGGGGTTGAACTGGGCGACCCGGTCGCCGGTGAGCGTGCTGGCCTTGTAGAGCCGGCTGACCGCGACCGATGTCCCTCCCGAGGTGGCGTGGTCGAAGGCACCGCCGATGTAGACCGACGTCCCGTCGGCGGCCGGCTGCAGCGTGTAGACGAGGCCGTTGGGGTTCGGCGCGAACGTCGTGCTGACCTGGCCGGTGTCCGCGCGGAACGCGAAGACGTTCTGGCGGGGGATGTCGACCGTGCTGCCCGCGTTGCGCACCCGGGTGAACGTGCCGCCGACGACGACCAGGTTCCCGACCTGGGTCATCGAGTGCACCGCCCCGTCCATCACGTGCGGGGTGAACGACACGGGATCGTCGCTGACGATCCGGCCGGACTGGGGAGCGGCGTTGCCGGTGTCGGCGGCGTGGGCCGGGGTCAGGGCACCCGGTCCGGCGAGGATGCCGACGGCGAGGGCGCCGGCGGCGAGCAGGGATCCGAACGTTCGCGGGAGGTTCACCGCCCCATCCGATCTTTTTCGGGCAGGGGCCGAATGGCCCTTTTTGGGTGAATTCGCCGACTCGCCGCCCGACCCGCCCGGGGAGGGGCGCCGGTGTGAGGAGCCCGACCACCCCGTTGCTTGCCCGCAGCAAGCACCCCCCGTATCATGAAGTTACTGGCGAGTAGCAGCCACGACAACAACTCTGCGAACCCCTAGAAATGGTGGGACAGTGAGCCACTACAAGAGCAACCTGCGTGACATCGAGTTCAACCTCTTCGAGCTCTTCAACGTGCAGGAGTACCTCGGCACCGGCGTCTTCGAGGAGATGGACGCCGACACCGCGCGCGAGATCCTCTCCGAGGTGGAGCGCGTGGCCCGCGAGGACCTGGCGGCCTCCTTCGTCGACTCCGACCGCAACCCGCCGGTGTTCGACCCCGCGACCAACACCGCGCCCGTCCCGGCGTCCTTCAAGAAGTCGTACGACACCTGGATGGAGTCCGGCTTCTGGGCCCTCGGCCTGCCCGAGGAGATCGGCGGCACCACCGCGCCGCCGTCCCTCGTCTGGGCGACCGGCGAGATGGTCCTCGGTGCGCAGGCGCCGATCTGGATGTACTGCACCGGCCCGTCGATGGGCTCGGTCGTCTTCAAGAACGCCAACGGCGTCGAGCGCGACATCAAGATCGCCCAGCTCATGCTCGAGAAGCAGTGGGGCGCCACGATGGTCCTCACCGAGCCCGACGCGGGCTCCGACGTGGGCGCCGGCAAGACGTTCGCCACGCCCAACGACGACGGCACCTGGAACATCTCCGGCGTCAAGCGCTTCATCACCAGCGCCGAGTCGGACCTGCAGGAGAACATCATGCACCTCGTCCTCGCGCGCCCGAAGGGCGTCGAGGGCGTCGGTGGCCCCGGCACGAAGGGCCTCTCGCTCTTCCTCGTCCCGAAGTACCACTTCGACGTCGAGACCGGCGAGCTGACCGGCGAGCGCAACGGCGTCTACGTCACCAACGTCGAGCACAAGATGGGCCTCAAGGTGTCCAACACCTGCGAGCTCACCTTCGGCGACGCGCAGGTCGGTGGCGGCGAGCCCGCCCGCGGCTGGCTGCTCGGCGAGGTCCACGACGGCATCCGCCAGATGTTCGACGTCATCGAGAACGCCCGCATGATGGTCGGCACCAAGGCCATCGCGACCCTCTCGACCGGCTACCTCAACGCGCTCGAGTACGCCAAGGAGCGCGTCCAGGGCGCCGACCTCACGCAGTCGTCCGACAAGACGGCGCCGCGGGTCACGATCACCCACCACCCCGACGTCCGCCGCTCGCTGATGACGCAGAAGTCGTTCGCGGAGGCCATGCGCTCGCTCGTCCTCTACACCGCGACCTGGCAGGACACGGTGTTCCGCGCCAAGGCCGCCGGCGAGCGCGACGAGATCGCCGAGGCCGTCAACGACCTGCTGCTCCCGATCGTCAAGGGCTACGGCTCGGAGCGCTCGTGGGTCCTGCTCGGCACCGAGTCGCTGCAGACCTTCGGTGGCTCGGGCTTCCTGCAGGAGTACCCGATCGAGCAGTACGTCCGCGACGCCAAGATCGACACCCTCTACGAGGGCACCACGGCGATCCAGGGCCAGGACTTCTTCTTCCGCAAGATCGTCAAGGACCAGGGCAAGGCGCTCGGCCACCTCGCGGCCGAGATCAAGGCGTTCGCCGAGTCCGGTGCGGGCAACGGCCGGCTCAAGAACGAGCGCGAGCTCCTCGCGACCGCTCTCGCCGACGCCGAGGCGATGGTGGGCCTGATGATCAACGACCTCATGTCCGCCCAGGACGAGATCAAGAACATCTACAAGGTCGGCCTCAACACCACGCGCCTGCTGATGGCGCTCGGTGACGTCGTCTGCGCCTGGCTGCTGCTCCGCGGCGCCGAGGTCGCCCTCGACAAGCTGGCCGGTGACGCCGGTTCCGAGCAGGCCTTCTACGAGGGCAAGGTCGCTGCCGCCCAGTGGTTCGCGCAGCTCAACCTGCCGCGCATCTCGGCCGAGCTCACGATCGCCCAGGGCGCCAGCCTCGACGTCATGGACCTCTCCGAGGACGCGTTCTGATCGCTCGCTGATCAGCCCGTACGACGGCCGCTCCGGGAAACCGGGGCGGCCGTCGTCGTTGTGACCTAGGGTTCGCGGGTGCTCCGTCGTCTCCTGGTCCTCGCGCTGCCCGCGCTGCTCGCCCTCGGGCTGGTCGTCGCGCCGGCGCCCGCCCCGGCCGAGGAGCGCTACCCGGAGCCGGTCCTGGCCGGCAACGTCGGCGACCCGAGCGTCGTCGCCGTCGGCAAGAAGCTCGTTGTCGTCGCGACCGGTGAGCAGGTGGACCGCGCGGTCAAGGAGCCCGGCCGCGGCTGGCGCTGGACCGAGCCGGTCCTTGCCGAGCGTCCCGCATGGGCGCGCGCGGGCGCCATCTGGGCCGCCGACCTGACCCGGGTCGGGAAGCGCTGGGTGCTCTACTTCGCCGTACCGGTGCGGGGTCTGGGACCCGAGGGTCGCTGCATCGGCGTCGCCGTCGCACGCGGGCCGCTCGAGGTGTTCCGTCCCGTCGGCACCGCGCCGCTGGTGTGCCCGGCGCGGGCGAAGGTGCCGGCGGCGGCCGACCCGGTCGCCGTACCGGGGCTGCCGAGCCGGGGGGTGATCGACCCGTCGGCGTACACCGAGGGCGGTCGGCACTACCTGCTCTACAAGACCGACGGGAAGCCGTCCTCGATCCGGCTGCTGCCGCTGAGCGGCAACGGGCGGAAGGCGCGCGGCCCGAGCGTCGAGCTGATCCGCTCGACGGGCGTCGTCGAGAACCCGGTGCTGGTGCGGACGGGCGGCTCCTACTACCTGTTCGCCTCCGAGGGGGACTTCGCCCGCTGCAGCTACCACCAGACGTGGCGCCGCTCGCGGTCGCTGACGGCGTGGGCCGACGCCCCGCAGGGGGTGCTGCTGGACCGCGCGTCGACCGGCGGGCTGTGCGGGCCCGGCGGCGGCGACGTCGTCGTCCAGAAGGGGCGGGCGACGCTCTACTTCCACGGCTGGGTGCGGCGCAGCTCGACGATCCCCAAGGGTGCGGGCTTCTGGGGCTGGAACGGCGGCGAGCAGAAGGCGCGGCGCGCGATGTACGCGGCCCGGTTGACGATCCGCTCCGGGGTGCCCGTCGTGAAGCGCTACCTGCGCTGACGCTGCCGTGTTGCGGCACCTCGTCCCCTCCGGCTCGCTAGCATCGGCGGCATGAGCGACCGCGAGCTGCTGGCCGGCTACGTCGAGACCTGGTGGAGCGCGATCGGTGACTTCACGGCGCTGCTCGACGAGCTCGCCCCCGACGACTGGGCCCGGCCGACCGACCTTGCCGGCTGGGACGTCAAGGCCGTCGTCTCGCACACCGCGCACCTCGAGTCGCTGCTCGGCGGCGGGCCCGACGAGACCGCCGAGGTCGGCGACGCGCCCCACGTCACCGGCCCGATGGGCCAGTTCACCGAGATCGGCGTGATCACCCGGCGCGACGTCCCGCCCGCCGCGATCATCGAGGAGCTCCGCGCCCGCACCAGCGCCCGGCACGCCGAGCTGCTCGCCGCGATGCCCGACGACGCCTCGGCGCCCGCCCCCGGGATCTTCGGGATGATCGGCTGGAACCAGCGGACCCTCCTGCGCAACCGGCCCCTCGACGTCTGGATGCACGAGCAGGACATCCGCCGCGCGATCGGCCGGCCCGGCGGCCTCGACACACCCGCCGCGCGCCACACCGCCGAGTACCTCGCCGAAGGCTTCGGCTTCGTGATCGGCAAGCGGATCGCCCCGCCCGCCGGGACGACGGCCGTGCTCGACGTCGCCGGCAGCGAGCCCGTCGCCGTCCTCGTGGGGGACGACGGCCGCGCGCAGCGGCTGCCCGACGTACCGGCCGCGCCGACCGTCGCGCTGTCCATGGACCGCGAGAGCTTCATCGTCCTCGCCGGCGGGCGCCGTCCCGCCGCCGAGGGCGCCGTCACCGTCTCGGGCGACCAGGAGCTCGGGCGCCGCGTTGTCGCCCGGCTCGCCACCACTCCGTGAGGGATCCGATGACCGACAAGTGGAATGTCGCCGACCTGCCCGACCAGACCGGCCGGACGATCGTCGTCACCGGGCCGACACTCGGCGGCCTCGGCCACCACACCGCCCTCGAGCTCGCCCGCCGCGGCGCGCGCGTCATCCTCGCCGGACGCAACCCGGCGAAGGTCGAGGAGACGGTCGGCGCCATCCGCGCCGAGGTGCCCGACGCCTCGCTCGAGGCCCTCCACCTCGACCTGGCCAGCCTCGGCTCGGTGCGCACCGCGGCGGCGGCGGTCGCGCAGGTGGGGGCGATCGACGTGCTCGTCAACAACGCGGGGGTGATGGGAACGTCGTACTCGCGGACGGCGGACGGGCTCGAGCTCCAGCTCGCGACCAACCACTTCGGCCCCTTCCTGCTCACCGGCCTGCTGCTCCCGCAGCTCGTCCAGAGCGGCGACGGGCGCGTGGTCACCGTGTCGTCGATGTTCCACCACTTCGCCGGCAAGGCACCCCTCGGCGATCCCCGCGAGCAGCGCGGCCGCTACAGCAAGTGGCGCGTCTACGGGCAGTCCAAGCTCGCCAACCTCCTCTTCACCGCCGAGCTCGACCGCCGGCTGACGGCCGCCGGCCTGCCCGTCCGCGCACTCGCCGCCCACCCCGGCTTCGCCGGCACCCACCTCGCCGCCAACGGCCAGTACGGCCGCTCCCACGGCGGCATCGCGTCGATCCTCGACGCCGGCGTCAAGGCCGTCTCGCAGTCGGCCGCGGCCGGGGCCTGGCCGTCCCTGATGGCCGCGACCTCCGACCTCCCGGGCAACACTTTCGTCGGGCCGAGCGGGCTTCAGCAGATGTCCGGGACGCCGCGGATCGTCGGGCGCAGCAAGCTCGCCCGCGACGAGGGCGCGGCGCGGCGGCTGTGGGAGATCAGCGAGGAGACCGTCGACCTGGAGTACCCGTGAGCGCGCCTTCCGGCTCGGCCGACGAGAACGTGCGCTTCGTCCACGACGTCCGCTTCCGCCCCGTGCGCTTCCGGGACGGCTACGAGATGGCGCCCGTCGACGACCTGATCGACCAGCTCGCGGCGGCGTTCGGCGAGGTCAGGCGGCGAGGGGCAGCGCGCCCGGCATGACCGTCGGCGCGCAGTCGCACGTGTCGCTGCACGCGAGGAAGGTGTGCGCCGCGTGGCCGCAGGCCGGGCACGGCAGGTCGTGGCTGAGGTGCTGGCGGTGCTCGTGGATGCTGGTGGTCTCCCACATGGCCCTGCTCCCGTCTGGTCGGTGGTGCTCTCACCTTCTCCACGTATGACCGGCGCCGGATTCGACACTCATCGCGCTCCTTCCGCCGATTTCTCGGCAAGATGGGCGTCGTGGACACCGAGACCAGGACCTACCGGACCGGCGACCGCGAGGTCGTCCTCGACCTGACGGACGACTGCTCGTCGTACGTCGCGGGGCGCGGGGACGGCCTGCTCCACGTCTTCGTCCCCCACGCCACCGCCGGCCTCGCCATCCTCGAGACCGGCGCCGGCAGCGACGACGACCTCCTCGCCGCGCTGGCCGACCTGCTGCCGGCGGACGACCGCTGGCGCCACCGCCACGGCAGTCCGGGGCACGGCCGCTCGCACGTGATGCCGGCGTTCGTGCCGCCGTACGCGACGGTGCCGGTGGTGGGTGGGCGGCTGCTGCTGGGGACGTGGCAGAGCGTCTGCCTGGTCGACCTGAACGTGGACAACGCCGTGCGGGAGGTGCGGTTCAGCTTCCTGTCGGGGTGAGCACGGCGGGCGCCACGTCGTCCGAAAGTACGGCGTGCATATCGTGCTTGTGCCCCGTACGGCGAGCGCCGCGGCTCTCTAGGCTGCAGAGGTGCTCGCCGCCTTCGTCCGCTCGATCCTCGCCGAGCCCCGCGCCCCCGACCCGCCCGCACGGGTGTGGTGGGACTGGGTGCTGGTCGGCGCCCTCCTGCTCACGGCCACGGGCGAGGCGATCTTCCGCTCCGACGTGCCGGCGCGGCCCTGGGCCGCGGCGGTCGCGCTCCTGGTGATCCCGGTCCTGCTCTGGAGGCGTACCCATCCGCTGCTGGCGACCGCGGTCGGCTTCGGCGGCTCGATGGTGCTCAACATCCCGATGATCTTCGAGGACCTGCCCGACGTGGGGCTCCACTCGATGGCGTGCGTCCTGCTGCTGCCGTACGCCTTGTACCGCTGGGCCTCCGGACCCGAGGCGCTGATCGGGACGGCGATCGTCGCCGTCCCGGCGAGCGTCGCCCTCGCGAGCACCGCGACGCCCGTCGGCGACGTGATCGGCGGCACCACCGTGCTGGTCGCCTCGTTCGCCCTCGGTGCCGCGATGCGCTACCGCGCGGTCGCGCGCTCGCGGCAGGTGCAGCAGGTCCGGATGCTCGAGCGCGGTGTGCTCGCCCGCGAGCTGCACGACACCGTTGCCCACCACGTCTCGGCCATCGCCATCCAGGCGCAGGCCGGGCGCGCGGTGGCCGCCGTCGACCCGGCCGCGGCGGTCGAGGTGCTGGCGGCCATCGAGGAGGAGGCGTCGTGGACCCTCCACGAGATGCGCACGATGGTCCGGGTGCTCCGCGACGGGGAGGTGACCGACTACGCGCCGCAGCGCGGCATCGACGACCTGGACGAGCTGACCCGGATGAGTCCCGTCGTCCAGGTGCACCGCTCCGGCCACCTCGCCGGCCTGCCGCAACCGGTGGACGTGGCGGTGTACCGCATCTGCCAGGAGTCGGTCACCAACGCGATCCGGCACTCCCGCAACGCCACGGTCGTCACCGTAGCGGTCACGGGCGACCTCGACGTCGTACGGTTGCGTGTGCACGACGACGGAGAAGCCCCCCGCCCCGCCACCACCGTGGGCTTCGGCCTGCTCGGGATGGCCGAACGGGCCAAGCTGCTCGGCGGCGCCTGCCAGGCCGGCCCGGACCCGATCGGCGGCGGCTGGACCGTCGAGGCCACCCTCCCGCGCGAGGTGTCGCGATGACCATCCGCGTCGTGGTCGCCGACGACCAGCCCCTCGTCCGCACCGGCCTCACGATGATTCTCAACGCCCAGCCCGGCATCGAGGTCGTCGGCGAGGCCGGCGACGGTCACGAGGCCGTTGCCGTCGCCCGCGCCCTGCGCCCCGACGTCTGCCTCTTCGACATCCGGATGCCCGGCATCGACGGCGTCGAGGCCACCCGCCAGCTCGCCGGTCCCGGAGTCGAGGACCCCCTCGCCGTCGTCGTCATCACGACCTTCGACATCGACGAGTACGTCCACGGCGCCCTCAAGGCCGGCGCCCGCGGCTTCCTCCTCAAGGGCGCCGGCCCCGACCTCCTCGTCCAGGCCATCCACGCCGCCGCCAACGGCGACGCCCTCATCTCTCCCGACATCACCCGCCGCCTCCTCACGACGCTGGCCGGCCTCGAGCGCGCCGTCCCCCCTGCCCAGCCGATCGAGCCGCTCACCCAGCGCGAGGAGGAGGTGCTCCTCACCGTCGCCCGGGGCCGGACCAATGCCGAGATCGCGGACGAGCTGCACATCACGCTGAGCACGGTGAAGACGCATGTCGCGGCGCTGATGAACAAGATCGGCGCTCGGAACCGGGTCGAGGTCGCGATGTGGGCGTACGAGACGAAGCGGATCAGGGGGTAGGCGCGGGGGTACCGCCCACCTGCGGCATCCGGCCGCAGCAGTACGTCCTCGACATCGAAGGAGTACGACCCATGCTCAGCAAAGCACTACTGGTTCGCCTCGAGGCGTTGCCCGGCAAGGAGCAGGAGCTGGCCGACTTCTTGACGGAGGCGCGATCGATCGTCATGGAGGAGCCGGGCACCGTCGCCTGGTTCGCCCTCCGGTTCGGCCCCTCGACCTTCGGCGTGTACGACGTCTTTCCTGACGACGAAGCGCGCGACGCGCACCTGGCCGGTGGCGTCGGTCAAGCGCTCGGACCCAACACCGGTGTGCTCTTCTCGGAGCCGCAGATCGAGAAGATCGACCTCCTCGCCGACAAGGTCCCGGCGTAGAGGAGCCGCACGAACGGGCGGTGGCGTCTAGCGATCCTCGGCCAGCCGCTCGCGGCGCTTCTCCTCGCGCTTCGAGTACGCCGCCGCCCGGATCGCCTCGTCGGACTCCAGGCCGCTGCCCAGCGCCCCGCCGACGGTGGCCGCGGACGCGACGAACCAGGCCAGCACGAAGAGGTCCTGGTAGCCCAGTGACTGCTGGAGGTAGCCGCCCATCACGGCGGGGTCGAGCACGAACATCGCCCACGCCAGGTTCAGGACGTAGAGCGCGAGATAGCAGATGGACGCGCCCGCGGTCAGCGTGATCAGCGTCGACGTGTTGTACAGACGCGATCGCTCCCGGGCCCGCGCCGAGTCGTCCTCTGGACGGTCCCAGAGCTCGCCGTCGACGACGAGCCAGCCGACGACGAGTGCGAGCGAGACGATCGTCGCGAGGATCAGGCGCCACCAGTCGAGCGAGCCGGCCAACAGCCAGACGGTGGAGTTGATGGTGGCGATGGCGCCCGTCGTGAGGGCGGCGACGAGTGCCGACTTGAGCCCGGGCACGAGCAGCCACGGCCGGTTGGCCAGCACCATGCCGAGCAGCAGCCGCCAGCGCCCGCTGCGCCGTGGGAGCGGCACCCGGTGGTCGTCGTCCGCCGCCGGGTCGGCCATGCTGCGGAGGAGCTCGTCCAGTGCGTGCCGGCCGCGCCGGTGCAGGCGCAGGCCGCCCAGCGCGGGCAGGGACATCACTGCCGTCCTCTGCTGCTGGTCGGTCTCGATCAGCAGGTACCGGCCGTCGTCGTCGCGAAGGGGGAGCTCGGTGAGCCCGACCACCAGGTCCCAATCGTGCTCCCGGCCCCGGTCCGTCAGCCGGGACAGCACGGTGTCCGTGCTCTCGCAGGCGACGGTGAACGGTTCGCTGAGCACCTCGACGTTCCAGGCGTGACGGTCGTCGTCACCCTTCGAGTGGTGCTCCTCGAACCCGCGCACGATCTGCGTGGGCTTGGCCGGGTCGGCGACGAGGCCGATGCTGAGCGGCTGCATCTGCCCGCGGTACCCCGCTCCTCGCAGGCGACCCGGTCAGCGACGGATCTCCGCCGTCGGGGCCCCCTACCGCCCCCGAGGCCCGTACGACGCGGAAGCCTTCCCGAACGCCGCCTCCCGGGCCGCCTTCGTGTTGCGCGCCGCGAGCAGGAACGCCTGCTCGACCCGCTCCCGCGCGAACGTACGACGAGCAGACGCGTTCCAGGTCGAGTCGAAGAGCCGCTTGGCAGCAGCGAGCGCGTCGGGCGACTTCGCCGACAGCTCGTCGGCCAACGTGAGAGCCGAGGCGACGGGGTCGAGGGAGAGCGACGTGACGAGGCCGAGGTCGGCAGCGCGGGAGCCGTCGAAGATCTCGGCGGTCATGGTGAGGAGCTTGGCCTGGTCGATGCCGACGAGCTCCTTGAGGGACTGGATGCCGGACATGTCGGGGATGAGGCCCCACTTGCCCTCGAGGACGGACCAGCGGGAGTCGGGGGTGGCGATCCGGAAGTCGGCGGCGAGGGCGATCTGGAGGCCGCCGCCGAGGCAGTGGCCGTGGACGGCGGCGATGACGGGGACCGGGATGCGGCGGAAGGCCCAGGGGGCCTCCTGGAAGGTGTTGGTGCCGCGCCAGGGGCGGGGGACGAAGGCCTTGGCGACGCCGGCGGGGTTGCGGAGGACGGAGGCGAAGTCGAGGCCGGCGCAGAAGGCGTCGCCCTCGCCGCTGATGACGACGGCGCGCAGGGACTTGTCCCTGCGGAGGTCGTGGGCGGTGGCGACGAGGTCGTCGAGGATGTCGAGGGTGAGGGCGTTGAGCTTCTCCGGGCGGTCCAGGCGGACGTGGGCGATGCCGTCGGAGGTCGTGCAGGTCACGTGGCTCATGAAGGCGATACTACTCGCAAGTAACAACGACTCCTAGTAGGCCCCGCGGCCGCGGAGCACCGCCCCGACCGTTCGTACGACGATCCGCGCGTCGAGCAGGAGCGACCAGTCGTCGACGTACTCCTGGTCGAGGCGGACGGAGTCCTCCCACGACAGGTCCGAGCGGCCGGAGACCTGCCACAGACCGGTCATCCCCGGATGGACGACGAGCCGGTGGCGGACGTCGGGGTGGTAGCGCTCGACCTCGGAGGGGAGGGCAGGGCGGGGCCCGACGAGCGACATCTGGCCGAAGATCACGTTGAAGAGCTGGGGCAGCTCGTCGAGGGAGGTGCGGCGCAGCCAGCGGCCCACGCGGGTGACGCGGGGGTCGCGCTGGATCTTGAAGAGGGGGCCGCTGCCCTGGTCGGCGACGGCGAGGGCCGCGAGGGCGGCCACGGTGTCCGCGTCGGCGTGCATGGTGCGCAGCTTCCACATGGTGAAGCGGGCGTCGTCCTTGCCGACGCGGGTCTGCCGGTAGAACGCGGGCCCCGGCGAGTCCAGCCGGACGGCGAGCACCAGGGCCAGCAGCAGCGGCGCGAGCACGAGGACGGCGAGCAGGGCGAGGACCCGGTCGAGGACCCGCTTGACCGCGTGGCTGGGCCCCAGCCGGCGCGGGGCGTCGACGTGGAGGAGGGGCAGGTCCTCGTCGAGGTCGAGGCGGGTGCGGCCGGCGGGCGAGATGTCGAGGCCCGCCCAGACGAAGACGGCGAGGCCGGCGTCCTCGAGCCGCCACCGCAGGCGGCGGACGGCGGCCGGGTCGATCGCGGGATGCGGGGCGATGAGGACGGCGTTGGCGTCGCCGGTGAGGACCAGCTCCGAGCAGGACGAGAGCCCCTGGCCGAGGGGCAGGTCGCCGAGGCCGGGGGGTGGGCCGGCGGCGACGCAGGCGCCGACGACGGCGAACCGGTGCGGGTGGGTGCGGACCAGGCGGTCCACCAGGTCCGGCAGTGCGGCGGAGCCGCCCACCACGACCACCCGGTACGACGGCCCGGCGGGCAGCAGCCGTCGTCCCGCCATGCCGAGGGCGGCGGTGCCGGCGCAGACGGCGCTGACGGTGAGAGCGGAGAGGCGGTAGTCGATCGCCTCGGCGGTGAGCAGCGCCGCGGTCGGGAGCACGAGGGCGGCGAGCAGCAGGCGATGGCTCCGCAGCGCGACCGAGCCGGGCAGGCGGTAGTCGCCGGTCATGCCGACGGCGGCCAGCCAGAGGGGAACGAAGAGGAGGGCGTCGGGCCCGCGGTGCACGCCGCCGACGACGGTGCCGAGGCTGACGACGAGGACCGCGGCGACCGCGTCCCCGGCGAGGAGCAGCCGTCCGGTGCGGTGCCGGACGATCCGCCGGACGGCGGTCCGGGTCCCGGTCGTCGTCCGTGCCTGCAGGCGGGCCTCGACGACGGTCATCGGTGCACGAGGTCCTCGACCAGCGCCTCGAAGCGGGCGAGCGTGGGGGAGGGGGCGCGGTGCACGGGGAGCGGGTGACCGAGGAGGACGGCGAGGTCGAGGCGGGCGCGCAGCTCCGCCGCGTCGTACGCCGTCACGACGGTGCCGCTGCGCGCGAGGAACCGCGCGAACCGCAGCTGGTGGTCGTCGACGTGCTCGCCGAGCGCCGGGTCGCGGGGGACGACGATCGGCGTGTGACCGTGCTCCCGGGCGTCCATGATCGTGCCGGGGCCGGCATGGGTGACGACCGCGTCGGCGCGGTCGAGGAGGTCGGCGAGCGCGCCCGGACCGAGCATCGCCGACCCCGGGACGGCGGGTGGGAGCGGCGTCGCGCCGTGCTGGACGTGGAGCCGGAAGACGCCCCGGTACTGGAGATCCGCCGCCCACGCGACCAGACGGTCGAAGCGGTGGTGGTCGGTGCCGACGAGGACGGCGACCAGCGGCGGGCTCACCACAGCTCACCGACCAGGACGGAGGAGCGGTAGAGGTGCTGCTGCTCGGGCCACTGCACGAGGAAGAGGTCGGTGACCGGGCGGCACAGCCGGCCGGTCAGCGTGCGCGTCTCGATCCGGTCGTAGACCTCGAGGTAGACGGTGCGCGCGTGCTGGCGGTGCGCGTGCTCCAGCCAGAAGTACGGCACGGCGACCGCGGCGCCCGTCGTGACGACGAGGTCCGGTCCGTAGGCCCGGAGCACCGCGCGCGCCTGCACGGTGTTGCGCAGCAGGTTCGGCAGGTTGCGCGTCGTCGGGTGGTGCGCCCAGGTGACGTCCTCGCCCTCCAGCTTGGCGATCGCGTCCTCGGTGTTGAAGGTGACCCAGTGCCGGTCGTGCTTCTCCCACCAGCTGCGCAGGCACATCAGCTGGGCGAGGTGCCCACCGGACGAGGAGACCAGCAACAGGCGCATGCAGTGACCCTAGGGAGGCGCGACCATCGCGACATGCCCCAAATGTGGCATAGGGACAGGCGTTCCGCGCCGGGCTCAGTGCTCCGGAGGGTGCCAGCCGACCTTGAAGGCCGCGCCCACGGCGGCGATCTGCGAGCTCATCTCGAGCTTGGCGAGGATCGACTTCACCTGCGAGCGGACGGTCGCCTCGGAGACCACGCTGGTCCGCGCGATCTCCCGCACCTGGGCCCCGGTCATGAGCGCGCCGAGCACCTCGGACTCACGGCGGGTCAGCCGTTCGAGCCGGCCGCGGAGGTCGCGCAGCTCGTCGCGGTCGTGCAGCGCGACCTCGATGAGCGCGGCCCGTTCGTCCGGTGTCATCAGGGGAAGCCCGTCCCGTACCCGGCGCACGGTCGCCATGACCTCGCTCAGCGGGCACGTCTTGAGGAGCACCGCCTTGGCGCCGTGGCGCACGGCCTCGCCCCACCGCGAGCGGTCGACGCTGCCGGTGATGACGATGACGGCGGCCCCGGTCGCACTCAGCGGCGCGATGAGCCGCAGCCCGTCGCCGAGGCGACCGAGGCTGAGGTCGAGCAGCACCATGCGCGGTGCGTTGCGGGCGGCGGCGGCGAGGACCGTCGCGAGCGTGGCGTGGCGGTCCGCGAGGTCGATCCGCCGTACGAGGTAGCCCTCGGCCTCGAGGGAGAAGGCGACCGACTCCGCGAACAGCGCGTGGTCGTCGATGATCGTGATCCGCATCGGGCGGTGTGGTGATCCGTTCATCCAGCCATTCCTGTCGTTCGCTCGCCCGAGGAGCTGAGGCGTAGCGGACGCGCGGGAGCGGCGGCGTCGGCGTGGGGAAGCGTGACCACGAAGGTGGCCCCGCGTTCGGGTCGACCAGAGTCGAGCCGGAGGGAGCCACCGAGCTCGAGCATCAGTCGGTGGGCGCGCTGCAGGCCGATGCCCTGGCCTGTCGAGAAGGTGCCGCGGGCGCCCCACTGGAAGAGGTGGTAGCGCAGGGCGGGGTCGACGCCGGGGCCGTGGTCGGACACCCGGATCTCGACCTCGCGGCCGACGACCCGCGAGTACACCGCGGTGGCGGTGCCGTGGGCATGCCGGTGGGCGTTGGTGAGGAGCACGTTGAGGACCTCGGTGATCCCGTCGTGCCGGCCGACGACGTGGAGCCCGGTGGGCTGCCAGGTGACGCGGTGGCCCAGTGCCTCCTGGGCGATGACGAGCGGCTCCACCAGGTCGTCGACGGACAGGTCGGCGACCTTCTCCTCCGGCTCGTCGGCGACCCGCCGGCGCAGTCGCTCGGCCTCGACGTCGACCATCCGCTGCAGCGCCTCCCGGCGCGGCCCGGGCGGGACCTGGTCGCCGGCGAGGAGGTGGACGCCGGCGACGATGCCCGCGGTCGCGGCCCGGACCTCGTGCACGACCTCGCGGTCGTGCTGCACCGTCGCCTCGGCGACGGCGGCTCGGTGCGCGAGCGCCGACTCGCGGTCCCGGGTGCTGGTCAGGGTCGCGAGCAGCAGGCTGATCACGGTGGTGAGGATCAGGGCGTTGCACACGACGACGGCGACCACCGCGATCGGCGGCGGCGACGACGCGTGCTCGATGCTCGCCCACAGCCGGGCCACGAACAGCAGCACGACGCCGGTGCCGACCCGCAGCGCCGCCCAGTGCGGGAGCGGGGAGCGCACGAGCTGCACGCACATGAGGACGATCAGGCCACCGGTCGCGGCGATCATGACGACGTCGACGGGGCGGTGCAGGTCGAGGTACGGCGAGAGGCCGGTCGCGATCAGCGCCAGGCGCACGCACAGCACGAGAAGGCCGAGCAGCAGGCCGGTCGCCATCGGGTTCATCCGGGGCAGCCGGGTGCCCCGGGCGCCGTGCGCGACGAGCCCGAGGACGGCGACCAGGGTGACGAGCTGGCCGACCGAGAGAAGATAGGTGTGCCCGGTCTGGGTCGGGTCGGCGAGGGCCCACACGATGAGCGGCAGGTCCTGGACCGCGACCACCGCGGCGGCCGCGGCGAGCCGGGAGCGCATCAGGTTCGGTTCGACCCGGGTGTCGAAGGCCAGCACCTGCGCGCTGCCGAGCAGCACCAGGTTGGCCAGCACCATGCAGACCTCGCCGGCCGCCGCCATGGGGTCGAGCGCGGGGCTCTGCATGAGGAGCACGGCGTACGGGTGCAGCATGAGCGCGGCCAGCAGGGCCGTCCACCCGATGGGGGACGGACGGGTCAGCCGGGACAGTCGTTGGCCCGGGGGCACGTGCTCACTTCGTAGGGGCGCGCCTGCCCCGAACTGGGTAAAGAATCGCCGTCGAGTGACCGCCCGAGAATCCACCCTGCGCGGGTGACGGGACTGACGGCCCGGAATCGGACTCGTCATGACAGCGATTATGCGCGGCCCTCGCGGCCCTGCACCCGGAACGCCGGAACGTCCCTAATATTTGGGTTTTCGTCCCGATTTGTCGAGGGTCTTCACCACAATTGGATGTCCGGCTCCACCTCAGGGCACGGTCACCGCGCGGGTCGTGGTGGTCGCCGCGCCCCACCCGTCGGTGACGATCAGCGTGACCGTGTAGGTCCCGGCAGCCGGGAACGTGTGCGCCGGCGAGGTCGTCGTCGAGTCGGCCGATCCGTCACCCCACTGCCAGCGGTAGGCGAGGGTGTCGCCGGTGTCGGGATCGGACGAGCCGACCGCCGAGAAGTTGCACGCGAGGTTCGCGCAGGCCGGCGGGTTGAGGACCGCGACCGGCGCCCGGTTGCCCGGCGGCGTCGTGATGGTGACGGTCTGCGTCGCCGTGCCGGTGTCCCCCCACTCGTCCTTCGCGGTGAGCACGACCGTGTAGGTGCCGGCCGCGGTGTAGGTCCGCGTCGGGACCGGTCCGGTGCCGCTGCCGTTGCCGAACGCCCACGAGTAGGTCAGCGTCGTGGCGTTCTCGTCGGTCGAGCCGCGGGCGTCGAAGGCGCACACGTTGTTGGTGCAGGAGACGGTGAAGCTCGCCACGGGCGGGTTGTTCGGCGGGTGGAGGACGGTCGCGTGGCGCTCGTAGATCACGCTGACGAAGTTGTGCTGGTCGATCGCCCGGACGCGCACGGTGTACGCGCCGGCCGGGATCACCGGTGTCGTGTAGGAGAAGTTCGACCCGGGGGTGCCGGGGCTGTTGAGGAAGGCCGTGCGCCAGCTCGCGGTGGTGCTGGTGAACGCGCCCGACGAGCTCATGTACTGGCCGGCCGCGTTGACGATCGCGACGTCGACCTCCTGCATCGCCTGGTCGTCCTCGGCACGTCCGCTGACGAAGATCTTGCCGTCGGGGAACTCGGTGCCCTCGGTCGGGCTGAGCAGCGCCTCGTTCATCACCGGCGGCTGGTCGCCCGGGTAGATCGGGTAGCGCGAGGTGGCGCCGGCCGTCGACGGGTCCTGCTGCCCGGCGCTGTCCCAGGCGTAGGCCGTCACGTTCCAGTCGCCCTGCGTCGGCAGCGCCACGTTGAGCGTCCATCCCGTGCTCGTCGCCCCCGGGTTGGCGAGGGTGGCGTCGAGGGTGGCGAAGGACGCCGACATGGTGCCGTTGGGCTGCAGGTACCGGCTGGTGTCGGCGTCACGGATGGCGACCCCGACGCGCGCGACCCCCTTGTCGTCGGTCGCCCCGCCGGCCAGGTTGAGCAGCAGCACCTGCTGGCCGGTGATCGTCCCGGTCGGCGTGATGGTGGCGTTCGGCGGAGCGTCGCCGGGGATGGCGGCGTTGAGCGTCAGCCGGCCCTGGTTGGCCGACGACGTGCTGAGGCCGATCTGGTCGTCGGCACTGACCGTGAAGGTGTAGGTGCCGGGGCTGAGGTTGAACGGCGTCGTGTACGACCAGTTGTAGCTGGCCTGGTTGAGGTTGACCGGCGAGATCCGGTACGAGCCGGCGATCACGTTGGTGCCCCACGACCCGTCGGACGCGAGCCGCTCACCGGTCGAGTTGTTGCGGAGGGTGATGGTCACCTCGTTGAGCGCCTGGTCGTCGTTCGCCGAGCCGGTGAACGTGATCGGGCTGCCCGGCGTGACCGTCACCGGCTGCGCGGCCGTGGGCGGCACCATGACGGCCGGCTGGGTGATCGAGACCGTCGGCGGCTGGCCGTTCTCGCTCACGATCCAGCGCCGGTCGGCGGTGTCGAGCGAGGACTGGCCGGCGGTGTCGGACGACCGGGCCTGCGCCCACCACTCGTCCTCATAGGGGACCGTCACCTCGTACGACCAGGTCGTGCTGGTCGCGCCGACGACGTCAGGCGTGACCCGGAACGTGTGGTACGTGCCCGACACCGTGCCGTCGTCCTGCAGGTAGCGGTCCCGGCTGTCGCGCAGCGTGAAGCTGACGCCGTTGACGCCGATGTCGTCGGCCGCGGAGCCGGTGATCGTGAACGTCAGCTGGCGCAGCGGGCTCGGCGGCCCGGTGATGCTGGTCGTCGGCGGCCGGTCGTCGGTGCCGAACGTCTCGAACTTCTTGGTCGCCTTGGTGTTGTCGGCGGTGCCGTTGCCCGCGACCGCGCGCGCCCGGACGAGAAGCTCGCGGTTGGCCGTCATCGTGAGCGGCAGCCGCCAGGTGCGGGTGCTGCCGGTGCCCGGGTCGAGCGTGGCGTTGATCGTGTTGCTCGTCGTGCTGCCCCACGTGGTGAGGTCGTCGTTGAGGTAGCGGTTGGAGTTGCGGTCCATGATCTCGACCTCGACCCGCTGGACGCCCGACGCGGCCGTCGCGGTCCCGGTGATCTCGAACTGCTCGTCGACCGGCTTGATCCGGCCCTCGATCGGGTCGGTGATCACGGTCTGGGTGCCGTTCTGCGCGGGCACGTTGCCGAAGTCGAAGAACCCGATCCGGCCGACGTTGTAGCCGCCCTTGGTGTTGCCGTCACCGCCCACGAACAGGCCGCGCGGGGTCGCCTCGATGTGCTTGTCGCCCTCGTAGGAGTTGGACGTGACGAACCACTCGAGTGCGTGCCCGTCGGCCGGGTCCAGGGCCGCGAGGTGGAAGCGCTTCACGACGGCGTCGCCCAGCGAGTAGCCGGACAGGCCCTGCCCGGTGCCGTACCCGACGTCGTCGAGCCCGGGCCACGGCACCGGCGCCGTCGCCGACTCGGACCACTGGAAGTGGCCGCCGACGTAGATGCCCGCCTCCGTGATGGCGACCGAGTACGTCGAGTCGAACTGCCGCGTGATCCACACCGGCTTGGCGTCGGCGTCGTCGTTGAGGTTGAACCGGATGACCGTGTCGTTGATCGGCGGGCGGTCGCCGCCGGAGCCGCTGGTGACGACGAAGTACGAGTCGTCGGGGGAGATGTCGCCGCCGTACGCCCGCTGGATGCCGCCGACGAACTGCAGGTTGTCCTCCCACAGCGTGGTCCGCCACGGGGTCAGCTTGTTGGTGCGCGTGTTGATGATCGCGACGCCGTACCGGTTCTGGCCGTTGACCTGGCGGCCGGTGTGCACGACCAGCAGCCGACCCTCGTCGTGGGACAGCTTCAGCCGCTGCACGGCGAGCTCGCCGTTGGTGCCGATGCCGCCGGTGATGTTGTTGACGAAGTCGCTGCGGACCGCGCCGGTGACGCCGTCGACCGCCGCGAGCGCGCCGCGCGGCACGTTGTTGATGGTGGTGAAGCGCCCGCCGGCGTACACGGTGGAGTTGGTGACCGCGAGCTCGTTGACCTTGCCGTTCGCGTTGGCGGTGAACCCGGCGACCGGCGCACCGGTCGTGGGATCGAGCCGGGCGATCGCCTTCTTGGACTGGCCGTTGACCGTCCCGAAGTTGCCCGAGATGTAGAGCTTCGTGCCGTCGGGCGAGGCCTCGACGGCGTCGACGCCGCCGTTGGTGAACGTCGGTCGGAAGCCGGTGTCGACCTGCCCCGTGCTCCAGTTGTATGCCGCCAGGCCGGCCTGGTTGACGATCGCGCCGTTGTTGGGCTGGCGGATCGAGGTGAAGGTGCCGGCCACGTAGACCCGGTTGCCGACGACCTCGATGTCCCAGATCTCACCATCGGTGATGGTGGGCTGGTTCGTGCGCGGGGTGTCGGGGACGATCGCGGTGTGTCCCGGCGGCGGGGCGGGCAGCACCGCGGTGGCGCTGCTCGTGGTCTGGGCGGTGTGACCGTGGCCGTCGTTCACGGTGAGCGTCACGGTGCGGGTGCCCGGCGTCGCGTACGTGTGCGACGGGTTGATGCCGGTCCCGGTCTGGCCGTCGCCGAACTGCCAGGAGTAGGTCAGCGCGTCCTTGTCCGGGTCGAAGGAGTGGGCGGCGTCCATCTCGCAGGTCAGGCCCGCGCAGCCGGAGGTGAACTCGGCCACCGGGGGCTCGTTCGTGCCGGTCGCGTCGACGCCCGGGTCGAGCACGACCGACAGGAGCATCGAGCGCGAGACCGACGTGCTGGTGGTGGCGGTGCGCCCGGCGACCGGGCCCACCGGGACGGCGCCGTTCGAGTCGCCGACGATGCCGCTCACCTTGCCGGTGCCGGTCGCCGCCGCCTGGGTGCGGGTCGGCTCCCCGGCGGGCAGCGTCCACACCGTGTCCGTGGAGGACTTCTCGCTCCACACGTTGACCAGCCACGAGCCGGCGTTCGCCGCGGAGACGGCGGGCGTGGTGTGGCTGGTGGCCGAGGCGTCCGCACCCCCCAGCGCGGACGCCCCGACCACGGCCGGACCGGTGCTGCGGTAGGCCGCGACGGTCATCACCGACTTGGCCAGGGCGCTGCCGGTGACGGTCACCGTGCGCCCGGCGTCGGCGGCGGTCGCGGCCCGGGTCCAGGCCCGGCCGCGGATCCCGTTGCCGTCGCGCGACTGCAGCAGCGTCCAGCCGTCGATCGTGTCCGTGATCGTGCTCGTCGTCGTGTTGGTGACGAGGAAGAGCACCAGCCGGTCGCCCGGCTCGACGGACGCCGGGACCGTCACCGAGTGGCCCTGCCGGTTGCCGGCGGTGCTGGCCGCGGCGACGTAGGTGATCTCGCCGGCGGTGACGGCGACGTCCGGGCTGACCTGCTTGCTCGTGCTGTCCTGGTGGCTGCCGTCGCTGACCGTGAGGGTCACCGTGCGCGGTCCGGCGGAGGCATAGGTGTGGCTCGGCGTGCGTCCGGTGGCGGTGCCGCCGTCGCCGAACGTCCAGGCGTAGGTGAGCGTGTCCCCGTCGGGGTCGCTCGAGCCGGAGGCGTCGAACGAGCAGACGAGCCCGTTGCAGCCCGCGGTGAACGCCGCGGTGGGCGGGCCGTCCGAGAGGTCGCCGGGGCTGATCACGACGGAGAACGTCGCCGACCGGGACGCCGTCGTGCTCGTGGTCGCGGTCCGGGCGGCGGCGGTGCCGGTCGCGACCGGAGCGCCCGAGTCACCCCAGGAGGCGCTGACCTTCCCGGTGCCGGTCGCGGCGTCCGTGCCGCGCGACGTCGTGCCGGCGGGCAGCGTCCACACCGTGTCGGTCGAGGACTTCTCCGACCAGTAGCCCATCAGCCACGAGCCGGCCGCGGCGACCGGCACGGCCGGTGCGACGTGGCTCATGCCGGACGTGTCGGTCCCGCCGGCGACCGCGGTCACCGTGGGGGTGAGTCCGGTGCTGCGGTAGGCGCTCACCGTGACGACCGACTTGGCGGCCGCGCTCGTCGTGACCGTCACGTTGGCGTTGGGGTCGGCGGCGGTCGCCGTCCTGCTCCACAGCCGGCTGCGGATCCCGTTGCCGTCGCGAGTGGCGAGGAGCTGCCAGCCGGCCAGGTCGGCGATCGTGCTGGTCGTCGAGTTGGTGGTGAGGGCGAGGACGAGGACGTCGCCGGCCTGGGCGGCGGCCGGCACCCGCACCGTGTGCGCGGTGCGGTTGCCGTTCGTGCTGGCCGAGGCGACGAACCCGATCGTGCCCGGCGCGGCCTGCGCGGCGGGTGTGAGGAACGGTAGTGGCGCGAGTGCGGGGACGAGCATCATGACTGCCGTGATGGGGACGAGCAGCCACGCGACATGACGCCGCAGTCGGCCGGGGACCGGTTGATGCCGACTGATCCTGGCTGAACACATGTGCATCACCCGTCCCCGCACTCGCACGGCCCCCGGTCCCGAGGGCTCTGCGATCGTGTCAACCGCTCCCGGTGGCGGCATGACCGATATTGGGCAGGAATCCCCCATCCCTGCTGGGTTTCCGGGACCGGTCACCCCAGCCCTCCCACAAATTGGGGGTATCCCGGCACAGGCCCTCCCGGAGCCCTGAGACGCGCTCATGATGAGGCGATCCGACGAGCCGGTCGTCGGGTTGGGGAGGTGTCATGGGCCAGCTCCGGAGGGTCACACCGCGTTTCATCATGGGCGCCGCGGTCGCCGCGGTCCTCGCTGTCGTGCTCGGCGCGGGGGCCGGCGCGACCTGGGCGCGGCACCGCGACCAGCAGCACACCGCGACCGCGGTGATCATGCTCGCCCCCTCGGAGGGCAATGCGTACAGCCCGGGCGGGCGCGGCGACGACCTGGTCAACCTCGAGACCGAGGCCCAGGTGCTCCAGTCGGACGCGGTCGCCCGCGCCGTCCTCGCGACGTTGAAGGAGTCGGGCACGCCGGCCGACCTGCTCGCCGCGATCCAGGTCGAGGTGCCGCCCAACACGCAGCTGCTCGACATCACCGCACGCGGACCCGACGACGCGACCGCCCTGGCCCGGGCCTCGGCCTTCGCCAAGGTCTACCTCGACTACCGGAAGTCCCGCACCGTCGCGGCGATCACGGACCGCACGTCGCGGCTCGAGGCGCTCGTGAAGCTGCGCGAGAACGAGCGCAACGCGACGGTGAAGAAGCTCGACCTGCTGGGGTCCGGCGACCCGCGGCGCGGGCCGCTCGACCAGCAGGCCCAGGAGCTGATCGTCCAGATCAGCTCGCTGCGCGCCCAGCTGGCCGCGGTCCAGGCCGTCGGCCTCGACCCCGGCCAGGTGGTCACCCCGGGACAGGTGACGGCACCCGGACCGTGGGCCGATCCGCTGCGCGCAGGCCTTCTGGGGGGAAGCCTGGCGCTGCTGCTGACCCTGTCCGTGGTGGTGGTCCGGTCCGGGCGCACCGCGCCCGACGTCGTACGGCGGCTGGAGGACCTCGCAGATGCGGGGCCCACGCCGCTCGGCGTCCTCCGGGCCCCGGTCCGGGCCGACAGCGACGTGATCGCCCACGCGCGATCCGTGGTGCTCGCTGCCGGCTCGGACCGGCCTCCGGTCGTGACCGTCGCACCGCCGGTGCGCGACAAGGCGCTGACGTTCGCGGCCCTGGTCGAGTCGTTCGCCCGAGCCCGCTACGAGGTCGTGGGCGTCGACCTGACCCGCCCCGACGACCTCGCCGCGATGGCGAGCCTGGTGCTGCAGGAGGCCGTCGTGGACGACGTCCTCGTGGAGGACGGGCACTTCCGCAGCCGGTTGCGGCCGCTGGTCAAGGACGGCGTTCCGGCGCCGGACCCGGCGAGCTTCGGCGACCTCGCGGCCTCGGCGGAGATGGCCCGCAGCCTGGCCGAGCTCGCCAAGCACGCCGACCTCGTGCTGGTCCGCGCGCCCGGCTTCGGCACGGCCGTCGGCCGGGCCCTGCTCGGAGCCTCCACGGCCGTCCTCGTCGAGGTCCGGACCGGCCGCTGCCGGCGCTCCGACATCGACGAGGTCGTCGCCGCGGCATCCCGCACCGGCACGCAGGTTGTGGGCCTGCTGGGGGTGGACGCGTGAAGGAGCTCGACGGGGAGCGCCGGCACCTGCGCGCGGTCGCGCGGGGGAGTGCGGCGACCCTGGCCGGTGCGGTGCTCAGCACGATCGCCGGCTTCGGGCTGGTGCTCGTCGTCACCCGCAGCGTCGCGCCGGACACGGCGGGCCGGTTCTTCGCGGCCACCGCGGTCTTCCTCGTCGCGCTCGCGGCGGCCGGCCTGGGCACCGACACCGGGCTGGCCCGGTTCGTGCTGCGCGACGACCGGCCGGACGCCGTCCGCGCGCTGGTGCGGACCGCGGCACTGCCGGTGCTGCTGACCGCCTTCGCCCTCGCGCTGGCGCTCGGCACCTGGTGGCCCGACACCCGCGCGCTCGTGTGGGCGCTGCCGCTCGCCGCGGCCACCGATCTCTGCCTGGCGGCCGTCCGGGCGCACGCGCTGTTCCGCGCGACCGTCGTCGTCGACCGGATCGTGCGGCCTGCCGTGCAGATCCTCTTCGTCGCGGTGGCGCTCGTCGCCGGACTGCCCGGCGCCGGCCTGGCCACCGCCTGGGCCGCGGCGTACGTCGTCAGCGCGCTGCTCGCGCTCCGCTCGCTGCGCGTCCTCGTCGGCAAGGGGCAGCGCGGTGCAGCGGTCGTCGGCCCCCGCGAGTACTGGCGGTTCACCGGCCCGCGTGCCGTCGCCCGCATCGCGCAGGTCGGCGTGCAGCGCCTCGACATCGTGCTCGTGGCCTGGCTCCTCTCGCCCACGGACGCGGCGGTCTACACGGTCGCGACCCGGTTCGTCGTCTTCGGCCAGCTCGCCAACCAGGCCGTCTCGTCGGTGGTGCAGCCGCGCTTCACGATGATCCTCGCGTCCGAGGACGACGACGCCCCCGGCCTGGTCGACCGCGTGTTCGGCGTCAGCACGTGCTGGAGCGTGCTGCTCGCGTGGCCGGTCTACCTCGCCGTCGCCGCCGCACCCGCCGCCTACCTGGGGTGGTTCGGCTCGTCATACACCCGCGGCGAGGCGGTCGTCGTCGCGGTCGTGATGGCCGGCGGCATGCTCGTGGCAGTGGCGTCCGGCCCGGTGGACACGCTGCTGCTGATGACCGGGCGCAGCGGGCTGAGCCTGGCCAACACGCTCGCTGCGCTCGCCCTCGACGTCGGCCTGTGCCTGCTGCTCGTGCCCCGGATCGGCATCGCCGGCGCGGCGATCGCCTGGGTGGTCGCGGTCGTGGTGCGCTGCGTGCTGGCGGTCGTGCAGCTGCGTGCCGACATCGGGCTGCGGCCGCCGGTCGCCGACCTGGCGCTCGCCGCCGCACTCCCCGTCGCGTGCGTCGGCCTCCCGGTCGCGCTGCTCGGTGTCCTCACCGGGCTGACCCCGGCCACCTGGCTGGCCGCGGTCGCCGTCGCCGGCCTGGGGTACGGCGCCGTCGTGTGGCGGCTGCGCCGCCGGCTCGCCGTCGACGTCTTCGTGACGGGCTTCCGGTCCCGGCGGCGTCTCGCGGTGGCGGCATGATCCGCGCGGCCGCGAGCCGGCTGCGGCGCCGGCTCCCGCTGCCCCTGCGCCGCACGGCGCGCGCGGGTCTGCTCGCCTGGGGCTGGCTGACCGCCGACCTGCGCCAGGAGCCGGACATCCTCGTCGTCGGCGCGCAGCGGGCCGGCACCACCACGGTCTTCCGCCTCCTCAGCGAGCACCCGGCCCTGTGCCGGCCCACGGTCGACAAGGGCACCGGCTACTTCGACGACGGCTACCGGCACGGCCGGCGCTGGTACCGCGCGCACTTCCCCCTCCGCCGGAGCGCGCGCGACCGGATCACGTTCGAGTGCAGCGGCTACTACCTCTTCCACCCGCTCGCCGCCGAGCGGATCGCCCGCGACCTGCCCGATTGCCAGGTGGTCGTGATGGTGCGCGACCCGGTCGCCCGCGCGTACTCCGCGCACCGGCACGAGACGGCGCGCGGCTTCGACACGCTGCCCTTCGCGGACGCCGTCGCGCGCGAGGCGGTGCGGACCGCCGGGCAGGCCGACATGCTCGCCGCGGACCCGGAGGCGACCAGCTTCGCGCACCGGCACCACGCCTACCTGGCACGCGGCGACTACGCCGCCCAGATCGCCCGCTACGTCACGGCCCTGGGCCGGGCCCGCGTGCACGTCGTCGATGCCGACGCGCTGTTCGCCGACCCGGTCGAGGTGTACGTCGACCTGCAGCGCCGGCTCGGCCTGCCGGTGCACCGCCCGGCCGAGGTCGGGCGCTGGAACGAGCGCCCCGGAACTCCGCTGCCCCCCGACCTGGCGGCCGAGCTCCGCCACCACTTCGACGCACCCGACGCCGCCCTGGTCCCGTACCTGGGCCGGGTGCCTCACTGGCGAGAGGAATCCCTGTCATGACCGACCTGCTCTCCGCACCCGCGCGGCACCGGCTGGCGCGGCTCACCCGCTGGCATCCCGGGCTGCGCGACGTGCCCCTGGACCTGCTGCTGCTCGGCGGCCAGAACGGCATGACGGCCGCCGCGTTCGCCACCGCGCTCGGCGACCCGCTGTGGCCCTCGCGGCGCGTGGTCGACGGTCCGCACGCGGCCCTGCTCGACCTGGCCGGGCGCGACGGCTCGGGGGTGATCGGCGACGCGGAGATCCTCGTGTCGTCGTACGGGCGGATGGCGCGGGTGTGCGTACGACGGACCGGCCGCTTCTTCGCGGCCACCGACGACGCCGGGATCGTCGCCCAGGCACGCTCGTTCCTGGCCCGCGCGGCGGGTGAGCAGGTGGCGCTGCCGTCCGACGCGCTGCACTCGCCGCCCGGGCAGCCGGTGCTCGTCGTACCGGTGGCGGACTCGGACTGCTTCCAGGTCCTCGACGGCCACCACCGGATCGCGCTCGCCGCTGCCGCAGGGCTGCCGTCCCTGCCCGTCCGGGTGCGGCGCGGCGCGATCACCACGCCGCTGCAGGACCTGCTCCGCGCGATGTCGTGGCTCGACGGCGGCCGCGAGCTCTACCAGCCCGTCGTGTCACCCGAGCTCGCCGCACGGTGGCCCACCGTGCGCTGCTGCGTCGACCGGCTGGAGGCGATGGAGTCCTTCCTGCGCGGGCGGGACCAGCTCGCCGGCACCTACCTCGACGTCGCCAGCTGCTACGGCTGGTTCGTCCGGCACCTGACCGACCTCGGGCTCGAGGCCGAGGGGATCGAGCGCGACCCGCTCGGCGCGACGCTCGGCCGGATCGTCTACGGCCTCGACCCGGCCCGGATCCGGACCGGCGACGCCGTCGCCCTGCTCGGCGGCTCCCACGAGAGCTGGGACGTGGTGTCGTGCTTCAGCCTGCTCCACCACTTCGTGCTCGGCCGTGGCAGCTGCGACGCCGTCGAGCTCGTCCGGATGCTCGACCGGGCGACCCGCAAGGTGCTCTTCCTCGACACCGGCCAGGAGCACGAGCGCTGGTTCCGCAAGTCGCTGCGGGGCTGGGATGCCGCCTACATCCGGGAGTTCCTGCTCGAGAACACCACCTTCGACGAGGTGCTCGACCTCGGCCCGGACCGGGACGCGGTGCCGCCGTACGAGGACAACTACGGGCGCCACCTCTTCGCCTGCGTGCGGACGGCGTGACGTGGGTGCCGTGATGTCCGAGGACCTGCTCTCCGTCGCCGCCGCCCTCTGGCCGGGGGCCGAGACCGTCGACGCCGGCGCCCCCGCGGACGGTCGCCCGGTCCGGGCCCGCTTCGCGGTGGTGCACCGCGGACCGACCCCGACAGTGCTGGTGCCCGTCGAACCGCCGTCCGCCGCGGCGGCCTCGCTCCGCCGGGTCAGCGCCGGCTCGAGCTGGTGGGACTCGACCAGCCGCGTGGCGGCGGGGGCCGCCGTGCGCGCCGTCCCGGCGCTGCTGCGGCACCGGGTCGAGGTGCGCGGCGGGGAGGAGGGGCTCGCCGACCACCTCTCGGCGGTGCTCGGCACGCCGGTGACGTTCAGCCTCAGCATCGGCACCGCGCGGGTCAACCGGAAGCCGGTGCTGCAGGTGTTCGACGCCACGGGCACGTGCCGGGCGTTCGCCAAGGTCGGCTGGACCGAGAACACCTGCGCCGACGTGGCCGCGGAGGGCCGGGCGCTCGCCGCCGTGACTGCCCACCAGTACCGGCACATCATCCCGCCGGAGCTGGTCGCCCGGACGTCGTGGGAGGGCCGGCCGGTGCTGCTGACCGGCCCGCTCGCGCCGTCGCCGTGGGCCCGGCACCGGCGCTCCTGGACGCCGCCCGACGACGCGATGGCCGAGCTGGCCTCGCGGTTCGGGCTGACCGACGGCGAGCTCGCGACGTCCGACTGGTGGCGCCGGCAGTGGCAGGTGGCCGGCGAGCTCGCGGACCCCGTGATGCGGGGCCGGCTGGGCCGGGCGATGGAGAAGGTGGCGACCGTGACCGGACGCCGGCTGATCGCCTTCGGTGCCTGGCACGGCGACTGGACGCCGTGGAACATGGCGGTCACCGGTTCGCAGGTGCTGCTGTGGGACTGGGAGCGCTTCGAGACCGGCGTCCCCACCGGCCTCGATGCCCTGCACTACATGGTCAGTGCGCTCAACCTCGGCACGCCCTCGTCGCCCGACGCGGTGGTCCGGGCGCTCGCGCTCGCGGCGTACCGGGACCGCAGCCTCGGTGGCGAGCCGCACGTGCACAGCCTGCTCTACCTGGTGGCGATCCTCACCCGGTACCTGCGGCTGCTCGACGCACCGGGTGGTGAGCACCTCGCCCCGCGGGCGCTCCAGACGCTGATCGCGCTGGAGCGCCTCTGCGGGTGAGGCGTCGGGCTCAGCGCAGCGTCGGGGAGTCCGCCAGGGCCTTGGCGAACGCCTTGCGCTTCGCATCGGTCCCCAGCACCCACGGAGCGACGCTGTTGAGCGCGCTGTCGAAGTAGCTGTAGGCGATGCCGCCGTACTGCTCCATCAGGTTGACCGTGTCCGAGATCTCGGACGGCCGGGCGGCCACGGCGGTGTCGGTGACACCGGTCTCGGCCAGGCCCCACGCGACGCCGGCCGAGCGCGCCCAGGTGGAGATCCGCTGGTAGTAGTCCTGGAAGCTCGTCCACTTGGTGGTGGTCTTGCCGTTCTTCACCACGCCGTACTGCTGGTAGATGTCGAAGCCGGCGACGTCGACCTTGACGCCCCGCGGCCAGATCTCCGACAGGCGGTACTTCGGGTCCCCGAAGAACTCGTTCCAGCCGGTCATCACGACCGTGAACGCCACGTTGGACGCGTTGTTGCGGATGATCGGAGCGAGCCGCTCCTGCATCTTGCGCCACAGCTGGATGTCGCCGTCGCCCTCGGGCTCGTGGTGGAAGGCCACCCACACCGGGCCGTTGAGCGCGGCCAGACGGCGGGCGATGTCCTTGGCCCAGGCGTCACCGCGGCCGGCGACCATGTCGGACCACGAGTACGGCAGCTTGAAGCTGATCCACGGCAGCCGTCCGGCAGCCAGGTCGGCCTGCGCGGTCGACACGGCCTTCGCGACACCGCTCGACGTGTAGTAGGTGCGCCGCACGCCCAGCTGGCCGCCGACCTGCTTCTCCAGCGTGGCCGGGTCGGTGTTCGAGCCGTGCGCCGCGCCGACGTACGTGCTGCCGGCACACGTCGGGATGCCCCGCGCGGTGCGGCCGCAGCCGTTGGTCAGCGTGCCGGCGACGGCCTCGTTGCTCGTCGACTCGGTGAGGTTGGCCGAGGGGGCCGGGGCGACCCGCAGGTCGTCCACCAGGATCCGCTCGCCGACCGGCAGTGCGGGTGCGCGGAAGCGCAGCGTCAGCGTCGACGCCTGCTTCTTGGCGGTGATCCGGACCTTGATCGGGGTCCACGTCCCGGGCTGGGCGACGATCCGCGAGGCGCGGGTCTGCACCTTCCCGGCGGTCCGGGTGATCTCGTGGACCTGGAGGGCCACGGGGCGCCGCGACGTGGCGCGCACCCAGGCCCGGACGACGTACGGCGTGCCGGCGGCGTGCGCCCCCCCAAAGCGCACGCTGCTGCGGGCCACGGCCGGGCCGCGGTGGACGGTGCGGACCACGAGGGCCCGCGACTGGTGCCGTCCGGCACCCTTCCCCGAGAGCTTGACGCGGCTGGCGCCGACACCGGCGAACCCGTCGCGGTGGCTCTCGAAGGTCCCTGCGGGGTAGTGCCCCGACGTCTTGCTCGACATGGCGGACGGCACCATCGCCAGACCGCCGATCACGACCGCAGCGAGGGCCGCGATCAGTGAGATCCTTCGAATCTTGCGTGTGCGGACGTACTCCACGACGTCACCTCCCTGTTCCTGGGTCGGGAGGGGACCCTTCCAAAGGAACGGGACGTGGGGGCAATCTCGCCCCCCAAATGGGGGAGAGAGTGCGAACCCGCTAGATGCCGTGGCCGCGGCGGTGAGCAAGGTCGAGGAGCCGATCGGCACTGACGAGGTGGAGGGCGACCGCGGCCGCGAGGTAGGCACGGGGCTCGCGCGGCCAGGTGCGGGCGGTGCGACCGGCCCAGCGCAGCGCGTCGCGGCGCCCCAGGGCGGCCAGCGCGAACGCCTTGCGGCCCTGCAGGCGGGCCAGCGCGCGGCGGTCGTCGTGGAAGACGGCGTGCTTGGCCAGGCCGTAGTCGATCGCGTCGACGATCGTCGCCCACTGCCGCGAGAACTGCGAGCCACCCCAGCGCACGCGCACCAGCGGGGCGGCGACGAGGTGGAAGCCCCCGGCGCCGGCGGCGCGGATCATCCAGTCGAAGTCCTCGCCGTAGCTGCCGGGGATCTCCTCGTCGACCAGGCCGATCCGGGTGAGCAGCGCGTCGCGCCGCACGACGACCGTCGAGGGGTGCGCCTCCATCACCCGGTGCCGCACGAGGTGGCGCAGCTCGAGGTCGGCAGGCGCCGGGACGCGCGGCGTGGTCGTGCCGTCGTAGGCGATCTCGATGCCGGTCACGCAGGCCGGCGGGCCGCCGCTCTGCAGTGCCCGGACCTGGCGGTCGAGCTTGCCGGGCAGCCACAGGTCGTCGTCGTCGCAGAACGCCACCAGGGGGGCGATTCCGGCCAGGATGCCGGTGTTGCGGGCCCCGGCCAGTCCCGGGCTGCGGACGTTCGTGACGACGTCCACCGGGCGCAGCGGGTCGTCGCTGGCGAGCGTGAGGTCCGGCTCGGAGCGGTCGAACACGAGGACGGTGCGGACCCGGCCGGCGTACTCCTGCTCGCGCACGGCGGCGATCGCCTCGCGCACGAGCACGGGCCGGTCGTGGGTGGCGATGACGACGTCGACGTCGGGCAGCACGAGCGGCTCCTTCGGGGGCGGGAGGGCGGTGATCCGCCACATCCGGCGGAGGTTGACGAGAGTGGCGACGACGTAGAACGCGAGCCCGAGACCGAGCCCGAGCACGACGAACCGCGGTCCGCCGGTGAGCGGCAGCAGCCCGAGCACGAGGGTCTCGCACTCGACCGCCCACGGCACCGGGCTCATGTCGAGGCGCCGGCACAGCCGCAGCCACGGGTCGAGCAGCGGGAGGTCGGTGCGGTCGATGAGCCGGGAGCCGCCGTCGCCCAGGCCGGCGGCGTCGGCGAGGTGCTTGCGCTGGGCCAGGCTCCAGCCGTAGCAGGCGAGCGCGCCGAGCATCGCCACCGCGAGTGCGGGCGAGGCGCGGTCGTGGGCCACCGCCCAGCCGGCGAGCGCGGCGTACGCCGCGCTGACGCAGAGCACGTCCGTGGCGACGTCGAAGAGCGCGCCGCGCGCTGAGCTCGTGCCCTGCAGGCGGGCGATCTTGCCGTCGAGGCAGTCGGCGAGGAAGCGCAGCAGGAAGAGCGCGCCGCCGGTCCGCAGCCGTCCGGTCGCGAGGCAGGCGGCGGCCGCGGTCCCGAGGACGCCGGCCACCGCGGTGACCCGGTTGGGCGTCACCGCGCGGTGCCGCGCGAGGCCGCGGGCCAGGGGATCGGTCACCGGGTCGATCACCAGCCGGGTCCAGATGTCGCGCGGCCTCATTCCCACTGCCGCCTCCGGACCCGGAGCCACGCCAGCCCGACCAGGATGCCGACGGCGAGGCCGCTGGTGATGCGGACGCCGTGCCCGGTGCCGACCGGCGTCGCCGGCCCGACCCGGATGACGGCGCCCGCCGCGGGGCGGTGCGTGGTGAGGTTGTCGACGGCGGCCCGCAGGTACGTGCGCGAGGCCGCCCAGGCAGGGTCGGTCGGGTCGGTCGCGGCGAGCTCCTCGCGCAGCCGCGCCACGAGGTCGGTGCGACGTCCCTCCAGGAAGCGGGTCCGCTCGGCGAGGTACTCGTCGGCGACGGCGCGTGCGGCCGCCACCGGGTCGTCGGACCGCGGCGTCGTGAGCGTCACGTTGAGCACGGTCGAGAGCGGCGGCGCGGCCACGCTGATCGCGCGGCGCAGTGCCGACGGAGCGATCCCCACCCGGTGCGCGGCCAGCACCAGCGGTCGTTCGGAGCGCAGCAGCGCCGCCTCGGTGTCGACGGTGGCCGCGGCGGGCGGACGTACCTCGACACCTCCGTTGTCGGCCTCGCGAGCGGCGTCCCCTACGTCGAGGTAGGTCGGGGACGGTGTGAGCGCCACCGTGACGGTGCTCCGCCAGCGCGGGTCGCCCCCCGACGGCGCCGCCGCCGCGACGCCGCCCCCGAGCAGCGCGAGGCACGCCACGAGCACCAGCGAGCGCCGGCTCGGCACCCGCAGGGGCTGCCCCGTGCGCTGCTCGCGCCAGGCCAGCGCGACCGCGATCATCATCAGCATCATCGGCAGGCCGAGGGTGTCGTAGACCGACAGCTGCAGCAGGAAGATGCCGACCGCGAACGTCGCGACCGCCTCGTTGACCGTCCGACATCGCCAGGTCCGGCGCAGCGCGACGACGAAGAACGCCAGGAAGAACAGGGTCCCCACCCAACCCTGCGAGAAGAGCACCAGCCAGAGCTGGCCCTGGGTCCCGAGCGGCGGCACGCCGCATGCGGGGCACTTCGGCGTCGCGCCGCCGGCGATCGAGGCGAACGAGCCCTGCACGTTGCGGGTCCCGCCGAACCCGACGACGGGCGATCCCGACGTCATCGAGTCGACGGTCGCGACGAGGAGCTGGGAGCGCCGGTCGTTGCTGTGGGGGTGGTCCAGGCGCTCGCCGACGGTGGCGCCGAGCGGCGTGCTCGTCGCCGCGACCCCGCCGACCACCACGGTGGCGACCAGCGCGACGAGCGCCAGGTGGTGGCGTCGTACGGCGAGGAGGACGAGGAGGCCCACACAGCTCGCGCCGACGGCCAGCCACAGCCCGCGGTTGAGGCTGAGCACGATCGGGACGGCGGCCACCGCGAGCAGCGGGGCCGCCAGCATCCGCCACCTGCTGCGGCTGGCGACCAGCAGCGCGACCAGGAACACCAGGCTCAGCGAGATCGCACTGCCCCACGTGTTGGTGAAGGGGAAGGGCGCCTTGGGCCGAGGCTGGGGCAGCCCGCCGAGCACCTGCTGCAGCTCCGAGGCCTGCGCCGAGACGAGCGTGTTGACGAAGCCGTTGCCGCGCAGCCCGCCGGGCAGCAGCTGCTCGGCCAGCGTGCGCACCTCGAGGTCCGGGGCGACGAGACCGACGACGCCGCCCGCCACCGCCACCACGAAGATCCAGGCGACCACGCGATGCACGGTGCGGTCGGCGATCAGGCGGGCCGGGGTGTTGCCGAGCCAGACCAGCACGACGGTGCACGCGAAGTACCAGCCGAAGCGGTAGCCGAAGACCATCAGCCGGCCGGCGCCGCCGTCCGCCACGGCACCGGGCGCGGTCGCCCCGAGCGTGCCGAGGCCGAGCAGCACCCAGCCGAGGAAGAGCAGCCACCACCCGAAGCCCGGCGGTACGACGACCCGCCGGCGCCGCCACAGGTCCCACCCGAGCGGCAGCACCATCGCGAGCGGGACCAGTGAGGCGACGCCCAGCACCCACCACAGGGGCAGGCCGGCGATGCCGACGACGAAGCATCGGCACGCGATCCGGCCCGAACGGTCCGCCGGTCCCGCGGAGGACGTCATGCAGGAAAGCGTCGGTGCCACGGGGGTTCTGGGGACTCACCAATTTTGGGTGACTATCGCCGCGCGGCGACCGGGGTCCGGAGCACCGGCCTACTGTCGCCTGCATCCGGCGTCGGTGCCGGGAGCAGGAGGGAGCGTGCCAGGGTGTCCACGCTGATCCGCCTCGTCGCCGTCTGGTGCTCCGCACTGAGTGTGGTGCTGACGGCAGTACCCGCCGCCGACGCCGGGATCGAGCCCGGCGGACGCCTCGTCACCGCGGTGCCGGCCGCGGGCACGCCGTCCATCCTGGACGGCCAGGTGCTCTCCGTCGTCCAGGTGGGGCGCACGGTCGTGGTCGGGGGCACGTTCACCCGGGCCCGCGACGCCGGGGGGACCACGACGCTGCGACGGCACGGGCTCCTCGCGTTCGACGCCGTCACCGGCCGGATCAGCGCGACCTTCCACCCGGACCCCAACCGCGCCGTGCTCGTCGTCCGGGCCGGGCCGGCGGGGACCGTCTACGTCGGCGGGGACTTCACCAGCATCGGCGGCCAGCACCGCCGCCGGCTGGCCCAGCTCGTGGTCGGGAACGGGCGGGTGGTCCGGCGGTTCAACGCCGGCCGGATCGACGACTCGGTGCGTGACCTGCGGCTCCAGGGTGGCCGGCTCTGGGTGGCCGGCTCGTTCACCTCCATCGGCGGCCGCAACCAGCGGGCGCTCGCGACGCTCAAGGCCCGCACGGGCGTGGCGCGCAAGTACTTCCGGCTCGCCGTGCGCGGCCGGCAGCGGGCCGGCCTCGGGACCACCACCGTCGTGAAGATCGAGATCAGCCCCAACCAGCGCAGGCTCGTCGCGATCGGGAACTTCCGCTCCCTCCAGCACGTGCGCAACCCGCAGCTCTTCGTCGTCGACCTCGGCCGCCGCAAGGCCCGCCCGGCCCCGCTGCGCACCCGCTTCTACGCGCCCAACTGCAGCTGGCACTACTACAGCTACATCCGCGACGTGGACTTCGCGCCCGACGGCTCCTACTTCGTGGTGGCCGCGAGCGGCGGACCCTCCGGCGCCTCGGGTCCCTGCGACACCGTCGCCCGCTTCGAGAACCGGCCCGCCGCGAACGCCGTCCCGTCGTGGGTGGCGCGCACCGGCGGTGACACGATCACCGCGCTCGAGGCGACGCCGTCCGCCGTGTACGTCGGGGGGCACCAGCGCTGGTTCAACAACTCCTTCGGCAGCAACAGCGCGGGTCCGGGCGCCGTCCGCCGCGACGGACTCGCCGCGCTCAGCCCCAGCAACGGGCTGCCGTTCTCGTGGGACCCCGGCCGCACCAAGGGCGTCGGTGTCTTCGACTTCCTCGTCACCACAGCGGGCCTGTGGGTCGCCTCGGACACCGAGCGGATCGGTGGCCAGGAGCGGGACCGGATCGCTCGCTTCGGCACCGGCGGCACGTCGTACCCGAGCCTGGCGACACCGGTGCGCCCCGGCCCGCTCTACCGCGGCGCCACCGCGCCCGCGGGCGGCCCGGACTGGGCGAGCGTCGGCGGCGCCTTCATGCTCGGCAGCCAGCTCTACACCGGCAGCC
Organism: Pimelobacter simplex; assembly: GCF_900114845.1. Lineage (GTDB taxonomy): Bacteria > Actinomycetota > Actinomycetes > Propionibacteriales > Nocardioidaceae > Nocardioides > Nocardioides simplex. The sequence continues at coordinate 505,271 of NZ_FOUK01000001.1, forward strand.
GCGACGGCACCTTCACCCGGCGCTCGTTCGACGGGACGACGTACGGGCCGGCGTCGGAGGTGGCGACCGCCGACGCGATCGTGCCGCTGGCGTCCTGGCACGACGACCTCGCCGTGATGACCGGGATGTTCTACGACCGCGGCCGCCTCTACTTCACCCGCTCCGGCTCGTCCCTGCTCTACTACCGCTACTTCAACCCGGAGAGCGGCATCGTCGGGACGGAGCGGCGGGTCGCGTCGGGACGGGTGCCGGGCTTCGACCCCGCCTCCGTCCGCGGCATGTTCGCGACCCGGACGACGCTCTCGTGGGCCACGCCCGACGGGGTGCTGCACCGGATCGGCTGGCAGCAGACGGCCGCGGCGGCGGTCCCGGTGGGCCGCGCCGTCGTCGTCGGGGGACCCGGGGTCGACGGCGTCGACTGGGCCGGCGCACTGTTCGTGGGGCAGGGCGCGGCGGCGGGACAGGGCGGCTGAGCCATGGCTGCCGACCCGCCACGCCGGGTCGCCCTGGTCGCGGAGCGGCGACTGGTCGGCCAGGCGATCGCCGCCGCCCTCCGCGCCCGCGGCCTCGTCCCGGTCCCCATCGAGTGGCCGCGCCGCGGCGCCATGCGCAGCTTCCGCCAGACCCTCCACGGCAGCCGCGCGTCGGTCGGCGTCATCCTCTGCGACCTCGAGACCCCCGACCTCCTCCACGACGTCGAGATCATCCTCGGCCGCGAGCCCATCCGCTGGCTCGTCCTCACCGACAGCGCCCCGGGCCCCCGCTGGGGCACCGTCCTCGCCGCCGGCGCGACCGGCGTCCTCCCCACCTCGACCTCGACCGCCGGCCTCGCCGTCGCCATCCGCCAGATGCTCGCCGGGATCTCCCCGACCCCTCCGCGCGTCCGCGAGCGCGCCCTGCGCGAGTGGGCCGACGTCGCCGAGGAGCAGCGCTCCCTCGTGCGCCGCATGGAGCAGCTCACCCACCGCGAGTACGAGATCCTCGGCGAGCTCTACGACGGCGTCTCGGTGCAGCGCATCGCGCTCGCCTCGGGGGTCGCCGAGGGCACCGTGCGCAGCCAGGTGAAGTCGCTGCGCCGCAAGCTGGGCGTGGACTCCCAGCTGGCGGCGGTGGCGTTGTACCGGCGGGCGCTGGAGGTGTTCCCGCGGCGCCGGGGGTGACTCAGGCGGCCTTGGCCGCCTCGATCTTGCGCGCCTCGCGCTCCAGCCGCAGCTGGATCACCCGCCGCGTACGACGGTCGGCCGTCGCGAGCGCGTAGAGCATCTTGAGCTGCGTGGGCAGGTTCTTGGCGTTGGTGGTGGCCAGCCAGCCGTTGGGGAAGGACAGCCGGACCACGCGGTGCCAGGCGCTGCCGACCTGCTGGGGGAGCGGGGCGGAGTGGTAGTTGAGGCCGTACTTCTCGAAGATCGCGCGCACCTGCGGGGCCACCTCGGCGTACCGGCTGCTGGGCAGGTCGGGGAAGAGGTGGTGCTCGATCTGGTGCGAGAGGTTGCCGGTCATGATGTGCATCAGCTTGGAGCCGGAGATGTTGGCGGAGCCGAGCATCTGGCGCAGGTACCACTCGCCGCGCGTCTCCTTCTCGGGGATCGACTTCAGCTCGAAGGTCTCGACGCCCTCGGGGAAGTGGCCGCACATGATGACCGAGTGCGACCACAGGTTGCGGATCACGTTGGCGGTGAAGTTCGCGGCGAGCGCGGGCAGGAAGGAGCCGGTCGGCGCGGCGAGCGCCGGGTTGATGACGTAGTCCTTGGTGGCCTGCTTGCGGATCTTGCGCAGCGTGGCCTTGGCGGCCTTCTTGAACGACTCGGGGCGCTTGTCCTTGGGCTTGGCGAGGTTCTTGCCGAGCTCGAGGTCGTAGGCGGCGATGCCGTACTCGAAGAAGCAGGCGTTGATGAAGTTCCACAGCGGCTGGGCGAGGTACATCGGGTACCAGCGCTGCTCCTCGTCGACGCGCATGATGCCGTAGCCGAGGTCGTTGTCCTTGCCCACGATGTTCGTGTAGGTGTGGTGCACCTCGTTGTGCGAGTGCTTCCAGCCCTCGGCGGTCGAGGCGTTGTCCCACTCCCAGGTCGACGAGTGGATCTTCGGGTCACGCATCCAGTCCCACTGGCCGTGCATGACGTTGTGGCCGATCTCCATGTTCTCGAGGATCTTGGCGACCGAGAGGCCGGCGGTGCCGAGCACCCAGGCCGGCGGGAAGGCGCTGACCAGGAGGACGGCGCGCGAGCCGAGCTCGAGCTTGCGCTGGAGGTCGACCATCCGGCGGATGTAGGCCGCGTCCTTCTCGCCGCGCGCCTCGAGCACGCTCTGGCGGATGGCGTCGAGCTCGGCGCCGAGCGCCTCGACGTCCTCGGGGGAGAGGTGGGCGGTGGGGTTCTGGGCCTTGTTGGTGATCGTCGTCATCGTGAACTCCTGGGGCTCAGTGGTCGAAGGTGCAGTCGCCGGCAGCGGCGCTGATGCAGGTCTGGATCTTGACGCCGTCGGGGTGGGTCTCGCCCGGGACCGCGACGGTGAGGTCGCCGTTGCGCAGGTCGCGCACGGCACCGGACTTCATGGGCAGCACGCATCCCATGCAGATGCCCATCCGGCACCCGCTCGGCATGAGGACGCCGGCCGACTCGGCGGCGTCGAGGATCGGGACCGAGCCGTCGGTCTCGACGCTCGCCGCGGACGAGCCGGCGAAGGTGAGGGTGCCGCCCGCGGCGTCGACGTCGACGACCGTGGGCCGGAACCGCTCGGTGTGGAGCGTCAGGCGACGCTCGCCGTAGTAGGCCTCGAGCGTGTCGAGGAGACCCGCCGGTCCGCAGGCGTACGCCGTGCGCTCGGCCAGGTCGGGGACCTCGTTCTCGAGGTCGTCGGTGGTGAGCAGCCCGTCGGTGTCGGTGTGCCGCTCGATGAGGCGGAGCCGGCCGGCCTCGGCGTGGGCCCGCAGCTCGGCGCCGAAGATGACCTCGTCGCGCTTCATCGCGGAGTGCACGAGCACGATGTCGTAGGCCGCGCGGGCCTCGGCGTCGTTGCGCGAGTAGAGGTTGCGCAGCATCCCGATCACCGGCGTGATGCCGGAGCCCGCGGTGACGAGCAGCAGCTTCTGGCGGTTGCCCGCCTGCGGCGGGGTGAGCACGAAGTCGCCCTCGGCCTGGGCGAGCTGGAGCATCTGGCCCGGACGCGCGGTGCGGACCAGGTGCTGGGAGACGGCGCCGCCGGGGATCGCCTTGACGGTGATCGAGATGTGGCCGTCGCGGCGCGGGCCGTGGGTGAGGGAGTAGGTGCGCCACAGGCGGACGCCGTCGACGTCGACGCCCACGCGGACGTACTGGCCGGGGATGTGCCCCTGCCAGTCGCGGCCGGGCTTCACGACGATGGTCGCGGCGTCGTCGGTCTCGGACGCGACGGAGACGATCCGGCCCTGGAGGCCGACGGCGGCACCGGGGCGGAGGGGGGCGAAGTGGTCGAGGAGGTCGTCGACGCTCAGCGGGGTCACGGCGGCGTCGAGCAGGCTGCGCAGGCCGGTCCGGAGCCGGCGCGGACCCGGGGCGGGGCGCTCGGCCGCGGAAGGGGCGGCGGTCGTCGTACTCACAAGACCAAGACTCCCAGCGCCGCGCGTTAAACTCATGACCTCAGCCGGTGAATCGATCGGCCTGAATTGTGCGTAGCGAACAAAAGGGGAGAAGGCGTGCCGCGAAGGTCCTTGCGCCGGACGCGTTCCGGCGATGCTCTCCTGCCGCCCGCGACGGTGGCCGCGATCCGGGCCGAGCTGCCCGCCGTCGCCGACGACGTCGTCGAGCAGATCATCCGCGAGGTCCCCGCCTACGAGGACGCCTTCGGCGGCCCGATGGGCGAGATCATCCGGACCGCGGTCCAGGTGGCGCTGGGCGGCTTCCTGTCGCTGCTCAGCGACCGGCGCGGGCCCGACGAGCTCGCGCCCCAGGCCTCGGCGCTCGACGGCGCCTACCAGCTCGGCCGCGGCGAGGTGCGCAGCGGACGCACGATCGACGCCCTGCTGTCCGCCTACCGGATCGGCGCCCGGGTCTCCTGGCAGCACCTCTCGGCGCAGGCGGTGGCGCAGGGCATCGAGCCGGCGACGATGGCGTCCTTCGCCGAGCTCGTCTTCAACTACATCGACGCCCTGTCCGGCGCCACCGTCGCCGGGCACCGTGACGAGTCGGCCAGCGAGGGCCGGATCCGGCAGCGGATGCTCGAGCGGCTCGCCCGGCACCTCTTCACCGGCGCCCCCGAGGCGACCGTCCTCGCCTCGGCCGAGCGCGCCGAGTGGCCGGTCCCCACGACGCTGACGGCGGTGATCGTGCCCGACTCGCAGATGGGCTCGCTCATGCAGACCGTGCGGCGCGGCACCCTCCAGGTCGCCGACGTCCCCGAGGTCGAGGGCTCCGCCGTGCTGCTCGTCCCCGACGCCCACGGACGCCGGCGCGAGGCACTGCTGCGCGCGGTCCGCGGCCGGGGCGGGCTGGCCGGCCCCGCGCGGCCCTGGCTCGACGTGCGGTCGTCGTACGACCGGGCGCTGCGGGCCTACCAGCTGGGCCTGGCCGGCGACACCGAGGCGCACCTGCCCCGGCTCGTGCTCACCGCCGACCCCGACGCCCTCGGCGACCTGCGCCGCGCGGTGCTCGCCCCTCTCGACGAGCTGCGTCCCGCGACCGCCGCCAAGCTCCGCGAGACGCTGCGGGCCTGGCTGCTGCACCAGGGACGGCGGGACGAGGTCGCGGCCGCGCTGTTCGTGCACCCCCAGACGATCCGGTACCGCATGAACCAGCTGCGCGACCTCTTCGGCGACCGCTTGGAGGACCCCGATAGCGTCCTGGCACTGACCATTGCCCTGGGGGTGGAGGAGATGCAGGCATGAGGCCCGCCTTCCGCGGTCTGCTCGTCCTCGTCGCCGGCAGCGTGCTGCTCGCCGGCTGCAACGGCGGCAACGACCCGGCGCCGACGATCACCCCGCCCACCGGCATCGCCGACGGCGGCGTCTACGTCGCGCTCGGCGACTCCTACACGGCCGGCCCGCGCCTCGGCGTCACCTCCGGCGCCCAGGGCTGCGAGCAGACGACGGGCAACTACCCCCACCTGCTCGCCGAGCGGCTCGGCCTCGAGCTGACCGACGTCAGCTGCGGTGGCGCGACGTCCGAGAGCCTCACGAAGTCCCAGACGCCCCCCAACGGAACGCCCGTCCCGCCCCAGCTCGACGCGGTCACCGCCGACGCCGACCTGGTCACCCTCAGCATCGGCGGCAACGACGGCCGCGCGTTCGGCACCCTCGTCACCACGTGCGTCGGCCTCGCGCTCAAGGACCGCAAGGGCGCGCCCTGCGCCGAGCTCGGCAAGAAGGCGCGCGACGGCCTCGGCTCCGAGGTCGACGGCCTCGCGAAGCGCCTGGTCGCCACGGTCGAGAAGATCCGGAAGCGCGCGCCCGACGCCCGGATCGTCATGGTCGGCTACCCCCAGATGTTCCCCGCGAGCGGCACCTGCGACCTGCTCCCCCTCGCGGCCGGCGACTACCCGTTCGCCCGCGACCTCGTCGAGCGCGTCGTCCAGGCCCAGCAGGACGCCGCGACCGAGGCCGGCATCGACTACGTCGACGTCTGGACGGCGTCCGAGGGGCACGACATCTGCTCGGCAGACCCGTGGATCGCCGGCCTGATCCCGGCCGAGCGCGCCCTGGAGTACCACCCCTACGCCGAGGAGCAGAAGGTCGTCGCCGACCTGCTCGAGGAGCTGCTCTCCCAGGCCTGACTCCGTGAGATGGTGTTGCTACAGAGCGGGGTTATGTAGCATGTGGCGCGTGGACGGTGTCGAGCGGTTCGTCGTGGTGGCGGGGGTCATCGCTGCGATCGTGATCGCGCTGCCGACCCGGGCCGGCCTGGCGAAGGCCGGGCACCGCTTCGCTCGCGAGTACGACCTCTGGATCGCCCCGGAGCTGATGGCCGCCGTCGACCGCGCGCACCGTCGCGACCGCTGGGTGCTGGCCACCGCCGTGCTCGCGGCGGTGCTCCTGTTCGTCCTCCTGCCGGCGGCGACCCTCCGTCCGTTCATCGTGGTCGCCGCGGTGCTGCCCGTCTTCGCTGTCGGCCGGCTGCTCCTGGGCGGACGCGACTTCCCGGTCCGGGCCGGCCGGGCGACGGTGGCGCGCAGCCGCGCGGTCGGTGTCACCGACTACCTGCGGCCGACGGTGCCCCTTGCGTTCGCGCTGTGGGTGACCGTCGGTGGCGTCGCGGCCGTGCTCGGGGCGCTGTGGTCCGAGCCGGCCGTCCTCACCGGCGGCGTGCTGCTGGTGGTGGCCACGCTCGTGGTGGCGGGCTACGTGGTCGCGTTGTGCCGCCGACCCGAGCCGGCGAGCGACGCCGAGCACCTCTACCTCCAGGACGCGTGGCGGGTGAGCCGGTTGGACCTGACGCTCTCACAGCTCGGCTTCGCGGCTGTGTACCTCGGTCTCGTCGCCGCCGGCGATGCTCCCAGCGGCCGGGTCGCCGTGTGGGTCGGCGTCGCCGTGGTGGCCACGGCGGCGTACGCCCTCGGTGTCGGCGGACGGGCACGGTTCCGCGAGCGGCTCTGGCCGGACCTCCCGCCGGGCCGGCTCCTGGCGGTCGGAGGCCCCGCATGATCACCCTCGACGCGAGCGGCCCGCTCCCGCCGTTCGAGCAGATCAGGTCGCAGCTCGCCGACCAGATCGAGCACGAGGGGCTGCGCGCGGGCGACCGGCTGCCGACCGTGCGGCGGCTGGCCGAGGACCTCGGCGTCGCGGCCAACACCGTGGCGCGCGCCTACCGCGAGCTCGAGACCGCCGGGCTCATCGAGACCCGCGGCCGGGCCGGCAGCTTCGTGGCCGGCTCCGGCGTCGAGCGCGAGGCCCGCGAGGCCGCCCGGCTCTACGTCGAGCGGGTCCGCGCGCTCGGGCTCGACGACCGGGCGTTGCTGCAGCTGGTCACTCGGCTGCTGGGACAGCCGGGGTGATCGGCGGCAGCGAGGCGAGCGGAGGGGTCGGCCGGGTCGCTCCGGCCGCGCGCTCCGGCGTGCAGCGGCCGTCGACGAGCGGCAGCCGGGCGAACGGGAACGCGTTGGTGACCGGGGTGTCTCCGTTGTACGCCGGGCACGGCACCGAGCGCCGCTCGGTGTAGTCGTCGCGGATCGCGTCGCGCAGCCGGATGCTGATCGGGCGGCCGTCCTGGTCGACGAGCTGCACCTGGTCGATCGGCTTGCCTGCGGCGTCGTACGCGAAGATGTCGGTCACCGGCCGTCCCGCCGACATCACGCCGCTCTGGCGCAGCGCGTCGTTCCAGCCGTTCGAGTAGCTGTCGTAGCCCTCGTCGACGATCCCGCGGCCCTGGAAGTCGGCCGAGAAGGGCAGCGCCACGGCCAGGACGTTCGCTGCGAGCAGCGCCACACGTGGGAGGGTCTTGCGGTCGGGGCCGGAGCCCGGCCAGAGCCAGCCGAGCCCGATCAGGGCGCTGACGGCGGTCGCCGCGACCAGCACGACCAGGCCGATGAGCGGCGAGCCGAGCGTGGGGATCAGGGTGACGCGCTCGTAGGTGCCCGCGAGGATGTCGATCGCAGTCACCGCGACCCACGCCCGCAGCGCCCACCAGGCCGGGCGGAGCGCCATGGCGACGTCCCAGGCGGGGCGCAGCCGCGGCGACTCGGCGTACTCGAGGAAGCCGGCGCGGAAGCGGTCCATCAGCTCGGTCGGGCTCGCGCCCCACTGCCACTGCCGCGGGTCCACCGTGCGGCGGCGCCGGGTCGCCGGCGCCGGGAGCCCCGCCGCCGACCGCAGCTCGGCCGCGTAGTCGGCGGGGTCGCCCAGGGGCGTACCCGGACCCTCGGCCAGCTGGTCGGCCAGGTCCGCCTCGAGCCCGCCGAGCAGCTCGTCGCGCGTCTCGTCGTCGAGGTCGGCCAGGTGCCGGCGTACCTCCTCGACGAAGGCGGTGACCTCGGGGTGGAGGACGAGGGTCTCGTCGGAGGCGCTCATGCCGGTGCTCCTGTCGTGCGGGGAAGCAGGGAGGTGACGGTGTCGGCGAAGGAGGTCCACTCCTTGGCCTGCTGGTCGAGCTGGTCGCGGCCCGCCGGGGTGATGCCGTAGTACTTGCGGTGCGGGCCCTCGTCCGACGGCACGACGTACGACGTCAGCGCGCCCGCCGCGTAGAGCCGGCGCAGCGTCCCGTAGACCGAGGCGTCCCCCACCTCGCTCAGCCCGCCGGCCCGCAGCCGCCGCAGGACGTCGTACCCGTAGCCGTCCTCGCGCTCGACCACCGCGAGGACGGCGAGGTCGAGCACGCCGCGGAGGAGCTGGGTGGTATCCATGCGCCGCACACTACTACGGCTCGCGCAATAGTGTGCGAGGGCGAAGTCCTGGGCGTGGCGCGGCCCGTGGAGACCGCTTCCGGAGAGCGAGAGTCGGCCAGTCGTCACTCGACGGGCCGCCTACGGTCGTCGGCCCAGCCGAAGCTCACGAGGAAGGAGCCCCGATGATCCGCCGGCACCCGCTCGCACCGGCCGTGTCCGCCTCGGCGTTCGCGGGCTTCGTCGACGTCGCGCTGTGCTGCCTTCTCCTGCTGCGCCTCGACCCGGTCCCGTCCGTCCTGTGGGGCGTTGCCGGCGCGATGGCTGCGAGCGCCCTCACCCTGCTCCTGCGCGTCCTCGGCTCCGGCGGCGCGGGTGACGTCGACGACGGCGTGGCCGAGAGACTGGCCGAGATCGAGGCGAACATCGACGACGAGGTCCCCGACGGCGACCCGGACCCGTGGTGGCAGCGCGTCGCCTGGAACGCGGTGATCGTGCTCGGCGCGGCGGGGGCCGGTGCACTGGGGCTGGCACTCGCCTTCTCACGCACGCTGCTGACGGTCCTGATCCTCGCGTACGTCGCCCGCCCGGTCTCGCCGTGGCTCGTGGTGGCCCTGTTCGCGCTGTCGGTCGCGCTCCAGCTGCTCGGTGCGCTCGTCGTCGGACGATGGGGGCGAAGCACGCCGGGCCCGTCCGTCGAACGACGAACGGGCCCGGCGTAGGAGCGAGGCGTCAGGCGGACAGCGCCGAGATCGCCGCGTGGATCGAGAGCGTCCGCTCCGCCGACTCCACGTGCAGGCTCTCGACCATCTTGCCGTTGTAGGTGACGACGCCCGAGCCCTTGCCGTCCTCCCAGGCCTGGATCAGCCCGCGGGCGTCCTCGACCGCCTGCTCGGACGGCGCGAACGCGGTGTTGGCGCCCTCGACCTGGCCGGGGTGGATGAGGGTCTTGCCGTCGAAGCCCATCTGGCGGCCCTGCTCGCACTCGGCGAGGAAGCCGTCGAGGTTCTTCACGTCGTTGTAGACGCCGTCGACGATGACGATGCCGGCCGCGCGCGCGGCCAGCAGGGCCAGGCCGAGGCCGGTGATGACGGGCTGGCGGCCGGGGACGTGCTCGGCGTAGAGCTCCTTGACCAGGTCGTTGGTGCCCATCACGAAGCCGGTGAGCCGGTCCGAGGCCTGCGCGATCGACAGCGCGTTGAGCATGCCGATGGGGGTCTCGACCATCGCCCACAGCGTGGTCTTCTCGGGCGCCCCGGCGGCCTCGAGGGCGGCGACGAGCTGGCGGACCTCGTCGGCGGAGTTCACCTTCGGCACCAGGACGACGTCCGGCCCGGCCGCCGCGGCGGCGGTGATGTCGTCGTCGTGCCACTCGGTGCCGATGCCGTTGACCCGGATGATCAGGTGGCGGCTGCCGTACTCGCCGGACTGGACGGCGGCAGCGGCGGCGGCGCGAGCGCCCACCTTCGCGTCGGGGGCGACGGCGTCCTCGAGGTCGAAGATGATCGCGTCGGCGGGGAGCGTCTTCGCCTTCTCGAGCGCCCGCTCGTTGGAGCTGGGCATGTAGAGGACGGAGCGCAGCGGCTTGAACTCGGACATCAGGCGGTCACCTCGATCGCGTCGTAGGTCTTCTTGAGCTCGGGGTCGATCTCGGCGAGCTGCTCGGCGAGCGCGACGAGCACGAGGCACTGCTTGAGCGAGGCGTCGTCCTCCATCTTGCCGTCGATCATGACCGCGCCGGTGCCGTCGCCCATCGCGGCGACCACGCGGCGGGCGTGGGCGATGTCCTCGACGCTGGGGGAGAAGACGCGGTTGGCGATCGCGATCTGCTTCGGGTGCAGCGACCAGGTGCCGACGCAGCCGAGCAGGAAGGCGTTGCGGAACTGGTCCTCGCACGCGACGACGTCGGCGATGTCGCCGAACGGGCCGTAGTACGGGTAGATCCCGTGGGTTGCGCACGCGTCGACCATCTTGGCGATCGTGTAGTGCCACAGGTCCTGCTGGAAGATCGCGCGCTGGGCGTCGATCTGGCTGTTGCCCTCGGCGTCGCGCGGCGGGTCCTGGCGGACCAGGTAGCCGGGGTGGCCGCCCCCGACGCGGGTGGTCTTCATCTTGCGGTCGGCCGCGAGGTCGGCCGGGCCGAGCGAGAGCCCCTGCATGCGCGGGGACGCGCCGCAGATCTCCTCGACGTTGGCGACGCCGCGCGCGGTCTCGAGGATCGCGTGGATCAGGATCGGCTTGGTGATGCCGGCCTTGGCCTCGAGCTGGGCGAGCAGCCGGTCGACGTAGTGGATGTCCTCGGCGCCCTGCACCTTCGGCACCATGATGACGTCGAGCTTCTCGCCGATCGCGGGCACGAGCGTGGTCAGGTCGTCGAGCACCCAGGGGCTGTCGAGCGCGTTGATCCGGGTCCACAGCTGGGTCGGGCCGAAGTCGGTGGCCTGGGCGATCTTCACCAGGCCCTCGCGGGCGGCGACCTTGTTGTCCGCCTTGACGGCGTCCTCGAGGTTGCCGAGCAGCACGTCGACGGTGCCGATCATCCCGGGGATCTTCGCGGCCATCTTCTCGTTGCTCGGGTCGAAGAAGTGGATGGCGCGGCTCGGCCGGGCGGGGATCTCGCGCAGCGGGAGCGGCGCTCCCACGGCGAGCGGTCGGAAGAAGTCCTTGGCGCTCTTGTGGCTCACGGATCGACAACCTACCGGCGAGTCACCCCCGGCGGCATATGACTCATCTCTCGCCGAGACGCCAGGACCGCCGTAGCGTGGCGCGGGTGACGCCCGAGGAGGTCGACGACTTCGCGCGCTCCCTGCCCGGCTGCAAGCGCAAGGGGACGACGGCCCACCCCGCCTGGTACGTCGACGACCGGCTCGTCGCCCGCCTGGTCGCCCCGGACGAGCTCGTCGTCCGGGCCGGGCTCGCCGAGCGCGAGCAGCTGGTCGCCGCGCACCCCGAGACGTTCGGCGTCCCGCCGCGCTACGAGGGGCACCGCAAGGTCCAGGCGATGCTCAGCGGCGACGCCGGAGCCATCCGCGCCGCCCTGCGCGCGGCGTGGGAGCTGCAGCGGCGCTGACCTCGGCGGCCCGGGCGGCCCGGCGCGCGTCCTGCCGCTCGCGCCAGGCGGCGACCGTCGCGTCGACGTCGCGCGGCATGGTGATGAGCGGCGGCCCGTCGACGGGCGTGTAGCGGGCCCGGATGACGCGGGCGTTGAAGTCCTCGACGAACGCGCGGACCTCGCGCTCGGAGCCCATCCGGTCGAGGGCACCGTCGAGCTCGGCGTCGTCCTTGCGGAGCTGCAGCGCCGGCGGCAGGACGGCGATCCGCTCGCGCTCGACCAGCCGCTTGACCCACCAGTCCGGGTCGTGGGTCTCGCCGAGGCCCTCGAGGGGCTTGCCGGCACCGGGCAGGTGGTCGAACTCGCCGCGCTCCATCGCCTGCCGCACCTGGACGTCGACCCAGGTCTGCTGCTGCTCGATCCGGGCGCGGGCCGCGGCCTTCTCCGCGCGTCGGTCCGGCTGCTCCTCCATCCCTCGACTATGCCGCGGGGCGCAAGAAGCCGGCAATGACGGGGGCCAGCGCGGCGGCGCTGGTGACGAGCCCGAGGTGGCCGTCGGCGTAGACGTGCAGGCGCGCGTCGGGCAGCAGCGCGCGCATGATCCGGGCGTTGACGAGCGGGATGATCGGGTCGTCGTCGCCGGCCAGGATCAGCGTGGGCTGCCGGATGAAGGGGAGGGCGGGCAGGCTCGACCAGCCGGCACCGGCCAGCAGCTGCAGGACGTAGCCGCGCCGCGAGCCCACCCGGGACTGGTCGTGCATGAGCCGGCGGACGTCGTCGGGGCGGTCGCGCATCTGCCCGCCGTACAGCTCCGCGGCGACCTGGACGGCGTACTCGGCGTCGCGGTAGCGCTGCGGCGTCACCATCTTGCGCAGCACGCGCGGGGACGCGGGCACCATCAGCGAGCCGGTGGCGGTGCTGACGAGCACGAGCCGGCGACAGCGGCGCGGTTGCTGGAAGGCGATCTGCTGGGCGAGCCCGCCGCCCCACGAGATGCCGAGGACGTCGTACTCGTCGTAGCCGAGCTGGGCCATCATCCGGCCGACGCCGTGGGCCAGGAGGGGGAAGTTGTAGGGGAGTCGCGGGTTCGGGGAGCCGCCGACGCCGGGCACGTCGAAGCGGACGACCCCGATCCGCGGGTCGAGCGCGTCGACGAACGGCTGCAGCAGGTCGAGGCTCGCGCCGATCCCGTTGCAGAGCAGGAGCGGCGGCCCGGGCTCGGTCCCCGCCCGTACGTCGGCCCGGACCTCGTGCCCGAGGACGGTGAGGTGACGCAGTGCCATCACCGGGCCGTCACTTGTCGAAGACGTAGGTGCCGGGAGCGTCGGCCAGCGGCCGCAGCCGGGTCGAGCCGGGCTCCTTCGGCGCGGGCACGCGCTCGCCGCACCGCTCGTCGAGCCAGTCCGACACGTCCGTCCACCAGCTGCCCTGGTGCGTCTGCGCCCCCTTGAGCCACGCGGTGGCGTCCGGGCCGTGCTCGTCGTTGGTGTGGAAGGTCGCCTTGGGGTTGCCCGGCGGGTTCACCAGCGCGGCGATGTGACCGCTCGTCGAGAGGATGAACCGGCTGTCGCCGCCGAGCAGCTGCGTGGTGCGGTAGCAGTTCTCCCACGGCGTGATGTGGTCGGCGATGCCCGCCACGACGTAGCTGTCGACGGTGACCGCGCCGAGGTCGATCGGCACGCCCAGCACGCTCAGCGAGCCCGGCCGGGTGAGCTGGTTCTCCATCGCGAGGTCGACGAAGTCGGCGTGCAGGCCGGCCGACATCCGCGTGGTGTCGGCATTCCAGAACAGGATGTCGAAGGCCGGCGGCCGCTTGCCGAGCAGGTAGTTGTTGACCCAGTAGTTCCAGATCAGGTCGCTGGGCCGCAGCCACGCGAACACCTCCGCGAGCGCGCGCCCGTCGAGGTAGCCCTTCCTCGCCGAGCGGGCCTTGGCCAGCGCGGCGAGCCGCGGGTCGGTGAGCGCCTCGACCGTGCCGGCACCGGCGTTGTCGATCACCGTGACGGCGAGGACGAGCGCGGCGAGCCGGTCCTGCCGGCCGATCCCGGCGAGGTACGCCGCCACGATGCTCGCCAGGATGCCGCCGGAGCAGACGCCGCCCAGCACGGTCCGGCTGCTCCCGGTGACCTCCTCGACCGCGTCCAGTGCGTCGAGGATCGCGCGGACGTACGTGTCGAAGTCCCAGGCCGCGTGCCGGCTGTCGGGGTTGCGCCACGAGATGACGAACATCTGCCGCCCCTGCTGGACGCTGTGCTCGATCAGGCTGCGTCCCGGTGCGAGGTCGATCGCGTAGAACTTGTTGATCGTCGGCGGGACGACGAGCACCGGCACCTCGGAGACCTCGTCGGACTGCGGTGCGTACTGGATCAGCTCGAGCACCTCGTTGCGGAACACCACGGAGCCGGGCGTGGCCGCCACGTTCTCGCCGAGCGTGAAGCCGGACGTGTCGACCATGTCGGGGATCCGCGGCGCGGAGGCCAGGTCCTTGACCAGCTGGGCGGCGCCGCGGGCCAGGCTCAGGCCGGCGGTGTCGACGACGGCCTTGGCCGAGGCCGGGTTGACCAGCGGCACGTTGCTCGGCGACATCGCCTCGACGACGTTCTCCAGCAGGAACCGGACCCGCTTGCGGTCGCGCGGGTCGAGGCCGGCGTCGTCGACGAGCTGGTCGAGGGTGCGCCCGCTCGCGAGGTAGAGCTGGACCAGGCGGCGCAGCAGCGGGTTGTCGGACCAGCCCGCGTCGGTGAACCGCCGGTCGCCGCGGCGCGGCGCGAGGTCGGAGGCGCCGGCCGCGATCCGGGCCGCCTCACCCGCGAGTGAGCCCAGGCGGCGTGCGGTCGTGCGCGGCCGGCGGGCCAGGGCGAGCGCCCACTTCGCGGTGGACGCGTCGGGCACGAAGCGGCGGAAGGGGCCGAGCGCGGCGTCGACGAGCAGGACGTCGAGCGGCGCGGCGGCGTCGGCCAGGCGCGGGGCGGTCGCAGTGGTCATGACCCAAGGTTCCGCCCGGAGGCCGGGGGAGCGCTTCGGCCGGCGGCACCGAGATTCCCGGCGATCGGCTGTGCGCCAGCACAACGCGCGGCCTACCCTCGGTGCTGTGAGTGGATCCGACGTGAGCCCCGAGGTGCGCAAGCTCAGCGCCCGGCTGCTGCCGGAGGCGGCCCAGCTGGGGGCGGCGATGGCCGAGCGGATCCGGTCCGAGATCCCCGTCTATGAGGCCGGCGAGGTGGTCTCCCACGACGAGCTGACCGCGTCGTGCACGGTCAACGCCCGCTACATCCTCGGCAACCTCGCGGGCGACGTCGCGCCGGCCGAGACGCCCACCGAGACCGGCACCACGCGCGCCGAGCAGGGCGTGCCGTACGCCGTCGTGCTGCAGGCGTTCCGGGTCGGCTCCCGGTTCATCTGGGAGGTGCTCGTCGAGCGCGCCGACCCGGAGGACCGCGACCGGCTCCTCCTCGCCGCCGCCGACATCTGGGCGGTCAGCGACCAGCTCGCGGCCGACGTCACCGACGCCTACCGGCGGGCCATGGCCGACCGCGCCCGCCGCGACGGCCAGATGCGGTCGGTGCTCGTCGGCTCTCTGCTCGACGGCGACGCCGACGCGACGGCGTACGTCGGCGAGACGGCCGGGATGCTCGACCTCGGCCAGGCCACCGACTACGTCGTGGTCTCGGCCGAGTCGCCGGCCCCCGGCAGCGAGGGGCTCCCGGACGTCGAGCGGGCGCTGCGCGCCCGCAACGTCCGCTCGGCCTGGCGGCTCGGGCACGACCACCAGGAGGGCGTCGTCGCGCTGCGACTCGGATTCGGCGCCGACCACCTGGTCGAGCTGCTCACCGGACTGGCCCGCGCCCGGGTCGGCGTCAGCACCGTGGTCGGCCGGCTCGACGAGATCCAGGAGGCCCGTCGCCAGGCCCGCGTCGCGTGCGCCGCGGTCTCGCCCGGCGAGTCCGCCGTGGGGCGCTTCGGCAGCGACCCGCTCGCCGTCCTCCTGGCGAGCAGCCCGGAGCAGGCCCGGACCCTGGTGGACGCCGTCCTCGCGCCGGTCCTCGCGCTGCCCGAGGAGGACCGGACGATCGTCTTCGAGACCGCCCGCGCCTGGCTGGCCGCCGGTGGCTCGACGTCCACCGCCGCGCAGGCCCTCCACGTGCACCGCAACACCGTCCGCTACCGGATCCGCCGGCTCGAGGAGGTCACCGGCCGCGACCTCGCCCGCCCGGTCGACGCCGCCGAGCTGTACGTCGCCCTGGAGTGCGTCCGCATCCTCGGGCTGGGCTGATCGTCGTACCGGACAATTTGGTCGTGAAATCGGCTAATTGACGACCGAATTGTCCGGTACGACAGGGGGTCAGGCCAGCGCGAAGTAGCGCAGGTACACGTAGAGCCAGGCCACCAGCAACGTCATCACGGTGACGACGACGCCGTACTTCGTGAACTGCCAGAAGCTGATCGGCTCGCCGGCCTTGGCGGCGATGCCGAGCACCACCACGTTGGCGCCGGCGGCGACGGCGGTCGCGTTGCCGCCGAGGTCGGCGCCGAACACGAACGCCCACCACAGGGGGCTGTCGGCGCCGGAGGCGGCGGTCGAGGCGACCATCTCCTCGACGATCGGGACGGTGGCGGTCGTGTAGGGGATGTTGTCGACGAACGCGCCGACCACACCCGAGCCGAAGAGCAGCGCGGTCGCGGCGAGCAGCTCGCGGTCGCCCATCGCCTCGGCGGCGACCTCGCTGATCCGGCCGATGACGCCGACCTGGACGAGCGAGCCGACCAGGACGAAGAGCGCCATGAAGAACGCGAGCGTGCCCCACTCGACCTCCTCGAGGAACTCCTCGGGCTCGGTGCGCGAGACCAGCACGGTCGCGCCGGCGCCCAGCATCGCGACCATGGACGGGTCGAGGTGCAGCACCGTGTGCAGGCTGAACGCGACCATCACCAGGCCGAGCACCACCAGGCAGCGCACGAGCATCCGCATGTTGGTGATCGCGTCGCGGGGATGCAGGTCGCCGAGCACGTCGCTGACGTCGACGACCTCGCCGAACGACTTGCGGAACAGCCAGCGCGCCATCACGACGAACAGCACGAGCAGGATGACGGTCAGCGGCAGCGAGTGGACGAGGAAGTCGTCGAAGGTCAGCCCCGCGCGGCTGCCGATGATGATGTTGGGCGGGTCGCCGATGAGCGTCGCGGTGCCGCCGATGTTGGAGGCGAGGATCAGCGAGATCAGGTACGGCGCCGACGGCAGCCCGAGCTGCCGGCAGACCGAGATGGTGACCGGCGCGACCAGGAGCACGCACGTCACGTTGTCGAGGATCGGGGCGACCGTCGCGCTGATCAGCACCAGCAGGACGAGCAGCCGGTACGGATGGCCGCCGGACTTGCGAGCGGCCCACAGCGCCAGGAACTCGAAGAGCCCGGTCTGCTTGAGGACGCCGACGATCACCATCATCCCGAAGAGCAGGAAGATGACGTTCCAGTCGATGCCGGTCTCGTGGTCGAAGAACGCGGACTGGGCGTCGACCAGGCCGATCACCGCCATCGCGGCGACGCCGCCGAGCGCGGCCGCGACGCGGTGCACGCGCTCGGTGGCGATGAGGGCGTAGGCGACGATGAAGATGGACAGGGCGGCGGAGGTGAGGATCACGCCGCGGACCTCCGCACGCCGAACGCCTCGGCGCTCGTGCTCGGCTCGAGCGACTCGTACCAGCCGGCCAGCCGGCCGTAGCGGCTCACCGCGCGCAGCCGGTCCTCGACCTCGCCGACCTGGTCGCGCGCCGCGACCGCCAGCACCTGGTCGCCCTCGCGGAAGGTGGTGCGCCCGGTCGGGACCAGCGCGTCCCGCCCCCGGGTGACGAGCGAGATCGCCGCCCCGGCGGGCAGCCGGAGCTCGTCGACCTCGACGCCGGCCAGCCGCGACTCGGGCTCGACCTCGAACCGCAGCAGGACGGCGTCGAGCCGGTCGAGCGTCGCGAACCCGATCGACACCTTGTGCACGAAGCTGCCCTTCTCGGCCCAGCGCGGCTGCCGTCCCCGGCCCACCGCGAGCCCGATCGCGAACCCGATCGCGGCGCAGAGCATGCCGACCGCGACGGCCAGCTCGACCTCAGCGGCGCCCATCCGGTCGACCTCCCTCGTCGGGCTCGGCGGACGGCGAGGCCAGCAGGTGCTCGCACGCGATCACGTCGACGGCGAGCAGCTCGGCGCCGAGGCTGCGCAGGGGGGGCGCGCACGGCGTCCTCGACCTCGAGGAGCCGGGGACCCAGGCCGGCGTCGAGCACGGCGAGCTCCTGGCGCCGTACCCAGTCGGCGGTGGCGGGGACGACGAGCGCGAGCGTGATCCGCTCCAGGTCGTCGTCGGGAAGGTCGGGGAAGGGGGACGACAGCCGGGCCTCGAGCAGCACCCGCAGGTCGGCGGCGTCGGCGGTCCGCGCCCGCACGGTCAGGGGGACGACGTGCAGTGCCTGGGTGCCGCTGCCCTCACCCCGTGGGGGTGATCCGTCGTCCCGTACGGCGAGCAGTCGGCCCAGGGAGCGCCGGAGTCGGGTGAGGGTCAGCGGCATGTCTCCAGGCTTCCTGGCGGCGGCGCCCGGCGGTATGGGGTCCAGCCCCCATTTCCTCGCGCGCCCGCGTCGGGGAGGGTAGGGGAGTGCGGCTGCTCAACACGTCCCTGTACTGGAAGGTCTGCCTGATCAACGGTGCCGTGCTGGGCGCCGCCACGGCCGTGCTGCTGTTCTCGCCCGCCCGGGTCTCGCGCCAGGCCGTGGTCTCCGAGGCGATCGTGCTCGTCGTCGGCCTGGGCCTCGTCCTCGTCGTCACCGCCGCCCTGCTGCGCAGCGCGCTCGGTCCGGTCGACCGGGTGATCCGCGAGATGGCGACCGCCCAGCTCGGCGGCGAGGAGCGCCGGCCCGAGCCCGGTACCGGAGGCGACGGGCCGGGCGACCAGCTGGTCCGCAGCTACCACGCGATGCTCGAGCGCCTGGAGCGCGAGCGTCGCTCCAGCAGCGCCCGGGCACTCGCCGCGCAGGAGGCCGAGCGGCACCGGATCGCCCGCGAGCTGCACGACCAGATCGGCCAGAACCTCACCGTCGTCCTGCTCGGGCTCAAGCAGCTCGAGGACCGCGTCCCCGCCGAGCTCCAGGGCGAGCTGGCGCTGGTGCGCGAGACCGCGCGCACCGGCCTCGACGACGTGCGACGGGTCGCGCGCGAGCTGCGCCCCGGCGTCCTCGACGACCTCGGCCTGCACGCCGCGCTCGCCGCGCTCACCACCGACGTCGCCGCGCACGGCGGGCCGGCGGTGCGCCGTACGTTCGGCCCGGGGCTGCCCGACCTCGGCCACGACGTCGAGGTGGTCGTCTACCGCGTCGCGCAGGAGGCGCTGACCAACGTCGTGCGCCACGCCGGCGCCAGCCGGGTCGACCTGTCCCTGCTCCGGCTGGGCCACGAGGTGGTGCTCGAGGTCGCCGACGACGGCCGCGGGCTCGGCCCGGCCCCCGCCGACCGGGGCGGCACCGGCCTCGACGGCATGCGCGACCGCGCCGCCCTCGTCGGCGGCACCGTCGAGCTTTACTCCGGCGAGCGGGGCACCACAGTCCGGCTCAAGGTGCCCGCCGCATGAGCGCCCCCATGATCCGGGTCCTCCTCGCCGACGACCACGCCCTGGTCCGCCGCGGCGTCCGCCTCATCCTCGAGCAGCAGCCCGACATCGAGGTCGTCGCCGAGGCCGCCGACGGGGCCGAGGTGATCGCGCTGCTGCGCCAGGTCGAGGTCGACCTCGTCGTCCTCGACATCGCGATGCCGATCATGACCGGCCTCCAGGCCGCCCGCGAGATCGCCCGCCGCCGCGAGCCCCCGCGCGTCCTCATGCTGTCGATGCACGACAACGAGCAGTACTTCTTCTCCGCCCTCAAGCTCGGCGCCAGCGGCTACGTCCTCAAGTCCGTCGTCGACGAGGACCTGGTCGAGGCGGTCCGCGCCGCCGTCCGCGGCGAGGCCTTCGTCTACCCCGGCGCGATGGGCGCCCTCGTCCGCGACTACCTCGACCGCCTCGCCCGCGGCGACCGCGTTCCCGAGACGGTGCTGACCCCGCGCGAGGACGAGGTGCTCAAGCTGATCGCCGAGGGCCGCTCGTCGCGCGAGATCGCGGGCCTGCTGTCGATCAGCGTCAAGACGGTCGAGAAGCACCGGTCGAGCATCCTGGCCCGGCTGGGGATGAACGACCGGACCCAGCTGACGCGGTACGCCATCCGGGCGGGGCTGATCGAGCCGTAGGCCTGGCCGGGCGTCGGTCAGCCGAGGAGCTTCTCGAGCTGGTCCAGCATGGTGGTCGCGCCGACGACGCCGATGCCGACCATCCAGGTCTCGTCCTCGACCGCGTGGGCCCGGCCCTCCGCGACGGCGGGGAGGTCTGCCCACAGGCCGGTCACGGTGGCCATGGTCGTCGCCTTCGGGTCGCCGCCGGGGTTGGCGAAGAAGATCACGTCGC
Organism: Pimelobacter simplex; assembly: GCF_900114845.1. Lineage (GTDB taxonomy): Bacteria > Actinomycetota > Actinomycetes > Propionibacteriales > Nocardioidaceae > Nocardioides > Nocardioides simplex. Next base: position 525,085 of record NZ_FOUK01000001.1, read on the forward strand.
CGTCGATCTCGTCGTAGCGCTCGGGGCTCAGCTCGACCATCGAGTACTCGTTCCAGTCGTGGTCGCCGAGCTCGAAGCCGACCTGCGCCAGGATCGAGCCGGAGAAGCTGTCGGGGCCGTAGAGGCGGAAGTTGTCGGGGCGGAAGCGGACCACGGACGCCGTCTTGCCCTGTGCGCCGAGGGTGGTGCCGACGGCCGCGGCGCGACGCGCGAGGTCGTCGAGGAGGTGCTCCATGTCGGGGCTCCGGTCGAGAGCGGCCGCGGTGGTCCGGGCCTGCTCCTGCCAGTCGGTGCCGGAGTTCTCCGAGAAGACCGTGGGCGCGATGGCGGACAGCTCGTCGTAGATCGCCTCGTGGCGCACCTTCGAGCCGATGATCAGGTCGGGGGCGAGGTTGGCGATCGCATCGATGTCCGGCTCGGCGGTCAGGCCGACCACCTCGGTGTCGGCCACCGCGTCGCCCAGGTAGCCGGGCAGACCCTCACCCGCACCCGACTCGGTCGCGCCGACCGGCGTCACGCCGAGGGCGACCAGCGCGTCGAGGTGGGGGGAGTCGATGACGACGACCCGCTCCGGCCGGGCGTCGATCCGGGTCTCGCCCAGCGCGTGCTCGACCGTGTACCCGCCGCCGTCGGCGCCCTGCCCCTCAGGGGACGATCCGCCGCAGGCGGCGAGCACCGTGGCGAGAACCGCCACCATGAGGGCGATGGACATCGGAAAGCGCCGAGAACGAGCAAGCATGGGAGCAGACGGTAGACGCGGCAACCATGGTTAGGCAAACCTATGTTGCTGTGCCTAGGGTGGCGCCGTGCTCCGCTCCGCTCTCGGGCTCGCCGGTGCCCTGACGCTCCTGGTGGCAGCCGTCGTGCTCAGCCTCGCGGTCGGTGCCCGGGCCATTCCGCCGCTCGACGTCCTGCGCGCCCTGCTCGGCCTCGGCGACCGCGACACCACCGCGATCGTCGGCGACCTCCGGGTCGGCCGGACCGTCCTCGGCCTGCTCTGCGGGGCGGCGCTCGGCGTCGCGGGGGTACTCATGCAGGCGCTCACCCGCAACCCGGTGGCGGACCCGGGCATCCTCGGCGTCAACGCCGGGGCCGCGCTCGGCGTCGTCGTCGGGATCGTGCTCACCGGTGCGCTCGGGGCGGCCACCACGCTCGGGTTCGCGCTGGTCGGCGCGGGCGTCGCGACCACCGCGGTGTTCGTGCTCGCGTCGTCCGCGGCGGTCGCGCTGTCGCCGGTCCGGCTGACCCTCGCCGGCGTGGCGATGGCGGCCGTGCTCACCGGCATCACGCACGCGCTGGTTCTCGTCGACGAGCAGGTCCTCGACACCTACCGCTACTGGCAGGTCGGCTCGCTGACCGCGCGCCGGGTCGGCGAGCTCGGCCTCGTCGTGCCGGTCGTCGTGGGGGCGGCGCTCGGCCTGGCGCTGGTGCTGGCCCGCTCGCTCGACGTCCTCGCGCTCGGAGAGGACGCCGGCCGCGCCCTCGGGATCGACCCGGACATCGTCCGCGCCGCCGGGCTGGTCCTCGTCACCGTGCTCTGCGGCACGGCCACCGCCCTGGCCGGCCCGATCTCGTTCGTCGGCCTGGTGGTGCCCCACGCCGTCCGGCTCGCCGTCGGCCCGGACCTGCGCCGGGTGATGGCGATCTCGCTGCTCACCGCCCCGGCCCTGCTGATCGCTGCGGACGTCGTCGGACGGGTGGTCGGGCGCGGCGCCGAGGTGCCGGTCGGCATCGTCGCCGCGTTCGTGGGTGCGCCGGTGCTCGTCGGCTTCGTGCTCGCCGGACGGCGGCTCTCATGAGAGACGCCGTGCGGCATCGCGGGTGGGTGGCGGCGCTCGCCGTCCTCGTGCTGGTCCTGCTGCTCGCGTCGCTGCGGCTCGGGGACTACACCGTGGGCTGGGGTGCGCTGGCCGACACCCTGCGCGGAGACCCACCCGACCGGATCACCCGCTTCTTCGTGCTCGAGCGACGGCTGCCGCGGGCTCTGGTCGCCCTCGTGGTCGGCGCCGGCCTGGCCACGGCCGGGGCTGTCTTCCAGGCGGTCACCCGCAACCCCCTGGCCAGTCCCGACGTGATCGGGGTGACGAGCGGCGCGTCGGCCGGAGCGGTCGTGGTGCTCCTCGTCCTCGGCGGATCGGCGACGGCGGCGTCCTGGGGAGCGCTGGCCGGCGCGCTCCTCGTCGCCCTGCTGGTCGGCGGGCTCACCGTGCGCAGCGGACTCCAGGGCGGCCGGCTGATCCTGCTCGGCATCGCGTTCGGGGCGCTCGCGAGCAGTGTCGTGGCCTACCTGCTCACCCAGGTCTTCGTCGCCAGCGCCGTCACCGCGCAGACCTGGCTCACGGGCACTCTCCAGGGCCGCGGCTGGGCCGAGCTGCGCCCCGTCGCGCTGGTGCTCCTCGTCGTCCTGCCCGTCGTGCTGGGGCACTCCTCGGCGCTGCGGATCCTCGAGCTGGGGGACGACGTCGCCCGCTCGCTCGGTGTCCGGGTCGATGCCGTGCGGGGGACCTTGCTCGCACTCGGCACGGTCCTGGTCGCCGCCGCCGTCGCCACGGCCGGTCCGATCTCGTTCGTCGCTCTCGTGGCACCCCACGTCGCACGGCTGCTCACCGGCACCGCCGCGATCCTCCCGGCCGCGCTCACCGGCGCCTGCCTGCTCGCCGCGGCCGACCTGGTGGCGCTCTACGCGTTCCCGGTGGCGGTCCCCGTCGGCGTCGTCACCGTGACGCTCGGCGGGATCTTCTTCGTGCTGCTGCTCTGGCGCGAGGGCCGCCGGTCCGCCGCGCGGTGAGCCGCTCGCCGCTCCTACAGCGGGACGTCCGCCCGCCGCGGGTCGCACCACGGCGCCCCGGCCGGGGTGCGCGAGAACTGCTCGTCGTAGAGCCGCTTGTAGAGGCCGCCGCTGCGCAGCAGCTCGACGTGGGTGCCGTGCTCGACCAGGCGCCCGTCCTCGAGCCCGAAGATGACGTCGGCCGACTGGATCGTCGACAACCGGTGCGCGATCGCGATGGTCGTGCGCGAGCGGGTGGCGCGCTCGAGGGCCTCCTGGACGAGGCGCTCGGTCTCGTTGTCGAGCGCCGAGGTCGCCTCGTCGAGGATCAGGATGGCGGGGTCCTTGAGCAGCACGCGGGCGATGGCGAGGCGCTGCTTCTCGCCGCCGGAGAGGCGGTAGCCGCGCTCGCCGGTGATCGTCTCGTAGCCCTCGGGGAAGCTCATGATCCGGTCGTGGATGTTGGCGTCCCGCGCGGCCTGCTCGATCTGGTCGGCGCTGGCGCCGGGGCGGGCGTAGGCGATGTTGTCGCGGATCGTGCCGTGGAAGAGGTAGGGCTCCTGGGTCACCATGCCGACGGCGTCGGCGAGCGACGACAGGGTGAGGTCGCGGACGTCGTGCCCGTCGATGAGGACGGCGCCCTCGGTGACGTCGTAGAACCGCGGCACCAGGTAGGTCGCCGTGGTCTTGCCGCTGCCCGAGGGGCCGACGATGGCGGCGAGCTGGCCGGGCTCGACGACCAGGGAGATGTCGTCGAGCGCCCAGCCGGTACCGGTGCCGGTCCCGGTGCCGGCCTCGGACTCTGGCTCGGCCTCGATCCGGACGCCGGACTCGCCGAACCGGTCGCGGTTGGTGGTGCCCGACAGCGCCCGCGGCTCCGGGTAGCGGAACCGGACGTCGCGCAGCTCGACCCGCCCCCGCACCCGGTCGGGGTCGAGGGCGACGGCGCCCGGCCGCTCGGTGATGGCGGGCTCGAGGTCGAGGTACTCGAAGATCCGGCGGAACAGCGCCAGGGAGGTCTGCACGTCGAGGCTGACCCGCATCAGCTGCAGCAGCGGCATCTGCAGCCGGCTCTGGAGCGTCGTGAAGGCGACCAGCGTGCCGGCGGTCAGCGAGTCGGCGCCGGCCGGGAGGGCGCCGGTGACGATCCAGCCGGCGACCAGGTAGATCAGCGCGGGGGTGATCGCGAAGAACACCTGCACGACGGCGAAGAACGTGCGGCCGGTCATCGCCTGCTCGACCTGGAGCCGGGTCTGGCGGCGGTTGGCCTCGCGGTAGCGGGCGACCTCCGACTCGGAGCGGTTGAACACCTTCGCGAGCAGGATGCCGCTGACCGACAGCGCCTCCTCGGTGATGGCGGTCATCTCCGACAGCGACTCCTGGGTACGGCGGGCCAGGCGCTGGCGCCGCCGTCCGACACGGAGCTGCAGCAGCACGAACAGCGGCATCACGACGAGCGTGAGGATCGTCAGCTGCCACGACAGCACGACCATCGACACGAACGCCGCCGACACGGTCACCGTGTTCTGCACGATCGTCGTCGCGGTGTCGGTCAGCACCGTGCGGACGCCGGCCACGTCGTTGGCCAGCCGGGACTGGATCGCGCCGGTCTTGGTCGCGGTGAAGAACGCGAGCTCCATCTTCTGGAGGTGCTCGAAGAGGTCGCCGCGCAGGTCGGCCATCGCGGAGTTGCCGACGGTCGAGGTCAGCCAGTTCTGCCCGATCCCGATGAGCGCGGTCGCGACCGGGATCGCGCACATCCCGGCGACCAGCCAGGCCAGCAGGTGCAGCCGCGGGGGACCGCCGTCGAGGGGGAAGAGCGCGTTGTCGAAGACCGCGCGGGTCAGGAAGGGCACGAGCGACTGCAGCGTCGCCGCGGCGACGACCGCGACGAGGACGAGCGCGATCTTGCTGCGGTAGGGCCGCAGCAGCCGCGCCACGCGCGGCAGCACCGGCTCGTCGCGGCGCAGGTCGCCCGGCTCGAGGTGGGTGATCACGGCACTCGGTCGCGGCATCAGGCCCACCCCGCTCCCCAGCGGCCGCGGTGGGCCACCTCGCGCCACGGCGTCCGCGGTCGCCGGCTCGCCGACCCGCGAGCGCCGGCGCCGGCGGCAGCGGCGGCAGCCGGGTGCCCGATCGTGATCGCGCCGATCGGGTGCGGCGCCTCGGCCTCGTCGGTGTCGACCAGCCCGAGCACGTCCTTGACCGCGTCGACCCGGGCCGGCACCAGCCCGAAGAAGCACGCGCCCAGCCCTGCGTCGGTCACGGACTGGAGCAGCAGGAGGGCGGCCATCGCGGTGTCGAGGTGCCAGTACGGCATCGCCCACCGGCTCTCGTCCCGGTCGTGGAGCCCGGCGCGGCGCTTGTCCGCCTCGGCGTACCGCTCGAGGTAGGCGTCCCGGCGGCTGCACGGCACGACCACCACGGGCGCGGTCATCATCCCGGCCAGCCAGCGGTCCGGTGCGCTCGTGTCGGCCTGCGCCTCCCAGAAGCCGCGGACGGCCGCGGGCGTGTCGAGGACGACGAACGCCCACCCCTGGGAGAAGCCCGCGCTCGGCGCCCGGGTCGCGTGGTCGAGCGCCCGCTCGAGCACCGCCGGGTCGACCGGGTCGGGCGCGTAGGCGCGCGTCATCCGGCGCCGGCGGACCACCTCTGCGAACTCCATCGCGGGCCATCATCGCACCCGCCCGGTCCTGCCGAATTGAGGTAGGGGGAGGGGGTGCCTAAGGCGGTTGCCCGATGTGGGTGCCTACCTCAGACGACGAGTCTCTACGTCATGAGCAGCGACTACTTCACCAACGCAGAGAACACCTACCGCCGTCAGCGCGCCACCCGCGTGATGGCCGCCAGCCGGGCCGGCCGCAGCCGCTCGTCGTGGCTGCGCCGGATCGCGGCGACTGACCCCAGCGTCGAGCGCCGCTCCCGCTGAGCGCGGGAGCGCGCAGCACGTGACCGCGGTGAGCGCGGTGTCGGTCCGCGGCGCCATGATGGTGCCCGTGGCCGCACACAGCAGCCTGACCATGGTCGGGCGTGACGCCGAGCTCGCCGAGGCGAGCGCGGTGCTCGACGACGCCGTCCGCGCGGCCGAGACCGGCGCCCCCCACCGGGTGGTGCTCCTCTCGGGCGACGCGGGCGTCGGCAAGACCCGGCTGCTGCGCGCCCTCCGCGACCACGCCCTCGACCGTGACTGGCAGGTGCTGGCCGGCCACTGTCTCGACTTCGGCGACAGCGCGCTGCCCTACCTGCCGTTCAGCGAGGTGCTCGGCCGGATCGCGACCCAGCGGCCCGACCTGGTCGACGAGGTCGCCGGGCGGCACCCCGCGCTCGAGCGGCTCCGGCCGGGCCGGCGCACCCGCGCGGCGGGCGACGCCGACGTCGACGACCACCGCCGGGGCACCGACCGGGCCGACACCTTCGACGCGGTCCAGGCCGTGCTCGAGGCGGCGGCCGCCGAGGCGCCCGTCCTCCTCGTCGTCGAGGACCTGCACTGGGCCGACCAGTCCACCCGCGACATGCTCGGCTACCTCTTCACCCGCACCTTCGAGCAGCCCGTCGCGATCGTCGCGTCGTACCGCTCGGACGACCTCCACCGCCGGTACCCGCTGCGCCGGCAGGTGGCGGAGTGGTCCCGGTTGCCCCAGGTCGCGCGGCTGCCGCTGGCGCCGTTGCCCGAGACGGCCGTGCGGGCGCTGGTCCGCGAGCTCCAGCCGCGGGGTCTCGACGCGCGTGCGGTCAACCGCATCGTCGAGCGGGCCGAGGGCAACGCCTTCTTCGTCGAGGAGCTCGTCGCCTCCGGCCACTGCGCCGACGTCCCCGACGACCTCGCGGACCTGCTGCTGGTCCGGCTCGACCTGCTCGGCGAGGCCGCCCGTCACGTCGTCCGGGTGGCGAGCGTGGCGGGCCGGCGGGTCTCCCACGACCTGCTCGCCGGGACGGCCGACCTCTCGCCGTCCGCCTTCGACGACGGCATCCGCCAGGCGGTCGAGATGAACGTCATCGAGGCCGGCGGCGACCGCTACTCCTTCCGGCACGCCCTCCTCGGCGAGGCCGTCTACGACGACCTCCTCCCGGGCGAGCGGGTCCGGCTCCACGCGCGCTACGCCGACGCGCTCGCCGGCAACCCCGGCCTCGGCACCGCTGCCGAGCTGGCCCTCCACGCCCGCCGCGCCAACGACCTCGACCGGGCGGCTGCGGCCAGCGTCGAGGCCGGCGACGAGGCGATGGAGGTGGGCGGTCCCGACGAGGCGGCCGACCACTACCAGCAGGCCCTCGAGCTCCTCGAGGACGCCGCGCGCGCCGAGCGGCTCGGTCTCGACCGCGCCAAGGTCGTCGTCAAGGCCGCCGACGCGCTCACCGCCGGCGGCGACGCCCTGCGTGCGGCCCAGCTGCTCGGTGCCCAGCTGGACGCGACCGCCCGGCAGCCCGACGGCGTGCCCGACCCCGCGCGGGCCCGGATGCTCAGCCGCTATGCCGACATCCTGCTGATGACCGAGATCGCGCTCGACGCGGTCGCGCTCTCGGCCGAGGCGGTCGCGCTCAGCCCGGTGGGCGAGAGCATGCTGCGGGCCAAGGTCCTCGCGACCCACGCCCGGATCCTGGTCAGCTACCACCCCGACCGTGCCGACGAGGCCGAGGCGTTCGCGACCGAGGCGCTCGCCCTCGCCGAGCGCCTGGCGATGCCCGCGCTCACCGCCGACATCGTCACCACCCTCGGTGGGCTCCGGGTCAAGATCGCCGAGGGCGACGAGCAGAGCCGGCTGCGCGAGGCGCTGGTCGCCGCCGTCGACCACGCGGTCGCCGCGGGCGCGATCGACGCCGAGGTGCGCGGCCGGTGGCTGCTCGGCCGCTCCTACCAGGACACCGGCGACTGGGAGCCGTCCGTGCGCTGGTTCGAGTCCGCCGTCGGCGGCACCGACCGCACCGGCCTCGTGTGGGCGCCCTACGTCATCGACTCCCGCTGGCAGCTGACCTGGATCCGCTACGCCCTCGGCGACTGGGACGACGTGCTCGCGCTCGTCTCGGTCGTCGACGACCAGGCCGGACCCGACATCCCGCGCGGCATCCTCGAGCCGGCCCGCTACGCCGTCCTCAACGCCCGGGGGACCGCGCCCGACCAGGTCCGGACCGGCCTGGCCCGGCTCCGGCGGCTGTGGCGCGACGAGGGTGGGGTCGCCGTCTTCGCCGCCGGCGTCGAGATCGAGGTCGCGGCCGCCCGCAACGACGCCGCGACCGCGCTCACGACCTACGACGAGGTCATCGACGTCCTCTCCCAGATCTGGCACGACCACTTCGGCGGCCGGGTCCGGCTCGTCGCGAGCACGCTCGACGCCGTCGCCCGGGCGATGCCGCGCGCCAGCGCCGCCGAGCGCCGCGCCTTCCTGGCCCGTGCCGACCAGCTGCGCGCCGACAGCGACGCCGTCCTCGCCTGGCACCGCGAGCGGGCCAGCCCCTGGGGCCCCGAGGGACAGATGTGGGAGGCGCGCGTGCACGCCGAGCACCTCCGGGTGCGCTGGCTCGCCGGCGTCCCCGGTCCGCGCGACGAGCTGGTCGACGCGTGGACGGTCGCGCTCGAGCGGGCGGTCGCCTTCGGCCACGTCCCCGAGGAGGCCCGCATCCGCGCCGCCTCCGCCCAGATCCACCGGCTGCTCGGCGACTCCGCCCGGGCCCGCGACGAGGCTGCCGCGGCGCGGGCGCTCGCCGAGCGACTGGGCGCGCCCGGGCTGGTCGCCGACCTGGTCGGCGACGCCCCCTCCGCCGCTGCCGCCGCGGCCACCCCGGCCGGCGCGACCCCCGCCGTCACCCTGACCGCCCGCGAGCTCGAGATCCTCGCGCTCGTCGCCGAGGGCCGGACCAACGGCGAGATCGGCAAGCAGCTCTTCATCACCACCAAGACGGTGAGCGTCCACGTGTCCAACATCCTCGGCAAGCTCGGCGCCGCCGGACGGACCGAGGCCGCCGCCATCGCCCGCCGCGACGGCCTGTTGGACTGAGCTACCAGCGAGTAGCGTCGTCCTCGTGACGACCGAGGTCCCCGCACCCCCTGCCGACGACACCCTCGCGCTGACGATGCGGCGGTTCCGCCGGATGAGCGTCGTCGGCGGCCGCGACCTGCCGCGCGTACCGCTCGACCAGCTGCCGCCCGGGCCGCGCTGGCCGGCGCTGGTGCAGACGGTCGCGCTGATGAGGTTCCGGCACCAGCTCCACCCGTGGCTGCACCGCCGGTACGGCGACGCGTTCACCCTCAACCTCGTCCCCGGCGGCCGGCCGCTGGTGCTCTTCACCTCGCCGGAGGCGACCAAGGAGATCTTCGCGGGCGACCCCGAGGTGTTCCACGCCGGGCGCGGCAACGCCATCCTCGGCCCGATCATGGGGGAGCACTCGCTGCTCCTGCAGGACTCCGCCGACCACCACCGCGCGCGCAAGCTGCTCATGCCCGCCTTCCTGGGCCATGCGCTGCGCGGGTACCGCTCGCTCGTCGCCGAGGTCGCCGCCGCCGAGGTCGCCGGCTGGCGCGAGGGCGAGACCTTCCGGGCGCTGGAGCGGATGAACGCCCTCACCCTCGAGGTCATCCTCCGCGTCGTCTTCGGCGTCACCGACGAGAGCCGGCTGGCCCGGCTGCGGCCGGCTGTCAACCAGACCGTCGAGATCAGCCCCGCGATCCTGCTCGGCTGGGCGTACCCGCGCCTGCAGCGGCTCGGCCCGTGGCGTCGCACGGTCGACAACCAGGTCGAGCTCGACCGCCTGATGTACGCCGAGATCCGCGAGCGCCGCGCCGCGCACGACCTCGCCGAGCGGACCGACGTCCTGTCCCGGCTGCTGTCGGTGCACGACGACGACGGCGAGAACGGGCTCTCCGACGTCGAGCTGCGCGACCAGCTGGTCACCCTCCTGCTCGCCGGGCACGAGACGACCGCCTCGGCCCTGTCGTGGGCGCTCGCCGAGATCGGCCGCGACCCCGACCTGCGCGCCCGCGCGCGGCGCGCCGCCGACGAGGGCGACGACGCCTGGCTCGAGGCGGCGCTCAAGGAGTCGATGCGGCTGCACCCGATCATCCCCATGGTGGTGCGGACCCTGATGAAGCCCGCGACCGTCGGTGGCCGGGACCTGCCCGCCGGCACCACCGTCGGCCCCTCGATCATCGTCAGCCACCAGCGCGACGAGAGCTTCCCCGACCCCGACGTGTTCCGCCCCGAGCGCTTCCTCGGCCCGGCCGCGCAGACCCCGCCCCTCAACGTGTGGATCCCCTTCGGGGGCGGCGTGCGCCGCTGCATCGGCGCCGGCTTCTCGCTCATGGAGGGCGTCGAGGTGCTCCGCGCGGTCTTCCGCCAGTACGACGTCACCGCGGTCGGCACCGACGTGCCCAAGGTCCGCAACATCACGAGCGTCCCGCGGCGAGGGGCACGGATCCGGGTGCGTGCCCGGGCGCCGCGCTGACGCTCGGCACCAGCGTCGCGGCGACCTCCTCGAAGAGGTCGCCGTAGTCGGCGTAGTCGCACCGCGCGACCGACCCGGTCAGCGTCACCCCGACCCCGTCGACCAGCCAGGCCCACTGCTCGGCGACGACCTCCAGCGCGCCGTACCGGTGGCCGAGGCGTTGGTAGGCGACCGGCCGGCCGTCGAGCTCGAACCGGTCGTCGTCCTCGACGTCGAGGGCGTCGAGCTGGCTCGCGAGCGCCGCGACGGACTCGGCGCGCCAGCCGGCGAGGTCGCCCGCGACGGGCGTCGTGCGGACCACGAGCTCGGGCGCGAACCCGCTCGCCGGGGTCGTCGGCGCCCGGGCGAGCAGGACCAGGCCCTGGGCCGGGTCGGAGCGGGTGGTCCAGCGGTACGGGACGGCGAGGGTCACGGTGACGGTCATGGCAGCGGTGTGCGCGGTGCGCCGGCCGCCCAAACCAGGGGCCTCCGCGCCTGTGGACGACCGCCGCGACCGCCTGCGCCCAGCGACGCCGAGGTCCCCATTCTATGAATTAACTACATTGTGTAGTACCTTCACGACATGAGTCAGGGAGCCGACACACCCACCGCCGTCGACCAGGTGCTCGAGCTGGCCGTGCTGCTCAACCGGGACATGCAGCTCTCGTTCGAGCGCGACGGGCTCACCGAGGCCCGGGCGCGGCTGCTGTGGGTGCTGCGCGGGGGACCGGTCACCCAGCGCGAGCTCGCCGACGCGCTCGCGGTCACCCCGCGCAATGTCACCGGTCTGGTCGACGGCCTCGTCGCCACCGGGTACGTCGCCCGCGCCCCGCACCCGACCGACCGCCGAGCCGTCCTGGTCACCCTCACCGACGCCGGGAGCACGCTGCTGACCTCGATGGTCGAGGGCTACGCGGAGATGCACGACCTCCTCTTCGGGGGCCTCTCCGAGCGTCAGCTGCGCGACCTGCGCCGCTCGCTGGCGATCGTCAACGACCGGCTCCGGGCCCGGGTCGAGCAGGACTGGGGCGCGCCGTGAGCGCCCTGCGCACGATCGGCCGCTTCGTCCGGCTCGAGGTCCAGCTCTACGCGGCGCTCGGCCGCTGGCTGGCCCGGCGGGTCGACGTACCGGCGGGGGCGACGGGCTGGGGCTACAGCCGGATGGTGACGCCGGTGATGTGGCTGTGGATCTTCGGCTCGGCGTGCGAGCTCCCGATCGCCCACGTCCTCGTGCCGTGGGAGGGCGTCCGGATCGCGCTGCTCGTCGTCGGCGTGTGGGGCGTGGTCTGGATGATCGGGCTCCTCGCCAGCCTCAAGGTCTACCCGCACCTGGTGGCCGAGGCCGGACTGACGGTCCGCTACGGCAAGCTTGCCCGGATCGCGGTGCCGTGGACCGCCGTCGCCGAGGCCCGGTACGACGACCGCGACATCGAGGGCGTGGTCCGCACCCTGCGCACCCGGGAGAGCGAGGCCGGCACCGAGCTCTACGTCCCGGTCAACAACCGGGTCAACGTGGTGCTCGTGCTCGCGGAGCCGCTGCCGGTCCCCACGCCGCGGGGCGTCGTCCCTGCGGTGCTGCTCGGGATCTGGCTCGACGACCCGCGCGAGTTCGTCGCCGCCGCCCGCGCGGCGATCGCCTCAGCCGACTCCGCCGGTTCTGTCGGAGGGTCCGTCTAGCGTCGGTCCATGGCCATCGCACACAGTCCGCAATTCGTCCTCGACTGCCCCGACCCGCACGTCCTCGCCGAGTTCTACGGCGCCCTCCTGGGCTGGCCCTCGCGGGTCCACGAGCCCGGGGTGTGGATGTCGGTCTCCTCGGGCGACCACCGCATCCACTTCCAGCGCGTCGACGACGCCTACCGGCCGCCGTCCTGGCCGGGCCAGGACGTGCCCCAGCAGGTGCACCTCGACGTCGACGTCGCCGACCTCGACGAGGCCGAGGCGGCGGTGCTCGCGCTCGGGGCGACCAAGCACGAGCACCAGCCGGGGACGACGTTCCGGGTCTTCCTCGACCCCGCCGGGCACCCGTTCTGCCTGTGCCGCGAGGAGTCGTGAGGTGATCAGCGGGCGAACGACTCCCTTACCTCGTCCTCCGTGATGCCGTAGTCCGCGAGGTCGTAGTGGTGCGCGGGACGGCGCGGACCGCTGCGCGACTCCTCGTCGAGCTGGCGGACGGCACGCTGCGCCTCGGCGCTCCAGGTGAGCCCGAAGGCGTCGTAGATCGCGCCCACGGTGCCCACCGGGTCCTGCACGAAGCCGCGGTAGTCGACGTCGAAGAACTGGCTCTCGTCGGCCTTCTCCCGGGCCTGCCAGAAGGCGTCCCACTGCCGGGTGAGGTGCCCGAGCTGGTCGCGGCCGAGGGTCTCGCCGACGAAGGTCGTCGAGTGGCCGTCGGTCGCCTCGGCCGAGAGCGAGCAGGCCGACGCGACCGAGGTGACCGGGTCGCGCTGGGTCATCACGACCAGCGCGTCGGGGTAGACCTCGAGCAGCGCGTCGAGCGCGATCAGGTGCGACGGGTTCTTGAGCACCCAGCGCTTGTCCTGGTCGTTCAGCCCGATCAGCTGCAGGTTCTGGCGGTGCCGCTCGTACGCGTCGGTCCACGGCTGGGTGGCCAGCCAGCGCGAGTACTCCGGCACGTGCGCCAGCGACTCGAAGCCGAGCGACTTGCCGGTCTGGCGCAGCACCCGCCAGCACTCCTCCGGCTCGGTGGCGTCGGAGTAGTGGATGCCCATGAACTCCGGGTTCGTGATGTGGTGCTCCCGGAACGCCGCCTGCATGGCGTTGAAGATCGGGTCGTCCTCCCAGGTGTCCCGCGGCGGGCGCGGCTGGGGGAACTCGGTCAGCCACATCTCGAGGCCCTGGTTCGCCGGGTCGGCGCAGAGCAGCCGGCTCAGGGCGGTCGTCCCGGTCCGGGGGAGGCCGAGCACGAAGATCGGCCGCTCGATCACCACGTCGGCGTGCTGCGGGAGCTCGGTGAACCGCGCCTGGGTGAGCAGGCGGGCCACGAGCGCGCTCTTGACCTGCGAGCGCATGAAGTAGTTGCCGACCCCGGTCAGCCCGGCCTCCTCCGAGCCGAGGTCCTCGACCAGGATCCGGAACGCCTCCTCGTGCCCCGGCGCGTCGGCGAAGCCGAAGTCGGTCAGGCCGGTGGTCCGGGTCGCGGCCTCGCAGATGTCCTCGAAGCTGCCGACGTCCGCGCGCTGGCGGGGCTCGCTCATGCGTGGAACTCGCCGCAGTCGACGTTGAGCATCTGCCCGGTCACGGCCGAGGCGAGGTCGGAGGCGAGGAACAGGGTCGCCTTGGCGACCTCGTCGGGGGTGGCGAGCCGCTTGAGGTCGGTGGGCGCGGCCTTCTCGGCGTACACGTCCTCGTGGGTGCGGCCGGACTCCTGCGCGATCCAGTCGAAGTAGGCCTTGTTGACGTCCTCGTAGATGTACGACGGTGCCACGCTGTTGACCCGGATGCCTCGCGGCCCGAGCTCGGTGGCGAGCGACTGGGCCAGGTGCTCGAGGGTGCCCTTCGACAGCTTGTAGCCGGAGTACTCGGGCTGGCTGCTGTAGATGACGCACGAGTTGACCATGATCACCGAGCCGCCGATCTTGTCCTCGCTCTGCGCGAGGGCGTCGGCGAACAGCGACGAGAGCCGCAGCGGCGCGAAGACGTTGGTCTCGTTGGCGTTGCGCAGGCCGTCGAGGTCGAGGGTGCTGATCGGGTCCATCGGCGGGATGCCGAAGGCGTTGTTGATCAGGCAGTCCACCTTGCCGAACTCGTCGAGGGAGGCCTCGACGAGCGCCTTGCGCTGGTCCTCGTCGGTGATGTCGGTCGGGACGACGAGCGCCCGGCGCCCGTACGACCGGACCACCTCCGCCATCTTCTCGAGACGCTCCGGGGTGCGGCTCGCGAGGACGAGGTCGGCCCCCATCTTCGCCGCCTCCTCACCCAGGGAGCGACCGAGCCCCGGGCCGACACCGGACAGGACGACGACCTTGTCAGTCAGCAGATCCACCATGGCCGACACACTAGAACGTGTTTCAGTTTTGGGGAAGGGGGTGGCGCGAACCCGCTCCCGGCGGCTTGTCGTTCACAGCCCGGGCAGCGGCGGCGTGAACGCGAGCGGCACGGAGGGCTCGTTCCCCGCGACCTCGTCGTCGGGGTAGACGGCGGTCGCCACGTGGCGGACGCCGTCGAGCACCAGGGTGACCCGCGTGGTGAACGGGAATCCGCCCAGCCGCGCCGCCGCGCGGGCCACCTCATCGGGAGCACCGAACCACAGGTCGCCGACGCAGGAGCCCCGCCGGCGCTGGGCGGTGATCGTGGTGCGCCGGCCGTTGCCCGCGGTCACCTCGACCTGGGCGGTGGCGCGGCGCGGGGTCCGGTCGAGGCCCGACACCGACAGCTCGAGACCGTAGCTGTCGGGGCGCCCGTCGTGGTCGGCGATCAGTGCCAGCTGGGCGGCCGGCGTCGGCATCGGGCCCGCGGCCGGCGTCGTCCAGCGCACCTGGGCGAACATGTCGCCCCGGCCGGTCGCGAACAGTCCGACGTCGTACGTCGCCGCGGGGCCGAACGGCCGGATCCGGTACCACCCGCCGCCGAGGTCGTCGGCGGGCGCGGTCATCTGGCGCCCGGTGCAGGAGCGGCGGCCCTGCCGGCCGGGGCGCACCTCGGTCAGCGACACCTCCAGCCGGAAGCGCCGGACCGGGACGTGCACCAGCAGCTCGGCCGCCGACCCCACCTCCGGCGGCTCCGTGACGACGCCGTCGACGCACCCGCCGCCGTAGCAGTACGTGTGCGGGTGCAGGACCAGCTCGCGGGCGCCGTACCGGACCCGGAAGGGCGGGGGCGCCGTGATCCCCGGCCCGCCGCCCGGTGTCGGGCCCGCCGTCGGGCCCGCGGTGGTGGTCGCGGTGGCGGCCGGGGACGTGGTCGCGCCCGGCGCCGCCGCCGGCGCACGGCCGGCGGTGGGCACCTCCGTCCCGCAGCCGGTCAGGACGACCGTGAGCAGGAGGGCCGGTACGGCGAGCGGGCGCATGACGTTACGACGGACCTCGCGTCGCGCACGTTCCCTCCGTCCCGCGCACCTTCCCTATCTGCCTTCTCTCCGCGCCTCAGGGCAGCAGCGCCACCGGGTCGAAGCGCACCCGCACCGGTTCATCGACCTCGACCGTCTCGCCGGCCGTCCAGGCGCCGAGCTCGGCGTAGGCGTCGTCGTGCAGCACGTAGGCGATCACCCTGAGCGGGTCGAGCTCGATGCGCCAGAAGCCCGGGATGCCGGCCTGCGCGCACTTCTCGGCCTTGATCGTCCGGTCGATCGCGGCCGTCGTCGGCGATGCCACCTCGGCGACCAGGACCAGGGCCGACGAGGGCTGGGCGTGGGCTCGCCACTGGATCTCGTCACGCTTGACGACGCAGACGTCGGGGCCGACGGTGGTCGTCGGGGGATCGAGGGCGACGCCGATCTCGCGGACGGCGACGACCTCGTCGGGCAGCTGTGTCGTCAGGATCGAGCACAGCCGGTCGGCGGCCAGGTGGTGCAGGGGGTTCGCCTGCGCGTTCACCAGCAGGTTCCCGTCGATGACCTCGAAGCGGTTCGACTCGGGAAGCCCGTCGAGGTCGGCCTGGGTCCACGGAGCGAAGGTCCGCGGATGGGCGCGGACGACGAGGGTCCCGTCGATGATCTCGACGTCCCAGCCCTCGGGGAGGGCGTCGAGGTCGGCAAGGGTCCAGGGATCGGGGTGGTCCACGAGCAGCGCGAGCATCGGGTCGCCGTCCATTCGTCGAGTCTGACATCGGTTCGAGGCATGGACCAAGGCTCAGCGGGCTCGGGTCATCGACGAAATGCGACGGGTTCCGCCTGGGGACGACGACGCCGCCCGGCACGGTTGTGGACGGGCGGCGGTCGCTCAGGTGGCGCGTGGGTCGGGTGTGGCCTCGCGGCCGCGGGCAGCCCGACCGGTCAGCTGATCATCCGCCGCGCCACCGCCCGCTGCCGCGCGGCGATCCGCTCGGCGTACGCCTCGGCGGACAACCCGGTGCCCCCCGCCGACCCCTCGAGCCGCGAGCCGACCGAGGCCACCGGGACGATCTCGACGCTCGGCCCGTCAGCGGCGGTGAGCTCGCGCGAGAGCTGCTGCCAGCGCAGCATGATCGGGCCGGTCGGGTGGCCGGTGGTCTCGAGCCAGTTGGCGGTCGGCGCCGGGGCGCCGTCGACGACGCCCGGGGGCCGCTCGGAGATCACGAACCGGAAGCTGCCGTCGTCGTCCGCGACGGCCTGGGCCTTGGTGAGGGAGGTCTGGTGGGTCTCGTAGTCGGTGGAGGCGTACCAGTCCGAGCCGATCTGGATCGCCTGGTAGGCGCAGTCGTCGCAGCGCGGCACGGTCACGATCATCGCCTCGTCCTCGGCGAGCTCGTAGTGCCCGATCGAGGAGAACTGCGAGGACAGGCCGCCGGGGGTGGAGGCGGGCGCGGTGAGGGTGTTGACCGGCTCCTTGAACTGGAAGAAGTGGGGGAAGGCGAACCAGGTCTGGATCGAGCCGACGAGCGAGCGGGCGGCGACGTCGTACTTCTTGCGGAGCACGTCCTCGGTGAGCGGACGCCGGGCCTGGCCGAGGGTGTCGGTGCGCTCGATGGTGAGCGTCCCGCGGGCCTCGGTGTCCCAGTCGTTGAACACCTCGCGGACGATGAGCGTCTTCGCGCCGGGCTCGGCGACGTAGGTGAACGAGAAGGTGCCGTCGTCGGCGATCTCGAGCTCGCGGTCGTCGAACGCCATCAGGGAGGTGGCGGCCGACGAGGCGTTGTAGGTCCCGCCCATCACCTGGAACGACAGGTCGGCGGAGGTGCCCCGGCGTCCGCGGACGACGTACTCGACGCCCTCGCGCAGGTAGGCGTGGAAGTAGACGGCGTCAGGGTTGTCCAGGCCCTGGCGCGAGAACTGGTGGGTGGGGTTGATGAAGAGCGGCTGCTCGAGGTCGTAGTCGAAGGCCGTCTGCAGGGCCATCCGGATCCGCCCGGAGAGGTAGTCGTACCCCTCGAGCCGGTCGGCCTCGGTCTTGATGAAGGGGGCGTTCGCGATCAGCTCCTCGGCCTCGGCGATCGCGTCCTGGAGCGGCTTGGTCAGGCCCAGCGACTCGCTCATCCCGCTCAGCCGTTCGCCTTGGCGATGATGTTCTCGGCGTACTGCTCGAGGTGCTTGATCTTCGTCTCGAGCGGCTCGGTGTCGGGGCCCTTGATGTAGGGGACCCGGAAGCCGACGATGCAGTCCGTGACGCCCTTGTCCTCGAGGCGCTTGATGCCGTCGAGCGTGTAGGCGTCGTACGAGATGACGTGGACCTCGAAGTCGTCGCGGGTGTCGCCCTCCTCGGCCCGGATCTCGGCGAGGCGGGTGAGCAGGCGGTCGAGCTCCTCGCCGTCGCCGCCGGCGTGCATCCACCCGTCGCCCTTGCGGACGGCGCGCCGCAGGGCGGCGTCCGAGTGCCCGCCGACGAGCAGCGGGATCTTCTCGGTCGGGGCGGGGCACTGCTGGAGCGGCTCGATGTCGTAGAACTCGCCCTGGTAGCCGAAGAAGGTCGGCTCGTCGCCGGGCTGGGTGAGCCCGCGCAGGATGTCCATGCACTCGTCCATCCGCTTGCCGCGCTTCTCCCACGGCACGCCCAGGGCCGCGAAGTCCTCGGGCCAGGGGGAGAGCCCGACGCCGAGGCCGAGCCGGTTGCCCGACAGGAAGGCCAGGGACGACGCCTGCTTGGCGACGAGCACCGGCGGGCGGATCGGCAGCTTGAGCACGAACGGCGTGAGCCGCAGGCTGCTCGTCACCGCGAAGAGGTGGCTGCACAGGATGAACGTCTCGATGAACTGCTTGCCGAGCAGGAACTCGCGGTCCCCGGTATCGGTGTAGGGGTACTTCGAGTCGGACTCCTGGGGATAGATCAGGCTGTCCGCGATGGTCATCGACGTGTAGCCGGTCGCCTCGCAGGCCTGGGCGAGCGGAGCGTAGTAGTCGGCGTGGGTCATGCCCTCGGCAAAGGAGAAGCGCATTCCGCCACACTAGAACCTGTTCTAGATTTCTGCCAGAGTGAGTCCCATGGCAGCGACCAAGCCGAAGCCCGACGGCCTCGACAAGCCCGTCGTCGCGAAGATCATCAAGTACGGCGCCAAGGCCAACGTGGCGATCTACCGGCTCACCAACGGCCGGATCGGCGCGAAGTGGCGGATCGGAGCGGGCTGGCGCAAGCCGGTCCCGGTGCTGCTGCTCGACCACGTCGGCCGCAAGAGCGGGACCCGGTTCACCACGCCGCTGCTCTACCTGGAGGACGGCGCGAACGTGGTGGTCGTCGGCTCCCAGGGCGGACTGCCGAAGAACCCGCAGTGGTTCCACAACCTCGTCGCGAACCCCGACACCACGGTCGCGCTGCCGGGCGAGCGCTCCCGCGCCGTCCGGGCCCGGGTCGCCGGGGCGGAGGAGCGGGCGGCGCTGTGGCCGCGGCTCGTCGACCTCTACGCCGACTTCGACAACTACCAGGCGTGGACCGACCGGGAGATCCCGGTCGTCGTCCTCGAGCCCCGCTGAATCCCGCTGAGGAGAACCCGATGGACCTGGACGAGCTGATCGACCGCGCCGAGATCACCGACGCGATCACCCGCTACACACTCGCCGTCGACGAGGGGGACTTCGACCGGCTCGACACCGTCTTCACCCCGGACGCGCACATCGACTACACCGAGAGCGGCGGCATCGTCGACGCCTACCCGGTGGTCAAGGCGTGGCTGTCCGAGGCGCTCCCCGGCTTCTCGAAGCACCGGCTGCACACGGTCGGGCAGGTCGCGTTCGACTTCGCGGAGGGGCGCGACGAGGCCGCCGTGACGGCGTACTTCCACAACCCGATGCGGATCTCGGACGGCGCGGGCGGCGAGCGCGTCGTCGAGGTGGGCGGCCTCTACCGGCACACGTTCGTGCGGACGGCGGACGGCTGGCGCTCGCGCCGGCTGCACGAGCAGGTCGTCTGGACGCGCGGTTTCTGATTTTTTCGGGCGCCCTGGACAATGGGCCGGGTGAGCGACCAGCAGGAGCCCCGCGCCGACCGTCCCGTCCTCAACGGACTGGTGGCGCTGGTCGCCGTCGCGGTCGGGGTCGGCCTGCTCGTCGGGCTCGTCGTCCTGGTGGGCACCAAGGTGCTGGGCATCGGCGGCTCCGACGGCGACACCGCCGCCGACACCCCGGTCCGCCAGTCGATGTACCTGCCGACGCCGGCCAAGACCGACGAGCCGAGCGGCCCGCTCATCACGCTCCACACCGAGGACCCGGACGAGACCGACACCGCCGGGTCCGGCAGCACCGACGAGCCGACCGACGACCCGACCACCGAGTCCACCGAGAGCGGGTCGCCCAAGGCCGGCGAGATCTCGCTCCAGGCCCAGCAGACCGACGTCGCCTCGGGTGAGCGGATCTACTTCAGCGGCGTCTACCCCGGCGGCGAGGGCGCGATCCTGCGCGTCCAGCGCTGGGAGAACGGCGGCTGGGCCGAGTTCCCCGCCAGTGTCGGCGTCACCAACGGGACCTTCTCGAGCTACGTCTTCACCGGCGTCGGGGGACTCAACCGGTTCCGGGTGATCGACAGCGACAGCGGCACCGTCAGCAACGAGATCCGCGTCAACGTCGGCTGAGCCGACCCGCGCACCTCGCACCCGCAACCGACGCACTTCGCACCCGCAACCCGCGCACTTCGCGGGGGGTCAGGCCTGCTCGGGGATCCAGTCGAAGGTGTCGGGGTGGGGGCCGGTGCGGCCCGCGTCGCCCTCGTCGAGGGCGGCGATGGCGGCCACCTGGTCCGGGGTGAGGGTGAAGTCGAAGATCGCGAGGTTCTCGGCCATCCGCTCGGGGCGCACGCTCTTGGGGAAGACGATGTCGCCGCGCTCGATGTGCCAGCGCAGGGTCACCTGGGACGGCGTGCGGCCGACCTCGTCGGCGATCCGGACGATGGTCGGGTCGTCGAGGACGCGGCCCTTGGCGATCGGGGACCAGGCCTCGACGAGGGCGCCGTGGCGCAGCGTGGCGGCGCGGGCGTGGTCGTTGGTGGTGTAGGGGTGCACCTCGATCTGGTTGACCACGGGGACGACGCCGGTCTCGGCGACGATCCGGTCGAGGTGGTCGGGCTGGAAGTTCGAGACGCCGACCGACCGGGCGCGGCCGTCGGCGGTGAGCTCGGCCATCGCCCGCCAGGTGGAGACGTAGTCGCCGTCGTAGCGCGTGGGGAGGGGCCAGTGGACCAGGAACAGGTCGACGTGGTCGAGGCCGAGCTTGGCGAGCGACTCGTCGAAGCTGCGCCGGACGTCGTCAGGGCGGTGGAAGCCGTTGTTGAGCTTGGTGGTCACGTAGACCTCGTCGCGGGGGAGTCCGGCCGCGGCCAGGGCGGCGCCGACGCCCTCCTCGTTGCCGTACATCTGGGCGGTGTCGAGGTGGCGGTAGCCGGCCTCGAGGGCCTGGGTGACCACCGCCGCGGTGTCGGCGGGCGGGACCTGGAAGACGCCGAAGCCGAGCTGGGGGATCGTGGTGCCGTCGTGGAGGGGCAGGCGAGGAATGCTCATGACGAGTGCAATCCCCGCGGGAGGGCGACGCATTCCGGGTGTTCGGAAATCGTCGACGATCCCGGGAACAACCCGGCGGTGACCCCCGTTGAGCCCTATGTCAGACTTGAGTGCATCCGGCTCAACTAACTTGAACCACGAGTTGGAGCCGAGCAGAACCACCCACCCCGCATCACGGAGGAGAGACACACATGGCACGAGCTGTCGGCATCGACCTCGGTACGACGAACAGCGTCGTCGCGGTCCTCGAGGGCGGCGAGCCCACGGTCATCGCCAACGCGGAGGGTGCCCGGACCACGCCGTCCGTCGTCGCCTTCGCGAAGAGCGGTGAGGTGCTCGTCGGCGAGGTCGCGAAGCGCCAGGCCGTCACCAACGTCGACCGCACCATCCGGTCGGTCAAGCGCCACATGGGCACCGACTGGACCCAGCACATCGGCGACCCGGTCGACAAGGACTTCACGCCGCAGCAGATCTCGGCGTTCATCCTGCAGAAGCTGAAGCGCGACGCGGAGGCCTACCTCGGCGAGACCGTCACCAACGCGGTCATCACCGTCCCGGCGTACTTCTCCGACGCCCAGCGCCAGGCCACCAAGGAGGCCGGCGAGATCGCGGGCCTCAAGGTCGACCGCATCGTCAACGAGCCCACCGCCGCGGCCCTCGCGTACGGCCTCGACAAGGGCGACGACCAGACGATCCTCGTCTACGACCTCGGTGGCGGCACGTTCGACGTGTCCCTGCTCGAGATCGGTGAGGGCGTCGTCGAGGTCAAGGCGACCAGCGGCGACAACCACCTCGGTGGCGACGACTGGGACAACGCGATCGTCGAGTGGATGGTCAAGAAGTTCAAGGACGCCAACGGCGTCGACCTGGCCGCGGACAAGATCGCCGCGCAGCGCCTCCAGGAGGCCGCCGAGAAGGCCAAGATCGAGCTGTCGTCGTCCAGCGACACGACGATCCACCTGCCCTACATCACCCACGGCGAGAACGGCCCGCTGCACTTCGAGGAGCGGCTCACCCGCTCCGAGTTCCAGCGGCTCACCGCGAGCCTGCTCGAGCGCACCAAGGCGCCCTTCCAGAACGTCCTCAAGGACGGCGGCGTGGCGCTCTCCGCGATCGACCACGTGGTCCTCGTCGGCGGCTCCACCCGGATGCCCGCCGTGACCGAGCTGGTCAAGGAGATGCTCGGCGGCAAGGAGCCCAACAAGGGCGTCAACCCGGACGAGGTCGTCGCCGTCGGCGCCGCCCTCCAGGCCGGCGTCCTGGCCGGTGAGGTCAAGGACGTGCTGCTCCTCGACGTCACCCCGCTCTCGCTCGGCATCGAGACCAAGGGCGGTGTCTTCACCACCCTGATCGAGCGCAACACCACGATCCCGACCAAGCGCTCCGAGATCTTCACGACCGCCGACGACAACCAGCCGTCGGTCGAGATCAAGGTCGCCCAGGGCGAGCGGGCCATCTGGTCGCAGAACCAGGGCCTCGGCAACTTCGAGCTGACCGGCCTCCCGCCGGCCCCGCGCGGCGTGCCGAAGATCGAGGTCACCTTCGACATCGACGCCAACGGCATCGTCCACGTCTCCGCCAAGGACCAGGCGTCCGGCCGCGAGCAGTCGATGACGATCTCCGGCGGCAGCGCGCTGTCCAAGGACGACATCGACCGCATGGTCAAGGAGGCCGAGCAGTACGCCGAGGAGGACGCCAAGCGTCGCGAGGCCGTCGAGGTCCGCAACCAGGGCGACCAGCTCGTCTACACGACCGAGAAGTTCCTGGCCGACAACGGCGACAAGATCCCGGACGACGTCAAGACCGAGGTCAGCGCCGACCTCGAGGCGCTCAAGACCGTCCTCGCCGACGCGGAGGCCGACGCCGACGCGCTGAGCGCGGCGATCACCAAGCTCGGTGAGTCCAGCCAGAAGATGGGCGCGGCCATGTACGCCGCGGCCGAGGCCGACACCGCCGCGGCGGGCGGCACCACCGGTGCCACCGGCGAGGCCGACGACGACGTCGTCGAGGCCGAGATCGTCGACGAGGACGTCGAGGGCACCGAGGGCGAGTCCAAGTGACCGAGGACAACCTCAACCCGGAGGAGGGGGAGCTGCAGGAGACGGCAGCTCCCTCGCCCGAGGGCCAGGAGCCCGCGGCGGCTGCGAACCCCGAGACACCCGAGGCACCCGAGGCGCCGGAGGCGCCCGAGGCCGAGGTGCCGGAGGCCGAGGCCGACGAGCTCACCGTCACCAAGATGGAGCTCGAGGAGCGCACGCTCGACCTGCAGCGCCTGCAGGCGGAGTTCCTCAACTACAAGCGCCGGGTCGACCGCGACCGCGAGCTGCTCCGCGAGAACGCGACCTACGCCGCGCTCACCCCGATCATCGACGTGCTCGACACGATCGACCGGGCCCGCGAGCACGAGCCGCTCGAGGGTGGCTTCAAGGCCACGGCCGAGCAGCTCGAGCGCGTGGTCGCCGGGCTGGGCCTGGTGAAGTTCGGTGAGGTCGGCGACGCCTTCGACCCGACCGTGCACGAGGCGCTCTCGCACATCGGCACCGACGCCGAGGTCGAGGTGACGACCTGCAAGGTCATCGCCAAGGCCGGCTACAAGATCGGCGACCGGGTCGTGCGGGCGGCCCAGGTGCTCGTGGTCGACCCCGCTTGATGACAGCAACGACGAGGAGGGAGGTGCGCGATGGGTGACGACGGCATCCGGTCCGACTGGGCCACCAAGGACTTCTACAAGGAGCTCGGGGTCGCCAAGACGGCGTCGCAGGACGAGATCAAGAAGGCCTACCGCAAGCTCGCGCGCGCCAACCACCCCGACTCGCACCCCGACGACACCGCCAAGCACGACAAGTTCAAGGCGGTTGCCGAGGCGTACGACGTGATCGGCGACGCCGACAAGCGCGCGAAGTACGACCAGGCGCGCGAGCTGTTCGGCCGGGGCGGCTACCCGGCCGGCGGCGGCTTCGGCGGGGGTGCGGGCTTCGGCGGTGGCGGCAACGTCAACGTCGAGGACCTCCTCCGCGACCGGGCCGGCGGCGGGGGTGGCTTCGGCGACCTGTTCGGCGACCTGTTCGGCGGCGGCTTCACGCAGAGCCGCCGTACCCAGCGGGCGACCCGGGGCGGCGACCTCGAGACGACCGCGACGATCGGCTTCACCGAGGCGCTCGAGGGCGTCACGGTGTCGCTGCGGATCAGCTCCGACAGCGCCTGCGCGACCTGCCACGGCACCGGCGGCAAGCCGGGCACCCAGCCGCACGTCTGCCCGACGTGCGACGGCAGCGGCTTCGTCACCGCGTCCGTGGGCGGCGCGTTCTCGATGAACGAGACCTGCCCCACCTGCGGTGGCCGACAGCTCGTGTACGACGACCCGTGCCCCACGTGCCACGGCACCGGGCGCGGCCAGTCGGCCCGCACCATCCAGGCCAAGATCCCCGCCGGGGTCAAGGACGGCCAACGGATCCGGCTGCGCGGCAAGGGCGCCCCGGGCGACCACGGTGGCCCGGCCGGCGACCTCTACGTCACCGTCAAGGTGACCGGTCACCGCGTGTTCGGGCGCAAGGGCGAGCACCTCACGATCGACGTCCCGGTCTCGTTCCCCGAGCTCGCGCTCGGTGCCGAGATCAAGGTGCCGACGCTCGGCGGTGCGCCGGTCACGCTCAAGGTCCCGGCCGGCACGCCCAACGGGCGGACCTTCCGGATCCGGGGCAAGGGCGCCGAGAAGCGCGACGGCACGAAGGGCGACCTGCTCGCCACCGTCGAGGTCCAGGTCCCGGGCAACCTCGGGCCCGAGGCCAAGCAGGCGCTCGAGGCCTATGCGGCCGCGACCGCCGACGCCCCGCTGCGCGCCGGCCTCTACGACGAGGCACGCTGATGAGCGCCGTCCGTCCGCCGCAGGGCCCTCCGGGTGAGGAGGAGGCCGTCTACGTGATCAGCGTGGCGGCCCAGCTCAGCGGCCTGCACCCGCAGACCCTGCGCACCTACGAACGCGTCGGGCTGATCACGCCCGGCCGCACGGGCGGCGGCGGACGGCGCTACTCCTACCGCGACATCGAGCGGCTGCGCGAGATCGCCGACCTGACGGCGTCCGGCATCGGCATCGAGGGGGTCCGCCGGATCCTCGACCTCGAGAACGCGGTCGTCGCGCTGCGCTCGCGCAATGCCGAGCTGGTCGCCGAGCTCGATGCCGCCCACGAGGCGCTGCGCCAGGCGCTCGCCGCCCGGCCGGTGCCGCGCAGCAACCTGCCGGCGCTGCCCGACACGCCCGTCGGCCAGTCCGTCGTCGTCTGGCGCCGGCACTCCTGAGCCGCCGGCCGCCCGCGCGGGTTTGGCGGTGAGCGGTGGGGCCAGGATGACCCCATGTCCCGCGTTCTCGGCGTGCCCGCGCTCCTGCTCGTGCTCGTCGCGGGCGTCCTCTCCGCGTGCGGCAGCGACCCGCGCGACGACGCCCCGGTGCTCGAGGTGGCCTGGACCGCCGAGCTGCCCGACGTCTGGGGCGACCAGAGCCGTCTCGACGTCGCGTCCGACGACCTGTGGATCGTCCGCGACCCCAGCCTCGACCGGCTGACCGCGGTCCGCCTGGACGACGGGTCGGTGGCCTGGCAGCTCCGGGTCGCCCAGGTCTGCGCGCTCTCCGAGGTCAACGCGGCCGGCCTGCTGGCGGTCCAGTCGGGGGCCCGCTGCGAGCGCGTCGGCGTCGTCGACACGGCGACGGGGGAGCAGACCTGGTCGGCGCCGCTGCGCGCGCCGCGGGCGGCGTACCTGACGGCCGAGGGGCTGAGCATCGGCGTCACCGACGCGACCGTCACCGTGGCGGGCAGCTGCGCGGTCGAGCGCTGGGCGGTCGCCGACGGCCGGTTCCTCGGGAGCCTCGTCGTCCCGGACGTGCCGGCCGACCGCGCTCGGTGGGCGTGCCGGGGCGAGGCGACGACCGGCCCGCTCGCGCTGGTGGCCGGGCCCACCGGCCTGCGCGCGTACGACGCCGACACGGGCGCCGAGCGCTGGACGCTCCCCGGCACCGACGCCGCGGTGGCCCGGGTCCACTCCGCCGAGCCGCTGCTCGTCGACCTCGACATCGACGGCGTCCGCGCGGTCCGCGAGCTCGACCCGGCCACGGGGGCGCCGGGGCCGGTGCTCGGCCGGACGCTGCCCACGATCGGGCGCGGAGCCGACGTCGCCGACCCGGTCGGCGACGGCGTGGTCGGCATCTACCACCGCGGGGCGGGACCCCTTCGGGGGACCTACGACTCGGTGGTGCGCGGCTGGGACGCCGAGAGCGGCGACGAGGACTGGGTGCGGGTCGCGGACGGCGACGACTACCTCGGCAGCGACGCCCGCGGGACCGACCTCGGGCGGTCGGTCGACCGCGACGGTGGCGGTGGCTACGGCTACTGGGTGCTGCGGCGCGAGCCGGGGCGCGACGACTTCCGCACGGTCGGCTGGATCGAGGACCTGGTGCTCGAGAGCGCCCGGGTCGGCGACCTGCTCATCACCAGCGGCGACTTCAGCGGGACGACGACCGCCTACCGGCTGCCCGGCAAGACGGTGGCCGTCGCCGCGCCCCGTTCGAAGGATCGCTCCCGGACGCCGGAGCCGGCCGACGGCGACCTGCGGCCCGGCCCGCAGGTCGACCCCTGCGCGGCGGTCGCGCCGTCCACGCTCGAGGCGCTGGGCTTCCGGCGCCGGGTCGAGCTGCCGCCCGCGCCCCTCGACTGCCGCTGGACCGAGGGCGACCGGGTGCTGTCGGTGCGGGTCTCGGTCGCCGTGCCGCGCGAGGGCCGGTCCGCCGTCGACGTCGCGAAGGAGGAGCTCGCCGGGCTGCGGGCCGCCCGCGACTACGCCGACGTCGACCTCGCCGACGAGGCGGGCGCGCTGAGCCCCCGGAAGATCGGCGTCGCGAGCAGGGAGTACCTGCCGGGCGTGACCACCGCCGAGGCGGCGCTCGTGCTCCGGTGGCGCAATGTCGTCGTCGAGGCGTCGTACGCCGAGCCGGTGCTCAGCCTCGGTGAGGACCAGAACCGGCTGCCCCGCGCCCTCTTCCGCGCCGAGCAGGGCCTGCGGACGGCGGCGCTCGAGGCGCTCGCCGGCACCGGGGCCGAGGACGTGCCCGGTGCCGACGACGACGGCGACGACCCGGGCGTGGCCGCGGACGGTGTGGTCACCCGCCTGCCCGACGTCTGCTCCGTGCTGCGCCGCCCGGTGGCTGCGCTGCTGCCCGGCGCCCGCGCCCGCGACCTGACCGCGCCCGGCGAGGACCGGCTGCGCGGCTGCCGCTGGGCCGTGCCGGGGAGCCGGCCCTTCGTCCAGGTCGTCGCCTCCGCGTCGGGGCCGGGCGCGCTCACCGGTGCGTCGGCGGTCGAGAGCGCGGAGGCGTCGTACGCCGCGAGCGTGGACGGTGCGCTGGCCGAGCCGGTGCGCGCGCCCGGGTGGGACGAGGCCGGTCTCGTCCAGGACCTCAGCGGCTTCCGGGCCGGCCAGCGGCTGACCGTCCGTGCGGGCAACGTGGTGCTCGTCGTCCAGGTCTACCTCGAGGACCGGGACGACCCGATCCCGCCGCGCACGAGCCGGCGGCTGGCCGAGCGGCTCACCACCGCCATCGGTCGCTGACCCTGATTCCTGCGACACCGTGACCTGAGATCCCTGTGCCGTCCGCCACGACACGCGTTAACCTCCACCCGACGGGACCGTCGCGAGCCATGGGGTGCGGCGGGGCCCGCCGGATGAGGGGGTGCGCGTGGACGCGGTGTTGAAGTGGCTCGAGGACTGGGTCCACCACGTCGACTGGTTCGCCTTCATCTCGATCCCGTTCTTCACCGGCATCATCGGCTGGCTGATCAACTGGTCCGGCCTGTGGATGCTGTTCAAGCCGATCAACTTCTGGGGCTTCCGGGTCCCGGGCCTCAAGGAGATCGCCAGCGTCCTGCCGCGCAAGCTGCAGGAGGTCCCGGGCTGGATGGACGGCGGCTTCGGCTGGCAGGGCATCGTCCCGGCGCGGGCCGCCAAGATGGGCAGCATCGCCGTCGACAAGGTGATCGCCAAGCTCGGCACACCGGCCGAGTTCTACTCCCAGCTCGAGCCCGACCAGATCGCCGAGCACATCGTCGCCGTCTTCCGGCCGGACCTGCCGGCCCTCGTCGACGAGGTCATGATGCGCGAGCACCCGCGGCTGTGGCGCGACCTGCCCCGGCCCGTGCGGCAGGCGGTCATCGACCGCGTGCAGGCGCAGCTGCCGGGCGTGGTCAAGACGATCACCGACGAGATCGGCGTCCACATCGACCAGCTGCTCGACCCGAAGATCATGGTCATCGACCACTTCCGGAACAACCCGGAGCTCGTGGTCAAGGTGTTCAAGGACGTCGGGCAGCGCGAGCTCAACCTGATGGTCGCCTTCGGCTTCATCTTCGGCTTCCTGCTCGGCGTCCCGGTCGCGATCGTCGACCAGACCTGGCACATCTGGTGGCTGCTGCCGCTGATGGGCGTCGTGGTCGGCTGGACCACCAACCTGCTCGGCATGTGGCTGATCTTCGAGCCGCCGGAGGCTCGCCGGATCCTCGGCATCAAGGTGCAGGGGCTCTTCCTGCGCCGCCAGGACGAGTGCGCCGACGTCTACGCGCGGATCATCGCCGACGACGTCATCACGCTCGAGCGGATCGGCGACTTCCTCATGGACGGGCCGCGCGGCGACCGCACCCGCCAGATGATCGCGACCGCGATGCGTCCCGCGATCGACAAGGCGGCCGGCCCCCTGCGCGGCGCGGTCAACGTCGCGATGGGCGGGCGCCGCTACGACAGCATCAAGGACTCCTTCGCGCTCGAGGCCGTCGGCCGCACCATCACGCCGTTCCGCGACGCGGAGTTCAGCCGCAAGCAGTCGGAGAAGATCCGGGTCCTCATCGCGCGCCGCACCAAGGAGCTGGCGCCGCGCGACTTCGTCGAGATGATGCGCTCGGCGATCAAGGAGGACGAGTGGATGCTCTACGCCCACGGCGCCATCATGGGAGCCGCCGGCGGGTTCATCCACCTCGGGATCTTCAATTGGGGCTGGATCCCCGGATTCCCACCATGAGCACCGGAAGGGCGGTCATGACCGACGACCTCGACAAGGACGGCCTGCCGCGGCTGCCCGCGCTGCCTCCGCTGCCCGCGCTCACCGGGCCCGCCGTGGCCGAGTCGCTGCCGGGACTGGCGCGCGTCGCCGGCTCGGCGGCGCTGCACACGGCCGGCTGGGGCGTCCGCACGACGACCCGCAACTGGCTGCGCGTCGGCAAGGCCGTCACCAACCGCGACGAGGCCGCCTCCCTCATCCGCGACGTCGGCTCGTACGTCGGCGCGCTCGGCGAGGTCGCCCGGCAGGTCTCCGGCGGGGTCCCCGTCGCGACCGCGCTGCTGCGGGCCGGCGAGTCCCTGGGCGGCAGCAGCAACGGCACCGCGCCCGAGCGCCGCGAGTTCACCTCCGCGCCCGTGGTCGACGGCCAGGTCGTCGGCTCCCGCCCGCAGACGCTGCGCGACCGCGGCAACGAGCTCCTCGCCCGCTCCCGCGACGTGTGGAGCCAGGACGACCGGCACCCCGCGTTCGACCGGATCCTCGACGAGCTCGCCCCCGACGAGGCGCGGATCCTCGTGATGCTGCTGCGCGACGGGCCGCAGCCGTCGGTCGACATCCGCACCGGCGGGCCGATCGGCATGGTCAACAGCCAGCTCATCGCGCCCGGGCTCAACATGCTGGGGCCGCGGGCCGGGCTGCGCTACCTCGACCAGGTGCCGTCGTACATCAACAACCTGTTCCGGCTGGGGCTGGTCTGGCTCTCGCGGGAGCCGGTGCGCGACCACCTGGAGTACCAGGTGCTCGAGGCGCAGCCCGACGTGCTGAGCGCGATGCACTCGGTGAAGTTCGCGAAGGTGGTGCGCCGCAGCATCCACCTGACGCCTTTCGGCGAGGAGTTCTGCAAGCTGGCGCTCGTCGACGAGGAGACCGCCAGCGGCGACCTGCCCGAGCACGAGGCGCCGCCCGAGATCGAGGGCAGCTAGCCGGCTAGCGCACGATCCGTCCGCCCGCCCGCTGCCACCAGCGCGCCCCCGCCCGGACGGCGGCCGGCAGCTGGCGCGCGGACGCGAGCGTCGCGAGCTCGGGCTGCTCGGACATCCCCGCCGCGAAGAGCGCGTCGCGGGCCACCGCGTCGTCCGCGGTGACGAGCGTGCGGAGCAGGTCGCCGGGCAGCGGCACGCCCGCGAACCCGCAGATCGTCAGCCCCGCACTGCGCAGCACCGGGTCGGGCGAGGCCAGCCACGGCGTCGGGTCGGCGCTCTCGAACGGGATCATCAGGTTCGCGAAGGCGTACGCCGCGCCGTGCCGCGTCGTCTCGTCCGGACCCTCCAGCGCCGATGTGCACAGCTGCTCGCGGACGGCGTCGGCGAACGGCGAGGCCGCCAGCAGGAAGGACGACGTCACCACGTGGGTGGCGCGGAAGTCGTAGAGCACCTCGAACAGCAGCCGCGCCAGCATCGTCTCGCCCGCGCTCGTGCCGGTCACCTGCCCGGCGAGCGCCGAGGCGTGGGCGAAGTGGCGGTTGCGGCGGCTGCGGTTCCAGGCGACGGCACGCCGCGGCTCGACCAGCTCCTCGGTGAGGAGCTCGCGCACCGCCGCGCGGAACTCGGGCGGGCAGCACGCCAGCGTCGCGCTGAGGATCGGCTGGCGCAGCGGGTCGCCGTACGCCGCGTCGCAGGCCGCCGCGAACACGGGGACCAGCGGCAACCAGTCGGAGCGGCGCAGCCCGCCGACGCTGCGCATGTTCTGGATGCCCAGGCAGCCGGCCCGCGCCACCTGCCACGACGGGTCGGACAGCAGCTCGCCGCACCACGTCACCAGCTCGGGCGTCGGCCGCTCGGTGACCGCGCTCAGCAGGTCGGCCGGCCGCTGCATCCCCTCGACGCCGACCGCCGTCCGGATGACCTCGGCGACCAGACCGTCGTACGCGCTGCACCGGAGCTTGGCGAGCGCCTCGTAGCGCAGCTGGTACGCCAGGCCCGCCGCCCGCCCGACCTCGTCGACCAGCTGGACCACGAGCGGCCGGACCGTCTCGGCGGGCAGCCCGAACGACGTCCGCGTGTGGTACTCGGCGAACCGCAGCCAGTCGTGCCCGCTCGGCGCCGGCACCTCGAGCGCCGCGCAGGCCGCACTGAACCCCGCGAGCGTCGGCTCCGGCGCGAACGGCTCGGCGTCGGCCGGCGCGTACGAGAACGTCCGCGCCAGCACGTCCACCGGCGTCCGCAGGTGCCCGTACGGGAGCCCCAGCGCCCGCTCGTACGCCGCGATCACCCGCCCGCTGCGCCGTCCCGCCGTCTCGACCCGGGACAGCGTCGCCGGCGAGAGCGCCGCCGCATCGCCCGCGCGCCGTCCCAGCTCGCGCAACGGGACGCCGGCCGCCGCGCGCGTCGTCCGCAGCAGCCAGCCGATGCGGGCGCCCACGTCGATCCGGGCACCCGCCAGGGGTGAGGGGTCGTCGATCTCGTCAGCGTGCCGAGCCACCTCGCCATCGTGGCAGGCCGGGGCGTGTTTCAGGAGGGGGTCGCGCCGAAACAATCGCGCCACCGGGGATCCCGTGTGGGACGGTCGGAGGCAGCGCAGTCGAGCGACCCACCGTGCGGCGTGGGGCCGCAAACTCCCGCCAGTGGGGGACCTGCGGGTGAGGTGGCCCGCTCGACCGCCGACAGCCACGGTGGGTGGGGGAACCCGAGACTCCTCCACCCACTGTTGGGCCGAGCTGAGCGTGATGCCGCGCTGCGAGGTGGTCGCGGCGATGGATCGCGAGGCGGCTGGCGCTGGCGCTGGGTTGCGGGCTGCTTCGGTGCGGGGTCTTTTCACTGATGGCGTGGTGGCGCGCCGCAGTGGTTGCGGTACCTGGTTGCGGTCGTCAGTGGGTGTCGGGTTGTTGCCGGTACACCCCTGGCTCGGGGTCGTCGGCTTCATCTGAGTGGTCGTGCTGGTGCGTGCCGCGGTGGCTGACCTCGAAGTGGAAGCCGGACGGGCTTCGCCACAGGTAGGTCCCGATCTTGGTGACCTGGTAGCGCCAGGTGCTGTGGGTCTTGGCCCGGTGGTGGCGCCGGCAGAGCGGAACGAGGTTGCACGGGCAGGTCGGCCCGCCTCGGTTGTGGGGTTGGGCGTGGTCGAGGTCGCAGCGCATCGCGGCCCTGGTGCAGTACGGGAAGCGGCACGTGTGGTCGCGGAGCTCTACGGCTTGGCGGTGACGGTTCGGGATCTCGTAGGCCGTGACCGGGACATGCCCGGCGAGGTCGAACACCGGCCGGACCGTCACCGACATGCCTGGCTGGGCCAGCCACTCACGGATCTGCTCGGCGCTGATCGGGGTCTGGTCCCATCGGCCGACTGGGTTGCTTCCAGCGAGGGTCGTGTCGGTGATGTGGAGGTTGAGCACAGCCCGGCGGCGAGGGGCGCCGTCGGGGCCGAGGTCCAGAGTGAGGTCGTTGCGGGCCAGATCGCCGACGGCCTGGGAGCGGCGCACGTCCAGGCTCGCCTCGTTGCCCAGCCGACCGAGCAGGGTCGCGCGGCGGCTGATCGCGTCGTCGAGGTCACGGCCGTCGGCGGCGTCGAGAAGGCCGTCGATCGACACCAACCCATTGCCGTCCGGCACTCCGACCTCGACGTAGCGATGGTCGCTCGCCGCCACACGCTCCGCCTCGTAGCGCTCGGGGTCGAACCGGATGACCGCCTCCGCGATCAGCCGCTCGAGTTGGGCCCAACCCACGCCGGTGGCGTTGAACAGCTGCCGGTCGACGAACGCGGCGGCAGCGGGGCAGAGGGGGCGGGTGGCTTCGGCGATCCGCTCGGCGCGCCACGGCGCCAACCGCCCCGCCACCACCGACGCATAGACCTGCGGGAGCCGCCACGCACACTCCAGCACCCGCCCCACGTAGACCCGGCCGCCATCAGGGGACCGGCCCAGCACGGCCACCAGTTCCATGAGCGCGAACTCCGAAACCAGCGGGGCGCCCTCGCCCGCGATCGGGAGGCCGGTGTCGACGAAGCCGTCGCGGATGGTCGCGGCGCCCTCGGCCGCGGCCTCGGTGAGGGTGTTGCCCGCGGCCCATTCCACGATCCCCGCCCACTCCCGAACCACCGACTCCTCACGCCCGCGCACCTCGGCCCGGAGGCCGGCGAGAAGGGCGGTCGAAGTCATACCCGTATTAGATCAGGAGGGTCCGACACAACCCCGCGGTTAACGTCCGGCCGGCTGCTGTGCAGCCGATATCCGGACGCCCGTCCGGATATCGGCCGCCTCGGTGCTGTTCTCCACCGACGACGGCGCCATGGACCGACACTGTCCGGACAGACGGGGCACATGCCCTGCTCGGCGTCGCCAGGAGACTAGGGGTAGTGAGTGACGTTCCTACGGAGTCGTGTCGGTCGACGAGCTCGGATCGGAACGGTCCTCGCAGTGCTGGTGGCAGGGATCGTGCTGGCAGCGCAGCTGCTCACGGCCGCGCCGAGCGCGGAGGCGAACAACTGGTACGGCAACACCGGCTACGTCGCGGCCTGCCCCCTCAACGGGAACATGACCGACAACAAGGACGTCTACTTCTGGAATGAGGACCTTGCCGCCGACAACTCGTCCGCGGTCGCCTGGACCCGCACCAACCTGCTGAACCCGACCTCGCTCGACACGTTCCCCGCCGCCACGATCGGCGGCGCCGACGTAGTGAGTCGGGACCGCTACTACACCGACTGGTGCGTGGGCTACTTCGGCGAGTGGACCACCGACGGGGTCTACGGAACGGTCGGTATCACCGCCTGCTACGCGACCGTCGCGAACGGTCGCTGCGACCAGCAGGTGATCCGGATCAGCAACGTCTGGTTCGACCACTGGGGCACGAAGGGCGACCGGTTCGCCGTGTGCCACGAGATCGGGCATGCCATCGGCCTCGTGCACCGCAACACTGGTCAGGGCTGCATCTGGACCGGCGTCGGGATCTCCACCCTGAACAACTACACCGCGCACGACCTCAACCACTTCAACGCCGCCTGGTGACGGCCACGGCGACTAAGGACGGCACCGTGATGACGACTACTCCCCAGTGCGGTCCGCGGCGCGGGAGGCGCAAAGTCGCCCGGGCGACAGCCGTCGCCGTCGCGACCGCTGCCCTGGTGCTCATGGCCGGGTGCGGCACCCAGACCGCCGGCGAGGCCGACCCGGGCGCCCACAGGGTCGGCGACCCGGACTACGTCTTCGACCAGATCAAGACAGCGCGGGAGTCCGGGGTGGCGCTCGTCTCCCACCCCGACTCACTGCTCGACTCGCTGCCCAACCACCACGTCATCGCGAAGACGGAGAAGGGCACGATCGAGACTGCGTTCACCGACCTGGTCCTCACCGGCAAGGTCGTCGACGTCCGTCCCGGCGACGCCGTCCGGTACACCAGCACGGACCCGAGCTTCGAGGGCAACGAAGAGGAGGGCATCAAGTCCGTCGACTTCGACGACCCCGCCGCCAACGACCGCAACGTGGTCGTCACGATCAAGCCCACCTGGTCCGCCGGCGAGAAGATCGGAGAGACCATCGAGGTGCGGATGGGAACCGCCGGTGGCGATCCCCACGACTTCATGGCCGGCCTCCGGGGGCTCCAGGACGACGAGACGCTCTGGCTCCTCAAGAGGTCCGCGCAGAGCCGGTACCAGGGCGAGTGGACCACCGTCATGGGCTCTGCCCTCGTCGGTCCGGTGGGCCAGGACGGAACGATCAACTTCCCCGCACTCGGCGGTGACGAGGAAGGCTTCGTGAAGACCCTCACCACCATCACCGCCGTCCGCGAGGCCGCCGAGGGGCCCGAGCGGACCACGCAGATGGATCTGACCCAGTAGCCGTACCCGGTCGACGCAGGACCCGGTGCCGCGGTGCCTACAGCCGCACCTCCGGCGGGGACCAGTCGCGGTGGCTGGCCCCCACGTCGGCGACGTACGACGAGAAGCCCTGCGCGCCGGTCGACGAGCCGTCGTCGGTGGGCTCGGTCCGGATGGCGTCGAGCACCTGGCGCAGGTGGGTGTCGAGGGTGGCGAGGTCGTTCATGAAGGCGCTATGGATCTCGTCGGCGGTGGCGGCCTGGAGCGACTCCATGACGACGACCTGGTCCTGGATGAAGTAGTCGAGGGTGCCGGTGACGAGGCTGACGCCGCCGGCGGTGATGGAGACGGGGGCGAAGGGGATCAGGGCGGCGAGGCCGGTCCAGTAGCTGATGGTGCCGAGGATGACGCCGGGCTGGCTGTTGTCCCGGATCGCGCCGGTGGGCCAGGAGCCGCTCGGCTCCTTCCACTGCTGCCACTGGCGCAGCGCCAGGCGGGCGTGGTCGCGGGCGGCCTTGGCGACGTCGAGGAGGTTGGTCTGGAAGTCGGAGAGGGCGGCGGCGGTGCGGGCGGTGGTCGAGGCGAGCCGGGCGGCGGCGTGGAGGTAGAGGCTGCACTTGTCGTTGACGTCGTCCCAGAAGGCGAAGAACGAGCTCGCGCTGTCGGACGTCGTGGGCCAGTGCGTGCCGAGGGCGGCGAGCCACTCGGGGGCCACGGGGTCGTCGAGGGCGACCCATCCGGCGCCGGGCCGGAGCTGGCGCTGGAGGAACAGGGTGAGGTCGCCGAAGGCGCTCGCCGAGGTGGCGACGGCGGCGGCGTCCGGCTCCCAGACGTTCTGGCTCGCGATCCGGTACAGGCTCGGGACGGCGCCGCCGGTCCAGCTCGTGTGGGCGTCGCGCCAGACGGTGTCGATCGCCTCCTGCATCAGCCGCTCGCGGTCGCCGTTGGTGACCCGGGAGGTGAACCAGTCGGGGTGCTGCGGCGACATCATCACGACGCCGCTGACCCGCTCGAAGCCGTAGGTGCCGGGGACGGTGAAGGTCAGCCGCTCGTGGGTCCAGCCCTCGGGGGCCTCGCGGTCCCACTCGGCGTCCTGGAGGCGGACGGCGGCCTCGTTCCCGGCGAGCTGGCCCAGCAGGTCGGCGAGCTCGGTGAAGACGGGCTCGACCTGGTCGAGGAAGCCGGACATCCCTAGACCTCCGGGGCGGTGGGCTCGGTGGGCAGGTCGGGATCGCCGAGGTAGCGCTGGTGCTGGGCGAGCCACGCGGCGGCCTCGGCGTCGACCTCGACGAAGTCGTCGGCGATCCGGTCGAGGGCCACGGCGCTGTCGTTGAAGGTCCGCACGAGCGTCCGCAGGTGCGCGAACAGCTCGACCGACAGGTCGGCGAGGTCGCCGCCCAGCGGGTGGCCGCCGGCCAGGGCGAGCTGGTCGACGGCGGGCCCGATCCCGGTGGTGAGCAGCTCGGCGTGGGTGCCGAAGGCGGTCGCCTGGGCCGGCAGCTCCTCGTGCGCGGCGCGGTAGATCGCGCTCATCTTGATCTCGATCACCGACATGGGGAGAGCGTGGCCGGGCGGCGAGGGGGAGAAACGGGCGGAATCCGCGGGTGCGCCGAGATTCTCAAAGTTGAGTGGAACAGACTCAAGTTTCTTGACGTTGAAGACAGTGACCGGTTGGGAGGTCCGCCAGCGGACGATCCCGGCCAAGATGGACCCAGCCACCACTCGGAGGAGCCACATGAGCCAGTTCGGGGCCGACAAGTTCACCACGCGCAGCCGCGAGGCGATCGAGGCCGCCCAGCTCGCCGCGACCACGGCGGGCAACACCACCGTCGAGCCGATCCACCTGCTCGTCGCGCTGCTGCTGCAGAACGACGGGACGGCGGCCAGCCTGGTCGCCAAGGCGGGCGTCGACGTCCCCCAGCTCGTCCACGCCGCGTCCGCGGCGCGCGACGCCCTGCCGCGGGCCAGCGGCGCGACCGTCCAGCAGCCGTCGGGCTCGGCCGCGCTCACCCGCGTCCTGGCCTCGGCGCTGGACCTCGCCCGGTCGATGAAGGACGACTACGTCGCCTCCGAGCACCTGCTCATCGCGCTGGCCACCGTCGAGTCGAGCGCCCGCACGGTGCTCACCGACGCGGGGCTGACCGAGGAGGGACTGCGCGCGTCCCTCTCCGCCGTGCGCGGCGACCGACGGGTGACCAGCCAGGACGCCGAGGACACCTACGAGGCGCTGGAGAAGTACTCGGTCGACCTCACCTCCGCTGCCGAGGACGGCAAGCTCGACCCCGTGATCGGGCGGGACCAGGAGATCCGCCGGGTGATCCAGGTGCTGAGCCGCCGGACCAAGAACAACCCGGTTCTCATCGGCGAGCCCGGCGTCGGCAAGACCGCCGTCGTCGAGGGGCTCGCCCAGCGGGTGGTCGCGGGCGACGTCCCGGACAGCCTCAAGGGCAAGCGCGTGCTGAGCCTCGACCTGATGGGCATGGTCGCCGGCGCGAAGTACCGCGGTGAGTTCGAGGAGCGGCTCAAGGCCGTCCTCGACGAGATCAAGCAGGCCGAGGGCAAGGTCATCACGTTCATCGACGAGCTGCACACGGTCGTCGGCGCGGGCGCCGGCGGCGACAGCCAGATGGACGCCGGCAACATGCTCAAGCCGATGCTCGCGCGCGGTGAGCTGCACATGATCGGCGCGACCACGCTCGACGAGTACCGCGAGTCCATCGAGAAGGACCCGGCGCTCGAGCGCCGCTTCCAGCAGGTGTTCGTGGGTGAGCCGTCCGTCGAGGACACGATCCAGATCCTGCGCGGCATCCAGGAGAAGTACGAGGCCCACCACGGCGTGCGGATCACCGACGCCGCGCTGGTCGCCGCCGCGACGCTCTCCGACCGCTACATCTCCGGCCGCCAGCTCCCCGACAAGGCGATCGACCTCGTCGACGAGGCGGCGTCCCGGCTGCGCATGGAGATCGAGAGCAGCCCCGAGGAGATCGACCAGCTCCGCCGCCAGGTCGACCGGCTCAAGATGGAGGAGTTCGCGCTCGCCAAGGAGTCGGACGACGCCTCGCGCGAGCGGCTCGAGGCCCTGCGCCAGGACCTCGCCGACAAGGAGGAGGAGCTGCGCGGCCTCGAGTCCCGCTGGGAGCGGGAGAAGTCCGAGCTCGAGGGCGAGGGCGTGCTGCGCCGCCGGCTCGACCAGCTGCGCGTCGAGGCCGACAAGCTGACCCGTGAGGGCAACCTGGCGGGCGCCAGCGAGATCCTCTACGGCCAGATCCCCGCGCTGGAGCAGCAGATCAAGGCCGCCGAGGCGGTCGATCCCTCCACCGGCTCGGGCACCGAGAGCGAGAAGCTCGTCGGCGAGGAGGTCGGGGCGACCCAGGTCGCCGAGGTCGTCGAGGCCTGGACCGGCATCCCCACGGGGCGCCTGCTCCAGGGCGAGACCGCCAAGCTGCTCGACATGGAGCAGGCCATCGGGGCCCGCCTGATCGGGCAGGCCGACGCGGTGCGCGCCGTCAGCGACGCCGTACGACGGGCCCGGGCCGGGATCTCCGACCCCAACCGGCCGACCGGCTCGTTCCTGTTCCTCGGCCCCACCGGCGTCGGCAAGACCGAGCTGGCGAAGTCGCTCGCCGACTTCCTGTTCGACGACGACCGGGCGATCGTCCGCATCGACATGAGCGAGTACGCCGAGAAGCACTCGGTCGCGCGTCTCGTCGGTGCCCCTCCGGGCTATGTCGGGTACGACGAGGGCGGTCAGCTCACCGAGGCGGTGCGCCGGCGTCCCTACTCGGTCGTGCTGCTCGACGAGGTCGAGAAGGCCCACCCCGAGGTCTTCGACATCCTCCTGCAGGTGCTCGACGACGGGCGGCTGACCGATGGCCAGGGCCGCACGGTGGACTTCCGCAACACGCTCCTGATCCTGACCTCCAACCTGGGCTCGCAGTACCTCGTCGACCTGACGATGGACCCGGCGGCGCAGAAGGAGGCGGTGCTCGCGGTCGTGCGGCAGTCGTTCAAGCCCGAGTTCCTCAACCGGCTCGACGAGATCGTCACGTTCGACGCGCTGACCCGCGACGACCTCGCGCACATCGTCGAGATCCAGCTGCGCTCGCTCGAGGCGCGGCTCGCCGGCCGGCGGATCACCCTCGAGGTGACGCCGGAGGCGCGGGCCTGGCTGGCCGACGTCGGCTACGACCCGGCCTACGGCGCCCGGCCGCTGCGCCGCCTGGTGCAGACGGCGATCGGCGACCCGCTCGCGCGGATGCTGATCGGCGGCGAGGTCGCCGACGGCGGCGCGGTCACGGTCGACCGCGGCGACGATGGGCTCGTCCTCACCGCCTGAGCTCTCCGCTCCACGAGGCCCCCGGACCCGGCGTCCGGGGGCCTCGTGCGTGCCGGCCGTGGGCCGGGCCACAGCGGCGGCAAGACCGCGTCAAAGCGCGCTAAGAACGCGTCAAGACAGGCGGAGCGGGCCGGAACCCGGACGAGGCTCGGCCTCATGAGTATCGAAAGCTGCCTGCTGATCGCGGGGGTGATCGCCGTGGCGATCTACCTCCTCGTGGCCCTGGTCCTCCCGGAGCGCTTCTAGCCATGTCCGACACCGCTGCCGGACTGCTGAGCATCGCCGTCCTGGTCCTCCTCCTCGCCGCCGTCTACGTCCCGCTCGGCGACCACATGGCCCGCGTCTACACCTCGTCCCGCCACCTGCGCGTGGAGCGCCTGGTCTACCGCCTCAGCGGCGTCCGCCCGGACGTCGAGCAGAGCCCGCGGTCGTACGCGCTCAGCGTGGTCGGCTTCTCGCTCGTCGGCGTGGTCGTGCTGATGGCGATCCTGATCGGGCAGTCCCACCTGCCGATGAGCCGGGACCTGCCCGGCATGCCGTTCTGGATGTCGTTCAACACCGCGGCGTCGTTCGTGGCCAACACGAACTGGCAGTCCTACGCGGGTGAGTCGACCCTCGGCTTCACCGCCCAGATGGCCGGGCTGGCGGTGCAGAACTTCCTGTCCGCCGCCGTCGGCATGGCCGTCGCGATCGCGCTGGTCCGCGGGTTCGTCCGGGTCAAGGACGGCACGCTCGGCAACTTCTGGGTCGACCTGACCCGGGGCACGGTGCGGATCCTGCTGCCGATCGCGTTCGTCGGCGCGGTGCTGCTGATCGCCGGCGGGGTCATCCAATCGTTCTCCGACTCGACGATGCACACGCTGTCGGGCGCCGACCAGGTGCTGACCGGTGGCCCGGTCGCCAGCCAGGAGGCGATCAAGGAGCTCGGCACCAACGGCGGTGGATTCTTCAACGCCAACTCCGCGCACCCGTTCGAGAACCCCAGCGGCTACACGAACCTGCTCGAGATCTTCCTCATCCTCGTCATCCCGATCGCGCTCACCCGCACGCTCGGCACGCTGCTCGGCAGGCGCCGCCAGGGCCTCGCCGTCCTCGGTGCGATGGTGTTCCTGATGGCGGTCTCGCTGACGGTGGTCACCGTGGCCGAGGTCGGCGGGCACTCCGCCACCGCGCAGGCCGCGGGCGCCGCGATGGAGGGCAAGGAGACGCGCTTCGGCGAGTGGGCCTCGGCGCTGTTCGGCATGGCCACCACCGGTACGTCGACCGGCGCGGTCAACTCCGCCCACGACTCGTTCACGCCGGCCGGCGGGGGCGGCGTCCTGGTCAACATGATGCTCGGTGAGATCACGCCCGGCGGCGTCGGCTCCGGCATCTACGGGATCCTCGTGATGGCGATCCTGACCGTCTTCGTCGCCGGCCTCATGGTCGGCCGCACGCCCGAGCTGCTCGGCAAGAAGATCGGCTCGCGGCAGATGACCTATGTCGCGCTCTACACGCTGACCACGCCCGCCCTCGTGCTGCTCGGCACCGGCGTGGCGATGGCGCTCGGCGCGACGCCCGACACGATGGGCAATCCCGGCGGGCACGGGTTCAGCGAGGTGCTCTACGCCTACACCTCGGGCGCCAACAACAACGGCAGCGCGTTCGGCGGGATCACGGTGACCTCGACCTTCTTCCAGGTCACCATCGGCCTCGCGATGCTGCTCGGCCGGCTGATCCCGATCGTCCTCGTCCTGCTGCTGGCCGGCTCGCTCGCCCAGCAGGGCAAGGTCCCCGAGACCGCCGGCACCCTGCCCACCCACAAGCCCCTCTTCGTCGGGATGCTGGTCGGCGTCATCCTCATCATGACCGGCCTCACCTACTTCCCGGCGCTCGCTCTCGGTCCGATCGCAGAGGCCCTCGCATGACACTCCGACTCCTGGCCGCGCAGGCCCTCCAGCAGCTCCCCGAGGCGCTGCGCAAGCTCGATCCCCGCCACCTGTGGCGCTCCCCGGTGATGTTCCTGGTCTGGCTCGGGTCGGTCGCGACGACGGTCGCCGCGATCACCGGCCCCAGCGTGTTCACGATCTCCGTCGCGGTGTGGCTGTGGCTCACCGTCGTCTTCGGCAACCTCGCCGAGGCGGTCGCCGAGGGCCGTGGCAAGGCGCAGGCCGCGTCGCTGCGGGCCACCCGGACCGACACGGTCGCCCGGCTCCTCGCCGACGACGGTACCGAGAGCCGGGTCCCCGGCACCCGGCTGAAGGTCGGCGACCGCGTGGTCGTCGAGGCCGGTGAGGTGATCCCCGGCGACGGCGACGTCGTCGAGGGAATCGCGTCGGTCGACGAGTCCGCGATCACCGGCGAGTCCGCGCCGGTGATCCGCGAGGCGGGCGGTGACCGCAGTGCGGTGACCGGTGGCACCCGGGTGCTGTCGGACCGGATCGTCGTCACGATCACCGCCGCCGCCGGCGAGACCTTCCTGGACCGGATGATCGCCCTCGTCGAGGGCACCTCGCGCAAGAAGACGCCCAACGAGATCGCGCTGTCGATCCTGCTGGTCAGCCTGACCCTGGTCTTCCTGACCGCGGTCGCGACGCTGCCGCCGATGGCCGACTACGCCGGGGCGCCGCAGGACCTCGTCGTCCTGGTCGCGCTGCTGGTCTGCCTGATCCCGACGACGATCGGGGCGCTGCTCTCGGCGATCGGCATCGCCGGCATGGACCGGCTGGTCCGGGTCAACGTCCTCGCCATGTCCGGGCGCGCAGTCGAGGCCGCGGGCGACGTCAGCACGCTGCTGCTCGACAAGACCGGGACGATCACCTACGGCAACCGGCAGGCGGCCCGGTTCGTCCCGGCGCCCGGGGTGAGCGAGGAGCGGCTGCGCGACGTCGCGCGACTGTCGAGCCTCGCCGACCAGACGCCGGAAGGTCGCTCGATCGTCGAGCTCGCCCTCACGCAGGGCGCCGACGACCGCGACCTTCCGGCCGGGGCGACGTTCGTCGAGTTCACCGCGCAGACGCGGATGTCGGGCGTCGACCTCGCCGACGGCACCCAGGTCCGCAAGGGTGCCGGCTCGGCCGTCGCCGGCTGGCTGGGCACGAACCCCTCGCCCGAGGTCACCGACGTCGTCGACGAGATCGCCCGCTCCGGCGGCACCCCGCTCGTGATCGGCTGCATCGACGCCGGCGCCGCCGAGGGCCGGGTGCTGGGCGTCGTCCACCTCAAGGACGTCGTCAAGCAGGGCATGCGCGAGCGCTTCGACGAGCTGCGCTCGATGGGCATCCGCACGGTGATGATCACCGGCGACAACGCCCTCACCGCGCGGGCGATCGCGGACGAGGCGGGCGTCGACGACTTCCTCGCCGAGGCGACGCCCGAGGACAAGATGGCTTACATCCGCAAGGAGCAGGAGGGCGGCCGGCTCGTCGCGATGACCGGCGACGGCACGAACGACGCCCCGGCGCTCGCCGCGGCCGACGTCGGCGTCGCGATGAACAGCGGGACGGCGGCCGCCAAGGAGGCCGGCAACATGGTCGACCTCGACTCCGACCCGACGAAGCTCATCGACATCGTCGAGATCGGCAAGCAGCTGCTCATCACCCGCGGCGCGCTCACCACGTTCTCGATCGCCAACGACGTAGCGAAGTACTTCGCGATCATCCCGGCGATGTTCGTCGCGGCGTACCCCTCGCTCGACAAGCTCAACGTGATGGGCCTCGCGACGCCCCAGTCGGCGATCCTCTCGGCCGTCATCTTCAACGCGCTCGTCATCGTCGGCCTGATCCCGCTGGCCCTGCGGGGCGTCCGGTTCCGGGCGGCGTCGGCGACGTCCGTGCTGCGCCGCAACATCCTCGTCTTCGGGCTGGGCGGCATCGTCGTCCCGTTCGCCGGCATCAAGCTCATCGACCTGCTCGTCTCGACCATCCCCGGAATCGGCTGATCACCATGCTCACTGACCTCACCCGCCAGTCCCTCGCGGGGCTCCGGCTCCTCCTCGTGATGACCGTCCTGCTCGGCGTCGGCTACCCGCTCGCGGTGTGGGCC
This sequence comes from Pimelobacter simplex, assembly GCF_900114845.1. Taxonomy (GTDB): domain Bacteria; phylum Actinomycetota; class Actinomycetes; order Propionibacteriales; family Nocardioidaceae; genus Nocardioides; species Nocardioides simplex. The sequence continues at coordinate 568,042 of NZ_FOUK01000001.1, forward strand.
GCGGGCCAGGCGTTCGGCGACCGCGCCGAGGGCCAGCCGGTCTCGTACGACGGCCGCGTGGTCGGCTCCCGGCTGCTCGGGCAGCAGTTCGAGGGCGAGCGGTGGTTCCACAGCCGCCCGTCGGCCAACGACTACGACTCGCTCGCCTCGGCACCCAGCAACCTCGGGCCCAGCAACCCGGACCTGCTCGCGCTGATCGCCGAGCGCCGGGCGCAGGTCGCGCAGACCGAGGGCGTCGACCCGACCCAGGTGCCGGCCGACGCGCTCACCGCCTCGGGCTCCGGGCTGGACCCGCACATCTCCCCGGCGTACGCCGCGCTCCAGGTGCCGCGGGTGGCGCGGGCCAACGGGCTCAGCGAGGCCACGGTCCGCCGGCTGGTGGCGGCGAGCACGACCGGCCGGTCGTTCGGCTTCCTCGGGGAGCCCGGCGTGAACGTCCTCGAGCTCAACCTCGCGCTGCAGCGGGCAGACTGAGCCCATGGACCGAGGCAGGCTGCGCGTGTACCTCGGTGCGGCACCGGGGGTCGGCAAGACGTTCGCGATGCTCGACGAGGGGCACCGGCGCGCGGAGCGCGGGACCGACGTCGTCGTCGGGTACGTCGAGACGCACGGCCGCCCGAAGACCGAGCAGGCGCTGGGGGACCTCGAGCAGGTCCCGCGGCGCCGGCTCGGCTACAAGGGCGCCGAGCTCGAGGAGATGGACCTGCAGGCGGTGCTCGACCGCCGGCCCGCCGTCGTCCTGGTCGACGAGCTCGCGCACACCAACGTCCCGGGCAGCGTGAACGAGAAGCGCTGGCAGGACGTCGAGGCACTGCGCGACGCCGGCATCGAGGTCGTCACCACCGTCAACATCCAGCACCTCGAGTCGCTCAACGACGTCACCGAGGCGATCACCGGCGTGCGCCAGCGCGAGACCGTGCCCGACCACGTCGTCCGCTCGGCCGACCAGATCGAGCTGGTCGACGTGAGCCCGCAGGCGCTGCGCCGGCGGATGGCGCACGGCAACATCTACGCCGCCGACAAGATCGACGCGGCGCTCTCGCGCTACTTCCGCGAGGGGAACCTCACCGCGCTGCGCGAGCTCGCGCTGCTCTGGCTGGCCGACCGGGTCGACGAGGGGCTGGAGCGCTACCGCGCGCAGCACGAGATCGACTCGACCTGGGCCACCCGCGAGCGGGTGATCGTTCCGGTCTCCGGCGGCCCCGAGTCGCTGACGCTCATGCGCCGGGCGGCCCGGATCGCCAGTCGCAGCGCGGGCGGCGAGTGGCAGGCGCTCTACGTCACCCGGCGCGACGGGCTCAGCGGCATCGCCCCCGATCGGCTCGCGCAGCTCCGCGCCAAGGCCGAGGGGCTCGGCGGCAGCTTCCACACCGTCGTCGGCGACGACCCGGCCGAGGGCATCCTCGACTTCGCGCGCGCCGAGAACGCCACCCAGGTGCTCATCGGCGCCAGCCGCCGCGGCCGGGTCTCGGCGCTGCTGCGGCCCGGCGTGGGGGAGCGGGTGGTCGCCGCGTCCGGCGACATCGACGTCCACATCGTCACCCACGAGCACGCCCGCCGGGGCGGACCGAGCCCGCTGCGGCCGCCCGCGAGCCTCGGGCGGCGCCGGCGGGTCGCCGGGCTCGTCTTCGCGGTCCTCGGCCCGGTCGGGTTCAGCCTGGTCCTGTGGGCGAGCAACGACCTGCACGGCCTGCCCACCGAGGCGATGACGCTGATGGTGGTCGTCGTCGTGACCGCGCTGATCGGCGGGCTGCTCCCCGCCGTCCTCGCCGCGCTGCTCAGCGGCGTGCTGCTCAACCTGCTGTTCACGCCGCCGTTCTACACACTGACGATCGACGAGCCGGAGAACGCGATCGCCATCCTGCTCTTCGTCGTGGTCGGCATCGCGGTCGCCACCGTCGTCGACAACGCCGCCCGTCGTACCGCCCAGGCGGCCAAGGCCCGGGCCGAGGCCGACGCGCTCACCGTCCTCTCGCACAGCCTGCTCAATGCCAGCGACGACCTGGCCGGGCTGCTCACCTCGGCCTGCGAGCTCTTCAGCGCCCGCGGGGCCGCGGTGTTCCGGCGCCGCGACGACGGCACCGAGGAGGTCCTCGGCGCCTGCGGCACGCCGCCTGAGAGCGTCGCGGCCGCCGACATGAGCGCCGACATCGACGAGCGCACCGTCCTGGTCCTGGTCGGCTCGCGGCTGCCGGCCTCCGAGCGCGGCCTGCTCAACGCCTACGCCGCCTACGCCGGCGTGATGGCCGAGCGCCGCCGGGCCACGCGCGCCGAGGTCGAGCGGCTCCGCCTGGCCGAGGCCGACCGGACCCGGACCGCCCTGCTCGCCGCCGTCTCCCACGACCTCCGCTCACCGCTCGCCGCGGTGAAGGTGGCCGTGTCGAGCCTGCGGAGCACCGACGTCCAGTGGTCGGCCCAGGACGAGGCCGACCTGCTCGAGACCATCGAGGAGGCCACCGACCGGCTCACCGCGCTCGTCACCAACCTGCTCGACATGAGCCGGATCCACACCGGCTCGGTCCGGGTCGCACTCACCGAGACCGGGCTGGTCCGGGCCCTCGACCAGGCCGTCGCGCCGCTGGCCGGCGGCGCCCGGATCGAGGTGCGCGTCGACCCCGACCTCGAGGTGCTCGCCGACCCCGGCCTGCTCGACCGGGTGCTCGCGAACATCTGCGAGAACGCGCTCAAGTACACCCCCGACAGCGCCCGGATCCGGATCGACGCCGTCACCGACGGCGACCGGGTCACGCTGCGCATCGCCGACACCGGGCCCGGGGTCGCCGCGGGCGACCACGCACGGCTCTTCGTTCCGTTCCAGCGGCTCGGCGACGTGCCCGACCAGGACGGCGTCGGGCTCGGTCTGGCGGTGGCCGCGGGCCTGACCGAGGCGATGGGTGGCACCATCGCCACCGAGGAGACGCCCGGCGGCGGGCTGACGTTCGTGCTGGAGCTGCCGGCGGCGGAGGAGGTGCAGGGATGACGGTCGTGCTCGTGGTCGACGACGACCCGGCGATCCGCCGTACCCTCGCGATCAACCTGCGCGCCCGCGACTACGAGGTCGAGACCGCCGGCGACGGCCGCTCGGCGCTCCAGGCCGTCGACGAGCGGATGCCCGACGTGATCCTGCTCGACCTGGGGCTGCCCGACCTCGACGGCGTCACGGTGCTGCGCCGGCTGCGGACCTTCAGCCAGGTGCCGGTCATCGTGGTCTCCGCGCGGACCGGCTCCGACGACAAGGTCGAGGCGCTCGACCTGGGCGCCGACGACTTCGTCACCAAGCCGTTCGTGATCGAGGAGCTCCTCGCCCGGATCCGCGCCACCACCCGCCGGGTCGGCGTCGAGGAGCCCGCGCTGCGCCTCGACGTCGACGGCCTCGCCCTCGACCTCGGCGACTCCCGGGCCGTCCGCGACGGCGCGGAGGTGCACCTGACGCCCACCGAGTGGGCGATCGTCGAGGTCCTCGTCAAGCGCCGCGGGAAGCTGGTCCGGCAGACCGAGCTCCTGCACGCCGTGTGGGGTCCGGCGTACGACAGGCAGACGAACTACCTGCGCGTCCACCTCGCCAGCATCCGCCGCAAGCTCGAGCGCGACCCGGCGCACCCGGCGCTCTTCGTCACCGAGCCGGGCATGGGCTACCGGTTCGCGCCCGGCGTGGCCTGACCACCGGCGGACGGCCTGGGGGCGTCTGGTGGAATGGGGCCCATGACCAAGGAGGAGCCCCGGCCAGGACAGGCGACCCTCGCGGGAGCCCTGATCATCGGCGGCTCGGTCATCCTCGTGCTCGCTGCCTGGCAGCGGATCGCGACGCTGCGCACGCTCGAGGTCCAGGAGAGCTTCGAGAAGGTCGTGCGCGACCCGATGCTCTCCGAGCTCGGCTGGACCGCCGACGACTTCTCGATGCTCGTCCGGGTCCTCTGCATCGTCGGCGCCGCCGCCGCGACCGCTGCCGCGATCCTCGGCGTCCAGGTCTACAAGCGCTCGACGAGCGCCCGCATCGCGCTCACCGCGCTCACCCCGTTCCTGTTCCTCGGCGGGCTCGTCTCCGACGGCTTCCTGACGCCGATGGTGCTCGTCGGCATCGCGCTGCTCTGGCTCCAGCCGACCCGCGACTGGTACGCCGGACGGCCGTGGGTCAAGCGCTACGAGGAGCGCCGGGCCGCGCGGCTCGCCGCACTCCGGCCGCCCGCCTCGACCGCTCCCGGGCAGCCTCCCGCTCCGGCGGCCCCGGCTCCGGCCCCGGCGCCGGCTCCGACTGCCGGGGCGCCGCGCCCGCTCACCGGCCCGGCGCCGATCCCGCCGCGCCACCCGGGGCAGCGCCGTCGTACCGCCGCCGAGCGGGGGCCGCGCCCGCCCGCGCTGCGCCTGGCGTGCGTCCTGACCTGGGCCAGCTCGGCGCTGGCTGTGGTCGGCCTCGGCTTCGGCGCGACCTTCGCGAGCCGGCTCGGCGAGGAGATCTTCGCGCAGATGACGCGCGAGCAGCCCAAGATGCTCGAGGCCTACCAGCTGACCGAGTCCGAGCTGGTCGCCACGCTCTACCTGCTCTTCGTCGGCGGCGCGCTGTGGGCGGTCGGCGCGACCGTGCTGGCCGGGCTCGCCTACCTCGGGCACAACTGGGCGCGGATCGTCCTCGCCGTCTCGGGTGCCGCTGCCGCCGCCGTGGCGCTGTTCTTCACGCTCGCACTCTGGCCGCTCGTCGTCCTCGTCGGGATGCTCGGCGCCGCCACCTGGCTGCTCACCCGGCCCGAGGTGGGGCGCTGGTTCCTGCCCTGAGTCCCGTCACCGCGTACCGGGAGCGGTCAGGTCGGCGGCGGCGAGGCGTCGCACCGCCTCGGCGATGACGTCGGGACGCTTGCAGAACGCCCAGCGGACCAGGTGCCGGCCGGCGCCGGGCGCGTCCGGGTCGTCGTAGAAGACCTCGGACGGGATCGCGACGACGCCCGCCCGCTCTGGCAGGGCGCGGCAGAAGTCGCCGCCGCTGGCCCAGCCGAGGGCGCGGACGTCGGTCGTCGCGAAGTAGGTCCCCTCGGGCACGTACGTCGTCAGCCCGGCCGCGCGCAGTCCGGCGACCAGCTGGTCGCGCTGGGCCTGCAGGTCGCCCGCGAGGGCGGCCGGGAAGTCGTCGCCCGCGTCGAGCGCCGCCGCCACCGCCGGCTGCAGGGGCGAGCCCGACGTGAACGTCAGCCACTGCTTGGCGCCCACGACCGCGGCGACGAGGTCGGCCGGACCGGCCGCCCAGCCGATCTTCCAGCCCGTCACCGACCACGACTTGCCGGCGCTGGACAGGGTGAGGGTCCGCTCCGCCATCCCCGGCAGCGTCGCCAGGGGGACGTGCCGGCGTCCGTCGAAGGTCAGGTGCTCGTAGACCTCGTCGGTGACCACGAGCAGGTCGTGCTCGCGGGCGACCCGGGCGACCGCGGCCAGCTCGGTCTCGTCGAGGACCCGCCCGGTCGGGTTGTGGGGCGTGTTGAGCAGGATCAGCTTGGTGCGGTCGGTGACGGCGGCCGCGAGCTCGTCGGGGTCGAGCCGGAAGTCCGGGGCGCGCAGGGTGACCGGGCGCCGTACGCCGCCGGCGTAGTCGATCATCGCGGTGTAGGAGTCGTAGTACGGCTCGAGCACCACCACCTCGTCACCCGGGTCGACCAGCCCCAGGAGTGCCCCCGCGATCGCCTCGGTGCACCCCGTCGTCACGGCCACCTGGGTGTCGGGGTCGAGCACGATCCCGTAGCGCCGCTCCTGGTGGCGGGCGATCGCCTGGCGCAGCGCCGGGATCCCGATCCCGGGCGCGTACTGGTTGGCGCCGTGGTGCAGCGCGTGGGCGGCCGCGTCGAGCAGCGCAGGCGGACCGTCGGTGTCCGGGAAGCCCTGGCCGAGGTTGACCGACCCGGTCCGCACCGCCAGCGCGGACATCTCGGCGAAGATCGTCTGGCCGGTCCCGGCGACCCGGGCGGCGGCGCGGCTGGCGGCGGGGGAGGGCACGTCGTGACCCTATCCGGGATCAGCGGCGGGGCGCGTCCTCTCCTATCCTCAGGACCGTGACGACCACCGACACCTCCCTCGCCGCCGACATCGACGCCACCTGCCGCCTGACCGGCGAGTTCACGCTCCGCTCCGGCCAGGTCAGCAACGAGTACTTCGACAAGTACCTCTTCGAGGCCGACCCGCTCCTGCTGGCGCGGGTCGCGCGCGAGGTGGCGCAGCTGCTGCCCGGCGACGCGGACCTGCTCGGCGGGCTCGAGATGGGTGGCATCCCGATCGCGACGGCGGTGAGCCAGCTGGTGGGGCTGCCGGTGGTGTTCGTGCGCAAGAAGGCCAAGGAGTACGGCACGGCCAAGCTCGCCGAGGGCCCGTCGTACGACGGCAAGCGGGTGGTGCTCATCGAGGACGTCATCACGACCGGTGGCGCGGTGCGGGACGCGACCGCGGCGCTGCGCGAGGGCGGGGCGATCGTCGAGACGGTGGTCTGCGCGATCGACCGGAGCCCGGGCGCGGAGAACCCGCTGGACGACGTCGCGCTCGAGGTCCGCGCGGTGCTGACGAAGGCCGAGCTGGACGCGGCGCGGGCGGCCGCCCAGGCCTGAGGCCCGGGGCGACCGCCCGTCGGCAGTGCGAGGTGCGGGTGGGTCAGTCCTGCGGGGCGCCCGCGATGTTGACCAGCCAGCTGACGCCGTAGCGGTCCTCGAGCATCCCGAAGCTGTCGCCCCAGGGCGCCTTCTCGAGCGGCTGGTGGACGGTCGCGCCCTCGGACAGGCCGTCCCACCAGGCGCGGAGGGTGGCCTCGTCCTCGGCCGGCCCGCTGATGCTGACCTGCTGCTGCTGGGGCTCGCCGGGGACGTGCTGGGGGTGGTCGGCGCCCATGAGGAGCACCGAGTCCGAGACGGACAGGGCCGCGTGCATGACCCAGTCGACCTCCTCCTCGGCGACGCCCATGGCGGTGCCGCCCATGTCGGCGAAGGTCATGACGTTGAGCTCGCCGCCGAGGACCGACTGGTAGAACTCCATCGCCTCGCGCGCCTGGCCGCGCCAGTTGATGTAGGGGTTGAGGTTGATCATCGTGACTCCCGGGTCGAGGTGAGGTGAGGTGGACGCCGGGATGGACCGGCGGTCCGGGTGGAACTCATCGCTGGGCCGGCGAGGACCTCACGTCGCCCGGGGGCGGGATCAGTCGACGGGGGCGTCGGCGGGAGCGTCGGTGGCGGTGCCGGTCGTGGCATCGGAGGTCGAGGCGGCCTTGCGGGCCTTGGCGGCGGGACGCTTGTGGCGCCACCACTCCCACGCGAGCGGGACCGCCGAGAACGCCAGGATGGCGAGCGTGACGTAGTCGATGTTCTCGCCCAGCGCCGGGATCGCGGCGCCGAGGAAGTAGCCGAGCAGGGTGATCGAGACGACCCAGAGGACGGCGCCGATGGCGCTCCACGTGAAGAAGCGGCGGCGGTCCATGAGGGTGACGCCCGCGACGACGGTGATGTAGGTCCGCACGAACGGCACGAACCGGCCGATCACCAGCGCCTTGTTGCCGTGCTTGTCGAAGAAGGCCGACGTGTTGTCGAAGTACTTCTTCTTGAGGATCCGGCCGTCGCGCTCGTAGAGCGGCGGGCCGAGCTTGCGCCCGATCTCGTAGCCCGCGACATTGCCCGCGAAGGCGGCGACGACGAGCAGCGCGATCGCGATGACCAGCTCGACCGGCTCGTTGGAGATGCCGACGACGCTGTAGCCGGTCTTGTTGCTGCCCGCGATGAAGAGGCCGAGCGCGAAGAGCAGCGTGTCACCGGGCAGGAACGGGAAGAACAGCCCGCACTCGACGAAGACGATGGCGATCGCGATCCAGATGAAGGTCGTGCCGTACTCGGACTGCAGCCACGACGGATCGAGCCACTTGATGCCGAGCAGCATCGGCACCACGAGAGGGGTCGCCACCAGCGAGTTCACGACGCCACGCTACCGGCCGGTGCCCAAGAGCGTGACGGATAGGGTGCGGTTCGTGGACCGGGACGAACGTGCGCCGTACGACCCGATGCCCCACGGGCCGCCCGAGGTGGGCGTCGGGCCGTGGCCCGGAGCGTGGCCGGAGGGTCCCGGCAGCGAGGTGTACGACGAGCAGCTGCTGCGCGAGGGCGACCGGCGCAATGTCGTCGACAGGTACCGGTACTGGAGCGTCGAGGCCATCGTCGCCGACCTCGACCGGCGCCGGCACGGCTTCCACGTGGCCATCGAGAACTGGCAGCACGACTTCAACATCGGGACCATCGTCCGCTCGGCCAACGCCTTCCTCGCCGCGGAGGTGCACATCGTCGGCAACCGCCGCTGGAACCGGCGCGGGGCGATGGTGACCGACCGCTACCAGCACGTCCGGCACCACCCGACCGTCGCCGAGCTCCACGCCTACCTGGCCGAGCGCGGCGTCCCGCTGCTCGGCATCGACAACCTGCCCGGGTCGGCCCACCTCGAGACGATGGACCTCCCCGCGCAGGTCTGCTTCCTCTTCGGGCAGGAGGGGCCGGGGCTCTCGGAGGCCGCCCGCGCGACGTGCGACGGGACCTTCTCGATCGCCCAGTTCGGCTCCACCCGCTCGATCAACGCCTCCGCGGCGGCCGCGATCGCGATGCACGCCTGGGTCCGCCAGCACGCGGACCTGAGCAGCGACGCGGCCTGGCGCGGCTGAGCCGGCCGGGCGCGGCTAGACCTCGGACGTCTCCTCGAGGTGCCCGCGCAGGGCGGTCAGCCCCCGCGAGGTGTGGCTCTTGACCGTGCCCTCGGAGATGCCGAGCTCGGCCGCCGCCTCGGCCACCGAGAGCCCCAGCCAGTGCCGCAGCAGCACGGTCGCCCGCTGCTGGGCCGGCAGCTGCTGGAGCGCCTCGACCAGCGAGGACCGGTCCTCGACGCTCACCCCGCTGGGGGCGACCACCTCGGGCAGCTCGTCGGTGGGCCGCTCCCGGCGGACGACGCGGCGGGACTCGTCGATCGCGGCGTTGAGCAGGATCTTGCGGACGTAGGCCTCCTCCGTGCCGCTGCGCACGACGCGCGGCCACGCGACGTACAGCCGGACGAGGGCGGTCTGCACCAGGTCGTCGGCGCGGTGCCAGTCGCCGCACATGCCGTAGGCGATCCGGCGCAGCTGGTCGCGGCGGGTGGTCGCGAACTCGACGTACGCCGCCTCGCGCTCGGCGCGCCTCACCGGGCGGTCCCGGTGAACGTCAGGGTTCGCTGGTGGTCGAGCCAGCCGGCGAGGGTGTCGTAGCCGGACTCCGCCTCCGTCTCGGCGACCCCGCCACCGCCCTGCGTGGCGACGGTCGTGCCCTCCTTGGCGAAGCGGTAGAGCACCACCCAGGTGGTCGTGGCGCCCTTGCGCAGGGCGAGCGCGGTGGAGTCGGTGATCGGGCCGCCGCCGTTGGTGGAGCTCATCCCGGTGACCGGGTCCTCGACCCGCTCGACGACCTCCCAGCCGCTGCGGACCAGGATCACGTCGTCGTCCTGGGGGTCGTAGCCGGCCGGCGAGTCGTCGACCAGCTTCTCCGTCGAGGCGAGCCCCTCGTCGGAGACGCCGGCCGCGACCTGGACCGGGTCCGCGCCCTGGCTGCCGGCGAACTGCGAGGTCACCGCCACGCCCGCGCCGCCCACGACCAGCGCGAGCGCCAGGGCCGCGCCGCCCGCGGCGAGCCGGCGGCGGCGTACGGCGCGACGGCCGGGGCCGAGCGTCGCCGCGACGTCGAACGTCGGTGCCGGCGGCGTGCGGAGCTCGGCGTCGAGCACGTCCTTGATGTCCTGCATGGTTCCTCCAGGGGGTGCGCAGTCAACTCAACCAGGGATACGCAGGCCGACAGCGATCGGTTGTCACGGTAGGTTGATGTGGTCGTAACCGGACCCCGCGCAGGAGCCAGCCAGCATGCCGATCGCCACCCCTGAGAAGTACGCCGAGATGCTCGACGCCGCGAAGGCGGGCTCGTTCGCCTTCCCGGCCATCAACGTGACGTCCTCCCAGACCCTCAACGCCGCGCTCAAGGGCTTCGCCGATGCCGGCTCCGACGGCATCGTCCAGGTCTCGACGGGCGGTGCCGAGTACCTCTCCGGCCCCTCGATCAAGAACATGGTCACCGGCTCGGTCGCCTTCGCGGCCTACGCGGCCGAGGTCGCCAAGAGCTACCCGGTCAACATCGCGCTGCACACCGACCACTGCCCCAAGGACAAGCTCGACGGCTTCGTCCGCCCGCTGCTCGACATCTCGGCCGAGCGGGTCGCCCGGGGCGAGGCGCCGCTGTTCCAGTCGCACATGTGGGACGGGTCCGCCGTACCGCTCGACGAGAACCTGCAGATCGCCGAGGAGCTGCTGGCGCGTGCCGCCGCGGCCCGGATCATCCTCGAGATCGAGGTCGGCGTCGTCGGTGGCGAGGAGGACGGCATCGTCGGCGCGATCGACGAGAAGCTCTACACGACCCCCGAGGACGCGCTCGCCACGGTGCGCGCGCTCGGCGTCGGCGAGAAGGGGCGCTACCTGACCGCGCTCACGTTCGGCAACGTGCACGGCGTCTACAAGCCGGGCAACGTCAAGCTGCGGCCCGAGATCCTGCGCGACGCGCAGGCCGCGATCGTCGCCGAGCTCGGCCTCCCGGCCGACGCCAAGCCGTTCGACCTGGTCTTCCACGGCGGCTCGGGCTCGACCGCCGACGAGATCGCCGCCGCCGTCGACTACGGCGTGGTGAAGATGAACGTCGACACCGACACCCAGTACGCCTTCACCCGGCCGGCCGCGGACCACATGTTCCGCAACTACGACGGCGTCCTCAAGATCGACGGCGAGGTCGGCGACAAGAAGGCCTACGACCCGCGCGCCTGGGGCAAGGCCGCCGAGGCCGGCATGGCCGCGCGCGTCGTCGAGGCCTCCGAGAACCTCCGCTCGGCCGGCAAGACCGTCGGCTGATCAGTTGGCTCCGGACCTCCCCACCGCGGCGGACGTCGACCGGGCGGCGGCGCTGCTGGGCTCGGTGATCCCGCCGACCCCGCTGCGGAGGGCCGACCGGCTCTCCGCGCTGACCGGGCTCGACGTCTGGTTCAAGCGTGAGGACCTCACGCCGGTGCGCTCGTACAAGGCGCGCGGCGCCTACACGGTCCTCGCCGGCCTCACCGAGGACGAGCGCTCGCGCGGCGTGACCACCGCGAGCGCGGGCAACCACGCCCAGGGCGTCGCGTTCGCGTGCGCCCGGGCCGGCGTCCACGCGACGATCTTCCTGCCCCGCACCACGCCCCGGCAGAAGCGCGACCGGGTCGCCGCGCTCGGCGGCGACCAGGTCGAGGTGGTGATCGCCGGCGATGCCTACGACGACGCCGCCGTCGCCGCGGCGGACTTCGCCGCGGCCTCGGGTGCGACCGTCGTCCCGGCCTTCGACCACCCGGGCATCGTCGCCGGCCAGGGCACCGTGGCCGCCGAGATCCTCACCCAGGCCGCCGAGCTCGGCTGGCAGCCGGACGCCCTCGTCCTGCCGGTCGGCGGCGCGGGCCTCCTCGCCGGCTGCCTCACCGTCCTCGCCGAGCGGCTGCCCGGCGTCCGCGTCGTCGCCGCGGAGCCCTCCGGCGCGACCTCCCTCGCCGCCGCCCTCGCCGCCGGCGGCCCGGTCGAGCTCGACGCCGTCGACCCCTTCGTCGACGGCGCCTCCGTCCGCCGCGTCGGCGACCTCACCTACCGCGCCGTCGCGGCCGCCCGCGCCTCCGTCGGCCTCTCCGCCGCCGCCGTGCCCGAGGGCCTGATCTGCGTCGAGATGCTCGACCTCTACCAGGTCGACGGCATCATCGCCGAGCCCGCCGGCGCCCTCGCCCCCGCCGCCCTCCGCCTCGCCGGCGGCCTGCCCGGCCTGGCCGGCCTCGCGCCCGGCAGCCGGGTCGTCGTCGTGGTCTCGGGCGGCAACAACGACGTCTCGCGCTATGCCGACATCGTCGAGCGGGCGCTCGTCCACGAGGGGCTCAAGCACTACTTCCTCATCGAGTTCCCGCAGGAGCCGGGCGCGCTGCGGCGCTTCCTGGACGACGTCCTGGGGCCCGACGACGACATCACGCTCTTCGAGTACACCAAGCGCAACAACCGCGAGACCGGCCCGGCGCTGGTCGGCATCGAGATGCAGTCGCCGGACGACCTCGAGGGGCTCGTCGCGCGGATGGCCGACTCGAGGCTGCGGGTCGAGAAGGTGCCGCCGGACAGTCCGTTGTTCGGGTTCGTGCTGTCGTAGGCGAGTTGTGTGCGCCTGGTGGCAGTTTCACCGCCTAGGCGGTGAAACTGCCCGCGGGGTGAGGCAGGGCACCCCGACGAACGCCGCGCCGGGCGCAACTCGCCGTCCGCGGCGTTCTAACGACTTGGCACACGAAACCGGGCGTCGGCGTGGGGAGTTCCGTGTGCCTAGGTCCAGTTTCACCGCCTAGGCGGTGAAACTGCCGGTGCCCCCGCCGCCGACCGTTGCCCGAACCCCTCGTGCTGCGGCCGCTCGTAGAACATCACCGCGACCAGCCCGACGGCGTACATCGCCGCGGGCAGCCACATCGACTGCTGCATGGCCCGGCTGAAGAGGTCGGCGGCGTGGGGGTCGGGGATCTGGGCGGCGCCGGCGTCGCCGTGGGCGGCGGCGCCGGGGAGGTAGTGGGCGAGCCGGCTGTCCATGAGGACGGCGATCGCGGCCGCGCCGAGCACCGAGCCGACCTGGCGGGTGGCGTTGTAGACGCCGGCACCGGCGCCGGCGAGGTGCATCGGGAGGTTGCGGTTGGCGGTGGTGGCGGTGGGGGCCCAGATGAAGGCGTTGCCGACGCCGATCAGGGCCATGGGGACGGCGAGCTCCCAGACGGCGACGCCGGGGGCGAGGCGCCAGATGAGGAGCAGGAAGCCGACCAGGCTGGTGCCGAAGCCGAAGCCGAGCACCTTGCGGGGGTGCAGCCGGTCGGAGAGGGAGCCGACGAGGCGGGCCAGGAAGATCGACATCACGGCCATGGGCAGCATGAGGAGGGCGGCCTGGGTGGGGGAGTAGCCGCGCACGGCCTGGGCGTAGAGCATGAGCGGGAAGCCGAACGACGCGGCGATCGCGCCCATGCAGGTGATGGCGATGTTGGAGACCGAGAAGTTGCGGTCGGCGAAGAGGCTGAGGGGGACGAGGGGCTCGGTGCGGTTGAGCCGCTGCCAGACCAGGAACAGCACGAGCAGGACGACGCCGCCGGCGATCATCGCGATGATCCAGCCGGCCCAGTCCTTCTGGTGGCCCTCCTGGATGCCGAAGCAGAGCAGGAACATCGCCGCCCCCGACAGCAGCACGCCGAGCCAGTCGAACGAGTGCTGGTGGGTGGGCAGTGCCGGGACGTTGCGCACGGCCATCACGAAGGCGAGGACGCCGACGGGGATGTTGACGAAGAAGATCCACTCCCAGCCGAGCCCGTCGGTCAGCACGCCGCCGAGGATCGGCCCGACGACGAGCGCGACGCCCGCGGTCGCGCCCCACACCGCCATCGCCCGCCCGCGTGAGGCGGCGGGGAAGATCCGGGTGATGATCGCCATCGTCTGCGGCGTCATCATCGAGGCGCCGAGGCCCTGGACGACGCGCGCGACGATGAGCGCCTCGACGGTGGTGGTCAGCCCGCACCACAGCGACGCGAGGGTGAAGACGGTCAGGCCGATCAGGTAGAGGTACTTGGCGCCGAACCGGTCGCCGAGCCGTCCCGTGATGAGCACCGGCACGGCGTAGGCCAGCATGTAGGCGCTGGAGACCCACACGACGTCGTTGACCGAGGCGTCGAGCTTCTCGATGATCGTCGGCGTCGCGACCGTGACGATGGTCAGGTCGACCAGGATCATGAAGAACCCGATGACGAGCGCCCACAGCGCCGGCCAGGGGTTGGCGACCTCGCCCGAGCTGGTCGCGGCAGGGGTGGTGGGTGCGCTCCGAGTCACGAGTCCAGTGAACACCCGCCGACCGACACCGGTGCCGGTGAGGGACAGAATGGACGCATGAGCCTCACGCCCGGTACCGACCTGATGGCCGGACCTCCGCCCACGCACCTGCCCGTCGACCCCGCGGCCGAGCTGCTCGCGGCCGGCGAGACCCCCACCGCCGTCGTCCGGCGGCTGCCGGCCTCGCCGCTGGCCTGGGCGACCCTCGCCGAGGAGGCCCGCGACGGCGGGGCGGACGACGTCACCGTCTACGCCTACGCCCGGGTCGGCTACCACCGCTCGCTCGACACGCTGCGCCGCAACGGCTGGAAGGGCCATGGCGCCGTCCCGTGGGAGCACGAGCCCAACCGCGGCTTCCTGCGCGCGCTCGGCCTGCTCGCCGTCGCCGCCCGCGCCATCGGCGAGACCGACGAGTGGGAGCGCTGCTCGTCGTTCCTGCGCGACTCCAGCCCGACCGCGTACGACGAGCTGCTCGGCAGCTGATCCGCTGACCGTCCGGCTCGGGCTCGCGGCCGCGGCGACGTACGCCGTCGTCGTCGCGGGTCTGGCCTGGGTCGGTGCGCCCTCGCCGCCGCTGTTCGCGGCGATGGTCGCCGCCGTCGTGGTGGCGCTGCGGGCGCCCGAGCCGCCGCCGATGCCGCCGCGGCTGCGCGCGCTCGGCATGGCCGTGGTGGGGACGGCGGCCGGCGCGAGCGTCGACGTCGCGGTGCTGCGCACCGTCGCCCGCGAGCCGGTCGCGGTCGTCGGTGGCGTCGTCGCCACCCTGCTCGTCTCGATGCTGATCGGTCAGCTCCTGCGGCTCTCCCGGCACGTCGACGGGACGACAGCCGTGTTCGCCTCGATCGCGGGTGGCGCCTCGGGCGTGGCCCTGGCGGCCCGCGAGTACGGCGCCGACGACGCGATCGTGATCTCGGTCCAGTACCTGCGCGTGGTGCTGGTCCTCATCAGCGTCCCTCTCGTGGCGCCCCTGCTCGGCGACGCCGGCGGTTCCGGCGGTGCCGCCGCCCCACCCGGCGCGGCGGCCGACCCGTGGTCGGCGCTGCTCTACACCGCCTGCTCGGTGGTGGGCGGTCTCGTGCTGGCCCGGCTGGTGCCGATCAGCGCGGCTCCGATCATCGGCACCCTGCTGGCGTCCAGCGCGCTGTCGCTGTCCGGGCTCTTCGCCGACGCGCGGGTGCCGGCCGCGGTGGTCGCCGTCGGCTTCACCATCGTCGGCGCCAACGTCGGCCTGAGCCTCACCCTCGACCGGCTGCGCAAGCTCGTCCGACTCTTCCCGCTCGCGCTCGCCCAGGTGGTGCTCAGCGTCGGGGCGTGCGCGGTGGTCGGCGTCCTCTTCGCCGACGCCGTGGGGATCTCCCGGATCGACGGCTACCTCGCCACGACCCCGGGCGGCCTGCCCGCCGTGGTGGCGGTCGCGGTCGACTCCGGCGACGCGATCGGGCTGATCCTGACCATGCAGTTCGTCCGGGTGTTCGTCGCGCTCGCCCTCGCCCCCGCGATCGGCGCGGTGCTGCGCCGGCGCGGGTGCGGCACGGCGTCCTAGGCCGGAGGCGTGAGCAGCGTGCGCACCTTGTCGGGGCCGAGGGCCGCGAACAGCGTGGGCAGCCGCGGACCGCGCTCGGCGTCGACGAGCAGGTGGTAGAGCAGCTTGAAGAACGCCTTCTGGTCGGTCTTGACCTCGTCGGTCGGCGCGTCGTCCACGGCCAGGCCCCGGGCGACCTTGGGCACGCCGTAGATCAGCGTGGTCATCTCGTCGGCGTCGGCGAACGACGCGGGGAGCCCGTCGAGGAGCAGGCCCAGCCAGCGCGCCTCGTCGTCGTCGAGCGCAGCCAGGCGGGCGGTGTCGGCGTCCTCGCGCACCGTCGTCCGCTCCTCCGGGTCGACGTACGACGTGATCCAGGTGGCCGCCTTGTCGAGGCGCGGCTCGAGGTCGGCCTCGGTCGCGCCGACGGTGCGGGCGGTGATCTCGCGTGAGCCGGCGGTGACGTCTGCGACCGACGACAGCATCCGGAACGGGACGACGACCGCCGGCGTCGGCAGCGTGCCCGCGGTCGACGTCGCCGACGCCCGCTCCCAGGCGAGCACCGCGGCGTCGCGCTTCTCGGGGATCGCGGCCTTCTTGGTCAGCGCGTCCCACTCGTCGTACAGGCGCAGGACCTCCTGGCCGAAGTCGACGTTGAACGCCTGCTTGGGCTGGCGGCGCACGTAGAGCCAGCGCAGGATGGGGGCCTCGAGGATCCGCAGCGCCTCGGCCGCGGTGGGCACGCCGCCCTTGGACGACGACATCTTCGGCATCCCGGCGACGCCGACGAACGAGTAGCCGACGAACGACGGGGCGGTCCCCCCGAAGATCGGGCCGACCAGCTCCTTGCCCACCGTGTACGACGACCCGGGCGAGGCGTGGTCGACGCCCCCGGGCTCGAAGTGGACGCCCTCGTAGGTCCAGCGCATCGGCCAGTCGACCTTCCAGACGAGCTTGCCCTCGTTCTGGGTCGCGACGTTGGTGACGTAGGAGTCACCGCATGCGTCGCAGGTGTAGGCGAGATCGGTCGTCTCGTCGTCGTAGGACGTGAGGGTGACGGTGTCGCGCCCGCAGCCGCGGCAGTAGGGCTTGTAGGGGAACCGGGCCAGGTCGCCCTCGGTGGAGCCCTCGTCGTCGGCGGGCGCGTCGTCGGTCTTCTTGGTGCGGAACCGCGCCATCACGGACTCGATCTCGCCGCGCTTGCGGATCGCGGTCAGCACCTGCTCGCGGTAGGCGCCCGAGGTGTACATCTCGGTCTGGTTCACCTCGACCATGTCGCAGCCCATCTCGGCGAGCGCGGCGCGCAGCGGCGCCTTGTAGCGCTCGGCCCAGCTGGTGAACTCGCCGGTCGGGTCGGGGACGGCGGACAGGGGGCGCCCGATGTGCTCGCTCCACGAGGGGTCGACCCCGGCGGGGACCTTGCGGAACCGGTCGTAGTCGTCCCAGCTGTGCAGGTGCCGCACGTTGATCCCGCGGCGGCGGATCTCCTCGGCGACGAAGTGCACGGTGAGGAACTCGCGCAGGTTGCCGAGGTGGATCGGGCCCGAGGGGCTGATGCCGGACGCGCACGTGACGAGGTCGGGCAGGGTCCCTCCGTTGACCGACTCGGCGTGCCGGAGCGCCAGGTCGGCGGTCCGGGTCACCCAGTCGGTGGGGTCCTGCTGCTGGTCGCCCTGCTGGTTGCGCTGTCCTCGTGCCACGGGCCAAGCCTAGGGTTCTAGGGGCCGGGCACCAGCATCGCGTAGGCCGCCGGGACGACCCGCCAGGTCCGGGAGCGCACCGGCCCGTCGATCTCGCCGTCGCTGTTGCAGTCGAAGGCGGTGCCGGCGACCCGGACGGTCCGCCCGCGGACGATGTCGACGTCCGAGTGGTCCTCGTGGCGGCCGAAGGGCAGGCGCAGCACGTAGCCGAGCCGGGACAGGGGCGAGACGGGCGTGGCGACGAGGACGTCGACCCGGCCGTCGTGGGGGTCCGCGTCGGGGGTGAGCTCGGTGCCGCCGCCGACCGAGGCGCCGTTGCCGACCGCGACCATGAGCACCGGCCGGTCGACGTCCACGACGACGGTGTCGTCGACCTCGACCAGCAGCCGCAGGCTCGGCGGGTTGAGCGCGGTCTGCAGCGCGCCGATCGGGTAGCCGATCTTGCCGAGGCGCTTCTTCCAGCGGGCGCCGTGCTTGCCGGCCTCGGCGCCCGCACCGAGGTGGACGCTGTTGACGGTGATCCGGTCGTCCTCGTCAACGACGAGGTCGGTCGGCCGCGTGTGGCCGGCGACGACTACCGCGGCCGCCTCCGCGGGCGTCAGCGGGATGCCGAGCGTGCGGGCGAAGTCGTTGCCGGTCCCGAGCGGGATCAGCCCGAGCGTGCGGCCGGAGAGGTCTCCGCGGGAGTGGAGCGCCTGCACGACGGCGTGGATGCTGCCGTCGCCGCCGGCCACGACGACCGTGCGCGCGCCGGCCTCGGCGAGGACCTCGGCGAGCTCGTCGGGACCCGACGTGCCCCGCACCTCGACCTCGGCGGCCTCGCGGAGGACCGCGAGTGCGGCGTCGACCGCCTCCTGGTCCGCCGTCCCGGCGTCACTGTTGGTGATCAGCAGCAGCGGAGGGGTGGCCACGGAGCCACGATACGGGCAGCACCGCGGCGACGACGGTCACGGTCACGCAGGCACCGGCGATCGCGAGCAGGCTCGTCCACGGCACGGTCAGCGGCACGTCGTCGAGGCCGGCGGTCATCGGGGCGCGGAGCAGCACCGCGACGGTCACGGTGACCGCGGAGCCGAGGAGCAGCGCGGCGGTGGCGACCAGCGCGGACTCGGCGAGCACCATCCGCCGCACCTGCGCGGCGGTGGCGCCGACCAGCCGGGTCACCGAGAACTCCCGGCGCCGCTGCAGGCTGCCCATCAGCAGCGTGTTGGCGATGGCGATCCCGGCGTAGAGCCCGGTGGGGCCGAGGACCGCGACGAGCCCGACCTGGTTCTGGTCGCGCTGGGCGCGGTCCACGCGCGCGATCCACTGCTCGGCCGTGAGGACGTCGCCGGTGCCCCCGTCCCGGAGCGCGGTGCGCAGCGCGGCGGCGTCGACCCCCGGTGCGGGCAGCACGAACCAGGTGCCGGTCGGCTTCGCGCCGTGCGCCCGGGCGAGCCGGCTCGGGAGCAGGACGTCCTCGTGCAGGGTCGCCGCATCCTCGACGACCGCGACCACGCGCAGCCGCATCCGGGCGCCGTCGGGGAAGCGCACCCGCACCTGCGAGCCCAGCCCGAAGCCGGCGTCGAACACCGCGGAGCGGCTGATCGCCATCGTCCGCCCGGTCAGCCGGGTCAGGTCGCCCTCGTGGGTCCGCAGGCCGCGGGTGGCGACGGCGGTCGCGGGGTCGATGCCCTCGGCCGTCCAGTCCATCCCGGCCTCGCCCGCGGTCGCCATGGGGACGGCGTTGCGGCCGTCCACGATCCCCGCGCCCGGTGCGGTGGGCGCCTTCGTCGTCCCGGTGACGACGACGGGCGCCACGAGCTGCTGGCGGGTGATGCCCTGGTCCCAGTCGGCGGCGAAGCTGAGGCTGAGGATGAGCGAGCCCGCGATCGCGGAGATCGCGAGCACCGGCGCCGCCAGCGAGGTGGTGCGGCGGGCCTGGTTGCCCACGTTCTCGCGGGCCAGCCCGAGCACGGGGTGCTCGCGGAAGGGGGCGGCCAGCACCCGGACGAGCAGGGGGAGGAGGACCGGTCCCCAGCAGACCAGCCCGACCACGATGAGCTCGGGCACGAAGATCGAGAGCATCAGCGCCAGCAGCGGGTCGCCCGCCCGGATGCCGGCGAGCATGAGCGCCGCGCCGGCCAGGCAGAGCGTGCCGATCACCGCGCGGACGACGCCGATCCGGCGGCCGGTGTCCGTCGCCTCGCGGAGGGCCTGCGCCGGGGCGACCTTCGCCGCCCGCCGCGAGGCGGCCCAGGCGCCCAGCAGCGCGACGCCGACGCCGCAGCCGGCCGAGATGAGCAGGGGGAGGAGGTCCCACGACAGGGGGATCCGCCCGGGGGTGACGTCCTGCGCATCGAGCAGGACGGCGAGCGCCAGCGCCACGAGCTGGCCGAGCACCGCGCCCGTGGCGGCCGCCAGCACGGCGACGACGAGGGCCTCGACGCGCACCTGGCGCCGCACCTGCCGCGGGGTCGCGCCGACGAGCCGCAGCAGCCCGAGCTCGCGGCGGCGGGCCGTGACGGCGAAGCCGAACGTGCTCGCCACGACGAAGATCGCCATGAAGCCGGCGAAGCCGGCCATCACACCGAGCAGCGAGAGCGTGTCCTCGAGCCCGGGCCCCTGCGCCTCGGCCGAGACGGTCAGCACGACGACCCCGGCGATGAGCGCGACCCCGAGCGCGACCGCGACGAACGAGCCGGCGTAGAGCGCGCGGTGCTGGCGCACCGAGCTCAGCCCGAGGCGGATCGCGACCGGCATCATCGCTCCAGCTCGCTCATCGCGGCGGCGATCTGCGCGGCCGTGCCGCGGGCGAGGTGGCCGACGAGGAGGCCGTCCTCGAGGAACAGCACGCTGTCGGCGTACGACGCGGCGACCGGGTCGTGGGTCACCATGACGACGGTCAGCCCCTCGTCGTCCACGGTCGAGCGCAGCAGCTCCAGCACCTGGCGGCCGGTGGTCCGGTCGAGGGCGCCGGTGGGCTCGTCGGCGTACACGACCTGGGGGCGGGTCACCAGCGCCCGCGCGATCGCGACCCGCTGCTGCTGGCCGCCCGAGAGCTCGGCGGGACGCCGGCGCTGCTGGGCCTCCAAGCCGACCCGGGTCAGTGCCGCGGCGACCTCCCCGCGCGGGGGACGTCGTCCCGCCAGCCGCGCGGGCAGCGCCACGTTGTCGTACGCCGTGAGCGCCGGCAGCAGGTTGTAGGCCTGGAAGACGAAGCCCATCGCGCTGCGCCGCAGCCGGGTGAGCGCGGCCTCGTCGAGCCGGACCAGGTCGTGGCCGCCGACCAGGACCCGTCCCGACGTCGGCCGGTCGAGCCCGGCGGCGCACTGCAGCAGGGTCGACTTGCCGGAGCCCGAGGGCCCCATGATCGCGGTGAAGGTGCCGGCGCCGAAGGCGTGGGTGACACCGCGGAGCGCGTCGACCCGGCCGGCGCGCGAGCCGTAGCTGCGAGTTACTCCGTCGAGGACGATCGCGGGCGCGGCGAGGGTCGCTGTGGTCATGCTCCGAGCCTGGTGCGGATCGGCCGTCCGCGCGCTGGCCCGGACGCGAGGTCAGGGGTAGCGCGTGCGCTACCCCGCGGGGCTCGCGCGCTCCCTAGGCTGGCCGCATGTCCCGACCGGAGTCCGCGTGGAGCGCCCTGCGCGGCAACCCGGTCCGGTTCCTGCTCTCGTCGTGGCCGTGGCGCTCGCTCGCCTACCTGGCCGGGACGGCGGCCGTCGGGTTCGCGCTGCTCGGCGTCCTGCTGGCGCTGCTGATGGCGGGCGCGCTCACCGCGGTCGTGGTGGTGGGCTTCGTGCTGATCGGCGCGATCCCGGTGCTGTGCGTCGCGGTGCTCGGGCTCGAGCGGCGCCGGCTGCGCGTCGTCCAGCCGGACGCGCCGGCGCTCGGCGCGCCGCGTCCCCCGGTGGCCGACGGCCGCGGCCTGCGAGCCTGGGTGCGCCAGCGCCGCGGCGAGCCGCCGTCGGGCCGCGAGGGCGGGTACGTCGTCCTGCTGGTGACCCTGCTGTGGCTGCTCGACGCCGTCGTGGTGTTCAACGCAGTGCTGCTCACCGGCGCCTTCGTGCTCGCGCCCGTGGTCGCCGCCGCCGACCAGGTCGTCGTGTTCGCGTGGACCGTCGAGTCACCCGGCGAGGCGCTGCCGATGGCGCTCGTCGGCGGCCCGATCGCCTACGCGCTCAGCGCCTACGTCGTGACGCTGCTCGCCGCCGGCCAGTCCGCGCTGGCCCGGCTGCTGCTGTCGCCGGGCGAGAACGAGCTCGAGCAGCGGATCGGCCAGCTCCGCCGCTCGCGCCTCGACCTGGTCGACGCCTTCGAGACCGAGCGCAAGCGGATCGAGCGGCACCTCCACGACGGCGTCCAGCAGCGGCTCGTGGCGCTGAGCATGACGCTCGGCCGCGCCGAGCTCGACGTCCCGGAGGGACCGGGCCTCGACCTGGTCCGCCAGGCGCACGGCGAGGTGGAGTCGGCACTCGCCGACCTCCGGGAGGCCGTCCGGGGGATCCACCCGCGGGTGCTCGTCGACCACGGCCTCGCGGCCGCCGTCCGCGAGGTGGCGGACCGGATGCCCATCCTGGTGACCGTGCGGATCGACGTCTCGCGGCTGCCCCCGCCGGTCGAGGGCGCGGCGTACTTCGTCGCGAGCGAGGCGCTCACCAACGTCGCCCGCCACTCCGGCGCGGGATCCGCCCAGGTCACCGGCTGGCTGCACGACGACCGGCTCGTCGTCACCGTCACGGACGACGGCGCCGGCGGCGCCCGGATCGGTGGCGGCTCCGGCAGCGGTCTCGCGGGCCTGGTGACCCGGCTCGACGCCCTCGGTGGCACGCTGTCGGTCCGCAGCCCCGACGGAGGGCCGACCGAGGTCCGGATGGAGTGCCCGCGTTGCGTGTCGTGATCGCCGAGGACCTCGCCCTCCTGCGCGAGGGCCTGGTCGGCATCGTCGAGCGCGCCGGCCACGAGGTGCTCGCCGCCGTCGAGACCGCCGACGCCCTCCTCGCCTACGTCCGCCGCGACCCACCCGACCTCGTCGTCACCGACGTCCGGATGCCCCCCGGTCACTCCGACGAGGGCCTGCGCGCCGCCGCCGAGATCCGCGCCTCCCACCCCGCCGTGAGCATCCTCGTGCTCTCGCAGTACGTCGCCGACGCCTACCTCGACGGCCTCCTCGACACCCCCGGCCCCGGCGGCATGGGCTACCTCCTCAAGGACCGCGTCGGCCACGTCCGCGAGTTCCTCGACAGCATCGACCGGGTCGCCGCCGGCGGCCTCGTCGTCGACCCCGAGGTCGTCCGCCAGCTCCTCGCCCGCCGCCGCGACGACGGACCGCTCGCCGCGCTCACCGAGCGGGAGCGCGAGGTGCTCTCGCTGATGGCGGAGGGGCGGACGAACGGGTCGATCGCCGCGCAGCTGGTGGTGAGCGAGGCCGCCGTCCGCAAGCACGTGGGTGGGATCTTCGCCAAGCTGGACCTGGACCCGCAGAGCGACCGGCGGGTGTCGGCGGTGCTGGCGTACCTGCGGGGGTGAGGGCGCGGGCGGTCAGCGGACGAGTCGGATCCAGACGATGACGACCGCGAGCGCGACGACCAGGAGGACGAGGCAGCGGCGCAGGACGACGTCGTGCTTGGCGAGGAGGCGATCCCACTCGGTCGGCTCCGGGTAGCCGTTGCGAGCGGTCGTCATCAGGGCTCGCCCACCTCCGAACCCCGCGCCGGCGGCGACGAACTCCCACGGCGACGCGACCAGCGCCACCAGGGCGAGCAGCGCGTAGGGCGCCGCGCTGGTCAGGAAGGTCCGCATCCCGGTCCCCATCTCCAGCCGAACTGGAGAGCGCCGAATCGAGGCCCTTCCTCGGCGATCCGTTCCGGGACCTGGCGGGCGTTCTGCGGAAGCCGCAGGTGCAGTGCCCCGAGCTCGTGGAGCAGCACCACGCCGAGCACGACGGCCACGGCACCGGCGACGACCACGTCGGGGAGCAGGGCGCGCGGCAGCGAGCCGAGTGCTGCCAGCAGCGTCGCCGTCGCGGTGCCGCCGACGACGAGCCCGCCGATGAACCATCCCTGGGAAGTACCCCGCCAGACCGACGAGGCCAGCATCGCTGAGTTGTGGCTTCAAACGCTGCCGGAGACGGCGTAGCCCGCGGCGAGCGCCAGCACCAGCCAGTACCGAGGGGCGTGGTCCCGCTCGGCGCGGCCAGATCGGTCAGCGCGACCGCGAGCGCGGCCACCGCGAGCCCGACCACCGGGGTCGCCGGATGGTGGATCGCGGATCGGGCCAGGCCGGGCGTCATCGGCCGGCCCGTTGTGCGGCCGTGCCGAGGAGGGCCCGGACCGCATCGACCGAGCCCGCCGGGCGGATCGCCAGGACCTCGCCAGCGGCGTCCACCACCGCCAGAGCGGGCTGCCAGCCGGGGTCGAGTGCGTCGTACAGATCGCGGTCGACGACGGTGCGGAGCGGCCCCACGTCGTGCTGGGTCAGGGCGACGCGGGAGAGCACGATCCGCTCGACGGATCGGTCGTCGGCCCCGGGCTCGACGAACGCCGGCAGCACGGAGGCGCAGATCGGGCAGTGGTCCGACACCAGCAGGACGCACGACAGGTTCGCGCCGTCCTGCGGCCGCAGCGCGGTCAGCTCGGTCGCACCGCGACGGCTCGCGCCCGTACGTCCGACCCGTCGCTCCAGGCGGCGCAGGTTCTGCTGCAGCCCGACGAGTGCGAGGACCACCAGCACCAGGGCGACGCCCTGGAGCACCACCACGGCGACCAGCGGCGTCATCGGCGGCCCTTGCGGAGGAGCGCCGCGACCTGCTCGGAGGCCAGGGACACGTGCATTCCCCGGTTGCGGAACTGGGCGAGCCTCCGCACCTCTCCGGTCGTCACGTTCCACACGCGCACGGTCCCGGGCCGGGAGCTGACGACGGCCAGCACCGCGGGGGTGATCCAGGTCGCCGGGTAGGTCCAGGTGCGCCGGAAGCCATCCGCCGTCAGCAGCCCGACGAGGCGGCCGTCGCGCGGGTCGACCACCGCCACACCGTCGCGGTCGCCCTGGGCCCGGGTGCGCTTGGTCGAGTCGTGCCCGAACGCGAGGTAGCGACGGGCCAGAGGTGAGAGTCCCAGGAGCCGGGGGTACTCCAGCGGCTGGGCACCCACCCGCACCCCGTCGCGATAGCGCCGGATCACGCCGGCGCCGCCCGGGTCCGCGCCCACCTCGAGCACCGTGCGCCGGGACCTGAGGTAGGTGGCCCCCACGACGCCGTACGCCGTCTCGCTCACCTCGCCCGTGCGCAGGTCCAGCTCGAACCCGAGCGACACGGCCTTGTTGCGCGACACGAACTTCAACGCGTCGCCCTCGGGAGACCACTGCACGAAGACCGGGTCCCTGGTCGGGGTCGGGTAGCGCCGGTGCTCGCCGGTGGCCAGGTCGATGACCACCATCGCCCGGTTGCCGCCCTCGGAGATCGCGACCTGTCGGCCGTCCGGGCTCAGTGTGGGCACCGGCTCGCTGTGAAACTTGCCGTAGTCGTCCAAGGGGATGCGGCGCCACTGCGCGTTCGGGGTGACCACGAAGACCTGGTGGACGGGGTCGGGTCCCAGGGGTTCACCCTGCTTCGCGGTCCAGAACTCCTGATCGGTCACGAGCAGGGCGCGCGCCACGGGAGCGTCCGCCAGGGCGGGCGCGTTCCGGGCGTCGCGGAGGTCGAGCCGCAGGAGGTCCTGATCGATGCCGGGCACCGGCCCGGCATCGCGGAGCTCGGTGATGAGGCGGTCGGGGACGCGGATCTTGTCGACGGCCGCGGCTGTGGTCTCCGGCGCCGTCGAGGTCGGCCGCTGGCCGGGATCAGCGCCGGATGTCGTCGGTCCGGTGCAGGAGGTCAGCGCCAGCGTCGCGACAGCGACGATCGACGCGACCTGCGGAGCTCGTTCCGGCATGGCGGATCTCCTCTCAGCGACGGCTCGGCTCATCGCTCGACTCCGGCGAGCAGGTCTGCGACCGGCCCGGGTGCGAGCGACACGTTCACGCCTTCGTTGCGGAAGCGGGCGAGGCGTCGCACCTCGCCGGTCCGCACGTTCCACACCCGCAGGACCCCGGAGAGCATGGTGTCCACCACCAGCAGGTCCGCGGTGATCCACGTGCTCGGAGCGGTCCAGGTCGCGCGGAGGCGAGGATCGACCCCCATCGCCACCAAGCGTCCGTCGCGAGGGTCGACGACCACGGCGCCGTCGCGGTGCCCCGCCGCTCGTTGCCGACGGGTCGGGAAGAACCCGAACGCCGCGTAGCGCTTCACGGTGACCTGGCCGCGCGGGATGGTCGAGTACTCCAGCAGCCGAGACCCGGTCCTCTTGCCGTCGCGGTAGCGCCGGACCTCGGCCGCCCCGGTGGAGTCCTTGCCGATCTCGATCACGGACCTGCTGTCGCCGCTGAAGGTGGACCGGAAGACATCGACGGTGCGCGGGGTCGCGGTCCCCGTGCGCAGGTCGAGCTCGTACCCGCCGGACCCCGCCTTGTCGCGCGACTTGAACATCAACGCGCGACCGTCGGGCGACCAGTCGAGGCCGACCGCTTCGCGGACCGGGACCGGGTAGCGACGGTGACCGCCGGTGCTCAGCTGGATCACCGCGACCGCCCCGTTGCTCCCTTCGGAGAGCGCGACGCGTCGGCCGTCGGGACTCACGGTGGGGTTCGGCTCCACGTGGAAGTCGCCATACGAGGCCAGCGGGATCCGCCGCCAGGTCAGGTCCGGGGCCAGGACGAAGATCTGGTTGACCGCGTCGATGACGTCGAGCCGCTCGACGAAGATGCTCTGGTCCGCGACGAGCAGCGCGCGGTCGATCGGTGTGCTTGCCAGCGTCGGCGCTTCGATTGCGTCGCGCAGGTCGAGGTCCTGGAGCCGTGGGTCGAGACCGGCCACCGGGCCGCGGTCCCGCAGCGGAGTGGTCAGCCGGTCGGGGATGGGCGAGGCGAGGGCAGTCGCGGAGGGGGCTCTGGAGGTCGGCCCCTCGGTGGACGCAGCGGAGGGCGAGGTGGTGGGCGCGGGCCGGTCGGCGGCGCACGAGGCCGCGAGCGTGGTGACGGCGATGGTCGTTGCGACACCGAGCGTCCGGGCCCGCCTCATGAGAGGAACCGCTGGCAGGTCGACTCGTGGACGAGGACCTGGCGGCCGTTGTTGAACTTCCGGACCACGCCGTCGGAGCATCGGCGGTGCCGGGGCTCCGGGAACGGCCTGATCCCGTTGGGCTTCCACTCCCATGCATTGCGCCCGAGGCAGCGGGGCTCCCGCGAGTACTGCGTGAAGGTGTACGGCGGGTCGCCGACCTGGTCGGTGCGGTGGTAGCCGTTGGCGTTGCAGTAGCTGCCCCCGATGTAGCCCTGCGCCGAGCCGTCCGGGTTGCACTTCGTCCAGTCGGTTGCGGCGCCGCTGCGATTGATCCAGTTCTGGCAGTCGCCCCAGTTCGACGGGGCGGCGTAGCTCTTCGACAGGCGCGCGACGCCGTCCAGCGACACCAGGCCCATCGCGACGCCCAGGGCGAACACCGACTTCAGCAGCGACCGCCGTCCGAAGTGCAGGGCGACGATGCTGTCGCGGACACCGGACCGGGTGGCTCGGCTGGGTGGGTGGATCGCCGACGGGACGGACGCGATGTCGATGGTGCGCTGGTCATGAACCATGGTGACGGCCTCCTTCGGCGCTAGCTGAGGGTGAGCCGGCTGAGCCCGGCCAGGAACGTGAGCTGGGGGATGAAGCGCGCGGTCGGGTCGGGGCGCTCCGGGAACAGGTTCGCCACCACCGTGGGGGTCGCGAAGGTGAAGTAGGTCGATGCGGCGAGGTCCTCGATGTCGTCGTGCTGGACCTGCCAGAGCTCTCCGACATCGATCAGCTGCCCCGCCCAGGCCGGGATCTGGGCCAGGGCGTCCTCCGCCGGGCGCACCGACAGCGAGCCGACACCGGGGACGTGCATCCCGAGGTGGCCCGGCTTGATCACCCAGTCCTGGCCGGCGTCGGGGCGGATCTCGAGGCCGTCGGACCGGTCGGTGAAGGCCAGGCCGCTCAGCCCTTTCAGAGGGTCGTCGTAGCCGCCGTCGTCCTCGGACGGCAGCCAGACGAGTGCCTCGTGGTGCGGACCGCGCCAGAACGCGATGCCCTGGAGGTCGGAACGTCTGCTCTCGGCGATCTGGAGCGTGCCCTCGCGGGCCTGGAGGACCTGGGTGACCTCGGCGTCGAGGACGTGCTCGAGGATGCCGTCGGCATTGCCGCGCGGCGCGATGAAGACATCGCGGATCTGCAACTCGTCGGGGACGGTGCCGTCGAGAACGCGGTTGCTCACCTTGACGATCTCGTCCCAGGGATGGGGGAACTCCGCCGTCAGGCTCGCCATCCGAAGGCGCCTGCCGTCCGCGGTCGTGAACTCGGTCGTGGCCATGGATTCACCTGCCTGTGCTGGGGGTGACTACCGTGCCAGTGAAGTTGCCTGGATCCGCCTCGAAAGGGTTAGCAATGCGCAGATCGTCGATCGGGAGACGGTGCGCGGGAGGGTTCCGGTGACCTGGGTCGTCGTGCCGACACTCCTCGTGCCGAGCGCGCTCCTGGTGTGGTCGGCTGTCCTTCATCTGGCGGGCTCCCTTCGATTCCACGCCGTGCTGGTGGCGCACCAGGTGCTGCCGTACCGGCTGACGGGCGCCGTCGCCACGGTGTTCCCCGTCGTGGAGCTCGTCCTCGGTCTGCTGGGCACCGTGCTGGCGGTTGCGTCGGGTGCCGGCTGCTGGGGGCCGGCGCGCGCGGCGATCGCCGCGTCGGTGGCCGCGGTCTACCTGGCGATGGCCGGGTACGTCGCTCGGCAGCTCCGCACGGCGCCTGGTGCCCCGTGCGGCTGCTTCGCCGGAGGCCGGCCCAGCTCGGTTCTCACGGTGCTCCGGGCCCTGGGCCTCGGGCTACTGGCGGGCGTCGCCGGACTCATCGGCTAGGGACCGGCGTTTCGGCAGTTGTTGCCCGCGCCGACCGCACCGGGATGTGATGGGATGCCTGGCCATGAGCGCCTCCCGCCGCTGGACCGCACGTGAGCTGATCGACCTCGTCCTCGACGAGGGCTCCTACGAGTCGTGGGACACCGAGGTCGACATCAGTGGCCATGCCGAGGCCTACCAGGCCGAGCTGCGTGCCGCCGCCGAGAAGGCGGGCACCGACGAGTCGGTGCTGACCGGGCGGGGGACGGTGCGGGGTCGGCCAGTGGCGTTCGTGGTCAACGAGTTCCGGTTCCTGGCCGGGTCGATCGGGGTGGCGGCGGCGGCTCGGATCGCGGCCGCGGTACGACGGGCGACGGCCGAGGGGCTGCCGGTGCTGGCAAGCACGTCGTCGGGTGGGACCCGGATGCAGGAGGGGACCCGGGCGTTCGTGCAGATGATCGAGATCTCCCGGGCGCTGATGGAGCACCGGGCCGCGCGGCTGCCGTACCTCGTGCACCTGCGGCACCCGACGACCGGTGGGGTGTTCGCGTCGTGGGGCTCGCTGGGGCACGTCACGGTCGCCGAGCCGGGTGCGCTGGTGGGCTTCCTGGGGCCGAAGGTCTTCGAGGCGCTCAACGGGCGGCCGTTCCCGGAGGGCGTCCAGCTGGCCGAGAACCTCGCGGCCAAGGGCGTCATCGACGCCGTCATCCGGGTCGAGGACCTGCCGGCGCTGGTCGACCACGCGCTCGGCGTGCTCGTCGACCCGCCGGGGGAGCGCTCCCTCGAGCGCCGTACGCCGGTCGAGGCGGGCACCGCGCTCGACCACCCGGTGTGGGACGACATCGCGGTGACCCGGGCCGAGGGGCGGGTCGGGGTCCGCGACCTGCTGAGGTACGGCGCCGCGGGCACCCTGCGGCTCAAGGGGACCGACGAGGGGGAGCGCGACGACACCGTGCTGATCGCGCTGACCCGGCTCGACGGCCAGCCGTGCGTCCTGGTGGGCCAGGACCGCTCGCGGCAGACGCCGTCGACGCCGATGGGCCCGGGTGCGCTGCGCGAGGCCCGGCGCGGGATGAAGCTGGCCGAGGAGCTCGGGCTGCCGCTGGTGACGGTGATCGACACCCCGGG
Source organism: Pimelobacter simplex (assembly GCF_900114845.1). Lineage (GTDB taxonomy): Bacteria > Actinomycetota > Actinomycetes > Propionibacteriales > Nocardioidaceae > Nocardioides > Nocardioides simplex. Next base: position 597,224 of record NZ_FOUK01000001.1, read on the forward strand.
TGCCGAGCTCTCCCAGGAGGCGGAGGAGGGCGCGATCGCCGGCGAGATCGCCCGCTGCATCGCGACCCTCGTGACGATGACCGTGCCGACGGTCTCGGTGATCCTGGGGGAGGGCTGCGGGGGCGGGGCGCTGGCGCTGCTGCCGGCCCGGACGGTCCTCGCGACCGAGCGGGGGTGGCTCTCGCCGCTGCCGCCCGAGGGGGCCAGCGTGATCGTGCACGGCGAGCCCTCGAAGGCCGCCGAGATGGCGGCTCAGCAGAAGGTGGGCGCGCTCGACCTCCTCGCCGCGGGCGACGTCCACGGGGTCGTGCCGGAGCAGGCGGACGACACGGCCGAGACGCTCGCGCGAGCGGTCACCGCGGAGATCGCGGCGCGGCTCAGCTGACGACCATGTCCTCGCCGGCCCAGAAAGCCCGCATGCTGGTGATCCGGCCGTCGTCGTCGAACGTCATGACGTCGATCGGCGCCAGCGTGTAGGTCTCGTCGCCGGCCTTGGTGGCGAGCTCGAAGGCGAACGCCGCCTCGTTGCCGGCCACCCGCGCGAACAGGAGCCGCCCAGACTGCTCCAGGCCGTCGAGCGTGCCGTAGAACTCGGCGATCTGCTCGCGGGTGGTGCGCACCTCGGAGCCGACGGGGTCCTCCAGGGTCGCGCCGTCGGCGTACAGCGCGACGACGTCGGCGGAGCTGCCGGTCGCGACGAGGTCGACGTAGTTCTGGATGGTCTCGAGGATGGTCTCGCGGCTGGCGCCCATGGGGTGCTCCTGGTCGTCGGGTAGTAGAACGTGTTCTCGTTTGTGCCGAATCTAGCGGCCAGGTCGCGATTTGGTAACGTGACGCCGCAAGAGCCCCGGTCCTTGCCGGGGCTTCTTGCTTGTCCGAGTGCAAGAAGCAACACAACTGGTGCGTTGAGCAGCCGTCCGCGCGGACGGAGGGACTCCGTCCGTAGCGAAGGAGCAACCAGATGCCCGCAATCGTGATCGTCGGAGCCCAGTGGGGCGACGAGGGCAAGGGCAAGGCCACCGACCACCTCGGCAGCCAGGTCGACTACGTGGTGAAGTTCAACGGCGGCAACAACGCCGGCCACACGGTCGTCATCGGCGACGAGAAGTACGCCCTCCACCTGCTGCCCAGCGGCATCCTCACGCCCGGCTGCACGCCGGTCATCGGCAACGGCGTCGTCGTCGACATCGACGTGCTGTTCCAGGAGATCGAGGGCCTCGAGGCGCGCGGCGTCGACACCAGCCGGCTCAAGCTGAGCGCCAACGCGCACGTCATCGCCGACTACAACCGCACGATCGACAAGGTCACCGAGCGGTTCCTCGGCTCCCGCAAGATCGGGACGACGGGCCGCGGCATCGGGCCGACGTACGCCGACAAGATGAACCGGATCGGCATCCGGGTCCAGGACCTGTTCGACGAGAAGATCCTCACCGCCAAGGTCGAGGGCGCGCTCGAGCTCAAGGGCCAGATCCTCACCAAGATCTACAACCGGCGCGCGCCGTCGGTCGAGCAGGTCGTCGGCGAGCTCCTCGGCCACGCCGACCGCCTCGCGCCGTACGTCTGCGACACGGGGCTGCTGCTCAGCCAGGCGCTCGACCGCGACGAGGTCGTGCTGATGGAGGCCGGCCAGGCCACCCTGCTCGACGTCGACCACGGCACATATCCGTTCGTGACGTCCAGCAGCGCGATCTCGGCCGGCGCGTGCACCGGCACCGGCATCCCGCCGACCCGCATCGACCAGGTCATCGCGATCGCCAAGGCCTACACGACCCGCGTGGGCGAGGGTCCGTTCCCGACCGAGCTGCACGACGAGAACGGCGAGTTCCTGCGCAAGGCCGGGTGGGAGTACGGCACCACGACCGGCCGCCCGCGCCGCTGCGGCTGGATGGACACCGTGATCACCCGCTACGCCGCACGGGTCAACGGCGTCACCGACTTCGTGCTCACCAAGCTCGACACGCTCACCGGTCTCGCCGAGCTGCCGGTCTGCGTCGCGTACGACGTCGACGGGGTGCGCCACGACGAGATGCCGGTCAACCAGACCGACTTCCACCACGCCGTGCCGATCTACGAGAACCTCCCCGGCTGGACCGAGGACATCTCCGGCTGCCGCAGCTTCGACGAGCTGCCCCAGGCCGCCCAGGACTACGTCGAGTACGTCGAGGCGCGCTCCGGCGCCAGGATCTCGGTGATCGGGGTGGGTCCCGAGCGCGAGCAGGCGGTCGTCCGGCACCCGCTGCGCTGACTCCCCGCGCCACCCGCGAGAGAACGGTGCCCCGCCCAGGTATGAGAATGCCCGGGCGGGGCACCGGCAGGTCGGGGCCGTGTGGGACCTGTAGGGGGTGGCGTGTCAGAACGGCCGACGATCGTCCTCGTCGATGACTCACCGGAGCTGCGCGCCCTCGTGGGTGCCCGGCTCCGCGCGTCCGGGCTCTTCGAGGTCGTGGGGGAGGGCGCGGACGGCGGCGAGGCGATGATGCTCGCCCACGAGCACAGCCCCAGCCTGATGCTGCTCGACACCTCGATGCCCGTCCTCGACGGGCTCGAGTGCCTGCCGCTGGTGCTCGCCGTCTCCCCGGAGACCAGGGTCGTCATGTACACCGGCTTCAGCGGCCGCGGCCTGGCCGACCGGGCCCGCGAGCTGGGGGCCTCGGACTTCGTCGAGAAGTCGGTCCCGCTCGACGTCCTGGTCGACCGCCTGTGGCGCCAGGTCGCCGACGCGCACGGGTACGCGGGGCTGGGCGGGATCGGGGCGCGCGGGCTCCCGGGCGACCCGCCGCCCCGGCCGCCCCGGCCGCTGCGGGTGGCCGGCGAGGCGGACGTCGACGAGGTGCGCGACCAGAAGACCCTGGACGAGCACCTCGAGCGCTACCGGGAGGTCTTCGACCAGGCAGCGATCGGCATGGCGACGATGACGCTCAACGGCAGCATCGTCCGCGCCAACCAGGCGCTCCTCGACATGGTGGGGCGTCCCGCCGACCACCTCATCGGTCTCGACTACGGCGTGCTCACCCGGCAGCACGGCGACCACCTCGACGAGGCCCTCGCCCGGATCACCGAGGGCGGCGAGGACCTCGTCGCCTTCGAGCACCCGATCGACAGCGGCGCCGGCATCCGGACGGTGCGGGTCACGCTGACCCCGGTGCGCGACTCGAAGGGCAGCGCCCTCTACGCGTTCGCCCAGATCCAGGACGCCACGGCCGAGCTCGAGCTGCGGCGCAGCGAGGAGATCTTCCGGCTGCTGGTCACGGCGGTCAAGGACTACGCGATCTTCATGCTCGACGTCGACGGCAACGTCGCGAGCTGGAACGCCGGGGCGGCCCACATCAAGGGCTACCGGGCCGACGAGGTCGTCGGCCGGCACTTCCGTCTCTTCTACCCGGCCGAGGAGCAGGCGGCGGGACATCCGGAGCACAACCTCGAGCTGGCGCTGCGCGACGGCGTCCACGCCGAGGAGGGCTGGCGGGTCCGCCGCGACGGGAGCCGGTTCTGGGCGCGCGTCGTCATCACGGCCGTGCACGACGAGGCCGGTCGGCTCCGGGGGTTCGCCAAGATCACCCGGGACCAGTCCGAGCAGCGGGCCCACGAGGAGGAGCGCCGGCGCGCTCTCGAGCAGCAGGCGCAGCTCCTGGCCGTCACCGCCCACGAGCTGCGGACGCCGGCCGCGGTGGTCGAGGGCGCGGTCGCGATGCTCCGCGACGGCGGGGACGAGCTCGACCCGCAGGAGCGCGCCCAGGTGCTCGAGGCGATGGCATCCAGCGCCCGGCGGCTGCAGCGGCTCGTCACCGACCTCGGCACGGCGTCCGACGTCCAGACCGAGGCGCTCGCGCTCGCGCCCGAGGTGGTGTCGCTGCGGCGCACGCTGATGTCGTCGGCAGACCGGGTCCACGCGGCCCACGGGACCGCGCGGATCCAGACCCGGGTCGACCAGGAGGTCGACTTCGTCGCGGACCCCGCTCGGCTCGGCCAGGCGCTCGACAACCTTCTCGAGAACGCCTACCGGCACGGCCGGCCGCCGATCGCGCTGACGGGGGAGCGCACCGACGACGGCGTCCGGGTGACCGTCAGTGACGCCGGTCCCGGCGTCGAGCAACGCCTCGTGGGCCGGCTGTTCGAGCGCTTCGCCCACGCCGGGACCACCGCCGGGACGGGCCTCGGGCTCTACCTGGTGCGGGAGATCGCGCGCCTGCACGGTGGTGACGCGCGCTACCTCGTGGAGGGCCCCGGCGGCCGCCCCGCGTTCGTGCTCGACCTGCCGATGTCGCCGCAGGTGCCGCGCAACTAGGCTGAGCGCCCGTGAGCATCACCTGTCTGGTCATCGGCACCGGCGGCCGCGAGCACGCGCTCGCGCTCGCCCTCTCCCGCGACCCCGGGGTCGGCGAGGTCCACGCGGCCCCGGGCAACCCCGGCATCGGCGCCTTCGCCACGCTGCACCCGGTCGACCCGATGGACGGCGCGGCCGTCGCCGCGCTGGCGTCGTCGCTGGGCGTGGACCTCGTGGTGGTCGGGCCGGAGGCGCCGCTCGTGGCCGGTGTCGCGGACGCCGTGCGGGAGGCGGGGATCGCGGTCTTCGGGCCCTCCCGTGCCGCCGCGATGCTCGAGGGCTCCAAGGCGTTCTCCAAGGAGGTCATGGCCGCCGCCGGCGTGCCGACCGCGGGCTCGCGCACGTGCACGACCCCCGACGAGGTCGCGGCCGCGCTCGACGAGTTCGGGCCGCCGTACGTCGTGAAGGACGACGCGCTCGCCGCCGGGAAGGGCGTCGTCGTCACCCGTTCGCGCGACGAGGCGCTCGCGCACGCCGCGGGCTGCGGCCGGGTCGTGATCGAGGAGTTCCTCGACGGGCCCGAGGTCTCGCTGTTCGCGGTCTGCGACGGCGCGACGGCGTACCCCCTGCAGCCGGCGCAGGACTTCAAGCGGATCTTCGACGGCGGTCGCGGCCCCAACACCGGCGGCATGGGCTCGTACTCGCCGCTCCCGTGGGCGCCCGCCGACCTCGCGTCGACGGTGATGGCGCAGGTCGTGCAGCCCACGCTCGACGAGATGAGCCGGCGCGGGACGCCCTTCGTCGGCTGCCTGTACGTCGGCCTCGCGCTCACTGCCGACGGGCCGCGCGTGATCGAGTTCAACTGCCGCTTCGGCGACCCGGACATCCAGCCCGTGCTCGCCGTCCTCGAGTCGCCGCTCGGCGCGCTCCTCGACGCGGCGGCCCGCGGTGACCTGGCCTCCGTGCCCGCCCCGGTGTTCCGTGACGCGGCCTCGGTGACCGTGGTCCTCGCCTCGGCGGGCTATCCCGAGACGTCGTCCAAGGGCGACGTGATCACCGGCGTCGGCGCGGCCAACGGCGTGACCGACGTCGACGTCATCCACGCCGGCACCGCTCTCGCCGACGGCTCCCTCGTCACCGCGGGCGGCCGGGTGGTCGCCGTCCGCGCGGTCGGCTACGACATCGCCGACGCCCGCGCCCGGGCCTACGCGGCGGCCGACCTGGTCCGGTTCGACGGGCTGCAGCGCCGTACCGACATCGCGGCGGAGCCGCTCGGCGCCGTCGAGGGCGCCTCCCTCAAGGAGGACTGATGCCGGCCGTCGTGGTCCGCCCCGCCACCGACGCGGACCTCGACGCCGTCGCCGCCCTCTACGCCCGGGAGGTCGCCGAGGGACACGCCACCTTCGACGTCGAGCCGCCCCCGCGGTCGGTGTGGGAGACCAAGCTCGCCTCGACCCACCCCGGCGACCACTTCCTGGTCGCCGCCGCCGGCCCCGCGCCGGACGACGACGTCCTCGGCTTCGCCTACTCCGGCCCCTTCCGCGACCGCGGCGCCTACCACCACACCCGCGAGGTCACCGTCTACCTCGACGCCGGCGCCACCGGACGCGGTGTCGGCCGCCTCCTCTACGACGACCTGCTCGCCCGGATGACCGCGGCCGGGATGCGCACCGCCCTGGCCGTCGTCGCGCTCCCGAACGACGCCAGCGAGGGGCTGCACCGCGCGTGCGGGTTCGAGCGGCAGGGGGTGCTGCGGGAGGTCGGGCGCAAGCACGGGCGCTGGATCGACATCGCGTGGTGGCAGAAGATGCTCGGCTGACCGGGCCGACGCTCCCGGTCTGCTCAGTCCTGCCAGTCGTGCACGTTCTCGGCGACGAACGTCCGGAAGTCGGGGGCCAGCGCATCGACGCGCCCGCTGTCGTGGTCGAGCATCCGCACCGGCCCGTCGGCCGCGATCCAGATCGGGTTGCCGGCGCCGTCGTCGGCGATGACGAGGCCGTCGATGACCGCACCGTGCGTCTCCCGCGCCCACGTCGTCATCTCGAGACACGTCTCGCGGCCGAGCAGCCCGGCGTGGTCCCACAGGTGCACGGCGACGCCCACGAAGCACCCGCCCCAGCGCGCGGCGAAGTCGGCGAGGTCCGGGTCCGGTGTGAGGCCGAGCGGAGCCAGGCGCGCGGCGAGCTCGTCCGGCGGGATCGGCCGGCCGGCGCCGTACGTCGTGACGGCGCGGGCGATGCGCGCGACCAGGTCGTCGTCGAGGGCCATGGCGCGACCCTAGGGGCGCCGGGCGGGAGGGGTGCGGGCGCGGGGGTTGTGTCGGACCCTCCTGATCTAATACGGGTATGACTTCGAGCGCCCTTCTCGCCGGCCTCCGGGCGGGGGTGCGGGTGCGGGAGGAGTCGGTGGTTGCCGAGTGGGCGGGGATCGTGGAGTGGGCCGCCGGCAACACCGTGGCCGACCCGGAGGCGGGCGCCGCGACCATTCGCGACGGGTTCGTCGATACGGGGTTGCCGATCGCGGGTGAGGGCGCCCCGCTGGTCTCGGAGTTCGCACTCATGGAGCTCGTGGCCGTGCTGGGCCGCTCACCGGATGGTGGCCGGGTCTACGTCGGCCGGGTGCTCGAATGTGCGTGGCGCCTGCCGCAGGTCTACGCCTCAGTGGTCGCCGGCCGCCTGGCGCCGTGGCGCGCCGAGCGGATCGCCGAAGCCACCCGCCCCCTCTGCCCCGCGGCCGCAGCGTTCGTCGACCGCCAGCTGTTCAATGCCACCGGAGTCGGCTGGGCCCAGCTCGAGCGGCTCATTGCGGAGGCGGTCATCAGGTTCGACCCCGAGCGCTACGAAGCCGAGCGGGCTAGGGCGAGCGACCACCGCTATGTGGAGGTGGGGGCGCCGGATGGCAATGGGCTGGTGTCGATCGACGGGCTTCTCGATGCGGCCGACGGCCGTGACCTGGATGACGCGATCAGCCGCCGCGCGACCCTGCTCGGCCGACTGGGTAACGAGGCGAGCCTGGACGTGCGCCGCTCCCAGGCCCTCGGCGACCTTGCCCGCAACGACCTGACGCTCGACCTTGAGGGCGTGCCGGGCCGCCGGGCCGTGCTCAACGTGCACATCACTGATGCGACGCTGCGCGGGACCGGTGCCAACCCGGTGGGCCAGTGGGACCAGCAGCCGGTCAGTGCCGAGCAGATCCGCGACTGGCTCGCGCAGCCCGGGATGTCGGTGACGGTCCGCCCGGTGCTCGACCTCGCTGACCATGTGCCGGTCACGGCCTACGAGATCCCGGACCGTCACCGCCAGCAAGTCGAGCTCCGCGACCACACCTGCCGCTTCCCGTACTGCACCAGAACGGCGATGCGCTGCGACCTCGACCACGCCAGACCCCACGGCCAAGGCGGGCCGACCTGCCCGTGCAACCTCGTCCCGCTCTGCCGGCGCCACCACCGCGCCAAGACCCACAGCCAATGGCGCTACCAAGTCACCAAGATCGGCACCTACGTCTGGCGAAGCCCGTCCGGCTTCCACTTCGAGGTGAGCCACCGCGGCACACACCAGCACGACCGAACCGATGAAGCCGACGACCCCGAGCCAGGGGTGTACCGGCAACAACCCGCAACCCGCTGATCACCGCATCCAGGTACCTCGACCACTGCGGCGCGCCACCACGCCATCGGTAAAGAAGACCCCAGCCCGCGAGGCGCCGCAACCCTAGACGTCCGGCGTCGTGCGGCAACCGAACGTCTAGGGTTGCGGCGTTGCCGATGCGCTCGGGGTCGGCCGCCGAGAGGAGCTGACTGATGACGGACACCACGGGTGCGTCGTCCGCGTCCGCAGCGGGCGTCCGCACGGCCCGGCTGAGCCTCGTCCTGTGGGACGCCGCGACCGTCGCCGACATCAAGGCGGGACGCCGCCGTCCCGAGTGGCACGCCGACTTCCCGCGTGAGGACGACGAGGGCGCGGCCACGCTCTGGCGTGACGGCGACCCGTGGGGTCCGCGGTCGATCGTGTCGCTCAAGCAGCAGCTGGTGATCGGCTCGATCGGCTTCTTCGGCCCGCCCGAGGAGGCGGACGACGGCGTGGCCGAGGTCGAGGTCGGCTACGGCCTGGTGCCGGCGGCGCGCGGGTACGGGCTGGCGAGCGAGGCGCTGGGTGCGCTGCTGGCCCGGGCCGACGGGGCGGGCGTCCGGGTGCGGGCGTCGATCGCGCCGGTGAACGCGGCGAGCCTGCGGGTGGCGGCGAAGGCCGGGTTCACCGAGGTGCGGGGGAGCACCGAGGACGGCGAGATGGTCCTGGTCCGGCGGGTGCCCGCGTCTCTCGGCTGAGCGGCGAATCGGAGCCGCTCGCCGGGCGTGGGAGAATGGGCCACCGTGACCGTGCCGAACGTCCTCGCCACCCGCTACGCCGCCGCCGATCTCGCTGAGATCTGGTCGCCCGAGCACAAGATCGTCCTCGAGCGGCAGCTGTGGATCGCCGTCCTCAAGGCGCAGAAGGACCTCGGGATCGAGGTGCCCGACGGGGTCGTCGAGGCCTACGAGAAGGTGGTCGACGTCGTCGACCTGGCGAGCATCGCCGACCGCGAGCGGGTCACCCGGCACGACGTGAAGGCGCGCATCGAGGAGTTCGCGGCGCTCGCCGGCCACGAGCACATCCACAAGGGCATGACGAGCCGCGACCTGACCGAGAACGTCGAGCAGCTCCAGGTCCGCCAGTCCCTCGACCTGCTGCGCGACCGCGCGGTGGCGACGCTGGCCCGGCTGGCCCGGCTCGCGGCCGAGCACGAGACCACGGTGATGGCCGGACGGAGCCACAACGTGGCCGCCCAGGCGACGACCCTCGGCAAGCGGTTCGCGACCGTGGCCGACGAGCTGATGATCGCCGTCGAGCGGATCGAGCAGCTGCTCGTCCGCTACCCCCTGCGCGGCATCAAGGGCCCGATGGGCACGGCCCAGGACATGCTCGACCTGCTCGGTGGGGACGCCGACAAGCTGGCCGACCTCGAGCAGCGGGTGGCGCGCCACCTCGGCTTCGAGCGGGTGCTGACGAGCGTGGGGCAGGTCTACCCGCGCTCGCTCGACTTCGACGTGCTGTCGGCGCTCGTGCAGCTGACCGCGGCGCCGTCCAACCTGGCGACGACGATCCGGCTGATGGCCGGCAACGAGATCGTCACCGAGGGCTTCAAGGAGGGCCAGGTCGGCTCCTCCGCCATGCCGCACAAGATGAACACGCGCTCGTGCGAGCGGGTCAACGGCCTCGCCGTCGTCACCCGCGGCTACCTGTCGATGGTCGGCGAGCTCGCCGGCGACCAGTGGAACGAGGGCGACGTCTCCTGCTCCGTCGTACGACGGGTCGCGCTGCCCGACGCCTTCTTCGCGGTCGACGGGCTCTTCCAGACGTTCCTGACCGTGCTCGACGAGTTCGGGGCCTTCCCGGCGGTGATCCAGCGCGAGCTCGACCGCTACCTGCCCTACCTCGCGACGACGAAGGTGCTCATGGCCGCGGTCCGCAACGGAGTGGGCCGCGAGGCCGCGCACGAGGCGATCAAGGAGGCCGCCGTCGGCACCGCCCTCGCGATGCGCCAGGGCCAGGCCGAGAACGACGTCTTCGCCAAGCTCGCCGCCGACGACCGGCTCGGGCTCACCACCGAGCAGCTGCAGTCGCTCGTGGCCGAGCCGATCACCTTCACGGGTGCGGCCGTCGCGCAGACCCAGGCGGTCTGCCGCCAGGTCGCGGCGATCGTCGAGGCGCACCCGGCGGCGGCCGCCTACACCCCCGGAGCCATCCTCTGACGTCGATCGAGGTCGTCTTCCCGGTCCCGCGGGACCGGGCTTTCGGCTACCTCGAGGACCCGCGCAACCGGCCGGCCTGGCAGTCGTCGCTGCGGGCGGTCGCCGACGTGCGGGCCGACCTCAGTGGGTGGACCGACGTCACGGTGGTCCCCGGCGTCCGCCCGCGGATGCGCACGACGCTGAGCGAGCCGCCGTACCGCTGGGTCGAGGAGGGCACGTGCGGCCCCTTCCGGGCCCGGCTCGAGCTGCGCTTCGCCGAGCTGGACGACGGGCAGCGCTGCCGGGTGACCGCGGACTTCCGCGTCCGCGGCCTCCGGGTGGGCGGGCTGGTCACGTGGGGGAGCAGGTCGACGGTGGCCGCCGACCTGCGCCGCGCCGCGCGGCTGCTCAGCCGCCCTTGACGTCGAGCACGACCTCGAACTCCAGCAGGTCGGCGCCCGTGGACACCGGCTTGCGGGGCGCCTCGCCCGGCTTCTCCGCATGGGCCGCGCGGCCCTGGCCGTCGCGCCAGGCGGCGAACGACTCCTCGTCGGCCCACTGGGTGACGACGAAGTAGCGGTCCTCGCCGGCGGTCGGGCGCAGCAGCTGGAAGCCGAGGAAGCCGGGGGAGCCCTCGACGGCGCCGGCCCGGGCGGCGAACCGCTTCTCGAGCTCGGGACCGGCGTCGGGCGGGACCTGGATGGCATTGATCTTCACGACGGGCATGTCCCGACTCTAGGGCGCGGGTCGAAGGTGTGCCCGGACGGACCTGGGGGGTTGGGTGGTCCGTCCGGGCACACCGGCCTGCCGGCACCGTCGCCCCACGCGCGGTGCCGGTGCCGCGCGGCGGCCCAGGGAGCAGGGCGGCGGACGTCGGCAGGTACCAGCCAATCGTCCGGAGCGCGGGTGAGCAAGGACGGGAGCGCGATGTCGCCCGCCATGTCACCCGCGCCGCGTCCTCAGCCGATCGGCACCGCCGTCACCACCAGGTTCCTGGTGTAGTGGAAGCGCCCGTTGCGGTAGGTCACCTTGCCCGTGCAGGTCACCAGCGTGAGCCGGTGCGCGCCGGTGGTCGACACCGGGGCGCCGGTCAGGCCGCGGCCGCGCGGCTGCGACCTGACGGACGTGATCCGGTAGGTCCGGACCACCCCGTCGGCCCCGCGCACCTCGACCAGCTGGCCGGTGCGCGCCTTTCGCAGCTTGCCGAAGGCGCCGGGCCGGTCGCGGCGGTCGGACACGTGGCCCGCGATCACCGTGGCGCCGACGGCCTCGCCGGGCGCCGCGGAGCCGAGCAGCCAGCCGCCCCGAGCCATCCTGCCGGGGATCAGCATCGTGCCGCGGCGGGTGCCGACGGTGTCGATCCGGGCCTTCATGCCCAGCGCCGGGACGGAGACCTGGACCGGGCGCAGCCGGCGGGCGCGCACCGAGCGGTCGGTGCCGGAGTAGCCGGCCTCGACCCGGACCTTCCCGACGCCGGGCCGGTGGACGAGCGTCGTCTCCGCGACCTGGCCGCACGAGTGGGAGGCCGCCTGGTTGTCGTCGTCGGCCGTGGTCGAGACGACCCAGGTGTAGTAGCCGGGCTCGCGCACGGTGATCGGCGGCGTCGTCAGGGTGCCGTTGCGGGGCGTGAAGAAGACCGTCCCGACCGCGTTGGCGAGGGTGCACATGGACGCCGAGGGGCGGTCGACCGGGCCGTACAGCGTGGCCCGGCCGGTCGCCGTACCGCCGGGCTGGAAACCGGAGATCCGCACCTGGTCGGTGAGCCGGACCGAGCGCGGGGCGCCGGAGCGGTCGACCGGGATCGCCACCCGGGCGCGGGCCGAGGTCGTGATCACCGGCGCCGCGGGCACCTCGGGCGCGGTCACGGTGACCCGCACGAGGGCGTCCACGCACTGCACCGGCGCCGAGGTGTCGCACACCCGGACGGTGTAGGAGTCCTCGCCGTGGAAGCCGGGCAGCGGCGTGTAGGTCACCGCGCCGGTGGTGCCGTTGATGACGGCGCCGCCGTGCTCCGGCTGGACCGCCTGCTGGACGGCCGTCGGGTCGAGCGGGCTGCCGGTGACGCTCGCGATGTCGGCCAGGTCGGTGACCACCGGCACCCCCTGGGCGGTGGTGATCGCGGCGCCGGTCGTGAACACGTTGTCGACCGTCACCGTCACCCTGCCGGTGTCGCAGGTCGGGGGCGCCGAGGTGTCGCAGACCCGGTAGCCGAAGGAGTCCACGCCCGAGAACCCGGCGTCGGGGCGGTAGAACAGGCCGTCCTCGGACGTGATCGCCGTGCCGTGCGCGGGCGGGGTCGTGATCGTCGGGGCGGCCAGCTCCTGACCGGTCTCGGTGAGGTCGTTCGCCGTGACGTCGGTGATCACCGGGACGCCGACGGTCGTGCTCGACTCGTCGTCGACCGCCGTCACCTGGTTGACGCCGACGGTGATCGGGACGGTGACCTCCGTGCACTGCTGCGGGACGGAGGTGTCGCACACCCGGACGACGTAGTCGTCGGGCCCGCTGTAGCCACGGGTCGGTGTGTAGCGCACCGGACCGGCCGGGAGGACGTCGATGGTGCCGTGCTGCGGTGCCCGCACCTGGCTGACCCCGGTGGCCGACAGCGGACGCCCTGTCGTCGTGGCGAGGTCGGTGAGGGCCGAGACGTGCACCCCGTTCTGGGGCACGGTGAACCCGGGGCCGGGCGTGAACCCGTTGCGGACGAGCACCGTCACCGGAGCGCCGTCGCAGGTGATCGGCTCCTCCTGGTCCTCGGAGATCGTGTAGGTGTAGACGTCCTCGCCGGAGAAGCCGGCCGCCGGCGTGTAGGTGATCGAGCCGTCGCCGGTCACGGTCGCGGTGCCGTGCGCGGGAGGGGTCCCGATCCTCGGCTTCGCGAGGGGGAAGCCCTCGGGAACCGACCCGTCGTTGGCGGTGACGTCCGTGGTCACCGGGTCGGGGGCATCGGTGCTCGCGCTGTCCTCGACCGCGTCGACGCGCAGCGACGGGATGATCACGACCTCGGTCTCGTCGTCGTCGACGGCGAGGATGGCGCCGCCGAAGGCGGCGACCCAGGACGTCGCCGCACCGCCCCAGCCGAGGACCTCCTCCTGCCGGTAGCCGGATCCGGACGGGACCAGCCGCAGCACCCGGTCGTGGCCGGCGTCGCCGATGACCAGGTCGCCCTCGGGGGTGACCGCGACGCCGATGGGGGCGACGACGCTCGTGGCCACCACCGACGCGGTGTAGCCGTCACCCGACGGGGTCAGCCGCACGATCCGGTCGTTGCCGCGGTCGGCGACGAACAGGTTGCCGTCGCCGTCGACGGCGATGCCGAACGGCCGGTCGAGGTCCTCCGCGATGGTCGTGCGGGTGTAGCCGCCTCCCGACGGGGTCAGCCTCTCGACGTGGCTGCTGCCGCGCTCGGTGAAGTAGACGGTGCCGTCGGCGTCGACCGCGACGCCGGAGGGACGCTGGAGGTCGTCGGCGATCACGGTGCGCTCGGTGTACCAGTTGTCCGCCTCGGACCAGGTCAGCTTCACGATCTCGTGGTCGTTCTCGTCGGCGTAGAAGACGTTGCCGGCGCTGTCGACGGCGATGCCCTGGGGGTCGAGGCCGGGCCGGGAGTCGATCGTGGCCGGGCCGCTGCCGGGGCCCCACGCGATGACCTCCTCGTTGCCGGGATCGGAGATGAAGACGATCCGGCGCGCGTCGACGGCGATGCCCGTCGGGTTGGCCAGGTCGTGCGTCCCGACGTAGCGGCCGGCGTACACGCTCGAGCTGAGCGGTCCGCACCCGTTGGGCGGGCTCACCGTGATCGTCACCGTGGCGACGTCGCAGACCTGGGCGGGGGTCGCGCGGTCGCGGACCTCGTAGGTGTAGTGGTCGGTGCCCGACCAGCCGGCGTCGGGCCGGTAGGTGATCGTGCCGTCGCTGTCGACCGTGGCCGTGCCGTGCGCGGGGGCGCCGGTCACGGTGGGCGCGGCCAGCGGGGTGTTGCTGACGTCGTTGATCCGGACGTCGGTGATCACCGAGCCGTCGCCGGGGACGGAGGCGCTGTCGTCGCCGGCCTCGAGCCGGGCCGGGCCGAGCATGACGATCTTGTTGGTGCCGCCGTCGCCCACGAAGAGGACGCCGTCGGCGCGCACCGCGACGCCCTCGGGGCTGCTGTCGCCCCAGCCGGGCACGACGGACTGCGTGAAGCCGGCGCCGGACGGGGTCAGCCGGAGGATCCGGTCGTTGTAGGTGTCGCCCACGAAGAGGTTGCCGTCGGCGTCGGCGGTGAGACCGGTGGCGTCCTGGAGCCCACTCGCCACGACGTCCTGCGAGTAGCCGGAGCCGTGGTGCCTGATCCGCACCACGTTGTCCGCGGTGACGACGTAGGCGGTGCCGTCGGGGCCGACGGCCGTCTGGTGCGGGAAGTCCATGCCGGAGGCGGCGACCTCCGGGGTGTAGCCGGAGGCGGCGTCGAGCCGGACCACCCGGCCCTGGCTGAGCTGGTTGGCGTTGGCCACGACGTAGAGGTCACCGTTCGGGGCGACGGCGATCCCGGAGGGCTGGGCGAGCAGCGGGCCGGAGGCGATCGTCGTGGCCGAGTAGCCGGGCCCGGACGGGGTCAGCCGGCTCACCGTGCCGCTGTTCCACGAGGTGACGAACAGGGTGCCGTCGCCGGCGACGGTGATGCCGGCGACCCCGGGCAGCCCGGTGGCGACGACCGTGCGGGTGAACCCGCCGCCCGACGGGCTCAGCCGGACGACCTCGCCGCGATCGCCGTCGGAGACGAACAGGTTGCCGTCGCCGTCGATCGCGAACCGGCTGGGGTAGTCGATCCCCGACGGGACGACGGTGCGCGCGGTGCCGCCGGTGCTGCCGACCGGTCCGCAGGAGTTGTCCTGGCCCACCGTCACGGTGACGGTCGCGCTCGCGCAGACCGAGGCCGGGTCGCCTGCGTCGCGCACGGCGTAGCGGTAGGTGTCGGTGCCCGAGAAGCCCGCGTCGGGCGTGTAGGTGATGGTGCCGTTCGGGTTGACCGTCGCGGTGCCGTGCTGCGGGTCGACGGCGACGGTCGGCCGGGCGAGGCCGGCACCGGTGGCGGAGTCGTTGGCGGTGACGTCGGTGCTCACCGCGGTCCCGGCGGTCGTTCCGGCCGTGTCCGCGGTGGCGGTGACCTTGCGGGCGGAGAGCCGCACGACCCGGTCGTTCCCGGTGTCGGCGACGTAGAGGGTGCCGTCGCCGGCGACCGCGACGTCGCGGGGGTCGTCGAGGCCGGTGAGCGGCAGCACGGCCTGGGTGTAGCCCGCTCCGGACGGCGTGAGGGTGACGATCCGGTCGTTGCCGCTGTCGGCGACGTAGAGCGTGCCGCCCGGGCCGGTCGTGATGCCGGCGGCGTTCTTCAGGCCCGTGGCCGCAACGTCGGTGTGGGTCCACCCGCCGCCCGCGCGGTCCGACCGCACGACCTGGCTCGTGCCGTCGCCGGCGGTGGAGGTGGAGTAGACGGTGGCGCCCCCGGCGTCGACCGCCACGCCGTACGGCGTGGTGCCCGCGGCGGCCGGGCGCACCACCGAGGTGCTGAAGTCGGGGTCGCCCGGTGTCAGCTCGACGACCGTCCGGCTGCTGCCCACCGCGACGTAGCCCCGGCCCGTGGCGTCGACCGCGAGCCCGGTCGGACCGCCCAGGCCCCACACGACGTTCTCCTCGGCGCCGTAGCCGGTGCCGTCCGGAGCGACCCGGTCCACCCGGCCGTTGCCGGCGGTCGAGACCCACACCCGGCCCGCCGGGTCGACCGCGAGGCCCTGGCCGGTGTGCGCGCTCAGCGGCAGGTCCGCCGAGGTGTACGACGCCCCGGCCGGCGTGTACCGCCGGACGGCACCGTCCCCGCGGGTGACCACGAAGATCCGGCCGTCGGCGTCGACGTCGAGCGCGGCAGGCGCGTTCAGCCCGGTCGCGACGTCGGCGGGGGAGTACCCGGTCGCCGGCAGCGGGCCGCAGGGCTGCGGTGCGGCCGCCGCGCTGGCCGGTGCCGCCCCGACGGTCGCGACGACCGCCGTCCCGGTGAGGCCGAGGGCGAGGGCGAGGGGTGCCGTCACGAGGGCGCGACGAGCCAGGGAGGGGGTGCGGGGAGCGCGCAAGGGAGCATCTTTCGTTCCGAGGGCCGGACGACATGCACCGGCAGAATCAGCGAACCCCCACCATGAGTCTCGTGACAATGCTCCGTCGCGGATGTCGCCCGCCGCGTCACCCGCTCCTCGCCGTGATCGCGCTGCTCGCCGCGGTCGAGGTGGCGAGCGGAGTGATCCAGGGCTACTACGGCCCGGTGCTGGTCGACATCGCCCACGACCTCGACGTCCGGTACGCCGACCTGAACTGGCTCGAGGCCGCCCAGCTGATCTTCTCCGCGCTGGTCGTGCCGCCGCTGGCCCGGCTGGGCGACCTGGTCGGGCACCGCCGGGTGCTCGTGGGCGCGACGGCCGTGGTGGCCGTGGCCACCTGGGGGATCGCGTTCGCGCCGAGCTTCCCGGTGATGCTGGTGGCCTGGACCCTGCAGGGCACCTACGTCGTGTGGCTGCCGATCGAGGTCGCCGTGATCCACCGCCGCACGGCGGGACGCCCCGACCAGGGCCGGATGACGCGTCGGGTGGCGGCGATCCTGGTGGCGACGCTCGAGCTGTCGGTGATCGTCGCCGCGGTCCTCGCCGGCCAGCTCGCGGAGCGGGTCTCGCTCACCACGATGCTCGTCCTGCCCGCGGTCGTCGTGACGCTCTGCGTGCCGCTGCTGGCGCTGCTGGAGGAGGTCCCCGGGATCCCCGGCGGCCGCTTCGACTGGGGCGGGCTCGGCCTGATGGCGCTCGCGGTGCTGGCCGTGCTCGGCGGGCTCGTGCTGATCCGTCTCGACGGCGTCACGTCGGTGCCCGCCTGGCTGCTGGTCGGAGCCGGGCTCGCCGTGCTCGTGCCGTGGTGGCGCTACGAGCGGGGCCATCCGGACCCGCTGGTCGACGTCCGGCTGCTCGCACACCCGGCGCAGTGGAGCGTCCAGGCGACCGCCTTCCTCGTCGGCATGTCGCTGCTGGGCGCGCAGGTGCCGCTGTCGACGTACTTCCGCAGCGACCCGGCGGTGCACGGCTACGGCTTCGGTCTCACCGCGGCCCAGGGCTCGGCCCGGGTCGCCTTCTACGTCGCCTTCCTGGCGATCGGCGCGCTGACCCTCGGACCGGTCAGCCGCTTCCTCGGCGCCCGCCGCGCGATGGCCACCGGCTGCGTCGTCTACGCGATCGGGTACGCCGCCTGGCTGCCCCTGCACGCGAGCCCCGGTGCGGCCTGGGGCGTGATGGCGGTGATCGGTCTCGGCACCGGCGGCCTGGTGGCGGCGATCCCGGCCGCCGCGGCCGCGGTCGCCCCCGCCGGGCGGGTCGGCTCGGCGACCGGGCTCACCAACGCCAGCAAGACGATCGGCGGCGGCATCGCGTCGTCGGTGTTCGCGCTCTGCCTGGCGAGCACCGGCTCGCTGAAGGTCGACGGCGGCAGCCTGGCCGGCTACTACGCGGTGTGGTCGATCTGCGCGGCCTCGGGCCTGGCGGCGGCCCTCGTCCTCGCGCTGACCGCGCGCCGCAGCGCCGTCGTGCTCAGCGAGGAGCCAGCAGGTCCAGCTCGATCGCCTTCTCGATGACGGCGTCGCGGGAGTTGACCCCCAGCTTGCGGTAGATCCGCTGCAGGTGGGTCTTCACGGTGTTCTCGGTGACGTGCAGCGCCGCCGCGGCCGCCGCCCGCGTGGGGTGGTGCGCGAGCGCCGCGATCACGACCCGCTCCTGCGGCGTCAGCGACGCGGCCAGGGTCTCGGCGGTGATGCAGTCGGGCACCGGGCCCGCCAGGTAGTCGCGCAGCCCGGCGTCGCCGCGCTCGCCGGCGAGCGCGCGCAGCCCGGCCAGGTCGCTGGCCGGGAGGTACATGAGGTGGGCGCGCGCCCCGCCCGGGCCGACCAGGGCGAGGACCCGGTCGAGCAGCGCCGCGGACGTCTCGGGCAGCCCGGTGCGCACGGCCGCCGCCGCGCCGACGGTGAGCAGCGCGGCCAGCGAGCGGTTCGTGTGGCCGGGCCGGGTCTCGAGCCGGGGCAGTGCGGCCAGCGCCTCGGCCGGCTCGCCGGCCAGCAGCCGGGCGAGCACCACGGCGGGGGCCACCTGGCCGGTGTAGCGGGTGCGGAGCCGGAGCAGCGGGCCGGCCTTCGTGCGGTTGCCGGCCGCGAGCCAGAGCACCGCCAGCGCCGAGCGGACGGCGGCCGAGCCGAGGCTGTCGGCCGTGCCGGGCGGCGCCGGGGTGCGGGCGAGCGCGGCCTCGACCCGGTGCGCCTCGGTGGCCGCCTGGCCGAGCCCGAGCCGGGCGTGCATCAGGGTCCAGGTGACGAACGGCCAGAACTCGGACGTCGTCGCGAACCGGCAGCCGTCGTACTCGTCGATCGAGGCGGTGAGGTCGAAGTCGTCGAGCAGCAGCGCGGCCTGACCGATCCGGCCGAGCGCGTTGCCGTAGGTGCGGTCCTGGCCGGGGCGCCAGGCCTCCGGGTCGACGTGGCCGCGGGCGGCCCGGGCATCGGCGGAGCGGCCGTCGAGCGCGTTGAACCCGACGACGTAGACGGCGGTGTGGTTGAGGGACTCGGGCCGGGTGCTCATCGAGATCGCGCGCAGCGCGGCCGACCGTGCGGCGTCGACCTGCGCGTCCTGGAACAGCGAGTAGGACAGGTGCCGCAGCAGCGTGGCGCCGAGGTCGGCGACGTGGTGCTGCTCGCCGTCCGGGATCGTGTCGAAGTAGGCGAGCGCCTGGTGCGCCGCGCGGGCCGACTCGTCGAAGCGGCCGAGCACCCGCAGGCTGGCGACCTTGGCGGTGTGCCCCATCATCACCTCGCCGGGCCCCATGTCGGGCAGCCGCGGGCCGGTCCAGGCGGCGGGGATGCGGAAGAAGTCCGCCGCGGCGCCGAGCAGTGCCGGGTTGCGGTGGCACGCGAGGCCGCGGCCCAGGGCGAGCGCGGGGAACTGGGTGAGCGCGCTGCGCGGGATCGAGACGAGCTGCTGGTCGAACCGGCCGGTCGTGATGGTGTCCGGGTCGCTGGCCAGCAGGGAGGCGTAGACCCGGCCGGCGAAGTCGTACTGGCGGGCTGCGACGGCGACCTCGAACGCGGTCTCGAAGTTGCCGTTGCGGTGCAGCCAGGCGGCCGCCAGCTTGGCCGCCCGGGCCTGCTGGGGGGCGGGGCGCCCCGCGGCGTCGGCGAGCATCGCGGTGCGCAGCGACTCGACGTACTGGAAGACCTGGCGGCCCGGTGCGAAGGGGATCCAGCGCCCGAAGCCGTTCCACTCGAGCTCGGCGAGCGTCTCCTTGACGTCGGTCGTCCCGGTCAGCTCGATCGCGAGGTCGGTGTCGAAGTACGGCGGCAGGCAGGTCGCGAGCACGAGGTCGTACGTCGCGCCGGAGCCGAGCTGGACCCGCAGGTCCTCGGCGACCAGCGACCGCCAGTCGGGCGTGCCCGGTGCGGAGCCCGCCCGGCTCAGCGAGAGGATGCCCGCCCGGACGGCGAGCGGGAAGCCGTCGGTCGCGGCGTGCAGGTCGGCCGCGCTCGCGGCGACGGCGGGGTCGGCGAAGGTGGTGAGCAGCTCGCGGGTCTCGTCCTCGGTGAACGCGAGGTCGGCGGCGGTGAGCAGCTCGACCTCGCCGCGCAGCGTGCGTCCCGGGCTGGCCAGCCCGGTGCTCGTCCGGGTGGTGACGACGACCTTGAGGTCGGGGCAGAGCTGGACCAGCCGGACCAGGTCGGCGTCGACCGCGGCGGAGTCGTCGCGCAGCCGCTCGTGGGCGTCGACCACCAGCACGAGCGGGCCGCGCCTACGCAGCGCGCCGGCGACGAGCTCGGGCACGTCGCTCGCCCGGTCGACGTCGCCGACCAGGCCGGCGGCCTCGGTGGCGGGCAGCACCCCGAGCCGGCCGGCGTTGGTGAGCACGGTCTGCCAGAAGCTCGCCCGGCGCACGTGGTCGGTCTCGAGGGTCGCCCAGATGACGGTGCCCGGCGGTCGCGGGGCGACCCAGCAGCGGACCAGGCTCGTCTTGCCCGAGCCGCTCGGTGCCGACAGGACGGCGATCCGGGGCACGTCCGGGTCGAGCCGGGCGTGCAAGCGGGGGCGCGTGAGCAGGACGGGTCCCGGAACCGTCATCAGAGTGGCCCCCTTTCCGGGGGGACTCTAGTGTCCCGAACGAGGTTCGGGAGCAGAATCAGGCGCGGGCGTCCCCGCCCCAGTTGGCGAGCTTGACCGCGATCTCGTGCAGCCGGTCGGTGCCGACGCCGTCGGCCTCGAAGGCGAGCTGGACGTACTCGCCCGTGGTCCGGCCGAGGGTGACCTTGCCGGCGCCGGGCAGGTTCTCGACGATCCGGATGAGGCGGTTGCCGATCCGGCCCAGCTGCGAGGCGTGCTCGTCGGAGAGCTGGCCGAACGCCTCGGGGTCGCGGTGGTGGAGGGTCAGCCCGAGCCGTTCGCCGGCGTCGTGACGGGCGAGGACCCAGATCTCGTCCTCCCAGACCACCTGGTCGGGGGCGAAGGACGTGCTGTCGGTGAGCGGCTGCGCGGACTCCGTCATGGCGACATGCTGCCACTCGTGCTCGGCGCACTCGTCGCCGCCCCTTCTCTCTCGTCAAAGTCGATCGATCTGGTGAAGTATGATCCCGGGCATGACCCTGGGTGCCACCGCCGTCCCGACGTACGACGACCCGCTGGTCGTCGTCCCCGCCCCGGCTGCCGGTGCCGGCAACTGGGCCGGCGCCGCGAGCGCCGTCCTGGTCGACGGTGTCTTCTGGCTGACCTACCGGGTGCGCCGCCCGCTGACCGAGGGGCGTGGCGTCACCGTGGTCGTGGCCCGCTCCGACGACGGCGAGCGGTTCGAGCCGGTCGCCGAGGTGTCCCGCGAGGCGTTCGGCTGCGAGTCGTTCGAGCGGCCGGTCCTGGTGCCCGTGCCGGGCCTCGGCTGGCGCCTCTACCTCTCGTGCGCGACGCCCGGGTCGAAGCACTGGTGGGTCGACAGCCTCACCGCGGCGACGCCGGCCGAGCTGCCCGGCGGCCGGCGCCAGGTGGTGCTGCCCGGCGACGACCTGGTCGCGGTCAAGGACCCCGTCGTCACGCACGGACCCGACGGCTGGGAGATGTGGCTGTGCTGCCACCCGCTCGACGAGCCCGGCCACGAGGACCGGATGACCACCCGCCGGCTCACCAGCGACGACGGCCTGTCCTGGACCGACCGCGGCGTGGTGCTCGCCGGCCGCCCGGGGGAGTGGGACGCCCGCGGGGCCCGGGTCACCGCCGTCCTGCCGCAGCCCGCGGGGGCACCCCTCACCGTCCTTTACGACGGCCGGCCCGATGCCGCGTCCAACTGGTTCGAGACCACCGGGGTGGCCACCTGGGACGGTCGCCGTCTCGTCCCCGCCGAGGGGCCGCCGATCACGTCGCCGCACGGTGACGGGGCGTGGCGCTACGCCAGTGCGGTGCCGCTGCCCGACGGCCGCACCCGGTTCTACGTCGAGGCCGCGCGGTCCGACGGCGCCCACGACCTGGTGACGCTGGTGCGCTGAGCGAACGAGCCGCGGTCGCGGGTCGAGAGCCAGTCGGAGAAGTCCTCGCCGGTCAGCTCGCCCAGCAGCCGGATGTCGTCGGCGAAGGCGGGCAGCAGCCGCTCCCGCTGGGCCGGGGTCAGCGAGGGCCGGTGCGCGTCGCGCGCCTGCAGCCGGGACACCAGCGGCACGCTCGCCCGCCGCCAGGCCTGCGGGGGCGCGAACTGACCGGCCCAGGCGCCGCCGCGCACGAGCGGGCCGAGGAACCGCGGACGCCAGCCGGGAGCGACGTACGGGCGGGAGTTGTCCCGCGGGATCGCGCTCACCTGGCCCTCGCGGATGCCGAGGAAGCGGCAGGTCCGGTCGACCGTCGCGGCCGGGTGGTCGACGATGTCGCGGTAGCGCACGACGAGCACCCGCGCGGGGTCGACGAGCTTGTAGAGGTCGCGCAGCTGCTCGCCGTACAGGCCGAGGTCGCGGTAGCGCCAGAAGGGCGCGTAGCCGGCCGCGATCCGCTCGTCCTGGCGGCCGAACGCCGTCTCGAAGTCGGCCTCCGGCTCGAGGCCGTCGGACCACAGGTGCATCCAGTTGCTGTAGGCCCGGTCGATCGGGTCGCGGACGACGGCGACGATCCGGACGCCGGGCAGCGCGTCGGCGATCCGGTGCTGGGCGCCGCGGTGCCACAGGTAGAACGGCGTGCTCTCGCCGCGGACCGCGTCGTCGGGTGCGGGGCGGAAGAGGTCGGCGTAGCGGTCGGGGTGCCAGACCCACTCCCGCTGCGAGTGCCGGTCGCCGGGGCCGCTCCAGTGCGGCGGCGGGGCGTTCTCGCAGAGCCAGAACTTCGGCTCCTTCGGGGTGGTGACGAAGACGTCGGGGTGCGCCGCCAGGGCGAGGTGCAGGGCACTCGTGCCGGCCTTGGGCGCGCCGACGAGCAGGAAGTCCGGTCGGGGCTCTCGGGTCATGGCGGGCTCCCTCGCTCGCATTGTCGGGTAAGTCAGTGTAGTTAGATGACGAGGCGGCGTGCAACGATCCCCCTCGATCCGGACATGGGAAGGTCATGAGGGACATCTCGGACCGCGAGGACGACTTCCGTCGTCTCTACGCCGCGCACTTCGACGCCGTCCTCGGGTTCGCGCTGCGCCGCACCGAGCGCCCCGAGGACGCCGCCGACGTCACGGCGGACACGTTCGTCGTCGCCTGGCGCCGGATGGCGCACGTGCCGGCCGGCGACGGCGCCCGCCCCTGGCTGTACGGCGTCGCGCGCCGCACGCTCGCCAACCAGCGCCGCGGCGAGGGCCGCCGGGCCGCCCTCGGCGCGCGGCTGCGCGGCCAGCTCGCCCACGCCGTCGCCGACCTCGCCGACGACGTCGTGCACCGCGCCGACGTGACTGCCGCGATGGGCCGGCTCAGCGCCCGCGACGAGGAGGTCCTCCGGCTCCACCTCTGGGAGGGCCTCGAGCCGCGCGAGATCGCCGAGGTGCTCGGCCTGCCCGCGGCCGTCGTCCGGCCCCGGCTCTCCCGCGCCCGGTCGCGGTTGCGCGACGTCCTCGGCAACGATCCCGGACCGGCCGGACATCTCCCCGGTGAACCCGTTGCGCCGCACTCGAAGGAGGCACCCCGATGAGCCGACCGATCACTGACGCCGGCGTCGCCGGGCTCGCCATCCACGAGGGCCGTGCCGAGCTGCTGGAGGAGATCATGACCGCCGACGTCGCCGTCCACCCCACCCCGGACGCGGGCTTCCCGCGCCCGCCCCGCCGCACCCGCTGGCTGCCGGCGCTCGTCGCCGCGTCCGTGCTCGGCGCGATCGGCGCCGGGGCCGTCGTCCTGCCGCGCATCCTCGACGACGAGGTCACCGTCGTCGACGCGCCCCCCTTCGCGACCCCGAGCCGTGGCCCGCTCGCCGTGCTCGACGCGCCCGGCTGGAGCGTGCGGTCGGTCTCCGCGCAGCCCGGCTACGGCGACGTCAGCTACGAGAACGGCGACGCCGAGCTGGAGATCCGCTGGAAGGAGGCGGCCGACCACGACGGCTACGTCGCCAGCCGCACCCGGATCGACGCCCCGAAGGTCGACCCCGGCCGGCCGGTCACCGTGCTCGGCGCCCCGGGGCTGCTGTGGGCGTACGGGCCCGACGACCACACCGTCATCCGGCAGGCCGAGGGCGACGTGTTCCTCGAGCTCCGCGGCACCGGCCTCGACGAGGCGGCGTACCTGGCCCTGCTCGACCGGCTGCTCGCCGTCGCCCCGGCCGACCTCGAGGACCACCTCCCCGCCCGCTTCGTCACCGGCGCCGAGCGCGACGACGCCATCGCCCAGGCGCTGACCGGCATCCCGCTCCCCGACGCCCTCGACCGCGACTCGATCGAGTCGACCGAGGTCGACCCGTACCACCTCGGCGCCGACGTCGCCGGCACCGTCGCCTGCGCGTGGATCGCCCAGTACGAGGCGGCCACCGAGACCGGCGACGTCGCCGCCGCCCAGGAGGCCCAGGACGCCCTGCGGACCAGCCGCGACTGGCCGGTGCTGCGCCGGATGGACCGCGAGGGCGACTACCCCGAGGTGGTCTGGGAGATCTCCGCCGACATCGTGCGCGGCGTCCTGCCGGTGGAGTACGACGAGGGGCTGGGGTGCAGCGACTGAGACGGTCAACAGGCCAATAGGCTGTCGTCCGTGACGCTCGCGAACATCCCGCCCGCACCGGAGCTGCCCGGCGCCCGCCACCTGCACTCCGGCAAGGTGCGCGACCTCTACGAGCTGACCGAGGGCCCGCACGCCGGCAAGCTCCTCATGGTCGCCAGCGACCGGCTCTCGATCTTCGACTTCGTGCTCGAGACCACCATCCCCGACAAGGGCGAGATCCTCACCCGGATGTCGCTGTGGTGGTTCGACCAGCTCGCCGACCTGGTGCCCAACCACGTCATCTCCACCGACGTCCCCGAGGCGGTCCGCGGGCGAGCCGTGATCTGCGAGCGGCTCGACATGTTCCCCGTCGAGTGCGTGGCCCGCGGCTACCTCACCGGCTCCGGCCTCCTCGACTACCGCGCCACCGGCGAGGTCTGCGGCATCGCCCTGCCCGCCGGCCTCGACGACGGCAGCCGCCTGGAGACGCCGATCTTCACCCCCGCCACCAAGGCCGACCTCGGTGACCACGACGAGAACGTCTCGTACGACGCCGTCGTCGCCACCGTCGGCGCCGACACCGCCGCCGCCCTGCGCGAGCTCACGCTGCGCGTCTACGGCCGGGCCGAGGAGATCGCCCGCGGCAAGGGCATCCTGCTCGCCGACACGAAGTTCGAGTTCGGCGTCGCCCCCGGCGGCGACGGCACCATCGTGCTGGCCGACGAGGTCCTCACCCCCGACTCCTCGCGCTACTGGCCGGCCGACGACTGGCAGCCGGGACGCGCGCAGCCGTCGTACGACAAGCAGATCGTGCGCAACTGGGCGCTCTCGCCCGAGAGCGGCTGGGACAAGTCGTCCGGCGAGGCCCCGCCGCCGCTGCCGCCCGAGGTGATCGAGCGGACCCGCTCGCGCTACCTCGAGGCCTACGAGCTGCTCACCGGCGAGAGGTTCTGAGCCGGAGGCTCGAGCCGCTCGGGCAGCCCGAGCCGCGGGAACTGGTCGGCGTGGAAGGTGACGATCTCGGCGATCGCCCCGCCGGTGACCCGCAGGACGTCGATCGTCAGCGGCAGGTACGCGCCCGCGTCGTCCTGCCACAGGTAGAAGGCGACCGCGGGCTGCCGGTTCACCGCCGTGGGCACACCGCGCAGGCCGGTCATGCCCACGAACCCGCCCGACACCCAGTCGGCCACCACGGCGTCGCGGCCCACCTGCAGGCCCGGGGTCGGCGGCATCGAGCAGCGGACGTCGTCGCGCAGCATCGCGGCGAGCGTGTCGACGTCGGTGGCGACGCTGGCGTCGGTGTAGCGGCGCACGAGGTCGCGCGTCCGCGCGTCGTCCTCGCCGGTGCCGCCGGACCAGTCCTGGCGCTCGGCGGGCAGGTGCTCGCGGAGCCCGGCCCGGGCGCGCTGCAGGGCGCTGTTGACCGAGTTGACCGAGTCGCCGAGGAACTCGCCGACCTCCCGGGCCGGCCAGCCGAGCACGTCGCGCAGGATCAGCACCGCCCGCGGCCGCGGCGCGAGGTGCTGGACGGCGACCAGGTAGGCGAGCTCGACCGTCTCGCGGGCGAGCGCCACCGCCTCCGGCTCGTCGGCGCCGTCCGCGGAGAGCTCGTCGAGGAGCCGGTCCGGGTAGGGCTCCAGCCACCGCACCTCGCCGCCGGTCGCGGGCGCGGGACGCCGGTGGGCCAGGAGGTCGAGGCAGGCATTGGTCGCGATCTTGTAGAGCCAGGCCCGCAGGCTCCCGCGTCCCTCGAAGGTCTCGCGCCGGCGCCAGGCCCGGAGGAACGTCTCCTGCCCTGGATCTCCACGCTCATCGCATCCACCTCTCGGTCGTCTGTCGTTCGGGACCTCTCGCAGGTGTGACGGCGGAGGGCCGTGGAACTCATCACTCCTTGGTCGCGGGCACAGGCCCGATCCGGCCGCTCTGGTCCCGCGCACAGTGACCGTGCTCACGACCGGCCAGTAGTTTGTGCGCATGACGAACCTCGCCGAGTTCCTCGAGAACAGCGCCCAGCAGTTCCCCGACCGCACCGCGATCGTCTTCGGGGACACGCGACTGAGCTACCCCCAGGTGAACGGAGCCGCCAACCAGGTGGCCAACCTGCTGGTCTCGCGGGGCATCAAGCCGGGCGACAAGGTGGCGCTCAGCTGCCCGAACCTGCCGTACTTCACGATCGTCTACTACGGCATCCTCAAGGCCGGCGCGACCGTCGTCCCGCTCAACGTGCTGCTCAAGGGCCGCGAGGTCGCCTACCACCTCGGCGACTCCGACGCGAAGGCCTACTTCGCCTTCCAGGGCACGCCCGACCTGCCCATCGGCGCCGAGGCGCACGACGGCTTCCAGGCCGCCGACGGCTGCGAGCACTTCTTCGTCATCACCGCCGACCCCACCGCGCCGTCCCCGATCGAAGGCACCGAGACGTTCGGCCAGGCGCTGGCCGGCCAGGCTCCGACCTTCGACACGGTCGCCGTCGACGACGACGACACCGCCGTCATCCTCTACACCTCCGGCACCACGGGCCAGCCCAAGGGCGCCGAGCTGCGCCACCGCAACATGCGCGACAACGCGCTCGCCGGCACCGACCTGTTCGGCGCCGACGCGGCGAACCCGGACACGTACCTCTGCGTGCTGCCGCTGTTCCACTCGTTCGGCCAGACCGTCATCCAGAACGGCGGCTTCGCCTTCGGCGGCACCGTCGTGATGCTGCCGCGCTTCGAGGCCGCGCCCGCGCTGGGCCTGATGCTCAAGGAGAAGGTCACCTTCTTCGCCGGCGTCCCCACCATGTACTGGGGCCTGCTCGGCGCGCTCGACGACTCGGTCGACGTCAAGACCATCGCCGACAACCTCCGCGTCGCCGTCGCCGGCGGTGCCGCCCTGCCCGTCGAGGTGCACCACCAGTTCGAGGAGCGCTTCGGCGTCACCATCCTCGAGGGCTACGGCCTGTCCGAGACCTCGCCGGTCGCGAGCTTCTCGCGGCTGGGCGAGCCGGTCCGCGTCGGCTCCATCGGGACGCCGATCCCCGGCGTCGAGATGAAGCTGATCGACCCCGACGGCTGGGACGAGGTCACCGACCCCGACGGCATCGGCGAGATCGCGATCAAGGGCCACAACATCATGAAGGGCTACTACAAGCGGCCCGACGCGACCGCCGAGGCGATCAACGACGAGGGCTGGTTCCGCTCCGGCGACCTCGGCAAGAAGGACGCCGACGGCTGGTACTACATCGTCGACCGCTCGAAGGACATGATCATCCGCGGCGGCTACAACGTGTACCCCCGCGAGATCGAGGAGGTCCTCCTCACCCACCCGGCCGTCTCGCTCGCCGCCGTGATCGGCGTCCCGCACGAGAGCCACGGCGAGGAGATCAAGGCGTTCGTCATCCTCAAGCCGGGGGTCGAGGCCACCGCCGACGAGATCGTCGCGTGGGGCAAGGAGCAGATGGCGGCGTACAAGTACCCGCGCGTCGTCGAGATCGTCGAGGGGCTGCCGATGACTGCCACCGGCAAGATCCTCAAGCGCGAGCTGTCGTAGCGGGCGTTTCCCCGGGAACGGGTCGGGTAGGGGCTCAGCTCCGACTCATTCCCTAGGAGGCCGCTCGTGGAGGTCCCCACCCGTCTCGCCGAGCTGGCGGACACCTGCCTGACCGCGTCCCAGGCCGTCGCCGACGCCTGGTCCGACGCGCTGACCGAGATCCAGGTCCCGTCCGGAGCCGCCGGCAACACCGTTGCCGGCGGCTCCGTGCTGTCCGCCCACGTCGAGGCGGCCGATGCTGCGGCGACCGGGGTGGGCCGGCTGGTCGCCGTCCTCGAGGCGGACGTCGACGCGGTCTACCTGTGCGCCTTCGACTTCTCGACCACCGACGAGACAGTGGCCCGCGGGCTCGAGGAGAAGAAGCCGGCGCCCGCGCCGGAGCGCACGCCCTCGCCCGAGCCCGGACCGGCGCCCACGCCGCCGCCGACGTCCACCCGAGCGCGGGTGGCGTGATGGGGGCCGGGATCTTCGACCTGCGCGACCAGGTCGACGAGCTCGATGCCGCCGCCACCCAGTGGGCCGCCGTCGGGACGGCGCTCTCCGGCGCCGGTGACGACGTGACGTCCGGGGCCCGGGCGGTGCTCGACGCGGGCTGGGAGGGCGAGACCCGTGACTCGTTCGACGAGCACCGGCGGGCACTGGTGACCGACCTCGACACGGGCGGCGACCTGGCCGGCACGGTCGCGCGGCACCTCACTCTCGCGGCCGGCTCGGTGCGGGTGGCGCAGGGCCGCCTCGACGAGCAGTGGGCGAGCATCGTCACGGTGCCCGTGCACTACGGACCCGGTGGCGAGCTGACCTGGCTGCCGCGCGACGAGGCCGAGCAGAAGGCCGTCAACGACGCGATCGACCGGGCCGGCGAGATCCGGGGCTCGCTCGACACCGCGCTCGACGAGGACCGCGCCGCGATCGCCGACACCGTCGCCCAGTGGGAGTCCCTCTCGACCCGCTGGGCGAGCGTCGCCAACGGCGCCGACCCGTTCGACCTCCCGCCGGACGCCGACGGCGTCGGTGCGATCACCGTCGGCGACCGCACGATCTTCAACACCGGCGCGGGCGACGACACCGTGACGATCACCATCGACCCGAAGACCGGCGAGCAGGTCGTCACCATCAACGGCCAGGTCTACCGGGTGCCTGCGGGCCAGCACGTCGTCGTCCGCGTGGGCGAGGGCGACGACACGGTCACCGTCCCGGCGGGCACCCGGGTCGACGTCACGGTCCTCGGCAGCGACGGCGACGACCGGATCGAGACCGGCGGCGGCGACGACACCGTGCTCGGCGGCTCCGGCGACGACCAGGTCAAGGGCGGGGCCGGCAACGACCGGGTCTCCGGCGGCGCGGGCCGCGACTACGTCGACGGCCAGTCCGGCGACGACCGGCTCTCCGGCGGCACCGGCGACGACACCGTCTACGGTCTCGACGGCGACGACCGGATCAGCGGTGGCGACGGCTGGGACTACCTCGAGGGTGGCGCCGGTGACGACCGGCTCGACGGCGGGGCCGGCGGCGACACGCTCTCGGGCGGGACCGGCGACGACACGGTCTTCGGCGGCACCGGCGACGACACGACGTACACGGGCAAGGGGGACGACACCGTCCACGCCGGGACCGGCGACGACACGACCTACGCCGAGGCGGGCGACGTCGTCCGCGGGGGAGAGCACCGGGTCACCGTCGAGCTCAAGGACGTGCCGAGCGCGATCCGGGTCGAGGGCTCACCGGAGTTCCAGGCCCGGGTGCGCGCCGACCTCGAGCTGCTCGCGTCGTCCCCGGCCGGGCAGAGGATGCTCGACAACCTCGCCCACAACATCGACGACTCGGGCTTCCTCGGCTTCAACAAGGACACCCTGACGATCCGCGAGTACAGCAACCCCGACGACCCCGACAACAGCACCGCGAGCAACGACGGCCACGGCAACTACGTCATCAACTACAACGTCGCGCTCGACCACCTCCGCACCGGCGGCGGTGGCGTCGACGGGCCGCCGGTCGCGGTGCTCTACCACGAGTTCGCGCACGTCTACGACTACGCCAACGACACCCTGGCGCCCGGCGACTACCACGGCGACGACCCCGACAACCAGGGGACGCCGAACCGCGAGCGCGAGGCCGCCGGCCTGCCCATCGACCACGACGACGACCCGAGCACGCCCGAGATCATCGACCCCGACCACCCCTACGAGCTCACCGAGAACGGGCTGCGCGAGGAGTTGGGGGCACCGCACCGTGACCACTACTGAGCGGCGCCTGGTCGTCGCCGGCGCGGTCCTCGGGCTGCTGCTCGGGGGCTGCGGTGGCGGCGACGGGAGCACCGGCGGAGCACCGGACGACCCAGCCGTTCCGGCCGACCCGGCCGATCCGCCGGGCGGTGCGCCCGCGCCCCCGGCGACGTTCGACGCCGACGTCGTGCCGGGCGCCGACGGCGTGCGGATCACCTACACGTTGCGCAACGACGGGACCGGCGAGCTGCTCGTCGTCGACGGCGTGCCGCGGCCCTCGGGCGCGACCGTCCGCTACGCCCCCGACCGCGCGTACATCACGGGCCGCGGCGCCGACGGGATCCTGCTGTCGCAGCGGGTCTTCCCCTGGCCGGACACCGACGGCATGGCCTGGGACCAGGCGCCCCGGGTCGGCGTCACCCGGCTCGCGGCCGGTCAGGAGCTGCGCCGCGAGCTGACCGTGCCGGAGCCCTTCGTGCGCGCGCACCCCTTCGGCGACGACCTCGGCGACGGGCCGGTCGTGCTGCCCGCGCGCCTGAGCGAGGTGACCTTCTGCCTCGGGGTGATCGCGCCGCCGTACCCGCCGGCGCTGGCGCTCGACGAGGGGGAGGGCGAGGGTGACGTGCCGACCGTCAACCACGGCAACGTGCCGTGGGCGGCGCAGCACCAGCTGTGCTCCGACCCGGTCCCGTTGGACTGAGCCGCGCCATCGGCACGTGCGGGATGCCGTCCTCGAGGTACTCCGGCCCGGTCGCCGCATAGCCGTGCCGTCCGTAGAAGGCGACCAGGTGCGCCTGGGCGTCGAGGACGCTCGGCCGGTCGCCGACCTCGGCCAGCGCCGCGGCCAGGAGCCGGCCCGCCGCGCCGCCGCCGCGCGCTGCGGGCGTCACGACGACCCGGCCGATCCGGGCGCTGCCATCGGGCTCGCTCAGCACCCGCAGGTAGGCGGTCGGGGCGCCGTCGTCGTCGTTCTGGGTCAGCCACAGGTGGCGGGTGCCCGGCTCGGTGTCGCGGCCGTCGAGCTCGGGGTAGGCGCACGCCTGCTCGACCACGAAGACGTCGACCCGCAGCCGGAGCAGCGCGTAGAGGGTGGCCGGGTCGAGGTCCGCGAAGGCCGCGACGTGCAGCCGCTCGCTCACGCGAAGGGGTTGGGCAGCGCGCCCGGCAGCTTCGCCAGGAGCTCGCGCGCCTGGCCGGCCACCTTGTGCTCGACCAGCACCTCGTAGCGGGTCGCGACGACCGAGCTGACCGACGAGAAGTCGCGCTGGCCGCGGGTGAGCGCGTAGCCGGCCAGCGCGAAGACCAGGCCGAAGGCGACGCCCATGAGCGCCGTCGACAGGATGATCGCGAGGGTGCTGCCGGTGCCGAAGAAGCTGAGCAGGATGCCCACGAACAGGCCGAACCACAGCCCGCTCATCGCGCCGCCCGCGGCGACCCGGCCGTACGTCAGCCGGCCGGTGATCCGCTCGACCTGCTTGAGGTCGGTGCCGACGATCATGCAGTTCTGCACCGGGAAGTCCTCGTCGGAGAGGAAGTCGACGGTGCGCTGTGCGGTGGCGTAGTCGTCGTACACCGCGAGGGACTGGGGGAAGTCGAGCGTCAGCAGGGATCGGGCCGGACCGCCGGGCATCGGGTTGCTCATCCCCCCAGTCTGCCCCGGTCAGGAACCCTCGACCACCTCGAAGATCCGGTCGGCGACCAGGCCGTGGGACTCGCGGTGGACCCGGGCCGCGGTCTCCGCGTCGGGGGCCTCGACCAGGCAGAAGATCTTGCCGTCCGTCTCGTCGACCCAGTAGCTGCGGTAGTGGACGCCGTACTGGCCCTGGACCCGGAGGTCCTCGGCGTGCGCGCCGGCGACGTCGGCGGCCGTGGCGCCCTCGGGCATGGTCTCGTGCACGTCCATGAAGAGAGGCATCGTTCTCGTTCCTTAGGTCGACGGAAGGTGTCACACTCAGACTCGTGGCTCGGTCGCCCGTGGACCATGACCGTGCCTCCGGCGAACCTGATCAGAACCCCACGGACGCACTCGGCTCCGCCCTGGACGACCTGCACGTCGGTGGCGCGATCTTCCTCCGCGCCCACTACACCGAGGGGTGGGCGTTCCGGTCGGTCCCCAACGACGACCTCGGCGCCCTGCTCGCCCCCGAGGCACGGCGGATCGTGCCCTTCCACCTGGTCGACACGGGCCGCTGCTGGATCGACGTCGACGGCGAGCGCTACTGGGCGCAGGCCGGCGACGTCATCGTGCTGCCGTACGGCGACCGGCACCGGATGGGCGGCACCGAGGACGCCGTCGTGGTCGAGGCCGGCGGCCTCGTCCCGCCGCCGCCCTGGGAGCGGATGCCGTTCATCGAGCACGGCGCTGGCGGCGCCCTCACGCACCTGGTGTGCGGCTACATCACCTGCGACGACCCGCTCTTCGATCCCTGCCTGCGGGCGCTGGCACCGGTGGTCGTCGTCCGGCCCGAGGGGGCGGCGGCGCAGTGGGTGCGGGCCAGCGTCGACCTGGCCCTGCAGCGGACCGGGCTGGTCGACGCCGGCCACGCGCAGACCCCGCGCGACCTGGTCCGGATGCTGCTCGTCGAGGTGCTCCGGCTGCACCTGGCGAGCGTCCCGGCGGCCGACCGCGGCTTCGTCCGGGCGCTGCGCGATCCCGTCGTCGCGCCGGCGGTCGGCGCCATCCACCGCAGCCCGGAGATCGGGTGGACGGTGCGCTCGCTCGCCGCGGAGAGCCACGTGTCGCCGTCCCTGCTCGACGAGCGCTTCCGGACCGTGCTCGGGATGCCTCCGATCCGCTACCTCACGACCTGGCGGATGCACGTCGCACAGGGTCTGCTGGCGACCACCGGGCTCGGCGTCGCGGTCGTCGCGCGGCGGGTCGGCTACGAGTCGGAGGAGGCGTTCAGCCGCGCCTTCAAGCGCAAGCACGAGGTCGCACCGAGCCGATGGCGGCGTCGCGCCCGGGGCGCACTAGACTGCGGGCCGTGGCCCGAGTCGTCGTAGCTGTCATGCCGAAGCCCGAGATCCTCGACCCCCAGGGGAAGGCCGTCCAGGGCGCACTGCCCCGGCTGGGCTTCACCGGTGTCACCGACGTCCGTCAGGGCAAGCGCTTCGAGATCGAGCTCGACGGCGAGGTCACCGACGCGGTGCTCGCCCAGGTCGAGAAGATGGCCGAGACCCTGCTCTCCAACCCGGTGATCGAGAACTACACCGTGAGCGTGGAGCAGTGAAGGTCGGAGTCGTCACCTTCCCCGGCTCCCTCGACGACGTCGACGCCCAGCGCGCCGTCCGGATCGGGGGCAACGAGGCCGTCGCCCTCTGGCACGGCGACGCCGACCTCAAGGGCGTCGACGCGATCGTCCTCCCCGGCGGCTTCTCGTACGGCGACTACCTCCGCTGCGGCGCCATCTCCCGGTTCGCCCCGGTGATGGACAAGGTCGTCGAGGCGGCCGGCGCGGGCATGCCCGTGCTCGGCATCTGCAACGGCTTCCAGATCCTCTGCGAGTCGCACCTGCTGCCCGGTGCGCTGATCCGCAACGACCACCGCAAGTTCGTCTGCCGCGACCAGCTGCTCCGCATCGAGAACAACCGCACCCCCTGGACCTCGGCGTACGAGCAGGGTCAGGAGATCCGGATCGTCCTCAAGAACGGCGAGGGCGGCTTCGTCGCCGACGCCGCCACCCTCGAGCGGATCGAGGGCGAGGGCCAGGTCGTCGCCCGCTACCTCGAGCTCAACCCCAACGGCTCGCTCAACGACATCGCCGGCGTCACCAACGAGCGCGGCAACGTCGTCGGCCTGATGCCGCACCCCGAGCACGCCGTCGAGGAGCTCACCGGCAGCGGCCTCGACGGCCTCGGCTTCTTCACCTCGCTGGTCGAGCACACCTTCGCCTGACCCTTCCCACCCACTTCGGCGGAGACGCGAACCGGCCCCGGGGCCGCCGGAGGAAGGCGGGCCCAGGGCCGGTTGCGGTGCGTGCCGGCGGCTCCGTCAGGAGAGCCGGCGGTTGAGTCCGGCGCGGCCGACGGCGTACGAGCCCAGTGCGGCCAGTACGACGCCGATGACAGGAGGCACGCCGAACTCGGCCTCCTTCGCGATCCAGGCGACGCCGCTGGCGACCGCGTAGACCGCGAGGTTCGGGATGTTGAGGGCGGGCAGGCGCTCACCCTCGGGCATGCCGCCGTGGCGCCACCGGGCGAAATAGTCGCCGATGACGACGCCGCCGAGCGGCGGGATGAAGACGCCGAGCAGCACCAGGTAGTCGACCAGGTGGTTCTGGACGCCGACCAGCGCGAGCACCGTGCCGATCACCGAGCCGTAGATGACGAACGGCGTCTTCTTGGGCTTCTCGAAGAGCTCCGCGCCCGCCACCCCGAAGGCGTACGCCGTGTCGGCGTTCGACTTCCACAGGTTGCCGAAGAGCAGCACCAGGCCCCAGGTGACCAGGCCGAGGTCGTAGAGAACGAGGACGAAGTCGCCCTGGCCGAAGGTCATCGCGCCGGTGGCGCCGAAGAAGATCATCAGGCCGTTGCCGATGAGGAAGCCGATCACGCAGGCGAGCAGCGCCTGGTTGCCGGAGCGGGCGAAGCGGGTCCAGTTGGGGGCCTGGGTGCCGGCGGAGACGAACGTGCCGACGACGGTCGTGATGGCGACGGCGGTCGTCATCGTCGCGTTCGGCTGGACGTCGGCCAGGCCGGACCAGCCGCCGACCTCGTCGAGGGAGCGGAAGAGCACCCAGAACGCGAGGATCAGGATGAGCGGGGTCGAGATCGCCGAGACCCAGTACATGCCGCGGTAGCCGTAGCAGGCGGTCAGGCACATGAGGACGCTCGTCGCGATCATGACGGCGGCCTTGGCGACGTCCGACTCCCACTCGAAGGCGGTCGCGGTGAGGTCGCCGATGGTGCCGATGACGACGCCGTACCAGCCGATCTGGGTGCCGCCGAGCAGGATCGAGCCGAGCTTGCTGCCCCGGTACCCGAGCACGTAGCGGGCCATCACGACGGTGGTCAGGCCGGTCTTGGCGCCGATCCAGCCGAGCAGGGCGACGTACGTGCCGAGAACCAGCGAGCCGAGCAGGATGACGCGCAGCAGGTCGCCGAGCGCGAACGCCGAGCCGAGCTGGGCGCCGGCGAGCATGGTCGGCGTGAAGACGGTGAACCCGAGCAGCACGACCGCGAGCGAGAGGAACGACTTGCGGGCGTGGAGCGGGACGGGGGTGACCGGGTAGTCCGGGTCGACGACGGCCTCGGCCGCGACCGGCGACTCCTGGCCGGCGGGGGCGCTCACGCCTCTTCCCCGATGTCCTCGGCCCACAGCTCCGGACGCTCGCTCATCATCTTCTCCATGAGCGCCCGGCAGACCGGGTCGTCGACGACGTCGACCACGACGCCGCGCGAGCGCAGCCACTCCTCGGACGCCTGGAAGCTCACGTTCTCGCCGACGACGATCCGCGGGATGTCGTAGAGGACCGAGGTGCCCGCGCACATGAAGCAGGGCGAGAGGGTCGTGTAGAGCGTGCTCCTGCGGTAGACGGAGGCCGGCAGCCGGCCGGCGTTCTCGATGCAGTCGGTCTCGCCGTGCCGGATGGCCGAGCCGAGCTGGATCCGGCGGTTGCGGCCCACGGCCAGCACCTGGCCGTCGTGGACGAGCGCGGCGCCGATCGGGATGCCGCCCTCCTCCCAGCCGAGCTGTGCCTGCTCGATCGCCAGGTCCAGGTAGCGGCGGTCGTCGTCGGTGATCATCCTGCGTCCTCCCAACGGGAAAGGGGGAAAGTGCGTGTCGCCGATCACACCACCAGAGGCGGACCCGACCGACAAGGGACATACTGTCCGGCATGACGTGCGTTCTGACTGACATCGTGGTCGGCTGACGTGGGCGCCAGCCTGGCCGAGGTGCTCTCCCTGCCGTCCTTCCGGGCGGCCGGGACGGAGGTGGTGCACGGGGACGTCGGCCGGGTGCAGGTGCGCTGGGTGCACTCCTCGGAGGTCTTCGAGATGGGCTCCCTGCTGGCCGGGGGAGAGGTGCTCCTGACCTCCGGGCTCGGCCTGCACGGGCGCACCGCCGAGCACCTCGGCGCGTACGTCGACCAGCTGGCCGACGCCGGGGTCGCGGCGATCGGGCTCGAGGTCGGCCGGACGTTCTTCACCGTCCCCGACTCGATCCTGGAGGCCGTTCGGCGCCGGGACGTGCCGCTCCTGGTCTTCCACCGGGTGGTGCCGTTCGAGCGGATGGTCGAGGACTTCCACGAGCTCCTCGTGCGCCGCAAGGTCGAGGCCGGCACCGGCGACGCCGGCTGGCGCGCCCTCACCCAGACGGTGATCGAGGGCCGCGGCCTCCGCGCGCTGCTCGACGAGACCTCCCGGCTGGCCGGGTGCGCGGTCGAGCTGCGCGACCCCGACGGGCAGACCGTCGAGCGGAGCCGGATCGCGTCGGTGAGCGGGGACGCCGCCGTCCAGGTGCAGGTCCGCGGCGAGGCCGGCGTGCACGGGACGCTGCGGCTGCTCGGCGCCGAGACCTCGCACCGGGTCCGGGTCGCCGAGGCGGCCGGCATCGCGGTCGCCCTCGAGCTCGGCCGCGGCGCCGGCGGCGGCCACCGGCCCGGTCCCCAGCAGTCCCTGGTCGCCGACCTCGTCGCCGGCGTCGTCGTCTCGCGCGCCGACGTCCTGCACCGCCTCGGCGACCTCGGCTGGCCCCCGCTGGAGGGGCGCCACCTCGTGGTCGCCGCGATCGAGGTCGACGCCGCCGTCCCGCTCACGGACGCCGTCGCCGCCACCGAGCGGGCCCTCGTGGACGACGGCCGCGGCGATCCCGCCGTCCTCGTCGGCACCAGCGGCGGGCACGTCGTCGTCGTGCACCGGGGCGGGCGGCGGGCCGTGCCCGCTCAGGTCCGCGACGACCTCACCGCGGCGGCCGAGCGGCTCGCCGCCCAGCTGCCCGGCCGGGTCCTGCTCGGCGCCACCACCCCGGTCGCCGACCCCGGCGACCTCTCCGCCGCGGTGGGCCGGGCCCGCCAGGTGGTCCGGACCGCACGCCGCTACGGCCGTCGTACCGGGGTCGTGATGGAGCGCGACGTCGCCCCGCACCGCCTCGTCACCCGGGCCGTCGACCCGCAGGTGCTGAGCGACTTCGTGCGCGAGCAGATCGGGCCGCTCATCGACCACGACCGCGAGCACCGCAGCGAGCTGCTGCGCACCCTCGACGCCTACCTGGCCTGCTCCCTGTCGAAGGCGCGGACCGCGGACCTGCTCGGGCTGCGCCGCCAGTCGCTCTACGACCGGCTGGCCCGGATCGAGCGGCTGCTCGGCGTCTCGCTGGACGAGGCCGACCACCGCACCGGGCTGGGCCTGGCCCTGCTCGGCTGGCGGATGCGGACCGGGCTCGATCCGCAGGTCGGCTTCGGCGGCTGAATCGCCTGATCCGTGGGAGCATCGTCCCGGTTGTTTCAGTCAGGCTGATCTGGTCCGCATCTGTCTCGTGCGGCCGGTGCCGCCGGAGATGGGGTGAGGCATGGCCGACGGACTTCGCAAGACCGCGCTGGCGCCCGTGCGCACGGCGACGACCCTGCGCGACGAGGTGCGCGAGAACGAGCGGCTCCGCCTGCTGCTGACGACCGGCGCCTTCCTCATCCCGGCGACGATCATCTGGATCTTCGAGGAGATCCCGCTCGCCTGGCGGGTCGTCGGGACGCTCGCCCTGCTCCTCACCGCGAGCCTGGTCGGCATCGTCGCGCTCAGTGCCCAGCTGCGGCAGCAGGACCGCCTCGAGGCCGAGCCGCTGCCCGCGGACCTGGGGTCCATCCCGGCGGCGGCCCGCGCGCACCGGGAGGTCCGGGACGGCGACCCGCTGCTCCTGGCCGCGCACCGCGCCGACTTCGTCGGGCTCACGTACAAGAGCCTCTCCGACATGCTCGACGAGGTGAACGCACGCGGCGCCCAGCTCGACGCGCTCACCACCGCGTGCCTCTACGTCTACGCGCTGCCGGTCCTCGAGCAGCTGCACCCGACGCTGCGCCACAGCAGCGGGCTCCTGCCCGAGTGGTCCCGCTCGATCGAGAACGCGATCGAGGGCCTGCGCCGGGCGGCGCCCGCGCTGCGCGAGCTCGACCTGGTGCTCCTCGACGCCGAGCCGGCCTTCACGATGTCGAGGGTCTGGACCGCGGACGACGCCGGCAGCGGCGTGCACCACCTGCGCTGGACGCCGGTCGTGGCCGGCACCGAGCCGAAGGACATGCCGACGCTCCGGTTCGAGTCGTCATCCGGCGACGTCGACGGAGCGGAGCTGTACCAGGCCTTCTCGCGCTTCTCCGAGGACCTCATCAGCCGTCGTGCCGTCCGCCGCTTCCCGCTGGTCCGGGCAGACCTGGGCTACGAGCGGGCCGACGTCGCCGGGCTCGTCGAGCTGCTCGCGAAGATCTCGACCCATCCGATCATGCGCCGCGACGACGTGTCGTTCGACGTCAGCATCACCGCCCCGGTCGCGCTCCTCGGCGAGCGCACCGCGCTCAAGCCGTGGGAGGTCCGCACCTTCTACGAGGCCTACCTCGACCCGGCCGGGTCGGTCGTCTCGTTCACCGCCGAGATGGCGCCCCGGCGTCAGCAGGCCACCATCCGCGTCGACGACGGAGCGCACGGCGAGGTCCGCACGGTGCCGGTCACCGAGAAGCACCGGCTGGCGGCGTTCGCGCTGATGACGCTGCCCGGCGCCGAGCCGTCGGTCCTGCTGGTCGACAAGCCGAAGGGGATCTGGGCGCTCGACGTGCCCGGCGGCAAGGTCGGCGTGGACGACGCCGACTGGCGCGCGACGATCCGCCGCGAGCTCGTCGAGGAGCTCGCGCTCGTGCTGCCCCCGGACGCGAACCTGCGCCAGGTCGCGTGGTCCTACGACCCGAAGTCCCAGAAGGAGGGCGTCCCCGTCCTCTCGGTGTACGCCGCGCACCTGCTCGAGCCGGAGCTCGCGTCCTACGCCCGCAGCTTCCTCGTCGGCAAGGACGGCGTCGCGGCCCGGCGGACGCTCGCGCTGCCGGCCGCCGATCTCCTCCGGCGCAAGGCGGCGCAGGGCGCCGACAACAGCTGGGCGGAGCCGCTGTGCCACGCGCCGCGGCGCGCCTTCGAGGCCGTGGTCCGGATGGCCGGGCGCTGAGGTGGCGGCGGACCGCCTGACCGGACGGCTCGTCCCGGGTGGCCCCTGGGAGCGTTTCGGCCGGTACAACGCCTACCACGTGGTGCGCGACGACGGCGCCGCGCTCGTCGTCCGGGCCCACGCGGGCGAGCTGGTCCCCGGCAGCACCGAGGACCTCGTCGCCTTCCTCTCCGGGTTGGGCGGTGCGCTCCCGCGGGGACCGATGACGCTCGAGCTCGACCCCACCTACGCGTGCGCGTCGGTGTCCTGCGGCGAGGTGTGCTTCTCGGCCGAGTACCGCGCGCAGCGACCGCGCGCGAGCATCGGCAGCGAGGCGCTGCGGCAGGCGATCTCCGCCTTCGCCGATGCCGGCGGCCGGGTGCTGCGCTTCGACGGCGGGGGAGACCCGTTGCTGCACCCCGACGTGCGCAGCGGGGCCGCGGTCCGGCTCGGGGCCGAGCTCGGGCTGAGGACGACGATCCTGACCTCGGGCGACCTGCTCCCCGCCACCGACTGGCGCGCCGTCGTCGACGCGGACTGCTACCTGCGGGTCTCCCTCAACGCCCACTCGACGCCGGTGCGCCGACGGGTGCACGGCAACAAGGTCGACATGGACCGGCTGTGGCACGTCCTGGCCCGCGCCTGCGAGCACGCACGCGCCGTCGGTCGCACGCCGGTCGGCGCGACCTTCCTGCTCACGCCCGACAACTACGCCGAGGTCGCCCTGGCGGCACGCCGAGCCCGGGAGGTCGGCGTGCGCCACTTCTCGGTGCGTCGCGTGCTGGGGCCGGACGCACTGCGCCGCCCGTTCGACCCGGCCGCCCGGGCCGCGCTGCCGGAGCTGCTCCAGGAGGTCGCCGAGCTCGACGCGGACGCCTTCCGGGTGTTCGTGCCGGCGCGCGACGTCGCCGAGTCCGACCTGTCGCCGCGGGCGGGGGACATCGCCGCGACGTCGTGCTGGCAGTCGGTGTTCAAGACGGTGCTCGAGCCCGCCGCGGGTCCCGACGACGTGCGGGTGCAGCTGTGCGGCCGGTACCGGGGCAGTGGAGTCGGCCAGGCGATGCAGCTGCCGCCGCTGGCCGCGGACGCCGATCCGGCGACCTGGGACCGGGCGTGGGCCCGCAGCTTCGAGGTCTACCCCGTGTCCCGGCCGGACCTGATCCGCACCTGCGTCAGCTGCATCGACCGCGGCTTCATCCAGATGATGGACCGCCTCGTCGCGTTCACCGCGATGGGGGCGCGACCGTTCACGATCGAGCACCTGTGGCTCGACCCGGAGAGCCTGGCGCGCTGCGAGCCCGGCATCGTCGTGGACGACGACGCCGGGCTCGCGATCGCTCCTGCGTGAGCGCGGAGCAGGTCAGCGGGCGCCCGCGGCCAGCTTGGCCCAGGTGGCGCTGTGCACGATGCCGTACGCCGGCAGCCCCACCTGCTTGCGGTAGGCGCTGACCGCCGAGGCCGTCCTGGCGTCGTACACGCCGTTGACGACGACC
The DNA here is from genome assembly GCF_900114845.1 of Pimelobacter simplex. Classification (GTDB taxonomy): domain Bacteria; phylum Actinomycetota; class Actinomycetes; order Propionibacteriales; family Nocardioidaceae; genus Nocardioides; species Nocardioides simplex. Next base: position 637,792 of record NZ_FOUK01000001.1, read on the forward strand.
CGTGCGCCCGGCACCGCGATCTGCAGCGCGCGCTGCACCCGCCGTACGTCGCTGCCGCGCGAGCCGATCTTGAGCACCGGACGGGCGCCGGCGGCGTGGAGGGTGATCCAGTCCTTCTTGCGCCACTTGGTGCTGACGCCGGTGCCCGTGCGCCGCTGCCAGGCCTGCGCGGTGGCACGCGTTTTCTTGTTGAAGTTGCCGGTCAGGGCGCCGGTGTAGCCGGCCTTCTCGCGCAGCAGGCACTGCAGCGCCTTCACGAGCGTCGGGTCGGGGCGGTAGCTGCCGGAGCGCGGCATCACCTTGCGGTAGGTGAGGTCGACGCGGACGCCGCCGCAGTGGGTCTCGGCCGCGGGGGTGGAGTTGCCGAGGTCGAGGTAGTTGCGGTCGATGTTGATCGTCACGCCGCCCCAGGTCTCGTTGTGGCCGCCCTGGTACTGCTTCATCCGGCGCCCGGGCAGCCACCCGTCCGCACGGAGGTACGACGTCGAGGTGTTGGCCACGTTGTCCCAGCGGGCGACCCAGATCTGGTCGGGCACGACGACGTCGGCGCGCTTGGCCGCGCGGGCGTCGTCCAGGATCTTCATGCCGGAGCCGGCGCTGGAGTAGACGCCGGAGACGTAGCCGCGGTTGCGGATCCGCTGGGTCCACTTGGTGAGGAACGCCAGCGCGGACTCGCGGCAGGTCGCGTTCCGGTAGTCGGACCAGCCCTCGAGGTCGTACCAGAGGGTGCTGCCGGGGACGATGCCGAGCGCCTGCGCGGCGGCGACGGCCGTGTCGGCCTCGGCCTTGCCCTGGGCGCGCGCGGCGGCGTAGCTGTTGGTGCTGACGTTGCTGATCGTCGGGTCGATCTTCGCGCCGTAGCGCGGGAAGCGGCCCACGCAGCTCGACTGCGGGCCGAGCGAGATCGGGAGCAGCCGCCAGCCCTTCGCGAGCTGGGTGCTCACCCAGGTGGGGGTGAGGTTCGGCTGGCTGCGGCAGGCCCGCGAGTTGCCGGAGATGTAGATGCCGACCGCGAGGAACGGCGAGTGCTCGAGCCAGGCGTCCATCTTCTTCTGGGTCGGAGCCAGGCACTGGTCGAAGCCGTAGCCGGTGAAGTTGCCCGGGGTGACGGGGTTGGTGCTCTTCGCGCTGAGGTCGACCGGGGCGTCCGTCGTCGGAGCGGCGTCCGGGCGCAGCGGACCGAGGAGGGCGAGGGTGACGACGACGGCGAGAGCGCCGGTGGTGAGCGTCGCGACGCCCGCCAGGGACGCTCGGAGGCGGCGTGGTGAGCGGACGGTGACAGGCCGGGCAGGCATCGGAGATCTCCAGGGGAAGGTGGGGCGGGTCCGGTGAGTGCCGAGTCACGATAACCACAACATTCACACGAGTAACAGGGGTTCACTGGAACTACAACCGTGTAATTCACGGGCGGCCGAAGATCCTTCGGCGAGGCCAGCCGACGGCGACCGACCCGCACCGCAGCCGACCGCCTCCGGGAGGGACGCGGCGGCGGCCTCGCGAAGCCGGAGCGATAGATTTGCCCCGTGGCCGACACCGCTTCCGCACCTGCCCGTTCCACCCTCGACACCGTGGCCGTGGCGGCCGGCGACCCGGAGCGGGAGCAGCCGTGGGCCGAGCTCGGGCTGAAGGCCGACGAGTACGACCGGATCAAGGAGATCCTCGGTCGCCGTCCCACGAGCTCCGAGCTCGCGATGTACTCGGTCATGTGGAGCGAGCACTGCTCCTACAAGTCCTCCAAGGTGCACCTCAAGCAGTTCGGCGCCATCCCGCAGGAGACCCCGATCGGCCCGATGCTGGCCGGCATCGGCGAGAACGCCGGCGTCATCGACATCGGCCAGGGCTATGCGGTCAGCTTCAAGGTCGAGTCGCACAACCACCCGTCGTACGTCGAGCCCTACCAGGGCGCCGCGACCGGCGTCGGCGGCATCGTGCGCGACATCATCGCGATGGGCGCCCGGCCGGTGGCCGTGATGGACCCGCTGCGCTTCGGCCCGCTCGACGCCGACGACACCCACCGGGTGCTGCCCGGGATCGTGGCCGGTGTCGGCGGCTACGGCAACTGCCTCGGCCTCCCCAACATCGGCGGCGAGGCGGTCTTCGACGAGACCTACCTCGGCAACCCGCTCGTCAACGCGCTCTGCGTCGGCGTCCTGCGCCACGAGGACCTGCACCTCGCCAAGGCGTCGGGCACCGGCAACCGCGTCATCCTGTACGGCGCCCGCACGGGCGGCGACGGCATCGGCGGCGTCTCGGTGCTCGCCTCCGAGACGTTCGACGCCGACGGCCCGGCCAAGCGGCCGAGCGTCCAGGTCGGCGACCCGTTCATGGAGAAGCTGCTCATCGAGTGCACGCTCGAGCTGTTCCGCGCGGGCGTCGTCAACGGCATCCAGGACCTCGGCGGCGCGGGCCTGTCGTGCGCGACCTCCGAGCTGGCCTCGGCCGGCGACGGCGGCATGCGCTGCGAGCTCGACCGGGTCCCGCTGCGCGACTCCACGCTCTCGCCCGAGGAGATCCTCATGAGCGAGAGCCAGGAGCGGATGATGGCGGTCGTCGAGCCCGGCGACGTCGCCGCGTTCCTGGCGATCTGCGCCAAGTGGGACGTCGAGGCCGTCGACATCGGCGAGGTCACCGACACCGGCCGGCTCGAGATCACCTGGCACGGCGAGACCGTGGTCGACGTCCCGCCCCGGTCGGTGGCGCACGACGGCCCGACCTACCAGCGCCCGTTCGCCCGCCCGGACTGGCAGGACGGCCTCCAGGCCGACGGCGCCGAGGCGCTCGCCCGCCCGGGCACCGGCGAGGAGCTGCGCGCCACCCTGCTCCAGATGGTCGCCAGCCCCAACCTGTGCGACAAGTCGTGGATCACCGACCAGTACGACCGCTACGTCCAGGGCAACACCGTCCTCGCGCAGCCGGCCGACTCCGGCATGGTCCGGGTCGACGAGGAGACCCACCTCGGCGTCTCCGTCGCCACCGACTGCAACGGCCGCTTCGCCAAGCTCGACCCCTACGCCGGCGCCCAGCTCGCTCTCGCCGAGGCCTACCGCAACGTCGCCACCGGCGGCGCGCTGCCGCTCGCGGTCAGCGACTGCCTCAACTTCGGCTCGCCCGAGGACACTGACGTCATGTGGCAGTTCGCCGAGGCCTGCCGCGGCCTCAAGGACGCCTGCCTCGAGCTCGGCATCCCGGTCACCGGAGGCAACGTCAGCCTCTACAACCAGACCGGCGAGACCGCGATCCTGCCGACGCCCGTCGTCGCCGTCCTCGGCGTGATCGACGACGTGCGCCGCCGGACGCCGTCGTCCTTCCAGGCGGCCGGCGAGCGGGTCGTCCTGCTCGGCACCTCCCGCGAGGAGCTCTCCGGCTCCGAGTGGGCCCACGTCGTCCACGGTCACCTGGGCGGCCGCCCGCCGCAGGTCGACCTGGCCGCCGAGCGCTCCCTGGCCCGCCTGCTCAAGGACCTGGTCGGCATCGCCACCAGCGCCCACGACCTCTCCGACGGCGGCCTGGCCCAGGCGCTCGCCGAGGCGGCGATGGTCAGCGGCATCGGCGCTCGGGTGGCGCTCGACGGGGACGCCTTCGTCGGCCTGTTCGCCGAGTCGGCCGCCCGCGCGCTGGTCACCGTCGCGACCGACGACCTCGCCGAGCTGCGCGCACTCTGCGCCCGCCACGACGTCCCGCTGACCGAGCTCGGCACGACGGGTGGCGACGCGCTCGTCGTCGAGGGGCAGTTCGACGTCCCGCTCGCCGAGCTGCGCGCGGCCTGGACCGCGACGCTCCCGGCCGCGCTGGGCTGAGCCCGGGCGCCGCCGTCCGTAGCCCGGGCAGTTTCACCGCTTAGGCGGTGAAACTGCCGGTGGGCACAGGGAACTCCGTGGGCCCACGACCAGTTTCGTGCGCTCGCTTCGGCAGTTTCACCGCCTAGGCGGTGAAACTGCCGAAGGCTCGAAGAGCCCAGCCCGGGCGCCGCCCTACTTCAGCGTGGTGGTCGTCGTCACCGGCAGGTCGAGGTTCTGCTCGCCGTCGGTGCCGGTGCCCCACGCGGAGGTCAGCAGCAGCGTGTAGTCCTGCTCGACGGTGAGCTTCTTCGGCACCTTGTCGCCGACCGCGAAGATCACGTGGAACTCGGTCGTGCAGCTGCCGCTGGTGGTGCTGGGGCAGGTGGTCTGCTCGTTGTCCTGGTAGGCCTTCGTGGCCTCGATGTCGCCGAGGCGGAAGCTGCCGGCGACGCCGGTGGCGTAGTAGACGCCGCCTGACTTGAGGTCCTTGGCGACCTCGTTCCAGCGGCCGAGGGTGGTGCGGACGGTGAGGGCGAGCCAGCTCTGGCCGTCCTCGGCCCACGAGTCGCCGGCGTAGGGGAGGCGGACGGGGCGGGTGGTCGCGCAGGTGAAGGACGACGCGCCGACGAGCTTGCGGCCGTACTCGATGGTGCCGGTGCAGTCGGTGCGCTTGGTCTTGGGGGAGGGCAGGTCGTAGAGCGCCTCGGCGGCGCCGGCGTCGCGGTCGCCGGTGGTGAGGTCGACGCTCTGGGTGACGCCGTCGAAGTCGACCTCGAGGCGCGGGTCCTTGCCGGGGCCCGCGACGACGACGTAGAAGGACGTCGAGCCCTTGCCGGAGTCGTCCGGCGGCGGGATGCGGTAGCGGGCGCCGTCGGCGACCAGGTCGACGACCGGGCTGTCGGGGGTGTCGATGAAGGCGGCGTAGCGGCCGAAGGTGCTCGCGTCGTACTGCCAGGTGATGGGGACGAAGGTGCCGCCGTCGGGGGCGTCGAGCGCCTCGATCTGGCGGGTGTCGTCGGCGGAGAGCCGGTCGGTGGGCTTGCCGAGCGTGATCTCGAGCCGGCCGATGGGCAGTGCGAGCATCGACTCGTTGCCGGTGCCGGCGAACTGCGCGTCGTCCCGGGCCGGTACGACGTCGCCCGCCTGGACGCCCGTGTCGCCTCCGCACGCGACGAGGGCAGGGGCGAGGGCGAGCAGGCCGACGACGGCCACGGCGCAACGGCGAGGGGGGAGCATGGGCCCCATTGTGACGGTCCGGCCCCGACGCCGTGGGGAAGCGTCCGGGAAAGCCGCGGGATCGCCCCCGACGGCGCTCAGGGGCCGGCGAGCGTGAGCCCCGCGTCGTGCCGGGGCCAGTCGGCGGGCCGGGGCACGGTCCGCACCGAGCGCGAGAGCGTCGGGGCCAGCGCGGCGAGACCGGTCAGCACCGCGAGCGCGAGGATGGCGTCCCGGCCGCCGAGCACGGCGAGCAGCAGGCCGGCCAGCGCGGGGGCCAGCGGCATCGTCGCCATCGACACGAACTGCATCGCCGACTGGACCCGGCCGATCAGCTCGGGTGGGGTGGTCGCCATCCGGTAGGCGCCGACGCCCGCATTGCCGGCGGGGTTGAGGAACATCCCGAGCGCCCCGGCCAGGGCCATGCTCAGCGGGTGGTTCCACAGCGCGAGCGGGACCGCCAGCGGGACCCAGCTCCACGCGACGAGCACGGTCAGCGTGCCGGTCGCGAAGCGCTCGACGAGCACCGGGGCGACGATCGCGCCGAGGACGCCGAAGCCGCCGATCGCGGCCTGGGTGAGCCCGATCTGGGCCGCCGAGAAGTCCGCCTCGATCAGCCGGAGCAGGGCGACGAAGAAGAGGGCGTTGATCGTCAGGTTGACCGTCGGCGACCAGAAGAGCAGCACCCGCAGGAAGGGCCGGCGCCACACGAACCGGATCCCGTCGCCGACGTCGCGCAGCGGGCGGGACCGGGTGCGCTCGGGGTCGGGCCGGGCGGACAGGTCGGCGCGGACCCGCCCCAGCAGCAGCCAGCCGAGCGCGTAGGTCACCGCGTCGGCGGCGAACGGCGCCCACCGCGCGACGCCGTACAGGGCGCCGCCGAGGGGACCGCCGAGCAGGGCGGCGACGTGCTGGCGCGCCTGCTGCTGGCTGAGCGCCGTCGGCAGCTGCTCGTCGCTGACGATGGTGCGGATGGCGGCGTACTCGGCCGGGCCGAACAGGCCGGTGACGACGCCGGTCACGAGCAGCACGACCAGCAGGTGGGGGAGCGTGAGCGCGCCGGCCGCACCCGCGACGGCGAGCGAGGCGTAGAGCGCGAAGCCGGTGCCGAGCGAGATCCGCATCAACCGCAGCCGGTGCCAGCGGTCGGCGAGGACCCCGGCGGGCAGCAGCGCGGCGACCATCCCGGTCAGGAAGACGCCCTCGGCGGCGGCCGCCCAGAGCGGCGACCCGGTGAGCGCGTAGGCGACGAGCGGCGCCGCGAAGATCGTCACCCGCGAGCCCAGCTCGGCGACCGTCGCGCCGACCCAGAGCGCGGTGAAGTCGTGGTTGCGGGCGAGGGCGCGGAAGGCGGGCATATTGCGCACACTATGTTGCGCAACATGTGGTGCGCAATAGAGCGTGCGCATCTTCGCTAGGCTGGCCCCATGGTGCTGTACGACGACCCGCGGATCCTCCGCGCGATCGCCCACCCCACCCGCAACCGGGTGCTCCACGAGCTGTCCGCGGCCGGCTCGCTGCGGGCGGCCGACATCGCCCGGCGCATCGACGTGCCCGCCAACCAGGCGAGCTTCCACCTGCGCCAGCTCGCCAAGTACGGCCTGGTCGAGGAGGACCCCGAGGCCGCCCGGGACCGCCGGGACCGGGTCTGGCGGCTCGTCGACCCCCAGGGGATCCGGTTCCGCACCTCCGACATGCTCGCCCAGCCCGGCGGCCAGGCGGCGTACGCCGTCTTCCAGCGCAACGCCGTCGAGTGGGGCCGGCACCTGGTCGAGCGCGCGTTCACGCCGCCCGACGACGGCGCCCGGCCCGAGCGCAGCATCTCCGAGTGGGCGCTGCTCCTGACCCCGGGCGAGGCCGAGGAGCTCATGAACGAGATCGCCGACCTCGTCGACCGCCGTCGGCTCGCCGCCCAGCGGCCCGGCTCCGGCGGCGCGGACGACGAGCGCGAGACCTACTCGGTCTACCAGCTCATCCAGCCCTACCCGGGCCTGCCCGTCGACCAGCCGACCGAGGAGAACGACAGCTGATGCCCGCGCGCCTGCGCCCTGCCGACCCCGCCCTCGTCGCCGAGGCCCTCGCCCGGGTCGAGGCCGGGACCGCCGAGCGGGCCGACCTCCGGCTGCTCACCAAGCACTACCTGGCGCTGCTCGAGACCCGCGCCCCCGGCCGCTCGGTCGAGGTCCGGGTGCCGCCGTACGCCGCCGTCCAGGTGATCGAGGGCGTCCGGCACACCCGCGGGACGCCGCCGGCCGTGGTCGAGACCGACGCGGCCACCTGGATCGAGCTCGCCACCGGCCGGCTCGGCTGGGACGCCGCGCTCGACGGCGCCCGGGTGCAGGCGAGCGGCGAGCGGACCGACCTGACGCCGTACCTGCCGCTCAGCGCTTCGTGAGCTGCCCGGCGATCGTCGTGGCCTGCTCCTCGGTGAACGTCCCGCCGATCTGGACCCGGCCGTCCTCGACGGCGTCCTGGATCGTCGGCGCGCTGATCACCTCGCCGTCGAGCACGATCGCGAGCAGCTTGTTGGTGCCGGCCAGCTCGCGGGTCAGGGCGCCGAAGGCCGTGGCGGCCTGGGCGTCGAAGCGGAGCGAGACGACCCAGTCGGTGAGGTTCGCCGGCTTCTCGGCCTCGGCGCTCTCGACGCCGCCGGTGATCTCGGCCGGCGCGAGCCGGTAGACGATGCCGGACTCGTCGCACGCGATGGTCTCGGCGCCGGCCTTGGGCTGGCCGGCCGGGACGTCGCTGCAGTCCTCGGGCAGCGGCGTGCTCTCGGCGCCGTCGGCCGGGATGCCGGTGGCCTCGAGGACCCGGCGGAACTGCACCGGTCCGCTCGGGGCGGCGTCGTCGGAGGCGTCGTCGGAGGCCTCGTCGCCGGCCGCGGGGGAGTCGCCGGGAGCGGGGCTGGAGGCGGCGGCGTCGGCGCCGGAGCCGTCCTTGTCGGTGGCGTCGCCGTCGTCACCGCTGCCGCAGGCGGAGAGCGCGAGAGTGAGCGCAGCGGCAACGGTCGTGGCCTGGAGCATCCGAGAGAGTGCCATACCGCGATCATGCCTGACGGAGGTTCCGCACTAGGTTGGGGCCCATGACCGGACCCGTCTCCACCACTGACCTGCGCGCGCGCCTCGCCGAGCTCCTGCCCGGCGTCCGATCGGACCTCGAGGCCCTCGTCCGCATCCAGTCCGTCAGCGCCGATCCCGACCGCCTCGACCAGGTCGAGGTGAGTGCGCGGGCGACCGCCGACCTCTTCGCCGCCGAGGGGGTGGACGTCCAGATCGTGCGCGCCTTCGACGGCGCCCCGCCCGCCGTGATCGGTGAGAAGAAGGGGCCCGCGGGCGCGCCCACGGTGCTGCTCTACGCCCACCACGACGTGCAGCCCGAGAACGATCACGCCGAGTGGGACAGCGCGCCGTACGAGCCGACCGAGCGCAACGGCCGCCTCTACGGTCGCGGCGTCGCCGACGACAAGGGCGGCATCATGACCCACGTCGCCGCGCTGCGGATGCTCGGCGACGAGCTGCCCGTCACCGTTCGGCTCTTCATCGAGGGCGAGGAGGAGGTCGCCAGCGCGACCCTGCCCCAGCTCCTCGAGAAGTACGTCGACGAGCTGCGCTCCGACGTCATCGTGATCGCCGACTCGGGCAACTGGGACATCGGCGTCCCCGCGCTGACCACGAGCCTGCGCGGCCTGGTCCGCGTCAACGTCGAGGTCCGCACGCTGACCCACGCCGTCCACCAGGGCATGTGGGGCGGCCTGGTCCCCGACGCCCTGATCACCCTCTCGCGCCTCATCGCCTCGCTGCACGACGACGCCGGCCAGGTCGCCGTCGCCGGCCTGCACTCCGGCCCCGCCGCCGACGTCGACTACCCCGAGGAGCGGCTGCGCGCCGAGTCCGGGGTGGCCGAGGGCGTCCAGTGGGTCGGCTCCGGCCCCGCCGTCGAGCGGCTCTGGACCCAGCCCGCGCTGTCGGTCATCGGCCTCGACGCGCCCAAGGTCGACGGCTCGTCCAACACGCTCATCCCGTCGGCGCGGGCCCGCCTCGCGCTCCGCACCGCGCCCGGCGAGACGTCCGAGAACGCGCTGGCCTGCCTCAAGGCGCACCTCGAGAAGCACGTGCCGTGGGGCGCGCAGCTCACCGTCGACGTCGTCGACACCGGCGAGCCGATCGCGCTCGACGTCAACGGCCCGGCGTACGACGCCGCGCGGTCGGCTTTCGCCGAGGCCTGGGACGGCACCGCCCCGGTCGACATGGGCGTCGGCGGCTCGATCCCGTTCATCGCCGAGTTCCTCGAGACCTTCCCCCAGGCGGCGGTGCTGGTGACCGGCGTCGAGGACCCCGACACCCGCGCGCACGGCCCCAACGAGGGCCTGCACCTGGCCGAGTTCGAGAAGGTCCTGCTCGCCGAGGCGCTGCTGCTCCGCAACCTCGGCGCCTGATCGGAGCCCGCCGGCTCAGTCCCGGTCCTCGAGCGCCGCGAGCACCTCGCGCGCGGCCTCGAGGACCCCGGGCCGGGCGTCGGTCGCCGTCGCCGTCACCCGCACGGTGACGTTCCGCAGCCGGACCGTCAGCTCCAGGGCCCGGCTGCGCTCGACGAGCCAGGCGCTGTCGCCCAGGCCGGGCACGTCCTCGGCGCCGTCCTCGCGCGCCGGTGCGGGCGCCTCCGGCAGCCCCGCCTCGACGGCGACCGAGAACCGCCGCCCGCCACCCCACCAGCACGACGCGTCGACCCGCTCGTCGGCCGCGAGGCCGACCTGGGCGAGCGTCTCGCCGCTGACCGCGCGGCACGCGTCGAACACCTCCGCCGGGCGCAGGTCGCCCTCGCGCCAGGCCAGCCGGTCGAGGTAGGCCGACGTCGGCGTCCCGTCGGCCGGCAGCCGGTAGGCCCGCATCCCGTCCCGGCCCGCGGTGTAGGCGACGCCGTCGGCCACGAGCAGCGCCGCGCCGCGGACCCGCCCCAGCACGACCGGCTCGCCCGAGCCGTCGAGCGGCAGCCGGCGCAGCACGGCCGGCGCGTCCGGGAGCCACCCCGGCACCCGGTCGTAGGTGATCACGGCGTCCCCGGCGACGCCGGCCACCTCCTCCTGCGGGTCGAGCGGCTGGGCCGAGAGCTCCTCGCCGGTGCCCGCGTCGGAGACGACGAGCGCGCCGTCGTAGCCCTGCACCACACGGTCGTCGACGGTCGCGGTGAACAGCCCGAGGCCGCGGCCGACCACGCGGACCTGGCCCCCGTGCTCGACGTACAGGTCGCTGCCCCACTGGCCGCGCTCGGTGCCGACGACGAGAGGCGCGGCCTGGACCGGGAACAGGTTGCTGGCGTCGCGGGTCCGGAACGTCCGCACCCGGCGGCCGGTGTCGGTCTCGGTGACGGTCGCTCGGGTCTCGATCGTCGGGCTGCGCCGGAGGTTGAGCGAGGTCAGCGCGACCAGGTGCGGGCCGTCGGTGGTGTACTCGGCGTCGTCGGACCGCGACAGCACCGCCCCGTCGCGGACGTCGAGCCGCAGCGCCGCTCCGATCACGGTGTCGGTCACGGCGACGACCTTGGTGCCCGCGCCGGCGCCGTCGTACCGGGCGTCGTCCCAGTGGGAGGGGTGCTGGTCCCTGAGATCCTTGCGCCAGCGCAGCGCGCCGTCGTGGAGGTCGACGAGCGCGGCGGCCGCGCAGGTCTGCGGCTTCGCAGTGCGCTGCACGACCAGGGCCAGGAGGCTGTCGGGGTTGGGGGCGAGCGCGGTCGTGCAGATCCCGGGCGCCAGCGACCGGGTCCAGCGCACCGCGCCGGTCGCCCGGTCGAGGCCGGTCAGCGTCGCCTTGCCGGCCACCACGAGCAGGTCGTCGACCAGCCAGGCCCGGTCGCCGGTGACGCCTGCCGCGGTCCACGCGGGCGCGAGCTCGGGCAGCGCGGGGGCGGGGCGAGGGCCGGGGTCGTCGCCGGCATCGCACGCGGTGAGCAGTGCGGCGAGGAGCAGGCCGGCCAGGACGCGGGGGAGGAGCACGCTCGGAACCTCTCCGCGGGGCGGTCCGGGCAAACCGGCACCGACTATTCCCGCCAAAGTCTAGCGATCCACTAGACTCACCTCATGACGTCGACCCAGGCCGCCGCGCCCACCCCCGCCCCCCTCCGCGCGCGTACCCGCGTCGCGGTGATCGGCGGCGGTGCGAGCGGGGTCCTGACGGCGATCAACCTGCTCGTCCGCTCCGACGACCCGGGCCTCGAGGTGGTCGTCCACGAGGCCAGCGGCATCGTCGGGCGCGGCATCGCCTACGGCACCAACGACCAGCGGCACCTGCTCAACGTCCGGGCCCGGCACATGAGCGCCTTCCCCGACGCGCCCTCCGACCTGCTCGACTGGGCGCTGCGGACCGGGCGGGGCAGCGACCCGCAGGCGTTCCTGCCGCGCGCCGACTACGCGATCTACCTCCAGGACCGGCTCGCGGACGTCGCCGACGACCGGCTCCGGATCCGGGCCGGCCGGGTGCGCGACGTGGTCCCCACGGCGACCGGCTTCGACGTCGTCACCGAGCGCTCGACCGCGCCCGCGGACGCCGTCGTCCTCTGCCACGGCAACCAGCCGCCGCGGCCGCTCGCCGACCTCCCCGACGCGCCCTGGCACATCGGCAACCCGTGGCAGCTCGGCCGGCTCCGCGCCCTCCCTGCCGACGCCCGGGTGGTCGTGGTCGGCACCGGCCTGACCGCCGTCGACACCGTCATCACGCTGCTCGAGGACGGCCCCGAGCGCCACGTCACCATGCTCAGCCGCAGCGGCACCCTGCCCAAGCCGCACGTCGAGCAGGCGCACACCGCGTGGGTCACCAAGGTCCCCGACGACGCGGTGACCGCCGACCAGGTCGCCGAGGCCGTCGCCGAGGAGTGTCGCGCCGCCGCCGAGCGCGGAGTCGGCTGGCGCGCCGTCGTCGACGGCCTGCGTCCCCTCACCCAGGAGCTCTGGCGCCGCCTCCCGCACGACGAGCGGCGCCGCTTCCTCGACGTCCACGTGCGCGAGTGGGAGGTGCGCCGGCACCGGATGGCGCCCGAGGTCGCGCTGCGCCTCCAGCGATACCGCTACGACGGCCGGCTCACCATCCGGCCCGGCACCCTGCACGAGGTCGACGACCTCGGCGAGCGCTGCGCCGTCACCGCGGCGCCGGGTGCCACGCCGATCCCGGCCGACGCCGTCGTCAACTGCACCGGCCCCCTCGCCGACGTGCGGCGCAGCGCCGACCCGCTGATCCAGGCGCTGGTCGCCCGCGGCACGGTCGCTCCCGACCCGCTCGCGCTCGGCATCGACAGCACCGTCGACGGACGGGTCGTGGACGCGTCCGGCGCGGTCGTCGACGGCCTCTACGTGGTGGGACCGCCGCGCAAGGGCACGCTCTGGGAGTCGACCGCGATCCCCGAGATCCGGGCCCAGGCCGCCCAGGTCGCGAGCGCCGTGGTGGAGCGCACGTCTCGGAGCATCGCCGCCAACTGAGCGTTGCGGCCGATCGCCGGTACGCTGAAACCCGTGTGCGGAGTCTTCGGCGTATGGGCCCCGGGTGAGGACGTCGCCAAGCTGACCTACTTCGGCCTCTACTCCCTGCAGCACCGGGGACAGGAGTCCGCGGGCATCTCGGTCAGCAACGGGCGCCAGATCCTCGTCTACAAGGACATGGGACTCGTCTCCCAGGTGTTCGACGAGAACACCCTCGAGTCGTTCGCGGGGCACCTCGCGGTCGGCCACTGTCGCTACTCGACCACGGGCGCGAGCACGTGGCAGAACGCGCAGCCGACGTTCCGGCCCACCGAGGACGGCTCGATCGCGCTCGGTCACAACGGCAACCTGATCAACACCGCGGCACTCGCCGAGATGGTCAAGGAGCTGCCGAGCGACGACGGCGAGCTCGACATCCACGCGCGCGACCTCGAGGCGTCGACCAACGACACCAGCCTGGTCACCGCGCTGCTCGCGCACCACCCCGACCAGTCGCTCGAGGCGCGTGCGCTCGAGCTGCTGCCGCAGGTCGAGGGCGCCTTCTCCTTCGTCTTCATGAACGAGAACACGCTCTACGCCGCCCGCGACCCCGAGGGCATCCGGCCGCTCGTGCTCGGCCGGCTCGACCGGGGCTGGGTCGTCGCGAGCGAGGACGCCGCGCTGGCCACGATCGGAGCGAGCGTCATCCGCGAGGTCGAGCCCGGCGAGCTGATCGTCATCGACGAGGACGGCCTGCGCTCCCACAAGTTCGCCGAGCCGCGCCGCAAGGGCTGCGTGTTCGAGTACGTCTACCTCGCCCGCCCCGACGCCACCATCGCCGGGCGCAGCGTCCACGAGGCGCGCGTCGAGATGGGCCGCCAGCTGGCCCGGGAGTTCCCGGTCGAGGCCGACCTGGTGATCCCGGTCCCCGAGTCCGGTACGCCGGCCGCGTCCGGCTACGCGCTCGAGAGCGGCATCCCGTTCGGCCAGGGCTTCGTCAAGAACGCCTACGTCGGCCGCACCTTCATCCAGCCGTCGCAGACGCTGCGCCAGCTCGGCATCCGGCTCAAGCTCAACGCGCTGGAGCACATGATCCGCGGCAAGCGGGTCGTCGTCGTCGACGACTCGATCGTGCGCGGCAACACCCAGCGCGCCCAGGTCCGGATGCTCCGCGAGGCCGGCGCGCTCGAGGTGCACGTCCGGATCTCCAGCCCGCCGGTGAAGTGGCCGTGCTTCTACGGCATCGACTTCGCGACGCGGGCCGAGCTGATCGCCAACGGCCTCGACGCCGCCGAGATCGCCGCCAGCGTCGGCGCCGACAGCCTCGGCTACATCTCGCTCGACGGCATGGTCGAGGCGACCGGCCAGCCGCAGGCCACCCTCTGCACCGCGTGCTTCACCGGCGACTACCCGATCGAGCTGCCCGACGAGAGCCTGCTCGGCAAGCACCTGCTGGAGGCGACGCTCGCCCCCAGCACGCACGGCGAGGCGCTGCCCGTCTTCAACAACCCGTGACACCCAGCAAGGAGACCGAGGGAATCGTGGCCGACAACGCCTATGCCCGTGCCGGCGTCGACATCGAGGCCGCGGACCGCGCCGTCGACCTGATGAAGGAGTGGGTCGAGAAGGCCCGCCGTCCCGAGATGCGGGGTGGCCTGGGCGGCTTCGCCGGCCTCTTCGACGCCTCGGCCCTGCTGTCCTACCGGCGCCCGCTGCTGGCGACCTCGACCGACGGCGTCGGCACCAAGGTCGCCGTCGCCCAGATGGTCGACAAGCACGACACCATCGGCTTCGACCTCGTCGGCATGGTCGTCGACGACCTCGTCGTCTGCGGTGCCGAGCCGCTCTTCATGACCGACTACATCGCCACCGGCAAGGTCGTCCCCGAGCGGATCGCGGCCATCGTCAAGGGCATCGCCGAGGCGTGCGTCGAGGCCGGCTGCGCGCTCGTCGGCGGCGAGACCGCCGAGCACCCCGGCCTCCTCGCCCCCGACGAGTACGACGTCGCCGGCGCCACCACCGGCGTGGTCGAGGCCGACGCCCTGCTCGGCGCCTCCCGGGTGCGCGAGGGCGACGTCGTCATCGCGATGGCCGCCAGCGGCCTGCACTCCAACGGCTACTCGCTGGCCCGCCACGTCTTCTTCACCCAGGCCGGCTGGAGCGTCGAGCGCCACGTCGACGAGCTCGGCCGCACCCTCGGCGAGGAGCTCCTCGAGCCGACCCGCCTCTACACCAAGCCCTGCCTCACGATCGCCCGCGAGACCGAGACCCACGCCATGGCCCACGTGACCGGCGGCGGCCTCGCCAACAACCTCGCGCGCGTCATGCCGCCCGAGCTCAAGGCGACCCTCGACCGCGCCACCTGGACGCCGGGCCCGGTCTTCGACCTCGTCCGCCGCCTCGGCGACGTCGCCCAGCCCGACCTCGAGGCCACCCTCAACTGCGGCGTCGGCATGGTCGCCCTCGTCGCCCCCGACGCCGTCGACGGCGCCCTGGCCCGCCTCGCGGAGTCCGGGATCGACAGCTGGGTGGCCGGCGACGTCACGGTCGATCCCGACCAGAAGGGCACCGTCGAGCTGGTCGGCCAGCACCCCGGCTGGTGACCTCGGCCTCACCGGCGCGCGGGGGTGGTGCCCGACGTGCGGGAACACCCACCGGCCATGTACCGTTGGCCCCACGAGACTCTGATTCAGCAGTCCGGGGCCCGGAGGGTTCCCGGCCAAGTGTGCGAGGGGGCTGGACCCTATGGGCCGCGGCCGTGCGAAAGCCAAGCAGACGAAGGTCGCTCGCGACCTGAAGTACCGCACTCACGAAACGGATCTCGGCGCACTCGCGCGTGAGCTCCACGGTGAGCCGGATGAGGTCGAGAAGACGCCGGTGGACGACGTCGACCTCGACAAGTGGTCGGACTACGCCGACCCCCGCGCCGACTGAGCCCTGCCGCGCGCGGCGCGTCAGCGCTGCTGACGCATCACGACGACGTCCCCGTGCGTGCCGTAGCCGGCCAGGGTCCCCCCGGCCGGTCGGCCGTTGAACGTCACCCACCGCCACTCGTCGCCCGGCACCGCCGGGTCGGGCGGGACGACGCTCGGCCACGGGATGTTCGTCGGGTACGGCGCCCTCAGGGTGCCGACCTCGCGCAGTGAGGTGTCGAAGACCGGGAACCGGGCACGCGTCGCCCGGCGGTTGTCCCTGCCGTCACTGGCGAGGACCCGCCAGGTGGCGCCGTCCCGGAGCAGCGTCGTGCCCTCGGTGGCGCGGCGGTCGGTGGCGGCCCCGCGCAGCGTGAGGTCGTCGAGCGTGGGCCCGCTTGCGAGCGCGGGGTGGAAGTCGAAGAACCTCCGCGCGCTCACGTAGCCGACCAGCCACTCGCCCGTGGCCGGGTCGCGGACCAGGTGCGGGTCCCAGGTGCCGACGCTCGGGGTGCACTCGGGCGCCGGCAGGGCGAGCTCGCGGGTGGGCAGCACGTGCTGCCCGCTGGTGAGGTCGGCGCTCGACTCGGCGAGCGTCACCCGCAGCACGCCCGGCACCCGCGCGTGCCGGTCGGCGGGGAAGTCGGACCAGGTGCTGGTCGCGACCAGCCAGCGGTCGCCGTCGCGGAGCAGGTGGGTGGCGTGGTCGCCGTACACGCCGGGGCGGTCGGGGCGGCCGAAGAAGAGGTCCGCCCGGTGCTCGACCCGGTCGTCGGCCGTCAGTGCCCACAGCGACGTGTGCGCGGTGTCGAAGAAGCCCGGGCCCGCGCTCGTCGCGGTGAGCAGCACCTCGCCCCCGCGCCGGTACGGCGTCCCGTCGGCGTGCGAGACCAGCCGCACGTCGCGCAGCCCGAGCTGGCCGAAGGGTCCGGTCCGGACGCCGGTCACGGCTCCCGACCCCGATCCGCGGAGCCCACCCGCCCAGCCCGCCGCGCGGGTGTCGGGTCCGCCCACCTCGCGCAGGTCGACCCGCCCGCGGACCACCCAGGCCCCGTCCTCGCGGGTGAGCACGGCGAGGTGGCTGCCGGTCAGGGTCAGCCCCAGCCGGGACGGCGTCGCGCGGGTCCGGCCGTGGCGCCGGCTGCGCAGCGGCCGCTCGCCGACCCGGAGCGAGGCGCGCTGCCCGTCGAGCCGGACCGCGAGCCGGGTGCCGTCCGGGTGGGTCAGCGCGAGCTCGGCGCCGGCCCCTTCGCCGGCGCCGGTCAGGTCGAGGTCCGCCTCGACCGCCGCGAAGGGGGCGACGAGGGCTGCGCCGGGGCGGCCCACCAGCGCGATCGGCCGGTGCCGGGCCACGATCTCGAACGCCGGGAGCACCCGCGCAGGCTACCGACCCGGGGGATGATCGACCCGTGCCCCCCGTCACCCCCGTCACCCTCGCCCCCCTCACCGGCGGTCACGGCATCGCCCTGACCTCCGCCCGACCCGGGCCCGACCTCGCGGCCGCCGGCTGGTCCGAGACCGAGTACGCCGCGTCCGGCACCGCGCAGGCCGTCGACCCCGCGCTGGGCTCGGCCGGGTTCGCCACCCGCGTCGTCGTCCGGCGCCCGGTGACGGCGCCCGCGAGCGGGACGCTCGTCGTCGAGTGGCTCAACGTGAGCAGCGGGGCCGACGCGGCGCCGGACTGGACCTACCTGGCCGACGAGCTCGTCCGGCAGGGGCACGCGTGGGCGGGCGTCTCGGCGCAGCACAACGGCGTGGTGAGCGGGACAGCGGCGGTCGCGGTCGAGGGGGTCGCGCTTCAGGGGCTGACCGGCCTCGACCCCGAGCGGTACGGCGACCTGCACCACCCCGGCGACGCCTTCGCCCACGGCATCTTCACCGAGGTCGCCCGGGCGCTCGCCGCCGAGACCGGCGCCACGACCGTGCTGGCGATCGGCGAGTCGCAGTCGGCCTACCTGCTCACCACCTATGTCAACGAGGTGCACCCGCGGGAGCTCTTCTTCGACGGCTTCCTGATCCACAGCCGCGGCGACGTCGCCGCGCCGCTCGGCGAGATCGGTCGCGGGATCGACCTGATGGCCGCGCGGGCGAGCGGGGTGCCGACGCCGCTGCGCGACGACCTCGACGTGCCGGTGATCGTGCTGCAGAGCGAGGGCGACCTGCTCGGCCGGATGAACTACCTGCCCGCACGCCAGCCCGACGGTCCGCTGCTGCGGGTCTGGGAGGTGGCCGGCGCGGCCCACGCCGACTACTTCCAGATCGGCGAGTTCGAGGCCTTCCTCGGCTGCGCCGACCCGGTCAACCGCGGCCAGCAGGTGTACGTCGTCCGCGCCGCGCTGCGCCACCTGGACCGGTGGGCGCGTGGGGGAGCGCCCGCGCCGTCCGCCGTGCCGCTGGAGATCGTCGACGGGGCGTTCGTCCGCGACGAGCTCGGCATCGTCCGCGGTGGCGTCCGGACGCCGGTCGTCGACGCGCCCGCCGACGTGGTCGTGGGCGAGGCGGCGCCGGGTGCCTCGGCCATCTGCGGGCTGTTCGGCCGCACCCTGCCGCTCCCGGCCGGGGCCGGTGAGCGGCGCTGGGCGACGCGTGACGACTACGTGGCGGCGTACACCGCGGCGACGGACGCCGCCGTCGCCGCGGGCTTCGTGCTGGCCGAGGACCGGGTGGCGGTCCTGGGGGAGCTGCGGACGCCCTGACTCAGGACGCCGCGTACCCGCCGTCGACCAGGTGGTAGCTGCCGGTGATGAACGTCGCCGCGTCGGAGGCGAGGAAGGCGACCAGGTGGGCGACCTCCTCGGAGGTGCCGAGGCGGCCGGTGGCGTGCCGGTCGGCGAGGGCCTGCTGGGTCGCGGCGTCGAGGTTGGCCTCGAGCAGCGGGGTCGAGATGAAGCCGGGGCCGACGGCGGTGACGCGCACGCCCTGCCCGCTGTGCTCGAGCGCGGCGTTCTTGGTGAGCCCGAGCAGGCCGTGCTTGGTCGTGACGTACGCCGACGAGCCGGCGATGCCGACCGAGGCGAGCACCGAGGCCATGTTGACGATCGCGCCGCCGCCGTTGGCCGCGATCGCGGGCACCTGGGCGCGCACGCCGTAGAAGACCGCGTTGAGGTTGACCTCGACCACCTTGCGCCAGCTGTCGATCGGGTACTCGCCGACGGGCGCGTCGGCGCCGCCGATGCCCGCGTTGTTGACGGCGATGCGCAGGGGAGCGAGCTCCTCGGCGGCGGTGACCAGGGCGGCGGCGACCTCGGGGTCGCTCACGTCGCCGACGAAGGGCGCGGCGGTGCCGCCGGCCTCGGTGATCGCCGTGGCGACCTCGCCGGCGGCGGTGGCGTCGATGTCGGCGACCAGGACGGCCGCTCCGTTGGCGGCGAGCAGCTCGGCGACGGCGCGGCCGATGCCCGAGCCCCCTCCGGTCACGATCGCAGAGCGGTCGGCAACGTCATAGGTGGCCATGTCTTCCTCCGGTTTCCGGGCCGCGTCCGCGGCCTCCGTCTCTATCCGACACCCGTCGGTTAGAGATCTAACCGACGGGTGTCGCATAACATTCCGGCCATGGATCCGCGCCAGGCCCGCAGCCGCGCCCGCCTCCACGAGGCCGTGCTCCGGCTGGCCGCCGAGCAGCCGATCGCCGACCTCTCGATGACCGCGGTCGCCGCCGCGGCGGGGGTGCACCGCTCGACCGTCTACCAGCACGCCGGCTCCGTCGACGAGCTGCTCCAGCAGGCACTGGGCGCCGAGCTCGACCAGCTGCGCGCCGGCCTGCCGGCCCCCGGGGCGCCACCGGCGGAGGCCGCCCGCGCGGTCACCGCCGTGACCCGCGGCGTCCTGGAGCACGTCGCCCGCCATGCCGGCCTCTACCGGGCCGGGCTGGCCGCGGGCGACGCCGACCACGGCCTGCGCGGCATGCTCGGGCGCCACTTCCTGGAGAGCGGCCGGCTGCTGCGCGAGGTCTCCGGCGTGGCGCCGTCGCTCGACGTCCCGGGGCAGCCGCAGGCCGCCGTGGCGGAGGTGGCGGCCCGGTTCATCGCCGACGGAACGGTCGGGGTCATCGCCGCCTGGCTGGACCGGCCGGAGCTGTCGGTGGACGACCTGCTCGAGATCTACGTGCGGCTGCTTCCCGACTGGTGGCCGCGGGACCTGACCGCGGGGGAGTGAGCGCTCACCCGAGGGCGGCGCGTCCCTCCTTGAGGGCCACGCCCGTGGCGCCGAGCAGCGTCGCGCCCTGGACGAGCGACGCGATCGTACGAGCCGCGGTGGCGTGGTCGAGGCCGTGCGGCGGGTGGATGTTGGACACGCAGTTGCGCGCCGCGTCGGCGACGCCGGGCCGCGGCGCCCAGGTCAGGTAGGCGCCGAGGCTGTCCGCCGTCGTCAGGCCGGGCCGCTCGCCGATCAGCACCAGCGCCAGCCGGGCCCGCCAGGCCAGTCCGACGTGATCGGCCAGGGCCACCCGGGCCTGGGTCGCGACGACGGGCGGGGCGAGCCGGGTCGAGGCCGGGAGCAGCGGAAGCAGGGCGCGCAGGACGCCGGCCGCGTGCCGCTCGACGGCGAGCGCGCTCAACCCGTCGGCGAGGACGACGAGCAGGTCGGGGTCGCCCTCGGCGCCGGGCGTCAGGGCAGGGACCGGGTCGCGCGGGCGCCGTCCCAGGTCCGGCCGGGTCAGGTACGTCGCCCGGTCGGGCGCCGCGGAGGCCACCACGCAGGCCGGGGCGAGCCCGTCGACCGTGGCCAGCTCGGCGACGAGGGCGGGGACGTCGAGCGGCTGGTGCACGGCGTCCCGCGCGGCGGCGTGGGCCGTCGCGAACGCGAGCCGGTCCCGGGTGCCGGGTGCCTCGCCGTGCCGCTCCTGGCCGATCCGGGCCGGGGTGTGGGCGCGCAGCGCCTGCCAGAAGTCGCTCACACGAGCTCCCGCAGGGCGCTGCGCGCGGGGTCGACCGCGCGGATGCCGCCGTCCTCGGCGAGCAGGCCGACCCGGTCGAGCCAGGCCTCGAACTCCGGTGCGGGGCGCTTGCGCCCGACCCGGCGCGCGTAGAGCGCGTCGTGGTAGCTCGTCGACTGGTAGCCGAGCATCACGTCGTCGGCGCCGGGCACGGTGATCACGAAGCTGGTGCCCGCCGCGACGAGCAGCGTGAGCAGGGTGTCGGTGTCGTCGGAGTCGGCCTCGGCGTGGTTGGTGTAGCAGACGTCGACGCCCATGGGGACGCCGAGGACCTTGCCGCAGAAGTGGTCCTCCAGGCCGGCCCGGATGATCTGCTTGCCGTCGTAGAGGTACTCGGGGCCGATGAAGCCGACCACCGTGTTGACCAGGAACGGGTCGAACGCCCGCGCCACGGCGTACGCCCGGGCCTCGAGCGTCTGCTGGTCGACGGGCAGGCCGCCGGTGCCGAGGTGTGCGTCCGCGGACAGCGCCGAGCCCTGCCCGGTCTCGAAGTACATGACCTGCTCGCCCACCTCGCCGCGGCCCAGCGACAGTGCGGCCTCGCGGCCCTCGGCGAGCAGCGTGAGGTCGACGCCGAAGCCGGCGTTGGCGCCCTGGGTGCCGGCGATCGACTGGAAGACGAGGTCGACGGGCTCGCCGGCGGCGGCCAGGTCGATGGTCGTGGTCACGTGAGTGAGCACGCAGGACTGGGTGGGGATCTCGTAGCGCTGCCGGACGTCGTCGAGCAGCCGGAGCAGGCGGGCCACCGCGGCCGGGCTGTCGGAGGCGGGGTTGATGCCGATCACGGCGTCCCCGCAGCCCAGCAGCAGCCCGTCGAGGACGGCGGCCGCCACGCCTGCCGGGTCGTCGGCGGGGTGGTTCGGCTGGAGCCGGGTGGCGAGCCGCCCTGACAGTCCCACCGTCGAGCGGAAGCCGGTCACCACCTCGGTGGCGGCCGCCACCGTGATCAGCTCCTGGTTGCGCATGAGCTTGCTGGCCGCGGCGACCATCTCGGGCGTCAGCCCGGGCGCGACCGCGGTGAGCGCGGCCGCCGCGCCGGGTGCGGTGGCGGTCGCGAGCAGCCACTCGCGCAGGCCGCCCACGGTCAGGTGCCGCAGCGGCGCGAAGGCCGCCGCGTCGTGGGTGTCGAGGATCAGGCGGGTGACGTCGTCGGTCTCGTAGGGCACGACCGGCTCGTCGAGGAAGGTCGCGAGCGGCAGGTCGGCGAGCACCCACTGCGCCGCCACGCGCTCCGCGGCCGAGCCCGCCGCGCTCCCCGCGAGGACGTCGCCCGAGCGGTGCGGCGACGCCTTGCCGAGCACGTCGACCAGCGAGGTGAACGAGTAGGACCGGCCACGGACCTGGTGCGAGTACCTCACCCGCTCAGCGTAGGACCGCCCGCCGGACGGGGGCGTCCGTCGATCGACGTACGCCGCCGGTGAGGGCAGATACGTAGATCGACCGACGCGCCGCCCTGCCCCGGCTTCCTACGGTCCTCATCACCGCCGGGCGTGTGACCCGGACCGCACTACGAGGAAGCAGGACGCATGGACTACCTGACGGGGCGCGTGGCCCTCGTGACCGGCGCCGCACAGGGCATCGGGTACGCCGTCGCGACGCGACTCGCCGAGCTCGGGGCCCAGGTCGTGGCGACCGACGTGCGCGACCAGTCCGACCTGGGGGAGCACATCGCGACCCGCTCGCACGACGTCACGTCCGCGGCCCGCTGGGCCGAGGTCGTCACGGAGACCGTCGCCGAGCACGGCCGGCTCGACATCCTCGTCAACAACGCGGGCGTCTCGGGCTACGACCAGCTCCACGAGCTCGCGCTCGACGAGTGGCGGCGGATCGTGGCGATCAACCAGACCGGCACCCTGCTGGGCATGCAGGCCGCGCTGCGGCCGATGCGGGCGCAGCGGTCCGGCGCGATCGTCAACATCTCGTCGATCTGCGGCGCCACCTCGGTGGCGGGCGTCGCGGCGTACCACTCCTCGAAGCATGCGGTCCTCACCATGACCAAGAACGCCGCGGTGACCTACGCCCGCGAGGGGATCCGCGCCAACGCGGTGCTCCCGGGCTGGATCCGCACGCCGCTGACCCTCGGCCAGACCGACGACCTCAACGAGGCCTTCCTCGACGCGACGCCGATGGGCACCGGGGGCGACCCCGAGGACGTGGCGGACGCCGTCTGCTTCCTCGCCTCCGACCGCGCGCGGTTCATCACCGGCGTCGACCTCCCGGTCGACGGCGGCTACCTGGCCCGCTGAGCACCCCGACGCGCACGACACGAACCGGAGAGACTGACATGGACCGACTCAAGGACAAGGTGGCCGTCGTGACCGGCGGCGCCGTCGGCATCGGCCTGGCGACGGCCCGGCTGTTCGCCGAGGAGGGCGCGACCGTCGTGGTCGCCGACCTGGAGAAGCCCGAGCAGGAGGTCGACGGCCCCGCGCTGGAGTACGCCGAGCTCGACGTCACCGACGAGACCGCGTGGCAGCGGGTGGTCGACGAGGTCGTGGCCCGCCACGGCCGGATCGACGTGCTCGTCAACAACGCCGGCGTCATCGACTACGCCGCGATCGACGCCGTCACCCCGGAGGCCTGGGAGCGGGTGGTCGGGGTCGACCAGACCGGCGTGTTCCTCGGCATGCGGGCCGTGCTGGGCCCGATGCTCGCGCAGGGCGCGGGCTCGATCATCAACCTGTCGTCGGCCTGGGGCGTCGTCGGCTCCGAGGGGGTGGCGGCCTACCAGGCGGCGAAGGGCGGCGTCCGCGGCCTGACCCGCAACGGCGCGGTGACCTATGCCCGCGACGGCGTCCGGGTCAACACCGTGATCCCCGGCTGGGTCACGACCCCGCTGACCGACGCGCAGCCGGCGGAGAAGAACGCCGAGGTGATCGCGCTGACCCCGCTCGGCTTCGGCGCCGAGCCCCGGGACATCGCCTGGGGCTGCGTCTACCTGGCCAGCGACGAGTCGCGCTTCGTGACGGGCAGCGAGCTCGTCATCGACGGCGGCCTGCTCGCGCAGTGAGCGCCCGCCCCGCCGTACCCCAACGAGAGGAAGTCCGATGAGCCGCACCCTGACCGTCGCCGCCGCGCAGCTCGAGCTGCGCGAGGTCGACTCCTTCGCCGCGTGGGCCGAGCAGGTCCGCGACCTGCTCGACCGGACACCGGACGCCCGCGTCGTCGTCCTGCCCGAGCTGGTGACCGAGTCGCTCTTCACCATCGATCCCGACTGGCGCACCCACGAGATCGCCCAGCTGACCCGGATCAGCGCCTACACCGACGAGTACGTCGCGCTCTTCACCGCCGAGGCCGCCCGCCGCGACCAGTGGATCCTGGCCGGCACGCACCTCGTCGCCACCCCCGGGGGCCACGAGAACGTAGCCTTCCTCTTCGGGCCCGGCGGCGAGGTCCTCCGGCACGCGAAGACGCACATCTTCCCGGCCGAGGCCGACTGGGACACCGGCGAGGGCGACGAGCTGGCCGTGCACGTCATCGACGACGTCACCGTCGGGATCGCCATCTGCTACGAGGCCGAGATCCCCGAGGTCTGCACGACGCTGACCGCGATGGGCGCCGAGGTGCTGCTCGTGCCGTCGTACACCTTCACGGAGGCGGGCTTCTGGCGGGTGCGGCACTGCGCCGCGGCCCGCGCCATCGAGAACCAGGTGTACGTCGTGCACTGCCCGACCGTCTCCCACCTCGAGGCGCCGCTCGCGCCGGGCTGGGCCCGGGCGTCGGTGCTCTCGCCGTGCGACCTCGTCTTCCCCGCGGACGGCGTGCTCGTCGAGGCCCGCACCAACGAGCAGGACGCGATCACCCACGAGCTCGACCTCGACCTGCTCGTCGAGAACCGCCGCACCGGCGCCGCCACCACGCACACCGACCGCGGCCGGCGCCGCGACCTCTACGAGAAGTACGCCCACCACACCCTCTGAGTCCCCGCTGACCCGCTGTCCCGCAAGGAGCCCGCCATGCCACTCCACCTCCCCGAGGGGAAGAAGATCGCCGTCAACATCGGCGCCGACTTCGACGCCCACGCCGTCTGGATGGGAACGTTCGGCAAGACCAGCCCGAGCTACCTCTCCCGCGGCGAGTACTGCGCCACCGTGGGCGTCCCGCGCCTGCTCGACCTGTTCGAGCGCTACGACATCCAGGGCACCTGGTGCACGCCGGTGCACACCATGGAGACCTTCCCCGAGGCGTTCGCCACGATCGTCGAGGCGGGCCAGGAGATCGCGGCCCACGGCTGTTACCACGAGTCGGTGCCGAGCCTCGACCAGGACACCGAGATCCGGCTGATGGAGCAGACCATCGAGGGTCACCTCAAGCACGTCGGCAAGGCGCCGCGCGGCTACCGCTCGCCGGCCTGGGACTTCACCGAGCACACCCTCGAGCTGCTCGAGAAGACCGGCTTCGAGTGGGACTCCTCGCTCATGGGCCACGACTTCCAGCCCTACCACCCGCGGCCGGTCGACGTCCGCTGGGAGGAGGGGTCGGTCTTCGGCCCGCCCAGCCCGCTCCTGGAGTTCCCGGTCTCCTGGTACCTCGACGACTTCCCGGTCGGGGAGTACATCCCGGGCGTCAACCCGGGCCTCGGCTCGAGCGAGGTCATGTTCCAGCGGTTCCAGGACCACTTCGACTACGCCTACGAGCGGGAGACCGCCCCGGTCCTGGCGATCACCCTGCACCCGCAGACCGCAGCCCGTGCCCACCACCTGCTGGGCCTCGAGCGGCTGCTGGACCACATGGCGTCCCACGAGGGCGTGTGGTTCGCGTCGCTGAGCGACATCTACGACACCTGGACCGACGACTGACCCGGTCCACCGCTCCGTCTCGGGCATCCCGGTCGCAGCGTCGCGCCCGTCTCTCGACCCCACGTTCGAAGGAAGCAACATGAAGCACCGTCCCCTCCTCACCGTCGCCGCCGCCGGCGTCGCCGCCTGCCTCGCGATGGCCGGCTGCTCGTCCGGTGTGACCGACTCGGCGTCCGCGTCGACCGAGATCATCGCCCCGCCGGTCTCCGACCCGGCCGACCTCAAGATCGCCTACTTCTCGGCCGGCACCAGCAACTCCTACCTGCAGGCCGCGATCGACGAGGCGAAGAAGACCGCCGACGAGATCGGCGCCGACCTCGACGTCTTCGACGGCGCCTTCGACGCCCAGGTCCAGTTCGACCAGATGCAGCAGGCGCTGACCAGCGGCAAGTACAACGCGTTCGTCGTCGAGCCCAACGACGGCAACCTGGTGTGCGACATCCTCACCCAGCAGGCACCGGAGAAGAAGGTGCTGGTCTCGGTGTTCAACCTGCCGATCTGCGGCCGGGCGACCAAGCTCGGTGAGGAGACGCACCAGCCCGGCACGATCACGTACGTCGGCGGGCAGACCCTCGACGTCTACGAGGACTGGGTGCAGGACGTCATCGACTCGCACCCCGACGGCGCGAAGATCGCGCTCGTCTCGGGCCCGGACCTCAACGCCAACACGCTGTGCTTCTTCAAGGCCGCGGAGGCGTTCGCGAAGGCCGACGGCTTCGAGGTCGTCGCCCGGCAGACCACCGACTACACGACGCCGAAGGCGTTCGACGCCGCGCAGACGATCGTCCGCGCCAACGCCGACGTCGACGTGATCATGTCGAACTTCTCCGGCATGACCCGGGGCGTGGTCGAGGCCGTCGGCGACCGCGACGTCGAGATCTACGACTTCGGTGGCGACAGCTGGGCGCTGCAGAACGTGAGGTCGGGCTCGCTGACCAGCTCGGTGATGATGCTGCCGCGGGTCGAGACCCGGGAGGCCATCGAGGCCGTCGCCCGCTACGTCAAGGGCGAGGACGTGCCCACGTTCATCAACCTCGCCGAGTCCGACACGCTGCCGGGCACGCCGTTCGCCACCGCGGAGAACGTCGCGCAGTTCACGGCCGAGTACTGAGCCGGGGTCCGGGAGCTGTCATGAGCGACACCAACACACCCGCGATCGCCTGTCGCGGCGCGCGCAAGGTCTTCGGCGGCGCGGTCGCCGTCGCCGGCGCGGACCTCACGGTCCGCGCCGGGGAGGTGCACGCGCTGGTCGGCGAGAACGGCGCGGGCAAGTCGACCCTGCTCGGCATGGTCAGCGGCCGGCTCGCCGCCGACGACGGCACGGTCGAGGTCTTCGGGCACCGCCTGCACGGCGGGAACCCGCGCGAGAGCCGGGAGCACGGCCTCGTGGCGGTCTACCAGGAGCTGACCATGGTGCCGGGCCTGTCCGCGGAGGCGAACGTCTTCCTCGGGCAGGTCCGGACCCGGCGCGGCCTGCTCGACGCCCGCGCGATGCGCCGCCGCTACCTCGAGCTGTGCGCCGACCTGGAGATCGACGTCCCGCCCGGGGCGCTGGCCCGGGACCTGTCGGTCTCGCAGCAGCAGATGCTCGAGATCATGCGCGGTGTCGAGAGCAACGGCCGGGTGCTGGTGCTCGACGAGCCCACCGCCGCGCTGGCCGAGCACGAGCGGGACACGCTCTACCGGATCCTGCGCACGCTCACCGCCCGCGGGACGACGATCGTGTTCGTCAGCCACAACCTCGACGAGGTGCTCGACCTCAGCGACACCATCACGGTGCTCCGCGACGGGCACGTCGTGCGCAGTGCCCCACGCGCGGAGTGGACGAAGCCCACGCTGATCGAGCACATGGTGGGCCGCACGGTCGACAAGCTCGCCGAGCGCGGCACGCACCCGTTCGGCACCGAGGTGCTGGCGGCCCGCGGGGTGAGCCTGCCCGGCGTGCTGCACGACATCGACATCACGGTGCGCGCGGGCGAGATCGTCGGGCTCTGGGGCCTCGTCGGCTCCGGCCGGACGACGTTCCTGCGCTCGCTCGCCGGAGCCGAGCCGGCGTCGTCCGGTGAGCTGCGGCTGGCGGGCGAGGAGGTGCCGTGGCCCCGATCGGTGCGCCAGTCCGTCGGGCGCGGTGTCGTGATGGTGCCGGAGTCGCGCAAGCAGGCGCTGGTGCTCGGCATGGACGCCACCAGCAACTACTGGCTCGGCCGCGGTGGCCGGCGGCTCTTCCTCGACCGCGCCGGCGAGCGCGAGGAGACCGGCAGCACCGCGGACTTCTTCGCCTTCAAGCGCTCGCGCCTGGGGGAGCCGGTGCGCAACCTGTCGGGCGGCAACCAGCAGAAGGTGCTCCTCGCCAAGTGGGCCGGGCACCGCCCCGACGTCTTCCTCATCGACGAGCCCACGCGCGGGATCGACATCGGCGCCAAGGCCGAGGTGCTCACCTCGCTCGTGCGCCTGGCGGCCGAGGGGGCGGCGGTCGTCGTCACGTCCTCGGAGCTGGAGGAGGTGCTCGCGATCGCCCACCGGCTGCTCGTCTTCGCGCACGGGTCCGTCGTCCGCGAGCTCCCCAGCGACCACCCCGAATTCAACGTCGACGCCGTGGTGCGTCACGGCTTCAGCACAGGAGAGACCCATGAACCCGTCCACTGAACTCTCGCCCGCGGCGGCGGTGGCGCCGGCACCGGCACCGGCCCGGGCCTCGCTCGCGCCGCTGGCCTCGCGGTTCGCCATGATCGCGGTGCTCGTGCTTCTCGTCGTCCTCGCCAGCGCGCTCTACCCGGGCTTCCTGGCGCCGGCGAACCTGCGTGACCTGCTCCTGCAGAACACCGCGGTCGGCATCGTGGCGCTCGGCATGACCTTCGTGATCATCTCCGGCGGCTTCGACCTGTCGGTCGGCGCGACGTACGCGCTCGGCGCGACGGTCTCGGCCGGCGTCGCGCTCTCGACCGGCTCCCCGGTGGTCGGGATCGGCGCCGCGGTGCTGGCCGGCCTCGCCTGCGGCATCGCGAACGGCGTCCTGGTGGCGCGGGTCGGGATCAACCCGTTCGTCGCCACGCTCGGCAGCGCCTCGGTGATCTCGGGCATCGCCTACCTGTACTCCAACTCGGCACCGTTCATCGTCGCCGACCCGAGCTTCAAGATCCTCGCCCGCTCGAGCATCGCCGGGATCCCGACGCCGATCCTGATCCTCGTGGTCACGTTCGTGATCGGCGGTGTCGCGCTCGCGATGACCCGCTACGGCCGCAACATCTACGCCGTCGGCGGCAACCACGAGGCAGGCTGGCTCTCGGGGCTGCGGGTCAAGGACCTGACCGCCAGCGTCTACGTGCTGACCGGCGTCCTCGCTGCGTTCGCCGGCACCATCGACGCCTCGCGGCTCGGCGTGGGCCAGGCCGACGTCGGCGCCAACATCGCACTCGACGCCATCGCGATCGTGATCGTCGGCGGCACCTCGCTGCGCGGCGGCGAGGGCGCGGTGTGGCGCAGCGCGGTCGGTCTGCTGATCTTCGCGACCCTGACGAACCTGTTCTACAGCCTCAACCTGTCGCAGAACTGGCAGCTCATCGCCAAGGGGACGATCGTGCTGCTCGCCGTGGCGCTCGACTCCTGGTCGCGCAACCGGCGGTCCTGACCGGCCGGATCGACGCCCTGGGCAGGGCCCGGCCCGCACCTCTATCCTCGGAGGACGGGCTCGGGCTCTGCTCGGTGGGGGGAAGGAGGGAGCCGTGCCCACGGACGACACGACGGCCGCGACGGCGCACGAGATCGTGCTGACCCCGGCCGGCGCGCTCTCCACGGTGCGCGGCGTCGGCGCCGAGGCGGCCGAGCGGCTCGAGGGCCTGCTCGACATCGCCCGCCGGGCCGGGCGGCTCGCGGGCCACCACGAGCTCTCCTTCTACTGGCGCGACGACGACAACCGGGTGCTGTTCGCGACGGTCCGCTCGCCGGGCCACGAGTCGCGGACCTCCCTCTCCTGGCTGGACGACGCGGTGGTCCCGCACCAGATCACCCAGCGCGAGCTCGACGTCCTCACCCTCCTCGTCGGCGGCCTCAGCAACGCCCAGATCGCCGCCCGGCTGTGGACCAGCGTGCGCACGGTCTCCACCCACGTCGAGCGGGTCCTCGCCAAGCTCGAGGTCTCCTCGCGAGCCGGGGCCGCCGCGGTCGCGGTCGAGGAGAGCCTCCTGGTGCTGCCCGTGCCCGGCGGCGCCGAGGGCTTCGAGCGACTCCTCATCGGCCGGCTCAGCAGCCCGGAGGAGGAGCCGGCGCCGGCTCCGCGCGGGCTCCGGCCGCCGCCGCCCCCGCGCAGCGGACGGCGCTCGGTACGCCGTCCCATCCTGCTGGGCAGTGCGTTCCCCACCACGGGCGCGATCGCCGAGGACGGACTCGAGATGGTCCGGGCCAGCCAGCTCGCCATCGACGAGATCAACGCCCACGGCGGCATCAGCGGCCGGCCGGTCAGCCTGGTCAACGTGGACCTCGACATCCGCAGCTCCGCCTCCGTCGCGCGCGCCTTCGACGAGCTCGCCGGCCTCGACGTCGACGCGATGGTGTCCGGCTACCTCGACGACCAGCTGGTGGCCCACGAGATCGCGGCGGAGCACCAGGCGCCGTACCTGCACGCGGCGACGCTGGACTCGATGGTGCGGATGGTCGAGGACAACCCGGGCCGCTACGGCAACGTCTTCCAGATCTGCCCGAGCGACACCAACTACGGGCCGGGCTTCGTCGACGCGATGTCCTTCCTGCGCGAGTCGGGGCAGCTCTCGCCGCACTCGCGCTCGCTCGCCGTCGTCCGCGGCCGGTGGAAGCTCGGCGACCTCGGCCTCGAGGTCGCCATCGCCCGGGCCGAGCGCGAGGGCTGGCAGATCGACTACCTCGCCGACGACGTCGTCGGCGAGGACGCCTGGCGCGAGCACGGCCGGCTGGTCGCCCAGCGTGCTCCGGCCGCCGTGCTCATCGGCAGCTACTTCGAGGACGAGGTCGCCCAGTTCGTGCGGGCCTTCCAGGCCGATCCCGCGCCGACCGTCCTCTACGCGCTCTACGCGCCGTCCATCCCGCGCTTCCGGATCGAGCTGGGCCCGGCGGCCGAGGGGCTGCTGTGGGCCACGACGACGGGCACCTACTCCGACGACGTGGCACGCCGGTTCACCCAGCGCTACCGCGACGCCTGGGCGGTGAGCCCGGGGCGCTCGCACGCGGGCATCGCCTACGACCGGGTCCGGATCCTCGCCTCGGCGTGGTCCCGGGCCGACTCCCCGCGCGACTTCGCGTCGGTGATCGAGTCGCTGCGCCAGGGCGTGCACCGCGGCGTCAACGGCGCCTACAGCTTCGCCAACGCCGGCCAGTCGGCGCTCGCCTACCCGCTGGCCACGCCCGATCCGTCGATCGGCATGGCCCACCTGGTGTTCCAGATCCAGGACAACCGGCAGCGGATCGTCCACCCGGCGCCCTACACCGAGGCGCGGTTCCGGCGTCCGGCGTGGTGGCCGGCGTAGGGGATGCACGTCCCCAACCTCGGAGACCCTAGGGCACCGACGACCCGGCCCACCCGGTCACTTCTTTACCAAGCGTCCCACGACCGTTGGGCAACGCTCGCCGGTGCTGGCGTATAGCACGCGGCACCAAACTCCTCCGAAAGTGACGCCCGACACACCCCCTGCGGGCGGATCCCGCACCGGGTCGGCGGGCGAGGGACACACCTCGAAGGGGCAATCATGCGTGGACTGATTCGTGTGCTCACCGGTCTGGTGGCGGTGCTGCTGGTGGCAGCCGGCTGCGGGGGCGGAGGCGGTGGCGGCGCCGACGACGGCAAGCTGCGCATCGCGGCGATCTTCTCCGGACCGACGACCGATGCCGACTACAACGCCCTCGGCCTGGAGGCGCTCAAGTCGGCCGAGAAGGACGGCGCGGAGGTGTCGTACTCCGAGAGCGTCGCCGTGCCCGACATCGAGCGCGTCCTCCAGGAGTACGTCGCCGACGGCTTCAACGTGATCTGGACGCACGGCTCGCAGTTCTACGAGGCCACCGCCAAGATCGCCGAGCAGAACCCCGAGGTCCGGTTCATCGGTGAGTTCGACGGCGAGCCCGAGGGCCAGCCCGACAACGTGTGGGTCATCGACCGCAACTTCCACACCGTCTTCTACCCGATCGGCGTGCTGGCCACGAACCTCACCAAGAAGGGCGAGGTCGGCTACCTGGGCGGCCTGAGCCTGCCGTTCTCGTACTCCGAGGTCCACGCCGTCGAGCAGGCGATCGACGACAGCGGCAAGGACGTCGAGCTGACCCCCGTGTGGAGCGGCGACTTCAACGACACCGTCAAGGCCCAGCAGCTCACGAGCCAGCTCATCTCCGGTGGCGCCGACGTCATCATCACCTCGCTCAACCTCGGCGTGGTGGGCGCCTTCAAGGCGGTCAACGACACCGCGCCGGGAGCGGCGTGGGTCACCGTGAAGTACACCGACAAGTCGCAGAACGGCCCCGATCACTACGCGGCCACCGTGCTCTACGACTTCAAGCACCCGCTGACCGAGATCCTCGCCGACATCGACAAGGGCACCACCCAGGGCCACTACGTCATCGGCTTCGGCAAGGGCGCCAGCGTCCACGTGGGCGACAAGGTCCCGGCCGAGGTGAAGGCCGAGGTCGAGAAGGCCGTCGCCGGCATCACCGACGGTTCCATCGAGGTCGCGCTCGACCAGGCCGAGGTGAAGTGACCATGGAGAACCCGCGTCTGGAGATGCGGGGGATCGTCAAGACCTTCGGGCCCGTGACCGCCCTCGACGCGGTCGACCTCGTGGTCGGCCGGAACGAGGTGCACGGCCTGCTGGGGGGCAACGGCGCCGGCAAGACGACGCTGATGAACGTCCTCTACGGGCTCTACCGGCCCAACGCCGGTGAGGTCCTCCTCGACGGGCAGCCGGTCAGCATCGGCTCGCCCAAGGACGCCATCGCGGCCGGGGTCGGCATGGTCCACCAGACGTTCCTCCAGGTCGACAACTACACCGTCACCGAGAACATCGTGCTCGGGACCGACGTCCCGGGGCCGCTGCGGCTCGACCTCACCGAGGCGCGCGAGCGGATCCGCGAGCTGAGCGAGCGGTTCGGCCTCACCGTCGACCCCGACGCGGTCGTCGAGGAGCTGCCCGTCGGCGTGCGCCAGCGGGTCGAGATCCTCAAGGCGCTCTACCGCGGCGCGAAGGTCCTCATCCTCGACGAGCCCACCACCAACCTCACCCCCCAGGAGGTCGACGACCTGTTCGGCTCGATGCGGGCGATGGTGGACGACGGCATGAGCGTCGTGCTCATCACCCACAAGATCCGCGAGACGCTCAGCGTCTGCGACCGGATGACGGTGATGCGCGACGGACGCCGGGTCGAGACGCTCGAGCGCTCGGACACCGACGCCGAGCACCTCGCCGAGAAGATGGTCGGCAGCACGACCGACCCGGGTGCCGTGGTGGAGGCCGCGGCGCTCGGGGCGGTCGACGCCGAGGCGGTCGAGGAGACCCTCTCGTCCGTCGGGACGACGATCGCGGTCGCCGTCCGCGACCTGGTCGTCGTCAACGACCAGGGGCACGAGCTGATCCGGGGCTTCGACCTCGAGCTCCGCGAGGGCGAGATCGTCGGCATCGCCGGCGTCGCCGGCAACGGCCAGGTCGAGCTGGCCGAGGCGCTGGCCGGCGTCCGGCCGCTGCGGGCGGGCAGCGTCGAGGTGAGCGGGCGCGCGATGGGCGGGCTCGCGACGTCGTCCTGGCTCGAGCACGGCGTCGCCTACGTTCCCGAGGACCGGCACCGCGACGGCATCCTGCCGACGGCGAGCATCACCGAGAACCTGGTGCTCGGCTCGCAGCGCAGCCCGAAGGTGCGCCGGTTCGGGCTCATCGACTGGGGTGCTGCCAAGCAGCGGGCCGTCGACGCGATCGCCGAGTTCTCGGTGCGCGCCAACGGTCCCGGCACGCTCGTCGGCGACCTGTCGGGCGGCAACATCCAGCGGGTCATCCTGGCCCGCGCGTTCGCCCGCCGGCCACGGCTGCTGATCCTGCACAACCCGACCCGTGGCCTCGACATCGGCTCGACCCGGTTCGTCTACCAGCAGGTCCGCACGGCGACGGCCGCCGGGTGCGCGGTCCTGCTCATCTCCGAGGACCTCGACGAGGTGATCGCCCTCTCCGACCGGGTGATCGCGCTCTACCAGGGCTCCCGGGCCGGCGAGTGGCCGCACGGCTCGGTGGACGCGTACGAGGTCGGCCGCAGCATGACCGGACTGGGGGAAGCTCGTGTCTGAGACGACCATGACCGCTCCGCCGGCGACCCCGCCGGCGGCACCCGAGGCCGCCGGGCCACGCCGCGTCGCCGACGCGCTGTGGCTGGTGGTGCCGTCCGTCCTGTCCGTGGTGGCGGCGTTCGCCGTCGGCGGCCTGATCATCCTCGCCCTCGGGCAGGACCCGGTCGCCGCGTTCGAGTCGGTGCTCACCACGAGCTTCAACACCCGCTTCGGCACGGTGGAGACGCTGCACAAGTGGGTCCCGGTGCTGCTCTGCGCCTACGCGTTCGCGATCCCGCTGGCGACCGGCAAGTTCAACATCGGCGCCGAGGGGCAGCTGCTCGTCGGAGCGACCGGAGGTGTCGCGATCGGCATCCTCTGGTCGGACCTGCCGATGCTGGTGCTGCTGCCGTGCGTCCTGGTGGCCGGTGCCCTCGCGGGCGCCGTGTGGTCGGGCATCGCGGCCGTGCTGATGGTGAAGTTCAACGTCAACGAGATCCTCAGCACGGTGGTGCTGAACTTCATCTCGTTCCAGCTCATCGACTACGTCGCCAGCCACGTGTGGCCCGACCGGGGTGCCGGTCACCCCGCGACCGTGCGGGTCGGCGAGGGTGCGCTGCTGCCGGGCATCGGCCAGGCACCGCCGCTGCACTCGGGCGTGATCATCACGCTCGTGCTGGTCGTCGCGATCGCGATCTTCATGAGGCGGACGTCGACGGGCTTCGAGATGCGGGCCGTCGGGGCGAACCTGCGGGCCGCCCAGGTGCACGGCATCCGGACCTCCCGGCTCGCCGGCGCGGGCCTGGTCGTCGGCGGTGCCGTCGCCGGTCTCGCCGGCGCGATCGAGGTGGCCGGCGTGCACGGGAAGATGCTCGAGGGGATGCAGTCGAACTTCCTGATCCTCGGCATCATCGTCGGGCTCATGTCCCGCGGCAGCATGATCGCGATCCCGTTCATCGCGTTCGGCATCGCCGTCCTCGAGGTCGGTGCCGGCTCGATGCAGCGCACCGCACAGGTCCCCGTCGAGATGGTGCTCATCATCGAGGCGCTGATCCTGCTGTTCCTGCTCCTGTCCGACATCGCCCGCGCCAAGCTCCGGAGGAACTGACATGGGAGAGATCACCGAGCTCCTGACCCTGATGATCCCGGCCATGGTGCCGTTCCTGCTCGCCGCCCAGGGCACCGTGCTCAGCGGCCGGGCCGGCGTCTTCAACGTCTCGCAGGAGGGCCTCATGGTCCTCGGTGCGGCGGTGGGCTTCCTGGTCAGCTTCAAGGTCGGCAGCAACACCGTCGGCATGGCCGCGGCCTTCGCGATCGCCGGTGTCTTCGGCCTCGTGCTGGCCTACATGACCACCCAGCTGCGGCTCGACCAGTTCGTCGTGGGCCTGGCGCTGTACTTCGCCGCGCTCGGCGCCGCGGGTCTGCTCTACCGCGAGGTGATCGGGGTGACCATGGAGCCGCCGCTCATCCCGACGCTCGAGGACAAGCCGATCCCGCTGCTCTCGGACATCCCGTTCCTGGGTGAGGTGCTCTTCGACCACGACCTGGTCGTCTACCTCGCGTTCGCGATCTCCGTGGCGATCTGGTGGTTCATGTACAAGACCCGCAGCGGGCTGGCGTTCCGCTCGATCGGCGAGAACCCCAAGGCGGCCGACAGCCTCGGCATCAACGTCACCTGGGCGCGGACCTGGTCGACCGTCGTCGGCTCGGGCCTGGTCGGCATGGCCGGCGCCTACCTGCCGATGGTCTACACGGGCCTCTACACCGAGGGCATGGTGGCCGGCCGCGGCTGGCTGGTCATCGCGCTGGCCTTCCTCGGCGGCTGGCGCCCGCACCTCGTCATCGCCGGCGCGGCGTTCTTCGCCGGCATGGAGGTGCTCGCGCTGCGGGCCCAGGTCGCGGGGATCGGGATCCCGCACCAGTTCGTCCTGATGCTGCCGTACGTCGCCACGCTGCTGGTGATGGTCTTCGCGTTCCGCTGGGCCCGGCAGCCGTCCTTCCTCGGCCGGAACTACGACCGGGAGAGCCGCCTGGTGGGCTGATCCACGCTCAGCCAGCCAGGACGCGGAAGCCGGGGCGGTGACCTGACCAGGTCACCGCCCCGGTGCGCGTCCGGGCCCAGTGGGGTGCGAAGTGGGGAGGTTGCGGGTACGAAGTGGGGTGGTTGCGGGTCCGAGGTGCGTCGTCACTGGCGAGATCTCGCGCCCGCAAGACACCCACTTCGCGCCCGCAAGAGCCTCACTTCGTGCCCGCAACCGGCGCACTTCGCCGGGTGGCTCAGTCGAGGCCCAGGTAGTTGAGCCAGAGCCGGGTGAGGTCCTCGGTGGCCTGGTCGACGTCCTCGCGGTGCCCGAAGACGTACCAGAGGTAGGCGAGCCGCTCGGTCATCGCGCCGAGCAGGAACGCCGCCGTGGCGGGGTCGACCTCGGGCGCGACCTGGCCGGCCGCCTGCCAGCGGGCGATCGCCCGCTCGGTGCGGCTGCGGTAGTAGCGGTTGCGCTCGGCCAGGACGCCGGGCACGTCGGGCTGCTCGAGCGCGGCGGCCTCGACGCAGGTCCAGAAGGCCGCATTGCGCTTGAACGCCGTCAGGTAGAGCCGGTTGGTCTCGCGGATCCGCTGGGCCGGGTCGACGGAGCCCGGCTCGGCCGGCACCAGCTCGCCGTAGACCTCGTCCTCGACGGTGATGAGCAGTTGGCGGAACAGGTCGTCCTTGTTCTCGAAGTGCAGGTAGAAGGTGCCGACGGAGACGTCGGCCTCCTTGGTGATGTCGGAGATCCGGGCCTTGTGCAGGCCCTTGCGCTCGAGGACCCGCCGCCCGGCGCGCAGCAGCGCTCCGCGGGTGCGGCTGCCCTGGGTGGTCGTCGTGGCGCGCTCGCTCATCGGCCGGCTCCGCGCGGCGGCATCCGGAGCAGCGCCGTCCAGGCGTCGGCGACCGCGGCGGTCGCGGCGTCGAGGTCGAACCCGGCCTCGTCGTGGGACCACTGCTGCACGGCCTGCTCGGTCAGGGCGATGAGCGCGTCGACCACGACGGCGCTGTCGACGCCGGGGTCGATCCAGCCCTGCTCGGCCCAGAAGCCGAGCTCGTCGGTGAGCGTGCGGGTCAGCGGGTCGGCCTGGTCGCGCAGGGCGGTCGCCACCTGGACGTTGCCGAGCGCGGCGGCGTTGATCATCCGCCAGGTCGCGGCGCCCTCGGCCAGCCGCGCGACCTGGAGCCGGACGACGTCGTG
The DNA here is from genome assembly GCF_900114845.1 of Pimelobacter simplex. Lineage (GTDB taxonomy): Bacteria > Actinomycetota > Actinomycetes > Propionibacteriales > Nocardioidaceae > Nocardioides > Nocardioides simplex. The sequence goes on from NZ_FOUK01000001.1 coordinate 674,367, forward strand.
CAGCCAGGCCCGCGCGCTGTCGGCATCGGAGAACCGGGCCCGCGGGACGTCGGCCGCGAGCGCCTGCCGGGCCTGCTCGACGACCTCGAGGAAGAGCCCCTCCTTGGTGTCGAAGTAGGTGTAGAAGCTCCCCGCCGCGACGCCGGCCCGCTTGGTCACGTCGATCACCCGGGCGCCGTGCAGGCCCTTCTCGGTGAAGACGTCGACGGCAGCGTCGACCAGCGCCTGCCGTGTCGGAGGGAGGGTCACCGGGCCGCCTCTCAGAGCCGTGGGTGGTCGTGGGACTGCCCGAAGGCTAGCCAGTGCGCCCGCGAGATGCCAGAAATGAACGGCAATTCACGGCACCTGAATTCTTCTTCACCATCGCGAGGCCGCTCTGCTGGAAGCGAGAATGCGCCTGAAATAGCGGTAAACGGCACGCTGTGACCGGCCGCCTGTGTCCCTTGACACAGTCTCGGGAGGCGCGGTAGGACTACCCACATGAACGGAAATTCAATGACGTTCGACGGCCGTCGGGTGCTGGTCACGGGCGGTGCCCGCGGCCTCGGTGCCGCGATCGCCGCGTCGTTCGCCGGCGCCGGTGCCCGCGTGGCGGTGTGGGACGCGCCCGGTGCGATGGCGCTCGACTACCCGCTCTCCGGTGCCGCCGAGCTCGACGCGGCCCGGGCCGTGGTGGGCCCGACGGGGCACGTGGCCGCGGTCGACGTCCGCGACGTCGCGCAGGTGCGGGTTGCGCTGCCCGCCGCCGTCGCCGCGCTCGGCGGCCTCGACGTCGTCGTCTGCGCGGCGGGGGTGCGCACGGCCGCGACCGCGGCGACGATGAGCGACGCCGCCTGGGACGACGTGGTCGACACCAACCTGCACGGGACCTTCCACGTCCTGCGCGAGGCGCTGGGCCCCCTGGGGGACTCCGGTCGCGGCCGGATCGTCGTCATCGCCGCCGAGGAGGGACGGCGCGGTGCCTTCGGGCTGAGCCACTACGCCGCCGCCGCGTGGGCGCAGATCGGGCTGGCCAAGTCGCTGGCCCACGAGGTCGCCGAGCAGGGCACCGCGGTCGGGGTGGTGTGCCCCGGCGTGATGGACACCGCGATGAGCGCCGACCCGTCGTACTGGGCGGTGCTGCAGGCCGGGCGGGACGGCTCGCTCGCCGTGACCGCTCCCGACCGCGGTGCGGCCGAGCACGCGCTGCGCGTGCGCCACCCCAGCAGCGCGACCTATGCCGACGTCGGCGCGGTGGTCCGCGCGGTCGAGCAGCTCGTCGCCGAGCCGGGCCTCGACCGGACCGGCGCCGTCGTCGACGTCTCGGCCGGCCTGGCCGCCACCAACACGGCCTGACCCGGCCACGACACCGACGACACCGACGACACCGACGACATCGAGGAGATGACGATGAGGAACTTCGAGGGCCGGACCGCCGTGGTCACCGGCGCCGCCAAGGGGCAGGGGCGCTCGCACGCGATCGCCCTAGCCCAGCGGGGCGCGAACCTGGTGCTGGTCGACATCGCCGCGCAGATCCCGTGCGCGTCGCGGATGGCCACGCCCGAGGAGCTCGACGAGACCGCGCGCATCGTCGAGTCGCTCGGCGCGCCGTGCCTGACGCTCAAGGCCGACACCCGCAGCCCCGAGCAGATGCGCGACGTCGTCGCGGCGACCGTCGAGCGGTTCGGCCGGGTCGACGTGCTGCTGGCCAACGCGGGGATCGCCGCCTTCGGCCCGGTCCGCGAGATGGCCGACGACGTCTGGCGCGATGTCGTCGACGTCAACCTCGGGGGAGTGGCGGCGAGCATCCGCGCGGTCGCGCCGGTGATGGCCGCGCAGCGCTCCGGGCGGATCGTCGCGACCGCCTCGTCGGTCGGCCGCGAGGGCGGTCCCAACAATGCCAACTACGCGGCGTCCAAGTGGGGTGTGATCGGACTCGTGAAGTCCGTCGCGATCGAGCTGGCTCCCTACGGGGTGACGGTCAACGCGTTCTCGCCGATGTCGGTGTCGACCGACATGTGCCACAACGACCTGACCTACGGCCTCTTCCGCCCCGACCTGGAGGCGCCCACCACCGACGACGTGCGCGCCACCTTCGCCACCCTCAACCCGATGGCCGTGCCGTGGATCGAGGTCGGCGACGCCACCGAGGCCGTCCTCTTCCTCGCCTCCGACGAGGCCCGCTACATCACCGGCACGGCGCTCGACGTCGCCGGTGGCTGGAACGCCTTCCACAGCGCCTGACCCGCACCCGCTGCCCCACCCCGACCACCAAGGAGCCTCCCCGTGACCTTCGACCCGACCGACAAGCTCTCCGACCTCGCCGCCGGCGGCCCGGCGCTGTTCTTCCCCGACCCGCCCGCCCAGGTCACGTTCAACTTCGACCAGGGCATCGCGGCCGAGGAGACCTTCCCGCTCGACGACTTCCGGCGGCTGATGGGCGACGTCCTCGACCGCGACGGCGGCCGCGCGCTGGAGTACATCTCCTTCGGCTACGAGGAGGAGACCGACCAGATCGTCTACCTGCCGTCGTACATCGAGCTGATGCTGGGGCACACCGGCCTGCGCGAGGAGGTCGCCCGGTGGATCGGGAAGACCCAGCAGGTCGAGGGCCTCGGCGCGGACAACCTCATCCTCACCTCGGGCTCGGTGCAGGCGATCGCGCTCGCGGTCAACGCGCTCGTCAACCCCGGCGACGGCGTCCTGGTCGAGAAGGCGACGTTCCCCTACGCCATGCGCTTCATGCAGATGCGCGGCGCCGACATCCGCACCGTCGAGATCGACGAGCACGGACTGGTCGTCGAGTCGCTCGTCGAGCGGCTCGAGGAGATGCGCCGCGACGGCGTGACGCCCAAGCTGCTCTACGTCATCCCGACGTTCCAGCTGCCCACCTGCGTCGTGATGCCCGAGGACCGCCGCCGCCGGCTGCTGGAGGTGGCCGAGGAGTACGACTTCGTCATCCTCGAGGACTCGATCTACGCCGACCTGCGCTACGGCGGCGACCCGGTCCCGTCGCTGCTGAGCATGGACACCGACGGCCGGGTGATCCAGAGCCACGGCTTCTCCAAGGTGCTCGCCCCCGCCCTGCGGATCGGCTGGATCACCGCGCCCGAGCCCCTCATCCACGCGCTCGCCTCCGTGCGCCAGGACCTCGGCGTCAGCCAGTGGACCTGCCGGATGCTCGAGCAGTACCTGAAGGAGGGCCTGCTCGACCCGCACATCGAGCGCGCCAACGCCGTCTACCGCCGCAAGCGCGACCTCGCCGTGAAGGCGGTGCGCGAGCACTGCGGCGGCCTGGTCAGCTTCGACGTGCCCGACGGCGGCTACTACCTCTGGCTCAGGATCGCCGACAACGTCGACTGGGAGAAGGCGCAGCACGAGGCCGCGATGGCCGGCGTCTTCTGCCGTCCGGGCGAGAAGTTCCTCGGCCAGGAGGCCGGTCAGGGCTACCTCCGGCTCGCCTACAGCCACGCGCCCGACCACGAGCTCGAGCGCGGGATCAAGGCCCTCGGTGAGGCGATCGTCGCCAACGCGCGCTGACCGGCGGCCGACCGGCCGCTGACGCACCACCACCTGCTGTTCCCGGCGCACGCGTCGGGGACGGAGCTCGGGCGCCCGAAAACACCCGACCCAACCAACGAGAGGAATGCCCGTGCCTTCCAACAACCTCCCTCGCGCCCGCCGCCGCGGCGCGGCGGTCGCCGCTCTGGTGGTCGCCGCCACGGTGGCGCTCGCCGGCTGCAACAGCTCCGACTCCGGCGGTGACGACGGCCCGGCCGCCAGCGGTCCGTGGCTCGACGACGCCAAGGCCGCCGCCGAGACCGCCGTCAAGGTGCCGACCGAGATCGCCGTCAAGGCGCTCGGCCCGGTCGAGCCGCCCGCGTCCATGACCGTCTACTTCGTCGGCTGCGACCAGTCGATCCCGGGCTGCGTGGCCCAGGTCGAGGGAGTCCGCCAGGCGACCGAGGCGCTCGGCTTCGACCTGGAGGTCTGCGACGCCAAGAGCGATGTCGCGTCCTTCCAGAACTGCATGAGCCAGGCGGTCAACGCCAAGCCCGACGTCATCGTCAACAACGCCCGGCCCTCGGCCGACGCGTCGGAGGCCTACGCGAAGGCGCACGAGCTGAAGATCCCGGTGATCGGTCAGTTCACCGCGCAGCTCCCGGACCCCGAGAAGGGCAATACCGTCGAGGTCGGCAACGTCTGCCAGATCGAGGGCGAGCTGCTGGGGAGCTACATCGTCTCGGAGTCCGGCGGCAAGGCGAACGTCGCGATCTTCGCCGACACCGTCTACCAGTGCAACGGCCAGCGCGCCGACGGCGTCAAGGCCGCCCTCGAGAAGTGCCCGAGCTGCAAGGTGAGCGTCGACCGGTTCAGCGTCGCGACGGCGCAGACCGACCTGCCGCCCGCGCTGCAGGCCAAGATCCAGTCCAACCCGCAGCTCAACTGGGTGGTCAGCACGCCCGGGTTCTCGGGGGTGATGGCGGCGGACGCCGTGCGTCAGGCGGGCAAGGAGGACGCCATCTCCGTCGGCACCTTCGACGGCGACGAGCCCACCCTCGCGCTGGTCCGCCAGGGCGACATCATCAAGGCCGACGTGGCCTCCGGTGTCTACGAGAACGGCTGGACCGTCGTCGACGCGGCGCTGCGGCTCAAGGCCGGGCAGACCATCCCCGACAACATCGAGAACCCGACCCAGCTCCTGATGACCCAGGAGAGCGCGCCCGAGAAGGGCACCTACGAGGGCGCCGACGGCTTCCGCGACCAGTTCCAGGCGCTCTGGGGCGTCAGCTGAGCCGACGGCAGCAGCGAGAGCGGAGACCACGATGACCACGGACGATGCGGCCGCCCTGGAGCTGCGCGGGATCGTCAAGACGTTCCCCGGCCAGCGGGCCCTCGACGGCGTCGACTTCACCGTCGCACGCGGCGAGATCCATGCCCTGCTGGGCCACAACGGCTCCGGGAAGTCGACCCTGATCAAGGTGCTCTCCGGGTTCCACCAGCCCGACACCGGGCACTGCTCCGTCGCCGGATCGCGGCTGCGGTTCGGCGACGGGGTGGCCGTCAGCCGGGCCGGTGTCCGGATCATCCACCAGGACATCGGTCTGGTCGACGAGCTGTCGGTGCTGGAGAACCTCCGGCTCGGCGTCGGCACCTACCGGGCCGGCACGCTCGGCGCCATCCGCTGGCGCGACGAGCGTGCCGCGGCCCGGGCCCGGCTCGACGATCTCGGGCTCGGGCACATCGACCCCGCGGCCGAGGTGGCCGGCCTCTCCGCCGTCGAGCGGACCGAGGTCGCCATCGCCCGGGCGATCGACGATCCCGACGCGATCCGGGTCCTCGTCCTCGACGAGGCCTCCGCCGCCCTGCCGGAGGAGCAGGTGCAGCACCTGTTCCGGCTGGTCCGCACGCTCGCGGCTCGCGGCGTCGGCGTGGTCTACGTGACCCACCGGCTGGAGGAGGTCGTCGACCTCGCCGACCGCGTGACGGTGCTGCGCGACGGCGCCGTCGTCCTGCAGGAGAGCGTCTCGGCGCTCACCCGCGAGGACCTCGCCCGGGTCATCGCCGGCAGCGAGGTCGAGGCCGTGCACACCTCCGACCGCGCCGCCGGACGGACGACGGGCGCGCCGGTCCTCGAGCTGGCCGGCGTCGTCGCCGGGCGCGAGCTCGCCGGCGCCAGCCTCACGCTCCGCGAGGGCGAGGTGCTCGGCGTCGCCGGCCTCGCCGGCTCCGGTGTGCACGAGGTGGTCCGGCTCCTCCAGGGTCGGTCGGCACTGCGGTCGGGCGCGGTGCTGGTCGGCGGCGCTCCCGTGCCGCGGCCCGGCGTCCGGTCGCTGCGGCGGCTCGGCGTCGCGGTGCTGCCGGGGGAGCGCGACCAGAAGCGGATCACCGGGATGACGCTGGCCGAGAACATCACGATCGCCGACCTGTCGCCGTACTGGCGCGGCGGGCGGTTCCGGCACCGCGCCGAGCGCGCGGACGCCGTCGCCCTGGTCGAGCGCTACCGGATCCGGCCGCCCGACGTGCAGCGTCCGATCGAGCTGCTCAGCGGCGGCAACGCCCAGAAGGCCTACGTGGCGCGGCTCCTGCGCACCGCACCACGGGTGCTGGTGATGGAGGAGCCCACCCACGGCGTCGATGTCGGCGGCACCGCCGAGATCCTGCGCCTGCTCGTGGAGGCGGCACGCAACGAGGGGACCGCCGTCCTCCTGTGCTCCTCCGACACCGACGACCTCGCCGCCACCTGTGACCGCGTCCTGGTGCTGCGCGACGGGGTGGTCGCCGACGAACTGACCGACAAGGAGATCACCCGTGAGCGAATCGTTGAGCTCTGCTACGCAGCCGGCTGAGGAGGTGACGACGGCCCGCGCCATCGAGCACCGGGCCGGCCGGATCGGCCTCGACCTGCTCGACCGCTGGGCCGGGCCGCTGCTGCTGGTGGCGATGATCGTCGCGTTCACCATCGCCTCGCCCGGTGTCTTCCTGACGAGCAGCAACCTGCTCGCCGTCGTCAACAACCAGACGATCACCGCGGTGGTCGCGCTGGGTCTGCTGTTCCCCCTTGCCGCGGGGGTCTTCGACATCTCCATCGGCGGCGTGCTCACGCTGTCGGTGATCACGTCGGCCTGGACCTTCCAGCAGACGGCGGGCTCGATGCCGGTGCCGCTGGCCATCCTGATCACGCTGGCGGTCGGCGCGACCGCGGGGCTCGTCAACGCGCTGCTCGTCGTCCGGCTGAGCATCGACCCGTTCATCGTCACGCTCGGTTCGGGCTCGATCTTCCTCGGCGTCTCGCAGCTCGTGGCCAACGGCCAGGTCGTCTCGCGCGACATCCCGACGGCGTTCACCGACCTCGGCCGCGGCGAGCTGTTCGGCATCCCGAACCCCATCGTGCTCGTCGTGGTGCTCGCGCTCATCGTCTTCTACGTGCTGGAGATGACCCCGCTGGGTCGGATGTTCTACGCCACCGGGTTCGGCCGCGAGCAGTCCCGGCTCGCGGGAGTGCCGACCAACCGCATCCTGGTGCTGGCCTTCGTCATCTCCGGCTTCTGCGCCTCCCTGGCGGGCCTCGTCTACACCTCGCGGATCGGGACCGGGCAGCCGGACGTCGGCGCCCAGTACCTGCTGCCGTCGTACGCCGCGGCGTTCCTCGGCTCGACCATGATCAAGCCGGGCCGGTTCAACGTGCCCGGGCAGCTCGTCGGCCTGGCGATCCTCGCCATCGGCATCAACGGCCTGCAGCTGCAGGGGATCCCGTTCTGGGTGATCTCCACCTTCCAGGGCGGCGCGCTCATCCTCGCCGTCGTGCTGACCAAGCTCCGCAAGCTCTCCGTCCGCGCCGACGGCTGAGCCTCGATCCCCCTCAGAGAAGGAGAAACGACATGGGCAAGCTCGACGGCAGGACCGCGCTGATCACCGGCGCCGCCCGCGGCCAGGGGCGCTCGCACGCCCTGACCCTCGCCGCGGAGGGCGCGAACGTCGTCGCGGTCGACCTCTGTGCCGACCTCGCGACCATCCCGTACCCCCTCGCCACGCCGGACGACCTCGCCGAGACCAAGGCGCAGGTCGAGGCGCTCGGCGTCGCCTGCCACACGGTGCAGGCCGACGTCCGCGACACCGACGCGATCGAGGCGGTCGTCGCCGGCGCCGTCGAGCGGTTCGGGTCGCTCGACATCGCCGTCGCCAACGCCGGCGTCTGCGGCTTCGCGAGGTTCTGGGAGCTCGACGACGCCGCGTGGGACGAGATGATCGGCGTCGACCTCACCGGCGTCTTCAAGACGATGCGCGCCGCGGTGCGGCCGATGCTCGCGCAGGGACGCGGGCGGATCGTCGCCACGTCGTCGATGGGCGGGCGGATGGGCAACCCCAACCTCGCCCACTACGTCGCCGCCAAGTGGGGGGTGATCGGGCTGGTCAAGACGCTCGCCCTGGAGGCCGCGTCGTCCGGGATCACCGTCAACGCGGTGTGCCCGGCCACGGTCGACACCGGCATGGTCCACAACGACGCGCTCTACGGGCTCTTCTGCCCCGACCTCGACGCCCCCACGCGCGACCAGGTCGAGCCGGCGTACGCCGCGATGAGCCCGATGGGCGTCCCGTGGGTCGCGCCCGAGGACATCTCGAAGGCCGTGCTCTACCTGGTCTCCGACGACGCCCGCTACGTCAGCGGGACGACGATCGACGTCAGCACCGCCGCCTCCGCGGGCATGCCGTGAGGGGCTTCAACCCGCCGCACCTGCGCTTCGACGGGATGTCGCAGGCGGTGCGCAGCGGCGACTTCGTCGTGCTCTCGGGCCAGGTGGCGCTCGACGCCTCGGCGCAGATCGCCACCGACGACCCGTACGAGCAGGCCCGCCAGTGCTTCGAGAACATCGGGCTCGCGCTCGCCGAGGCGGGCGCGACGCTCACGCAGGTGACCAAGCTCGTCTGCTACCTCACCGACGCGGCGCACTTCCCGTCGTACAGCAAGGCGAAGGGGGAGGCGTTCGCGTCGGGCTCGGCGCCGGCCAGCACGACCGTCGTCGTCTCGGCGCTGCTCGACCCGCGGATGCTCCTCGAGGTCGAGGCCTGGGCCTACGTCGGCACGGCCGGATAGGCCCGGCCGCCGTGCCGTGGTCGCGCCCGACGGTGACGCTCGCCGAGGCGGACGCCGTCCTCCGCCGCGCGCTCGCCGAGGCGTCCGGCCAGGGGCTCGCCGTCGCCGTGGTCGTCGTCGATCCGGGCGGCGAGCCGGTCCTCGCCGCCCGGATGGACGGCGTCTCCGGGCTCGTGGCCGCCGCCGCCCACGGCAAGGCCCGCACGGCGGCCGGGCTCGGCGTACCGACGGCGGTGTGGGAGGAGCGCTCGGCCGCGGAGCCGTCGTTCGCGGCGGCCGTCGGCACGGTGCCCGGGTTCACGCCGCTCGCCGGCGGCGACCTGGTCCGGGTCGGGGGCGAGGTGGTGGGTGCGGTCGGCGTCAGTGGGGGGACGTCGGAGCAGGACGCCGCGATCGCGCGGACGGCGGGGGCTCAGGGCAGCGATCGTACCTAGTCTGGCCGGCATGGTGCCTCCCCGGATCCGGCGATCGTCCCGTGCCGTGGCCCTGGCCCTCGTCCTACCGCTCCTGGCGCTCGCCGCATGTGGCGACGAGGGGGACCGCGGGAGCCGCGGAGACCGGTCACCCGGTGCTCCGGCGGACGCGGCCGCGACGCAGATCGGGCCGGCGGAGTCCGCCTGCGCGTTGCCGGTGCTGGTCCGGGTCCCCGAGAAGTGGCACGTCGAGGCGCTGACCCCGGAGATGGTGGCGCGTGCCGACGACGAGAGCCTGACCAGCCCGGGCGGCTTCGACCTGGTGTGCTCGATCCTGGGGTCGCCCGCCGGCGTCGTGGCACCGATCGAGTCGGTCCGCGACTCGATCGAGCTGCCGGACTGACTCGCTAGCCCTCGTCGATCGTCGCCGCGAGCGTGCGCGCCGCCGCGCTCGCCTGCGCCAGCCAGCGCTCCACGACCGCGACATCGTCCGGAGTGAACCCGTCGAGCGAGTCGCGCAGTGCCCCGGCGAGCGGCCGGAAGAAGTCGCCGGCGAGCTGCTGGGCCGAGGGGTGCAGCGCGAGCAGCCGACGGCGTCCGTCGGCCGGATCGGCGGTCCGTACGACGTGCCCGCTCGCCTCCAGCCGGTGCAGGAGGGCGGTGGTGGCGGGCGGGCTGAGCTCGATCGAGGCGGCCAACGAGGAGGGCGTGACCGGGATGCCGCGCAGCCGGGCCTGGTGCAGGTGGGCCAGCGCGTCGACGTCGGTCGGGTGCAGCCCGTGGCGGTGGGCGAACCCGTGGGAGAAGCGGTTGAGCTCGTACGACAGCTCCTGCACCAGCGCGGGCACCGCCGTGCCCGGGTTGCCCCCGGTGTCGCTCATGGACCTATCCTTCCATCATGGAACTATCTGCGGTGTCCCAGCGCCTGCTCCCGTTCCTGCGTCCGCGGGTGGCGTGGGTCCTTCCGATGATCTACCTCGTCCTCGGTGGTGCGCTGATCGGGCTCGCCGGGACGGCGCCCGTCGAGCGCGCCACGACCGACCAGCTGCCCGGCGGGTACGACTCGACGGAGGTCGCCCGGCTGGTCGAGGCGTTCCCGTCGGGGCGCGACCAGGTCGCCGTCGTCCTGTTCTCGGCGGACCGGGCCCTGAGCGACGGCGACCGCGCGGCGGTGGCGCGCGTCCTCGAGCGGGCGGCCGGCGCGGGCGCGGAGCAGGTGCCGCTCCAGCCCTCCGCCGACGGGACGGCGCTCGTCGGCGTCGTCCCCGTCGCCGAGACCGACGCGACCCGGCTCGCCGACGACGTCGACGAGCTGCGCGCGCAGGTCCGCGAGGGGCTCCCGGACGGCGTCCGCGCGGCGGTGACCGGGCCGGCCGCGATCCAGGGCGACCTGGCCCGGGTCTTCGACGGCGCCGACCTGCGGCTGCTCCTCGTGACCGCGTCGGTGGTGGCGGTGCTGCTCATCATCACCTACCGCTCGCCCCTGCTGTGGCTGGTCCCGCTGACCGTGGTCGGTGTCGCCGACCGGCTCGCCGCCGTCGCCGCCACCCACGCGCTCTCCGGGCTCGGCGTCGCCTTCGACGAGTCCACCACCGGCATCCTGTCGGTCCTCGTGTTCGGGGCGGGGACCGACTACGCCCTCCTGCTGATCTCCCGCTACCGCGACGAGCTCCGGCGGACGCCGAGCCGGGCCGAGGCGATGGCGCACGCGTGGGTGCGGACCGGCGAGGCGGTGCTGGCGAGCGCCGCCACCGTCGTCCTGGCCCTGCTGGCGCTGCTGCTCTCGGCCTTCCCGACGACCCGCGGGCTCGGGCTCGCGTGCGCCATCGGGGTCGTGGTCGCCGCGGTCGCGGTGCTGGTCGTGCTGCCCCTGGCCCTCGTCGTCTTCCCGCGCTGGATCTTCTGGCCGCGCCGGCCCGAGGTCGGGCAGGACGCGGTCGCCGAGGGACGCACGTTCTGGCGACGGATCGGCGACGCCGTCGCTGCTCGTCCGGTGACCGCGGCGGTCGCCGGGCTCGTCGTCCTGGCCGCCCTGGCCAGCGGCATGCTCGGCATCCGCAGCGGGCTGTCGGAGGCCGACCAGTTCCTCGACACCCCCGAGTCGATCACCGCCGCCGCCCGCCTCGCCGAGTCGTTCCCGGCCGGCAGCACCGACCCCGCCGTCGTGCTGACCTCGGCGGACGTGCCCACTGTCGTCGCGGCTGCCGAGGGCGCCGACGGCGTCGAGTCCGTGCGGAAGGTGGGCGAGCACGACGGCCGGACCCGGCTCGACGTCGTCCTCGCGCACGCTCCGGGGACGGCGGACGCCCGCGCCGACGTCGCCTCGCTCCGCGCCGCGCTCGACGACCTGCCGGACACCCTCGTCGGCGGCGTCGACGCCGAGGACGTCGATATCGCCGACGCCACCTCGGCCGACCGCGGCCTGATCCTGCCGCTCATCCTCGTCGTGGTGCTGCTCGCCCTGGGCCTGCTCCTGCGCTCGGTGGTCGCGCCGGTGGTGCTCGTGGCGACCGTCGTCGCGACCTACCTCGCCGCCCTCGGCGCCGGCTGGCTGATCGGCTCGCAGGTCTTCGGCTTCGACCGCCTCGACGTCGGCGTGCCGCTGCAGGCGTTCCTGTTCCTCGTCGCGCTCGGCGTGGACTACAACATCTTCCTCGTCACCCGGGCCGCCGAGGAGGGACGCCGGCACGGCCCGCGCGAGGGCATGCTCCGCGCGCTCGCGTCGACCGGCGGGGTGATCACCAGCGCGGGTGTCCTGCTCGCCGCGGTGTTCGCCGTCCTCGGCGTCCTGCCGCTCGTCGTGCTGGCCCAGCTCGGCATCGTCATCTGCGTCGGCGTCCTGCTCGACACGCTGCTGGTGCGGACGGTGCTGGTGCCGGCGCTCGCCGTGCGGATGGGGGACCGGTTCTGGTGGCCGCGCCGGGTGGTGCGACCAGGTCGGTAGGTTGCGGGCCGTGGAGCCTTCGATCGAGCTGGTCAGCGTGGCGCCGAGCCTGGAGGGCGCCGTCCCCGCGGCCCACTTCGGGGGAGCGCGACCCCGCTTCCGGCTGGACGACGGCACCCTCACCGCGCTGAGCGCGCGACTGGAGCCGGCCGGCTCGGTGGCGACCGGGCTGTCCGGCGGCGCCCGGCTGCTCGCCGCCGCACCGGACCTCGGCACCTGGCTGGCCGAGGACGGCGAGCTCGCCGTGGTCACCCCGGCCGGCCGGACCGATCTGCCGGTCGCGGCGGCCGACGCAGCCTGCCTGCTGGCCGACGGCCTGGCCCTGGTCACCGCGCCGGACCTCGACGAGCGCGGCCACCTCCTGCTCCTCGTCGACCTCGGCACGGAGGCCGCCCCGGCCCGCGTGGTCGCCGAGCACCTGGTCCGCGACGCCCACGACGCCAGCGCCCACGTGCTCGCCCACCCCTCCGGCCGGGCTGCGGTGGTCGACCTGCCGATGGGCCAGGACGGCAGCTTCGTGCTGCGCGTCGACATCACCGCCGGACCTGGTCTGGCGGTCACCGAGCTGTGCCCGGGGGAGGACGTGGTCGGCGCCGACATCAGTCCCGACGGCGAGCAGATCCTGCTGACGCCGTACCCGAGCGATCCCGAGACCGCGCGCGTGCTGCGCTGGACGGACCTGAGCGAGATGGGTCGGCTGAGCGCCGCCGACGCCGGCCTCGCGATCGGGATCGACATGTCGGGGACCTTCCTCGACGACGACCACCTGCTGCTCGTCGACATCGAGCACGGGCTGCTCCTCGCGACGCGCGACCTCACGACGTCGCGGCCGCTCGCGCTCCCGGACCTCGACCTGAGCGACGACGACACCGACATCGAGTGGGTCTGCGCGCTCGGCGACCGGACCTTCGCCGTCGGCGCCTGGTACGCCGGAGCCGGCCGCCGGACGCTCGTCCACCGGATCACGCTCGGGAGATGACGAGACCCCCGCCGGTCTCCCGGCGGGGGTCTCGTGCTCGGTGGGCAGGGGCGGGGTCGAACCGCCGACCTATCACTTTTCAGGCGATCGCTCGTACCAACTGAGCTACCTGCCCGAGCAGTCGCTAACCTTACCGGAGGGTGGCGCGTCGTACGAAAGCGGCGCCGTTCCTGGACCTCGTCACGCCTAGGCTGGCCCGATGACGACGCCCGCCGAGGTCGTGCTCCGGAGGAGGCGTACGACGGGCTCGTGCCTGCCGAGATCCTCGCCGCCCGCCGGGCCGGCGTCGCCGAGCGCGTCGACCGGTGGCGGACGACGGCGAGCTCGTCGGCTTCGTGTCGGTCGGCCCGGGACGCGGGCTCGGGCACCGGATGCTGACCGAGGCCCTCGCCGCGCGGCCGTCGTACCTGCGGGTGCTCGACGGCAACGAGCGGGCGGCCGGTTTCTGCCGCCGCCCCAGCCCCGGCCTCAGCTGAAGCAGAGCCACAGCCCCAGCAGCGTCGGCAGGACGCCGAGCGCGAGCCACGGGCTGAGCGGGCTGCGGCGGTGGATCACCAGACCCGCCGCGACCGCGATGACCCCGAAACCGCCGGCGATCACGTTGAGGCCGATCCGCGCGGCGGTGGCCGAGTCGGGTGTCTCGAGGGCGGCGAACACGATGCCGAGCGCGAGGTGCGAGATCGTGAACACCGCCAGGGTCGACGACACCCAGCGCTGGGTGTGGGTCAGTGAGCGGTCGTTGACGGGCCGGACCGGGTGGGCCGGGTCCATCAGGTGGCGGCGGCGGGGCGCGGTCGAGGCGGACACGGCTCAGACCTCCACCGGTACGCCGACGAGCGAGCCGTACTCGACCCACGAGCCGTCGTAGTTGCGGACGTCAGGCAGCCCGAGCAGCTCGTGCAGGACGAACCACGTGTGCGCGCTGCGCTCGCCCACCCGGCAGTAGACCGTGACGGGGGAGCCGTCGAGGGGGAGCCCGGCGTCGCCGTACAGGGCGCGGAGCTCGTCGTCGGGGAGGAAGCTGCCGTCCTCGGCGGCGGCGCGCGACCACGGCACGTTGACCGCGGTCGGGATGTGCCCGGGCACCTGCGGCAGCTCCTGCGGGAAGTGCGCCGGGGCGAGGATCTCGCCGCTGAACTCGGCGGGGGAGCGGACGTCGACCAGCGCGCGGACGCCGATCGCGGCGACGACGTCGTCGCGGAAGGCGCGCAGCGCGGGATCGGCCGGCCCGGCGGCGTACGACGTGGCGGGCAGGGTGACCGGCTGGGTGGTCAGCGGGCGCTGCTCGAGCTCCCACTTCTTGCGGCCGCCGTCGAGCAGCCGGACGTCGCGGTGCCCGTAGAGCTTGAAGGTCCAGTAGGCGTAGGCCGCGAACCAGTTGTTGTCGCCGCCGTAGAGGACGACGGTGTCGTCGTTCGCGACGCCCTTGGCCGAGAGCAGGGCGGCGAAGGCGTCGGCGTCGACGACGTCGCGGCGGACCGGATGCCCGAGGTCGTGGCGCCAGTCGAGGCCGATCGCGCCGGGGACGTGGTCGATGGCGTGCCGGGTCGCGTCCTCGTCGACCTCGATCACGACCAGTCCGGGCCGGCCGAGCTGCTGCTCGAGCCAGGCGCCGTCCACGAGTACGTCGGAGCGAGCCATGGTGTCCTCCTGGGTAGTGCTTGCCGCACCAATAGTTGGGGTACTAACTATTGCTAGACTAACGATCGTGGCAAGCGCAGAGAAATCCGTTCCGCGGACCGAGAGCCCCCTGGCCGGGGTCGACGACCCGCTGGCCCTGGAGCAGCAGGTCTGCTTCGCCCTCGCCGTCGCCTCGCGCAGCGTGATCGCCGTCTACAAACCGCTCCTCGAGCCGCTCGGTCTCACCCACCCGCAGTACCTCGTCATGCTCGCCCTGTGGGGCTCCGAGCCGCTCAAGGTCGCCGACCTGAGCCGCCTCCTCCAGCTCGATCCGGGCACCCTCTCGCCGCTGCTCAAGCGGCTCGAGGCGATCGGCTACCTGCGCCGCGAGCGCGATCCCCGCGACGAGCGCGCGCTCGCCGTCGTCCTGACCGAGAAGGGGCGCGCCCTGCGCGCCGAGGCCGAGAAGGTCCCGCCCGCCATCGTCGAGCGGCTCGGCATCGACGTCGCCGAGCTCCTCTCGCTGCACCGCCGGCTCACCGAGGTGATCGCCGCGGCCAATGCCGCCAACGGCGCCCCGACCGCGCGCTGAGGCCGGCTGAGGGGATGCGCGGACCCGGCCGGGTGGGCACTATGCTGGCCCGGCTGCGGAGGATCCGTCCTCCCGGTGGGCCCCCATCGTCTAGCGGCCTAGGACACCGCCCTTTCACGGCGGGTACGCCGGTTCGAATCCGGTTGGGGGTACGGGGTGCGTCCCGATTGGGAGCCGCACGCCGCCATGGGTTAGAGTTCCATCCGCTTCGCCCGCCAGGGAGAAGCAAGCCAGGCCCCGTAGCGCAGTTGGTTAGCGCGCCGCCCTGTCACGGCGGAGGCCGCGGGTTCGAGTCCCGTCGGGGTCGCAGAGAGCAAGCCCGGACCACCAGGTCCGGGCTTGCTGCATTTCCCGGCGCGCCACCGCGTGGAGCCGACCGGCACAATGAACCCGTGCCGGTCGAGATGAGTCCCGAGGAGTTCGACGCGCTGGTCGACACCGCGCTCGACGACATCCCCGACGAGCTCGCCCGGCTGGTCCGCAATGTCGTGGTGCTGGTCGAGGAGGAGCCGCCCGAGGGCGAGCCCGACGACCTCCTCGGCCTGTACGACGGCGTGGCGCTCACCGAGCGCGACAGCTCGATGCTGCCGCACCTGCCGGACCGGATCTTCCTGTACCGCGGCCCGCTGCTCGACATGTGCGACGACGAGGAGGACCTCGCCAACGAGGTCCGGATCACCGTCGTCCACGAGGTCGCCCACCACTTCGGCATCGACGACGCCCGGCTGCACGACCTCGGCTACGCCTGAGCCGCCCAGAACCCGAGGGTGCAGACGGCGAGGCCGAGCACGATCGTCGTCGCCGCGTAGGCCGCGCCGCGGACCGGGCCCAGGTCGCGGGTCTGCACCGCGAGCGACGAGTACGTCGACAGCCCGCCGCAGAAGCCGGTCCCGACCAGGGCGAGCGCGGAGCCGTCGAGGGACCAGCCGGCGCACGCCCCGAGCAGCAGGCTCGCCAGCAGGTTCGCGAGGAGGGTGCCGTGGTGCCAGCGGCCGTCGAGGCGCTGGCCGAGGTAGTAGCGCAGGGGAGCGCCCACGGCGGCGCCGAGGGCGACGAGGAGCGCGCTCACAGCTCGTCCTCCTCGGGCAGCGGGGGCGCGGCCCGGCCGACGACGGTGACCGCGACGAGGCAGGAGAGCAGGGTCCCGAGCAGGTAGGCGAGAGCCAGCCCCACCCGCCCCGCCTCGAGGAGCGCCCGCCCCTGCTCGGAGGTCGCGGAGAAGGTCGTGTAGCCGCCGAGCACGCCCGGCCCCAACGCCGCGGCCCACACCGGCGAGCGCCGGGCGAGCGGGAGCAGCAGGAGGGCGGCGAGCAGGGCCGACCCCGTCACGTTCACGGCGAAGGTGGTCCAGGGGAAGCCGGAGCCGTCGTGGACCAGCTCCGTGGCCCCGTAGCGGGCGAGCGCCCCGACCGCGCCGCCGGCCGCCACGGCCAGGAGCAGGCGAGGCGACGGCGTCATGCCCAGCAGGTTAGAGCGCGCGCGACGGAGCCCCGGACCCGGCACTGCCCTGCCAGGCGACCGGCGGAGCGCCGACGGACTGGCGGCGGAACTCGCCGAGGAACCAGATCTGGAAGGCGCGCTGGTCCGGGGTGCGCGGCGCGGTGAGCAGTCGCTGCGCCCGGCTGAACTCGTCGGCGGCGTCGAGCAGGTCGATCAGCCCGCCGATCTGCCGGGCCACCTCGCGCGGCATCCGCAGCCGCAGGTCGACGGCGTTGCGCCCGGACTCGTGGGCGTCGTCGACCTGCTCGCGGCCCATGTTGGAGCGCAGCGGCCGCTCGAGCGCGTCGAAGTGCTCGGAGAGCACCTTGGCCAGGGGGTAGTCGTCCTCGTGGGCGAGGGCGAGCAGCCGGATCTCGCGGCGCAGGTCGCGGTAGTGGCGCTGGAAGCGGCCGAACTCCAGGACCGGGACGCCGTTGATCTGGACCGCGACCTCGCCGACCCGGGTGTGGTCCTCGGCGAGGGACGGGACGCTGTGGGTCAGCTGGTACGGCGCGCCGCCGGTCTCGGAGAGCTCGTCGGAGGGCTCGAACCACACCGCCTTGCCGTCCTCCTCGATCTCGGCACCCCAGGCGAGCGAGGCGCGGGCGACGATGTCGAGGCCGCGCCCGACCGTGGTCAGCGCGGCGAGCTGCTCCTCGTCGAGCGCGTCGAAGGCGTCGAGGTCGAAGGCGTCGATGTCGAAGCCGCCGGCCTGGGTCGCCGGCTGCGGGGCGATCGTGGAGCCGTCGTGGACCTCGAACCGGGGGTGGTCGGCGGTGCCGCTCAGGTGCAGCTGGACCGGCGGGGTGCCGTGCAGGACCGCATTGGTGACCAGCTCGGAGACGGCGAGCTCGGCGCAGTCGGCGACGTCGTCACGACCGATCTGCTGGCACGTCTGGACCACCCAGCGTCGTGCGTCGTGCACGATGCGTGGCCCGGGGGCCAGGTCCAGGGTCTGCCGGTGCTGCACGGGTGCGCCTCGCTGGGTGTGTCAGCCGGTGGGGTTCGTCGTCGCGGGTGGTCACCTGATCGGCGAGGGTGCCGATCCCGGGTGGGATACCCCGCCGCCGATCCCCCTAAACCAACGTCTTCGAGCGAGTTCGCAGACGTCCTGAGGAGGCCGGCGAGAGGGGTTCCGGGGCAGTGTGACCGACCAGACCGCGACCTCGGATTGGGGCCCGCGGACCGGACGCGGAAGAATGGCCCCAGAGGACCTGCCAGCGTCGTCACCCGAAGTGCCCAGGAGGAAGAAAGCCATGGCAGCAGGCGACACCCAGCCGGAACTGCCCGATCGCATCATCGTCCCCCGCTCCGACCGCCATCAGGTGGTCGTCATCGGCTCCGGGTTCGGCGGGCTCTTCGGCACCAAGCAGCTGCGCAAGGCGGACGTCGACATCACGATGATCGCCAAGACGACGCACCACCTCTTCCAGCCACTGCTCTACCAAGTGGCCACCGGCATCCTCTCCGAGGGTGAGATCGCGCCCCCGACGCGCGAGGTGCTGGCGAACCAGAAGAACGCCCAGGTGCTGCTCGGCGAGGTCACCGACATCGACCTCGAGAGCCGCCTGATCACCTCCCACGTCCTGGGCCGCGAGCTCGTGACGCCGTACGACTCGCTGATCGTGGCGGCCGGCGCGGGCCAGTCCTACTTCGGCAACGACCACTTCGCCGAGTTCGCCCCCGGCATGAAGAGCATCGACGACGCCCTCGAGCTGCGCGGCCGGATCTTCGGCGCCTTCGAGATGGCCGAGCTCGCCGCCGCCCGCGGCGAGAACGTCGACCACCTGCTCACCTTCGTCGTCGTCGGCGCCGGTCCGACCGGGGTCGAGATGGCCGGCCAGATCGCCGAGCTCGCGCACCGCACGCTGACCCGCGACTTCCGCGCGATCAGCTCGCGCCACGCGCGCGTGATCCTCGTCGACGCGGCGCCCCAGGTGCTGCCGCCGTTCGGCGCCAAGCTCGGCAAGTGGACCCAGGAGCGCCTCGAGAAGCTCGGCGTCGAGGTCATGCTCGGCGCGCTGGTCTCCCAGGTCGACGAGCGCGGCCTGACCGTCAAGTACAAGGACGGCAGCGAGAAGCGCATCGACGCGGTCGCCAAGGTGTGGGCGGCCGGCGTCCAGGCCAACCCGCTCGGCAAGCAGCTCTCCGCCCAGACCGGCGCCCCGCTCGACCGGGCCGGCCGGATCTCGGTCAACCCCGACCTCACCCTCCCGGGCTACCCCGAGGTGTTCGTCGTCGGCGACATGATCTCCCTCGACAACCTCCCCGGTGTCGCGCAGGTCGCGATCCAGGGCGCCAAGTACGCCGCCAAGGAGATCGACGGCCGGCTCCAGGGCAAGCCCGCGCAGCCGCCGTTCAAGTACTTCGACAAGGGCTCGATGGCGATCATCAGCCGGTTCCGCGCGGTCGCGATGGTCGGCAAGCTGCGGATCACCGGCATCCTCGCCTGGCTGATGTGGCTCGTCGTCCACCTCTTCTACCTCACCGGCTTCAAGAACCGGGTCACCGCGGTGCTGCGCTGGGCGGTCTCGTTCCTCGGCAAGGGACGCTCCGAGCGGACCTCGACCGAGCAGCAGATCTTCGCCCGGGTGGCGCTCCAGCGCCTCGCGCGCGGTGCCACCGACCTGGTCTCCCAGCCCGGTGCGTTCGACGAGGCGCAGCGCCGCGCCGAGCTCGAGCAGCAGGCCGCCGAGGAGGCGCGCCTGAGCGACGAGAACAAGCGCGGCGTCAAGGTCGGCGGCTGAGCCTCTCCCGCACTGCTCGGGGGAGGATGAAGACGCCCTCGGCCTCGGCGGTCACGCCGTCGGGGCCGATCATCCGGGCCTTGGCCCAGGTCTTGATGCCGTCCTCGCGGTCGATCCAGGACTCGACGCGCAGGTCGCCCAGCGGCGTCCCCTGCCGGTAGACGAGGGTCAGCGTCCCGGTCATCCCGGGACGCCCGGCCGCGCCGACCGAGTGGCCGAGCACCTGGTCGAGGATGAGCGCGACGACGCCCCCGTGCACCAGCCCGGGCGGCCCCTCGTACGCCGCCCCGCAGTGGAAGTCGGTCTCGGCCCGCCCGTCGGGGTGGCTGCGCACCTCGAGCGGCGGCGCGATCGGGTTGCGCAGCCCGATCACCGGGTTGCCCCACGGCCGCCGGCGCCCGGCGGTCAGGTGCTCCTGGCCGAGCGTCTGGGTGCGGCGCACCTTGCGCAGCCGGGCGACCGCCGCCTCGACGTCGGCCTGGGCGGCGCGCACCTCGTCGTCGTCCACGTCGGACATGACACAGAGGTCGACGAGCTCGCGCGCGGCCTCGGCGAGCGGGCGCCACACGGCGGCCTCCGCCTCGATCACGGAGGCCGGGGTCTCGTCGGCGGCGAAGGACCAGTTCATGGGGGCAGAGTAGAACAAGTTCTCGTTTCTGGCTGGTCGACTCCGACGTGATGGGATCGGGGGATGACCGCACTGGTGGAGCCCGACGCACGACGCTGGCAGTCCTGGGCGGCGATGGTCGAGGACTTCGACCTCGTCACCGAGATGCACGGCTCCGGCGCCTGGCAGCTCACCGGCGACCCGGTGCCGACCGAGGTGGGCTGCTCGGCGTTCGTCACGATGACCGAGGTGACCGCCCCGGCGGACCTCGACGGGACGCGGGTGCCGTCGACGTACTTCTGGATCGCGGCCGGCGACGGCGGTCCCGACGACGAGCTCGTCGGCTTCCTGCACCTGCGGCACTCGCTCAACCCCTGGCTGCTCGAGCAGGGCGGGCACATCGGCTACTCGGTGAAGCCCTCCGCCCGGCGCCGCGGGCACGCGGTGGCCGCGCTGCGCCTCGGCCTCCAGGCCGCGGCGGGGCTCGGCATCGACCGGGTCCTGGTCACCTGCGACGCCGACAACGAGGCGTCACGCCGCACGATCGAGGCCGGCGGCGGCGTGCTCGAGGACGAGCGCAGCGGCAAGCTGCGCTACTGGATCACGTCCTGACCGGGGCGGCCTGGTCGACCGGGCGCAGCTCGGGGCGCAGCCGGTAGAGCACGGTGGTGAACCAGAACGGGTCGACCATCGACCGGTTGATCACGATCAGCGGCAGGCCGTCGCGCTCGATGAGCACCGTCCAGCGCCGGTGGCCGGGCTCGCCGACGATAGCGATCGGCGTGTAGGGACTGCCCACCTCGACCACCTCGGTGTGCCCGCTGCGCCGGATGGTCAGCTGGCCGCGGCGGATCGTGAGCTTGGTCGTCGTGCAGCTCGCGCGCACCGCCCACACCACCAGCAGCAGGAAGCCGAGCGTCGCGGCGACCCCCACCGTGGCCGTCGTCGGCGCGGTCGCGGCGGCGTACGACGCGGCCGCGGTGCCGGCCAGCACGACCAGCAGCAGGATCGTCATCGTCCGCCGGACGCCGCTGCGCTCGGGGAAGTCGGCGTCGGTGGTCGCGTTGAGGGCGTTGCGGTGCTCCTCGGGCTCGGTCCACCGGCCCTGCGGGACGGTCGCCGGCTCGGCCGGGACCGGCGTCGTCGGCGCGCTGCGGCGCGGCTGGGCATCGGGACCCGGCGTGCGCGGCGGCGGGGCGGTCGTGGTGAAGCCGCGGGCGGGGCGGACCGGCTCGGGGACGGGCTCGGAGGCGGGCTCGGGCGCGGGCGCCGCGGCCGGCTCGGTGCGGAGCGCGTCGACCACGGACCGGCCGAGGTCGGTGCTGTCGAGGCTGCCGGCCTGCGCGATCCGCGAGGGCGGCTCGGGCGGCGCCCCGACGCCCAGCGCGTCGAGGACCGAGCGGCCGGCCTGGTTGCCGTCGGGACCGGGACCCTGCGGACGACGCCGCCGGGGCGGCGGCTCCGCGACGGGCGGTGCGGGCGGCGGCGCCGGCGTGGTCGCGAGCCCGCCGCGCGGGGAGGCGGTGACCCGGGCGTCCTTGGCATAGGTCGCACGCTTGTTCAGCCACGCACGGATGGTCTCCGTGTCGGGCCCGAACTCGTCATTGCTCCCCACGACAGAGTCCTCCCTTTCCCTCAGTCCCGGCGCTCAGGGTACTCCGCCGCGGTCCCGGCCGTCGTTGGTCCGAACGTCCGCGGCCGATGGTCCGGATGGGCTACTCCCTCCGGTTGCCCGGTAGATTGAGATCGATTCCCAGTCCGGTTCGACCCCCCAGGAGGTCCGGTGTCCGACACCGACGCACGCTCGCCCTCCCTGCGGCCGACCCGCCAGCGCCGGGCCATCACCGACGCCCTGGCCGCCGCGGCCGACTTCCAGAGCGCCCAGGAGATCCACGACAGCGTCCGCCAGGGCGGCGACAAGGTCGGCCTGGCCACCGTCTACCGGACCCTCCAGGCGATGGCGGACGCCGGCGACGTCGACGTCCGGCACAACCCCGCCGGCGAGGCGACGTACCGCCGCTGCAGCTCCTCGCACCACCACCACCTGGTCTGCCGCTCGTGCGGGCGCACGGTCGAGATCACCGGCTCCGCGGTCGAGCGGTGGGCGCACGCGATCGCCGACGAGCACGGCTTCTCCGAGGTCAGCCACACCGTCGAGCTGGTGGGTCTGTGCGCCGAGTGCGCCGCCCGGGCCGCCCGCGCCTGAGCGCGGGCAGCGGCGGGCAGCGCTGGGACCGTCGCCGCCCTCAGCTTCCCCTCGCCTCGGGGCCGATGTAGACGGTCACCAGGTGCTCGCCCGTCACCGGGGTGAAGAAGGTGAACATGTCGGTCCTCGCTCTCACTTCCGGGGGAGGGTCGCCGCTTTCGGGCACGGGTCCGGAGATGTCCTGCTCGACCCCCGCAACGTGGACCATCCATGCCACCGTCCCTGGCGGCAGGCTCGCCTCGTCGGAGGAGCGAATCAGGACGGGATACGCCGTCGGGGCGCTGTCGTACGCCGTCGGGTCGTACATCTTCGCGAACAGGTCGACCACCTCATCGGGCTCGATCGCGTCGTCGGCGAGGGTGGTGCCCGCCGCGCTCAGCTCATCCCGCGCCAGGACCGCCACGAGGGCGGGCGGCAGGACCCCGGCCGTGGTCGACCGGCCTGCTGGAGTGCTCGGGCCGTCTGCCGAGTCACCCGTGCCGCAAGCGGCGAGCGAGAAGGCCACGATGGCCGCCGCTCCCGCTGCTGCCGTGACCCGTCGGGTGCTGCGTCTGCGTTCAGTGCGCATCGGTGTTCACGAAGAATCCGTCGGGGGCGGGCTGCGCGGAGTTGTAGATCGTGTCGTCGCGTCGAACGGTGCCGATGTTCATGTCTTCCCAGGGAGTCGCTCCTCCCACCCGCTGCCGCTTGGCCTTGGCGAAGCCGAACCAGAAGGGCGACATCGTGCCGAGCTGGACATGCCGCGCGTGCGCCTCGGCCTGGACCGGCATCCAGTCGCCGTTCGCGAAGCCGACGACGTCCTGGTGGAAGGACTGGCGGACCACTCCGCCGATCCGGCACTCGAACCGGGCCGCTGCCGTGTCCTTGACGAGGTTGTAGAGCTGAGCCTCCTGGGCCACGCGGTACTCGCTCACTGCGTAGACCCCCGTGCCGCCGGAGCGCGGACTCCGCTCGCAGTACCCCATCGGGCGCGCGTAGTGGTGGTAGTACCGCCAGCCGGCCTGGATCCAGCCGGGGTTCGAGGTGCCCAACCCCCGGGTGATCGACACCGAGTAGCTCGACCCCGAGTTGCAGACGTTCTGCTGCGAGGGGGTCATCCATCCTGCGCGAACCCTGGCCGACTTCGCCTCGACTGCGCTGCTGCCTCCGGCCACATAGCGGTGTCCGTTGTTGCCGGGGTCCGGACAGTGCGCGGACGCGGGGGCGGCGAGGGTGGTCTCGCCGCGGCCAACAGTCAGCGTCTCTTGCGCAGCCATCGGCGAAGTCGCGCAGGCAGCCCGAGCTTTCGTCCTTGCCTGCCCGAGACGCCAGCCGCCGGCGCCTTCGGATCGTCGCCGACGATCGAGGAACTACCGATCCGGATTCCGTCCTTGCCGTTGGCTCTGACAGGCGCCTCGATCTTGCCCCTGGTAACGCGGACCTTCCGGACATCCTTCCAAAGAGAGCTTCCCCAACCCGAGTTGTTCGACATTCCGTCCTCCTTGTGCAGTTTCCTTCTGATTCGACTCCCAGACCAGCGGTCGACGAGCCGGGCCCTAGCGATTTCGAAGACTGGCTGCTCCAACATAGACAAGGCCGGATACCAGCAGCAGTGCAGCGAGGCCAACCGGCGAAGAGTCGACTGTCTGATGGAAACTCTCGCCCTGACTGAATCGGATCCAAGCGTAGGTGCTGACTAGGATCGGCGGCCAGTACCACTGGCCAAGGGCTGCGACAAGGACCGCCGACACTGCCACGAAGGCGGGCACTGTTGCGTAGAGGGCTGGGTCGACGGTCGAACTCATCGCGATCGCGACGGGCAGCGCCGCAATTTGGAGCCATGCGAAACGCATTCCGGCGATGAGCGGGAGTGACCGCTGCGCGACCCGATTGACCTTCTGCATTGAGTCCGTCAGTGCATGTCCTAGCAGCAATGCCGTGACCGGCGGCGCGAGATTAGTCAAGACCACCGCCTGATCCAAGAACGGCAGTGGAAGCGTTTCTCCCGAAAGCACCACGACGGCGCTCGACAGGAGAGCGCCAAGCGCTAGGCTTCGTGGAATGCCCCACGCTTTCAAGATTGCAATGTGCGTCCGGGACGGGCTCACCAGGGCAACTGAACCGAGTCGATGTCACATTGGCTGAGCTTGGCGTAGGTCGTCGTCAGCCATCCGCTCTGCTGCTCGACCGGTAACTCGAGCCACTTTGCGTCCGACTCGCTGCCCTTCAAAGTGAGCGCCCCATCCCGAAACAAGATCCATCGCCCAAGCTGACGGCGCACGTCGTACCACGCTTCGGGCGGTCCGGAATTCGACACGAACTCTGGACAGAGACGCGGCATCGTCAGTGCATCTGTCGCGGTCTCGTCCTCGTGACGTCCTCGGAGTAGGTCTTCTGTCGACAGATCGATCACGCCGTCGCGTGAGCGCAGAAGTTCTGCCGTTCGTACGGGCACGAGCTGCACAAAGCGGTCGGGCAGTTGCACCCCAGCGTCTTTCAGAAGGGACGCTTGGCGGTCTATCCGCTTTGCGAGGCCCCTGACATTGCGGCTTGTTTCGAGGGACATGCACACCTGCGGCTTTTGACCAGCGCAATCCCATCCGAGTCCGCCGTCGACGGCCCGATACCGCTCGTGCTCACCCACGCTCAGCGCTCCAGCAGCGGCAACCCCCGGGACCAGAACGAGTCCGCCAAGCAATGCGGCTGCGGCCGACGAGCGGGTCCACGGCAGGTTCGCTCCCCAGCACAGCAACACCGCGACACCGAGTGCAGCCAGCGACTGCAAGAGGAGGGTGCTGGACGCAAAGGTCTCGCCGATCAGCGGTCCAGTGACACCGCCTGTCCGAAACACCTCCGGGATAGCGCCAGTGGCAGAAAGTACACCCACGGCGAACGCCAGTGTCGCCGCGACCGGGACCAGCCATTGCCTACGTCCGAGGCTCGCAACAAGTACGCCGATTCCGACGTTTGCGGCCAGCACGCACAAGGCCGGCACGACCACCCAATAGGTCGTGGGGAACGCGTGAGAGCCGGCCAGGCTGGCTGCGGTAGTCGTCACCAAACAGGTGCCGACAACAGCGACCGACGCCATCGCCCAGACAGCAAACGCCGGCTGGAGCCAGGCGCGAAGCGGCCTAGTGCTGGTTAAGCTGATCGAGGCGACGCCTGCGTTCGCCATTCGGACATATGCAGCGCAGGCCATTCCAGCCGCAATCGGGCCGACCAATGTGACACTGAAGGTCCCCCAGTCAAGTGCCATCTTCCAGGACCCGAGCCACTCGATTCCCCTGCTGGTCGCAGATATCGCTGCTGCCGCGAGCAAGGCGACAAACTGCGCGACGACAACGCCGGGCCTGCCTAGCCAGGCGAAGAATCGGGACCTCAACGGACGGCCTTAGAGATTGTGCTCAGAAACGCAAGCTCGGCCGATCGTTCTGGACCACCGTGTTCCTTTACAAAGGCTTTCGTTGGGCCATGGTGCAGTACGCGCCCCTCGGCCAGCACGACCAATCTCGTCGTCATCTTCTCCACGTCTTCCATGACGTGGCTGCTGATGAACACGCTTGAGGTACTCGGCAAATCCTGGATGAGGCGTCGTAGATTGGCCCTCTGTTCCGGGTCAAGGCCGGTGGTCGGCTCGTCGAGTAGCAGTACAAGTGGATTCGTCACCAGGCTCGCCGCAAACGCCAGCCGACGCTGCATCCCCCCTGAGAGGCTACCGATGCGGTCCTTCCGGCGACCAGACAGCTCCACCTTCTCGAGAAGTGCAGAAGCCCGTCGACCCGCCTCGCGAGCAGGAACGCCTCGCAGCCACGCAAAATAGGTCAATGCGTCGCCGGTCGCCATTTCTGCGGGCAACTCCAACGTTTGCGGCATGTACCCAACCGACTGCAACACATCGATACGTCGTCGACCGTACAGGTCCTGTCCACCGAGCGTGACCGACCCTCCCTGTGGACGCCTCGCACCAGCGAGGGTCGCGAGGAGGGTCGATTTGCCAGCGCCATTGACACCGACCAAGCCCGTGACACCGCTACCTAGGACCAGCTCGTCAACATGAACAGCATCTGAGTTGGCGCCCGGGTAGCGACACCGAAGGGCGGTCAGCGAAAGCTCCACCTCAGGATCTTAGAGCCCGTTAACGCGGATGTACGGGTTGCGGCTGCAGGCGTCGGGACTCATGGACTGGTCCTCGCAGACCTTGTACCAAACGCGGACAGAGCCCTCCTGGCTGCGGGAGGTATAGTCGTCGCTGTCGTACTGGTCCTGCCAGGAACTGCTCGTGGTCCGAGCACTCTGGTCCTGGTGGAAGGTGAGCGACCATCCGACCGTCCCATCCGACGGCTTCTTGACGAGGTACTGGTAGTCCGTCTGCGTGTAGACGCCATTGCCGCCAGGCGCAAGGTCCTTGTAGTAGGTGTGGTTCTTCACGTAGCCGTTCTTGGTGTACACCGTTCCGTACGCCGCCGCCTGGCCGTCGCCAGTCGCCTTGAGCGGAGCGGAGCGGCTGTACCAGTTCTCGCTGAAGGCATCTGCTGCCGGCGAGATGGCCAGCGCTGCGCCACACACGAGCGTAGCCGCCGCGAGCTTCTTGCGATCCACGGAGAGCCGCATGCGTTCCCTACCTTTCGTCACGCGATCGCTCTGACCGCTGGGGCCACATGGTTGATGAAGCCTGGTGAAATGTCAAGCAAGATGTTCACTCATCTGCCAAGAACTAGGCAGGGCTAGAACGCTGCGGCGTACGTCCGATGCCTTCGGGCGTAACCGGCTACAGGCGCTGGCCTGGCCTTGGGTCAGTCGGAGCCTCTTTCGCCGGTTGTTTCTCGACGAGGGCGCAATGTTGCCCGCCAGGACCTTCAGGACGCCGTCAGAGAACTATCTGCAGCGCAGCGGGAAGCCAGCACCTAGAAGCCTCCTTGGTTCGCTCGCGCCGGAGGGCGTCGGCGGGAGTAGGGAGGCATTGGTAGGCCGTGCGGGGCTCGAACCCGCGACACTCGGATTAAAAGTCCGGTGCTCTACCAACTGAGCTAACGGCCCGGGGCGAGCCTATCGAGCGCCCCGGCGCCGGCGCCGTCCCGGTCCGCCACCGCGGGCCGCGGTCCGCTGGTCGCGGAAGAGCGGCGGGAGGAAGCGGAGCATCAGCGCCGACCAGGTGGTGTGGGTGAGCAGCGGGGCCTGCAGGCCGCCGGTGGCGCGGCGCTGGAGGGCGAAGAGGGTGCCCATCGCGCCGGCCGCGAGGACGAGGGCCGGGTTGCGGGTGGTCGAGGTGGCGAGCGCGTAGACGGCGGTCGAGGCGACGACCGGACGGCGGTCGCCGAGCGCGGCGTAGAGGGCGCCGCGGAAGAACACCTCCTCGCCGAAGCCGTTGGCGAGCGTGGTGGCCAGGACGATGGGTCCCTCGCCCTCGTCGGCGAACCGCAGCACGCGGCGGAGGGCGTCGTCGAGGACGGGGATCCGGCGCGCGACCAGCGCGGCGGCGTAGAAGAGGCCGAAGGCGCCCGCCCCGGTGGCCACCGGGGTGAGCACCGGACGGCGCAGCGTGGCGTCGCGGTTCTCGATCCAGCCGAGGTGAAGGGGGCCCGAGGCGAGCCCGCCCGCGGTCCACACGCCGGCCACGGCGGCGGTCGACAGGTAGAACTCGCGCGAGCCGGGTGCCGTGGAGAGCGAGGCGCCGAGGAGCCCGGCGCCGGTGACCGCGGTGGCCGCGACGACGCGCCGGCGTCGTGACCGGACGGCGGCAGTCTCGGGGACCTCGTCGCGGACGACGTGCGACAGCGGCCGGGGGAGCAGGCGGTCGAGCCGGCTCGGGGGGCGGGTCACCGCTCGGCCCGGCGCTCGGCGAGCGCGGCGCGGACGGCGTCGTCGTACGACGTGCGGCGGAACGGGACGAGCTCGCGGATGCTCGGGTCGGTCACCACGACCTCGTTGACCATCGAGTCGATGAGGTTGCGCCCCGCCCGGACGTCGACGTCGGTCACCAGCGCCAGCCAGCGCGACGACAGCCCCGGGCTGAGCAGTGGGACCGGCACGATGGGGAGCCGGCGGCCCTCGATCGCGGCCACCCGCCCGAGCATGTCCGCATAGGCGAGCACCTCCGGCCCGCCGATCTCGAAGGTGCGGCCGAGCGCGTCGGGGTGGTCGAGCACCCCCACGAGGTAGCGGACGACGTCGGCGACGGCGATCGGCTGGGTGCGGGTCCGCACCCAGCGCGGCGTGATCATGGCCGGGAGGTGCTCGACCAGCTGCCGGGTGATCTCCCACGAGATGCCGCCGTGCCCGACCACGATCCCGGCGCGCAGCACCGTCACCGGGACGCCGCCTCCGGCTAGCAGCGACTCGACCTCGCGCCGGCTGCGCAGGTGCGCGGAGAGGTCGTCGTGGTCGTCGCCGAGGCCGCCGAGGTAGATGATCCGGTCCAGTCCCGCGGCGCCGGCGCGCTCGCCGAACGCCGTGGCTGCGGCGGCGTCGCGGCGCTCGAAGTCCGCGTGCCCCAGCGCGTGCACCAGGTAGTACGCCGCCCGCGCGCCCGTCAGCGGCACGTCGAGCGAGCCCGGCTCCGCGACGTCGCCGAAGACGGCGGTGCCCGGACCGTCGTACCGGTCGGGGTGCCGGGTCATCACGCGGACGTCCTCGCCGGCCTCGGCCAGAGTGGCGACCAGGCGGCGGCCGACGAAGCCGGTGCCGCCCGCGACGAGCACCGGGCCCGCGGGGGCGGTCACGACGCCTCCCGGTCCGGGACGAGGCTGAGCAGCCAGCCCTGCGGCGAGCGGCCGGAGGCGGGCTGCGCGGCGGCGTGCCGCCAGGCGGTCGCGTAGCGGCGGCGGACCGCCTTCGCGGCGGCGTCCCGGTTGCCGTGCCGGCACAGCTCCAGGCGCCAGGCCGCGGCGCACGTCGCGTCGTAGAGCTCGCCGAAGGCGCGGACGTCGCCGTCCGCGGCCCGGCTCAGGAGGTCCGCCAGCGCGGAGTCCGGCAGGGCGGTGCGCGTGCTGCTCATGACCACTCCAGAAGTTGAACAAACTGCTCAACGAGTTGTTTAGGATTAGGGTGTGAGCATGGACCACGGGCCGGACGCGGCGCAACCCCCCGCCGACGCGGTGGACCTCACGATCGGCGACCTCGCCCAGCGCACCGGGGTCAGCACGGCCGTGCTGCGGATGTGGGAGACCCGGCACGGATTCCCCGACCCGCGCCGGCTGGCCAGCGGGCACCGGCGCTACTCGGCGAGCGACGTCGACCTGGTCCGCCAGGTCGTTCGGCGCAAGGACGCCGGCATCCGGCTCGACGTGGCGATCGCGGAGGCGGCCGCGACCCGGCCGCCCGCGAGCCCGTCGGTCTTCGCCGAGCTGCGCCGCCGGCACCCGGCGCTGGCAGTTCACCGGCTGCGCAAGTCGACCCTGATCGCGCTCTCGTGGGCGATCGAGGACGAGTGCTGCGCGGTCGCCGACCGGCCGGTCCTGTTCGGCGCCTTCCAGCGCCCCGAGTTCTACGCCCCGTCGGCCCGGCGCTGGGCCGAGCTGGCCCGGGTCGCCCGCTCCGCCGTGGTCTTCGCCGACGGCTGGTCGGGCGGCGTCGACGACGCGGAGGGCCCGGTCCGGGTCACCCTCGACCCGAGTGCCCCGCTGCGCCGGGAGTGGTCCGTGGTCTGCGACGCCTTCGACTCCACCGCCTGCCTGGCGGCCTGGGAGCTGCCGGGGCAGAGCGCGGTGCCCGACCGCGAGCGCCTCTTCGAGGCACTCTGGACCGTCGACCCGGTCGCCGTCCGGGACGCCGCCCGGGTGGCCGCCGCGGTCGCGGCCGACGCCGGCGTCGCCGGGGCGCCGGCGCTGCTCGACGAGCTCGCCGCGGCCCCGGCTCCGCGGGCCACCGCCCCGGCCGCGGTCACCGCGCTGTTCAACCGCGTCGTCGCCTACGTCGACCGGCTCTCCTGAGCGCCCAATCCGGCGCTCGGTCGCGCTGAGCCGGTGCCGCTGGCCGGCACCCTGCCCGCGCGCCCGCGCGGACGGCGCTTCATTGGGGCCATGACCCAGATCCAGGCCCCGACGAACCCGTCCACCACTCCCGGCCGCGTCGCCGACCGCGTCGTCATCGTGACGGGAGGAGCCCGCGGCATCGGCGCCGCCTGCGTGCGCGCACTCGTCGCCGAGGGCGCCCGGGTGGTGGTCGCCGACGTCCTCGAGGCCGAGGCGAGCGCCCTCGTCGCCGCGCTGGGGGAGCGGACGGCGTACGTCCCGCTCGACGTGACGAGCGAGGAGGCGTGGCAGCACGCGGTCGCGGCGGCCGAGGAGCGCTTCGGGCCGGTCTCGGGACTCGTCAACAACGCCGGCATCGTGCACATCGACCCGATCGAGACCCTGAGCGAGGCCGACTACCGGCGGGTGATCGACGTCAACCAGGTCGGCGTCTTCCTCGGCATGAAGGCGGTCATCGGGTCGATGCGGCGCGCGGGGGGCGGCTCGATCGTCAACATCTCCTCGACCGGCGGGCTGGTCGCCTACTCCCGGATCCTCGGGTACGTCGCCTCGAAGTGGGCCGTGCGCGGCATGACCAAGACCGCCGCGCAGGAGCTCGGCCCCGACGGCATCCGGGTCAACTCGGTGCACCCCGGCATCGTCGCCTCCGCGATGACCGCGAGCTCCGACCGCTCCCACGAGCAGGTCAGGACCCAGCCGCTGGCGCGGGCGGCGGACCCGTCCGAGATCGGCGCGCTCGTGCTCTTCCTGATCTCGGAGGAGTCCAGCTACAGCACCGGCTCGGAGTTCGTCGCCGACGGGGGCTTCACCTCGCTCTGACCGGGGTCGGCGATGGACTATTTCGAATAGGAATATGTCGGTTCCGCACAGTGGCATCAGCGGCCCCGCCAGGCGGGGCCGCTGCCTACCTTCGCGTCATGATCGACCAGCTCGACCCCGAGGTCGCCGGCTTCCTGGCGGTGCTCAACGAGGGCTTCCCGCCGGTGGCGACGATGACCGGCGCGGACGCGCGCGCCGCGACCAAGGCCCGGCAGGTCCCGCCGGCCAACCTCGACGACGTCCGCTCGGCCGAGGACGTGACCATCCCGGTCGCGGGCGGCACCATCGGCGCCCGCGTCTACCGGCCGCACGGCCCCGACGACGTCCGGCGTCCGCTCGTCGTCTTCCTGCACGGCGGCGGCTTCGTCTTCTGCGACCTCGAGAGCCACGACGGCTTCTGCCGCGACCTGGCCCGGGGCGTCGACGCGGTCGTCGTCTCGGTCGACTACCGGCTCGCCCCCGAGCACCCCGCGCCGACCGCCGCCGAGGACGCCTACGCCGCCCTGCTCTGGGCCAGCGAGCGTCACGACGAGCTCGGCACCGACCCGGCCCGCGTGGTCGTCGCCGGCGACAGCGCGGGCGGCAACCTCGCGGCCGTCGTCGCGCTGATGGCCCGCGACCGCCGCGGCCCGGCGCTGGCCGCGCAGGTGCTGCTCTACCCGGTCCTCGACCCGGCCTGCGACACCGCGAGCTACGCCACCTACGCCGAGGGCTACTTCAACACCCGGGCGAACATGGAGTGGTACTGGGACCAGTACCTCGGCCCCGAGCGCCGCCTGCCCGAGCCGCCCGAGCTGGTCGCGCCGGGCCGGGCCGCGAGCCTGGCCGGGCTGGCGCCCGCGATCGTCGTGGTCACCGGCGCGGACCCGCTCCGCTCCGAGGGTGAGGCCTACGCCGCGGCGCTGGCCGCCGCCGGCGTACCGACCCTCGCCCGGACCTACCCCACGCTCTTCCACGGCTTCCTCACGATCCTCTCGCTGCGGGCCGGTGCCTCGGCCCGCGCGCTGCTCCACGCCGACCTGCGCACGCTGCTCGCCCGAACCTCCCTGGAGACCCACCCGTGAACGCACCGAACGACACCCCCGTCCGCGACCTGCTCGTCGTCGGCGCCGGCCTGGCCGGCATCTACGCGATGTACCGCGCCCTCGAGAAGGGCCTCGACGTCGTCGGGGTCGAGGCCGGTGAGAGCGTGGGCGGCACCTGGTACTGGAACCGCTACCCGGGCGCGCGCTGCGACGTCGAGAGCGTCGACTACTCGTACTCCTTCGACCGCCAGCTCGAGAAGGACTGGCGCTGGACCGAGCGGTTCGCGACCCAGCCCGAGATCCGCTCGTACCTCGACCACGTCGCCGACCGCTACGACCTGCGCCGGCACTTCACGTTCGGCCGGCGGGTGACCGCGGCCCGCTTCGACGAGCAGGCCTCGACCTGGACGCTGACCCTGGACGACGGCGCCCAGCACCGCGCGCGCTTCGTGATGATGGCGACCGGCTGCCTGTCCGCGCCGCACCGCCCCGACCTGCCGGGCATCGACGACTTCGCCGGCACCCAGCTCTTCACCGCGCAGTGGCCCGACGAGCCGGTCGACCTGACCGGCAAGCGGGTCGGCCTCATCGGCACCGGGTCGTCCGGCATCCAGGCGGCGCCGCTGCTCGCCGAGCAGGCGCAGTCGCTCACCGTCTTCCAGCGCAGCGCCAACTACACCGTCCCTGCCCGGAACCGGCCGCTCACCGAGGAGGAGCAGCAGGAGATCCAGGCGACCTACCCCCAGCGCCGGGAGGCCTCGCGCTACGCGCCGGCCGGCTCGCTGAGCACCACGCACCCGCAGAAGGCGACCGAGGTCAGCGCCGAGGAGCGGGCCCGGGCGTTCGAGGCGCGCTGGCAGGAGGGCGGCGTCCTGTTCGCCAAGACCTTCCCCGACCAGGGCACGGACCTCGTCGCCAACGACTACGCCCGCGAGTTCGCCGAGGCGAAGATCCGGGCGATCGTCGCCGACCCCCAGGTCGCCGAGGACCTCATCCCCACCGACCACCCGATCGGCACCAAGCGGATCGTCACCGACACCGGCTACTACGAGATGTACAACCGCGACGACGTCCAGCTGGTCAACCTGCGGCGCGAGCCGATCGAGCAGGTCACCGCGTGGGGCATCAAGACGAGCACGGCGGCGTACGAGCTGGACGTGCTGGTCTTCGCGACCGGCTTCGACGCGCTCACCGGAGCGCTCACCTCGATCGACCTCCGGGGCGCGCGGGGCGCGGTGCTCGCCGACGAGTGGGCCGACGGCCCCACGACGTACCTCGGGCTCGGCGTGGCCGGCTTCCCGAACCTGATCACGCTCAACGGCCCCGGCAGCCCGTCGGTGCTGGCGAACATGTCCACGCACACCGAGCAGCAGGTCGACTGGGGCATGGACCTGGTCACCTACTGCCTCGAGAACGGCATCGACCAGGCCGAGCCGCGGCGCGACGCCGCCGAGAAGTGGACCGAGCACCTCGGCGAGGTGGCCGAGGGGACGCTCTTCACCCGCGCGGCGTCCTGGTACATGGGTGCCAACGTCGAGGGCAAGAAGCGCACCTTCATGCCCTACATCGGCGGCTTCGGCAACTACCGCCGGCTCTGCGACGAGGCCCGCGACACGGGGTACGCCGGGTACGTGCTGACCACGCGCTCCTGATCCCCGGCGGCCGCCCAGGAGCGGTTTTCCGCCCTGTCACCGGTGGGACGCAGAACCTTCATGACCGAACCGAAGTTCCTGGCGGCGAGCCGGTTCCGCGGCCGTCCCGGATTGGTAGGGTCGTGAGCGCAGCGGCTGCCGTTCTCGAAGGTGAACGCCTGCGGAGTCTGTGGCCGACGGCGTACTTGGTTGGTGGTGTGCTCATCCCGGTCGGTGCGACGTGTCATCGCAGCCGCTGTGGGCCGTCGAGGTGGCGGCTCTCGCCCCGACACAAGGAGTAACGAGCAGCATGGCTCAGGGCACCGTGAAGTGGTTCAGCGCCGAGAAGGGCTTCGGCTTCATCGAGCAGGAGGGTGGCGGCGACGACGTCTTCGTCCACTACTCCGCGATCCAGTCCAACGGCTACAAGTCGCTCGAGGACAACCAGAAGGTCGAGTTCGACGTCACCCAGGGCCCCAAGGGCCCGCAGGCCGAGAACGTCCGTCCTCTCTGATCCCTCCCGATCGAGGAGACACGCGTCTTCCGCGAGGCCCCGCCGGGCGACCGGCGGGGCCTCGCGAATTTTTCCAGAACTTTTGGGTTTGCCCGATCCGCTTGGGGGGAGGATGGTTGCGGATCGATGTGCTGGCCGTGGCGGGCCGGAAGGGAGGAGCGCATGCCTGATCAGTTCGACGTGACCCTCGAGGACGGCGACCTCCTCGTCGAGGTCGAGCTGACGACCAACCTCATCATCGCCGCCAGCGCCTCCGACGAGCGTCTCAGCACCGAGGAGATCGACCGGATCCTCGGGGGTCGGCTCGCCCGCCTAGCTGTCCTAGCAGGTCGCGAACAGGACCGGACCGCTGGTCAGGTCCGACAGCACGAAGGCGCCGGCGACCGGGTCGAGGGCCAGGGTGAGCACCTTGTCCGAGGCGACCACCTTGCCCAGCCGGTAGCGGTCGGTGAAGCTGCCGCCCTGGCCGGGCGCCGGGCCGGCCGCGAGCCGCGATCGGCTGTCCGCGTCGGAGCGGGCCTGCTCCGCAGTCTCGAACGCCATCGCCACCCGGACGTCGCCGCCGGGCTGGGCCGCCATCGCGTAGCCCGCGATCGGGTGCACCTCGCCTGCCGCCTTCAATAGCTCGCTCGCCCGGGTCCGCTCGGCCGGGTCCGCCTCGGACATGGCCAGGGCCGTGCAGACCTGGTCGCCGGTGTACGCCGCCGCGCTCAGTGCCGGTCCGGCCGCGGCGACCGCCTCGGCCACCGCGTCGTCCTCGTCGCCGCGGGCCAGGTCGGTGCGCTGGGCCAGGAAGCCGGCGTCGTCGCTGCCGATGAGCAGCCGGTTCTTCTCGTCGACCTGGAGCGCCGCCAGCTCGGGGGTGACCGGCCCGTCGAAGCCCTCGAGCAGGTCGACCCCGCCCTCCCAGACGCCGTCGGCCTCGGGCGGCTCGAGGAAGCCCGCCGTCCGCAGCCGCTCGCGCAGCCGCCCGATGTCGTACGACTCGGGCAGGCCCATGATCACCAGCGCGCCGTCGCGACCCTGGGCGAACAGCTCCCAGTCGAGGGTGGCGGGGGAGAAGCCGAGCTCCTGCTGGATCGTCGGCGCGGACTCGCTCAGCGCGGTCATCGACGACAGGTCGCGGTCGTAGGCCTGCTGGAGGAAGTCGTCGACGTCCTCGGGTGAGGAGCTGTCGGACAGGCGTACCCCCAGCTCCTCGCGGACGCCGGCCCAGTCGGTCCAGCTGTAGCGCTGGGTGCTCGTGGGCGCGAGCTCGAGCGCGGCCGAGAAGCGGCTGGCGTCGTCGCCCCGCAGTCGCACGACGACCACCGCGGCCACCGCCGCGACCAGCGCCACGGCGACGACGAGGACCAACCAGCGGCGAGGCGTCACGGTTGCATACCCTAGGCCCGTGCCCGACATCCTCGCTGCCGGCGTGGTCGCGTTCCGTCCCGGACGTGAGGTGCTGCTCGTGCACCGGCCCAAGTACGACGACTGGTCCTTCCCCAAGGGCAAGCTCGACCGCGGCGAGCACGCCACCGCGGCTGCCGTGCGCGAGGTGGCCGAGGAGACCGGCGTCCACGTCCGGCTCGGGCCGCCGCTGCCCACCCAGCGCTACCCGGTCGCGCGCCGGATGAAGACCGTCCACTACTGGACCGGCCGGGTCGTGGGCGACGACGACGTGTCGGCGTACCGGCCCAACGACGAGATCGACCAGGTCGCCTGGGTGCCCGTCGCCGACGCCCCCGAGCGGCTCACCTACGACCGCGACCGGGAGACCCTCGCCGACGCCCTCCGGGTCCGTCGCAAGACCCACGCGGTCGTCGTCCTGCGCCACGCCCGGGCCCGCTCCCGCTCGGCCTGGCGCGGCCCGGACGCCGGACGCACCCTCCTCAAGGTCGGCGAGGCCGAGGCCGACCGCCTGGTCCCGCTCCTCGCGGCGTACGGCGTCACCCGGGTCGTCACCTCGACCAGCACCCGCTGCGTCCAGACGGTCCGCCCCTACGCCGAGACCGCCGGCTACCCCTTCGACCTGCGCCCCCGGCTCACCGAGGAGAACGCCGCCCCGCGCCCGGTCGCCAAGATCGTCCACGAGCTCCTCGACGGCGACGGCGCCACCGCCGAGAACGCCGTCCTCTGCACCCACCGCCCCGTCCTCCCGCTGGTGTACGACGCCGCGGGCGTCGAGCTCGCCCCCGACGACGGGCTGGCCCCGGCCGAGATGCTCGTCCTGCACGTGCGCAAGGGGCGGATCGTGGCGGTCGAGCGGCACCAGCCGCGCTGACCGCGCCCCGTGACCGGGCCCCCTGGCCCGGGCCCTGAGACCGGCGCCACGCCGTCTCCCCGCCCCGACCGCCACTGTTCACCATGCGTTCAGATCCGCCGGGGAGTTGCGTTACCGACGCTGCCTAACTTCATGGTCGTCCAGTACGCATCGAGGGGCGGATCGAGAAGGCCCCTCACCCCTGAGAGGCAAGTTCCTTGAACCTCAAGACCATCCGCCGCGCCGCGGTGCCCGGTGTCGCTGCTCTGGCCCTGCTCATGAGCGCCTGCGGTGCCTCGAACGAGTCCGGTTCCGGTGACGACAACAACGACTCCGCCGGCCTCAGCGGCACGCTCAAGGGTGGCGGCGCCACGTCGCAGGAGAAGGCCCAGGAGGCGTGGAAGACCGCGTTCCAGGGCAAGAACACCGGCCTCACTGTCGACTACCAGCTCCTCGGGTCCACCGATGGCCGCAACCAGTTCATCGCCAAGGCGCTGTCCTTCGCCGGCTCCGACTCCTACCTCAAGGACGAGGACCTCACCAAGGCCAAGGAGCGCTGCGACGGCAACATCGTCGAGGTCCCGGCCTACATCTCCTCGATCGCCGTCGCCTACAACCTCCCGGGTGTCGACGAGCTCAACCTCGACGCCGACACGCTCGCGAAGATCTTCGACAACAAGATCACGAAGTGGAACGACCCGGCCATCGCCGCGCAGAACGACGGCGTCGACCTGCCCGACCTGAAGATCACGCCCGTCCACCGCTCCGACGACTCGGGCACCACGAAGAACTTCACCGACTACCTCAACAAGGTGGCGCCGGACTCGTGGAAGTACGAGGCCGAGGACGCGTTCCCGGTCTCCGGCGGTCTCTCCGCCGAGGGCACGTCGGGCGTCGTCAAGTCGATCACCGACACCGAGGGCGTCATCGGCTACGCCGACGCCAGCCAGACCGGCGACCTGAAGCACGTCTCGGTCAAGGTCGGTGACGCCTACGTCGCGCCGTCCCCCGAGGGTGCCGCCAAGACCGTCGAGGTCTCCCCGGTCGTCGAGGGCCGCGACGCCACCGACATCGCCGTCGACGTCGACCGCACCACCACGGAGGCCGGCGCCTACCCGGTGATCCTGCTGTCGTACCTCATCGCCTGCGAGAAGTACGACGACAAGGCCGAGGCCGACAACGTCAAGGGCTACTTCGAGTACATCGTCTCCGACGAGGGCCAGGCCGAGGCTGCCGACTTCGCCGGCTCGGCGAAGCTCGCGCCCGAGACCGCGAAGAAGGTCCAGGACATCGTGGCGGGCATCTCCGCCAAGTGATCCACCGGAGGGGGTGAGGAACGCGCGACGCGTGCCTCACCCCTTCCGTCAGCCCCAGCACCCCCACTCCGAGCACGAAGGCGAACGACGTGACAGCACCCACCACCGAGGCCGAGGACGCCCCCGCGGCCTCCTGGGCCAGCGTCCGTGGTGGGGCCGGCGACCGCATCTTCAGCGGCGCGGCCCTCCTGGCCGGACTGAGCATCCTGGCCGCCCTCGCGGGGGTCTTCATCTTCCTGGCGATCAAGGGCGTCACCGGCTTCACCAAGCCGGCCGAGGTCTACGGGCCGCACGCCGAGAGCTTCGTCGGGTACGTCGTCCCGCTGCTCGTCGGCACCTTCACCGCCTCGATCATCGCGCTGATCATCGCGGTGCCGCTCGCCTTCGGCATCGCGCTGGTGATCAGCCACTACGCGCCGCGGTGGATCGCGGCCCCCGTGGCCTACGTGATCGACCTGCTGGCCGCCGTGCCGTCCGTCGTCTACGGCCTGTGGGGTGCCTTCTACCTGGCCAAGAAGCTCGTCCCGATGCACCAGTGGCTGCACGACCACCTCGGCCCGATCCCGGTCATCGGCCACCTCTTCGGCGAGCCGAGCCCGGCCGGTCGCACGCTGCTGACCGCCGGCATCGTGCTGGCGATCATGATCCTGCCGATCATCACCGCGATCACCCGCGAGGTCTTCTCCCGCACGCCGCGGCTGCACGAGGAGGCCGCGCTGGCCCTCGGCGCCACGCGCTGGGAGATGGTCCGGATGACGGTCTTCCCCTACGCCCGCTCCGGCATGGTCTCGGCCGTGATGCTGGGCCTGGGCCGCGCCCTCGGCGAGACGATGGCCGTCACCATGGTGCTCTCGGTCGGCTTCGACCTGTCCTGGAACGTGCTCGCCACCTCGAGCCCGACCTCGATCGCCGCCAACATCGCGCTCAAGTACAAGGAGCGCAGCGCCGACCTGCTCAACGTCCTGGTCGCGACGGGTCTGGTGCTGTTCCTGCTGACCTTCCTGGTCAACTTCCTCGCCCGCTGGATCGTGGGCCGCAGCGAGAGGCGGATGGCTCGATGAGCACGCTCGAAGAGGTCTCGACGCGGGTGCACGTCTCGCTCGTCCAGCCGCGGCTGCCGCGGCAGGCGCCGGCCATCACCGGCGTCATCGCGGTCGCCCTCGGCGCGCTGATGCTCGTGCTGGGCATGGGCGTCGTGGGGGCCATCGTCCTCGCCGTGGTCGTCTACATCGTCGCGCTGCCGCTGTGGTCGCTGGCGATCGAGGGCCGGCGCAGCGCGACCGACCGGTTGATGACGGCGCTGATCTGGTCGGCCTTCGGCGTCGCCGTGGTGCCCCTCGTCTCGCTCGTCTGGCGGGTCGTCAGCAAGGGTGCCGGGCGGATCGACGGCACGTTCCTGAGCTACTCGTTCTTCAAGACCCAGATCGACCAGCCGGTCGGCATCTACCACGCGATCATCGGCACCCTGCTGATCACGCTGGGCGCGACGATCATCTCGGTGCCCGTGGGCGTCATGGCCGCGGTCTACCTGGTCGAGTACGGCAAGGGCAACAAGCTGGCCAAGGCGATCACCTTCCTGGTCGACGTGATGACCGGTATCCCGTCGATCGTCGCCGGCCTGTTCGCGTTCGCCCTCTTCACGCTGATCTTCGGGCCGGCGTACGTGTCCGGCATCGGCGGCTCGGTGGCGTTGTCGCTCCTGATGATCCCCATCGTGGTGCGGGCCACCGAGGAGATGCTGATGCTCGTGCCCGACGAGCTCCGCGAGGCGGCGTACGCGCTGGGCACGCCGAAGTGGAAGACGATCGTGCGGATCGTGCTCCCGACCGCGCTCGGCGGCATCCTCACCGGCATCACGCTCGCGATCTCGCGGGTCATCGGCGAGACCGCGCCCCTGCTGCTCATCGCCGGCGCCACCGACCGCACCAACATGAACCTCTTCGACGGCGCGATGACGACGCTCCCGGTCCTCATCTACGGCCAGAACCTGCGGGGCGACGCTCCCGCCGAGGCGATCGCCTGGGGCGCCGCCTTCATCCTCATCGTCATCGTGATGGTGCTCAACCTGGCAGCACGCATCGTCGGCAAGATCTTCGCGCCCAAGAAGGGCTGAGAGGCAACACCATGGCCAAGAGCATCGACGTCTCCGACGTCAACATCTACTACGGCGACTTCCTCGCCGTGCAGGGCGTCAACATGACGGTCCGGGCCGGCGCGGTGACCGCCTTCATCGGTCCGTCGGGCTGCGGCAAGTCGACCTTCCTGCGCTCGCTGAACCGGATGCACGAGGTCATCCCCGGCGCGCGCGTCGAGGGCAAGATCGTCGTCGACGGGCAGGACCTCTACGAGCCCGGCGTCGACCCGGTCGCCGTCCGCCGCCAGGTGGGCATGGTCTTCCAGCGGCCCAACCCGTTCCCCACGATGTCGATCTACGACAACGTGCTCGCGGGTCTCAAGCTCAACGCCGGCAAGCTGAAGAAGAACGCCGCCGACGAGGTCGTCGAGAAGTCGCTGCGCGGCGCCAACCTCTGGAACGAGGTCAAGGACCGCCTCAACAAGCCCGGCATGGGCCTGTCCGGCGGCCAGCAGCAGCGTCTGTGCATCGCCCGCGCGATCGCCGTCGAGCCGCAGATCCTGCTGATGGACGAGCCGTGCTCGGCGCTCGACCCGATCTCGACCTCGGCGATCGAGGACCTGATCCACGAGCTCAAGAACGACTACACGATCGTCATCGTCACCCACAACATGCAGCAGGCGGCGCGGGTCTCCGACGACACCGGCTTCTTCAACCTCAAGGCGACCGGTGAGCCCGGCCACCTGGTGGAGTTCAACCCGACGAAGAAGATGTTCGCCAACCCGGACGACCCGGCCACCGAGGCCTACATCTCGGGCCGGTTCGGCTGAGCCGGCGGGTTCTCGGACCAGACGACATGG
The DNA here is from genome assembly GCF_900114845.1 of Pimelobacter simplex. Classification (GTDB taxonomy): domain Bacteria; phylum Actinomycetota; class Actinomycetes; order Propionibacteriales; family Nocardioidaceae; genus Nocardioides; species Nocardioides simplex. The sequence continues at coordinate 714,965 of NZ_FOUK01000001.1, forward strand.
GCATGCTGGACGGGCGTCGGGACGCCCGTCGCCAGTCCGTGCGCGCCTACCTGCACCGCTGGGTCGAGTCCGCGGGAGCCCAGCTCCTCGTGGTCGACCCGGCCGACGACGGAGGCGCGCTCGCGGAGGCGATGGCGGGTCGCGGCGTCCACGTCACCTGGGTCGGCACGACGCTCGACGGCCTCGTCGCCTTCGGGCGCACCGACCCCCACGCCGTCGTGGTCGCGGCGGGCGCGCCGGGGATCCCCGCCGACGAGTTCGTCGGGCTGATCCGCCAGCACGGCTCGCCGTACGTGATCGCGGGGGCGGGCGGCGCCGACGACCCCACCACCGAGGCGGTGGGCCCGCTGATGCTGGCCGGCGCCTCCGCGGTGACCGTCCGCCCGTACGCCGCCCAGCACCTCTGGGACCTCCTCACCCACGCCCCGCGCTCGGTCGCCGAGCACGCGACCCTCGAGGTGGGACCCATCGAGCTCGACGCGACGGCGTACGCGGTGCGCGTCAACGGTGCGCGGATCGCGGACCTGCCGCTCAAGGAGTTCGAGCTCCTGCGCGCCCTGATGCTCTCGTCGCCCGGCGTGGTCACCGACGACGAGCTGCGCGAGGCGCTGTGGGGCGCCGACGGGAAGCGCCCCGGCGGCAACACCATCGCCATGCACGTCACCCGGCTGCGGACCCGGCTCGGCGACGTCGCCGACGTCCGCCGGATCCGGGGGCGGGGGTACTCGCTCACCGTGGTCTGACCGTCGTACCGGACAAAACGGTCGTGAAAACGGCTGATCCGCGACCGTTTTGTCCGGTACGACAGGAGAGGGGTCAGAGGAGCACGAGGTGGAGCAGCTCGTAGCAGCCCCACGCAGCGAGCGCGGCGGCCGGGAAGGTCGACACCCAGGCGGCGAGGATCGTGCGGGCCATGCCCCAGCGCACGGCGGAGAGCCGCTTGGTGGCGCCGGCGCCCATCACCGCGGAGGTGATGGTGTGGGTGGTTGAGATCGGCGCGTGGAAGACGAAGGCGGTCGTGTAGAGCACACCGGCGCCGACCGACTCGGCGGCGAAGCCGCGCGGCGGGTCGAGGTGGATGATCTTGCGGCCGAGGGTCCGCATGATCCGCCAGCCGCCGGCGTAGGTGCCGGCCGAGATGGCGCCGGCCGCGGCGAGCACGACCCAGATCGGCAGCGTCTCGATGTCGTACGAGCCGGGGTAGGCGATGACGAGCGTCAGCAGGATGACGCCCATCGTCTTCTGGGCGTCCTGCAGGCCGTGGCCGAGCGCGAGCGCGGCGGCGGAGACGGTCTGCATGCCGCGGAAGCCGCGGTTGACCTTGTGGGGGTTGCTCTTGCGGAAGATCCACAGGATCGCGGTCATCACCGCGAACGCCGCGAGGAAGCCGAACAGCGGCGAGACCACCATCGGGATGAGCACCTTCTGCACGATGGTGTCCCACTTGACGCTGACCCCGCCGGCGATCGCGGCGCCGACCAGGCCACCGATCAGCGCGTGGCTCGACGACGACGGCAGGCCGAAGTACCAGGTGATCAGGTTCCAGATGATCGCGCCGAGCAGGCCGGCCATGACGATGACCAGCCCGTGGTGGACGCCCACCTGCAAGGTGCCGTTGGCATCCTCGATGGTGATCACGTCGGCGACGGTCTTGGCGACTTCTTGGCCGAGGAGCGCGCCGATGAAGTTCATCAGCGCCGCCAGCGTCAGCGCGATCCGCGGCGTGAGCGCCCGGGTCGAGACCGAGGTGGCGATCGCGTTGGCGGCGTCGTGAAATCCGTTGGTGTAGTCGAACGCCAGGGCGATGACGACCACGGCGATCACGATCGCCAGCGTGAGAGTCACAGACTCAGCTTTCCTTGACGGCGATCTGCTCGATGGTGTTCGCGACCTTCTCGAAGGCGTCGATGGCGCCCTCGAGCGACTCGACGATGTCCTTCAGCTTGAGGATCTCGATCGTCGGGTACTCGCCGGAGAACAGCTTGGCGAGGGTGCGGCGGTGGTTGCGGTCGCCGGCGTTCTCGAGACGGTTGATCTCGATCCAGTAGTCGTCGAGCGACTGCATCGACTGCAGCCGCGGCATCGCGGCCGCGGTCAGCTCGGCACAGCGCTGGATGACGTCGACCTGCTCGGACAGCTCGGCGGGCAGCACCTTCACCTCGTACAGCAGGATCAGGTCGACCGCCTCGTCCATCATGTCCATGATGTCGTCGAGGCCCGACCCGAGGGAGTAGATGTCCTCGCGGTCGAACGGCGTGACGAAGGTGCTGTTGACCTTCTTCACGATCTCGTGGGTGGTCTCGTCGGCGGCGTGCTCGGCCGCGCGCATGCGCTCGGCGACGTCGGCCTTGTCCGAGGAGTCGGACAGCATCTCCGCGAGGAGCTCGGCGCCGCCCACGAGGTGCTGGGCGGACTGGGTGAAGAGGTCGTAGAAGGAGGTATCGACCGGACGCAGACGCAGACCCACATGGACTCCCGTTGAGGCGGAGGCGAACGCGCTCATGCTAGGGGGTCACGCGCCGGTGAACGCAACCCGAGGGGTGCCCCGGCCGGTGTGGCTCCGCGCACGTGGCGCGTTGCCGCAGGTCAGCGCGGCGTGTCGGCCCGGCGGCGGCGCTGCTGCTCGATGAGCTTCTCCTGGAGGTGGTCGACGCCCGCGTTGCGCTTCCACTCGCCGTCGGGGCCCAGCACCCAGGCCTGGGTGGTCGGGGCGAAGGCGAGGTCGAGCAGCCGGCGCACCTCGTCGCGCGAGGCGTCGGGGAGCCGGACCAGCACCTCGACGCGGCGGTCGAGGTTGCGGTGCATGAGGTCGGCGGAGCCGATCCAGGCGACCGGCTCGCCGCCGCCCTCGAAGGAGAAGATCCGGCTGTGCTCGAGGAAGCGGCCGAGCACCGAGCGGACGTGGATGTGGTCGCTCAGGCCCGGGACGCCGGGACGCACGGCGCAGATGCCGCGCACCAGCAGCTCGACCGGGACGCCCTCGCACGAGGCCAGGTAGAGCGCGTCGATGGTCTCCTCGTCGACCACGGAGTTGGCCTTGAACCGGATCCCGGCCGGGCGGCCGGCGCGGTGATGGGCGATCTCGGCGTGGATCTGCTCGACCAGGCCCGCACGCACCGAGTCGGGGGCGACGAGCAGCTGGTCGTAGGTCGCCTTGCGCGACCAGCCGGACAGGTTGTTGAAGAGGTGGGCGACGTCCTCGCCGATGGTCTCGTCGGTGGTGAGCAGGCCGAGGTCCTCGTACATCCGCGAGGTCTTCGGGTTGTAGTTGCCGGTGCCGATGTGGGTGTAGCGGCGGATGCCCTCGGGCTCGTCGCGGACCACCATCGCCAGCTTGCAGTGGGTCTTGAGACCGACCAGGCCGTAGACGACGTGGCAGCCGGCCTGCTCGAGCTTGCGGGCCCAGCGGATGTTGGCCTGCTCGTCGAAGCGCGCCTTGATCTCGACCAGCACCAGCACCTGCTTGCCGGCCTCGGCGGCGTCGATGAGGGCGTCGATGATGGGGGAGTCGCCGGAGGTGCGGTAGAGCGTCTGCTTGATGGCGAGCACGTGGGGGTCGGCGGCGGCCTGCTCGATGAAGCGCTGCACGGACGTCGCGAACGAGTCGTAGGGGTGGTGCACGAGGACGTCGCGCCGGCGCAGCGCCTTGAAGACGTCGACCGGAGCGGCGGACTCGACCTCGGCCAGGCGGGCGTGGGTGGCGGGGACGAACGAGGGGTACTTGAGGTCGTCGCGCGGAAGGTCGGCGATGGAGTGCAGGCCGCGCAGGTCGAGCGGGCCGCGGACCCGGAAGACCTCCTTGGGGCTGATGTCGAGCTCGGAGACGAGCAGCTCGAGCACCGACGGCGCGATGGACTCCTCGACCTCCAGGCGCACCGGCGGGCCGAACTTGCGGCGCAGGAGCTCCTTCTCGAGGGCGGCGAGGAGGTTCTCGGCGTCGTCCTCCTCGACCTCGAGGTCCTCGTTGCGGGTGACCCGGAAGGTGTGCGCCTCGAGCACGTCCATGCCGGGGAAGAGCCGGCCGAGGTGGGCGCCGATGACGTCCTCGAGCGGGACGAAGCGGGCGTTGCCGAGCGCCACGAAGCGGTCGAAGTTGGAGGGCACCTTGACCCTCGCGAACAGCTCCTTCTCGGTCTTCGGGTTGCGGATCACGACCGCGAGGTTGAGCGAGAGCCCCGAGATGTAGGGGAAGGGGTGCGCCGGGTCGACCGCCAGCGGCGTCAGCACCGGGAAGATGCGGTCCTTGAAGAGGCGCTTGCAGAACTTCTGCTCGTCGCGGTCGAGGTCGGACCAGCGGACCAGCTCGATGCCCTGCTGGTTGAGCTCGGGGATCACCTGGTCGTGGAAGGCGCGCGCATGGCGGTGGCTGAGCTCGGCGGTGCGCTGCCAGATCGCCTCGAGAACCTCGAGCGGCATCATCCCGCTGGCGGCCCGGACGGCGAGGCCGGTCGCGATCCGGCGCTTGAGGCCGGCGACGCGGACCATGAAGAACTCGTCGAGGTTGCTGGTGAAGATCGCCAGGAAGCGGGCCCGCTCGAGCAGCGGCAGGCTCTCGTCCTCGGCGAGCTCGAGCACGCGCTCGTTGAAGCGCAGCCAGGACAGCTCGCGGTCGATGAACCTGTTGTCGACGTCCTCGATCGCGGCGACGAGACCGGGGTTGGGGATGCCGTCGAGATCGAGCGCGGCCGGGTCGGCGGGGTGGCCTTCGGACGGGACGACGGCGAGGTCCGGCTGCTGCTCGAGGGACATGTGATCGAGTGTGGCAGTTCCGGGTGAACGCGAGGTGACGTCGCGGTGCCCGCTCGGGCGAGCACCCCTCCCCACCGAGGTGACTCACGGGTAAGTTGTGCCCGTGGACCTGCGAGCGACCATCGAGGGCGGCGCCCTGAAGACCCTGCTGAGCCTGCCGGCGACGGTGCAGCGCGCGCTGTCCGGGCGCCCGCTCGTCCTCGACGGGCAGACCCTGGCGCCCGACCTCCAGCTGTTGCTGGGGATGCAGAAGCTCGCCCGCCGCGGCGAGCTCGGCGGCGCCTCGCTCGAGGCCGGCCGGGCCGCGCTGAGCGCCAACGCCGCCCTCGCCGGCGGCCGGCAGCCCATCGGCGCCGTCCGCGACCTCGTCGTCGCCGGCCTGCCCGCCCGCCACTACCTTCCGCACGGCGCCCACGCGGCCGACCAGGGCACCCCGCTGCTGCTCTTCTTCCACGGCGGCGGCTTCCTCTACGGCGACCTCGACTCCCACGACGCCCCCTGCCGGGTGCTCGCCGAGGAGTCCGGCGTCCCGGTGCTGGCGGTGGACTACGGCGTCGGCCCCGAGGCGGCCTTCCCGGCCGCCTTCGACGACGCCGAGGCCGCCCTGCGCTGGGTGCGCGACCACGCGGACGAGCTCGGCGTCGACCCGGACCGGATCGGCGTCGGCGGCGACTCGGCCGGCGGCAACATCGCCGCCTGGACCGCCATCGCCGCGGCCCGCGACGGCATCCCGCTGGCGTTCCAGCTGCTCGTCTACCCGTGCACCGACATCGACCGGGACACCGAGAGCCTGCGGCTGTTCGGCGAGGGGCTCTACCTCACCGCCGAGTCGATGGACATGTTCACCGCGACCTACCTCACGACCCCCGAGGCGCGTGCGGACGAGCGGGTCAACCTGCTCGACGTCGCCCTGCCTCCCGGGCTCGCGCCGGCGTACGTGGTGACCGCGGGGTTCGACCCGCTGCGCGACGAGGGCGAGGCCTACGCCCGGCACCTGGTCGAGGCCGGCGCCGAGGTCGAGCTGCGCCGGTTCGTGGACCAGATCCACGGCTTCCTCAACATCGTCGGCGTGGGCCGGTCCAGCCGGGCCGCCGTCCTCGAGATCGCCGGGCGGCTGCGGGAGCTGGCTACAGCTCGGGGCGGTACTCGCGCAGCTGACGGGTGAAGTCCGCCGCGTCCACCATCGACCCGTCGACGACGAACGGGTCGAGGTTGCGGCGCGGGAAGCGCACCGCCCACCCGCTCTCGCCCGGGCGGCCGCTGATCTCGACCTGGGTGCCGGGCTTGCGGAGGTCGAACCGGTAGGTCGTCTCGCCCTGCTCGACGTACACGATGCCGCGCACGACGCTCACCTCGACCGGCACCACCCGGGTGCGCGCCGCGCCCCACGCCAGACCGATCGTCAGCGCGATCATCACCACGCCGAACGGCGTCGCGATCTTGCCGTTGAGCAGCGCCAGCAGCGCCACCATCGCGGCCACCACCGCCGTCGCCCCGAGCACCAGCGACAGGATCCGCGGGTCGCTGCCGTCACCGGTCAGCCGGTCACTGCCCGGCGCCGGGTCGCCGTCGAACAAGGACAGCGAGCCGCCGTCGGCCTCGAGCTGAGCGATCCGCTCCCGCGCCGCCGCCAGCTCACCGGTCAGCGCCGCGACCTGCGCCTCGGCCTCCTCGCAGCGCCGGAGCAGGTCGTCACGCTCGGTGCGGAGCGACGTCGCCTCGTCGGGCTCTACAGGTCCGTTCGCCACTGGCGCAGCGCCTCCAGGAACGTGCGCGGCTCGACCATCCGCGCGTCGATGACCACGGGGGACATGCTCCGGCGCAGGATCAGCACGCGCCAGTTGCGCTGGCCCGGCGTCCCCGTCTGCTCGATCTTCGTGTTCGGGCTGGTCAGGTCGAACTGGCTGTTCGTGTCGCCCACCGTCACCTTGAGCACGCCCACCTCGTCGATGTGGACGCTCCGGGACGAGCTCGACACCTTGAGCGCATAGCCCAGCAGCACCGCCGCCGCCACCGTCAGCGTCGCGCTGAACCCGATGTCGTCCCACAGGCTGCCCTTGATCGCCATCCGGCCGACGACCGCCGCGCAGGCGAGCGCGACCAGGATCGCGACCGGCGCCAGGCTGCCGTTGCCGCGCTTGGCGTGGAAGGGGATGGGCTTGGTGGTGGTCTTGGTGGTGAAGGCGGCGACCGGCTGCGGCTGGGGCCCTGGCTCTGGTTCGGGCTCCGGCTCTGGTTCGGGCTCGGGCTCGATGACTGCCTCGGGCTCCGGCTCCGGCTCTGGTTCGGGCTCCGGCTCGGGCTCGGGCTCGGGCTCGGGCTGGATCTCGTCGGCCTCGTCCACGAGCTCGGCCGCGGTCCGCATCCGCCACGGCGTCGGCGGCTCCTCGGAGTCCTCGCTCGCCGAGTCGTCGTCCTCGGCGTCGATCAGCTCATCGGTCTCGTCCGGCACCGACGCGACCTCGGCCACCGGCACCGACCCGGCCGACGCGTGCCACTGCTCGAGCAGGGACGGCGGCCGGTCGTCGTCCGCGATCGCCGGGGCGTCGGCGGCGGCCGCCTCGACCTCGGACTCGGGCTCCGGCTCGATGACCTCGGGCTCGGCGGGACCGTCCTCCTCGGCGCGCAGACGCGCCCGGATCTGGGCCATCTGGGCCGCGACGGAGGTGAAGGAGTCCGACTCCTCGTGCTTCGGCTCAACCTCGGCGATCGGCTCGGGCTCCGCGATCGGCTCGGGCTC
>NZ_FOUK01000001.1:722478-1555435 GCF_900114845.1 Pimelobacter simplex
GCGATCGGCTCGGGCTCCGCGATCGGCTCGGGCTCCGCGATCGGCTCCGGGTCGGGCTCAGCAACGGCGACCGGCTCGGGCTCCGGCTCAGCAACGGCGACCGGCTCAGGCTCCGGCTCAACGACGGCGACCGGCTCGGGTTCGGGCTCGACGACGGGCTCGGGCTCGACGACGGGCTCGGGCTCCACGGCCGGCTCCGGCTCAACCACGGCGACCGGCTCCGGCTCGGGCTCCGGCTCAACCTCGGCGACCGGCTCGGGCTCGGGCTGAACGACGGGCTCGGGCTCCGCGGCCGGCTCCGGCTCGACAACGGCGACCGGCTCCGGCTCCGGCTCGGGCTCAACAACGGCAACCGGCTCCGGCTCCACTACCGGAGCAACCGCGGCAACCGGAGCAACCGCAGCAACCGGAGAACCAACCGACTCCCCGTCATCCCCCCGCAACCGCGCCTGGATCTCCGCCATCTGCGTGGCGAGCTCGGCCGTCTGCGCGAGCGCGCGCTCGCGCTCCTGTGCGAGCTCGGCGGCGCGGGCCTCGGCCTCGGCGCGGGCGCGGGCCTGTTCGGCGGCGGCGGCTTCGGCGTCGGCGCGGGCTTGGGCGTGCTGGAGGGCGCGCTCCTCGGCGCGGACGAGCTCGGCCTGGAGGGTCTCGACGGCGGCGGCGTGGGTGGCGGCGGCGCGTTCGAGCTCGGTGAGGGCGGCGGCGGCGCGGTGCTCGGCCTCGGTGCGGGCGTTGGCGGCCTCGGTGGCGAACTCGGTGGCGAGGGCGAGGGCCTCGGTGGCGGCCTTCTTCTCCTCGGCGAGGGCCGCGGCGGAGGTGTGGGCGGAGGCGGCGGCGGCCTGGGCCTCGGTGGCGAGCTCGAGCTGCTCGCGGGCGGCCTCCTCCGCGAGGCGGCGGGCCTCGTGGGCCTCCTCGGCGCGGCGGGCCTGCTGGGTGGCGGACTCGTCGGCGGCGACGCGGGCGGCGGCCTGCTCCTCGGCGCGGCCGGCGGCCTCTTCGGCGCGGCGCTCGGCGGCCTCGGCGGTCTCGAGGGCGAGGCGGGCGAGCTCGGCCTGCTCGAGGGCGGCCTGCTCGGCGGCGCGGCGGGCCTGCTGGGCCTCCTGGGCCAGGTGGGCGTGCTCGGTGGCGGCCTGCTCGGCGACCGCGCGCTCCTCGACGGCCTGGCGGGCGAGGGCGCCGTGCTCCTCGGCGCTGGCGGCGGCCTGCTCGGCGAGCATCCGGGCCCGCTCCTCGGCGGCCTCGGCGGCACGGTGGGCGTCCTGGGCGAGGGCGGCCTGCTGGCGGGCGGCCTCCTCGGCGAGGGCGCGGGCCTGGGCGATCTCGGCGGACGTGCGCTCGGCGGCCTCGCGCTCGGCGAGCATCCGGCGGGCGAACTCGGCGTGCTCGGCAGCGCTGACGGCGGCCGCCTCGGCCATCACGCGGGCGCGCTCCTCGGCGGCGGCGCGCTCCTCGTGGGCGACGCGGGCGGCCTCGGCGTACGACTCGGCGGCGGACTCCGCGTGCTGACGGGCCCCCGCGGCGACGGCGGCCAGCTCGGCCTGCTCGCGGGCGTGGGCCTCGGCGGCCTCCCGGGCGGCGTGGGCGGCGGCCGCGCGCTCGGCCTGGTCGACGGCGTGGCGCTCGGCCTCCTCGCGGCGGGCGGACTCGGCGTCCGCCAGCTCGGCGCGCTCGCGGGCGGCACGTTCGGCGGCCTCGCGGGCGGCGGCCTCGGTGCGGGCCAGCTCCTCGGCCTCGGCCCGGGCCTTGTGCGCGACGGCGGCGGTCTCGGCCTGCTCCTGGGCCAGCCGGTCGGCCTCCGCGCGGGCCTCGCTGGCGCGCTGCGCGGCCTCCTCGGCGGCGGCCCGCTCGGCGGCCTGCTCGGCGGCGGCCAGCTCGGCGTCGCGGCGCAGCCGCGCGGCGAGGGCGGCGACCACCTCGGCGTTGTCCGGGACGACGACCTCGGGCTCCGCGCCCGCGCTCTCGTCGGACGCCGCCGGGGGAGCGGACTCGACGAGCTCGGCCTCGATCTCGGCCCGCGCGTGGGCCAGCACCTCCGAGGGCCGGCGGGGCACCTCGGGCGCCTGGTCGATGTGGGGGATCGGCTCGTCGAGCAGCGGCGGCTCGACGAACTCCTGCAGCGGCCGCGCCTCGGGCCGCGGGGCCGCGCTCGAGCCACCGGGACGACGGCGCAGCCGGGCCAGGCCCTTGGGCTGCGCAACGGGCGTCGGCTCGGCGAAGCCGCCGTCGAAGGCGTCGGCGATGACGCGCTGGCCGGCCTCCTCGTCGGTCCGACGCTGGTCGGGCAGCTCGGCGGTGGCGGGGTCGGCCTGCGGCTCCGGCTGCGGCTCGGCCTCCTCGATGATCCAGGTCTCGGAGGTCAGCGGGTCCAGGTCCGGCTCCGCCGCGGGCTCCGCCGCGAGCTCAGGCTCGGGCGCCGCGAGACCGTGGGCGTCCCCGAACGGCCGGCTGGTGGAGCGGGAGATGACGGCCGCCCAGTCGTGGCTCTCGTCAGCGACCTCGGCGGGCTCCTCAGCCCTGGCCGGCGAGTCCGGCTCCGAGTCCGGCTCCGAGTCCGACCGCATCCGCTCCAGCCGGTCGGTCAGCGTCCCGCGGAGGGAGGGGTCGTCCGCCGCCGACGGCGGGGTGACCTCGAACTCCTCGGGGTCGATCTCGGTGAGCGGGCGGCCGAGGGAGCGGTCGATGACGTCCGACCAGTCCCCGGCACCCGGCGCGTCCGGCGCGTCGTCCGGGGCCACCGACGTGTTGCTGCGGCGCAGCAGCTCGGCGACCTCGTCGGGGTCCAGGTCGGCGACGACGGGCGCGTCGTCGTCCTGGCGGCGCCAGAGCCGTCCCCGACGTCCCCGACCGCGCCCGGGGCGCGCGTCGTCGAGCCGGGAGTCCTCGGGCTCCGGCTCGTTGTCGGTGACAGAGCTCATGGAAGGTAAATCTACTCAGCCGCAAGGGGGTTACGGCGAAAGTTCGGAATCGTCCGCTCGGCGGTACTGGACGTGGGTGTCCGCTGCAGCGTGGCTGAAGCCGAGACCTTCGTACAGTCGCCGCGCCGGAGCGTTGTCGGACTCGACGTACAGGAGCACCTCCGCGACCCCTCGGGAGGCGAGGTGCTGCAGCCCGGCGAGGGTGAGCACCCGGCCGAGGCCGCGGCCCTGGGCGGTGGGGGAGACGCCGACGACGTAGACCTCGCCGGTGTCCGCGTCGTGCTGCTTGGTCCAGTGGAAGCCGAGCAGCTCGCCGTCGTCGTCCACCGCGAGGAGCAGGCCGGCGGGGTCGAACCAGGGCTCGGCCATCCGCTCGGCCAGGCCGGCCTCGTCGAGCGCGCCCTGCTCCGGGTGGTGCGCGAACGCGGCGGCGTTGACGGCGAGCAGCGCCGCGGCGTCGCCGGAGCCGTAGTCGCGGATCCGTACGTCGTCGGGCACCACGCTCCCCGGCAGCGGTACGGCGGTGGGCCGGCGCATCACCCAGAGCTCGCGGGTGCGCGCGAAACCGCGGCGGGCGGCGAGCGCCGCGGCGGCAGGGTGGTCGCCGTGGGACCAGGCGGCCAGGGGGCCGGGCTCGGCGAGGGCCGGGGCGGCGAGCGCGCCGCCGAGGCCGCGGCCGCGGGCATCGGGGGCGACGGCGAGGTCGATCTCGTCGCCGCGGCGCAGCGCGAAGCCCTCGCCGGTGACCCAGGCGCCGATGCCGTCGAGGCCGTGGTGCTTGAGGCGGAGCACGGCGGCCTCGTCGAGGGGGTCGGTCCCGTCGGTCTCCCGGGCGGCCTCGCGCACCCGGTCGATCGCGTCGAGGGCGGGTGTACCGGTCAGCAGGGGGAGGTCCGGGGTCACCTCTCGACGCTATCGCGGGGCCCTCGCCCCGGGCTTACGTGCTCCGGCCCGACGCGGTAGGAATGGCTCATGAAGCTGAGCCGTGCGGTGGGCGGGGCCGCCTTGGCGCTGGGGGCGGTCGCCGCCCGCGACCTCGTCCAGAAGCGGCACGCGCTGCAGCGGAACTTCCCGGTGATCGGCCACGCGCGCTACCTGCTCGAGAAGGTCGGCCCGGAGCTGCGCCAGTACATCGTGACCAGCAACGAGGAGGAGCGGCCGTTCAGCCGCGACCAGCGGACCTGGATCTACGCCTCCAGCAAGGAGCAGAACTCCTACTTCGGGTTCGGCACCGACGTCGACGTCGAGCACACCCAGGGCCACGCCTACATCAAGCAGCGCACGTTCGCCGACCAGCTGCCCAGCGACCAGGACCACAGCTGGACGCTGCCGAGCGCGAAGGTGCTCGGCGGGCCGCGCGGGCGGGCGAAGGCGTTCCGGCCGGGCTCGGTGGTCAACGTGTCGGCGATGAGCTTCGGCTCGCTCTCGCCCAACGCGATCACGGCGATCAACAAGGGGGCGGCCGCGGCGGGCTGCCTGCACAACACGGGGGAGGGCGCGATCTCGCCCTACCACCGCAACGGTGCCGACCTCACCGTCCAGATCGGGACGGCGTACTTCGGCTGCCGGGACGAGAAGGGCAGCTTCTCGCTCCCGCGGCTCAAGGAGATGATCGCCTCCGCGCCGGTCAGGGCGATCGAGATCAAGCTGAGCCAGGGCGCCAAGCCGGGCCTGGGCGGGCTGCTGCCGGCAGCGAAGGTGACGCCCGAGATCGCCGCGATCCGGGGCATCCCCGAGGGCAAGGACTGCGCCTCGCCGTCCCGGCACACCGCCTTCCACGACGTCGACTCGATGCTGGACTTCGTCGAGATGCTGGCGGCGGAGACCGGCCTCCCGGTCGGCATCAAGTCCGCGGTCGGCGCGATGGACTTCTGGGAGGAGCTCGCCCGGCTGATGCTGCCGCGCGAGCGCGGCGTCGACTTCATCACCGTCGACGGCGGCGAGGGCGGCACGGGCGCGGCACCGCTGATCTTCGCCGACTCGGTCGCGGTGCCCTACCGGATGGGCTTCTCGCGGGTCTACGGCACGTTCGCCGAGCTGGGCCTCACCGACGACATCACGTTCATCGGCTCGGCCAAGCTGGGCCTGCCCGACAACGCGGTGGTCGCGTTCGCGCTGGGCGCCGACATGGTCAACGTCGCGCGCGAGGTGATGCTGTCGATCGGCTGCATCCAGGCGCAGAAGTGCCACACCGACCACTGCCCGACCGGCGTGGCCACCCAGAACCCGTGGCTGGTCCGCGGCCTCGACCCGGTCTCGAAGGCGGAGCGCTGCGCGGTCTACCTGCGCACGCTGCGCAAGGAGCTGACCCGGGTCTCGGCCGCGGTGGGCGTGGCCCACCCGGGCCTGATCACGACCGCCGACGTCGACATCTTCAACGGCGACTACGACGCGCGCTCACTGGCATCGGTCTACGGCTACAAGGAGGGCTGGGGCGAGCTCGGCCCGGAGCTGCGGGAGCAGGTGCGCCGGCTGATGCACACCGCCGACCACTTCGACGAGCAGGGCCGGACGTCCTAGGCGTCTTAGGCGTCTTAGGCGTCCTGCTGGTCCCGCTCGGCCACGGTCGCGGCGTCGGCCTCGGCAGCGGCCTCCTTGGAGGGCAGCACGAACCGGTAGCCGACATTGCGGACGGTGCCGATCAGGGTCTCGTTCTCGGGGCCCAGCTTGGCGCGCAGCCGTCGTACGTGGACGTCGACGGTGCGGGTGCCGCCGAAGTAGTCGTAGCCCCACACCTCCTGCAGCAGCTGCTGGCGGCTGAACACCCGGCCCGGGTGCTGGGCGAGGAACTTGAGGAGCTCGAACTCCTTGAAGGTCAGGTCGAGCGGCCGCCCGCCCACCTTGGCCGTGTAGGTTGCGTCGTCGACCAGCACCTCGCCGGAGCGGATCACGTGGGCCTCGGGGTCCGCGGCGTCGCGGGCCGCGGCGAGTCGGCCGACGGAGAGCTTGATCCGGGCCTCGAGCTCGGCCGGTCCGCACGTGTGCAGGACGACGTCGTCCATGCCCCAGTCGTGGTTGACGACGGCGAGCCCGCCCTCGGTCACCACCAGCAGCACCGGGACGTCGGTCCCGGTCGTGCGGATCAGCCGGCACAGGTCGCGAGCGCCCGCGAGGTCCTGGCGGCCGTCGACGAGGAGGAGGTCCGCGTCGGGGGCCTCGAGCAGCGCGCTGCCCTCGGCGGGAAGGATCTTGACCTGGTGCCCGAGCAGCGCGAGACCGGGGAGAACCTCGGCCGAGGGTTGCAGGGCGCTGGTCAGGAGAAGGAGAGTGCTCATGCTGGCCTCCTCACCGGCGTCGCCGCGAGCGCGGGCGCCGAGTCGAGAGACCGAAACGCAACGCTGGGTCTCGGCCAGTTTTCTGGTGAGGGACGATACCGAAACAACAGTGCAACGGGGAAGGGTCGTCCAGGTGAATGAGACGCAGGTCATCCGGGTCCGCTACTGGGCTGCCGCGCGGGCCGCGGCGGGTCAGGCGGAGGAGGAGGTCGCGGTGCCGGGACCGGTGTCCCTCGCCGACCTGCGCGCCGAGGTGGTGCGCCGCCACGCCGGCACCCGGCTCCCGGAGGTCGTCCAGGTGTGCTCGGTGCTCGTCGGGGAGCGCCCGGTGTCGTCCGAGGACCCCGCCGCGGTCGTCGTCCGGCCGGGTGACACGGTCGAGTTCCTGCCGCCTTTCGCGGGCGGATAGGAGAAAGGCCGTCCCCTAGACTCCCTTCCGCCGTTGACGGTACGACGACAGCGCGCCCGCAGAGGAGAACAGTGCCCGACCAGACCATCCCGCGACCGCCCTCGGCGACGACGGGCGACGGCAGCACCGGCGTGGTCGAGCGCCGTGCGGTGACCGTCTTCGTGGTGCTGCTGGCCGCCGTCCTGGCCGCTGCCGCGGCGCGCGGACCGGTGCTGGCGGTCATCGCGGTGGGCCTGGCGGCGGCGGTGATGGCGCTCGCCGTCCTCGGGCGCGAGCGGATGGCGCTGCTGGCGATGATCGGCGCCTTCGCGACCGCGCCGATGTACAAGGGCATCGCGCCGAGCCCGGACACCCCGATCACGCCGACCGACCTGCTGTTCGGCGTCGCGGTGCTGCTCCTGGTGCCGACGCTGATCGGTCGCCCGGTGCGGCTGCCGATGGGCTACGCGATCGGCGTCCTCATCATCCTGACCACGGGCATCCTGTCGACGGTCTTCTCGCCGTCGCCGATCATCAGCGCGCTGCAGTTCTTCCAGTGGCTCGTCGTCCTGGTCGGCCTGGTGGGCCTGCTCGCGATCTGGGCGCCCGGCTGGCGGATCGTCGACACGCTCGTGTGGAGCTACGTCGCCGGGCACATGCTGAGCACCCTCTACTCCCCGGTGGGCGACAAGATCGCCAACCGGGCGGTGGGCCTGACCCACCACCCCAACGCCTTCGGCGAGGCCGGCGTGATGGCGTTCGCGCTGACGATGTACCTGTGGAAGCGCCACGACGCGGTCTGGTACCGCGTCTTCGTGGCGGGCTGTGCCGTGCTGTCGGTCTACTCCGTGGTGACCAGCGGCAGCCGCGCGGCGGCCGCGGTCGTCGCCGGGCTGGTCGTGATGGTGCCGTTCGTCGAGCGCTCGGCGGTCAAGGGCTTCCTGCTCGCGCTCCTCATCGCGATCGGCATCGTCGCGCTGCCGCTGCTCATCGACAGCTCGGGCGACTCCTCCGCGCTCAGCCGGCTCGCGGGCTCGGGCGACGCGATCGTCGCCGACAACGCGCGCCTCAACGCCCAGGACTTCGGCATCGACATGTTCCTGTCGCACCCGGTGCTGGGCAACGGCTTCGCCGAGACCATCTACGTGCACAACGTGGTGCTCGGCGTCGCCGCGAGCATCGGTCTGGTCGGCCTGCTCGGCTACCTGATGGTGCTGTTCGTGATGGCCCGGCCGATCATCGGCAACCACCCGCGGCGGCGGCTGACCTACGTCGCGTGGGCGTTCATCGCGATCACGCCCACGGTACCCGCGCTCGAGGACCGCACCCTGTGGGTCGCGATGGCGCCCGCCATCCTCGTCGCTATGAACATGCGCCGGCTGCGTCCCGACGACCCGTTCGACGTCGACCCGCCGGACGCCGCCGCCGTCCCGGCGGACGCCCCTGCCGGTGTCCCGGCCCGCACCGCCTCGACCGCCACCACCGCGACGACGGAGATCTCCCGATGAGCAACGGCCCCGACCAGAGCCTGAAGAACCGGGTCCGCGAGCGGGCCAAGCTCGCGATCCGCGGCGGCCTGCACCGGCTCGACCTCGACGTGAGCAAGGGCGTCTACACGCGCCAGGTCGCGCGCACGCTCGCCGCCCGGGGCGACGACACCGTCCTCGACATCGGCGCCAACGTCGGCCAGTACGGCCTCGGCCTGCGCCGCTCCGGGTACGACGGGCGGATCATCAGCTGCGAGCCGCTCTCCGGCGCCTACGCCGAGCTGGAGCGCCGGGCCCACCGCGACCCGCACTGGCACCCGGTCAACGCAGCCGTCGGCCGCGAGCCGGGCGAGGTCGACATCCACGTCGCCGCCAACTCCTACTCGTCCTCGATCCTCGAGATGACCCAGGCCCACCTCGACGGCGCGCCCGACTCGGCGTACGTCGCGGTCGAGCGGGTCGCGGTCACCACCGTGGCCGAGGTCGTCGAGCGCTTCGGCGTCGACCCGGCCCGGACGCTGCTCAAGATCGACACCCAGGGCTACGAGGCCGAGGTGCTCGCCGGCGCCGGCGACCTGCTCGGGACGTTCGACGCGCTCCAGCTCGAGGTGTCGTTCGTCGAGCTCTACGAGGGCCAGCAGCTCGCCGAGCAGACGATCGCGGTGCTCCGCGAGCACGGCTACCGCCTGCAGAGCCTCGAGACCGGCTTCTCCGACCCCTCCGGACGCCTCCTGCAGGCCGACGTGCTCGTCGTCCGGGACCACTGACCGCCCACCGCAGCACCCCCCACCGACAGGAGACCCCCTGTGGCACGTCCGCTCCAGACCGCCATGGCCAGCTTCCGGATCAAGTCGAAGGTCGCGATCGCCAAGATCGGCGTCGACAGCCGGCGGCTCGACACGCTGGTGAACCTGCCGAAGATCGAGACCTGGCGGCGCGAGCACGTCCCGGACGGCACCCCGGCCTTCGCCGAGCGCACCGCGATGTACGACCACGTGCACGCCTCCCTCATCGGTGACGCGCCGATCGACTACCTCGAGTTCGGCGTCTTCCAGGGCAGCTCGCTGCGGCACTGGGTCGAGATGAACCACCACCCCGAGTCCCGCTTCTTCGGGTTCGACTCCTTCGAGGGCCTGCCGGAGAACTGGAAGCGCTTCGACGGCCGGATGGTCAAGGCGCACTTCGACGTCGACGGCGCGCTGCCCGACATCCAGGACGACCGGCTCTCGTTCGTGCCCGGCTGGTTCCAGGAGACCCTCGACCTCTTCCTCGAGAAGTTCGACCACGACCCGCAGCGCCAGCTCGTCGTCCACGTCGACTCGGACCTCTACTCCTCGGCGCTCTACGTGCTGACCCGCCTCGACGCGCTGCTCGTGCCCGGCACGATCGTGCTCTTCGACGAGTTCTCGTCGGTGCTCAACGAGTTCCAGGCGCTCGACAACTACTGCTCGGCGTACATGCGCGAGTACGACGTGCTGGCCTCGGCCTGGCACTACTTCGGGCACCTCGCGATCAAGATGCGCTGAGCCGGGGCCGCCGCCGCGGGTCCGGCCCCGGAGCCGCCGTGGGCGGCCGCGCCACCGGAACCCCGGGTAACACGCTGTCCACCGTGCTAGGCGCCGCTTGACGTCGCTACCACGCCGTCCCAGCACGCCTTTTGTGACGACAACCGCCGACCAGCACCATGAACAGCGTGTTACCCCGGCGCCGGCCGCGCACCGGCGGCGCGCTCGGCCGCGCGCCCACCCCGACCACGGCCCCCACAGCCACCGCGACCCCGACTGAGCGACAGAACCCCCGGGCCGATCGGCCCGGGGGTTCTCTCTCGTGCGGTGGAGGAGCGATCCGCCGATCAGGCGACGTCGGCCTCCGGCGCGGCGGCTCCGTAGAGTGGCTGCGCGAGGTCGGGGGTGTGCACCCGCCGGCGGCGGGGGCGGGGCTGGGCGAGCGCGAGCGCGCCCTCGAACGTCATCGGCTGCTTGAGGCCGAAGGTGATGAGCACCGTGAAGAGCAGGATCTTGAAGTCCAGCCGGATGCTCGCGTCGCGCGCGGTGCGCATGGAGTAGGCCGACTCGAGCACCAGGCGCTGGTGGTCGTCGATGTCGTGGCGGCCGATGAGCTGGGGGAGACCGGTCAGGCCGGCCGGGGTCTCCCAGCGGGTGTCGATGTCGCCGTGCTGGTCGGTGAGGGCGTCGCGCACCACGTCGGTGAGCGGGCGGGCGCCGACGATGCTCATCTCGCCGCGCAGCACGTGGACGAACTGAGGGATCTCGTTGAGACCCAGCCGGTCGAGAACGCGCCCGATGGGCGTGTAGAGCGGCGAGTCCGGCGGAGTGTTGAGGAAGCGTCCGGCCTCGACCGGAGCGACCACCTTGTTGGCGTTGGGCACCATGACCCGCAGCTTGACCATCTCGATGGCGGTGCCGGGTCCGACCCAGCGCCGCGAACGGTAGTAGATCGGACGGCCGGAGAGCACCAGCACGGCCAGTGCGGCCATGAGCACCACAGGCACCCACACCACAGCGGCCAGACAGATGACCACGACGTCGAACGTCCGCTTCTTCACGCGCAACCTCCACTTGTCCCCGGTGGCGGGATGAGGCCGTCCCGCGAACACCTCAACGAGCGAGTCACCGATGAGATACGAGTCTCACCACAACTTTGTGAGGGTTTTCCGATCACGTCACCGGCGCTCCACCTGAGCGGCGAGCAGCCGCTCGAACCGGGTGGCACATCCGGAGAGGGCGAACTCCTGCTCGGCGAGGTCGCGCGAGGCCTCGCCGAGCTCGTCGCGCAGCTCGGCGTCGGAGAGCACGCCGCTGACCCAGCGGGCCGCGTCGGACAGCGAGGCGTCGGCCGGCGGGAGCACCATGCCGCCGGCCCGGCTGACCAGCGCGGAGGCGAGGTTCTCGCCCGGCATCAGGCCCAGCACCGGGCGCCCGGCGCAGAGGTAGGAGAGGGTCTTGGACGGCACCGAGAAGGCGCCCGCCTCCTGCTCGAGCAGCACCACGAGGACGTCGCCGCTGCCGAGCACCTCGGGCAGCCGCTCGTAGGGCTGGAACGGCAGCAGCGTCACCGGGACGGCGAGCCGGTCGGCCTCGGCGCGGAGCACCTCGACGGCCGGTCCCTCGTTGACCACGACCAGCCGGACCGGCGTCCCGGCGTCGTGCACGGCGCGGGCGAGCCGGACCAGCAGGGCCGGGTTGTGCTTGAGGCCGAGGGTGCCGGAGTAGACCATCGTCGGCACGTCGTCGAGCTCGTGCTCGATCGACCAGTCGTTCTTGCGCTCGGTCGGGACGATCTCGTCGAGCGGTGCCCAGTTGGGGATCACGGTGACCTTGTCGGCCGTCCCCCACTTCTCGTGGACCGGCACGAACGACGGCGCGATGGCGACGATCGCCGAGGCCCGGTGCGAGCACCAGCGCTCGGCGACCTCGAACGCCCAGGCGACGACGGCGAACCGCTTGGGCAGCTTCTTGCCGGTGAACGACTTCACCGCGACGGCGTAGACGTCCTGGTGCCACAGCACCCACGGACGGCGCAGCACGGCCATCGCGAGCGCGAAGATCACCAGCGTCGGGATCTGCACGTTGGAGACCATGACGATGTCGGGGTTCACCCGGCGCACGTGGCGCACCAGCTCGCCGCCGCGGCGCAGCTCGCGGCCGAGGCGCTGCAGCAGCCGCTGGTTGTCGACCTTCTTCGCGCCGCCGATCCCCTCGAAGGTGATCGCCTCGCCGGGGCCGGCGGCGAGCCGGCCCTTGCCCGAGACGTAGCCCTCGACGTAGGAGTGCGTGACCACGTGGCCCCGGCGGGAGAGCTCGCGGCTCAGCTCCGCCTGGAAGGGGTGCCCGCTGTGGTCGTGGACGAGGATCCTCACCGGACGTACCCGGTCAGCCCTGCGCGCGCTTGACCTGGTCGTAGACCCAGGCGTAGGTCTTGGCCAGACCGTCGGCGAGGCTGATCGAGGGCTCCCAGCCGAAGACCTCGTTGATCATCGTGTTGTCGGAGTTGCGGCCCCGGACGCCCTGCGGCGCGCTGAGGTCGTACTTGCGCTCGCACTTGATGCCGGCGATCTCCTCGACGATCGTGTAGAGCTGGTTGATCGAGACCAGCTCGGCCGAGCCCAGGTTGATCGGGTCCTCGAGGTCGCTCGCCAGGATCATCTGGGAGCCCTTCACGCAGTCGTCGATGTACATGAAGCTGCGGGTCTGCTCGCCGTCGCCCCAGATCTCGAGCTCGTGCCTGCCGGAGATGACGGCCTCGGCGATCTTGCGGCACACCGCGGCAGGGGCCTTCTCGCGACCACCGGTCCAGGTGCCCTCGGGGCCGTAGACGTTGTGGTAGCGGGCCATCCGGGTGGTGAGGCCGAAGTCCTCGCGGAAGTGGCGGGCCATCCGCTCGGTGAAGAGCTTCTCCCAGCCGTAGCCGTCCTCGGGCATGGCCGGGTAGGCGTCGGACTCCTTGAGCGCGGTCACCGACGGGTCGGTCTGCTTGTCGGCGGCGTAGACGCACGCGGACGAGGAGTAGAAGTAGCGCTCGACGTCGTACTTCTGGGCGGCCTGGAGCATGTGCGTGCTGGTGAGCACGGTCAGCATGCAGAGCGCCTTGTTGTTCTCGATGAAGCCCATGCCGCCCATGTCGGCGGCGAGCATGTAGACCTCGCGCGCCCCCTCGGTGGCCCGCTCGGCGTTGTCGAGGAGCGACAGGTCGGCGACGCCGTTCTGGGCGTCGGGGTGCACCTGGTACCACTCGTCGACCGGCTTCACGTCGACGGCGCGGACCGTCTTGCCCTGGGCGAGCAGATCGGCGACGAGGTGACCTCCGATGAAGCCGCCGCCGCCGGCGACGAGAACATCAACTGGTCCCGAGTTCATGTGCACTCCTCATCGATCGTGTCCGCCCCCCAGCGTCCTTACGTCCCTGACCAACGAGGAGTCGCGGCGGGCGTCACGGCCTCGTGTCCCCCATTCCGAGGACAGGCGCTCAGGAGCGGCTCAGTAGGCTGCGCGACGTGCGTACCGCCCTGGTGACCGGTGTCGCGGGGCAGGACGGCGTCTACCTCGCGCGCTCGCTGCGCGCCTCGGGACGGCGGGTGGTGGGCACCGTCGCACCCGGCTTCGCCGCGGCCGACCCGCGCCGCACCTACCTCGCCGGCATCGACCTGCGCCCGCTCGACGTCCGCGAGGGCGCCGCGCTCGAGGCGCTCGTCGCCGAGGTCGCGCCCGACGAGGTCTACAACCTGGCCGCGCTCAGCTCGGTCGGGCGCAGCTGGGAGCAGCCCGAGCTGACCGCGGCGACCAACGCCGCGCCGGTGCGCCACCTCGTGGCGGCGCTGCTGCGCCTGCGCGAGCGGGGTGGCGTCGAGCCGCGGCTCTTCCAGGCGTCGTCGGCCGAGGTGCACGGCAGCGCGTCCGACAGCCCCTACGCGCGGGCCAAGGCCGCTGCCGACGAGGCGGTCCGCGCGGCCCGCGACGAGCACGGCCTCTTCGCCGTCTGCGGCATCCTGCACAACCACGAGAGCCCCCTGCGCGGCGCGCAGTTCGTGACCCGCAAGATCACCGCCGCCGCGGCCGAGATCGCGCTCGGCAAGCGCGAGAGCGTCAGCCTGGGCAACCTCGACGTCCGGCGCGACTGGGGCTTCGCCGGCGAGTACGTCGAGGCGATGCGCCGCCAGCTCGCCCACGACGTCCCGCTCGACCTGCCCATCGGCACCGGGCGCGTGCACTCGCTGCAGGACCTGCTCGAGCGGGCGTTCGCCGCCGCGGGGCTGGGCGCCCCGGGCGACCGGGTGGTCCAGGATCCCGCTCTGCTGCGGCCCTCCGACACCACCGTCTTCGTCGCCGATCCCGAGCCGGCGGCGGCTGCCCTGGGGTGGCGCGCGCAGGTGACCTTCGCCGAGCTCGTCGACCACATGGTCGCCGTCGACGTGCGGCGGCTGCGGACCGGCGTACCGGAGGCGGTCGACTACCTGCTGCCGGCGCGCATCGTCGCCTGAGCCGGTCCGGCTGACGCTAGGCCTTGCGGGCCCGCACGTCGAGCACGATCCGCGGCGCGAGCCGGCTGGCGACGGCCTTGTCGAGCAGCCACGACGCCGGGCCGACGGTCCACTGGGGCGGGTTCATCGAGGCGAAGTAGGCGCGCGAGGTCAGGG
The DNA here is from genome assembly GCF_900114845.1 of Pimelobacter simplex. Classification (GTDB taxonomy): domain Bacteria; phylum Actinomycetota; class Actinomycetes; order Propionibacteriales; family Nocardioidaceae; genus Nocardioides; species Nocardioides simplex. The sequence goes on from NZ_FOUK01000001.1 coordinate 736,698, forward strand.
TGTAGCGCAGCTTGGGCTCGGCGACGACGTCGGTGAAGCCGAGACGCTCGAGCTGGGCGGTGATGCTGCGGCGGGTGTGCAGGATCCAGTGGTGCTGGGCGATCCGGCGGTCGGGGACCTTGCTGAACCGGCCACCGGTCAGGCGCTTGACGCCGTTGGCGGCACCGTCGGCGGCGGTCCAGTGCGGGGTCTGCAGGAAGAGCACCCCGCCGGGGCGCAGCATCGTGTGGACCTCGCGGATCAGCTGGTCGCCGTCGGGCACGTGTGCGAGCACGCACCACAGGGTCGCCGCGTCGACGTCCTCGACGTGGCCGAGGTCCTCGAGGACGCCGAGGTCGAGGTCGACGTCGTAGCGCTCCTTGGCGAGCTCGACCGCGCCCTTGGCGATCTCGTTGCCGGTCACGGCGAAGCCACCCTCGTCGCGGGCCAGGCTGAGGAAGTGACCGTCGCCGGCGCCGACGTCGTAGATGACCGGGGCGCCGTCGGTGGGCGGCAGGGCGCCGCGGATCCAGGTGATGGCGTCGCGCCATGCGTCGGGTCCGGCCTGCTCGCGCTTGATGTCGACCCAGTCGCTGTAGCCCTCGGCGGTCAGCTCGGTCTGGAGCTCGATCGCCTCCTGGCGCTCGGCCGCCTCGTGGTCGGCCCAGAAGTGCACGCCGCAGTCGCGGCACGCCGTGATCCGGCGGCCGGTCGCGCCGGAGGCGGGCCCGGTGCGGATGCGGGAGCCGGCGCAGGCGGGGCAGACGGGCATCGGGGTCCTCCGAGGGAGTGGTGCGGGGAGCAGGTCCGGGGCAAGGGTAGGGGTGCGCGGCCTCAGGAGAGGCCGGTTCGGATCACCTCGGCCGTACGGCGCCAGGTGAACGCCTCCGCGAACGCCTGTCCCGCCGCCAGCTGCTCGGGCGTGCGGGCCAGCGCGGCGGCGAACGCCTCGGCCAGGTCGGCGGCCGTCGTCGAGGGGGCGACGACGGCGTGCCCGCCGGTCACCTCGGCCAGGGCCGGGTCGGTCGAGACGACGGCGGGGATGCCCAGCCGGATCGCCTCGGCGGCCGGCAGCCCGAAGCCCTCGAAGTCGGAGGGGAACACGACCAGGCCGGCACCGGCGAACGCGCGGGCGAAGGCGTCGTCGTCCAGCCAGGGCATGAGCTCGATCCGCTCGCCGACGCCCAGACGTCGTACCTGCTCCTCGGCGGCGGCCCGGTCGCGCGCGCCCATGCCGACCAGGCGCAGCCGCCAGCCGTCGGACTGGTCGACGTGCTCGGCGCAGAACCGCGCCCAGCCGTCGATCACGGCGTTGGCGTTCTTGTTGCCGTAGTGGCCGAAGGCGATCGCGTAGGGGTGGTCGGCCTCGACGGTGGCCGGGTGCGGCCAGGCGAGGGCGTGGTCGGAGCCGAGCGCGGCCGTCTCGGCGCGGCCGATCAGCGACGGGTGCAGGTCGCGCAGGTCGTGCAGCGTGCGGTCGGAGATCGTGAAGATCCGGTCGGCCAGGCGCAGGCTCCAGAGCCAGGAGACCTTGCGCGCGATGCGGGTCTTGCGGCTGAACTGCTCGGGGCGCAGCTCGAAGCGCAGGTCGTAGAGGATCACGCCGCGCGGGCTGCGCGTGCCGAGCAGGCCGCTGGCCGGCACCGCGGCGAGGACGGCGTCGGCGCCCAGCCGGCTCGCGGCCCGTCGTACGGCGACCGAGCGCAGCCACAGCCCGCCGAGCGGACCGCCCGGCTGGTCGAGCACCTCGGCGTGCGCGCCGTCGGGCAGCGGGAAGGTCGGGCCCTCGGGGCCGAAGAGCACGGAGATCCGGTCGTCCGGGAACGTGTCGGCCCAGGCGCGGACGAGGTGCTCGAGCACGATCGTCACGCTTCCGGTGCGAACGACTACGGAATCTACGACCAGATGCACGAGGCGCGACGATACTGTGCCCCCGTGACCAAGCGCGCACTCATCACCGGGATCACCGGTCAGGACGGCTCCTACCTCGCGGAGCTCCTGCTCGGGAAGGGCTACGAGGTCCACGGGCTGGTCCGTCGCTCGTCGACCCTCAACCGCAGCCGGATCGACCACCTGCACGGCACGTCGAGCCTTCACCTGCACTACGGCGACCTGACCGACGGCGTCAGCCTGGGCAACCAGATCCGCGACATCGCTCCGCACGAGGTCTACAACCTCGGCGCGCAGAGCCACGTCAAGGTCTCCTTCGAGCTGCCGGAGTACACCGCGTCGACCGACGCCGTGGGCACGCTCCGCCTGCTCGAGGCGATCCGGGCGGCCAAGATCGACTGCCGGTTCTACCAGGCCTCGACGTCCGAGATGTTCGGCGCGACCCCGCCGCCGCAGAGCGAGAACACCGTCTTCTACCCGCGTTCCCCCTACGGCGCGGCGAAGCTCTACTCCCACTGGGTGACGGTCAACTACCGCGAGGCCTACGACCTGTTCGCCGTCTCCGGCATCCTCTTCAACCACGAGTCGCCGCGCCGCGGCGAGAGCTTCGTGACCCGCAAGATCACCCTCGGCGTCGCGTCGATCAAGCTCGGCATCAGCGACCACCTCGACCTCGGCAACCTCGAGGCCGTCCGCGACTGGGGCTACGCCCCCGAGTACGTCGAGGGCATGTGGCGGATGCTGCAGCAGGACGAGCCGCAGGACTACGTCCTCGCGACCGGCATCGGCACGACGGTGCGGGAGTTCTGCCAGTACGCCTTCGCGCGCGCGGGCCTCGACTGGGAGGACCACGTCCGCTACGACAAGTCGTACGAGCGCCCCACCGAGGTCGACGCGCTGATCGGCGACGCGACCAAGGCGCGCGACGTCCTCGGCTGGAAGGCCGACACCGACGCCAAGGCGCTCGCCGAGCTCATGGTCGACGCCGACATCGAGCACCTGGGCCGGCTGGTCCAGCACAAGCGCGAGCTCGACTGACGACGCCCGTCGCGCCGCGGGTGCTGGTGCCGGCGCCGGCTCAGGCCGGCTTCTTGCGGGCCAGCACCCGGTAGGCGTGGTAGCTGCGCAGCATCCGCGGCAGCACGACCTTGTCGACGAACCGCGCCAGCGGGACGAACGGCGCCGCGAGGGCCTTGCCGACCAGCCGGCGCGCCCGCGCGAACCGCGGCGGGCGCCCGTCGCGCCACGGCACCTCCTCGCCCGGCGCGATCCGGTTGAGGACCGTCGCCAGCACGATGAACGCCTCGAGCGGGATGTGCGCCTCGCGGTGCACCACCTCGACGATCTCGAACCCACGGTCCTCGAGCGCCTTGGTCAGGTTGGGCAGCGTCACCATGTGCAGGTGCTCGGGCTGGTTCCAGCCCGCCCACCACGAGCCGAACAGCTTGGCCGAGCGGGCCTGCGGGTCGGGCTGCTCGATGAGCACCCACCCGTCGTCGGCCAGCACGGTGGCGACCGCGTCGAGGTCGGCCAGCGGGTCGCGGGTGTGCTCCAGGTAGTGGAACATGCTGACCTGGTCGTACTGCCCGGCCAGCTCGGGGGCGAGCTCGGGCAGCTGCCCCTGGTACGCCGTCGCGATCCGCCCGGCCCGGTGCCCCGACAGGACGCCCTCGGACATGTCGAGCCCGTCGAACACCGTGCCCGGGAACATCTGCGCCGCCGCGGCCGGGAAGTGCGCGGACGCCGTACCGACGTCGAGCCAGCGGCGCGGCTTGTCGGGCCGGTGGTCGAACACCGTGCTCGCGCGGCCGCGGTAGACCTCGGTCATCGAGCCCAGGTTGGCCTCGGCGCGCTCGGCGTTGAGGCCGTCGTACGTGTCGCGGTAGTAGAACCCCAGCCCCTCGTCGCTCAGCGCCGGGTTCTGGAACACGTGCCCGCACGAGCGGCACTCGTCGAGCCGGAACCGGCCGGGCTTGAACTGGCGCAGGTCGCGCGTCGTCGTCCGGTGCTTCAGCCGCTCGCCCCCGCACCACGGGCACGTCGTCCGGGCCTCGAGGAGGAAGCGGTCCACGCCCTGCGCGAGCTCGTGGGAGTAGTAGTCACGCGCCGCCTCGAGGGCGGCGGTCGTCGTCGCATTTGCGAGGGAGCCCGACATGACGCACATCCTAGGGCCGAACCCGCTGCTGCCGGGCCCGCTCCACGAAGTGCGCCGGTTGCGGGTCCGAAGTGCGTGGGTTGCGGGTGCGAGATGCGGCTTGGTGCCCGCAACCCACGCACTTCGTGCCCGCAAGTCCCGCACTTCGTGCCCGCAACCCACGCACTTCGTGGGAGGGGGCGGAGCGGCGGGTGGCGTTTGCGGATCACCGCGCCCGGGGGCCGGATATGCCCTAGCATCCGGCGAGTGACCGGACTCGGAACCCTTGCTTCCACCGCCAAGCGTCGCGTCGGCTGGCTGATTCGCGACCGCTTCCCGTTCCGGCCCGTCGTGCGGGAGGTGCAGGGCGTCGAGCTGGTGCTGCCGTGGTCGCACCGGCTGCCCGACTATGCCGCGTGGGGACCGGAGTACGGGCAGAACCTGGTCGAGCTCGCCCGGCTACTCGCCGAGTCGGCGCCGCTGACGGTGCTCGACGTGGGGGCCAACGTGGGTGACTCCGCGGTGCAGATCCTGCACGCGGCCGACGGCAAGGTGCTGTGCATCGAGGCCGACCGGGCCTACCTGGAGTTCCTGCACCGCAACGTCGACAAGGACCCGCGGATCGCCGTCGTCGAGGCGCTGCTCACCGTCGACGGCGAGGACAGCGGGACGACGGCCGTCCGCACCGGCGGCACCACGCGGTTCGTCGAGGGGGCGGTGGGCGACGCGATGCCGACCGTCTCGCCGGCCGCGCTCAAGGCGGAGTTCGCGGACTTCGCGCAGCTGCGACTGGTCAAGTCCGACACCGACGGGTACGACGTCGACCTGGTCCCCGCGATCGCCGAGACCTGGCGCGACGCGCACCCCGTGCTGTTCTTCGAGTACGACCCCTACCTGACCCGTCTCGCGGGCCTCGACCCCGACGCGGTGTGGCCGCGCCTGGAGGCGCTGGGCTACCGCAACGTGGCGGTGTGGGCCAACGGCGGCGCGCCGCTCGGGCAGACCACCACCGACCAGGTGGCGGCGCGCTCCCGGGTCCTGGACGACGTCCCGAACGGCCGGGCGCGCTCGCGGGCGTACTGGGACGTCGCCGTCGTGCACGGGGACGACGCGGCCGCGCAGGCGGCCATCGACCAGCTCGTGCCCGGGACGCTCTGACCGCTCAGGCGAGCGCCGCCACCGCACGCCGTACGACGTCACGGCCGGCGGCGTTGGTGTGGCAGCCGTCGTCGGTCAGCTCGTCGCGCATCAGCCCGCCGGGCCCGGCGAGGGCGTCGGTGAGGTCGAGCAGCCGCAGCTGTGGCTGCGCCCGCTCGGCACCGACCGCGACGACGAGCGCCGAACGCACGGACCGGTGGGCCGCGATCCGCTCCTCGGGCGTGCCCGCGACGGGGAAGGCCGCGTGGTCGTAGCTGTCGAGGCACGGCGGCACCGGGACGACGAGCGTCCCGTGGCCGGCGCCGAGCCTGCCGAGCAGGCCGTGCACCCGGTCGGCGTACGTCGCGACGAAGGCCACGTCACCGCCGTCCGCCAGGCGCGGCGCGAGGTGGCAGCGGATGTCGATCTCGCCGAAGGAGAAGTACCACTCGGCCTCACGGGCGCCGCGCACGCGGGCGATCAGCCGTGCGACGCGCAGCAGCGTGGGGGGAAAGTCGTCGCGCGCGATGGAGTACATGACCCGCGGGCCGAGGTGCCAGGTCCAGCGGCGCTCGCCGGTGCGGAGGATCCCCGGGAGGGGGGAGTGCTCGGTGTTGAACGTGACCGAGTGGGAGTCGCCCACCCAGATCTCGTCGACCTGCCCGCGTGCGGCCGCGACCAGCAGCCGGACCAGCGCGAGCCAGCCGCGCAGCCGGGCCCGGCGCATCCGGACGAACGCCCGGAACGACGCGGGACTCACCGCGAGCGCACCGCATCGGCGATCGCGTCGGCGACCTTGGTGCGGCCCGAGAAGGCGAAGTGCTCGGTGGCGTTGAAGCTGTCCTCGAAGTCCTCGTCGTCCAGGGGGATGTCGAGCATCGGCCCGATCGCCGCGGAGCCACGCTGGATCGCCTCGTCCTGAAGCACCTTGTGGGAGCGGACGTGCGCCTCGAACTCACCGGGGAAGTGCATCTCGCCGCGCTGGATCGGCGGCCGCGTCCACACGCCGACGGTGGGGACGCCGTAGCTCTCGAGGTGGCGCGCCATCGTCGTGAGGCTCTGCAGGCCGGGGTTGTCGGTGCGCAGGTGCTCGCCGTAGAAGTAGTCGAAGCGGAGCTTCTCGAGCTCGATGGGCCACGGCGGCAAGCCGGTGCCGACGAGCTGCTCGCGGTACCAGCCGATCGTGCGCGGCCCGTTCCAGACGCTGTCGACGGGCTGGGCGAGGAAGGCGTCGCGCTCGTCGTCGGTGGCGAACGCGCCGCCACGACCGAGATAGCGGACCTTGCCGCGGGCACCGGGCACCTTGGCCATCGCGGCGAGCGAGCGGTGGTAGCCGGTGATCGGGTCGGCGACGATGTGGGTCGCGGTGCTCGTGCGCAGCGCGAGCGTGAAGACGACGGCCTTGGGCCGCCGCTCCAGGGACGACAGGATGCGGGTGGCCTCGCCGTAGATGCCCGCGCCGAAGCCGGGGCCCGCGAGGGTGACGACATTGCCGACGCGCTGGCCGAGCATCGCCGGCAGCAGCGTGCGGTCGGTGTCGCGCAGCGACCAGCACAGGGTGGAGCTGTCGCCGAGGAGGAGGACGTCGACGTCCTCGGTCTCGAGGCGGCGGCGGGCCTGCTCGACCTGCTGGAGGGGGATGTCGACGAGGCGGCTGCGGAGCCGGCGGATCTTGCTGAGCTGGCGTTGCACCCGCACCGAGCCTTGGGCCCGGTGGAGGACGGAGCTGAGAGCCACGGTGGTCACGATGGCACAACGGCCGGGGCCTCTCGTCGTTACCGTCGTTAGCGCCCGGCGGTGGCAGGTGCGTGCGATGATCTGCGGGTGCTTCCAGGGTTGCTCCTCCGACGGCGGCGCGGATGACCGCGCAGGTCGGCTCGGCCGGCCGGCGGCTGAGCCTGGTCACCGTCGACCAGATCCTCTCCAGCCTGTCGAACATCGCGGCCCTCATCTGGGTCGCGCACGCCTTCGGTGCCGCCGACTTCGGCCGCTACAGCCTGGTCGTGATGGTCTACACGGTTGCCCAGGTCGTCTTCCGCAGCCTGATCTCGACGACCGCCCTCGTGCATCCCGACGACGCGGACGCCCGCCCCGGGGCGATCATCAGCGCGACCCTCCAGCTCGGCGTCCTCGCCGCCGCGGTGACGGTGGCGGCCGGTGCCGCGCTGCTCGCCGGCGGCAGCGCGCTCGGCGGCCCGATCCTGGTCTTCGGCCTGGCGCTGCCGTTCCTCGTGCTCCACGACGTCGGCCGCTACCTCGCGATCGCCCGGCAGCGCCCGGGCGGCGCGGTCGTGCTCGACTCGCTGTGGTTCGTGCTGCTCGCCGTCGGCTTCGTCGGTGCCGGCGTGCTCGACCTCGACTCGCTGACCTGGCTGGTCGCGGCGTGGGTCGGGTCCGGCGTCGTCGCCTCGCTGTGGGTCTTCGTCCAGAACGGCGCGCCCACTGGCGGCGGTCGCGACTGGCTGCGCCAGCGGTGGGACTTCTCGTGGCGCTCGATGGTGAGCGGCCTCGCCGCCAGCGGGACGGCGCTCGCCACCGCCTCGCTCATGGCGCTGTTCAGCAGCCCCATCGCCGTCGCCGCGTTCCGGGCCGCGACCCTGCTCGGCGCCCCGAGCACCGCCGTCCAGATGGCGGTCGGGACGTCGGCCGCCGCCGACATCGCCCGCGACCGCGAGGACCCGCGCCTGGTGTGGGGCCACGTCCGCCGGGCGATCATGATCGCCACCGTCGTCGGCGTCCTCAACCTCGTGGTGCTGGTCTTCCTGCCCGACGTGATCGGTCACGCGGTGCTCGGCGACGCCTGGGACATCGTCCAGCCGCTGATGCTCGCGCTCAGCCTCAAGGTGCTGCTGATGGCCGCCCAGAGCGGCCTGCGCGCCTCGCTCATCGGCACCCACCGGATCCAGGCCGCGATGGTCACCGACATCGTCTCGATCGTGCTCGTCGGCGCCTGCATGGTCATCGGCGCCGCCTGGGGCGACGCCGAGGGCGCCCTGTGGGCGATGGCGGTCGGCACCGGCGTCTCCACCGTGTGCTGGTGGATCGCGGTGATGTGGAAGGGCCGCGGGCCGCTGCCCGACGTCCCCGAGCGGGCCACGGCCGGGGAGCCGCAGCCGCAGCCGGAGCGGAAGCCGGCGCCGGCGAAGCCGGGCCGGCACCGCCTCACTCCGGTGAAGTAGCCCGGACGGTCTTGCCGCCCTTGGTCGCCGCGGCGAGCACGGCCTCGTCGACGACCTTGATGCTGCGCGGCTGCCAGGCGCGGGGGAGGTCGGCGCAGGCGCTGCGGATGGCGGACTTGACCGCGCTCTCGTCGGCGCGCGCCTCCGCGGTGAGGGCGACCTCGACGGCGACGACGGCGCCGACCATCGGGTTGGCACGGCCGTGGACGCGCGCCACCTGCACCCCCGGGACGGCGGCCACCCGCTCCTCGATCGGCAGCGGGTGGACCTTCACGCCGCCGACGTTGATCACCTCCGACGAGCGGCCGCGGAAGAGGACCCGGCCGTCGACGACCTCGACCAGGTCGCCGGTGGCGACCCAGCCGTCGATCTCGCGCGGGGACTCCGCGGCGTCGCCGGCGTAGCCGAGCATGCCGGTGCCGGCGCGGACGAGCAGCTCGCCGTCCTCGACCCGGAGCTGGCCCTCGGGGTGCTCCGGGCTCCACAGGCTGCTCGCCGCGAGACCGGGCAGGCCGTCGCGCACCGACGCGATCGAGCCGAACTCGGTGGAGGCGTAGACCTGCGAGATCCGCGCGTCGGGGAAGGCGTCGTGCAGCTCGGCGAGGAGGTCCGGCGAGCTGGCCTCGCCGCCGAGCGTGATCTGGGCGAGCCGGGGGAGCACGGCCCCGGCGCTGCGGGCCTCGGCCAGCAGGAAGCGCCAGTACGTCGGCGTCGCGCTCACGCACGTCACGTCCTGGGTGAGCAGCGCGGCCAGCCCGTCGCGCGGCTGGCGCGGGAAGGGGGCGACGAGCGTCGCGTGCACGGACAGCACGTGCAGCAGCACCTGGATGCCGGCGAACTGCTGCGGTCCGTAGGCGAGCAGCCAGCGCTGCTCGGGGTGCGGGCGGGCGGCGCCGGCGCGGCGGGAGAGCACCGTCCAGTCGTGGCGCGCGGCCTTCGGGAGCCCGGTGGTGCCGGTGGTCCGGATCATCACCGGCTGCGGGGCGCCGGGCGCCGGCGTGCCCGCGAACGGGGCCGAGAGCTCGTCGGGCCGCAGCACGGTGAACCCGTCGGGCAGGTCCGTACGCCGGGTCACGACGACCGTGTGCCCGAGCGCCGCCGCCTGCTCGGCGAACTGGGCGGCGTCGAGGTCGGGCTGGTACTGGCACGGCTCGCTGCCGACCGCGGCCGCGCCGGCGAGCAGGCCCAGCACCCACCCGGCGTCCGGCTCGAGGACGGCGAACCGCTCGATGCCGCGCTCGGCGAGCGCGCCGGCCACCCGGCGGGCGCCGTCGAGCAGGTCGCCGTAGGTCAGCGTGGCCTCGGGGGTGACGACCGCGACCTGTCCGGGCCGCTCGGCGGCGGCCTTCTCCAGCAACCCGATCATCGGTGTCGTTCCTTTCGCAGAAAGTCCGGGCCGAGTATGGCGCATGCGTCACCCGGGGGGAGGTCGAAGCGTTGGCAGGGGGCAGGATCGTCCTGTGTCCCGAGAGGCTGGAGCAACCGTGGGTGCCCATCGTCCGATGACGGTCGCGGAGAAGTACTACACCTTCCTCGACCAGGCCTGGCCGAGCACGTCGATGATCTCGGCCGACCTCGATCGCTGCTTCGACCCCGACGACGTACGACGCGCCTGGGACGCCTACCGCGCGCGGCGGGTGCTCGCCCGCTCCGCCGCGACCGACGACCTCACCATCGCCGACGTCGGTCTCGACCACGACGTCTTCCGGCACGACGAGCTGCCGTTCTCCTCGTGGGACCGGGCGTTCGAGGAGGAGGGCGACACACCCTGCGACCTGGGCGTCCCGCTGCGGTGCCACTACCTGACCGATCCCGGCGGCGAGCGCTCGCGGGTGATCTTCAACGGGCACCACGCGATCATCGACGGCCGGATCGGGATCACCGAGCTGCAGTGGTTCGTGCGCCTGCTCGACGGCCAGGAGATCCCCGAGCAGCAACAGCTCTCCGAGGCGCCCCCACCGGCGACGACCCACCCGTGGCAGCAGAGCCGTGCGGCGATGATCGACCTGCTGCGCGAGCTCAAGACCCGCAACGCCGCCTTCGGCCCACCGGGGCCTGCGGACTGGCCCGACGCCGCCGTCCCGCGGCGCTCCTGGCTGCGCCACGTCGAGATGGGGCCGGCGACCTCGGCCCGCATCGTCGCCGAGGGCCGCGCTCACGGCGCGAACCCGTTCGCCAACGTCGTGTCGGCGCTCCTGACGAGCACCGCGCACGTGCTCTGCGACGGCGACGCGACGCTCCAGCTCGCCGCGCCGGCCGACCTCGGTGCGCCGCCGAGCGATCCCGCACTGGCGCAGGCGATGGCGATCGCCGTCCTGTCCCGGCCGTTCCGGGTCGGGACCGCCGACCCGGCCGACCGGTGGGCGCTCGCGGCCGACGTGAAGGCCGGCGTCGTCGAGGCGCTGGGCCGGGGCGAGGGCGACCTGTTCTTCCACCTGACCCGGCTCGACGCGGTCTCCGAGCTCGCCGTCGGCCGTGACCGCATCGCGGCGGCGCTCGCCGCCGGGCCGCCGTGCGTGGTGGTGAGCAACATGGGCGTCGTCGACGCCGGCTCCGACCCGGAGTGGCTGCGCAGCCTGCACGGCCAGCTCGTCGCCGCGCCCAACCAGGTGGTGTTCCTGGCACTGACGTTCTACAAGGGCCGGCTGATGCACACCTTCGCGACGGACGACAACCGGGTCGCGCCGGAGCAGCGCGAGGCGCTCGTCGCCGAGTACCTCGCGCTGATCGGCGCGGAGGAGGAGAGCCTCAGCCAGTAGTCAGGCAGTGAGGCCGCCGTCGACGACGAGCACCTGACCGGTGATCCAGTCGTTGCGCTCGTCGACGAGGAAGGCGATCGCGCGGGCGATGTCGTCGGGCTCGCCGAGCCGCCCGGCCGGCGTACGGCGGACGATCTGGTTGAGCTGCGCGTCGTCGAGGCCGTGGCTCATCTCGGTCTTGAGGTAGCCCGAGGCCACGCTGTTGACCGTGATCTTGCGCGAGCCGAGCTCACGGGCCAGCCCGCGGGTGAAGCCGTCGAGCGCGGCCTTGGTGGCGCCGTAGACGCTGAGCCCGCGGTAGCCGGTCAGGCCGGTGATCGAGGAGATGTTGACGATCCGGCCGCCGCCGTGGGCCAGCATGTTGCGCACGACCTGCTTGGTGAGGTGGATCGTCGCCTTGAGGTTGAGGTCGATGACCGTGTCGGAGTCGTCGTCGCTGAAGAGCGCGAGGATGCCGTCGCGAGCCACGCCGGCGTTGTTGACGAGGACGTCGACCGACTTCCACTCCGCGATGACGTCCTTGCCGAACTGCGTCGACTGCTCGCGGTCGGCCAGGTCGGCCTTGCGGAACAGGAAGCGGTCGGCGTAGGCGGGGTCGGCCTGCCACGCGCGGACCGCGTCGGTCTCGCTGCGCGCGCAGGTGGCCACCCGGTCACCGGCGTCGAGGAAGTGCTGGACGATGCCCTCGCCGAGCCCGCGACTGCCGCCGGTGACGATGACCGTGCGGGGAGTGGTCATGCGGACGCAGCGGTGGCGTCGGCGTAGAACGCCACGATGTCGGCCACCGTCTCGGGCAGCAGGCCCGCGCCGAACGGGTCGTTGCCGAACTCGTCCTCGAGGATCGCCGAGAGCTCGGCCGTCTCGAGCGAGTCCAGCGCGAGGCCGTCGTCGCCGTGCAGGGTGGCGGCGAGCGAGACGGTCGTCTCCTCGCGGTCGGAGCGCTCCAGCAGCTCGGTGACGATCGTGACGATCCTGGGCTCAATCTCGTTCATTCCGAACCTCTACTCAGATGGGGGCTTCGGAGTGCCAACGACGCCACGGGGTCCTTGGTAACGGGCCCGGTTGTAGACGTGCCGGGGAATGTCGATCGGCGCGAGCCGGCGGGCCGGGACGCCGCCGTGCAGGTGGGCGCCCTTCGCCTCCTGACCGGTCCACGTCGTCGAGCCGGCCGCGATGAGCGCGCCCTCGCCGACGACGGTGCCCGGCAGCATCGTGCAGGACGTCGCCACGACCGCGCGGTCGCCGATCGTCACCGGGTCGAGGATGACGCCGCCGTTGGTCGGGTCGAACGCGTGGGAGAGCAGCGTCGAGCGGATGCCGGTGACCCAGGCGTTGTCGCCGAGGATCACGCCGCCGCCGCAGTCGAGGTAGTGCTGGCTGATGATGTGGGAGTCGTCGCCCATCCGCAGCGTGCGCAGGTCGTCGGTCGGCGTCGCGCCGGGCTCGTAGCCGGAGTCGCCGACGATCTGGTTGAACAGCATGATCCGGCAGCCGATGCCCATCTTGACCAGGCGCAGGTCGCGGAACATGTTGAAGTGGTGGATGAGGGAGCCCTCGCCCAGCTCGAACCGGTCGACCCGGCGGACCAGGTTGATGCCGACGACCGCGGTGTCGGGGATGACGTGGCCGAGCCTGCGCAGCAGGCGGTTCTTCAGCCTGCTGGGGGGCAGCAGGAAGACAAGGGTCGTCAGGGCCTGGCGCACGCGGCGCAGCCTACACACGCCGTCGGTCCGGTGGAGCCGTTCCGCGGAGCGGAGGGCCCGGGAGGCCCTATCCTCGGCCGCGTGCTCCTCACCCCCCTGGCCCACGGCCGGGTCTCGATGCAGTGTGACCTCTGCGTCCCGCCCGTCCTGACCATCGCGAGCCCGGCCTGGCTGCGTCGTACCGGCTGGACGCTGGCGGCCGACGGTGGCCCCGTCGACGCCTGCCCGAACTGCACGGTGCGGGTCGCCCCCCGCCACCGGGTGCGCCGCGGCGACGCCACGCCGGTCGAGCCCGACCCCGCCCGGCTGCCGAACGTCCTGGTCGTCGGAGCGACGAAGGCCGGCACGACGAGCATGCACAGCTACCTCGCGGTGCATCCCGAGATCGCGGCCTCGGAGGAGAAGGAGATGCGCTTCTTCACCGACCCCGACTGCCGCGACTGGGTCGGCGCCTACCAGGAGCGCTTCGCCCCCGGCACCCGCTACCGCCTGGAGTCGACGCCCTTCTACAGCAAGGCCCCCTGCTACCCGGGCGTCGTCGACCGGATGGCCGACCTCGTGCCTGACGCCCGGATCATCTACCTCGTGCGCGACCCGGTCGACCGGATCATCGCCGAGCACGTCGAGATGGTCGCCTGGAACTCCGCCGAGCATCCCCTCGACGACGAGCTCGCCGACCCCGCCGAGCCGACCAGCCCGCTCGTCGCGTCGAGCCGCTACGCGACCCAGCTCGAGCCCTACCTCGAGGCCTTCGGGAAGGACCGGGTGCTCGTCGTCGACCTCGCCGACCTCGGCGCCGACGTCGACGCGACGATGGGCCGGGTGTTCGACTTCCTCGGCCTGGAGCGCCCCGAGCTCTCCGGCGACGACTGGGGACGCCACAACACCGCCGAGGAGAAGCGGGCGCTGCCCCCCTGGCTGATGGCGATCCGGCGCGGCCCGCTGGTGCGGGTGGTCCGCCGTCTTCCGGCCGCGCGCCGGGTCGCGCACCTGGCGTGGCGTCGTACGGGGGAGAAGATCGAGCGGCCGCAGCTCAGCCCCGCCGTCGAGGCGGCGTTGCGGGCCGAGCTGCAGCCGGAGGTCGACCGGCTGCGCGAGCTGACCGGGCAGTCGTTCGCGAGCTGGTCGCTCTAGGGGGCTGTGCCCGGTCTGGTCGCCGGGCAGCCTCGCACTCCGCCTGCGGCAACCGCGGCGTGGCAGCGGGGCGAGAGGCGCCTGCCCGGCAGCTTGCTGCCTGTTGGAGGTGCCGGAGACCCGCTCACGCCTTCTTGCGGAACAGGTAGAAGCGGTCGTGCAGGTCGATGAGCTCGCGCAGCTCGTCGGACTGGTGGATCGGCCGGTCGTCCACGAGCTCGTAGCCGCGGTCGAGGACGTCCTGCCGGAACGCCTTCATCGAGCCGTCGAGCTCGGTGCTGCGCAGCTCGTCGGGGGTGTTCGGGACGATGAGCAGCCACGGGATGTCGCGCTCGGCGATCCGGTCGAGCCACCAGCACACGGCCTCGTGGGAGGCCTCCGAGAACGAGTGGATGTTGACCGCGACGTCGTAGCGCTCGCCGAGCTTCTCGTGCTCGTTCAGCGGGACGACGCGCACGGTGTCGGGCAGCTCGCGGAAGCGGGTGTAGTACTCGCACAGGAAGGTCGAGGTGGCGACCGCGTCGACGCAGTCGTACGCCGCGAGGTCGGGGAAGGCGGTCGACATCCGGTGGGCGAGGCGGCCGTAGCCGGCGCCGATGTCGAGGACGCGCAGGCCCTGGATCGACGACAGCCCCATCTGGTCGTCGAGGTAGTTGATCTCGTTGATGCTGTCGAGCAGGTCGCGGCTGACCGAGGGGCGCTGGCCGAACTCGAACGTGAACGCGCCGAAGAGGCCGTCCTCGGTGAGCTTGTCGAACAGGCCCAGCTTGTCGCGCTCCTGGACGTCGAGCATGGCGAGGTACATCCGGATCCGGGCGGCGTGGCCGAGCTGGCGGAACTGCCAGACGTAGGCGTTGTCGCCGCGGAACCAGGCGAGCGAGAGGTTCTTCTTGAGGAAGCCCTGGCGCCACTGGGTGTGGACGGCGGAGGGCAGGTCGAGCGCGTCGTAGGTCGCCTGGAGGGCGGCGAGGCGCGGGTTGTCCTGGCGCAGCTCGGCCTCGGCGCCGGGCGGCAGCGCGACGTCGTCGTTGTGGGTCACCTCGACGTAGCGGCGGCCCTCCTCGTCGATCCGGCTGACCATGAAGCCGGCGCGGGCCGCGCCCGTCTTGGCCCGGCGGCGGAGCCAGCCGGCGACCAGCTCGGGGTTGGCACGACGGGCCTTGGCGACGATGGCGTCAGCGGAAATCGGGGGCACAGCGCGCAACTGTAACCGCATCGGGCGCGGGTCGTTCTGACATCTGGTGGAAGACTTTCCACCGGATCACCGCCAGGTCATCGCCAGCACCAGACCCCCGAGGAACGGCTTGCTCACCACCCCCGTGGCGCTCATCGCCTTCAACCGGCCGCAGCTGACCGAGCAGACGCTGGCCGCGATCCGGTCGGCGCGCCCCGCGCAGCTGTTCCTGGTCGCCGACGGCCCGCGTCCCACGCACCCGGACGACGCCGAGCGGTGCGCCGCGACGCGCGCGGTGCTGGAGCAGGTGGACTGGCCGTGCGAGGTGCACCGCCGCTACGCCGACGCCAACCTCGGCCTCGAGGCCAACGTCGAGCTCGGCCTCGACTGGGTGTTCGCGCAGGTCGACCGGGCGATCGTGCTCGAGGATGACTGCCAGGCGGGTCCCGACTTCTTCCGGTACGCCGACGAGCTGCTCGAGCGCTACCGCGACGACGAGCGCGTCTGGCAGGTCTCGGGCAGCGGGCTCGGCGTACCGCGCCGGCTGTTCGGCGACGACAGCTACGCGTTCACCGCCTGGGCGAGCGTGTGGGGCTGGGCGACCTGGGCCGACCGCTGGCAGCGGCACCGCACCGTGTTCCCGCGCGACCACGTGGCGGGCGACGCGCCCGTCCGCACGGTGCCGGCCGCGCCGCGCGAGGGGCTGCTCGTCACCCGCTCGGGGCAGCAGCACTTCGCGGAGGCAGCGGCGTCGTCCGACACGGTGACCCACGGCTGGGACAAGCACTGGTGGCTGACGATGATGACGCTCGGCGGCCTGGCGATCTCGCCCGCGGTCAACATGGTCGAGAACGTCGGCTGGGGCGAGGACGCCACGCACGGCGTCGCGCCCGGCAAGCGGGACCACGCCGCCGCGTCGATCGGCTTCCCGCTGCACCACCCCGCGCAGGTCGCGCTCTCGACCGACGTCGAGCGCGAGCTCGAGCTGGTCCTCAGCCGGGTCGGCGGCCGCGCGGCCACGATCGCGCGCCAGGTGCTGCGCTCGCCCCGGCTGCGTCACGCGGCGCGGACGGCGGTCAACAGCAAGGCGGCGACCGCCACCCACCGGTTCCTGACCCAGCTCGGAGAGAGGGGCCGTCGTGCCTGAGTCGCCCGCCCTCCCGCTCCGGACACCCGTCGTCATCGTCGCCTTCAACCGGCCCGCCGTCGTCCGGCGGACCGTCGAGGCGGTGCTGGCCGCCGGTCCCGAGGAGGTCTTCCTCGTCGTCGACGGTCCGCGCGCGACGCACCCCGACGACGCCGCGCGGTGCGCCGAGGTCCGCGAGCTGCTCACGTCGGCGCCATGGCCGGGCCGGGTCCACACCCGGTTCGCCGAGCGCAACATCGGGCTCGAGGCCAACGTCGAGCTCGGCCTCGACTGGGTGTTCTCCCAGGTGGAGCGGGCGATCGTGCTCGAGGACGACTGCATCCCGCACCCGACCTTCTTCGACTTCTGCGTCGAGCTGCTCGACCGCTACGCCGACAAGCCGCGGGTCTGGCAGGTCGCCGGTGACAACAAGGGCATCCCGCGGGCGATGTTCGGCGACGACAGCTATGCGTTCACCACCTGGGCCAGCGTGTGGGGGTGGGCGACCTGGGCCGACCGGTGGAAGGCGCACCGGGCGGTGTTCCCGCGCGACCACGCCGGAGCCGAGGAGCGGGTCGGCGCGACCCCGCGCACCGCGGACGCCGTCCGGCCGGTCGAGGTGCTGCCGCACCCCGACGCCCTGGTCACCGAGGCCGCGCTGCGGCACTTCACCCAGGTCGCCGGCGACCGCGACGGCGACTCGCGGGGCTGGGACCACCACTGGTGGGTGACGATCATGTCCGAGCGGGGCCTGTCGATCACGCCCTCGCTCAACCTCGTCGAGAACGACGGCTTCGGCCCGGACGCCACCCACACCCACACCGCACGCGAGCCGATGCCCGCGCAGGCGATGCCGTTCCCGCTCGTCCACCCGGCGTCGGTGGCGCTCAACGAGAAGGCCGAGGCCGAGCTCGAGCTGGTCCTGCTCCAGATCGACGGCCGGCTCTCGCGGGCGGTCAAGCGGATCATCAAGCCGTTGTGGATGCGGGTCCTGATCGGCCGGGTCGTCCGCTTCCGCCCGGTCTGGGCCGTCGTACGACGGCTGGTGGCGCGATGAGCCTCCCGGCCTGGCTGCGGCCGTGGTGGCCGCTCCTCAAGCGGGTGCACCTGCTGGTCACCCGGCTGCTGGGCCACGTCTTCCGCGCCGTCTCGCCGCTGCTCGGCAGCCGGGGGGTGCCGCGCCGGGCGACCTCCCGGGCCGCGGCCACCGCGGCGGGGGAGCCCGGCGTCGCGCTGCACGCCGGGCGGCCCGAGGAGCCGTGGCTGCGCCCGGCCACCCTGGGGGAGCCCGCCGGGCACTGGCTGTTCGCGGCGATCCACGAGGCGACCGTGCCGACGCCCCGGGTGCCGGCGACGACGATCCCGGCGACCTTCACCCTCGAGATCGCCGACGGCCGGCTCTCCGGCGACTACGGCGCCGCGACCACGCCCGGCAAGGTGCTCGACCACGAGACGAGCACCTACTTCGGCGTCGTCGACTGGCGCGAGCACCCGATCTTCCTGCGGCCCACGCTCGGTCCGGTCGAGCACGTCCGCGGCACCGCGCTGAGCCTGACCGCCCGCGGCACGGCCGAGAACTACTACCACTTCCTCTACGACGCGATCGGCCGGCTGGCGGTGCTCGACGAGACGCTCGGCGAGCGGGCGCTCGACGACGTCGCGGCGGTCGTCGTACCCCATCGCAGCGGGTACCAGCGCCAGCTCCTCGAGCTCGCCGGCGTCTCGGCCCGGCTGATCCAGCCCGCGCGCGGCCGCACCGTCCGCGCCGACCGGCTGCTCGTCCCGAGCAATCCCAACTGGGCGCTGCAGGCGCCGCCCGCCACCGTCGACTGGCTGCGCAAGCGGTTGCCCCCCAGCGGGGCCGTCGCCGACGGGCCGCGCCGCCTCTACATCACTCGCGGCACCACCCCGCGCACCCGCCGGTACGTCGAGGAGCCGGCGCTGTGGCCCGAGCTGGAGCGGCGCGGGTTCGTCCGGATCGACCCCGGCCAGCACAGCGTCCAGGAGCAGATCGACCTCTTCCACGGCGCCGACGTCGTCGTCTCGCCCCACGGCGCGGCGCTGACGAACCTCACCTTCGCCCGGCCCGGCGTCCGGGTGCTGGAGATGTTCGCGTCGACGTACGTCCACCTGGGGCTGTGGGCGATCTGCCAGGCGGTCGGCGCCGACTACCGCTACCTCGTCGCCGAGCCGGCCGCCGGGCCGGACGGGCCCAACCAGGGCGTGCTCGACGACGTGTCCATCCCTCCCGCACGGGTGCTGGCGTCCGTGGACGCCCTCCTCGCGGACCTCTAGAGATCTAAGGTGTGGTCGTGAACGACTCCGAATCGACGTTCCGCCCGGGCGAGACCCTCACCCGGCTCTACCCGGAGGTGCGTGCCGGGGGATACACCCGCCACGACGGCTTCATCGAGTTCTACACGCGCGTCAACGCGCTGCTCTCGCCCGACAGCCGGGTGCTCGACTTCGGCGCCGGGCGCGGGCTGTGGGCGATCGAGCCCTTCCCCGAGCTGCACCGTCGCCTGCGCTCGTTCCACGAGCGGGTCGCCGAGGTGCACGGGGTGGACGTCGACCCCGTCGTCCTCGACAACCCGACGCTCGCCTCGGCCCAGGTGATCGAGCCCGGCGCGCTGCTGCCGTTCGAGGACGCCTCCTTCGACCTCGTCCTCGCCGACCACGTCCTCGAGCACGTGGGCGAGACCGACGCCCGGACCGTCGCCGCCGAGATGCTCCGGATCCTCAAGCCCGGCGGCTGGATCGCCGCCCGCACCCCCAACAAGTGGGGGATCATCGGCATCGGCGCGCGCGCCGTACCGAACGACCTGCACACGCGCGTCCTGTCCCGCCTCCAGCCGCACCGCAAGGCCGAGGACGTCTTCCCGGTCCGCTACAGCATGAACACCCGCCGCTCGCTCTCCTCCTTGTTCCCGGCGCCGAACGAGCTCGTCGTCTACGGGCACGCCTCGGAGCCGACGTACTTCGGCTCGAACGCCCCCGCCTGGCGGGTCGCCCAGCTCGTCGACCGCCTCACCCCGCCCGCCCTCGCCCCCACCCTCATGGTCTTCGTCCGCAAGGCGGCGAAGTAGCGCGTTCCGGCGGCCGAAGTAGCAGGGTTCGACCCTCGAGGTTGCAGAGTTGGGCGCTCGAGGGTGCAGGGTTCGACCCTCAAGGTTGCAGGGTTTGACCCTCGAGGTCGCAGGGTTGGGCGCTGGTGAGCTGGGTTGCGGTGGCGGCCGCGCTGAGCCGGCCGTCTCCCGCCGTCAAGGACCCTCGCTGCGCTCGGTCCGCTGCGCGGCGCCTTCGGCGTCCTTGACTGCGGGGCCCTGACGGCCGCCTCTCCCATCGCCCCGGTCGTACCGGACAAAACGGTCGCGAATCCAGTGGATTCACGACCGTTTTGTCCGGTACGACGGGGAGGGTGCGGGTCAGGCGCGGCGGCGGCCCGAGCCGTTCGACTTCGAGGAGCCGGACTTGTCGCCGCGGCCCGAGGGGCTCGTCTCCTCGTAGTAGTAGTAGTAATACGAGCCGATCGCGCGCTTGGCGACCATGTTGACCACGACGCCGTAGAGGCGGGCGCCGACGTGGTTGAGGCGGTTGATGGCCTCGTTGACCTGGTCCTTGGTGGTCCGGGCGTGGCGGACGACGATGATGACGCCGTCGGCGAGCTTGGCCAGGACCGAGGCGTCGGCCACGGGGAGCAGCGGCGGGGCGTCGATGATCACCATGTCGTACGACGACCGCAGCCGCAGGATCAGGTCGTGGGTGATCTTCGACTGCAGGATCTCGGTCGGGTTCGGCGGCTTGGCGCCGGACGCGAGGACGTGCAGGCCGCTGGCCTCGTGGACCTGGATGGCGTCGTGGATCTCGGTCTTGCCGACGAGGGCCGTGGTGAGGCCGACGGCGGGGTCGAGGCCGAGCGTGCTCGCGACCCGGGGACGACGCAGGTCGGCGTCGATGATCAGCGTGTTGCGGCCGGTCTGGGCGAGGGCGACGGCGAGGTTGGTCGACGTCATCGTCTTGCCCTCGCCGGGCACGGCACTGGTGATGACCAGGCAGCGGGGCTGGTGGTCGAGGTCGATGAACTGCAGGTTGGTGCGGAGCAGGCGGAAGGCCTCGGTCCGGGCCGCGAAGCCGCCCAGGTCGGTGAGCAGCGGTGCCGAGCGGATGTCGTTGTCGAAGCCGATGCTGGCCAGGACGGGCGACTCGGTGAGCTCGGCGACGTGGTCGGCCGTGCGGATGGTGCGGTCGAGCAGCTCGCGGGCGATGGCGAGACCGATGCCGAGCAGGATGCCGATCAGGCCGGCGACGACGAGGTTGAGCGCGACGTCGGGGGAGACCTGGTTGGGGTTGTAGCTGGCGTTGTCGGTGATCTGGGCGAGGATCTGCGACTGGCCGCCGAGGTCGCCGCCGGGGGTCTCGAGCCCGCCGACGTACTTGATGAACTCCTTGGTGGTCCGGTCGGCGATGGTCTCCGCGTCGCGTGGGTTCTTGGCCTTGACCGTGATCTGGATGAGCGACGTCGTGTCGACGACCTCGGCGTCGACCCGCGAGGCCAGGACCTCGGCGCTCTCCTTGAGGTTGAGCTGGTCCTTGACGATCTCGGCGAGCTCGGTGCTCTTGACCACCGTCGCGTACGACGCCGCGCGGTTCGACGCGAACAGGAGCGCTGCGTAGGCGTCGGTGGTGTCGCGCACGTCGACGGTCAGGAAGATCTGTGTCTTCGACTCATACATCGGGGTGCGCGTGAAGGTGATCGCCGCGCTGACCCCGAGAGCAATGAGGATGATGGCCACGATGCTCATCCAGCGACGCCTCAGCACCGCCAGAAATTGCTTGAAATCCAAGTCCCCATCCCTTGCTGTGTCTTGCGTGGCCCCAATGCACGGTGATCCTAGGCCACGCCCCTGTGACCAACGTCCGCTCCCGGCCGGGGTCACTGTTCCATGTGGAGGAATCGACCACTAGTGTCCCGTCCTATGTCGCCCGAGATCCGGCGGCGGCGCCGTTCCCGGGGCATGCGGCGGGCGCTCCGTCAGCTCCGTCGCTTCCGCCGCGACCATCCTCGCGCGACGATCGCGATCGCGCTGGGTTTCGTCCTCTTCCTGGGACTGGGGTGGACGGTCCTCACGCTGAGCGGCACCGCGAAGGACCTCCGGGAGGCCGAGGCGCAGGCTCGCGAGATGCGCTCGGCGCTCGTGCGCGGCGACGCCCAGGGGGCCCGCGAGGCGCTGCGCGCCTACCAGCAGGCGACCGACGCGGCCGCGAGCCGCACGAGCGGGCCGACCTGGTGGGTCTTCGAGCACACGCCCGTCCTCGGGGACGACGCCGAGGGCGTCGCCGCCGTCGCCGAGGTGCTGCGCGACCTGGGCCGCGACGGACTCCCGCCGGTCATGGACGCCGCCGACCAGGTCTCCGCCCAGACGTTCAAGCCGACAGCGCACGTCTTCCCGCTCGAGGCGGTGGCCGCGCTCGAGGAGCCGGCCCGCCGCAGCGAACGCGCGTTCGACGCGGCGAGCGCCCGGCTCGACGACGTCGACGCGTCGGGCTTCATCGGCCCGGTCGAGACCCGCTTCGCCGCGCTCCGCGCGCTGGTCGACGACGCCCGCGGCACGCTCGGGTCCACCTACCGGGCGGCGCGGCTGATGCCGGTGCTGCTCGGTCAGGACCAGCCGCGCAACTACCTGCTCGTCCTCCAGAACAACGCCGAGTCGCGCAGCAGCGGCGGCCTGCCGGGCTCGCTGTCGCTGGTCCGGGCCAGCCGGGGCAAGGTCGAGATCGTCGACCAGCGCGACATGGCCTCGCTCGGCGCGAGCGAGCGGCCGATCCTGCCGCTGACCTCCGAGGAGCGCGCACTGTTCGGCGAGATCCTCGGCACGGCCGGCGTCGACGCGACGCTGACCCCCGACTTCCCGCGCGCCTCCGAGCTCATCCGCGCCCGCTGGCAGCAGGTGACCGGTCAGCGCGTCGACGGCGTGATGTACGTCGACCCGGTCGCCGTGTCCTACCTCCTCGCCACGCTCGGCCCGGTGCCCGTCCCCGGCTACCCGGCGGTGGGCGCCAAGGACGTCGTCGCCCGCGTCGAGAACCAGGTCTACGCGCTGATCCCGACCACGCAGGGCCAGAGCGACTACCAGGACGCCGTCGCCAAGGGCGTCTTCGACGTCTTCGCCAACGGCGGCGGCAGTGCGCCCGACCTGATCCGCGGGCTGGCCAGCGGCGTCCAGGAGGGCCGGGTGCGGATGCACTTCTTCGACCCCGCCGCCCAGGCCGAGATCGCCGGGACCCGGATCGCCGGCGAGTTCGTCGGCCGCGACCCGGGCCATCCCGAGGTGGGGGTCTACGTCAACGACGCCGGCCCGACGAAGATGCAGTACTACCTGCGCCAGAGCGGGTCCCTCTTCTCGCGGGGCTGCACCGGCGGGCGCCAGACGCTCGGCGTCTCGCTCACGTTCGAGAACGCCACGCCCCCCAACGCCGACGAGCTGCCCGACACGATCACCGGCGAGTTCTTCCCGGGGAACCGGACCGATCCCGGCCAGCAGCTGCTCGTCGTCTACGTCAGCTCGCCGGTGGGTGGGGAGGTCGTCGAGATGTCGGTCGACGGTCAGCGCGTCGACAACCCACCCGTCACGACGTACGCCGGGCGGAGCGTCGCGAGCGTCGGCGTCCTGCTCGACCCGGGCCGGACGCAGACGGTCGACGTCGTCCTGCGCTCGGGCGAGGGCCAGGAGGGGAACCCGCGCCTGGAGATGTCGCCGGGTGCCATGCCGGGTAGCTCGAACGCCACCGTGCGCTCGTCGTGCACCGTGCGCTGACCCGCCGTCACCCTTCTCTTCACCTGGTCGCCCCCGGGCGGTCATCGATCAACACCGTTGACTTCAACCGGGCTCGTTTCGATGGTTGCCCGTGCCCCCCATCCCCCCTGGGGTCGCGCAGACCGTGCATGCGCACGTCCTCGCGACCTCGTCCCTCGACGACCGGCTCCTGAGCCTGGTCCAGTCGCCCGGCTTCCTGCCGGTCGCCTTCGTGCTCGCCTTCGCCGCCGGCGCCGCCCACGCGGTCGGGCCCGGGCACGGCAAGAGCCTCGCCGCGGCCTACCTCGTCGGCTCCGACGGCAAGGTGCGCGACGCCGCGTGGCTGGGCGTCTCGGTCGCCGTGATGCACACCGTGTCGGTGTTGGTCATCGCGCTCGCCTGGACCTTCCTCTCGCTCTCGGACCTGCTCCCGCTCGAGCAGCTCACCTCCGGCCTGCAGCTCGTCGCAGGGGTGCTGGTCATCGGCGTCGGCGTGTGGCTGTTCCGCCGGCACCTGCGCGGCGGCGGTCACGGGCACGGCCACGGACACGGCCACGGACACGGCCACGGCCACGGGCACGGGCACGGTCACGGGCAGGACCACGAGCACCGCCTCAGCCGGCCGGGACTCGTGCTGCTCGGCATCTCCGGCGGGCTGACGCCGTCGCCGGCCGCGTTCCTGGTGCTGGTGACCGGGATCTTCGCCGGTCGCTCGGGCTTCGCCCTGCTGCTGGTCATCACGTTCGGGCTGGGCCTGGCCACGGTCCTCTTCGGGGTCGGGCTGCTCGCACTGGCCGGGCGCAGCGTCGTCGTCCGGGCCGCGGAGTCCCGCGCGGTCCTCGCCCTCGCCACCCGGGTCGCCCCGGTGCTCGCCGCGGCGAGCGTGACCGTGATCGGCTGCGTCGTGACGACGCTCGCCGTCGGTCAGCTGGTCGTGGCGACGTGATCGCCGCGCACCCGTTCGGCGACCCGCAGACCCTCGGGATCAGTCGGGACGGCGCCGACCCGGCCGTCGTCCACGTGACGTGGAAGGTCGGTGCCGCCGACGACCTCACCCTCCTCGGCATCCACCTCGGCGTGCTCCCGCAGGACCGGGTGCTGCTCGACGGCGCGGTCGCCTACGAGCCGGACGACGGCGCGCAGGTCCAGGACGCCCCGGAGCTCGCCACCTACCTGCTCGACCACGTCACCGTCACCGCCGACGGCGCGGCCTGCGCGGGGGAGGTGCACGCGGTCGGCGACCTCGTCGCGGACGGCGCCGACATCGCCTTCACCTGCCCGCAGGCGCCCGACGAGGTCACCGTCAGCGCGTCCACGCTCACCGACCTGCACCCGGCGTACCGGACCCTGGCCAGCGGTCCCGACGGCCAGCACCAGGTTTACTCGCTCGACGACGGCAGCCACGCCTGGTCGCTCGGCAGCGGCGCCGCGCCGACGTCGTCCACCCCCACCCCCGGCGGCACCGGCGCCGCCCTCCAGATCGGCGGCGTCCTCGGCGCCGTGCTGCTGCTCGCCGCCGCCGGGGCCCTGCTGGCCCGGCGCCGGCGACGGATCACCTCCCACCCCCACCCCCACCCCTGAAGGAGACCCGTCGTGTCCGCACGACCGATGCGCAGGCTCCGGATGATCGCGACCTCACTCGTCGCGACCTCCGTGGCTGCCGGTGGCCTGCTGGCTGCCCCCAGCCAGGCCGCGCCCCCCACACCGTCCACCCTCGTGCCCGACGCGGCGGCCGCCCCGGCCGCCGAGCCGGCACCCGCCCCGGACGTCCTCGACGTCGGCTTCGCCGGCGGCGCGGCGTCCGACCAGGCCCAGTCCCTGGCCCCGATCACCTACGGGACGCCGACCTTCGGCACCGACGCCAAGCAGGGCCCCGTGATGCACGTCGACGGCGTCGACGACGCGGTCGGCTTCCCGTTCGAGGACCAGTGGAGCAAGGTCACCACCGGCCTCAGCGTCGAGTGCGTCTTCCGGATCGACACCACGATGCCGGTCTCGAACGAGAAGGACCTCTGCTCCGACAAGGAGGCCGGCGGCATCTCGATGTACGTCACCGGCGGCAACCTCGGCTTCATGGCGCACGTGGGCGGCGGCTACAAGAGCGCGCTCACGCCTGTCGAGGGCAACCGCTGGTACCACGCCGTCGCCACCTGGGACGGCGCCCAGATCAAGCTCTACGTCAACGGCCAGCTCGCCCAGACCACGGCCGCGAGCGGCGCGCTCACGTTCCCGGCCGCGACCTCGCGGCGCTTCATCGTCGGCGCCGACGCCAGCCCGACCGGCATCGGCCAGCCCGCTCCGCCCAGCACCTTCGCGGCATCCGGCGTGTTCTCGCGCGCGGTGTCGGCCGACGAGGTCCGGGCGCTCGCGGCCGAGTGGGACACCGCGATCCCCGTGCCGCAGGCCGACGTCCTCGACGTCGACTTCGCCGACGGCACGCCCAAGGACCGCGTGCGCGACCTCGCCGTGAAGACCTTCGGCTCGCCGAAGATCGCTGCGGATCCCGCACTGGGCCGGGACGTCGTGACGCTCGGCGGCGCCGACGCGTACGCCTACGCGCTCACCCCGCACTGGGGCGACATCAGCAACGCGGTGTCGATCGAGTGCACGTTCCGCTACAACGGGACGCTGCCGACCAGCACCGAGGCGTCCGTCTGCTCCGGCAAGGAGGCCGGCGGCTACTCGATCTACATCAACGACGACAAGGTCGGCCTGATGGCGCACATCGGCGGCGGCTACAAGACCGCCCGCGCGACCATCACGCCCAACCGCTGGTACCACGTCGTCGCGACCTGGAACGGCACCGAGATCAAGCTGTACGTCGACGGCGTGCTCGCCGCGACCACGCCGGCCACCGGCGCGCTGACCCTCCCGGCCGCCACCGCGCGCGCCTGGACCGTCGGCGGCGACTCGTCGCCCAACGCCGGCGCGCAGTTCTACGCCAAGGCGAAGGTCGCGAATGCCCGCATCTACGGGCGATCGCTCAACGAGTCGGAGGTCAAGGCACTCGACATCGCCGCCTTCGGCGAGCACCCCGACGCCCGCGTCGCGGTGACCTCGTCGGTCCCGGCCACCGGTGACCGGATCTCGGCGCCCGTCGAGTTCGACCTGACGGTCACCCACCAGGACAACGCCACCGGCTGGACCTACCTGCTCGACGGCAAGCCGATCACCCCCGGCCAGCTGGTCGGTCCCGGCCTGTCCGCCGGCGCGCACCGGATCTCGGTCTCCGCGATCGACGTGTTCGGCAAGGAGATCAATCACGAGATCGCCTTCGAGTCCGACAGCATCCCGACCGGCGGCGGCACCGGCGCCGGCGAGGGCAAGGGTCGCGTCGAGCTGTCCGCCATCGCGAGCAGCCCCGACGGCAGCGACGTGACGACGACCTTCCGCGCGGCGACTGCTGCCGTGGCCGACGGCGGCGTCCAGGGCGTCATCAAGGAGCTCCCGACCTCGCTCGACTTCACCTACGAGCAGGGCAAGCAGCTCACCGGCAAGGCGACGCCCGACGACGAGAAGGCG
Source organism: Pimelobacter simplex (assembly GCF_900114845.1). Taxonomy (GTDB): domain Bacteria; phylum Actinomycetota; class Actinomycetes; order Propionibacteriales; family Nocardioidaceae; genus Nocardioides; species Nocardioides simplex. Next base: position 763,229 of record NZ_FOUK01000001.1, read on the forward strand.
ACGACGAGCCCCACCACCGGCGACCTCCCCTTCCAGAAGTACGACGTCCAGGTCGGCGCAGCCGTCACCGGTCAGCAGGTCGTGTGGAAGGGCGTCGTCGACCCGGCGCGCTCGGTCACGCTCCACGCCTGGAACAAGGAGACGTCCACCTGGGCCGAGCTCGCCACCGCGCGCGGCGTGCGTGACGGCGACACGGTGCTCAACGCCGTCGTCCGTCCCGCGCTGGTCGACGGCGGCGTCGTCCACCTGCTCGTGCTCGGCACCGACCCGTTCGCCGACGACCTCGCCCCGCGCGACGCCAAGGCCGCGAACGACAAGGACAAGTTCGAGAACCCCTCGGACTACGACTTCTCGCTCGCGCACTTCACCGACACGCAGTACCTCGCCGAGGGCGCGGCCGGCGGCACGTACGACAACTGGAACGGCGTCGCCGAGCCCAGCGACGTGATGCAGGAGGAGGAGCGCGCCATCTGGGCCAAGGCCTACGAGGCGAGCACCAGCTGGATCGCGCAGCAGGCCGGGCCGCGGAAGATCGCGTGGGCCGGGCACACCGGTGACGTCATCGAGAACGACTACTACAACCCGCTGGCCAAGGACGGGCTGGGCAACCTGCTGTACCCGGGCCTCGAGGAGCAGGTGCGCAAGGAGTTCGAGTTCACCTCGGGTGCGCAGGCGACCCTCGACGACGCGGGCGTCGTCAACCAGGTGATCGCGGGCAACCACGACAACCAGCTCGGCAACGAGACCGGTCCGACCTCGCGGTTCAACAAGTACTACGGGCCCGGGCGCTACTACGACGCCGCGAAGGCGTGGCCGTCCGGCGCGTCGTACCACGCGTGGGACGAGACGACCGACAGCCAGGGCAACGTCCTCACGCCGGGCCAGGACAACCAGAACAACTACGTCCTGTTCTCGGCCGGCGGCCTCGACTTCGTCGCGGTCGGCCTGTCGTACGGCGTCACCCAGGCCGAGGCGGACTGGGCCAGCTCGGTCTTCGAGCGCTACCCCGACCGCAACGGCATCCTGCTCACGCACGCCTACATCGCCCCCTCGACGGCCTCGGACGGCCGGGGCGCGACGTTCTCGGGCGACGGCTCGAAGCTGTACGACGAGGTGGTCACCGCCAACCCGAACGTCTTCCTGATCCTCGCCGGGCACGAGCACGGCGTCGGCACGAACCTGAAGACCAAGGTCGGCGCGACCGTTAAGCACAACGTCGTCGAGCTGCTCGCGGACTACCAGTTCTACAAGGTCTCCGCGCGCGAGCTGTGGCCCGACAAGGTCGACTCGGCGGGCAACATCGACCTCAACGGCGACGGCGTCATCGACCACAAGGCGACCGACCTGCTGCAGTTCGGCGCCAGCTGGCTCCGGCTGCTCCAGTTCGACGTCGCGCGGGCCGAGGTCAGCATCGACACGTACTCGCCGCACTTCGACAACTTCGGGGCGACCGAGTACGACGACCGGAAGCGCTACAACGGCGCCGAGGACAACCTGGTGCTGCCGGTCGACCTGTCCAGCCGCACTACGACGTTCTCGACCGACGGGCTCACCGTGGTGACCCCGACGGACACGGTGATCGGCGTCGACACGGCCCGCTCGGGCTGGCCGGCGACGGTCGAGTGGACGGGGCTGGCCGAGGGCCAGGTCTACGCGTGGACGGCGGAGAGCAAGACCGCCGCCGGCGACCGGATCGGTGCGCTGCGCCAGTTCGGCACGGTGTTCCGGGCGACCGCCGCCGGTACCGACGTCACCGCGCCGACGGTCGCGCTGCCCGACGAGACGACGCTGACGGTCGGCGACCCCTTCGACCCGCTCGCCGGCGTCACCGCGACCGACGACACGGACGGGGACGTGACCGACCGGATCCAGGTGGTCGGCGACGTCGACATCGCGAAGGCGGGGAGCTACCCCCTGACCTACGTCGTGGCGGACACGAACGGCAACCAGGTCGTCGTACCGCGGGTGGTGAAGGTGGTCGAGGCCGTCGACAACCGGACCCCGGCCGCGGTCAGCGGGGGCAACGTCACCGCCGTCTTCGGCCAGACGCTCCACCTCACGGCGAAGGTCGACCCGTCGGCCGCCACCGGCACCGTCCGCTTCCTCAACGGCGAGGAGGTCCTCTGCGAGGCCGTCGTCACCCGCGGCACCGCGACCTGCACGGTGCGGACCCTGCCCCCGCCGGGTGCGTACCCGATCGTCGCTGGGTACTCCGGTGACACCCGCTACCAGCCGGCCCAGCGGACGTTCGTCCTGTCGGTGCGCCAGCCCGGCAATCCGAGCGCCCCGAAGGCCCACGCGAAGCTGAAGGCGAAGGCCAAGAAGGCCAGCGTGGCGCGCCGCCAGGCCGCCGTCCTGACTGCCTCGGTGACGCCGAGGGCGACCGGCCGGATCGTGTTCACCAGCAAGGGCCGGACCCTGTGCACCGCGGTGATCCGCAACGGCAAGGCCTCCTGCACCACCGCCCGCACCCTGCGGCCGGGCACCTACCGGGTCAAGGCGTCGTACGCCGGCAGCACCACGCACTACGCCGGCACCGCCACCTTCACCTTCCGCAAGCGCCGTTAACCCACCCGCCGAAGTAGCAAGGTTGCGCCCCCGAAGTAGCAAGGTTGGACCCACGAAGTAGCAAGGTTTCCCGGTCGAGGTTGCAGTGGTGGATCAGCTGCGATCTCGGCCGGGAAACTGCGCATTCTGGGAGGGCCAACCCTGCAACTTCGGGGGGCCAACCCAGCAACCTCGGCGGTGGGGGAGCACCCAGATCTCAACAAGTGGACATGCGTCTCAGGATATGGAATGTCGAGTTCGTGGTTCGGGGAAAGCCGCCTAGGCTCTTCCCCATGTCGACGACTCTGCTGCTGACCAAGCGGCGCGCGGTGGACAACTGCCGCGTCAGCTCGGCGCTGTGTCGACCCTGCTGACGGGTCTCTGATCTCCGGCGGTCTCCGCCGACCCGGGCCTCGCCCGGCTGAACCCGTCGCCTCCCGTGGCACTGCCGTGCCCAGGCGTTGGCCTGTGCGTGCGCCGTGCTGCCGGATCAGCACCCAGCAACAGCAACAGCACCGTCGTGCCCGCACCATCGCAACCATCGAAGGAATCACCATGAGCCGCGAGAACTCCCTCGTCTCCGCCCAGTGGGTCGAGGACAACCTCGACAACGCCCAGGTCGTCGTCATCGAGGTCGACGAGGACACCACGGCCTACGACAAGGGCCACATCCGCAACGCCATCAAGCTCGACTGGACCACCGACCTGCAGGACCAGGTCCGTCGTGACTTCGTCAACAAGGCCCAGTTCGAGGCGCTCCTCTCCGAGCGCGGTGTCGCCAACGACCAGACCGTCGTCCTCTACGGCGGCAACAACAACTGGTTCGCCGCCTACGCGTACTGGTACTTCAAGCTGTACGGCCACCAGGACGTCAAGCTCATGGACGGCGGCCGCAAGAAGTGGGAGCTCGACAGCCGTGAGCTGACCGACGAGCTGCCGACCCGCGCGGCGACCAGCTACACCGCGCAGGAGCAGGACCGCTCGATCCGCGCCTTCCGCGACGACGTCGTGGCCGCAATCGGCACCCAGAACCTGGTCGACGTCCGCAGCCCCGACGAGTACGCCGGCCGCCTCCTCGCGCCGGCCCACCTCCCGCAGGAGCAGTCGCAGCGCGCCGGCCACATCCCGACGTCGGTGAACGTCCCGTGGAGCAAGAACGCCAACGACGACGGCACCTTCAAGTCCGACGAGGACCTGCAGGCGCTCTACGCCGAGGTCGGCTTCGACGAGTCCAAGGACACCATCGCGCTGTGCCGCATCGGTGAGCGCTCCTCGCTCACCTGGTTCGTGCTGCAGGAGATCCTCGGCAAGAAGAACGTCAAGAACTACGACGGCTCGTGGACCGAGTACGGCTCCCTCGTCGGCGTTCCGATCGCGCTCGGCGACGAGCCCGGTGACGCCTGATGTGCGGCGCGAAGGTCGGCGGCCTGTCGCTTGACGGCGTCAACGTCGCCAAGGAGGCCGTGATCCAGGGCCAGGTCGTGCGCGGCTCCGGCGACGACGCCACGCCGGTGTCGGGCGCCTACGTCCGCCTGCTCGACAAGAGCGGCGAGTTCACCGCGGAGGTCCCGACCTCCGCGACGGGCCACTTCCGGTTCTTCGCCGGCGACGGCCAGTGGACCCTGCGCACGCTGGCCCCCAAGGCCGACCCGGTCGACCGCGCCGTCCAGGCGCAGACCGGCTCGGTCGCCGAGGTCCTGATCGCGATCTGAGACCCCCGCAACGCCGCAACGGCCCGGACGACGACGTCGTCCGGGCCGTTCTGCGTTCTCGAGGGGCCAACCCTGCTACTTCGGGGGGCCAACGCTGCTACTTCGGGGGGCCAACCGTGCTACTTCGCCCGCCGGAACGTGCTCCTTCGGGGGTCAGGAGGAGGGGACGGAGGAGATGGTGGCGAAGTGGGGGGTGTCGCCGCCGGGGATGCCGCGCAGGCCGCGGCCGGGGGTGCGCAGGGTGATCCGCACGCGGTCGGAGCGGAACAGGTCGTGGGAGAACTCGAACGGCGTCCCGGTCGTGTCGTACGTCGTCCGGGTGATCGAGACCAGGGGGTCGCCGACGGCGACGGCGAGGAGCGCCGCCTCCTCGTCGGTCGCGTGGACGACCTCGACGACCTCCTCGGCGTCGCCGATGACCACGCCGTAGTCGTTCTCGATCAGCTCGTAGATCGAGCCGCCGAGCGGCTGCTCGAGCAGGCCGGGGAAGCGGTCGGCGGGGAGCCGGGCGTGGTCGAGCGAGAACGGGGTGCCGTCGGCCAGCCGCAGCCGGCGGACGTCGACGACGAGGTCGCCCTCGCCCAGCCGCAGGGCACGGCGGGTCGGTGCGTCGGCGACGCCCATCTTGGTCGCGACGACCCGGGTGCCCGCCGAGTAGCCCTGCCGGGCGAGGTAGGCCGGGACGCCGACCACCTTGGTCAGGTCGTGCTCGACCTTGGCGTGGTTGATGAAGGTGCCGCCACCGCGACCGGCGACGCGGCGCACGAGGCCGGCCTCCTCGAGCGCGGCGAGGACCTGGCGGAGCGTCGCGCGGCTGACGCCGTAGTGCTCGGAGAGCTCGCGCTCGCTGCCGAGGCGGGCGCCTGGGGGGAGCGTGCCGGAGCCGATGTCGGTCAGCATCCGGCGCCGCAGGTTCTCCGCGACGGCGTGCTCGTTGGCCATGCCTCGCTCCTCTCCGGCTGCTCCCGGGAACCGCCCGATTCGGTCTGACCAGGTAGCGAAACGGTACCCGAAAGGTCCGCTCAGATCTCCTCGAGCGCCTGCAGCGACTCCGGCAGCACCTGTCCGCCGTCGACGACCAGGCTCTGCCCGGTGATGTAGCCGGCCTCCTCGGTGGCGAAGAAGAGCGCGGCGTTGCCGATGTCGGCCACGCTGCCGAGCCGCTTCTGCGGGACGCTCGCGGCCATCGCGGCGAGGTAGTCCGCGCCGAGCCCGTCGAGGCCCTCGGTGGCGACATTGCCCGGCAGCACCGCGTTGATGGTGATCCCGCGCGGCGCCAGCTCGAGCGCCGCCGTCCGCACGAAGCCGAGCTGGGCGGCCTTGCTCGCGCCGTAGTGCGACCAGCCCGGGTAGCCCGTGTAGGGCCCGGTGATCGACGACGTCACGACGATCCGGCCGCGGCCGCTGGTGGTCAGTGCCTCCAGGCACGCCTGGACGGCGAACACGGTGCCGTCGAGGTTCGTCGCCATCACGGTGCGCAGGTCGGCGGCCGTCATCGCGTCGAGCCGGGCCGCGGGGAAGATGCCCGCATTGGCGCACAGGACGTCGATCCCGCCGTGCCGTTCGACCGCGGTGGCGGCCATCCGGTCGCAGTCCTCGCGCGAGCTCACGTCCGTCACGACGTACGACGCCCCGGCGCCGAGCTCCGCGCACGCGGCCTCGAGCGCCGCCTCGTCGCGTCCGGTGACGAGCACCCGGGCGCCGGCCCGGGCGAAGACCGTGGCGATGCCGCGGCCGATGCCCTTGCTGCCGCCGGTGACGACGACGGAGCGTCCAGCGAGTGAGGTGAACATGGGTCCTCCGTGGGTGGGATCAGGTGAGCGTGGCGCCGCCGGACGCCACGTAGCGGTGGGCGAGCTCGACGGTGCCGGCGGTGTAGCCGGGGCCGAGCTCCTGGCACTCGCGGGAGTGGGCGTGCGAGCCCAGCCAGGCCACGAGCAGCAGCCGGCGGAGCATGACGAACGTCGGCAGCATCGCCTCGTGCTCGGCGGACAGGTCGACGACCGAGCGGTAGCCGCGCAGCCACGCCTCCTGCCACTGCGGCAGCCGCGGGTCGTGCTCGATGAACGACACGGCGGTGCCGAAGTCGTACATGAACCACGACAGCCCGCAGTCGTCGAAGTCGATGACCGTGACGAGGTCGCCCTCGACCAGGAGGTTGGCGAGGCGCAGGTCGGCGTGGACGAGGCCGAACCGGTCGGCCGCCGTCCCGTACGACGCGAGCCGCTCCTCGACGATCGCGGCGGCGGCGCCCAGCGCCTCCTCCTCGGCCGGCCCGACCCCGATGCCGTCCTGCCAGCGCCCCCAGCGGGGCTGCGCGCCGAGGGAGTGCTCCCAGTCCCACCGGAACCGGTGGAAGCCGGCCGGCGGCGTCCACGAGCGGGCGTGCTCGTGCATCCGCGCGGTGATCGCGCCGAGCGTCTCGAAGTCGGACGTGCCGAGCGCGACGTCGTCCGGCTCGATGCCGGGCACCAGGTGGAACAGCACGCAGTGCCGCTCCTGCCCGCCGTCGACGACCGTGGTGACCCGTTCGCCCCGCAGGTTGGGGATCTCCGCGGACGTCGCGACCCCGGACTCCTCGCGCAGCGCGGCGAGCCAGGCGAGCTCGCTCTCGATGTCGGTGCGCGAGTGGTACCCGACCCGGTGCACGCGCAGGATCGCGGTGCGGTCGGTGCCCGGGTCCTCCACCAGGAACGTCGCGTTCTCGGAGAGGTTGATCATCCGGAGCGTGCGCGCCGGGCTGAAGCCGTACGACGGCAGCGCCAGCTCGGCGACCCGGGTGTCGGTGGCCGCGGCGAGGGTGTCCATCAGTGCTCCCGTCCCTCGATCGACTCCAGGACCGTGGTGATCCGGTCGCGGGCCACCTCGACGTCCTCGGTGGTGCCGCTGAGGTACAGCCGCCCGGCCGCCCCGATGAACTGCACGTCGACCATCGTGATGCCCGGCGCCGCGCGCTCGGCCTCGTTGGCGGCCACGGCCGCGAACAGGGCAGGCGTCATCTCGTACACGAGGAGTGACTGTCCCGGCATCACCATCGACCCCGATCGGTTGCGGTTGAGGATCACCGCGTGCTGGTCGGTGATGTGCTCGATGATGTCGTGGTAGAGCACCCGCGGGCGGAGCTGGTCGCTGGCCGAGCTGCCGGTGCCGTCGAGCACCGCCTGGCCGGCGGCGGTGACGTCGGCCAGCGACGACGCGTGCAGCTCGAGGACGCCGAACTGCCGCTCCACGAAGAGGATGCCGGGCTCGACCGTCGGCACCGCGCGCAGCGCCAGGTCGATCACGCGCTCGATGGCGAGCGCGGGCGCGACCTCGATGATGAGCGCGTGGTCGCCGGCGTACGGCGGGTAGCCGCGCGCCCGCGTGGGCGTGCCCAGGTAGGCGGCGAACTGCGGCTGCAGGTCCTCGACCATCAGGTTGACCCGCAGCTCCGTGCGGGCGTGGGTGGCGGTCATCGGACCTCCTCTTCTCGGGTGCTCAGGGTGCCCGGGACGGGCGGGGGGACGGCGGTCTACTTCGCGCTGACGTCGAAGTGGTTGCCGATCTCCGCGTGGGGGCGGGGGATCACGTGGACGCTGACGAGCTCGCCGACCTGCGAGGCGGTCTCGGCGCCGGCCTCGGTGGCGGCCTTGACCGCACCGACCTCGCCGCTGATGACGACGGCGACGAGCCCGTCGCCGACCTCCTGGCGGTCGGTGATGGTCACGTTGGCGGCCTTGACCATGGCGTCCGCGGCGGCGAGCGCGGCGACGAAGCCCTTGGTCTCGATCATGCCGATGGCGGTGCTGGACATGTGGTGCTCCTTGGTTGTGCGGTGGGTGGTGCGGTGGTGGTGCGGTGGTGGTGGTGGTGGGTGTCAGCCCGTGGGCTGGGAGTCGATCGCGCCGATGACGAGCGCGTCGACGGGCGGTGGGGTGCCGGGGAACCAGGCCGCGGCGACGGAGCCCTGGGCGACCAGGACGGTCTCGCCGACGCCGCTGCCCAGGACGTCGAAGGCGACCAGGCGGCTGCCGCCGTCCACCTCGACCTCCAGGAACGCGCCGTTGGGCAGGCCGTCGATCCTCTTGGTGGACCAGACGTTTCCGGTCACGACTGCTCTCAGCATCAGCGCTCCTTCTCGATGGGTACCCCCAGCGCGCGAGCCCTCTCGCGCGCCAGGGGCGTCAGCACGGCGCGGCGGCCGAGGACCAGGCGGCGGCCCGCCTCGGAGGCCGCCTTGACCTGGCGCTCGGTGACCGCGCCGGTGTCGACCCGCTGCACGGGCCGGGTCTCCGGCACGGCGGACGTCGTCCCGCCCTCGAGGCGGAAGCGCAGCCGTCCGGCGCGCAGGTCCTGCCGGTTCTTGGGGTTCTCGAACAGGGCGAGCAGCTGCCGCGCGAACCGGTCGAGGTCGGCGTCGTCGCCGATCCGGACCGCCTCGACGCGCTCGCGCAGCTGCGGCGCCGTCACGTGCTCGGCACCCGCGACACCGGCGGGAGGGGCCGGCGCCGCGGGCGGCACCGGAGCCGGAGCCGGAGTCGCGGCCGCCGCCGGTCCGGCGAGGTCGGCGACGACCTCGCGGACGACGTCCGCGATCAGGGCCCGCAGGTCGGGGGAGCGGGACGAGGTCACGTGAGCCCTCGCAGGGCGTCCTCGGCCGCCTCGGCGGCCTGCCGGACGTCGGCCTCCTTGCCGGACAGGTAGACCCGGCCGGTCGCGCCGATCATCCGGTAGTCGACGACCTTGATGTCCGCGGCCTTCTCGGCCTCGTTGGTCGCCACGATCGCGTACGACGCGGGCTGCACCTCGAGCACGTACATCGACTCGCCCGGCAGCACCATCGACCCGATCTTGTTGCGGTTGATCAGGAAGGCGTGCTGGTGGTCGATCGAGCTGATGATCTTGCTGGCCAGGATCTGCGGGCGCACCGCGCTCGTGGCGTCCGCGCCGAGCGCGTCGAGGACACCCTCGGCAGCGGCCTTGACCGAGCCGGTCTCGCCGTGGAACTCCAGGTAGCCGAACTGCCGCTCGACCACGAGCACGCCCGCGGCGACCTCGGCGTGCTTGAGCGCGACGTCGGTGATCGGCTCGATGTCGATGCCGGGCGCGACCTCGATGATCTGCGCGGCCATGTGGGCGCGGGGGAGGGTGCCCTTGATCCAGGTGCCCAGGTAGCACAGGGTCTGCGGCTGGAGCCGGTCGATGAAGATGAAGGAACGCAGTTCAGCCATGGGTCAGCCCTTGATGAGGTGGGAGAGCTCTTCGACGACGAGTCGTCGTACCTGCTCACGGAAGGCGGCATCGGCGGAGCCGCCGAGCCGGTCGACGACCGCGTCGACGGCGGAGCTCCGGTGGTCGAGCCGGTCGAGACCCCGCTGGTCGTTCGACGGCACCGGGTACGCCGGCACCGGCGTGCGGTGGTCGGCCCACGGGCTCAGCCCGGCGTACGCCGGCATCGCCTCGGCCGGATCGGCGTTGTAGGCGATCCGGGTCCAGTCGACGAGGTGCTTCGGCTGGAGGTTCTCGCCGAGCGCGCTGCGCCCGACGAAGCCGGTGCCGATGGTCATCGTCGGCGCCAGGTTCGTGTCGAGCCCCGAGCTGCCGGTGCTGTTGCCGACGTTGACCGAGACCCGCAGCACGGGCACCTCGGCGGCGTAGCGCATCACGGTGCCGGGGTCGGCGGAGTGGATGGCGGCGCTGTGCCCGGCGCCGGCGATCCGGATGATCGAGCGGGCGGTCGCGATGCCCGCGGCCGCGTCGGGGACGCGGATCAGGCCGAGGACCGGCGAGAGCTTCTCGTGGGTGAGCGGCTCCTCGGGAACGGCCAGCTCGAAGGGGGCGACGAGGACCTTGGTGCGCGGTCCGACGCGGATGCCGGCCTGCTGGGCGATCCACGAGGCGTCCTTGCCGACGACGTCGACGTTGAGCCGGCCGAGGGGGAACATGTAGTCGCGCAGCCGCCGCGCGTCGTCCGCGCCGAGCAGTGCCGCGCCGGCGCGCTCCATCTCGCGCACGAGCTTGTCGGCGACCGCCTCCTCGGCGATGAGCACCGACTCGTTGGTGCAGAGCACCGAGTTGTCGAAGGCCTTGCTCTCGACGATGCGCTGCGCGGCGGCCCGGACGTCGGCGGTCGCGTCGACCAGGACCGGAACGTTGCCGGGCCCGACGCCGATCGCCGGGTTGCCGGAGCTGTACGCCGCGCGGACCACGCCGGTGCCGCCCGTGGCGAGGATGACGTTGGTGCGGGCGTCGCCCATGAGCGCCTCGACCAGGGGGATCGTGGGCTCGGCGATGCTCTGCACGATGCCGTCCGGGGCGCCCGCCTCGACCGCGGCCCGGGCCAGCAGCTGGGCCGCGTCGTGGCAGCACTCCTTGGCCATCGGGTGCGGGCTGACCACCACGGCGTTGCGGGTCATCAGCGCGAGGATCACCTTGAAGAACACGGTGGCGACCGGGTTGGTCGACGGCGTCAGGGCGAGCACGACGCCCGCCGGACGCGGCACCTCGACGATCTTGTCGTCGATCCGGACCCGCGGGGTCACGAAGTCCTGGCCGGCGTAGGTGTCGACGATGCCGCGCGAGCAGGCCTGGTTCTTGCGGACCTTGTGCTCGACGACGCCGAAGCCGGTCTCGCGCACGGCCCACTCGGCGTACTTCTCGGCGTGGGCGTGCGCGACGTCGGCGACGGCGCGCACGATCCGCTCGACGTCGCCCGCCGAGTACGACGCGTAGGCGCGCGCCGCCCAGCGGGCCCGCTCGAGCAGGTGCCCGGCCGCGCCGGGCGCGGTGACGGTCTGGTCGGACATCAGCTGGCCCTCCGGCGCGAGAGTGCGGGGTCGGCGGCCGCGCGGCCGATGGCGAGCGCGGTGCGGTCGAGGAGCTCCTCGACGAGGTCGGGCGTCATCAGGATCCCGGGCTTGTACTGCAGGACCCGCGGGTCGAGCGTGGAGAAGATCGCCCAGACACCGAGCTCGTAGAGCTGGCGCATGACGTACTTCGCGCCCTCCGGGTGGGCGAACTCGAGGCCGAGCACGACGCCGTTCTGCCGGATGCCGACGAACCAGTCGGGGTACTGGGCCTGCACCTCGCGCAGGCCGGCGCCGACCCGGTCGGCGATGTAGTGGACCATCGAGCGGACCTCGGGTCGCCGCGTGATGTCGAGCGTCGTCAGGGCCGCGATGCAGCCGAGCTCGGCGCCGCCGAACGTGGAGATGTGGCCGAACCCGTCCTCGTGCAGCCAGGCACCTGCCCGCTCGCTGAGCAGCACCGCCGCGATCGGGTAGATGCCGCCGGAGAGGCCCTTGCCGCTGACCAGGATGTCGGGCTCGATGCCGTGCTTGGTGATGCCCCAGAGCTCGCCGGTGCGCATCAGGCCGGTCTGCACCTCGTCGGCGATGTAGAGCGCGTCGTACTTCTCGCAGAGCGCCTTGACCGCCTCGAGGTAGCCGGGCTGGGGCAGCGGGAAGCCGTACGTCGCGGGGATCGTCTCCATGATCACGGCGGCGACGTCGCGTCCCCTGAGCGCCTGCTCCATGGCGTCGAGGTCGTTGAACGGGACCTGGGGGAACTCCTCGGGCCGGTCGGCGAGGAAGAGCTTGGCGAAGCGGTCGTCGCCGGTCGCGACGGCCAGACCGGTGTGGCCGTGGTACGCCTTCACGATCGAGACGATCTTGCGCTTCTGCATGGCGTGCCGGGCGCTCTTGAGCGCGATGTCGATCGCCTCGCCGCCGCCGGAGGCGTAGGCGACCTTGGTCAGCCCGGCCGGCGCCGACTCGACGAGCGCCTCGGCGAGCGCGGTCCGCGCGAGCGAGGGGAAGTGGTGGTTGCCGACGTCGAAGCGGTCCATCGCCTTCTTCACCGCGGCGACGACCTCGGGGTTGCGGTGCCCGAGGTTGTAGGTGCCGCCGTTGAGGTGGACGTCGATCAGCCGGCGGCCGTCCATGTCCCAGAGCAGGTAGCCCTCGCGGCGGTCGATCACCAGGTCGACCCCGCTGTCCGACCAGAACTTCGTCTTGTCGGGGTTCCAGTAGTGCGCCGACTTCTCGAGCATCTCTGCCTTCGAGTCGAAGCTGAACGCGTCGTAGTCGTGCATCGCCATCCCTACGTGTCGACGACCGCCCGTGCGGCTGTCGGAAGCCTTGTGATGAGGATCCTGTTTGGTCAGACCGAAAAAGTCAATGGTTGAAACCTGGGAAAATTGTCTGACCCAAAACCTTGATTTGGTCTGTTCGGTAGTGCCAGCATGCGGGGCCTGGTGTGAGCCAGCACACAACCCGGACGTGCCCCTCGGGCACGGGAGAGAGAGTCCGCATGTCTGCAGAGGAGACGCGCGCAGTACCGGAGACCGACACGGGGGTCCAGCGCCTCAAGCCGAACGCGGTCGGCCTGGTCGGCGTCATGTTCATGGCGGTCGCGACCGCCGCGCCGATCACCGCGATGGTGGGCAACGTGCCCATCGCGATCGGCTTCGGCAGTGGGGCGAACGCCCCCGCCGGCTATCTCGTCGCCACGATCGTGCTCGGCCTCTTCGCGCTGGGCTACTCGGCGATGGCCAAGCACATCACGTCGACCGGAGCCTTCTACGGCTTCATCTCGCACGGCCTGGGACGCGTGGTCGGGATGGGCGCCGGGGCCCTGACCACCCTCGCGTACGTCGTGTTCGAGGCCGCGCTGGTCGGGATCTTCTCGTTCTTCGCCGCGAGCTTCTTCGCCACGCACACCGGCCTGGACATCTCGTGGATCTGGTACGCCCTGCTCATGCTCGGCGTGAACACCGCGCTGACCTACTTCGACATCAACCTGACCGCGGTCGTGCTCGGCGTCTTCCTCGTCACCGAGATCGTGATGCTCGGCGCGATGACGGTCTCGATCCTCGCCTCGGGCGGCGGCCCCGACGGCTGGTCGCTCGGCTCGCTCAACCCGCTCAACGCCTTCCAGGGCCTCCAGGGCAGCGTCACCAACGCCGACACCGGCGCCACGCTCGTCGTGGCCGGCTCGGCCGGCATCGGCCTGTTCTTCGCGTTCTGGTCGTGGGTCGGCTTCGAGTCGACGGCGATGTACGGCGAGGAGTCGCGCAACCCGAAGAAGATCATCCCGCTGGCGACCATGCTCTCCGTGCTGGGCATCGGTCTCTTCTACGTGATCGTGTCGTGGTCGGCCATCGTCGGCACCGGCCCGGACAACGCCGTCGCCCTGGCCCAGGACAGCACCACCGCCGGCCAGATCTTCTTCGGTCCGGTCGAGCAGCACCTCGGCCACGGTGCCGTCGTCCTGTTCGAGTTCCTGCTGATGAGCGGCTCGTACGCCTGCGGCATGGCCTTCCACAACTGCGCGTCGCGCTACATCTACGCGATCGGCCGCGAGGACCTCGTGCCCGGCTTCGGCAAGACGCTCGGCGCCTCGCACCCGCGGCACGGCTCGCCGTACATCGCCGGCTTCGTGCAGACCGCCGTCGCGACCGTGATCGTGCTGCTCTTCTTCGTCACCGACCGCGACCCCTACGGCCAGCTCTACGCGCTCATGGCGATCATGGGCACCACGGCGATCATGATCGTCCAGGCGCTCGCGGCGTTCGCGTGCATCGCGTACTTCCACGTCCAGGGCAAGCACCCCGAGACGGCCAACTGGTTCCGGACCTTCCTGGCTCCGCTGATCGGCGGGATCGGCATGGTCTACGTCATCTTCCTGCTGGTCGAGAACGCCGGCTTCGCGGCAGGTGCCGCGGCCAGCGACGTGGTGTTCAAGATGTCCCCCTGGGTGGTCGGCGCGGTCGGCGTCTCCGGGCTGCTGTTCGCGCTCTGGGCCAAGCGGTTCGCACCCGAGCGGTACGACACGATCGGCCGGATCGTCCTCGAGGACACCCAGGAACGTGCGGACGCCTGAGTGCTCCGCGCGACCCGTTCCGGACGGGCGGCGGAGGGCGTACGCTTCGTGGATCGCCAGCTGGGAGATCCGATGAGCAGCCGTCCTTCGCCGCTCGACCTGGTGGCAGACGTCGCTGCCATCTGCGTCGAGCACACCCCCGCCACCGTGCGGGCCACCGCCGTCCTGCAGCGGATCGGTGAGGCCATCCCGCTCGAGGCGGCGGCCCTGTCGACGTTCGACCCGGTCGAGGAGCGGCACCTGACGGTCGCCGAGATCGGCTACTCCGACCCGGTGCTGACCTACCTCAACGACGGGTTCGTCAACGACGACCCGGCGTTCCTCACCATGCGCTTCCGCAACCCGCGGCCGCTGCGGTGGTGCGACATCCCCAACTACCGCGACATGTTCAGCGCGCACGAGGTGTTCATCCCCGGCGGTTTCGCCGAGGGGTCGACGACCTGCCTGTTCACCCGCGACGGGCGCTACACCGGGGCGTTGCACCTGAGCTCCGACTCGCCGTTGCCGATCAGCGACTCCGCCGTCGAGACGCTCATCGCGCTGCAGCGCGTGATCGCGCCGCTCATGGACGCGATGCGCCCGCCCGAGGGGCACAGCTGGACCGAGCTCCTCGAGGACGCCGCCGAGGCCGGCCTGATCACGGCCGACCGGCGGATGGTGGCGCTGCCGGGGCTGCGCCGGGACCGCTGGCTCGCCGACGACTCGCCGCTGACCGCCGAGCTGCTGGCCCGCCCCGAGGGGCCGCCGTCCCGGTTCGCGTGGGTCTCGCCGGCCGGCCGGTGCCACGAGGTGCGCACCACCCGGCTGGCGACCGGGGTGCTGGTCACGCTGCGCGAGGCGGCGGCGCCGTACCGGCTCTCGCCGCGGGAGGTGCAGGTGCTGACCCTCGTCGCCGCCGGCCTCGCGAACCCGGCGATCGGGCTGTCGCTCTCGCTCAGCCCGCGCACGGTCGCGACCCACGTCGAGCACATCCTCGCCAAGCTCGGCTGCGCGACCCGGGTGGCCGCGGCGAGCAAGGCGGTGGCCGAGGGGATCGTGCCGCTCGCCGTGCCCACCGCCACCCCCTTGCTCGTCCGCACCTGATCCGCCTCTCTCCGGGCCTCAGGCGTCCAGCTCGACCGGCGTGCCGATCGTCCAGCCGCCGTCGACCAGCAGGTTGTCGCCGACGACGTGGTCGGCGAGCGGGCTGGCCAGGAAGAGCACCGCGTTGGCGACGTCCTGCGGGCTCGCCCAGCGCCCGCGCGGGGTCTGCCCGGCGAGCGCGTCGTGGGTCGCCTGGTCGTACAGCGCCGTCATGTGGGTCGTCACGAAGCCGGGCGCGACCGCGTTGACGTTGATCCCCTTGCTCGCGTAGTCGAGCGCGACCTGGCGGGTGAAGTTCACGATCGCGCCCTTGGTCGCGCAGTACGCCGCGAAGCCCGGGTTGCCGCGGAAGCCGCTGATCGAGCTGATGTTGACGATCTTGCCGGGCTTCTCGCGGGCCAGCAGGCCGCGCACCATCTCGCGCGTGCAGTGGAACGTGCCGTCGACGTTGACCAGGAACTGGGTGCGCCAGGTCTCGTCGTCGGTCTCGTGCACGCTGCCCTCGCGGAGCACGCCCGCGTTGTTGACGAGGATGTCGAGCCCGCCGAGGCGCTCGTCGAGCTCGGCGAAGAACGACGCCACGTGCGCGCTGGCGGTGACGTCGAGCTTGGCGAACTCCGCCGAGCCGCCCGCCGCGGCGACCAGCGCGGCCGTCGTCTCGCCGCCCTCGCGGGCCTCCTCGGTGAGGTCCGCGACGACGACGTGCGCGCCGGCCTGCGCGAGCGTGGTGGTGATGGCCCGGCCGATGCCGGAGGAGCCGCCGGTGACGACGGCGTTCTTGCCGGTGAGGTCGATCATGGGATCGGTCCTTTCGTGGTTCTGGAAGGGGGAGTCAGTCGGTGCCGCACCAGTCGAGGGCGAGGGACGCGTAGGTCCGGGCGGCGAGCCGGACCTCCTCGATCGAGCAGTACTCGTCGTCGGCGTGCGCGACGCGCAGGTCACCCGGGCCGTAGCTGATCGCCGGGATGCCCGCCGCGGTGAGGAAGGAGCAGTCCTCGACCGCGCAGAAGCCGGCGACCGGCGGCGGCCCCTGGTACGGCGTCTGCCCGGCGACCCGCTCGTGCGCCGACGAGACGGCGGCGGTGATCGCGTGCGCGGCCTCGCCGGGGTCGTTGGCCGGCCAGTTGAGCTTCCACTCGACGACGGGCGGGTGCTCGCGCAGCCAGCCGTCGGTCTGCGCGATCGCCCGGATCTGCGCCTCGACCTCGGCCTTGACGGTGGCCGGGTCGTCCTGCGGCGGGTACCAGATGCAGTACTCGATGGTCATGTACTCGGAGAGGATGAACGGCACGAGCACGCCGTGCGGCCCGCCCTGCACGACGCCCGGGTGGATCGTGAAGTGGCCGGGCGCGAACAGCGGGTGGGTCTTCGTGAAGGCCCACTCCTCCTCCAGGCGCTGCATGGCCTGGAAGACGAGCATCCCCTTGTCGATCGCGTTGACGCCGACCGCGCTGCCGCCGCCGCCCGCGCGGATCGTCTGGCCGCGCATCGACGAGTGCGTCGCCTTGCCCTGCACGGTCACCGAGAACCACAGCAGCCCGGGAGTCACCGGGATGACGCCGAGGTTGGTCGGGCCGCTCGGCTCGGCGACCACGGCGGCGTCGGCGCGGTAGCCGTGCTCGATCGTCGAGGTGACACCGCACTCGTGGTCCATGACCTCCTCGCCGACGACGGCCTCGATGACCAGGTCGCCCTTGAGCGCGACGCCCGCTCGTTGCAGCGCCTTCACCGCGAACGCCTGGGCGACCAGGCCCGCCTTCATGTCGCTGGCGCCGCGGCCCCAGACCCGGTCGTCGTCCACGCGGCCGGAGAACGGGTCCCCGGAGGTCCACCGGTCCGGGTTGCCCGGCGGGACGACGTCCACGTGGCCGTTGAAGATCAGCGACCGGCCGCCGCCGGTGCCCTTGAGCGTCCCGACCGCGTTGTCGCGTCCCTTCTCGACCGCCCAGTACTCGACGTCGGCGCCGGCGTCCTCGTAGATCTCGCCCATCAGGCCGGAGACCCGGCCCTCGAGGCCGACCACCTCGTCGTACACCTGGCCGGGGTACTTCGGGTTCACGCTCGGGATCGCGATCACCTCCGACAGGGTGGCGACGAGGTCGTCGGCGAGGGCGTCGACCGCCGCGAGCACCCGGTCGTGGGTCTCCTGCGGGGTCGTGGTCGTGGTCGTCATGGCACAGCTCCTTGCTCGGTGCGGGTGGGTCAGTAGGTCAGGCGGTGGGGGACAGGACCGGCTCGGGCCGCGACTTGCCCGCCTCGAAGAGCTCGTCGACGCGGCGCTTCTCGGTGTCGCTCTGCGGCAGCACGTAGGCCAGGACGACGTACACGACGAGGTTGAGCAGCAGGGCCAGGACGCCGCCGGTGACGCTGCCGAGGGCCGGCATGTCGTCGGGGTACTTCCAGGTGAGGACCGCGGCGACGAGGAAGCCGGTGCACATCGAGGCCAGGGCGGCCGTCTTGGTGCCGCGCTTCCAGAACATCCCGAGGAACATCGGGACGGCGAGCTGGACGATGCCCTGGTACGACATCTGCGCGAGCAGCTGCAGCCGTGGGTAGTCGAACGCGATGTACGCGACGACCGCCGAGGCCAGCATGTAGACGACCATCGAGCCCTTCGCCACGACCTTGAGCTGGAAGTCGGTGCGCGGCGAGATGACGTGCACGATGTCGTTGGCGATCTGCGCGCCGCAGACCTGCACGCAGCCGTCGATCCAGCCCATGCTCGCGGCCAGCACGATCACCAGCGCCATGCCGAGCAGCCACTGGCCGCCCCGGTCGTAGAGGAGCACGAACCAGCCGTCCTGCGGTGCGGCGACGATGTCGGTCATCGACGCGGCGGCCAGCGCGACCAGCGTCAGCAGCAGGTAGAAGCCGCCGGCGACGAGCATCGTCTGCAGCGTCCCCTTCTTCACGCTCCGGACGCCCTTGGCGGTGTAGATCCGCTGGTAGCTGGTCGGCCAGCACAGCGAGCCGATGACGCCGGTGACGATGAGCGAGAAGAGGTACCAGGGGCCGTACGCGCCGCCGTCGCCCGGGACGACGAGCAGGCTGTCGGGGAGGTCCTTCAGCGCGATGAACCCACCGGCGTCCGCGGGGCCGAACAGGATGCCGAGGCAGACCAGTGCGGCCAGGCCGTAGGCGACGATGCCCTGCACCAGGTCGGTGATGACGAGGCCGCGCATGCCCATCTGCACGGTCCAGATCTGGCGGACGGCGATCACCGCGACGCCCACGACCAGGCAGGTCGTCACCGACCACTGGCCGAAGCTGGCGAAGCGGAAGATCAGGCCCATCGCCTGCATGCCGAGGACGATCCACGGGAAGAGGCACACGACGCCGATCGCGCTCGCGATCACCCGCACCGCCTGGGAGTCGAAGCGCAGGCCGAGCATGTCGGGCTGGGTCTTGAGGTCGTAGCGCTTGCCCCAGAGCCAGGCCCGCTCGGCCATCAGGTACATCGCCGTGACGCCGAGCAGCGAGTAGGCCAGGGCGTAGAAGCCGAGCACGCCCGCGCCGACGCTGAGCCCGAAGAAGGCGGTGTACGTCGCGCCGGGCCACCACGAGTTGGTGTACGACATCGCGATGTACCAGCTGCTGAACGAGCGGCCGCCGACCGCGTAGTCGGAGAACGACTTCGCGCTGCGGTTGGTCGCGTAGAGGACGAACACGATGAGGGCGAAGAATGCCGTCAGCATGCCGAGGGTGACGGCCATGGAGCCGGACATGGAGGTCATCAGGCCGCCACCTCCTCGGGCTCCTCGCCCACCTCGCCGCGGATGTTCTCGAAGACCCACAGCAGCCAGACGGCGCCGGTGGCCAGCAGGGCGTCGACGATCCAGTACGCGACGCTGAACGGGATCCCGAGGATCGGGGTGTCGATGCCGCTGCCCGCCAGGTAGAGCGGCGGGGCGACGGCGAGCAGGATGCTGGCGCCGAAAAGCAGCCAGAAGATCGTCATCTTGGTCCGTGACGACATCGCGCGGATGGCGCTTCTCATGGGTCCTCCAGGGTTCGGTCTGACCGAGATGGCCCGAAACTATGTGCGCCAGGTCACGTCCGGTATCGGCTCGGGTGCCCGAAACCGGCGCCCCGGGGCGCGCCGGCATCCGTCACCTGACGGATGCTCAGGCGGCGGAAACCCGACCACGCCTCGGACACCGTGGTCGGACCGATCCGGTGCGCAGTGGAATGGGCACGGCCCCGTCGTCGTTGGAGATCACCGTGACCGGAATCGTGCTGCTCGCGCTGGCCGTCGTCGTGGCGGTCGGCTTCGGCCTGTACCGGCGCCGGGTCGACGGCCGGTTCGCCACGGCGCCCGTCGCGGCCCCGACGACGTGGACCGCCGTCGCCGACGCCGTGCCCGACGTCGCCCTGGGGGAGCGCGCCACGCTCGTGCAGTTCTCCAGCGCCTTCTGCGCCCCCTGCCGCACCACCCGCGTCGTCCTCGCCGACGTCGCCGGCAAGGTCGACGGCGTCGCCCACGTCGAGATCGACGCCGAGCAGCACCTCGAGCTGGTGCGCACGCTCGACGTCCGGCGGACCCCGACGACGCTCGTCCTCGACGCCGCCGGCCACGAGATCACCCGCGCCGCCGGCGCCCCGCGGCGCGAGCAGGTGCTCGCCGCCCTCCCCACGCTCCAGGAGTCCTGATGGCCACCAGCGGCAACGGAATCGACCCGCGCGGTCCCCGCTTCACCGCCGCGATCACGCTCGTCGTGTTCGCGGTCGCCCTGCTGCTCTCCGACGCGGCGCCCGGGGTCGCGGCCGTGATCACCGGCGTGCAGGCGGTCCTCTTCGCGATCGGCGCCGGGCTCGGCGTCCAGAAGACCCCCACCGGGCTGCTCTTCCGGCACCTGGTGCGGCCGCGGCTCGCGCCGCCGGCCGACCTCGAGGACCCGGCCCCGCCGCGCTTCGCCCAGGCCGTCGGCCTGGTCTTCGCCGTCGTCGCCACGATCGGCTTCGCGACCGGCGCCGTGCTGCTCGGTCAGGTCGCCGCGGCGCTCGCATTCGTGGCGGCCTTCCTCAACGCGGTGTTCGCGTTCTGCCTGGGCTGCGAGATGTACCTGCTCGGGCTGCGGCTCACCCGCCGCGGCTCCGCCGCCTGAGCCGCCTGAGCCGCCTGAGCCGCCGGAGGTCCCGGGCCGGCGTCAGGGCGTCTCGAGCAGCACGGTGAACGGTCCGTCGTTGACCGACGCGACCTTCATGTCAGCCCCGAAGACCCCGCGCTCCACGTGCGTGCCGGCGGCCTCGAGCGCCGCGCACACGGCGTCGTACAGGGGCTCGCTGACCGGGCCGGGTGCGGCCGCGACCCAGGTGGGACGGCGGCCCTTGCGCGCGTCGCCGTAGAGCGTGAACTGCGAGACGACGAGCACGGGCGCGCCGGTCTCGCCGGCGGAGCGCTCGTCGTCGAGGATGCGCAGGTCGCGGATCTTGCGGGCCATCCAGGCGACCTCGGCCGGGCCGTCGTCGTGGGTGACGCCGAGGTAGACGAGCAGTCCGGGGACGTCGATGGCCCCGGTCACCGCACCGTCGACCTCGACGGACGCCGAGGCGACCCGTTGGAGGACCGCACGCATCAGTCGACGACCTTCTCGAGCAGGCCGGCGACGACCTCCTGCTCCTTGGCGTAGGGGTGGTAGGCGAAGCCCTTGCCCTCGACGTTCTTGCCGGCGATCCACGGGTCGTCGCTGCAGATGCCGTGGCCGTCGGTGGCGGAGAAGACGTCGAGGTACTCGGCGCCGGCGGCCGTCGCGGCGGCCTGGACGGCGGCGTTGAGGCCCTCGTTGAACCGGCGCGCGAGCGGCAGGTCGCCGTCGGCGAGGGGGAGGTCGTCGCAGCCGGTCGTCGTGTCGGGGAAGATCTGCGGGTAGCCGACCATGACGACCTGGGCGTCCGGTGCCTTGGCCTGGACGTCCTGGAGCACGCGCGTCACGTTGGCCTGCACGTCCTTGAGCCGGCTCTCGATGCTCCGCGGGCCCGCGGCGGCGTCGAGCGCCGTGCACGGGCTGGGCCCGGTCGCCGTGCGCGCGATCTGGACGCACGTCGTGATGATCCGGCCGATCAGGTTGAAGTCGTTGGCGCCGATCCCGACGGTGACGAGCCGCGTCGTCGGGCCGAGCGCGTCGAGCTGGGGCGCCAGCCGGCGCTTCTGGGGCGTCACCTGCTCGCCGTCGGTCGCGTCGGTCGTCGCGGCCGAGCAGCTCACGTCGGTGAGCTCGAGGTCCTTCGCCTCGGCGAGCAGGTGGGGGTAGTTGTTGCGCGAGCGGAAGCAGCCGTCGTTGCCGTCGAGCGTCCCGATGTAGGGGGCGGCCGAGTACGAGTCGCCGAGCGCGACGTACGCCGCCCCGGGCTCGCGCTTCTCCTCCTTCGCGCGGGGGAGCAGGCAGGCGGACAGGCCGATGCCGGCGAGACCGAGCACCAGGAGCAGGGGGAGCACGCGCTTCACGGGGCACAGCCTACGGACGCGCCGGTGCTGCCGCGGGGAGTCAGTAGACGAGCGCCTGGACGCCCTCGCCGAGGGCCTCCTCGACGAACACCGGCGCCCCCGCGATCCGTACGCCGGGCAGCAGGTCCGCCTCGGTCAGCGAGCGCCGCGCGGCGCACTGGGAGCACACGGTGACCTGGCCGGCCGCCAGCACCGCGTCGAGCAGGTCGGGCAGGGGGGTGGCGAGGTCGAGCTGCAGCTCGGCGGCCCGCCCGGGGACGGCCAGCCAGGACGCCTCGCCGGTGAGCCAGAGCGAGACGGGCACGCCGGAGACGGCGGCCGCGCCGGCCACCGTGAAGGCCTGGTTGCAGCGCTCGGGCGCGTCGGTGCCGCAGGTGACCTTGACGAGGAGTGAGCGTGCCATGGCCGAGAGCCTAGAATGACCGGTCGTGGCCTTCGAACTCCCCGACAACCTGCACCCCGACTGCGGTCCCATCGCCTGGATGCTCGGCACCTGGCGGGGCAACGGCCATGGCGACTACCCCACGATCGACAGCTTCCAGTTCGGCCAGGAGCTGATCTTCACCCACGACGGCCGCCCGTTCTTCCACTACATGGCGCGCGCCTGGATCATCGACGAGAACAACGAGAAGGTCCGCGACGCGGCCATCGAGACCGGCTTCATCCGCGCCGTCGGCGAGGGCCGCTTCGAGATCCTGCTGACCCACAACACCGGGATCGCGGAGATCTGGGAGGGCCAGGCCGACAACGGCAAGTTCGAGTGGACCACCGACGCCGTCGCGCGCACCGAGACCGCCAAGGAGTACGTCGCCGGCAAGCGGCTCTACGGCAACGTCGAGGGCGACCTCCTCTACGCCTTCGACATGGCCGCCATGGGCCAGGCGCTCCAGCCGCACCTGTGGGCGAGGCTCAAGCGTGCCTGACGACCACGACTGGCGCGCCGCCCTTCGCGAGAAGGGCTACCGGCTCACGCCGCAGCGCGAGCTGATCCTGGCCGCGGTCGACGCGCTCGGGCACGCGACGCCCGACGAGGTGCTCGCCCACGTGCAGCAGACCGCGAGCACCGTGAACGCCTCGACGGTCTACCGCACGCTCGAGGTGCTCGAGGAGCTGGGCCTGATCCGGCACGCGCACCTGTCCGACCGCGCGCCGACGTACCACTCGACCCGCGGGCACGAGCACTTCCACCTGGTCTGCCGCAGCTGCCGCGCGGTCATCTCGGTCGACGCCGCCGAGGCCGCGCCGTTCGTCGAGGTGCTCCGCGGCAAGGCGTTCACCCCCGACCTCGGCCACCTCACCGTCTTCGGCCGGTGCGCCCAGTGCGAAGGAGAAGCCCCGTGACCACCGTCCTGACCTACGGCACGTTCGACCTGTTCCACATCGGCCACCTGCGGCTGATCGAGCGCCTCGCCGCGCTCGGCGACCGGCTCGTCGTCGGCGTCTCGACCGACGAGTTCAACGCCGGCAAGGGCAAGAAGTCCGTCGTCTCGTACGACGACCGCGCGGCCATCGTGGGCGCCATCAAGGGCGTCGACCTCGTCGTCCCGGAGCGCTCCTGGGACCAGAAGCGCGCCGACATCGTCGAGCACGGCGTCGACCTCTTCGTGATGGGCGACGACTGGACCGGGAAGTTCGACGACCTCTCCGACGTTTGCGAGGTGAGGTACCTGCCGCGCACCTCGGGCGTGTCGAGCACGGACATCAAGGAGATGCTCCGCACGCTCGACCCCGTCCACATCGAGGAGATGCAGGCAGCCCTCGGCACCCTCACCCGACTCCTCGAGCACTACCGGGACCTGACATGAGCACCGACCTCCGCACCAGCCCCCTCCTCGACCTCCCCGGCGCCGTCGCCGGCGAGGGCATCGACGCCGGCGTGGCCGCCCACTACGGCAGCCTGTACGGCGAGCAGCGGGCCCTCGCGGCCGGCGAGGGCTTCGTCGACCTCTCCCACCGCGAGGTCGTCCGGGTCAGCGGCCCGGAGCGGCTGAGCTGGCTGCACTCGATGACCACCCAGTACTTCGAGGGCCTCGAGCCGGGGCGCTGGGTCTCCGCGCTGCTCCTCGACGCCCAGGGCCGGGTCGAGCACGCCTTCTCCGGCGTCGACGACGGCGAGGCGTTCACCGCCCACACCGAGCCGGGCAAGGCGGCCGCGCTGGTCGACTTCCTCGACCGGATGCGCTTCATGCTCCGTGTCGAGGTCGCCGACGTGACCGCCGACCTCGCGGTGGCCTGGCGGCCCGGTCCCGGGGGCGGCAAGCACGACCTGGTCGCCCGCGACCAGCTGACGTCGTACGCCGAGGCGGCGGGTCCCGCGGCCGGGCTGTGGGCCTACGAGGCGCTGCGGATCGCCCGCGGCGAGCCGCGCCTGGGCGTCGACACCGACGAGCGCACGATCCCCAACGAGGTCGGCTGGCTCGGCCTCGGCGGCGAGCCCGCCTGGGCGCCGTCGGTGCACCTCGACAAGGGCTGCTACCGCGGCCAGGAGACGGTGGCCCGGGTGCACAACCTCGGCCGCCCGCCGCGCCGGCTCACCCTGCTCCACCTCGACGGCTCCGAGAACCGGCTGCCCGCCCGCGGTGCCGAGGTGCTGCCCGAGGGCGGCGGCCGCGCGCTCGGCTTCGTCGGCTCGTCGGCGCGCCACCACGAGCTGGGCCCCATCGCACTCGCCCTGGTCAAGCGCAGCACCGACGTCGCGGCGCCCCTCGTCGTCGACGGCCTGCCGGCCGCCCAGGAGGTCCTCGTCGACCCCGAGATCGGCCTGCACTTCCGCCCCCAGCGCTGAGAAACCCTCGTCAATCGTCGTTTTGCGCAAGGTCACGGCCGATCCCGGCTCGGACCTGCCGGATCGTGCCAAGGTGATCCGGCCCGGGCCACGGTTGTCCCGCGGCTCGGATTGATCTTTGCGTCGAGAGGGACGAACTGATGAAGAAGCTGGTTCTCGGTCTGCTGGCCGCCGTGCTCCTGTCCGCCGGTCTGGTGGGGGTGCAGGGCACCGCCGCCCACGCCGGGCCCTACCCGGGCACGGTCGCCACGACGACCAAGGCCAAGGTGGGCAAGGTCGGCCCCGGCAAGCGCGCGAAGCTCACCGTGCGGGTCAAGGCCGGTGCGGCCAAGCCCACCGGCAAGGTCCGGGTGACCTGCACCCAGGGCCGCACGAAGGTCGCCGGTCCCACCAAGTCCTATGCCGGCAAGCCGATCGCGATCAAGACCGGCAAGCTCAAGAAGCGCGGCGTGTGGCGCTGCGTCGTGAAGTTCACCGGCTCGGGCGTCTACAAGAGCAGCAAGGTGGCCACCCAGGTCCGCGTGCGCCGCTGAGCGCTCGCTGAGGAGCAGAGGTCCCATGGCCGGCACCGCCATGGGACCTCTGCTTGTGCCTGCCCCCTGTTGGTCTTCTCGGAAGGGTGATCCATGCTGAAGCGCGCCCGGCTGCGCCTGGTCGCAGCGGTGGTGGGCGGCGGTCTGCTCCTGCTCGCCGGCTGGATGGCGTGGCAGGGGTGGCAGGTCCAGCGCGACCTGGCCGACGCCGCCGACCGGGCCGCGGCGATCCAGCGGCTGGTCGCCGCCCGCGACGACACCGGCACCGACCGCGACGCGCGGCTCGACACCCGGCTCGACGACGAGCTCGACGGCCTGCGGGCGGCGTCGGCGGCCGCCGCGCAGCGGACCTCCGGGCCGGCCTGGCGGCTGCTCGCCCACCTGCCCGTCGTCGGGGACGACGCCGCGGGGGTGGCCACGACGAGCCGGGTGCTCGACGAGCTCTCCCGCGACGGCATCGCGCCGCTGGTGCGCGCCGCGGGCAGCTTCGACCGGCTGGTGCCGCGCGACGGGGTGCTCGACCTGGCGGTCGCCCGTGACCTGGTCGAGCCGGTCGCGCGCGCCGACCGTGCCTTCGACCGGGCCCGGCGGAGGCTGGCGGCGGTCGACGACCGTGGCTTCGCGAGACCGCTGGCGCGGCGCTTCACCTCCTTCGAGGACCAGGTCGACCGCGCCGCGCGGGCCCTCGGCCCGGCCCGGGTGGCGACCGAGGTGCTGCCCGCGATGCTGGGCGGCGAGGGTCCCCGGCACTACCTCCTGGTCTTCCAGAACAACGCCGAGGTGCGCAGCACCGGCGGCCTGCCCGGCGCCGCGTCGTACGTCGAGGCGCGCGAGGGCCGGCTGACCCTGCGCGACCACGTCACCGGCGCCTCGTTCGGCGAGGCACCGGCCCCGGTGCTGCCGCTGAGCGCGGCCGAGCGGGCGCTCTACGGCGACGTGCTCGGGACCTACTTCGTCGACGCGACCATGACCCCCGACGTCCCGCGGGCCGCCGACCTGCTCCGCGCCCGCTGGCAGCAGCGCTACCCGGACCGGCCGGTCGACGGCGTGGTGCTGGTCGACGCGGTGGCGATCGGCTACCTGCTCGACGCGACCGGACCGGTGCGCGTCGGCGGGGTCCGGCTGAGCGGCGACAACGTGGTCGACGAGCTGCTCCACCGCGCCTACCTGCGCCTCCCCGAGCCCGGTCGCCAGGACGCCTTCTTCGCCCGGGTCGCCGCCGCGACCCTCGACCGGCTGACCGCGGGCAGCGGCGACCCGCAGGCCCTGCTGGCCGCGCTGAGCCGGGCGGCCGACGAGCGGCGGGTGTTCGTGCACTCGTTCGTCGCGGCCGACCGCGCGGCGCTCGCCGGCACCGCCGTCGCGGGCGAGCTCGACGTCCCGGGGCCGGGCTCGGACCGGCCCCGGGTCGACGTCACGCTCGACGACACCACGGGCGCCAAGATGTCCTACTACCTGCGCTACGACGTCGACGTCACGGCGACCTCGTGCGTGGCCGGCGTGCAGAAGTACGCCGCCAAGGCGCGCCTGCGCTCGACCGCGCCGGCCGACGCGGCGTCCCTGCCCGCCTACGTCACCGGCGGCGGCCGCTACGGCGTCCCGGCGGGCAGCCAGCTGGTGACGCTGCGGATCTTCGCACCGGCCGGTGGCGAGCTCGGCGCGCTCACCTGGAACGGCGAGCCGCTCGAGCTCGAGCGGGTCGAGCACGACGGCCGGCCGGTCGGCATGACCTACGTGCAGCTCGACCCCGGCCAGGTGGCCGATCTCGCCTGGACCATGCGGTCGGGGCCCCGACAGGTCGGCACCACCGCGCTCGCGGTGACGCCGACGATCGAGAGGAAGGACGGTGCGGAGACGCTCGCGAGCGCGTGCTCCCCAGAACGATGACGAACGCGAAGGCTCGGGTGAGGAGGTCCGGCGATGGAGCTCCGTGACTACGTGCGCGTGCTGCGGCGGCGCTGGCTGATGATCGTGCTGGTCTCCGTGGCGGTGACCGCGCTGGCGGGGGTGGGGACGGCGCTGCAGTCGCCGCAGTACGCCTCGACGGCGCGGCTGTTCGTCTCGACGTCCCAGACCGACGACAGCCAGCTGCTGCAGGGCGGCCAGTTCTCGGCGCAGCGGGTGAAGTCCTATGCCGACCTGATCACCAGCCGTGAGCTCGCGCAGCGCGTGGTCGCCGACACGGGCTTCGACCTCGACCCCGTGCGGCTCAGCGACGCGGTCTCGGCCGAGGCGGTGCTCGACACGGTCAACCTCGACCTCACCGTGACCGACGGCGACGCGCACCGGGCCCAGGCGATCGCGCAGTCCTACGCCGAGCAGCTCACCGACCTCGTCCGCGAGCTCGAGACGCCGGGCGGGGCGAGCGAGGCGCCGATCAAGGCGACCATCGTCGATGCGGCGTCCTACTCGGCCACACCGGTCTCGCCACGCCCGGCGCGCAACCTGGCGCTCGGCCTCGCGGCGGGACTGCTGCTCGGCTTCGCGCTGGCGGTGCTGCGCGACGTGCTCGACACCCGGGTCAAGTCGCTCGACGACGTCGCCGCGCTCACCGACGCCCCGACGCTGGGCACGATCGTCGACGACCCCGCGAGCGCCCGGACCCCGCTGCTCACCCAGATCGCCTCGCACGCGCCGCGCGCCGAGTCGTTCCGGGTGCTGCGCACGAACCTGCAGTTCCTCGACGTCGACAGCCGGCAGAAGGTCTACGTCGTCACCTCGGCGGTGCCCGAGGAGGGCAAGACCTCCACCGCGCTCAACCTGGCGATCAGCCTGGCCCAGGGCGGCACCCGCACCCTCCTGGTCGGCGGCGACCTGCGCCGCCCGACCGCTGCCGACCGGCTCGGCCTCGACGGCGCGGTCGGCCTGACCGACGTCCTGGTGGGCCGGTTGAGCGCGGCCGACGCCACCCAGGTGCACCCGGAGTCCGACCTGGCGTTCCTCGCCTCCGGGCCGGTGCCGCCCAACCCCGCCGAGCTGCTGCAGTCCCACGCGATGGAGGAGTTCCTGGCCTGGGCGCGCGCCGAGCACGACGTCGTCATCATCGACGCGCCGCCGCTGCTGCCGGTCACCGATGCCGCGCTGCTCGCCGCGAAGGCCGACGGCGCGCTCGTCGTCCTCAGCCACGGCAAGGTGACCCGCGACCAGGTGCGGCTCTCGATCGACCGGCTCAACCAGGTCGACGCCCACGTGGCCGGCCTGGTGCTCAACCGGGTGCCCCTCAAGGGCCGGTCCTACGGCTACGGCTATGGCTACGGCTACGCGCCCCGCACGGTGGCCGCCGATGGCGCCTGACCGCCCGGACCGGGGCCTGCTCCGCGACCGGCCGGTGCGGACGCCGGCCGACCTCGCCGCGCTGCTGACGGTGGCCGCGCTCGCGGTGATCCTGTTCCGCCTCGCCCAGGCCGCCGGCCGGGTGCACCCGCTGCTCGGGCACCTGGTCAAGCAGGTCAACCACGTGCTCACCGGGGCCGACCTGGCCTGGCAGGCGCAGGTCGGCCCGGGGCTGCGGCTCTACCACCCGACCGGCGTCGTGCTCGGGCCCTTCGTCCGGATCGGTGCGCAGTGCCGGGTCCAGCAGGGCGTCACCGTCGGCGGCACCGGCGGTGACGTGCGCACCGCGGGCGACTCGCCGACCCTGGGCGACCGGGTCCGGCTGGGCGCCGGCGCCAAGGTGGTCGGCCCGGTCACGCTCGGCGACGACGTCCTGGTCGGCGCCAATGCCGTCGTCGTCCGCTCGGTGCCCGCCGGCGCGACGGCGGTGGGCGTGCCGGCGCGGTACGCCTAGATGACGCCCTACCTCGTCCTGCTGGCCACCGTCCTCGCACTGGCGGCCCTCGGCGCCGTGACCACCGCGGCCGCCGGTCGCGGTGCCGGCCCGGTCGAGCGGGTCGGCCGGGCCCGGTGGACGCCCTTCGACCTCGTCCTGCTCGGCGTCCTGGTGGTCTTCGCCGGCTCGCGCGTCGGGGTCGGGACCGACTACGAGCTCTACGCGGCGCTGTGGTTCCGGGCCGGGGGCGACAGCCTGGGCGCGGCTCTCGACCGCTCGCCGCAGGACCCCGGCTTCGTCGCGCTCCAGCACCTGCTGCACCGGGTGGGAGAAGGCCCGGAGGTGATGTTCTGGGTGACCTCGGCAGTGACCGTCGGCGCGATGGTGCTCGCGCTCAAGCACGGCACCCGCAGCTTCCCGGCCGCGATCTTCCTGCTCGTCGCGCTCGGCGGCTACCTGGCGCCGTTCAACCTGGTCCGCCAGGGACTCGCCGCCGCGCTGCTCTTCCTCGCCGCGACCCGCTACCTCGACCGGCGCCGCTGGGTCTTCGTCGCGCTCGTCGCCGCGGCCACGGGGGTCCACGCCTCGGCCCTGGCGGTGGCCGTCGTGCTGCTGGTGGTCCGCAACGTCCAGCCCCGGCCGCGGGTGCTGGCGGTGCTGCTGGCCGGCGCCCTCCTCGCGGCCCAGCTCTACCTCACCGTCCCGGCGGTGACCCGGCTCGCCGAGCTGCTCAACCCGCGCTACGTCCAGTACGTCGTCCAGGAGGAGGCCGGCCTGGGCACCTACCTGGTGATCGGCGCGCGGCTGCTGCTGGTGCTCTACTGCTACCTGCACGCGACGCTGCTCACCCCGCTCGAGCGCCGCTGCCTGGTGTTCGCCACGCTCGGCCTGGCGGCCCAGGTGGTCGGCACGCAGTCGATCGCCTTCGCCCGCTTCGACGTCTACTTCGCGCTCTTCCTGGTCGTGCCGCTGGCCGGCCTCGTCCGGGCCGCGCCCGACCGGCTGCAGCGGGCGGCCGTGCTCGGCGGATCGCTCGTCTACATGGTGCTGCTCATCGGCAACTACTACGGCCTCGTCCCGTACCGGAGCACCTGGTGGGCCGGATGACCCCGCCGCACGACGGGCGCGCCGAGCTCGGCCCCGCCGAGCTCGCCCAGCTCCAGCTCGCGCTGCTGCTCGAGCTGCGCGACTTCTGCGCGCGCCACGGGCTGCGGATGTACCTCTGGTCGGGCACCCTGCTGGGCGCCGTGCGCCACCGCGGCTTCATCCCGTGGGACGACGACGTCGACGTCGCGATGCCCCGTCCCGACCACGACCGGCTGCTCGCCATGGCCGGCCGGCTCGCCGCCGAGACCGGCAACACCGTGCGCACCTCGCAGGGAGCGGACGACGACTACCCCTATCCCTACGCGAAGTACACCGCCACCGGCACCCTGCTGCTCGAGAACCACGAGCTCGCGGTGCCGCTCGGGGTGCACGTCGACATCTTCCCGCTCGACGGCCTGCCCCGGGGCGCGGTGGCCCGGACCGTGCGCCGCCGGGTGGCCCTCGTGCTGCAGCACCTCTTCGCGGTCAAGGCCGCGGTGCCCGGCAAGCGGCGCTCGGTGCTGGCCGGGGGCTACCTCCGCATCGCCGCCGCGGTGCTCCGCCCCCTGCGGACCGGCCGGCTGGTCGCCCTGGCGGAGCGCTGGGCCCGGCGGACGCCGTACGCCGGGGCGGGGGAGGTGTGCCTGGTCGCGTGGGGGACCCGCGAGGTGCTGCGCGCGACCGACGTCGATCCCGCCGGCGAGGTGGTCTTCGAGGGACACCGGGTGGGCGCGCCGGCCGATCCCGCGGCGGTGCTGACCGCGATCTACGGCGACTTCCGGCAGCTGCCGCCCCTCGCGGCCCGGGTGAGCCACCACGACTTCCGGGCCTACCGGCTGCCGCCGGGCGGCGCCCGGTGAGACGGCTCTCGCTCGGCCTGCTCGACCAGGTGCTGTCGAGCGTGAGCAGCGTCCTCGTGGTGTTCGCGGTGGCGGGCGTCGCGCCGGTGCGGCAGTTCGGCCACGTCGCGCTCTGCCTGCTCGTGCTCAACGCGCTCACCGCCGTGATGCGCGGGCTGGTCGGCGTCCACGTCACGCTGCGGGCCGGCGACGCGGCCGCCGTCCGGCGTGAGGCGCGGCACGGGCTGGTCGCCGCCGCGCTCGTGGGCCTGCTCGCCGGGGCGGGCTTCCTGGGGTCGGCCGCCGTCGTCCCCGCGCTGGCGCCGGTGACCGCACCGCTCGCGCTCGCCGCCCCCGTCGTCCTCACCCAGGACGTCGGCCGCTTCGCGGCGACCGCCCTCGGGCGCCCGCTCGTGGCCTGCCTCTCCGACGGCGCCTGGACGGCGGTGGCGCTGAGCGTGCTGCTCGCGAGCTGGGCGGGGGCCGGGCTCGGCGTCGCGGCGATCCTGCTGCTCTGGACCGCCGGCGCGGCCCTGGGCGGGGTGCTCGCGCTCGCCGTGCTCGGCCTGCGCCCGCGGGTGACGGGCTTCGCCGGCTGGTGGGGGGAGTGGCGGCGCAGCCGGCTGGCGCTCGGCCTCGACGCCTTGCTCTCGGCCGTCGACACGATCGTCGTGCTGGCTGTCGCCGGCCGGTTCATCGGTGCGACCGCGATCGCGGCGCTGCAGGGCGCGGCGAGCGCCTTCGGCCCCGTCGCCCTCGTGCTCCGCTCGCTCCCGCTGGCCGTGCTGCCCGAGGTCCGCCGCCGCGGTCTCGACCGGCCCGACCTGGTCTGGCCCTTCCTGGCCCGGCTCGCGCTGCCGCTGTCGGCCTGCTCGGTGCTCGCCGGCCTCGCCTCGCTCGTCGTGCCGGCGGGGCTGGGCCACCGCCTGCTGGGCGAGAGCTGGACGGTGATCCGCCCGGTGCTCCCGCTGACCGGTCTCGAGTGGGCGTTCATCGTGTGGCTCGCCGCGGCGACCGGCAGCCTCCAGGCGCTCGAGCGGGCCGGCGAGGTGCTGCGCGTGCGCCTCGTCTTCGGCGGCCTCGCCCTGGTCCTCGGCTGCGCGGCCGCGATCGTCGTCCGCACACCGGCGGCCGTGGCCGCCGCGCTCTGCCTCGCCGCCCTCGGCGCGGCGCTCTTCGCCCATCGACGACTCCACGGAGGTGCGACCGCATGACCCCGACGACCCGGGTCCTCCACGTCATCGAGAGCTTCGGGGCCGGCTCGCTGACCTCGATGCTCCAGTACGTCCGGGCCATGCCCGAGCTCGAGCACCACCTGCTCTTCCGGCCCCGTCCCGGCGAGTACGAGCCGGCCGGCGAGCTCGCTCTCTTCGCGACGACCGAGGTGCTGCCCGGCGGGCACCGCGCGGTCCGGCGCGCCATCAGGGCCGCCGTACGTCGGGTGCGGCCGGCGGTCGTGCACGCCCACTCGACCTACGCGGGCGGCTACGTCCGGCTCGCGGTGCGGAGCACGCCGCGGTGCCGGATCGTCTACACCCCCCACTGCTTCGCGTTCGAGCGCGGCGACGTCCCGCCGCCGGCCCGGCGGCTGTACCGGCTGGCCGAGCGGCTCCTCGCGCGCAACTGCGACACCCTCGCCGCCTGCTCGCCGCGCGAGGCGCTCCTCGGCCGTGCCTGGGGCTACCGCCGCGTCGTGGTGGTGCCCAACGTCGCCGCCCGGGCGACGGTCGCCGGCGCGGCCGGTAACGGGCCGCTCCGCGTCGTCACGATCGGCCGGGTCTCGCCGCAGAAGGATCCCGCCTTCTTCGCCGAGGTGGTCACCCGGCTGCGGCAGACGCACCCGGGCGCGACCGCCACCTGGATCGGGGCGGGCGAGCCCGCGCTCGTCGCCGTCCTCGAGCGGGCCGGGGTCCGGGTCACCGGATGGCGCTCCCACCCCGAGGCCGTCGCCGAACTCGCCGGTGCGGCCGTCTACGTCCACACCGGTGCCTGGGAGGGCTTCCCGATGTCGGTGCTCGAGGCCGACGCGGCCGACCGGCCGATCGTCGTGCGCCGGATCCCGGCCTTCGCGGGCAGCTCGCCGCGCTGGTCGTGGGGGACGCCGGCCGCGGTCGCCGCCGCCGTCGCCGACGCGGCCGCCCACCCGGCCCAGAACCGCGCGTCCTGGCGGGCGTTCCTGCGCGACCACGACCTCGGCACCCAGCGCGAGCGGCTGCGCAGGGTCTACCTCGACACCGAGGTGGCGCGATGAGCGGGCGGCCGCCGGCCGAGGTGACCGTCGTCCTGCCGACGATCCGCACCGACGCCTGGTTCGCGGCAGCGGTCGCCTCCGTCCTCGCCCAGCAGGACGTGGCGCTGCGGCTGCTCCTCGTCCTCGACGGCGTCGCGCGGTCCGCCGAGGCGTGGTGGGACGACCCGCGGGTCGAGGTGCTCGCCCACCCCGTGCGCCGCGGCCTGGTGCACGGCCTGCGGGCGGCCTTCGCGCAGGTCACCACGCCGTACGTCGCCCGGCTCGACGCCGACGACCTCGCCGAGCCCACCCGGCTGGCCCGTCAGCTCGGCTACCTGGCCGCGCACCCCGACGTCGGCCTGCTGGGCTGCGAGGCCCTGCGGATCGACGCCGACGGCGCGGAGGTCGGCCCGTTCGGCGCCGCTACCGGCGACGACATCCGCCCGGCGCTGCTCCGCTCCAACCCGGTGGTGCACTCGGCGGTCGTGCTGCGCACCGCCGCCTACCACCGCGCGGGCGGCTTCGACCCGCGGATGGGCCAGATGGAGGACTACGACCTGTGGCTGCGCATCGCCCAGCACGAGCGGGTGGCTGCGCTGCCGGAGCCGCTGGTGCGCTACCGGCTGCACGGCGGCCAGGTCAGCCGCGGCGCGAAGCCGTGGGGGCACCACATCCGCACGATCCGCCGCCAGCGCCTGGCGCTGGCGCGCAGCCTCGGCGCGCCCGTCGTCCGCACCGCCCTGACCGGGACGGCGTGGGAGGCCGCGCAGGCGCTGCGCTACGCCGGCCTGCGCCGGCCCGGCTACGACGCCGGCAGCCCGCGCTGAGACGCGCGAACGGCGCCCACCCGGTGCGGGTGGACGCCGTTCGTCAGCTGGCTGCGGTCAGCCGTTGATCATGCCGGCGCCGACGGTCACGCCGGTCGCCTCGTCGATCAGGATGAACGAGCCCGTGGTGCGGTTCTTCGAGTACGGGTCGCACAGCAGCGGCACGGTGGTGCGCAGGGTGACCCGGCCGATCTCGTTGACGCCGAGCTCCTTGGTCTCCTGGTCGCGGTGCAGCGTGTTGACGTCGAGGCGGTACTGGACGTCCTTGACCAGGGCCCGGCCGGTGCGGGTCGTGTGCTTGATGGCCAGCTTCTGCCGCGGCTGCAGCGGAGCGTTGGTCATCCAGCAGATCATGGCGTCGATGTCCTGGCTCGGCGTCGGCGCGTTCTTGACCCGGGCGATCATGTCGCCGCGGGAGACGTCGACGTCGTCCTCGAGGTGGACCGTCACGCTCATCGGCGGGAAGGCCTCGGTGATCTCCTTGTCGAACAGGTCGATCTTGGAGATCTTCGACGTCATGCCCGAGGGCAGGACGACGATCTCGTCGCCGGGCTTGAGCACGCCACCGGCCACCTGGCCGGCGTAGCCGCGGTAGTCGTGGAACTCGTCGGACTTGGGCCGCACGACGTACTGCACCGGGAACCGGGCGTCGATCAGGTCGCGGTCGGAGGCGACGTGGACGTGCTCGAGGTGGTGCATGAGCGTGGGACCGGAGTACCACGGCATGTTCTCGGAGCGGGTCACGACGTTGTCGCCCTGGAGCGCCGAGATCGGGATGACCTCGAGGTCGGGCACGTTGAGCTTCGTCGCGAACTGGGTGAACTCGCGGTAGATGTTCTCGTAGATCGACTGGTCGAAGTCGACGAGGTCCATCTTGTTGACCGCGAGCACGAGGTGCGGGACGCGGAGCAGCGAGAGGATCACCGCGTGACGGCGCGACTGCTCGGTGAGGCCCTGGCGGGCGTCGACGAGCACGAGGCCGAGGTCGGCGGTCGAGGCGCCGGTGACCATGTTGCGCGTGTACTGCACGTGGCCCGGGGTGTCGGCGATGATGAACTTGCGGTTGGGCGTCGCGAAGTAGCGGTAGGCCACGTCGATGGTGATGCCCTGCTCGCGCTCGGAGCGCAGGCCGTCGGTGAGCAGCGCGAGGTCGGTGTAGTCGTACCCCTTCGCCTCACTGGTGGCCTCGACCGCCTCGAGCTGGTCCTCGAAGATCGCCTTCGAGTCGAGCAGCAGCCGCCCG
Source organism: Pimelobacter simplex (assembly GCF_900114845.1). Lineage (GTDB taxonomy): Bacteria > Actinomycetota > Actinomycetes > Propionibacteriales > Nocardioidaceae > Nocardioides > Nocardioides simplex. The sequence goes on from NZ_FOUK01000001.1 coordinate 798,189, forward strand.
ATCAGGGTGGACTTGCCGTCGTCGACGGAGCCGGCGGTGGCGAACCGCAGGAGGTCCATCGGGCGCTTCTCGTCGCCGGTGGTTGAGCTGGTCGAAGCCATCAGAAGTAGCCCTCCTTCTTGCGGTCCTCCATGGCAGCCTCGGAGAACCGGTCGTCACCCCGGGTCGCGCCGCGCTCGGTGACCCGGGCGATGGCGACCTCGTCGATGATCTCGTCGATCGTGCCGGCGGTGCTCTCGACGCAGCCGGTGAGCGTCAGGTCGCCGACGGTGCGGAACCGGACGGTGCGCTCCTCGGCGACCTCGCCGTCGCGCAGCGGGTTGTGCTCGCTCTCGGAGAGGAGCATCCCGTCGCGCAGGAAGACGCGGCGCTGGTGGGAGAAGTAGATGCTGGGGATCTCGATGCCCTCGCGGCCGATGTAGTCCCAGATGTCGAGCTCGGTCCAGTTCGAGATCGGGAAGATCCGCATGTGCTCGCCCTCGTGGAGGCGGCCGTTGTAGAGGCTCCAGAGCTCGGGACGCTGGTTCTTCGGGTCCCACTGGCCGAACTCGTCGCGGTGGGAGTAGACGCGCTCCTTGGCGCGGGCCTTCTCCTCGTCACGACGTCCGCCACCGAAGGCGGCGGTGAAGCCGTTCTCCTCGATCGCGTTGAGCAGCGTGCCGATCTGGAGCCGGTTGCGCGAGGTCTTGCCGTCGTCGACGACGATGCCGTCGGCGATGGCCTGCTCGACGCTGGCCACGATCAGCTTGACGCCCAGCCGGTTCACCCAGTTGTCCCGGGTGGCGAGCACCTCGGGGAAGTCGTAGCCGGTGTCGACCTGCAGGACCGGGAACGGGATCTTCGCCGGGTAGAACGCCTTCTCGGCGAGGCGCATCATGACGATCGAGTCCTTGCCGCCCGAGAACATCAGGACGGGCTTCTCGAACTCGGCCGCGACCTCGCGGAAGATGTGGATCGACTCTGCCTCCAGCTGGTCCAGCTGGCTGAGGCGGTAGTCGCTGTGCGTCACTGCTGTCACGCGGACGGCCCATCCCTTCTAGAACACGTTCTACTCAAACTCCGGGCTCGCCCATCGTGCCATGCGCCGCCTTGCACCGAGACATTCTCGACGGCTCGATAGACAAATCGACGAGTTTGGCCGTGGGAAGCCCCTAGGATCGCCCCGTGGTGGCCGACTTCGTCGCCCGGCTGGGCTCGCGCGGCTCGGTGCCCGGGGAGGTGCGCAGCACGTGGGACGTGCCGGCGTACGTCGCCGCGACCCAGCGCGCCGGCCTGGACGACGAGGTGGCGGCGATCGAGCGCCGGGCGCGGGCCCGGCGGCGGATGGATCCCGACCGGCTCCGCGCGATCCTCGGCGCGCTGGCCGACCCACCGGCCGGCGAGCTCAACAAGGCCCGGCTCGGGGCCGTGGCCGGGATCCCGCCCACCACCGTCTCGCCGTACGTCGACGTGCTCGTCGAGCTGGGCGTCGTCGTCCTGCTGCCGGGCAGCCGCGCGGCCGCGGCCAAGCGCGCGATCGGGCGCCCGCAGGCGGTCGTGGCCGACCCGGCGCTCGCCCGGCACCTGGCCGGGCACTCGGCCGCCGAGCTCGCCGAGTTCGCCGGCCGCCGGGCCCTCGCACCGCTGCTGCGCGCGAGCGTGGCCGCCGAGCTCCTGCGCCAGCGCCCGGCGAGCGCGGTCGAGCACCGGGTGGCGTACCTGCGCGAGCGCAACGGGCTCGCCGTCGACCTGGTGATCGAGCTCCCCGACGACAGCCTCTACGGCATCGAGGTCCGCACCGCCGCCAGCCTGCGACCGCACCAGTTCGTCGCGCTCGAGGCGCTGGCCCGCCGCGCGGGGCCGCGGTTCCGGGGCGGGGTGGTGCTCAACACGGCGACGGTGGGCCACCAGTACGGGCCCCGGCTGTGGGGGCTGCCGATCTCGTCGGTGTGGGATTGGCAGCAACCGGGCGCTCGCCGTTAACGCGGACGTGGCGCGCCGTTCGATCGCGGCGGTTGTCCTCGGAGCATGAAGATCACCGTGGTCGGAGCCGGCTACGTCGGCCTCTCCAACGCCGTGCTGCTCGCCCGCCACAACGACGTGACGGTGCTCGACGTGAGCAACGAACGGGTCGCCGCCGTCAACGAGGGCCGCTCGCCGGTCGTCGACCCCGAGCTCGAGGAGCACCTCGCCGCCGGCGGCCTCGCGCTGCGCGCCACGCGCAGCCGCCGCGAGGCGTACGCCGACGCGACCTTCGTCATCGTCGCGACGCCCACGAACTACGACCCCGAGACCAACGGCTTCGACACCTCCACCGTCGAGCGGGTGACCGCCGAGGCGCTGGCGGCGAACCCGGCCGCCACCGTCGTGGTGAAGTCGACGGTGCCGGTCGGCTACACGAACACGCTGCGCGAGCGGCACCCCGGCGCGTCGATCCTGTTCAGCCCGGAGTTCCTGCGCGAGGGCCGGGCCCTGCACGACAACCTGTACCCGTCGCGGATCGTGGTCGGCTCCGACACCGAGCCCGGCCGGCTCTTCGCGAAGCTGCTCGTCCAGGCGGCGCTCGCCGACGACGTCCCGGTGCTGTTCACGGGATCGACCGAGGCCGAGGCGATCAAGCTGTTCGCCAACACCTACCTCGCGCTGCGGGTGGCGTACTTCAACGAGCTCGACACCTACGCCGCGATGCACGGCCTGGAGACCCGTCAGGTGATCGAGGGCGTCGGCCTCGACCCGCGGATCGGCACGCACTACAACAACCCGTCGTTCGGGTACGGCGGCTACTGCCTGCCCAAGGACACCAAGCAGCTGCAGGCCAACTACCGCCAGGTGCCGCAGAACCTCATCAGCGCCATCGTCGAGGCGAACACCACGCGCAAGGAGTTCATCGCCGAGGACGTGCTGCGCCGCGAGCCCCGGGTGGTCGGGATCTACCGGCTCACGATGAAGGCCGGCTCGGACAACTTCCGCGAGTCAGCGGTCCAGGGCGTGATGAAGCGGATCAAGGCGCGCGGCGTCAAGGTGATCGTCTTCGAGCCCGAGCTGGACCAGAAGCGGTTCTTCGGCTCGAAGGTCGTGCGCGACCTCGACGAGTTCAAGCAGAAGGCCGACGTCATCATCGCCAACCGGCGCACCGACGTCCTCGACGACGTCGCCGAGAAGGTCTACACGCGCGACGTCTACGGGCGCGACTGAGGCCGGACGACCGGCCGCACGCGCTCCACCTGGAACGGCGCGTCGAGCGCGCCCGCCCGGCTCACGCCGAAGGTGAACAGGGCAGCAGCCCCCACCCAGATCGCTCCGATGCTCAGCAGCACGTCCATCGCGGCCTCCCTTGCCTGACCCCACGGTAGTCCGCGGGTGGGCACGGGCGGCTCCTCTGATCGTCGGGCGTGGCGATGGCCCGAACGGACTAGGCGCCGGTCCGAGCGGTGGGCTGCTGCTCGGGCGAGCCGAAGGACTCGATCTCGGCGACCGTGGGGGCCCCGAACATCGGCAGGTCGTGCTGGCGCCGGATCAGGCCCCAGACGAGGGGGACGAGCACGAGCATCGCGATGCCGATGCCGGCGACGACCAGCGCCTCGGCGGTCTCGTGGCCCTCGCCGAACGGGTGCAGCCCGGCCTTGAAGAGGAGGGCGACGCCGGACATCGTGAGCACGATGACGATGCCGCGGCGGATGTAGGACTGCGGCACCCGCGGGGCCAGCCGGGCGCCGATCAGCGTGCCGGGCACCGAGCCGACGACGAGCGGGATGACCAGGCTCCACTCGAGACCGTGGATGGCGATATTGGCCAGCGCGGCGCTGAGGACGAGGGGGACCGCCTGGACCAGGTCCGTGCCGACGAGGCGGACGGCGGACAGGCCGGGGTAGAGCATGAGCAGCGCGATCATGATGACCGAGCCCGAGCCGACGCTGGTCACGCCGACGAGGAGGCCGCCGAGCATGCCGACCAGCAACGTGGGGAGCGGCCGGATGCGCGGGTTGTCGTCGGGCAGCGAGCCGCCGCGGCGGACCCGCTTGAGGTTGATGTAGAGCCGCAGCGCGTAGGTCGACGCGGCGAACAGGAGCGCGATGCCGATGCAGAGCTTGAGCGTCTTCTCGAGCTCGGTCGGGTCGTTCGTCAGCGCCTTGACCAGCCAGGGCCCGACGAACGCCATCGGCACCGAGCCCAGGATCAGCCAGCCCGCCAGCCGCAGGTTGGGCGAGCCCTCGCGGGCGTGGGTGATCGCCCCGCCGGTCTTGTAGACGGCGGCCGCGGTGAGGTCGGCGGTGACGATCGCCGAGGTGTGGCCGACGCCGAGGAAGATCAGCGCCGGCGTCATCAGCGCGCCCCCGCCCATGCCGGTGAGCCCGACGACGATGCCGACGAAGAAGCCGGCCGCGGCGATCGAGAGAGCGGTGAGGGTGAGCAGGTCGTCCATCAGGCACCCGTCTGTGGCAGGGCCAGGCGGGGGAGCACCGCCTGGAGGAGGGCGTCGATCTGGTCCGCCGAGACGTCGGCGGCCGCCTTGCCCCGGCGGTAGGGGTCGCGGATGTCGTGGTGCTCGGCGGTGCCCGCCCGGCGGTGGCCGACGGCGGTGACCAGGTCGGCACCGTGCAGGGCCCGGTCGACCCGGTCGATGGACTCCGCGAACTGGCCGAGCGTGAACGCCTTGCGGAAGGCGCCCGGCACCTCCTCGAGGACGAACGCGCGGTGCGCGGCCTCGGCGGTGAGGACCAGGTCGGCGACCTCGATCAGGTCGTCGGTCAGGGGGCGGCTGGCGAAGCCGCTGATCAGCTCGGTGCTCACGCCCCGCTCGGCGAGCACGGCGCCCATGGTCCGGTCGACCGGGTGGGCGTTGAAGCCGTGGGTGCCGGCGCTGGCGAACTCGATGCCGGACTCGGCGCCGGTCAGCACCCGCGAGCGCAGCTCCATGTACGGCGAGCGGCAGATGTTCGCGGTGCACACGAAGAGCACGCGCAGCGGCGTCGCCTCGACCCGGGCGGGTGGCTCGGTGACGGGCGCGGGCTCGACGACGACGGCCGGGGCGGGCGCGGGCTCCGGGGCGGCCTCGGGCTCCACCGCGGCGGCGGTGGTGGTCAGGTCGAGGTAGCCGCTCGCTCGGAGTGCCTCGATGACGTCGTCGAGGGCGTCCTCGATGGTGCGCCCGGTCGTGTCGACCCGGACGTTCGCGTCGAGCGGCTCGTCGTAGGGGGAGGAGATGCCCGTGAACTCGGGGATCTCGCCGCGGCGGGCCTTGGCGTAGAGGCCCTTGCGGTCGCGTCGCTCGCACTCCTCGAGCGGCGTGGCGACGTGGACGAGGAAGAACGCGCCGCCGGCCTCGTCGACCATCGCCCGGACCTGCTGCCGGGTCTGGTCGAAGGGTGCGATCGGGCTGCACACCGCGATCCCGCCGTGGCGGGAGATCTCGGCGGCGACCCAGCCGATCCGGCGGATGTTGGTCTCGCGGTCCTCCTTGGAGAAGGTGAGACCGGCGGAGAGGTTGCGGCGCACGACGTCGCCGTCGAGGCTCGTCACGCTGCGCCCGCCCTGCTCCAGCAGCCGGTCCATGAGCGCGCGGGCCAGCGTCGACTTGCCGCTGCCGGACAGGCCGGTGAAGAACAGGACGAGGCCCTGCTCGTCGGGGCGGGGGCGCTCCTCGCGCGCGATGTCGGCGACCTCGGGGAGCAGGTGGCCGCCGTACCCGAGCTCGACGACGGGGTCGGTCTCGGCGTACGACGTGAGCACCGAGATGCGCAGCGCGGGGTCGGCGAGCGAGGCGTGGTCGGCCAGCGGGCAGGCCACGACGTCGGCGCCGACGAGGCCGGCGACCCGGAGCGTGGCGCGCAGCAGCCCGACCGGGCTGACCGCGGGCGTTCCGGTGCCGACGAGCGCCACGAGCACCACCGGGCCGAGGCCGCGCAGCTGCTCGAGCTGGACGTCGGTGACCAGGTCGGTGACCGGCACGAAGGTGCGCCCGGCGTACCGCTCGCGGACGGCCTCGGGGGTCAGGTAGAGCCGGCGGAAGGGGCCGTACTGGGCGTGCGTCAGCGGCGTCACGGTCAGCCCGCGCAGCGCGCTGGCGACGCGGGCCAGGGGCAGGCCCTCGGGGTCGACGAGCTCGACCTCGTTGCCCTCGTCGAGGTGGGTGCGCAGCTCCTGGGGGAGCGAGAGCGTGATCGGGCTGCCCGGCTCGTTGAACCCGCGGATCGGCGCGGCCGCCCCCGAGGTGAGCAGCTCGAGGTCGTCGAGCTCCCGCGGCGTGGGGCAGTGCTGGGGGACGGACGGGGCTGGCACAGGGGAGATCGTACAGAGTCGAGTGAGTTGATCCGATTTGAACAGTGGAAGGTGGACGCGATCACTCCGGAGGGCGACCGGCGCGCCCGGGACGCCGTCCGCGCTCGTGCACATGTGAACGACTTCACGTGCTGGCTGCTTGCAAGATGCTAACTATTGCTAGCACGATGGGCGCATGGCGAAGGGAAAGGTCGTGAAGACCGTCGGGTCACTCGGCGACTACCTCAAGGAGCAGCGGACCTCGGCCCGCCTCTCCCTGCGGCAGCTGGCCGACCAGGCGGGCGTCTCGAACCCGTACCTGAGCCAGATCGAGCGGGGACTCCGCAAGCCGTCGGCCGAGGTGCTGCAACAGATCGCCAAGGCCCTGCGGATCTCCGCCGAGCAGCTCTACATCAGGGCCGGGATCCTCAGCCCCGATGACGGCGTGGGGGGATCGGTGGAGCTCGCGATCGTGAGCGACACCGGACTCACCGAGCGGCAGAAGCAGTCGCTCCTCGATGTCTACGCATCGTTCCTCGCGCTCAACGCGGCCGAGCAGGAAGGCTCCACGCGGGCCGCGGAAGAGGCGCCGGAAGACGCGCCGACCACTACCGAGACGGACTCCGACGCCGTCGCCAACGAAGGGTGAAACCAGCAATGCCGAAGCTCGAGCTCCCCAAGATCGACCTCCCGAAGATCGACCTCCCGACCCTCGACCTCACCAAGGTCGACCTCCCGCCGGCCGCCGCCAAGCCGCTCTACGCCGGCGTCGGCGCGACCGACCTGGCCGTCGAGAAGGTCCGCACCTACGTCGCCGACGTGCAGGCCAAGGTGACCGCCCGCGTCTCCGACGTCCAGAAGGACGTCACCGCCCGCGTGGCCGGTGTCCAGACCCGCGTCGCGGGCGTCCAGAGCAGCGTCAAGGGCTTCGAGCTCCCCGAGCCGAAGTCGCTGCAGGGCAAGGCCGTCAGCACGTTCGCCGACCTCCAGGCCGACGCCAAGGCGCTCCCGGCCAAGGTCCAGAGCAGCGTCAAGGGCGCGTACGACGACAACGTCGCCACCGCGACCGCGCTCTACGCCGACCTCGCCAAGCGCGGCGAGGGCGTCGTCGTGAAGCTCCGCACCGGCGAGGTCCCGGCCGCCCCGGTCAAGAAGGCCACCCCGGCCGCCGCGAAGAAGGCTCCCGCGAAGAAGGCGCCGGCCGCCAAGAAGGCCGCTCCGGCCAAGAAGGCCCCGGCCGCGAAGAAGGCTCCCGCGAAGAAGGCGCCGGCCGCCAAGAAGGCCGCTCCGGCCACCACGGCTCCCTCCGCCTGAGCCGTCCCGCACCACCCCGCAGCACCCGGCGACCCCGAGGCACCGCCTCGGGGTCGCTGTCATTTCCCGCGGTCCCCTAGGATCGACCCACTATGTACGGGGGATTCGTCGGCGCGGCCAGCAGCCTGGAGATGTGGATCAACGTCGGCATCGCCTTCGTGCTCCTCGTGGTCAAGATCTTCGCGTTCGTCAGCGCCCTGCTCTACTCCGGCGAGTCGTACGTCGCCGCCGACAAGCTCAACAAGGCGACCTGGACGCTCATCCTCGGCATCGGGGTGCTGCTGCAGGTGGTGCCGATCCCGCTCTCGATCGTCAACCTGGCGATGCTCGTCGCGGCCTGCGTCTACCTGGCCGACGTCCGCCCGGCGCTCGCGGGGCTGCGCCGGCGCTAGCCCGCCGGGTCAGAGCAGGTCGTCGAGGCGGCCCGCCGCGCCGTCGGGCGCGTAGGCCTGGGCGACCTCGCCGGTGCCGACGATCCGCAGCTCGCCGTCGTTGTCGTCGGCGTACGCCGCGTCGCCACGGCGCAGGTGAAGCATCTCGTCGCGCTCGTTGAGGAGCGCGACCTCGCCGCCGGTGCAGACCAGCAGCCGCGGGCCGCTGGCGGGGAGGATGACGCCGGCCGGGTCGGCCTGCGAGCTCTGGGTGACCGAGAGGGCGAACTCGCGGTTGGGGCTGAAGATGTCGGTCGAGGTGCCGAACAGCTGGGGGGAGACCCGGGCGACCCGGGACATGCCCTCCTCGAGGCAGAGCACGAGGCCGTCCGGGTCGACGTGCTTCGTGGTGAGCCCGGCGCGCAGGACGTTGTCGGAGGCGATCATCACCTCGAGGCACATGCCGCTGAGGTGGGCGTGGATGATCCCCGTGTCGAGGTACGCCGCCTCGCCGGGCTGGAGGGTCAGCCGGTTGAGCAGGAGCGAGACGAGCACGCCGACGTCGCCGGGGTGGAACTTCTCGATCTCGACGGCGGTCGCGTAGGCCCGCTTGATGTCGATGCCGTCGTCGAGGGCGGCGCGGCACTGGTCGACGATCGCGGCGACGTCCTCGGGGCTGGGCGGGTCGAGGAGGAGGCCCTCGACGAGCCGGACGATGCCGGCGAAGCCGGGGTTGTCGCGCAGCTTCTTGGTGAGCGCGCGGGCCACGGGGTGCGGCAGCGGCATGAGCACGCGCAGGATCTCGGCGGTCGGGCGGAAGCCGACGAGCGTGTCGAAGGTGGAGAGGGCGACGACCATCTCGGGCTTGGGCCGGGGGTCCTTGAACACCCGCTCGGGGGCGGCGAGGGGGACCCCGCGCTCCTCCTCGGCGGCGTACCCCGCCTGGGCGCGCGCGGAGTTGGGGTGCACCTGGATCGACAGAGGCCGCTCGGCGGCGAGCAGCTTGAGCATGAAGTCGAGCTCGCCGGCGACCTCGGTCAGCGGGCGCTCCTCGCCCTGGCGGTCGACGAACCGCGCGGTGCCCAGGGGATGGGTGCCCAGCCACACCTCGGCGACCGGAGCGCCGTCGGGGCGGCGGCGCTGGAAGCCCGGGATGGCGTGGGTCGAGCCCCAGTCGTAGGCCTGGGTGGGGCACAGGAGGGGGAGCACGGTGCGACCTTACCGATCCGCCTCGGCGCCGCCCGGGCTTTCGCGGGCTTTCACCGCTGGGTGGGCGGGGCCAGGAGCCGGCCGACCTCGTCGTGATCGGGGTGCTCGCGACCCAGCTCGGCAGCCCGGTGCCGGCACCAGTCGAGCGGGGTGCCGCCGAAGCGGGTGTCGCGCCGGGTGGGGTCCGCGCCGCGCCGCAGGAGGTGCCGGACGGCGTCCGGCCGGCCGCGGTGGGCGGCGGCGTGCAGGGCGGTGGAGCCGTCCCGGTCGACGCCATCGACCGGCGTCCCCGCCGCGAGCAGCTGGTCGACCACGTCGAGGCGGCCGCGCTCGGCGGCCACCCGCAGCGCGGCGACCCGGTCGGCCTCGGGCGGGTCGGCGCCGAGCAGCCCGGTGAGGGCGGCGGAGCCGGTCGCGGCCGCGTGCACGAGGTCGGTGGCGCCGGCGGCCACGAGGACGTCGGCGACCGCCGTCATCTCGAACACCGCGGCGTGCCGCAGCGCGGTGCCGCCGGGGACGCCGCCGGCGTCCGGGGCCGCGGTGGCCGCGAGGTCGGCGCCCGCCTCGACCAGGACCTGCGCCACCTCGGCGTCGCCGTAGCTGGCCGCGGTGATGAGCGGCGTCTCGGGATCGCCGGGTGCGCCGTCGACGGGAGCGCCGGCGCTCAGCAGCGCCCGGGCGAGCGCGCCGGTGCCCGCGACGTCGCGCCACTCGCCGCGCACGGCGTCGTAGCGCAGCATCGCGACGTAGCCCAGGGGCGAGGCGCCCCGCGGGTGGCCGGGCCCGGCCGGGATCGGCTCGCGCGCGAGCCCGGGCTGCTCGGCCAGCAGCGCCCGCAGCCGGACGGCGTCGCGGAGGTCGAGCACCTCGCGCAGCCCGTCGCTCACGGGTGCCCTCCTCCGGCTCAGTAGGCGCCCCGGGCGCCGACGACGGCGTGCGCCGTCCGGACCAGGATCGCGAGGTCCTGGAGCATCGACCAGTTGTCGACATAGTAGAGGTCGAGCCGCATCGCCTCGTCGGGCCGCAGGTCGTTGCGGCCCGACACCTGCCACAGGCCGGTCATGCCGGGTCGGACGAGGAGGCGGCGGGTCATCGCGCCGTCGTACATCGCGACCTCGCGCTCGACCTGGGGGCGCGGCCCGACCAGGCTCATGTCGCCGCGCAGCACGTTGAGGAGCTGGGGCAGCTCGTCGACCGAGTAGCGCCGCAGCCAGTGCCCGGGGCGGGTGATCCGCGGGTCGTCCTTGACCTTGAAGAGGAGGGCGTCCTGGGCGGTCTCCTCCATCAGGAGCGCGACCTGCGCCTCGGCGTCGACCCGCATGGTGCGGAGCTTCAGGCACCGGAACGGGCGGCCGTCGCGGCCCACCCGCAGCTGCGAGAACAGCACCGGGCCGCGGTCGTGCAGCCACACGGACGTCGCCGCGACCGCCAGCAGCGGGCTGAAGGCGAGGAGCAGCAGCGTCGCGCCGACGACGTCGAAGACCCGCTTGCCGACCGCGCCGGCGTCGGTCCAGGTGGGGGAGTCGACGTGGATGAGCGGGACGCCGCCGACCGGCCGGACGGCGATCCGCTCGTGGGAGATGTTGTCGAGCTGGGGCGTGAGCGCGACCCGCACCCGGTGCCGCTCGAGCGCCCAGATCACCTGCTTCATCTCGGCGGCGTCGGTGACGCTGCCGGGCGCGAAGAGGACCAGGTCGATCGCGTGCGTGTCGACCAGCTCGGTCAGCTCGGCGACGTCGCCGAGCACCGGGACGCCGGTGCGCGTCTCGTCCACCACCCGCGACCCGGACGGGACGACGGCGCCCACCACGGCGTACCCGAGCCAGCTCTCGCGGCGCAGCACCCGCGTCATCGCGTCGCTGCCCTCGACCGAGCCGGCGACCAGGACGCGCGAGGCGAGCAGGCCGCGGCGGCGCAGCACGTGGAGCAGCTGGCGCGCGACCCACCGGCCCAGGAGCAGCAGCACCGGGCCGATCAGGAAGGCGAGCACGAAGAACCCGCGCGGCAGCGTGAACTTCGCGAGGTAGCAGCCGATGCCGACCAGGCCGGAGGTGAGCAGGCTCGCCTGGAAGACCCGCTTGAACTCGTCGGTGCCGGCCCCGAGCACCTCGCGCCGGTAGCCGCCGAGGAAGCCGATGGTCAGCAGCCAGCCGAGCAGGATGAGCGGCGCCGCGACCTCGAGGTGGCTCCGCACGCCCGCGGGCGGCGTGAAGAGCGTCAGCTTCTCGCGGCCGAGCACCGCCAGCACCACGGTCAGGCCCAGCAGGACGGCGTCGCCGACGAGCACCGTGGCCGGGACCAGCGGCAGGGGTCGGGGCCGGAGCGCGCGCAGGTGGCGCGGCGCCCGGTCGACCACCGTCATCGAATCCCCCCGGATGTCCCGCGCGGGCCCCTCGCCGGGCCGCGTCCGCGGAGGTGACCGTAAGGACACCGAAGGGGGGATGTCGCGGCGAGCGGGCATCCTGTTCGCAAAATGACGGTTGGCGGCGGGCCACGGGCGGCTCAGTAGTCTCTGGACCCATGAAGGTTCTCGTCACCGGCGGCGCCGGCTACCTCGGTTCGATCACGGCGAAGGCGCTGGAGCAGGCCGGGCACACCCCGGTCATCCTCGACTCGCTGCTCAGCGGGCCGCGTGCGTACGTCGGCGACCGGATCTTCTACGAGGGAGACGTCGCCGACCGTGCGCTGCTGCGCCGCGTGGTGGCCGAGCACCCGGACCTGGACGCCACGATCCACATGGCGGCGCGGATCGTCGTCCCGGAGTCGGTGGCACTGCCCTACGAGTACTACCGCGACAACGTGACCAAGTCGCTGGAGATGTTCGACGAGCTGACCGCGCTCGGGAAGCCGCGGATCCTGTTCTCCTCGACGGCCTCGCTCTACGCGCTCACGCCGCAGTTCGAGGTGACCGAGGACGACCCGGTCGACCCGACCTCCCCCTACGCGCGCACCAAGCGGATGATGGAGATGGTCCTGGAGGACCTCGCGAAGGCCACCGACCTGCGCGCGATCATCCTGCGCTACTTCAACCCCATCGGGGCCGACCCGGACCTCGAGACGGGCTACCACCTGCGCGACGCGACGCACGTCGTCCCGCTGATGGCGCAGACGGCGCTGGGGATCCGGCCGACCTTCACGCTGACCGGCACCGACCACCCGACCCGCGACGGCACGGGCATCCGCGACTACATCCACGTGTGGGACCTGGCCCGCGCGCACGTGCGGGCGGTCGAGGAGTTCGACAAGGTGCTGGACACGGTCGCGGCGCCGTACACGTACATCAACCTGGGGGCCGGCGACGGCGTCACCGTGCGCGAGCTGCTCGCCGCGGTCGAGCGCGTGGTCGGCAAGCCGGTGCCGGTGGTCGAGGCGCCGGCGCGTCCCGGTGACGCGGCGGGCGCGTTCGCCAACGCCGACAAGGCCGCCGAGCTGCTCGGGTGGCGCACCGAGCTGAGCCTCGACGAGGCCATCGCCTCCGCGCTCGCCTGGGGAGAGAAGCGGAAGGACGTGCTGGGGTACGCATGACCGGGCGCGCCGCAGCCGTCGTGCTCGCCGTCGCCGTGCTGGCGGCCGGGTGCTCCGGCGCGGACTCCCCGGCCCCCGGCGCCGGTACGCCGAGCGCCGGATCGTCCTCCGCGACGCCCTCCTCGGTGACCCCGCAGCCGCGGCCGCCGAAGCGCCCGCTGGCCGGCAAGGTCGTCGTCCTCGACCCGGGGCACCGGCTCGGCAACGCCCGGTTCCCCGACGAGATCAACCGGCCGGTCGACGCCGGCGGGATCACCAAGGCCTGCAACACCACGGGCACGGCGACGGACGACGGCTACCCCGAGGCGACCTTCGCCTGGGAGGTCGCCGTCGAGACCCGGCGGCAGCTGCGCCGGATGGGGGCCCGGGTCGTGCTCACCCGGCCGGACGACGCGGCCGGCGCGTGGGGCCCGTGCGTGGACGAGCGCGGCCGGATCGGGAACCCCGGCCAGCCGGGGCCGACGGCCGACGTGCGGGTGAGCATCCACGGGGACGGCGTGCTGTCGTCGGGGGCGCACGGCTTCCACGTGATCCGGCCCGGCACGCGGTCCGGGTGGACCGACGACATCGAGCGGCCCTCCCGGCGCCTCGCCGTGGACCTGAGGGACGCGCTGGTGCGGGCGGGCTTCGCGCCGTCGACCTACCGCGGGGACGACGGGATCGACGTCCGGACCGACCTCGGGACCCTCAACCTGTCCGACGTCCCGGCGGTGATGGCCGAGCTCGGGAACATGCGCGCGGCCGGTGACGCCGCGGTGATGGAGAGCCCGGCCGGCCGGCAGCGCTACGCGCGCGCGATCGCGGCCGCGGTGCGGGCGTACCTCGCGGGCTGAGGTCCGGCTCGGTCCGGCTCAGGTCCGGGCGTGCCGGCCCAGGGGTGGTGGCTGCGCGGCCACCCGGCGCGGCCGCTTGGGGCGGCGCGAGTGGCGCTCGATGTGCGGGCACCGGTGTGGCCCGTATCTCAGGAGGCAGCGCACCTTGCGGCGGAACCGGCGGAAACCCATGTCGATCTCCAGGGGGGAGGGAGCACCCGAACATCCCGAGACGACTTCGACCGTAGCACCGCTCCTGGCAGTTCGGGGCGAGTCTGACGGGTGAATCCGGACCGGCCGCGGGTGGCCGGTAGGTTGGCCGGCATGGGGATCCGCGCCGCCCACTGGGACGACTGGAGCCTCGAGGTGCTCCTGGGTCGCAAGGTGGAGCTGGGGCAGCGGGTCAGCCTCGTCGTCCCGGCGCGGAACGAGGCCGCGACCGTCGGCGCCGTCGTCTCCCGGGTGCGCGAGGCGCTCATGGAGACGGTCGCACTGGTCGACGAGATCGTGGTGATCGACAGCGACTCGGTCGACGACACCTTCGCGGTCGCCGCCTCGGCCGGCGCGCGGGTGCACCGCGCGGCCGAGATCCGGCCCGACCTGGGCACCCACCCGGGCAAGGGCGAGGCGATGTGGAAGTCGCTCTTCGTGACCTCGGGCGACCTCGTCGTCTTCATGGACGCCGACCTCCACGACTGGGACACCCACTTCGTGCCCGGCCTGCTCGGGCCGCTGCTGTCCGACCCCGGCGTGCAGCTGGTCAAGGGCTTCTACGACCGCCCGGGCGCCGAGGGGCCGCTCGAGGGCGGCCGGGTCACCGAGCTGGTCGCCCGGCCGCTGATCGCGCTGCTCTTCCCCGAGCTCGGCTCGCTGGTGCAGCCGCTCGCGGGCGAGTGGGCCGTGCGCCGGACGTGGTTCGCGGGCCTGTCGGTCCCCACCGGGTACGCCGTCGAGCTCGCCGCCCTCGTCGACACCGTCCGCGCGGGCGGGACGTCGTCCCTCGCCCAGGTCGACCTGGGGGTCCGCGCGCACCGGCACCAGGCGCTGCGCGACCTCGGCGGCATGGCGACCCAGATCCTCGCGGCGGCGCTCGCCCGGTCCGGCGTCGTGCCGGCTGCCGGGGGCGAGGCGGCCGTGCTGCGCCAGTACCTGCGCGGGCTCGAGCCGGTCGAGCACGTCGTACCCACCGTCGAGCGACCGGCGGCGGAGGCCTACCTGTGATGAGGCTGGGACGACATGCCTTCGGTGACGACGACCCGCTGATGATGGGGATCGTCAACCGCACGCCCGACTCGTTCTTCGACAAGGGGGCGACCTGGGCCGAGGACGCCGCGTTCGCGCGGGTCGCGGAGGTCGTCGCGCAGGGGGCCGAGATCGTCGACATCGGCGGGATCAAGGCCGCGCCCGGCGTCGAGATCTCGGCCGCCGAGGAGAAGGCCCGCGTCGTCGACTTCGTCGCCCAGGTGCGCGCGACCTACCCGGACCTCGTCATCTCCGTCGACACCTGGCGCGCCGAGGTCGGCGCCGCCGTCTGCGCGGCGGGTGCCGACGTCCTCAACGACGCCTGGGGCGGCGCGGACCCCGAGCTGGTCGACGTCGCCGCCGAGCACGACGCCGCGATCATCTGCACCCACACCGGCGGCGTCACCCCGCGGACCCGCCCCTACCGGATCGAGTACGACGACGTCGTCGCCGCCGCGATCGCCGACACCACCGCCTACGCGCAGCGGGCACTGGACGCCGGGGTCGCGCGCGAGTCGATCGTCATCGACCCGGCCCACGACTTCGGCAAGAACACCTTCCACTCGCTCGAGGTCACCCGCCGCCTCGGCGAGATGGTCGCCACCGGGTGGCCGGTGCTGGTGTCGCTGTCCAACAAGGACTTCGTCGGCGAGACCCTCGGCCTCGACGTGGGGGAGCGGCTCGTCGGGACGCTCGCCGCCACCTCGGTGTGCGCGCTCGCGGGTGCCCGGATCTACCGCGTCCACCAGGTCGTCGAGACCCGGCAGACCGTCGACATGGTCTGGTCCATCGCGGGGCGGCGACCGCCGCTGCGCGCGATCCGGGGCCTGCAGTGAGGGCCCGGGCCCTGGTGCCGGGCGTGCCGGCCCTGCTGCCGTCGTACGCGTCGCTGGACGACCCGGTCGCCCCCTTGCGCGCGGCCTGCCTGTCCGCCGTCGGCGAGCTCGGGCCGCGGGTGCGCGTCGTCGCCTCGGGTCCGTCGGGCCGCCGGGTCGGCGCAGCGCTGGCCGAGGCCGTGGGCGCCGTCGTCGTCGACGCCGACGAGACCGGGACCCTGGTCGTCGGCAACGGCTCGGCCACCCGCACCGAGAAGGCGCCGGGCCACCTCGACGAGCGGGCCGCCGGCTTCGACGCCGCGCTGCGGGCGTCCTTCGACCACATCGACCTCGCGCTCGCCGACGAGCTCTGGGCCGACGTCACCTGCCTGGTCGGGCTGCCGCCGCTGGCCGACGGGGACGTGCGGTACGACGACGCGCCGTACGGGGTGCAGTACTGGGTCGCGGTCTGGGGCTGACCCGGAAAGTGGTGGCGGGCCTGTGGAGAACGGGCTATTGTGGGCGACACAAATCGAACAGCGGATCTACGTTCGTCGCATGCGCATCAGGGTCACCCGGTCCGCCCGCAAGCATCGAGTCGGCAACGGGCACATCATCGCGGCGCTGGTCAGCGCCGACGAGCCGATCATCGACGGCGACGCGCGCACGTACGTGGGCGTCGACGATCGCGGCGTCGCCCTGGAGATCGTGGTGGTCCCGGACGACCGTCGCCCGGGTGGGTGGGCCGTGATCCACGCGATGCCGACGAGCTACCGGATCCGCTCCGTAGGAGGTGGGCACCGTGAAGGATGAGCTGCAGCAGGCGATCCTGGCCGGCGAGGCCGAGGTCGAGGGCGACGACGAGGACCTCGACCTCGACGAGCACCCGATCACCCTGCCGTCCGGTCGCGTCCTCGACGAGGCCGGCGCGGAGGCGTACGGCCGCGAGGTCGCCGATCGTGCGGCGCGGCTGCGCGGGCGGCCGTCCCTCACCGGGCCGGGCGAGCACTCGCCCAAGATCACGGCGCGGGTCACGCCCGCCCTCAAGCAGCAGATCGCCGAGCTCGCCGAGCGCGAGGGCCGTCGTCCGGCCGACCTGGTGCGCGACGCGCTGGAGGAGTACGTCGCCAGCCACGGCTGACCGGCGACCGACGACCCGCCACACTGTCCCCATGCAGCAGCAGACCCGCCCGGCCTGGCAGGTGGCGGCGCTCGCCACCGGAGTCTTCGTCGCCCTCCTCTGGGCGATCGAGGTGGTCGACGTCGCGGCGTCGCACCGGCTCGACGGGTGGGGCATCCGGCCGCGGGACGGCGAGGGGCTGCTGGGGATCCTGGCGGCGCCGCTGCTGCACGGCGGGTGGGGGCACCTGAGTGCCAACACGGTGCCGGCGCTGGTGCTGGGCTTCCTGACGCTGGCGACCGGGCTGGTCCGCGGGCTCGTGGCGACGGCGATCATCTGGCTGCTCGGCGGGTTCGCGGTGTGGCTGGTGGCGGGCGGCGGCTCGGTGCACATCGGGGCGTCCGGGCTGATCTTCGGGTGGATCGCCTACCTGGCGGTGCAGGGCTTCGTCGACCGCAAGCCGTGGGAGATCGTGCTCGGCCTCGGCGTCCTCGTCGTGTACGGCGGCGTCCTGTGGGGTGTCCTGCCGGGGACGCCGGGAGTGTCGTGGCAGGGCCACCTGTTCGGGGCGCTGGCGGGGGTCGTCGCGGCGTTCGCGGTCCGCGAGCAGCGGGCGTGAAGCCGCTGCGACTGCCCTGGCTGTGGCTGGGGCTGTGGCTGCTGCTCGTCGCGGCGGTGGTCGCGCTCTCGCTGGGCTCGCCACCGGCCGGGCCGGACGTGCCGGCCGGCGACAAGTGGCAGCACCTCACGGCGTACGGCGTGCTGGCGGCCGGCGCGGTCCAGGTCTTCCGGGGCGGGCGGCCGCTCCTGGTGGCCGGGATCGGCCTGGTGCTGCTGGGCGCCGGGCTCGAGATCGCGCAGGGGACGCTCACCGCCGACCGGGTGATGGACTGGCGCGACGCCGTCGCCAACACCGCGGGCGCCGGTCTCGGGCTGCTGACCTCGCGCACCCGGGCGCGCGACGCGCTGCTGCGCGCGGCTCCGGCCGCGAGCGCATGATGGAGGGGACGGTGAACCGAACGGCTCCCGTCGTCGTGTCCTCCACGGAGGTGGACGATGCCGGGCGATCCCGACCTGATCCAGGCGCTGCACCGCGAGCACGCGGCCGCGCTGGAGAGGTATGTCGTCCGCCTGGTCGGTGACCCGCAGCGCGCCGCCGACGTCGTCCAGGAGACGCTGCTGCGTGCCTGGCTGCACGACGTGCGCGAGGACGACCGGGGCTCGGTCCGGGCCTGGCTCTACACGGTGGCGCGGCACCTCGTCGTCGACGAGGCGCGCTCCTCGCGGGCCCGGCACGAGACCGTGGCGGCCGAGCCTCCGGAGACGGCGGCGACCGTCGAGCCGGACCGGGTCGACGCGCTGTTCGACGCCCTCCTCGTGGGGGACGCGCTCGCCACGCTGAGCGCGGAGCACCGCGCGGTCGTGGTCCGGGCGTACTACCTGCGGCTCAGCGTCGCCGAGATCGCCGCGGCGCTCGACATCCCGCCGGGAACCGTGAAGTCCCGGCTCCACTACGGCCTGCGCGCGCTGCGGCTCGCCCTCCAGGAACGGGGCGTGACCCGGTGACCACCCACCCCTACGCCGACTGGGACGCCGCCTACGTCCTCGGTGCGCTGTCGAGCAGCGAGCGCCGCGAGTACGAGGCGCACGTCGACGACTGCGCCCGTTGCGCGGCGGCGGTGGCGGAGGTCGGGATGCTGCCGGGACTGCTGCGGCTCGTCCCCGACGACGACGCGGCGGCGCTGCTCGCCGAGACGCCGGTGGACGTCGTCCCGGCTCCGGTCGGGGTGCCGGCGCGGCGCCCGGTGCGCCGCAGGGCCCTCGCCGGGGTGGCCGCGGCCGTGCTGCTGGCCGGCGGCGCGGTCACCGGGGTGGTCGTGGGCTCCCGCGAGCACGCGCCACCCGCGGGGCGGACCGTCGCGCTCGCCGGGGTCGCGGAGCGGCCGGTCCCGCTGCGGGCCACGGTCCGGCTGACCCCGACCGCGTGGGGCACGGCGATCGCGATGACCTGCACCTACACGGGGAGCTACGGCGACCGGTACCGCTACGCGCTCTACGTCGTGGACGACGCCGGGCAGCGCCAGCTCGTGTCCCGCTGGCAGGCCGGGCCCGGCGAGACCGCGCGGACGGCCGGCTCGACCGACCTCGCGCCGTCCGCCATCGAGCGGGTCGAGCTGCGCGCGGAGGACGGCACGGTGCTGCTGGCGGGAACCCCCTGATCCGGTGAACCCCGGCGGGCCCGGCGCCGTGTCACGGGTATCCACCGACCCGAGGAGTCCCGATGAACAAGCCGGCCGCCGTCGCCCTTCCCCTGCTGTCCGTGGCGGTCCTCGCGCTGGGTGCCTGCGGCTCCGACGGCGGCGGCGGGAGCGGCGGCGCCGCCTCCCCGACCGCCGACTCGGGTGTCACGCTGCAGCTGGGGAGCACCGAGGCGGGCAAGGTCCTGGTCGACTCGGCCGGGCGGACCGTCTACTACTACGACAAGGACCAGCCGGGCGAGACCACCAGCGCGTGCACCGGTCCGTGCGTGGGGCTCTGGCCCGCCGTCCCGGCGCCGGCGAGCCCGACGCTGGGGGACGGCGTCCAGGGGAAGCTCGGCACGGTCAAGGGCGCGGACGGCGGCGACCAGCTCACCCTGGACGGTCACCCGCTCTACACCTACGCCTCCGACAAGGAGGCCGGCGACGCCTACGGGCAGGGCTACGGCGGGATCTGGTGGGTGGTCGGGGCCGACGGCACCAAGATGACCACGCCCGCCTCGCCGTCGAGCAGCGACAGCAGCGACGGTGGTGACAGCGGCGGCGGTGGCGGGTACGGCTACTGACCCTGGGACAATCGCCGGCGTGAGCGACCTGATCATCGACCGCGGGCGCCCGGGCGTCGTCGCGGTGGCCTTCAACCGTCCCGAGCGCCGCAACGCCTTCACCCAGGCGATGTACGCCCAGATGCGCGAGCTGTGGCACGAGCTCGCCGACGACCGGTCGGTCCGGGTCGTGGTGCTGCGCGGCGAGGGCGGCAAGGCCTTCGCCGCGGGCAACGAGATCTCCGACTTCCTCGAGGCCGACGCCGTCGAGTACGAGACGTGGATCCGGGAGATGCTCGACGGCCTCTTGGCGCTGCCCCAGGTCACGATCGCCGCGATCGACGGCGTCTGCGTCGGCGGCGGCCTCGCGGTCGCCACGAACGCCGACCTGCGGGTCGCGACGTCGTCGTCCCGCTTCGGCTACCCGATCGCCCGGACGCTCGGCAACGCGCTGTCCTCGCCGGTGCTCTACCGCTGCGCCGCCGTCTTCGGAGAGTCGCTCACCCGCGAGATGCTGCTGGCCTCGCGGCTGGTCACCGCCGACCGCGCCTACGCCGCGGGCGCGCTCACCGCCGAGGTCCCCGACCGCGCGGCGCTCGACGCCGAGGTCGACGCCCTGGTCGACGGCATCCTCCAGGCCTCCCCGGTCACGCTGCGCGTCACCAAGCAGCAGCTGCGCCGCCGCGCCGCCATCACCGAGACCGCGCCGGCCGACGAGGAGCCGCTGCTGCGCGAGGTGTACGGCGGGCCGGACTTCGCCGAGGGCGTGCGGGCGTTCCTGGCGAAGGAGAAGCCCGCGTTCGGGGGCTGACCCGCGCCGCCCGGGTGCGCACGAGCGTGGTGGAGCGGCGGACGTCGGCGTCGTGCTCGGCCGGCCCCGCGTGCCACGTGCGCGAGTCGGCTTCGATGACCACGCCGAGGTCGGGGTCGGCGAGGTCGACCCGGTAGGGGCCGATCTGGACCTGCGGGCGGGCAGCCGGTCCGCGGATCTCGCCGCAGACCGCGCGCAGGCACGACGCGAACGGGTTGGCGGCCCGGCAATCGGCCGCGTGCGCGACGCGCAGCGCGCGGGTGCGGCCCGTGCGGGACGAGCGGGCGGCGGACCGCTCGGGCGCCGGAACGCCGCCGGAGAGTCGCGGCGTCGACGATCTCGCGGTCGTCGAGCGCGACGACCCCGGGTGCTTCCACCGCCCGCTCAGAGCGGCCGGAGTGCCTCCGCCAGCGCCGCGACCTGGTCGAGCGGCGGGTCGTAGCCGGGGAAGTAGCAGCACACCCGCGTCACTCCCGGTACGTCGCCGAAGCGCCGGCCGATCTCGGCCGCGCACTCCTCGGGCGTGCCGGTGACCGCGAGCGTGGCGAGCATCCGGTCGTCGACCAGCGCGGTCATCGCGGCGACGTCGCCGGTCTTGGAGAGCCGGTTGAGCTCGGGCTGGAGGTCGCTCCAGCCCTCGACGTCGAGCACCGGCCGGTACGCCGGCGTGGACCCGTAGAACGCCAGGAGTCCGCGCACACCCGCACGGGCGGCGGTGAGCTCGGCGTCGGTGCGGCCCATCGCGACGATCGCCTGCGGGTGCACCGCCAGGTCGCCGGGGGAGCGGCCGGACGCGGCGAGCCCGTCGGCGACGGCGGGCAGGGTCCGCTCGCGGAAGTGGCGGTGGCTGTGGAAGGGCATCACGAGCAGGCCGTCGGCGACCTCGGCGGCGGTCCGGGTCATCAGGGGGCCGAGCGCGCCGAGCAGGACGGGCGGCGGGCCGAAGGGGTTGGGGCCGGGCACGAAGGTGGGCGGCATCAGGGTGTGGGTGGTGTGCTCGCCGCGGAAGTCGAGGCGCTCCCCGGACTGCCACGAGTGCAGGATCGCGCGCACCGCGGCCACGATCTCGCGCATCCGCGCGGCGGGTGGCGACCAGCGGGCGCCGTACCTCTTCTCGATGTGGGGTCGGATCTGCGAGCCGAGGCCGAGCCGGAACCGGCCGCCGGACATCAGCTGCAGGTCCCACGCGGTGTGCGCGAGGTGCATCGGCGAGCGCGGCATGGCGATCGCGACGTTGGTCATCAGGTCGGCGTCGACCTCGCCGGCGACGGCGGCCAGGGGCAGGAAGACGTCGTGCGGACCCTCGAAGGTGAACAGGCCGGCGGCCCCGGTGGCGGCGAGGGCGCGGGCGCGCTCGCGGGCCTGGTCGGGGCGTCCGTCGAGCTGGAGGTCGAGCAGCACAGGCTCATCCCAGCAGATCCGGGGCCGGCGCGGGGCCGGTCCGGCCGACTCAGCCGGTGTTGACGATGTAGACGTCGCAGGGCGCGTGGTGCGCCACGGCCGCCGGGACGCTGCCGAGCACCCGGGCGATGCCCTGCATGCGACGGTTGCCGACGACGATCAGCGAGGCGTCGAGCCGGTCGGCCTCGGCGAGCAGGACGTCGGCGGGCCGGCCCTGCACGGCCGAGCTCGTCACGCCCGGCACGACCTCGGCGAGACGACCGGCGACCCGGGCGGCGATGTCCGCGCTCTCGCGCGCGATCGACACCTCGTGCGTGCCGTCGGCGACGCTGATCTCGGCGGCCTGGTCCCGGACGTAGGCGCAGACCACGTGCAGGCCCGCCCCGGTCGCGGCAGCCAGCCGGGCCGCGGTGTCGGCGGCCCGCTCGGCCCGCTCGTTGCCGTCGACGCCGACGACGATCAGCTCGGGCATGTCTCCTCCTGGGGGCCGGGCAGGCCGGTCACCTGCACACTCCAATCATTCTATTGATTATGATGGATTGTGCAAGGCGATCGAGGGGAGCACCGGAGCGGGACGCCGGTCCGCCGCCGCGCCGACGGCGGCCACCACGCACAGCGCGGCCATGGTGAGGCAGACCGCGACGAAGCCGGCCTCCCCGCCGCCGTACGCCGCGAGGAGCGCGATCGCCGCCGCGGCGCCGGTCGAGAACGCCAGGTAGCGCAGGAGCTGGTTGAACGCCATCGCGCTCCCGGTCTCCTCGGCGGGGACGTTGGGCACGATCAGCATCGCCATCGACGAGAAGGTCAGGCCGCCGCCGAGCCCGCCCAACGCCATCGCCAGCAGGGCCTGCCAGAGCGCGTCGTGGCGCCAGGCCAGCAGCACCGAGGCCGAGCCGAAGACGAGGCAGCCGGCCGGCAGCAGGAGGCCGGTGCCGACCCGGCGGGCCAGGTACATCGCGACCCGGTTGGCCGCGATGCTGGCGACGGCGTAGGGGACCAGGACCAGGCCGCTGACGGCGAGCCCGGCGTCGAGGCCGAAGCCGCCGGACCCGTCGGACTGGACGAGCAGCACGACCATCGAGAACAGGCCGTAGAGGCTGATCCCGATCGCCACCGTGACCGCGTTCGGCGTGCGGACCCCGGCACGCAGCGCGAGGCTCAGGTCGACCAGCGGCTGCCGGCCGCGCCGGGTGCGCCGCCCGCTCCAGGCGACCCAGGCCCCGATGAGGAGCAGGCCGCCGAGCCCGGTGCCGAGCGTGCGGGGCGTGGTCCAGCCCCAGTGCTCGCCCTGGCTGACGCCGAGCAGGAAGCCGAGTGTCCCCGTGCACAGCAGCAGAGCGCCGACGACGTCGACGGGCTGGACGCCGTCGTCCCGGGCGGGCGGGAGGTGGCGCAGCGTCAGCAGCGCGGTCGCCGCGACCAGGAGGGCGCCGAACGCGTAGGCGCCGCTGATCCCGAAGTGTGCAGCGACGAGGGTCGAGACCGGGTAGCCGAGACCCGCGCTGCACACCGTCGCGACCGACAGCAGGGCCAGCCGGGAGAGCAGCTCCTGGCCCGACCACAGGTCGCGCGCGACGGCGAACGCGAGCGGCGTCAGCGCCATGCCGACGCCCTGGAGGGCGCGGCCGAGCACCATCGTCCCGATGCCGAGCGGCAGCGCGGCGAGCACCGTGCCGGCGAGGACGACGCCGAGCCCTCCGATCACCACTGGCCGGCGGAGCCGTCCGGTGCCGAGCCGCCCGAGCACCGGTGTGACCACCGCGCCCGCGAGGAGCGCGATCGTCAGCACCCACTGCGCGGTGCTCAGCGGCACGCCCTGCTCGGCCGCGATCGCCGGGACCAACGGGGCTCCGAGGCTGCTCACGACACCGGTGACGACCGTGATCGCCGCCAGGGTCGCGAACTGGACTCGGGACCCCGGGACGGTCGGTGCAGGCACGCCTGATGTTCTCAGGCGCGCTCCTCGGCCACCGACCAGGTGTCTCCGCTGTCGAGAAGGGCCTGCAGGTCGCCCGGTCCGGCCGCGGCGAGCGCGTCGGCGACCTGGGCACGGGCCTGGTCGTCGTACGTCGGGCGGTCGACCTGGCGGAAGATGCCGACCGGGACGGGGGAGTCCGGGTCGCCGTCGAGGCGGGAGATGGCGAACTGGCGGGTGGGGTTGGCCTCGGTGGGGTCGTGGGTCCAGGTCTGTCCGTCGACGGTGACCTCGAGGCCGGGCTCGAGCCGGAGCAGCTGGTCGGCGGCGTCAGGGCCCTTGAGGCCCTCGAACGCCCCGTCGTTGAAGATCGGGCAGTTCTGGTAGATCTCGACCAGCGAGGTGCCGCGGTGGGCGGCGGCCGCGGCGAGGACGGCGGTGAGGTGCTTGCGGTCGCAGTCGATGGTGCGCGCCACGAACGACGCCTCGGCGCCCAGGGCCAGCGAGACCGGGTTGAACGGGTGGTCGATCGAGCCCACCGGGGTGGACTTGGTGACCTTGCCGGTCTCGGACGTGGGGGAGTACTGCCCCTTGGTCAGGCCGTAGATCCGGTTGTTGAACAGCAGGATCGTCATGTTCACGTTGCGGCGCAGCGCGTGGATGAGGTGGTTGCCACCGATGGAGAGGGCGTCGCCGTCGCCGGTGACGACCCAGACGTTGAGGTCCTCGCGGGCGGTGGCGATGCCGGTGGCGATCGAGGGTGCGCGGCCGTGGATGGAGTGCATCCCGTAGGTGTCGAGGTAGTACGGGAACCGCGAGCTGCACCCGATGCCGGAGACGAAGACGATGTTCTCGCGGCGCAGGCCCAGGTCCGGCAGGAACGACTGCACGGCCTTGAGGACGGCGTAGTCACCGCAGCCGGGGCACCAGCGGACCTCCTGGTCGCTGGAGAAGTCCTTGGCGGTGAGGGCCGGCGCGGGCAGGTCGACGGTGGTCATGCGAGAGCCTCCGCGGTGCGGGTGACGTGGGTGAGCAGGTCGTGGGCCAGTGCCTCGGCGCCGAACGGCAGGCCGCGCACCGTGGTGATCGGGCGGACGTCGACGAGGTACTCCGCGCGCAGCAGGCGGGAGAGCTGGCCGAGGTTCATCTCCGGGCACACGACGCGGTCGTAGCGGCGCAGGATCGCGCCGAGGTCGTTCGGCAGCGGGTTGACGTGGCGCAGGTGCACCTGGGCGATCGGGTGACCCGCGGCGCGGACCCGGCGGCACGCGGCGCCGATCGGGCCGTACGTCGAGCCCCACCCGATGACCAGGACGTCCGCCTGGCCCGACGGGTCGTCGACCTCGAGCGGCGGCAGCGAGTCGGCGATCCGCTGCACCTTCTCGGCGCGGATGCGCACCATGCGGTCGTGGTTGGCCGGGTCGTAGGAGATGTTGCCGTGGCCCTCGCCCTTCTCGAGACCGCCGATGCGGTGCTCGAGACCCGCGGTGCCGGGGATCGCCCACGGACGCGCGAGCGTCTCCTCGTCGCGCAGGTAGGGCCAGAACTCCTCGACCGGCTCGCCCTTCGCGTTGGTCGTGGAGTGGTTGGGCGCGGTGGCGAAGCCGGGCTCGATGGCCGGCAGGTCGGCGACCGACGGGATCGCCCAGGGCTCGGAGCCGTTGGCGAGGTAGCCGTCGGAGAGCAGCATCACCGGCGTCCGGTAGGTGATCGCGATCCGGGCGGCCTCGACCGCGGCGGCGAAGCAGTCGCCGGGTGACTGCGGTGCGATGACGGGCATCGGCGCCTCGCCGTTGCGGCCGTACATCGCCTGCAGCAGGTCGGACTGCTCGGTCTTGGTGGGCAGCCCGGTCGACGGGCCGCCGCGCTGGACGTCGACGACGACCAGCGGCAGCTCGGTCATCACGGCCAGGCCCATCGCCTCGGACTTCAGCGCGACGCCCGGACCGGAGGTCGCGGTGACGCCGAGGGTCCCGGCGAACGAGGCGCCCACGGCCGCGCCGATCGCGGCGATCTCGTCCTCGGCCTGGAACGTGGTGACGCCGAACCGCTTGTGCTTCGACAGCTCGTGGAGGATGTCGGAGGCCGGGGTGATCGGGTAGGCGCCCATCAGCACGGGCAGGCCGCTCAGCCGGCCGGCGGCGACGAGGCCGTACGACAGCGCGGTGTTGCCGGTGATGTTGCGGTAGCGGCCCGGCGCGGCGGGGGCCGGCTTCACGACGTACGACACGGCGAAGGTCTCGGTGGTCTCACCGAAGTTCCAGCCGGCGCGGAGGGCGGCGACGTTGGCGTCGCGGATGGTCGGCTTCGTGGCGAACTTGTGCGCGAGGTAGGTCTCGGTGCCGGCCACGTCGCGCCCGTAGAGCCAGGAGACGAGGCCGAGCGCGAACATGTTCTTCGAGCGGGCGGCGTCCTTGCGGGAGAGGCCGAACTCCTTGACCGCCTCGACCGTCATCCCGGTCAGGTCGACGGCGTGGACCGCGAAGTCGGCGAGCGTCTCGTCCTCGAGCGGGTTCGCGGCGTAGCCGACCTTGGTCAGGTTGCGAGCAGTGAAGTCGTGGGTGTCCACGATGACCGTCGCGCCCTTGGGCAGGTCGCCGGTGTTGGCCTTGAGCGCCGCGGGGTTCATCGCGACGAGGACGTCGGGACGGTCGCCCGGCGTGAGGATGTCGTAGCTCGCGAAGTGCAGCTGGAAGCTGCTGACGCCCGGGATCGTGCCCTGCGGTGCGCGGATCTCGGCGGGGAAGTTGGGGAGCGTCGAGAGGTCGTTGCCGAAGACGGCGGCTTCCTGGGTGAAGCGGTCGCCGGTCAGCTGCATGCCGTCGCCGGAGTCGCCCGCGAAGCGGATGACGACCCGGTCGAGCTCGGTCACGGGGTGAGACACGGTGCTCCTATCTCTGATAATGATTCCAATGTAATGTCGCCTCGAAAGGGTGTCAATCGAGGAGAAGTCCCATGTCCCAGAGCCCGTCGGTCGCCCTGGTCACCGGAGGTGCGCGCGGCATCGGCGCCGCGCTCGTGGAGCGGATCGTCGTCCAGGGCGGGCAGGTCGTCGTCGCCGACGTCGACGAGCGCGCGGGGCGGGCGCTCGTCGGGCGGCTCCGGGGCGGCGCCCGGTTCGTGCCCTGCGACGTGACCGACGAGCGGCAGGTCGCGGACGCGGTCGACGCCGCCGCGGCGCTCGGCGCGGTCGACGCCGTCTTCGCCAACGCCGGCGTGGTCGGCGTGACCGGCCGGATCGAGGAGACGGCGCTCGCCGACTTCCGGAGGACGACGGACCTGCTGCTGACGAGCGTCTTCCTCACCGTCAAGCACGCGGTCCGGGTGATGCGGCCGCAGGCGCACGGTGCGATCGTGTGCACGGCGAGCGTCGCCAGCGTCCGCGGTGGTCTCGGCCCCCACGTCTACACCGCCGCGAAGCACGCGGTGAAGGGGCTGGTCGAGTCGGTCGCGGTCGAGGTCGCGCCGTACGGGCTGCGGATCAACGCGGTCGCGCCGGGCGGCACGGTGAGCTCGCTGTCGGCCGGGCTGATGGGCGACGCCGACGACCTCGCGACGCCGTACCGGCGGCTGGCGGAGGCGTCGTCGAGCGGCGTCCCGACGACGGCGGATGACGTCGCGGCCGCCGCGCTCTTCCTGGCCGGCGCGGCCCGGGTCAACGGCGCCTGCCTGGTCGTCGACGGCGGGGACGACGTCCCTGCCGCCAAGGGCCGGAGCTACTACGGCTGAGCCGCGCGGCTACAGCGTGAGGGCGAGCTCGCGGGCCTGGCCGGTGGCGAACACCAGGCGGCGCGGTGCGTAGGCGTCGCCGACGACGTCCGCCGCGATGCCCGCGGCGTGGAGCGCGTCGAGCAGCCCGGTGTCGGGCACCGCGCCGCACGCGAGCACCACGCTGTCGATCCCGGTGAGCACCTGGGTGCGGCCCGAGTAGACGTTGCGCAGCGTGACCCGGTCGGGCTCGATCAGCGTGGGCTGCTCGGAGGCGCGCAGCACCACGCCGCCCGCGTCGAGCCGGCCGAGCACCGAGCCGAGCAGGTAGCGGCTGACCAGGGGTGCCGGGCCGGTGGTGCCGTGCACGAGGGTGACCCGGTGGCCGCGCTCGGCGAGGTGGTCGGCGACCGAGAGCGGCGGCAGGTGGTCGTCCTGCGCGACGACGAGCACGTGCGCGCCGCTCGCCGGCACGGTCGCGCCGGTGAGCACGTCGACCGCGGTGTGCACGTGCGGGAGGTCCGCGCCGGGCAGTGCGGGACGCCGTGGCGTGGCCCCCGTGGCGACGACGACCCGGTCGGCGCCGAACGCGCGGACGTCGGCGACCGTGGCCCCGCGGCCGGTCGCGACCGTGACGCCGGCGCGGGCGAGCCGGCGCTCCTGCCAGGCCAGGTAGGCGAGGTGGTCGTCGTGGCGCGGGGCCCGGGCGGCCACCCGGAGCTGGCCCCCGAGGACCGCGTCGCGCTCCCAGAGGGTGACGTCGTGGCCGCGCTCGGCCGCGATCCCGGCGACCTCCATCCCGGCCGGGCCGCCGCCGACCACCAGCACCCGGCGTCGTACGTCGGCCGGTCGCTGCGCGCGGTCGGCCTCCTTGCCCGCGGCGGGGTTGACTGCGCACGAGAAGGGGGTGCCCTCGACGATGCGCCGGCTGATGCACTCGTTGCCGCCGACGCAGGGACGGATGTCCTCGGTGCGCCCCTCGCGCGCCTTCACGAGCAGCTCGCCGTCGGCGATCATCGCGCGGGCCATGCCGACGAGGTCGGCGTGCCCGGCCGCCAGGACCTCCTCGGCGACGTCGGGTCCGGTGACCCGCCCGGTGTAGACCACGGGAAGTCCGACGGCGGCCTTGACCCGGCCGGCCAGCGCGGACCACTCGGCGGGCCGGTGGTGGTGGGACTGGATGTAGCTCGGGTTGCCCCAGGGGCTGCCGATCGCGCAGCTGAGGTAGTCGACCAGGCCGCTCGCCTCCAGCGCGCGGGCGATCGCGACCGCCCCGTCGGGCCCGTCGACGCCGTAGCCACCGGGCTCCTCCTCGCGCAGGTTGATCCGGACCCCGACGATCCGGTCGGGGCCGACGGCCTCGCGCAGCGCCGCGAGGATGCGCAGGGGGAAGCGGAGCCGGCCGGCCAGGTCGCCGCCGTACTCGTCGGTGCGGTGGTTGGTCAGCGGCGAGAGGAAGTACTCGAGCATGTCGTCGTGGTTGAGGTGCAGCTCGACGCCGTCGGCCCCCGCAGCCGCGACCTGCCGCGCGCCGTGCGCGTACTCCTCGACGAACCAGTCGATCTCGGCGCGGGTCAGGCCGTGGGGGACCTGGTTGACGACCGGTCCGCTCAGCGCCGGTGAGGCGGCGTGCGGCATGCCGCCCTGCAGGATCATCTGGACGGTGAGGATCGTGTCGTCGGCGTGCAGCAGGTCGGCGAGCCGGCCCACCCGGTCGAGGAAGTACGGCTGGCGGAAGTGGCCGTCGCGCTGGGCGCCCACCCCGGTGGGCTCGAAGCCGGGGATGAGGTGGTTGCGCACGTGCGCGGAGACGCCGTCCACCCAGCCGGCCGAGGTCCGGGCCGCCCAGTAGCCCAGGTGCCGCTCGGCCTCCGCGTCGCTGCCCCACAGGCTGGAGACCACGTGCGCGTGCGGCGGCAGCACGACCCGGTTCTTGACCGTGCGGGAGCCGATCCGGACCGGGGCGAAGAGGTGGGGGAACGACATGGAGGACTCGCTTTCTGGTCGCGGACCTGTGACCTCGACCATGACTATGGTATTCATAGATAGGACGAGCGCGGCAAGAGCCGGCGGTGAGGAGCGGGGGACGGACATGGCCGAGGTGGACGACTTCCGGGACGCCGTGGCGGGGGTGCTCGACGGGCTCTGGCCCGCGGCGGTCGACGTCGCGACGGGCGACGCGACGAAGGTCGCCGAGGCCGCCGTCCAGCAGGGCTGGCTCCAGCTCGGCCCCGAGGGCGCTGCCGACTACCTCGTCGCCGCCGTGCGCACGCTGGGGCGTCGTGCCTGCCCGCTGCCCCTCGCCGACGCGTACGTCGCCAGCCGGCTCCTGCCCGACCACGCGGACGCCATCGGTGCCGGCGAGGTCCGGCCCGTCGTCGTCCTCGGCGCCGGACCCCTGATCGTCGACGACGCCGCCACGTCCTCCCACGTGCTCGTCGTCGACACCCTCACCGGTGCGCTCACCCTGCGGGAGATCGACGGCGCCGAGCCGCTCGACGGGCTGGCCCGTCCGGCGTGGCGCCGGCTCACCCCGGGTGCCGTCGTGGCCGAGCGCACGGTCGCGCCCGCCGCCGTCGCCGAGGCCGTCGCCGTGCTGCGCCTGGGCGTCGCTGCCCGCGCGGTCGCCGCCGCCGGCCGGGCGCACGAGCTCGCCGTCGAGCACGCGAAGGTGCGCCGCCAGTTCGGCCGGGTGATCGGCGCGTTCGGCGCCGTCCAGCAGCGGGTGGCGGCCGGCCAGATCGACCTGTCCGCCAGCGAGGCGCTCGTCGACGAGGCCGTCGGCGCGCTGCTCGCCGGCCGCGACGACGCCCCGCTCGCCGCGGCCCTGGCCGCCCGGCACGCGCGGACCGCCGCGCAGCGTGTGCTGGCCGGCGCCCAGCACACGCTCGGCGCGGTCGGCTTCTTCGAGGAGCACGACGCCGCCTGGCTCTTCCGCCGGGTGCACACCGACCTCACCCACCTCGGCAGCGGCGGCCTCGACGACCGCCGCGACGACGGCGTGGCCGGCCGCCTGCTCGCCGGCGAGGCACTCCCGCACTTCCACCTCGGTGCGCGCGCCGAGGCGTTCCGCGACGAGGTCCGCGCACTGCTCGACCGGCACCGGAGCGGCGACGGGTACGACGTCGAGGCACTGCGTCAGGAGATGGACGAGCAGTCCCTGCTCGCCCTCAACTGGCCTGCGGAGCACGGCGGCCGCGCGGTCGAGGTCGAGGAGCAGGTGGTGCTCCACGAGGAGATGAAGTACGCCGGCGGCCCGGTCGACCGCGCGATGAGCGCGACCATGCTCATCGGGCACTCGCTGCTGCGCCACGGGACGCCGGAGCAGAAGGCGCAGTTCCTGCCGCTCCTGCACGCCGGGCAGATGGCGTTCTGCCTCGGCTACTCCGAGCCCGAGGCCGGCTCCGACCTCGCCTCGCTGCGCACCCGCGCGGTCCGCGACGACGACGGCGACGGCTGGGTGATCGACGGGCAGAAGCTGTGGACCACCCGCGGGCAGACTGCCTCGCACGTGTGGCTCGCCGTCCGGACCGACCCCGACGCCACGCCCCGCCACGCGGGCATCACGATCTTCCTCGTCCCGATGGACACGCCGGGGATCACCGTCCAGCAGCATGTCGCGCTGTCGGGCGAGATCTCCTGCACGGTCTTCTACGACGGCGTGCGGGTGCCCGACAGCGCGCGGGTCGGAGAGGTGCACGGCGGCTGGAAGGTCATCACCGACGCGCTCACCGCCGAGCGGGTCGTGATGGGCGGCGTGGCCGCGACGCTGCGCCGGCACTTCGACGAGACGCTCGCGCTGCTCCGGGCCCGGGTCGCGGCCGGCGGCGAGGTCGACGCGCTCGACCGGGACCGGATCGCCTGGGTCGCCGCCCGGCTGCAGGCCGCGCGCGCCCTCGTGCTGCGCGCGACCCGGTCGATGGACGGCAGCGGCAGCGGCAGCGCCGCCGATGCCCGCATCGCCGGGCCGATGGCCGCGGTGCTCAGCGGCGACCTCGCCGAGGAGCTCGGTCGCACCTGCCTCGACGTCCTCGGTCCGGAGGCCGCGCTCGCCGGTCGCTACGACGCCGCGATCCGGGTCGCGCCCATGTACGTCATCGGCGGCGGCACCAACGACATCCAGCGGGGGATCATCGCCCGCGGCCTCGGCCTGCCCCGGGAGTGACCGTGCGGACCGCGTTCACCGACCTCGTCGGCACCACGCAGCCGCTCGTCGGCTTCAGCCGCTCACCCGGCGTGGTGGCGGAGGTGTCGCGCGCCGGTGGGCTCGGGGTGCTGGCGGCGACGGCGTACCGGCCCGACGAGCTCGACGCCCAGCTGACCTGGATCGAGCAGCGGACCGGCGGGGCGCCGTACGGCGTCGACCTGCTGGTGCCGGCGGGGACCAGCGACGCCGCGACCGACCAGCGGCGCCGGATCCCGCAGCAGCACTGGGACTTCGTGGCCGAGCTGCTCGCGCGCCACGACCTCGACCCGGCCCGGTTGCGCGCGGCGCCCGGTGCCGACAGCACCGCCCACGCGATCGCGCCGGGCGGCGTCGACGAGCTCCTCGACGTCACCTTCGCGCACCCGGTGGCGCTCGTCGCCAACGCGCTCGGCCCGCCCCCGCCGTCGATGGTCGAGCGGGCGCACGCCGTCGGTGTCGTCGTCGCCGCGCTCGTCGGCCGGCGCGAGCACGCCGAGCGGCAGCTCGCCGCGGGCGTCGACGTCCTCGTCGCGCAGGGGACCGAGGCCGGCGGGCACACCGGCTCGATCGCCACCATGGTGCTCACCCCCGAGATCGTCGCCCTAGCGGACGACGTCCCGGTGCTCGCCGCCGGCGGCATCGCCTCCGGCGAACAGCTCGCGGCCGCCCTCGCGCTCGGCGCCGCCGGTGCGTGGTGCGGCTCGGTCTGGCTGGCGACCCGCGAGGACATCACGCCCGACCCGGTCAAGCGCAAGCTCCTCGCCGCGGGCAGCCACGGCACCGTCCGCTCCCGCACCCGGACCGGCAAGCCCGCCCGCCAGCTGCGCAGCGCCTGGCACGACGCCTGGGAGGCGCCCGGCGCCCCCGAGCCGCTCGCCATGCCGCTCCAGGTGCTCCTCGCCAAGGACGCCTGGGCCGTCATCGACGGGGCCGCCGCGGCGGGGCACGCGGGCGCGCAGGAGCTCGAGTCGTTCTTCGTCGGGCAGGTGGTCGGCGGGCTCGCCGAGCTGCGGCCGACCGCCGACGTCGTCGCCGGGATGCTCGCCGACTGCGCGACCCGTCTGCGGGCGCTGGCCGGCCTGGTCGACGTCCCCACGGGCTGAGTGCCCGGCCCCGCCACCACCCACGATCCGGCATCATCGGAACCAACCAGGAGCAGGAAAATGACGTTGAAGTTCGGCCTCGCCATCATGAACGACTTCCCGCCGGGCGTCGTGCCCGCGTCGCGGGTGTCGATGCTGCGGGAGCAGGTGCGCGCCGCTGCCGACGCCGGCATCTCCTCGATCTGGGTGCTGCAGCACTACCTGGGCAGCATGCCGACCCTCCAGCCGGTGCCGCTGCTGTCGGCGCTCGCCCAGGACGCCGGGGAGATGACGCTCGGCACCAACATGTTCATCCTCCCGCTGCGCCACCCGGTCGAGGTCGCCGAGGAGTTCGCCACCCTCGACCACCTCACCGGCGGTCGTGCCGTGGCCGGTTTCGGCATGGGCTACCGCGAGAACGAGTTCGCCGCCTTCGGCATCCCGATGGACGACCGCGTCGGCCGCTACGACGAGAGCGTGCGCCTGATCCGCCAGCTGTGGAGCGGCGAGCAGGTCACCTTCGAGGGCGAGCACTTCCAGGTCGTCGACGAGAAGATCAGCCTGACCCCCGTCCAGCCCGGCGGTCCGCAGGTCTGGATCGGCGCGGGACCCCACAAGAAGGGCGCCGAGCGCGCCGCCCGCCTCGGCGACGCCTGGATCGTGCCGCCCCACGTGACCCCGGAGCGGCTCGCCGTCGTCCTCGGCCACTACCGCGCCGAGCGCGAGCGGCTCGGCAAGGAGACCTCCGAGCTGGTGGTGCGCCGCGAGCTCGTCCTCGACGACGACCGCGACCGCGCCCGCGCGATCGGCCAGGCCGCCCGCGGCGCCCTCACCGCCAAGTACGCCGCCTACAACGCCCCCCAGCAGGGCGATGCCTACCGCCACCTCCAGACCGACCAGGCCGCCACCGAGGTCGCCGACGCGTCGTACCTCTTCACCGACCCGGCCTCCGCCGTCCTCGCCCTCAAGGACCTCGAGGCCCAGGGCCTCACCCACATCGTGCTGCGCATGCAGTGGTACGAGCTCGGCCAGGACCAGGTCCTCGCCACCCTCGAGAAGTTCAAGAACGAGGTCCTCCCCGCGTTCCGGTGAGCGCGCTTGTAACTACGTGTTCAGACGTCTACCTGGGGTGTCGACCGCCCGGGTAGATGCCTGAATGCCCGGGTAGATGCCGGCAGGCCCGGGTAGACGCGCGCGCCCGGGTAGAGGTGGGCGCGCCGAGTCGCCGGCGCACGAGGGAGGGCGCGTCAGGTGTCAGGCGCTGCGACGGTCGCCGTGGCGCTGGCGGATTCCCTCGGCCTCCTCGCGGAGCTCCGCCGCCAGCCTCGACCCGAACCGGGTCACCGACTCGCGGTGGTCCCGCGTCAGCCGCGCGATCGCCTCGGTACGACGGGCGCCCCACAGGTCGGCCCAGATCACCCGGGTGACGACGAGCCCGCGGTCGGCGATCGCGCGCTCACGCACCTTCTCGTCCCGCAGCGAACGTTCCGGGTCCGTCGCGAGGCCGCCGGCCTCCACAGGCCGGTACTTCCCGAAGCCGTCGGCCTCGATCACGTGGTTGCCGACGCGCAGGTCGCACCAGAACACGCCGCGGACGGTACGGACCGGGAACTGGGTCTCCGGCGGACCGATGCCCGACTCGATCACCAGCTCGCGCGTGAGCGATTCGAGCGCCGTCTCGGCACCGCGATCGGCAAGATCGACCGCTGCCCGCGCCGCTCGGACGCCGGGCCAGTTGCGCATCCGCGCGTACGCCGCTCGCAGGTCGTCGTGGCTGTGTCCTCGGCGCAGCGCTGCATCGCAGGCGACGAGGCCCGCGCGGATCCCGTGCTCGCGAGCGACGTCGACGGCGGTCCGGGCCGCGTCGAGCGTCCGAACGCCGTCGATCTCGAGGACCTGGTGCTGCTCGAAGGCCGCGAGGTGATGCTTGACGCCGTTCTCGGTCCAGGCGTTGGTCCAGCCGGGCCGGGTGAGGTGGACGAGCTGGGCCTCGCGCCGGAGAACCGGCATCCCGAGGACGTGGCAGGCCGAGTCGTGGCTGAGCACCCACCCTCGCCGGGCCGCCATGCCGGCAGCGATGGCGCGCAGGCGCGGCTGGCCGACGTACTCGTCGAGGGACCGCCAGCGCTCGGCCGTGGTGTAGATCCCGCGACGGAGGAGGACCCACTCGCCGCGGCGCAGCATGGCGCGGATGTCGCCGGGGCTGGTGCCGCGGTCGAGCGCTTGGTTCCGGGTGATCAGGCCGCGGGACGCCACGATGGCGAGGAGCTGCGGGTGCATGGAGAAAGGTTGGGCTCCCGCGGGGCTCGGCGCCAGGGGTGGTGCGTGGGCCTGTGGATGACCGCGGTGCTCGGGTGCGGGAGGGGCGGTGACGGGTGTCTGTTGGCGCTGCGAGACCGGACGTCGTCGTCGGCGGCGTGGCGTCGTCGGCGTGGTCGTCGACGGCGGTGTGGCCTCGTCAGCGTGGCCGTCGCGGCGCGCTACCGGCCGCGCGTCTACCAGGGTGTTCGTACGACTGCCCGGGTGTTGGTGCATCTACCCGGGCGGTCGACACCCCGGGTAGTGCTCTGAACACGTAGTTACAAGCGCGGCGGCGCCGGCCAGCCGGTGGTGAGGTCGGTGGCGAGGTGGGGGGTGATGGTCTTGTGGCGGAAGCGGGGGACGCCGGCGGTGATCTCGACGAGGTCGAGGTAGGTGCCCCAGCCGAGGGCGCTGGTGGTGCTCTCACGGGCGGTGAACACGAAGTACGACGCGACCTCGACCAGGCCGGGGGCTTGGGGGCGGGTGCGGACGTTCATGATGAAGTGCCGCTTCTCGGAGGCGCCGGGGCCGAGGCGGTCGCGGTAGAAGGCGGTGACGGCGTCGCGGCCCGCGAAGTCGCCGGCCGGGACGGAGAGGACGCCGTCGTCGGTGAAGAGGGCGGCGACGGCCTCGGGGGTGGGGTCGTCGAGCACCTCGGCGTAGGCGTGGAGGAGGTTGCGGGCGAGCTCGGCCTCCTCGAGCCGGGCCACCCGGGCGGCCAGGGCGGCGAGGTCGGTGAGGTCGGTGGGGTCGGGGGTGGTCATGCGGTCACCTTCTTCCGGTCCCAGGGTGCCAGGGCGACGAGCTCCGCCAGCGGTACGGCGTCCGCGACCGCCGCCCGGCAGCGCATCAGTCCGGCCGGGATCCCGGCGCCGGAGACCGCGCGGACCCGGCCGTCCGCGACGTGGGCGGCGAGGAAGACGCCGTCGTCGAGGGAGCCGGTGAGGAGGACGACGTCGTCGCCGGGACGGGGCAGGCCGAGGCACTGGAGCTTGGTGTCGTACTGGTCGCTCCACATGTAGGGGAGCTCGGTGTGCGCCTTCGGGGCGTCGCCGCGCAGGGTGGCGAGGATGTTGCCGGCGACGGTGGCGGCGAGGTCGCCGGCGGCCGTCCAGTGCTCGATCCGGAGCCGGCCGGTGCCGCGCGGGTCGGCCACGGAGGCGATGTCGCCGACCGCCCAGATGCCGGGGACGGAGGCGGCGCCGTGGGCATCGACGGCGACGCCGTCGTCGAGGGCGAGGCCCGAGGCGGCGAGCCAGTCGGTGTCGGGGGCGCCGCCGACCGCGGCGACGACGAGGTCGGTGGCCCACTGGGTGCCGTCGTCGAGGCGCACGCCGCGGACCCGGCCCTCGGGGGCGGTGAGCTCGGCGACCGAGCGCCCGAGGTGGAGTCCGACGCCGTGCGCGCGGTGCAGGCCGGCGACCACGGCGCCGACCTCGTCGCCGACGACGCGGCACAGCGGCTGGGGGAGCGGGTCGACCAGGTCGACGGCGATCCCGCGGCCGCGCAGGCTCGCGGCGATCTCGCTGCCGAGCACGCCGGCGCCGACGACGGTGGCGTGGATGGCCCCGTCGGCGGCGGCCCGGATCGCGAGGCAGTCGCCGAAGGTGCGCAGGGTGTGGACGCCTGCCAGGCCGGCCCAGGCCGGCACGGTGCGGGCAAGCAGTCCGGTCGCGAGGACGACGTGGTCGGCGGTCAGGGTGGTGCCGTCGGAGAAGGTGAGGCTCCGGGCGCCGGCGTCGAGCGCGGTGGCCCGGACGCCGAGCCGCAGGTCGAGGTCGAGCTCGGCGATCCGCTCCGCGCTCCGGAGCAGGGGCGGCGCGGGCTCGTCGGCTCCGCTCAGCAGCCCCTTGGACAGCGGCGGCCGGTCGTAGGGGAGGTGCTGCTCGGCGCCGACCAGGGTGAGGGAGCCGTCGTACCCGCCCCGGCGCAGGCGCTCCGCGGTCCGGAGGCCGGCGAGGCCGGCGCCGACGATCACGACACGTGCTTGCATGGACTCACTCCTGGTTCTGTGGCTGGCGTCACGCTGAACGATACGGTATGTTTCATTATCAGCAATAGACACCCGCGAGGCGACCTCGTCGCCAGAGGGAGGCGCACACCTCATGTCGTTGACCGATCGGCCGGAGCTCTTCATCGGCGGTACCTGGCAGGCGCCCCGGGGCGGTGAGGTGATCGAGGTCCGCAACCCCGCCACCCGCGCGCTCGTGGGCCGCGCCGCCCTGGCCTCACCGGCCGACGTGGACGCCGCGGTCGGCGCCGCCCGCACCTCGTTCGACTCCGGCGTCTGGTCCCGCGCGACCCCCGAGGAGCGCGCGGCCGTGCTGCACCGGGCCGCCGACCACCTCGAGAAGCGCGCGGCCGACCTCGCCGTCAGCATCACCTCCGAGCTCGGCTGCCCGCTGTGGTTCAGCGAGATGGCCCACGTGCCCAACCCGATCCGGCACACGCGCTACTACGCCGACCACGCGCGGACGTTCGCGTACGACGAGGTGCGCTCCGACGGCCGCAACGCCAGCCTGGTCACCCAGGAGCCGGTGGGCGTCGTCGCCGCGATCACCCCCTGGAACGGCCCGCTCAGCACGCCCTCGCTCAAGATCGCGCCGGCCCTCGCCGCAGGCTGCTCGGTCGTGCTCAAGCCGCCGCCCGAGACGCCGCTGACGGCCTACGCCTTCGCCGACGCGCTGCTCGAGGCCGGCCTGCCCGAAGGCGTCCTCAGCATCATCCCGGGCGACCGGGAGGCCGGCGCGCACCTGGTCGAGCACGCCGACGTCGACAAGATCGCGTTCACCGGCAGCAGCCTGGCCGGCAAGCAGATCATGGCCACGGCCGCGCAGCGCGTCGCCCGGGTCACCCTCGAGCTGGGCGGCAAGTCCGCCGCGATCGTCCTCGACGACGCCGACATCTCCGCCGTCGTCCCGGCACTGCTGCCGATGGCGATGATGGTCAACGGCCAGGCGTGCATCGCGCAGACCCGGGTCCTGGTGCCGCGCTCGCGGCAGAAGGAGCTCGTCGACGCGCTCGCCGATGCCATGGCCGCGCAGAAGGTCGGCGACCCGATGGCCGCCGACACCAAGATCGGGCCGATGGTCAGCGAGCGCCAGCGTGACCGGGTCGCCGGCTACATCACGATCGGCCGCCAGGAGGGCGCCCGCGTGGTGACCGGTGGCGAGACCCTGCCGCTGCCGCCCGAGCTGGCCGGCGGCTGGTTCGTGCCGCCGACGCTGCTCGCCGACGTCGACAACGGCATGCGGGTGGCCCAGGAGGAGATCTTCGGGCCCGTCGTCGCCGTCATCGCGTACGACGACGTCGACGACGCCGTCCGGATCGCCAACGACTCCGTCTACGGGCTCTCCGGCTCGGTCTGGAGCTCGGACGACGGCCGCGCCGTCGAGGTCGCGCGCCGGGTCCGGACGGGCATGGTCAGCATCAACGGCCGCCCGCAGGCCTACGGCTCGCCGTTCGGCGGCTACAAGCAGTCGGGCATCGGCCGCGAGATGGGCCCGGAGGGCTTCGCGGCCTTCCTCGAGACCAAGTCGATCGCGGTCGGGC
The DNA here is from genome assembly GCF_900114845.1 of Pimelobacter simplex. Classification (GTDB taxonomy): domain Bacteria; phylum Actinomycetota; class Actinomycetes; order Propionibacteriales; family Nocardioidaceae; genus Nocardioides; species Nocardioides simplex. Next base: position 836,593 of record NZ_FOUK01000001.1, read on the forward strand.
TGTGACCGGTCCGGCCGGTCGCCTGGCCGGCAAGGTCGCCGTCGTCACCGGCGGCGCGAGCGGCATCGGTGCGGGCACGGTCCGGGCGTTCCACGCCGAGGGCGCGCGGGTCGTCGTCGCCGACGTGCAGGCCGAGGCCGGTGCGGCGCTCGTGGCCGAGCTCGGCGAGCGGACCCTGTTCCACCGTACCGACGTGCGCGACGAGGCGTCGGTGCGCGACCTGGTCGACACCGCCGTCGCGCACTTCGGGCGCCTCGACATCATGTTCAACAACGCTGGGATCATCGGTGCCGTCGGCCCGATCGACCGCACCCGCATGGACGACGCCGACCTCACCGTCGCGGTCAACCTCCGCGGCGTGCTGCTCGGCATGAAGCACGCCGCGCGGGTGATGAAGCCCCAGGGCTCGGGCGTCATCATCTCGACGTCGAGCCCGGCCGGCGTCATGGGCGGTGTGGGCGCGCACGTCTACAGCGCCGTCAAGGCCGGCGTGATCGGCCTGTCGAACTCGGTCGCCGCCGAGCTGCGCCCCTACGGCGTGCGCGCCAACGTGGTGATCCCCGGTGCGGTCGTCTCCGCGATGACCGCCGACCTCGTCGCCGGCGGTGCCGCCGACCTTGACGGTGCCGCGGCCGCGCTCGACCGCTCGCGCTACATGGGCCGCCCGCTGCAGCCCGCCGACGTCGCCGCCGGCGTGGTCTACCTGGCCAGCGACGACGCGGCCCTGGTCACCGGCGTCGTGCTGCCGATCGACGCCGGGATGACCGGCGCCGGCGGACCGTCCCCCATGGCCGACGACAAGTACGCCGACCAGGCCGGCCGCCGCGAGGCGGGCCGCCGGGTGGGCGATCCCGATCCCCAGGAGGTGTGACTGGTGGTCACCCCCGCGTCCGTGGACGCACTACTCAACCCCCGCACGTTCGCGCTCATCGGTGCCAGCGACAAGTCGACGTTCTCGACCCTGCTGCACCAGAACCTGGTGGCGGCCGGGCACGAGGAACACACCTTCCTCGTCAACCCGCGCCGGACCGAGGTGCACGGGCGCACGACGTACCCGAGCTGCGTGGCGGTGGGTCGCACGATCGACCTGGTCCACGTGATGGTCCCGGCTGCCGCAGCCGCCGACGCGCTGCGCGATGCCGCGGCCGCCGGCGCGCGCGCCGCGGTGGTGCTGAGCTCGGGCTGGTCCGAGACCGGTCCCGAGGGACGTGCGCGCCAGGACGAGCTGGCCGCCCTGGCCGGCGAGCTGGGCATCGCGATGCTCGGCCCCAACGTGCTGGGCCTGGTCAACGTCGCCGCGGGCATCCCGGCGATGGCGCTCTCCGACCCGCCGACCGAGCCCGGGCCGGTCGCCCTCATCTCCCAGAGCGGCGCGAGCTGCGGGGCGATGAAGGAGTTCGCCGCGATGGCGGGCGTCGGCCTCTCGCACGTGCTCACCGTGGGCAACGAGGCGATGGTGACCGTCGGGCACCTCGTCGACGCGCTCGTCGACGACCCGCAGGTCCGCGCCCTGGCGATCTTCATGGAGAGCATCAAGCAGCCCGAGGTCTTCGCCGCGGCTGCCCGCCGCGCGGCCGATGCGGGCAAGGCGGTCGTCGTCCTCAAGGCGGGACGCAGCGAGCTCGCCGCACGAGCCGCCGCGTCGCACACCGGCGCCCTGGTCGGCGACGACCGCGTGGTCGACGCGATGCTCGCCGACCTCGGCGTGGTCCGGGTCGACACCGTCGAGGAGATGCTGGTGACCGCGGGCATCGCCGCCCACACCGGGCCGCTCGCCCGAGCCGGGATCGGCGTCGTCTCGATCTCCGGTGGTGCCTGCGACATCGTCGCCGACCTGGCCGAGGCCGTCGGGGGCGAGCTGCCCGAGCTGTCCGCCGCCACCACGGCCGCGCTGCAGGAGCGGATGCCCGACTTCGGCCACGCGCACAACCCGCTCGACATCACGGGCGCCGCGATCATCGACCCCACGCTGTGGACCGATTCGATCGCGGCGGTCGGCACCGACCCCTCGGTCGGCGCCGTGCTGGCGATCAACAGCCTGCCCTGGCGCGAGGACGGCCGTCCCTTCTACGGCCAGAAGTACGTCGACGCGATCGGCGCCGGCGCGGCGCAGGCCGGCGTCCCGGTGCTCTACGTGACCCAGACCAGCCAGCCGGTCGGCCCGCAGACGCGCGAGGTGCTGCGCTCCGGGGGCGTCGGGCACGTCGTGCCCGGCCTGCGCCTGGCCGTCGACGGCGTCGCCCGGATCGCCGCGTGGTCGGCCCGCCGAGAGCTGCCGCGGCCCGAGGCCACCGCGGTCGCTATCCCCGCTGTCGCTGCCGAGCCGCTCTCCGAGGCCGCCGCGCGCGACCTGCTCGTCGCCGCCGGCGTGCCCGTGGTCCCGTCGTGGCACGTGCGCTCGGCCGACGAGGCCGCCAAGGCCGCGGCCGAGTGCGGGTCGGCGGTCGCGCTCAAGATCGTCTCGCCCGACATCGGGCACAAGAGCGACATCGGCGGGGTCCGCCTGGGTGTCGAGCCCGGCGCCGCCGCCGCGACGTACGACGAGGTGGTCGCCGCGTGCGCGGCCGCCCGCCCCGACGCGCGCCTCGACGGCGTCCTGGTCTCGCCGATGCGGGCCCCGGCCACCGAGCTGCTGGTGGGCGTGACCCGCGACCCCGACTGGGGCCTGCTGCTCGCGGTTGGCTTCGGCGGCGTGCTCGTCGAGGTGCTCGACGACGTCGTGCTCGCTCCGCTGCCCGCCGACGAGGCGACCGTGCTCCGGATGCTCGCCCGGCTGCGCGGCACCGCGCTGCTCGACGGCGTCCGGGGCCGTCCCACCGCCGACCGGGAGGCCGTCGCCGCGGCCGTGGCCGGCATCGGCCGGCTCGCCGCGGCTCTCGCCGAGCAGCACGGCGACGCCTTCGACGCGCTCGAGGTGAACCCGCTGCGCGTCGACGGGACGGCCGTCGAGGCCCTCGACGCGCTCGTCACCTGGCGCCACGACGACTGAGCTCCACCGACCACCACCAACCGAGGAGATCCCGTGCAGGACAAGCGTGTGCTCGTGACCGGCGCCGCCCAGGGGATGGGCCGCGAGATCGCGATCGAGATGGCCCGCCAGGGCGCGGCCTACGTGACCGTCGCCGACATCGCGGTCGAGGGGGCCGAGGAGACGCTCGCCCTGGTCGAGCAGGCCGGCGGCAAGGGCCAGGTGGTCCGGGTCGACCTCACCGACATGGCCGACGTGCGCGCGATGGTCGCGACCGCGACCGAGGGCGCCGGCGGCCTCGACACCCTGGTCAACAACGCGGGCGTCATCGACTCCGCGTTCACGCCCGACAAGGCGAGCGTCGACCTCCTGCCCGAGGAGGTCTGGGACCGGGTGATGGACATCAACGTCAAGGCGGTCTACGTCGCGACGCAGGCCGCGGCACCCGCCCTGCGCGCATCGAACCGCGGCCCGTCGATCGTCAACGCGGCCTCGGTCGCGGGGCTGACCGGCTACGCGTCGCCGGCGTACACGGCGAGCAAGGGCGCCGTCGTGCAGCTCACCCGGTCGACGGCGATCTCGCTGTCGCCCGAGGTCCGCTGCAACGCCTTCGCGCCCGGCTCGATCGAGACGCCGATGGCCCTCGAGAAGATCGCGTCCGCGCCCGACCCCGTCGCGCAGGAGCGGTTCATGACCGGTGCCCACCTGATCCCCCGCTTCGGACGGCCTGGCGAGGTCGCCCAGGTGGTGTGCTTCCTGGCCTCCGACGCGGCGTCGTTCCTGACCGGCGTCATCCTTCCCGTGGACGGCGGCACGATGGCCTGGCGCGGTCTGCGATGACCGGCCTGCGATGACCGCTCCGCGCACCGGGCCGGCCAACGGGGGAGCCGTCGACTATCGAGTGACGCTCGCCAACGAACGCACCTTCCTCGCCTGGACCCGCACCGCACTGGCGGGTGCGGCGGCATCGGTCGCCGTGACGCAGCTGGTCGATGCCGGCGACCCGTGGGTCCGCACCGGGCTCGCCGTGCTGCTCGGCCTCGGCGCGCTCGCCGGGGTGATGTGGGCGCTGCGCCGTTGGCGCGCGGTCGAGATCGCCACCCGGACCGGCGCGCCGATCACCACCCGGGGCCCCTGGGCCGTCACCGCTGTGACGGTCGCCGTCGCCTGCGGTGCCGTCGTCCTGGCGCTCGGGGCGCGCTGAGCGATGTCCGCCGCGACGTACGACGCGAGCCGCTCCGCCGAGCGCACCGCCCTGGCCTGGCAGCGGACCCTGCTGGCCGCCGTCCTCGTCGCGCTGGTGCCGCTGCACGACCTGAGCGGCGCGGCCTGGCCGGTGCTGTCGTTGTCCGGTGCCGTGGCGGTGCTGGTCGCGCTCGCCGTCGCCCGGGCCACCGCGATCCCCTTCGTCTCCACCTGCGTGGTCGCTGCCGACTGCGTGCTCGCCCTCGCCACTGCTCTCGTCCCTGGAGGAAGCCGATGACCGGACCTACCCCCGCCCCCTTCGAGCCCTACCGCGACTGGCCGGGCACGGCCCGCACGACGATGGCCGAGTCCACGCCCTGGTGGCCGGAGCGACCGCGGGCCCGGGCCGGCAGCCCCAACGTGATCGTCGTCCTCGCCGACGACCTCGGTTTCTCGGACGTCGGCTGCTTCGGCTCCGAGATCCCGACCCCGCACCTCGACCGGACGGCGGAGGACGGCGTCCGCTACACCAACTTCCGGGTGACGCCCCTGTGCTCGCCCACGAGGGCGGCCCTGATGACCGGGCTCAACGCCCACGCTGCGGGCATCGGGTTCCCGACGCAGATCGACCCGGGCTTCCCCGGCTACGTCTCGGAGCTGCCGGTCGACCAGCCGGTGCTGCCCGAGGTCTTCCGTGCCAACGGCTACGCGACGCTGATGGTCGGCAAGTGGCACCTGTGCCGCGAGGACGACTTCAGCGAGGCCGGCAGCCGGCACAACTGGCCGCTCCAGCGCGGGTTCGACCAGTTCTACGGCTTCCTCGAGGCGCTGACCGACTTCCATCACCCGCACCGGCTCTACGAGGGCAACTCGGTGGTCCACGTCGACGAGTACCCCGACGGCTACTACCTCACCGACGACCTCACCGACCGGGCCGAGCGGATGATCCGCGAGGTGCGCGCCGCCGACGCCGACAAGCCGTTCTTCCTCTACTTCTCGCACGGCGCCGTGCACGCGCCGATGCACGCGAAGGCCGACGACATCGCCGAGCACCGCGGCCGGTACGACGAGGGCTGGGACGTCGTCCGCGAGCGACGTCTCGCTCGCCAGGTCGAGCTGGGCGTCATGCCGCCGGGCACCGAGCTGCCGCCGCGCAACTCCGAGGCCGGCCACGACGTCCGGGCCTGGAGCGAGCTCAACGCGACCGAGCGCGCCGTCCACGCCCGGCACATGGAGGTCTACGCGGCGATGGTCGCCTCGCTCGACCGCAGCCTGGGCCGGCTGCGGGCGCTCCTCGCCGAGCTCGGCGAGCTCGACAACACCGTGATCGTGTTCAGCAGCGACAACGGCGCGGCTCGGCTGACCGACCAGCCGCGCCCGGCGCCGTCGTGGGCGAGCGGCGACGACACCGGCACCGCGACCTACTTCGGCTACATGCAGAGCCCCGGCGTGCCGCCGGCGGTCGACGAGGACCTGCCCGCCCGGCTCGACGAGCTCGGCGGCCCGACCACCTGGCCGCACTACCCGCGCGGCTGGGCGATGGCCTGCAACACGCCCTTCCGGCTCTACAAGTTCAGCACGCTGCGCGGTGGTCAGCAGTCGCCGTTCATCCTGTCGTGGCCGGCCGGGATCGCGCAGCGCGGCGCCGTGCTGCGCCGCCAGTACGCCCACATCACCGACGTGTTGCCCACCCTGGTCGAGCTGATCGGGCTCGAGCTGCCCGTCCAGCGCGAGGGCCGGCCGGCGTCCGCGCTGGCCGGAACCAGTCTGGTGCCGACGATCGCCGACCCGGACGCGCCGAGCGGGCACACCGAGCAGTACACCGAGTGCGTCGGCAACCGCGGCTACTACCGCGACGGGTGGGAGGCCGCGACCCACCGCCGGCCCGGCGTCCCGTTCAGCCAGGAGGAGTGGCAGCTCTTCGCCCCCGACGACCCCACCCAGCGCCGCAACGTCGCGGGGGAGCACCCGGACAAGGTGGTCGAGCTCAAGGCGGCGTTCGACGAGGCCGCCTGGGCCAACCAGGTCTACCCGCTCGACGAGGGCTCGGGGGTCAAGCACCTCCAGCACCCGCCGCGGCCCGCACCCCGCCCGCTGCGGATCCTGGCCGGCACGCCGACCCTGGAGCGGCACCACGCCAGCATGCTCGTCCAGGGCACCCGCTGGTCGGTCGACGTCGACTGGGCCTACACGCCCGGCGATGAGGGCATCGTGCTCGCGCACGGGGGCCAGGCCGGCGGCTACCAGCTGTGGGTCGAGGACGGCGCCCTGTGGTTCGAGCAGAATCAGTACGGCGACCCGCACCGCTTCGGCCCGGTGCCTCTCGACGCGCCCTCGTCGGCGCTCGAGCTGCGCGTCGAGGTCACCGACGGCCGGTGGACTGCGACCGTGCTCGTCGACGGGACCGAGCGGCTCGTCGTCCCCGGCCTGATCCGGTTCCTCAGCTTCCTGCCGTTCGAGGGCATCGACGTCGGCATCTGCCGCCGCTCGCCGGTCTCATGGGAGCTCTACCAGCGCCGCCGCTCGTTCCCCTTCACCGGCACGCTCCGCGCGGTGACCTACCGCCCGGACCCGGACAGCTGGGAGCAGCTGGCGGCCCGTGCCGAGCAGGCCCGCGAGCTGGGGCTCGGACTGCAGTGAGCGGCGCCGAGCGGGTCCGGGTACCCGGCGGCAGGTTCGCGATGGGCGACGACCGCTTCTACGCCGAGGAGGCGCCGGTCGTCACGGCCGAGGTCGCCGCGCTCGCCGTGGACGTCGCGCCGGTGACCAACCGCCGCTTCGCCGCCTTCGTCGATGCGACCGGGCACGTCACCACCGCAGAGCGGCCGCTCTCCGGGCTGGCCGCGCTGGGCCGCTCGGCAGCGGACGTCGCCCCCGCCTCGGCCGTCTTCGTGCTGCCCACCGGGCCGGTGGACCTCGCTGAGGTCACCTGGTGGCGCCTCGTGCCGGGTGCCTGCTGGCACGCGCCGGAGGGCCCGGGCAGCGACCTGGACGGGCGGCTCGACCACCCCGTCGTGCACGTGAGCGCCGAGGACGCCCTGGCGTTCGCGGCCTGGGACGGCGGCCGGCTGCCCACCGAGGCCGAGTGGGAGCACGCCGCGCGCGGCGGTTCCGCGACGGCGTACCCGTGGGGTGAGGAGGCGCGGCCAGACGGGGTCGCGGTGCCCGCCGTGGTGTGGGGGAGCGGCTTCCCGACCCGGCTGCCGGCCGGCGGCTGGGGCACCCGGCCGGTCGGCGCCCATCCGGCCAACGGCTTCGGCCTGGTCGACGTGGTGGGCCAGGTGTGGGAGTGGACGACGACGCCGTACGCCGGCTCGCACACGCCCTGCTGCGCGCCGCCCGCGGACCCGCTGGCGCCCCGCCGACCCGACCTCGTGCTCAAGGGGGGATCCTTCCTGTGCGCCGACGAGTACTGCCACCGCTACCGGCCCGCGGCGCGGATCCCGATGGAGCCCGGGTCGTCCTCGGCGAACGTCGGGTTCCGGGTCGTGCAGAATTCATGAGCATGGTCTCTTGACGGCAGCCAAATCTAGGTTAATGATTATGCAGGTCGTGACGCGCGTCACGGCGTCGCACGGCCCCTGAGGGGGCGGGACAGCAGGACGGAGATTCTGGCTCATGACGGGAATTCTGAGGTCGCGGAAGGTGGCAGTGCTCACCGCGACGATGGTGGCCGGGGCGTGTGCCCTGGCCGGGTGTGCCGAATCGGGCGGCAAGGGCAGCTCGGGGGGCGAGGGCGTGGACGCCGGCGCCTCCAAGGCCGACTACCAGAAGGCCTTCGAGGACGTCGACCAGATCACGCTCCTCACCCAGACGCCGGCCCCCAAGGGCTCGGTGACCGGTCTGCCGCAGGAGGAGTACTACAAGGCGATCGAGGACTGGTCGGGCGGCAAGATCAAGTTCGACGTCTCGTACTCCAACGCGATCGCCGAGCCGGGCGAGGCCGACGACGCGCTCAACGACGGCCGCCTCGACATCGCGTCGGTGCTGCCGATCTACGACCCGAGCGAGTACCCCGCCAACGCGGCGCTCATCGAGGGTGGCTTCATCTCCGACCAGAGCGCGATCAACGGCGTGCTCAGCTCGAACGCGTGGCCCAACCAGGTCGCCTTCGACACCGACGAGATCATGGACGAGTTCGACGAGCACGGCCTCGTCCCGCTCGTCCCCGTGTTCAACTCCGGCGCCAACGCGCTGTTCTGCTCCAAGCCGCGCACCGACCTCGCGAGCCTCAAGGGCGCCTCGGTGGGCTCGGGCGGCCAGGCGCAGTCGGCCGAGGTCAAGGCGCTCGGCGGCTCGCCGTCGTCGATCCCCTACACCGAGCTCTACGAGAGCCTGCAGCGCGGCGTGGTCGACTGCACGGTGTCGAGCCCGACGGTCGCCGTCCTCGGCGGCTTCGTCGAGTCGGCCCCCAACGTGACGCTCGACCCCGACGCCGGCTTCGCCCTGGCCCCGGGCGCGCTCGTGTTCAGCAAGACCACGTGGGAGGGCCTGCCCCTCGTCGCGCAGCAGCTGCTGTGGGACCGTCTCGACGTGTTCGTGAAGTCCAACATCCAGTCGAAGATCTTCGTCAACAACGCGGCGATGGCCGAGGCGGTTGCCAAGGCCGGCGGCCAGATCGCGCCGTTCGACGACGACGCCCGCAAGGTGCTCCAGGACGAGAACGAGTCGCTCCTCGCCGGGCTCGCCGACACCAAGGCCTTCAGCGACGGCGACGCCTTCGTGAAGTCGCTCCAGGACGCCAACACGGCCTGGCAGGAGAAGGTCGCGGGCTTCGGCTTCGACGACGTCACCTACAGCGACTTCGGCTCCTGGTGGGCGAAGAACAAGGACTCGATCGACATGTCCGCCTACACGACGGCCGTCACCGAGGACATCCTCGCGGCGCACCGCCCCTCCTGATTCACCCCTTCCGGTGGCCCGGGCACGCCCGGGCCACCGGCTTCCTCCCTACGGAGACACAGATGAGTAACGCTGCTCAGCGGCCCTCCTGGCTCAAGCCGGAGCTGCTGATCGAGATCCCGGCGGTCATCGTGACCTTCGCGATGATGCTCCACATCACCGCGAACGCGTTGCTGCGGACGTTCAAGAACGAGCCGCTGCCCAACACGCTCGAGATCACCCAGTACTGGTACCTCCCGATCATCGCCTTCCTCGGCTTCATCGCCGCCCAGGCCCGGGGCCAGCACATCGCCGCCGACCTGATCTACGAGCGGTTCCCCGAGGTGACCAAGCGCTACGTGCTCGCCGTGCTCTCCGTGCTCGCCGCGGCGGTCTGCCTCGGCTTCGCCTGGTTCGGGTGGGGCGAGGCCGTGCACGCCCGGGAGATCGGCAAGACGGCCGGCGTCAGCGACGTCGTCGCGTGGCCGCCGTACTTCCTGGTGCCGCTCGCCTTCGGCGTGATGGTCGTGCAGTTCCTCTACTCCGCGGTCAAGGCTGCCGCCACGGGCGAGATCCAGCACGTGGTCACCGACCCCGACGACGTCCTGCTCCTCGAGGAGCTCGACGAGATGCAGGCCCACGAGCGCGAGAAGTCCGGCCCGCTCGACGGTGGCACCCCGAACGACACCGACAACGAGAAGGAGACCGCCCGATGAGCGCCGACACCGCTGTCGACACCGTGGCGGCACCGCCGCCGGCGGACCCGTCCCCCGGCAAGGGCACCACCGCGCCCGGCGCCACCGGCTCGTGGACCATCTTCATCGGCACGATGGTCCTGATCGTCGCCTCCACGGTCGCGATGTTCCTGCCGCTGGTCCCCGAGGCCATCGGCATCGCCGCGATCGTCCTGATGCTGTGCCTGACCTTCCTGCGCCTGCCGGTCGCGCTGGCGATGATCGTGCCGGCACTGCTCGGCATGTACGCGCTGCGCGGCGAGCTGCTCGTCGAGAGCACCTTCAAGAGCCTGCCCTACGGTCAGGTGGCCGAGTGGACGCTCAGCGTCGTGCCCATGTTCATCCTGATGGGCCTCCTGCTGTGGCGGGCCGGACTCACCGAGAGCCTCTACGTGGCCGGCCGCAAGTGGCTCGGCTGGATGCCGGGCGGTCTCGCCGTCGGCACCAACCTGGCCGGTGCGGGACTCGCCTCGGTCAGCGGCTCGTCCGTCGGGACGGCGTACGCGCTGGCCCGGATCGGCATCCCCGAGATGCTCAAGGCCGGCTACGACAAGCGGCTCGCGATCGGCGCGGTCATCGTCGCCGGTCTGCCCGGCCAGCTGATCCCGCCGAGCATCATGCTCGTCATCTACGCCGGCATCGCCGAGGTCCCGATCGGGCCGCAGCTGCTCGCCGGCATCGGCCCGGGTGTCCTGGTCGCCATCCTCTTCACCGTCATGATCGTGATCTTCGCGAAGCGCTGGGCCCCCAGCGTCGCCGAGGAGGCCGCCGCCCAGGGCCCGGTCACCTGGGGCGACAGGTTCGGCAGCCTGGCCAAGATCTGGCCCGTCCCGCTGCTCATCGCGGTCATCGTCTGGGGCATGTTCTCCGGCACCTTCACCGCCACCGAGGCGGGTGCGGTCGCCGCGGTCGTCTCGCTGGGCATCACGTTCATCTGGAAGTGGGGCAAGGGCCCGTTCCGCGCGATCGCCGACGCCTCGGTCGCCACGATCAGCAGCGTCGGCGGCATCTTCTTCATGCTGGTCGGCGTCGAGGCGCTGTCCCGGATGTTCACCCTCACCGGCATCAGCACCGGCTTCGCCGAGCTGGTCGAGTCGATGGACCTCAACCGGGTGACCTTCCTGCTGATGATGATGGTCGTCTACATCCTGCTCGGCACCTTCATGGAGCCGCTGCCGATGATGGTGCTGACCATCCCGATCCTGATGCCGACGCTGCACGCGCTCGACGTCTCGCTGCTCTGGTACGGCGCCTTCGCGGTGCTGATGGGCGAGCTGGCGGTGGTCACCCCACCGGTCGGCATCCTCGCCTTCATCATCCACCAGATCACGAAGGAGCCCGAGGTCAACCAGGGCCAGGAGATCCGCCTCAACGACGTCTTCAACGCCTGCTGGTGGTTCATGCCGATGGCCGTGGTCGTCACCGTCGTGCTCATCTTCTTCCCGGAGATCAGTACCTGGCTGCCCGACATGGCGTCGAGCGGCTGACCGGCCGCCCGCCCCGCCGTCCGACCCGAGTCCCCGAAAGGAACCGGCACCCCCGATGACGCAGACCCGCCGCGGCTGCCCCGTGAGCCACACCGACTACACCGGCCACGCCCCGCTCCACCAGCACTACGCGATGCTCGACGCCGACCGCGAGCAGGACCGCTTCCTGTTCAACGACACCACCGACCGCGGCTTCTTCATGCTGCAGCGGTACGACGACGTGCAGGCCGGCTTCCAGCAGCACGAGACGTGGACCACCGCGGTCCGCAGCGCGCTGCGTCCCGAGACCGGTGAGCCCCTGCTGCCGCAGGACCTCAACGGCCAGCCGCACGTCAAGCTGCGCCGGATCCTCAACCAGTTCTTCGCCCCGGCCGCCGTCCGGCGGATGGAGCCGATGGCCCAGCAGCGGTGCATCGAGCTGATCGAGGAGATGAAGGACCAGGGGGAGTGCGACTTCGTCCAGGAGTTCGCGATCCGCTACCCCACGGACATGTTCCTCGCGCTGCTCGGCCTGCCGGTCAGCGACGGCGAGCAGTTCCTCGAGTGGTCCGACGACTACTTCGGCGCCCTGCTGGCCGGCGACCCCGGTCGCGCCGAGGCGGCCAAGGCCAGCATCATGAAGTACTTCGACGAGGCCGTCACCGAGCGCCGGGCGAACCCGCGCGACCCCAAGGAGGACATGGTCTCCCGGCTGGTCGAGGCGCGGATCGACGAGGAGGAGCTCACCCACGACGAGATCCTCACGATCTGCCTCACGCTCATGCTCGCCGGGCTCGACACGACGCGCAGCGCGCTGGGCTACATCTACACGCACCTCGCGCAGAACCCCGCCGACCGGCAGGCGCTCGTCGACGACCCGACGCTCATCCCCAAGGCGGTCGAGGAGTTCCTGCGGCTCTACCCGCTGGTCTTCCAGGCCGGCCGCGAGGTGCAGGAGCCGCAGGACTTCAACGGCCTGCAGGTCGAGAAGGGCGACGTCGTCTGGCTCGGCATCGCCCAGGCCAACCGCGACCCGCGCAAGTTCGAGAACCCCGACGAGTTCGACGTCCTGCGGCCCAACGTCAACCAGCACATCGCGTTCGGCGGCGGCCCGCACCGCTGCCTGGGCATGCACCTGGCCCGGCTCGAGCTCAAGGTCGTGCTGGAGGAGTGGCACCGGCGCATCCCGGAGTACCGGATCAAGCCGGGCACCGAGCTCACCGAGCGCGGCGTGCAGCTCAGCATGCCGACGCTGCCGCTGGAGTGGGAGGTCTGAGCGTGTTCATCGCCATCGACGAGACCAAGTGCATGGGCCACGGCCGCTGCTACGCGGTCGCGCCGGAGCTGCTGACCGACGACGACGAGGGCTTCGTCGCCGAGCGGGGACGCTGCTGGGAGATCCCGGCCGACCTCGTCGGCGAGGCGCAGGACGCCGCCGACGCGTGCCCCGAGGGGGCCATCGTGGTCACCGAGACCGCACCGGCCGATGCTTGAGCACCTGCGCGTCCTCGACCTGACCGACGAGCGCGGCCTGCTCTGCGGCCGGCTCCTCGCCGACCTGGGCGCCGACGTCGTCCAGGTCGAGCCGGCGGACGGCTCGACCGCCCGCCAGGCCCCGCCGCTGCCCGGGACGACGGCGCCGACGTCGATGTTCTGGGAGGCCTACGCGGCCGGCAAGCGCGGTATCGCCGTCGACCTCGACCGGGACGACGACGTCGCCGACCTGCGCCGGCTCGCCGAGGTGGCCGACATCGTCGTCACCTCCTGGCCGCGGGCGCTGCTGGAGCGGCTCGGCCTCGATCCCGCCACCCTGCGGGCCGCGCGTCCCGAGCTGGTCTGCACGGTGGTCAGCGCGTTCGGCTGGGACGGCCCCAAGGCGTCGTACGCCGACACCGACCTGGTCGTCTGGGCGGCCGGCGGCCCGCTCGCCCCGCACCGCGACGGCGACCTGCCGCCGCTGCGGATCAGCGTCCCGCAGGCGTTCCTGCACGCCGCAGCCGATGCCGCCGCCGGCACGATGCTCGCCGTCCTGGCCCGGGGAACCACCGGGCGCGGCCAGGTCGTCGACGTCTCCGCGCAGGAGGCGGTCGGCGTCGCGACCCTCGCCCGGGTCCTCGCCACGGCGGTCGGCGACGACCACCCCGAGTGGCAGACGACGCCCGGCCAGCGCACCGGCGGCCGCACCGACCAGAGCGGCAGCGGCGCGGCCACCCCCAACAGCCTCAAGAAGTGGCACTGCGCCGACGGCATGGTCGAGCTGCACCTGTCGATGGGCCCCGCGGCCGGCGCGTTCACGAACAACCTGTTCGCCTGGCTGGCCGAGGAGGGCGCCGTCGAGGAGCCCGTCGCCTCGTGGGACTGGCGCACGCTCCCGGACCGGCTGGTCGCCGGCGAGCTCACCCACGACGACCTCGACGTCGCCCGGGCCGCGGTCCGGGCCTTCCTGCTCACCCGGACCAAGGCCGAGGTGCTCGACGCCGCGATCCGCCGTCGCCTGCTCTGCATGGCGATCTTCGACATGGCCGACATCGCGGCCAGCCCGCACCTCGAGGAGCGGGGGTTCTGGGGCCACGTCGACATCGGCGACCGGGACGTCCGGATCCCCGGGCGGATGGCGCAGGTGCGCGGTCCCGAGGGGCCGCGGGTGCGCGGCCGGGCGCCGCGGCTGGGCGAGCACACCGACGTCGTACTGAAGGAATGGCTGAACCGATGACCACCGACGCGCTGTCCGGGCTCAAGGTCCTCGACCTGTCGTGGGTCGTCGCCGGCCCGCTCATCGGCCGCACGCTCGCCGACTTCGGCGCCCAGGTCGTGCGGGTCGAGTCGAGCGTTCGGGTCGAGACCGCCCGGCTCATGCAGCCCTTCCACGGCGGCGTGCAGGACAAGGAGGGCTCCGCGCTCTTCGGCAACTGCAACGCCGGCAAGCTCGGGCTCACCCTCGACCTCAAGTCCGCCGAGGGACAGCAGGTCGTGCGCGACCTCGTCGCCTGGGCCGACGTCGTCGTCGAGTCGTTCTCGCCGGGCCAGCTGGCCAAGTGGGGGCTCGACTACGACACCCTCGCCGCCACCAAGCCGGACCTGGTCATGCTGAGCACGTCGATCGCCGGCCAGCACGGACCGTGGTCGACGCTCGCCGGCTTCGGCAACGTCGGCTCGTCGCTCAGCGGCTTCCAGTACCTCACCGGCTACGAGGACCGGCTGCCGATGGGCACCTTCGGTCCCTACACCGACTACGTCGGCCCGCGGCTGGCCCTGGTCACGCTGCTCGCCGCGCTGGAGCACCGCCGCCGCACCGGCGAGGGCGCCTACATCGACGTCGCGCAGGTCGAGGCGGGCATCTTCTTCCTCGCCCCCCAGGTCGCACACTTCGGGTACGACGGCACGATCGCCGCCCGGCACGGCAACCGCGACGCGGAGCTCGCGCCGCACGGCGTCTTCGCCTGCCGCCCCGAGGACGGCAACGACCGCTTCGTCGCGATCGCCGTCCGCGACACAGGGGAGTGGCGTGCCCTCGCCCGGGCGATGAGCCGCCCCGACCTCGCCGAGCGCGACGACCTCGCCACGGCCGAGGGACGTCGCGCCGCGCAGGACGAGCTCGAGGGCGCGGTCGCCGGCTGGGCGGCCGGCCAGGTCGCCTCCGACGTCGAGCGGCTGCTCCAGGACGTCGGCGTGCCGGCCCACCTCGCCGTCACCAGCGACGACTACCCGGCCGACGAGCAGCTGGCCCACCGGGGCCACCTGGTCGAGCTGCCGCACCCGCGGCACGGCACGACGTACGTCGAGGGGCCGCGCTACGCGCTCTCCGAGACGCCCGGCCGGCCGCGCGCCGCAGCGCCTGCCCTGGGCCAGCACAACGAGCAGGTCCTCACCGAGATCCTCGGCTACGACGCCGACCGGATCGCCGTACTCACCGAAGGAGGGATCCTGCGATGACCGCCGCCGCGGACACCGACCAGGACTGGAAGGCGGACTGGCAGGAGGTCGCCGACGCCATCGGCCGCGACTTCCTCGACGGCGCGATCAGCTGGGGCGGCGATCCCGTCGAGCCCGGCGCGATCCGCCGCTACCTCGAGCCGCTCGAGCTCGACTGCGCGCTCCACACCGACCCGGAGGTCGCCCGCTCGGCGGGCTACCGCGACGTCACGATGCCGGCCACCGGCGTGATCGCGTGGACGATCCCGGCCGCCTGGCGGCCGGGCGAGGTGCTCTTCGACAGCGACGACCGCGACGCCCAGCCCGTGCACTCGGCGATCAACAACGCCGACATGCCGCTCGGCCCGCGCACGACCGGGTTCTTCGGCACCGACATCGAGCTCGACTTCGACCGCGAGGTCGTCGCCGGCGAGCGGATCGGCCGCCGGGGCAAGCGTCTCGTCGCGTGCACGCCCAAGGAGACCGGTGTCGGTCGCGGCGCCTTCCTCACCTGGGAGAGCGAGATCGTCGTCGAGCCGGCCGCGGGCGCCGAGCCCGAGGTGGTCGGCCGGATCCGGATCGGCACCTACGCGTACGTGCCGCACGAGAAGAAGGAGGCGTGATGACGGTCGACACCTCCGTCCTGCCCGGCAAGCGGCTCTCCGACGTCACTGTCGGCGAGCAGCTGCCCGAGGTCGCGATCCCGCTGACCGTCTACCGCCTGGTGATGGCGGCCGGCAGCAACCGCGACTTCAACTCGATCCACCACAACTCGGCCTACGCCCAGCGCACCGGGGCCGACGAGATGTACGCCAACACCTCGTTCCTGATGAGCTCGTGGGAGCGGCTGGTCCGCGACTGGTGCGGCCCGGCCGGCCGGATCCGCGCGATCCGGGGCTTCCGGATGCGCTCCTTCAACTACGCCGGCACGACGATGCGGGTGCTCGGCGAGGTCACCGCCACCCGGGTCGACGAGACCGCCGGCGGACCGGTCGGCGTGGTCGAGGTCGCCGTCCGCTGCGAGGGTCCGAGCGGGGTCACCGTCGGTCCCGGCACCGTCGAGGTCCTGCTGCCGCTGTCCGGAGAGGAGTCCGCATGAGCATCGAGTCCCCCCGCACCGCGATCGTCGGTCTCGGCATCACCGAGATGGGCAAGGTGTTCGGCCGCTCGGCGGTCGACTTCGCCGTCGAGGCGATCACCTCGGCCGTCGCCGACGCCGGCCTGGACCTGTCCGAGGTCGACGGTCTCTACGTCAACCCGGGCATCAAGAACGACACCGACATGCGGCTGCAGTCGACGCTCGGCATGCGCGACACCCGGGTGCTCGCGACGGTCCAGGGCTTCGGCTCGTCGGCCGGCCAGATGGTGCAGTACGCGTCGATGGCGATCGAGGCCGGGATGGCCGACGTCGTCGTCTGCGTCTACGCCGACGCGCCGCTCCAGGAGGGCAAGCGCGCCGGTGCGGCGTACCCGGGGCAGGCGCGGGCGATGGTCGGCGTCGGCTCGCTGCCGTTCGCGGCCGGGCTCAAGGCCGCTCCCGAGCGGTACGCCGTCGCGGCCCGCCGGCACATGCACGCCTACGGCACGACGTCCGAGCAGCTCGGCGCCGTCGCCGTCGCCGCGCGCGAGTGGGCCGTGATGAACCCCCACGCCCAGATGCGCGAGCCGATGACGCTCGAGGACCACCAGTCCTCGCGGATGATCGCCGACCCGCTGCGCCTGCTCGACTGCTGCCTGGTCAGCAACGGCGCCGTCGCCGTCGTCGTCACCAGCGCGGAGCGGGCCGCGACCCTGCGCCAGCCGCCGGTCCACGTGTGGGGCTGGGGCCAGGCGCACCCGGGCTACGTCAACCGGCGCGGCAGCGAGTTCGGGCTCGTCACCGGTGCCGCGCAGTCGGGCCCGGCGGCGCTGAAGATGGCCGGCGTCTCCGTCGACGAGATCGACGTGCGCGAGATCTACGACTGCTTCACCTACACGACGCTGGTCACGCTCGAGGACTACGGCTTCTGCGCCAAGGGCGAGGGCGGCGAGTTCGTGGCGAGCGGGGCGATCGCCCCCGGTGGCTCGCACCCGACCAACACGGGCGGCGGCGAGCTGTCGTCGTACTACATGTGGGGCATGACGCCGCTCTCCGAGGCGATCATCCAGGCCCGCGGCCAGGCCGGCGAGCGCCAGGTCGACCGGCACGACCTCGTGATGGTCAGCGGCAACGGCGGCGTGCTCGACTTCCACTCCACGCTCATCCTCAGCGCGCACCCGAAGGGACGGTGACGACGATGGCGCTCGCTCCCGTCGTACGCGACGACTTCTCGGCCCCGTTCTTCGAGGCCGCCGCCGAGGGCCGGCTGCTCCTGCGCTGGTCGCCCAGCAGTGGCGAGTGGTCCGAGCCCGCCGCGCGCTTCTGCTCGGTCACCCAGTCCGACGACCTCGAGTGGCGCGCGTCCTCCGGCCACGGCACCCTCGTCAGCTGGACGATCAAGCCCGGCCGCACCCGCGACGGCGTGACCACGCCCGACGTCGTGATCGGCGTCGTCGAGCTCGCCGAGGGCCCGTGGCTCTCGCTCTGGCTCCCCGAGGCCGACCAGGACCGCCTCGCCGTGGGCGCGGCGGTCGCCGTCTCGTTCGTGCAGCCCGAGGGCAGCGAGCACCTGCCCGTCGCGCACCTCGGCTGAGCCGGCCGGCCCCGTCGGCGGCCCCCGCGTCCCCCTGCGGCGCGGCGGCGTCCGGCGGCGCGCCAGCCGGACGACGGCGGCGCCGGCGCGCCTCAGAAGGTGACGATGGTGCGCGCGGCCGTGGCCTGGTCGATGCCGTCCAGTGCGGCGGCGAGGCCGTCGATCGAGACGGTGGCGCCCTGGAGCAGGTCGAGGTCGAGTCGGCCGGCGAGGTACATCTCCGCGTAGAGCGGGACGTCGACGCGCAGCTGCGTCCCGCCGAGGCGTGAGCCCTGCAGCCTCTTCTCCGCGAGCAGGTCCAGCGCGGGGAGCGTGATCGTGTCGCCCGGGCGGGCGAGGCCGACGACGGTGGCGGTGCCGCGGGTGCGGAGCATCGCGAAGGCCTGGGCGATGGTGGCCGGCAGGCCGACCATCTCGAGGGCGTGGTCGACGCCGCCGGTCAGCTCGCGGACGGCGGCCACGGGGTCGGTCGCGCTCGCGTCGACGACGTCGGTCGCGCCGAGCTGGCGGGCGAGCTCGAGCTTCTCGGGCATCCGGTCGATGGCGACGATCCGGGCGGCGCCGGCGAGGGCGGCGCCCTGGACGGCGCTGAGCCCGACGCCGCCGCAGCCCACGACGGCCACGGTGTCGCCGATGCGGACGCCGGCCGTGTGCCGCACCGCGCCGAGGCCGGTGATGACGGCGCAGCCGAGCAGCGCGGCCTTGTCGAGGGGCATCGCGGCGGGCACCTTGGCCACGCTGGAGGCCTGGACCAGCATCTCCTCGGCGAAGCTGCCGATCCCCACGAACTGGGCGACCGGGCGGCCGTCGAGGGTCAGCCGCGGCGTGCCGTCCTCGCGGGTGCGCACCAGGTGCGTGCAGTGCTGGGGGAGACCCTGGCTGCACCACGCGCAGGTGCCGCACGAGCCGGCCGGGGCGACGACGACGTGGTCGCCGGGCACCAGTCCGCTGACGTTCGCACCGACCTCGACGACGACGCCGGCGGCCTCGTGGCCGAGCACCGCGGGCAGTCCCAGTGCGGGGTTGCCGCCGGTCTGGCCGTGCCGGTCGGAGTGGCAGATCCCGGTGGCGGCGGTGCGGACCCGCACCTCCGAGGGGGCGACGGTCGCGATCTCGATGTCGCCGAGGACGACCGGTTGATCGAACTGGTGGAGCACGGCAGCCTTCACCACGGGATCTCCCTCTCTTGTGCTTGCCTGGGTGACGGACGTTACCGTAGATTGCTGATCATCAAAACCATGGATTAGGCGTTCGCGGACGCCGCCGTGGGCGAGCCGAGGAGGAAACGCGTGGCCGCGATCGACGTCGAGACCAGGGGCCCGAACGGATCCGTCCGCTGGATCACGATCAACCGTCCCGAGCGTCTCAACGCCTACGACCTGGAGATGGCCCGGACGCTGATCGCGGCCTTCGAGGACGCCGCGTCGTACGACGCCGTGGTGCTCACCGGGGCCGGCGGCGCGTTCTGCGCCGGCGGGGCGCTCGACCAGCTAGGGGAGCCCGATCCCGAGCAGCTGCGCTCCCTCTTCACCGGGTCGCTGCGCCTGGTCGAGGCCATCCGGGCCTGCCCCCGGCCGGTCATCGCCGCGGTCGACGGCCCGGCCGCCGGCGGCGGCAACGAGCTCGTCGTCGCCTGCGACTTCGCCATCGCCACCGAGCGCTCGACGTTCGGCCAGACCGGCCCGCGGGTCGGCTCGGCGCCGGTGCTCGGCGCCACCAACCTGATGGCGGTGCAGATCGGCGAGAAGCGGGCCAAGGAGATGGCGATGATGTGCCGGCGCTACTCCGCCCAGCAGGCGCTCGCGATGGGCCTGGTCAACGAGGTCGTCGCCGACGACGGCCTGGTCGAGGCCGTCGAGCGCTGGCTCGCCGAGATCGAGCGGCTCAGCCCCCGCTACCTCGAGATCGCCAAGATCAGCTCCAACCAGTGGTGGCACCTGTCGAAGGACAACATGTCGTCGGGCCTCGGGATGCTCATCCAGGCCATCGGCAGCGAGGACATGCTCGAGGGCGCGAACGCCTTCCTCGACAAGCGCAAGCCCGACTTCCGCGCGGCGCGGCGCGCCGCCCAGCAGACCGAGACCGAGGACCCCCAGTGAGCTTCCGCTACTACCGCGACCTGCACCCGACCTTCGCCGACCGCACCGAGTGGGCGCTCCCGACGGTGCTGCGCCACCACGCCGCCGAGCGCCCCGACGCGGTCTGGCTCGACTGCCCCGAGGAGGGGCGGACCTGGACGTTCGCCGAGACGCTCACCGCGGCCGAGCGGGTCGGCCGCAGCCTCCTCGCGGCCGGCGCCGAGCCGGGTGACCGGGTCGTGCTGGTCGCGCAGAACTCCTCCGCGTTCGTCCGCACCTGGCTCGGCACGGCGGTCGCCGGGCTGGTCGAGGTGCCCGTCAACACCGCCTACGAGCACGACTTCCTCGCCCACCAGGTGAGCACGGTCGAGGCCACGCTCGCCGTCGTGGACGACGTCTACGCCGCCCGCTTCGTCGCGATCGCCGAGGCTGCCAAGTCGATCCGCAAGTTCTGGGTGATCGACACCGGCTCGCGCGACCAGGCGCTCGCCACCCTGCGCGACGCGGGCTGGGAGGCCGCGCCGTTCGAGGAGCTGGACGAGGCCGCCACCGCGCCCGAGGTCGTCGACGCGACGCTCGCACTGCCCGACGTCCGGCCCCAGGACCTCGCCTCGGTGCTCTTCACCTCGGGCACGACCGGGCCGAGCAAGGGCGTGGCGATGCCGCACGCGCAGATGTACTTCTTCGCCGACGAGTGCGTCTCGCTCGTCCGGCTGACCCCCGACGACGCGTGGATGTCGGTGACGCCCCTCTTCCACGGCAACGCCCAGTTCATGGCGGCCTACCCGACCCTGGTCGCCGGCGCCCGCTTCGTCACCCGCAGCAGGTTCTCGGCCAGCCGCTGGGTCGACCAGCTGCGCGAGAGCCGGGTGACGGTCACCAACTTCATCGGCGTGATGATGGACTTCATCTGGAAGCAGGACCGGCGCGACGACGACGCCGACAACCCGCTGCGCGTCGTCTTCGCCGCGCCCACCGCCGCGACCCTGGTCGGCCCGATGAGCGAGCGCTACGGCATCGAGGCCTTCGTCGAGGTCTTCGGCCTGACCGAGACGTCCGCGCCGATCATCTCGCCGTACGGCGTCGACCGGCCCGCGGGCGCCGCCGGCCTGGCCGCGGACGAGTGGTTCGACGTGCGCCTGGTCGACCCGGAGACCGACGAGGAGGTCGGCGTCGGTGAGATCGGCGAGCTCGTGGTCCGGCCGAAGGTGCCGTTCATCTGCTCGATGGGCTACTTCAACATGCCCGACAAGACCGTCGAGGCCTGGCGGAACCTCTGGTTCCACACCGGTGACGCCCTGCGCCGCGACGAGGACGGCTGGTTCTACTTCGTCGACCGGTTCAAGGACGCGCTGCGCCGCCGCGGCGAGAACATCAGCTCCTACGAGATCGAGACGTCGATCCTGGCCCACCCGGCCGTCGTCGAGTGCGCGGTGATCGCGGTGCCCGCGTCGAGCGAGGCCGGCGAGGACGAGGTGATGGCCTACGTCATCACCGGCGGCGACGCCCCGGTGCCGACGCCGGCCGAGCTGTGGGCGCACTGCGACGGCCGGATCCCGTCGTTCGCGGTCCCGCGCTACCTCCGCTTCGTCGACGAGATGCCGAAGACCCCGTCGCAGCGCGTGCAGAAGGCCAAGCTGCGCGCGCTCGGGGTCACGCCCGACACCCACGACCGCGAGGCCTGAGCCGTGCACCCCTACCGCACCGTCCTCTTCGTCCCGGCGCACAAGCCCGCTTGGGCGTTCAAGGCGCTGGCCTCCGGCGCCGACTGCGTCGTCCTCGACCTCGAGGACTCCGTCCCGCACGACCTCAAGCCTGGCGCCCGCACGACGGTCCGCGAGACCCTGCCGAAGCTGCGGGCCGAGCGCCCCGAGGTCGGCCTCTTCGTCCGGCCCAACGCGCTGGCCACCCGGCTCGCGGGCGCCGACCTCGAGGCGGTCGTGTGCCCCGAGCTCGACGGGATCTTCGCGCCGAAGATCAAGGACGCCACCGACGTCCTGCGCTGGGAGACGCTGATCGACTGGTTCGAGGCGCGCAACGGCGCCTCCGGGCTGGAGATGATCGTCCCTGTCGAGATGGTCGACGCGATCACCAACTGCTTCGAGATCGCGAGCGCCTCACCCCGGGTGGGCGCGATGATCGGGCCGACGTCCGAGCACGCCGACATCGCCCGTGCGGTGGGCTTCCGCCAGTCCCCCGAGGGCTCCGAGACGCTCTACCTGCGCAGCCGGATCCTGCTCGCCTGCCGCCAGTACGGCCTGCACCCGCTGACCGCGCTGTGGGAGGACCTGGCCGACCTCGACGGGCTGCGCCAGTTCGCCGACTACGGCTTCCAGCTGGGCTTCCGCGGCATGATCGCGATCCACCCCAGCCACGTCCCGGTGATCAACGACGTCTTCACGCCGTCCGACGACGAGGTCGCCTACTACGAGGACCTCGTCGCCACCGTCGACGCGGCGGTCGCGCGTGGTGAGGGCGCCGTGCGGTTCCGGGGGCAGCACGTCGACCTCGCCCACGCCGACAAGGCCCGCGACTGGCTCGAGCACGCGCGCCTGGTGCGGGGGGACGCGCCCGGCCGGTGAGGGCGTTCGTCCTCGACCGGGACGGCTGGGGCCTGCGCGAGGTCCCCGATCCCCGGCCGGCGGCCGGCCAGGTCGTCGTCCGGACGACGGCCGCGGGGCTGTGCCACTCCGACCTGACGCTCGCGGCGCGATCCCCTGATGCGCACCCCTTCGCGCTGCCCCTGGTGCTGGGGCACGAGCTCGCCGGGACGGTGGTCGAGCGCGGGCCCGGCGTGACCGGCGACCTCGCGCTCGGCACGCCCGTCGTGGGCTACGGCCCGCGCGGCTGCGGGCACTGCGCGGCGTGCGCCACCGGTGCGGAGAACTACTGCCGGACGCCGGGACCGCGGTTCCCGCCCGGCCTCGGTGCTCCCGGCGCGCTGGCCGAGCTCGTCGCGGTCGACGCCCGCCACCTGCTCCCGGCGCCGGACCTCGCGCCCGCCCAGGGCGCGGCGCTCAGCGATGCCGGGCTGACGGCCCTGCACGCGCTGGACCGGGCCCTGGCCGCGGTCGGGCTGCCGCCCGAGGAGCTCACCGTCGTGGTGCTCGGCATCGGGGGCCTCGGCCACGTCGCCGTCCAGCTCGCCCGGCTCGCGGGGGCCCCGGTCGTCGCCGTGGACCGGGTGGCCGCCAAGCTCGACTTCGCCCGGCGGCTCGGTGCCGACCACGTGCTCCCGGCCGGTCCGGAGCTCCCGGACGCCGTCCGCGAGCTCACCGGCGGCCGCGGCGCGGACGTCGTGATCGACCTCGTCGGCTCGGCGGCGAGCCTCGCCCAGGCCGGTGCGATGGTCGCCGTCAACGGTGTCGTGTCGGTCGTCGGGGTCGGCAGCGGCCGGCTCGCGGTGGGCATGCACGCCCTCCCGCTGGGGGTGCGCACCGACCTGCCGTTCTGGGGGACCCGCCCCGAGCTGGTCCGGCTGCTGCGTCTCGCGGCCGCCGGCCAGGTGCGCGTCGAGGTCGAGGAGATCGCGCTCGACGACGTCCCGGCCGGCTACGACCGGCTGGCCGCCGGGGAGGTCCTGGGGCGTGCGGTCGCGCTGCTCCACCCTTGACCCGTGATCGAAATCACTGATAAGGATTATATCCATCATCAGTTCTATGAAGGGTGGCCGCAACATGTTCCCACTGCGGAAGGGGCGGCGCCGCGGCGTCGTGCTCGCCGGACTGACCGTCGCCTCGCTCGCCCTCGCCGGGTGCGCCGGCTCGTCGGCGACCGAGGAGACCAACGCGGGCGGCGCGAGCATCGAGTACGGCGCCGACAAGTCGGCGTACGCCGAGGCGCTCGCGGACATGGAGCCGGTCACCCTGGCCATCCAGTCCACCGGCCCCAAGGGCTCGGCCACCGGCCGCCGCTTCGAGGACTACGCCGCCGCCGTCGAGGACTGGTCGGACGGCAAGATCAGCTTCGAGTTCACCTACTCCAACGGGATGGCCCCGCCCGACGAGGTCCACCTCGCGCTCTCCGACGGACGTCTCGACATCGGCTCGGTGATGCCGGCGCTCGTCCCCGGCGACCTGCCGGCCGCCAACGCCCTCGGCGACCTCAGCCACCTGGGGCGGCAGACGCCCGTCGACTGGATGCTCCAGTGGCACGGGATCATGCTCGACCTCGCCGCGGCCGCCCCCGACGTCGCCGACGAGTACGAGGAGCACGGCATGAAGCTGCTGCTGCCGGCCTTCGGGTCCGGCGCCTACATGCCCTACTGCGCCGACCCGGGCACGTCGGCGTCGGCGCTCGACGGGCGCGGTGTCGCCAGCCAGAGCAAGGTCCAGAACAAGGAGGCCAAGGCGCTCGGCATGACGCCGACGTCGATCAGCTACGCCGAGATGTTCGAGGGCCTCGAGCGCGGCGTGATCGACTGCGCGTACAGCACGGTCACCGGCGCCGCGCTCGGCGGCTTCATCCCCGCCGCCCCGCACGTCGCCTACGCCGAGGACGAGGGCTTCAACTCCCCGGCCGGCTCGATCGCGATCAGCCTGGCGCGCTGGAACGAGCTGCCGCTCGCCGCGCAGCAGCTGATGTACGACCGGCTCGACGTCCTCCTGCAGGCCAACTTCGAGGGCGCCTGGGAGAACACCGCGGCCGCGGTCACCGCGATCCACGACGCCGGCGGCGAGATGGCGCCCTTCGACGACGACGCGGTCGCCCGGCTGCGCGCCGTCCACGAGGCGGTCGAGACCGACGCCGCCCGCACCGCCGAGCAGGACTGGGCCGACCGCATCGACGCCCTCGGCATCGACGGCGTCGGCACCTCGTACGAGGACTTCCCGGCCTGGTACGCCCAGGGCGTCCCCGACCTCCAGCCCTACTTCGACGCCCTGTGGGACGGCGCGATGGGCGAGCGGCGGCCCTCGTGAACTTCGACACCGACCCGGTCCACGACGACATCCGGCAGGGGATGCGCGACCTGTGCGCGAAGTTCCCCGACGAGTACTGGGCCGAGCGGGACGAGAAGCACGAGTTCCCCTGGGACTTCTACAACGCCGTCACCGACGCCGGCTGGCTCGGCCTGACCATCCCCGAGGAGTACGGCGGCGGCGGGCTCGGCGTCACCGAGGCCGCGATCGTGGAGCGCGAGATCGCCGCGTCCGGCGCCGGGATGGGCGGGTGCAGCTCGGTCCACATCGGGATCTTCGGCTTCGAGCCGATCCTGCACCACGGCAGCGAGGACCTGAAGCAGCGCTTCCTGCCGCGGGTGCCGAAGGGCGACCTGCAGATCTCGTTCGCGGTCACCGAGCCCGACGCCGGCACCGACACGACGAACCTGTCGACCTTCGCCCGCAAGGTCGACGGCGGCTGGCTCGTCACGGGCAAGAAGGTCTGGATCTCCAACGCCCAGCAGGCCGAGCGGATGCTGCTGCTGGCCCGGACCACGCCCAAGGACCAGTGCGCCCGCCGTACCGAGGGGCTCACGGTGTTCTTCGCACCGGTCGACCGGGACCGGGTGACGATCCGGCCGATCCCCAAGATGGGCCGCAACTCCGTCGACAGCAACGAACTGTTCATCGACGACCTCTTCGTCGCCGACGAGGACGTCGTCGGCGAGGTCGGCCGGGGCTTCGAGGTGATCCTCACCGGCCTCAACGCCGAGCGGGTCGTCGCGGCCAACGCGATGCTCGGGATCGGCGAGGCGGCGCTGCGCCGCGGCGTCCGGTACGCGCAGGACCGGGTGGTCTTCGGCCGCCCGATCGGCCAGAACCAGGGCCTGTCCTTCCAGCTCGCGGAGGCCAGGATCCGGCTCGAGGCCGCCGACGCGGTGCTGCAGAAGGCGACCTGGCTGGTCGACCAGCAGCGGCCGTGCGGGGCCGAGGCCAACTACGCCAAGTGGCTGTGCGCCGAGGCGGGCTTCTACGCCGCCGACGTGGCGCTCCAGGTGCACGGCGGGATGGGCTACAGCAAGGAGTTCCACGTCGAGCGGTACTTCCGCGAGGCCCGGCTGATGCGGATCGCCCCGATCAGCCAGGAGATGGTGCTCAACTACGTCGCCGAGCACGTGCTCGGCCTGCCGAGGAGCTATTGATGCGGGGCCTGTACTTCGAGGAGTTCGAGATCGGGAAGGTCTACCGGCACGCCTTCCGGCGCACGGTGACCGAGATGGACAACGTGCTCTTCACGTCGTTGACGATGAACGTCGCGCCGATCCACCTCGACGCCGAGTACGCGAGGACGACGATCCACGGCCGGCCGCTGGTCAACAGCCTCTTCACCGTCGCGCTGATCGGTGCCTTCCACGTGCCCGAGCTGACGATGGGCACGACGCTCGGCAACCTGGGCTACGAGGAGGTGCGCTTCCCGGCGCCGGTCTTCCACGGCGACACGCTGCGCGGCGAGACCACCATCGTCGACAAGCGCAGGTCGGAGAGCCGGGACGACTCGGGGATCGTGTGGTTCGAGCACCGCGGCTACAACCAGGACGACGTGCTCGTCATGTCGTGCAAGCGGGCCGGGCTGATGCTCCGCACGCCGGCCGCCGAGGTGGCGGCCCGGTGAGCGACGACCGCTACCCGCACGTCTTCTCGCCGATCACGATCGGCAGCATGAGCCTGCGCAACCGGGTGATGGTGCCGCCGCACGGCTCCGGCATCGGCAACCTGTGGGGGACCGAGGCCGAGGCCGAGGTGCACATGGCCTACTGGGAGTCGCGAGCCCTCGACGGCGCGTCGTGGATCGACGGCGTCCGCGGCCGGGTGCGCAACCCGGTCATCCCCGGCTTCGAGACCGGCGGCTACGGCGCCGAGACGCTCGGCAACTACCGCCAGCCCAACTACGTCGAGCGGGTCCAGGAGCTCGCCCACCGGCTGCACCGGGCCGGCGCTGTCGTGACCAGCCAGCTCACCGTGATCGGCGGCGTCCCGCAGTCGCCCGGCCGGGTGCTCAGCTCGCCGCTGACCAGCACGCGCCCGCACGTGATGTCGGTGGCCGACATCGCCGAGTACATCGATGAGTACCGCTACAGCGCCGAGCGCGCCCGCGCGGCCGGCCTCGACGGCATCGAGCTGCACCTCAACCACGACGACATGCTCGAGTGGTTCCTCTCGCCGCTCACCAACGACCGCGACGACGACTACGGCGGCCCGCTCGAGAACCGCGCCCGGTTCGCGGTCGAGGCGCTGCGGGCCGTGCGCGACGCGGTCGGCACCGACCTCACCGTCGGCGTCCGGTTCAACCTGCGCGAGGAGATGCCCGAGGGGTACGACGAGCAGGGCGGCCTCGAGGTCGCCCAGCTGCTCGAGGCGACCGGCCTGGTCGACTACCTGCACGCCGTCGTCGGCTCGCCGTGGGGCGACCCGAGCTACATCCAGCCGCAGTACTACGACGCCGCCCAGTGGTCGGGGCTCGCGGGCCGGGTGCGGGAGGCCGTCGGCCTGCCCGTCGTCTACGCCGGGCGGGTGACCACCGTCGACGTGGCCGAGCAGGTGCTCGCCGCCGGCCATGCCGACGTCGTCGGCATGGCGCGCGCCTACCTGGCCGAGCGGGACCTGCTCACCAAGGCCCGGTCCGGCCGATCGGTCGAGATCCGCCCGTGCGTGGGCGGCAACGACTGCATCAGCCGCCAGTACGCCGAGGGCCTGCCCTTCGGCTGCGCGGTCAACCCGCACGTGAAGACCGAGGTCTCCGGCCGCTGGGGCGAGGGCACGCTCGGCGTCGCGGCCGCCCCGCGCGACCTCCTCGTCGTCGGCGCCGGCCCCGCCGGGCTCGAGCTCGCCGCGCTCGCCGCCGAGAGCGGCCACCGGGTGCGGGTGTGGGAGGCGGCCGACCGGGTCGGCGGCCAGCTCGCCACGGCCGCACAGGCCCCCACGTTCGAGCGGTACGCCGAGTACCTCGCCTGGCAGTCGGCGCGCCTGGCACGGCTCGGGGTCGACGTGCGGCTGGGGATGCGGGCGAGTGCCGACGACGTGGTCGCCGCCGGTGCCGATGTCGTCGCGGTCGCCACGGGTGCCCGCCCGCACCGGCCCGCGCTGCCGGGCATCGACCTGCCGCACGTGGCCGACGCGGCCGACGTCCTCGCGGGCACGGCGGAGCTCGGGCACCGGGTGCTCGTCGTCGCCCGGGACGACCACCTGCCGCCGCTCACCGTGGCCGACCTCCTGTCGGAGCGCGGCCACGACGTCACGCTCGTCTACGGCGCCGCCCAGCCCGGCCAGTTGCTCGGCCGCTACATCCTCGGCGGCATCCTCGCCCGGCTGCACCGGCGCGGGGTGCACTTCCGGCAGCTCGAGGAGGTCCGCGCGATCCGCCCCGACGGGGTCGACGTCCGCCACGTCTACACGTTCGCGACCACGGCGCTCGACGGCGTCGACTCGGTCGTGCTCGCGTGCGGTGCCGACAGCGACGCCACCCTGCACGCCGAGCTGGTCGGCCGGGTGCCGGAGCTGCACCTGCTCGGCGACGCCTACGCCCCGCGCCGGCTCTCGTTCGCGACCCGGCAGGCCTACGCGCTCGCCGAGCTGCTGGCGGCCACCTCGTGACCGCCGGCGCTCAGGGGTAGCGCGCGACGACCCGTCCGGTCACCTCGCCCGCGTGGAGCCGGGCGAGGGCGGCCGGGATGTCGTCGAAGCCGATCAGCTCGAGCGCGGGGAAGAGCTCGCCGCTCGCGAACATCGCGTAGACGGCGGCGATGTCGTCGACGGTGCCGCCGCGCGAGCCGAGCAGGGTGACCTGCTTGAGGATGAGCGCGTTGGTCGAGATCGTCGCCTCCAGCCGGCCCATGCCGACCTGGACGACGCGCCCGTGCTCGCGGACGACGTCGATCGCCGCGGCGGTGGTCGTGCCGAAGCCGGCGAAGTCGACGACGACGTCGAGCCCGGCGTCCGCGAACGCGGTGATGTCGGCAGCCACGGCATGCACGCCCAGGGAGCGGGCCATCGGCCAGAGCGCCTCCTTGGGCTCGGCGGCGTAGACCTCGGCGCCGCGCAGCACCGCGATCCGGGCGCCGACCTGGCCGAGCCCGCCGAGGCCGATGATGCCGACCTTGTCGCCGGGGCCGACCTCGCCGCGCACCACCACCGCCCGGTACGGCGCCCGCCCGGCGTCGGTGCCGGCCGCGGCGAGCTCGAACGAGAGCGCGTCGGGGACGGCGACCAGGTCGGCGGGCAGCGCCACGACGTAGGGCCCGTAGCCGCCGTCGCGGCCCAGGCCGGGGCGGGTGGCGCCGGCCGGGTTGACCGCGACCCGGTCACCGAGCGCCCAGCCCGTGACGTCCGGGCCGAGCCCGGCGATCACCCCGGCCACCTCGTGGCCGAGGGTGAGGGGGAACGGGCCGACCCGCTCGGTCCAGGTGGCGTCGTGCAGGATGCCGACGTCGGTGTGGCACAGCCCGGCCGCGCGCACCTCGACGAGCACCTCGCCCGGACCGGCGGCGGGGACGGGCACCTCGTCGAGCCGCAGCGGCTCGCCGGTGCCCGTCATCCGCCAGGCCTGCATGGTGCGGGTCGCGCTCAGCGTCCCGTCCACCGGGGCGCCCGCTTCTCGACGAACGCGAGCGCGCCCTCCTTGGCGTCGGCCGACTCGCGGATCGGGTTGACGAACGCCTCCTGGCGGTCGAACTTCTCGGCCAGCGGCCAGTCCGCCGAGCGGACCAGGACCTGCTTGGACGCGGCCAGCGCGAGCGGGGCGTTGGCGGCGACCTCGTCGGCGAGCGCGAGCGCGACGTCGAGCGCGCTGCCCGGCTCGGCCAGCCGGTTGACCAGGTGGCACTCGGCGGCCTCGGTGGCCGGCCACATCCGGCCGGTCAGGACCAGCTCCATCGCGAGGTGGTAGGGGACCCGGTGCTGGAGGCGGAGCAGCCCGCCCGCGGCCGCGGTGAGCCCGCGCTTGACCTCGGGCAGCCCGAACTTGGCCGCCGACGACGCGACGACCAGGTCGCACGAGAGCACGATCTCGAAGCCGCCGGCCAGCGCGTAGCCCTCGACCGCCGCGATCAGCGGCTTGGTCGGCGGCTGCTTGACGAGCCCGGCGAAGCCGCGACCCTCGACCACCGGGCGCTCGCCGCGGGCGAAGCCCTTGAGGTCCATGCCCGCGCAGAACGTCCCGCCGGAGCCGGTGATCACCGCGACGCTGAGGTCGTCGCGCTCGTCGAGCACCTGTAGCGCGTCGGCGATCTGGTGCGCCATCGCCATCGACATGGCGTTCTTGGCCGCGGGCCGGTTCATGGTCAGCACCAGGACCCGGCCGCGCTCCTCGACGAGGAGATCGGGCTGCTCGACCTGCTCGACCTGCTCGACCTGCTCGACCTGCTCGGCGCTCATCGCGGGCTCATCCGGATCGCGCCGTCGAGCCGGATGGTCTCGCCGTTGAGGTAGGGGTTCTCGACCACCTGCTGGGCGAGCATCGCGAACTCGTCGGGCTGGCCGAGGCGGGCCGGGTTGGGCACCTGGGCGCCGAGGCCGTCGCGGATCTCCTGGGAGAACCGGGCCAGGATCGGGGTGTCGAAGACGCCGGGCGCGATGGTGTTGACCCGGATGCCCTTGGTGGCCAGGTCGCGCGCGGCGACCAGGGTCATGCCGACGACGCCCGCCTTGGCCGAGGCGTAGGGGATCTGGCCGATCTGGCCCTCCCACGCGGCGACCGACGCGGTGAGCACGCAGACGCCGCGCTCGCCCTCGACCGGCTCGTTGCCGGCCATCCGGGCGGCGGCCAGGCGCAGCACGTTGAACGTGCCGACGAGGTTGATGTCGATGAGCTGCCGGTAGAGGTCGAGGTCGCCGGGCGCGCCGTCCCGGTCGACCAGGCGGACCGTGCCGCCCTTGCCCGCGCAGTGCACGAGCGCGCGCAGCGGCCCGTGCTCGACGGCGAGGTCGAGCGCGGCGTCGACGCCGGCCGGGTCGGTGACGTCGGCGACGGCGAACGAGCCGCCCAGCTCGACGGCCAGCTCCTTGCCGAGCTCCTCGTTGAGGTCGAGGACGACGACGTGGGCGCCGGCGGCGGCCAGGCGCCGCGCGGTGGCGGCGCCCAGTCCGGACGCGCCGCCGGTGACGAGAGCCGAGGCTCCGGTGAGGTTCACGATTCCTCCAGGGTGGGGAGCGGTCAGAGCCGCTCGATGAGGGTGGCGTTGGCCATGCCGCCGGCCTCGCACATGAGCTGCAGGCCGAAGCGCTGGTCGTTGTCCTCCAGCGCGTGGAGCATGGTCGTCATCAGGCGCGTCCCGGACGCGCCGAGCGGGTGCCCGAGGGCGATCGCGCCGCCGCGCGGGTTGACCCGGGCCGGGTCGACGTCGAACTCGGCGAGCCAGGCCAGCGGCACCGGCGCGAACGCCTCGTTGAGCTCGATGTGCTCGATGTCGGCGAGCGCGACGCCCGCCCGGTCGAGCACCTTGTGGGTGGCCGGGATCGGGCCGGTGAGCATGAGGAGCGGGTCGTCGCCGACCACCGCCATGCTGTGGACGCGGGCCCGCGGGGTGAGCCCGAGCCGGTCGGCGTGGGCCCGGGACATGACGAGCAGGGCGCTCGCCCCGTCGGTGATCTGCGAGGAGTTGCCCGCGGTCACCGACCAGTCGATCTCGGGGAACCGTGCGGCCAGCTCGGGGGTCTCGAAGACCGCGCGGAGCTCACCGAGCTTGGCGGACGTCGTCCCGCGGCGGATGGTCTCGTCGCGGGCCACCGGTCCGCCCGGGGTGTCGACAGCGATGACCTCGCGGTCGAAGGCGCCGGAGTCCTGGGCGGCGGCGGCGAGCTCGTGGGAGCGCACGGAGTAGTCGTCCAGCTCGGCGCGCGAGAGCTTCCAGCGGGCCGCGACCAGCTCGGCGGCCACACCCTGGGAGACCAGGCCGGGCGCGAACCGCTCGGCCACGCGGACGCCATAGGGGTCGGCGCCCATGCGGGCCGAGCCCATCACGACCCGGCTCATCGACTCGACGCCGCCGGCCACGACCACGTCGGCCTGGCCGGAGGCGATCGCCTGGGCCGCGAAGTGGACCGCCTGCTGGCTCGAGCCGCACTTGCGGTCGATCGTCGTCGCGGGCACGTGCGCCGGCAGCCCGGCGCCGAGCCAGGCCATCCGGCCGGGGGTCGCGGACTGCTCGCCGACCTGCGAGACGCAGCCGACCATGACGTCGTCCACGGTGCCCGGGTCGAGCGCGGGGGAGCGCTGCAGGAGGGTCTCGATCGTCTGGGCCAGCAGGTCGACCGGGTGGACCTCGGCGAGGGCGCCGCCGGTCCGCCCGCGCCCGCTGGGCGTGCGCACCGCGTCGACGATCACGACGTCGGTGGGGCTGTTCTCCGTCACCCCTAATGCTTATCATGATATTCATCAAGTGTCACCAGGTGCTTGACAGGATCCCCTGCGGTGAATCTAGGATAATGATTACAACCGTGAAGGAGGATGTCGTGACCCACGACGAGTATGCGGAGATCCGGCGGCTCGCTGCCCAGGTCGCGAGCGAGGTCTACGGACCGCTGGCCGAGCAGATGGACGTCGACCGCACGCCCATCTCGCAGGAGCAGCGGAGGCAGCTCGGTGAGCTCGGCTTCCTCGGCATCGCGCACCCCGAGGAGTACGGCGGCTCGGGAGCGCCGCTCGCCCAGGCCCTGGCCGTGGTCGAGGAGTTCGGCAAGGTCTGCCGCCCGGCGGCCTTCCAGGTCTTCGAGGCCAACACCGGCCCCGCCCAGGTGGTCAACCACCTCGGCACGCCCGAGCAGAAGGAGCGCTGGCTGCCGGCGATCATCTCGGGCGAGAAGACCATGGCGGTCGGCATCTCCGAGCCCGACGCCGGCTCCGCCGCGACCGACATGCGCACCACCGCCAAGGTCACCGGCGCGACCGTCGTGATCAACGGCAACAAGCGCTGGATCTCCAACGGCGGCGAGGCCGACCAGTACGTCGTCTACTGCCGCCTGTCCGACGCGCCCGGCGCGAAGGGCATCGGGGCGGTCGTCGTCGACAAGGGCACGCCGGGCTTCTCGTTCGGCGCCGGCGAGCGCCTGATGGGCTTCCGGGGCATCCCGTCGGCCGACCTCTACTTCGACAACGTCGAGGTGCCGGTCGAGAACATCGTCGTGCCGGCCGGCGGCTTCGGCAAGCTGTTCGGCGTCTTCTCCATCGAGCGGATGGGCAACACGACGATGAGCCTGGCGATCGGCCAGGCCGCGCTCGACAAGACCCTGAAGTACGTGCAGGAGCGCGAGCAGTTCGGCAAGCCGCTCATCGAGTTCCAGAGCATCCAGGTGATGGTCGCCGACATGGTCCTCCAGGTCGAGGCCGCCCGGCTGCTGCGCGACGAGGCCGCGGCCTCGGTCGACGCGCAGGGGATGCCCGACCCGCTCAAGGTCTCGCTCGCCAAGTGCACCGCCAACGAGATGGGCAAGCGGGTCACCGACCTGGCGATGCAGATCCACGGCGGCAACGGCTACACCGAGGAGTACGGCCTCGAGCGGCTGCACCGCGACGCCCACGGCTGGGCGATCGCCGGCGGCACCCCGGCCATGCAGCGCATCCGGATCGTCTCCGAGGTGCTGGGCCGCAAGTTCGACCAGCGCCGCTGAGCCGCGCCCACCTGCGTACCGACCGCCGCTACTGACTGCCGCCCCCGCGGCAGGGAGGATGGATCCATGTTCGACCTGAGCCCGGAGCACCGGGAGATCCAGGCCACGGCGCGCGCGCTCGCCGCCGCCGTCGAGCCGTTCGCCGACGAGGCCGACGAGTACGTCGAGGTCCACCCCAAGGTGCGCGAGCTGCTGGCCGAGAGCGGGCTGGCGCGCCACGTCGTCCCGGCGGCGTACGGCGGGGCGTCAGAGACGCTCGACCCGCTGACCCTCGCCGTCGTCCGCGAGGCGCTGATGTACTCCTCGGCGCACCTCGACTCGATGTTCGGCATGCAGGGCGTCGGCAGCTACTCGCTGGCGGTGGGCGGCTCCGACGAGCTCAAGGCGCAGTGGCTGCCCAAGGTGGCCGCCGTCGAGGCGATCGCCGGGCTGGCGCTGACCGAGCCCGACGTCGGCTCGGACCTGCGGGCGGTGACGACCACGATGGTCGCCGACGGCGACGAGCTGGTGGTCAACGGCCGCAAGTCGTTCATCACCAACGGTGGTGCGGCCGACTTCTACTGCACCCTGGTCCGCGAGGGCGAGGGCTGGTCGATGGTCCTGGTGCCCGGCAACGCCCCCGGTCTCTCGATCGAGCGCGGTGCCGACCTGATCGCGCCGCACATCCTCGGCGAGCTGACCTTCACCGACGTCCGGGTGCCGGCGGGCAACCGGCTCGGCGTGCCCGGCAAGGCGTTCTCCCTGATGCTCCAGACCCTCGCCGTGTTCCGCGTCACCGTGGCCGCGTCCGGCGTGGGTCTGGCCCAGGCCGCGCTCGACGAGGCCAAGGCGCACGCCCTCGCCCGCGAGCAGTTCGGCCGCCCGCTGATCGAGCTCGGCGCGGTCGCGCAGAAGCTCGCCCAGTCGTGGACCGACGTCGAGGCCGCGCGGGCCTTCGTCTACCGCGCCGCGGCGCTGGCCAAGGACGACCCGCTGGGTCACCTCGACTACTCGTCGATGGCGAAGGTGCACGCCACCGAGGCGGCGGCCGCCGTCGTCGACCGGTCGGTGCAGACGATGGGCCGCTTCGGCCTGGTCCGCGGCTCGAAGATCGAGCGGCTCTACCGCAACGCCCGCCCGCTGCGGGTCTACGAGGGCGCCACCGAGGTGCTCCTCGACTCGCTCGCCCGGCGCCTGGCCAAGGGAGCCCGCTGATGGACCTGCGGCTCACCGACACCGTCGTCCTCGTCACCGGCGCCAGCCGCGGCCTCGGTGCCGCGATGGCGCTGGCCCTGGCCGCCGAGGGCGCGTACGTCGTCGCGGCCGCCCGCTCCAAGGACAGCCTCGCCGAGGTGGCCGCCCAGGGCGGCGGGCGGATCTCCGCCGTCGAGGTCGACCTGCGCGACGAGGACTCGGTGCGCGCGCTGGTCCCCGAGGTGCTCGCCCGGCACGGCCGGATCGACGGCCTCGTCAACAACGCCGGCATCGCGCCGGCCGGCAAGTTCGCCACCCAGGACCCCGAGATCTGGAAGGACGCGCTGACCGTCAACGTCATCGCGCCCATGCTGCTCGCCCAGGCGGCCGGCGTCCGGATGATCGAGCAGGGTGGCGGCCGGATCGTCAACGTCGCCTCGACCACCGGCCTGCGCGGCAAGCCGTTCCTGGTCCCGTACTCCACCTCGAAGGGTGCGGTCGTCCGGTTCACCGAGGCCCTCGCGGCCGAGTGGGCCGGCAAGAACGTCCAGGTCAACTGCATCGCCCCCGGCGCCTTCGTCACCGACGCGCAGAAGGCCGTGACCGACTCGCCCGAGCTGCACGCCAAGCGGATCGCGAAGATCCCCGCCGGCCGGATGGCCGACCCGTCCGAGCTCGTGCCGCTGACCTGCCTGCTGGTCTCGCCCGTGTCGGCCTTCACCACCGGTGCGACCTTCGTGGTCGACGGTGGCGAGTCCGGCAAGCTCTGACCCTGCTCCGTCCCGCCTCCGCCGAAGGAAGCCCGCGATGATCATCGACGCCCACGCCCACGTCTGGCCCGACAAGATCGCCGAGATCGCGCTCTCCGCGAACCGGCTGCCGGACCTCAACGCCCGCGGCGACGGCACCGTCGACGGCCTCACCGCCGACATGGCCGCCAGCGGCGTCGAGATCAGCTGCTGCCTCGGGATCGCCAACGAGGCCCGCCACGTCGACTCGGTCAACCGCTTCGTCGCCGGCCTGACCTCGGCCACCCGCTTCGGCTTCGGCACCGTCCACGTCGGCCTCTCCGCCGAGGAGAACCTCGCCAGCCTGCGCCGGCACGGCGTCCGCGCGGTGAAGATCCACCCGCTGTTCCAGGGCTTCGGCCTCGACGACCCCCGCCTGTGGGAGATCTTCGAGGCCATGGGCGACGAGTTCGCCGTCATCACCCACGTCGGCGAGGGCGGCACGCCCGAGACCAACCGGCTCTCGAGCCCGCGGATGATCCGCGACATCGCCACCCAGTTCCCCGGGCTGCGCCTGATGGCGTGCCACTTCGGCGGCTACAAGATCCTCGACGACGCCGAGGAGATGCTCGCGGGCGCGGACGTCGTCCTCGAGACGAGCTGGCCGCCCAGCCTCAGCACGCTGCGTCCCGAGCGGGTGCGCGACCTGATCCGCAAGCACGGCGCCGAGCGCGTCGTCTTCGGCTCGGACTGGCCGATGACCAGCCCCGCCGAGGAGATCCGGGCGATCGACGCGCTCGGGCTCACCGACGACGAGACCAAGAAGGTCCTCGGCGGCACCCTCGCGGGCGTGCTGGGGATCGACTCGCCCTGGGCCTGACGCCCCGCCGCCCCCGCAGGTCGAGCTTGTCGAGATCATCCGGACCCCGTAGGTCGAGCTTGTCGAGACCGGATCGGCGACAAGCTCGACCTACGGGAGGACGTTGCGGGATCGAGCCAGGAGCGGAAGGTCGTGGCTCCGGCCCTCGATCAATGCTCTGCGCTTGGCACGTCCCCATCCCTGGATCTGCTTCTCACGCGCATATGCGGCATCGATGCGACTGTAGTGCTCGTACTAGACGAGGACGACCGGTCGCCGGCGTCGGGTGTAGGCGGCTCCGAGTCCGAGCTGGTGCTGCGAGACGCGGCGCTCCAGGTCGACGGTGCTTCCGACGTAGTACGAGCCGTCGGCGCACTCGAGGATGTAGCAGTAGGCATTCATCGCGCCACGACCGGACCTGGCTGCGTGGATGTCGAGTGCGTCGGATCAGCCTGTGGAGAAGGTGGTGCTTCGGTCTCGACAAGCTCGACCTGCGGGTGGGCGGCGCCGGCTACGGGCCGGTGCCCCACACGATGGGCGCGGCGAGCACGTCGGGGAACTTCTTCTCCGCGTACTTGAGGTACTGCTGGATGTGGTCGGCCATCGCGTCGGCCGAGGCAGCGGGGTCGCGCTCGGCGATCGCCTCGTAGATGCTCAGGTGGGCCTTGTGGACCGCCACCCGGCGCACCTCGGGGTAGTCGATGCCGATGGCCGAGCCGTCGAGGATGCCGAGCAGCGCGTCGACCAGGTAGCCGAACATCGCGTT
This sequence comes from Pimelobacter simplex, assembly GCF_900114845.1. Taxonomy (GTDB): domain Bacteria; phylum Actinomycetota; class Actinomycetes; order Propionibacteriales; family Nocardioidaceae; genus Nocardioides; species Nocardioides simplex. The sequence continues at coordinate 873,556 of NZ_FOUK01000001.1, forward strand.
GCCCGAGCCGTGCGCGATCACGTCGTGGAAGCGCTTGTTCTCCTCGAGGAACACCGACTGGTCGTCGAGGTTGTCGTGCATGTTGTCGACGCTGGCCTTGAGGTCGGCGAGCTGGACGTCGCTCATCCGCTCGGCGGCGAGCTGGGCCATCATCGGCTCGAGACCGCCGCGGGCCTCCGCGATGGTACGGAAGGGCGCGTTGGCGAACTGCAGGAGCAGGGTCAGGGACGTCGCCAGGCTGGTCGAGTCGGGGCTCTGGACGACGGGACCGCCGCCCGGCCCCGGCTTGAGGGCGATGACGCCCTGCAGCTCGAGGAAGCGCAGCGACTCGCGCAGCGTGCCGCGGCCCACCTCGTACTCCTCGAGCATGATCCGTTCGGGCGGCAGCCGGTCACCGACGGTGTTGCCCCGCCGGTTGATGTCGCCGACGATGCGCTGCGCGAGCAGCATCGCCGTCTTCTGGGGCCGCATCGGAGTGGCACTCATCGCTTCACCTCGGGGTTCGCCGGGTCCGGGTCCCGTTCCCGGGACTCGGCGGGTAGGGCTGCTGAATCATAGGCAGGAATTGGTCGGTTCGGGGTGCATCCGGGGGAGTACGGCGAGCCGTCGCGCCTGGGCGACGACCGCGGACCGTGCCTCCCGGGCCGCCGCGGAGACGGCCGTGAACCGGAGGAAGCCGTGGCCCAGCGTCGGGTGGCTGGCGACGGTGACCGTCCCGCCGGCGGCCGCGAGCGCCGCCGCGAAGGCCGCGCCCTCGTCGTGGAGCGGGTCGTGCCCGGCCAGGACGAGGTGGGTCGCGGGCAGGCCGCCGAGGGCGCCGGGGGTGGCGCGCAGCGGGGCCAGGTCGGTGCCCGGCTCCCTGCCGCGGGTGCGGCCGGGCGCGTAGTGGTCGAAGAACCACCGCATGTCCGCGGCGCCCATGGGGAAGGCCGTGCCCCGGGTCCGGTACGACGGCGTCTCGTCCGGCAGCCCCAGCACCGGGTAGAGCAGCAGCAGGAACGCTGCCGGGTGGGTGCCGCGCAGCGCGACCGCCGCGGCGAGGTTCCCGCCGGCGCTGTCGCCGCCGAGCGCGAGCGGCCCGGCGTAGGTGGCGTGCGCCCAGTCCCAGGCCGCCGCGAGGTCGTCGACCGGCGCGGGGAAGGGGTGCTCGGGCGCGAGCCGGTAGTCGACGCTGACCACTCGCAGTCCCGCGTCGTGGGCCAGGAAGCGGCACAGCTCGTCGGCGTAGTCGAGGTCGCCGGTCACCCAGCCGCCGCCGTGGGCGTAGACGAGGGTGGCGCTCGGCTCGCCGGCGCTCTCGTAGACGCGGACGGCGGGCCGCCCGCCGTCCGCGACGAGGTCGAGGTCGAGGTCGGTGACGGTGACGCCGGCGTCCGGACCCGCCGCGCAGAGCCGGTTCCCGGCGACCACGCGCTCACGGGCCTGGGCGGGGGAGAGGTCGACCATGGGGGCCTTGCCCGCCGCAGCCGCCGCGTCCCGCAGCGCGGCCAGCTCGGGATCCAGGTCGGCCAGGTCGGCCAGGTCGGCCAGGTCAGCCACTGACCACCCCGTCGGCCGCGAGCCGGGCGATCTCGTCGGCGCTCAGGCCGGCCGCCCCCAGCACGTCCGCGGTGTGCTCGCCCACGGCCGGCACGCCGTCGTACGACGGGCCGTCGAAGTCGCGCACGTGCAGGATCGGCCCGGGCACCAGGGCCTGCGCGCCGAGCGCGCTGCCGGTGAGCGCGGTCAGCGTGCGCTCGGAGAAGTGCGGGTCGGCGACGATGTCGCTCGAGTCGTTGACCGCGGCGGCGACGACCTCGAACTTGTCGAGGATCGCGAGCACCTCGTCGCGCGGGCGCTGCCGGACCCAGTCGACGACGATCTCCTGGAGCGACTCGTTGTTGGCCATCCGCGCCACGTTGGTCGCGTAGCGCTCGTCGGTCTGCAGGTCGATCCGGTCCATCGCCTCGAAGAGCCGCATCGCGATCGCCTGGTTGGAGCCGGCGATCGAGAGCCAGCCGCCGTCGGCGGCCTGGTAGATGCCGCGCGGCGAGGCGGCGCCGGAGGCGTTGCCGTGGCGCTGCATGATCTCGCCCGAGGACGTGTAGTTGAGCACCGCGTCGCCGAGGATGAACATGAGTGGCTCGTAGAGCGCGACGTCGACCTCGCTGCCGACGCCGGTGCGACCGCGGTCGAAGAGCGCCATCGCCGTGCCGTAGGCCGCGGAGATGCCCGCGATCGAGTCCGCGAAGCCGAACGGCGGCGCGGTCGGCGGCGTGTGCGGCCAGCCGTTGAGGAAGGCGTAGCCGCTGGCCGTCTCGGCGACGGTGCCGAAACCGGGGCGCTCGCGGTAGGGGCCGGTCTGGCCGAAGCCGCTGACCCGGGTCATCACCAGGCCCGGGTTGACGGCCTTGAGCTCGTCGTACGACATGCCCCAGGCCTCCATCCGGCCGGGCCGGAAGTTCTCGATGAGGACGTCGGCGTCCGCGACGAGCCGCTGCAGCACCGCGCGCCCCTCGGGCCGGCGCATGTCGATGCCCACCGAGCGCTTGCCGGAGTTGAGCCGGGCGAAGCCGATCGCCGTGCCCTCGTGGGCCGGCTGCCACTGCCGGGCGAAGTCGCCCTGGGCCGGGTCCTCGACCTTGATCACCTCGGCCCCGAAGTCGCGGAGCATCCGGCCCGCGGTCGGTGCGGCGTACATCGACCCCGCCTCGATCACCCGGATGCCGGCGAGGGGGCCCTGGGCTGCAGTCATCGTCGTCGTTCCTGTCAGTTGAGGGTGAAGCCGGCGTAGTCGTCGGCGGCGACCTGGTCGCACACGTCGCGGTAGTGGCCGACCCCGCCGAGGTAGAGCATGAAGACCCGGGGCTTGCCGGGGACGTTCGCCCCGACGTACCAGGAGTTCCCCTTCATGAAGAGGGTCGGCTCCGCGACGTCGTAGACCTCCTGGGTCCAGCGGTCCTGGGCCTCGGTATCGACCTCGGCACGGGTGATGCCGTTCTTGTACTGGTACTCGATGAAGTCGGTGATCCACTCGACGTGCTGCTCGATGGAGATCAGCATGTTGCTCAGCACCGACGGGCTGCCGGCACCCGCGACGACGTACAGGTTCGGGAAGCCGTGGGTGCCGATGCCGAGGAAGGTGCGCGGGCCGTCGGCCCAGGCCTCCGGCAGCGTGCGGCCGCCGACCCCGCGGACGTCGATCGCGAAGAGCGGCCCGGTGAGCGCGTCGAAGCCGGTGGCGGTGACGAGGACGTCGAGCTCGTGCCGGGCGCCGCTCGCGAGCACGACCGCGTTGCCCTCGACCCGGGTGATCGGGTCGTCCGCGACGTCGACGAGCTCGACGTTGTCGCGGTTGAACGTCGTGTAGTAGTCGATCTCGAGCACCAGGCGCTTCGAGCCGAACGGGTAGCCCCGGGGGCACAGCTTCTCGGCCGTGGCGGGGTCCTCGACGATCTCGCGGATGCGCTGCTTGACGAAGTCGCCGGCCTTCTCGGCGGCCTTCTCGTCGGTGCGGAAGTCGCGGTAGGCGGCGAGGATGTCGGGGCCGCCGCGCTCCCACAGCCCGTGGAAGGTCTCCTCCAGCGCGGCCGGGTCGACGTCCAGAGCCGACTCGGTGCCGATGTGCCGGTGGGTGCCGCCGGGGTGGTGCCGCGCGATGTCGCGGTACTCCTGGAAGCGCGCCTTGAGGTCGGCGACGTACGCCGGGTCGAGCTCGCGGTTGCGCGCGGGGATGGCGTAGTGCGCCGTCCGCTGGAAGACGGTGAGGTGCCCGGCCTGCTTGGCCAGCTGGGGCACCGCCTGCACGCCCGACGAGCCGGTGCCGATGACGCCGACGCGACGGCCGGTGAGCTCGACGCCCTCGCGCGGCCAGTCGCCGGTGTGGGCGAGGGTGCCGGCGAAGTCGGCGATGCCCTCGATCGCGGGCAGCTGCGGCGTGGAGAGCTGGCCGCTGGCCATCACGACGTGCCGGGCGACCAGCCGGTCGCCCTGGTCGGTGGTGACCCGCCACAGCGCGGCCTCGTCGTCCCAGTGCAGGGCGGTCACCCGGGTGTCGAAGGTGATCCCCGAGCGCAGGTCGAGCCGGTCGGCGACGAAGTTGATGTAGCGCAGGATCTCGGGCTGGGCCGGGTAGCGCTCGGTCCAGGTCCACTCCTGGACGATCGTGTCGTCGAACGAGTAGCAGTAGTCGACGCTCTCGATGTCGCAGCGGGCTCCGGGGTAGCGGTTGCGGTACCAGACGCCGCCGAGGTCGTCGTCGCCCTCGATGACGTGCACCGTCCGGCCCAGGGTGCGCAGGCGGTGCAGGCTGTAGAGACCGGAGAAGCCGGCGCCCACGACCAGGACGTCGAGCTCGGCGGGGGGTGTGGCACGCAACGTTCGAGTCCTCTCGGTTAAACAATGCGCATGAATATTAGCATTGCGTGAGAGGAGTCACAAGACCGGCCCGGCCGATCCGCCGAGGGTGCGGACCGACCGGGCCGGAGGCTTCCGGGAGCTGCCGGCTCAGCCGGTGCAGGCCAGGTAGCGCGCGGTGACCGTGCGCTTCTTGCCGTTCTTCAGGATGGCGGTCGCGGTGATGCTGGCGGGCCGTGCGTCGGCGACGGGGAGGTTCACGGCGCGGCCGGGGGTGAGCCGCTTGCCCTTGACCGTGGCGACCTTGCGGCCGTCGACCGTGAAGCTGACCGAGCGCAGCTGCTTGACCCGCTTCTTGGACGTGGTCAGCCGGGCGGTCGCGCCGTGGGTGGCGCAGGAGCGTGCCGCCGGCAGGCCGACGTACGCCGTGCCGGAGCCCGACGGGGCGGCCTCCACGGATCCGGCCGGGGCGAAGCCGATCGTGATGCTGCCCGACGTCCGCCCGCTGAAGGCACGGTCGATGCCGCGCTCGGCGGTGGCGCTCACGCTGACGCCGTAGGTGCCGGGACGCAGCAGGGTCCGGGTCGAGGAGGTGCCGTCGTTGTTGCCGCTGTAGATCCCGCGGTAGCCGTTGTCGGGGTCCTCGAGGTACGCCTCGACCTGGCCGACGCCCTTGCTCGTCGAGGTGAGCGTCACCCACGTCGGCCGGTCGAGGGCGACGACGGCGCCGGCGTTGACCCGGGCCGTGGCGTGGATCCGGCACGCGGACACCGGCTTCGTGCTGGTCGTCGTGACGGAGCCGGAGAACGTCGTGGTCAGGGAGCGGGGGAGGCCGCCGGACGTGGTGAGGGCGGTCCGCGCGCTGATGGCGGCCGTGTTGGTGATCCGGTCGCTGGCGTCCGCCGGTGAGTAGTCGGCGGTGATGGCGGTCGAGCTCGTCACGGCCGGACCGTTGGGGACCAGCGGGCTGCCGTCGTTGGTGGAGTCCGAGGGTGCGTTCTTGGTGCAGGTGCCGCCCCACAGGGAGGTGTTGGCCGAGACCTGGACCCCGGCTTCGGCGAAGCCGGCGGCACGGGCGGGCGCCGGGACGGAGGCCAGCACGGCGCCGGTGAGCAGGGCGGCGAGTCCGCCGCAGGCGAGGATTCGGGGGGAGCGCGTCATGGTGCGGACGCTAGGGCCGAGCGGCCCCGCGTCCGCACCATCGCGCCAAAGATCACCCGCTCAGTCGCCCGCTCCGGCCCCTGCCGCGTCTCCCGCGGCGAGGTCCGCGTGCGCGTCGCGGAGCTCGCGCTTGAGGATCTTGCCGCTGGGGTTCTTCGGCAGCGCGTCGGCCAGGACGACGTACTTGGGGGCCTTGTAGCCGGCCAGCATCGTCCGGGCGTGGGCCAGGACGTCGTCCTCGCTGAGGTGCGCGCCCTCCTTCGGGACGACGACCGCGGCCACCGCCTCGACCCAGCGCGGGTGGCTGACGCCGAACACGGCCACCTCGGCGACGTCGGGGTGGGTGTAGATCGCCTCCTCGACCTCGCGGCTCGCGACGTTCTCGCCGCCGGTCTTGATCATGTCCTTCTTGCGGTCCACGACGAAGAGGTGGCCGGTGTCGTCGAGGTAGCCGAGGTCGCCCGAGTGGAACCAGCCGCCGCGGAACGCCTCGGCGGTCTTGGCCTCGTCGCGGTAGTAGCCGAGCGTCGCGTGGGGGCTGCGGTGCACGATCTCGCCCACGGTGCCCGCGGGGACGGGCTCGTCGTTGTCGTCGACGATCCGGGTCTCGACGTTGAGCGAGGGGCGGCCGGCCGACCCGGCGAACGGGAGCTGCTCGTCGGGGCCGAGGATCGTCGCGAGCGGCGCCATCTCGGTCTGGCCGTAGAAGTTCCACAGCGCGACGTCGGGCAGCCGCTCCCGGAGCTCGCGAAGGACCTCGACGGGCATGGGGGAGGCCCCGTAGTAGCCCTTGCGCAGGCTCGACAGGTCGGTCGTGTCGAAGTCCGGGTGGCGCAGCAGCCCGATCCACACGGTCGGCGGCGCGAAGAACTTCGTCACCCCGTGCTCGGCGATGGTCCGCAGCACGGTCGCCGGGTCGGGCCCGGGCAGGATGATGCTGGTCGCGCCGAGGTAGACGTCCGTGCCGAGGAAGCAGTCGAGCTGCGCGCAGTGGTAGAGCGGCAACGTGTGCAGCTCGACGTCGTCGGGGCTCATCGAGCCGTCGAGCGCGCACGAGACGTACTGCCACATCAGCGAGCGGCTGCTCAGCAGCGCGCCCTTGGGCCGGGACTCGGTGCCCGACGTGAACATCATCCGGACCGGGTCGTCGTCCGCCATCGGGACGACGACCGCCGGCCCGTCGTGCTCCAGCCACGTCGTGAGGTCGGACCACCCGTCCGGCACGGGCGCGGCCGGGTCCCCGAGCCGGATCGCCTGACGGGTGCGCACCTGCGGGTCGCCCGCCGCCGCGATCGCCGCGTCGGCGACCGGCACCAGCGCGTCCTCGGCGACGAAACCCGCCGCCCCGCTGTGGTCGAGGATGAACGCGATCTCGTCGGCGCCCAGCATGAAGTTGATCGGCACCAGCACCACCCCCGCCCGCGCCGCGGCGAAGTCGAGCACCGCGAACTCCCGGCAGTTGTGGCTCAGCAGCGCCAGCCGGTCGCCCTTCGCCAGCCCGGCCGCCGCCATCGCCGCGGCCGTGCGCTCGACGTACGCATCGAGCTCGGCGAACGTCAGCCGGGTCCCGCGATCGACGATCGCGACCTTGTCCGGCACCCGCTGCGCCGTGCGCCGCGGGAGGTCGCCGAGAGTGTGCTGACGGGCCGAGGAGACATCGTTGTCGCTCATGCTGCGGAGGCTAGTCGAGGCCAGGTGGCGGGAGCGCGCTGCGACTACCCTCGTTCGGGTGCACCGGATCTTCACCACCAGCGTCGCGTCCGTCTACCCCCACTACGTGACCAAGGTCGAGCGCAAGGGCCGTACGCAGGCCGAGCTCGACGAGGTGATCACCTGGCTGACCGGCTTCGACGAGGCCGAGCTGCGTGCGCACCTCGACGCGGAGACGACGTTCCAGGACTTCTTCGCGGGCGCGCGGCTGAACCCGAACGCGGGGTTGATCACGGGGGTGGTGTGCGGCGTGCGGGTGGAGGAGGTTGAGGACCCGTTGATGCAGAGGATCCGGTACCTCGACAAGCTCGTGGACGAGTTGGCGAAGGGGAAGGCGATGGAGAAGGTGCTGCGGGGCTGACGCTGGTCTGTGCCGCCGGGCCGACTGCGGCCGGCCCCGGGGTTGGGCGCGGGTTTGTGTCGGACCCTCCTGATCTAATACGAGTATGACTTCGAGCGCCCTTCTCGCCGACCTCCGGGCGGAGGTGCGGGTGCGCGAGGAGTCGGTGGTGCGCGAGTGGGCGGGCATCGTGGAGTGGGCCGCCGGCAACACCGTGACCGGCCCGGGGGCGGGTGCGGCGACGATCCGGGACGGTTTCGTCGACACCGGGCTGCCGATCGCGGGCGAGGGCGCGCCGTTGGTGTCGGAGTTCGCGCTCATGGAGCTAGTGGCCGTGCTCGGCCGGTCGCCTGATGGCGGCCGGGTCTATGTCGGCCGGGTCTTGGAGTGCGCCTGGCGCCTCCCGCAGGTCTATGCGTCGGTCGTGGCGGGGCGGTTGGCGCCGTGGCGGGCTGAGCGCATCGCCGAAGCCACCCGCCCCCTCTGCCCCGCGGCCGCCGCGTTCGTCGACCGGCAGCTGTTCAACGCCTCCGGCGTGGGTTGGGCCCAGCTGGAGCGGTTGATTGCGGAGGCGGTCATCCGGTTCGACCCCGAGCGCTACGAGGCCGAGCGTGCGGCGGCGAGCGACCATCGCTATGTCGAGGTCGGGGCACCCGACGGCAACGGGCTGGTGTCGATCGACGGCCTCCTCGACGCCGCCGACGGTGCCGACCTCGACCAGGCGATCAGCCGCCGCGCCACGCTGCTGGGCCGGCTGGGCAACGAGGCGAGCCTGGATGTGCGCCGCTCCCAGGCCCTCGGTGACCTGGCTCGGAACGACCTCACGCTCGATCTCGGCGCGGAGGGCTCGCCTAGCCGCCGGGCCGTGCTGAACGTGCACATCACGGACACGTCCCTCGCGGGAAGCAACCCGGTCGGCCGATGGGACCAGCAGCCCGTGAGTGCGCAGCAGATCCGCGAGTGGCTGGCCCAACCGGGCATGTCGGTGACGGTCCGGCCCGTGATCGACCTGGCCGGGCATGTGCCGGTGACGGCCTACGAGATCCCCGACCGCCACCGCCAGCAAGTCGAGCTCCGCGACCACACCTGCCGCTTCCCGTACTGCACCAGGCCAGCGATGCGCTGCGACCTCGACCACGCCAGACCGCACGGCAGGGGCGGGCCCACGTGCCCGTGCAACCTGGTCCCGTTGTGTCGGCGCCACCACCGGGCCAAGACCCACAGCACCTGGCGCTACCAGGTCACCAAGATCGGCACCTACGTCTGGCGAAGCCCAGCCGGCTTCCACTTCGAGGTCAGCCACCGCGGAACACATCCCCAAGAGCACGCAGACTCCAGCGAAGACCCGGAGCCAGGGGTGTACCGGCAGCAACCCGACGCCCACTGAGCACCGCAACCAGGTACCTCAACCCCTGCGGCGCGCCACCACGCCATCAGGAGAAAGGCCCCGCACCAGACCGCGGTCGGTCCGGGCGGGGCCTCTACTGAGCTACGGGACCTACTTGTTCGCCTTGCGCGCCCGGCTCGCCATCTTCGCCCGCTCGTTCTGGTCGAGGACGACCTTGCGGATCCGCACCGTCTCGGGCGTGATCTCGACGCACTCGTCCTCGCGGCAGAACTCCAGGCACTGCTCGAGCGAGAGCTTGCGCGGCGGGATGAGCTTCTCGAAGTTGTCGGAGGTGGCGGACCGGATGTTGGTCTGCTGCTTCTCCTTGGTGATGTTGACGTCCATGTCGTCGGCGCGCGAGTTCTCGCCGACGATCATGCCCTCGTAGACCTCGGTCGCGGGGTCGACGAACATGGTGCCGCGCTCCTGCAGCGACGTCATGGCGTACGCCGTCGCGGCGCCCGAGCGGTCGGCGACGAGCGAGCCGGACTGGCGGGAGCGGATCTCGCCGGCCCAGGGGAAGTAGCCCTCGGAGATCGAGTGCGCGATGCCGGTGCCGCGGGTCTCGGTGAGGAAGTCGGTGCGGAAGCCGATCAGGCCGCGGGCCGGGACGACGAACTCCATGCGCACCCAGCCGGTGCCGTGGTTGGTCATGCCCTCCATGCGGCCCTTGCGGTTGGCGAGGAGCTCGGTGATGGTGCCGAGGAACTCCTCGGGCGCGTCGATGGTGAGGCGCTCGAAGGGCTCGTGCACCTTGCCGTCGATCTCGCGGGTGACGACCTGCGGCTTGCCGACGGTGAGCTCGTAGCCCTCGCGGCGCATCTGCTCGACGAGGATGGCGAGCGCGAGCTCGCCGCGGCCCTGCACCTCCCAGGCGTCGGGGCGCTCGGTGGGGAGGACGCGGAGCGAGACGTTGCCGATGAGCTCGGAGTCGAGGCGGTCCTTGACCAGGCGGGCGGTGACCTTGTGGCCCTTGCCGCCCTTGCCGACGAGCGGGGAGGTGTTGGTGCCGATCGTCATCGAGATGGCCGGCTCGTCGACGTGGATGAGCGGCAGGGCGACGGGGTTCTCGGGGTCGGCGAGGGTCTCGCCGATGGTGATCTCCGGGATGCCGGCGACGGCGACGATGTCACCGGGGCCGGCGGACTCGCCGGGCTTGCGCTCGAGGCCCTCGGTGATGAGGAGCTCGGTGATCTTGACGTTCTTGACCTCGCCGTCGCGGCGCATCCACGCGACCTGCTGGCCCTTCTTGAGGGTGCCGTGCTTGATCCGGAGCAGCGCGAGGCGGCCGAGGAAGGGGGAGGCGTCGAGGTTGGTGACGTGGGCCTGGAGGGGGGCGTCGGCGTCGTACTCGGGGGCGGGGATCGTCTCGAGGATCGTCCGGAAGAGCGGCTCGAGGTCGGTGCCCTCGGGGAGGGTGCCGTTCCCGGGCTTGGTGAGCGAGGCGATGCCGGCCTTGCCGGAGGCGAAGACGACGGGGAAGTCGAGCGCGTCCTGCGAGTGCGAGTCGTCGAGCAGGTCCATGAACAGCTCGTACGTCTCGTCGACGACCTCGTCGATCCGGGCGTCGCCGCGGTCGGTCTTGTTGACGACGAGGATCACCGGCATGTCGGCGTTGAGCGCCTTGCGCAGCACGAACCGGGTCTGGGGGAGCGGGCCCTCGGACGCGTCGACGAGGAGGACGATGCCGTCGACCATCGACAGGCCGCGCTCGACCTCGCCACCGAAGTCGGCGTGGCCGGGGGTGTCGATGATGTTGATGACCATGTCGCCGTCGGCCATCTCCTGCGCGGAGGGGCCGCGGTAGTGCACCGCGGTGTTCTTCGCGAGGATGGTGATGCCCTTCTCGCGCTCGAGGTCGCCGGAGTCCATCACGCGCTCGGCGACGCCCTCGGCCTGGTGCGCGCTGAAGGCACCGGCCTGGTGCAGCATCGCGTCGACGAGGGTCGTCTTGCCATGGTCGACGTGGGCGACGATGGCGACGTTGCGGAGATCGGTACGACGAGTCTGGGACACGAACGACCAGCCTACTGGCGCGGGACCGTGGGCCGCGCATCGTCGGCACGCCCTAGACTCCCGCTATGCAGACGATCGGCCTCATCGGCGGGATGTCCTGGGAGAGCAGCGCCCTGTACTACGAGGCGCTCAACCGCGGTGTCGAGGAGCGGCTGGGTGGCTTCCACTCGGCCCGGACGACCATGACGTCGGTCGACTTCGCCGAGGTCACCGCGCTCCAGGAGGCCGAGGACTGGGACGGCGTCGCGGCCGTCCTGCGCGACGCGGCGATCTCCGTCGAGCGGGCCGGGGCCGACTTCCTGATGCTCTGCACCACGACCTTCCACCGGGTCGCCGAGCAGGTCCAGGACGCCGTCGGCATCCCCCTGCTCCACCTCGGTGACGTCGTCGCCGAGGCCTGCAAGGCCGAGGGCGTCGAGACGGTCGCCCTCCTCGGCACGAAGTTCGCCATGTCGCGCACCTTCTTCACCGACCGGATCGCCAGCCACGGGCTCGGCGTCCTGGTCCCCGACGCGGGCCGCCACGACGAGCTCAACGCGATCATCTACGACGAGCTGGTGCACGGGAAGGTCCTCGACGACTCCCGCCGTGCCGTCGTCGACATGATCAGCGAGCTGTGGGACGCCGGCGCCGGCGGCGTCATCCTCGGCTGCGCCGAGCTCGAGCTGCTCGTGCGCCAGGCCGACTCCGAGATCCCGGTGTTCCCGTGCACGTCGCTGCACGTGGCCACCGCGCTCGACCGCGCGCTGGCCTGAGCCCTACGACGCGGCGAGCACCATCCGCCGGTCGCGCAGCTGGCCGAGGAAGGCCTCGACGTCGGCGCGGCAGCGCTCGGCGGTGATGTCGTACTCGGCGGCGACGAGCACGCACAGCTCGGTGACGTCGCGCGGCTCGGCGAGGTGCCGCCACAGGGTCGCGGCGACGCCCTTCACCGAGTAGTACTCGCCCTGGGCGAGCCCCATCATCACGAACTCCTCGCCCATCTCGACCGCGTGGAGCGCGGGGTCACGCATCCACCGTTCGGTTCGCTCTGCTCGGCGCATGCTGCTGCTCCTCTCGGTCCGAGACGTGGCGGATGTCGGCGAGGATCGCGTCGGCGGACGACGCGACCGAGTCGGTGTCGCGCGGTCGCTCGACGCGCGCGAGCCGGGCGGTCGCGACGAGGGCGGCGCTGTGCGCGAGGTGGGTACGACGCAGCGCGCCGACCAGGATCTCGTTGCGGTAGCTGTGCTCGTGCAGGCTGGTGAAGGCCGCCGCGCCGGTCACCGGGACGACGCGCAGCGGGCCGTCGTGCCGGTCGAGGACGTAGATCCAGCGGACCGGGACGGGTGCGAGCGGCCCGGCCGCCCGGTCGAGCGGGACGTGGAACTTCGCGAACGAGGAGTCGACCCGGTCCAGCCCGTCCGAGGGGACGCCGAGCCGGTCGAGCGCGTCCTGCCAGAGCTTGATCCGGGGCCAGCCGGGCAGGGCGCGCCCGGTCGCGTCGACCGGCACGACGTCGTCGCTGAGGACGACGTGCCCGCGGCGGTGCATCTCGGCGGCCAGGGTCGACTTCCCGGCGCCGGAGTGCCCGAGGACGATCGCGCAGCCGCCGTCGACGACGAAGGCGTTGCCGTGCAGGACGAGCAGCCCGCGCTGGGCCAGCAGGGCGCCGAGCGCGGAGCCGAGCAGGAAAAGGCGCAGCCGCGCGTCGGTCGCGCCGGGGTCGGGCGCGATGGTGATCCGGTCGCCGTGCTCGCACGCGTATCGGCCGACACCGGGGACGTCGATGCCGATCCGCTCGTCGTCGACCCACAGCCCGCGGGGCAGCGCCACGGCCGCGGCTGACGGCGGCGCCACCGGGCCCAGCCGGACGACGACGTCCGGCCCCGAGGGCGCGGCGGGCGCCGGGGCCAGGTCGGGCAGCGGCAGCTCGCTGTCGATGAGCAGTCCGTAGCCGGAGTGGAGGGAGGTCATGTCGTCATCTCTCAGGGGTGCCAGCTGAACCGGCCGACGGGGGTCCACGCGGTCGTCGAGCCGCCGGTGACGGTCGCGGCGCCGACGGTGACCCAGGCGTGGGCCCGGAGGTCGCCCGCGGTGCCGCGGCGCAGCCCGAACACCACGGTGTGGGGCACCCGGGCACCCCGCAGGAGCAGGCGCGCGGTCAGCGCCTGCGGGTAGCAGTCGGACGTCCACGGCGTCCGCGCCGCGGCGTACCGGATCGCCCGGGCGACCGACCGCGCCCACGTGATGTCACGCGCGGTCGCGTCCGGGCACGCCGGGGGAGCGGTGCCGCTCGGTGCGGCCGGTTCGCCGAGGAGGCGACGTACCGCACCGAACGGCAGGACCACCGTCAGCAGCCGGGTGAGCCCGAGGAGGACCCACGCGGCCGCCGCAGCCAGGCAGAACCTGAGGGTCAGCTGCCGAGCCCGAGGGTGATGTCGATGTCGATGTCGATGTCCTGGGTCGCCGAGAGGCTCAGGGACTCGAGCGTGGGCGCAACGTAGGTCAGCTTCATGTGAGCTCCAGTGGGTGCGGGACGGAGTGGAGGGAGTGGCTCCGTCACCACTGCAACGCGGCGGCGGGCGGCCAGGACACGTCCCGATCGCCGATTCGTCCCATTTTTAACCTTCTCCGGCTCCTCGTTCCGCTGAGCGCTGCCCGCGCCGCGTGCCACGCTCGCCGGGTGACCGGTGCCGCCCTCGACCTGCTCTGCCGCCTCGTGCGCAGCGCGCTCGACGCCGAGGAGGGCCGCGCCGTGACGCCCGTCGGGCCCGTCGCCCTGGGCGCGGTGCCCCTCCACGACCTCGTGGACGGCGTACGACGGCACCGGGTGCCCGAGCTGCTCGCCGCCCGGTCCGGCCAGCTCGGCCTGCCGGACGAGGTGGTCCGGGTCCTCGACGCGATGCTCGCGGGCGCGCGCCAGCGTCGGCTGGTGCACACGCTCGAGACGGTCCGCGCCTGGCAGCTCCTCGACACCGCGGGGATCGACGCGCTGGTGGTCAAGGGCATCCCCCTCGCGGTGCTGACCACCGGTGACGCGGACGCGCGCGGCGCCGGCGACGTGGACCTGCTGGTCCGGCCGGAGTCCGCGGCCGCGGCGCACCGCCTGCTCACCGGCGCCGGCTGGGCGCTGCACGAGCAGGGCCGGGTCGAGCCCGGGATGTGGGCCTGGCGCCACGTGCAGCGCTGGGGCCACACGCTGACCTACCTCGGCGCCGGGGCCGACGTCGACCTGCACTGGCGCCTCGACGCGATGCCGGGCGCCCAGCCCGCCACCGGCGACCTCCTCGCCCGCCGGACGACGGTCGAGGTGGGCGGCGTCGCGATCCCGACGCTGGCGCGGGCGGACGCCTTCCGCCACCTCGCCGGGCACCGCGAGGGCTGGACCTGGCTGCGCACGCTGGTCGACCTGCGCCGCCTGGCCCGTGACCCGGCGGTCTTCGCCGAGCCGCTCTCGGCGCCCGCACTCACCTCGCTGGCCGCCGCGCGCGCGACCGTGGGCCTGCCCGGGACGGTTCCCGGACCGGTCCGGGACGCGCTCGACCGGGTCCCCGGCGCCGTCCTGGCCCGGGCCCGCGCCGGGCACGAGCTCCCGGTCGCGCTCTTCGGGGGCGCGCGGGCCGGCCGCGAGGTCCGCAACGGGATGGCGACCGTGCGCGGCCCCCGCGACGTCCAGCAGCTGGCGATGACGCTCGTGCTGCCGGCGCACGCCGCGCTGCCGGTCCGGTCGGCGACCGCCTGGGGCGGCGTGCCCCGGGCGTTCGCGCTGCGCACCCGCCGGCTCGTGCGGGGCCGGTGAGCTCGGCGCCGCGGCGCTCAGACGCGGTGCACCTTGTGCTGGGCGGCCTGCGCCCGCGGCTTGATCACCAGCTCGTCGATGTTGACGTGCGGTGGACGCGTGACGACCCAGGCGATCGCATCGGCGACGTCCTCGGCGACGAGCGGCTCGGCGACCCCGGCGTAGACCGCGTCGGCCCGCTCCTGGTCGCCGTCGAAGCGGACGAGCGAGAACTCCTCGGTCCGCACCATGCCGGGGGCCACCTCGCAGACCCGGACCGGCTGGTCGAACAGCTCGAGGCGCAGCGTCTCGGTGACCACCTTGGTGCCGTGCTTGGCCGCGGTGTAGCCGGCGCCGCCCTCGTACGCGATCCGCCCGGCGGTCGACCCGACATTGACGATGGTGCCGGCGCCGCTCGCCACGAGGGCGGGCAGGAGCGCCTGGGTGACCTGCATCAGGCCGAGCACGTTGACGTCGTACATCCGGCGCCACTGGTCGGGGTCGGCCTCGGCGACCGCGCCCAGGCCGATCGCGCCGCCCGCGTTGTTGACCAGGACGTCGAGGCGCGGTCCTACTGCCTCGGCCAGGGCGGCGACCGAGGCCGGCGAGGTGACGTCGCAGACGACCGCGCGGCCCCCGATCTCGGCGGCGAGCGCCTCGATCCGGTCGGCGCGGCGCGCGGCGCAGACGACCGTGTAGCCCTCCCGGGCGAGGTGGCGCGCGGTGGCCGCCCCGATCCCGCTGGAGGCTCCGGTGACGACAGCGGTGCGGGTGCTCATGGACCCCATCTTGGACGAACGGGAATGCCAGGCACACTGGGAGGGTTGACCGATCGACCGGGATCAGGCGAGCAGGGCGCAGACGACCGCAGGAGGTGGCATGGCAGAGGCCGCGATCGGGCGTGTCGCCATGATCAGCCTGCACACCTCGCCGCTCGACCAGCCCGGCACGGGGGACGCGGGCGGCATGAACGTCTACGTCCTCGAGGTTGCCCGCCGGCTCGCCGACTGCGGCATCGCCGTCGACATCTTCACCCGCGCCACCAGCTCCCAGCTCGACCCGGTGGTCGACGTGCGTGACGGCGTGACCGTCCGCAACGTCCACGCCGGCCCGTTCGAGGGGCTCACCAAGGAGCAGCTGCCCGGCCAGCTGTGCGTGTTCGCGCGCGACGTCCTGCGCGCCGAGGCCGAGCACCCGCCGGGCCACTACGACGTCGTCCACTCGCACTACTGGCTCTCCGGCCAGGTCGGCGCGCTCGCGCGCGACCGCTGGGGCGTGCCGCTCGTGCACTCGATGCACACGATGGCCAAGGTCAAGAACGAGGCGCTGGCCGCGGGCGACGCCCCCGAGCCGGAGGCCCGCGTGATCGGCGAGGAGCAGGTGGTCGAGGCCGCCGACGTGCTCATCGCCAACACCGACCTCGAGGCCAAGCAGCTCATCAACCTCTACGACGCCGACCCGGGCCGGGTCGAGGTGGTCCACCCGGGCGTCGACACCGAGGTCTTCCGCGCGCTCTCGCCCGCCGAGCGGGCCCGCGCCCGCCGCGAGCGCGACCTCCCCGAGCAGGCCCTCGTGCTGCTCTTCGCCGGCCGGATCCAGCCGCTCAAGGCGCCCGACGTGCTGCTCCGCGCGGTCGCCGAGCTGCTCGTGCGCCGTCCCGACCTGCGCTCGCGCCTCGTCGTCCCCGTCGTCGGCGGGCCCTCCGGCAGCGGGCTGGAGCGCCCCGCCGCGCTCGCCAACCTCGCCGCCGAGCTGCGCATCGACGACGTCGTCCGCTTCGTCCCGCCGGTCCCGCAGCACGAGCTGGCCGGCTGGTACGCCGCCGCGAGCGTCGTCGCCGTGCCCTCCTACAACGAGTCGTTCGGCCTGGTCGCCGCCGAGGCGCAGGCCTCCGGCGCCCCGGTCGTCGCCGCGGCGGTGGGCGGCCTGACCACCGTCGTCCGCGACGGCCGCAGCGGCCTCCTCGTCGACACCCACGAGCCGCACGACTGGGCCCTCGCCCTCGAGCGCGTTCTCGGCGACGCCGACCTGCGCGACCGGCTCGCCGCCGGCGCGCTCGCCCAGTCCCGTGAGTTCTCCTGGGAGGCGACCGCCGCCCAGACCCTCGCCGTCTACGAGCGCGCCCATGCGCTCCTCCGCCTCGAGGCAGGTGCCGCCCGATGACCGGACCCGCGGACGTCGTGCGCGACTGGCTGCAGGCCAACGAGATCGAGTTCGACCAGACCGACGAGAGCGTCTTCAGCTTCTCGCTGCCCGGCGAGAAGAAGCTCCAGACCCCCGTGCGCCTCGACCTCGGCCCGCACGCGCTCGGCGTCCACGCGTTCGTGTGCCGGCGCCCCGACGAGGAGTTCGAGCGCGTCTACCGCTGGCTGCTCGAGCGCAACATGAAGATGTACGCCGTCGCCTTCGGCATCGACCACCACGGCGACATCTACCTCGACGCCCGCCTGCCCCTGTCGTCGGTCACGCCCGACGACCTCGACCGGCTCCTCGGCTCGGTGCTCACCTACGCCGACGACGCGTTCAACACCATCCTCGAGCTCGGCTTCGAGTCGTCCATCCGCAAGGAGTGGGCGTGGCGGATCGACCGCGGTGAGTCCACGGCCAACCTCGAGGCGTTCCGGGGCTGGCTGGAGGCGGACCAGCAGGACTGATCCGCCCCCA
Organism: Pimelobacter simplex; assembly: GCF_900114845.1. Taxonomy (GTDB): domain Bacteria; phylum Actinomycetota; class Actinomycetes; order Propionibacteriales; family Nocardioidaceae; genus Nocardioides; species Nocardioides simplex. The sequence goes on from NZ_FOUK01000001.1 coordinate 890,929, forward strand.
GTCTCAGGCTCCGGCTGCTACCGGCGTCTCAGCGGCTGATCCGCCAGGTCACCTTGGCCGGCGTCGCGTCGACGTGTCCCGAGTTGTCGATGGCGCGGACCAGCACGGTGTGCTTGCCCGGCTTGAGCCGCTTGAGCCGCAGCGGCGACGCGCAGCTCTTCCAGGCCTTCTTGTCGACCTTGCACTGGAACGTCGAGCCGCCCTTGGTGGAGCGGAACCCGATCGTCGCCTTGCGCGCCTTGGTGGTGCGGCGGGGCTTCTGGGTGATCACGGTGTTGGGTGCGGCGTCGGTCTTGACGACCAGCTGGACCCCCGTGATGAAGCCACCGTCGCTGCTGCTGTCGTCGACGACGTACAGCCGCCAGGTGCCGTTGGCCACGCCGCCGGAGAGGTCGGACAGCTCGTCGCCGTACGGGCCGGCGGGCGCCGGTGCGTTGTAGGCGTCGGGGCCGTCGTCCTGGTTCGAGGGTTTGTACGAGCCCGACACGCAGGCGGAGCCGTCCGGCAGCGCTGCCGCCGCGCTGTCGTCGAAGCGCAGGTTCACGCCGACCAGGTCGGCACTACTGCAGACGTCGGACATGAGCACGACCGATGCCCCGGCGGGGCTGACCAGCAGGATGTCGAGGTCGTCCGGGTAGGTGTGGTAGCTCCCGGACAGCACGACGTCGACGTCGGTGATCCGGCCGGGCTGGTCGCTCACCGTGCGCTGGTACGGGTACGGCGTCGCGGGTCCCGCCGTCGGGATCGTGATCGCCGCCGGCCCGGTCGTGATCTTGAGCGTGACGCCGCCGTTGATCGTCCCGACCTCGGTCGCGGTGTCGTCCATGACGTACAGCCGCCAGGTGCCGGCCGGGTTGCGGCCGTCGAAGCCGGACAGGGTGCCGCTCAGCGTGGTGGCACCCGGCGGCGTGGTGTCGCCACCACTGATGTTGGTCGGCCGGTAGGTACCGGTCGCGCAGCCGGTGGGGAGCGTGGTCGCCACCTCGTCGTCGAAGGTGAGCGTGCGGCCGCTGATGGCCGCGCTGCCGCAGGTGTCGGACATCAGCGGGACGGCGACCGCGTTCGTGCCCGGGCTCACCAGCCAGATGTCGAGGTCGTTCGGCCGGGTGTGGCCCAGGCCGTTGAGGACGACGTCCACGTCGGTGATCCGGCCGCCGATGCCGGAGACCTGGACGTCCGAGGAGACGCTGCCGTTGTCGGTCACCGCGATCGGCGCCGAGTTGGTGAACGTGCCGCTGGCCGCCTGTGCGGGGCCGGCGGTGCTGAGACCGACGGCGAGGGTGCCGGCGGTGAGAAGGCCTGCTGTCATCAGTGCGAGACGACGCATGGCTGCTCCTTCCAGGAGGGGTCACCTCCGTGTGTAGACCCGTCCGGAACGCACCGTGGCCTGAATCACCTTTTCTTAACCGTCGGTGCGCACCGGGCCCTGTCGGCGCCGGGCCCTAGGGTCGCGGCATGACGAGCACCGCCGAGAAGCGCGCCGCCTTCCGCGCCCTCCACGAGAGGGGCTGCTTCGTGCTGCCCAACCCCTGGGACCGCGGCACCGCCCGCTACCTCGCGCACCGCGGGTTCGCCGCCCTCGCCACGACCAGCTCGGGTGCCGCCTGGAGCCGCGGACGCCCCGACGGCTCGGCGACCCGGGACGAGGCGCTCGACCACCTGGCCGACATCGTCGGCGCCACCGACCTGCCGGTCAACGCCGACTTCGAGGACGGCTACGGCGCGACGCCCGACGAGGTCGCCGCCAGTGTCGCGCTGGCGGTCGAGACCGGGGTCGCGGGGCTCTCGATCGAGGACGGCGCCGACGGGACGTCGTACGAGCTGGGTGTGGCGGTGGAGCGGCTGAGCGCCGCCCGTGAGGCGATCGACGCCGGCGGGCACGACGTCGTCCTGGTCGCGCGGGCCGACGGCTTCTTCAACGGCCGGCCCGACCTCGACGACGTCCTCGACCGGCTCCGCGCCTTCGCCCGGGCCGGCGCCGACTGCCTCTACGCGCCGGGGATCACCGCGCCCAACCAGGTCGCCGCTGTCGTCGCCGCGGTCGCTCCCCGGCCGGTCAACCTGCTCATCGGCGCCCAGAGCGACCTCACCCGCGACCGGGTGGCCGCGCTCGGCGTGCGCCGGATCAGCATCGGCGGCGCCTTGGCCCGCACGGCGTGGGGCGGCGTCGAGCGCGCCGCCGACCGGCTCGTCGAGGGCCGCTTCGACGGCTTCGCGGGCGCCGCCCAGGGCGGCGACCTCAACGCGCTGTTCAGCGGCTCCTGAGCCTCACCCCCGGGCTCCACGCGCCGCGTCCGGCCTTCGACTGCGCGGCCACCTGGCAGGTGTACGCCGTCGCGCGGCGCAGTCCCCTGACGACCACGGACGCCGATGCCGCCGCGCCCTTGCCGCGGACCACGGCTCCGTGCTTCGGGGTGCACCGCGCGAGGTAGCCGGTCACCCGGGCGCCGCGCGGCGTCGACAGCGTGTGCCGCAGCCGCGCCTTGCTCGCGCTGACCCGCTTCGCGCGGGTGAGGGTGGGACGGGTCGGCGTGATGTGGGCCGCCGTGACCTTGATCTTCTTCAGCGAGAACGTGAACCCCGACGCCTGGATGAAGAACCCACCGCCGTCCGGGTCGTGCCACGTGGTGAACGCGCCGCCGCCGGTGCCGCCGTTGACGGTGCCGCTGAGGCTGCCGGGGGTGAGCGTCTCCGGGTCGGGGATGCCCATGTCGCTGCGCATCTGGTCGTACGAGAGCCGGAACCGGATGCTCCCCGTGACGACCCCGCCCGCGTGGTACGTGTGCGGCGCGACCACCTCGGTGGTCAGCGCCTGGGAGCCGTCGGGCTGCTCGTCGAAGAAGATGCCGTTGTAGGCGGCGTTGGTGCCGACGTACATGCCGATGGTCGACTCGGTCCGGTCGTCGAGCATCGCCACGTCGGCGTCGAGGACCAGCGAGTCCGCAGTCGCGACGCTCGGGCACGGCCACGGCCAGGCGCCCGCCGTGCAGCCCTCGGCCCAGATCACCGGGGTGCCGACGATCCGGATCCACCGGTCGCCGGGCACGCCGCCGGTGTCGACGTCGGTCAGGCCCATCCGGCCGAACATCCGGTCGGGGACGAACGATCCGGTCCGCACGACCACGTCAACGACGTCGGTGGGCGCGGTGATCGCCGTGACCACCGGGTGCAGCTCGCGGTAGCCGCCGAGGTCCGTGGGCAGGTCGACCGTCGCGCCGGAGGTCTTCGGCACGCCGTTGACGGTGAGCGACTCGATGCAGGGCGCGGTCACCCCTGGAGCGCTGCACCAGCGCTCGGCGAGCGCCGAGGCGGGGGAGGCCACCGTGGTGGCTCCGGCGATCGCTGCCAGGGACGACCCGAGCAGCGCGAACGAGGCGAGGACGGCACGACGACGCATGTGCTCACTGTGGCGCCGCAGGCCGCCGCCCCGCCGCCGATTCACGACATTGCTAGCCCTCGCCAAGTCCGGCGTTGAGCCGCGCCGCCTGCCGGGTCAGGTGGTCGCGCTCGCCGGTCGTGGTCGCCCGTGCGGCGGCGACCGCGTAGCGCTCGGCGGCGACCGCGTGGTGCCCGGCCCGCTCGTGCAGCCATGCGGCGACGGCGTCACGGCGGGGGAGGTCGTCCGGCAGGCCGTCGAGGATCCGGATGCCGGCGAGCGGTCCGTCGACCTCGCCGACGGCGACCGCGCGGTTGAGCGCGACGACCGGGCTGGGGGCGAGGCGGAGCAGCTCGTCGTACCACTCGAGGATCTGGGGCCAGTCGGTCTCGTCGGCGCGGGCGGCGTCGTCGTGGAGGGCGGCGATGGCGGCCTGGGCCTGGTATTCGCCGAGCGCGTCGCGGGCCAGCGCGGCCTGGAGGACGTCGACGCCCTCGGCGATCATCGCGGTGTCCCACCGGCTGCGGTCCTGCTCGGCGAGCGGGACCACCGCCCCCGCCGCCGTACGACGGGCGGCCCGCCGGGCGTGGTGCAGCAGCATGAGCGCCAGCAGCCCCGCGACCTCGGGGTCGTCGCTGGAGGCGGCGAGCTGGCGGGTGAGCCGGATGGCCTCCTCGGCGAGGTCGACCTCGCCGGTGAAGCCCTCGTTGAAGATCAGGTAGAGCACGCGCAGCACCGACCCGACCTCGCCCGGGGTGTCGAAGCGCTGGCCCGACACGGTCTTCTTGGCCCGGGAGATCCGCTGGCCCATGGTGGGCTCGGGGACGAGGAAGGCCTCCGCGATCTGGCCGGTGGTCAGGCCGCCGACGGCGCGCAGGGTGAGGGCGACGGCGGACGCCGGGGTGAGCGACGGGTGGCAGCAGCGGCTGAGCAGGAGGAGGGCGTCGTCGGCCTCCTCGGCGGGACCCGGCTCGGGCTCGCGGTGGACCCTCAGCTCGCGCCGCTGGCGGGCGGAGACCGAGCGCTGCTCGTCGATGAGCTTGCGCCCGGCCACCTTGACCAGCCAGCCGCGCGGCTCGGCCGGCGTCCCCTCGGCGGGCCAGTGCCGCCACGCCTCGACCAGGGCCTCCTGGACGGCGTCCTCGGCCGCCGCGAAGTCGGCTCCGCGGCGGACGAGGATGCCCAGCACCTGCGGCGACAGCGTGCGCAGCAGGTCCGTCAGCGCGTCGCTCACCGGCGTCACTCCGTGACGGTCGGCGGCAGCTCGTTCATGAAGGGCCGCACCTCGAGCCACTCGTGGATCGGGGCGCCGTCCTTGCCCGGCGCCGACGAGAGCCGGGCCGCGGCCTCGTACGCGCGCTCGGGGGAGTCGACGTCGATGACCATCCAGCCGGCGATGAGGTCCTTGGTCTCCGCGAACGGCCCGTCGGTGACCGGCGGCCGGCCCTCGCCGTCGTACCGGACCCAGGTGCCCTCGGGCGAGAGCGCCTGCGCGTCGACGAACTCACCGCTCTCGCGCAGCTCGTCGGCGACCTGCTGCATGAAGGCGATGTGGGCGGTGACGTCCTCGGGCGACCACTGGTCCATCGGGATGTCGGTGCCGGGCACCCACGCGGGACCGGTGCGGCGGTAGTGCTTGAGGAGGAGGTACTTGGCCATGAGGGGCTCCTTCGGTTCCGAGACGGCCATTCTTGCCGCCTTCACCCCCAGGACGGAGCCGTTGGCACGGTCTCGACACCGGTTGGCAGAAAATCTTCGCGACGATGTCGGCCCAGATCCCTAGGGTGCTCCTGTGACGAAGCGCGGATGGTCGCTGTTCCTGGCGATGTGCCTGATCTGGGGGCTGCCCTACCTCTTCATCCGGATCGCGGTCGAGGACGTCTCGCCGGCCGCCCTGGTCTTCCTGCGGACGGCGCTCGCGGCGCTCGTCCTGCTCCCCATCGCGCTCGTCCGGCGCGAGGTCGGCCCGGTGCTGGCGCGCTGGCGCCCGCTGACGCTGTTCGCCGTCATCGAGATCATGATCCCGTGGGTGCTGCTGGGCCACGCCGAGCAGCGGATCTCGTCCTCGCTGGCCGGCCTGCTGGTCGCGGCGGTGCCGCTGTTCGGGGCGCTCGCGTTCCTGGTGACCGCCCACGCCGAGCGGTTCTCGGCGACCCAGACCGGCGGCCTGGTGCTCGGTTTCGTGGGCGTGGCCTGCCTGGTGGGCCTCGACGTGCACCACATCGACGTGCTCGCCGTGGCCGAGATGCTGGGCGTCGCGATCTGCTACGCCGCGGGCCCGCTGGTGCTCGCGCGCTCGTTCGCCGACGTGTCCGGGCTGGGGGTGATGGCGTGCGCGCTCACGCTCACCGCCGTCGTCTACACGCCGTTCGGGCTGCTCGACCCGCCCACCGACGTCCCGGCCGAGGGGTGGCTGAGCATCGTGGTGCTCGCACTGGTGTGCACCGCCCTGGCGTTCGTGATCTTCCTCGAGCTGATCAAGGTGGCGGGCCCGACCCGGGCCACGATCATCACCTACGTCAACCCGGCCGTCGCGATCGCGCTCGGCGTCCTGCTGCTCGACGAGAGGCTGACCACGGGCATGCTCGTCGGCTTCCCGCTCATCCTGGTCGGCTGCGTGGTCGCCGCCGGCGGCCGGGGCGCCACGGAGGCCGCGGCGCCCGAGCCCGCCGCCGACGTCGCGCTCGAGGTCGAGGCCGCCGCCGAGGCCGCCGTCGAGGTGGCCGACCCGGACGCCGACCCGGAGCCTCAGATCTCGAGCTTGTAGCCCAGCCCGCGGACCGTGACGAGGTACTTCGGCTCGCTCGGCTCCGGCTCGAGCTTGGCGCGCAGCCGCTTCACGTGGACGTCGAGCGTCTTGGTGTCGCCGACGTAGTCCGAGCCCCACACCCGGTCGATGAGCTGACCGCGGGTCAGCACCCGGCCGGGGTTGCGCAGGAACATCTCGAGGAGCTCGAACTCCTTGAGGGGCAGCCGCTGCTCGGTCCCGTCGACGGTGACGACGTGGCGCTCGACGTCCATCCGGACCGGGCCCGCCTCGAGCGTGTCGGGGAGCAGCTCGTCGCCGATGCCGCGGCGCAGGACGGCGCGGATCCGGGCGACGAGCTCACGGGGGGAGTACGGCTTGGTGACGTAGTCGTCGGCACCCAGCTCGAGGCCGACCACCTTGTCGACCTCGTCGTCCTTGGCGCTCACCATGATCACCGGCACGTTGGAGGTCTGCCGGATGGTGCGGCAGACCTCGGTGCCGGGGATGCCGGGGAGCATCAGGTCGAGCAGCACGATGTCCGCGCCGTTGCGGTCGAACTCCTTGAGCGCCTCGTTGCCGTCGGCCGCGATCGCGACCTCGAACCCCTCCTTGCGGAGCAGGTAGGCGAGGGCGTCGCTGTAGCTCTCTTCGTCTTCGACGACAAGTACCCGGGTCATCGGGCTTCCTCCTGATCTTCGGTGCGTGCGCCCGGCGAGTCCGGGGCGGACGCAAGGGGGGCGAGCCGCACGTACGGTCCGCCCTCGTCGTGGTTCGGGTGCTGCGGCAGGATGAGCGTGAACGTCGAGCCCTGCCCCTCGACGGACCAGACCCGCACCTCGCCGCCGTGCGTGGCCGCGACGTGCTTGACGATGGACAGGCCCAGGCCGGTGCCGCCGGTCGAGCGGTGGCGCGCGGGGTCGACGCGGTAGAACCGCTCGAAGATCCGCTCCACCTCGGCCTCGGGGATGCCGATGCCCTGGTCGATCACCGAGATCTCGATGTCGTCGCCGGTCCGCCTGCGGGTGACGACGACGCGCGAGCCGGGCTCGGAGTAGGCCACGGCGTTGGCCACCAGGTTGGAGACCGCCGCACTGACCTGCTTCTCGCTGCCGAGGACCTTGAGGCCCTCCTCGCCCTCGGCGATGACCTCGATGTCCTTGGCGCCGGCGTTCATGTCGACGAAGTCGACCGCGGAGGCGACGACGTCGTCGATCGAGACCCGCACCGGCGACTCGAGCGGCTCGTCGCCCTGGAGCCGGGAGAGCTCGATGATCTGCTGGATCAGGCGGGAGAGCCGGTCGCTCTCGGTGAGCATCCGCGACGCGAAGCGGTAGACCGCGTCGGGGTCGTCGGAGGCGTCCTGGACGGCCTCGGCGAGCAGCCGGATCGCGCCGATCGGCGTCTTCAGCTCGTGGCTGACGTTGGCGACGAAGTCGCGCCGGACGGCGTCCACCTGGCGCTCCTTGGTGCGGTCCTCGACCAGCGCCAGCACCAGGCGCGAGCCCAGCGGGGCCACCCGGGCGGTGACGTGGCGCGGCGGACCACCGGCACGCGGCACGAGCAGCTCGGTCTCGCGGATCTGCCCGTCGCGGCGCACCTGGCGGATGAGGACGGCCAGCTCGTCGGAGAGCAGCCGGGTGCCACGGACGAAGCCCATCGCGAAGGCCGGCGCCGACGCCTTGACCACCGCGTCGGACTCGTCGACGACGACCGCGCTGCTGCGCAGCACGGAGAGCACCGCGGCCACGCCGTCGGGGAGCTGCGGCTCCTCGCGGGGCGCGGAGGCGGTCTGCTGACGGTCGCTCAGGTGCCAGGCGAGCATGGCGCCGCCGGCCACGAGGGCACCGAGCAGCGCGGCCAGGAAGGCCTGCGTCGTCGGGTCCACCTCTCGATCGTACGGCGCGGCGCGGGTACGGTTGAGAATCCGCAGGGCCGTGCTTCGCGATGTTCATCCCGCGTTCACCGCACGCCGCTTGAAGGACACCTGTCCTCCGTAGGCTGTCGCGCATGCGTGATGCCTACACCGACCAGCTCGACGCGATCTTCGACGACCTCGCGGCCATCAGCCGCCGGGTCCAGGTCGCCGTGGCCGAGGCGACCGAGGCGCTGATGACCGGCGACGCGACCATCGCCGAGAAGGTGATCAGCGAGGACGCCGTCATCGACCGCGCCCGCGAGCAGGTCGAGGAGCGCGCCTTCGAGCTCCTCTCCCTGCAGGCGCCGGTCGCCGGCGACCTGCGCACCGTCGTCGCCGCGCTGCGGATGGTGGCCGAGCTCGAGCGGATGGGCGACCTCTCCGTCCACGTCGCCAAGATCGCCCGGCTCCGCGTCCCGGACGTCGCCGTCCCCGACGAGGTGCGCCCGACCCTCTCCCGGATGGCCGCGGTCGCCGAGGACATGGTCTCCCGCGTGCACGACGTCATCGCGGGGCGCGACGTCGAGGCCGCGATCGCGCTCGGTCGCGCCGACGAGGAGATGGACCAGCTGCGCCGTACCTCGTTCACCGAGCTGCTCTCCGGTGAGTGGGCCCACGGCGTCGAGGCCGCCGTCGACATCGCACTGCTCGGCCGCTACTACGAGCGGATCGCCGACCACGCCGTCTCCATCGCCAACCGGGTGATCTTCGTGGTCACCGGGCACAACCCGTCGGCGGCCTGACGGGCGTGAGTTTCGCCGGTCGACCGGCGAAACTCACGCTTGACCGACGAAACTCCCACCTGACCGACGAAACTCACGCTTGACCGATGAAGTTCCAGCGGTCAGGTTCGAGTTTCGCCGGTCAACCGGCGAAACTTGTGACGGGCCGAGGCCGCGCCAGCAGCGACGCCGCACTCGCCAGCGCGAGCGCCGCGATGATCGCGGCGGCGGCGAAGCCCGCGTGCGCGCCGGCCAGGAAGTCGCCCGGCTGGGCGTGCGAGGCGAAGACCGACGCGACGACCGCCAGGCCGACGGCACCGCCGAGCTGCTGCATGGTCTGCAGGAGGCCGGACGCCGAGCCGGCGTGCTCGGGCTCGACGCCCTGCAGGGCGAGCGAGGTGATCGGCATGAAGCTGCCGCCCATGCTGATGCCCAGCACCAGCAGCGCCGGGAAGACGCCCGTCCAGTAGCTCGTCGACGCGTCGATCCGGCCGAGGAACAGGAAGGCCGCGAGGACGCCGGCGGTGCCGGCGACGATGATCGGCGGCTGCCGGAAGCGGGCGACGAGCCGCGGGGTGATCCGCGACATCGTGAAGACGCTGAGCGGGATCGGGAGGAAGGCGAAGCCGGTCTGCAGCGGCCCGTAGCCGAGGTCCTCCTCGAAGTACTGCACCATCAGGAAGAACGTGGCCAGCATGCCGCCGTACAGGGCGGCCATGGTGAGCAGCGTCGCGACCCGGGTCCGGCTGCGGAGCAGGCCGAGGCGCAGCAGCGGGTGGCTGTGCCGGGCCTCGGTGGCGACCAGGGCGACGGCGAGCGCGACGGCGAGGACCAGGCCGAGGATGGTGGGCGCCGAGAGCCATCCGTGCTCGGGGGCCTTGATCAGGGTCCAGACCAGGGTGGCGGCGGCGCCGGTCGACGTCACCGCGCCGATCACGTCGAACCGTCCCGGCCGCCGCGGGGTGTCGACGACGTAGCGCCGGACGGTGAGCAGGACGGCGATGCCGATGGGGACGTTGATGAACAGCGTCCAGCGCCAGTTGAGCAGGTCGGTGAGGACGCCGCCCAGGAGCATGCCGAGTGCGGCGCCGCCGGACGAGACGGCGGTGAACAGGGCGAGGCCCCGGATGCGTGCGGCCTCGTTGGGGGCGGACGTCGTGATCAGGGCGAGCACCGACGGCGCGGCGATCGCGGCCCCGACGCCCTGGAGGGCGCGCGCGGTGACGAGCATCCACGGCTCGGTGGCGAGGCCGCCGAGCAGCGAGAAGAGGGTGAAGACCGCCAGGCCGATCCAGAAGACCGAGAGCCGCCCGAAGACGTCGCCGAGCCGGCCGCCGAGCAGCAGCAGGCCGCCGAACGCGAGCGCGTAGCCGTTGAGGACCCACGACAGCGATGCGGGGCCGAAGTGGAGGTCGGTGGCGATGTGGGGGAGTCCGACGTTCATGACGGCGGAGTCGAGGACCAGCATGAGCTGGGCCAGCAGCACGATGAAGAGGCCGGCGGCGGTGGTGGTCCGGGCGGTCGCCCGGGGTGCCGCGGGAGTGAGCGTGGTGGAAGACAAGGGTGATGTCCTGTTCTGGCCGGGGAGGCCGAGGTACTCTTATCGGAGGATGACTCCGGTTAGTCCTCCACGATACGGAGGGTGTCTCCGTTTAGCAAGAGGAAAGGTGACTCGATTGCGCGCCGATGCCGTCCGCAACCGTGAGCGCATCGCGGACATCGCCCGCCAGCTGTTCCGCGAGAAGGGCTACGACGCCGTCTCGATGGACGAGGTCGCCAAGACCGCCGGCGTCGGGGTCGGCACCCTCTACCGCCACTTCCCGACCAAGGAGGCGCTCTACGACGCCGCCATCCAGGCCTGGGTCGAGACGGTCAACGCCGCCGCCGACAAGGCGCTGGCCGGCGAGGGCGCGCCCCGCGAGCGGCTCCTCGCGTGGTTCGAGGCGTACGTCGAGTTCCTCACCCGCCACAAGGGCGCCGCCTGGCGGATCACCAGCGCCATGGGCGACGACGACTCACCCTTCGCGGCGAAGTGCCGCACCTACCTCAACGCCAACCAGCGGGTCGTCGACACCCTGGCCGGCGAGGGTGCGCTGCGTGGCGACGTCGACGCGATGCAGCTGTGCCGGCTGGTCGGCGGGGTCGCCGCGGTCGTCGACAACAGCGAGCTCAGCGCCGACGCGGCGCGCTCGATGCTCGCCGTCGTGGCCGACGGGGTGCTGGCCGCCTGACGGCAGTTTCACCGCCTAGGCGGTGAAACTGCCGGGGGTCAGCGACCCTGGTTCGCCACCGCCGCAGCGGCCGCAGCAGCGGCCTCCGGGTCGAGGTAGCGCCCGCCCGGGACCGTCGGGGCGAGGGTGTCCTCGTCGAGCTCGTAGACCAGCGGCATGCCGGTGGGGATGTTGAGCCCCGCGATGTCGGCGTCGCTGACCTGGTCGAGGTGCTTCACGATCGCGCGCAGGCTGTTGCCGTGGGCGGCGACCAGGACGGTGTGGCCGGCGCGGAGGTCGGGCACGATGCCGGCGTCCCAGTAGGGGAGGAGCCGCTCGATGACCTGCTTGAGCGCCTCGGCGCGGGGCAGCTCGTCGCCGAGGTCGGCGTAGCGGGGGTCACCGGCCTGCGAGTACTCGTCGTCGTCCGCGAGGGGCGGCGGCGGGGTGTCGAAGGAGCGGCGCCAGAGCATGAACTGCTCCTCGCCGTACTCGTCCTTGATGGACTTCTTGTCCTTGCCCTGCAGGGCGCCGTAGTGGCGCTCGTTGAGGCGCCACGAGCGGCGGACCGGGATCCAGTGGCGGTCGGCGGCGTCGAGCGCCAGCGCGGCCGTGTTGATCGCGCGGCGCTGCAGCGAGGTGTGGACGACGTCCGGCAGGATGCCGGCCTCCTTGAGGAGGTCGCCGCCGCGGACGGCCTCGCCGCGGCCCTTCTCGGTCAGGGCCACGTCGACCCAGCCGGTGAAGAGGTTCTTGGCGTTCCACTCGCTCTCGCCGTGGCGGAGCAGGACCAGGGTGAAGGTCATCAGTGCGCCTCGCCGCCGCCGGGGCTCGGGGCCTCGTCGGCGCAGCTGAAGTTCGGGTCGGTGGCGTCGTCGTGGCCACCCTCTTCGTCGGCGGCGGCGTCGGCCGCGGCGCCGTCCTCGGAGCCGCCCTTGGCCTTCTCGGTGTGGCTGGACGACGGGGCCTCGGTCGGGATCTCGGTGTACTGGAAGCAGCGCTTCACGACCGGGACGTCGAGGCTGAACGACTGACCGTTGCTGAACGTGAACTCGAGCGTGACGACATTGCCGGCGGTGAAGTCGCCGGTGAGCGGGACCTGCGGCTCGGAGTGCGCCAGGTTGACGGTGCCGTTGGGGGCCACCTCGATCGGCTCGAACTCGCCGGCGCTGATGCCGCTGGGGGAGCTGACCTCGGTCAGCGACGCGTCGTCGGTGCCGTTGTTGACCAGTGCGCCGATCAGCCGGCCCTCGCCCTTGGCCGTCGCGAGCACCCGGATGCCGAGCGCCTTGACCTCGCCGTCACGGTTGTTGACGCCCGCCGCGATCGTGTTGACCCGGTCGGTGGGGTAGTCGAAGCCGCAGGACGAGAGCGTCGCGGCGGCGGGCACGAGTGCCAGCAGCAGTCCGGCGATCGCGGTCGGGCGCTTGAGGGGCATGTCGGCAGGCCTCCGGGTCAGGTGTGCATCGGTGCGCGCGGACGACGCGCGCGAGGCGCAGGGTCGAGCGAGCGGCCTCACTCTAGCGGTCGGGGATGACGGGGAGACGAGGTGGCTCGGTCAGCGGCTGAGGCCGACCTGGGTGCCGACGACGACCAGGGCGATCGCGATCCCCGCGGTGAACACGGTCGAGAGCGCGAGCAGCCGGGTGGCGCCCAGCTTGAGTCCCAGCTTGAGCGGCAGGTAGGTCCAGCCGTCCTCGTGGTCGGCCACCAGTCCCCACACGGCCCGCGTGAAGTGGACGCCGACACCGAGCAGCGCCGCGAGCGCGACGATCGCCGGCTCCGGCGGCGAGCCCTGGGCCTGGCCGCCCCAGCCGCCGTACGAGAGGTAGGCGGGCAGCAGCGCGAAGGACGCCGCCCACGACCACCACGAGAAGAACCCGGTGCGCAGCACCACGTTGCCGAGCATGCCGATCGCAACCGAGGCCAGGTAGAGGCACCCGGCCCGGATGCCGGTGGTCCACGAGAGGGGCAGGACGAGGAGGAAGCCGACCGCGATCGCGTACCAGACCGTGCCCACGGCGAGACGGCCCATCGCGACCGGCTTGCCGGTCAGGCCGTGCGCTTGGTCGCGCTGGCGGTCGACGATGTCGTTGTGCCAGCCGAGCATGGTCTGGCCGACCAGGACGGTGAGCACCACGACGCCCGCCTCGCGGGCCGGGCGCCCGGTCACCGCGGCGACGACGCCCATCGCGAGCGCGGTGGTGATCGCCTGCTTGGCGTGCGCGGCCTGGAGCAGCTGGATCGCCAGGACGTCGCCCGGACGGCGGCCGCCGAGCAGCCGCCCGGCCAGGCCGGTGTGCTCGGGGACGTGGGGGAGCTCGGGGTGCTGCGGCTCGAGCTCCAGCTCGGCCTCGGCCTCGTCGTCGGCCTCGTCGTCGGCCTGGTCGTCGGTCTCGACCTCGGGGTCGTCGAGCTCGACGTCGGCCTCTTCGGCGGCCTCGTCAACGGGTTCGTCGGCGGGCTCGTCGTCGGGAGCATCGGGCTCGGGCGCCGGGGGGAGCTCCGCGTCCGGCTCTGTCTCCGCGAAGGTCTCGTCCGCCTCGATGACGGTCGTGTCCTCCCCGGCAGAGCGGCCGCGTCGCCAGCGCTGCATCTTTGCCATGGCGAGCAGTATTGACCACGGAAGTCGCCTGCGGGGCGCTGACCCGCCTTGTCCCGGTGACCTGACTCACATCGCGCGAGCCCGGCCGGACCATACGTCTGCGTGCTTGTCAAGCCACGGATAGCGCCCCTGACCTGCGCAAACGCATTCGGAGAGTCCTCGATGACGTGGTAAGATAGGTCACCCTAGGAAGGGGTTTTGCTCATATGACTTTCACCGTCGGCGAAACGGTCGTCTACCCCAATCACGGGGCCGCTGTCATCGAGAACATCGAGATGCGGACGATCAAGGGCCAGGAACGGCAGTACCTCGTGCTTCGGATTGTCGCCCAGCAGGACCTCGTGGTCCGTGTGCCGGCTGACAACCTCGATCTCGTGGGTGTTCGGGATGTCGTGGACAAGGACGGGCTGGACAGGGTCTTCGGAGTGCTCCGCGCGGAGCACGTCGAGGAGCCGACCAACTGGTCGAGGCGCTACAAGGCGAACCTCGAGAAGCTCCACAGTGGCGACGTCATGAAGGTGGCCGAGGTCGTCCGCGACCTGTGGCGCCGCGAGCGTGACCGCGGTCTGTCGGCAGGCGAGAAGCGGATGCTCGCCAAGGCCCGCCAGATCCTGGTCTCCGAGCTCGCGCTCTGCGAGAACACCAACGAGGACAAGGCCGAGACCATCCTCGACGAGGTGCTCGCCTCCTGAGCCACTGAGCGACCGAGGCAGCCTCACGCTGCAGATCGACGACGTCATACGGTGGGTTCGATGAACCCGCATCCGTATGACGTCGTCGACATTTCGGCCCCGGTCGCCGGGATCGTGGTGGAGGAGGGCCGTGGCGCGCTCCCGTTCCGCCTGATCCACGGTGAGTCCCTGGTCGCGGCGGCCGCCTGGGCCGCGGGCGAGGCGGGGGTCGACCTGCTCGACCAGACCGTGCCCTGGGAGGCGCTGGTCGAGCGCGGCGGACCGCTGCTCCTGCACGACCCGCTGTGCCCGATGACGCCGCCGGACTTCCTGCGCGCGTGCGCCGACCGGGCCGAGGTCGCCGACGTGGTCGTGGTCGGCGTCCGTCCGGTGACCGACACGGTCAAGGAGGCGCACGCGGCGCCCGACGGCGGCGAGAGCCTCGGCGCGAGCGTCGACCGGGACGGCCTGGTCGCCGTCTGCTCCCCGGTCGTGCTGCCCACGTCGGTGGTCGCCGACCTGCTCGGCGGCCCGGACGCCCGGCTGCCCGCGACCGACTTCGTCGCGCTGGTGACCGCCCTCCGCGACAGGTACGGCGCCGCGCGCGTCGTCCTGGTCGACGCGCCGCCGGCGGCCCGCCGGATCGGCTCGGACGCCGACCTGCAGGTGCTCGAGGCGCTCACCGACCCGCGCTGAGCGACGCGCCCGTCATCGCTGCGTCCTCGGGTCGTGGGTGGGGTCAGGGTAGCGGGACGGGCAGCCCTGCTCGGGCGCGTCCGGGCGCAGCTCGTAGTGCCAGGGCTCGTTGTCGTAGATCTGGCACAGGCCGTAGCGCGCGCCGTTGCGGGCGAGCCAGGTGGTGGCGGCGGTCGGGCCGACGTCGACGGCGTCCCCGGACACGTGGGGGGAGGTCTGCGGGGTGGCGACCCAGCGAGCGGCCTCGTCGCGGGAGCCGTACTTGGTGACGGCCTCGTCGAGCAGCCGGCGCTGGTACGTCGCCGAGCGCCACCCGCTGTTGACGACGATGTCGACGTCGTCGTCCACGGCGTCGGTCGCGGCGCGGCGCAGGGCGCGGAGCAGGCCCGGGTCGAGCTCGGTGATGCCGGCGTGGTCGTCGTCGAAGGCGGAGGTGTTGTCGGGGAGCTCGCCGTCGCCGACGGGTGCGGTGTCGGCCGCCGACGAGCTCGAGGTGAGGGAGCGGTAGCCGACGGCGCCGAGCAGCACGACCACGAGGACGACGAGGAGGACGGAGCGGGCACGGGGGGGAAGAGTCATGCCGAGGAGTCAAGGCAGGACGCCGTTGCCGGGCCGTATGGGATTTTCGATATGCCGGCGATATGTGCGGGCTCGTAGCATCGGCGAGGTGCGGGTGCTGATCGTCGAGGACGAGCCTCTTCTGGCCGAGGCCGTCCGGGACGGGCTGCGCCTCGAGGCGATCGCTGCCGACATCGCCGGGGACGGCGACACCGCGCTCGAGCTGCTGAGCATCAACTCCTACGACATCGCGGTCCTCGACCGGGACGTGCCCGGGCCCAACGGCGACGAGATCGCCCGGCGCATCGTCGCCTCGGGCAGCGGCATGCCGATCCTCATGCTCACCGCGGCCGACCGGCTCGACGACAAGGCGTCCGGCTTCGAGCTGGGTGCCGACGACTACCTGACCAAGCCGTTCCAGCTGCGCGAGCTCGTGCTCCGGCTGCGGGCGCTCGACCGGCGCCGGGCCCACCACCGGCCGCCGGTGCGCGAGATCGCCGGGCTGCGGCTCGACCCGTTCCGTCGCGAGGTCTACCGCGACGGGCGGTACGTCGCGCTGACCCGCAAGCAGTTCGCCGTCCTCGAGGTCCTGGTCGGGGCGGACGGCGGCGTCGTGAGCGCAGAGGAGCTGCTGGAGCGGGCCTGGGACGAGAACGCCGACCCGTTCACGAACGCCGTGCGGATCACGGTCTCGGCGCTGCGCAAGCGGCTCGGTGAGCCCTGGGTGATCGCGACCGTGGCAGGGGTCGGGTACCGCATCGACCGGGCGCCCGGCGATGGCTAGGGCGCCGGGGCTGAGCGTCCGGGTCAAGCTCACCCTCAGCTATGCCGCCTTCCTGATGCTCGCGGGGGCGGCGCTGCTCGCGGTGGTGTGGCTGTTCCTGCTGCGCTACGTGCCCGACCAGGCGGTGACGGTGCCGACCGCGGGCGGGACGGACGACGTCCTCCGCTCGGCCTACATCTTCGTGCCGGGGCGCTCCGACCTGTGGGCGGCGTTCGCGCCGAAGGCGGCCGCGGTGCTGGTGTTCCTGCTCCTGTGCGGACTGGTGGGCGGGTGGTTCCTGGCCGGGCGGATGCTGGCTCCCCTGGGACGGATCACCGACGCGACCCGCAAGGCGGCGACGGGCTCGCTGTCGCACCGGATCCGGCTGCCGGGACGCCGCGACGAGTTCCGCGAGCTCGCCGACGCGTTCGACGGCATGCTCGCCCGCCTCGACGCGCACGTCGCCGAGCAGCAGCGGTTCGCGGCCAACGCCTCCCACGAGCTGCGCACGCCGCTGACCATCACCCAGACCCTGCTCGAGGTCGCCCGCAAGGACCCCGACCGCGACCTGGGCCGGCTCGTCGAGAGCCTCCACGCCGTCAACACCCGGGCCATCCAGCTCACCGAGGCGCTGCTCGTCCTCAGCCGCGCCGACCAGCGCGCCTTCGCCACCGAGGACGTCGACCTCTCGCTCCTCGCCGAGGAGGCGACCGAGACGCTGCTGCCGTACGCCGAGCAGCGCGGCGTCACCGTCGAGACGTCGGGCGACCTGGCCGTCGTCGCGGGCGAGCCGGCGCTGCTGCTCCAGCTCACGACGAACCTCGTGCACAACGCGATCGTGCACAACCTGCCCGGGGGCGGTGGCGTCCGGGTGACCACGCGCCGCGACCCGACCGGGGCGGAGCTGATCGTCGAGAACACCGGTGCGCCGCTGGATCCCGCGCTCGTCCCCACGCTGGCCGAGCCGTTCCGCCGCGGCAGCGACCGGGTCCGGACCGGCGACGACGCCCACCAGGGCAGTGGCCTGGGCCTGGCGATCGTGCAGACCATCGCGGAGGCGCACGACGGGACGCTGACGCTCACCGCGCGGCCGGAGGGCGGGCTCCGGGTGACGGTCCGGCTGCCGGTCGAGCCCCTAGGGGGCGCGTCCTAGGCGAGGAGCCGCTCGGCGACCCGCAGGTCCTCGGCGAAGGTCACCTTCAGGTTGGCCGGGCCGGCCGGGACCGCCCGTACCTCGTGCTCCGCGGGCACGGCCGCGAACGCCGCGAACGCGGCGGCGGTGTCGGTGCCCTCGAAGCCCGCCGCGGCGGCGGCCGCGTAGGCCGCGACGAGCGGCGCGGCCCGGAAGGCCTGGGGCGTCTGGACGCCCACCAGCCGGGTGCCGGGGCCGCCGGGGGCGGGCGCCGCGGCCCCGTCGCGGGGCAGCAGGCCGGGCAGGTCGAGCGTGGGGACGGCGCCGCCGTACCGGCGGGCGGTGGCGATCGTCGCGGCGAACAGCTCGGCGCTCGCGAGCGGGCGCGCGCCGTCGTGGATGGCGACGACGTCGACGCTGCCGTCGGCGACCCGCGGTGCGAGGACCGCCAGCGCCGCCTGCTCGGAGGCCTGCCGGGTGGCACCGCCCTCGACGAGCAGCACCTCGCGCTCGCCGATCACCGGGAGCAGCGCCGTACCGACGTCGGCGCGCTCACCGGGGCGGCAGACCACGACCACCGGGTCGACGTCCGCGACCTCGAGGGCGGTGCGGACCGACCAGGCGAGCAGCGGCACCCCGAGCAGCGGGAGCAGGACCTTGTTGACCTCGGCACCGACGCGGCTGCCGCTGCCGGCGGCGAGGACGACGACGGCCGCGGTGGGAGAGCTCACGCCGTGAGCCTAGTGGCCAGGGTTTTCCTCCCCGTTACACGCCGAAACGCTGCCGACAACAGGGCCGTCCTAGGTTCGCGTCCATGACGGGACGCGGGGCCGCCGAGGAGTGGCAACCGATCTGCCGGATGGCCGAGCTCGGGGTCGGCCGGGGAGTGACCGCACTGGTGCACGGCCAGGCGGTGGCGATCTTCCGGACCCCCGACGACGTCGTCTACGCACTCGGCAATCACGATCCCTTCGCCGGCCACGTCGGCGGGGGCATCGCCAAGGGGATCGTGGGGCGGCGGGGCACCGTGCCGTACGTCGCCCTGCCCGCCCACCGGCACTCCTTCGACCTGCGCACCGGGCGCTGCCTGGACGACCTCCAGGTGACGGTGCCGACCTACGAGGTGCGGGTGGTCGAGGGCGTGGTGCTGGTGGGGAAGCGGTTCAGGCCCGGGAGCGGTGCCGTCCCCGACCCGGCGCCGGACGCGCCAGCGCCCGGTCGACCAGCGCGCACAGCTCCGCACTGACCAGCTCGCGCCGCTCGAACGGCAGGTAGTGCCCGGCGTCCGGCGCCACCAGGAGCCGGGCGCCGCGGATGCCGCGCGCGATCTTGGCGGCGTGCTCCGGGGGCGTGAGCAGGTCGCGGCTGCCGACCAGGACGGTCGTCGGGATGTCGTCGAACGCCGCCAGGTTGCCGATCCGGTCGTGCGCCATCATGTCCTTGAAGAAGCCCGACATCGTCTCGGGCCAGGCGTGCACGAGCTGGTCGACGACGTGGCTGACGTCGCGCGAGCGGGCCGGGCGGCCGAACAGGAAGCGGCGCGCGACCTGGCGCTCGATGGCGGGGAACTTCTCGCGGCGGCTGAGGCTGAGCATCCGCGACCGGTTCGCGAGGAGGAACGGCAGCCGGTCGCGCAGCAGAGCGCCGGCCACGGCCGGCAGCCCGAGCGTGACCTGGTGCAGCTCGCCGCTCGTCGTGCTCACGAACAGCGCCCCGGCGATCCGGTCCACGAGGTCCGGCCGCTCCTCGGGGATGGCGGTGATCGTCATGCCGCCCACCGAGTGACCGGCGAGGACGAGCGGGCCGTCGGGCGCATAGGTGTCGACCACCAGGCCGAGGTCGCGCGCCAGCAGCGGGATCGTGCACGCCGCCTCCGCGGCCCGGTCGGAGCGACCGTGCCCGCGGTGGTCCCAGGTGATCAGCCGGATGTCGTGGCCGTAGCGCGCCAGCAGGTCGGTGACCTGGTAGTGCCAGTCGGACTCCTCCGCCGTCCAGCAGTGCGCCAGCAGCACGCTCAGCGGCGCGTCCGCGGGCCCGCGGACCGTCACGTGGATGCGCAGGCCGTCCTCGCTGATGACCTCGTGGTCGTGCTCGGCCATGGCGGTCAGCCTGCCAGGCCCGTCAGCAGCGCGGTCGCGATCGCGGCGACGCCCTCGCCGCGCCCGGTCAGCCCGAGCCCGTCGGTCGTCGTCGCGGACAGGGTGACCGGTGCCCCGAGGACGTCGCTCAGCGCCGCCTCCGCCTCGCTCCGGCGCGGGCCGACCTTGGGCCGGTTCCCGATCACCTGGACCGCCACGTTGACGACGGCGAAGCCCGCGGCCTCGACCCGGCGGCGGGTCTCCCCGAGCAGGGCCGCCCCGCTCGCGCCGGCCCACTCCGGCTCCGCCGTCCCGAAGTTGCTGCCGAGGTCGCCCAGACCGGCGGCCGACAGCAGCGCGTCGCACGCCGCGTGGGCGGCGACGTCCGCGTCGGAGTGACCCTCGAGCCGCACGTCCTCGTCGGGCCAGGTGAGCCCGCCCAGCGCCAGCGGTGGGTCGTCGCTGCTCCGCGGGACGAGGCGGTGGACGTCGGAGCCGATGCCGATGCGGAGGCCGGAGGAGTTCACGGGGCCGATCATGCCCGAGGCCACCCCGGTCGCCGGCGATGAGGAAGAATCACTCCCGTGAGGACATCCCGTGCCTGGTGGGCGACCGCCGGCGTGCTGTCGGGCCTGCTGGGCCTGGCGCTCAGCTACGCCGCGGCGGCGCTGCTGCACGTGCGGGACGCGCCGGTCGTGGCGGTGGCCGAGGGCATCACCGCGCTGACGCCCGGCAAGGTCGCGCGGTGGGCGATCGAGACGTTCGACACGGCGGACAAGAAGGTCCTCGTGGTCGGCATCCTGGCGTTCCTGCTGGTCTTCTTCGCGGTTCTGGGGCGGGTCGCGCGGACGCGGTGGTGGCTCGCCGTCACCGGGTACGTCGTCCTCGCGGCGCTGGGCGCGGTCGCGGTGATCGCGAAGCCCAACACCTCTTTCACCGACCTGGCGCCCATCGTGGTGGGCCTGCTGGCGTGGGTGGTGGCGCTGGCGGCCCTCGCGGAGTGGCTGCGGCGCTGGGAGCTGGTCGAGGCGAGCGGTGAGCCGGTCACGGCGCCGATGCCCAGTCGGCGCGGGTTCTTCGTGGCCTCGGGCGTGGTGGCGCTGGTGGCGGCGTGCGGTGGGCTGCTCGGCCGGGTGGCGGGCTCGGCCCGGCGCCGGGCCGAGGAGAGCCGCCGGCTGCTGCGCATCGAGGGCGTGACGGCGCCGGACGTGCCGCCGGGCGCGAGCCTCGGGGTGCCCGGCGTCTCGCCGTGGCAGACGCCGAACGGCCCCTTCTACTTGATCGACACGGCCTTCATCAAGCCGACCATCGCGCCCGCCGACTGGGAGCTGCGCATCCACGGAATGGTCGACCGCGAGATCACGCTGTCCTACCGCGACCTGGTCTCGCGCGAGATCACCGAGGACTGGATCACCCTCAACTGCGTGTCCAACGAGGTCGGCGGCGACCTGATCGGCAACGCCTGGTGGAGCGGGGTGCGGCTGGCGGCGATCCTGGCCGAGGCCGGGCCGCACCCGGACGCCGACGCGGTCCTGCAGACCTCCGAGGACGGCTGGACCTGCGGGACGCCGCTCGCGGCGATGATGGACGAGCGCAACGCGATGCTCGCCGTCGCGATGAACGGCGAGCCGCTGCCCATCGAGCACGGCTTCCCGGTGCGCACGATCGTGCCCGGCCTCTACGGCTACGTGTCGGCGACCAAGTGGGTCGTCGACATGGAGGTCACGCGCTACGACGACATCACGGCGTACTGGACCGAGAAGGGCTGGTCCGAGATGGGGCCGGTCAAGATCGCGTCGAAGATCGAGGTGCCGGCGTCCGGCGCCGACGTGCCGGCCGGCGACGTGGTGTGCGCCGGCGTCGCGTGGATGCAGCACACGGGCATCTCGGCCGTCGAGGTCCAGGTCGACGGCGGCGCCTGGCAGCGGGCCCGGCTGGCCTCGACGCCCAACGTCGACACGTGGGTGCAGTGGCAGGCGACGGTGGCCCTCGACGAGGGCGACCACCAGCTGCGGGTGCGTGCCGTCGATGCCGACGGCAACGTGCAGACCGGCGCCATCGCCGACGTCGTCCCCGACGGTGCGACCGGCTGGCACACGATCGACGTCACCGCCAAGGCCTGATCACCAGTTGCCGGCAGGCGCCTTCGGCAGCGGGTGGGCTGCGTCGTGGATGACGTACGCCGTCCCGCCCGACGCCTCGAGCCACGCCTTCTCGAGCTGCGCGCGCTGGTAGACCCGCCGCACCGTCGCGTTGGTGGGCGCGGCCGGGTCGTTGACGATCACGTCGCCCTTGCTGGTGAACCCGACGACGACGAGCAGGTGTCCCTTCGACGACGAGATCGGCGCCCCGCTGAGCTGGCCGCGCTGGAAGGCGATCGAGAGGACCGGCGGGATGCCCGCCTTGACCAGCACCTCGGCCTCGCGCAGGTCGCGCAGCCGGGTGACGAACGCCTTGCCGGCCTGGCGGGCGGCGTACGCGGTGGTGAAGGGCCAGTTGCCGGTGCCCCGGTAGGCGTAGTCGTACGTCGCTCGCGCCGCCGCGTCGACCCACGGGTCGGCGTGCCCGCGCGGCACCCACGCGTACGACGCCGCGCTCGGCAGCCGCCGGTAGTAGCCGAGCACCATCGAGGTCGACGTGGGGGAGCACCACGCCTCGCCACCGCCACCCCACTGGGGGAAGTGGCCGGTGTGGATCATCTGGGAGTACCGCGGCACGGCCAGCTCGACGCCGCGCGCGACGCCCGGCTGGGAGGTGGGCCCCGCGGTCCGGGGGAGCGCGGACGTCATGACGGTCGCCAGGTCCAGCCGTGGCACCGCGCGCTTGCCACGCTGGCGGTGCACCTCGACCCGCAGCTGGTACGACGCCAGCCCGGCCGTGCGCCAGGTGTCGGTCGCGAGTGTGGTGCCGTCGTCGGTCTGGGCGCCGCCGGACGCCCGCCTCAGGACGCCGTCCTTGGCGGCCCACCGGGCGAGCGAGTCCCAGCTCGTCACCTTGCCCGCAGCCGAGCGACCCCGGACCCGCAGCTCGATCCAGCTGGAGCCCGGCGTGCGTGCCGACCACGACGCGACGAGCTCGGTGTAGGAGAACCCGGGCGCCACCCAGGGGCTCGTCCAGCGCGCGGTGTCGTAGGTGCGCCCGGCCAGCCGGGTCGTGCGGAAGCCCCGGTCGAAGGCGAGCTCGCCGTCCGCCGTCACCCGGGTGCCGCGGACCTTCCCGGTCCGCCACTGACCCGCGGCGTCGTACCGCTCGAGGTCGACCTTGCGGTCGGACACCGCGGCCGCCGCCACCCCCTCATCGGGGCGGTCGACGGAGCGGTCCAGGCTGACGGCGACGCCGCCGGCGACGAGGCAGCCGGCGAGCGCCAGGACGACGGGGGCGGGGAGGTGTCGGCGCACCACGTCACGGTACGTCACACCCGTCACTCCCGTCACAGGGCGGCGGGCGGCTCTTGTAACTACGTGTTCGTGTATCTACCCGGGTGGTCGACACCCCAGGTAGATACATGAACACGTAGTTACAAGCGGACCGGCCGACGATGCGCGGTGCATCCCCGCCCATCCCTAGACTGACCCGGTGACCATCCGGCTGTACGACACCGCGACCCGCGAAGTCCGTGACTTCGTGCCCCTTCAGGAGGGCAAAGTGGGTCTGTACGTCTGTGGTCTGACGGTCCAGAGCGAGCCGCATGTCGGTCACGTCCGCTCGGCGGTGAACTTCGACGTCCTCCAGCGGTGGCTGCGCCACCGCGGGTTCGAGGTGACGTTCATCCGCAACATCACCGACATCGACGACAAGATCCTGGTGAAGTCCGCCGAGCAGGGGCGTCCTTGGTACAACCTCGCCTACGCGATGAAGATCGAGCTCGACAAGGCGTACGCCGCGCTCAACGTCGCGCCGCCGACGTACGAGCCGGCGGCGACCGGGCACATCCCCGAGATGATCGTCCTCATCGAGCGGCTCATCGAGCGCGGGCACGCCTACCCGGCGGCCGACGGCAGTGGCGACGTGTACTTCGACGTCCGCTCCTGGGCCTCCTACGGCGAGCTGACCCACCAGGGCGTCGACGACATGGAGCCGGCGGCCGACGCCGATCCGCGCGGCAAGCGCGACCCGCGCGACTTCGCGCTCTGGAAGGGGCGCAAGGAGTCCGAGCCGGCGACCGCGTCCTGGCCGAGCCCGTGGGGTCCGGGGCGGCCGGGGTGGCACATCGAGTGCTCGGCGATGGCCGGCAAGTACCTCGGCGACGCCTTCGACATCCACGGGGGCGGCGTCGACCTGCGCTTCCCGCACCACGAGAACGAGCAGGCCCAGTCGCGGGCGGCGGGCGGCGCGTTCGCGTCGTACTGGATGCACAACGCGTGGATCACCACCGCCGGCGAGAAGATGAGCAAGTCGCTCGGCAACACGCTCTCGATCCCGGCGATCCTCGAGCGCTACCGCGGGGCCGAGCTGCGCTTCTACGTCGTCGCCGCCCACTACCGCTCCCACGTGGAGTTCAGCTTCGACGCGCTCGACGAGGCGGCGGTGGGCTACCGGCGGATCGAGGCCTTCCTCGACCGCGCCGGCACCGGCGAGATCGGCGCGCTGCCCGAGGCGTTCGCCACCGCGATGGACGACGACCTCGGGACGCCGGCCGCCGTGGCGGTCCTCTACGACACGGTCCGCGAGGGCAACCGGCTGCTCGCGGCCGGCGACGACGAGGCCGCTGCCGAGGCCGCGCGCTCGGTCGCCGCGATGCTCGACGTGCTCGGCGTCCACCCGGCCGACCCCGCGTGGGCCGGCACCGGCAGCTCGGACGGCGAGGCCCGGCTCACCGCCGCGGTCGACGCCCTCGTCGCCGGCCTGCTCGACGAGCGCACGCAGGCGCGGGCCGACAAGGACTGGGCGCGCGCGGACGCGATCCGCGACCGGATCAAGGCGGCCGGCATCGAGGTCACCGACACCCCTGACGGACCTACCTGGACGGTGAGCTGAACATGGCTGGAAACTCGAGCCGCAAGGGCGCGATCCGCAAGTCGAGCAAGAGGCCGCAGGTCGGCTCGGGCGGGCAGGTCCGGCGCGGGCTGGCCGGCAAGGGCCCGACGCCGAAGGCCACCGACCGCGAGTACCACAAGGCGCACAAGATCGCCGAGGCCAAGAAGCGGGCCGACAAGCGCGCCGGCAACGGCCCGCGGGGCCGGCGCAAGTCCGGTGGCGACGAGTGGATCGCCGGGCGCAACCCGGTGGTCGAGGCGCTGCGCGAGCGGGTCCCCGTGACGGCGGTGTACGTCGCCGAGGGCGCCGAGCGCGACAACCGGCTTCGCGAGGTCTTCCGGCTCGCCGCCGAGCACGGCGTCGGCCTGCTCGAGGTCAGCCGCGGCGAGCTCGACCGGCTCACCGACGGCGCGGTCCACCAGGGCCTCGCCGCGCGGATCCCGGCGTACGAGTACGCCCACCCCGACGACCTGCTCGACGCCGCCGACGAGGCCGGTGAGAAGCCGTTGATCGTCATCCTCGACTCGATCACCGACCCCCGCAACCTGGGCGCGATCGTGCGCAGCGCCGCGGGATTCGGCGCCCACGGCGTGGTCATCCCCGAGCGCCGGGCCGCCTCCATGACCGCCGCGGCGTGGAAGACGTCGGCCGGTGCGGCGGCGCGCTGCCCGGTCGCCCAGACGGTCAACCTCACCCGCCAGATCAAGGCCTTCCAGGAGGCCGGCTGCTTCGTGGTCGGCCTCGCCGCCGACGGCGACCTGTCGCTGCCCGAGCTCGTCGCCGACGCCGACCTGGTCCAGGGGCCGCTCGTGCTCGTCGTGGGCTCCGAGGGCGAGGGCCTGTCCCGGCTCGTGTCCGAGAACTGCGACCGCCTGCTGTCGATCCCGATGGCGGGGGTGCTCGAGTCCCTCAACGCCGGCGTCGCCGCGTCCGTCGCGCTGTACGCCGTCGCGGAGGCGCGCGCCGGGCGCTGAGCGTGACGCCGACGCGACTGCGCCTGCTGAAGGTCCTGGGGTACGTCGGGGCCTGGTTCGTCCTGTCCCTGCTCGTCGCCGCGACGATCTTCGTCAACAGCGAGCGCACGATCGACGTCGCGAGCCACGAGGCGAGCCTCGGCCCGGACTTCTCCGGCGAGATCGTGCTGCGCACCGGCCCGGTGCTGCCGGACCTGCGGATGCCGTCCGGCAGCCGGCTGGGCCTGGAGATCGAGCTCGGCAAGACCGACACCGAGTCGCTCGACGAGCTCACCGCGCGGTACGCCGCGATCGCCTCGCAGCCCGAGGGCCAGGTCGCCGCCGTCGAGCGCAGCGTGCGGTCGATGGCCTACGCCGCGCTGCTCCAGGGCGCCGCGCTCGGCACCGTGCCGCTGCTGCTGTGGGCGGCGGTCGGGCGCGAGCGGCGCCGCGACCTGGTGCACCGGCTGCCCACCCGGCGCGGACTGCTCGTGACCGGGGGCGTCCTCGTGCTGGTCGCCGCGGTCGCCGTCCCCGCGGGCTGGGGGCGCACCGAGGCGTCGGAGGAGCGGTGGCAGAGCCTGCGTGACTTCGTCGGCCCCGAGGTCCCGCTGCCCGACGAGGTCACCGACGTGCAGGTGATGGCCGACGCGACCACCGACCAGTCGCGCCGGCTGATCGAGAGCGCGATCAGCAGCTACCGGCAGGGCCTGGAGTTCTACTCCGCCGCGGCGGACGACGCGGCCGGCCTCGACCTGCGCCAGCCCGAGGACGGCGAGACCGTCACCGTCCTCGTCTCCGACCGGCACGACAACGTCGGCATGGACAAGGTCGCCCGCGCCATCGCCGACCGGGCCGGCGCGACGACGGTGTTCGACGCCGGCGACGACACCTCGACCGGCAGCCACTGGGAGGCCTTCTCGCTCGACTCCGTCGCGGCCGCCTTCGACGACTTCGAGGGCCGCTGGGCGGTCGCCGGCAACCACGACAACGGCAGCTTCGTCCGCGCCCACCTCGAGAAGCTGGGCTGGACCTACTTCGACGACGAGGTCGTCGAGGGCCCCGGCGGCTCCCGGCTCCTCGGCGTCGACGACCCCCGCTCGAGCGGCCTGGGCAACTGGCGCGACGAGAAGGGCCTGAGCTTCGCCGAGGTCGCCGACCGGGTCACCGAGGCCGCCTGCGCCGCGGACGCCGACGGCGAGCGGCCCGGCACGATCCTGGTCCACGACGCCAAGCTCGGTGCGGGCGCCCTCGAGAAGGGCTGCGTCGACCTCGTCATCGGCGGGCACATCCACGTCCAGAGCGGCCCGACCGCCGTCGCGGGCGAGAACGGCGAGACCGGCTACACCTACACCGTCGGGACGACGGGCGGCGCCGCCTACGCGATCGCCATCGGCACCAAGCTGCGCCGCCCGGCCAGCATCGCGCTCATCACCTACCGCGACGAGCGCCCGGTCGGCATCCAGTCGATCACCCTCCAGACCAACGGCCGCTACGACGTCGACGACTGGGTCGAGCTCACCTACTGAGGTACCCCCGAACGAAGGTGGCCCCGGGCGCGGGCTCGTCTAGGGTCGGCCGCATGGGAACGACTGTCGACCGCCTGCTGCCCACCGAGGAGGCCGAGGAGCTCCTCGCGCTGGCCCGCGAGATCGCCACCAAGGAGCTGGCGCCGCGGGTCGCGGAGGCCGAGGAGAAGGCCGAGTTCCCGGAGTCGGCGTACCGGCTCCTGGGGCAGTCGGGCCTGCTGAGCCTGCCGTTCGCCGAGGAGATCGGCGGCGGGGGACAGCCCTACGAGGTCTACCTCCAGGTGGTCGAGGAGATCGCCGCCGCGTGGCCGAGCGTCGGCGTCGGCGTCTCCGTGCACGCCCTGACCGCGACCGTGGTCGCCGCCAACGCCTCCGCCGAGGTCAAGGACGCCTGGCTGCCGCGGATGCTGTCCGGCGACTGGCTCGGCGCGTACTGCCTCTCCGAGCCGCAGGCCGGCTCGGACGTCAGCGGCATCCGCACCGCCGCGGTGCGCGACGGTGACGACTACGTCGTCAAGGGCACGAAGCAGTGGATCTCCAACGGCTCGTGCGCCGACTACTACATCCTCTTCGCCCGCACCTCCGAGGACCCCAAGCGCGGGCTGTCGGCGTTCGTCGTCCCCGACGGCACCGAGGGGATGACGTTCGGAGCCCCCGAGAAGAAGATGGGCCTGCACTGCGACGTCACCACCCAGGTGCTCTTCGACGGCGCCCGGATCCCCGCGGCCCAGCTGATCGGCGACGAGGGCGCCGGCATGCGCGTCGCGCTCTCCGCGCTCGACGCCGGCCGGCTCGGCATCGCCGCGGTCGCCACCGGCATCGCCCAGGCCGCCCTCGCGCACGCGGTGGCCTACGCCAAGGAGCGCGAGCAGTTCGGGCGGACCATCGGCGAGTTCCAGGGCATGCAGTTCCTGCTCGCCGACATGGCTGCCGACGTCGAGCGCGCGCGGGCGTCGTACCTCCACGCGGCGCGGCTCAAGGACGCCGGGCGCCCCTTCTCGCGCCAGGCCTCGATCGCGAAGCTCACCGCGAGCGATGCCGCGATGCGCGTCACCACCGACGCGATCCAGGTGTTCGGCGGCAACGGCTACACCCGCGAGTATCCCGTCGAGCGGCTCTTCCGCGACGCGAAGGTGACCCAGATCTTCGAGGGCACCAACCAGATCCAGCGGATGGTGATCGGGCGCGACCTGCTCCGGTGAGCAGTTGCGGTGAGGCCATTTGGTGAGGCCTCCCCTAGGGTGATCCTGAAAATTTGCTGAGGGTGGCTCGGAGACGCCCCTCACTCGGAAAGGGAACCCACCCGCATGGGAATGAAGATCCTGCTCAAGCTGGGCAGCATCGCGCTCGCGATCCTCGTGGCCGTCGGCATCTACTTCGTGAAGACGAAGGGCCAGGAGAAGATCGAGGAGGCCAAGGCGCCCGACGTCGGCGTCTGCCTCTCGGTGACCGGCACCATCAACGCCGAGCACAAGGAGCTCGACTGCGACGACGCGAACGCGACCTACAAGGTCGCCAGCGACGACGGAAAGTGCGACCCGACCGAGTCGCCGTACAAGATCTCGATCGGCAGCACGAACTCGGGCAATGTCGCCGACCTGTGCCTGCAGCTCAACGCCAAGAAGGGCGACTGCTTCGACATCAGCGCCGAGAAGAAGGTCGCCTGCGCGTCCACCAAGGGCAGCTCGAGCGTGGCGAAGGTCCTCAGCGTCGGCAAGTCCGGGGCGACCTGCAAGCCGCCGGCCGAGGCCGTCGAGAACGCCAAGCGCAAGATCGTGCTCTGCCTCGTTCCGAACGCCTGACTCTCTGCCGTACGACGACCGGCCGGGTCCCGTGGGATCCGGCCGGTCGCCGTTGCCGGGCTCCTGGCCTCTAGGCTGTTGCCCTGCTATCCCCGGTTGGTCTGCCGGCAGGGCCCGCCTGACTTTGAATCAGGACAAGCGACGTAGGTTCGACTCCTACCCGGGGAGCTCGCGGGCGCTCAGATCCGGGCGCCGCCGCTGGCCTGCTCGCGCACGGTGACCTCGACGACGACGGTCCGCTCCGTGCAGCCGTCGGCGTACGTCAGCGGCACGGCGTAGTGGTTGACGGTCTCGTCGGCGTGGTCGTAGCCCGCGTAGGCCAGGTCGGGGCGGCCCGCCGCGAGCTGCTCGACCACCGAGCGCAGCGAGCCGGCGAGGGTGTCGGCGTAGGGGAGCGCCTCGGCGGTGAACGCCAGGACCGTGGTCTCGCCGGTACCACCGGCGCGCCAGTCGAGGCCGGTCAGGTCGCCGACCGGGCCGGCACCGCCGTAGGTGCCGGGAACGTGCGCGAGCGAGCCGTCGGGCTCGGTGAGGACGACGGTGACGGAGCCCGTCAGCATCCGGTGCTGTCCGCCGGGGACTGCGGCCGGGAGCGCACCCTCGGCGGCGCGGAAGCGGGCGACCCAGTCGGCGGGGAGTGCGAGGCCGTCGTCGGCGAGGGTCGCGTCGGGGGCGGTGAGCGTCGTGGTCGGGACGCAGGCGTCGTCGGCGGCCGAGGGGCCGGCGGTGCCGGCGACCAGCGCGGCCGCGGCGGCCGGGGGGAGCGCCAGCAGGGCGGCGGCGCGACGGGTGAGCGGGCGGATGGGCATGGGGTCCTCCTGGGAACGTGGCGTGCGTACGTGTCTCGGGACTTTCGGTCGATCCACCTGGGGAGGAGCCTTCCAGCGCGTGCCGCTCGCCCGCCACGTCCGGGGCCAAGAGTCACGAATCCGCCGATTCGGTGGCGATTTCTGTCGTCGCTCCCCGGGTGGGACGCCGGCGTGATCCGCACGACAGCCGCCGAACCCGCGTCAGCACGCGGCGGTGCCGGTGTCTCCCAGGCATGCCGTCGCCGCTCGAGAACCCCGAAGACCCGTCGCGCCCGCCGGGCGCGATCCGCCGTGTCGTCGACCTGGTGGTCGCGTCGCTGTCCGGCCAGATCGACGAGCCGTACGTCCTGGTGCTGCGCAGTGCGTACAGCACGCAGTACAGCGGGCCGTTCCCGGACGGGCTCAGCGCGCTGTGCGCGATGGAGGAGGAGCTGCGCGCCAACGAGGGGCTGCCCGAGGAGGAGCGGGTCGAGGTCGCGATGGCGCCGCTGGTCCCGTGGCGCCTTGCGCCCACCTTCTACGATGCTCCTTAGTAGATAACGACGGAGGAGCCCCCGTGAAGCCTCAGCTCAAGGCCACCCTGCTGGTCGCCGCGGTGTTCGTGGCCGTGGTGGCCGGACTGCTCGTGGCCGGCGGGAGCGACGACCCGGCCGACGCCGGAGCCGGCACCGGTACCGGCGGCGCGGCGGCGGACAGCCGGCTGGTGCGCGACGACAGCCGCCTGCTGGGCGAGCGGGGGAGCAGCGACGTCGAGCTCGTCGAGTTCCTCGACTTCGAGTGCGAGGCCTGCGGCGCGGCGTACCCGGTCGTCGAGGACCTCCGCGAGCGGTACGGCGACCGGGTCACCTTCGTCGTGCGCTACTTCCCGCTGCCCGGGCACTTCAACGCCGACCGCGCCGCGCGCGCCGTCGAGTCGGCCGCGCGCCAGGGCCGGTTCGAGGAGATGTACCGCAAGATGTACGACACCCAGGCTGCCTGGGGCGAGCAGCGGGTGCCGCTCGACGACCTCTTCCGCGACTACGCCGAGGAGCTCGGCCTCGACCTCGCCCGCTACGACGCCGACTACGCCTCCGACGAGGTCGCGAGCCGGGTGCGCCGCGACGTCGACGACGGCATGGCGCTCGGGGTCCAGGGCACGCCGACGTTCTTCCTCGACGGCGAGCTGCTGCAGCCCGCGTCGGTCGCGGACTTCGAGCGCGCCCTCGTCGACGCCCTCGGCGAGTGAGCGCGACGCCGGTCATGACCGACCCGCAGCAGCGCGAGGACCAGCGTCTCGGCGGCCTCCTGCTCGGGGGCGGGGCGCTGGGCTTCGTCGCCGCGTTCGTCCTCCTGCTTGAGAAGCTCGAGCTCCTCAGGGACCCCGACTACGTGCCGACGTGCAGCATCAACCCGATCCTCAACTGCGGCTCGGTGATGGTCACCGACCAGGCCGAGGTGCTCGGCTTCCCGAACCCGCTCCTCGGCATCGCGGCGTTCCCGGTCGTCATGGCGACGGGCGCGGCGCTGCTGGCCGGTGCCCGGCTCGCGCGGTGGTACTGGGCGGGGCTGCAGGCCGGCGTCACGCTCGGCCTCGGCTTCGTGGGCTGGCTGATCTTCCAGAGCCTGTACCGGATCGGCGCGCTGTGCCCCTACTGCATGGTCGTGTGGGCCGTCGTCCTGCCGGTGTTCTGGTACGTCACGCTGCGCAACGCCGGCGCCGGGCTCCTCGGCGCCCGGGTCGCGGGGTCGCGGGTGGTGCGGACGCTGCGGGAGTGGCACGTCTTCGTGCTGACGCTGGCGGTGCTGCTCGTGCTGGTGCTGATCATCGAGCAGTTCTGGTACTACTGGAAGACGCTCGGCTGACCGCGGCGCGCGTCACGCGAGCATCGCGCGGCAGCCGATGAGGACCATCTCGATCAGCGGCGCCGCCGCCAGCACCACCGGGACGGCGAGCACGGCCGCCGTGCCGGACCCGACCGCCGCGCTGCGCGGGTGCGACCACCCGGCCGCGCCGCCGGTCAGCCGGCGGACCCGGGCCAGGGCGGCGACGTCGCCCGCGGCCAGGCCGGACGGGGGCGCGGCGGGCGCTCCGCAGGCGAGGGCGACCAGTGCCCGGGCGAGGCCGCGTGGGTCGCGGGCGGCGTCGTCGGCCTGCATCTCGACGAGGACGGCGACCTGCTCGTGGGCGGTCGCGAGCAGCGTGCGCAGCAGCGGCACGGGCGCGAAGGCCCGGCGCAGCACGCCGCCCACGGCCAGGGCGAGGTCGTGGCGCGAGGACAGGTGCCGGCGCTCGTGGTCGAGCACCTGGGCGAGCTCGTGGGGTGTCAGCGCCGCGCGGGCGGCGCTGGTGACGACGATCCGCGGGTGCCGGCCGGGCAGGCAGTAGACGAGCGGCGTGGCGTGGTCGAGGACGACGTAGCCGTCGGGGTGCTCGCGGCCGAGCAGGCGTAGCCCGTCGTGCTGGCCGCGGCGGGCGCGGACCGTGCCGAGCACCGCGGCGACGGCGAGCCAGGCGAGCCGGAGCGCCAGCCCCAGGCAGGCGAGCGCCGCGAGCGCGGCGACCTCGGGGCCGGCGGGGGTGAGGTAGTGCGCGACCACGGTGGTGGTCGGGATCCCGGTCAGCCGGGACAGGCCCGCGGCGACCGGCGGCAGCGGGACGGCGAGCGTCACGCCGAGCAGCGCGACCGCGACGACGACCGAGCCGGCCAGGCCCTGCCAGGCGAGCACGCCCCAGCCGGGCGCGCGGTGCACCCACCGGGCCCGCAGGAGGAGGCGTGGGCCGGCCGTCGCGGCGAGGACCGCGAAGGCGAGCAGGGAGAGCGGGGCGAGCACGGCGTCAGGCGTCCTCGGCCTCGGCGTCGGCGAGCGCGGCGCGCAGCCGGACCTGGTCGTCGGCGGAGAGCTGGCCGACGAAGCGCAGCAGCGTGGCGCCCCGGTCGGGGCTCTGCGCCAGGACGTCCTCGAGCAGCGCGGCCGCGTGCTCCTCGCGGGTCAGCGCAGCGGTGTAGCGGTAGGCGCGACCGTCCTTCTCGCGCGCGACCAGGCCCTTGCGGTGCAGGTTGTCGAGGACCGTCATCACCGTCGTGTAGGCGATGGCGCGGGAGCGCTGGAGGTCGTCGACGACCTCACGCACCGACGCCGGCCGCGCCCAGTCCCACAGCCGGCCCATGACGACCGCCTCGAGCTGGCCCAGCTGCCTCATCCCCCCAGGCTCTCATGCGGCCGAAGCCGCGGCCCGGGCCGACCGGCTCAGGGGTCGAGCAGGTCGCCGGGGCTGAGCCCGAGGGCGCGCTCGATGTCGCCGGCGGAGGTCTCCTGGAGGTACTCCTCGACGATCCGGCTCAGGTCGATCCAGTAGCCGCGCAGCGTGGACTCGGCCAGGAACATGGTCCGGCTCATCTCGGCGAACGTCAGGCCGCGGGCGCGGGCGGCGAGCACCTGGCGCTGGCGCGGTGAGAGCACGGTGAGGCTGCCGCGCCGGACCAGCACCTCGAGCAGGCCCGCCACCGCGGGCGGTACGACGAGCTCGCCGTCGGCGACCGCGCGGAAGGCGGCCGCCGTCGCCTCGAGGGTCTCGGTCTTGGACACCACGCCGGTGGCACCCGCGGCGAGGCAGGCGGCGAGCACGAAGCGGCGCTGCTCCTGGGTGTAGACGCAGACCCGGTAGCCGGCCGCGACGAGCGCGCGGATCGCCACCGGCCCCTGGGCGGCCTCGGGCTGGCCGGCCGTGGCCAGGTGCAGGTCGAGGACGACGACGTCGGCCGCGGGCCGCTTCGCGAGCAGGTCCTCGACGTTGGGGTGCGCCGAGACGAAGTCGAGGTCGGGCAGCAGCAGGCCGAGCGACGCGCGCAGCGCGGTGGTGTCGTCGACGTGGGCGAACCGGGGAACGGTCACACGGGCTCCTCGGTGCGGGCGGGGCTGCGGGCGGGCGTGCAGGTCAGGGTGACGGTGGTGCCGAGCCCCGGCACGCTGTCGACGACGGTCGCCACCCCCGAGCGGGCGAGCTGGCCGATCACGACGTCGCGGATGCCCACGCCGTACGACATCTCGTCGACCGCGAAGCCGACGCCGTCGTCGTGGAGGCTGACCTCCCAGCCGTCGCCGTCCTCGTGCTCCTCGGCGTGGAGCACCACCTCGCGGGCCCCCGCGTGCAGGCGCACGTTGAGCAGCAGGCTGCGCAGCGCGGCGGCCAGGTCGTCGGCCACGGCTCGGTTGAGCTCGGCCTCGTCGGCGAGGTGGGCCACGACCGTGATCGGCAGGTCGTCGAACTCGGCGCGGGCCGCGGTGACGACGGCGGCCAGGCTCGTCGTCCCGGCCGCGGGGAGGGCGTCGCCGGTGAGGTAGGCCCGCATCCGGCTCAGCTCGATCTCGGCCTGCTGGCGCAGGCCGGCCGGCTGGTCGGCGTCCCCGCCGGTCTCGACGAGCAGCCGCAGCACGGCCGTCCCGTTGTGGATGGCGGTGCGGGCCCGGCGCTCCTCCTCGGTGCGGGCGGCGTCGGCGGCGAGCTGGCGGGCCTCGTCGGCCTCGGCGCCGATCCGGATGATCATCCGGGTGCAGGTCCAGGCCAGCGGGCCGAGGACCAGGATCGTGAGCACGTTGCCGAGCAGGTCCGGGACGTCGCTCCAGCGGTGCACCGTCGGCGCCTGGTAGACCGCGGTCGCCGTCGCGAGCGTCGCCAGCAGCGGGACGTAGAGCCGCCGCGAGGTCACGCCGGTCAGCAGCGAGCACGCGACGCAGATCGCGTAGCCGGCCTGGAAGCCGAGCCAGGTGCCCTGCCGCAGGTCGACCGGCACGGTCCACAGCCCGGCGACGAGCAGCAGCACGGCGATGGCGACGTCGGCGACGGCCGCCGCCGGGCCGAGCGGGCGCCGGCGCAGCAGGACGACGACGGAGGGGACGGTGAGCGCGACGAGTGCGACGAGCCAGGTGACCACGGTGGCCGGGTGGCGGTCCTCGGCGGTCAGCGCGGTCGCCAGCGACGGCGCCATCTGGACGAGCGTCGCCACCCGCATGCCGGCGATGAAGAGCGCGACGAGACGCAGCGCTGCTGCGTGTGTGGAGGGCCGAGAGTTCGCCACCCGCCTGCTCACCTTCCGCGGCCCGACTAGGTCGGGGCCAGGCTACCCCCGCTCAGACGTCGGTCACCCACCACGGTGCCTGCGGTGACGTGCGCAGTGCGACCACCGTGGAGAGCAGGCCGGCGTGCAGCACCCGGCCCTCCCACTGCCGGGGCGCCCCCGCGGAGACGTCGACCGGGTCCTCGCCGGGCTCGAGGAAGAGGTCGTGGGACGAGCCGGCCGCCACCTTGCGGTGCTCGGAGGTCGTCACCGTCAGCGGAAGGTGCCAGACCCTCTGCTGGACCCGGTGCGGCTCGGCGCGCAGCTTCTCCTCGTCCAGCGCGAACGCCACCCGAGGAGAGCTCGCGACGTCGGTGGCCCGCAGCCGGCGGGCCCGCCGGGCCGACCCGATCGCGACGCCGAGCAGGACCAGGCCGACCAGGCCGGTGCCGCCGGCCAGCAGGACGTCGCCGACGCCCAGCCCGGACGGCTCGTCCTCCGACATCGCGCCGCCGTCGGTCCGCCGCCACACCCGGGCCGTGTCGCCGACCTGGAGGTCCTCGCTGCTCACCCGGCCGGTGCGGCCGTCCGCGGTGGTCACGTCGACGTGGCGGACCTCGACCGTCCGGCGCGAGCGCCGCCCGCCGCGGCGCTCCTGGTGGGTGCCCTCGCTCCGGACCGTGACCGTGACCGGCTCGGCCACCTGCGCGGAGGAGGCGCGGTAGCCGAGGACACCGGCACCGACGATCCCGGCGGCCGCGAGCACCGCGGTCACCACCGCGGTGACCAGGCTCCGGCGGGCGAGCTGGCGGACACGGTCGGCGACGAGATCGGGCACGATCACCCACCCTGCCCGAGCCGGGGGGTAGGGAAAACCCCACCCCCCACTGGCGGATCAGGCCCATCGAGAGCGGCCCCGGATCTTCCTAGCGTCGGAGACACCGATCCCGACCCCCCGAAGATCCCAGGAGCAGCCCATGTCCGCACCCGTCGCCCTCGAGGTCCAGGGCCTCACCCGCACCTATGGCGAAGGCGCCGCCGGCGTCGTCGCCCTCGCCGGCATCGACCTCGCGTTCCGCCGCGGCACCTTCACCGCCGTGATGGGGCCCTCGGGCTCCGGCAAGTCCACCTTCCTCACCTGCGCCGCCGGCCTCGACCGGCCCACGAGCGGCCGGGTCCTCATCGGCGGCGAGGACGTCACTGATTGGGACGAGGAGCGCCGGACGACGCTGCGCCGCGAGCGCATCGGCTTCGTCTTCCAGGGCTTCCACCTGCTGCCCTACCTCTCCGCCGAGCAGAACATCGGCCTCCCGCGGCGTCTCGCCGGCAAGCGCCCCGACCGGGCGCGGGTCCGGGCGCTGCTCGAGAGGGTCGGTCTTGCCGACCGGGCGCACCACCTGCCCGGCAGCCTCTCCGGCGGCCAGCAGCAGCGGGTCGCGCTGGCCCGCGCGCTCGTCACCGACCCGGACGTCGTCCTGGCCGACGAGCCGACCGGCGCGCTCGACTCCGCGACCGCCCGGCAGGTGCTCGGGATGCTGCGCGCCAGCGTCACCGACCTCGGCCAGACGGTGGTGATGGTGACCCACGACCCGGTCGCCGCGTCGTACGCCGACGAGGTGGTCTTCCTCGTCGACGGCCGGGTCGCGGGCCGGATGGCCGAGCCGACCGCCGACGCGGTCGCCGGTCAGATGGCGCACCTCGACGACCTGGTGGTGGCCCGATGAGCGCCGGGACCACGACCCTCGCCTGGCGCAGCCTGCGCCACCGTCCGCTCGGCGCGACGGCGACCTTCCTCGCGGTGCTGCTCGGCACCGCCCTGATCGGCTCGTTCGCGACGCTGGTCGAGACCTCGTTCACCGCGGCGGACGCCGACACCGGAAACCTCGTCGTGATGGGCGCCGTCGTCGGCGGCTGGGGAGCGCTGATCGTGCTCTTCTCGGTCGCCTCGACCGTCGGCATCACCACCACCCAGCGGGCCGCGGAGATCGGCCTGCTCCGCACCATCGGCGCCACTCCGCGGCAGGCCCGCCGGCTCATCGCCCGCGAGGCCGCGGGCGTCGCCGTGCTCGGTGCCGTGCTCGGCGCCCTCGTCGCGGCCGGCACCGGCCGGCTGCTGTTCGCGCTGCTCCAGTCCGGGGGGATGGTCTCCGACGCCACCCGGTACGACGCCGGCCGGGCCTCCGTGGGCGCCGCCGCGCTGCTCGTCCTCCTCGCCGCCGGCGTCGCCGCCGCGGTGGCCGCCCGCCGCGCGACCCGCGGGCCGGCGGGCGTCCTGGTCCGCGACAGCGTCGCCGAGCAGGGCCGGATGCGCTGGTGGCGCGTCGCCATCGCGGTGCTGCTCATCGGCTACGGCCTGGGCATGGCGGTCATCACGATCACCGTCACCGCGCACGACAAGGACCCCTATGCCGCCATGTCGACGAGCGGGTCGAGCTCGATCCTGGTCGGGGTGGGCCTCGCGGTCCTCGCGCCGGTGCTGCTGCGCTGGTGCGCCACCCCGGTCCGGCTGCTGAGCGGGGCGTCGTCGAGCGCGAGCGCGCACCTGGCGTCGTACAACACCACGCGGCGGGCGCACCTGCTCTCGGGCGTCCTCGCACCGGTGATCGTGCTGACCGCGGCCGCCGCCGGGACCCTGCTCCTGGTGGACATCGACACCCGCAGCGTGCCCGCAGGCACCCCCGACAGCGACACCATCAACCTGCTCAACAACGTCGTCGTCGCGATGATCGCGCTGTTCGCCGCGATCATGGTGGTCAACGCGTTCGTCGCCACGGTCGCCCACCGGCGGACCGAGCTCGAGCGGCTGCGCCTGCTGGGTGCGACGCCGCGCCAGGTGCGCGGGTCCGTCGTCGCCGAGGCGGCCGTCGTCGCGCTGATCGGGGTCGGCCTGGGGCTCCTCGCCGCGCTGACCACGGTGGTCCCGTTCGCGATCGCCCGGCACGAGGGCGTCGTCCCGGACGGCGGCCTGTGGCTGGTCCCGGCGGTCGTCGCCGCGGTCGCCGCGGTCACCCTGGGGTCGGCGCGGGGCGCGGTGCGGAGCGCCGTCCGATGACAGACTGGCCCGCGATGGACGCCACGGTCACTGTCGACGGACTGGTGGAGCGACTGCGGCTCACGCTGCTCTCCGCCGGCTATGCCGTCTCGTTCGTCCCGTCGCTCGCGCTGGCGATCCTCACCCTGCTCTGCATCCCGCTCGGGCTGGCCGGCGTCGGCTTCGTGCTGGCGCTGGCCGTGGTCCCGATGACGGCCGCCCTCACCGCCGCGCACCGCCAGGTCAGCGGCCGGGTGCTGGGCGAGACCATCCCCGCCCGCTACGCGCCGACCGGCAGCTTCGCGCTCGCCTGGCCGGTGCGGTGGGTGCGGGACCCGGCCCGGTGGCGCGACTTCGGCTTCCTCTGCTTCTCGGCGACCGGCGGCTTCGTGATGTCGCTGGTGCCGGTGGCGCTGCTGACCACGCCGGTCACCTGGCTCATCCTCGCGTTCAGCGCGGGGGAGTGGGTGTGGCTCCTGCTGCTCCTCCTGAGCGGCCCGATGCTGCTGGCCTGGTGGTTCGTCACCGAGCCGCTCGTCACGGCCCGGGCCCGCTCCGAGCGGGCGATCCTCGGCCACGACCGGGTGGCCGAGCTGGCGGAGCGGGTCGAGCGCGTCGAGGAGTCCCGGGCCGAGACGCTCGACCACAACGCCGCCGAGGTCCGCCGGATCGAGCGCGACCTGCACGACGGCGCCCAGGCCAGGATCGCGTCGGTCGGCATGAGCGTCGGCCTCGCCGAGAAGCTCCTGCACAGCGACCCGGAGGCCGCCGCCGCGCTGCTGCGCGAGGCCCGCGAGACCACCATCGACGCGCTCGACGACCTCCGCTCGGTCGTGCGCGGCATCCACCCGCCGGTGCTCGCCGACCGCGGCCTGGCCGGCGCGATCGAGGCGCTCGCCGTGGCGCTGCCGCTGCCCGTGGCGGTCGCGGTCGACGTCCCGCGGCTGCCGGCGCCGGTCGAGTCCGCCGCCTACTTCGCTGTCGCCGAGTGCCTGGCCAACACGGTCAAGCACGCCGCGGCCGGGCGGTCGTGGGTGAGCGGCTCCTACGACGGCGACACCCTCCGGCTCCTGGTCGGGGACGACGGCCGCGGCGGCGCCGACCCCGCCGGCTCCGGGCTGAGCGGGGTGGCCCGGCGGCTCGACGCCTTCGACGGCACACTCAGCGTCGACAGTCCCGAGGGCGGACCGACCACGGTCCGGATGGAGGTGCCGTGCCGGACTCCCTAGTCCCCCTGCGGGCCGTGCTCGCCGAGGACCAGGCACTGCTCCGCGTGGGCCTGACCCGGATCCTCGAGTCCGGCGGCATCCAGGTCGTCGAGGCGGTCGACAACGCGCCGTCGCTGGCCCGGGCGCTCGACCGCGACGACATCGACATCGCCGTGCTCGACGTCCGGCTCCCGCCGACCAACACCACCGAGGGGCTGCTCGCCGCGACCACGCTGCGGGCGGCCCGCCCGGCGTTCCCGGTGCTCGTGCTCAGCCAGTGGGTCGAGCCTCTCTACGCCCGCGACCTGCTCGCCGGCGGCGAGGGCGCCGTCGGCTACCTGCTCAAGGACCGGGTCGCCGACGTCGACGCCTTCCTGGCCGCCGTCCGCCAGGTCGCCGGCGGGGGCACGGTGCTCGACCCGGAGGTCGTCGCCACCCTCGTCTCGGCCCGCTCCCGGCCCCTCGACCGGCTCACCGACCGCGAGCGCGAGGTGCTCACCCTGATGGCCGAGGGGCGCTCCAACGCCGCCATCGCGGCCCGGCTCGTGGTCACCGAGAAGGCCGTCGGGAAGCACATCAACAACATCTTCACCAAGCTCGACCTGCCGCAGGCGGGGGACGACAACCGGCGGGTGCTCGCGGTGCTCGCCTGGCTCGACGGACGCTGAGCGGCCCGCACTAAGGTGGCCGGGTGACCGACCAGCTGACCGTCATCGTCCTCGCCGCCGGCGGGGGCACCCGGATGAAGTCCAAGACGCCCAAGGTGCTCCACCGGATCGCCGGGCGCAGCATGATCGAGCACGTGCTCGTCGCCGTCGGGGCGCTCGAGCCGGCTCGCGTCGTCACCGTCGTCGGTCACCAGCGCGAGCTGGTCGCGCCCCACGTCAGCGAGGCGCGACCCGAGGCGGTGCTCGCCGTCCAGGACGAGCAGCTCGGCACCGGGCACGCCGTCCGGATGGCTCTCGAGGCGCTCCCCGACGCGCCGCGCGAGGGCACCGTGCTCGTCGCCTACGGCGACACCCCCCTCCTCGAGGGCACCACCCTGGTCGAGTTCACCGCGTCCCACCGGGCCGCGGGCGCGGCGGTGAGCATCCTCAGCGGCATCGTCGACGACCCGTTCGGCTACGGCCGGATCGTGCGCGACGAGGCCGGCGTCGTGCAGGCGATCGTCGAGGAGAAGGACGCCTCCGACGCCGAGCGCGCCATCACCGAGATCAACTCCGGCATCCTCGCCTTCGACGCCGCCTTCCTGCTCGACGCGATCGGCCGGATCGGCAACGCCAACGCCAAGGGCGAGTACTACCTCACCGACGCCATCGGGCTCGCCCGCGAGGCCGGGCTCACCGTCGCCGCGCACGCCGTCGACGACGCGCTCCAGACCGAGGGTGCCAACGACCGCGCCCAGCTCGCCGACCTCGGCCGCGAGCTCAACCGGCGCATCGTCACCCGCTGGATGCGCGAGGGGGTCACCGTGATGGACCCGGCGACGACCTGGATCGACGCCGACGTCGTCCTGGCGCCGGACGTGACGATCCTGCCCGGCGTGCAGCTGCTCGGTGCGACCGTCGTCGCCGAGGACGCCGTGGTCGGGCCCGACACCACGCTCGAGGACTGCGAGATCGGCGCCGGCGCGCGCGTCGTACGCACGCACGGGCAGCTGGCCGTGATCGGCGCCGGCGCGACCGTCGGTCCGTTCGCCTACCTGCGGCCCGGGACGCTGCTCGGCGCGAAGGGCAAGATCGGCACCTTCGTCGAGACCAAGAACGCGTCCATCGGCGACGGGGCGAAGGTCCCGCACCTCTCCTACGTCGGCGACGCCGAGATCGGGGCCGGGTCCAACATCGGCGCCGGCACGATCTTCGCCAACTACGACGGCGTCAACAAGCACCGCACCGTCGTCGGGCGGCAGGCCAAGACCGGCTCCAACAACACCTTCGTGGCGCCCGTGGTGATCGGCGACGGGGCGTCGACCGGCGGCGGGACCGTCGTACGGCGCGACGTGCCGGCGGGTGCCCTCGCGGTCAGCACCTCGCCCCAGCGGAACCTCGAGGGCTGGGTGCTCTCGCGGCGCGCGGGCACCGCCCAGGCGGAGGCCGCGGCGGCCGCTGCCGGGCCGGCTGTGGCGGACGCCACGGGTGAACAGTCCGAAAACGGACCCGGACTTGGGGACGACCGGGCCGAGCGGGCAGAATCGTAGCCATCAGCTCCGGCGATCCAGGGGAGTCACAGACGTGAGCGGTCTGAAGCGGACGACCGAGAAGAACATGATGATCTTCTCGGGTCGAGCACACCCGGAGCTGGCCGACGAGGTCGCCCAGATCCTCGACCAGCAGCTGGTCCCGACCGAGGCGCGCGAGTTCGCGAACGGCGAGATCTACATCCGCTACGAGGAGTCGGTGCGCGGCTGCGACGCCTTCGTCCTGCAGAGCCACACCACTCCGATCAACGAGTGGATCATGGAGCACCTGATCATGGTCGACGCGCTCAAGCGCGCCTCGGCCAAGCGGATCACTGTGGTCATGCCGTTCTGGGGCTACTCGCGCCAGGACAAGAAGCACCGCGGCCGCGAGCCCATCTCCGCGCGCCTCATGGCCGACCTGTTCAAGTCCGCGGGCGCCGACCGGATCATCACCGTCGACCTCCACGCCGACCAGCTCCAGGGCTTCTTCAACGGCCCGGTCGACCACCTGATGGCGCTGCCGATCCTCACCGACTACATCAAGAACAAGTACGGCGACCAGGAGCTCGCCGTCGTCTCCCCGGACGCCGGCCGGATCAAGGTGGCCGAGCGCTGGGCGGCCCGCCTCGGCGGCGCCCCCCTCGCGTTCATCCACAAGACCCGCCGCACCGACGTCGCCAACGAGGTCGTCGCCAACCGCGTCGTCGGCGACGTCAAGGGCCGCATGTGCGTCCTGACCGACGACATGATCGACACCGGCGGCACCATCGTGAAGGCCGCCGAGGCCCTGATGGCCGAGGGCGCGGCCGGCGTCATCATCGCCGCCACCCACGCGATCCTCTCCGACCCCGCCGTCGACCGCCTCAAGAACAGCAAGGCCACCGAGGTCGTCATCACCAACACCCTCCCGGTGCCCCCCGAGAAGCAGTTCGACAAGCTCACCACCCTGTCGATCGCGCCGCTCGTCGCCCGGGCCATCCGCGAGGTGTTCGAGGACGGCTCGGTCACGTCGATGTTCGACGGCCACGCCTGACCCTCCCCCTCCCGCCTACCCCGCGAAGGGGCGCGTTCCGGCGGGCGAAGGAGCAAGTTCCGGCGCCTGAGGGTGCACGATTCAGCGTCGCCGGTGGCGGTTCGGCTCGTCCGGACCGCGTGAGTACATCCGCTTGCCGGACTGAGCGGGTTCGCGGTCGCTGATCGCGGACGCCAGGCGCCGCAACCAGACCATGCGCTCGCGGACCCCCAACCCGTCCTTCCGTACGACGATCACCAGCCACCCCGCGCGGCGCAGCTCCTCGCGGCGCTCCTCGTCGTGCTCCCGGTCGTCGGGCGCGGTGTGGAACTCCTCGCCGTCGTACTCCACGGCGATGCGGAGGTGCGCGTAGGCGTTCTCCATGCGCACCCGCCGCCCGTCGGGCAGCATCGTCCAGACCTGTGGCTGCGGCATCGGCAGGCCCTCGTCGTGGATCATCAGCCGGACCCACGACTCCGGCTGCGAATCGGCCCGGGCGGTCGAGAGCGGGACGAGCTCGCGCAGCTGGATGACCCCTCGATGGCCCGCCAGACGCGGTACGACGTGCCACAGCTCCGCCTCGGTGATCGCGAAGCTGCGCCGGAAGGCATCGAGCGCCGCGATCGCGCGCAGTCGACCGCGGAGCCGGGCCACGTCGCACGCCGTACGGACCGGGGTGGTGACGCGGATGCCCTCGACCGAGGTGATCTCGTCACGGCGCAGCACCCGCTTGCCGCCCCGGATGCCCGGCCGTCGTACGACGGCGCTGCCGTCGATCGACACGGCATCGAGTCGCGGGGAGACGTCGAGCGCCGCCAGCGGGACGAGATTGATCCCGTGGAGCCAGGCCGCGCTGGTGTCGCAGACGACGGCGTGCTCGGGGAGCACCAAGGCCGCAGCGCGGGCGCGGAGGTCGAGCGAGTCGGGGGTCGGTGCGCCGACGTACACGTCGTGGAGAAGGTGGCGGACCTGGCCGCTGGCGAGGAGGCGCCGGAGGCCGCGCGGGGACAGGCCGCCGGCTGCGGCCATCGCGGAGGTGAACGGCGTACCGCTGGGGACGGGGAGGGAGGACACGGGGTCGAGCGTCCGGCTTGAGCCGGTACGACGACGAGGCGCTCGCGTCGGGCTGGGGATCGAGGGCGTCGTCCACAGCCTCGTCGCCGGGAACGGGATGGTTCTGGTGCTGGTGGGACGGCGGGCTCGGCCGCCCTTGCCGCCGATCGCTCCCTGGCGCGCCGGATCGTCCTCCTTCGCCCGCCGGACCGTGCTCCTTCGCCCGCCGGACCGTGCTACTTCGGCGGGGGGAGAGTGTCGATCAGGGCGGGGAGGGAGCCGG
This sequence comes from Pimelobacter simplex, assembly GCF_900114845.1. Lineage (GTDB taxonomy): Bacteria > Actinomycetota > Actinomycetes > Propionibacteriales > Nocardioidaceae > Nocardioides > Nocardioides simplex. Next base: position 934,276 of record NZ_FOUK01000001.1, read on the forward strand.
TGATGACCTGGAGGAGGTCGTCGCGGGTGAGGTCGGCGGGGGTGTCGCACCAGGTGAGGACGAGGTCCTCGACCATGGCCTGCCAGGCGTGCAGGACCAGGCGCACGGCCGGGGTGTCCGGGATGACGAGGCCGCCGGGGTCGGCGGTGAAGAAGCGCTCGGCGAGGGCGGTGAAGGTGGTCTCGTAGATGGCCCGCAGGGCGTCGTTGCTGCCGGAGGCGGCCTTGACCAGGGAGCGGTAGCCGGTGTGGTTGGCGACGACGTAGTCGACGTAGCCGGTCAGCGAGGCCATCAGGCGCTCGAGCGGCTCGCCCTCGGACGGGGGCGCGGTCTGGGCGTAGAGGTCGTCGGCCGCGTGCTGGACGACGGCCTCGTAGAAGCCCTGCTTGCCGCCGAAGTAGTGGTAGAGCAGGCCGCGCGAGATGCCCGCCTCCTCGGCGAGGAGGTCGATCGAGAGCTCGTCGAGCGAGCGCGTCGCGAGCAGCCGGACCCCCAGGTCGAGCAGCTGGGTACGGCGCTCGCCCGGCGCAAGCCGGGTGCGCGCGGAGGAGGAGGGGGTGGTCGCGGTCACGTCGTCCATCCTATTGACAGATGTTCAATAGCGCCAATAGCGTCCTGCCCATGAGCGTTACTCCGGGTCGCACGCACGTCGACCACCTCATCGTCGGCGCCGGCTTCGCCGGCCTCGCCGCGGCCATCAAGCTCGACGAGGCCGCCGAGCGCGACTTCGTCGTGATCGAGAAGGACAGCGACGTCGGCGGCACCTGGCACATCAACACCTACCCGGGTGCCGAGTGCGACGTCCCGAGCCAGCTCTACTCGTACTCCTTCGCGCTCAACCCGGGCTGGTCCAAGGTCTACTCGCCGCAGCAGGAGATCTGGGACTACACCCGCAGGGTCGCCGAGGAGTCCGGCACCCTCGACCGCTTCGTGTTCGACACGGCCGTCCTCGACGCGCGCTGGGACGACGCCGCGCAGCGCTGGATCGTCCGCACCGAGGGCCCCGACGGCCCGCGCGAGTACGCCGCCCGCACCGTCATCGCCGGCGCCGGCGGCCTCTCCGAGCCGCGGCTGCCCGAGATCGAGGGCATCGACGGCTTCCAGGGCGAGATCTTCCACTCCGCCCGCTGGAACCACGACGTCGACCTCGCCGGCAAGCGGATCGCGGTCATCGGCACCGGTGCCTCGGCCGTCCAGCTCGTGCCCGAGCTGCAGAAGGTCGCCGGGCACGTCGACGTCTACCAGCGCACGCCGAACTGGATCATCCCGCGCAACGAGCGGGAGTTCAGCAGCATCGAGAAGACCGTCTTCGCGAAGGTCCCCGGCGCCCAGCGCGCGCTGCGCTCGCTCGTCTACGCCACGCTCGAGGCGCGCGTCCCGGCGTTCGCCCGCTTCCCGGTCCTGATGAAGGCCGTCGAGGCGCAGGGCAGGAAGAACATCGCGAAGGGCATCTCCGACCCCGAGCTCCGCGCCAAGGTCACCCCGGCCTACCGCGCCGGCTGCAAGCGGATCCTCATCTCCAACAAGTGGTACCCCGCGCTGGACGCCGACAACGTCGACCTCGTCACCGACCCGATCGCCAAGGTCACCGGCGACGCGATCGTCACCGCCGACGGCGTGGAGCGGCCGATCGACGTCCTCGTCGTGGCGACCGGCTTCTACGTCACCGAGCCGCCGATCGCCCAGCACATCACCGGGCGCGAGGGCCGCACGCTGGCCGACGTCTGGGACGGCGGCGGCATGGCGGCGTACAAGGGGACGACGATCCACGGCTTCCCCAACCTGTTCCAGATCGTCGGCCCCAACACCGCGCTGGGCCACTCGAGCATGATCTTCATCATCGAGTCCCAGGTCCGCTACGTCGTCGAGGCGGCCAAGGCGCTGCGTCGCGAGGGCCTCGCCGCGGTCGAGCCCACGCAGGCCGCGCAGGACGCGTGGACGGCACAGATCCGGCGCAAGATGAAGCCCACCGTGTGGCAGACCGGCGGCTGCGCGAGCTGGTACCTCGACAAGTTCGGCAACAACACCACCCTGTGGCCGGGGCAGACGTTCACCTTCCGGCAGCACCTGAGCAAGTTCGACCTCGACAAGTACGACGTCCAGGTCTCCCACCAGCGAGAGGCAGTCAACGCGTGAAGTACCTCAGCAACAAGGTCGTCGTCATCACCGGCGCAGGCTCCGGCATCGGCCGGGCCCTCGCGGTGAACCTCGCCGGCAAGGGCGCCCGCCTGGCGCTCTCCGACGTCGACGACGCCGGGCTCAACGAGACGGCCGCGCTGGCCAAGGACGCCGGTTCCCCCGACGTCCACACCGCCCACCTCGACGTCGCCGACCGCGCCGCGTTCACGGCGTACGCCGCCGAGGTGGCCGGGCACTTCGGCCAGGTCAACGTGATCGTCAACAACGCCGGCGTCGCGCTGGCCGGTGACGTGGTCGACCTCGACTACGACGACATGGAGTGGATCGTCGGCATCAACTTCTGGGGTGTCGTGCACGGCACCAAGGAGTTCCTGCCCCACCTCATCGCGTCCGGCGACGGCCACGTCGTCAACCTGTCGTCGCTCTTCGGCCTGCTCGCGATGCCGGGCCAGAGCGCCTACAACGCGACGAAGTTCGCGGTCCGCGGGTTCACCGAGGCGCTGCGCGAGGAGATGCTCATCGCCGGGCACAAGGTCGGCGTCACGTCGGTCCACCCGGGCGGCATCAAGACCGCGATCGCCCGCAACGCCCGGGTCTCCGACAAGGAGGACAAGGCCGCGACGGCGAAGCTGTTCGACGAGAAGCTCGCCAAGATGACGCCCGAGCGCGCGGCCGAGATCATCGTCAAGGGCATCCTCAAGAACCAGGCCCGGGTGCTCGTCGGCCTCGACGCGCACGCGCTCCACCAGTTCCAGAAGTTCACCGGCTCACGCTACGAGGACGTCGTGGCGCTCGTCTCCAAGCGGGTGCTCCCGGCCAAGGCGGTCTGAGCCCGTCGCTCCACCCGCGCCCGTCCCTGCATGGGACGATGCGCGGGTGGAGGTGTCGAACGACGGGGTCCTGGACCGGATGTGGACCCGCAGCCGGCTGTCGGTGAGCGGGCGGATCGATCGCTGGCGCAGCAAGCTGTGGGTCGTCGCGCAGTGCTCGATCGCGGCCGGCGTCGCCTGGTTCATCGCCTCGGACCTGCTCGGCCACCACCTGCCGTTCTTCGCGCCGATCGCCGCCGTTCTCTGCCTCGGGACGTCGTACGGGCAGCGGCTGCGGCGCGTCATCGAGGTCACCCTCGGGGTCGCGATCGGCGTCTTCATGGCCGACGTGCTGGTCTCGGGGATCGGCTCGGGTGCCTGGCAGCTCGGGCTCATCGTGTTCCTGTCGATGTCGCTGGCACTGCTGCTCGACGCCGGGATCATGTTCGTCTCGCAGGCCGCGGTGCAGTCGATCGTCGTCACCGTGCTGCTGCCGGGCGCCGGCGGTGCCTTCCTGCGCTGGACCGACGCCGTGATCGGCGGCGGCGTCGCGCTCGTCGCGGCGATGGTCGTCCCGGCCGCACCGCTGCGCCGGCCGCGCGAGCAGGCCGCCACGGTCGCCCGCAAGATCGCCCAGCTGCTGCGGGCGGCGTCCGACGTCATGATCGACGGCGAGGTCACCCCGGCGCTCGAGCTGCTCGCCGACGCCCGCGGCACCGACCGGCTCATCCGCGAGCTCCAGGCGGCCGCCGAGGAGGGGATGTCGGTGGTCAACTCCTCGCCCTTCCGGCTCCGGCACCGCGAGCCCCTGCGCCGCATGGTCGAGCTCGTCGACCCCCTCGACCGGGCGCTGCGCAGCACGCGCGTGCTCGTCCGGCAGACCTCGATCACCGCCTACCGGCGGCTGCCCGTGCCGCCGTCGTACGCCGGACTGGCGGCGGACCTCGCCGCCGCCGCGGACGCCATCGCCGACGAGCTGCGGGCCAACCGGATCGCCACCGCCGCCCGCGACGACGTGCTCGCCGTCGGTGCCGCCACCGGGCAGGTCGAGCGCAGCGGCGTCCTGGCGGTCGAGGCGATCCTGTCCCAGCTCCGCGCCATCGTCGCCGACCTGCTCATGGTCACCGGGATGGGCCAGCTCGAGTCGACCGACGCGCTGCCGCCGCCGCGCTGACGCGGTTCCGCGGCCACGGCGTGCCAGAATCCGGCGCGTGACCAACGTGGTGGAGCAGAGTGTCGAGATCCAGGCCCCGGTCAGCCGGGTGTTCGCCTACGTCGACGACTTCAGCACCACCAAGGACTGGATGTACGGCCTCAGCAAGATCGAGCCGGTCACCGACCAGCTCCACGGCGTCGGCGCCCAGTACGACGGCGTGATGAAGGTCGGCGTCCCCCTCAAGGCCCGCATCGAGTGCACCGCCTGGGAGCGGGACCGCCTGGTCGAGCTGACGTCGGTCAAGGGGATCGAGACCACCCAGCGCTGGACGTTCACCGCCCTCGACGACGACCGCACGCGCGTCGACGCGTGGATCTCGTACACGCTGCCCGGCGGCCCGGCCGGCAAGGCGATCGCCGGGGCGGTCAAGCCGGTGGTGGGGATCGCGGTCAAGCACTCCAGCGAGGCCCTCGTGCGCAACGTCGAGGGCCTCGGCTGACGCGTCCGTGGGTCAGGCCGGGCGGGCCGCCAGCCAGGTGCGGTAGCGGCGCAGGGCCCGGCGGCGCAGGGGGATCTCGCGCAGGTAGGCGACGACGGGGGAGATCCCGGGCCGGGTACGGCGGCCGCGTCCGAGCCGGCGCAGCTGGAACCGGACGCGCGCCATGCCGGCGGTCGAGGCGACGGCCTTGTCCTTGATCCGGACCGGCGCGAGGAGGACCTGCGCGCCGGCGCCGGCCTCGGTGCGCCACCGCGCGGGGAGGTCGGGGTCGACGGCGAGGGCGGTGCCCATGCCGACCAGGTCGATGCCGCCGGCCAGCACCTCCTCGGCGACGGGACGCCGGACGATGCCCCCGGTGAGCATCAGCGGCAGCGGGCTGGCGGCGGCGAGCTCCTCGGCGAGGGTGAGGAAGTAGGCCTCGCGGGCCCGGGTGCGCTCGTCGGCGGCGTTGCCGGTCATGGCCGGGCTCTCGTAGCTGCCGCCGGACAGCTCGACCAGGTCGACGCCGAGCGGGGCGAGCAGGTCGATGACCGCCCGGGCGTCGTCCGCGTCGAAGCCGCCGCGCTGGAAGTCGGCGGAGTTGAGCTTGACCGCGACCGCGAACCCGGGGCTCACCGCGGCCCTGGTGGCGCGGACGACGTCGAGCAGCAGGCGGGCCCGGTTCTCGAGCGAGCCGCCCCAGTCGTCGGTGCGCCGGTTGGCCAGCGGCGAGAGGAACTGGGAGAGCAGGTAGCCGTGCGCCGCGTGGACCTCGACGCCGTCGAAGCCGGCCTCCTCGGCACGGCGCGCGGTGGTGGCGAACCGGGCCACGGTGGCGTCGATCTGCTCCGGCGTCATCGCGACCGGGTCGGCCAGCCGCTTGCTGTTGCGCCCGATGTCGACCCGGACCGGGGACGGCGCCCAGGCGACGCCGGGCATGTTCGCCTGCACCTGGCGACCGGGGTGGTTGACCTGCATCCAGACCTGGGCGCCGCCGCGGTGGGCCGCCTCCGCCCAGCGCCGGAAGGGCTCCAGCGGGGCGTGCTCGTCGAGGACGACGCCCGCCGGACCGGTCAGCGCCGCCGCGTGGACCATGACGTTCCCGGTCACGAGAAGGCCGGCACCGCCCCGGCTCCACCGCTCGTACAGGCGGGCGAGCCGGGCGCCGGGGAGCTGTCCCGGGGCGGCCATGTTCTCCTCCATGGCCGCCTTGGCGAGGCGGTTGGGCAGCACCGCGCCGTTGGGCAGGGTGAGCGGTGCGAACAAGGGGGACGGGGACGACATCGCGACCTCCGGGTGCGGTATGTTTACAGTGCTCACCGAGCGTAGGAGGCGAAAGTAAGCAGTGTCAACATCGGAGAAGAGTGGCTACCACCACGGCGACCTGCGGGCCGCCCTGCTGACGACCGCGATGCAGATGCTCGAGGCCGGCGAGTCGTTCTCGCTGCGGGCGGTCGCCCGCGGCGCCGGCGTCTCGGCGACCGCGCCCTACCGGCACTTCGCCGACCGCGACGCGCTCGAGTCGGCGCTCGCCGGCGAGGGCTTCCGCGACCTGCGGGCCGACCTGGTGGGCGACGGCGAGCTGCCTGCCTCGCTCGACGACCTCGCCGAGTTCGGCGTCGCCTACGTCTCCTTCGCGCTGCGCCGCCCGGCGCTGTTCCGGCTCATGTTCGGCACGCCGTGCGACGACGAGAACGACGAGCGGGTGCGCGCGGCCGCCGCGCTCAACGAACTGCTCGCCCAGGCGCTTGCCCAGGTGGCGCCCGGCGCGGACGCCGGCGCACTGGCCGACGCCGGGTGGGGCCTGGCGCACGGGCTCGCCTGCCTCTACCTCGACGGCAAGCTCGTGGCCGGCTCGTCCGGCGAGGTCGAGGCCCGGGTGCGGGCGGCGTTCGCCGCGGTTACGGCGAACGTGGGCTGACGGTCCTCCGCGACGGGGTGTTGACAGTGCTCACATCGGCGGTCATCCTGATGTGAGCACTGCACACATCCCGCAGGAGGAATCCATGGCAGCCCCGTCCCCAGCCCCGGCCACGGTCGACGTCGACCTCGGCGGCCGCACGGTCGCCGTCCCCGCAGGCGGTCTCTACGACCGCTACCGGATGGCCACCGACCTCGACGAGGTCGCCCGCGACCCGCGGGTCAGCAGCGTCGACTTCTTCCGCGGCCTGCCCAAGAGCCGGGTCGAGAGCCCGATCGGCCCGACGCTCACCCCGAACTTCTACTACCGGATCAGCACGGCCCGGGTCACGATGCTCGCGCCCGCGCGGACGCTGCGGAGCCGGCTGCCCGCCGAGCTCGCGCCGCTGGAGGTCGCGCCCGGGGTGGGCCTGGTCTCCCTCATGCTGTTCCGCTACGACGTGTGCGACATCGACTTCTACACCGAGGCCGGTCTCGGCATCGCGGTGCGCCCGGCGCGGCACGGCCGGCTCGGCCTGGTCGACCTGGTCGCCGGCCTGAAGAACGACCACCTGCACACGTACGTGCTCTCGCTGCCGGTCAGCAGCGAGATCGCCCAGGTGCGCGGGCACGACGGCTACGGCTTCCCCAAGTGGGTCACCGGGCTCGACGTCGGCATCGACGACCGGCGGACGACGGCCCGGGTGGCCAACGACGACGGGGGCACCGACGTCGCGCTCGCGGCTGCCACCCCGCGCCAGCGCACCCGGCGCAGCGGCGAGCACGTCGCGACGCTGACGTCGTACACGACGATCGCGGGCGACTGGCACGCGACGCAGAGCCAGGTCAACGTGCTCGCGACCGGCAGCCGCAGCCTGCCCCGGGGGATCGACCTGCGGCTGGGCGCGGGCCGGGTCTCCGACGACCTGCGCTCGCTCAGCCCGACCCGGGCCGTCCGGCTCGACGTGATGACGGAGGGCCAGCTCGCCCTCCACCTGCCCGTCCCCACCTCGATGAAGGAGATCCGATGACCTCCGTGCTCATGGTCGTGTCCGCCGCGGACCACTGGACCCTCTCCGACGGCACGAAGCACCCGACCGGCTTCTGGGCCGAGGAGCTGGTCGTGCCCTACGGCATCTTCGAGGACGCCGGCTGGCAGATCACCGTCGCGACGCCCGGAGGTGTCGCTCCGACGGTCGACCGGCTCAGCCTCGGCATCGCCGGCGGCCTGCCGGGCAAGCGTCGCCGGCTCGAGGAGCGGCTCGCTGCGCTGGCGCCGGTGCTCGCCCACCCGGCCGTGCTCGCCGAGGTCGACCCGGACGCCTACGACCTGGTGTTCTACCCCGGGGGTCACGGCCCGATGGAGGACCTCGCGGTCGACCCCGTCTCCGGCGACCTGCTCACCCGCCGCCTCGACAGCGGGCGACCGCTCGCGCTGCTGTGCCACGCGCCGGCCGCGATCCTCGCCGCGCACCGGGCCGACGGGTCGTCGTCGTTCGCGGGCTACCGGATGACCGGGCTGTCGAACCGCGAGGAGCTGCTCAACAGGTTCGCCCGCAAGGCGCCCTGGCTGCTGGAGGACCGGATGAAGGAGGCCGGTGTCGTCTACACGAAGGGCCGGCTGCCGCTGCGCCCGCACACGGTGGTCGACCGGAACCTCTACACCGGGCAGAACCCGCAGTCGTCGCACGCCCTGGCCGAGCGGCTCGTGGCCGACCTGGCCGGCCAGGGCGGCTGACGTCAGACCTGCGCCGCGTAGAGCGCGTAGGGATCGTGCAGCTCGCGCCCGAGCGCCTCGCGCAGCCAGGCCGCGTCGCGCGCCGCGGCGCGCTGGGCGGCGTCGACCGTGCCGTCGGAGGTGAGGTTGGAGGCGAAGATGCCGGCGGCCGACTTGGGCAGGAAGTCCTCGTAGACGACCGGCTGCAGGACGCCGTCGGCGTCGCGGCGGTAGTAGGCGAGGCCGGCGTCGTGGAGCTCCTGCTCGGTGTCGGGGAAGGCGTCGATGCCGCGCTCGTCGTAGAGCGCCCGGCCGGCGGGGGTGAGCGCGACGCCGCGGGCCTCGACCTCGCCGAAGCGCACGCTCAGCTCACCGGGGACGACGGTCCCGTCGGCCTCGCGGAACGCGCGCGGCTCGGCGAGCGCGCGGAAGGACGTCTGGCGCAGCAGCACCGCCGGCTTGGTGGTGAGCGGTGGGCCCTGGATCCGGTCGATCATGGCGATCCCGCGCTCGGTCATCCGGCGGTAGAGATCGTCGATGTCGAGCACGCGCGGCGTCAGGTGGTTGATGTGGGTGGACGCGACGCCGCCGATGTCGGCGGCGACCGACGAGATCGCCTGGAGGTGGTCGTACCAGGCGCGGTCGACGGGCTCGGAGGAGAGCGCGAACGACGCGGTGGCGAGCTCGAGGAAGCGGTCGGCGTCGGCCGGCTCGAGACCGCCGGCCTTCTCGGCGAGGTCGGCCAGGTGCAGCAGCTCGTCGGGGAAGAGCCGCCGGGCCCCGAGGAACTCCTCGAGCTGGGCCTGCGTGGCGGCGTCGAAGAAGCGCCGGTCGTCGACGACGAGGAGCGAGGTGAACACCCGGAACGGGTTGGCCGCGAGCTCGGCGCCGTCGATCGGCCGGAAGGCGGTGGACACCACGGGGATCGGCGGGTTCGCCTCGCGCAGGTCGTAGAAGCCGACGGGGTGCATCCCGCAGGCGCCGAAGATCCGGGCCACCTGGGCGAGCTCGTCGGGGGTGCCGACGCGGATCGCGCCGTGCCGCTCGGCGGTCACCCGGGCGATGGACCCGAGGCGCTCGGCCTCGGGTCCCCGCGCCGCGAGCACGTCGGCGTTGACCGCCTCGGAGACCTCCACCAGCGTCGTGTACGCCGGCACCTCGGTGCCGTAGAGCGCCGACAGGCTGCGGGCGAAGCGCGCCCGCAGCTCGGTGGGGGCGATCAGGCTCATCCGAACTCGACCCCCTGGGCCAGCGGCAGCTCGGTGGAGTAGTTGATCGTGTTGGTGGTGCGGCGCATGTAGGCCTTCCACGCGTCGGAGCCGGACTCGCGGCCGCCGCCGGTCTCCTTCTCGCCACCGAAGGCGCCGCCGATCTCGGCGCCGGAGGTGCCGATGTTGACGTTGGCGATGCCGCAGTCGGAGCCGGTCGCGGAGGTGAACGTCTCGGCCTCGCGGACGTCGAGCGTGAAGATCGCCGACGACAGGCCCTGGGCGACCTCGTTGTGCAGCGCGATCGCCTCGTCGAGGTCGCGGTAGGTCAGCACGTAGAGCAGGGGCGCGAACGTCTCCTGCTTCACGATGTCGGTCTGGGCGGGCATGTCGACGATCGCCGGGACGACGTACTGGCCGCCGGCGACGCCGTCGGCCCGGCCGCCGCCGGTGACCAGGTGGCCGCCGTCGGCCTGGGCCTGGGCGACCGCGGCGAGGAAGCCGTCGGTGGCGGCGTCGTCGACGAGCGGGCCGACCAGGGTGGCGGCGTCGAGCGGCGAGCCGATCGAGAGCGTGCCGTAGGCCTTGGAGAGGCGGGCGACGAGCTCGTCGTGGACCGACTCGTGGACGATCACGCGGCGCAGCGAGGTGCAGCGCTGGCCGGCGGTGCCGACGGCCGAGAAGACGATGCCGCGCACGGCGAGGTCGAGGTCGGCCGAGGGGGCGACGATGGCGGCGTTGTTGCCGCCGAGCTCGAGCAGGCAGCGGCCGAGGCGGGCGGCCACCCGGGGCGCGACGAGCTTGCCCATGCGGGTCGAGCCGGTCGCCGAGACGAGCGGCACGCGCGGGTCGTCGACGAGCGCCTCGCCGACGGCGGCGTCGCCGACGACGACCGAGGCGAGCCCGGCCGGGGCGCCGACGCGGCGCGCGGCCTCGTCGAGCAGCGCCTGGCAGGCGAGCGCGGTGAGAAGGGTCTTCTCGGACGGCTTCCAGACGACGGCGTCGCCGGCGACCAGCGCCAGCGCGGCGTTCCAGGACCAGACCGCGACCGGGAAGTTGAACGCCGAGATGACGCCGACGACACCGAGCGGGTGCCACTGCTCCATCATCCGGTGGCCCGGTCGCTCCGAGGCGATGGTCAGGCCGTGCAGCTGGCGGGAGAGACCGACGGCGAACTCGCAGATGTCGATCATCTCCTGGACCTCGCCGAGGCCCTCGGAGCGGATCTTGCCGGCCTCGATCGAGACCAGCTCGCCGAGCAGCTCCTTGTGCTCGCGCAGCAGCTCGCCGAGCTCGCGGACGAGGTGACCCCGCACCGGCGCCGGGACGACGCGCCAGGCCTCGAACGCGGTCTGCGCGGCGCCGACCGCGGCGGCGACGTCGTCGGGGCTCTGGGCGGCGAGGCGGCCCAGCTCGGAGCCGTCGATGGGGGAGCGGGCGACCAGTGCGCCGTCGTCGGTGAACGGGTCACCGGCGCCGAGCGCCGAGAGGATCTCGCGGGTGCGGGTGGACAGGTCGAGGGTGCTCATCAGGCGATCTTTCCGTAGTCGGCGAAACGGCGGCCGGCCTGCGTGGCGTGCAGGTCGTCCAGGGTGATGTCCTCCTGCCGCACGAAGCCCTCCTGCGGCAGCGCGCCCTCGGCGACGAGCTCGACGACGGCGACGGCGGCGGAGGCGGTGGTCCAGGAGATGGCCCGCCAGGAGCGGACCTCGCCCTGGCCGTCGGGGATCTCGACGGGCAGGTAGCCGCGGACGTGGTTCTCGCGGAACGGCTGGCCGTTCTTGATCCCCTCGACGGCGGCGTGGAGGTAGACGATGTCGTCGTTGACGGGCGGCTTGGCCTTGACCAGGATCCGGCCGACCTCGTCTCGGCACTCGCGCAGGCCGAGCTCGTCGAAGAGGAAGTGCATCTGGTCGAAGTGACCGGGGTAGCGCAGCGTCTTGTAGTCGAGGCGCTGCACCCGGCCCTCGTAGGTCTGGCACATGGTGCCCAGGCCGCCGGAGGTGAGGGCGGCCTCGAGCTCGATGCCGCCGATGACGACGCGCTCCTTCTCCTCCATCGCGGGCACCATCTGGCGCCGCCCGGAGCGGAGCACCTCGCAGTCGTTGAGGTACTCGTTGACGACGCCCTCGGCGGACCAGTTGAACGCGTAGCCGAGCAGGCCCGTGGGGTTCTGGGGGAGCGCGCCGACCTTGAGCTCGATCGACCGGATCTCGTCGAAGCCCTTGGCCAGCGACGCGCCGACGATGCCGATCAGGCCCGGCGCCAGGCCGCACTGCGGCACGAACGCGACGCCGGGTGTCTGCGCGGCGAGCTCGATGACCCGCTGGGTGGTCGGCACGTCCTCGGTGAGGTCGAAGTAGTGGCAGCCGACGGCGGCCGCGGCCTCGGCGACCTCGATGTTGCGGTCGTAGGGGAGGCAAGAGACGACGGCGTCGACGCCGCGCAGTGCCTCGCGCAGCGCGGCGGCATCGCTGACGTCGAGCTCGGCGGTCTCGAAGCGCAGCCCGGGGCGCGGGCTGGCGTCGTACCCGCTGACCTTGAAGCCGCTGTCGGTCAGCAGGCCGGCGACCAGCTCACCCACCTTGCCGAGGCCGATCACCCCCACCTGGTTGATGGATCGCTTCGTGGACGCGGTCATCGCAAGCTCCCTTCGAGCTGGTCGAGGCCCCAGTGCAGGTCGTCGGCCGAGATGACGAGCGGCGGGGCGAGCCGGATCGTCGAGCCATGGGTGTCCTTGGCCAGCACGCCGTGGGCGAGCAGCCGGGCACAGATGTCGCGGCCGGTGCCGAGCGCGGGGTCGATGTCGACGTCTGCCCAGAGACCGCGGGAACGGAAGGAGACGACGCCCTTGCCGACCAGCCCCGCGAGCCGGTCGTGCAGGAGGACGCCGAGCTCGGCGGCGCGCGCCTGGTGCTCGCCGGTGCGCAGCATCTCGACCACCTCGATGGCGACCGCGCACGCGAGCGGGTTGCCGCCGAAGGTCGAGCCGTGCTGGCCGGGGCGCAGCACGCCGAGCACGTCGCGGTCGCCGACGACGGCCGAGACCGGGACGATGCCGCCGCCGAGCGCCTTGCCGAGCACGTAGAGGTCGGGGACGACGTCCTCGTGGTCGCACGCGAAGGTCGCGCCGGTGCGGCCGAGGCCGGACTGGATCTCGTCGGCGACGAGCAGCACCCGCTCGCGGGTGCAGAGGGCGCGCAGGCCGGCCAGGTAGCCGGCGGGCGGGATGACGACGCCGCCCTCACCCTGGATCGGCTCGACCAGGACGGCCACCGTGCTGGGCGTGAGCGCCGCCTCGACGGCCGCGAGGTCGCCGTAGGGGACGAGGTCGAAGCCGGGGGTGAACGGGCCGAAGCCCCCGCGGGCGTCGGGGTCGTCGGAGAAGCCGACGATGGTCGTCGTCCGGCCGTGGAAGTTGCCGGACGCGACGACGACGCGGGCGCTGTCGGCGGGGACCGCCTTGATCTCGTAGCCCCACTTGCGCGCGACCTTGAGGGCGGTCTCGACGGCCTCGGCGCCGGTGTTCATCGGCAGCACGAGCTCCTTGCCGCACAGGTCGGCCAGGCCGGCGCAGAAGTCGGCGAAGCGGTCGTGGACGAAGGCGCGGCTGGTGAGCGTGAGCCGGTCGAGCTGGGCGTGGGCGGCGGCGACCAGCCGCGGGTTGGCGTGGCCGAAGTTGAGCGCGGAGTAGCCGGCGAGCATGTCGAGGAACCGGCGGCCGTCGACGTCGGTGACCCAGGCGCCCTCGCCGTGGGTGATCACGACGGGCAGCGGATGGTAGTTGTGGGCGGTGCGCGCCTCGGCGCGCGCGACCTCCTCGGCGGTCAGCCGCGGGGTGATCGTCCGGTCTGCAGTGCTGCTCATCGCGATTTCCTCCGTTCTATCAACCTATCGACGAAAAGATCTTCGGAAAACCAGTGATTGTCTGACAATCAAGACCACTGTAACCCCGGCCACACCGCGGCGCGCGAATCGGGGCCGTGCCCGCCCCAACCGATCGCCGGCTCGTTACGTCAACAAGGCAGGTGACAACGACGAGAGGAGCCTGATGACCACGCGGGACGAGGCGTTCGCGACGTACGTCGCCGCGCGCCGGCCCCAGCTGTTCCGGGCGGCCTGGCTGCTGACCGGTGACCCGCACCGGGCCGAGGACGTCGTCCAGGCCGCGCTGACCCGGCTCTACGTCGCGTGGCCGCGGGTGCAGCGCGCCGACTCGGTCGACGCCTACGTGCGCCGGGCGATCGTCAACGCCCACGTGGACGAGGGACGCCGGCCGTGGCGGCGCGAGGCATCCGTGGGGGACGCCCTGCCCGAGACGGCGGTCGCCGCGCCCGGCGCGGCGGTCGAGGAGCACGACGCGCTCTGGTCCGCGCTCCGGCGGCTGCCGGCCGGCCAGCGCCGGGTCGTGGTCCTGCGGCACTGGTGGGGGCTCTCCGTCGAGGAGACCGCCGCCGACCTGAACGTCAGCACCGGAACCGTGAAGAGCCAGACCTCCGTCGCGCTGGCGACCCTGCGCGAGGTGCTGGCCGACGACCTGACCAAGGAGAGCACATGAACGACACCGACCTGCTGACCGACCGGCTGCACCACCTGGGCGACCGGGCCCCCGTGCCCGACGTGCCCACCACCGACGACGTACGACGAGGGCGCGGGCGGCTGCGCCGGCGCCGGCTCGCGGCCGTGGCCGGCACCGCGGCGGTCGCCGTCGCGGTCGGGGGCGTCGCGCTCGCCGCGGGTCCCGGTGCGGACCCCCGCACCCGGGTCGACCCGGCGACCGCTCCCGTCGCCCAGCAGCCGTCCGCCCCGCGCGCCGCCCACGACCCGGTGGCGCAGCCCGGCAAGGCGCCGTCGGTGCGGATCGGCGGGGTGAAGGTGGGCGCCCAGGCCGGCCGCGCGACCACGCTCCAGGACCTGCTCGCGCTCTCGAGCGCCCTCGAGGAGACCGAGGGCAAGCGCGTCTACGGCCTGCTCGCCATCGGCCAGGCCGACACCTGGGCCGCAGCCAGGGCGAACACGTGCCCCACGGGCTGGACCTGCACGCCGATCGACGTCGAGGGTGCCCAGCGCGCGCGCCGCGCGACCGACGGCACGACCACCCAGGCCGTCGCCCAGTTCCCCTCCGGGGTGGCGATCCTGACGCTGACCGACGCGGCCCACTTCCCGGCCGTGCTGCCGTACGCCGGCGCCATGGGCAAGCCGCAGGGACCCGCCGGCGGGGGGAGCTGACCGGCCCCCGGCACAACTCCGTGGCCGCCGTGGTCGGGCGGATGGGAGGATGGGTCCCGCTGTGGACATCACCTACCCGCCCGACCTTCCGGTCAGTGCCCGACGCGACGACATCGCCGCCGCGATCCGCGACCACCAGGTCGTGATCGTCGCGGGCGAGACCGGCTCCGGCAAGACGACCCAGCTCCCGAAGATCTGCCTGGAGCTGGGTCGCGGCGCGCCCGGACCCGACGGCCGGGCGCGGATGATCGGCCACACCCAGCCGCGCCGGATCGCGGCCCGCTCGGTGGCCGAGCGGATCGCCTCCGAGCTGGGCACCGAGCTCGGCGACCTGGTCGGCTACCAGGTCCGGTTCACCGACCGGACGTCGAAGCAGAGCCGGGTCAAGCTGATGACCGACGGCATCCTGCTGGCCGAGCTCCAGCGCGACCGGCTGCTGCGCCGCTACGACACGATCATCATCGACGAGGCGCACGAGCGCAGCCTCAACATCGACTTCCTGCTGGGCTACCTGCGCCAGCTGCTGCCGAAGCGGCCCGACCTCAAGCTCGTCATCACCTCGGCGACCATCGACCCCGAGCGGTTCGCGGAGCACTTCGCTGACGTGCGCACCGGAGAGCCGGCGCCGATCATCGAGGTGTCCGGCCGCACCTACCCGGTCGAGATCCGCTACCGCCCGCTCATGGAGCTCGCCGAGGACGACGACGAGGGCGAGCCGATCGTCCGGGACCAGACCGAGGCGATCGTCGACGCGGTCAAGGAGCTCTCCGCCGAGGGGCCCGGCGACATCCTCGTGTTCCTGCCCGGCGAGCGCGAGATCCGCGACACCGCCGAGGCGCTGGCGCCCTTGGGCGACGGGATCCGCGGGGTCGACGTGCTGCCGCTGTTCTCGCGGCTCTCCGCCGCCGACCAGCACCGGGTCTTCGCGCCGGCGAAGGGCTCGCGCCGGCGCGTCGTCCTGGCGACCAATGTCGCCGAGACCTCGCTGACCGTGCCCGGCATCCGCTACGTCATCGACACCGGCGTCGCCCGGATCTCGCGGTACTCCGCGCGGACCAAGGTCCAGCGGCTGCCCATCGAGCCGATCAGCCAGGCCTCGGCCAACCAGCGCTCCGGGCGCTGCGGCCGGGTCGCGGCGGGCATCGCCGTCCGGCTCTACTCCGAGGAGGACTTCGAGGCCCGTCCTGAGTTCACCGACCCGGAGATCCTGCGGACCAACCTGGCCTCGGTCATCCTGCAGATGACCTCGCTGGGGCTGGGCGACATCGCGCGCTTCCCGTTCGTCGAGCCGCCGGACCGGCGCAACGTGCAGGCCGGCGTCCAGCTGCTCGAGGAGCTCGGCGCGGTCGCGACCGCGGGCCGCGAGGGCGAGCTGACCAAGGTCGGCCAGCGGCTGGCCCGGCTGCCGATCGACCCGCGGCTGGGCCGGATGCTGCTCGAGGCCGAGCGGCTCGGCTGCGTGCGCGACGTCCTCGTCATCGTCGCCGCGCTGTCGCTGCAGGACCCGCGCGAGCGGCCCGGTGCCGACCGTCCGGCCGAGCAGGCGCAGGCCGACCAGCTCCACGCGCGCTTCAAGGCCGAGGGCTCGGACTTCCTGACCTGGCTCAACCTGTGGCGGCACCTGCGCGAGCAGCAGAAGGAGCTGTCCGGCAGCGCGTTCCGCCGGATGTGCAAGCGCGAGTTCCTCAACTACCTGCGGGTGCGCGAGTGGCAGGAGTTCGTCGCCCAGCTGCGCCAGGTGACCAAGGAGATGGGCGTCCGGATGGAGGCGCCGGCCGACGTCCCCGACGCCGACGGCATTCACCAGGCCCTCCTGTCCGGCCTGCTCTCGCACGTCGGCGTGCTCGAGGAGCGCGAGAAGCCCAAGCCCGGCGCCACCCGCAAGGACGGCCGCAGGCCCGGGCCGCGCGAGTACCTCGGCGCCCGCGGCACCCGCTTCGCGATCTTCCCCGGCTCCGGGCTGGCCCGGAAGAACCCGCCGTTCGTGATGGCCGGCGAGCTCGTCGAGACCGGGCGGCTCTGGGCCCGGCAGAACGCGGCGATCGACCCGCGCTGGGCCGAGCGGCTCGGCGCGCACCTGGTGAAGCGCACCTACTCCGAGCCGCACTGGTCCCGCAAGCGGCAGGCGGTGATGGCCAAGGAGCGCGTCACGCTGTACGGCGTACCGCTGGCCGCCGACCGCGCCGTCACCTACGGCAAGGTCGATCCCGAGCTCTCGCGCGAGCTCTTCATCCGGCACGCGCTCGTCTACGGCGAGTGGGACACCCGGCACCACTTCCTGCGCGACAACAAGCGCCTGCTGGAGCAGGCCGAGGAGCTCGAGCACCGCGCCCGCCGCCGCGACCTCGTCGTCGACGAGCACACGCTGTTCGACTTCTACGACGCCCGGGTGCCCGAGGGCATCGTCAGCGGCGCCCACTTCGACCGCTGGTGGCGCGATGCCCGCCGGGCCACGCCGGACCTGCTGACCTTCGACCCCGCGATGCTCACCCACGACCGCGCCGACGAGGTGCGCGAGGCGGACTACCCGGAGGCGTGGTCGGTGTCGGGTGGGCTCACCTTCCCGATCAGCTACCACTTCGAGCCGGGGGCCCGTGACGACGGCCTGACCATCGACATCCCGGTGGCGACGCTCAACCGCGTGGACGACGACGACTTCTCGTGGATCGTGCCGGGACTGCGCGAGGAGCTCGTCACCGAGCTGATCCGCAGCCTGCCCAAGGCGCTGCGGGTCAGCTTCGTCCCGGCGCCGAACACGGCGCGGGAGTTCCTGGCCGCCGTCCCGCCGGGGGAGGAGCCGCTCCTCACCGCGCTCGAGCGGTACCTCCGCTCGACCACCGGCGTGCACGTCCCGCGCGAGGCCTGGGACCTCACCGCCCTGCCCGAGCACCTCAAGCCGACCTACCGCGTGGTCGACGAGCGCGGCAAGGTCCAGGGCCGCGGCAAGTCGCTGACCGAGCTCAAGGCCCCGCTGGCCGGCGAGTTCGACAAGGCGATGGCCGCCGTCGCCTCCGACTCGGGCGTCGCCCGCACCGGCGAGACCGCGTGGGTCTTCGGCGAGATCCCGGTGACCGCCACCTGGACCCGCGCCGGCCACGAGGTCGAGGCCTACCCGGGCCTGGTCGACGAGGGCACCACGGTGGGCCTGCAGGTGTCCGGGTCGGCCGACGAGCGGGACGCGCGGCACCGGCTGGGCGTCGTCCGGCTGGCGTTGCTGGGGCTCGGCTCCGCACCCCTCGCGGGCGTCGTCGACGGACTCACCAACGCCCAGAAGCTCGGCCTGGCCGGCACCCCCTACGCCTCGACCGCGGACCTGGTCGCCGACTGCCTGCGCGCCGTCGTCGTCGACGCGGTCGACGCCCGGCCCCCGGTCTTCACCGCCGCCGACTTCGACGCACTGCTGGCGGCCCTGCGCCCGGCCGCCGCGGGCGCGGTGCGCGACACGCTCGCCGAGCTGCTGCGCGTCCTGGAGACCTGGCGCGAGGTCGACCGCCTCCTCAGCGGCCGCGCCGACCTCCCCCTGCTGCCCGCCCTCGCCGACCTCCAGGCCCAGCTCGGCCGGCTCGTCCACGACGGCTTCGTCGGCGAGCTCGGCGCCGCGCGCCTGCGCCGGCTGCGGGTGTGGCTGCTGGCCATGCGGGAGCGCCGCCAGGCCCTCGAGAACGGCGGTCAGCCGGCCCTGGTCAAGGACCGCCAGCGGATGGACGTCGTCCAGCCCCTCGTCGAGGCCTACCTCGCCCGCGTCGCGGCCCTGCCCGAGGGCCGCCCGCCGGGCGCGGCCCTGTGGGCGCTGCGGTGGATGCTCGAGGAGTACCGCGTCTCGCTGTGGGCCCAGCACCTCGGCACCGACGGGCCGGTGTCGGACGTCCGCATCCGCAAGGCGTTCGACGCGCTCTGACCGTCGTACCGGACAAAATGGCTGCGAAAACGCAGAGATCACGACCATTTCGTCCGGTACGACGGTGGCCAGCACGGAGACGCGCTCGCCCCATATATGTGGAGCACGCCGGACCGGGAGCGCCTCACGGCGCAGGGCCGCTCGTAGCGGCTGAATTTGGGACCCGGGGCTGCCGCGGCCCGGCGTGCTCGTGCCCCAGTGTAGGGCCTCAGCCCAGGCGGCGCGAAAGCTCCAGGTGACCGGCGGCCTCGAGCTGCTCGGCGAGCGCGAGCATCCGCCGGACGTCGGCGTCCGGGACGTCGGGAAGGGTGGCGCGGCCGGCGGCGACGACGCGGGCGAAGGCGGCCGCGCGGAAGAGGACGTCGGCGAAGTCGCCCTCGGCGATGCCCCGGAGGACCTCGTCGACCATCCGGCGGAGCTCGTCGGGGCCGGGCGGGTCGGCGACGCCGGCGACGACGCGCGCGAACTCGGCGTGCTGACGGCCGGACTCGAACTGACGGGCGACACCGGTGGGGTCGGCGTAGACCCAGGAGCGGAGCAGGTAGAGGCGCCACAGGCAGCCGGCGAGGGTCTCGGCGGGGGCGTGCGACCAGAGGTCGGCGAGGGCCTCGATCCCCTCGGTGTCGGCGAGGTGGACGAGGCGCTCGGCGATGCCGGTGTCGGTGCTGGAGTGCGCCCCGCGCACCAGGAGGACGGCGGCCCGCTCGGCCGCCTCGGTGAGGAGGGCGGGATCGATGCCGTCGGCGTACTCGTCGAAGAACCGCGCCTCGCGGGGTGCGGGCCGGTGGTGGCGGCGGGGCTCGGACATGTCGTCCAGTGTCCACCGACACGTCGGCGATGCCGAACCCACGGGTAGGGTGGCGACGGTTTGGCGAGTCGGGGGAGTCGGTCCCGAGCGGCCGCGAGGAGCTGGAGGAACAACGGGCGTGCGTGGCTTCACCTGGCGGACGGGCGCGGTCGTCACCGCGGTGGCGATGGTCGTGCTGATCGGGATGATCGTGCTGGCCGACGTCAGCGAGCGCGAGAAGCCGCGCGTCGAGCACCCGCCGGTGGTCAAGCGCACCGACCTGGAGTTCGGGGTCTGGGGCAACAAGGCCGAGATCGCGGCGTACCAGGCGGTCGTCGACGACTACAACGCCAGCAGCAAGGACACCCGGGTCGAGGTGCGCTCGTGGCCGAGCGCGGCCGCGATGCTCGAGGCCGTCCGCACCGGCGAGGACACCCCGGACCTCTACCTGCTGCCGCGCAACGACCTGGCCGAGGTGATGGCCGAGAAGCGCAACCGGCCGCTGCTCGACCTGGTCACCGAGCGCGAGATCCCGATCGGCGACGACTTCGCCCGCGAGGCGGTCGCGGCGTTCTCGGTCGAGAACGACCTGCAGTGCCTGCCCTACACGATCTCCCCGATGGTCATGTACTACAACTCCGACCTCGTCGACTTCGAGGCGATGGCGGCCGACGGCCTGCCGACGCCCAAGGACGACCACTCGGGCTGGAACTTCGCGCAGTTCCGCGCGGCCGCGGAGTTCGCGAGCCGGCCGCGCCGCAAGACGCGCGGCGTCTACATCGACCCGTCGCTGCGCGGGCTCGCGCCGTTCGTCTACTCCGGCGGCGGCAAGATGTACGACGACGAGACCGAGCCCACGAGCCTCGCGCTGAGCGACGACAGCTCCACCGACGCCCTGCGCCAGACGCTTGAGCTGCTCCGCGACCCGCGGCTGACGCTCAGCTCGCGCCAGCTCGCGCAGCGGACGGCGGTCGAGTGGTTCAAGCGCGGCAAGCTGGCCATGCTGCCGGGCTTCCGCTCGCTGACCCCCGAGCTGCGGGCCACCGACGGCCTGAACTTCGACGTCATGCCGATGCCGTCGCTCGGCTCGAACCAGACGGTCGGCGAGATCAACGGCATCTGCCTGGCCCACGGCCGCCCTGCGCGCGCGGAGGCCTCGGCGAACTTCATGACCTACCTGGTCAGCGACGAGGCGGTGGCCCGGGTCTCCGAGACCGGCTACCTGCAGCCCGCGAAGCTGACCGTCGCGCTGTCGTCCGACTTCCAGCAGCCCGACCAGCAGCCCGCGCACGCCGCCGTGTTCACCAACGCGGTGCGCGCGATCGTGCTCCCGCCGCTCATCGAGAACGGCAGCGAGCTGGCGACGCTGGTCGCGCCCGACCTCGAGGCGCTGCTGTTCACCACGCCCGACCTGCAGGACCTGCAGGAGTCGCTGCGGGCGATCGACGAGAAGTCGCGGATCCTGCTCGACCCGGACTACTCGTCGGAGGCGCCGTCTGACGGGACGTCGCCCTCGGGCGATCCCTCGTCGACCGGCACTCCGTCGGGCTCGGCCTCGGACGACGCCGAGCGCGACTGACGCTTCTTCTTCGGCGCCTCGGCGTCGAGGATCGCCCGGCTCAGCGCGGGTGCGGTGAGGCCGACCTGCCAGCTGCGGGCACCGAGGCCGTGGAGCTGGTCGATCACCGCCTCGAGCAGCTCGACGGGGTCGCGGGTGCTCGGCGGCGCCCACATCACCCGGCGCAGGCTGTCGGGGGTGAGCAGGTTCTCGAGCGGGACCTGCCGCCCCTCGGAGATCGTGGCCACGGCGGCGCGCGCCAGCTCGAGCCGGCGGGCGGCGACGGGGTCCTTGTCGGCCCAGGTCCGCGGTGCGGGCGGGCCGTCGCCGTGGGAGACCCGGGTGGGCAGCTCGTCCTCGGGCAGCTCGGCGGCCGTGCGCAGCGCGGCCAGCCACTCGTTGGCGTAGCGCGACGCGCCCCGGCCGTGGAAGCCCTGGGTCGAGAGCAGCGCGCCGCGGCTGGTCGGCATGGCGGTGGCGGCGGCGACGATGGCGGCGTCGGGGATCAGCCGGCCCGGCGTCACGTCGCGCTCGCGGGCGATCCGGTCGCGGGCCTCCCACAGGGCCCGCACCGCGCCGAGGGTACGGCGGCCGCGGACCTTGTGCAGCCCTGATGTACGGCGCCACGCGTCGACCCGGACGGTCGGCTGGAAGCCGCGCAGGTGCTCGAACTCCTGGCGCGCCCAGTCGGCCTTGCCGGCCTCGTCGAGCTGCCGGCTCAGCAGGTCGCGGAGCTCGACGAGGACCTCGACGTCGAGCGCGGCGTACTCGAGCCACGGGTCGGGCAGCGGCCGGGTCGACCAGTCGACGGCGGAGTGCTCCTTGCGCAGGTGCCGCTCGAGCAGCACCTCGACCAGGGTGGCGAGCCCGACGCGCGGGTAGTTGAGCAGTCGCCCGGCGAGCTCGGTGTCGAAGAGCGCGGTCGGGTAGAGGCCGACCTCGGCCAGGCAGGGGAGGTCCTGGGTGGCCGCGTGGAGGATCCACTCGTTGTCGCCGATGGCCTCGGCGAGCGGCGCCAGGTCGGGGAACGCGATGGGGTCGATCAGGCCGATGCCCGCGCCCTCGCGCTTGATCTGGATCAGGTAGGCGCGGTTGGAGTAGCGGTAGCCGGAAGCCCGCTCGGCGTCGATCGCGACCGGGCCGGAGCCGGCCGCGAGCGCCGTGCAGTACGCCGCGAGCGCCTCGGGCGTGTCGATGACGGGCGGCAGTCCCTCGGAGAGGGTCAGCAGCTCGACCGGCGCGGCCTCGGGGGAGGCGCTCGGCTGGTCGGTGGACTCGTCGGCCATCAGCCGGCGCCACCTCGCTGGCCGCGGCGCGAGGGCATCACGGCGACACCCTCGGGCACCGGCTCGAGGCCGCCGGCCGTGCAGAGGAGCTCGCCCCACGCCTCGGCATGGGTGGCCAGGTCGGCCGGGTCGACCGGCGTCCAGGACGCGCGGATCTCGAGCTGGGCGCTGCCCGGCTCGCCGGCCATGGTGCCGAAGCTCTCGGTCGCGACCCGGGTGACCGTGCCCGACACGGCGACGTTCTCGGCGCCGTGGGCGTCGAGGGCGTCGGTGAGCCAGGTCCAGCCCACGTCGGCGAGCATCGGGTCGGTGGCCAGGTCGTGGTCGATCTCGGCCCGGCAATAGGCCACGCAGCGGAAGGTGCCCTCCCACGCGTCGTTGCCCGCCGGGTCGTGGAGGACGACGAGTCGCCCGGTGGCGACCTCCTCGTCGTCGACGGTGACGTCGGCCGAGAGCGCGGTCGCGAAGGGGGCGATCCGCTGGGGGGCCGGCATCTCCTCGCAGAAGACCTCGGGCCGGAAGGTGGCCGCCCGGAGGCTCTCGACGGCAGCAGCGAACTCCGGGGGCGTACCGGCCGTGCCGGACCCCTGGCTCGTCTCCTGCCGGGCGACCATGGCCTCACCCTAGGGCGAAGGAGGCGATCGATGTGCGTCCCACGCCGGACACCTGCGACCCTGGACCCCGTGACCGACGCCGTTGCCCCCCGCCCGCTCGCCGACAGCGCCCTCCTCCGGGCCGCCCGAGGTGAGGAGGTGAGCCACACCCCGGTGTGGTTCATGCGGCAGGCCGGCCGCTCGCTGCCCGAGTACCTCCGGGTGCGCGAGGGCGTCGCCATGCTCGACGCGTGCGCCGACCCGGAGCTGATCGTCGAGATCACGCTCCAGCCCGTGCGCCGGTACGGCGTCGACGGCGCGATCTTCTTCTCCGACATCGTGCTGCCGCTCAAGGCGGTCGGCGTCGACCTCGACATCGTCCCCGGCGTGGGCCCGGTCGTGGCCAACCCGGTGCGCACCCTCGACGACGTCGCGGCGATCCCCGACCTCACCCCCGAGCACATCGGGTTCGTCACCGAGGCCGTCCAGGGGCTGACCTCCGAGCTGGCCGGGATCAACGGCGGGACGCCGCTCATCGGCTTCGCCGGCGCGCCGTTCACCGTGGCGTCGTACCTGGTCGAGGGCGGGCCGTCCAAGGAGCACGCGAAGACCAAGGCGCTCATGTTCGGCCAGCCCGACGTGTGGGACGCCCTGATGCGCAAGATCGCCGACATCTCCGCCGTCTTCCTCGAGACCCAGGTCGCGGCGGGCGCGTCCGCCGTCCAGCTCTTCGACTCGTGGGCCGGCGCGCTGACCCCGGCCGACTACGTCCGCTACGTCCAGCCCCACTCGGCGCGCGTGCTCGCCCGCGTCGGCGAGCTGGGGGTGCCCCGCATCCACTTCGGCGTCGGTACGTCGAACCTCCTCGACCTGATGGGCGAGGCCGGTGCCGACGTGGTCGGCGTCGACTGGCGCACGCCGCTCGAGCGCGCGATCCCGCTCGTCGGCGACCGGGCCGTGCAGGGCAACCTCGACCCGACGCTCGTCTTCGCGCCGACCGAGGTGATGACCGCCCGCGCGGGCGAGGTCATCGAGGCCGGCCGGGCCGCCCGCGGCCACATCTTCAACCTGGGTCACGGCGTCATCCCGAGCACCGACCCGGACCAGCTCGCGCGGCTCACCGAGTTCGTCCAGGGCTACCCGCTGGGCTGAGCCCGGGACTTCTTGGCGGCCGTCTTGCGGGTCGGCGCGCTCGCGGGCGTCGCCTTGCCCTTGAGGCCGACCCGCACGCCGCTGCCCGACCCGGTCGTCGTCAGGTAGGGCTGCGCCTCGACGAGGGCGACCAGCTTGGGGAAGCCGTGCAGGCGCGGGTCGAACGACGAGTCGGCCGAGCGCAGGTAGCTGCCGATCGCGCTGAGGTGCGCCTCGCCGGCGTCGTCGGGCTCGTCCGGCTGGCTGGGCTCGTCGCGCTCGCCCAGCACCTCGAGGTAGATGAAGATGTCGCACGCCGCCACCAGCGACTGCGGCGTCTTGCGCAGGCCGAGCCCGTAGACCGTCTTGCCCGACTCGCGCAGCCGGGTCGCGAGCCGCGTGAAGTCGCTGTCGCTCGTGTAGGCGAACTGCTGGACCGGCACGATGGCGTGCCGGTTGAGCTCGGCCTTCCAGCCGCCGAGCTGGGTGTGGTCCAGTCGCCGTAGGCGCGCTTGACCGTGGCGACGCCGTAGGTCGCCAGCTCCTCGAGCAGTGCGCTGACCTGCTTCGGCGAAGTGTTGTCGTAGGGGCGACGGGTGAGATCCGCGGATTCCGCGCGTTGGAGGCCCCCGGCGCGTTGGTAGGAGTGAAGTGAGGTCGCCCGGTGGGTGGCGGCCGCGCTCTCTCGAGGGATGAACATGAAGCTGATGTCGCGCGCCCTGGTGGCGCTCGCCCTGGGCGCCTCGGCGCTCCTCCTCCCGCCGTCGGCAGCCCAGGCGGCTCCCGCGGCACCGACGGCCGAGCCGTCGATCCAGCTCAAGGCGGTCGCGGCCGGCAACGTGCCGCTCGAGAACGTCCGCTGGAACATCTTCAAGAAGGACCCGGTCAGCGGCACCTGGGACCAGGGGATCCAGGCGGGCCCGCTGCTCACCGGTCCCGACGGCTCGATGAGCTGGAACGTCGCGGCCGGCGCCACCTACAAGGTGTGCTTCTACGACGACGACTACGACTACAACACCCGCGCGGTCCGCTATGCCGACCGCTGCTGGGACGGCGCGGCGACGCAGGCCACGGCGACCGAGTGGACGCCGACCGCGCAGCAGCCGACGCTCACGGGCTCGGTCACGCTGCCGTCGGCCGGCAGCTCGCTGACGGTCGGGCACCCGTGGGTCGACGGCTCGGCCAAGGTGGGCGTGCCGCTCACCGTGCGGCCGGGGGTGTGGGGGCCCGAGGGGGTCGCGCTGACCTACCAGTGGATCACGCTCGACGGCGGCGTCCGCACGCCGATCGCCGGAGCGACCGGCACCACGTTCACTCCGACCGCCGCCCAGGCCGGCAAGACGGTCATGGTCGACGTCACCGGCACGCTCGCGGGCTACCGCACCGCCATGAGCCGCCGGCTCGTCGGCAAGGTCGGGGGCACCACGCCGACGATGACCGGGACGCTCGCCATCCAGGGCACCCCGATGCCGGGTAACACGCTGACGATCAAGCCCGGGTTGTCGTTCGCGCCGGCCGGGACCGACCCGATGGCCACCTGGTACGTCAACGGCAAGCCGGTCGGGGGCTCCACCGACCTCGCCAACAGCAGCCTCGTGGTCACCAACGCCATGGCGGGTGCGCCGGTCGAGCTCCGGGTGATCGCCTACAACTGGGACTGCTGCGACAGCCAGCTCTACGCCTCGGCGCAGACCACCATCGGCGGCGGCGTGACCACCAGCCCGAAGCCGACCGTGTCCGGGTCCGCCGTCGTCGGCTCCACCCTGACCGCGCAGGCGGGCACCTGGGCCCCCGGCGGCGTGACGCTGGCCTACCAGTGGCTGCGCGACGGCGCGCCGATCGCCAATGCCACCAGCGCGACCTATGCGCTGGCCGAGGCCGACCGCGGCAAGAAGATCACCGTCAAGGTGACCGGCACGCTGGCCGGCGGCTACCCGCCGGTGGCCCGGACCTCCGACCCCACCGCGACCGTCCAGGGCGTGCTCGCCCAGGGGACGCCGACCATCGCGGGCCAGCCCGTCGTCGGCCAGACCCTCACCGCGACGCCGGGCACCTGGACGCCGACCCCCGCGTTCGCCTACGAGTGGTTCGCCGGCGGCACCAAGATCACCGGAGCGACCGGCGCCACCTACCAGCCCGTCGCCGCTGACCGCGGCAAGGCGATCACGGTCACGGTGACCGGCACGCTGTCGGGCTACCAGTCCGCGTCGAGGACCTCGGCCGCCACGGGCCTGGTCCAGGGTGTGCTCACCTCGGCGACGCCGACCATCTCGGGCGACGTCGTCGTCGGCGGCACGCTCACCGCGAACGCCGGCGCCTGGGGTCCCACGGGGGTCGCGCTCACCTACCAGTGGCTGCGCGACGACGCCCCGATCGGCGGCGCCACCGCCCCGACGTACGTCCTGACCGACGCCGACGCCGGCAAGGCCGTCACGGTCAAGGTCACCGGGACGCTCTCCGGCTACGTCACGACGTCGAGGACGTCCCTCGCCGCGGGTGCGGTGCTCGCCCCGTTCGCGGCCGCGCCGGCCCCCACGGTCTCCGGCCGGACGACGGTCGGCCAGACGCTGACCGCCGGCACCGGCTCCTGGGACCCGGCGCCCGCCTTCGGCTACCAGTGGCTCCGCTCCGGCAGCCCCATCGCGGGCGCCACGGGCGCGACCTACCGCCTGAGCGCTGCCGACGCGGGCACGCGGATCAGCGTGCGGGTGACGGGGACGCTCGACGGCTACGTCACGACGGCGATGACGTCCGCGCCCACCGCGACGGTCACCGGCACGTTCACCAGCGCCCCGGTGCCGAGGATCTCGGGTAAGGCGAAGGTCGGCAAGAAGCTGACCGCGAAGCCCGGCGCCTGGGCGCCGACGGCGACCGTCCGCTACCAGTGGCTGCGCAACGGCAAGGTCATCAAGGGCGCCACGCGGGCGACGTACAGGCTCGCGAAGGCCGACCGCGGCAAGCGGGTCAGCGTGCGGGTGACCGGTACGCGGACCGGCTACGTCACCGTGGTCAAGACGTCGGCGGCGACCAAGAAGGTCGCTCGCTAGACCTCGGCACCACCGCGGCTACGAGGCCGCCCGGCTCGCGCGGTACTCCGCGGCCCGGGCGGCCAGCGCGTTCTGCAGCTCGCGTACGGGGAGCGGCTGCTGGAGCGTCTTGCGCTGGCGCAGCTGCAGCGTGACGAACGTGTTGTCGCCGGCGATCGGGCGGGCCTCGATCATGCCGACCCGGTGCAGCGGGTCGCCGAGCACCGAGTAGTCGGGCAGCACGGTCACGCCGACCCCCTCGGCGACCAGCGCCTTGCCCATCTCGGCGCCGTCGGTGCTGTGCGCGGCCGGCGGGACCTCCGGGCCGAACGCGCGGTGCACGAAGCGGTGCATGACGTAGCCGGCGCGCATCATCACGAAGCGCTCCTGGCGCAGCTCGTCGAGCGTGACCTGCGGGCGCGCGAGCAGCGTGTGCCCCGCCGGCAGGACGGCGACCGGCCGGCCGTGCAGGAGGTCGATGCCGTCGAGCCCGATCGGCGGGTCGTCACCGTCGAGGACGTTGACCAGGCCGAGGTCGATGGTGCCCTCGGCGAGCCCCTCGTCGATCTGCGCCTGCTGGAGCGTGAGCACCTCGACCGTCGTCCCGGGATGGCGCTCCTGGAAGGAGCGGACGGCGGGGACGAGGAGGGTCGACGTGGCGGCGTGGACGGTGCCGACCCGGATCACCCGGGTGTCGGTGCGCTGGTCGCCGGCCGCGATCTTGAGCCGGTCGACGGCGGCGAGCACCTCGACCATGTAGGGGAGCAGCTCGCGGCCCTCGCGGCTGATCCGCGCGCCGGAGCGGCGGCGGTCGAGCAGGGTGACCCGCAGCTCGCGCTCGAGCTTGGTCAGCGCCTCGCTCAGCGCGGGCTGGGAGAGGTGGAGCTTCTCGCTCGCGCGGCGCAGCGAGCCGTGCTGGGTGACGGCGGCCAGGTACTCCAGCTGTTCGATCCGCATCGGTGCTCCCTTTCACGTCCATCGGTGACGCCGTGGGCCGGGGGCCTTGAACACCATCGATAGTGCAGTAAGTCTGTAGACAAACAGTAACACGGACCCGCCCGCCCCGCCCTCACGTCTCAGGAGCCCCCTCATGACAGCTGATCTCACCGCCCCGGCCGGCACCGCTGCCGGCGGGTGGACCGACCGCCCCACGACCCCCGAGGGCTGGCTCGACCGGGCCCGCCAGGTGGCCACCACGCTCGCGGCCGACGCCGTCGAGCGGGACCGGGCGCTCGCGGTCCCGACGGCGGAGGTGCGGCTGCTCAAGGAGTCCGGCCTGGTCACCCTGCTCGGCCCGGTCGCGCACGGCGGGGCCGGCCAGGACTGGACGACGGCGCTGCGCGTGATCCGCGCGGTGAGCGCCGGCGACGGCTCGATCGGCCAGCTGCTCGGCTACCACTACCTGTGGTTCTGGGCGGTCCGGCTGGTCGGCACGCCCGAGCAGATCGCCGCGGTCGAGGAGCAGGCCACCCGCGAGGAGTGGTTCTTCGGCGGTGCGGTCAACCCGCGCGACGCCGACCTGGTGATCGCCGACGAGGGGGACGAGCTGGTCTTCCGCGGCGAGAAGTCGTTCTCGACCGGCGGCCGGGTCTCCGACGTCACCGTGCTCGAGGGCGTCATCGAGGGCACCGAGAAGCACGTGTTCGCGATCGTCCCGACCGACCAGCCGGCGATCCGGTTCAAGGGCGACTGGGACACGCTCGGCCAGCGGCTCACCGAGAGCGGCGGCGTCGTCGTCGACGGCGTCCGCGTGCCGTGGGAGGCGGCGGCCGGCTACGTCCGCACGGACGCCGGCTGGGAGTTCCGCCCGCGCGTCTACAACACCCTCAACGTGCCGCTGATCCAGCTGATCTTCGTCAACCTCTACCTCGGGATCGCCGAGGGCGCGCTGGCCACCGCGGCGACGTACACCCGGGACAAGACGCGGCCCTGGCCCTACACGCCCGACCTCAAGGAGTCGGCGACCGAGGAGTTCTACATCCTCGAGACCTACGGCGACCTGCGCTCGAAGCTCTGGGCCGCCGAGGCGCTCGCCGAGCGGGCGGCCACGCTGATCGAGGCGATCAACGCGCACGCCGACACGGTCACCGAGCAGGAGCGCGGCGAGGCCGAGGTGGTCATCGCGGCCGCCAAGCAGGTCGCCATCGACGTCGGCCTCGAGGTCGCCACCCGGGTGTACGACGTCACGGGCGCCCGCGCGACGGCGACCAGCGTCGGCCTCGACATCCACTGGCGCAACCTGCGCACGCACAGCCTGCACGACCCGGTCGCGCACAAGCGGGCCGAGGTGGGCCGCTACGCGCTGCTCGGCGAGCTGCCCGCGCCGTCCTGGTACACGTGAGGAGGCCGCGATGACCTTCCACGACCTCTTCGCCGAGATCGGCGCCGGTGCGCTCCAGCGCGAGCTGGACGACGTGCTGCCCGACCAGGAGGTGCGCCGGCTCAAGGAGGCCGGCTTCGGGGCGCTGCGCGTCCCCACCCAGTACGGCGGCCGCGGGGTATCGATACCCGAGCTCACGCAGCTCTGGATCGACCTCGCGGCCGCGGACAGCAACCTGCCGCAGGCCCTGCGCGGGCACGCCGCGCTGGTCGAGGACCGGCTCTGGCAGCACGCCCAGGGCGCCGACCAGCGGGTGTGGTTCGAGCGGTTCGCGGCCGGCGAGATCGCGGGCAACGCCTGGTCCGAGGTGGGGGCGACCGCGATCGACACCCAGCAGACCGTCCTCGCCGGGCAGCCCGACGGCAGCTACCTGCTGAGCGGCAGCAAGTTCTACACGACGGGCACGATCTACGCCGAGTGGGCCGACGTCTACGTCCGCCGCGAGCGGCCCGGCCACGAGCCCGACTTCGCGATCGCGCTCGTCGACACCCGCGACCCGGAGGTCACCGTCTCCGACGACTGGGACGGCTTCGGGCAGCGTGGCTCCGGCAGCGGGACGACGACCTTCGCCGCCGCGCCGGTGCCGGCCGACCACGTGCTGCCCTTCGGCGAGCGGTTCCCGTTCCAGACCGCGCTCTACCAGCTCAACCTGCTCGCGGTGCTGACCGGCATCGGCAAGGCCGCGCTGCACGACTTCGCCGGCCGGGTGCGCGAGCGGGAGCGCAACTACTCCCACGCCAACGCGGCGCGGGTGCGCGACGACCCGCAGGTGCTGGCCCGGATCGGCGAGGCCTCCGCCGCCGTGTACGCCGCCGAGGCGGCCACGCTGCGGGTGGCCGGCGCCGTGCAGGCCGTCGCCGACCTGGCGCCGGTCGCAGCCGGCCAGCCGGAGCGGGTCGCCGCCGCGAACGAGGCCGCCGAGATCGAGTCGTCCCAGGCGCAGGTCGTGGTCACCGACCTCGTGCTCGGGCTGACGACCGCGCTCTTCGACACCCTCGGCGCCTCGGGCATCGCGCGGTCGACGGGCCTCGACCGGCACTGGCGCAACGCGCGCACGGTCGCCTCGCACAACCCGCGGATCCTCAAGGCCCGCGTGGTCGGCGGGCACCTCGTCAACGGCACCCCGCCGCCGTACGCCTGGGCGATCGGCCGCACCGTACGGCCCGGCGCGGAGGCGGGTGCGAGCGCAGGGTGAGAGGTCCTGCCTATCGCGGGGTCGTCGGTTCCACGGGACCGGCGGCCCCGCTTCGTCTTGCGCCCCCACATCTATCCGCTAATGTCTATTGAACTACTCGACTTATCCCCGGAGACAGCCATGACCGACCAGCAGCCCTTCGACCTCGAGGCCTTCGCCGAGCCGCTCAAGTTCGCCTACTGGGTCCCCAACGTCAGCGGGGGACTGGTGGTGAGCAAGATCGAGCAGCGCACCGACTGGAGCTACGACTACAACGTCCAGCTCGCGCGTCTCGCCGAGAACAACGGCTTCGAGTACGCCCTCACGCAGGTGCGCTACATCGCGTCGTACGGCGCGGCGTACCAGCACGAGTCGACCAGCTTCAGCCTCGCGCTCCTCCTCGCCACCGAGCGCCTCAAGGTGATCGCCGCCGTCCACCCCGGCCTGTGGCAGCCGGGCGTGCTCGCCAAGCTCGTCGCCACCGCCGACCAGATCTCCGGTGGCCGGGCCGCGATCAACGTCGTCAGCGGCTGGTTCAAGGACGAGTTCACCAAGCTGGGCGAGCCCTGGCTCGAGCACGGCGAGCGCTACCGCCGGGCCGAGGAGTTCATCCGCTACGTCCGCGAGATCTGGACCTCCGAGCACGCCGAGCTCAACGGCGACTTCTACCGGCTCCACGACTTCGACCTCAAGCCCAAGCCGGTCGCCGTCGAGGGCCGTCCGCACCCGGAGATCTTCCAGGGCGGCAACTCCACCGACGCCCGCGGCATGGCCGGCCGGGTCTCCGACTGGTACTTCGCCAACGGCAACACCCCCGACGGCATCTCCGAGCAGATCCAGGACGTCACCGACGTGGCGACCGTGCACGGCCGCAAGGTCCGCTTCGGCGTCAACGGCTTCCTCATCGGCCGCGACACCGAGGCCGAGGCCCGCGACGTGCTGCGCGAGATCGTCGACAAGGCCGACCGCGAGGCGGTCGAGGGCTTCGGTGCCGCGGTCAAGCAGGCCGGTCAGTCCGCCGGTGACAAGAAGGGCATGTGGCAGGACTCCGAGTTCGCCGACCTCGTGCAGTACAACGACGGCTTCCGGACCGGACTGATCGGCACGCCCGAGCAGATCGCCACCCGGATGATCGAGTACAAGAAGCGCGGCGTGAACCTCTTCCTGCTCGGCTTCCTGCACTACCTCGAGGACGTCGAGTACTTCGGCCGCGAGGTGCTCCCGCTGGTGCGCGAGCTGGAGGCGGCCGAGCTGGAGCGGGTCGGATGACCATCGCCGCACCCGCCCGCGGCACCGTGCACACCGCCGACTCGGCGATCGCCACGGCCACCGACCTGGCCGCGCGCTTCGCCCGGGGCGCCGCCGTCCGCGACCGGGAGCGGATCCTCCCGGTCGCGGAGGTCGAGGAGCTGTCGGCGTCCGGGCTGCTCGCGATCACCGTGCCGGCCGAGCACGGCGGCGCGGGGCTCGGGGCCGAGGTGCTCGCGGAGGTGGTGCGGCTGGTCGCGACCGGCGACCCCAATCTCGCGCAGATCCCGCACAGCCACTTCGTCTACGTGGCCGCGCTCGTCGAGCAGGGCAGCCCGGCCCTGCAGGAGCACCTCCTCGCCGAGGTGCTGGCCGGCAAGCGGTTCGGCAACGCCCAGTCCGAGATCCGCAGCCGTCACGTGCGTGACCACGCCACCACGCTGCGGCCCGACCCCGAGCGCCGCGGCGACTGGCTGCTCGACGGCGACAAGGGCTACGCGACCGGCGCGCTCTTCGCGCACTGGATCCCGGTCCTGGCGCACCTCGGCGACGACGGACCGCTCCACGTCGCCTGGGTCGAGCGGGACGCCGACGGCGTCGCCGTCGTCGACGACTGGGACGGCCTCGGCCAGCGGGTGACCGCCAGCGGCACGGTCCGGCTGCGCCGGGTCCGGGTCAGCGCCGACCGGGTGATGCCCTATCACCTGACCTTCGAGCGCCCCCAGGTCTACGGCGCCTTCGCCCAGCTGCTGCACGCGGCGATCGACGCCGGCATCGCCCGCGCCGCCGTCCGCGAGGCGGGGGTGTTCGTGACGACCAAGAGCCGGCCGTACCCCGACGCGATGGCCTCCTACGGCACCGAGCGCGCGGCCGACGACCCGCTCGTCGTCCAGGCGTTCGGCGAGATCGAGCTCCAGGTCCGGGCCGCCGAGGCGCTCGTGGCCGTGGCCGGCCAGGCCGTCGACCGGGCCCGGGCGGGCCTCACCGCCGAGAGCGCCGCCGAGGCCAGCCTCGCCGTCGCCGCGGCCCGCGCGGCCACCACGAGCGCCGCGGTCGACGCCGGCAGCCGCCTCTTCGAGGTGGCCGGCACCCGCTCGGCGATCGCCTCGCTCGACCTCGACCGGCACTGGCGCAACGCCCGTACCCACACGCTGCACGACCCGGCCGCCTGGAAGGTCCACCACCTCGGCCGGTACGCCGTCGACGGCACCCTGCCGCCCAACCACGGCCAGATCTGATCCCTGAGGAAGAGAGCGCATGTCCCTGAAGTTCCACTGGTTCCTGCCCACCAACGGCGGCGACGGCCGGCACGTCGTCGGCGGCGGCCACGGCGTCAACCCCGGCCAGGCCGGGCGTCCCGCCGACGTGGCGTACCTGACCCAGGTCGCCCGGGCGGCCGAGGACAACGGCTTCGAGGCGGCGCTCACCCCGACCGGTGCCTGGTGCGAGGACGCGTGGCTGACCACGGCGATGCTCAGCCAGACCAGCGAGCGGCTCAAGTTCCTGGTCGCCTTCCGGCCCGGCATCGTCGCGCCCTACCTCGCGGCCCAGATGGCGGCGACCTTCCAGAACCTCACCGACGGCCGGCTGCTGCTCAACGTCGTGACGGGCGGCGAGAGCCACGAGCAGCGGATGTTCGGCGACTTCCTCGACAAGGACGAGCGCTACGAGCGCTGTGGCGAGTTCCTCGAGATCGTGCGCCGGCTCTGGACCGGCGAGACCGTCGACTTCACCGGCAAGCACCTCGCCGTCGAGGCCGCCAAGCTCGGCCAGATCCCCGACCCGGTGCCGGACATCTACTTCGGCGGCTCCTCGCCGGCGGCCGGCCTGGTCGCGGCCGAGCACGCCGACGTCTACCTCACCTGGGGCGAGCCGCCGCAGGCCGTCGCCGAGAAGATCGCGTGGGTCCGCAGGCTGGCCGAGGAGTCCGGCCGCGACCTCGACGCCCGGCCGATCCGGTTCGGCATCCGGATGCACGTGATCACCCGCGACACCGCCGAGGAGGCGTGGGCCGAGGCCGACCGGCTGCTCCAGGGCATCGACCCCGCGGCGATCAAGAAGGTCCAGGAGGGCCTGCGCCGCAGCGAGTCCGAGGGCCAGCGCCGGATGCTCGACCTGCACAGCGGCAGCACCGACGACCTGGAGATCTACCCCAACGTCTGGGCCGGCGTCGGCCTGGTCCGCGGCGGCGCCGGCACCGCGCTCGTGGGCAGCCACGAGCAGGTCGCCGACCGGATCGCCGAGTACGCCGACCTCGGGCTGTCCGAGTTCGTGCTGTCGGCCTACCCCCACCTCGAGGGTGCCTACTGGTTCGGCGAGGGCGTGCTCCCGATCCTCGCCGAGCGCGGCCTGTGGAAGTACGACGGCCCGCGCCGCCGGGTGAGCGCCTCCGTGCCGTTCGGGGCGGTCGGCCGATGAGCACCGCCGTGCTCGTGGGCAACCCGAAGCCGGGCAGCCGCACGCTGTCCGCGGCGCTGCACCTGCACCGCGAGCTCGTCGGCACCGAGCCCGACCTCGTCGTCGACCTCGCCACCCACGGGCCCGCGCTCGTCGACTGGGCCGACCCGGCGGTCGACGACCTCGTCGCCCAGGTGGGGCGGGCGCAGCTCGTCGTCGTCGCGTGCCCGACCTACAAGGCGACGTACACGGGGCTGCTCAAGCTGTTCCTCGACCGGTTCGCGGTCGGCCAGCTCGGCGGCGTCGCCGTCCCGCTGATGCTCGGCGCCGGGCCGGCGCACGCGCTCGCGCCCGAGCTCGGGCTGGCGCCGCTGCTCACGCACCTGGGCGCCGTCGTCCCGGCGGGCGGGCTCTACGTGCTCGACAAGGCGCACGACGACCCGGCCGCCTACACCGACTGGCTCGACCGCGCCCGTCCCGTCGTCGACCGCCTCCTCGCCGCATGAGCGCGGCCGGTCCCTCCCCGCGCCGGGTCGCGCTGGCGGCGGCCGTCGGCGCGACCATCGAGTGGTACGACTTCTTCCTCTACGGCACCGCCGCGGGACTGGTCTTCGACAAGCTCTACTTCAACGGCCTCAGCGGGACGGCGGCGACCTTCGCGGCGTTCGGCACGTTCGCTGTCGGCTTCCTCGCCCGTCCGGTCGGCGGACTGATCTTCGGGCACTTCGGCGACCGGATCGGCCGCAAGGCGATGCTGATCTGGACGCTCGGCATCATGGGCGCCGGGACCGCCCTCATCGGCCTGCTGCCGTCGTACGACAGCATCGGAGTGCTCGCGCCCGTGCTCCTCGTCGTGCTGCGGATCCTGCAGGGCATCGGCGTCGGCGGCGAGTACGGCGGCGCGGTGCTCCTGGCCGTCGAGTTCGCCCCACCGGAGCGGCGCGGCTTCTTCGGCAGCTTCGCGCACATCGGCGTCCCCGGCGGGCTCTTCCTCGCCTCCGGTGCGTTCGCGCTGGCCAGCCGGCTGCCCGAGGACCAGTTCCTCGCGTGGGGCTGGCGGGCCTGCTTCCTGCTGAGCATCGTGCTCCTCGCGATCGGCGCGTGGATCCGGCTCTCGGTCATGGAGACGCCCGCCTTCCGCGAGGTGCAGCAGCGCAAGGAGGTCAGCGCGATGCCCGTGCGCGAGCTCTTCCGCAACCAGCCGCGCACCCTGCTGCTCGGCATGGGCACCCGCTTCATCGAGGGGTTCACGTTCAACCTCTACTCGGTCTTCCTGCTGGCCTACGCGGTCAACACCGTCGGCGTCGCGAAGTCGCTCGTGCTCAACGCGATCATGGTCGGCGCCGTGCTCGGCGTCGTGCTGACGCTGCTGTCCGGCGCGCTGAGCGACCGGTTCGGCCGCAAGCCGGTCTACCGCGTCGGTGCTCTGCTCGGGCTGGCCCTGGCGTTCCCGGTCGCCGCGGCCGTGCAGTCGGGCGGCGGGCTCGCCGTCAGCGCGGCGTTCATCGGCGGGCTCGGCCTGGTCTACGGCACCGTCTACGGGCCGCTCGCGGCCTTCTGGAGCGAGCTGTTCGACACCCGCTACCGCTACTCCGCGCTGAGCGCGCTCTACCAGCTCTCCGGGGTCGTCGCGTCCGGGCTGACGCCGCTGATCGCGGCCTGGCTCGTCACCCTGGGCAGCGACTCGCTGTGGCTCGTGGCGTCGTACAACGTGGCGATCGCGGTGCTCAGCCTGACCTGCATGGCCCTGCTGCCCGAGACCCGCGGCCGCGACCTCACGGTGTCGCCGGCGCCGGAGGGGTCGGGCTCGCGGCCGGCCGCCGGGCGGCACGCCGCCGCAGCAGCCACGCCAGCGGAGCGCCCAGCAGTGCGAGCACGATGAGCCACGGCAGCGCGAAGCCCAGCACCAGCGCGGCGCCGCCGAGCCCGTCGACGAAGCTGTCCCAGCCGCGCTCGAGGCCGCCCAGGAAGCCGCCCTTGTCGTCGTCGCGCCCGGCGTCCTTCTTCGGCGGCTGCTCGACGTAGACGCTGATCGTCGACATCCCGGTCTGGTCGGCCAGCCACTTCTGGCGCGACACGAGCGCGTCGAGGTCGGCCTGGCGGCGGGCGAGCTGGGTCTCGACGGCGACCACCTGCTCGATCGTCTCGGCCCGGGCCAGGAGGGCCTCGATCCGCTCGACACTCTTGCGCTGCGCCCGGATCCGGGCCTCGACGTCGACCACCTCGCCGGTGACGTCCTCCGAGCTCGTGCTCGAGTCGGTCAGCGTGGCGACGCCCTCGAGCGCACCGACGACCTCGTCGAACCGGTCGGCCGGCACCCGCAGCACCAACCGCGCCGAGGCGACCTCGCCCTTGTCGCCGGTGACGGTCTCCTGCTCGCTCACGGTTCCGCGGAAGCGGTCGACGATCTTGTGGACCTCCAACCGGGTCCGGGCGACGTCCTCGTCCTCCAGTGACACGGTGCCGGTCGAGATCACGGCGGGCGTCGTGGCCCCGTCCTGCTGACCGGGGCTCGCGGGGGCGCCGGCCGCAGGATCGGCGTCGGCGGCGGACTCCTGCTTGCTCATCGTGCCCAGGTCGCCGGCCTCCGGCGCGTCACGGGTCGCGGCGACCGCGGCGTGGCCGCCGCTGGACCCGTCGGCGTCGGCGCTGTCGGATTCGCCGCCGGAACCGGCGCAGGCGGCCAGCGAGACCACGGCGGCCGCACCGGCGAGGGCGAGGGTAAGTCGGGAGCGGGTCTGCTTCATGCGGGTCCGACGCGCGCGCCGGTGGTGCGGTTCCCTACTGCAGCAGGGCCGCGGCCGCGCGGGCCGAGGCGATGGTGGCCGGGATGCCCACGCCGTCGTACGCGGCGCCGCACACGGCGAGCCCCGGGACGGCGGCGACCGCCGCGCGGATCCGGGCGACGCGGTCGGTGTGGCCGACCCAGTACTGCGGCAGCCCGCCGCCCCAGCGCTGCA
The DNA here is from genome assembly GCF_900114845.1 of Pimelobacter simplex. Lineage (GTDB taxonomy): Bacteria > Actinomycetota > Actinomycetes > Propionibacteriales > Nocardioidaceae > Nocardioides > Nocardioides simplex. The sequence continues at coordinate 971,349 of NZ_FOUK01000001.1, forward strand.
CCACGACGTCCTCCGCCGGGACGGCGAGGGGCAGCCCTGTCGCGGTGGCGAGGTCGGCACGCGAGGCCTCGACGAGCGCCGCGTCGGGGACCTGCAGGGAGTCCGCCTCGCCGTACCGGCCGAGGGAGGTGCGGAGCACGAGGAGGCCGTCGCCGGCCCGGCGTACCCACTCCCACTTGGCGAACGAGAACGTCGCGGCCTTGACCCGGCGCCCGTCGACCGGCGGGACGAGGAAGCCCGACGCGCCCAACTCGAGGGCCTCCGCGACCGCGGGGTCGTCGGCGCGGAAGGCGAACGTCGCGAGCGCGACCGACGCGTACTCGATCGCCGCCAGCTCCTCCGCCGCGGCGGGCGCGATGTCACCGAGCAGGCGAGCGGTCGGTGCGGCGGGCGTGGCCAGCACGAGCAGGTCGGCGGCCTCGTCGCCGTCGGGGGTGGCGACCACGAAACCCGTGCCGGTACGGCGGATCGCGGTCACCGGGGCGTCGTACCGGATCGCGCAGCCGGGCCGCCCGGCGACGTCCTCGGCGAGTGCGGCGGGCAGCCGCCACATGCCGCCGTCGACCGCGGCGAAGACCGGCGGCGCGTCGGCGGGCGGCGGCGGCACGACGACCTCGTCGCGGGTGAGCAGGTCGAGCAGCTGGGGGGCGGCGGAGCGGGTCGAGATCCGGCGCGCCTGGCCGGCGTACACGCCGCCGAGGAGGGGCTCCACGAGACGGTCGACCACCTCGTCGCCGTACCGCTGGGCGACGAGGTCACCGACCGAGATGTCACCCCCCGCGCCGAAGTGCGCCGGTTGCGGGTTCGAGGCGCGCGTCATGCCGGCTGGGGAGAGGATCCCGGACGCCGCCAGCCCGTCGAGGTCGAGCGGCGCGCCCATCACGGTCCGGGGGAGCGGGCGCAGCGCGTCGCGGGTCCACACCCGGGAGCTCGCGCTGGTCGGGTGGACCAGCGGCAGGTCGACCGCCGACGCCAGGGCGATCCCCTCGGGACGCCGGTGCAGCATCGCCTCCGCGCCGACGTCGACCGTCGTACCGGCGACCTCGGCGGAGCGCAGCTTGCCGCCGGCCCGGTCGGACGCCTCGAGCACCAGGACGTCGTGGCCCGCCTCGGCGAGCTCGCGCGCCGCCGTCAGACCTGCGATCCCGGCACCCACGACCACCGCTCGGCTCACGGGTCCAGCCTGCCAGAGGACGCATCCGGCAACCTCGAGGGGCCAACCCTGCAACTTCGACGGGCGAACTGTGCGACTTCGGCCGCCGGAACGTGCCCCTTCGCGCGTCCTGGGAGGTGTGCCGGGTTGTCCCTGTCGGGCGGGACAAGCGGCCCGGCACGGTGCTCCCATGACCGCTCAGACACATGTTCCCCCGACCGCCCTCGACCGTGCCGAGCCCGGCGACCGGCCGGCCGCCTCGCCGCCGACGAGGTGGGCGCTGGCCGGGCTCGGGGCCGGGATCGCCGGTGTCGGCGTCGTCGTCTCGAGCGGGCTGGTGCATGCGGCGTACGACGAGAAGCTCTCCGGCAACGCCCCGGGGATCGTCGAGGAGCTCGGCAACGAGGTCCCGCAGATGCTCGCCTTCCACCTGTTCGCCATCGTCGGCTCGGTGCTGCTCGTCGTGTTCGCCGCCGGGCTGCACCGCCGGCTCCGGGCGGCGACCGGGCCGGACAGCGTGCTGCCGCTGGTCGCCTTCACCGGGGCCCTGGTCACCGCGATGATGATGTTCGTCGGGGCGGGCCTCGACACCGAGTTCATCTTCGCGGTGAACGACCCCGACATCCTCGTCCCCGAGACCGCCGTCATGTTCAACCACTGGATCGGCACGATCCCGTGGTGCTGGGGGATGCTCGGGCTGTCCGGGATCGCCCTGTTCGGCGCCGCGCGCCAGGGTGGCCTGCCGCGCTGGATGGGTCTGGTCGGGCTGCTCGGTGGCGGCCTGACGCTGCTGCTCGGCATCTCGCCGCTGCAGTACATGGCCGGGATGACCGGCCCGCTCGGCCTGATCGTGATCGCGCTCGGCTTCCTCGCCGGCGACAAGGTCCACCGCGGCCGCGCGTGAGCCGAGCGACCAAATCTGCCGGTCCGGCCTGTGGGGGGCCGGACCGGCGGCACAATGTGCCGGTGCAGAACGAGCCCCGGCGCGACGGCGACCTGCGGCCCCGGGGCTGGCAGGTCGTCGGTGTGCTCCTCGTCCCGGTCCTGTGCGCGGTGATCCTCCCGGTCGCCGCGTGGATCGACATGAGCGCGCCGCAGAGCAGCCCCGGCGTCCGGATCGCGGGTGGCCCGGGCTGGCCGTGGGTCGTGGACGGCGTCGTGCTCGCCGCGCTCGCCGTGGTGGTCCTGTGCCACGACCGCACCCAGCGCTTCGGCTGGGGGCTCGCCTTCTTCGGCCTGTTCTGGGCGCTCGACGGGCTGTCCCAGAGCTACATCAACACCGGGCTGACCGACGACGGCGCCTGGCCCGGGACGACGTTCGCGCTGTGGTTCCTCGACCGGTTCGCGTCGTACCTGACGTCGGTGGTCGCGGTCCTGCTGCTCGTCTTCCCGACCGGTCGCTTCCTGCCCGGCCGCTGGCGCCCGGCGTCCTGGTGCGCGGTCGGCGTGCTGGCGCTGAGCGGGCTGCTGATCATCGTGGCGCCCGCCGAGGACGAGCGGTACGCCGGGATGCTGCCCTCCTCGGTCGACCAGAACCCGACCACGATCCCCGCCCTCGTGGGCCACGGCCAGCAGGTGGTCTCGCTCGGGATCGCGCTCGGCGCCACCGGCTTCTTCTTCGCCCTGCTCACCGTGGTCGTGCGCTACCGCCGCTCCGAGGGCCTGATGCGCGACCGGATGCGCTGGCTGGTGTGGAGCGTCCTGGTCATCGTCGCGGGCATCGCCGTGTTCGCCGTCGCGGAGCTGCCGGGCGCCGACTACACGGGGGCCTTCCTCGCCACCGTCCTGCCGCCCGCCGCGATGACGATCGCGATCGTGCGGCCCCAGCTGGTCTCCATCCAGGACCTGCTCAGCCGCACCCTCGTCCTCGCCGCGGTGCTCGTCGTTCTCGTCGTCGCCGACGCCGCCGTCCTCGGCCTGCTCACGCTCGTGCTCGACGACGCGCTCACCCAGGCACAGGTCGTCACCGTGGTGCTGCTGGTCGCCGTCTTCCTGTACGGCCCGCTGCGGCACCGCCTCTCCTCCTTCGTACGACGTCTCATGCTCGGCGAGCGCGGCAACCGGTACGACGCCGTCGCCGGCCTCGCCTCGACCCTGGAGACCACCGACGACAGCGCCGAGCAGCTGGGAGCCGTCGCCCGCGCGGTGGCGTCGGCGTTCGGCGTCCCGTTCGTCAGCGTCGAGGTCGACCGCGGTCACGGCGAGCGCCTCGTCACGACGTACGGCGAGCGCCCCGCGCAGGTGCGCACCCTCCCGATCACCTACCGCGACATCACCATCGGCCGGCTCGTGCTGCCCGCGCGCGGCCTGCGCAGCCGGCTGAGCGTGCGCGACGAGGAGCTGCTCGGCGACCTCGTCCGCCAGGCCGCCACGGCCGCCCGGACCAGCCAGCTCGCCGAGGAGGTCCAGCGCAGCCGCGAGCGGCTCGTCACCGCGCGCGAGGAGGAGCGACGCCGGATCCGCCGCGACCTGCACGACGGCCTGGGCCCGGCGCTGAGCGGCATCGTCTTCCAGCTCGAGGCCGCCCGGATGACCGTCGAGCGCGATCCCCAGCGCGCCCGCGACCAGGTCGAGACGGTGAGCGCCCAGGTCCAGGAGGTCGTCGCCGACGTGCGGCGGCTCGTCCACGACCTGCGCCCGCCCGCCCTCGACGACCGCGGCCTGGTCGGTGCGCTGCGCCAGCAGGCCGAGGCGCTCGACGTCGCGCTCGACGTGGTCGGCGACACCGACCTGGCCGGCCGGCTGCCCGCTGCCGTCGAGGTCGCCGCCTTCCGGATCGTGGGGGAGGCCCTGACCAACGTCGCCCGCCACGCGGACGCCTCCCGGGCCCGGCTCGACCTCGCGGTCCGCGACGACACGCTCGTCGTCGAGCTCGCCGACGACGGCCGCGGGATCCCCGCCGACCGTGCCGCCGGCGTCGGCCTGGTCAGCCTGCGCGAGCGGGCCGCGGAGCTCGGCGGCACCACCACGATCAGCTCACCCCCGGACGGCGGCACCGTCGTCCGCGCCCGACTTCCGCTGAGGAGCCCCGCATGAACAGCCCGGTCCGCGTCGTCGTGGTCGACGACCACCAGATCGTCCGCGACGGCCTCACCGCCCTCCTCGCCGCCCTCGACGGGATCGAGGTCGTCGGCTCGGCCAGCGACGGCCGCGAGGCCCTGCACGTCGTCGCGGACACCGCCCCGGACCTCGTCGTCATGGACATCCAGATGCCGCACCTCGACGGCATCGAGGCCACGCGCTTCCTCACCGGCCGCGACCCCGCGCTGCGCGTCGTCATGCTCACCATGAACGAGGACGACGACACGATCCTCAGCGCGATCCGGGCCGGCGCGTGCGGCTACCTGCTCAAGGGCGCGGGTGCCGACGAGGTCCAGCACGCGATCCGCTCCGCCGCCTCCGGCGGCATGGTCTTCGGTGCCAGCCTGGCCGCCCGGATCGCCGCCCTCTTCGCCGGCGCCACACCCGCCACCACCCCTGCCGACGAGCCCTTCCCCGAGCTGACCGAGCGCGAGCGCGACGTCCTCCAGCGGATCGCCGCGGGCCGCACCAACGACGAGATCGCCGCCCAGCTCTACGTCTCCAACAAGACCGTGCGCAACACGGTCTCGGCGATCTACGCCAAGCTCCACGCGACCGGTCGCGCCGACGCCATCGTCAAGGCCCGGGAGGCGGGCTACGGCCGCGACTGACCGCCCGGCACAATGGGGTCATGTCGGACCAGGACCCGCAGGCGCACCTCAAGACCAACGCCGCGAAGATCAACGAGCTCAACGACACCATCCGCTTCACCATGTGGTCGGTGTTCCGGCTCGAGCAGACGCTCGGTGCCGACGACGTCGTCCGCAAGCAGGAGACCGCCGAGCTCGAGACCCTCCTGGCCGACCTCGCGGCCGAGGACGTCGTCGTCCGCGGCATCTACGACGTGGCCGGCCTGCGCGCCGACGCCGACCTGATGGTCTGGTGGCACGCGACCACCAGCGACCAGCTCCAGGCCGCCTACCACCGGCTGCGCCGGTCCGCCTTCGGCTCGCGGCTCGCCCCGGTCTGGTCACAGATGGCGCTGCACCGCCCGGCCGAGTTCAACCGCAGCCACCTGCCGGCCTTCCTCGCCGACGAGCGCGCCCACGCCTACGCCGCCGTCTACCCCTTCGTGCGCTCCTACGAGTGGTACCTCCTCGAGGACGGCGAGCGCCGCCGCCTCCTGGCCGAGCACGGCCAGATGGCCCGCGGCTACCCCGACGTCCGGGCCAACACGGTGCCGAGCTTCGCACTCGGCGACTACGAGTGGATCCTCGCCTTCGAGGCCGACGACCTCACCCGGATCGTCGACCTGATGCGCCACCTGCGCGGCTCCGAGACCCGGCGCCACGTGCGCGAGGAGGTGCCGTTCTACACCGGACGGCGGGTCGAGGTCGCCGAGCTGCTGGCGACGCTGCCCTGATCTGAGGTGGCCGGTCCGCGCGCCTTCGCCGGCGCGTCGGGGCTGGGCGACGACGGGCTCGCCCTCGCGCTCGCCCCGGCGCTGACGCCGGACGGGGTCGAGGCGAGCCCGCGGTTCTTCCACGGCTTCGCGACCCACCCGCAGGTGCTCGCGCGCGGCCTCGGGGTGCTCGCCGAGATCACCGCGACCCGCTACTTCCACTACACGCCGACCACCCAGCGCGACCCGGTCCTGACCGCCCAGGGCGACCGGCTGCGCGCCGAGTGCTTCTCGGCGTGCAACAGCGTCTACGCCCGGCTCGACCTGTTGGCGGCCGGTCTCGACGGCGGCGAGATCGCCCACGGCACCACCAACGTCGACCTCGGTACGGCGACCCGCGCGCTGCTCGCCCAGGTCGGCCGCGCCGACCTGCTCCACCTCGCCGTCGGTCTCGACGAGGTCCGCCTCGCCACCCTCGACGCGACCGTCGTCGAGCGTCCCGTCGCGATGCCGACGCGCTGGATCCGCGCGCTCGGCAACGTCGCCGAGCTCCACCACGGGCTGGTCCCCGCCTTCTCCGTCGACGCCGCGGGGGCCCGTGCGTTCCTGGCCACGGTGCCGGCCGCGACCGCGACGACGCGGGGGAGCGGCTGGCTGGTGCCGGACCGGCGCGGCGTCCGGCTCGCCGCCCGCCCCGGTCCGGCTGCCGGCTCGGCCGTCGCGGTCGCCGGGCTGCACCGGCTCAGCGCGCTGCGCCGGATGCTCACCCACGTCGAGGGCATGACCTTCCACCACGGCGGTGCCGGCGACGCCGAGGCCGTCGTCGTCGAGGTCGCCCTGCCCGCGGCCCGGCTCGTCGTCGGACTCACCGCCGAGGCCTGGCGCGGCCACTCCGGCGAGGGCTCGCTGCTGACCGGTCTGGCCGTGACGACCACGGGAGCGGACGCCCGGCTGGTCTCCGCGCTGCTGTCGTTCGAGCCGGTGATCGACGTGCCGCGGCTGGCGCGCGCGACGGCCCTGTCCGAGGAGCGGGTCCGCGGCGCGCTCGCCGTCCTCGCCTCGTCGGGCCGGGTCGGCTGGGACCTCCACGACGCCGCCTGGTTCCACCGCGAGCTGCCCGACGACCCGGACCGCGTCGAGCGCGACCACCCGCGGCTGGCGGGGGCACGCGCGCTCGTGGCGGCCGGTGCCGTCGTCCGCGACGACGGCGGGTGGACCGTGTCCAGCGGCGGGACCGACCACCGCGTCACCGGCGACCCGCCCGCCCGCTGCACCTGCCGGTGGTACCTCACGCACGGTGCCGACCGCGGCCCCTGCAAGCACGTCCTGGCCGTCCGGATCACGGAGGATCGATGACCACCAGCACCACCGCTCGCGATCGCGCGCTCGAGCTGTGCCGCGAGCTCGGCTGGACCGAGGTCACCGCCGAGCAGGCCGCCGGCCACCCGATCGGCACCCCCGAGCAGCAGCGCGTGCTGCGCGACGGGCTGAGCCGCAGCGGGTGGGAGGAGCTGTCCCTGACCCACGCCGAGCGCGCCGCCCTCGCCGTGCTCGCCGTGCGGGTGGGGGTCGACGCGCGCCGGATCGTCACGCTGCTCCGGTTCGCGGGCGTGCCCGGCGACGCGTTCGGTGACGCGGTCGCCGCGCGGGGTTCCGACGACGCCGCCCGGTTCGTGGCCGAGGCGGTCCGCACCGCCAACCGCTTCCACGAGCACGCCGTCAGCCGGCTGGGACGCGTCGTGGTCCGGCTGGTCCACGAGCTCGGCCTGCCGGTGCCCGCCGAGGTGAGCTACCTCAAGGACTGGGCCGCCCTCGTCGCCGAGAAGGAGGCGCCCGACGACCGCTTCGCCGAGCACGCCCGGGTCGCCGTCGACGCCGGTCTCCCGCTGACCGGTCCCTTCGGGCCGCTGTTCGGCGCGGCCGTCGGGCAGGGCCGGCTGACCCGGCCCGAGGCGCTCCGGCTGGCGTTCACCGGCCTCGACACCGCCGTACGCCCGGGCGATCGCAAGGTGTGGACCCGCATCCTCGTCGACGACCTCGACGTCACCGACGCCGAGCTGGTCGAGCGCGCCGACGCGCTGGTCGTCGTGCTCGCCACCGGTGAGGGGCCGGTCGTCGAGGCGTTCGCCCCGCGGCTGCTCGCGGCCGTGCCGGACGACCTGGTGCCCGACGTGCTCGCGGCCGCGTCGACCGTGCGGACCAAGAAGGCGCGCCGTGCGGTCACCGCGGCGGCCGCCCGCCGGCTCCCGCCCGAGGCGCTCGCCCCCGAGCCCGACGAGGCGCCGGCCGAGCGCGGCCGCTGGCTGCCGGCGCCACCGCTCGCCCCCGTGCCGGCGTTCACGCTGGGTGCCGTGGGACCGGACCGGCTCACCGACCTCACCGATCTCGCCGGACTCCTGCTCGGCCGGCCCGAGGAGGTCGTCGACGTCGAGACCGAGCGCTTCCTCGCGCTGGCCAACGCGCTCGCCCGCACCGATCCGGACGGCGTCCGGCAGGCACTGCGCGGCGTACCGGAGACCTGGCGCTGCGGGCTGTGGCCGGTCGCGGCCTGGGTCGCGGGGGAGCCGGGCCCGGACCCGTCCTCGGTCAACCCGCTCGTCGCGCGGGACGCCGCCGTCGTCGCCCGGCTCGGAGCCGTCCCGGCACTCCTCTCGACTCCCTCCTCCGACGACCTGCGGATCGACCCGGCCGACCTCGCCGACCGGCTGCGGGCCTACCGCGCCGCCGGGGTGGCGGCGGCCGGGGCCGACCTGCTCGTCGCCCTGCTGCGCCTCGACCTCGACCTCGCCGGTGGCGACGGCGGCGCCGCCGTGCGCGCCGAGCTGGCGACGCTCGACGTCCCGGTCCTGGACGCAGCAGGCGCTGCGCTCCCCGTGGCTGCCGGCCCGCTCGCGGCCGGCTACCTGGCCGACCCGGTGGTCGAGCCCGAGGTCCGGGTCGCACCCCGGGCTCGCTACTGGGACATCGACGAGCCGGTCGTCCCCGCCTCGCTCGCCCTGTTCGCCGGGCTGCTCGGCCGGGCCCGCTGGATGGGCGGCCGGGCGCTCGCGCTCTGGCCCGGCTGGGGTGAGGCGACGGCCCGTCAGCTCGGCGGGGGCTATCCCGACGCGGGCTTCGGCATCGGCGCGCGCCAGCTCGCCCGTCGCGCGGCGCCGCTCGGCCCCGGCGCGACCGTCAACCTGCTCGCCGGCCCGCGTGGCGCCCACCCCGTTGCCGCCGAGGACGCCGCCCGCGCCGTCACCGAGGCGTGGGCGCGCGGGCTTCTGCGTCCCGGGGTCGCCGACGCCCGCTACCTCGACTGGAACGTGGTGCCCGGCCAGCTCGCCGCACTGGCCCCGGTGCTGCTCGACCATGCCGACGACGGGCTCGCGGCCGTGGTCTGGCCGGTCCTCGCAGACCTGGTCGCGATCGCGGTCGACGCCCCACGGCTGCTCTCCGGGACGGCTGAGCTCGCCGAGGCGCTCCTCGCGCTCGCCCCGGGAGCCGTCGCCGCGGTCGCCGACGGCCGGGCGCCGCAGGAGGTCCTCGAGGTGCCGGGCCTGCGCGCTCTCGCCGCCCGCAGCGGCTCGTCCCGCGCGGTCGTCGCCGCCCGGGCCGCCGTCGCCCTGCTCCCCGCTCCGGTCGTACCGGACATCCCGGTCCCGGCGCCGGAGCCGGCCCCGCCGGCCGATCCGAGCCTCGATGCCGACTGGCCGGCCGGTGCCGGCTCCCTCGCCGAGGTCGCCGACGGCATCGCGCTCACGGCGCAGTGGGAGGACCCGGCCGCCACGACCAAGATGCTCGCCTTCGACCTGGTCCTGCCCGACCGTCCGGGCGAGGTCTACCGCGTGGTCAAGGGCTGGACCTACGACCTCGAGAGCGAGGGCCAGTGCGCCGCCACGGAGCGCGGCACCGGGGCGGCGGCCTGGCTCTCGTGGGACGGCACGCGGATGACGGTCTCGCCCCACCGCGACCGGGTCAACGGCCGGTCCGGGCCGCTGCAGCACGACGGCCCGGTCCGGCCGCTGACGACGGGCATGGTCGCCGTCGCGCTCGGCATGGTCGGCCAGGACGGCGAGCGCGGGCTGGCCGGCGAGCACCTCCTCGACGTCCTGGCCGCCCGCGAGCGGATCGGCAGCGCCGTCGTGCGGTCGGCGACGCGACTGCTCCTCACCCAGCCGGACGTCAGCCCGGCCCGGCTGGTCCGGGTCCTCGAGAAGCGGCGGCACCTCCTGCCCCTGCTCTGGCCGCTCCTGACCGAGCCGGTCCGCGCGGCCGGCAGCACGGACGGACCGCCGCCGCGCTGGCTCAACCAGGTGCTCGTCGTCGCGCTCGTCCACGCCCCGGCGCTGCGGGTCGCCGCCCGGACCGGCCGGCTGCCGGCCGACCTGAGCGGACCGGACGGGTGGCCCGGCCTCGCCGTCCTGGCGGCCCGGCCGGGGAAGTCCGCCGCGCTCGGGAAGGCGAGAGAGCTGAGAAGTCGCTTGACGTGAAGCGCTAGGGAGCCGTGGCCGGGTGCGGCCCGGGCCCGGATCAGGCATGATGAGGCATGGTCATTCTTCTCGTGGTCCTCGCCGCCGTCGTGATCCTCTTCGCCCTGAGCTGGTGGCTCAACGGCCGGCCCGCCGCCCGTCGCGGTGCCGGCATCGAGCAGGGCCGCCGAAGGGCGAACGGTGAGGCCGAGAGCTGGCGCGCCTCGCACTCGTCCGGCGGCCCGATCCCCTGACCTGAGGAGGCGCCGGCGCTCACCGGCACTCTCCGACGCGGTGGCGATCCGCCGCGCCCGTTCCGCATGTCGTTTGCAAAGTCTATCGACTTAATGCACTATTGAGTCATGACCGGACTCCCCCTCGCCTCGCTCGTCACTCTCCGTGACCCGCGCGGGTGTTGTCGCTGCTGTTGATCCCGACCCGATCCAGCACCGACCACTCCCACACCCCGAGGAACCTGCCATGACCCAGCTCGCCGTCCTGCCCCTCCTCGAGGTCGTCCGCAACCACGCGGCCGACCCCGACCTGCACCACCTGCTCGACCACGACCCCTACGAGCGCTCGTGGATCCGCCTGCTCACCACCGAGGACTACGAGCTCTGGCTCATCTCGTGGCCCGCGGGTGCCGCCACCGACTGGCACGACCACGGCTCGTCGTCCGGCGCGTTCACCGTCCTCGAGGGCCGGCTCACCGAGCACACCTTCGACGGCGGTCTCCGGCTCGTCGACCTCGCTCCCGGCGACGGCAAGGCGTTCGGCGCCGGCTACGCGCACGACGTCCGCAACGCCACGGACGCCCCGGCGCTCTCGCTCCACGCGTACTCCCCGCGGCTGCACACGATGACCCGGTTCAAGTTCCACGGCGACCGGCTCGAGGCGCTCGGTGTCGAGAAGGCCGGGGAGGAGTGGTGAGCACCCTCGCCGCAGCTCCCGCCCCCGCGCCGGTCCGGTACGACGGCGTCGACGCCCTCCTCGCCGACGCGCGCTCCCGGCTCGACCGGATCAGCCCGCGCGCGGCCTTCCAGGAGCTCGTCGCCCGCGTCCACGACCACGACCAGGCCGTCGTCCTCGTCGACATCCGGCCCGCCGCCCAGCGCGCGGCCGAGGGCGAGGTCGCCGCGTGGTTGCCGGCCCTCGTGGTCGAGCGCAACGTGCTCGAGTGGCGCTTCGACCCGCGCAGCGACGCGCGGCTGCCCGAGGCGTCGTACGACCTGCGGGTGCTGGTGCTGTGCCAGGAGGGCTACACCTCCTCGCTCGCCGCGGACGCCCTGCGGAGCCTCGGCATCCACGGCGCCACCGACGTGATCGGCGGGTTCGCGGCCTGGCGCGCGGCCGGGATGCCCGTCGCGGGCGTCGCCGCGTGACCTGCTGAGTACGCTCGGTGTCATGGGATACGAGGTCGACAAGACGGACGAGGAGTGGCGCGCCGAGCTGACTCCCGAGGAGTTCCAGGTGCTGCGCCAGGCGGGCACCGAGCGCGCGTTCACCGGCGAGTACACCGACACCGAGACCACCGGCGTCTACCGCTGCAAGGCCTGCCAGGCCAAGCTGTTCGAGTCCGACACGAAGTTCCACTCCGGCTGCGGCTGGCCGAGCTTCTACCAGCCGATCAGCGACACGATCGAGTACATCGAGGACAACTCGCACGGCATGAAGCGGGTCGAGGTCCGCTGCGCCAACTGCGGGTCGCACCTCGGGCACGTGTTCCCCGACGGCTACGGCACGCCCACCGGTGACCGCTACTGCATCAACTCGATCAGCCTGACCCTGGAGCCCGCCGACCAGGCCTGATCCCGACTAGGGTCGGCGCATGGCGAAGACCCCGGCGGCGATGGTCCAGGCAGGTGACCGCGAGGTCCGGGTGTCGAGCCCGGACCGCGTGATCTACGAGGCGACCGAGCGGACTCCCGAGGTCACCAAGCTCATGGTCGCCGAGTACGTCGCCGCGGCCGAGGACGGCCTCATGCGCGCGCTGCGGGAGCGGCCCACCGCGCTGGAGCGGTGGCCGTCGGGAGTCCGCGAGGGCTTCCGGCTGGCCACCGGTCCGCGCGACAACGACGCGGAGGGCTTCTACCAGAAGCGGGTCCCCAAGGGGGCTCCCGACTACCTCGAGGCCGTCGAGATCACCTTCCCCTCCGGCCGCACCGCCGAGGAGATCTGCCCGACCGAGATCGCCGTCCCCGTCTGGTGCGCCCAGATGGGCGCGCTCACCTTCCACCCCTGGCCGGTCCGGCGCGCGGACGTCGACCACCCCGACGAGCTGCGCATCGACTTCGACCCCCAGCCTGGGACGACCTTCTCCGACGCCGTCCGCGTCGCCGGCGTCGCCAACGAGCTGCTGACCGAGCTCGGTCTGGTCGGCTTCCCCAAGACCTCCGGCAACCGCGGCGTCCACGTCTACGTCCGGATCGAGCCCCGCTGGGAGTTCACCGACGTCCGCCACGCCGCCATCGCCTTCGGCCGCGAGCTCGCCCGCCGCGACGAGCAGGTCACCACCGCCTGGTGGAAGGAGGAGCGGGGCGAGCGCATCTTCATCGACTACAACCAGAACAACCGCGACCGCACGATCGCCTCGGCGTACTCGCTGCGGCCGCTGCCCGGCGCACCGGTCTCGACGCCGATGACGTGGGCCGAGCTCGCCGACGTCACCGATCCGCGCGAGTTCAACCTGTTCACCGTCCCCGAGCGCCTCGCCGACGGCGACCCGTGGGCGTCGATCGACGACACGACGTACTCGCTGCAGCCGCTGCTGGACCTGTGGGACCAGCAGGTCGCCGACGGCGACGGCGAGCTCAACTTCCCGCCCGACTACCCGAAGATGCCGGGGGAGCCGCCGCGGGTGCAGCCCAGCAAGAAGGTCGCCGAGCACTGGGACGCGGAGGGCAACCGGGTCGAGGGGACCTGAGCCCGCCCCCCGTCACGCGGTCAGCCGGTCAGCCGGTCAGGCGGTCAGGCGGTCTCGTGCTCCAGCAGGTGCAGCACCGGGACGCCGAGCTTGCGCCGGGCCCGCGACGTCCAGTCGACGTGGAAGAACTCCGCGACCAGGTGCGGCCGGGTCAGGATGATCGACTCCCGGCCGTCGACCTCCTTGACCTTCGCGATGAGCGCGTCGACCGGCGCCTCGGTGACGACGACAGCCGAGCCCAGGTGGGCGCCGGTGGCGAGCATCTCCTCGCGGGTGGCGGCGAGCTCGCGGTCGGCCTGCTCGCGGTACTCCTCGCGCAGGGCGTCGATCTCGTCGGGCGAGGGCGTGATGGGGGGAGCGATGAGGTCGGCGCCGCCGATCACCCCCAGCGAGGCCTCGACCGCTGCGGCGGCGTCGGCCATCGGCAGCAGCACGTGATAGATCACCTCGATGGTGGGGTCGTCGTCGAGCTCCACGTGGAGCGAGCGGACCTGGGCGGCGTCGGCGGGGGTGAGTGCCTTCTCGATGAGCAGGACGACGTCGTACGGCTCCTCGCGGGGAGCGGGCTCGCTGGTCATGGCCCCATCCTGCCCCGAGGCAGGTCACCGGTCGAGGCTCACCCCCCGAGGACGTCCGCCAGGTCGTAGCGCACCGGCTGCTCCAGCTGGTCGTACCCGCACGACTCGGGGTCGCGGTCGTCGCGCCACCGCTTGAAGTGGGCCGTGTGCCGGAAGCGGCGGCCCTCCATGGCGTCGTACTTGACCTCGATGACGCGGTCGGGCCGCAGCGGCGTGAACGACAGGTCCTTGCCCTGGCTCCACCGGCTCTGGGTGCCCGGCTGGCGGCCCGGGTTGGCCACCAGGAACTCCTGCCAGCGGCCCCACGGGTGCTCCTCGATGGGGACGACGAGCGACTGCAGCTCGTGCCACAGCTCGGCGCGGCGCTGGGCGGTGAAGGACGCGCTGACACCGATGTGCTGCAGCTCGCCGCCGTCGTACAGGCCGAGGAGGAGGCTGCCGATCAGCGGGTTCTCCGGCGTGCTCGTCTTGTGCTCGCGGAAGCCGGCGAGCACCACGTCCGCCGTCCGCTCGTGCTTGATCTTGAGCATCGTCCGGGCATTGGGGGCGTACGGCGCGCTCAGCGGCTTCGCCACCACCCCGTCGAGCCCGGCGCCCTCGAACTGGTGGAACCACTCCTCGGCCACCGCGGGATCGGTGCTCGTGCGGGTCAGGTGGCACCGGCCGCCGGTGGCGGCGCCCAGGTGGCCGAGGGCCTCCTCGAGCGCAGCGCGGCGCTCGGCGAACGGGCGGTCGACGTACGACTCGTCGCCGAGGGCCAGCAGGTCGAACGCGACGAAGTCCGCCGGCGTCTGCTCGGCCAGGAGGTTGATCCGCGACGCCGCCGGGTGGATCCGCTCCTGCAGCACCTCGAACTGCAGCCGTCCCTTGCCGTCCGCCCCCGCCTGCGCCACGAAGATCTCACCGTCGAGCACGCACCGCTCGGGCAGCTCGGCCCTCATCGCCGCCACCAGCTCGGGGAAGTAGCGCGTCAGCGGCTTGGTGTTCCGGCTCGCCAGCTCCACCTCGTCGCCGTCGCGGAACACGATGCAGCGGAAGCCGTCCCACTTGGGCTCGAAGCTGAGTCCCTGCGCGTCGTACTTGGCCGGGTCGGGGACGCCGGACACGGCCTTGGCGAGCATCGGCAGGACGGGCGGCAGCACGGGGAGGTCCACGCTGCAGAGACTAGGCCCCGGCGCGCGATTCATCGGTGGAGCCGGTGACAGGATTTGAACCCGCGACCCTCTTATTACAAGTAAGACGCTCTACCAACTGAGCTACACCGGCCGGCGCCCGGTGTCCGGGCACCGCGCAATCCTAGTCAGCCCCGCTCCCGGCCCCTCAAGCCCGCCGCCGGTCGAGCCGGACGGCCTCGGCGCTGCCGCCTCGCGGTGCGAGCGCATGCCCAGAGTTGCCCGCTTGGTGTCGCGATCTTGCGCTCAGTCGTGGGGGTGTGCGTCTCGATAGGCGGGATCGGGCCGTCTCATCTGCCTCATTGACAACTCTAGACATCAAAACTAGGCATTGTCTGGATTTGAGACTTGCCCAATATTTACCGTCCCGAGTCACGGGGAGTGCGAAAGGCGCACGCCCCGCGACGAGAGGAACGGAAATGTCGCGTCTGAAGAAGGCTCTGGTCGTCGGTGTGGTTGCCGGGATGACGGTGTTCGGGGTGGTGGCCAGCCCGGCGGCGCCGGCGTCGGCGGACCGCGGGACCTGCTGCTGAGCTGATCGGCGAGGTCGGCTCCGCCCGGGTGGGCGGAGCCGACCCGGCTAGCGCTGCGGGCGGAGTCCCTGGGCGATGCAGGCGCGGTGGAAGGCGTCGGCGGCGAGGCCGAGCTCGTCCAGCTCCTCGAAGGCGGCGCCGAGCCGGAACCAGGCCAAGGCGATGACGTCGTCCGCCTGACAGGTCGTGAGGAGGTGGGTCGCCGCGTGCAGGGACGCCAGCGCACCGTCGACGTCGCGGAGGCGGGCTGCGATCCGAGCGCGCAGCATGAGCTGCCACGCGCGGATGTCGATCGCGTCGGCCGGGGCGAAGTCCTCGCTCTCGTGGAGCACGCGCAGAGCCTCTTCGTCATCGCCGAGCGCGTGGTGGGCGCGAGCTGTGTTGAGCCGGTGCCGGGCGAGCTGAATGGCACCGGCGCCCGCCCAGTCGAGCTCCTGACCGGCCAGCGCGAGCAGGTCGAGCGCGATCCGAGGGTCGGCCTCCTCCAGGTCGAGCTGGATGCTCGCAACCTGGGCACGCAGCATGCCGATGCGCCGGGAGTCGCCGTCCGGCTCCAGGAGCTCGAGCGCGGCGGTGACGAGCTCGAGCGCCGCGGGGAGGTCGCCAGCGGCCTGCTTGGCCACGCCGGCGTTCCACAGGGCGGAGCCCTTCGCAGCGGCGAGGCCCAGGCGCTCGGCGTGAGCGGCCGCCCGGAGGCACACGCGCGCACACTGGCCCAGGTCACCCCGGAGCATGTGAGCGACAGCCCCTGTCACCGTCAGCTGGATCGCCACGGTCGTGTCCGCGAGGCCAAGCTCTTGCATCGGGCCACTTGCGCGCTCGCCGACGGCGATCATCTCGTCGATCTGCAATGTCTCCCGGTAGCACCGGCTGAGCGAGATCAGGTCCTCCACCCACGCCACCTCCGCCACCGGTACGGCGGTCACCCGGCGCAGCTCGTCGATCGCCTCGGCGAGGTCGCCGGACGCCTCGAGGGCCTTGGCGCGCAGGCGACGCGCGGCGCGGTCGAGGTGGGGCGCGGTCGCGCCTGCTGCGTCGAGCTGCTCCAGGATGCGCTCGGCGGTCGCCCGGGCGGCGGAGGAGTCCTGGCTCGACAGCGTGAAACCGGCGAGGTCGAGGTCACCCTGGAGGTCGGCCAGCACGTCGCGGCTCAGGCCGGTGACGAGCAGCTCGGCAGAGGTGGCGGTCGCGTCGGCGACGGCGGAGAGCACGGCGAGGTCCGGGGTGCGGATGCCGCGCTCGAGCTCGTCGAGCGCAGCGGAGTCGAGACCGATCGCGTCCGCCAGGTCGCGCAGCGGGACCGCGAAGACCTCACGCGCGGCGCGCACCCGCTGGCCGACGACCGACGGATCGACCTGCCGCAGCAGCTCGGCCAGATCGGTCGTCACGGTGGTCAAGATAACCCGACGGGTCGTCAGGAACGGCCGCGGATGCCGCGGAGCTCGTAGGCGCGGCGGTAGGCGTCGATGGCCTGCTCGGGCTCGTCGGCGGCGAGGAGGAGGTCGCCCAGCTCGTAGCAGAGCTGGCCGGCGTCGGCGGGGGAGCCGATGGACTCGAGGAGGGCGATGGCGTCCTGGAAGTGGCGGCGGGCGCCGGTGAGGTCGCCGCGGGCGGCGCGGATCCGGCCGCGGAGGGCGCGCTGCCAGGCGTGCAGTCCCGGGGCGGTGTCGGGCGGCGCGGCCGCCTCGCTCTCGGCGAGGACGTCGGCGGCGCGCTCGTCGTCGCCGAGCAGGTGCAGGGCGTGGGCGGTGATCAGGCGGTGGCCCGCGAGGTCGACGGCGCCGACGGTCGACCAGTCGATGTCGTCGCGGGCCACGGCGAGGATCTCCAGCGCGCCGAGGGCGTCGGGGGGATCGAGGGCGAGGCGGGTGGTCGCGATCTGGATGCGGAGCCGGCCGAGGTTGCGGGTGTCGCCCTGGGCGGCGAAGTACGCGTGCGCCTCGAGCGCGTCGGTGAGGGCGGCCTCGGCGTCGCCGTCCTCGAGGAGGGCGAGGCTGCGGTTCCACAGGGCGGAGGCGCGGGCGAGGTGGAGGCCGAGCTGGGCGGCCTCGTCGGCCGCGCGCTTGCAGATCCGGGTCGCGTGCCCCAGGTCGCCGCGGCTGAGGTACGCCGCCGCGACGGTGATGGTGAGCTGGAAGGCCTCGTCGGTGGTGGCCAGCCCGAGGTCGCGGATGGTGGGCCGGGCGTCCTCGCCGGTCGCGATGGCCCGGTCGAGGTGGCCGGCGTTGCGGTGGCACCGGCTGAGCGAGATGAGGTCCTGGACCCACCCCAGCTCGGCCACCGGTACGGCGGTCAGGTCGGTCAGGTCGGCGATGGCGCCGGTGAGGTCACCGGCCGCCTCGCGGGCGGTGGCGCGCAGCCGGCGTGCGGCGCGCTCGAGGTGGGGTGCGGTGGCGCCGGTCGTGGCGAGCTGGTCGAGGACGTCGTCCGCGGTGGCGAGCGCGGTCCCCGAGTGGTGGGTCGAGAGCCCCAGCCCGGCGAGGTCGAGACCGCCGCGGAGGTGGGCCGCGAGGTCGCCGCTCAGGCCGGTGACCAGGACGTCGGCCGTGGTGCCGGTCGCCGCGGCGGTCCGGGTCAGGACGTCGAGGTCCGGCAGGAGTCGGGCGACGTCGTCGAGGGAGAGCCGGGCGTCGCGTCGCGCCGCCCGGATCCGGTCGCCGACGACGGCGGGGCCGACCTGGGCGAGGAGCGTGCTCAGGTCGGGCGGCAGGGGCGTCACGACATCCTCGGGAGCGTGGTGAGGACCGGCGCCCGCAGCCCCTGGGAGGCGCCCGCGCTGCGGAACGCCTGGAGCGCGAGCTCGTCCTCGCCGAGCGTGGTGAGGGTGTCGCCGAGCTCGAACCACAGCTGGGCCGCGTCCTTGTCGGCCCCGTTGCCGACCAGGGTGTGGACGGCGGTGAGGAAGTGCTCGCGGGCGCGGTGCGCGTCGCCACGGCCGGCGGCCAGCCGGCCGCGCAGCGCCGACTGCCAGGCGCGCAGGTCGGCGGCCCCGGCGGGGGCGAGCGCCTCGCTCTCGCGGAGCAGGTCGGCGGCGCGCTCGTGGTCGCCGAGGCTGTGCCGGACCCGGGCGGCGCACAGCCGGTGCCGGGCGGCGTCGAGGTGGGTCGAGGGGGTCGCCTCGAGCTCGACGCGCGCGCGGTCGAGCATCGCCAGCGCGCCGTCGAGGTCGGGGGACGGGGTCTTGAGCTGCAGGGTCACGACGTCGACCCGGAGCCGCGCCACCAGCCGGGTCTCGCCCAGCCGCTCGTAGATCGCGAGCGCTTCGAGGGCGAGGGCGAGACCGGCGGCCGGGTCGCCACCGGCGTCGAGCGCGCAGCTGGCGTTCCACATCGCCGAGGCCTTGGCCACCGGCAGGCCGTAGGCGTCGGCCCGGTCGGCCGCCCGCCGGCACAGCCGCGCGCCGTGGCGCACGTCGCCGCGGACGAGGTAGGCGGCGGCGACGGTCACGGTGAGCTGGATCGCCTCGGTCGTCTCGGCCAGCCCCAGCTGGCGGATGGTGGTCGTGGCGTCCTCGCCGGCGGCGATCGCCTCGTCGAGCTCGCCGAGCTCGCGGTGGCACCGGCTGAGCGAGATGAGGTCGCGGATCCACGCCACCTCCGCCACCGGTACGGCGGTCGCCCGGCGCAGCTCGGCGACCGCGCCGGCCAGGTCGCCCAGGCTCTCGAGCGCGCTGGCGCGCAGCCGGCGGGCGGCCAGCTCGAGGAAGGGGAGCGAGGCGGCCGCGAGCAGGTCGAGGACCTGGTCGGCGGTGCGGAGCGCGGGAGCCGCGGTGCCGGCCGTCAGCCCGAGCGCCGCGTCGTCGAGCCGGCGGTAGAGCTCGGGCACCAGGTCGGCGGGCAGGCCGAGGAGCAGGACGTCGGCGCAGGTGCAGGTGTGCTCGGCGACAGCGCTGAGCACGAGCAGCGTGGGCCGCGCGCGGCCCGCCTCGATGTCGGCGAGGTGCGTCGCGCGCAGGCCGGCCAGGGCGGCGAGGCCCGGAAGGTCGAGCCCGGCCGTCTCGCGGGCAGCGCGAACCCGCCGGCCCAGGGCTGCGGGGTCGACCAGTCGGAGGAGCTCTGTCTGCTCAGGCGCCACGGCACCATCGTGCCGGGTACGTCCGACCATTTTCGGCCCATCTCGAAAGTGGCGAGGCCTCTCAGCAAAGATCCGGACGTACGTCCGGATTTTCGCGGGCCCGGAGCCGGCTCAGGCCGGAGCGCGCGGCCCGGTGGGCCCCACCGGCCCGGTGGGCAGGTGGTGGAAGGGGGCGAGCCCGGTGGCGGTGGCGGCGTGCCGGTAGGCGTCGCGGGAGGCGTCGCTGTCGCCGAGCTCCTCGAGCATGGAGCCGAGCTCGAACCACAGCTGGGCGGTGCCGGCCGGGTCGCCCGCGGCCTGGAGGGCGTCGGCGGCGCGGGTGATGGCGGCGTGCGCGGCGTCGTTCTGCTGGGTGCGCAGGCGGATCTCGCCGATGAGGAGGTGGCGGGTCGCGGAGGGCACCGGGTCGAGCTCCTCGTCGGGGTCGAGGAGGGCGAGCGCGGTGTCGAGCTCGGCGTCGAGGAGGAGGGCCCTTGCCAGCGAGAACCGGACGGCGGCCGCCTCGTTGCGGTCGGCGCCGGCGGTGGTGAGCATCCGGGTCGCGGTCTCGAGGGAGGCGCGCGCCGTGGGCAGGTCGGGGCGCTCGGCCGCGAGGAGGAGGTGGCCGGTCGTGGCGTGGTAGCGGGCGGCGGTGATCTGCTGGTCGGCGGCCTCGCTGACCCGGCGGGCGCTGGAGGCGTAGGCGGCGGCGAGGTTGACGTTCTTCTTCTCCAGGGCGGCGGCGCTGGCCCGGTAGTAGACGGAGGCCAGGGCGATGCCGGCGTCGTCGGCGATGGGGGAGACGCGGCGACAGGTGGCGACGGCGCGGGCCTGGTCGCCGCGGGCGCGGTGGGCGAGGGCGAGCGAGGTGGCGAGCCCGAGCGCGTGGTGCCCCTGGACCACGTCGTCGTCCTCGAGGACGGCGAGCGCCTTCTCGCCGAGCTCGACGGCGCGCGCGGCGTCGCCCGCCTCGACGTACAGGCCGGTGAGGGCGACGGCGGCGTCGAGCCAGCGCCGGGCGGTGACGTCGCCGTCGACGATGACCTCGAGGCCGGCGATCGCCTTGGCGAGGTCGCCGCGGGCGTGCTCGGCGAGCGCGGTGAGGTAGCGGATCTTGGCGGCGACCTCGGAGCCGGTGCTGTCGTCGAGCGCCTGGCCCGCCTCGTCGAGCATGCCGAGCGCGGTGGCGGCGTCGCCGTGCTGGATCTCCCAGGCGGCATGGTCGAGCCGGATCCGCAGCTCGGCGTACCGGTCCCGGCTCAGCCCGAGCAGCAGCTGCTCGAGCGTCACGTCGACCTTGGCGGCGAAGGCGACGATCAGCCGGAGGTCGGGCCGGCGCTCACCGGACTCGATCCGGGACAGGTACGCCGTCGACGCCTCGGGCGAGGCGAGCTGCCCCTGGGTCAGGCCGGCGGCGACCCGCGCGGCCCGGATCCGTCTGCCCAGGAGGACCGGGTCGATCGTGCGGCTGAGCTCCGCGAGTTCAGGTAGGACGTCCATGTAACATATTGTGTCCTGACCGGGCACGTAGTGAACCTGTGAAGGTTCTAAGAATATTCCGTGACCTGTCGTCCCGATGACCGCTCAGCGCAGGCGGGTGACCTCGAAGCGCTCGTCCGGGTGCGCGATCGCCTCCTGGGCCGCGATCAGCCGCAGCTCGCGCTCGCCCGAGTCGAGCGTCGCCTGCAGGACGTCGAACACCGACGCCGTCGTCCGCGCCAGCGCCAGGGCCGGCGAGCCGGAGTCGTGCAGGTGGGCGGTGAAGAGCGCCGCGGTGATGTCGCCGGAGCCGTTGGCCTTCATCGGCAGCCGCGGCGTGCGCACCGACCAGGCGCCCTCGCCGGTGACCGCGATCATCTCGATGACGTCGTCGGGCGCGCCGGCCTGCTCGACGGACGTGACGAGCACGGTCGAGGGCCCCATCGCGCGGGCGGCGTCGGCCGCGTCGAGGATGGCGTCGAGCGGCGCCGGCTCGCTGAGCGCGTCGCGCCCGGTGAGGAAGCCGAGCTCGAACTGGTTGGGCGTGAGGATGTCGGCGACCGGCACGACCTGCTCGCGGATGATCGGCGGGATCTCCGGGTTCACGAAGCAGCCCGACTTCGCGTTGCCCATCACCGGGTCGCAGGTGTAGGTCGCCGCCGGGTTGGCCGCCTTGACCCGCTGCACGGCGTCGACGATCACGGACGCGACGGCGGGGGAGCCCTGGTAGCCCGAGAGCACCGCGTCGCAGGTCGCGAGCACGCCGCGCTCCTCGATCCCGGTGATCACGTCGCGCACGTCGGCCGGGTCGAGCAGCGGACCGCGCCAGGCGCCGTACCCGGTGTGGTTGGAGAAGTGGACCGTGAACACCGGCCACACCTCGTGGCCCAGGCGCTGCAGCGGGAAGACCGCCGCGGAGTTGCCGACGTGGCCGTACGCGACGGAGGACTGGATGGAGAGGATCCGCACCGACCCATCTTCGCAGTCCGGGAAGCGAGGGACGAAGACAGCGAACACGAAACCCTTTCGTAACGAAACTAGAACGCGTTACAGTGACGTCGCCGGGTGTCCCCCTGACCGCCCGGACCCCGAGGACGAAGGATGGGAAGCGATGGCGAAGCGCGCGCCGTACAGCAACGAGGCCGACTACGTGGTGGTCGGCTCGGGCAGCTCCGGGTCGATCGTCGCCGGGCGGCTCGCCCAGTCCGGCGCGAGCGTGATCCTCATCGAGGCCGGCAAGTCCGACGACAAGGGCATGCACGGCTACTTCACCAAGAAGCCCGGCATGATCGGGCCGATGCACTCCGAGCCGAAGCTCGAGAGGCTCTTCGACTGGGGCTACCGCTCCGTGCCGCAGCCTGGCCTCGACGGCCGCCGGATGCCCGCCCCCCGCGGCAAGGTCGTCGGTGGCTCGAGCTCGGTCAACGGCATGGTCTACGTCCGGGGCAACCGCGCCAACTACGACTCGTGGGCCGCCGAGGGCAACACCGGCTGGGACGCCGACAGCGTCAACGCCGCGTTCAAGCGCTACGAGGACTTCGAGGACGGCGAGAACGCCTACCGCGGCGCCGGCGGCCCGATCAAGATCACCCGCAACAAGACGCTGCAGGAGGGCACCCTCCAGTTCATCCAGGCCACCGCCGACACCCTCGGCGTCAAGGTCCTCGACGACTACAACGCCGCCGAGCAGGAGGGCATCGCCCGGATGCAGCAGAACACTGCTGACGGGCTCCGCTACTCGTCCTCGCGCGGGTACGTCCACCACCTCGCCCCGCGCACGCTCGAGCTGCAGACCGAGGTCCACGTCGCGAAGGTCGTCATCGAGAACGGCCGCGCCACCGGCGTCGAGGTCATCGACCAGGGCAAGGGCGGCGGCACCCGCCGGTTCATCAGGGCCGGCAAGGAGGTCGTGCTCTCCGCCGGCTTCGCCAACACCCCCCAGCTGCTCATGCTCTCGGGCGTCGGTCACGCCGACCACCTCGCCAGCGTCGGCATCGACTGCGTGGCGGACCTGCCGGTGGGCGACAACCTGCACGACCACCTGTTCCACCCGATGTCGTTCCACGTGCCGAGCGTCCAGTACCGCGGCAACGCCTGGACGTTCTTCAAGGGGATGGCCAAGGACCTCACCCGCGGGGGCTCGTTCCTCGACAACTCGGTCTTCGAGTCGGTCGGCTTCGTGCGCACGTCGGCCGCCACCGACATCCCGAACCTCCAGCTGCACATGCTGCCGTGGGCCTACCCGAGCCCCAACCAGGACGAGCCGATCCGGCACATCCCCGACGGGCGTCCGTCCCTGACGGTGTTCTCGACGCTGATCTACCCCCAGAGCCGCGGCACGCTCCGCCTCGCCTCGGCCGACCCGACGGCCGCGCCGCTCATCGACTACGGCTTCTTCACGGACCCCGCCGACGTCGAGGTGCTCGCCGAGGGCACCGAGATGATCCGCGAGATCATGGCCTCGGCCGCCTTCGGCGGCGGGGTCAAGGAGGAGATCCACCCCGGGCCGTCGATCCCCAACGGCAAGGAGCTGCGGGTCGCGCTCAAGAACCGCTCGACGTCCGTCTACCACGGCGTGGGCACCTGCCGGATGGGCGTCGACGAGCGCGCCGTCGTCACGCCGGACCTCAAGGTCCGCGGCATCGAGGGCCTGCGCGTCGCGGACGCCTCGATCATGCCGAGCATCACCGGCGGCAACACCAACGCGCCCTGCTACATGATCGGCGAGAAGGCGGCCGAGATCATCCTGGGCGGCGTGAAGTGGTGAGCGCGACGCGTCCCGCCTCGGTCACCGACGAGCTGCTCGAGCGTCTCGTCGCGCGGGTGCCGGGACGCTCCGGCGCGACCTGGAAGCTGACCGAGGTCTACACCGGCGAGGTCCTCGTCGAGCTGCCGCAGTCGACGCCCGAGGACATCGAGGACGCCTTCGCGAAGGCGCGGGCCGCCCAGGCCCTGTGGGCCCAGTGGCCCGTCGCCAAGCGGCTCGAGGTCTTCGACCGGGCGCACACGCTGCTCGTCGACAACGCGCACCGCACCGCCGACCTGATCCAGGTCGAGAGCGGCAAGAACCGGCGGATGGCGATCGAGGAGACCTGCGACCCGCCGATGGTGATGTCGTACTACCTCAAGCGCGCCAAGAAGCTGCTCGCCCCGAAGAAGCACGGCGGCCCGGTCCCGGTCGTGTCGGGCTCCACCGAGGTGCGGGTCCCCAAAGGTGTCGTCGGCATCATCGCGCCGTGGAACTTCCCGTTCGCGACGGGACTCTCCGACGCGATCCCCGCGCTGATGGCGGGCAACGCCGTCGTCGTGAAGCCGGACAACAAGACCGCGCTGTCGCCGCTCTTCGGCATCTCGCTGCTCGAGGAGGCGGGCCTCCCGAAGGGCCTCTTCCAGGTCGTGTGCGGCGAGGGGCCCGACATCGGCCCGACGCTGATCGACAACGCCGACTACGTGATGTTCACCGGCTCCACCGCCACCGGACGGGTGATCGGCGAGCGTGCGGGGCGCAACCTGATCGGCTGCTGCCTCGAGCTCGGCGGCAAGAACCCGATGATCGTGCTGGACGACGTCGACGTCGCCGAGTGGGTCGAGGGCACCACCTTCGGCGTCTTCGGCAACACCGGCCAGATCTGCATGCACATCGAGCGGATCTACCTCCCCGAGAGCCGGTACGACGAGCTCAAGTCCGCCTTCGTCGAGCGGGCCGCGAACCTCAGCATCGGGGCGGCGTACGACTTCGGGCCCGAGATCGGTTCGCTGGTCAGCCCCGAGCACCGCGACCGCGTGGCCTCCCACGTCGAGGACGCCGTCGCCAAGGGCGCGACCGTGCTCACCGGTGGCCGGGCCCGCCCCGACATCGGCCCCGCGTTCTTCGAGCCGACCGTTCTCGAGGGCGTCACCAAGGACATGCTCGCCGGCCACACCGAGACGTTCGGCCCGGTCGTCGCGCTCTACCCGTACCGCACCGTCGACGAGGCGATCCACCTCGCCAACGACACCGACTACGGCCTCAACGCCTCGGTGTGGAGCGGCGATCTCGCCCGGGCCGAGGCGGTCGCCGAGCGGATCGAGTCCGGCAACGTCAACATCAACGACGCCCTCGCGACGGCGTACGCCTCGAAGGGGTCGCCGTCGGGCGGCGTCAAGAAGTCCGGCGTCGGTGCGCGGCACGGCGACCAGGGCCTGCTGAAGTACACCGACGCCAAGAACGTCGCGGTGCTCAAGAAGCAGGTCATGGGCCCGCGGCCCGGGCAGGGCTACGACGCCTACGTGAAGCAGATGCTGAGCTCGCTCAAGCTGATGCGGAGGCTCCGCGTCCGCTGAGCGTGTCCGCGGACCGCGGAGCCTCCTCGGCTCACGCCTCGATGGCCTCGTGCTCGACGGCGGGCGCGCCGCCGGCGATCTGGATCTTGCGGGGCTTGGCCTTCTCGGCGACGGGGATCACCAGGCGCAGGACGCCGTTGTCGTAGCCGGCCTCGATGCGCTCGAGGTCGAGGTTGTCCCCGAGCACGAGCTGGCGGGAGAACTGGCCGTGCGTCCGCTCGGAGGCGAGACGCTGCCAGTCGCCGTTGCCGGCGACGCGCTCGGCGCGGACGGTGAGCACGTTGCGCTCGACGTCGATGTCGATGCTCTCGGAGCTGGCGCCGGGCAGGTCGAACTCGACGACGAACCGGTCGCCCTGGCGCCACGCGTCCATCGGCATGACGGCCGGGCGATTGGTGGTGCCCGGCGCACCGCCGCCGAGGAGCTGGCTGGTGAGCCGGTCGAGGTCGCGGAACGGATCGGTGGTGCGCAGCAACATGACATGTCCTCCTTCGGGATGTGCCGGCCGCCCGGGCCGGTCATTGATCTGCATCAACCGTTATAGATAATCTGTGGCCGTGAATCAAGGCCGAGATCGAGAAGGAGAGCGGGACCGGGTCCGCGGGGTCTTCGCGATCTCCGTCGCGGCCGAGATGACCTCGATGCAGATCCAGAACCTGCGCGTCTACGAGCGCAGGGGACTGCTCGCGCCGCAGCGCAGCGAGGGCGGCACCCGCCTCTACAGCCGCGCCGACATCGAGACCCTCCACCGCATCCGCGACCTGCTGGCCGAGGGGCTCAACCTCGCCGGGATCGCGCGCGTCCTCGAGCTGGAGGCCGAGCTGGCCCGGCTGCGGGCGCGGCTGGCTCAGGCGACCTGAAGAGACCGCTTCGACAACCCCATCCAGAACCCGTCGATGACCTGCGCGCCCGGCTCGGTCGGGTCGCTGGCCGCACCGAGCGTGACGAAGAGCGGCGTGTAGTGCTCGACGGTCGGGTGGGCGTAGGGCATGCCCGGCGCCTTCGACCGGTACGACGCCAGCTCGTCGACGTCGCCGCGGGCCATGGCCTCGCCGGCCCAGGCGTCGAAGTCGGTGGACCAGCCGGGGGCGTCGGCGTCGATCTGCCAGGAGGTGAGGAAGGGCAGGCCGTGGGTGAGGAAGCCGGAGCCGATGATGAGGACGCCCTCGTCGCGCAGGGGCTTGAGCCGGCGGCCGATCTCCATGAGGCGGCCCGGGTCGTGGGTCGGCATCGACATCTGGAGCACGGGGATGTCCGCGCCGGGGTACATGATCTTGAGGGGCACCCAGGCGCCGTGGTCGAGGCCGCGCGAGGTGTGCTGGTGGACCGGCTCGGTGCGCGGCATCATCGCGGCGACCCGGGCGGCGAGGTGCGAGGCGTCGGGGGTCTCGTAGGTCATCTGGTAGTACTTCGGCGCGAAGCCGCCGAAGTCGTAGACCAGGGGTGCGCCGCTCGCGGTGAGCGAGAGGGGCGCCGACTCCCAGTGCGCGCTGACGATGAGGATCGCCTTCGGGCGTGGCAGGTCGCCGGCCCAGGCGGCGAGCTGGCTCGACCACAGCGGGTCGTCGAGGAGCGGGGGAGCGCCGTGCCCGATGTAGAGGGCCGGCATCCGGTCGCTGGTGGTGGTGTCGGTCATCGTCATGCCTACCTCAATAGTTGAGAGTTCAACTATATTCCGAGGAACGCCGGAGCGGAAGGGGTCAGGCAGGCAACGTCCAGTCGACCGGCTCCCCGCCGCGCTCGGCGAGCAGGGCGTTGACCCGGCTGAAGGGGCGCGAGCCGAAGAAGCCGCGCGAGGCCGACAGCGGCGAGGGGTGCGCGGACTCCACCCACGGGATCGGGCCGAGGTGCGCCTTGAGCGTCTGCGCGTCGCGGCCCCAGAGGATCGCCGCGACGGGTGCCCCCGCCTCCGCCCGCCGTACGACGGCCTGGATCGCGCACGCCGTCACGTGCTCCCAGCCCTGGTTGCGGTGGGACGCCGACTCGCCGGGCCGCACGGTGAGCACCCGGTTGAGCAGCATCACGCCCTGGTCCGCCCAGGGCGTCAGGTCGCCGTGGGGCGGTGGGACGAAGCCGACGTCGTTGGCCAGCTCCTGGTAGATGTTCGCGAGGCTGCGCGGGATCGGCCGCACGTCGCGCTCGACCGCGAAGCTCAGCCCGATGGGGTGCCCGGGCGTCGGGTACGGGTCCTGGCCCACGAGGAGCACGCGCACGTCGGCGAGCGGGCGCCGGAAGGCGTGGAAGACGCGGTCGCCGGCCGGCAGGTAGGACCGGCCCGCGGCGAGCTCCGCGCGGAGGAACTGGCCGAGCGCGGCGACGCGGTCCTCGACCGGTGCGAGCGCCTCGGCCCAGTCGGCGGCCATCAGGCCCTGGTCGACGAGCTTGGTGAGAGCATCCACGGCCGGACTCTAATGCGCTCTGCGGCGCATGGTCCCCCCAGACCCACCCTCCCGTGCGAGAGGCCGGCCGTGGTGCTGCTCCCTGCCCGCCACCGACCGGGGGCGCCCCTCTCCCTCCAAGGGGCGCCACCACCGGCTGTGGCGTGGCTCCGACGCGGATCTCGAGCCCTGCTGGTCCTCCGGGGGCACCCGGCTTGGGGTGCCGGTCCCGGTGGGGCTCCCTCCAACGGATCTTCGAGGTCCGCGTCGGTGAGGAAGAATCTACGGAGCCGGGGCAGGCCCGGGAATCGGGAACGCGGCCGGGACCCGCTAGTCCTTTGGGACTATGTCCCGGTGGCGAACGGCTCGGCCGGGGGCCGGGCGAGCCGGTCGAGGAAGGCGACGAGCACCGCCTCGCGCAGGGCCGGGGGAGCGACGTCGAGCAGTGCGTTGACCGACGCCATCCGGTCGGGCAGGCCCAGGTCGCCCTCGCCGTCCGCGAGCCCGCCGGCGGCGAGCAGCATGTCGAACTCGTCGTCCCCCAGGGTGGCAGGGTCGACGGACCGCAGCAGGTCGACGACGCCGGGATCGACGACGACCGGTCCGGCGGCGCGGGCCGCGGCGACCGCCTCGCCGAGCGCCGCGACGAAGGCGGCGGCGTCGGTCGCGGCGCTGATCGCGACGTGCAGCGACGGTGGCTGCCCCTCGTAGGAGAGCTGGGGCTGGACGAACCAGTCGCGCTCGGCCATCTCGTCGCACACGGTGAAGACGTCGAGCGGCCCGTCGGCGACGGCCGCCACGAGCGTCGACTCCGGCAAGGCGACCAGGGCGAGCCCGTCGATGGCCTCGATCCCGGCCGCGACGGCGTCGGTCGCGTCGAGCGCGCGCCGGGTCAGGTCGAGGTAGCCGTCGTGGCCGATCGCGCGCACCGTCGCCCAGGCGCCCGCGACCGGTCCGCCGGAGCGGGTGGACTGCAGCGTCGAGTTGAGCATCGTGTAGCCGGGCCAGCCGGCGTGCGCGAAGTACTGCGGACGGCGCAGGGCGGGGTCGCGGTGGAGCAGCAGCGAGGCGCCCTTGGGGGCGTAGGCGTACTTGTGCAGGTCGGTCGAGATCGACGTGACGCCGTCGACCGCGAACGTCCACGGGGCGACGGGGCGGCCCAGCCGCGCGCCATAGGGGAGGATCCAGCCGCCGATGCAGGCGTCGACGTGGCAGCGCACGCCGCGGGCGGCGGCCGCCGCGGCGATGGCGGGGACCGGGTCGACCACCCCGTGCGCGTACGACGGCGCGCTGGCCACGACGAGCACCGTGGTGTCGTCGATGGCCGCGGCCATCGCCTCCGGGTCGGCGCGGTGGTCGGGGCCGGTGGGGACCACGATCACGCGCACCCCGAAGTAGTGCCCGGCCTTGTGGAAGGCGGCGTGCACGGTGTCGGCGACCACGATGGAGGGGGAGTCGATCTCGGGCCGCGCGTCCCGGGCGCCGAGCACCGCGAGCAGGCAGGACTCGGTGCCGCCGGAGGTGATCGTGCCGACCATCGAGTCGGGTCCGTCGACGAGCTCGCGGGCGAACGCGACGAGGTCGTTCTCCATCGTCAGCAGGCTCGGGAAGGCGGTGGGGTCCAGGCCGTTGCTGCCGGCGAACGCGGCCACCGCGTCGCGGGCGAGCGCGTCGACGTCGGCCAGGCCGGCGTCGTACACGTAGGCGAGGGTGCGACCGCCGTGCACGGGCAGGTCGTCGGCCTGGAGCGCGGCGAGGCGCGCGCGGATCTGGTCAGGCGTCGGCTGCGACATCGGGCCGATCGACCTCCTTCTCGTCGAGGGCGTAGCCGCGCAGCCACCACAGGCTGGCGAGCACGAGCAGGGCGGGCAGCAGCGAGAACCCGAGGGTGATCGCGGTGACCGCGGAGTCCGGCTGGACGGCGCCGCCGGAGTCGCTGGAGCGGTAGGAGCCGAGCGCGAGGACGACGGCGAACAGGCCCGGCCCGAGGGCGAGCCCGAGCGTCTCGCCGGCCGTCCACACGCCGGTGTAGACGCCGACCCGCGACGAGCCGGTACGACGGGCGTCGACCGCCGCCGCGTCGGGGAGCATCGCCATGGGGAAGACCTGCACGCCGGCGTACCCGACGCCGACCAGGCCGACCGCGGCGAACATCACGGGAGCCGGCGCGTGCCCGGCGAGCACGGCCAGCGCCGCCCCGGTCGCCAGGACGAGCGAGGACGCGACGTAGCCGCGCTTCTTGCCGATCCGCCGCCCGATCGCCGCCCACGCGGGGGTGAGCAGCAGCGCCGGCCCGACGAAGCAGACGAACAGGACGGTGGCGGCGCCCTTGCGCTCGAGCACGTCGCCGGCCAGGTAGTCGACGCCCGCGAGCATGCAGCCGGTGGCCAGTGCCTGGAGCACGAACGTCACGAGCAGCAGCCGGAAGTCGCGGGCCGCGGCGACCAGGCGGAGCTGGTCGCGCAGCGTGCCGGGGCTCGGCTCGACGACACCGATCCGCGCGCCGCGGGTGCCGCGGTAGGCGAGCAGCGCACCGGTCAGGATGATCGCGGCCATCGCCAGGCCCATGACGCGGTAGCCGTCGCGGCCGCCGATCGCGTCCCGGATCGCCGGCGCGCTCGCGCCCGCGAGCAGGATCGTGAACGCGAGGATCGCGACCCGCCAGGTCATCAGCCGGGTGCGCTCGTCGTAGGAGTCGGTCAGCTCGGCGGGCATCGCGACGTACGGCACCTGGAAGAAGGCGTACGCCGTCGCGCAGGCGAGGAAGGCGACGAGCACCCAGGCGGCGTCGACCGCCTGGGAGCCCAGGTCCGGCGCGGCGAAGAGCAGGGCGAAGCAGACGGCCAGCACGAGCCCCGCCCGCAGCAGCCACGGACGGCGCGGTCCGCGGGGATCGACGGTGCGGTCGCTGATCCGCCCGGCGACGGGGTTGAGCACGACGTCCCAGGCCTTGGGCAGGAAGACGATCGCGCCGGCCGCGAGGGCGGGCACGGCCAGGGTGTCGGTCAGGTAGGGCAGCAGCATCAGCCCGGGCACGGTGCCGAACGCGCCCGTGGCGACCGAGCCGGCGCCGTACCCGACCCGGACGCTGCGGGGGAGGGTCACTTGGAGAGCGCCCGGGACGCTGCCGAGGAGTGTCGCCGCTTGCGGCTCGTGCCGATCGCCTCGGTGGGCTGCTCGCCGCCCGACCACTGGGTGATCCACTCGTCCATCGCCAGCCACGTCGTACGACGCGCGGCGCGGCCGGTGAGCATCCCGAGGTGGCCGCCCGGCACGACCTCGAAGCGGACCTCGGGCGACCCCTTCAGCAGCGGCACGACCGCGTGGACCGCCGGGACGGGCGCGATGCCGTCGGCAGCCCCACCGAAGACCAGCACCGGGACGGCGATGTCGGCCAGGTCGATGGTCCGGTCGTCGAGCTCGAAGGTGCCCGTGGCGAGCTGGTTGCCCTTGGCGAAGCGGTGGTAGAGCTGCCCGAACGTGCGGCCCGGGTAGGCGATCATGTTGGACGTGAAGGCGTCGACCGCCTCGACCTGCGCGAGGAACTCGCGGTCGTCGACGTGGGTTGCCAGCGCCAGCGGCTTGGTGACCAGCTTCTGGAAGGCGGTGAGCTGGAAGGCCCACTTCACCAGGGGCTTCGGCGCCCCGCCGAGCATCTGGTAGCCCTTGGTGATCGGGCCGTTGCCGTTGAACAGGTTGAGCAGCGGGCGGAACGGCGCGAGCAGCGGCACGAGGGCGACGTCGATCGGCGAGCCGACCACCGTCAGCGACGCCACCGGCAGGTCGCCGGAGCGCTTGTCGGCGAGCGTCAGCATCGAGAAGATGCCGCCCAGCGACCAGCCGATCACGTGCACCGGGCGGTCGCCCGCGTGCTTCGACACCTCGCGGATCGCGGTCGGCACGACCTCGTCGATCCAGTGCTCCATGCCGAGGTTGCGGTCGCGGAACGACACCTCGCCGTACTCGACGAGGTAGGTGGGACGGCCCTCGGTCACGAAGTGCTCGACCAGCGAGCACCCGCGGCGCAGGTCGTAGCAGCTCGACGGCGCGGCGAGCGGCGTCACCAGCAGGACCGGGTCGCCCTGCTCCTGGACGTGCCCGGCCGGGCGGTAGTGGTAGACCTCGCGCAGCGTGCCGTCGTCGATGAGCGTGCGCGGCATCGGCCGCAGGTCGGCCACGCCGCCGTAGAGAACCTTGTGGGCGACATTGCTCGCGGCGGCCACGACCTGGTCCGGGGCGGGGAGCAGGCCGGCTCCGGGCACGGAGCGCAGGGGCACCAGATCCATGGGCGAACGCTACCGCGCGGTAGCGGGTTCAGGAGCGTGTTGCTGGTCGCACCGTCTTGGAGTGGCTGTGCGCGGCGTCGTCCTCGAGCTCGGTCATGAAGCTGTCGGCCCACGCCTTCACGTCGTGCTGCGCGATCTGCTTGCGCATCGCGCGCATCCGGCGGCTGAGCTCCTTGGGCTCCGCGTGGTAGGCCTCGAGCAGCGCGGCCTTCATGCCGTTCATGTCGTAGGGGTTGACCAGCCAGGCCTGGCGCAGCTCGTCGGCGGCGCCGGCGAACTCGCTGAGGACCAGGGCGCCGTCCTCGTCGGTGCGGCAGGCGACGTACTCCTTGGCGACGAGGTTCATGCCGTCGCGGTAGGGCGTGACGACCATGATGTCGGCGGCGCGGTAGAGCGCGGCCATCTCCTCGCGCGGGTACGACGTGTGGAGGTAGCTGACCGCCGGCCGGCCGATCCGCCCGAGGTCGCCGTTGATGCGCCCGACGAGGCGCTCGATGTCGTCGCGGAGGTTGCGGTAGTGCTCGACCCGCTCGCGGGAGGGGACGGCGACCTGGACGAACACGGCGTCCTCGACGGTGAGCGCGCCGTCGCTGATGAGCTCGCCGAACGCGCGCAACCGCGCGTAGATGCCCTTGGTGTAGTCGAGGCGGTCGATGCCGAGGAAGATCCGGCGCGGGTTGCCGAGCGCCTCGCGGATCGCGGCGGCGCGCTCGGCGACGGCGTCGGACGCCGCGAGCTCGGCGAAGCCGCCGGCGTCGATCGAGATGGGGAAGGCGGCGGCCCGGACGGTCCGGCCGTCCGGGAGGTAGACCAGGTCGCGGTGCGTCTTGTGGCCGACCCGCTGGCGGACCAGGCGGATGAAGTTCTGTGCCGCGCCCGGCAGCTGGAAGCCCACCAGGTCGGCACCGAGCAGCCCCTCGAGGATCTGGCGGCGCCACGGCAGCTGCTGGAAGAGCTCGGCCGGCGGGAACGGGATGTGCAGGTAGAAGCCGATCCGCAGGTCCGGGCGCAGCTCGCGCAGCATCTGGGGCACCAGCTGCAGCTGGTAGTCGTGCACCCACACGGTCGCGCCCTCGGCGGCCAGCTCGGCGGCGCGCTCGGCGAAGCGGCGGTTGACCCGGACGTAGGTGTCCCACCACTCGCGGTGGAACTCCGGCTTGGCCACGACGTCGTGGTACAGCGGCCACAGGGTTCCGTTGGAGAAGCCCTCGTAGTGCTCCTCGATCTCCTCCGCCGACATCGCCAGCGGCACCAGGTCGAGGCCGTCGACCTTGAACGGCTTGAACTTCTGGGTCCCACCCGGCCACCCGATCCACACGCCGTCGTGGGCCCGCATCACGGGCTCGATGGCCGAGACGAGACCGCCGGGGGAGCGGCGCCAGGTGCTCCTCCCCCTGGCGTCGGTGACGCGGTCGACGGGCAGGCGGTTGGCGACGATCACGAGGTCATGGCCCACGAGACCACCCTAGGGGGTCCGGCCCACTCGGCCGCGGAAAGCGACGTACCTCGGGGCGATCACGCCTCGTCGGGCGCGAACCGGACCCCGTCGGTGTTGCTCGCGAGCACGACGGTCTCGGTCCGCCGGGCGCCCAGCCGGCGGGCCTGCGCGCGAAATCGTCGTTTCGCGCACGCACTCCGCGGCGCCCATTGGCGAAGAGCTCGCCAAGACCGATGCTTCTCCGGGATCCCCTTCGGAGGCGATCACCTGTAGGGGGTGCTGGTGCGCCGCCCTTTCGGGTACCCACAGAGTTCGGAGTTGCTATGCCGTGTACGTATTCCAGCCATCGATGTGAGCGCGCCCGATGATCCGCCGGGTGGCCGCAACTATCGGCCTTGTGGCGAGCACCCTGGCGGTTGCACCCTCGGTGTCTCCTGCTTCAGCTGCTCCTGGTCCTGGTCTCGTCATCGCCACCGGCAAGGTGCTGGATGCTCGTGGCGTCGCCGTTCCGCAGGCGGAGGTTGCGCTGCAGATGTGGCCGAGCAATGACACGCTGGCAGCTGCTGGAGAAGGCGATCCGGTCAACCTGGTCACCGTCGCGTCGGCCAGCACGGACGCGGTCGGCAACTTCCAAGTTGAAGCTCCCGAGCATGGCGGATCTGCAGTCGGGCGCCGACGGGGACAACATCGTTGATATGTCTCTCACGACTACGACTCCGGACGGTACATCGAGCAGCTTCGCCTTCTCGCGGCGCCTGGTGAACACCGACGTCTTGGGCCTCACCATCGAGGCGGCAGTCGATCCAGAGATGCCTTCGGACCTGATCAGCGACCTCATTGCTGATCTGACCCAGCAAGTGGTTGTGCCGCTGACAGGCCTCGTCTTGGGGGAGAATGCGTTGGGCGGCAGGCTCCAGGACGTTCTGCCGAGTGAAACGGTTCCGGAGAATCTCCTGCCCGAGGACGAGGTCGTGCCGATCGAGGAGGACGCCATCGTTCCTAAGAATTGTTCGACCACTGTGGCGAAGGATCTCGGCCAGCGGGTTACCGAGGTGAACGCAGCCGGCGTCGGCTGGGCGGGTGCAACGACCGACTTCGAGTACACCAACGGGGCGACGTCGACTCTCGGAGTTGCTGTCTCCATGAACGGCACCATGGGGAGTTGGTCGGCTGGCGGCTCGTCGTCCTTGCAGAAGCAGGTGGACTCGACGAGCACGGTGGGCTTCCCGGTCAAGAGCACCGGGTACTGGCACCGCAAGACGTACTTCCGCTACAAGTCCTACAAGATCGAGTGTTGGTACTCCGCCTACGGTGTGGTCAAGCGGACGGTCCGTTACGAGGCGCGCCCCAGCAACTTCGTTGGCGGCGCGACGACGGTGGGAGTGGGGACGCCGCCCACGCCGCCACGAGCCAACTGTGCACCTCAGGAAGCCGGAAGCCGGTTCTCCCGGAACAGCTCGACGGCGACCACCTGGTCCAACGGCGTCGCCCTCAAGAACGTGTTGGGCGTCGATCTCTCCTCGCGAACTGGCTACTCCAAGACCGCCAAGATCAAGTTCGAGTACACGAAGGCCGGTTGGATCTGTGGCACTCAGGGCGACCCGGGCGACACCCCGAGGACTCTCATTGCTCGCAAGAACCGTCCGTCCTAGTCGCGCGGTTCGTGGGGGCGCCGTCACCATCGGCGCTCTCACCTTCCTCGTTGCCTGCTCCGCCTCGCCTAGCACCGATGGCCCACCCGAAATCGGTGGGCCGATCGGATCGAGCCCCGACATTGGATCTGTCTGCCTTCAGGTCCGCTCTGGAGAGCCGCACGACTTCACACTCGGGTTCAACATCGTGATCAACAAGGGCACCGAGCCTGCAGAGATCGGCCAGGTCGAGCTCCTCGACGCCCACGATCTCTCGATCACGAAGGCATGGGTCGCGGTCACGGATGCTGCAATCGGCAACCACAGCAGATTCCCACCGACCCGAAAGGCGATGAGGGCCTCCGATCTTGACTGGGCTAGCCGCGCCGCCCTTCCGGGTGCTACCGCAGAACCAAACGTTCGCTACAACCTCATCCTCCAGGTGGCCGCCACCAGTCGATTCCCTGCAGCAGCAGGGATTCGCTTCACCTACGCCACCGAAGGCAAGGAGCACGCTTGGCAGACGAACATCGGATTCACCGTCGAAGATCCTTGCTAGGCAGATGCTGAAAACCGAGATCCGGGTTCTTACCGCTCTCCTTTCGATCGCACTTCTAGCAGGCTGTGCATCCGATCCCACCTCCGCCAGAAACAGACACCAGACAACTGCCGAGGAAACAGAGGCTTCCTCGGCAGTTGTCGCACTCGTCAGTCACGCCACGCCAGCACGGGATCTCTTTGGCGGTTTTCGCTGTGCAGGAGTGCTGGTTGCTCCAACGGTGGTCTTGACGGCGCGCCATTGCGTGGCCGGACTGAGCGCCGATCAACTGGACGTCGTCGTCAATCCAGTCGATCTCTGCGGGCCGGATCCTGAGAACGAGATGCGGAGCCCGATCCGGGAAATTCGCCCGACCGCAGATATCGACCTGGCTGTCGTGGTGATGCGCAGCAGCGCTACTACCAGCCCTGCCCGTATCGCCTCGGTCTTGCCCGACGCACGAGCACAACTGGTGGCCGTCGGATGGGGACGGCAAGCAACGACCGCGCCCTGCCAGCGCTCGGCCACCGGCCTCTCCTTCGCGCCAGCGGCTGATTGCGCGAGGGCCATCTCGCACCTTCCCCGTCAGGCACGCCGCTGGCAGCTCTGCGCACTTCCCACCTCGGACCAGAACACCTGCAGAGGCGACTCCGGCGGCGGCCTTTTCGACGTCTCCCAGGCCAAGCCGCTCCTTGTAGGGATCACGAGCGCGGGCGTGGGAGGATGCGAACCAGACGACGTCGGACTCTACATCCGGGTGGACACACTCGACACCCAAGTCGCTCGACTCAATGAGGCGGTCAACAGGCGCTGACCGTGGTCTCGCTTGACTCATGACCGTGGCAGGCGCCGCCTTTGTCACCATCGTCGCGGAGATTGCTCCCGGTGAAGTGCCGCCCGCCTTGAACTCGTTGATGGCCGCGACGGCGATGGCCTGCAGCACGAAGCGACCCCGGGCGCCGAGAGGAGAAGACCGGCCAGTACAGACCTGCCGTACCTGCTCGCATTTGACCTCGGCCGGCCCGTCTCCGTGAGGAACTCGCGCATCCGTTCCCGATCGAGCACACAGTAGAGCTGTTCGAGGTGCTTACCCTCTCCCTCGCCGACCACCCCGACTACGCAGCACTCTCGACTGTCGGGCTGGCTGGATGGCCGCGGCGCTCCCACCTCCCTAGCGTGGTCGCCATGAACCCCCTGCGTCGCGTCTTCGTCGACACCGCGTACTCGCTCTCGGCGTTCCTGCTCGCGATCCCCGCCTTCGCGTTCGTCGTCGCCGGGATCGCCGCCGGCCTGGGCTCGATGGTGGTGGCCGGCCTCGGGCTCGCGATCCTCGTCGGCACGGCGTACGCCGCCCGCGGGTTCGCGCACGTCGAGCGGGTCCGGCTCGTGGGGATGCTCGGGGTCGAGGCCCCGCAGCCGACGTACCTGCGGGGCCGGGCGGACGACGGCGGGGTGCGGCGCTTCCTGGCGCCGCTGCGCGACACCCAGTCCTGGCTGGACATCCTGTGGGCCGTCGTCGGCCTCGCCACCGCGTGCTTCGCGGCCGCGCTGGCGGTGGCGGCCTGGGCGGCGGTGCTGGGTGGGCTGACCTACTGGTTCTGGCAGCGCTACATCCCGTTCGACGACGCCGACAACGTGACGCTGGCCGAGATCCTCGGGCTCGGGCACGGCCGGACGCCGGAGTCCCTGCTCTACCTGGGACTGGGGGTCGTGGCGCTGGTCGCGCTGCCGTTCGTGCTGCGGCTCGGGGCGGCGGTCCATGCCGGCACGGCGCGGGTGCTGCTGTGCAGCCGGGCCGAGCTGCTCGACCGGATGGAGGTCATCGAGGAGAGCCGGGCCTCGGCGCACCGGGCCGAGGCGCAGTCGCTGCGCCGTCTCGAGCGCGACATCCACGACGGCCCGCAGCAGCGGCTGATCCGGCTCGGCATGGACCTCGGCCGGGCCCGGCACCAGCTCGCCGACGACCCCGCGACGGCGGCCGCGACGATCGACTCCGCGGTCGCCCAGACCCGCGAGGCGGTCGAGGAGCTGCGCGCCCTCTCCCGCGGGATCGCCCCGCCGCTGCTGGTCGACCGCCGTCTCGCTGCCGCCGTCGAGGAGATGGCGGCCGGGCAGGCGTTCCCGGTGGGCGTCGCGGTCGACGTCCCGCGCGAGCTGCCGGTCGCGGCCGAGACGGCGGCCTACTTCGTGGTCGCCGAGGCGCTCACGAACGTCGCGAAGCACAGCCAGGCGACCCGGGCGCAGGTCGCGGTGCACCAGCAGGACGGCGTCCTCGTGGTCACCGTGGACGACGACGGGCGCGGCGGTGCCTCGCTGGCGCCGGGCCGCGGGCTGGCCGGGCTGCGGGAGCGGCTCGCGGGTGTCGAGGGACACCTCGAGGTCGCCTCGCCGGAGGGCGGTCCGACGCGGCTGCTCGCCACCGTGCCACTGTCGTGACATGAGGATCGTGGTCGCCGACGACTCCGTGCTCCTGCGCGAGGGCCTCCAGCTCCTGCTCGCCGAGGCCGGCCACGAGGTGGTCGCGGCGGTGGCCGACGGGCCGTCGTACGTCGAGGCGATGCTGGCGCACCGCCCGGACCTCGGCATCGTCGACGTCCGGATGCCGCCCAGCCACACCGACGAGGGGCTGCGCGCCGCGGTCGCCGTCCGGCAGGCGTGGCCGCAGGCCCGGGTGCTCGTCCTGTCGCAGTACGTCGTCGTGTCGTACGCCGACGACCTGCTCGCGACGGGCGAGGAGGGGGTCGGCTACCTGCTCAAGGACCGGGTCAGCGAGGTCGGGGAGTTCCTCGCCTCGCTCGCCGAGGTCGCCGCCGGCGGGACGGCGCTCGACCCGCTCGTCGTCCGGCAGCTCGTGGAGCGGCGCGGCGACCCGGTGCGCGCGCTGACGCCCCGCGAGCGCGACGTCCTCACCCTGATGGCGGAGGGACGCTCCAACGCCGCCGTCGCCGACGCGATGACGGTGAGCCTCGGCGCGGTCGAGAAGCACACCCAGCGGATCTTCGCCAAGCTCGGCCTCCCGCCCGACGACGACCAGTCGCACCGCCGCGTGCTGGCCGTGCTGCGCTTCCTGCGCGCCGAATGACATCGATGTGATTCGCGGGTTAGAGTGTGACCTGCAGAGATGTCGAGATCGCCACCGTAGCGTCGAGGAGACCGGATGAACGCCGAGCGCAGCCCGCAGGAGGGCACCGCCAGCGCGGCCGCTCCCGCAAGCCTGAGCGACCGCGACCGCGCCATCCTCGAGTTCGAGCGCCAGTGGTGGAAGTACGCCGGCGCCAAGGAGAGCGCGGTGCGCGAGCAGTTCGACATGAGCGCCACCCGCTACTACCAGGTGCTCAACGCCCTGATCGACCGTCCCGAGGCGCTCGCGGCCGACCCGCTGCTGGTCCGCCGGCTGCGCCGCCTCCGTTCCCAGCGCCAGCGGCAGCGGTCCGCCCGGCGCCTGGGCTTCGAGATCTGACCCCGCCCGGCCCACACAGAGAGAGGCGGCCATGACCTTCCCCACCTGGCCCTCCGCTCGCACCCCGAACCAGCGCGGCGCCGTCCTGCCGTCGCCCGTGGTGCTCCTCAGCATCGTCGCCGTCGCGCTCGCCGCGATCGCCTTCGTCGCCACCCGCGGCGACCAGGCGCCCGAGCGCGACATCACCGCCACGAAGGCGGCCGCGACGCCCTCCGACCAGGCCTCCGGCTCGACCGGTGCCTCCGAGGGCGCCTCCGACCCCTCGGACCAGCCGACCAAGAAGGCGACGCCCAAGCCCGTCGTCCGGGCCGACCACCAGGTCGTCGTCTTCAACAACACCCGCATCCGCGGCCTCGCCGGCCGCGTCTCCGAGCGGGTCAAGGAAGCCGGCTGGACCGTCGCCGCCGCCGACAACTGGTACGGCACCGTGCCCGGCACGACCGTCTACTACCCGGCCGGCAAGAAGGCCGCCGGGCGCCAGCTCGCGCTCGACCTCGGCGTCGCCCGGGTGCTGCCGGCCGACACCGACAGCGACATGAGCGACACGAACCTCACCCTGATCCTCACCGGCGAGCTCGACTGAGTTCGTTTGGCCGAGCGCGTCTTCGCCGCGGGAACCGGCAGCAAGCTGCCCCCGGACGCGGCTCCCGCCGCGCTGCCGGCCGGTGGTCTGGGCCGAGCGCGTCTTCGCCGCGGGAACAGGCAGCGAGCTGCCCCCGGACGCGGCTCCCGCCGCGCTGCCGGCCGGTGGTCCGGGTTCGGCCGCGAGCGTGACCGTTCACGTCCCCGTCACCTGCCGTCACGGGCGGCGTGATGGGATGGAGGCGTGAGGTTCCCGACGCGCGAGGGCCAGGACCGGTACGACGCGATCGTCCGCGTCGCGCCACGCACGGTCGTCGGACTCGACTTCGACGGCACGCTGTCGCCGATCGTGGAGGACCCGGCGCAGGCGCACATCCACCCCGATGCGGCGCAGGTGCTGGTCGAGCTGGCCCAGGAGGTCGCCGCGATCGCGGTGATCACCGGGCGGCCGGCCCGGCAGGCCCTCGACCTCGGCGGCCTCGAGGAGGTCGGGGACGCGCTGGAGGCGGCCGGCAAGGAGCTGTTCGTCTTCGGGCAGTACGGCAACGAGCGGTGGAGTTCGGGCCGGCGCCGGATCATGGGCGGGCGGCCGCCGCGGGGGCTGGCGACGTTCGAGCGCGACCTGCCGCGGGCGCTGCGCACCGCCGGGGCCGCTGACGCGTACGTCGAGGACAAGGGACTCGCCGTCGCCGTGCACACCCGGCGGCTGGCCGATCCCGACGGCGCCTTCGACCGGCTGCTGCCGCCGCTGCGCGAGCTCGCGCACCGGCACGGGCTGGTGCTGGAGCCGGGGCGGGCCGTGATCGAGGTGCGCTCGCCGGGCTCCCACAAGGGACTGGTCGTCGACCGGCTGGCCGCGGTGCTCGACGCCGAGGGCTTCGTGTTCGCCGGCGACGACCTCGGCGACGTCGAGGCGTTCGAAGCGGTCGCCGCGCTGGGGGAGCAGGGGCTGGCCACGCTGCGGGTCTGCTCGGCCTCCAACGAGCAGAGCGCCCTCATCGACCTCTCGGACGTCGTGGTGCGCGGCCCGGACGGCGTCCTCGACCTGCTGCGGACACTCGCCGGCGACGCCCGGGTCCGCCGGCTCGGCTAGCGGCAGTTTCACCGCCTAGGCGGTGAAACTGCCCTCCGCCGCAGACGCGCAGGTCTCATCAACTGGACATTCGTCTCATCATCCGGAATCTCGATTGGGAGTCGGGCCCGACCCACCCCTAGGCTGTCCGTGCTCATCCAGAGGGACTGAGGGAACGGCCCTGAGAAGTCCCGGCAACCGCCGCGAACTCCCGTCAGCGCCTGCATCACGCAGGAGCCGGCGTCGCGGAAACGGTGCCAAATCCGACCCGTGCGAGAGCCGCCGGGACAGATGAGAAGGAGGACCCATGAGCGCCGTTGTGACCGAGGCACCTGAGACGACGACCCAGCCGGGACTGCGCGAGGGCGCGTTCGGCAATGCCACCTCGCTGTCCTGCCGCGAGTGCGGGCACCTGGTCGCGCTGGGCCCGTTCTACGCCTGTCCGGAGTGCTTCGGCCCGCTGGAGATCACCTACGAGTTCCCGCAGGTGACCCGCGAGGAGATCGAGGCCGGGCCGCGCAACATCTGGCGCTACAAGGCGCTGCTGCCGGTCCCCACCGACATCGAGACCAGCCCCAACACCGAGCCGGGCTTCACCCGCCTGCTCGAGGCGAAGAACCTCGCCGCCGAGCTGGGCATCGCCAAGCTCTGGGTCAAGGACGACTCGACGAACCCGACCAACTCCTTCAAGGACCGGGTCGTCGCCTGCGCGCTGAGCGCCGCCCGCGAGCTGGGCGCGACGACGTTCGCCTGCCCCTCGACCGGCAACCTCGCCAACGCGGTCGCCGCGGCGGGTGCCCGGGCCGGGATCAAGACCGTCGTCTTCATCCCGAGCAACCTCGAGACGCCCAAGCAGGTCAACTCCGCGATCTTCACCGAGAACCTGGTCGCCGTCGACGGCAACTACGACGACGTCAACAAGCTCGCCTCCGAGATCGCCGGCGAGGAGGAGGGCTGGGCGTTCGTCAACGTCAACGTCCGGCCGTACTACGCCGAGGGCTCCAAGACGCTGGGCTACGAGATCGCCGAGCAGCTCGGGTGGCGGCTGCCCGACCAGGTCGTCATCCCGGTCGCCTCCGGCTCCCAGCTGACCAAGGTCGACAAGGCCTTCCAGGAGCTCATCAAGCTCGGCCTCGTCGAGGACAAGGCGTACCGGATCTTCGGCGCCCAGGCCACCGGCTGCGGTCCCGTCGCCACCGCCTACAAGGCCGGCACCGACGCGATCCGCCCGGTCAAGCCCGACACGATCGCCAAGAGCCTCGCGATCGGCAACCCGGCCGACGGCATCTACGTCCTCGACATCGCCCGTCGTACGGGCGGCTCCGTCGAGGAGGTCACCGACGACGAGATCCGCGAGGGCATCGTCCTGCTCGCCCGCACGGAGGGCATCTTCACCGAGACCGCCGGCGGTACGACGACCGCGGTCACCAAGAAGCTCGTCGAGACCGGCCAGCTCGACCCGAGCCTCGAGACCGTCATCATCAACACCGGTCACGGCCTCAAGACCCTCGACTCGATCTCCGGCCAGGTCGGCCCGGCCGCGACCATCGCTCCGAGCTACGACGCCTTCAAGGCCACGGGCCTCTGAGCCGCACCACCACCGACACCGCTACCCGAGCAGTAGAAGAGAGCCCCGCATGAGCGTCCGCGTCCGGATCCCCACCATCCTCCGCACCTACACCGGTGGTGACTCCGAGGTCACCGCCGAGGGCGCCACCCTCGCCGAGGTGCTCGACAACCTCGACGCGAGCTTCGCGGGCATCAAGGGCCGGATCCTCGACGAGGACGGCAAGCTGCGCCGCTTCGTCAACGTCTACGTCAACAACGACGACGTCCGCTTCGAGCAGGACCTCGCCACCCCGACGCCCGACGGCGCCGAGGTCTCGGTGATCCCCGCGGTCGCCGGCGGCTGCTGAACCCCCGACGAAGTGGGCCGGTTGCGGCCCCGAAGTGCGGCACTTGCGGGGTCGAGATCCAGCAACCCTCGCACTTCGACCCCGCAACCCGCGCACTTCGTGGAGGGGGCTCAGCTGGCCTGAGCGTCGACCGCCCGGTGCGCATGGCGCCCGGGCGGTTCGCCGTACTCGCGGGTGAACGCGGCGACGTACGACGACGCGGTCGCGTAGCCCACGCGGTGGGCGGTCTCGGTGACCGACCACCTGCTCAGCATCGCGCGCGAGGCCTGGAGCCGGGTCCGGGTGCGCCAGGTCGAGAAGGACATCCCGTAGACCCGCTCGAACTCGCGCTGGAGGGTCTTGGGACTGACGTGCAGCCGCTCGGCCCAGCCGGGCAGGCTGGTCCGGTCGGCCGGGTCGAGGGTCAGGGCCCGGGCCACCGCGCCGGCCGGGCCGAGCTCGGCCGCGCCGAAGCCGATCGGGTCGGCGGGGGAGGCGGCCAGCTCGCCGAGCAGCACGGCGCGCGCCGCGAGGCCGGCGCGCTCGTCGGTGCCGGGGCGGACCAGCCGGGTGACCGCCTCGACCGCGGCGGGCGAGATCGCCAGCACGGTCGCCTCGTGCCGGACCAGCTCGTCGGGCGCGCGCCGCACGCACAGGCGGACGACGGTCTGGACCTCGAGCGCGGTCACCTCGGCGACCACGCCCTGGCGCACCCAGACCGCGCTGGTGGGGCCGGCGAAGGCGGCGGTGCCGCCACGCCCGACGGCGAGGACGCCGTCGGGTGACCAGTAGACCTGGTGCACGAAGTCGTTGCGCGACTCGGGGAAGTCGGTGACCACGCCGCCGGTGGGCGGGTAGCGCAGGGCGAGGATGCCGTCCGGCGGGCCCAGTCCGTAGGGGAACTCCTCGACCACCGCGCCGCCGGCCTGGGTCGCGGTGACCGCGGGGCCGGGCCGCGCGGCGGCGGGTTCCTGTCCTCTGCGCGTCATCATCTGACTCCTTCGCGACACCGGCACGCTCGTTGGTAAGGCTAGCCTCACTTGGTCGGACGCGCTGTCTCGGGTGACCTCGCGCGCCGATTCCCCGACGTGAAGGACCACCCCATGCAGCTCAACCTCCGGCCGGCCCGCGCCCTCGCCGCCCTGTCCGCCACCGCCCTGCTCGGGGCGACGTTCGCGGCGTGCGGCAGCGAGGACGACGGCAAGGCGGGCAAGGAGAAGACGACCGCCGCCGCGTGCGAGCCCGCCACCCCGGCGCTGCCCGCCGCGGCGCCGGTCGCGGCGTTCGACCCGGCGTCGAAGACCCGCTCCTTCGAGGCCGACAACGGCACCGTCGAGATCCCGACCGACCCGCAGCGCATCGTCGCGACCGGGTACGCCGTCCCGGTGCTCCTCGAGGCCGACGCCGACGTCGTGGGCATCTCCGAGTGGGGCCGCGGCACCGCGCTGATGACCGACGAGGACCTCGCCGACTACCAGGCGCTGAAGAAGGTCGCCGGCGAGACCGCCGCGAGCACCGACTACGAGGCGATCGCCAACCTGAAGCCGGACCTGATCATGCTCGGCGTCCCGCTGCCGGTGCTCGGCGACGTCGACCTGAAGCGACTG
Organism: Pimelobacter simplex; assembly: GCF_900114845.1. Classification (GTDB taxonomy): domain Bacteria; phylum Actinomycetota; class Actinomycetes; order Propionibacteriales; family Nocardioidaceae; genus Nocardioides; species Nocardioides simplex. The sequence continues at coordinate 1,015,324 of NZ_FOUK01000001.1, forward strand.
GAGTCGATCGCGCCCGTCGTCGTCCTCGGCCCGGACCGGCCCGACGGCTGGAAGAACCTCTCCGCGCGGCAGGCCGACGCGGCCGGCGTCGTCGACTACTACGAGGCCGCCAAGGCGTCGTACGACGCGAAGGCGGCGGCGCTGACCGAGAAGTACGCGAAGGTCCTCGGCGAGCACTGCTTCGGCCACGTCGGCGCCTACGGCGACGTGAGCGCGGGCAACTTCAACCGCGAGTACGCCGGCGCCTGGGGCACCAACATCGCCACCGACGTGGGCGCGACCTACTACGGCGGACCGGTCGAGCCGGGCAAGGGCTCGGCGGCGTTCTCGGAGTACCCCTCGATCGAGGAGCTCCCGCAGAGCCTGGCGGACGCCGACGTGATCACCTACACGGTCGACGACGAGGGCAAGCCGTCCGAGTCGGTCCAGTACGTGCTCGACCACGACCTCTGGAAGACGCTGCCCGCCGTGCGCGACGGCGCGGTCATCCCGCTGCGCTACACCGAGGCGGCGACCTACCCGACCGCCGAGCGGGCGCTCGACGAGATCGACCGCGCGTTCGCCGAGGCGTTCGCGGACGAGCTCAAGTGATCGGCCAGCGCGACCGTCCTGCCGAGCGCGTCGCCGAGCACCACGGCGCCGGGCGGGGGATGCAGCGGATCGGCTACCCGATCGGCATCTGCCGGACGACGGTCGCCCGGCGCGAGCTGGTCACGCCACGGATGCTGCGGCTCACGCTCACCGGCGACGAGCTCGCCGGCTTCCACAGCTACGTCGCCGACGACCACGTCAAGATCGTCTTCCCGCACGCCGACGGCACGCGGACCGACCCGGTGCCCAACGATCAGCAGCTGCTCGACTGGCCCAAGCCGCTCCCGCCGACGCGGACCTACACGATCCGTCGTGTCGACCTCGCCGCGCGTGAGGTCGACCTCGACTTCGTGCTCCACTCCGGCGGTCTGGCCGGCGATTGGGCCGAGGCCGCCGCGATCGGCGACCCGGCCGTGATCGCCGGCCCGCCGGGAGCCAAGGCGTTCGCGCACACCCACCGGCACTACGTGCTCGCCGTCGACGTGACCGGCCTGCCCGCCGTCGCGCGCTGGCTGGACGAGGCGGACTGGCTGGAGGCCGCCGGTGCGACCGCGCAGGTCCTGGTCGAGCACGACCACGAGGACGAGACCGGCTACCCGCTGCAGCAGCGCGCCGGCGTCGAGGTGCGCTGGCTCTCCCGCGCCGAGGGGTCGCAGCTCGGCGCGCAGGTGCGGGCGCTCGACGTACCGGACGACACGTTCGTCTTCGGTGCGGGCGAGGCCGAGGACCTCAAGGACGTACGCCGCTGGGTGGCCCAGCGGGACCTGCCGGCGAGCATCACCGGCTACTGGAAGCGCGGCGTCGCGGGGTTGGACGATTGACCCTGCGTCACCCCGGCCCCCTGGTCGCGCTCGTCGCGCTGGGTGCGGCCCTCTTCGGTGCGGTCGTGTGGAGCCTGTCCATCGGCAAGGGTGACCTGCCGTCCGGGTCGGTGCTCCCCGCTCTGCTCCGGTACGACGACCACGACGCCGCGCACATCATCGTGCGCCAGGTCCGGTTGCCCCGGACCCTGCTGGCGATCCTGGTCGGCGCCGCGCTCGCGCTGGCGGGCGCCCTGGTCCAGGCGCTGACCCGCAACCCGCTGGCCGAGCCGGGCGTCCTGGGCGTAACCTTCGGCGCTTCCTTCGCCGTCGTCGTGGCCACCGCGCTCGGTGTGGCCGCCGGGCAGGGCATGCAGATGGTCGTCGCGACATTGGGCGCGGCGCTCGCCACGGCCGTCGTGTACGCCGTCGGGCGGGCTGATCCGCTGCGCCTGCTCCTCGCGGGCACGGCGTTCAGCGCGCTCGTCGCGAGCCTCTCGCTCGGCATCCGGCTGCTCGATCCCGACGCGTTCGACGACCACCGGTTCTGGGCGGTCGGCTCGCTCGCCGGCCGTGACCAGCAGCCGCTGACGCTGCCGACGATCGTGGTCGTCGTCGCCGTGGTGGTCGCGCTCGTGCTGGTCCGGCCGCTGTCCGCGCTGGAGATGGGGGACGACGTCGCGCACGGGCTCGGCGTCCGGGTCGGTGCGACCCGCACCGGCGTCCTGGTCGTGGCGACGGTGCTCGCCGGGGTCGCGACCGCGATCGCCGGGCCCATCGCCTTCGCCGGCCTGATCGTGCCGCACCTGGTCCGCCGGTTCGCGCACGGCTCGGTCGGCTGGCTCATCGTCCTCTCGCTCGCCGGAGGCCCGGTGCTGCTCGTCGCCGCCGACACCGTCGGCCGCCTGGTGCTGCCCGTCGGGGACGCCCCGGTCGCGATCGTGACGGGTGTGCTGGGCGGCCCGCTGCTGGCGTGGGTCGTGCGCCGGCAGGGTGCGGAGGCGGCGTCGTGACGACCCTGACCTTCCTGCGCCCGGAGCGGCGTACCGTCCTCGCGGTCGTGCTCGTCGCCGTCGCGACGCTCGCGGTCTCGCTCGTCGCGCTCTGCTACGGCGACGGCTGGTCGTCGCCGGGCCGGGTCCTGGACGGGCTGCGCGGCGACGGGCCGCTCGCCGGACGGGTGCTGGAGTGGCGGATGCCGCGGGTGACGGCGGCGGTCGTCTTCGGGCTGGCGCTCGGCCTGGCCGGCGCGCTCTTCCAGAACCTCACCCGCAACCCTCTCGGCGCGCCCGACGTGATCGGCCTCGACCAGGGCGCCTACACCGGCGTCCTGCTTGTCCTCACCGTCGCCGGTGGCGCCCACTTCGCGGCTGCGGCCGACAACGGTGGGGGCTTCGCGCTCGGCCTGGCCGGTGCCGCGCTGGCGGGCGGGCTGCTCGCGGCGGGCATCGTGGCGCTGCTCGCGATGGGCAGCGGCTACACCGGCTACCGGCTCATCGTCATCGGCATCGCGGTCAACGCGGTGCTCACCGCGGCCAACTCGTGGTTGATCCTGCGCGCCGACCTGGAGGTCGCGATGGCCGCTGCCAGCTGGTCGGCCGGCAACCTCAACGGCACCGACTGGTCGGACCTCGTGGTGCCCCTCGCCGGTCTCGCGGGGCTCGCGGTCGCGGCCGCGTGCCTCGCCCGGCCGGTCCAGCAGCTCGCGCTCGGCGACGACGTCGCGGTGACCACCGGGATCCGGCTCGACCGGCTCCGGCTGGCGATCGCCGCAGTCGGCGTCGGCTGCACCGCGATCGTCGCCGCGACCGCGGGCCCCATCGTCTTCGTCGCGCTGATGGCGCCGCAGATCGGCCGACGCCTGGCCGGTACGGCGGGCATCGCGCTCCTGCCCTCGGCGCTCACCGGAGCCCTGCTGCTCGGTACGGCGGACCTGCTCGCCCAGGTCGTCGCGCCGGTGCAGCTCCCGGTCGGCGTGGTCACCGGCGCCATCGGCGGCGTCTACCTGTTGTGGTTGCTGTTCAAGGAGGTCGGACGATGAGCCGGTTGCGGACCGAGGGCCTGCGCCTCGGGTACGGCGAGCGCACGGTGGTCGAGCACCTCGACCTGACCGTGCCCGACGGCGTGTTCACCGCGATCGTCGGGCCCAACGCCTGCGGCAAGTCGACGCTGCTGCGCTCGCTCGTGCGGCTGCTGAGGCCCGAGGCGGGCAGCGTCGTCCTCGACGGCCGGACGATCGCGACCTGGCGGCCCAAGGCGGTCGCCCGCGAGCTGGGCTTCCTGCCCCAGGGGACGACGACGCCCGACGGCATCCGCGTGGTCGGCCTGGTCCGGCGGGGTCGCTACGCCCGGCAGCCCGCGATCGGCACCTGGACCCGGGCCGACGACGCCGCCGTGGCGGCCGCACTCGATGCCGCCGGTGTCGCGGACCTGGCCCAGCGCCGGGTCTCCGCGCTCTCCGGAGGTCAGCGGCAGCGGGTGTGGATCGCGATGGTGCTCGCCCAGGAGACGCCCTACCTGCTGCTCGACGAGCCGACGACCTTCCTCGACATCGCCCACCAGTACGAGCTCCTGCGGCTGCTGCGCCGGCTCGTCGACGACGGCCGCACCGTCGTCGCGGTGCTCCACGACCTCAACCAGGCCTGCCGCTTCGCCGACCACGTCGTCGCGATGCGCGACGGCGCCGTGGTGGCGACCGGGGCGCCTGCCGACGTCGTCGACGCGGCGCTGGTCGAGCAGGTCTTCGGCCTGGCCTGCGACGTGGTGCCCGACCCCATCACGGGGACGCCGATGATCGTCCCCCACGCGTGAGCCCGCGCCGGGCCCGCAGGTGCGCGGACTCGGCCTCGTTGCGGCACAGCGCGAGCGCGGTGTCGTAGGCCAGTCGCGCCTCGTCCCACCGCTCCAGCCGGGCCAGCAGCTCGGCCCGCACGGAGGGGAGCCGGTGTCCCGGCAGGGCGACCCCGGCGAGCGCGGCGAGCCCGGCCTCCGGGCCGTCCCGCTCGGCCAGGGCCACCGCCCGGTTGAGCCGGACGACGGGGGAGTCGCGCAGGGCCAGCAGCTCGTCGTACCGGTCGACGACGCGGTCCCACCGGGTGGCGGCCGCGGTCGGCGCGATCGCGTGCTCGGCGGCCACCAGTGCCTGCAGCAGGTACGGCGCCGGGGGAGCGCCGACCAGCGGGCGGAGCAGGTCGAGCGCCTCCAGCGCCTCGTCGTGGTGCCAGCGGCGCCGGTCCTGGTCGGGGAGCAGCACGAGCCGCCCGTCGACCACGCGGGCGTCGCGGCGCGCGTGCTGCAGCACCATGAGCGCGAGCAGCGCGTCGAGCTCGGTCGTGCGGGCCTCCGGCGGCAGCACCGAGCGCAGCACCCGGACCAACCGGACCGCCTCACCCGCGACGTCGGCCCGCAGCACGTCGGAGCCCGACCCGGGCGCGTAGCCGGTCGTGAACGCCAGGTAGGCGACGTCCGCGACCACGTCGATGCGCGCCGCCAGCTCGTCCGGCGGCGGTACGGCGAACCGCGCGCCCGCGAGCTTGCGCCGGGCCCGGGTCAGCCGGGCCGCCATGGTCGGCGTCGGCACCAGGAACAGCCGGGCGACGTCCTCGGTCGGCACGCCCAGGACGAGCCGCAGGGTGAGCGCCGCGGCGGCCTCCCGGGACAGCGCCGGGTGCGCGCACAGCAGCACGAGGCGCAGCCGTTCGTCCGTCACGGCCTCTCCCTCCGGTGGCGCGGCGAGCACCCGCTGCGCGTGCTGCTGGACGGACGCATCGACCTCGAGCAGCGGCACCTTGCCCGCCGCGACGACCTCGTGGCGCAGCGCGTCGGTGATCCGCCGCCGGGCCGCGGTGAGCAGCCAGGCCGCGGGACGGGCCGGGACGCCGGCCTCCGGCCAGGTCCGGGCCGCCGCCTCGAACGCATCGGCCAGCCCGTCCTCGGCCAGGTCCACCCGGCGGCACCACGCGACGAGCAGGGCCAGCAGCCGGCCCCACTCCTCGCGCAGCACGCGCTCGAGCGGCTCCATCCGCGCGGTTGCTAGGCGTCGTGGGCGACGGTGGCGCGCACCTCGACGCCGTCCTCGAGCGAGGCGAGCACCCCGCACACCTCGAGCAGGTCGTCGAGGTCGTCGCTCTCCACGACGTAGAAGCCGCCCACCTGCTCGACGGACTCCAGGTACGGGCCGTCGGTGACGGTGATCGCGTCACCGTCGGCCGCCGCCTTGCGGACCACCTTGGCGGTCCGCGAGTGCGCCAGCTCGGCGCCCCCGGTCACCTGGTGACCGCGCTCCTCGAGCAGCCGGCTGAACTCGTCGTGGCGGGCGTACATCGACGCCCGCTCCTCGGGACTCGCGTCCTCCCAGGTGCGCTCGTCTCCGGTCAGCAGGACGACGTACGTGGTCATGGCATCTCCTCAGGGTGGTGGTGAGTCTGTCACCCCGATGACGGGCGAGCCACGGGCCTTTCGACAGGCCGCGGGGAGTTCTCAGTCGAGGTCGCGCCAGACGTACTTGTTCACGCGCACGCTGACGGTGTCCACCCGGCCGGCGCCGGGGCCGTCACCTTCGCCCGGGTGCGGGGTCCACAGCAGGCGGAACCGCACGGTGCCGTCGGGCCGGATGAGGCGACGCGGAATCGTGTACGCGAGCGAGTGCTCCGACGCGCCGGAGTAGTTGTCGATGTTGCGGACGCGGCCGTCCGGGAGCACGACCTCGAGGTCGAGGTTGATCTCGTCCTCCTGGCGACCGTTCACCACGAGGTGGACCGGCGCGCCGGCCGCCCGGTCGACCGGGATGCGCACCCGGTGCGCCGTGCGGATCAGGGGGTCACGCAGCGCATACCTGTGGAACGCGCGGTAGCGGAGGCTGCCGTTCACGATCCGGAGCCGGGCGAGCCGCTTGGTCAGGGTCGCGGTGCGGGTGGCGTTCGCCTTCTGGAAGGTGCCGGCGCTCACCAGCTCCCGGTGACCCCGGGAGACCCGGAACGGCTGTGACAGCGGCCCGTAGGTCTGCCGTCCGTCGTCGCGCACCAGCAGGCGCACCCGGTAGGTGCCCGGCACCACGTCGTTCAACGGGTTGCCGCGCCCGTCCCAGCGCAGCAGGGGCACGCCCGGGTCGAGGTTCCACGGACCGATCGTGCGTCCGGCACCCACCACCTCGAACATGGGTGCGGCCTGCTGGACGATCGTCGCGTCGAGTCCGTGCCGGAAGCTCACGTCGTGGGCCACGCCGGGGTAGTAGTCCTGCGGATAGATCATCGCGGCGCTGGGCGCGAGAGCGGTCAGCGCGGGCCCCGTGCTGACGTAGATCTTCGCGTCCTTGGTGGCCGGTGCCTTGCCGACCGCGGTGGCGGTCACCGTGAGCGTGTAGGTGCCTGCCGCCAGCGGGCCACCCGCCGTCGCCGAGCTCACCGACAGGGGCTCGCCCGACCGCTGTGCCGTCGTGAGCTCGGCCTCGGCGACGACCGCGCCCTGGCCGTCCTTCGTCAGAGCCCAGTGCGCCGTGCCGGCGTCGGTCCTCACGTCGACGGTGGCGGACTCCCAGAGCCCGTCGCCGTTCTCGTTGAGCAGGGGATCGTCGGTGGAGACGGAGAGCCACGTGGTCGCGGCCAGTGCCGGCGCGGGCAGCACCCCGAGGACGGAGAGGCCGAGCGCGGCGGTGCCCAGCAGGATCAGCAGACGGCGCACGGGCTCTCCGGGGTGACGGTGGCTGGTCAGCCCAGCAGCTGTGCCGCGAGCGCGGCGCTCGCAGGGTAGTCGACCTTACTCACCGGCGTCCGCGGGACCTGGTCGACGAACAGCACCGTCTTGGGGACCTTGTAGTTGGAGATCAGCGAGCGGCAGTGCTCGCGCACGTCGTCCGCGGTGAGGACGACGCCGTCGCGGCGCTGCACCAGTGCGGTGACCTGCTGGCCCCAGCGCTCGTGCGGCGTCCCGACGACGACGGCGTCGAAGACGTCCTCGTGGCGCAGCAGGACGGCCTCGACCTCCTCGGGGTGCACCTTCTCGCCGCCGGTGTTGATGCACACCGAGCCGCGGCCGAGGACGGTCACGGTGCCGTCCTCCTCGCGGCGCGCGAAGTCGCCGGGGATGGCCCAGCGGACGCCGTCGATCACCTTGAAGGTCGCGGCCGTCTTGACCGGGTCCTTGTAGTAGCCGAGGGGGACGGGGCCGGAGCGGCCGAGCATGCCGTCGACGCCGACGGGGCAGGGCTTGAGGTCGGGGTCGAAGACCTCGACCTGGTCGGTGACGGTGAAGCGCGGCGCGGCGGAGCCGCCCTCGGAGCCGTCGTCGATGCGGGAGCCGGTCGCGCCGGACTCCGAGGCGCCGTACGAGTCGAGGATGAAGCGGCCCGGCAGTGCCTGGCGGATCTCCTCGCGGACGCCGTCGGACAGGGGCGCCGCGCCGTTCGAGACGGCGGCGAGGCTGGAGAGGTCCCAGCGGTCCGGCTCGGCGAGGATCGCCTCGGCGACGGGGCGGCCCATCGCGTCGCCCAGGAAGGTCATCGACACGACCTTGGCCTTCTCGACCAGGTCGAGGATCCGCTCCGGGTCGAAGTGCGGCTCGGTGAAGAGCGCGACGGTCTGGCCGGCGACGTGGCCGTTGCCGAGGATCCACTGGCTGCCGCCGTGCATCATCGGGCCGCAGGCGAGCAGCACCATCGGGTTCTCCACGGCCTGGGCCTCGGCGACGAGCTGGTCGATCGAGTCGAGCGGGGCGCCGTACCGGGCGGCGTTGAGGGCGGCGCGCAGGAGGTCCTCGTTGCGCCACACGACGCCCTTCGGGTAGCCGGTCGTGCCGCCGGTGTAGAGGACGTAGTGATCGTCGGCGCTGCGTCCGTTGACCGGCCTCTCGGTGGACGCGGCGGCCAGCGCCGCGTCGTACTCGTCGCCCAGGACGATCGTGTGCCGCAGCGAGGGGACGGCGAGCTCGGCCACCGCGTCGACGTGCTCGGGCGCGACGATCGCCGCCACGCAGTCGGCGTTGTCGTAGAGGTACGCCAGCTCGTCGCGCAGGTACTTGTAGTTGATGTTGATCGGCACCGCGCGCGCCTTGAGGCAGCCGTAGAGGGCGTCGACCCACTCGATCCGGTTGGTCGAGTGGACCGCGACGTGCTCGCCCGGCCGGACGCCCAGCCCGATCAGGTGGTTGGCGAGGCGGGTGGCGCGCTCGTCGATCTCGGCGAAGGTCCACACCCGGTCACCGGTGTGGACGGCGGCGCGGTCGGGGATCCCGTCGGCCATCGCCTCGAGGACGTCGGCGAGGTTGAGGGGGCGGGCGTCGGGCGTCGTGGGGGCGGTGGCCGGTGTGGTGGGGGTCACAGGGAGAAGAGTGTCAAACTAGAACAAGTTCTCGCCAGCGTTCGTCCCAGTCCGTTTCGGCATGATGGTCCGGTGACCGACCACCACTACGCGCTCGACCTCGTCTGGCAGGGCAACCGCGGCTCCGGCACGAGCGGCTACCGCGACTACGACCGCACCGTGCTGCTCACCGCGGCCGGCAAGCCGGACCTCCTCGGGTCCGCCGACCCGACCTTCCGCGGCGACGCCGCCCGCTGGAACCCCGAGGAGCTGCTCCTCGCCGCGCTCGCCCAGTGCCACCTGCTGTCGTACCTCCACTCGGCGGTCAACCACGGCGTCGTCGTCACCGCGTACGACGACAGCCCGGTCGGCACCATGACGCAGTCCGGCCAGGGCGGCCGGTTCACCTCCGTCACGCTGCGCCCGCGGGTCACCGTCGCCGACGCCACGATGGTCGACGTCGCCCGCGCGATCCACGCCGAGGCGAGCGAGAACTGCTTCATCGCGGCGTCGGTGAGCTTCCCGGTCGGGCACGAGCCGGTGATCGAGGTCGCCGGCTAGGCGCGGCCCAGGCTGCGCGCGACGCCGTCGACGACCGAACGGGTCTGGCCGGCGTCGGTCGTGGAAACCGTGATCTGGACGATCCGGCCGCCGGTGCTGACGAACAGCGCCGAGCCCTGGTTGGCGGGGGTCGACACGTTCAGCGTGTAGGTGATCGCCCGGCCGGTCCCCAGGGGCGTGCGGACGTCGCGGACGCCGCTGACGGCGCCCACCTGGGACATCGCGGACTCCAGCTCGGCGCTCGACGGCAGGGTGCTCGTGTGCGCGGCCACCACCACGTTGAGGCTGCCGGAGAAGCCGATCGCGTACACGTCGAGGCTCTTCATCATCGTGCGGAAGTCCTCGGTCGACATCCCGGCCTGCGCGGCGATGCCGGCGATGTGGTCGCCCTCGGCGGCGTAGTCGACCTGACCCGAGCCGAGCACCGTCCAGCCCCGCGGCAGCGTGAACCGGATACCGGACTGGTCGGCGACCACCACCGTGGGCCTCGGCTGCTTGCGCTTGCGCGGCTTGGCCGGCTTCCCGTCCTTCGCGTCCTTCGCCGGCTGGTTGCCGGCGGCCTCGGGGCCGAGCGGGGTGGAGACGGTCGGGATCCGGATCTTGTCCTCGTCGGCCACGGGCTCGGCCGAGCAGCCGGCGAGCAGGGCGGCACCGGCCACGAGCGTGATCAGGTGACGCAGCAGCATGGCCGCATCGTAGGTCCGCGCCCGCGCCGTCGTCCGGCGTTTGGCGAGGGGCCACGATCCGTTCAGCGGGGTCTGGTTCAAAGCAGCCATGAGTCGTACCCGCAAGGCCCTGGTCGCCGCCGGCGTCGCGCTCGCCGGCATCGGCGTGACGACGGGGGGCGGGCGCGAGCTGCTGCGCCGGCAGGCGGCGATCGCCCGGGCCCGGATCGGCAAGCCGCTGGGGGAGGAGGCGATCCCCGCCGACAAGGTCTGGAAGCGCAAGTCGTACGACGGCACGCCCCTGCGTCTGCTCGTCCTCGGCGACTCGATCGCCGCCGGGCTCGGGGCCGAGCGGCCCAAGGACACCCTCGGGGCCCGGATCGCGCGCGGGCTCGCGGCCGAGCTGCGCCGCCCGGTCGCGCTGCGGACCGCCGCGGTGGTCGGGTCCGAGAGCTCGGCGCTGGCCGGCCAGCTCGACGCGCTGCCGGCGACCTACCGGGCCGACGTGGCCGTCGTCGTGGTCGGCGGGAACGACGTCACGCACCGGGTGCCGGTGGCGACGTCCGCGCAGCACCTCGAGGACGCGGTGGTGCGGCTGCGGGAGCAGGGGACCAGTGTCGTCGTCGGGACCTGCCCGGACCTCGGTGCGCTGCGGCCGGTCCCGCAGCCGCTGCGCTCGCTCGGCTCCCGGATGTCGCGGCAGCTGGCGAGCGCGCAGGCGGAGGTCGCCGTCCGCAATGGGGCGCACGCGGTGTCGCTGGCCCATGTCGTCGGCCCGTTCTTCATCACCAACCCGGACGAGATGTTCAGCCTCGACCGGTTCCACCCGAGCGCGCTCGGCTACAAGCGCACGGCCAAGGCTCTGCTGCCGTCGGTGCTCGCCGCGCTGGGGCACGACCTCCCGGTGCCGTTCGGGCACCGTCCTCCTAACGTGGGCGCATGACCTCCGTCCTCCTCGCCACCTTCGACCTCATGCCCGACGGAGAGCCGGGCGCCGGCGCCCTCACCGCGGCCCTCGACGCGCGCGGGATCGAGAGCCGGTGGGTGTGCTGGGACGACCCGCAGGTCGACTGGGCCGGTGCCGACCTCGTGGCGGTCCGCGCGACCTGGGACTACCACCGGCGGCTGCCCGCCTTCCTGGCCTGGGCGCGCGAGGTCGAGGCCGCGACGCGCCTGCTCAACGGGGCCGAGGTGTTCGCCTGGAATGCCGACAAGGCCTACCTCGCCGAGCTCGCGGACGTCGTACCGGTGGTGCCGACGATGCTCCTCGACGACACCGACCTGGCCGGCGGGCTGGCCGAGGCGCTCGATCGCTGGGGGAGCGTGGTCGTCAAGCCGCGCACCGGCGCCGGCGGCGTCGGGGTGGTCGTGGCCGAGCGCCTCGACGACCCGCGGCTCGAGGGACTCGTCGCCGGCCCCTGGATCGCCCAGCCGCTCGTCGCGTCCGTGCGGACGACGGGCGAGTCGTCGGTCTACGTCTTCGGCGGCGCCGCCGTCGCCCAGGTCGACAAGGTGGCGGCCGACGGCGAGGTCCGCGTCCACGAGCTGTACGGCGGCTCCAGCCGTCCCGTCCCGCTCGACGCGGCGCGCGCCGCGGTGGCCGCGGACGCCGTCCGCGCGGCGGCGGACCGACGTGGTGCCGACCTCGCCTACGCGCGCGTCGACCTGATGGTGTGGGAGGGCGCCTGGGTCGTCAGCGAGCTCGAGCTGATCGAGCCCGGCCTCTACCTCGACGTCGACCCGGCCAACGCCGACCGCTTCGCGGACCTCGTGGCGAGCCGGCTGGGGCGCTCCTGAGGCGGCCGGGAGCCGGGCTGCTCCTTGCACTCGCCATGGGCGAGTGCTAAACATGATGCTGGCACTCTCGCCTTGAGAGTGACAACGGACATCGCGAAGGAATCGCAGGAGTTATGTCGAAGCTGATTGCTTTCAACGAGGAGGCCCGCCGCGGTCTCGAGCGTGGCATGAACACGCTCGCGGACGCCGTCAAGGTCACCCTGGGCCCCAAGGGCCGCAACGTCGTCCTGGAGAAGAAGTGGGGCGCCCCCACGATCACCAACGACGGTGTCTCCATCGCCAAGGAGATCGACCTCGAGGACCCCTACGAGAAGATCGGCGCCGAGCTGGTCAAGGAGGTCGCGAAGAAGACCGACGACGTCGCCGGTGACGGCACGACGACGGCCACCGTGCTCGCCCAGGCGCTCGTCAAGGAGGGCCTCCGCAACGTGGCCGCCGGCGCGAACCCGATGGGTCTCAAGCGCGGCATCGAGGCCGCCGTGACGGCTGTCTCCGAGCAGCTCCTCGGCCTGGCCAAGGAGGTCGAGACCCGCGAGCAGATCGCCGCGACCGCGACCATCTCCGCCGGTGGCGACACCACGGTCGGCGACGCCATCGCCGAGGCGATGGACAAGGTCGGCAAGGAGGGCGTGATCACGGTCGAGGAGTCGAACACGTTCGGCATCGACCTCGAGCTCACCGAGGGAATGCGGTTCGACAAGGGCTACATCTCGGCCTACTTCGTCACCGACCCCGAGCGCATGGAGACCGTCCTCGAGGACGCCTACGTGCTGATCGCCAACTCCAAGATCAGCAACGTCAAGGACCTCCTCCCGCTGCTCGAGAAGGTCATGCAGTCGGGCAAGCCGCTCGTCATCCTGGCCGAGGACGTCGACGGCGAGGCGCTGTCGACCCTGGTCGTCAACAAGATCCGCGGCACCTTCAAGTCCGTCGCCGTCAAGGCGCCGGGCTTCGGCGACCGCCGCAAGGCCATGCTGCAGGACATCGCGATCCTGACCGGCGGCCAGGTCATCTCCGAGGAGGTCGGCCTCAAGCTCGAGACCGCCGGTGTCGAGCTGCTGGGCCAGGCCCGCAAGGTCGTCATCACCAAGGACGAGACCACCATCGTCGAGGGTGCCGGCGACCAGGCCCAGATCGAGGGCCGGGTCAACCAGATCCGCGCCGAGATCGAGAGCTCGGACTCCGACTACGACCGCGAGAAGCTCCAGGAGCGCCTCGCCAAGCTGGCCGGCGGCGTGGCCGTCATCAAGGTCGGCGCGGCCACCGAGGTCGAGCTCAAGGAGCGCAAGCACCGCATCGAGGACGCCGTCCGCAACGCCAAGGCGGCCGTCGAGGAGGGCATCCTCCCCGGTGGCGGTGTCGCGCTGGTCCAGGCCGGCGCCTCCGCGTTCGACAAGCTCGAGCTCGAGGGTGACGAGGCCACCGGCGCCAACATCGTCAAGGTCGCGCTCTCCGCTCCGCTCAAGCAGATCGCCGTCAACGCGGGCCTCGAGGGTGGCGTCGTCTCCGAGAAGGTCGCGAACCTTCCGGCCGGCCAGGGCCTCAACGCCGCGACCGGCGAGTACGTCGACCTGCTGGCCGCGGGCATCATCGACCCGGCCAAGGTGACGCGCTCCGCGCTGCAGAACGCCGCGTCGATCGCCGCGCTGTTCCTCACCACCGAGGCCGTCGTGGCCGACAAGCCGGAGAAGGCTGCCGCTGGTGGCGGCGACCCGACCGGCGGCATGGGCGGCATGGACTTCTGAGTCCCGCGCCACCCGGCACCCAGCACCACCTGCAGGGCCCCCGCTTCGGCGGGGGCCCTGTGGCGTTGCTGGGGCTATGTTGCTGTGCCGGCCGGTCGTGCGCGCACCAGCCCCACGCCGGTCACCACGAGCCACACGAGCCAGGCGGCGTAGCCGGGCATCCCCACGAGCAGGAGCGACGAACCGTCCGCGATCGCGAGGTTCGCCGTCCCGGCGGCGATCAGCAGGACTCCTCCGGCCACACCGAGCAGACGCGGCCACGGCCGGGTCAGCCCGCTCGCGCCCGCCGCCAGTGCCGCGCCGACGAAGGTGGTGCCGAGCGCAGGCAGAGCCAGCGCGAACGCTCCTGCGTGCAGCTGCCAGGCGAGCTCGAGCTCGGGGCTCGGCTCGGTCAGCTCGCCTGCGGACAGCACGACCACGTTCCACGAGACGGCGTACAACGCGAAGACCGCCGAGAGGGTGGCGCCCGCGGCGACCGCGAGACGTGACCAGTCCGCACCCGCGCCCCCGCGGCGCCCGACGCGTCCGTGGAGACCGGTCAGGAACCCGAGCAGCAACGGGATGTTCAGCGCCTCCAGGCCGACGGCGATCGCGACGGCGCCCCGGTGCTCCGCGTGGTAGGCGAGCACCTTCTCGATCGGGTCGGCGTAGCTCGGCGCTCCGGTCCAGATCACCACGGCGTTCTGGACTGCCACGGACGCCGCCAACGCGATCGCCGTCGCGCCCACGACGCGCTCGCGCCGGGCCTCCGGCGCGCGATCGCTGCTCCGCGATGACCTCATGGGGTGACTCCTTGGATGTGGTGGGGATCGATGGGTCCACGATGTCGCGCCGGCGGCCAGGGCGTATCGGCCGCGAGGCCGGAGCCGGACCGGCCGTTCGCAGGAGGTCGTCCTCGTCCTTTCGGCCGAGATGCCGGCCACCTCGCGACTCGCGTCCCCGTGCGGAGCCGCCTATCGTCGACCGGAGCCGCGACGCGCAGCCCGGAAGGAGCACGCCATGGAGTCCACGAACCTGACCGCACTGGCCCGCGAGCAGATCGACGCGGCGCGCGAGGCCAGCAGCGGCCGCGCCGCCGTCACCCTGTACGGCGGCCACGAGCACCGCCTGCGCCAGACCCTCATCGCGCTGCGCGCCGGCACCCGCCTCGGCGAGCACGACGCCCCGGAGGAGGCGACCCTCCAGGTCGTCGAGGGCGACGTCGCCCTCCACGCCGGCTCCCAGCTCTGGAACGGCCGGACGGGCGACCACATCGTCATCCCGCCGCAGCGCCACGACCTCGAGGCGATGAGCGACGCCGCCGTCCTGCTGACCGTCTCGACGTGAGCACCCACGGCCTGCTGCTCGCCGCCGGCGCGGGCACCCGGATGGGCCTGCCCAAGGCGCTGGTCCGCGACGCCTCCGGCATCCCGTGGCTGACCCGGTCGGTCGAGGTGCTGCGCGCCGGGGGCTGCTCGGAGGTGACCGTCGTGCTCGGCGCCTCCGCCGACGAGGCCGCCTCCCTGCTCGCGGACGACCCGGCGCTCGCCGTCGTGCGCTGCGCCGACTGGGCCTCCGGGATGGGCGCCTCCCTCCGCGCGGGCCTCGAGGCGCTCGCCGCGGCGTCCGCTGTCTCCGCGGACGACGCTGCGGCTCTGGTCCACCTCGTCGACCTGCCGGACGTCACCGCCTCCGTCGTCCGCCGCGTCCTCGCCCAGGCGGACGGCGCGCCGCTCGCCCGGGCGGCGTACGACGGGAAGCCGGGGCACCCCGTCCTCCTGGGCCGCGCCCACTGGGCGGCCGTCGCCGCGGCCGCGGTGGGGGACCGGGGCGCCCGGGACTACCTCGCCGCCCACGCGGACGAGGTGGTCCTGGTCGAGTGCCGCGATCTCGCCACGGGGGCCGACGTCGACCGGCGATGAGCCTCGGGTCGCTCGCCGTCCGGCCGGGTGGGGTAACACGCTGTCCACCGTGCTTCGCGGCGCTTGTCGTTGCTTCCACGCCGTTGCAGCGTGGCCGAAGCACCGACAACCGCCGTCCAGCACGGTGGACAGCGTGTTACAGCGGGGTGGCGCCGGCCGAGTGAGGCGATCTCGCCACGGGGGCGGACGTCGATCGGCGATGATGCCGGCGTGAGCTCCCCGCGCGCCGAGATCCGGAACGTGCCGCCCTGGCTGGCCGGTCTGGTCGTCATCACGTGCCTGCTCCTGGGCGGCGTCCCCGCGGCGGTGCTGGTCGCGGAGACCTCCGCGCCCGGCCTGGTCACGATCCCGGTCCAGGTGGTCGGCATGGCCGGCGGCTACCTGCTCAGCCGGACGGTCCTGCGGCGGCTGTACGCCCCGCGCTGACGTTGGCAAGACTTGCCAACCTCGCGCCAACGACCACGGCCTAGCCTTGGTGACATGGACACCCGCGTCGCCGACCTCGCCAGCCGTCTCGAGGAGACCGGCTACCTCTGCGACGACGAGCTCGCGACGGTGCTCTTCCTGTCGCTCGAGATGCGCCGCCCGCTGCTCCTCGAGGGTGAGCCGGGCACCGGCAAGACCGCGCTGGCCGAGGCCATCGCCGAGGCGCTCGACCAGCCGCTGATCCGGCTGCAGTGCTACGAGGGCATCGACGCGACGCAGGCGCTCTACGACTGGGACTTCCCGCGTCAGATCCTGCACCTGCGGGCGCTCGAGGCGCTGTCCGACGCCAACAAGGGGGACGTCGAGGAGGCCGAGAAGAGCCTGTACGACGAGCGCTTCCTCCTCGCCCGGCCGGTGCTGGCCGCACTCCAGCAGAGCCCGGCGGTGCTGCTCATCGACGAGGTCGACCGGGCCGACGACGAGTTCGAGGCGTTCCTGCTCGAGGTGCTGTCGACGTTCCAGGTGACGATCCCCGAGCTGGGCACGGTCCAGGCGGCGACGCCGCCGACGGTGGTGCTGACGTCCAACCGGACCCGCGAGCTGCACGACGCGCTCAAGCGGCGCTGCCTCTACCACTGGATCGACCACCCGGGGCTCGACCGCGAGGTGGCGATCGTCCGCTCGCGGGCACCCGAGGTGGGCGAGACGCTCGCCCGGCAGGTGGTGGACGTCGTCCAGCAGCTGCGGGGTGGGTCCGACCTGCTCAAGCCGCCGGGAGTCGCCGAGACGCTCGACTGGGCGCGGGCGCTGCACCACCTGGGCACCACCGAGCTGGACGTCGAGACCGCGGCGCGCACGCTCGGGGCACTGGTGAAGTACCGTGACGACGCCGAGCGGGTGCGCGCGGCGCTCGACCGGATGCTCGCGAGATGACCCGCCCATGACCACCCTGCTGCACCGGCCCGACGAGGTGCTGCTCGGCTTCGCGACCGCGCTGCGGGCGGCCGGGGTGGCGGTGACCCAGGACCGCACCCGCAGCTACCTCGACGCCGTCGCGCTCGTCGGCCTCGGCGACCGGGAGGCCACCCGCACCGCCGGGCGGGCGACGCTCTGCGCGACGCCCGAGGACCTCGAGCGGCACGACCGGGTGTTCGACGAGTGGTTCTCGCGCGACAACACGACGCCGGTCGTCCGGCCCCGGCACGCCCAGCAGCAGCCGGCCGCCGCGCTGCTCCCCGACGACGACGCCGCCGGCACGGGCGGTCCCGACGAGGACGACGACCCGGTCAAGGCCAAGGCGAGCGGCGCCGACATCCTGCGCCACCGCGACGTGGCGACGCTCGACCCGGCCGAGCGGGTCCGGCTGGCGGCGATGTTCGCGTCGTTGGCCGTGCGCCTGCCGACCCGCCCGACCGCCCGTCGTACGCCGCACCGGCGGGGTGCCGTCGACGCGTCCCGGACGCTGCGGGCGAGCCTGCGCCAGATGGGCGAGCCGGCCCGGATCCACTACCGCCGGCGCGGCATCCGGCCGCGCCGCGTGGTGCTGCTGATCGACGTGTCCGGCTCGATGAGCGGGTACGCCGACGCGCTGCTCCGCCTCGCCCACCGGATCGTGGTCGCGGGAGCGGCGAGCGGCGGCAGCCGCGACTCCGTCGAGGTGTTCAGCCTCGGCACCCGGCTCACCCACCTGACCCGCGCGCTCCGCCGCCGCGATCCCGACCGGGCGATCGCCGCGGCCGGCGACACCGTCCCGGACTGGTCCGGGGGCACCCGGCTGGGGGAGACCCTGCAGGCCTTCCTCGACCGGTGGGGGCGGCGCGGGATGGCGCGCGGCGCGGTCGTCGTCGTGTTCAGCGACGGCTGGGAGCGTGGCGACACCCAGCTGCTCGGCGAGCAGGCCGCCCGGCTGCGGCGGCTCGCGCACAAGGTGATCTGGGTGAACCCCCACCGCGGCAAGGACGGCTACGCACCCGTGCAGCAAGGGGTGGTCGCCGTCCTGCCCCATGTCGACGCGTTCGTCGCCGGCCACTCGCTGGCGACCTTCGCCGAGCTGCTCGAAGAGATCGGGAGATGACGCCAGATGCGTGAGGTGCTGACCCAGCTGCTCCAGTGGTGGGAGGCCGGCGAGACCGTCGGCATGGGGACGGTCGTCGCGACCTTCCGCTCCGCCCCGCGCCCCCCGGGTGCGTCGATGCTGGTCGGGCCGGACGCCTCCGCCGTCGGCTCGGTCTCCGGCGGGTGCGTCGAGGGCGCCGTCTACGACCTCGCCCAGGAGGTCGCCGGCTCGGGCACCCCGCGGCTGCAGCGCTACGGCGTCTCCGACGACGACGCGTTCGCGGTCGGGCTCACCTGCGGCGGCATCCTCGACGTGTACGTCGAGAAGGTCAGCCGGACGACCTTCCCCGAGCTGGGCGAGATCGCCGCCGACATCGAGGCCGGCCGCCCGGTCGCCGTGGCCACCGTGGTCGACCACCCGGACCCGTCGTACGTCGGACGCCGGGTGGTGCTGCGGCCCGACGAGCCGGCGACCGGGTCGCTCGGCAGCCCGCGCATCGACGACGCCGTCCGGGACGACGCGATGGGCCTCCTCGCCACCGGCCACAACGGCACGCTCTCCTACGGCCCCGACGGCGAGCGCCGCGGCGAGGGGATGCGCGTCTTCGTGTGGGCGTTCGCGCCGGCGCCGCGGATGCTCGTGTTCGGCGCCATCGACTTCGCCGCCGCGGTGGCCCGGGTCGGCGGCTTCCTCGGCTACCACGTCACCGTGTGCGACGCCCGGCCCGTGTTCGCCACGACCAGCCGGTTCCCCGGCGCCGACGAGGTCGTCGTCGAGTGGCCGCACCGCTACCTGGCGGCCGAGCAGGAGGCGGGCCGGGTCGACCGGCGGACGGTGATCACCGTGCTGACGCACGACCCGAAGTTCGACGTCCCGCTGCTCGAGGTGGCCCTGCGCCTGCCCGAGGTCGGCTACGTCGGCGCGATGGGCTCCCGGCGCACCCACGACGACCGGATGGACCGGCTCCGCGAGGCCGGCCTGACCGAGGCCGAGCTCGCGATGCTGCACAGCCCGATCGGGCTCGACCTCGGCGCCCGCACGCCGGAGGAGACCGCGATCAGCATCGCCGCCGAGATCGTCGCCGGCCGCTGGGGCGGCTCGGGCGAGCCGCTCGCCACCCGGTCGGGTCGGATCCACGCCTGAGAGTCACCTCCGTTCGGGGGTGATCGGCGTCACAGTGCGCGGTACTGTGCACGCCATGGGCGACCTCGACCAGCGGCGGCGCGCGGCGCTGCGCGCGTGGACCACCTTCGTCGAGGAGGGTGACCCGGCGACGCCACTGGTCCGGCCCGAGATCCTCGACAGCTGGAACCGCTCCGGCGCCACCGTCGCCCGCGACGTCGTCGAGGCGCCGCTCGCCGACGAGTCCGAGACCCGCTCGTTCTGGCAGGGCTCGCCGCTCCAGATCGCCGTCGAGCGGGTCGAGGAGGAGCTGCGCCGCACCGCCGAGGACGGCGACCTCGTCGTCGCCGTCACCGACCCCGACACCCGCGTCCTGTGGACCTACGGCGGCCGGGTGATGCGCCGCAAGGCCGAGTCGGTCAACTTCGTGCTCGGCGGCCGCTGGGACGACCGCTCGGTGGGCACCAACGCGCTCGACCTCGCCAACCGCCTCGACCGGCCCGCGATGGTGTTCAGCGCCGAGCACTACGCCCCCATCGTGCACAACTGGGTCTGCTGGGCCGCGCCCGTGCACGACCCGGTGACCGGCGCCCGGCTCGGCGTCCTCGACCTCTCCACGACCTGGGACCGCACCCACCCCATCGGCCTGGCCACCGCCCGGGTCCTGGCCCGCCTCGTCGAGCAGGCGCTGCCGCGCTCCCACCAGCACGCCGACGACGCGGCCGCCGCCGGGGCGGGCGTCCTCGGCGACGAGCTGGCCGAGCCCGGCCTCGTCCTCAGCCTCCTCGGCACCGCCGAGGCCCGGGTCGACGGCCAGCGCCTGCTGCTCAACCGGCGCCAGAACGAGATCCTCGCGCTGCTCGCGCTGCACCCCGACGGCCTGTCCCTCGACCAGCTCCACGCGATGCTCTACGGCGACCACGCGGTCACCTTCTCCACCCTCAAGGCCGAGGTCTCCCACCTGCGCCACGCCCTCGCCGGCCAGCTCGCCTCGCGCCCCTACCGCCTCCTCATGCCGATCGCCACCGACGTCGACCACGTCCTTGGGCTCCTGCGCCGCGGTCAGGTCGCGGCCGCGGTCGACGCCTACGGCGGCGACCTGCTGCCCGGCACCGAGAGCCCGGCCCTGGTCGAGATGGGCGAGTACGTCGCCGTCGCCGTCCGCGAGGCCCTGCTCGCCGACCCCCAGCCCGACGCGGTCCTGCACTACAGCGAGCTGGCGCCGTACGACACGGCGGTGCTCGAGGCCTGCCTCGTCCAGCTCGACCGCGACGGCCGGGCCAAGCACCCGGCGATCCCGCTGCTCAAGGCGCGGCTGGCGGTCGCGGACGGCTGAAGTCCTGCGGCGCTGCCGTGGTGCCCCTTAGCCTCGCGGCATGGAGTGGAGGAGAGGGACCTATCCCGGCCGGGTGACGGCGATGAACGGACCCGTCGTGGCCGGCGTGACCGACGACGGATCCGGATTCATCGCGGGTCTGATCGACGCCGGCGATGCGCTCGTGCTCGACGAGATCCGGCTCGACGCGGACGGGGTCCTCGCCGTCGGCGGGATCGAGACCACGTTCCTGACCGGGCGCGACCCGGAAGGGACGCTGCGGATGTGGTCCGTCGAGGAGTTCTACGTCAACGCGCAGGACCTCGCGGCCGGCGAGCTGGACGACGAGGAGCCGTTGATCGAGGAGATCGAGCTGCCGGAGCACTACACCTGGGCCGCGTCGGTGGCGACGGAGCGCGATGACTTCATGCTCGCGATGACCGGTCGCGCCGAGACGACACAGGTCGAGGTCCGGGTGCTCTACGCCCTCGACCTGCCGGTCCTCGACCAGCACCGGCACCCCGCGGCGCCCGGCCTGCTCGGTGGCCGGCCCGTGGTCGCGCACCGCGCGAAGCAGCCGGTCTGGGTCGTCACCGACGCAGGGGTCTGCTGGAGCGATCCGTGGCTGCTCGACGAGATGCAGGATGAGGTCCACTGGAGCGACGTGGACCTGCCGGCGGGCATGGTCGCGACGTACGCCGCGGTCGGCATGAAGGGCTGGCTGGGTGGCTGGGCGCCGGGCGCCGACGGCGACCGTCCGGTGCTGGTCCGGCACGGCCGGGGAACCGAGCCGGAGGTCGTACCCGCGCCGGTGACGAGGCTGCGCCCGGACGCGGCGGGGCCGCGGGTCCTCCTGCTCGAGCCAGACCGGCTGGACGACATGCCGGCGATGGTCACCGCGTCTGTCGACGGCAACGCGCTGTGGTTCCCGGACGCCGCCGAGGACGGCGGGTGGGCGCGGGTGGCGGTGCCGGACGGCGACGGGCCGCTGTGGGCCGCGGGGTCGGGTGCAGGCTGGGTCGGGGTCATCATCGGCACGTCGGTGTGGGTTGCCCATCATCCCAACGGATGACGCCCGCGCCGCCCGCTGCCAACCGGGCGATCGCCCGCGAGCTGTTCGTCAGCGAGGCGACGGTCAAGACACACCTGGCGCACGTCTACGACAAGCTCGGGGTCACCGATCGCGCGGCCGCGGTCGCGGTGGCGTACGAGCGGGGGATCCTGGGCTGAACTCGCGGGGTTGTGTCGGACCCTTGTGTTGGAATACGGGTATGGCTTCTCGGACCGCCTCGACCCGGTTGCTCTCGCGCTTGCGTGCGGGTGTGCAGGTGCGGGAGGAGTCGGTGGTCGAGGAGTGGGCGGGCATTGTCGAGTGGGCCGCCGGCAACACGGTTGCGGGTTCAGAGGGAGCCGCAACCATCCGGGACGGGTACGTCGACACCGGTGTGCCGATTGCCGGTGAGGGTGCGCCGTTGGTCTCGGAGTTCGCGCTGATGGAGCTGGTCGCCGTCTTGGGTCGCTCGCCCGACGGCGGGCGGCTGTACGTCGGTAGGGTGCTGAAGTGCGCTTGGCGGCTGCCCCAGGTCTACGCGTCGGTGGTCGCTGGACGGCTCGCTCCCTGGCGGGCTGAGCGGATCGCCGAAGCGACCCGGCCGCTGTCCGCGGATGCTGCGGCGTTCGTGGACCGGTAGCTGTTCAGCGCGACGGGTGTGGGTTGGGCGCAGCTGGAGCGGCTGATCGCGGAGGCGATCATCCGGTTCGACCCCGAGCGCGCCGAGGCCGAGCGCGCGGCGGCGACCGATGGTCGGTTCGTGGAGATCGACGACCCGGACGGCAACGGCCTGGTCCGCCTCGACGCGGTCCTCGACGCCGCGGACGGCCGAGACCTCGACGACGCCCTGAGCCGCCGCGCGACCCTGCTCGGAAAGCTCGGCAACAAGAACTCCCTCGACGTGCGCCGCTCCCAAGCCCTGGGCGACCTCGCGAGGAACGACCTCACGCTGGACCTCGAGGGCTCGCCGGGCCGCAAAGCCGTCCTCAACCTCCACATCACCGACACCAACCCTCACCGGCGACAACCCAGTCGGACGCTGGGACCAGAGCCCGGTCAGCAGTGAGCAGATCCGCGAATGGCTCGCCCAGCCCGGCACCAGCGTCACCGTCCGCCCCGTCATCGACCTCGCCGAGCACATCCCCGTGACGGCGTACGAGATCCCCGACCGCCACCGGCAGCAGGTTGAGATGCGGGACCACACCTGCCGCTTCCCCTACTGCAACCGGCCAGCAACCCGTTGCGACCTCGACCACGCCCGACCCCACGCCCGAGGCGACCGACCTGCTCGTGCAACCTCGTCCCGTTGTGCCGACGCCACCACCGCGCGAAGACCCACGGCGAGTGGCGCTACCAGATCACGCAGATCGGGACCTACTTATGGCGAAGCCCAGCAGGCTTCCACTTCCAGGTGACCCACCGCGGCACCCATCCCGTCGACCATTCCGGTGAGGACGACGACCCCGAGCCATCCGGCAGTCAACGACTGACGGTGACCTCTGCACACTCCGGACCGCGATCCTCGTAGACCGCGCACGCGAGGTACTGCCCCACGCCTGCGGTCTCCGGAACCACGTGCTCAACGGTCCGGATCGGCGGCTCGACCTCGCGCACCGTGAAGATCTGGGTCTGTCCCGTGACGTCGATCCAGGTCGGCCCGCTGCCGCCGGCGATCAGCGAGTAGGTGAGACAACCCGACTCCTCGTCGCCGTGGAGCAGGAGGTCGCCGAGGTCGCTGACCCGTCCGTCGGCCCGTCGTACGTCGAAGTACTGGCCGGGCTCGAGCGCGCCCGGGGTCGCCACGAGCGCGTCAGGGTCGGCGGTCTCGGCGACGATGCCGAACCCGCACCTATCACCCTCGCCGTCGTCCGGGTCGGCCGTGCCGAACACGCTCGCCGGCCAGCACCGCCAGGCGAAGAAGCCCACCGCGAGGGCGATCGCGATGGCGAGCGCCGCGAGGTCCCGGTGGGACGCGAGCCGCTTCACTGCTCACCTGGCGCACATCAGCCGGCCCCGATCTCCCATGCGCAGTAGTGGGCAACCCCGGTGTTCCGCGCGCCAACCACTCACCAACCACCCCCTCCTAGCGTGAGCCAGGTCACGTTCCCGCACGCGCCCTTGGGAGAGTCATGACCCGGATCAGTCTCAACGTCGACGGCCAGCAGGTCGCCGACGACGTCGAACCGCGGATGCTGCTGGTGCAGTACCTGCGCGAGAAGCTCGGCAAGACCGGCACCGTCGTCGGCTGCGACACCAGCAGCTGCGGTGCGTGCACCGTCCACCTCGACGGCAGGAGCGTGAAGTCCTGCAACGTGCTGGCGGTCCAGGCCGACGGCAGCGAGGTCACGACGATCGAGGGGCTGGCCGGCGACGACGGTCAGCTGCACCGGGTGCAGGAGGCCTTCCGGGAGTGCCACGGCCTGCAGTGCGGGTTCTGCACCCCCGGCATGATCATGCAGACCGTCGACCTCCTCAACGAGAACCCCAGCCCGTCCGAGGAGGCGATCCGGCTCGGCCTCGAGGGCAACCTCTGCCGGTGCACCGGCTACCACAACATCGTGCGGGCCGTGCAGCACGCCGCTGGTACGACGGACGCGACCGAGGGGGCACCGGCATGACCGCGACCCAGGAGCCCACGGCCGGCGCCGAGATCGGTCGCGACCGCCGGCGCAAGGAGGACCAGCGCCTCATCACCGGCCGCACCCGGTGGACCGACAACATCACGCTGCCCGGGATGCTGCACCTCGCGATGGTGCGCAGCCCGTTCCCGCACGCGCGGATCACCGGCATCGACACCGAGGCCGCCAGGAGCGCGACCAACGTGGTCGCGGTGCTGACCGGTGCCGACCTCGGCGAGGGCCAGGGGGCCTGCATCAACGCCTGGCCGGTCGTCACCGACCAGGTGACGCCGGCGCACCTGCCGATGCCGACCGACCGGGTCGCCTTCGCGGGCGAGACCGTCGCCGTCGTGGTGGCGCGCAGCGCCGCCGAGGCCCGCGACGCCGCCGAGCTGGTCGAGGTCGACTACGAGGAGCTGCCGGCCGCGCTCGACCTCAAGGAGGCGGCCGAGAACACGGTCCTCGCGCACCCCGACCTCGGCACCAACGTCAGTGCCGTGTGGCGCTTCGACTCCGCCGAGGCCGGCACCGGCGGGGACGTCGAGCAGGCCATCGCCGAGGCGCGCGAGAACGGCATCGTGATCGAGCGGGAGTACCGCCAGCAGCGGCTGATCCCGGCGTTCATGGAGCCGCGCAGCGTCGTCGTCGACCCCACCGGCGAGCAGATCACCGTGTGGTCGGCGACCCAGGTGCCCCACATCCTGCGGTTCGCGATGGCGGCCACCACCGGCGTGCCCGAGTCCAAGATCCGGGTGATCGCGCCCGACGTGGGCGGCGGCTTCGGCGGCAAGCTGCAGCAGACGCCCGAGGAGATGATCGCCTTCGCGGTCGCCCGCAAGCTCGGCAAGCCGGTCAAGTTCACCGAGACCCGGAGCGAGTCGCTCCTCACCGCCCACCACGGCCGCGA
Source organism: Pimelobacter simplex (assembly GCF_900114845.1). Lineage (GTDB taxonomy): Bacteria > Actinomycetota > Actinomycetes > Propionibacteriales > Nocardioidaceae > Nocardioides > Nocardioides simplex. The sequence continues at coordinate 1,040,171 of NZ_FOUK01000001.1, forward strand.
CCAGTGGCAGCGGCTGACGCTCGCCGCGACCAAGGACGGTCACGTCACCGGCCTCAAGGTCGACCTGCTCGCCGACCTCGGCGCGTACGTCGCCATCGTCGGCGGTGGCGTCCCGGTGCTCGGGGCGTTCATGTTCAACGCGATCTACAAGTTCCCCGCCTACCAGTTCCAGACCACTAACGTGCTCACCAACAAGACCTGGACCGACGCCTACCGCGGCGCCGGCCGGCCCGAGGCGACGTTCGCGATCGAGCGGCTGATGGACGAGCTCGCCACCGAGCTCGGCAAGGACCCGCTCGAGGTCCGCGAGATGAACTGGATCAAGCACGAGGAGTTTCCGTTCACCACGGTGGCCGGCCTCGAGTACGACTCCGGCAACTACGAGGCCGCCACCGCGCGCGCCAAGGAGATGTTCGGGTACGACGAGCTCCGCGCCGAGCAGGCCGAGCGGCGGGCCCGTGGCGACAAGGTGCAGCTCGGGCTCGGCGTCTCGACCTTCACCGAGATGTGCGGCCTGGCGCCCTCGCGGGTGCTCGGCTCGCTCAACTACGGCGCGGGCGGCTGGGAGCACGCCGAGGTGCGGATGCTCGCGACCGGCAAGGTCGAGATCGTCACCGGGGCGTCCGCCCACGGCCAGGGCCACGAGACCGCGTTCAGCCAGATCGCGGCCGACCGGCTCGGCGTCCCGTTCGAGGACATCGAGGTGCTCCACGGCGACACCCAGATCTCCCACAAGGGCCTCGACACCTACGGCTCCCGCAGCCTGGTCGTCGGCGGAGAGGCCCTGGTGCGGGCTCTCGACAAGGTGATCGAGAAGGCGCGGCCGGTCGCGGCCCACCTGCTCGAGGCCTCCGCCGACGACCTGGAGTTCAGCGGCGGCCGGTTCACCGTCAAGGGGACCGACCAGGGGATGGCGATCACCGAGATCGCCACCGCCGTCTTCGCCGCGCACAACCTGCCCGACGGCATGGAGCCCTCGCTCGACTCCGAGGCGACCTACGACCCGGTCAACTTCAACTACCCCCACGGCACGCACCTGTGCGCGGTCGAGGTCGACACCGAGACCGGCCAGGTCAAGCTCCGCAAGTACGTCTGCTGCGACGACATCGGCGTCGTCATCAACCCGCTGATCGTCTCCGGGCAGGTGCACGGCGGCCTGGTCCAGGGCATCGCGCAGGCGCTCTGGGAGGAGGCGGTCTACGACGAGAACGGCACCCTCGTCACCGGGTCGTTCGTCGACTACCTGCTGCCCACCGCGGCCGACACGATCAGCTTCGAGATCGACCACACCACCTCGCCGGCGACCACCAACTCGCTCGGCACCAAGGGGGTCGGCGAGGCCGGCACCATCGCCTCGACGCCGGCCGTGGTCAACGCGGTCGTCGACGCGGTCCGCCACCTCGGCGTCTCCGACATCACGATGCCCTGCACCCCCGAGCGGGTCTGGCGCGCGATCGCCGACGGCTCCTCGGGAGGCGCGACCACGGAGGCCGCCATGCCCCACTTCGACGAGACGGAAGGAGGGGTCCAGTGATCCCCGCAGCCTTCGAGTACGTCGCCCCGGCCTCGGTCGAGGAGGCGCTGGCAGCGCTCGCCGAGCACGGCGACGACGCGAAGATCATCGCCGGCGGCCAGAGCCTGCTGCCGGTGCTCCGGATGCGGCTCAACGCCCCCGAGTGGGTGATCGACCTGGGCCGGATCGACAGCCTGCGCGGCGTGCGCGACGGCGGCGACCACCTCGCCATCGGCGCGATGACCACCCACCACGACGTCGGCCAGGACCCGCTCGTGCACGAGCACGCGCTGCTGGTCAGCAAGGCGATCACGCACCTCGCCGACGCCCAGGTCCGGCACCGCGGCACGTTCGGCGGTGCGCTCGCCCACGCCGACCCGGCTGGCGACCTCGGGGCGCCGGCGCTCGCGCTCGACGCGACGTTCGTCGTCCAGGGGCCTGGGGGGACGCGCGAGGTCGCCGCGGCCGACTTCTTCGTCGACCTCTTCGAGACGGCGATCTCCGACGACGAGATCCTCGTCGAGGTGTGCCTCCCGAAGCGGGCCGGCTGGGGTGCGTCGTACGAGAAGTTCGTGCGGATCGCCCACCAGTGGCCGATCGTGGCGGTCGCCGCGACCGTCCGGATGGAGGGCGACACCATCGCCGAGGCCCGGATCGGGCTGACCAACATGGGCTCGACCCCGGTCCGGGCGCGAGCGACCGAGCAGATGCTGGCCGGGCAGCCGGCGACCGAGGAGGGCGTGGCCGCCGCCGCGGCCCTCGCCGCCGACGGCACCACTCCGCCCAGCGACCTCAACGGCGACGCCGACTACCGCCGGCACCTCGCCACCGTCCTCACCCGGCGGGCCGTGCTCGCCGCCGCCGGAAGGAGCTGACGGGCGCCGATGGACCTCTCCCACTCCTTCACCGTCCCGACCTCGGTCGCGGCCACCTGGGACCACTTCCAGGACATCGGCGCGCTCGCCGAGTGCTTCCCGGGCGCCCAGGTCACCGCGGTCGGCACCGACGACGACGGCGCGCCGACCTTCGAGGGGACCTGCAAGGTCAAGCTCGGCCCGATCGCCCTCGTCTACGCCGGCTCCGGCAAGTTCGTCGAGCGCGACGAGGCCGGCCGGCGCTTCGTCGTCGACGCCAAGGGCCGCGACAAGCGCGGCAACGGGACGGCGGGCGCCACGGTCACCGTGACCATGGCGGACGCCGGCGACGGCGCGACGCAGGTCGACGTGGTGACCGACCTGGCCATCACCGGCAAGCCGGCGCAGTTCGGCCGCGGAGTGATGCAGGACGTCTCGGACAAGCTGCTCGGGCAGTTCGTCGCCTGCCTGGAGCAGCGGCTCGCGGCCGAGAGCGCGCCCGCACCGGAGCCCGGGCCCGAGCCCGCGGCCGATCCGGCCGCCGCACCGGCACCGGAGCGGGCCCCGGCGCCGGCACCCGCGCCGGCACCCGCGGCCGACGACGGTGCGCTCGACCTCGGCGCGGCGGTGCTGCCGGTGCTGCTGAAGAGCTACGGGAAGCAGATCGCGGCGGCGCTCGCCGTCCTCGTCGGCCTGGCCGCGCTGCGCCGGCGGCGGAGGCGTCGCCGCTGAGCCCGGCTGAGGAGGGCTACCAGGTGTCGGGCTTGGTGACGTCGTCGTCCTGGTAGAGGTCCTGGTCCTCGTGGCGCTGCCCGAGCCCGCGCTGGTTGTTGTCCTCGAGCCGCTCGCGCTTGGGGTCGGGCTCGTCCTTCGGCTTGTCCTCGGGCTTCTGCTGGGGCTCCGGCTGGGGCTGCTGCTGGTTCTGCTGCTGCTTGGCCTTGAGCCGCTCGTCGACCGCGCCCGCGTCGGCGCGCTGCTCGGCCCCGCGGCCGGCGTCGGTGGGGCAGTCGCCCGCGGCGAGCGCGTCGATGCCGGCCTGCCAGGCCTCGTCGGCGCGGGTGGCCGCCCCGGCCTCCTGGGCCTGGTCGCCGATCGCCTCGTAGGCGAGCGCCAGGTTGATCCGGACCGTGCACTCCTCGCGCTCGGGCACGTGGTCCAGCGCCGCGAGGTACGACGAGACGGCCGCCGGGTAGTTGCCCTCGGCGTGCCAGGAGGCGCCCTCGTCGAAGGGGGCGATCCAGGGCTCGAACCAGTTGAGCGAGCGGGTCCCCCCGAACTCCGCGGCCGCACCGTCGGTGTCGCCGCGCACGAAGGCGTCGCGCCCGGCGGCGTTGTCGTGGAGCATCAGGCCCACCTTGACGGCGTACGCCGCGACGAGGAGGGCGGGCAGCAGGCCGGCGAGCAGCAGCACCCGGCGCAGCCGGGCCCGCGGGTGCGGAGGACGTCCGGCGCTCATCGGCGGGCTCCCTTCGGCCGCGCGGGGAGCAGCGCGTCGCGCGAGGTCCACACCGCGCGCCAGCCGGCGCGCAGCTCGAGCAGCACCAGGCCGAGCAGCACCAGGGCGGCCAACCAGGTCAGGTCGTGCTTCGCGGGCCGCTCGTGGCCGCCCTGCCCGTCGGAGTACGACGCCGCGAACGACTTCGCCAGCGGCGCGAGGCCGCCCGGCGCGGTGCGGTGCTCGAACGGGACGTCGAGCTGGTCGGCGATCTTCTCGAGGTTGCCGAGGTCGGCACGGGAGATCGCGGTCTCGGCGGTCTCGGGGTCGCGCACGTAGCCCAGCGCGCCGTCGAGGTCGTCGGACTCGGGCATCGGGCCGCCCTCGGAGGTGCCGTAGCCGAGCACGGCGCCGCCGGCGACGAGGTCGCGGACGTCCTCGAACGACTGCGGGTCCTCGTCGGAGCCGGTGGTGTTCTCGCCGTCGCCGGCGTAGACCACGATCCGGCGCCGGTCGGGGCTCTGGTCCTCGGCCCGCTCGAGCACCGCGGTCAGCTCGGGCACCGGTCGGTCGGCGGCCGAGCCGGCGCCGTCCTTGGGGCCCTCGAGGTAGAGCGTCTCGACGGCGGCGTCGAAGGCGGTGGTGTCGGAGCTGAACGGCATCACCAGCCGGGTCTCGGCGCCGAACGCGAGCAGCCCGAAGCGGGCGCCGGGCAGTGCCTTGGCGAGCGCGGTGAGATCGGCCTGGACGCCGGTGATCCGCGGCGTGCGGCCGTCGTAGTCGAGGGCGGCCATCGAGCGGGTCCGGTCGACGACGACCAGCACGTCGAGGTCGGAGAGCTGCTCGCTCACCGACGTCTGGCCGACGTCGGGGCGCAGCAGCACGGCGACGAACGCCAGCGCGATCCCGACCCGCCGCAGGACGACGAGGACGCCGGCGGTCGCGGGGCTCACCGGGCACCTCCGCGCCGGTCGCGCAGGGCGAGCCCGCCCTGGACCGCCCACACCAGCGCCAGGCCGGCCAGGCCGATCCCGGCGAGCGTCGTCCCGAGCCGGGGCCGGTCGAAGACCTGCACCACGGGCGGACGGTCGATGGGCGTCGCCTCCAGGCTGTCGATCGCGCGGACCACGGCGCCGGCGCTGCTGTCGTCGCCGAGCAGCGAGAAGGTGCCCCCGGTTCTGGCCATCGCGGACCGGAACTCCCGGACGGCGGGCGGCCGGTCGGCGGTCCGCGGCGCGGCGATGCCGTGCACGACGACGTTCTCGTCGGCGGCGTACTGCGCGGCCTCGGGGACGCTGTAGATGCCCGTGCCGACCGGCTCGTTGTCGGAGGCGAGCACGATCGCGCGGGTCCGGTCCTCGTCGCGGCGGTCGAACCGCTGGACGCACGAGGCGAGGCCGTCGCCGAGCTGCGACTGGATGTCCCAGTCGACGACCGTGCCGGCGGTGAACACCGCGTAGTCGTCGCTGATCACGGTGCCGTCGCGGAACGCCTTCTCGGCCTCGTAGAGCTGGTCGACGACGTACTGGTAGTCGTCGGTGAGGGGGAAGATCGTGATGGCCGCACCGCTCCAGATCGTCAGCCCCACCCGCTCGCCCTGCAGGCCGTCGACGATCGTGCGGAACTCGCGCAGCACCTGGCGGTCGACCTCCGCCATCGACCCCGAAGCGTCGAGGCACAGCACGATGTCGCGGGTCCGGTCGGACTGGACGAGCGTCTGCCGCTCCTGGACCCGGCCGGCGACGACGATCGCCCCGCTCGCCGCGACCAGGGCGGCCAGGGTGAGGCACGCGCCCAGCGCGACCTGGCGCCGGACGAGCGTGCGGTAGCGGGGCAGGGCGCGCAGCCGGCCGGCATGGGCGACGTACGACGCGCTGCCGGCGGCAGGGCGCCGTCCGCGCCAGAGGGCCAGCCACACGACGAGCAGCACCACGACCGCGGCGGCGAGCGCCACCACGAGCCAGGGCCACTGGAAGCCGGTGTCCTCACGCGTCCACATCAGGCCGCGCTCCAGTCGGCCACGAGCCCGCGGGCCCGGACCACGGCGGTGTCGAACAGCTCGCGCGCGATCGCGTCGTCGGGGGCGAACTCCGGCGGGTAGACGAGCTCGATCACCGCGACCAGCTCGTGGGGCGCGCGGGCCCGGAAGTCGGCCAGCGCCATGGTCCGCGCCGGCAGCGTGGTCACCGCGGCGACGTAGGAGCGCACCACCTCGCTCAGCTGCTGGTGGCCCGCCCGCGGCTCCAGCTCGCCGGCGCGCACCCGGGCGTCGATCCGGTCGATCAGGTCGAGGTGGGTCCGGCGCACGTCAGGCACGTCGGCGGCCACGCGCTCCAGCCGCGGCACCCGCGGGCGTCGGGTGAGCCACCAGACGAGCAGGTAGTAGAGGACCACCGCGGCGCCGAGCGCGACCGCGATCCAGAGCCAGCGGTCGTCGTACGCGACGGGGCCGGTGAACTCGTCGGGGAGCTCAGCGGCGGCGAGCATGCCTGTGCCTCTCGAGCAGCCGGAACACGGCGGTGATCGCGTCGTCGTGGTCGCGGACCATCTCCTGGGCGATGCCGAGCTGGTCGAGCCGGCGCCGCAGCTTCTGGGCCTCGTCGTCGACCAGGGCGGCGTACTCGCGGCGCAGCCGCTCGTCGCGACGGAGCCAGCCGGGCACCTCGGAGCCGGCGTCGATGTCGACCAGGCGCCGGTCGGCGACGGCGGGCAGGGTCGGGTCGAGGTCGCCGAGGGTCACGAAGAGCACCTCGTGCTGGACGGTCAGCCGGCGCAGCAGCGCGATCGCGTCGTCGGCCAGCGCGGTCTCGTCGGTGACGACGACCAGGATCGTGCGGCGGCGCACGGTCCGCACGACGTGGCGCAGCAGCGTGGCCAGGTCGCCCGGCGGGCCGTCGGGCCGGATCGCGTCGTACGCCGAGCCGAGCAGCCGCTCGAGGTGGAGGTCGCCACCGCCGGGCCGCTCGGAGTGGCAGGACTCCGCGTTGCCGTGGACGAGCGCGACCAGGTCGCCGTGCTGGACGGCGAGGTGGCCCATCACGCCGGCCACCGTCACGGCGAGCTCGCGCTTGGCGACCGCGGCGTCGTTCATCGCCGCCATGCTGCGTCCGGTCGAGACGCAGAGGAGCACGGTGTGCTTGCGCTCGGCGACGTAGCGCTTGACCAGGAGCTGGCGGCTGCGGGCCGAGGCCTTCCAGTCGATGTCCTTGACGTCGTCGCCGCGCACGTACTCGCGCAGGTCGTTGAAGTCGATGCCGCGCCCGGCGTGGATGGCGGCGTACTCGCCCTCGAGCAGGCCGCGGACCTTGCGGTGCGCGTGGATCGCGAGCCGGCTGCGGATGCGGGTGAGGTGGGCCGTCATGCGGGACTCACGGGGTGGGGACCGCCCGGAACACCGCGTCGATGACGGTCTCCGGCCGGACCCGGTCGGCGAGCGCCTCGAAGCTGAGGTGGATCCGGTGGCGCAGGACGCTGTGGCGCAGCTCGCGGATGTCCTCGGGGATGACGTAGTGACGGCCCTGGACGACGGCCATGGCGCGCGCCGCCTGGAAGAACGCGATCGAGCCGCGCGGGCTCGCCCCGATCTCGACGTAGTTGCCGAGCTCGGCGCCGAGGACGCCGGTCACGTCGCGGGTCGCGCGGACCAGGGACACGACGTAGCGGCGGATCGCCGGGTCGACGTACACGCGGCGGACGAGCTCCTGGAGCTCGGCGACCTCGGCGGTGGTGACGACGGGCTCGACGTCGGTCATGTGCTGGCCGAGCGTGCCGTCGTCGATGCGCTCGAGGACCATCAGCTCGTCGTCCTCGGTGGGGTAGTCGACGACCTCCTTGAGCAGGAAGCGGTCCATCTGGGCGTGGGGGAGGACGTAGGTGCCCTCTTCCTCGATGGGGTTCTGGGTGGCCATCACCATGAACGGGTCGGGCAGCGGGTGCACGGTGCCGGCGATCGACGTCTGCCGCTCCTGCATCGCCTCGAGCAGTGCCGACTGGGTCTTGGCGCTGGCCCGGTTGATCTCGTCGAGGAGCACGATGTTGGCGTGGACCGGGCCGAGCTGGGTCTCGAACTCGTGCCGGCGCGGGTCGTAGACCTGGGTGCCGATGATGTCGGCGGGCAGCAGGTCGGGCGTGCACTGGATCCGGGTGAACCGGGCGCTCACCGCGTGGGCGAGCGTCGACGCGGCCAGCGTCTTGGCCAGGCCGGGGACGCTCTCGAGCAGGATGTGCCCCTCGGACAGCAGCGTCACCAGCAGCGCCGTGCGGACCCGGCGCTGGCCGACGACCCGGCTGGAGAACGACGCGGAGACCTTCTCGATCGCCTCAGAGGCCCGGGTCAGCTCGGCCGCCGTGAGGGGCGTGCTCGGGTCGTCGGGCGTGCGCCGGACGGCGGTCGCAGGGGTCATGCCGCCGAATCTACCCAGGAGGGCCGCGTTCACCCCTCGGTGAGCAGCCGGGCCCTCAGCTCGTCGTCGCGGCGCAGCCGGACCAGGTCGCGCTCGCGCCGCTCGGCGATGATCGCGCCGAGCACCATCTCGGCGGGCGCGCCCGGCGGCGGGGCGGGCGCGACATAGGGGAGGACGTCGGAGAGCAGCAGGCGGCCGATCCGCTCGCGCGAGACCGGGTCGAGGGTGCCGAGCCGGCCGAGGTACTGGCGCACCGCCAGCGCGGTGCCGGTGGGCAGCGTGGCGAGGTCGGTGCTGCGCGCCCACGCCGCGAGCTGCGGCGGCATCGGCGGAGGGGGAGGCAGCCGCAGCGGCACCCGCTCCCGGACGACGTACGTGCCGGCGGCGTAGTCGCCCAGCCGCTTGCCGCGGGTGCTGAGCATGATCGAGAAGAACGCCGGAACCCCCGAGAACGCGTAGATCTCGACGAACCCGATGAGCGCGCGCACCAGCGCGTGCTGGAAGCTGATCGGTCCGCCGTCGTCGCGGACGGTGCGCAGGCCCAGCGCGAGCTTGCCGATCGTGCGCCCGCGGGTGAACGTCTCGAGCGCCGTCGGCAGGGCGAGGAACACGAGCACCGACGTCAGCACGATCGCGAAGCCCACGGCCGCCGCGTCGTTGGTCAGCACCGCGGCGATGACGAGCAGAAGGTAGGCGACGACGAACGTCACCATCGTGACCACCACGTCGATCAGCCCGCTCGCCATCCGCAGCCCCAGCGACGCGGCCGGGAGGTCGAGCGCGACGCCCTCGCCGGTGACGAGGTCATCGGCGGTGACGGTGGCGAAGTCGGCGGCGGGCATCGGTGGCAGCCTGCCACACGGGCGCGCGCCCCGTACGCTGTGCGCGTGCCGCGGATCGATCTCGACGCCTACGTCGCTGCCAACGCGCGCTCGTGGGTGCGGCTCGAGGAGCTCGTCAAGCAGCGCCGGCGCACCGGGGCCGAGGCGGACGAGCTCGTCGACCGCTACCAGCAGGTCGCGACCCACCTGTCCGTCGTACGGACGTCGGCGCCGGACGGCGAGCTCGTCGCGCACCTGTCCTCGCTGCTCGGCCGGGCCCGGATCTCGATGCTCGCCGCCCGGGTCCCGAGCTGGCGCGGGGTGGCCCGGTTCTTCACCGAGCAGTTCCCCGCCGCGCTCTACCGCCTGCGCTGGTGGTGGCTCGGCTGCCTGGCCGGCAACGTCCTCGTCACCGGGATCATGATGATCTGGCTCGCCCAGCACCCGGCCGTCGAGCAGAACCTGCTCTCGCCCGAGCAGGTCGACCAGCTCGTCAACAACGACTTCGAGAGCTACTACAGCGAGAACGCCGCCGGCGCCTTCGCCGCCCACGTCTGGCTCAACAACGCCTGGGTGAGCGCCCTGTGCATCGCCCTCGGCATCCTCGGCCTGCCCGTGCTCTGGCTGCTCTTCCAGAACGTCGCCAACCTCGCCATCGTCGGCTCGATCATGGTCCGCCACGACCGCGGCGACCTGTTCTGGGGCCTGATCCTCCCGCACGGCCTGCTCGAGCTCACCTGCGTCTTCGTCGCCGGCGGCATCGGTCTGCGGCTGTTCTGGTCCTGGATCGAGCCCGGCGCCCTCTCCCGCGCCGCCGCCCTGGCCCGCGCCGGCCGGACCGCCGTCACCGTCGCCCTCGGCCTCGCCGTGGTGCTCGCGATCAGTGGTGTGATCGAGGCCTTCGTGACGCCGTCCCCCCTGCCGACGTGGGCCCGGATCGCGATCGGCGTCCTCGCCGAGGTGGTCTTCCTCGCCTACGTCTTCGTGGTCGGCCGCGCCGCGGCCTCCCGCGGCGAGACCGGCGACGTCTCCGCCACCCTGCTCGAGGACCGCGCCGCCACGCAGGCCTGACCTCCTGCCGAAGTGCGCGGGTTGCGGGCACGAAGTACGCCGCTTGCGGGTCCGAAGTACGCCGGTGCGGCGGCATCCGCCGCACCTCGACCCCGCAACCTCCCCACTTCGCGCCCGCAACCCGGGCACTTCGTGGGGTCAGAGCAGTCCCTGTGCCTTGAGGGCGAGGTAGTGGTCGGCGAGGGCCGGGGGGAGGGTGTCGGCGTCGGTGTCCACGACGTCGACGCCGAGGCGCTGGAGGACCTCGCGCATCCGGTCGCGGCGGTGCAGCTCCTGGGCGGCCGCCGCGGCGTCGTACGCCGTGTCGGCGGTCGGCACGACGTCCGGGTCGGCGGCGGCCTCGGCGAGGCGGGTGAGCTCGGGGTCGCGGACCGAGGCGAGGACGACGCGGTGGTGCCGGGTGAGGGCGGGCAACACGGGGAGGAGACCGTCGGCGATGGCGGAGGGCTCCAGCGCCGTCAGCAGGACGACGAGCGCGCGCTGCCGCCCGAAGCCCTGGACCGCGCCGGCCAGGACGTCCCAGTCGGCCTCGACCAGGGTGGGGTCGAGGTCGGCCATCTGCTCCTGGAGCCGGGCCGCGACGTCGCGGACGCCGTGCAGGCGCTGGCGGGCGCGGACCCGGCGGTCGCCGGCGGCGAAGTCGATCCGGTCGCCGGCGCGCGAGGCGAGGGCGCCGAGGAGGAGGGCGGCGTCCATGGCGGCGTCGAGGCGGGGCATGCCGTCGGTCTCGTCCTCGCCGGCCACCCGGGCGACCCGACCGGCCGAGGTGCGCGACGTGTCGAGCACCAGGACGACGCGGCGGTCGCGCTCCGGCTGCCAGGTCCGGACGACGACGTGCGACTGCCGGGCCGACGCCCGCCAGTCGATCGAGCGGACGTCGTCCCCGCGGACGTACTCGCGCAGCGAGTCGAACTCGGTGCCCTGCCCCCGCACCCGGACAGCGGCCCGCCCGTCGAGCTCGCGCAGCCGGGCGAGGCGGGAGGGCAGGTGCTTGCGGGAGTCGAAGGGGGGCAGCGCCCGCACCGACCCCGGGACGGCGTACGTGCGCTGGCGGGCGACGAGCCCGAGCGGCCCCCAGGAGCGCACCGTGACGCCGGCCGCGCGCAGGTCGCCGCGGCGACGGGGGAGCAGCGGGGTGGTGACCCGGCGCTGGTCGCCGCCGCGCAGGTGCAGCCGGAACCGGTTGCTGCCGGCGCCGGCCGAGGGCTGCCAGGCGTCGCGGACCTGGAGGTGGACCCGGCGCGGGCCGGGGTTGGCGACGACGAGCACGGAGGCGGCGGGATCGCCGAGACGCACCGTGCCGGGCGGGCGCCGGCTCAGCCCGATGGTGCCCGGGGACGGCGTGAGCAGCAGGTCGAGCCCGGCCAGGAGGAGTACGCCCAGCAGCCAGAGCAGCACCGTGCTCCCCGAGGGGCGCAGCACGACCGCCGCCACCCCGAGGAGGAGCAGCAGCGGTACCCGGCCGGAGATCGTCATCGGTCGTGGCGCCTCAGCGGGGGACGGGCACGGAGGCGACCGCCGACGCGAGCACCTGGGCGACGTCGACGCCCTCGAGCTCGGCCTCCGGGCGGACGCCGAGCCGGTGGGCCAGCGTCGCCTGGGTGAGCGCCTTGACGTCGTCGGGGGTCACGAAGTCGCGGCCCGAGAGCCAGGCCCAGGCGCGGGCGGCGCGGAGCAGGGCGGTCGCGCCGCGGGGGCTGACGCCCAGCGAGAGGGACGGCGACTGGCGGGTCGCGCGGGCGATGTCGACGATGTAGCCGGCCACCTCGGGCGACACCTGGACCCCGCGCACGGCGACCTGCCCGGCCTCGATGTCCGCCCCGGCCGCGACGGCCCGGACCCCGGCGCCCGCGACGTCGCGGGGGTCGAAGCCGCCGGCGTGCCGGGTCAGGATCGTGATCTCGTCGTCGCGCGGCGGGACCGGGAGCACGACCTTGAGCAGGAACCGGTCGAGCTGGGCCTCGGGCAGGGGATAGGTGCCCTCGAACTCGACGGGGTTCTGGGTGGCGGCGACGAGGAACGGGCGGGGGAGCGGGCGGGTCACGCCGTCGGCGGAGACCTGGCCCTCCTCCATCGCCTCGAGCAGCGCGGACTGGGTCTTGGGGGGCGTCCGGTTGATCTCGTCGGCGAGCAGCAGGTTGGTGAAGATCGGCCCCTCGCGGAAGCTCAGCTCACCGACCCGTCCGGCCGCGGAGTCGATGACGAGCGAGCCGGTGATGTCGCCGGGCATCAGGTCGGGGGTGAACTGAACCCGCCGGGTCTGCACGTCGAGGCTCGCGGCCAGGGTGCGCACGAGGAGCGTCTTGGCGGTGCCGGGCACGCCCTCCATGAGCACGTGGCCGCCGCAGAGCAGGGCGACGAGCAGGCCGGAGACGGCAGCCTCCTGGCCGACGACGGCCTTGGCGACCTCGTCGCGGACGGCGAGCAGCCGCGCGCGAGCCTGGGGGTCGACGGCTCCGTAGTGGGCGGTCTGGGTCATGCGCGTCGTACCTCTCTCCTCAGTCGGGCCAGGTCCTGGGCGAGCCGGACCAGCTCCTGGTCGTTCGCCGGGGGTGGTCGGTCGTCGTCGAGCAGCGCGGCGACGCTCTCGACGGGCGCGCCGAGGTGGCGCGCGGTGGCCTCGACGACGGCCGCCGGCGCGGCCCGCCGGTCGAGCCGCAGCAGGCCGGCCAGGTCGGTGCGCGCGGCGCGGCGCAGGGCGTGCGCGGCGTGGGCGCGGTCGCCGCTGCGGCGATACATCCGGCCGCGGCTGCGGGTGGTCTCGACGGCCCGGACGACGACCGGCAGCGGCTCGGTCGACAGCGGGCCGAGCCGGCGGAAGCGCCACAGGACGAGCCCGATCCCGGCCAGGAGGACGGTCCACAGCGCCGGCACGAGCCAGTCGGGCAGCAGCGAGCCGAGGGTGACCGCGTCGCCTGGTGCGGCGTCCGCGGGGTCGGGGACGTACCAGACGAGCTGCTGGTCGTGGCCGAGCAGGCGCAGCGCGATGGCGGCGTTGTCGGCCCGGGTGATCTGGTCGTTGGTCAGTGCCTGCGCGGCGCCGAGGAGCACGAGCTCGCCGTCGTCGTCACGCACCGTGCGCAGCACCGGGCCGAGCTCGCGGGTGAAGCAGCCCGTGCCGTTGTAGGCCGTGGCGCCGTCGACCTCGAGCCGCAGACCGGCCAGATCGATCCCGGTGAGCGGTCCGCAGTCGGCCTCGATCGCGTGCCCGGTGCCGGGCCGGACCGGCAGCGTGGTGAGGTCGGCGTCGATCTCCTGCACCAGCGCGTACGACGGCTCGACCAGCACCACGCGCGCCGGACCCACGTGCCGGCGCAGCCGCTCGAGCGTGCTTCGGGTGAGCCCGTCGGTCGCGGTGACCACGACCGTGGCCCGGCGCCGGACGTCGGTGTCGTCGAGCGCGTCCGCGGAGCGCACGATCGTGACCTCGACGCCCTGGTCGGCGAGCACCTTCGCGAGCGCCTGGGCGCCGTCGGGGCTGGGGTTGCGCGGGTCGGCCAGGCCGGGGAACTCCTCGCTGTCGCGGGAGAGCCAGGCGCCGACCACGAGCGCGAGGACGACGGCCACGGTGACGGCGACCCAGGCGGGCGGCCGGCGCCGGCGGGCACCCGCGGCCGGGGGAGCGAGGGTGGGGGCGGGCGCGCTCATCGCCGCACCGACCGTCCGCCGAGCGCGTCGTCGAGCGCGAGCAGGTCGCGGGTCTGGTCGGCACTCGCCGGCCGCTCGCCGTAGAGCACCTCGTCGAAGAGATCGGCTCCGCGCAGCACTGCTCCGCGGCGCTCGGGGAAGACGCTGCCCAGCGCGGCGGCGAGCTCGTGGGCGGTGGCCTGGGGGAGGTCGTCGATCCGGCCCCGCTCGACCTGGCGGACCGCGACCGCGCGGAAGGCGTCGACCAGTGCGGCGGCGGTGTCCCCGGCGGCGAGCGCCGCCTCGGCACGGGCGCGCAGCGCGTCGGCGCTGATCGCCTCGTCGCCCAGCGCGGGGCGGGCCTCGGCCGTGCCCCGGGCGGTCGCCTTGGCCCGGCTGACCAGGAAGGCGACGGCGCCCGCGATCGCGAGCACCACGACCGTCGCGACGATGACCATCACCGGCGAGGAGCCGGAGGCGGCGCCGACGGTGTCGTCGACCAACCGCCCGAGCCAGCGGTCGAGCCGGTCGAGCAGGTCGGTGTCGTGGTACTCGGGACGGGCCAGCTCGCGGCGCAGCTCACCGCGCGCCTCGTCGCCGCTCGGGTCGAGCGGTGGGTCGAGGCGCGACCCGACGAGGGTCAGCGCGGTGGCCGGCAGGATCATGCGGGGACGATCCCCGCCTCACGCATGAGCTCCACGTCGAAGGCCTCCTTGCGCATGCGCAGGTCGACGTACTGGACGGAGGCGACGGTGGCCTGGAAGGGCGCGGCGAAGGCATTGCTGACCAGCAGCGCGACCGCCTGGGTGAGGACCAGGAAGAGCGTGGTGTACTCGGGGACCGCCAGCGCGCCGAGGTTGCCGATCAGGCTGAACGGCGTGGAGAGCAGGCTGCCGGCGAAGTTGGCGATGATCACGGTGAGCAGCGCGATGCCGAACGTGCGCCAGAACTGCCGGGCGGTCAGCGTCCATCCCCGCCCCAGCGCGCCGAAGACGCCGACCGGCTCGAGCATGAGCGCCGGGACGGGCAGGTAGTAGAGGCGGATCCACAGCCAGGCGCACAGGGCGAGCACGGCCGGGACCGTGACCAGACCCCAGAGCACGATGGGCAGCGGGTCCTGGGTCACGAGCACCACCACGACCCACAGGCCGACGTAGATGACCAGGAGCGCCGTGAGGGCGCCGTTGAGCAGCAGGGTCAGCCCGAGCAGCCGCCAGCGCTTGCCGTGGGTCGCGGCCCACGCCTCGCCGAGGCTGAGCCGGCGCCCGACCGCCGCGGCCCGGGTCACGTGGGCGATCATCCCCGTCACGAACACCACCCCGATCTGGGCGAGGAACATCGAGGCGAGCAGCGAGCCGTACGCCGCGAGCGCGCCCAGGGCGTCGCCGAGGGTGGCGTCGGCGGGCAGCTCACCGGAGCTGTCGACCGCGAGCCCCGCGGTGAAGGTGAGGACGGTGGTCACCACCACCGGGATCAGCATCGCCACGGCGGTCACCATCACCGCCGCGCCGACCGTCGCCTTCGGGTTGAACCGGATGATCCGGAAGGCGCCGTCGTACATGTTGCCGAGGGTGAGCGGCCGCAGCGGCAGCGCGCCGGGCTTGTGCGCGGCCCCGAGCATGAGGCCCGGTCGCGGTGCCTGTCCCGGCCCCGGGCCAGGACCGTACGCCGCCCAGCCGGGCGGCGGCAGGGGAGGAGCCCCCGGCGTACCCGGCGTGCCCGGCGGAGGCGGCGCACCGGGCGGCGCGAAGCCTCCTCGCGCGGGTTCCTGCGGGGGCGGGGCGCCCGGCGGCGGGAACTGCGGGGAGGCGCCGTCGGTCATCGTTCTCCTCGGGTCGGACGGGTCTGGCTCGGGGGTGCGCCCATCCTTGCATCCCGCCCTCGGGGACGAACCGCGTTGGCAATTTGGTGGCCGCCCGGAACTCTGCCAAGATGTTCCGGTTGCTCCGACGTGTCGTCGGGGTGCGCGCTAGACCTTGACTACTGAATCGTGTCTCCCCCGCGGAGCGTTCGGGTTCGCCCGGATCCGCGCCGCGGCGAGCGTGCTCGGTCGTCGATGTTCCAGTCGCACCGCACGCCACCGGATCTCTCTCGAGAGGCCGGCGGTGAGACCCGAAGCAGCCGAGAACAACAGCTCCACTTCCCCTCCAGGGAGACGTGTGTGCCCACTACCAAGTGCGACACGCCCGACCTCGGGGGTCGGAGCTGAAGGACCCAGAGTCGTACGACGAGTAAGGACGAGAGAGACCTATGGCGGGACAGAAGATCCGCATCAGGCTCAAGGCCTATGACCACGAGGTGATCGACACCTCGGCGCGCAAGATCGTTGACACGGTCACCCGTACGGGCGCGAAGGTCGCTGGCCCGGTGCCGCTGCCGACGGAGAAGAACGTTTTCTGTGTCATTCGCTCGCCGCACAAGTACAAGGACTCGCGCGAGCACTTCGAGATGCGTACGCACAAGCGTCTCATCGACATCATCGACCCCACGCCGAAGACGGTCGACAGCCTCATGCGTCTCGACCTGCCGGCCGGTGTCGACATCGAGATCAAGCTCTGAGGTTCGAGACATGACTATTGAGCGCAACGTGAAGGGCCTGCTGGGCACCAAGCTCGGCATGACCCAGCTCTGGGACGAGAACAACCGGGTCATCCCGGTGACCGTGGTCGCCGCGGGCACCAACGTGGTCACCCAGGTCCGCCAGCCCCAGCCGGACGGCTACAACGCCATCCAGATCGGCTACGGCGAGATCGAGGGCCGCAAGGTCAACAAGCCGCAGGCGGGCCACTTCGCCAAGGCCGGCACCACGCCGCGCCGGCACGTGGTCGAGATCCGCACCGCGGACGCCTCCGAGTACACCGTCGGCCAGGAGCTGCCCGTCGACACGTTCGAGGCCGGCCAGGCCATCGACGTGACCGGCACCAGCAAGGGCAAGGGCTTCGCCGGTGTCATGAAGCGGCACGGCTTCGCGGGCGTCAGCGCCTCGCACGGTGCCCACCGCAACCACCGCAAGCCGGGCTCGATCGGCGCCTGCGCCACGCCGGGTCGCGTGTTCAAGGGTCTGCGCATGGCCGGCCGCATGGGTACCGACACCGTCACCACCCAGAACGTCACCGTCCACGCCGTCGACGTCGAGAAGGGCATCGTCCTGATCAAGGGCGCCGTCCCCGGCCCCAAGGGCGGCCTCGTCGTTCTCCGCACGGCTGCGAAGAAGGGCTGAGCACCATGGCCAAGACCGTTTCCGTCGACCTGCCCGCCGAGATCTTCGGCGTCGAGGTCAACATCCCGCTGATCCACCAGGTCGTCGTCGCCCAGCAGGCCGCGGCGCGCCAGGGCACCCACGCCACCAAGCGTCGCGGCGAGGTCCGCGGCGGTGGCAAGAAGCCCTACAAGCAGAAGGGCACCGGCCGCGCCCGCCAGGGCTCGACCCGCGCGCCGCAGTTCGCCGGCGGTGGCATCGTCCACGGCCCGCAGCCGCGTGACTACAGCCAGCGCACCCCCAAGAAGATGAAGGCTGCCGCCCTGCGCGCCGCCCTCTCCGACCGGGCGCGCAACGAGCGGATCCACGTCGTCGAGGCCCTCGTGGCCGGCGACAAGCCCTCGACCAAGGCCGCGCTCGCCTCGCTCTTCGAGCTGACCCCCCGCCGCAAGTTCCTCGTCGTGCTCGAGCGCGCCGACAGCCTCACCTGGCTCTCGCTGCGCAACGCGCCCGAGGTCCACATCGTGGCGGTCGACCAGCTCAACACCCGCGACGTCCTCGTGAGCGACGACGTGGTGTTCAGCAAGGCCGCGTTCGACCGCCTCGTCGGTGGCAACGCCGAGGAGGAGAACTGATGAGCACCCTGCACAAGGACCACCGCGACGTCCTGATCGCGCCGGTGGTGTCCGAGAAGAGCTACAGCCTTCTCGACAACAACAAGTACACGTTCCTGGTGCGCCCCGACGCCAACAAGACCGAGATCAAGATCGCGGTCGAGAAGGTGTTCGGCGTCAAGGTCACCTCGGTCAACACCCTCAACCGCCCGGGCAAGGTCCGCCGGACCAAGCACGGCATGGGCAAGCGCAAGGACACCAAGCGCGCCATCGTGAGCCTGGCTGAGGGTCACCGCATCGACATCTTCGGAGGTCCGGTCTCCTGACCGGGCTAGGTAGAGGAATCTGACATGGCTATCCGCAAGTACAAGCCGACCACCCCGGGCCGTCGTGGCTCCTCGGTGGCCGACTTCGCCGAGATCACCCGCACCACGCCGGAGAAGTCGCTGACCCGCCCGCTGCCCAAGAAGGGCGGCCGCAACAACCAGGGCCGGATCACGACCCGGCACCACGGTGGCGGTCACAAGCGTGCCTACCGCGTCATCGACTTCCGTCGCTACGACAAGGACGGCGTGCCGGCCAAGGTCGCGCACATCGAGTACGACCCCAACCGCACCGCGCGCATCGCGCTGCTGCACTACGCCGACGGCGAGAAGCGCTACATCGTGGCGCCGAAGGACCTGACGCAGGGCATGCGGGTCGAGTCCGGCGTGGGCGCCGACATCAAGCCCGGCAACAACCTGCCGCTGCGCAACATCCCCGTCGGTACGACGATCCACTGCGTGGAGCTTCGTCCGGGCGGCGGCGCCAAGCTGGCCCGCTCGGCCGGCAACAGCGCCCAGCTGGTCGCCCGCGAGGGCTCCCGCGCGACGCTGCGCCTGCCCTCGGGCGAGATGCGCTACGTCGACGTGCGCTGCCGCGCGACGGTCGGCGAGGTCGGCAACGCCGAGCAGTCGAACATCAACTGGGGCAAGGCCGGCCGCATGCGCTGGAAGGGCAAGCGCCCGACCGTCCGTGGTGTCGTCATGAACCCGGTCGACCACCCGCACGGTGGTGGCGAGGGCAAGACCTCCGGTGGTCGCCACCCGGTCTCGCCGTGGGGCAAGCCCGAGGGCCGCACGCGCAAGCGCAAGGCCAGCGACTCCCAGATCATCCGACGCCGCAAGTCCGGCAAGAACAAGCGCTGAAGGAACTGAGAGATGCCTCGCAGCCTGAAGAAGGGCCCCTTCGTCGACGGCCACCTTCTCAAGAAGGTGGACGCCGAGAACGACAAGGGCAGCCACAACGTCATCAAGACCTGGTCGCGCCGGTCCATGATCATCCCCTCGATGATCGGCCACACGATCGCGGTCCACGACGGGCGCAAGCACGTGCCGGTCTTCATCTCCGACTCCATGGTCGGCCACAAGCTCGGTGAGTTCGCGCCGACCCGCACCTACCGCGGTCACGTCAAGGAAGACCGGAAGGGACGCCGTCGATGAGCACCACTGAGCGCAACCGCGTCAGCGCGCGGCGCGAGTCGGTCCTGGGCGACGAGCCCGGCGCCTTCGCGACCGCCCGCTTCGTGCGGATCACCCCGATGAAGGCGCGCCGCGTCATCGACCTGGTCCGCGGCCTGCCCGCCGACGAGGCGCTGACCCTGCTGCAGTTCGCGCCGCAGTCGGCCTCCGAGACCGTCGCCAAGGTGCTGCAGAGCGCCGTCGCGAACGCCACGACGACCGAGGGCCTGCCCGCGGGCGACCTGGTCGTCTCGGTCGCGCGGGTCGACGAGGGTCCGACGATGAAGCGTTGGCGTCCCCGTGCGCAGGGCCGGGCCACCCGGATCAACAAGCGCACGAGCCACATCACCATCGCGGTCCAGCCGGCTGAGGTCGTCGCGAAGAAGGGCAAGAAGTAATGGGTCAGAAGATCAACCCGAACGGCTTCCGCCTCGGCATCTCCACCGACCACAAGTCGCGTTGGTACGCCGACAAGCTGTACAAGTCCTACGTCGGCGAGGACGTCGCGATCCGCAAGCTGCTCAGCAAGGGCATGGAGCGGGCCGGCATCGCCAAGGTCGAGATCGAGCGCACCCGGGACCGGGTCCGCGTCGACATCCACACCGCGCGTCCGGGCATCGTCATCGGCCGCCGTGGCGCCGAGGCCGACCGCATCCGCGGTGAGCTCGAGAAGCTCACGGGCAAGCAGGTCCAGCTGAACATCCTCGAGGTCAAGAACCCCGAGATCGACGCGCAGCTGGTCGCCCAGGGCGTGGCCGAGCAGCTGTCGGGCCGGGTGCAGTTCCGCCGCGCGATGCGCAAGGCCATGCAGACCTCGATGCGGTCCGGTGCCAAGGGCATCCGGATCCAGTGCTCCGGCCGCCTCAACGGCGCCGAGATGTCGCGCACCGAGTTCTACCGCGAGGGTCGCGTCCCGCTGCACACGCTGCGTGCCGACATCGACTACGGCTTCTACGAGGCCCGCACGACCTTCGGCCGCATCGGCGTGAAGGTCTGGATCTACAAGGGCGAGGTCGCCGGCACCCGTGCCGAGCGCCAGGCCCAGGCTGCTGCCCGCGCCGGTGTCCCCGGCCGCGGCGGTCGCCCCAGCCGTGGTGGCGACCGGCCGACCCGTGGGTCGCGCGGCGACCGCCCGAACCGCTCGGACCGCAACGCCGACGCCCCCGCCTCGGCGGAGGCCGTCGAGGCTGCGCCGGCCGCCGAGCCGACCACCGGAACGGAGTCCTGACCCATGTTGATGCCGCGTCGCGTCAAGCACCGCAAGCAGCACCACCCGAAGCGTCGGGGTGCGGCCAAGGGCGGTACGTCGCTGGCGTTCGGTGACTTCGGTATCCAGGCGGTCGAGGGTCACTACGTGACCAACCGCCAGATCGAGTCGGCCCGTATCGCCATGACCCGCCACATCAAGCGTGGCGGCAAGGTCTGGATCAACATCTACCCGGACCGTCCCCTCACCAAGAAGCCCGCCGAGACCCGCATGGGTTCCGGTAAGGGCTCCCCGGAGTGGTGGGTCGCCAACGTCAAGCCCGGCCGCGTCATGTTCGAGCTGTCCGGTGTGCCGGAGGACGTCGCCCGCGAGGCGATGCGCCGCGCCATCCACAAGCTCCCCATGAAGTGCCGTTTCATCACGCGAGAGGCTGGTGAGTTCTGATGGCGAACCTGATCCACGCCCACGAGCTGGACGAGCTCAACGACACCGACCTCGAGGCCAAGCTGCGCGAGGCCAAGGAGGAGCTGTTCAACCTGCGCTTCCAGGCGGCCACCGGCCAGCTGGAGAGCCACGGTCGGCTCCGCACGGTCAAGAAGGACATCGCCCGGATCTACACCGTGGTGCGTGAGCGCGAGCTCGGCATCCGGACCGCCCCGGGTACCGAGGAGGAGAACTGATGAGCGAGTCCGCCGAGACGACTCAGCGCAACGCCCGCAAGACCCGCGAGGGCCTCGTGGTCAGCGACAAGATGGACAAGACCGTGGTCGTGTCCGTCGAGGACCGCGTCAAGCACGCTCTGTACGGCAAGGTCCTGCGCCGCAACACGCGGCTCAAGGCCCACGACGAGCAGAACGACTGCGGCGTCGGCGACCGTGTCCTCATCATGGAGACCCGCCCGCTGTCGGCGACCAAGCGCTGGCGCGTGGTCGAGATCCTCGAGCGCGCGAAGTAAATCCGTTCGGCCAGGCTCAGGTCCCTGTTGAGGGTCTGAGAACCGGCACGACAACCAGGAGAAATCGATGATTCAGCAGGAGTCGCGACTCAAGGTCGCCGACAACACCGGTGCCAAGGAGATCCTTTGCATCCGGGTGCTCGGCGGCTCCGGTCGTCGCTACGCCGGCATCGGCGACGTCATCGTCGCCACCGTCAAGGACGCCATCCCCGGCGGCAACGTCAAGAAGGGCGACGTCGTCAAGGCGGTCGTCGTGCGCACCGTCAAGGAGCGCCGCCGGCCCGACGGCTCGTACATCCGCTTCGACGAGAACGCGGCGGTGATCCTCAAGAACGACGGCGAGCCCCGTGGCACCCGCATCTTCGGCCCCGTGGGTCGCGAGCTGCGGGAGAAGAAGTTCATGAAGATCATCTCGCTCGCGCCGGAGGTGCTGTGATGGCTACCCGCAAGAAGTCCGAGCAGGTGCGCAAGAAGCCCAACCTGCGCGTCAAGAAGGGCGACACCGTCAAGGTCATCGCCGGCAAGGACAAGGGCGCCGAGGGCAAGATCATCAAGGTCCTCCGTGAGGAGGAGCGCGTGATCGTCGAGGGTGTCAACCGGATCAAGAAGCACACCAAGGTCGTCGACCAGGGTGGGCGCTCCGGCAACACCGGCGGCATCATCACCACCGAGGCCCCGATCCACGTGTCCAACGTGATGCTGGTCGAGGGCGACGGCGTGACCAAGATCGGCTACAAGCGGGTCGACGTCACCAAGCGCCGCCCCGACGGCTCGGAGTACCCGTCGACGCGCAGCGTCCGTATCTCCCGCAAGACCGGGAAGGAGATCTGAGATGAGCGAGACCACCATCGAGAAGGTCACCCCTCGGCTCAAGACCAAGTACCGCGAGGAGATCCTCCCGGCGCTCAAGTCCGAGTTCGAGATCGCCAACGTCATGCAGGTCCCCGGTCTGACCAAGATCGTGGTCAACATGGGTGTCGGCGAGGCTGCCCGCGACTCGAAGCTGATCGAGGGCGCGATCCGCGACCTCACCGCGATCACCGGCCAGAAGCCGGCCGTGACCAAGGCCCGCAAGTCGATCGCCCAGTTCAAGCTCCGTGAGGGCATGCCGATCGGCACGCACGTCACGCTGCGCGGCGACCGCATGTGGGAGTTCCTCGACCGTCTGCTGTCGCTGGCGCTCCCGCGCATCCGCGACTTCCGGGGCCTCTCGCCCAAGCAGTTCGACGGCCGCGGCAACTACACCTTCGGTCTGACCGAGCAGGTCATGTTCCACGAGATCGACCAGGACAAGGTCGACCGCCAGCGGGGCATGGACATCACCATCGTCACCACGGCGACCAACGACGAGCAGGGGCGCGCGCTGCTGAAGCAGCTCGGCTTCCCGTTCAAGGAGAACTGACATGGCGAAGACTGCGCTCAAGGTCAAGGCCGCCCGCAAGCCGAAGTTCGCGGTGCGCGGCTACACCCGCTGCCAGCGCTGCGGCCGCCCCAAGGCCGTCTACCGCAAGTTCGGCCTGTGCCGGATCTGCCTGCGGGAGATGGCCCACCGTGGTGAGCTGCCCGGCGTCACCAAGTCGAGCTGGTAACCCCAACACGTAGAAGGTCGCACCGCCGACGCGCGGCGCGAAACCACTTCGAGAAAGAACACACATCATGACGATGACTGACCCGATCGCAGACATGCTCACGCGTCTGCGCAACGCCAACCAGGCGTACCACGACGCGGTGACCATGCCGTACAGCAAGCTCAAGGAAGGCGTCGCGGAGATCCTCAAGCAGGAGGGGTACATCACCTCCTTCGGGGTCGCCGACAACGAGAACGGCGTCGGCCAGCTGCTGACGATCACGCTCAAGTACGGCCGCAACCGCGAGCGCTCGATCGCCGGCGTCCGCCGCATCAGCAAGCCCGGTCTGCGGGTGTACGCCAAGCACACCGGCCTGCCCAAGGTCCTCGGTGGCCTGGGCGTCGCGATCATCTCGACGAGCCAGGGTCTGCTGACCGACCGCCAGGCCAACCAGAAGGGCGTGGGTGGGGAAGTCCTCGCCTACGTCTGGTGACAAGGGAAGGAGAGAGAAGAACATGTCGCGCATCGGCAAGCTCCCCGTCCCGGTCCCGGCTGGGGTAGACATCCAGATCAACGGCGCCGACGTCACGGTGAAGGGTCCCAAGGGCACCCTGAGCCACACCGTCGCTGCTCCGATCACCGTCGAGAAGGGCGAGGGCGTCCTGGACGTCAAGCGCCCCGACGACGAGCGCCAGTCCAAGGCGCTTCACGGCCTGTCCCGCACCCTGATCAACAACATGGTCGTGGGCGTGACCGAGGGCTACGAGAAGAAGCTCGAGATCGTGGGCGTGGGCTACCGCGTCCTGTCCAAGGGCCCGACCCAGCTGGAGTTCCAGCTCGGCTACTCGCACCCGATCATCTTCGACGCCCCCGAGGGCATCACCTTCGCGGTGGAGGGCCCGACCAAGCTCGGCGTCGTCGGCATCGACAAGCAGCTGGTCGGCGAGGTCGCCGCCAACATCCGCAAGCTCCGCAAGCCCGAGCCGTACAAGGGCAAGGGCGTCCGGTACTCCGGCGAGCACGTCCGTCGCAAGGTCGGAAAGGCTGGTAAGTGACATGGCGATCACCCTGAAGTACCAGCGGAAGCTGTCCGCTCGCGCGTCCTCGCGCCTGCGCCGTCAGGTCCGCGGTCGCAAGAAGATCTCCGGGACGGCCGAGCGTCCGCGCCTGGTCATCACCCGGTCGAGCAAGCACATCACCGCCCAGGTCGTCGACGACCTGGTCGGCAAGACCCTGGTGTCGGCCTCGACGCTCGAAGGCGACCTGCGCGCCCTCGACGGCGACAAGACGGCCAAGGCCAAGAAGGTCGGCGAGCTCGTCGCCGCCCGTGCCAAGGAGCAGGGCGTGGAGTCGGTCGTCTTCGACCGCGCCGGCAACAAGTATCACGGTCGCATCGCGGCCCTGGCAGATGGCGCCCGCGAGGGCGGCCTGACCTTCTGACCGCGAACAGGACTGAGGAGAGATCATGAGCGGAGCCCAGCGCGGACAGCGTTCGGGTGGCGACCGTGGCGGCCGTGGTGGCCGTGACGATCGCCGCGGCGGCGCCGACAAGAACCAGTACGTCGAGCGGGTCGTTGCCATCAACCGCGTCGCCAAGGTCGTGAAGGGTGGACGTCGCTTCAGCTTCACCGCCCTCGTGATCGTGGGCGACGGCGACGGTCTGGTGGGCGTCGGCTACGGCAAGGCCAAGGAAGTTCCCGCGGCGATCGCCAAGGGTGTCGAGGAGGCGAAGAAGAACTTCTTCCGCGTCCCCCGCATCCAGGGCACGATCCCGCACCCGGTCCAGGGTGAGAAGGCTGCCGGCGTGGTGTTCCTGCGCCCGGCCGCCCCCGGTACCGGTGTCATCGCCGGTGGTCCGGTGCGCGCCGTCCTGGAGTGCGCCGGCATCCACGACGTCCTCAGCAAGTCGCTGGGCTCGTCGAACCAGATCAACATCGTGCACGCGACCGTCGAGGCCCTCCGCATGCTGGAGATGCCCGAGACGGTGGCCGCGCGTCGTGGCCTGCCGGTCGAGCACGTCGCCCCGGCGGCGCTGCTCAAGGCCAAGGCCGAGGGCGAGGCCGCTGCGGTGGCCGCGAAGTCCTCGTCGAACCAGGCGGTGTCGGTCTGATGGCACAGCTCAAGGTTCAGCAGACCAAGTCGAAGATCGGCACCAAGGCCAACCAGCGCGAGACCCTGCGCACCCTCGGCCTCAAGCGGATCGGCGACGTCGTGATCAAGGAGGACCGTCCCGAGATCCGGGGCATGGTCCAGACCGTCCGTCACCTGGTGACGGTCGAGGTTGTCGGAGGCGAGTGACGATGACGCTCAAGCTGCACCACCTGCGCCCGGCCCCGGGCGCCAAGACCGCCAAGACCCGCGTGGGTCGTGGTGAGGGCTCCAAGGGCAAGACCGCCGGTCGTGGTACGAAGGGCACCAAGGCCCGCTACCAGGTCCCGGTCGCGTTCGAGGGTGGCCAGATGCCGCTGCACATGCGGCTCCCGAAGCTCAAGGGCTTCCGGAACCCCTTCAAGGTGACCTTCCAGGTCGTCAACCTCGACAAGATCAGCGCGCTGTTCCCCGAGGGTGGCGACGTCACCCCGGAGACGCTGGTCGCCAAGGGCGCGGTCCGCAAGGGCCACCCCGTCAAGGTGCTCGGCCAGGGTGACCTGACGGTCAAGGTCGCGGTGAGCGCCGAGGCGTTCTCGTCCTCGGCCAAGGAGAAGATCGAGAGCGCCGGCGGGACCATCACGGTCCTGTGAGGCACTCGCGAGGGGCGCGGTGGCTGGCTTCGGTCAGCAGACCGCGCCCTTCGTGTGTCTCGGGCCGGTCGGTGCGTCGCGTCCCCGCGACCACCTCCCGGCTCGCAGCACGGTTGCAACACCCCGCCTGTTAGGCTTCCCGCGGCCGCTCGCCCGTCATCGTCAGGTGGTCACCCCCGCCGGATCGACGGCCTGCCGAGACGGCAGCCTGGAGTAGAAAGAGGACCCGAGTGCTCAGCGCGTTCGTGAACGCCTTCCGGACCCCGGACCTGCGGCGCAAGCTGCTGTTCGTCCTGGTGATCATCGTGATCTTCCGGGCCGGTTCGCAGATCCCCGCCCCCGGTGTGCACGTCTCCAACGTGGAGTTCTGCATCGGCGAGGCCCAGAAGGGTGAGAACGCCAGTCTCTACAGCCTGGTGAATCTCTTCTCCGGCGGCGCCCTGCTCCAGCTGACGATCTTCGCGCTCGGCATCATGCCGTACATCACCGCGAGCATCATCCTGCAGCTGCTCGTCGTGGTGATCCCGCGCCTCGAGGCCCTCAAGAAGGAGGGTCAGTCCGGGCAGACCAAGATCACGCAGTACACGCGCTACCTCACGCTCGGCCTCGCCGTCCTCCAGGCCACCGGCATCGTGGCGCTGGCCCGGTCGCGCAACCTGCTCCAGGGCTGTGATCGCGACCTGCTGCACAGCAACGACACCAAGACCTTCCTCGTCATGGTCGTGACCATGACCGCGGGCACCGCCGTCATCATGTGGCTCGGTGAGCTCATCACCGAGCGCGGCGTCGGCAACGGCATGTCGATCCTCATCTTCACCCAGGTCGTCGCGACCTTCCCGGCCGCGCTGTGGCAGGTGAAGATCACCGAGGGCTGGTGGACGTTCGGCATCGTGGTGGTGATCGGGTTGGTCCTGGTCGCGGCCGTCATCTTCATCGAGCAGGCGCAGCGCCGGATCCCGGTGCAGTACGCCCGCCGGATGGTGGGCCGCAAGATGTTCGGCGGCAGCTCGACGTACATCCCGCTCAAGGTCAACCAGGCCGGCATCATCCCGGTCATCTTCGCCAGCTCGCTGCTCTACCTGCCGGCGATGGCGGTCCAGTTCAACCAGAACTCCGAGAACCCGAGCAAGGTGATCCGCTGGGTGAACGAGTACCTCGTCGACCAGGGCAACCCGGTCCACATGGCGGCGTACTTCCTCCTGATCATCTTCTTCACCTACTTCTACGTGTCGATCACCTTCAACCCGCAAGAGGTGGCCGACAACATGAAGAAGTACGGCGGCTTCATCCCCGGGATCCGGGCGGGCAAGCCGACCCAGGACTACCTGTCCTACGTCCTGTCCCGCATCACGCTGCCGGGCGCTCTCTACCTGGGTCTGATCTCGCTCGTGCCGCTGATCGCGTTCGTGCTGATCAATGCCTCCCAGAACTTCCCCTTCGGTGGAACCTCCATCCTGATCATGGTGGGTGTCGCCCTCGACACGGTGAAGCAGATCGAGAGCCAGCTCCAGCAGCGCAACTACGAAGGATTCCTCCGTTGAGGCTTCTGATCATGGGCCCCCCTGGGGCCGGCAAGGGCACCCAGGCGAAGGCGGTCGCCGGCCACTTCGAGGTCCCCGCGATCTCGACCGGCGACATCTTCCGGGCCAACGTCAGCGGGGGCACCCCGCTCGGCGTCGAGGCGCAGAAGTACATGGACCGGGGCGAGTACGTCCCCGACGAGATCACCAACAACATGGTCCGCGGACGCATCGCCGAGCCGGACGCCGAGAAGGGCTTCCTCCTCGACGGCTACCCGCGCACGCTGTCCCAGGTCACCGAGCTCGACGCGATGATCGACGCCACCGGCCACCGCCTCGACGCGGTGCTCGTGCTCACCGTCGACCAGGAGGCCCTCCTCGGCCGCCTGCTCAAGCGGGCCGAGACCGAGGGTCGCGCCGACGACACCGAGGACGTCATCCGGCGTCGCCTCGAGGTCTACACGGCCGAGACCGAGCCGCTCATCGCGGTGTACGCCGAGCGCGGCCTGGTCGTCTCGGTCGACGGCATGGGCGAGATCGACGAGGTCCAGCAGCGGATCTTCGACGCGCTCGACGACATTCCGCAGAGCTGAATGGCCCGAGCGTGTCGCAGACGGACCTTGCCGCCCGGGCCTCGCAGGCTCGGCTGAACAGCCCGGCGGGCTCGGCCCGGGCGGTCTGACCGTGTTCTTCGACCAGCACCGGATCGAGATCAAGACCCCCGAGCAGGTCCGCGCCATGCGGACGGCGGGGCTCGTGGTCGGGCGCACGCTCGAGCGGCTCCGTGCCGCGGTGCGCCCGGGGGTCAGCACCGCCGAGCTCGACGCGCTGGCCGAGGCGAGCATCCGCGAGCAGGGCGGCACGCCGTCCTTCCTCGGGTACGGCGTCCCGCCGTTCCCGGCGAGCATCTGCGCGTCGGTCAACGAGCAGGTCGTGCACGGCGTCCCGGGTGCGCAGGTGCTCGCGGAGGGCGACGTCATCTCGATCGACTGCGGCGCCATCGTCGAGGGCTGGCACGGCGACGCGGCGATCACCGTGGCGGTCGGTCCGGTCCGGCCCGACGTGGCCGCGCTGGTGCGGGTCACCGAGGAGGCGCTGTGGCGTGGCCTGGCCGCCGCGCGGATCGGTGGCCGGGTCAGCGACATCTCGCACGCCGTCGAGAGCCACGTCCGGGCCGCGGGCGACTACGGCATCGTCGACGGCTACACCGGCCACGGCATCGGCACGTCGATGCACATGGAGCCCGACGTGCCCAACGAGGGCCGGCCGGGGCGCGGGCCGCGGCTCAAGCGCGGCATCGCGCTGGCGGTGGAGCCGATGATCACGCTCGGCACCCACGACACCGACGTCCTCGACGACGAGTGGACCGTGGTGACCGCCGACGGCACCTGGGCCGCGCACTTCGAGCACACGTTCGCGCTGACCGAGGCGGGTGTCTGGGTCCTCACCGCCGAGGACGGCGGCCGCGCGCGGCTCGAGGAGCTCGGCGTCCCCTACGGCGGCGAGTGAGCCGACCGGCTCCGTGCCGCGCGACCCCCGATCGGGTTCCGTGCCTAGCCCATCCTGACCCCCTCCAGGGCGGCATCGGGGCGATTTTGGTGAGACCTACGTAACATTTGTGCCGTTCGGGCCAGAAGTCCCGGTTCCTCCCCGTACCGTCCTTGGCGGAGAGGGAGGGACAAACAAAATATGGGACACGTACGCCCGAATGAGGGTGGAAGCGTGCGTCGCTGGGCCGTGGGGGCCCTGACGCTGCTCGTTGCAATCATCAGTGTGCTGGCGGCGGTGCCGTCGGCCCAGGCCGCAGCCGATTCGCTGCAGATCGACAAGTCGGTGGACAACGCGACCCCGAAGCCGGGGGAGTCGTTCACCTACCAGATCCAGGTCCGCTGCTCGGAGGACGACTGCCTCGACGCCCGCGTGGTGGACGAGCTGCCGGACGAGCTGGTCGGGTTCCCGATCCAGAACGTCACGTACAGCCCGAACGCCACCGCGGTGCCGCGGACGGTCACCTGGCAGCCGGGCAGCTCGGCGACCCCGCCGGCGAAGGTCGTGGCGGGCACGTCGCTGACCGTCGACCTGGCGCAGGTCACCGACGGTCCGGTGGGCGTCGGCCTGCAGGCCGGTACGACGTACACGATCTCGATCTCGCTGAAGGTGCCGGACGACTACCCGCCGGGCACCAGCCCGGAGATCGTCAACACCGCGACCGTCAGCGCGTCGAACGCCAACTCCAAGGACAGCAGCGCCTCGATCACCATCGAGTCGCCGATCCGGATGGGCGTCGACGTCACCAAGGGCTGGACGCCCGGCAGCCAGGCCTACAACCCCGGCGCCGACTCCGCGATCGCCCTCGGCGTGCGCAACGACAGCAACGTCGCGGTCGACAAGCTGACCGTCCAGGAGCCGAAGAACGCTCCGGACGGCGCGAGCGCGCTCGACGCCAGCAACCCCTTCACCATCACCGACTTCACCGGCTTCTCGGGCGTCAGCCTGCCCGCCGGCTGCGACACCGTCCGGGGGGGACGCCTACGTCCGCAGCGGCGGCACGTGGTCGTGGGTCCAGGGTGCCGACCGTCCGGCGGCCGACCCGCTGGCCCTCCCGGCCGGCGTGACGAACGCCGACGTCGGCGGCATCCGGCTGACCTGCACCGGGCCGATCGCGCCCGGGCAGCGGGCCACGCTGACCCTCGACCTCGAGCAGCGCGCCACCCACCGCACCACGGGTGCCGACCTGTCGACGACCGAGCACCGGGTCGACAACACCGCGACCGGCAGCGCGCAGCTCGCCGGCCAGCCGAACGCGACCAAGGACGCCACGGCGTCGTACGTCGTGCGCCCGGCCATCCCGTCGGTCGAGGCCGCCAAGGACATCTCGCCCGGCACGATCACCGCCGGCCAGCAGGCCACCGCGACGATCAGCGGCACCAACGGCGGCGTCCCGGTCGACCGGCTGAAGATCGCCGACCTCGACTTCTTCGACGACGAGGTCACCTTCGGCGGCTTCACCGCGCCGCTCAGCTGGCCCGCGGACGCCACCAGCGCCGAGCTGGTCTACCACCTGCTCGGCGGCGGCACGCAGAGCCAGACGCTGAGCAGCGGCCAGACCCCGGCAGGGCCGACCCAGAAGATCTCGGGCTTCGAGATCACCTGGACCGGACCGATCGAGGCCGACGAGACCGGCGGCGCGGCGTTCACCATCAAGACGACCGAGGACGCCACCGGCGGCCAGCCCCAGGTGACGCTCACCAACGAGGTCGACGTCGACGTGCAGGCCCCGAACGGCCTCACCGACAGCGACGAGGCCCGCGACACCCTGCGCATCGTCGACCCGGCGATCACCACGAGCCTGATCAAGACCGTGCGGCCCTCGGTCGCCGTCGAGCCGGGCGAGTCGGTCATCTCCTCGCTGCGGGCCAACGCCATCGCCCACGGTGACGGCGCCCTGGTCCACGACATCGTGGTCGAGGACGTCGTCGGCAACGGCCCGGCCGAGTTCTGGGACGCGTTCGACCTCGTCTCGATCGCGCCGACCCAGGTGCCGGCCGGCACCCGGCTCACGGTCGAGGTGCAGGACACCGGCGGCGCCTGGCACAGCCTCGTCGTGCACGGTCCGCTGGGCGCCGCGAGCGTGCTGCGGCTCAACGCCGCCGACACCCAGGACGCGCTGAGCGACGCCGGCCTGAGCGCCGACGACGTCCAGGGCATCCGGTTCTCGTTCCACAACGCGGCCGGCTTCCCCGCCGACACCACCGTCACGCCGAACATCGAGTTCGGCGCGCGCAACGACCTGCGCGGCGGTGGCGCGATCACGCCCGGCCACGACACGGCGACGCCGTACGTCAACTCGGCCACGGTCACCGCGGACGGCGAGTCCGCCGGCGGCAACCAGCTCACCCACGCCGACGGCGCCCAGGGCACCGGCAGCGTGATCACCGACGCCGGCGGCCCCGGCCCCGGCGTCGACATCCGCAAGCAGTGGGTCGAGGCGGCGGTCGACGCGCAGTCGGGTGACCAGGCGACGACCCACCTGGACTGGAACCTCAGCAAGGGCTTCTCGCCGGTGAGCATCACCGACGGCGCCGCTCCGGCGACGACGCCGGTGGCCCAGACGGTCTACGACGCCTTCGACCTGGTCCGCATCGAGCCGATCGCCGGCTCGGGCACGCCGTACACCACGGGCTGGTACCTGCAGTACGACACCGTCACCGAGGTCGCGCTGTACAACGGCACCGCGTGGGTCGTCGTCCCGGCGCCCGGCGGTTCGTGGCGCGCGGCCGACGGCGGCTTCAAGGGCTACACGCTGAGCACCGCGGAGCGTGGCTCCACGGTGGGCGTGCGGATCGTGGTCGCCGAGACCGCGGCCGACACGACCCGGCGCCAGGCCGCCCAGCAGGCGGGCAGCACGCTCGACCCGTTCGCGCCCGACCCGGGCAGCGGCGTGGGCGCCGGCAGCACCGACCGCCGGTTCTCGCTGCTGTGGCAGGTGCGCGACAAGGCCCGCTCCGACGGCCGCTTCGTCGTCGAGGACGAGGACTACAACACCGCCGACCAGGGCCTGGTCGAGAACGACGTCGCCCTGAGCGGCACGCCGGCCGGCGGCGGTTCCCCGGTGAGCGCCACCGACTCCGACACCATCCAGGTGCTGGACCCGGAGCCGGTCGTGGCCGTCGCCAAGTCGGTCGCGCCGACCGATCCCGTCTTCGTGCCGCCCGTCGGCACCGACGCGGGGGACTACCCGACGGCGACCTGGACCCTGGTGGGTCACAACGGCTCGACCGCGCGGGCGTCGTACGTCCGGCTGACGGACCCGGCCGCGTGCACCGACACGACGCTGACGGGCTGCCAGAGCAGCGCGGACGCGGCGGGTGCCACGGCGGACCCGTTCGACGTGGACGCCGACCTGCTCACCGACCCGTCGCGCCCGAACCCGTTCGAGCGCTTCGACCTGACCGGGGTGACCATCAGCGCGTCGCGTCCGGCCCAGGTGGACCTCGCGGCCAGCACCGTCTGGCTGCTGCGGTACGACGCGGCGACGGGCGACTACTCCACGGAGCAGACCACGGCGGCCGCGGTCAACGCGGGCGTCACCGCCCCGGGCACGGTCGTCGGCATCAGCGTGACCTTCCAGGCCGCCGACCCGGCGACCAGCGGCGGCACGATCACGCAGGACAACAACCTCAGCATCGCGCTGAGCACGCGCCTGCGGCCGACCCTGCGGAGCACCGGTGCGAACCAGGTGCTGCGTGCGGGCGAGAACCTCGACGTCGTGAACCGCGTGTTCGCGCAGTCGTACGACCCCATCGCCGGGGTCGGGGTCAAGACCGGTGACGTCGCGGACGCGACGCTGCGGCTGACCGGCGGCCTGGTGAACGTGGCGCCGAGCAAGACGATCACGCCGGCCCGGATCAACCAGCCGAAGCCGGACGTCCCGGTCACGGTGACGATCGGGGCGAACCAGGGCTCGTCCCCGCGCAGCACGCTGTCCCCGCAGCGGGTGACGATCGAGGACCAGGCCGACTCCGCGGACTTCTGGAACACCTTCCGGTTCACCGGCTTCACGAGCTTCCTGCGGCCCGCGAACGTCGACCGGATCCAGATCGACGCCTGGGACGGCACGCAGTGGCTGATCGGCACGCCGGCCGACCAGCCGGCCCTGCCCGTCGGCATCACGGCGGCCGACGTCCAGGGGCTCCGGCTCACCTACAGCCGCGCCGACGACAAGCTGTTCTCGGCGACCGTCCCGGCGCCGAACTGGGCGGTCTCCGCGACGTTCGGGGTCCGGCTGCGGGAGACGTACCGCGACTCGGGCGACCCCGTCCGCTTCGACGGCACGATCACCAACACGCAGTCGTCGTCCACCTCGCGGCCCGACGGCAACGACGCCGGTCCGGTCGACGCCGACGCGTCGATCGAGCTGTCGCCCGGCACCCGGGAGATCGCGGTCCGCAAGCTGACCAACGACGGCAACCGGCTCGCGTCGGTCGGCGAGGCGGTCCCGTTCGACCTGACGGTCGAGAACACGGGCACCGGCTGGCTGAC
Source organism: Pimelobacter simplex (assembly GCF_900114845.1). Taxonomy (GTDB): domain Bacteria; phylum Actinomycetota; class Actinomycetes; order Propionibacteriales; family Nocardioidaceae; genus Nocardioides; species Nocardioides simplex. The sequence goes on from NZ_FOUK01000001.1 coordinate 1,073,240, forward strand.
GCTCAGCGAGCTGCGCGACGTCCTGCCGCCGCAGCTGCTCTACACGGGCACGCCGGCGCCGGAGTTCAGCACGTCGACCGGCGGCACGCTCTCGGACCAGGTGACGGTGACCCCGGGGACGGGTGAGCTGACGTTCACCTGGCCCCAGGGCGGCCGGCAGATGCAGCCCGGCGAGGTCTTCAAGATCCGGCTGCACCTCGAGCTGCAGCCCGGTCTGGGCACGGGCCAGACGGCGCTCAACACCATCACGGCCCGTACCGAGGAGACGCTCACCAGCTGCCGCAACCGGGTCGCCAACGGTCCGCTCACCGACGACTGGAACCAGGACGCGCGCACCTGCGGCACGACCGACTACGTCGGCACCGTCGCCGGGCCGAACCTGTACACGGTCAAGGGTGTGCGCGGCTCGCTGCCCGGTGCGTCCGCGCCGGACAACCCGGCCGTGGTGTGCACGCCGTCGCTGCAGGTCACCGGTGGCGCGTACTACCGCTCGCCCTGCGTCGCCAACAGCGAGGTCGACGGCACCGACGACTGGGTCCTGCACAGCATGAACGTGGGCACGGTCAACATCGACGAGATGACGGTCTTCGACCAGCTCCCGGTCCGCGGCGACCGGCAGCTCGTCTCCGGCAGCGCGCGCGGCTCGGCGTTCCGGCCGCAGCTGGTGGGGGCACCGCTCGTCACGGCACCGGCCGGGACGACGACGCGGGTCGAGGTCACCACCGGTGCCGGCGTCTGCGTCGGCACCTGGACCAACCTGGCCACCCAGCCGGTCTGCGAGCAGAACGGCGAGGTGTGGACGCAGGCCGATGCCGGCACGAACTGGTCGCAGGTGACCGGTCTGCGGGTCAAGCTCGACTTCCGCAGCACCCCGGACCAGTCGCTGCGCGCGGGCCAGGCGGTGGACGTCACCTTCTCGACGACCAACGTCCTCGCCTCCGACGCCGACGCCAGCGGCGTGCGCCGCACGGTGCCGGCCGACGACCTGATCGCCTGGAACCAGCACGGCATCAAGTTCAAGTACAGCGGTGTCGCCATGTTCCGCCAGATCGCCCCCAACCGGGTCGGCGTGCACCTGCACACCGGCAAGGCGGGCATCCTCAAGGCGATCACCGGTCCGGCGGCGGCCTACGCCCCGGACGAGGTCAAGGTCGAGGTGGCCTGCGAGGCGGGCGGCGTGCCGCTCGACATCCAGCCCACCCCGGTGCTCACGCTGCGCCGGGCGACGGACTGGAAGGCCGTGGTGAACGCGGTCCCGATCAGTGCCAACGGCAGCAGCTGCACGTTCACCGAGCAGGGTCCGGTCGGGGAGTACGGCGAGACGTCGCGCTCCGGTACGCCGGTCACGGTCGACGTCGAGGACGTCGCGGACCCGGCCGACGTGCCGACCGGGACGATCACGAACGACTACCAGTTCACCGGTCTGTCGGTGACCAAGCGGGTCGACACGCAGGCGAGCGGCACCACCTTCGGTCCGTTCACCTTCACCCTGGCCTGCACGGCGGCCGGCTCGGGCAAGGACGTCACCTTCGACGGTGCCGGCACCACCGAGCTGTCGTTCACGCTGCGCGCCGACGAGACCTTCACCGCCCCGGCGGACCGGATCCCGGTGGGTGCCACCTGCACCCTCACCGAGACCGACCGCTGGTTCGCCGACCAGGTCGTCGTCACCGGTGACGGGGTCGTCGACAACGGCGACGGCTCGGCGGTCGTGACGCCCGGGGTGGACCCGGCCGAGGTCGAGGTGACCAACGCCTACGACGCCGGCACGGTGCGGCTCGAGAAGACCGTCGACGGCGACGGCGCCGCCGCCTGGGGCACGGGCACGTTCGAGTTCGGCGTGCGCTGCACCTACCGCGGCCAGACGGCGTACGACGACACGGTGCGCCTGCGCGCCGGCGGGACGAGCACGCTCGGCCCGTTCGCCGTCGGCACGTCCTGCACGGTCGAGGAGACCGGCACCGCCGGTGCGACGACCAGCGTGCTCGACCCGGCCGACGGCGTCGTCGAGGTGCCGGCGCCCGACCAGCAGGGCGGCCTGAGCGAGGTCACGCTCCACGCGACGAACACGTTCGCGCTGACCTCGCTGGACGTGACCAAGGAGGTCGTCGGCGACACCACCGTCGCCGGCGCCAAGGGTCCGTTCCGGGTGCGCCTCGTGTGCACCTGGCTCGTCGCCGGCCAGCGCGTCGGCTTCGACGTGCCGGGCGGTGCCGAGCGGGTCCTCTCGCGCGGCAACGGCTACCGGGCGTCGTACCAGGGCCTGCCGTCGAGCGCGGCCTGCGAGCTCACCGAGTTCGACCACGGCGGCGCATCCCGCACCACGATGCACGCCGACGTGGCCGGCCGGAAGGTGAGCGAGCGCAGCCGCAGCACGTCGGTCGACCTCGGGACGACGAGCGGCCCCGGCCAGGCGTCGGTGCGGGTCGTCAACCGGTTCGACGCCGTCGGCGGCGAGGGCGACGGCCAGGGCGGCAAGGACGGCAAGGGCGGCGACCTGCCGGCCACCGGTGCGCCGTACCAGCCGTGGCACGTGTTCCTCGGCCTCGCCCTGCTCCTCGCGGGCGCGGGCGCCGTGGTCGCGGGTCGCCGTCGTAGGACGGTGTCCTAGGCTAGGAGCCATGGCGCGGGACCCGATCACCCCCGCCGCACTCGCGACGCGGCCGATGCTCTTCGCCTCCGGCGAAGAGGCCTACGTCGCGAGTGCGGTGCGGCGCACCGTCGAGACGCCCGACGGCGCCGACCCGGCCTGGGCCGACGGCGTCGTCGCGGCGCTCGAGCCGGGGGAGCGGGCCCTGTGCGCGCTCTCCTTCGCCGCGGGCGCGCCCGCGCTGGCCCACCTCGTGGTCGGCTCGGAGCACGCGCTGCAGCGGCCTCCGCACGACGCGAGCGTGCAGCGCACCTACGAGGTGACCGAGTTCCCGACCGCCGACGCCTACGCCGGCATGGTCGAGGCCGCGCTGGCCAAGATCGCCACCGGCGCGCTCCACAAGGTCGTCCTCGGCCGCTGCCTCGACGTCGTGAGCACGCCGCCGCTGGTGCCGGCCGAGATCATCGACCGGCTGCTCACCACGCGCCCGGGGCGCTACGTGTTCAGCGTGCCGCTCGTGCCGGGCACCGACGCCGGCCCGCCGAGCGACGGACCGATCCTGGTCGGCGCCAGCCCCGAGCTCCTGGTGCGTCGCGAGGGCCTGAGCATCTCGTGCACGCCGCTGGCCGGCTCGGTGCCGCGCTCGGCCGATCCCGACGAGGACGCCCGCCGGGCCGAGGGCCTGCGCCAGTCGGCCAAGGACCTGGCCGAGCACGCCTTCGTCGTCGAGGCGATCGTGCACGCCCTCAAGGAGGTGTGCGTCGAGATCGAGTACCCGGCCACGCCCGAGCTCCTCTCCACCGACACGGTCTGGCACCTCGCCACCCCCATCCGGGCCCGTCTCGCCGACGGGGTCGACGGGCCGAGCGCGCTGCGCCTGGCCCAGCTGCTGCACCCCACGCCGGCGGTGGGCGGCGTGCCGACGGCGGCGGCCAACGCCGTCATCGCCGACCTCGAGGGCGACCTGCGCGACTGGTTCGCGGGCTGCGTCGGCTGGGTCGACGGCCGCGGCGACGGCGAGTTCGCCGTCACCATCCGGGCCGCCGTCATGGACGGCCCGCGCCTGCGGCTCTTCGCCGGCGCCGGCATCGTGGCCGGCTCCGAGCCCGCCTCCGAGGTGCGCGAGACGGGCGCGAAGCTCGCCACGATGGCCCGGGTCACCGGCCTGCCCTGAGGTCGTGATTGGACCCTCGCGCGCCGGGCGTGCGAGGATTCCGCGCACCAGGGGGGAGTACTCCTTCGCTGCGGGCTCGTCATCACGAGCGGTCGAAGTCGCCCGCTCCGGTCCCGTAGGCTGCACACGGCGCCTCACGCGTCGGCAGCGGAAGAGACCTCGGGCGATCTGTCGACGCATCCGCCCCTGAAGGGACACCTCTATGGACGTGACCACCCTGGAATGGACGATCACCATCTTGGTGACCGTCGGAGTCCTCCTGTTCGACGTGTTCGTGATCGCTCGCGATCCGCACGAGCCCTCGATGAAGGAGTGCGCGATCGCGCTCTCCGTCTACGTCGGCGCAGCCGTGGCCTTCGGCGTGTTCATCCTCGTCCACCACGGGCACGACTACGGCATCCAGTTCTACACGGGCTGGCTGACCGAGTACTCGCTCTCGATCGACAACCTCTTCGTCTTCATCATCCTGATGTCGGCGCTCAAGGTGCCCCGCAAGTACCAGCAGGAGGCGCTGCTCGTCGGCATCGTGCTCGCGCTCGTCTTCCGCGGCATCTTCATCGCCCTCGGCTACGCGCTGATCGAGAACTTCAGCTGGATCTTCTACGCCTTCGGCGCCTTCCTGGTCTACACCGCCGTCAAGCTGGTCAAGTCCTACGGCGCCCACGAGGACGAGCACCCCGAGGACAACGCGATCGTCGCCTTCACCCGGCGCCGGATGCGGGTCGGCGAGAGCTGGCACGGCCTCAAGCTCTGGTACCACGAGAACGGCGTCCGCTTCGTCTCGCCGATGCTCATCGTGATCATCGCGCTCGGCGTCACCGACATCCTGTTCGCGCTCGACTCGATCCCGGCGATCTTCGGCATCACCCAGGAGCCCTACCTGGTCTTCACCGCGAACGTCTTCGCGCTGATGGGCCTGCGCCAGCTGTACTTCCTGCTCGGCGGCCTCCTGCAGAAGCTCGTCTACCTCTCGCTCGGCCTGGCCTTCATCCTCGCCTTCATCGGCGTCAAGCTGGTCCTGCACGCCCTGCACGAGAACGAGTTGCCGTTCATCAACGGCGGTGAGCACGTCGCCGTCTGGGACATCCCGTCGCTGTTCAGCCTCGGCGTGATCATCGTGACGCTGGTCGTCACCGCCGTCGCCAGCCTCTGGAAGACCTCGCGCGACAGCGCCGGCGACGACCACGTCCCGGACCACGCGGTCGCGCCGCGCGACCCCGCGGACGTCGACGACACCGCCGGTCCCGACTGGCGCTGACCGGTTGCTGGCGGGGCGCGGATCCCGCGGGTTCGGCGGGCGTTCTTCCCGGGTAGGGAGCGGGGGCGTCACGATGCCTTAGGGTTTCGTGACGTCATCCGCTCCCGACCGACCGAGGACTCAACGCGTGGACCGACTCCAGGTGCAGTGGGCCGGACAGACCCGGACCTTCGACGGACCGCGGGTCGTGATCGGGCGCGAGCTCGACTGCGACGTCCCGGTCAGCGACGCCCGCGCCTCCCGCCACCACGCCTTCCTCCAGATCGAGGACGGCGGCTGGGTGGTCGTCGACGCCAGCAGCAACGGGACCTTCGTCTCCGGGCAGCGGATCACCCGGCTCCCGCTGGGCGGTGCCCCGGTCAGCCTGCACCTCGGCGGCCCGGTCGGCGAGCCGGTCGTGGTCAGCGTGCTGATGACGGCGGCACCACCGCCCGCCCCGGTCCCGCCCGCGCCGGTCCCGCCCGCGCCGTCCTCGCGCCCGGTGCCGGCCCCGACCGGCGAGTTCTGGAAGAACCTCCCGCCGCCGCAGGTCCCCGCCAGCGGCGCCCCGGTCGACGCGTGGCGCCCGGCCGGCGTGGTGCCGCCGGGACAGCTGCCGCACGGGCACTCCATCGTGCTGCCCCAGCAGCTGCAGGCCGGCCGCTCGCTCACCATCGGGCGCGAGCACTCCAACGACGTCGTCCTCGACGACGCGCTCGTCAGCCGGCACCACGCCCGGCTCGACCCGGCGACGACGTCCTCGCTCGCGGTGCTGCACGACCTCGGCTCGTTCAACGGCACCTTCGTCAACGGCGCGCGGGTCCAGGGCGCCGTCCCGCTGCAGGTCGGCTCCGAGGTCATCTTCGGCAACCAGACCTTCCGCTGGGACGGCCTGCAGCTCATCGCCTCGGCCACCGCCCACGAGTTCACGCTCTACGCCGACGGGCTCACCCAGGTCGTGGGCGGCGGCAAGCGGCTGATCGAGAACATCTCGTTCAAGCTCGAGCCGCGCAGCCTCACCGCTGTCATCGGACCCTCGGGCGCCGGCAAGTCGACGCTGCTCGGCGCGCTCACCGGCCTCAAGCCGGCCAGCCACGGACGGGTGATCTGGCAGGGCCACGACCTCTACCAGCACTACGACCAGCTGCGCTTCCAGATCGGGCTCGTCCCGCAGCAGGACATCCTGCACCCCCAGCTCAAGGTCAAGCAGGGCCTGCGCTTCGCGGCCCAGCTCCGGCTGCCGCCCGACACCACCGCGCAGGAGTGGGACGCGCGCGTCGACCACGTCGCCAACCAGCTCCAGCTCCAGCAGCGGATGGACAACCGGATCGGCACCCAGCTCTCCGGCGGGCAGCGCAAGCGCGTCTCGATCGCCACCGAGCTGCTCACCGCGCCGCCGCTGCTCTTCCTCGACGAGCCGACGTCCGGCCTCGACCCGGGCCTCGACCTCGAGGTGATGCGCCAGCTCCGCAGCCTCGCCGACGACGGTCGCGTCGTCATGGTGGTCACCCACTCGGTGCTCGCCCTCGACGTCTGCGACAACGTGCTCGTGCTCGCGCCCGGCGGCCGGATCGCGTACTTCGGCCCGCCCGACGGCGTCCTCACCCACTTCGGCAAGTCCAACTACCCCGAGGTCTTCGACCTGCTCGACGAGCCGGACCTCTGGCAGCGCATCCCGGTCCCGCGGCACGCGGTCGACACGTCGGCGATCGCCGGGCAGTCCTACGGCGGCGCCGTCCCGGCCCCGCCGCGGCAGTCGGTCTCGCGGCAGCTCTCGACGCTGATCAAGCGCAACCTCGCCGTCGTCCTCGCCGACAAGCTGCTGCTCGGGATGCTCGTCCTGCTGCCCCTCATCCTCGGCGGCCTCAGCCGCCTCGTCGGTGGCGGCGGCGGGCTCTCGCTCGACGAGGCCTTCGCCAACGGCGACGGCATCAAGGAGGCCCAGCAGCGCCTCACCGTGCTCATCGTCGCCGCCTGCCTGATGGGCACCGCGCTCGCGATCCGCGAGCTCGTGGGGGAGCGACCGATCTTCAAGCGTGAGTACGCCGTCGGCCTCTCGCCCGGCGTCTACTTCACGAGCAAGGTGCTCGTCCTCGGCACGGCCGCCTTCGTCCAGGGCCTGGTCGTCACCCTCATCGCCACCGTCGGCCTGCCCGGCGCCGACGGCACCCTCGGCACCTTCCGCGTCGGCCTCGCCATCGCCGGCCTCTCGTTCACCATGGCCGTCATCGGCCTGGCCCTCTCGGCCGTCGTCACCAGCACCGAGCAGACCATGCCCGCCCTCGTCGGCATGGTCATGCTCCAGCTCGTCCTCTCCGGTGCCCTCCTCGAGGTCGCCGGCCGCCCGATCCTCGAGCAGATCGCCTGGCTCTCGCCGTCCCGGTGGGGCTATGCGGCCTCCGCCTCCGCGATGGACCTCCTCCGCAACAGCGCCGGCACCGACGACGAGGACTGGATCGCCCTCGGCGGCGGCGGCCACTACTTCATGGACCTGTTCATGATGGGCGTGCTGTGCCTGGCGGCGTACGGTGCGGGGCTCCTGCTGGTGCGCCGCAGCGCGACGTCCGACGACTGAGCGGTCCTTCGCCCGCCGGAACGTGCCCCTTCGCGGGAATGCCGGGGCCCTCGGGAGCCTTGGAACTGGCGATGTCTCTCACGCTCTCCGTCCTCGACCTCGTCCCCGTCCGCAGCGACCAGACCACCGGCGACGCGGTGGCGGCGACGCTCGACCTGGCCCGCGCCGCGGACGGCCTCGGCTACCGGCGCTTCTGGCTGGCCGAGCACCACAACATGCCGGCCGTCGCGGCGACCAACCCGCCGGTGCTGATCGGGCTGGTGGCGTCGGCGACGGAGCGGATCCGGGTCGGGTCCGGGGGAGTGATGCTGCCCAACCACGCGCCGCTGGTCGTCGCGGAGCAGTTCGCGCTGCTCGAGGCGGCCTTCCCCGGGCGCATCGACCTCGGCATCGGCCGCGCACCCGGCAGCGACCCGGTGACCAGCTGGGCGCTGCGCCACGGTGCGGGTGGGGTCAGCGACGAGGCGGTCACCCGCTTCCCCGAGTACGTCGACAACGTGCTCGCCATGATGGAGCCGGACGGCGTGGGCCTGGCCCTGCGCGGCGGCCAGCACGTCCTCAAGGCGACGCCCGTGGCCGGCTCGGTCCCGCAGATCTGGCTGCTCGGCTCCTCCGACTACTCGGCCCGGCTCGCGGCGGCCAAGGGCATGCCGTACGTCTTCGCGCACCACTTCTCCGGCTCCGGCACGGCCGAGGCGCTCGAGCTCTACCGCACGACCTTCCAGCCCTCGCCCGAGCTTGCCGAGCCGCGCACCTTCCTCACCGTCAACGCCTCCGTCGCCGAGACCGCCGACGAGGCGCACCGCCTCGCCCTCCCGCAGCTGCTCCAGATGCTCGCGCTCCGCACCGGCCAGCCGCTCATCGCCCAGCGCACGGTCGAGGACGCCGAGACCATCGTCGACGCCGGATTGCCCGAGGCCCACGAGGGCGTCGTCGAGGCGATGCGCTCGCGCTGGGTGATCGGGGACGCCGCCACGGCCCGCGCCGAGATCGAGCGCCTCGCGACGACGTACGGCGTCGACGAGGTGATGGTCAACCCGGTCGGCGGCGCCTTCCGCGGCACCGACGCCCGGACCGCCCCCGCGCGCCTGCGGACCCTGGAGCTCCTCGCCCGCTGAGCCCCCGTCGTCGCCGATTGGGCGTTGTCAACCCCTGTGGATAGACTGGCGTGTCGGTCCAACGTGGGTTCTGTGTGTGGTGCACGGACGTACGAGGTCCACTCGGTTACCTGCGGGTAGCCGGGAGGTTCCCGGGCCACCGGTAGACACATCCCCGAGCAGATTGTGAGACATGGCGAAGAAAGAAGGCGTCATCGAGATGGAGGGCTCCGTCGTGGAGGCCCTTCCCAACGCCATGTTCCGCGTCGAGCTGAGCAACGGCCACAAGGTCCTGGCTCACATCAGCGGCAAGATGCGGCAGCACTACATCCGGATCCTCCCCGAGGACCGCGTGGTGGTGGAGCTCTCGCCGTACGACCTGTCCCGCGGACGGATCGTCTACCGCTACAAGTGAGCCGCCGGCTCGCTTCTCCGCCACTAGCTAGAAAGGGCTGACATGAAGGTCAACCCGAGCGTGAAGAAGATCTGTGACAAGTGCAAGGTGATCCGTCGCCACGGCCGCGTCATGGTGATCTGCGAGAACCCGCGCCACAAGCAGCGCCAGGGCTGAGTTCCTCTCGCCACAACTGAATACGACAACTACGTGATCGCTTAGGTCGGCCCGACGGGCCACGACCGAATCACCTCCGGAGCGGATGGCCGGAGCTGGGCGCTACCAAGCACGACATGCCCGGACGCATCACGACCACACCACCGTGACTGTTCGAAAGGGAAGCCACCATGGCACGCCTCGTCGGAGTCGACCTGCCGCGCGACAAGCGCATCGAGGTCGCACTCACCTACATCTACGGCATCGGCCGTACCCGCGCCCAGCAGCTGCTGGAGGCCACGGGCGTCAGCCCCGACCTCCGCGTCCACGAGCTGGGTGACGAGGAGCTGGTCAAGCTTCGCGACGAGATCGAGGCGAACTTCAAGATCGAGGGTGACCTCCGTCGCGAAGTTCAGGCCGACATCCGCCGCAAGATCGAGATCGGCAGCTACCAGGGTCGCCGTCACCGCATGGGCCTTCCGGTCCGCGGTCAGCGCACCAAGACCAACGCTCGTACCCGCAAGGGCCCGAAGCGCACGGTTGCCGGCAAGAAGAAGGCCAAGTGATCGATCGCCTCGTGCGATCTCACTTCCTTCACGACCAGCTCATCTAGAGGAGATAGCGAATGCCTCCCAAGGCTCGCGCGGGCGCCAAGAAGGTGCGCCGCAAGGAGAAGAAGAACGTTGCTCAGGGCGAGGCCCACATCAAGAGCACGTTCAACAACACGATCGTCACGATCACCGACCCCACTGGTGCGGTGATCTCGTGGGCCTCTGCCGGCACCGTCGGCTTCAAGGGCTCCCGCAAGTCCACCCCGTACGCCGCTCAGATGGCCGCCGAGGCCGCTGGTCGCCGCGCGATGGAGCACGGCATGAAGAAGATCGACGTCTTCGTCAAGGGTCCGGGTTCGGGCCGCGAGACGGCGATCCGCTCGCTGGGTGCGATCGGCCTCGAGGTCGGCACCATCCAGGACGTGACCCCCGCCCCGCACAACGGCTGCCGCCCGCCGAAGCGCCGGCGCGTCTGAGCGTCTGACCAGGACTTAGAGGAGAACTTCAATGGCCCGTTACACCGGACCCCTGACCAAGAAGTCGCGCCGTCTCGGCGTCGACCTCGTCGGCGGCGACGCCGCCTTCGAGAAGCGCCCCTACCCGCCGGGCCAGCACGGCCGCGCGCGGATCAAGGAGAGCGAGTACCGCAACCAGCTGCAGGAGAAGCAGAAGGCGCGCTACACCTACGGCGTCCTCGAGAAGCAGTTCCACAAGTACTACGTGGAGGCCGCCCGTCGCCAGGGCAAGACCGGCGACAACCTGGTCCAGCTGCTCGAGTGCCGTCTCGACAACGTCGTCTACCGCGCCGGCTTCGCCCGGACGCGGCGCCACGCCCGCCAGCTGGTGACCCACGGTCACTTCCTGGTCAACGGCAAGAAGGTCAACATCCCGTCCTTCCAGGTGACCCAGTACGACATCATCGACGTGCGCGAGAAGTCGCTCGAGATGACGCCGTTCATCGTCGCCCGGGAGACCCACGGCGAGCGGATCGTGCCGGCCTGGCTCGAGGCGCTCCCCAACCGCATGCGGATCCTGGTGCACTCGGTGCCCGTGCGCGAGCAGATCGACCTGCCCATCCAGGAGCAGCTCATCGTGGAGTACTACTCCAAGAAGTGATCGTCGGCCCGTCCCGGTCCCCCTCCGCAACGCGAGGAGACCGGGGCGGGCACCGGCATCTCCGCAGTACCTCTTCTCCAATTCCGCACCACGTCTGGGTCCTCATATAGCGGTCGATCCGGAAAGGAACGAAACAAGTGCTCATCGCACAGCGCCCCACCCTGTCGGAGGAGACCGTCGACCAGTTCCGGTCGCGCTTCGTCATCGAGCCCCTCGAGCCCGGCTTCGGCTACACGCTCGGCAACTCGCTGCGTCGCACCCTCCTCTCCTCGATCCCCGGTGCCTCGGTCACGAGCATCAAGATCGACGGCGTCCTCCACGAGTTCTCGACCATCGAGGGCGTCAAGGAAGACGTCACGGAGATCATCCTCAACCTCAAGGGCCTCGTCGTCTCCTCCGAGCACGACGAGCCGGTCACCATGTACCTCCGCAAGTCCGGTGCCGGTGACGTCACCGGTGCCGACATCGCGCCCCCGGCCGGTGTCGAGGTGCACAACCCCGACCTGAAGATCGCCACCCTCTCGGACAACGGCAAGCTCGAGCTCGAGCTCGTCGTCGAGCGGGGCCGCGGCTACGTGTCGGCCGTCCAGAACAAGGGCGCCGACAACGAGATCGGCCGGATCCCGGTCGACTCGATCTACAGCCCGGTCCTCAAGGTGACCTACAAGGTCGAGGCCACCCGAGTCGAGCAGCGCACCGACTTCGACAAGCTCGTCATCGACGTCGAGACCAAGCCGTCCATCCTGCCCCGCGACGCCATCGCGTCGGCCGGAAAGACGCTGGTCGAGCTCTTCGGCCTGGCCCGTGAGCTCAACGTCGAGGCCGAGGGCATCGACATCGGCCCGTCGCCCGTCGACGAGCAGCTCGCCGCCGACCTCGCCCTCCCGGTCGAGGACCTGCAGCTGACCGTCCGGTCCTACAACTGCCTCAAGCGCGAGGGCATCCACACCGTGGGTGAGCTCATCAGCCGCTCGGAGCAGGACCTGCTGGACATCCGCAACTTCGGCGCGAAGTCCATCGACGAGGTCAAGGCCAAGCTGCACGAGATGGGTCTGTCCCTCAAGGACAGCGCCCCGGGCTTCGACCCGTCGGCCGCCCTGGCCAACTACTCGGACGACGACGAGGACGACACCGCCTTCGTCGAGGACGAGCAGTTCTGAGTTAGTCGGGCCGAGCGTGTCTCCGGCGTCTGGAAGAGGCAGCAAGCTGCCATCGGACGCCTCCCGACACGCTGCCGGCCTCGCGGTCGAGGTCCGCTGAGCGAGAGATCGCTCGGCGGCCAGACCACCCACCCAATGGACCCGGTACCTCGTACGGCCGGGACGACTGCCCCGGTACCTGACACGGCCGGGGAAGAAACGAGAGAGACATGCCGAAGCCCAAGAAGGGCCCCCGCCACGGCGGTAGCGCCGCGCACCAGCGCCTCATCCTGTCGAACCTGGCCACCGCGCTCTTCGAGCACGGCCGGATCACGACGACCGAGGCGAAGGCCCGCACGCTGCGTCCGTACGCGGAGAAGCTCATCACCAAGGCGAAGAAGGCCCACGCCGGCGAGAACCCGCTGCACCAGCGCCGCGAGGTCCTCAAGGTCATCCGGGACAAGGGTGTCGTGCACACGCTCTTCACCGAGATCGCGCCGACGTTCTCCGAGCGCCCGGGCGGCTACACCCGGATCACCAAGATCGGTCCGCGCCAGGGCGACAACGCCCCCATGGCCGTGATCGAGCTGGTGACCGGCGCGTTCACGCCCTCCGCGCCGAAGGCCGCCAAGGCCGAGGCGGCGCCCGCGCCGGCTCCGGCCGACGAGGTCGAGGAGACCGAGGTCGAGGAGACCGAGGCCACCGAGGAGACCGAGGCCCCCGAGGCGACCGAGGCGACCGAGGCTGCCGAGGAGGAGGCTCCCGCCGAGGAGTCCACCGAGGACGCCGAGAAGGCCTGAAGCACCCGCTTCGTCCGACGGCCCGTCACCCGCGAGGGTGGCGGGCCGTCGCGCTTTCGGCCGGGCCCGCCGCCGTCCGTAGACTGGAGCCATGACGATCGACCTCGGTACTCCGCGCCTGCTCGACGACGGCGAGCGCGAGGTCCTGCTCGCCGCCCCGCGCGGCTACTGCGCGGGGGTCGACCGGGCGGTCGTGACGGTCGAGCAGGCGCTCGACCTCTACGGCGCGCCGGTCTACGTCCGCAAGCAGATCGTCCACAACAAGCACGTCGTCGCCAACCTCGAGTCGCGGGGCGCGATCTTCGTCGAGGAGCTCGACGAGGTGCCGGTCGGCGCCACCGTCGTCTTCTCCGCCCACGGGGTCTCCCCGGCGGTCGTCAACGAGGCCGCCGAGCGTGAGCTTAAGACGATCGACGCGACGTGTCCGCTGGTCACGAAGGTGCACCGCGAGGCGGTCCGCTTCGCGGCCGACGGCTACACCATCCTGCTGATCGGCCACGCCGGTCACGAGGAGGTCGAGGGGACGGCGGGCGAGGCGCCCGAGCAGACCGTCCTGGTCGAGCACCCCGACGACGTCGCCACGCTCGAGTTCCCGCCCGACGCCAAGCTGGCCTGGCTGTCCCAGACCACGCTGAGCGTCGACGAGACCATGGAGACGGTGCGTCGCCTGCGTGCGAAGTTCCCGCAGCTCGAGGACCCGCCCAGCGACGACATCTGCTACGCCACCCAGAACCGCCAGGTCGCGGTCAAGGAGATCGGCGCGGCCGCCGACCTGGTGATCGTCGTCGGCTCGGCCAACTCGTCCAACTCGGTGCGCCTGGTCGAGGTGGCCCTCGAGGCCGGCGCCAAGGCGTCCTATCGCATCGACGACGTGTCCGAGCTCGACGAGTCCTGGCTCGACGACGCCGCGACCGTCAGCGTGACCTCGGGCGCCTCGGTCCCCGACCACCTCGTCACCGAGGTGCTGGCCTACCTCGCCGAGCGCAACTACCCCGACGCCCGGGCCGTCCAGACGGCTGAGGAGACGCTCGCCTTCTCCCTGCCCAAGGAGCTGCACCGCGACCTCAAGGCCGCCGGGCGCAGCACCAAGACCGCCGTGCGCCTCTGATGGCCCGCTACCTCGACGTCCACCCGGACAACCCCCAGCCGCGCCTGCTCCAGCAGATCGTCGACGCGCTCAACGACGACGCGCTGATCGCCTACCCCACCGACTCGGGCTACGCGCTCGGCTGCCGGATCGGCAACCGGGCCGGCCGCGACCGGATCCTCAAGATCCGCGGCCTCGACGACAAGCACCACTTCACGCTGGTGTGCCGCGACTTCTCCCAGCTGGGCCAGATGGTGCACGTCGACAACTCGGCGTTCCGCGCGATCCGCGCCGCGACCCCGGGGCCCTACACGTTCATCCTGCCGGCCATGCCCGACGTCCCGCGCCGGCTGCTGCACCCGAAGAAGAAGACGGTCGGCGTCCGGATCCCCGACCACGTGTTCGTGCAGGCGCTCCTCGAGCAGCTCGGCGAGCCGCTGCTGACCTCGACGCTGATCCTCCCCGGTGAGACCGAGCCGCGCACGATGGGCTGGGAGATCAAGGAGGACCTCGACCACGAGGTCGACATCGTCGTCGAGGCGGGCGAGACACCGGCCGAGCCGACCACCGTCGTCGACTGGTCCGACGGTGCGCCCGAGGTGCTCCGCCGCGGCGCGGGAGACCCCGACCGCTTCTGACCTGGTTGGCGCGAGCGCGTCTCCGGCCCCACGAATCGGCAGCAAGCTGCCCGCCGGGTGCCTCCCGCCGCGCTGCCGCGCGCGGCTAGTGGTCGGTCTCGTGGTGCCGCTGCAGGTACGAGCGCCGGGCGGCGAGCAGCCCCAGGCAGGCGCCGTAGCCCAGCACCAGCGCGACCGCGTGCCGCGAGAGCCCCGACACCGTGGCCTGGACGGCGTTGTCGTCGGCGCGGGCGACCGAGCCCGGGTCGGTGAGGGCGAGGAGCAGCACGATCGCGAACATCGCCAGCGGCGGCAGCACGCCGACGGCGAAGAAGTCGCTCGGCCGGACGGCGAGCGCGGCGCCGACGCAGACGGTGACGAAGGCCAGGTCGAAGAGCAGGCCGAGGCCGTCGGAGAGCAGCAGGTCGAGCACGGTCGCGGTGAGCAGGAGCGCGACGGCGAGCGAGACCACGTCCCGTCCGGGACGTCGCCCCTCTTCCCACAGGGTGCGGGGACGCGGCTGCGCCGTGCTGCTCACCCCTCCACGCTAGACCAGGTCAGGGGCTGAGCCGGCGACCACTGGCCGTGTCGAAGACGTGGGCCGCGCCCGGCGGGACGGCGACGTGGAGCAGGTCGTCGGGCCCGACGTGCCCCCGCGAGGGCAGCCGGACGGCGAGCGGGGCGGTGTGCGTGCCGAGGTCGGCCGTGCCGTGCGCGAAGCCCTCGGAGCCGAGCTCCTCGACCAGGTGCACCCGGACCGGCAGCCCGGCGCCCGGGGCGACCAGCGTCCAGGCCTCCGGGCGGACGCCGACGGTGACCTCGGGGGTGAGGACGCGGGCGGTCGCGGGGTCGAGCGGGAGGTCGTACCCGCCGAGGTGGACGTGGCCGTCGTCGACCCGGCCGGCCAGGAGGTTCATCTGGGGGGAGCCGATGAAGCCGGCGACGAAGAGGTTGGCGGGCTTGTCGTAGAGGGCCAGGGGAGTGTCGACCTGCTGGATCGCGCCGGCGTCCATCACCGCGACCCGGTCGCCCATGGTCATCGCCTCGACCTGGTCGTGGGTGACGTAGACGGTGGTCACGCCGAGCTCGCGCTGCAGCCGGGCGATGTCGCTGCGGGTCTGCACGCGCATCTTGGCGTCGAGGTTCGAGAGCGGCTCGTCCATGCAGAACACCTGGGGGGAGCGGACGATCGCGCGGCCCATCGCGACCCGCTGGCGCTGGCCGCCGGAGAGCTGCTTGGGCTTGCGGTCGAGCAGCTCGGTGAGACCGAGCAGCGCGGCGGCCTCGTCGACCCGGCGCTCGCGCTCGGTGCGCTCGACCTTGGCCATCTTGAGCGCGAAGCCGAGGTTCTCGCGCACCGTCTTGTGCGGGTAGAGCGCGTAGCTCTGGAAGACCATCGCGATGTCGCGGTCCTTCGGGGGGAGCGTGGTGACGTCGCGCTCGCCGATCAGGATCCGGCCGGCGTCGACGTCCTCGAGGCCGGCGAGCATCCGCAGGGTGGTGGTCTTGCCGCAGCCGGAGGGGCCGACCAGGACGAGGAACTCGCCGTCCTCGACCACCAGGTCGATGCCCGGTACGGCGGGGGCGTCGGCCCCGGCGTACCACCGCTGGGCGCCGTCGAAGGTGATGCTCGCCATCGCTGCTCCTGCCTCGCTGTCTCGGTGACCCAGTGTGACCTGGATCGCATTCGGGTCTTGCGAGGGTATATGTAAGTGTGCTGAACTAACAAACATGTCCTGGCGCAGCCCGACCGACCGGTCGCCCCGAGAGCGGATCAAGCTCGCCCGGGCCGACTCCCGTCGCCACCACCGGTCGATGGTGCTCCAGGAGCTCTTCGCGACCGGTCCCGCGAGCCGCGCCGACCTGGCCCGCAGCAGCGGGCTGACCCGGGTCACCGTGTCCGACCTGGTCGCCGAGCTGCTCGCCGAGGGACTGGTCGAGGAGCTGGGCACCCCGTCGGAGAGCCGGGTCGGCAAGCCGCCCACGCTGATCGGGCTGGTCCCCGACGCCAAGCACGTCGTGGCCATCGACCTGTCCGTCGACGACCAGGTCACCGGCGCGGTCCTCGACCTCGCGGGCCAGGTCGTGCTCCGCGACGCCCGCCCGCTCGAGGGCCGCCGCGGCGACGACGCCGTGGCCGCCGTCCGCGCCTTCGCGGCCGACCTCACCGCCCGCAGCAGCCGCCCGCTGCTCGGCGTCGGCGTCGCCACGCCCGGCGTGGTCAGCCCGGACGGCGTCGTCCGCGACGCTCCGAACCTGGGCTGGCACGACCTCCCGCTCGCCGACGTCCTCACCGAGGCCCTCCAGCAGCCCGTGTACGTCGCCAACGACGCCAACACCGCGGTGATGGGGGAGTTCGTCTTCGGCAGCCGGGGCGACGGCGGCCTCATGCTGCTCCGGCTCAGCACCGGTCTCGGTGCCGGGCTCGTCATCGGCGGCGCCCTCCTGCACGGCCAGGGCGGGGCCGCCGGCGAGATCGGCCACGTGCAGGTCGACCCCGACGGCCCGCGCTGCGGCTGCGGTCGCCCTGGCTGCCTGGAGACCTATCTCGCCGTGCCGCGGCTGCGTCGCGAGCTGGCCGCGGGCGACCCCGCCGCCGTCCTCGCCGACGCCGGTGCCCGGCTCGGCCAGGTGCTCGCCCCCGTCGTCGCCACGCTCAACCTGGGCGAGGTGGTGCTCAGCGGACCGGCCGACCTGGTCGAACCGCTGGCCGAGGTGGCCGAGCGGGTGGTGCGCGAGCGCGTGCTCCCCGTCTCGGCCCAGCAGTTCGTCGTCCGTCCGTCGCCCCTCGGCGACGACGGCGTGCTCGTCGGTGCGACCGGTGTCGTGCTCGCGGGCGAGCTCGGAGTGTCCTGAACGCAGGGGACCCCCGCGTCCGGTTGGTAGATCGAAGGGAAATAGCGGTGCGTATCAAGAAGACCCTGGCCGTTGCGGCCGTCACCGCCCTGCTGGGCGTGACCAGTGCATGCGGATCCGACAACGACAAGCCGTCCGGTGGCGGCCCCGAGAAGGCCGACCTGGTCGTGTGGCTCAACGGCGCCGACACCCCCCAGGCGGCGCGCGACTGGCTCAAGACGACCTTCGAGAAGGACCACCCCGGGTCGACCCTGACCATCGAGCAGCAGGAGTGGGAGGGCCTGGTCGAGCGGCTGACCACGGCGCTCACCTCCGCCGACCAGACGCCCGACGTCGTCGAGGTCGGCAACACCCAGGCCCCGACCTTCACCACCGTCGGCGCGTTCAGCGACCTCACCGACGACCTCGACGGCTTCGGTGGCGACGACCTGCTGAGCGGCTTCGTCGACGGCGCCACGATCGACGGCAAGACCTTCGCGGTGCCCTACTACGCGGGCTCGACGTACGTCTTCTACCGCAAGGACCTCTTCGAGAAGGCCGGCATCACCGAGGTCCCCGCGACCATGGACGACTTCGTCGCGGCGGCCGGCAAGCTCAAGGCCGACAGCGGCAAGGCCGACTTCTCCGGCTACTGGCTGCCCGGCAAGGACTGGCGCGACGGTGCCGCCTTCCTCTGGGACGCCGGGGGCGACTTCGCCGCCGCCGACGGCGACACCTGGAAGGCCACGCTCTCGACCCCCGAGTCGATCGAGGGCCTGACCGCCTTCCAGGACCTCTACGCCTCCGCCTCCGGCGCGCCGGCCGACGCCAACGAGTCGGACCCGGTCACGCCCTTCTGCGCCGGCAAGATCGGCATGATGTCGCGCCCCGGCTGGGTCTACGGCATGCTCACCGACCCCAAGAGCGGCTGCCCGAAGCTCGCCGAGAAGGTCGGCGTCTTCGCCCTGCCCGGCAGCGACGGCGGACCCGCGCCCGTGCTCCTCGGCGGCTCCGACATCGCGATCTCCGCGAAGTCGCCCAACCAGGACCTCTCGCGCGACGTGGTCGAGCTGATGCTCAGCGAGGAGTACCAGACGATCCTCGCCGAGGCCGGCCTGACGCCTGCCAAGGAGTCGCTGGCGAGCAAGCTCGGCGACGACGAGTTCGCGAAGGCGACCATCGAGGCGGCGTCCAACGCCAAGCTGACGCCGGCCGCGGCCACGTGGGCGACCATCGAGGGCAAGTTCATCCTCGAGGACCTCTACAGCCGGCTCGCGCAGGGTGGCGACGTCGCCGAGCTCGCGAAGGCGGCCGACGACAAGATCAACGCCGAGCTCGGCTAGGCCCACCGACCCGTCGGCCGCACCCCCAGAAAGGAACCGCCCCGTGACGCGACGTGCGGTACGACGTCCCAGCCTGCCGCTGGGCCTCGTGCTCCCGGCGACCGCGCTGCTCGCGCTGGCGCTCGGCTACCCGCTGCTGCGCCAGGTCGTGCTCTCCCTCCAGGAGTTCGGCCTGGCCCAGCAGTTCGGGCAGGCGCCGGAGTGGGTGGGTCTCGGCAACTACCGCGACCTGGTCACCGACAGCGCGCTGTGGGTGGTGGTGCTGCGGACGATCGCGTTCTGCTTCGTCAACGCGGGGCTGACGTTCGGGATCGGGCTCGGGGTGGCGCTGCTGATGGCGCGGATGAGCCGGACCGTGCGGATCCTCGCGCAGTGCGGGCTGCTGCTCGCGTGGGCGATGCCGGTGGTCGCCGCGATGACCGTGTGGCAGTTCCTCTTCGACACCGAGTACGGCGTCGTGAACTGGCTGCTCACCCGGGCCGGCGGCGACTTCGAGGGACACGGCTGGCTGCTCGACCCCTGGTCGTTCTTCTTCGTCGCGACGATCATCGTGGTGTGGATGAGCGTCCCGTTCGTGGCCTTCACGCTCTACGCCGCGCTGACCCAGGTCCCCGAGGACGTCGTGGAGGCCGCGGCGATCGACGGCGCCGGGCCGTGGCAGCGGTTCGTGCACGTGGTGCTGCCGGCGATCCGGCCGGTGCTCCTGGTGGTGGTGCTCCTGCAGATCATCTGGGACCTGCGGGTGTTCACGCAGATCTACACGCTGCAGAAGGCCGGCGGGGTCAGCGACGACACCAACCTGCTCGGCACCTACATCTACACGCTCGGCATCAAGGGCGGTGACTTCGGCACCGCCGCGGCAGCGGCGATGTTCATGCTCGTGCTGACCGTGGTGCTCACCGCGCCGTACGTCCGGCTGATGCTCAAGCAGGAGGAGGACTGATGGCGCGGCGCACCCCGACCGCCGTACGGCTCGGTGCGGACGTGGTGGGGCTCGTCGTCCTGCTGGTCTGCATCTTCCCGGTCTACTGGATGGTCAGCCGCTCCTTCCTGCCGCGCAACCGGATCAAGGGGGAGGACCCCGTCCTCGTCCCGTGGCACGGCACGCTCGACAACTACCGCAAGGTGCTCACCGACGGCGGGTTCAGCGACGCGC
This sequence comes from Pimelobacter simplex, assembly GCF_900114845.1. Lineage (GTDB taxonomy): Bacteria > Actinomycetota > Actinomycetes > Propionibacteriales > Nocardioidaceae > Nocardioides > Nocardioides simplex. The sequence continues at coordinate 1,093,107 of NZ_FOUK01000001.1, forward strand.
TCATGACGAGCCTCAGCGTGACGCTGCTGACCGTGGTGGTGGCGATCCTGTTCGCGTTCCTCGCGGCGGTGGCGGTGAGCCGGTTCCGGTTCCGGGGACGGCGCTCGTTCATCCTGGCGCTGCTGGTGATCCAGATGATCCCGGCCGAGGCGCTGTTCATCAGCCAGTACAAGATGCTCGACGGCATGGGGCTGCTCAACTCGGTGCTCGGCCTCACCATCGTTTACGTCGCCGGCGTGCTGCCGTTCACCGTGTGGACCCTGCGCGGGTTCGTCGACGGCGTCCCGCGCGAGCTCGAGGAGGCCGCGATGATGGACGGCTGCTCGCGCACCCAGGCGTTCTTCCGGGTGACCCTGCCACTGCTCGCGCCGGGGCTGGTGGCGACGGGCGTCTTCGGGTTCATCCAGGCCTGGAACGAGTTCACGCTCGCGGTGGTCGTGATGACCGACCCGGCCAAGGAGACGCTCCCGGTGTGGCTGGTCGCGTTCACCGACTCGCGCAGCCGGGGGGTCGACTGGGGGGCGATCATGGCGTCGTCCACGCTGATCACGATCCCGGTGGTCATCTTCTTCCTGATCGTGCAGCGCCGGATGGTCTCCGGGCTCACCGCGGGCGCGGTGAAGGGATGAGCGCGACCCCGGACGTCGCCGCGCTGGCGCTGCGGGTGCAGCTCGCGTCCTTCGCCGGGCCGTCGCTGCCACCGGACTGGGCGGCGCTGCTCGCCGACGGCCTCGGCGGGATCTGCCTCTTCGGCTCCAACCTGACCGGCACCGCCGAGGACGTCGCGGTGCTGGTGGCCGCCGTCCGGGCGGCCGGCCCGCGGGCGCTCGTCGCGCTCGACGAGGAGGGCGGCGACGTCACCCGCCTGCACACCCGCGAGGCCAGCCCGGTGCCGGGCGCCGCGGTGCTCGGCGCGGTCGACGACCTCGACCTGACCCGGGCCGTCGGCGCCGCGGTCGGTGCCGAGCTCGCGTCGCTGGGGATCGACCTCGACCTCGGCCCGGTCGCCGACGTCAACAGCAACCCGGACAACCCCGTCATCGGCACCCGCAGCTTCGGTGCCGACCCCGCCCGGGTGGGACGCCACGTCGCCGCCTGGGTCGAGGGGCTGCAGGCGGAGGGCGTCGCGGCGTGCGTGAAGCACTTCCCCGGGCACGGCGACACCGCTCAGGACAGCCACCTGACGCTGCCCGTCCTGGCAGCGCCGGCGGACGTCGTCCGGGCGCGCGAGCTGCGGCCCTTCGCTGCCGCCGTCGCGGGGGGAGCGGCCGCCGTGATGACCTCGCACCTGCTGGTCCCGGCCCTCGACCCGGACCACCCCGCCACCCTGTCCGCGCCGGTGCTGGGCCTGCTGCGCGACGAGCTCGGCTTCGACGGCGCGATCGTCAGCGACGCGCTCGACATGGCGGGCGCCTCCGCGTCCCGCGGCATCCCGGAGGCCGCCGTCCTCGCGCTCGCCGCCGGCTGCGACCTGCTCTGCATCGGCCCCGACAAGGACGCCGGCCTCGTCCGCGAGGTCCAGGCCGCGATCGTCACCGCCGTCGACGCCGGCCGGCTGCCCCTCGCCCGGCTCACCGACGCCGCCACCCGGATCGCCGACCTCCCGCGAAGTGGGGGGCTTGCGGGCACGAAGTCGCCCGGTTGCGGGGTCGAGGTGGGCCGGTTGGCCGCCGCGGCCCGCGCGGCGTGCCTGGTCGAAGGGCCGCTGCCCGACCTGACGGGGGCCGGCGCGCGCGTCGTCAGCGTCGCGACCGAGGCGAACATCGCGGTCGGTCCCGGACGGTGGGGGCTGGTCGCGGATCTCGAGGTGGCCGCCGGCGAGCCGCTGCCGGACGGCGCGCTCGTCGTCCAGGTGCGCGACGCGCACCGGCGCCCCGAGGTGGCGGCCGCGCTGGCGGCCCATCCCGGGCCACTGGTCGTCGTCGAGTGGGGCTGGCCCGGCCCCCGCACCGGGTGGGCGCACGCGCCCCACGCGCGCATCTGCACGCAGGGCAACGGACAGCCGTCGATCGCGGCGGTGACGGAGATTCTTCGGGAAGCGGGGCTCGACAGGTGAGCGGCGTGCTCATGGGACTGGACATCGGTGCGACCAAGATCCTCGGGGTCGTGGCGTCGGCACAGGGAGAGGTGCTCGGGTCCGTGCGGGTGGCGAGCCCGAGCGGCGGCGACCAGGTGGTCGCCGCGGCGGCGGACGTCGTCGCGGAGCTGCGCGCGGCCGCCGGAGACCGTACGACGGGCGTGATCGGCGTCGGCATCCCCGGCCTGGTCGACGTCGCCCACGGCACCGTGCGGCACGCCGTGAACCTCGGCGTGGCCGACGGCTACCCGTTCAGCGCCCGGCTCGGCGCGGCCGTCGGTACGGCGGTCGTCCTCGACAACGACGCCAACGCCGCCGCGCTCGGGGCCGCCGCGCTGCTGGGGCTGGACGACCTCGGCTACCTCAGTCTCGGGACCGGGCTGGCTGCGGCGCTCGTCCTCGAGGGACGGCTGCGGCGCGGTGCGCAGAACGCGGCCGGCGAGATCGGGCACATCCCGGTCGACCCGGCAGGCCCGCGCTGCGAGTGCGGCCAGGTCGGGTGCCTCGAGACGATGGCGTCCGGGTCGGCCCTCGCGGCGCTGTGGCCGAGCGGCTCGGGCCAGCCCGCGGGGCAGGCGCTGTTCGACGCGGCCGCCGCAGGCGACGCCGACGCGGTCGCGGTCCGGGACCGGTTCGCCGCCCGGGTCGCGGACGCCGTCCGGCTGGTCGCGCTGACGGTCGACCCGGCCGTCGTCGTCCTCGGCGGTGGCGTCGCCCAGGTCGGGGACCGGCTCCGGGTGGCGGTCGCGCACGCCCTGGCGGAGCAGGCCGCGGCCTCGCCGTTCCTCCGCTCGCTCGACCTGCCGGGCCGGCTGCGGCTCGCGCCCCTCGACGTACCGGTCGCCGCGCTGGGCGCAGCCCTGCTGGGGAAGCCGTCGTGAGCGGCGGCAGCCTCCGGGTCACCGGCGGCTCGGTCGACGTCACGATCGCCGAGGGCCACGTGGCACCCACCGCCACCGGCGGCGACGTGCTCGACGCGCGCGGCCTGCACGTGCTCCCCGGGCTGCTGGACCTCCAGGTCAACGGTGCTGCGGGCATCGACCTCACGCACGAGCCGGAGCGGCTGTGGGAGGTCGCCGCCGCCCTCCCGCGGTACGGCGTCACCGCCTTCCTGCCGACGATCATCACCTCGGCGCCGCAGGCGCGGGAGCGCGCCCTCGCGGTCCTCGCGGCGGGACCGCCGGCGGGATGGACCGGGGCGGTCCCGCTCGGCGTGCACCTCGAGGGCCCGATGATCGCGCCCGCCCGCAAGGGCGCGCACCCGCCGCGGTGGCTCGCCGAGCCCTCCGCGGACCTGGTCGCCGGCTGGTCCCGGGCGGCGGGCGTCGCGATGGTGACGCTGGCGCCCGAGCTCCCCGGTGCCCTCGACGTGGTGACGGCGCTCGCCGAGCGGGACGTCGTCGTCGCACTCGGGCACACGGAGGCGGCGCCCGAGCAGATGACGGCAGCCGCCGACCGAGGAGCCCGCGCCGTCACCCACCTCGGCAACGCCATGCCCGCGCTGGCCGGCCGCCTGCCCGGTCCGGTGGGCGCGGCGCTGGCCGACCCGCGCCTCACCGTCGGCGTCATCGCGGACGGTCACCACCTGCACCCCACCACGGTCGCGGCGTTCGCCGGGGCGCTCGGTCCCGGACGGCTGCTCGCCGTCACCGACTGCACCGCCGCCCTGGGGATGCCGGACGGTCCGGCCCGGCTGGGCGACCAGGCGGTCGTCGTGCGGGAGGGGACGGTGCGGCTCGAGGACGGCACGCTCGCCGGCTCCGCCGCCGACCTTCCGGCGTGCCTGCGCGTGCTGCGCGCGGCGACCGGCTGCTCGCTCGCCGAGGCCGTGGCGTCCGCGACGACGGTCCCGGCTGCGCTGCTGGGCGACCCGTCCCGCGGCACGCTCGCGCCCGGTGCGCGCGGCGACCTCGTCCTCGTGGACGACGACCTGACCGTGGTCGCCACCGTCGTCGGCGGCCGGGTGCTGCACGACCGCCGGGGAGGCCGCTGATGGAGGTCGTCCCCCTTGCCGACGCCGGCGAGGTCGCGGCCCTCGCCGCCGACGTCGTCGAGGCGGTGGTCCGGGCCCGTCCCGACGCCGTCCTCGGGCTGGCGACGGGCTCGACGCCGCTGCCCGCCTACGGCGAGCTGATCCGGCGGCACCGCGCCGGCGCCGGACCGTCGTACGACTCGGTGCGGTGCTTCACCCTCGACGAGTACGTCGGCCTGCCGCCCGGCCATCCCGAGTCCTACCGCGCCACCATCGCCCGCGAGCTCACCGACCCGCTCGGCATCCCGCCCGAGCGCGTCCACGGCCCCGATCCGGCGCCCGACGCCCTGCCCACGGCGGGCGCCCGCTACGAGGAGGCGCTCGCCGCGGCGGGCGGGGTCGACGTCCAGGTGCTGGGGATCGGGAGCGACGGCCACCTCGCGTTCAACGAGCCCGGCTCGTCGCTCGCGTCGGCGACCCGGATCAAGACGCTCACCGACGAGACCCGGCGCGACAACGCCCGGTTCTTCGGGGCGATCGACGAGGTGCCGCGCCACGTGCTGACCCAGGGGCTCGGCACGATCCTGCGCGCCCGGCACCTCCTGCTGCTCGCCACCGGCGCGGGCAAGGCCGCCGCGCTCGCGGCCGCGGTCGAGGGACCGCTGACGGCGTCGTGCCCCGCCTCGGTGCTGCAGCTGCACCCGCACGCGACCGTGCTGTGCGACGCCGAGGCGGCGGCCGGCCTGGTCCGGCGCGCCCACTACCGCGAGGTGTACGACGCGAAGCCGGCCTGGCAGCCGCTCTGAGCCCTACACGTGGGCGGTGCTCTCGTAGTCCTCGGAGATGCCGTGCGGCGTCTTCTCCCAGCGGTGCGGGCTGAAGATCGTCTGGCCGAGCGCCCGCCACGCCGCATACGCGTGCAGGCACCAGTAGAGGGGGTTGAGCAGCGCGAAGACGCCGATCCGCCAGTTGTAGCGCCGGGTCGCGGCGATGCCGGACACGATGATCATGAGCGCGTTGCCGAGCACCGCCGTCACCAGGCTGCTCAGCACGACCCAGTGGGGGAGGTCGAGCCCGATCAGCCGCACGCCGACGTACGTGATGACGGTGAAGCCGAGCACGAGCGGGTAGGCGAGGAAGGTCAGCGGGGTGCCGATGATGAGGCCGACCATGCCCACCATGCCGAGCGGTCCCACCCGGCGCAGGAAGCGCAGCGGGTGCCGCATGTTGACGGCCGCGGTGATCAGGTAGCCCTTGATCCACCGCGTGCGCTGGGGGATCCAGGCCGGGACGGTCGCGCACGCCTCCTCGCCGGTCGTCGAGTCGAGGACGTCGACCCGGTAGCCCTCGACCGAGACGCGGAGGCCGAGGTCGGCGTCCTCGGTGACGTTGTAGGGGTCCCAGGCGCCGAGCCGCTTCAGCACCTCGGTGTCGAAGTGGTTCGACGTGCCGCCCAGGGGGAGCGGGATGCCGCTGCCGTCGATGCCGGGGAGCATCGACTCGAACCAGTGCGCGTACTCGATGGCGAACATCCGGGTGAGCACGTTGTAGTCGGCGTTGAAGTAGTGCAGCGCGGCCTGCACGCACGCGAGCCGCGGGCGGGTGGAGCCGAGGTGCTCGTGCTCGAAGGCGTCGCGCTCGAAGGCGGCGACGGCCTTGCGCAGCTGGAGCGGCTCGGGCCGGTCCTCGGCGTCGTAGATGACGACGTACTTGCCCCGGGCGAAGGCCAGGCCGTAGTTGCAGGCGCGCGGCTTGGTCTGCGGCTCGCCCGCCGGGACGACGAGCAGCCGCACGTAGTCGGGCGGCGCCACCCGCTTGGCCGCGGCGACCGTCTCGGGGTCGTTCTCCTCCATCAGCACGATCACGTCGAGCCGGGAGCGCGGGTAGTCGAGCGCGCCGAGGTTGCGGATCAGCTTGTCGATGATGTTGGCCTCGCGGAAGGCGGGGACCAGGATCGTGTAGACCGGCAGCTCCGCGTCGTCCCCGCCGGGCTGCCACTCCGGCGCCAGGCCGCGGCGCTGCCGCTCGCGCATCTCGGCCAGGCGGCGCCGCTCGCGCCGGGCGCGCATGAGGGGCGCGCGCAGGCTCGAGCCCGCCTTGAAGAGGATGCTCAGCAGGAACACGAGATTCGTCGCCGACAGCAGGACGACGAACGCCCGGCGCGGCTCCAGCACCGCGCCGACGAGGAAGACGAGCCCGATGACGAACGGCAGCACCAGCTGCAGCCGGGTCAGCCCGCGCCGGGCGGAGTGCTCGGGACGCTCCTCGGCGAGCATGTCCTCGGCGAGGCGCTGGAGCTTGCCGCGGTTGGCCTGCTCGCTGGCCCGGAAGACGTCCCAGTGCGTGCTCGCGACGAGCTCGACCTGGTCGGTGCCGAAGCGCTCGCGGACCTGCTCGAGGAGCTCGGGCGTCGGCCGCACCGACGTGGCGACGACGAGCGTCCCGTCCGGCCGCTCCTCGCAGGGGACCCAGCCGAGGTGGCTGAGCTCGGCGATGTCGAGTCGTCCGGCGAGTGCCGGGTCGGGCGGGTGCGCGACGAGGTCGCGCGAGGCCGTCTCCCAGTGCTCCGCGAGCGCCTCGTAGAGCTCGCGCCGGGTCAGCGCCCCGGCCAGGACCAGGTGCTGGCCGAGCTGCCCGCCCTCGGCCCGCTGGTGGGTCAGCGCGGTGTCGAGCTGCTCGGGGGTGATCCGCCCGGTCGCGACGAGGTGGCTGCCGATCTGCACATCAGCCCCCGATCCGGCGGTAGACGCCGAGGTCGGCGATCTCGTACACGAGCTCGTACCCGGCCAGGAACGCCGGGTCGTCCGCGAGGGCGGTGGTGACCAGGTCCAGCGCGGCCTTCGTCGCGTACGTCGTCACCTGGGTGCGGTGCATGACGACCCACCGCACGTGGCTCCCCGGGTCGGCGAGGGCGTCGTCGAAGGCGTCGCCCGCGGCCCGGTTGTAGACCTGGTCGAAGTCGATCGCGATCACCGGCGCGACCGCCAGCTTGTCGGCGCTCTCGTCGATGAGGAGGTTGCCGCCGTCGTAGTGGTCGTGCAGCCAGCGCGCCATCTTCTTGACGTCGGTGAAGTTGCGCTGGCCCAGGTGGGCCTCCTCGATCACGGTCATCCGCTCGCCCGGATCGCCCGCCCACCAGAGGTTCTGCGCCGTGAGAGCGGCCACCGTCGCCACCACGACACCCGCGCCGGCGAGGGCTTTCCGGCGTCCGATCTCGTGGGCGAGGTAGGCGCACAGCAGCGCCGCCCACGGCGCCGCGGACAGCACGTAGCGGTTGTTGTAGGCGCCGGACGGCAGGGACACGTCGTTGACCATGATGTGCTGGCCGGTGGTGAGGCTGAAGAGCAGGAACGCGCTCGACGTCCCCGCGAGCCAGATGGTCAGTGCCCGGTTGTCGATGCCCCAGCGCCAGGTCATCAGGACCAGGCCGATCCCGGCGGCGATCAGCGGCAGCAGCCCGACCGACTCGACGGCGGCCCAGCCGAACACCTTGAACGACAGGCCGAGGTTGCCCTTCGTCGTCAGCTGGCCTTGCTCGACGAACACCTCGGTGAACGCGGCGGCCGAGTAGGGGCCGGTGAGGAACTCGACCGGATTGCCGTACCAGGCGGCGTTGTACGACAGCCACCAGCCGATCGCGGCGAGCGGGGCGGACGCGAAGGCCGCGGCCATCACGAGCGCCCGGCGCACGCCGTCGCCACGTCGTACGACGACGAAGACGACGTAGATCGCGCCGCTGGCGACGAGCGCCCAGCCCTCGTACCGGGTGAGCACGGCGCAGGCGGCGGGGATGCCCGCGAACACGGCGAGCTCGCCGCCGCTGAGCCGGCGTCCGCTGAACGCCCAGCCCGACAGGCCCGCGATGCACGCCAGGATGGCGGCGATGAGCACCGGCTCGGTCAGCGCGGTCGTGTAGGCGTAGAGGAGGCTGGGGTTCGCGAGGAGGACGCCGAGGCCGACCACGCGGGCGGTGCGGCCGAGGCCGAGCCGGACCATGATCCGGTGCAGCGCGGTCGCCGAGATGCCCAGGCAGAGGGTGCCGAGGATGCACGCGGCGATGCCGGTCCGGAACAGGTACATGTCCTGGACCAGCGGCATCAGCAGCAGGTGGGGGAGCGGCAGCCAGACCGTGCCGAGCTGCTGCAGCCCGGGCGTCTGCCCGTCGAGGATGCGGCGCGCGATGGTGAGGTGCGCCATCGCGTCGCCGTAGTCGAGGTTGGTGCCGGCCCGGACTGTCCAGATCGACGCGATCGTGCCCACGGCGCAGCCGAGCAGGAACACCGGCACGCTGCCGGGGACCCGGCGGCCCGCGCCGGCGCGGGCCTCGGCGCGGGTCCCGGCGCGGGTCCCGGTGCGCTCAGGAGCGGTCGTGGTCACCGGCCTGTGCCTCAGCGTCCGCGGCGACCTGGGCGTCGACGATCTCGGTGATCTCGTGGCGCCGGCGCCGGGCGAGCAGCCAGCGCCCGCCGAGGAGCGCCAGCAGGACGGCGAGCCCGCCGACGAGCCACCAGGCGAACGAGCGCTGCTCGTCGACCCGCTCCTGCTGGGGGACGACGGCGTCGGCGTCGATCGTGAACGGGTCACCGGCCGCCGGCTGCACGAGCAGGTTCGCGCTCAGCGCACCCCAGCCCTCGGTCGCCAGGTAGGTGGCGGCCCGGCGCTCCAGCGCGGCGGCGTCGCCGCCCGGCGCCCACGAGCCGAGCATCAGCACGTCGCGCCCGCGGTGCCGGACGGCGACCAGGGCGGCGTACGGCTGGTCGGTGCCGACCTCGAACGTCGCCTCGGCGTAGTCGAGCAGGCGCATCCCGGAGAGCCGGAGCGGCGCCTTCAGCGCCGTCGAGTCGTCCTCGCCGGCGCCGACCAGGAGGCCGGAGGTCGTGCCGTCGCGCAGGTCGGCGGCCGGCACCATCCGGACGTCGAGCGGCCGGGCCGCGCGCCGCTGCAGCGCGGCCACCACGGCGCCGGCGTCGACCGCGGCGGCGACCGGGTCGGCCGCGTGGTCGGACACGGCGACCGCGAGGCGGCCGCCGAGGTTCTGCGGGAACGACGCGAAGCCGGTGGTCCGGGCGCCGCCGCGGTCGGCGTGGACGACGGTCCGCGCGGTGTCGAGGTGGACCTCCATCGGCAGCTGCCGGTCGCCGCCCACGCACCACTCGCGCGGCGGCACGGCGCTGAGCACCACGACCAGCCCGTTGTCGCCCTGGACGTCGGCTGCCGGCACCTCGATCTCGCGGTGCAGCACCGGGTCGTCGTCGAGCTGCGTGGAGTCGACCAGCCGGTCGTTGACGTAGACGTCGAGCTGGGCCCGTGCGCCCTCGGGGACGGCGGTGTGCGTCCCGTTGAGGTCGATCCGCAGCGCGCCCACCGGGCCACCGAAGGCGTCCTGGCGGATCCCGACGTACTGCTCGACGCGGCCGTACCCGCTCAGCACCGCCCGGTCGACGCCGAGCTCGCCGAGCGTCAGCTCGTCCGTCGTCGTCGCGCCGCGCTCGCCCGTCGCGGCCAGCCCCTCGGTGCTCGGGGCGTCGGCCAGGCCGAGCGCCTCGGCGCCCAGGCCCCGTGCGGCCGCGACGAGCTCGTCGTCCCCGCCGCCGAGGGTGAGAGTCGCGACCCCGGCGTCGTCGCTGAGCTCGCTGGTCGCCGTCCCGGTGCCGGGGGTGAGGCGGACGACCCGGACGCCGGGACCGGCCGCCGTGACGTCGTCGGGGGTCGTGAGACGGACGGCCGTCGTGTCGGCGTACCGGCTGCTGATCGCGGCGACCGCGGTCAGCCCGGCCGCCAGCACCGGCTCGCCGGCGTCGGCAGGAACGACGACGTCGACCGCCGTCGCGTAGGGGGCGAAGAAGTCCGCCAGGGAGGTCGGCGCCGTCTCGCGGCCCTCGACCCGCAGCGCGACCTGGTCGAGCGTCGCCCGCACGTCGCTGACCGTCGTGCACGCGTCCCCGCGACCCTCGGCGTCGACCCGGACCTGCACCTGCAGCCGGCCGTCCACCACGTCACCGCGCCCGACCGGCACCACGACCTTCGCCGCCGCCCGCGCCGGCACCCGGGCCGCGATCCGGCCACCCACGACGAACGCGACCGTCCCGTCGATCGTGTCGTCGAGCCGCAGCCGCCCGGTGACCTCGGTGGGCGTCACCCCCGGGGGCACTGCGACCTCCAAGGTCGACGCCGCTCCCACGGTCGCCGACGTCGACCCGGGGACGGCGAGCGTCTCGGCGTGGGCCGGCGCCGGTGCCAGGCCTGGGGCCGTCGCGGTGAGGAACAGGGAGGTCAGGACGGCGAGGGGCGCGATTCTGGCGCGAAGCAAGGTGCTGCTTTCTGGTGGGGGGTTGTCACGACATCTCTACCCTGATCGGCCGGAGAGAGCCGCATCTGACCGGTGTGCGGGGACGAAGGTCCTGGGCACCGGTGCCCTCAGTCGGCGAGGTCGACCACGACCGGCGCGTGGTCGGACGGCGCCCCGGCGAACACGCTCGGGTCGCGCTCCTCGCGGTCGATGAAGGCCCCGCGGACCCGCTCGGCGAGCGGCGCCGAACCGAGCACGAAGTCGATCTTGAGCCCGCGGTCGCGCTCGAAGCGCTGCCGGTAGTAGTCCCAGTAGGTGTAGCCCGGGGCGTGCGCGCGGGTGACCTCCGACCACCCGCCGTCGAGGAACGACTGGAAGGCCGCGCGCTCGGGCGGGGTGACGTGGGTCGAGTTCTTGAACTGGGTGACGTCGAAGACGTCGTCGTCGGTGGGGCAGATGTTCCAGTCGCCCACGAGCGCCGTCGGCACGTCGAGCCACGACTCCGCCGCGGTGCGCAGCCGGGCGAGCCAGTCGAGCTTGTAGAGGTAGTGCGGGTCGTCGGGCTTGCGGCCGTTGGGGATGTAGAGGCTCCACACGCGGACGCCGCCGCAGGTGGCGCCGATCGCCCGGGCCTCGACCTCGGACGGGTCGCCCCACCCGGGCTGGTCGGGGAAGCCGACGGCGACGTCGTCGAGGCCGACGCGGCTGATCAGGGCGACGCCGTTCCACTGGTTCAGGCCGTGGGCGGCGATCTCGTACCCGCGCGCCTGCAGGCCCATCAGGGGGAGCTGCTCCTCACGGGCCTTGGTCTCCTGGACGGCGAGCACGTCGACGTCGTGCCGGTCGAGGAAGGCTTCGACGCGGTCGATCCGCGTGCGCAGGGAGTTGACGTTCCAGGTGGCGATCCGCACCTGGGCAGGCTAGTCGCTGCCGTCGCCGGCGGCTCAGGCGGCCGGTCGGGTGGCCGCCGTCCGTGGCTCACGTTCGTGCAGCCGCGGACCCTGCCGCTTTCTGAGTCGGAGAATCTCTTGTCCTGAGGCCGATCCGAGCGATTCGATGTGCCGGATCCACTCTCGGGAGAAAGGTTCTTGGATGTTGTCATCTCGGATCAGCAGGATCTCCGTCGGCGTCGCCTGCCTGGTGACCGCCTTCGCGGGGGCAGCCGCCTCGGGCTCGGGCTCGGCGTCGGCCGACACCGGCTGGAGCACGCTCAGCGCGCCGCCGACGTACCAGGAGTTCGAGGCGTCGACCTACGTCGACGTCGACGGCGCGTACGTCGTCAACGGCGACGAGGCCCTCAGCACGAAGGCCGAGCTGAAGAAGTTCTACAACAGCATGGTCGGCCCCTTCGGCAACCACGACCGCGACGGCCACGAGGGCGACCTCATCGTCAACACGGTCAACGGCCGCGACGACAAGTGGAGCGCGAGCCAGGCGCTCAACCTGACCTACTGCGTCAGCACGAAGTTCGGCACCCGGCAGGCCGACATCGTCGCCGCCATGAACGCCGGCACGGCGCTGTGGGAGAACGCGACGTCGAAGGTCAACTTCGTCTACGTCCCGGCCCAGAACGGCAGCTGCACCACCCGCAACAACAACGTGGTGTTCTCGGTCGAGCCGGTCAACACCTCGCAGTACATCGCCCGCGCGTTCTTCCCGAGCTCGGCCAAGAGCTCGCGCAACGTGCTCGTCGACGACTCGATCTGGTCCTCGGGCAACTGGGAGCCGGGCGACATCCTCGGCCACGAGCTCGGCCACGTGCTGGGCTTCCGCCACGAGCACACCCGTCCTGAGGCGGGCACCTGCTTCGAGGACAACAACTGGCGGCCGCTGACGCCGTACGACTCGGCGTCGATCATGCACTACCCGCAGTGCAACGGAAGCTCGGCCGACCTGGAGTTCCAGGCGTCCGACGCGACGGGGGTCCGGGCGCTCTACGGCTCCTGACCCGGTGGTGGACGGCACGGGTGGGGCTCCGACTCGGGGGTAGCCCCACCCGTACCGTTCTCGCGTCGATGCGCGCAGCCGGGCCGCCCGCCCATAGAATCGCCCCCCGTGGCACTCACCATCGGCATCGTCGGTCTCCCCAACGCAGGCAAGTCGACGCTCTTCAACGCGTTGACCAAGAACGACGTCCTCGCGGCGAACTACCCGTTCGCCACCATCGAGCCCAACGTGGGCGTCGTCGGCGTCCCCGACCCGCGCCTGGCCCAGCTCGCCGAGATCTTCGGCTCCGAGCGCCAGCTGCCCGCCACCGTCGAGTTCGTCGACATCGCCGGCATCGTCCGCGGCGCCTCCCAGGGCGAGGGCCTGGGCAACAAGTTCCTCGCCCACATCCGCGAGTCCGCCGCCATCTGCCAGGTGACCCGCGTCTTCCGCGACGAGGACGTCACCCACGTCGACGGCGAGGTCAACCCGGCCAACGACATCTCCACCATCCAGACCGAGCTCATCCTCGCCGACCTCGAGACGGTCGAGAAGGCCGTCGTCCGCCTGGAGAAGGAGGCGCGCAAGGTCAAGGAGCTCGCCGCCAACCTCGACGCGGCCAAGCAGGCCAAGGAGGCCCTCGAGGCCGGCACCCCGATCATCGCCACCTCGATCGACCGCCTGCTCCTGCGCGAGCTCTCGCTGCTCACGGCCAAGCCCTTCATCTACGTCTTCAACTGCGACGCCGACGAGCTCCAGGACGAGGCCCTCAAGGCCAAGATGCGCGAGATCGTCGCCCCCGCCGAGGCCATCTTCCTCGACGCCAAGTTCGAGTCCGAGCTCATCGAGCTCGACGACGAGGAGGCCGCCGAGTTCCTCGCCGAGGCCGGCGTCACCGAGCCCGGCCTGGAGGTCCTGGCCCGCGTCGGCTTCGACACCCTCGGCCTGCAGACCTACCTCACCGCCGGCCCCAAGGAGTCGCGCGCGTGGACCATCCCCAAGGGCGCCACCGCCCCCGAGGCCGCGGGCGTCATCCACACCGACTTCCAGAAGGGCTTCATCAAGGCCGAGGTCGTCTCGTTCGACGACCTGGTCGCGGCGGGGTCGATGGCGAAGGCCAAGGAGGCGGGGAAGGTGCGGATGGAGGGGAAGGACTACGTCATGGCTGATGGTGACGTGGTGGAGTTCAGGTTCAACGTCTAGTTCCGGTTCAACGTCAGGCTCGCGGAACGTCGCCTGGCAACTCGGCCGCCGGACAGCGAGCATTGCCCGATACTCGCGTTGTGCGAGCGAAGCGTTCTGTCTGTTGTCGTGCGGTACGACGAGTACGCCACTCAGTTCGACACGACGGTTGAGCAACAAGTCACAGTTGTGAAGGTCCTAGAGGACGCTGAAGAAGCCGAGAACGAAGCCGACCGCCTCAATCATCTGAACGGGGCGAAGGGCGTCCGATACTGGGCGCAGGTCACGCGCATGGTGGAGGCGAAATCGGTCAGCGACGACGCATCCGTGCGCGAGGAATGACGACGTATGCCGATCAGGTGCTCACAGCTTTCGGGACTTCACCCGGTGGCTTCAACGTCTAGAAACGACCTGCTCGTCGACCCCGGCCCCCTAGGCTCCCGCCCATGGGCGCCAAGACCTCGTTGATCTGCTACGCCGACGGCGACGTGGCGAGCGTGCTCGCGGCGCGTCCCGAGGTCGACCGCGGGGCGACCGAGGCGCTGGTCGGGCGCCTGTTCCCGGGGCACACCGTGACGCCCGCCGCCGACGGCACGCTGGGCGAGGACGCCGACCCTCGCGACGGGATGGTCTTCGCCGCCGTCTGGCCCGGCGCGGCGATCGTGTGCACCGGCCGCGTCGCCCTGGACCGGCCGTCGCAGGTCGGCGGCCGATTCCTCGCGGAGGGCGCGGGCCGCACCGTGCACGTCCACGCGATGCACAGCAGCGTCGACTGGTTCGCGATGGGCGTCTGGGGCCCGGACGGCGGGCTGCGGCGGGCGCTCAGCGTCAACGGAGGGGAGGGGGAGATCCTCGAGGACGTCGGCGACCGGCTCGCGTTCGAGCTGCCCTTCTGGGCCGGCGAGCTCCCGGCCACGGACGACGACGAGGACGAGTACCCCTTCGCGTTCCATCCTCTCGAGCTCGGCGAGGCCGCCCTCGACCACCTCTTCGGCTTCGTCATGGAGGGCTACACCGGGATGACGTCGGACGGCTCGGTCGACCCGTTCGAGATCACCCTCGCGGGCTTCCGCCTGTCCGCCTGAGCTCGCAGGTTCGTCCCCACCACCCGAGGGCAGGATGGCGCCATGCGATTCCGGAAGCCCGCCCGCCCCGCAGTCCCGACCGAGTCCCTCGGCGTGGTCGAGACGCGATCGGGCGAGCTGCTGCTGCTCGACTTCGGCTGCTCCGAGCTGTGGTCCGGGGAGGCGTCGCCGGTCGTCGAGGAGGGCCGGTTCGACCCGGAGCTGACGGCGTCGCTCAACCGGGGCGGCGACCACGAGGTCGTCGGGCCGGACGCCGAGCGGGCGGCGGGTCACCTGGACCTCGCATCGGTGCACGGCAGGTACGCGTTCGACGTACCGGGTGATGCGAGCGCGGTGCGGGAGCGGCTGGCGGCGGTGTGCGCGGGGCACGGGCTCGAGGCCGAGTTGCGGCCGATCGAGCGGATGCCGCACCGCGAGCGCGTCCGCAGGCTGCTGGACCGGACGCCGGCCGGCACCGAGGTGCCCTTCCACGGCATGTGGGGGGTGGTGGTCCGGGGCGTGCCGGCCGGCCGGGCACTGCCCGTGCGCGGGGTGCGGATGGACCCCGAGGGCCCGGACGCGGGCCGGTGGCGGTCGGTCTGGGTCGAGGTCGCCGAGGGGGACGTGGCGTCGTCCGAGGCGATCGGCTACGTGCTCGTCGACCGGGCCCGGCTGATGTTCGCCGACCCCGACGCGCTGTCCTCGTGGAACGCGGGCGACATGGAGGAGGGGCTCGTCGACCTGGTGTTCTGGGGCCGGGACGGCGACGCGGTCGCCGCGCGCCTGGGGGCCGAGCGGTTCGACGAGGCCGGGCACACCGTCCACGGCTGGCGGGACCGCCCGCTCGACGAGGTACGACGGCTCGGCGCGGCCCTGCGCGAGCACCTGGAGGCGTCGTCCGCCAAGGTCGCGACCGACTACCGTCCCCACGACGACGACCACCGGATCCTCGCCGCCATGCGCGAGTCCCCGAGCGAGTCCGCGACGGCCGACGTCGCCGGCGGCCGGGTCTGCGGCTTCTTCACGTCGTGGGGCGACGGCGCCTTCCCGGTGTACCGCGACCTGGGCGCGGACGGCGGTCTGCTCCGGGTCCGCGTCGAGCTCGGCGCGCCCGAGATCGTCGCGCGGGCGCGGCGCATGGAGGAGCTCTGGTTCGGCAGCCTCGCCAAGCTGGCGATCGCCTCGCCGGGCGTCGTGCGCGGCGACGGCGTCCGCTGGCTGGAGCGCTACGCGCCGCGCAACGAGCAGGACAGTGGCTGGTGCGTCTACGCCGGCACCGAGACCCAGGAGGAGCTCGACGACCCCGGCTCCGCGACGCTCGTCCCGCTGCGCGACCTGATCAAGGGCGAGCCGGACCTCGAGGCCGTCTTCGCCACGCCCGCCCCGGCCGCCTTCGAACGCGCCGACGACGGGTCCTGGCAGCCCATCCCGCTGCCGGAGGAGCCGTGAGCCGCCCGCTTCCGGCGCCGACCCCCTACGCGACCTTCGCCACCGCGCTCGGCCGGCCGGTCGACAGCGCCGAGGTACGACGGGTCGTCGCGATCCTCGGCGGCACCTACGACGTCCGCCCGATGCGGCCCACGGCGGCGCGCTACGACCCGGACGTCGCCCGCACCGTGGCCTGGGACTTCACGGAGGCGCCGCCGGCCAACCACTACGCCGCGACCCACCTGGCCGTCCGCGACGACACCGTGGTGTGGCTGACCCTGGCGCCGGAGCTGGTCGCGGACGTGGTGAGCGACCGGGCCGTCTCGTTGCGGCTGCCGGACGAGGACGAGGTGGTGTTCCGGCCGCAGGGGCCGGAGTGGAGCTGGGCGCCGCAGATCATCCGGCGCCGGACGGCGTACCTGCTCGATCTCGATGTCGGCCAGGGCCACTGGGACGGCAGCTACAAGTTCCCTCTCACGCCGCAGCAGGCGGCGGACCTGCAGGCGGACCTGCTCCTCTACCGCGAGGTGTGGGACGGCCTGGTCCGGATCTGCCAGTCCGCCCGCTTCCTCGACGACCCGGCGACGCTGCCGGCCTCGGCCCAGTCGCTGATCGACGCGCGCTGCTAGCGCCGGAACGTCAGGTGGATCGTGCCGCTCTCGGCCGTCTCGGTGACGACGTCGTAGCCGGACTCCAGTCCGCGCAGCTCGTCCCACAGCCGGATCCCGCGCCCCAGCAGGATCGGCGCGATCGCCACGTGCAGCTGGTCGACGAGGCCCGCCGCCAGGA
This sequence comes from Pimelobacter simplex, assembly GCF_900114845.1. GTDB lineage: Bacteria > Actinomycetota > Actinomycetes > Propionibacteriales > Nocardioidaceae > Nocardioides > Nocardioides simplex. The sequence continues at coordinate 1,109,834 of NZ_FOUK01000001.1, forward strand.
AGTCGCGGACGACGGACGCCCCGCCGCCCACCCGGACGTCCTTGCCGTCGGCCACCTCGAGCGCCCGGTCGAGCGCCTCGCGCGGCGACGCCGAGACGAAGTGGAAGGTGGTGCCGCCGGCCATCTCGATCGAGGGCCGCGGCGCGGTGTGGGTCAGCACGAAGACGGGGATCCGGAACGGCGGCTCGTCGCCCCACCAGCCGCGCCAGTCGGGGTCGTCGGGGAAGTTGTGCAGGCCGAACATGCCGGCGCCCATGATCTCGGCGCCGAGCTCGTCGAAGTACGCCTGCGCGTACTTGTCGTCGACGCCGGTCGTGCCCTCGCCCGAGGTGTCGTGGAGGACGCGCTCGCGGAACGTGCGGGTCGCGGTGTACGCGCCGGTGAGGCGCGGCCAGTCGTCGCCGAAGGGGTTGTCGGGGGTCTGGTCGGTCGTCGTCGCGAAGCCGTCGAGCGAGATGTTGAGGTCGACACGGACTGCCATGCGGGGGAGCCTACTGCCGCAGGTCGCCGGTCGTCGCCCGCTACGAAACGGCCCGCGTGCCGCCGTACCGCGCGACCACGCGCGGGCGGCGGCCAGCGGCGAGCATGGCCCCATGAAGCTGACCGGGATCGAGCTCGTGACGGTGGCGCTGCCGCTCGTCGCCCCCTTCCGCACGTCGTTCGGCACCGAGACCGAGCGCGAGGCGCTGCTGCTGCGCGTCGTGACCGACGAGGGGGAGGGATGGGGTGAGTGCGTGGCGATGGCCGAGCCGCTTTACTCGTCCGAGTACGTCGAGGGGTGCGTCGACGTCCTCAAGCGATTCCTGGTGCCGGCCCTGACCGACGTCGGGGATCTGTCGGCGGACCAGGTGGGGCGGGTGCTGGCGCCGGTCAAGGGTCACCGGATGGCGAAGGCGGCGCTCGAGATGGCCGTCCTGGACGCCGAGCTGCGGGCCGCCGGGACGTCCTTCGGCACGGCGCTGGGTGCGGCGCGGGAGACGGTCCCGTGCGGGGTCTCGGTGGGGATCATGGACTCCATCGGAGAGCTGCTCGACGCCGTCGACCGGTACGTGGCCGAGGGCTACGTCCGGGTGAAGCTCAAGATCGAGCCCGGCTGGGACGTCGCGCCGGTGCGTGCCGTGCGCGAGCGCTATCCCGACATCCCGCTCCAGGTCGACGCCAACACCGCCTACCGGCGCCAGGACGCGCGCCACCTCGCGAGGCTCGACCCGTTCGACCTGCTCCTGATCGAGCAGCCGCTCGACGAGGAGGACATCGTCGGCCACGCCCAGCTCGCCCGGGTGATGAGCACGCCGATCTGCCTGGACGAGTCGATCGTGTCGGCTCGCGCGGCGGCGGACGCCATCGCGCTCGGCGCGTGCTCGATCGTGAACATCAAGCCCGGCCGGGTCGGTGGCTATCTCGAGTCGCGGCGGATCCATGATGTCTGCATGGCGCACGACATCCCGGTCTGGTGCGGGGGCATGCTCGAGACGGGGCTCGGGCGCGCGGCGAACGTCGCGCTCGCGGCGCTGCCCGGGTTCACGCTGCCGGGCGACACCTCGGCCTCCGACCGCTACTACCGCACCGACCTCACCGAGCCGTTCCGGATGGACGACGGCCACCTCGCCGTCCCCACCGGTCCGGGGCTGGGCGTGACGCCGCTGCCGGACGTCCTCGCCGAGGTCACCGTCCGCTCGGAGTGGGTGACCTGGTGAGCACCGGGACGAGCGCGGCCCTGCACCGCCGCGCCGTCGTCGCGGACACCCACAACGACCTGCTCTGCGCGGTCGTCGCGCGACCGGTCGAGCGGTGGGCGGGGTTCTTCCGCGAGCAGTGGCTGCCGCAGCTGCGGGCGGGCGGCGTCGACCTGCAGGTGCTGCCGGTCTTCATCGACGACCCCTACCGGCCCGAGGGTGCACTGCGGCACACGCTGCGCATGGTCGAGGCGGCCCACCGGGTCGCCGAGGGCAATGCCGACGAGGTCGCGCTCTGCCGCGACGGCGCCGAGGTCGACCGCGCGCTGGCCGAGGGCAGGATCGCGCTGGTGCTCGCGCTCGAGAGCGCCCCCGGCGTCGGCGACGACGTCGAGCTGCTCGCGACGCTACACCGGCTCGGCGTCCGGGTGGCGTCGATCGCACACTTCGGCCGCACGATGCTCGCCGACGGCAGCAGCGAGGACGATGCCGGCAGCCGGCTCACGCGCGCCGGCGTCGAGGCGCTGGCCGAGATGGAGCGGCTCGGGATGATGTTCGACCTGAGCCACCTCGGTCTCGGCGGCGTCGACCACGTGCTCGAGCTCGCGACCCGCCCGCTCATCGCGACCCACTCGTCGGCCCGGGCGCTGCTCGACCACCACCGCAACCTCGGAGACACGCAGCTGCGGGCGATCGCGGCGACCGGTGGCGTGGTGTGCGTGAACTTCTTCGCTCCCTACCTGCACGCGACCGACCACTCGATCGACCGGCTCGTCGACCACCTGGAGCACGTGGTGGACGTAGCCGGCATCGCCCACGTCGGCATCGGGCCGGACTTCGTCAAGGAGGTCCTCGCCGACACCCAGCCGCCGTGCTGCGAGCCGGTCCCGGGCGACGACATCCCGCCCGACGCCTACATCCCCGGCCTGGAGGGCCCGGCCGGGCTTCCCCTCGTCACCGAGGCGCTCCTGCGCCGCGGCTGGGCCGAGGACGACGTCGTCGCGGTGCTGGGAGCCAACGTGCAGCGGCTCTTCCGGACCGAGCTCGGCCGTCCCGCCTGATCGCCGGACGAGCCTCAGCCGGGCACCAGGCCCACGTGGTGGGCGGCGAACGCGAGCATGTCTGCCGTCTCGGCGACGACCTGCGAGGTCGCCTTGCCCGCACCGTGGCCCGCGGCGCGCTCGACGCGCGTCACGATCGGAGCCGGCCCTCGCTGGGCGCGCTGCAGCGTCGCGGTGAGCTTGTGGCTGTGCGACGGGACGACGCGGTCGTCGTGGTCGCCGGTGACGATCATCGTCGCAGGATAGGACGCCGGACGGACGTTGTGGAGGGGTGAGTAGGCCAGCGCCACGGCGAAGTCGTCGGGGTCGTCCGGGTCGCCGTAGTCGGAGATCCAGGCCGCGCCGAACGTGAACAGGTGGAACCGGAGCAGGTCCATCACCCCCACTGCCGGCAGGACGACGGTCGCCAGGTCGGGCCGCTGGGTCAGCACCGCGGCCACCAGGAGTCCGCCGTTGCTGCCGCCGTGCAGCACCAGGTGGTCGGCGGCCCCGGACGCCAGCAGGTGCTCGCCCACGGCGATGAAGTCGTCGAAGACGTTCTGCTTGTGCTCACGTCGCCCGGCCTCGTACCAGGCCGTGCCGTACTCGCCGCCGCCGCGCAGGTTCGCGATCGCGATCGCGCCGCCGGCCTCGAGCCAGGCCGGGTAGATCTCCATGTAGTCGGCGCCCACGGGGATGCCGAAGCCGCCGTACCCGTAGACGAGCGTGGGCACCGCGGCGGCCGGGTCCTGGTCGGCCCGGCGCACGTGGAAGTACGGGACCTCCGTTCCGTCCTTGCTGGCAGCGCGCACCCGGCTCACGGTGACGGCGGGTGGGTCGTAGGCACCACCGGGCGGGACCAGGTCGTCGAGCGGCTCGAGGTCGTCGGAGCCCGCGGTGCCGCGCAGCGCCAGGAGCGGCTGGGTGACCGTGGAGATGCCGAGGAAGAAGTCGGCACTCGTGGGATCGGCCCACAGGCCGCCATAGGGGGGAAGCGCGCCGGCCGCTGCCGCGAGCCGACCGAGGTGCGTCCCGCTCAGGGAGTACCGGTCGAAGCACGGCTGCGCGTCGACCAGGCGGACGGCGAGCAGCTCGTCGCCGGGCGCCAGGACGCCGATCAGCTGGTCGGCGGTCTCGGCGATGAGCGTCCGGGGGAGCGGGACGGGGGCCGGATCCGCGGCGTCGAGGTCGATCGCCACGACGCGACCGCGGTCGGCGTCGAGGTCGGTGGTGCAGATCAGCACGTCCCCGTCGACCCGGACCACCTCGAAGCGGGCGACCGCGTCGTCGACGACCTTCCTCGGCGCCGCGATGGCGGTGCGGCCCGCCGCGGTGGTGAGCGGATGGGCCCAGACCCGGGTGCGCTGCTCGGTGCCGTCGGCGAACGTCACCAGCAGCCAGCGCTCGTCGTGCGAGACCTGGACCGACTCGAAGAGCACGCGCGGCAGCGAGGGCAGGTCGACCAGGACCTCGTCGGCCGACTCGGGCGTGCCGAGCACGTGCCGCAGCACCCGCATCGGACCCGACTCCTCGGCGTCGGTGCCGGTCATGGTGCGCTCGCGCTGCGGCGCCGCGTAGACGTACGACGCGTGGTCGGGCAGCCACACGGGCGCGAAGTGCTTGGTCTGGATGGGTGCGTCGGGCAGCGGCTCGTCGCGGTCGAGGTCGTGGAGCCGGATCTCGCCCCAGTCGCTGCCGCCCTCGCTGACGACCGCGGCCAGCAGTCGCCCGTCGCGGCTCACGCTGACGGCCTGCACCGACGTGGTGCCGTCGGCGGACCACGAGTCCGGGTCGAGCACGAGCCGCCCGCCGGAGCGCAGCTCGTCGAGGCTGTCGGCGAGCCACCAGGAATCCTGCTTCTGACTGCCGTCGTTGCGGGTGACGAGGTACCGGCCGCCGGCCTTGACCGGGCAGCCCGCGCGGGGCTGACCGAGCGCCTCGGCGAGTCGGGCCCGGAACCACGCGCGCTCGGGCAGCGCGGCCAGGAGTCCCTCGGTGTAGGCGTTCTGCCGGTCCACCCAGGCGACCGTCTCGGGGGAGTCGGGATCCTCGAGCCAGCGGTAGGGGTCGGCGATCGGCTGCCCGTGCAGCACGTCGACGACGTCACCGCGCCGGGTCGCCGGATAGGTCACGCGCCGGCCTCGGCGCAGGCCGCGGCGAGTGCCCGCCAGACCGACTCGGAGGCGGTCTCGATGCGCTCGGGGTGCTCCTCGTCGGGCAGCCAGGTGCCGTTGGCGAGCACCACGACGGTGACGCCGCGCGCCAGGTCGGTCGCGCCGTTGGACGAGAAGCCGCCATACATGCCGGGATGACCGTGCCAGCGCCGGCGGGCGACGTCCTCGATCATCGTGCCGGCACCGTAGCCGTGGGCCTTCTTGGTGAGGTCGGCGTCGGCGAGCGACTGCGGGGTCGGCGTCGTCATCTCGTCGATGCTCTCGGGGTGCAGGAAGGCGGTGCCCACGAAGAGGCCGTCGAGGAAGCGCGCGGCGCCGAGGGCGGTGCCGGCGAACATCCCGTCGCCGAACGGCAGCCCGAACAGGTCGGTCGGGATGCCGCGGGGCCGGTGTCCGTCGTAGGCGTCGCGGACGGAGCCGTCGGCGAGCGGGTCGTAGCCGCGGGCCAGGAGCGCGGCGGCGTCCGGCGAGCGGCGCAGGGTGAACGCGCGGTCAGGGATCGTGGGGATGCCGACCGGCGTGTGGATGAACGCGCTGCAGGCGTCCTGCATCGCCTCCTCGCCGCCCAGCGCGGCGACCAGGACCTGGGCCAGCAGGATGTAGCCCGCGTTGGAGTAGGCCCAGTGCCGGCCCGGCTCGACCGGCTCGCGGTACGCGGGCGCGAGCATCGACCAGGTGAACGGCCGGTCGGGGTCGTAGCGGCTCGGCGTCGTGCTGCCGGGAGCGACGTAGGGGAGGAGCGGGGCCACCTGTGGCGTCGTGTAGATGTCGGGGTAGCCGGCGGTCTGGGTGAGCAGCATCCGGGTGGTGACGACCGACGAGCCCGGCACCTCGTCGCCGAGGTACGTCCTCAGCGGGGCGTCGAGGTCGAGCAGCCCGCGCTCGGCCTGGCGGAGCGCGGCGGCCGCGATGACGAGCTTGCCGAAGCTGGCGAGGCAGAACATCGTCTCGTCGGTGACCGGCGTTCCCGCCGCGACGTCGGCGAGCCCGTGCGCACCCGTCCAGACGACCTCGCCCTGGCGCATCACGGCCGCCTGGACGCCGGGCGCGGCGGTGGCCGCGGCGGCCTGCCGGAAGGCCGCGTCGACCCGGCTCGCGAGCTCGTCAGGGGCGCTGGGAGAGATCCGGTTCGTGGTCATCGGACCGCACGCTACCCACGCCCGGCGACGGCGGGTTCGTGCGCGCTCACGAGGCGCCGGGCCGGTTCTTCGCGCCGGGCGACGAAGCGGCCGGCGGGACGACGACACCGCGCCGCGCGAAGTAGCCGTCGAAGACGTCGATCGGCAGCCGGACCGCCTCGCGGGTGCGCGCCGTGGGGGCGCCGGGGTCGTGGAACTCCAGGTGCGTGTCGGTGGCGGCGTACGCGAGGACGAGGTGACCGCCGCGCTCCGGCGGCGGGGCCGGTGCGTTCCGGATCGTCGAGTGCACCGACGCGATCACCCAGGCGCCCCGGCGCAGGTCGTCGGCCAGGGCGGTGACGGTGTAGTCGGTGCGGACCTCGGCGGCGATGTCCCAGCGGGTGCGGAGGTAGTTGACGAACGGCCGGTAGACCAGGCCGCGCAGCCCGCCGGCGTGCGGCACGTAGCCGCCCGCGGCCAGCAGCTCGCGGGCGAGCACGACCGGTGCCGGGCTGTGCCCGGTGCGCTCGATCAGGAGGCTGCGCAGGCAGGCGACGCCGCAGGACCGCCAGGCCCAGAACGCGTACTCCTGAGGATCGCGCGCGCCGGAGCGCGCCCAGTGCGGGTCGTCCTCGGCCGACACGGTGCCGTCGATGATGCCTGCGATCAGGTCGGGGCTCTCGAACTGGGACACGTACGCCGGCACGCGCGCGGGGGAGGCGGTCATCGTCCCGCACGCTACGCAGCCGCACCGGACGGCCGTTCGTGACCCGTCACGACGCGCCGTGCGGCGGTTCGCACGGCCGCACGAAGCCGCCGGGGCCGCCCGATAGGTACACCTGGTGGCATGGGAGAACAGCAGGCCCCCGGGCCGGTCGACGTCGCGGTGATCGGGGGTGGCGTGATCGGTGCGTCCGTCGCCCGGGCGGCCCGGCTGCGTGGGCTGGACGTCGTCGTGATCGACCCGGAGCCCGGCGCGGGTGCCTCGCGGGGCAACGCCGGGCTCGTCGTCCCGGGCTACTGCCTCCCGATGGCCACGCCCGCGAACCTCCGGGCCGGCCTGCGCGGTGCGCTGGGCCACGACGCCGCCGTCAGCGTCGGCCGTCCGCTCTCCCCGACGACGACGGGCTGGCTGGCCCGGTTCGCGCTCAGCGCCCGCCCGGGCCGGGTGCGCTCGACCGCGCGCGCCACGTTCGAGCTGGCCGACCGCAGTCGCCGCCTGTACGACGAGCTCGCGGACGCCGGGCTGGACCTGGGTCTGCGCCCGACCGGCTGGCTGTGGGCGTTCCGGACGGCGTCCGGTCCGCGCGCGGCCGCCGCGGTGGTGCGCGACCTCGAGCGCGCCGGCTCCAACGGCCGGATGGTCGGCCCGGACGAGGCCCGGGCGCTCGAACCGGCGCTCACGCCCGACGTCACCGCCGGCGTCTGGTTCCCCGACGAGGGCGTGCTCGACCCGGCCCGGGCCACCGAGGTGCTGCTCCGCGACGGCGCGGAGCGCGGGGTGCGTCTGCTGCGCGAGCCCGTGGTCGCCGCGGAGCGGGACGGTGCGTGGATCCGGTCGCTGCGGACGACGACGCAGGTCGTCACCGCGCGCTGGGTGGTGCTCGCGGCCGGTGCGTCCAGCCGGGCCGTCGGCGCCCTGCTCGGCGCCCGGGTGCCGGTCGAGGCCGGGCACGGCTGGAGCCTGACGATCCCCACGTCCGGGCCGCCGCTGCGCCGCGCGCTGATGGACGCCGACGCGCACGTCGTGGTGAGCCCGTTGCCGGGAGCGGTCCGGATCACCGGCGGCATGCAGCTCGGTGGCCGCCCCGACGGGTCCCGATCGGCCGCCACCGTCGCCGGCCTGCGCGATGCCGCGACCGGCCTCGTGCCGGCGCTCGCCGCCCTGGCCGACGGCACCGCCTGGCACGGCGCGCGCCCGATGACCACCGGCGGGCTCCCGCTGCTCGGCCGCGACCGGCGCGTCGCCAACCTGGTCCTGGCCACGGGGCACGGCACGCTGGGCATGACGCTCGCGCCGGTCACGGGCGAGATCGTCTCCGAGCTGATCGCGTCCGGCAGCGGCCGGCGCACGAAGGGAGCGGTGGGATGACCGACGAGATCCTGGTCCTGAGCCGCAGCGACGTCGCTGAGCTGCTCGACGCCGACACGGCGTATGCCTCGCAGGTACGGGCATTCACGGCCATCGGGGAAGGAGCGCCGAGGCCGTCGTCGAAGATCATGCTGGAGTTCGACGGGCTCGACGACCTCTGCTTCACCTACGCCTCGCGGATGCTGCCGTTCGGCGCGGTCTGCAAGTTCGGCAGCGTCAACCCGGCCAACGCCGAGCACGGCATGCCGACGGTCAGCGCGACCGTGCTGGCGCTCGACGCCGAGACCGGCCGGCTCGCCGCGATCATCGAGGGCACCGAGATCACGACCCGGCGGACCGCGGCCGCCACGATGGTCGCCGTCGAGGCGCTCGCGGTCGCGGGCCCGCTGCAGGTCGCGATGATCGGGACGGGCGTGCAGGCCGCCGCGCACGTGCGGGCGCTCGCCGCGCGCGGACGGACCGGCGAGGTCCGGCTCGCGGGCCGCTCGGCGTCGCGCTCGGCGGCCGTCGCGGCGGAGCTGGTGGCCGACACCGGGCTCGTCGTCCGGTCGGCACCCGACGTGCGCACGGCGGTCGCCGACGCGCAGGTGGTCGTGCTGGGCACCACCGCGCACACGCCCGTCGTCGAGGCCGACTGGATCGCCGACGGCGCGCTCGTCGTCTCGCTCGGCTCGATCTCGCCGACCCGCTGCGAGGTGGGCCAGGACCTGATCGCCCGGGCGGCCCGCGTCGTCGTCGACGACCGGACGAGCGCGCGGGTCCAGGCCGGACCGGTCGTCGCGGCGCTCGCGAGCGGTCTGCTCACCGACGACGACGTGGTCGCTCTCGGCGACGTGCTCGTGGGAGCCGCTCCGGGACGGCGGTTCCCGAGTGACCTCGTCTTCTACAACAGCACCGGCATCGGGCTGCAGGACGCGGCCGCTGCCGCGGCCGTGATCGCCACCGCCCGTGAACGCGGCGCCGGGCAGCACCTGAACCTCTCGCAGTGAAAGGACACCGATCGATGACCGACCCGACCGACGCCCTGTGCGTCGACGGCTGTGCCGCCGGCATCTCCCCGCGCACCCTCAAGGGCGAGCTGCCGCGGCTGCGCGCCGGCGGCGTCCGCGCCGCGCTCGTCACCGTCGCTGCGCTCGAGACGACGGAGGTCGCGGTCAGCGCGGTGAATGCGTGGTGGCGCGCGGACGCGCGCCCGGAGACGGGCGCCCGCGTCGCGACGTCGGTCGCGCAGGTGCGCTCGATCGTCGCCGGGGGCGACCTCGCCGCGATCCTGCACTTCCAGGGCACCATGCCGCTGGGCAACGACATCGGGATGGTCGACGCCTTCCACCGGATGGGCGTGCGGGTCATGCAGCCGACGTACAACCACGCGGGTCTCGTCGGCGACGGCTGCCTGGAGGAGCGCGACGCCGGGCTGACCGGGTTAGGGCGCGACGTCGTCCGGCGGATGCAGGAGGTCGGCATCGCCGTCGACCTCTCGCACGCGGGAGAGCGGGTCTGCCACGACGTGCTCGACCAGGCTCAGGCGCCCGTGATCGCCACGCACGCCAACGCCCGCGCGGTGTGCGCGTCGCCGCGCAACCTGAGCGACGACGTCATCGACAAGATCGCCGCGACCGGTGGTGTGATCGGGCTGTGCGCGTTCCCGAGCTTCGTCTCGGCCGACCCGGTGCCCACGCTCGACCAGCTGCTCGACCACGCCGTCCACGTCGCGGAGCGGGTCGGCCCGCAGCACCTCAGCCTCGGCACCGACTTCATCGACGAGGACGAGGACGACTACGAGTACTTCGGCTACGACGAGCGCTACTACCCGCGCCCGCCGTGGTCCTGGCCGACCGGCCTGGCCTGGTGGGACGAGGTCCGCAACGTCGGGCCGGCCCTGCGCGGGCGCGGCTTCGCGGACGACGAGGTCACCGGGATCCTCGGTGAGAACCTGCTGCGCGTCCTCGGGGCCACCTGGGACGCCGGCCGGTGACCGGCCGGATGACGAGCCTGGACGCCGTCCTCGGCGCGGACCGGGCTCGTCCGCCCGTCCACGCGGCCGACGAGATCACCAGCAGCACGGCGTGGATGACGACCCGCGACGGCGTCTGGCTGGCCACGGAGGTCTACCTCCCGCCGGCCGCCGCGACGGGTCCGGTCCCGGCGCTGGTGCTGCGGACGCCGTACGGGCGGACGTCGACGGCGGACACCTCCGTCGAGCTGGCCCGCCGCGGCTTCGCCGTCGTCGCCCAGGACGTGCGCGGAACCGGCGACAGCGAGCCCGATTCCTGGGACTTCACGGTCTACGAGTCCGACGACAGCATCGATCTTGTCGAGTGGATCGGGCGCCAGCCCTGGTACGACGGCTTCGTCGGCGGGCTCGGCGGGTCCTACCTCGGCGGCACCCAGTGGTGCCTGGCCCGGCACCCGTTGATGAGCGCGATCGCGCCCGAGGTGGGCGATCCCGGGCGGCAGCGCTCCAACGGCGTCCGCCCGCACCTGTTCGTCGACGCGTACTCGACCAGCGTCGGGCACGGCGCCGACAAGGTCGGCGTCGACTTCACCGAGCGCGAGCGGCAGATGCGGGAGGAGACCGCGGCAGGCGGGTACTTCAACGACCCGCTGGACGGCGCGATCGGGCCGGGCCTGCTCGAGCGGTACCCGCACCTGCGGACGCTCGCCCCGCTCGCGGCACGCCGCTGGCTGTGGCGCCAGCTCTGCGCGCTCGACGCCGTCGGCCGGGCGGACCTGCTCCGCACGGCGCTCGGCAAGGCCGTCGACGGCGACGTCGGCGTCAGCTATGCCGACACGTTCGCGCTCAACGGCGTCTTCCCGCCCGAGATGTCGGGCGAGGCCTACCTGCTGCCGCGCGTCGACGCGGCCGAGCTGTACCAGGAGGTCCACGCGCCGCCGATGATCGTCACCGGCTGGTACGACTGGGGCCTGGGGCCCTCGCTGGAGAGCTGGGAGCTGCTGCAGGCCCATGCCCGTGACGGCGTCCGGCAGCGCAGCCGGCTCGTCATCACGCCCGCCGCGCACAACATGCCCGGCTACCTCGAGGGCGTCGAGGAGCACCCCGAGCTCGACCGGCACTACCGGACGGCGAGCATCGTCGACGTCCTCGTGCACTGGTACGACGCCGTGCGCGCCGACGCGGTCGCGCGGATCCCGCGCGTCACCTACTACCTGATGGGTGCCCACGAGTGGCGCACCGCCGAGACCTGGCCGCCGCCCGGCGTCGAGCCGATGACGCTGCACCTCGGGCCCGGCGGCACGCTGCTCGCCGAGCCGGCGCCCGCGGACTCGCCGCCCGACGAGTACGTCTACGACCCGCACGACCCGACGCCCACCGTCGGCGGCAGCATCGTGTCCGACGTGTACCGGCCGGGCAGCGTCGACCTCTCCGCGGTGCAGGCGCGGCCCGACGTCCTCGTCTACACCTCGGCGCTGCTCGACGCCGACCTCGACGTCGTCGGCCCGCTGCGGGTGACGCTCCACGCCGCGTCGAGCGCGCGGGACACCGACTTCGTGGTGCGGCTCAGCGACGTCTTCCCCGACGGACGGGCGATCCTGCTGCAGTCCGGCATGGTCCGCGCCCGCTACCGCGACCTGGCAAGCGGTCCGTCGGCGATCGAGCCGGGCGTCGTCCACGCCTACGACATCGACCTCTGGGCCACCGCCAACCGGTTCCGTGCCGGTCACGCCGTGCGGATCGACGTCTGCTCGTCGGACTTCCCGCGGTTCGAGCGGAACACCAACCTCGGCGGCGAGTCGGGGGAGCCGGTGCCTGCCGTGCAGCGGATCCACCACGGCCCGACGCACCCGAGCCGGCTCCACCTCACGATCCTGCGGTGAGGGGGAGCCGGCTCGGGCCGGTGCTCGGGTCGGTGCTCAGGAGGTGAAGTACCAGGCCTGGGGGTTCGCGCCGACCAGTCCGTACGCCGTCAGGTTGGCGAAGGACTCGGCCGGGCCGGAGATCTTGTCGCTCCAGACGGCGATGTTGTCGACGTTCGGCATGAACAGCCACGGCAGGTTCTCACCGAGGTACGTCGTCTCCGCGACGAGCGCCTCCGGGTCGGTCGAGTGCACCGAGGCCTCGAACAGCGCGTCCGCCTTCGGGTCGTCGTAGCTGCCCAGGTTGAAGAACGCCTTGCTGCCGAGGAAGAACGACGCGGCGGGGTAGGCGCCCATCGTGAAGGCGCCCTCGTCGACCATCGCCCACTTGTCCTTGTAGGCGGGGCTGCCGTTGTTGTCGACGTTCTTGTAGAGGAAGTTGAGCGCCTTGGCCTCGCCGGTGATGGTGATGCCGAGCTTGCGTGCCTCCGAGATGAACGCCAGGTCGCGGTTGACGTTGGCTGCGGGCGAGTTGGCGTAGAGGAGGTTGAAGCTCAGGTCCTGGCCCTCGGGGATGCCGGCGCCGCAGTCGGACGGTCCGGTGCCCGGGCTGACGCACGTGGTCCTGCCGTCCGGCACGACCTTCCAGCCGTGGTCGGTGAGCAGCTTCTTCGCCGCCTCCGGGTCGTACGGGTACGGCGGCTCGTCGCCGAAGGTGGGCGCGTAGCGGCTGCCGGCCTGGGCGGTGCTGTAGTTGGGCGTCGCCGCACCGTTGTAGACGCCGCGGCTCTTGATGTAGCCGGGCTGGTCGACGAGGTGCTGCAGGGCCTGGCGCACGTAGAGCTGCGCGATCACCTTGTCGAAGTTGTTCGTCTCGTTGGCGAAGTTGATGACGAGCGGGTTCACTGCGGCCGGACCGGGCCGGCCGTAGACGTGGTAGCCCTTCTTCTCCAGTGCATCGGCCTGAGTGACGAAGCTGGCGTCGAGCGTGCCGACGGTCAGCTCGCCGGCGAGCAGCTGGTTGAGCATCGCCTGGGTCGAGGTGAACGAGCGGAACTGCACGGCGTCGACGCGCGAGGTGTCGGAGCCGGTGTACTCCGGGTTCGGCTCCAGCGTGTAGCCGCCGGTCGAGGAGTCCCACTCCGTCAGGCGGAACGGGCCGTTGACCGTCTTCCAGAGGGGATTCGTCGTGAAGTCCGTCAGCTCGCGGCCCTGGGCGGCGAGGAAGGAGTAGATCTTCTTCGCATTCGCCGGGACGGTCGGGTCGAGGTGGGGGCCGTCCTTCGCCGCGATGTTCCAGGCTGACGACGGCAGCGGCTTGAGGCTGATGGCGACGGTGTGCAGGAAGTAGCCGGGGTTGATCGGCTCGGTCAGCTTCAGCTCGACGGTGTGCTCGTCCTTCGCGGTCGCGCTGACGACGTTGTCGGGGAAGCCGCCCGGCGTGTAGCTGGCGTAGTTGACCGGGCTCAGCGCGACGGCGGCCTTGATCAGGTCGATCGTGAAGATCAGGTCGTCGGCGACCACCGGGGCGCCGTCGGACCAGCTGTTGCCGTCCTTGAGCGTGATCGACACCGTCTTGCCGTCGGCGCCGAACTCCGGCAGCTCGGCGAGGCTCAGGTCGGCGTTGACCTGGTCGGTGGTGCCGATGTCGGCCTCGGCGTAGAGGTTGCGCACGAGCAGCTGGTTGCCGAGCGGGATGTCCGTGCTCGACGGGATCGGGAACATGGTGCTGGGGGAGAGCCCGACCGGGAGCGCGACACTGATCGTGCCGCCGTCCTTGGGCTTCCCGCTCTCGGTCGGCAGCGAGCCGAGCGCGCCGTCCTTGCGGGTGGGCGGCTCCTTGGCCGTCGTGCACGCGGTCGCGAGCAGCATGATCGACGTGGCGGCGATCAGTGCGCGGGCCGACCGACGAGAGGTGATCGCGCTCATCGAGGACTCCTGTTCTGCGTCGAGGCTAGTGGGCCCGCCCGCGGCGGGTAGCCCGTGTCGCACCACGGTGCCGCCGCGCCGCCGCGGCGACTTCGTGGGCCGCCACGATTTGTCGCCGAGGACGTCGTACCGGCAGACCACGACCGGCGCCGGACGGCGCTGGACGATCGTCGTCGTGTCCGACATTCCCCTGCCCCCGCCCGCCGGCTCGGCCCCTGCGGCCTCTCTCGTGGCGCTGCGCCGCGAGTGTGACGTGGCGGCCTCCGCAGCAGCCGCCGAGGCGGACGTCGAGCTGCGCGAGCTGCGTGAGCTGACCGAGCTCGAGGAGGTGGCGCAGCTCTACATCGACGTCTGGAAGGGCACTCCCGACACCGCGCCCGTCTCGGTGGAGATGCTGCGGGCGCTCTCGGCCGCGGACAGCTACGTCGTCGGCGCCTACGACGGCCCGGTGCTCCTCGGTGCGTGCGTCGGCTTCGCGGGGCCGCCCGAGAGCCGGCTGCTGCACAGCCACATCGCAGGCGTCGCGCCCGGCGCCCAGCAGCGCGGGGTCGGCTACGCGATCAAGCTGCACCAGCGGGCCTGGGCGCTGGAGCACGGGATGGAGACCATCGCCTGGACCTTCGACCCGCTGATCCGGCGCAATGCGCACTTCAACCTGACCAAGCTCGGTGCCCGCGCGCTGCGCTACCACGTGAACTTCTACGGCGCGCTGGACGACGGCATCAACCGCGAGGACGCGACGGACCGTCTCTACCTGCAATGGGAGCTGACCGTGCCGCCGGTGCCGCCGGGCGACTTCACGGACGCCACCGCGGTGCTGGTCGCCGATCCGGACGACCGCCCACTCCGGTCGTCCGCGTCGCACGCCCGCCGGGTCACGGTCGGCCTGCCCGGTGACGTCGAGCGGCTGCGTGAGGTCGACCCCGACGCGGGCCGGGACTGGCGGATCGCCGTCCGTGAGCTGCTCTCGGCCGAGCTCGAGGCGGGCGCCCGGATCGCCGGCTTCGACCAGCGCCGCGGCTACCTGGTCGAGCGCCGGCCGGCCGACGTCTCGTAGCGGGCGACCAACCGGAGCCGCCCGGTTCGGGAGCGGCGACGAGCGAGCGGCCCTATCCTTCGACCTATGGTCGGGGAGTGCTCAGGTCCGTGACGACGACACCGCACCGCAGCCTCGCGAGGGTCCTCGACCATCTCGGCAACGCCCTGCTGGAGCGCCTGGCCGGCAGCACCGCGCACGCGCACGCGATCGGCGGCGTCACGATCTACGACGCGGCCGACGACCTGGCGATGACCCGGCGCGCGATCGTGCTCGGGGTCGGCGTCCACGAGCACGACGAGATCTGCGAGCTGCTGCGCGACCTCGGGACGCACGACGCGGCCGCGCTCGTCGTCCGGACCCCGGTGACGGTGACCGGCGAGATGCGGCGTACCTCCGAGCGCACCGGCGTCGCGCTGCTGGGCCTGACCGCCGGTGCCGCCTGGACGCAGGTCGCGGCGATGCTGCGCACCCTGCTCACCGAGGACGACACCGGTGCGACGTCCGACCTCATCGGCGGGATCGCCTCGGGCGACCTGTTCTCGCTCGCCAACGCCATCGCCGCGCTGCTCGACGCCCCGATCACCATCGAGGACCCGCACTCCAACGTCCTCGCGTTCTCCGGCCGCCAGGACGAGGCCGACGCGCAGCGGATCGAGACGATCCTCGGTCGCCGGGTACCCGAGCGCTACGTCCAGGAGCAGGAGTCGCGCGGCGAGTTCGACCAGGTCTACCGCGCCGACGGTCCGGTCTTCCTGCCCTCGCTCGCCCTGGAGGAGGGCGAGGACGCGATCGCCCGGATGGCCGTCGCGGTGCGCGCCGGCCAGGAGGTCCTCGGCTCGATCTGGGTCGCCGTCGCGGAGCCGCTCGACCGCGAGCGCAGCGACGCGCTCGCCGACGCCGCCAAGCTCGTCGCCCTGCACCTGCTGCGGGTCCGGGCCGGCTCCGACGTCGAGCGCCGGCTCCGCGCCGACCTGGTCAGCACCGCCCTCGAGGGCGGTCCCTCGGCCGCCGAGGCGGCCGGCCGCCTCGGCATCATCGGCCGCTCGGTACTCGTCTTCGCGCTCGCCCTCGGGCAGCCCGACGGCGACGATGCGGGGGCCGACAGTGCGGCGTACGCGACGACCTTGCAGCGCGTGGCCGACGCCTTCGGCGTCCACCTGACCGCGCTGCAGCAGGGCTCGGCGGTCGCCGTCCTCGGGGACCGGGCGTACGGCACGGTCCCGGTCGCCGCCGACGGCGATCCCGCCGCCCGCGGCCGCCGTATCGCCCAGGCCTTCCTCGACCGGATCGGCCCCAACGTGCCCGCCGTCATCGGCATCGGCCCCCTCGCCCCCGACGCCGCCACTCTCGCCACCGCACGCCAGGGCGCCGACCGTGCCCTGCGCGTCCTCCGCCACGAGCCGGGTGCCCGTCGCGTCGCGACCTCCGAGGACGTCCTGATCGACTCCCTCCTGCTCGACCTGGCCGACCTGGCCTCCGCCCGGCGCGAGGGCGTGATGCCCCCGATCGCCCGGCTCCTGGCCTACGACGCCGAGCACCAGGCCCAGTTGGTCGAGACCCTGCGCGCCTGGCTCGACACCTTCGGCGACCTCCCCGCGGCCGCCGCCCAGATGTACGTGCACCCGAACACCTACCGCTACCGGATCCGCCGGGTCGCCGAGGTGAGCGGGCTCGACCTGAAGGACCCGCGGGAGCGGTTCGCGGCCATGGTCCAGCTGCGGCTGCTCGATCCCTAGGGTTGTGTCGGACCCTGCTGATCTAATACGGGTATGACTTCGAGTGCGCTTCTCGCCGGCCTTCGGGCTGGGGTGCGGGTGCGTGAGGAGTCGGTGGTTGCCGAGTGGGCGGGGATCGTGGAGTGGGCCGCGGGCAACGTGGTCGCCGGCTCGGCCGGGGCTGAGGCGGTGGGTGCGGCAACCATCCGGGACGGGTTCGTCGACACCGGCCTCCCGATCGCCGGTGAGGGTGCCCCGCTGGTCTCGGAGTTCGCGCTCATGGAGCTGATCGCGGTCCTCGGCCGCTCGCCCGACGGCGGCCGGGTCTATGTCGGCCGGGTACTCGAATGTGCGTGGCGCCTCCCGCAGGTCTACGCCTCAGTGGTCGCCGGCCGTCTCGCGCCCTGGCGGGCTGAGCGGATCGCTGAGGCCACGCGGTCGTTGTGTCGTGAGGCGGCGGCGTTCGTGGACCGGCAGCTGTTCAACGCCACCGGCGTGGGCTGGGCCCAGTTGGAGCGGTTGATCGCGGAGGCGGTCATCCGGTTCGACCCGGAGCGCTACGAGGCTGAGCGTGTGGCGGCGGCCGACCACCGCTATGTCGAGGTCGGGGCGCCGGACGGCAATGGGCTGGTGTCGATCGACGGGCTTCTCGACGCCGCCGATGGCCGTGATCTGGATGACGCGATCAGCCGCCGGGCCACGTTGCTGGGCCGGCTGGGCAATGAGGCGAGCCTGGACGTGCGCCGCTCCCAGGCACTGGGCGATCTCGCCCGCAACGACCTCACCCTGGACCTCGACGGCTCACCCGGCCGCAAGGCCGTGCTCAACGTCCACATCACTGATGCGACGCTGGTTGGCGCCAACCCGGTCGGGCGGTGGGACCAGCAGCCGGTCAGCGCGGAGCAGATCCGCGAATGGCTGACCCAGCCGGGCATGTCGGTGACAGTCCGCCCGGTGATCGATGTGGCCGGGCACATCCCGGTGACGGCCTACGAGATCCCGGACCGGCACCGCCAGCAGGTCGAGCTCCGCGACCACACCTGCCGCTTCCCCTACTGCACCCGGCCTGCGATGCGTTGCGACCTCGACCACGCCACACCCCACAACCGGGGCGGACCGACCTGCCCCTGCAACCTCGTCCCCTTGTGCCGGCGCCACCACCGCGCGAAGACCCACAGCCAGTGGCGCTACCAGGTCACCAAGGTCGGCACCTACGTGTGGCGAAGCCCGTCCGGCTTCCGCTTCGAGGTGAGCCACCGCGGCACACATCCCCAAGAGCACTCAGACTCCGACGACGACCCCGAGCCAGGGGTGCACCGGCACGAACCCCACACCCACTGACCAACCGCAACCAGGTACCTCGACCACTGCGGCGCGCCACCACGCCATCAGTAAAGAAGACCCCAGCCCAAGAAGCGCCGAAGCCCACCCTCACTCACCCCAGGAAGAACGACACCAAGGCCGGGTCCGGCGGGATGGGCGCCAGCCGGTAGCGAGGCGGCTCCAGTCCGAGCAGGTGCCGCACCAGGTAGTCCCAGCGCCGCCGTACGACGTAGTGCTGGCGCCCGGTGAAGGCGTGCTCGGCGCCGGGCACGATGAGCAGGTCGACGTCCTTGTCGGCGGCGATGAGCGCGTCCACCAGGCGCATCGTGAGGTGCGGCGTCACGTTGTCGTCCATGTCGCCGTGCACGAGCATCAGGTGGCCGGTCAGGTTCCCGGCGAGCTCGGTGTTCGAGAGCCGGGCGCTGTCGCCGGGGTCGTAGGGGCCGTCGTACATCGCGGTCCAGCTGGCGTGGTACATCCGGTTGTCGTGGTTGCCGGCCTCGGCGACGCCGACCGAGTAGACGTCGGGGTGGGCGAGCAGGGCGCGGGCGGCCGCGTAGCCACCGCCGGAGCGGCCGAAGATGCCGACCCGGTCGAGGTCGAGCCAGGGACGGGTGGCGGCGAGCTGGTGCAGGACGGCGACGTGGTCCTCGAGGGCTCCGGCTCCGTGCAGGTTGCGGTCGGCGTGGTCGTGGAAGGCCTTGTCGCGTCCCGGTGTGCCGCGCCCGTCGACAACGAGGACGGCCATGCCCAGCGCGGCCACCGCCTCCGAGTCGGCGCCGAAGGCGCCCTGGTCGAAGCCGCCCTGGACGACGTTGACCTGTGGGCCCGGGTAGTCGTGGTCGACGACCGGGTAGCGCTGTGCGGGGTCGAAGCCGAAGGGCTTGTGGAGCAGCCCGTAGACGGGGGTCCGGCCGTCGGCGGCGAGGGCGCGGATCCGCTCAGGCGGCGTCCAGCCGAGCGCCTGGAGTGGCCCGAGGTCGGCCTGCTCGAGCTCGACGAGCAGGGTGCCGTCGGTCCCGCGCACGGTGGTGACCGGTGGGGTCTCGACCGTCGACGCGGTGTCGACGAACCAGCGGCCGTGCGGGGCCACGGTGAGCGCGTGGTCGAGGTCGTCGTCGGTCAGCCGCACCGGCTCGCCGCCGTCGAGGCCGACGCGGAGCAGCGAGCGGCGGTACGGGTCGTCGGCGACGAGCCCCGCCACCACGACGTACGCCGTCCGCGCGGTCTCGTCGACGTGGGCGATCTCCCGTACGGCACACGTGCCCGTGGTGAGCTGGCGGACGAGGACGCCGTCGACGTACAGGTAGAGGTGCCCCCAGCCGTCGCGCTGGGAGTACCAGAGCACCTCGCGGCCGCCGGTCAGGACGCGGACGAGCGGCGGGGCGCCGTCGTACTGGTTCGGCTCGATCCGGGTGCGCGACGACTCCACGACGAGGTCGTGGGCCGCCCCCGTCGCTGGGTCGACCTGGCACAGCCGGAGGGTGCGGAGGTCGGCAGAGCGGTCGATGACGTAGATCTCCGACCCGTCGTCGGCCCACCAGGCCCAGCCGTAGGCGAGCGGCGTGAGGTACTCGACCTGGAAGGGCTCGATCCCGGCCTCGATGACCTTGCGCGCGGCGACGTCCAGGACGACCCAGGTGCCTCGCGCCATCGGCTCGCCGGGCACGGGGTAGCGGTAGCTGTGCAGCCGCGGGCGTCCCTCGTCCGGTGGCGCGGCCTCGACCAGGTGCATGAGCGGGATCCCGCGCTGGTCGACCCGGTGCGTGAGGATCCGCGCGGAGTCCGGCGACCAGAGCAGAGCCGGCGGCGTCCCCGGGGCGTCGATGAGCCGCAGCAGCTGGGTCGGCTGCGCGTAGTCGGGTTGGCGCGCGTAGGCCTGGTCCGCGCTGCCGTCGACAGTCAGCCGCACCTCCTCGCCGGTCGCGGTCGCGCGGACCCACACGTCGTGGTTGCGGACGAAGGCCACCCAGCGGCCGTCGGGGGAGGGCGTCTCGAGGGGCGTGCGTGGGGCGGGGACGTCGTCGTCGCGGGTGACGGTGTGCTCGGCGAGCCGACAGGTCCAGCGGCTGCCGAAGGCGTCGAACGCGATGCTCGCGCCGTCGTCCTCGCCGGTGAAGGTGATCGAGGCGAACGGCAGGTCGTACGGCTCGACCGGCTCGCCGGCGGCGGCCGCGAGCGCCGTCGCGAGCCGCTCCTGGTCGACGACCGGGTGGCGGGTGCCCGCCTCGGGGTCGACGACGACGAGCTCGCTGCCGCGCTCGGTGTCGACGCGGTACCAGAACCGGCCGCCGTCCCCGATCCACTGCGGCCGGACCTGGGTACGCAGCGCCAGTCGGTGCCGGCGGTGGGGGAGCAGGGCCTCCGCCCGTCGGTACGACGCGTCCGGCAGGGCACCGCTCGGCATGGGGCTTCTCCTCGTCGTCGGACTGCAACGAACCCGACGCTAGGGGCGTCGCGAGGCAGCCGGTTCGTGGCCGGGCACGAAGAACCGCGCGGCGTTCGGTGTGCGCCGTGGGGTCACGGCTGTGCCACGCTTCATCGACCGACCCTCTAGGAGCCGCGCGCATGTTCGTCCTCGCCACCTTCCGGTACGACGGCACAGTGCTCCTCGAGCTGCTCGCCGACTGGTACACGGTCCTGGCCACGGGCGAGAGCGAGGTCGCCGACACCGAGTCCAACGCGCGCATCCTCGCCGCCTGGCAGGGTGACGAGGGGCTCGTACCGCGGAAGCGGCGGTTCGCCGGCCCGAGCCTGATCCGCGTGCAGGGGGACCTGAGTCGCGACTACGCGCGCGGGCTCGCCGTACCGATGGGGGAGGGGGTCGTCGGGCCCGGGCTCGCCCGCGAGCTGCGCGTGGTGTTCCGGCGGGCGCAGGCCAAGGCCGAGGGCCGGCTCGCCGGGGGTGCCTACCTCGCCGTCCTCCAGGGGTACGTCGAGCAGCTGCGCGCGATGCGCAACGACCCTGCGGCGTACCGCGAGGTCGAGCACTCCATCGTCGCGATCGTCGCGGACGAGCGCTACCTCCGGGTGGCCGCGGACGATCGGGTGCGTGAGGTCGTCGCGCAGCTCGACGACGAGCTGGGCCACCTCTACAACCGGTGGATGGACGTCGTGCGCTGACGACTCCCGCATGCGACCGTGGGGTCGTGCCGACCCCGTTCCGGACCCCCACCCTCGAGACCGAGCGCCTCCGCCTGCGCCCGTTCACCGAGGCGGACACCGACGACCTCTTCGCGCTGCAGAGCGACGCTTACGTGCTGCGCTACTGGGACTACCCGCCGTGGACCGACCGCTCCGCGGCGACGCAGTTCCTGGCGCGGTGCGCGGAGATGGCCGAGGAGGGGAGCGGGGTGCGGGTGGTCCTCGAGCGCCGCGACGACCGTGCGTTCGTCGGCTGGTGCACCGTCAGCGGGTGGAACCCCGACTTCCGCAGTGCCCGCACGGGCTACTGCCTGCCGCGGGCGGCGTGGGGGCGCGGCTACGCCACGGAGGCGGCGCGGGCCCTGCTGGACTGGGCGTTCGCGACCCTCGACCTCAACCGGGTGCAGGCCGGGGTCGACACCCGGAGCCCGGCGTCGGCGCGGGTGCTGGAGAAGCTCGGGTTCGTGCGGGAGGGGACGCTGCGCGAGGACTGCGTCGTCGACGGGGTGGTGTCGGACTCGTGGGTGTACGGGCTGCTGCGACGCGAGCGGCAGGCCTGAAGGTGCCCGGTGCCATGTCTCAAGACATAGGTGACAGTTCTGCATCAGGACATCGGTGACAGTTCGGGTGGTTCTGGCGGCGACACTTCGTCACCCGGTCTCGCCTTGGCCAGCCGGCTGAGAAGTCGGACCCGCGCCCGCGTTCTCGGACTTTCACGGGGGCGACCGAATCTTGCCGGCCCGTGGAACCCCGGAACGGCTGTGGTCGTCGTAGTTGCGAGTAGCGGGTGTATCGATTTGCTTGGAGGGGTCTAGATGGGTCGGCGCTCGGCAACATTAGGTCGGCAACACGTGACAGGGCATGCTGGGTGGCCCTACGCT
Organism: Pimelobacter simplex; assembly: GCF_900114845.1. GTDB lineage: Bacteria > Actinomycetota > Actinomycetes > Propionibacteriales > Nocardioidaceae > Nocardioides > Nocardioides simplex. Next base: position 1,131,781 of record NZ_FOUK01000001.1, read on the forward strand.
GCCGGCATGGTGAAGGTCACTCGCCCGGCTCTCCCTGCCGCCGTTGCCGCATTGGCGGCCGCGAGCCTGCTCGCCCCGACTCCTCCAGCGCAGTCATTCGAGACGTGGAGTAATCGAGTCCTGATCGGTGGCGTGACGAACAAGCAGTATTGGATGGCCGCAGGAGTTGAGGCCAACTACTTCGACGCGACGAACCAAGGTGTCGGTCGTTGGAACCAAGCACCTTCAGTTCCGGTTTCATTCTCCCGCACCATGAACAAGCCCGCTAGCGAGATGGATTTCTATCGCACGGCGGACGACAACCCTCGTCGAGACTACTGCGCCATCACGTGGCACATCGTTGGCACGACCGACGTCAACACGGAGCCAAATGGAGCACCCAGCAGAAACTGGGAGTTCGGCCGCGTCTACATCAATCAACACACCTTCAAAACGCCGCTCTGCGGGAACGCGAGTCGACGCGCCCCGATCATCGCCCACGAGATGGGGCACGTGATGGGGCTAGCCCACGCTGGTGGCACCACCCTGATGGCGCGCACTATCTCCTCTCCGACTTCACCTGCGACCGCTCCGACCCAAGACGACAGGAATGGGATCAATGCGCTCTACTGACATCTCGCTCGGCGTGGCCGCCGTAGCCATGGCGGCTATTCTCACTGCTTGCTCGGCTGCGTCCGACCCGGACGAGGCAGAGGCGCGGCCCAGCGCGGCCAACTCATCAGCAGTACCGGAGCCCGGCGCGACCAGGACTGTCGAGATCGACAGCCAGGGTGCCCAGATCGCACCGTTCGGCCTGCCTACCCTGGAGGCATTTCTGGCCGACCCCGCTGTCGCCAACATCGTTATCGGCACAGTCACGTCCAACACGGTGAAGGTCTCGAAGGTTGATGACAGCCACGATGTCTTCACGCTCTCCGATGTTGAGGTGGAAGATTCCCTCAAGCCGGGAGTGAAGACAGTTACCTTCGGCTCCACCGGCGGAACGGTGAAGCTCCGAGAAGTTCGCAGCGACTTCGAGGGGAAGGCCGGCCAGGGGCCATTCTCGGAGGATGAGTTGGACTCGTGGGTTGACTACCAGGCACATTCGCAGGGCGCACCTGAGGTCGGCGACCGCGTGCTCGTGGCGTTGACGGAGGACGGGGGAACGCTGCTTCACCTAGTGGACTCCGGCGGCTCGTTTATCTGGCCCAGCAACGCTGAACCGGCCAATCCGAAATGGGTGAAGTCTCTGTCCCTCGAAGACGCACGCACCGTGATCGGTCGCTTGAGCCGAGAGCGCGGATAGGCGCCGTCCTGCATCAGGCGGCCTTCTTGGCCCGGCCCTCTCCCCTGCGGCCAGGCTCGGCCGGTGGCTGCTCATGAACCCGTTGACCCCCGTGCCCGTCTCGCGATCGCGCAGTGGCCCGATGACGCCCCGCGCGGCGCGGTCTCGACGTTCTGTGCCGAGCGCGGCATCTCCCGTAAGTCGTTCTACGAGCTGCGGCGACGCGCCCAAGTCGAGGGACCAGCTGCGATCCTCGAACCCAGGACTCGGCGGCCGCGCTCAAGCCCGGCCAGATTGAGCGAGGAGGTCAAGGCCCAGGCGATCCAGGTCCGCGCAGCGCTCGAGGCGTCCGGGCTGGATCGCGGGCCGCGCCCAGGAAGAAGCCGCGCTCAGCCTGGCGGCGGTTCGACTATCCCGCCCCGAACGCCTGCCAGCAGCTCGACGCCACCGAGTACGTCCTGACCGGCGGCCAGGACTGCGTGATCTTCCAACTCATCGACGACCACTCCTGCTGCGCGGTGCCATCCCACGTCGCGGTCAGCGAGACAGCGGCCGCCACCTCGGGAAGCTCGTCCAGCACATCACGTCCCCGGGCGTCGAGGCGATCGCCGGCAACCCCTCGCCGCCACGCTCGCCGAGCTCCAGGCCAGGTCGACGAGTTCGACCACATCGACAACACCGAACGCCCCCACCAAGCACTCCCTGGCGGGGTCAGACCCCAGGCCGCATGGCAGGCCACCCAGTAGGCCGAAGCCCCTCGCCCCAGGTTGAGGGGCTCTTCTTCGTCGAGATCGTCGCCCGACGCCTACGACCTCTACTGCCCGAAGAGCTGCAGGCTGGCACCACCGTGCGGAAAGTGTCACCGAAGTCCTGACACGTCTTCTGTCACCCGTGTCCTGAGACATCACGCCCGAGGGTGCCCACCCTGGTTCTTATTCGAACACATGTTCTATTCTTCGTCAGTGGGGCAACGTCATGTCTGGGTCAAGGAGAAGTTCGGCCCGCGCAAGCTCCCGGGCCTGCTGCTGACGTGGCGCCAGGGCACCGACGGCTGGGAGGCGCTGGTGACCTGGGTGACGGCCGACCCCGAGGTGATCATCACCGACTGGGTGCCGGCCGAGCGGCTCGGGCCGGTGGGCCCGTGAGCCACTAGCGTGGGGCCGGTGCTGGCTGTCGAGGAGCTCGAGATCGCCGATCCGCCGGGGCCGTGGGCCGATGCCGGCTTCACCCTCGCGGACGACGGCACGTGCCGCGTCGGCGACGTCCGGCTGCGGTTCACCGGCCGCGAGCGCGAGCGCGGCACCGGGATCGTCGGGTGGTCGCTGCGCGGGCTGCCCGAGGGCTGGGCCGCGGGCGACCTGGACGGCGTCCCGACGGCCCCGGGTACGACCCCGGCCGACGTGCCGGCCGGTCGGCCGCCGGAGCACCCCAACGGCGCCACGGTGATCGACCACGTCGTGCTGCTCACGCCCGATCTCGCCCGCACCCGCGCCGCCCTCGCCGCGATCGGCGCCGACGAGCGGCGGGTCCGCGACGGCGCGATGGGTGGGGCGGCGGTGCGCCAGGTGTTCTACCGGTGGGGCGAGGTGGTGGTCGAGGTCGTGGGGGCGCCGGACGGCCACGGCGAGGGGCCGGCGAGCCTGTGGGGCGTGACGTTCGCGGTGGCCGACATCGATGCGGCGGCGGCACTGCTGGGCGAGCGCGCCGGGCCGGTGAAGGACGCCGTCCAGCCGGGCCGCCGGATCACCACGGTGCGCCACCGCGATCTCGGCCTGTCCGTCCGGACGGCGCTCATCTCGCCCTACGTGCGCGCTACTCGTTGACGAGCACCGGTACGCCGACCGCCGCGCTGACCGCCTTGCCCGCGAGCTTTCGGGGCACCTTGATCGTGAACGTCTCGTGCTCCGAGGGCGGCCCGTCGTCGTGGTGGGTGCTCTCGTCGAGGTGGTGCGTGAACCGGGCGGTGCCGAGGAGCCGGCCCCCGGCGTCGTAGAAGCCGGCGAGCACCTGCAGCTCGAGGAGGTCCGAGACGTCGCTGGTGATGTCGAGGGAGCCGGTGACGCGCTCGCCGTCGAAGGTGACCTTGCCGAGCCGGAAGCGGTCGTCGAAGGGCCCGGGGACGTGGCCGACGGTGCCGGTCCCGGTCGGCGCGGCGTCCGCGAGGCCGGGCAGGTCGGGCTCGCCGGTCGGGGCGGGGAGGTCGGGGAAGCTCGTCATCACCACCGGGCTCGGGGTCTCCGAGGCGGTGGCCGGGGCGGACGAGCCCGCCGGCTCCGGCGTCGACGACGAGCAGCCGGTCAGGGCGAGGGCCGCGGTGGCGGCCAGGCCGGCGAGGGTGGCGGTGAGGGTGGTGCGGTGCATGCGGGGTTCTCCTGGAGAGCCGGACGCCCCGGGCCCCGGCCGCCGAGGCGGCCGGAACCCGGGACAGTCCGGTGCGGTGCGGTGGTTCAGCGGACGACGCGGATCGTGATCGTCGCCGACGCCGAGGGCTTGTACGACGTGCTGCCGGCGTAGCTCGCGACCAGCTTGTGCTTGCCCTTCTTGAGCGTCAGCTTCACGGTCGCCTTGCCGCCGGACAGGGCGACGGTCTTGACGACCTTGCCCTTGTCGGTGATCCGGACGGTGCCGGTCGCGGCCGACGGGCTCACGGCGACCTTGACGGTGACCTTGGCCGTGGCCTTCTTGCCGGTCCGCGCCTTGGCCGGGCCGCTCAGCGAGGTCTTGGTCGCGGTCGTGACCGGGTCCGGGTCACCGGAGCCGTCGAGCGACAGCGCGCCGCGGACGATCCGGAAGAGCGCGGTGTTCTCGATCGAGCCCTCCAGCGCCGAGGAGCCCGGGCCGTAGGCGAAGACCGGGACGTCGGCACCGGTGTGGTTGCCCGACAGGTAGGTCAGCCAGAGGCTGGCCTGCGGCGTGCCGTCCACGACGCCGGCCGGGTCGTCGGCCGTGCGGAAGGTGGCCGGCGCGAAGTCGCTGCGCGCGGGGTCCTTGGCCTGGTTCGAGGAGCGCGGCGGCGTCGAGCTGTTCGACGGGTTGCCACCGTCGACGTTGACCGGCGGGGTGCCGGCCTCGGCGTTGGTGAAGCTGCCCTTCTCGATGATGTTGAAGCCGGCGCACTCGTGGTCGGCGGTGACGATGACCAGCGTGTTGCCGTCCTGCTTGGCGAAGTCGAGCGCGACCTTGACCGCGTCGTCGAACGCCTTCATCTCCTCGAGGGTCTGGCTCGCGTCGTTGGCGTGCGAGCGCTTGTCGATGAGCGCGCCCTCGACCTGGAGGTAGAAGCCCTTGTTGCCGCTCGCGGCGCTCTTGGCCTTGAGCAGGCTGATCGCCTTCGTCGTCATGTCGGCGACGGTCGGCTCCTGCGCCTCGGGGGCACCGGGGTTGGCCTTCTTGAACTTCTCGACCGTCAGGTTGCCCTTGTTGAACAGGCCGAAGACCTTCTGGCCGGTCGCGTTCGCGAGGTCGGTCTTGGTCGCGACGGTCTGCGAGGCGGGCGAGCCGAGGACGGCGTAGCCGTTGTTCTCGAGCGCGGTCTGGTCCGCGGCGTCGAACCGGGAGAGACCGCCGCCGAGGATGACGTCCGCGGTCTGGTTGCGGGCGATCTGGTCGGCGATCGGGGTGACCCGCACGTCGTCGGTCGGCAGCGCCGAGCCGGTGATCGCGAGGTCCTGGCAGCTGCCGGCCGAGTACGACGGACCCTGGCAGCCGCGCGCGAGCGCGTGGGACATCTGGCCGGCCGGGGTGGCGTCGGTGATCTCGGCGGTCGACACGTTGCCGGTCGCGAGGCCGGCGGCGTGCGCCTGCTCCATGACGGTCGGCACGACGGCGCCCTTGGCGTCGACGCCGAGGGCTGCGTTGTAGGTCTTCACGCCCGAGGACCACGCGGTGGCGGCGGAGGCGGAGTCGGTGACGTAGTTGGGGTGGAAGTCGGCCTCGCCGGGCTGACCCGAGTTCTTGTCGACGGCGTACGTCGCCACCTGGCCGACGGCGGGCATCGTCTCCATGTTGAGCTTGCCGTGCGCGCCGTAGAAGCGCTCACGGGCGGCGGTGACGTGGGTCCGGCCCATGCCGTCGCCGAGCAGGTAGATGACGTTCTTGGCCTTGGTGGGGGCCGCGGCTTCCGCCGCGCTGGCCTGGGCCGCCACGCTGCCGCCGACGCCGGCCACGCCGGCCAGCACCACCGCTGCGGTGGCCGTGGCCATGAAGCGAGATCGCATGATGATCGGTTGTCCCTTCCTCCGCGCCGCCCTTCGGCGCGACGGGCCGACGCTAGGCAGCGCGCGGGTACCGCTCGCCGCCACGAGTTGGCCGGGCGGTGTGCGTGACATGAACGGCTCGCGACGTGACCATGGGGCGATGAGAACGCGGATCGGGTCCGTGGCCGTGGCGGTGATGGTGGTGCTCGCGGGCTGCTCGGGCGGCACCGACGACAGCAGGGGAACGAGCGGCACGAGTGGCGCGAGCGCCCGGCCCACCCCGACGACGGCCGCGCCGTACGAGTCGTTGCCCGGTGCGCTCGGCCGCTGCGGCCCGCAGGACCCGGCGGTCGCCGCGGCGCAGCTCCGGCCGCGCACGCTGCGCAGTGCCTCGGTAGGCCGGGTGAGCGCCGTGACCGCCGGCAGCGGCCCGACGGTCGCCGTCCTGCTGCACCAGACGAACGGCAACGGTCTCTGCGGCTGGCTGCCCTACGCCGCCCGGCTGGTCGCGCAGCCCGGCGTGCAGGTGCTGGCGATCGACCTGTGCGGGTACGGCGCCGCGCGCTGCACGGGTACGCACCGGGGCGCCCGGCAGACCGACGCCGTGAGTCTCGCGATCGACGTCGCCCGGCGCTCGCTCGGCGCCCGCACGGTCGTGGTGGTCGGCGCGTCGATGGGCGGCAGCGTCGCCTTGATGACGGCGGTCCGTGACCACCGCGTCGACCGGGTGGCCGACCTGTCCGGTCCGGTCGACTGGGACGGCATGGAGGTCGTCGCCGGCGGCCGGGCGCTGCGGGCGCCCGCACTGGTCGCCATGGCCGACGACGAGGGCGAGGACCAGGTGAGCGGCGCGCGGGCGATCGCCGCCGCGGCGCCGGAGGGGAGCCGGTTCGAGTCCGCGGAGGCCGGGCACGGCTATGCGCTGCTGGTCGAGCCGGACGGCACGCCCGGGCCGCTCGCCGCGGTCCTGGAGAAGTGGATCCGCGGCTGACCTCAGCCGGTCGCGAGGTTGACCGCGACGACCACCATGGTCGCCGCGATGGCGAGCTCGACGACCTGCCAGGCCCGCGGCCGGGCGAGCAGCGGAGCGAGGAACCGGGCGCCGAAGCCGAGCCCGCCGAACCACAGCACGCTGCCGAGCGCGGCGCCGACGCCGAACCACCAGCGGCCGACGACGTGGCCGCCGTCGTGGGCGGAGGCGATGGAACCGATGAGGAGCAGCGTGTCGAGGTAGACGTGCGGGTTGAGCCAGGTGAGCAGGAGGGTGCGGCCGACCACGCCGCGACGCGTCTCGGCAGGGGCGCCGGTGCCGTCGGCGGCGGTCAGCGACTCGGGGCGGAAGGCGCGGCGGACCGATCCGGCGGCGTACCAGAGCAGGAAGGCGACGCCCAGCCAGCGGACGAGGGCGAGTGCCCAGCCGGTGCGGTCGACGAGGGCGCCGACGCCGGCGACGCCCGCCGCGATGAGGAGGGCGTCGGACACCGCGCAGATGAGGACGACCACGCCGACGTGGGAGCGGAGCAGTCCCTGGCGCAGGACGTAGGCGTTCTGCGCGCCGATGGCGACGATGAGCGTCATCGTGGTGACGAGTCCGGCGAGGGCAGGGGCGAGCACCACTCGAACCTAGGGTCGGTCCGGGGGTGAAGACCAGCGAATGTTCCTACACGAACATTAGCGGCGCTTAACATGAGCCATGCGCTTCGACCCCGCCCAGCTGGAGACCCTCGTCGCCATCACCGAGGAGGGAACCTTCGAGGCCGCGGCCCGGCGCCTGCACGTCACGCCGAGCGCGGTCAGCCAGCGGGTGCGGGCGCTGGAGCAGGCGGCCGGCCAGGTCCTCGTCCGCCGGACGACGCCGGCGACCGCGACTGAGGCCGGGGCGCCGCTCGTCCGGCTCGGCCGCCAGCTGCGGCTGCTCGCCACGGAGGCGGCGGCCACGCTGGGCACGGGCGACGTCGTCGACCTCGCCGTCGCGGTCAACGCCGACTCGCTCGCGACCTGGTTCCGTCCGGTGCTGGCCGACGTCGCCGGACGGCCGGGTACGGCGCTGCGCCTGCACGTCGAGGACCAGGCCTACTCGCACGACCTGCTGCGTGGGGGAGAGGTGCTCGCCGCCGTCACCGACGAGCCCGTCCCGGTGCAGGGCTGCGTGGTCGAGCGGCTCGGCGGGATCAGGTACACCCCGGCGGCCGCCCCCTGGCTCGTCGAGCGCCACCGCCGCGGCCGCGGGATCGACTGGGCGGCCATGCCCCTCGTCGTCTACAACGAGAAGGACCACCTGCAGGACGCCCTTCTCGCCGCCCACGGTGCCGGCCGGCCACCGGTCGTGCACCGGGTGCCGAGCACCGCCGACTTCCACGCCGCTCTGCGCGCCGGCCTGGGCTGGGGGATGCTGCTCGACCCGCAGCTCGACGAGAGCCTCGCTGCCGGGGACGCCGTCCGGCTGCCGGGCGCCCGGCCGGTCGTCGTCCCGCTCTACTGGCAGCGGTGGCGGCTCGACAGCCCGGCGCTCGCCGCCCTCACCGACGACGTACGACGGTCGGCGCGGGCCGGGCTCAGGCGGACCGCGACGACGACGCCGCGTGCGCCCGCTTGACCAGGTCGACGACCGACTCGCCGTGCCCGGTGGTGGTCGTCCGCGCCTGGCGGTCGAGCCAGAGCGCGGCGTCGAGGGCGTCGGAGGCGAGCCGGCGCAGGTCGTCCGAGGCGAGCTCGGCGCCCAGCTCGGGCTCGGTGACGGTCGCGGTGAACGCGCTGTGGTCGCCGGGACCCTCCTGCCACCAGGTGCGGAGGAGGCCGAACCGGGGCCCCTCGTGCAGCCAGGTGCCGGGGTCCTCCTCGGCGTGCTCGGACGCGCTGGTGATGCACCAGGGCGGGCAGTCCGGCCGGTTGTCGTCCCTCTCCATCTCGGTCCCATCGGCAGCCGCGTGCCGGACCTGAGGATCCGCGGCGAAGCGGTCGTTCCGCCGCCGGACATGCCCTAACCTGGCGGTGATGAGCACGGAGCCGGCCGCAGGGCCGGGCGCCGCCGTCACGGTCAACGGAGCCGCCCGGGCGCTCGTCGGCGCCCGGCCGCCGGTCACCGCGCTCGACTGGCTGCGCGGCCTCGGGCTCACCGGCGCCAAGGAGGGCTGTGCCGAGGGGGAGTGCGGCGCGTGCGCCGTCCTCGTCGCGCGGCCCGGCATCGACGCACCCACCGAGTGGACCGCCGTCAACGCCTGCCTGCTCCCGGCCGCCTCGCTCGCCGGCCAGGAGGTCGTCACCGCCGAGGGCCTGGGGACGCCGGCCGCGCTGCACCCGGTGCAGCACGAGATGGCGGTGCGCGGCGGCTCGCAGTGCGGCTACTGCACGCCGGGCTTCGTGTGCAGCATGGCCGCCGAGTACTACCGGCCCGGGCGCGATGGCTTCGACCACCACGCGCTCTCGGGCAACCTGTGCCGCTGCACCGGCTACCGCCCGATCGTCGACGCCGCCGAGGCGCTCGGGGCACCGGACGCCGGCGACCCCCTGGCCGCCCGCACGACGAGCGCCCCGCCGCCCACGCTCCCGCACCACGAGGGCGGGTGGGTGCGGCCGGCGTCCCTCGCCGACGCGCTGGCCCTGCTGGGTGAGCCGGGTGCGGTCGCGATCGCGGGCTCGACCGACCTCGGGGTCGAGGCGAACCTGCGCGGCTCCCGGCCGGGCCTGCTCGTGGCCGTCGACCGGCTCGACGAGCTGCGCGGGCTGACCGTCGCCGACGACGTCGTCGAGATCGGCGCCGCGCTCACGCTGAGCGAGGTCGAGCGCCGGCTGTCGGGGCAGATCCCCCTGCTCGACGCGGTCTTCCCGCAGTTCGCCTCGCGCCCCATCCGCAACGGCGCGACGATCGGCGGCAACCTCGGCACCGGATCGCCGATCGGCGACCTGCCGCCCGCACTGCTCGCGCTCGATGCCGAGCTCGTCCTCGTCTCGCCCGCCGGCGAGCGGGTCGTCCCGCTCACGGCGTACTTCACCGGCTACCGGCAGAGCGTCCTGGCGGCGGGTGAGCTCGTCGCCCGCGTCCGGGTCCCGCTACCGCTCGCCACCACGACGGCCTTCCAGAAGATCGCCAAGCGGCGGTTCGACGACATCTCGTCGGTGGCGGTCGCCTTCGCGCTCGACCTCGACGCCGGCACGGGCACCGTGCGCCGGGCCGCCATCGGGCTGGGCGGCGTGGCGGCGACGCCGATCCGGGCGACCGTGGCCGAGCAGGCGCTGGTCGGCGTACCTTGGAACGCCGAGGGCATCGCACCCGCTGCTGCGCTCCTGGCCGCCGCGGGCACGCCGCTCGACGACCACCGCGCCAGTGCGGCGTACCGGCGGGCGATGCTGGGCCAGGCGCTCCCACGGCTGCTCGCGACGACGGCCGCCGAGGGGGTGCGGTCATGAGCGTCGGCGAGGCCCGTCCGCACGAGGCGGCGGCGCTGCACGTCACCGGGCACGCCCTCTACACCGACGACCTCGTCGTCCGGATGCCGCACGTGCTGCACGCGCACCCGGTCCCGGCGCCGCACGCGCACGCCCGGATGACCCGGCTCGACCCCGGGCCGGCGTACGCGATCCCCGGTGTGGTGCGGGTCCTGACCGCCGCGGACGTCCCGGGCGTCAACGACGCGGGGACCAAGCACGACGAGCCGCTGTTCCCCGGCGAGGTGATGTTCCACGGCCATGCCGTCGCCTGGGTGCTGGGTGAGACGCTCGAGGCCGCCCGGCTCGGGGCCGCGGCGGTCGCGGTCGACTACGACCCGCTGCCCTCGCTCGTCACGATCGCCGACGCGATCGCCGCAGACAGCTTCCAGGGTGCCCAGCCGGTGCTCGCGCGCGGCGACGTCGATGCCGGACTCGCCGCCAGCGCGCGGGTGATCGAGGGCGTCACCGAGCTCGCCGGGCAGGAGCACTTCTACCTCGAGACCCACGCCTCGCTGGCCCAGGTCGACGACGACGGCCAGGTGTTCGTCCAGTCGAGCACCCAGCACCCCACCGAGACCCAGGAGATCGTCGCCCACGTGCTGGGTCTGGCCAGCCACCAGGTGACCGTGCAGTGCCTGCGGATGGGCGGCGGGTTCGGCGGCAAGGAGATGCAGCCCCACGGGTACGCCGCGATCGCCGCGCTGGGTGCGACCCTGACCGGTCGCCCGGTGCGGGTGCGGCTCACCCGGCAGCAGGACATGACGATGAGCGGGAAGCGGCACGGCCTCCACGCGACCTGGCGGGTGGGCTTCGACGACGACGGCCGGCTGCAGGCGCTCGACGCGACGCTGACGAGCGGCGGCGGGTGGAGCCTCGACCTGTCCGAGCCGGTGCTCTCGCGCGCGCTGTGCCATATCGACAACGCGTACTGGATCCCGAACGTTCGCGTGCAGGGGCGGATCGCTCGCACCCACACCACCTCGCAGACCGCGTTCCGCGGGTTCGGCGGCCCGCAGGGGATGCTCGTCATCGAGGACGTGCTGGGCCGTTGTGCGCCGGTGCTCGGGATCGCCCCCGAGGAGCTGCGCCGCCGCAACTTCTACGTCGCGGGCCAGACCACGCCCTACGGGCAGGAGGTGCGGCACGCGGAGCGCATCGACCGCGCGTGGCAGCAGGTGCTCGACACGAGCGAGTTCGCCGTACGCCGCAAGGAGATCGACCGGCACAACAGCCAGAGCCCCCATTCCAAGAGGGGTCTGGCGATCACACCGGTCAAGTTCGGGATCTCGTTCAACTTCACGTCGTTCAACCAGGCCGGCGCGCTCGTGCACGTCTACAAGGACGGCTCGGTGCTCATCAACCACGGCGGCACCGAGATGGGCCAGGGCCTGCACACCAAGATGCTCCAGGTCGCCGCCACCGCGTTCGGGCTGCCGGTCGAACGGGTCCGGCTGGCGCCGACTCGCACCGACAAGGTGCCCAACACCTCGGCGACGGCGGCGAGCTCGGGAGCCGACCTCAACGGCGCCGCCGTGAGAGACGCCTGCCGGCAGGTCCTCGGCCGGCTGGAGCCCGTGCGCGAGCGGCTCGGCGCCGGTGCCGCCTGGGAGGACGTCGTCCGCGCCGCCTACCTCGACCGGGTGCAGCTCTGGGCGGCGGGCTTCTACCGCACCGAGGGGCTCTCCTGGGACGCCGCCACGATGAGCGGCTCGCCGTTCAAGTACTTCGCCTACGGCGTCGCCGCCGCCGAGGTCGAGGTCGACGGCTTCACCGGCGCCTACGACGTGCGCCGGGTCGACATCGTCCACGACGTCGGCGACAGCCTCTCGCCGCTCGTCGACATCGGGCAGATCGAGGGCGGGTTCCTGCAGGGGCTGGGCTGGCTGACGCTCGAGGACCTGCGCTGGGACACCTCCGACGGCCCGCACCGCGGTCGGCTCGCGACGCAGGCGGCGTCGACGTACAAGCTGCCGAGCCTGTCCGAGCTCCCGGCCGACCTGCGCGTCGCGCTGCTCCCGCACGCGACCGAGGACGGCGTGGTGCACGGCTCCAAGGCCGTCGGCGAGCCGCCGCTGATGCTGGCGTTCTCGGTGCGCGAGGCCCTGCGCGACGCCGTCGGCGCGTTCGGCGCCTCGACCGGCTCGACCAGCGGGGTGAGCGTCGAGCTCGCCTCACCGGCCACCCCCGAGGCGGTCTGGTGGGCGATCGAGAAGGTGCGGGGCTGAGTCGTGGACTGGCTGCGCGCCCTCCAGCACCTGCGCGAGAACCGCGTGCCGGCGGTCGTCGTGACGATCAGCGAGGTGCGCGGCCACGCGCCACGGGCCGCGGGTGCCAAGCTCGTCGTCGCGCCCGACGCGGCCTGGGGCAGCATCGGCGGCGGCAACCTCGAGGAGGTCGCCGTGCGCCGGGCCCGGGCACTGCTGAGCAGCGGCCAGAGGGAGGTGCTCACGGAGCGGCACGACCTGACTGACCGGGCGCCCGTCGAGCACGGCGTCCAGTGCTGCGGGGGCGTGGTGGCGCTGCTCTACGAGCCGATCCCGGTCCGGCGCTCGATCGCCGTGTTCGGCATGGGCCACGTCGGGTTCGAGCTGGCGCTGCTGCTCAGCCGGCACGAGGTCGAGCTGCACGTCGTCGACTCCCGCGCGGACGAGCTGACCGACGAGCGGCTCGCCCCGCTGCTCACCGGGCCGGCTGACGTCCGGGTGCACCGGGTGCCGGTGCTGCCCGAGCTGGTCGTCGCGGAGCTGCCGCGGGGGAGCGACGTCCTCGTCCTCACCCACGACCACGCCGAGGACCTCGCCCTTCTCGACGCGCTGCTGCGCTCGGACCTCCCCGGTTCGGTCGGGCTCATCGGGTCGAGCGCCAAGTGGGCGCGCTTCCGCGGCAAGCTCGCCGACCTGGGCCACGACGCCGGCGCGATCGACCGGGTGCGGACGCCGATCGGGGCGCCGGGCGTGCCCGGCAAGGAGCCCGCGGTCATCGCGCTCGCGGTCGCGGTCGAGCTCGTCGGCAGCTGCGCGGATTCCGCGGTTGAGCGCCGTTCCTGACGCCTCTACTTTGTAGGGTCCACGGGCCGACGTGCCCGGCCGCACTGACGCTCCAGCACGCCTGGCCTCCTGTAAGGACTCGGGTCTCTTGAACCAACCTCACCCCGGCACGCCTCCGTACGGACCCCCGCAGGGATGGCCCCCGCCGCCCGGGTCGCCGCCGGTCGGGCCGCCGCCGGGCCGGCGTGGTCCGGGGCGCACGCTCGCCTGGCTGGCGATCGGCCTCGTGCTCGTCCTGGGTGTGATCGCCGTCGTCGCGCTGGTCGTCCGCGGTGACTCCGGTGACTCCGCCGCCTCCGACGACGAGCCCGGCGACAGCGCCCGCGAGACGTCCTGCGCGGCCTACCGGGACGTCGTCCAGAGCTCCGAGCTGTGGGCGGCGGCCGACGCCGACCCGGACCGCCTGCAGGAGATGTACGACGCCGTCCTGGCCGACATCGCGAGCGCCGGCGACGACGAGATCGAGGCGCTGGTGACGGAGGAAGCCACCGTCGTCGTGTCCTACTACCGGGCGCTCGCCGACTGGAAGCAGGAGACCGAGGACGCGATCAGCCGGGGCGAGTACCCCGACTCGAACATCCCGGACGAGATCACCGCCCAGCGCGGCGAGATCACCCGGACGCAGGGCGCCGTCGTCGAGGCGTGCCAGTGACGCAGCGCAGATTCCCCTGGCTGGCCGTCCTCGGTTCGCTCGCCCTGGTCGTGATCCTCGTCGTCGGCCTGGTCGTCGTGCTGACCCAGGGTGGGGACGACGCCCCGGACGACGACCGCCGGAGCGAGACCGGCGCGCTGCGCGACCGCCTGCTCAACGAGGGGCGCGCGGAGCTCCCCACCACCGCGAAGGTCGAGAACGCCGTCCCGGGCTACGACTACACCGAGGCCCTGACCGGCGTCGGCACCGAGGCCGACCTGACGCTCTCCGCCAGCTATGACGACCCGGACACGATCCAGGTCTACGCCGACGCGGCGCTCACCAAGCCGGTGCCGGCGCTCGTCCTGCCGGACCCGACCGCGTCCTCCTCGGAGCCGCGCCTGGCCATCAAGCCGGTCGAGGTGCGGCGCGGGCACATCACGCGCCAGAACGGCCAGGCGAGCGCCACGGTGGCCGACCTCGGCACCTACTGGAACCTCAACCCCGAGGTGTACGTCGTCCAGCAGCTCAATCCCGACGGCAGCAAGCGGGCACGCCCGCTGGTCACCGAGGTGAGCTTCGTCGCCGAGACGCCGTCGCCGGCGCAGGTCGCCGCGACCGTCTCCGCGCAGGGCGACGCGCTCCTCGAGTGGTCGCCGGTCGAGGGAGCGACCGAGTACGCGGTGGTCCTGCAGCAGCGGCGGGGCAGCAACCTCGACGGCACGGTGCGGGTGATCGGGCGCACGACCGAGACGACGTGGTCGTCGGAGGAGACGGCGGTCTGCCGCACGGTCTCCTGCACGCAGAACGAGGCGCTGCGGCTCACCACGGTCGACGCGTCCACCATGGCCTCGAACCCGACCCTCGTGGGGGAGAAGATCGACGCGCGGCTGGGCGTCATCGCGGTCGTGGACCGCAAGCCGTCGGCGCTGGCCCCGGTCGACCTCACCGGCCTCGAGACGCTCCCCGTCCGCTCCGACCGGAAGTGGGACGGCGGCGCCGACATCTGGAACCGCGGCCTGGAGTCCCTGCCGAGCCGCTTCCTGTTCGCCTCGGTCGACGGCTCGACCCGGGCCACCGGCGCCTCCATCGACCGCACCCAGGTGCGCCGCAAGGGCCGCTACTGGGAGGTCCCGCTGCAGGGCGAGGGCACCCGGCTCGTCGAGAACGTCCGGATCCCCGCCGACGCCGTCAAGGACATCGACGCCGAGGTCGCGGCGTTCAACGCCCGGGCCCAGCGGGACTACCCGAAGGCGGGACTGCTGCGGTCGAGCGTCGTGATCGACGTCGACGACCCGAAGCAGCCCAGCCCGGAGCTGCCCGTGCCGAGCTATCCCGTCTTCGGCAGCAACGAGCTGTCGAAGTTCATCGCGGGCCAGCTCATCGCGGGTGCCACCGACATCGACCTCTCGGAGTTCGACGACCAGCCCGGCCTGCCCGACCTCCAGGACGCGTGGCGCGAGGCGGTCTACCAGAACCCCTACGCCCTGGCGTACTTCGACGGGTACTCGTTCGACGGCAGCGTCCTTCACGTCCAGGCGGCCTACACGGCGGCCGAGAAGCAGCGCCGGCAGCAGAAGATCGCGGACCGGGCCAAGGCGATCGTGAAGAGCGAGATCACGGCCGGGATGAGCGTGGCGGAGAAGGTGAGCGCCCTCAACCGCTACCTGGTGAACCAGGGCGAGTACGACGACGCCGCGATCTCCGGGTCGCCGGGGAAGTACCGGTCCGACATCCCGGCCCAGCTCCGCTACGCCTGGGAGCCGGACGGCATCCTGCTCTCCGGCACGGGGGTCTGCATGAGCTACGCCTACGCCTTCGACGTGCTCGCCGAGGAGGCCGGCATCGAGTCGGTGGTCGTCACCGGGGACCTGGCCGACGGCGGTGCGCACGCGTGGAACAAGGTGCGGATCGGCAACAGCTGGCGCGCGGTGGACGTGACGTGGAACGACCCCGAGGGCCGCTGGACCTCGCCGCGCGGCGACCGGTACCTGATGATCCGCGACGCGCAGTTCACCGGCAACGCACTGCGCTCCGAGGACGAGGACTGGATGTCCGACGCCTACCTCCGCGACTACGCCACCCGCTGACCGCAGGATCGAGGACGACGTGAGCAGTCCGTACGCCTACGGGGGCCAGGCCCGCGCCGCGTTCCAGGGCTACTGGGCAGCGCCCGGCGGGTCGGTCCCGGTCTGGCTGCTGGTCGAGGACGGCCGGCTCGCGCTGCTGGCGCCGGGCCAGGGCCTGTCGGGCTACGTCGACGTCTTCCGCGTGCCCGTCTACCAGGCACGGGTCTCCTCGGCCGCGCAGCGCATCACCGTCACCGTCGGCGGGACGTCCTACCCGGTGCTCGCCCGGCCGATCGGGCCGGTCGTCGGCGCGGCACTGGGCGCCGCCGGCGCCGCGGCCGGGCTCGCCGGTGCCGAGCTCGCCCACGGCCGGGCCACGGTGGCCCGGGCAGGCAACCTCGCCGCCGACGCCTCGGCGTTCTCGCGCCAGGGCGGCCCGGCGCTGCTCGCGGCCCTCCGGCAGTCCGGAGCGCCGGTGCGCCGGATCGGCTACGGCCCGCTCCTGGCGATCGGCTTCGCGGTCGGCCTGCTCGTCGTGCTGGTCGTCACGGTCGTGACCGTGGCGGCCATCACCTAGTAGGCCGTGCGCTGCTCGTGGGCGAGCCAGGTGTCGAACGGCCGGGCGGCGTCGTCCGGGCGGACCTGCTCCAGGGCGAGCGTCCACTCCGAGCGGGGCCGCTCGAACAGCTCGTAGAACGCCCGGTCGTCGAAGCCGCCGCGGGCGGCGTCGTCGCGGTCGGCGGCGAAGACCACCCGGTCGAGCCGGGCCCACAGCGCGGCCGACAGGCAGAGGGGGCACGGCTCGCACGAGGTGTAGAGCACGCAGCCCGCGAGCTCGAACGTCGAGAGCGCCGCGCACGCGCCGCGGATCGCCATCACCTCGGCGTGCGCGGTCGGGTCGAGGTCGCGGGTGACCCGGTTCTGGCCGGTCGCCACGACGGCGCCGTCGCGCACGATCACCGCGCCGAAGGGTCCGCCGCCGTCGGACACGTTGGCCGTCGCCAGCTCGATCGCCTGGGCCAGCCAGGTCTCGTCGCTCATGGCGCCATTCAACCCGTTGACGCCACGAGCCGCTCCATGACGACACGAAGCGCGCGGACGACCACCTGCACCGACCGCCGCCGGAGCGTCTCGGGACGCGCGAGGACGTCGATGGTGCGGCTCGTGCTGAGCCCGTGGAGGGGGCGCAGCACCACGTCGTCGTACGGGTGGGGGGAGGTGTAGCGGGGCAGCAGCCCGATCCCCGAGCCGGCGGCGACGAGCGCCGCGACGGCGCCGTAGTCGTTGACCCGGTGCACGACCTCGGCCGGCCGGCTGGCGAGCGCGGCGACGGCGGTGAGGACGTCGTCGGGGGAGTAGCCCACGCGGCTGGTCACCCAGCGCTCGCCGATGACGTCGCGAGGGCGCAGCGTCCGCCTGCGGGCCAGCGGGTGCGCGGCCGGGAGCGCGACGTCGAGCGGCTCCCGGGCCAGGTGGACGACGTGCAGGTCGGCGCCCGGCCAGGGCGGGCTGTGCTCCATGCGGTGCGCGAGCACGAGGTCGTACTGCGCCGTCAGTGCGGGGAAGTCGCTCTGCGCGACGTCCTCGTCGGCGAGCCGGAGGTCAGGGCTGTCGGGGCGGCCGGTGCCGAGCTCGCGCAGCAGGGGGCCGAAGACAGCCTGCCCGGCGCTGTGGAAGCTGCTCAGCGTGACGGTCCCGCCGGCGCGGTCCTCGAACTCCTCGACGGCGCTCTGCGCGGCGGCCATCGCGTCGATGACGCCGGCGCCGGCCCGGGCGAGCTCCACGCCGGCATCGGTGAGGGTGAGCACCCGGCCCTCGCGCCGGGTCAGCGGCGTCGCGAACTGCCGCTGCAGCGCGGCCAGGTGCTGCGAGACGGCCGACGGCGAGACGTGGAGCGCCTCGGCGACGGCGGTGACGCTGCCGAGGGCGCCGAGCTCGCGCAGGATCGTGAGCTGGTGGATCTCCACCCGGGCAACCTACCGTGAAGCGATCACTTAAGTGACCTTGCAGGAAGTGCCCGTTGCTCTGCACGGTCGTCCGGCGCTCCAATGGAGCCATGAAGGCGCTCTTCAAGGCCGAGGCCGGTCCCGGGCTCGCGCTCGTCGACCGCCCGGACCCGGTGTGCGGTCCGGCCGACGTGGTGATCCGCGTGCTCCGCACCGGGATCTGCGGCACCGACCTGCACATCCTCCGCTGGGACGAGTGGGCGGCCGGTGCGGTGCAGGCGCCGCTCACCCCGGGCCACGAGTTCTACGGCGAGGTGGTCGAGGTCGGCCCGCTCGTCGACGACGTCACCGTCGGCGACCGGGTCTCCGGCGAGGGCCACATCGTCTGCGGCACCTGCCGCAACTGCCGCGCGGGCCGGCGCCAGATGTGCATCCGGACCGTGGGTCTGGGCGTCCAGCGCGACGGCGCGTTCGCCGAGTACCTGAGCCTCCCGGCGAGCAACGTCTGGGTCCACCACCCCGACGTCGAGCCCGGCCTGGGCGCGATCTTCGACCCGCTCGGCAACGCCGTCCACACCGCGCTCGCGTTCCCCCTCGTCGGCGAGGACGTCCTCGTCACCGGCTGCGGCCCGATCGGGCTGATGGCGATAGCGATCGCGCGCCACGTCGGCGCCCGCTACGTCGTCGGCACCGACGTCAGCCCGGCCCGCCTCGAGCTGGCCAAGGGCATGGGCGCGGACGCCGTCGTCGACGTGTCGCAGGAGACCGTGCTCGACGTCCAGCGGGCGCTGGGCATGCGCGAGGGCTTCGATATCGGCTTCGAGATGAGCGGCGCCCCGTCGGCGCTGCCGCAGATGATCGACAACATGAACCACGGCGGCAGGATCGCCATGCTGGGCCTGCCCAGTGCGCCGTTCGCGATCGACTGGGGCAAGGTCGTCACGCACATGCTGACCCTCAAGGGCATCTACGGGCGCGAGATGTTCGAGACCTGGAACGCGATGGGCGCGATGCTGCAGTCGAGCAGCACCCTGCGGGAGGCGATCTCCTCGGTGATCTCCGACCGCCTCCCCGCCCGCGAGTGGGAGCGGGGCTTCGAGATCGCGGCGTCCGCCGGGGTCGGCAAGGTTGTTCTGGACTGGACGGAGCTGTGATGTACGGGAACTTCAGGGACCACCTCACCGCCGAGCTCGACGGCATCGAGCAGGCCGGGCTCACCAAGCGCGAGCGCGGCATCCGCGGCCCCCAGAAGGCCGAGATCGTCGCCGACGGCGCCGAGGTGCTCAATTTCTGCGCCAACAACTACCTCGGCCTCGCCGACGACGCGCGGCTGCTCGAGGCCGCGCGCGGCGCGCTCGACGAGTGGGGCTACGGCCTGGCCAGCGTGCGCTTCATCTGCGGCACCCAGGAGCAGCACCTCGAGCTCGAGCGCCGACTCTCCGGCTTCCTCGGCACCGACGACACGATCCTGTACTCGTCGTGCTTCGACGCCAACGGCGGCGTCTTCGAGACGCTCTTCGGTGCCGACGACGCGATCATCTCCGACGCGCTCAACCACGCCTCGATCATCGACGGCATCCGGCTCTCGAAGGCCCGCCGCCTGCGCTACGCCAACCGCGACATGGCCGACCTCGAGGAGCAGCTGACGGCCGCCGCCGACGCCCGGTTCCGGGTCGTCGTGACCGACGGCGTGTTCTCGATGGACGGCTACATCGCACCCCTGCGGGAGATCTGCGACCTCGCCGACAAGTACGACGCCCTCGTCCTCGTCGACGACTCCCACGCGGTCGGCTTCATCGGGGACGGCGGCCGCGGCACGCCCGAGCTGTGCGGGGTCGCCGACCGGGTCGACATCTACACCGGCACGTTCGGCAAGGCCCTGGGCGGCGCGTCCGGAGGCTATGTCTCCTCGCACCGCGAGATCGTCGCGCTGCTGCGCCAGCGCTCCCGGCCGTACCTGTTCTCCAACACGCTCGCCCCCTCCATCGTGGCGGGCACGCTGCGGGCGCTCGACCTGGTCGAGGGCTCGGGCGACCTGCGCGAGCGGCTGCGGGCCAACGCCGCCCTCTTCCGCTCGCTGATGGAGGCCGAGGGCTTCGACCTGCTGCCTGGCGAGCACCCCATCGTCCCGGTGATGTTCGGCGACGCCGCGCTCACCGCGCGGATCGCCGACGAGATGCAGAAGCACGGCGTCTACGTGACGGCGTTCAGCTTCCCCGTGGTCCCGCGGGGCGAGGCGCGCATCCGCGTGCAGCTCTCCGCCGCGCACACCGAGGACCAGGTCCGCCGGTGCGTCGAGGCGTTCGCCGTCGCGCGGGCGGTCGCTACGCCCGCGGGCTGAGGTCGCTGCGGCGCATCGCGAAGATCCAGCGCCGCATCGGGTGCTCGCTCACCGACCAGAACGAGTCGGTCTCGGGCCACCACACCAGGTCCTCGGGGCCGAAGGGGGTCGCGGCCCGGTGCTCGCCGAAGGCGCCCGGGCGGCCGACGTACACCGAGCCGGGCAGGTACGGCGTCCGCGAGCGCGTCATGTAGTAGGTCCCGTCGACCGCGGCGATGCCCTGCATCCGCAGCGCGCCGCGGTCGTCGAGCTCGGGCAGGATGCGTCCGTCGGTGTCCGGGCGGGGCAGGCTCGTCGCCGGGTCGAGCGCGAGCCGGGCGATCCTGCGGCTCTGCTTGCTCGACCCGTACTCGCCGACCAGCAGTGTCGGCTCGTCGCCCGAGCGGTCGACGCTGAAGAACGAGAACCGCAGCCGGCCGACCCCCTCGTCGGCCACCCCCTTGTGCGCGAACCGGACCGGCAGCACGTAGCGGTGCCCGAACGTCTCGTACGGCGACCCGGCCGGCACCCGCAGCACGTCGCCCAGGTGGCAGCTGGAGAACCCCTTCCCGGTGGCCGCGACGTGGAGGTAGTCGCCGTGCCAGACGATGCCGCCCGCATGCACCTTGAGCGGCTTGATGCCCGGCACGCCGTCCACGACCGTCGGCGTGACGAGGAGGATGTGCCCGTAGCGGCGGTGGTGCAGGTCGGCCAGGCTGACCCGCGCGCCCTGCCCCTTCCGGGAGTACCACGACGTCATCAGCACGTCGTGGCCGTGCGCCTCGCGGAAGCCGGTCTCGGCCGACGTCGTGATGCCCTGCGGCCACCACCCGCGGTCGCGCCGGTCCGGCCCCTCCCAGGTGTACGCCTGGCTGACCTTGAGCCCGAGCAGACGCGGCGACGGCGCGAACGTGCGCCGGAGCCGTCCCGGCAGGTCCCGGACCATCCCGGTCACCCCCACGCGGCCGCCGCCGTCGGAGCGCAGCGCCGCGGCCAGGGCGTCGATCTCGTCGCCGTTCTCCGCCGTACGCGTCAGATGCAAGCCGGGCACGGGGTTCACCCTAGGACGTCGCGCCTGGGGGATGATGGACCCGTGAGAGGCATCTTCTTCGACGAGGACGACGCGCGCGCCGCCGCGCTCGTGCTGGTGCGCGGTGGCTTCACCGCCGAGGTCGTCCGCGAGCGGCTGGCCGGCGAGGACGACGACGAGGACCACCCGTGGGCGGTCCTGACCGACGCCCCGGAGATCCAGCTCGAGATGCTGGTCGAGACCTACGAGGGCTGGCTCGACACCGAGGACGACGCCCCCGGTCCCGTCGGCGGCCCGACCGGCACGATGCTGCCGCTGCCCGACGCGCCGAAGCGGATCAAGCGCCCGGAGTGAGTCCGGGGCAGCCGAACGGGCCTTCCTGGCGCAGGTAGGCCTGGGTGAGCACCCTGCGCCCGTCGAAGCCCGTCTCGAGCCTGACGGCGCGACCGTCGGTGGTGATCTCGGCGTCGAGGTCGGTGCCGGTGCGCTCGCCGAACGACGCGAGGCCGTCCTCCAGCGCGGCGGCGTCGGCCTCCGCGCCCCCGTCGGTGTCGAACAGGCGCACCACCCGGACGTCGTCGTCCGCGGGCACGAACAGGCCGATCCCCTCGCCCTTCGCGTCGGGCTCGTCGGCCGGCGCGCACGGGCCGTCCAGCCCGAGCGCGGCGTACTCGAGGTCGCCCTGGTCGTCGGCCTGGTCGAGCAGGTCGCCGAAGCTGCCCTCGTCGGCGAGCGAGTCGGCGTCGTCGTCCACCGCGTCGAGCACCTCGTCGACGGCGGTGCCGGTGACGATGAGCTCCTCGCCGGGCACGAGCGCGAGGTCGAGCGGGGGGATCGGGTAGCGGCCGCCGACGAGGCCGTCCTCGGCGTCGGCGATGTCGGCGTGGAAGACCGGGCGGTCCTTGCTGCCGGAGCGCTCGTAGCCGGCGTCCTCGAGATCGGCGGCGACCTTGTCGAAGTCGAGGTCGTCGGACATCCGCCAGATCCGGGTGAGGCCGCCGTCGCCGGTGCCGACCACCTCCCACTCGACGTCGAAGTCGCTGAACGCCGCCTCCTGCATGGGCGCCAGCCACCGTGAGAGCTCGGTGCCGTAGGCCTCGTCCTTGCTCGCCTCGGCCCAGCGGCGGACGTCGTCCTCGGACGCGCCGGTCGCGAGGTCGTCGAGGTCGAGGCGGTCGGCGATCTTCGCGCGGTCGACGAACTGCACGCTCCGGGTGCCGGCCGGGAGGTACTCGAGGGCCTTCTCGAGCCGCGAGCTGCCGTCGAGCAGTCCGCAGCCGGACAACGTGCTGCCGAGGAGGCCGACGGTGGCGGCGGTGACCGCGATGCGCCCGGGCGAGAAGCTCATGGGGCACATCATTACGCTCGTCAGCATGACCGAAACCGCGGCACACCGTCTGCTGCTCGTGCACGCCCACCCTGACGACGAGTCGATCGGCCAGGGCGCCACCATGGCCAAGTACGTCGCGGAGGGTCGCGGCGTCACCCTCGTCACCTGCACGGCGGGCGAGATGGGCGAGATCCTGGTCCCCGAGCTGGAGCACCTGGCCGCCGACAAGGACGATCGCCTCGGTGAGCACCGCCAGGGCGAGCTGGCCGCGGCGATGGCCGCGCTCGGCGTCACCGACCACCGCTTCCTCGGCGGCTTCGGCACCTACCGCGACTCCGGGATGAAGTGGCACGAGGACGGCCACGCGATCGCGGCCGACGACATCCACGACAACGCCTTCTGGCACGCCGACCTGACCGAGGCGGCCAACCACCTCGTCGCGGTCATCCGCGAGGTGCGGCCCCAGGTCCTCGTGACGTACGACGAGTTCGGCGGCTACGGCCACCCCGACCACATCCAGGCCCACCGGGTCGCGATGTACGCGTCGCAGCTCGCCGCCGCGCCGTCGTACCGGCGCGACCTGGGGGAGCCCTGGGACATCGCGAAGATCTACTGGGGGGCGATCTCCGAGAGCCGCATTCGCGAGGGCCTGCGCAGGCTGCGGGCGGCGGGCGACACCACGACCTTCGAGGGCATGGACCCCGACGGCGACCTGCCGGCGATGTTCCGCCCCGACGAGGACATCTCGGCCGAGGTCGACGCCGGCGACTACGTCGAGAAGAAGCTCGACGCCCTGCGCGCGCACGCCACGCAGATCACCACCGACGGGCCGTTCTTCGCGCTGTCCAACAACGTGGGCGCCCAGGCGTTCGGCCGCGAGCAGTTCCGCCTGGTCAAGGGCACGGCCGGTCCGGGGGCGGGCGAGAACGGTTGGGAGACCGACCTCTTCGCCGGGATCCCGGGCTGAGGCCGGGGCGTTGCTCGTGCGCGCCCTCCTCGTCGTCCCCTGCCTCGTGCTGGGCGCCGGCGTCGCGGTGTGCACGGTGCTGCTCCACGGCTACGCGTGGGGCCTCGTGCTCGGCCTGGCCGCGACCGCGGCGTCCCTCGTCGCCCTCCCGGGCGGCTGGTGGGCGCGGCTGCCGTTCGCGGCGGGATGGGTCGCGGCGCTCGGCGTGCTGACCCTGGAGCGCTCCGAGGGCGACTACCTGGTGGCCGGCGACGGCAGCGGCTACGTCCTCCTGGCGGGCGGTGCGGTCGTGCTCGGCGCGGGCTTCGTGGGCCTCCTCCCACGCCGCGCGACGGCTCCGGATGCGGAGCGGCAACCTACTCGTCCTTAGGATGGCGCGCGTGACGCTGTGGGAGTCCGACACCGACACGACGAAGTCCGAGCGCCCCGGAGGCCGGATCGTCGTCGTGGTCATCGTGCTGCTGGCACTGCTCGCCGGCGGTGGGTACGCCGCGGCGTACGGCCTCGCCGGCGATAAGGTCCCGCGCGGCACCAGCATCTCCGGCGTCGACGTCGGCGGGCTGTCCCGCGACGCGGCGATCGCCAAGCTCGAGAAGGCCTTCGGCACGCGGGCCAAGGAGCCGATCGAGGTCACCGTCGCGCAGTCCGCGTCCGCCGACGCGAAGGAGTCCGTCGAGCCCGGCGAGATCGGCCTCGACATCGACTACGCCGCGTCCGTCGACGCGGCCGGCGCCGGCGCCAGCTGGAACCCGCGTCGCCAGTGGGACTACTTCACCGGCGGCAAGGACGTCGACGCCGTCGTCCACATCGACGAGGCCCGCCTCGACGCCAAGCTCACCGCGCTCTCCGAGGGTCTCGGCAAGCCCCCCAAGGACGGCCAGGTCCTCTTCACCGCCGACGGCGTCAAGACCACGCAGCCGGAGGCCGGCGAGGAGGTCGACCGCGACGACGCGTGGACGGCCATCGTCGACGCCTACCTCGGCGACGAGAAGTCCGTCGTCCTCGAGGTCGCTGCCGCGCAGCCCGACATCGACTCGGCCGATGTCGAGGAGGCCGTCGACAGCTTCGCCAACCCGGCGATGGCGCACGCCGTCACGCTGGTGTTCGGCGAGAACGAGATCCGCCTCGCGCCGCGCAAGTTCGCCGCCGTCCTCTCGATGAAGCCCGAGAACGGCAAGCTCGTCCCCGCCGTCGACCAGGCGGCGCTCACCGAGCTCGTCAAGGACGCCACCGCCGACGGCAAGCCGGTCGACGCCACGGTCAAGCTCGTCAAGGGGAAGCCGAAGGTCGTCCCCGCCAAGCCCGGCGTCAGCTTCGACCCGGCCCAGGTCGCCACCGTCTTCCAGGGCCTGCTCACCGCGCCCGAGGACGCCCGCAGCGGCAAGGTCGACGCCGAGGTCGTGGACGCCGACTTCACGACCAAGGACGCCAAGGCGCTCAAGATCGTCGAGAAGGTCTCGGAGTTCTCGACCTACTACCCCCACGCCGACTACCGCAACGTCAACATCGGCCGCGCCGCCGAGCTCGTCGACGGCACCATCCTCAAGCCCGGCGAGGAGTTCTCGCTCAACGGCATCGTCGGCGAGCGCACGGCCGAGAACGGCTTCACCGACGGCTACATCATCAGCAACGGCATCCTCAAGAAGGACCTCGGCGGTGGCGTCTCCCAGATGGCGACGACGACGTTCAACGCGATGTTCTTCGCCGGCCTCAAGGACATCCAGCACAAGCCGCACTCGTTCTACATCGACCGCTACCCGGTCGGCCGCGAGGCCACCGTCGCCTGGCCGACCGTCGACCTGCGCTTCGAGAACGACACCCCCTACGGCATCCTCATCCGCGCCTGGGTGGTGCCGAGCAACTACTCCCGCCAGGGCAAGGTGACCGTCCAGATGTGGTCGACGAAGGTCTGGGACATCGACTCCAAGACCTCCGCCCGCTACGGCTACGTCTCCCCGGCCACCCGCACCCTGACCACCCCGGACTGCGAGGCGCACACCGGCTGGTCGGGCTTCCAGGTCGACGTCACCCGGATCTTCCGCAAGCACAAGGAGTCGGCGGTCGACCACACCGAGAAGTTCCACACGGTCTACACGCCGTCGGACACCGTGGTCTGCAAGAAGCCCGGCCCGCCGCCCGCGGGCGCGGACCCCGGCGACGACTGATCTCCGCGGCCCGGCTCCGGGCCTGTGGATGACCGGTTGCCGACGATTCGCGGTCGATTGATCCTGGTTCCTCGCATCGCATGCTCGGGCGTGCGATTCTCGGAGGAGCAGGAATGTGTCCATCGGATCGGAGTCGCGGATGGCGGTCATGTCCAACGAGCCGCGCCTCGAACGGCGCCGCATGTCGCGCGCGGCGTTCGACGCGCTGCCGCGGGAGGTCCGCGCCGAGTACGTCGGCGGAGTCGCGCTGATGAGTCCGCCGGCGCCTCACGCCCACCAGTACGCCGAGATGCGCATCGCCCGTCTGATCGGCGACGCCCTGCCCCGGCTCCGGGTCGGTACCGAGATGGGGATCGACCTCGGTCACTCGCTCCGCGTCGCGGACGTCGCGGCGTACGCGACGACCGATGACGACGACGGCGACGAGGTCTGGGGACGGGTGCCGCCCGTCCTCGTGGTCGAGGTGCTCTCCCGCACCACCCGCAGCGAGGACCTGATCCGCAAGCCCCGCGAGTACCTGCGCGGCGGCATCGCCCACTACTGGATCCTCGACCGGACCACGCCCGCGCTGACCGCCCTCACCGCACGCGACGACGAGTGGGAGGTCGTGCTCGAGCTCGACGCCGAGCGCCCGCGCGGCACGGTCGAGGTCGTCGGTCACGGGCACGTCGACGTCGACCTGCTCGCCCTGGTGTGACCTCCGCCACCAGTCGCCGTTGAGCAGGGCGTGCGCACCTCTCGGCTCTGGACGTCGTCCCTGCTCGCGACCCTCCTGGTCGGCCTCGGCGGCACGCTCGCCGCGGTGCCGGCAGCCCAGGCGGACACGGTCCTGCCGCCGCTGCCGACGGCGCCCGAGGGCGACGTCCCGGGCGTCAACGACTGGGGCTGCCGGCCGACGGCGGCCCGGCCGGTCCCGGTGGTGCTCGTGCACGGCACGTTCGGCGACCGCCGGCACCTGCTGGAGCGGCTGTCCAAGGCGATCCTGGCGACCGGCTCGTGCCTGTTCTCGCTCGACTACGGCAACCGCGGCACCGACGACGTCGTGCGGGCCGCGGGCCAGCTCAAGACGTTCGTCGACAAGGTGCGGGCGGCGACCGGGGCGGCGAAGGTGTCGCTCGTCGGGCACTCGCAGGGCGGGATGATGCCGCGCTACTACATCAAGAACCTCGGCGGCGCGGCCCACGTCGACGACCTGGTCGGCATCGCGCCCTCCAACCACGGCACCCGGCTGATCCCGTCGGCGAACCCGGTCGCGGCGCTGGTGCCGGGCCTGATCTGCGTGTCCTGCAACCAGCAGGCGTGGGGCTCGGCGTTCCTGCGCGAGCTCAACGCGGGCGACGAGACGCCGGGCGACGTCAGCTACACCCAGATCACCAGCCGGTACGACGAGGTCGTTGTCCCCCACACGTCGGGCTACCTCGCACCCGGCCCGCGCACCACCAACGTGACCATCCAGGACAAGTGCCGCTTCACGATCGCCGAGCACGTCCTCATCCCGATGGACAACGCCGCCATCGGGATGACGCTCGACGCCCTGGCCCACGCGGGGCCGGCCGACCCGTCGTACCAGCCCCGCTGCTGAGAGCCCCGCACGCACAAGCACTTGCTTGGTAGGGTGCCGGCATGACCCCCGTGATCGAAGGCTGGTTCACCACCGGCGACGAGCCGCGGCTGCTCGCGTCGCGCTGCACCACCTGCAGCAACGTCGTGTTCCCGCCGGTCTCCTCCGACGCCGGTGCCGCGGCTTTCTACTGCCGCAACCCCGCCTGCGACGGCCAGGAGCACGACGCCGTCGAGCTCGGGCGCACCGGACGGGTGTGGTCGTACACCGACGCGCAGTACCAGCCGCCGGCCCCCTACATCGCGCCCACCGACCCCTTCGAGCCGTTCGCGCTCGCCGCCGTCGAGCTCCCCGAGGGCATCGTCGTGCTCGGCCAGGTGGCGGCCGGCTACGGCGTCGAGGACCTCAAGGTCGGCGCGCCCGTCGAGCTCGTCGTCGAGACGCTCAACGTCGACGAGACGGGTGAGCGCACCATCTACCGCTGGAAGCCGACGGGGGAGCGCGCATGAGCATCGTGATCGCGGGTGCGGGCATGCACCCCTGGGGCAAGTGGGGCCGCAACTTCACCGAGTACGGCGTGCACGCCGCCCGCGCCGCGCTCAAGGACGCCGGCATCGCCTGGAGCGACGTCGACCTGGTCGTCGGCGGCGAGACCGTCCGCAACGGGTACGCCGGCTACGTCGCCGGCTCCACCTTCGCCCAGGCGCTCGGCTGGAACGGCGCGCGGATCGCGACGTCGTACGCGGCCTGCGCGACGGGCGCCCAGGCGATCGACACCGCCCGCGCCCGGATCATGGCGGGTCTCTCCGAGGTCGCCCTCGTCGTCGGTGCCGACACCACGCCCAAGGGCTTCCTCGCCCCCAACGCGGGCGAGCGCTGGAACGACCCCGACTGGCTGCGCTTCCGGCTGCTCGGCATGACCAACCCGGCGTACTTCGCGCTCTACGCGCGCCGCCGGATGGACCTCTACGGCGCCACCAGCGAGGACTTCGCGCAGGTGAAGGTCAAGAACGCCCGGCACGGCCTCGAGAACCCCTATGCGCGCTTCCGCAAGGAGTCGACCGTCGCCGACGTCCTCGCCTCGCCCGTCGTCTCGGACCCCCTGCACCTGCTCGACATCTGCGCGACCTCCGACGGCGCCGCGGCCGTCGTCCTGGTGAGCGCCGAGTACGCCAAGAAGCACGGCATCGCCCAGCCGGTGAAGGTCGCCGCCGTCTCGACGGTCACCCCGACCTTCCCGAACACGGTCATCGACATGCCCCTGCTCGCCACGGACTCGTCCGCCGTGACCGGCGTGCCGGACCACACGTTCAAGGAGTCGATCGCGCGCGCGGCGTACGAGGAGGCGGGGATCGACCCCTCCGACGTCGACGTGGCCGAGGTCTACGACCTCTCCACCGCCCTCGAGCTCGACTGGATCGAGGACCTCCAGCTCTGCCGGCGCGGCGAGGCCGAGGCCCTGCTCCGGGCCGGCGACACCACGATCGGCGGCCGGATCCCGGTCAACCCGTCGGGTGGCCTGGCGTGCTTCGGCGAGGCCGTCCCGGCCCAGGCGATCGCCCAGGTCTGCGAGCTCACCTGGCAGCTGCGCGGCCAGGCCACCGGGCGTCAGGTCGAGGGCGCCAAGGTCGGCATCACCGCCAACCAGGGCCTGTTCGGGCACGGCTCGTCGGTGCTGCTCTCGGTCTGAGCCCCACCCGCTCGCTCGGCGGGCGAGAAATCGGCGTTCTGCGCACGTCTCGGCCGGATCCCTCGCCGTCCGCCTGATCCTGTCTCACCCTGATCCTCTCGGATCGGGGCGACAGGAGAAGGTCATGGACAGACGGATCGGACGAGCCGCCGCCGGCGCGCTGGCGGCGGCAGTGCTCAGCGTGCTGGTCGGCGTCTCGGCGGCGGCGCCGGCGCAGGCCGACTGCGTGCGGCAGTGGAAGAACACGGCGCTCAACCCGGCGAACTCGGAGACGTTCAACGCGAGTATCGGGTGCGACGGCCTCTGGGGCATCCAGTCGACGACGGAGGTCGAGCGGGTTCGCGGGCAGTACTACGTCGACGGTGAGTGGCGCTACAGCGCCACGTACAGCTGGCGGACGTTCTCGTCGAGCGACTCCGAGGCGAAGCTCATCGGCAACACGGTCGACGGCCGCCGGCTGCGCGGTGAGACGTACTGGAACCGTCAGGACATCCGGTACCGGTTCTGATGGAGACGCGCGCTCGGATCGCCGCGCTGTGCTGCGGCTTGCTGCTCGCGGCGGGCTGCTCGCCGAGCGGCACTGAGGCGCCGGGGGAGGGGCCCTCCCGCGGGCGAGACAGTGCCCTGGCGGGTGACCCGCAGGTGCTGCAGGACGTGGTCGACGCGTCCTTCACGCTGCCGGGGCGCTCCCAGCTGCGCCGGATGAGGGTGGAGCGGTTCGCTCGGGGCTGGGGCATCGAGCGCTGCGGCGGCAAGGCGCCGCCGTTGGACGGGACCGCCGACCGGTTCGAGCAGGCCCTCTACCCGGACCTCGACCTGATCCGCCGCAAGGGGATCAACGAGTCCGTCGAGAAGATCGACTACGGTCGCGAGGACTGCCAGGTCGGTGACCAGATCGGCAAGCGGATGCCCTCCTTCTGGGACTGGGCCAAGCTCGCGATCCCGTGGGACGAGGTCACCCAGACGGTGGTCCAGGACGCATCGCTCGTGCCGGTCAAGGACGCGATGGCGACCTGCCTGCGGGACCGGACCGGGCTCGAGGTGTCCGACGACGACCCTGCTGGCTCCTTCATGGGGTCCGTCGACCGCTCGTTCCTCCTGTCCGACAGCGTGGCGAAGATGATGGACTACTCCGTCGCCTTCGCCGACTGCGGCGAGGACTACTACGCCGGCCTGCGCCGGCTCCTCGAGAAGAAGCGCCCCGCCCTCATCGAGCGGCACCGCGAGGTCCTGGAGAAGTTCGCCGCCGAGCTGGTGGAGCTCGGCTATGTCCCCTGACCCCGCGCGGCGGTTCGCGACCGGCGTGGCCGGAGCCCTGGTGGTGTCGGTGGTGTGGCTGGGTGTGACGGCAGCGACCACGACGACGCCGGGGGAGGCGCGGGAGCGGCGGGCGGCGCCGCGGCTGCCGGTCCCGGTCGCGGCGCTGCGCGTCGTCGACTTCCCCGCGCGCGGAGGTGCCCCGGCGGGCCCGGCGCTCGCGGCGCCGGCCGGCGCGGTCGAGACGGCGGGGGACGGCACGAGCCGGGTCGAGGTGGTCGACGGCGACCGGCGGCGGGCGGTCCCGGTCACGATCGGCCGCACCGCGGACGGACTGGTCGAGGTCGCCGGTGCCGGGCTCGGCGAGGGCGACGCGGTGCGGCTCCACGCGGCACCGGTCCGGGGCGGAGGGCCCTGAGGTGGCGGCGCTGATCGAGCTGCGGGGCATCGGGCTCGAGGTCGCGGCGCCGGTGCCGACCCGGATCCTGCACCCCCTCGCCCTCGACGTCGCCGCAGGGACGTTCGTCGCGGTGGTCGGCCCGTCGGGTGCCGGGAAGACGACCCTGGCGTCGATCGTCGGGGCCCTGCAGCGGCCGTCCGAGGGCTCCTACCGGTACGACGGCGACGAGCTCACCGGCCGCGGTCTCGCGGCGCTGGCGCGGTTCCGGGCGCAACGGCTCGGTTTCGTGTTCCAGGGCTCCCACCTGATCGACGAGCGGACGACGCTCGCGAACGTCGAGCTCGGCATCACCACCCCCGGCGTAGGACGTCCGCAGCGCGAGGCCACCAGCGCCGAGGCACTGAGCTGGGTCGGGCTGGGCGACGACGTCGCGCGGCGCCGGGCGGGCGACCTGTCCGGCGGCGAGCGGCACCGGGTGGCGATCGCGCGGGCGCTGGTCAAGGAGCCGCAGGTGGTGATCGCCGACGAGCCGACCGCGGCGCTCGACCAGCCCACCGGGCAGGCGATCCTGGCACTGCTGGCCCGGGCGACCGAGCGCGGCGCGACGGTCGTCGTCGTCACCCACGACGAGCGCGCGGCCGCGATGGCCGACCAGGTGGTCACCCTCGTCGACGGCCGCCGCACGTGAGCCACGGCCACCGCGCGACCGAGACCGCGCGGCTGCTGGCCGACGCGGCGGCGTCCCTTCTGCTGCGGCCCGGGCACACGCTGGGGATGATCTCCGGCATCCTCCTCGGCGTCGCGAGCGCGGTCGGGGCGGTCACGATCGCCGATACCCAGCAGGCGCAGATCGACCTGCGCTTCGACCTCCAGCGCTCGGGGATCGTCGCGCTCGAGGCGACGACGCCCACGAAAGCGGGCTTCCCGGCCGACGGGATCGCGCGGGTCGCCGCGCTCGACCCGGTCGCCGCCGTGGGTGAGCTCTCCCGCTGGAACGACCGGGCGACCGTGGCACAGCCCGCGGCCGAGGACGGCCTGCTCGCGCCCGTCCTGGTCGGCGATCGGGGCGGCCTCGACGCCACGGGCACCACGGTCGTCGCGGGCGCCCCGGCCGCCGCCCTCGACGACCCGGCCGCCACCGGCACCGCCTGGCTCGGCGAGCGCCTCGCCGCCCGGCTCGGGTTCACCGATCCTGCCGCGGGCACGGCGACGGTCGTGGTCGACGGCGTCCCCTTCACCGTCGTCGGCACGGTCCGCAACGGCGGCAGCTTCGGCTACGTCTCCGGCGCCGTGCTGCTGTCCCGGCCGAGCGCGGTCGCCGGCCTGAGGACGACCGGGAGCAACGTCCGGGTGATGGCGAAGGTCCGGCCCGGCTCGGCCGCCGTGGTCGCCGACTACATGCTGGCCGCGGTCGACCCGACCCGCCGGCTCACGCTCGAGAACGTCACCCCGCCCGACGGCGAGATCCTGCTCGGCAACGTCGGCGGCGACCTGCGCCGGGTCGGCGCCGCGCTCGGCGGCTTCATCGGCCTGGTCGGGATGATCACCGTCGCCAACACCCTGTCCCTGTCGGTCTACCAGCGCCGCCGCGAGCTCGGCCTGCGCTCGGCCATGGGGTGGAGCCGGCGCCGGATCGGGCTCCTCGTGCTCACCGAGTCCGGGCTGGCGGGCGCCGTGGCCGGCGTCCTCGGCAGCGCGCTCGGCGTGGCCGCGGCCGCCCTCTGGTGCCGGCTGCACGACTGGGAGCTGGTGATGGCGCGCGAGCTGCCGCTGCTGGTGGTCGGCGGCGCGGTCCTGGCCAGCCTGGCCGGCGGGCTGCTCCCGGCCGTCCGCGCGGCGTCGACGTCGCCGCTGGCCGCGATGCGCTCCTGAGGGGGACGGCTCAGGCGGCCGGCGGCCGGATCTCCCAGACCACGTGCTCGCCGGTGAGCCCCTTGAGCTCGACCGCCTCGCGCTCGACCAGCTCGACGGCCGCGTCGTCGTCCAGGGCGTCGCGGACGGCGTCGCTGGCGAGGATCTCGCCGCCCAGCGCGAGATCGGCGACCCGGGCGGCCATGGCGACGTTGCGGCCGAAGTAGTCGCCGTCGCGCGCGACGACCTGTCCGGTGTGGATGCCGATCCGGACCTGGACCGGGCCGTGCCGGCGCAGCGTCAGGTCGCGGGGGAGGTCGCGCTGGATGCCGAGCGCGGCCCGGCAGGCCGCCTCGGCATCGCGGAAGGCGACCATGAAGCCGTCGCCGGCGGTCTTGACCACCTGGCCGCGGTACTGCTCGATCCGGGTGCGCAGCACCCGGTCGTGGGCGGCGAGGACCTTGATCCAGGTGCTGTCGCCGAGCCGGTCGTTGAGCGGCGTGGAGTCCTCGATGTCGGAGAAGAACAGGGTGACCGTGCCGTCGGAGGCGGCCATGTTGAGGATGTCGGCGCGCTCGTCGTCGCTGGCCCAGGTCTGCAGGTCCTCGACGGTGCTCTGGATCAGCCCGGTGATGCCGTGCGAGCGGACCTTCGAGGCGGTCCGGATGACCCGCCGCATCGCCCGCTCCGCCGAGTTGGACGGCGGGGGCGGGCGCAGGGCGGCGTCGAGGTCGGCCTCGAGCTGCGTCATCCGCGCCCGGGTGTCGGCCAGCACCCGCTGGAGCCGGGCGCGGTCGCGGGCGAACGCCACCACCACGCCGGCCAGCAGGACGCACACGACGCCGAGGAGGATCGCCACGCTCGAAGCGTAGAGCGGCGACAGCCGTTGTGTGTCCGCAGTAGCGTGAGACGGTGACCACTTCGGCCCCCGCGATCACCACTCTCGGCGCCCTCCGCGCCTCCGGCCACCAGCAGCAGACGCTCCGCGCCGAGCTGCGCACCAACCTCCTCGACCGGCTCGCCCGCGGCGAGAATCCGTGGCCCGGCCTGCACGGGCTCGAGGACACCGTCATCCCGCAGCTCGAGCGGGCGATCATCGCCGGCCACGACGTCGTCCTGCTGGGCGAGCGGGGGCAGGGCAAGACCCGGCTGCTGCGCACGCTGATCGGGCTCCTCGACGAGTGGACGCCGGTCATCGACGGCTCCGAGCTGGGGGAGCACCCCTACGAGCCGATCACCGTCGCCTCCCGGCGCCGGGCCGCCGAGCTCGGCGACGAGCTGCCGGTCGCCTGGCGGCACCGCTCCGAGCGGTACGCCGAGAAGCTGGCCACGCCCGACACGAGCGTCGCCGACCTGATCGGCGACGTCGACCCGATGAAGGTCGCCGAGGGCCGCTCGCTGGGCGACCCCGAGACGATCCACTTCGGCCTGATCCCCCGCTCCCACCGGGGCATCGTCGCGATCAACGAGCTGCCCGACCTCGCCGAGCGCATCCAGGTCGCGATGCTCAACGTGATGGAGGAGCGCGACATCCAGATCCGCGGCTACGTGCTGCGGCTGCCGCTCGACGTCTTCGTCGTCGCCTCGGCCAACCCCGAGGACTACACCAACCGCGGCCGGATCATCACCCCGCTCAAGGACCGCTTCGGCGCCGAGATCCGCACCCACTACCCCAACGCGCTCTCGGCCGAGATCGCCGTCATCCGCCAGGAGGCGGACCTGCTCACCGAGCAGGTCGACGTCCCCGACTTCCTGGTCGAGATCCTGGCGCGCTTCACCCGCAACCTGCGCGAGTCCAGCGCGGTCGACCAGCGCTCCGGCGTCTCGGCGCGCTTCGCGATCGCGGGTGCCGAGACCGTCGCCGCCGCGGCCCTGCGCCGCGCGACCATCCACGGCGAGGACCGCGCGGTGGCCCGGGTCGTCGACCTCGAGACCGCGGTCGACGTCCTCGGCGGCAAGATCGAGTTCGAGTCGGGCGAGGAGGGGCGCGAGAACGAGATCCTCACGCACCTGCTCCGCACGGCGACCGCCGAGACCGTCCGCGAGCGCTTCCGCGGGCTCGACTTCGCGCTGCTCGTCGGCGCGATCGAGGAGGGCGCCACCGTCACGACCGGCGGTGCGGTGACCGCTCGCGACGTCCTCACCGGCCTGCCCGTGCTGGGCGAGTCCGACCTCTACGACCAGGTCTGCGAGCGGGTCAACGGCACCGGCGGCGGGACGACCGACGGCGAGCGCGCCGCGGCCATCGAGCTCGCGCTCGAGGGGCTCTTCCTGGCCCGCAAGATCGGCAAGGACTCCGACGGATCCGAGACGGTCTATGGCTGACCTCTCCCCGTTCGGCGTGCGCGCCGCGGCCGGCACCCTCCGCCGCGGCGAGGGCGTCGTGCTGCCGCACGCGTGGACCGACGACGGCGTCCTCGCCGCGCCGGCCGCCAACGGGGCCCAGGTGCTCCACCTCTCCGTCGCGCTGTGCGTGCTCAACGACACCTACCGCGAGGCCGAGCGGCTCGGCGTGCCGCTCGCGGGGGTGGCGGTGACCGCCGACGGCGGCTTCGACGAGGCGTGGAGCTCGACCGGCATCCACTACGCCGTCGAGGTCGACAGCGCCGGCGATCCCGACCGGCTCACCCGGCTGCACGCGATCGTCGACGAGGTGGCCGAGATCCCGCGGGCGCTGCGCGCCGGCGCCGACGTACGAAGGAGCGCGACATGAGCCGCTACCGCCGCTACGACGGCGGCGATCCGCTCGCCCCGCCGATCGACCTCGCCGAGGCGCTCGACGCGATCGGCGAGGACGTGATGGCCGGCTACAGCCCCGAGCGCGCGATGCAGGAGTTCCTGCGCCGTGGCGGGCAGGACCAGACCGGGCTCGACGACCTCGCGCGCCGGGTCGCGGAGCGGCGCCGCGAGCTGCTCCAGCAGCACCACCTCGACGGCACGCTCGACGAGGTCCGCGAGCTCCTCGAGCAGGCGGTCCTCGAGGAGCGCAAGCAGCTGGCCCGCGACGCGATGATGGACGACGGCGACCGCGCCTTCCGCGAGATGCGCATGGAGAACCTGCCGGCCTCCCCGGCCGCCGCGGTCACCGAGCTCGCCGACTACGACTGGCAGTCGCGCGAGGCCCGTGAGGCCTACGAGCAGATCAAGGACCTGCTCGGCCGCGAGCTCCTCGACCAGCGCTTCGCCGGCATGAAGGAGGCGCTCGAGAACGCCACCGACGCCGACCGGCAGGCGATCGACGAGATGCTCGGCGACCTCAACGACCTCCTCGAGAAGCACGCACGGGGAGAGGACACCCCCGAGGACTTCTCCGACTTCATGGCCAAGCACGGCCAGCACTTCCCCGAGAACCCCCAGGACATCGACGAGCTGCTCGACGCGCTCGCCCAGCGCTCCGCGGCGGCCCAGCGGATGCTCAACTCGATGACCGCCGAGCAGCGCGCCGAGCTGATGCAGCTCTCGGCCCAGGCCTTCGGCTCCCCGGCGCTGATGCAGCAGCTCGACCGGCTCGACCAGAACCTCATGTCCCTGCGTCCCGGCGAGGACTGGGGCGGCTCCGAGCAGTTCGGCGGCGGTGAGGGCCTCGGCCTGGGCGACGGCACCGGCGTCCTCCAGGACCTCGCCGACCTCGACGCACTGGCCGACCAGCTCGCCCAGTCGTACGGCGGCGCCCGGCTCGACGACGTCGACCTCGACAAGCTCGCCCGTCAGCTCGGCAACGAGGCCGCGGTCGACGCCCGCAAGCTGCAGGAGCTCGAGCAGGCGCTGCGCCGCTCCGGCGCCATGGAGCGCGGCTACGACGGCGAGCTGCGGCTCACGCCCAAGGCCATGCGCCAGCTCGGCAAGGCGCTGCTGCGCGACGTCGCGCAGCGGATGTCGGGGCGCCAGGGCCAGCGCGACCTGCGCCAGGCCGGCGCCGCCGGCGATCTCTCCGGCGCCACCCGCTCGTGGGAGTTCGGCGACACCGAGCCCTGGGACCTGCCGCGGACCATGCTCAACGGCGTCCTGCGCCGGGCCGGCGACCCCGGCGGACGGCTGCTCGCGATCGACGACGTCGAGGTCGCCGAGACCGAGGCGCGCACGCAGGCCGCGGTCGCGCTCTGCGTCGACACCAGCTTCTCGATGGCGATGGACGGCCGCTGGGTGCCGATGAAGCAGACCGCCCTCGCGCTGCACACGCTGATCGGCACCCGCTTCCGCGGCGACGACCTCGAGCTGATCGGCTTCGGCCGGCACGCCCAGACGATGCGGATCGAGGAGCTGACCGCGCTCGACGCACGGTGGGCCAAGGGCACCAACCTGCACCACGCGCTGCTGCTGGCCAACCGGCACTTCCGCAAGCACCCGAACGCCCAGCCGGTGCTCCTCATCGTCACCGACGGCGAGCCGACCTCGCACCTCGAGTCGAGCGGCGACGTCTTCTTCTCCTACCCGCCGCACCCGACGACCATCGCGCTCGCCGTCCGCGAGCTCGACAACGCGCGCCGGCTCGGGGCGCAGACGACCTTCTTCCGGTTGGGGGAGGACCCCGGTCTGGCCCGGTTCATCGAGTCGATGGCGCGCCGGGTCGACGGTGCCGTGATCGCTCCCGAGGCCGACGACCTCGGTGCCGCCGTGGTGGGCTCGTACCTCGGCTCGCGCCGGGGCGGACGCGGCCGCTCCGGCGGTCCGGACGGCCCCGGCACCTATGGGGACTGGTTCGGCTCGCGGGGCTTCTGGGTGGGCTGACCTGGCTGACGCGGCTGGTCGCGGACCCGCGGGAATCGCGGATTCGCGAACAGAACGGGGCCTTCCGGTTTCGCCGCGGAGGGCCCCGGGCAGCGGTGCTCCATGGACCTGCACCGCGCCGACGACGACGTCGTCGCCGACGACCCCTTCTGGTCGGTCGTCCGCCGCCGCCACCCCGACCTGACCGTCGTCCTGCTCCCCGAGGAGCCTCCGGACGACCGCCCACCCACCCCACCCGACGAGGCGCGGGCCCGCGCGACACGGCTGGCGCAGGCCTGGGCTGCGCTCGCGCCGGTCCTGGCCGCGACCGGCGTCCCCGGGGTGACGGTCACCCCGCCGAGCGTGCGCTGGGCGGTCCGTGACGACGGCGAGGCGCTCGTGCTCGACAAGGCGCTGCCAGGAGCCGGCCCCGAGCTGCTCGCCGCGACCGCGCTCCGGCTGGGCGAGCGCGGCTGGCGGCTGCGGCCCGGCTCCCGGGGCGGGGCGGCCCGGCTCGACGCCACCGACGGCCACCTCGAGCTGACCGGCCGCTCCGGGGCCGCCGCGACCACGCTCAGCCTGGCTGCGCCCGCCGTGCGCCTGCCCGACGACGTCCGGCGCGAGGTGCGCGACGGCCTGGTCGCGCTCGTGGCCGGGGGTGCGTCGTGACCGCCCGGCTCGACGTCCCGTTCGCCGTCGTCCAGCAGGCCCGGCAGCGCTGGGACGTCGCCGGCGACGAGCTCGACGGTGCCTGGCGGCGCCTGGCCACGACCTCCACCGCCGAGCTCGACACCGACGTCGTCGCTGCCGTCGAGGGCTTCCGCGAGCCGTGGGCCGACGAGCTCAAGGCGGCGGCCGAGCAGGCGTCGGGCTATGCGGCCGAGATCGTCTACTTCCGCGGGTTGGTCGTCGTCGCCGACCAGGAGCAGGCCGAGCGGCTCCGCTCGCTGCTGCCGTGGGCCCAGCACGACGCCGCGGTCACGGGCGGGTGAGGGTGCGATGACGATCATCCACGTCCCGGCGCACGTCCCGGCCTGCCCGATCATGGTCTCCACGCCGGTCGGCGCCCAGCGGCTCGGCACCGACCTGCGCGCCGTCGCGGTCGCGGTCAAGAACGTCCAGGGGTGGGCGAGCTCGATCTCCGCGCCCGAGTGGGAGGGCGACACCGCCGACGCCCACGACCACGCGGCGACCCGGTTCGCCGTCCGCCTCGACGGCGCCGAGGCCGCGCTCGACCGGGCGGTCACCGCGGCCGACCTGTTCGAGGAGCGGCTCGCCGCCCTCTTCGAGAGGCGCACGACCCTCACCGCCGAGCGCGCCGAGGTCAATGCCGACATCGACACGCTGAGCACCGAGATCGCCGCGGCGACCGACGAGAGCCGGGTGCCGGAGTTCGAGCGCCGCGCGGCCCGGCTGACCACACGGGCCGACGGTCTCGTCGCGCGCATCGACACCTGGGTCCGCGACCGCGACGCCGCCGAGGCCGACCTGGTGGCGGCGCTGCGCGGCGTCGACACCGTCGCCGAGGGGGTGCAGGCGGCCGCCGATCCGGGCCGCCCCGACGTCGCCGCGCTCACCACCCGGCTGCGCGGGCTGCGCGGCGACCCCACCGGACTCGCCGCCTGGTGGGCGACGCTCAGCCGGGCCGAGCAGGAGGCACTCACCACCGAGCACCCCGAGCTCGTCGGCAACGCCGACGGGCTGCCGATCACCGACCGCGACGAGGCCAACCGGGCCGCACTGGGCCGCGACCTCGACTACCTCACCCAGCGCCGCGACGACGGCCAGCTGAGCGCGGCCGAGAAGCGGGTCCTCGAGAACGCGACCTACGTCCGCGACGCGCTCGGCGAGTACGCCGACCAGATCGACCCCGAGACCGGCGCGGCGCTGGCCAACGTGGTGGTCTACCAGCCGGGGCTGCACTCCGGCGACGGCGGCATCGCGATCAGCTTCGGCAATCCCGACACCGCCGACCACGTCTCGGTCAACGTCCCCGGGCTGACCTCCGAGACGTCGAGCACCTCGGGCAACCTGGCCAAGACGCTCGCGCTCCACCAGGCGGCGCTCGACGAGGGCAAGGGCACCGTGGCGTCGGTCTACTGGCTCGACTACGACGCGCCGAGCGGCAACCCGATCAACCCGTTCGACCCGCTCGGCCAGCTCGACTTCGGCGGGGTCGCGCTCACCGACAAGGCCGAGGCCGGCGGCGAGCGGTTCGGCGACTTCATCGACGGCCTGCGTGCCTCCGACGAGGGCGACCGGGCGCACCTGACCGCCATCGGGCACAGCTACGGCTCCACCGCGGTCGGCTACGCCCTCCACGACGGACTCCCGGTCGACGACGCGATCATCATCGGCAGCCCCGGGCAGCCCACCGGCACCGCCGCCGAGCTCACCGGCGCCGACGTCTGGGTGGGCAGCATGGACCACGACCCGGTCTCGCTGCTCGGCACCGGCGACCGGGGCGGCATCGGCGCGCTCGGGCACGACCCGGCCGACGTCGACTTCGGCGGCCACCGCTTCGAGACGGGCGACGGGGCGCTGCGGGTCGAGAAGCTCCTCGACAACCACTCGTCGTACTTCTCGGGGACCTCGCTCGACAACATGGCGCACGTCGTCGCCGGCAACGAGGGCGAGGTGAGCTACCAGCCGGGGCGCGGGGCCCCGGGTGGCGACTACCTCACGCTGAGCGAGCTGCTGGCCGTCTCGACGACCGCGACGGTGGGCGACGGCCTGCTGGCGGGCGGCACGTGGCTCCTCGAGCACCTGCGCCCGGGTGGGATCATGGTGCCATGATGCGCGCGCTCGGGACCGTGCCCCTCACGCTGCTGCTCGCGCTCGGCCTCGGTGGGTGCGGTGGCAACGACGACGACAGCCGCCAGGCGGTCGAGGACGCCGTCCGGCAGGCCGACGAGACCATCGACGGCGTGGTGCACCAGGTGGCGGCGGCCCTCCACCTCGCGGGCGCGCAGGGCAGCCGCTCGTTCACGATCTGCGGCGAGAGCTACGCCCCGCGCGGCGTGGTGATGCAGAACTTCCTGCGGTTCACGGCGTCCGGCGAGCTGACCCAGGAGAACGCCTTCGTCGCGACCGTCGGCCTCCTCCGCGACGACGGCTGGACGGTCGACGACCCCGCCAACCGGGTGTCGGTCGTGGGCACCAAGGGCCCGCTCACGCTGCGCGTCGAGATCCACCCGACCCTGGTGCAGGTGGGGGTCACGGCGCCGTGCATCGAGACGTCCGATGACATCGCCGAGGAGTACGCCGACAGGCCCACCGCCGACCTCACCTGGTCCTCGTAGAGTGCGGAGGCGATGTCCGACCTCAGTCTCACCGTCCTCGCGCTGCTCGGGCTGGCCGCACTCACGGCGGGCTTCGTCGACGCGGTCGTCGGCGGGGGCGGCCTGATCCAGCTCCCGGCACTTCTCATCGGGCTGCCGGGGGCGAGCCCGGTGCAGGTGCTGGCCACCAACAAGATCGCGTCCGTGTGCGGCACCGCGGCCAGCTCGGTCACGTACTACCGCCGGATCGGGCCGGACCCGCGGACGTTCGTCCCGCTCATGCTCCTCGCCCTCGGCGGCGCCTTCTCGGGCGCGCTGCTGGCCTCGCACATCCCGCGCGAGGCGTTCGAGCCGATCGTCCTGGTGGCGCTCGTCCTCGTCGGCGGCTACGTCCTGCTCCGCCCGCAGCTGGGCGACGAGACCGCGCTGCGCTTCAGCGGGCACCGGCACACCGCCGCGGCGATGGGTGTCGGCTTCGTGATCGGGTTCTACGACGGCATCCTCGGTCCGGGGACGGGCAGCTTCTTCGTGTTCGCGCTGGTCGGGCTGCTGGGCTACGACTTCCTCCAGGCGTCGGCGAAGGCGAAGCTGGCCAACTTCGCGACCAATCTCGGCGCCCTGCTGCTGTTCATCCCGGCCGGCGCGGTGCGCTGGGACGTCGGCCTGGTGATGGGGGCGTGCAACCTGGTCGGCGGGTACGTCGGCGCGCGCACCGCCGTGGCCCGCGGCGCCCGGTTCGTGCGGATCTTCTTCATCGTGGTGGTGAGCGCCTTCGTCGTCCGGATCGGCGGCGGTGTGCTCGGGCTGTGGTGAGTCGTACCCTCGTCCCATGAGCATCCCGGTCGCCCCCGCCGACCTGCGTCAGGCCCTCGCCGACTTCGACAGTGGCTACCTCCTGTCGACCTCGTCGCCGCAGGTCAAGGTCGTCACCGTCGACCCGGTCGCGGACGCCGACGGCACGCTGCGGATCTCCGGTCCCGGTCGCGGGACGCTGCGCAATGTCGCCGAGAACCCGGCCGTGACGCTGGTGTTCCCGCCCCGGGAGCGGCACGGCTACACGCTGCTCGTCGACGGCACGGCCGCTGCGTCGGGCGAGTCCGACGTGGTGGTCACGGCGACCGCCGCCGTCCTGCACCGGCCGGCGGCTCACGCCGACGGCCCGCTCCCGCCCGACGGGTGCGGGCACGACTGCGCCCCCGTCCCGGGATGAGTCCGTTCTGGGTGACCGCCTTCCTCGACAACGCGGCGGCCCACCACCACGAGAGCGTGGGCTTCTGGCAGGACGTGACGGGGTACGCGCTGTCGGCGCCGCGCGGTGACGACGGCGAGTTCGCCACGCTGCTGCCGCCCGACGGCGATGCCTACCTGCGGGTCCAGCGCCGGCACCAGGGTGGCGACCGGATCCACCTCGACCTCCACGTGGCCGACCCGCAGGCCGCGGCCCGCGCGGCGGTGGCGGCGGGCGGGACGTTCGTCGTCGACCGCGGGTACGTCGTGATGGCCTCGCCCGGCGGCTTCGTGTTCTGCTTCGTCGACGCGCCGGCCGACCGGCGCCCCGGCGCCACTCCGCACGGCGGCAGCTCGCGCTCCCGGGTCCGCCAGGTCGCGATCGACGTGCCCGCGCCGGCGTACCGGACCGAGCTGGCGTTCTGGACCGCGATCACCGGATGGACGCAGCGCGCCTCGACGGTGACCGACGACTTCCGCTTCCTGGTCCCGCCCGAGGCGGAGCGACAGCCGCTGGGCCTGCTGCTCCAGCGCCTCGGCCCCGACGACACCGGCGAGGTCCGCGCCCACCTCGACTGGGGCACCACCGACCGGGCCGCCGAGACCGAGCGGCACCTCGGGCTGGGCGCCCACGTGCTCGCCGTCCACCCGCACTGGACCGTGCTGCGCGACCCGGTCGGGCGCGTCTACTGCCTGACCGACGGAGATCCCACGTGACTGAACCGCCCCACGTCGCCGACGAGCGGACCATGCTGCGCGCCTTCCTCGACTCCCAGCGCGCGACGCTGGTCCGGCAGACCGACGGCCTGGACGCCGTCCAGCTCGGCCAGGCGCTGCCGCCGACCTCGATGACCCTGGGCGGGATGCTGAAGCACCTGGCCTACGTCGAGGACTGGTGGTTCGGCGTCACCCTGGCCGGGGCGCCGCCGACCCCGCCGTTCGAGAAGGTCGACTGGCGCCGCAACCGCGACTGGGACTGGACGAGCGCCGCCGACGACGAGCCGGACGAGCTCCGGGAGCTGCTGCGCGCGGCGATCAGGCGCTCGGACGCGATCCTCGACGGCGTGACCGACCTCGACGCGCTCGCCGCCCGCCGGCAGCGCCGGACCGGCGCGGGGATCAGCGTGCGCTGGATCCTGCTGCACATGGTCGAGGAGTACGCGCGCCACCTCGGGCACGCCGACCTCCTCCGCGAGGCGGTCGACGGCACGACGGGGCTGTAGCGGCCGCGGCGGGGGACCTCAGTCCGGCGGGGTGAAGCCCGGCAGGAACTCCTGCATGATCGCCCGGAACGGCGCCTCCGCCTCGAGCTGGCTGAGCACGCCGACACCGCCGAGCCAGGTGCGGTGGATGAGCACGTACGACGGCGGCAGGTTGAGCTTGATGCTCACCGTGTAGGCCGGGTCCTTGGGGTTGTTGATCCGCTGGAACTGCTCGCGCATCCACTCGCGGCTGAACCGGAACCGCTCGACGAGCGTCGGGTCGACGAACGGCGAGAGGTAGTCCATGAGGAGCTGCGGGTCGAGCTGGATCCGGTCCTTGAGGAAGCCCTCCTCACGCAGCCCGGCGATGAGCGCGTCGCCGTCACCGGCTCCGCAGAGCGTGATCAGCCGGCCCATCGGCTCGGGCAGCCCGCGCTGGGGGAGGCGGGCGACCGCGCCGTAGTCGAGCACCCCGATCCGGCCCGGTGCGCCGTCGGCGTCGGGGATGACCCGGAAGTTGCCGGGGTGCGGGTCGGCGTGGAGCAGGCCGGTGCGTGCGGGCCCGGAGAACAGGAACCGGCTGAAGATCTCGCCGTAGTGGTCGCGCTCCTCGCGGGTGCCGCCCGCGATGATCGACGCCAGCGAGCCGGCCGAGTCGAGCCACTCGGTGACGAGCACCCGCGGGCCGACCGCCACCACGTCGGGGACGACGATGTCGGGGTCGTCGCGGAACGCCTGCGCGAACTCGCGCTGGGCCTCGGCCTCGAGGTCGTAGTCGAGCTCCTCGCGAGCGCGGGCCTGGACCTCCTCGACGAGCGGCTTCATGTCGACGCCCGGGATGAGCGGCCCGATCGCGCGCGCGGCGCGGGCCAGCGTGCGGAGGTCGGACATGAGCGCCTCGCCGGCGTTGGGGTACTGCACCTTGACGGCGACCCGGCGCCCGTCGTGCCAGCGGCCCTCGTGGACCTGCCCGATGCTGGCCGCCGCCGTCGGTGCGCCGTCGAGCCAGACCAGCCGCTCCTTCCAGTCGGCGCCGAGGTCCTCGGCGAGGAGGTCGCGCACGGTCTGGGTCGGCATCGGCGGCGCCGAGTCCTGGAGCCGGGTGAGCTGCTCGCGGTAGGGCGCCGCCATCTCCTCGGGCAGCGCCGACTCGAGCACGCTCAACGCCTGGCCGAACTTCATCGCCCCGCCCTTGAGCTCACCCAGCGTGCGGAACAGCTGCTCCGCCGTCCGCTGCTGGATGTCGGACATCACCGCCTCCGCGGGCGCGCCTCCGAGCCGCTTGCCGAGCCCGAGGGCGGTACGGCCCGCGTAGCCGAGGGGGAGCGCAGCGAGCCGTGCGGTACGGGCCGCGGCCTTCCGGGGGAGGTCAGCCATGACCCCATTGTCCGGGATGGGGGCAACCGGGCGGGCAGGAAGCCCCCAGGTCACCGGTACGCCTCGACCCGGATCTCCTGCGCGCGGACGTCCTGCTGGTCGCGCACGCACTTGGCCAGCGAGAACGAGGACGTCACCAGGTAGAGGGCGCCCAGGCACAGGAAGGCCCGGATCCACCCGTCCACGGGGAGGAAGTAGATCCCGCCGACGACGAAGATGAAGGCCGCGCCGAACGAGATGGCCGACTGGAGGAAGAACGCATAAGTGGTCTTGGTCATGGGCGTCAGCCTGGTCGGCGGACGCGGGCGCTGCCTGAGTCGCGCTACTCAACAGGGCCGAGCACGGGCCCGGCCCCGCTCGCGGCGGCGTCGTCCTTCAGCTCGACGAACAGCACGTGGGTGGGGGTGTCGCCGATGTTCTCGCCGTGGTGCTCCTGGGCGGGCAGCCAGCCCGTCGTCCCGGCGGCCATCTCGACCTCGCGCTCCTGGTCGCCGTTGACGAGGCGGCGGCGGAACGAGGACAGCGTGTACATGACGCTGTCGGGGTGGGCGTGCGGCGTCGTGCGGTCGCCGGGGACGTCGTGGTACTCGAGGACCCGCACGCGGTCGTTCTCGAACACCACCCGGTAGTGCTCCGGGTTGGACGCCACCGGGTCGTCGGCCATCCTGCGACGATGGCACCGCGACGCCGCGCGGGCCATAGCCCGTTCGGGTCAGGCGGCGTCGCTACATGCCGCAGGACCACCAGCCGTCGCCGAGGTCGACGGGGTCTTCGCACCACATGCCGTACATGTCGTAGCCCGCGGGCCGGACGTCG
This sequence comes from Pimelobacter simplex, assembly GCF_900114845.1. GTDB lineage: Bacteria > Actinomycetota > Actinomycetes > Propionibacteriales > Nocardioidaceae > Nocardioides > Nocardioides simplex. The sequence goes on from NZ_FOUK01000001.1 coordinate 1,176,543, forward strand.
GGGGAGTACCAGTAGCCGCCGGCGTCGTCGGGGATGGCTATCCACTGGGGGAAGAAGAGCGCGCCGCCGTCTCCGACGCTGAACCGACCGTCGATCGTGAGGTAGCGCAGGTCGTCGGGGAGGCGGCTGCCGTAGTAGGCGTCGGAGCGCGTGCCTCGGGCGACCGCGGCGGTGAAGTCCGCGCGGTGTGCCTCGAACCAGGCCTCGCGGTCGCGGAGGACGCCGAGCCGGGGCGCGGAGGGCTGCAGTGCCCAGGCGCCCAGTCCGCCGAGGAGCACCGCCGCGACCAGCGCGGCGACGAACCGGCGCCACGAGCGCCAGGCCCAGCCGGCGAGCCACATGCCCGTGAGCGTCAGGACGATCCACGCGCCCAGGGTCAGCCACGGCCACAGGTCGCCGATGATCTCGAGGGCGAGGCTCTGCCGCCGGGTGACGAGCAGCGTGACCAGGGCGGTCAGGGTCAGGCCGCCCGCCGTCCAGACGTGCCGGGGCTGCACCGGGCGGTCAGGCGGTCTGCGGGAACGGGATGCCCGTGTTGGCGTGGCAGCGGTAGCCGTGCGGCACCTTGTGGAGGTACTGCTGGTGGTGCGGCTCGGCGTAGTAGTACGCGCCGGCCGGCTCGATCTCGGTGGTGATCTCGCCGTAGCCGCGGCGGGCGATCTCGTCGCCGTAGACCTTGGTCAGCTCGCGGGCGGTCTGCTCCTGCTCGGGGGTGGTGAAGTAGATCGCCGAGCGGTACTGGGTGCCGATGTCGTTGCCCTGGCGCATGCCCTGGGTGGGGTCGTGCACCTCGAAGAACTGCTTGACGAGGTCGGCGTAGGAGACCTGGGCGGGGTCGAAGACGATGCGGACGGCCTCGGTGTGGCCGGTGCGGCCGCTGCAGACCTCTTCGTAGGTGGGGTGGGGGGAGGTGCCGCCGGCGTAGCCGACGGACGTCGACCAGACGCCGGGCACCTGCCAGTAGATCTCCTCGGCGCCCCAGAAGCAGCCGAGGCCGAAGATGGCGACCTCGAGGCCGTCGGGCACCTCGTCGGTGACGAGCGGGGTGTGCAGGACCTCGTGCAGCGTCGGCAGGGCGAACGCGGGCGTGGTGCGGCCGGGCAGCGCCTCGGCGGGGTCGACCATCTCGGACTTGCGACGGGAGAACATGGCTCCATTGTCTCCGCGCAGGCAAGCCTCAGCCGGTGGTTCGGCCGTGGCCGGCGCACCAGGCGTCGCGGACGGCGGGCTTGGCGACGAAGACGGTCCGGATCAGGCGGGCCTGGAGGGCGGCGTACTGCTCGATCTGCTGCTCGACGAGGCGGCGGGCGGCGGGGGTCCGGGCGAGGACGAGGGCCTCGGCGTGGCGCCAGACGAGCTCGCGCCAGCCGCGCATGATGACGCCGGCGACGGTCTCGTCGGCGGTGCCGGCATCGATGTCGTCGAAGGTGGGGTCGAAGCGGGCGGCCTCCTCGGTGAAGACCGGCGCGTAGAGGCTGTCGAGGCGGTTGTTGTAGCGGTTGTGGTCGGACTTGTGGCTGCCCTCGGGGCCGGTCAGCCCGACGGTGGCGAGGACGTGGGGGAAGTCGCGGTTGATGTGGGCGTTCATCGCGAGCAGGAAGTTGCCGAGACCGCTCATCGCGCGGTCGTCCTCGGCCTGCAGGGCGATCCGCCAGGCGGCGGGGATGTTCGTGCGGTCGCCGGCCTCCCAGCGCGTGGTGGTGTCGAAGTAGAGCTCGGCGAAGACGGCGTCGACCCGGTTCAGCCAGGCGCGGTCGGCGAAGTAGCCGGAGCGGACGGCGTCCCGGACGTTCTCGGTCACCCGCAGGTAGGCCAGCGAGAAGATCGAGCTGTGCGCGCAGCTGCCCGCGACGCGCGCCAGGCGGCTCTCCATCCGGGCGATGACGTCGTCGATGCAGGCGTCGGCGCCGCTCACGCAGACGTCCCCGGTGTACGGCGTCGCGGGGATCGGCAGCGGCGCGAGCAGGCCGATGACGGCGTCGAGCGGCCCCAGCAGCAGCCGGCCGAGCGGGTCCGGCGCGGGAGCGGGCGTGGGCTCGGCGGCCTGTGCGGGGGAGACGGCGAGGCCGAGCGCCAGCAGCGGGGCGAGCAGGACGGCGAGCGCGCGAGTGAGGGGCGTCACGTCCGAGAAACGAGCGCCCGCTCGCTTTGTCACGCGGCACGCCTTCCTGAGTACGCTCGAACGGTGAGCGACCACAGTCACCTCAGCGACCTCGACGACGCAGGCTTCGAGACCCGGGCCATCCACGCGGGCTATGCGCCGGACCCGACCACCGGCGCGGTGATCCCGCCCATCTACGCGACCTCCACCTACGCCCAGGACGGCGTCGGCGGGCTGCGCAACGGCTACGAGTACAGCCGCTCGGCCAATCCCACCCGGACGGCGCTCGAGTCGACGCTGGCGGCGCTGGAGGGCGCCACCCACGGGTTCGCGTTCGCGTCCGGCCTGGCCGCCGAGGACACCCTGATCCGGGCGCTGTGCCGCCCCGGCGACCACGTGGTGCTGCCCAACGACGCCTACGGCGGCACCTTCCGCCTCTTCGACAAGGTCGCGACCAGCTGGGGTGTCGAGCACAGCCCGGCGCCGGTGACCGACGTCGACGCGGTGCGCGCGGCGATCCGGCCGGGGCAGACCAAGCTGGTCTGGCTCGAGACGCCCACCAACCCGCTGCTGTCGATCGGCGACATCGAGGCGCTGGCCGCGGTCGCCCACGACGCCGGGGCCCTGCTGGTCGTCGACAACACGTTCGCGTCGTCCTACCTCCAGCAGCCGCTGGCGCTCGGCGCCGACGTCATCGTCCACTCGACGACCAAGTACGCCGGCGGCCACTCCGACGTCGTCGGCGGCGCCCTCGTCGTGGACGACGCCGCGCTCGCCGAGACGATCGCCTTCCACCAGAACTCCATCGGCGGCGTGGCCGGGCCGTTCGACTCGTGGCTGGTGCTGCGCGGCCTCAAGACGCTCGCGCTGCGCATGGAGCGGCACAGCGACAACGCCGAGAAGGTCGCCGAGTTCCTCGGCGCGCACCCGGCGGTGAGCCAGGTGATCTACCCGGGGCTGCCCGACCACCCCGGGCACGCGGTGGCCTCGCGCCAGATGAAGAGGTACGGCGGCATGGTCTCCTTCCGGGTCAAGGGCGGCGAGGAGCAGGCGCTGGCCATCTGCGCGGCCACCAAGGTCTTCACGCTGGGCGAGTCGCTCGGTGGGGTCGAGTCGCTCATCGAGCACCCCGGCCGGATGACCCACGCGAGCGTCGCGGGGACCGACCTCGAGGTACCCGCCGACCTGGTCCGGCTCAGCGTCGGCATCGAGACCTCCGACGACCAGCTCGCCGACCTCGACCGGGCACTCGCCGCGACCGTCTAGCCTGACCTGGTGACGAGCGAGCCGGACGACGTGCAGCCCGACCCCGAGCCCGTCGCGGAGCCCGCGACGCCGGCCGAGCCGGTCACCGACGACCCGCCGCTCGGTCCCGAGACCGACGAGCGCGACGCGCGCGACGAGCGGCTCTTCCGGCGCTTCGCCCACCAGTGGGCGCTGCTCCGCGAGGAGCGCGAGGGACGCCGCAGCGAGCCGCCCGGCTTCACCACCGGACCGTCGAACCTGCGCCGGGCCGAGGTGCCCTTCGGGCTCGACCTGGCCGCCGGGTGGGCGTGGCGGCTGCTGCTCATCGCGGCGGCGGGCTACCTGCTCATCTGGCTGGTCGGGTACTTCGCCGTCGTCACCATCCCGGTCGCCGTGGCGCTGCTGATCAGCGCGCTGGCGGCGCCGTTCGTGCACGCGGTGACCCGGATCGGCGTCCCGCGCGGGCTCTCGGCGCTGATCGTCGTCATCACCGGGTTCGCCGTGGTGGGCGCGCTGCTCACGTTCGCCGGGCAGCAGGTCGCGGCGGGAGCCACCGACCTGGCCGACTCGACGGTCCAGGGCCTCCAGGAGATCCGGGACTGGCTGCGCGACGGCCCGCTGCACGCCAGCGACTCACAGATCAACGACTACATCTCCAGCGTCCAGGAGATCATCCGGAAGCGCTCGCAGGACGGCGAGGTGCTCACCCAGGTCACCGAGGTCGGCGCGGCGCTGGGCCACGTCGTCGCGGGCTTCTTCATCGCGGTGTTCTCGACGTACTTCTTCCTCGCCGACGGCGAGCGGATCTGGTCCTGGCTGGTCCGGCTCGCGCCGCGCGGCGCCCGCCGCCAGGTCGACAGCTCGGGCCGGGTCGCGTGGGTCTCGCTCGTGCAGTTCGTCCGGGCCACGGTGCTCGTCGCGCTGGTCGACGCCGTCGGCATCGCCGTGGGCGCGGCGATCCTCAAGGTGCCGTTCGTGCTCGCGATCGGCGTCCTGGTGTTCCTCGGCGCCTTCGTGCCGATGATCGGTGCGACCGTCGCGGGCAGCGTGGCGATCCTGGTCGCGCTCGTCGACCAGGGCCCGGTCACCGCGCTGCTCATGCTGGCCGTGGTGATCGGCGTGCAGCAGCTCGAGGGCCACGTCCTGCAGCCGTTCCTGCTCGGGCGCTGGGTCTCGCTGCACCCGCTGGGCGTGATCTTCGCGATCGCCTGCGGCGTGCTGGTCGCGGGCGTGGCGGGCGCGCTCGTCGCCGTCCCGCTGGCGGCGGCGGCCAATGCCGTGGTGCTGCACCTGGCCGAAATGGCCGAGCCGCCGGCCCCTACGGGGGAGACCGGCGGCCCGGAGGTGGAGGCTCAGGCCACGTAGGGCTTGGCGTCCAAGATGATCACGGTCTGCTGCTTGCCGTTGACCTCGTAGGTCACGGTCTCGCCCTTGCTCCGGCCGTTGATGGCCTGGCCGAGCGGCGACTGCGGCGAGTAGACGGTCAGGCCCTCGGGGTCGATCTCGCGCGCGCCGAGGAGGAACGACTCGGCCTCGTCGTCGTCATCGCCCTCGAACTTGTAGGTGACGACCATGCCCGGCTCGACGACGCCGTCGTCGGGGGGCGTCTCGCCGACCTCGGCCCGGCGGAGCATGTCCTTGAGCTGGATGATGCGGGCCTCGTTCTTGCCCTGCTCCTCGCGGGCGGCGTGGTAGCCGCCGTTCTCCTTCAGGTCGCCCTCGTCGCGCGCGGCGCTGATCTCGGCCACGATCTCGGCGCGGCGGGGCCCCTCGAGGTGCTCCAGCTCGGACTTCAGCTTGTCGTAGGCGTCCTGGGTCAGCCAGATGATGTCCTGGCCGCCGCTCTGGTCCGTCTGCGTCATGGGTTGCTCCTGAAAACTGCTCGTCTCGTCGCGTACCGCTGTCGGTACAGAAACCTCAACCTTACCGATAGCGGGGCTGATCGGGTGCTTTGCAGCCGATCCACTCGACCGTCGTGGCCCTCCGCTCGGTGCGGACCGTGACCTCCTCGATGCCCCCGTCGGCCACCGTCGGCGTGAACGTCTGCTCGCCCACCACGGCCTTGTCGTGGGAGATCGCGCGGGCCTGGCAGGTCGCGTCGACCGGGCCGTCGCCGTAGGAGATCCGGACCCGGATGGTGGCGGTGTGGTCGTCGACGACCTCGTGCCCGATCTCCTCGGAGGACACCGCCGGGTTGGCGTGGAACAGCATCGCCCACAGCAGCCAGCCGAGGAAGGAGACCGCGACGACGACGGAACCGGCGACCACGGCGGTCCGCCGGGTGCGCGACGAGGTGCCGTACCGCTGGGCCAGGGAGTCGGGGGTGGAGCTCACCGGTTCATCGTCCCACGCGACCTGTTCCTACGATGGTCCGCATGCCCACCACGCACGCGCCCGTCCCCGACCGCTCGGGGCTGCGCCTGATGCACGTCCACGCCCACCCCGACGACGAGTCGAGCAAGGGCGCCGCCTCGACGGCGATGTACGTCGCCGCGGGCGCCGACGTCCGCGTCGTGACGTGCACCGGTGGGGAGCGGGGCTCGATCCTCAACCCCAAGATGGACCGGCCCGACATCCTCGCCAACATCACCGAGGTGCGCCGCCAGGAGATGGAGCGGGCCCGCGACATCCTCGGGATCAGCCAGTCCTGGCTGGGCTTCATCGACTCCGGCTGGCCCGACGGCGACCCCAAGCCGCCGCTGCCCGAGGGCTGCTTCGGCCTGGTCCCGCTCGACGAGGCGACCGAGCGGCTCGTGCGCCAGGTGCGCGAGTTCCGCCCCCACGTCATGACGACGTACGACGAGCGCGGCGGCTATCCGCACCCCGACCACATCCGCTGCCACGAGGTGAGCGTGGCCGCGTTCGAGGCGGCCGGCGACCCGGAGCGCTTCCCCGACGCGGGGGAGCCGTGGCAGCCGCTCAAGCTCTACTACCACCACTCGTTCAACCGGCCGCGCATGGAGGCGCTGCACGAGGCGATGCTCGCGCACGGCCTCGAGTCGCCGTGGGCCGAGCGTCTCGCCGAGTGGAAGCCCGAGCCCGAGTGGGACGCCCGGATCACCACGCGGGTGCCGTGCGGCGACTTCTTCGGGGTCCGTGACCAGGCGCTGCTGGCCCACGCCACGCAGATCGACCCCGACGGGTTCTGGTTCGCGATCCCGCGCGAGCTGCAGCAGGAGGTCTGGCCGACCGAGGACTACGAGCTCGTCGTGAGCCACGTCCCGTCGACGGTGCCCGAGGACGACCTCTTTGCGGGCGTCACCCCGGACGCCTGACAGACTGCAGGCATGCACGCCGTCGCCGTCACCGCCGTCCACGCGCTCCTCGCTGCCGAGGACAAGAAGCCCGAGGACAACGACGTGGTCGCCGGCTGGACCGGCTTCGTGGTCTTCGTGGTGCTCATCCTCGCGGTCGCGGTGATCGGCTGGGCGCTCACCCGGAGCCTGCGAAATGCAGGGCGCGCCAAGGACGCCGGGATGTATGGTGACGAGCCTGTCGACACCACGCAGGAGCCGGGCGCCGACGACGCCAAGTAGGCACTGCGAGCGGGCTCCTCGGAGGAGGAGCCATGGTCGGGCTCGACCAGCTGCTGGGCTTCGGCCTCGCCGCCCTCGTCATCATCGTGATCCCGGGGCCGAGCGTGGTCTTCGTGATCGGCCGGGCCGTCTCGTACGGCCAGCGGGTCGCGCTGACCAGCGTCTGGGGCAACACCCTCGGGCTCTTCGTCGTGATGGCGCTGGTCTGCCTGGGCCTGGGCACGATCGTGGCCGAGTCGATCCTGGTGTTCACCGTGATCAAGCTGGCCGGCGCGGCGTACCTGGTCTGGCTCGGCGTCCAGGCCTTCCGGCACCGCCGCGAGATGCGGTTCGGTGCGGGTGAGGGGCGCGCGCCGCTGACCGGGTGGAAGGCCCTGCGCCAGGGCTTCGTGGTCGGCGTGAGCAACCCCAAGGGCTTCATGATGTTCGCCGCGCTGCTGCCGCCGTTCGTCGACCGCTCGGGAGCGGCCTCGGTGCCGGTGCAGATGTTCACGCTCGGCTGCGTCGCGGTCGTCCTCGGGCTGGTCTGCGACTCGGCATGGGCGCTGGCCGCGGGCCGGGCGCGCGACTGGTTCGTCGCCTCCGAGCGGCGCGGCAGCGTGCTCGGTGCGATCGGCGGCACGTCGATGGTCGGGCTCGGCGTGGGCATGGCGCTCACCGGCCGTCCGGACTGACCTCCGGGCTCAGGCCAGCAGGTAGCCGCCGACGAGGGCGACCATCTCGTCGAGCAGCGCGTCGCGGGTGACCGCGGCCGGCTGGTCGAGCACCCAGCGCATCGCCAGGTTCTCGACCGCGAGGACGACGACCCACGCGGCCGTCGCCGGGTCGGGACGGCGGGTGCTCTCGCGCCGCGCGGCGAGGTAGGTGGCCGCGAGCTCGCGGACCCGGCGCTCCAGGGCGGCCCGGCGCTCCCGGCTGCGGTGGATCGGCAGCTCCTCGGCGACCACCCGGAGCAGCTCGCGGTCGGCCTCGAGCGCGCTGAGGAGCGCGTCGGCGGTGTCCCGGACCATCCCCGGCCCGAAGTCGGCGATCCGCTCGGAGAGGGCGGCCGCGACGCGCTCGGCGACCTCCTCCCAGTACCGGTCGATGACGACGTCGAGGATGGCCGCCTTGTCGGGGAAGTACTGGTAGAGCGAGCCGGGGCTGATCCCGGCGGCGGTGGCGACCCGGTTGGTGCTGAACGCGTCGTACCCGTGCTCGACGAGGACGCCGCGGCCGGCGGCGACGATCCGCTCCACCATCTCCCGGGACCGGGCCTGCTGGGGAGCCTTGCGCACGGGACGGACTCTAGGGGATGGCTGCCGCTCAGGCCGTGCGCGAGGTGAGCAGGCGCCGCTTGGCGTCGTACATGCGGGCGTCGGCCTCGAGCAGCGCCTCGGCGATCAGGCCGACCCCGGCCACGGACGCGGTGCCGACGCTGGCCCGGCGGCCGACCGCGCCGGCCAGGCGGGCGTGGAGCTCGTCGGGGGCGAAGCCGGGGCTGAAGACGGCGAACTCGTCGCCGCCGAGCCGGGCCACGACGTCGGTCTCGCGCAGGCTGGTGCTGAGCGCGGTCGCGAGCCGCCGGATGAGCGCGTCGCCGGCGCTGTGGCCGTCGGTGTCGTTGACGACCTTGAGGCCGTCGAGGTCGATGAAGCCGACCGCGGCGACGTCGTCGGCGGGCCAGCGGCGACGGGCCTGCTCGAAGAAGCCGCGGCGGTTCCACAGGCCGGTGAGGTCGTCGGTGGTGGCGAGCTGGTGGGTCGCCTCGCGCAGGGCGACGGCGGACGCGAGCTGGTCGTGGACGCGGAGCTTGTCGAGCGCCACGGACGTGGCATTGGCCAGCCCCTGGAGGAGGGCGACCTCCTGGTCGGTCGCGGTGTGCTGCTCGGCCCAGTAGGCACCGATGGCGGCGATGGGGTCGAGCGTGCGCACCGGCATCATCAGCAGGCTCTGGACGAACGTGGGGCGGTAGGCGTCGTGGGGGATGCGGTCGTCGGCGTAGATGTCCGGGACGACGACCGGGGTGCGGTGGAGCATCGCCCAGCCGCTGATGCAGGCGGTGAGGGGGAACCGGTGGCCCTTCCAGAGCGGCTCGATGGCGTCCTCGTCGGCGTAGTAGCACTGGTCGCCGTCGCGCAGCACGAAGGTCGTGCCGTCGCACGCGGCGAGCTCGCGCGCGGCCGTGCGCACGACCTGCTGGACGGCGGGGAGGTCCGGGGCCAGGGAGAGCTCTTGGACGGCGAGAAGCAGGCGCTCCAGTCCTGCGGCGTCGGTCAGCACGAGCCCATCTTTGCATTCGCGAGTTGAATGCGAGCAATAACTCGCGTCACCATGGAGTCATGAGCACCGACGTGGCCCCGGTGGCCGGCGACCCGACCGAGCGTCCGTACCCCACCCGCTTCCGCGCGGGCGGGGACCGCAACCGCCGCCTCGGGCGGCCGCTGAAGCTGGTCGGCCGGGTCAAGGACGTCGACGAGGCCCTGCTCGACCGGATCGGCCGGGCGATGTTCGAGCGCGACGAGCTCGGTGGCCGGCTCGCGGACGCGATCCGGTTGCGAGCCGGGGACGACGGGCGGGTCCGGATGGACCAGTTCCGCCAGGCGCTCGAGGGCGGGCTGGCCGCCGTCCCGGATGCTCCGCCGGCGCTGCGGGCGTTCTTCGCCGAGCTCGAGACCGACCCGGACTGGCTCGACCGCGACCTGGTCGAGGAGGGCGCCCGGGTGTTCCGCCGGCTCGGCCAGAACGCCCAGGACGTGCTCCTGCAGCTCTCGCTCGTCGGCGGCTACCGCTTCGGCGGGCCGACCGACCTGCTCGTCGCCACCGGCGGCCTGACCGGTGGCCAGACCCTGCGCCGGCTCGCCGAGACCCAGAAGTGGGGCGCCAGCCTGACCGACCCCGGTTCGCTCCTGCCGCCGCGCGACGGCCAGGCCCCCGGCGAGGGCTGGCGGCTGACCGTGCACGTCCGGCTGATGCACGCGCTGGTCAACCACGCCTTCGAGGACACCTGGGACACCGCGCAGTGGGGGCTGCCCATCAACCAGGCCGACCAGGCCTCGACGCTCGGGCTCTTCGACGGCGTCCTCATCATCGGGTCGCGGGCGCTCGGCGTACCGGTGTCGTCGGCGGAGTCGAAGGCCCTCATGCACCTGTGGAAGTACGTCGGCTGGCTGATGGGCGTCCACGCCGACTTCCTCGTCGACGACGAGTGGGAGCGGCACCGGATCGACTACCACGTGCTGCTCGCCCAGGGCCCGATGACCGACGCCGGCCCGCAGCTGGCGCGCGCCGTCGTCGACGCGCAGGCGCTGCGCCGCTACCCCGGCTGGCCCGGACCGCTGCAGGCCCTGCGCGCCCGCTACGAGCGGGAGCGGCTGCTCTCGATGCTCACCGTCTTCCTCGGCGCCGAGAGCATGCGCGAGTTCGGCCTCCCGATGCGTCCGCCGTGGGCCCACGCCTACCTGGTGGGGCTCAACACCGTGCGCTACCGCGTGCTGCGCCACCTGCCCGGCGGCCGCGACCGGCTGGCCGCGTGGGGCGGCCGGCGGGCGCAGTGGCTGCTGGACACCTACTTCCAGGGCGACCAGGAGGACGTCGGCGAGCTCAGGGCGTGAGCCCGAGGTCGCTCATCGACACCGGCAGGGACGCGCTCTCGGCCTCGGTCCGGCCGTTCCAGGTCAGCGCCAGGCAGCCGTCCTGGACCTGGACCACGTCGCCGTGGTCGGTGCCCAGCAGCAGCGACAGCGGCTCGGCCGGCGTGCACTTGGCCAGCACCAGCGGCCCCGGGCGCTCCCAGGCGGCCGCGACCTGACGCACCTGCTCCTCGGACAGCGGCTCGGCCGGGCTCTCGCCGTAGCCCCGGCACACCGCGCCGGACGTGATCTTCTCGTGGCCCGGGCGGGCCGGCGTGGGCGCCGGCACGGCAGCACAGTCGAAGGCGCCGGCGTAGGGGCGGGCGGCGCTCAGGTCGTCGCGCTGGTCGGCCAGGGCGGCGAGGTAGGCGGCCACCAGCTCGCCGCCGTCGACCTGCCGCCCCGCGATGCTCGCCCGGGTGCAGGGGGACGCCGGGAGCACGACCGACGTGCCGTCGTCGTAGGCGAAGAGCAGGGACTGGCGCGTCACCATGACGTCGATCGCCGCGCACCGGGCCGGGTCGAACGCGTCGAGCGCGGTGACCCGGTTCGGCAGGTCGGTCAGCTCGACCAGCCCGTCGGCCTCGGGCGCCGCGGGATCGGGACACAGCCGGACGCCCACCAGCCCGTCGTAGGTGCCGACAGCCGCCTCGGTGCCCAGCTCGGGCAGCGTGGCGGGGCAGGCGGGTACGGCGTACGGGTCGGGGGCGGCGTCGCGGGCCACCGGCGTGCCGTCGTCCCCGCCGGGGGCGGTGATCGCGACGACCGCGCCCACCGCGAGGACCGCCGCGGCGAGACCGGCGCCGGCAGCCCGGCCCCGGGCCCGACGCCGGCGGGCGGCCGCGACGAGCGCCTGCGGCGCGAAGGTGGGCGCGTCGTCGGGGACGGCGCGGGTCAGCAGGTCGTGCAGGTCGTGCGGGTCGTGCGGGTGCTCAGTCATCGCTCTCCTCCAGCAGTCCGGACTCGCGGAGGGTCCGCAGCGCGCGCGAGGTCTGGCTCTTCACGGTGCCGACGCTGATCCCGAGCGCGGTGGCGGTCTGCGCCTCGGTCAGGTCGTCGAAGTACCGCAGCACCACGACCGCGCGCTGACCGCGCGGCAGCCGGGCGAGCGCGACCAGGACGTCCTGCCGGATGCCCGGGTCGGGCGTGGCCCGGTCCGGCTCGTCGGGCAGCTCGGTCGTGGGCAGCTCGCCGTTCCAGCGCCGTCGCCACCAGTCGGTGTACGTCGTCACCATGGTCCGGCGCACGTACGCCTCGACGGCGGCCGCGTCCTCGATCCGCGACCAGCGCCGCCAGCACTTCATCAGCGCGGTCTGGACCAGGTCCTCGGCCTTGTGCCGGTCGCCGGTCAGCAGCCAGGCGCTGCGCCAGAGCGCGGCGCCGCGGGCCGCGACGTACTCCTCGAAGGCCGGCGCCCCACCACCTCGGGTCGGATCGCCGGTGAGCACCGGGACAGCCTCGCGCATTCGTCCACCTCCGATGAGCAGGACGGGGCGGCGGGCGCGGATGGTTGTCAGGCGGTGGGTGCGGGTTGCGCGGGCTCGCCGGTGTCGCGGACCAGGTAGACCCACGGGAACGACCGGCAGCCCACCTGCCAGCCGTCGCGCTCGAGGCGGGCGAGGCCGCCGGTCCACACGATCCGCCGGTGCTCCCACTGGGTGGCGGTGCGGACCACGCGGTGGCGCAGCAGGCCGGCGCCGATCGTGTGCCAGCCGAGCCGGCCGGCCAGCTCGAGCTCGTGCATCTCGTCGAAGGCGGTGACCGGGCCGAGCCAGCGCTCCTCGGGGTCCTCGGGGTCCTCGGGCTGTTCTGGCGTCTCCGCGTCCCGGCCGAAGCGCTGCTGGGCGGCCTGCCGGGTCAGCCCGAGCGTGGCACCGATCGCCGACCAGCTGTGCCCACCGGCCCGGGCGGCGTGGACCGCCTGCTGGAGGAGCTCGCCGGTGGCCCGGTCGGCCTCGGCGGTCCGCCGTACGAGGTCGAGGTGGTCGGCGGGATCGGCGCCGTCGAGGATCGCCCGGCCCAGGGTGTCGCCGAGGTCGCTCACGGCCGCTCGTCCTCGTCGCGGCTGGGGAGCCACATGCCGTCCCCGCGCCCGCTCCTGTCGCCGTCCTGGTTGGCGGCGTCCGGCCGGCGACGGCGCTGGTGCGCGGACAGCAGCGCCACGCCGGCCAGGATCAGCGCGATCCCGGCGCCGACGCACAGCCCTTGGGCAAAGCCGTCGAGGCTGCGGCTGATGGTGACCAGCGCGAGGCCGGCGATGACGGGGCCGAGGGTGGCGACGTTGACGGGGGAGTGCATGTGTCAATCATCTGTTGACGCGGGTGGGTTGTCAACCTGGTGTTGACGTGGGCGGCCGGGGAGGTGGGGTCGGTGGGGGTCGGCTTCGGCGCTTCGTGGGCCGGGGTCTTATTTACTGATGGCGTGGTGGCGCGCCGCAGTGGTTGAGGTACCTGGTTGCGGTTCGTCAGTGGGTGTCGGGTGGTTGCCGGTACACCCCTGGCTCGGGGTCGTCGTCGGAGTCTGCGTGCTCTTGGGGATGTGTGCCGCGGTGGCTCACCTCGAACCGGAAGCCCGCCGGGCTTCGCCAGACGTAGGTGCCGATCTTGGTGACCTGATAGCGCCACTGGCTGTGGGTCTTGGCCCGGTGGTGGCGTCGGCACAGTGGGACGAGGTTGCAGGGGCAGGTCGGTCCGCCTTGGCCGTGGGGCGTGGCGTGGTCGAGGTCGCAGCGCATGGCTGCTCGGGTGCAGTAGGGGAAGCGGCAGGTGTGGTCGCGGAGCTCGATCTGCTGGCGGTGGCGGTCCGGGATCTCGTAGGCCGTGACCGGCACATGGTCAGCCAGGTCGATCACCGGCCGGACCGTCACCGACATCCCGGGCTGCGAGAGCCACTCACGGATCTGCTCGGCGCTGACCGGCTGCTGGTCCCATCGGCCCACTGGGTTGGCACCAACCAGCGTCGCATCAGTGATGTGGACGTTGAGCACGGCCTTGCGGCCGGGCGCACCCTCAAGATCGAGCGTCAGGTCGTTCCGGGCGAGATCGCCCAGCGCTTGGGAGCGGCGCACGTCCAGGCTCGCCTCGTTGCCGAGCCGGCCGAGCAGCGTGGCTCGGCGGCTGATCGCCTGGTCGAGGTCACGGCCGTCGGCCGCGTCGAGGAGTCCGTCGATGCTCACCAGCCCGTTGGCGTCCGGTGCCCCGACCTCGACATAGCGGTGGTCGCTCGCCGCCGCCCGCTCGGCCTCGTACTGCTCGGGGTCGAACCGGATGACCGCCTCCGCGATCAGCCGCTCGAGCTGGGCCCAACCCACGCCGGTGGCGTTGAACAGCTGCCGGTCGACGAAGGCGGCGGCATCGGGGCACAGGGGGCGGGTGGCTTCGGCGATCCGCTCGGCTCGCCACGGAGCCAACCGTCCCGCCACGACCGACGCGTAGACCTGCGGGAGCCGCCACGCACATTCGAGTACCCGGCCGACATAGACCCGGCCGCCATCCGGTGAGCGGCCTAGGACGGCCACCAGCTCCATGAGCGCGAACTCCGAGACCAACGGGGCACCCTCGCCGGCGATCGGGAGCCCGGTGTCGACGAAGCCGTCCCGGATCGTCGCGGCGCCCTCTGAGCCCAGAACCACGTTACCCGCGGCCCACTCCACGATGCCCGCCCACTCGCGCACCACCGACTCCTCGCGCCCGCGCACCCCCGCGCGGAGGCCGGCGAGAAGGGCGGTCGAAGTCATACCCGTATTAGATCAGGAGGGTCCGACACAACCCCCGCGCCCAACCTCCGCGACCGCGACCGCCGCCCCGGCCCCGGCCCCGGCCCCGACGAGGTCAGCCGCGGCTGTCGAGCTCGTCCAGCCACTCCCGCACGGAGTCGTTGTGCTGGCCGAGGGTCGGGGGAGCGATGTGCTCCGCGCGGCCGCCGGCGTAGGCGTTGTCGTCGAAGCGCAGGGCCGGGCCGGGCAGCTGGACGGTGCCGAGGGTGGCGTGCTCGACGTCGATGAGCAGGCCCTGGGAGAGGGTCTGGTCCCAGCTGTAGACGTCGTCGAGGGTGCGCACCTTGCCGGCCGGGACGCCGGCGGCGTCGAGCTTGGCGAGGGCCTCCTCGGCGGTGAGGTCGGCGAGCACGTCCTCGACCAGGGCGATGGTCTCGTCGCGGCGGGTGACTCGCTCGGGGTTGGTGGCGAAGCCGTCGAGGGCCGGGTCGATGCCGAAGGCGGTGGCGAAGGTCTGCCAGAGCTTCTCGGAGCCGCAGGCGATCTGCACGGGGGCGGACTTCGTCGCGAACATGCCGTAGGGCGCGATCGAGGGGTGGTGGCCGCCGGCCAGGCCGGGGACCTCCTTGGCGACCGTCCACTTGGTGCCCTGGAAGGCGTGGACGCCGACCATGCCGGCCAGCAGCGAGGTGTGGACGACGCGGCCGCGGCCGGTCCGCTCGCGCTCGTAGAGGGCCGAGACGACGCCGTACGCGCCGTTCATGCCGGCGAGCAGGTCGGCGATCGGGACGCCGACCTTGGTCGGCTCGGTGAGGCCGGTCAGCGACATCAGGCCGCCCTCGCCCTGGGCGATCTGGTCGAAGCCGGAGCGCTGGGCCTCGGGGCCGTCGTGGCCGAAGCCGGTGATCTGCAGGACGATCAGGCGCGGGTTGAGCTCGTGGAGCCGCTCGACCGGGAAGCCGAGCCGGTCGAGGACGCCGACCCGGAAGTTCTCCATCAGGACGTCGGCCTGCTGGACCAGGCGCGCGAGCACCTCCTGGTCGGCGGCGTCCTTGAGGTTGAGGGTGATCGACTCCTTGTTGCGGTTGGCCGAGAGGAAGTACGTCGACTCCCGGTCACCCTCGGTGGGGTCGACGAACGGCGGGCCCCAGCTGCGGGTGTCGTCGCCGGTGGGGCTCTCGACCTTGATCACCCGCGCCCCGAGGTCGCCGAGCATCATCGCCGCATGGGGGCCGGCGAGTGCGCGCGTCAGGTCGAGGACGAGGACATCGGAGAGCGGGGCAGACATGCGGCCACACTAGATGCCCGTCGGAGGGCCGGGTCATGGCAGTACTTGCCAAAGGCGCCCGGCCCCGACGGGACCCTCGTCTGCCTCAGGGAAGCAGCAGGACGACGGTCTCGGCGACCGCGGCCGGCTTGGCCTCGTCCTCGATCTCGATCGTGTGCCGCAGCGTGACCTGGTAGCCGCTGGCGAGCTCGGTGACCTCGCCGACGGCGACGGTGAGGCGGATCCGCTTGCCGACCAGGACCGGGTTCGGGAACCGGACCTTGTTGACGCCGTAGTTGAGCTTCGCGCCGGGCGTCTCGAGGCTGAAGATCGACTCGCCGAGCCACGGGACCAGGGACAGGGTGAGGTAGCCGTGGGCGATGGTGCCGCCGAACGGACCCTCCTTGGCGCGCTCGACGTCGACGTGGATCCACTGGTGGTCACCGGTCGCCTCGGCGAACTGGTTCACCCGCTCCTGGGTGATCTCGACCCAGTCGCTCGTGCCCAGGGTCTCCCCGGTGGCGGCGATCAGCTCGTCGAAGGTGGTGAACACCCGCATGTTCTGCTCCTGATGTCGTGAGGCCCGGCTAAGTTGGCGGTCATGGAACCTACACGCGGCCTGCCGGACGACCTGCTGCGGGCGGCCCCCAAGGTCCTGCTGCACGACCACCTCGACGGCGGGCTGCGGCCGGCGACGATCGTCGACCTCGCGGCCGAGATCGGGCATGAGCTCCCCGAGACCGACGCCGACGCGCTCGCGACCTGGTTCGCCGAGGCGGCCGACTCGGGCTCGCTGGAGCGCTACCTCGAGACGTTCGCGCACACGGTCGGCGTCATGCAGACCGCCTCGGCGCTGACCCGGGTGGCCCGCGAGTGCGTCGAGGACCTCGCCGCCGACGGCGTCGTCTACGCCGAGATCCGCTACGCCCCCGAGCTGCACGTCGAGTCCGGTCTCGAGCTCGAGGAGGTCGTGGCCGCGGTCCAGCAGGGCTTCGCCGAGGGCATGGCGGCCGCCGGCGACCGGATCATCGTGCGCCACCTGCTCACCGCGATGCGCCAGGCCGCGCGCGCCATGGAGATCGCCGAGCTCGCGATCGCCTGGCGCGACCGCGGAGTCGCCGGCTTCGACATCGCCGGCCCCGAGGCGGGCTACCCGCCCACCCGGTTCATCGACGCCTTCGAGTACCTCCAGCGCGAGAACTCGCACTTCACCATCCACGCCGGCGAGGGCTTCGGCCTGCCGTCGATCTGGGAGGCCGTGCAGTGGTGCGGCGCCGACCGGCTCGGGCACGGCGTCCGGATCGTCGACGACATCAAGGTCGACGACGCCGGGGTCGCCCAGCTGGGCCGCCTCGCGTCGTACGTGCGCGACAAGCGCATCCCGCTCGAGATGTGCCCGTCGTCCAACGTCCAGACGGGGGCCGCGCCGTCGATCGCCGAGCACCCGCTCAAGCTGCTCGCGTCGCTGCGCTTCCGGGTGACCGTCAACACCGACAACCGGCTGATGAGCCGGACCTCGCTGAGCCAGGAGTTCGGCCTGCTCACCGAGGCGTTCGGCTACGGCTGGGCCGAGATGGAGTGGCTGACCGTCAACGCCATGAAGTCCGCGTTCATCCCCTACGACGAGCGCTACCGGCTCATCACCGAGACCATCAAGCCCTGGTACGCGGCTCAGGTCAGATGACGAACCAGAAGTAGTTCCAGCCGGCCACGCCGATCCGGTGGCCCGCCCAGTTCTCGTGCGGGACGCGGTCCGTCCGCCCCCGGGACGGGTCGAAGACCTCGATGCCGTCGCCGGTCTCGCCGACCGCGAGCACGACGTGCCGGGGGAGCAGCCGGCTGCCGACGTAGACGGCGACCGGGCGGCTGCGCAGCTGCTCGCGCAGGACGTCGCACCCGACGGCCGGGCGGGGCCGGACCATGACGGTGGCCAGGTGGTCGCCGGTCAGCGTGCGCAGCGCGTTGGCGACCGCCCACGGCGGTGTGCCGAACGCGCGCGGCCACGGCATCTGCAGCCGGTCGCGGGGGCTGCGCGACGACGTGAGGAGGCGGTGCTCCTCGGTGATCTCGGCCTTGCCGTCGCGGGGCCGCCAGTCGGTCAGCAGGGCGCGTGCGGCGAGGACGCTGGCCGCGCCGCAGCTGCGCCGGTCGGGCTGGCGCAGCGCGCCCGGGTCGAGGTCAGCCGGCCAGCGCATGGTCGCCCTCCGCGGCGCCGTCGCTGAGCTCGGCGAACGCGCGGTCACCTGTCGTCACCCGGCAGCCGACGGCGGCCGCCCGCCGCACGATCTGGCGCTGGACGCGGGCCAGTGCGAGGCCGCGGCGGACCAGGACCAGCGGCGGCTTGCGGTGCTCGCGCAGGTCGCGGGTCAGCCGGCGCCAGAAGGTGACGACGGGGTGCTGGGTGACGCAGTACGCCGCCGCGAGGATCCCCGCCTGGCGGCACTCCTCGACGATCTCGGCAGCGAAGATCCCCTCCGCGCAGAACCGCCGCGCGCCGCCGAGGTCGAGCCGCTGGCTGCCGGTGCGCCGGCTCTCGGAGATCGAGTAGACCGGGACGTCGGCCGTGCCGGTCGCGCACAGGGAGCGGAGCGCGGCGAGGGCGTCCTCGTGGCTCCACGTGCCGGGGTGGTCCCAGTCGACGAGGCCGGCGTTGGCGCCGTCCTCGATGAGGGGCAGGCCGGGCGCGTCGCCGTCGCGGTAGAAGTCGTCGAGCCGCAGCGTCGGCCACCCGAACGCCTTCGCCAGGCGTCCGGCGAGCCGGGACTTGCCCGACCCGGACGGGCCGGCGAGAACGATCACGCGAGCGGTCATGGGGGTCGAGTCTGCCGTACCCTGCCCCGCATGGGTGAGGGAGCGCGGCCGAAGCGCCGCTGGATCAAGATCATGTTGCTGTCGCTGCTCGGACTGGTGGTGGTCGGCGCGACCGGCTTCTTCACGTTCGCGCCGCGCATCGTCGAGAACGGCCAGAACCGGATCGAGCCGGCGAAGCTGCCCGAGGTGAGCGCGTCGACCCAGGAGCTCCACGACTCGCTCGAGATCGTCGACATGCACTCCGACACCCTGATGTGGGACCGCGACATCCTCGACCGCTCCGACCGCGGGCACATGGACCTGCCCCGGCTCGAGGACGGCAACGTCGCGCTGCAGGTGTTCTCGTCGGTGTCGAAGTCGCCCAAGGGGCAGAACTACGACAGCAACACCGACGAGACCGACAACATCACGCTGCTCACCATCGCCCAGCTGCAGCCGCCGCGCACCTGGCGCTCGCTCCTGGAGCGCTCGCTCTACCACGCGTCCAAGCTGCGCGACGCGGCCAAGGACTCCGACGGCACGCTGCGCCTCATCCGCACCCGTGGCGACGTCGCGAAGCTCATCAGTGACCGCGAGGCCGGCACGAAGGTCACCGGCGCGCTCTTCTCGGTCGAGGGCCTGCAGAACCTCGAGGGCGACTTCGACAACCTCGACAAGCTCTACGACGCCGGCATGCGGATGGCCGGCTTCACCCACTTCTTCGACAACGAGGTCGCCGGCTCCATGCACGGCGTCGAGAAGGGCGGGCTGACCGACCTCGGCCGCCGCGTGCTCACCGAGATGGAGCGTCGCGGCATCATCGTCGACATCGCCCACGCCAGCCACGACGCCGTCGCCGAGATGCTCGAGCTCGCCACCAAGCCCGTCGTCCTCAGCCACGGCGGCGTGCAGGCCACCTGCAAGGTCAACCGCAACCTCACCGACGACGAGATCCGCGGCGTCGCGGCCACCGGCGGCGTCGTCGGCGTCGGCTACTGGGACGCCGCCGTCTGCGACCTGACGACGAAGGCCGTCGTCGACGCCATCGACCACGTCGTCGAGGTCGGCGGCATCGAGACCGCCGCGCTCGGCAGCGACTACGACGGCGCGACCACCGTCGGCTGGGACACCTCGCACCTCGCCGCGATCACCCAGGAGCTCGTCGACCGCGGGTACGACGACGACCAGGTCGCCGCGATCATGGGCGGCAACACGCTGCGGGTGCTGCAGGCGACGCTGCCGGAGTAGCGGGACGCGGCCGGGCCCTCAGCGGCGCAGCGCGGCGTCGAGCGCGGCCATCAGCACCGCCGGGCGGCTCCGGCCCGCGGGCGCCGGGGGATAGCGGCGCAGCACCTCGACCACCGTGGGCGTCGCGAGCGCGCGCGCCCGCTCGACGGCGGCGAGACCGGCGGCCGGGTCGTCGCCGGCGGCGAGCTCGGCGATCCGGGCGGCGTTGGCCGAGGCGCGGAGCAGGTGCGCGACCTGGTGCGCCTTCGCGATCGGGTGCAGGTACGCCGCCGAGGCGGCGTCGCCCGCGGCCTGGGCGGCGAGCCGGGCGGTCTCGGTGGGGGCGTCGGCGGCGGCCCGGTGGGCGTCCATCGAGGTGACCCGCTGGAGCCGGGTGCGGGGCGCGCCGCCGACGAAGACCCGGGCGGCGTCGAGGGCGGCGCGCGGACGCGGGTCGTCGGGGCACGCGGCCTCGAAGACCGGCAGCACCTCGGCCGCCGCGTCCGCGGCGTAGCGGGCCACGGCGCGGAGCTCGTCGAGCGTCAGCTCGAGGTCACCGCCGCTCGTCATCGTCCCTGCCGTCCCCGTCGTCCCCGTCGCCGCCGAGTGCGCCCCGGTTCGCCAGGATCACCGCGACCGGCGGGATCACGGCGGCGACCACGCTCATCGCCACCGCGAGCGGCGTCGAGAAGAGCCGGACGACGTTCCAGGCCAGGACGATGAGGACCGCGCAGGTCCCCATCATCCAGAAGTAGACGCGCCGGCGCCGGGCCTGGCTCAGATCCCGATCGGGTGCCACACCGTCTTCGCCTCGACGAACGCGGTCATCGCGGACAGGTCCGGCTCGGCGGCCCAGTCGGGCTCGGCAGCCGGGGCCCGGCGGACCCGCTTGAGGTTGTCGGCCGCCGCGACCTCGAGGGAGGTGGCGAGCTCGGTGTCGCCGGCCACGCCGCCGAGGTCGATGGCGTTGACGTCCATGTGGGCGGCGAGCCACGGGCCGAGGGTGGCGGCGTCGCCGGTGAGGATGTTGACCACGCCACCGGGGACGTCGGAGGTCGCGAGCACCTCGGAGAAGGTGACCGCCGGCAGCGGCCGCTCGTACGACGACACGACCACCGCGACGTTGCCGGTCACGACGACCGGCGCGACGACCGAGACGAGGCCGAGCAGCGACGACTCCTGGGGGGCCAGGACGCCGACCACGCCGGTCGGCTCGGGGGCGGTGTGGTTGAAGAACGGGCCCGCGACCGGGTTGGCGTTGCCGATCACCTGGGCGAGCTTGTCGGCCCAGCCGGCGTACCAGACGAGGCGGTCGACGGCGGCGTCGACCTGGCCGCGCGCGACGGCCGCGGTGACGCCCTCGGACTGGCGCACCGCCTCCTCGAACTGGGGACGGCGGTCCTCCATGACCTCGGCGATCCGGTAGAGGATCTGCCCGCGGTTGTACGCCGTGCGGCCGGCCCAGCCCGCGGCCGCCTTGCGGGCGGCGACGACGGCGTCGCGGACGTCCTTGCGGGAGGCGAGGGCGGCGTTGGCCACGAACTTCCCCTTGCTGTCGGTGACCTCGTAGGAGTGGCCCGACTCGGAGCGGGGGAAGGCCCCGCCGATGTAGAGCTTGTAGGTCTTGCGCACGTCGATGCGGGCCATCAGAGGTCAGCTCCCTTGAGGTACGCGGCGAGACCCTGGCGTCCGCCCTCGCGGCCGTAGCCGGACTCCTTGTAGCCACCGAACGGGCTGGCCGGGTCGAACTTGTTGAACGTGTTGGCCCACACCACGCCGGCGCGCAGCTGCGAGGCCATGTGCAGGATCCGCGAGCCCTTCTCGGTCCACACGCCCGCCGACAGGCCGTACGGCGTGTTGTTGGCCTTCTCGACGGCCTCGGCCGGGGTGCGGAAGGTCAGCACCGAGAGGACCGGTCCGAAGACCTCCTCGCGGGCGATCCGGTGGGCCTGGGTGACGCCGGTGAAGATCGTCGGCGGGAACCAGAAGCCGGACGACGGCAGGTCGCACGGCGGCGCCCAGCGCTCGGCGCCCTCGGACTCGCCGATGTCGGACAGCTCGCGGATGCGGGCCAGCTGCTCGGCCGAGTTGATCGCGCCGATGTCGGTGTTCTTGTCGAGCGGGTCGCCCACGCGCAGGGTGCCCATCCGCCGCTTGAGGCGGGACAGCACCTCGTCGGCGACGGACTCCTGCACGAGCAGGCGCGAGCCGGCGCAGCAGACGTGCCCCTGGTTGAAGAAGATGCCGCCCACGATGCCCTCGACCGCCTGGTCGATGGGGGCGTCGTCGAACACGATGTTGGCGGCCTTGCCGCCCAGCTCGAGGGTGACCTTCTTGTCGGTGCCGGCGACCGCGCGGGCGATCGCCTTGCCGACGTCGGTCGAGCCGGTGAACGCGACCTTGTCGACGTCGGGGTGGCCCACGACCGCCTGGCCGGTGCTGCCCGCGCCGGTCACGATGTTGACGACGCCCGGCGGCAGGTCGGCCTGCTGGCAGATCTCCGCGAACAGCAGGGCGGTCAGCGGGGTGGTCTCGGCCGGCTTGAGGACGACGGTGTTGCCGCACGCCAGCGCCGGCGCGATCTTCCAGGCCAGCATGAGCAGCGGGAAGTTCCACGGGATCACCTGACCCGCGACGCCGAGAGGCTGCGGGTTGGGGCCGAGTCCGGCGTAGTCGAGCTTGTCGGCCCAGCCGGCGTAGTAGAAGAAGTGCGCGGCGACGATCGGGACGTCGACGTCGCGGCTCTCCTTGATCGGCTTGCCGTTGTCGATCGACTCGAGGACGGCGAGCTCGCGGCCGCGCTCCTGGAGGATCCGGGCGATCCGGAAGAGGTACTTGGCCCGCTCCTTGCCCGACATCCGCGACCAGCCGCGGAACGCGCGGCGGGCGGCCTTGACGGCCAGGTCGACGTCGGCCTCGGAGGCCTCGGCGACCTCGGCGAGGGTCTCCTCGGTGGCGGGGTTGATCGTCTTGAAGGACGTGCCGCGGCCGTCGACGAACTCGCCGTCGATGAAGAGGCCGTAGGACGGCTTGATGTCGACGATGCTCCGCGACTCCGGAGCCGGTGCGTACTCGAACGCCATTGTCTGAGCCCTCAGTCCAGGGTGAAGTAGTCGGGACCGCTGTAGCGGCCGGTGGTCATCTTCGTGCGCTGCATGAGCAGGTCGTTGAGCAGCGTGGACGCGCCGAACCGGAACCAGTCCGGGTCGAGCCAGTCGTCGCCGGCGATCTCGTTGACCATGACGAGGTACTTGATCGCGTCCTTGGTGGTGCGGATGCCGCCTGCGGGCTTGACGCCGATCTGGACGCCGGTCGCCTCGCGGAAGTCGCGCACGGCCTCGAGCATCACCAGGGTCACCGGCAGCGTCGCGGCCGGCTGCACCTTGCCGGTGGAGGTCTTGATGAAGTCGGCGCCGGCCAGCATCGCCAGCCAGGAGGCGCGTCGTACGTTGTCGTAGGTCTGCAGCTCGCCGGTCTCGAAGATCACCTTGAGGTGGGCGTGCGAGCCGTCGGCGCGGGCGCAGGCCTCACGCGTCGCGACGATCTCGTCGAAGACCTGCAGGTAGCGACCGGCCAGGAAGGCGCCGCGGTCGATCACCATGTCGATCTCGTCGGCACCGTTGGCCACTGCGTCGCGGGTGTCGGCGAGCTTGACCTCCATCGAGGCCCGCCCGCTGGGGAAGGCCGTCGCGACGGCGGCCACGTTGACGGCGTCGCCGACGATCGCCTTGACGTCGCCGACCAGGTCGCCGTAGACGCAGACCGCCGCCACCGAGGGGCACGACGGGTCGGCCGGGTCGGGGCGCAGCGCCTTGCTGGCGAGCGCGCGGACCTTGCCGGGGGTGTCCTGGCCCTCGAGCGTGGTGAGGTCGACCATCCGGATCGCGAGGTCGAGCGCCCACGCCTTCGCCGTGGTCTTGATCGAGCGGGTCCCGAGCGCGGCGGCCCGCGCCTCGGCGCCGACCTGGTCGACGCCGGGCAGGCCGTGGAGGAACCGGCGCAGCGTCGCGTCGCTCGTGGTGACGTCGGCGTACGCCGCGAGTCCCGGTGCGGGACCGGTGGGGGCGGTGGTCGGCATCTGCCCAGCATAGGGTTGGTAGCTGTGCGGAACGAAGGTGTCGAGAAGGTCGAGCGCTACAGCTCGGGTGGGCTGGCCATCGGTGTGGTCGGCCTGGTCCTGACGGTGGGGGCGATCGTCTACGGCGCCGTCGATCGCGAGTCGGGCTTCGCCCCGTGGGGGTTCGCGCTCCTCGGGCTCGTCGCCGTCCTGATCTGGGCGGTGATGATCCGACCGGCCGTGCGCCTGCACGGGGACGTCGTCGAGCTGCGCAACATCCTCCGGACGCACTGGGTCCCCTACGGCCGGATCACGTCGGTCCAGGTCGCCCAGGTGACGGTGGTCCAGACCGACGAGGCCAAGTACGTCGGCAGCGGCTTCGGTCGCTCGCGGCGCATCCAGGCCCGCGACCAGCGCCTCCCCGACGGCGCCGCCCACGAGCGTCACTCCATGGGCTGGCTCATCGAGGACAAGCTGCGCCGCCGCGCGGCGGAGTCGAAGGAGCGCGGCGCCGAGCAGGCACCGGTGCGCCAGGCCTGGGCCTGGCCCGAGATCGTGGCGCTCGCCGTGCTCGCCCTCGCGACGATCGTGCTGGCCTTCGTCGGCTGAGCGTTGCGCGCTGTTCGTAGGCTGCACCCCATGCAGACCCGTGCCCGGCTCGTCGCCGCCGCCCTCGTGTCCCTGTCCGTGCTCGCCACGAGTGCCTGTGGGGACTCAGGTGACGACAAGGCGTCCGACACGTCGTCCGCCAGCCCGTCCGACGACGCCCCCGCCGCCGCGGGCGAGGAGTGCACGGTCGACGACATCGAGGTCGAGGGCGAGTTCGGCGCGAAGCCGACGATCACCGTGCCCGACGACTGCACCGCGCCGACCACGCTGCTGAGCAAGGACCTGGTCACCGGCACCGGTCCGGAGGCGAAGGCGGGCGACACGGTCGAGACGAACTACCACCTGGTGACCTGGTCGAACAAGCAGGTGCTCGACAGCTCCTTCGACCGCGGCCAGACCTTCCCGCTCGAGAACCTGGGCAGTGCGCCGGTCATCGACGGCTGGAACCAGGGCCTGATCGGCGTCCAGAAGGGCACCCGCCGGCTGCTCGTCGTCCCGCCGGACCTGGGCTACGGCCAGGGCGGCAACGGCGTCGCGCCCAACGAGACGCTGGTCTTCGTCGTCGACGCGGTCTCGATCAGCTAGATCCCCGCGGCGGCCGCGATGTCGGTGCGCAGCGCGGTGAGCCGGGTCGCGGCCTCGGCGCGGGCGGTGGCGACGTCGCCGTCGACCACGGGGACGACGACCTCGAGGTAGCACTTGAGCTTGGGCTCGGTGCCGCTCGGCCGGACGACGACCCGGCTGCCGTCGGCCGTGCGGTAGCGCAGCCCGTCGGTGGGGGGCAGCTCGGCCGAGCCGGCGGTGAGGTCGTCGGCGCCGGTGACCGCGGAGCCGCCGAGCGTGGTGGGCGGAGCGTCGCGCAGCCGGCCCATGGCGGCACCGATCTCGGCGAGGTCGGTGACCCGGACCGAGAGCTGGTCGGTGGCGTGGAGGCCGTAGGCGATCGCGATGTCGTCGAGCAGGTCGAGCAGCGAGCGCCCGTCGGCCTTCGCCTGCGCAGCCACCTCGCAGAGCAGGAGCGCCGCGGAGACGCCGTCCTTGTCGGCGACGTGCTCGGGGTCGACGCAGTAGCCGAGCGCCTCCTCGTACCCGAACGCCAGGTCGGGCAGGCGGCCGATCCACTTGAAGCCGGTGAGCGTCTCGGCGTAGGGCTGACCGTGCGCGGCGGCCATCGTGCCGAGCAGGGACGACGACACGATCGACGTGGCGTAGACGCCGGTGCGGCCGGTGCGCAGCAGGTGGTCGGCGAGCAGGGCACCGACCTCGTCGCCGCGCAGCATCCGCCAGCCGTCGGCCCCCGGGACGGCCGCCGCGCAGCGGTCGGCGTCGGGGTCGTTGGCGACGACCAGGTCGGCGCCGACCTTCTCGGCCAGCGCGACGGCGCGGTCGATCGCGCCCGGCTCCTCGGGGTTGGGGAAGGCGACCGTCGGGAAGTCGGGGTCGGGCTGCTCCTGCTCGGTGACCACGGCGGGCGCGGCGAAGCCGGCCGTCTCGAGGACGAGGGGCAGCACGCTGCCGCCGACGCCGTGCAGCGGCGTGTAGACGACGGCGAGGTCGCGCGGACCGTCGGCGGCGACGCTCGCGACGGTGTCGAGGTAGGCGTCGACGATGCTGTCGTCGAGCACCCGCCCGGAGGTCGTCGACAGCGCGGGCCGGGGCACTGACGCGAGCGGGCCGACGGCCGCGATCGCGGCGGCGATGCCGGTGTCGGCAGGCGGCACGATCTGGCTGCCGTCGCCGAGGTAGACCTTGTAGCCGTTGTCCTGCGGCGGGTTGTGGCTCGCGGTCACCATCACCCCGGCGGCACAGCCGAGCTCGCGGATCGCGAACGCCAGCAGCGGCGTCGGCAGCGGCCGGGGGAGGAGCAGCGGCACCAGCCCCGCGCCGGCCATCACCTCGGCGGTGTCGCGCGCGAAGACGTCGGAGTTGTGCCGGGCGTCGTACCCGATGACGACGGGCGAGCCCGGCGCCGTCCCCTCCGCGAGGAGGTACGACGCCAGGCCGGCCGCCGCCCGGATCACCACGACCCGGTTCATCCGGTTGGGCCCGGCCCCCAGCGCGCCGCGCAGGCCTGCCGTGCCGAACTCCAGGGTGCCGCGGAAGCGGTCGGCGAGGTCGGCCCCAGCGTCCGCGTCGCCAGCCTCGGCGGCCTCGATGATGCCGGTGAGCTCGCTGCGGGTCTGCTCGTCAGGGTCCTCGGCGAGCCAGCCGCGGGCGCGGGTGATGAGGACGTCGACGTCGGGCGTGGTCATGACCCGCACGCTAGGGCATGTGCGGTCGCTCAGGCGTCGATGGTGCTCATGTCGCCGTAGCGCTCGCCCGCGACGGCGTCGCGCGGGACCGCCGCGTCGAGCGCCGCGAGGTCGTCGGCCGTGAGCACGACGTCGCGGGCGCCGGCGTTCTCCTCGAGGTAGGCGACCCGCTTGGTGCCGGGGATCGGCGCGACGTCGTCGCCCTGGGCGAGCACCCAGGCGAGCGCGAGCTGGCCCGGCGTGCAGCCGTGCTCGGTGGCGAGGCGGCGGACCTGGTCGACGAGGCCGAGGTTGGTGGCGAGGTTGTCGCCCTGGAACCGCGGGAAGTACGCCGACGAGCGGCTGTCGCCGGCTCCGAAGCCCTCGGCGCCGACGGCGCCGGTGAGGATGCCGCGGCCGAGCGGGGAGTAGGGGACCAGGCCGATGCCGAGCTCGCGGACCGTCGGGAGGATCTCGTCCTCGAGGTCGCGGGTGAAGAGCGAGTACTCGGTCTGGAGCGCGGTGATGGGGTGCACGGCGTGGGCACGGCGGATGGTGTCGGCCGACGCCTCGGACAGCCCGAGGTGGCGGACCTTGCCGGCCTCGACGAGCTCCTTCATCGCGCCGACGGTCTCCTCGATCGGGACGTTCTGGTCGACGCGGTGCTGGTAGTAGAGGTCGATGTGGTCGACGCCGAGCCGCTGCAGCGAGGCGTCGCAGGCGGCGCGGACGTACTCCGGGCTGCCGTTGATGCCGCGCCGCTCGCCGTCGGGGGCGCGCTCGACGCCGAACTTGGTGGCGAGCTGGACCTCGTCGCGGCGTCCGGCGATCGCCTTGCCGACGAGCTGCTCGTTGGTGAAGGGGCCGTACATGTCGGCCGTGTCGAGGAAGGTGATCCCGAGGTCGAGCGCGCGGTGGATGGTCGCGATGCCGCCGGCCTCGTCGGGGGTGCCGTAGAAGTCGGACATGCCCATGCAGCCGAGGCCGAGGGCGGAGACCGTGAGGGAGGACGTCGTACCGAGGGTGCGGGTCGAGTTCGTCATGACCACCAGCCAACTCCTTGGAGCGCGCTCCAGGTCAAGCGCTGCGCTCCAGGTCGGCGCTGCGCTCCAGGACGCAGTCGGTGTAGAGGCCGATCTTGTGCTCGATGGCGGCCAGGTGCTGGGTCACCTCGGCGAGCTGGCGCAGCACCTGCTCGCGGTGCGCCTGGAGCAGCGCCAGCCGGTCCTCCTCGTTGCCCTCGCCGGAACGCACCAGGTCGGCGTAGCGGCGGACGTCGCGGATCGGCATCCCGGTCGAGCGCAGCCGGGTGACGAGCTCGATCCAGCGCAGGTCGGCGTTCTCGTAGCGGCGGTGGCCGCCGGAGGCGCGGGGGACCGGGCGCAGGAGCAGCCCGTCCTTCTCGTAGTAGCGCAGCGTGTCGGTGGTGAGCCCCAGGGTCGTGGCGGCCTCGGCGATGGGGAGTCCGGTGCTCGGCATGCCCCCAGTGTGGCGCGCCGGCCCTGAGCGCTCGTGAGCGCTAGGGGCGCTGGTGAGCCGTGAGGGGGAAGTCGCGCAGCCGGCGGCCGTCGGCGAGCCAGGTGACGAGCCGCGCGGCGTCGGCGGCGGCGGTCTGCTCGCTGGGCCGGTCCAGGACGAG
Organism: Pimelobacter simplex; assembly: GCF_900114845.1. Lineage (GTDB taxonomy): Bacteria > Actinomycetota > Actinomycetes > Propionibacteriales > Nocardioidaceae > Nocardioides > Nocardioides simplex. The sequence goes on from NZ_FOUK01000001.1 coordinate 1,204,571, forward strand.
CCGGTGGCCGCCGGGTCCGTCCTCCTGGCCGACGACGCGCCAGCCGCGGCGGTAGCGGGTGTGGTGGAGGACCAGGCCGACCAGGCTGAGGACGCCGGGGACGGCGCTGAACCACTGGACCCACCGCACGCTCCCGTGGGCGGTCAGGTCGCGGAGCTCGGCGCCCCGCGGCTCGCACCGCACCCGGACGACGCCGGCGGCCGTGCGCACGACCTGCTCGTGGGACGTCATGATGGAAGGATGCTCCGCTCGTTCGAGTTCACCGAGACGTGGGTGGTGCCCGCGCCGGCGGCCGCCGTCGCCGAGGTGCTCACCGACCTGGAGCACTACCCGCGCTGGTGGCCGCAGGTCCGGGCGGTCGCCCGGCTCGGCCCCGACACCGCGTGGGTGTGCTGCCGCTCGACGCTGCCCTACACGCTCGACCTCGTGCTCGACGCGGTGAGCCGGACGCCGCCGGTGGTCGAGGTCGCCGTCAGCGGCGACCTCGACGGCTTCGCGCGGTTCACGCTGGTGCCCGTGGCGGGCGGGACCCGGCTCGACTTCCGGCAGGAGGTGCGCGTCCGTGGCGCGCTCGCCGCGGCGTCGTACGTCGGGCGGGCGGTGCTGGTGTGGAACCACCGGCGGATGATGGCCGGGTGCCGGGCGGGGCTGACCGCCCGGCTCAGCGCCGACTACGCCGCGCGGTAGTGCTCGATGTCGCGACCGAGCTCGTCGAAGACGGCCTGGTTGAGCGCGAACGCGGCCTTGACCTCGTCGACGACCGCGGCGACTTGCTCCGGGGAGAGGCCCAGGGCGTCGAGGCGGGCGCGGTAGGCGTCCTTGTAGGGCTTGGGCTTCGGGATCTCGGCGAAGTCGTAGAACGCGACGCCGACGCCCTCGGGCAGGCCGTAGGTGCGGCTGAGGATCCGGCCGATGGCCTGGCCGCCGGAGAGGTCGCCCAGGTAGCGGGTGTAGTGGTGGGCCAGCAGCGCACCGCCGAGGTCGTCGCGAGCGGCCGCGGCGCGCAGCCGGGCGACGTACGCGTCGGTGGCGGGGGAGACGACGCTCGCGGGGTCGGTGCCGGGCGCCCAGTGGGCGAGGTCGGCGTCGATGGCGGCCAGGCGCTCGAGCGCGGCGTCGTGGACGGCGGCGACGGCGGGAGCGTCGGCGCGCTCGCGGACGGCGTCCTCCATCGCGGCGTAGACGCGGCGCAGGCGCAGCAGGAGGGCGGCGTAGGCCTCGGTGGTCAGGCGGCCCTCGAGCAGCTCGGCCATGTAGGTCGAGCCCTCGGCCGCCTCGTGCTCGGACCGCGAGCCCTCGCGCATGGCGGTCGAGAGGGTGAGGTCCTCGTCGCGGACGGTGGTGGCCACGGACATGGCACGGGCTCCTCGGAGATCGGGGTGAGAGAAATGCTTCTTGACCAAGTGTCAGAAACATGTCGACATCTTGTCAATACCTCGGACGCACTTTTTCTTAGGTAACCCTAACTGAGTGTGCGTGGGCCGGAGGTCAGTCGCGGTGACCGAGGCCGCGGAGCACGAACTCCTCGACCGCGGCGAGCGGCAGCTGGCGGGTCGCCAGCGCCGCGTGGAGCAGCGACATCGCGGCCTTGCGGTCGCTCACCTGGAAGGCGCCCTGGGCGATGCCGTCGTCGAGGATCTCCTCGAGCACCTCCTCGACCGCGGCGACGTGGTCGTGGATCTGCTCCATCGCCTCCTCGGAGAGGAGGTGGTAGAGGATCCCGCCCATCCCGGTGTGGAACTGCTGCCCGGCCTGGAGCTGGTGGCGCAGGTAGACCCGGATCTTGGCCACCGGGTCGGGGACCAGGTCGAGGTCCCGGCGCAGGTCGGCGAGGTAGTGGACGGTCTCCTCGGTCGCGAACGCGACCACGACCGCCTCCTTGTCGCGGAAGTGGTGGTAGATCGCCGTGCGCCCGATCCCCGCCCGGGCGGCGATCTGGGCCATCGTGATCGCGTCGAAGCTGCGCTCGTCCATCAGGGCCCCGAAGGCGTCGAAGATCCGGCGGCGCACCAGGTCGCGGTGGGCGGGGAGGGTCTCGGCGGCGATCTTCGGCACGGTCAGATTCTAGGCTTCCAGGAGCAGGGACGGTGCGGGGACACGACCTGGCCGGCGGTCCGGTCGGGACCGCCGGCCAGGTCGTCAGCGGGCGTTCAGCGGCGCTTGGCGGTGACCTTCGCGGAGCTGCTCGCGCCGTTCAGCTGGCTGTCGCCCGCGTAGGCGACGCTCAGCTTGTACTTGCCGGCCTTGAGCTTCGGCACCTTGATCGTGACGACTCCCTTGCTCAGGGTGCCGGCCACGGTCTTGACCTTCTTGCCCTTGGCGTTCTTGATCACCACGGTGACCTTGCCCGTCGCCGTGACGCCGGTCGCGGAGACGGTGACCTTGAGCTTGCCGGCCTTGCGCGCCGTCGGCTTCTTGGCCCACGCGGCGGTGACCCGCGCCGCGACCTTGGCGACGTCGAGCGTCGTGGTCGAGGTCGCGCCGGCGACGACGCCGTCACCGGCGTAGCTCGCGACCAGCGAGTACCGGCCGGGGGCCAGCCGGGGCAGCGTCACGGCGGCGGCGCCGTTCTGGAGCTGGGCCGAGGTGGTCGCGACGACACTGCCGTTGGCGCGCTTGACCTGGAGCTGGACGTCGCCGGTGGCGGTCTCGTCGGAGGTGACCTCGAGGGTCGCGGTGCCGGTCGCGGCCGGGGTCGGCTTCTTGGTCACCGTGGTGCTGACCGAGCCGGTCGCCTTGCCGATCGCGTAGGTGGCGCTGGCGGTCGCGTCGGTGATGTTGGCGTTGCCCGTGTAGAGGACCTTCAGCGTGTAGTCGCCCGGCGTGCCCTTGGGGAGGGTGACCGTGGCCTTGCCGTCCGTCAGCGCGGCGGGTGCGGACACGATCTCGGCGCCGCTGCCGTCCTCGACCTTGACGTCGATGCTGCCCGTGCCCGCGCCACCCTCGGCGTCGGCGACGGTGACCTCGGCGGTGCCGTCGGTGGTGCGGGTGGGTGCGGTGGTGACGGTCGCGGTGGCGGTGCCCGGTGCGGCCGCGAAGGTGATCGGCGTGTAGGTCTCGTGCGTCGGCGCGTTGCCGCCGCCGCCCGGGTAGGTGTAGACGCCGTAGTTGACCAGCGACGGGTCGGTCGCCGCGGCGTCCATGGCGGCCTTGTCGATCGTCAGCGTCGCGGTGAAGGTGCCCTGCGGCGTCAGCTCGACGGCGCCGGCGGCCGGACCGCCGATGGTCGCCATGTCGGCGGCGAGCACGGCCCACTTCTGGTTGCCGACCTTGCGCGCGCTGGAGGGCGCGCCCTGCGACGGGCGCCAGGTCGGCGCGAACTTGCCGAACACGACGTACGTGCCGCCGGGCTTGCCGGCCAGCGGCGGACGGGTGGCGGTCGACAGGGCCGGGTCGAAGCCGGTGCCGGTGACCGTCACCTGGTAGGCGCCCGAGGGGAGCAGCGCGGTCTTGGAGACCTGGACGGCCGGCGGGCCGACCTTCGTCCAGCTGATCTCGAGCGGGAGGGTCGGCTTCTTGCCGTCGGCCGAGCCGCCGGTCGAGTACCAGTAGGGCCCGCCACCGGTGGTCTGCACGAAGTCGACGAACGACTGCGGGAAGGAGCCCCAGTCGGCGCCGGTGCGGACCTGCGCGGTGCCGCCGGCCGGGGCGTCGTACTCGACGCCACGGTAGGCGGGCGTGGTGGTGAGGCCGAGGTCCTCGACGTCGACACCGGTCAGCGTGGCGAGGGTGACCTCCTGCGCCGGGAGGTCGATCCACTGGCTCTGGTCGTCCATGTCGGTGCCGTAGCCGTCGAGCGTCGCGGTGACCTCGCCCGAGCCGTCGGCGTTGACCGTGAGCTCGGGGTCGGAGACGTAGAAGAACGTCATGCCCGAGTAGTAGATGACCGTGGCGTCGCCGTCCCACTGGACGTTGGCGGTGTTGGCGGCGGCGTCGACACGGCCGGTGCCGTTGCGGAAGACCAGCTGGGTCTCGGCGAAGACGTTGCTGCCCGCCGGCGAGGTCGAGGCGCCCGCGGAGTTCTGGCGGGTGCCGTCGAAGGTGGTCGGGGCGTAGCCGCCGCCGGCCTGGAGGTCCTCGACGGTGACGTTGCCGGCGTGGTTGGTCCAGCCGGCGGCCTTGCCGTTGCTCCAGGTCGCGCCCTCGTCGGCGGTCTTGAGCGTCGCGCCACCGGCGGTGGGGTCGCCCAGCTTGCCGGCCGAGAAGAGGTTCCAGGTGCCCGGCGCGAAGCCGGCGTTGTTGGACTCGTTGGACACTCCCCAGCGGAGGGTGGCGTTCTCGACGAGCTCGCTGCCCGCCGCATGGGCGGACGGCGCGGTGGCGACGCCGAGGACACTGAGCCCGGCGGCGGTGAGGGCAGCGGCGGCGATCCCGGCGATGCCTCTACGGACGGTCTTCATCGGGTTCCTTTCAGGCGGTGCATGAGGGGGGTGGACAGGGTGATCCCCGCTGCTCCGGCGAGCAGGAGGATTCCGAGAGCCCACTCCCAGGCCGCGCCGGTCCGTGCGGGCCGGTCGTCGGTCGAGGTGGGGGCGGAGGTGAGGGCGTAGGCGACCGGCGGCTCGTAGGCAGCCGGGACGCTCGTGCCCGCGTCGGGGGTGGTGGCGCCGGTGCCGAACGCGTTGCCCGGCAGGGCCGGCGGGCTGGGCTGGGTGGTCGTCGGCAGGGACGGGCCCGGGGGCTGGACCGTCGGGGGGACCTGGCCGGGCTCGTTGGTGGGCTGCTTGCCGGGCTTCTGGGGGGTGACCGGCGGCTTCTCGGGCGTGATGGCGGTCTTCGCGTCCCAGCTGACGAGGACCGGCTTGGCGACCTTGAAGGCGTCGGTGGCGCCGCCGGAGGAGTACCAGTACGCCGCGGAGCCGGTCTTCTCGAGGAAGCGCAGGAAGCTGGCGGGGAAGGCGCCCCAGCTGTCGCCGCTGGTCGACTGCTGTGAGCCGTCGGCCGGCTTGTGGGGCACCTTGAGGTACTTGGCGACGCCGGTGAAGCCCTTCTCGGCGGCCAGCTGGGAGGCGCCGACGCCGTCGAGCTCGACCAGGGTGATCGGCGTGCTGGGGACCGGCGACCACTTGGTCATGTCCTCCATCGAGCTGGCGAAGCCGGACGCCGTCGCGGTGATCGCCGCGGTGCCCTTGGCCAGGTCGACGGTGAGGACCGGGTCGCTGACCGTGAAGAAGGTCATCCCGGAGTAGTAGAAGAGCGTGAAGGAGCCGGTCCAGGCGATCCGGGCGGTGCCGGCGGCGGGGTCGACCTGGCCCTTGCCGCCGGAGATCACGACCTGGTGGTTGCTGAAGGTGCCGGCGGTCGGGCTGCCCAGGGGCGTGGTGTCGTCGGAGCCGGTCTTGAGGCCGGCGTAGTCGGCCAGGCGGGTGCCGCGGCTGGTGTTCTTCTCGATCCGGACGTTGCCCGAGCGGGCCAGCCAGGCGGTCGCCTTGGTGGTCGGCCAGCGGCCGGCGGCGTCGAGGGTCTGGCCGCCGCGGCCCGGGTCGGGGGCCTTGCCGGCGGACAGGAAGTTGAAGGTGCCCGGTGCGTGGGCGCGGTTGTTGCTCTCGTCGTTGACGCCCCAGCGGAAGACCGCGTCGGAGACGGCGAACGCGGTGTCGTCCGTGGGCTGCTCGGTGGGCTGCTCGGTGGGTTCCTCGGTGGGCTGCTCAGTGGGCTGCTCAGTGGGCTCGTCGTCGGCGACGGCGGGCAGGCCGAGCCCGGCGACGAGGAGCAGGAGCGCGGCGACCAGGCCGAGGAGCAGGCGGCGGATCATGCGGTCACCTCCGGGCGGTGCTGACCTGCGCGGCGGCGCAGGAGCAGGCGCAGCGCCAGGCCGAGCAGGGCGAGGACGAAGACGGCGGCGGCCACGAGCAGGAAGATCCGGCCGGCGCCGAGGGCCTGGTCGTCGTCCGCGTCGTCGGCGGTGCCGGCCGCGGCGGGGGCGGGCGCGTCGTCGGCCGGCCGTACGGCGAACCGCTCGGTCGTGCTCCCGCCGGAGGCGGCGCCGGTGAGCCGGAGCTCGTGGGTGCCGGCGGTGAGGGTCCGGGGCAGGGGCAGGATGCCGGCCACCTCGCCGGAGGGGCCGGCGACCATCGGGCCGATCCCGGCGACGCCGTCGTCGAGGACGCCGAGGACCTGCTCGCCCGGGCGGAAGCCGGTCGCGGTGAAGGCGAGGGTGTTGCCGACCTTGGCGGTGAGCCGGTCGGTGGTGAGCTTGGGGGCGACCTTGCCGGTGGCGGCGCCGGCGGTGGGGGTCGTCGCGGGGTTCGCTGCGCCGTCCTCGGGCGCCGAGCCCGACGGCGAACCCGGCTGCGCGCCCGTCTGCGCGTCCGGCTCCGAGCCCGAGGACGAAGGCGGCGCGCTGTCGTAGACGTCGGTGAACCGGACCGGCGTGAAGCTCTCGTTGGCGCGGTTCTTGACGCCGTGCGCGCCGATGGTGATGACGCCGCAGGTGACCTTGAGGCAGTCGACGGTGGCGACCTTGCCGTTGCGGTCGACGCTCTGGAAGGTCGGGCCGGGCACGGTGATCGTGGTCCGGAAGCTGCCGTTGGCGGCGAGCGTGCCGTTGGCCTCACCGGCGGTGGAGCTGCCGGGGAAGGCGATGAAGCGCAGGTAGCCCTGGTTGGCGGCGGCGTTCTCGGCATCGGGGATGTAGCGGTAGTCCTTGCCGACGACGCCGCCGCGCGAGGGCTTCCAGGAGCCGCCGCGCGCGTCGTCGACCCAGCCGAACATCACGTAGACGCCGCCGAAGCCGCCCTTGACGACCTGGAAGCCGCTGCCGCGGATGGTCAGCGGCGTGCGGTAGCGGGAGTCGGCGGCGGCGCTGCCACGGTCGTTGGTGACGGTGGTCCGGCCGGCGGCCGCGGCGGGGGCGGCGGTGGTGCCGGTCACGCCGACGGCGAGGCCGGCGGCGAGCAGGGTGAGGGTGAGCAGCCGGGCGGCGGCCGCCGAGAGGCGGGTCATGCGGTCTCCTCCCGCGCGATGAGGGCACGCCGGTCGGGGAGCACGAGGAGCTCGCCGGTCGCCGGGTGCGGCAGGACGTCGATGGGATGGTCGTAGACGAGGCTCAGCAGCGGTGCGGTGAAGACGTCGGCGGGCGGGCCCTCGGCGGCCACCCGGCCGCGGTGCAGCAGGGCGACCCGGTCGGACCACGCCGCGGCGAGCGTCAGGTCGTGCAGGACGACGACCACGGCTGCGCCCGCCGCGGCCTGGGTGCGGGCCTCGGCGAGGACGGCCTCCTGGTGCCCGATGTCGAGCGCGGCGGTCGGCTCGTCGAGGAGCAGGACGCCGGTGCGCTGGGCGAGGATCCGGGCGAACGACGTGCGCCCCTTCTCGCCGCCGGAGAGCAGGCCGAAGGGCTGCGCGGCGAGCCGCTCGACGTCGGCGGTCGCCAACGCCTCGGCGACCACGCGCTCGTCGTGGTCCTCCTCGGGACGGCCGCGCCAGGGGGAGCGGCCCATCCGGACGACGTCGATCGCCGGGAACGGGAAGGAGATCTTGTGCTCCTGGGTGAGCACCGCGCGGGTGCGCGCCAGGTCGCGCAGCTTCCACTGCGCCAGCGGCGTGCCGTCGAGGCGGACCTCGCCCTCGTCGGGCGCCAGGTCGCCGGCGAGCACCGAGAGCAGGGTGGACTTGCCGGCGCCGTTGGGGCCGACCAGGGCGAGCACCTCGCGTCGTCGTACGGCGAGGTCGACCGACTCGAGGATCGGCCGGCGCCCGTAGCTGAGGGAGACCCCGTGCGCGGACAGGACGGCGGTGTCGGGGCGGCTCATGCCCAGCCTCCGGAGGTGCGACGGGTCCGGCGCAGCAGCCAGAAGAAGAACGGCCCGCCGACGAGCGAGGTGAGCATGCCGAGCGGCAGGTCGGTGTAGGCGACGGCGGTGCGCGCGACGGTGTCGGCGCAGATGAGCACGAGCGCGCCGGCCAGGAACGAGGCGACGAGCAGCGTGCGGTGGCCGGGGCCGGTCACCATCCGCACGAGGTGCGGGACGATGAGGCCGACGAAGGCGACGATGCCGCAGAAGCTGACCGCCGCGGCGGTGAGCAGCGCGACGACGACGATGAGCACGATCCGCAGCGCCTCGACGTTGACGCCGAGGTGGCGGGCCGAGCGCTCGCCGAGCGCGAGCAGGTCGAGGCTGCGCGCGCAGGCCAGGGCGATGACGACGCCGGCGACGGCGAGCGGCGCGACCACGACGACATAGGTCCAGCGGCTGCCGTTGAGGCTGCCGAGCTGCCAGAAGACGATGGACTCGCGGGCCTGGGTGTCGCCGAGGAACATCAGCAGCGCGAGGAGCGCACCCGCCACGGCGTTGACCGCGATGCCGGTGAGCACGAGCGTGACGACCTCGGTCCGCCCGTCGGAGCGGGAGAGCGCGTAGACCAGGAGCGTCGTGACGAGCCCACCGACGAAGGCGCACACCGGGATCGACCAGTCGCCGGCGAAGCGCAGGCCGAAGACGATCGCGAAGCCGGCGGCGACGGCGGCGCCCGACGAGACGCCGACGACGCTCGGCTCGGCGAGCGGGTTGCCGAAGACGCCCTGCATCGCGGCGCCCGCGACGGCGAGCGAGCCGCCGACGATCACGGCCATGGCGATGCGCGAGAAGCGGACGTTCCACAGCGTGTACTCGCCGTTGGGGTGGCTGGGCATCGGCCCGGCGTCGATCCCGAGACGGTGCGCGATGGAGCCGAGGATCTCGCTGAGGGGGATGGTGAGCTGGCCGGAGCCGCCCGCCACCAGGACCGCGACGACGAGCGCGCCGACCAGGCCGGCGTACAGCGTGGCGATCCGGCGCCGGCGGTGCCGGTCGAGCGCGGCGGTGCCGTCGGCGACGCGGCCGGCGCCGGCCTCGGCGCGCAGCGCCGGGCCGGGCACGGTCGCGGTCACGAACGGTCCTCGGCGGGCAGGCTCTCGGGCGCGTAGAGGGCTACGGCCAGCGCGTTGAGGACGTCGGCGGTGCGCGGTCCGTAGCTGAGGATCTGCGCGTCGTCCATCGCGATCACGCGGCGGTTCTCGCCGGCCGGCGTCTGGGCGAGGGCGGGGAACTGGTCGAGCAGGCCCTCGACGCCGCCGACGGAGTCGAGGCCCTTGCTCATCATCACCACGACGTCGGGCTGGGCCTTGATCAGGCCCTCGTCGTTGACCGGCTTCATGCCGTTCCAGCCGATCTCGCTGCTGACGTCGTAGCCGCCGACGGCGGTGATCAGCGCGTCCGCACCGGAGCCCCGGCCGAACATGTAGTAGACGTTCGCCTGACCCCGGACGTAGAGGAAGATCATCCGCATCTGGCCGGTGACGTCCTGCGGCGCGACCTTGGCGATCTGCGCCTCGACGGCGTCGGCCTCCTGGACGATCCGCTGGCCGAGCTGCTTGCCCTGCTCGGGGACGCCGAGCGCGCCGGCCACCTGCTCGGTCAGCTCGGCGAGGTTGGCGAGGCTCCGCTCGGCATCGACCACGACCACGGGGATGCCCGCGTCGCGGACCTGGAGGACGACGTCCCACGGGCCGAGCGAGGTGTCGGTGATGAGCACGGTCGGGTCGAGGCCGAGGATCGCCTCGGCGTTGAGCTCGTGGCCGTTCTGGGTGACCAGCGGCCGGTCCTCGATCTCGGAGTACGCCGACGAGACGTCGCGGCCCACGATCCGGTCGCCGAGGCCCAGCTCGAAGACGGTCTGCGAGAGCGTGCCGTAGACGTCGAGGGCGAGGATCCGGCTGGTGTCCTCGACGGTGACCTTGGTGCCCTGCGCGTCGGTCACGGTGACCGGCAGCTGCGGCGTCGGGTCGTCCTCGACCGGGCGGATCTCCGGGTCGGGCAGGTTGATGTCGACCGGGCCCTGGTAGGCCTTCGGGTCCGCCAGCGCGGTCACGTCGGCGATCGAGGGGACCTCGGTGCCCGGTGACTCCTTCCCGGACCCGCTCTGCTTCCCGTCGAGCACGGGACCGCAGGCGCTGAGCGCGAGGGCGGCGGCAGCGACGGCGGCCAGCGTGCGGAAGGGGCGGGTCGTCGGGGGAACCATGCGCTGCTCTTTGCTGTCAGAGTGTCAACATCTCGGGCAAAGGTGACCCTAACACAAGCTTAGGCTCACCTAATTACAGCCCGAGAACGCGCAGGTCGTGCTGCAGGTGTGCGGCACGACGGACGCCCGAACGGATCTGACGGAACGTCAGGGACTTGCTTGACGGCCGTGAGCAATTCGGTAAGGCTTACCTTACCTCGCAGGTTCTGGTGAAGCCACTCGCGGCACCGGGCCGGCGAGGACGAGGCCGCGCGGCACGTGTGTCGCGAGGGATGACCGGGGCGCCGAACTTTCGCAGGGAACAGCGCCCCGGCCGACCCTGCGGCCTCCCACGGCCGCGCGCAGTGCGCGGCCTGACGAGGAATCGGCCCCAGGGCTGGTTCCGATCCTAGAGATGGAGAAGAACCCATGAGGTCCACCCCGAACCGCCGTACGACGGCGCGCGCCCTCTCCCTCCTCGCCGCGGGTGCCGCGGCGACGGCGCTGAGCGTGTCGGCGCCGGCGGCCCACGCCTCCGACACCAGCGACGCCGACAACGTCACGCTCTCGCCGGCGTCGAGCAGCTACGCCGACCTCGCGACGGTCACCGTCACGAAGACCGGGCTGAGCGCGAGCACCGACTACACGGTGAGCGTCTGCGAGTACGCGACCTACACCTTCCTGCCGCTGGTCAAGATCCCGGCCTGCGGCGAGAGCAACCAGGTCGACACCACCTCCAGCGCGTCGGGCGTCGTCACCGTGACCGGCTTCCAGCTCCTCGCGAACGACACCAACGCCCACGCCAACCTGCTCGGCCAGCCGGGCAACATCAACTGCAGCACCAAGCTGTGCGAGGTCGTCATCACCCCGACCCACGGCGGCGGCGGCAGCGGCACCTACGCCGGCGACAGCGCCGAGTTCAACGTCTCCTGACGCCTGACCGGACGGTGCGCGGACTCGGGCCCGCGCGCCGTCCGGTGTTCGTCGCCGCTCCCGACTCCCGAAGGTCGCCCGCATGAAACGCCTCGCCCTCGCCCTGCTCGCCCTCGTCCTGCCGCTCGCCGGCCTCGGCCTCGTCGCGCCTGCGCCCGTCGCGCACGCCGCGACGACCGACCTCTCCTCCGGCACGGTGAGCTGGGGGATCAAGGCCTCCTGGCGCAGCTACATCGGCGCCGCCGGGACGACGGGCGGCGACGGCGCCGTCGTCCGGCGCGCGCCCAACGGCGTGGCCGACGGCTTCGACTTCCCGGTCACCTCGGGCGCCTATGACGACGCGACCCGCACCACCACGCTGCGGCTCGGTGGGTGGGTCCGCTTTCAGGTGTACCCCGAGGACTCGGGCCGCTACGCGCTCGACTCGACGTTCAAGGACCTCGAGGTGCGGATCGGGCCGGACGCCCAGGAGATCCGCGGCACCTACGTCGGCTACAGCCGCGACGACCCGGGCGGCGCGCTGCACGAGGACGTCGACGTGGTGCTCGCGACGCTCGACGTGGCCGGCGCCGAGGGCACGGCCTTCGCCGACGGCCACACCCGCTGGGACGCGATCCCCAGCCAGGGTGGCGAGGGGCAGCGCCTCTACGCACCGGGGACGGCGTTCGACCCCGTCACCATCGCCTACGACGGTCCGGGCGGCATCCCCGACCTGGCCGAGCGCTTCGACCAGCCGGGCGCCCCGGTGCTCAGCGAGGGAGCGCGGTGGCTCAGCGGCAGCACCGTCTCCGGTGGCGCCAACGCGCAGCGCTCGCTGGAGGTCTCGGCCCGGGGCGACGTCGTCTACGCGACCCAGTTCGACGCCGCGCACGGCGCCCAGAAGCTCATCGTCACCGCGCTCGACGCGCAGGACCTGACGCCGGTCGGGACGCCGTACACGCACACGATGGTGGCCACCGGCGGCAGCGGGCGCTTCCTGCGCACCGCGCTCGACCCGGTCACCGACACCCTCTTCCTCGTCACCGCAAAGGACGGTGCCGCGCAGAACGAGGTCACCCTGCGCACGCTGCGCTTCGACCGCTCCGGCGGCACGTTCACGGCCGGGGTGGCCGGCGTGCTGCTCACCTCGTCGGCGCCCGGGGTGAGCGCCCTGACCTGGAACCGGGTGGCGGGCGAGCTCGGCGTGGTCGTCCTCGACGGGTCGGTCGCGAGCGAGCAGAACCCCTACCGCTTGGTGCGGGTGAGCCCCGACGGCGAGGGCGGGTGGACGGTGCGCCGGGCTCCCGTCGCGTGGGCCCCCAGCGGTGACTTCCCGGGTGGCTGGGCGCTGACCGGTGGCACGCCGGCTCCGCCCGGCAATGCCGCGGACCCGAGCCTGGCCGCCCTCGGCGACGGCTCCTACGTGCTGGCGCTGGGCGCCGCCCGGGTCGTCGCGAACGGCACCGACCACTACGCGCCGGCCTACCGGCTGGCGCCGACCGGTGACGCCACCGTGACGGCCACCGGCATCCCGGGCACCGAGGCCCGGCTCTTCTACGAGGGCAGCGGCGTCTTCTACGGCTGGACCGCGGCGGTCGCCGGGCCGGACGGCTCGGTCTACCTGCACGGCAACAACCAGCGGCTCGCCGACTACCAGCGCGTCGACCTCGACGGCGACCGGGCCGTGGCCCGGCCTGCGGTCGAGGGTGAGCCGATCGCGCAGTACCACGAGCTCGGCTTCGACACCTCCCGCGCCGCCTGGCAGATGGCGTACGACGCCGAGCGGGGCCTGCTCTGGGCCACCGACGACTCCGACGCGCAGGGCCGCACGCTCAAGCTGGTCGACGACGCCGGCACCCTGGCCGGCTACCGGGTCGCGGAGTACGCCCAGAACGGCGGCACCCAGATGGTGCTGAAGACCGGTGTCGACGGCTCGGTCTACGTGCCGGTGCAGTCGGCGACCGCTCCGCGCGAGCTCGGCTACCGCCGGATGGTCCTCGACGGCATCGCGCCGCGCGTCACCACCCAGCCCGACGACGTGACGGTCGAGCTCGCGGCCGGCGAGGCCGGCCGTCCCGCAACGTTCACCGCCGCGATCGACGCCGCCCTCGGTGGCCGCCTGCAGTGGCAGGCCCGCCGGCCGGGGGAGACCCGGTTCCAGGACGTGCCCGGCGCCGACGCCGCCACGCTGCGGGTCGACGCGACGCCGGCCGCCGGCGGCACGACCTACCGGCTCAAGGTCGCCAACGACGCGGGCACGGTGGTCTCCGACGAGGCGGTCCTCGCGGTCGCCTACGCGCCGCGCTTCACGCTCGACGCGCGGCACCGGACGGTGACCGAGGGCGCGGACGCGACCTTCGTCGTCGACGTCCAGGCCGGCCCGGCCCTCACCTCGCTGGTCTGGCAGCGCCGGGTCGGCGGCTACTGGCAGCCGATCCCCGCCGACGACGACAACGTGGTCGTCGACAGCGCCGGCGGCGTCTCGTCGCTCACCGTCGTCGGCACCAACCTCGACCAGTCCGGCTCGCTGTTCCGGGCCAAGGCCGTCAACGCTGCCGGTACGACGTACTCGGCCGCCGCGCGGCTGACGGTCACGCCGCGGCGGGCGGTCCCGGCCGAGGGCCTCACGCTCGACGGCGTCGTGCTGGAGTGGTCGGGCAGCGACGAGCTGCAGGTCGCGCCGCCGTTCGGTGGCTCGAGCTACCTGTCGGCGGGAGTCTCCGACGGCGACGAGGCGACCTACCGGGCCACCGACGGCGATGTCGCGGTCGTGCACCGCGCGGCCGACGGCACCGAGGTGCCCGCCACCTGGGCGACCCGCGCGGCCATGGTGGGCGGCGGGGTCGACCAGCTCGTGCGGCTCTCGGAGGGCCGGGCCGAGCTCGCCGCCGACGGCTCGGCGACGGTCCGCTGGGACGGCACGTTCTCGGTCAACTTCTACGGCGGTCTGGTGCCCTTCTGGTTCACCGACCCCGTGCTGGAGGTCGACGCCGACGGGACCGGCACGCTGCGCGCCGACCTCGACGGCTACGGCTCGAGCCAGGCCGACCCGAACCAGCGGACGCCGCTCGACGAGGTCGCCGGCGTCCGGGTCGCGAGCTTCGAGGGCGTCGAGCTCGACCCGGCGGGCGCGGTCGTCGTCACGCCCGCGTACGGGGGCGTCGAGGTCGACCTGCCGGCGAGCGCGACCCCGCAGCACCGCGCCGGAGCGGGCTGGGGTTCCTGGCCGCAGGCGTTCGTGGACTTCCACCTGGCGACCGGGCTGGCGTCGTACTGGTACTCCTCGGGTGGGGCTGCCGACGGGCACAAGGCGCCCGCGCCCGTCACCGTCGACCTCACCGACGCCGAGGAGGCCGACCGCGAGCCGGCCGCCCCGACGGTGCGGCTCACGCTCGACGACGACCGCGTCGTCCACGGCACCCGTCCGGTCGCGACCGTCGCCGTCGGCGCACCGGGTGCGCCGGCGCCCTCCGGCCCGGTCGAGGTGCGCGTCGCCGGCCGGACGCTGCGCGGGACGCTGGCCTCCGGCGCCGCGCAGGTCGTGCTGCCCGCCGACCTCGGCGCCGGACGCCACCCGGTCGTCGCGACCTACGCCGGCGCGACCGCGCGGGCGGCGCTGACCGTCGCCAAGGCCGCTCCTGCGGTGGGCGCGAGACTGCCCGCGAAGGTGCCGGCGGGCAAGCGCGCCAAGGCCGTCAAGCTCCGGGTGAGCGTGTCGCTGCCCGGGGACGGCCGCGTCGGCTACACCGGCCAGCTCGTCGTCCGCGACGGCGGCCGGGTGCTCGCCGTGCGCAGCGTCCGGAGCCTGCGCGGCACCGTCGTCGTCACCGTGCCCCGCTCGGTCGTGCGCAGCCTGCGGGCCGGGCGTCACTACTGGTCCGTGGTCGCCACCGCCTCGCCCGGCACGAAGCGGGTCGCCACCCCGCTCCGCGCGGTGCGGGTCAGGCGGTAGGCGGGTCGAGCACCCCCGCCCGCTGCTGGGCCACGAACCGGGTCGCCATGCGGTTGACGAGCCCCGGGGCGAGCCGGCCGATCCGCCACGCGATCCGCGCCTGGCGCGGCTCGATCACGATCGGCCGGTTCGCCGCGACCGCGGCGAGCACCCGGCGGGCGAGCAGGTCCGGGTCGACCGGCTCCTTGATGCCCTGCCCCTCCAGGTAGAAGTCGCGGCCCTTGAACCGCCCGATCTCGCCCTTGTCGAGGATCGGGGTGTCGACGGCTGCCGGGCAGACCGCGGTGACGCCGACGCCGTGCGCGGCGGCCTCGGTGCGCAGCGCGAGCGACATCCCGACGACCGCGTGCTTCGTCGTGACGTACGACGTCATCAGGCCCGCCGCCATCAGCCCGCCCATCGACGCGGTGTTGACGATGTGCCCGGCGCGCTGCCGGATCATCTGCGGGTACGCCGCGTGGACGCCGTGCACCACGCCGCGGACGTTGACGTCGATGATCGCGTTCCACTGGTCGAGGGTGAGGTCCTCGGTGTTGCCGAGGAAGGTGATCCCGGCGTTGTTGAACATGAGGTCGAGCCGGCCGTGCGCGGCGACGACGGCGTCCACCGCGTCCTGCACGGCCGCGGCGGACGTGACGTCGACGGCGCGCGCGACCGCCGTGCCGGGGCCGGTGAGCCCGGCGACGAGCGCCTCGGCGGCAGGCAGGTCGACGTCCGCGACGACGACGTGCGCCCCCTCCGCGACGAGCGCCCGGACCAGGGCCGCGCCGATGCCCGACCCGCCGCCGGTGACGATCGCGGTCCGCGCGCTCATCCGAACGCCTTCTCGACCAGGCCGACGAGGTCGGGATAGCGCCGCAGGTGCGCGCCGCCGTTGATGTCGAGCGTCTCGCCGGTGATCCAGGCGGCGTCGTCGGAGAGCAGGAAGCGGATCGCTGCCGCGATCTCGTCGGGCTCGCCGGAGCGGCCGAGCGCGGTGTTGTCGACGTAGTCGTCGCGGACGCCGGGGATGTCCATCGCCGGCGCGGTGAGCGGCGTGACGACCAGACCGGGTGCGACCGCGTTGACCCGCACGCCCCGGGCCCCGAGCTCGAGCGCGGTGACCTCGGTGAGGGCGACGAGCCCCGCCTTGGCCGCGCAGTACGCCGCCAGTCCGGTGCCGGGCTGCCGGGCGTTGAGCGACGACAGCGAGACGAGCGCGCCGCCGTCGGCGACCCGCTGC
The DNA here is from genome assembly GCF_900114845.1 of Pimelobacter simplex. Taxonomy (GTDB): domain Bacteria; phylum Actinomycetota; class Actinomycetes; order Propionibacteriales; family Nocardioidaceae; genus Nocardioides; species Nocardioides simplex. Next base: position 1,220,638 of record NZ_FOUK01000001.1, read on the forward strand.
CCGGCGTGCTTGAGCACGAGGAAGGCGCCGGTCAGGCAGACGTCGACGACCCGGCGCCACTCGGCCGCGTCGTGGTCGACCACTCGGGCCAGCGTGCTGACGCCGGCGCAGTTGACCACGCCGTGCAGCGCGCCGTGCTCGGCGACGACCCCGTCGAGCAGGGCCGCGACGGACACCTCGTCGGTGACGTCGACGTGCGCGTCGGCGCTCGTCCCGGGCAGGTCGGCGACCACCACCTGGTGCCCGGAGGCGGCCAGCAGCCGGGCCGTGGCGGCACCGATGCCGGAGGCGCCTCCGATGACGACGGTGACCTTCATGGGCTGTCTCCTGACGTTCGTCTGTTTTGGTTGACACGTGTCAAATCGTGCGCCTAACGTGACGCCCGTCACCCCGTTCTGTCAAGGAGGAAGTCGGATGCGCCGACCCACCGTCGCCGTCATCGGAGCCGGCATCAGCGGCCTCACGATGAGCAAGATGCTCGCCGACTACGGCCTGGAGTTCGCGACCTTCGAGTCGTCGGACCGGGTCGGCGGCAACTGGGCGTTCGGCAACCCCAACGGCCACAGCAGCGCCTACCGCTCGCTGCACATCGACACCTCGAAGCACCAGCTGTCCTTCAAGGACTTCCCGATGCCGGCCGAGTACCCGGACTTCCCGCACCACACGCAGGTCAAGGACTACCTCGACAGCTACACCGACGCCTTCGACCTGCGCCGGCACATCGAGTTCGAGAACGGCGTCGTGCACGCGCGGCGGCACCCCGAGGGCGGGTGGGAGCTGGAGACCCAGCGCACCGGCACCCGCCGCTTCGACGTCCTGCTCGTCGCCAACGGCCACCACTGGGACCCGCGGTTCGCCGACAAGCCCGGCGAGTTCACCGGGACGACGATGCACTCGCACGCCTACATCGACCCGCGCACGCCGCACGACCTGACGGGCAAGCGGATCCTCATCATCGGGCTCGGCAACAGTGCCGCCGACATCGCGGTCGAGCTGTCGAGCAAGACCCTCGACAACGAGGTCGTCATCTCGACCCGGTCGAGCGCGTGGATCGTGCCGAAGTACTTCGCGGGCAAGCCGGCCGACAAGTACTACAAGACCTCGCCGCACATCCCGTTCGCCTGGCAGCGCAAGTTCGTCCAGGTGATGCAGCCGATGACGGCAGGGCGCCCCGAGGACTACGGCCTGCCCACGCCCAACCACAAGTTCTTCGAGGCGCACCCGACCCAGTCCGTCGAGCTACCGCTGCGGCTGGGGTCCGGCGACCTGCGGGCCAAGGGCGACATCGAGCGCTGGGACGGCAGCACCGTCCACTTCGCCGACGGCACGGCCGAGGACTTCGACGTCGTCATCCACGCGACGGGGTACAACATCACGTTCCCGTTCTTCGACGAGGACCTCGTCAGCGCCCCGGAGAACCACATCCGGCTCTACAAGCGGATCTTCAAGCCCGGCACGGACGACCTCGCCTTCATCGGCTTCGCCCAGTCCACGCCGACGCTCTTCCCGTTCGTCGAGTGCCAGACCCGGCTCGTCGCCGCCTGGCTGGTGGGCCGCTACGCCCCGCCGAGCGAGGCGGAGATGGAGCGCGTGATCGACGAGGACCAGCAGAAGTACACCGCCCACATGGTGCAGCGGCCGCGGCACACCCAGCAGCTCGACTACTTCCTGTACGAGCACGACCTGCGGGTCAAGGAGATCCCGGCCGGCGCGGCCCGGGCCGCGACGGGAGCGGCGCGATGAGCGACGAGGAGCGGCTCTGGGCGCGGATGGTCGACCGCCGCAGCGTCAACCGCGGCGACCAGCGCCGGGCCGCCCTGCTCGACGCGCTCGACGAGCTGCTCCGCGAGCAGACGCTCGAGGAGATCAACGTCGCCGAGATCTCGCGCCGCGCGGGGGTCACCCGCTCGGCCTTCTACTTCTACTTCGAGAGCAAGGCGACCGCCGTCCTGGCGCTGATGGCCGAGCTGTACGACGACGCGTCCGACGCGACCGACCTGCTGGTCAAGGCCGAGGGAGAGCCGCGCGACCGGATCCACCAGGTGGTGGCGACGCTGTTCGACTCCGTCGACCGGACGCCGCACACCTACCGCGCGCTGCTCGAGGCGCGCGCCGCCAGCGCCGCCGTCCGCGAGCTGTGGGACGCGGGCCGCGCCGAGTTCGCCGAGATGACCGCCGAGATGATCGAGCGGGAGCGGACGTCGGGTCGCGCACCGGCGGGCGTCGACGCGCACGTGCTCGCCGCCGTCCTGCTCGACCTCAACGACCACGCCGTCGAGCGCCATGTCCTCGGGGTCGCGCCCGAGCGGGAGGCGCACATCGACGCGATCACCCACATCTGGATCCAGAGCATCTACGGGAGCCCGGCATGAGCACCACCTTCTCGTTCCCCTCCGACGGCGTGCGCTGCGCGGCGACGCACTTCGCGGGCGCCGACGGGGCGCCTGTCGTCATCCTCGCGCACGGCCTGGCCGGCACCCAGGACGCGGGCATGTTCCCGTTCGCCGAGGCGTTCGCCGCGGCCGGGCTGCACGCGGTCACCTTCGACTACCGCGGCTTCGGCGCCAGCGACGGCACCCCGCGCCAGGTCGTCTCGCTGGCCGGCCAGGTCGCCGACCTGCACGCCGCCGCCGACGCGGCGAAGCGGCTCCCGGGCGTCGACGCCGACCGCGTGGTCCTGTGGGGTGTCTCGCTCGGCGGCGGGCACGTCGTCTCGGTCGCGGTCGAGCGCTCCGACGTCGCGGCCGTCGTCTCGGTGGTGCCGATGGTCGACGGGCTCGCCGCCGCCCGGCTCGCGACCCGGCACCACAGCGCCGGCCAGCTGCTCGCGTCGACCGGACGCGGCCTCGCGAGCGCCGTACGACGCAAGGCGGGCCGCGGTCCGTCGATGATCCCCGTCGTGGCGCACCCGGGGGAGCCCGGCGCGCTCACCCTGGCCGGCGCCTACGAGGACTACCACGCGATCGCCGGACCCACCTGGCGCAACGAGATCGCCGCGGACGTCGTCCTCGAGCTCGGCACCCGGGCACCGGCCAAGGCCGCGTCGGCCCTGGAGGTCCCGTGGCTCGTGCAGGTCGCCGACTTCGACCGCAGCGCGCCGCCGCACGCGACCATGAAGGCCGCGTTCGCCGGCCGGGCCGAGGTCCGGCACTACCCGGGCGACCACTTCGACCTGTTCGCCGGCAAGCCGTTCCACGAGCCGGCCGTCGAGCACGCCGTTCACTTCCTGCGGCGCCACGTCGGTGCCGCGACGCCCGTGCCGGAGGTGGTCCGTGGCTGACACCGTCCAGGGCCTGCTGCTGGCCCACGCCGAGCGCGACACGGTCGGCCTCAAGCACGGCGACGACACCTGGACCTGGCGCGAGGTCGTGGCCGGTGGCGCCGCCCGGGCGCACGTCGTGCGCGACCTCGCCCGGCCCGGGAAGCCGCTCCACGTGGGGGTGCTGCTGCCCAACAGCCCCGAGATGGCACTGGCGATCACCGCCGGCGCGATCGGCGGGCACATCACGGTCGGCATCAACGCGACGCGGCGCGGTGCGGCGCTCGCGGCCGACGTACGGCGGGCCGACTGCCAGGTCCTGCTCACCGACGCGGCGCACCTGCCGCTGCTCGACGGCCTCGACCTCGGCGGGGCTGTCGTCGTCGACACCGATGCCGCGTCCTGGGGGGATGCAGTCGCGGCGGCACCCACGACCACCGACGGCTTCCCGGTCGCGCAGACCATGGACACGTTCATGCTCATCTTCACCTCGGGCACGAGCGGCGAGCCGAAGGCCGTCCAGGTCGCCCACTTCATGGTGGTGATGGCCGGAACGGTGCTCGTCGACAAGTACGGGCTCGGGCCCGGCGACGTCGCCTACTGCTCGATGCCGCTGTTCCACAGCAACGCCGTGATGGCCGGCTACGCGGTCAGCGCCGCCTCCGGTGCGGCGCTGGCGCTCGCGGAGTTCTCGGCCAGCAGCTTCCTCGACGACGTCCGGCGCTACGGGGCGACGTACCTCAACTACGTGGGCAAGCCGCTCGCCTATGTCCTCGCCACCCCGGCACGGCCCGACGACGCCGACAACCCGCTCCGGTTCGCGTTCGGCAACGAGGCCTCCGACCGCGACATCCGCGAGTTCGCGCAGCGGTTCGGCTGCTCGGTCTGGGACGGGTTCGGCTCGACCGAGTCGGCCGTCATCATCACCCGGACCGAGGACACGCCGCTCGGCTCGATCGGCGTCCCGTTCGACGGTGTCGCCGTCTACGACCGGGTGGCGCGCACCGAGTGCCCCCGGGCCGTGCGCGACGAGTCCGGCCGGGTGGTCAACCTCGACGAGGCCGTCGGCGAGCTGGTGAACACGCAGGGCGCCGGCTTCTTCGCCGGCTACTACAACGACGAGCGCGCCACGGCCGAGCGGCTCGACGGCGGCATGTACTGGTCCGGCGACCTCGCCTACCGCGATGCCGACGGCTTCGTCTACCTCGCCGGCCGCACCGACGACTGGCTGCGCGTGGACGGTGAGAACCTCGCCGCCGCGCCACTCGAGCAGCTGCTGCTGCGCCACGACGCGATCTCGCAGGCGGCGGTCTACGCGGTCACGGACGAGCGCGTGGGCGACCAGGTGATGTGCGCGCTCGTGCTGCGCTCCGGTGCGGTCCTGACGCCTGCCGATCTCGCGGGCTTCCTCGCCGAGCAGCCCGATCTCTCACCGAAGGCGTGGCCCCGGCACGTCCGGATCGCCGACGCGCTGCCCAGCACCGCCACCAACAAGGTCCTCAAGCGCGAGCTGCGCGCCGAGGGCCTCGCCACCAGCGACCTGCTGTGGTCACGCGGCGAGCGCGACCACGTCTACGCCGAGACCGTCCGGGAGCGCGCATGACCTACGACCTGATCGTCCGCGACGGCCGGTGGTTCGACGGCACCGGCGCTCCCTCCGCCGTGCGCCACCTGGGCATCCGGGACGGCCGGGTCGCCGCCGTCAGCGTGGAGCCGCTCGACGAGACCGGCTGCTCGCGCGTGATCGACGCGACCGGGCACTGGGTGATCCCCGGCATGGTCGACATCCACACCCACTACGACGTCGAGGTGCTCGTGCAGCCGGCGCTGCTGGAGTCCCTGCGCCACGGCATCACCACGATCCTCCTCGGCTCCTGCTCGCTCTCGACCGTGCACGCCGCACCCGGCGACGCGGGCGACCTGTTCGGCCGGGTCGAGGCCATCCCGCGCCCCTATGTCGTCGGCGCGCTCGAGGAGCAGAAGACCTGGACCGCCGCGGGGGAGTACGTCGCCGCCCTGGAGCGGCTCCCGCTCGGGCCCAACGTCGCCGCGTTCATCGGCCACTCCGACATCCGTGCCGCGCGGATGGGCCTCGCTCGCGCCACCGACCCGGACGTGCGTCCCAGCGCGGCCGAGCTCGCGACCATGGCGGCCGACCTGGTCGACGCCCTCGACGAGGGCTTCGTCGGGATGTCGTCGCAGGAGCTGATGTTCGACAAGCTCGACGGCGAGACCTGCCGCTCGCGGACCCTGCCGTCGACGTACGCCAAGGGCAGGGAGCGGCGCCGCCTCAACCGGCTGCTGCGCGCCCGCGGCCGGGCCCTCCAGGGCGGCCCGGACGTCGCGAGGCCGCAGAGCCTGGTCCGGATGGCGTTCAGCAGCTGCGGCTGGGGCCGCCGGCCCGCCCTCAAGGTCAGCCTGCTCTCGGCCGCCGACATCAAGGCGATCCCCATGGTGGCCCACCTGTTCCCCCTCCTGGCGCGGACGGTGAACAGGTTCGGCGGCGACCTCCGCTTCCAGCACCTGCCGGTGCCCTTCGAGGTCTACTCCGACGGCATCGCGCTGCCGGTGTTCGAGGAGTTCGGCTCGGGCGCCGCCGCCCTGCACCTCGCGAACCAGATCGAGGAGCAGCGCGCCCTGCTCGCCGACGAGGACTACCGCCGCTGGTTCCGCAAGGACTACGACAAGAAGTACGGCCCGCGCGTGTGGCACCGCGACTTCTTCGACGCCGAGATCACCGAGTGCCCCGACGCCTCCGTCGTGGGCAGGACCTTCGGCCAGGTCGGCGTCGACCGTGGCGGCGTGCACCCGGTCGACGCCTTCCTCGACCTCGTGGTCGAGCACGGCGACAAGGTGCGCTGGCGCACGACGATCTCCAACCACCGCCCGAAGGTGCTCGACAAGCTCACCGCCGACCCCGGCGTCCAGCTCGGCTTCTCCGACGCGGGCGCGCACCTGCGCAACATGGCCTTCTACAACTTCGGGCTCCGGCTGCTGCGCCGGGTCCGCGACGCCGAGGCCGCCGGTGCCCCCTTCATGACCGTTGAGCACGCGGTGCACCGGATCACCGGCGAGCTCGCCGACTGGTACGGCCTCGACACCGGTCACCTGCGCGTCGGCGACCGGGCCGACGTCGTCGTCATCGACCCGGCGCGGTTGGACGCCTCCCTCGACGCGTACGCCGAGTCCCCGGTGCGCGCCTACGGCAACCTGTCCCGGATGGTCAACCGCAACGACGCCACCGTCGTCGCGGTGCTGGTCGGGGGCGAGGTCGTCGTCGAGCACGGGACGCCGGCCGCGGACGTCGTCGGGGTGCGGCGGACGGGGCGGTTCCTGCGGGCTACCGGCTGACGCGTGCGGCCAGCCGGCCGAGCAGGCTCTCCAGCTCGGCCGGCTGCTCGACCGCGAAGTCGCAGTCGAGGTTGGCGAGCACGAGCACCGGCCAGTCGAGGGTGTCGGTCTTCATCACCATCCGGCAGCGCTGGTCGCCGAGCGGCTCGACGTCGGCCCAGCGGCCGACGACCGTCTCGACCTCGGCCGCCGGCCGGTCGACGGTGACGACCACCTCGTGCTGGCGGGGGATCGTGCGCATCCCCTGGCGCACGTAGGTCACCGCGTCCCCGCCCGGGATCTCGCGCGGCCGGAACCGCTGGCCGGTCGTGGCCGGCTCGCCGGCCACCCGGTCGACCCGGAAGGAGCGCCAGTCCTGGCGGTCGCGGTCGTAGGCCGCGAGGTACCAGCGGCGGCCGAGGTTGACGAGCCGGTGCGGCTCGACCCGCCGGGCGGTCGTCGTACCGTCGGCGGCGGTGTAGTCGAAGGTGAGCAGCTCGTCGTCGCGGCAGGCCTGGGCGAGCGTGGTGAGCACGGTCGGGTCGAGGCCCGGGCCGCCGCGGCCGGGCAGGCTCTCGGTCTGGGTCTGCAGCGCGCCCATCCGGCGGCGCAGCCGCGGTGGCATCAGGGCGATCACCTTGGTGAGCGCCTGCAGGGTGGTCTCCTCGAAGCCGGGCACGCCGCCGTTGGCCGCGGCGCGCAGGCCGACGGCGATCGCCACCGCCTCCTCGTCCTCGAGCAGCAGCGGGGGCAGCGCGCCGCCCGCGCGGAGCTGGTAGCCGCCGGCAGCACCGCGGACGGCGTCGACGTCGTACCCGAGGTCGCGGAGGCGGTCGACGTCGCGGCGCAGCGTGCGGTCGCTGACCTCGAGCCGGTCGGCGAGCTCGCCGCCGGTCCAGAACCGGTGGGTCTGGAGGAGGGAGAGAAGTCGCAGCATCCGGGCGCTCGTGCTCATGTTCCCGAGATTAGATCAGAATCAGGACAGAACCTGACCGGATTCGTTCCTAGCGTGGTGGTCATGGAGAACAACACGACCCACGGCCCGGTGATCCGCACCGTCGGACTCACCCGGCACTTCACGCGCGGCAAGCAGACGATCGAGGCCGTGCGCGGCCTCGACCTGGAGGTGGCGGCCGGCGAGCTGGTCGCCTTCCTCGGTCCCAACGGCGCCGGCAAGTCGACCACCTTGCGGATGCTGACCACCCTCATCGCCCCCACCTCCGGCAGCGCCACCGTCGCCGGTCACGACGTCGTCCGGGAGCGGGCGGCGGTCCGCCGGTCGATCGGGTACGTCGGGCAGGGCAACGCCGCGGGGCACCAGTTCCGCGGGCGCGACGAGATCATGTGCCAGGCCCGCGCGCACGGGCTCTCGCGGAGCGACGCGCGTCGTCGCACCGACGAGCTGCTCGAGGCCTTCGACCTCGCCGAGCACGCCGACCGCCCCGTCGCCCAGCTCTCCGGCGGGCAGCGGCGCCGTCTCGACGTCGCGATCGGTCTGGTCCAGGAGCCGCCGATCCTCTTCCTCGACGAGCCCTCGACCGGCCTCGACCCGCAGAACCGGGTCAACCTGCAGGAGCAGGTCCGCCGGCTCAACGCCGACCTCGGCACCACCATCGTGCTCACCACGCACTACCTCGAGGAGGCCGACGCCCTGGCCGGCCGGGTGATCGTGATCGACCACGGCGAGGTCATCGCCGACGACTCGGCCGCCGCCCTCAAGTCGGCCCTCGGCGACCTGGTCGCCCTGTCGTTCGCCTCGCCGGACGCCGCCGTCGCCGCAGCCGCCCGCGCCGACCGGGTGCCCGGCGCCCAGGTGGTGGTGGACGGCGCCCGGGTCGAGCTGCGCGCCGCCCACGGCCGCGACACCGCACCCGGCCTGGTCACCGACCTCGCCGCCGCCGGTACGCCGGTGACCCGGATCGAGGTCGTCGGCCCGACCCTCGACGACGTCTTCCTCAACCTGACCGGACGCAGCCTGCGCGAGAACCAGAGCACGACCACCGAAGGAGCAGCAGCATGAGCATCTCCCTGACCACCCCGGCGGCCCCGGCGGCCGCGGCCCGTCGTACCCCTGTCGTGGCGCGGCCGGTCGGCGTCCTCGCCGACATCGGCAACGTCCTCGTCCGCGAGCTGCAGCCGGTGCTGCGCCAGCCGGCGTCCGTCCTCTTCGCGATGGTCCAGCCGCTCGTCTTCCTCGGCCTCTTCGCGCCGCTCCTGCCCGACACCGGCGACGGCTCGGCGCTCCAGTGGTTCGTGCCCGGCATCGTCGCGATGACCGCCCTGATGAGCGCCTCGTTCACCGGCGCCAACCTCTCGGAGGAGATCGTCAGCGGGTCCTTCGAGCGCCTCCTCGTCTCGCCGGTGCGCCGCTCGTCGCTGATGATCGGCAAGGCGCTGCGCGAGATGGTGCCGCTCGTGCTGCAGACGATCATCATCGTCGCGGTCGCGACGCCGTTCGGCTTCGACCTGCACGTCGGCGGCATCCTGGTCGGCATGGCCCTGCTGGTGCCGTTCAGCGTCGGCCTCGGTGCCCTCAGCCTCGCCCTCGCCGTCGCGGCGAAGGAGCAGGCCTGGGTGTTCTGGACCGTGCAGCAGACGGTGATCTTCCCGCTCCTGCTCCTGGCCGGCGTCCTGCTGCCCCTCGACGGCGCGCCCGGCTGGCTCCGCACCGCCTCGGACGTCAACCCGCTCACGCACATCGTCGAGGCCGAGCGAGCGCTGTTCGCCGGCTCGTTCCCGGGCGAGACGGTGCTCTACGGGGCGATCGCGTCGCTCGTCGTCGGGGTGCTCGGGCTGTGGGTCGGCGTGCGGCGGATGAACCGCGCGAGCTAGAGGTCGAGCAGCTCGACCGGTGTGATCGCCACCGCGAACGGCTCCGTGGCCGTCCAGGTCTCCTGGGCGGCCACGCGGACCGTCTCCACATAGCGGCCCTCGTGCAGGGACCACACGGTCAGCGTGGGCTCTCGTGGGTCGATCGTCCAGTACGACGGGCACCCCGCCGCCGCGAGGATCTCCATCTTGGGCCCGAGGTCGAACGCCCGGGTCGAGGGGGAGTGGACCTCGACGGCGAGCAGGGGCGCGATGTAGAGCGCGTCCTCCGCCGGGTCGGAGCGCCGGGTCACGACCAGGTCGGGCTGCAGGCAGGTGTCGACGCCGATCCGGACGTCGAAGGGCGAGAGCACGACCTGCAGGTCGTCCGTGCGAGCTGCTCGCAGCAGGGCGTACAGCGAGCCGACGATCAGCTGGTGCCGGGTGGCCGGCGCGCCCATGATCAGCAGCACCCCGTTGAGCAGCTCATGGCGACAGCCGTTCTCGGGCAGCGCGTCGAGGTCCTCGAGCGTGTACGGCCCGGGCCGCACGAGCACGTCGCCCGGCTCGATCGTCAACGTGGGCGGACGGACGACTGTCATGACTCCCATGGTGCCTCCTGCGGTCCATGGCGACCAGCGTGCACGACTCCGCGCGTCGCCGCCGGCGTCATCCACAGGCCTGTGGGCGTCAGCCCACCCAGCGCAACGCCCGCCCGTGCCCGTGCGTCTGCGCGACCATCTGCCCGTCGATCCCGAGCACGAAGGTCGGATGACCTTCCGGGATCGGCGGGCCGGTGCGGGTGACCGACGGCAGCACCTGCGGGCCCTCGTTGCTCACCCAGTGACAGGCGCCGTCGGCGACGAGGCCGCGGACCATCCGGTCGAAGTCGAGCCGCAGGTCCGGCGGCAGGTAGGCGATGACCGCGCTGTGGAACACCACCACCGTCCCGTACGACGACGCGCGCGCCACCAGCCCCGGCAGCTCGGTGAGCAGGTCGCCCCGCACGATCGACGGCGGGTCTGCCCGAGCGACGGCGACGGCCTGGCGGAGCCGGGCCCGGCGCTCGTCCTGCTCGGGCCAGACCAGGGTCTCGAGCCAGCCGGTCGCGTCGGGGTCGGTGACGTCGAGCGGGTTGAGGTCGATGCCGCCGCGCCAGGCCACCTCGGGCAGGTGGGTGGGCAGCGGGGCCGGGCCGCTGACCCGGCAGGGGAGGCGGGGCTCGTCGCCGAGAAGGACGTCACCGGACGCCGTCGACCAGGCGTAGCCCCAGCGGTCGGGGTAGAGGCAGAGCCCCGCGGACGCGCCGACCTCGAGCAGCGCGAGCGGTCCGTCGAAGCCGGCGAACGCGGGGACCAGGGTGGCGAGCCGGCCGACCTCGTTGGTCTGCGTGGCCCGGGCCAGGACGGTGGCCCGGATCGGGCCGCCGGGGCCGTCGGCGAGGAGGGCGGCGCGCAGGCCGTCGTACGGTCCCGGTGCCGGTACGCCGTGGTGCCGGGCCGCCGCGAAGACCAGGTTGGGCTGCTGCTTGAGGTCGGGCAGCGTGCGGATCCACGCCTGGACCTCGGGGTCGCCGGCGACCCCGAGCGCCCAGGCCGTGAACGTGGGGGAGTCGGCCGCCTCGGCGGCGAAGCGGCGGTAGGACTCCTCGACCTCGGCGTAGGGCTCCATGCCCTGAGCCTGTCAGATGCGGGGGACGATCTCGCCGAGCAGGGCGCCCATCCGGGTGGCGGCCTGGCGGCCGGCCTCGAGCACCTCGGCGTGGTTGAGCGGCTCGCCGCTCAGGCCCGCGGCGAGGTTGGTGACGAGGCTGATGCCGAGGATCTCCATGCCGGCCTCGCGGGCCGCGATCGCCTCGAGCGTCGTGCTCATGCCGACGAGGTGACCGCCGAGGATGCTGGCCATCCGTACCTCGGCCGGGGTCTCGTAGTGCGGCCCGGTGAACTGCACGTAGACGCCCTCGTCGAGGCTCGGCTCGACCTCGCGGCACAGCTCGCGCAGCCGCGCGGAGTAGAGGTCGGTGAGGTCGACGAAGTTGGCGCCGACGATGGGCGACTGGCCGGTCAGGTTGATGTGGTCGCTGATGAGCACCGGGGTGCCGGGGGTCCAGGTCGGCTTGAGACCACCGCAGCCGTTGGTCAGCACGATGGCGCGGCAGCCCGCTGCGGCCGCCGTGCGCACCCCGTGGACGACGGCCGCGACGCCGCGGCCCTCGTAGTAGTGGGTGCGGCTGAGGAAGAGCAGCAGGTGCCGGTCGGCCGCGCCGTTCTCGCCGGGCAGCCGGATCGAGCGGATCTTGCCGGAGTGCCCCTGGACCGCCGACGCCGCGAAGCCCGGCAGCGAGGTCACGTCGATCTCGGTGGTGTTCGCGCCCCCGGCGCCGTCGAGCGCGTCGGCGGCCGGCAGCCAGCCCGAGCCGAGGACGAGCGCCACGTCGTGGCGGGCGACACCGGTGAGCTCGGTGAGACGGACGGCGGCCTCTTCGGCCAGGGCGTACGGCGTGGGGGACTCGGTCACGGAGCGACTCTAGAGGATCACCACGCGGCGAGGACGGCCTCGGGGACATACCCGTGCCGGACCCGCTGGGGGTGGTCGCCGACCGCGCGGTAGGCGAGCTCCTCGCCGGTCTCGCTGTCGAGGACGGCGACCGCGTCGCTGCCCGACAGCGAGATCCAGCAGGTGCCGCCGAGCCCCTCGGTGGTCCAGTAGGGCTTGAGGTACGTGTGGCCGGTGGTCTTCTCGTCGAAGATCCGGTAGCGGCCGGACTCGCGGTCCACGAGCGCCGCGTAGTCGTCCATGGTGCCGGCCACGCAGAGCGTGTCGCCGTCCTCGTCGATGGAGAGGCCGTGGTGGGCCGAGTCGTTGACGTACTTCTCGCGCAGCATGTTCGGCACCCGGTTGGGCAGCGGGACCAGGCGGGTGACCGCGCCGACGCGCGGCTCGGGGATGCCGCCGAGCGTGTAGTCGACCTTGCCGTTGAGGTCGGGCGCCTGGGTGTCGAACTCGACGTACCCGTGGAAGAAGGAGACCTGGAAGTAGACGAAGCGCTCGTCGGGAGAGACCGCCATCGGCCGCACGGCGCTGCTCATCTGGGGGTAGCCCGCCTCGGCGAGCTCGCGGCCGATGCCCCAGCGCCGCTCGATGCCGAAGTCGGCGTTGCGCACGACCTGGAACCAGCGGTCGCCCTTGAGCCCGTCGAGCAGCGGCGAGTCGCCGGGCGTGTAGACGAGGCCGATCGACGCGTGGAAGATCTGCTCGCCGTCGCGCGTGTAGTTGCTCTCGTGGGGAGTCTCGCCCGACGCGAACGTCCGCAGCCGGTCGCCCAGCTTGATCACGGTACCGTCGGTCAGCGTCTCGTCGACCATCGAGTACTCGATGACCTGGCGCTCGGTCGAGTCCGACACGAGCAGCCGCCGCCCGTCGCGGGAGAGCGCCATGTGGTCGCTGCGGTGGCCGTCCATCGCCTGCTCGCGCACGATCGAGTCGGTCCGGCCCGCGGCGGCCTTCTCGATGTCGATCCACACGACGTCGGCGAAGCTCGGCCGCGAGACGGCGAGGTAGCGCCCGTCGAGCGTGGTGAACATGTCGTCGACGAACTGGTCGTGGCCCTCGCCCGGGCCGTAGCGGATGAGCAGGAAGTAGGCGAGCGAGACCGGGTTGCGGCGGATCTCGGCGAGCTCCTGGGCCTTGTCCGGGATCAGGTCCACCCCGCGCTTGAGCACCTCGAAGGTGTGCGCGTCGACCACGCTCGCCGTCCCCGCCCAGTTGTTGCCGACCCACATGACGTCGCGCAGCCCCGGCGCGCGCTCGGGGAGGGACGTCGGCGCGGCCGTGCTCGGACGCGCGGCGACCTGGGCGTCCTCGGCGACCGTGGCCGGGGCCGGGTCCGGGAGCAGCAGCGCGAGCGCGGCGACGCTGGTCGCCGTGGCCGCGAGGGACAGGCGACGGAGGGGGGAGGGAGTCCGCATAACCTGACAACGGTTCAGGTTAGCCGGACGTCACGCTCTCCAGGTAGGACGCCGCCCGCCGGTCCCACGCGGTCGGCGGCCTGCCCGGGGTGGGGCCGGCGCCGAGGGTGAGCGCGACCAGGTCGTCGGTGGCGGGCAGCCCGCCCCCGGAGACGTCGACGCGCACGTCGTACGTCGTCCCGCGCGGCAGCGTCGCGACGACGTCCAGCTGGGCGCGCAGCAGGGGCCAGAGCCGGTCACCCCAGGCCGTCGGCGTGACGACGCCCTTCCGGTCGACGCCGGGCAGCACGAGGTCGAGGCGGACCCGCGTGGGTGCGGCCGGGTCGCCGACGGCCCCGGCCTCGCCGATCCAGGTCTGCGCGGTGGCGCCGGCCGGGGCCCGGTCGAGGGTGCCGCGCAGCGCCTGCCACCGGGCGAGAGTGGCGGCCGTCACCGGCGCGTGCGCGGCCAGCCCCGACGAGTCACGGGGCTGGCGCTGCCCGGTGCGGATCGAGAGGTCCGGGACCTGCCGCAGCACCGGGTCGGCGAGCGTGGTCCGGATCGCGGCCGTGACCGCGTCGGGCGACTCGTCGGCCAGCACCACCTCCGTGCCGCGCGGCCCGAGCGTGACGGAGCCGTCGAAGGTGCGGGCCGCCGTCAGGAACTGCTCGGCGCGCTCGGTCGCCGTCGCCGGCAGGGTGGCGTAGGCGAGGTCGACGAGGTCCTTGCCGCCGAGGGAGCTGGTGTCGTCGGGCAGCTTGCCCCAGCCCAGTGAGAGCGTCGCGAAGTCGGGCCGCTCGGCAGCCAGCGTCTCGAGCACGGTGGTCAGCTGCGCCACGGTGATGTCCTCGTCGAGGTCGGCCACGATGACGAGACCGCGGACGCCGTCCTCGATCTCCTCCAGGCCCGAGCGGGTGTCGCGGACACCGGCCAGCCCGGCGAGTACACCACCCCCACCGTCGGGGCGCTCCGGCCCGTCGTCCTCGGAGCGGCAGCCGGCGAGGACGGCCAGCGCCAGCGCGAGTGCGAGCGCGAGGAGCGGCAGGGGCCGGCGGCAGGACATGGCCCCTGCCTACCCCATCCGGCCCGGATCCATGTGTCGTCCCGTTTCGGGCGCGCCCGGAAGGGGAACGACGAGGCCGTGACCGACCCCGAGACGCTGTTCGCGCGCCTCGTGGCCGGCCGCCCGGCCCGGATCCGCGAGATCGGCGCCGAGCTCGTGCTCGAGGACACCCGGGTCACCGAGGCCGTCGACCAGCTCACGGCCGGGCTCGCCGGGGTGCGGTGGAACGGCGGGCTCGCCGTCCTCGCCTGCCTGGGCGCGGGACAGCGGGTCTTCGTGGCCAGCTGCCTGACGTCGTGGCGGCTCTACCGGACCGGCCGGGTGCTCGACCGGCTCGCCGACCAGGTCGACGCCATCGAGGAGTGGGCGCGCACCACCATCGGTGTCTGGCGCCAGCGCGATCCTGCGCTCGACCCCGCGCAGGTCGACAGCCTGCGCCAGGGCGTGAGCTTCGTGCTCGTGCAGGGGATCCTCGTCTACGGTGCGCTCCTCGGCCAGGCGCGCAGCGACATCACGAGCAGCGACGACGAGCTGGCCGACTGGCTGAAGGACGGCGCCTCCGACGACTACCGCTGGGCGCTCGCCTACGGCGGCGGCCGGGGTCCCCGGGTCCCCGACGTCGCGGCCAACGGCGACGACGGCGGCTGGACGCCGCAGGGCCTCGGCTACGACCCCGCGACCGGGCAGTACGTCACGACGTCCTACCGCACCAACGTCGGCGATCCCGACGACAAGGGCGACGACTACGACGACAGCCAGCTCACCGTCGTCGACCCGGGCACCGGCGACGTCGTCAACCAGGTGCGCCTGGGCGGCCCCGGCAACGTCAGCCTCGGGCCCAGCCACGCAGGCGGCGTCGCCGTCAACGGCGACCACGTCTACGTCGTCGGTGGCGGCAAGCTCTACGACTACGACCTCGGCGAGATCCGGTCCGCGGCGCCCGGCGCGACCGTGCACCCGTCTGCGGTGATCGAGCCGCCCGCGACGTCGTACGTGACGGTGGCAGGGGGCAAGGTCTACCTCGGCAAGTGGGACAAGGAGGGCAAGGACGACGAGATCTGGGTCTACGACATCGGCTCCGACGGCCGGCCCGACCTGAGCACGGGCAGCCGGTACGACGCGCCGGCGGGCTCCAACGGCGTCGCGGTGCTGCCCGGCGACCGGCTGGTGTTCTCGGTCAACCACGGGCGGGGCGAGGCCGGCGAGCTCGAGTCCTACGAGGTGCGCGACGGCGAGCTGCACGGCACCGGCTCGATCCCGGTCGCGAACCTCCCCGAGGAGCTGATCGTCACCCCCGACGGCCGGTTGGTCGGGATCAACGAGTCCGGCGCCTCCGACTACGCCCCGTGGGACACCGACGGCCGGGACCGGGACGGCGACCACGGCGGCGAGGACGACGGCATCGGCGACACCGGCGGCTCCGAGGGCACCGACCTGGCGGACTTCTGGGCCCGCACCCACCTGTTCGACCTGCCGCTCGGCGCCCTCGACGGCGACGGTTTCCATGTCGAGCCGGTGACCCTGGAGCAGGGCGCCCTCCAGGCGTACGGCGCCGCCGACGGGCTCGACGGCGTCCGGACCCGGCTCACCGGGCTGCACCTCCCCACGACGCTGCTGGGGGAGGTGGCCGGTGCCGACGAGCTGAGCACGGCCGTCGACTCGGCGCTCGCCACGGTCCGCTCCGACCTGCGCCACCTCGCACCGGCGGCCGACCGGATGGGCGACGAGCTCAAGGCGACGTCGTCCGACTACAGCACGACGGACCTCGCCGCCGGCCTGGTGCTCAACCTCCTGCTGACCCGCATCCTCGGCTGAGCCGGCCGAGGGGCTCCGTCACGCCCCTAGAGCCCGGTCGAGCGGCAGGCGCGCCCGCGCAGTCGCGTCACGTAGTCGGCCGGCGCGTCGGCGGCCTCGGCGGCCGCCGCGATCACTCCCAGGTACGACGCCGACGGCAGCCCGCCCTCGTACGCGTCGAGCACGTAGGTCCAGGCCACGATCTCGCCGACCATCGTCGAGACGCGCACCTTGGTGCGGCGGTAGAGGCCCGAGTCGGCCGACTCCCACTTGTCCAGCTGCGCGCCGTCGAGGGGGCTCATGTCGTAGACGGCGACGAAGACCTGCTCGATGGGGTCCTGGACGATCGTGGCGAGCGCGCCGTCCCAGCCGTGCTCCTCGCCTCCGAACGTCAGCCGCCACCCGGTCAGCCAGCCGGTCGTCCGCATGGGGGAGTGCGGGCACCGCTCGCCCATGCGGGCCGGGTCGAGGTTGGTCCCGTAGGCGGCGTACGACGTCACGCAGGCCAGGCTAGTGCGTCGCGCCCGGCGCCGCGGGGACGCTCCGGCCGAGGGGCTTGCGGAGGATGATCTCGGTGGCCTCGCCGGGCAGGAGCAAGGCGCCGCTGTCGACGTACCCGAGGCGCCGGTAGAGGTGCTGCGCCCGCTCGGACGCGAGCGTCGACGTCAGCACCTGGTGGTGGCCGGCCGCCGCCTGGGCCTGCTCCCAGGCGGCGACCAGCGTGGTGCCGACGCCGCGACCGCGCTGCTCCGGGGCGACCCAGAGCAGGTTCATGAAGGGGATCTCGTCCCAGAACAGGCCCCACCGCAGGAAACCGGCCGGGCCACCGTCGGTCTCGGCCACCAGCACGCGCCCGAGGGACACGAGCTCGGCCCGGACCTCCGGCGACACGTGCCGGTCGGCTCCGCCGAGGAAGTCCAGGTCCGCCTCGGTCGCGGTGCGGGTCGTGACGCTCACGGCGGTCATCCTCCCACCGGGCGCCCCCTGCTCAGGACCCCGTGTAGAGCAGGTGGTTGGCGGGCGTGGCCGGCGAGCAGATGATCAGCAGGACGCAGCTGCGGGCGGTCCCGCTGATCTTGTTCTTCGTGGTGCTCGCGAGGATCGCGGAGCTGACCGCGCTCGGCGTCGCCGTCGGGTGGGCGGAGAGGTAGAGCGCCGCGGCACCGGCGACGTGCGGGCTCGCCATCGAGGTGCCGCTGATGGTGTTGGTGCCACCGTCGAGCCAGTCCGAGGTGATGTCGACGCCGGGCGCGAACAGGTCGACGCAGGTGCCGCGGTTGGAGAAGCTCGCCCGGGCGTCGTTGCGGTCGCTGGCCGCGACGGTGAGAGCGTCGGGGACCCGGGCCGGCGAGGAGCCGCAGGCGTCGGCGCCCTCGTTGCCGGCGGCGACGGCCATGGTGACGCCGTCGGCGATGACCCGCTGGACGGCGGCGTCGAGCGTGCTGGAGGCGCCCCCGCCGAGGCTCATGTTGGCCACCGCGGGCCGCCCGGCCTGGTGGTTCGCGGCGACCCAGTCGAGGCCCGCGATGACGCCGGACGTCGCTCCGGAGCCCTTGCAGTCGAGCACCCGGACGCCGATCAGCCGGGCCTGCTTGGCCAGTCCGTGCTTCGTCCCGCCGATGGTGCCGGCGACGTGCGTGCCGTGGCCGTTGCAGTCGCTGGCGTCGGTGTCGCCGTCGACGGTGTCGGTGCCGGAGACCGCGCGCCCGCCGAAGTCCGGGTGGGCGAGCTGGAGGCCGGTGTCGACGACGTACACGTCGACGCCGGAGCCGGTCGAGGTGTAGCTGTAGCCGTTGTCGAGCGGGAGGTTGCGCTGGTCGACGCGGTCCTGGCCCCAGCTCGCCGTCGGGCGCTGGGTGTCGGAGGCGCGCACCGTGCGGTCGAGCTCGATCGACTGCACCCGCGCGTCGCCGCGCAGGAGGGTGAGCAGCGCGTCGGTCAGGGTCGCCGCGAACCCGTTGAGCGCGTGCTCGTAGACGTGGGTGACCGCGCCGCCCTTGCGGGTGACGAGGGAGCTCGCGGTGGCCGCCGCGTCGGCGCCGGGCTTGAGCGTGACGATGACGTCGAGGACGCCGGCGGGCCGCGCGGTCGCGGCCGGCTGGGGGAGTGCGACGAGGCCGGCGAGGCCGAGCGCGCAGGCGAGGACGAGTCCGAGGATCCGAGACATGGAGCTGCTCCTTGATCGTGGCCGGTGGCCCCATGCCGCCGTACCGGGGAGTAGGAAGCACCCTCTCCTGAACGTGATGCAGGACACAAGAGGGGGCGCACTACGCTGGCACCCGTGACCCACTTCGATGTCCTCGTCCTCGGTGCCGGCCCCGGTGGGTACGTCGCCGCGATCCGCGCCGCCCAGCTCGGCAAGTCCGTTGCCGTGATCGAGAAGAAGTACTGGGGCGGCGTCTGCCTCAACGTCGGCTGCATCCCCTCCAAGGCGCTGCTCAAGAACGCCGAGCTCGCGCACACGCTGACCCACGAGAAGGCCAAGTTCGGCATCGAGGGCGACGCCACGATGTCCTACGGCCCGACGCACCAGCGCTCGCGCCAGGTCTCCGCGGGCATCGTCAAGGGCGTCCACTTCCTGATGAAGAAGAACAAGATCACCGAGATCGACGGGTGGGGCACGCTGACCGGCCCCAAGTCGGTCTCCGTCGCGCTCAACGACGGCTCCACCGCCGACTACACGTGCGACAGCCTGATCCTGGCCGGCGGCGCCACCGTCCGCACCGTGCCGGGCGTCGAGGTCAACGGCAAGAACATCGTGTCGTACGAGGAGCAGATCCTCGACGAGAACGTCCCGTCGTCGATGATCATCGGCGGCTCGGGCGCGATCGGCGTCGAGTTCGCCTACGTCATGAAGAACTTCGGCGTCGACGTCACCATCGTCGAGTTCCTCGACCGGATGGTCCCGACCGAGGACGCCGACGTGTCCAAGGAGCTGGCCAAGCACTACAAGAAGCTCGGCGTGAAGGTGCTCACCTCCACCGCGGTCAAGGGCGTCGAGGACACCGGCTCGGGCGTCAAGGTCCGGATCGCGCCCGCCGCCGGCGGTGACGAGCAGGTGCTCGAGGCCGACAAGTTCCTCGCCGCCTTCGGCTTCGCCCCCCGCGTCGAGGGCTACGGCCTCGAGGCCGCCGGCGTCGCCCTCACCGACCGCGGCGCCATCGCGATCGACGAGTACTGCCGCACCAACGTCGAGGGCGTCTACGCCATCGGCGACGTCACCGGCAAGATGATGCTCGCCCACGTCGCCGAGGCCATGGGCATCGTCGCGGCCGAGACCATCGCCGGTGCCGAGACGATGCCGGTCGAGTACGACTTCGTCCCGCGCGCGACCTACTGCCAGCCCCAGATCGGCTCCTTCGGCTACACCGAGCAGCAGGCCAAGGACAAGGGCTACGACGTCAAGACGGCGTCCTTCCCCTTCACCGCCAACGGCAAGGCGATGGGCCTGGGCGAGGCCGTGGGCTTCGTCAAGATCGTCGCCGACGCGGAGTACAACGAGATCCTCGGCGCCCACATGATCGGCCCCGACGTGACCGAGCTGCTCCCCGCGCTGACCCTCGCGCAGAAGTGGGACCTCACCGCCGACGAGGTCGGGCGCAACGTCTTCGCGCACCCCACCCTGTCCGAGGCGGTCAAGGAGGCGATCCACGGGATCGCCGGGCACATGATCAACCTCTGAGCGCACCCGCTCGGCGACGACCGACCGGCCGGCCCCCTCGGGGCCGGCCGGTCGGTCGTCTCAGTTGAGGACGACGATCGCCGCGTTGAGCGCGGTCGCGAAGCCCACCCACAGCAGGTACGGCGCCAGCAGCCACGCCGCCGCCCGCGACACCCGCGCGAACAGCACGACCGTCGCGACGATCGCGGCCAGCAGCGCCACGATGTCCACGAGCGCCCACCCGTAGCGGTCCGCCGCGAAGAACAGCGGCGTCCAGGCCAGGTTGAGCGCCAGCTGCACGACCCACGCCCCGACCCCGACCGGCCCTGTGCCGGCCCGCCACGCGAGCCAGCCGGCGACGGCGATCATCACGTAGAGCACCGTCCACACCGGCCCGAACACCCACGACGGTGGCGCGAACGGCGGCAGGTCGAGCGCCCGGTAGGTCGCCGACGACGACCCGGCCGCCAGCCCGCCCACCACGGCGACCACCGCCACGGCTGCCAGGAACGGCAGGAGCGCGAGCCAGGGGCGGGCGGGGTGCGGAGCCGCTGCGGACGTCGTCATGGTCCCAGTCTGCGTGGCCGGCGGGCACCGGCTGTCGGTGCAGCCTGCGAGCATCGACGGATGGCCGAGCCCCCCGACGCACGCGACCGCCTCGTCGCCGAGCGCGACGAGGCGCTGCGGCGCCTGGCCGGCCTGACCGGTGATTTCGACGAGGTCGTCGCCGCCTCCCGGGACACCAACGCCGACGACGAGCACGATCCCGAGGGCGCGACGATCGCGTTCGAGCGCTCGCAGCTCGCCGCACTGGTCCGGCAGGTCCGGGCGCACCTGGCCGACGTCGAGGCGGCGCTGGGACGACTCGATGCCGGCACCTACGGCCTGTGCGAGGTGTGCGGGCGGGCGATCGCGGGGGAGCGGCTGGAGGTACGGCCCGCGGCGCGGACGTGCGTGGTGTGCGCCGCGGCCGGCGGGGTAGGCAAGGCCCCATGACCTCCCGCCTCGAGGACGCCGTGCGCCGGTCGAGCGCGGGCACGCCCTACACCGTCGTCCCGACCGACGACGGCTTCGACCTCCGGCTCGACCTCGCCGACGCGCAGTGGTGGGGCGCCTTCAACCGGGCGGGGCTGCGCACGTCGTTCACCCACGAGGTGCGCGTGCACGGCGACCGCTTCGTCATCACCGACGTCGCCCGGACGGTCGAGTGGGTCGCCGGGAGCCCGCGGATCGCCGCGTCGGCCGCCGTCGAGCGCGGCCGGATCAAGCGCGTGGGGTTCCAGAGGACCTACGCCCTCGGCGACGACCTGCGCCCGCAGAAGGTCGTCGACCACAGCTTCAGCTCCGAGACCGGCCGGCGTCTCATCGAGGACGCCGCCGCCGAGCTCGGCCTGCGCCAGGCGATGCCGCTGGAGCAGAGGATCGCCCTGG
The DNA here is from genome assembly GCF_900114845.1 of Pimelobacter simplex. Classification (GTDB taxonomy): domain Bacteria; phylum Actinomycetota; class Actinomycetes; order Propionibacteriales; family Nocardioidaceae; genus Nocardioides; species Nocardioides simplex. The sequence goes on from NZ_FOUK01000001.1 coordinate 1,241,931, forward strand.
CGATGGCGGGTCTCGCCGTCGGCGGCCTGGTGATCGGCGGCCTCGTGGTGCTGGTCCTGTGGCTAGCCGGCGTCCTGTGAGGCGTGGCTCGACTGCCACAGCGCCACCAGGACGCCGACCACGGTCAGCCCGCCCGCCGCGACGCCCACCGGCCCGACGTGGGGGTCGTCGCTGATCACCAGCTCGATGACGAGGGCACCGAGCACCTGGCCGGCGATCACGCACAGCCCGAGAACGAGGACGCCGTGCACCCGCACGAGCGCCGCGGAGAGCCAGATGAAGCCGAGGCCGAGGACGCCGCCGAGGTAGAGGTACCACTGGTGCGGCAGCGGGTCGAGGTCGTGGTCGATCACGAAGGCGACGGCCCAGACGGCGACCAGGCCGATGAACCCGACGACGAAGTTGTTGAGGCTCGACACCCAGGGCCCGGCGACCGCGGAGACGCGACCGTTGAAGGCGGCCTGGACGGCCATCCCGGCGCCGGCGATCAGGGGCAGCAGGGCGAGCCCGGCGGTGGTGAGCGAGAAGGACTCGACGAGCCGCTCGCCCGCGGTCAGCCCGACCGCGGCGACGGCGCAGGCGGCGGCGAGGGCGCGCGGCGGGCTCCAGGGCACCCGGCCGCCGGGACCGAGCCCCGCGTGGTCGACGGCGAGGCTGCTCGACGACTGGCCCGCGGTGACGGCGACGCTGAAGAGGGCGACGCCGATCGTCGCGACGGTCAGGCCCTGGGCGGCGACGAGGGAGGCGCCGGCGAGACCGCCGAGGAGGGCGACCTTCGGCACCGTGCCGGCGCGCACGGCGGTGCGGAGCCCGGCGATCCCGGCGCGCCGCGCCCGCGTCGAGAGGGTGATGACGGCGACGAGCAGGAGTCCGCTGCCGAACGCGAGGACGGCGGCGGTGAGCCCTGCGGACGCCGTACCGCCGAGGTCGGTCGCGAGCCGGCCGTTGATCTGCGCCTGGACGGCGATCATGGCGCCCGCGCCGAGCATCGCCGGGATGGCGGCGAGCCGGACGAACCGGCTCGGGGGCGCGGCTGCGGCAGTGGCGGCGGCGCTCACTGGGGGAGCACCCGGCGCAGGAACTCCCGGGTCCGGGCCTGGGTCGGTGCGCCGAGCACCTGGGCGGGTGGGCCCTCCTCGGCGATCCGGCCGGCGTCGAGGAAGCAGACGTGCGAGGCGACCTCGCGCGCGAAGCTCATCTCGTGGGTGGCCAGCACCATCGTCGTCCCGGCCTCCGCGAGGCTGCGCACGATGTCGAGCACCTCGCCGACGAGCTCCGGGTCGAGCGCCGCGGTGATCTCGTCGAGCAGGAGCAGCGCGGGGTCGGTGCACAGCGCGCGGACGAGAGCGACCCGCTGCTGCTGGCCGCCGGAGAGCTGGTCGGGGTGCTTGGCGACGTGCTCGCCGAGCCCGAACCGGTCGAGCAGCTCGTGCGCGCGCTCCTTGGCCGCCGCGGCCGGCACGCCGTGCACCTTGCGCGGGGCGAGCGTGCAGTTGTCGAGGACGCTCAGGTGGGGGAACAGGTTGTAGGCCTGGAACACCATCCCGATGTCGCGGCGCACCTCCTGCGGACGCACGAGCGGGTCGGAGATCTCGCGCCCCTGGAACTCGATCACGCCGTCGTCGATCGGCTCGAGCAGGTCGAGGCAGCGCAGCAGCGTCGACTTCCCCGAGCCCGACGACCCGATCAGGCACACGACGTCACCGGGCGAGATCGTCAGCGACACGTCGTCCAGGACGACGCGCCGGCCGGCCTCGCCGTGCCGGGCGTAGGTCTTGCGGAGGTTGCGCACCTCCAGCAGGGGAGTGCCGGCAGCCATCAGAGCGCTCCTGCCCGCTCGCGCCGCGCGACCCGGCGGGCCAGCGCGTCGCACAGCCGTGCCAGCGGCACGGTCATGACGACGAAGAAGGCCGCGGCGACGACGATCGAGGTGAAGTTGAAGTGGAAGCTCGCGTAGTCCGTGGCGGCGAAGAGCGCGTCGAAGAGCGAGACCGACGCGACCAGCGCGGTGTCCTTCTGCAGCGAGACGAAGTCGTTGAGCAGCGGCGGCACGACCCGGCGCACGGCCTGCGGGACGACGACGTGGCGCATGGTCTGGGCCCGGGAGAGGGCCAGCGCCTCGGCGCTGGCGACCTGGGAGGGGTGGACGCCCTCGATTCCGGAGCGGAACACCTCGGCGACGTAGGCCGAGTAGGACACGACGAGGGCGACGGTCGCCCAGAAGAAGATGCTCGTCGGCAGCCCGGCCAGTCCCAGCGCGGGCATGCCGAAGACGAACAGGAAGACGAGGAGCAGCGTCGGGATGCCGCGCACCACGTCGGTGTAGACGACAGCGAGCCCGCGCAGCGGCACGAGCCAGGCCGAGCGGGCCTGGCGGACCAGCGCCAGCGCGAGGCCGAGGACCAGGATCAGCGGCTCCGCGATGAGGAACATCTTGACGTTGATCCAGAAGCCCTTGGCGATCGCGGGCAGCGACTCCTTGGCGTGGTGCGGGTCGAGGAAGGTCGCCCGCACCCGCGGCCACCCCGGCGAGAGGACGACGGCAGCGACGAGAGCGCCGAGCACGACGATCGTGGCGAGGCTCGCGATGACGACGCGCTGGTTACGCTGCCGCTCGCGGGTACGACGCCGGGCGAGCTCGCGCTCGCTGGGCGCCCAGTCCGTGGTGCCGGAGGGTTCGGAGGTCGGCGTGCTCACTTGAGCTCGGGCACGCTCACGACGTCGGACAGCCACTTCTTCTGGAGTTCGGCGAGCGTGCCGTCCTTCTCGAGGGCGTCGAGCGCGCCGTTGACGCAGGGGAGCAGCTCGTTGCCCTGCTCGAACAGCAGGCCGAACTCCTCGGGCGTGCCCGAGTCGAACTGGAACTGGCCGAGCAGCTTGCTGTCCGGGATCTCGACCGAGCTGATGTAGAACGCGGTCGGGAGGTCGGCGATGATCGCGTCGACCTGGCCGTTGAGCATCGCCTGCTTGGCGTTGTTGGTGTTCTGGAACACCAGCGGGTCCTTCGCCGGCTTGATGACGTCGCGGATCGCGGTCAGCGACGTCGTCCCGGTCTGGGCGCCGATCTTGAAGTCGGCCAGGTCGGCGATGTCGGTGATCTTCGCGGCGGGGCTGTCCTTGAGGACGATGACCGCCTGGGCCGCGGAGTAGTAGCCGTTCGAGAAGTCGACGGCCTTCTCGCGCTCGGGGTCGATCGAGATCTGGTTGATGTCGAAGTCGAAGTTCTTCGGGCCCGGCTTGTAGGAGTTGTTGAACGGCACCGTCACCCAGGTCACCTGGTCCTCGGTGAAGCCGAGCTGCTCGGCGATCGCGTAGGCGACCGCGGACTCGTAGCCCTTGCCGTTGCTGGGGTCGTTGTCGACGAACCACGGCTCGTACGCCGGGGAGTCGGTGCCGACCGACAGCACGCCCTTCGTCACCAGCGGCAGGTCGGCGACGGCGCACTTGTCGGCGTCCGCCGTCTTGCCGGTCTGCTCGGCCTTGTCCTCCGCCGGGGCGCACGCGGCCAGGGCGGACACGAGGAGAGCGGCGGCGAGGGGGGTGAGGAGGCGGTTGACACGCATGGCGCGAATCGTACGGCGCCCGGTTCCGCTGCAAGAATGGCGCCCATGGCACGCGTGGTGATCGTCGGAGGCGGACCGGGCGGCTACGAGTCGGCCCTGGTGGCGGCACAGCTCGGGGCGGAGGTCGTGGTCGTCGACTCCGACGGCGTCGGCGGGTCCGCCGTCCTCACCGACTGCGTGCCGAGCAAGACGCTGATCGCGACGGCCGAGGTGATGACCGACTTCGGCGCCGCCGGTGAGCTCGGCATCGTCGTCGACGAGCCGCGGGTCGACCTGGCGCGCATCAACGAGCGGGTCAAGGCGCTGGCGCTGGCCCAGTCCGCCGACATCGCGGGACGGCTGGCCCGCGAGGGTGTCACCGTCGTCCACGGGCGCGGCCGGCTCGACGGTCCCTCCCGCGTGGTCGCCACGCACGACGACGGCACCGAGACGACGTACGACGCCGACGCGGTGCTCGTCGCGACGGGCGCGACGCCCCGGGTGCTCGACACCGCGCAGCCCGACGGCGAGCGGATCCTCACCTGGGAGCAGGTCTACGACCTCGACGAGCTGCCCGAGCACGTGATCGTCGTCGGCTCCGGCGTCACCGGTGCGGAGTTCGCGAGCGCCTACCAGTCGCTCGGCATCCCGGTCACCCTCGTGTCCTCGCGCGACCGGGTGCTGCCCGGTGAGGACCAGGACGCCGCCCAGGTGCTCGAGGACGTCCTCACCCGCCGCGGCATGACCGTCCTGTCCCGCTCGCGCATGCAGTCCGTCACGCGCGACGGCGACGTCGTCACCGTGACCCTCCAGGACGGCCGCGAGGTCACCGGCTCGCACTGCATCCTGGCGCTCGGCTCGGTCCCCAACACCGCGGGGATCGGCCTCGAGTCGGCCGGCGTCGCGCTCGGCGAGGGCGGCTTCGTCACCGTCGACCGGGTCTCGCGCACCTCCGCCCCCGGCGTCTACGCGGCCGGCGACTGCACCGGCGTCTTCATGCTCGCCTCCGTCGCGGCCATGCAGGGCCGGATCGCGATGGCCCACGTGCTGGGCGACGCCGTCCAGCCGCTCGACCTCGGCGTGGTCGCCTCCAACGTCTTCACCTCGCCCGAGATCGCCACCGTCGGCGTCACCCAGCAGCAGGTCGACGCCGGCGAGGTCCTCGCCGAGGTCGTCATGCAGCCGCTCGCGACCAACCCCCGCGCCAAGATGCAGGGCATCGTCGACGGCTTCGTCAAGCTCTTCGTCGCCCCGGGCTCGCGCAGCCTGCTCGGGGGCGTCGTCGTGGGGCCGCGGGCGTCCGAGCTGATCCACCCGGTCGCGCTCGCCGTGACCGAGCGACTCACCGCCGACCAGCTCGCCCAGACGTTCACGGTCTACCCGTCGATCAGCGGCTCCGTCGCCGAGGCCGCCCGGCGCCTGCACCAGATGTAGGACGCCGCCGGGCCACCTGCGAGGATTGCCCCATGCGCGTCCACCTCGGCTGCGACCACGCCGGTCTCGAGCTCAAGTCCCACCTCATCGGCTGGCTCACCGAGCACGGCTACGAGCCCGTCGACCACGGCCCGTTCGTGTACGACGCGCTCGACGACTACCCGGTGTTCTGCCTGCGGGCGGCCGAGGGTGTCCGCGCCGACCGGGAGCAGGGTCTCGACAGCCTCGGCGTCGTCATCGGCGGCTCGGGCAACGGCGAGCAGATCGCGGCCAACAAGGTCCAGGGCGTCCGCGCGGCGCTGGCCTGGTCGGAGCAGACCGCGAGCCTGGCCCGCGAGCACAACGACGCCTGGGTCGTCGCGGTCGGTGGCCGAATGCACTCGCTCGACGAGATGACCCGCCTGGTCGAGGTCTTCCTCACCACGCCCTACACCGGCGAGGAGCGCCACGCGCGCCGCATCGCCCAGCTCTCCGCCTACGAGACCACCGGCGACCTCCCGCCCCTGCCCGAGTCCGCGCTCGGGCACGGCGAGGCCTGATGCCCGAGGGCCATACCCTCCACCGGCTCGCCGGCGAGCTCACCACGGTCTTCGGCGGCCACCAGGTCCAGGTCGGCAGTCCGCAGGGACGCTTCGCCGACTCCGCCGCGCACCTCGACGGCACCCGCCTGCTCGACGCCGAGGCGTGGGGCAAGCAGCTCTTCGTCCGCTTCGAGGGGGAGCGGTTCGTGCACGTCCACCTCGGGCTGTACGGCACGTTCGAGGTCCGCGCCGACGTCCCCGAGATCCCGCTGCCGATCGGGCAGGTGCGGCTGCGCCTGGCCCGCCCCGGTGCGTACGGCGACCTGCGCGGCGCGACCACCTGCGCCCTGGTGACCGCGGCCGAGCGCGCCGCGGTGGTCGCCAAGGCCGGTCCCGACCCGCTGCGGGCCGACGCCGATCCCGACCGGGCGTGGGCCCGGATCAGCCGCAGCAGCGCGCCGATCGGCACCCTGCTCATGGACCAGACGGTGCTGGCGGGGGTCGGCAACGTCTACCGCGCCGAGGTGCTGTTCCGGCACCGGATCCACCCGTTGCGACCCGGTCGCACGCTTCGGGTCTCGCAGTGGCGCGCGATCTGGGACGATCTGGTCGTGCTGATGGCCGAGGGGGTGCGCAGCGGACGGATCGACACCGTCCGGCCCGAGCACACGCCCGAGGCGATGGGCCGTGCGCCGCGGGTCGACGACCACGGCGGCGAGGTCTACGTCTACCGGCGCACCGGGCAGCCCTGCCACGTGTGCGGGGGCGCCGTCCGCACCGAGGTGCTCGGCGGCCGCAACCTGTTCTGGTGCCCCCGGTGCCAGCCGACCTTCCGGTCCCGGGCGGCGCGATGATGAACGCGCGGCGCTGGGCGCTGACCGACGTCGGGACGGCCTCGGTGCTCGCCCTGGTCGCCGCCGGCATGGTCGCGGGCATCGCGTACCGCCCCGAGGACGTGCCGATCAACCTGATCTTCCTGCCGCTCGTGCTCGGCATCCTGTTCCTCAGCAACCGGGTGCTGCCGTGGTTCGCCGGCTACGTGCTCATCGCGCTCGGTTGCGCCGCCCTCCTCCAGGAGGAGTTCACCGCCCGCATCGTGGCCGCCCTCGGCGTGATGGCGGGGGTCTCGGTGCTCGTCATCCTGATGTCCCTGCGGCGGGGCCAGATCGGCAACGTCGGCCCCCTGCGGGGCCAGTCGATGCTCGTCGACCTGCGCGACCGGATCCTCGCCCAGGGCGAGATCCCCGCGCTGCCGCCGACCTGGCTCGTCGAGTCCGCCCTGTCGTCGGCCGGCGGCTCCCCGTTCGCCGGCGACTTCGTCGTCGCCACCAGCGGCGAGCGCAACCACCGCATCGAGCTCGTCGTCGTCGACGTGTCCGGCAAGGGCGAGGCCGCCGGCACCCGCGCGCTCCAGCTCTCCGGTGCGATGGGCGGCCTGGTCACCGCGCTGCCCCCGGACCGCTTCCTGCCCGCGGCCAACGACTACCTCCTCAAGCGCGCCTGGGAGGAGGGCTTCGCGACCGCCGTCCACGTCTCGGTCGACCTGGTCACCGGGGTGTACGAGCTGCGCTCGGCCGGGCACCCGCCCGCCCTCCAGCGGCACGCCGGCTCCGGCCGCTGGCAGCTGCTCCCCGCCGAGGGACCGGTCCTCGGCATCGTCGAGGACGTCGAGTACACCTGCTACCGCGGCCGCCTCGACCCCGGCGACAGCCTGCTGCTCTACACCGACGGGATGGTCGAGGAGCCGCGCCGCGACATCGACCTCGGCATCGACCACATGATGGGGGCGGCTGAGTCGCTGCTGCGCCACTCGTGGGACGGCCTCGCCGACCGGCTCGTCGCCGCCGTGGGCTCGCCGGACGACGACCGGGCCCTGCTCGTCGTCCACCGGCGGCCCTGAGTTGGGGGAGGCAGCCGGCCGTGTGGCACGATTGCCCGTGGCTCTCGGCCAGGCGTGAGCCTGGCCCGGGGCCGCGCGGGGATGTAGCTCAATGGTAGAGCCTCAGTCTTCCAAACTGATTACGCGGGTTCGATTCCCGTCATCCCCTCGAAGTGCGGCCCACCCGGGCCGTTCCGCGGGGCGTAGCGTAGTGGCTAGCGCGCCTGCTTTGGGAGCAGGAGACCGCAGGTTCGAGTCCTGTCGCCCCGACAGATCGCCCCGATCGGCGGGCCCCCCTGGCCCGTGCACCAAACCCAGACCAGTAGGAGAACACCTGTGAAGAGCGCCGTCGAGACCTTGAGCCCGACCCGGGCCAAGCTGACCGTCGAGGTGCCCTTCGAGGAGCTCAAGCCGAGCCTCGACGCGGCGTACCAGAAGATCGCGAAGCAGATCAACGTCCCCGGCTTCCGCCGCGGCAAGGTCCCGCCGCAGGTGATCGACCGCCAGGTCGGCCGCGGCGTCGTCCTCGACGAGGCCGTCAACGACGTGCTCCCGAAGGCGTACGTCGAGGCGCTGGAGGAGAACAACCTGACCCCGCTGGCGCAGCCGGAGATCGAGGTCACCAAGTTCGAGGACAACGACGCGCTCGAGTTCACCGCCGAGGTCGACGTCAAGCCCGAGATCGACCTCCCCGCCTACGACGGCCTCGAGGCCTCCGTCGACGACCTCGCGGTCAGCGACGACGACGTGGCCGAGCAGGTCGACGCCCTCCGCGAGCGCTTCGGCACCCTCAGCGACGTCGAGCGCCCGGCCCAGGACGGCGACTTCGTCGTCATCGACCTCGTCGCGACCCAGGACGGCGAGACCGTCGAGGGCGCCGAGATCTCCGGCTTCTCCTACAAGGTCGGCAACGGCGGCATGATCGACGGCCTCGACGAGGCCCTGGTCGGCGTCGCCGCCGGCGAGGAGAAGACCTTCACCACCCAGCTCGTCAGCGGCGACCTGGTGGGCCAGGACGTCGAGGTGGCCGTCAAGGTCACCCAGGTCCAGGAGCAGGAGCTCCCCGAGCTCGACGACGACTTCGCCCAGGAGGCGTCCGAGTTCGACTCCCTCGACGAGCTGCGTGACGACGTCCGCGAGCGCCTCACCCGCGGCAAGCGCCTCGAGCAGGCCGCGGCCGCCCGGGACGCCGTCCTCGAGGCCCTCCTCGAGAAGGTCGAGATCCCGCTCCCCGAGTCGATGGTCACCGAGGAGCTCAACGCTCGTCGCGCCAACCTCGAGCAGCAGCTGCAGTACGCCGGCATGACCCTCGAGAAGTACCTCGAGGACGAGAAGCAGACCCAGGAGGAGTTCGAGGCCGACCTCGAGCGCCGGGTCCGCGACGCCGTCGCCGCGCAGTTCATCCTCGACGAGATCGCCGACAAGGAAGAGATCGGCGTCGACCAGGGCGAGCTCACCCAGCACATGATCCGCCGCGCCCAGCAGTCCGGTCAGGACCCGCAGGAGTTCGTGAACCACATGTTCGAGCACAACCACGTGCCCGACCTGGTCCAGGAGATCCGCCGCGGCAAGGCGCTGCAGATCCTCGTCGAGGGCGCCACCGTCAAGGACGCCGCCGGCAACGAGGTCGAGCTCAAGAACCTCCAGGCCGACGGCACCATCGGCGCGCCGGAGGCCGAGGGCGACACCGAGGCCGAGGCCGACACCGAGGCCTGATCCTCCCCGCACCCCGCCGCGGCCCCCGACTCGTCGAGTCGGGGGCCGCGGCCGTCCCCGCACCCGCGCGTCGGCGTCACGGCGCTCTTGTAACTACGTGTTCAGTGCACTACCAGGGGTGTCGACCGCCCGGGTAGTGCACCGAACACCCGGGTAGTGGTCTGAACACTTAGTTACAAGAGCCGAGCGGGCTCCGCCGAGTGGTCCGCCCGTGAGTGAACACCTGTACACTCACTGCCCATGAAGCAGGACGCCACCGTCGTCGACGCGCTCGCGCTGGCCACCGCCGTCGTCGACGAGCTGATCGTCACGACCGCCCGTGACACCCATGCCGCCGTCTCGCGCCGCGCCCATGGCGTCGTACGGCGGGGGATGGGTCCGGCCGGCGTGCCGGCCGAGGCGCTCCACCGCGGCATCGCCGCCCTCGTCTACGGCGCCGTGGGGGTGTCGGTGCGTGGTGCTGGCGCAGGTCTGGCCCGGCTCGCTGAGACGGGCGCCGGGCCCGGGCTCGAGGCCGGGCCCCGCGGCCGCTTCGTCAGTGCTGCCGTCAACGGCCTCATCGGCGAGGAGCTGCGCAGAGAGCGGCCCCGGTTGGCGATCGAGATGGGCGTGCGCAGCGGCGGCCGCGACGTCCCCCTCACGCCCGACGGCGTCGCCGCGGCCTTCCCGGCGGCGACCGGGCGGCTCGTCATCTTCATGCACGGGCTGTGCGAGAACGAGGACTACTGGCGCCGGCACCGCGACCGGCTCGGCACGACGTACGGCGAGAGCCTGGTCGCGGGCGGTTGGACTCCCGTGTACGTCCGCGCCAACACCGGCCTCGGCGTCCGCGAGAACGGCGTCGCGCTCGCCGCGCTCCTCCAGCGCCTGGTCGAGGCCTGGCCCGGCCGCGTCGAGCGGATCGCGCTCGTGGGCCACTCCATGGGCGGCCTCGTGATCCGGACCGCGACCGCCGTCCAGGCCCAGGCCGGACCGGGGCACGGCGCCTGGACCGACCTCGTCACCGACATCGTCACCCTCGGCACCCCTCACCTCGGCGCGCCCCTGGCCCGCACCGCCGACCGCGGCACCCGGCTGCTCGCCCGGCTGCCCGAGTCGGCCGGGATCGGGACGATCATCGACCGCCGCTCGCTCGGCATCCGCGACCTCGAGCTCGGCGTCGCGGCCGACGTACCGGTCCTGCCGCGGGCGCGCTACCGTCTGGTGTCCGCGACGCTGTCGGCCTCGCCCCGGCACCCGGTCGCCCACGTCCTGGGCGACCTGCTGGTCACGCCGTACTCGGCGGCGGGGCGCGACCGCCGGGGCACCGATCTCTTCCCTGGCGCCGAGGTCCTCCACGTCGGGCGCACCGACCACTTCGGCCTGCTCAACCACCCCGACGTGCACACCGCCCTCGCCTGCTGGCTCGACGCCGGCTGAGCACGTCTACTCACGCGCCCGGGGACGGCGGCCGCCAGACTGCTCGGGTGACCACGACCCCCACCTCGACCGCGGCGCCCGCGCCCCTCGGCACCCGGATCACCGCCTGGATCGCCATCGTCCTCGGCGTCGCCGAGACCGGCCTCGCCGTGTGGGCGTGGGTCGAGACCGCGAACTACTCCGGTGAGTCCTCGACCGCGGCAGTGGGCTTCGTCGTGGCGCTGCTCGTCGGCATCCCCGGCGGTTGCGCGCTGGTGCTCGGCGTGATCGGGCTCGCGGTCGCCCGGCGCGTGGCCGGCCTGCCCCTGGCCATCCTCGGGGTGACCATCGCGGCCGGTCCCGTCGTGCTGTGGCTGTCGGCGTGGTTGCCCTGGCTCTGAGGCCCGGAACTTGCCACCATGGCGCCATGACGACGACGAAGGCCGCGCGCGAGCTGCGGGCCGAGACCGTGATCGACGCGCCCGCCGCCCACGTCTGGGCGCTGCTGACCGACTTCGGCCAGCTCTCCGACTGGAGTCCCGAGACGGTCCGGATGATCCCGCTCAAGCGCGGCGGCCTGCGGGTCGGTCAGTGGTACCTCGGGATCAACCGGCGCAAGGCGGTCGTCTGGCCGACCCGGTCCGTCGTCGCGGACGTCGTACCGGAGCGCCGGCTGGTCTGGGACACCCCGTCCAGCGGGGCGCAGTGGGTGTGGGAGCTGACGCCCGACGCCGGGGACGCGGGGCGCACGCAGGTGGTGCACCGGCGTCCGGTGCCCGGCGCGCTGAGCCTGGGCAGCCGGATCGTGGCGCCGCTGCTCCTCGGAGGCAACGAGGCGCACGCCGACGAGCTCGAGGAGGGCATGGCGACGACGGTCGCCGGGCTCAAGGCAGCCGCTGAGCGCTGACGTACGACGGCGCGTCCGCCCAGTCGCGGACCAGCCACGTGAAGAGGCCCGTCACGGTGAGCGAGGCGGCCAGGCCGCCGGGGGTGCCCTCGGTGGCGGCGAGGTCGACCAGGCCGAGCCCGCCGAAGGCGAAGATCAGGGCGTTCGTGGCGACGTGCAGCCCGATCGCGGCCTCCAGGCCGCCCGTGCGCCAGACCAGCCAGCCGGCGGCGAGGCCGAAGGCGGTGACGTCGATCAGCCCGAGGACGTCGTAGTCGTGACCGAGGGTGAACAGCGCGACGGGGAGCACGATCGCGAACGCCGGGTGCCGCAGCCAGGCACCGACGGTCTGCATGAGGACGCCGCGGAAGAAGTACTCCTCGGCTGCTGCCTGGAGCGGTACGACGAGCACGGCCAGTGCGAGGAACGGCAGGGTCCGGTCGGTGACGGCGGCGTCGCTCCAGCCGTCCTCGACCGTGAGCATCACGAGCATCGCGGAGAGCATGAGCACCAGCGCCGCGCCCAGGCAGCGCGCCAGCAGCGGCCAGCGGAGCCGGCCGGTGACCGACGACAGCGTGCCGGGCGAGCGGCGGCCGGCGAGGCGGACCGCCAGCAGGGCGGCCGGCAGCATCAGCGCGACCGCGAGCAGCAGGTAGGTGGCGGCGAGCGGGTCGGACGGGTCGCCGTCCCCGAGGACGTCGTCGATGCGGCCCTGCAGGTCCGGGACCGCCTCGCCGAGGAGCACCAGCGGCCCGGCCAGCAGGATCGCCCCGGCGACGAAGAGGACGACGCCGAGGGCCAGCACCACGATCGGCCGCCACCACCGCGGCCGGTCGGCGCGCAGCGCCAGCCGGTGGTACGGAAGCGGGTCGGGGGGCGCGCAGGACGTCATGGCACCACCCTGGTGTCCCGGGGCGCACGTGCACATCGGACGGAGGTGCGGGACGACCCCGTCGAAGGTCGGGTCCCGGTTCATCCCTTCGGCTGATCCGTGGGCTCGCGCGCTCGCCTAGGCTCCCCTCCATGTTCGCGCTGGTCGCCCGCCGCCGCAGCCGGGTCGCCGTCGTCGTGACGTGCACCGTGCTGGGGGCGCTGGCCGCGATGGTCACGATCGGCGAGGCGGTGGGCCGCCCGAGCCCGCCGCGCGACGACCTGGTCGCGCTGTGGCTGCTGGCCGAGGCGGCAGCCGTGGTGATCTCGGTGCCGCTGCTCCTGCGCCTCCTCGGCCGCGGCTCGGTGCCGGCCGGACTGGTCCTCGCCGCCCTGGCGCCGCTGAGCGCCGCGACCCCGGCGGCGGTGGTGGCGCTCGTGCTGCTGGTCTCCCTGCGCGTGCGGCGGACGACGACGTGGGCGGTCACCGCGTTCGTCGTGCCGACCGCGCTCGCCGTCGTCGTGCTGGAGCCGGACCAGGCGCTCGGGCTGCTCGCGGTCCTGGCCGTCGTCGCTGTGGTCCTGGTCCTCGCCGGCACGGTGGTGGGCGGCCGGCGCGCCCTGCGCGAGCAGGAACGACGGGAGCGGGCGGTCGTCGTCGAGCGCGCGCGGACCGAGGAGCGCGCCCGGATCGCCGGCGAGATGCACGACAGCCTCAGCCACCACCTCAGCCTCATCGCGCTGCACGCCGGAGCGCTCGGCCGGCGCGCGGACCTCCCACCCGAGACCGTCCGCTCGAGCAGCCGGCTGGTCGCGGACCTGTCCCGGACCGCGCATGCCGAGCTGCGCGACGTCCTGGGGGTCCTGCACCAGGGGCCGCAGGCGTCCGAGCCGCCGCCGGGAGCGGAGCGCCTGCCCCATCTCGTCGAGCAGCACCGGTCGGCCGGGGCCGTGGTCCACGCCGACCTCGATCCCGCCGTGCCCGAGCGGGTGGGGGAGAGCACCTCGCGGCTGCTGCACCGGGTCGTGCGCGAGCTGCTCGCCAACGCCGCACGGCACGCGCCGGGCGCGCCGGTCGACCTCGTCGTCGCGGGGCGCGGGGACGGGAACGGGGTGGACGTCGTCTGCCGCAACCCCGTGGCGGGCTCCGCCCGGGGGAGCGCCCCGGCCGCGACCGGGACGGGCCTCGCCGGCGTCGCCGAGCGGGTCCGCCTGGCCGGCGGCACCGCGCGAGCCGGTGCGGCCGACGGGCAGTTCGTCGTCGAGGTGGCGGTCCCGTGGTGAGGGTCCTCGTCGTGGACGACGAGCCGCTGGTCCGGGCCGGCCTGCGCCTGGTCCTCGACCCGGCCCGCGGGATCGAGATCGTCGGCGAGGCCGGGGACGGCGTCGCCGCCGTCCGCGCGGCGCGGGAGCTCGACCCGGACGTCGTCCTCATGGACGTCCGGATGCCCGGGGGTGACGGCATCGCGGCGGTCACCGGCATCCGCGCGGCCGGGCTCGGCTGCCGCATCCTGATGCTGACCGCCTTCGACACCGACGAGTTCGTCCTCGGTGCGCTGCGCGCGGGCGCGGACGGCTTCCTGCTCAAGGCCGAGGACCCCGAGCTCATCGAGCGCGCCGTGCTGGGGGCCGGCGAGGGCGCGGCGACGGTCTCGGCGCCCGTGCTGCGCCGCCTCGTGGGGCTGGCCGCGCCGCGCACCGCCCCGGCCGGCCCGCCCGCCGGGGTCAGCGACCGCGAGTGGGACGTCGCCCGGCTGGTCGCCGAGGGCCGCTCGAACGCCGACATCTCCGTCGGTCTCCACCTCAGCCTGGCCACCGTGAAGACGCACCTCGGCAGCCTGTTCGCCAAGCTCGGCCTGGACAACCGGGTCCAGCTGGCGATCCTCGTCCTCGAACGGGAGCCGCGTCCCTGACCGTGCCCGGGAATCCGCTGTCGGCGAACAGGGCGGGTTATCGCGTGGTTCTGTCTCCCGGTCCGGCTAGTGTCACCCGCGTGACTCAGATTTCCGCCGGCCCCGAGGGTGGGCCGCAGATGAACGGTGGAGCCGGTCTCAACCTGCTCGACGACAACATCTACAGCCGACTGCTGCGTGAGCGGATCGTCTTCCTCGGTTCCGAGGTTCGCGACCAGAACGCCAACGCGATCTGCGCCCAGCTGCTGTTGCTGTCGGCCGAGGACCCCGAGGCGGACATCTTCCTCCACATCAACAGCCCCGGTGGCTCCGTCGACGCCGGCATGGCGATCTACGACACCATGAACTACATCCCCAACGACGTCGCGACCGTGGGCATGGGCCTGGCGGCCTCGATGGGGCAGTTCCTGCTCTGCGCGGGTGCCAAGGGCAAGCGCTACGCGCTCCCGCACGCGCGGATCATGATGCACCAGCCGTCGTCCGGCATGGGCGGCTCGGCCTCCGACATCAAGATCCAGGCGCAGCAGTCGCTGCACATCAAGAAGGTCCTCCTGGACCTGATCGCCGAGCACACCGGCCAGACGGTCGAGCAGGTCACCGAGGACGCCGACCGCGACCGCTGGTTCACCGCCAACGAGGCGCTCGAGTACGGCCTGGTCGACAAGGTCGTCAAGAGTGCCAAGGAAGCCGTCGACGAGGGTCGTCCGGCCCACAAGAAGGACTGAGCATGAACTACTACATCCCGCAGTGGGAAGAGCGCACGTCATACGGCTTCCGCCGGATCGACCCCTACGCCAAGCTGTTCGAGGACCGCATCATCTACCTCGGCTCGCCGATCTCCGACGACGTCGCCAACGCCGTCATCGCCCAGCTGCTGTGCCTGCAGTCGATGAACCCCGACCAGGACATCAGCATCTACATCAACAGCCCCGGTGGCTCGTTCACCGCGCTGACCGCGATCTACGACACGATCCAGTTCATCAAGCCCGACGTGCAGACCGTGTGCATCGGCCAGGCGGCCTCGGCGGCGGCGATCCTGCTCGCAGCCGGCGCCAAGGGCAAGCGGCTCGCGCTGCCCAACAGCCGGATCCTGATCCACCAGCCCTACACCGAGGGCACCTTCGGCCAGACCTCCGACATCGAGATCCAGGCCAACGAGATCCTGCGCATGCGCGAGCTGCTCGAGAAGATGATCAGCGACCACTCGGGCAAGTCGATCGACGAGGTCAGCCGCGACATCGAGCGCGACAAGATCCTCACCGCGCAGGGAGCGATCGACTACGGCCTGATCGACTCCGTGCTCGAGTCCCTCAAGACCCCCGCCCTCGTCTGAGACGCAGGCCCGACCTAACGAACCCGATGACCTCCTCGACGTGCTCCTCGTGTCCCGCCCCCTCCGGGGCGCCACAGGGAGTACCGTCGGGGAGTTCACATGTGAGGAGGACCCGTGGCACGCATCGGTGACGGTGGCGACCTGCTGAAGTGCTCGTTCTGCGGCAAGAGCCAGAAGCAGGTCAAGAAGCTCATCGCTGGTCCGGGTGTCTACATCTGCGACGAGTGCATCGATCTCTGCAACGAGATCATCGAGGAGGAGCTCGCCGAGGGCTCCGAGGTCGAGCTCGCCGACCTGCCCAAGCCCAAGGAGATCTTCGAGTTCCTGAACTCCTACGTCATCGGGCAGGAGCAGGCGAAGAAGTCCCTCGCGGTCGCGGTCTACAACCACTACAAGCGGGTGCAGGCCGGCGTCCAGCCGATCTCGGGCAAGCACAGCAAGGACGAGGTGGTCGAGGTCGCCAAGTCCAACATCCTCGTCATCGGCCCCACCGGCTGCGGCAAGACCTACCTCGCCCAGACCCTGGCCCGGATGCTCAACGTCCCGTTCGCGATCGCCGACGCCACGGCGCTGACCGAGGCCGGCTACGTCGGCGAGGACGTCGAGAACATCCTCCTCAAGCTGATCCAGGCCGCTGACTACGACGTCAAGAAGGCCGAGACCGGCATCATCTACATCGACGAGATCGACAAGGTGGCCCGCAAGGCCGAGAACCCGTCGATCACGCGCGACGTCTCCGGCGAGGGCGTGCAGCAGGCGCTGCTGAAGATCATCGAGGGCACCACCGCCTCGGTGCCGCCGCAGGGCGGCCGCAAGCACCCGCACCAGGAGTTCATCCAGATCGACACGACGAACATCCTGTTCGTCGTCGGCGGTGCCTTCGCCGGCCTGGAGCACATCATCGAGCAGCGCGTCGGCAAGAAGTCCCTGGGCTTCACCGCCGAGCCGCGCGGCGAGGCCGAGCGGGCCGCCGACGACCTGCTCGCCCAGGTGCGCCCCGAGGACCTCACCAAGTTCGGCCTGATCCCCGAGTTCATCGGCCGGCTCCCCCTGATCGCGAGCGTCAGCCCGCTCGACCAGGACGCGCTCATCCAGATCCTCACCGAGCCCCGCAACGCCCTGGTCAAGCAGTACAAGAAGCTCTTCGACCTCGACGGCGTCGAGCTCGAGTTCTCCGACGGCGCCGTCGCCGCGATCGCCGACAAGGCGCTCGAGCGCGGCACCGGCGCCCGGGGCCTGCGCGCGATCATCGAGGAGGTCCTCCTCCACGTGATGTACGACGTGCCGAGCCGTGGTGACGTCGAGAAGGTCGTGGTGACCGAGGAGGTCGTGCTCGACGACGTGGCGCCCACGCTGGTGCTGCGCGAGTCGAAGCCGAAGAAGAAGTCCGCCTAGGCCCTTCGGCCGTGCTGGGACGGCGTCGGCGCGAGCGCCGGCTGCTCGACCGCGAGGTGCGTCGCCACCTCGCCGACGTCGGCGGCCGCTCGGTCGTCGTCGACGGCTCCCAGCCGGCCGACGAGCTCTTCCTCGACCTCGCCACCGGGGCGCCCTGCGGCGTCCTCGTGGTCGACGTCGCGGCACGGGAGTGGCCCGGGCTCCTGGCCCGGCTGCTCTGGCACGTGCGGCCGGGCGGCGCGCTCGTCTTCCGGGGTGGCGAGGGACGCACCGCCGACCCGCTGGTGCAGCGGCTGCGCACCCTCGACGCGATCCGCGCGGGGGAGCGCGCACCCCGGGCGACCCGCCGCAAGGGCGACGACGTCCGGGCGCTGGCCGCGGCGATCGGCGGCTGGCGCGAGGCCGGGCCGCACCTCGTGGTGACGAGCACGGTCCGGGCGCTGGCCAAGCTCCGCGAGGAGCAGACCGACCGGCTCCTCGCAGCGGGCCGGCTGCGCGGGCAGGTGCTGGCGAGCGTGCCGGGCGCGACGTTCACGGCCCGGTGCTCGGTGGCCCAGACCGACTCCGCGGTGCGGCACGCCGAGGTCCGCGAGATCACCGCGCCGGCGATGGCCCTGCGTGCCTACGACGACGTCGTGTGCGCGCCGCGCCAGGTCGTCGTCCACGACGACGTGCTGCTCCCCGACACCTTCCGCCGCTCGCACCGCCACCGGCTGCGCAGCACGGCGCTGGTCGACCTCGCGCCGGACTTCGCCTCGGTGCGCGCCGCCCTCGACGACCCCGCGCCGCTCGCCGGCACGTGGGTCCACCTCGACTCGGAGTACCCCGGTCACTTCGGTCACCTGCTCACCGAGCAGCTCTCCCGGATGTGGGCCTGGCCGCGGATCCTCGAGGAGGAGCCGCGGCCCCGGGTGCTGCTGAGCACCCGGACGCCCCGCACGGCGCTGCACGCGTTCGAGCGCGACGTCCTCGGCGCGTTCGGTGTGGCCGAGGACGACGTCGTGATCATCGACCGGCCGGTCCGCGTCGAGCGGCTGCTGTCGGCGACGCCGATGCTGGCCCAGCCGGGCTGGGTCCACCCCGGCATCGCCGACGCCTGGCGCCCTACCGGGGCCGCGCTCGCTGCCGGGGCGGCCGAGCGCGAGTGGCCGCGGAGGATCTTCTGCGCGCGGCGCGGCGACAAGCGGGCCTGCCGCAATGCGGCCGAGGTCGAGGCGCTGTTCGCCGACGAGGGCTTCGCCGTCGTCCACCCCGAGGAGCTCGCGCTCGCCGAGCAGGCGGCGCTGTTCCGGGCCGCCGACGTGGTCGCCGGGTACGCCGGCGCGGCGATGTTCAACCTGTGCTGGACCGACGCGCCCAAGGACGTCGTGCTGCTCGTCCCGGAGTCCTACACGGCCGAGAACGAGTACCTCATGGCCGCCGTCCAGGGGCACCGGCTGAGCATCGTGTGGTGCCCCTCGGACGTCGCGCTGCCCGAGGTGGGGTTCTCGGCCGAGGCCTACCAGGCGTCGTACACCGCCGACCTGGCGAAGGACGGCGCCTGGCTCCGCTCCCGGCTGCGCGGGCTCGGCTGACTCAGCTCTCGGGCTGCTCGGCGATCTCGGCGGTGACCTTGAGCTCGGTCGCGTCGGCGTCGACCGTGAAGACCAGCTCGCCGGTGATCTTGCCCGCCGCCACGAGGTCGGCGGCCGCCGACTCGGTGGCCTTGACCGCCTTCTCGGGGCCGGTGATCTCGACACGCGCGAGCGGCGTCTTCATGTTGACCTTGGCCTGCGACTTGGCGCCGCGGATGCCGGCCAGGGCGGCCGCGACGGAGTCGATCACGGCGCCGTCGGAGGCGGCGGCCGAGCCGAGCTCGGTGGTGGCCGGCCAGGAGGCGCGGTGCACGGAGCCCTCCTGCCACCACGACCAGACCTCCTCGGTCACGTAGGGGAGGAAGGGGGCGAGCAGGCGGAGCTGGACCTGGAGCGCGAACGCCAGGGTGGCCCGGGCCGAGACGGAGGCGTCGCCGTCGTCGGCGTAGGCGCGCTCCTTGACGAGCTCGAGGTAGTCGTCGCAGAACTCCCAGAAGAACTTCTCGGTGACCTCGAGCGCGGTCGTGTAGTCGTAGGCCTCGAACGCCTCGGTGGCCCGGCTGACGACGCCGGCCAGGCGGCCGAGCAGCGCGGTGTCGACCGGCTGGCTGACGGCGGCGGCGCTGAAGGTGGTCGCGCCGACGCTGCCGAGGACGAACTTCGAGGCGTTGAGGACCTTCATGGCCAGCCGGCGGCCGACCTTCATCTGGGTCTCGTCGAAGGGGGAGTCGAGGCCGGGGCGGGCGATCGCGGCGCGCCAGCGGACGGCGTCGGCGCCGTACTTGTCGAGGATCTCGTTGGGGACCACGACATTGCCCTTGGACTTGGACATCTTCTTGCGGTCGGGGTCGACGATGAAGCCGGAGATCATCGCGTGCGACCACGGCGTCGCGCCGTTCTCGAAGTGGGCACGCACCACGCGGCTGAACAGCCAGGTGCGGATGATGTCGTGGGCGTGGGTCGCCAGGTCCATCGGGAACACCCGCGACCACAGGTCGGGGTCGGACTCCCAGCCGCCCGCGATGTGCGGGGTCAGGGACGACGTCGCCCAGGTGTCCATGACGTCGGGGTCGCCGATGAAGCCGCCCGGCGCGCCGCGCTGCTCCTCGGTGTAGCCGGCCGGGGCCTGCGTCGACGGGTCGATGGGCAGCTCGGCCTCGCTGGGCAGCAGCAGCCGCGAGTAGTCGGGCTCGCCCTCGGCGTCGAGGGGGTACCAGACCGGGAAGGGGATGCCGAAGAAGCGCTGCCGCGAGACGAGCCAGTCGCCGTTGAGGCCGCCGACCCAGTTGTCGAAGCGGTGCTTCATGTGGGGCGGCAGCCAGTCGATCTCGGCGCCGCGGGCCAGCATCTGCTCGCGGATGCCCGCGTCGCGCCCGCCGTTGCGGATGTACCACTGGCGGGTGGAGACGATCTCGAGCGGCTTGTCGCCCTTCTCGTAGAAGTTCGCCATCCGCTGGGTCGGCTTCGGGTCGCCGTCGAGGTCGCCGGTCTCCTTGAGCTTGGCGACGACCGCCTCGCGCGCGGAGTGGACGGTCTTGCCCTTGAGGTCCTCGTACGCGGCCGACGCGGTCTCGCTCGCGAGCCACTCGGGGGTCTCGCGGGTGAACCGGCCGTCGCGGCCGATCACGGTGCGCACCGGCAGCTGGAGCTCACGCCACCACTGGACGTCGGTGAGGTCGCCGAAGGTGCAGCACATCGCGATGCCGGCGCCCTTGTCCTTCTCGGCGGCCGGGTGGGCCAGGACCGGGATCTCGACACCGAAGACGGGCGAGGTGACCGTCGTGCCGAAGAGGTCGGCGTAGCGCTCGTCGTCGGGGTGCGCGATGAGCGCGACGACCGACGGGATCAGCTCGGGACGCGTCGTCTCGATGTGCACCGGCGAGCCGTCGGGCTTGTGGAAGGCGACGCGGTGGTAGGCGCCGGCGTAGTCACGGGCCTCGAGCTCGGCCTGGGCGACCGCCGTCTGGAAGGTGACGTCCCAGAGGGTCGGCGCCTCCTGGAGGTAGGCCTCACCGCGGCTGAGGTTGCGCAGGAACGCGCGCTGGCTGACGGTCTGGGCGTTCTTGCCGATCGTCGTGTACGTCGTGTTCCAGTCGACGCTGAGGCCGAGCGTGCGCCAGAGGTCCTCGAAGACCTTCTCGTCCTGCTCGACGAGCTGCTCGCACAGGGCGATGAAGTTGGGGCGGCTGATCGGGACCTGCCGCTTCGGGTCCGGCTTCTCGGGCGGGGTGAAGTCGGCGTCGTAGGGCAGCGACGGGTCGCAGCGCACGCCGTAGTAGTTCTGCACCCGGCGCTCGGTCGGGAGCCCGTTGTCGTCCCAGCCCATCGGGTAGAAGACGGACTTGCCCTGCATCCGCTGGAAGCGGGCGACCAGGTCGGTGTGCGTGTAGGAGAAGACGTGCCCGACGTGCAGGCTGCCGCTCACGGTGGGCGGCGGGGTGTCGATCGAGTAGACGTTCTCGCGCGGCTGGGTGCGGTCGAAGCCGTAGGTGTCGTCGGCCTTCCACCGCTCGGCCCACTTCTGCTCCAGGCCCTCCAGCGCCGGCTTGTCCGGTACGACGACCGCGGGCGTGCCCTCCGGGTCGGTCGCGTCCGGTGCCTGGGTGCTGCTGTCGAGCTCGGTCATGGACCAAATCCTAGGGCGACACGCTGTCCGGGCTTTAACCGCGGGCTAGTCTCGGACGATGCGCCTGTTCCCGGGATCTGTCGCTGCGCTCGCCCTGGTCGCCGTCACCGGCCTCGTCGGAGGGGCCGCGGTGACCCCCGCGACCGCCGCGAGCCCGGCTCGCGCCCTCGACTCCGTGACCCTGGTCGGCAGCGGCTACGGGCACGGCAAGGGCATGTCGCAGTACGGCGCCAAGGTCGCCGCCGAGCGCGGGAGCACGGCCGCCCAGATCCTCTCCTTCTACTACCCGGGCACCGCGGCGGGGCGCTCCGGCGGCTCGATCGCGGTGCTGCTGACGGCCGCGACGTCCAACAACGTGGTCGTCCAGCACAAGTCCGGGCTCAAGGTCCGCAGTGCCCAGACCGGCAAGGTCTGGAAGCTGGGCAAGAAGGGCGCCAAGCGCTGGCGGCTGACCCCGGTCGGCACCACCAAGACCCGGCTCTCGGTCAAGACCAAGGGCTGGCACGTCGTCCGCGACATCCCGGGGCAGGCGGAGTTCAAGGGCGGCGCGATCCGGCTCTACGTCCCGGGCGGGTCGGCGGTCTACCGCGGCAAGCTCCGCTCGGCGGTGGCCGGCGCGGGCTCGGCGCGGGACACGGTCAACATCGTCAGCGTGGAGCAGTACCTGCGGGGCGTCGTCGCCGCCGAGATGCCGGCGAGCTGGTCCCGGGCCGCCGTCCAGGCACAGGCCGTGGCCGCCCGGACCTACGCGATCTTCGACCGCGACACCACCAACCGCGGTCACTTCGACGTCTGGGACACCACCCGCTCCCAGGTCTACCGCGGCGTGGCCGGCGAGCACCCGCTCTCCGACGCGGCGATCAAGGCGACGGCGGGCCAGATCCGGACGTACGGCGGCAAGCCGGCCTTCACGCAGTTCTCGTCGAGCAACGGCGGGTACACGGTCGCCGGCAGCCAGCCGTACCTCGTCGCGAAGGCCGACCCCTACGACCCGAAGACGCAGTGGAGCCAGACGATCAGCGCCGCGACGCTGAAGAAGGTGTTCCCGGGCATCGGTGACATCACTTCGGTGGCGGTCACCCAGCGCGACGGCAAGGGCAGCTTCGGCGGCCGGGCCACGCTCGTCAAGGTGACGGGAACCAAGGGGGTCGCCACGGCCAGCGGCGAGAACTTCAGGTCCTGGCTGGGTCTGCGCTCGACTCTGTTCGAGGTGCGTCCGTAGGGGCGGGTCGCCCCACCCGCAGGAACGTCCGCAGCAGCAGGCCGACCAGCAGCGCCCAGAACGCCGCGCCGATCCCGAGCACGGTGACGCCCGAGGCGGCCACCACCAGCGTGGCCGCGGCGGCCTCGCGCTCGCGGGGGTCCGCGAGGGCCTCGCCCAGGGCGGCGCCGAGGGTGCCGAGGAGGGCGAGACCGGCCGCGGCCTGCATGACGCCGTCGGCAGCGGCGACGACGAGCGCGGCGAGAGCGGTGCTGCCCACGGCGAGGACGAGGTAGGTCACCGACGCCGAGACGGAGGCGATCCAGCGGCGGTTCCGGGCCGGGCCGGCGGCGGGTCCGGCGGCGAGGGCGGCACTGATGGCGGCGAGGTTGATGGCGTGGCCGCCGGTGGGGGCGCCGGCGATGGTGCCGATCCCGGTGACGGCGAGCGAGGCGCGCCACGGGACGCGGTAGCCGAAGCCGCTCATCACCGCGACGCCGGGGACGTTCTGCGAGGCCATCGTGACGACGTACAGGGGGAGCGCGATGCCGACCAGCGCGGACAGCGACCACGAGGGCGTCGTCCAGGCCAGGTGGGGGACGAGAGCGGAGGCCTCGATCCGGGCGGTCGCGACGACGGCGCCCAGGGCGACGAGGAGGGCGCCGGGGACGGCCCAGCGCGGGGCGAGCCGGAGCAGCACCAGCCAGGTGAGGACGACGGGCGCGACGGCCGCGGGCGCGTCGACCAGGGCGGTCACCGGCGCCAGACAGAGGGGGAGCAGGACGCCGGCCAGCATCGCCCGGGCCAGGCTGTGGGGGATGGCGGCGACGACGTCGCCGACCTTCGGGACGAGCGCGGTGAGCACGATGAGGACGCCGGTCGCGACGAACGCGCCGACCGCGGCGGACCAGCCGCCGGTGACGCCCGTCGTCGTGGCGAGGAGGGCCGCGCCGGGCGTCGACCAGGCGAGGGTGATCGGCATCCGGTAGCGGACGGCGAGCCAGAGCATGCCGAGCGCCTGGGTGACCAGCAGCGTCAGCAGCCCGGAGGCCGCCTGCCGCCCGGTCGCGCCGACCGCGGTCAGGCCGGCCAGGCAGACGACGAACGAGCTGCTGAAGCCGACGACCGCGGTGACGATCCCCGCCACCACGGGGCCGTGGGTACTCTCCTCGGACACGCCGCCTCCTCGTGAACACCGGTGCGGCGTTCTGTTTACAGAACACTGTAGGGGGTGAGCGACGATGACGCGAGAGGTCGGCGCGCGCATCCGGGCGCTGCGCGAGGCGCGCGGGCTCAGCCTCTCGGCGCTCGCGGCCGAGGCGGGCATCGGCAAGGGCTCGCTCTCCGAGCTCGAGACCGGCCGGCGCAACCCCACCCTCGACACGCTGTACGCCGTCGCGACGCCGCTCGGCGTCCCGCTGGCGGCCCTGCTCGACGACCACGACGGCGCCGTGATCGGCGGCGGGGGCGTGGTCGCGACCCGCGTTCGGGTCCTGCGCGAGACGGACCGGACCACCGAGGTCTACCTGCTGCGCCTCGCCCCCGGCGCGGTGCGGACGTCGCCGGCGCACGCGGCCGGCGTCGAGGAGCAGCTGATCGTCGTCGCCGGCCACGGACTCGTCCGGTACGACGACCGCACGGTCGCCCTGGCTCCCGGCGACCACGTCCGGTTCGCCGCAGACCGCCCGCACGCGTACGAGGCCGGGCCGGACGGCGAGCTGGAGGCGGTGAACGTCATCGTCACGCCGTCCTCGGGGCAACTTGACCGCTGAAACTCACGCTTGACCGACGGAACTTCATCGGTCCAGTGCGAGTTTCGCCGGTCGACCGGCGAAACTCCCGCGCCCTCAGAACGGCGGGGTGCCGGTCCCCGCCACCCGGAACCGCCCCCACGGGTCGAGGTCGGAGACCTTGCCGGCTGCGGTGCCGTGGGGGGTGCGGAGCTCGACCGCGGCGCCGCTGCGGACGGCGTCGAGGGCGGGGGAGGTGGCGATCCGGCCGTACCAGTGGAAGTGCCCGTCGAGCGGCTGGAAGTGTCCGCGCAGGGTCACCTGCACGTCGTGCGCGATGTCGTCGACCTGGACCACGGCGGGGCCGTCGTACGCCTCGCGGGGCTCGTGGGAGGTGGCGCTCATGCCTGCCGCCCGGAGCGGATCGGGGTGACGTCGGCGGGCAGGTCGAGCGAGGAGAGGTCGATGCCCTGCTCGGCGGCCGTGCCGGAGAGCGCGTGCCAGATGAAGTCGCCCAGGTAGTCGGCGATGGCGGCGCGCGACATCGTGCGCCGCTCGAGCCACCACTGGCCGACCGAGGCGCCGAGCCCGACCACCGCGTGGGCCCAGGGCTCGGCCGCGCCGGCGTCGCCGCCGAGGCGGCGCAGCGCGTCGCCGAGCATCCGGGCGAGCTGGGCGGCGATGACGTTCTTGCCGTGCGCGAGCGGGTCGTCGCCGCCGGCGTGGTGGCGGGCGAGGAGGAGGAAGGCCTGGGGGTGCTCGGCCAGCGTGTCGAGGTAGGCCGCCACGCCGGCGGTGACCCGCTCGCGGGCCGTGGCGGGGGCCAGGACGCCGACCACCACGCGCTCGAGGATCAGCTCGGCGCCCCAGGAGCCGACGGCGGCGTGCAGCTCGCCCTTGTCGGCGAAGTAGCGGTAGAGGACCGGCTTGCTGACTCCGGCCTCGGCCGCGATGTCGGCGATCGACGCGTCGGGCCCGAGCGTGTCGATCGCGCGGACGGCGGCCTGCACGAACTCGGCCCGCCGGGCGACCCGGTGCTGGTCCCAGCGGGTGGTCCGTCCATCGTTCTTGCCTGCACTCATGGGGACCAGGCTACAGTGTTAGGCGTTACCGCCGGTAATACCTATTTCGTCCCTCTCGAACCAGGAGGTCGCAGCGCGATGACGCTCGTCGATGTCCCCGGTGCGGCGCCCGTCGCCGACCGCCTGCTCCGCTCGACCGCGCGCCAGTCGTACGACCCCGAGGTCGACCTCGACTGGTCCGCGCCGCCGGTGCCGGGCCTGTGGTGGATGCAGCCCGAGCGGATGTCGCTCTACGGCACGCCGCTGTGGCGGCGGCTGAGCGAGGAGCAGCGGATCACGCTGTCCGCGCACGAGATCGCCAGCATCGCGAGCGTCGGCATCTGGTTCGAGGTGGTGCTGATGCAGCTCCTGCTGCGCGACGTCTACACCGCCGACCCGCGTGACCCCCGCACCCAGTTCGCGCTCACCGAGGTCGGCGACGAGACCCGGCACACCGTGATGTTCGGCCGTGCGATCGCGGCGATGGGCGTCCCGGCGTACGGGCCGCGGCCGCGGATCAAGCGGATCGGCCGGGTCGGCCAGCTCGCGCTGCACGGTCCGAGCGCGTACGCCTCGATCCTCATCGGCGAGGAGCCCGTCGACCGCTGGCAGCGCGAGCTGATGCGCGACGAGCGGGTCCAGCCGCTGACCCGGATGGTCGCCCGCATCCACGTGGTCGAGGAGGCCCGGCACGTCACCTTCGCCCGCGACGAGCTGACCCAGGCGGTCCGCGGCCTGACCCGCGCGCAGCGCGCCTGGCACCAGGCGCTCACCGCCCAGGTGGGCTACGTGACGATGCGCTCGCTGGTGCACCCCGACGTCTACGCCGCCGTCGGGCTCGACCCCGCCGAGGCGCGCCGCCAGGCCCTCGGCAACGAGCACTACCGCGAGACCATCGCCTGGATGGGCGAGAAGGTCATGCCGGTGCTCGACGAGGCCGGCATGGTCGGCCGGGCCCAGCACAAGACCTGGCGCGCGTCCTTCCTCATGCGCTGAGCCGCCACCAGGCGGCGGTCTCCCGGATCGCGTCGTCGTAGGGCGTCGGCTTCAGGCCGAGCCGCTCCTCGCTGGCGGTCGAGTCGAGGACGAACGGCGCCGTGAACTGGAAGGCCATCTCGGCCAGCTCGCGGGTGTCGCGGTGCACCAGCCCGACCGCGCGCAGCAGCCCGGTCGGGATGACGCCCAGCCGCGGCACCGGGACGCCGGCCGCGGCCGCGAACGCCGTGGCGAGCTCGCGCTGGGTCACCGGCGGGCCGGTCGGCGCGTGCAGCACGCTGTTCCACAGCGACTCGTCGGCCGCCGCCCGGATCATCGCCGCGGCGAGGTCGGGCACGTAGGTCCACGAGTGCGGCTGGTCGAGGCTGCCGACCACGCGCAGGGTGCGACCGCCCAGGACGGCCGCGGCCATCCGCTCGCCGGCGTGCGACGTGCGCACCCGCGGGCCGAGGAAGTCGGACGCCGCCACGCTCACGGTCGGCGTCGCCGACGCGGCGCGGGCGCGCAGCAGCTCGGTGCGGACGCCGGGCTTGCCGCGGGTCGCGGTGCGGGGGAGGTCCTCGGTGATCGGTCCGGTCACGGCGCCGTACGCGTAGAGGCTCTCGGGGAAGACGACGACCGCGCCGGCGGCGCCCGCCGCGGCGAGCAGCGCCTGCTCGGCCGGGATCAGCTCGGCTCGCCAGGTCGCGGCGTCGTACCGGGAGGCGTGGATGCAGTGGTGCACCGCGACCGCGCCGTCGAGGACGGCGGCGAGCTGCTCGGGTCGCGACACGTCCGCCGGGCGGCGCTCGACGAGCGGGTGCTCGGGGCCGCTGCCGGAACGGGTGATGAGCGTGACGCGCTCGCCGGCGTCGGCGAGCTGGAGGGCGACGGTGCTGCCGACGGGGCCGGCTCCGGTGACGACGTGGTGACGCATGGTGGGTTCCTCTCGAAGGCTTCGGATTTCGAGAGCACTGCTCTCGGTTCGTGGTTCGAGCATGCACCCCTTCGACCTGAAAAGCAAGAGCACTGCTCACATTTGCGTCACCTGCTCGCCATTCGGCAGGATGAGGCCATGGCGACGACCCCGCGAGAGCGCGCCCGGGCGCAGACGATGGCCGACATCACCCGGATCGGCCGCCAGCACCTGGCCGAGTACGGCGCCGCGGCGCTCTCGCTGCGCGCGGTCGCCCGCGACCTCGGGGTGGTCTCGTCCGCGGTCTACCGCTACGTCAAGAGCCGCGACGAGCTGCTCACCCTCCTCCTCGTCGACGGGTACGACGACCTCGGCGATGCCGTCGCCCGCGCCCTCGCTGCCGCGCCCGGCGCTCCGCACGGCGAGCGCTTCCTCGTCTTCGGGCACGCGATCCGGGACTGGGCGCGCGCCGAGCCGGCGACCTACGCGCTGCTCTACGGCGCGCCGGTGCCCGGGTACCACGCGCCCGCCGAGCAGACGACGGGTCCGGGCACCCGGGTGGTCCGGATGCTGCTCGAGCTCGCCGCCGCGGCGCTCGCCGACGACGCGCTGCGCGTCCCCGCGCCATCGGCCCCGGCGCCGCCGGGGCTCGCGGCCGTCTTCGAGGGCGTGCGCGAGCAGTTCGGGATCGCGCTGCCCGACGACGTCCTGGTCGCCGGGATGCTGGTCTGGGCCGGGCTGTTCGGGTGCGTCAGCTTCGAGGTGTTCGGCCAGTACGGGCCCGAGGGCCTCGGCGACGACGGCGCGGAGCTCTTCACCCGCCACCTGGTGCTGCTGGGCGACGCCCTCGGGCTCGCCGTCAGCGGCTGAGTGCCTCGCGCGCGGCGACCACCGCGGCATAGGTCGCGGCGTCGAGCGCCGCGCCCTCGCGTCGCACATCGGCGGCGTCGAGGACGAGGAGGCGGTTGAGCCGGACCTCGCTCGGGCGTCCGCGCGGGTCCCAGCCGCCGCTGCCGACGTCCATCCAGAGCCGGCCGGCGGCGGCCTCCTGGGCGGCGTCGCGGTCGTGGTCCTTGCTCGTCATCACCAGGCAGTGCACGAGGTGAGTGCCTCGCTCGTCGGTGCTCGTCCCGATGACGAGCACGGGGCGGTCCTTGCCCTGGGCCGGGTCGTCCTCGTAGGGGACCCAGGCCCAGACGACCTCGCCCGGGTCGGGGCGTCCGTCGGCGACGGGCGCGTAGGTGCCGTCGGGCTGGTCGGGTGCGTGGGTCATCGGGCCTCCTCGGCGTGCCGGTCCCTGTCGATCGCGACGATAGCGACGGCGGTCACGAGCGAGATGGCGCCGGCGAGCAGGGTGACGTGGTTCCAGCCTGCCACCTGCGCGGCCGGCGAGGCGTGCGGCGTGGCGGCGAGGACGCTGACGAGCGTGGTGCCGACGGCCGCGCCGACGTACCGGGCGGTGTTGTTGACGCCGGTGCCGACCGCGGCGCGGTCGGCGGGCACGGTCGCGATGGCCTGGCGGCCGAGGCCGCCGTTGAGCAGGCCGCTGGCGACGCCGGCCACGATCAGGCCGGGCGCCAGGCGCCAGGCCGACGGCGGACCGCCGAGCCCGGACAGCATGAGCAGCCCGACGCCGGCGCCGATCAGTCCCGCGGCGAGCTGGGTGGTGCCGGTCATCCGCAGGGCCAGCGGGCGCAGCAGGAGCGCCGCCGCCGCGCTCGTCGCCGACCAGAGCGCCAGGAGCGCGCCGGCCTGGAGGCTGCTCAGCCCCATCGCGCCCGTCGCGAACGTGCCCGAGAACGACATCAGGGCGATCACGCCCGCGCCCGTGCCGACGGCGGCGAGCGCGGCCGCGGTGAACCCGCGGTGGCGCAGCAGGGCCGGCTCGAGCATCGGGTGCCGGCGCCGCACCTGGGCGACGGCGAAGCCGGCGAGCGCCACTGCCGCGACCACGGCCCCGGTGAGCGCGATCCCGGCGTCGCCGCGGCGGGCCTCGACGAGCGTGATGAGCAGGGCGGTCAGGCCGATGGCCATCAGGGCGGCCCCGGCGAGGTCCATCCGCCGGCCGGGGTCGACGGCGGACTCGGTGAAGCAGCGCGGTGCGAGGGCGGCGATGGCGAGGCTCGCTCCCGCGATCAGCCAGTAGCTCGCCGGCCACAGGTCGCCGAGGTCGAAGAGCCCGGTGAGCAGCGGGCCGCCCGCGATGCCCAGGCCCATGCTGCTGCCCCACCAGGCCGCGGCGCGGGCGCGGTGGGCGGGGTCGGTCGTGACGGCGGCGACCAGGCCGAGCCCGGTCGCGATCACGCCGGCGGCGCCGAGCCCCTCGACCACCCGGCCGACCACGAACGTGCGGGCGTCGCCGGCCACGGCGCAGAGCACCGAGCCGGCCGCCAGGACGAGCGCGCCTCCGGTGAACACCCGCCGGCGCCCGGTCAGGTCGGCGAGCGCCCCTGCCGGGAGCAGGCCCACCGCGAGGCCGACGCTCATCGAGCTGAGCAGCCACGTCGTCGCCGCGGGCGATGCCGCGAACGCGGCGCTGAGGGTGGTCGCGTTCCCGAGCGGTCCGGCGTAGGCGACCATCGCCACGAAGGTGCTGATCGAGGTCAGGGCGAGGGCGGCGGTGCCCGGTCTGTTCACCGGACCATGGTGGCAGATCGTCGGTCTGGTGAACAGACTTTGCGCTACGCTGGAGGTGTGGCGCTCGGCACCGGATACGACCAGCAGGGGTGCTACCTCGCGCGCGCCCTCGAGGTCGTGGGGGAGCGCTGGACCCTGCTGATCCTGCGCGACTGCTTCTACGGCGTCCGCCGGTTCACCGACCTGCGCGACCACCTCGACATCTCCCGCGCCGTGCTCACCGCCCGCCTCGACCGCCTGGTCGCCGACGGCGTGCTGACCCGTGAGCTGGTCGACGGTCACCCGGAGTACGTCCTCACCGAGGCCGGCCGGGACCTGTGGCCGGTGGTCTTCTCGCTCTCGAAGTGGGGCGAGCAGCACGTCGTGGGGCGTCATCCCGCCCGGGTGTTCAGCCATGCCGACTGCGGCACCGACATCGACGCGCTCGGCCGCTGTCCGGGCTGCGGCACGGTGCCGGGGCCCGAGGACCTCGTCGTGCGGCCGGGCGCGGGCGACAACCCGCTGCGCCGCGACGACCGGGTCGCCCGCGCGCTCGAGCAGCCGCACCGGCTGCTCACGCCGCTCGCGGTCTAGGGCACCAGGAACTGCCCGAGCAGGTCCGGCGTGGCCTCCTCGGCGAGCGCGATCGCGTCGTCCGTGCTCACGTCGGGCACGTGCACCCGACCCTTGCCGCCGGCCGTCGTCGCGGTCAGGGAGACCAGGCCGGCCCGGCGCTGGAACCAGGTCGCGCGCAGGTTCCAGCCGATCACGTGGTCCGCAGCCAGCACGTCCCGGCTGCGCAGCACCGAGCCGGAGCGCATCACCACGTGGCCCGCGACGAAGCCGTGCCCGAGCGTCCGGACCCGGTCGACGGCGAGCGCCAGCGCGAGCACGACCGGGACGACCGCGAGGGCGAGGAGCGCGACCGGTCCGCCGGCCACCACGCCGGCCACGACGAGCGCGACGAACGGCAGCGAGCCGAGCAGCGCCCGGCTGAACCGGCGGGTGGCCGCGGCGCGCCCGTGGCTCCGGAGGGGAGCCGTCACCGGGGTCGGGTCGCCCAGCACGGCCGACGCGACGTCGTACCCGGTGGCGGCGGGGGCGGGCGGCAGCAGCATCGACGACGTCGACTGCCCCTCGCCGCTCAGGCCCGTGACGATCGCGTTGACCCGCCGGCCGTGCGCGAGCCGGAGCAGCGCGGGCTCGCCGAGCGAGACGCCGGCCAGCCGGGCCATGTCGATGGAGATCTCGCGGTGGGTGAGCAGGCCGCGGCGGACGTGCCACGCCGTCCGGTAGCGGGCGAGCACGAAGCCGCCGTTGACGACGAGGTAGCCGCCCACGACGACCAGCACCGCCACGAGGAGGACGCCGACGACCGCGCTGAGCACGAAGGTCGTGCCGATCCCCGCGAGGTCCGCCTCGGAGACCCGCAGGTGCACGCTCTCGGCGATCTGGAAGGTGGCGCCCGCGAGCGCACCGAAGGCGACGAGGACGGTGCCGCTGAACGGCGCGTACCAGAGCCAGCGCGGCGAGAACCTCGCCACCACGTGCTCCTCGTCGGGCACCGCGCCGCCGGCGGCGGCCTGGTCGGGCGTCGCCGCGGGACGGGCGTGGAGCAGCTCGGAGCGCAGCCGGGCGGCCTCCTCGCGCGGCAGCGCGTCGAGCTCGAGCCGCTCGTCGGCGCCGCTGGCCACGCTGCCGGTGCCGATCACGACGGTGGCCAGGCCGAGGATCCGGTGGATGGGCGAGGCGGTCAGGTCGACCGCCCGGACCCGGTCGACCGGCGTCGCCAGCGTGTGCCGCTGGAGCAGCCCACGGCGCAGCTCGACCCGGCCGCCGGCGATCCGGTAGGTCGTCGTCAGGTAGCGCACGACACCGAGCGCCACCGGGACGCCGACGCCCAGCAGTGCCCACGGGCCGATCCCCGAGGCGCCGCCGGCGACCACGAGGCCGATCAGGACGGGGAAGAACTTCCCGACCTCGCGGATCGGGTGCACCAGGAGCATCCGCGGGTCGAGCCGCTGCCAGTCGGGCGCGGGGAGCGGAGGCGGAGGTGGCGGCGGCGGTGGCGGCGGTGGCGGCGGGACGACGGTCACGTCGCGTCGCCCGCGACGAGGTCGGCCTTGCGGGTCAGCTCGTCGGTGAGCGCGAGCGCGACGTCCCGGTCGAGGCCCTCGATCTGCAGCGGACCGGCGGCCGACGCCGTGGTCACCGTCACCGAGGCGAGCCCGAAGAGCCGGGCGAGGGGTCCCTGGGCGAAGTCGACGGTCTGCACCCGCGACATGGGGGCGATCCGGCGCTCGCGCGCCCACCAGCCGCGCTGGGTGTAGACGGCGGTGGGGGAGACCTCCCAGCGGTGCACCCGGTAGCGCCACTGGGGGACGACGACCGCGACCACCGCGCACACGACGACGGCCAGTCCGGTCAGCCACCACCGCAGCCCGTCGGGCGTCGCGAAGTAGGCGCCGACACCGAGGCCGACCGCGACGACCGTCGCCGAGATCGCCGTCTCGACGTGCCACATCAGGCGGGCGCGGGGGCTGACCCGGTGGGCGGGTTCGCGCAGCTGTGTCACGCTCGCGAGCCTACGGGCCGGGGTGGTCCCGGGACGGCAGTGGGACCATCGTCCCGGTGCCGTCCGTCCTGGACGGCCCGAATTGACCACGGCCGGAGTTCCGTCGGCCACATCGGGCGCGAGCGGTGCCCGTCGTACCCGGTGCGCACCTAGCCTGGGCGTGTGCTGGACGTCGTGACACTCCGCGTGGCCTTCGGTCTCGTCGCCGTCGGCGTCCTCGTGCTGTTCTACGGCGTCACCTACCGCTCGACCCGCTCGGCCTACAGCGGCTGGTGGTGCGGCTCGCTGGCGTTCTTCGTCGTGAGCGCCTCGCTCTTCCTGCTCAACGGCACCGCCTTCCAGGTGGTCGCCAACCCGCTCGGCAACACCGCGGGCACCCTCGGTGCCGCCTGCGTGTGGGCCGGCGCCCGCAGCCTGCGCGAGCGCGAGGTCCGGTGGTGGCAGCTCGCGCTGCTGCCCGCCGTCGTGCTCGTCGTCTCGCTGCTCGACGACCCCGGCCACGACGTCTGGGCGGGCGGCGTGGCTTACCTCTTCGCCATGGCCGCGCTGATCGGCGGCTCGGCCTGGGAGCTGGTCCGCCTGCTCCGGACCCAGCGCCCGGCCGGCGGGGCTCGCGAGCAGTTCCGGTTCGCGGTCTCGTCGATGGCGATCGTGTCGGGCGTGATCGGCGGCTTCTACCTCGCGCGCGACGTCGTCTTCGTCGCGGCCGGCCCCGACAGCGCCGTCTTCCGGATCGGCTTCGGCAGCCAGGTGACCACGCTGCTGACGATGCTGCTGCTCGTCGTCGTCACGTTCAGCATGTCCGCGCTGAGCCACGAGCAGCAGACCACCGAGCTGCGCCGCCAGGCCACCCGCGACGGCCTCACCGGCCTGCTCAACCGCCGCGCCTTCCTCGAGGTCGCCGAGCGCCAGCTCGACCAGGCCCGGGTGACCCGGCACGCCGCGATCCTCGTCGCGGACCTCGACCGCTTCAAGAGCATCAACGACGGCTCAGGGCACGCCGCAGGCGACCGTGCCCTGGTCGCCTTCGCCGACGCCTGCCGCTCCGTCGTCGGTCAGCAGGGCATCGTCAGCCGCCTCGGCGGCGACGAGTTCGGCCTGCTCACCCTCGGCGGTCCGGCCGAGGAGATCGTCGCCGAGATCGCCGCCCGCTACAGCGCCGGTGCCGGCGAGACCGATCCGCCGACGGCCAGCTTCGGCATCGCCGCCGTCCTCCCGCACGACGACGTGGCCCTCGCCCTGGCCCGTGCCGACCAGGCGCTCTACGAGGCCAAGGACGGCGGCCGGGCCCGCGCCGTCCGGCACGACGACGGGTCGGCGGGCGGGCTCGACGGGCGTCGCTCGGCCTGAGGGCCCGGCGTCAGCCGCGCGCGATGCGCGGCGAGTAGCGGAGGTCGTCGCGCACCTGGCGGTCACGGAGGCCGTCGTCGGACCACATCCGGTTGCGATCGAAGCGCGCGGCGCCGACGCCGGCGCGCACCCAGGCGGGCGAGCCGATGCAGGTCGTCGGCACGACGATGGTGGCGAGCCGGCGCTGGCGGTCGATGTCGGTGCGCAGGCCCGCGCACTCGACGGTGTCGTTGCCCTGGGTGAGCTCGTGGCGGGTCGAGCCGAACATCTTGAAGTATCCGGCGTCGTACGAGCCGCCGCCCGGGGTGCGCAGGCTGACGCCGACGAAGAAGGCGCGCGTGGGGAGGGCGGCCCGGGTGCGGATCTTGACGACGACGTGGTCGGCGGTGTGCGCGATCCGGATCTTGCGGATGTCGACCGACGCCTCGCGGCGGTCGAGCCGTCCCGGGGAGTCGCTCGCGCTGTCGAGGCGGCCCGAGCGGGCGTCGCGGGAGGCGTCGACGTGGGTGTAGTCGGCGGCCGAGGCCAGGGCCGGCGTGGCGACGACGGTGGTGACGGCGGCGCCGGCCGCCATCAGGACGGCGGCCCAGCGGGCACGAGCGGTGACGAGCATGGGGCGCATCCTGTCACGTGCGACGGCGACCGCCCGGCACGGGGCCGGACGGTCGCCGTCGTCGCTGTCGTCGGAGGGTCGGGTCAGCCGCGGGCGATGCGCGGGCTGAGGCCGGCGTCCTCGCCGAGGGGACCGCTGCGCAGGCCGTCGTCGGCGTAGATCCGCTTGCCGACGATGCGGGAGGCGCCGGCCCCGACCCGCACCCAGGCCGGCGAGCCGATGCAGGTCGTCGGCACCACGATGGTGGTGAGCCGGCGCGCGCGGTCGATGTCGGTGCGGTAGCCCGCGCACTCGACGGCGTCGGACCCGGACGTGAGCTCGTTGCCGGTGTACCCGAAGAACTTGTAGGTCCCGGCCTCGAAGCTGCCGCCGGAGGTGCGGAGCACCGCGCCGACGAAGAACTTCTTCGTGGGGATCGGGCCTCGGGTGCGGATCTTCACGACGACGTGGTCGGCCGTGTGGCTGACCCGGACCGTGCGGATGTCGACGGCGCGCTCGCGGGGCGCGGGACGACGGATCACGTCGCTGGTCGACTGGATGTCGGCCGACCGGACGTCGCGGGCGCGGTCGGTGTGGCGGTAGTCGGCGGCCGAGGCGAGGGCGGGGGTCACCGCGACGAGGGCGGTGGCGCCGGCGAGGCCGGCGGCGAGACGGACGAGGGCAGGGGGGCGGTTGCGCATGCCGAGCATCCTGCCGGGAGACGACGGCGCCCGTGGTGAGTAGGGGTACTCACCACGGGCGCGATCGGGTAGCTGGGTCAGTCCTTGAGCTCGCAGACGACCTCGCCGTTGCCGATGGTGGCGCCGACCTCGGCCGTGAGGCCGGTGACGGTGCCGGCCTTGTGGGCCTTGAGCGGCTGCTCCATCTTCATCGCCTCGAGGACGATGACGACGTCACCCTCCTCGACCTGCTGGCCCTCCTCGACCGCGACCTTGACGATCGTGCCCTGCATCGGGGAGGTGACGGAGTCGCCGGACGCCGCGGCGCCGGCCTTCTTGCCGGCCGCGCGCTTGGGCTTCTTGGCCGCCGCGCCGCCGCCGGTCGCGATGCCGCCGAGACCGGCCGGGAGGACGACCTCGATGCGCTTGCCGCCGACCTCGACGACGACCTTCTGCTTCTCGCCCTGCTCGTCGGCCTCGCCGGGCGTGCCGCCGTAGGGCTGGATCTGGTTGTCGAAGTCGGTCTCGATCCACGTCGTGTAGACGTCGAAGGAGCCCTCGCCCGTGGGGTTGGACGACGCGACCCAGGCCGGGTCGCGGGTGATGACCTCGTGGAAGGTGATCGCGGTCGGCATGCCGTCGACCTCGAACTCCGACAGCGCGCGGCGCGAGCGCTCGATGGCCTGGGTGCGGTTCTGGCCGGTGATGATCAGCTTGGCGACGAGGGAGTCGAAGGCGCCGGGGACGGTCTCGCCCTTCTCGTAGCCGCCGTCGACGCGGACGCCCGGACCCTGCGGCGGGTTCCACGCGGTGAGCGTGCCGGGGGCGGGCATGAAGTTGTTGCCGCCGTCCTCGGCGTTGATCCGGTACTCGATCGAGTGGCCGCGGATCTCCGGGTCGCCGTAGCCGAGCTCCTCGCCGGCGGCGATGCGGAACATCTCGCGGACCAGGTCGATGCCGGTGACCTCCTCGGACACGCAGTGCTCGACCTGGAGGCGGGTGTTGACCTCGAGGAAGGAGATCGTGCCGTCGGCGGCGACGAGGAACTCGCAGGTGCCGGCGCCGACGTAGTTGGCCTCGCGCAGGATCGCCTTGGACGACTCGTACAGGCGGGCGTTCTGCTCGTCGGTGAGGAACGGCGCGGGCGCCTCCTCGACCAGCTTCTGGTGGCGGCGCTGCAGCGAGCAGTCGCGGGTCGAGACGACGACGACATTGCCGTGCTGGTCGGCCAGGCACTGGGTCTCGACGTGGCGGGGGCGGTCGAGGAACTTCTCGACCAGGCACTCGCCGCGGCCGAAGGCGGAGATCGCCTCGCGCACGGCGGACTCGTAGAGCTCGGGGATCTCCTCGAGGGTGCGGGCGACCTTGAGGCCGCGGCCGCCGCCGCCGAAGACCGCCTTGATGGCGACCGGGAGGCCGTGCTCCTTGGCGAAGCCGATGATCTCGTCGGCGTCCTTGACCGCGTCCTTGAGGCCGGGGGCCAGGGGCGCGCCGGCGGCGAGGGCGATCTGCTTGGCCTTGGCCTTGTCGCCGAGGCCGTCGATGGCCTCGGGGGAGGGGCCGATCCAGATCAGCCCGGCGTCGAGGACGGCCTGGGCGAACTGGGCGTTCTCGGCCAGGAAGCCGTAGCCGGGGTGCACGCTGTCGGCGCCGGACTTGGCGGCGACGTCGAGGATCTTCTCGATCGAGAGGTACGAGTCGGCGGGCGTGGCGCCCCCGAGTGCGTACGCCTCGTCGGCGAGCCGCACGAACAGCGCGTCCGCGTCGGGCTCGGCGTAGATCGCGACGCTGGCGATGCCGGCGTCCTTCGCGGCACGGATCACGCGGACCGCGATCTCTCCACGGTTGGCGATGAGCACCTTGCGCAGCGGCTTGATGTCGGGCACCGATTTCTCCTCACGTCGTTCGTGAAACCTCGCGCAGTCTAGGGCGTGGGCCACGACGTTCCTCAGGGGCATCCGGTGGCCGGGCACGAGGGCTGCGTGGACCCGGCCGGCCCCACCCGCGGAATCCGCGGCGTTTGTTTGCCGTGCCCGGCGCCGG
Organism: Pimelobacter simplex; assembly: GCF_900114845.1. Lineage (GTDB taxonomy): Bacteria > Actinomycetota > Actinomycetes > Propionibacteriales > Nocardioidaceae > Nocardioides > Nocardioides simplex. The sequence goes on from NZ_FOUK01000001.1 coordinate 1,278,757, forward strand.
GGAGGCGAGGGCCACCATCATCCGACGAAGGGCGAATCCCCATCATGCGCGTACGAATTCCCGGGCTGCTCCTGGCCGCGACCATCGGGCTGTCCGGCCTGCTGACCGCGTGCGGTGACGACGACGGCGGCAAGGCCGACAAGTCGTCCGAGGAGAACGCCTCGCAGGCCGAGACCACCGACGAGACCGAGGCCACCGACGCCGGGGGCGAGTCGGACGCCGTCCCCGAGGCCGAGGACGCCGCCGGCAAGCCCGCGCGCGACGACGTCGTCGCCGGCTACGCGAAGATCGTGAAGAAGAACGGCGAGGACACCGGCATCCCGATGCCCGACGGCATCGTGAACAAGGTCGTCGGCTGCTTCGTGGACGCCGTCTACGACGACGCCTCGCCGACCACGCTCCAGGCGCTGGCCGACGGCGACGCCACCAAGATCGACCCGGCGGACGCCACGCTGTTCACCGACGCGCAGGTCACCTGCCAGAAGGCGATCAGCTGACCCGCTGACGAGCTGATCCGCTGACGGGCCGGGCCACCGGTCCTGGGGACGCGGATTTCCCCAGGATCGGTGGTTAACAACCATTAACCTCTTGCTCTACGATGGACCCATGACCCAGTTCGAGCTGTCGCGTGAGCACGAGGAGTTCCGTCGTACCGTCCGGGACTTCGCCGACGCCACCATCCGTCCCCACGTGGCGGAGTGGGACAAGGCGCACCACTTCCCGACCGACGTCGTCCAGAAGATGGGGGAGCTCGGCCTGTTCGGGCTGACCGCCCCCGAGGAGTTCGGCGGCGCCGGGCTCGACGCCGAGGACGGTCCGTTCACGTCGCTGTGCCTGGCGATCGAGGAGCTGGGCCGGGTCGACCAGTCGCTCGGGGTGACCCTGGAGGCCGGCGTCGGCCTCGGCATCAACCCGATCCTGACCTACGGCACCGACGAGCAGAAGAAGACGTGGCTGCCGGACCTGGTCGCCGGCCAGCGGCTGGCGGGCTTCGGCCTGACCGAGCCGGGCGCGGGCTCCGACGCGGGGGCGACCAAGACCAAGGCCGAGCTCGACAACGGCGAGTGGGTCGTCAACGGCGGCAAGCAGTTCATCACCAACTCCGGCTCCGAGATCACCTCGGTCGTCACCGTCACCGCTCGCACCGGGACCCGCGAGGACGGCCGGCCGGAGATCTCCACGATCATCGTGCCGTCGGGGACGCCGGGCTTCGTGGCCGAGCCGGCCTACGACAAGCTCGGCTGGCACATCTCCGACACCCACCCGCTGAGCTTCGTCGACTGCCGGGTGCCCGAGAGCAACCTGCTCGGCGAGAAGGGGCGCGGCTACGCCCAGTTCCTCGCCACGCTCGACGACGGCCGCGTGGCGATCGCCGCGCTGGCGGTCGGCCTGATCCAGGCGTGCGTCGACCTGACCGTCGAGTACTCCCTCGACCGGCAGACGATGGGCGGCCCGATCGGGCGCAAGCAGGGGGTGGCCTTCCAGATCGCCGACCTCGAGGTCATGCTCCACGCCTCGCGCCTGCTGACCTACCGCGCCGCCGCGATGAAGGACGCCATGATGGGTGGCCGCGGCCCGTCGATGAAGGAGTTCAAGCAGGCGGCGTCGGTCGCCAAGCTCTACGCGAGCGAGTCGGCGGTCACCGCGACCCGGATCGCGACCCAGGTCTTCGGCGGCTACGGCTTCATGGAGGAGTACCCGGTCGCCCGGTTCTACCGCGACGCGAAGATCCTCGAGATCGGCGAGGGCACGTCCGAGGTCCAGCGGATGCTCATCGCCCGCGGGCTCGGGCTGCCCGTCGAGTAGCCACCACCACCAGCAGCGCTGCCACGGCGGCCGCGATCCCGCCTCCGACCAGGAGCGGGGTCCGGCCGCCGTCGCCGTCATCGGGGACGCTCGCGGTGGGCGGTGCGCGCAGCGAGCCGTCGGCGTAGTCGGGGATGCCGGCGGCGGCGACCCCGCTGCGGGCCAGGGTGAGCGTCGTGGTGACAGCTCCCCGGGCGCCGGGAGCGCTGACGAGCACGTAGTGGACGCCCGCGAGCGCGGCGCCGGCGGCCCTGACGTCGTACGACTCGCGGTGCCGGTAGGACACCACCTGCGACTGGGCGCGGCCCGGCTCGGCGGAGGCCTCGCTGGCGCCGAGCACCGGCCCGAGCACGTGCACGGCGAGGGTGTCGTCGGTGGTCTGCGCGCGCAGCGTCTGGTCCCAGTCGAGAGGGATGGCGACGAGCGCGGTGCGGCCCGGCGGGACGGTGATCTCGTAGCTCGTCGTCGACGGCGGGGGCGTCGGCCGGCGTGCGGCCGGCCTCGAGCGGGCGCGGGTCCGCCGGCGGGGGCGGCACCCAGCCGGGGGTGACCGGCTCGTCCAGCAGCTCGAACGCGTACGACGACAGGGCCGGCTCCTCGTGGACGAGCAGGGTCGCCGCCCGGCCCCGGTCGGCGGGGTCGCTGGGGACGCCCACGGTGACCGTGAGCGCGTCGGCCGTCGTGCAGGGGTGCTCGGCGGTGTCGGTCCAGGAGGAGACGGTGGTGACGAGGAGCGGGGCCGGCTCGCCGAGGGTCGGGCGGAAGACGGCGCCGCTGCCGCACCGCTCGTCGCCGGGGGCGGTGCCGAGCGAGAGGCGCACGCCTTCGCCGACCGACTCGCCGGCACCGGTGAACCAGAGCGCGACGTGGAGCGTGGTGCCGGGCGCGGTGCGCTCCAGGCGGAAGGTCCGTGGCCCGTCGGCGGGCAGGGTCGTGCGGTGGCTGCCGGTGGTGAGCACGGGGGTCTCGGGCGCAGTGCCGTGCGCGGCCGCGGGCGGCGCGACGAGCAGCGCCACCAGGAGCAGCCGGCTCAGCCGGCCCAGAGGTCGGTCCACCGGTGCCCGAGCGTCCGGACCTGCTCGCGCAGCAGCGGCAGGCTCACGCCGACGACGTTGTGGTGGTCGCCCTCGATGCCGGTGACGAAGCCGCCGCCGCGGCCGTCGACCGTGAACGCGCCGGCGACGTGGAGCGGCTCGCCGGTCGCGACGTACGCCGTGATCTCGTCGTCGGTGACGTCGGCGAAGTGGACGGTGGTCGAGGCGGTCGTGGCGACCTGCCGCCCGCCGGCGACGTCGCGCAGGCAGTGGCCGGTGTGGAGCACGCCGGAGCGCCCGCGCATGGCCTGCCAGCGGCGGACCGCCTCGTCGGCGTCGGCCGGCTTGCCGAGCGCCTCGCCGTCGAGCTCGAGGACCGAGTCGCAGCCGAGCACGAGCGCGTCGGCGGGCACCTCGGGACGCGGCGCGACGGCATTGCACTTGAGCTCGGCGAGGCGCAGGGCGAGCTCGGCAGGCGGGACGTCGCGCACCTGCGACTCGTCGACCCCGGAGACGATCACCGTCGGCTCCAGGCCGGCGTTGCGGAGGGTGGTCAGGCGTGCGGGGGACGCGGATGCGAGCACGAGGGTCGGCACGGCGCCCACCCTACGGTGGGCCGCGGACGCCGGGTCAGCCGGTGACGTGGCCGATCAGCTGGGCGGTGGCGCGGACGGCGGCGCCGAGGCGGTCGACGTCGCCGAGGTCGAAGACCGAGACGCCGACGCTGAGCTGGGCGCCGTCGCGGCCGTTGGGGACCGGGGCCGAGACGCCGTGGACCGAGGGGACGACCTCGGAGAAGCTGACCGCGTAGCCGCGCTCGCGAGCGGTGTGCACCTCGTCCCGCTCGCCGGCCCGGGCGGGCTGGCCGGAGAGGATCGCGAGGCCGGCCGAGCCGCGGTCGATCGCGTCGAGCTGGCCGGGCCGGAAGGCCACGTGCACCGAGGCGTTGCGGGGCTCGACGACCATGAGCGCGCGGACGTGGCGGCTGTCCTCCTGCACGACCAGGTGGGCGGTCGCGCTCACCTCGTCGGCGAGCTCCTCGAGGAGGGGGAGCGCGGCGGTGCGCAGGTCGCGCTCGACCGGCTCGGCGAGGGGGACGAGCCCGGTGCCCAGGTGGAAGCGCTTGGCCCGGTCGCGGCGCAGCAGCCGGTGCGCCTCGAGCGTGCGCACGAACCGGTGGGCGACGGTGCGGTGGACGCCGACCGCGTCGGCGATCTCGGTGATCGTCATCGCGCTCCCGCGGGCGCTGAGGACCTCGAGGACGCGCAGCCCCGAGTGCAGCGTCTTCGACATGGAGCTGTCGAGGACGACCTCGTCTGCCTCGCTCATGCGGCTCATTCTCCCCACCTGGCCGACCTCCGACGTGCTCGGGGTCACGTCGGGGGCTTGACCACCCGACTGTGACGTGCTTAACCTTCCGTGCAGTTATAGCACGCAGCGTGCGGTTATCGCACACAAGGGGGAAGCATGACCGAGCTGGCCGAGGTCCCGGCCGCCGTGGTGATCGCGGTGACCCGGCTCTACGCCCGGCAGTCCCGGCTCATCGACGAGGGCGACGCCCCGGGCTGGGCGGCGACGTTCACGGCCGACGGCGTCTTCGACTCGCCGTCGTACCCGGAGCCGGCCGTCGGGACGGCGGCCCTGGTCCGCTTCGCCGAGGACTTCCGCGCCTCGTGCGCGCGGACGGCGACCCGGCTGCGGCACGTGGTCACCACCGTCGACGTGCTGCCCGTCCCCGCTGCGGCCGGCGACCCCGACCGGGTCGTCGCGCACGCGTACCTGCAGATCGTCGCGACGCCCGCCGGCGAGGAGAGCCGGCTGGTCCGGCTGACCACGCTCACCGACGAGCTCGTCCGGGACGACGCCGCGCCCCACGGCTGGCGGGTCGCCCGCCGCCGGGTGCGCCGCGACGACCAGAACCACCTGACCGAGAACCACCACCAGCAAGGAGCCTCCGCATGACCACCGAGCACCCCGGACGCGTCGAGTCGACGCCGATGGTCGTCGACCACCCCGACCTGCGCGGCAAGGTGGCCGTGATCACCGGCGCCGGCCGGGGCATGGGCGCGCGGTTCGCCGCGGCGCTCGCCCGGCGCGGCGTGCACGTGGTCGGCGCGGACCTCGACCTCGCCCAGATGGAGGAGACCGCGGCGACCCTGACCGCCGAGAACGCCGACGCCGAGGGCGCCGGCCAGGTCGTCGCCACCGCGGTCGACGTCCGCGACCGGGACGCGCAGCAGCGCGTCGCCGAGCTCGCCGTGGAGCGGTTCGGCCGGGTCGACCTGTGGATCAACAACGCCGGCATCTTCCCCGAGGCGCCCGCCGCCGACATCCCGGTGAGCCAGATCCAGGCGACGCTCGCCATCAACGTCGAGGGCGTCCTGTACGGCGCCCAGGCGGCCGCGTCCGTGATGGCGCCGGGCGCCGCGATCGTCAACATGGCCTCGGTCGCTGCCGTGCGGGTGCGCCGCGGGCGCGCGGCGTACTGCTCGTCGAAGGCGGCCGTCGCGCACCTGACCGAGTGCCTCGCCGTCGAGTACGGCGACCTCGGCATCCGGGTCAACGCGATCGCGCCCGGCTTCGTCGACACCGAGATGACCCGCTGGGTCCAGGACGACCCGCCGGCGCTGGCCAAGGCGCTCGACAGCATCCCGCTGCACCGGCTCGGCTCGCCCGAGGAGATCGTCGGCCCGATGCTGTTCCTGCTCTCCGACAGCGCCCGCTACGTGACCGGCCACATCCTCGCCGTGGACGGCGGCTCGCGGCATGTCTGAGCAGGCAGCCGGACGCGTCGTCCTCGTCACCGGCGCCGCCGGTGGCATGGGCGCGGGCCACGCCCGGGCGCTCGCGGCCGACGGCTGGAGCGTCGTCCTCGCGGACGTCGCCGACGCCACGCCGGTGGCCGACGAGATCCGGGCCGCCGGCGGCACCGCCAGCGCGCACCGGCTCGACGTCACCGCGCCGGAGGCGTGGGCCGCCCTGGTCGCCGACGTCCGCGCGACGTACGGCGCCCTGCACGGGCTGGTCAACAACGCCGGCGTCTCGCGCCGCCTGCGGTTCATGGACACCACGCCCGAGGTGTGGCGCCAGGTCATGGCGATCAACGCCGACGGGCCGTTCTACGGCATCCAGGCGTGCGCGCCGCTGATGCGCGACTCGGGCGGCGGCTCGATCGTCAACATCTCGTCGATCGCGGGGCAGATCGGCTACTTCTCGCCGTCGTACTCGACGTCGAAGTGGGCGCTGCGCGGGCTGACCAAGTCGGCTGCCGGCGAGCTCGCGAGCTGGGGGATCCGGGTCAACTCGGTGCACCCCGGGCTGGTCGAGACGCCGCTGCTGGCCGGCTCGGACGGCTTCGTCTCCTCCGCGGTCGCCAGCATCCCCTTCGGGCGGATGGGCCGGCCCGACGAGGTGACCGCGGTCGTGGCGTTCCTGCTGGGGGAGGGCTCGTCGTACATGTCCGGTGGCGAGCTCACCGTCGACGGCGCGCTCGTCTCGAACGGCACCTACCACCGGATCCTCGACGAGATGGAGGGCACGCTGTGAGCGCCCACGAGCCTGACTACGACGTCATCGTCATCGGCGGCGGGGGCGCCGGCCTCGCGGCCGCCGTCTCGGCGGCCGAGCGCGGGCAGAGCGTCATCCTCTTCGAGTCCGAGGGCGAGCTCGGCGGCTCCACCCAGCTCTCCGCGGGGATGTTCACCGCCGCGGAGACCAGCGTGCAGAAGGCGCTCGGGGTCGAGGACACCGTCGACCGGTTCTTCCAGCACTACATGGACCTCAACCAGTGGCTGCTCAAGCCCGGCCTGGTGCGCCGCTTCTGCGAGCTGACCGGCCCGACCCTGGAGTGGCTGCTCGACCTCGGCGTCGAGGTCCCCGCCCAGGTCTCGCCCGACGCGCACACCCCCGGCCTGACCCGGGCCGGCGTCGAGGACGTCTGGCGTGCCCACGTGCCCAAGGACCAGGGCTACGGCCTGGTCCAGGTGCTCGACCGGGCGCGCAAGCGGGCCGGTGTCGAGGCCGTGCTGCACACCCGGGTCGAGCGGCTGCTGGTCGCCGACGGCCGGGTGCGCGGCGTCGTCGCGGACGGCGTCGAGCTGACCGCCGGCGCGGTCGTCGTCGCCTCCGGCGGGCTCGCGCAGGACCCGGCCCTGGTCGAGCGGTGGTTCCCCGACGCGCTGCGCGCGGGGGAGTCGCTCTTCGTCGTGGCCGCTCCGGGCTCGCGCGGCGACCACCTGGCCTTCGGTCGCCAGGTCGCCGCGTCGGTGGCCGGCGAGGGCTGGGGGCTCATGCTCCCGACCGCCCAGTTCGTGCGCGCGCACCACTGGCAGGCGGGCTTCCCGCCGAGGTCGCGGGTCCACGTCAACGACGTGGGCCGGCGCTTCATGGACGAGGACGCGTCGTACGCCGTCTCGGGCGGGCAGATCGACGCCCAGGGCGGACCGGTGTGGATGGTCTTCGACGAGGCCGCCCGCCAGGCGCTCCCCGAGGGCTACGCCGACTGGACCCCCGGCCGGGTCACGGCGCTCGTCGAGGAGGGCCAGGTCGTCCGCGCCGACGACCTCGCCGCGCTCGCCGCCCGGATCGACGTCCCCGCCGACCGACTCGCGGCCACCGTCGAGCGCTGGAACGACCAGCTCCCGCACGGCAGCGACGCGGACTTCCAGCGCGACCAGACGCTGGCCGCCAAGGGCGTCACCGCACCCCTCACGCCCATCGCGACCCCGCCGTTCCACGCCACCCGCGTGCTTCCGGCCGAGCTCGTGTGCACCCACGCCGGTCTCGAGATCGACCACAACGCGGCGGTCCTCGACGAGCGGGGCCGGCCGATCCCGGGCCTGTTCGCCGCCGGCGAGGCCGGGGGCGGCGTCCTCGGCAGCCGGTACGTCGGCGGCGGGAACGCCGTCGCCAACGCACTCACCCTCGGCCGGCTGGCCGGCCAGAACGCCGCCTCGGGCCGCTGACGCCCCGTCCTCCCCGCTGATCTCGGCAGCAGTAAAATCCCAACCACTGGATCCCTGGAGTCCCCTTATGTCCACCAGCATCCCCGCTGCTCGCTCGGGCACTGCCGTGCACGGCGACACCGTCCTGCGCAAGGTGCAGCGCTCCGTGCTGCCCGCCGCCTTCCTGCTCTACATGTTCAACTACATGGACCGGGCGTCGATCGGCTACGCCCAGCTCCAGATGTCGACCGACCTCGGCATCAGCCTGGCGACGTACGGCACCATCGCGGCCATCTTCTTCGTGGCCTACACGGTGCTCGAGGTGCCGAGCAACATCATCATGAAGAAGGTCGGCGCCCGGATCTGGCTGGCCCGGATCGCCATCAGCTGGGGCATCATCACGATGCTCACCGGCTTCGTGCAGAACACCACCCAGCTCTACATCGCGCGGATCGCCCTCGGCGTCGCCGAGGCGGGCCTGTTCCCCGGGCTGCTGCTCTACATGACCTTCTGGTTCCGCTCGCAGGACCGCAGCCGCGGCATCGCCGGCTTCTCGCTGGCCCAGCCGGTCGCGCTCCTCATCGGCAGCGCCACCGCCGGCGTCATCCTCGACCACGTGCACTGGTTCGGGCTGGCCGGCTGGCAGTGGGTCTTCATCCTGCAGGGCCTGCCGCCGGTGCTGCTCGGCGTCTGGGTGCTCCTCTACCTCGCCGACCGCCCCAACAAGGCCCGCTGGCTGAGCAAGGACGAGGCCGCCTGGCTCGAGGGTGAGATCAGCAAGGAGTACGACGCCGAGGACGACGGCCACATGGAGATCTCCCTCGACGCCGTCAAGAACCCGAAGATCCTCTACCTGGCCTTCATCAACCTGCTCTACGCGGTCGGCCTCTACGGCATGACGTTCTTCCTGCCCCAGCTCGTCGCCCAGCTCAACCCGGGCTACTCCTCGACCAACATCGGCCTCGTCGGGGCGATCCCCTACGTCTGCGGTGCGATTGCGATGCTGCTGGTCGCGCGCTACTCCGACCTGCTCGGCAACCGCAAGCCGATCGTGATGACCACCCTCGCCGTCGCCGTCCTCGGCCTGGTCGTGACGATGGTCTTCAAGGAGACGCCCAGCCTCGGCATGATCGGCCTGTGCCTCCTCGCGGTCGGCGTCTTCTCCTACCTCGGCCCGTTCTGGGCGCTGGCCTCCGAGGCGCTCACCCGCTCGCAGACCGCGGTCGGCCTGGCCACCATCAACGCGATCGCGGCGGCGGGCGGCTTCTTCGGCCCGTTCGTGATCGGCAAGACCGCGGCGGCCGACGACGTCATCTTCAGCATGATCTTCCCGGCCGCCTGCATGGCGCTGGCGATCGTGCTGCTGATCTGGGTCAAGCCGGACAAGGGCACGCCGGCCGCGGTGACCGAGATCGTCTGAGGCTCCTCCCGGGCGTCGGACGACGAGACCCCCGCCGGACCGCGAGGTCCGGCGGGGGTCTGTCGTCGTCCGGCCCTCAGCCCAGCGCGGCGCTGATCGCCCGCACCGCCCGGCGGATCGGCTCCGCCGCCGAAGTGAGCAGCTCGGGCCGCGAGGTGACCACGTTGACCGCGGCGAGCACCTGCCAGCCCGGCAGGGGAGCGGCGATGCCGTGGGCGCCGGGGTTGAGCTCGGCCGAGGTGGTGACCAGGCCGGCGGCGCGGATCTCGGCGACCCGGGCGGGCTCGCCGGGCCGCGCCGGGCCCGAGGCGAGGGCGGCGAGGCCGCCGGCGCCGCGGTCGAGGGGGTCGCGGTTGCCGAGGCGGTACGAGAAGCGCGGGCCGTCGGTGGGCGGCTCGGCGACGACGGTGGTGACGGCGGCGTCGCCGACGACCTCGACCAGGCTGGCGGTCGCGTCGATCTCGAGGGCGAGCTGGTGGAGCACGGGCTCGGCGACGTCGCGCAGCCGCGGGCGGCTGTGGTCGGCGAGGTCGGTGGCGGTCGGTCCGACGGTGAACCGGCCCTCGTCGTCGCGGGCGGCGAAGCCGGTCCGGTGCAGGGAGACCAGCAGGCGGTAGGTGATCGAGCGGTGCAGCCCGCAGGCGGCCGCGGCCTCGGCGACGGTCAGCCCCTCCGGGTGCCGGCCGAGCTCGAGGAGCACCGCGAGCCCGCGCTCGAGCGTCTGCGAACCGGAATCCGACACCCGTTCCTCCTCAGCTGGTCGGCAGGATCTTGCCACGGACCTCGCCGAGGCCGATCCGGCCACGGGCGCCGGGCGCGGTGTAGCGCAGGACGACCTCGTCGCCGTCCTCGAGGAAGGTCCGCTCGGCGTCGCCCACGGCGAACGGCTCCTGGCCGCCCCAGGAGAGCTCGAGGAACGAGCCGCGCTGGTCCTTCTCGGGTCCGCTGATCGTGCCGGAGGCGTAGAAGTCGCCGACCCGCAGCGAGGCGCCGTTGACGGTGAGGTGGGCGAGCATCTGGGCGGGCGACCAGTACATCGAGCGGTACGGCGGCCGCGCGACGACGGTGCCGTTGAGCTCGACCTCGACCTCGATGTCGTAGCCCGACGGGCCGTCCTCGGCCAGGTAGGGCAGCACCGGCACGTCGTCCTGGCCGGGCAGCGGCACCCGGGCCGGCTCGAGCGCGGCGAGGGGGGTGACCCAGGCGCTGATCGAGGTGGCGAAGGACTTGGCCAGGTTGGGGCCGAGCGGCACGTACTCCCAGGCCTGGATGTCGCGCGCGGACCAGTCGTTGACGCCGGTCACGCCGAACACCGTCTCGGCGAACTCGCCGGTGCCGACCCGCTGGCCGAGCGGCACGGAGCGCCCGACGACGAAGCCGAGCTCGGCCTCGATGTCGAGACGCCGGCTCGGGCCGTACGTCGGCGCGTCCTCGGTCGGCGCCTTGCGCTGGCCCGCCGGCCGGTGCACGGGCGTGCCGGAGACGACGATCGAGCCCGCGCGGCCGTGGTAGCCGACGGGGAGGTGCTTCCAGTTCGGCAGCAGCGCGGCGCCGTCGGGCCGGAAGATCCGGCCGACATTGGTCGCGTGGTGCTCGGAGGCGTAGTAGTCGACGTAGTCGGCGACCTCGAACGGCAGCCGGCAGGTGACGTCGGCGAGCGGCAGCAGCCACGCCTCGACCTCGTCGCGCCGGGTGGCGTCGGTGAGCAGCTCGACCGCCCAGGCCCGCACCTCGGCCCACGTCGTCGCGCCGGCCGCCATCAGCTCGTTGAGCCGCGGGACGGCGAGGAGCGGCGTCCACTCCGGGCGCAGCGCGCGCGCCGCGGCGCCGAGGTCGAGCACGTGCTCGCCGATCCGGACCCCGATCCGGGCGGGCTCGTCGCCCGTCGCGACGACGGCGTACGGCAGGTTGTCGACGTCGTAGAGGCTGCCGGCGGCGCCGTCGACCCAGGTGGTGGTCGTGGGCTGCGGGTCGGTCATGGAGTGCTCCTCGGGATAGGGGTGGTCAGGCGAGCAGGTCGAGGGCGACCAGGTCGTCGTACGGCTCGACGACGCTGCACGAGCCGTAGGAGGTGAAGGTGGTCCGCGCGGCGGCGAGGCCGGACTCGGCCCGGACCGCGGCGGCCAGCGTGGCGGCGTCGCGCTCGGCGAGCGTCGCGGCCAGGGTGCCCGGGTCGGCGCCGCCGACCGCCTGGGCGGTCGCGAGCAGGATGTTGAGGTAGCCGTGGTGCTCGAAGCCGGTGGTCGCGCCGGTGTGCCGCACGGCGTTGTGGAGGCCGGCGGTGCACTTGAACGGCAGGCCGGAGGCCACTGCGGCGGCGATCCAGGCGGCCACCTCGTCCTCGCTCGGGAAGGCCACGGCCTCGGTGCCGCCGGTGCGCAGCTTGAGCCGCAGGCCGTGCGCCGCGACGGCGTCGAGCACCGCGGGCCACTCGGGGGCGGTCGGCCGGGGCACCTCGACGTACGTCGTCACGCCGGCCGGGCGCGCCGCCGCGATCGCGGCGACCTGCTCGGCGGACCCCCCAGGTCCGCCGAGCTTGACCTCCAGGGCGGCGAGCCGCACGCCCGCCGCCGCGGCCCGGGCCGCGACGCCGGCGACCTCGTCCGCGGTGGGGACGACGACGCTCACCTCGACCCCCTCGGCGTCGAGACTGCCGAGCTCGTCGAGCCGCGCGGTGTCGACGACGAGCGGTCCGACCAGCGCCGCGTAGGGCGTCGTCGCGAGCGCGCGGTGGGCCGTGACGGCCGCGGGGAGCGGGGCCAGTCCCGGCGGGAAGATCGCGGCGTCGTCGACGAGGTGCTGGAAGGACACGGGGATGGACACGGCATCACTGTAGCGACTAACGTTCGGAATGAGAACAGAGGGTGTTCGAATATCGAGCACGTGAGGTGAGAGGGAGCACGACGATGGCGTACTACCGGCAGGTCGGCGAGATCCCGCAGAAGCGGCACACGCAGTTCCGGGACGCTGACGGGCAGCTGTACTACGAGGAGCTCATGGGCGAGGAGGGCTTCTCGTCCGACTCGTCGCTGCTCTACCACCGCGGCGTCCCCTCGGCGATCAGCAGCGCCGAGGTCTGGGAGCTGCCCGACCAGACCCGCGTGCCCAACCACCCCCTCAAGCCGCGGCACCTGCGCCTGCACGACCTGACCACCGGCACCGACGCGGTCACCGACCGCCGCCTCGTCCTCGGCAACGCCGACGTCCGCATCTCCTACGTCACCACCGGCGGCCCCGAGACCCGGACCCCGCTCTACCGCAACGCCATCGGCGACGAGTGCGTCTACGTCGAGTCCGGCTCCGGCACGGTCGAGACCGTCTTCGGCGTGCTGTCCTACCGGGCCGGCGACTACGTCGTCATCCCGCGCGCGACCACCCACCGCTGGGTTCCCGCCGAGCCCTCGCAGCTCTACGCCATCGAGGCCAACAGCCACATCGCCCCGCCCAAGCGCTACCTCTCGCGCTACGGCCAGCTGCTCGAGCACGCGCCGTACTGCGAGCGCGACCTGCACGGGCCGACCGGCGTCCACCTCGACGAGTCCGGCGCCGCGGACGTCGAGGTGCTGGTCAAGCACCGCGTCGGCGGGCAGGTCGTCGGCACCCGCTACACCTACGCCACGCACCCGTTCGACGTCGTCGGCTGGGACGGCTGCCTCTACCCCTACACCTTCAACATCGACGACTACATGCCCATCACGGGCAAGATCCACCAGCCGCCGCCGGTGCACCAGGTGTTCGAGGGCCACAACTTCGTGATCTGCAACTTCCTGCCGCGCAAGGTCGACTACCACCCGCTCGCCGTCCCGGTGCCGTACTACCACTCGAACGTCGACTCCGACGAGGTCATGTTCTACGTCGCCGGCGACTACGAGGCGCGCAAGGGGTCGGGCATCGGGCTCGGCTCGATCTCGCTGCACCCGGGCGGTCACGCGCACGGCCCGCAGCCGCAGGCGATCGAGGCCTCGCTCGGCGCGGAGTTCTTCGAGGAGTCGGCCGTCATGGTCGACACGTTCGCGCCGCTCGACCTCGGCGAGGGCGGCCTCGCGGTCGAGGACCCGGAGTACGCCTGGACCTGGGCACGCTCGCTGGGCTGAGGCAACCGGCGGCGCGGCTCAGGAGTCGTAGGGGTGTGACCCCTCGACACCGCCGCTCCGCGCTCGTCCCGCTGCTCGCCGTGGTCCTGCTGCTGCTCGTGGCGGCGGGGTGCTCCGAGCGGGGGCCGGAGCCGCCTGTGCCGGCCGAGGCCGAGGTCGCGGTCGAGGCCGAGGCCGCGGTCGTCGATGCTCCCGACGCGAGCCTGCTCGCCCTCGTCGTGACCCCCGGGGCCGTCGAGCGCCGGGTCAGCGTGTGGCAGGACCGGGCCGACGACAGCGCCTGGACGCTCGCCCTCACCGACGACTCCTACGCGACCCGGCGTCTCCTCGACGTGCCCGCCGGCACCCAGGTGGCCGCCCTCGGCGCCGGCCGGTACGCCCTTCGCGAGGGTTGGGACGGCGCCCGGCTGCGCGTCGTCGGCGCCGACCCCGCGGCGGACGTCGCCGTCCGGCTCGGCGGGCGGCCGGGTCCGCTCGCGGCGGGCGAGGCGCTGCTGGTCCGGGGCGATCCCGGACGGCTGCGGCTGATCGGCGTCGCGGCCGACGGCCGGGCGCACCCGGTGCCGGCGCCGAAGGGCCTGCACGAGGTGGGCGGCCGGGGCGTGGTGATCGACGGGCTGGCGCTCGCCGGACCCACCGCCTACCACCGGTCCGACGACGGTGGCGCCACCTGGCAGCGGTCCCTCCTGGGGGAGGGCTCGGGCTTCCTCGCGATGCGGGTCCCGGGCGCCGTCCCGGTCGTGCTCGAGGGCAGCGACGGCGCCACGCTCTTCCCGCTCGTCGCGGTGTGGCGCGCCGGCGCACCGTGGACCAGGACGGCGATCCACCCCGGTGGCCGCGCGCACCTGACCACGACCGGCGGGTGGGTCGGTGCGGACGGCGTCGTGCGGGTGCTGGCCACGCGCTGGGACGCGCGCGAGACGTCAGGGCGCAGCGGCGTGTGGCGCGTCGTCGGCGACCGGCTGGAGCACGTCGCGAGCGACCAGCCGCGGGTCACCGACGTCCCGGAGGCGGCGCCGCTGATCGTCGAGCCGGGCGCCCGGCCGGCGGTCTGGGTCGCCGGGACCCCGGGGACAGCCTGGCGCAGCCAGGACGACGGCGCGCACTGGACGAGGTTCGCGACCCGCTGATCGGGGCAGGGTGCTCGGCGTGACCAGGACCAGGGTGGCCGTGCTGACGTCGATGCTGACGGCGGGCGCGGTCCTGCTGGTCGTGGCGGTCGCCTGGACCGGGCTCAAGCTGCTCGACGGCTGGGGTCGCGACGAGCTGTGGCGCGACTGCGCGACCGACCCGACGGCGTCCGGGCGCCAGGGTTACTGCCTCGTGGTGAGCCGCTACCCGGCGACGCCGGTGCACTCCGAGCGCACCTACCTGGAGATCGCACCGGTGCACGACGGCCAGCCGCTCGACGTCCGGTTCAGTGCGGGATATCCGTTCCTCGTCTCCGCGGCCGGTGCCGAGCTCGACGTCGACTGGACCGGCGTCGACCAGCAGGTCGTGGTCACCGACCCGGCCTCCGGCGCGAGCATCACCTACCCCGCCGAGCTGTACGCCGAGGGCCGCTGACACTCCCGTCCTCCGGGAGGAGCGCGGGGCCGCCCGTCCCCGGTGGGCCAGCGTTCGGAGCCCGAACGAGAGGAACTCCGATGGCACTCCGATCCGACCGCGTCGTCCTGGTGACCGGCGCCTCCCGCGGCGCCGGCCGGGGCATCGCCCACGGGCTCGCCCCCGGCGCGACCGTCTACGTCACCGGCCGCACCACCACCGAGGGCAGTGACGCCGACGGCTTCGGCGGCACCGTCGCGGCGACGGCCGCGGAGGTCGACGAGCGCGGCGGCACCGGGATCGCGGTCGCCTGCGACCACGCGGACGACGCCCAGGTCGCCGAGCTGTTCGCCCGGATCGAGCGCGACCACGGGCGCATCGACGTCCTGGTCAACAACGCGATCGCGCTGCCCTCGGAGCCCCCGGGCGAGCGCGGGTTCTGGGAGATGCCGCTCGAGAGTGAGCTGCGACTCCTCGACGTCGGCCTCCGCTCGCACTACGTCGCGGCCTACCACGCGGCCCGGATGATGGTCCGCCAGCGCGAGGGCCTGATCGTGCACATCTCCTCGCCCGGCGCGCGCACGCACGTCCCCGGCGTGCACACCCCGCCGTACGGCGCGGGCAAGGCCGGCTCGGACAAGATGGTCTACGACATGGCCCAGGAGCTGCGGCCGCACGGCGTCACCGCCCTCAGCATCTGGCCCGGCCTGCTGCTCACCGAGCGGGTCCAGGCCCACATCGCGGCCGGCGCGAACTTCGACGGCGGGGTCTTCCCGAGCGCCGAGACCCCCGAGTACCTCGGCCGGATCATCGCCGCGATCGCCGACGACGACCACCGCGCCGAGCGCACCGGCGAGTGCTTCTACAGCAGCGAGCTCGGCGAGGCCTACGGCGTCACCGACGTCGACGGCAGCAGCCCGGCGTCGTACCGCGGGTGGCTGGGGGCGCCGAGCTCGTTCACGGCGACGTACCCGACCTATGCCGAGTACGCCGCGAGCCAGGAGGGTCAGGAGGCGGTGTCGTAGCGCTTCGGTGCAGGGTCTTCTTTACTGATGGCGTGGTGGCGCGCCGCAGTGGTGAGGTACCTGGTTGCGGTGATCAGCGGGTGTCGGGTTGTTGCCGGTACACCCCTGGCTCGGGGTCGTCGGCTTCATCGGAGTGGTCGTGCTGGTGTGTGCCGCGGTGATTCACCTCGAAGCGGAAGCCCGACGGGCTTCGCCAGACGTAGGTGCCGATCTGGGTGACTTGGTAGCGCCACTGGCTGTGGGTCTTGGCCCTGTGGTGGCGCCGACACAGTGGGACGAGGTTGCAGGGGCAGGTCGGCCCGCCTCGGTTGTGGGGTCGGGCGTGGTCGAGGTCGCAACGCATCGCTGGCCGGGTGCAGTACGGGAAGCGGCAGGTGTGGTCGCGGAGCTCGACTTGCTGGCGGTGGCGGTCCGGGATCTCGTAGGCCGTCACCGGCACATGCCCGGCGACGTCGATCACCGGGCGGACCAGCACTGACATGCACGGCTGGGCCAGCCATTCACGGATCTGCTCGGCGCTGATCGGGGTCTGGTCCCAGCGGCCGACCGGGTTGCTTCCCGCCAGGGTCGCGTCCGTGATGTGCACGTTCAGGACCGCCCGGCGGCCGGGCGAGCCCTCCGTGCCGAGATCGAGCGTCAGGTCGTTGCGGGCGAGGTCGCCGAGGGCTTGGGAGCGGCGCACGTCCACGCTCGCCTCGTTGCCCAGCCGGCCCAGCAGCATGGCGCGGCGGCTGATCGCGTCATCCAGGTCACGGCCGTCGGCGGCGTCGAGGAGGCCGTCGATCGAGACGAGGCCGTTGGTGTCGGGTGCGCCGACCTCGACGTAGCGATGGTCGCTCGCCGCCGAACGCTCGGCTTCGTAGCGTTCGGGGTCGAACCGGATGACCGCCTCGGCAATCAGCCGCTCCAGCTGCGCCCATCCGACGCCGGTGGCGTTGAACAACTGGCGGTCCACGAACGCGGCGGCCGCAGGGCAGAGGGCGCGGGTGGCTTCGGCGATCCGCTCGGCGCGCCACGGCGCCAGGCGGCCGGCGACCACTGAGGCGTAGACCTGCGGCAGCCGCCACGCACATTCGAGCACCCGGCCGACATAGACCCGGCCGCCGTCAGGGGAGCGGCCGAGCACCGCGACCAGCTCCATGAGCGCGAACTCTGAGACCAGCGGGGCGCCCTCGCCGGCGATCGGCAGACCCGTGTCGACGAACCCGTCCCGGATGGTCGCCGCACCCGCCCCCGGGCCGGTCACGGTGTTGCCCGCGGCCCACTCCACGATGCCCGCCCACTCCCGAACCACCGACTCCTCGCGCCCGCGCACCTCCGCCCGGAGGTCGGCGAGAAGGGCGGTCGAAGTCATACCCGTATTAGATCAGGAGGGTCCGACACAACCCCCCAACCAGACGGCTACCCGCGGACCACGTCGAGGCCCAGCCACGCGCCGAGCGCCGCCAGCTCAACCTCGACCGCGTCGCCGGTCTCGGGCGCCCACGGGACGTCCTCGTGGACGGCGTGGACCCGGAGCACGCCCGCCTTGCGGTCGGCCTTGGCGTCGAGCTTGCCGACGAGCCGGTCGCCGTGGAGCACGGGCAGCGCGAAGTAGCCCCAGCGCCGGCGGGCGGCGGGCTTGTACATCTCCAGGACGTAGTCGTGCTCGAACAGCGCGAGCGTCCGGTCGCGGTCGTGCACCAGCCGGTCGAAGGGGGAGAGGAAGGCGCAGCGGCCGACGAAGGGGGCGTCGGCCGTGGCGAGCGCGTCGGGGTCGGCTCGCCAGGTGCCGTCGGTGCCCTTGACCGTGACGGGTGTGCCGGGGCCTGACCGGGCCAGGCCGAGAGCGGCGAGCTCGCGCCGGTCGAGTGCGGCGCGCGCGTCGTCGTAGCCGGGGACGTCGAGGTCGGGTGGGTAGACGCGCTCGGCCAGGTCGAACACGCGCAGCCGGCCGCGGCGTCCGGACACAGCGACGTCGCCGAGGCGGGTGAGCACCTCGAGCAGGCGGTTGACGTTCTTGTCGTTGTTCCAGCCGCTCGACGCCCACGGGACCTGGCAGGTGTCGGGGAGCTCGGCGGCGGTCTGCGGTCCGTCGGCGTCGAGCCGGGCGAGGACGTCGGCCCGGAAGCCGGCGTTGGCGGCGAGCCACGCGTGGGCGGTCGGGTGCAGCTCGCGCGGGGCGGTGGCCAGGACCAGGCCGATGTCGTCCATCGGCCGCACGAACGAGGAGTGCTCGACCAGTGAGCGCTCCGTCTCGAGCGCGAACGTCAGGTCGGAGTGCTCGTAGTCGGCCCCGAGCCGCGACCACAGCACCAGGTCGGCGCTCGGGGCGACCGCCGCCGTCGGGTCGACCTGGAGCAGGGTCAGCTCGTCGACGACCTCGGCGACCGAGCGGCTGCGCCGGTCGTCGAGGAGCTGCGCCCGGACCGCGATCCGCCGGGCCTGCTCGCGATCGAGGTGGAGCACCGCGACCCGTGCCGGCTCAGAGGCGCGCGAGCGCGGCCTGCAGCGGGTCGAGGCCCAGCGAGCCGAGGTCGAGCGCCGCGGTGTGGAACGCCTTGAGGTCGAACGCCGCGCCGTGCCGGGCCTGCGCGGCGGCCCGGGCTTCGAGCCAGATCCGCTCGCCCACCTTGTAGGACGGCGCCTGCCCCGGCCAGCCGAGGTAGCGGTTGACCTCGAACCGCAGGGAGCCGTCGTCCATGCGCGAGTGGGCGCGCATGAACTCGTAGGCCAGGTCGGCGTTCCAGGTCTCGCCCGGGCGCCAGCCGAACGGGTTGTCGGCGGGCACGGTCAGCCCGAGGTGGACGCCGATGTCGACGACGACCCGCGCCGCGCGGAAGCCCTGCATGTCGAGGAAGCCCAGCCGCTCGCCCGGGTCGGCGAAGTAGCCGAGCTCGTCCATCAGCCGCTCGGCGTAGAGCGCCCAGCCCTCGCCGTGCCCGCTCACCCAGCACAGCAGCCGCTGCCAGCGGTTGAGCAGGTCGGCCCGGTGGACGACCTGGGCGCACTGGAGGTGGTGGCCGGGGACACCCTCGTGGAAGACGGTCGTCGTCTCGCGCCAGGTGGAGAAGCGCTCGTTGGCGTCGGTGAACGAGAACCACATGGTGCCCGGGCGCGAGAAGTCCTCGGAGGGCGGCGTGTACCAGGCTCCGCCGTCGTTGACCGGTGCGACCTTGCACTGCAGCGTGCGGATCGGCTCGGCGATGTCGAAGTGGAGGCCGTCGAAGTCGGCCAGGATCGTGTCGGAGCGCTCCTGCATCCAGGCCTGGAAGGCCTCGCGGCTGCCGCAGTCGCGGGCCGGGTCGGCGTCGAGGACGGCGACCGCGTCGGCGACCGAGCCGCCCGGGACGATGCGACCGGCCGTGGCGGCCATGTCGTCCTCGATGCGCTTGAGCTCGTCCCAGCCCCAGCGGTAGGTCTCCTCGAGGTCGACCGACGCGCCCAGGAAGTAGCGGGACGCGAGCTGGTAGCGCTCGCGGCCGACGCCGTCGACCTCGCGGCCCTGGGGGAGCAGGTCGGTCTCGACGAAGCGGCCGAACTCGGCGTACGCCGTCGACGCGGTGCGCGCCGCCTCGGCCAGGTGGTCGCGCAGCGGCGCGGGCGCGTCGGCCACCGCACGCTCGAAGTAGTCGCCCGCCGCTCCCTCCTGCCCGGTCCAGCCGCGCACCTGGCCGGCCACCTCGGCGTACTGCCGCTTGGCCGAGACGCGCCCGGCGGCGGCCTCCTCGGTCAGGGTGGTGCGGTAGCCGTCGAGGGCGGCCGGGACGGCGGCGAGCCGGGCCCGGATGGCCTCCCAGTGCTCGGTGGTCTCGGTGGGCATCAGGTCGAAGACCTCGCGCACGGCGTGGAGCGCGCTGCTGATCACCGAGAACTCGCTGCGCTCGACGCCCGCGTCGGCCCGCTCGACGCTCAGCCCGACCCGCTCGAGGAAGGCGTCCTGCGCGACCTGCTCGCGCTCGTCGGCGGCCTCGAGTGCGGCGACGTCGGCCAGCGCCCGGCGGTGCAGCTCCTCGGTGGCGGCGAAGCCGTCGGGGGAGAGGTCGGGCAGTTCGTCGTCGTGGCCCGCGATGCCGGCGAAGGTCGCGGTGATCGGGTCGAGGGCGGCGAGGTCCTCGACGTACTGGTCGGTGCGGGCGTCCACGCGTCGCGTCATGGGCCGAGCCTAGGTGGCGGGTCCGACAGCGGCATCCGGTTTGCGCCGCGGTCGTCACCTTGCCTGACCGCGCGGTCGTAGCGCTGCGCCAGCACCCGCAGGTGGTCGACCAGCGCGGGCGGCGACTCGACGGTGAAGTCGAGGCCCAGCATGCCGATCCACACGGCGACGACCTCCAGGCTGTCGCCGCCGGTGACGAGCACCGAGCGGCCGTCGGGACGCGGCTCGACGACGCCGACGGCCGGGTTGATCCGGGCCAGCACCTCGTCGGCCGGGGCGTCGATGACGAGGCGGGCGTGCACCGCCCAGCCGGTGCGGGCGACCTCGCGGACGACGAGCTCGGTGAGGTCGCCGGGCAGCGGGGCCGGGGTGAAGGCACGGCCGCCGGGCAGCCGGAGCGTCATCCAGTCGACCCGGTAGGGCGCCCAGTCGCCGGTGTCGGGGGAGCGGCCGACGACGAACCAGCGGCGCTGCCAGGCGACGAGCTTGTAGGGCTCGATCTCGATCCGCTCGCCGGCCTCGCCGTAGAAGGCGCGCAGCCCCCGGTGGTCGCGGACGGCGGCCGCGATCTCGGTGAGCACGCCGGGCTCCACCTCGGGGTCCTCGACGTTGGAGTCGGTGTTGACCGGGCCGGCCTCGGTCGCCTCGCGCAGGCTGGCGAGCTGGCGGCGCAGCCGGTCGGGCAGCACGTGCTCCAGCTTGGTGAGAGCCCGCCCGCCGCTCTCCTCGAAGCCGGCCACGCCGGTGACCGTGCGCAGGCCGACCGCGACGGCGACCGCCTCCTCGTCGTCCAGCAGGAGCGGCGGGAGCTTCGCCCCGACCCCGAGCCGGTAGTGCCCGGCGCGCCCGCGCAGCGCCTCGACGGGGTAGCCGAGCTCGCGCAGCCGGGCGACGTCGTTGCGCACCGTCCGCTCGGTGACGTCGAGCCGCCGCGCCAGCTCGGGAGCGGTCCACTCGACGCGTGACTGGAGCAGTCCGAGGAGGGCCAGGACGCGTCCGGAGGTTTTCTGCACAGAGCCGTTCTAACAGGAACGAACCGTGCCGGTATCGCTCCTAGCGTCACTGCCATGAACCAGATCACCCCCTTCGTCATCGACATCCCGCAGACCGACCTCGACGACCTCCGCGACCGCCTCGACCGGACCCGCTTCGCTCCCGCCGTCCCCGGCGACAGCTGGGAGTACGGCACCCCCGAGTCCTACCTCCGCGCCATGGTCGAGCGCTGGAAGGACCTCGACTGGCGCGCGGTCGAGGCCCGCCTCAACGCCTACGACGGCTTCGTCACCGAGGTCGACGGCCAGCGCATCCACTTCCTCCACGTCCGCTCGAAGCACGCGGACGCCACGCCCCTCCTGCTCGCCCACACCTACCCGGGCTCGCAGCTGGACTTCCTCGACATGATCGAGCCGCTCGTCGACCCCGAGGCCCACGGCGGCACCGCCGACCAGGCCTTCCACCTGGTCATCCCGTCGATGCCGGGCTTCGGTTGGTCCACGCCGGTCGCCGACACCGGCTGGACGATGAAGCGGGTCGCGGCGGCGTACGACGTCCTGATGCGCCGGCTCGGCTACGACTCCTACGGCATCCACGGCAGCGACGGCGGCGCCATGGTCGGCCGCGAGCTTGCCGTCGCGAACCCGGAGGGCTTCCGCGGCGCCCACGTGCTGCACCTGTTCTCGTTCCCGAGCGGCGACCCGGCGGAGTTCGAGGGCTTCGGGCCCAAGGAGTACGCCGCGCTCGAGCACATGCAGTGGTTCCAGTCCGTCGGCGGCTACAACCAGATGAACGGCACCCGCCCCCAGACGGTCGCCGCCGGCCTGGCCGACTCGCCGGTCGCGGTGCTCGCCTACAGCGAGCTGTTCGAGAGCTTCGGCAACGGCACCAGCCTGGTCGCGCCCGAGCAGGTGCTCGCCCAGGCCACGCTCTACTGGCTGACCAACACCTACGGCTCGGCGGCGCGCTACCACTACGAGGAGCAGCACTCCGGCGCCGAGCCGGTGGTCAGCACCGGACGGCTGGGGGTCGCCGTCTTCAAGGACGACTTCCAGACCATCCGCTCCCTGGCCGATCGCGACAACGCGAACATCGACCACTGGTCGGAGTTCCCGCGGGGCGGGCACTTCGCAGCGCAGGAGGTCCCGGAGGACGTCGTCGCGGACCTGCGGGTGTTCTTCGCCTGAGACGCGGACGCGCCCGCCACCTGGACCAGGTGGCGGGCGCGTCGTCGTTCGTCAGCGGGGCAGGCCGCTGGCCCGCCAGGCGCCCCGGCCGTGGGACAGCGTGGTCCCCGGCGCGATCCGGGCACCGCGGGCCGGGTTGGCCCACTCGGAGCGCGGCGGCTCGGGCGCCGGCGCGCCGCCCCCCAGGGAGGAGAGCACCGCGACGATGGCGGCGACCTCCTCGGGGGTGGTGTCCGGCGTGACGATCCGGAGCAGCGTCTCGTCGCCGGTCACAGCGGGATGTTCCCGTGCTTCTTGGGCGGCAGCGTCTCGCGCTTGGTGCGGAGCAGGCGCAGCGCCTTGACCACCTCGGCGCGGGTCTCGCGCGGCATGATCACGCCGTCGACGTACCCGCGCTCGGCGGCGATGTAGGGGTTGGCGAGCGTGGTCTCGTACTCGTCGATCAGCTCGGCGCGCTTGGCCTCGACGTCGCCGCCGGCCTTCTCGACCTCGGCCAGCGTGCGGCGGTGGACGATGTTGGCCGCGCCCTGGGCACCCATGACGGCGATCTGGCCGGTGGGCCACGACAGGTTGATGTCGGCGCCGAGGTGCTTGGAGCCCATGACGTCGTAGGCGCCGCCGTAGGCCTTGCGGGTGATGATCGTGACCAGCGGCACGGTCGCCTCGGCGTAGGCGTAGATCAGCTTCGCGCCGCGGCGGATGATGCCGAGGTGCTCCTGGTCGACGCCGGGCAGGAAGCCGGGGACGTCGACGAAGGTCAGCACCGGGATGTTGAAGGCGTCGCAGAACCGGACGAACCGGGCGGCCTTCTCGGAGGCGTCGATGTCGAGCGTGCCCGCGAACTGCATCGGCTGGTTGGCGACGATGCCGACGGGACGGCCCTCGACCCGGCCGTAGCCGGTGATGATGTTGGGCGCGAAGAGCGCCTGCACCTCGAGGAAGTCGGCGTCGTCGACGATCGTGGCGATGACGTCGTGCATGTCGTACGGCTGGTTCGGGGAGTCCGGGATCAGCGTGTCGAGCGCGATGTCGGCCTCGTTGGGCTCGAGGTCGGCCGGCTCGTCGTACGACGGCGCCTCGTCGAGGTTGTTCTGGGGCAGGAACGAGATGAGCGCCTTCACGTACTCGAGGGCGTCCTCCTCGTCGGAGGCCATGTAGTGGGCGTTGCCCGACTTGGTGTTGTGGGCCCGGGCGCCGCCGAGCTCCTCCATGGTGACGTCCTCGCCGGTGACCGTCTTGATGACGTCGGGACCGGTGATGAACATCGCCGAGGTCTGGTCGACCATGATCGTGAAGTCGGTGACCGCGGGGGAGTAGACGTGGCCGCCGGCGCAGTTGCCCATGATCAGCGAGATCTGGGGGATCACGCCGGAGGCGTGCACGTTGCGCTTGAAGATCTCGCCGTACAGGCCGAGCGAGACGACGCCCTCCTGGATGCGGGCGCCCGCGCCCTCGTTGATGCCGATGATCGGGCAGCCGGACTTGATCGCGAGGTCCATGACCTTGGTGATCTTCTCGCCGTAGACCTCGCCGAGCGAGCCGCCGAAGACGGTGAAGTCCTGGGAGAACACGCACACCTGGCGGCCGTCGATCGTGCCGTAGCCGGTGATGACGCCGTCGCCGTAGGGGCGGGTCTTCTCGAGCCCGAAGGCGGTCGAGCGGTGCCGGGCGAACTCGTCGAGCTCGACGAACGAGCCCTCGTCGAAGAGCAGCTCGATCCGCTCGCGGGCGGTCTTGCGGCCCTTGGCGTGCTGCTTCTCCTGCGCCTTGGCGGCGGGAGCATGCACGGCCTCGTCAGTACGACGCTCCAGGTCGGCGAGCTTGCCTGCCGTGGTGTGGATGTCGATCTGCTGGTCGTCTGCCGACTGCGGCTGGGCGGTCACGTGGCCTCCTCGAACTCCTGCCACCCCGGGGTTTCCTCAGGGCGTCTGCTGCGCCAGGGTAGTGCCCGTGACTCTCGGCCCGACTCAGCCCCCAGTCCGTGGACCCCTCGACGCCGCCCGGCTCGCGGAGGTGTCGACGCTGACGCCCGACCTCGCGTTCGAGCTGCTGCCCGAGGCGCCCTCCACCAACGAGGTCGCCGCCGAGCGCGCCCGCGCCGGAGCCCACGAGGGCCTCGTCGTCGTCGCCGACCACCAGGTCGCCGGTCGCGGCCGGCTCGACCGGGTGTGGCAGACGCCTCCCGGGACGGCGGTGACGTTCTCGCTCCTGCTGCGCCCGACGGTGCCCCCGGCGTCCTGGCCGTGGCTGCCGCTGCTGGTCGGCCACAACGTGGCCAAGGCGCTCACCTCCCTCGGCTACGACGCCCGCGTCAAGTGGCCCAACGACGTGCTCCTCGACGGCGACCGCAAGGTCTCCGGGATCCTGGTCGAGCGGGTCGAGACGCCCACCGGCCCCGCCGCGATCGTCGGTGTCGGCATCAACGTCAGCACGACCGCCGACGAGCTGCCCGTCGCGACCGCGACCAGCCTGGCCATCTCCGCCCCCGGCGCGCCCGACCGAACGCAGGTGCTGCTCCAGGTCGTCGCCGCGATCCGCGAGGGCTACGACGTGTGGCAGGCCGGCGGCGAGCAGGGCACCACGCGCCTGGCGACGTCGTACCGCTCCCACTGCGCGACGCTGGGCCGCGAGGTCCGCGTCGAGCTGCCCGGTGGGGGCGAGCTGCTGGGCCGGGCGACCGACATCGACGACGACGGCCGGCTGGTCGTCGAGACCCCCGACGGGCCCGAGCGGGTCGGCGCGGGCGACGTGATCCACGTCCGGGCTACCGACGCGTAGCGGGCTTCCGCCTGCGCGCGGGGCATTTGGTGGGATGATCCCCTCGTGGCCATCTCGAAGAAGCTGCTCAACCCCGGCGAGCGCCTGATCATCAGCACGCGCCAGCACCCCAAGGCGCTGTTCGTGCCGATCCTGGCGCTGATCGTGTTCCTCGCGATCGCCGTCGTCGCCCAGGTCAAGCTCGAGAACGACGGCTTCCAGCGGGTGCTCACGCTCATCGTGTGGGTGCTCGCGATCCTCGGCATCCTGTGGTTCACGGTCCGGCCGTTCCTGGTCTGGCTGACCACGGTGCACGCGTTCACCGACCGCCGGCTCATCACCCGCAACGGCATCGTGACCCGCCGCGGCCACGACATCCCCCTGGCCCGGGTCAGCGACATCTCCATCGAGATCAACCTGATCGACCGGCCGTTCGGCTGCGGCAGCCTGATCATCGCCGACGCCTCGACCTTCGGCACGGTGCGGCTCAACGACATCCCCCACGTCGAGGCCACCCAGCGCCAGCTCAACGAGCTGCTCCACGACCTCCACGCCCGCCCCGACGCGCGGCGGGACGAAGGTGTCTGACGAGCCCGAGCTCACCGCCGCGGACGTCGCCGAGCGCGCGGGCATCCCGCTCGACCAGGCCCGCCGCCTCTTCCGCACGCTCGGGTTCGCCGAGCACGGCGACGAGCGCGCCTACACCGAGGCCGACGTCGAGGCGATGCGGCTCATGGTCGACATCCTCGGCGAGGGCGTCATCGACCTCGACGTCGCGCTCAACGTCACCCGCGGCGTCGGCATCACCATGGCCCGCCTCGCCGACTGGGAGGTCGGCGAGCTGGTCCAGCACGTCGACGAGGCCACCGCCCTGCGCGAGGGCGGCGACGCCGCCTGGGTGCTCGCCCGGCTGGGGGAGCGCTTCGAGGGCCTGCTCGTCTACGCCTGGCGCCGGCACCTCGACGCCGCGATCGCCCGCATGGAGTCGGTCCGCGCCCTCGACGACGACCCGCACACCACCGACCTCAGCGTCGGGTTCGCCGACATCGTCGGCTTCACCGCCCTGTCCAACGAGGTCTCCCGCGAGCGCATCGGCGAGCTGGTCGAGGTCTTCGAGTCCCGCTGCGGCGACGTGATCGCCCGCGACGGCGGCCGGCTGATCAAGAGCATGGGCGACGCCGTCCTCTTCGTGAACGACGACCCGATGGCCGCGTTCGCCACTGCCGAGGGGATCATCAACGTGATCGGCCGCGACCCGCGGATGCCCGACGTCCGCGTCGGTCTCGCCACCGGTGGCGTGGTGCTGCGCCTGGGCGACGTCTTCGGCCCGCCGGTCAACCTCGCGGCCCGGCTGACCCAGGTCGCCCGCCGCAACCGGATCATCGTCGACCACGCCACCGCCGACCTCCTGCCGGCCGACAAGATCGAGTCCCGGCCGCTGCCCGCGCGCCCGGTCCGGGGCTTCGGCGTGGTCGAGCCGGTCGCCGTACGACGCGCCTGACCTGGGCCTTCGCACACCGAGCGGTTCCTGAGCGAAAGCAAAATTCCTCTCGTTTCGCCTTCGCGGAGGCCGCCGCGTCCTTACCTTGAGCGAGTGATCGAGGTGCAGGACGTACGGGTCGATCCGATGACCCGGCGCACGTGGCGTGGGGACCGCGAGATCCTGTTGTCGCGCAAGGAGTTCGACCTCGTGCATGCGCTGATCGTCCGCGCAGGCTCGGTGGTCAGCCGTGAGGAGCTCATGCGGGACGTGTGGGGTGTCACCTTCTGGACGTCGTCGAAGACGATCGACGTCCATCTCGGCTGGGTGCGCCGCAAACTCGGGGACGACACCCGGCAGCCGCACCTGATCACCACGATCCGCGGCCAGGGGCTGCGCTTCGAGGTGGCCACCGCGACCGAGGCCACCGGCTCGGCGTAGGCCTCGCCGCCCGGTTAGGGTTCGGCCGTGTCCTCGACCGAACTCGCCCCTCGCGTCGCCGTCATCGGCGGCGGCCAGCTCGCTCGGATGATGGCCCAGCCGGCCGTCGCGCTCGGCGTCCCGCTGCGGCTGCTCGCCGAGGCCGAGGGCGTCTCGGCCGCGCAGGTGATCCCCGACCAGCAGGTCGGCGACTACCGCGACCTGGCGACGCTGCGCGCGATCACCCAGGGCTGCTCGGTGGTCACCTTCGACCACGAGCACGTCCCGACCGAGCACCTGCGTGCCCTCGCCGCCGACGGCGTCATCGCGCACCCGGGCCCCGAGGCGCTCGTGCACGCCCAGGACAAGATCGTCATGCGCGAGGCGATGGCCCGCCTCGACGCCCCCCAGCCGCGCTGGGCCGTCGTCGCGTCCGAGGCCGAGGTCGAGGCGTTCGGCCTGCCGTGCGTGCTCAAGGTCTCCCGCGGCGGGTACGACGGCAAGGGGGTGTGGATGGTCCGCACCCTCGCCGACGCCGCCGAGCCCCTCGCCGCGGCCGCCGCGGCCGCCGACCGCGGCGTCCGGCTGCTCGCCGAGGAGCTCGTCGACTTCCGCCGCGAGCTCTCCGCGCTCGTCGCCCGCTCGCCCAGCGGCCAGGCCGCCGCGTACCCCGTCGTCGCGACCCTGCAGGTCGACGGCGTGTGCCGCGAGGTGGTCGCGCCCGCCCCGGACCTCGACCCCGCCGCCGCGGCGGCCGCCCAGCAGCTGGCCCTGCGGATCGCCGGCGAGCTCGACGTCACCGGCATCCTCGCGGTCGAGCTGTTCGAGGCCGTCGACGCCGAGGGCCGCACCCGGATCCTCATCAACGAGCTCGCCATGCGACCCCACAACACCGGCCACTGGACCCAGGACGGCGCCGTCACCAGCCAGTTCGAGAACCACCTGCGCGCCGCCCTCGACCTGCCGCTCGGCTCGCCCGAGCCCCGCGCCCGGTGGACCGTGATGGTCAACATCCTCGGCGGCGACGACCCCGACGTCGGGCGCCTGTACGACGGCTACCCCCACGCCCTCGCCCGCGACCCGCACCTGCGGGTGCACCTCTACGGCAAGGAGCTGCGGCCGGGCCGCAAGGTCGGCCACGTCAACGTCTACGGCGACGACCTCGACGACTGCCTCGAGCGGGCCCGGCACGCGGCGGCCTGGTTCCGCGGCGACCTCGGCAACGACAGCGACTGAGCACCGCCTAGCCTTGCGCCCATGACTGCGCGCGTGGGCATCGTGATGGGCTCGGACTCCGACTGGCCGGTGATGAAGCTGGCCGCCGAGGCGCTCGAGGAGTTCGGCATCGAGTACGAGGCCGACGTCGTCTCCGCGCACCGGATGCCGGCCGAGATGCTCGCCTACGGCCAGGAGGCCGCCGGGCGCGGGCTGTCGGTGATCATCGCCGGCGCCGGCGGAGCCGCCCACCTGCCCGGCATGCTCGCCGCCGTCACGCCGCTGCCGGTGATCGGCGTCCCGGTGCCCCTGAAGTACCTCGACGGCATGGACTCGCTGCTCTCCATCGTGCAGATGCCGGCGGGCGTGCCGGTCGCGACCGTCGCCATCGGCGGGGCGCGCAACGCGGGGCTGCTCGCCGTCCGGATCCTCGGCGCGACCGATCCCGCGCTGCAGGAGCGGATGACCGCGTTCCAGGCCGAGCTGAAGGCCGTCGCCGAGGCGAAGGGCGCCGTCGTCCGGGGCGGCAGTTTCACCGCCTAGGCGGTGAAACCGGGCGTTGGCCTACGGAACTCCCTGTGCTCAGGGGCAGTTTCACCGCCTAGGCGGTGAAACTGCCAGGTGTCGCCCTCAGCGCCGGCGCCATTCGATGGCCGGGCAGGTGTCCATCACCATCGCGACGCCGGCGGCGCGGGTGCGCTCGAAGGCCGCCTCGTCGACGACGCCGAGCTGGAACCAGACGCCGCTCGCGCCGATCTCCACGGCCTGGTCGGCGAACACCCCGGCCTCCTCGGAGCGGCGGAAGACGTCGACGACGTCGACCGGGAACGGGACGTCGGCCAGGGTGGCGTAGCCCTGCTCGCCGAGCACCGTCGGCGCGCTCGGGTGGATCGGCACGATCTTCTTGCCGCGTTGCTGGAGCAGCTCGGCGATCCGGTACGCCGTCCGGTCGGGGTTGCCGGACAGGCCCACGACCGCCCACGTGGTGAGCTCGTCGAGCATGAGGTCGATCGCGGCGGGGTCCTGGTGCGCGGGTGCGGATGTGGTCATGAAGACCCAAGGCCGGGGGTGGCCGGCTTCTTCCCGAGCGCCGCGCGCACGGCCTGCACGACCTGCTCGACGTCGGCCTGGTCGCCGGCGATGACGACGGTCGGCGTCCCGCCCGGCTCGGCCGGTGCCCGCAGGAGCGACACGGCCAGGGTCAGCGAGTGGTCGAGCAGTGCGGCGGTCGCGGCGTCGTCGTCGGTCTCGCCGCGCAGCCAGCGCCGCAGCACGTGGTTGTGCGCGATGACCACCGCCGACGCCACCAGCTCGGCGCGCAGGGGGCCGTCGGGCTCAGTGTCGAGCCAGCGGTGGATGTGCTGGGCGAAAAGCCGCACGTAGCGCTGGACGCTCGCGATCTCACGGTCCCGGATCGCCGGCACGCTGCTCGCCAGCCGGTAGCGGGCCCGCGCGGTCGGCCCCTCGGCCAGGTAGTGCGCGAGCACGATCCCGGCCGCCTCCCGCAGCGCGACCTCGTAGCCGCCCGGCGACGCCGTCGCGAGCCGGCCGCCCACGCGGCCCAGCAGCGCCTCGTGGTCGGGCAGGACGACGTCCTCCTTGCCGCGGAAGTGCCGGAAGAAGGTGCTGCGGCCGGTGCCTGCGCGGGTCGCGATCTCGTCGACGGTCGTGGCGTCGTACCCGTGGCCCTCGAAGAGCTCGAAGGCGGCGGCGACGAGGCGGTCGCGGGAGGTGGCGGCGGCAGGCACGGGCACCAGCGTAGTTCGACGGAACGGAGTCCCGCGAGTATGATACTGAGTACCGTCGAGCGACCGCAGGAGCTGAACCCGCATGAGCGACTTCCCGATGTACGCCCTCTCCGAGGAGCACCAGGCCATCCGCGAGGCCGTCCGCGCGATCTGCGACGCCAAGGTCGCGCCCTTCGCTGCCGCGGTCGACGAGGAGGCCCGCTACCCGCACGAGGCCGCCGCGGCCCTCCGGGCCGCCGACTTCCACGCGCCGCACGTCCCCGAGGAGTTCGGCGGCGCCGGCGCCGACGCGCTCGCCACCGTCCTGGTGATCGAGGAGGTCGCCCGGGCCGACGTCTCGGCGTCCCTGATCCCGGCGGTCAACAAGCTCGGCTCGCTGCCCGTCATGATCGGCGGCTCCGAGGAGCTCAAGAAGCACTACCTGGGCGCCCTGGCGCGCGGCGAGGGCGGCTTCTCGTACTGCCTCTCCGAGCCCGACGCCGGCTCCGACGCCGCCAACCAGAAGACCCGCGCGGTGCGCGACGGCGACGACTGGATCCTCAACGGCACCAAGCGCTGGATCTCCAACGCGGGGGAGTCGGAGTTCTACACCGTCCTCGCCACCACCGACCCCGACGCCCGCACCAAGGGCATCTCGGCCTTCGTCGTCGAGAAGTCGGACGCCGGCGTCTCGTTCGGCGCCCCGGAGAAGAAGCTCGGCATCAAGGGCTCCCCGACGCGCGAGGTCTACCTCGACAACGTCCGGATCCCCGGCGACCGGATCATCGGTGAGGAGGGCAAGGGCTTCGAGTACGCCATGAAGACCCTCGACCACACCCGGATCACCATCGCCGCCCAGGCCGTCGGCGTCGCCCAGGGCGCGCTCGACTACGCCCTGTCGTACGCCAAGGAGCGCCAGCAGTTCGGCAAGTCCATCGCCGACTTCCAGGGCCTGCAGTTCCTCCTCGCCGACATGGGCATGAAGGTCGAGGCCGCGCGCCAGCTGACCTACGCCGCCGCCGGCCGCTCCGAGCGCGGCGACAGCGACCTCACCTTCTTCGGCGCCGCCGCCAAGTGCTTCGCCTCCGACGTCGCCATGGAGGTCACCACCAACGCGGTGCAGGTGCTCGGCGGCTACGGCTACACCCGCGACTACCCGGTGGAGCGGATGATGCGCGACGCCAAGATCACCCAGATCTACGAGGGCACCAACCAGGTGCAGCGGATCGTGATGGCGCGTCAGCTGCTGGCGGGCGTGCAGAGCGAGATCTGAGCATCCGGGGACAAAGTCCCGGCTGTTCTGACCGGTCTGCCATTTGAGGCCCGTTCCGGCCCGGGACGGGCCTGGGACTGTGAACCTCGCGTCATGGTCTTCACCTTTCGCAAACCAGGTCTGACGGCGCTGGCCGCCTCGGTCGCCGCGGCGGCGGCCGTCGTCGTCGCCGCGCCGACGGCGACCGCGGTCCCCGCCTCCTCGCCCTGCCTCGACGGCACCGCCCCGGCCCTGGCGAGCACGGTGTCGTGCACGAGCGCCGGGGACTACGTCCTCGGGGTGCCGGCCGGCACCACCGACGTCGACGTCGCGGTGGTCGGTGCCGGCGGCGGTGCCGGGTACCCGGCCCGCTCGCACGTCGGCGGCAACGGTGCGGAGGTCAGCGGGACGCTGACGCTCCCGGCCGGCACGGCGTACCTGAAGGTCGTCGTGGGAGCGGCGGGCGCGGGCAACAACCACGGCTACGGCTACGGCGGAGGCGGTTCGGGCCTCATGGCCCTCGACGCCGGCCACAACCTGATCGCGAAGCTCGCGATCGCGGGTGCCGGTGGTGGTGGCGCCTACAACGGCGACGGCGGCAACGCCGGCTCGGCCGGCACCAGCGAGAACGCCGCGCTGGCGGCGCCCGGGCAGCCCGGCATCGGCGGAACCGGCGGTGCCGGCGGCACCGGCAACTACGCCGCGGGCAGCGCCGGCGCCAGCAACAACCCGGGCTCGCCCACGGTCGCGGCCGGCGGCGCGGGCGGCACCTACCCGAACAACTCCGCCGGCGGCAGCGGTGGCGGCGGCTACGGCGGCGGTGGCGGCGGTGCCACGGGCAACCAGGGCATCCTCAACATCTACGAGGCCGGCGGCGGCGGTGGCTCCTCGCTCGCCTCGGGCTACCTGACGAACGCCGCGATCGGCGTCAAGCCCGGCACGGGCGGCGTCCAGCTCCCCGGCCTCGTGGCCGGCGACGGCGCCACCGGGTCGGTGACGCTGACCTTCAACGGCCTCGCCCGCCCCGGCGCGCCCACCGGCGTGACCGCGACGCCGCTGGACCGCGCGGCCAAGGTGTCGTTCACGCCGCCGGTCAGCGACGGCGGCTCGCCGATCACGTCGTACACGGTGAGTGCGAGCCCGGGCACCGCGACCGCGACCTGCCCCGGCAGCCCCTGCACGGTCGAGGACCTGGACAACGGCACGGCCTACACGTTCACGGTCCGCGCGACCACGGAGAACGGCGACTCCGCAGAGTCCGAGCCGTCGGCGCCGGTCACGCCGGCGACGAAGCCGGGCGCGCCGACCGGTGTCGCCGCGCAACCCGGTGACGGCGAGGCGCAGGTCACCTTCACGGCACCGGTCAGCAACGGTGGCGCGGCGATCACGTCGTACACGGTGAGTGCGAGCCCGGGCACCGCGACCGCGACCTGCCCCGGCAGCCCCTGTACGGTCGAGGATCTGGACAACGGCACGGCCTACACGTTCACGGTCCGTGCGACCAACGACGCCGGTCAGTCCGACCCCTCGGCGTCCTCGGCGGCCGTCACCCCGAGCGGCCTGCCCCGCGTGCCGACCGCGGTGTCCGCAGCGCCCCAGGACGGCGCGGCGCGCGTCTCGTTCACCCCGCCGCTCGACAACGGCGGCGCGGCGATCACGTCGTACACGGTGAGCGCGACCCCGGGCACCGCGACCGTGACCTGCCCCGGCAGCCCCTGCACGGTCGAGGGCCTGGACAACGGCACCGCCTACACGTTCACGGTCCGCGCGGCCAACGCCAACGGCGACTCCGGTGAGTCGGACCCGTCGGCGGCGGTCACGCCCGTGGCGGTGCCCGGCGTCCCGACGCACGTCGCAGCCGAGCCGGGTGACGGCGACGCCGACGTCTTCTTCACCGCGCCCGGCAAGGACGGCGGGTCGCCGATCACGTCGTACACGGTGACCGCTGCTCCGGGAGACGCCACCGCGACCTGCCCGGGCAGCCCGTGCCGGGTCGAGGGGCTGACCAACGGGACGGCGTACACGTTCACGGTCCACGCCTCGAACGACCAGGGCGACTCCGCGGAGTCCGACCCGTCGGCGGCCGTGACGCCGACCGGCGTCCCCGGCGCGCCGACCGGCGTCTCGGCGAAGCCCGGCGACCGCCGGCTGGTGGTCTCCTTCAGCGCGCCGGGCGACGGTGGCTCGCCGATCACGGCGTACGTCGTGACCGTGCAGCCCGGCGGCGTGACGACGACCTGTGCCGCCAGCCCGTGCACCGTGGGCGGGCTGACGAACGGGAAGGCCTACACGGTGACGGTCCGGGCGACCAACGCCCAGGGTGACTCGCCCGAGTCGGCGCCCTCGACGGCGGCGACGCCGGTGGCGCCGGTGGCGCCGGTGCGGTGGTACCGCGACCCGCTGACCAAGGCGGAGCGCCAGAAGCTGGCTCCGGTCCCCGCGCACCCGGCCCGCACCCGCGGTCCGCTGCGCGCGACCAAGGCGCTCTACCGCACCCGCAACGGGACGCTGGCCGTCCCCGCGCGCCAGGTGCGGGGCCACCAGCTGGCCGCACGCCAGGGCGTGCAGCTGACCGAGCTCTTCCGGTTCGACTCGGCACGGCTCACGCCGGCCGGCCGCCAGCAGCTCGTGGTGCTGGCTCGCAGCCTGGAGAACGTCCGGGCACTGACCTGCGAGGGCTACGCCGACTACGCGGGCAGCGTGCGTCGCGAGCGGATCCTGTCGAAGCAGCGGGCGAAGGCGGTGTGCGCGTTCCTCGAGGGGAAGCGGCCCGGCCTCACCACCCGGGCGGTCGGCATCGGGCCGGAGCGTCCGGCCATGATCGGCGGCACCGCGCACCGGCGTGACGCCAACCGCCGGGTGGCGCTGCTCGTCCGGCGCTGAGCGGACGGAGCCGGGGCCGCGCTCAGGCCGGCGCGGCCGCGGCTCCGGCCCCGTGCTCCAACGCCTCCACCAGCGCCCCGATGAACGCGGGCAGGTCGTCGGGGCTGCGGCTGGTGATCAGGTTGCCGTCGACGACGACGCGCTCGTCGTCCCAGGTGGCGCCGGCGTTGCGGAGATCGGTCTGCAGGCTCGGCCACGACGTGAGCCGGCGTCCGCGGAGGACGTCGGCCTCGACGAGCGTCCAGGGGGCGTGGCAGATCGCGGCGACGGGCTTGGCCGACTCCATGAAGGCGCGGACGAAGGCGACCGCGCCTTCATCGGTGCGTAGCGCGTCGGGGTTGGCGACGCCGCCCGGCAGCACCAGGGCGTCGTACGACGCGGGGTCGGTGGCATCGACGGTGACGTCGATGGGGCGGGTCTCGGACTTGTCGAGGTGCTCGAACGTCTGGGCCTCGCCGGGCTGGGTGCTGACCAGTACGGGCTGGTGGCCGGCGTCGGCGACGGCCTGCCACGGCTCGTCGAGCTCGACGCGCTCGATGCCCTCGGGGGCGACGAGGAAGGCGATCTTCAGAGGGTTCTCGGTGTCGGTCATCCGTGCGCGGTACCCGGGGCCGGACGGCGTACCCGGGGGCCGTCAGCCGGGTCCCGGCTACCCTGGGGTGCGGACCTGACCTGAGGGGAGGTGGTCCCGTTGATCCACTTCGAGAGCGACGAGCTCGAGCGGACCGAGGAGTTTCTGAGCACGCACTACGCGCCGATGCGGATCGGCCGGACCGGCCCGCGGGCGCGGGCCAAGGTCGTGCGGACCGCCGCCGAGGCCATCTCCGTCGACCGGGTCGACTTCCCGTTCGACATGTCGTACGACGTCGAGCCGCTCGGCCGGATCTGCCTGTGCGACATCGCGTCGGGCACGATCGAGGGCCACGGCCCCGCGGGCTCGAGGCCCGACGACTTCGGCGCCGGCGAGCTGTTCTCGCTCGCCCCGCCCGAGCGCGCCTACCGCGGCGAGGTCAAGCAGGCCACGTACTCGATCACGATGCTCGACCCCGCGGTGCTGGGGCTGGTCGCCGCCCCCGCCGCGGGCCAGGACGGCGTCGCGCTGCTCGACCACCGCCCCCTCGATACCGCGGCCGGCGCCCGGGTGCGCGCCGCGATCGACCACCTCGACCGTGCGGTGCTCAGCGATCCCGGGTCGGCGGGCAACCCGCTGGTGGTCGGCGCCGCCACGCGGTACCTCGCCGCGCAGGTGCTGGCTGCCTTCCCGAGCACCTCCGCCGCCGAGAGCGCGGGCGACCGGCGCGACGCGCACCCGGCGGCGCTGCGCCGCGCGATCGACTACATCGAGGAGCGGGCCGGCTCCGACCTGTCGCCGGGTGAGATCGCGGCCGCCGCCCACGTGAGCATCCGGTCGCTGCAGCTGGCGTTCCGGCGCCATCTCGACACGACGCCGATGCGCTACGTCAACGACGTCCGGATGCGCCGGGTGCACGGTGAGCTCTCCGCCTCGACGTCGGGGGAAGGCGCCGGTGTCGCCGAGATCGCGAGCCGCTGGGGCTTCGTGCACCAAGGGCACTTCGGCCAGGCCTACCGGCGCGCGTACGACGAGACGCCCGGCGCCACGCTCCGCCGGGATGCGCCGGCGGGATAGCGGGCGCCGGAAGTCGGCGCTCAGCGGATACCGGCGGGAGCCACGGCTGCCTAGCGTCGAGGAGTGACCGACTTCGTCTCTCCGCCGCCCCTGTCCGGGCCGACGCCGCTCGCCGTGGCGCGCCGCCGGCTGGAGTGCCTCGCCTGCGAGCGGATGACCGCCCACGTGCCGGGCCCCGCCACGCTGGGCAAGGACGGCGAGGTCCTGGTCCGCTGGTGGGTGTGCGCGGAGTGCCGAGAGGCGCACACCCCGGGCTGAGGGCGTCCGCGCGACCCCCGAGGTCGGCTCATTAGCAAATGACCTGCCTTGGTGCACGCGGAAAGCCCGTTCAGTTCGCGAAATGACGATTTTCGACGTAACCCAGGTCACCCCACTGCGTTGAGCCAGTGGTTTCACCCTCTGGTTCGGGCGGTGGGGGGCCGTCCCTGTTCATCTTTCGGGAGATGGGGTTCGATGCGTCGACTTCTGGTTCTGGCGAGTGCGGTCACCGCGCTCCTCGCGGTGGCGTTGTGCCTTCCCGGCGCCGCGCGGGCGGACACCGATCCCTACTCGCCCACGGTGCCCACGAGCTGCCACGTGAGCGTGCCGACCGCCGTCGTGGGGAAGCGCGTCGTGGTGCGGGTGAGCGTCGAGGCCTCCGACGGCCAGGACCCGCGCGGCACCGTCCGGCTGACCCTCAGCTCCGAGCGCTGGGCGCGGACCTTCCGGTACGACGGCACCCCGCTGCGCATCGTCGGCCCGCGCCTCGCGCCGGGCAAGCACGTCGCCCGGGTGCACTTCGTCCCCAAGGGGGACCGGTACGCCGGCTGCCGTGACCAGGCGCCGTTCGGGATCGGCGGCGACGACGCCGGACCGTCGGAGGACCTGCCGAACACCGGCGGTCCGCACCTGCTCGTGCTCCTGTCCGGACTGGGTCTCGTCGCCGCGGGCGGCGGGCTGGTGGAGGTCGGACGCCGCCGGGCGTGACACCGGCGGCTGCGTCGCGTTGGATGGGGTGGGGCCCTCCGACGGGTCCCGAGGAGGGGACTGATGACGCAGACCGACCTGCCGGACGGGGAGCCCGAGCGGGTTCGCCGGCGACGCTCGCGACCGAGGCACGGCAGTGGGAGCGGCGGGGGCACCGCCACCGCCACCAAGCCGTCCACGCGCAAGCGCATCTCGTTCTGGTTCGGCTGCGGCCTGATCCTGGCTGGCCTGGCGATCCTGTGCTGGGTGGCCTGGCAGTTCTGGGGGACCAACTGGCAGTCGCACAAGCGCCAGGGCGAGGTCCGGCAGGCCATCGAGAAGGGCTGGGGTGACGGCCAGGACGTCGTCCGGACCGACTTCGGCAACGCCACCGCCATCCTCCACGTCCCGCGCTTCGGCAAGGACTACGCGATCCCGGTGCTCGAGGGCTCCTCCGACGAGGTGCTCGCGGCGGGCGTGGGTCACATGGAGGACACCGGCGAGCCGGGTCAGGTGGGCAACTACGTGCTCGCCGGCCACCGGGTCACCCACGGTGAGCCGTTCGCCGAGTTCCCCGAGCTCGAGGCGGGCGACAAGGTCGTCGTCGAGACCCGCGCGGCGACGTACACCTACGTGCTCGACACCGGGGGCGAGGACCTCATCATCCCGTTCACCCAGACCTGGGTGCTCGACCCGAAGCC
This sequence comes from Pimelobacter simplex, assembly GCF_900114845.1. Taxonomy (GTDB): domain Bacteria; phylum Actinomycetota; class Actinomycetes; order Propionibacteriales; family Nocardioidaceae; genus Nocardioides; species Nocardioides simplex. The sequence continues at coordinate 1,315,967 of NZ_FOUK01000001.1, forward strand.
GGTCAACCCGCGCTCCGGGGGCACCCAGCCGCCGGCCGAGGCCGGCGACCAGCTGATCACGCTGCTCACGTGCTCGGAGATCTTCCACACCGACAACCGGTCGGTCGTTTTCGGACACTTGGTCGAGACGACACCCACGAACGGCTGACGTACCACTAGGATGCTGGTGCACCGCCCGTCACCTTGAACACGCGGGTCGTTGCATGGGGATAGTTCAAGGAGGCACACGTGCTCAAGAAGTTCGTCGCGCTCGCGACGCTGGCGATGGCCTGTGCCGTCGCACCCATGGCGACCGCATCCGCGGATCCGTACTCGCCGAAGGTCCCGACCCAGACGCACATCGAGGTCGTCGTCCACGGACCGGGCAAGCCCATCACGCTCAAGGTGAGCGCGAGCGCCAACTACCCGACGCCGCCCGAGGGCGACATCGCGATCCAGGTCTCGGCCGGTGGCTCCGCCGCCCGCAACGCCCGGGCGCTCGTCGCCGCGCCGGTGTTCACCACCACCGTCCACTTCGTCGACGACGTCGTCTCGGTCGAGGGGCCGCGGCTGCCCAAGGGCACCTACCTCGCCCGGGCCGCGCTCAGCCCGGACGACACGGACACGTTCCTGCCGTCCTCGGCGACGACCGACTTCCGGATCGGCGCCGGCACGCCCGACCAGGACGACAACGACGGCCTGCCCAACACGGGTGGTCCCGACCTGCTGTGGCTGCTGCTCGGCGGCGGTCTCGTGGTCGCCGGTGCGGGCGGGGTCGGCTACGGCCGGCGCCGGACCGCCTCCGTTGCCGTCTGATCCCCGCGCACGACCTGCACGCCGGCCGCTCCCACCTCGTGGGAGCGGCCGGCGTCGTGTCCGGGCAGCGCTAGGCTGGCCGGACCAGAACCTGTTCTATCCCTGGAGGTCCGTGATGCCCTCGCTGCGCTGCCCCTGCGACACCACCCTGCGTGCCGACACCGACGACGAGCTGGTCACGAAGGTGCAGGAGCACCTCGCGGCCGAGCACCCGGGCCGGGAGTACAGCCGCGAGGAGATCCTGTTCATGGCGATGTGACCCCGCCGGGGTCGGGCCGCCCCGCTCAGCGGATCGGCGGCAGCGCGGAGGCCTTGCCGGTGAACTGCGGCGTCCGCTTCTCGAGGAAGGCGGCGACGCCCTCCTTGCCGTCGGCGATCGAGGTCCAGTACATCGCCAGCGAGTCGCTCAGGTGCGCCTCGAGCGGGTCGGCGGCGGCGCTGTTGCGGTAGAGCAGCTGCTTGGCCAGGCCGAGCGCGACCGGCGAGCGGTCCCGGACGAACGACCGGGCGAGCTCGTAGGCGGCCGGCAGCAGGTCGTCGGGCTCGTGCAGGCTGCGCACCAGCCGGCCGGCGTGGGCCTGCTCGGCGGTGAGGATGTCGGCCGAGTAGACCCACTCGAGGGCCTGCTGGATGCCGACGATCCGCGGCAGGAACCAGCTCGAGCAGGCCTCGGGGACGATGCCCAGGCGCCCGAAGACGAAGCCGATCCGGGCCTTGGTCGAGGCCAGGCGCAGGTCCATGGCGAGCGTCATGGTGGCGCCGATGCCGACGGCGGGACCGTTGATCGCGGCGATCACCGGCTTGGGCAGCGCGTGGATCGCCAGGGTGACCTTGCCGCCGGTGTCGCGCACGCCCTCGGCGTAGGGCGCCTCGTCGTAGTGGGTGCGGAACTCGTCGGGGGTGAAGGTGAGGGACTCGTCGAGCCCGAACACGTTGCCCTCGGAGCTGAGGTCCATGCCGGCGCAGAAGGCCCGCCCGGCGCCGGTCACCACGACCGCGCGGACGGCGTCGTCGTGGGCGTCGGTGGTGAACACCTGGAGCAGCTCGTGGGCCATGGTCAGGTCGAAGGCGTTGAGCGCGTCGGGACGGTCGAGCGTCAGCGTCGCGATCCCGTCGGCGTCGACGGTCCAGGTGAGGGTCTGGTAGGTCATGGTTCTCCTTAGCGGGCGGCCAGGCCGGTCGCGGTGCACAGCTTCGGCGTGATCTCGTCGGTCTTGTCGGCGATCACCTTGCCGAAGAGCTGCTTCGCGCGCTGGGCGTCCCACGTGGCGTCGGCCCGGGCCAGCGGCACGGTGCACGACTTCTCGACCTTGGTCATCGCCAGCGCCCACTTCGCGGCGGTGGTCGGGCCGGCGCCCTCGCCGAACCGGAAGAAGTCCGGGACGGCGGAGTTGAGCCGCCACCAGCGGATCGGGTTGAGCACCGACCAGGGCGAGAGCACCTTGTCGCCGACCGCGGCGACGACCTCGCGCTGCTGCTGGACCCGGGCCAGGTCGGAGATCGGGCTGTACTTGCGGGCCCGCGCGTAGGCGAGCGCGGTGGCGCCGTCGACCTCCTGGCAGCCCTTCTTGACGTTGAGGCCGGACTCCTTGTCGCGGATCCGCTGCTTCGGGCAGATCTCGATGCCGCCGACGCCGTCGACGACGCCGACGAGGCCGCCGAAGCCGATCTCGACGTACTGGTCGATGCGCACGCCGGTCGCCTTCTCGAGCGTCTGCACCAGCAGGGGAGTGCCGCCCTTGGCGTAGGCCGAGTTGATCTTGGAGGTGCCGAAGCCGGGGATCGGCAGCGGCGAGTCGCGCGGGATCGAGACGAGCGTGGTCGGCCCGTCACCGGTGTGCAGCAGCATGATCGTGTCGGTCAGCTCGGACTTCGCGTCGCCGGTGTGGAGCTTCTTGCGCTCCTCGGGCGAGAGCCCGGCGCGCGAGTCGCTGCCGACGAGCAGGTAGGTCGTGCCCGGCTGGTCGGACGGGCGCTCGCCGGAGGGCTCGAAGGCGACCTTGTCGACCCGGTTCCAGGCCACGATCGGGACCGCGACCAGGTAGACGAGCCACAGCACGAGGAGCAGCAGGACGAGCCGGACGTAGGTGCGCGGGCGCGACCAGCGGCTGCGCCGCGGGGCGGCGTACGACGGCGGGGCGCTCGGGCCGCTGGGGCCGCCTGGACCGCTCAGGCCGCTCGGGCCACCGGGACCGGCGGGCCGGCCGGGCGCGTCGTACTGCTGCGGGGGAGGCAGCCGCCGGGTCGGCTGCTGCGGGGGCGGCGGCGGTGGGGACCCGGCCGCACCCGGCCGTCGCTGGACCGGGATCCGCCGGGTGGGCTCGGGGTCGCCGCTGCCGGGCTGGGATCCGTAGACCCAGTCGAAGTCGTCGCCGCCGGAACCGTTGTCGCGCCCTGCCATGTCCAGGACGCTACCGTCAGCCTGTGAGCGAAATCGTGGCGGCACGCACGCCGTCGTACTCCCGCATCGAGCTGGCCACGCTGACCTCGCGCGCGCAGGCCAACCTGCTGGGCAACATCCACGGCGGCGAGGTGGTCAAGCTGGCCGACTCGACGGCGGGGGTCGTGGCCCAGCGGCACAGCGGCGGGCCGGCGGTGACGGCGGCGCTGGACGAGATGGCGTTCCTCGAGCCGGTCCGGGTGGGCGACATCATCCGGACCTTCGGGCAGGTCAACTGGGTGGGGACGTCGTCGATGGAGATCGGCGTGCGGATCGAGACCGAGCCGTGGGACGCCGCGGGCGAGGTGCGCCACGTCGGGTCGGCCTACTTCGTTTTCGTGGCGGTCGACGCCGCCGGCCGGGGACGGCCCGTGCCGGCGCTCGAGCCCGAGAGCGCCGAGGACCAGCGCCGGCACCGCGAGGCGGGCATCCGCCGGGCGCACCGGCTGGCCCGGCGCCAGGAGATCGAGGCCGGACGGGTCAGCGGCTGACCCCGGCCGCCTCGGTGAGGGCGGCCGCGACCGCGTCGACCGCGGCGGGCCGGGGCGGGGCGCCGTACGTCGCGAGCTGGACCCGGCGGTGCGCGTCGAGCCGGCGCCGGACGACGCCGGCGTGCTGGTGGGCGCGCAGCGCCAGGCCGGGCAGCACGGTGACGCCGAGCCCGGTCGCCACGAGGGACTGCACGGCGACGTAGTCGTCGCTGGCGAACGCGATCGACGGCGTGAAGCCCGCCTCGGCGCAGAGGCTGAGCAGCTCGCGCCGGCAGCGCTCGCAGCCGGCGATCCAGCCGCTGGCGGCGTAGTCGGCGAGGTCGACCGCCGGTCCGGGCGCGGCGTCCGCGCGGGTGACCAGGTAGAGCGGGTCGTCGACGACCGGCACCACGGTGATCTGCTCCGGCTCGGGCTGGTCGGGGTAGGCGAAGGTGAGGGCCAGGTCGATCTCGCCGGCGCGGAGCAGCTCGTGCGCCTCGGGCGGCTCGGCCTCGACCAGGTCGAGCCGGATCCCCGGGTGGCGCTCGGCGAGCAGCGCGATCGCGCCGGGCACGAGCGTCGCGGCTCCCGACGGGAAGGCCGCCAGCCGGACCCGGCCCGACTGCAGGCTGGTCGTCGCGGCGAGCTCGGCCTCGGCCCGGGCGAGCAGTCCGAGGACCTCCTCGCCGCGGCGGGCCAACCGCTCGCCCTCGGGCGTGAGCCGGACCCCGCGCCCGACCCGCTGCAGCAGCACGGCGCCCGTCTCGGCCTCCAGCCGGCGCAGGTGGTGGGAGATGGTCGGCTGCCCGTAGTGCAGCGCGGCCGCGGCGCCCGAGACCGAGCCGGTCCGGTGCACGGCGACGAGGGCCTCGAGGCGGCGCAGGTCGATCATGACCGCAGCCTACTGATCGACCATGTCGATGGAAACGCTCGAAAGGAACTATTGGACCGATGGGTGCCCGCTGCCGGACGATGGACCCATGCTGCGCTTCGACGACGTCCGCACCGCCGCCGAGATCGTGCGGCAGGAGCTGCCGGCGACCCCGCTGCAGTCCCACCCGCTGCTCGACCAGGCGCTCGACGGCCGCGCGGTGCTGGTCAAGCACGAGAACGTGCTGCCGACCGGGGCCTTCAAGGTCCGCGGCGGCGTCCACCTCGCGGTGCGGCTGACCGACGCCGAGCGCGCGCACGGCCTGGTCACCTGCTCGACCGGCAACCACGCCCAGTCCGTCGCGTACGGCGCCCGCCTGGCCGGCGTCCGCGCCACCATCGTGATGCCGGCCGGCGCCCCCGCGAGCAAGCGCGACGCGGTGCGGGCGCTGGGCGCCGAGGTCGTGCTCGCCGGGACCAGCCTGGGGGAGGCCGCCGAGCACGCCCGGGGGCTGGCCGCCACGACGGGCGCCGCATTCGTGTGCCCCACCGACGAGCGGATCGTGCTGGGCCACGCGACGGCCTACCTCGAGCTGTTCGGCCAGGCGCCGGAGCTGAGCGCCGTCTTCGTCCCGGTCGGCAGCGGCACCGGTGCTGCCGGCGCCTGCCTGGCCCGGGACGCGCTCGCGCCGCGGTGCCGGGTGATCGGCGTCCAGTCGTCCGCCGCGCCGGCGGGCTGGCGCTCGTGGCGCAGCGGCACCATCGAGACCGCGCCCGCGACCACGCGCGCCGCGGGGCTCGCGACGACCACCGGCTACCCCCGCACGCAGGAGGTCCTGCGCGCCCGGCTCGACGACTTCGTCCTCGTCGACGACGCCGCCATCGACGACGCGGCCCGGCTGCGCGCCACCTGTGCCCACACCCTGGCCGAGGGCGCCGGCGCCGCCGCGCTCGCCGGAGCGCGCGCCGCGCACGAGTGGCCGTCGGGCCCGGTCGCGGTCATGTGCACGGGCGGCAACGCCTCGGTCGACGAGATCGCCCGGCTCGCCGGCGTCGCCACCGCGGCCTGAGCGGGCCCCGCGTCTGCGGGGTCGCGGCGCGTCGCGCCCGGTGTGACGTGTGGGACTGGTGATACTGGGCGGGTGCAGCAGCCCGGATCCGCCGACGCGCGACGTCGCGAGCGTCACGAGGCGCGGGCCCGGGCCCGGCGGCGCCGGCAGGGCGGTCTCGACCGCCGGACCAACGACAGCGTGCGCGCCCCGCGCGACGAGGCCGCCGCCGAGCGCTGGGCACCGACCCCGGTCGGCGTCGACGACCGCGCCGCGCGGGTCCGCTTCCGCCGCGCGCTGACCCTGATGGGCTTCACCCTGGTCGTGCCGGGCTCGGCCCAGCTCGTCGCCGGCAACCGCCAGGTCGGCCGGATCGCGGTCCGGGTGTGGCTGGGCTCGCTGCTCACCCTGCTGGTCGTCGTCGGCTGGACCTCGACCCACCCCGACTTCGGCCTCGACCTCGCGCTCAACGCGACGGTGATGCTCGTCATCCGGCTCTACCTGATCATCGGCGCCGTCGCCTGGGCCGCGCTCTTCGTCGACGCCTGGCGCCTCGGGCAGCCGCTCAGCCTGCGCCTGCCGCACCGGCGCGCGGTCGTCGGCGTCAACGGCATCCTCTGCTTCTCGGTGGCGGGCGCGATGCTCTTCGGCGCCCACCTGGCCGCCGTGCAGCGCGACTTCCTGACCATGTTCACCAGCGGCGACCTCGGCGCCGCCCACGACGGCCGCTACAACGTCCTGCTCATCGGCGGCGACTCCGGCACCGACCGGTGGGGCCTGCGCCCGGACTCGATGACCGTCGCCTCGATCGACGCCCAGACCGGTCGCACGGTGATGATCGGCCTGCCCCGCAACATGCAGAACTTCCCGTTCCGCAAGGGCAGCGTGATGGACGAGCAGTTCCCCGACGGCTACAGCTGCGACGGCTGCTACCTCAACGGCGTCGGCACCTGGGCCGGCGACCACAAGCAGCTCTTCAAGGGCTCCGCGCACCCCACGATCGACGCCACCGTCCAGGCCGTCGAGGGCATCACCGGGCTGCGGATGAACTACTGGGTGATGGTCAACCTGCGCGGCTTCGAGCGGCTCGTCGACGCCTTCGGCGGCGTCACCCTCAACGTCCGCGACCGGATCCCGGTCGGCGGCCTCGGCAAGGACGTCACCGGCTACATCGAGCCCGGCAAGCGCAAGCTCGACGGCCACGACGCGCTCTGGTTCGCCCGGGCCCGCGAGGGATCCGACGACTACTCGCGGATGGCGCGCCAGAAGTGCGTCCTCAGCGCCATGCTCACCCAGCTCAGCCCGCAGCAGGCGCTCGCGAACTTCCAGGAGATCGCCAAGGCGTCCTCCGCGATGATCAAGACCGACATCCCCGGCGGCGCGCTTGGCGACTTCGCCAAGCTCGGCCTGCGCGCGAAGGACCAGAAGGTGTCGAGCGTCTCGCTCGTCCCGCCGCAGATCAACACCGCCCAGCCGGACATCGCGAAGGTCCGCAAGCTGATCTCCGACGCCATCGACCAGGCCGAGGGCAAGGCCAAGCCCGCCGCCACGGGCAAGAAGAAGAAGGCCTCCGGCCAGAAGGTCACCGGCGGCTCGCTGGGCTCGCGCAACGACGGCTACGCGGCCAACCAGAGCGAGGACGTCGCGGCCGCCTGCTGACGAGCCGCTCCGCTGCTACTGCAGCGAGCCGGGGTCGGCCAGCGAGGCCACCACGGCGTCGTACGTCGCCCGGTCGGGCGCCGCGACGATCCCGCCGTCGAGCCGGAGCGGGGTCAGCGGGGTGCCGTCGTGGCGGCCGATCGCGCCGCCGGCCTCGGTGAGGATGAGCGAGCCGGGCAGGTGGTCCCACGGCATGCTGCGGTTGTAGAGCAGCGCGGCGGCGTCGCCCGCGATCAGGTGCGGGTAGTCCACGCCGCAGCACGCCCAGGTCAGCTGCAGGGTGCCGAGGCCGACCAGGTCGCGCCCGACCCACGACCGCCGCGCGGTGCGGTAGGGCGCCGTGCCGGAGCCGGCGACGGTGAGCCGCTCGCCGTTGAGCCAGGCGCCGGCGCCGCGCTCCGCGACGTACGACCTCTCGTGCTGCGGCTGCCAGATCCAGCCCCGCACCACCTCGCCGTCACGCACCTCGCCCACCATGACGGCGTGGTCGGGGGAGCCGTTGACGAAGTTCTTGGTGCCGTCGACCGGGTCGACGGTGAACGCGTGGTCGGCCTCGGCGAAGCGGTCGAGCAGGGTCTTGTCGGAGGCCATCGCCTCCTCGCCCAGCACGAGCGCGCCGGGGTACGCCGCCTGCAGCGCCGCCGTGATGAGGACCTCGGACTCGTGGTCGGCCACGGTCACCAGGTCGCCCGGGTTCTTCTCGGCGACCTGGTCGTCGCGGAGCTGGCGGAACCGGGGGGTGATCACCTCCGCGGCGACGTCCTGGAGGAGCCTCAGCACAGCATCGGTGTCCACGGGTGCCACGGTAGTGGTGCGACGCGGGCCACCTACCCTGGGGCCATGCGATTCACCGAGCACGAGCTGACCGCGGCGCTGACGGGTGCGGCCAAGCAGGTCGTGGCCGCCGACCGCAAGGTCCGCAAGCGCGGCGTCGACATCGACACCGTGTGGGACGAGATGGACCGCTACCAGCGCTTCCAGGTCCTCGACGCCCTCGGCAACCAGATCCTGCCGGTGCTCGTCGCGCTACCCGACGTCGACGTCGAGCCGGGCACCCGGCCGACCTACACCGACGCCCAGGTGAGCGAGGTCGTCGAGAGCCTCGCGGCCGACGGCGGCGGCCGGCTGCGGCGCGCTGTGACGATCAAGGCCCGCACCGCCCTGGTCCAGGTCGCGCTCGCCAGCGTGCCGCCGCGGCTCGACCCCGACGCGCTCGTCGTCCCGGACAGCCTCTAGGCCATCTCGTCGGGGTCGTCGGGGTCCTCGCCGCCGAACCCCAGCACGGCCCGGGTCATCTGGTTGCGGGTGTCGAGCAGGTCGGCGAGCGCGGTGTCGAGGTCGTCGGCACCGACCGCCAGGGGCGCGTCGGGCGCGGCCGCGCCGTCCCGCTCGGCCGCGACGACGGCGGCGCGGCGCAGCAGCTCCTTGAGGAAGGACGCGGTCACCCGGTCGGTCCGGTCGAGCACGCTCTCGAGCCGGCTCAGGTCGATGTCGAGCGCGCCGCGGTAGAGCTCGACCAGGCGGCGCCGCGACTCCCGGTCGGGGAGGTCGATGTGCACGGCCTGGTCGACCCGGCCCGGACGCGAGGCGAGCGCCGGCTCGAGCAGGTCGGCGCGGTTGGTGGTGAGCAGGAAGACGACGTCGGCGTCCTCGTCGAGGCCGTCCATCTCGTTGAGCAGCGTGAACAGCAGCGGCGTCTCGCCGCCGTAGTGGCTGCGCTCCTCGGCGATCAGGTCGACGTCCTCGACGACGATCATCGACGGCTGGAGGGCGCGCGCGATCGAGCACGCCTCGCGGATCGCGTGGAGCGTGTCGCCGGTCAGCTCGACCACGGTGGTGTCGGTCAGCTCGCTGACCAGGTAGCGCACCGAGTGGGTCTTGCCGACGCCCGGCGGGCCGTAGAGCAGCAGACCGCGCTTGAGGTGCTGGCCGGCCGCGCGCAGCCGGGCGCTGTTGCGGGCCACCCCGACGACCTGGCGGCGCAGGTCGGCGAAGGTGGACGGCGGCAGCACCAGGTCGCCGGGCGCCATCGTGGGGCGCTCGTGGAAGCGCAGCAGCGAGCCGCGCTCGCCGAACATGCTCGCGCCGAACGAGACCACCTGGCCGCGGTAGACGTTGCGCGCGAGCGCCTCGTCGCGCAGCCGGAGCCCGAGCGCCTCGGCCCGGGCCGGCTCGGCGGCGACGATCTCGACGGCGAGCTGGTTCCGGCCGCTCTCGTCGTCGGGGCCGAGCAGCAGGAGCGCGCACGCCGTCGGGCCGGCGCCGAGCAGGACGACCGCCGCCTGGAGGCACTCCCGGGTCGCGCCGCCCGGGCCGCTCGGCAGCGCGGTGCGGGTGACATTGCCCGGCCGCGGCCCGTACTGGGCCTGGTGCGGGTCGTCGCCGATCAGCTCGGCCAGCCCGAACGGGCCGTGGTGCCGGTGGCCGGTCATGCCGAGCACCTGGGCGCCCGGGTCCTCGTCGAGCACCGCGTCGAGGGCGGCCTGCACGTTGACGTGCTCGTAGGCCGGCCACGCCTCGCGGACCACCGCCAGCCCGTCGGTCGGCACGCCGAGGTGCTCGCCCACGACGGCGCGGAAGGTCGGCTGGGCCGCGGCGCGCGCCCGCTGGGACATGCTCCGCAGCAGGAAGCGTCCGTAGCCGCCGATGTCGGACAGCCGGGGTGCGTCGTCGGTGTCCACCATGGCCCGAGGATAGGGTCTGCTCCGTGCGTGTGCAGGCGGTTATCGTGACCTTCAACCGGTTGGCGATGCTGCAGCGACTCGTCCCGCGGCTGCGCGAGGTCGCCGGGCTCGAGCGGATCCTCGTCGTCGACAACGCCTCGACCGACGGCACGGGGGAGTGGCTCGCCTCGCTCGACGACCCGCTGGTCGTGCACGAGACGCTCGCCACCAACACCGGCGGCGCTGGCGGCTTCCACCACGGCCTCGGCTGGGCGGTGCGCGAGGGTGCCGACCTGGTCTGGCTGATGGACGACGACGGCCTCCCCGCCCCGGACTGCCTCGACCTGCTGCTCGACCGCGTCGAGCGCGACGGGCTCGAGTTCTGCGGGCCTGCGGTGCTGGCCGAGCAGGACCCCGCGCGGCTGTGCTTCCCCATCCGGCTGCCGGGCGGGACCCGCGTGGTGCACGAGATGGCCGCCGTCGAGGCGGCCGCGGTCGACGGGCTGATCGACGACGTCGTCATCCCGTTCAACGGCGTGATCGTGACCCGCGACCTGGTCGAGCGGATCGGGCTGCCGCGCGAGGAGTTCTTCATCTGGGGCGACGACGTCGAGTACCTCTGGCGTGCCCAGGCGGCCGGCGCCCGGATCGCGACCGTCGTCGACGCGCACTTCCTGCACCCGGCGACCGACGACCTCGGCACGCCCATGATGTTCGGGCGCACGACGTACAACCACACGCCGAGCGACCTCAAGCACTACTGCATGGCCCGCAACAACACGCTCAACCTGCGCGCCTACCGCGGCTGGGTGCACGTGCTGCTGTTCTGGCTCAAGACCGTGTGGTTCTACCTGTTCACCCGGCCGCAGCCGGCGCGCATCCCGCTCAGCGCCCGCGCCGCCGTGGCCGGGCTGCGGGGCGACTTCACCGGCCACCGGAAGTACCTGCGGTGAGCGCCGAGCCGGCCGAGCGGGTCGCCGTCGTCGTCGTCACCTACAACCGGGCCGACCTGCTCCGCGGGATGCTCGAGGGCCTCGCCGGGCTCGAGCGCGCCCCCGACGCGGTCGTGGTGGTCGACAACGCGAGCAGCGACCACACCCGCGAGGTGCTCGAGGCCAGCCGGCTCCCGGGGCTGGTCGCGATCCACACCACCGACAACCTCGGCGGCGCGGGCGGCTTCCGGCTCGGGCTGCAGACGGCCTACGACCAGGGCTACGACGTCATGTGGCTGATGGACGACGACGTCGTCCCCGCGCCCGACTGCCTCACCCGGCTCCTGGAGGTCGACGGCTCCTGCCTGATCGCGGTGCGCGAGGACCGCTCCGGCGCGCTCGTCGAGAAGGCCGCGCTGCGCTTCGACCTGCGCAACCCGCTCGCCATCCGGCCCAAGACCGCGAGCATCGACTCGACGTACGCCACCCGGGCGGAGATGCCGGCCACGGTCGAGGTCGAGAACGTCGCCTTCGAGGGCTTCCTGGTCCGGCGCGAGGTGATCGACCGGATCGGGCTGCCCGACGCGTCGTACTTCATCTTCTACGACGACGTCGACTTCGCCATCCGTGCGCGGCGGGCGGGCTTCCCGATCCGCGCCGTGCGCGACGCCGTCCTGGTCCGCCAGCTCGACTTCGACCAGCAGCACGACCTGGCCGGGTGGAAGGGCTACTACATGTACCGCAACCTGTTCGCGGTGCACTTCCGCTACGGCGAGAACGCGCTGGTGCGGCTCAAGCCGTGGCTGGTGGCGCTGGCTGTCGTCGTCCTCAGTCCGCTGCGGGGTGGTCGGGCAGAGGCGCGGAACGTGTCGCGAGCGCTCCGGGATGCTCGGGGGATGCGGACCCCGCCGGCACGCTGACCGGGTCGGGCACGAGCCGGGCCCGCAGGCCCACCCGGTTGCCGGTGGCGATGCCGGCGATCCAGACCGCGAACGCGCCCAGCGCGGCCCCGGCGATCACGTCGACGAAGAAGTGCCAGCCCAGGTAGACCGTGGCGAGCACGGTGAGGCCGAAGAATGTCCAGGCGGTGATCCGCACCCAGCGGGCGAGCTTGACCAGCTGGACGATGAGGCAGATCGTCATCATGATGCCGACGTGCAGCGAGGCGAACGCCGCGATCGTCTGCAGCCCGGACTCGCCGTGACTGTTGATGGTGGCGACCCGGTCGTCCCACATCGAGTTCGCCAGCCGGGTGACGTAGGTCTCGGGCAGGCCCGCGAACGTGCCCCGGTCGGAGTAGATCGGGCCGACGGTCGGCACGAGCACGTAGAGCACCGCGCCGAGCGCCCAGTCGACGGCGACCGCCGTGACGTACCACTCGCCGGCGCGCGTCTGCCTGGTCCAGACCAGGGCGATCGCGATCGAGACCGGGACCAGCGCGATCCACACGATGTAGACCGACGAGAAGAAGTGCGCGGCCAGGCCGGTGCCGAACCAGGCGTGGAGCGTGGCGGCCGGGTCGTGGCCGGCGAACAGGAACTTGTCGAGGTCGGCCAGCTGGGAGTCGAAGTTCCGCTCGTGGACGAACGGCGCCATGCTCTTCACGTTGCGGAAGGCGGCGTAGCAGAGGTACCACGCGATCACGCCATTCAGCGCGAACTTCCAGTGCGAGAGCGGCCAGCGCTCCTTGAGCACGGTCCGGAACGTCGTCGCGATCCGGCCGGCCCAGCCCGCCCCCGGACGGCCCGCGGCGAGGAAGGTCCGGGGGACGACGTCGAGCGCGATGGCGCCGAGGACGATCGCGGGGAAGCGGATGTAGCCCGGGACCACGCTGTCGGGGTCGCGGATCGGGATGTCCTCGAGCTTCGAGAAGACGACGGTCAGGACCGCGAGACCGAGCCCCGCGAGCCATGCCAGAGCGAACAGCGGTGCGCCCCGGCGCTTCTCCTGGTGTCGATACACCAGAACAGGATATTCGTCACCTCCCCCAAGGAGGCACAGCGCGCCCGAATGGGGAAGGGGTTGTCGAGTCCGTAGACTCACGGATCGTGTCTTTCCCCTCGTCGAACCCCGACCTCGTCGTCGTCGGCTCCGGCTTCTTCGGCCTGACCATCGCCGAGCGCTGCGCCAACGACCTCGGGCTCCAGGTCCTGGTCATCGAGCGCCGCGCCCACCTGGGCGGCAACGCCTACAGCGAGCCGGAGCCCGAGACCGGCATCGAGGTGCACAAGTACGGCGCGCACCTGTTCCACACGAGCAACGAGCGGGTGTGGGAGTACGTCAACCGGTTCACCACGTTCACCGGCTACCAGCACCGCGTCTACTCGACGCACAACCAGCAGGTGTACCCGCTGCCGATCAACCTCGGCACGATCAACCAGTTCTTCGACGCGGCGTACACGCCGGCCGAGGCGCGCGCGCTGATCAAGGAGCAGGCGAGCGAGCTGGGCGACAAGGAGCCGGAGAACTTCGTCGAGAAGGGCGTCTCGCTCATCGGCCGCCCGCTCTACGAGGCGTTCATCGCGCACTACACCGCGAAGCAGTGGCAGACCGCGCCCGAGGAGCTCTCGGCCGACATCATCTCGCGGCTCCCGGTGCGCTACACCTACGACAACCGGTACTTCAACGACAAGTACGAGGGCCTGCCCACCGACGGCTACGCCGCGTGGCTCGCCAAGATGGCGGACCACCCCAACATCGAGGTCGTGCTCGAGACCGACTTCCTCGCCGACGACGTCGCCGACCGGTTCAAGGGCAAGGTCCCGATCGTCTACACCGGCCCGGTCGACGAGTACTTCGGCAACTCCGAGGGCCGGCTCTCGTGGCGCACGGTCGACCTGGTTCCCGAGGTCCTCGACGTCGACGACTTCCAGGGCTGCTCGGTGATGAACTACCCCGACCCGGACGTCGACTTCACCCGGATCCACGAGTTCAAGCACTTCCACCCCGAGCGCTCCTACCCCGAGGGCAAGACGGTCATCGTGCGCGAGTACAGCCGCTTCGCCGAGGACACCGACGAGCCGTACTACCCGGTCAACACGGCCGAGGACCGCGAGAAGCTGCTGAAGTACCGCGATCTCGCCGAGCGCGAGCCGATGGTGCTCTTCGGCGGCCGCCTCGGCACCTACAAGTACCTCGACATGCACATGGCCATCGCCTCCGCGCTCTCGATGTACGACAACACGCTGCGCCCGCACTTCGCCGACGGGGCCGAGCTCAAGAGCGGCGGGGTGGACGCATGAGCGAGACCGCGACCGTGCGCCGCCTGCTGCAGCGCCAGATCCTGCCCGTCGACAGCGATGTCGACGTCCTGCCGCTCTACCTCGACCCCGACGAGGCCACCCTCGACGAGGACAAGTACGTCGTCGGCGGCTCGCGCGCGGCCAAGGAGCTCAACAACGCCTCCATCCGGCAGAAGACGTCGAGCGGGCGCGGCGTCCGTCCCGACCAGCTGCTCTCGCGCACCGCGGTCGCGGTGCCGTCGGGCGAGAAGCTCTCCTTCGGCACCTACTTCAACGCCTTCCCGGCCAGCTACTGGCGGCGCTGGACGGTCGTCAAGGAGGTCCGCCTCGACGTCACGGTCCGCGGCGCCGGCGCGACCGTCATCGTCAACAAGTCGATGGCCAACGGCCGCCAGCAGAAGGTCGACAGCGTCGTCGTCGAGGCCGACGGCCCGACCACGCTCAGCTTCGACCTGTCGCTCGGCCCCTTCGTCGACGGCGGCTGGTACTGGTACGACGTCGTGGCCGGCCACGGCGACGTCACCGTCGAGTCCGCCGAGTGGAGCGCCGAGGTCCCCGCCGACCGCGCCGAGCACGGCACCGTCGACCTCGCGATCACGACGATGAACCGCCCCGACTTCTGCGCCGAGCTGCTCGGCCAGCTCGGCGTCCCCGAGCTCGCGCCGTACCTCGACACGGTCTTCGTGATGGAGCAGGGCACCCAGCCCGTCACCGGCAGCGAGTTCTTCCCGGCCGCGCAGGACGCGCTGGGGGCGAAGCTCACCGTCATCGAGCAGGGCAACCTCGGCGGCTCCGGCGGCTACGCCCGCGGCCAGCTCGAGTCGGTCCGCAAGGGCACCGCGACCTACGCGATGATGATGGACGACGACGTCGTCTGCGAGCCCGAGGGCATCATCCGCGCGGTCACCTTCGGCGACCTGGCCCGCCGTCCCACGATCGTGGGCGGCCACATGTTCAGCCTCTTCGCCAAGAGCCGGCTGCACAGCTTCGGCGAGATCATCCAGCCGTGGCGCTTCTGGTGGATGTCGCCGCTCGACAGCTACAACGACTGGGACTTCGGCGCCCGCAACCTGCGCTCCGCGCGCTGGCTGCACAAGCGGGTCGACGTCGACTTCAACGGCTGGTTCATGTGCCTGATCCCGCGCCAGGTGATCGAGGAGATCGGCCTCTCGCTGCCGCTCTTCATCAAGTGGGACGACAGCGAGTACGGCCTGCGCGCCAAGGCCGCCGGCTACCCGACCGTCACCTTCCCGGGTGCCGCGGTGTGGCACGTGCCGTGGAGCGACAAGAACGACGCCGTCGACTGGCAGGCCTACTTCCACCTGCGCAACCGCTTCGTCGCGGCGCTGCTCCACTCGACGTACCCGCGTGGCGGCCGGATGATCCGCGAGAGCATCAACCACCAGCTCGCGCACCTCGTGTCGATGCAGTACTCGACCGCCGAGCTGCGGCTCATGGCGCTCGAGGACGTGCTCGCCGGGCCGCACGCGCTGCACGACATGCTGCCCACGCGGCTCGCCGAGGTCAATGCCTTCCGCAAGCAGTTCAGCGACGCCCAGCTGCACGCCGACAACGCCGACTTCCCGCCGATCCGCCGCGAGAAGCCGCCGCGCAAGGGCAAGGACCTCACCGAGGTGCCCAGCCGCAAGGCACAGCTCATCACCGCGGGCCTGGCTCCGATCCGGCACCTGAAGAAGCCGCGCAGCCTCTCCCGGGAGTTCCCCGAGGTCGAGATCCGGGCCATGGACGCCAAGTGGTACCGGCTCGCGTCCTTCGACTCGGCCGTCGTCTCGATGAACGACGGCACCTCGGCCGCGCTCTACGTCCGCGACAACGAGCGCTTCAAGGACCTGGTCAAGCGCACCCTCGCCATCCACGCGCGCTACCGTCGCGAGTGGGACGAACTGGCCCAGCAGTACCGTGACGCACTCGGCGACATCACCTCTCCCGAGACCTGGGAGAAGACCTTCGCCCCCTGGACCGACGGAGGTGCCGATGACTGAGGCCGCCGAGAAGGTGCCCGCGGACGAGGCCGAGCTGCCGCCACTGCGGCCGCCGTCGGCCGACAACGGGCTGTTCGCCGTCTTCCACCGGCGCTACCTGCTCAAGCTGCTCGTCCAGCGGGAGATCAGCGCGCGCTACCAGGGCTCGTTCCTGGGGCTGCTCTGGTCCTACATCAACCCGCTGTCGCAGTTCTTCATCTACTGGTTCGTGATCGGCGTCATCCTCGGCCAGCACCGCGGCGTCCCGAACTTCCCGATCCACCTGTTCGCGGCCCTGATCATCGTCCACTTCTTCAACGAGACCTTCGGCGCCGGCACCCGCTCCATCGTGCGCAACCGGGCCCTCGTCGTGAAGATGGCGATGCCACGCGAGATGTTCCCCGTCGCGACGATGCTCGTCTCGCTCTACCACGTCGTCCCGCAGATCGTGATCCTCGGCATCGCCGCCGCGCTCAGCGGCTGGACGCCCGACGCCGAGGGCCTCGCCGCCCTCGTCCTCGCCCTCGCGATCATCGGCACCCTCGGCATCGCCGGCGCCCTCATGTTCAGCGCCGCCAACGTCTTCTTCAGCGACTTCGGCAACGCGGTGAGCATCTTCAACAACTTCGTCCGCTTCGGCGTGACGATGATGTACCCGTACTCGATGGTCCACGAGAAGTTCGGCTCCGGCGCCCAGTACTTCCTGCTCAACCCCATCGCGGACGCCGTCCTGCTCTTCCAGCGGGCCTTCTGGACCGGCACCCTCACGCCCCAGCAGCAGGCCAAGGACGGCCTCATGCCGGACAACCTGATGCTCGTCGGCGTGCTCGCGCTGCTCGCCAGCCTCGTGCTGCTCGCGATCGCGCAGCTCGTCTTCAGCCGGCTCGAGAACAAGATCCCGGAGCGACTCTGACATGGCGACCTCGATCGTGGTGGAGAACGCCACCAAGCTCTTCACCCTCCGCTACCACCGGACCTTCAAGGAGGTCACCGTCGCCAAGGCCAAGGGCCGGGCGACCGGGCACACCTTCAAGGCCGTCGACGACGTCTCCTTCACCGTCGAGCAGGGCGAGTCCATCGGCATCATGGGACTCAACGGCTCCGGCAAGAGCACGCTGCTCAAGATGATCAACGGCGTCATGCGCCCCGACGAGGGCCAGATCCTCACCCGCGGCCGGATCGCCGGCCTCATCGCCACCGGCGCCGGCTTCCACAACCAGCTCTCCGGCCGCGAGAACCTCTACCTCAACGCCGCCATCCTCGGCATGAGCGAGGCCGAGGTCCGCCGCAAGTTCGACTCCATCGTCGACTTCGCCGAGCTCGGCCCGACCCTCGACGGTCCCGTAGGCCACTACTCGTCGGGGCAGAAGGCACGTCTGGGCTTCGCGATCGCGATCCACGTCGACTCCGACATCTTCCTGGCCGACGAGGTGCTCGCGGTCGGGGATAAGCCGTTCCGCTCCAAGTGCATGAAGCGGATGAAGGAGGTCCGCAACAGCGGGCGAACCCTCTTCTACGTCAGCCACGCGGCGGCCTCGGTCCAGAAGATGTGCGACCGGGTGATCGTCTTGGAGAAGGGCCGGCTCGCCTACGACGGCGACCCGGAGGGCGGCATCAAGTACCTGCACTACGACGAGCCGGACGACCAGGACGAGCTGGGCGACGACGAGATCGGCAACGACATCTGAGCTGTCGGGCGCGAGCGCGTCTTCGCCGGCTTGGAGAGGCAGCAAGCTGCCCGAGGTGCCGGCTCTCGACGCGCTGCCGCGCTCGCGGGTGACGTGGGCGCGGTGCGGGGTGGCTTGGCGGCCCGCCGCCGCTCAGTTGTAGCGGATGCGGGGGCCGAGCTTGATGCCGGTCGCGGAGACGTCCACGCGGTCGGCTCGGCGCAGGTCGTCGACGGCGAAGCGGCCATCCGCGCGCTCGTGGAGGGCGAGGGCGCCGAACTTGGCCCAGGTCGCCTTGCCGCCGCCGATGCAGATGCGGGGGAGGACCACGCGAACCCGGTCGGTGCGGGGGTTGGCGCGCACAGCGGTGGTGCGGCACGAGCTGGTGGCGCCGCCGATGGTGTGGACGGTGACGAACGGGCGGGTGCTCTCGGCGTCGTACTGGACCCGGTAGCGGCCGGTGGGCGTGCGGACGTCGGTGAAGAGCACGAAGCCGCTCGAGCGGAGGTTGCGGAAGCGGACCGAGACGACCAGGCGCTTCTTGGCGAACCGGGCGTCGGCGGAGAGCAGGTCGCGGGCGGAGTCGTTGCGGGCGGGCGCGCCGCGCTGGCCCTCGTCGACGAGTGTGCGGACGTCGCGGGCCCGGTCCCGGGCGTGCTGGCTGCCGGCGTACGCCGGGGCGGTGCCGGCCGCGGTGGCGACGGTGAGCGTCGCGACGGCCAGGGCGAGGGCGTTGCGCAGGGGACGTGACATGGGGGCTCCCGAGAGTCGAGCGGCTACGACGTCCGCATCATGGCATGCCGGTGACGACGGCTCCTCAGCCCGGCCCCCGGAGGGCCGATCAGAAATCTGGCAACGATCGGCGTGTCGACTGGAAATTACAGCGATGTAGTTACTCACGAGGTCTTCCCAGGCTCCTGTGACGCATGTGAAAGTTGCTACTCGTGTGACTCCTTCCCCGCCACACACGTCTGGAGCTTGATCATGTCGCCGTACCCCACGGAGATCCCTGAGCGCACCCGCCGAGGGCGGTTCGTGACGCTGTGCCAGCAGCTGTTCGCGCTGGCGGTCGTCGTCGCCGTCCTCACGCCGGCCGCGCGCACGGTGACCATGGACGTCCGTCCCGCGCAGCCCGAGGGCGCTGCCACCGCGGGTGCCCGCACCGCCGAGGCGGAGGTCGCGCTGCAGTCGGCGACCGTGCCGACCGCGGAGGTCGACCCGGAGGTCACCGAGTACCCGCTCACCGCTCCGGCCAACGGGGTCCACGGGCGGGTGGCGCTCCGCGGCACGACCGCTCCCCGCAGTGGGGGCGGGGACACCGTGACCAGCGGCGCGCTGCCGGTGTCGGGGTACGGGACGGTCGGTGTGACCTGGGCGCACGACGCGGCCGTGGTCCCGGACGACGCGATCGCGGTCAAGGTCCGCACCCGGACCGGCGGCGGCGCGTGGAGCGGCTGGACCGCGGCGGAGTACCACGACGACCACGGCCCCGACCCGCGCAGCGCGGAGGGCAAGCAGGCCCGCCCGGGCACCGACGCCGTCCTCGTGGGCGACGTCGACCAGGTCCAGGTCCAGGTGACCACCACCAAGACCGCCCCGCCCGCGGACATGAAGCTCGCCGTCATCGACCCGGGGACGCCGGACGCCACCGCCCAGGAGAAGCCCGCGATCGACACCGCGCGCCTCGCCGCGCCGGGCACGCCGGCCGGCGACGCCCCGAGCACGCCGCCGGCGACCGACGGTGGGGACGACGGAACCGGCGGAGAGGGTGACGGGCTCGAGCTCCAGGCCGCGGTCACCACGCCCAAGCCGCAGATCTACTCGCGTGCCCAGTGGGGCGCCGACGAGCGGCTGCGCGACAAGACCCCGCCGCAGTACTACGAGGTGCGCGCCGGATTCGTCCACCACACGGTGAACGCGAACGACTACACGAAGAGCCAGGTGCCCGGGATCATCCGCGGCATCTACAGCTACCACGTGCGCTCGCGCGGGTGGAGCGACATCGGCTACAACTTCCTCGTCGACCGCTTCGGCCGGATCTGGGAGGGCCGCGCGGGCGGCGTCGACCGTCCCGTCGTGGGTGCGCACACGCAGGGGTACAACAACTACTCGTTCGCGATGTCGGCGATCGGCAACTACGACATCGCCCAGCCGAGCTCGGCCATGATCAACGCGTACGGCGCCCTGTTCGCCTGGAAGCTGTCGCTGCACGGGGTGAACGCCGCGTCGACCAGCCAGCTGGTCGGCAGCAAGAAGTTCAAGGCGATCAACGGCCACCGCGACGCCGGCTCGACGGCGTGCCCGGGCCGCTACCTGTACGCCCAGCTCGGCACGATCCGCTCGCTCGCCGCGAAGGCCCAGAAGGGCTGGTCCGGGCGCGACATGATCGGCAACTACGTCGGGACCGCCAACCCCGACCTGCTCGCCCGCAAGACCAGCAACGGCCGGCTGATGCTGCTCGACGTCGTCCGCAAGGGCACCACCTGGCGCACCGCGGGCCGGACGAAGACCAACATCTTCGCGCCGTGGGCCTCGCAGATCATGCGGGTCGGCGACTGGGACCGCGACGGGCGCAACGACATCATCGCGATCCGCAAGAGCGACAAGGTGGCGATCCTGTTCCGCGGCCGTACCGGAGCGACCTTCTACCCGGGCGTCGCGCTGCCGGGGAGCTTCAAGGGCGTCAAGATGCTCGCCTCCGTCGGCGACGTCACCGGCGACGGCTACCCGGACCTCATGGGCCAGCCCAAGGGCGACCGGATGCGGATCTACCCCGGACGCGGCCTCGCCGGCGTCTCGCCCAGCTACCCGGCGTACAGCGCGGTGACGGGCACCCAGCAGATCGGCGTCGGCCTGTGGGACACCGACGGCGCGCCCGACAGCCTGGTCCGCAACGGCAGCTCGCTCGTCCTCTACCGCGGCAACGGGCCGGGCGGCTGGAGCTCGGCGGCGACCATCAGCACCGCGGCCGCCAGCTGGGACTGGATCGTCGGTCTCGGCACCATGCCCGGGTCGACGACCAAGCTGGTCGCCGTCCGCAACAAGACCACCAAGGGCGTCTACCTGGTGCCCCAGGTCGGAGGCAAGCTCGGCACGCCCGTGCTCGTCACCACCCGGCCGAAGTTCGACCTGGCGGGCTGAGGAGGAGGACGCAGCCCCCGACCAGGCTTGTCCTGGTCGCCTAGGCGGGGAAGCGGGCCGTGGCGTGCTCGGCGACGTACGTCGCCTCGAGCTCCTGCGGCTCGGCCCGGGCGACCAGGACGAGTGACCCGCCGAGTGCGAGCGGCTCACTCAAGGTCATCGGCTCCGCAACGGGGTCGGCGACCGACAGCAGGCGGCCGCCGCCGGACAACCGGCCGGCGGCCGCCGCCGTCCACAGCGCCGCCTGGTCGAGCTCGCCCCCCGGGCCGGCGTGGGCCAGGTCGTCGGGGGTGGCCGGGTCCCACGCGACGAAAGCGTCCGGCTGGGACCAGATCTCCACGCCGACGTCGTGCACCCCGGCCGGCAGCGGCTCGGCGAAGCGCACCCCCAGCGGCAGCAGCGCGCACGCGAGGACGACGAGGTCCGCGGCCTGCGGGCCCCACCGCTCGAGCGTGTCCGGGCCGCAGACGACGGCCGCGAGCCCGTCGTCGTCCACCGGGACGACGGCCAGCCCGGCGCTCCAGGCGGCCCCCAGGAAGACGGTGCCCAGCCAGTGCGGCGGGAGGTCGACGGCGATCCGGTCGCCGCGCTCGAGCCCGAGCTCGTCGACGAGCAGCGAGCCGGCCTTGGCCACCCAGTTGGCCCACGTCGTCGTCGACAGCTCGACCCGCTCGCCGGTCGCGTGGTCGTAGAAGGTCACCAGCGGCTTCCCGGGATCCTGGCGCAGGCGCTGGGCGAGGACGGCGGCGAAGGTGGTCACGAGCCCGAGGATAGGGTGCCGCCCATGGTCGCTGACGAGATCCCGGGCTTCTGGGCAGTCGTTCCCGCCGGCGGCGCCGGTACCCGCCTGTGGCCCCTGTCCCGCTCGGGCTCACCGAAGTTCCTGCACGACCTCACCGGCACCGGCCACTCCCTGCTCGAGCAGACCCGCGACCGGCTCGCGCCCCTCGTCGCCGAGCGCCTGCTCGTCGTCACCGGAGCCGCCCACGAGGACGCCGTCCGGGGTCAGCTCACCGGCCTCCCCGGCGACGCCGTCGTCGCCGAGCCCTCGGCCCGCGACTCGATGGCCGCGATCGGACTCGCCGCCGCGATCCTGGAGCACCGCGGCGCCGAGGTGATGGGCTCCTTCGCCGCCGACCACGTCATCCCCGACGCTGCCGCCTTCCGCGCCGCCGTCGCCGAGGCCGTCGCCGCCGCCCGCGACGGCTGGCTCGTCACCATCGGCATCGAGCCCACCTTCCCGTCGTCCGCCTTCGGCTACGTCCGCCAGGGCGACCCCCTCGCCGGTCACCCCACCGCGCGTCAGGTCGTCGAGTTCGTCGAGAAGCCCTCGGTGCCCGTCGCCGAGGAGTACCTCGCCACCGGCAGCTACCGCTGGAACGCCGGCATGTTCGTCGTCCGCCCGACGGTGCTGCTCGACCTCCTCGCCGAGCAGGACCCCACCTTCGCCGCGAACCTCCGCACCATCGCCGCCGAGCCCGGCCGCCTCCCCGAGCTGTGGGACCGGCTGCCCCGGATCGCCATCGACCACGCCGTCGCCGAGCCCGCCGCCGCGGCCGGCCGCGTCGTCACCATCCCCGGCGCCTTCGGCTGGGACGACGTCGGCGACTTCGACTCCCTCGCCGGACTCCTCGGCGACGAGGAGGACTGCACGATCCTCGGCGACTCCTCGCTCGCGCAGGTGATCGGCGCCAGCGGGATCGTCGTCCCGCGCTCGGGGCGGGTGGTCGCGGTGATCGGGCTGGACGACGTCGTCGTCGTCGACACCCCGGACGCGCTGCTGGTGACCACGCGGGCACGGGCGCAGGAAGTGAAGAAGGTCGTGGCGGCCCTGAAGGATCAGGGCCGCCACGACCTCACGTAGCACCCGGCGCGCCGCCCACCGGACGGTCTGGCCGCCGAGCGGCCTCGCGCCGTCGCCGCCTCGACAGCGTGCGCGGCAGCGCGGCGAGAGCCGATCTCCGGGCAGCTTGCTGCCCTCGCGTCGGCGAAGCCGCGCTCGCGCCGACCCACCGGACGGTCTGGCCGCCGAGCCGCCTCGCGCCGTCGCCGCCTCGACAGCGCGCGCGGCAGCGCGGCGAGAGCCGATCTCCGGGCAGCTTGCTGCCCTCGCCTCGGCGAAGCCGCGCTCGCGCCGGCCGACTCAGTAGGCGTAGGGCTCCGGGGCGTCGGTGAACGGGTACTTGTCCATGAAGCTCTTCAGCGCCGCACCGCTGACGTCGGAGCAGTACTGCCAGGCGCCGTACTGCTTCTGGGTGTCGGGGTCGATCCGCCAGTGGGTGAGCGCGATGTGCTGGCCCTTGGGGAAGGCGCCGCCGTCCTTCTTGGTCCACGGGACGGCCTTGAACTTCAGGCGCTGGTTGGTGTCGTTGGCGTCCATGATCTTGGCGATCGAGCGGATCGCGGCGATCTCGCCGGAGTCGTCGGCGACCGTGGTGTCGTACCAGAGGACGGTGTAGCCGTGCTCGAGGTTGTGCACGAGCGACTCGAGCTCGGGGCGCGAGCTGGAGGTGTAGAAGCGGTCCGTGATGGGGGCGGGGGCGACGCCGGCCTCGTTCCAGTGGGGACCGAAGGCGGGCGGGACGTCCTCGTACTTGACCTGCTGGCCGGTGGGGACGTGCTCGCCGCTGCCGTTGGCGTCCTTCTCGGTGATGTCGCCGCAGACGTCGGCGGAGGTGCCGATCTCGTCGACCGACTTGCCCTTCCACTTCTGGGTGTCGATGATCTCGCGCACCTTCGGGTACGCCGCGGCGCCGATGATCAGCACAGCGACGAGGACGCACACGCCGACGATGGCCATACCCTGGCGCCGGTCGGCGCCCTTCTGCTTGCGCCGGATCTCGTCGATGACTTGGCGGCGGTCCGACTTCTCGGACTTGCTGGACTTGGCCACGTGCGGGGTACCTCGTCTTGGTGGTAGCGGCGGAATCGCGGTGAGTCTACGGAGTCAGCGGTCGAAACCGCAGGTCGGTGTCCGCGACGGCGCCGTCGGCGGGGTCCGTGGAGCTCGCCCAGCCGTGGGCGAAGGCGACGATGTCGGCGGCGGCGCGCCGGCCCGGTTCGGCGCGGACGTCGTCCGGGGCCGCGGTGCGGGCGGTGATCCCGGCGCGGCGCAGCGCCTCGACGAGGTCGGGGGCGGTGACGGTGCTGCCGAAGGGCGTCCGGGCGTCCGGGTGCTGCGCCACCGCCTGGATGACGGCCTCGCGGGCGCCGTACCCGAACAGGTCGGCGCCGTCGGCGCGGATCAGGGTGCGGGCGCCGGGGCCGTCCTCGCCGGGGGGCAGGACCAGGTCCGCCCGGCCGCGGACGACGGCGCAGGGCCGGGCACCGAGCTTGCCCTGGGCGAGCTCGACGGCGGAGGCGATCTCGTCGGCGACGGCGGGGGCGGTGACGGCGAGCTCGTTGCCGTGGGCGTCGACCCGTCCGGCGAACGACTCGAGCACCTGGACGCCGGCGGCGCCGATGGCGATGTCGGTCTGGCCCTCGCGCCAGGTCCGGCCGGCGGTGTCGGTGACGACGACGCCGACATTGCGGCCGGTGCGCTCGGCGACGGCCGCGCGCAGCCGCCGGGCGGAGTCGTCGGGGTCGAGGGGCAGCAGGACGACGGTCCCGGCGTCGACGTTGGAGGCGTCCACGCCGGCGGCGGCCATGGTCAGACCGAGCCGGTTGCGCACGATCCGGGTGCCCCCGCGACGCGCGACGACGCGCTCGGTCTCGGCCTCCACCCAGGCGTCCCGGTCGCCGGTCTCGACCCGGCCCTCGGCCTTGCTGACCACCTTGCTGGTCACGACGAGGACGTCGCCGTCGGCGAGCGCGTCGGGGCCGAGCGCCTCGATCGCGCCGAGGAGCGCGGCCGCGAGGTCGTCGCCGGGCCGGATCTCGGGGACGCCGTCGGGCGCCACCACCTGCAGACGCATCAGCCGACCAGCTCGATCGCGGCAGCGGCCATCGCGGCGGTCGCCTCGTGGTCGGTCATCATCAGCGGGACGGCGGCGGCGGCGATGCCGGCCGCCTCGAGGCGCGCCACCTGGTCGGCGTCGCGCTCGTCGACCAGCCAGCCGTCGAGGACCCCGCCGGCGCTGCGCGCGCCGTAGTTGAGCCCGACGCCGGCCGCGCTGACCTCGACGCCGATCGAGTTCAGCATCTGCTCGGCCATGCCGCGCACGTGGCTGGCGCCGACGATGGGGGACAGGCCGACCACCCGGGCGGGGGTCGCGCGGATCGCCTCGCGGATGCCGGGCACGCCCAGGATCGTGCCGACCGACACCACCGGGTTGGACGGCGGGAGCACCACGAGGTCGGCGCCGGCGATCGCCTCGACGACGCCGGGGGCCGGAGTGGTCTGGTCCAGCCCGACGAACACGACCTGCTCGGCCGGCACCTCGGCGCGCAGCCGCACCCAGTACTCCTGGAAGTGCACGACCCGCTTGCCGCTGGGGGAGTCGGCGTCGGCGACGGCGATGTGGGTCTCGACCCGGTCGTCGGTCATCGGCAGCAGCGTGAGCCGGTCGCCGTACGCCGGCTCGAGCCAGCGCCGGCACAGCGCCTGGGTCACCTGGGACAGCGGGTAGCCGGCCTCGAGCATCTGGGTGCGCACCAGGTGGGTGGCGATGTCGCGGTCGCCGAGGCCGAACCAGGTGGGCTCCACGCCGTACGCCGCGAGCTCCTCCTTGGCGCTCCACGTCTCGGCCCGGCGGCCCCAGCCGCGCTCGAGGTCGATCCCGTCGCCGAGCGTGTACATCACCGTGTCGAGGTCGGGGCACACCTTGAGGCCGTGGATCCACCAGTCGTCGGCGTTGTTGGCGACCACCGTGACGTGGGCGTCCGTGGCCACACCCGGTAGTGTTCCAGCGGCGATGCCCTGGAGCAGGCCCTGCAGGAACCGGGCTCCGCCCATGCCGCCCGAGAGGACGGTCAGCTTCCGCAGAGGTCCGCCGATAGGTCCAGCGGCTGTCGCGTCAGAAGTCGATTCCACGGGGGTCAACTGTGCCGTGCCCGAAAAGGGCAGCGTGCACGGGGGCGCCTATAGCAGACTCGACCTTGACTGTTTGGGTATGACACGTATGTAATTCCAGTGGTGTCGTTCGGGGCACCGGGTCGAGTCGTAAGGGGCGAAATCGTGAGGGAACTGTTCCTGGTCGAAGCAGATTCCGACGAGCTGGGGTGGCAGGAGCGTGCGTTGTGCGCTCAGACCGACCCCGAGGCTTTCTTTCCTGAGAAGGGAGGATCGACGCGTGAGGCCAAGAAGGTCTGCCAGACCTGTGAGGTCCGCGTCGAGTGCCTCGAGGCCGCGCTGGGCAATGACGAGCGCTTCGGCATCTGGGGTGGCCTGTCGGAACGTGAGCGTCGCAAGCTGAAGAAGCGCGCCGTCTGACCGCGGCGAGAGAGACCGACGGCACGTCGCCGACCGCGACTGACGGTTCGCCCCCTTCGGGCCGTCAGACGTAGGGTCGGGCATCGTGTCGGAGCATCCAGAGGTCGCCTGTCTCCTCGTGAGCCACGACGGTGCGTCCTGGCTCCCGGCGGTCCTCGACGGCCTGCTCGCGCAGATCGCCCCCGTGGCGCGAGTGGTGGCCGTCGACACCGGCAGCCGGGACGGCAGCGCCGACCTGGTCCGGACCGCGCTCGAGGGCCGGGTCCCGCTCACCGTCCGCGCGCGGCCCGGTGACACCGGGTTCCCGGACGCCGTCGCCGACGGCCTGGTCGCGCTCGCCGAGGCCGGTGCCGAGCCGGAGTGGATCTGGATCCTCCACGACGACGCGAATCCCGCGCCCGACGCGCTCGCCGAGCTGCTCGCCGCCGCGGCCGCCCGCCCGGACGCCGACTTCCTCGGTCCCAAGCTGCGCGAGTGGCCCTCGCTGCGCCGCCTGCTCGAGCTCGGCGTCACCATCAGCGGCACCGGCCGGCGCGAGACCGGCCTGGAGCGCGGCGAGTACGACCAGGGCCAGCACGACGAGGTCCGCGAGGTGCTCGCGGTCAACTCGGCCGGACTGCTCGTGCGCCGCACGGCCCTCGAGGAGCTGGGCGGCTACTCGCCGGAGCTGCCGATCTTCGGCAACGACATCGACCTCGGCTGGCGCGCCGCCGCGGCCGGGCGGACCACGCTGATCGTGCCGTCCGCCGTCGTCTTCCACGCCGAGGCGGCGCACCGCGGCATCCGCCGCACCCCGCTCACCGGGCGGCACACCCACTTCCAGGAGCGCCGCGCGGCGCTCTTCACCCTGCTGGCCAACGCCCGCGGCGCCACACTGCCCTTCCGGGCGGTCCGGCTCGTGCTCGGCACGCTGCTGCGCGTGGTCGGGCTGCTCTGCGTCCGTGCCGTCGGCGAGGCGCTCGACGAGCTCGCCGCGCTCATCGCGGTGCTGCGTCACCCGGGCCGGATCCGCGCCGCGCGCCGGGCCCGGACCGGCACCGACCGGGCCCGGGTCCGCCGGCTGCTGGCGCCCTGGTGGCTGCCCTACCGGCACGGCCTCGACGTCGTCGGCGACCTCGTCGCGGCGGCCACCAACCAGGCCGCCGACGTCGCCGACCGGCGCCGGGCCGCGGCCGCCGAGCGCGACGCCGCCCAGGGACCGCCGCCCGCACGGCACCGCGGCGAGGAGGACGAGTTCGCCGACACCGGCATCGTCGTCCGCTTCTTCACCAGCCCGGTCGCCGTCGCGACCGCCGTCACCGTCATCGCGCTGCTCGTCGGCGTGCGCGACGTCGTCGGTGGGATCAGCGGTGGTGCGCTGTCGCCCACCCCCAGTGGCGTCGGCGCCTGGTGGGCGCTGCACGTCGAGAGCCACCATCCCCTCGGCTTCGGCTCGGCGGTGCCCGCGCCGCCCTACGTGCTCCTGCTGGCGCTGCTCGGCATCCCGTTCGGCCCGTCCCTGCTGATGTCGCTGCTCATGGCCCTCGCCGCGCCGTTCGGGCTGTGGGGGGCGTGGCGCTTCCTGCGGGTCGTCGGCCGCCTCGTCACCCCCTATGGCGCCCCACGCTGGCTGCTCCTGTGGGGCGCGGTCTCGTGGGCGCTCGTGCCGCTCGTCGCCGGCGCCTGGGGCGGTGGCCGCTGGGGGATCGTCGTCGCCGCCGCCGTGCTGCCCTGGATGGCGCACAGCGCCCTCGGCTTCGCCGACCCCGACGCCGCCCACCGCCGCCGCGCGGGCTGGCGGACCGGGCTGCTGCTCGCGGTGCTGACCGCGGTCGCGCCGCCGTCCTGGTTCGTGACCGCCGTGCTCGTCGCCGTGCTCCTCGGCTGCGCGATCCGCCTGGTGCCCGGCGAGGCCCGGGACCGCTCGGTGTGGGGGCCTCCCGTCGCCGCGCTGCTCGTCCCGCTCGTCGTCCTGCTGCCGTGGTGGCTGCCCGCCCTGCTCGAGGGCGCCGCCGCCGGGACCCTCCTCGACATCGGCCGCTGGCCGACCGCGGCCACCTCCGGCTGGGACCTCCTCGCCGGCCGGCTCGGCGGTCTCGGCGCCCCGGCCTGGCTCGGCTTCGTGCTGCCGGTCCTCGCGCTCCTGGCCCTCGTCCCGCGCGCCACCCGGATCCCCGTCGTCTTCTGCTGGCTGGTCGCCGCGATCACCGCCGTGGTCGCCGTTCCGCTCGCGGTCACCCGGATCGACCTCAGCGGCACCACCTCCCAGCAGCCCGGCGTCGGCGCCGTGCTGCTCTTCCTGGCCGGCGCGTGGATCACCGCCGCCGTCCTCGGCGGGCTCGCCCTGCACCACCTCGGCGACCAGGCCAAGCCCGCGCAGGCGGGGCTCGGTCTGGTCGCGCTGGCCGGGCTGGTCGCGCCGCTGGCCGGCCTCGTCTGGTTCGCCGGCTGGGGGAGCGAGGACCTCACCGACCCGCCGCCGTCCGACGTCCCGGTCTACATGGCCCAGCGCGCCGCCCAGGCCGAGGAGGACGGCGTCCTCGTGCTGCGCGGCAGCATCGACGACGGCGTCCGCTACGAGGTGCGCCGCGGCGACGGCCCGACCGTGGGCGAGGACGAGATCGCGGCGCTCACCCCCGAGGACCCGAAGGTGAGCGCGCTCATCCGCTCGCTCGTCACCTCGCCCGACCCCGACGCCGTGGCCGAGCTGTCGCGGCGCGGCGTCCTCTACATCGTCCAGGCCGCTCCCGCCGACGGCGCGGTCGCCGCCAGCCTCGACGCCACCTCCGGCCTGGTCCAGGCCAGCTCCGAGCGCGGGACCCGCGCCTGGCAGGTCACCCTGGAGCCCGGTGCCCTGCCGTCCCCCACCTCCTGGCTGCGCTGGCTCCTGCTGGTGGTCCAGTGGGTGGCGATCCCCGTCCTGGTCGTGCTGGCCCTCCCGCCGCTGCGAAGGAACCGTGATGACTGACCCGACCCCCGCCCCCGCCGGCCGGAGCGGCCGCCGCGCCTCCGTCGTGCGGCGTCGCCGGGTCGACATCCTCGTCGCCCTCGCGATCGGCCTGCCCACCGTCGTCGCCCTCGGCGTCGGCGCGATCGGCGGTGAGGACACCCCCCAGCTCGGCGGCGTCCGCCCGCCCACCAGCGCCGCCCTCACCTCCGCGACCGAGGTCTGCCCGTCCGGCCTCGAGCCGGGCGCCACGACGATCCGGGTCGGGCGCAGCCCCGGCGTCCCCGGCGGCGACCTCGACGTCCTCACCGGTGCCGGCGCCGGCGCGGACGCCACCGTCACCGCGGCGAGCCCCGTCCCGGTCCCCGCCGACGGCACCGCCGTCGTCCCGGGCAGCACCGGCGCCACCGTCCTCACCGGCAAGGGCGACGCCGCCCCCGGCATCGTCGCCGGCCGCGGCGAGAGCCTGGCCGTCCCCGAGTGCCGCGCCCCGGCGTACGACGAGTGGCTGGTCGGCCTCGGCGCCAGCGCCCGCTACGCCACCACCGTCGAGCTCGTGAACCCCGACGACGGCGAGGCCGTCGTCGACATCGCGCTCTCCGACGCCTCCGGCCCGGTCGAGGAGCCCGCCCTGCGCGGCATCCAGGTCCCCGCGCACGGCGTCAAGCGGATCGACCTGGCCGTCACCGCGCCCCGCCGCACGCTCACCGCGGCCCACGTCACCGTCATCCGCGGCCGGGTCACCGCGACCGCCCGCACCACCCGCGACCCCCTCGGCCGCGGCCGGGTGACCACGGACTTCCAGCCCGCACAGGCCGCCCCCGACACCGAGAACCTCATCCTCGGCATCCCCGCGAAGCCCGCCGGCGCCACGCTCCACGTGGCCAACCCGGGCCAGGACGAGGTCCGCGCCACCGTCCGCCTCGTCACCACCGAGTCCACCTTCACCCCCACCGAGGCCGAGCCCATCTCGGTCGCGCCCGGCGCCCTGGCGACCGTCGACCTCGGCCCGATGCTCTCCGGCAAGAGCGGCGAGGGCGTCGTCGGCGTCCTCGTCGAGTCCCCGGAGCCGGTCGTGGCCTCCGTCCGCCTGCTCCAGGCCTCCGACCTGGTCCTGCTCGCGCCCGCGATCGACGTCCGCGAGCCCACCGCGGCGGTCGTCCCCACCGGCGCGAAGACGCTCCTCGTCGGCGGCGCCCAGCGTGCGGGCGTCGTCCACGTGACGTCGTACGACGCGGCAGGCACGTCGCTCCGCGACGACCAGCTCGAGGTCGCCCCCGACCGGGCCGCCTCGCTGGCGCTGCCGCCGGGCGCGGTGCGGGTGAGCGTCGAGCCGCGCAACACCCGGGTGTCCGGGGTGTTCTCGATGCCGGTGGCCGGACGGCAGGGCGGTCTCGCGACCCTGCGGCTGCGGCCGGCCGAGACGCACGCGCGGATCCCGGCGGTCGCGCCGGAGTAGTGCCGCCGTGGCGGGCTCAGTCGTCGTCCGACGGATACCGCGGGTCGACATCGCTCGGCTCGATGCCGAGCAGCTCGGCGACCTGCTCGACCACCACGGTCAGCACGATCGCCTCGAGGTCCGCGCGGTCCGCCGCCCGGTGCTCCAGCGGACGCCGGAAGACGACGAGCCGCGTCGGCCGGCTGCCCGCACCGCGCACGAGCGACGAGAGCGGCACCCGGCCGGAGTCCCAGTCGTCGGGCAGGTCGGGGGTGTCCTCGACGGCGTACTCGACCAGGCCGAGGTGGTCGGACCAGCGGGCGTCGATGGCGGAGACGACGTCGAGCATGATCCGGTCGAAGGTCTCCCGCGAGCTGCGGGGGACCGGGGGTCGGTGCCCGGCGTCGAGCGGCAGCACCGCGGGGCCGCGCATGCCGTGGCCGCGCCGGTCGCGCCGGCGGCGGGGGACGAGCTCCGCCTCCGCTTCCTGGTCCGACTGCTCCACGTCCGCGAGCCTATCCACTCGCCGGGGCCGGGAGCGGTAGCGTCTGCCGCGTGAGCGCGAGTCCGGCACCCCAGAGCCTGCGTACGTGTTCGCGTACGGCCTGTGCCCGTCGCGCCGTCGCCACCCTGACCTACGTCTACGCCGACTCGACCGCCGTGCTCGGCCCGCTGGCGACCTTCGCCGAGCCGCACGCCTACGACCTGTGCGACGTCCACAGCGAGCGGCTGTCCGCGCCGCGCGGCTGGGAGGTCGTCCGGCTCGCGCTCGGCAACCAGCAGCAGGGGCCCAGCAACGACGACCTGCTCGCGCTCGCCGATGCCGTCCGCGAGGCGGCCCGGCCGGTCCGGCGCGAGCCCGTCGAGGCGCCGCGCGAGCCCGGACGCGAGGTGGCCCGCAAGGGTCACCTGCGCATGCTGACCTCGGAGTAACCCCGCCTCACGCGCGTGCACTAAGGTCGCCGCATGGCCGGTTCCACGACCTCACCCGAGAACCTGAGCAAGGTCTTCAAGGCCTACGACGTCCGGGGCATCGTCGGCGAACAGCTCGACGAGGAGCTCGCCCGCGCCACCGGGGCGGCCTATGTCGCCGTCCTCGGCGTCGACGCCCTCGTCATCGGGTACGACATGCGGCCGAGCTCGCCCGCGCTCGCGGGCGCCTTCGCCGACGGCGCGACCACCGCGGGCGCCGACGTCACGATGATCGGCCTCGCCTCGACCGACCAGCTCTACTTCGCCTCGGGTCACCTGAACCTGCCGGGCGCGATGTTCACGGCGAGCCACAACCCCGCGCAGTACAACGGCATCAAGATGTGCCGCGCGCTCGCGCAGCCGGTCGGCATGGAGAGCGGCCTCGCCGACATCCGCGACCGGGTCGCCGCCGGCGCACCCGTGACCGGCAGCGGGCGCTCCGGCTCCATCGGCGAGCACGACGTGCTGCAGGCCTACGCCGCCCACCTGCTCTCGCTCGCGCCGGTCACCGGCCGCAGGCTCAAGGTCGTCGTCGACGCCGGCAACGGCATGGCCGGGCACACCGCGCCCGCCGTCTTCGAGCGGCTGGCCGACCAGGTCGAGATGATCCCGATGTACTTCGAGCTCGACGGCACCTTCCCGAACCACGAGGCCAACCCGATCGAGCCGGCCAACCTCGTCGACCTGCAGAAGCGGGTGATCTCCGAGCGTGCCGACATCGGCCTCGCGTTCGACGGCGACGCCGACCGCTGCTTCCTCGTCGACGAGCGCGGCGAGCTGGTCTCGCCGTCCACGCTGACCGCGCTGATCGCCGCCCGCGAGCTGGCCAAGGAGCCCGGCGCCACGGTGATCCACAACCTGATCACCTCGCGCGCGGTGCCCGAGATCGTCACCGAGCTGGGCGGCACGCCGGTCCGCACCCGGGTCGGCCACTCGTACATCAAGGCGACGATGGCCGAGACCGACGCGATCTTCGGCGGCGAGCACAGCGGCCACTTCTACTTCCGCGACTTCTGGCGCGCCGACTCCGGCATGCTCGCCGCGCTCCACGCGATGG
Source organism: Pimelobacter simplex (assembly GCF_900114845.1). GTDB lineage: Bacteria > Actinomycetota > Actinomycetes > Propionibacteriales > Nocardioidaceae > Nocardioides > Nocardioides simplex. The sequence goes on from NZ_FOUK01000001.1 coordinate 1,348,644, forward strand.
CGGCGCTCGCCGAGACCGACCGGCCGCTCTCCGAGCTGCTGCGCGCCTACGAGCGCTACCCGCTCAGCGGCGAGATCAACAGCACCGTCGCCGACCAGGACGTCGTCCTGCGGGCCCTCGAGGCCGCGTACGTCGACCGCGACGGCGTCACGATCGACCGGCTCGACGGGCTGAGCGTCGGCCACGCCGACTGGGCGTTCAACGTGCGCGCCTCCAACACCGAGCCGCTGCTGCGGCTGAACGCCGAAGGAAAGGACGAGCCCACCATGGCCCGAGTCCGTGACGAGGCCCTCGCGATCATCCGGAGCGGCAAGTGAGCGCCCCGGAGGTCTCCCCGGAGCTGCTCGCGATCATCGTCTGCCCGTCCTGCAAGGGCGAGCTGACCCTCACCGAGGTCCCCGAGCTCGCCTGCACGGGCTGCGGCCTGGTCTACCCGGTGCGCGACGGCATCCCGGTCCTGCTGGTCGACGAAGCCCGCAAGCCGGCCTGAGGCCCGGCCATGGTCTGGTTCGACGAGTCCCGGCTGGACGACGCCTCGGCCCTGGCCGCGGCCGACCTGCGGCTGCGCACCCTGGCCGAGTCCGGCGCCCGGGTACGTCGTGAGGTCGACGGCGCGGCCGAGGCGATCGCCGAGGCGGTCGCCCGCTCCGCCGAGACCCGGCCCCGCGCGGTGATCGCCGCCGGACCGGACTCCCGCCTGCTCCGGGCCGTGCTCGAGCCCTTCTGCCCGGTCCCGTTCGTCGCCTGGCCCTCGCCGGCGCTGCCCGGGTGGGCCGGCAGCCTCGACCTGGTCGTCGTCCTGGCGCCCGAGGGCGGGGACGCCGGCACCGCGCTCGCCGTCGCCGAGGCCGCGCGCCGGGGCTGCCAGCTCGTCGTCGCCGCGCCGCCGGAGTCGATCGTCGCCGAGCACGCCACCGGCCGCTGGGCGACGATCCTCCCCACGCGGACCAGCGACCAGCTCGCCACCGCGGTCGCCATGCTCTCCTTCCTCGACCAGGTCCACCTGGGCCCCGAGGCCGAGCCCGAGGCCGTCGCCGAGGCGCTCGACGCGGTCGCGATCGCCTGCTCGCCGCACCGCGACATCTCCATCAACCCGGCCAAGGTGCTCGCGATCTCGCTCGCCGACGCCAACCCCCTGCTGTGGGGCGGCTCGGTGCTGGCGGCCCGCGCCGCGCGCCGGATCGCCGAGTCGATCCGCCGCACGTCCGGGCGGGCCGCGCTCGCCGGCGACGCCGAGCACCTCCTGCCCGTGATCGAGGCGGCGCGACCGCGCAACGTCTTCGCCGACCCGTTCGCCGACGAGACGGGTGACCGGCGCCCGGTCCTCGTGCTGCTCGACGACGGCGTCGACGACCCCGTCGTCCGCGACCAGCGGCGCCGGCTCGAGGACGCCGCCCGCGGGCATGACGTCCGCATCGAGCACGTCGCCTCCGAGGCCGTCGGCGAGGTCGGCCGCTACGCCTCGCTGCTGCTCAGCGGCACCTACGCGGCCGAGTACCTCCGGCTGGGGCTCGTCGCCGACTGAGAAGGCGGCCGAGACCCGGTGTCTGGTTGTCGGACACTTGGACTTTCCTCAGCAGGTCCGGGTACCAAGGAGTGATGCCGACTCATCGGGATCCCTGGTTGGACAACGCCAAGATGGGCCTCATCGTGCTCGTCGTGCTCGGGCACACGTGGGCCCTGCTGCCCTCGGACGGGCCGGCGGGACACCTCTACGACTTCGTGTACCTCTGGCACATGCCGGCCTTCGTCTTCCTCTCCGGCTACCTCTCGCGCGGGTTCAGCTACCGGCCGGACCGGCTCTGGCAGCTCGTCACCACGCTGCTCGTCCCCTACGTGCTGTTCGAGGGGGCGCTGGCCTGGTTCCGGCTGCACGTGGGCGGTGAGCGGCTCGAGTACCTGTGGACCGACCCGCACTTCCCGATGTGGTACCTGCTCGCGCTCGTCGTGTGGCGGCTCGCGGTGCCGCTGCTGCGCCCGCTGGGCAGCGGGGCCGTCGTCCTGGCGCTCGCGATCTGCCTCGCCAGCGGCTTCCTCGACGGCGAGTGGACCCGCTGGATGGACCTGCCCCGGATCCTCGGCTTCCTGCCGTTCTTCGTTCTCGGCACGATGCTGACCCCCGAGCGGATGGAGTGGCTGCGCGGCCGGACCCCGGCGCTCCTCGGCGTCGCGACGTTCGGCCTCATCGGCGTCCTCGCGGTCAACCTGCAGCACTGGGCCGGGACCGGCTACCTGTACTACCGGCCGTTCACGCTGATGGACGACACGACCGCGACCGCCCTGGTGACCCGGCTCCTGGTCGTCGGCGTCGGGCTGGCGGGGACGTTCGCCTGGCTGGCCGTCGTCCCGCGGGTGGGCGGCTGGTTCACCCGGATGGGTGCCGCGACGATGATCGTCTACCTCTTCCACGGCTTCGCGGTGAAGGGCCTCGAGTACGGCGGCTTCCGCGAGTGGTCGGCCGACCACGTCGGCCTGAGCCTGGTCGTCGGCACCACGCTCGGGCTCGCGATCGCGCTCGGCCTCGCCGCGCCGCCCGTCCGGCGGGTGCTCACCCACGTCGCCGATCCGTTCGGCGTCGCCCAGCGCAAGGTCCGCGAGGCGGTCGTGCTGACCGCCGTCGTCCACGAGCAGGAGAACGGGACGGCGCCCACGGCCGAGCACGCGGCGGAGGCGGTGCGCGCCGGCCGGTAGCCTTCCGCCATGAGCCTCAGCACCCACGAGCAGCCGTCGTGAGCGCCGGACTCTTCGGCCTGCTCGACGACGTCGCCGCCATCGCCAAGATGGCCGCCGCCTCGATCGACGACGTCGGAGCCGCCGCCGGCCGCGCCACCACCAAGGCCGCCGGCGTGGTGATCGACGACACCGCCGTCACCCCGCAGTACGTCCACGGCCTCGCGGCCGAGCGCGAGCTCCCGATCGTCAAGCAGATCGCGATCGGCTCGATCCGCAACAAGCTGCTCATCATCCTGCCGGTCGCGCTGCTGCTCAGCGAGTTCCTGCCCGGCCTGCTGCCGGTCATCCTGATGGCGGGCGGCACGTTCCTCGCCTACGAGGGCGCGCACAAGGTGTGGCACCTCTTCTCGAAGCACGACGACCACGCGGCGCCCGTCACCGAGGTGAGCCCCGAGGCCGAGAAGAAGATGATCGCCGGTGCCGTCCGCACCGACCTGATCCTCTCGGCCGAGATCATGGTCATCGCCCTCGACTCGGTGAAGGACGAGAGTTTCTGGGCCCGCCTCGCGATCCTCGTCGTCGTCGCCCTCGTCATCACCGTCGCCGTCTACGGCGTCGTCGCGCTCATCGTCAAGATGGACGACACCGGCCTCCTCCTCGCCCAGCGCCCCTCCGCGCTCGCGCAGCGGATCGGCCGCGGCCTCGTCGCCGCCATGCCGCGCGTCCTGGCCGCACTCTCCATCATCGGGACCGTGGCCATGCTCTGGGTCGGCGGCCACATCCTCCTCGTCAACATCCACGAGGTGGGCTGGTGGAACGCCCCCTACGAGTGGGTCCACGACATCGAGCACGACATCGAGCACGCCGTCCACGGCTTCCTCGGGTCGGTGCTCGCCTGGCTCGCCAACACGGCGATCTCCGCCGTGATCGGACTCGTCGTCGGCAGCGTGGTCGTGCTCATCGTCCGCGCCCTCCCGTTCAGCGGCGACAAGGACCCCATCGAGCGCTACGACGCCGACGAGCCCACCGCGCCCGCCGCGCCCCCTGCTCAGCCTCCGACGCAGTCGTCCGAGCCGGAGTAGCACGGGACGTAGTCCGGGTTTCGCGCCGGCGGCTCGTCCTGCCGCAGGCCCGCCCAGTCGATCCCGGGCATCGCGAACACCAGCGCCGCCACCAGCCCCACCACCCCGACCACGGCGTGGCCGGCGACGGCGAGGCGGGCGCGACGTCGTACGGCGAGGGCGAGGGTGGTCACCACCGCCACCGCCAGGACGCCCGCCAGCACCCGGAACGTCCGGATCTCGTCCGGACCCGGGACCGCGCACTCACCCCACGCGCACAGGTGCGCGCCGAGGTACTGCAGCGGCAGCAGCACGATCACCACCACCGCGCCCAGGGACGCCAGCATCTCGAGGGCGGCCAGGAGGGGCGGGGGTGGGGGTGAGGGTGGGGGTGGTCGTGGGGGTGGTCGCACCCCAGCAGGCTGCCGCTCAGCCGCGGCGGGCGCCTGAGTGCGCAGGCTCAGGCGGGCAGCTTGACGATCGCGTCGACCGCGTTCGCGAGCTCGCGCCCCTTCGTCTCGAAGTGCCGGCGGAAGTAGCTCGCGTGCTCGTCGTGCTCGTGGAAGTGGTGCGGCGTCAGGACCGCCGAGAACACCGGCACGTCCGTCTCGAGCTGGACCCGCATCAGCGCGTCCACCACCGACGACGCCACGAAGTCGTGCCGGTAGATGCCCCCGTCGACCACCAGCGCCGCCGCCGCGACGGCGGCGTAGTCGCCGGAGAGGGCGCGCCGCCGTACCTGCAGGGGGATCTCGAACGCGCCCGGCACCCGGACGAGGTCGACCCGGTAGCCGCGCTCCTCGAGCTCGCCGGTGAACGTGCTCACGGCGACGTCGACGATGTCGGCGTGCCAGCGCGCCGCCACGATCGCGACGCGGGGACCAGTGGCGGGGGCAGACGAGGGCGCGGACACGGCGACGAGATTACTGGCTGGCCGGCGGCGCCGGCCGGACGGGGCCGCTGGCCGGAACGGCGTGGCAGAGAACGGCGTGGCAGAGGAGGAGGTGGTGCTCGCCGTCGGTCCAGGTCCGGTGCCGGCGGAGGGTGAGGCCGTGCGGGGTGAGGACGGCGGTCAGCTGGGCGACGGTGGCGTAGGCGTCGTGGCGGCGGGCCGGGACTGGGGTCGGGGTTGAGGTCGGGGCTGCGGCGGGGGCTGGCGTTGGGGCCGGCGCGGGCGGGGTCGCGGGATCGGTGAACGTCGCGGTGACGAGGTGGCCCCCGGGCCGGAGCACCCGGACGCACTCGGCGAGCGCCGCATCCGCGGCCGCCGCGGAGGGCAGCAGGTGGAGCGCGGTCACCAGCGTGATGACGTCGACGGAGGCGTCCGCCAGCGGGAGCGAGGTGGCGTCCGCGCGGACGAACGTGGCCGCCGGCGGGGGGAGGGCGGCGGTCGCGATCCGGAGCATCCCCGGGGACAGGTCGATGCCGACCAGGCGGGCTGCCGTGGGCGTGGGGGTGGGGGTGGGCGCGGCGAGGGCGCGCAGGACGAGGCCGGTCCCGGTGGCGACGTCCAGCACGACGGGACGGCGCTGGTCGTGCGGGTCGGGGGCGGCGTCGAGGGCCTCGGTGACGAGGCCGGCGACGGCGGTGGCGAGGGCGCGGTGGAGCGGGCCGTCGTCGTACGTGGGGGCGCGGTGGTCGTAGTGGCGGACGACGGCCTGGCGCTGCGCCCGGTCGCGATCGAGGTCCACGCGACCATGATCCGCCGCGCCGACCGGGACCGCCGAAAAGCGGTGGGCCGGGCGTGGCGCGGCGCCCTAGGGTGGAGCCATGTCGAGTCCCGAGGCATCCAGGACCGGGGCGTGCGGTCGTCACCGCACGTCCCTGCACGACTGAGCAGCCGAGCCCGGGCCTGAGCCCGAGTGGCGCCGCGCCGGTGTGGCGCGGTGCGACGCGGCCGCTGCTCGTCGGTGGCGGTGGGGCGCGTGGTGGCGAGCGAGATCTCCGCTCGTTCCGTCTCGTCCGTCCCCTTCGTCCCTCCTGGGAGTCTCGATGCCTCTTCCGCTGTACCTCCTTGCCGTGGCGGTGTTCGCCATGGGCACGTCCGAATTCGTCCTGGCCGGCCTGGTGCCGGACCTGGCCGCCGATCTCGACCGGCCGGTGGCGGCCGTGGGGCTGGCGACCCCGGCGTTCGCGATCGGGATGGTCGTCGGTGCGCCACTGACGGCGGCGCTCGCGCGGCGGTGGCCGGCGCGGCGCAGCCTGCTCGGGTTCGTGCTGGTGTTCGCCGCGACGCACGTGGTGGGCGCGCTCGCCGCGGACCTGCCGCTGCTGCTGGTCACCCGGGTGGTGGCGGCGCTGGCGAACGCGGGCTTCCTCGCCGTCGCCCTGAGCACGGCGACCACCCTGGTCGCGCCGGAGCGGCGGGGGCGGGCGCTCGCCATCCTCCTCTCCGGGACGACGCTCGCCACGGTGCTCGGCGTCCCCGCCGGAGCGCTGGTGGGCACGGTGCTCGGCTGGCGGGCGACGTTCTGGGCGATCGCGCTGCTGTGCCTGCCCGCGGCGGTCGGGGTCCTGGTGGGGGTGCCGCGGCGCCCGGGCGGCGGGGAGCGGCCGGCACCGTCACCGGCTTCGGCACCGGCACCGGCACCGGCACCGGCGCCGACACCATCGCCCTCGTTGCGGGCCGAGCTGGGCGTGCTGGGCCGGCCGCGGGTGGTCCGGGCGCTGGCGCTGGCGGCCCTGGTGAATGCGGCGACGTTCGCGGGGTTCACCTTCGTGGCGCCGGTGGTCGTCGGGCCGGCGGGACTGGCGGAGCTGTGGGTCCCGGTGGCGCTGGTGCTGTTCGGGCTCGGGTCGTTCGCGGGGGTCACGCTGGCCGGGCGCTGGGTCGACTCCCACGTCGACACCCACGTCGACACCTCCGCTGACGTGGACCCTGGGCCCCGCCCGGGCGCGGGTACGACCACGGGCGGGGTGCCCCGGGCGGCGCTCGTGGCGGTGCCGGTCGGCTGGACGGTCCTCGCCCTGGTGGCCGCGTGGCCGGGAGCGCTGCTGGCGGCGGTGCTGGTCCAGGGGGCGGTGTCGTTCGGGGTCGGGACCGCGCTGATCGCACGCTGCCTGCGGGAGGCCGAGGCGGCGCCGACGATGGCGGGCGCCTACGCAACGGGAGCCCTGAACGTGGGGGCGGTGGTGGGTCCGCTGGTGGCGGCGGGCGTCCTGACCGCAGCCGGCACCGGCGCCCTCGCACCGCTGTGGGTCGGCGCCGGGCTCGGGGTCGCGGCCGTGGTGGTCGCCACCGCGACGCCGGAGCAGCGCCAGAGCGGGGTGAGCTCGGTGCGATCGACGTCCAAGGGGTGGGTGCCGCGGTGGTCGACCAGGAAGAGCAGCCGGCGCGGCGAGCGCCAGAGGTAGCTGCCCGGCCCGAGGGTGACGTAGCGCCAGGCGCTGAACGTCTTGGCCCGGTGGTGCCGGCGGCAGAGGGGGACCAGGTTGCAGGGGCAGGTGGGGCCACCGTCGCCGTGAGGCACCGCGTGGTCGAGGTCGCAGCGGCCGGCCCGGGTGGTGCAGTGGGGGAAGCGGCAGGTGGGATCGCGCAGGGCGACCCTGGTCCGCAGCCGGTCGGGCACCTCGTAGGAGGTGACCGGGACGTGCTCGGCCAGGTCGACCACCGGCCGCACGACGACCGAGCTCCCGGCCACCTGGAGCCACTCGCGCACCTGGTCCGGGCTCACCGGGCAGGCGCCGTCGTCCCAGCGGGCGACCGGGTTGGCGGGGTCGTCGGTCAGGTGGACGTTGAGCACGACCTTGCGTCCGGGGGCGCCGTCGAGGTCGAGCAGGAGGTCCTGCCGGGCGATCTCGCCGACGGCGATCGACCGCCGGACCTCGAGCGGCTGCTCGTTGCCCAGCCGGCCGAGCTGCACCGCACGGCGCCGGACGGCGAGGTCGAGGTCGTGGCCGTCGGCGGCGTCGAGGGTGCCGCTGAGCTGGACCAGGCCGTCGGTGTCGGGCTCGTCGACGTCGAGACGGCGCCGGCTGGCGGCGGCGATCCGGCGGGCCTCGGCCGCGGCCGGGTCGAAGCGGCGCACGGCCTCGTCGACGAGGCGGCCGAGCTGGGCCCAGCCGACCGCGGTGACGTCGTAGAGCTGGCGGTCGACGAAGGCGGCGGCCGGAGCGCAGAGCGGGCGGGTGAGGTCGGCGATCCGCTCGGCGCGCCAGGGCGCGAGCCGGCCGGCGGCGACGGCGGCGTAGACGTGGGGGAGCCGCCAGGCGCACTCGACGACGCGGCCGACGAAGGCGCGCCCGCCGTGGGCGGAGCGGCCGAGCGCGGAGACGAGCTCCATGGGGTGGTAGTCGCTGACCAGGGGAGCGCCGTCGCCGGCGATGGGCACGCCGGTGTCGATGACGCCCTCGGTGAGGGTGGCCGCGCCCTCGGGCGTGGCGAGGACGTGGCGCTCGGCCCAGGCGACGATGGCGTCCCACTCGGCGACGACGAGCGTCTCGCGGCTGCGGACGCCGCTGCGGATGGTGTGGAGGAGGTCGGCGGGGGTGTGCTCGGGGAACAGGGCGGTGACGGTGGCGGTGGTGGTCATGGGACCACTTCAGGGGGAGGGGGCGAGGGAAACCGGGGGGAGGAGGGGTGGGCTGTGGAGAGAGGGGTGGGGAGGGGTGGGTGGGGAGGGAAAGTGGACGTTTCCGGAGATTCAGCGGGCCTCGGACGGCGCTTGTAGGGTGGGGACCGTCATGCGCGGGAGATCCCGACGATGCGCAGATGCGCCGCAGGACCCAGATTTGTCTGACGACAATCGAACTCGAGGATCACTTTCATGGACTACAAGGTTGCCGACCTGAGCCTGGCCGAGTTCGGCCGCAAGGAGATCGAGCTCGCCGAGCACGAGATGCCCGGCCTGATGGCGATGCGCGCCCGCTACGGCGCGGACCAGCCGCTCAAGGGCGCCCGGATCGCCGGCTCGCTGCACATGACCATCCAGACCGCCGTCCTGATCGAGACGCTGACCGCCCTCGGCGCCGACGTCCGCTGGGCGACCTGCAACATCTTCTCGACGCAGGACCACGCCGCCGCGGCCGTCGTCGTCGGCAAGGACGGCACCGCCGAGGCGCCGGCCGGCACGCCGGTGTTCGCGTGGAAGGGCGAGACGCTCGCCGAGTACTGGGACGAGGCCGAGAAGGTCTTCGACTTCACCGACGCCGACGGCAACAAGGTCGGCCCCAACATGCTCCTCGACGACGGTGGCGACATCACCATGCTCGTCCACCTCGGCCTCGAGTACGAGAAGGCCGGCGTCGTGCCGGGCCAGGACTCGACGGACAACGAGGAGTTCAAGGAGGTCCTCCGGGTCCTCGCGCGCTCCGTCGCCGCCGACCCGACCCGCTGGACCACCATCGCCGCGGGCATCAAGGGCGTCACCGAGGAGACCACCACGGGCGTGCACCGCCTGTACGAGCGCTTCAAGGAGGGCTCGCTCCTCTTCCCGGCGATCAACGTCAACGACTCGGTCACCAAGTCGAAGTTCGACAACAAGTACGGCTGCCGCCACTCGCTCGTCGACGGCATCAACCGCGCCACCGACGTCATGATCGGCGGCAAGGTCGCGGTCATCTGCGGCTACGGCGACGTGGGCAAGGGCTCCGCGGAGTCGCTGCGCGGCCAGGGTGCGCGCGTCATCGTCACCGAGATCGACCCGATCTGCGCGCTGCAGGCCGCGATGGACGGCTACGAGGTCAAGCGCCTCGAGTCCGTCGTCGAGTACGCCGACATCTTCGTCACCACGACCGGCAACTACGACATCATCAAGGTCGAGCACTTCGAGAAGATGAAGAACCAGGCCATCGTCGGCAACATCGGCCACTTCGACAACGAGATCGACATGGCCGGCCTCGCGAAGATCCCGGGCATCGTCAAGGACGAGATCAAGCCCCAGGTCCACCAGTGGATCTTCCCCGACGGCAAGAAGGTCATCGTCCTCTCCGAGGGCCGTCTGCTGAACCTCGGCAACGCGACCGGCCACCCGTCGTTCGTGATGTCGAACTCCTTCACCAACCAGGTGCTCGCCCAGATCGAGGTCTTCACCAAGACCGACGAGTACCCGGTCGGCGTCTACGTGCTGCCCAAGCACCTCGACGAGGAGGTCGCCCGGCTGCACCTCGACGCCCTCGGCGTCGAGCTGACCGAGCTGACCAAGGAGCAGGCCGCCTACATCGGTGTCGACGTGGCGGGCCCCTACAAGCCCGAGCACTACCGCTACTGAGCTCCCAGCACGCCGCGCGAGCCCCGCACCCGTCAGGGTGCGGGGCTCCGCGCTTCTCCCACCTAGGATTGACCGCATGACCCCGTCTGCCAGCGCGCCGTACCCCACCCGGGGCCGCGTCCTCGTCGTGGACGACGACGCCCCGCTGGCCGAGATGCTCGGCATCGTGCTGAGCCAGGAGGGCTTCGAGAGCCGGGTCTGCCCGCGCGGCGACCTGGCGCTGGCGGCGTTCCGCGACTACCGCCCCGACCTGGTACTGCTCGACCTGATGCTGCCGGGCCGCGACGGGATCGACGTGTGCAAGGAGATCCGGGCCGAGTCCGGGGTGCCCATCGTGATGCTGACGGCGAAGGGCGACACGGTCGACGTCGTCGTCGGGCTCGAGTCGGGCGCCGACGACTACGTCGTCAAGCCGTTCAAGCCCAAGGAGCTGGTCGCCCGCATCCGGGCCCGGGTACGGCGCACCGAGGCGGTGCCGCACGAGACGCTGGCCATCCGCGACGTCGAGATCGACGTGGCCGGGCACGCGGTCACCCGCGGGGGCGAGGAGATCTCGCTGACGCCGCTGGAGTTCGACCTGCTGCTGTGCCTGGCCCGCAAGCCGGGGCAGGTGTTCAGCCGGCAGGTGCTGCTCGAGGAGGTCTGGGGCTACCAGCACGCCGCGGACACCCGGCTGGTCAACGTGCACGTCCAGCGGCTGCGGTCCAAGGTGGAGCACGATCCCGAGCACCCCGAGATCGTCCTGACGGTGCGTGGTGTCGGGTACAAGGCCGGCTCCGCCTAGCGGCGCGGCGCGGGTCGGGCGTGCGCTGCTCGACCGGCTGCGGCGGCTCTGGGGCTGGCTGGCGCCGCGGCTGCGGCGCGCGCTGACGTTCTGGCGCCGCTCGATCCAGGCCCGGGTGGTGGCGAGCACCCTGGTGCTCTCGGCGGTCGTGATCAGCGGCGTGGGCTGGATCCTGCTGCAGCAGACCCGCGACGGCCTGCTGCGCCATCGTGCCGAGGTGGTGCTGGGCGAGGTGGACGCCGAGGTGTCCGACGCCCGGGACCGGCTCGAGGCGGCGTCCGGCACCGAGGTCAACGCCGGCCGCCAGCAGCGCGACCTGGTCGACCCGATCATCGAGCGCGGGGTCAGCCGCGGGTACGCCGTCGTGCTGGCGGGTCCCGAGGGCGACGACCCGCCGCTGCGCACCGGCGGCGGCGAGTACACGAGCGGGCTCGACCTGGTCAGCGTGCCGCGGAGCCTCGAGGACCACTTCGACGGCGTCAACCGGCCCACGGCGTGGACCTACACCGACATCGTGCGCCGGCCGCGGGACGCGACCACCGGTGTCGAGGGGCCGACCACGCGGGTGCCGGGGATCATCGTCGGCTCCCAGGTCCAGCTGCCGTCCGACGGCAAGACCTACACGCTCTACTTCCTGTTCCCGCTCACCGAGGAGAAGGACACGCTCGGCCTGGTCACCCGTGCACTCCTGACCGCCGCCGGCCTGCTGCTCGCGCTCGTCGCGGGGCTCACCTGGGTGGTGACCCGGCAGGTGGTCACCCCGATCCGGATGGCCCGCCAGGTCGCCGAGCGGCTCGCCGCGGGCCGGCTCCAGGAGCGCCTGCAGGTGGCCGGCGAGGACGACATCGCCCGGCTGGCCTACTCCTTCAACCAGATGGCGACCAACCTGCAGCGCCAGATCCGCCAGCTCGAGGAGCTGAGCTGGGTCCAGCGCCGGTTCGTCTCCGACGTCTCCCACGAGCTGCGCACGCCGCTGACCACGGTCCGGATGGCCTCGGACGTCCTCCACGACGCGCGCGAGCAGTTCGACCCCGGCACCGCGCGCGCCGCCGAGCTGCTCCAGGCCGAGCTCGACCGCTTCGAGAACCTGCTCGTCGACCTGCTGGAGATCAGCCGCTTCGACGCCGGCGCCGCCGTCCTCACTCCCGAGAACGTCAACCTCGGTGACGTCGTACGTCGGGTCGTCGCCGCCGCCCAGCCGCTGGCCGACCAGCGGGGCATCCGGGTGGTCGTCGAGGAGCCCCGCGTCCCGGTCCGCGCCGAGGTCGACGTGCGCCGCGTCGAGCGGATCGTGCGCAACCTGGTCACCAACGCGATCGACCACGCGCTCGTCGACGACCCCGACGAGGCGGTCATCGTCCGGCTCGCCTCCGACGACGAGGCGGCGGCGATCACCGTCCGCGACCACGGCATCGGGCTGGCGCCCGGGGAGGCCTCGATGGTGTTCAACCGGTTCTGGCGCTCCGACCCGGCCCGGACCCGCACCAGCGGCGGCACCGGCCTCGGCCTGGCCATCGCCCAGGAGGACGCGCACCTGCACGGCGGCTGGCTGCAGGCCTGGGGACGCACCGGCCAGGGGGCGCAGTTCCGGCTCACCGTGCCGCGCCACAACGGCGGCACGCTGCGGCACAGCCCGCTCCCGCTGATCCCCGAGGACGCCGCGTCCAGCGATGCCGCCGTGGTCGGCCCGGGCACGGTCGTCCCGGCGCGCGAGGAGGAGCGATGAACCGCCGGATCGTCAGCCTGGCCGCCGTGATCGCGCTCGCGGTGGTCCTGTCGGGCTGCGTCTCGCTGCCGACCAGCGGACCGGTCGTCGAGAGCGGCGGCACCAACCGCACCGACACCCGCCGGGCCAGCGACATCGACGCCCGGCCGCCCGGCGCGGGCGCCACCCGGACCGAGGTGATCACCGGCTTCCTCGACGCGATGACCGCGTGGCCGATCCAGACGAGCGTCGCCAAGCAGTACCTCACCGGCGAGGCCTCCGCGGGCTGGAACCCCGAGCAGGAGACCGTCATCTACAGCGACTCGCTGCCGGTGCGCGAGACCGCGGGCTCGGTCTCGGTCCAGCTCACCGCCGCGGACCGGCTCGACCAGATCGGGGCCTGGCGGGGCGCGATGCCCAAGGACGAGCTCACCCTGACCTTCCACCTCGCCATCGAGAACGGCGAGTTCCGGATCGCCGACCCGCCCGACGCGCTCGTCGTCCCGGCGTCGTGGTTCCGGCAGCGCTACCGCCAGGTCTCGCTCTTCTACTTCGACCCGCTCGCGCAGATCCTCGTCCCGGAGCCGGTGTTCGTGCCGCTGGGCGACCAGCTCGCGTCGAGCCTGGTCTCGGCGCTGCTCAGCGGACCGCCGCCGCTGGCGCGGGGGATCGTCCGCTCGTTCCTGCCCCCCGGCCTGACCGTCGGTCTCTCCGTGCCCGTCGACGACGAGGGCATCGCCCACGTGACGCTGGTCGGCGAGGCGCCGAAGGTGACCGCCGAGGAGGCCGAGCTGATGCTCGCCCAGCTCGCCTGGACGCTGCGCCAGGACCCGAGCATCACCGCGCTGCGGGTCAACCTCGACGGGACCGACCTGCCCCTGCCCGGTGGCGCCTCGCAGTACTCCGTCGAGTCGGCCTCCGCCTTCGGCCCGGCCGGACCGGGCTCCGGGCACCAGGTGTACGGGATCAGCCGCGGCCGGCTCGTCTCCGGCCCCCTCGGCGAGCTCTCGGTCGTCACCGGCGACTTCGGCGCGGACGACGCGGGGCTGGTCGCCGTCGCCGTCCGGCCCGACGGCGAGCGGGTCGCCGGCGTCGACCTCGGCGGTCGCCGGGTCCGGGTCGGGCCCCTGCGCGCCGACTCCGCCGAGGCGCTCACGACGGTGCTCAGCGGGGGCCAGTACGCGCGGCCGAGCTGGGACAGCGTGGGCCGGCTGTGGGTCCTCGACCGCCGCTCGGGAAGCGCCGTGGTGTGGCTCGTCGAGGACGGCGAGGCCCGCCAGATCGACGTCGCGGGGGTGACCGGCGCCCGCGCCCGCTCGCTCATCGTGAGCCGCGACGGCACCCGCCTGATCGCCGTCGTCCGCGGTCCCGACGGCGACCGCGTGCTCGGCGCCCGGGTCGTGCTCGGCGCCCGCGGCAGGGTCGGCCTGACCCACGAGGCGTCCGTCGTCCGGCCGCCCGACGGCAGCCGGATCGCCGACCTCTCCTGGACCAGCCCGATCCAGATCGGCCTGCTCGCGCCGACCTCGCCCGGCGTGCTGTCCGAGGTCGACGTGGTCTCCGCCGACGGGGCCACCGTCGGCGTCGACGCGCTCTCGACGATCGTCACCGGACGGGTGATCGGCTTCACGGCGTCCCCGGTCGCCGACACCCCGATGCTCGCCGTCTACGGCGACCGCTACATCGACGTCGTGCGCCAGGAGTCGTACGACGCCGGGTCCCTCCCGCTCACCCAGCTCGACTACGCCGGCTAGGTCCTCCACAGGCCGCGGCCCCGCGCTTGCCCGGCCGGCCGGGGCTTGGTGAGGTGGCGGACGTGCCCGCCCTGCCCGTCCTGCCTCAGCTCGCCGACGCCTTCGCCGACCTCGTGCTCGGCTCGCGCTGCGTCGGCTGCGAGCGGCCCGGGCGCGCCCTGTGCCCCGCCTGCTGGACCGCACTGCCCGACGTCGCGACGCCCCACGGCACCGTGCCGCCGGCGACCGGGACGGTGACCACCTTCGCCGTCGGCGACTACGACACCGTGCTGCGCGCGCTCGTGCTGGCCCACAAGGAGCACCGGGTCCTCGCGCTCACCCGGCCCCTCGGCCGGCTGCTCGCCCGCTCGGTCCGCGCGGCGCTCGACGACGCCGCGGTGCCGGCCGGGAGCGGACCGGTCCTCCTCGTGCCGGTGCCCTCCCGGCCCGCCGCCGTGCGCCACCGCGGGCACGACCCGACCCTCGCCATGTCCCGCGCCGCCGCCCGCGCGCTCGGCCCCGGCGTGCGCGTCGCCCGGCTGGTCCGGGTCCGCCCCGGCGCCGGTCTCGTCGACCAGGCCGGGCTCGGTGTCGCCGCCCGCGCCGCCAACCTCGCGGGGACGCTCACCGCACCCGCGGGCGTCGTCCGGAGGGTGGGGGAGCGGTGCCCCCGCGCTCACGTCGTCCTCTGCGACGACGTCCTCACCACCGGCGCCACGCTGCGCGAGGCACAGCGCGCGCTCCGTGCCACGGGGGTGCCCGTGCTGGCCGCCGCGACCGTCGCCGCGACCCGGCGCAAGGTCGCCGTCCCGAACTTCGGGTGAAGGCTTTCTTCGTCACCACCGACGGACTAAC
The DNA here is from genome assembly GCF_900114845.1 of Pimelobacter simplex. Classification (GTDB taxonomy): domain Bacteria; phylum Actinomycetota; class Actinomycetes; order Propionibacteriales; family Nocardioidaceae; genus Nocardioides; species Nocardioides simplex. Next base: position 1,363,664 of record NZ_FOUK01000001.1, read on the forward strand.
GTCTGGTCATGGAGTCCGCCCGGGTCCGTGGTTGCGTCGCCCAGGCCGGGCGCGAGCCCGTCCAGGTGTGGCAAGCCGATGCCAGTCGCAGGCGAAACGGCCCACGTAAGCCGGCCCCCGGGTCGGTGATCACGGTGCGGCTTAGTCGTCAGTCCTGCCTCGGTCCGGACGTCAGATACGTCCGGCTCCGGGAGAAGGTCAGTAGTGGCAACAAGCTGCGAGAGCCTCAGCAGGCGGGTGTGGGGGAGAAGACCAGGTCGGCCGGGCGGAACTCCTCTCTCTTGGGCGCGAGCGCGTCTTCGACGCTTCGAACCGGCAGCAAGCTGCCCGACGAGCGGCTCTCGACGCGCTGCCGCGCTCGCAGTCGGTATTCCACCGGCGCCTCGGGCGCCCCTTCCTTTCCGTCGGTCGAGCACACGGCCGACGAGCAGACGTCCCGCCCCGGATGGCGGGAGAACCCATCACACCGAAAATCCTTGGAGGTATCTGATGGACGTCGTGGTCACTGGACGGCACTGCGAGATCTCGGACCGGTTCCGAGAGCATGCCGCTGAGAAGCTCGCGAAGCTGGAGAAGCACGATCACCGCATCATGCGGGTGCACGTGGAGGTGGATTGCGAAGCCAACCCGCGCCAGCACGACCATTCCGTCCATGTGGAGCTGACGGCCTATTCCAAGGGGCCGGTGATCCGCGCGGAGGCGTCCGCCGACGACAAGATGGGCGCCCTCGACCTGGCCCTCGACAAGATGGCTGCGCAGATGCGCAAGGCTGCCGACCGGCGCCGGGTGCACCGGGGACGGCGGACGCCCGTCTCGGTGGGCAAGGCGCTCTCCGACGTGCAGGTCGAGACCGAGACCGAGAACGACGACGTCGCCATCGAGCGGCAGGTCGGGCCGATCACGGTGACCGGCGACGGGCCTCTCGTCGTCCGCGAGAAGACCCACCCGGCCAACCCGATGACGCTCGACCAGGCCCTCTACGAGATGGAGCTCGTCGGGCACGACTTCTACCTGTACGTCGACAAGGAGAGCGAGCGGCCGGCCGTCGTCTACCGCCGTCGCGGCTACGACTACGGGGTCATCTCGCTCGACATCGGGGGCGCCGAAGGCTGATCCACAATGGTCTGGACCGCTGCGCACGCCGAAGTCGTGCCATGATGCCGCTGTGGCGAGTGGGACTTCACCGGATGCCACAGGGCCGGGGGGGCAACCTGTGAGCGAGCCGGTACGTGTGGTGGTGGTCGACGACCAGGAGCTCTTCCGGCGTGGCCTGACGATGCTGCTGGGCATCGAGGACGGCATCGACGTCGTCGGCGAGGCCAGCAACGGCATCGACGGGGTCGCGCTCGTGACGAGCTCCGCGCCGGACGTCGTCCTGCTCGACGTACGGATGCCGAAGCAGTCGGGCATCGAGGCGTGCGTCGCGATCAAGGAGGCGGTCCCGACGACGAAGATCATCATGCTGACCGTCTCCGACGACGAGGCCGACCTCTACGAAGCGGTCAAGAGCGGCGCCTCGGGCTACCTCCTCAAGGACTCGTCCATCGAGGAGGTGGCCCAGGGCATCCGCGTGGTCGCCGACGGGCAGTCGCTGATCAGCCCGTCGATGGCGGCCAAGCTCATCGACGAGTTCAAGACCATGTCGAAGCCCGACCGGGCGACGGGCCCCGCCCTCAAGCTCACCGAGCGTGAGCTCGAGGTGCTGCGGTTCGTCGCCCGCGGGCTGAGCAACCGCGACGTCGCGGCCCAGCTCGCGATCAGCGAGAACACGGTCAAGAACCACGTGCGCAACATCCTGGAGAAGCTGCAGCTGCACTCGCGCATGGAGGCGGTCATGTACGCCGTCCGCGCGAAGCTCGTCGAATTGGACTGATCTGACTCGCGCGAGCGCGTCGCTCGGGCCTCGCGCCGCGCTGCCGCGCGCGCAGTCGAGGCCTGCGCGGGGCGAGGTTCGCCGAGCGGCCAGCCGGTCGGCACGACTGACTCCCGGCCGGCTGTCGGCGCCGCCTCCTAGGGTGGCGCCGTGAGTACGCAGTCACTGTCGCTGTCGCAGGCCCGCCGGATCGCGCTGGCCGCGCAGGGCTTCCTCGACCCGCCGCACGCCGTCCCGACGCTGCGGACGTTCGACCGCACCCTCGCGCGCACCGGCGTCCTGCAGGTCGACAGCGTCAACGTGCTGCAGCGGGCGCACTACATGCCGCTCTACTCGCGGATGGGTGCCTACGACGCCGAGCTGCTGCGGCGGGCGGGCTCGGGCCGGAGCCGGCGGCGGGTGGTGGAGTACTGGGCGCACGTCCAGGCCTACATGCCGGTCGAGCTGTGGCCGGCGATGAGGCACCGGATGGACGACTACCGGGGGCGACGGGGCAAGTGGTTCACGGTGTCCGAGGGCGACGAGCTCGAGACCGCGCTGATCGCCGAGATCACCGATCGGGGGGCGAGCACCGCGCGTGAGCTGGACGACGGGCTGCCGCGCGCCAAGGAGCACTGGGGCTGGAACTGGTCGCGCACGCGCCGGATGCTCGACTACCTCTACATGACCGGCGAGCTCGCGATCGCGGGGCGCAACAGCCAGTTCGAGATCCGCTACGACCTGCCCGAGCGGGTGCTGCCGGCGGCGGTCCTCGACCAGCCGGCGTTGAGCAAGGCCGACGCCCACCTCGAGCTCGTACGACGAGCCGCGCGCTCCCACGGCGTCGGCACGGTCCAGGACCTGGCCGACTACTACCGCATCCGGGCGGGCGACGCCCGGCCGGCGGTCGACGCGCTGGTGGCCTCCGGTGAGCTCGAGCCGGTCCAGGTGGCCGGGTGGCAGCGGCCGGCGTACCTGCACCGCGAGGCGCGGCTCCCGCGCCGGGTCCGGGCCCGCACCCTGCTGAGCCCCTTCGACCCCGTCGTGTGGGAGCGGGCGCGCGCCGAGGCGCTGTTCGAGTTCTTCTACCGGATCGAGATCTACACGCCGCCCGAGCGGCGGGTGCACGGCTACTACGTGCTGCCCTTCCTGCTCGGCGAGCGGATCGTCGGCCGGGTCGACCTCAAGGCCGACCGGGCGACGTCCCGGCTGCTGGTGCAGTCGGCCTGGTCCGAGCCGCACGCGCCCGCCGACACCGCGGCCGAGCTGGCCGCCGAGCTCGAGCGGATGGCGGGGTGGCTGGGGCTGGCCGAGATCGTGGTGGCGCCGCGGGGCGACCTGGCGCCGGCCCTCGCGGTGGAGGTCAGCAGCCAGGCCGCCTGAGCGATCAGGCCGAGGCCACCGGCAGCGCCGCCACCACCGGGTGGTCGTGCGCCACCACCCCGAGCGCCCCCGCCCCACCCGGCGAGCCGAGGTCGTCGAAGAAGCCCGTGTTGACGGCGAGGAAGTCCTCCTGCCCGGCGGGCAGGTCGTCCTCGTAGTAGATCGCCTCGACCGGGCAGACCGGCTCGCAGGCGCCGCAGTCGACGCACTCCTCGGGGTGCACGTAGAGCATCCGGGTGCCCTCGTAGATGCAGTCGACCGGGCACTCCTCGACGCAGGAGCGGTCCTTGACGTCCACGCAGGACGCCGAGATCACGTAGGTCATGCGCGCGGCGCCTTCAGCCGGTAGACGTCGAAGACGTAGTCGGGGCAGACCATCTGGCAGGCGGTGCAGCCGGTGCAGCCGTCGTGCAGGAGTGGGTAGCGGTAGCCCATCTCGTTGACGTCGGTCGACATCTCCAGCACCGACGGCGGGCAGGCGGCGATGCAGAGCTCGCAGCCCTTGCAGCGGTCGGCGTCGATGACCAGGGTGCCGCGGGTGACGCGGCCGTTCTCGGTGGTGGCCATCAGGCCTCTCCTTCGGGACGGACGAGGTTGCCGACGGTGAGCAGGTCCTCGACGGTGACGTCGAGGGCGTCGCCCTCGCTGTCGGGGAGGACGCCGCGGTCGCGGAGCACGCGCACGGCGTGCTCGCCGGTACCGACGACGTGGCGGACGGTGGCGGTGACGGCGGCCGCGGGGGTGTCGTCGCGGAAGGCCTCGAACTCGGCGCGGAAGAGGCTCCGCTCCTGCTCGAGGTCGTCCTCCATGGACAGTCGCGAGGCCACCCGGACCAGACCGTTGAAGGTCCGCAGCAGGGAGCGCAGGTGCGGTCCGCCGGCCGCGCGGGCGATGACCCGGCGGAAGCGCTGGGCCTGCTTCTCGAACTCGTCGACCGAGCCGGCGGCGAGGGCCGCCTCGGCGGCCTCGGTCAGCTCGGCCCAGACCTCGGGGTCGCGGCGCGAGACGACGGTGCGGGCGGGCAGCGCGGAGAGCAGGGCGTAGAGCGTGAACCCCTCGCGGACGTCGGCCACGCCGATCTCGGCGATGAACGCCCCGCGGTGGTAGGGCATCTCGACCAGCCCGTCGCGCTCGAGCTGGATGAGCGCCTCGCGGATGGGGGAGCGGCTCACGCCCAGGCTCTTGCCGAGGGCGTCGAGGTCGATCCGGTCGCCGGCGGCGAGCTCGCCGCTGATGATCCGCTGGACGACGACGTCCGCGACGGCCTGGCTCGTGTTGGCCCGCTCAAGCATGCACTGCCTCCTGGGTCTGGGGTTCGGGGCTCTTCAGCTCACCGATCGGGTAGACCGGCTCCATCGACGAGCCCTGGTAGTCGGCGCCCTCGGCGGCCGGGACGAACCAGCCCGTCGGGCACATGGTGAGGATCTCCACGAGGGAGAGCCCGTTGCCGTCGAGCTGCGACTGGACGGCGCGCTTGATCATCCGCTTGGTCTTCGCGACCGCGGCCGGCGTGGAGACGGCGCCGCGGGCGACGTACCCGCTGCCCTGGAGCGAGGCGACCATGTCCGCGATCGGGATGGGGTAGCCGTGCTGCTCGGCGTTGCGTCCCTCGAGGCTGGTCTTGGTCCGCTGGCCGAGCACCGTGGTCGCGGTCTGCTGGCCGCCGGTGTCGCCGAAGACGCCGTTGTTGAGCAGGATGCAGGTGATGTTCTCGCCGCGGGCCGCCGAGTGGAGGATCTCCTGGAGGCCCTCGTTGACCATGTCACCGTCCCCCTGCAGGGTGAAGACCACCGAATCGGGCCGCATCCGCTTGATCCCGGTGGCACAGGAGGGGGCGCGGCCGTGCAGGCATTGTAGGACGTCCACGTCCATGATCCGGACGAAGCTGCCGTAGCAGCCGTGTCCCACGACGCCGATCGAGCGGTGCACGACGTCGAGGTCCTGCAGCGTCTCCAGCAGCAGCCGCAGCGCGACCGGCTCGCCGCACCCGGGGCACAGCGAGTGCTCGCCCAGGATGAGGGACGGCGCGCCGGCGGCGGCCTTCGAGGCCGGCGGCGGGGGAGCGGTGCGGGTGTCGATGGTGATGTCGGTCGTGGCCATGGTCAGCTCCTCGCAGTCGGGACGGCAGCGGCGGGCTCGGCGTGCTCGGCGTGCTCGGCGAGGATCCGCTCCCGGATCACGGGCGCGTCGAGCAGCGGTCCGAAGGCCAGCCCGGACTCGTCGATGCTCACCCCGCCGATGAACCGGATGGTGTCGCGGTCGTGCGCCCACTGGCGGACGTCGTCGATCATCTGCCCGGCGTTGAGCTCGAACACGAGCACCCGCTCCACGCCGCGGGTGGCCTCGGCCAGGGCCGCGCCGGGGAAGGGCCACAGGGTGATCGGGCGGAACAGGCCCACCCGGTGGCCCTCCTCGCGCAGCTCCTCGACGACGTACTCGGCGAACTTGGCGGCCGAGCCGAAGGCGACGACGAGCGTCTCGGCGTCCTCGGCGTGCACGGTCTCGTGGCGCGCCTCGACCTGCTCGATCTCGGCGAACTTGGCCGCGACGCGGCGCCACTGGCCGTCGGGGCCCGGGCCGGGGTCGTTCTTCTTGCCCATCGCGAACGTCCAGACCTGGCGCGAGCTGCCGGTGCCGCTGGCCGAGCCGTCGAGGGCCCAGTCCTTGGCGGGCAGCTCAGGGAGGTCGAGCGGAGCGACGTCGACGCCGACGAGGGTCTTGGCGAGCAGGTCGTCGCCGTAGAGGATCACCGGCGCGCGGTGCTTGTCGGCGAGGTGGAAGAGCAGCTGGGTGTGCTCGACGGCCTCGGTGATGTCCTTGGGGGCGAGCGTGATGGTGCGGTAGTCGCCCCAGCCGCCGCCGCGGGTGCACTGGTAGTAGTCCTGCTGGTTGCGCGCCATGTTGAAGACGACGAGGGGCGTCTCGTTGAGCGCGGCCTCGGCGATGGTCTCCTGCATGAGCGCGATGCCCTGGCCGCACGAGCCGGTCGCCGCGCGGAAGCCGGCGGCCGAGGCGCCGAGCGCCATGTTGGCGCCCTCGATCTCGCTCTCGGCGTTGATGCAGACGCCGCTGGCGTCCGCCATCTCGCGCGACATCGCCTCCAGCAAGGGGGTGAAGGGCGACATGGGGTAGCCGGCGAAGAACTTGCAGTCGGCGGCGAGCGCGGCGCGGGTGATGGCGACGCTGCCCTGCAGCAGCTCGAGGGTCACGTGAGGGCTCCTGCGGCAGTGGGGACAGAGGTGACGTGGGCGGCTCCGGCCTCGAGGGCGCGGGCGTTGCCCTCGGCGTGCTGGCGGCGGTACGGCGGCAGCAGCGCGGTCATCGTCGCGACCAACTCGTCGTGCCCGGCCGCGCCGGTCAGCGCGCAGTAGGCGCCGAGCATCGCGAAGCCACCGGCCTGGGCGGCGCCGGCCTCGCGGGCCAGCACCGTGGCCGGTACCCGGACGACGTGCTCGCGGTCGGCGAGGAACTCCTCGGGAGCGACCGACGAGTTGACCAGGGTGAGCCCGCCGGCGGCCAGCCGGGCGAGCGTGTTCTCGCTGAACCGGTCGTGCATGAGGATCGCCGCGTCGGCGCGGGGCACGATCGGCAGCGCCCGCAGGGGAGCGTCACCGACCACGACCGTGGCCTGGGTGGGTCCGCCGCGCATCTCGCCGCCGTACTCGGCGCCGAGCATGGCGTAGCGCCCCTGCGCGGTCAGGGCCTGCGCGAGCGTCTTCGCCAGGAGCTGGATGCCCTGGCCACCGATGCCCGAGACCATCAGGGCGTGCTCGCGGCCGCGCGGGCCGGTCGTGCTCGTGGGGCTCATGGTCGTGCCTCACCTCCTACTTTGAATTTAATATGCAGAACGGGGAGCGGCAACGTGACGCGGGTCACCCGACGGCCAGCCCGAGGGCGCGCTCGTACGCCGACTGCAGCGGCCGGTGGCCGCCCTCGACCTCCGCGACGACGCGGCCGCGGACGAGCACGTAGCCCCGGTCGACGACGTCGCGCAGGCCGACCAGGTCGGGCGCCGCCACGAGGACGGCGAGCCCGTCGTCGGCGAGCGCGCGCACGGTCGTGGCGAGCTGCTGCACGATGAGCGGCGCGAGCCCGGTGACGAGCTCGTCGAGGAGCAGCGCGCGGGGGCGGCCCATGAGGGCGCGGGCCACCGCGAGCATCTGCTGCTCGCCGCCGCTGAGGACGCCGGCCAGGCTGCTCCGGCGCTCGGCCAGGATCGGGAAGCGCTCCTCGGCGGCCGCCACCGAGCGTGCCGGGAGGCGGAGCTGGTCGGCGCCGATGAGCAGGTTCTCGCGCACGGTGAGGCGCGAGAAGAGCTGCCGGCCCTGGGGGACGAGCGCCAGCCCGGCCCTCGTACGCCGTCCGGGCGACCAGCCGTCGACCCGCTCGCCGTCGAGGCGCACCTCGCCGGTCGAGCGGACCGTGCCGCACGTGGCGAGGACGGCGCTGCTCTTGCCGGCGCCGTTGGGCCCGACGAGGGCGGTCACCTGCCCGGGTGGCACGGACAGCGCGATGTCGTCGACGGCGAGCGCGCCGCCGTACCGGACGAAGAGGCCGGCGATCTCGAGCGCGGTCACGACGCGACCTCCTCGGGGGCGGTGCCGAAGTAGACGCGCTGCATCTCCGGACTGGCCAGGCAGTCGGCAGGACTGCCCTCGAAGGCGACCCGGCCGCGCTCCATGAGCATCACCCGGTCGGCGAGCGTGGTCACCAGGTCGACGTTGTGGTCGACCAGGATCACGCCGTGCCCGGCGCCGCGCAGCACCTCGATCACCCGGGTGGTGCCGGCGACGCCGTGGGCGTCGGCGCCGGCGAAGGGCTCGTCGAGGAGCAGCACGCAGGGCTCGGCCCCGAGTGCCCGACCGACCTCGACGAGACGCTGCTCGCCGAGGGTGAGGTCGCGCGCGTGCCGGTCGAGCCCGGAGATCCCGACCGACGTGGCGAGGCGCTCGGCCAGGGCCCGGTCGGCCGGTGCGTGCGGGCGGAGGATGCCGCGGACCAGGCCCGCGAGGAGCCGGCCCAGGCCGCGGTGCCGGGCGGCGTACGCACCCAGCAGCAGGTTGTCGGCGACGCTGAGGTCGAGCGCGAGCTGCGGGTGCTGGAAGGTCCGGGCCAGCCCCTGGGCGGCGCGGTGGGCGGCGCCGCCGCGCAGCGGGCTGCCGGTGAGGACGAGCTCGCCGGTGTCGGCGTCCTGGGCGCCGGTGACGAGGTCGACCAGGGTGGTCTTCCCGGCGCCGTTGGGCCCGATCAGGCCGAGCACCTCGCCGGCGTGGAGGGTGAACGACACGTCGCTCACGGCGTGCACGCCGCCATAGCTCTTGCTCAGGCCGCTGCCGGAGAGCAGGGGGTCGGCGGTGGTCATGTGCGGGCACCTCGCTTGGTGACGGTGGTGAGGAGGGTGGTCCCGCCGCGGGCCGCGGTGCCGGCGAAGCCGAGCACCCCGCGTGGGAAGAGGACGAGGATGACGAGCACGCTGAGCGACACCAGGAGCGTCCCGCTGGAGGCCAGCGAGTCGACGTTGAGCGTCAGGTGGACGACGATCGCCGCGCCGAGCACGGCGCCCCACGGGTTGCCGATGCCGCCGATCAGCGGCATGAAGACGGCGAGGAAGATGACGTTGACGCTGAACGTCTCCGGGTTCACCGCGCCGACGTACGTCGTGAAGAGAGCGCCGCCGAGCGAGGCGATCGCCGCACCGGCGCCGAGCGCGACGAGGTTGAGCACCGAGACCGAGACGCCGGCGGTGTCGACCGCGATCGGCACCTCCCGCGAGGCCCGGATGACCACGCCCCACGGGCTGCGCCGCAGCCGGTCGAGGGCGAGCGCGAGGACGCCGGTCAGCACGACCGCCATCAGCACGGTCTGCTGCGGGGAGGGCTCCCAGCCGCCGAAGCTCAGCAGGGGGAGGCCGACGATGCCGCTCGGACCGCCGGTGACGCCGAGGTTGCCGAGCAGCTGGATGAAGGCCTCCGCGAAGAGCAGCGTCACCGCGCCCAGGTAGAAGCCGGAGAGCCGCATCGTCGCCGCGCCCAGGACCACGGCGATGATCGCGGCCACCGGGGGTGCCACGAGCATGCCGAGCCAGAGCGGCCATCCCGCGTGCGCCGTCCCGATGGCGACGGCGTACGCGCCGGTGGCGGCGTAGGCGCTGTAGGACAGCGACAGCGAGCCGGCCAGCACGAACGGCACGTACATGCCCAGCGCGACGAGCGCGTAGGTCAGCATCGTGACGAGCAGGCTGCTGCGGTAGAGGTCGCTGCCCGCCCACACGACCAGGAGCACGAGGCCGAGCACGCCGGCCACGTTCGGGAGCCGGGCGCTCATACCCGCACCCTCGGTGCGAAGACGCCCTCGGGGCGGAAGGCGAAGAAGAGCATGGCGACGACGACGAGGCCGTAGGCGAGCACGTCACCTCCGAAGTAGAAGGGGATGAAGACGTTGGCTAGCGCGAGCAGCGCCCCGCCGAGCAGCGGCGCCCACACGGTGCCCGTGCCGCCGATGACGAGCGCCAGGAAGCCGGTGATCGTCCAGTGCAGGGCGTTGTCGGGGCTGACCCCGCTGCGGCCGGCGAACGTGATCCCGGCCAGCGCCGCGATCAGCCCGGCCGCGGCGAACGACAGGAGCCGCGCGGTGTTGATCGGCAGGCCCAGGACTCGCGCGGCGTCGGTGTCGTTGCCGATCGCCCGGGTCAGCCGGCCGAGCCGGGTGCGCTGCAGCGCGAGGTACGACAGCGTGAACAGCGCGGCCGTGATCACCACGATCGGGACGACGGTCGAGCCGACCCGCGCCGAGCCGACGCTGAACGGTGCGGTCGACCAGAACGGCTGGCCCGACCGGGCCTCGTGGCCCAGGAAGAGCCCGCTGAGCTGGATGATCGTGAACAGGCTGGCGCCGACCGCGACGAGGGCGGACAGCTCGCCCTCGCCGCGGGCCTGGACCGGACGGACCACCGCCAGCTCCATCACCACCGCGATCGCGATCGCCCCGAGCACCCCCACCACGCCGGCCAGGGGCCGGCTCAGGCCGTGCTCGGTGACCAGCCAGCTGCCGGTGAAGGCGGCCGCCATGGCGATCGCGCCGATGCCGAAGTTGAAGAACCCGGCGCCGGTCAGGTTGAAGTAGAACGCCAGGCCGAGAAGGGCGAAGAAGCACCCGTTCTCGACCACGGCGATCCACAGCTGGGGGTTGGTCATGCCGCGCAGTCCGGCTCGTAGCCCGACCATGGGCCGGCGACCTGGTTGTCCTTGTCCCACTCGACCAGGACCAGGCCGCAGATGCCGTCGGCGCCCAGGTGCTTGTCGTCCCCGAACGAGAGCGTGAAGCCGGGATAGCCCGAGCTGGCGACGAAGCCGGTCACCTCCTGGATGGCGGCGTTGAGCTTCTCGCCGTCGGTGGTGCCGGACTCCTCGATCGCCTGCTTGAGGATCTGCACCGCGTCGTACGACTGGGTCCAGAAGTTGTTGACCCGGAAGTCGGCGCCCTCGGTCTCGGCGAAGAACTGGGCGACCTCGACGGTCCTGGTGTTGGTGTCGGTCGTGCCGGCCAGCCCGACCAGGCCCTCGAGGGCGCCGGGCTGGGCCTGCGCCCAGGCGGACGGGAGCGAGCTCAGCAGCAGCTCGGTGAACCGCGGGACGCCGGGCAGCTGCTGGTGCAGCGTGTTCTGGGCGAGGACGTCGAAGTTGGCGTTCTGGGTCGCGACCAGGACGGCGTCCGGGCCGGCGTTCTTGATCTTGGCGACCTCGGCGCTCAGGTCGGTCGCGTCGATGGCGCCGTTGACGACGTCGAGGTCGACGCAGTCGAGGCTGTCGATGAGGCCCTTGTTGAACTGCACCTGGGAGGGCGAGCTGTCCTGGAGGAAGGCGACCTTCTTGGCGCCGAGCGAGTCGAAGGCGGCGCAGTAGACCGTCGCCCAGTCGGAGGTGGGCGTGCCGAGCTGGTAGAGGTAGGTGTTGCTCGGCGGCTCGGTGACCTGCGGGTTGGCCGCGACCGGCATGAAGACCGGGATCTTGGTCCGCTCGATGAGCGACTTGGCCTGGAGCACCCCGGCACTGCTGGTGAGCATGAGCAGCGCGTCGGCCCCCTGGCTGACGAGCTTCTGGATGACCGTGGGGGTCTTGGTCGGGTCGCTCTCGTCGTTGCCCTGGACCACCTTGACCTTCTTGCCGTCGATCCCGCCGTCGGCGTTGACCTGGTCGATGGTCTCCTTCGTCGCCGTGCACGCGGGGGTCGCGTAGCCGGCGCCCGGACCGGTCGTGTCGCAGACCAGCCCGATCACCACCGTGTCGCCGTTGTCGTCGTCGCCCGAGGAGCCGCATCCGGTGAGCGCCGTGCCGACGGTGAGCGTCAGCAGTCCGGCGATCGTCGCCCTGAATCGGGTCACTGTGCCTCCTGAATTTCAGATCTTGAACAATGTATTCAAAATGCAGTGGGCGTGATTAGATCACCGTGACGTGGGTTACACAAGCCCCCCGGCTCGGCCCCGAGAGGAAGGAACGATCCGTTGCAGGCAGTCGTCGTGAAGCCCGGTTTCGTCGTGGACGTCGCCGAGGTGCCCGAGCCCCGGTGCGGCCCCGGGGACGTCGTGATCGCGGTGCGCCGGGTCCAGCTGAGCGTCACCGAGTGCATGCTCCTGGCCGGTGCGGACGTCGCCCTGAGCGACCAGCTCGCCCGGCGCCTGGAGGACGGGCCGCTGCAGTTCGGCGGGCACGAGTTCGCCGGCGAGATCATCGCCCTGGGGACGGCGGTCGACCCCGAGGCGACCGGGCTGCGGGTCGGCCAGCGGGTGACCGCGGTCGAGACGCTGCCGTGCGGGACCTGCGCGGCCTGCCGCCGTTCGTGGGCCGGCGCGTGCGTCGCGCCGGCGATCATCGGGTTCACCCGGCCGGGCGCGCTGGCCGAGCGGGTCGTCGTCCCGGCGTCGGCGGTGGTGCCGGTGCCCGACGGCGTCTCGCTCTCGGCGGCCGCGGCGATCCAGCCGCTCGCCGGGGCGGTGCACGCGCACGCGGCGCTCGATGTACGGCCGGGGGAGTCGGTGCTCGTGCTCGGCGGCGGCGTGATGGGGCTGCTCGGCGTCGCGGTCGCCCGGCACGGCAACGCCGGCCTGGTCGCACTCTCGACGCACAGCCCGCGCAAGCTCGAGCTGGGGCGGCGCTTCGGTGCCGACGCGCTGATCGACGCGGGCTCCGACGTGCTCGCCACGGCGCTCGAGCTGACCGACGGCATCGGGTTCGACGTCGTCCTCGAGACGGCGGGCGGCAGCGCGGACGTGGGCCTCGCGGGCTTGAGCACCGTCGAGCTCGCCGCCCAGGCGGTACGACGGGGCGGGCGGATCGCGATGGTCTCGGTGCTCGACGCGCACGCGCCGCTGCCGACCGGGCTGCTGCGCAGCAAGTCGGTCACCCTCGTGCACCCGCGCTCGGGGGCCGGTGACTACGCGAGCGGCGCCAGCGTCTTCGAGCACTCCTTCGGACTCGTCCAGCGGAACCTCGTCGACCCCGATGCCCTGATCACGCATACGGTGCCGGGACTGGGGGCGATCCACGAGGCGATGGACATCACCCAGCACAAGAGCCGGTACGGCGCGATCAACCCCGCACAGATGGAGCTGTCGTGAGTCTCGACCTCGGAACCACCGTCGCCGGCGTCGCCCGGGTCCGCCCCGACGCCCTCGCCGCCACGCTCGGCGCGCAGCAGGTGCGCTTCGGCGAGCTCGACCAGGCGGGCAACCGCACGGCTCGTGCCTTCGCGGCGCTGGGCATCGGCACCGGCGACACCGTCGCCTGGTGGGGATCGCCGTCGCTGCGGGCGCTCGACGGCTTCCTCGGCGCAGGGCGGCTCGGCGCGATCTTCGCGCCGCTCAACCCGCAGCTGCCGGCGAGCGAGCTGGCCGGCGTCCTCGACTACGTGCGACCGCGGCTGCTCGTCACCGACCTCGACCACCTCGACGAGGCCGAGCAGCTCGCCCGCGAGCGCGAGCTGCCGCTCGCCGTCTTCGACGCCGACGGCCTGGTGCCCGGCGCGGACCTGGACGCGTTGTGCGCCCGCCTGTCCGGCGGGCCGCTGGGGACGGCGGTCGACGACCGGCTGCCGCACATCCTCTACCTGACCAGCGGCAGCACCGGACGACCCAAGGGCGCGCTGGTCAGCCACCGCGCGAGCTGGCTGCGCTCGGCCGCGGGCGGCGGCACGTTCGGCCAGGCGATGCGCGGGCGCACCGGCCTGGTCACGGCGTTCCCGCTGTTCCACTACGGCGGCTGGCACTACGTGATGGAGGCGTGGCAGAACGGCCGCGCCATCCACCTCGTGCACCGCGCCGACCCGGCCGAGCTGCTCACCGCCGTCGAGCGGTGGCGCGCGTCGGCGTTCTACGCCATCCCGGCCGTGTGGGAGCGGGTCCTCGACGCGACCGACGTCGCGGCTGACCTGAGCTCGCTGCACCACGCCGACACCGGCACCTCGCGGATCTCCGAGACCCTGCTGGAGCGGATCAAGTCCCGCGTGCCGCAGGCGACGACCACCGTCCTCTACGGGACGACGGAGGCCGGCTCGATGGCCCGGCTGCACGACGCGCACGCCCACCTCGGCACCCGCTCGGGCAGCGTCGGGCTCGCCACGCCGCCGTCGCTGCTGTGGACGAGCGACGAGGGGGAGATCTGCGTGGCCTCGCCGACGCTGATGAACGGCTACCTCGACCGGCCGGACGAGACCGCCGCGGTGCTGGTCGACGGCACCTACCGGTCCGGCGACGTCGGGCACCTCGACGAGGACGGCTACCTCTTCATCACCGGCCGGGTCAGCGAGCTGATCCGCAGCGGCGGCGAGACCGTGTGGCCGACCGAGGTCGAGGCCGCGCTGCGCGGTCTGCCCGGGGCCGAGGACTTCGCGGTGGTCGGCGTCCCCGACGACAGGTGGGGCGAGATCGTCTGCCTGGCGGTGCGCTCGTCCTCGGTGCTGCCGGACGTCGACGCGGTGCGTCAGCTCCTCGACGGACGCCTCGCGCGGCACAAGCACCCGCGGCTGGTCGTGGGCGTCGACGCGATCCCGCGGACGCTCGCCACCGGCCAGGTGCAGCGCCGGGTGCTCGCCGCCCAGATCGGCGACGCCCGGTGAGGGCTGCGCTCGTCACCGGCCCGAGCCGGCTCGAGGTGGTCGAGGTGCCCGATCCGGCGCCGGGGCCGGGCGAGGTGCTCATCCGGACCGAGGTCGCCGCGATCTGCGGCTCCGACCTGCACCTGGCCGCCGAGGGCGGGAACGGGATGCCCGGCAGCCCGGGCCACGAGGCGGTCGGGGTCGTGGTCGAGAGCCGTTCCGCCTCGCTCGTGGTCGGGACCCGGGTGCTCTGCACGCCGCCCGCGGCGGTGGCGGCGTGCTTCGCCGACCTCCAGGTGCTGCCGCCCTCGGCCGTCGTCCCGGTCCCGGACGGGGTGCCGGCCGACCGGCTCGTGCTCGCCCAGCAGCTCGGCACGGCGATCTTCGCGATGAAGCGCTTCTGGCCCGCGACCGCCGAGCCGCGCGCGGCCGCCGTGGTCGGGACCGGTCCCGCGGGGCTGGCGTTCGTCCAGCTGCTGCGGCGCGCGGGCTTCGACCAGGTGATCGCGAGCGACCTGTCGCCCGCGCGCCTGGCCACCGCGACGTCGTACGGCGCGACGACGGTGGTGCACGCCCCCGACGACGACGTCGTCGCCGTGGTCGACGAGCTGACCGGCGGCGCCGGCGTCGAGCTCGCCATCGAGGCCGCCGGCACCGCCGCCACCCGGCACCAGGCGATGCGGATGGTCCGCGACGAGGGCCGGATCGGCCTCTTCGGCCTCTACGGCGACGACGAGCTGGAGACCTGGCCGATGCGGGCGGTCTTCCGCAAGCGCGCCACCCTCGACATGACCTGGAACGCCCAGCTCGAGGACGGGCTCGCGTCGTTCGCCGAGGCCGTCGAGATCGTGTCCGCCGCCGCCCCGGACGCACCGACGATGCTCAGCCACACCTTCGGACTCGAGGACGTCGCCGAGGCCTTCGCCCTCGCCGGCGACCCGTCCCGGGGCGCCGGCAAGGTGGCGCTGGCGTTCTGAGCGCGCTCCCGCCCGGCCCCTGCGCCCGGCCCCCTGCCCCTGCGCCCGGCCCCTGCCGCTGTAACACGCTGTCCACGTTGCTGGTCGGCGGTTGTCGTCCCGACACGCCGACGGCAACGGCGTGGAAGCAACGACAAGCGGCGCGAAGGCAGGTGGACAGCGTGTTACCCGACGATCGGCCGGGCACGGCCCCGCGCCCGGCCGGGCCTCAGCCGTAGAGCCGCTCCAGGACGTCGGCGTACTTGGCGTGGACGACGCGGCGCTTGAGCTTGAGCGTCGGCGTGAGCTCCTCGGACTCCGCGGTCCACTCGACCGGCAGCAGCTCCCAGGCCTTGACCTGCTCGGGGCGGGAGAGCCGCTCGTTGGCGGCGTCCACGGCCTGCTGCGCCATCGCCAGGATGGCGGGGTGCTCGGCGAGCTCGGCGAGCGACGTCCCGGCCGGGATGCCGAGCTGGGCGCCGACGAGGGGGGCGATCTCGGCGTCGAGGGTGAGCACCGCGACGACATAGGGGCGGCCCTCGCCGAAGACGAGGGCGTGGCCGACGAGGGGGCTCTCCTTGAGGTAGTTCTCGATGTTGGATGGCGCGATGTTCTTGCCGGAGGAGGTCACGATGATCTCCTTCTTGCGGTCGACGACCTTGAGGAAGCCGTCGTCGTCGAGCTCGCCGATGTCGCCGGTGTGGACCCAGCCGTCGGCGTCGATCAGCTCCGCCGTCGCGGACTCCTGCTGGTAGTAGCCCTTCGACGCGACCGGGCCGCGGGCGAGGATCTCGCCGTCCTCGGCGATGGCGATCTCGATGCCGGGCAGGGCGCGGCCGACGGTGCCGAGGCGGAAGTCGTCGGGACCGCAGGCGGTGACGGCGGCACAGGTCTCGGTCATGCCGTAGACGTCGTAGATCCGCATGCCCAGACCCGCGAAGAAGCGGGCGACCTCGAGCGGCATCGGTGCCGCGGCCGAGGCCGCCCACTCGCAGCGGTCGAGGCCGAGCAGGGCGCGCAGGAAGGCGAGCAGCCCGGCGTCCGCGGCCTGGAAGCGAGCCTCGAGCTCGGGCGAGATGGTGCCGCCGGTCTGCTGCGCCTCGACGTACTCGAGGCCGATCGCGAGCGCCCCCTCGACCTGCGCCTTCTTCTCGGGGTCGGTCTCGGCGGCGAGCTTGGCGGAGATGCCGGTCTTGATCTTCTCCCAGACCCGCGGGACGCCGAAGAAGCGCGTCGGGTGCACCTCGCCGAGCGCGCCCAGCAGCAGCGCCGGGTCGGCGATGAGGTGGATGTGGGCGCCGTTGACCTGGGGGATGTACATGCCCAGCGTGCGCTCGGCGATGTGCGCGAACGGCAGGTACGAGATGAAGTCGTTGTGCTGGGTGGGCGCGGCGGTGCGCAGCGAGCACGCGCACTCGTAGAGCACCGCGTGGTGGGTGAGGACGACGCCCTTCGGGTTGCCCGTGGTGCCCGACGTGTAGAGGATCGTGAGCGCGTCGTCGGGGGCGATCGACGCGGTCCGCTCGGCCAGCTCGGCGGCGTGCTCGGCCCGCCAGGCCGCACCCTCGGCGACGAACGCATCCCAGGTGACGAAGCGGTCGTCGCCGGCCGGTGCCTCGGCGTCGATGACGACGACCCGGCGCACCGACGTGCTCGCGGCGAGCGCCCGCTCCCACCGGGCCAGGTGGTCCGCGCTCTCCAGGACGACGACCGCGGGCTCGGCGTGCCCCGCGACGAACGCGACCTGCTCGGGCGACAGCGTGTTGTAGACCGACATCGAGACGGCGGCCGCGTGCACGGCACCCAGGTCGGCGACGACGTGCTCGATCCGGTTGCTCGCCATCAGTGCCACCCGGTCGCCGGCCGCGACGCCGGACGCGACGAGCGCACCGGCCACGTCGAGCGCGCGCTCGCGCAGCTCGGTCCACCCGATGGTGCGCCATCCCGGGGCATATCCGGTGGACATGTCGATGCCGATCTTATCGGAGTACGCCGGACGCTCGCCCTCGGCGTCGGCCGTGCGGGCCAGCGCGATCGGCAGGGTGAGGCCGGCGATCTCCTGCTCGATCTCGGCGCGGATCGTCAGGGTGTCGGTGCTCATCGGGTTCCTCTCGGTGTGCGGGTGGGGGGCTACTGCTGGGGGACGCGGGCGGAGCCGCGGCCCTGGGTTCCGGGGGGCGGGTCGGTGCAGCGGACGTCGGTCCGGGGCGGGCGGCGCCGGGTGTCCTGGACGTCGCGCTGGACGCCACGGTCGTAGACGCAGTTCTTGAGGATGCGCGGCACGAGCACGACCCGGCCGCTGCCGTCGCGCGTGCTGCCGGCCATCACGTCGGCCTGCACGGGCGCCCAGTCCAGCCAGTGCTGGAGCCCGCGCAGGTGCCGGGCGGCCATCTCGCTGAGGGGCACGCCGTCGCGCAGCATCCGGCGCAGCTCGGGCGAGGCCGCACGCCACCAGCGCTGCAGGCGGGGGAGCAGGTCGAGCGACGTCGCGACCGTCCGGCGCACGGCAGGCGTGGCGTCGGCCAGTGACTGCGCGATCGCCTCGAGGTCGGTGGCGAGCCGGCGCAGCTCGGGATCGAGGTCGGCCACCGTCCGCAGCGGCGTCTCGGCACGCCGGGCGAGGGTGGTGAGGTCGGGCTCGAGGCGCCGGAGCAGCGCGAACGCGGTCTCCATCTCGATGGCGAGCGAGCGCAGGTCGACGTCCTGGTCGCTGTCGCCGAAGATCGCCGCGGTCTCGGTGGCGATGGTGCGGATGTCGGCGACGTCGAGGTGCGCCATCAGGCCCTGCGCGTGGGCGAGCACCTCGGGCACGCCGAGCGGCACCGTGGTGTCGGCGACCGGCACGGTGGCACCGTCGGCGAGGAACGGCCCGCCGTCGCTCCGCGGGCGGACGTCGAGGTACTGCTCGCCGACCGCGGAGAGGTTGCGCACCTGCATCTCGCTGTCGCGCGGGAGGTCGACGTCCGCCTCGATCTTCAGCGTGGCGACGGCACCGACGCCCTCGTCGGCGGAGAGCCGGACGTCGCTGACCTCGCCGATCCGCTGCCCGCGGTAGGTCACCACCGAGCCCGGGTGCAGCCCGGCGGCCTGGGGGAGCTCGACGGTGATCGTGCGCGGACGGTGGAAGAGCGAGCCGCCGACGACGGTGTCGGCGACGTAGACGACGCCGCCGACCAGGATGAGCAGGATCAGCACCTGGGCGAGCCGGCTGCGGCGCTGCCAGACGCGGGCGGAGTCGTTCATCGCGGTGCTCCCGTCGCGGTGAGCGCCTTCAGGTCGAGCAGGAACGTCAGGTCGAAGTTGGCGAAGTCCCCGGGTGCCGCGCGGTCGCTGCCCTCGGCGAACGCGACGAGGCCGGCCATGACGCCGTCGACGTCCTTGCGGCCGTCGAGGAGCGACTGGACGACGGGCCGCATGTCCTTCAGCTGCGCCACCAGGTCGGCGCGGACCGCCTTCGTGAGCGGGGTGGCGACGGCGTCGAAGCGCTGCAGCGACGCCAGCGCGGCGACGATCTCGTCGCGCTGCTCGTCGAGCGTGGTCACCAGGTCGGTGAGCTCGGTCAGCGAGCGGGTGATCACGGGCAGGTCGCCGGCCAGCCGCGTGGTGAGCCGGTCGAGCGCACCGGTCAACCGGTCGAGCCGGGGGAGGTCCTGGTCGAGGTCGGTGACGGCGGTGTCGAGCCGGCCGAGCAGGCGGCGTACGTCGTCGGCGTTGCCGGTGAGCGCGGTGTCGAGCTCGTGGACGATCGTGGAGATGTCGGCGAAGCTGCCACCGGTGACGACCGTCGACAGTGCGCTGAGCAGGTCGGTGACGTCGGGGGCGGCGCCGGTCGCGGCCGCCGGGATGGTCGCACCCTCGGCGAGCACCTCTCCCTCGGCGGCCGGGAAGAGCTGCACGAAGGCGGTGCCCATCGGCGAGGTCAGCCGGATCTCGGCGCGCGAGCCGGCCCGCAGCCGCACGCTGGTCGACAGCGCCAGCTCGACCTCGGCGACGTAGTCGCCCGCCTCGACCGCGGTGACCTGGCCGACGGTCGCGCCGTCGAGCTTGACCGGTGCGTCGACGGGGAGGTTGAGGGCGTCGGTGAACTCGATCGTCAGCGGGTACGTCGGTCCGTCGACGAGCTTCGGCAGCGGGACGTCCTCGAGCGTGAGCCCGCACCCCGCCGTACCGGTCACGACCCCGCCCAGCACCAGGAGAACGGCGAGCCCGCGTCGCAGCCGCCCGGTCACGGGATCGCCCCCGGCAGCCCGTTGTAGAGCCCGTCGAGGATCGGGTCGAGCACGCCCGTGCCCTGGCCGTTGAAGAGCAGCCCGCAGACCCGGGTGCCGGTCTCGCCGACGAGCTTCTCGGCGAACACCCGGCACGTGTGGTCGCGGAACATCGCCGAGAACGGGCCGGCGCTGAACGCGAACTGCACGCGCAGCCGGCCCAGGTCCCAGTCGTAGGCCCGGGCGAAGTTCTCGGCCATCGTGGGCATCGTGTCGAAGGCCTCCTCGAGGGAGTCCTGGTGCCGGCGCACGATCCCGACCACGTCGGCCAGCCCGGCCAGGTCGTCGCCGAGCACGGCGCCGTTGTCCTTCAGGAAGCGGTCGGCCAGCCGGGTCAGCTCGTCGAGGCTGTCGAGCGTGGCGACGAGCGCCTCGCGCTGGTCGGCGAGGACGCCGCCGGTGTCGGCCGCCGCGTGCGTGAACGTCCGCAGCGCCCGGTCGCGCTCCGCGAGCGTGGTGACCAGCGTGACGAGGTTCTTGCTGACGGCAGTGAGGTCGGCGTCCTTGGCGTTGATCGTGGCGAGTGCGTCGCGGCTCTCAGCCAGTGCGGCCCGCAGGTGCGGTCCGTTGCCCTTCAGTGCCCGGGCGGTCGTGGACAGGACGTCGCCGAGGCCGGTTCCGCGGCCCTCGCTGCCGAGGGTGCCGTCGAGGGCCCGCACCAGGTCGTCGACGGCGGTGGCGATCTCGTCGACGGTCGCGGGTGCCCGGGTGTGCGACGCCTCGATGTGCGCGCCGTCGCGCAGCGTCGGGCCGCCGTCCCAGGCCGGGCCGAGCTCGATGAACCGGTCGGTGACGAGCGAGCCCTGGAGGATCTCCGCGCCGGCGTCCGCGGGCACGCGGGTGTCGGGCGCGAGGTGGAGGACCACGCGCATCGTCGTGCCCCGCGGCTCGATGCGGACGATCTCGCCGACCTTGACGCCGAGGTAGGTCACGTCGTTTCCGACGTAGACGCCGGTGGTGTCGGCGAAGTCGGCCGTCACGACGAGGTCGTCGGGGTCGTCGCCGCCGACCAGCCGCGCGCCGGACAGCCCGGCTGCCGCGACCAGCGCGAGGACGAGGGCGGTGAGCAGGAGGCGGCGGCTCATCGGCAGTCCTCCGGCGTGATCGAGCAGACCAGGTCGTCGGGGACGATCGCCCACGGCGCGTTGACGCCGAGCCACGGGCCGTCACCGGTGGCGTTGGTGAACACGCGCATCGTCGGACCGGCCAGCCGCATCGTGCGCTCGAGGTCGGCGCGGTGGTCGTCGAGCACCGCGAGCACCCGGCGCAGGTCGCGCAGCGCGGGGGTGAGCTGCGGCGCGCTCTGCCGGACGACGGCGGTGAGCCCGGTGACGAACCGGTGCGCATCGCTCAGCAGCGCGCGCAGCGTGTCCTGGCGCTCCTGCACCATCCGCAGCACGGTGGTGCCGTTGCCGAGCACCCGGTCGAGCTGGGCGGTCTGGTCGAGGACGAGGTCGGTGACCGCGCGGGTCGAGGCGAGCAGGTCGTCGAGCTGCTGCTCGCGGTCGGTGGCGATGGCGGAGACGCCGGCGATCCCGTCGAGAGCGTCCCGCAGTTCCTCGGGTGCCACCGCCAGGTCGGTCGCGAGCACGTCGATGGCCTGCTGCACCCGGTCGAGGTCGAGCGCCTCGACCTGCGGCGTCGACTCCAGCCAGAACCGCTCGATCGTGTAGCTGTCGACCGCGTGCCGCACGCCGATCGTCGCGCCGCCGGCCAGCGCGTCGCCGGCGCCGGGGGAGAGCGCGAGGAAGCGCTCGCCGAGGATCGAGAGGAGCTTGACCTCGACCGTGCTGTCGGTGGTGACGCCGAGGTCGCCGGGTGCCTGGTCGAGCGTGAACCGGACGTCGACCTGGTCGCGGTCGGCGGTCACGGCGCGGACCTTGCCGACCTTCAGGCCCGCGACCCGGACGTCGTCCCCGGGCTCGATGCCGGCCGCGTGCCGCAGCCGCACGTGGTACGACGGATCGCCGCCCAGCGCCCGGACACCCAGGAGGAGCAGCCCGAGCACCACGGCCGCGACGACGGCGCGCAGCGGCCAGCCGAGACGGGTCATCAGCGGCACCTCTTCGAGAACCGGTTGCCCGTGACGCCGAGGTCGAGGGTGGTGGGCACCCCGGCCAGCCCGGCCGAGAGGGTGCAGACGTAGACGTTGAGGTAGCTCCCGTAGCCGAGCGTGCGCAGGTAGGTGTCGAGCTGCTTCGGGACCGCGCCGCCGGTACGGGCGAGCAGGTCGCGCCGCTCGGCGAGGTAGCGGAGCCACGGGTTGCTGAGCCGGGCGACGTCGACGGCCGGGCCGCCGGCCTCGTCGACCAGGTCGGCGGTGGTGGCGGACAGCCGGGCCAGCGCGTCGAGGCTGGTGCCGATCCGGTCGCCGTCCCGGGCGAGTCCGGAGGTGAGCGAGGCGAGGCCGTCGACCAGGGCGGTGACCTCGGTGCGGTGCTCGGCGGTCGTGCGCAGCACCAGGGTGACGTTGTCGACGACCCGGGCGAGTGCCGCGTCCCGGTCGACGAGGCCGGAGGTGAGCTCGGCGGTCTGCTCGAGCAGGTGGCGCAGCGTCGGTCCCTGGCCCTGCAGCACCTGGACGATGTCGGTGGCGAGCTGGTTGATGTCGCCGGGCTGGAGCAGGTCGAAGATCGGCTCGAACGCGTTGAACATCGCGGTCAGGTCGAGCGCGGGACGGGTGCGGGCGAGCGGGATCCGGTCGCCGTCGTGCAGCCGGCCCGCCTGCTGCTCGGCCCCGGACGGCCGGGAGAGCGCGACATAGCGCTGACCCATGAGGTTGAGGTAGTCGATCGCCGCGACGACGTCGTCGTGGAGCCGCTGGTCGGCGGCGACGCTCAGCGTGACGACGGCGAGCCCGCGCTCGTCGCCCGTGCCGACCCGGGTGCCGGTGACCCGGCCGACCCGGACGCCGGCCACCCGGACGTCGTCCCCGGCGCGCAGGCCGGTCGCGTCGCGGAAGACCGCGGTCACGCTGATCGTGTCGCCGCTGGTCGAGCGGGACAGCGTCCCGGCGACCATGCTGGTGAGCACGACGGCGACCGCGGCGAAGACGGCGACCCCGAGGACCGCGGACTTGTGCCGGCGCAGCTCGCTGAGCTGGCGGCTCCTCATCGCGCACCCCCGCACCGGCCGTGCAGCCCTCGGTAGGTGGGGCAGTCGGCCGGATCGCTCGCGTCGTAGGGGTCGAGAAGCTGGGGGGCGAGCACGCCCTCCATCTGGATCCGGCCGTTCTCGACGGCGGCCGCGCCGTTGCGCAGGAGCACCGGGACCTTGCGCAGCAGCAGCGCGAACGCCGGGTAGCGCTGGGCGAAGACCTCCAGGTTGGCGGCGGTCGCGTTGAGCAGCCGCGCGGTCGCGGCGCCGTTGGTGCGCAGGAAGGTCGCGACGTCGTCGGTGAGCGCGGCCGTCCCGGTGAGGAGGGTGGTGGTGCCGTCCTGCTGCTCGACCAGCGTGCGGGCGAGCGGGCGAGTGTCGCGCAGCGCCGCGACCAGCTGCGGCTCGACGTCGCCCGCCAGGTCGGTGTCGCGGGTGAGCAGGTCGAGGTCGCGGCGCACCTGCGGCTGGAGCGCCGTCCACCGGGCGAGGAAGGCGTCGCCGTCGCGGACCAGCTCGGCGATCCGGGCGCCGCGGCCGTCGAGCGCGTCGGCGAGCTGGGAGAGCGCGACATCCCACTGGGCGGGGTCGACCGCGGCGAGGAGCCGCTGGGTCGCGGAGAAGGTGTCCATCAGGCGCAGCGTCGCCACCGACCGGTCGGCCGGGACGACGGCGCCGTCGGCGAGGTGGGTGGACGCCGTGGGCGCGGCCTTCGAGCGGGCGGCGACCAGGTCGACGTACTCGTTGCCGAAGAGGGTGCCGGGCAGCACCCGGGCGCGCACGGCGGCCGGGATGAGGTCGGCGTGCTCGGGGGCGACGAGCACCTCGGCGGTGGGGCCGGCCGGGTCGACCCGGGTCACCCGGCCCACGCGCAGGCCGTTGAACTTCACGTCGGAGTTGATGCCGAGGGTGTCGCCGACCGTGGGCAGCTGCACGGTGACCCGGACGTCGCCGCTGAGCACGCCGAGCGTCTGCAGCCCGAGCACGCCGGCGAACAGCCCGAGAACGAGGAACCCGGCCAGCCCGACCGCGGCGAGCCGCAGTCGCAGCACCACGGGATCGACCCGGGAGTGGGGGAACAGGAACTCGCTCATCGTGTCGTCGCCGCCGTCACCCGGAGATCTGGACCTGCTGGTCGACGCCCCACAGGACGAGCGTCAGCAGGATGTCGACGACGGTGAGCGAGATGATGCTGGCCCGGATCGCGCGGCCGGTGGCGCGGCCGACGCCCTCGGGCCCGCCGGTGGCGGTGAAGCCGTGGTAGCAGTGGATCAGGGTGACGACGGTGGTCAGCACGACCACCTTGATCGCCGAGTAGATGACGTCGACCGGCGCGACGAACGTGCGGAAGTAGTGGTCGTAGGTGCCGGCCGACTGGCCGTAGAACGTGGTGACCATGACGTCGGTGGCGACGTACGTGCCGACCAGGCCGATCAGGTAGAGCGGCAGGACGACGATCCAGGCCGCGACCAGCCGGGTGCTGACCAGGTAGGGGATCGGCCGGATCGCCATCGACTCCAGGGCGTCGATCTCCTCGCTGATCCGCATCGCGCCCAGCCGCGAGGTGAAGCCGCAGCCGATGCGCGCCGCGAAGCCGAGCGCGGCGACCATCGGCGCCAGCTCGCGGGTGTTGGCGTAGCCGGAGATGAAGCCGGTGAGCGGAGCCAGGCCGATCACGTCGAGGCCCTGGTAGCCCTCGAGGCCGACCTCGGTGCCGGTCAGCGTCGAGAGCAGCAGGACGACGCCGACCACGCCGCCGCCGACCAGGAAGATGCCCGAGCCGAGCGTCACGTCGGCGAGCACCCGGCGGATCTCGCCGCGGTAGCGGGTCAGCGCGACCGGCAGCGCCGCGACCGCGCGCCAGGCGAGCACGAGCTGCAGGCCGATGCCGGCGAGCGGACCGACCACCGCCCTGTCGACGGTCTGCTCGATCGCCGTCATCCGATCGGACCCCCGGCGAACGTGCTGTGCACCTGGGAGATGACGAAGTTGGCGGCGAAGAGCAGCACGAAGTTGGTCACCACCGCGCTGGTCACCGCGTCGCCGACGCCGGTCGGGCCGCCGCCGGCCCGCAGCCCCTTGTACGACGCGACCACGGCGCAGATGACAGCGAAGATCGCCGCCTTGGTCAGCGAGAGCCACAGGTCGGAGAGCTGGGCGAGCGTCGTCACCGACGCGAGGTAGCTGCCCGGCGGCAGGTCCTGCAGCACGACGCTGACGCCGAGCGTAGTGATGATCGTGAAGAACATGACGACGCCGTTGAGGAGCACGGCGACCGCGACGATCGCGAACATCCGCGGCACGACGAGCCGCTCGACGACCGGGAGGCCCATCACCTCCATCGCGTCGATCTCCTCGCGGATCCGGCGCGAGCCGAGGTCGGCGCAGATCGCGGAGCCGGCGACGCCGGAGAGCATCAGCGCGGTGATCAGGGGAGAGGCCTGGCGGACGACGGCGAGCGTGTTGCCGGCGCCGGTGAACGCCACCGCGCCGACCTCCTGGGCGAGCACACCGACCTGCAGCGCCAGGATGATGCCGAACGGCACGGACACGGCGAGCGCCGGCAGCGTGCAGACCCGGATGGCGTACCAGGTCTGCAGCACGGTCTCGGCGAGCGGGAAGCGGCGGCTGCCGATGCTGGTGAGGACCGCGGCGAACACCTGCCGGCCGAACCGCAGGAGGCCGACGACCTCGCCGAGCGGACGGGCGAGCGCCGGGAGGACGCGAGCCGCGCTGGTGGCCGGCATCGTCACTCCTGTCTCTCGCGGGGCAGTCGAGAATGACAGTAGAACTGTCACACCGGTACTGTCCCCGCGGATGTGACGTACGTCAACCCCTCCGTTCATCCCCGCGTTGCGTCGCTGAAATGACAGCCGTACTGTGACAGTCATGAGCGCCATCGGGGTCGAGTCGGGACCGTCGTCCGAGCGCGACGAGGGCCTGCGCACCATCGACGAGCTCGCCGCGGCCGCCGGCCTGACCGTGCGCACCACCCGCTACTACGCCAGCCTCGGCCTGCTCCCGCCGCCCGCGCGGCGCGGCCGGATGGCCTGGTACGACGACACCCACCTCGCCCGCCTCGAGATGATCCGGGCGCTCCAGGGGCACGGCTTCACGCTCCAGGCGATCGAGAAGTACCTCGCCTCGCTACCCGCCGACGCCGGCGTCGAGGACCTCGCCGTCCAGCGCGCGATGCTCACCTCCTGGACCGTGGGGGAGCCGGCCGAGCTCACCCGCCGCCAGCTCGACGAGCACGCCGGACGCCGGCTCACCGACGAGGAGGTCGCCCTGGTCGAGGAGTTCGGCATGCTCCGCCGGAGCACCGACGACCGCGGCCGAGTCCGCTACACGCCCGTGCACGGCTTCGACGTCGCCGTCGAGCTGCTCCAGGTCGACATCCCCGTGGCCGGCATGCGCGCGGCCGGCGAGGCCATCGAGCGGCACATGTCGGCGCTGGCCGAGGAGCTGACCGTCGTCCTGCACGACGAGGTCGTCGAGCCCTGGCGCCACGACCGCCGTCACTCCCGCGAGGATGCCGCCCAGCTCGAGGCCACCATCGCCACCCTGCGCCGGCTCACGCTCGAGGCCATCGTGCGCGGCTTCCAGCGCTCGGCCAACAAGGTGATCACCCGGTCGCTCGACCGCCGCTGACCCCGGGCCCGAACCGTCGTACGAACCGACGCTGGCCGAACGTCTCGACCGCGCGCGGGTGGTAGTGCCGTCGTACGAAGCCGACCGCCTCGTCCGGCGCGACGCCGTCGAGGACGGCGAGGCAGGCGAGCGTCGTACCGGTGCGTCCTCGGCCGCCGGAACACGCTACTTCGACACGCTCGGAGGCTGCCCGGCGCAGCACGTCGGTCAGGACGGCGGGGAGGTCGTCGGGGTCGGCCGGCAGCCGGAAGTCGGGCCAGCGCACCCAGCGGCTCGGCCAGGCCACGGGGTCCGGCGCCTTGCCGAGCAGGTACACGCCGTAGGTCGGGAGCGGGCCGGCGGGCAGCGGCCGGCTCAGTCCCCGTCCCCGCACCCGCAGCCCGGAGGGGAGGGTGAGCACGCCCGGCGCCGCCGGATCCCACAGCTCGTCCACGGGGCCAACCTACAAACGGCCGGGACGCATGGCCTAGGGTCACGCACGTGACCCAACGCACCCTCGTCCTCCTCAAGCCCGACGCGGTCCGCCGCGGCCTGGTCGGCAACGTGCTGGCCCGGTTCGAGGCCAAGGGACTGAGCATCGTCGCCCTGGAGCACCGCCACATCGACGCCGCGATGGCCGACGCCCACTACGCCGAGCACGTCGAGCGCGACTTCTACCCGCCGCTGCGCACGTTCGTCACCAGCGGTCCGCTCGTCGCGCTCGTCCTCGAGGGCGACGAGGCCATCGAGGTGGTCCGCGCGCTCAACGGGGCGACCGACGGCCGCAAGGCGGCGCCGGGCACCATCCGGGGCGACCTGTCGCTGTCGAACCGCGAGAACCTCGTGCACGGCTCCGACTCGCCGGAGTCGGCGGAGCGCGAGATCGCGCTCTGGTTCCCGAACCTCGGCTGAGCCCGGGGTACTACACCACGCCGACACGGCGTGGCTACCCCGTGTGACCGCCTTCCTTGCTTACGCTCGCTGACGGAGGCCGTCGGAGCGTGCGCACGGAGGTCTCCCCGGTGATCTCCCCGGGGTGAGCCGGCTTCCCCAGACGCGCGCGAGCGGACCCGGCCCCAACCGGTCGGTCCGGCGACGTCTTGCGAGGAAGCGTGAGGGCGAACTCCATCATCGGCCGCGACATGGCCGTGGACCTCGGCACCGCGAACACGCTCGTCTATGTCCGCCGGCGGGGTGTGCTGCTCGACGAGCCGAGCGTCGTGGCGCTCAACGACAGCACCGGCGAGGTGATCGCCGTCGGGCACCAGGCCAAGCAGATGCTGGGCCGGACGCCGGACAACATCACCGCCCTGCGCCCCCTGCGCGACGGCGTGATCGCCGACTTCGAGGCGACCGAGCAGATGCTGCGCCACTTCATCGCGCGCGTGCACCGGCGCCGCTACTTCGCGAAGCCGCGGATGGTCATCTGCGTCCCCAGCTCGATCACGCCGGTCGAGCAGCGCGCGGTCAAGGAGGCCGGCTACCAGGCCGGCGCCCGCCGCGTGTACGTCGTCGAGGAGCCCATGGCCGCGGCGATCGGCGCCGGGCTGCCGGTGCACGAGGCGACCGGCAACATGATCGTCGACGTCGGCGGCGGCACCACCGAGGTCGCCGTCATCTCCCTCGGGGGCATCGTCACGTCGCTCTCGATCCGCACCGCCGGCGACGACCTCGACGCCGCGATCATCGCGTGGATGAAGAAGGAGCACGGCGTCATGCTCGGCGAGCGCACCGCCGAGGACGTGAAGATGACGCTCGGCTCGGCCTTCCCTCGCCCGGGCGAGCCCGAGGGCGAGGTCCGCGGCCGGGACATGGTGACCGGCCTGCCGCGCACGGTCGAGGTGACCAGCGCCGACGTCCGGCACGCGCTCGAGGAGCCGCTCCACGCGATCGTCGACGCCGTCCGGGTCACGCTCGACCAGACCCCGCCCGAGCTGGCCGGCGACATCATGGACCGCGGCATCGTGCTCACCGGCGGCGGCGCCCTGCTCCGCGGCCTCGACGAGCGGATCCGCCACGAGACCGGCATGCCCGTCCACGTCGCCGACGACCCGCTGGTCTCGGTCGCGATGGGCGCGGGCCGCTGCGTCGAGGAGTTCGAGGCTCTCCAGCAGGTGCTCGTCACCAACCCCCGGCGGTTCTGATGGCACCCGTACGCCGCACCGGCGCCTCCCGTGGCGGTCCGCTCGACGGCGAGCGCGACGCCGGACGCCCCTCCCGCTCGCTCGTGGTCGCGCTGGTGCTCGCCAGCGCCGCGCTGATGGCGGTCGACAAGGCCGGTGGCGACGGCTCGCCGCTCGACGCCGCCCGCCGCGTGGTCGGCGAGGTGGTCGGGCCGGCCCAGGCCGGGGTGGCCTCGGCGGTCCGCCCGGTCACGTCGATCCCGGACCGGTTCCGCACCAACGGCGCGCTCCGCGAGGAGGTCGCGACGCTCGCCGCCGAGAACCAGGAGCTCCGCAACCGGTCCGACAAGGCGGCCTACAACGCCAACCAGGCCAAGTCCCTCAAGGACCTGCAGGCCGTGGCCGGCGACCTCGGCTACGCGCTCGTGCCCGCGCGGGTGATCTCGATGTCCTCGGCCCAGTCGGCGCGCAGCTCGGTCGTCCTCGACGCCGGCTCCGACGCGGGCCTGCACCCCGACATGACCGTGGTGGCGGGCGAGGGCCTGGTCGGGCGGATCACGTCGGTGACCGCGCACACCGCGACGGTGCTGCTCATCGTCGACGACTCGTCGTCGGTCGGCGGCCGGATCGGCGACAACATGGAGCTCGGCTTCGTCCGCGGGCACGGCACGCTCGGCGTCGACGACCGGCTCGAGCTCGAGCTCGCCGACCGCAAGGTCGTCCCCAAGGCCGGCCAGACGGTCGTCACGTGGGGGAGCGAGGGCGGTTCCCCCTATGTCGCGGGCGTCCCGATCGGCACCGTGCAGAAGGTCTACGAGTCTCTGCGCGAGACCTCCTACCGCGCGGTGATCACGCCGGCGGTCGACTTCACTGCTCTCGACCTGGTCGGTGTGGTGGTGCCCTCGGGCACCGCCGGCCGGGTGATCGAGGCCGACGGAAGCCTGGTGACGCGATGAGGACCGGCTCCACCGCGCGGCTGGTCGCGGTCCTGCTCGCCGTCGTGGCCGCGCTGCTGCTGCAGGTCACCGTGCTGCCGCCGTTCGCGTGGCAGGTCGGCGGCCTGGGCGTCGTCCCGGACCTCGTGCTGCTCGCCGTGGTCGCCACCGCGCTCGCCACCGACACCCGGTTCGCCACGCTCACCGGCTTCTTCGCCGGGCTGATGCTCGACCTCGCGCCGCCGGCCGACCACATCGCCGGCCGCTGGGCGCTCGCGCTCATGGCGGTCGGGTACGTCGTGGGCCGGCTCGTCCACGACAACGCCGGCGACGCCGGTGCGGGCAGCCGCTTCGCCCGCGAGGGCGTCCGGCGTCCGCCGCTGCCGGTGCTGCTGGGCGCGGCCGCGGGCGGCTCCTTCGTCGGCACGTCGGTGTTCGCGCTGACCGGCCTGCTCCTCGGCGACTCGGGTGCCGCGGTCGGCGACCTGCTCACGGTCGCCGTCGTCGCGCTCGTGCTCGACGTGGTCGTCGCGCTGCTCGTGATCCCCGCGTCCTTCTGGCTCTTCCGCCGGCTGACCAGCGACAGCCCCTCGCAGCGGATGCGGGTGCGGGTCTAGGACATGGCCACCACCGCATCCCACCGCAGCCGGCTCCGCCTGGTCGTGCTGCAGACCCTCGTCTTCTCGCTGCTCGCCACCCTCGGCGCCCGGCTCTACTACCTCCAGGTCATCTCGGGGGAGCAGTACCAGGGCCAGGCCGCGTCCCAGTCCGTGCGCGACATCGTCGTCCAGCCCCAGCGCGGGCTCGTCGTCGACGCGATGGGCCGTCCCCTCGTCAGCAACCGGCTGATCTGGGTGGTCTCGCTCGACCGCACCCTGCTCGGCCGGATGTCCGAGGCCGACCGCACCGAGCTGCTCCACCGCACCGGTCGCGCGATCGGCATGAAGGCCCACAAGATCGAGGCCAAGCTGCTCCTCTGCGGGGACGCCGACGCCGTCGCCGGCACCTGCTGGAACGGCTCGCCCTACCAGCCGGTCCCCGTCGCGCTCGACGTCCCGGAGGCCGCGGCGCTGCGGATCCTCGAGCAGCCCGAGGACTTCCCGGGCGTCGTCGTCGACCGGCAGAGCGTGCGCCAGTACCCCGCTCCCTACGGCGTCAACGCGGCGCACCTGCTCGGCTACCTCAGCCCGATCACCAAGGACGAGCTCGAGTCCGCCGAGGAGGCCGGCGACAGCTCGGTCAACGGCGCCTCCGTCGTCGGCCGGGCCGGCGTCGAGAAGGAGTACGACGAGTGGCTGCGCGGCCAGCCCGGCTACCAGCAGGTCGCCGTCGACTCCAAGGGCCGGGTCCGCCAGGACGTCTCGGACCTCGAGGCGCAGCCCGGCGACACGCTCGTGACGTCGATCGACGCCAAGGTGCAGAGCGTCGTCGAGAAGCAGCTCGCCGACATGATCGCCACCCAGCGCGCCACCCGCGACCCGGTGACCAACCGCAACTTCGAGGCCGACTCCGGCGCGGCCGTCGTGATGGAGGCCAAGACCGGCCGGATCGTCGCGATGGCCAGCCAGCCGACGTACGACCCCTCGGTCTGGGTGGGCGGCATCACCGACAAGCAGCTCAAGAGGCTCTACTCCGAGGCAGCCGGGACGCCGCTGCTCGCGCGCTCCTTCCAGGGCCAGTTCGCGCCCGGCTCGACGTGGAAGCCGTTCATGACCGTCGGCGCGATGACCCACGGCTACACGCCGTCCACGATCCTCAACTGCTCGTCGTCGGTGCAGATCGGCAACCGCGCCTTCCACAACCACGAGTCGGCCGGCTACGGCCCGATCTCGTTCGCGAAGGCGCTCGAGGTCTCCTGCAACACCTTCTTCTTCCAGGTGGGCATGCACTTCTGGCAGACGCTCGGCTCCGACCCCGACGACGTCAACGCCAAGGACCCGCTGGTCGAGCAGGCCGAGAAGTTCGGCTTCGGCAAGCGCACCGGCGTCGACCTGCCGGGCGAGGCGTCCGGCCGGGTCGCCGACCGCAAGTGGAAGCGCGACTACTACGAGTCGATGAAGGGCTACTACTGCGGCATCGCGAAGAAGCCGCAGGACGACAAGACGTCCGACTTCGTCTACAAGTTCTCCCGCGAGTTCTGCATCGAGGGCTGGAAGTACCGCCTGCCCGACGCCGCCAACTTCGCCATCGGCCAGGGCGACACCATCGTCACGCCGCTGCAGCTGGCCCGGGCGTACGCCGCGATCTCCAACGGCGGCACGCTGTGGGAGCCGCGCGTGGGCAAGGCGATCGTCTCGCCCGAGGGCCAGGTGATCCGCGAGATCAAGCCCCAGAAGGACCGCAAGGTCAAGATCCCCGCCACCGTGCTGCGCTACCTCGACGACGCGCTCAAGGGCGTCGCGACCGTCGGCACGATGCAGTGGAAGCTCGGCGGGTTCCCGCTCGACAAGGTGCAGATCCGCGCCAAGACCGGCTCCGCCGAGGTCTACGGCAAGCAGTCGACGGGCTGGGTCGCGTCGTACACCAAGGACTACGTCGTCGTGATGATGATGAGCCAGGGCGGCACCGGCTCCGGGTCGACCGGTGACGGCGTCCGCGCCATCTGGGAGGCGCTCTACGGCGTCGAGGGCGACCAGGTGAAGCCCGGCAAGGCCGCCATCCCCGGCACCACCCCGCCGCGCAACCTCCCCGTCTTCGGTGAGGACGGCTCGATCCTGCCGCCCGGGCGGAGCAAGGGAGACGACTCGTGAGCAACCGGATCCAGGCCGGCTCCCGGCCGCACCGCACCACCGCCTCGCGCCGGGTCTCGTTCCTGCGCTGGGCCGAGATCGACCGGGTGCTCCTCGCCGCCGTCCTCCTGCTCTCGATGCTCGGCTGCCTGCTCGTCTGGTCGGCCACCCTCGAGCGCAACGACCTCACCGGCGGCGACACCCGCGCCTTCCTGCTCAAGCAGGTGGTCAACGTCGTCATCGGTCTCGGCCTGATGGCGCTCGTCGTCGTCACCGACCACCGGTGGGTCCGGATCCTCGCGCCCATCGGCTACCTCATCGCCATCGGCGGCCTGCTCCTCGTGCTCGTGATGGGCTCGACGGTCAACGGCTCGCGCTCGTGGCTGATGCTCGGCGGGATGTCGTTCCAGCCCTCCGAGCTCGCCAAGCTCGCGGTCATCGTCGGCATGGCGCTCGTCGTCGCCGAGCGCAGCGACCGCCGCTGGCGCGACCGGGTCGGCACCCTGGACGTCGTCCTGATGCTGCTCGTGGCCGGCGTGCCCGCCGTCCTGATCCTGGCCCAGCCGGACCTCGGCACCATGCTCGTCCTCACCGCCACCGTCTTCGGCGTCATCGCCGCCTCCGGCGCCGACCGCCGCTGGCTCGGCCTCCTCGCCGTCGGCGGCATCGGCGCGGCCGCCTTCGCCGTCGTCAGCGGGATGTTGAAGGAGTACCAGGTCGACCGCTTCCTGGCCTTCACCAACCCCGCCCTCGACCCCAAGGGCGCCGGCTACAACGTCGAGCAGGCCCGGATCGCCGTCGGCAACGGCGGCCTCTTCGGCCAGGGCCTCTTCCAGGGCTCGCAGACCCAGTCCGGCTTCGTCCCCGAGCAGCACACCGACTTCGTCTTCACCGTCGCCGGCGAGGAGCTCGGGCTCGCCGGGGCCGCCCTCATCGTCCTGCTCCTCGGCGTGATCCTCTGGCGCGCCCTCCGGATCGCTGCCCGCACCGACGACGTCTTCGGCCGGATCGCCGCCGCAGGCATCGCCTGCTGGTTCGGCTTCCAGGCCTTCCAGAACATCGGGATGTGCCTCGGCATCATGCCCGTCACCGGCGTCCCGCTGCCCTTCGTGTCGTACGGCGGCTCGTCGATGTTCGCCGGGATGCTCGCCGTCGGCCTGCTCCAGAACATCCACCTGCGGACGCTCTCGGCACCGGCCTCGCGGCTCGCCCCGCAGCAGCGGGTCCTCGTCCGGTCGTGACCGGAGCCGACGGTTCCGACGGTTCCGACGTTTCCGACGTGCCCGACTTCCGGGCTGATCGGGTCGGTACCGCCCTCGCCGGCACCAACCCCACCGTCCTGCGCCGGCTCGGCGCGGGCTTCGCCGTCATCGGCGACGTGCAGCACCTGCCCGGCTACTGCGTCCTCATCACCGACGACCCCACCGCCGACCAGCTCACCGACCTCCCCGTGGCGCGCCAGCACGCCTTCCTCGCCGACCTGGCCCTCCTCGGCCGAGCCGTCGCCTCCGTCTGCGCCCGCCGCGACCCGGCCTTCCGCCGGATCAACCTCGAGATCCAAGGCAACACCGACGCCTTCCTCCACGCCCACGTGACGCCTCGCTACACCTGGGAGCCGCCCGAGCTCGTCGGCTGGCCGGCCGCCCTGCACCACTGGGAGCGCCGGGTGGACGTCGTACGGGACGGGCTGGGGGTGGCCCACGACGGTCTCCGTGCGGAGCTGGTCGCGGCGATCGATCGTGAGGTTGCCTCGGGTCGGGGTCTTCTTTACTGATGGCGTGGTGGCGCGCCGCAAGGGTCTAGGTAGCTGGTTGCGGTTCGTCAGTTGGTTTCTGGTTGTTGCCGGTACACCCCTGGCTCGGGGTCCTCGCGATCATCGGAGTGCTCTTGTGGGTGTGTTCCGCGGTGGCTCACCTCGAAGTGGAAGCCGGACGGGCTTCGCCACAGGTACGTGCCGGTCGTGGTGACTTGGTAGCGCCAGGTGCTGTGGGTCTTGGCGCGGTGGTGGCGTCGGCACAGTGGGACGAGGTTGCAGGGGCAGGTTGGCCCGCCTTGGCCGTGGGGTGTGGCGTGGTCGAGGTCGCAGCGCATGGCTGCTCGGGTGCAGTACGGGAAGCGGCAGGTGTGGTCGCGGAGCTCGACTTGCTGGCGGTGGCGGTCGGGGATCTCGTAGGCCGTGACCGGCACATGGTCGGCGAGGTCGATCACCGGTCGGACCGTCACCGACATGCCCGGCTGGGCGAGCCACTCGCGGATCTGCGCCGCGCTGATCGGGGTCTGGTCCCAGCGGCCGACCGGGTTGGCGCCGGTCCCGGTCCCGAGCAGGGTCGTGTCGGTGATGTGCACGTTGAGCACGGCACGGCGGCCAGATGAGCCCTCAAGATCGAGCGTCAGGTCGTTGCGGGCGAGGTCGCCGAGGGCCTGGGAGCGGCGCACATCCAGGCTCGCCTCGTTGCCCAGCCGGCCCAGCAGCGTGGCGCGGCGGCTGATCGCCTGGTCGAGGTCGGCACCGTCGGCGGCGTCGAGGAGGCCGTCGATCGAGACCAGGCCGTTGGTGTCGGCGGCGCCGACCTCGACATAGCGGTGGTCGGTCGCGGCCGCCCGCTCGGCCTCGTAGCGCTCGGGGTCGAAGCGGATGACCGCCTCCGCAATCAACCGCTCCAGTTGGGCCCAGCCGACTCCGGTGGCGTTGAACAACTGGCGATCCACGAAGGCGGCGGCCTCGCGACACAGGGGCCGCGTGGCCTCGGCGATCCGCTCGGCCCGCCACGGCGCCAACCGCCCCGCCATCACCGACGCATAGACCTGCGGGAGGCGCCACGCGCACTCCAGGACCCGGCCGACGTAGACCCGGCCACCGTCGGGGGAGCGGCCCAGCACGGCGATCAGCTCCATGAGTGCGAACTCCGAGACCAGCGGCGCGCCCTCGCCCGCGATCGGCAGGCCCGTGTCGACGAAACCGTCCCGGATCGTTGCTACACCCGCCCCCGGATCAGCCACGGTGTTGCCCGCGGCCCACTCCACGATCCCGGCCCACTCGGCAACCACCGACTCCTCCCGCACCCGCACCCCAGCCCGGAGGTCGGCGAGAAGCGCAGTCGAAGTCATACCCGTATTAGATCAGGAGGGTCCGACACAACCCCGCGGCCAACCCCCGCGCCGACCTCAGGCACACGCGACTTAGAGCCCTCACCGGATCTCCGGCAAGATGGGCCCGTGCTGACCGTCCGCCGTACGCCGCGCCGTCGCGTGGCCGTACCGGCGCTGCTCGGCAGCCTCGAGAGCGTGACCGCGCTGGTCCTGGCGCATGTCGCGGCCGGCGGAGCAGTCCCGGAGCTGTGGTGGCTGGGGCTCGTCGCCGTGGCCGTGTACGGCGCCGGAAGCCTCGTGCTGCACCGGCGGGCGAGCATCCGGGTGGTGCTGCCGGTGCTGGTCGCGGTGCAGCTGCTGGGTCATGCGTGGCTGGTGGCGCTCTCGCCCGGGATGCACGGGCACGAGCACGCGATGACGGCGTTCCTCGGGCTCACGCCGGCGATGCTGGGCGCGCACCTGCTCGCGGCCGTCGTCACCGGGACCATGTGGTCGCTGCGGCGACGTGCGGTCGAGGTGCTGCTGGCGTGGACGGAGCCGGGCCGGCTCCCCGCGCCGCGGCTGCGTCCGCAGCGGGTGGTCCTGGTCGCACCGGCGCCGGCGCGGCGCGGGCACCGGGCGCTGGCGCCCACGCGGGGACCGCCGGCGGCGGTCACCGTCGCGCTCGTCTGACTCCGGTTCCGCGGAGGCGGGCGGCGCGCGCTGCCCACCCCTGACACCCGAGTCGAACGAAGAGAGAAATCCATGCAGATCCGCCGCTTCACCCTGCCCGCCGTCGGCGCCGCGACCGCCGCGCTCGGCCTCGTCGCGCTGAGCGCCGGCGCCGCCAGCGCGCACGTGACGGTCACCCCCGACACCACCTCCGCCGGTGGGTACGCCGTCCTGACGTTCGCCGTCCCGCACGGCTGCGAGGGGTCGCCGACCACGAAGATCGCGATCGCGATGCCCGAGGACGTCCCGCAGGTCACGCCGACGGTCAACCCCAGCTGGACCGTCGAGAAGGTCCAGGAGAAGCTCGACCCGCCGGTCAAGGACGCCCACGGCAACGAGGTCACCGAGCGGGTGAGCCAGGTCGTCTACACGGCCCGGACGCCGCTGCCCGACGGCTACCGCGACACGCTGGCGCTCTCGCTCCAGCTGCCCGAGAAGGAGGGCGAGACGCTCACCTTCCCGATCATCCAGACCTGCGTGAAGGGCTCGACCAACTGGAACGAGACCGCGGCCGAGGGCCAGGACGAGGAGGAGCTCGCGCACCCGGCGCCGTCGGTGACGATCACCGCGGCGAGCGCCGAGGGTGACCACCACGGCGGTGCGGAGGCCGAGTCCGACGGCGACAAGGAGTCCGACGCCAAGGCCGACAGCGACGACGGCGACGACGGCGACGGCAACGGCCTGGCGATCGGCGGTCTGGTGGCCGGCGTCGCGGGCCTCGCGGTCGGCGGCATCGCGCTCGCGCGCACCCGCAAGGCCTGAGGGACGACGATGCGTCGTGTGCCGGCGTTGATCCTGGCCGTGCTGGTCGCCGTCCTGACGGTGCTCGGCACGGCGACGTCGGCGTCGGCACACGCCACGCTCGTCTCCACCGACCCGGCGGAGGGGGCGGTGCTGCCGGAGGCGCCGTCGGAGGTGACGTTCACCTTCGACGAGCCCGTCCAGCTCGTCCCCGACGGGCTGCTGGCCTTCGACGCCGAGGGCAAGCGGGTCGACCTCGACCCGAAGGCCTCGGGCGTCGAGGTGACCGGCGAGCTGCCGGGTGATCTCGCCAACGGCACCTACGTGATCACCTGGCGGGTGGTCTCCGCCGACGGCCACCCGATCGCGGGCTCGCTGACCTTCCACGTCGGGGCGCCGAGCCCCAAGGTCGTCCCGCCGGGCTCGGTGACCACCGAGCCCGGTGCGCTGCCGACGGTCCAGGCAATCGTGCACGGGCTCGACTACGTCGCGCTGCTGCTGGCCGGCGGGCTCGCGGTGTTCCTGTCGTGGACGGTGCGCGGCGTCCGCCTCGCCGACGACGTACGACGCCGCCTGGTCCGGGTGCTGCGGGGCAGTGCGCTGGTGGCGGTCCTCGCGGCCGCGGCCGCCGTCCCGCTGGCAGGCGCCTACCAGCTCGGCTCCGGGCTGGACGGCGTCCTCGACCCGGCGGCGCTCGACCCGGGACTTGTCCAGCAGGACCTGCAGGTGCTGGCGCTCCAGGCGTTCGGTCTCGCCGTCGCCGCATGGGCGGCCGGTCAGCGACGCTCGTCGCTGGTCGTCGACCTCGTCACCGCGCTCGCGGTCTGGTCACCGGCCCTGGTCGGGCACACCCGCGCGTACGAGCCGAGCGCGCTGCTCGTCGTCACCGACGCGCTGCACCTCACCGCCGGGGCGGTCTGGCTCGGCGGGCTCACCGGGCTCGCGCTCACCCTGCGCTCGGTGGCGGGGCGGCCCAAGGACGCCGCGCTGCTGCTCACCCGCTTCTCCACGCTGGCCGCCGGGCTGCTCGCGGCGCTCGCGCTGTCGGGCGTCCTGCTCGGCTGGCGCATCGTCGGCTCGTGGTCGCGGCTGTTCGGCGAGACCTACGGCCGGCTGCTGCTGGTGAAGGTCGCGCTGGTGCTCGTCGTCGCCGCGATCGCCGCGGTCAACCGGTACCGGCTGCTCCCGCGGGTCACCGGCGACACCGGCCACGACGTACGACGCCAGGGCGCCGCGCTGGTCCGGCGCGCGGTCGTCGCGGAGGCGGCGCTGCTGGTCGCGGTCCTCGGCGTGACCGGCTTCCTGACCCAGAAGCCGCCCGGGGGCGAGCCGCCCGCGGCCGCCCCGACCGCCGACACCGGCGTGGTCACGGGCGTCGCGAGCGACGACCTCAAGGTGCTCGCCGTCCTCGATCCCGGGCCGGGCCTGCAGCGCCGGCTCATCGTCCAGGTGCAGAACCTGGCCGGCGACCCGCTCGACCTGCACGACGCCCCGGCGGTCGCCCTGCGCACGTCGTCCGTCGACCTGGGGGAGGTGCCGCTGACGCCGACCGGCTCCGGCACCTACGCCGCCGACGTGGTGTTCCCGACGACGGGCACCTGGAAGCTCCAGGTGAGCATCCGGGTCGACGAGTTCACCAGCCCGGTGACGACCGTCGACCTCGACGTGAAGTAGGCCGGCGTCAGGCGCCGAAGCCGGCCTGGCTCGGCGTGACGGTGTCCTTGTCGGCGGGGACGTCGATCTTCACGTCGGCGCCGTAGTCGGAGTAGACCTGCTCGGTGGTCGACTTCGAGCCCTGGATCTCGAACTCCTGGCTCATCTTGACCGGCCGGTTGTCGGCGTCGAGCCACAGGTCGATGGTCAGCTCGGGCGGCAGCAGCTTGCCGGCCTCGGCGGGGAGACCCGCGTTCTTGGCGAACTTCACCGAGTCGACCGTGACCCGGTAGTGGCTGGTGTCGACGCCCTCGACGTTCTCGTCGCCCACGAGGGTGAGGTCCTTCGGGTCGCCGAACACGGCCAGCTGCTTCTGCGGGTCGGCCAGCGCGAGGAGCGGCGCGAGCGGGCTGGACGCGTTGGACTTGTCCTTCGGGTCGAACTTCAGCCACTTGCCCGCCGGCACCGGGAGCCCGGCCCCCCGCAGGTAGATCACGCCGCCGGCGAGCACCGACTCGAACTGCTGGCTGCCCTTGGGGCTGGTCTTGGCGTGGGCGAGCAGCTGGTCGCCGTCGTAGCGGGCCTCGCTGTTGGTGGTCACCGACGCGCCCTGGGTGGTCGTCGTCCCGGTCGCCTTGTAGGAGCCGGCCTGCTTCTGCGCGTCGGCGATGGTCGCGAAGAACGTGCTCTTGTCGAGCGCGCCCGTCCCGGTGCCGCCGCCCGTGCTGGAGCCGGTGCCGGTGCCGGTGCCCTCGCTCGACGCGTCCCCACCGGGCGTGGTGGACGGCGACTCGCTGGAGCTCGCGGAGGTCTTGTCGCCGCTGGCGTCCTTGCCGTCGTCACCCCCGCCGCAGCCGGAGAGCAGCAGCGCCGAGGACAGCGTGGCTGCGATGGACGTGCGGACGAGCTTCGTGCGGAGGCCGGTCATGCTCACGGAGCCTAAAGCACGGTCCTAGCCCGTCACCGGGACCGTGACCGCCAGCTGGTGCAGCAGGCCGTCGACCCGCACCTGCACGAACATCCGGTAGTCGCCCGGCTGGGTGAAGACGGTGTGGAAGGTCAGCACGGTGCCGTCCTTCTCGGTCTCGGGTGCGCCATAGGGGTGGACGTGAACGAAGCCCCGGGTGCCGATCGCGAAGCCGGTCAGGTGCGCGGTCGCGCCGAGGTAGCTGCCCAGGGTCACCGCCTCGTCGCCCTCGGTCGTCACGACCAGGCGCAGCCGGCCGTTGTCGCCGACCTCGCCCGGGGCGACCAGGCGCACCTTCACCACGCCGTCGTCGCCGGTCTCGGCGCTCTCGCCGCGCGGCACCTCGGCGGGCTCCCAGGCGCCCGGCACGGTGAGCGTCTGGCCCAGCACGAGCGGGACGTCGGAGCCCTGGGGGATGAGCTCGGCGACCACGCGCCAGCGGCCGGGCGCGCCGAGGTCGACCTGGCCGCGCCAGGTGCCGTCGTCGCCCAGCACCGGGTGCAGGTGGCGGAACT
The DNA here is from genome assembly GCF_900114845.1 of Pimelobacter simplex. Classification (GTDB taxonomy): domain Bacteria; phylum Actinomycetota; class Actinomycetes; order Propionibacteriales; family Nocardioidaceae; genus Nocardioides; species Nocardioides simplex. The sequence goes on from NZ_FOUK01000001.1 coordinate 1,403,401, forward strand.
CGGCGAGGTCGTCGCGCACGACGTAGAGGTGCAGGAGCTTGGTCTGCTCCTCGGTGTACGTCGTGAGCGGCCGGCCGCTCCGGTCGAGGACCCGGAACGACACCTCGCCGGGCCCGTCAGCCGCGGGAAGACGGACGTCGGCCATCCGGTAGCCCCGCACCTGCGCGGTCGTGCCGTCGCCGACCGGGTTGCCGATCGGGGTGACGCCCTTGCCGCCGTCCTTGGCGGGGGTGAGGACGATCCGGTCGCCGTCGGTGCTCGGGGTGTCGTCGGACCCGCACCCGGCGAGGACCGGGGCGAGCGCGAGGAGCGCGGCGACCCCGGCCGCGACGAGTGAGCGGCGAGCGGTCACGGCGAGACCGTGAGCAGCAGGAAGGCGGCGAGCAGCAGCAGGTGCACGACGCCGTTGAGCGGCTTGGCGCGGCCCGGGACGACGGTGAGGATGCCGACCATCGACGACAGCACGAGCAGCACGAGCTGCAGCGGCTCGAGGCCGAGCGCGAGATCGCCCTCGAGCCAGATCGAGGCGATCGCGATGGCCGGGATGGTGAGGCCGATCGACGCCATCGCCGATCCGTAGGCGAGGTTGAGGCTGATCTGGACGCGCTGGCGCGAGGCCGCCCGCACCGCGGCGATCGTCTCGGGGGCGAGGACGAGCATGGCGATGACCACGCCGACGACGGCGTGGGGGAAGCCGAGCCAGTCGACCGCGTCCTCGATGGAGTACGACTCGACCTTCGCCAGGCCGACCACGGTGACGAGCGAGAGGACGAGCAGGCCGACCGACGTCCAGGCCTCGCGGTTGGTGGGCGGGTCGGCGTGGTCGTCGCCGTCGGCGTCGTTGTCGGCGGTCCAGCCGCCGGGCGTGGACGTCGTGTTGGGGAGGAAGAAGTCGCGGTGCCGCACGGTCTGGGTGAACACGAACGAGCCGTAGAGCACGAGCGAGGCGAGCGCCGCGAAGGTCAGCTGCCCGCCGGTGAGGACCGGCCCGGACTCGCTGGTCGTGAACGCCGGGACGACGAGCGTCAGGCCGGCGAGCGTGATCACCGTCGCCAGCGCGGAGCCGGTGCCCTCGGGGTTGAAGGTCGCCAGGTGGTGGCGCACGGCACCCACGACCAGCGCGAGGCCGACGATGCCGTTGACGGTGATCATCACCGCGGCGAACACCGTGTCGCGCGCCAGCGTGGACGTGTCACCGCTGCCGGACACCATGAGCATCACGATCAGGCCGACCTCGATGACCGTCACCGCGACGGCCAGGAGGAGCGATCCGAAGGGCTCGCCGACCTTGTGCGCGACGACCTCGGCGTGGTGGACCGCGGCCAGCACGGCGGCGATCAGCGCGACCCCGATCAGGCTCGCCGCGAGGGGTGCGGGGTGGGTGCCCCAGCTGATCGCCAGCACGATCGCGGCCACGGGCGGCGCGATGACCGTCCACCCGAGTCTTCCGGAGGTGGAGGCGCTCATGGCCGGAATCCTACAAAAGCCCCCCAGCGACGATGACGGGCGGACAGGGCGTGGACCGTAGAATCGACCTCATGTCCGTCGAGTCCGTCGCGTCTGTCTTCCCCCGGCTGGAGCCGCACCTGCTGTCGGTGTCCAAGCCGATCCAGTACGTCGGCGGCGAGCTCAACATGGTCACCAAGGAGTGGGACGCCGCCGAGGTCCGCTGGGTGCTCATGTACCCGGACGCCTACGAGGTCGGCCTGCCCAACCAGGGCGTCCAGATCCTCTACGAGGTGCTCAACGAGCGCGAGTGGATCCTCGCGGAGCGCACCTACGCCGTCTGGCCCGACATGGAGAAGCTGCTGCGCGAGCAGCAGATCCCGCAGTTCACCGTCGACAGCCACCGTCCCGTGGGCGCGTTCGACCTGTTCGGCGTGAGCTTCTCCACCGAGCTCGGCTACACCAACCTGCTCACCGCGCTCGACCTGGCGGGCATCCCGCTCCACGCCGTCGACCGGACCGACGACCACCCGGTGGTCATCGCCGGCGGGCACGCGGCGTTCAACCCCGAGCCGATCGCCGACTTCGTCGACGCCGCCGTCCTCGGTGACGGCGAGGAGGTCGTCCTCAAGATCTCCGAGCTCGTGCGCGAGTGGAAGGACGAGGGCCGGCCCGGGGGACGGCTCGAGCTGCTGCGCCGCCTCGCCGTCTCGGGCTCGGTCTACGTGCCCCGCTTCTACGACGTGTCGTACGACGCCGGCAGCGGCGAGATCGCGGCCGTCGTCCCGAACCACCCGGAGGCGCCCGACCGGGTCCGCAAGCACACGCTGATGGACCTCGACCAGTGGCCCTACCCGCGCAACCCCCTCGTGCCGCTGGCCGAGACGGTGCACGAGCGCTTCTCGGTCGAGATCTTCCGCGGCTGCACCCGCGGCTGCCGCTTCTGCCAGGCCGGCATGATCACCCGCCCGGTCCGCGAGCGCTCGATCGAGACCATCGGCGCGATGGTCGAGAACGGCATCCGCAAGACCGGCTTCGAGGAGGTCGGCCTGCTCTCCCTGAGCTCGGCCGACCACACCGAGATCGGCGACGTCGCCTCCGGCCTCGCCGACCGCTACGACGGCTCGAACGTCTCGCTGTCGCTGCCCTCCACCCGGGTCGACGCCTTCAACATCACGCTCGCCAACGAGTTCTCCCGCAACGGGCGCCGCTCCGGCCTGACGTTCGCACCCGAGGGCGGCAGCGAGCGGATGCGCAAGGTGATCAACAAGATGGTCACCGAGGACGACCTGATCCGCACCGTCGCGACGGCGTACTCGCACGGGTGGCGGCAGGTGAAGCTCTACTTCATGTGCGGCCTGCCCACCGAGACCGACGAGGACGTGCTCCAGATCGCCGAGCTCGCCAAGCGCGTCATCGCCACCGGTCGCGAGGTCTCCGGCCGCAACGACATCCGCTGCACCGTCTCCATCGGCGGCTTCGTGCCCAAGCCGCACACCCCCTTCCAGTGGGCGGCCCAGCTCGACTCCGAGACCACCGACGCCCGTCTGCAGGCGCTGCGCGACACCGTCCGCGCCGACCGCCGCTACGGCAAGGCCATCGGCTTCCGCTACCACGACGGCCAGCCCGGCATCATCGAGGGACTGCTGTCCCGCGGCGACCGCCGCGTCGGCCGCATCATCGAGCAGGTCTGGCGCGACGGCGGCCGCTTCGACGGCTGGTCCGAGCACTTCTCGTTCGAGCGCTGGGCCGCCTCGGCCGCCACCGCGCTCGAGGGCACCGGCGTCGACCTCGACTGGTTCACCACCCGCGAGCGCACCTACGACGAGGTCCTGCCCTGGGACCACCTCGACTCCGGCCTCGACAAGGACTGGCTGTGGGCCGACTGGGAGGACGCCCTCGCGGTTGCCTCCGGCGAGTCCGACGTCGAGGTCGAGGACTGCCGCTGGACCCCCTGCTACGACTGCGGCGTGTGCCCCGAGATGGGCACCGAGATCCAGGTGGGCCCGACGGGGCAGAAGCTGCTCCCGCTCAGCGTCGTCTGAGCCACCCGGACCTGCCTGCGCTCGCCGTCGCGCGCTACCGCGCGACGACGGTCCGGGAGTACGCCGACGCCGGCGACGCGCCCTTGACGTTGGTGGCGACGACGCGGAACCGGTAGGAGCCCTTGGCGAGCCGGAACGCGTACGAGCGAGCGGTGGCCGGCAGGGCGGCGGAGACCCTCGTCCCGACCACCCTGCCCTTCACGATCTTCGACGCGATGACCTTGTACGACGTGATGGCCGCGCCGCCGCTGGTCGTGGGGGGCGTCCAGCGCGCGGTCGCGGTGGCCTTCCCGCCGGCCGTGCCTGACGACGCGGTGCCGATCCGCGGTGCCGACGGCTTGACGGCGACCAGGACCTGGATCGTGCGAGCCGGCGCGGTCCCGGGGAGCTCGGCCTCCATCTCGGGCACCAGCCGGATGGTGTGGGTGCCGTACGCCGAGAACGTCGCCGTGAAGCTCCGGGTGGGGCTGGTCTGCGGGGCGAGCAGGCCGTCGACGGTCAGCAGCCAGTGGCTCAGGTGGGCGTTGCCCGGGTTCGCGGCGGGCGTCCAGGTGATGGTCGCCCGCAGCCCGCTGGTCGCCACGGTGACGGCGGGTGGCGCGGACGGCACCCAGGACGCGACGTGCCGGTTGAGCGTGGCGGGCGCTCCGGCGCCGGCGGCGTTCAGCGCGGCGACGGCCACGTTGACGTCGTACCCGCCCGGCACGGTGATCGCCCTCGTGGTGGTGCCGGCAGGGACCTCGACCGGTCCACCGGCGATCCCGCTGATCCGGTAGCCCGTCGGTGCCGGGCCGGTCGCCGGGGCCGCCCAGGTGAGCGTGCCCGAGCCCTTGCTGGTGGTCAGGTCGATCGAGGCAGGGGCGTTCGGGGTGGTGCCGTTCGTGGCGGCGCAGCCGTCGACCGACAGCGTGTAGGTGCCGACGCTCCCGTAGTCGGAGTAGCCGGTCGTGAGCGGATCGCCGTTGCCGACGCCGCGGACCTTGACGTAGTAGGTCCCCGCGCCGCCGCTCGGCGAGATCCGCGGTGCGTCCATGCCGGTCGCCGTCCGGTGGGCGAAGCCGCCGACGACGACCTCCGCCGAGGCAGGGTCGGAGTAGGCGACCAGGCTGTCGTCTGCCCGGCGCAGGTCGACCCGCAGGTCGAGCGCGCTGCCGTCACCGTTCCCGAGGGCCTCCACCGAAGGAGCCGCGGTGCACGGGCCCACCTTGTAGTAGTCGACGTCGCGGCTGGTGACGACGCCGTCGACGGTGTAGTCGGTCCGGGCCCCCAGGCTGGTCGCGGAGGCGGCGGTGTTCCCGGCGTCGTCCGGCAGCAGCGGGAGGCCGGTGGCGACCATAGTGGCGAAGTCGTCCTGACGGTTGGTCGCGTTGGCGTAGTCGCCGTTGCTGAACTGGACGATCCCGTGGAGACCCGAGCCCATGATGGGAGTCCACGCGCCCTGGCCGCCGTAGTACTCCCGGGACTGCTCGGTCGGGGCGGTGGTGACTCCGTCATGGTTCAGGCCGAGGGTGTGCCCGATCTCGTGGGCGGCGACGGTCGCCGCGAGGAAGGCGTTCGGCTGCTTGCGCACCCAGACCGGCTCCAGCGTGTTGGTGCGTTCCTCCGAGGGGTCGGCGAAGGCGCCGAAGACGGCGATCCCGGCACAGCCCGCGCAGATCGGCCGTGAGTCCGGGTCGTCGCTGTAGAGGACGTGGTCGCCGTAGGTGTCGTCGGCGACGCCGTCGCGGTCGTACGCCGCGGGACCGGGGTCCTCGGTGGTGACGTCGACGTCGAACGCCGCGAAGACCTCGGCGAGGATCCGCCAGTTCTCCTGGATGTAGGCGTGCTCCGCGCTGCTGAAGGTGGACAGGTCCTCGTCGATCGAGAACCCGTCGTAGTGGCCGTTCGGGATGCCGGCCTGGAGGTTCCAGTAGGTGTTGCTGACCTCGGCGCCGTCGAAGTCCAGGAAGATCGTGTGCTTCGAGCCCGGCCGGCTGTGCAGCGTGAAGGTCGACGCCTCGGGCAGCGGTGCGTCGGCGGCCTGGGCGCGGGCGCCGGCGGGCGCCTCCGGGAACGTGTCGGCGTACACGAGCCGGCCTCCCGACGTCACGTGCGCGGAGTCGTCGGTCGCCAGGATCCGGCGCAGCTCGCGCCCGCTCAGCCCGGACCGTCCGGCGATCGCGGCGAGCTCGTCGTCGAGCTGGCTGATCGCGGCCCTTCCGTGCAGGCCGGGCCCCGCGTCCGCGGACGCGGCGGAGGCGGCGGACGCGGCGGCCGGGGTGCCGGTGGAGAGCGAACCGAGGAGGAGGAAGGACGACGACACCGCGGCGACGAGCCGCACGGGGAGCATCAGGCGAGTCTGTCGGGTCGGCCGCCGCGACGCAGTGCTTTGGGGAAGTCCGCCATCCTCGGTCAGGCGTGCGCCCCGTAGGGTGACGGCGTGCGACTGGTCTCCTTGCGTGTGCTCCTGACGAGCGGCCTCTGATGGCCGACGCTGCCGCGCCGGCGATGGTCGCCGTCCGGGCCGCCCCACGGCTGGTCCTGCTGACCGTGCTCGCCATCGGTGCGCTCACCTCGGACCTGGACTGGCTGCGGGTCCTCGCGGCGCTGCTGTTCGTGCTCAACGCGGGCCGGCTGCTGTCGCCGGGCTGGCGGCACTGGGTGCGGACGGGGGAGCGGGAGGTCGCGGTGCCGACGCCGGCGTCGGCGGCGGAGCCGGACGGGTCGACCCAGCACCCGTAGCAGTTGGTGAACCCTCACCGCCATAGTGCCGACGTGTCATGACAACCGGGACGGCGCGGGTGCACATTCAGCCCATGACGACGCACCCCCGAAGGCTGATCAGCCTCGCCGCGCTTGCCCTGGTTCTCGGCGCAGCGGCAGTTGTCGCTCCCATGGTCGCCCAGGCGACCCCTTCCGCTCCCACCCTCACCGTCGTCGCCGCGCCCAACCCGGTCGGCCAGAACGACACGTCCACCTTCACGGTCACCGTCGACCCCGGTCTGGTCGGCGAGACGGTGCAGCTCGAGCACAAGGCCCTCGGCCTGCTCTGGTCGCTCGTCGACAGCACCACGCTGGACGGCGACCTGCAGGCCAGGTTCGCGGTCAGGCAAGGCCTGCTCGGCAACTACCAGTACCGGGTCAAGGTCGCGGCGAACGCCAACCACACGGCCGGGACGTCGGCCGTCACGACCCTCAACGTCGTCGTCGACCCGACGCCGGTCGCCGTCCCCGGCGTGTACGGGTGCGCGAGCGCCACGCCGGCGGTCGCGCGTCCTGGTGGGGGCAGCTGGCAGTGCACGTTCAGCGACGAGTTCTCGGGCACGGCGCTCGACACGACGTACTGGCACGTCGCCAAGCAGGGCCTGATGACGCAGCCGAAGGTCGAGAAGGCGTGCTTCGGCGACGAGAGCACCGGCAACGTCAAGGTCGACGGCGGCAGCCTGCACCTGACGGCCAGCGTCAAGGCGACCGCGACCGCGTGCCCCGCCAACCCGACGAAGTCGTCCCGCAAGTTCGGCGCGACGGTCTGGCACAACGTCCCGGACGGCACCCAGCCGACGCTGCAGCAGACCTACGGCTACTACGAGGTCCGCGCCAAGCTCCCCTCGCTGCACGGCAGCACCGAGGGCCGTGCGGTCACGCCGCCCGCCACGCCGACGTACCCGACCGACACGGCGAAGGGCCTGCAGGAGACCTTCTACCTCTGGCCGACGACCGACAGGTACGGCTTCTGGCCGCTGTCGGGCGAGATGGACTTCGCCGAGTTCTACAGCGCGGCGGGCAACCTCAACGCGCCCGCCATGCACCAGCTCTCCGGGACGACGACCGGCGGCTGGAAGAGCCCGGGCTGCAATATCGACCCCACCACCGGCGGCGCCGTCGGCGGCTTCAACACCTACAAGTTCCTCTGGTCCTCGAGCCGCCTCACCACCTGGGTCAACGACAACCCGACGCCGTGCAGCGACGTGGCCATCTCGGGCGGACCCTTCAACAAGGGGTTCTACCTGATCCTCATGCAGGCGTTCGGCAACGCCGAGACGCTCAACGAGTACACGCTGACGCCGGGCGACACTCCTGATGTCGGCACCACCGAGATCGACTACGTGCGCGTCTGGCAGTAGCGCTCGCCGGCGCCCTAGGCTCGTCGAGGTGGCCCGACTACTCCACCTCAACGGCGCCCCGGGCGTCGGCAAGAGCACGCTCGCGCAGCGCTACGCCGCGGAGCACCCCGGCGTGCTCGCCTGCGACATCGACCGGCTCCGCTGCTTCGTCGGCGGCTGGGAGGACGACTTCGCAGGTGCCGGCGCGGTGATCCGCCCGGTCGCGCAGGCGATGATCGCGGCCCACCTCGACGGCGGCCGGGACGTCGTCCTCCCACAGATGCTGGCGGACGAAGGTGAGCGGGCAGGCTTCCGCGCGATCGCTGCCGACGCGGGCCACGACTACGTGCACGTGCTCCTGCGCGCGCCGCGCGGGGTGGCGCAGGAACGGCTGTACGGACGCTCGGCCGACGATCCGCTCCACGCGGTGGTGCGGGCGGAGATCGACGCGGCCGGGGGAGCGGCGGCCGTCGACGAGCTCGACCGCCGGCTCGCGCTGTCGGCGGAGGGCGCCGCGGGCGTCATCCTGCTCGACGCGGGCGCCGGCCCCGCCGCCACGTACGACGCGCTCGTCGCGGCGCTCGGCTGAGTGGCCGCCGTCAGCGCCGCTTGTCGCGCAGCGTCCCGGTGACCCGGTGGTCGGGATGCCCGATGGCGCAGGTGAGCGTGCGGTCGTCGAGCAGCTTCCAGCTCCGCTTCGACGGGAAGTAGTAGATGACCTCGAACCGCGACCTGCCGTACGGCTTGCCGACGAAGCCGCGGAACCGCTTGAGGCACTCGCCCGCACGCTTGTCGATCGCGGCCTGTCCGGGGAACTTGTCGCCCGGGATGCGCAGCGAGGCGTAGACCTCGAGGTCGTGGTCGCTCGTGCAGGGCAGGAGGGTGACGGTGCTGGCCTCGATCTGCTCGGTGCCGGCCCTGCGTGCGGCGGGGTCGTTGAAGCAGTCGCCGGCGCGCAGCTTGAGCGGCGGGATCTCGGTCGGGTCGCCGGAGCGCCGGGCGCGGTCGGCGGAGTCATCGAGGCTGTCGTTGACGCCGTCGCGGACGGCGTCGAGCAGGCTCGGCACGAGCGCCACCTGGAGGGCGGTCGCGCCGAGCCCGAGGACGAGGGTGAGCGCGGCGACCCAGCGCGGCTGGAAGCGGCGCCGGGCCAGCGCGATGATCGCGAGAACGAAGCCGACGAGCGGCAGGCACGGCACGCAGACGACGAGCGCGAGGCCGAGACCGGTCCAGCCCAGTCCCTTGTCGGTGCTCGGCGGTGCCGCCGGGGAGGTGTACGGGCCGGGCGGGTCGTAGTACGACGAGGGGCCCGGTGGCGGCGGCGGGTAGCTCATGCGCCCGTCGTTCCGCCGGAATCGCCCGCACCTACGGGTTTCTCGAGCTTCTCGCCGTCACCGCGCGTCACGTAGCAGACGAACCAGTCGCCGGTGTCGGGCTCGTCCTCCTCGAAGGCGTCGACCGAGACCGCGGCCTCGTACTCGTTGCCCTCCACGGCCGCGCGGTACGACGCGGAGAGCCCCGGCAGCCCGGCGCAGAAGTCCTGGGTCGAGCTGCTCTCGAAGGACTTCACGAGCGCGCCGTCGAACCGGCCGGCCCAGACGATCTCGCCGTCGTGGGGCTCGTCGCAGTCGGCCTTCTCGACGATGTCGAGGGTGTTGACGTCGACGCACTGGCCCGCGCGCGCATCGGCCTCCTCGATCGACTTCGCTCCCAGCACGATCGCGAAGACGAAGAAGCCGGCCATCGCGAGCGTCAGGACGATGCCGAGCACCAGTCCGGTGATCGCCGCCCAGCGGCCGGTCCGGCGGCCCGCACGGGTCCGGACGAGGCCGGCGATGCCGAGCCCGATGCCGACCGGCGCCGCGCAGCACGTCGCCGAGCAGATGAGGGCGGCCAGCGAGACGCCGTCGAACGGCGTCCGCGCCGACCCGTACGCACCACTGTCGTACGGGTTCGGCGCGGGCTGGTACGGCGGGTACTCGCCGCCGTACGGGTTGCTCATGGCGTCAGGGGAGCTTCTTGTCCAGCTTGCCGCCGTCGGCGAGGGTGAGCACGCAGACCACCTTGTCGCCCGAGGAGGGCTTCTTGTCCTGGGTCAGAGCGATCACGAAGTACTTCGGGTCGATGATCAGGCTGGCCTCACCGGCGTCGAGCATCGGCGAGCAGTGCTCGACGATCTGCTGCTGGTCGCCGAAGTCGTAGGCCTTGGCCTCGGACGACGAGAGCTTCTTGGTCGCGATCACCTGCGCGTCGTGGTCCTCGTCGCACTTGACGACCTTGATCCCGCTGACGCCCTCGTCGGCGCTCTTGTCCAGGCCGTTGCCGGTGATGCACTGCCCGTCCTTGAGGTCGTTGATCGGCGTGCCGAACAGGCCGGTCGAGACCGCGACCACGAGGCCGACCCCGACGAGCACGGAGACGAGGCCGAGCGCGATGCCGGCGATCGCGAAGCCGCGGCCCTTGCGCTGGCCGCCCTTGGTGCGGGACAGGCCGATGAAGCCGAGGATCAGGCCGATCAGACCCGTGCAGCACAGCAGGCTCAGGACGAACGACGCCACCGAGACGCCGTCGGTCTTCTTCGGGGGCGTGGCGTCGTAGCCACCCGGGGCGCCCGGGTAGCCGCTGCCCGACGGCGGGCCGTAGCCGCCGCCCTGGGGCGCGCCATAGGGGTTCGGGTTGCCCTGGCCGCCGCCGTAGGGGCTCTGGGGGTTGCTGCCGTACGGATCGCTCACGGCGGTCAGACTAGTGCGGAATCATGGGGTCGTGCTGAAGTTCCCCGATGAACGGCGCCGGCGCCGGCTCGCGCAGCGCCACGGTCTGGCCCGCCCCTACCCGAGCGTGACGGCCGCCGCCGAGGCGATGACGGCGCTCCACGCGACCGAGGCGGCGACCGTCCACCTGGCGCTGTGGGCACGGGTCGCGGACCTCACGGTCGACGACGTCGAGAGGGCGCTGTACGACGAGCGCAGCATCGTGAAGCAGCTCGCGATGAGGCGCACGCTGTTCGCCTTCCCGCGCGACCTGCTGCCCGCGGTGTGGGGGAGTGCGGCGGCCCGGGTCGCCCAGCAGCAGCGCACCCTGGTGGCCAAGGACCTGGGGGCGAACGGGCTGGCCGACGATCCCGACGCGTGGCTGGTGGCCGCGGCGGACGCCGTCCTCGACGTCCTCGGCGACGGGAAGCCCCGTACCACCGCGCAATTGCGTGAGGAGGTGCCGCAGCTCGCGACCAAGGTGCTCCGCGGGGCGGCCGGCTCGAAGTGGGCGGGGGAGGTCCCGCTGGCGCCGCGGGTGATGACGGTGCTCGGCGCCGAGGCGCGGGTGCTCCGGGCCGAGAACGCCGGGCACTGGCGGTTCAACAAGCCCACCTGGACCGCCACCGGCGACTGGCTCGGCGACCCCGCACCGGCCCCGCTGGAGGCCGCGGAGGGGTACGCCGCGCTGGTGCGCCGCTGGCTGTGGACCTTCGGCCCCGGTACCGAGGCCGACATCGTGTGGTGGCTCGGCGCCACGAAGACGATCGTGCGCCGGGCGCTCGCGGACGTGGCCGCGGTCGCCGTCGCCCTGGACGACGGCGGGACCGGCTGGGTGCTGCCGGACGACGCCGAGGACGCCGAGGACAGGGAGGGGGCCGAGGTCGCGCCCTGGGCCGCGCTGCTGCCGACCCTGGACCCGACGGTGATGGGCTGGAAGGAGCGGTCCTTCTACCTCGACGCCGCGCACACGCCGTACCTCTTCGACAGCAACGGGAACGCCGGCAACACCGCGTGGTGGAACGGCCGGGTGGTCGGGTGCTGGCTGCAGGACGACGCGGGCGAGGTGCGGGTCGTCCTGCGCGAGGACGTCGGTGCCGAGGCGAGCGCCGCGCTCGACGCAGAGGCCGCCCGGCTGACCGCGTGGCTCGACGGGGTGCGGATCACCAACGTCTACGCGTCACCGCAGATGCGGAACGCGCTCCTTCCCTGACCTAGGATTTCCGCCCGTGAGTCGTCAGCAGCCCGAGCAGCAGGCACCGCCGGTCCAGAAGCTGCGGATCCGGTACGCCAAGCGCGGCCGGCTGCGCTTCACCAGCCACCGCGACGTGAGCCGCGCCATCGAGCGCGCCGTCGTCCGGGCCCGGATCCCGATGGCCTACTCGTCGGGCTTCCACCCGCACCCGCGGATCTCCTACGCCGGCGCCTCGCCGACCGGCGCGGCCAGCGAGTCGGAGTACGTCGAGCTCGGCCTCGCCGAGGTCCGCGACCCCGCCGAGATCGGCACCGCGCTCGACGCCGTCCTCCCCGACGGGCTCGACGTGGTCACCATCGTCGACGCCGCGGGCTCTTCCGCGGGCTCGCTCTCCGATCTGCTCACCGCCAGCCACTGGCTCCTCGACCTCGGCGCCGCTCCCGCGGACGAGGTCGGCGCCGCGGTCGACGCCTTCCTCGCGACCGACTCGGTGACCGTCGAGCGGATGACGAAGAAGGGCATGCGCAGCTTCGACTGCCGCGCTGCCGTCGTCCGGCTGGCGGTGGCCGAGAGCGGGCAGCTCGACCTGCTGCTCGAGCACACCGTGCCCGCCGTCCGGCCGGACGACGTGCTCACCGGACTGCGCGAGGTCGGCGGTCTCGCCGTCCCGGGGACGGTGCTGCTGACCCGGGTCGCCCAGGGCGTCCTGGACCGGGAGGCCGGCACCGTCGGCGACCCGCTGGCCGCCCGGTGATGCCCGCGGCCTGAAGGCCGTGTGCGATACTCGCCACAGATCCACCCCCGTGCGCGTCCCACAGGACAGCGCGCGGTGCGATCTGACGACGTTCTCGCCGGACGGCAGGCAACTGACCGGTCGGCACGGTGGAGACGGTACGACCGCCCGACGCGACGCACCCCGCGACCGCGGCAGGCGAGCGGCCCGCCTCCAGTGACGCTCCGCGGAGGGTGTCGTCCCCCGAAGGCTTACGGTGCCGCGCGTTGCGCGAGCCCGATGACACCCCGGACGCGGAAGCGCCGGGTGGAGGAGTAGCGCAATGACCGACGCGCCCACGGACACCCCGATCACCCCGATCACGCCGATCGCCGACGGCCCGGACACCCCGGACAGCCCCGCTCCCGCGGCTGAGAAGCCGGCGAAGGCAGCGAAGACGGCCAAGAAGGCCGCCGCGAAGAAGACGACGACCGCCGCGGCGAAGAAGACGGCCGCCGCGAAGAAGACCACGACCGCCGCAGCGAAGAAGACGGCCGCCGCGAAGAAGACCACGACCGCCGCGGCCAAGAAGACGGCCGCCGCGAAGAAGACCACGACCGCCGCGGCCAAGAAGACCGCTGCCGCGAAGAAGGCGACCACCGGCACCGCGGCGAAGAAGACGACCACCCGGTCCCGGGCGAAGAAGGTGGCCGAGGTCCCGGCCGAGGCCGTCGCCGAGCCGACCTCCGAGCAGCTGATGCTGACGCCGGAGGAGGAGACGCCCACGACCCCGCCCGCGCCCGCGCCGGAGCCGGAGCCGGAGGTCGCGGTCGTCGAGGAGCCCGAGCCCGAGGCCGAGGTCGAGGTCGAGGTCGAGGTTGCGCCCGAGGCCGAGGCCGAGCCTGAGGCCGAGGCCGCACCGGTCGAGCCCGAGCCCGAGCCCGAGCCTGAGCCCGAGAGCACCGACGAGTCCGACGACACCGAGGACTCCGAATCCGACTCCGACGGTGACGACGACGAGGACGACACCGCCACCGGAGCTCCCCGCCGCCGCCGTCGCCGGGGCGGTCGCCGCCGCCGGAAGCCGGCCGGCGCGAACGCCGACGACGACTCCGACAGCGCCGCCACCGACGCCGACACCGACGCCGAGGGCGAGGCCGACGCCGAGGGCGAGGCTGAGACCGACGCCCCGGCCCGCGCCAAGGGTCAGGGCCAGGGTCAGGGCAAGGGCCGCGGCAAGGGTCAGGGCCAGGGCCAGAACCAGGGCAAGGGCCGCGCCTCGTCGTCCGACAGCGACAACGAGACCGACAGCGACACCGACACCGACGCTGAGACCGACGGCGAGGGCGAGGGCGACTCCGAGAACGGCGCCCAGGGCGGCGGCTCGACGTCGTCGCGGCGCCGGCGCCGGCGCCGTCGTGCGGGGGAGTCCGGCTCCGACGGCGAGGGTGGCGACGACCCGGAGAACACGGTCACCCGGGTCCGCAAGCCGCGCTCGGCCGACGACGAGATCACGTCGATCTCCGGCTCCACCCGCCTGGAGGCGAAGAAGCAGCGCCGCCGCGAGGGCCGTGAGGCCGGCCGGCGCCGGGCGCCGATCGTGAGCGAGGCGGAGTTCCTCGCCCGGCGCGAGTCGGTGGAGCGCGTGATGGCGATCCGCCAGCGCAAGGACCTCACCCAGATCGCCGTCCTCGAGGACAAGGTCCTCGTCGAGCACTACGTCGCCCGCGAGTCGCAGACCTCGCTCATCGGGAACGTCTACCTGGGCCGCGTCCAGAACGTCCTGCCGTCGATGGAGGCCGCCTTCATCGACATCGGCAAGGGCCGCAACGCCGTCCTGTACGCCGGTGAGGTCAACTGGTCCGCGCTCGGCCACAAGGACGGCCAGCCGCGCAAGATCGAGTCGGTCCTGCAGTCCGGCCAGACGATCCTGGTCCAGGTCAGCAAGGACCCGATCGGGCACAAGGGCGCCCGGCTCACCAGCCAGATCAGCCTCGCGGGCCGGTTCCTGGTCTACGTCCCGGACGGGACGACGTCCGGGATCTCCCGCAAGCTCCCCGACACCGAGCGCGCGCGACTCAAGGCGCTGCTCAAGGAGATCGTCCCGGACACGGCCGGCGTCATCGTCCGGACCGCCGCCGAGGGTGCCTCCGAGGACGAGCTCACCCGCGACGTCGAGCGGCTCAAGGCGCGCTGGGAGGACATCGAGGCGCGCGTCGCCAAGGGCAACGCGCCGCAGCTCCTCTACGGCGAGCCGGACCTGACCCTCAAGGTCGTCCGGGACCTCTTCACCGAGGACTTCGCCAAGCTCGTCGTCCAGGGCGACGACGCCTGGGACACCGTCAAGGAGTACGTCGACCACGTCGCCCCCGACCTCGCCGAGCGCCTGGAGCGCCACGAGGCCGGCGACGGCGCGCCGGACCTCTTCTCGACGTACCGGATCGACGAGCAGATCGCCAAGGGCCTCGACCGCAAGGTCTGGCTCCCGTCGGGTGGCTCGCTCATCATCGACCGGACCGAGGCGATGACGGTCGTCGACGTCAACACGGGCAAGTTCACCGGATCCGGGGGCAACCTCGAGGAGACGGTGACCAAGAACAACCTCGAGGCCGCCGAGGAGATCGTCCGCCAGCTCCGGCTGCGCGACATCGGCGGCATCATCGTCGTCGACTTCATCGACATGGTGCTCGAGTCCAACCGCGACCTCGTGCTCCGCCGCCTGGTCGAGTGCCTGGGCCGCGACCGGACCCGGCACCAGGTCGCCGAGGTCACCTCGCTTGGCCTGGTCCAGATGACCCGGAAGCGGATCGGCACCGGCCTGCTGGAGGCCTTCAGCGAGACCTGCTCGCACTGCCAGGGCCGCGGCCTGCTCGTGCACGACCTCCCGGTCGAGCCGAAGCGTGGCGGCGGTGGCGGCAACGGCGGTGGCGGCGGCAACGGTGGCGGCGGTGGCAACGGTGGCGGCGGCCAGGGCGGCGGCGACGGGGAGTCCTCGTCGCGCAGCAGCCGGCGCCGCAAGGGCCGCGGCCAGGGCAGCGCCGCGGCGGAGGCGCCGAAGGCGAGCGTCCCGTCGCCGAAGGACGTCGCCGCGATGGCCAAGCCGTCCGACGAGCAGCCGGCCGACGAGGCGCCCGAGGTCGAGACCCCCGAGGTCGAGGCCGCCCCGGCGCCGGAGCCGACCCCGGAGCCCACGCCCGAGCCCACGCCCGAGCCGGAGCCCGAGCCCACGCCGGAGCCCGAGCCCGAGCCGGCCCCGGAGCCGGTCGCCACGACCACCGTGGTGACCCGGACCCGCCGCCGGGCCGCCTCGCGTCCCGCCGGCCCGCCGGTCGCCGCCGAGCCGGCCCCGGAGCCCGAGCAGCCCGCAGAGCCCGAGCCGGAGCAGCCGGAGCAGCCCGAGCCCCACGTCGAGCACGTCCCGATCAAGAAGAAGGGCGCCCGCAAGCGCTAGCCCGGGCCCCAGCCCGGGCCCGGTGCCGGGAGCCGCGTTTTGGCGGATCCCGGCCCGGCCCGTAACATTGTTCGTCGGTGCGCCGCCGAGGCGTTCCGTTCTGCTGGCACCCGGCATCTCGCGACGTGAGCTCGCGACGAGGGATCCGCAGTGTGCCGTAGACCTAGAC
Source organism: Pimelobacter simplex (assembly GCF_900114845.1). Classification (GTDB taxonomy): domain Bacteria; phylum Actinomycetota; class Actinomycetes; order Propionibacteriales; family Nocardioidaceae; genus Nocardioides; species Nocardioides simplex. Next base: position 1,419,251 of record NZ_FOUK01000001.1, read on the forward strand.
GTTGAACCAGAAGGAGCCCGGTGGTGTACGCGATCGTGCGCGCAGGATCGAAGCAGGAGAAGGTCGCTGTCGGCGACGTCATCGAGATCGACAAGATCTCCACGCCCGCCGGTGAGACCCTGACCCTTCCGGTCGTCCTCGCTGTCGACGGCGACCAGGTGACCAGCACCGGTCTGGACAAGGCCGCCGTGACGGTCGAGGTCCTCGGCGCCACCAAGGGCCCGAAGATCGTCATCCAGAAGTACAAGAACAAGACCGGCTACAAGAAGCGCCAGGGTCACCGCCAGAAGTACACCCAGGTCAAGGTCACCGACATCTCGCTCTGAGTCCGACCGACTCGGCACCATCTCCGAAGGACTGAAACATGGCACACAAGAAGGGCGCGGCGTCCACCAAGAACGGCCGCGACTCCAACGCCCAGCGCCTCGGCGTGAAGCGCTTCGGCGGCCAGGTCGTCAACGCCGGCGAGATCATCGTCCGCCAGCGGGGCACCCACTTCCACCCGGGCTCCGGCGTCGGCCGTGGCGGCGACGACACGCTGTTCGCGCTGATCCCCGGTGCGGTGGAGTTCGGCAAGAAGCGCGGCCGCAAGGTCGTCAACATCGTCCCGGGTGAGTGAGCGACGCTCACTCTGACCTGAGGCTTCGAAGGGCGTCCCGGTTCCGGGACGCCCTTCGTCCATTTCTACTGAAAGACTGAATCCCATGGCCGTCCCCACCTTCGTCGACCGCGTGGTCCTGTCCGTGTCCGCCGGTCGCGGCGGCAACGGCGTCGCGTCGGTCCACCGCGAGAAGTTCAAGCCGCTCGGTGGTCCCGACGGCGGCAACGGCGGGCCGGGTGGGTCGATCGTGCTGCGGGTCGACCCCGACGTGACGACGCTGCTGGAGTACCACCACAGCCCCCAGCGCAAGGCCGAGCACGGCGGCCACGGTGCCGGCGACCGGCGCAACGGCGCGCATGGCGCCGACCTGGTGCTGCCGGTCCCGGCCGGCACGGTGGTCAAGCACCGCAACGGCGAGGTGATCGCGGACCTGGTGGGTCCGGGCACCGAGCTGGTCGTCGCCCAGGGTGGGCGCGGTGGGCTCGGCAACGCCTCGCTGGCGTCGAAGTCGCGCAAGGCGCCGGGCTTCGCGCTGCTGGGCGAGCCGGGCGACGAGCTCGAGGTCGTCCTCGAGCTCAAGGTCGTGGCGGACGTCGGTCTGGTCGGCTTCCCGAGCGCCGGCAAGTCCAGCCTGATCGCGTCGATCTCGCGGGCCCGGCCCAAGATCGCCGACTACCCCTTCACCACGCTGGTCCCGAACCTGGGCGTGGTCACCGCCGGCGAGACCGTCTTCACCGTCGCCGACGTCCCCGGCCTTATCGAGGGTGCGGCCGAGGGCCGCGGCCTGGGCCACGACTTCCTGCGCCACATCGAGCGCTGCGCGGCGCTGGTCCACGTCCTCGACACGGCCACGCTCGAGCCGGGCCGCAACCCGGTCGACGACCTCGACGTGATCGAGGACGAGCTGCGCCGGTACGGCGGTCTCGACGACCGTCCGCGCCTGGTGGCCCTCAACAAGGTCGACGTCCCCGACGGTCGCGGCATCGCCGAGCTGGTCGTCGAGGAGCTGCGCGAGCGCGGCCTGCAGGTCTTCGAGATCTCCGCGGTCTCCGGCGAGGGCACCCGTGAGCTCATCTACGCGATGGCCGAGATCGTCAACGAGGCCCGGCGCGCCCAGGCGGCCGAGATCCCGGCCCGGATCGTCGTGCGGCCCAAGGCCGTCGACGACGACGGCTTCACCATCAAGCGGACCGGTGCCGGCTGGCGGGTGCGGGGCACCAAGCCCGAGCGCTGGGTGCGCCAGACCGACTTCAGCAACGACGAGGCCGTGGGCTACCTCGCCGACCGGCTCAACCGGCTCGGCGTCGAGGCCAAGCTGCTGAGCCTGGGTGCCGAGGAGGGCGACGCCGTCCTGATCGGGCCCACCGACAACTCGGTGGTCTTCGACTTCAAGCCGGGCATCGACGCGGGCGCCGAGAACCTGTCGCGCCGCGGCGAGGACGACCGCTTCCACCCGGAGCGCCCGGCCGCGGCGCGCCGGCGCGAGATCCAGGAGCACCTGCCCGAGCGGGGCGAGAACGAGACCCGCGCCGACGTCGCCCGCCGCATCGACCAGCCCGAGGTGTACGGGCCCACGTCCTACGAGATCGGCTCCGAGCAGGACCCCGACCTCAAGCCGGCGACCCCCGACGACGACTGGCTCGAGGACGACCCCGGTGAGTGAGCGGGAGGCCGTCACGGCCGCCCGCCGGATCGTCGTCAAGGTCGGCTCATCGTCCCTGACGACGGCGACCGGGGGGATCGACCCCGCCCGGATGAGCGACCTGGTCGACGTCCTGGCCGCGGCCCGCGCCCGGGGCGCCGAGGTCGTGCTCGTCTCGTCGGGGGCGATCGCGGCCGGCCTGGCCCCGCTCGGCCTCAAGCGCCGTCCGCGCGGGCTCGCGGCCCAGCAGGCCGCGGCCAGCGTGGGCCAGGGCCTGCTCGTCCACCGCTACACCGAGGAGCTCGCCCGGCACGGCCTCATCGCCGGGCAGGTGCTGCTCACCCTCGACGACGTCACCCGGCGCTCGCACTACCGCAATGCCCACCAGACGTTCGCCCAGCTGCTCGAGCTCGGCGTCATCCCGATCGTCAACGAGAACGACACGGTCGCCACCACCGAGATCCGCTTCGGTGACAACGACCGGCTCGCGGCGCTCGTCGCGCACCTGGTCCATGCCGACCTGCTGGTGCTGCTCTCCGACGTCGACGGCCTGTACGACGGCCCGCCGAGCCGCCCCGGTGCCCGGCTGATCGCCGACGTGCGCACCGGCGCCGACCTCGCCGACGTCGTCGTCGGCTCCGTCGGGTCGGCCGGCGTCGGCACCGGCGGCATGGTGACCAAGGTCGAGGCGGCCTCGATCGCCACCGGGTCGGGCATCCCCGTCGTCCTCACCTCGGCCGACCGGGCCGGCGCGGCGCTGGCCGGCGAGCCGGTCGGCACGCTCTTCCACGCCACCGGCAAGCGCAGGCCCACCCGGCTGCTGTGGCTGCGCCACGCCACCGAGGCGAAGGGCGCGCTGCTGCTCGACGCGGGCGCGGTGCGGGCGGTCGTCGAGCGGCGCGCCTCGCTCCTCGCGGCGGGCGTGACCGGCGTCCAGGGCGACTTCTCGGCCGGTGACCCGGTCGACCTGCTCGACCCCGAGGGCGCCGTCGTGGGCCGCGGCCTGGTGAACTTCGACGCCGCCGAGGTGCCGAACCTGCTGGGCCGCTCCTCGCGCGAGCTCAAGCGCGAGCTCGGCGCGGCCTACGAGCGCGAGGTCATCCACCGCGACGACCTCGTCGTGCTCTGAGCGGCCGCAGCCGCAGCCGAAGCCTCAGTCGCCGACCGCGTCGATCCCGCGCTGCACGATGAGCGGGTCGGGCTGCCCGACGACCTCGTGGTCCTTGCCGTCGTACTCGAAGCGGGCGAGGAAGTGGCGCATGGCGTTGATCCGGGCGCGCTTCTTGTCGTTGGACTTGATGGTCGTCCAGGGGACGACGTCGGTGTCGGTGCGCCGGATCATCGCCTCCTTCGCCTCGGTGTAGGCGGACCAGCGGTCCAGGGACTCGAGGTCCATGGGGGAGAGCTTCCACTGCCGGACCGGGTCGACCTGGCGGATGATGAACCGGGTGCGCTGCTCGGAGCGGGTCACCGAGAACCAGAACTTCGTGAGCGTGATCCCCGACTCGACGAGCATCTCCTCGAAGTAGGGGACGTGGCGGATGAACGTGTCGTACTCGTCGTCCGAGCAGAAGCCCATCACCCGCTCGACGACGGCGCGGTTGTACCAGCTGCGGTCGAACAGGGCCATCTCGCCGGCGGTGGGCAGGTGCTGCACGTAGCGCTGGAAGTACCACTGGCCGAGCTCGCGGTCGCTGGGCTTGGTGAGCGCGACGACGCGGGCGTGGCGCGGGTTGAGGTGCTCCATGAACCTCTTGATCGTGCCGCCCTTGCCGGCCGCGTCGCGCCCCTCGAAGACGAGGACGTGCTGGCTGCCGGTGGCCTTCGCCCAGGCCTGGAACTTGAGGAGCTCGACCTGCAGGAGGTACTTCTGCTCGTCGTACTCCTCGCGCGCCAGGCGCTCGGCATAGGGGTAGTTCTCGCGCCAGGTGTCGACCGCGCGGCCGTGCGGGTCGATGAGCACCGGGTCGTCGTCGTGGTCGTCGCCGATGGTGTGGCCGTCGATCCCGAGGCGGTCGATGTAGGCGCGGACGTCGTGCAGCATGCGGGGAGGCTAGGGGGCCGGCATGAACGCCCGGTGTCCGTCAGGGAACGGCGGTTGGTGGCCGCTCCCGGGTGCGCCGTAATCTTGGAGGCGCCATGAACGACGCTCGCACGGTCTACCTCGACCACGCCGCGACGACGCCGATGACCGACGTCGCCGTCGAGGCGATGACGGCCCACCTGCGTGAGGTCGGCAACGCCAGCTCGCTGCACGCCTCCGGGCGCCGCGCGCGGCGGGTGATCGAGGAGTCCCGCGAGACCGTCGCCCAGGCGCTCGGCTGCCGGCCCGGCGAGGTGGTCTTCACCTCCGGCGGCACCGAGGCCGACAACCTGGCCGTCAAGGGGCTCTTCTGGTCCCGGCGAGACGGCGACCCGCGGCGCACCCGGGTGCTGTCGACGGCCGTCGAGCACCACGCCGTCCTCGACCCGCTCGAGTGGCTGGCCGAGCACGAGGGGGCCGAGGTCGAGATGCTCCCCGTCGACCACGACGGCCGGCTGCGCGTCGACGCGCTGCGCGCCGCCGTCGAGCGCGACCCCGCGTCGGTCGCGCTGATCACGGTGATGTGGGCCAACAACGAGGTCGGCACGCTCCAGCCGATCGACGAGGTCGTCGCGATCGCGGCCGAGCACGGCATCCCGGTGCACACCGACGCGGTGCAGGCGGTCGGTGCGACCCCGGTCGACTTCGCGGCCTCGGGGGTCGACGCGCTCTCGCTGTCGGGGCACAAGGTCGGCGGTCCGCAGGGCGTCGGCGCGCTCGTCGTCCGGCGCGAGGTCGAGCTGACGCCCCAGCTGCACGGCGGCGGGCAGGAGCGCGACGTGCGCAGCGGCACGCTCGACGTCCCGGCGATCGCCGGCTTCGCGGCCGCCGTCGAGCTCGCGGTCAAGCAGCAGGCCGACCACGCGGCGCGGCTCGCCGGGCTGCGCGACGAGCTCGTGGCCGCTGTCCGCCGGGCGGTGCCCGACGCCGTTCTCAACGGCGACCCCGTCGACCGGCTGCCCGGCAACGTCCACCTGAGCTTCCCGGGCTGCGAGGGCGACTCGCTGCTCATGCTCCTCGACGCCCGCGGCATCGAGTGCTCGACCGGCTCGGCCTGCTCCGCGGGCGTGCCCCAGCCCTCGCACGTGCTGCTCGGCATGGGCCGCTCCAGCGACGAGGCACGCAGCTCGCTGCGGTTCAGCCTGGGCCACACCAGCACGGCCGCCGACGTCGCGGCCGTCGCCGAGGCGATCGGCCCGTGCGTCGAGCGCGCGCGTGCGGCCCATGTCTGAGGTGACCGGGTGAAGGTCGTCGCCGCCATGTCCGGGGGAGTGGACTCCGCCGTCGCCGCCGCCCGGGCCGCCGAGGCCGGGCACGAGGTGACCGGCATCCACCTCGCGCTCTCGCGCAACCCCAAGTCCTACCGCAGCGGCGCCCGTGGCTGCTGCACCATCGAGGACGCCAACGACGCCCGCCGGGCCGCCGACGTGATCGGCATCCCGTTCTACGTCTGGGACCTCTCCGACCGCTTCCACACCGACGTGGTCGAGGACTTCATGGACACCTACGCCGCCGGGCAGACGCCGAACCCGTGCCTGCGCTGCAACGAGAAGATCAAGTTCGCCGCCGTCCTCGACAAGGCGCTGGCGCTGGGCTTCGACGCCGTCGCGACCGGGCACTACGCGACCGTGCGGACGTCGTCGTCCGGAGCGATCGAGCTGCACCGCGCGATCGACGCGGCCAAGGACCAGTCCTACGTGCTGGGCGTCCTCGACGAGCAGCAGCTGCGCCACTCGCTGTTCCCGCTGGGGGACACGCCGAAGCCGCAGGTGCGGGCCGAGGCCGCCGCGCGCGGGCTCCTGGTCGCCGACAAGCCCGACAGCCACGACATCTGCTTCGTCGCCGACGGCGACAACGCCGGCTGGCTGCGCGAGAAGCTCGGCGACCGCGCGCCCAACCAGGGCGGCGAGATCCGCGACGACGCAACCGGCGAGGTGCTGGGGGAGCACGAGGGCACGTTCGCGTTCACGATCGGGCAGCGCAAGGGGCTCCGGCTCGGCCGGCCCGCGCCCGACGGCAGGCCGCGCTACGTGCTCGACATCGAGCCGGTCTCCGGCACCGTCACCGTGGGCCCGCGCGAGCGGCTCGCGGTCGACCAGGTGAGCGGCGACCGGGTGCGCTGGTGCGGCGCCCCCCTGGCGGCCGGCACGGTGCTCGCCGGCGACGGCGTGAGCGTCCAGCTGCGCGCCCACGGCGCCGAGCACCGCGCGGTGGTGCGGGTCGGCGACGACGCACTGGTGGTCGACCTCCTCGACCCGGCCGACGGCATCGCCCCCGGCCAGGCCGTCGTCGTGTACGACGGCACGCGGGTGGTCGGCTCGGCCACCATCACCGCGACCCACCGGGTCGAGGCGGCCGGGTGAGCGGCGTCCGCGCGACCGGGATCGGCTCCTTCCCCGGCACGGAGCAGCGTGACCTCGACGAGGCGCTGGCCGTCGTCCTGGGCGAGGTGGCCGGCGACGAGCGCGGGATCGCGTACGTCCCCGAGGTGCCCGGCCGTGGCGCGGCCGCCGCCATGGTCGGCCGCACGCTCGGCCTCGTCGGCGAGCTCGACGCCGATCTCCAGCCCGGCGGCTGGCGGCTGACCGGGTCGGCCGGCGCGCCGCCCGTCGACCAGCGCCGGGCCCGCAGCCTGCTGGCCCAGGACCTCGACGCCGTCGAGGAGGGGGCCGTCGGCCACGCCGGCGCCTTCAAGACCCAGCTGACCGGACCCTGGACGCTCGCCGCGACGGCCGAGCGTCCGCGCGGCGACAAGCTCCTCGCCGACCACGGCGCCCGCCGCGAGCTCGCCCAGGCCCTCGCCGTCGCCGTCACCGACCACGTCGCCGACCTGCGGCGCCGGCTGCCGTCCGCGTCGTCCCTGGTGGTGCAGCTCGACGAGCCGGCGCTCCCGGCGGTCCTCGCCGCGGGGATCCCGACGGCCTCGGGCTTCGGCAAGCACCGCACGGTCCACCCGCCCGAGGCGAGCGAGGCGCTGGAGTGGGTCCTCGGCGCGATCCGCGACGCCGGCGCGACGCCCTGGGTGCACTGCTGCGCGCCCGGCGTGCCGATCGGGCTGCTGCGCGGCGCCGGGGCGAGCGGCGTGATGCTCGACCTCGGGCTGCTCGACGCCGACGGCCACGACGCCGCTGCCGAGGCGCTCGAGGCGGGCGACACAATCGCGCTGGGCGTCGTCCCGACCACGGGGGAGCTGCCCGGCGCCAAGGCCGTCATCGAGCGCGTGCTCCGCTGGCTCGACATGCTCGGCCTCGACCCCGAGGTCGTCGGCGGCGGCCTGGTCGTCACGCCGGCGTGCGGACTGGCCGGGAGCACGCCCCAGGACGCACGAAGGGCCACCGAGCTGGTTCGCTCGGTGGCCCGTTCGCTGGCCGGTCAGGCGTAGCCGGGATCAGCCGACGTGCACGCCCTCGGGGACGTCGGTGGCGAGCTCGGTGTGCTTGACGCTCAGCAGCAGCCAGACGATCACCGACGCGGTCCAGATCATGAACGCGCCGACGAGGAAGGCGTGCGTGGCGCCGTCGGCGAAGGCGATCAGCCCGTTGGCCGGGTTGGTCGGGCTGGCCGTGGCGAGGTCGCTGAGCTTCTCGGTGGTGAAGTGCGAGGCGACCGCCGACAGGGTGGCGAGGCCGAGCGCGCCGCCGACCTGCTGCATCGTGTTGAGGACACCGGAGCCGATGCCGGCGTCCTGGGTGCGGACACCGTGGACGGCGACGAGCGTCATCGGCACGAAGGTCAGGCCCATGCCGATCGACATGAGGACGACGAACGGCGCGATGTCGGTCCAGTAGTTCTCGCTGCCGAACTCGATGCGCGAGAAGAAGAACAGCGCGAGGCCGGCGAGCAGGGTGCCGGTGCCGGCGAGGTAGCGCGGGTCGACCTTCGCGACGAGCTTGGACGACGCGGTCGCGCCGAACACCATGCCGACCGCGAAGGGCAGGAACGCGAAGCCCGTCTTGAGCGGCGAGTAGCCCATCACGTTCTGCACGTACAGCGACAGGAAGAAGAACATCGCGAACATCGCCGCCGGCGTGATCATCATCGAGACGAAGGCGACCGCGCGGTTGCGGTTGGCGAAGATCGACAGCGGCATCAGCGGGTGCTTGACCCGGCGCTCGATCACGACGAACGCGATCAGGGCGACGACACCGAGCACCATGGCGGTGAGGGCCAGCGGGTCACCCCAGCCGTAGCTGGTGCCGTGCGGGTTGGTGGCGGTGATCGAGTCGGGGTCGACGTTGCTGGTGCGGGTGATGCCGTAGACCAGGGCGAGCAGGCCGCCGGTGCCGAGGATCGCGCCGGGCAGGTCAAGCGTGCCGGCGTGGTGGTCGGTGTCGGGCAGCAACTTCGGGGCGAAGTACGCCGCGAGCAGGCCGATCGGGACGTTGATGAGGAACGTCAGGCGCCAGCCCCAGGCGGGGTCGAGGTCGGTCAGCCACCCACCGAGGACCAGGCCGATCGCGGCACCGATGCCGGACATCGCGGCGAAGACGGAGAACGCGCGGTTGCGCTGCGGGCCGGACGGGAACGTCGTGGTGATCAGCGCGAGGGCGGTCGGCGAGGCGAGCGCCGCACCGAGGCCCTGCAGGCCCCGGGAGCCGAGCAGCATGGCCTCGTTCTGGGCGACACCACCGAGGGCGGAGGCGACGGCGAAGAGCGCGACGCCGATCATGAACACGCGGCGGCGGCCGTACAGGTCACCCAGGCGGCCGCCGAGCAGGAGCAGACCACCGAACGCGAGGGCGTAGCCGGTGACGACCCACGACAGGTTCGACGGGTCGATCTTCAGGTCGTTGCCGATGTAGGGCAGGGCGATGTTGGCGATGGTGCTGTCGAGCACCACCATCAGCTGCGCCATGCAGATCAGCACCAGCGCCCAGCCGAGGTGGCCGGGCGAGGACGGGCCGTCGACGGCGTCGGATTGCGAAGCCGTCATGTCGTCAGGCACGTCCGAGGACTTGATGTCGGTCACGAGCGTTTTCCTTCGGGTGTGAGGAGAGGGTCAGCCGCGGGTGGCGGCCGGGAGGATCACCTGGTCGACGACGCGGGCGATGAGTTCGGGCGTGCTGGGCTCGCCCAGCAGGAACATGCGGTGCAGGACGATGCCCGGCAGGGCGGCGGAGAGGATCTCCAGGTCGAGGTCGTCGCGCAGCTCGCCCCGGTCGTGCGCACGCTCGTAGATCTGGCGGGCCACGTCGACCTTGGGGGCGATGAACCGCGCCCGGAAGGCCGCCGCGAACTCCGCGTCGCGGCTGATCGCCGTCACCACGCTCCCGAGGATCGCGGTCTGGACCTGGTCGGTGAGGCCGCCCGCCGCGCAGAACACGGCCAGCAGGTCACCCCGCAGGCTGCCGGTGTCGGTGGGCACCTCGAGCGGCGTCTTCTGCGACATGAGGGCGTCGATCACGAGGGCGGCCTTGCCCTCCCAGCGGCGGTAGAGCGTGGCCTTGGACGCCTTGGCCTTGGTGGCGACGGCGTCCATCGTGAGCCGGTCGTACCCCACGTCGACGAGGACCGCGAGGGTCGCGTCGAGGATCTCCTGCTCACGGTTGCCCTCGACGCGGGGACGGGTCGTCGCCTCACGGCGGCTGAGTCGAGGGACCATGGATGAAACGGTACGGTTTCGTTTCAAGTCTGGCAACTGTGATCTGGGCGACAGCGCCGCGGTGGGATCGTCGTACCGGACAAAATGGTCGTCGGCAGGCCCGAATCACGACCATTTTGTCCGGTACGACGTGGTCCGGCCGGTCCGCTCGCGCGGTGTCGGACCCACGCGGAAGAATGCCCGGCATGAGCGACGCCGCCGACCTCCCCGTCGTACCGCCCGAGGCCCGGGACGAGCACGCCACGATCTCCGACGAGGTCGACGAGGCCCGGTGGCGCTACTACGTGCTCGACGACCCGACCCTCTCCGACGCCGACTTCGACCGGCGGATGCGGCGGCTCGAGGAGCTCGAGGAGCAGTACCCCGAGCTGCGCACGCCCGACTCGCCGACCCAGAAGGTCGGCGGCGCGGTGTCGACCGACTTCACCGCGGTCGACCACCTGCAGCGCATGGAGAGCCTCGACAACGCCTTCTCGTACGACGAGCTCGGCGCCTGGTACGCGCGCCTCGGCCGCGACGGCATCACCGAGCCCGCGCTGCTGTGCGAGCTCAAGGTCGACGGCCTGGCGATCAACCTGCTCTACGAGAAGGGCCGGCTGGTCCGGGCGCTGACGCGCGGTGACGGGCGGACCGGCGAGGACGTCACGCCCAACGTCAAGACCATCGGGTCGGTGCCGCACCGGCTGAGCGGGACCGACGAGTTCCCGGTGCCCGACCTGGTCGAGGTGCGCGGCGAGGTCTTCCTGCCGGTCGAGGCCTTCGAGGCGCTCAACGTGGCGATGACCGAGGCCGGCAAGCCGGCCTTCGCCAACCCGCGCAACGCCGCGGCCGGCTCGCTGCGCCAGAAGGACCCGCGGGTCACCGCGACCCGCGCGCTCGGCATGGTCTGCCACGGCATCGGCGCGCGCGAGGGATTCGAGCCGAGCGCGCAGTCCGAGGCCTACCGGGCGCTGGACGCGTGGGGGCTGCCGGTCTCCGAGCAGGTCCGGGTGCTGCCGAGCCTGGCCGACGTCGAGGGCTACATCGCCAACGCGGGGGAGAAGCGGCACAGCCTGGTGCCCTACGAGATCGACGGCGTCGTGGTGAAGGTCGACGACGTCGCGCTCCAGCGCCGGCTCGGGTCGACGAGCCGCGCGCCGCGGTGGGCGATCGCGTTCAAGTACCCGCCCGAGGAGGTCAACACCAAGCTGCTCGGCATCGAGGTCAACACCGGGCGCACCGGCCGGGTGACCCCCTTCGGCGTGATGGAGCCGGTCAAGGTGGCGGGCTCGACCGTCGAGATGGCGACGCTGCACAACGGCTACGAGGTGGCGCGCAAGGACGTGCGGCCCGGTGACACCGTCATCCTGCGCAAGGCCGGCGACGTCATCCCCGAGATCGTCGGGCCGGTGCTCGCGCTGCGCCCCGAGGGCCTGCCCGCCTGGGTGATGCCGACCGAGTGCCCCTCGTGCGGCACCACGCTGGTCGAGCAGAAGGAGGGCGACAAGGACCGCCGCTGCCCCAACCACGAGCACTGCCCGGCCCAGGTGCGCGAGCGGGTCTTCCACGTCGCGGGTCGCGGTGCCTTCGACATCGAGGGGCTCGGGTACGAGGCCGCGGTCGCGCTGCTCGACGCCGGCGCCATCGTCAACGAGGGCGACATCTTCTCGTTGACCGAGGAGCAGCTGCTCACCACCGGGCTGTTCACCCGGGCGCCCAAGAAGGGTGAGGAGGGGCCGCAGCTCTCGGCCAACGGCCGCAAGCTGCTCGACAACCTCGGCGAGCGCAAGGCGAAGGTCCCGCTGTGGCGGGTCCTGGTCGCGCTGTCCATCCGCCACGTCGGCCCGACGGCGGCGCGGGCGCTGGCCACCGAGTTCGGCTCGATGACGGCGATCCGCGAGGCCTCCGAAGAGGCGCTCGCCGCCGCCGAGGGGGTCGGCCCGACCATCGCCGCCGCGGTGATCGAGTGGTTCGGCGTCGACTGGCACACCGCGATCGTCGACAAGTGGGCCGCCGACGGCGTCGCGATGGCCGACGAGCGCGACGAGTCCGTGGCCCGCACGCTCGAGGGGCTCACCGTCGTCGTCACCGGCTCGCTCGAGGACTTCTCCCGCGACTCGGCCAAGGAGGCGATCCTGTCGCGCGGCGGCAAGGCCGCAGGCTCGGTGTCGAAGAAGACCGACTACGTCGTGGTCGGCGACAACGCCGGGTCCAAGGCCGACAAGGCCGAGCAGCTCGGGGTGCCGGTGCTCGACGAGGCCGGCTTCAAGGTGCTGCTGGAGCAGGGGCCCGAGGGCCTGCCGGCTCAGTAGCGCTCGGCGTCCGCCCGCAGCACGTGGGCCGCCGCGCGGCGTCCGTGCACCGTCGCCGGGCAGGGCTCCCAGTAGGGGACCGCCCGCGCCTCCTGGGCCGCGGCGGCCTCCTCGAGGTCGGCGAGCCGGAGCAGCTCCTGGCGGACGAGGGAGCGGACGGGGTCGGTGGTCACGGACATGCTTCGAGGGTCCCCCGCGGGGACGGGGTCCCGCATCGGTCGTTCCGTCCCGAGCACCCGGCCCGAACGGACTACGCGGACCCCGCGTCGGGCCTACAGTTCTGCTGTGCCACGTATCCCCGGGGTCGGCGACCGGCTCGGCCCCTACCGGATCACCCGCGAGCTCGGCGCGGGCGGGATGGGCATCGTCTTCGAGGCGCTGGAGGAGGGACTCGGCCGCCGGGTCGCCCTCAAGGTGCTGGCGATCCAGCTCGCCGAGGAGCCCGAGTTCCGGGCCCGGTTCGCCCGCGAGGCGACTGTGCTCGCGCGCAGCGACAGCCCGCACATCATCCAGGTCTACAGCCACGGCGAGCAGGACGGCTGCCTCTACCTGGCCACCCAGTTCGTGCCCGGCGGCGACCTCGCCGCGCGGGTCGCCGCGAAGGGCGTCCCGGCGCCCGAGGTGGCGCTCGACGTCGTCGCGCAGGTCGCCTCGGCGCTGGCCGACGCGCACGCCGTCGGCGTCGTCCACCGCGACGTGAAGCCGCACAACGTCCTGCTCCGGCCCGGCCAGGGGCAGGTGCACGCCTACCTCTGCGACTTCGGCATCGCCCGCGACGACGACTCCTCGCTCACCAGCAGCGGTGTGGTCGCCGGGACCTACGCCTACCTCGCCCCGGAGCGCTTCCGGGGCGCGCCGGCCACCCCGGCCAGCGACATCTACGCCCTCGGCTGCCTGCTGTGGTTCCTGCTGACCGGGCGGGCGCCGTACGAGGGCGGGCTGGTGCAGCTCGCCCAGCAGCACGAGGACGCACCGGTGCCGCAGCTGCCCGGCAGCGGCCGCACCACCGAGCGGGTCAACGACTTCCTGCGGCGGGCGATGGCCAAGGACCCCGGCGCGCGCCCGGCCAGCGCGGCCCGGGCGGCCACCGAGCTGCGGGCGCTGGCCGCCGCGGCCACCCCGGTCGCCGCGCCGCCGACCACGCCGGTGGACGCCGCGCCCGCGCCTTCGCCTTCGCCTGCGCCCCCGCCTCCGCCGCCGGCCGTCCCCGCGCCGACGCCGTCGATCACCCGCGAGGAGCCGCCGCGCCCGCGCGGCCGGCGTGGCCGGGTGCTGGCCGGGCTCGCCGCGCTCGCGCTGGTCGCCGCGGCGGCCGGGACCGGGATCTACCTGGGCACCCGTGGCGACGGCGCCGACCCCACGGCCCGCGACGGGGACGCCGGCGACAGCGCCAGCGCGGGCACCCCGCGCAGCCCGGTCACCGGCTCCGACGTCGACGGCAAGGACGGCGACGACCTGGTCGTGCTGGGGGACGGGACGACCGACGTGCTGCTCTCGAAGGGCTCCGGCGGGCTCGCGGCCGCGCGGCGGTGGGCCGACACGTCGTACGCGGGGGAGAAGGTGGTGCGCGGCGACTTCGACGGCGACCGGCGGACCGACCTCGCGGTGGTCGACGGCAGCGAGATCCGGGTGGCCCTGTCCACCGGCACCGGCTTCGCGCCGGCCACGAGCTGGCGGGACGGGCTGGACCTGCCCGAGCGGTTCACCGTCACCGCGGGTGACTTCGACGGCGACCGGCGGACCGACCTCGCGCTGCTCACCGGGGACGACTCCGGGATCGAGGTGCAGGTCCTGATCGCCGAGGTCGGCGGGCCCGGGTTCACCGAGCCGACCCCCTGGGTGCGCCGCGCCGGCTGGTCCTACGACCGGATGCGGCTCGGCGCCGGCGACGTCGACGGCGACGAGCGCGCCGACCTCATCGAGATGGGGACCCCGCCGCGCGGCGGCGTCGACATCCAGGTGTTCCTCGCCGGCGACGAGTCCTTCGCGGATCCGCAGAAGTGGACCGACCAGCCGGGCTGGACCTTCGCCGAGAGCCGCTACACGGTGGGCGACCTCGACCGGGACGGACGGGCCGACGTGCTCGTCGCACGGAAGGTCGACGGCGGGACCGAGCTCGTCCCGCTCCTCTCCGCGGGCGACGGGTTCCGGGCGACCGACGGCACACCGGGCCGGATCGAGCGGCCGCTCGACCGGCTGGCCATCGTCGCCGCCGACGTGACCGGCGACCGCGCGAGCGACCTCGTCGCGCTCGACCGGGACAGCGGCACGGCGCGGCTGTGGCAGCTCGACGACGACGGGTCCGTCGTCCGCGCCGACGGTCGCGACGTCACCGTGCCGGGCGCCGGCAGCGCGACGCTCGTCGGCATCACGCGCTGAGCGCGCGCAACCAGTCCTCGGCGGACGCCGGGTCGGCCAGCCGGACGACGTCCAGCCCGGGGTGGGTGAGCGCGAGGCCCGCGGCCCAGGCCAGGTCCGGCCCGCGCTCCCGGTCCCGCTCGCGGGCGTCGGGGCGGATCCGGCGCAGCGTGCGCCGGACCCGGCCGGTGAAGCTCTCGGGGGCGTTGAGGTCGGCGAGCACGACGAGGTCCGCGCGCTCGAGCAGCGCCGGGCGCGCCCACTCGTCCTCGCTCGTGGTGACCCAGCCGTCGAACGCCGCGAGCCGGGCCACCTCGCCGGGACCGGAGAGGTCCGCGAGCGGCACGGCCGGCAGGTCGAGGAGCGCGGCGAGCCGGTCCAGGAAGGCGCTCAGCGGCTCGTCCGGGCCACCGGCCACGACCACGCGCTGCGGGAGCGGGCGCGGGTGGGGGACAGAGGCGTGCACCCGGCGCAGTCTAGGGATGCCTCCGGCGCCTAGAATCGCGGGCATGTCTCAACTCACCCGCGACGAGGTGGCCCACCTGGCCGATCTCGCCCGGATCGACCTCGACGACGCCGAGCTGGACCACCTCGCGCCCCAGCTCAACGTGATCCTCGAGGCGGTCGCTTCCATCAGCGGTGTGGCCGGCGACGACGTGCCGCCGACCTCGCACCCGATCCCGCTGACCAACGTCTTCCGCGACGACGTCGTCGTGCCCGGCCTGACCGCCGAGCAGGCGCTGTCCGGTGCGCCGGAGGCCGAGGACCAGCGGTTCCGGGTCCCGCGGATCCTGGGGGACGAGCAGTGAGCGAGCTGATCACCAAGACCGCCGCCGAGCTGGCCGACGCGCTGGCCGCGGGCGAGACCACCTCGGTCGAGCTGACCCAGGTGCACCTCGACCGGATCGCCGCCGTCGACGGCACGGCCGAGTCGGGCGTGCACGCCTTCCTCCACGTCGACGCCGAGGGCGCGCTGGCGCAGGCGGCCGAGTCCGACGCGCGGCGGGCCGCGGGCGAGAGCCGGCACCTGCTCGACGGCGTCCCGATCGCGGTCAAGGACGTCCTCGCGACCCAGGGCCTGCCCACGACGTGCGGCTCGAAGATCCTCGAGGGCTGGGTGCCGCCGTACGACGCGACGGTGGTCCGCAAGATCAAGGACGCCGGTCTGCCGATCCTCGGCAAGACCAACATGGACGAGTTCGCGATGGGCTCCTCGACCGAGCACTCGGCGTACGGCCCGACGCGCAACCCGTGGGACCAGACGCGCATCCCGGGCGGCTCCGGCGGCGGCTCCGCCGCGGCGGTGGCGGCCTTCGAGGCGCCGCTGGCCCTCGGCACCGACACCGGCGGCTCGATCCGCCAGCCCGGCGCGGTCACCGGCACGGTCGGCGTCAAGCCGACCTACGGCGGCGTCTCGCGCTACGGCCTCGTCGCGCTCGCCAACAGCCTCGACCAGGTCGGCCCGGTCACCCGGACCGTCCTCGACTCGGCGCTGCTGCACGAGCTGATCGCCGGCCACGACCCGCGCGACTCGACGTCGGTCGACGCGCCCGTCGGCTCGTACGTCGCGGCCGCGCGCGAGGGCGCGAAGGGCGACCTCGCCGGACTGCGCGTCGGCGTCATCAAGGAGCTGGCCGGAGACGGCTGGCAGACGGGCGTGATGGAGCGGTTCGCCGAGTCCGTCGACCTCCTCAGGGAGATGGGCGCCGAGGTCACCGAGATCTCGTGCCCCTCGTTCGTGCACGCGATGGCGACCTACTACCTGATCCTGCCGGCGGAGTGCTCGTCCAACCTCGCCAAGTTCGACGCCATGCGCTACGGCCTGCGCGTCGTCCCCGACGGCGACCCGAGCGCCGAGGCGGTCATGAAGGCCACCCGCGACGCCGGCTTCGGCGACGAGGTGAAGCGCCGCATCATGATCGGCACCTACGCGCTGTCGAGCGGCTACTACGACGCCTACTACGGGCAGGCCCAGAAGGTCCGCACGCTCATCTCGCGCGACTTCACGGCGGCCTTCGAGAACGTCGACGTGCTGGTCTCGCCGACGTCCCCGACCACGGCGTTCCGGCTGGGCGACAAGCTGGACGACCCGCTGGCGATGTACCTGCAGGACCTCGCGACGATCCCGGCCAACCTGGCCGGCGTCCCCGGCATCTCGGTGCCGGCGGGCCTGGCGGACGAGGACGGCCTCCCGGTCGGCCTGCAGGTGCTGGCGCCGGCGCTCGCCGACGACCGGCTCTACCGGGTCGGGGCGGCCGTCGAGGCCGCGCTGACCACCCGCTGGGGTGGCCCGATCCTCAGTCTCGACAAGCTCGACCTCCGGGAAGCAGGTGCACGATGACCGAGGTTCTCGTTCCGTTCGACGAGGTCGTCGAGAAGTTCGACCCGGCCCTGGGCCTGGAGATCCACGTCGAGCTCAACACCAACACCAAGATGTTCTGCGGCTGCCCGGCCGTCTTCGGCGGCGAGCCCAACACGCAGGTCTGCCCGACCTGCCTGGGCCTCCCCGGCGCGATGCCCGTGGTCAACGGCAAGGCCGTCGAGTCGGCCATCCGGATCGGCCTCGCGCTCAACTGCGAGATCGCCGAGTGGTGCCGCTTCGCCCGGAAGAACTACTTCTACCCGGACATGCCGAAGAACTTCCAGACCTCGCAGTACGACGAGCCGATCGCCTTCGAGGGCTACCTCGACGTCGACGTCGAGGGCGAGACCTTCCGGATCGAGATCGAGCGCGCCCACATGGAGGAGGACACCGGCAAGTCCAGCCACGTCGGTGGCTCCGACGGCCGGATCCACGGCGCCGACTACTCGCTGGTCGACTACAACCGGGCCGGCATCCCCCTCATCGAGATCGTCACCAAGCCGATCCTCGGCACGGGCGACAAGGCCCCCCTGGTCGCGAAGGCCTACGTCTCCGCGATCCGCGACCTGATCGTCGCGCTCGGCGTCTCCGACGCCCGGATGGACCAGGGCTCGATCCGCGCCGACGTCAACCTGTCGCTGGCGCCCAAGGGCTCCGGCGTGCTCGGCACCCGCTCGGAGACCAAGAACGTCAACTCGCTGCGCTCGGTCGAGCGGGCGGTGCGCTTCGAGATGGCGCGCCACGCGGGCATCCTGCTCGGCGGCGGCGCGGTGCTCCAGGAGACCCGGCACTTCCACGAGAACGACGGGTCGACGTCGTCGGGGCGCGAGAAGTCCGACGCCGAGGACTACCGCTACTTCCCCGAGCCGGACCTGGTCCCGGTCGCGCCGAGCCGCGAGTGGGTCGAGGAGCTGCGCGCGACGCTGCCCGAGAACCCCGCCACCAAGCGGGTCCGCCTGCAGGGCGAGTGGGGCTTCACCGACCTCGAGATGCGCGACACCGTCGGTGCCGGCGCGCTCGACCTCGTCGAGCAGACCGTGGCGGCCGGCGCGGCGCCCCAGGCCGCGCGCAAGTGGTGGCTCACCGAGCTCGCCCGGCGTGCCAACGACGCCGGCGTCGAGCTCACCGAGCTCTCCGTCACCCCGGCCCAGGTGGCCGCGGTGCAGGCGCTCGTCGACGCCAAGACGATCAACGACAAGCTGGCCCGCCAGGTCTTCGACGGCCTGCTCGCCGGCGAGGGCACGCCCGAGGAGATCATCGCCGCCCGCGGGCTCGCCGTCGTCTCCGACGAGGGCGCGCTGTCGGCGGCCGTCGACAAGGCCATCGCCGAGAACCCCGACATCGCCGACAAGATCCGCGACGGCAAGGTCGCCGCGGCCGGCGCGCTCATCGGCGCCGTCATGAAGGAGATGCGCGGCCAGGCCGACGCCGGCCGGGTGCGCGAGCTGGTCCTCGAGAAGCTCGCCTGACGTTCTCGCTCCTCCGTTGCCGGGCCGGGCATCCCACACGGGAGCCCGGTCCGGCAATGGTCGTTTCGGGCCATGTGCGCCGGGACCGCGCCGGTCTAGGGTCGCGCCCGACGGGTCCGCCGCCGTGGCGGCCCGCGTGCATGGGGAGTGACACATGGGGCTTTTCCGTACGCTGCGCCGCCGCGGACCGGCGGTCCTCGCGACCACCGCGCTGCTGCTCTCCGGGCTCGTGGTCCTGATCGCGCCGGCCCCGGCCCCGGCGGCGGCGCCCAGCCACGCCGGTGAGCTGCTCGTGCGCGGGCCGGCGAGCTCGTCGTACACCCGGGCGCCGCTGGTCAGCCAGGTCGGCAAGGAGGGCGCGACCCTGTCGTTCAGCGTCCAGGTCCGCAACAGCGGCGTCGACCTCGCGCAGTACCGGGTCCTGGTCAAGGACCTGACCGCCGCGAAGGCGCAGACCTACGACGGCAGCCTCAACGTCCAGCCCCTCGCCGGCTCCACGGGCGGCTACGTCACCAAGGCCCTCGCCACGAAGGCGAGCCAGACGCTCACCGTGAAGATCACCATCCCCACCGGGGACCCGGCGTACCGGCACAACTCGGTGGTGCTGCTCTACAGCACCGACGGCGCGATCCTCGACTACGTCTACCTCGACGCCGAGCAGGCCGCCCCCGCCGTGGGCACGACCTCCGCCGACCTCCTCGTCAAGCAGGGCGGCCAGCCGGCGCTCGGCAACGGCCAGGAGTACCAGGTGCTCACCGCCCCCACCGTCGCCCGCAACGGCACGGCCACCTTCACCGCCACCCTCCAGAACAACACGGCCACCCCCGCCGCCGTCGCCTTCACCGTCGTCGACGCCGCCTGCGGCTACACGCTGACCGTCAAGGACGGGCGCACCGACGTCACCGCCGCCGTCCTCGCCGGCACCTACCGGACCCCGGCGCTCGCCCGGCTCGGCAAGCGGAACCTCACCATCTCCGTCAAGGCCACCGCGACCGCCTGCGTCACCACCAGCTGGGTGCTCCAGAGCGGCGTCCCGGACCAGGCCCCCACCCACTTCGCGAACCTCCTGGTCAACCTCGCAGCCTGACGGTCGGATGCGGCCGGGGGCGTCGTCCGGAGGTACGCTGCCCCCGACACATCAAGAACACGCCCGTGGCGGGGGAAGCCGGTCCGAGTCCGGCGCTGACCCGCAGCCGTAGGCCGCCCCTCGGGGGTGCGGCGAGCCGGAGTACCTGGCACGGAGCGTCCTGACACACAACGCTGTCGTGGAAAGCAGCGGGGTCACAGGCCTCCCGGTCCTGCCCGCTGTGCAGCGGGAAGGCATCCCATGCTCACTCGATCCCTGGCTCGCCGTGCGGCCGCGGCGGTCACAGGCGGCGCGCTCGTCGCGACCGGTCTGCTCGCTCCGGGGCCGGCGCCGCAGGCGCACGCGGCCCCGGTCAACCCGGAGGCGACGGCTGCTGCGTCGTGGCTGGCCGACCAGCTCGACGCCGACGGCCTGTTCAGCTACCTGAACTACCTCGGCCAGCCGACCACCGACATCGGCACCACGATCGACTTCGGGCTCAGCCTGGTCGAGACCGACGCCGCTCCGGAGGTCCTCGCCCAGCTCCGCACCGACCTCGACGCCGCCCTGCCCGGGTACGTCGGGGCGTCCTTCGACGCGAGCAAGGCCGGCGCGGTGGCGAAGGCCGCGTTCTTCTACGACGCCGTCGGAGCCGACCTCGACGACGTCGCCGGCATCGACCTGGCCCAGCGGCTCGCGGACAGCGTCGACGACACGACCGGCCAGCTCGGCGCGTTCGACGACACCTACGGCCAGGCCTGGGCGGTGTCCGTGCTCCACGGTCTCGCCAGCCCCGAGGCGGCCAAGGCCACCACCGAGCTGATCGGGCAGCAGTGCCCGGGCGCGGCGTGGGGCTACACCTACAACGGCGTGTGCACCTCGAGCGCCGACGCCACGGCCTACACGGTCCTCGCGCTCCTGCCGCAGAAGACCGACCCGGCCGTCGCCACGGCCATCGACGACGCGATCACCTGGCTCGAGGGCCAGCAGCGCGCCGACGGCGGGTTCGGCGACTGGGGCGTCAACAGCACCGGCACCACCAGCGAGATCAACGGCACCGGCCTGGTCGCCTGGGCGCTGGGCGAGGCCGGCGAGACGCAGCGGGCCCAGGCCGCGGCGACCTGGGTCGCCGATCACCAGATCAGCGAGGTCGCGGGCTGCGGCGTTCCGGTTCCGGGTGAGGTAGGTGCGCTCGCCTACGACGACCAGAACATCAAGGACGCGATCAAGTTCGGCATCGCCGACACCGACCAGCAGACCTGGGTGATCGCGGGAGCCCAGGCGCTCGCGGGCCTCCAGTACCTGCCGACCCGTCCGGCCACGACGGCGACGATCACCGGTCCCACCGGGTACGTCGCCGCAGGCAAGCCGGTCTCCCTCAAGGTCACCGGACTGCGTGGCGGCGAGACCGCCTGCGTGACCGGCGTGGGCGCGACCCAGTGGGTCGTGAGCTCGAGCAGCATCACCGTCACGACCCCCGCCGTCACCCGCAACAACGTCGCCACCGTCCGCTACGCCGGCGGCAGCAAGTCCGTCACCGTCAAGGCGCTGGGTGCGGCCAAGCTCAAGGTCAAGACCCCGGCTCGGGTCAAGGCGCGCAAGAGCCTCACCGTCACCGTGGCCGGCCTCGCGCCGGGGGAGCGGGCCACGGTCAAGGTCGGCACCAAGAAGGTCGTCCGCACGGCGACCGCGGCCGGCAAGGTCAAGGTGAAGGTCAAGGTCGGCAAGAAGAAGGGCAAGACCAAGATCGTCGCGGTCGGGCAGTTCGCCAACCGCACGGGCAAGGCGACGGTCCGGGTCGTCTGACATGCGGCTCACCGCCTCTCTGCGCACCGTGGTCGCGACGCTCCTCGTCGCGGCCGCCGTCGTGCTGCTCCCGTCGTCGCCCGCGTCGGCCGCCGCCTGCTCGGGGACGGCGGGGATCAGCGTGGTCGTCGACCCGAACAGCCTGGGCGGCGGGATCAGCGCCGGCTGCGACAGCGACGGGGGCGGTACGGCGGCGAGCAACTTCGCCGACGCCGGCTACCGGCTCGAGTACAGCCAGGCCCCGGGAATGAACGGCTTCGTCTGCAAGATCAACGGCCGCCCGGCCGACGGTGACTGCATGCGCACCGACGCCTACTGGAGCCTGTGGTGGGCCGACGGGACGTCGTCCACCTGGACCTACTCGAACCGCGGGGTCGGCGGCCTCCGGGTGCCTGCCGGCGGCGTGGTCGCGTTCTCCTGGCACGAGGGTGGGGGCAATGCCGCGCCGCCCGACGCCAACCCGAGGCGGACCGCAGCGGCGCCTCCGCCGAAGGCCACGACCAAGCCCAAGCCGCAGCCGAAGCCGAGCGCGAAGCCGACCCGCCAGCCGGCCGCGACGCCGAGCGCGAGCGCGACCTCCGCCACCGTGAGCCCGACGGCCACGCCCACGCCGTCGGCCAGCGCCTCGTCCTCGGCGCCGGCGACGTCGGCCACGCCGTCGACCGCCCCGGAGCCCACCGACCCGGGCAGCACCGCCGGCGTCCCGTCGGTCGACGACATCACCGAGGGCCCGGACGACGCCTCCGCCGTGGCCCCCGACCCGAACGACGACGGCGGCTTCCCCGTCTGGCTCGGCGCCGCGCTCGCGGTCGCCGTGCTGGGTGGCGCCGCGGCCGTGCCGATCCTGCGCCGACGCCGGGGCTGACCCGTGGCGGTGGGGCGATGAGGCTGCCGCGGGACCTGCATCCCGTGGCGTGGTGGGCGTGGGCGGTGGGGCTCGCGGTCGCGTCGTCCTGCACGACGAACCCGCTGCTGCTCGTCGGCCTCCTCGGCACGATGACCCTCGTCGTCCTCACCTGCCGCTCCGACCAGCCGTGGGCGCGCTCGTTCCGGCTGTACGTCTGGCTCGGCGCGATCACGCTGGTGGTGCGGATCGTGTTCCGGATCGTGCTGGGCGGTGACGTGCCGGGGCACGTGCTCTTCACGCTGCCGTCGATCCCGCTGCCGGACTGGGCGGCGGGGATCTCGCTGCTGGGGCCGTTCACGCGCGAGGAGCTGCTGGCGGCGACCTACGAGGGGCTCCGGCTGGCGACGCTCCTGATCGCGGTCGGCGCGGCGAACGCGCTGGCCAACCCGAAGCGGCTGATGAAGTCGCTGCCGCCGGCCCTCTACGAGATCGGTACGGCGATGACGGTGGCGATCAGCGTCGTCCCGCAGCTGGCCGACAGCGCCCGGCGGGTCCGGGCCGCGCAGCAGCTCCGAGGTGGGCCGGAGGGGCGGTTCCGCCGCATCCGGGGCGTACGCCGGCTGCTGGTGCCGATCCTCGAGGACTCCTTCGACCGCTCCCTGGCGCTGGCCGCGGGCATGGATGCGCGCGGCTACGGCCGGACCGGTGACCTCACCCCGGGGCAGCGGCGGGCGACCGGGGCGTTGATCCTGGCCGGCCTGCTGGGGGTGTGCGTGGGGGTCTACGCCTTCCTCGACAGCTCCGCGCCGCGGGTGCTGGCGGTGCCGATGCTGGTGCTGGGCATGGTGGTGGCGCTCGGTGGTTTCGCGCTGGCCGGACGGCGGGTGGGACGCACGCGCTACCGGCCCGACCGCTGGCGGCTGCCCGAGGTGCTCGTCGCCGCGTCCGGGATCGCCGCAGGTGCGGGGATGTGGGCCGTGCAGCGCTGGGAGCCGCAGGTGGCGCACCCCGGAGTACTGACGACGCCGGGGCTCTCGCTGCTGGCCGTCGCGGCCGCGCTCGTGGCGGTGCTGCCGGTGTGGGTGGCACCGCTGCCGCTCACGGTCGCGCGGCGCGAGGCGGTGCTCGCCGGATGATCGAGCTGCGCGCCCTCACCTTCCGGTACGACGACCCGCCGGCCCCCGCGGTCCTCGACGCGGTCGACCTCACGATCGACAACGGCGAGCTGGTCGTCCTGGCCGGCCCCACGGGCGCCGGCAAGTCGACCCTGCTCGGGGCGGTCGCGGGACTCGTGCCGTCGTACACGGGCGGGACGCTGAGCGGCGACGTGCTGCTCGACGGCGTCAGCATCGTCGACCTCCCGGCCCGCGAGCGTGCCCACGCCATCGGGTACGTCGGGCAGAACCCCGCGGCCTGGTTCGTCACCGACACGGTCGAGGAGGAGCTCGCGTTCGGCATGGAGCAGCTGGGCCTGCCGGCGCCGACGATGCGCCGCCGGGTCGAGGAGACGCTCGACCTGCTCGGCATCGCCGACCTGCGCCACCGCGACCTGCGCACGCTCTCGGGCGGCCAGCAGCAGCGGGTCGCCATCGGCTCGGTGCTGACGGCGCACCCGCGGCTGCTCGTGCTCGACGAGCCGACGTCGGCGCTGGACCCCACGGCGGCCGAGGACGTCCTGGCGACGCTGACCCGCCTGGTCCACGACCTGGGGGTCTCGGTGCTCGTCGCCGAGCACCGGCTCGAGCGGGTCGTGCCGTTCGCCGACCGGCTCTGCCTGCTGCACGGCGGCGGGAAGCTCGAGGTCGGCGACCCGGCCGAGGTCCTGCGGGAGGCGCCGATCGCGCCGCCGATCGTCGAGCTCGGCCGGCTGGCCGGCTGGGACCCGCTGCCGCTCACGGTCCGTGACGCGCGCCGCAAGGCGCCCGCGCTGCGCGAGCGCCTCGGCGAGCCGCCGGAGCGAGCCCGGCCGAACGACACCGCCGCGCCCCTCGTCGACGTACGGCGTCTCGTGGTCGCGCACGGACGGACCGCCGCCGTCCGCGACGTCGACCTGACGCTGCGCCCCGGGACGGTCACCGCGCTGATGGGCCGCAACGGCGCCGGGAAGTCCACGCTGATGTGGACCCTGCAGGGCCGGCACCAGCCGGCCGGCGGCAGCGTCCAGGTCGCCGGGTCCGACCCCGCCGGCCTCAAGCCCGAGCAGCGCCGGACGACGACCGGGCTGGTGCCGCAGAGCCCGGCCGACCTGCTCTACCTCGAGACCGTCGCCGACGAGTGCGCCGCGGCCGACCGCTCCGCCCGGCAGCCCTCAGGCACCTGTGCGGGCCTGCTCGAGCGGCTCGCCCCCGGCATCGACCCCGGGCAGCACCCGCGCGACCTGTCCGAGGGCCAGCGGCTCGCGCTGGCGGTGTCGATCGTGCTGACCGCGCGGCCGCCGGTGCTGCTGCTCGACGAGCCGACCCGCGGTCTCGACTACCCGGCCAAGCACGCGCTCGCCGCGCTGCTGCGCGACCTGGCCCGCGAGCCCGGCCACGAGCGCGCCGTCCTGGTCGCGACCCACGACGTCGAGTTCGTCGCCCAGGCCGCCGACGACCTGGTCGTTCTCGCCGAGGGCGAGGTGGTCTCGGCCGGCCCGGTCGCGCGCGGCGTCGCCGAGTCGCCGTCGTTCGCGCCCCAGGTGACTAAGGTGCTCGGTCCCGGCTGGCTCAGCGTCGACGACGTGGCGGCCGCGCTGTGAGCGTGACGAGCACGGCGGTCCCGCTCAGCCTGCGCTCGACGCTGGTCCTCGGCGTCACGTCGGTGATCGGCCTGCTGATGCTGTCGTGGCCGCTGCTCCTCGACGTCGACCCGAGCGCCCAGCGGGTCGACCCGCCGTTCCTCTTCCTCGGCCTGCTGCCGGTGATCCTCGCCGTCGTCCTGGCCGAGCTCAGCGAGGGCGGCATGGACGCCCGGGTGCTCGCCATCCTCGGCGTGCTCAGCGCGGTCAACGCCGTCCTGCGGCTCGTCAGCGCCGGCACGGCGGGCCTCGAGCTCGTCTTCTTCCTGCTGATCCTCGGCGGCCGGGTGTTCGGCGCCGGCTTCGGGTTCGTGCTGGGCTGCACGTCGCTCTTCGCGTCGGCCCTGATGACGGCGGGCGTGGGCCCGTGGCTGCCGTTCCAGATGCTCGTCGCGGCGTGGGTCGGGATGGGCGCCGGCCTGCTCCCGAAGCGGGTCCGCGGAGGGCGCGAGATCGCGATGCTCGTGGTCTACGGCATCGTCGCCGCCTACCTCTACGGGCTGCTGATGAACCTGCAGGGCTGGCCGTTCATGGCCGGCGTGCAGGTGCCGGGCCAGGACTCCACCGAGCTGTCGTACGTCCCCGGGGCGCCGCTGCTCGACAACCTGCACCACTTCGTCGTCTACACGCTGCTGACCTCGACCGGCGGCTGGGACACCGGCCGCGCGATCACCAACGCGCTCGCCATCGCGCTGCTCGGCCCGGCGGTGCTCACCACCCTGCGCCGCGCTGCGCGGCGGGCCCGGGTCGAGGTGGGCCCTACGGCTCGATGAGCAGGATCCGGTCGTCGTCGGCGCCCGGGTCGCCGCGTCCGTCGCGGTTGCTCGTGGTCAGCCACAGCCGGCCGTCCGGCGCCCGGGCGACGGTGCGCAGCCGCCCGTACGACGTCTGCTCGCCCTGGCCGGTGAAGTAGGCGGTCGGGTCGCTGGCCTCGCCGCCGGCGACCTTCACCCGCCACAGCCGCTCGCCGCGCAGGGCTGCCATCCAGAGGTAGCCGCCGGAGAACGCCAGGCCGGACGGCGAGGCCTCGTCGGTGGGCCAGGTCAGCGCGGGGCGGGTGAACCGGTCGGGGCCGGCGTCGCCCTCGGCGAGCGGCCAGCCGTAGTCCTCGCCGGGGAGGATCCGGTTGAGCTCGTCGGAGGTCTGGTCGCCGAACTCCGAGGCCCACAGCGAGCCCTGGTCGTCGAACGCCAGCCCCTCGACGTTGCGGTGGCCCCAGGACCAGACCGCGTCGCCGAACGGGTTGTCGGGAGCGGGCTCGCCGTCGGGCGTGATCCGCAGGATCTTGCCGGCGAGGGACTTCTTGTCGCGCGCGAGCTGGGCGTCGCCGGTCTCGCCGGTCGACACGTAGAGGTAGCCGTCGGTGCCGAACGCGAGCCGGCCGCCGTCGTGGCGGGTGCCGGTCGGGATGCCGGTGAGGACGGGCTCGAGCGGGCCGAGCCGGTCGCCGTCGAGCGTGGCCCGGACGACGCGGTTGTCGTCGTCGGTGCAGACGTAGAGGTAGACGAGCCGGTCCTCGGCGAAGCCAGGGGAGACCGCGACGCCGAGCAGGCCGGCCTCGCCCGACGCCCGGGCCTCGGCGACCCGGCCGGCCTCGACGACCTTGCCCTCGGCGTCGGTGGGCTTGCCGTCGCTGACCTCGGGCGCGGTGACGAGCAGGACCCGGCCGGTGCGCTCGGTGACGACGGCGCGCCCGTCGGGCAGGAAGTCCAGGCCCCAGGGCGTGTCGAGGCCGCTGGCCACGGTGGCGACGACGTCGGGGACGCCGTCGACGGTGAAGATCACCTTGCCGTCGACCACGGAGCCGGTCGGCGCGGCCGTCGCGGTGCTGATCACGTCGACCTTGCTCTCGTTGCCGCCCTGGCTGCAGCCCGCAGCAAGGAGGGCGAGCACGGCGGTGGCGGCGATCGCCGCGCCGGCCCGGCGGCGGCCGGTCACGCGACGTGCTCCAGGAACTCCAGCAGCAGGCGGTGCACCCGGTCGGGCTGCTCGAGCTGGACGAAGTGGGAGCCGCGCAGCTCGACGTAGGCGCTGTCCTGGCCGTTGTCGGTCAGCCGGCGTGCGGCGCTGGCCATGTCGCGGGCGCCGGCCAGGACGTCGTACGTCGCGGAGACGAACATCGTCGGCACCTGGATCTTGCTCAGCCGCACCCGCGGGTGCCGCGAGGTGCTGATCGCGAGGTGGGCGTACCAGTCGACCGGGGTGGTCAGGAACTCCTGGAGGCCGACCGAGGCGGCCTCGGGGTCGGCCATCGGGAACATGAAGCCGGTCCGCCCCAGCAGCCGGACGACGGCCGGCGTCATCGGCAGGTTGCGCACGATCGGGTTGACCGCCCAGCCGGCGTGCTTGGCCACCCGGCACGCGTTGACGGTGACGGCGCGGGCGAGCAGCCGCGGCAGGTGGAGCGGGCCGAGCATGGTGGCGAAGGTGTCGCCGGGGACACCGCACATCGCGAAGATCCCGCGCACCCGCTCCGGGTGGCGGTAGGTCAGCTCGAAGGCGGTGTTGACGCCCATCGACCACCCCATGAGGACGGCGCTGTCGATGCCGAAGTGGTCCATCACGGACAGGCCGTCCTGGACGAAGTGCTCGATCTCGACGTGCTTCTTGTCGGCGGGCCGCTCCGAGCCCCCGACCCCGCGGTGGTTCCACGACACCACCCGGACCCCGCACGCGGGGTCGAGCAGCCACGGCCAGAGGTAGGGGTTGGTGCCGAGGCCGTTGCAGAGGACGACGGTGGGGCCGTCGATCACCCCGTCGGGGTCGTTGGTCCAGGCGCGCACGTGCGTCCCGTCGTCGGACAGGATGTCGCGGAACGCGATCGACGCGGACCGGACGCGCTGCTCGGGCCGGGGAGCGGAGGTCGACATGGCGTTGATTCTGCACGACGCGGGGGTGGAGGCGGCTCGAGCGGGCCGAATCGCCGGTTTGCGCACGGGGTGACCGATCCGGTTGGTCCTCAGCCCATCGGGTGCTGTGATGCGTATCACAGCGCGCCGTGCAGGGAAGGAGGTCTCGCCGATGCGCCCGTCAGCAACAAGACTCCTGCGCCCCACCGGGTTGCTCAAGGCCGGAATCCTGGCGATCGTCACCGTGGTCGTACTGCCCGTCGCGGGCCACGCCTGCAACATCGGAAGCCGAACGGACGGTCGCGACGCGACGTGGTGCTTCACGGCGTCGATGGACGGAAAGCCCCTGATGCGCGACACCGCCCGCTGGGCGCTGAACAACCTCGTGTCCTCGACCGTCATGACAGCGACGCCGGTGGCGTCGTGCGATCCGGCGGTCAATCCCGGCGTCGACTACCGGTTCGCCGATCGC
The DNA here is from genome assembly GCF_900114845.1 of Pimelobacter simplex. GTDB lineage: Bacteria > Actinomycetota > Actinomycetes > Propionibacteriales > Nocardioidaceae > Nocardioides > Nocardioides simplex. Next base: position 1,447,475 of record NZ_FOUK01000001.1, read on the forward strand.
GACCTCGGCGCCGGTGTGTACGGCTCTGCGGAGTGCCAGGTCTGGTCGAGCTCGACGGTCTGCGGCCGCTACCGGATCAACGCGAATCGCGCCGAGATCGTGGCGGCGCTCAGCTCGACCGACGACATGTACTCCGACGGCGCAGAGCAGAGCGGAGAGCGGGAGCTGAACTTCAAGGCCAACTGGTGCCACGAGCTCGGGCACACGGTGACCTTGGAGCACCACCCGGTGAACTTCGCCAACCGCTTCAGCTACTACAACGGCGAGGGAGACCGGGCCCGCGACTGCATGGTGCGTGGGCATGTCGAGGTCTCGAGCAACTGGCTCCGGTACAACGCGCACCACGTGTCCGACGTCGCGTCCAGGCTCTAGGAGGGGACGAACCATGATCACTCAGCACCGTGTCCGACGCATCCACCCGCGCCCGCGGAGCGCAACCGCCGTCGTGTCCCTCGCAGCGCTCGCCATGGTCGCCGGCGGCTGCGGAGCGGCGGCCGACGAACCGCAGGCGGTCGACGCTGCTTCGGCCCCACAGTCCGCCGGCGTCCCGATCAACCGCAGCGCATTGGACCCCGCAGCCAAGGCCGCCGTCACCGCGCCCGAGGTCAACGCGATCGATCCGCAGCTCCCGATGACCAACGCCTCCCGGTTCAGCGCGGTCGTCGTCGGCAAGGTGCTCGGCGTCGCCGACGGGCCGAGGTTCGTCGACTACGAGGGGGACACCGAGCCGGGGCCGGACTGGGTGGTGCTGGAGGTCGAGCCGGTCGCCGTGCTCCGGGGAGAGGAACGCGTCGGCGACCCGATCCACGTCCGGCTGACGCTCTCCGATCGCGAGGGCCTCGAGAAGGCGATCCCGCCCGGGACGCTCGCCTTCGTCGCCGCGCAGCCGGTGGACCCGGCGGACGACCAGCACCTGGCCGACCCGTACGCCGGCGTGCCGGCGGGGAAGACCCGGTACATCGCGGGCGCGCCCTACGTCGCGGTGGCCGACGGACCGGGTCGGATCTGGTACCCGGTCTCGGGGCAGAGCTACGACCGTCCCCTCACTGCGCTGGTGCCGGGTGACCTGGCACCGCTCCTGCCGGCCGAGCTGAGGTAGACCGCCGGCGTGCTCAGCCGGCGGCGGCGTCGGGGTGGACCTTGGCGCGGGTCGCGCGGGTGGCGCCGATGCTCGCCACCACGACGCACGCGATCGCCACCCACTGGACCGCTGCGAGCTCCTCGCCGACGACGGCCAGACCGGCCAGCGCGGCGGCGGCCGGCTCCATGCTCATCAGGATGCCGAAGGTGGCGGCGGGCAGGGTCCGCAGGGCCGCGAGCTCGGCGCTGTAGGGGATGACCGAGCTGAGCAGGCCCACCGCGGCGCCGAGCAGCAGCACCCGCTGGTCGGCCAGGGCGCTGTCGTCGACGGTGAGCAGCAAGGGGGAGAGCAGGACGACGGCGACCAGGCTCGCCACGGCGAGGCCGTCGATGCCCTCCCAGCGGCGTCCGGTGGCGGCGCTGGACAGGATGTAGCCGGCCCACGCGGCGCCCGCGAGGACGGCGTACAGGACGCCGAGGGGGTCGAGGTGCCCGCGCTCGAAGCCGAGGAGCAGGACGCCGAGCGCGGCGAGTCCCACCCAGCCGAGGTCGCGCGGCCGGCGGAAGCCGATCGCGGCGAGCACCAGGGGGCCGATGAACTCGATGGTGACCGCGACGCCGATGGGGATCCGCGAGAACGATTGGTAGATGCCCCAGTTCATCGCGCCCAGGCAGGCGCCGTACCGCGCGGCGACGAGCCAGTCGTCACGGCTGCGCCCGCGCAGCCGGGGCCGGGCCCACAGCAGCAGGACGACGGCGCTGGTCGCCAGCCGGAGCCAGACCACGCCGTTGGGCTCGATGTCGGTGAACAGGCGCTTCGCGAAGCCGGCGCCGAGCTGGACCGAGCAGATGCCCAGGAGAACGAGACCGACCGCCACACCCAGCGGCGGGCCGTGGGTGGGGCGGTCGGTCTGCACGGGCTCACGCTAAGGGGCAGCCCGGGTCCAGGTGTTACTTGGCGACGACCAGTCCGTCGATGAGGACCTTGCGGCCGGTCTTGCTGATCACCTTGATCTTGAGGGTGCCGCCCTGGACGCTGCCGAAGGTGGCGACGGGGAGGACGAGCCGGGCGCCCTTGCCCTTGAGGCTGATCGTGCGGACCACCTTGCCGTTCCAGATCACCGCGACCTTGCCGCCCTTGGCCGACTTGGTGGCGACCAGCGCGAGCCGCTTGGCCTGCACGCCCTTGAGCTTGAGCACCCGGCCGCGCTGCTTGGTGAACGAGACGGTGTTGTCGAAGTGTCCCGCCTTGGCCTGCCGCTTCCAGCCCTTGCCGGCCAGCGCCCGGTCGTCGAGCGGGACGCTCGTGCAGCGCTCGGCCGAGCGCAGCCCCAGGTTGGCCGTCTTGTCGACCGACTGCACCGCGAAGCAGTACGTCGCACCGCGCGTCCCGGCGAACACCTTGGCCGCGCCGGTGAGGTCGTTGCCGGTCACCTGCGGGGCGCCGAGCGACTTGGCGTTCCAGGCCGCGGAGCGGACCAGCAGGTCGGTGCTCTTGACGCCGGAGAGGGCGTCGGTCGCGGACCAGGTCACGGCGAACGACGGCGCGAGCACCTGCGGCCCGGGGCCGGTGACGGTGCCGGTCGGGCCGGCCACGTCGAGGAAGTCGGCCTGGACGTACGACGACAGCCCGTTCTCGACCACACCGACGGCGACCACGTTGCCCTCACGGTCCATGTCGGCCGCGATCGGGCCGTCGGCCGCGCCGCCGTCGTACTCGCCGAAGAGGAAGAGCGGGTTGGTCCGGTGGCGCAGGACGAGGTCGTCGGCGCCGTTGTGGGCGAGCACCTGGGCGCCCCGGTCCGAGACGAGCGCGACGTGGGGGGTCTGGGTGAACGTGTCGGGGTCGACGATGCCGGACGAGCCGAAGCCGGCGTCGGGCTTCGCGATCGCGCCGCGGACCAGGTAGTCGTTGCCGTCGAACGCGGTCCAGGTCGCCCACAGGGTGCCGTTGGGGCTCACCGAGAGCGAGCGGTGGGCGGTCACGTCGCCGGGGCCGGACAGGATGTTCGGGGCGCCGGGCAGGCCGGTCGCGCCGACCTTGGCGACCGAGGCCCGGTAGACGCCGTTGTCCTGCCCGGCGAAGCCGACCGCGCCGCGGCCGTCGTCGGCCAGGCCGACCTGCGTCTCCTTCTGCACCGAGCCGCTCCAGGCGACGGCGACCGCCGTCGACCAGGTCGTGGTCGCGGTGCGGCGGGTGACCATGACGTCGCCGCCGTTGTTGGAGCTGTAGTACGACAGCAGCGCGGCACCGGCCGGGTTGACGTCGATCGAGGGTGCGTACGCGTGGTCGCCGAGCGTGGCGAACGTCGGTGCGCCGCCCTTCGGCCACAGCGCCGTCTGCACGCGGTCGACGCCCTGGGTGGTCGTGCCCACGGCGACGTGGAGCCGGCCGGCGCCGTCCATGGCGACGTCGGTGGTCTGGACGGTGTCGCTCTGCACGTTGAGCGGCGTCGAGCCGTCCCAGGTGCCGTTGCCGAGGTAGCGCGCGCCGCGGACCCGCTCGTCGCCGAGGAGCGACTCGCTCCAGACCACGGCGATGTCGCCGTTGCCGTTGGCGGCGACGTGGACGTCGTTGCCGGCGGTGACGGCGTTCGTGGTGACCGCCTTGGGGGAGGACCAGACGCCGTTGGTCGCGATCGCGGCGTACACCTTGTCGCCGCCGGGAACGGGCCGCACCCAGGCCGCGACGGCGTCGCCGGGGCCGGTGCTGACGACGTCGACCGACTCCGGGACGTCGCCGCTGCCGCTGATGTTGCCGCCGTCGATCCCGCCGACCGCGGAGGCGGGCGAGCCGGTCAGGCCGAGGGAGAGAGTGCCGACCGCGAGGGCCGCGGTGGTGAGTCCGAGAAGCTGGGTGCGCATCGTGGTGCCTTTCGATGTTCGGGGCCCTGGTGGGCCGGTGGCACCACGTTCGTCCCGGTGGGGGTGCGCTCACATCCGCGCCCGGCACGGAAGCAAGGAACGGGGGCACGGAGCCAAGACGCTCCGCGCACGGGCCGAGCGCGCATAGCATGCCGACGTGCGCTCCCCCCGGCTCGTGTCCCGCACTGCCGAGCGCGCGCGCCTGCACGCGGCGGTCGACGGCGTGCGGGACGGGCGCGGCGGTCTGTGGGTGCTGCGCGGCGACCCCGGCGTCGGGAAGTCGCGGCTCGCCGGCGCGCTCGCCGCGGAGGCGGCGGACGCGGGGCTCGAGGTGCTGTCCGGCCGCGCCGTCCCCTCCGGGACGCCGACCCCGCTGCGCCCCATCGGCGAGGCGCTGCTCGCCTGGCTGCGCACCCACGAGGTGCCCGACGACCGGCTGCTCGCGCCGTACCTGCCCACGCTCGCGCGGCTGGCGCCGCAGCTCGGCCCGGTCGCGCCCGACGGCGCGTCGTCGGTGATGCTCCTCGGCGAGGGGCTGCTCCGGCTGGCCCGCGCCGTGCCGGCGCCCGGGATCGTGCTGGTCGTCGAGGACCTGCACTGGGCCGACCCCGAGACCCTCGCCCTGGTGGAGTACCTCGGCGACAACGCCCGCGAGGTGCCGCTCGCCGTGGTCGCCACCTGCCGGCTGCACGAATCGCCGGCCGCCAACGAGCTGCTCACCGCGCTCGAGTGGCGCCGCTCGGCCGAGCTCGTCGAGGTCGCGCCGATGGCCGACGACGACGTGGCGGCCGTCGCGCTCGCGTGCCTCGGCAGCGAGCCGCCGGCCGAGGTCGTCGCGTGGCTGCAGCGCTACAGCGCCGGCTACCCCCTGCTCGTCGAGGAGATGCTCGCCGACCTCCGGGACGCGGGGGTGCTCGCCGAGCCCACCGGCGACGGCGGCGCCTGGACGCTCGCCGGACCGCTGCCGGTGCTCGTCCCGCGGCCCTTCGTGCGCTCGGTCGAGGGCCGGCTGGCCGAGGTCGGCCCGCAGGCCCGCCAGGTCGCCACCGCCGCCGCCATGCTCGGCCCCGAGCTCGACTGGCGGCTCCTCGCGGCGGCGCTGGAGCTCTCGGAGACCGAGGTGGCGGCGGCGCTGCACGACCTGCGGGGCCAGCGGCTCGTCGTCCCGGTGTCGGGGGAGCGGTTCGCCTTCCGCCACGCGCTCACCCGCGAGGCCGTGCTGACCGGGCTGCTCGCGCCGGAGCGGGCCCGGCTCGCCGGCCTCCTCGCCGCCGCGCTCGCCGCGCTCGCCGGGGACGCCGACGGCGCCGAGGACCACCTGCGCCTCGCCGAGCTGTACGAGGCGGCCGGCGACGACGAGCGCGCGGTCGCGCTCTGGCTGGCCACCGCCCGCGACGCGATCGGCCGCGGGGCGCTGGTCAGCGCGGGCGAGGCGCTGGGCCGCGCGCTCGCCCGCTGCACGCCGGGCAGCTCGCTGGAGACCGAGGTGCGCGAGGCCGAGGTCGAGGTGCACGCGCTCGCCGGCGACGTCCCGCGGGCCCTGGCCGCGGGCGAGGTGCTGACCGCGGAGCTCGCCGACGAGCCGGGGCGGCTGGCCGCCGTCCGGCTGCGGCTGGCGCGGGCGCTGCTGGCGGGCGGCAGCTGGGACGAGGCCGCCGCGATGCTCGCCGCCGCCGCGGGCCACGACCCCGCGCAGGAGGAGGTGCTCGCCGCCCGGCTGGCCCTCGGCCGCGAGGACGGCGCAACGGCGGCCGACCGGGCCGCGGCCGCGCTCGCCGCCGTGGGGGAGGACCGCCCCGAGATCGCGTGCGAGGCCTGGGAGGTGCTCGGCCGGGCGGCGCGGGCCCGCGACTACGTGGCCGCCGAGGACGCCTTCGAGGCCGGCTACCGGCTCGCCGACGCCCACGACCTGCCGCTGTGGCGCTGCCGGCTCCTCGCCGCGCTCGGCTCGCTCGACCTGGCGGCGCGCCGGCCGACCGAGGACCGGCTGGTCGCGGCCCGCCGGGCCGCGCTCGACGTGGGCGCCATCGCCACCGCCGCCCGGATCGAGATCGAGCTCAACCTGGTCCGGATCCGCTACCTCGACCTCGACGAGGCGATGGCCGCGATCGACAACGCGACCACGATGATGACCCGGCTGCGGCTGCCCGACCTCGCGACGGCGTACCTCCTGCGGGCGGCGACGCACGGGTTGGCCGGGCGCGCGGACGCCATGGAGGCCGACATCGCCACGGCGCTCGACCTGCCCATGGACGAGGGGCTGCGCGCGGTCGGCGTCCCCGGGCACGTCCGCTCGTTCGTCGCCCTCGCCCACGCCCGGTACGACGACGCGCACGCCCAGCTCGACCTGGCCATGGCCCACCACCGGCGCTCGCCGAGCATGCCGTTCTCGCTGCGCGGCTTCTGGGCGCTCCTGGAGACGGCGCTGGGCGACGACGGTGCCGCCGCGCGGGAGGAGGTGCGGACCGGGCCCCAGGCCAACAGCCCGCACAACTGGTTCGCACTGCGCTACGCCGACGCGATCGCGCTCGGCCGGGCCGGCGAGACGGCCGAGGCCGAGCGGGTCTTCGCCGACGCCGAGTGGGGGCTGCCCGGCCGCGAGCCGTGGCCCGAGCTCCACGCCCGGATGCTCGTCGCGAGGGCCGCCGCCCGGGACGGCTGGGGGACGCCGGAGCCGTGGTTCCGCCACGTCCTCGACGGCCTGGTCGGCTACGGCCTCACCGAGGCGGCGTCGGCCTGCCGGGTCGCGATGCGCGAGGCCGGCTTCGCCGTACCGCGCAAGGCGGCCGGCGCCGAGCGGGTGCCGCCCCACCTGCAGCGGCTCGGCGTCACCGCCCGTGAGCGCGACGTCCTCGAGCTCGTGGCCGCCGGTCTGCAGAACAAGCAGATCGCCGACCGGCTCTACCTCTCGGTGCGCACCGTCGAGACCCACGTGGCCCGGCTCCTCCAGCGCACCGGCAGTGCCGAGCGCGGCGAGCTGGCCGCGCACCTGGCGCCCCCTACGGAGTGACGCTCGGCCGCACGGCCAGGCCGAGGTCCTCGACGTCCTCCATCCGCTCGCACCACCACGAGCGCGCCCGGTCGCGGGTGCCGGGCCGCAGCGCCGCCTCGATCACCGGGACCGCCTCGGTGCCGGCGAGCTCGACGACGAGCGTGCAGCGGTCGTGCTCGGGGCTCAGCAGCCAGCGGCTGGTGACGAAACCCGGCAGCCGGCGCAGCCACGGCGCGACCTCGCTGCGCAGCCGGGCCAGCACCTCGTCGCTGCGGTCGGGGACCAGCACCAGCGTGACCAGCAGCGTCGTCATGGGGACAGCGTGGGGGAGCCGCGCCCGTCGTACATCCGTGGTCGCCACGGATACAACGTCCGGGCGATGACTTTTGCGCGGAGCGGGGGTCACAGTGGTCAGGACACGCCCGACGAGGAGGCAGCGATGAGCACGATCCTGATGGTGGGGACCCGCAAGGGCCTGTGGGTGGGCACCTCACCCGACCGGGCCGACTGGACCTTCACCGGGCCTCACCACGACATGGAGGAGGTCTACTCCTGCCTGGTCGACACCCGGAGCCCGACACCGCGGCTGTTCGCGGGTGCCTCGTCGAGCTGGCTCGGCCCGCAGCTGCGGTGGTCCGACGACCTCGGCGCGACCTGGCACGAGACCCCCAACGGCGCGATCCGGTTCCCCGAGGGCGCCGGTGCCACCGTGGCCCGGATCTGGCAGCTCGTCCCCGGGGTCGGCGACGGCGTGATCCACGCGGGCACCGAGCCGGGCGCCGTCTTCACCTCGACCGACGGCGGCGAGTCGTTCCGGCTCGAGGAGGGGCTCTGGAACCACCCCCACCGCCCCCAGTGGGACGCCGGCTACGGCGGCCAGGCCTTCCACACCGTGCTCCCGCACCCCACCGACGAGCGCTCGCTCACCGCGGCGCTCTCCACCGGCGGCGTCTACCAGACCCGTGACGGCGGCGAGAGCTGGGAGCCGCGCAACCACGGCATTCGCGCCGACTTCCTGCCCGAGGACCAGCGCTACCCCGAGTTCGGCCAGTGCGTCCACAAGGTCACCCGGCACCCGTCGCGGCCCGAGCGCCTCTACGCGCAGAACCACGGCGGCGTCTACCGCTCCGACGACGAGGGCGGCTCCTGGACCTCGATCGGCGACAGCCTGCCCAGCGACTTCGGCTTCCCGATCGTCGTCCACCCGCACCGCCCGGACACGATCTGGGTCTTCCCGCTCGGCGGCGGCGACCGCCGCTACCCGCCCGACGCCAAGGCCCGGGTGTGGCGCTCCGACGACGCCGGCGAGTCCTGGACCCCCTACGGCTCCGGCCTGCCCGACGCCTTCTACGTCGGCGTCATGCGCGACGCCCTCTGCGTCGACTCCCACGACCCCGCCGGCCTCTACCTCGGCGCCCGCAACGGCTCGGTCTGGGCCTCGGCCGACGACGGCGAGAGCTGGCGCCAGATCGCCGCCGACCTGCCCGACGTCATGTCGGTCAAGGTCGGCGTCTCGGCCTAGGTTGTCGTCATGCCCGCCTTCGCGCAGACCCACGAGACCACGATCGCCGCACCGCCCGCGACCGTTCACGCACTCATCGACGCCTTCCCGGAGTGGACCCGGTGGTCCCCCTGGGAGGGCCTCGACCCCGACCTGCGCCGCACCTACGAGGGCGAGGGCGTCGGGGCGTCGTACGCGTGGGAGGGGAACAAGAAGGCCGGCGAGGGCCGGATGACGTTCACCTCGATCACGCCCGAGCAGGTCGTCGTCGACCTCGTGTTCCTCAAGCCGTTCAAGGCGCAGAACGTGGTCACCTTCGACCTCACGCCCGACGGCCCCGGCACCCGTGTGGCCTGGACGATGAGCGGTGAGCGGAACCTGCTCTTCGCCGTCCTGGGGCGGCTGTTCTTCGACAAGGCGATCGCCAAGGACTTCCGGAGGGGGCTCGCCTCGCTCAAGGCGGCGGCTGAGGGGTGACGGGAGTTTCGCCGGTCGACCGGCGAAACTCACACCTGACCGATGAAGTTCCGTCGGTCCAGTGTGAGTTTCACCGGTCGACCGGCGAAACTGTCCCCGCCACCACAGGCGTAGCCTTGACCCATGCCCACCCTCCGTTCCGCGACGTCCACCTCGGGCCGCAACATGGCCGGTGCGCGTGCCCTCTGGCGCGCGACCGGCATGACCGACTCGGACTTCGGCAAGCCGATCATCGCCATCGCCAACTCGTTCACCGAGTTCGTCCCCGGTCACGTCCACCTCCGGGACGTCGGCAAGATCGTCGCGGAGTCGGTGGTGGCGAACGGTGGTGTCGCCAAGGAGTTCAACACCATCGCGGTCGACGACGGCATCGCGATGGGTCACGGCGGCATGCTCTACTCGCTGCCCAGCCGCGAGCTGATCGCCGACGCGGTGGAGTACATGGTCCAGGCGCACTGCGCCGACGCCATCGTCTGCATCTCCAACTGCGACAAGATCACCCCCGGCATGCTGCTGGCCGCGCTGCGGCTCAACATCCCGGTCGTGTTCGTCTCCGGCGGTCCGATGGAGGCCGGCAAGACGACGGCGATCGAGGGCATCGTGCACTCCAAGCTCGACCTGGTCGACGCGATGTCGGCATCGGCCAACGACGCGGTGAGCGACGAGCAGCTCGACGTGATCGAGCGGTCGGCGTGCCCGACCTGCGGGTCGTGCTCGGGCATGTTCACGGCCAACTCGATGAACTGCCTGACCGAGGCGATCGGGCTGTCGCTGCCGGGCAACGGCTCGACGCTGGCCACGCACGCCAAGCGCCGGGCGCTGTTCGAGGAGGCCGGCAAGGTCGTCATGGACCTGTGCCGCGCCTACTACGAGAACGACGACGAGTCGGCGCTGCCGCGCAACATCGCCACCCGTGAGGCGTTCGAGAACGCCGTCGCGCTCGACGTCGCGATGGGCGGCTCGACCAACACGGTGCTCCACCTGCTGGCTGCGGCCCGCGAGGCCGAGCTCGACTTCAGCGTCCACGACATCGACGCGATCTCGCGCCGGGTGCCGTGCCTGTCGAAGGTCGCGCCCAACTCGCCGAAGTTCCACATGGAGGACGTGCACCGCGCCGGCGGCATCCCCGCCCTGCTCGGTGAGCTGCGCCGCGGCGGCGCGCTCCACGAGAACGTCCACTCGGTCCACTCGCCCGACCTCGACAGCTGGCTCGGCGCCTGGGACATCCGCGCCGAGAGCCCGTCGGCCGAGGCGCTCGAGCTCTTCCAGGCCGCGCCGGGCGGGGTCCGCACGACCGAGCCGTTCTCGACCGAGAACCGCTGGGGCGAGCTCGACACCGACGCCGCCGAGGGCTGCATCCGCGACTTCGAGCACGCCTACTCCGCCGACGGCGGCCTGGCGATCCTCAGCGGCAACGTCGCCGTCGACGGGTGCGTGGTCAAGACCGCGGGCGTGGCCGAGGAGGCGCTGGTCTTCCACGGCACCGCCATCGTGTTCGAGTCCCAGGACGCCGCCGTCGAGGGCATCCTCGGCAAGAAGGTCGAGGCCGGGCACGTCGTCGTCATCCGCTACGAGGGCCCCAAGGGGGGCCCCGGCATGCAGGAGATGCTCTACCCCACGGCGTTCCTCAAGGGCCGCGGCCTGGGCGCGAAGTGCGCGCTCATCACCGACGGCCGGTTCTCCGGCGGCACGAGCGGCCTGTCCATCGGGCACATCTCGCCCGAGGCGGCCGGTGGCGGTCTGATCGCGCTCATCGAGGACGGCGACCCGATCTCGATCGACATCCCCAACCGCAGCATCCACCTCGACGTCGACGACCACGTCCTCGCCGAGCGCCGGGTGCTGCAGGAGAAGCGCGACAAGCCCTACACGCCGCTCGACCGCCAGCGTCCCGTGTCGGCGGCGCTGCGGGCCTACGCGTCGATGGCGACCGCGGCCTCCGACGGCGCCTACCGCCGCGTCCCGGACTGAGTCGTGGGCAAGGTCCACGCGGCGGTCGACGGCCGGCTGCGGGCGTTCGTCGAGCGCCAGAACGTCTTCTTCGTCGGTACGTCGCCGCTCGCCGCCGACGGCCACGTCAACGTGTCGCCCCGCGGCATCCCGGGCACGTTCGGGCTGCTCGACGAGCGCACGTTCGCCTGGGTCGACACGTCCGGCAGCGGCAGCGAGACGATCGCGCACGTCCGTGAGAACGGCCGCATCGTCGTGATGTTCTGCGCCTTCGACGGCGCGCCCAACATCGTCCGCTTCCACGGCCGCGGCCGGGTCGTGAGCCGCTACGACGAGGAGTACGCCGACCTGGCCGGCCGCTTCGACGACGTGCCCGGCGCCCGGGCGGTGATCGTGGTCGACATCGACCGGATCTCTGACGCCTGCGGCTACGGCGTCCCGCTGATGGACTACGTCGGCGAGCGCGACCTGCTGCCGCGCTACTTCGGCCGCAAGGGGGTGGCCGGCTCGGCCGACTACCGGCGCCGCAAGAACCGCACCAGCATCGACGGCCTGCCCGCCTTCGACGACGACCCGCTCGACGAGTGGGCGACGCTCGACGGCCTGGGCCGGATCCGGGTGCGCCTCGGTGAGCAAATCGACGGCTGGCAGCAGCCGGCCGGCTACGCCCTCGCCCTCGACGGCGAGCTCGGCCACGTCAACGGGCCGGGCGGGATGCACGGCCTGCCCGCCGTCGTCCTGGCGACGGTGCTCAAGCACGACGGCGCGACCGCCACGCTCGACGTCACCGCGCAGCAGCTCGACGAGGCGATCACGGCGCTCACCCCGGCCGAGGCCTGCACCGACGTCGAGCACCCGAACCTCTGGTCGTGGCGCGAGCTCCGCGACCGGCTCCGCGAGCAGGGCGGCCGGGGCCGGGTGACGGCGGTGTTCGTGCGCGACACCGCCGACCCCGTCTCCTCCGAGGACGACGCCCGGCTGCGGGCGGGCTGGGCCGCTCAGGCCACCTGACGCGTCTGCGTGACGACGTCGGCCAGCTCGGGCAGGTAGGCGTCGCGGACCGTGACCGGCTTCGGCAGCAGGCCGTTGCGGTGCAGCAGGTCGGCGGCGCGCTGCTGCTCGTCGAGGAACTCCTCCGACGGCGGGTGGATGCCGAACGGGCGGGTCGCCAGGGCGTGGGTCCACTCGTCGAGGTCGGCGCGCCGGCCGCGGCGGGCCGCGTCGTCGACGAAGTACTGCGCCGCCTCGCGCGGGTGGGCGGCGATCCAGGCGTCCGACTCCTGCAGGCTCTCGACGATCGCGCGCAGCTCGTCGGGGTGGGCGGTCGCGAAGTCGCGCCGGGTGAACCACAGCGACGGGTGGCTGAAGAGGCCGTCGGTCTCGACGAGCGTGGTCAGCGGCGCGGCCGCCTCGACCGCGGTCAGCTCGGGGTAGGAGCCGGTCCAGGCGTCGAGCTCGCCGTCGAGCAGGGCCTGCCCGGCGTCGAGCCCGGCGGTGTCGACCGGCTCGACGTCCGCCCAGCCGAGGCCGACCTGGTCGAGCGCGAAGAGCAGCAGCGTGGTCTGCCAGGAGCCGTGGCCGATCCCGACCCGCTTGCCCTTCAGGTCGGCGACCGTGGCGATCCCGGAGTCGGCGCGCGCGACCAGGCGGCCGTTGGCGATCCGCGGCTCGGAGACCCCGACGTACACGAGGTCGTGGCCCTGGCCGAGGCCGGTGATCGGCGGCGTGAAGCCGGTGCCGATGACGTCGTAGCCGCCGTCGGTGAAGAGGTGGTCGGCGTGCGCGGTGGGCAGGCCCTCACGGACGCCGACCCGGCTCTGCGGGAGGTCGCGGAAGTCGACCCACTCGACGTCGGGCAGGCGCTGCTCGACGATGCCGCGGTGGCGCAGGACGAAGAGCGAGTTGTTGCTGGGGAAGTAGCCGATCCGGGTGGTCATGAGGCGTTCCTCTCGATGGGGGCGGGTGCTGCGGGCGCAGCGGGGGAGGTGGGGTGGCCGGGGTGCCCGACGTACCCGGTCTTGTGGACGGACAGGCGGGGGAGTACCTCGGAGCCGATCCGGTAGGCCTCCTCGAGGTGCGGGACGGCGGCGAGGATGAAGGAGTCGACACCGATCTCGACGAGCTCCTCGAGCCGGGCCGCGACCTGCGCGTAGCTGCCGACCAGGCCGAAGGCGGGTCCGCCGCGCAGCAGGTGGAAGCCGCCCCAGACCTGGGGCTCGACCTCCATGTCGCGCGGGGTGCGCACGGGTCCGCGGACGAACGCGCGGGAGCGCGCGGCGCCGACGGAGTCGCCGCCGGTCGCCGCGTTGACCGCGGCGAGGTCGACCTGGGCCCAGCCGCGCTCCAGCTCGGCCCAGGCCTCGGCCTCGGTCTCCCGGGCGAGGACCTCGACGCGCAGCGCGAAGCGGGGACGACGGCCCAGGGTCGCGCTGCGCTCGCGCACCTCGGCGAACTTCTCGCGCAGGGCGTCGAACGGCTCGAGCCACGACAGGTAGTAGTCGGCGTACCCGCCGGCGGTGGCGATCGCGGCGGGGGAGGAGCCCGAGAAGTAGATCTCCGGCACGGCCTGCGCGGCGAGGTCGGGCGGCAGGCTGGCGCCGCGGACGTCGTAGAAGCGTCCCGCCAGGTCGTACGGCGCGGTGCCCCAGGTGCCCTGGAGCGCCTCGAGGAACTCGCCGGTGCGGGCGTAGCGGTCGTCGTGCGCGACCGGGTCGCCCCACCACGTCTGCTCGGGGCCGCCGCCTCCGGTGATGATGTTGTAGACGAGACGGCCGCCGCTGACCCGCTGCAGGGTCGCGGAGATCCGGGCCGCGTGGAACGGGTCGAGGAAGCCGGGCTGGAAGGCCACCATGAACCGGAACGAGCGGGTCTCCCGGACCAGCGCCGAGGCCGCGACCCAGGGGTCGTCGGTGAACGGGAACGACGGGAGCAGGCCCCCGACGAAGCCCGACACCTCGGCCGCGCGGGCGACGTCGGCCATGTGGTCGAGGTAGGTGTAGCCGTCCCGACCGCCGTCGCGCAGGCCGGGCGCGATGCTGCCCGGCCCGGTCGGGGACCAGTCGCCGCGGGAGGCGACCCGCTGCCGCAGCGACGGCTGGTCGCCGTGGGTGCCGATCCGCCAGTAGATGTCGACCATCAGCGTGCTCCTCCTGCAGGGGTGAGGTCACGGACGCGCGGGAGCAGGTGCTCGGCGATCCGGTAGGTCTCCTCGATCCGGGGGTGGGCGTCGAGGAGGTACGTCGTGATGCCGGCCGCGACGAGCTCGGCCAGGCGCTCGGCGAGCTCGTCGTACGTGCCGACGAGCGCCGTGCGCGGATCGATCGTGCGCGGCACCTCGGGCCGGTGCTCGCGGGCCACGACCCGCAGCGCGACGCCGATCTCGAGCGGCCGGTCGCCGGCTGCCGCGCGCAGCGCCGGCCCGTGGGCCAGCGCCGTGTCGAGGTCGTCGAAGAGGTGGACGTCGGCGAACCGGGCGGACAGGGCGAGCGCCTCGTCGCTGCTCCCGGTCAGGTGCAGGCGCGGGAACGGCAGGTCCGCGAGCGCCTCGCGGAAGCCCCCGCCGACGACCTGGTGGTAGCGGCCCTCGAACGTGAACTCGGTGTCGTGCCACACGCCGCGGGCGACGGTGAGGAACTCGGTGGCCCGGGCGTAGCGCTCGGCACGGGTCCGGGCGGGCGGGGTCGTCTGGGACGGGCCCGGCTCGTCGACGACGAGCTGCCAGCCGAGCCGGCCGTCGAAGAAGCGCTGCGCGGACGCGGCCTGCTTCGCGGCGTAGACCGGGTTCCCCCGACTGATCGGCAGCTCCTGGACGACCTCGAGCCAGCGGCTCGCGCGCAGGGCGTCGTACGCGACGACGCTGGCCTCGTCGCCCCCGAGGTCGTCGGCGGCGACCACGCCGGCGAAGCCGCCGAGCTCGGCGGCGCGCAGTGCCTGGGCGCGCTGCTCGGCGATGTCGAAGCCCGGCCAGGACCGCTCGTCGCGGGTGGCGAGCGGGACCAGGAAGCGCGGCGCCGGGTGGCTCATCGGCCCTCCTCCTCGTCGAGCAGGCGCCGGGCGGCGGCGAGCGGGGCCGGGTCGGCCCAGGCCTGCACGTCGACGGGCGCGTCGGTGAAGGCGTGCTCGTGCAGGAAGCGCTGCTGCTGGTCGAGCAGCGCGAGCCGCTCCGGGGAGAGGTCCGGGGTCAGGCCGAGGTGCACGTCGGCGCCGTACGCCGTCGTCACGCCGTCGCCGCCGGAGCCGACCTCGCTGCCGAGGAAGGCGCGCACCTCGTCGGGGTGCTCGGTCGCCCAGCGGGCGGCGCGCAGCGTCTGCGCGAGGAACCGGACGACGAGCTCGGGGCGCTCGTCGAGCAGCGCGGCGTGCACGGTGATCGGGCGCGGCGTCCCGTTGTTGACCCGGTCGGCGAGCGATGGCGTCGCGTCGAGGTCGACGGCGACCACGAGGCCCGCCGCCGCGGCCTGCTCGGCCGACCGGCCGCCCTTGAGGTAGACGGCGTCGACGGTGCCGGCCGCGAGCTCGTCGAGGCCCGGCCAGTGGGCCGCGGCCGACGGGTCCCAGCCCGGACGGCGGTCGGCCCGGCCGGGCACCTCGACCAGCTCGGCGTCGGCGAGGGTGAGCCCGGCGGTGCGCAGGGCCGAGGTGAGGCCGTGCAGCGCCATGGCGCGGGGGAAGCTCCGGGTCCGGGTGCCCGCCCAGCCGGGGACCGCCAGCCGGCGTCCGGCGAGGTCGGCGGCCGAGGCGATGCCGCTGTCGGGACGGACGACGACGCGCTGGCCCTCGTCGATCCAGGTCAGCCCGATCAGCCGCGTCGGAGCGCCCTCGGCGCGGGCGACGAGGGCCGGGACGTTGCCGCCCTCGCGGAAGAGCCCGACGAGGAGGTGGTCGAAGTGGTGCTCCGCGATCTCCGGGGGCGCGTCCTGGAGCACCTGCAGGGCCAGGTCGTCGCGGGCGAAGTCGTCGGCGAGCCAGCCCAGCCGGTGGGCGATGCCGCTCGCGGTGGGCACCGGGCAGCGGGTGTACCAGAGCGTGTCGAGCGAGGTCGGGGTCGTGGTCATGGGGTTGCCTCCGGGGTGTCGACGCCGAGCTCGGCCAGCAGCCGTCGGCGGTGGGCGAGCAGGTGGGGGTCGGTGATCGCGCGCGGGTGGGGCAGGTCGACCAGCAGGTCGACGGACACGTGCCCGTCGCGCAGCATCACGACCCGGTCGGCGAGGCGCAGCGCCTCGTCGACGTCGTGGGTCACCATCACGATCGCGGGGTCGTGGCGGCGGCGGAGCCGCTCGACCAGGTCGTGCATCTTGAGCCGGGTCAGCGCGTCCAGCGCGGCGAACGGCTCGTCGAGCAGGAGCAGGCGCGGCTCGCGCACCAGGGCCCGGGCGAGCGCCACCCGCTGCGCCTCGCCGCCGGACAGGGTGGCGGGCCAGGACCGCGCCTTGTCGGCGAGCCCGACCTCGGCCAGGGAGGCCAGCGCCGCGGCCCGGTTCGCGGCCGTGCCGCGCTGGCCGAGCATGACGTTGCGCAGCACCCGGTGGGCCGGGACCAGCCGCGGCTCCTGGTAGACCGTGGTCCGGGCCAGGGGGACGCCGAGCTCGCCGGCGTCGGGCCGCTCGAACCCGGCGAGCAGCCGCAGCAGGGTCGTCTTGCCGGTGCCGCTCGGTCCGAGCAGCGCGACGAGCTGACCGGGGGCGACGTCGAGGTCGATCCCGTCGAGGACCGCCTTGCCGTCGTACACCTTGCGGAGGCCGCGGATCCGCACGGCCGGGGCGGGGGACGTCGTGCTGCCGCCGGTCGCGGTGGCGAGGGTGACCGTCATCGCGCCGCCACCCCCGACCGCCAGGGCAGTGCCACGTGCTCGAGGAACCGGATGGCGGTGTCGATCAGCACGCCCAGGAGGGCGTAGAGCAGGATGCAGAGGACCATGTAGTCGCTGCGGAAGTACTGCTGTGAGAGCGAGACCAGGTAGCCGATGCCCTCGGTGGTGCCGATCTGCTCGGCGGCGATCAGGCCGGTGAGGCTGACGCTGAGGCAGATCCGCAGCGCCATCAGCAGGTTCGGGCGGGCGCAGGGGAGGATGACCTCCCACACGAGCCGGAACCCGCGCAGCCCGAACCCGCGGGCGGCCTCGACGACCTTGCGGTCGACGCCGCGCACGCCCAGGTAGGTGTAGGCGTACATCGGTGCCACCGCCGAGACCGCGATGAGGACGATCTTGAACGTCTCGCCGACGCCGAACCACGACAGCAGCAGCGGGACGAGCGCGAGGAAGGGCACCGCGCGGTACATCTGCATGCTCGGGTCGATCAGCTCCTCGCCGAGCGCGCTGGCGCCGGCGAGCACGCCGAGCACCAGGCCGGCGACGACACCGAGGCTGACCCCGATCGCCGCGCGGGTCGCGGACGCGGCCAGGAAGTCGGCCAGCTGCCCGCTCTCGGCGAGCTCGCGGAGCGCGCCGACGACCGAGCCCGGCGAGGCGAGGACCTGCGGGTCGAGCAGTCCGGTGGCGGACGCCGCCTGCCAGACCACCAGTAGGGCGACCGGCACGCTGGCCCGGGTGAGCAGCGACCACGAGCGGCTGCGGCGCCTCGTCCCCAGGAAGCGCGGGGTGACGAGGACGTCGGCGGTGGTCATCGGCCCAGCCGGGCGACCGCGGCGTCGGCGTCCACCGGCTTGCTGATCAGGCCGTTCTCGAGGAAGTAGTCGGCGACCTGCTGCACCTTGGCGACGTCGGCGTCGGTGGCCAGGGCCGGGGGCAGCTCGTAACGCAGCGACTCGGTGTCGTGCTCGAGGAGGTCGCCGCTCGTCGCGGTCGGCCCGGAGTCGGTGAACACGTTCTGGAACTTCTCGGGCTCCGCGTTGGCCTCCTTGACGAGGTCGGCGACGACCTCCTGGAAGACCTCGAGCGCCTCGGGGTTCTTCTCGACGACCTCGGACCGCGCCGCGAAGATCGTCAGGTCGTTGTCCTCGACGTCGGTGTTGGTCACGATCGTCTTGGCCCCGTTGGCGACCGCGAGCGGGTAGCCGCGCACGATCGCCCACCAGGCGTCGACCTTGCCCGACGCGAACGCGCCGGCGGCCTCGGCCGGGTTGAGGTAGACCTTCTCGACCGCGTCGTGCTCGATGCCGGCTTTGTCGAGCGCGAGATCGAGCAGGTACTCGCCGCGACCGCCGCGGTTGACGGCGATCTTCTTGCCGACGAGCTGGTCGATCGAGGTGACCGAGCTGTCGGCGGGCACCACGAGTCCGTCGGCGACGGGGGCGTCCGGATCGGTCGTGCGCGGGGCGACCGTGAAGATCTTGAGGTCGTCGCTGGTCGAGAGGTAGCCGATCGCGGGGGAGATCGCCCCCTGCAGGACGTTGACGTCGCCGGAGCGGACGGCGTCGATCGTGGCGGTGAAGGAGGCGTAGCTGCCGCCCCACTCGACCTTGGCGCCGACCTTCTCGAGACGGTCTTCCAGGACGCCGGTCTTCTTGGCGTACGCGAGCACGCCCTCGTTGCCGGGATCGCCGATGCGCAGGACGGTGGTGCCGCCGTCGTCGCCGTTCGCGGCGTCGCACGCGGTCAGCCCGAGGGCGGCGAGGACGAGAAGCGCAGCGGCGGCGAAGGCCGTCGTGCGGCGGGGGTGCTGGGACATGGGAGGGCTCCAAGCCGATCGAGGACCATTACTGGTGTAACTAGAGCAACTCGATAGACATTAGCACGTGATCAAATCCCGTGAACGTGTCACCGCTCACGGGTCGGACGCCGCCCGGGTCCTGGGGGAGGGTCAGTCGTGCGCGGCCGAGCCGGAGTTCCGGTCCAGCACCAGGAGCAGCTCGCGGAGGCGGGCGGCGTCCTCGGGGGAGAGCCCGGCGAGGATCTCGGACTCCGCCCGGGTGACCGACTCGTCGGCCGCGGCCCGGCGGCGCCGGCCGGCGGCCGAGAGGGTGACCACCTGGCGGCGCCGGTCGTCCGGGTCGGGACGGCGGGCCACCAGGCCGGCGTCCTCGAGCCGGGCGAGCGCCTTGACCAGGTAGTTGGGGTCCATGTCGAGCACCTGGCCGAGCCGCTGCTGGCTCAGCTCGCCGTCGTGGTCGCGCAGCACCAGCAGCACCGCGGCCTCCCGCGGCTGGAGGTCGAGCGGCTCGAGCGAGTCGGCGATCCGGCGGTGCGCCATCCGCCCGATGTGGGCCAGGAGGTAGCCCGGGCTGGTGAAGCGCGCTTCGGCCGTCATCGTCGGCCGCCGCTCGGCGCGAGGCATTCCCATGGCCAGGGAGGCTAGCCTGAGCCGGCGTCGGGCTACGTCACCGTCGGGCTTGCCGCGCGGGGCTGAGGGGGCGCGGTTCGTGCCGCTAGCCCGAGAGCAGCCCGCCCACCTGCCGCAGCACCTCCAGCAGGTGCCGCGGGAGCGGCGTCTCGTCGTCGGCCCGGTGCAGCGCGGTGAGCTCGCGGTGGATGGGCGGGTCGAAGCCGCGGGCGACCACGCCGGGCAGGGGGACCCGCGGGGTCTCGACGCTGTGCCACAGGCACGAGGCGATGCCGTGGGTGACGGCGGCGAGCCAGGCGTGGCGCTCGTCGGTCTCGACGGCGACCTCGGGGGTGATGGCGCACTCGGCGAAGAAGGTGTCGAGGGTGGCGCGGCGGGCACTGCCGGCGGTGGGGAGGACCAGGGGGACGCGGCCGAGGTCGGCGAGGGTGACCCGGTCGGGGAGGTCGGTGGCGGCGGGGGAGTAGAGGCGGACCTCCGCCCGCCCGATCGGGACGGCGACCAGGTCGGTGGTCACCGCGCTGTCGCACAGGCCGAGGTCGGCGCGCCCGGTGGCGACGAGGTCGGCGACCTCGGGCGAGCCGCTGCCGCCGAGGAGGCGGGTGTGCACGGTGACGCCGTGCTCGCGCAGCCCGGCGAGGATCGGGATGGCGAGCGCGGCCTGGAGCGTGGGTGACGCCGCGATCACCAGGGGCGCGGACGACGGCGCGGCGGCGGCCGTGGTGCGCAGCGTGGCGATGCTGTGGAGCACCGCCCGGGCCCGGCGCACGAACGTCTCGCCGGCGGGGGTGAGGGCGATGCCGCGCCCGTCGCGGGCGAAGAGGGTCAGGTCGAGCTCGCGCTCCAGCTGGCGCACGGCCCGGCTCAGCGCCGGCTGCGCCACGAACAGGGCGGCGGCCGCGGCGGTCATGCTGCCGTGCTCGGCCGTGGCCACGACGTAGCGCAGCTGCTGGATGTTCATCCGCCCTCCCATGCCGAACGGGTCTTGGACGCCGCTCCCGGTGGGCTCTGAATCTAGAACCTGTTCCCGCTCGGGCACGACATCCCGACACCCTCCGAGGAGAAGTCATGCGTCCCGTCCCTCTCGCCGCCCGTCTCGCCGTCGTCGGCACCGCCCTGGCAGCGGCCGTCGCGGCCACCGTGAGCGGCTCGTCCGCCGCGCCGGCGCCCACCCAGCCCGCCCAGTCCGCGAAGCCCGGTCCCACGGCCGCCCCGCTCGCCGGCCTCAAGGTCCTGATGACCAACGACGACAGCGCGCAGGGTCGCGATGCCGGCTTCGGCACCGACGGCAAGGGTCTGTACGAGATGCGCCGCGCGCTGTGCGCCGCCGGCGCCGACGTCCTCGTCGTCGCGCCCTGGGCCCAGCAGAGCGGCGCCGGGGCCCGGATGACGCCGCCGGGGTTCAGCCCCGTCGCGTTCACGGTGCAGGCGGTCGCCCCGCCCGCGGCGTACGCCGGCGACTGCGCCACGGGCTCGACCGGCGGCGCCGTCTTCGGCGTCTGCGTCGCGGCGAGCCCGTGCGGCTCGGGCACCCCGACGGCCTCGCCCGCGGACACCGTCAACGTCGCGCTCAGCCGGTTCGCCGCGACCTACTGGTCCGGCGGCCCGGACCTCGTCGTGTCCGGCACCAACTTCGGCCAGAACATCGGCGCCACCGTCAACCACTCCGGCACGGTCGGCGCCGTCGTCACCGCCCACGAGTACGACGTCCCGGCGATCGCGTTCAGTGCCGAGGTGCCGCGCGACCTGGCCCAGATCCCGAACGTGCCGTTCGCGGCGACCGCCGACTTCGGCGTCCGGCTGATCGCGGCGCTGCGCCAGCGCCGGGCCCTGGACGACGGCCTCGTCCTCAACGTGAACCACCCGTTCGTCGGCGCCGGCGAGAAGCTCGGCCGCCCGGTGCTCACCGACATCGGCCTCAGCAGCGACCTCGGCCTCACCTTCCTCGACGACGTCCCGCGCACCGGCGGCACCTACCGCCTGGTCCCCGGTGACCCGGCGCCGGAGACCCGCCGCAACGCCGACACGACCGCCCTGGCGCAGAACCGGATCGCGATCAGCGCGCTGGACGGCGAGTGGGGCCGGACCACCGGTCGCGGCCGGGTCGCCGGCGTGATCGCGCAGCTGCGCTGACCGGCCCCGGCCGGGTGTCCGTCACGGTGGCACAGTGGGAGGCGTGACGGACGCCTCGGCCGCGGAGCTCCTCACCGGAGCGGTCGGCGACCTCGTCGCCGACCTCCGCCGGCTGCGCGCCCCGGCCCTGGCCGACGAGCCGGACGCGGTCCACCAGCTCCGCACCACCGTGCGCCGGCTGCGCAACCTGCTGGCCGGCTACCGGCGCTACCTGCGCCGGAAGCCGGCCGACGACCTCCGGGCCCGCCTCGCGTCGTACGGGGCGCTGCTGGGGGAGGGGCGCGACCTCGAGGTCCGCGCCGACGACTGCCGCCGGGTGCTCGCCGAGCTCGACCGCGGCGACCTCCTCGACGACCTCGTCGCGCCGCTCCTCGCCGGGCACGCCGCCGAGCACGCCCGCCTGGTCGCCTGGAACGCCACCGACGAGGCGGCCGCGCTCGACGCCGTCCTCGACAGCTGGGCCGCCCGCCTGCCGCTGCGCCGCAAGCGCGCGGCCCGATCGGCGCGCTCCGCCGGCCGTCACGTCGTACGACGCGAGGCCGGGCGGGTGCTCGACCGCGCGGACGCCGCGGGCGAGACCTCCCACGACGTCCGCAAGGCCGCCCGCCGGCTGCGCCACGTCGCCGAGGTCGCCGGCGACGACCGGGCGGCCGCGCTCGGCAAGGAGATCCAGTCGTGCCTCGGCGAGCACCGCGACGCGGTCCTGCTCGCCGGGTACCTGTGGTCCGCCGGGGGGCCGGCCGTGCTCGTCGCGCACGTAGAGGTGCTCGCCGGCCGGGCGCTCGCGGACCTCCCGGACGCCCTCCGCCGGCTCCGCGCGCTGCACGAAGCGTGAGTCACCGGACGGGCGTACGGCATCGGCGTGAGTGACGCCTGTGCTCGTTGACACCGGCGGCGCGGGGGTCGGACGCTCGCTGGAGTCGTTCGAGGAGGGATGTCGTGATGGGTGCCCGGAGGATCCGCAGGCTGCTGACGGGCGCGCTCGCGGGGGCAGCGGCGGCGGCCGCTCTCGCGGTGGTCGGGCCGCTCCCCGTGGCCCACGCGGCGGGCTACACCCCGGCCGGTGGGCCCGGTGTGAACCTGGTCGGCTCCGGGGTCTCCTTCCGGCTGATCGAGGCCGACCAGACGTTCACCTGCGCAAGCGCCGGGCATGCCGGCACCGTCGTCGACCCCGGCGTGCCCCGCGCCTACGGAACCAGTCTCGCCGTCCTGACGGCGACCACCTACGGCGGCTGCGCGAACCCGTGGTGGGGTGCGGTCACGTTGACACCGGTCGGCTCGTGGAGCCTGGCCTTCACCGGTCCTCCGGCCGCGGGCTCGACGTCGTGGCCGGCGCGCATCGGCGACGTGGTCATCGCGTTCAGCTACCCGAGCTGCACCTTCCGGATCGAGGGCGCGATCAACGGCCGGTTCAACACGGCCACCCAGCGGTTCACGCCCAACACGGGGGCTTCCGGCCTGTCGATCCCGGCCAGCGGGCCGGGCGTGCCGACCGGCGCGCTCTGCGCCACGCTGGACGTCCAACCGGGCGACACCTTCGCAGTCGGGGGTACCTGGGCCGACGTCCCGCCGTCCGGGAGCACCGGGCTGACGGCCGCGGCGGGGTACACCGCCACCGGCACGAGCGTCGCGCTGACCGGGACCAACGTGAGCCTGCACGACCTCCCGGTCAACCAGCACCTGACCACCTGCCCCACGTTCACCCTCGACGGCACCGTGGACGCCAGCGGTGCTCCGCGCGCCTACGGCACGACGGCCGCGACCCTGTCCAGCATCGCCGCGAGCGGATGCACGGGACCGGCCACCCTCACCCCGTCGGGCGCATGGGCGCTGGTGGCGACCGGTGCCCCCGACGCCACCGGTCAGATCTGGCCGGCCCGGGTGACCGGCGTGGCCCTGGCGCTCGACCGTCCCGGATGGTGCTCGTTCACCGTCGCCGGATCGGTCAACGGCACCTTCGACGAGACCACGCGGCGCTTCACCCCCGTCGCGGGAGCGACCGGGCTGAGCATCGTCGGTGCCCCCGCGGGGCCGATGCGCCGCACTGGGCATCGCGAGCGGACACACCATCGGCGTCGGCGGGTACTGGACCGACGCGGGTCCGGGCCTCGACCTGTCGTAGCGGCCCCGCGGCGCCTGAAATCTGAGACCGCCGTCTTGCCATCTGGGACGCCACGGTACGTTTTCGACGGCACGCCGTGCGACGGCGTACGGTGGTCCCATGCATGACCTGCTTCTCGTACGCTCCGGACGCGCCGGCTGAGGCTGACCCTCGTCAGACCCACCAGCGCGTCCACCCCTCGTTGCCCAGCAACCGAGGGGTTTTTTGTTGAGTACGACGCGACGGACCACCCCCGCACAGACAAGGAACGACTCGGATGAGTGAGCAGCAGGGCTCGGGCGAGACCATCACCGGAGCACAGAGCCTGGTCCGGTCGCTGGAGGCGGCCGGGGTGACCGACATCTTCGGCATCCCCGGCGGCGCGATCCTCCCGGCCTACGACCCGCTGATGGACAGCAGCATCCGGCACATCCTCGTCCGCCACGAGCAGGGCGCCGGGCACGCTGCCCAGGGCTACGCCGCGGCGTCCGGCCGGGTCGGCGTCTGCATGGCGACCTCGGGCCCGGGCGCGACCAACCTGGTCACCCCGCTCGCGGACGCCCACATGGACTCGCTCCCGATGGTCGCGATCACCGGTCAGGTCGGCGCCTCGCTGATCGGCACCGACGCCTTCCAGGAGGCCGACATCCGCGGCATCACGATGCCGATCACCAAGCACAGCTTCCTGGTCACCGACCCCGCGGAGATCCCGACCAAGATCGCCGAGGCGTTCCACATCGCCTCCACCGGCCGGCCCGGCCCGGTCCTGGTCGACGTCACCAAGTCGGCACTGCAGTCCGGGACGTCGTTCCGGTGGCCCACCGAGCTCAACCTGCCCGGCTACCGGCCGGTGACCCGCCCCCACGCCAAGCAGATCCGCGAGGCGGCCCGGCTCATCCTCGAGTCGCGAAAGCCCGTCCTGTACGTCGGCGGCGGCACCATCCGCTCCGGCGCGGCCAAGGAGCTGGCGAGCCTCGCCGAGCTCACCGGCATCCCGGTGGTCACCACGCTGATGGCGCGCGGCGCGTTCCCCGACAGCCACCCGCAGCACCTCGGCATGCCGGGCATGCACGGCACCGTCGCGGCCGTCGCGGCGCTGCAGAAGAGCGACCTGATCATCAGCCTCGGCGCCCGCTTCGACGACCGGGTCACCGGCAACCTCGACTCCTTCGCGCCCGGCGCCAAGGTGATCCACGCCGACATCGACCCGGCCGAGATCGGCAAGAACCGCCACGCCGACGTCCCGATCGTGGGCGACGTCCGCGAGGTCCTCGTCGACCTCATCACCACGCTGCGCACCGAGCAGGAGGCCGGCCGGACCGGCGACTACGAGGGCTGGGTGGCGTTCTGCGCCGGGGTGAAGAAGAAGTACCCCGTCGGCTACGACGCGCCCGCCGACGGCGGCCTCGCGCCGCAGTACGTCCTCGAGCGGCTCAGCGCGATCTCGGGGCCCGGCACGATCTACACCGCCGGCGTCGGCCAGCACCAGATGTGGGCCGCGCACTACGTCGACTACGAGACCCCCAACACCTGGATCAACTCCGGTGGCCTGGGCACGATGGGCTTCTCGGTCCCGGCCGCGATGGGCGCGAAGGTCGCCATGCCCGACCACACCGTGTGGTCGGTCGACGGCGACGGCTGCTTCCAGATGACCAACCAGGAGCTCGCGACCTGCGCGATCAACGACATCCCGATCAAGGTCGCGATCATCAACAACGAATCGCTCGGCATGGTCCGGCAGTGGCAGACGCTGTTCTACGACAGCCGGTACTCCAACACCGACCTGCACTCCAAGCGGATCCCGGACTTCGTCAAGCTCGCCGATGCCTACGGCTGCGTGGGCCTCGCGTGCGACTCGCCCGCCGACGTCGACGCGACCATCCAGAAGGCGATGGAGATCAACGACGTCCCCGTCGTCGTCGACTTCCGCGTGCACCGCGACGCCATGGTCTGGCCGATGGTCGCCGCCGGCACCAGCAACGACGACATCAAGTACGCGCGCGACCTTGCCCCCCAGTTCGACGAGGACGATCTCTGATGGCCCAGCACACCCTCTCCGTCCTCGTCGAGGACAAGCCCGGCGTCCTCGCCCGGATCTCGGCGCTGTTCAGCCGCCGCGGCTTCAACATCGAGTCGCTCGCGGTCGGCCCGACCGAGCACGACGAGATCTCCCGGATGACCATCGTGGTCAACGTGGACTCCTCGCCCCTCGAGCAGGTGACCAAGCAGCTCAACAAGCTGGTCGAGGTCATCAAGATCGTCGAGCTCGACCCGACCGCCTCGGTCGCGCGCGAGCTCGTCCTGGTCAAGGTCGGCGCCACCGCCGAGAACCGCGGTGAGGTGCTCGACGTCGTCCAGCTGTTCAAGGCCAAGGTCATCGACGTCGCCGCCGACGCCGTGACCATGCAGATCGTCGGCAACGACGGCAAGATCGCCGACTTCCTGCGCGTGCTCGAGCCCTTCGGGATCCGCGAGCTCGTGCAGTCCGGCATGGTGGCCATCGGCCGCGGGTCGCGCTCCATCTCCGAGCGCAGCAAGCCCGTCGCCGTCCCGGTGCCGCCGGCCGCCAACGACTGAATCCCCACCACCCCAACCAGCAAGGAGTAGCCACCAGTGGCTGAGATCTACTACGACGACGACGCTGACCTGTCCCTGATCCAGGGCAAGCACGTCGCGGTCATCGGTTACGGCAGCCAGGGCCACGCCCACGCGCTCAACCTCCGCGACTCGGGCGTCGACGTCCGCGTCGGCCTGCCCGAGGGCTCCAAGAGCCGTCCCAAGGCCGAGGAGGAGGGCCTGCGCGTCCTCACCCCGCGCGAGGCGGCGGAGGAGGCCGACGTCATCGTCATCCTCGCCCCCGACCAGGTCCAGCGGCACCTGTACGCCGACGACATCGCCCCCGCGCTCACCGAGGGCGACACCCTGGTCTTCGGCCACGGCTTCAACATCCGCTTCGGCTACATCAAGCCCCCGGCCGGCGTGGACGTCGTCCTCGTCGCCCCGAAGGCCCCGGGCCACACCGTGCGCCGCGAGTACGTCGCCGGCCGCGGCATCCCGGACATCATCGCGGTCGAGCAGGACGCCTCGGGCCAGGCCTGGGACCTCACCAAGTCGTACGCGAAGGCGATCGGCGGCACCCGCGCCGGCGTCATCAAGACCACCTTCACCGAGGAGACCGAGACCGACCTGTTCGGTGAGCAGGCCGTCCTCTGCGGTGGCGTCTCGCACCTGGTCCAGGCCGGCTTCGAGACCCTCACCGAGGCGGGCTACCAGCCCGAGATCGCCTACTTCGAGGTGCTCCACGAGCTCAAGCTGATCGTCGACCTCATGTGGGAGGGCGGCATCGCCAAGCAGCGCTGGTCGGTCTCCGACACCGCCGAGTACGGCGACTACGTCTCGGGCCCCCGCGTGGTCACCCCGGCCGTCAAGGAGTCGATGCAGACCATCCTGGCCGAGATCCAGAACGGCGCCTTCGCCGAGCGGTTCATCGCCGACCAGGACAACGGCGGCGCCGAGTTCCTCAAGCTCCGCGAGGAGGAGGCGGGTCACTCGATCGAGGCGACCGGCAAGGCGCTGCGGGCGCACTTCTCCTGGAAGCAGGTCGACGACGACTACACCGAGGGCACGGCCGCGCGCTGACCTGACGTCGTCTCGGAGACATCCACCCGGACGGGCGGACCCGGTCGCACCGCGACCGGGCCGCCCGTTCGGCGTTCTCGGCGTCGGTGGGCCGGGCTCAGTGCACGGCCGCCAGCTGTGCCTCGAGCGCCCGGTGCAGTGCGCCGGCCGACTCGGCCGTGAGCACCAGGCGCGGGCGCGGCGCCTCGAGGGCCTCGACGACCAGCCAGGTCAGGTCGTCGCCGACGTGGCGTCCCACCCGGACCCCGAGCGTCGTGGCCGTCAGCGAGGCGGTGAGGGGGATCGTGTCGCCCGGGCCGGCGACCGCGGGCACGACCGTGGCCTCGCTCTGGTGGTAGTGGTCGTCGGGATGGTCCTCCTCCCGGTGCTCGCGCGTGCACCAGGCCGGGCAGCTCTCGTCGAGCCAGCTCGGTCGTCCTTCTGCCATCGTCACCGCCCCCCACATCCATTGCCGTCACATGCTGGGACCCTACGACGAACCACGGACAGAACCCCCTTGCAGCCCGTCGGTCGTCCACAGCCGGCCGGTCCGGCTCCCGAAAGGCCACATCAGTATGGTCCTCTGTGGGTGGTCATCCGGGAATGATGGTGGGCGTGGCGGATCCGGATCCTCGTGTCGACCTCGTCTGGGGGCCCTATGCCCGCGCCCTCGGGATCAACCTCCAGCGGGCCCGGGCCGAGCGGGGGCTGAGCCAGGAGGAGGTCGCCCGCCAGGCCGGCATCTCCGGCTACACCTACTACAAGTACGAGCGGGGGCGCTCGCGCCCGGACACCCCGATGAACCCGCAGCTGCGGGCGCTGCTCGCGCTCTGCCAGGTGCTGGAGGTGTCGCTCGAGGACCTGCTCCCGCCCGACTGCCCGGACCTGCGCGCCGGCGCCTAGCCGGCGCCCAGCCGTGGCGGGAGGTGCGGCCGGGGGCTAGCCGCTGACGGCGAGCAGCACCGCCCCGCCGCCGACCAGCGCGACCCCGACCCACTGCAGCCCCGAGAGGCGCTCGCCGAGCAGGGTCACGCCGAAGATCGCGACCAGGACGACGCTGAGCTTGTCGACCGGCGCGACCAGGGCGGCGTCCCCGAGCTTGAGCGCGCGGAAGTAGCAGATCCAGGACGCGCCGGTGGCCAGCCCGGAGAGCACGAGGAAGACCCAGGTCCGCACGCCGATCTCGCCGAGCCCGCCGGCGTGCAGCTTGCCGAGCGCGAGCAGGATCAGGCCGAGCGTCACCAGGATCACCACGGTGCGGACGAAGGTCGCCACGTCGGAGTCGATGTCCTTGACCCCGACCTTCGCGAAGATCGCGGTCAGCGCGGCGAAGGCGGCCGACAGCAGCGCCCAGAACCACCAGGCCGACGTCAGGTCCATGCTCGCTCCGCTCCGTAGGGGTCGGGGCGAACCTACTCCCGATCCGCTCAGTGCAGGGCCAACGTGACGGCGGTCCCCTTCGCGGCGGCGTCGGTGGTGGCGACCTGGTCGCCGTACGGCCCGGACGCGACCGGTCCGCCGGTGTCGGCCACGAGCTGGTCGGCGTGCGCGCCGCCGGTGCCGATCAGGCGCTGGCGCACGACCGCGCCGGCCGGCTCGGTGAAGGTGGTCGTCGCCGAGGAGCGGTCGGCCCACACGGTCACCACCCAGTTGCCGGGGGAGACCACCGACGGGCTGTGGTGCGCGGTCGTGGCGGTCGTCTCGCCGCCGGCCGCGGCGGCCGCGACCGGTCCGCCGGGATCGGTGCCGGAGTAGGCGAGGACGGTGAGCGTCGCCTTGACCGCCGTCGCCCCGAAGGAGACGGTGACATTGCGCCCCGCGTCGTCCGCGGCGGCGACCCGCTGCCAGACCACCGTGGTCATCGCGTCCGTCGTGGCGGGAGCGCCGACCTGGGTCCAGCCCGCCGGAGCGGCCGGGACGACGGTCGTGCTCGCCGAGACGACCGCGATCAGCCCGTCCCCGGCCTGGGTGCTGGCCGGCACCGGCGTGACGACGCTCGTCGCGTTGGTGACCTTGCCGGTGGCGTCGCGGAAGCCGATCGTGCTGGCCGGTGCGGCGATCGTCACCGGCTGGGTCAGCGCGGAGGTGGCACCGTCGTCGTCGGTCACGGTGAGCGTCACCTGGTAGGTGCCGGGACCGGCGTACACGTGGTCGGGCTGGCTGCCCGTGCCGGTGCCGCCGTCCCCGAAGGCCCAGGCCCACGAGGTGACCGTGCCGTCCGCGTCGGCCGAGGCGCGGCCGTCGAACGAGCAGGTCTGCCCGGTGCAGCCCGACGAGAACGCGGCGCTGGGCGCCTGGTTGGCGAGCGGCCCGAGGAAGACGGTGCCGCTCGACCACTGCGGGTTGGTGTCGACGCCGCCGCCGGTGATCTTGGTCCAGCCGCCGCCGGCGACGCCGTCGGTGACGGGCATGCTCCACAGGTCGTTCGTGGTCATGCCGGCCCACAGCTTGCCGTCGGCGTAGAAGAGGTTGCGGGCGTCGCGCAGGAGGGGAAAGCCCGACGACGGGACGCTGAACTCCGCGGCGCCGACGATCAGGCTGTCGGGCGAGAACCACCGCCAGAACACCTTGCTGTTGCCCGAGCGCGTGTAGTAGAGCCGGTGGTTGGCGTACGCCATGCCGGTCACGCCCGAGATCTGCGGGTACAGCGTGGGGACCCGGCCGCGGTAGGTCGCCGTCCCGCCGCTGCTGACCACGTCGCTCCACGTGGGGTCGTTGTAGGGGTCGATGACGTTGTCGGGGCCGAACGCGGTGCCGTCGAACGTCCGGTAGTGCAGCTTGTTGTCGGTGGCGCCGTAGACCAGCTTGGTGCCGATCATGAACGCTCCGCGGACGCTGTTCCAGTTGACCCCGCCCGTGGTCGCGACCGTGCTCGGCACGGTCGCCGTGGTGCCGGTGAATTGGCGCGCGGTGACCGTGTTCCCGGAGAGCCGGTAGAGGCTGCGCGGCAGCAGCGGGTCGGCCTGGACCACGGGCGCGGTGCCGCCCTCCTCGGGGAAGAAGGCGATCCGCGGGCGGTAGTACTGCCGGTTGCCGACGTACTCGGTGTCGCTGCCGACGTACAGGCCGTTGTCGGTGGCGAGCAGCTCCTCGGCGCCGTCGCCGCGCGGGTGCCGGCCGGGGTTCCAGGTCAGCGGCATGCCGTTCGCCGGGTCGAGCGCGGCCAGGCCGGGCCGCGGCACCTGGCCGGCCTGCTGGTCGGCGCCGCTCTGGATGGCGTTCATCCACTTCTGGTGGCCACCGACGTAGACGGCGTTGTCGGCGACCGCCACCGAGAGCAGCGAGTCCTGGCCGGTCGCGGCCTGCCAGGCGGGCTCCACCGCCGTCCCGGTGGCGGCCACGTCGAAGCGCGCCGCGGAGTCGCACAGCGTGCCGTTGTAGCCGGCGCCGCTCGCCGCGATCACGAAGTAGGTGCTGTCGGGGGAGAAGTCGACGTCGCGGACGTAGGAGTCGAAGGCGTTCTTGCTGCACGCCGGCGTGTAGCGCTGGGTGGCCCAGGCCGGGTCGACGTACGCGTTGTCGGGGCCGAGGCGGATCATCGCGACCTGGTCGCGGTCGAGGCCGTCGGCGTGCTTGAAGTTGCCGATCGCGACCAGCCGGGTGCCGTCCGGGCTGGCGGCCAGCTTGGCGACGCCGACCGGGGCCTTCGCCGTCCCGGAGGGCCAGTTGTGGTTCGTGTCGACCGCGACCTTGAGGTACTCGTCGACCGCGCCCGTCGTCGCGTCGAGCGAGGCCAGGCCGGCGCGCGGCAGGGTGGCGACGGTGGTGAAGCTGCCGGCCAGCAGCAGCCGGTTCCCGACCAGGGCGATGTCGAGGATGCTCCCGTTGGGGCTGGGGTTCTTGAACGCGCTGACGAGCGCACCGGTGCTCGTGTCGATCTTGATGATGTTGCGGACCTTCGTGGTCCCGGCCAGCTTGAACGTGCCGGCCACGTAGATCGCGCTGCCGTCGGCGGTCGGCGCGAGCGCGACGACGCTGCCGTCCAGGGCGGGCTTGAAGGTCTGGTCGATGACGCCGGTCACCCGGTCGTACTCGAAGAGGTACGGCGTCGCGAGCTGTGCGCTCGTCCCCGCGTTCTGCGTCGTGGTGAACGTGCCGCCCACGAACACCTTGCGTCCCACCTCGGCGATGGCGAGCGTCTTGCCGTCGAGGATGTTCGGCGTCGTCGCGGGCACGGCCGACGGGATCAGGCGGTGGTGCGCGGGCTGGGCGTCGGCCGGCGGGCTCGAGGCTCCGGTCGCCAGGATCGCGGCGACCATGGCCGCGACGAGTACGACGATGCGAGCGTGACGCTGTCCACGGCGCATGGTGCCCCCAGGTGATGTCGGTCCGGTGGAACGACGGTGGCACCGAACCGGCCGCCGGCGACTCACCCATTTCGGGCAAGTGCGCCGACGGCCGGCCGGTGGGGGGCGTGCGGCCTTCGGGCTACTTGACCTCGGAGCGGAGCACGAGCCGCAGGCCGAGGAGGAGCGGCAGCGCGATCCAGAGCACGGAGGTGAGGCCCAGCTGGGCCCACTCCTGGCCGGTCAGGCTGCCGTCGAAGAGCAGGAAGCGGCTCTCGTTGAGGTCGAACCAGGCGGCGTTGTCGGCCCACCACTGCTGGGCCGAGGCGAGGGCGCCGGACAGCCCGGGGAGGACCATCGTCACCACGAAGTAGCCGACCACCGCGGCGGGGGAGTTGCGGAACAGCAGGCCCAGCGCGAAGCCGAGCAGCATCCCGAGCTCGTTGGCGAGGACGATCTGGGCGAAGGCACCGGCCGAGACGTTCCAGATCGCGTCGTTGCCGGTGATGACCGAGGTCAGCAGGTTGCCGAGCGCGCCGACCCCGAGGGCGACGACCATCGAGACCAGGCCGATGACGAGCGTGTTGACCAGCTTGGCGCTGAGCACCCGGCTGCGGTGGGGGACGAGCGTGAACGTCGTCAGCGCGGTCCGCTGGCTCCACTCGCTGGTCACCGCGAGCACGCCGATGATCGGCAGCACGATCGACATCGGCGAGCCGATCGCCGCGGCGAAGTCCTCGAAGTCGAGGGTGCCGCGGTCACCGAGGATGACGGTGAGCGCGGTGGCGATGACCGACGTGATGACGATGCTCGCCATCAGCCAGTAGCCGGAGCGGGTGTCGAACATCTTGCGCAGCTCGACGCGCAGCACCCGGCGGTACGGCGTGGGGGCGGGCACCGGGCGGTTCCGGGCGGTGCGGGCGGGGACGACGTCGGTGGCGGCGTCGACGGTGGTGGCGGTCATGCCGCTGCTCCTTCGGGGTTCGAGGTGTGGGTGACGACGTCGCGCTGGCTCTCGGCGGTGAGCGCCAGGAACATCTCCTCCAGGCCGGCGCCGTCGGCGGCGCGCAGCTCGGTGACGGCGATGCCCGCGGCGAAGGCGGCCTGGCCGACGCGGGTGAGGTCGGCCTCGGCGAGCACGGCGCCGCCGGACGTGGGGCGGGCGGTGATGCCCGCGGTGGTGAGCGCGGCGGCGAGTCCGGCGCCGTCCGCGGCCCGGACGAGGGTGCCGGCGCCGGCGAGGAGCTCCTCCTTGGTGCCCTGCGCGACGATCCGGCCGTTGCCGATGACGACCAGGTCGTCGGCGATGACCTCGATCTCGTGGAGCAGGTGCGACGAGAGCAGCACGGTGCCGCCCTGGTCGGCGAAGTCGCGCAGCAGGTCGCGCATCCAGCGGATGCCCGCCGGGTCGAGGCCGTTGGCCGGCTCGTCGAGGACGAGCACCTCCGGGTCACCCATCAGCGCGGTCCCGATGCCCAGCCGCTGGCGCATGCCGAGCGAGTAGTTGCGCACCCGGCGGCTCGCCTCGTCCGGCGTCAGGCTGACCCGCTCGAGCATCTCGTCGACCCGGGTCCGGGGGAGACCCATGGTGAGCGCCGCGATGGTCAGGATCTCCCGGCCGGTGCGCCCCGCGTGCTGCGCCGAGGCGTCGAGCAGGACGCCGACCTCGCGGCCCGGGTCGGGCAGGTCGGCGAACCGGCGGCCGAGCACGCGGACCTCGCCGCTGCCCGGACCGGTCAGGCCGACCATGACCCGCATGGTGGTGGACTTGCCGGCACCGTTGGGCCCGAGGAAGCCGGTGACCCGGCCGGGCCGTGCGGTGAACGACACGTCGTCGACGGCGACGAAGCTGCCGTAGGACTTGGAGAGGGACTCGACGGTGATCATGGGCCTCAGCCTGTCCGCGGCGCCGGTGCCACCGCTTCGGGCAGATCCCTTGACCTGCCCCTGAGGTGGGGGTGGGGTCCCCTAGGGGGCGGCTCCGGGAAGCATTCGGGGGAGGCGCGGGTTGAACCCCTCGTGCGTATCGAGATCTGGGCCGACGTCGTGTGTCCGTGGTGCTACATCGGCAAGCGCCGGCTGGAGAACGCCCTGGCGGACTTCGAGCACCGCGACGACGTCGAGCTCGTCTACCGCTCCTACGAGCTGGACCCCTTCGCCCCCGAGGTCGGCACCGAGTCCACCGTGACCGTGCTCGGCCGCAAGTTCGGCGCCGACGAGGCCGGCACCCGCGCGATGATGGCGCGTGCCGACGAGGTCGCCGCGGCCGAGGGCCTCCACTTCTCCCACGCCGACGCGCTCCACGCCCGCACCCTCACCGCGCACCGCCTCCTGCACCTCGCGAAGTCGGCCGGGCGGCAGGAGGCGCTGCTCGAGGAGCTCCTCGCGGCGTACTTCACGCGGGCCGAGTCGCTCGGCGACCACGACGTCCTGCGCCGTGCGGGCGCGGCCGCCGGCCTCGACGCGGCCCGGGTGGACGAGGTGCTGAGCAGCACCGAGTACCGCGACGACGTCATGGCCGACGTCGCGCAGGCCCAGGCGTACGGCTCGACCGGCGTCCCGTTCTTCGTGGTCGACGGCCGCTACGGCATCTCCGGCGCCCAGCCCACCGAGCTGTTCGCGCAGGCCCTGCAGCAGGCCTGGGAGAGCCGCGCCGACGCCTGAGCCCTCACGGCAGCAGCAGCACCACGGTCTCGGCGACGCAGGCGGGCTTGTCCTCGCCCTCGATCTCGACCGTGTGCCGCACCGTGAGCTGCTTGCCGCTCGGGATGTCGACGACCTCGCCCATCTGGACGTGGAGCCGGACCCGCTTCCCGACCAGCAGGGGGTTCGGGAAGCGGACCTTGTTGACGCCGTAGTTGAGCTTGGCGCCCGGCGTCCGCAGGGTGAAGACCTGGCTGCCGAGCCACGGCACCAGCGACAGCGTCAGGTAGCCGTGCGCGATCGTCCCCCCGAACGGACCTTCCTTGGCCCGCTCGAGGTCGACGTGGATCCACTGGTGGTCGCCCGTCGCATCGGCGAACTGGTTGACCCGGCGCTGGTCGATCGTGACCCAGTCACTGGCTCCCAGGTCGGTCCCGGCCGCCTCGGCGACCTCCTCGAACGTCGTGAACACCCGCATGGCAGTGACTCCTTCGTCGGCGGCGGCCTTTGCCTTCGACCTTAGCCGGGTCGGGCGCCCCACGCCTCCGGCTCAGCGCACGCGCACGGCGGTGCTCGTGACGGTGGCCGGCACGTAATAGCCGGTGCCGCGGACCGTGACGGACACGGCGATCCGGTGCCGCCGGTCCTTCTTCCTCACCTTGTACGCCGCCTTCGTCGCGCCCGTGATCCGCTTCCCGTCGCGCAGCCACTGGTAGCTCACCGAGGCGGGCGCGGGCGACCACGCGCCGGCGTACGCGCGGAGCGTCTTGCGTGCCCGTGCGGGACCGACGACCTTCGGCCGCTTCTTCGCCACGAAGTGCCGCACGCTGGGCGTCTGCCCCACAGCCGCGCGCGACCACGACGGGCTCGACCCACCGGGCGCCACCATGATGTCGACCCGGGTCCCGGGGTCGCAGGTCATCCCGCTCGACCGGACGATCCCCGCCGGCTCGGCCCACGCGAGCACCGAACCGTCGGGCGCGATCGTGGGCGAGGTGAGGTTCCCGTCGGCCAGTCCGATGCCGCACGGGTTGGTCACGCCGAACACCGGCGTCCACGGTGCGGCGCTCGTCCGCACATCGCCCTCGTTGTGGATCACGACCACCGACTGGTCACCCACGTCGCCGCGCACGCCGACCGTCCACTCGCCGTCCCGGGACACCTCGAGGTCGGTGAGCTCCTTGGCGTTCGGCGTGTAGTAGCTCTCGTTGAACCACGGGATGTCGCGCCCGCCGAGGTCGAACAGGTGCGCCTTGTTGCGGTACCAGTGGCTGAGCACCACCCGGCTGTTGGTCACCCACGAGGGCTTGTCGAAGAACGCGATGTCGTACTTCGTGGGGTCGGTGGCCCGGTCGGAGGCCGTGAAGCCGGTGGCCCACCGCTTCTTCGACAGCGAGTACTTGTAGTACGTGTAGGCGATCTTGGAGCCGTCCGGCGAGATCGCCGTCTCGGTCAGGTCGCGCCCCGACAGCGTCGTCCCGATCGCGTCGAACAGCGCCGGCGGGTAGAACGCGTTGAAGACCTCGCCGCGCTGGTTCATCCGGTAGATGGCGCCCGCGCGGTGCGCGACCACCACCCCGGCGTCCGACTGGGTGGGCGAGCGCCACGGCGCGGCGGCCGTGCCTCCGCGCGTCACCTGACGGTGGACGCTGCCGTCGCCGTCGGTGATCCAGACGTTGTAGTCCTTGATGTAGACGATCGACCCGCCGCCGGTCGGCGCCGCGTGCGCGGCCGGCACGGCTCCCGGGGTCAGGGCGAGGGCGGACGCGGTGAGACCGAGCGCGGCGATCAGGCCGGCTGCTCGTCGTCGAAGGGGGAGGGGCACGGAGGTTCCTCTCTCGGGGGAGTGTTTCGCGCCACCTTCGTCGTCGGGGTTGGGAGGGGACTGGGGGCTCACTGGGGGCGAGCGCGTCCCACCGCGACGGACCGCATTAGGCAAGGCTAACCATGCGGAGTACGCTCGCCGTTTGTGCTCGCCAACTTCCTGATCGGACTGCGCGAAGGCCTCGAGGCCGCGCTGGTGGTCAGCATCCTCGTGGCCTACCTGGTCAAGTCCGGCCGGCGCGAGCTGCTGCCCCGGATCTGGGCGGGGGTGGGCCTGGCGGTGGCGATCTCGCTCGCGTTCGGCGCGACGCTGACGTTCGGGCCGCGCGGGCTGACGTTCGAGGCGCAGGAGGCGATCGGCGGGGGACTGTCGATCCTCGCGGTGGTCTTCGTGACGTGGATGATCTTCTGGATGGCGACGGCGGCCCGCGGGCTCGGTGCCGAGCTGCGGGGCCAGATCGACCGGGCGGCCGACGCCGGGCGCTGGTCGCTGGCGTTCGTCGCGATGCTGGCGGTGGGCCGCGAGGGGCTCGAGACGGCGCTGTTCCTGTGGGCGGCGACCAAGGCGGGCACGCGCGAGAGCGTGGGCACGGTGACGCCGACGTGGGAGCCCCTGGTGGGAGCACTGCTGGGGCTGCTGGTGGCGGTCGCGCTGGGCTACCTGATCTACCGGGGGGCGATCCGGCTCAACCTGAGCGTCTTCTTCACCTGGACCGGCGCCTTCCTCATCATCGTGGCCGGCGGCGTCCTCGCGTACGGCGTCCACGACCTCCAGGAGGCCGGGATCCTGCCCGGCCTGCACGACCTCGCCTTCGACGTGTCGTCGGCGATCCCGCCGTCCTCCTGGTACGGCACCCTGCTCAAGGGCATCTTCAACTTCTCGCCGGCCACGACCAAGCTCGAGGCCCTCGTCTGGACGCTGTACGTCGTCCCGGTCGGCGCGATCTTCCTCTTCCGCACCCGGGCCCGCACCCGGGCGCCTCGACCCACCCCTCAGCCTCAGGAGCACTGATCCATGCGCAAGACCCTGCTCGCCTCGGTGGCGGCCCTCGCCGTCGTCCCGGCCCTCGCCGCCTGCACCGAGAACGCTTCGGACAAGAACGGCGGCAAGGGCGGTGACGCCCGCGCGCTCACCGTCACGTCCAGTGCCGACGGCTGTGAGCTCTCGGCCGGGAAGGCGCCGGCCGGCACGCTGACGTTCGACGTGACCAACACCGGCTCCGACGTCACGGAGTTCTACCTGCTGGGCAGCGACGGGCTGCGGATCGTCGGTGAGGTCGAGAACATCGGGCCGAGCCTGACCAAGAAGCTCACCGTGAACGCGCCGGCCGGCGACTACTTCACGGCGTGCAAGCCGGGCATGGTCGGCGAGGGCATCCGGGCGGCGTTCACGGTCAGCCCGTCCGACGACGAGCAGGAGACGAGCGCCTCCGACCAGGAGCTCATCGACCAGGCGCAGGCCAACTACCGCGCCTACGTGCAGGACCAGTCCGGCCAGCTGCTCGAGAAGACGAAGCAGTTCGTCGAGCTCTACGAGGGCGGCAAGGACGACGAGGCGCGGGCGCTCTACCCGGTCGCGCGCGAGCACTGGGAGCGGATCGAGACGGTCGCCGAGTCGTTCGGCGACCTCGACCCGCTGACCGACGCCCGCGAGGCCGACGTCGACTTCGCCGCCGGCGAGAAGTGGACCGGCTGGCACCGGATCGAGAAGGACCTGTGGCCGCCGGCCAAGGGCTACCAGGCCCTGAAGCCCGCCGCGCGCAAGACCTACGGCGACGACCTGCTCAAGAACGTCACCGAGCTCGACCGCCGCATCCAGGCCACCGGCGCCGACGCGCTGAGCTACCCGATCGACGCGATCGCCAACGGCTCGATCGGCCTGCTCGAGGAGGTCGCGAAGGGCAAGATCACCGGTGAGGAGGAGGCCTGGTCGCACACCGACCTGTGGGACTTCCAGGCCAACATCGACGGCGCCCGCGTCGCCTACGAGGGCGTCCAGCCGCTGCTGGAGAACAAGGACGCCGCGCTGGCGAAGGAGCTCACCACCAAGTTCGCCGCGCTCCAGAAGCTGCTCGACCAGCACCGCGC
The DNA here is from genome assembly GCF_900114845.1 of Pimelobacter simplex. Lineage (GTDB taxonomy): Bacteria > Actinomycetota > Actinomycetes > Propionibacteriales > Nocardioidaceae > Nocardioides > Nocardioides simplex. The sequence continues at coordinate 1,485,273 of NZ_FOUK01000001.1, forward strand.
CGGCGACGGCTTCGTGCTCTACACCGAGCTGACCCAGCCGCAGGTGCGCGAGCTGTCCGACGCCGTCAACGCCCTCTCCGAGCCGCTCTCGCGGCTGACCGCGGCGGTGACTTCCTGACCGGCGGGTCCCGCGTCAGCCGACGCGGTCTCCTCGGCGGCGGCGTGGCCGCCGCCGGGGCCGCCGGCGCGTTCGCGGTGGGCCGGGCCAGCGCCCCCGGCGAGGGGACGGCGGCCGCGGCGCCGGGCGCCACGTCGTACCCGTTCCGGGGGGAGCGGCAGGCCGGCATCGTCACGCCCGCGCAGGACCGGCTCCACTTCGTCGCCCTCGACGTCACCACCGACGACCGCGACGAGCTGGTCCGCCTGCTGCAGGCCTGGACCGAGGCCGCCGAGCGGATGACCCAGGGCGGCTCCGCCGGCCCGGTCGGCCCCGTCGAGGGCGCCGCCGACGCGCCGCCCGACGACACCGGCGAGGCGATCGGCCTGCCGCCCAGCGGCCTGACGATCACCTTCGGCTTCGGCCCCACGCTCTTCCGCGACGCCGACGGCAACGACCGCTTCGGCATCGCCGACCGGCGTCCGGCCGCGCTCGAGCCGCTGCCGCTGTTCTCGGCCGACGTGATCGATCCCGGCCGCAGCGGCGGCGACCTCTGCATCCAGGCCTGCGCCGACGACCCGCAGGTCGCCGTCCACGCGATCCGCAACCTGGTCCGCATGGGCTTCGGGACGACGGCGGTGCGCTGGTCCCAGCTCGGCTTCGGCCGCACGTCCACCACGTCGACGAGCCAGTCCACACCGCGCAACCTGTTCGGCTTCAAGGACGGCACCGCCAACATCAAGGCCGAGGAGGGCGCGGCCCTCGACGAGCACGTCTGGGTCGGCGGGGACGACGACCCGGCGGCGGTCTGGCTGAGCGGCGGCTCGTACCTGGTCGCCCGCCGGATCAACATGAACATCGAGATCTGGGACCGCCAGTCGCTCGACGCCCAGGAGCAGTTCGTGGGGCGCACCAAGGGCAGCGGAGCGCCGCTCTCGGGCGGTAAGGAGTTCTCCGACCCGGACTTCGGGATCGAGGGCAGCGCCGGCCCGCTCATCCCGGTCGACGCGCACGTCCGGGTCGTGCACCCCGACCAGTTCGACGGCGTCCGGATGCTGCGCCGCGGCTACAACTTCGTCGACGGCAGCAACGACGTCGGCGGCCTCGACGCCGGGCTGTTCTTCATCGCCTACGTCCGCGACCCGCGCACCCACTTCATCCCGCTGCAGAGGGCGATGGCGAAGTCGGACGCACTCATGGAGTACCTGCGGTTCACCAGCTCGGCGCTGTTCGCCGTCCCGCCGGGGGTCGGCAAGGGGGAGTACGTCGGTCAGGCGCTCTTCGGCTGAGCGTCCGCCACCTCGTGCACGACGACGTCCGCGCCGAGCGGCCGGGTGATCGACCACTGCGCGCGGAAGACGCAGGAGGCGATCTTCCAGGCGCCGTCCTCGCGGCGGTACTCGTCGGCGTACTCGCCGCTGAGGACCCGCTCGGTGCCCTGGGCCAGGTCGACCTGCCGGAAGCGCAGGGTCCACGCGCCCGTGGCGTGGTCGTCGTCGACGACCTGGATGTCGGGGTGCACGCCGTGGTGCATGTCGAGGACGACGTGGCGACCGTCGCCGGGGTCGCGCTCCAGCGCGATCCTCTCGAAGACGGCGGCCATGCCGTCGGCGTCGGTGCTGCCGAGCTCGCCGTAGTCGAGGACCGAGCCGGTGGCGACGAAGCACGACCGGAAGGCGGCCGGGTCCTTGGCGTCGCAGGCGCGGAAGTAGCGGTGCTTGACCGCCTCGATGGCGGCCACGGCCTCCAGGTGGGCGAGGCGGGCGGCGAGGGCGGTGGGGTCGTCGGCCATGGCGGCGACCGTACGAAGCGGCTCCGGGGGCCGGGAACCTGCTCCCGGAGGGCGGGATCGAGTATCGTGGCGGGCACGCACAGCGCCGTGCCGCACCCTTACCCGCACGATCCTGCAAGGACATCGCTGTGACCGATCGCCCCGTCGTCCTGATCGCCGAAGAGCTGAGCCCCGCGACCGTCGAGGCGCTGGGCCCGGACTTCGAGATCCGCCACTGCAATGGCGCCGACCGGGCCGAGCTGCTCCCCGCCATCGTGGACGTCGACGCGGTCCTCGTCCGCTCCGCCACGAAGGTCGACGCCGAGGCGCTCGCGGTCGCCAAGCGGCTCAAGGTCGTCGCCCGGGCCGGCGTGGGCCTCGACAACGTCGACGTGAAGGCCGCGACCCAGTCCGGCGTCATGGTCGTCAACGCGCCGACGTCCAACATCGTCTCGGCCGCCGAGCTCGCCGTGGCGCTGATGCTCGCTGCCGCCCGCCACGTCTCGCCCGCCCACGCGGCGCTGCGCAACGGCGAGTGGAAGCGCTCGCGCTACACCGGCATCGAGCTGTTCGAGAAGACGGTCGGCATCGTCGGCCTCGGCCGGATCGGCGTCCTCGTCGCCCAGCGCCTCGCGGCGTTCGGCATGAACGTGATCGCCTACGACCCCTACGTGCAGGCCGGCCGCGCGGCCCAGGTCGGTGTCCGCCTGGTCGACCTCGACACCCTGATGGCCGAGGCGGACTTCATGTCCGTCCACCTGCCCAAGACGCCCGAGACGATCGGCCTCATCGACGCCGACGCGCTCGCCAAGGCGAAGCCGTCGCTGGTGCTGGTCAACGCCGCCCGCGGCGGGATCGTCGATGAGGGCGCGCTCTACGACGCGCTCAAGACCGGCCGGATCGCCGCTGCCGGCCTCGACGTCTTCGCCAAGGAGCCGTGCACCGACAGCCCGCTCTTCGAGCTCGAGAACGTCGTCGCGACGCCGCACCTCGGTGCGTCCACCGACGAGGCCCAGGAGAAGGCCGGCATCGCCGTCGCCAAGTCCGTCCGGCTCGCGCTCTCCGGCGAGCTGGTGCCCGACGCGGTCAACGTCCAGGGCGGGGTGATCGCCGAGGACGTCCGGCCCGGCATCCCGCTCACCGAGAAGCTCGGCCAGGTCTTCACCGCCGTCGCCGGCGAGGTCGCGCAGCAGCTCGACGTCGAGGTGCGCGGCGAGATCGCCGACCACGACGTCAAGGTGCTCGAGCTGGCCGCCCTCAAGGGTGTCTTCGGCGGCGTCGTCGAGGACCAGGTCTCCTACGTCAACGCTCCGCTGCTGGCGGCCGAGCGCGGCATCGCGGTCCGACTCGTCACCGACAGCGACAGCGCCGACCACCGCAACCTGATCACCCTGCGCGGCACGCTCGCCGACGGCAGCCAGGTCTCGGTCAGCGGCACGCTCGTCGGCATCGCCCAGCACGAGCGGCTGGTCGAGGTCAACGGCTTCAGCGTCGACATCGAGCTGACCGAGCACCTCGCGTTCTTCACCTACGTCGACCGCCCGGGCATGGTCGGCACCGTCGGCCAGATCCTCGGCGAGGCCGACGTCAACATCGCCGGCATGCAGGTCTCCCGCGAGACCAAGGGCGGCGAGGCGCTCGTCGCGCTGTCGGTCGACTCGGCGATCCCGGCCGACTCGCTCGCCCAGATCGCGGTCGCCATCGAGGCGACGTCGATCCGCGCGGTCGACCTCGTCTAGCGCCGGCTCAGCGGATCCCGAACCGGGCTCGCGGACTCGCGGGCGACGTCCCGATCGCGTTCGTCGCGGTGACGACGACCCGGTAGCGCCCGGGCTTCAGCCCGCGCAGCACCGTACGACGAGCCGCGGGCCCGGCCTGGCGCACGATCGTGCGCTTCCGCCCGGCGACGGTGCCGCGGACCGTCACCGTGTAGCCGGTGATCGAGGCTCCGCCGTCGGCGGGCGCGCGCCAGGTCACGACGGCCGTCCGGGGGCGCACCTTGACCGCGGGCCGGGTGGGGGCCGCGGGCGCGGTCGCCGTCGTGTCGAGGGCGTAGGACACGGGGAACGTCGCCGGGCTGCGCCAGTCGGCGAGGACCCGGTACGTCGTCCCGCGGGTGATCGGCACGGTCAGCAGGCTGCCGCCGCCGGCGGGGCTGCTCGGCGTGCCGAGGCCGGTCGGGTCGAGCAGGCCGGGGTTGGCGACGTCCTTCCAGACCTTGATGGTCTGGAGTGAGTCCGGCACGGTCAGGCGCAGCGTGCCGCTCGCCGGCGCGGTCCAGCGGTACCAGGCGGAGTGGAGGCCGATCCGGGCGCCTCCGTAGAGCGGCCACTCGAAGGCCTCCGTGGTCAGCTGCCCCGCGGGAACCGTGAAGGAGCCGCGGAGCCCGCCGAGCCGGGCGGGGGTCGCGAAGGAGTCGTTGGCCGGCTGGGCGCCCGGGGTGAACCCGGCCGCGATGGTGGTCCGCTCGGCGGTGACGCCGGGTGGCGCGCCGATCTGGAGCAGGTAGGTCCGGCCGGGCCGGACGTACTGGTCGATCTTGCCGAACTGACCGGTGTCGCCGTCGTGGTAGCTGTCGCACACGAGTGCCTGGGGTGTGCTCGCGGTGGCGTCGTACAGGCGCATCCGCGCGGCCCAGGCGTTGCCGTTGGCGATGGTCAGCCGGCCCGCCTGGGTGGGCACGTAGCGGTACCAGACGGTGTGGTGCAGGCCGGCCTCGCAGTCCGCGGACGGCTCGTCCGGCTCGGTGCTCGCCTGGAGCAGGCCGACCTCGCGGCTGCCGTTGAAGAAGAGGTTCGCCGCCGCGGCACGGTCGTCGTTGGCCGGTGCCTCGGCGAGCAGGTACATCAGGAAGCTGCCCGAGGCGCCGCCGTAGCCGGCCACCCGCACGTAGTAGGTCGCCCCGCTCGTCAGCGCGATCGCGAGCCGTGACCCGGAGACGCCGCGCTCCGCGTCGTCGTTGCAGCCCAGGGTCGTGCCGGCGGAGCTCTCGACGGAGACCACCGTGTCGAGCGGACTGCCGACGGTGTCGAGGACGTAGGTCGCCGACACCGAAGGGGAGAAGCGGTACCAGACCGAGTGCCCCGACGTGACGCCGCACGGCTGCGCCTCCCCGGCCTCGGTGGTCGCCTCGGTGGTGGTCACCCCGTAGCTGTTGCCGTACTGCATGGTCGTCGCGGACGCGCGGGCGTCGTTGCCCGGCGGCGCGGCGTGCGCGGGCGCGGCGATCGCGGTCAGGCCGACGAGGAGCAGGAGCGCCAGGGCGCGACGGAGGAGGTCCACGACCCGATCGTGGGCGGGCGGAGACCGGCTCCGCGATGGGGATTCGTCGTAATCGTGCGCTCAGGCGACGAGCACCGGCGCCGTGCCTCCCGTGGCGCGGGCGCCGCCCGCACCGACCACGGCCCATGCGTCGGCGATCCGGTCGACGGCCTCGACGAGCAGCGGCGCGGCGACGGCATAGGGGAGCCGGACGTAGCGGTCGAGCCCGCCCTCGGGCGCGAACGACGGGCCGGGCGCCAGGAGGACGCCGTGCCGCTCCGCCTCGACCGAGAGCGCCGTCGCGGCGGCGACGGGCAGCCGGCACCACAGCGCCATGCCGCCGGCCGGCATCCGGAAGGTCCAGTCGGGCAGCCGCTCGGTGAGCGCGCCGGCCAGGGCGTCGCGCTGCTCGCGCAGCCGTTCGCGCTGGGCGCGCACGACGCCGTCGAGGTCGCCCTGGAGGAGCCGGGTCAGCACCAGCTGCTCCAGCACCGGGACGCCGAGGTCGAGCCCGACCCGAGCGCGGGTGAGCCGGTCGACGAGGGCGTGCGGGGCCCGGATCCAGCCCATCCGCAGGCCGCCCCACACCGACTTGCTGGCGCTGCCGACGCAGATCGCGTCCTTGGCGTGCGCCGCGAACGGGGTCGGCGCCGCGGTGCTGTCGAGGTCGTCGAGCCCCAGCAGGTGGTGCGCCTCGTCGACGACGGCGGTCGCGCCGTGCCGCGCCAGCATCCGCCCGTACGACGCCCGCTCGCGCTCGCTGAGCACCAGCCCGGTCGGGTTGTGGAAGTCCGGCATCACGTGCACGAGCCGGGGCGCGTGCCGGGCCAGCGCGGCGTCGACCGCGTCGAGGTCCCAGCCGGACGGGTCGAGGGGGATCGCGGCGATCCGCCCGCCGCCGGCCCGCAGTGCCCGCACCGCGTTGGGGTAGGTCGGCGACTCGACGAGCACCTTGTCGCGGGGCCCGGCCAGGGCCGTGCCGACCACGGCGGTGGCCGCGAGCGCGCCCGGGGTGACGATGACCTGCTCGGGCGCGGTGGGCAGCCCGCGGGCGTCGTACGCCGCGGCGATGGCGGCCTGCAGGTCCGGCATCCCGGCAGGGAAGTAGCCGTGCCCGCCGAGGTGGGCCGGCAGGTCGGCCGCGGCCTCGGCGTAGACGGCGGCGATGCCCGGGGGCGCGGTCGCGGCGGCGCAGACCAGGTCGATGACGCCGTTGCCGACGTCGCTGGGCCACAGCGCGCGGTCGAGCGCCCGGGTCCGGCCGCCGGGCAGCCGGGTGAACGTGCCGGCCCCCTGCCGGGCCTCGGCGTAGGCCGAGTCGCGCAGCACGGCGTAGGCGCGGGTGACGGTGGTGCGCGAGACGCCGAGCGCCTCGGTCAGGTCCCGCTCGCTGGGCAGCCGGGTGCCGTAGCCGATCCGCCCGTCGCCGATCAGCTCGCGCAGCGCGTCGGCCAGGCCGACGTACGCGGGGGAGCGGTCGAAGCCGTCGACCAGGCCAGCGAGCCGGGCGGCGGAGAGCGAAGTGGCCTGCGTCATGCAGGCCAGTGAATCAGAATTGGCTCTTTTGCGACAGTCCAATCGGCCGCACCCTGGATCTCATGACCACCGTCCAGCTCGTCGACCTCGGACCGCTCACCCAGCTGCGCGCGGGGAAGCTGCCCCGTCGCCTCGTGCAGCTGTACGTCGGCCTGTGGCTCTACGGCGTCAGCCTGGCCCTCATGGTGCTCGGCGACATCGGCCTCGCGCCGTGGGACGTGCTGCACTCCGGCGTGATCCGGCACGTCCCGATCACGCTCGGCCAGGCGGTCGTGGTGTTCAGCTTCATCGTGCTCCTGCTGTGGATCCCGCTGCGCGAGAAGCCCGGCCTCGGCACCATCTCCAACGCGCTCGTCGTCGGCGTCGCCGCCGACGTGACGCTCGGGATGTTCGACGCACCCGACGCGATGGCGGCCCGGATCGCGCTCATGGTGGGCGGCATCGTGCTGTGCGGGCTGGCCACCGCCCTCTACATCGGCGCCCAGCTCGGACGCGGCCCGCGCGACGGGCTGATGACCGGCCTCGCCCGACGTACCGGGCTCTCGATCCGGCTGGTCCGGACCGGCATCGAGGTGACCGTCGTGGTGCTCGGCCTGCTGCTCGGCGGCACGCTCGGACTGGGCACGGTGGCGTACGCGCTCACCATCGGACCCATCGCCCAGTGGATGATGCCGTGGTTCCTCGTCACGCTTCCGGGTACCGCGCGGGTCGGTGGGATCCCTGAGCCGGACCCTGAACTTCCTCGCTGACCCTGCATGAACGTCGGGTCGGCTGGATAGGCTCGCTCTCATGACCACCGACGGTTCCCAGGCTGCCGCCCCCGAGCCCACCCCGCTCGCACCCCCCGAGCCCGTCATCACGCTGACCGCGCCCGAGGCTCCGGCCCCGGTCGTGGAGACCCAGGCGCCCAAGATGGCGCCCCAGGTCGAGGCGACGATGGTGCCCGAGCTCGACGCGAAGGTCGACAGCTTCCTGACCTCGCTCACCTCGACCAAGGCGGGCAGCCCGGAGTTCGCCGCGCAGGCCGAGAACGTCCGCACGATGGGCTCCGCCGACATCCGCAAGGCCGCCGAGACGTCCAACCGGATGCTCGACAAGCCCGTCTCGGCGCTCAAGCAGGGCGGCATCGCGCAGGGCTCCGACGTCGGCAAGACGCTGCTCGCGCTGCGCCGCACCGTCGAGGACCTCGACCCGGGCCAGGCCACCGGCGTCAAGAAGTGGTGGGACAAGCTGCCCTTCAACGACAAGGTCGAGGACTACTTCCGCAAGTACCAGTCCTCGCAGAGCCAGCTCAACGGCATCCTGCACTCGCTGCGCAGCGGCCAGGACGAGCTGACCCGCGACAACGTCGCCCTCAACCTCGAGAAGACCAACCTCTGGTCCGTGATGGGCCGGCTCAACCAGTACATCTACGTCGCCGAGAAGCTCGACGCCAAGCTCTCCGCCAAGATCGCCGAGCTCGAGCTGAGCGACCCCGAGACGGCCAAGACGCTCTCGCAGGACGTGCTCTTCTACGTCCGCCAGAAGCACCAGGACCTGCTCACCCAGCTCGCGGTGTCGATCCAGGCCTACCTGGCGATCGACATCATCATCAAGAACAACATCGAGCTCATCAAGGGCGTCGACCGGGCCACCACGACCACCATCTCCGCGCTGCGGACCGCGGTCATCGTCGCCCAGGCGCTCAACAACCAGAAGCTCGTGCTCGACCAGATCACCGCCCTCAACACCACGACGTCGGCGATGATCCAGCGCACCTCCGAGATGCTCAAGGAGAACTCGGCGGCGATCCAGGAGCAGGCGGCGTCGTCCACGATCGGCATGGAGCAGCTGCAGGCCGCGTTCGCCAACATCTACGCGACCATGGACTCCATCGACGAGTTCAAGCTCAAGGCGCTCGACAACATGTCGACCACCATCGGCGTCCTCGAGACCGAGGTGCAGAAGTCGAAGGCCTACCTCGAGCGCGTCCAGCAGCACGACGCCCGCAACGCCGCCGGCACGCTCGACATCGGCTGACCAGAGGCATCGGGTGGGGTTGAAGACGTGGTGGCGCCGCCGCGCTGGGGGCGGCGCTCCGGACGAGGCGGCGTACGTCGTACCCGCGCCGCCGACCGAGCAGGACATCCGGGCTGCGCTCAACCAGGTCTACGCGATGCTGCGTGAGGCCAATGCGCCGCCGGTGGTCGTCTCGCGGGTGGAGCGCATCGCGCGCACCATCAACCAGACCCTGCCGCGGATCAGCCAGCTCGGGCTCGGCAGCGAAGAGGGCTACTCGGTCGTGGCGACCGCGACCGACTACCTCCCCGAGGCGCTGCAGTCCTACCTCCGGCTGCCGCGCGACTGGGCCGACACCCGGCCGATCGACGGCCCCAAGACGGCACTGCTCATCCTGATCGAGGCGCTCGAGCTGCTCGGCGTGACGATGGACCAGATCCTCGACGCGGCCAACCGTGCCGACGCCCAGGCGCTCATCGCCCACACCCGCTTCCTCGACGCCAAGTTCGGCCACTCCTCCTCGGGCGGCCCCGACCTCACGCTAGGAACCCCATGACCTCCCTCGCCGACGCCCTCGACGCGCTCGTCGCCGCGGCCCGCAAGGCCGGGCTGGACGAGGCCGCCGCGCGTGCCGAGGGAGAGGCCGTCGCGGCCACCGTCTCCGAGCGCTCCCGCGGCGCCTTCGTCGACTGGTGCGCCCAGACCGGGCGCGAGCGCTCGGCCGAGGAGCACATGCTCGCCGCCAAGCGCGGCAACCGGTTCCGCGCCGGCCCGACCCCGCTGATGGCCTCGCTGCTGCTCGCCAAGTCGGCCGAGTCCGCCGACTACGCCGGCGCACTCGCCGACGTCGCGCTGGCCGGCTCGGCGCTCGGCGAGCCCGGCCCGGACGCCGTCGGCGCCGCCACCACGGTGACCACCGCCCAGCTCGGGGGCTCGCCGGCGTCCGCCTCGCTGACGCCGTCGTCCGCCGCGCCGGGCGCGTTCGACCTGCCCCCGCGCCAGCCGGTGCCGGGGCTCGGCGACCAGGTGCTCGACCAGGTGCGCCGGGTCGGAGACCAGGTCCGCCGCCAGCTCGGTGCCCTCAACGGCGCCGCGCCCGGCTCGTCGCCGGTGACCGACGAGCCCGCGGGCGCGGGCGACGCACCGCCCGCCGCCGACGGCGTCCAGACCCAGGCGGCCGAACCGGCCACCCCGCCCGCCGAGGAGGCGAAGCCCGACGAGCCGGTCAAGACGGTCGAGGAGCTCCTCGCCGAGCTCGACGCGCTGATCGGCCTGGCCGACGTGAAGGCCGAGATCCACCGCCAGGCCGCCGTCCTGCGGATCGAGGGGCTGCGCAAGAAGGCCGGCCTCGAGTCGCCGACCATCACCCGGCACCTCGTCTTCAACGGCAACCCCGGCACCGGCAAGACCACGGTCGCGCGCCTGGTCGCCGGCATCTACCGCGCCCTCGGGCTGCTCTCCAAGGGACAGCTCGTCGAGGTCGACCGCTCCGAGCTCGTCGCCGGCTACCTCGGCCAGACCGCCGCGAAGACCGTCGAGGTCGTCAAGTCCGCCGAGGGCGGCGTCCTCTTCATCGACGAGGCCTACTCGCTCTCCGGCGACCAGTACGGCAAGGAGGCGATCGACACCCTCGTCAAGGAGATGGAGGACAAGCGCGACGACCTCGTCGTCATCGTCGCCGGCTACCCGCTGCCGATGGCGATCTTCATATCCGAGAACCCCGGCCTCGAGAGCCGCTTCCGCACCACCATCGACTTCGCCGACTACACCGACGACGAGCTCGCCGCCATCTTCGCCTCCATGGTCGGCGCCGCCGACTACGACGCCGGCGAGCCGGTCCTGGCCCGGCTCCGCGAGATCCTCGCCGGTACCGAGCGCGGCCCCTCGTTCGGCAACGCGCGGTTCGTCCGCAACCTCATGGAGGCCGCCATCGGCCACCACGCCTGGCGCCTGCGCGACATCGCCGAGCCCACCCTCGACGAGCTGCGCACCCTGCTGCCCGAGGACCTCGCCTCCGACACCGACCTCGAGCCGCCCGCCGAGGTCCCCCCGACCGAGCCGGTCGACCCGTTCCCCGCCCCTGAGGAGGAGTCGTGAGCCAGACCGCCACCCCCCAGGCGGCCCCGCCGCCCCCACCGCCGTCCGCCGCCGTCGCGGCACCGGCCCCGGTGCCGGCCACCACAGCGGTCGCGCAGGCCGAGCCGTCGTACGTCGACACGCCGGCGCTGCTCAACCGCTGGCAGCTCATCGGGATGAGCGTCGCCATCGTCTTCGGGCTGGTCAGCGCGCTCGTGCAGTTCGTGGGCTGGCAGGCCGACGGGCGGGCGGCGGCCGACACCGAGCAGCTGCTGCGGGTCCAGGGCATCAAGACCTCCCTGCTCAGCGCCGACGCCACCGCGACCAACGCGTTCCTCCGCGGCGGGCTCGAGGACGCCGCGCAGCGCACGAAGTACGACGAGGCGATCGAGTCCGTGCTGAAAGGCATCGCCACTGCGGCCGACGCCCAGCCGGCCGACCGCGCCGCGCTGGAACAGCTCAACGTCAAGGTCACCGACTACACCACCGCCGTCGCCCAGGCCCGCGACAACAACCGGCAGGGCTTCCCGATCGGTGCCGAGTACCTCAGCGGCGCCAGCGTCGCGCTCCGTGCCGACGGCAACGCGATCCCGATCCTCGATGCGCTGGTGAAGTCCAACCAGCAGCGCGCGGAGGACGCGATGGGAGGCCAGCACCCGTTCTGGCTGCTGCTCCTCGGCGTCGTCGCGCTCGGCGTGCTCTTCTGGCTCAACCGCGAGCTGGCCCAGCGGTTCCGGCGGCGGATCAACAAGGGCATCGCGATCGCCGCGCTCATCGTCCTCGGCGTGACGCTGGTGACGGTGGTCGGCGCCTGGATCCGGGACAGCTCCAACGACAGCCTGCGCGAGGGAGAGTTCGCCAAGGCGGTGGCCGAGGCCGACGCGCGCACCGAGGGCAACGACGCCAAGGCCAACGAGAGCCTCCGGCTGATCAAGCGGGGCTCCGGCACGACCTACGAGGACAACTGGCAGGCCTCCGCCGACAAGGTGGCCGCGTCCGGAACCAGCTCGCTCAGCGACTGGAAGGCCTACGCCGCGACGCACGCGGACATCAAGAAGCTCGACGACGACGGCAACTGGGAGCAGGCGCGCAAGCTCGCCCTCGGGCAGAGCGTCACCGACTTCGGCAAGTTCGACGAGGCAGCCAAGGCGGCCGCGACGAAGAACGGCGACTCGGCGGCCGAGGACCTGCGCAGCGGGCGGTCGCTCGCGCTCATCCTGAGCGGGCTCACGATCCTGCTCGGCATCGCCGCATCGGTGTTTCTCTCCCGAGGAATCGGTGAGCGACGGAGGGAGTTCTCATGAGCCGGTCCCGGACCCTGGCCGCGACCCTGGCTGCCGCAGCCGTCCTGCTCGCCGCCTGCGGGTACGACGCGACGCCGGTGCCGAAGGCCCAGCCCGCCGAGCCGAAGGCGGCGTCCTCCTCGGAGCCGGTCCAGTGCGACAACCCCACGCAGTCCTACGCACCGAGCAACGACCGGGCCAAGGCTGTCGCCGAGCTGAAGAACAAGGGGCGGCTGGTCGTCGGCGTCTCGGGCGACACGTTCCAGATGGGCTTCAGCGACCCGGTCGACGGTGAGCTCAAGGGCTTCGACATCGAGTTCGCGAAGGCCATCGCCAAGGCGCTGGGGGTGACCCTCGACCTGCGCGTCATCTCGGCCGCCGATCGCACGGAGCTCCTCAAGAACGGCACCATCGACATGGTGGCGCGCAACATGACAGTCAACTGCGAGCGCTGGGAGCAGGTCGCCTTCTCGTCGGTCTACTACAACGCGACCCAGAAGGTCCTGGTCCGCAGGGACCAGGCCGCGAGCTACCAGGGCCCGGAGAGCCTCTCCGGCAAGAAGGTCTGTGCACCCACGGCCACGACCAGCCTCGCCCGCATCACCGAGGTCGCACCAGGCGCCGAGCCGGTCGGTGCCAGCAACCACACCGGCTGCCTGATCCTGTTCCAGAAGGGCGACGTCGACGCGATCACCGGCGACGACACCGTGCTGGCCGGTCTCGCCGCGCAGGACCCCTACGCGGTCGTGCCTCCCCAGCAGACCAAGCTCTCCGACGAGCCCTACGGCCTGGCCTTCAACGAGGACGCCGTCGACCTGGTCCGGTTCGCCAACTCGGTGCTGCAGCAGATGCGCACCGACGGCGAGTGGCAGGACGCCTACGCGACCTGGCTGAAGCCCTACCTCAAGGTCGACACCGCGCCACCTGCCCCCGCGTACGGCCGGTGACCGTGGACCTGGCCACCATGACCACCACCGCACCCACCGCTCCCGGCAAGCTCGGGGACGCGCTGGACCCTGCGGCGATCCAGGCCTACCTCGGCGAGCTCGACACCTGGCTCCGGGTACGACGCTCCGAGCTCGACGAGCTCGACCAGGCCGCGCTGGCGGCCGGTCGCGGGGGTGAGCTGGCGGGGGACATGTCGCTGGCGCTGGCGCTGTGGAAGGCGATCTCGGACCGCTACCAGCTGGTCTTCGCGACCTGGGACGGCGGCCGGGTGCTGCAGCAGGAGCGGGAGCGGATCTCGGCGCTGATCTGGGGCCGGCTCGACGGGGCGACCGAGCTGCCGGGTGGGCTGGCGGTGTCGCTGCCGGAGGCGGGGCGGCTGTGCGACGCGCTGACCGGGCAGCTGCGGAGCCGGCTGTCGCTGGTGCCGGGTGCCGACGCCCAGGCGGCGCGGATCCGGGAGCTGCGGGCGCAGCTGGAGCGGATCCGCGACCAGGTCGGGCTCGAGCCGGCGATCAGCCGCGACGGCGCGATCCAGCGGCTGGCCGAGCTGATGTCGCGGCTCGAGGGGATCACGGCCAAGGCCGAGCGCGGCGGCGACGTCGGGGGAATGCTCGGGCCGATCGAGACCGAGGCGACGACGTTCGAGCGCGACCTCATCGTCGGCAACGCCCGCCGCCGCGACGCGCGCGACCAGGTGATCTCGGCGCGCGAGCTGCGGGCCGACCTCGAAGCGCGGGAGGCGGCGCTGCAGAAGCTCGCCGAGACCTGCGTGGCGACCGTCGACCCGGCGCCGCGCTACGCCGTCCCGGACGTCGGCGCGCTCGGCCCGGTGCCGGTGACGCCCGACGCGATCGGCCCCTACCTGCAGCGGCTCGACCGGGTCTCGCAGGCGCTCGAGATCGCCCAGCACGCCTATGCCGCGGCGCTCGAGGAGCACCAGCAGCTCGTCGGCCTGCTCGAGGCGTACGTCGCCAAGGCGCGCGCCGCGGGCGTGGCCGACCACCCCGACCTCGCCGCGAGCGAGCAGGCCGCCCGCGCGGTCCTGGCCCGCTCGCCCGCACCGATGAGCGTCGCCCAGCAGCTCGTCACGACGTACCAGACCTGGTTGATCAAGGAGACCACCCCATGAGCACAGGTGCCTGCACCCAGCCCGGCTGCACGGGCAGCATCGTCGACGGCTACTGCGACGTCTGCGGCATGCCCGGCACCGGCGGCACGACCAGCCCGGCCGCCGCCGCCACTCCTGCCGCTCCCGCCAGCACGCCCGCGAGCGCGCTGACCGGCGTCACGGCGAGCACCTCGCCGCGCGCGGTCCCCGCGCCCAACGGCAGCCCCTGCCAGCAGCCCGGCTGCACCGGCAAGATCCTCGACGGCTACTGCGACGTGTGCGGGACGCCGGCCGTGCCGGGCGCCCGGGTCGCCGAGGCCGCGGCGATCGCCGAGTCCCAGCCGCTCTCGGGCCGCGAGGGCACGTCGGCGACGGCGGCCAGCCGGGTCCAGTCCGCGGCGATCGGCTCCAAGCGCGCCGGCGCGAGCGGGACGTCGTCCACGCGGCGCACCCGCACCGGCTCCCAGCGGATGCGCTCCGCGCGGCTGGGCGCCGGCCTGACCGTCGTCCCGCCCGCCCCGCCGGTCGACGCGGCCCGGGCGATCATGGCGAACCCCGAGGTCCCCGAGGAGAAGCGCAGCTGCGCCAAGTGCGGCAACGCGGTGGGCCGCGGCATCGACGGGACGCCCGGGCGCAGCGAGGGCTTCTGCCCCAACTGCGGCCAGCCGTTCTCGTTCACGCCCAAGCTGAAGCAGGGCGACCTCGTCGCCGGCCAGTACGAGGTGGCGGGCGCGCTCGCGCACGGCGGCCTCGGCTGGATCTACCTCGGCCGCGACCGCAACGTCTCCAACCGCTGGGTGGTCCTCAAGGGCCTGCTCAACTCCGGTGACCCCGACGCGCTGGCGGCGGCGATCGCCGAGCAGCAGTTCCTCGCCCAGGTCGAGCACCCGCTCATCGTCGAGATCTACAACTTCGTCACCCACGACGGCGCCGGCTACATCGTCATGGAGTACGTCGGCGGCAAGTCGCTCAAGCAGATCCTCAAGGAGCGGATGACCGCCAACGGCGGCGCCTACGACCCGCTGCCGGTCGACCAGGCGCTCGCCTACATCCTCGAGCTGCTGCCGGCCTTCCAGTACCTGCACGACCTCGGCCTGGTCTACTGCGACTTCAAGCCCGACAACATGATCCAGGTCGGCGACGCGATGAAGCTGATCGACCTCGGCGGCGTGCGCCGCATCGACGACGAGGAGTCGGCGATCTACGGCACCGTCGGCTACCAGGCGCCCGAGGTCGCCGAGGTCGGCCCGTCGGTCGCCTCCGACATCTACACGATCGGCCGCACGCTGCTCGTGCTGTGCATGGAGTTCCGCGGCTACCAGGGCACCTACCTGCACAGCCTCCCGCCGGTCGACAGCACGCCGCTGTTCCAGCAGAACGACTCGCTCTACCAGCTCATCGCCAAGTGCTGCGCGCCCGACCCGGCCGACCGGTTCGCGTCCGTCGACGAGATGCGCACCCAGGTGCTGGGCGTGCTGCGCGAGGTCGTCGCCCGCCGCCGCCAGGGGACGGCGAGCACGTCGGCGGCCTCGGTGCTCTTCGAGTCGCCCGCCACCGCGCGCCCGATCACCGGCTGGAGCCAGCTGCCCGCCCTGCGCGAGGACACCACCGACGCGCAGTACAGCTGGCTGAGCACCATCGGGGACGACGACCCGAAGCGCCGCCTCGCCGACCTCGAGTCCGCGCCCGAGGACACCGCCGAGGTCTGGCTGGCCCGGGCCCGCGCGGCGCTCGACCTCGGTGACCCGGTGCTCGCCAAGGGCCACGCGCAGCGGCTGCTCACCGACGACCCGTGGGAGTGGCGGGCGCTGTGGGTCGAGGGGCTCGCCGCCGTCCAGGCCGACGACTGGGAGACCGCGAAGGCCTCGTTCAACGCGGTCTACCAGCAGGTCCCCGGCGAGCTCGCGCCCAAGCTGGCGCTGGCGTTCGCCTGCGAGCGCGGCGGCCTGCCCGAGGTCGCCGAGGGGCTCTACCAGGTGTGCGCCTCGACCGACGCGGCCTACGTCCCGCCCGCGGCCTTCGGCATGGCCCGGGTCCGCGCCGCGCGCCAGGACACGGTGGGCGCGGTCGCCGCGCTCGACCTGGTCCCGACCACGAGCCGCGGCTACACCGAGAGCCGGCAGCAGAGGGCCGAGGTGCTGCTCACCGGCGGCGCGCACGACATCACCGTGCTCGACCAGGCGATGCGGACCATCGAGGCGTCGAGCGTCGACCAGCAGACCCGGCAGCGGTTCACCGTGCGGATCCTCACCGAGGCGCTGCCCGTGGTCAGCCAGCCCGGCGCCCCCGTCCCCGCCGGGACGACGATCGGCGCGGTCACCGCGACCGAGGCCGGCGTCCGCGACGGGCTCGAGAACGCCCTGCGGCTGCTCGCCCGCGACGCCGTCGACCTCAAGGAGCGGGTGAGCCTGGTCAACCAGGCCAACGCCGTCCGGAACTGGAGCCTCACGTGACCTGTCCCTCCTGCGGAGCGGCGCTCGCGCCGGGCGCGCGCTTCTGCGAGAGCTGCGGTGCCCCCGTCGGGACGACGGCGCCCGGGCCGGCCCCGGTCGCGGCGACGTCCGGGGACCACCCGCTCGGCGACGCGCCGATCAGTGCGCCGACCCGCAAGCCGGCCGGCACGCTGCCCGACCCGCCGGCGCCCGCGGGCCGCCGTCCCTGCACCGAGTGCGGGGGAGAGGTCGGCGCCGACCTCTACTGCCTCGAGTGCGGCACCAAGGCACCGAGCGAGCGCGACCACTTCGAGGAGCACCCCGCGTCCTGGGTGGCCGGCGTGTGCGACAAGGCGGTCCGGAAGAACCGCAACGAGGACGCCATGGCGCTCCTCGCGGGCGCCGAGCCGGGCTCGCGCGCGGTCCTCATCGTGATGGACGGCGTCTCGAACTCCATCGACTCCGACGTCGCCTCGCTGGCCGGTGCCCGCGCGGCGCGCGAGGTGCTGCGGGTACCGCTGCCGTCGGGGATGGGGACGCCCGAGAGCCGCGACGCCGCCGTCCGCAAGGTGCTGACGGCGGCCGTGGCCGCGGCCAACACCGCGATCGTCGCCGTCACCGACCCCGACTCGCCCAACCCGGCGTCGGCGACCTTCACCGCCGCCGTTCTCGAGGGCCGCCGGATCACCTGGGCCAACGTGGGCGACTCCCGCTCGTACTGGCTGCCCGACGCCGGCCGGCCGGTCCAGCTGACCACCGACGACTCGCTCGCCCAGGCCCAGATCGCCGACGGCATCGCCCGCGAGGTGGCCGAGTCCGGGCCGCAGGCGCACGCCATCACCAAGTGGCTGGGCCGCGACGCCGAGGACCTCACGCCGACCGTCGGCAGCCTCGAGGTCACCGAGCCCGGCTGGCTGCTCGCCTGCTCTGACGGGCTGTGGAACTACGCGTCCACGCCCGAGGAGATGCACGCTCAGGTCCGCGCCGCGGCGACGGCGGACCCGGCCGGCCCGGCCGACCCGGCCGCGCTCGCGCTGGCCCTCGTCGCCTTCGCCAATGCTGCCGGCGGCCACGACAACATCACCGCCGCCGTCGCCCGGGTCGATCTCGGGCAGAATGACCAGACCCCGACGCCCGCGCCCGCGGGCACCTCAGGAGGAGAGCCGAGCGATGGCTGAGTTCAGCGCCGCCGTCTACCAGAACGAGTTCCTGCCCGACGGCGGAACCGACGTCAACGCGATCGTCACGATCACCTGCCAGGGCGCCGGCACCGCCGGCCAGTCCGGGGCGGGCAGCGCGGGCGAGATCATCATCGTCGACACGTCCGGCTCGATGGGCCCGTCGACGATGGCCGCCGCCAAGGAGGCCGCCCAGGCCGCCCTGGCCGAGATCGTCGACGGCACCTACTTCGCCGTGATCGCCGGCGCCGACCGCGCCATGCTGGCCTACCCCCAGGTCTCCAGCGGCCCGGGCATGGTCCGGATGGACGCCCGCACCCGGCAGGAGGCCGCGGCCGCCATCGGCCGCTTCGTCGGCAGCGGCGGCACCGCGATCAGCACCTGGCTCGACCTGGCCGGCCAGCTCTTCGGCTCCGTCGCCGAGGTCACCCAGCGGCACGTGCTGCTGCTCACCGACGGCGAGAACCGGGAGCGTCCGGGCCGCCTCGACGACGCGATCAACCGCGCCACCGGCTACTTCCAGGCCGACTGCCGCGGCGCCGGCACCGACTGGCAGGTCGCCGAGATCCGCCGGATCGCCCAGGCCCTGCTCGGCACCGTCGACATCATCCCGCGCCCCGCGGAGATGAAGGCGCAGTTCGAGGAGATCATGCGCAACGCCATGTCCCGCGGCGTCGCCGACGCCTCGCTGCGGGTGTGGACGCCGCAGGGCGCCGAGGTGCTCTTCGTGCGCCAGGTCTCGCCCACGGTCGAGGACCTCACCAACCGGCGGACGCCGGTCAACCCGCTCACCGGCGACTACCCCACGGGGGCGTGGTCCGACGAGTCGCGCGACTACCACGTCGCGATCCGGGTGCCGGCCAAGGCGATCGGCCAGGAGCAGCTCGCCGCGCGCGTCCAGCTCGCCCTCGGCAGCGACGTCGTCACCCAGGCGCTGGTCAAGGCGACCTGGTCGGGCAACTCCGAGCTCACCACCCGGATCGACCAGCAGGTCGCCCACTACACCGGCCAGGCCGAGCTCGCCCAGATGATCCAGGAGGGCCTGGCCGCCAAGGCCGCCGGCGACGAGGCGACGGCGACCACCAAGCTCGGCCGTGCCGTCCAGCTCGCGGCCGAGACCGGCAACGACGAGGCGACGTCCAAGCTGCGCAAGGTCGTCGACGTCGACAGCGAGGAGACCGGCACCGTCCGGCTCAAGCGTGCCGTCGACAAGGCCGACGAGATGGCGCTCGACACCGCCTCCACCAAGACCACGAGGATCCGCAAGGAGCCCACCTCATGAGCACCTGCCCGTCCGGGCACGAGTCGGCCGCCGACGACTACTGCGACGTCTGCGGCCTGCCGATCCCGGCCGGCGGGGGCTCCGCCGCGCCGGCCGCGGCCCCGGCGGCCCCGGAGGCTCCCGCGGCGCCGGCGGCGCCCGCCGAGCCGACGACGGCCGCGTGCCCGAACTGCCAGGCGGCTAACCCGCCGAACGCGCTCTTCTGCGAGGCCTGCGGCTACGACTTCACGACCGGCTCGATGCCGCGGCCGATCACCCCGCCGAGCCCGCTCGCCCCGCCCACGCCGTCCGCGCTCGACCTCGACGCGCCCTCGGCCCCGGCGTCCCCGTCGGCCCCGGCGGCGCCCGAGCCGCCGGCGTCGGTCGCGCCGCCGCTGGCCGAGCCCTGGATCGCCGAGGTCTGGATCGACCCCGACTGGTACGCCGACCAGGAGTCCACCGACCCGCTGCCCTCCGCTGGCGTGCCCACCGTCGTCGCGCTGCGGACCACGTCGATCCTGGTCGGCCGCACCTCCCGCAGCCGCGGGATCCACCCCGACATCGACCTCGGCGCCGACAACGGGATCAGCCGGCGGCACTGCCAGCTGACCACCGACGGCACCCGCTGGTGGGTCGAGGACCTCGGCTCGTCCAACGGCACCTACCTCGGCACCGCCATCGGGCCGCTGCCCAAGGACCCGGTGCCGGCAGGCGAGAAGCGCGAGATCCCGCCGGACGGCCGCGTCTACCTCGGCGCGTGGACCCGGCTGGTGATCCGCCGGGCGCAGCCGGGCGAGGTCTGAGCACCGCCCCCGCCCCCGCCGTCCGCGCGCCGCGCCCCACCCGCTGTAACACGCTGTCCGCGTTGGTTCGCGCCACTTGTCGTTGCTTCCACGCCGTTGCAGACGGCGTGGAGCGACGTCAACCGCCGGTCAGCACGGTGGACAGCGTGTTACCCGACGACGGTCGCACCCCGCCGCGGACGCGCGCGGCAGCCCCGAGCCGGCTCAGCGGCGGCCGGCTCAGCGGCGCGTGGTTCAGCAGCGGCGCGCGCGGCTCAGCGGCGGGTGGCGATGAGCGCGGACGCGTCCGCGGCGACCATCACCTCGACGGTCGTGAACCGCTCGTCGGTGAGCCACTCCTCGCGCAGCGTGTCGACCCGGCCGCCGGTGATGGGCGGCCACATCTCGCACGGCACGAAGTCGTCGAGGACGACGATGCCGCCCGGCTCGACCAGGTCGGCGATCTTGTCGACCCCGACGGC
The DNA here is from genome assembly GCF_900114845.1 of Pimelobacter simplex. Lineage (GTDB taxonomy): Bacteria > Actinomycetota > Actinomycetes > Propionibacteriales > Nocardioidaceae > Nocardioides > Nocardioides simplex. The sequence continues at coordinate 1,505,486 of NZ_FOUK01000001.1, forward strand.
CGAGGGGTCGCCCGAGTCGAGGAAGAGCAGCGAGAACGGGCCCTTGTCCATCAGCGTCGACCAGTCCGCGGCGAGGACGTCGACCAGGGCGTCGTCCACGAAGATCTCCGCGGCGGCCGCGGCGAGTTTGGGGTTGAGCTCGGCGGTGAGGATGCGCGCCTTGTCGTTGCGCACGCCCGAGCGCAGCCACGCCGTGCCGACGCCGCAGCCGGTGCCGAACTCGGCCATCGTGCCCTCACGGGTCGCGGCGAGGGCCGCCAGCAGGCGGCCGGTCTCGTTGCGGCAGAACGACACGTAGCCCGCGCGACGGGACACGTCGAACGCGCGGTTGACGACGTCGGGAAGCTCGGGGGGCGCGCTCATGCATCGAGTCTTACATCCGGTGTCTCAGATGCTGTGCGCCGGTCTCGTCCCATGGACGCGGCTCGCGACACTCCGCCATGCGAGACGGTGCTGGCCTCGTCGTCTCACCTGTCGTAGGATCTGTCCACCATGCGGAGCGCTCTTCTCGTAATCGTGCGCCGCGGCGAGGCCTGAGAGAGGCCACCTCGCCGCGGTGATCGCGGCGTTCCCACTATCGGCGCCCAGGCCGCTCGTCCAACTCGACAGTCCTGGCGCTTTCTCCGCAGAGCACCGCGACGGGCCCACCGGCCGGCATACCGCGTGATCCGCACCCCCGTCGCAGTCGACATCGTGAGACCCACGAGCTGACACCCACCCGTCGCGGTGGGAGGAGCCCAGGACGGCCGTACCCGTTCCTTCCTCCACCCGCGCAGCTCCTCCTCACGAAAGACACAGCGATGTTCACCTCGACCAGCAGCGACCGCCGCACGAACCCCACCGGCTACGCCTCCCGCACCGACGCCGGGACGACGGAGTGGGGCCCCGCCAAGCACAACCCCGAGCACCCGCTGCACCGCGATCTCGAGACCCTCGGCGCGGTTGACCTGCGAGACGGTGACGCCGGCCGTCCCGACGACAACTAACCTCGCCGTCATGACCGACACCTCCGCTGCCTCCTTCACGCCCGCGACCGGCCAGGTCGACCTCGCCGTCATCCCGGGTGACGGCATCGGTCCCGAGGTCACCGCCGAGGCGCTCAAGGTGCTCGAGGTGGCGGCGCCGGCCGAGCTGAAGTTCTCCCGCACCCAGTACGACCTGGGTGCCGAGAACTACCTCAAGACCGGTGAGGTGCTGCCCCCGTCGGTGCTCGCCGAGATCAAGGGCCAGGACGCGATCCTCCTCGGCGCGGTCGGCGGCAAGCCCAACGACCCGAACCTGCCCCCGGGCATCCTCGAGCGCGGTCTGCTGCTCAAGCTCCGCTTCGAGCTCGACCACTACGTCAACCTGCGCCCCTCGCGCCTGTTCCCGGGCTCGGTCGCGCCGCTGTCCGACGCGGTGCTGGGCAAGGGCGAGATCGACTTCGTCGTCGTCCGCGAGGGCACCGAGGGTCCCTACACCGGCAACGGCGGCGCGCTGCGCGTCGGCACGCCCGCCGAGGTCGCCACCGAGGTCTCGGTCAACACCGCGTACGGCGTCGAGCGCGTCGTCCGCGACGCCTTCGAGCGCGCCCGCAAGCGGCCCCGCAAGAAGCTCACCCTCGTCCACAAGACCAACGTGCTGGTGCACGCCGGCCAGGTCTGGTGGCGGCTGTTCGAGAAGGTCGCGGCCGAGTACCCCGACGTGACCACCGACTACTGCCACATCGACGCGGTGATGATCTTCCTCGCCACCGACCCGCAGCGCTTCGACGTCATCGTCACCGACAACCTGTTCGGCGACATCGTCACCGACCTCGCCGCGGCCATCACCGGCGGCATCGGCCTCGCGGCCTCGGGCAACGTCAACCCCGACCGCACCGCGCCCTCGATGTTCGAGCCCGTGCACGGCTCGGCGCCCGACATCGCGGGTCAGCTCGTCGCCGACCCGACCGCCGCGATCCTCTCCGGCGCGCTCCTGCTCGACCACCTCGGCCACCCCGAGGCCGCCGCCCGGATCGAGGCGGCCGTGCTCGCCGACCTCGAGGCGCGCACGCCCGGTCAGCAGCGCCGGACCCCCGAGGTCGGCGACGCCATCGCCTCCCGAGTAGCCGGCTAGCCCGCCTTCGGAGACGCTCCCCTCCGAACGCGGGCAGATGCCCCCTGCCGACCCGCGTTAACGAGGACTAACCTGATGACCATGCAGATCACGACCACGCTCTCTGCGCACCCCACCGACGACGCCCGCCTGGCGGAGATCCTGGCGAACCCGGGGTTCGGGTCGCACTTCTCCGACCACATGTTCACCGTCGAGTGGACCCCGGAGCAGGGCTGGTACGACGCCCGCATCACGCCGTACGGCCCGATCACGCTCGACCCCGCGGCCGCCGTCCTGCACTACGCGCAGGAGACCTTCGAGGGGATGAAGGCCTACCGCCACGACGACGACTCGCTGTGGCTGTTCCGGCCCGAGGCCAACGCCGAGCGGATGATCCGCTCCAGCCACCGGCTCGCCCTGCCGGTCCTCGAGGTGCCCGACTTCCTCCAGGCCGTCGAGGAGCTCGTCAAGGCCGACGCCCGCTGGGTGCCCGGCAACCCCGACGGCGGCGAGAAGAGCCTGTACCTGCGCCCGTTCATGTTCGCCTCCGAGAAGTTCCTCGGGGTGCGCCCGGCCCAGCACGTCACCTTCATGGTGATCGCGAGCCCGGCCGGCGCCTACTTCAAGGGCGGCGTCAAGCCGGTCACGCTGTGGCTGACCGAGGAGTACACGCGCGCCGGGCGCGGCGGCATGGGCGCCGCCAAGACGGGCGGCAACTACGCCTCGTCGCTGGTCGCCCAGCAGGAGGCCTACGCCCAGGGCTGCGACCAGGTCGTCTTCCTCGACGCCCAGGAGGGCACCTACGTCGAGGAGCTCGGCGGGATGAACATGTACTTCGTGTTCGACGACGGCTCGATCGTCACGCCCGAGACCGGCACGATCCTCGAGGGCATCACGCGCTCCTCGATCATCGAGCTGGCCGGCAAGATGGGCCACCACGTCACCGAGCGGAAGTTCGGCATCGACGAGTGGCGCGAGGGCGTGGCCAGCGGCCGGATCACCGAGATCTTCGCCTGCGGCACCGCGGCGGTCGTCACCCCGGTCGGCGCGCTCAAGTGGGCCGGCGGCGAGACGCCGGCGCCCGCGAGCCAGGACCTGACCATGCGGATCCGGCAGGCGCTCGTCGACGTCCAGCTCGGCCGGGCCGATGACACCTTCGGCTGGATGCGCAAGATCGACTGAGCCCACCTGCCTCGTAGGGTCGCGGCATGGACTCCTACCTGGACGCGCGGATCGCCAAGCTCGAGGAGCACGTCAACTGGCTCTACCGGCAGGCCGGGCACACCCCGCCCTACTCGGTCCCGGCCGCGGGGGCAGCGGCGCCCGGGCCGCTGCGACCGTCGGAGGAGGTGCTGGCCTTCATCCGCGCCGACAAGGTGGTGCACGCGGTCAAGCAGTACCGGCGCGAGACGGGCGACGGGCTGCGCGAGGCCAATCGGGCGGTCGAGAGCTTCGTCGCCGAGTATCGCGCGGGCCGGCTGCGCTGAGCGCCGGCGCGATCCGGGCCGCGATCTCGGCGGCGTGGGTGAGGGCCAGGCCGTGGTCGGCGCCCGCCACGACGACGTCCCCGGCGCCGGGGAACCACGCCCGGACCTGACGGCGCACGGCGGCCCACCACGGGCCGCTGCCGTCGGCGCCGACGTGGAGCACCGGGCAGCGCACCCGGGCCGCGTCGGCGTCCCCGAAGGACCAGGCCAGCAGCGCGGGGAGGTCGGCGTCGAGGAAGGTCGCGGCGTCCCGGCGCATCTGGTCGCGGGCGCCGGGGACCTGCGCGTCGAGCGCGGCCCACCACGCGGGCGTCCCGAGCATCGCCCAGAAGGCGTCGAGCGCAGCCTCCACCCCGGCCTCCCGGCGGACGGCGAGCAGCCCCTCCACCGTCGCGACGAACTCGGCGCGCGCTGACGGAGCCAGCAGCGGCGGCGGCTCGACCAGCACCAGCCCGGCCACCCGCTCGGGGTGGTCGGCGGCGAGCTGGAGGGCGACCGCCCCCGAGTAGGAGTACCCGAGCACGTGCGCCCGCTCGTGGCCCCGCGCGTCGAGCAGCGCGAGGCAGTCGGCGACGTCGCCCGCGATCGAGGGGGACCCCGCGGCGGGTCCGCTGCCGGCGTACCCGCGCCGGTGCGGGACCAGCCGCTCGCAGCCGTCGAGGACCGGCTCGCGGGCGAGGGGGAGAAGCTCGTCGGCGGTGAGCCCGCTCTGGACGAGGAGCAGCGGCGGTGCCCCCGCACCCAGGCGGTGCACCTCGAGGGCCGAGCCCATGGTCCATGGTGGCACGCATACTGGCCCCATGGTGCACCCCATCATGTTCTCCGACGACGATCCCGGCCTCGCCGAGCTGCGCGGGATCTGCCTGGCCCTCCCCGGAGCGGAGGAGAAGGTCAGCCACGGCCGGCCGACCTTCCGGGCGGGCAGGATCTTCGCGGCCTTCGGCGGGAGCGAGAAGATCCGGCCGGGGGAGCACCGGAGGGTGCCGAGCGCCTTCATCTTCACGCCCGACGACGTCGACCTGCCGGCCATCGACGACGACCCGCGGTTCTTCGTCCCCGCCTACTACGGCCCGTACGGCGGCCGCGCGATCGACCTCGCCGGCCCCGGCGTCGACTGGGCCGAGATCGCGGAGCTGGCCGACGCGTCGTACCGCCGCGTGGCGCCGAAGCGCCTCATCGCCGAGCTCGATGCCCGCAGGTAATCTCAGGGCGTGACGACCCGACCCGACAGCGGCGTGCCCACCCAGGTGGGCGCCTACCTGCTGCTCACCAAGCTCGGTGAGGGCGGCATGGGCATCGTCCACCTCGCCCAGGGTCCCGACGGGCGCCGGGTCGCGCTCAAGGTGCTGCGCCACCAGATCGTCGGGGACGACGAGGCGCGCGGCCGGCTCGCGCGCGAGGTGAGCTCGCTGACCCGGGTCCGCAGCCCCTGGGTCGCCGAGATGCTCGCCGCCGACCCGTGGGCCGACGTGCCCTACGTCGTCACCCGCTACGTCCCCGGCCTCTCGCTGCACGACCACGTCGCCGCCGAGGGCCCGGTCGTCGGCAGCGACCTGCACTGGCTGGCCGGCTGCCTGGCCGAGGGGCTCGCCGCGGTGCACGCGGTCGGCGTCCTGCACCGCGACGTCAAGCCCGGCAACGTCCTCATGGAGGGGCGCACGCCGATCCTCATCGACTTCGGCCTGGCCCGCGTCGCCGACGACATCCGGCTCACCCAGACCGGCTGGCTGCTCGGCACGCCGGGCTACCTCGCCCCCGAGATCCTGTACGGCGACGAGGCGACCCCCGCCGCCGACGTCCACGCCTGGGCGGCGACGGTCGCCTACGCCGCGAGCGGGCGCGCGCCCTACGGCCGCGGGCCGGCGATGGCCGTGATGGACCGGACGCGTCGGGGCGAGCACGACCTGTCCGGGATCGAGCGCCCGCTGGCCGACGTCCTTGCGGCCGCGCTCCACCCGGACCCGCTGGCGCGCCCCCTGCTCGACGAGATCCTCGCCTGGCTGCGCCCGCTGAGCACCCGGCCCGAGCTGCCGCGAGTGGCGCCCCCGGGCGGGCTGTTCGCGCCGCCCCTCGAGGCTCCGGACCCGGCCGACGAGCCCGACGACTTCACGCTGCCGCTCGCGCTCGCCGCCCAGGCCGGCGCGGCGCCGGGCCCGGCCGCACCGGTCAGCGTCGCGCCGCCGACGCCGGTGCTGACGCCGCCGACCGTGCCGGGACCGGCGTACCCGCCCCCGGCTCCCGCAGCGCCGGTAGCGCCGGTAGCGCCGGCCGCGCCCGCAGCGCCCGCCACCGTCGCGCCCGGCGACGCGGTCACCCGGATGGAGCGCGAGTTCGACGAGGCCTGGGGCGACCAGGCCGGCGACCCCGGCGACCCGTTCGCGCCGCAGCCCCGCCCGCCCCTGGGCGAGCGGCTGCGCCGCTGGACCGCCATCGGCTCCGGCGCGCTCGCACTCGGCGCCGGATTCGCGGCCGCGCCGTGGGTGGCGCTCGCGCTCGTGGTGCTCGCCGTGTGGCTGCTCCGCGCAGGCTCTCTCGCCGCGTCGGCGGTCGCCCAGCGCCGTACCGTCCGCGGGGTCAAGTGGTACGACGGCCTGCGCTGGGCCTTCTCCAGCCCCTGGCACGGGCTGCGCGCGGTCACCGGCACGGTCGTCCTCGTCTCGTGGAGCGCCGGCCTCGGCCTGGCCGCCGGCCTGCTCGGCTACGCCGTCCAGCTCGACGTGCCGTCCACCCTCCTCGCCTGCGGCGCGACCGTCGGCGTGGCGCTGTGGTCGGGACCGGGCGGCAGTCGGTTCCGCGGCCCGGTCGCCCGGGCACTCTTCCCGCTGTGCCGCCGGCCGCTGCCCTGGGTGCTGACCTGCGCGGTGCTGCTCGGGATCGCCGCGCTGCTCGCGGCCCTGGTCGCCGGCAACGACGTCTCCTGGGTGCCCTGGACCGGCGGCCCGTTCGGACTCTGAGATCACCGTCTCACCGATCCGTGGCAGACTAGGGCCCGTGACCACCTTCATCACGATCATTACCTAGCGCGTCCGACCACCGTCGGACGCGCCAGCCTCTCGTTGTCGGGAGGCTTTTGTTTTGCCCAGGTGACGCACCAGCGAGAGATCACGATGACCCAGCAGCTCGACCTCCACGGCTCCTTCCACGTCTACGACACGACGCTGCGCGACGGCGCCCAGCAGGAGGGGCTCAACCTCTCGGTCGCCGACAAGCTGACGATCGCGCGCCAGCTCGACGGGCTCGGGGTGGGCTACATCGAGGGCGGCTGGCCGGGCTCGAACCCCAAGGACACCGAGTTCTTCCGGCGCGCGGCGCTCGAGCTGGACCTCCAGCACGCGCGGCTCGCCGCCTTCGGCTCGACCCGCCGGGCCGGCGTCAAGGCCGCCGACGACCCGCTCGTCGCGGCCCTGCGCGACAGCGGCGCGGGCGTCGTCACGCTCGTCGCGAAGTCCCACGTCGGGCACGTCGAGAAGGCGCTGCGCACCACGCTCGACGAGAACCTCGCGATGATCCGCGACACGGTCTCCCACCTGCGCGCCGAGGGGCAGCAGGTCTTCCTCGACGCCGAGCACTTCTTCGACGGCTACCGCCTCGACCGGTCCTACGCGCTCGAGGTCCTCCGCACGGCGTACGACGCGGGCGCCGACGTCATCGCGCTGTGCGACACCAACGGCGGCATGCTGCCGGGCTGGGTCTCCGACGTCGTCCACGACGTCATCGAGGCGGCCCAGGTCCGGGTCGGCATCCACTGCCACAACGACACCGGCTGCGCCGTGGCCAACACGCTCGCCGCCGTCGACGCCGGCGCGACGCACGTCCAGGGCTGCATCAACGGCTACGGCGAGCGCACCGGCAACGCCGACCTCGTCAACGTCGTCGCCAACCTCGAGCTCAAGCTCGACAAGCAGGTGCTCCCGCCCGGCCTCCTCTCCGAGGCCACCCGGATCGCCCACGCCGTCGCCGAGGTCACCAACGTCCCGCCCGCCTCGCGCCAGCCGTACGTCGGCACCTCGGCCTTCGCCCACAAGGCCGGCCTGCACGCGAGCGCGATCAAGGTCGACCCCGACCTCTACCAGCACATGGACCCCGCGGGCGTCGGCAACGACATGCGCCTGCTCGTCTCCGACATGGCCGGGCGCGCCACCATCGAGCTCAAGGGCCGCGAGCTCGGCTTCGACCTGTCCGACTCCCCGGAGCTCGTCACCCGGGTGACCCAGCGGGTCAAGGAGCTCGAGTCGCAGGGCTACACCTTCGAGGCCGCGGACGCCTCGTTCGAGCTGCTGCTGGTCGAGGAGGCCGAGGGCCGGCGGCCGTCGTACTTCGAGGTGGAGAGCTGGCGGGTCATCACCGAGACGCTCACCCACGCCCAGCCGGGGGAGGAGGCGGTCTCCGAGGCGACCGTGAAGCTCCAGGCGGCCGGCGTCCGCTATGTCGTCACCGGCGAGGGCAACGGCCCGGTCAACGCGCTCGACCAGGCGCTGCGCTCGGCGATCGTGCAGGCCTACCCGGAGATCGCGAAGTTCGAGCTGATCGACTTCAAGGTCCGCATCCTCGACCAGGGCCACGGCACCGACGCCATCACCCGGGTGCTCATCGAGACCACCGACGGCGCCACGCAGTGGGTCACCGTCGGCGTCGGCGCGAACGTGATCGAGGCGTCGTGGGAGGCGCTCGTCGACGGGCTCACCTACGGTCTGCTGCGGCACCACCGGGACTGATCGGCGGACCGACGACCCGGCGCACCAGCGACTCCCAGCCCGCGAGCACCCGCTCCTCGCTCATCCCGCTCGGTCCCATCTGCTGGCGCAGGACCGAGATGTTGAGCGGCGCGATGAGCGCGCCCGCCAGGTAGTCGAGGTCACCCGGGGTGCCCAGCTCGGTGAGCAGCAGCCGGACGTGGAGGGTGGCGAAGCCGAGGACAGCGTGGTTCTCGCCCCAGGTGCGGCCGGCCGCCTCGATCAGGGCGGCCTGCTCGAGGTGCAGGCGCATCCGGGAGGCACCGAAGGCGAGCAGCCGGTCGAGCGCCGGCGCCCCCGGCCCGAGCGGCGGCGGGCCGCTGATCACGCCGGCCTGCCAGACCCGCTCGCGGTGGTCGAGCAGGGAGGCCATCAGGCCCTCGCGGCTGCCGAAGCGCCGGAAGACCGTGCCCTTGCCCACGCCGGCGCGGGCCGCGACGGCGTCCATGGTGATGCCCGCGACGCTGCAGCCCTCGATCAGCTCGGTCGCCGCCTGGAGCAGTGCCTCGCGGTTGCGCGCCGCGTCGGCGCGCTCGGCGGGCGGCGCGCCGGTCAGCAGCGGCAGGGGCTTAGACATGGTTCGCCAACTGTAGGTGGGGGTGCCGACACCGGCGGCAGTTTCACCGCCTAGGCGGTGAAACTGCCGCGTTGCTGCCGCCGCCTCGCCGCCCTGGGCCGAAAGGAAAATCCGCCACCCCGGAATAGAAGCGGACCATGGTCCGTTTCGCCCATCATGACTGAGACCACCACCACCCGCGTCGCCGTCCTCGTCGGAAGCCTCCGGGCCGACTCGCTCAACCGGAAGCTGGCCGAGATCCTCCGCGACGAGGCTCCCGCCGGCGTGACCCTCGACATCATCGAGGGCCTCGACCAGGTCCCGTTCTACAACGAGGACATCGACGGCGATGACGCTCCCGCCACCGCCGTCGCCCTGCGCGAGCGCGTCCAGGGCGCCGACCGCGTCCTCGCCGTCACGCCCGAGTACAACGGCACCATGCCCGCCGTCCTCAACAACGCCATCGACTGGCTCTCGCGCCCGTACGGCGCCGGCGCCGTCGTGGGCAAGCCCTTCGGCGTCATCGGCGCCACCCCCACGCCGTACGGCGGCAAGTGGGCGCACGGCGACACCGCCCGCTCGGCCGGCATCGCCGGTGCGATCGTGGTCGAGGACGTCACCGTGTCGCAGTCCGCGATCGACGTCGACCCCACCACCGACGCCGACGTCCGGGCCAAGCTGCTCGACGCCCTGACCCGCCTCACCGAGTTCACCCCCGAGGTCTCGGCGGCTTGATCCGTCGGCTGGCCGGCCGGTGCCGCGGCGCCGGCCGGCCGGTCAGCAGCCCGCCGCGAGCACGTAGCACCGCAGCGGAGGCTCGGCCCGCAGCAGCGGGGCCCCACCGAGGCTGACGAGCGGCAGCATCGTGCTCACCAGGCGGGGGAGTGCGAACAGCACCGGGACGTAGGCCCGCGCGTCGAGCGGGTCGAGGCCCGGCATGGAGAGCCGCCGGCACGCCGACCGGTCGACGCGCGCGGCGACCGCGGGTCCGTCGTGGTCGAGCGCGTCCATCACGATGGCGTACGTCGTGGGGCTGATCGTCCCGGTGAGCACGTGCTCGTAGGGGTCGAGCGGGCAGACGTCCTGGACCCGGACGTTCGCGATCCGGCCGCCACCGGTGCTGAGCCCCGACGACGCCGGCGGGGTCACCACCTCGTCGAGCATCGTGTAGACGTTGGTGTAGTCGATGCCCGCGAACGTCTCGGCGCCGCTGTTGAGTGCCTTGATGAACGCCGACCCCGCGAGCTGCTGCCAGACCGCCGGCACGCAGGTGGTCAGCCCGCGCAGGCAGCCCGGGATCGATCGTGTCCCGTGGTTCGAGGGCGCCATGCCGATCATCTCGGCGACCATCGGGCGCACGTCCGGCCAGAAGCGCAGCGCCCAGCGCGGGTTCATCCCGCCCTGGCTGTGGCCGAGGACCGCGATCCGCCGGCCGGTGCGGGCGTGCATCGTGCGGATCGCGTTGACGACGTACTCGGCGGCCACCTGGATGTCGCCGAATGTGTGCTGCGGCACCGTCACCAGGCAGTAGTAGCGGCCCTGCGCCGCGAAGACGTTCGCCCAGTTCCACGAGTAGTTCTCGACCGGCGTCACGCTCGTGGCGGGGTTGAGCAGGATCGGCGCCGGGCCGGTCCGCGGGTCGCCGTGGCAGGCGAGGGACGCCGCGAGCGCCGGCCGCGGGACCGACAGCGCGGGCCCGGGGCGGTCGAGCGGCGCGTAGGCGCCACCGCCGCCGTCGTCGTCGGCGTGCGCGGCCGGCCACGTCCCGAGAGCCGCCACCAGCGCCGTCACGAGCGGCAGGAGCAGGGTGAGGGTGACGCGGCGCATGGCCGTTCAACGGGGTGGCGCCGGGCTTCGTCACGCTCCAGGCCGCACAATGGAGGGGTGCCACTCTACCGTGACGAGGCGATCGTCCTGCGCACCCACAAGCTGGGTGAGGCGGACCGCATCATCACGCTCCTGACCCGCGAGAACGGCCGGGTCCGCGCGGTGGCCAAGGGCGTGCGCCGTACCACCTCGCGGTGGGGCTCGCGGCTCGAGCCGTTCACCCACGTCGACCTGCAGATCGCCGAGGGCCGCAACCTCGACACGATCACCCAGGCCGAGACCCGCGGCGCCTACGCCGCGCCGATCGGCTACGACTACGACCGCTACACGGCGGGCACCGCGATGCTCGAGACCGCCGAGCGGCTCGTCGTCGAGGAGCGCGAGCCGGCCCGCCAGCAGTTCAGCCTCCTGCTCGGCGCGCTCAACGCCATGGCCGGCGGTCAGCGGCTGCCCTGCCACGTGCTCGACTCGTACCTGCTGCGCGCGCTCGCGATCGCCGGCTACGCGCCCGCCTTCGTCGACTGCGCCCACTGCGGCCGCCCCCCGGTCCTGGCGACCGGCGAGCTCGGGCACCACCGGTGGTTCAACCCCTCGATGGGTGGCGTCCTCTGCTCCACCTGCCGGATCCCCGGCTCCGCGACCCCCGCCCCCGAGACCCTGGTCCTCCTCGGCGCGCTGCTCGCCGGCGACTGGCCGGTCATCGAGGCCGCCGAGCCGCGTCCCGTGCGCGAGGCCAGCGGGCTGATCGCGGCGTTCGTGCAGTGGCAGCTCGAGCGCGGGCTGCGGTCGCTGGCCTACGTCGAGCGCTGAGCCGCTCGGGGTCCTACTCGACCAGTCGGGCCGGGCAGATCGCGACCGGGAACGGCCGCTGCGCCGTCCAGGTCTCCTCGCCGGACACGTCGGCGACCTGGACGTAGGCCCCGTCGCGCAGCTCCCACGCGATCAGCCGCGGCGCCACCGGGTCGACCACCCAGTAGTGCGGCGCTGCGGCCCGCTCGAGCCGCGCGTACTTGGTGTTGAGGTCGATCAGAGCCGTGCTCGGCGAGAGCACCTCGATCGCCAGCAGCGGCGGGCCGTCGAGCCGCTTGCCGGTCAGCTGGTCGCGCGGGGCGACGACGACGTCGGGCTCGAGCACGGTGTCGCGAGCGAGCACGACGTCGATCGGCGGTACCACCCAGAGATGCTCCGGCGCGGCGTCATCGAGGGCCCGGCACAGCTTGAAGTTGACCCGCTGGTGCAGCGGGATCGGCGCCGCACTCACGACGTGCACCCCGTCGATGAGCTCGTGCCGCAGCCCGTCATCGGGCAGCGCTTCGAGATCGTCGACCGTCAGTGCCCGCCCGAGCGGCACACCGGTATCGATGGTCATGGCCCCCATGCTGCATCACCTTCCCGAGAGTTTCCACGCCCCGATGCTGGATCGTGCGCGGATCGCCCGCAACCGCTCCTCCACAGGCCTCCTGAGAGACTGCTCCCGTGACCCGCGCCTCCCGTCGTACCCGCGCCGCCGAGGCGGCCGCGGCCGCCGCCCGCGGCCCGGTCCGCCCGCCCACGCCGCACCCCTCGGGCGCGCGTCCGCCCGCCGTCCCGGCCGAGCTGGTGCCGCACCACGTCGCGATCGTGATGGACGGCAACGGCCGCTGGGCCAAGGAGCGCGGCCTGCCGCGCACGCGCGGTCACGAGGAGGGCGAGTCGAGCCTGTTCGACGTCGTCGAGGGGGCGATCGAGATCGGCGTGAAGGCGGTGTCGGCGTACGCCTTCTCGACCGAGAACTGGTCGCGCAGCCCCGACGAGGTCAAGTTCCTGATGGGCTTCAACCGCGACGTCATCCGCCGCCGCCGCGACGAGATGCACGAGCTCGGCGTCCGGGTCCGGTGGGCCGGTCGCGCGCCGCGGCTGTGGAAGTCGGTGATCACCGAGCTCCAGGTCGCCGAGGAGCTCACGAAGCACAACGACGTCCTGACCCTCACCATGTGCGTCAACTACGGCGGCCGCTCCGAGCTCGGCGACGCCGCCAAGGCCCTGGCCCGCGACGTCGCCGCCGGCCGGGTTAACCCGGACAAGGTCGACGAGCGCACCCTCGGCCGCTACCTCTACGTCCCCGAGCTCCCGGACGCCGACCTGATCTGGCGCACCTCCGGCGAGCAGCGGCTCTCGAACTTCATGCTCTACCAGGCGGCGTACGCGGAGTTCGTGTTCTCCGACGTCCTCTGGCCCGACGTCGACCGCCGTCACCTGTGGGACGCCATCGACACCTACGCCCGCCGCGACCGGCGCTACGGCGGCGCGGAGCCCAACCCGACGAAGTAGCGCGTTCGGGCGCACGAAGGAGCACGAACCGGCGGTCGAGAGTGCGCCCTCGACCGCCGGTTCGTGTCACTTCGCGCGCCGGAACGCGCTCCTTCGCCGGGCGAGTGGCCCCGGGTCAGTGCTCGTCGTAGTGGGCGCCGTGCGCCGCGTGGCGGTGCCCGTCGTGGACGTAGTCCACGTGGTCGTCGTGGGGGACGGCGAGGTGGCCGCACCCCGGTCCGTGCGCGTGGGGGTGGGCGCCGCAGGCGTCGTGGGACGGCGCGGCCTGACCGGAGGCGAAGGGCTCGCGCAGGCGGGCGCGGCGGCGGAGCCAGATGCCGATGGGCCAGGCGATGGCGTAGCAGGCGAGGGCGAGCAGCACGATCGTGGGACCCGGCGCCACGTTCACCCGGTACGACGCGAAGGTGGCCGCGACGAGTCCGCCCACCGAGGCGAGGGTGCCGAGCGCCATGGCCGCGACCAGGGTGGTCCGGAACGAGCGGGTGACCTGCTGGGAGGTGGCCACGGGCACCACCATGAGCGCCGAGACGAGGAGCAGGCCGACGGTGCGCATCGCGACGGTCACCGAGACGGCGGCGAGGACGGCGACGAGCACGTTGTAGCCGCGCACGCGCAGACCGGCGACGCGGGCGAACTCCTGGTCCTGGGCGACGGCGAACAGCTGGGGCGCGAGCCCCAGGCAGAGGCCGACGACGGCGATGGCCAGGCCCATGGTGATGAGCACGTCGCCGGAGGAGATGGTGGTCAGCGAGCCGAAGAGGTAGCGGTTGAGCGCGGCGGCGCTCTGCCCGGCCAGGCCGCTGACGAAGACGCCGCCGGCCAGGCCGCCGTAGAAGAGCAGGGCGAGGGCGACGTCGCCGTTGGTCTGGCCGCGCTCGCGGATCACCTCGATGAGCACCGAGCCGAGCACGGCGACGAGGACGGCGGTCCACAGCGGCGAGGCGCCGGTGGCGAGGCCGATCGCCACACCGGTGACGGCGACGTGGCCGATGCCGTCCCCCATCAGGGCCAGGCGGCGCTGGACGAGGAAGGTGCCGATGGCGGGCGCGGCGAGGCCGGTGAGCAGGGCGGCGATGAGCGCGCGCTGCATGAACGGCTGCGCGAAGAGCTCGACGGGGGACATCAGGCGTCACCTCGCGGGCGGTCGACGGGGGAGGAGACCTGGGGCACGTGGTCGGCCACCGGGCGCGCCGGGTGATGGTGGTGCGTGTGCGGCTCGGCGAACCAGGGCTGGTGCACCTCGTGGTCGCGCAGCGGGTCGCCGTCGTAGGCCACCCGGCCGTCACGCAGGACGACGGCCCGGTCGACCAGCGGCGCCAGCGGCCCGAGCTCGTGGGCGACGAGCACGATGGTCGCGCCGCGCTCCTTGAGCCGGCGCAGGGTGTCGGCGAGGACCTGCTGGTTGGGCAGGTCGACGCCGGCGGTGGGCTCGTCGAGGAAGAAGAGCTCCGGCTCGCCGGCCAGGGCGCGGGCGATGAGCACCCGCTGCTGCTGGCCACCGGAGAGGTTGCTGACCGCGTCGCGGCGCCGGTCGGCGAGGCCGACGATCTCGAGTGCGTCGTCGATGGCGGCGCGGTCGGCGCGCGAGAGCGGGCGCAGCAGCCGGCGGCGGGTCAGCCGGCCGGCGGCCACGACCTCCCACACCGAGGCGGGGATGCCGGAGGCGGCGGTGGCGCGCTGGGGGACGAAGCCGATCCGGCGCCAGTCGTCGTAGTCGTCGAGGGGGGTGCCGAACAGGCGCACCTCGCCGGCCACGAGCGGGCGCAGCCCGACCAGGGCGCGCACGAGCGTGGACTTGCCGGAGCCGTTGGCGCCCATCAGCGCGACGAAGTCGCCGGGCGCGACGCTGAGGTCGATCCCGCGCAGCACCGGCCGACCGCCCAGGGCGACGCTGCCCTCGCTGATCGCGACCGCCGCCGCGGGGACGCCCGCGCTCACTTGCACTCGTTGGCGGCGACGATGGCGTCGAGGTTGGCGCGCATGAGGCTCAGGTAGTCGTCGTCGGATCCCGCGTCGGCCAGGCCCTCGACCGGGTCGAGGACGGCGTTGCGGAGCCCGAGGTCGTGGGCGAAGCTCTCGCCGAGCGCCGGCTTGAGCGGCTCGCTGAACACCGTGGTGATGCCTTCCTTCCGGATGAGCTCCTGCAGCTGCCCCAGGACCGCGCCGGTCGGCTCGGCGTCGGGGGAGAGCCCCACGATCGAGGCGACGTGCAGACCGTACTTCTCGAGGTACCCGAAGGCGTCGTGGGACACCACGATGGTGTCACGCGCGCAGCTGCCCAGGCCAGCGGTGTACGCCGCGTCGAGCTCTTCGAGGTCGGTGCGCAGCGCGGCGGCGTTGGCCCGGTAGGCGTCGGCGTGCGCGTCGTCGATCTCGGCGAGGCGGTCGGCGACGGCGTCGCCGAGGGTGGCCATCCGCAGCGGGTCCTGCCAGAAGTGGGGGTCGAGCTCGCCGTGGTCGTGGCCGTGCTCCTCGTCGTGGCCCTCCTCGCCGGCGTGCTCCTCGTGCTCCGCGGCCGACTCCTCGAAGGGCAGCGGGTCGACGACCTTGGTGGCGTCGAGGGTCGCGCCGCCGGCGTTCTGCTCGACGGCGTCGTCGACCGCCGGCTGGAAGCCGGACTCGTAGACGACGAGGTCGGCCGAGGCGACCTCGGCGGTCTCCTTGACGGTGAGCTCGAGGTCGTGCGGCTCGGCGCCGGGCTGGGTGAGCAGCGCGACGTCGGTCCCGGTCCCGTCGGTGACCCGCTCGGCGACGTAGGCGAGCGGGTAGAAGGCCGCGGCCACGGTGACCTTGCCGTCGGCCTCGGGTGCGTCGTCGCTGAACGCCGAGCAGCCGGAGGCGAGCAGGGCCAGGGAGGAGAGGGCGACGAGGCCGGACATCAAGCGCATGAGAATCATTCTCATCTTCGACGGAGGCCCGGTCAAGTTCGCGACTGCGTAGAGTGCGCCTCGTGCTCGTCGTGAACCGCTTCCGCGCGGGGGAGGACCCCGCCTCGCTCCGGGCCGACCTCGAGCGGGTGCACGGCCTGCTCGCCGACAGCCCCGGCTACGCCGGGGGCTCGATCGGGCGCAACCTCGACGACCCGGACCTGTGGGTGCTCACCACCCGCTGGGACAACGTCGGGGCCTACCGGCGCGCCCTCTCGTCGTACGAGCTGAAGCTGCACGGCGTGCCGGTGCTGAGCCGGGCGATCGACGAGCCGGGCGCCTACGAGGTCGTCGAGCCCGGTGGAGTGCTCAACGTGGCCGGTGCTCGCGTAACCTAGGCCTTTACTTCGCGTACCGCGCGAGGCCGACACCAGAAGTCACGCCCGGCAGCCAGCCGGGCACGTCCCCACAAGGAAATCACCGTGGCCAAGCCGCCCCCGTCCACCGTCGACCAGGTCGTCTCCCTCGCGAAGCGCCGAGGCTTCGTCTACCCCTGCGGGGAGATCTACGGCGGCACCCGCTCCGCCTGGGACTACGGTCCGCTGGGCGTCGAGCTCAAGGAGAACATCAAGCGCCAGTGGTGGCGCTCGATGGTGCAGAGCCGCGACGACGTCGTCGGCCTCGACTCGAGCGTCATCCTGCCGCGGCAGACCTGGGAGGCGTCGGGCCACGTCGCGACGTTCAACGACCCGCTGACCGAGTGCCTCTCCTGCCACAAGCGCTACCGCTACGACCACCTGCAGGAGCAGTACGCCGAGAAGAAGGGGATCGCGAACCCCGACGACGTCGACCTCAAGGACGTCGTCTGCGCCAACTGCGGCACCCGCGGCGCCTGGACCGAGCCGCGCGAGTTCTCCGGCATGCTCAAGACCCACCTCGGCGTCGTCGAGGACGAGTCGGGCCTGCACTACCTGCGCCCCGAGACCGCGCAGGGCATCTTCCTGAACTTCGCCAACGTGGTCACCTCGCAGCGGATGAAGCCCCCGTTCGGCATCGCCCAGATCGGCAAGAGCTTCCGCAACGAGATCACGCCGGGCAACTTCATCTTCCGCACCCGCGAGTTCGAGCAGATGGAGATGGAGTTCTTCGTCAAGCCGGGTGAGGACGACGAGTGGCACAAGTACTGGATCGAGGAGCGCACCCGCTGGTACGTCGACCTCGGCATCAACCCCGACAACCTGCGCCACTTCGTGCACCCGATCGAGAAGCTGAGCCACTACTCCAAGGGCACCACCGACATCGAGTACCGCTTCAACTTCACCGGCTCCGAGTGGGGTGAGCTCGAGGGCATCGCCAACCGCACGGACTTCGACCTCTCCACCCACGCCCAGCACTCGGGCAAGGACCTGTCGTACTTCGACCAGGCCAACAACACCCGCTACGTGCCCTACGTCATCGAGCCCGCGGCGGGTCTCTCGCGCAGCCTGATGACCTTCCTCGTCGACGCCTACGCCGAGGACGAGGCGCCCGACACCAAGGGCGGCGTCCGCAAGCGCACCGTGCTGCGCCTCGACCCGCGCCTGGCGCCGGTCAAGGTCGCCGTGCTGCCGCTGAGCCGCAACGAGGACCTCACCCCCCGGGCCAAGGCCGTGGCGACCGAGCTGCGCGCGCGCTGGAACATCGACTTCGACGACGCCGGCTCCATCGGCAAGCGCTACTCGCGCCAGGACGAGGTCGGCACGCCCTACTGCGTCACGGTCGACTTCGACACCCTCGACGACCAGGCGGTCACGGTGCGCGAGCGGGACTCCATGTCCCAGGAGCGGGTGGCCCTCGACAAGCTGAGCACCTACTTCGCCGAGCGGCTCATCGGATGCTGACCCTCCGGTCCGCCGTCGCCCCGGTGGCCGCCCTCGTGGTGGCCGCCGGTCTGGCGGCGTGCGGATCGGACGACGGCGAGCCCGCGGGCCGGCCCCGGGCGAGCGAGCCGACGAGCTCGGCCGCCCCGGCGTCGTACCTCGCGGTGCCCGACGGCGTCACCCTCACCGAGCCCGGCACGCAGCTCGGGCTCGGTGAGCAGGGCGTCATCGCCTTCGAGCGGCGCCAGGACGAGGTCGCCGTGCTCGAGGTGGCGGTGCAGAAGATCGAGCGGACCTCGTTCCCGGCCTCGTTCCCCGGCTGGAACCTCGACGACGCGACGGCCGCGCGGACGCCGTACTTCGTGCGCGTGGCGGTCACCAACGAGGGCGAGACCGACCTCGGCGGCCTGCGGCTCACCAACGTGCTGTGGGCCTCCGACGGCGCCACGCTCGAGGCGCCCAACTACTACACCGCGGAGCAGCTGCCGGCGTGCGTCGGCGACGCGCTGCCCACGCCGTTCGCGGCCGGTGCGACCGCGGAGCTGTGCCAGGTCTACTTCATCGCGCCCGGCAAGGCGTTCGAGAACGTGACCTTCTCGCCGTTCGGCGGCCAGGACGCCGTCACCTGGAGCGGCGAGATCACCAAGGTGACCAAGCCGGCCAAGCCCGGCAAGCCCGGCAAGTCCGGCAAGTCCGGCAAGAAGAAGGACGACAAGCAGTGACGCTGACCCTCGGCTCGCTCGAGGTGCCCGTGCCGGTGGTGCTCGCCCCGATGGCCGGCATCACCAACGCCGCCTACCGCCGGCTGTGCGCCGAGCAGGGGGCCGGCCTCTACGTCTGCGAGATGATCACCAGCCGCGGACTGGTCGAGGGCGACGAGACGACGAAGCGGATGCTCGTCTTCGACGAGGCCGAGACGGTCCGCTCGGTCCAGCTCTACGGCACCGACCCGACCTACGTCGGCCAGGCCACGAAGATCCTCTGCGACGAGTACGGCGTGGCCCACGTCGACCTCAACTTCGGCTGCCCGGTGCCCAAGGTCACCCGCAAGGGTGGCGGCGGGGCGCTGCCGTGGAAGCGGAACCTCCTGGGCCGCATCCTCGAGGAGGCGGTCGCCGCCGCGGCGCCGTACGACGTGCCGGTGACGATGAAGACCCGCAAGGGCCTCGACGACGACCACCTCACGTTCCTCGACGCCGGCCGGATCGCCCAGGAGACCGGCGTCGCCGCCATCGCCCTCCACGGCCGCACCGTCGCGCAGGCCTACTCGGGCCAGGCCGACTGGGACGCCATCGCCGAGCTCGTCGCGAGCGTCGACCTCCCCGTGCTCGGCAATGGCGACATCTGGGAGGCCGCCGACGCCGTCCGGATGGTCGACGAGACCGGCGTCGCCGGCGTCGTCGTCGGCCGCGGCTGCCTGGGCCGGCCGTGGCTGTTCCGCGACCTGGCCTCGGCGTTCGGCCCCGAGGGCCCCGGCGCCACCACGCTGCCCACGCTCGGCGAGGTCACCGTGATGATGCGCCGCCACGCCGAGCTGCTCAGCGAGCACATGGGCGAGGAGCGGGGCTGCAAGGAGTTCCGCAAGCACGTCACCTGGTACCTCAAGGGCTTCCGGGCCGGCGGCGAGCTGCGCCGCTCGCTCGGCCTCGTCGACTCCCTCGCCGCCCTCGACCGGCTCCTGGCCGAGCTCGACGGCGACGAGCCGTTCCCCGTCTCCGAGCTCGGCGCGCCCCGCGGCCGCCAGGGCGCGCCCCGGCACCGGATCGTGCTGCCGGAGGGCTGGCTCGACGACACCGACGGGCTCGGCGAGGGCTCCGCCGGCGTCCTGGAGGACGTCGACGAGACCACCGGCGGGTGAGCGGCCTCACCCCGGCGAGGCGTCTCACCAATTGGTTGAAGGCTTGATCTCTGTGCTCTAGTAGCACGATGCTCTGGCCCAGGTCGGAGTCCTCGGGATACATCTGTCAGCAACAGCAAAGGAATCAGCGCGTGGCCACCAGCCACAAGCGGGAAACCGCGCGACGTACACCCCGAGCCGCCCTCCTGGCCGGCTCGCTCGCCGTCCTGGCGACCACTGCGGTCGTGTCCACCGGCGTCCTCGGCTCCTCGGCCCCACCCGCCGACGTCCTCGCGGTCGACCGCGCGAAGGCCGCCACCGGCTCCCTCGACGAAGCGGCGCCCCGCGAGATCCCCGTGATCTCCCGCAGCGCGGACCGCTCGGCCGACGCCGTCGGCACCCGCCTCGACCGGATGCTGGCGACCCCCGCGGTCACCAAGGCCGTCAAGAACGCCGACACCCGGCGCTGGACGACGGCCCCCCTGAACCTCTGGAGCCGGCCCGACAAGCGCGGCAAGCAGGTCGGCGAGCTCGAGGAGGGCGACAAGGTCGTCCTCACCGGCCGCCGGTACGCCGACCGCGCCGAGGTCGTCGTCGACGGCAAGGCCCGCTGGGTCACCGACGGCTACTTCAGCGACGAGAAGCCGGCCACCCTCGGCGGCACCTGCACCAACGGCACCACCGTCCCCTCGGCCGTGAGCGCGAGCATCAAGAAGGTCCACGAGGCCGTCTGCGCCGCCTTCCCCGACGTCTCGGTCTACGGCACCTTCCGCGGCGCCTCGATCTCCGGCGACCACGAGACCGGCCGCGCCGTCGACATCATGATCTCAGGCGCCCGGGGCTGGCAGATCGCCGAGTTCGTGCGCGAGAACTACGCCGCCCTCGGCGTCTCGTACATCATCTACTCGCAGAAGATCTGGTCGGTCGAGCGCTCCGGCGAGGGCTGGCGCGGGATGCCCAACCGCGGGTCGGCGACGGCCAACCACTTCGACCACGTGCACGTGTCGGTCTACTGACCCACCAGCACGTACGGCGCCCGCCCACCCCGCACCACCACGGCCGCGGTGGCCCGCTCCGCCGTCCCGTCGAGCCGTAGCCGCACGACCGCGACCCGGCCACCCCGCTCGGCGACCGCGAGCAGGCTGCGGTCGCCCTCCCACACCACCGTCGACCCGTCGGTGCCGGCCGGCAGGGTGAGCTCGGCGCGTACCGACCCGTCGCCGGTGGCCAGCACGCGGAGCCGGTCGCCGTCGACGGCGAGCACGCGAGACCCGTCCGGGCTGAACCAGGAGAGGTCGCCGGCCGCCGCCCGCCAGCGGACCTTCCCGCGGAGGTCGAGCACGAGCCGGACCCGGTCGCCGCGCTGACCGACGAGCAGGCCGCGAGCGCTGAGCGCGACCACGCGGTCGACGCCGGGGATCCGCACGGGAGGCCCGCGGAAGTCCGTGCGCCAGGCGCCGTCGCGGAAGCCGCGGTCGTAGACGACCTCGCCGCCCACGAAGCCCACCGCCTGCACCAGGCCCGGGCCCGTCGGCCGGACGACCTCGCCCGAGCCGTCTGCCCTTGCCCGGTGGACGGCGCCCTCGCCGACGTCGCCGCTCTCGGGATAGCGGACGGTGGTCCACGCGACGTGGTGGCCGTCGGGTGAGGCGACCGGGACGCCGCTCGAGCATGCGCCGCCGGGCGACCACGTGGCGTCGTACCGGCCGCGGCGGACCAGCGCGAGACCGTTGGTCCCCTCGAAGTAGCTGGTGTCCGCGACCAGCAGCCCACCCGCGAACGGGACGACGCCGCTCAGGCCACGCGCGCCCCCCGGGAGGCGGCGGGTGCCGTCCGGCCCGACGTAGCGACGCCCGGCGACATAGGGGACGGCGGGAGCCGGGCCGGCCGGCAGGTCCGCCCACGGGTCGGGGGTGGGGTGCGCCGGCGCCGCGGCCGGGGCGCCGGAGCCGGTGCCGGAGCCGGTGGCAGAGCAGCCGGCGAGCGCCAGGGCGCCGAGCAGGAGGAGGGTCGGGAGCCGGACCATGTCGAGGAGACGCGCGGGGCGGTCGGCCGGTTGTCCGCGGCGCCGCTAGGGTCGCTGCGTGGACCCCGTCGAGCAGCGGTACGACGCGCACGCCCGCGAGCGGATCGTGCCCGAGCCGCCCAAGCGGGTCGAGGCGCCGGAGCGGCTGGCGTTCGAGCGGGACCGGGCGCGGGTGGTGCACGCGGCGTCGTTCCGGCGGCTGGCGGCCAAGACCCAGGTGGTGGGGCCGCAGAGCGACGACTTCGTCCGCAACCGGCTGACCCACAGCCTGGAGGTCGCCCAGATCGCGCGCGACCTCTCCCGGGCGCTCGGCACCCACCCCGACATCACCGAGACGGCCGCGCTCGCGCACGACCTCGGCCACCCGCCGTTCGGCCACAACGGCGAGCGGGCGCTCGCCGCGCTCGCCGGCGATGTCGGTGGCTTCGAGGGCAACGCCCAGACGCTGCGGCTGCTCACCCGCCTCGAGGCCAAGACGGCCGACGCCGGTCTCAACCTGACCCGGGCGACGCTCGACGCCTGCACCAAGTACCCCTGGGGCCCGGGCGAGGCGAGCACCCCCAAGTTCGGCGTGTACGACGACGACCGCGCCGCGTTCGCGTGGGTCCGCAAGGGCGCCCCGGAGCGCCGGCAGTGCGTCGAGGCGCAGGTGATGGACCTCGCCGACGACGTGGCCTACTCGGTCCACGACGTCGAGGACGGCACGGTCGCGGGCAAGATCGACCTCACCCGGCTCGACACGGCCGCGGTGTGGGAGACGGTGCGTGCCTGGTACCGGCCGGGCGCGACGGACGCCGAGCTCGACGCGGTGCTCGAGCGGCTGCGCTCGGTCGGCAGCTGGCCCCGCGCCCCGTACGACGGCCGCCGGGGCAGCCTGGCCGCGCTGAAGAACCTCACGAGCGACCTGATCGGCCGCTTCTGCGGTGCGGTCCAGGAGGCGACCTTCGCGGCGTCGGAGGGTCCGTTCGTGCGCTATGCCGCCGACCTGGTGGTCCCGGCCGACACCTGGGCCGAGATCACCGTGCTCAAGGGCGTGGCCGCGCACTACGTCATGGAGGACCTCTCGCACCGTGCCCTGCTGAGCCGGCAGCGCGAGCTGCTCACCGAGCTGGTCGCCGTCCTGCTGGAGCGGGGGAGCGACGCGCTCGACGAGACCTTCGCCGCGGACTGGCGCGGCGCCGCCGACGACGCCGCGCGGACCCGCGTCGTCATCGACCAGGTCGCCTCGCTCACCGACGCCAGCGCGGTGGCCTGGCACGAGCGGCTGGTCGCGAGAAACAGCTGACCGGCCGCCCCGAGGGGCGACCGGTCAGGTGCTGGTGCGTCAGGCGGGCCGGGTCAGCCGGTGACCGGGACGTGCGACTCGACGGGCGTCGGGGACGGCGCCTCGCTCGGGTTCTCGCGGTCGGTGGTGACCTCGCCGCAGGTCGCCGAGGCGATCGTCAGGTCGATCTGGCCGAGCAGGTTGAGGTGCAGCGCGTTGACGGTGAAGGTGCCGTTCGCGTTGGCGATCTGCTCGTTCGCGGTGATCGTCACGACGCCCGGGATCTCGACCTTGGCGTTGGGCTTGTCGACCGGGAGCTTGACCGGGATGCCGAGCGCGGTCAGGTCCGCGATCGTCGTCGTACCGGTGTCGCCGTTGCACTCGGCGATCACGGTGCCGGCGTTGACGATCTTGGTCTTGCCGGACAGCACGTCGCACAGGCCGTTGAGCTGGAGGCTCGTCAGCTTCGACAGGTCGAGCGCGCCGAGCAGGCTCAGGTTGAGCGGGCTGCCGTCGGTGGCGTTGCTGATCGTGTCGAGGACGTTGCCGAGCTGGGTGAGCAGCGGGCCTACGACCTGCTGGTCGATCGGCTCGGTCAGCGGGCCGAGCGCGCCGACCAGGGTGGTGCACGCGTTGCCGAGCTGCGTGGTGACGTCGGCGGGGAGCTGGGCCAGGAGGCCCTCGCCCACGCCGAGGCCGGTCACGTTGGCCGAGGCGTTGCCGTTCTTGGCCTTGACCTGGACCACACCCCCGGACAGCAGCGGGTTGAGCGTGTCGGTGTCGATCAGCTCGTCGGTGACCTCGGTCCCGTTGGTCGACACGACCGACGGGAGCTTGTCGATGGCCGAGTTGTCGGCGATCGTCAGCTCGAGGCCGAAGGCGGACGACGGGTTGCCGGCCGCCGTGGCCGAACCGCCTCCGAGCAGGGCGAGCGAGGCCGCGCCTGTCACGAGCAGGAGAGCGCCGGCCACTGGAGCCAGGTGCCGCTTGATCTTCATGGGTGTTCCCTTCATCTTCTTCTCTTGCTCGGCAGTCCGGGGGAGGCGCCGTCGGGGGTACGGGGGGAGGGCTGCGGGGTCAGGCCTCGTCGACGATCACGGGGGTGCCGATCGGGACGGTCCGCAGCAGGGCGAGCGCGTCATCCGGCACCCGCACGCAGCCGTGGCTGACGGCCTGGCCGAAGACCGAGGGGTCGGTCCAGCCGTGCAGGGCGACCGTGCCCGGCCCGCCGCCGTAGGAGTCGAGGGTGTCGCTGTGGCTGCCCAGCGGCAGGATCACCGGCGAGAACGGCTGCTTGTCGTCGACGATCTGGCCGAGGACGAAGGTGCGGCCCACGGGCGTCGGCGTCCCGGAGGCGCCGACCGCGACGGTCCAGGTGCCGACCAGCTCGCCGTCCTCGATCAGCTCGAGCGAGCGGGCTCCGAGGTGCACCCGGACGACATAGGGGCTGTGCGCCTCGATCAGGTCGGCGGAGCGGATCCACCCCGTCGACCCGTTGGGCCTCGACGGCAGCAGCACCTGCACCCAGTCGCGGTTGCGGGTCACGACCGGGAACCAGGCGTCGCCGAACTGCTTCGGGCCGACCTTGGCGAACGGCTTGCCGTCGGGCTCGTCGTACAGCGCGGTCATCCGCTGGGGGTGCACCACGGTGCCCTTGGGCGTCTTCGTGGGGCGCGGGTCCTTGGGGGCGGCCTTGATCGTGGTCATGGTGGAGCTCAGCGGCAGGGTCTTGAGCTTCGCCTGCTGGACGGGGGCCGCGCTCGGCCGTGTCGGGGCGTCGTCGCCGCCGTCCTTGAGGACCATCGCCAGGGCCGAGATCGCGAACAGGAGCGCGACGACGACCACCGGCCAGCTGGCGCGGTTGCTGCGCGCCGATGCCTGCTCCATGCCCGGTCCCTCCCCGAACTCCCATTTCCCTTCGACCCTTCGTGCGGTCCTCCCCGCGCCTTCAACGACGCAGGTAGGACGAAGGTCACGCCGAGGCCGGTCCCGATTTCGGCTCCGCCGCCGCTGGAGGCGGCTCCCGCGGAGCGGCTCAGCAGGCCCTCAGTAGGATCGACGGCATGGCCGGACGGATTCGTGACGAGGACATCGCCGCGGTCCGTGAGAAGGCCCGCATCGACGAGGTCGTCGCCAGCTACGTGACGCTCCGCAACGCCGGCGGCGGCTCGCTCAAGGGGCTGTGCCCCTTCCACGACGAGAAGTCGCCGTCCTTCCACGTGACGCCGGCGCGCGGCTTCTTCCACTGCTTCGGCTGCCAAGAGGGCGGCGACATCTTCACCTTCCTGATGAAGATCGACGGCCTGACCTTCGGCGAGGCCGTCGAGCGGATGGCCGACAAGTACGGCATCCAGCTGCGCCGCGACGAGTCCGGCTTCGACGAGCAGCGACCCAAGGGCCCCCAGCGCCGGCGGCTGGTCGAGGCCCACGCGGTCGCCCAGGAGTACTACGCCGAGCAGCTCGGCACCCCCGAGGCGCTCGCCGCCCGGCAGTTCCTCGCCGAGCGCGGCTTCGACCAGCAGGCGGCGCTGACGTTCGGCATCGGCTTCGCCCCGCGGGACGGCGAGGCGCTGTGGCGCCACCTCTCGGGCCGCAAGTTCACCTCCGAGGAGGTCATCGCGGCGGGACTGGTCGCGATGGGCCGCTCGCTCTACGACCGCTTCCGCGGCCGGCTGCTGTGGCCGATCCGCGAGACCAACGGCGACACCATCGGCTTCGGCGCCCGCCGGATCTTCGACGACGACCGGATCGACGCCAAGTACCTCAACACGCCCGAGACCCCGATCTACAAGAAGAGCCAGGTCCTCTACGGCATCGACCTGGCCCGCAAGTCGATCGCGATGAGCTCGCAGGCCGTCATCGTCGAGGGCTACACCGACGTGATGGCCTGCCACCTCGCCGGGGTCGGCACGGCGGTCGCGACGTGCGGCACCGCGTTCGGCGACGACCACGCCCGGGTGCTGCGCCGCTTCCTCGACGACCACGCCGAGCTGCGCAGCGAGGTCGTCTTCACCTTCGACGGCGACGAGGCCGGCCAGAAGGCCGCGCTCCGCACGTTCGAGGGCGACCAGCGCTTCGTCTCCCAGACCTACGTCGCCGTCGCGCCCGAGGGAATGGACCCGTGCGAGCTGCGGATCAAGGACGGCGACGCCGCGGTCCGCGAGCTCGTCGCCAGCCGCCGTCCGCTCTACCGCTTCGTGCTCGAGAACGTGATCGGCCGCTACGACCTCGACCGGGCCGACAGCCGGGTCGACGCACTGCGCGAGGGCGCCAAGCTGGTCGCCAGCGTCCGCGACAAGTCGAAGGTCGACGCCTTCGCCCGCGAGCTGGCCGGCATGGTCGGCGTCGACATCGAGCAGGCCCGGTCCGAGGTGCGCCGTGCCGCCGCCCGCGGCCCGGCGCCGGCCCCGGGCGGTCGCGACCGGGCTCCTCAGTCGTCGTCCGCCCCGGCCCCGGCCGCGGCACCGCGCTCCGCCGTCCCCGACCTGCGCGAGCCGCGGTTCAGCATCGAGCGCGCCACGCTGCGGGTGGTGCTCCAGCACCCGCTCGTCATCGGCCGCACGTCCGCCGACATCGGCGCCAACGACTTCACCCACCCGACCTACCGGGCCGTGTGGGAGCTCATCGACGCCGCCGGCGGCGCGGTCGCCGGCCAGAACGACCCGGGCTGGGTCTCGAAGATCCGCGAGTCGGCCACCGAGCCCGAGCTCTCCTCGCTGGTCAGCGCGCTCGCCGTCGAGCCGATCCCGGTCAACCGCGAGGTCGACGCCGCCTACGTGGCCGGCCACATCCACCGGCTCCAGGAGCTGACCGTGCTGCGCCGGATCGACGAGGTCCGCTCCCGCCTCCAGCGCACCAACCCGCTCGACCAGGCCGCCGACTACAACAAGATGTTCGGCGAGCTCGCCGCGCTCGAGGAGCGCCGCCGGACGCTGCGCGAGAAGATCGCGGGCGCCCCGTGAGGTTCCCGCCGCTCCCGTCGCGCCGGCCGCCCTTCCCGGTGGGAGCGGGGGAGCGCCTGCTGGCCTGGGCCGCGCTGCGCACGCCCCCGGCCGGCGGGGCCGCCCTCGTGGGCAGCTCGCGCGACGCCCTCTACGTCCCGGACCGGATCCCGTGGGAGCAGGTCGCCAGCGCCGACTGGGACGCCGAGACCGACACGCTGCGAGTGGTCGAGGTCGGCCGCTTCGGCGAGCCGGCGCCGGTCCACGTGCTGGTCCTCGACGACGCCGGGCGGCTCCTCCAGCTCGTCCGCGAGCGGGTCACGGCGAGCATCGCGGTCCAGCGCCACGTGCCCGTCGCCGGGCGCCGCGCGGTGCGGATCCTCGGCCGCCGCCCGCCGGGGACGCACGCCGGGCTCGCCTGGTTCGTCGAGTACGACGACGGCCTCGACCCCGCCGATCCGGCCGTCGACGCGGTGGTGCAGGAGGCCCTGGCCCTGGCCCGCGCCGACGTCGGCGAGTGAGGGCCCTCGATTTCGGGCCGCGCCGCGGCTCTTGCTAGTGTTTCCCCGCTCCACCGCGAGGATGGAGCGAGCATGATCCCCCGTAGCTCAACTGGCAGAGCATTCGACTGTTAATCGAAGGGTTACTGGTTCGAGTCCAGTCGGGGGAGCAGGTCACGAGGCCCCGTCGGAGTCATCCGGCGGGGCTTCGTCGTCGTCGGGGAGGGCCGACGACGACCGGTGCCAGGAGTCGCGGATCACCGCGCATCGAACGCAACCGATCGGCCGCCCGCGGCGTCTTAACGACCGTAGGGTGGCTCGGTGAACAGGGGAGGGAACGGATGCGCGCGTCCGTCTTGAGAGCGTCCGTGGTCCTCGTGGGGGTCCTGGTCGTGGTGGCGGCACTCCTCGCGGTGCTCCGCGACGGCGACGCCGACGAGCCGGCGGCCGGCGAGCCGACCCGCTCGGCGGTCGGCCCCGACGAGGGCGTGGCCCGCCCGCCGGTGCCCTCGATGACGCCGGTGCGGCTGCCGAAGCAGCCCAATATCGTCGTCGTGATGGCCGACGACATGCGCGTCGACGACCTCGCCTTCGCCCCGCACCTGCGCAAGCTCGTCGCCCGCCAGGGCGTCACCTTCGAGAACTCCTTCTCGCCCTACCCGCTGTGCTGCCCGGCCCGGGCGTCCTTCCTCACCGGCGAGTACGCCCACAACCACCGGGTCTTCTGGCACGACCCGCCCTACGGGTACGGCGCCTTCGACGACTCCCGCACGCTCGGCACCTCGATGACCGCCGCCGGCTACCGCACGGGCTTCATCGGCAAGTACCTCAACCGCTACGGCTCGGCGCGCTCCAAGGTGAGCGGCGGGCCGTCGTACAAGTTCGTGCCACCGGGCTGGACCGACTGGCGCGCGGCCGTCGAGAACCCCGGCAACGCGGGCTTCCACGGCCAGACCTACGACTACTTCGACACGCCCTTCAACGTGAACGGCACGATCGACAACCGCTACCGCGGCGTCTACCAGAGCAAGGTCATCGGCGACTTCTCGGTCGACATGGCGCGCCGGTTCGCGGCCCGGCGCGATCCGTTCTTCATGTACGTCAACTACGTCGCGCCGCACCACGGCGGGCCCGCCGAGCCCGACGACCCGGCCCGGGTGACCAGCGCGCGCGGCAACCTGGTCCGGCTGCCCACGCCCGCCCGGCCCGACTGGGTCAAGGGCCGGTTCAACCGGACCATCGACCGTCCCGCCGGCTTCGCCCGGTCCGGCGCACCCCTCGAGCGCAGCCGCCACGACAAGCCGATCCCGGTCCAGCGCCGGACCCAGGACCTGGGCCCGCGCGACCGGGCCGCGCTCCGCAACGTGACGCGCCAGCGCGCCGAGGCCGTCTACGTGATGGACCAGAACATCGCCCGGCTGATCCGCGAGCTCAAGCGCTCCGGCGCCTGGGACGACACCGTCTTCGTCTTCACCTCCGACAACGGCCTGCTGCTCGGCGAGCACGGCTTCCAGATGGTGAAGGTGTGGGCCTACGAGCCGTCCCTGCGGGTGCCGCTGCTCGTCACCGGGCCGGGGCTGCGCACCGAGCAGAAGCGCTACGACCCGATCTCGACCGTCGACCTCAGCGCCACGCTGCTCGACCTCGCCGACGCCGACCCGCCGCGCCGGGCCGACGGCACCAGCCGGCTGCCGACGCTCGAGGAGGGCGACCAGGGCTGGACCACGCCCATCGTCTCGGAGGCGATGAACACCTCGTCGGGCAACGACCCCGCCTTCACCGACGTCCGGACGACGATCGGCCTGCGCGTCTCGCGCTACTCCTACACGCGCTTCCGCAACGGTGGCGGCGAGCTGTACGACATGGTCGACGACCCGCGCCAGGACCACAACGTCTACCACGACCCCGCCTACGCGACGGTCCGCGCGGCGCTCGACCGGATGTGGCCCCAGCTCAAGGACTGCGCGGGAGACAGTTGTCGCACGCCGCTGCCGCCCGTGCTGGCGGCCGACCCCACGACCAACGCCGCCTCGACCGACGCCTACTGGACCGTGATCGACCGGGCCTACGGCTGGCGCTAGGAAGACCCGCATGACGATCCCGATCCGCCGCGCCGGCGAGAACGACGTCGCGGCGGCGGCCGACACGCTGGCCGCGGCCTTCGCCGACTACGCCTGGACGCGCTGGTCGGTCCCCGCCGACGACCACGCTGCCCGGCTGCGGGAGCTGCAGGCGCTCTACCTCCGCCACGCGCTCGCGCACGGCGTCGTCCTGGTCTCCGACGACGTGCGCGCGGTGGCAGCGCTCCTGCCCGCCGGCGCGCCGGCCCCCGGCAGCGCCGTCCAGGAGCGGGTGGCCGCGCTGCACGGCGACCGGTTGCCGGCGCTGCTCGTCGCCGAGCTGCCGCCGCGTCCCGCAGGCGCGTGGGACCTCGCGACGCTCGGCGTCCACCCGGACGCGCGCGGCCGTGGCCTCGGCTCGACCGTCGTCGCGACCGCGCTCGGGCTCGTCGCCGCGGACGACCCGGCGGCCGTCGTCGCCCTGGAGACCTCCGACGAGCGCAACGTCCGGCTGTACGAGCGGCACGGCTTCGTCACCACCGCACGCACCCAGGTCCCGGACGGGCCCCTCGTGGTCTCGATGGTGCGCGCGGCGCCCGGAGCCGCGACCGCGCCGTCCTAGCCTCTAGCCGTTGGCGCTGTCGCTGCTGCTCGACCCGCCGCTGGTGCCGCCCTGGTCCTCCTCGGGCGCGGTGCCCGGCGGGACCTGGCTGCCGCCGGGCGGCGCGAACCGGTTGCCGTTGCCGTTGCCGTCGCCCGGGCCACCGCCGGGGAACCGGCCGCTGCCGGGGCCCTGCATCCACTCCGGGCGCCCGGAGCGGTCCGGGCCGTCGTCGTGGCCGGCGACCAGCGCCGTCCCCGCGCCCGCGCCGGCGCCGAGCACCACGCCCGCCACGCCGACGGCGAGGAGCGAGCGGAGGGTGAAGGCCCGGTCGCGCCAGCGCTGCTTCGGCGCCGCCGCCACCGCCGCCGGCTCGGGCGCGAGCGGCGGAGGCGGGCTGGTCGGCGGGGTGGCCGCGTCCGGGGTGGGCTCGGGGGTCGGGTCGTTCTCGTTGTCCGTCATGGCTCCACGCTGACCCCGGAGCCTGTGCGGAGTCTGTGGCCGACCGATGGTTTCGACATGGGTCGCCACCTGGTCCGACCCACAAGGTCTTCACAGCAAGGTCACAGGTCGATGGCACAGTCTGGTGCCATGACCGAGTCCGCCACCCGCCCTGACGGCACGCCGCTGCGCGCCCTCGTCGTCGACGACGAGGTCAACATCGCCGAGCTGGTCGCGATGGCGCTGCGCTACGAGGGGTGGGCGGTCGAGACCGCCCACACCGGGGGCGAGGCGGTCACCGCGGTGCGGGGGCAGAGCCCGGACGTCGTCGTCCTCGACATGATGCTGCCCGACTTCGACGGCATGGAGGTGCTGCGCCGCATCCGTGCCGACGACCCGAGCGTGCCGGTCCTCTTCCTCACCGCGCGCGACGCCGTCGAGGACCGGGTCGCCGGGCTGACCGCCGGCGGCGACGACTACGTGACCAAGCCGTTCTCGCTCGAGGAGCTGGTCGCCCGGCTCCGGGCCCTGGTCCGCCGGGCCGGCACCGCCGTCGAGCAGAGCCGGTCCACGCTCGTCGTCGGCGACCTCGTGCTCGACGAGGACAGCCGCGAGGTGACCCGCTCCGGCGACGAGATCAGCCTGACCGCGACCGAGTTCGAGCTGCTGCGCTACCTGATGCGCAACCCGCGCCGGGTGCTGAGCAAGGCGCAGATCCTCGACCGGGTCTGGAACTACGACTTCGGCGGTCAGGCCAATGTCGTCGAGCTCTACATCTCCTACCTGCGCAAGAAGATCGACGCCGGCCGCGAGCCGATGATCCACACGATGCGCGGCGCGGGCTACGTGCTGAAGCCGGCCGGCTGATGGAGCGGCTCGTCCCGCGCTCGCTGACCGCCCGGCTCGTGGTCACCGCGGTGACGCTGGTCGCGCTGGTCTCGCTGCTGGTCGGGACGGTGACGACGCTCGGCATGAACGCCTGGCTGACCAGCCGGCTCGACGCCGACGTCGCCGAGCTGGTGCGCCCGGGCTTCTCGCCCTCGCGCGGCGGCCCCCAGGTTTTCGGTGCGCCGGGCACGGTGACGGCGGTCTACGCCGACAGCGGTGCGCGGAGGGGGACGGTCGTCGTCCCCAGCGTCAACGGCGCGATCGAGCAGGAGCTCGGCGACGACGCGCTCGACGCGCTCGCCGGCGCCGGGCGGCAGGCGAGCACGATCGACGTGCCCGGGCTCGGCAGCTACCGGGTCCGGCGGGCGTCCGCGTCGACCGCGCCGACCGGCCCCACCGGCCAGGGCTCCGAGGTCTCCCTCGTGGTCGGCCTGCCCACCGAGACCGTCGACGACGCCACCTCCTCGCTGGTCCGGCTCGAGCTCGTGCTCGGCCTGCTCGCGACCGTCGTCGCGGGCCTGGTCGGCACGGCCGTCGTCCGCCGCCAGCTGCGCCCGCTGACCGAGGTCGCCGCCACCGCGCACGCGGTCGCCGAGCTCCCGCTCGACGAGGGCGACATCGGCGTCACGGAGCGGGTCCCCGAGCACCTCACCGATCCCCGGACCGAGGCCGGCCAGGTGGGCCTGGCGCTCAACCAGCTCCTCGCCCACGTCGAGTCCTCGCTGTCCGCGCGGCACCGCAGCGAGCTGCAGGTGCGTCAGTTCGTCGCGGACGCCTCCCACGAGCTGCGCACGCCGCTGACCACGATCGCGGGCTACACCGAGCTGGCCCGGCGCCGCGGCGACGCCGAGACCTCGGCCGTCGCGCTCGCCAAGGTCGAGGAGGAGGCGGCCCGGATGACCGCGCTCGTCGAGGACCTGCTCCTGCTCGCCCGCCTCGACGCCGGCCGGCCGCTGGCCGCCGAGCCGGTCGACCTCACCCGGCTCCTCCTCGAGGCCGTGGACGACGCCCGGGTGGTCGCACCCGAGCACCGCTGGCGGATCAACCTGCCGCCGGACGGCGTCCCGATCGAGGTCGTCGGCGACGAGCACCGGCTGCACCAGGTCGTGACCAACCTGCTCACCAACGCCCGCAAGTACACGCCCGCCGGGACGACGGTCACCGTCACCGTCCGGGCCGACGGCTTCGACGTCCACGACGACGGACCGGGCTTCCCGCCCGAGCTCGTCGGCACCGCCTTCGAGCGGTTCACCCGGGGCGACGCCGCCCGGCACCGCGCCGACGGCGTGGGCCTGGGGCTCGCGCTGGTGCAGGCGATCGTCAGTGCGCACGGGGGCTCCGTGGCGCTCGACAGCGTCCCGGGGGACACCCGGATCAGCGTCCGGCTGGGCGATCCGGTGCTCACAGCCTCCTCATAGGCGGACCCGAGCGACGGCACAGTCCGGCCCGCGAGTGTCGGCCTCGTGATCCGGAAGCTCCTGCGCCCGCCCCGCTCGCCCCGCCGGCGCCTCGTCGCCGGCCTGGCCCTGCTCGTCGTCCTCTCCGCCGGCGCCGGTGCGTGGCTCCTGCTGCGCGACGACAGCCCCGCGGCCGCCGCGTCGACGACCGCGACGGTCGCCACCCAGACGCTCCAGCAGACGGTGAGCGCCAGCGGGACCGTCGCCGCCGCGCGCACCGACGCCCTCGGGTTCGACGCCAGCGGCACCGTCACCCACGTGTACGTCGAGCCCGGCGACGCCGTCCGCAAGGGACAGCGCCTCGCCGCGATCGACGACGACGTGCTGCAGGCCGAGCTGAGCGCGGCGCGCAGCGCGCTGTCCGCCGCCCGGACCGCCCGCTCCGAGCACGTCTCCGACGGTGCCTCGGACGAGCAGCTCGCGGCCGACGACGCCGCCGTCCTGGCGGCCGAGTCGAGCCTGGCGCAGGCCGAGGACGCCGCCGGTGGCGCCGTCCTCCGGGCCACGGCGAAGGGCACCGTGACCGACGTCGGCATCGCCGTGGGCGACACGGTCGGCGGCTCGTCGAGCCCGTCGGGCGGCGGCGCGTCCGACGGCTCGTCGGCCGACAGCGCCACCATCACCGTCGTCTCCAGCGGCCGGTTCGTCGTCGACGCGACGGTCGCCAGCGACGACGTGAGCAAGCTGAAGAAGGGCCTGCAGGCCACCGTCACCGTGAGCGGCGTGAGCGAGCCCGTCTACGGCACCGTCACCGAGGTCGGTCTCGTCGCCGAGGCCGACGCCAACGGCGCTGCCGTCTTCCCGGTCACCGTCACGGTCACCGACCGCCGCGACGACCTCTTCGGCGGCACCTCGGCCGACCTGTCGATCGTGGTCAGCAGCCGCCCGGACGTGCTCACGGTCGACAGCCGTGCGGTCCGCACCGACGGCGAGCAGACGTACGTCGAGAAGGTGACCGACGCCGCCACCGGCGCCACGACGCGGACCGACGTCGAGCTCGGCGAGACCAGCGGTCTGGTCACCGAGGTGCTCTCCGGGCTGAAGGCCGGCGATGTCGTCTCGGTGCCGTCCTTCTCGGGGCCCGGTCGCGGCGGGGGCGGTGCGGGAGTCGAGCTGGACCAGATGCCGCAGCGGATGCCCGACTTCGCGCCGGGCGGCGGCGTCCCTCCTGCCGGCTTCGGCGGTGCCCAGTGAGTGCGCTCATCGAGCTGTCCGGCGTCCGCAAGACCTACCGCTCGGGGACCGTCGAGTTCGAGGCCCTCCGCGGCGTCGACACCGTGATCGCCGAGGGGGAGTACGCCGCCGTGATCGGCCCCTCGGGCTCGGGCAAGTCGACGCTGATGAACATCCTGGGCTGCCTCGACGTCCCGACGGAGGGCCGCTACGTCCTGGCCGGTGAGGACACGTCCTCGCTCGACGAGGCCGCACTCGCCGCGATCCGCAACCGCCGGATCGGCTTCGTCTTCCAGCAGTTCCACCTGCTCGCCTCGATGCCCGCCTGGCGCAACGTGGAGCTCCCCCTGGTGTACGCCGGCGTCTCCCGCGCCGAGCGCCGCGAGCGCGCCGTCGAGGCCCTGACCCGGGTCGGCCTCGCCGACCGCGTCGACAACCGGCCCGGCCAGCTCTCCGGCGGGCAGCAGCAGCGCGTCGCCGTGGCCCGGGCCCTGGTCACCGAGCCGGACCTGCTCCTCGCCGACGAGCCCACCGGCAACCTCGACTCCGGCTCGACCCGCGACGTGCTCGCGCTCTTCGACGAGCTCCACGACGCCGGGCGCACCATCGTGCTCATCACCCACGAGCCGGACGTCGCCGCCCGCGCGGGCCGCAACCTCGTCATCGACGACGGCCTGATCACCACCGACCGGGTCCGGGCGGGTGCCCGATGAGCTGGTGGGAGACGGTCCGCTCCGGCCTCGGCGCGATCCGCGCGCACCGGCTGCGCTCGGCGCTGACCGTGCTCGGCATCGTCATCGGCATCTCGTCGGTGATCCTCACCGTCGGCCTCGGCCAGGGCGCCCAGCACGAGGTGGAGGACCAGATCGACGCGCTCGGCTCGAACCTCCTCATCGTCTCGCCCGGCAGCACCACCGACAGCTCCACCGGCCGCCGCGGCGGGTTCGGCTCCGCCTCGACCCTGACCGGTGCCGACGCGACCGCGCTCGCCGACCCGGACGCCGTCCCGGACGCGGCCGCGGTCGCCCCCGCGACGACCGGCTCGGTCGCGCTCGTCAACGGCGACACCAACTGGACCACCTCCCTCGTCGGCACCACGCCCGCCTGGCTGCGGGTGCGCAGCCGGGAGCTGGCCGCCGGCCGGTTCTTCACCGCCGACGAGACCGCGCGCGCCGCGGACGTCGTCGTGATCGGCTCCGACACCGCCTCCGAGCTGTTCGGCCCGCGCAGCCCGGTCGGGCAGCAGGTCACCGTGGACGGCACCCGGCTGACCGTCGTCGGCGTCCTGTCGGCGTCCGGCTCGTCGGCGACCGGGACGAGCGAGGACGACCAGGCCGTCGTCCCCCTGGGGACGGCGAGCCGGCTCACCGGCAGCACCTCGGACGCGGTCTCCACGATCTACGTCGAGGCGTCCGGCGAGGGGACCCTCGCGGCGGCGTACCAGGAGGTGCAGGCGCTCCTCGCCACCCGGCACGGCGTCACGACCGCGGACGCCGACTTCTCGATCGCCACCCAGGAGTCGCTCGTCGAGACCGCCAACCAGACCAACCGGACCTTCACCGTGCTCCTCGGCGGCGTCGCCGGGATCTCCCTGCTCGTCGGGGGGATCGGCGTCATGAACATCATGCTCGTCTCGGTCACCGAGCGGGTCCGCGAGATCGGCCTGCGCAAGGCGCTCGGCGCCACCCCACGGGCGATCCGCCGCCAGTTCCTCGTCGAGGCGTCCCTGCTCGGCCTGACCGGCGGCCTCGTCGGCGTCCTCATCGGCGTCGTCGGAGCCCAGGTCCTCCCGCACTTCATCGACCAGGCCGTGGCGGTCTCGCTGCTCGCCACCGTCGCCGCCCTCGCCACCGCGCTCGCGCTCGGCGTCGGCTTCGGCGTCTACCCGGCCACCCGCGCCGCCCGGCTCACCCCCATCGACGCGCTCCGCAGCGAATGACCCGCACCCCGTTCCCCGTCCCCAGTTCTTTTCGGAGGCCCCGCATGACCTCGATCCCGATCCGCACCGACCGACCCCTCGTCCTCCTCGCGACCGGCACCTTCATGGCCCTCGTGCTCGCCGGCTGCGGCAGCGACGACGCCGCCGCACCGGACACGACCGCGGCCGCCGCCGGCCCGGCCGCGGGATCCGGCGCTCCCGGGGCCCCCGGCGCCCCGGGGACCTCCGGGCAGATCGCCGCGGTCGACGGCAAGGTGCTCCAGGTCCGCAGCCAGCGGACCGGCCAGGTCGCGGTCACCGTCACCGACCGGACGACCGTGACCGACCAGGTCGCCGGGACCTACGCCGACGTCACCGTCGGGTCCTGCGTCGTGGTGCGCACGGGGACCGGCGACGGTGCCGCCGCGACGTCGGTGGCGGTCCAGGCGGCCGGCGACGACGGGTGCTCGGGGCCCGGTGGTGGTCAGCGACCCACCGACCTCCCCAGCGACCTCCCCAGCGACTTCCCCAGCGACCTTCCCACGGACAGGCCGACCGACCGGCCCAGCGGGATGCCCGGCTTCGGCGTCCGTGGTGAGGTGACGTCGGTCGCCGACGGCAGCTTCGTCGTCTCCGGCGGACCCGACGGCGACCGGACCGTCACCGTCGCCGACACCACCACCTACACCCACGCGGCCGCCGCGACCGCCGCCGCCCTCACCACGGGCCGGTGCGTCCAGGTGTCGGGCGACCCGGACGACACCGGTGCTGTCACCGCGACCGCCATCCAGGTCAGCGACGCGGTGGACGACCAGTGCGGACGCTGACGCCCGTGCGCCGGATCGCTCTCCCGCTCGCCGCCCTCGCCGTCCTCGGGACCGGCTTCGCCGCCTACGGCGCCGCCACCGACTCCGCGCCGTCGTACCGGACCGTGGTCGCCCGCGTCGCCGACGTCGAGCAGGTCCTCGACCTCTCCGGCACCATCGAGCCCAGCGGCCGCTCGGACCTCGCCTTCGGCACGGACGGCCGGGTCGCCGCGGTGCGGACCGCCGTCGGCCGGACCGTCCGCCAGGGCGACGTGATCGCCGTCCTGGACCGGGCCTCGCTGCGCGCCGCCGTCGACCGCGCCACCGCGGACCTCGCCTCCGCGAAGGCCCGCCTCGCCGCGGACCGCAGCGCCCAGACCGCGGAGGTCGCCGCCACGCCCGACACCGGCGCCGGCACCGGCAGCGGCACCGGCGCCGGCAGTGGCGGTGGCGGTGGTGCGAGCGGGGGCGGCGGTGCGAGCCCGTCCCCGTCCCCGTCTCCGTCGCCCGCCCTGGCCCAGCTCGCCCAGCAGCAGGGCGCCGTCCTGGCGGCCCAGACCGCGGCCAGCACCGCGCTCGCCACCTCCACCGCCGCCCTCGCCACCCAGCAGGAGGCCTGCGCCGCCACCGAGACACCCCAGCCCTCGGCCACCGAGAGCTCCGACGCTCCCGCGACCCCGGACAGCCCCGTGAGCGACGGCTGTGCGGCCGCCCTGGCCGCGGTCCAGTCGGCCCAGGCGAGCACCGCCGAGGCTCAGAAGTCCCTGCAGACCGCGCTCCTCGCCCTCGGCAAGACCCTCACCGCGGCCGCGGCCTCGGCCACCGCCACCGCCGACACCCCGACGAGCACCCCGGCCGCCACGCCCACGCGCACCCCCGTGACCGAGACGCCCGCCAGCGAGACCCCGACCCGCTCCGTCACCGCTGCGACCCTCGCCGACGACCAGGCGAGCATCGACCGCGCCCGCGCCGACGTCACCCAGGCCCGGGCGGACCTCCGCGCGGCCGTCGTCCGGGCGCCCGCCGACGGGACGGTCACGGCGCTGAGCGTCGCCCCCGGCGACCAGGTCGGCGCGGGGGACACCGTCGCCACCGTCGTCGCCCCCGGCGTCACGACGGTCACGCTCGAGGTGACGAAGGACCAGGCCGCCCAGCTCGAGGCCGGCACGTCCGTCGCGGTCACGCCCGCGGGTGCGTCCGACCCGCTCGACGGGACCATCACCCGGGTCGCCCACCTCGCGACGACCGCCGACGACAGCACCGATCCGACGTACGCCGTCCAGGTCACCCTCGACGAGCGCGACCTGGCGCTGCCCGACGGCCTCCCCGCGAGCGTCGCCGTGGTGGTGGGCGAGGCGGACGACGCGGTGACGGTCCCGGCGTCGGCCCTCAGCAACGGCACGGTCCAGGTGCTGCGGGATGGCAAGGCGGAACGGGTCCCGGTGACCACCGGTGTCGTCGGCAGCACCGACGTGGAGGTGGTCGACGGCCTGGACGCCGGCACCCGCGTGGTCCTCGCCGACCTCGACGCCGAGGTCCCCTCGAGCGACTCCCCGCAAGGTGGGTTCGGCGGGGGTGGGTTCCGGATCAGCGGACCGGCCGGCGGCATGATGCCGGCCCGCTGAGCCGAAACCCGGTGGCGCCGGGCCCCGCCGTGAGTCACGCTGCCGACATGACCACCACCACCTGGACGAGCGCGATCTGGGCGACGGACGCGTTCCGCGCCGAGCTGCGCGCCTTCGTGTCCGGTGCGGTCGGCGATCCGGAGCGGATCGAGCTCGTCGTCCACCGACCGTGGTCGGCGGTGTGGCGGGTGACGGCGGCCGGCGGTCGGACGTCGTACGCGAAGCAGAACTGTCCCGGCCAGGCCCACGAGGCCCGGCTCCTCACCGAGCTGACCCGCTGGGTGCCGTCGTACGTCGTGCCGGTGCTGGCCGCCGATCCCGACCGCGACCTGCTCCTCACCGCCGACCTCGGCCCGACCCTCGCCGCCCGCGGGGGCATCGCCGACATCGACACCTGGTGCCGCCTGGTCCGCGCCGCCGCCGAGCTCCAGCGCCTCCTCGTCCCGTACGCCGACCGCCTGCCCCTGACCCGGATGAACCCCGCCGACGCCACCACCTACGTGGCCGACGCGGTCGGCCGTCTCGGCGCCCTCCCGCCCGGCGACCCCCGCCGCCTGGCCCCCGCCGCGGCCGCCCACCTCGAGGTGATGCTGCCGGCCGTCGACCGCTGGTCCGACCAGGTCGACGACCTCGGGCTTCCGCTGACCCTGCTCCACAACGACCTGCACGCCGACAACGTCGTCGTCGGCCCTGACGGATTGCGCTTCCTCGACTTCGCGGACGCCGTCCTCGGCGACCCCCTCGCCGCGCTGACCGTCCCCCTGACCATGGCCCAGCGCGAGCTCGGCCTGGCTCCCGACGACCCCGGCCTGCGCCGGATCGCCGACGCCGCGATCGACGTCTGGACCGACCTCGCCCCAGCCCGCGCCCTCCGCGCGGCCCTCCCCGCCGCCCTCCAGCTCGGCCGCCTCGCCAAGGTCGAGTCCTGGCGCCGCTGCGTCGCCACCATGACCCCCGGCGAACGCCTCGTCCACGGCGCCGCTCCCGCCGAGCGCCTCGCCCGTCTCCTGGAGCCGACGCCGATCACGCCCGCCGTCCCACCAGGGTGAGGGATGAGGCGGCGCACCGCGGGGATCAGCGTTGCAGGCGTCGGGCGGGCGACACCGAGACCAGGGGCTGCTGGTCACGTGCGGTCGACACGACCCGGACGGAGATCCGCTTGCCGCGGTCGGCCTTGCGGGTCTTGTACGTCGCGCGGGTGGCGGACTTGATCGGCCGGCCGTCCCGCAGCCACTGGTAACGGTGCGCGGCCGCGGGTGCGCTGAGTCGCGGGGCCACCGCTCGCAGCGTCCGGCCGGCTCTGGCCTTGCCGGCGACTGCGGGGCGTTGCAGGAGGCGCCACGCGGCGGGGAGGACCTTGACGGTGCTCCCGCCGTCGGCGAAGGCGCAGGGTGCCGTCACCTCCTCGTACCCGACGTACTTGAAGGTCTGCGCACACCTGACGTTCTTGCCGACGTGGCTCGACGTGAGGACCAGCTCGGTGCCCTCGGCGATCAGCGTGTCGTCGACGTACCAGCTGCTCGTGATGCTGGTGTTGCCGACCTCCGGCGTCACGGTCCCGTCCGTGATGCGGAGCTTGCCGCCAGCGCGAGGGCTGCCGCTGACGGTCGGACGCTTGGCGATGGCTCGCCTCGCCACGACGTTGTAGCTGGAGTTCCATGTCGTCGTTCGGCCGACGCGGTCGACCGCGCGAACGACGAGTGAGTGGAAGCCGTTACCGGTGTAGATGGGGTCGCCCGACGCGAACGGCTGGCCCCGGTGCAGGGCGGTGCACGACACGATCGCTCCTCCGGGATCGGCACAGGAGAACGTGGCGCGACGCTCCTCGCCCTCGTAGACGCGGCCGAGACTGGTGAAGTCGATGGTGGGGTCGGTGAGGTCGATGCCCACGCCGTAGGTGCGGGTGGTGACGTTGCCGGCGGAGTCGATCGCCTTCATCGTGATCAGGGTGACCCCCTCGGCGCTGATCGTCCCGTCGATCTGACTGCCTTCCGATTCGGCCTCGCCCGTCTGAGCACCGGTCAGGCGATACGAGACGCGAGCGACATCGACGTCGTCGGACGCCCGGACCCGGAAGCCCTGCGGCTGGGAGTACCACCCGTCCCAGACCCCGGTCCCGTCGCTCGGAGCGATCTCGATGGTGATGACCGGTGGCGTCGTGTCCGGCGCAGCGAGCGCCTGGGCAGGCAGCCCGGCGACGGCGACACCGACGCCGAGCATGGTTGCGAGGGCGCGGCGCAGCCGGCGGTGCTCGCGAGGTCGCCGCGGACCCGCGGCGCTGGCGGTCGGGAAGGGCTCCGGCTTCTCGGTCATGCGGCCACGCTGACCGTCCGGCCGTCCCTGAATCCAGGTGCGCGGGACCCGAGGTCCTGGGACTTCCGAACGGCGCTGCCCCGGCTTTGCCCCACGAGGGGTGCCCGATAGGGTCCGATCCACGCTCAGGGGGCGGTAGCTCAGTCGGTCAGAGCAGAGGACTCATAATCCTTGGGTCGTGGGTTCGAGCCCCACCCGCCCTACCCAGACGCCCGTCCCGGCGGCACACTCGTCGGGTGACCCCCGCGACCACCCTCGTCCTGCTGGCGCTGGCCGCCCCGCTCGTCGCCCTCGCGCTGCTGACCGGCGCGGGGGAGCGGCGGCGCTCGCCGCGGTGGGACGTCGCGATCGTGGCGGGCGCGTTCTTCCCGGTCACGTGGGCGGTCTGGTACCTGCGCGACGGCCGCGACTAGGCCGAGCAGCACCCGGCCTGTGCGACCGAGATCACCGGCGCGTCCGCCAGGACGGCGTACACCTCCCAGCGCTCGCCGTCCGGCGTCCCGTCCACCCAGAACTTGTCCTGGCGCGCGTAGCAGCAGGTCGTGTCGCGCTCGTCGGTCGACGCAAGACCGTCGCCCCGCAACCGCTCCTGGACGACGTCGACCGCGGCCGTGTCCGCGACCTCGACGCCGAGGTGGTTGAGGGTGCCGCCGTGGCCGGGGCTCTCGATGAGGACGAGCTTGAGGGGCGGGTCGGTGACGGCGAAGTTGGCGTAGCCGGGCCGGACCTTGGCGGGTGGCGTGCCGAACAGGCGCTGGTAGAAGGCGATCGAGGTGTCGAGGTCGTCGACGTTGAGGGCGAGCTGGACGCGGGACATGGGCACTCCTGACATAGACGAGCATCGATATTGACGCTCACCTTGCTCCCAGACATCGACCGCTGTCAACATAGACACATGTCGAAGTCTTCGCTCGAGCTCACCCCGGTCGAGACCGTGGCGTGCTGCTCGCCGCTGACCAAGGAGCCGCTGTCCGGTGAGCAGGCCGAGCGGATCGCGCCGCTGCTCAAGGCGCTGGCCGACCCGGTCCGGCTGCGGCTGCTCTCGCTGGTGGCCTCGCACAGCGACAGCGAGGCGTGCGTGTGCGACCTCAACGACGCGTTCGACCTCTCGCAGCCGACGATCAGCCACCACCTCAAGGTCCTCCACGAGGTCGGCCTGCTCGACCGCGCCAAGCGGGGGGTGTGGGTCTACTACTCGGTCCGGCGCGAGGCGCTCGCCGACCTGGGCGCGCTCATCGGCGGCGTCGCGTCGTGACCGCGCCGGCGGACCTCGGACGGCGAGCCGCCGCCGAGCTCGTCGGTACGGCGTTCCTGGTGGCGGCCGTCGTCGGGTCGGGGATCGCCGCGTCCCGGCTCTCGCCCGGCGATCGGGGGCTCCAGCTCCTCGAGAACAGCATCGCGACGGGCGCTGTGCTGGTGGCGCTGATCCTCGCGCTGCAGCCGGTGTCGGCGTCGT
This sequence comes from Pimelobacter simplex, assembly GCF_900114845.1. Classification (GTDB taxonomy): domain Bacteria; phylum Actinomycetota; class Actinomycetes; order Propionibacteriales; family Nocardioidaceae; genus Nocardioides; species Nocardioides simplex. Next base: position 1,547,507 of record NZ_FOUK01000001.1, read on the forward strand.
TCAACCCGGTCGTCACGCTGGTCGAGCGGGGGCTCGGCCTGATCACGTCGACCGCCGCTGCGGTTCTCGTCGTCGCGCAGGTGATGGGCGGCCTGGTCGGCGTCGTGGTCGCCAACCTGATGTTCGACCTCGACGCAATCTCGGTCGCCACCACGCACCGCGACGGCGGCGGCGTCCTCCTCGCCGAGGCGGTGGCGACGCTCGGCCTGGTCCTCGTCGTCTTCGGCAGCCTGCGGACGGGCCGTGCCGAGACCGTCGCGCTCGCGGTGGGCGGCTACATCGCGGCGGCCTACTGGTTCACCAGCTCGACCAGCTTCGCGAACCCCGCCGTCACGGTGGCGCGCACACTGTCCGACACCTTCGCCGGGATCGCGCCGGGCTCGGTGCCGGCCTTCCTGCTGATGCAGCTCTTGGGGGGAGCGCTCGCGCTCGCCCTCGTCCGACTGCTCCACATGCCCGTCCCCGCCCCTGTCGAGGAGTCCAGGTGACCACCACTCAGCCCACCCCGAGCATCCCGAGCACCCCGACCGTGCTCTTCGTCTGCGTCCACAACGCGGGCCGCTCGCAGATGGCCGCCGGCTACCTGGAGCAGCTCGCCGGCGGCCGGATCGACGTCCGGTCCGCCGGCTCCGAGCCGGCCGACCGGATCAACCCGGTCGCCGTCGAGGCCATGCGCGAGGACGGCGTCGACCTCGCCGCCGCCACGCCGAAGGTGCTCACCCCCGAGGCCGTCCAGGTCGCCGACGTCGTCATCACCATGGGCTGCGGCGACGCGTGCCCCTACTTCCCCGGCAAGAGGTACGACGACTGGAAGCTCGACGACCCCGCCGGGCAGGGGATCGACGCCGTGCGCGCGATCCGCGACGACATCAAGGCCCGCGTCACCGCACTCGTCGCCGAGCTGCTGCCCGACGTCTGAGCCGGCCCGGCGCTACTCGCCCCACCCCATTGGGAACACCTCGAACGGCGCCGCGAACGTCACGCCGAGCCGGCTGCCCGTCGTCCGCGCCATGCCTTCGAGGAACTCCCTCGGGTCCCAGTTCTCCCAGCCCAGTCCGTCGATGTACGCCGCGTGCGCCTTGAGCGAGTCGACCCCGGCGTCGAAGGTCGCGGTGGTGTCGACCGCGTGCGTGGAGTCGGGCGACCCGAACGCCCACACCTCCCGCACGCCGCCCCAGGGCTCGAGCCCGTCGGTCAGCTGGTCGGCGAAGACCCACCGGTTCCCCGCGTCCCGGACGGCGTCCACGACCGCGCGCCCGACCGCGATGTGGTCGGCCTGGTTGAGGTTCCGGCCGCCCCAGGTGTCGCGGAAGTTGCCGGTGATCACGATCTCCGGCCGGTGCCGGCGGACCGACTCGGCGATCACGGCGCGCAGTGCGACGCCGTACTCGAGGACGCCGTCGGGCTGGTGCAGGAAGTCGACGACGTCGACGCCCACGACCTCGGCTGACCGGACCTGCTCCTCCTCGCGCACCGCGCGGCACGCCTCGGGGTCGAGTCCGTCGATGCCCGCCTCGCCGCTGGTGACCATGCAGTAGACGACGGTCTTGCCCTGCCCGGTCCAGCGCGCGACGGCGGCCGCGGCGCCGAACTCCATGTCGTCCGGGTGCGCGACGACGCACAGCGCGCGCTCCCAGTCCTCGTTCAGCGGCGGCAGCGGGGCGGGGGTCTCGGCCATGGGTCGAGCATGTCACTGCCGCAGGCGTGCGCGCAGCCCCATCGCGTCGTACGGCGCCCGGCCGCGTGCGTCGTTGTCGAAGTAGACGTAGACGTCGGCCTCCTCCGCCCAGCCGCGGCACCGCTCCGCCCACTGGTCGAGCGACGCGGGGGCGTACCCGCTCGCGTACAGCTCGGTGTGCCCGTGCAGGCGGACGTAGACGACGTCGCTGGTCACCGCCTCGGCGCGCGGCCAGGTCCCGGGGGAGTCCGAGACCACGCAGCCGATGTCGTGCGCCCGCATCTGGTCGAGGGCCTCGTCGGTGCAGAAGCTCGCGTCGCGGAACTCGAGGACGTGCCGCACCGGCCACGTGCCGACCTTGCGGGGCAGCGCGTCGTAGAAGTCGGCGAGCAGCGCCCGGTCGTAGGTGAGCGTGGCGGGCAGCTGCCAGAGCACCGGCCCGAGCTTGGGGCCGAGCTCGTCGAGCCCGGAGCCGAAGAACCGGGCGATCGGGTCCGCCACCTCGCGCAGCCGCTTCAGGTGGGTGATGAACCGGCCGCCCTTCACGGCGAGGACGAAGCCGTCCGGCGTCGCCTCCCGCCACTTCCGGTACGACGTGGGCCGCTGCAACGAGTAGAACGAGCCGTTGATCTCGACCGAGTCGACGCGCTCGGCCAGGTACGAGAGCTCGCGTCGCTGGACCAGCCCTGGCGGGTAGAAGTCACCGCGCCAGGACGGGTACGACCAGCCCGACGTGCCGACGCGGATCTCACCCATCCGCGGGCGGTACCCCCGTCGCGGCCCCGGGACACCTACGCTGCTGGCCGTGATCAAGTACCTCGGCTCGAAGCGCACGCTGGTGCCCGTGCTGGGGGAGATGGCCGTCGCGACCGGTGCCCGGACCGCGATCGACCTGTTCACCGGGACGACGCGGGTCGCCCAGGAGTTCAAGCGGCGGGGGATCGAGGTGACGGCGGCCGACCTGGCGTCGTACTCGGCGGTGCTGAGCGACTGCTTCGTCGCGACCGACGCCGGCACCGTCGACCTCGACGCGCTGGACGCCGAGCTGGCCCGGCTCGACGCGGTCGAGGGGCGCAGCGGGTACGTCACCGAGACGTTCTGCGAGCGGGCGCGGTTCTTCCAGCCCAAGAACGGGCGCCGGATCGACGCGATCCGGGACGCGATCGAGCGCGACCATCCCGAGGGGAGCCCGCTGCGACCGGTGCTCCTGACCAGCCTGATGCTCGCCGCCGACCGGGTGGACTCGACGACAGGCGTGCAGATGGCCTACCTCAAGCAGTGGGCCCCGCGGGCGCACGCCGACCTGCGGCTGCGGCGCCCCGAGCTCCTTCCCGGCCCCGGTACGACGGTGCGCGGCGACGCCATGGTCCTGGTGGACGACGTGCCGGCCGTCGACCTGGCCTACGTCGACCCGCCGTACAACCAGCACCGCTACTTCGCGAACTACCACATCTGGGAGACCCTCGTCCGCTGGGACGCCCCCGAGCACTACGGCATCGCGTGCAAGCGCGTCGACGTCCGCGAGCGGCGGAGCGTCTTCAACAGCCGGCGGACGATGCCGGCAGCGCTGGCCGACCTGCTCGGCCGGCTGCGCGCCGAGGTGGTCGTCGTCTCCTACAACGACGAGGCGTGGGTGACGCCCGACGAGATGACCCGCTTCCTGCGCGACGCCGGGCACGCCGAGGTGGCGCTGCTCGCCTTCGACAGCAAGCGGTACGTCGGCGCGCAGATCGGCATCCACAATGCGTCCGGCCAGCGGGTCGGCGAGGTGGGACGGCTGCGCAACGTCGAGTACCTCTTCGTGGCCGGTCCGCCGGACCGGGTCGCCGCGGCGGTCAGCGCGGGCGAGCCGTCGCTCCCGCGATGAGGAGGCGCTCGCCGCGCTGCACGAGCTGCAGCGTGATGTCCTCGGTCCGGCGCACGCCGCCGGGCAGCGCGTAGCGGTAGGTGTAGCGCACGGTCATCGTCGCCGGCTCGGCCGCGACGGCGAGGATCTCCGGCTCGTCGATCGCGGCCCACACGTCGCGGTACCGCGGGCTCCGGGCCTGGTAGTCACGGGTCAGCAGCGCGTAGCCGCGGTCCGGGTCGCTGCTCGCGAGCGCCACGTAGTCGCGCGCGAACCGCTCGATCTCGGCGGCCGTCGGCGGCTCGGCCGAGGGAGCGGCCGCCGGCTGCCGGTCCGGCTCGGGTTCGTCGTCCTCGGTCTGCGACGCGGGTGCCGACGGGCCGGCCGCGGGCGGGTCGTCGTCGTCCGTCCCGCCGGTGAGGAGGAGCGCTCCGCCGGCCACCCCGAGCGCGGCGATCACGGCGACGCCGGCCAGCACGAGGACCGCGCCGGAGCGGCGCCGGCGCACCGGCGGGGGAGCGATCCGGGCCCGCAGGTACGCCGCGACCTCCTCGGCCGTCGGCCGCTCGGCCGGGTCCGCGCGGAGGGTGAGCTCGACCAGCGGGGCCAGCCAGCCGGCTCGGCGGGGGACGACGTCGCCGGTCGAGGCCAGCTGCCCGGTGGTCGCGTGCAGGAGCAGCGCGCCGAGCGCCCACACGTCCGAGGCCGGGCTCGGGACCGCGTCGTGCGGGGCCAGGCGCGGGTCGTCGGCGACGGCCCCGTGCACCCGGCCGGCGGCATGGGCGGACGCCACGGCCTCGGCGACGGGGAGCACGCGGCGCGCCGCGTCGTCGTCCTCGCTCACCGGGCCAACGTAACCTCTTGGTGAGGGTTCGTGCGACGGGTCAGTCGGCGTCGTCGATGCGCAGCGTGCCGTCGTCGTCGACGAGGTGCAGCGTGACCCGCTCCGAGGTCCGGCCCTTGCCGGGGAAGACGTAGCGGTACTCGTAGGTCACCGTCATCGCCGCCGGGTCGGCCGTGATCGTCTCGATCTCGGGGTTCTTCATCTGCCCCCAGAACTCGGCGTACGACGGACTCCGCTGCTGGTAGGCCGGCGTCAGCATCGCGAACCCGCGGCTCGGGTCCGCGCTGGCCGTCGCGACGTACTGCCGGGCGAACTCGATCATCGCCGCCTCGGTGGGCGGCTGCGGAGTCGCCGTCGACTCGTCCGGCGTCGACGCGGACGTCGATCGGTCGCCGCCCGCAGCGGGCGCGCCGTCGTCACCGCCGCGGGTCGCGAGCAGCACCCCGCCCAGGACCGCGACCAGCACCGCCGCCACGGCGAGCGCCGCGACCAGGCCGGCCGGCCGCCGGCGACGCGGCGCCGCCTCCGCCGCGGCGGGCGGAGCGGGCGCTGCCGCCACCGGGTCGAGGTACGACGTCCGCTCGGCGAGCGTCTCGACCCGCGCCAGGTGGTCGCGGACGGCCGCCATCGTCGGGCGCGCCGCGGGGTCCTTGGTCATGGCGGCCGCGATGAGCGGTCGCAGCCACCCGGCGGACTCCGGCAGCGGGGGGTCCTCGTGCGCGATCCGGTAGACGACGGCCAGCGGACCGTTGTCCCGGTCGTCGTGGTGGTACGGCGGCCGCGCGGTCAGCAGGTGGACGAGCGTCGCGCCGAACGCCCAGACGTCGCTCGCCGGCGTCGCCTGCCCGCCGGTCGCCACCTCGGGGGCGAGGTAGGCCGGCGAGCCGGTGACCAGCCCGGTGCGGGTGAGCGTGGCGTCCTCGGCGCCGCGGGCGATGCCGAAGTCGGAGAGCTTCGCGGCGCCGTCGGCCCCGGCCAGGATGTTCGACGGCTTCACGTCCCGGTGCACGATGCCGAGCGCGTGCGCCTGGACGAGCGCGTCGGCGACCGGCGCGAGGAGCTGGGCGGCCTCGTCGGGGGAGAGCGGTCCGCGCTCGCGGACCGCCGTCGACAGCGCGGGGCCGTCGACGTACTCCATGACCAGCCAGGTGCCGTCGGGGTCGGTGACGAGGTCGTAGACGGCGACCACGTGGGGATGGCGCACCTGCGCGGCCAGCCGGGCCTCGCGCTCGGCGCGCACGGCGTCGTCGACGCCCGCGATCGTGCCGATCCGCTTGAGCGCCACCCGCCGGTCGAGGACCTCGTCGTGCGCCTGCCAGACCGCGCCGCCGGCACCCTGGCCGACCGCCCTCCCCAGGGTGTAGCGCCCCGCAATCCGTTGGTTGCTCATCGTGCTCGCAACGTACCCGGGTCCACCGAGCCGAACCCAGTGGGCCCGCGTGCCACCGATGGGGCACCCTTGGGGGCGGGACCGGGACCCCGGATCCCCTCTCAGCGACCACACCTGAACCGAAAGGACCGACGTGTCCGTCGACCCGAACCTCCTCGCCGATCTCGAGTGGCGCGGCCTCCTGGCCGAGTCCACCGACCGCGACGCGCTGCGCACAGCGCTGAGCGAGGGGAGCGTCCGGTTCTATGTGGGCTTCGACCCCACCGCGCCGAGCCTGCACATGGGCAACCTGGTCCAGATCGTCACCGCGATGAGGCTGCAGCGCGCCGGCCACACGCCGTACGCGCTGGTGGGCGGGGCGACCGGCATGATCGGCGACCCGCGCGACTCGGGGGAGCGCACGCTCAACTCCCTCGACACCGTGCAGGAGTGGACGGCGCGGGTGCGGGGCCAGATCGAGCCCTTCCTCTCCTTCGAGGGGGACAACGCGGCCACGATGGTCAACAACCACGACTGGACCGGTGGGCTGTCGGTCATCGACTTCCTGCGCGACGTCGGCAAGCACTTCCCGGTCAACCGGATGCTCGCGCGCGAGACGGTGAAGCGCCGGCTCGAGTCCGGCATCAGCTACACCGAGTTCTCCTACGTGCTGCTCCAGTCGATGGACTTCCTGACCCTCTACCGCCAGCACGGCGTGACGCTCCAGTTCGGCGGCTCCGACCAGTGGGGCAACCTGACCGGCGGCGTCGAGCTGATCCGCCGCTCCGACGGCGGCAGTGCCCACGCGTTCGCCACGCCGCTCATCACCAAGGCCGACGGCACCAAGTACGGCAAGACCGAGGGTGGCGCCCTCTGGCTCGACCCGCAGATGATGCCGCCCTACGCCTTCCACCAGTTCTGGCTCAACGTCGAGGACGAGAAGGCCGGCGAGCTCCTGCGCGTCTTCACCTTCCTCCCGCGCGAGGAGATCGAGGCGCTCGAGGCCCGGCACGCAGAGAAGCCGTTCCTGCGCGAGGCCCAGAAGGTCCTGGCCGACGAGGTGACCACGCTCGTGCACGGCGCGGCCGAGACCGAGAACGCCAAGGCCGCGGCCCAGGCGCTCTTCGGCACCGGTGACGTCACGGCGCTCTCGGCCGCCACGCTCGAGGCGGCGCTGGGAGAGGCGGGCACGGTCGACGTCGACGCGGCGGCAGGACTGCCGGACGTCGTCGAGCTGCTCACCCTCACCGGGCTGGCCAAGTCCAAGGGGGAGGCCCGGCGCACCGTCGCCGAGGGAGGCGCCTACGTCAACAACGTCCGCGTCGACGACGCCGAGCACGTTCCCGCCGCGGCCGACCTCATCGCCGGCACGTGGCTGGTGCTGCGCCGCGGCAAGAAGCGGTTCGCCGGCGTCCGGGTGCGCTGAGCGCCCCGGTCCCCGGACCACGCACCCCTCTGTGGGCGGCCTCCTCGGAGGCCGCCCACAGGCGTCTCCTGGGGGTGTCAGAGGCCCCTGCGGAGCCCTGTGGCCCGGGTCACGTCGTTTCGATTTGTGCTTCTGGCCGGGTGTGCGTAATGTTCTCTTTGTCGCCGGGTGCGGCGGGAAGCAAGACGGCGGTCAGCCGGAGGGCTTCCGGCTCCGCGACCACCTAGTCTCGAACACCTCGTTCGGACGCCGGTCAGAAAAGCAAGTCCTTGCGGATTTGGCACAGACCGGAGTCAGGATCTAAGGTTTCGGACTGCATCAGCTCGAAGAAGAACCGCTGCGGCGGGAAACTTCGAAGCGTGTGATGTTTGAGAACTCAACAGTGTGTCATGCAAATAGATTGTTGTGACGTTTGTGTGCGTCCGTCTTTATGATGGATGTGTTTGTGACAATGATGATTCTGACAACGTTTGTTGTCAGTGTCCGTCGATTGTCAGGTTAGAATTTTCTTATGGAGAGTTTGATCCTGGCTCAGGACGAACGCTGGCGGCGTGCTTAACACATGCAAGTCGAGCGGAAAGGCCCTTTCGGGGGTACTCGAGCGGCGAACGGGTGAGTAACACGTGAGTAATCTGCCCTGGACTCTGGGATAGCCACCGGAAACGGTGATTAATACCGGATATGACCACTCTAGGCATCTAGTGGTGGTGGAAAGTTTTTCGGTCCAGGATGTGCTCGCGGCCTATCAGCTTGTTGGTGAGGTAAC
>NZ_FOUK01000008.1 GCF_900114845.1 Pimelobacter simplex
CCCTACGACGGCCACGACGAGCTCGTCGCGTCGTTGGCCTCGGCATTGGCCGGGAAGACCGTCATCTCCTGCGTCAACCCCCTGGCCTTCGACAAGCGCGGCGCCCACGGCCGCGTCATCAACGGCGGCGAGGGCTCCGCCGCCGAGTCCGCCGCCGAGATCGCCCCCGAGGCCACCGTGGTCGGCGCCTTCCACAACGTCGCCGCCCCCGCCCTGTGGGGCGAGGACGACTTCCTCGACGAGGACGTCATCGTGGTCGGCGACTCCCTCGAGGGCAAGCAGGTCGCCATCGACCTCGCCGCCTCGGTCACCGGACGCCCCGGCATCGACGGCGGCAAGCTCCGCCTCGCCCGCGTCCTCGAGCCCTTCACCGCGGTCCTCATCTCGATCAACCGCAAGTACAAGACCCACTCGGGCATCCGAGTCACCGGCGTCTGACCGGCGTCCGGCCGGCGTCTAGCCGGCCAGGCCCGCCACCACCTCGGCACCGGGAGCCTGTGCGAACAGGCTCCCGGGCACGAGGAGCTTGGACCGGCGCAGGCCCGAGCCGATCACGGCGAGCTCCATCTCGGGGACCCGCGCGTCGACCAGCAGCCGCCAGGCCGCGGGCAGGCCCACGGGCGTGATGCCGCCGTACTCCATGCCGGACTCGGCCACCGCCCGCTCCAGCGGCAGGAACGACGGCTTGCGGACGTCGAGGAGCCGCTTGACCGTGTGGTTGACGTCGGCCCGGGTGTCGGCGCGGACCAGGCAGGCGGCGACGCGCTCCTCGCCCTCGCGCTTGCCGGCGACGAGGACGCAGTTGGCGCCGGCCTCCATCGGGAGGTCGTAGGCGGCGCTCATCGCGGCGGTGTCGGCGAGCTCCGGGTCGATCTCGACCACGGCGATCGCCGCCGCCCCCGGCCAGGCGGCGAGGGCGGCGGCGACGGGGGCCGCGACGAGGTCGAGGTGCTCCAGCGCGGGCAGCGAGGTCAGGCCGGCGAGCTGGGGGAGGTCGGGGAGGGCGGCGCTCATGGCGCCATCCTGCCCGGTCGCACTAGTGCCAGCCCTGGACCCGGGTCCCGTAGCCGTGGTGGTCGTAGCCGTTGTCGTAGGGCTGGTCGTCCGGGTGGTCCGGGTGGCGGCGCCCGCGCAGGACCGTGGCCACCAGGCCGGCCGCCCCGGCGGCGAGCCAGGGCAGCGACAGGATCCAGCCGGCCTCGGTGATCTTCACCGTCTCGCTGGCGACCAGCGCCCAGACGACCGTGAGGCCGGCGAAGGCGACGCCCATGACCAGGTGGCCGGTGTTCACCGGGTGCCAGCCCGAGCGGCGCGGGGCGGGCGCCGGCCGGGGGAGCTCGGTGGTCGTCTCGGGGTCGGCCGGGTGCTCGTCGTAGGTGCTCATGCTGCGCTCCGGAACTCGATCTGGCCCAGCTTGAGCTGGGCGTCCACGGTCAGGGTGGGGGCGTCGGGGCCGGCCTCGTGGCTGCCGCGGGCCTTGCTGCCCTCGCTCTTGCCGAACATCAGCACCTCGCCGGCGTCGACGTCGCCCTTCGCCTCTACGGTGAGGCCCTCCTCGGGCACGATCACCTCGATGTGCCCGATGTCGAGGTCGAGGTCGAGGGTCTTCCCGTTCAGGTTCTCGAGGTCGCCGATCCTGCGGAGGTCGATGACGATCTCGCCGACCCCCAGGTCGTACGACGACTTCAGCTGCGACGACGTGGTGGGCGTGGGAGCGGTCCGGCCCATCTCGAGCCGGTCGACGGTCGCGGTGGCCGCGGTGGCCACGGCTGCGACGAGGCCGATCACGATCAGCCCGCCCGCCCGGCCGTAGAAGGCGCCGACGAGGAGCATCAGGCCGGCGATGCCGAGCACGGTCGCCGGGTAGACCGACGGCAGCACGTCGGCGCCCGCCAGGTCGGCGGTGGCGATCGCACCGAGCGCGAGCGCGGTGAGCGCGAACGTGAAGGGGAAGAGCAGCGGTCCGCGCTTGCGGGGGTTCGCCGGGCGCCGGGGCGGCGGCGGGGGCGTGGGCCGGTACGACGAGTAGGTCGCCGTGCCCGGGGGCGGCGGGGGAGGCGGCACCGCCGGACCGCCGCGCAGCCACGGGTGGGTGCGCCCGGACCGGGCCGCGTTCTTGCCGCCGAGCACCACGATCAGCACCAGGCCGGCCGCCATCAGCGGCCAGGGGAAGCCGGGCCCGCCGACGGTGTCGCCGATGACGGCGGCGACCGCGACCACGCCGGCCACCACGAGAGCCGCGGTGCGGACGCCCTCGTCGAGGCGGATCACCGTCTCCTCGGTGCCCTCCTCGGGGACCAGGAGCCAGCCGACGGCGTACAAGATGAGCCCGCCGCCACCGAAGAACGTGAGGACCACGAACGCCACCCGCACCAGCAGCGGGTCGATGTCGAGGTGCCGGGCCACGCCCGCCGCCACGCCGGCCACCTTGCGGTCGTCGCGGCTGCGGCGCAGCCGGGCCAGGTCCCGGACCTCGTCGCGGGTGACGCGCGGGCCGGTGTCGCCGGGCTCGCGCGGTTCACGCGGTTCGCGGGGCTCGCCGTGCGGGCCGTGCGGGCCGGTGGGCCCGGGCTCGGTGTCGGTCGGTGCGTTCATGGGCTCCAGCCTGGTCGATCGAGACGGTCCGCACCATCGGGGACCGCCCTGATCCTCGACCCTCACCCCGGGGGCCGGGTCAGGGTCGGATCAGGGTCCTTCCCCCTGCTGGCGTGCCGCCCGCTGTGTGACGATGGAGTCATCATGAGCAGCACTGCGAGCATGCCCGTGCCCCCGGCGCCGGTGCCGTCGGCGGCACCCGCCCCGGCGCGCGACGTGCGGCGCGCCTGGCGCGACCTGCGCGAGCCGATGATCGGCGGCGTCGCCGCGGGGCTGGCCGCGCACCTGGGCGTCTCGGTGCTCCTCGTCCGCGCCGCCTTCGTGGTCGCCACGTTCATGGGCGGCTCCGGCGTCATGGTGTACGCCGCGCTGTGGGTGCTGATGCCCGCCGGGCCGCCCCCCGAGGTGCTCGCGCCCGGACTCGCGAGCGCGGCCCGCGACGGTCGCCGTCCCGGTCGCCGGGGCCGGCGGCTCGCCGACGTCGGGCCGATCGTCACGCTCGCCGTCCTCGGCATCGGCGTGGTGTTCGCGACCGGCACCGTGCTCGGCACCGGCTGGTGGATCTGGCCGCTCGCGATCGCCGTCGTCGGTGTCGCCCTGCTCTGGCGCCAGGCCGACGAGGCCCAGCGCGAGCGCTGGCTCGACGCGACCGGCCGGGTCGACCCGGTCCGCCTGGTCGTCGGAGGCGGCGGCTGGGCCGCCTGGGCCCGGATCGCGGCGGGCGCCGGCCTGGTCGTCGTCGCGCTCGCCCTCTTCCTGCTCCGCGACGGCTCGCTCGCCGTGGCCCGCGACGCCACCCTCGCGATCCTGCTCGGCATCGGCGGCCTGTTCATCGTGCTCGGCCCGTTCGTCTACCGCCTGATGACCGACCTCAGCACCGAGCGCGAGGAGCGGGTCCGCACCCAGGAGCGCGCCGACGTCGCCGCCCACCTGCACGACTCGGTGCTGCAGACGCTCGCCCTGATCCAGAAGAACCCCGCCGACGCCGCCCGCCTGGCCCGCGCCCAGGAGCGCGACCTGCGTGCCTGGCTCTACGCGGGGGAGTCCATCGACGAGACCAGCGTCGCGAGCGCGCTGCGCGCCGCGGCCGCCGAGATCGAGGACGCCTACGGCATCACGGTCGACGTGGTCGCCGTCGGCGACTGCGACTTCAGCGAGCACGCCCGCCCCATCGTCCAGGCCGCCCGCGAGGCGACCACCAACGCCGCCAAGCACGCCAACGTCGCCCGGGTCGACGTCTACGCCGAGATCACGGCCGCCGGGATCGACGTCTTCGTGCGCGACCGCGGCGTCGGCTTCGACCCGGCGACGACCCCGGACGACCGGCTCGGCGTCCGGCGCAGCATCATCGACCGCATGGAGCGCCACGGCGGCCGGGCCGAGATCCGCTCCGCGCCCGGCGAGGGCACCGAGGTCCGGCTGCACCTCGACCACACCCCCAAGGAGAGCAATGAGTGAGCCGGTGCGCGTGGTGGTCGTCGACGACCACGCCATGTTCCGCCGCGGAGTCAGCGCCGAGCTCGGCTCGACCGGCGCCGGCCGGGTCGAGGTCGTGGCCGAGGCCGCCGACGTCGACGAGGCCGTCGCCGCCGTGACCGCGCACCGCCCGGACGTCGTCCTGCTCGACGTGCACCTGCCCGGCGGCGGCGGCGTCGAGGTGATCCGGCGGGTCAACGACTCCGAGGTCCGCTTCCTCGCGCTGTCGGTCTCCGACGCCGCCGAGGACGTCATCGGCACCATCCGCGGCGGCGCCCGCGGCTACGTCACCAAGACCATCACCGGTCCCGAGCTGGTCGACGCGATCGCCCGGGTCTCCGACGGCGACGCGGTCTTCTCGCCGCGCCTGGCCGGCTTCGTTCTCGACGCCTTCGCCGGCGCCGGGCTCTCCGCCGACCTGGCCAGCGTCGACGAGGACCTCGACCGGCTCACCGAGCGCGAGCGCGAGGTGATGCGGCTCATCGCCCGCGGCTACTCCTACAAGGAGGTCGCCAAGGAGCTCTTCATCTCGATCAAGACCGTCGAGACCCACATGTCCTCGGTGCTGCGCAAGCTGCAGCTCTCCTCGCGCCACGAGCTGACCCGGTGGGCATCGGACCGGCGGCTGCTGTGATCCGCGGCGGGGCGCTGGTGCTGGTCGCCGCGCTCCTCGCCGGCTGCTCGTCGCCGAGCACCCGTCCGGAGCCGGCGCCCGCGCCGGCCCCGCGGCCGGTGCCGTCCGCCACCTCGACGGCGCCGCCCGCGCCGGCCGGCCACGCGCCGTCGTACTCCACGTGGGAGCTCGGCGTGCACGTGCTGCCCCGCACCTCCCAGGGCTTCGGCGAGATCCTCCCGACGCCGAAGGCGCTGCGGACCCGGCGCTACCCGACCCGCGACCTGCTGCCGCCACCCGCCGACGGGCGCTTCCACTCCTCGATCGGCCCGGTGACGCCCGCGATCCGGCAGCGGATGGGGGAGACCTGGTCGCCCGCGTGCCCGGTCGGGCTGGCCGACCTCGCCTACGTCACCGTCAGCTTCCGCGGCTTCGACGGTGCCGCGCACACCGGCGAGCTCGTCCTGGCCGCGGACCAGGCCGCCCCGGTGGTCTCGGTGTTCCGGGCGCTCTTCGCCGCCGGCTACCCGATCGAGGAGATGCGGCTGCCGACGACCGCCGACCTCGACGCGCCCCCGACCGGCGACGGCAACGACACCGCCGCCCTCGTCTGCCGCGCGACCCGCGGGGCGACGTCGTGGTCGGCGCACGCCTACGGCCTGGCGATCGACGTCAACCCGTTCCTCAACCCGTACCACAAGGGGGACGTCGTGCTGCCCGAGCGCGCGTCGGCGTACCTCGACCGGACCCGGACCCAGCCCGGCATCATCCACCCCGGCGACCTGGTGGTGCGCGAGTTCGCCCGGATCGGGTGGAGCTGGGGCGGGTCGTGGAGCTCGCTGCAGGACTACCAGCACTTCACCGCGACCGGTCGCTGAGCGGGGCGCCGTACTGGATAGGGTGCGGCCATGGAGACCCTGCGCCTGATCCTGCTCATCCTCCACATCCTCGGCTTCGCCGCGCTGATCGGTGGGCTGCTGGCGCAGGTCGGCCCGGGTGACAAGAAGGTCACCGGCGTCATGCGCGACGGCGTCGGCACGGCGTTCCTCGCCGGCCTGCTGCTCGTCGGCGTGCTCGAGGGCACCGACGGGGTCACCGTCAACCACGCGAAGATCGCGGTCAAGCTCGTGATCGGGCTGGTCCTGCTCGTGCTGGTGATGGCCAACATGCGCAAGGCGAAGATCCCCAACGGCCTGTGGGCCGGGCTCCTGGTGCTCGCGGTGGCCGACGTCTGCGTCGCCGTCCTCTGGTCGCCCGTCCACAGCTGACGCCGCCCGGCGCTCACGGCACCCACACCGGCATCAGGGGCGCGGGCCGCGCGCCAGGGCGAGGACGAGGACCGCGGGGACGGTACTGCGCCAGGTCCGAGACGTCCGTCCCGAAGCGGGCGCACGTGTCGAGGTACTCGCGTCGGCACCGCTCGATCGCGCGGGTGCGGGCGCTGCCGAAGAAGTCCGCCCAGGTCAGCCGGGACACGCCGGTCTTGAAGCCGGTGACGAAGTCCTGGCGGAGCTTCTCGTCCCAGAGGACGTCGGCGGGCGATCGCGATGCCAGACCGCCCTCGCCCACCGGGACCAGCTTGGCCTTGCCGTCGACCTCGAAGAAGTGGCGCCCCAGCCGGAGGTCGCACCAGGCCGTGCGGCCCCCGGCGGTCAGCCCGAACTGCTGCTGGGGGACGCCGAACCCGAGCTCGCTCACGAGGTCTCGTCCGAGTGTCTCGGCGATCGAGTCGCTCGATGCCGACGCCGAGCGGGTGACGGCGCGGGCGACGGTCGAGTACGGCCAGAAGGTCATGACCCCCAGGGCGCTCTCGAGGTCGGCCCGGGTGGCACCTCCGCGCAGCGCCGAGTCGGCCGCCACGAGTCCCGAGCGGTAGCCCTGCTCGCGCGCGATGTCGAGCGCCGTCCGCGCTGGCCCGAGCAGGGACACCCCCTGCGCCGTGGTGACGTCCTCGGCGCGGTACGGCGCCAGGTGGTGCTTGACGCCGTGCCTGATGTGCGAGCCGACGACGCCAGGGCGGGTGACGTGTGAGAACGGCCGCGCCTCGTGGAGCACCCCGAGGCCCAGCAGGTAGGCGGCGGAGTGATGACTCAGCACGTGGGCCGCGCCGACCCGGAGGCTCGCAGCGCGGTCGGCGAGCAGTCGTCGTTGCGCATGGCTCGTGAGGAGCGCGACGTAGGCCGACTCCGCATAGACGCCGCGCCTGACCGCCGTCCACCGCCGGGACCGGGCCAGCCGGTCGATCTCGTCCCGGGACATCCCGGAGCAGAGCGCCTGCTGGCGCGTGATCAGGCCCCACTGGGCGCTCATGTGCCCGATGGTCTGTGCGTTCACGGGCATCGAGTGTGCGGGCCGCCGGCGTTGAGACCGCACGGGTGCGCCGGGCCTGTTGATGAGCGCTGTGGAGAGCGCGGGGTGTGGATGCTTCGTGGCGCATCCGCCTCCGCCTCCGCAGCGGCGGCGCAGGCGCCGCCCGGTGGGCGGGTAACACGCTGTCCACCGGAGTAGGCGGCACTTGTCGTTGCTTCCACGCCGCTGCAACGGCGTGGAAGCAACGACATCCGGCGCGAACCTCGGTGGACAGCGTGTTACCCCGCCGCGGCGGGCACGGGGCCGGGCCGGGCGGGCGGACGAGCCGGGCCGTACGACGTCGGCGGGACGCCGTAGGCTGGTCGGAGCATGACTACGACGCCTCCGGCCCTCACCGCAGACCAGCTCCTCGAGGGGCTCAACGACCCCCAACGCGAGGCCGTCAAGCACGAGGGCGTCCCGCTCCTCGTGGTGGCCGGCGCGGGCTCCGGCAAGACGCGGGTGCTGACCCGGCGGATCGCGTGGACGATCGCGGTCCGCAAGGCCCACCCGGGCTCGATCCTGGCGATCACCTTCACCAACAAGGCCGCGGCGGAGATGAAGGAGCGGGTCTCCGAGCTCGTCGGCAACCGCGCCCGGATGATGTGGGTGAGCACGTTCCACTCGGCGTGCGTGCGGATCCTCCGCAAGGAGGTCGAGCACCTCGGCTACGAGCGGGTGAAGTCGAACTTCTCCATCTACGACGCCCAGGACCAGAAGCGGCTCATCCAGCTGGTCTGCAGCGACCTCGAGCTCGACCCGCGGCGGTTTCAGCCGGGCCCGATCCTGCACTGGATCAGCAACCACAAGAACGAGCTGCGCGATCCGGCCGAGGTCGCCGCCGAGGTGCGCAACTCCGTCGACGAGGCGTACGCGAAGGCGTACCAGGCCTACCAGGCGCGGCTGCGCCAGGCCAACGCCTTCGACTTCGACGACCTGATCATGGAGACGGTGCGGCTGTTCCAGCTCAAGCCGGAGATCCGCGAGACCTACCGGCGCCGGTTCCGCCACGTCCTGGTCGACGAGTACCAGGACACCAACCACGCGCAGTACTCGCTCATCCACCAGCTGTGCGGCCAGCAGCTCGAGGAGCGCGACGAGACCACTCTCGACGGGCTGCCCGCCGACCGGGTGCCGCCCGCCGAGCTCATGGTCGTCGGCGACGCGGACCAGTCGATCTACGCGTTCCGGGGCGCCGACATCCGCAACATCATGGACTTCGAGAAGGACTTCCCCGACGCGCGGACGATCATGCTGGAGCAGAACTACCGCTCCACCCAGACGATCCTGACCGCCGCCAACGCGGTGATCGAGCGCAACGAGAGCCGCAAGCCCAAGCGGCTGTGGTCCGACGCGGGCGACGGCGAGAAGATCGTCGGCTACGTCGCCGACACCGAGCACGACGAGGCCCGTTTCGTCTCCACCGAGATCGACCAGCTGACCGACAACGGGCTCAAGCCCTCGGACGTCGCGGTCTTCTACCGGACCAACGCGCAGTCGCGGGTGTTCGAGGAGATCTTCATCCGCACCGGCCAGCCCTACAAGGTCGTCGGCGGCGTCCGGTTCTACGAGCGCCGCGAGATCCGCGACGCCCTCGCCTACCTGCGGATGCTCGTCAACCCCGACGACCAGGTCTCCCTGCGCCGCATCCTCAACACCCCCAAGCGCGGCATCGGCGACCGCGCCGTCCTCGCCATCACGATGTTCGCCGAGCGCGAGCGGATCACCTTCTGGGAGGCCCTCCAGCGCGCCGCCGAGGCGCCCGGTCTCGCCACCCGCAGCCAGACCAACATCGAGGGCTTCGTCGCCCTGGTCCAGGACCTGCAGCAGATGGTCGCCGCGGGCGAGCGCCCCGACGTCATCCTCGAGACGGTGCTCGACCGCTCCGGCTACCTCGCCAGCCTCGAGGGCTCCGACGACCCCCAGGACGCCACCCGCGTCGAGAACCTCGGCGAGCTCGTCGCCGTCGCCCGCGAGTTCGCCGAGGACCCCGTCGCCGGTCCCTCCGCGGACCCCGCCGACGTCGACGCCGGCACCGTCGAGCCCGGCCTGGCCGACTTCCTCGAGCGCGTCGCCCTCGTCGCCGACTCCGACCAGATCCCCGACGCCCCCGACGACGACCCGGACGCCCCACCGGACCAGGGCGTGGTCACCCTGATGACCCTCCACACGGCCAAGGGCCTCGAGTTCCCCGTCGTCTTCCTGACCGGCATGGAGGACGGCGTCTTCCCCCACTCCCGCGCGCTCGGCGACCGGCCCGAGCTCGAGGAGGAGCGCCGCCTGGCCTACGTCGGCATCACCCGGGCCCGCCAGCGCCTCTACATCTCCCGCGCGGTGGTCCGCTCGGCGTGGGGAGCCCCGGCCCACAACCCCGGCTCCCGGTTCCTCAACGAGCTGCCGATCGACCTCGTCGACTGGCGCCGCACCGAGGCCGACCAGACCCGGTGGTCGCGGCCGTCGTACGGCTCCGAGGGCGGCGACTACGCCGGCCAGCGCCTCGGCGCCCCCACCGCCGCGGGCCGCCGCAACTTCAGCTCGGCCGCAGCCCGTGCCGACGCGGCCGCCAAGTCGAAGCCGTCGCGCGCGATCCCCGTCCTCGCACCGGGCGACAAGGTCACCCACGACTCGTTCGGGCTGGGCACCGTGGTGTCGGTCGAAGGGGCGGCGGAGAAGTCGGTGGCGTCGATCGACTTCGGGTCCGACGGGGTGAAGCGGCTGCTGCTGCGGTACGCGCCGGTGGAGAAGCTGTAGCGCTCAGCCCTTGATGAGCTCGAGCACCCGGCGCTCAAACTCCGCGGCGCGATCGTGCGGCTGGGGCCTGGGACGCCGTCTCCGAGCGGGTGCAGGTCCCGGATCTGGGCTAGCGGGCGGGGCGAGCAGTCGGCTCACCGGCGTCCGGAGGGCTGAAGCGCTGGACGCGGAGGCGGCCGATCTCGAGGCTCCAGGTCAGGACGGGGTCGAGGTGTTGCGGCGGGGGTTCGTCGAGCGCAGAGGGGTGCTCCGCCAACGACGTGCTGACGGCGGTCAGGTGGCGCAGCAGTCCTCGGCGGCGTAGTCCGGCGCCGAGGTCGGTGACGACGGGCGCGACCATGGCGAGTGTGAGCAGGACGAGGCTGAGGACGCCCCACTCATCACCGAGGTCCACGGTCCCGACCGCAACGAGGGCCACCAGCATCAGCGCGAACACGCCCGTGGCTCCGGCCTCGGTCGGCAGGGGCCGACGGTAGCGGACCTGCGCGGCGCGGAGGTCGCACCACCACGACCACGACGCGCACACCACGGCCAGCCAGATCAGGACGACCAGGGCAGCCGCGACGACGACGCCCACCGCATCGTGCGGGAAGCTGAACCCGATCCTGATCGTCGCCGGGAGCGCGGCGACGAGCGCGAGCGCAGCGGCGGAGCGCCACGGAAACGTCCGGACCCAGGAGGGGACGTCGCCCGTAGTTGCATGCGCGCCCAACCGCTCGGTCAATCTCGTCTGGGCGCGCTCCAGTGACCAGCGTTCCCGGTCGGCAGCGAGTTGGCGGGTCTCAGCGCAGCCAGCCAGCAATGTCAGGACGACCGCTGTCGCAGCCGCCGTAGCCGAGCCGAGCGCGTGCGCAGGCGTCCAACCGGCGCCGGCGGACAGCAGCCAGCACGCGACGGAGCCGGCCAGGCAGACGGCGAGCGTGACGTTGTCGAGCAGCAACCGGGCTGCGACCCCGGCAGGACTGGTGTGGTCGTGGTCGAGGCCGACGAGAGTGGTCGCGACGTAGAGGGTGAGCGCAGCCGTGAGCAGACCCAGGGACACGGTCCCGGCCTCGGCAGCGGGCGCCCAGCCCTGGGACCAGCGGTACCACTTGCTGACGGCGTCGCCGAGGGAGTCGGCGCCCTGCTCACCGGTGATGCCCGGGTGGGACATCATGAAGGCGAGTGCGCTCATCGCCCCAGCAACGAGGGGAGCAGCGACGAGCGTGCCCCGGATCCGGATGCGGTAGTCGTCGATCGCCTTGTCGAGTCGCGTGAGATAGGCGTCGTCAGGCGCGTTGCTTGAAGGCATGCCTCATCGTGCCACCGCGCTGGCGATGCGCGCCTGGAGCCGCCTCAGGTCAGGGCGTGACGCCGTGCTGACGCAGCGCCGCGTCCGGGTCGACCGGGTCGCCGCCGCCGGGGCGGACCTCGAGGTGGAGGTGCGGGCCGGTGACGTGGCCGGTGCCGCCGACGTAGCCGATGAGCTCGCCGGCGCGGACCTTGTCGCCGGTGGAGACGGCGAAGGCGCTCTGGTGGCAGAACCAGAGCTCGGTGCCGTCGTCGAGGGTGATGACGGTCTTGTTGCCGTAGGCGCCGTCGAAGCTGGCCGAGGTCACGACGCCGTTGGTGACGGCGCGGATCGGGGTGCCGGTGGGGGCGGCGAAGTCGAGGCCGGTGTGGTAGCTGGACCAGAGGCCGTACTCGCCGTAGCGCGCGGTGAGGCGGTAGACCGAGGGGTCGACCGGGAGCACCCAGCGGTTGAGGGCGATCTCGGCGGCTTCCTTCTCGGCGGCCTGGGCGAGGTTGCCGAGGGCGCTGGTGCGCTCCTCGGCGGAGCGCTCGGCCTCGGCGACGAGGTCGGTGCCGGCGGACTGGGCGAGGGCGTCGCGGTCGGAGTCGCGGCTGACGGTCTCGCCGCGGGTGCCGACGGTGCCGTTGCCGAAGGAGCCGGAGATGGCGTTGGCCGCGGCGACCCGGTCGCCGCCCGAGGCGAGCTGGGGGTCGGCGGAGGTGACGACGCCGCCGACGGCGACGGCGATGGTCGCGACGCCGACGGCGACGGGAAGGGTGGGGAGGCCGCGGAAGAGAGGTCCGCGGGAGCCGGCGTGCTTGACGGCGCGGCGCTTGCCGGCGGCCGGGACGGCGCGCAGCCCGGCCGAGGAGTCCGTCAGGGGGTCGGTGAGGGCGATGTCGCGCAGCGCGGGCAGCTCGACGGTGGGGGCCCGGTCGAGGCGGGGCGCCTCGACGATGAGCGGCTCGGGAGCGTTCAGGAGCTGCTCGACCGGGGCGACGGGGGTGGGGGTGACCGGGCCGGCCGGGCCGGCCGCGGGGCGGGCGACGCGCTTGCCGACGTACGCCGAGGGCGCCTCGACCGCGGTCTCCGGACGACGTGCGACCCGCTTGCCGGCATAGGCAGCACCGCTGGGGGAGCCGGAGCCGGGGGTCGAGTCGGCGCGCGAGGCGCGGTGATCCGCTCGGTGGTTACCCATCGACTGCTGACTCCTTGGGGGACGATCGTGCAGGCCGTTCCGACCCTGTGGTGCCGACCGAAGCTTCCGAGAAGTGCGCCGACCGAGGTGGCCGCCGGGTGACGGCTGGGTGAAACATGCGTGCCGACGATAGCCGATGCCGGGACGCGATCGAAATCGTACGGGGAGAACCTGGGGAGGGACCCGGGAACGGGCAAACCGTCCGAAGTGGCGCGTGACGCCCATCACCTTGGTCGTCCCGGACTCGTCCTACTCGTGGGTCAGGACTATCGTGCCCGGGGGTGTGCCGCTGCGTGCACCGAACCTCTGACCAAGACGTGAGGACGTATCAGTGGACCTGATGGAGTACCAAGCGAAGGAGCTCTTCGCGAAGCACGGCGTGGCGACCACCCTCGGGACGGTCGTCGAGACCGCCGAGGAGGCGCGGGCCGCGGCCGAGCAGATCGGCGGCGTGACCGTCATCAAGGCGCAGGTCAAGGCCGGTGGCCGCGGCAAGGCCGGCGGCGTGAAGCTCGCGAAGACGGCGGACGAGGCCTTCGAGCACGCGTCCAACATCCTCGGCATGGAGATCAAGGGCCTGACGGTCAACCGCGTGCTGGTCACCCCGGCCACCCCGCCGGAGGAGGAGTACTACTTCTCGTTCCTGCTGGACCGGTCCAACCGGCAGTACCTCTGCATCGCGTCGGTCGAGGGCGGTGTGGAGATCGAGGAGGTCGCCAAGACCAACCCCGACGCCGTCAAGAAGATCGGCATCGACCCCGGCAAGGGCGTCGACGCGGCGAAGGCCCGGGAGATCGCCACCGAGGCGAAGTTCCCCGAGGCCGTCTTCGAGCAGGCCGTCAAGATGATCGAGGACCTCTACAAGGTCTTCGTCGAGGAGGACGCGACCCTCGTCGAGGTCAACCCGCTCGCCCGCCTCGCCGGCGACAAGCTCGAGGCGCTCGACGGCAAGGTCTCGCTCGACGAGAACGCCTCCGAGGTCCGTCACCCCGAGCACGAGGAGTTCGAGATCCGCGAGGAGGCCGACCCGCTCGAGGCGAAGGCCAAGGACCTCGGTCTCAACTACGTCAAGCTCGACGGCCAGGTCGGCATCATCGGCAACGGCGCGGGTCTCGTCATGAGCACCCTCGACGTCGTCGCGTACGCCGGCGAGAACCACGGCGGCGTCAAGCCGGCCAACTTCCTCGACATCGGTGGCGGCGCCAACGCGCAGGTCATGGCCAACGGCCTCGACGTCATCCTGAACGACGAGCAGGTCAAGTCGGTCTTCGTGAACGTCTTCGGCGGCATCACCGCGTGCGACGAGGTCGCCAACGGCATCAAGGGTGCCCTCGAGCTCCTCGGTGACAAGGCCACCAAGCCGCTCGTCGTCCGCCTCGACGGCAACAACGTCGAGCAGGGTCGCGCGATCCTCAACGAGCTGAACCACCCGCTCGTGACGCAGGTCGACACCATGGACGGCGCGGCCGACAAGGCCGCCGAGCTGGCGAACGCCTGAGGCCGGGGGAGCAGAGAACATGAGCATCTACCTCAACAAGGACAGCAAGATCATCGTCCAGGGCATCACCGGCGGCATGGGTGCCAAGCACACCGCCCTGATGCTCGACTCGGGCGCCCAGATCGTCGGTGGCGTCAACGCCCGCAAGGCCGGCACGACCGTCTCGCACAAGGACGCCTCCGGCGCCGACGTCGAGCTCCCGGTCTTCGGCACGGTCTCCGAGGCGATCAAGGAGACCGGCGCCAACGTGTCGGTCCTCTTCGTCCCGCCGGCGTTCACCAAGGACGCCGCGATCGAGGCCATCGACGCCGAGATGCCGCTCATCGTGGTCATCACCGAGGGCGTCCCGGTCCAGGACACGGCCGAGGTCTGGTCGTACCTGCAGGGCAAGTCCACCCGGATGATCGGCCCGAACTGCCCCGGCATCATCACGCCGGGCGAGTCGCTCGCGGGCATCACGCCGCACACCATCGCGGGCAAGGGCCCGGTCGGTCTCGTGTCGAAGTCGGGCACGCTGACCTACCAGATGATGTACGAGCTGCGGGACTTCGGCTTCTCGACCGCCATCGGCATCGGCGGCGACCCGATCGTCGGCACCACGCACATCGACGCGCTCCAGGCCTTCGAGGAGGACCCGGAGACCAAGGTGATCGTGATGATCGGCGAGATCGGCGGCGACGCCGAGGAGCGGGCCGCGGACTACATCAAGGCCAACATCACCAAGCCGGTCGTCGGCTACGTGGCGGGCTTCACCGCCCCCGAGGGCAAGACCATGGGCCACGCCGGCGCCATCGTGTCGGGCTCCGCGGGCACCGCCCAGGCGAAGAAGGACGCGCTCGAGGCCGTCGGCGTCAAGGTCGGCAAGACGCCGTCCGAGACCGCCGCGCTGGCTCGGGAGATCCTGCAGTCGCTCTGACGCACTGAGCAACGCGAAGGCCCGCCACCCCTCGGGGTGGCGGGCCTTCGTCGTCCCGCCGGCTCAGAGCCGGGCGGCCGCCCGGGGCAGCATCTGCTCGATCGGCGTCGGGCCGACGAAGTCGTAGTCCTGCCCCACGATCACCGAGGTCAGCACGACCAGCTCCGTGCCCTTGCGCAGCACCCCCGTCTCCATGATGTACGCCGCGTCGCCCGTCGGGTCGAGCTCCTCGGCGACCGGCCCGAGGTGGGAGTCGGTGATCACCGCGTCAGCCCCCGGCACGGCGACCTTGCGGGTCTGCAGCGCCCGGTAGTCGGTCAGCTCGGCCGGCCGCGCCGCGCACTCCTCGAGCCAGCCGTTGACGGTGGACCAGGCCTGCGTGGCGGCGGCCTCGTCGTCGTACCGGGCGACGACCTGGACCAGGGAGTCGCCCTCGACGCCGGGGGCGCCCGGCTCGCTGTTGCGCAGCTCGTAGTCGCCACGCACGACGCTGGTGGCACCGGTGCCGGCCAGGGCCTGCTCCGCGCACGGGTTGAGGACGGACTGGCCGTCGCCCTCGCCGGCGCCGGTGCGGAACCAGTCGGCGCCGTCGCTGTAGACGGTGTCGGCGTCGGTGAGGAGCGCCTCCGTGGTGAGCGCGGGCGCTGCCGGGGCGTCGTCGGCCGCGGCGGCCGGCGTCACGTCGTCCCCGCAGCCGGCGAGGAGGGCGGAGGCCGCGAGCGCGCTCACGGCGAGGAGGAGACGGGCGTTCTGACGGGTCACTGAAGTACCCCTTTCGAGGGTTCGGGTGGGAGCGGAGGAGGAGCCGGCTCAGCCGGCGCAGGTGCTGCCGGCGAACCGGCACAGGCTGGTCAACAGCGCCGTGGACTCGTCGGCCATGGCAGAGGCGGTGGTGAGGATGTCGCCGGCGGGGTCGGACCCGCCGCCCTCGCCGGCCCCGGTGATCAGCAGCAGGGTGTTGCCGACCCGGACGACGTAGGTGACGTCGAGGCCGGGCGCCGGGGCGCCGTCGAAGGTCGAGGAGCGACCGAGGACCCACGACTCGTCGCCGAGGTCGCCGTCGGCCACCGTGTGGTGGCTGACGTAGCCGGCGTCGTCGCGCGGGCCGTCCGGGCAGGCCCGGTAGGCGTTCACGATCGCGTCGGCGGCCCGGCGCGCCTCCGCCGCCGAGGTGTACGACGACAGCTGGCGCCCACGGAAGTCCTCCGGCTCCTGCCAGCGGGCCGTGATCCGGTCGGCCGGCTCGGGCGCGTCGGGGACGTCGGTGCCGCAGGGGGCGAACGAGAACGGCTCCTGGTCGCGGGCCGGGCCCTCGAGCGAGCCGTCGCCGTCGATCTCGGGCCAGCCGTCGGCCAGCGGGAGGTCGTCGGGGAGCTCGGTGCCGGCGGGGGCGTCCACCGGATCGGTGACCGTGGCCGAGGGGGCCGGTGCCGGGGCCGCGGCGCCGCCCGGACGGAGCCGCTCGGCGGCCTTGGGGAGCATCCGGTCGAGCGGCGAGCCGCCGTCCTCGGGAAGGTAGTTGTAGTCGGACGCGCCGTACACGGTCACGGCGACGATCGCGATCCGCTCGTCCTGGAGGAGCAGGCCGACCTCGCCGATGGTGGGCTCGCCCGTGGCGTCCTTCCACTGGATGTCGTAGATGTGGGCCTCGCTGCCGTCGGGCACGTCGGCGGCCCGCGCGGGGATCACCCGGGCGTCGGTCGCGTCCGCGACGGGCTTCGGGCAGTCCCGCAGCCACGCCCCGAACCTGTCGTAGGCGCTCCGGGCCGAGTCCGGGCTGGCGAACTGGGCGACCGTCTCGACCAGGCCGTCGCCGACCACGTCGGGCGGCGTCTCGCCGGCGACGACCTCCGGGACGTAGCGGTACCGGCGGGTGATGCTGTTCGAGGCTCCGAGGGACGCGAGCTTCTGCTGCTGGCAGACCTGGACCGTCGCCTGGCCGTCGCCCTGGGTGGTCTCGCTGGTGCGGAAGGCGCCGGTGCGGCCGACCTGGAGCTCGGTGTCGGCGTCGGCGAGCAGGTCGCGCACCGACAGCGCGGGGTCGTTGGCGACCAGCGTGTCGTCGCGCTTCGCGTCCCCCTGCGAGAGCGCGAGGACCGGGACGGTCACGGCGGCCACCGCGAGCGCGGCGGCGCCCGTCACCAGCGCGGTGCGGCGGCGCCGGATCCGGTCGCCGCGGCGGCGGACGTCGGCTGCGGACAGGGGCATCTCGCCACCTCCAGGGCCGGTGCTGAGCCCGGCGCCGAACCGGGAGAGCTCCTCGATGGGGTCGTGCTGCTGCTCAGGCATGGGTCACTCCTCCTCCCGCGAGCCCGGACTCGTCGGCCAGCAGGGCGGCGAGCGCGGTGCGTCCCCGGCTGAGCCGGGCCTTGATGGTCCCCTCGGGCACGCCGACCTCGGCCGCGACCTGGTGGACGGGCAGGTCGGCGATGTGGTGGAGGACGAGCGCCTGGCGCTGCGCCTCCGGAAGCTGCTTGAGGGCCGCGACGAGCGCGACGTGCGACTCGTCGACGGCGGCCGCGGCGCGGACGTCCTGGAGGGCCCGGTCCGGGGCGCGCTCACCGCGCTTGCGGCGACGCCAGCGGCTGACCGCGAGGCGGTACGCCGTGGTGCGGACCCAGGCCTCGGGGTACTCCGCCTTGTCGAGCTTGCGGCGGTGTGCCCAGGCCCGGGCGAAGGCCTCCTGGGTGCACTCGGTGGCCTCGTCGAGGTCGCCGATCATCGCGTAGACCTGACCGGTCACCCGGCGGAACGACGCGGCGTAGAAGTCGTCGAAGTCGCTGGCCTCCACGTCGCACCTCCTTCGGGACCACCGGTCCCCGTCGCGGCCCCCGTGCGGGGCTGTCGGGAGTGATACGCCCGTGCCGGCGACCCGGTTGCACGGGTTCCGGAGGTTTTACCGAGCGACCCGAGCGGCCGGTCGCAGTGGGGCGGATCAGGAGGTGGGGGTCCCCATGACGGCCAAGCGTTCCACGGAGCGGCGGGCGAGCGCCACGAAGTCGGGATTCGCCATCCGGGCGCGGGGCGCGGCGACGTAGACCAGGACCGACACGGAGGTGCCGCGGCGCAGCACGGCGACGTCGTACTCGACGGTGCGGTCGCCGGGCAGCGCGGTGCTGAGGTGCCAGGCCGAGAGTGCGTCGCCGTCCTGGGCGAGCTGCTCGACCTCGGTGCCGGCGGTGGCGTCGACGTCGGGGCAGGCGGCCATCTGCTCGCGGAAGCGCTGCACGAACGCTCGCGCGGCGCCCGTGGGCAGCGTGCCGACGGTCTGGGTGAGCCCGACCTCGGGCGGCAGCTTGGCGTCGCTCAGCACGAAGGTGCGGAACTGGTTGTCCTTGACCGGCTGGTTGCGGAACTTGCCGAACAGGTGGACGGTGTCGCACCCGACGGCGCCGGAGTCGATCCGGTCCTCGGTGAGCTTCGCGGCGGGCGTGCCGACCCAGGGGCCGGGGTCCTGGGTGAGCGGCGGGAGGTCGAGCTCGGAGAGCATCCAGGGGACGTCGCCCGTGCGGTAGGGGGCGCGGTCGACGACCTTGGGCTTGTCGGGGGCGCAGGCGCCGCCGTCGGCGTTGGCGCACATGCGGCCCACGGCCGTGGCGAGCAGCTGGGCGACGCCGACCCGTCCGGGCTGACCGGGGGCGACCTTGGCGCTGAGCGAGGTGACGGTCGTGTAGAGGCCGGTCCGCGCCACGCCCACGACGTACGTCGTCCCGTCGGCGCGCGAGCGCAGCACCACGAGCGCGGACTGGTCGCCCACGCCCGGCAGCGTCGCGGTGGACACGAGCTGGACCCGCGGCGGCGCGGCGTCCTTCTCGGCGGGCGTCGGGCAGGTGGTGAACCAGCGCAGCGCCCGGCGGTAGGTGCGGATCGCGCGCGGCTCGGCCGAGGAGGCCTCGGCGAGCTGGACCACGCTACGCGCGGCGCGCGGCTTGGCGCTGTTGCGGAAGGTGCGGACCCAGGCGGAGGTGCCCTGCGGGTCGGCGTACCGCTCCGTCTGGCAGGGCAGGACCAGGCCGTTGCCCGACGAGTTGTCGGTGGTGGTGCCCTGCTGCCAGCCGCGGCCCGGGAGCGCCTCCTGGACGACGTCGACCGGCAGCAGCGCGGTGTCGGGCAGCGTCGTCACGGCCGGTCCGGGCGGGCGCGGGGTCGAGGTCGCGGCGGGGACGTCGGCCCGGTCGAGCGTGGGCCGGTCGCCGGTCGCGTCGTGGGCCACCGCGCCGCCGGCGACGAGCGCGACCACGGCCGCGGCCCCGCCGATGACGGTGTGGGCGCGGCGCCGGGCGGCGCCGGCCCGGCGGATGATCGTCACCCGCGGCCAGGTCACCGAGCGGATCGCGGCACCGAGCGAGCTGAGCGAGAGGGGGATCGCGGAGGTCGGGATGGCCAGCTCGGTCGCGAACGCCGCGGCGCCCTGCTGGAGCTCGCGCTCGGCCGCCTCGAGGGGCAGCCCGATCTCCTGGGCCATCTCGTCCATGGAGACTGCGGCGAGCTGGGTGAGCAGCAGCGCCTTGCGCTGGTCGACGGAGAGCGCGGCGAGGGCGTCGAGGATCGCGCGGTGCTCGGCGGCGATGTCCTTCTTGCGGTGCCAGGGCCGGGCGGAGCTGCGGCGCAGCGCCTTGCGCCAGGCGTCGGGCCGCACCGCCATCTCGGGGTCGTCGAGCCGCCCGGTCTTGCGCCAGTGGTGCCAGGAGACGACGAACGCCTCGCGGACCGCGCTGCGGGCCGCGGCGAGGTCGCCGGTCAGGGCGAAGGTCTGCAGCAGCAGCCGGTCGCGCGAGTCGCGGTAGAAGTCGTCGAAGCCCGCGGTGTGGTCCGCGCCGCTCGCGCGCGCGGAGCGGGGCTGCGGGCTGCTGGGGCTCTCGGGCACGTCCGCGGTCATGGCCGCACCACCGTACGCCGTGCGGCGGCCCGGTTCGAATCACGGGCCGGCCCGTGGCTGTGTCGTCGGTCGCTCCGGCGTGGCGGGCCGGAGCCGGGCCGTGCGCGCGTGAAGATGGTCCGACCATGACGTTGCAGGCCCCCTCGACCCCGCGCCGGACCGGGTCCGGTCGAACCACCGCCCGGTCGGACGCCGACCTGCGCCGCGAGCTCGCCACGACCCGTCCGCTGGTCCCGACGGCGACCGTCGGCGGCGCCCTCGCCGCCGGGGGGCCGCTGCTCGTCTGCCTGGCGCTCGCGGTCGTCGGCTGGTTCCTCACCGACGCCGGCGGCGAGGGGAGCCCCAGCGGGGCGCTGCGCGTCGGCGCGCACGGCTGGCTGGTCGCGCACGGCTCGACGGTGGCGGTCGAGGGCATCCGGATTACCGCGATCCCGCTCGGCCTCACCGTGATCTGCGCCTGGGTGACCTGGCGGGTCGGGCACCGCGTGGGCGAGTCGGTCTCCGGGCACGGCCCCGACGCCGACCGGATCGCCGACGGCGCCCGCGACTGGACCGTCCCGCTCGCGGCCGTCCTCTTCACCGTCGGGTACGCCGTCGTCGGCGTCGTCACCGCCTCCGTCGCCGCCACCGCGGCCTCCGACCCCGACCCCACCCGCGTGGTGCTCTGGTCGGTGCTGCTCGGCCTCGTCGTGGGCGGTCCGGCCATCGCATCCGGCTCGGGACGCGCGGCGATCTGGCTGCCCGCCGTCCCGGCGACCGTGCGCGACGTGCTCCTCGTGGCCCGCCGGATCCTCGGCACCTGGGCGCTGGTCTGCGTGCTGGCGCTCGCCGCCGCCTTCGTCCTCGACTTCTCCACCGCGGCCAACGTGGTCTCCCAGCTCCACGCCGACGCCGGTGCCGTCGTCCTGATGGTGGTGCTGACCCTGCTCGTGCTGCCCAACGCACTGCTCTTCTCCAGCGCCTACCTGCTCGGCCCCGGCTTCACCGTCGGCGCCGGGACGACCGTCTCCACGACCGCCGTGGTGCTCGGCCCGCTGCCGATGTTCCCGCTGCTCGCCGCGCTGCCCGACCAGGGCAGCCAGCCGTGGTGGACCGACCTGCTGATGCTCACCCCCGTCCTCGTCGCGATGTACGTCGCCGGCCGGGTCCAGCGCGACCGGCCGGTGCTCGCGTGGGACCGGGCCGCCATCCGCGGCTGCGCGGGCGGGATCACCGCCGGCGTCCTGCTCGCCGCGCTCACCGCCGTCGCCGGCGGCGCCGTCGGCCCGGGCCGGATGCGCGAGGTCGGGCCCTACACGTTCGACGTGCTGCTCCACTCGATGGCGTCCTTCGGCATCGGGGGCGTGGTCGGCGCGGTCGTCGTGTGCTGGTGGCAGCGCGACGCCGACTCCTGGCTGCGCACCCGGCTGTCGGCTGTCCGCGACCGCTTGCCGCGTCGAGGCTGACCCCGGCCGCGGCTTAGACTCCGGCCGTGCCCGCTCGCCCTCGCCTCGTCGTCCTCGTGTCGGGTTCCGGCACCAACCTCCAGGCCCTCCTCGACGCCTGCGCCGACCCGTCGTACGGCGCCCGGGTGGTCGCGGTCGGCGCGGACCGCGACGACATCGAGGGGCTGGCCCGGGCCGAGCGGGCCGGGGTGCCGACGTTCGTCGCGAAGGTGGGGGACTTCTCCTCCCGCGAGAACTGGGACCGCGCGCTCGCCGACAAGGTGGCCGCGTTCGAGCCCGATCTCGTCGTCCTGGCCGGGTTCATGAAGCTGGTGGGGGAGACCTTCCTCGAGCGCTTCGGCGGGCGGACCGTCAACACCCACCCGGCGCTGTCGCCGTCGTTCCCGGGCATGCACGGGCCCCGTGACGCCCTCGAGTACGGCGTCAAGGTGACCGGAGCGACCCTGTTCGTCGTCGACGCGGGGGTCGACACCGGCGCGATCGTCGCGCAGGCCGTCGTCCCGGTGGCCGACGACGACACCGTCGAGACGCTGCACGAGCGGATCAAGACCGCCGAGCGCGCCATGCTCGTCGAGTCGGTCGGGCGGATGGCGCGTGAGGGGTTCACCGTCGACGGCCGGCGAGTTCGGCTGGGAGGCTGATCCCCGATATTCTGAGGGCACACGACTGGCGCAGGTGGGCCACCACCAGGGAGTGACGAGTCGGCATCGATCGCCTGGGTGCCCTCATCGAGATGCAACGACCCGATGAGGAAGTGAACCCGCCATGACCGACCGGATCCAGATCAAGCGCGCGCTGGTCTCCGTCTTCGACAAGACCGACCTCGACGACCTCGTCCGCGGGCTGCACGACGCCGGCGTCGAGCTGGTCTCCACCGGCGGCTCGGCCGCCCTCATCGAGAGCCTCGGCCTGCCCGTGACCAAGGTCGAGGAGCTCACCGGCTTCCCCGAGTGCCTCGACGGCCGGGTCAAGACGCTGCACCCGCGCGTCCACGCCGGGATCCTCGCCGACCGCCGCCTGCCCGAGCACCTCGCGCAGCTCGAGGAGCTCGAGGTCGCGCCGTTCGACCTGGTCGTGGTCAACCTCTACCCGTTCGCCGCGACCGTCGCCTCCGGTGCCGGCATCGACGACTGCATCGAGAAGATCGACATCGGCGGGCCCTCGATGGTCCGCGCGGCCGCCAAGAACCACCCGTCGGTCGCGATCGTCACCGACGGCGCCGACTACGCCGCCACGCTCGCCGCGGCGCAGAGCGGCGGCTTCACCTACGACGAGCGCAAGGCGCTGGCGGCCAAGGCGTTCGTGCACACCGCGACGTACGACGTCCAGGTGGCCTCGTGGATGGGCTCCGTGCTCACCGACTCCAGCGCCGGCACCGGCTTCCCGGCCTGGATCGGCGGCACCTGGGACCAGCAGGCCGTCCTCCGCTACGGCGAGAACCCGCACCAGCCCGCCGCGCTCTACCGCTCCGGCCACGGCCCCGGCGGCCTCGCCGCCGCCGAGCAGCTGCACGGCAAGGAGATGTCCTACAACAACTACGTCGACACCGACGCGGCCCGCCGCGCGGCGTACGACCACGGCGACCAGCCGACCGTGGCGATCATCAAGCACGCCAACCCGTGCGGCATCGCCGTCGGCGCCGACGTCGCCGAGGCCCACCGCCGCGCCCACGAGTGCGACCCGGTCTCCGCCTTCGGCGGCGTCATCGCCACCAACGCGCCGGTCTCGGTCGAGATGGCCCGCCAGGTCGCCGAGATCTTCACCGAGGTCATCGTCGCCCCCGCGTACGACGAGGGCGCGGTCGAGGTGCTCCAGGGCAAGAAGAACATCCGCATCCTCGTCGCCGAGCCGCTCACGTCCGGCGGCGTCGAGACCCGCCCGATCAGCGGCGGCCTGCTGATGCAGCACGTCGACCAGTTCCAGGCCGACGGCGACGACCCGTCGGCGTGGACCCTGGCGACCGGCGAGGCCGCCGACGAGCAGACGCTCGCCGACCTCGCCTTCGCCTGGCGCTCGGTCCGCGCGGCCAAGTCCAACGCCATCCTGCTGGCGCGCGACGGCGGTGCCGTCGGCATCGGCATGGGCCAGGTCAACCGGGTCGACTCCTGCAAGCTCGCCGTCGAGCGCGCCAACACCCTCGTCGAGGGCGTGGAGCGGGCCCGCGGCTCGGTGGCCGCCTCCGACGCGTTCTTCCCGTTCGCCGACGGCCCCCAGATCCTGCTCGACGCGGGGGTCAAGGCGATCGTGCAGCCCGGCGGGTCGGTGCGCGACGACGAGACCATCGCGGCGTGCGAGGCCGCCGGGGTGACCATGTACTTCACCGGGACCCGGCACTTCTTCCACTGAGCTGGATGGGCCGAGCGGTCGTGGTCGGCGGGGGTGTGAGGTCTCCTGGCGGCCAGACGGTCGGCGCGCAGGAAACGCCGATTCCTCCGCTCCGGTCGCTCGTGCCTCGCTCCCTTCGCTCCGTCGCTCGGCGTTCCCTGCGTCAGCCGACTCAATCCGGTCGCCGCTCACGCCCCGCTGCCTCCGGGGGGCGGCCCGGCTCTGAGCCGCGTTCACCTCGATCTGGAAGGATCACCCCGTGACTGCACAGAAGCTCGACGGCAACGCCACCGCGGCCGCGATCAAGGACGAGCTCCGCGTCCGCATCGACAAGCTCCGCGAGCAGGGGATCACCCCCGGCCTGGGCACCGTGCTGGTCGGCGACGACCCCGGCTCGCGCTGGTACGTCAACGGCAAGCACAAGGACTGCGCCGAGGTCGGGATCTCCTCGATCCGCGTCGACCTCCCCGAGGTCGCCACCCAGGGCGAGATCGAGCAGGCCGTGGCCGGCCTCAACGCCGACCCCGCCTGCACCGGCTACATCGTCCAGCTGCCGCTGCCGCGCGGCCGTGACGAGAACCGGGTGCTCGGGCTGATCGACCCCGCCAAGGACGCCGACGGGCTGCACCCGACCAACCTCGGGTGGCTGGTGCTGGGCAACGAGGCGCCGCTGCCGTGCACGCCGTACGGCATCGTCGAGCTGCTGCGCCGCCACGAGGTCCCGATCGCGGGGGCCGAGGTCGTGGTCGTGGGCCGTGGCATCACCGTGGGGCGTCCGCTCGGGCTGCTGCTCACGCGCCGCTCCGAGAATGCCACCGTGACGCTGTGCCACACCGGCACCGTCGACCTCGCCGCGCACGTGCGCAAGGCCGACATCGTGGTCGCCGCGGCGGGCGTGCCGGGGATCATCACCGGCGACATGGTCAAGCCGGGCGCCGCCGTCCTCGACGTCGGCGTGAGCCGGGTCGACGGCAAGATCGCCGGTGACGTCGCCGACGACGTCTGGGACGTCGCCGGATGGGTCTCGCCCAACCCGGGTGGCGTCGGACCGATGACCCGCGCCATGCTGCTGGCGAACGTGGTCGCGATGGCCGAGAAGCAGGCTGCGCGCGAAGGCGGGAAGGCAGCGCACTGAACGACGAGTCCGTGGTGCCGGCGGCGGAGGTCCCCGAGGACCCGCCGGTCCGCCGCTACCCCTCGACCCTCGGCGGCGCGTGCTACATCGCCGTCCTGCTGGTCGTCGGCGCGGGTCTGGTGATCGCCGGGGTCGGCGAGTGGCGGGTCGGCCTGCGCGTCGTCGCCGGCGGTCTGGCGGCGGCGGCGCTGCTGCGCCTGGTGCTGCCCGAGCGCGAGGCCGGGATGCTCGCCGTCCGGCATCGGTTCCTCGACGTGGGGATCCTGGTCGGTGTGGGGATCGCGCTGGTCCTGCTCGCCGGCAGCATCCCCGAGCAGCCCCTGTAGCGCGCTCGCGCCGCGCGGACCTCGGCGCGGACGCGAGGTGTTGTAACACGCTGTCCGCGTCCCTTCGCGCCCCTTGACGTCGCTAACCCCGTGCTGCAACGGCGTGGAAGCGACGTCAAACGGCGCGAAGCGCGGTGGACAGCGTGTTACAACACCACGCCGGCCACGGGGGCCACGCCGGCCCCGCGGGCCGCGACGCGACGAAGCCCCGGCCGATCAGGCGATCGGGCCGGGGCTTCGTGTGGTGCGGGAGGCTCAGATCAGGCCGAGCTCGGTGACGGCGGCCTTCTCGTCGGCCAGCTCGGCGACGGACGCGTCGATCTTGCCGCGCGAGAAGTCGTCGATCTCGAGGCCCTGGACGATCTCCCAGTTGCCACCGGAGGTGGTGACCGGGAAGGAGGAGACGAGGCCCTCGGGGACGCCGTAGGAGCCGTCGGAGACGACCGCCATCGAGACCCAGTCGCCGGCCGGCGTGCCGTTCAGCCAGTCGCGGGCGGCGTCGCAGGTCGCGGACGCGGCGGAGGCGGCCGAGGAGGCGCCCCGCGCGTCGATGATCGCGGCGCCGCGCTTGGCGACGGTCGGGATGAAGGTGTCGGCGATCCAGGCCTGGTCGTTCACGACCTCGGCGGCGTTCTTGCCCGCGATCT
Source organism: Pimelobacter simplex (assembly GCF_900114845.1). GTDB lineage: Bacteria > Actinomycetota > Actinomycetes > Propionibacteriales > Nocardioidaceae > Nocardioides > Nocardioides simplex. The sequence continues at coordinate 25,427 of NZ_FOUK01000008.1, forward strand.
CGGCGTGGAAGATGTCGGGGTACTGGGTGGCCGAGTGGTTGCCCCAGATGGTGATCTTCTTGATGTCGGTGACGGCCGAGCCGGTCTTGGCGGCCAGCTGCGAGATCGCCCGGTTGTGGTCGAGGCGGGTCAGCGCCGAGAACCGCTCGTTGGGGATGTCGGGCGCGTTGGTCGCCGCGATGAGCGCGTTGGTGTTGGCCGGGTTGCCGGTGACGCCGATGCGGACGTCGTCGGCGGCGACCTTGTTGAGGGCCTTGCCCTGCGCGGTGAAGATCGCGCCGTTGGCCGAGAGGAGGTCACCGCGCTCCATGCCCGGGCCGCGCGGACGCGCGCCGACGAGCAGGGCCAGGTTGACGCCGTCGAAGATCTTCTCCGGGTCGGAGCCGATCTCGACACCCGCGAGGTTCGGGAACGCGCAGTCGTCGAGCTCCATCACGACGCCCTCGAGGGCCTTGAGCGCGGGCTCGATCTCGAGCAGCCGCAGCTCGACGGGACGGTCGCCGGCGATCGCGCCGGAAGCGATGCGGAAGAGCAGGCTGTAGCCGATCTGGCCGGCCGCGCCGGTCACGGCCACCTTGAGCGGGGTGGTGCTCACTGGGTCTCCTCAAGAGGTTGCGATGGGACTGCCAGCGACGCTAGCAGCGCCCGGCCCGGCGCGGGCAGCCGGGCACGGGTGCGAGACGATGAGCCGCATGCGGACCCCGCCTCGCACCGGTCTCGCCGCGCTGGCCCTCGGCGCGGCCCTCGCGACCGCGCTCGCCGGCTGCGGCTCGGCCGCCGCCCCGGCGCCGCCCACCGGCGTCGACGGCCTCGTCGTCCCCACGCCCTCCCCGGACCCGGGCGACTTCACCGCCACCGTCGACAACCCCTGGTTCCCGCTGCCACCCGGCGCCCGCTGGCGCTACGACGACGGCTCGGCCGCCGAGGCCGCCCCCGGCCCCGAGATCGAGGGCGTCGCGACGACGTCCCTCGTGCGCACCGCGGCCGACGGCACGGTCACCCGCGACCACTTCGCCCAGGACCGCTCCGGCAACGTCTGGTGGTTCGGCCACGAGGGGAGCGACGACGCGTGGCAGGCCGGTGACGACGGTGCCGAGGCCGGGCTGATGATGCCGGCGCGGCCCCGCGTCGGCGACGGCTTCCGCTCGACGCCGGGGACGGTCAGCACCGTCGAGGCCCGTGACGACGAGGTCACCGTCCCCCTCGCGACGTACGGCGACACGGTGGTGCTGGAGGTCGCGGCGAGCGCCGACGGCCTGGGTGGGCACAGCGACGTCTACGCCCGCGGCGTCGGCCTGGTCCAGGACGACGCAACGGGGCTCGTCGCGTACGACGAGCCCCGTTGAGGGTGGTGCTACCAGGCCGGCAGCGCGGCGGGAGGCGCTTTCTCGGCAGCTTGCTGCCGTCTCCGGCGCCGGAGACGCGCTCGGCCCGATGTTATTGCGGGGGGCGGACCTGGGTCTGCTCGCCCGGAGGCGGCGCCCAACCGGACTGACCGGGCTGACCCGGCTGACCGGCCTGCGGGTCGGGTGCGGCCGGGGCAGCGGGCTGCTGCTGGGCCGGGATCCACTGCTGGGTGGCGGGGTCCCACTGCCAGCCGTCCTGGATGATCGGCTGCTGCTGGGCGACCTGCGGCTGACCCGCGTGCTGGCCGACCTGCGGCTGGGCCTGGGCGGGCTGCTGGTTCCACTGCTGCTCGAAGGCGTTGGGCGCACCGAAGCCGGGCACCGCGACCGGGCGGGGGCCGCCGAAGCCGGAGCCGGGGACCGGGTCGGCACCGCGGCCGAAGAGCACCGGGTAGAGGACGCCGGCCAGCGCGCCGCCGACGAGCGGGGCGACGATGAACAGCCAGAGGTCCTGGATCGCGTCGCTGCCGGAGAAGAAGGCGACGCCGATGGAGCGGGCCGGGTTGACCGAGGTGCCGGTCAGCGGGATGGCGACGAAGTGGATCGCGGCCAGCGCCAGGCCGATGGCCAGGGGAGCGAAGGCGACGGTGTCGTTGCGCTCGTCGGTGACCGACAGGATCACGGTCAGGAAGATGAAGGTCAGCACGATCTCGACGAGCAGGGCGCCGCCGAGGGCGAAGCCGAAGCCGCCGAAGCCGTTGCTGCCGAGCGGGTCGCCGAACTCCCAGCCGATGTCGCCGGCGAGGAGGGTGATGGCGAGCACGAGGCCGCCGACGAGGCCGCCGACGACCTGGGCCGCGGAGTACAGACCCGTCTCGCGCCAGGAGATGCGCCCGGCGAGGGCGGCACCGACCGAGACGGCGGGGTTGAAGTGGCCGCCCGAGATACGCCCGAAGGAGTAGGCCATGATCACGATCGCGATACCGAAGGCGAGCCCGGTCGCGGCGATGTCGGCGTCGGTGGTGACGGCGGCGCCGCAACCCACGAAGACGAGGACGAAGGTGCCGACCAGCTCAGCGAGGAGCTTCTGGGTCAGCGTGGGTGGGGTGGTGGTCGCGGCGTCGGCCGCTGCTTCTTGCGTCATCTCAGATATCTCCTCGGTTCGGCTCCCGAATTACCAGCCGGGTCTCACGGGTAACCCTAGCCATTGACCGCCCCCGGGCGTGGAGGCGAGGCTGGGCGGGGCCCACGGGTTCACCGGATCTGGTCCCGTCAGATATCTTGATGTCAAGCAATCTCATCCACGTCAGGAGTGCCGCCCGAACATGTCGAGCATCATCTACACCCACACTGACGAGGCGCCGCTCCTCGCGACGTACTCCTTCCTCCCGATCGTCGAGGCCTTCGCCGCCAAGGCGGGTGTCGCCTTCGAGACGCGTGACATCTCCGTCGCGGCGCGGATCCTCGCGCAGTTCGGCCTCGCCGACGACGCGCTGACCGAGCTCGGCGAGCTCGCCAAGACGCCGCAGGCCAACATCATCAAGCTCCCGAACATCTCCGCCTCCATCCCGCAGCTCAAGGCCGCGATCAAGGAGCTGCAGGAGCAGGGCTTCGCCGTCCCGGACTACCCGGAGGCGCCGGCGACCGACGAGGAGAAGGAGATCCGGGCCAAGTACGACAAGGTCAAGGGCTCCGCGGTCAACCCGGTCCTGCGCGAGGGCAACTCCGACCGCCGCGCGCCGGCCTCGGTCAAGAACTACGCCAAGACCCACCCCCACACGAACAAGCCGTTCGCCGAGGGCTCCAAGACCAACGTCGCGACCATGGGCGCGCACGACTTCGCGAGCAACGAGAAGTCCGTGACGCTGGAGCAGGACGACGTCCTCGCGATCGTGCTCGAGAACGAGGCCGGCGAGAAGACCGTCCTCAAGAGCGGCCTCCAGGTCCTCGCCGGCGAGATCATCGACGCCACCAAGATGGACGCCGCGCACCTCCGGGCGTTCCTCGAGAACGCGCTCGCCGAGGCCAAGGCCCAGGACGTGCTGTTCTCGGTCCACCTCAAGGCGACGATGATGAAGGTCTCCGACCCGATCATCTTCGGCCACGTCGTGAAGGCCTACTTCGCCGACGTCTTCGCCCAGTACGGCGACCAGCTGGCCGCCGCCGGCCTCTCCGCCAACGACGGCCTGGGCGCGATCCTCGCCGGTCTCGGCAAGCTCGAGAACGGCGCCGAGATCAACGCCGCCTTCGAGGCCGCGCTCGCCGCCGGCCCGCGCCTGTCGTACGTCAACTCCGACAAGGGCATCACCAACCTGCACGTCCCCTCCGACGTCATCGTCGACGCGTCGATGCCGGCGCTGGTCCGCAACGGCGGCCGGCTGTGGGGCGCCGACGGCGGCGAGGACGACACCCTCGCGGTGATCCCGGACTCGTCGTACGCCGGCGTCTACCAGGCCGTCATCGACGACGTGAAGAAGAACGGCCCGCTCGACCCGGCCACCATCGGCACCGTGCCCAACGTGGGCCTGATGGCGCAGGCGGCCGAGGAGTACGGCTCGCACGACAAGACCTTCGAGATCGCCGAGGCCGGCACGGTCCGGGTCGTCGCGTCCAACGGCGACGTGCTCATCGAGCACGACGTCGCGGCCGGCGACATCTGGCGCGCGTGCCAGACCAAGGACATCCCCGTCCAGGACTGGGTCAAGCTGGCCGTCACCCGGGCCCGCGCCTCGCAGACGCCGGCGATCTTCTGGCTCAACGAGTCGCGCGCCCACGACGCCGAGCTGATCAAGAAGGTCAACGCCTACCTCCCGCAGCACGACACCGAGGGCCTCACCATCGAGATCCTCGCGCCGACGCTCGCGACGGCGTACTCGCTGGAGCGGATGCGCAAGGGCGAGGACACCATCTCGGTGACCGGCAACGTGCTGCGCGACTACAACACCGACCTGTTCCCGATCCTCGAGCTCGGCACGTCGGCGAAGATGCTCTCCGTCGTCCCGCTGATCGCCGGCGGCGGTCTGTTCGAGACCGGCGCGGGCGGCTCGGCGCCGAAGCACGTGCAGCAGCTGGTCGAGGAGAACTACCTGCGCTGGGACAGCCTCGGCGAGTTCTTCGCGCTCGTCCCCTCGCTGGAGAAGTACGCCGAGCAGGCCGACGCCCCCGCGGCGCAGGTCCTGGCCGACGCGCTCGACCGCGCGACGGGCACCTTCCTCAACGAGGACCGCTCGCCGGGCCGCAAGCTCGGCACGACCGACAACCGCGGCTCGCACTTCTACCTCGCGCTCTACTGGGCCGAGGAGCTGGCGAACCAGACCGACGACGCCGACCTGGCCGCGGCCTTCAAGCCGCTCGCCGAGTCCCTGCGCGCCGGTGAGGAGACGATCGCCGCCGAGCTGATCGCCGTCCAGGGCAAGCCGGCCGACATCGGCGGCTACTACCGCCCCGACGGTGAGAAGACGTCGGCCGTCATGCGGCCGAGCGCCACCCTCAACGCCGCGCTGGCGGCGTTCTGACCGACACGTCGCTCGTGGCCGCGGTCCGCACCTCGTTGCGGGCCGCGGCCGACGCGCGTCTGGCCCCGGGGCAGCAGGCCTACATGAAGTCGGCGCTGCCCTTCTTCGGCGTCCGCAACCCCGAGGTGCGCCGGCTCACCCGGACACTCGTGCGCGAGCGCGGCATCCGCGAGCCGGCCGTCCTGGTCGCCGCCGCCCGCGCGCTCTGGGACGAGGCGACCCACCGCGAGGAGCGGTACGCCGCGGAGACGCTGCTCGCGCTCCGCCCGCTGCGGGGCGACCTCTCGCTCGTGCCCTTCCACGAGCACATCGCCCGCACCGGCGCCTGGTGGGACCACGTGGACGCGGCCGCGGGCCGGGTCGCCGACCTCCACGACGCCCACCCGGCCGAGACCGCGCAGACCGTCCTGCGCTGGTCGACCGACGACTTCCTGTGGGTGCGCCGGCTCGCGATCCTCAGCCAGCTCGGCCGCAGGGACCGGGTCGACCGCGACCTGCTCGCGACCGTGCTCGAGCCCAACCTGGGCGACCGCGACTTCTTCATCCGCAAGGCGGTCGGGTGGTCGCTGCGCGAGGTCGCCCGGGTGCACCCGGACTGGGTCCGTGCGTACGCCGACAGCCACGACCTGAGCCCGTTGAGCCGGCGCGAGGCGCTCAAGCACCTCTGACCGGAGGTTCCCGCACGCAGCGGCCCACCGGCCGGAAGATATTCAGAGGCGAAGTGTCGGTGCCGGAACCTACGCTGAGTCACGATGACCAGCACGCTGACCCGCACCGTGACCCCCGACCGGCCCTCCGTCAGCGGCGACCCGGCGCGACGCGTCGACTGGCGCCGCCTGCGGACCCCGGCCGCGGGCTTCGCCGTGTCCGCGGTCGCGCTGGCCGCGCTCGGGCAGGCGCTCGGCACGGTGGTCGCCGGCCGGCTGGCCGACCACCCGACCGCGGCGCTCGTGGGCTGGCTGACCTTCTTCGTGGTGGGCGCGGCCGCCGTCGACACCGCCGGCCGGGTCGTGTGGGCCGCCGTGGTCGACCGGGCCGAGGGCCGGCTGCGCGGTGACCTGCTCAGCGCGGCGCTCCAGCAGCCGCTCGCGCACCTGACCGAGCAGGCCGTCGGCGAGGTGCTCGACCGGGTCGACGACGACACCCACGAGGTCGGCACGCTGCTGCGCCAGCAGATCTGGATGGCGATGCGCACCGCCTTCGCCGCCATCCCGATGTGGCTGGTCGCCGGCTTCACCTGGTGGCCGGCGTTCGTGCTGTTCCCGGTCACCGGTGCCGTCGCGGTCTGGGTGATGCGGCCCTACCTGGCCGAGATCGCGCGCCGCAAGGTGATCGAGGAGGCCGCCTGGACCGACCACGCGGCCGCGCTCGAAGAGGGCGTCGCCGGCCGCGACGACCTGCGCACGAGCCTGGGCCAGGCGTTCGCCGTCCGCCGGCTCGCCCGGCTCTCGGCCGACGTGCACGAGAAGTTCCGCAGGGTGCTCGTGGTCGAGGCGCGCCTCGCCGTCCGCGTGGGGCTGATGCTGCACGGCCTGCTCGTCGTGATCGCCGTCGCCGGCGTGCTGCTGGTCAGCGGCGACCACCTCGGGGTGGCCCGGCTGGTCACGCTCTTCCTGGTCACCACGATCTTCGTCGGCCAGATCAACAACCTCGCCCACCAGCTCCCCGACATCCAGGCCGGCCTCGGCGCGGTCATCCGGCTGCGCCAGCTGCTCGCCGTCGAGGCCGAGCCGGTCGGCGGCGAGCCGGTGCCGGGCGGGGCGCTCGACCTGCGCATCCGGCACCTCGACTTCGCCTACGTCGAGGGCGCCTTCGCGCTGCGCGACGTCGACCTCTACGTCGAGGCCGGGCACACGCTCGCCCTCGTCGGCCGCACCGGCTCGGGCAAGTCGACGCTCGCCTCGCTGCTCTCGCGCGCGGTCGAGCCGCCGCCGGGCACGATCTTCCTCGGCGGGGCCGACATCACCGCCCTCGACCTGCACGAGCTGCGCCGCCGCGTCGGCGTGGTCACCCAGCGCACCGAGATCCTGGCCGGCACGCTCGCCGACAACATCGCGCTGTTCGCGCCGGTGCCGCGCGAGGAGGTCGAGGCCGCCGTCGACGAGCTCGGCCTCACCGACTGGGTGGCCGGCCTGCCCGCTGGCCTCGACACCCTCCTCGGCCCCGGTGGCACGACGCTCTCGGCGGGCGAGGAGCAGCTGGTCGCGTTCGCCCGGCTGCTCGTGCGCCACGTCCAGGTCGTCGTCCTCGACGAGGCGACCGCGCGGATGGACCCGGTCACCGAGGCCCGCGTCGTCGCCGCGGCCGACCGGCTGATCAGCGGCCGCACCGGCATCCTCGTCGCCCACCGGCTCAGCACCATCGAGCGCGCCGAGGCGGTCGCCGTCCTCGACCACGGCCGGGTCATCCAGCACGGCCCGCGCGACGAGCTCGCCGTCGTCGAGGGACCCTTCCGCCGGCTCCTCGACGCCAGCGACACCGAGGGCTTCGCCGACACCGCCGAGGCCGAGCCCGAGGCCGAGACCGACGCCGAGAGCTCCGCCGTCGGCGGCCGGCGCCGCACCGGCACCCCGCCGGAGCGCCCCGAGGTCGGCCACGGCTCCTCGCTGGCCAAGGGCACCTGGAAGGCGTTCTGGGTGCGTCCCTGGTGGGGCGCCTGGTCGGTCGTGCTCTTCCTCGGCGGCACGATCTTCGCGCCGCTCGGCGTGATCACCGGCTTCGTGTGGGGCCGGGTGGTCGAGCGGCTCGGCGAGGGAGAGTCGGTCACCGCGCTGACCGTCGTCCTCGCGGTCAGCCTGCTGGTCGCGCCCTTCCTGCTCGCCGACGCCTTCCGCCGCTACCCGCGCTGGTGGATCGAGGTGATGCTGCGGGTGCGGATGAGCGTCCTGATCGGCCAGGTCCGCCCGCACCGGCTGCCCCGCACGCCTCCGGGCGAGGTCGTGGCCCGGTCCATGGACGCCGACCGCTACGCGCGCTACGCCGACCGCTGGGTCGACTTCACCAACGGCCTGCTCATCGCCGCGATCACGATGCTCGCGGCCGGCTCCTGGCTGGCCGGCGCCGTGCTCCTCGTCGTCATGGTCACCAGCGCCCTGGCCTCCTCGATCGGCCGGCCGATCGCCGGCCGCTCCGCGGCCCGCTCGTCCGCGGCGCGCGCCCGGTTCGGCCGCGCGGTCGTCTCGGCGGTCGAGTCGGCGCGCACGGTCAAGCTGGCCGGGCGCACCCCCCACGTCCACGCCCACCTCCGCAAGGTCGACGACGGCCGGGTCGAGGCCGCCGTGTTCGAGCACCGGGTGCAGGCGGTCCTCGACGGCGTCCCCATCGTCATGGTGCAGGTCGGCGTCGTCGCCTCCTGGGCGCTCTACCTCTGGGACGTCTGGGGGCTGGCCACCGCGCTGCTCGTCTCCACCGCGGTCAACGGCTTCGACTGGTTCGGCCGGGTCGCCGGCGCCGTCGTCACCGAGGCGCCGGGCACCCGCGCGTGGCAGCAGGTCACCGCGCGGTTCGCGGGCGGCACCGACCTGATGGACGTCCCTGCCGGCATCGACCTGGTCACCGGCGACGCGCCCGACCCGGTCGCGCCCCAGCGGGTCCGGCTCGACCGGCTCGACCTCAGCGACTACGTCGCCGTCCACGACGACGGCACGGTCGGCGCCGACGGGATCTCGCTCAGCGTGACGCGGGGCGAGCTGGTGCTGCTCGTGGGCCAGGTCGGCTCGGGCAAGTCGAGCCTGCTCTCCTCGCTGGCCGGCCTGATCGACCACCGCGGCTCGCTGCGCTGGAACGGCACCGAGGTCACCGACCCCGAGACCTTCCTGCGGCCCAGCCAGGTCGCCCACGTCGCCCAGGTGCCTCGGGTGCTGTCGGGCACGTTCGCCGACAACGTCCTGCTCGGCCACGACCGGCCCATCGACCAGCCCCTCGCCACCGCCCGGCTCGCCGACGACGTCGCCGACGCCGGGGGTCCCGACGCGGTCATCGGGCACCGCGGCGTCCGGCTCTCCGGCGGTCAGGTGCAGCGCCTCGCCCTGGCCCGGGCGCTCGCCGCCGACGCCGAGCTGCTGCTCGCCGACGACGTGTCGAGCGCCCTCGACGCCGCCACCGAGATCGAGCTGTGGGCGGCGCTGCGCGAGCGGCACACCACGGTCATCGGCGCGACGTCCAAGCGAGCCGCGCTCGCCCAGGCCGACCGGGTCGTCGTCCTGGTCGACGGACAGGTCGCCGCGGTGGGGCCGTGGACCGCGCTCGCGGCCGAATGGGGACACTTGGCCGGGTGAGCGAGGAATACGAGGACGCCCGGGCCCGGTTACAGCCTCACGTGACCTCTGCCCCGACGACCTCCACCGAGGCCCGTACCGAGCCCGAGGTGTCCCACCACCGTCCCGCACTGGCGATCCTGGCGCTGGCGGTCGGCGGGTTCACGATCGGCACCACCGAGTTCATGACGATGGGCGTGCTGCCCGAGGTCGCGAAGGGCGTGGACGTCTCGGTGCCGGCCGCGGGGCACGTCATCTCCGCCTACGCGATCGGCGTGGTGGTCGGCGTCCCGATCCTGGCGTTCTTCGGCGCGGCGGTGCCGCGGCGGGCGATGCTCGTCGGCCTGATGGCGGCGTACGCCGCGTTCAACCTGCTCAGCGCCGTCGCGCCGACCTTCGAGGTGCTCACGCTCGCGCGCTTCCTCGACGGGCTGCCGCACGGCGCCTACTTCGGTGTCGCCAGCCTGGTCGCCGCGAGCCTGGTCACGCCGGAGCGGCGCGGTCGCGCCATCGCGAGCGTGATGCTGGGACTCTCGGTCGCCAATGTCGTCGGCGTCCCGCTGGCCACCTTCCTCGGCCAGCAGGTCGGCTGGCGCTCGACGTACCTCCTCGGCGGGCTGCTCGCCCTGGTCACCGTCGGGCTCGTGCTCGCCGCGGTGCCCTCGGTGCCCGGTGCGGCCGAGGCGAGCGGGCGCAAGGAGGCGGGCGAGTTCTTCGGCAGCCTCCAGGTCTGGCTGACCATGGCGGTCGGCGCGGTCGGCTTCGGCGGGATGTTCGCCGTCTACTCCTACATCGCCAAGACGGTCACCGTCGTCGGCGGCCTCGACCGCGGCACGGTGCCCTTCTTCGTGCTGGCCCTGGGCCTCGGCATGGTCGCCGGCACCTGGCTGGCCGGCGAGCTGGCCGCGTGGTCGGTGTTCCGCAGCCTGCTGCTCTCGGGCTCGATCGGCATCGTGCTCATGCTCGTCTACTACGTCGCCGCCCCCCACGGCTGGCTGCTGCTGCCGGTCGCCTTCCTCGTCACCGCCACCGGCTCGGTGCTGGTGGTCAACCTCCAGCTGCGCCTGATGGACGTCGCCGGGGGAGCGGTCACCCTCGGCGCGGCCATGAACCACGCCGCCCTCAACATCGCCAACGCGCTCGGCGCCTGGCTCGGCGGCCTGGTCATCGCGGCCGGGCACGGCTACCGGGCGCCCGCGCTCGTGGGCGCGGCGCTCGCGACCGTGGGCACGGCGATCCTGCTGGTGTCGGCGCTCACGCACCGCCGGGCCATGGCCGGGACGCCAGCGGCGGCGGTGCCGGCGGAGCGCTGAGCGCGGCGTCCTGCTGGTCGGTGATCCGTAGCACCAGGCGGCACCAGAGCCCGCAGCCGATGACGGCCGCGACGGCCGTGACCACCTCGAAGCCGGGCAGCAGGTCGACCATCTCGGGGTCGTTGCCGGCGAGCTGCGAGGTGATCCGGCTGCCGAAGAGGAAGACGAGCCACGCCGTCCACCACGGGCCGAGCGCGAACGTGCGCCCGGAGGGCGTGCTGGCGCGCTGCACGTCGCGGACCACCTGGTAGGGGAACCACAGCGCGACCACGGGCACCCACCAGCCCAGCCAGACCCAGAGCCGGCTGCGGGCGTGCGGCACCCGGGGGCTGATCGCCACGGCGTTGACGCGGGCCGCGGAGAGCCACAGGCAGGTCACGACGTACGTCGCGAGCAGCACCGGCGCGAAGGCCATCACCACCCAGTCGTACGTCGTCAGGACGTCGGCCGTGCTGCCGCCCGTGCTGAGGACCTCCTGGAACCGGGTGCGCGCGTCGAACGACGTCACCGCGCTGACCACCTGGACGACGGCGACGAGGACGGCGAGCGCGACGCTCGCGACGGCGAGCCCGTCGGGCGGGCGGCGGCGGGGTGGAGCCACAGGCGGGAGCATGGCCGGAGTGTAGGCGCGGCCGGCCGGTGACCGGGGGCTTTACGCGCAGGATGCCCGGCCTGAGAGAATCCCTCCCATGTCCGCCACCACCGAGCACCCGCCCGTGCCGGAGACCGCGCAGCCGGCCGCGCCCGAGGGAGCCGCGCGCCCGCGCGTCCTCTCCGGCATCCAGCCGACCGCCGACTCCTTCCACCTCGGCAACTACATGGGCGCGGTCCGGCAGTGGGTGGACCTGCAGCGCGACCACCAGCCGTTCTTCTTCATCGCCGACCAGCACGCGATCACCGTCGACTGGGACCCGAAGCTGCTGCGCGAGCGCACGCTGCGGGGGGCGGCCCAGCTCCTGGCGGCGGGCGTCGACCCGGAGCGCTCGGCGATCTTCGTGCAGAGCCACGTGCCGGCGCACGCCCAGCTCGGGTGGGTGCTCAACGGGCTCACCGGGTTCGGCGAGGCCCGGCGGATGACGCAGTTCAAGGACAAGTCGGCCAAGGGCGGCGAGGGCGCGGCGAGCGTCGGGCTGTTCGCCTACCCGATCCTGATGGCGGCCGACATCCTGCTCTACCGGCCCCACTACGTCCCGGTGGGCGAGGACCAGCGCCAGCACCTCGAGCTCACCCGCGACCTGGCCCAGCGGTTCAACAGCCGGTTCAAGAAGACCTTCCGGCTGCCCGAGCCCTACATCCTGAAGTCGACGGCCAAGATCTACGACCTGCAGGAGCCGACCAAGAAGATGTCGAAGTCCGGCTCCGCGCCGAACGGCATCATCGAGATGCTCGACGACCCCAAGGTCACGGCCAAGAAGATCCGCTCGGCGGTCACCGACTCCGACACCGAGATCCGCTTCGACCTCGCCGAGAAGCCGGGGGTCAGCAACCTGCTGACCATCTACTCGGCGCTCACCGGCGAGGCGGTCCCCGCCCTCGAGGAGCAGTACGCCGGCAAGATGTACGGCGACCTCAAGAAGGACCTCGCCGAGGTGGTGGTCGGCTTCGTGACGCCCTTCCGGGAGCGCACGCTCGAGCTGCTCGACGACCAGGACTACCTGATGAAGGTGCTGGCGCAGGGGGCGGAGACGGCCGGTGCGGTCGCCGAGGCGACGCTGAAGGACGTCTACCAGCGGGTCGGCTTCGTCGCCCCCGCCGAGCGCCGCGCGGAGGGCTCCTGATGCCGGTGATCGGCGTCGCCATCGCGATCCCGGAGCCCTGGGCCTCCGAGCTCTACGACTACCGGCTGCGGATCGGCGACCCGACCGCCGAGGGCGTCCCGAGCCACGTCACGCTGATCCCGCCCACCGAGGTGGCCGGCGAGCTCGACGAGATCGAGGCGCACCTCGAGACCGCGGCCGACGGGATCGATCCGTTCCGTGTGCATCTGCGCGGGACGGGTACCTTCCGGCCCGTGTCGCCCGTCGTCTTCGTGAGTCTCGCTGAGGGGATCTCCCAGTGCGAGCAGCTCGCCGACGCCGTACGACGGGGGCCGCTCGCCGTCGACCTGCACTTCCCGTACCACCCGCACGTCACCGTCGCGCACCACCTCGACGACCCGACACTCGACCGCGCGTTCGCCGATCTCTCCGAGTTCGAGTGCGCCTTCGAGGTCACCGACTTCCATCTCTACGTCCATGACGAGCAGGAGGGTTGGCGGGCCACCCGCACCTTCGCACTGTCATGAGCCTGGTCGATCGAGTGAAGGCGAAGGTCGCGGACGCCCGCGACCGGTGGCCGCTCGTCGACCACGCGGTCCGGATGCAGGAGCACTTCAGCGCCGTCCAGGGCAGCCAGCAGGCCGGCGGGGTGACCTACTTCGGCTTCCTGTCGGTCTTCCCGATCCTCGCTCTCGCGTTCTTCGCCGTGGGCTACGTCGCCAACGTGTTCCCCGACGCCAACGAGTCGCTGGTCAAGGCGATCGACCAGGTGCTGCCGGGTCTCGTGGGCACCGGCGACGGCCAGGTCAACCTCCAGGACGTCCAGGACGCCGCCGGCACGGTCGGGCTGATCGGTCTCGCCGGTGTGCTGTACGCCGGGCTCGGCTGGCTGTCGTCGCTGCAGTCGGCGCTGGTCGTCCTCTTCGAGCTGCCCGAGCGGCTGCGGCCCAACTTCGTGATCGGCAAGCTCCGCGACCTGCTCACGCTGGCCGTGCTCGGCACGGTGCTGATGCTGAGCGTGGTCACCTCGGCGGCGCTCACCGGTACCTCCCAGGCGGTGCTCGACGTCCTCCACGTGGGCGCCGAGCTGGGCTGGCTGGTCGCGATCATCGCGCTGCTGCTCGGGCTGGCCGCCTCGACGCTGCTGTTCTTCCTGATCTTCCGGCTGCTGGCCCGTCCGCCGCTGCCGGCCCGGGCGCTGTGGTCGGGGGCGCTGCTCGGCGCGCTCGGCTTCGAGGTGCTCAAGCAGCTCTCCGGGCTGCTGCTGGCGAGCACCCGCGGGCAGCCCGCCTTCCAGGCGTTCGGGATCGCGCTGATCCTGCTGGTCTGGATCAACTACTTCTCCCGAGTCATCCTCTACGCCGCCGCGTGGGCCCAGACCAGCCCGCTGGCCGAGCGCCCGCCGGCCCCGGTGCCCGCAGCCGCCGCGATCGCCGCCGCGGTCACGCCGCGCCCGGGCGGGGTGGGCGAGCCGGCGTCCCCGGCGCCGCCGCTGCCGCGCCTGGCGTCGTTCGCCGCCGGAGGGGTGCTTGGGGTCCTGCTCACACTCCTGGGCCGCCGCCGGCGACCGTGAGCCGGGCGCCTGGAGCGGTCTGGGACACTGACCGGGTGAAGTTCGAGCGCAAGCACGCCCTCCTGCTCCTGGCCGTGGCCGCCTGGAACGTCTTCTCCTTCGGCAACTTCGCCAAGAACCTCTACCAGGCCTACGACGCAGGTGAGGACCGGGCGACCGGCTACTGGGTCGCGCACACCGTCCTCATCGTCGTGAACTTCGTGATCGCCGGGCTGCTCGGCGCGCTGGGCTGGAAGGCGCTGCGCGCGTCCAAGGACGCCTGAGCCCCCATGACCTCCGGACCGGCCGCACGGGCCCGGGCGCGCGCCCGGCGCTTCCGGCAGGTCCGCGGCGCCGTCGCCGGCTGCGTGGCGGCGTTCGGCGCGCTGGTCGCGCACGTGGCGGCGGGCGGCTCGGTCGAGCTGGTCCCCGGCCTGGTCGTGACGGCGGTGGCGCTGCCGATGGCCGTCGCGCTCACCCCCGGTGACGCCGTCGGCCTGCCCCGGATCGGTGCGACCGCGCTCGTCGCGCAGGCGCTCGGGCACCTCTGCCTGATGATGGCGCCCGCCGGGCACCCCCACGCGCACGACCACCACGCCGGACCGGCGCCGTCCCTCGCGATGCTCGCGCTCCACGCGCTGGTCGCGATCGCGACGGTCGCCGTCGCGGCCGGGCTCGACCGGGCGGCGCTCGACGTCGTCCGGGCCGCGGCCGGCTGGCTGCTGCCGCTCCTGCTCGCGCTGCCGGTCCCGGTCGTCGGCTACCGCGCCCGCGTCCTGGTGCGCGTGCGGCGCCTGCGCGGCCGGCTCGCCGCGCGGGTCGGCCGGCCCCGGGCGCCGCCGCGGTGGTGCTCCGCCCTCGCCCTTCCCGGCGCCGCGCGCTGACCCCTCGGTGGCGTGCGCGCCTCTTCCCGCGCGCTGACGCGCGCCCACCGAACGGAACCTCACCATGAAGAAGCACCTCACCGCGGCGGTCCTCGCCGCGGCCCTCGTCCCCGCGCTCGCCGCCTGCGGCAGCGGCAGCGAGGACGCTCGCGACCAGGCGCCGACGTCCGGCAGCAGCCCGGCCGCGAAGGCCGCCCTGACCGTCACCGACCCCTGGGTCAAGGCCGCTCCCAGCGGCATGACCGCCGCCTTCGGGACCCTCGTCAACGAGGGCTCGAGCGACGTCACCGTGGTCGCGGCGACCACGAGCGTCAACGACACCACCGAGCTCCACGAGACCGTCGAGAACGAGGACGGCTCGATGGCGATGCGGCCCAAGGAGGGCGGCTTCGTGATCCCGGCGGGCGGCAGCCTGGCGCTGGAGCCCGGCGGCGACCACCTCATGCTGATGGGCCTGACCGAGCCCGTCGAGGCGGGCACGACGGTCACCATCACGCTCACCCTCGGCGACGGCACGACCACGGACGTCGAGGCGACCGTCAAGGCGTTCGACGGCGCCGACGAGAAGTACCAGAACGGCGGCGAGCACTGATGCCCGGCGGTCCCCGGTGGGACCGCCGGCGCGTCCTCCGCACCGGCGCCGCCGCGTTCGGCGGCGCCGGTGCCGGGTGGAGCGCGTCCGCCCTCGTGGCGAACGGCTCCGCCGCGGCGGCGCCCACGGACGGTCCGGCCCGCGTGGTCGGCCCGTCCGCGGGCGCGGAGACCGTGCCGGTCGTCGGCACCCACCAGGCCGGGGTCGACACCCCGCCCCAGGCGCACCTCGCGCTGGTCGGCTGGGACCTGCGGGAGGACGCCGGCGTCGTCGGGCTGACCCGGATGATGCGGCTGCTCAGCGACGACGCCGCGCGCCTGGCGTCCGGCACGGCTGCCCTCGCCGACACCGAGCCCGAGCTGGCCGCGCACCCGGCCCGGCTCACCGTCACCTTCGGCTTCGGTCCGCGGGTGCTGCGCGATCTCGTGCCCGCGGGACGACGTCCCCGGCTCGACGAGCTGCCCGGCTTCGACCGGGACCGGCTCGACCCGCGCTGGGGCCAGACCGACGTCGTCGCGCAGGTCTGCTGCGACGACCCGACCACGCTGGCCCACGCCCGTCGGATGCTGGTCAAGGACGCGCGGACGTTCGCCCAGGTGCGCTGGATCCAGCAGGGCTTCCGGACGGCGCGCGGCACCGTCCCCGACGGCACCACCATGCGCAACCTGATGGGCCAGGTCGACGGCACCGTCAACCTCGCACCCGCGGAGCCGGACTTCGACCCGCTCGTGTGGTCCGGCGACGACGCGCTCGCGGGCGGCACCTTCCTGGTGGTCCGCCGGATCCGGATGCAGCTCGACAAGTGGGACCGCGTCGACCGGGTCGGCCGCGAGGTCGTGGTCGGCCGCCGGCTCGACACCGGCGCGCCGCTGACGGGCGTGACGGAGTTCGACGAGCCGGACTTCGCGGCCACCGACCGCTTCGGGTTCCCGGTGATCGACCCGGCCAGCCACGTCGCGCGGGCGCGCAGCGCGGACCCGCGGGAGCGGTTCCTGCGCCGGGCCTACAGCTACACCGAGCCGGACCCGGCCCGCAGCACCGGCGAGGACAGCGGCCTGGTGTTCCTGGCGTTCGCGGCCGACCCGGCCCGCCAGTTCGTCCCGGTGCAGCGCCGGCTCGACGAGCTTGACCGGCTCAACGAGTGGGTCGTCGCGATCGGGTCCGCCGTCTATGCGATCCCGCCCGCCGCACCGCAAGGTGGGTACGTCGGCCAGCAGCTGCTCGAAGGAAAGTCCACGGGGGAGAAGTCACCATCATGAGGAAGCACGCGCGGCTCGCCGCGCTCGTCACGGCGCTCGGCGCGGTCCTGGCCGCGGCCCTGGTCGGGGTCGTCGCGGGAGGCTGGAACCTGCCCGCCTCGGCGCACGCGTCACTGGTCGCGAGCGACCCGGCGGCCGGTCAGCGGCTCGACCGGCTGCCCGAGCGGGTCACGCTGGAGTTCAGCGAGCCGATCAGCGCGCCGGCGTACGTCGTCGTGACCGCGCCGGACGGCTCCCGGGCCGACCAGGGCGAGGTGCGCGTCGACGGCGCCGAGGTGAGCGTCGCGCTCGGGGGGAGTGCGCCCGAGGGCACCTACGGCGCGGCCTTCCGGGTCGTCTCCGAGGACGGCCACCCGGTCACCGGCCGGATCGGCTTCGTCGTCGGGGACGGTCCGCTGGACGACGCCGCGCCGTCGGCCACGGCCTCGGCGGATGCCGCCGACCCGGCGCCGGCCTCGACCACGGACGGGGACGACGACGGGGGCCCGTCGCTCGGCCAGGTCCAGGTGGGCGTCGCGGTGGCGCTGTTCGCCGTCGCCGCGGGTCTGCTCCTCTGGAGCCGCCGGAGGACCCGGTGAGCGCCCCCGCCGTGCGCGAGCGGCGCGGCCTGGCGCCGGTCGGGGCCGCGCTGGTGCTGGCCGCCGCGGTCGCCTTCGTCCTCCTCGTCGCGGGCGGGGGAGCGCCGCAGGAGCCGATCCCCGGCCTGCCCGACCCCGGCCGGCTGACCGGCTGGGGGCTCCCCGCGCTGCGCCTGGTCTCCGACGGCCTCGCGATCGCCGTCGTGGCGGGGCTCCTCGTCGCGCCGCTCACCATGCGCCGGCCCGAGAACGAGCTCGGCGGGTCCGCCTTCCGGGCGCTGCTGCCGGTGCGCTGGCTGGCCGCCGGGTGGTGCGCGGTCGTGCTCGTCCAGGTGGTGCTCACCTACTCCGACCAGTTCGCCGTGCCGGTGGGCGACATCCGCTGGCACGAGCTGCGCGGCTTCGCCACCGGCGTCGACCAGCCGCGCGCGCTGCTCGCCCAGGCCGCGCTGCTGGCCGTCGTCGCGGTCGCCGCGCGCTGGGTGCTCACCGCCCGCGGCGTCCTCGTCCTGCTCGGCCTGGCGCTGGTGGCCGTCGTCCCGCCGATCCTCACCGGGCACGCGTCGTCGGCCGGCAACCACGACACCGCGATCGTCGCGATGGTCGTGCACGTCGTCACGGCCGTGATCTGGATCGCCGGGGTGCTCGCGCTGTGGTGGCACCTCGCCTCCGCCACCAAGGTGCGCGACCGCGCGCTGCACCGCTTCTCCGCGCTCGCCGGCTGGTGCCTGGGCCTGACCGCGGTCTCGGGCGTGGTGAGCGCCTGGGTGCGGCTCGAGCGGCCCGCCGACCTCCTCTCGGCGTACGGCGCGGGGGTGCTGGTCAAGACCGCCGTGATCGTCGTCGTCGGCCTGGTCGGGCTCACCCTGCGCCGCCGGGTCGTCGCGAGCGCCGCGCCCGACTGGGTGGTGCTGCTGCGGCTGACCGGTCTCGAGCTGCTCGTCATGGCGGTCGCCGTCGGGGCCGGCGTCGGCCTCAGCCGGACCCCGCCGCCGGCGCCCGAGAACCTCTACACCTCGCTCGCCGAGGGCCTCCTCGGCGGCCCGGTCCCGCCCGCGCCGACGTTCGGCCGGCTGCTGTGGTCGTTCACCCCGTCGGGCCTGGGCTTCCTCGTGGTCGGCCTCGGCGCGGCGGCGTACGTCGCCGGGATCGTCGCCCTGCGCCGCCGCGGCGACCGCTGGTCGCCGGGCCGGACGGTCACCTGGTTCGCCGGGCTCGCCGTCGTCGCCTATGCCACGTTCGGCGGCCTCGGCACCTACGCCGGCGTCATGTTCAGCGCCCACATGGCCGCGCACATGGCGCTCTCGATGGTCGCGCCGATCCTGCTCGTCTCGGGTCGCCCCCTCCAGCTCGCGCTGCGCGCGCTGCCGGGCAGCGACGTCCCCGGCGGCACCGGACCGCGGCAGCTGCTCGCCGCCGCGCTCGACTCGCGGCTCGCGCACCTGGTCCTGCACCCGGTCACGGCGGCGCTGCTGCTCGTGGGCAGCCTGTACGTCGTCTACTTCAGCAGCCTGTTCGACGTCCTCATGCGCAACCACCTCGGCCACCTCGCCATGGAGCTGCACTTCCTGATGGCGGGCCTCGTCTTCTTCGAGGTGCTCATCGGCGACCGGCCCGGCGGCGGCACGTCGTACGTCGGGCGGCTGATGCTGCTGCTCGTCACCATGCCCTTCCACGCCTTCTTCTCGATCAGCGTGATGGGCTCGGAGCGGATCATCGGCGGCGACTACTTCCGGCTCCTCGACGTCCCCTACGTCTCGAGCCTGCTCGACGACCAGCACCTCGCCGGCGCGATGAACTGGGCGCTCGGCGAGGTCCCGATGGTGATGGTGATCATCGTGCTCGTCATCCAGTGGTGGCGCGACGACGAGCGCGAGGCCAAGCGCCGCGACCGCGCCGCCGACCGCGACGGCGACGCCGAGCTGGCGGCGTACAACGAGATGCTGAAGCGGGCCGCGAAGGGCTAGGCCTAGGACGCGCCCAGCAGGTAGTACGTCGTCATCGGCCCCTTGCCCTTGACCTCGACGACCTGCGGGTCGCTGAACGCGTAGCGGGTCTCGAGCAGCGCGTGCGTGGCCGCGGAGACCTGGATCCGGTGCGGCCGGCCGTGCGACTCCATGCGGCTGGCGGTGTTGACCGTGTCGCCCCACAGGTCGTAGGTGAACTTCCGCTGCCCGATCACCCCGGCCACGACGGGCCCGGACGCGATGCCGATCCGCATCGCGATCGGGCTCGGCCAGGTGGGGGAGAGGCGGGCCAGGGTGCGCTGCATGTCGAGGGCGAGCTCGGCCAGCGAGGCGGCGTGGTCGGCGTCGGGCGTCGGCAGGCCGGCGACGGCCATGTAGGCGTCACCGACGGTCTTGATCTTCTCGATCCCGCGCCGGTCGCACAGCGCGTCGAACTCGCGGAACATCGTGTCGAGCAGCGCCACCAGCTCTTCGGGGCTGAGCACCTCGGAGACCGGCGTGAAACCGACGATGTCGGAGAACAGCACGCTCACGCTCGGCGCCGAGTCCGCGATCGCGCCCCGCTCGGTGCGCAGCCGCTGCGCGATCGGCACCGGCAGCACGTTGTGCAGGATCTCCTCGGAGCGCGCCCGCTCCTGCTCGACCTCGCGCTGGCGCAGGAAGTCGGTCCGCCGCAGCTTCTCCAGCGCATAGGCGATCACCAGGGCGATCGCGGCCAGCCCCGCCGTCGGCGCCACGTGCGCCCCGAGCGCGTCCACCCCCTGGAGCACGCCGGGCAGGGTCAGCCCGATCGCGACGTAGATCGCCACGATCGCGCTCACCGCGTGCATCCGCAGCCGGAGCAGGCCGACCGCGCCGAGCAGGGTGACCGTGGCCGAGGTGCGCAGGTACTCGGCCGGGAAGTCCCCGACCAGCGCCAGCGCCGGCCCCAGTGCCAGCAGGACCACGGCCAGCAGCAGCACCGACGCCGCCTGGAGGTGCCGGCGCACCAGCCCCCAGCGGGCCACCGTCACCATCGACGTCACGAAGACGACGACGACCGTGGCCCGGAGCAGGCTGCTCGCCAGCAGGGAGTCCGGGGCGACGAGGGCGTCGACGGCGCCGTACGCGGCGGTGAAGGCGACGCCCACCAGCAGCGCGAAGCGGGCGTCGCGCAGGCCGGCCTCGTCGTCGTACCGGACGAAATCGCGCTCGGCGGCGGGCTGGTCGAACTCCAGCATCCACCGCTTCATGTGCAGCTGCGCGTGCCGCTCGTGCACCCAGGCTCGGATCAGGCTGGCCCCCATGACGGCAGGATGCCAGAACTGCTGGTCCGCCTACCCGCGAAGTGGGCCGGTTGCGGGTCCGAAGTAGGGAGGTTGCGGGTCCGAAGTAGGGAGGTTGCTGCGTCCTTCCCGCCTCGAGCCCGCAACCTCCGCACTTCGAGCCCGCAACCCCCGCACTTCGAGCCCGCAACCCCCGCACTTCGTGGCGAAAACACGAGCGCCGCACCAGCCGGGGCTGGTACGGCGCTCGTGGGGTGGACGTCGGAGCGGTCAGTGACCGTTCTTGAGCGCGGTGCGCAGGTCCTTGTTGAGCTGCGAGATCACGTCGAGCGGGATCTCCTTGGGGCACGCCGCGGCGCACTCGCCGATGTTGGTGCAGCCGCCGAAGCCCTCGTGGTCGTGCTGGCCGACCATGTCGACGACGCGCGACCAGCGCTCCGGCTGGCCCTGCGGCAGCTCGCCCAGGTGGGTGATCTTGGCACCCACGAAGAGGGACGCCGACCCGTTGGGGCAGGCGGCGACGCAGGCGCCGCAGCCGATGCAGGTCGCCACGTTGAAGGCGCGCATGGCCTTGTCGCGGGGCGCCGGCACCGAGTTCGCCTCGGGGGCCGAGCCGGTGTTGGCGGAGATGAAGCCGCCGGACTGGATGATCCGGTCGAACGCCGAGCGGTCGACGATGAGGTCCTTGACCACCGGGAAGGGCTCGGCGCGCCACGGCTCGATGGTGATCGTGTCGCCGTCCTTGAACGAGCGCATGTGCAGCTGGCAGGTCGTGGTGACCTCCGGGCCGTGCGCCTCGCCGTTGATCATCAGCGAGCACATGCCGCAGATACCCTCGCGACAGTCGGAGTCGAACGCGACGGGCTCCTCGCCCTTCTCGTTCAGCTGCTCGTTGAGGACGTCGAGCATCTCGAGGAAGCTCATGTCCGCGGAGATGTCCGCCACCTGGTAGGTGTGGAGTCCGCCCTTGTCGTTGGGTCCGGCCTGGCGCCAGATCTTCAGGGTGAGGTTCATTCCGCCCGCGCTCACTTGTAGCTCCGCTGCTTCATCTCGATGGCCGTGTAGATCAGGTCCTCCTTGTGCAGGACGGGCTGACCCTCGTCGCCGCCCCACTCCCAGGCAGCCACGTAGGCGAACTCGTCGTCGTGGCGCAGCGCCTCGCCGTCGTCGGTCTGCGACTCGGCACGGAAGTGCCCGCCGCAGGACTCGCGCCGGTTGAGGGCGTCGATGCACATGAGCTCGCCGAGCTCGATGAAGTCGGCGACGCGGCCGGCCTTCTCGAGGCTCTGGTTGAGGGTGTCGGCCGAGCCGAGCACCTTGAGGTTCGACCAGAAGTCGGCCTTGAGCTCGCGGATCATGTCGATCGCCTTGCGCAGGCCGTCCTCGGTCCGCTCCATGCCGCAGTACTCCCACATGATGTTGCCCAGCTCCTTGTGGTAGCTGTCGGCGCTGCGGGTGCCGTTGATGGAGAGGAACTTCTGGACCCGGTCCTCGACGCTCCGGCGCGCCTCGACGACGGCCTCGTGGGTCTCGTCGATCTTCTCGAACGGGCCGTCGGCGAGGTAGTCGCGGATGGTGTTCGGGAGGACGAAGTAGCCGTCGGCCAGGCCCTGCATGAGGGCCGAGGCGCCGAGCCGGTTCGCGCCGTGGTCGGAGAAGTTGGCCTCGCCCGAGACGAAGAGGCCCGGGATGTTGGACTGCAGGTGGTAGTCGACCCACAGGCCGCCCATCACGTAGTGCACGGCGGGGTAGATCCGCATGGGGACCTCGTACGGGTTCTCGCCCGTGATCCGCTCGTACATGTCGAGGAGGTTGTCGTACTTCTCCTCGATGGCGTCCTTGCCGAGGCGCTTGATCGCGTCGCCGAGGTCGAGGTAGACGCCGCGGCGGAAGTCGCCCACGAGCGGGCCGACGCCGCGACCCTCGTCGCACATGTTCTTGGCCTGGCGGGAGGCGATGTCGCGGGGGACCAGGTTGCCGAAGGACGGGTAGATCCGCTCCAGGTAGTAGTCGCGGTCCTCCTCGGGGATGTCCCGCGGGTCCTTCTCGCAGTCCTCCTTCTTCTTCGGCACCCAGATCCGGCCGTCGTTGCGGAGCGACTCGGACATCAGGGTCAGCTTCGACTGGTGGTCGCCGGAGACCGGGATGCACGTCGGGTGGATCTGCGTGTAGCAGGGGTTCGCCATGTAGGCGCCCTTGCGGTGCGCACGCCACGCAGCGGTGACGTTGGAGCCCATCGCGTTGGTGGAGAGGAAGAAGACGTTGCCGTAGCCGCCCGTGGCGAGGACGACGACGTCGGCGAGGTGGGTCTCGATCTCACCGGTGACCATGTCGCGGGCGATGATGCCGCGGGCCTTGCCGTCGACGACGATCAGCTCGAGCATCTCGTGGCGGGTGAAGGACTCGACCGTGCCGGCCGCGACCTGGCGCTCCATCGCCTGGTAGGCGCCGATGAGGAGCTGCTGGCCGGTCTGGCCGCGGGCGTAGAACGTGCGGGAGACCTGGACGCCGCCGAACGAGCGGTTGTCGAGCAGGCCGCCGTACTCGCGGGCGAAGGGGACGCCCTGCGCGACGCACTGGTCGATGATGTTGGCGCTGACCTCGGCCAGGCGGTAGACGTTCGACTCGCGCGAGCGGTAGTCGCCGCCCTTGACGGTGTCGTAGAAGAGACGGAACGTCGAGTCGCCGTCCTCCTTGTAGTTCTTGGCCGCGTTGATGCCGCCCTGGGCGGCGATCGAGTGCGCCCGGCGCGGGGAGTCCTGGTAGCAGAACGACTTCACGTTGTAGCCGGCCTCGCCGAGCGTGGCGGCGGCGGCGCCGCCAGCCAGGCCGGTGCCGACGATGATGACGTCGAGCTTGCGGCGGTTGGCCGGGTTGACCAGGCGGTTCTCGAACTTGCGGGTGGTCCAGCGGTCCTTGATCGGGCCGGTCGGCGCGACCGGGTCGACCAGCTTGTCGCCGAGGGTGTAGTAGCCGCGCGCGTCGTCGGACTTCTGCTCGGACGGTCCGTTGAGGGGGGTGAGCCCGTCGTGGAGGGTGCTTCCAGCCATCTTGGGGTGGTCCTTACTTCTCGATGATGCCGACGAGGACGAACAGCGGGACCAGCGAGAAGCCGCCGGCGACCACGATCGCCACGACCCAGCCGGCCGCCCGGGCACGCGCTCGCGAGACGGCCGAGCCGGTCAGGCCCAGCGTCTGCAGCGAGCTGAAGGTGCCGTGGTGCAGGTGCAGGCCGAGCGCCACCATCGCGAGCAGGTAGATGACCGTCATCCACCAGGTGTCGAACGTGTCGACGACCAGGTGGTACGGGTTGTCGCCGCCGGTGTCACCGTTGCTCGGGTTGATCTTGACGATAGTGAAGTTGAGCAGGTGCCAGACGATGAAGACCAGCAGGGTCACGCCGCCCCAGCGCATGGTGCGCGAGGAGATCGACGAGCCGTTGTTCTTCTTCACGGCGTACTTGACCGGCCGGGCCTTGGCCGCGCGGCGGGCCAGGATGACGGCGGAGGCCACGTGCGCGATCAGGGCGAGGATGAGGCCGACGCGCATGATCCAGAGGAAGCCCGAGTAGGGGAGCATCGGCTCACCCAGGACGCGCAGGTGGTGCGCGTACTCGTTGAAGGACTCCTCACCGGCGAAGGCCTTGAGGTTGCCGTACATGTGCCCCAGCACGAAGCCGATGAACAGCAGGCCGCTCACGGCCATGAGGAGTTTCAGGGCGATGGTCGAACGGGCTGCACGGGAGCCCTTCACCAATTCGGGTCGCGTCGTCGTTGCCACAGGGGGCCACGCTACCCCCGCTACTGACTAGTAGGTGACCGGGATCATGTGAGATACGCACGTAAGGCAACCCTTACCCACGCGCTCGGGGGTCGGCGGTCAGCGCTCCACGGCGTCCGCGGCGGCGTCGAGGAAGTCGGTCGAGGGGACGAAGAAGAGCGTGCCGGTCAGCGCCTCGGAGAAGTCGAGCACCCGGTCGTGGTTGCCGGCCGGCTTGCCGACGAACATGTTCTCGAGCATCTCCTCGATGACGCCGGGATCCTTGGCGTAGCCGATGAAGGAGAGGGTCGAACTCGGTGGCGGCATGACCGCATGTTGTCGCGCAGGATGTCGCGCTCGGTGCCGTCGGCGTCGACGATCGTGGTGAGGGCGACGTGGGAGTTGGCCGGCTTCACGTCGTCGGGCAGCTCGACGTCGTCGGCCTTGGTGCGGCCGATGGCCTGCTCCTGCTCCTCGACGCCGAGCGCCTTCCAGCCGGCGAGGTCGTGGACGTACTTCTGGGTGATCACGTAGCTGCCCCCGGCGTACGCCGCGTCCTCGGCGCCGATGAGCGCGGCCTCGGCCCGCTCGTCGCCCTCCGGGTTCTCGGTGCCGTCGACGAAGCCGAGCAGGTCGCGCTGGTCGAAGGAGCGGAAACCGTGCACCTCGTCGACCACCCGGGCCACCCCGGCCAGCCGGCCGACCAGGTGCTGGGCGAGCTCGAAGCAGAGGTCGAGCCGGTGCGCGCGGAGGTGGAAGAAGAGGTCGCCCGCGGTGGCCGGCGCGTGGTGCCGGGCGCCGGTGACCTCGCGGAACGGGTGCAGCCCGGCCGGCCGGGGGAGGGCGAAGAGCCGGTCCCACGCGGTCGCGCCGATGCCGGCGACACAGGTCAGGTCGCCCTCGGGGATCCGGAAGCCGACCGAGCGGCGCAGTCCGCCGACGTCCGCGAGCAGCGCGCGCACGGTGTCGGCCGTGGGGTCGGGCGTGGTGGCGGTCGTGGTGGCGGAGCCCGGGGTCTCGTCCTCGAGGGTGAGCGTCAGGAAGATCGCGGCCTCGGTCAGCGGGGCGAGGACCGCCTGGGGCGTGGGGCTCGGCACCGAGCCGACTCTACGGGACCTCGGGGGCTCCCGGCGTCATAGAAAGTGCTTATCAAGCGATGGAAGATTGATCTTTGACGGTCATTGACGAGCAGGGGACGCTGGAGGGGTGAGCGCCAGCGGCCCGACCGAAGACCCGCGCGACGACCTGCGGGTCACCGCTCCGAAGAGGGTGGCCGCCGGCGTCCCGGCCGTCGCCCACGCGATGGAGTACTCCCTGGCCCAGGCCGGGCCGAGGCGCACCCTGCTGACCCTGCTGAGCCTCAACCAGGCCGAGGGCATCGACTGCCCCGGCTGCGCGTGGCCCGACCCGCAGCACCGGCACAAGAACGAGTACTGCGAGAACGGCGCCAAGCACGTCAGCGACGAGGCGACCACACGCCGGGTGACGCGCGAGTTCTTCGCCGCGCACCCCGTCGACGAGCTCGACCGGAAGTCCGACCTGTGGCTCAACCAGCAGGGCCGGCTGACCGAGCCGATGGTCAAGCGTCCCGGCGCCACCCACTACGAGCCGATCGGCTGGGACGAGGCCCTCGGCATCGTCGCCGACGAGCTCACGGCGCTCGGCTCGCCCGACGAGGCGATGTTCTACACGTCCGGGCGGCTCAACAACGAGGCCGCCTTCCTGCTCCAGCTCTTCGCCCGCGCGTACGGCACCAACAACCTGCCGGACTGCTCGAACATGTGCCACGAGTCGAGCGGATCGGGCCTGGGGGAGACCCTCGGCATCGGCAAGGGCAGCGTCTCGCTCGACGACATCCACGAGTCCGACCTGGTCTTCGTGGTCGGCCAGAACCCGGGGACCAACCACCCCCGCATGCTCTCCGCGCTCGAGGAGACCAAGCGCAACGGCGGCAAGGTGATCGCCGTCAACCCGCTGCCCGAGGCGGGCCTGTTCCGTTTCAAGAATCCCCAGAAGGCGCGCGGCGTGGTCGGGCGCGGCACCGAGATCGCCGACCAGTTCCTCAAGATCCGCCCCGGCGGCGACCTCGCGCTCTTCCAGATGCTCAACCGGCTGCTGCTCGAGGCCGAGGACGCCGCACCCGGCACGGTCCTCGACCACGACTACATCGCGGCCCACACGACCGGCTTCGACGCGTTCGCCGCCCACGCCCGCACCATCACGTGGGAGCACGTGCTCACCGCCACCGGACTGACCCGCGCCGAGATCGAGCAGGTCCACGCCCAGGTGCTGGCCAGCCGCCGGATCATCGTGTGCTGGGCGATGGGCCTGACCCAGCACAAGCACGGCGTGCCGACGATCCGCGAGCTCGTCAGCTTCCTGCTGCTGCGCGGCAACCTCGGCCGCCCCGGCGCCGGCGTGTGCCCGGTGCGCGGGCACAGCAACGTCCAGGGCGACCGCACGATGGGCATCTGGGAGCGGGTGCCCGACCGGTTCCTCGACGCGCTGGCCGCCGAGTTCGACTTCGCACCGCCGCGCGCGCACGGCTACGACTCCGTGGCCGGCGTCCGGGCGATGCGCGACGGCCGGGCCAAGGTGTTCGTGGGCGTGGCCGGCAACTTCGTGCGGGCGATGTCCGACAGCGACGTCACCGAGGCCGCGCTGCGGTCGTGCTCGCTGACCGTGCAGATCTCCACCAAGCTCAACCGCTCCCACACGGTGTGCGGCGAGACGGCGCTGATCCTCCCGACGCTGGGCCGCAGCGACCGCGACGTCCAGGCGAGCGGCGAGCAGTTCGTCACGGTCGAGGACTCGATGAGCGAGGTGCACCAGTCCCGTGGCCGGCTGGCGCCCGCCTCGCCGCACCTGCTCAGCGAGGTCGCGATCATCAGCCGGCTGGCCCGGCGCACCCTCGGCCCCGGCGGCGCGATCCCGTGGGAGGACTTCGAGGCCGACTACGCACTGGTCCGCGACCGGATCGCCCGGGTCGTGCCCGGCTTCGAGGACTTCAACGAGCGGGTCGCCGTACCGGGGGGATTCCGGCTGCCCAACCCGGTCAACTCCGGTGTGTTCCCCACGCCCAGCGGCAAGGCGGTGTTCGTCGTCAACCAGCCGGAGTGGATCGAGCCGCCGGCCGGCCACCTCGTCCTGCAGACCCTGCGCTCGCACGACCAGTGGAACACCATCCCCTACGCGATGAACGACCGCTACCGCGGCATCCACGACGCCCGGCGGATCGTCATGGTCAACCCCGACGACCTGGCCGAGCTGGGGCTGGCCGACCGCGACCTGGTCGACCTGGTCAGCGTGTGGACCGACGGCAGCGAGCGCCGGGCCGAGGGCTTCCGGGTGGTCGCCTACCCGGCCGCGCGGGGCTCGGCCGCGTCGTACTACCCGGAGACCAACGTGCTCGTGCCCCTCGACAGCGTCGCCGAGATCAGCAACACGCCCACCTCCAAGGGAGTGATCGTGCGGCTGGAGCCCGCGGGTGGCGCGGGTGCCGCCGCCGGCTGACCGGCGCCACGCCGCCCGGGTCCTGCTCGGGCTGCTCGTCCCCGGCCTCGTGCTGCTGGCGGTGGGTCGCCCCGAGCTGATCCTGTACGCCGTCCTCGGCTCCTTCGCCGGCATGTACGGCCGGGGCGAGCGACCCGCGGAGCGGCTGCGGCACCAGCTCCACGGTGCGGGGATGCTCGTCACCGGGGTCGCTCTCGGCACGACGCTCGCGGCGACCGGCGCAGGTCCCGGCGTGCTCGTCGGCTGCGTAACCGCCTTCGCCACGCTCGGCTCGCTGGTCACCGACGCGCTGCG
The DNA here is from genome assembly GCF_900114845.1 of Pimelobacter simplex. GTDB lineage: Bacteria > Actinomycetota > Actinomycetes > Propionibacteriales > Nocardioidaceae > Nocardioides > Nocardioides simplex. The sequence continues at coordinate 53,277 of NZ_FOUK01000008.1, forward strand.
ACTGCGCCCGGGCGGGCCGTTCTTCGGCATCTTCGCGCTCGGCGCCACCGCGAGCGTCGGCGCGGACCTCGTGAGCCCCCTCGGCGCCGTCCTGATCTGCGCGGCGACCGCGGGGTGGTGCCTGGGGCTGGGGATCGTGGGTGCGGCGCTTGTAACTACGTGTTCAGACCTCTACCCGGGCGTTCATGCTGGTCACAACACCCGGGTAGTAGTTCGAACACGTAGTTACAAGCAGGCCCTGCGCTACGCCCTGGCCACCGCGACCGCCGGCCTGGCCGGGCTGGCGCTGGGGGTCGAGCACGCCAACTGGGCGATGGCCGCGGCCGCCGTACCGCTGGCGATCGTGACGGCGGGCGACCCGATCGACCTGCGGGCGGTGGTCGAGCGGGCGGGGCACCGGATCGCCGGCACGTTCGCGGGGCTCGTCGTCACCGCGGTCGTGCTGCTGCCCGAGCCGCGGCCCGCCGTCCTGGCGCTCGTCGTGATGGCGCTGCTGTTCCCGACCGAGCTCTTCCTCAGCCGGCACCACGGCGTCGCGCTCGGCTTCTTCACGCCGCTAATCATGATCATGACCGAGCTCGCCGCGCCCACGGAGCCGCTCGGCCTCCTCGTCGCGCGCGGCGCCGACACCCTGCTGGGCGTCGCCGCGGGGGTCGCGGCGGCCGCGCTCGTCCCGGGTCGCGAGAGGTAGGGTCGGTCCATGGCTGCGTGGAGCCCTCTCGAGTGGCCCGTCCTCCGCCAGGTCCTGACCGGCGACCGGACCGGGCGCGGGGCCGCGGTGCAGTCGGCCCGCACCCGGCAGATCGAGTCCCGCAACGCCACGGCCGACCGGGTCGTGCAGAGCGTCTGCCCGTTCTGCGCCGTCGGCTGCGGCCAGAAGGTCTACGTCAAGGACGACAAGGTCGTCCAGATCGAGGGCGACCCCGACTCGCCGATCTCGCGTGGGCGGCTGTGCCCCAAGGGCTCGTCGAGCGAGCAGCTCGTCAACAACCCCCTGCGCCAGACGAAGATCCGCTACCGGGCGCCGCACGCGACCGAGTGGACCGACCTCGACCGCGACACCGCGATCGACATGATCGCCGACCGCTTCCTCGCGGCCCGCCGGCACGGCTGGCAGGACCACGACGAGCACGGGCGCCCGCTGCGGCGCACGATGGGGATCGCCTCGTTGGGCGGCGCGACGCTCGACAACGAGGAGAACTACCTGATCAAGAAGCTCTTCACGGCCGCCGGCGCCATCCAGATCGAGAACCAGGCCCGTATTTGACACTCCGCCACGGTTCCCAGTCTGGGAGCCTCGTTCGGGCGTGGCGGTGCCACGCAGTCCCTCCAGGACATGGCCAACGCCGACTGCATCATCCTGATGGGCGGCAACATGGCCGAAGCGCACCCCGTGGGCTTCCAGTGGGTCAGTGAGGCGCTCGCCAAGGGCGCGAAGATGATCCACGTCGACCCCCGGTTCACCCGGACGTCGGCCGTGGCGACCAAGCACGTCTCGATCCGGGCCGGCTCGGACGTCGTCTTCCTCGGCGGCCTGATCAACCACATGATCAGCAACGAGCTCTACTTCCACGACTACGTCGTCGCGTTCACCAACGCCGCGACGCTGGTCAGCGAGGACTTCCGCGACACCGAGGACCTCGGCGGCCTGTTCTCGGGCTTCGATCCCGAGACGGGCAAGTACGACCCGTCCACCTGGGCCTACGCCGACCCGGCGGGCGGCACCGTCACCGGGCCGTCCGGCGAGGAGCACGGCGCCAGCGCATCGGCGCGGGCCGCGGGCCACGAGTACGGTTCCGGCGGTCCGCCGCTGGAGCACGCGAGCGTCCTGCGCGACGAGACGCTGCAGCACCCGCGCACCGTCTTCCAGGTGCTCAAGCGGCACTTCTCGCGCTACACGCCCGAGATGGTGCGCGACATGTGCGGCATCAGCATCGACGACTTCGAGTACGTCGCCCGCACGATCGCCGAGAGCTCCGGGCGCGAGCGGACCACCTGCTTCGGCTACGCGACGGGCTGGACCCAGCACACGCTGGGCGCGCAGTTCATCCGCACGGCCGCCGTCCTCCAGCTGCTGATGGGCAACGTCGGCCGGCCCGGCAGCGGCATCATGGCGCTGCGCGGGCACGCCAGCATCCAGGGCTCGACCGACATCCCGACCCTGTTCAACCTGCTGCCCGGCTACCTCCCGATGCCGAGCGTCGGGCGCCACGACAGCTACCGCGAGTACGTCGACTCGATCGGCTCGAAGCAGCAGAAGGGCTACTGGGCGTACGCCGAGACCTACGTCGTCAACCTGCTCAAGGCCTGGTGGGGCGAGGCCGCTACGGCCGAGAACGACTGGGCCTACGACTACCTGCCGAGGCTCAGCGGCGCGCACGGGACCTACCAGACCACCGCCGACATGCGCGACGGCAAGGTCGAGGGCTACTTCGTCCTCGGCCAGAACCCCGCCGTGGGCTCGGCCAACGGCCGCCAGCAGCGGCTCGCGATGGCGCAGCTCAAGTGGTTGGTGGTGCGCGACCTCAACATGATCGAGTCCGCGACCTGGTGGAAGGACGGGCCCGAGATCGAGTCCGGCGAGCTGCGCACCGAGGACATCGCGACCGAGGTCTTCTTCATGCCGGCCGCCACCCACGTCGAGAAGGCCGGCTCGTTCACCCAGACCCAGCGGATGCTCCAGTGGCGGCACCAGGCCGTGCAGCCGCCGGGCCAGGCGCAGAGCGAGCTCGACTTCTTCCACGAGCTCGGCGTGCGGATCCGGGCGCGGCTGGCCGGCTCGACCGACCCGCGCGACCGGCCGCTGCTCGACCTCACCTGGGACTACCCGCCCGACGCCCACGGCAACCCGGACCCGGAGGCGGTGCTCGCCGAGATCAACGGGTACGTCGTGGACGACCGCGCGCCGCTGTCGGCGTACACGGAGATGAAGGCCGACGGCACGACCGCCGGCGGCTGCTGGATCTACACCGGCGTCTACGCCGACGGCCGCAACCAGGCCGCGCGCCGGGTGCCTCAGGGCGGCGGGGGAGTGACCCAGTCGGAGTGGGGCTGGGTGTGGCCGGCCGACCGGCGGATCCTCTACAACCGCGCCTCCGCCGACCGCGACGGCAAGCCGTGGAGCGAGCGCAAGGCCTACATGTCGTGGGACGACGCGCAAGGCCGGTGGGTCGGACCCGACAACGTCGACTTCCCCGTCGACAAGCACCCGCACGCCCGTCCCGACCCGTCGCTCGGCGGTGCCGAGGGCCTGGCCGGCGACGACCCGTTCGTCATGCAGGCCGACGGCAAGGGCTGGCTCTACACGCCCAAGGGACTCGTCGACGGACCGCTGCCCGCGCACTACGAGGCGGCCGAGTCGCCGGTCCGCAACGCGCTCTACGCACAGCAGCAGGCGCCCGCACGGGTGCTGCTCGCGCGGTCGGACAACATGGAGGCGCCGAGCGCGGGCGAGCCGGGCGCCGACGTCTACCCCTACGTGTTCACGACGTACCGGCTGACCGAGCACCACACCGCGGGCGGGATGAGCCGCTGGTCGCCGTACCTGGCCGAGCTGCAGCCCGAGATGTTCTGCGAGGTCTCGCCCGAGCTCGCCGCGGAGCGCGGCCTGGTCAACGGCGGCTGGGCGACGATCGTCTCGCCGCGCGCGGCGATCGAGGCGCGGGTGCTGGTGACCGACCGGATCCGGAGCCTGACCATCAACGGCCGCGAGGTGCAGCAGGTCGGCCTGCCCTACCACTGGGGGGTCGGCAGCGACGCCGTCGTCACGGGTGACGCGGCCAACGACCTGCTCGGCGTGATGATGGACCCCAACACCCAGATCCAGGAGTCGAAGGTGGCCTCGTGCGACGTGATCGCCGGACGGCGCCCGCGCGGCGCGGACCTGCAGCGGCTCGTGGCGTCGTACCAGCAGCGGGCGGGGACGACGCCGGAGACGGGGACCCGGGCCGTGACCGATCCGGAGAAGGAGGGCTTCTGATGGAGCAGCCGCCCCGCAAGGGCTTCTTCACCGACACCTCGATCTGCATCGGCTGCAAGGCCTGCGAGGTCGCGTGCAAGGAGTGGAACCACAACCCGCGCGACGGCGACCTCGAGCTGACCGGGATGTCGTACGACAACACGGTCTCGCTGGGCGCGAGCACCTGGCGGCACGTGGCGTTCGTCGAGCAGGGGCGTGACGCGATCGCCGCCGCCCGCACGTCGGGGCGGGCGCTGGTCTCGCTGGGGATGCCGTCGGTCGGCGCTCCTGCTTCAGCGGTGCCGGCTCCGGACGTGGCACCGCCGGACACCCCGGAGTTCCGCTGGCTGATGGCCTCCGACGTCTGCAAGCACTGCACCCACGCGGGCTGCCTCGACGTGTGCCCGACGGGCGCCCTGTTCCGCACCGAGTTCGGGACCGTCGTCATCCAGCCCGACGTCTGCAACGGCTGCGGCACCTGCGTGGCCGGCTGCCCCTTCGGCGTCGTGGAGCGGCGCAGCGACGGCACCGCCGCGCCGACGTACCGCGAGGGGCACCGCAAGGGCGAGCAGCCGCCGGTGCCCAAGCGGGGCGTCGCGCAGAAGTGCACGCTCTGCTACGACCGGCTCCTCGACGACGAGACGCCCGCGTGCGCGAAGACGTGCCCGACGACGTCCATCAAGTTCGGCGACCACACGTCGATGGTCGCGTCCGCGCGCGAGCGGGTGGCCGAGCTGCACGCGCAGGGGATGACCGAGGCCCGGCTCTACGGCGCCAACGAGCTCGACGGCGTCGGCGGCACCGGCTCGGTCTTCCTGCTCCTCGACGAGCCCGAGGTCTACGGGCTGCCGCCCGACCCGCGGGTCTGCACGGCCGACCTGCCGACGATGTACAAGCGCGCGGGCGTCGCCATGGCCGGGATGGTCGCGGCGGCCGCGGTCGCGTTCTGGAAGGGGCGTTGATGAGCGAGTACGACGAGCTGCGGCCGCCGGAGGTGCGCCGCCGGCGGCGCGGGGCCGGCGGGCGGCGCCGTCCTGGCGGGCGGCGGGGCGGTCGGGCCGAGGAGCTGATGGTCCCGGAGGCCGAGTTCACGTCGTACTACGACAAGCCGATCGTGAAGGCCCCGCCGTGGGGGCACGAGATCCCGGCGTACCTCTTCCTCGGCGGGATCGCCGGCGGCTCCGGCCTCCTCGCCGCGGGCGCCCAGCTGACCGGCCGCACGCTGCTGCGCCGCAACGCGCGTCTGTCGGCGATGGCCGCGGTCGGTCTCGGCGGCGTCGCGCTCGTCGCCGACCTCGGCAAGCCGAGCCGGTTCTACAACATGCTGCGGACCTTCAAGGTGACCTCCCCGATGAGTGTCGGCTCGTGGATCCTCACCGCCTTCGCAGGCGGTCTGACCGTCACCGTCGGTGCCGAGGTCGACCGGCTGGCCGGCGCGCGACTGCCCCTGGGCCCGCTGCGACCAGTGCTGCGCGCCCTCGAGGGGCCCGCGGGTATCGAGGCAGCAGTGTTCGCGGCGCCGCTGGCCGGCTACACCGCCGTCCTGCTCGCCGACACGGCCGTCCCCACCTGGAACGCCACCCACCGCGACCTGCCGTTCGTCTTCGTCAGCTCGGCGAGCCTCGCCTCGGCCGGCCTGGCCATGGTCACCACGCCCGTGTCCGAGGCCGGGCCCGCCCGGGTCCTCGCGGTCCTGGGCGTGGTCGGCGACGTCGTGGCGATGAAGGCCATGGAGCGCCGGATGGACCCCGTCGCCGCCGAGCCCCTCCACCACGGCTCCGCCGGCACGATGCTCCGCTGGAGCGAGCGCCTCGCCGTCGCCGGCGCGGTCGGCGTGCTCGCCGGCGGACGTCGTCGTCCGGTCGCGGTCGTCGCGGGCCTGGCCCTGATGGGCGCCTCGGCCCTCACCCGCTTCGGCGTCTTCGAGGCCGGCATCCACTCGACCAAGGACCCGCGCTACGTCATCGAGCCGCAGCGGCGGCGGTTGGCGGCGCGGCGGGCGGCGGGCGAGACGGGCGACTCGATCACCACGGCCGGCTGACCGTCGTACCGGGAGGCTGTGGACGGCGGAGCGCAGCAGCACCCGTTCTCTGGTTCGCTCGGGGCATGCCCGTGCCCGCGCCGAGCCTGCCTCGGGGAGCACACGTCGTGGTCGACGAGAGCAAGGCGAGCGACTACCTGGTGGTCGCGACCTGGGTCTCCTCGGCGAAGGTCGTCAGCATTCGTCGCGAGCTCAGGTCGCTGCTGCGGTCGAACCAGGCGCGCCTGCACTTCCAGAAGATGAGCCACGCTCACCGCCGGCGCGCGATCGAGGTGATCGCCGGTCTGGACGTGACGGCGGTCGTCTACCGGTCGAAGGTCCGCGATCCGCGGGAGGCGAGGGCGGAGCTGATAGGCGCGGTCCTGGAGGAGGCACGAGCGACTGCGGCCCAGCGTGTGGTCGTCGAGCGCGACGACGCAGCAGTCGCCCTCGACGCGGCTGTCGCTCGGCAGCTGCGGTCGGAGGTGATTCACCTGCGCGCGGTCGAGGAGCCCTTGCTCTGGCTCAGCGATGCCACGGCGTGGTGCGTGCACCGCAGCGGTGACTGGCGCACCGCGGTGGCGCCGATCATCCGGGACGGGACGCTCCCGAAAAGAAGCGAACCCGGTTAGGCCGCCGATGAAGGGCGGACTGCCGGGTTCGCTCTCAGGCTAGGTCGGTGGAGCGTCTTGTGCAAGGACAGATCCCGGCTGACCGTCGTACCGGACGAAATGGTCGTGAATTCGCCGAAATCACGACCATTTTGTCCGGTACGACGGTCAGCGGCCGACCTCGATGCCGGGGCTCGCCACCGTGTGGCCGACCACCGGGTACCCCGGCACCTCGCCCACGATCAGCAGCCCGCCTGACGTCTGCGCGTCGGCGAGCAGCAGCAGGTCGTCCTCGCCGACCCCGGCGCCGGGGCGCAGGTGCGGGCGGACCCAGTCGAGGTTGCGCCGGGTCCCGCCCGACACGTAGCCGGCGGCGAGCGCGACCACGGCGCCGTCGACGACCGGTACGGCGCCGAGGTCCACCACGGCGCCGACGCCGGAGGCGCGGCACAGCTTGTGGAGGTGGCCGAGGAGGCCGAAGCCGGTGACGTCGGTGGCGGCCCGGGCGCCCGCGGCGAGGGCGGCGGCGGAGGCGTCGCGGTTGAGGGAGGCCATCAGCTCGACGGCGTGGGGGAAGACCTCGCCGGTCTGCTTGTGGCGGTTGTTGAGGAGGCCGACGCCGATCGGCTTGGTGAGGGTGAGGGGCAGGCCGGCGACGGCGGCGTCGTTGCGCAGGAGCCGGTCGGGGTGGGCGACGCCGGTGACGGCCATGCCGTACTTGGGCTCGGGGTCGTCGATGGTGTGGCCGCCGATGACGGGGCAGCCGGCCAGGGTGGCGACGTCGAGGCCGCCGCGGAGCACCTCGCGCAGGAGCTCGGTCGGGAGGACGTCGCGCGGCCAGCCCATGAGGTTGATCGCGACGACGGGCGTCCCGCCCATGGCGTAGACGTCGGAGAGGGCGTTGGCGGCGGCGATCCGGCCCCAGTCGTAGGGGCTGTCGACGACGGGGGTGAAGAAGTCGGCGGTCGAGAGGACGGCCAGGTCGTCCCGCACCCGGACGGCGGCCGCGTCGTCGCCGTCGTCGACGCCGACGAGGATGTCCGGCCCGGTCTGGCCGACGAGGTCGCGGACCGCGTCCTCGAGCTCGCCGGGCGGGATCTTGCAGGCGCACCCGCCCCCGTGCGCATAGCTCGTCAGGCGACCGACCTCGGCGGGTGCAGACATGGCTCGACCCTACGGCCGACTAGGTTGGTCCCGGCGGGGAGGCGTATGGGTTCCTGGTGGGCCCCCCGGTCTTCAAAACCGAGGAGGCCGAGCAGCTCGGCCTGGCGGGTTCGATTCCCGTCCGCCTCCGCCACGAGCCGACGAGGTGGACCCAGGAGGACCGGTGAACCAGGACGACCCCCGGCGCCGGATCCCGCGCACCGACCACCTGCTCGCGCTGGTCCGCGACGTCCAGCAGCAGGCGCGCGAGGGCCGGATCGCCCCCGAGGACGTCGAGTCCGCCGTGCTCGCGCGGGTCCGCGCGAGCGCCACCACGCTGCGCCCGGTGCTCAACGCGACCGGCGTCGTCGTCCACACGAACCTCGGCCGCGCGCCGCTCGGCCCGGCGGCCGTCGAGGCGCTCGTCTCCGCCGCCCGGTACGTCGACGTCGAGCTCGACCTCGCGACCGGAGCCCGCTCGCAGCGGGGTCTCCAGGCCCGGGCGGCGCTGCGGGCGGCCTGCCCGGCCGCCGAGGACGCGCTCGTGGTCAACAACGGCGCCGCCGCGCTGGTGCTCGCCACGACCGCGCTGGCCGCCGGCCGCGAGGTGGTGGTCAGCCGCGGCGAGATGGTCGAGATCGGGGCGGGCTTCCGGCTGCCGGACCTCATCGCCTCGACGGGTGCGCGGCTGCGCGAGGTCGGCGCGACCAACCGGACGCACCTGCGCGACTACGTCGACGCCATCGGGCCGAACACCGGCTGCGTGCTCAAGGTCCACCCCAGCAACTTCCGGGTCGAGGGCTTCACCAGCGAGGTCACCGTCGCCGAGCTCCGGGCCGCGGTCGGCGACCTGCCGGTGGTGGCCGACCTGGGCAGCGGCCTGCTCCACCCCGACCCGGCGCTGCCCGACGAGCCCGACGCCACGACGGCGCTCGACGCCGGCGCCGACCTCGTCATCGCGAGTGGCGACAAGCTGCTCGGCGGCCCGCAAGCAGGGCTCCTGCTCGGCTCGAAGCAGCTGATCGAGCGGCTCGCGAAGCACCCGCTGGCCCGCGCGGTCCGGGTCGACAAGCTCACCCTGGCCGCGCTCGAGGCCACCTTGAGCGGCCCGCCGTCACCGGTCACGGCGGCGCTGCACGCCGATCCGGACGCCCTCCACCGCCGCACCGAGCGCCTCGCCGACGCGCTCGGCCTGCCGGTGGTCGCCCACGACGGCCGGGTCGGCGGGGGAGGAGCGCCCGGCGTACCGCTCGCCGGGTGGGCGCTCCGGCTGCCCGAGAGCGCCGCCGGCCCGCTGCGCACCGGCGACCCGGCGGTGCTGCCCCGGGTCCATGACGGCGCCTGCCTGGTCGACCTGCGCTGCGTCCCCGAGGACGACGACGACCGCCTCCTGTCGGCCCTGCGCCGCGTGCTCGAAGCCCGCTGATGGCGTACGTCGTCGCGACCGCCGGCCACGTCGACCACGGCAAAAGCACGCTGGTCCGCGCGCTGACCGGCATCGAGCCGGACCGGTGGGCCGAGGAGCGCCGGCGCGGGCTCACCATCGACCTCGGCTACGCCTGGACGACGCTGCCCCGCGGCGCGCACGTCGCCTTCGTCGACGTGCCGGGCCACCAGCGGTTCGTCGGCAACATGCTGGCCGGCCTCGGGCCGGCGCCCGTCGTGCTGTTCGTCGTCGCCGCCGACGAGGGGTGGCGGGCGCAGAGCGACGAGCACCGCGACGCCGTCGCCGCGCTCGGCATCGACCGCGGTGTGGTCGCGCTGACCCGGGCCGACCGGGCGACGCCGGAGCAGCTCGCCGCGACCCGCACCCAGGTGGCCGAGGGCCTCGCCGGGACCGGCCTCGCCGACGCCCCGGTCGTCGCGGTCTCGGCCGTCACCCGGGCCGGACTCCCGAGCCTGGTCGCCGCGCTCGAGGACGTCCTCACGGCCACCCCCGCGCCCGCCGCCGGCCGGCTGCGCCTCTGGGTCGACCGCTCGTTCAGCGTCGCCGGCGCGGGCACCGTCGTCACGGGCACGCTCGCCACGGGGGCCATCGCGGTGGGCGACGAGGTCGAGCTCCTCGGCCGGTACGGCGCCCGCGCCGCGACCGTGCGCCGGATCGAGAGCGAGGGCGGTCACCGCGACCTCGCCGAGCCGGTACGACGGGTCGCGCTCAACCTCCGCGGTCCGTCCGCCGACGAGGTCGGCCGCGGTGACGCGGTGGTCGCGCCCGGCACCTGGCAGACCTCCGCGCTGGTCGACGTCCGCCGCACGAGGGGACCGGAGGGCCCGCTGCCCGAGCAGCTGCGGCTGCACGTGGGCACCGCCGCCGTCCCGGTGCGGGGGCGGCCGCTCGGCGACGCGCACCTGCGGCTGCGCCTGGAGCACCCGCTGCCGCTGGCGATCGGAGACCGGCTGGTGCTGCGCGACCCGGGCAGCGGTCTCGTCGTGGGTGCGCTCGTGCTCGACGCGGATCCGCCCGAGCTGCGGCGGCGGGGCGATGCGGCGCGGCGCGCGGAGGTGCTGGCGAGCCGTGGCCCGGACGGAGACCTGGCCGCCGAGGTGGCGCGCCGCGGCGCCGTCCCGGTGGCGCGGCTGCGGCTGCTGGGCCTGCTCGCGACGGACGCAGCCGAGCCACCTGCCGGCGTGCTGGCCGAGCAGGGCTGGTGGGTCGACGCGACCTCGTGCGCCGGCTGGGCCGACCGGCTGGCGCGCGCGGTCGCCGACAACCACGAGCACGACCCGCTGGCGGTCGGCCTCTCCCGGGGCGCGGTGCGCGCCGCGGCCGGCGTCCCGGCGGACGAGCTCGTCGACCTGGTGGTGCGCACGGCCGGGCTGGTCGCGGAGGGCGGCTACGTCCGTGCGGCCGACCGCCCCGCAGGGCTCGGTCCGGCCGAGGCCGCCGTCGCCACGCTCGAGGAGCGGCTGGCCGAGCACCCGTTCGCGGCCCCCGAGGCCGACGACCTGACCCGGCTCGGGCTCGGTCCGCGCGAGCTCGCCGCCGCCGAGCGGCAGGGCCGGCTGCTGCGGGTCGCGCCGGGCGTCGTCCTGCTCCCGACAGGGCCGGTGGCCGCGATGCGGGTGCTGTCCGGCCTCGACCAGCCGTTCACCGCGAGCGCCGCGCGCCAGGCGCTCGGCACGACGCGCCGGGTGCTCATCCCGCTCCTGGAGCACCTCGACGGGCGCGGCTGGACCCGCCGGGTCGACGGCGGCGCGGCGCGCGAGGTCGTCCGCTAGAAGACGCGCTCCGGAAGGGTGTCGGCCACCGGCAGCCCGGCCGCCGCCCAGGCACCGAAGCCGCCGTCGATGTCGGTCGCCCCGGTCAGCCCCAGCGCCTGGAGCCGGGCCGCGGCCAGCGACGAGCTGAACCCCTCTTGGCAGAACACGACCGGCCGCAGCCCGGCCACCGCGAGCGGCAGCCGCCACGGACTGGTCGGGTCGAGCCGCCACTCGAGGATCGTCAGGTCGATGGGGAGTGCACCGGGCGGGGCACCGAAGCGCTCGCGCTGGTCCTCGCGCCGTACGTCGACCAGCAGCGCGCCGCCCTGCTGGGCGACGTAGGCGTCGGCGGGGGTGAGCCGGTCGAGGCCGCGGCGGGCCTCGGCGAGCAGTCGGGTGATCGTGGCCTCGGTCATCGCCGGCTCACCCCGTGAACAGCTGGGCGGCGGCCTTGACCGCGTTGGCGAGCCCGTAGACCAGGGGGATGCCGACGATGGTCCAGGCGACCGCGACCCGGGCGGCCTGGCTGGGGTTGTCGTTCATGCGGACTCCTCCTCGTGGAAGCGTGCGGCGACGGGACGGATGAGCAGGTTGGCGACGAAGCCGATGGCGAGCACTCCCACCATGATGTACAACGCGGGCCGGTAGTCGGCAGCGAGCAGCACCTCCTTGCCCCCGCCGACGGCGACCGCGTCGCGGCTGTCGAGGACGCCGTTGACGATGACCGGCCCGAGCACGCCCGCCGTCGACCACGCGGTCAGCAGCCGGCCGTGGATCGCGCCGACCTGGTAGGTGCCGAACAGGTCGCGCAGGTACGCCGGCGCGGTCGCGAACCCGCCGCCGTAGTAGGAGATGATCACCGCGCACAGCACGACGAACAGCGGCGTCGAGCTCGCGCCGACGGTGGCGAGGAGCAGGTAGAGCACCATGCCGACGCCGAGGTACATCACGTAGGTGTTCTTGCGCCCGATGTAGTCGGAAGCCGTCGACCAGGCGAGGCGCCCGCCCATGTTGGCCAGCGACAGCAGGCCGACGAAGCCCGCGGCGACGACGACCGTCACCGTCGAGGTCGCCGGGTCGGCGGCGTCGCGGAAGAAGTCCTGGATCATCTCGGCGGCCTGCTCGAGGATGCCGATGCCGGCGGTGACGTTGCAGAGCAGCACCACCCAGAGCAGCCAGAACTGCGGGGTCCTGATGGCGTTGGCGGCCGAGACGCTCGCGGTGGTGACCATCGGCTTCGCAGTGCTGGCGGCGGGGTCGAAGCCGGCCGGCGTCCAGCCCGGGGCGGGCACGCGCACCGTGAAGACGCCGAACATCATGACGACGAAGTAGGCCACGCCGAGGGTGAGGAAGAGCTTCATCACCGCGTCGCCGTCGGGGCTCGCGCCGCCGAAGCGGGCGAGGAGCTCGCGGGACAGGGGAGCGGCGACCATGGCGCCGCCGCCGAAGCCCATGATCGCCATGCCGGTCGCGAGGCCGGGGCGGTCGGGGAACCACTTGATCAGCGTCGAGACCGGCGAGATGTAGCCGAGACCGAGCCCGATGCCGCCGATCACGCCGTACCCGAGGTAGACGAGCCAGAGCTGCTCGGTGCCGATGCCGGCCGCGGCGACGAGGAAGCCCGCACCCCAGCAGCACGCGGCGGTGAACATGGTGCGGCGCGGCCCGACCCGGTCGACCCAGGTGCCGAAGAGCGCGGCGGAGACGCCGAGCATCACGATCGCGATCGAGAAGACGAAGCCGATCGCGGTCAGGCTGGTGTCGAAGTGGTGGACGAGCGCGTCCTTGTAGACGCTGGTCGCGTAGACCTGGCCGATGCAGAGGTGGACGGCGAGCGCGGCGGGCGGGATGAGCCAGCGGCTGTAGCCCGGTGGGGCGACGGTGTGGGCGCGGTCCAGGAACGAGAGCGCGGGCACGCGCACCTCCTCGGGTCGACGTCGGGAGCAGGGGTCGACCCGGAAAGGGCTCCCGGACGCCCGCTGCGACCCTAGGAAGCGCGACGTGCCGCGGTCAAAGAGGAACCGTGGATCGGGCGGGAAACGTCGATGATCAGTGGCCGGAGGCCTGGTCGAGCAGCGCGGCGAGGTCGACCTCGCGTGCGGTCTCGACCATCGCCCGGGCCAGCAGCGACTCCGGGCCGTGCCCGGCGAGCACGAGCCCCACCTGGTGGCTGCGGCGCGGCGTCGGCAGCGGGACGGCGCGCAGCCCCTCCGGGACGCCGAACGTCGGCAGCCACGCGTGCGGGACCACGCTGCACAGGCCCATCGAGGCCACGTGCGCGTAGACGGCCGACACGGTGTCGGTCTCGACGACGACGTGCGCGGTGCGGCCGGTGTCGGCGAGGTGGCCGTCGATGATCCGGCGGTTCTGCATGTCGCCGGTCAGCAGGCACAGCGGCGCGCGGGCGGCGTCGTCCCAGGTGACCGACGTGCGGGTGCCGTGCTCGCCGTCGGCGGGCGTGAGCAGCAGGTAGCGCTCGCGGTAGAGCGGGACGACGCGCACCTGGCCGAGCGGCTCGCCGTCGACGTAGGTCATGCCGACGTCGATGTCGAAGTCGTTGAGCCGGTGGACGATCTCGCGCGAGGACATCGACAGCAGCCGGACGCCGACCAGCGGGTGCCGCGCGCGCACCGGTGTGGTGAGCAGCGGCGACACCGTCAGCGCCGTCGGGATCGCGCCGATCCGCAGGGTGCCGGTCAGGCCGGCGCGCATGGTGGCGATCGTCTGGTCGAGGGCGGTGCGCTCGGCGATCATCCGCTGCGCCCAGCGCAGGACCTCGGTGCCCTCGGGGGTGAAGCCCTCGAACCGCTGGCCCCGCTTGACGACCTGGACGCCGAGCTCCTGCTCCAGCTTGCGGATGCCTGCCGACAGGGCCGGCTGCGTCACGTGGCACGCCTCGGCGGCGCGGCCGAAGTGCTCCTCGCGTGCGAGCGCCGCGAGGTACTCCAACCGGCGCAGCAGCATGGGACATCAGTACCACGCGCCGTCAGTACGCTGAGCCGCATGGCAGCGAGCCCCGTTCCCGCCCGGCGCCCGCGCCTGGTCGCCACCGCGCTCCCGCGGCTGCTCTCCGCCCTCGTCGCCGGCGTCGCCGTCGCGGTCGTGGGCGGGCTGCTCGCGGCGGCCGAGATCGGCGTCCTGACCGGGGTCGCGACCGCCGGCGCGGTGTACGTCGTCCTCGGCTGGGTGGTGCTCTGGCCGATGGACGCCGCCGCCACCCGCGCCAACGCCACCCACGAGGACCTGCGTCCCGCCGCCGACGAGGTCGTCGTCGCCTGCGCCGCCGTGGGCGGCCTGGTCGGCGTCGTCATGCTCCTCGTCGCCGGCCACAGCGACACCAAGGACGCCGCGGCCGCCCTCGCCCTCGCCGCCGTCGCGATGGCCTGGGCCTCGGTGCACTTCATGTACGCCACGCGCTATGCGCACCTCTACTACTCCGACACCCCCGGCGGGATCGACTTCAACACCACCGAGCCGCCGGCCTTCCGCGACTTCCTCTACTTCAGCTACAACCTCGGGATGACCTACCAGGTCTCCGACACGGCGGTGCAGAGCTCGGCGATCCGCGCCGTGGTGCTGCGGCACTGCCTGATCTCGTACGTGTTCGGGGCGGCGATCATCGCGACGACGATCAACCTGGTGGTGGGGATCGTCCAGGCGTAGGAGCGGCCCCGCTTGGCGGAATATGTAGACCGGTCTATTCTGTGGTCATGGCATCCAAGGGAGACCTGACCAAGGCGCGGCTCGCCGAGTCCATGCTCGAGCTCATCCAGACCAACGGCTACAGCGGCACGGGCCTCAACGCCGTCATCGAGCACGCGGCAGCCCCCAAGGGGTCGATCTACTTCCACTTCCCCGACGGCAAGGAGGGGCTGGGGATCGCGGCGGTCGAGCTGGCCGCGCGGCAGTTCGAGACGCTGATCGCCGAGGCGGCCGTCTCCGCGGGCAGCCCGGCCGCCGCGGCCCGCGCCGCGATCGAGGCCCTGACCGCCATCGTCAGCGAGAGCGACTTCCGGCTGGGGTGCCCGGTCTCGGTGGTCACCCTCGAGATGGGCGCGGAGAGCGAGCGACTGCGCGAGGCCTGCCTCGCCGCGTTCGAGTCCTGGATCTCCCCGACGGCGGCCTTCCTCGAGGCCAGCGGCCTCGCGCCGGCCGAGGCGCGGTCGCTGGCGACCGTCGTCGTCTCGACGATCGAGGGGGCGGTCATCGTCGCGCGCGCCATGCGGAGCATCCGTCCGCTGGAGGCGGCCGCCGACGTCGTGGCCGACCTCGTCGAGCAGCGCTGCCAGGCCGCCGGAGGGACGCGATGAGCTCGCGCGAGGAGTCCCGCCAGGCGCTGGTCCTCGGGGCCTCGGGCCTGGTCGGCCGGCACCTCGTGCTGGCCCTGGCCCAGGCGGGCGCGGAGGTCACGGCGGCGGTCCGCACCGCCGAGTCCGGAGCACGGGTCGAGCAGTGGCTCAGGGAGCACGGCCTGACCCGCGGCATCAGGACGACGCTCGTCGACTTCGAGGCGGACCCGATCGTCGCCGGCGGCCCCGCGGCCCTCGCGCACGTCACCGAGATCCACAACTGTGCCGGCTCCTACCGGTTCGGCATGACGGCGCACGAGGCGCGCACCGCGAACGTCGGCATCGTCGAGAGGCTGCTCGACCTCGCCGCCGACCTCCCCGACCTGCGGCGCGTCGTCCACGTCTCGGGCTACCGCGTCGGCGGGCAGGACCCGTCGTCCCTGCCGTGGTCCGACGACCACCGCGCCGCGGTCTACCGGGAGCTGGGTGCCTACGAGGCCTCCAAGGTGGAGTCCGACCTCCTCTTCCAGGCCGGGGCGCAGGAGCGCGGCGTCCCCTGGACGATCGTCAACCCGAGCAGCGTGATCGGCGACAGCGTGACCGGGGAGTCCGACCAGCTCATCGGACTGGCGACCACCATCGAGCAGGTCTGGGACGGCACGGCCGCCGCGCTGCCGGGTGGCGCGTCAACGTTCCTCCCGGTCGTGACGGTCGACCACCTGGCCGCGTTCATGGCAGCTGCGGCCGTCGACCCCGATGCGGTGGGCCGGGCCTACTGGGTCCTCGACGACGACACCCCGCCGCTCGCGGACCTGCTCACGCACGTCGGCCGGCACCTCGGCGCGAAGGTGCCGCGGGTGCGGATGCCGGTCGGTGTGGTCAAGCGGCTGCCGCGGGCGCTCACCAAGGCGGACCCCGAGACGCTCACCTTCCTGTCGGCCGACCGGTACCCGACGGCGTCCGCCGTCGAGCTCGCCGACCGGCACGGCCTCCGGATGCCCGATGCACGGGTGTCCCTCGAGCGCTGGGCCGACCACCTGGCCGCCCACCGGTTCGGTGCCGCCCCGGCCGGCGACCGCCGCTTCGTGACCGCGGGCGGCCTGCGGACGTTCGAGCTCGGCGAGCCCGGCTCGCGCCGGGTGGTCCTTCCGGGCCTGCCCGTCAACGCGGACACGTGGGCCGAGGTCGCCGCCGGGATCGGCGCCCGCGCCGTCGACCTGCCCGGCCTCGGGCTCAGCGGCGGGACCGGCGTCCCGGACTGGGAGCAGTGGCTGCCGGCGGTGCTGGGGGAGGAGCCTGCGGACGTCGTCGGTCACTCCATCGGCGCGGCCGCGGCCGTCGTCGCGGCCGACCGCTTCCCGGCGCGGGTCAGGTCCCTCACGCTGGTGGCGCCGTTCTTCCTCCAGGCCCCGATGGGCGCGTCGGCCCGGCTGCGGCCGCTCGTGCGCACCTACCTGCGGCACACGGACCCGGCCCGGCTGTCCCGTCAGCTGACGGGCGCCGGAGCGAGCGCGGCCGCGCTGGAGTCCAGCGTCAGCGACCTCAGGCGACGCAGCGCCGGCCGGGTGGCCGAGCACCTCGCCCGGGCGGCCTCGACGCAGTGGCGTCGTGAGCTGCGGGAGGCGCTGGCGCGATTCGGCGGTCCGGTCCGCATCATCACGGGAGCCGACGACCCGCTGGCCGCGGACGCGGTCGAGCAGCTCGCGTCGGTGCCGGGCGTCGAGCTGGTCGTGGTGCCCGGCGCCGGGCACCACCCGCAGCTGACCCACGGCCGCGCTCTCGTCGAGCTGCTGGAGGGATCGCTCGCGCCGCGGACCGCCTAGATGTCGTCGAACGACCCGCCCCGGCCCTTGCCTGCGGCGAACCGGCCGGCCCCGTCGACGCCGTCGGCGACGAGCGAGACCATGCCGACGGCGAGCTCGCGACGCAGCGCCGACTCCTCGGTCTCGCCCCACTGGGCGCGGGCGGCCTGACGATCGCCGCGCAGGCAGGTCTGGGGCATCCGCGCGATCTCGTGGGCGAGGGCGACGGCCGCCTCGCGTGCCGTCCCGTGGGGGACGACGCGGTTGACGAGGCCGAACGACAGCGCCTCGGCCGCGTCCACGGGGCGGCCGGTCAGGATGAGGTCCATGGCCCGGCTGTGCCCGATCAGGCGGGGCAGGCGGACGGTGCCGCCGTCGATGAGGGGGACGCCCCAGCGGCGGCAGAAGACACCGAGGGTGGCGTCCTCGTCGGCGACGCGGAGGTCGCACCAGATCGCGAGCTCGAGGCCGCCGGCCACGGCATGGCCGTGGATCGCGGCGATGACCGGCTTCGACAGATCCATCCGGGTGGGGCCCATCGGGCCGTCGCCCTCGGGGGAGACCCGGTTGCCCTGGGGGGTGCCGACGGCCTTGAGGTTCGCGCCGGCGCAGAAGGACGGCCCGTCGCCCGCGAGGACGGCGACCTTCGCGTCCGAGGCCTCGAACTCCCGGAACGCGGCGGCCAGCTCGGCGGCCATCGGGCCGTCGACCGCGTTGTGCCGCTCGGGGCGGCTCATCACGATGGTCGTGACGTCCCCGTCGGTCTCGATGCGGACGTCGTTCACCGGGTCTCCTCCCAGAGCGGCTGGCGCAGGGCGCGGCGCAGGATCTTGCCGACGGCCGACTTCGGGATGGCGTCGACGAAGTGCACGGACTTGGGGGCCTTGTGGGCCGCGATCCGGGCGCGGACGTGCTCGATGAGCTCGGGCTCGTCGGCCGTCGCCCCGGGGCGGAGGGTGACGAAGGCGGTGACCGCCTCGATCCACTTCTCGTCGGGGGCGCCGACGACGGCGCACTCGGCGACGGCGGGGTGCGCGGCCAGGGCGTCCTCGACCTCGCGCGGGTAGACGTTGTAGCCGCCGGTGATGATCATGTCGCTGGTCCGGTCGACCAGGTGCAGGTAGCCGCGCTCGTCGAAGCGGGCCAGGTCGCGGGTGCGCAGCCAGCCGTCGCCGGTCAGCGAGCGGGCGTTGAGCTCGTCGGCCTCGAAGTAGCCCTGCATCCGGAACGGTGCCTTGAGCGCGATCTCGCCGATCTCGCCGGCCGGCACCTCGGCGCCGTCCTCGTCGACGAGGCGCAGCTCGACGTCGGTGGCGGGCATCCCGCACGCACCCCACAGGGTGGGATCGGCGTGGGCGTGCTGGTCGAGGACCGCGATGCACAGCGGCGCCTCGGTCTGGCCGTAGTACTGCGTGAGGATCGGGCCGAAGACCTCGATCGAGCGCTCCAGCACGGGACGCGGCATCGGGCTCGCGCCGTAGATGACCTTGCGCAGCGAGGAGAGGTCCGCGCCGTCGAGGGCGCCGGAGCCGTGGAGCATCGCGAACATCGTCGGCACCAGGTTGATCTCGGTCGCCCGGTGCCGGGCGATCGCCGCCGCGAACGACGCGGGCTCGAAGCCGGGGAGGATGGCGGACGCGCCGCCGCGGACCCAGTACGGCAGCACGAACGTGCCGCTGGCGTGGATCAGCGAGGCTGCGTGGAGCATCACCGAGTCGGGCTGCGGGTCGAGCAGGTTGGCGAGGATGTTGCTGCAGATCGCGGCATAGCTGCCCTGGGTGTGGACGACGGCCTTGAGCTTGCCCGTCGTCCCGGACGTGTAGAGGAGCAGCGACGGGTCGTCCTCGCTCAGGACGACGTCGGGCTCGCCGACCGGCTCGGCGACCGGCGCCAGGAGGTCGGCGAGCGCGTACGCGCGCAGCCCGGGGATCCGCGCCGCGAGCTCGTCGGCCCGGGCCGCGAGCGCGGCGTCGGCGACGACGACGGTGGCGTGCGAGCCGGTCACCATGTCGGCGTGCTCGTCGAGCGAGAGCCGCGCGTTGAGCGGCACGCGCACCAGTCCGGCCTTGATGGCGGCGAACTCCATGGGGATGGAGTCGAGCCCGTTGCTGACGAGCAGCGCGACGTGGGTGCCCTTGCCGACGCCGTGGCCGGCGAGGTGGTGGGCGATCAGGTTCGCGCGCCGGTCGACCTCGGCGTAGGTGAGCGAGTCGTCGCCGAAGACGAGCGCGGTGCGCTCGGCGAAGGCGGCGGCGCCGCGGCGGACCAGGCTGGCGGCCAGGGTCATGGGGGAGTCTCCTCGCGCTTGCGATGAAAACAGACTGTATGGTCTGTTTTGTGCCTGCGAGGATTCTGCCCGTGGAAGCGGCCCGACGTCAATCACGAGCCCTGCGGACCCGGGAGCAGATCCTGGCGGCCGCCGTCGAGGTCATGGTCGGGCACGGGTACGCCGGCCTGACCATGCAGCGGGTCCAGACCGCCGCGGGCGTCACCCGCGGCGCGCTCACCCACCACTTCTCCTCGATGCGCGAGCTCGCCGTCGCCGCCGTCGACTACGTGGCCGCGGCCCAGGCGGGGGAGATCGAGGCGGCGGTGGCCGACGCCGGGCCCGCCGAGCTGATCGAGGTGCTGCACGAGGTGACCCGGCGCCCGACGTACGTGGCCGGGCTCGAGCTGTGGGTCGCCGCGCGCACCGATCCCGAGCTGCGCGCTGCGCTGCGCCCGGGCGCCCGCCAGCTCGGCCGCCAGCTGCGCGAGCCGCTCCTGCTGCTCGTCGGCGACCTCGACGACGAGCGGCTCGAGGTGTTCGCCGACGGACTGCTGTCGCTGCTGCGCGGCCTCGCCGTCGGCGGCGTGCTCCGCGACCGGCCGGCGCTCGAGAAGGCGGTGCTGGCCGCGTGGCTCGGCGCCTTCGGGGCTCAGGCCACGACCGGCGCCGGCTGAGGGTAGGCGGCGGTCACCAGCTCGTCGACCGCGTCGGTCCAGGTACGGCGCAGCGCCCGCTCCCGCCCGGCTGCGCCGAGCAGGCCGCGGCGCGGGTCCGCGGCGACCGCGGTGACGGCGCGGGCCAGGTCGCGGGGGTCGGCGGGGTCGTAGAGGACGCCGGTCTCGAGGTGCGCGACGACGTCGGGCGCACCGCCCGCGCGCGGCGCCACGACCGGGACGCCGGAGGCGCCCGCCTCGCGCAGGGCGTGGCAGTCGGTCTCGTGCTCGCCCGGGTGGACCAGGACGTCGAGGGTGGGCAGCGCGACGGTCAGGTCGCCGATCGCGAGCGGCCCGGTGAACCGTGCGTGCGGCAGGCGCCGGGCGAGCCACTCGCGGTCGGGGCCGCCGCCGATCACCACGACACGGATGCCGGGGACATCGGCGAGGGCGGCCAGGCGTCGCACGCCGGCGGGCTTGTGGAGGCCGCCGACGTAGCCGACGACGACCTTGCCGCCCGCGGTGGCCTTCGCCTTGGACCACGAGCGGTGCAGCCAGGGGTCGCGCAGCGTGGGGGAGAAGGCGAGCGGGTCGACGCCCGGCTCCCACAGGCCGGCGTCCACGCCGAGCTCGGCGGCACGCTCGACCATCCAGTGCGAGGTGACCAGGACCCGGTCGGCGCGCTCGGCGACCTTCGCCCGCCAGTAGTCGGCGGCGAGGTCGAGGACGGGCGACTGCTCGACGGCGAGCGTCGGCACGCCGGCCCGCGCGGCGTGCTTGAGCGCCTTGCGCCCCACGGCGCGCGGCGAGTGGACCTGGACGAGGTCGGGGGCGAAGGTCTCGATGGCCTCGCGCACCTGCGCACCGGTCGGCTCGAGCGGGCGCACCCGGACGACGTCGCAGCCGCGGTAGCTCGCCAGCCCCGGCCCGGGCGCGAGGATCCGCACCGCGTGGCCGCGGTCGACGAGGCGGTCGACGGTCGCCTTGAGCGTGGTCGTGGTGCTGTCGACGGCCGGGTAGAAGGACTCGGTGGCCAGGACGATCCGCATGCCTCCACGGTGGGCCGCGGACATGGCGCGACCTCACCGTCCAGGTGGCGGGCCGGTGAACGCTCAGGCGTCGTTCGGTGCTTCGTTCGGTGCGGCGTCCGGGACGTCGTCGGGTGGGTCGATCGTGCGCGGCGGCAGCTGTCCCTCCTCGATCGCCCGGGCGACGGCCCGGATCCGCTCGCCGCTCTCGCGCCAGGTCCCCGACGGCGCCTCCCACCAGGCGGTGAAGCCGCGCCGGGCCTCGATCGTCCAGTGCGCGCCGAACGCGACCCGGGCCAGGGCGGCGAACGGGATGAGCAGCAGGAGCAGGACGAGCTCGAACGCGACCACCAGGCCCAGGATGATGAACGGCAGGGCCAGCACCAGCAGCACGATGCCGATGACCGCGCTGATCGGGTCGTCGCCGAGCCCGGTGGCCCAGTCGAGCGGGCCGGTGTCGGGCGCGCGCAGCCGGCGCCGCCACGGCACCCAGCGCCGGGTCACGCGCCAGGTGCGGCCCTGGGGGTCTCGTACCTTCACGGGGGCATCGTAGGGGTGGTCGGTGGGACACCCCGGCGACCCAGGCCGGGCCCAGCCGGAGGCAACCTAGCGCCCGCTTGCTCCGCGCGGGCGGCCTCCCGCGAGGCGGCGACGAGGCGGAGATATGTCACACCGGGGTGACACCGGTCCCGTCGCGGATAGTCTTGGCCCTCGTGACTGACTCGCCCCTCTCGTTGGCGCAGCCCGAGGACGCGCACACGCGTGCTGAATGGGAGGCCGCCACGGCCGCCGTGCTGCGGAAGACCCGCAAGCTCGGCGACAGCGACCCCGACAGCGCCGTGTGGGACAAGCTGACCCGCACCACCCTCGACGGCATCGCCGTGACCCCGCTCGGCCTGCCCGGTGGCGCCGTGAGCGTGGTGCGCCCGTCCCGCCAGGGTGCCTGGGACATCCGCAGCCTGGTCGCGGACCCGGACGCCAAGGCCGCCAACGAGGCGGCGCTCGTCGACCTCGACGGCGGCGTGACCAGCCTGTGGCTGGCCGCCGACGAGGCCACCGATGTCGCGGCGACGCTGAAGGACGTGCTGCTCGACCTGGCGCCCGTCGTCCTCGACGCGCCGTCGGCGACCACGCAGGTGGCCGAGGCGTTCCTCGCGCTCCCCGGCGCCAAGCACCCCGACAGCAACCTCGGGATCGACCCGCTCGGCGTCATGCTGCGCGACATCCCGCTCGCCGTCGACGAGGCGGTCGCCGAGCTGCAGACGCTGGCCCGCAAGGCCGACCAGCACGACATCCGGGCGATCGTCGTCGACGCGACGGCGGCGCACGACCTCGGTGCGAGCGACGCCCAGGAGCTCGGCTGGTCCATCGCGGTGGGCGTCGCCTACCTGCGCTGGCTGACCGACCACGGCCTCTCGGTCGAGGACGCCGCCCGCCAGGTCGAGTTCCGCTACGCCGCGACCGACGAGCAGTTCCCCACGATCGCCAAGCTCCGCGCGGCTCGGGTCCTGTGGAGCCGGGTCCTCGAGGTCAGCGGCGTCGAGAGCCCCGTCGCCCAGCGCCAGCACGCGGTGACCAGCCGGCCGATGCTCAGCAAGTACGACCCCTACGTCAACATGCTCCGCGGCACCGTCGCGGCCTTCGCGGCCGGTGTCGGCGGCGCCGACGCGGTCACCGTGCTGCCGTTCGACAGCGCCAACGGCCGCCCCGACGGCTTCGGCCGCCGGATCGCGCGCAACGTCAACCACCTGCTCATCGACGAGTCGCACGTCGCCGCGGTCGCCGACCCGGCCGGCGGCGCGTACGCCGTCGAGCAGCTCACCGCCGACCTGGCCGCGGCCGGCTGGGCGGAGTTCCAGCAGCTCGAGGCCGAGTGGGAGGGCGGGCACGACTTCGACCCGTTCCGGGCCCGGATCGCCGCCGTCGTCGAGAAGCGCGAGGCCGACATCGCCCGGCGCAAGCGCCCGCTGACCGGCGTCAGCGAGTTCCCGAACCTCGCCGAGACGCTGCCCGAGCGCGCCGACGACCCGCTCAACGACCGGGTCCGCCGCTACGGCGCCTCGTTCGAGGCGCTGCGCGACGCACCCGCCACGGCACCGGTCTTCCTGGCCACGCTCGGCTCGATCGCCCAGCACACCGCGCGGGCCACATTCGTGAGCAACCTGCTCGCCGCCGGTGGCATCGCCGTCGAGGTGGCCGGCCCGACCGCCGGCGTCGACGAGCTCGTCGCGGCCTACGACGGCCAGCAGGTCGTCTGCCTCGCCGGCACCGACACGGCGTACGACGAGTGGGGCGCCGCCGCCGCGGCCGCCCTCCGCGAGGCGGGCGCCACGCACGTCATCGTCGCGGGCAAGCCCACCGAGTACGTCGACGACAGCGCGGCGATGGGCATCGACGCGCTCGCCTTCCTGAACCGCACGAGGGAGAAGCTGGCATGACCATCCCCAAGAGCTTCGCGGGCCTGCCGCTCGCTCCCGACCAGGCCGCCGCGGCCGCGCCGGACCTGCCGGCCGGCGAGCCGTGGCGCAGCCCCGAGGGCATCGACATCCAGACGTCGTACGGCCCGGCCGACGTCGCCGGCCTCGACGCGCTCGACACCTACCCGGGACTGAGCCCGTTCCTGCGCGGGCCGTACCCGACGATGTACACCACGCAGCCGTGGACGATCCGGCAGTACGCCGGCTTCTCCACCGCCGAGGAGTCCAACGCCTTCTACCGCCGCAACCTCGCGGCCGGCCAGAAGGGCCTGAGCGTCGCGTTCGACCTGGCGACCCACCGCGGCTACGACTCCGACCACCCGCGGGTGCGCGGCGACGTCGGCATGGCGGGCGTGGCGATCGACTCGATCTACGACACCCGCACGCTGTTCGACGGCATCCCGCTCGACCAGATGTCGGTGTCGATGACGATGAACGGCGCCGTGCTGCCCGTGCTCGCCCTCTACATCGCCGCGGCCGAGGAGCAGGGGGTGAAGCCGGAGCAGCTGAGCGGGACCATCCAGAACGACATCCTCAAGGAGTTCATGGTCCGCAACACCTACATCTACCCGCCGGCGCCGTCGATGCGGATCATCTCCGACATCTTCGCGTTCACCAGCCAGCGGATGCCGCGGTTCAACTCGATCTCGATCTCCGGCTACCACATGCAGGAGGCCGGGGCGACCGCCGACCTCGAGCTGGCGTACACGCTGGCCGACGGCGTCGAGTACATCCGGGCCGGCCTCGAGTCGGGCCTGACCATCGACCAGTTCGCGCCGCGGCTGTCGTTCTTCTGGGCGATCGGCATGAACTTCTACATGGAGGTCGCCAAGATGCGCGCGGCCCGGGCGCTGTGGAGCCGGCTGGTGCGCCAGTTCGACCCGCAGAACCCCAAGAGCCTGAGCCTGCGCACGCACTCGCAGACCTCCGGCTGGTCGCTCACCGCGCAGGACGTCTTCAACAACGTCGGCCGCACCGCTATCGAGGCGATGGCCGCGACCCAGGGGCACACCCAGTCGCTGCACACCAACGCCCTCGACGAGGCGATCGCGCTGCCGACCGACTTCTCGGCGCGCATCGCCCGCAACACCCAGCTGCTGCTGCAGCAGGAGAGCGGCACCACCCAGATGATCGATCCGTGGGCCGGCTCCTACTACGTCGAGAAGCTCACCCACGACCTCGCCGAGCGCGCGTGGGCGCACATCCAGGAGGCCGAGGCCGCCGGCGGCATGGCCGCCGCGATCGAGCAGGGCATCCCGAAGATGCGCATCGAGGAGGCCGCCGCCCGCACCCAGGCGCGGATCGACTCGGGCGCCCAGAAGGTCATCGGCGTCAACACCTTCCGGCTGCCGGCCGAGGACCCGCTCGAGGTGCTCAAGGTCGACAACGACGAGGTCTACCGCCAGCAGGTCGCCAAGCTCGAGCGGCTGCGTGCCGAGCGTGACGGCGGCGAGGTCGAGGCCGCGCTGCACGCGCTGACCCGCTCCGCCGACTCCGGCGACGGCAACCTGCTCGACCTGGCCGTCGCCGCGGCCCGCTCCAAGGCCACCGTCGGCGAGATCTCCGACGCGCTCGAGAAGGTCTACGGCCGGCACCAGGCCGTCATCCGTACCATCTCCGGCGTGTACCGCGACGAGGCCGGGCTGGCCAACGACGGAGCCGGCGACTCGCTCGTCGGCCAGGTCCGCGACGCGACCGACGAGTTCGCCGAGGCCGAGGGACGCCGTCCGCGCATCCTCGTGGCCAAGATGGGCCAGGACGGCCACGACCGCGGCCAGAAGGTCGTCGTCTCGGCCTTCGCCGACATGGGCTTCGACGTCGACGTGGGCCCGCTGTTCTCGACCCCCGAGGAGGTCGCGCAGCAGGCGATCGACGCCGACGTCCACATCGTCGGGGTCTCGTCGCTGGCCGCGGGCCACCTCACCCTGCTCCCGGCGCTGAAGAACGCGCTGGCCGAGCAGGGGCGTGACGACATCATGGTCGTCATCGGAGGCGTCATCCCGCCGGACGACGTACCGACCCTCAAGGAGATGGGCGCCGCAGCGGTGTTCCTGCCCGGCACGGTGATCGCCGAGTCGGCGCTCGACCTGCTGGCCAAGCTGCGCGACCAGCTCGACCACTGAGGACCCTGAGGACGACGTGAGCGCGCTCGACGCGGACACCCTCATCGCCGGCGTGCGCGACGGCAAGCGGGCAGCGGTCTCCCGGGCGATCACGGTGATGGAGTCGACGGCTCCGCGGCACCGTGCGCTGGCCCGGGAGCTGCTCGCCGGCCTGCCCAAGCGCGACTCCGTGCGGGTGGGCGTCTCCGGTGTGCCGGGG
Source organism: Pimelobacter simplex (assembly GCF_900114845.1). GTDB lineage: Bacteria > Actinomycetota > Actinomycetes > Propionibacteriales > Nocardioidaceae > Nocardioides > Nocardioides simplex. The sequence goes on from NZ_FOUK01000008.1 coordinate 79,050, forward strand.
GTCGGCAAGTCCACCTTCATCGAGTCGCTGGGCAGCACGCTGACCGGCGCGGGGCACAAGGTGGGCGTGCTCGCCGTCGACCCGTCGTCGGTGCGCACCGGCGGCTCGGTGCTGGGCGACAAGACCCGGATGGCCCGCCTGTCGGCCGATCCGCACGCCTTCATCCGCCCGTCGCCGTCGGCCGGCACGCTCGGGGGAGTGGCGCGCGCGACCGTGCAGGCGATGGCGGTCCTCGAGGCCGCCGGGTACGACGCGATCCTCGTCGAGACCGTCGGCGTGGGGCAGTCGGAGGTCACCGTCGCCGGCATGGTCGACACCTTCCTCTTCCTCACCCTCGCCCGCACCGGCGACCAGCTCCAGGGCATCAAGAAGGGCATCCTCGAGCTCGCCGACGTGATCGCCGTCAACAAGGCCGACCCCGAGGACCCCGCGCGCGAGCAGGAGGCCCGGGTCGCCGCCCGCGAGCTGGCCGGGGCGCTGCGCCTGGTCCGCGGTCACTCCGAGTGGGCGCCGCCCGTCGTCACCTGCTCGGGTCTCACCGGCGCGCGCGTCGACGAGGTCTGGGGGCAGGTCCTCCAGCACCGCGACCACCTCGGCCCCGACGGCCTCGCGCGCAAGCGCGCCGAGCAGCAGCTCGACTTCACGTGGGCCCTGGTGCGCGACGAGCTCGACCAGCGGCTGCGGCACAGTGCGGCCGTCAAATCGGTCCAGGGTGACATACGCGCCGCGGTCCTCGCAGGAGAACTCACCGCCCCGCTGGCCGCCGACCGGCTGCTCGCGGCGTACGACGGCGTCGAACCGTAAAATTCGCTGCGTTCGCCGGACAGCGCGCGCGGCTCCGGGTGAGCATCTCCGGCATGGTTTCCCCCAGTACCCGTTCCCGTTCCCTTCGCGTGCTCGTCGCCGCCGGCATCGCCGCCGCGGTCACCGGCTCCGTCCTCGCCCCCTCACAGGCTGCCGCTCCGGCCCCCGGAAAGCCCGTCGCCACGGGCCTCCTGTCGCCGTTGAGCGTCGCGGTCAACGACAAGGGGCACGTCTACTACACCGAGAATTTCGCCGGCAAGCTGCTGGTGAAGAAGCCGGGCAAGCCGGCCAAGGTGGTCTACACCGCTCAGGGTGAGGTGGGCGGCGTCTCGACCGAGGGCAAGGCGGTCTACTTCATCGTCAACAGCAAGGTGATGAAGCGGACGGCGGCCGGCAAGGTGCGCACGCTCGCCGACCTCGGCGCCTACGAGGCCAGCCGGAACCCGGACAAGATCTTCACCTACGGCGGCGTGGGCCTGAGCCCCGAGTGCGTCGCGGCCTGGCCGAGCGGCGAGGGCGTCCCGCCGGCGTCGTACAACGGCATCGTCGAGTCGCACCCCTACGCGACCGCCGTCCACAACGGCGACGTGTACGTCGCCGACGCCGCGTCCAACGGCGTCTACCGGATCCGCGACGGCAAGATCAAGACGGTCGCGCTGCTGCCCCCGGTGACCGCCACCGTCACGCCCGCGCTGGCCGAGGCGACCGGCATGCCCGAGTGCGCGATCGGCAAGCAGTACCGCTTCGAGGGCGTGCCGACCGACGTCGAGTACGCCGACGGCAAGCTCTACGTCACCGGTCTGCCGGGCGGTCCCGAGGACGGCACCGTGCCCGGCTCGCTGTTCCGGGTCAACCTGGCCAAGAAGAAGCTCTCCCGGGTCGCCACCGGCTTCGTGAGCGCGGCCGGCGTGGGCGTGGCCGACGACGGCAACATCTACGTCTCCGAGCTCTTCGGCGGCAAGGTCACCCGGATCACGCCCAAGGGCAAGAAGCGGACGTTCGCGAAGATCGCGCTGCCGTCTGCGGTCGAGGTCGTGGGCAAGAAGGTCTACGTCACCGAGAACGTGCTGTCCGGCCTCAGCGGGCAGCCGGGCGACGTCCCGGCCGGCAAGGTCGTGAAGTACCGGCGCTGATCGCGCGCCACGACGTCGTACGGGCGTCCGACCTGAGGTCGGGCGCCCGCACGTCATGTCGTACGGCGTAGGTTGGGCACCGTGGAACGTCGTGATGCAGCAGGCCTGCTCGGCCTGGTCGCCGCCGTCGTCGAGAAGCTCGACGACGAGCTGGTCGAGCTGCGCCGTGACCTGCACCGGCACCCCGAGGTGTCGTGGTCCGAGCAGCGCACCTGCGACCAGGTGGTCGCCCACCTCGAGCGCGCCGGGTGGCAGGTCACCCGCATGCCGCGCAGCGGGGTGGTGGCCGACCTCGGCCACGGCGCGACGACGGTCGCGCTGCGCGCCGACCTCGACGCCCTGCCGGTTCCCGACCTCACGCCGCACCCGTGGCGCAGCTCGGTCGACGGCGTCGCCCATGCGTGCGGCCACGACGTGCACACCTCGGCGCTGGTCGGCGCGGCCCACGCGCTCGGCGAGATCCACGCCCAGGGCCTGCTCCCGGGCCGGGTGCGGCTGATCTTCCAGCCGGCCGAGGAGGTCATGCCCGGCGGCGCGAAGCACCTGATCAGCCACGGGGCGCTCGAGGGCGTCGACCGGATCTTCGCGCTCCACTGCGACCCGTCGGTCGACGTCGGGGCGGTGGGTCTGCGCTCCGGCCCGATCACCAGCGCCGCCGATCGCATCGACGTCCGGCTCGAGGGCAGCGGCGGGCACACCTCGCGCCCGCACCTGACCGGCGACCTCACGTTCGCGCTGGCCAAGATCACCAGCGAGCTGCCGGCCGTGCTGAGCCGGCGGATGGACCCCCGCGCCGGCGTCAGCGTGGTGTGGGGGATGCTCCGCGCCGGCTCGGCCCCCAACGTCATCCCCGACCACGGCATCGCCAGCGGCACCGTGCGGATCCTCGACGCCGAGGCCTGGGCCTCGTGCGAGGCCGTGGTCCGCGAGGCGGTGCTCGACATCGTGCGCCCCTACGGTGTCACCGCCAGCGTCGACTACCTCCAGGGCGTGCCGCCGGTCGTCAACGACCGGCTCAGCGTCGCGATGGTCGCCTCGGCGGCCGACGACCTGCTCGGCCTGCACCACCGCACCGAGGTCGAGCAGAGCCTGGGCGGCGAGGACTTCGGGTGGTACCTCGAGCACGTCCCCGGCGCGATGTTCCGGCTCGGCACCCGCACGCCGGGCGGTCCGCGCTTCGACCTGCACCAGGGCGACTTCGAGGCCGACGAGGCCGCCGTCGGCTTCGGCGCGCAGATGCTGGCCGGGGTCGCCCTCAACGCGCTCACGTCGGGGAAATAGGGTTTCGTCCGGCACCTCGCTCGGAAGGAACCCATCATGACTGCGATCTCCCGCGCCACCGGCGCGCTCGCCGCCCTCGCCCCCGCCGCCCTCGTGGCCGGCCTCACCGTCGCCGCGCCCGCACCCGCGGGCGCCGCGGTGACCATCACCTGCACCGGCGCCCCGGTCGTCCTGACCGAGAGCACCGAGGTCTACACGCTCACCGGCACCTGCGGCGCCGTCACCGTCCGCGGCAGCAACGTCACCGTCAGCCTGACCAGCGCGACCGCGCTGACCGTCACCGGCAGCAACACCCGGGTGGTGGCCTCCCGCACGCTCGGCCCGGTGCTGGTCAAGGCCGCCAACTCCGCCGTCACCGCTCCCAAGGGCACCTCGGTGAAGATCAAGGGGGCCAATAACAAGGTCGTCTACGGCAAGCTGCGCAAGGTCGTCGTCAAGGGCGCGAACAACGTGGTGCGGGTCAAGGCGGGCAAGACCAAGGTCAAGGTCCGCGGTGCCAACAACGTCATCCGCGTCCACAAGCGGACGCGCTGAGCCTCAACCCTTGCGGTAGGGGACGCCGTCGGCGGCCGGGGCACGGGACGCCCCGACCAGGCCGGCGACGGCGACGATCGTGACGACGTACGGCAGCATCAGCATGAACTGGCTGGGCACCGGCGAGCCGAGCACCGACAGCACGCCCGACAGGTTCGACGCGAAGCCGAACAGCAGGGCGGCGAGCGTCGCGCGGACCGGGTCCCAGCGGCCGAAGATGACGGCGGCGAGGGCGATGTAGCCCGCGCCGTCGGTCATCTCCTGGCCGAACTGCGGCACCGAGACCAGCGTGTACGTCGCGCCGCCCGCGCCGGCGATGAGGCCGGCGATCAGCAGCGTCGTGTAGCGGGTCCGGTTGACCTTGATGCCGACCGTGTCGGCGGCCTTGGGGTGCTCACCGACCGCGCGCACGCGCAGGCCCCACTTGGTGCGGTAGAGCGCCCACGCGACGACCACGACGGCGGCGTACATCAGGTAGACGAGGATCGTCTGGCGGAACAGCACCGGGCCGATCACCGGGAGGTCGCCGAGCACGGGGATCGGGATCCGGGAGAAGTGGTCGGGGGCGTTGAGCTTCTGGGGGTTGTCGGCGAGCACCTGGCTGAACAGGAAGCTGGTCAGGCCGATCACGAGCACGTTGAGCACGACGCCGACGATGACCTGGTCGACGAAGTAGTTGATCGCGAAGAAGCCGAGCACGAGCGCGACCAGCGCGCCGGCGAACATCGCCGCCACCAGGCCGCCCCAGGGGGAGCCGACGATCGTGCCGAACATCGCGGCCGCGAAGGCGCCGAACAGCAGCTGGCCGTCGATCGCGATGTTGACGACGCCCGCCCGCTCGCCGAGCACGCCACCGAGCGCACCGAAGACCAGCGGCACGGCGAGCGCGATCGAGCCGCCGAGCAGGCCGACCACGGGCACGGTCTTGCCGGCCGCGGCCCAGGCCAGGAAGCCGGTCATCGCGAGCACCGAGAAGATCGCGATCAGCCACAGCGGCGTCCGCCGCGCGCGGCTCACCAGCAGGGCCGACACCGCCGTGCAGGCGGCGAGGAGCGCGACGATCACGGCGACCGTCGCGGTCGATGGCAGCGTGACCTCGGGCAGCTCGAAGAAGTCGGTGTCGGTGGCGAGCCGGAAGCCGGTGTCGCCCGAGCGGGCGTTGAGCGCGATCAGCAGCGCGATCGCGAGCGTCACGACGCCGAGCATGATCGGCGTCTTGATCAGGGTGCGGAGGGGGAGCGCGGACGGCTCGACCGCCGCCGGGACCGGAACGTCGATGGTGGTGCTCATGCCGTCGCCTCCTTCGGCAGGCGGAAGATCGCTCGCACCAGCGGGGGAGCGGCGATGAAGAGGACGATCAGGGACTGGATGACCAGGACGATCTCGACCGGGATGCCCTCGGCGGCGGCCATGGAGAAGCCGCCCGCCTTGAGCGCGCCGAACAGCAGGCCGGCGGCGAGGATGCCGAGTGGTCGGGAGCGGCCGAGCAGGGCGACCGTGATGGCGTCGAAGCCGATGCCGGCGTCCATGTCGACGGTGACGCCGCTGGTCGCCGTACCGAGGATCTGGTTGACGCCCGCGAGACCGACCAGGCCACCGGCGATGAGCATCACGGTGATGTAGGTGCGGCCGACGTTGATGCCGGAGGCGCGGGCGGCGTCCGGGTTCTCGCCGACGGCGCGGAACCGGAAGCCGAGCGCGGACTTGTTGAGCAGCCACCAGGTGAAGCCGACCGCGACGAGCGCGATGAGGAAGCCGAGGTGCAGGCTGAACCGGTCGCCGAGCAGCTTGGGCAGGATGACCGACTCGGGCATCGGCTTGGACTTGGGGTTGAGCGAGCCGGGCGCCTGGAGCAGGCCCTGCTTGGAGAGCACGTAGAAGACCAGGTAGTAGCCGACGTAGTTGAGCATGATCGTGACGATCACCTCGTGCGCGCCGCTCTGGGCCTTGAGGAAGCCCGCGATGCCGGCCCACAGGGCACCGGCCAGGGCGCCCGCGACGACGGCGAGGGGCAGGTGCACCGCCATCGGCAGGTCCATGCCGACGCCGACCCAGCCCGCGGCGGTGCCGGCGAGCAGCATCTGGCCGCGGCCGCCGATGTTGAACATGCCCGCGCGGAAGGCGAGGCCGACGCCGAGGCCGGCCAGGATCAGCGGCGCGGCGAACTTGAGCGTCTCGGTCAGCGGCCGGATCCGCAGCTCGAAGCCATCGACGTTGGTGTTGTAGATCGCGCCGCGGAACAGGGCCGTGTAGGCGTCGGTGATCGACGTGCCCACCGCGTTGAAGAAGTCGCTCGGCCGCGAGCCGATGTAGGCGAGCGTGTCGCGGACGTCCTGGTCGGTGAGCAGGATCATCAGCGAGCCGATGACCATGGCCAGCAGCACCGACAGCACCGCGACCAGGGCGTTGCCGGTCGCGATCTCGCGCAGGACGCCGTCGAAGCGGCCCGGCTCGCGCGGCTTCTGGTCCGCGGGGACCTCCGGGTTCTCGGGGTTCTCCGGGGTCTCGGGGTTCTCGGCCACGGCCTGGCCCTCGTCGTTGGTGCTCACTCGCCGATCCCTTCGGGGCGCTCGCCGGCCATCATCAGGCCGAGGGTCTCGCGCGGGGTGTCCGCCGGCACGATGCCGACCACCTGGCCGCGGTAGAGGACCATGATCCGGTCGGAGAGGGCCACGATCTCGTCCAGCTCGGTCGAGACCAGGAGCACCGGCACGCCGGTGTCGCGGGTGGCGACGACCTGTTTGTGGATGAACTCGATGGAGCCGACGTCGACACCGCGGGTCGGCTGGGCGGCGACCAGGAGGCGCAGGTCGCGGGAGAGCTCGCGCGCGACGACGACCTTCTGCTGGTTGCCGCCGGAGAGCTGGCTGGCCTTGGCGTTGATGCCGGAGGCGCGCACGTCGTACTCGGCGAGCTTCTCCTTGGCGAACGTCTCGAGGTAGCCGCGGCGCACGGTGCCGGCCGAGACGAACGGCTTGCCGTGGCTGCGGTTGAGCATGAGGTTCTCGGCGAGCGTGAAGCCGCCGACCAGGCCGTCGACCTGGCGGTCCTCGGGGACGAAGCCGACGCCGGCGTCGAGCACCTTGCGGACCGAGCGGCCGACCAGCTCGACGCCGTCGAGGGCGATCGAGCCGCGCACGTGGTGCTGCAGGCCCAGGATCGCCTCGGTGAGCTCGGTCTGCCCGTTGCCCTGGACGCCGGCGACGCCGAGCACCTCGCCGTGGGCGATCGAGAAGCTGATCCCGTCGACCTGGACGTGGCCGGTGTCGTCGGTGACCTGGAGGTCGCGCACCACGAGCGCGTCGGGGCCGGGCTGGGCCGGCTCCTTGTGCACGGTCAGCTCGACCGGGCGTCCGACCATGAGCGCGGCCAGCTCGGCGTTGGACGCCGTGGGGGAGGCCTCGCCGACGACGGCGCCGCGGCGGATCACGGTGATCCGGTCGGCGATCGCGCGGACCTCGCGGAGCTTGTGGCTGATGAACACGATGGCGGTGCCGGACGCGCGGAGCTGGCGCATGATCTCCATGAGCTCGTCGGTCTCCTGCGGCGTCAGCACGGCCGTCGGCTCGTCGAAGACCAGCACCCGCGCGTCGCGGGAGAGCGCCTTGATGATCTCGACGCGCTGCTGCACGCCGACGGGGAGGTGCTCGACGAGCGCGTCGGGGTTCACGTCGAACCCGAAGCGCTCGGAGATCTCCCGCACGCGGCGGCGCGCGGCGTCGATGTCGAGGGTGCCGGCGAAGCCGGTCGCCTCGTTGCCGAGCATCACGTTCTCGGCGACGGTGAAGACGGGGACGAGCATGAAGTGCTGGTGCACCATGCCGATGCCGGCGGCCATGGCGTCGCCGGGACCCGCCATCTTCAGCGGCTCGCCGTCGAGGAGGATCTCGCCCTCGTCGGCCTGGTAGAGGCCGTAGAGGACGTTCATCAGGGTGGACTTGCCCGCGCCGTTCTCACCGAGCAGGGCGTGGATCTCGCCGGCGTTCACGGTCAGCGAGATGCGGTCGTTGGCGACCAGCGTCCCGAAGCGCTTGGTGATGCCTCGAAGCTCGAGCGTCATGGGGCGATCCTCTCCGAGGAGACGTGGGCGAAGCCAGAGGTAGGGGATGGTACGTGCCGCGAGAACGCAGTCCGGGGGAGGCCGGCCAGGCCGACCTCCCCCGGGCGCTACGTCGCCGTAGGCGCGGAAACCTACTTGGTGAGGTAGGAGCTCACCGGGATGCTGCCGTCGATGATGCCCGCCTTGACGGTGTCGAGCTCACCCTGCAGGTCGGGGCTGATCTTGCTCTCGAAGTTGTGGAACGGCGCGATGCCGACTCCGTCGTTCTCGAGCGTGCCGATGTAGGCCTCGGGGTCGAACTTGTCGTTGCCCGCCGCCACGACGGCCTCGATGGTCGAGGTCTTCATGTTCTTGAGGATCGACGTGAAGATCAGGTCGCGCGTGGTCGGGTCGGTCTCGTAGAAGTCCGCGTCGACACCGATCATGGCGACGTCCTTGCCGGAGTCCTTGATCGCGGTGAGCGCGCCCTGGTAGATCGGGCCACCGACCGGCAGGATCACGTCGGCGTTCTGGTCGAGGATCTGCTTGGCGGTGTTGGTCGCCTTCTCGTTGGCGTCGAAGCCACCGGTGAAGACGCCCTTGTCGTTGCCCTCCCAGCCGACGAGCTTGACGGACTTGCCCTTCTCCTTGGCGTAGTAGTCGACGCCCTGCTTGAAGCCGTCCATGAAGATGGTGACGGTCGGGAACGGCTGGCCGCCGTAGGTGCCGACGACACCGGTCTTGGTGTAGTCCGCCGCCGCGTAGCCGGCCAGGAACGCCGCCTGCGCGGTGTCGTAGAGGATCGGCTTGATGTTGTCGGCGTCCTTCTTGCCGTCGAAGTCGTTGTCGGCCGCGTCGTCGATGAGGATGTACTCGATGTCGGGGTTGGCCTTGGCCGACTCGACGGTGGCCGCGGAGAGCGCGAAGCCGACCGTGACGATCGCGTCGCAGCCCTGGTTGACGAACTGGTCGAGCGCGGGAGCGTAGTCGTTCTCGTTCTTCGACTCGAACTCCTTGTAGTCGCTGTTCAGCTCCTTGGCCGCGTCCTTCACGCCCTCGTAGCTGAGCTGGTTGAACGACTTGTCGTCGAAGCCGCCGGCGTCGGACAGGATGCAGGGGAGGAAGTCGCTCTTCTTGTCGGCGCTCTTCTCGGGGGCGTCGCCACAGGCGGCCAGCGCCGCGCTCGCCATGATGGCCACGGCCGCGACGGCCGACGTCCTCTTCCAGGTCTTCACAGATGTCCTCCAGGTCGACGCCCGGCACCGCGGCAGGGCAAAAAGGGGGTGTGCTGATACTCCGAAGGTGCATCCTGGCTCAGAAGGCGCGCCACGGGAAGCGCATTCGTCGAAACGGTTACCAACTTGGGACATTTCTCGTTCCGGCAGTCCTGGGCGCAAGATCCTCGCGCGGTGCGGCGCCGTGGCCTACGGTTGCGGCGTGGTGGACTGGGACTCCCTGAAGCAGGCCGCGAACGACATCGCGGCACGCGCCTACGCGCCGTACTCCGGCTACCGGGTGGGTGCGGCGGCGCTCGCCGACGACGGGCGCCTCGTCGTGGGCTGCAACGTCGAGAACGCGGCCTACGGGGTCACCCTGTGCGCCGAGTGCGGCCTGGTCTCCAGCCTGCACGCGAGCGGCGGCGGCCGGCTCACCCACTTCGTGTGCGTCAACGGCGTCGGTGACGTGATCATGCCGTGCGGACGCTGCCGCCAGCTGCTCTGGGAGAACGGCGGCGCCGGCCTCGAGGTGCTCACCCCACAGGGTGTGCTCGGCATGGACGCCGTGCTGCCGCAGGCCTTCGGGCCCGACGACCTGAGCGTGGTTCAGGGCGAGTAGGGCCAGGCGATCGCCAGGTAGACGCCGTAGCCGGCGCTGAGCGCCGTGAGCACGGCCAGCACGACCACGAGGGTGGTGCGCCGGGCTGCCGCGAGCCCGGCCGCGACCGGGAGCAGCAGCGGGAACGCGGGCAGCAGCAGGCGCGCCTTCGCCTGGTAGTAGCCGGCGCCGAAGAACGACAGCGCCACCACGACGCCGGCGAAGACGACCAGCGGCCACGGCACCCGGTCGGTGGCGAGCAGGACGAGCAGGCCGAGGGCGACCAGCACCACGGCGGCCGTGACGTACAGCGCGAGCGGGCTCTCGCGGGTGAGCAGGTCGCGGGTCGTGGCCAGGGTGGTGCCGCCGGCGTCGTACGACATCCGCCAGGCGTCGTTCTGGACCCGGAAGTAGCCGTCGGCGCTGCCGAGGCGGTGACCCACCCAGGCGACGTACCCCAGCAGGCCCAGGGGAGCCAGCGCGCCAGCGACCCAGGGGCGCCAGCCGTCCTCGCGGCGCACGACCGCCACGAGCGCGGCGAGGCCGACCGCGACGACCAGGGCGGCCGCCGTGGGCCGGGTGAGCCCGGCGAGCAGGCACAGCGCGCCCGCGGCCACCCAGTGCCGGCGCAGCAGCGCCCACAGGCTCCACGCGACGAGGCCGGTGAACAGCGGCTCGGTGTAGCCCATCGAGAGCACGAGGCTGTGGGGGAGGACGGCCCACAGGCCGGCCAGCAGCACGCCCGTCCGGCGGTCGCGCACGTGGGTACCGACGGCGTAGATCCCGGCCGCCGCGCCGATGCCGCACAGCCACGCGACGACGACACCGGCGGTGCCCGCACCGCCCGGCAGCACCGGGTCGACCAGCGCGACGATGCCGGGGAAGAGCGGGAAGAACGCGAGGTTCGTCGGCAGCAGGGTCCCGTCAGGGCCGACGGGGATGGCGTGGTCGTAGCCGCGGGTGACGATGCGGGCGTACCAGATCGCGTCGGAGCGGCCCAGCAGTGCGAGCAGCGAGGTGTCCCGGCCCGCCGCGAACGCCGCGAGGACCGCCGTGCAGACGGCGCGCAGGGCGACGAAGAGTCCGACGGCGCAGAGCATCCCGCGGCGGTCGGTCGGCGCGGACCGGAGCATGCCGGGACCCTACTAGCGGTCCACGAGGTGCCGACTAGGGTGCGTGCATGACAGTCGGCAACCACGACGCCGTCGAGGTGATCCTCACCAAGCGCGACGGCCACACCCTCTCCACCAGCCAGATCGACTGGATGGTGGACCGCTACACCCAGGGAGCGGTGGCCGACGAGCAGATGTCCGCGCTCCTCATGGCGATCCTGCTCAACGGCATGGACCGCCGCGAGATCGCCGACTGGACCGCGGCGATGATCGCCTCCGGCGTGCGGATGGACTTCTCCTCGCTCAGCCGGCCCACCGCCGACAAGCACTCCACCGGCGGCGTCGGCGACAAGATCACGCTGCCACTCGCACCGCTCGTCGCGGCGTGCGGGGTCGCCGTCCCGCAGCTGTCGGGGCGGGGCCTGGGCCACACCGGCGGCACCCTCGACAAGCTCGAGTCGATCCCGGGCTGGCGCGCGCTGCTCAGCAACGACGAGATGATGGCCCAGCTCGAGTCGGTCGGCGCGGTGATCTGCGCGGCCGGCGACGGTCTCGCGCCCGCCGACAAGAAGCTCTACGCCCTGCGCGACGTCACCGGCACCGTCGAGGCGATCCCCCTGATCGCCTCGTCGATCATGAGCAAGAAGATCGCCGAGGGCACCGGGGCGCTCGTCCTCGACGTCAAGGTCGGCAGCGGCGCCTTCATGAAGGACGTCGACAAGGCGCGCGAGCTCGCCGAGGTGATGGTCGCGCTCGGCACCGACGCGGGCGTGCGCACCGTCGCGCTGCTCACCGACATGCAGACCCCGCTCGGCTACACCGCCGGCAACGCCATCGAGGTCGCCGAGTCGGTCGAGGTGCTCGCCGGGGGCGGCCCGGCCGACGTCGTCGAGCTCACCCTGGCGCTGGCCCGCGAGATGCTCGCCGGGGCCGGCCGCGACGACGTCGACCCGGCCGACAAGCTCGCCGACGGCTCCGCGATGGACGCCTGGCGGCGGATGATCCAGGCCCAGGGCGGCGACCCCGACGCCACGCTGCCGGTCGCGCGCGAGGAGCACGTCGTCACCGCGCCCTCCGACGGCGTCCTGACCCGCCTCGACGCGCTCTCCGTCGGCATCGCCGCCTGGCGCCTCGGCGCCGGGCGCGAGCGCAAGGAGGACCCGGTGCAGGCCGGTGCCGGCGTGGTCTGGCACGCCCGGCCCGGCGACGCCGTCACCGCGGGCGCGCCGCTCTTCACGCTCCGCACCGACACCCCGGAGCGCTTCGACCGCGCGCTCGCCGCGCTCGAGGGCGGCTACGACATCGCGGCGCCCGGCACGTCGTACACGCCGGGGCCGCTGGTCATCGACCGGGTCGGCGCGCAGGAGTAGTCGTGGCCGCCTCCGCGCGCGGAACCGTCTTCTCCCGCACCCCGGTCGCGCGCGCGGCGGTCGACCACGCGCTCGCGCAGGTGCGCGACGGCTGCTTCTGGCTCGACGACGTGCCCGGCCGGGTCGGCTACCCGGCCCTGACCGGCTCGGCCGACACCGACCTGCTCGTCGTCGGTGGCGGCTACTGCGGCCTGTGGACGGCGCTCGTGGCCAAGCAGCGCGAGCCCGGCCGCCGGGTCGTGCTCATCGAGGCCGAGCAGGTGGGCTGGGCCGCCTCGGGGCGCAACGGCGGCTTCTGCGCCGCCAGCATCACCCACGGCGAGGAGAACGGCCGCTCCCGCTGGCCCGACGAGTACGACGAGCTGGAGCGTCTCGGCCTGGCCAACCTCGAAGCGATCGAGGCGACCGTGCGCGAGCTCGGCATCGACTGCGACTACGAGCGCACCGGCGAGCTCGACGTCGCCATCGAGCCGCACCAGGTCGCGGACCTGCGGGCCGGCGGTGCCGAGGTGATCGAGGCCGACGCGCTGCGCGCGATGGTGAACAGCCCGACGTACCTGGCCGGCGTGCTCGACCCCGACGTCGCGATGGTGCACCCGGCGAAGCTCGCCGTCGAGCTGGCCCGGGTGGCCGCCGAGCTCGGCGTCGAGATCTTCGAGCACACCCGCGCCACCGGCCTCGACGGCGGCGGCCGCACCGGACCGGTCCGGGTCCGCACCCCGCGCGGCACGATCACCGCGCGCCGGGTGGCGCTGGCGACCAACGTCTTCCCCAGCCTGCTCGCGCGCTACCGGATGCACACCGTCCCGGTCTACGACTACGCGCTCATGACCGAGCCGCTCACCCCCGCGCAGCTCGCGTCGGTCGGGTGGGAGGGCCGCCAGGGCGTCGGCGACCTGGCCAACCAGTTCCACTACTACCGGATCAGCCGCGACCACCGGATCCTGTGGGGCGGCTACGACGCGATCTACCACTACGGGCGCCGGGTGCGGCCCGAGTACGAGCACCGGCCCGCGACGTACCGGCGGCTGGCCGAGCACTTCCTCACCACGTTCCCCCAGCTCGAGGGCGTTCGGTTCAGCCACCAGTGGGCCGGCGCGATCGACACCTCGACCCGGTTCTGCGCGTTCTTCGGGCTCGCGATGCGCGGCCGGGTCGCGCACGCGGCCGGCTTCACCGGGCTCGGCGTCGGCGCCACCCGGTTCGCGGCCGAGGTGATGCTCGACCGCCTCGCCGGTCTCGACTCCGAGCGGACCCGTCTCGCCATGGTGCGCCAGACGCCGCTGCCGTTCCCGCCCGAGCCGATCGCCTCCGTCGGCATCCAGGCGACCCGCTGGTCGCTCGACCGCGCCGACCACCACGGAGGCCACCGCAACGCCTGGCTCCGCACCCTTGACGCCCTCGGGCTGGGGTTCGACTCGTGAACGAGCGCCACGTCGACGTCCTCGGTGCCGACGTCCCGCACGAGCCGGTCCCGGCCGCCGACACCGTCGCCGGTACGCCGACCACGGGCGTCGTCGAGCTCGGCACCTTCCACGGCGTCGAGCTCGGGATCTGGGAGATCACGCCCGGCGTCGTCCGCGACGTCGAGGCGGACGAGGTGTTCGTCGTCCTCGAGGGCGAGGGGACGGTCCGCTTCGTCGACTCCGGCGAGACCGTCGACCTGCGACCGGGCGCGCTCGTCCGCCTGGACGCGGGGGAGCGCACCGAGTGGGAGATCCGCTCCCGCCTGCGCAAGCTCTACCTCGCCTGACCTCAAAACGCCGAAGTGCGTGGGTTGCGGGTCCGAAGTGGGCAGGTTGCGGGGTCGAGATCGGAATCTCGACCCCGCAACCGCCGTACTTCGGGGCCGCAACCCACGCACTTCGTGGGGGGTCAGGCCTCCGCGCGGGTGCGGGTGCGCTGGGCCAGCTCGGCCAGGGCGGCCGGGAAGATCGACGCCGGGGGCGTGACCAGGCCGGCGCCGACCTGGCCGACGCCCGCGAGCTTGCCGGCCATGCCGGTGTTGATCTGCGGGAGGATGCCGGTGCGGCACACCGACGAGACGTCGATGCCCGTGGCGGCGCCGGCGAAGTCGAGGACCGGGATCGGCCAGCGGTTGTTCTCGCCGATGGTGATCTCGCGCATCCGGCGGCTGGTGGCCAGGGCGTCGGGGACGGTGCCGCCGACGAAGCGGACGATCGCCGGGGCGGCGGCCATCGCGAAGCCACCGATGCCGGCGGTCTCGGTGATGGCGGAGTCGCCGATGTCCGGGTTGGCGTCGTCCGGGCCGTAGTCGCCGAGGAAGAGACCCTCGGCGAGCTGGGCCGGGCCGGTGAACCACTGGTCGCCGGTGCCGGAGACCTGGATGCCGAAGTCGGTGCCGTTGCGGGCCATCGCGACGACCATCGTCGAGCCGGGGATGTCGCGGCCCGCGTCGAGAGCGAGCTTGCACGCCGGCATGGCGATGTTGAGGAAGAAGTGGTCGTTGCCGCCGATGAACGCGAACGCCTCGGCGATCTCGTCCGACGAGCGGTTCGCGCGGACCAGGGCCGGCGCGAGGTCGCGCATGAGCATCAGCGTGCCGGCGCGGTTGCGGTTGTGCGCCTCGTCGCCCATCTGCAGCATCTGGCCGAGGATCGCGGTGGCGTCGACCGGGTCGGACGCCGCGACGGCCTCACCGAGCAGCGGGCCGAGGACGTCGCGCATCCAGCGCAGCCGCTCGAGCACCTCGGGGCCGTACGCGCCGTAGCGCAGCACCTTGCCGAGACCCTCGTTGAGCGAGCAGTAGGTACGGCGACCGGTGGCCGGGTCCTCGAGGATGAACATCCACATCGACGGCGACACGACGCCGGCCATCGGGCCGACGGCGCTGCGGTGGTGGCACGGCTCGAGCGACACATTGGCGCCCGACGCGAAGAGCGCCTCGGCGTCCTCGGGAGAGTCGACGAGCCCCTCGAAGGCGGCGGCGCCCATGAGCGCGCCGCGCAGCGGGCCGGAGGCGCGCTCCCACTCGATCGGCGGGCCGGCGTGGAGGAACTGGCCCTTCTCGAGGCCGAGCAGCTCGGAGGCCGGCGCGACGCCGACGAGCAGCGCCTGGACGTCGAGCATCCGCGAGACCGCGAGCGCGTTGGCGTCGCGGCGCAGCGGGTCGGCGGCGACGGTGGCGAGGTCGTCGGTGGTGCCCTCCATCGGGGGCTTCCAGTCGACGCGCTCGACCGGGACGGCCTGGGCCTCGACGGCGGCGGCGAACATGTCGGCGCCGACGGCGGCGACGGCCGCGGGGGACTGGCTGGGCAGGGACGTGGTGCTCATCGGGCTCCTCCGGTGGCGAGGGCGACCGCGCGGCGGGTGGCGGCGGCGTTGGACAGGTGGACCTCGGCGCCGGCAGCGGCGAGCGCCTCGGCCTGGCGGGTGAGGCCCTGCTGGTCGGCCGAGGTGCCGACGCAGGCGACGACGACGGGCACGTCGCGGGCGGCGCGCGCGGCGGCGATCGCCGGGGCGAGGTCGCCGGCCGGGTCGTCCTGCGCACCGTGCCCGAGGACGACGTCCATCAGGATCACCGCGGTGTCGGGGTCGGCCGCGACCTTGGTGAGGTGCTCGAGGCGCAGCGTCGGGTCGATCATCGGGTGCGCGCGGCCGCGGGTGAGGCCGTCGTCGCCGAAGTCGATCATCAGGTGGCCCGGGCTGAGCAGGCTCGCGTCGAGCGCCAGCTCGGGGGAGAGCGGGATGTTGCTGCGGATGTCGCCGACGCTCGCGGCGGCCAGCAGCATCGCCTCGTCGCACAGCGTGCCGCCGACGAACAGGCCACGCAGCGCGCTGCCGCCGTCGGGGGCGGGGACGGCGGGCGTGCCCCACACCGGCCACTCCGGGACGGCGACGCCGAGGTCGCCCAGGAGCGCCTCGACCTGGGTGGTGATGTCGGGCTGGCCCGCGCCGAGCAGCGCGAAGCGGACCGGGGTGCCGAGCGTCGCGGCGTACTCCTCGACGGCGGCGGCCACCTCGGGCGCCGGCGGCTTGGAGACGACGACGATGTGCTCGACGCTCGGATCGGCGTCGAGCCGGTCGAGCGCCGTCGTGGTGGAGATGCCGCCGATGGCCGACGACAGGTCGCGCCCGCCCACGCCGAGCGCCGCGGCCACACCGACGCCCGCGGCGTCGAGCAGGGCCAGGATCTGCTGGCAGCCGGTGCCCGAGGCGGCGACGATGCCGACCCGGCCGGGCGTGACGGTGTTGGCGAAGCCGAGGCCCAGACCGCCGACGACGGCGGTGCCGCAGTCGGGCCCCATGACGAGGAGGCCGCGGTCGCGGGCGATCCGCTTCATGGCGAGCTCCTGGTCGACCGGGACGTTGTCGCTGAAGATCATCACGTCGCTGCCGGCGTCGAGGGCGTCCATCGCCTCGACGAGCGCGGAGGCGCCGGGCACCGAGACGAGCGCGAGCCCGCCGCCGGCGCGGCGCAGGGCGGAGCCGGTGGTCCGCGGTGGGGCGGTCACCTCGCCGCCGGTGGAGCCCTTGCGGGCAGCAGCCAGCGCCGCGTCGACGGCGGCGAGGGCGGCGGGCAGCACGCTCTCGTCGTCGAGGCGCAGTGCGACCACCATGTCGTTGGGGGATGCGGCAGGCAGGGTGAAGCCCATGCCCTGCAGCACCTCCAGGTTGAGATCGGTCGCCATGGCCACCTGGGCGGCGGTGACTCCGGGCGTGGCCGCGACGTCGCGGCTCACCTGGAGCAGGGCGACGCTGTCGGCGTAGGCGCCGGGACGGATCTCGACGTGCTCGACGGTCATCGAGGACTCCCTTCAAGGGGTGTTGCGGGGCTGGACGGGACAGAAGGACGGAGGGCGAGGAGGGCGCCGAGGAGCATCCCGGCGCCGGAGGTGTGGCCAACGGCGCGCAGGGCGGTCACCGCGGCGGCGACCTCCCGGCCGGTGCCGAGGGCGAGGAGGAGCCGGCGGAACGGCGGGATCGAGGCCCCGTCGATCGCATCGGCGAGCAGCGTCGCGGAGAGCGCGGTCGTGCGGTGCGCGTCGGCCCGGACGGCGAGCGCCACCGCGTCCGGGTCGCCGCCGGCCGCGCGGGTCGTGACGAGCCAGCCGGACAGGACGTCGTCGCCGACCGGGGTGAGGCCGTCGCCGCGCCCCAGCAGCGCCCGGACGGCGGCGGGGTCGCCCGCCGCGAGGGCGTCGAGAGCCTCGGCCGGCAGCTGACGTCGTACGACGTCGAGGTCGGGGCCGGCCGCCGCCAGCCGCTCGCCGGCGACCACCGGGTCGGGCAGCGGGGGCGCGTCGGTGGCGACGATCCGGTCCACGCCGACACTCAGGCCGGCCAGGCGCAGCACGCCGTCGCCCACGGGGACCGGGTCGCCGACGGCGACCTCGGGCAGCGCGGCGAGCGTGGTCGCGATCGCGGACGGCACGTGCACGGCACCGCGGGCCACGACGCCGACGACCCGCTCGTCCACGCGGACGTAGACCGCCTCGCGCCCGGAGTGCAGCACGGTCCCGACCCGTGGGGGGCCCGCCAGCAGGTCGCGGAGCGCGGCTCCGCCCGCTCCCGCGACGCGGCCCGGGGGCAGCGTCGACGACGAGAGGGCGGGATCCGGCACTTGTCGGACGCTAACGGGTGGGTATCGTGCATCGAATGGTGAGCATTGCCAACGTCGGGCCAGAAGACGGGCAAGAGTTGATAGCCACCTCGGGCGACCCCATCACCGACCATGGCTTCATGGACGTCGAGGACCTCGCCGAGTCGCTGGCACAGCTCGTGCTGGCCGGCGCCGACCTCGACGAGCTCGTGGCGACCATCGGCGAGGTGCTCGAGGCCGAGGTGGCCGTCACGACCACCGACGGCCGCGAGCGCGCGGCCCGGATGGACGACGACACCCGGGCCCGGCTGGCCGACGCCGACCTGACCGACGAGACCGGCCGGCTGCGCGTCGAGTGGCTGGGGGAGTGGTTCGGCCGCGAGAACCAGCCGATCACCGGCTCCCGGATCCACCGGGTGCCGCTCGCGACGCCGACCCAGGCCCTCGGGCACCTGGTCGCCGTCGTCGCCCGCGAGCTCGGCGAGCGCGAGGTGACCGCGCTCAACCGCGCCGCCACCGCCGTCTCGCTCTCGATCACCCGCGAGCAGGCGGTCTCCGCCGTCGAGCACAAGTACCGCGGCGACTTCCTCCGCGACGTCTTCCTGGGTCGGGCCGGCTCCGAGGAGTTCGTCCGCGAGCACGTCGCCGGCTTCGGCTGGGAGCTCGGCGGCCCGCACGTCGTCGTCGTCGCCCAGATCGACCCCGACCCCAGCGGCCAGCCGGTCGCCGTCGAGGACCAGCGCCAGTGGCAGGGCCGCTTCGCCAACGCCTGGCGCCAGGTCGCCGGCGCGGTCGACAAGGCCATGCCCATCGCCGACTTCGGCTCCGAGGTGGTCGCCGTCCTGCCCGGCGACGACGTCGCCGCCACCGCCGACCTCGTCCGCCGCCTGGTGCACGCCGTGGCCGGCGACAAGGGCGGCGGCCGGCGCCCGTTCTCGGTCGGCGTGGGCCGGGTCGCCCCGGGCCCGGCGACGCTGCCGGACAGCTACACCCAGGCCCGGCGCGCGCTCGAGGTCGGCCGCCGCTTCCGCGGGTCCAGCACGACCACGTGGTTCGACGACCTCGGCCTGCACCGGCTGATCGCGATGGTGCCCGACACCGCCGAGCTGCGCGCCTTCGCCGACGACGTCCTGGGCGAGCTGGCCGAGGCCACCGACGAGGCCGCGACCCTGCGCGAGACGCTCCAGGTGCTGCTCAACACCAACTTCAACGTGGCCGAGGCGGCGCGCACCCAGTTCTTCCACTACAACACGATGCGCTACCGCGTCGGCAAGCTCGAGCGGCTGCTCGGACCGGTCGCCTCGGACCAGAACCTGCGCCTCGACGTCGCCGTCGCCCTCAAGGTCCTGGAGGTCGTCGGGCACTGAATGCCGACCACGGCGCCTAGGGGCAACATTCGACACCAGATCGGCATGCCTTTGGCGAAACTGGCCAGTGAGGTGTGACGTGGGCCTCAATAGGTTGGTCCCTCTGGGCTCGTCCAGGAGGCAGCCCCGAAGGAGGAGGACTCAGCATGTCGATGTTCAAGTGGGAGGTAGTCGACCCGGCTCCCGGTGAGCCGGTCGCGCCCCACCAGCGGCTCCCGTGGGGCCGCACCATCGGACTGGGCGCGCAGCACGTCGTTGCGATGTTCGGTGCGACGTTCGTGTTCCCGCTCGTCATGGGCCTGGACGCGAACCTGGCCATCATGTTCTCGGGTGTCTGCACGATCGGCTTCCTGCTGATCTGCAACAACAAGGTTCCCAGCTACCTCGGTACGAGCGCCTCGTTCGTCGCCGGTGTCGCTGCGATCCGTGCACAGGGCGGCGACTCCGCCGACGTGACCGGCGCGATCATGGTCTCGGGCCTCGTGCTCGTCGTCATCGGTGTCGCCGTGCACTTCGCCGGCGCCGGCCTGATCCACAAGATCCTGCCGCCGGCGGTGACCGGTGCCGTGGTCATGCTGATCGGCTTCAACCTGGCGCCGGTCGTCGCGGGCGTCTACTGGCCCCAGGACCAGTGGATCGCGCTGCTCACCGCCGCGTTCCTGGTCTGCGCCTCGGTGCTGCTCCCGGGCTTCTGGTCCCGGATCGCGGTCTTCCTGGCGCTGATCTTCGGCTTCGTGGCCTCGATCTTCGCCGACAAGATCTTCGGCTCGATCACCTCGATCACCGGCAGCAGCAACGGCGTCGCGGTCGAGCACGACCGCGTCTCGTGGGACCTGGTCGGCAAGGCTGACTGGATCGGCTTCCCGAGCGGCAAGCTCGCCGACGGCGTCTCGGTCATCCACGGCCCGAGCCTGTCGATGACGTTCATCCTCCTCGTGCTGCCGGGCGTCATCGCGCTCATCGCCGAGAACACCGGCCACGTCAAGGCCGTCGCCGAGATGACCGGCGACAACCTCGACCCCTACATGGGTCGCGCCATCGGTGCCGACGGTCTGGCCACCGCCTTCGCGAGCGCCTTCGGCGGCTCGCCCACGACGACGTACGCCGAGAACATCGGCGTCATGGGTGCCACCAAGGTCTACTCGACCGCGGCCTACTACGTCGCCGGCATCGTCGCCATCCTGCTCGGTCTGTGCCCGAAGTTCGGGGCCATCGTGAACGCCACCCCCGGCGGCGTCCTCGGCGGCATCACCGTCGTCCTGTACGGCATGATCGGACTGGTCGGCGCCAAGATCTGGGTCGAGAACCGTGTCGACTTCGGCGACCCGGTCAACATGGT
Source organism: Pimelobacter simplex (assembly GCF_900114845.1). Classification (GTDB taxonomy): domain Bacteria; phylum Actinomycetota; class Actinomycetes; order Propionibacteriales; family Nocardioidaceae; genus Nocardioides; species Nocardioides simplex. The sequence continues at coordinate 99,407 of NZ_FOUK01000008.1, forward strand.
CGGCCTCGCGGCCGGCCTGATCGCCGGCATCGGCGGCGTCTCGCTCAAGATCACCGACGACTTCCAGCTGGGTGGCATCGCCCTCGGCACGATCCTCGTCATCGTCTTCTTCCACGCTGTCAACCGCCGCAAGGCGGAACTCGGATCAGGTGAGGTGACCAAGAGGCTGTGAAGCCCGCACCGTTCGACTACGTCCGGCCGGGGTCCCTGGAGGAAGCCCTCCAGGCCCTGGCCGGGCATCCGGAGGCCAAGGTCCTCGCCGGAGGCCAGAGCCTCGTGCCGCTGCTCTCCATGCGGCTCGCGGCTCCGGCCGTCCTCGTGGACATCAACGAGCTGCCGGACCTCGACCACGTCAACGTCGGCGCCGACGGCGTCCGGGTGGGTGCGCTCGCCCGGCACGCCCAGGTGCTCGCCGACGCCGACGTGGCGCGGGTCCAGCCGCTGGTGACGAAGGCGCTCGCCAACGTCGCCCACGCGACCATCCGCAACCGCGGGACGACGGTCGGCTCGCTGGTCCACGCCGACGCGGCGGCCGAGATGCCGATGGTGCTGCAGCTGCTGGGCGGCTCCCTCGACGTGGTCGGACCGCAGGGGCGCCGGACCATCCCGGTCGAGGAGCTCTACGTCGGCCCGCTCGAGTCGAGCCTGCACCACGACGAGATCGCCGTCGAGGCGTTCTTCCCGGCGCTCGCCGCCGGCACGGGCGTCGCCTTCGAGGAGATCGCCCGCCGGCACGGCGACTACGCCATGTGCGGTGTCGCGGCCGTCGTCACCGTCGACGGCGAGCGGGTGGTCGCGGCCAAGGCCGGCTACCTCTCCGTCTCCGACATCCCGGCCGTGGTCGACCTGACCGAGGCGCTCGACGGCGAGATGACCAACGCGTCGCTGGCGCGGGCGGCCGACGCGGCGCTCGCCGTCCTCGAGCCGGAGACCGACATCCACGCCACGGCCGACTACCGCGCGCACCTCGCCCGGGTGCTCACCGCGCGGGTCGTCTCCGCGGCCTACCAGAACGCTCGTGAGGAGCAGCAGTCGTGACCGAGCAGATCCACGAGATCCGGCTGACCGTCAACGGCGTCGAGCACGAGACGGCCGTGCCCGCCCGGCGGCTGCTCTCCGACGCGCTGCGCCACGACCTCGGCCTGACCGGCACCCACGTCGGCTGCGAGCACGGCGTCTGCGGTGCCTGCACCGTCCTGGTCGACGGCCAGCCGATGCGCAGCTGCCTCATGTTCGCGGTCTCGGCCGCGGGCCACGAGGTCACCACCGTCGAGGGTCTCGAGAACCCCGACGGCACGCTCGGCCCGGTGCAGCAGGCGTTCCGCGAGTGCCACGGCCTGCAGTGCGGCTTCTGCACGCCGGGCTTCCTCACCACGATCACCGCCGGCATCGCCGAGAACCCCGAGCCCACCGAGGACGAGGCCCGCGACATGATCGCCGGCAACCTCTGCCGCTGCACGGGCTACCAGAACATCGTCAAGGCGGTCTGCCGCGCAGCCGAGCTGGCCCGCGAGAGCGAGGACGTCCAGTGACCACCAAGATGATGGGCGCCAAGGTCCAGCGCGTCGAGGACGAGCGGCTGGTCCGCGGCACCGGGCGCTACGTCGACGACGTGGCGCTCGACGCGCTGCACACCGCCGTCCTGCGCAGCCCCCACGCGCACGCCCGGATCGTCTCGATCGACGTCGACGCCGTGCTCGACGTCGAGGGCGTCCACGCCGTGTGGACCTACGACGACCTCGAGGGCGCGATGGCCGAGCCGCTGCCGCTGCTCATCCCGCACCCCACGCTGACCCAGGGCCGCACCCAGTACGCGCTGGCCAAGGACGAGGTCAACTACGTCGGCGAGGCGATCGCCTTCGTCGTCGCCGACGACCGCTACATCGCCGAGGACGCGCTCGCCCGGATCGCCGTGGAGTTCGAGCTGCTGCCCGCCGTCGTCGGCGTCGAGGCCGCGCGCGAGGCCGCGAACCTGGTCCACGACGACGTCCCCGGCAACGTGGCCGCACGCATGGAGCAGTCCAACGGCGACGCCGCCGCGGCCATCGCCGCCGCGCCCCACACGCTCTCGCTCGACCTCAAGATCGAGCGCAGCGCCTGCATGCCGATGGAGGGTCGCGGCACCGTCGCGCGCTGGGACCCCGACCAGAACCGGCTGCAGGTGTGGACCTCCACGCAGACCTCCACCGGCGTCCGCGCCGCCGTCGCGGCCAAGCTCGGCCTCGACCTCGGCCAGGTCGACGTCATCACGCCCGACGTGGGCGGCGGCTTCGGCGTCAAGATCGTGCACCCGTGGCCCGAGGAGCTCCTCGTCCCGCTCGCCGCGCAGAAGCTCGGCCGCGCGGTGAAGTTCACCGAGGACCGGCGCGAGCACTTCATCTCCTCGGCCCACGAGCGGGCGCAGGTGCACCACGTCGAGGTCGGCTTCGACGACGAGGGCCGTGTGCTCGGGCTCGACGTCCGCTTCTGGCACGACCACGGCGCCTACACGCCGTACGGGCTGATCGTCCCGATCATCACCTCGACCCAGCTGCTCGGCCCCTACAAGCCGGGCGCCTACCACGTGCAGTTCGACTCGCTCTACACGAACACGGTCATCGTGACGCCCTACCGCGGCGCCGGCCGGCCGCAGGGCTGCTTCGTGATGGAGCGGACGATGGACGCGATCGCCGCCGAGCTCGGCAAGGACCGCGCCGACGTCCGCGCAGTCAACTTCATCCAGCCCGACGAGTTCCCCTACGACCAGGGCCTGATCTTCCAGGACGGTCGCGAGCTCAAGTACGACTCCGGCGACTACCCGGCGATGCTCGACAAGATCAAGGAGCTCGTCGACTGGGACAACTTCGAGTCGTTCCGCGAGGCGAAGGCCGCCGAGGGCAAGCGAGTCGGCCTCGGCCTGGCCTGCTACGTCGAGGGCACCGGCGTCGGCCCCTACGAGGGCGCGCACGTGCACATCGAGACGTCCGGCAAGGTCAAGGTCGCCACCGGCCTCACCTCGCAGGGCCAGGGCCACCAGACCGCGTTCGCGCAGATCGTGGCCGACGAGCTCGGCGTTCGCTTCGAGGACGTCGAGATCACCACGGGCGACACCCGCCGGATGGCCTACGCCGTGGGCACCTTCGCCTCCCGCGCCGCCGTGATGAGCGGCTCGGCGATCCACCTGGCCGCCAAGCGTGCCAAGGAGAAGGCGCTCCGCATCGCGGCCGACGCGCTCGAGGCCGACATCGACGACCTCGAGATCGTCGACGGCGTCGTCAGCGTCAAGGGCACCGACTCGTCCATCCCGCTCGGCACGATCGCCGTCCTGTCCAACCCGCTGCGCTACGCCTTCGACGAGGCGTCCAAGGCGGCCACGCAGTTCAACGTCGGCGACCCGACGAAGCCGCCGGTCGCCGAGGACGACGAGCCGGGCCTCGAGGGCAAGGACTTCTACTCGCCGCCGCGCTCGACGTTCGCCTCCGGCATGCACGCCGTGATCGTCGAGACCGACGTCGAGACCGCCGAGATCCGGATCCTCAAGTACGCCGTCGTCCACGACTGCGGACACCTGATCAACCCGATGATCGTCGAGGGCCAGATCCACGGCGGTGTCGCGCAGGGTGTCGGCGGTGCGCTCTACGAGCGGATGGCCTACGACGAGTCCGGGCAGCTGCTCAACGCCTCGTTCATGGACTTCCTCATGCCCTACGTCACCGAGGTGCCCGAGAGCATCGAGATCGACCACCTGGAGACCCCGTCTCCGCTCAACCCGCTCGGCATCAAGGGCGCGGGCGAGGCCGGCGTGATCCCCGGGTCCGCCGCGTTCGCCGCCGCCATCGAGGACGCCGAGCGCCTCACCATCACCGCCATGCCCATCTCGCCGTCGGAGCTCTTCGCGCTCCGTGCGGCCCAGAAGGAGTCGAAGTGAAGATCTCCGGTCAGAACACCATCGCCGCCCCCGTCGAGAAGGTCTGGGACGCGATCTTGGACCCGCGGGTCCTCGTGGCGACGATCCCCGGCTGCGAGCAGCTCGAGGCGACCGGTGAGAACGCCTACGCGATGACGGTCAGCGCCGGCGTCGCGGCGATCAAGGGCACCTACTCGGGCTCCTGCGTGCTCGAGGACCTCCGCAAGGGCGAGGGCCTCACCATGAAGCTCAAGGGCGCCGGCGCGCCGGGCACCATCGACGCGACGGTCCTGGTGACCTTCGCCGGCTCCGGTGACGAGACGGTCCTGTCGTACGACGCGGACGCCGTCGTCGGCGGCATGATCGGCGGCGTGGGCCAGCGGATGCTGACCAGCGTCTCGCGCCGGATGGCGGCCGAGTTCTTCGGCAACGTCGAGAAGGTCATCGCCAACGGCCTGCCGGCCGAGGTGGCCGCTGCCGAGCCGACGGTGTCGGCCGAAGGGGCGCCGGTGTTCGCGGCTGCTCCGAAGGCCGCGCGCGCCGGCGCCGGTGCCGCTGTGGGTGGCGAGTCGTTCCTCATGGGCGTCGCGGTCGGTGGCGGGCTCGTGCTCGCCGGCGTGATCGTGGGCGGGCTGCTGGGCCGCCGGCGATGACGTCCGGCACCTCGCTCTCGGTCGACTCGACCGCGCGCGAGCAGGCGGCCGCCGTCCGTCGTCGGGAGGTGTCGGCGCGCGAGCTGCTCGACCTCCACCTCGAGCGGATCGCCGCCCGCAACCCCGAGCTCAACGCGATCGTCTCGCTCGACGAGTCGCGAGCTCGCGCGGGTGCTGCTGCGGCCGACGAGCTGCTCGCCTCGGGTGCCGAGGTCGGTCCGCTGCACGGACTGCCGTTCGCGTTCAAGGACACCCACGCGGTGGGCGGCTGGCGGACGACGTACGGATCGCCGGTGATGGCGGCCAACGTTCCCGAGCACGACGAGCTCATCGTCGAACGGGTGCGCGCCGCCGGCGCCGTGACCATCGGCAAGACCAACGTCCCCGAGTTCGCGGCCGGCTCCCACACGTTCAACCCGGTCTTCGGCACCACCCTCAACCCGGTCGACCCCACCCGCTCCGCGGGCGGGTCCAGCGGGGGAGCGGCGTGCGCCCTGGCGGCCGGCATGGTGCCCCTCGCCGACGGCTCCGACATGGGCGGCTCCTTGCGCAACCCGGCGTCCTTCTGCGGCGTCGTCGGCATGCGCCCGAGCCTCGGCCGGGTGCCCGAGTGGCCGCTCTACAACCAGTGGGAGACCACCTCCGTCGGCGGCCCGATGGCCCGCAACGTCGGCGATCTCGCGCTCCTGCTCTCGGTCATGGCCGGACCCGACCCGCGCGCCCCCCAGGCCCTCGGTGACCCCGGCGCTGTCTTCGCGGCGCCGGTCGCCGCGTCGCTGGCCGGGCTGCGGGTGGCGCTGAGCGTCGACCTGGCCGGCGCGATCGACGTCGACCACGAAGTGGCCGCCGTCGTCGAGGCGGCCGGCGCCGCCCTGGCCTCGGCGGGGGCCTCGGTCTCCGGTGCCGCGCCCGACCTGTCCCTCGCCGACGACACCTTCCGGACCCTGCGCGCCTGGCACTTCCAGGCCAAGCTCGGCCGCTTGCTCGCGGCGCACCCCGACTCGTTCAAGCAGTCGCTGGCCGACAACATCCGCGCCGGCGAGTCGCTCACCGGAGCCGACGTGGCCCGCGCCTACACCCAGCGCACCGCCCTGTCCGAGACGATGCGGTCGTTCTTCGGCTCGTACGACGTCCTGGTGCTCCCGGTCTCCCAGGTCCCGCCGTTCCCGGCGACCCAGGAGTTCCCGACCGAGATCAACGGCAAGCCCATGGCGACCTACCTCGACTGGATGCGCTCGGCGTACTTCATCACCGTCACCGGCTGCCCGGCCATCTCGGTGCCGTTCGGCACGACGTCGTCCGGCCTGCCCGTCGGCGTCCAGATCGTCGCGCGCCACGGCGCCGACCTCCGCCTGCTCGAGGTCGCCGCCGCCGTCGAGGCCCTGGCCGCTCGTTAACCCCCGCCGAAGTAGCAGGGTTCGACCCTCGAAGTCGCAGGGTTGGGCGCTCGAGGGTGCACGGTTGGGCCGGTCGGGCGCTGGTGAGGGTGGTTGCGGTGGCGGCCGCGCTTAGCCGACCGTCTCCCGCCGTCAAGGAGGCCTTCGGCCCCGCTGCGCGGCGCCTACGGCGTCCTTGACTGCGGGGCCCGGACGGCCGGCTGGCGGCGCGGGTGCCGGCACTCGCTGCGCTCGCGCCGCCGCTACGCGGCCGCCACCTCGGCTTCGCCTTCGGCTGCGCGGCCTTCGGCCTTTCGGTCGCCGGTCTCCCCGCTGCGCGACGCTCCCCGAACGGGCGCTTGGGGACGGGTTCTGGACATGGGCTCGCGCTCAGCGAAGTGTGGTCGTCAACTTCTGCCGACCAACTGCCATTCCCTCGGCAGAAGATGCCGTCGTGCGAAGCGACGCGGGTCACTTGAATGTGACCCATGACAGCGAGGCGGATCAGAATCGGCATCGACACCGGCGGCACGTTCACCGACGTCGTCGCCTTCGACGAGGAAAGCGGTGAGGTCGTCACGACCAAGACCCCGAGCACGCCGGGCAACCCGGCCGACGGGTTCCTGGCGGGCATCGACAAGGTGCTCGGCATCGCCCAGGCGCAGTTCGACGACGTGGTGGCGGTCAGCCACGGCACCACGGTCGCGACGAACCAGCTCCTCGAGGGCAAGGTCGACGCGCTGGGATTCATCACCACCGAGGGCTACGAGGCGATGCTGGAGATCGCCCGCCAGTCGGTGCCCGACGGGTACGGCAACTCGTACTTCTGGGTGAAGCCCGACCGGATCGTCCCGCGGGACCTGGTCAAGGGCGTCGGGGGACGCCTCGACTTCACGGGCGCGGAGATCCGCCCGTTCGACGAGGAGAAGGCCCGCGAGGTCGCGCGCTGGTTCAAGAACAAGGGCATCGACACGCTGGGTGTCTGCTTCCTGCACGCGTACGCCAACCCGGCGCACGAGGAGCGGATGCGCGAGATCATCGCCGAGGAGCACCCCGACGCGGTCGTCTCGATCTCGAGCGAGGTGCTGCGCGAGTACCGCGAGTACGAGCGCTCGATGACGACGCTCGTCGACGCGGCGGTCAAGCCCAAGCTGAGCCGCTACGTCAACAACATCAAGGACCGGCTCGCCCAGCAGAGCGGCCGGACCATCCCGTTCTACGTGATGAAGTCCAACGGTGGCGTGCTCTCGGCCGACGAGGTCGTGCACCAGCCCATCACGACGGTCCTGTCCGGTCCGGCAGCGGGCGCGCTCGGCGCGGCCCTGATCGCCAAGGTCGCCGGGTTCGACAAGGTCCTCACCTCCGACGGCGGCGGTACGTCGACCGACGTCTCCGTCGTCATCGACGGCGAGCCCACGCTGACCACCGAGGGCAGCGTCGGCGTCTACCCGTCCAAGATCCCGATGATCGACGTCGTCACCGTCGGTGCCGGCGGCGGCTCCATCGCGTGGCTCTCGCCCGAGGGCACGCTCAAGGTCGGCCCCCACTCGGCCGGCGCCGACCCGGGTCCGATCTGCTACCGCAAGGGCGGCACGGACGTCACGATCACCGACGCCCACGTCTTCCTCGGCCGGATCCCTCCCCACCTGCTCGGTGGCGAGATCCCGCTCGACGTCGACGCCGCGACGGCCGCGATCCAGCAGCTGGCCGGCAAGCTCGGCATCTCGGCGGAGGCCTGTGCGACCGGCATCCTCGAGATCTCCGCGTGGAACCAGGCCAACGCGCTGCGCCAGGTCACCGTCAAGCGGGGCCTCGACGTCCGCGACTTCGCGCTCACCACGTTCGGTGGCTCGGGCTCGCTGCTGCTGTGCCGGCTGATGGACATCCTCAACGTCCCGACCGTGCTGGTCCCGCCGAACCCGGGCAACGTCTCGGCCTTCGGCCTGCTCACGGTCGACGTCAAGAACGACTACGTGCAGACCCACGTCGCGCTCCAGGAGAACGTCGACACGGCCGACCTGCAGCGCGAGTTCGACGTCTTGCAGGCGCGTGCCGCCGAGGCCCTCGGCAAGGAGGGCTTCGCCGAGGCCGACCACGTCTTCGTGCGCACCGCCGACGTCCGCTACTTCGGCCAGGCCTTCGAGGTCCGGGTCGGCGTCCCGGACGGCCCGATCACCACCGAGACGCTGACGGCGGTCGCCGACCGCTTCCACGCCGAGCACAAGGTGCTCTACGGCTACGACTTCTCCGGCGACGCGTCGCAGCAGGTCGAGGTCGTCAACCTCCGGGTCTCGGGCGTCGGTCCGATCAAGCGCCCCGAGATCCTCCGCGCCGACGGCGCGAAGCCGGAGCCGCAGCCCACGGGCACCCGCTCCATCTGCTTCGACGCCGACGCCGGGTACGTCGAGACGCCCATCTTCTGGCGCCCCGACCTGCCGGCCGGCCAGGTGCTCACCGGTCCGGTGATCATCGAGGAGTTCGGTTCGACCGTGCCCGTCCACCCCGGCTTCACGGCCCGGGTCGACGACTACGCCAACATCATCGTGACGCGCTCGGAGGGAAACTGACATGTGCCTGAGCTGCCAGACCATCTCTGTCCAGAACCCCACCGCGCCGCGGACGTTCACCCACGAGGGTGACATCACCTCGCACCGCGCGCCGACCCAGTTCCCCTTCGGGACCCTGACCGAGGACGCCGGCCGCAGCGCCGACCCCGTCCTGGTCGAGATCGTCCAGGGCTCGCTGGCCGCCGTCGAGCACGAGGTCGAGACCGCCATCGCGCGGACCAGCCGCTCGCCGATGATCCGCGACGCGCACGACTTCCGTGCGGGCATCCACGACCGGCTGCTGCGCAAGCTCACCGGCCGCTCGTACTCCGCGCTCGTGCACCCGGTCGCCCGGGACTTCCCGATCGAGGAGATGAAGGAGGGTGACGTCTTCTTCCACAACGACGTCTACCTCTCCGAGGGTGGCATCGGCCACCTCCCCGACCTGTGCGTCACCGTCCCGGTGTTCGCGGGTCCGGAGGGGGAGCGCCGCGTCGTCGCGTTCATCCAGGCGTTCGGCCACCACGACGACATCGGCGGCGCGGTGCCCGGCTCCATGCCGTCCCACGCCACCAGCGTGTTCGAGGAGGGCCTCGCGGTTCCCCCGATCAAGCTGTGGGACGCCGGCGTGCCCAACCGCTCGGCGCTGACGATCATGACGCGCAACTCGCGCATGCCCGAGTCGCTCGCGGCCGACCTCGACGCCGAGTGCTCGGCCTGCCTGATGGGCGCGCGGCGCCTGGGCGAGCTGTTCGACCGCTACGGCATCGAGACCGTCGAGGCCTGCTTCGACGCCGTCATCGACCGGTCCACCGAGACCTACCGGCGCGAGATCCTCTCCAAGATCCCGGTCGGCACCTGGACCTGGGAGGACTACGCCGAGCACGACGGCGTCGACGACCCGCAGCTGCACACGCAGCGGATCACGCTGACCCGGACGGCGGCCGAGGACCCCGAGGGCGAGCGGCTCATCCTCGACTTCGCGGGCACCGGTCCGCAGGCCAAGGGCCCGATCAACCACTGCGGCGACTACTCCGACGGCGTCTTCCTCAAGAAGTGGCTCGCGCCGATCCTGCGCAACCTCGCGGACACCCCCGAGCGGATGGCCGAGCTCGACGTCAACGAAGGCGTCGTGCCGCTCATCGAGATGAGGTTCCCGCCGCCGGGGACGCTGCTCACGCCGGTCTTCCCGGCGCCGACCAACGCCCGGACGTTCGTCATCCTGCGCCTGCTGGGCGTGCTCGCCGGCGTGATCGCCAAGGCGGTCGACGGCAAGATGCCCGCCGACCAGGAGACGATCCGCTACACCGGCGTCTACGGCGAGGACCTCGAGGGCCGCTCGTACCTCATGCGCGAGGTGCTCGGCGGCGGCTCCGGCGGCCGCTACTACGCCGACGGCGAGGACACCATCCACGTCGTCCCGGACTCGCGGAACCTCCCGACGGAGTTCACCGAGTCGCGCTTCCCGTTCGTGGTCGAGTCGCTCGGCCTCGCGGTCGACTCGGGCGGCGCCGGTCAGTTCCGCGGCGGCCTGGGCTACGAGAAGCACATCCGGATGCTCAAGGACGCGAACTTCATGTCCATCGCGGACCGCTCGATCCTCGCCTGCTGGGGCGTCAAGGGCGGCAAGGCGGGCAAGCCGTTCCAGGTCACCATCGACCCGGGCGGCCCCAACGAGCGCGAGGTCGACGCCCTCGCCGACGCCGAGCCCGTCGTGGCTGGCGAGACCATCCGGATCCGCACCACCGGTGGTGGCGGCTGGGGCAACCCGCTCGAGCGCGACCCGGAGCTCGTCGTCCGCGACGTCGTGTGGCGCAAGGTCTCCGCCGAGGCGGCCCTCGCCGACTACGGCGTGGTCCTCACCGGCTCGCTCGACGACGACACCCTCGGGTACGACGCCGCGGCGACCGCGACCGAGCGGGCCGGCCGGCCCGCTCCGGCCGAGGACGACGTCTTCTTCGACCGGGGTCCCGGCTACGGCACCCTCTCCGGTGGCGCCACCGCGGCCGCGGTGGACACCCTCTGAGGATCGCCGTGAAGGTCGCGGTCCTCGGAGGATCGGGCAAGACCGGCCGCGCCGTCAGCGCGGCCCTGGCCCAGGCGGGCGTGGCGACACGCCCCCTGGGCAGGGCCGCGTTCGGCGACCTGCCGGCCGCGCTGGCCGGTGCCGACGCGGTGCACGTCATCGCGCCCAACCTCCACCCGGACGAGCCCGGGTACGTCAGCGCCGTGCTCGCCGCGGCGCAGCAGGTCGGCGTCGGCCGGCTGGTCTACCACTCGGTGGCCTCGCCGTACGTGCCGGCGATGCCGCACCACGTCGGCAAGGCCGAGGCGGAGGACCTGGTCCGCCGCTCCGGGCTGGAGTGGACGCTCCTGCAGCCCTGCGCCTACGTGCAGAACTTCGTGCCCGCGCTCGCCGCGCTGGCCGAGGGGAGCGGCGACCGGCTCGACGTCCCCTATGCGGTGCACACGCCGTTCGGCCTGGTCGACCTGCACGACGTCGCCGCGGCGACCGCGGCGGTGCTGACCACGCCGGGCCATGTCGGCGCGACCTACGAGCTCGGGGGACCGGCACTCGTGAGCGTCGCCGACGTCGCCGCCGCGGCGGCCGACGTGCTCGGTCGCCCGGTCGTCGCGCACCGGATCGACCCGGACGACTGGGGCGAGAGCGCCACCGGTCTCGACGAGCGCGAGCGGGTCTGGCTGCGCGCGATGTTCGCCTACTACGACGACCACGGCCTGCCGACCGGAGGGGTGCCGCTCGGTGCCCTGCTCGGCCGCGCCCCGGCAGGTCTTGGTGAAGTGTTGTCCCGGGAGCTGGCTGGCAGGAGTTGCCAGGGTTGACGCCCGGAGTTGGCTGATCCTCACGATGAATGCGGGTGACCCGGCTCACTAGGTTCGCTGTCATGAGAATCCTGCTCGCCCTCGGCGGCAACGCGATGACGTCCCCGGACGGCAGTGCCCGTCCGGAGGACCAGATCGCTGCCGCGACCGAGGCCATGGAGGCGGTCGCGGACCTCGTCGCCGAAGGCGTCGAGGTCCTGATCACCCACGGCAACGGTCCCCAGGTGGGCAACCTGCTCGTGAAGAACGAGCTCGCTGCCCCCGTCGTACCTCCCGTTCCGCTCGACTGGTGCGGTGCCCAGACCCAGGGCACCCTCGGCGACATCCTGATGAACGCCCTCGACGCGGCCCTCGCCGCGCGAGGCATCGCGCGTCCCACCGCGGCGCTGGTCACGCGGACCCGCGTCGACGCCGACGACCCCGCCTTCGCGAAGCCGAGCAAGCCGGTCGGCCGCTACCTGTCCGCCGACGAGGCGCAGACGATGATCGACCACGGCGAGACGTGGGAGGACCGCGGCGAGCGCGGGTGGCGGCGGATGGTCGCCTCGCCCGAGCCGCTCGAGGTCCTCGACGCGCCCGCTGCCGTCGCCCTCGTCGACGCTGGCTTCGTCGTGATCGCCAACGGCGGCGGTGGCATCCCCACCGTCCGTCGTCCCGACGGCACGCTCGCGGGCGTCGAGGCGGTCATCGACAAGGACCTCGGCGCGGCGCTCCTCGCGCGCGCCGTCGAGGTCGACATGCTCGTGATCGCCACCGACGTGGCGCACGCGATCCTCGGCTTCGGCACGCCGGAGGCCGAGGACATCGGCGAGGTCTCCCTGGACCAGATGCGTTCGTACGCAGCGGCCGGGCACTTCGCCGGAGGCTCGATGGGGCCGAAGGTCGACGCCATCTGCCGCTTCGTCGAGCGGTCCGGCCGCCTCGGCGTCATCACCGATCTCAGCAGCATCGTCGCTGCCGCCTCCGGCAAGGCCGGAACGATCGTCACTCCCAACCGAAAGGACGCCTGACATGCCTTCTGCCATCGAGGTCCGCAAGGTCCCGATCCACTCCGTCGCGGACGCCTCCGAGCTGGCCAAGCTCATCGACGACGGCGTCTTCGCCGCCGACCGCGTCATTGCGATCATCGGCAAGACCGAGGGCAACGGCGGTGTCAACGACTACACCCGGATCATCGCCGACCGCGCCTTCCGCGAGGTGCTCGTCGCGAAGGGCGCTCCGGAGGAGCAGGTCAAGGGCGTCCCGATCGTGTGGTCCGGCGGCACCGACGGCGTGATCAGCCCCCACGCCACCATCTTCGCCACGGTCGACGTCCCCGAGGACGACCCGAGCCGCAACGAGCAGCGCCTCACCGTCGGCTTCGCGATGAGCGAGCCGATCCTGCCCGAGGAGATCGGGTACGTCGCGATGATCGAGAAGGTCGCCGCCGGCGTGAAGGTCGCCATGGAGCGGGCCGGCATCACCGACCCCGCCGACGTCCACTACGTGCAGACCAAGACCCCGCTGCTCACCATCCACACCATCCGCGACGCGCACAGCCGCGGCAAGGAGGTCTGGACCGAGCACACCCACGAGTCGATGGACCTGTCGAACGGCGTCACCGGCCTCGGCATCGCCGTCGCGCTCGGCGAGATCGAGATGCCGACCGACGCCGACGTCATGAACAACCGCGACCTCTTCTCGTCGGTCGCCTCGTGCTCGTCGGGTGTCGAGCTCGACGTGGCCCAGATCGTCGTGGTCGGCAACGCCACCGGCGTCGGCGGCCGCTACCGCATCGGCCACTCGGTGATGAACGACGCGCTCGACCAGGACGGCATCTGGGAGGCCATCAAGAACGCCGGCCTCGACCTCCCCGAGCGCCCGCGCACCGCGGACCTCGACGGTCGCCTGGTCAACGTCTTCCTCAAGTGCGAGGCCTCGCAGAACGGTGAGGTCCGCGGCCGCCGCAACGCCATGCTCGACGACTCCGACGTGCACTGGCACCGCCAGATCAAGTCGTGCGTCGGTGGCGTCACCGCTGCCGTGACCGGCGACCCGGCCGTCTTCGTGTCGGTCTCGGCCGCGCACCAGGGTCCCGAGGGTGGCGGCCCGGTCGCCGCCATCGTCGACCTCGGCTGAGCGACCCGAGCGCCCGCGCACCTGCGAGGACGAACGACGCGCTGAGCCACCCGGACCGAACGTCCGGGACCGGCCACGCCGTGTAGCCCCGGCGTGAGCCGTGGCCAGGAGGGGCCCGACCTACCGGTCGGGCCCCTTCGCCGTGCCCGGGGCTCATCGGGCCGGCGGGGAGAAGACGCTGAACTGGTTGCCGGCCGGGTCGCGCAGGTAGGCGAACGTCGGGACGCCGAGCCCGACGTCGAGGTGCTGGCTGAGCACGGTCCCGCCCAGGTCGGTGGCGGCGGCGCACGTGGCGGCCACGTCGGCGACGAGGATCGAGAACACCGCGTGGCCCGGCAGCTGTCCACCGGTGCCGAAGATGCCGCCGGAGGGGGCGCCGGCACCGCCGGGCGCAGTGACCAGGCGGTAGTCGAGGCCGCCGGCCTGGGAGGCCTCGTCGGCCGCGAAGGACCAGTCGAACAGGCCGCCGTAGAACTTCTCGGCGGCACCCGGGTCGTCGGTGGCGATCTCGAACCAGGCGACGGTGCCGGGAGCCGGTGGGGTGGGTGCGGGCGTGGTGGTCATGGTGCTTCCTCCTGGGAGTCGGTGGGCGATGACGACCACGCTCCCAGCGGTTCGCGACAGCCCTATGTCGGTGTTTCCGCGGACATCGCAAGAATCTTCTCCGGCCGCAGCGCCGTCTCGGGCCGGGCGATGAGCTGACCGGGGATCTCGGGCTCGATCGGCCGCCGCGGGCCGCGGGGGAGCGCGGGGGTCCGCTCGGCCCGGGTGATCCGGTCCATCCGGAACACCCGGTCGTCCTCGCGCAGCCGGCACCAGGCGGTGAGGTACGACCCCCGCGGCCCGACGACGACGTGCTGCGGCTCGACCTCGCGCTCCGACTCGGCCCCGTCGACGTCGACGTACCCGATCCGGAGCACCTGGTTGCGCCGCACGGCCTGCCAGATGGTCTCGGCGACCGCGGCGTCGGGCGCCGCCCCGACGGCGACGACGAGCCGCACCTTGGCCGCGGCCGTGCGCGCCTCGGCCAGCGCGGCCGGCGGCATCGCGGCGACGATCTTCTGCAGGGCCGAGCGGGCGTCGCGGGCGAAGAGGACGTGCGCGCTGCTGCTCAGCGCCATCGCGAGCGCGGTCGCCTCGCGCGGGGTGAAGTTGAGCGGCGGCAGCGTCATCGACGGGTCGAGGCTGTAGCCGCCGGTGCGGCCCTGCTTGGTGGCGAGCGGGACGCCGGCCTGGCCCAGCGCGCTGAGGTCGCGCTCGACCGTGCGGACGCTGACCTCGAAGTGGGCGGCGAGCTGGCTCGCCGTCCGCCCGCGGGGGCCGGCGGCGCGCAGCTCCTCGACCAGCGCGTAGAGACGGTCGGTGCGGTTCATGTCCGGCACGCTAGGCGCGAGCGGGGACAGTGCTCGCCCGGCGGCCTGTCGGTGTCGTGTGGGAGATTCGGGTCGTGGCCCGAAAGACCCGTCCCGACGTCCCCGGCGACTACCTCGCCCGGCTCCGCGCGATCTTCGCGCGCCTGCCCGAGTGCGCCGAGGAGGACGCCTGGGTGGGCGTGCGCTGGCGGGTGGCCGGGACGACCTCGACCGTGGCCCACGTGTTCGGCGGCGAGGACCAGCTGTTCCGGATCGTGTTCCGCGCCGAGCCCGACGAGGTGATGGCGTTCCAGCACCTCGGCGCGCCGTACTTCCGGGCCGAGTGGGGCGGCAACGTCGTCGGGATGCTCATCGACGACGACACCGACTGGGTCGAGCTCGGTGAGCTGCTCACCGACTCCTACTGCCTGCAGGCCCCGCCGCGACTGGCCGACCTCGTCGACCGCCCCTAGCCCTCGGCCGAGCGCGACCAGCCCTGCTCGGTCTCGTCGATCGGCGCCCAGCTCGGGATCAGGAACAGCCCGGTGGCCTCGACGGCCGCCTCCTCGCCGGGCACGCCGATGGTCGCCGCGACGGTGATCTTGCGGCCGTTCTCGTCGGCGATGCGCGCGTCGAGCCGGACCGGTCCGAGCGGCAGCGGTCGGCAGTAGCGCAGGGTGAGCGTGCCGGTCATCGTGAGCCGCTTGAAGCCGCTCGCGGTCTCGCCCATGATCTGGTCGAGCAGCAGTGCGGAGACGCCGCCGTGGACCATCCCCGGCGGACCTTCGTACGCCGCGCCGAGCGTCACCTCGGCGTAGGCGGTCGCGTTGTCGTCGTCGTGCACGTTCAGCACCGGCGGGGCGATCGCATTGCCCCGGCCGACGACCGCGTTGCCCCAGTTCCAGGAGCGGCCCTCGGAGTTGAACCGCACCCCGGCCGGACCGGGCAGCTGGGCCACGCGCAGGCGGGCGACGAGCGCGTCGACCTCGTCGCGCACGGCGACCAGCTCGTCGTCGGCGACCGTGCTGCGGATCGTCGCGTCGACGAGGTCGCGCACGGAGTCGGTGAGCGAGGAGAGGACCTTCTCGCGACGGTCGACCTCGGCCGACGGGATCTCGTCGTGGACGAACATCTCCATGGTCATCCCTAGATTGTCCCGTATGAGCGACAGCACCGGTGCCCCGGCCGTCCAGACCATCCGCGTCGACCGGACCCTCGTGATCGGGCTCGACCGGCCCGCCAAGCGCAACGCCATCAACGGCGCCGTCACCCAGGGCCTCGACGAGGCCCTCAACCTCCTCGAGGACGACGACTCGCTCTGGTGCGGCGTCCTGACCGGCGGGCCGTCGGTCTTCTCCGCCGGTGCGGACCTCGCCGAAGGCCCTGGCGAGCCGACCGAGCGCGGCGGGATCGCCGGGATCATGTCGCGGGCGCGACCCAAGCCGCTCATCGCGGCCGTCGAGGGCTACGCGCTCGGCGGTGGCCTGGAGCTCGTGCTGGCGTGCGACCTCGTCGTCGCCTCCCGGACGGCGACCTTCGGCTTCCCCGAGGTCAAGCGCGGCCTGATGCCCGACTTCGGCGGCGTCTTCCGCGCGCCCCGCGTGCTCCCGGCCAACGTCGCCCGCGAGATGCTCCTCACCGGCGAGCCCATCGACGCCGAGCGCGCCGAGCGCCTCGGTTTCGTCAACCGCCTCGTCGAGCCGGGCGCGACCTTCGACGTCGCCCTGGGCCTGGCCGCCACGATCAGCGGCAACGCGCCCCTCGCCGTACGGGAGGCCCTGGCGCTGGCCCACGACGAGATCAACGGCGACGAGACCGCGAGCTGGGCCGCCAGCCACGCCGCGCACGAGCGGCTGCTGGCGACGGCGGACGTCGCCGAGGGGGTCACGGCCTTCTTCGAGCGGCGCGAGCCGCGGTGGTCGGGGCGCTGATCGTGGCGGCCGGGGGCCGGCGGTCGACGAACGCCGGCCGGCAGCCGGTGGAGACCCGGTAGAACTGAGCCATGGACTTCCTCGTCTACCACCGTGACCGTCCCGGCTCGGGCGACCTGCGCCGCGCGCTGGTCGAGGAGCACTGGTCCTACATGGACGGGTTCGCCGAGACGATGATCGCTCGGGGTCCCACCTTCGACGAGTCCGGCGAGGTGCTCACCGGCAGCGTCCACGTCCTCGGCCTGCCCGACCCGGCGGCCGCGTGGCGCTTCGCCTTCGAGGAGCCGTCGTACCAGGCGGGTGCCTATCGCGACGTGCTCGTGCGCCGCTTCCGCAACGACCTCGGGCGCACGATGTGGGACTTCGCCGGAGGGCGTGACGGGGACGATCGCTACCTCGCGATCGGGTGGGGACCCGCGCCCGGGCCGGAGCCCGTCGTACCGGACTCCGGTGACCTGATCGGGTGCGGCGCCCTGCTCTCCGACGACGGCGAGGCCTGGCTCGGGACCGCCGTGCTGGTGCGGGCTGCGGGGGTCGACGCGGCGCGGGAGGTGCTCGCCGGGCATCGGTACGATGCGGTCGAGGTGCACCGTTGGCACTTCGGTGGCCGCCGGACGGAGGACCAGGGATGAGCACGGTGAACCACGACGAGCTGTCGGTGACGAACGAGCGGGACGCGAGCCGCTACGAGATCCGGGACGGCGACAAGGTGCTCGGCTTCGCGGCGTACCAGGAGGCCAAGGACCTGATCGTCTTCACCCACACCGAGGTCGACAGCGAGCTCGAGGGTGCCGGCGTCGGCTCGCACCTGATCCGCGCGGCGCTGGACGACGTACGGGGGAGCGGGCGGCTGGTGCTGCCGGTGTGCCCGTTCGTGCACGCGTTCATCGTGCGCCACCCGGAGTACGCCGACCTGGACTACCGCAACCACCGGGCGCCGTCGACCGCGCGGGACTGAGCCCGTCCCGCGCCGCCGGCCGCTCCTCAGGACTGCTCGGGGCCGCGGGTGAGCACGTGGACGAGCAGGACGCCCATCACCGCGGCGCCGACCCACATGGCGTGCTGCCAGCCCTCGACGAAGGAGTCCTGGGCAGCCCGGACGAGCAGGTCGGACCGGGATCCGGCTCCGTCGGCCGCGGCGATCGCGTTCGCGACCCCTTCGCGGGCGGTGTCCGCGAGGTCGTCGGGCAGGCCGCTGAGCCGGCCGTCGATCGCGTTCCGGTACCCGGCCGACAACAGGGCGCCGAGCACGGCGACGCCGAGGGCGGTGCCGAGCTCGCGAGTGACGTCGTTGAGCGCGGACGCGACGCCCTGGCGCTCGCGGGGCAGCGAGCCCGTGATGGCCTCGGTCGACGGCGTCATCGACAGGCCCATGCCCAGTCCCATGGCGAGCATCCCGGGCAGGACGGAGAGGTAGCCGTCCTCCCGCGAGACCAGGGTGGCCATCAGGATGAGGCCGACTCCGCCGAGGAGGACGCCGGCGGCCATCGTCGACCGGGCGCCGATGCGGGTGGACGCCCGGGGTGCGAGTCCGGAGGCGAGCATCATCAGCAGAGCCATCGGCATCATCGCCAGCGTGGCCCGCAGCGCCGACCAGCCGAGGACGGCCTGCAGGAACGGGAAGAGCACCACGAAGATGCCGGCCTGCACGCCGAAGACCACGAGCAGGGTGATCGATCCGCTGGACAGTCCACGTCTGCCGAACAGGCGGACGTCGAGCAGCGGCGCCGGCTGACGTCGCTCCCAGCCGACGAAGGCGAGCGCGGCAAGGATGCCCCCGACCAGTCCGAGGACGGTCGTGGGTTCGGACCAGCCGTGCACGGGGCCTTCGTGGAGGGCGTAGATCAGGCCGACCACGGCCAGCACCGAGAGGATCGAGCCGACGACGTCGAAACGGTGCTCGGTGTGCTCGCGCGAGTCGGGGACGGCGCGCACGATGACGACGACGGCAACGAGGACCAGCGCCACGGGGAGGACGAAGAGCCAGCGCCAGCTCGCGACGTCGACCAGGAGCGCGGACAGGTACATCCCTAGGATGCCGCCGCCACCGGCGACGGCCGTCCACGCGCCGATGCCCTTCGACCGCTCCTCCGGCGGGAAGGTCGAGGTGATCACGGCGAGGGTGACGGGCATGATCATCGCCGCGCCGATCCCGGCGGCGAGCCGGGCGACGAGCATCACCTCCGACGAGCCGGCGACGCCGGCCGCGACATTGGCGGCCCCGAAGAGGGCGAGGCCGACGAGGAGGACGGGCTTGCGCCCGAGCCGGTCGCCGAGCGCTCCGAACGGCAGGAGGAACGCGGCCAGACTGATCGTGTAGAGGTTGATGAACCAGAGCACGGTGCTCTGCGAGGCGTCGAACTCGACGGCGAGCTCGGGCTGCGCGACGTTGAGTCCGGTGACCGACGCGATGACGGCCATGAGCGCGATGCAGACCGCGATCAGGATGGCGCGGCGCCGCCGCGGGTCGTCGATGACCGACTCCTCCTCGGCCGCGGCTCCGGGTTGCGTGGTCACAGCTCTTCCTTCCGGGCCGCCCGGACGATGACGTCGTGGAGGCTCGCCGTGCGGCCTCGTGGTCCGCGGGTCGTCCGGTCGAGCTCCACGGCGGTCTCGACCTTCCACACGTCGGGGTCGAGCAGCGCGGTGATCGCTGCCGCGGTGGCTGATGCCTCCGCGGGCGGCTGGTCGTCCTCGTGGTGGTGGTCGTGCGCGTGCCCGACGACCAGGAGCGTCCCGCCCGGGGCGACCCAGCTCGAGATGCGGCGGTAGAACTCGAGCTGCGGCATCGCGGGGTGCGCGTAGTGGGTGGTGACGAGGTCGTAGCGGAGGTCTGGCTCCCAGGCCGCCAGGTCGGCCCGCACCCAGTGCACCTTCCCGGCCAGCCCGGCGGCCTCGGCGCGCAGCTCGCCGAGCGCCAGCGCCTCGGCGGCGATGTCGGCCGCGGTGACCGTCCAGCCCGCCGAGGCGAGCCAGATGGCCTCGGCGCCCGCGCCGCAGCCCGCATCGAGCGCCGAGCCCGGTCGCAGCGCGGCGACCTCGCGTCGGAGATGGGGGTTCGGGTCGCTCGAGCCCATCGCCCCCGCGCGTTCTCCGGACCAGATGTCGTCCCAGTACTGCTGGTCGAAGGCGTGACCCATCAGTTCCTCCTCTAGCGGTGAGTGCGGCCACGGCCGGCCGCACTCCGAGAGTGGCGTCAGGGATGGCCTATTCGCAAAGATCTTTGCCGAATGGCAAACTGGTGGGCATGGACGACACCTCCCGGACGCTGGACGCCGTCGGTCCCCGCCTCAAGGAGCTGCGCCAGCGACGTGACCTGACGCTGAACGAGCTCGCCGACGAGACGGGAGTCTCGATCAGCACCCTGTCGCGTCTCGAGTCCGGACTCCGGCGTCCGACGCTCGAGCAGCTCCTGCCGCTCGCACGCGCCTACGGGGTGACCCTGGACGAGCTCGTCGATGCGCCGGAGACGGGTGATCCGCGCGTCAACCTGAAGCCGCTCCCGACCAAGGACGGCAGCACGATCCTGCCGCTGAGCCGGCGTCCGGGCGGGATCCAGGCCTACAAGTTCGTCCTGCCCGCGGGCCGCGACGACGACGAGCCCGACCTGCGCACGCACGAGGGCTACGACTGGGCCTTCGTCCTCAGCGGGCGGCTGCGCCTCGTGCTGGGGGAGCACGACCTCGTCCTCGGTCCGGGTGAGGCTGCCGAGTTCGACACGCGCACCCCGCACTGGTTCGGCGCCACGAGTGCGGGACCCGTGGAATTCCTCAGCCTGGTGGGGAAGCAAGGAGAACGTGCCCACCTCAGGGCCGCCCCTCGACGCCGGCTGCGCGGACCGGACGACGACGCCTGAGCGCTCGCCCCGGTCGGCGTCCCGCACTTCTTCCGTGACAGGAGAGACTGGTTCTCGTGAACCGGCTGAAGCACGCGACCAGTCCGTACCTCCTCCAGCACGCCGACAACCCCGTCGCCTGGTGGGAGTGGGGCCCGGACGCCTTCGCCGAGGCCCGCCGCCGCAACGTCCCGATCCTCCTGTCGGTCGGGTACGCCGCCTGCCACTGGTGCCACGTGATGGCCCACGAGTCCTTCGAGGACGACGCCACGGCGGCGTACCTCAACGAGCACTACGTGAGCATCAAGGTCGACCGTGAGGAGCGGCCGGACGTCGATGCGGTGTACATGCAGGCGACGACGGCGATGACCGGTCAGGGTGGGTGGCCGATGACGGTGGTGATGGACCACGAGGGGGCGCCGTTCTTCGCGGCGACGTATCTGCCGGACCAGCCGCGGCACGGGTCGCCGTCGTTCACGCAGGTGCTGCGGGCGTTGAGCGATGCCTGGGTCACCAAGGGGGACGACGTGCGGGCGACGGCGGGCAAGGTGGCGGCGCACCTGCGCAACGAGGCCGCGCTGCCGGCGTACGCGCTGACGGGGGAGCGGATCGACGGGGCGGTCGCCACCCTCGCCCAGGAGTACGACGCGCAGGCCGGCGGGTTCGGGAACGCGCCCAAGTTCCCGCCGACGATGGTCCTCGAGTTCCTCCGTCGCTACGCCGGACAAGCGCGCCAGGCGCACCAGGAAGCCCGGCACATGCTGGCGCGGACGGTCGCGGCGATGGCCGGGAGCGGCATGTACGACCAGGTGGGCGGCGGGTTCGCGCGCTACGCGGTCGACCGCGCCTGGGTGGTGCCGCACTTCGAGAAGATGCTCTACGACAACGCCCAGCTGCTGGGTCTCTACGCGCGGCTCGGCACCGAGCAGGGTGACCGGATCGCGGCCGAGACGGCGGACTTCCTGCTCCGCGAGCTGCGCACCGACGAGGGCGGGTTCGCGTCGGCGCTCGACGCCGACAGCCCGGCCGAGCCGGGCGGGCACGCCGAGGAGGGCCTGTTCTACGCGTGGACGCCGGCCCAGCTGGTCGACGTCCTCGGCCCGGACGACGGCGCGTG
Organism: Pimelobacter simplex; assembly: GCF_900114845.1. Classification (GTDB taxonomy): domain Bacteria; phylum Actinomycetota; class Actinomycetes; order Propionibacteriales; family Nocardioidaceae; genus Nocardioides; species Nocardioides simplex. The sequence continues at coordinate 121,065 of NZ_FOUK01000008.1, forward strand.
GGCGGCCGAGCTCTTCCAGGTGACCGACGAGGGCACCTTCGAGCACGGCATGTCGACCCTCCAGCTGCGCCACTTCCCCGACGATCCCGCCGAGATCGCACGGCTCGCGAAGGTCCGCACGCTCCTGCGTGAGGCCCGCGAGCAGCGCCCCCGTCCGGCCCGCGACGACAAGGTCGTGGCGGCCTGGAACGGCCTGGCGATCAGCGGGCTGCTCGACGCCGCGCGCCGGCTCGGTCGCCCCGACCTCCAGGAGGCAGCGGAGGCAGTCGGTGAGCTGCTCGTCCGACTCCACCTGCGCGACGGCGGCCGGCTGCTCCGGGTCTCGCGCGACGGCGTCGCGGGGGCGCACGCGGGCGTCCTGGAGGACTACGGCTGCGTGGCGTCGGGCTTCCTGGCGCTCGCCCAGGCCACAGCCGACGCGCGCTGGCTGCACCACGCGACGGCTTTGATCGACAGCGCGCTGGAGGGCTTCGCCGCGCCCGACGGGGGCTTCTACGACACCCGCGACGACGCGGAGGCGCTGGTGACCCGGCCCCGCGACCCCGGCGACAACGCCTCGCCGAGCGGGTTCAGCGCGCTCGTGCACGCGCTGGTCGAGGCGCACGCACTGACCGGCGAGGGCCGCTACCGCGACGCCGCCGAGCGGGCGATCGCCACCGTGGCGGTGCTCGCCGACAAGGCGCCGCGGTTCGCCGGGTGGTCGCTCGCCGCGGCGACGACGATGCTCGACGGGCCGCTCGAGGTCGCTGTCGTCGGACCGGCCGGGCCGGCCCGGGACGCCCTCGAGCGGCGGGCGCTGGCGCTGCCCGGCGCCGTCGTGGTCGCAGCCGACGGCCCGAGCGACGCCATCCCCCTCCTCGCCGGCCGGACGGCGGTCGACGGCCTCGCCGCGGCGTACGTGTGCCGTGGCTTCGTGTGCGAGCGCCCGGTCACCGATCCCGCGGCGATCGGGTGAGCGAGCGGTGGCGCTCCGGCGCCGTCCTCCTGCTGAGCGCGGCGCTCTTCTTCGTCGTCCTGCTCATCGGCCCGGGCAGCGAGCTCGACTCGCTGCGCCGCCTGGTCGGGCTCGGCGGCGACCGGCTCGGTGATCCCGCGGAGGTCGGGAAGGGCGGCACCTACGCCTTCCTCCAGCACCAGCGCGGGAGCAAGGACGAGCCCGTCACCTGGGACCCGTGCCGCGAGGTCCACTACGAGATCAACCCCGACCAGGCGCCCGGCAGCGACGACGACGCGGTCGACTTCGTCCGCGAGGGCGTCGACGAGGTCGCCGGCATCACCGGTCTCCGGTTCGTGTACGACGGCACCACCGACCGCCGTCCCGACACCGGCGGCGCCCGGTTCGGGCGCCCCGAGCCCGTGCTGATCGCGTGGGCGACCGACGACGAGGTCGACGACCTGGCCGGTGACGTCGCGGGCGTCGGCGGGGCCACGGCCCAGTCCGGCCCGGGGACCGAGTGGCGCTGGTACGTCACCGGCGGGGTCACCCTCGACGCCGACTCGTTCGACGACCTGGAGGACCGCCGCAACGGCGAGGGCTTCCAGCGCGCGATCCTCCTCCACGAGCTCGGCCACCTCGTCGGCCTCGACCACGTCGACTCCGACCACGAGCTGATGCACCCCGACGGCAGCGGGCTGCTCGACTTCGCGAGCGGCGACCTCAACGGGCTGGTCCGATTGGGCCAGGGCGAGTGCCGATGAGCCCGTGGGCGGCACTCACGCCGGAGCCCGAGCGGTTCCACGACGAGGGCTCCGCCGACCCGCCGCGCATCGTGCTGGAGCGGGTCGAGTCCGGCGACGTGCACCGGCGCACCGAGAGCTTCCGGATGCTGCACCGGATCGCCTACCGCGACCGTGAGTACGGCGACCTGCTGGTCCCCGCCGACCCGGCCACGTTCGAGACCGACCTGACGTCCGTGCCGACGATCTTCACCTGGCTGGTGCCGCGGACCGGGCGGCACCTGCCGCCCGCGCTGCTCCACGACGGGCTCGTGCACGGCCGGCACGAGCCACCGACGTACCTGTCGGTCGACGGGCACGTGCTCGACCGGGTGGCGGCCGACCGGGTGTTCCGGGCGGCGATGCGCGACACCGACACCGGTCCGGTGCGCAGCTGGCTGGTCTGGTCGGCGGTCACGCTCGGCACGATCTGGTCCGGCTCGACGGCGTGGTCGTCCGCGCGGCACCTGCGCTACCGCGCGACGGCCGCCGCGAGCCTGGTCGTCGTCGCCGTGCTCGGGGTGCTGGCGACGCTCGACCTGCTCGACGTCGTCGACGTCGTGCCGTGGATGGGGGACCGGCCGTTCGCGGCCGAGCTCGTCGGCGGGCTGGCCGGCGCGGTCGTCGTCCCGCTGCTGCTGGGGCTGACCTGGGGCCGGTTCGCGATCGCGGGCGCGGTCACCGGCATCGCGCTGGCGGTCCTGCTCCACGTCACGGTCGTGCTCGCGCTCATCACGCTGGCCTACCAGGCCGCCGAGTGGGTCGCCCGGCGCCGGCCGGTGGCGGCCGTCGCGATCGCCGCCGTCGTGGTGGGCGCCCACGTGGTGCTCGTCATCTTGTTCGTCGGCCCATTCCGCTGGAGGTGACCGGCGAGTAAGTTCGAGGGGTGACCAGCACCGACGCCGCGCCGGCCGCTCCCGCCGCGCAGACCTTCACCTCGCTCGACCCGGCCACCGGCGCCGTGGTCGGCACCCACCCGATCCACGACGCGACCGCCGTCCAGGCCGCCGTCGACCGGGCCCGCGCCGAGGCCCCGCACTGGCAGGCCCTCGGGTACGACGGCCGCAAGCGCGCGCTCGTGCGCTGGCGCAAGCTCATCGCCCGCCGCATGGACGAGCTCGCCGCGCTCATGGCCCGCGAGACCGGCAAGCCCACCGGCGACGCGCTCCTCGAGACCGCGCTCGCCGTCGACCACCTCTCCTGGGCCGCCGGCCATGCCGAGAAGGTGCTCAAGCGCCGCAGCGTCGCGCCGGGCCTGCTCATGGTCAACCAGGCCGCGAGCGTCGAGTACCGCCCGCTGGGCGTCGTCGGTGTGATCGGCCCCTGGAACTACCCGGTCTTCACCCCGATGGGCTCCATCGCCTACGCGCTCGCGGCCGGGAACACGGTGGTCTTCAAACCCTCGGAGTACACCCCCGGCGTCGGCGAGTGGCTCGCGCGCACCTTCCAGGAGGCCGTCGGCCGCCCGGTCTTCCAGGTCGTCACCGGGTACGGCGAGACCGGCGCCGCGCTCACCGCGGCCGGCGTCGACAAGGTCGCCTTCACCGGCTCCACCGCCACCGGCAAGCGGGTGATGGCCGCCTGCGCCGAGACGCTCACTCCCGTCGTGATCGAGGCCGGCGGCAAGGACGCGCTCATCGTCGCCGACGACGCGGACGTCGCCGAGGCCGCCGAGGCCGCGCTGTGGGGCGCCGCCGCCAACGCCGGCCAGACCTGCGCCGGCGTCGAGCGGGTCTACGTCCACGAGCGCGTGTACGACGAGTTCCTCGACCACCTGGTCCGCCAGGCCAAGGACCTGGAGGCCAAGCCGGGCGGGCAGGTCGGCCCGATCACCATGCCGTCCCAGGTCGACATCATCCGGCGCCACGTCGACGACGCCCTGGCCCGCGGCGGCCGCGCGCTGGTGGGCGGACCGGTGCCCGAGGGGGCCCGCTTCGTGCAGCCGACCGTGCTGGTCGACGTCCCCGAGGACTCCTCGGCGGTGCAGGAGGAGACGTTCGGTCCGACCGTCACCGTCACCCGGGTCAAGGACATGGACGAGGCCGTCGAGCGGGCCAACGGCACCCGCTACGCGCTGGGCTCCACGGTCTTCTCCCAGGAGCACGGCATGGAGATCGCCGATCGGCTGCGCGCCGGGATGACCGCCATCAACGGCGTCATCTCGTTCGCGGGCATCCCGACCCTGCCGTTCGGCGGCGTGGGCGACTCGGGCTTCGGCCGGATCCACGGCCCCGACGGCCTGCGCGAGTTCACCTACCCCCACGCCATCGCCCGGCAGCGGTTCAAGCCGGCGATCGCGCTGACGACGTTCCGTCGCACGGCCAAGGAGGAGAAGCAGCTCACGAAGGTCGTGCGCGGCCTCTACGCCCGCGGGAAGAAGTAGCCGCCCCGGCGCAGGCGATCACCGCGAGCCCGCCGGCGACGGTGAGCGAGGTGATCGCCTCGCCGAGGACCAGGCCCGCCCAGGCGATGCTCAGCACCGGCTGGACGAGCTGGACCTGGCTGACCTGCGCCATCGGCCCGAGCGCGAGCCCGCGGTACCAGGCGAAGAAGCCGAGGAACATGCTGACCACGGCCAGGTAGCCGAAGCACAGCCACGTCCCCGGCCCCGCCGACGGCGGGTGCCGGACGACGCTCGCGCCGGCCAGCACGGTCATCACCGGCGCCGCCAGCACCAGCGCCCACGAGATGGTCTGCCAGGAGCCGAGCTCGCGGGCGAGCAGGCCGCCCTCGGCATAGCCGGTCGCGCAGGCGACGACGCCGGCGAACAGCAGCAGGTCGGCGCGCTGGAGGTGCGCCGGGCCGCCGCCCTGGGCGACGGCGAACCCGACGGCGGCGCTCGCGCCGAGCCCGGCGTACAGCCAGAAGGCGGGGACGGGGCGCTCCCGGGTGCGCAGGACCGCGATGACCGCGGTCGCGGCCGGCAGCACGGCGATGACGACGGCGCCGTGGCTGGCCGCCACCTCCGTCAGCGCGTACGACGTGAGCAGGGGGAAGCCCGCGACCACGCCCGCGCCGACGACGGCCAGCCGCCCCCACTGGGCGCCACGGGGGAGGCGCTGGCGGGTCAGGGCGAGCGCGGCCGCGGCGAGCGCGGCGGCGACGACCGCGCGGCCGGCGCCGATGAGGAGCGGGTCGAGGTCGCGCAGGGCGACCCGGGTGACGGGCACGGTGAACGAGAACGCGAGCACCCCGAGCAGGCCCCAGCCGAGACCGGCGGGGAGCGTCGATAGCAGGTGCCGACGGGAGGCGATAGCGCTACTGTCTACTGACATGAACGACGATAGCAGTGCTCGGATCGTCGCCGCGCTGCGCTCCTGGATCCGGGACGCGCCCGCCGGCGCCCAGCTGCCCTCGACGCGGGCCCTCGTCCAGGCGCACGGCGCGAGCCCGGTGACGGTGCAGAAGGCGCTGCGCCGGCTCGGCGCCGAGGGTCTCGTGGAGAGCCGGCCCGGCGTGGGGACCTTCGTCCGGACCGTGCGGCCCGCTCGCGGGCCCGACTTCGGCTGGCAGACCGCCGCGCTGCGCACCCCGCGCGCCGTGCTCCCGCGGATCGCCGGGCCGCTCCTCACCGCACCGCCCGACGCGCAGGTCCTGCACGCCGGCTATCCCGGGCCCGAGCTGCTGCCCGAGCGCCTCGTCCGCACCGCCCTCGGCCGGGCCGCGCGCGGTGCCGCCGCGACCGGGCGCCCGCCGGCGGCCGGCGTACCGGAGCTGCGCGCGTGGTTCGCGACCGAGCTCGCCGACGCCACCCCCGCCCACCTCGGCGCCGTCACCCCCGCGGACGTCGTCATCGCGCCGGGCAGCCAGAGCGCGCTCTCGTCGATCTTCCGGGCCCTGGTCGCCCCCGGCCAGCCGCTGCTCGTCGAGTCCCCGACGTACTGGGGGGCCATCCAGGCGGCACGGCAGGCCGGCGTCGAGCTGGTCCCGGTGCCCGTCGCCGACGACGGCGCCGGCCCCGACCCGGCCGAGGTCGACCGGTCCTTCCGCGAGACCGGGGCGCGGGCCTTCTACGCGCAGCCCAACTACGCCAACCCGACGGGCGCCCAGTGGAGCGTCGAGCGCGCCGACGAGATCCTCGCCGTCGTCCGCGCCCACGGCGCCTTCCTCGTCGACGACGACTGGGCCCACGACTTCGGCATCGACACCACCCCGCGCCCGGTCGCCGCGCACGACGACGCCGGTCACGTCGTCTACCTGCGCTCGCTGACCAAGAGCGTCTCGCCGGCCCTCCGGGTCGCCGCCGTCATCGCCCGCGGCCCCGCCCGCGACCGGATCCTCAACGACCGCGCCGCCGAGTCGATGTACGTCAGCGGCCTGCTCCAGCAGGCGGCCCTCGAGGTCGTCAGCGACCCCGGCTGGCGCACCCACCTGCGCCGCCTCCGCACCCAGCTGCGCGCCCGCCGCGACCTGCTGGTCGAGAGCCTGCGCGAGCACGCTCCCTCGGTCGCGGTGGACGTCGTCCCGCCGGGCGGGCTGCACCTCTGGGCGCGCCTGCCCGGCGGCACCGACGTCGAGCGGCTCGTCCGCGACTGCGCCGCCGACGGGGTGTGGGTCGCCGGGGGCGACGAGTGGTTCCCGGCGGAGCCGTCGGCGCCGTACCTGCGGCTGTCGTACATCGGGGCGGAGCCGGGCGGCTACCCGGACGCCGTGCGGGTGGTCGAGCGGGCGCTCGGTGTGCAGCAGCGGTAGCCGGGGTACTGCGGCCGCATGGCGTCCCGACGGCCCGGAGCGGAGGAGTGGGTCCCCGCCCGGCCGAGCCTGCGCACCCTGCGGTCAGCGGTCCAGGAGTGCCGGGGCTGCGAGCTCTACCGCGATGCCACGCAGGGGGTGATGGGCGACGGCGCCCGCCGGGCCGGTCTGGTGCTGCTCGGCGAGCAGCCCGGCGACCAGGAGGACCAGCAGGGCGAGCCCTTCGTCGGCCCCGCCGGGCGGGTGCTCGACGAGGCGCTGGCCGACGCCGACCTGGCAGCCACGGACGTCTTCCGCACCAACGTGGTCAAGCACTTCCGGTGGTCCGGCACGCGCGGCAAGCGGCGGATCCACCAGTCGCCGAACAAGGGCCACGTCGAGGCCTGCCGGCCCTGGCTGCGGGCCGAGCTCGCGCTGGTCCGCCCGCGTGGGGTCGTCGTCCTCGGCAGCACGGCCGGACAGGCGCTCTACGGACCGCAGTTCCGGGTGGGGGAGTCCCGCGGCCGGGCGCTTCCGTGGCCGGATGACCTCGACCTCGCCCACCCGCCCGCCTGGGCCGTGGCCACCACCCACCCCTCGGCGGTGCTCCGCGCCCGCGACGAGCGACAGGCGGCGTACGACGCGCTGGTCGCGGACCTGCGCGTCGCCGTCCGCCTGCTCGGGGCCTAGCGGGCGCACCGGGGCCCGCGACGTTTGCCCCGCGCCCAGGCGGGCAGGTGGCGGACCGTCGTCAACGAACCAGGGAGGTTCCCGTGCTCCGTCGCTTCGCCACGCTCGCCGTCGCCCTGACCGCGGCCGCCGGTCTCGCCGTGACCGTGCCCGGTGCGCCCACACCCACTGCCACGGCCGCCGCCGCGCCGGCGCCCGCCGCCGAGCGGGCCGCCGCCACCGGCAACACGGCCGTCGGCACCACGACGTTGTACAAGACCGTGCGGGGCGTCCGCGTCGCGGCGTGCCGCTACCGCAACAGCGGGAACGGCTTCAAGACCGTCCGGTTCGACCTCGACCTGACCCGCGCCGAGCGGCTCATCAGCCAGGCGAGGTTCCAGGTCAACGTGAAGACCGCCCGCAGCTACCGCAACCCGTGGAGCCCGTGGATGCCCAACGGTCCGACGTACTACTACCACAACGGGCAGGGCCGCGGCTCCGCGTGGAGCGCCTACGTCCCGCTCGAGAACGCGATGTCGGTGCAGGCCCGCACCGACACCCGGTACGGCATGAGCCGGTGGGGCGCGCTCGTCCGCTGGACCGATCTCGCCTGGTGCCGCTGACGCCTAGCTCTCCGGAGCCGCGGCCGCCCGCATCTGGTCGAGCACCGCGATCTTCTGCCAGATCTTGCGCTCCAGCGACACCGTCAACGTCTCGACCGTGCTCACCGTGTCGAGGACGACGGGGTCTCGCGAGGCCTCCGCGCAGAGCGCGGCGGCCTTGCCGACCAGGCTGAGCAGCTCCGAGCAGTAGTCGAGGTAGTGGCCGAGCTGCTCGGGGTCGAGGTCCATGTCGGCGCTGGCCGGCGTCGGGCTGAACGAGGAGCGCAGCCGCTCGGGGTCCTTGGTGAGCTGGTGCATGTCGACGATGTGGGCCAGCGAGCGCAGGCGGTGGAGCAGCTCGAGCAGGCCCTCGCGCTGCAGCCGCTCGGGCACGGAGTACAGGAACCAGATCGCCAGCGCCGCGAAGACGAGGTCGTTGACGGCGCTCTCGAGGAGGGGGATCCACTCCAGGCCGGTGTCCGGGGCGTCGACCGTGGCCGAGCGCACCGCGAGCACCATCACGGTCAGGGTCACCACGACCACGGCGAGGATCCCGAACCGCGACAGCGGGCGCAGCCACGACCGGCGTCCGCGCGCCGACGCCGTGGACGACGCGACGGTCTCGACCAGGCCCGCGAGCTCGCCGGCCACCCGGTGCAGGCCGCGGCCGGGGAAGCGGGCCTCGACCCGCTCCTCGAGGCGTCGCACGGTGGCGAGGACGGGCCCGGGCTGGACCTTCTCGAACGAGGACGACGTCACGGGCACACCCTAGGGCGGCAGTGCGCCCCTACGATGGAGGCATGGGTCTCGCCGTGCTCGACTGCGCCCACTTCTCGGCGGGGGAGTGCCGCTCGTGCACCTGGCTCGGGCAGCGGTACGACGACCAGCTGGCCGCCAAGGAGGCCGCCACGCGCGCGCTCGTCGATGCGCCCGGCCTGGTCTGGCTGCCGCCGGTGACGAGTGCGCCGGCGGGCTTCCGGAACAAGGCCAAGATGGTCGTCACGGGCACCGCGGCGGCGCCCACGCTCGGCATCCTCGACCCGGCCGACCCGAGCCGTGGGTACGACCTGCGCGACTGCGCCCTCCACACGCCGGGGATCGTGGCGGCGCTGCCGGTGCTGGCCGCGCTGGTGAGCGCCGCCGACCTCACGCCGTACGACGTGGGGTCGGGGCAGCCGGTCGCCCAGCGGGGCGAGCTCAAGCACGTCCTCGTCACCGAGTCGCCCGACGGTGAGCTGATGGTGCGGCTGGTGCTGCGCTCGACGGCGGCCGAGGCGCGGGTGCGCAAGCACCTGCCGTGGCTGCGGGAGCGGCTGCCGGCGGTCCGGGTGGTGACGATCAACGTCCAGCCCGAGCACCGCGCGGTGCTGGAGGGGGAGCGCGAGGTGGTCCTCACCGAGGACGACACCCTGCCCATGCGGATGGGTGGGGTCACCCTCCACCTGCGCCCGCGCAGCTTCTTCCAGACCAACACGGCGGTCGCGGCCGCGCTCTACCGCGAGGCGGCCGCGTGGGTGCGCGACCTGGCTCCCGAGCGGGTGGTCGACCTCTACTGCGGGGTGGGCGGCTTCGCGCTCCACCTCGCCGCGCCGGGCCGCACCGTCACCGGCATCGAGATCAGCGCCGACGCGGTCGCGAGCGCGGAGCGCTCCCGCGACGAGGCGGACCTGCCCGGCACCCTCGGCTTCGCGGTGGGCGACGCCACCGCGCCGGAGCACGCCGCGCTCCTGGCCGGCGCCGACCTGGTCGTCGTCAACCCGCCGCGGCGCGGGCTCGGGCACGACCTGGCCCGGCGGCTCGAGGGCTCCGGCGCGCGGCACGTGCTCTACTCCAGCTGCAACCCCGAGACGCTGGCACGCGACCTGGCCGACCTGGCGTCGTACCGGCCGGTGCGGGGGCGGCTGCTCGACATGTTCCCGCAGACGCCGCACGCGGAGGTGCTGGTACTGCTTCAGCGCAGCGAGTAGGTCGCCAGCGAGACGCCGACGTAGTGCGCGGCGAACGCGGCGATGGTGAAGCCGTGGAAGATCTCGTGGAAGCCGAACACGCGCGGCGACGGGTTCGGCCACTGGAAGCCGTAGACCAGGCCGCCCATCGTGTAGAGCGCGCCGCCGACGACGATCAGCACGAAGATGGCGATCCCGATGCCGAGGCCGAGCGCGGTCGCGCCCTCGAAGAACGCCGGGATGAAGAAGATCGCCGCCCACCCGAGCGCGATGTAGATCGGCGCCGACAGCCAGCGCGGCGCGCTCGGCCAGAACAGCTTGAACGCGATGCCGAGCAGGGCACCCGTCCACACCACCGACAGCATGATCACGCGCGAGGGTCCGTTGAGCAGGATCACCGCGAACGGCGTGTAGGACCCGGCGATGAACAAGAAGATGTTCGAGTGGTCGAACCGGTTGAGGATCGTCCACACCTTCGGCGACCAGGTGCCGCGGTGGTAGAGCGCCGAGATGCCGAACAGCAGCAGCGCCGAGACGGCGTACAGCGCCGAGCCGACCTTGGTCGCCGCCGTGGGGGACAGGCAGATGAGCACGATGCCGGCTGCGAGCACGAGCGGGGTGGAGGCGAGGTGGATCCAGCCCCGCAGCCGGGGCTTGATGTCAGCAACCTTTTCGCTGATCTGGTCACCGAGGTTGTCCAGACGCGCGCGGACCTTCTCGCCGGAGTGAGGGAGGGCCTGGTTCATGGGGAGAGAGTAGCCGCCGTTCCTGAGGACGACGACGGCCGAGTGAGCGTGATCTCACGCTCACCCGGCCGTCGGCGACAGGCTCAGGCCGTGGCGATCGGCGGACCCTCCGAGGGCTGCACGATGACGAACCCGGGACCCTGGAACGAGACCTGGAAGGCCTCGCCGGAGCCACGCCCGATCAGCGCGCCGGCGGAGACCGTCGAGCGGATCGACGTCTGCAGGTGCACCGACCAGGCGACGAGCGCGTTGGCGTCGGCGAAGGTCGGCGCCTCGGCGGCGTTGAGGACGACCGGCATGCCCTCGGTCGTGATCGCGACCCAGCCGGTCCCGCGCAGCGTGGTGTTGAACAGGCCGCCGGCGGCGATGCTGCCGCCCTTGACCCGCTCGACGTTCCAGTCGAGGGAGGCCGAGAACGCCAGCACGTTGCGGCCGTTGACCGACAGCCCGCTGTTGTTGAGGTGCAGGATGTGGACGTCGTGCGCGAGGTCGGCCAGGAAGACGTCGCCCTGACCCTCGACCCGCATCAGCGAGAGACCCTCGCCGGTGAACGCCTTCTTGAGGAACTTGGCCGCGCCGCCGCCCTGGTAGGCGAAGTTGACGTTGCCCTGGTAGGCCACCATCGAGCCCTGCTTGGCCATGAACGGCTCGGTGATCCGCACGCGCAGCAGCTTCTTGTTCTGCAGCATCGCGCCGGCCCCGTCGACCTCGCCGAAGCGGCCGTCGATCAGCTCGCCGGAGATGCCGGCGAAGGCGTCGCCCAGCGCGGCCTGCGCCTGGCCGCCGACCGGCTGGGGCTGGTACGACGGCACGGCGGGGGCGGCCTGCGCCTGGAAGGACTCCTGGGCGGGCTGCCACGCCGGCGGCTGGGACTGGACCGGCTGCTCGGCCTGGACCGGCTGCTCGGCCTCGAACGGCGCCGGCTCGGAGGCGTGCTGGCGGGCGGTCGGCGCCTCGTCGGCCGGCGTCGACTGGGAGGAGAGCGGGGCGAACGCGGTCACCGCGTCGGGCGCGACCGAGGGGGTGCCGGTCGGCGCCGCGTTGGCCGCGTCGGCGGAGCCCGCGTGGTCGGCGGAGCCGGCCTCGGCCTCGGCGTCCACCACCGAGGAGCCGACCCACGCGTCGGCGTCCGTGCTGCTCGTGGCCTGCTGCCCGGCGTCGGTCGGCGGGTAGAGCGGCGAGGTCGACTGCACGCCCTGGTCGGACACGTGGTCGGTCCACTGGGCGCCGTCCCAGTAGCGGAGCTCGTGGCGGCCGGTGGGGTCCGGGTGCCAGGCGGCAGCGGTCATGGTCGTCGTACCTCTTTCGGAAGGTGGTGCGGATGGTGCCCATCGTGTCAGTCAGGTGGGCGGCCTGGAAGGTGCGCTGCCCGATCATCGGTGCCGCACGGCCGATGTGTCCTACGATCGGTATGTGGCGGATTGGAAGCGCGGTGTGCGCAAGGTGCTCTACCCCGCCTACGAGGCACGCATGCTTCGCAGGATGCCCGGGAACCTGCCCAAGCACATCGGCGTGATGCTCGACGGCAACCGGCGCTGGGCGAAGGCGGTCGGCCGCGACACCGCGCACGGTCACCAGGCCGGCGCCGCGAACATCGAGCCCCTCCTCGGCTGGTGCGACGAGGTCGGCATCGAGGTGGTCACCCTGTGGCTGCTCTCCACCGACAACCTCAACCGCCCCGCCCGCGAGCTCGAGCCGCTCCTCGAGATCATCGCCGACGCCGTCGACTCCCTCGCTGACCAGCGCCGCTGGCGACTGCACCCCGTCGGCGCCCTCGACCTGCTGCCCCACGAGACCGCCAAGCGCCTCAAGGCCGCCGCCGAGGCCACCGCCGACGTCGACGGCATGACCGTCAACATCGCCGTCGCCTACGGCGGCCGCCGCGAGATCGCCGACGCCGTCCGCTCCCTGCTCACCGAGCACGCCGCGCTCGGCACGCCGCTCGAGATGCTCGCCCAGCAGATCGACATCGAGCACATCGAGGAGCACCTCTACACCAAGGGCCAGCCCGACCCCGACCTCGTCATCCGCACGTCGGGGGAGCAGCGGCTCGGCGGCTTCCTGCTGTGGCAGAGCGCGAAGTCGGAGTTCTACTTCTGCGAGGCCTACTGGCCCGACTTCCGACGGGTCGACTTCCTGCGGGCGATCCGGGCGTACGCGCAGCGCGAGCGCCGGTTCGGGTCGTAGAGCGAACGCATCGTGGCAGCGATGGAGCTGGGGGTCGTCGTCCTCGGCATGGCCCGGCGGGTCGTTCCGCTCGATCACGAGTGATCGTCCAGCTCGAAGGAGCCTCGGGCGACCTGCCCCGTCTGTGACCAACGCGACCCCGGTCGCACCCGTCCGCCTCGGTACTCTCGAACCCGTGACCACCCCCACCAAGCTGTTCCGCACCGTCGCGATCGCCGAGGCGATCACCTGGACGGGACTGCTGATCGGCATGTTCCTCAAGTACGGCACCGAGACGACCGAGGTCGGGGTGCGGATCTTCGGCATGCTGCACGGCGTCGTCTTCGTGGCGTACGTCGTCACGACGGTCGTCGTCTGGGTCGACCGTCGCTGGTCGGCCGGCCGGGGGCTGCTGGCGCTCGTGGCCGCGGTGCCGCCGCTGGCGACGCTGCCGCTGGAGTGGTGGGCGATCCGGAAGGGCTGGCTCGGTGACTCGTGGCGGCTGCCGTCGGGGGCGACGCGCTCGCTGCCGGACCGGGTGGTGGGGTGGCTGCTGGTCAACCCGCTGCGGGGGCTGTGCATGGGCCTGGTCGCCGTCGGTGCGCTGACGGCGCTCGCGCTGGCCGTCGGGCCGCCGACCTCCTGATCCCTGTGGGCCGCTGAGCCTGCTGGTCCCGCGACGGAACCCGGCGCCCCTCCGGCGCGTCGGAAGGTCATGCCTCTCGCGCTCGACCGTCGTGCCACCGTCCAGCTCGGCCTCGCCGCCCTCGGCGCGTCCTTCCTGACCGCCTGCGGCAACCGGTCGCCCGCGCAGATCGACCCCGCCGAGCCGGGGAGCGAGATCGAGCTGATCTCCTCCGACGTGCGACCGGCGGCGGGCGATCCGACGCTCGTCCCGCAGGTCGTCGCCGGCCTGCAGACCTTCTCCGGCCGCCTGTACGACGCCCTGGCCCGCGAGCACGAGGGCGAGAACCTGGTCCTGTCGCCGTTCTCGGTCCTCGTCGCCCTCGGCATGACGCTCACCGGAGCGGCCGGGCGCACGGCGGCCGAGATGCGCGAGGTGCTCGGCGCCGACGCCCTGGGGGAGCGCTGGCACGCGGGGCTCAACGCCCTCACCCGGTCCCTCCACGGGCTGGCCGGCGACCAGGAGCGGGCCGACGGGTCGAGCGCCGAGGTGGCGCTCGCCTCGGCCGACCAGCTGTTCGGGCAGCAGGGCGTGGCGTGGGAGCAGGAGTTCGTCGACCTCCTCGCCAAGGAGTACGGCGCCCCGATGCGCGCCGTCGACTTCGTCGGGCAGACCGAGCGGGCCCGGCGCCTGATCAACGACTGGGTCGAGGCGCGGACCGCCGACCGGATCACCGACCTGGTCCCCGAGGGCGTCCTGGACGTGTCCACCCGTCTGGTCCTCGTCAACGCGATCTACCTGAAGGCGCCGTGGGAGGAGCCCTTCGAGAAGACGCTCACGACGCGCGGCGCCTTCCGGCGGGCCGACGGCAGCACGGTCCAGGCCGACCTCATGCGTCGCCCGGACGTCGGGGCCCGGCTGACGTCGGGGAAGGGCTGGCGCGCGGTCACCCTGCCGTACGCCGGACGCCGGCTCGCGATGACCGTCGTCCTCCCCGACGACAGCGACGACGACGGCGCGGGCCTGGCCGGCGTCGAGCGCCGGCTCGCCGCCGATGGACTCGCGGTGTTCACCCCGACCGAGGACGGAGGTGAGACGACCGCCGTCGACCTCACCCTCCCGCGCTGGACGTTCCGGACCGCCGCGCCCCTGCGCGAGGTCCTCGCCGGGTTGGGCATGCCGACCGCGTTCACCGACGCCGCCGACTTCACGCCGATGACCGAGGAGGACCTCGACCTCGTCGTCAGCGAGGTGCTCCACCAGGCCTTCGTCGCGGTCGACGAGGAGGGAACGGAGGCCGCGGCCGCCACCGCGGTCGTGATGACGGAGACCAGCGCGCCCCTCACCGAGGCCTTCGTGGTGGACCGTCCGTTCCTCTTCGTCGTCCACGACGTGGCCCACGGCACGCCTCTCTTCGTCGGCCGGGTGACCGATCCCACCGCCTGAAACCCTCAGGTCCGCCCGGGCCTGCTGATTTCAGCAAAGACGGCCCATCCGTTCCCGCTCCGTTCACCGTCGTCACCCCGACTGGTCGAGATCCACCGTCACCGTTCCCGGTGGCAGCGCACTTCCGCGCTGTCGTGGGAGGCCTGCTCGGGTGGCCACGATCGAGGACGACGTGTGACGAGCCTGCCCCTAGCCGACCCCAGCGCGCCGGAAGCGCAGCCGCGGCGGATCTCCCGCAGGCCCACCGGCAGCGACGCGATCTTCGTGAACGTCGCGCGTGCCATCGGTGCGTCGGTGCTCGTGATCACCGGTGGGGTGGGCGTCTTCCTTGCCTGGCAGGCCGTTCCGACGCTGCGCCGGTACGGCTTCTCGTTCCTCACCGAGCAGCGCTGGCAGCCGGAGGCCGACATCATCGGCATCGCCGGCGTCCTGGTCGGCACGGTGTCGATCGCGTTGGTCGCGATGTTCTTCGCGTTCCCGCTCGCGCTGCTGAGCGCGCTCTACATCAGCGAGTACGCGCCCGCGAAGATCAAGGGCCTGCTGGTCTCGGCGGTCGACCTGATGGCCGCCATCCCGTCGATCGTCTACGGCCTGTGGGGCTTCTTCCTGATGATGCCCCACGCGGCCGAGCTCGCCTGGTGGCTGCAGCGCCATTTCGGATGGGTGCCCTTCTTCAAGATCCGCGGCACGGACGCCGACAGCCCGGTCTGGGACACCAGCCGCTACGTCTCCAGCGCGTTCTGCGCGGGTATCGCCGTCGCGATGATGGTGCTGCCGATGGCGTGCGCCGTCATGCGCCAGGTCTTCTCGCAGACCCCGCCGGGGGAGCGGGAGGCGGCGCTCGCGCTCGGTGCCACCAAGTGGGGCGTCATCCGCTCCGTCGTGCTGCCCTTCGGCCGCGGCGGCATCATCGGCGGGACGATGCTCGGGCTGGGCCGGGCGCTCGGTGAGACGATCGCCGTCGTCCTCATCATCTCGCCGGCGTTCGAGATCAAGTGGAACGTGCTCGAGACCGGGGCGAACTCGGTCAGCGCGCTCATCGCCGTCCAGTTCGGCGACGCGACGCCGGCACAGCTCTCCGCGCTGCTCGCCGCCGGCTTCGTGCTCTTCCTGATCACGCTCGCCGTCAACACCCTCGCCGCGGTCATCGTGAACCGCAGCCGGTCCGGAGCGGACGCCGACGCATGACCGCCGTGGAGACCCGCCCCGACAGCCTCGCCGACCGCCCCGAGCCGTCCGCGGAGCCGAAGACCTTCCTGCCCGCCCGCGACCGCGCCCAGGACGACGACGTCCCGCCGCCGGTCCCGCGCCGCGCGATCGGTGCGCCCAACGCCGACGAGCTGTTCGCCCGTGCCGGCGCGTGGATCGCCGCGCTGGGCATGGCCTGGCTGATCACGCAGCGCTTCCTCCCGCTCGGCGGCCTGGCCTGGTTCCTGATCGTGCTGCTCGTCGCCGGCATCTTCATGACCGGCCTGCTCTCGTCGATCAGCACGACCTTCGTCGAGGTGCGCGACCGGGTCGCGGGCATCGTCGTCACCGCCGGAGCGGTGGTCGTCGGGATCGCGCTCGTCTCCGCGGTGGTGTTCGTGTTCGTCCGCGGCTGGAAGCCACTGACGCACCTCAACTTCTTCACCGACGACATGGCCGGCGTCGAGCCCAAGGCGCCGTTCACGCAGGGCGGTGTGCTGCACGCGATCATCGGCACCGGCATCCAGCTCGGCATCGGCCTCGCCGTCGCGCTGCCGCTCGGCGTGGGCACCGCGGTGTTCATGACCGAGGTCGGCGGCCGGTTCGCGCGGATCGTGCGCACCGTCGTCGAGGCGATGACCGCGCTGCCCTCGATCGTGGCCGGCCTGTTCATCTACACCACGGTCATCCTCACGCTCGGCGTCCCGCGCTCGGGTCTGGCCGCCGGCCTCGCGCTCGGCGTGATGATGCTGCCGATCATCGCCCGCGCGGCGGACGTCGTCCTCCGCGTCGTGCCGGGCAACCTGCGCGAGGCCAGCCTCGCGCTCGGCGCCAGCCGGTGGCGCACGACCTGGAACGTCGTGCTGCCGACCGCCCGGCCGGGCCTCGCGACCGCCGTCATCCTCGGCGTCGCCCGCGGCGTCGGCGAGACCAGCCCGGTCCTGCTCACGTCGGGCGCCGCGAACTTCGTCCAGGCCAACCCGCTCGACGGCGCGATGAACTCGCTGCCGCTGTTCATCTACACGCAGGTCCGCAGCGGCGAGCCGCACTCGATCGGCCGTGCGTTCGGCGCCGCGGTCGTGCTGATGACCCTCGTGCTGGCGCTCTTCGTGCTCGCCCGGTTCGTCGCCCGCCCGCGCAAGTACCGGAACCGGCCGTCCCTGCGCAGCCGCGTCGCCCGGATCCGCGTCCCCCGCACCCGCACCACCCGCAACGGAGAAGCCGCATGATCGCCCCCGTCCGCCGACCACTCGTCGCCCTCCTCGCCGGTGTCGCCCTGCTGCTGGGCTGGGCCGGGACCGCGTCCGCCCAGGACGCGGCCGGCCGCGCGGCGCCGTACACGACGATCGAGGGCACCGGATCGACCTGGTCGGAGCTGATCGTCCAGAAGTGGATCGCCGACGTCGACGCCAACGGCATGAAGGTCGTCTACACCGGCGGCGGCTCGAGCAAGGGCCGCAAGGACTTCGCGCAGGCCACCAACGACTTCGCCATCTCCGAGATCCCCTACCAGGGCGTCGACGAGAAGGGGAACGCCGACAAGTCCGACCGGGCCTACGCCTACCTGCCGATCGTCGCGGGCGGCACGGCGTTCACCTACCAGCTCAAGATCGGCAACCAGCAGGTGCGCAACCTGCGGCTGTCCGGCGAGACGATCGCCAAGATCTTCACCGGCCAGATCACCAACTGGGACGACGCCGCGATCGCCAAGGACAACAACGGCCGGAAGTTCCCGTCGCTGCCGATCACGCCGGTCGTGCGCTCCGACGGCTCGGGCACCACGGCGCAGTTCACGACCTGGATGGACGACCAGTACCCCAGCATCTGGCGCGGCTACTTCGGCCGCTCCGGCCTGACGTCGTACTACCCGGTCAAGAGCGGCTCGCGGATGACCGCGCAGTCCGGCTCGGACCAGGTGATGAACACGGTCAAGGGCTTCGCCGGCAACGGCTCGATCGGCTACGTCGAGTACTCCTACCCGGTCAACGCGAACTACCCCGTGGTCAAGGTGCTCAACAAGTCCGGCTACTTCGTCGAGCCGACGCAGTACAACACCGCGGTCGCGCTGACGAAGGCGAAGATCAACCCGACGACGCTGACCCAGGACCTGAAGGGCGTGTACGTCAACGCGGACCCGCGGGCGTACCCCATTTCGTCGTACTCGTACATGATCATCCCGACCGCAGCCGACGACAAGCGGATGACGACGTCGAAGCGGCAGACGCTCGCGGACTTCATCTACTACTCGCTGTGCACGGGCCAGACGAGCGCCGGCAAGTACGGCTACTCGCCGCTCACCCTCAACCTGGTCAAGGCGGGCTTCGACCAGGTCGCCAAGCTCGCGAAGGCCGACAGCAACGTCAACCTGACCAACCGCGACGTCCGCAGCTGCAACAACCCGACGTTCGACGGCAAGAACCCGAACCACAACGTGCTAGCAGACAAGGCGCCGCAGCCGGCCGCCTGCGACAAGCAGGGCGCCGGACCGTGCGGCACCGAGACCGGTACGAACAAGCCGTCCACCGACGGCAAGACCCCCGACAGCGGTACGACGGACGGCGGCACGGGCCCGTCGGGCCAGCCCGGCAAGGTCGATCCGGAGACCGGGGCGCCCGCCGGCGGCCCGGACGCCGCCACCGGGGACGGAGGCACCGGCGGCGGGAACGAGGCGGTGTACGCCAACCCGACCCTGGTCGCGGACCGCACCGGCGACCAGCGTCCCTTCGGCGTGCTCGCCGTCGTCGAGCTCATCGCGCTCGTCCTGGTCCCCGGCGTGGCCAGCGCGTTCCTGCGCCGGCGCCGGCAGACCCGGAGCCGGGCATGAGCCGCCGCCGCAGCGCCCTCGTCGGCGCCGCCGTCGCCGGCGTGCTCTCCTTCGCCCTGCTCACCCCGGGCAGCGGGACGGCGGTCGCGCAGACCGCCGACTCCGCGCCGGTCCGCGCCTCGGCGCCCGCCAAGGACGGCTTCCGCACGACGAAGTCCATCGACCGCACCTTCGTCAACGACGCCCAGGGGACCCCGGTCACCCGGGGCAGCTACGACCTGACGGTCTCCGCCGACCACACCACCGACCTGCGCGGCCGGGAGCGGGTCAAGGTCTCGTGGACCGGTGCGCCCCCCAGCGGCGGCCGGGCAAGCAACCCGTTCGGCGAGAACGGGATGTGGCAGGAGTACCCCGTCGTCGTCATGCAGTGCCGTGGCACCGACAACCCGTCGCTGCCCGCCGCCCAGCGGCTGCGGCCCGAGACCTGCTGGACGTCGACCTACGGCCAGCGCTCGCAGATCGCCGAGTCGCCCAACAACGCTCTCTGGACCGCCGATCGCTACGCGACGGCGGCCGACAAGGAGCAGCTCTCGGGCGTCGACAAGCTCCCGGCGGATGCCTGCAAGAACGCCGTCCAGGACGGCCTGCTGACCCACCTGACGCCCTTCGTCACCGCCGCGGGCAAGACCTACTACGCGTGCGACGCGAGCTCGATGCCGCCCGAGGCCGCCGTGGGCGCGGCCTTTCCTCCCTCGGAGATCGCCGCCTTCTCGGACGGGGACGGCAACGGCTCGGTCGACTTCGAGGTGCGCTCCTCGACGGAGAACGAGTCCCTGGGCTGCAAGCGCGGCGTGGCCTGCTCGATCGTCGTCATCCCGATCGCCGGGCTGAGCTGTGGCGCTCCGGCGGACGGCACGCTGGGTCCGCTCGACCGGGCCTGCCGCAAGTTCGGTGCCTTCGAGTCGGGCACCAGCAACTTCGCGCGCGACGGCGTCGACGCCGCCGTGGCCCCGAGCCTGTGGTGGTCGCCGTCCAACTGGCGCAACCGGGTCTCCATCCCGATCTCGTTCGGCCTGCCGCCGGGTGCCTGCGACGTGCTCGACCCCCGCGCCCCGGTGGGCTTCTCCGGCTCCGAGCTGATGGCCCAGGCCGCGCTGCAGTGGGCGCCGGCGTACTGCCTGAACAAGAAGCGCTTCAAGTTCCAGCTCAACCAGATGCCCGACCAGACCGGCTGGAACCTCATGCAGACCGGTGAGTCGCCGGCGGCCTTCGTCTCCGCGCCGCACGAGGCGACCGGCCCCGACCCCGTCGGCTACGCGCCGACCGCCGTCACCGGCTTCTCGATCGGGTACGTCGTCGATCGGCCCGACAACGCCGGCGAGGCGACGAACCTCCGGCTCAACGCGCGGCTCATCGCCAAGCTGCTGAGCCAGAGCTACCCGGGCTCCTCGCTGGGCACGGGGCACGAGGGACTGGCCGAGAACCCCTGGAGCATCCAGGCCGACCCCGAGTTCATCAAGCTCAACCCGGGGCTGAGCCGGCGCGCCACCGAGGCCGGCGCGACGCTGCTGTCGCTGTCGAACTCCTCGGACATCATCGGCCAGCTCACCGAGTACCTCGCCCAGGACGCCGACGCACGGGCGTTCCTGGCCGGCAAGGCCGATCCGTGGGGGATGAAGGTCAACCCGTCGTACAAGGGGATCAGCATCCCGACCGCGGAGTGGCCGCTGCTCGACACGTTCGAGCCGAAGACCCAGGAGCCCTGCCGGATCGCCAACCCGGGCGTGTACCTCAGCCAGATCGCCGCTCCGGTGACGACGCTGCGCAAGGTGGCCGACGCGCTCATCGACTCGTGGCCCAACGTGCAGACCCGCTGCGAGGGCGACCTGACGTCGCCGTCCGGGTGGAAGGTCGGGCGGGTCGAACGCCAGTCGTACGGCGCCCGCTTCCTGCTCGGCATCGTCAGCCTCGGCGACGCCGACCGCTACGGCCTGCGCTCCGCCGCGCTGCGCACCAGCGGTGGCAGCTACGTGGCGCCCAGCTCGGCCTCGCTCGCCAAGGCGATCGGCGTCGCGCGCCAGAAGAAGGGCGACAAGCTCGGCCCGTTCGCGATGTCGCAGAAGACGCTCGTCGCGGCGAAGGGCGCCTACCCCGGCACCCAGGTCGTCTACACCGTGGCGCGCACGCACGGCATGGACAAGGCCGACGCCAGGACGGTCGGCGCGTTCATCCGGATCGCCACCTCCGAGGGTCAGCGGATCGGTCGCGGCAACGGCGAGCTGCCCGAGGGGTACCTGCCGCTGCGCAAGACCGGCGCCACGGCGGCACTGTGGCGCGCGGCCCAGGACGCGGCCACCGCGATCGAGGCGCAGAAGGCGGCCGGCACCAAGGGGCCGGGCGGCGGGTCCGACAAGGCCCCCGACCCGTCGTCGGGATCGCCGGGCGACACGCCCCCTGCCGCCGACCCGGCCAAGGGCGGCCCGGCCGCTCCGCCGTCGCCGGCCGCCGACGAGGTCGTCACGGCCGAGACCGAGGCCGCGAGCTCGACGACGGCGCTGTCAATGCTGCCCGCGCTGCTGGTGATCGGGCTGGTCGCGGCGATCGCGTCGCTCGTCACCCGGCTCGGCGCGACGTGGCGGAGGCGCAGCTGATGAGCACCCCCGTGGTCGAGGAGACCGGGCGCCGGCGTCGTACGCCACCGCCCCCTCCGCCGCCGAAGGAGTCCGGCCTGGTCGTGAGCAGCGCGCTCACCGTGATCGCGCTGGTCTGCCTGTGGCTGGTCGTGCACCTGCTGGTCCTCGGCACGCTCTCGCACGACCGCGCGCAGTCCCTGCTGCGCGGCGAGCTCCGCCAGCAGCTCGCCGCGGCCACCGCGCCGGTCGGCCCCACGATCGAGCCGGGCGACCCGGTCGCCTTCGTCGACATCCCCGCGCTGGACGTCGACGAGGTCGTCGTCGAGGGGACCGCTGCCGGCGACCTGTTCGCCGGTCCGGGCCACCGGCGCGACACCGTCCTGCCCGGCCAGGTGGGCTCCTCGACCGTCTACGGACGCTCGACCACCTACGGAGCGCCCTTCCGGCACCTCGCGGACCTCGGCGTCGGCGACGTCGTCAAGGTGACGATGGCCCAGGGCGAGATCACCTTCCACGTCATCTCCGTGCGCCGCGACGGCGACCGGCTGCCCCAGCCCGCGGCCGCCGGCGCCGCCCGGCTGACCCTCGTGACCGCCGCCGGCAAGGGCCGCTTCGGCGACCTGATGCCCGGCGGCACCGTGTACGTCGACGCCGAGGCCGCGCAGGGCTTCCCCTCGCCCGGCGGGTACTCGCCGGTCGTGCCGGAGTCCGAGGAGGCGATGAAGTCCGGTACCGAGGCGCTTCCGCTGCTGACGCTGTGGCTCGCGCTGCTGATCGTCCTCGTCGTCGCCACCATCCTCGCCCGGCAGCGGTGGACCCGCGGTCAGGTGTGGGTCGTCGCGGTCGCACCGCTGCTCGCGATGTCGTGGCTCGTCACCGACACCGCCATGCGGTTGCTCCCGAACCTCATCTGAGGGCACCGACCCGAACTGTTTCACCCCAACCCGAGAAGAAGATCCAGAGAAGAGGAAGTTGATGTCTGCACGCAAGACGCTCGGGGGAGTCCTCGTTGCGACTCTCGCGACCGCCTCGGTCATCGCCGGGAACGCTCCGGCCCACGCGGCGTACACCGCCGACGCCGACGACACGACGTTCACCCCGGTCACCGGGGACCTGATCGGAGCCGGCTCGGACACCAGCCAGCACGCCCTCAAGCTGCTCGCCGACACCTGGAACGGCCAGACCCCCGCGCCGGGCTTCAAGATCGCCACCTACGCCGCGACCAGCGGCGGCGACCTCAACCTGCCGGGCGGCACCACCATCGTCCGGCCCAACGGCTCGGGCGCCGGCAAGAGCCGCCTCTACGGTCCCAACAACGCGGCCGAGATCGACTTCGCCCGCTCGTCGTCGTCGCTCAACGCGGCCGAGGGCGACGCGGGTCTCAAGCAGATCCCGTTCGCCGTCGACACCCTCAAGACCGCCGTCTCCGGCCTGGTCACCTCGAACGCGCCGGCCTCGATCTCGGTCGAGGACCTCGTCAAGATCTACAACGGCACCTACACCAAGTGGAACCAGGTGCCCGGCGGCACCTCCACGGCGGACATCGTCCCGATGCTGCCGCAGGACGGCTCGGGCACGCTGAGCTTCTTCCTCGACCAGCTCAAGGCCGCCAACGGCGGCACGGCGGTCTCGCTGGCCGGCACCGTGGTGCGCGTCCAGGAGCACGACGACACGCAGATCAAGAGCAACCCGAACGCCATCGCGCCGTTCTCGGTCGGCCGCGCCGGCCTGCTCGGCAACACCCTGCGGGTCGAGGGCGGCTTCTCGAAGCAGCGGGCGCTCTACAACGTGGTCCGGGGCAGCGACGTCGCGAACGCGAAGATCACCGCTGTCTTCGGCTCCGACGGCTTCTTCTGCTCCGAGCAGGCCGAGCAGCTCATCAAGCAGGCCGGGTTCGACCAGCTCGCGCGTCCCGACAAGGACGGCGTCTGCGGCGAGCCGACCTCGAGCCCGACGACGAACTTCACCACGAGCGCCCCGGCGCTGCCGATCGTCACCAACTCGTCGGTGACCGGCACCAGCACCGCGGCCCGCAAGGTCACCGTCAAGGCCAAGATCACCGGCTCGAAGACGCCCACCGGCACCGTCACGTTCACCGAGGCCGGCCAGGTCGTCGGCGCGGACGTCCCGGTCATCGGCGGCACCGCCACGCTCAACCTGAGCAACGTCACCCCGGGTGCGCACCGGTACGCCGCGGTCTACGCGCCGACCGTCGGCACCGTCTTCCAGGCCTCCGAGGGTGCCGTCACGGTCACCGCGAAGACCTCCGCCAAGGTCACCGAGACGTTCGCCGCCTCGGTCAAGAGGGGCAAGAAGGCCAAGGGCACCGTCGTCGTCACCCTCGCCGGCACCAGCACCAAGGCCACCGGCAAGGTCACCGTCAAGGTCGGCAGCAAGGTCGTCGGCTCGGGCACCGTGGTCAACGGCAAGGCGACCATCACCCTCAAGAAGCTGAAGAAGGGCAAGAACAAGCTCGTCGCGACGTGGGGCGGCAACGCCCTCGCGCCGGCCGCGAGCCTGGCCTTCACGATCAAGCAGAAGTGATCGAGCAGCACCGCAGCACCTCCCTGTGAGGGACCCCGGGTGGTCGTCGACGACGGCCACCCGGGTTCCTCCGTTCTCCGAAGGAACCACCCGATGAGCACCCCGCACGCCGACGCCGAGACCGCCACCATCCCGGCCGTCCCGGCACCCCTGCCGCCCCCGCCGCCGCCCGCCCCGCCCGCCGCGGGCGCGTCCACCGACGTACCGCGGCTCGGCCCGGCGACCTCGGTCGACCCGGGCGCACCCGACCGGCTCGCCGAGATCGAGGCGCGCGACATCACCGCGTGGTTCGGCGACCACAAGGTGCTCGACCGGGTCTCGCTGACCATGGCGGCCGGCGGCATCACCGCCCTGATCGGCCCCTCCGGCTGCGGCAAGTCGACCTTCCTGCGCATCCTCAACCGGATGCACGAGCTGGTCCCGTCGGCCAAGCTGGCCGGTGAGGTGCTGCTCGACGGCGAGGACATCTACGACCCGGGCAAGCGCCTCATCGACGCCCGCCGCTCCATCGGCATGGTGTTCCAGAAGCCGAACCCGTTCCCCGCGATGTCGATCCGCGAGAACGTGCTCGCCGGGCTCAAGCTCACCGGCACCCGGATGCGTCGTACGGACAAGGACGCGCTGGTCGAGGCCTGCCTGGTCAAGGGCGGCCTCTGGAACGAGGTCAAGGACCGCCTCGACGCGCCCGGCGGCGGTCTCTCCGGCGGCCAGCAGCAGCGCCTGTGCATCGCCCGCTCGCTGGCGATCCGACCGCGCGTCCTCCTCATGGACGAGCCCTGCTCGGCCCTCGACCCCACCTCGACCCGGGTGATCGAGGAGACCATGCTCGAGCTCGCCCAGGAGGTGACGATCGTGATCGTCACCCACAACATGCAGCAGGCGGCCCGGGTCTCCGACCAGTGCGCGTTCTTCCTCGCCTCGCAGGGGCAGCCGGGCGTGATCGTCGAGCACGGCGACACGACCGCGATGTTCCAGAGCCCGCAGGACTCGCGGACCTGCGACTACGTCAACGGCCGGTTCGGCTGAGCAGGTCGAGCTCGGCGGGCGTCAGCGCGCGGCCGCCGAGCAGCACCCGGAAGTAGACCGGACCGAAGACCCGCTCGAGGAACAGCCGCGGCGCGGTGCCGTCGGGCAGCTCACCGCGCGCGATCGCGCGGGTCACGACGACCCCGGCGCCGGCGAGCTGGTCGTCCCAGAACGTACGGCGGAGCTCGTCGACCGCCGCGTCGTCGTCGGCCAGGGTGACCACCGCGCGCAGGACGGCGCGCACGGCGCGCTCGTCGAGGAGTGCGGCCACCTGGGCCAGCATGGCGGCCAGGTCGCCCTGGAGCGACCCGGTGTCGGGGGTGGGCACCCGCTCGTCGGCGAGCTCGGCGACGAGGCCGGCCACGAGCTGCGCCTTCGTCGTCCAGCGGCGGTAGACGGTGGTCTTGTTGACGCCGGCACGCGCGGCCACGTCGGTCAGCTGGAGCGCCTCGTAGCCCTGCTCGGCGAGCAGCGCGAGCGTGGCGCCGTGGACCCGGGCGCGGACGTCGGCGGAGCGCCCACCGGGCCGTCGTCGGGTCTGGTCCATGGCGTCAGTGTGGCGCAGCCGCTTGACGTCCGGGGCTCGGGCCCGCATATTTAAAGCAACATCAGTTGCTTTAGGGGGAGTCGATGGTGACCCGACGGACGTTCCTGACCACGGCGTACCTCGAGGGGCGGGCCGTGCCGCAGCTCGCGGTGCGCCAGTGGGAGGCCCGCCGGGTGCGGGTCGCGGGCGAGCGGCTGGCCCGACACCTGCCGACCGCGCTGCTCGCCGAGCTCGACGCGCTGCTGCGCCGTCCGGCCCGCGACACCGCCGGCCTCGACCGGGACCGGGTGCGGCTGGCCGAGGTCAAGCTGGAGATGGGGGAGGCGCGGCTGCGGCGGCTGCTCGCCCCCGACCTCGCGCTGTCGACGCCGGCCGGACGGCTGGCCTCCCGGCTCGGGCGGTGGGCGGTGAGCCGGGCGGCGGTGACGTCGTGCACGGGCACGGCGCAGGGCTTCGCCGAGTGGTTCACCGCACGTGGCGTCGTCGGCGACGAGCGGACCCTGCTCGCGGCATGCCCCGACCACTACCTGATCCGCAACCCGGAGCCCGGGCGGCCCGAGCTCCAGGAGGTGGTCGAGGTGACCGGCGGCGCGGTCCTCGCGGCCCGCTTCCTCATCGACTACGGCGACCATGACGGCCTGCCGATCGCCGAGGACCCGGCCTTCGGGGTCCGGCTCGCCGGCTGGGCGCGGGCCGAGGGCGGCACCCGGATCGGCGGCGTCCGCCACCAGTTGCGCGACGAGCCCGGCGGCGGCTTCCGGGCCGAGCTCGCCGTCGCCTTCCCCGCGACGCTGCCGCGCTGGATGGTCACCGAGCACCGCTGGCACCTGGCGTGCGAGTTCTCCAGCTGGGTCACGGCCTACGCGGCGACGCTCGGCGACGGGCCTGTCGGCGCCGGGTCGTAGGCTGGGCGCACACCCCCGGTCGCCCGAGACCGGGGGCGATCGTCGTGTTCCTCGACCCGAAGGTGTGCCCCGTGAGCCTCGCCGGCCTCGCCGACGCCGTCCTCGCCGACCCGACCCTGTCCGCCGCACTGACGGCGGCCACCGGCGACGCCCAGCCGACCGGTGAGCTGACCGGTCCCGAGGCGCTGCGCCCGTTCCTGGTCGCGAGCCTGGCCCGCTCGCAGCGCCCGGTGCTCGTGGTCACCGCGACCACGCGCGAGGCCGAGCAGCTCGTCGCCGAGCTGGGCGACCTGCTCGACCCGGCCGACGTCGCCTACTACCCGAGCTGGGAGACGCTGCCCCACGAGCGGCTCAGCCCGCGCAGCGACACGGTCGGACGGCGTCTCGCGGTGCTGCGCCGGCTGTGCCACCCCGGTGCCGACGCGGCGACCGGTCCGGTCCAGGTGGTCGTGGCGCCGGTGCGCAGCGTGCTGCAGCCGCAGGTCAAGGGGCTCGGCGACCTGACGCCGGTCGAGCTGGCCACCGGCGACAGCGCCGATATCGACGACGTCGTCGCGGGCCTCGTCGGCGCCGCCTACTCCCGGGTCGACCTGGTCGAGAAGCGCGGCGAGTTCGCGGTGCGCGGCGGCATCGTCGACGTCTTCCCGCCGACCGAGGAGCACCCGCTGCGCGTCGAGTTCTTCGGCGACGACGTCGACGAGATCCGCACCTTCGCGGTCGCCGACCAGCGCACCATCGAGAAGGTCGACCGGCTCTGGGCGCCGCCGTGCCGCGAGCTGCTGCTCACCGACGCCGTCCGGGAGCGCGCGGCCGAGCTGGGCCGCACGCACCCCCAGCTCCTCGAGATCACCGACAAGCTGGCCCAGGGCATCGCCGTCGAGGGCATGGAGGCGCTGATCCCGGCGCTCGTCGACGAGCTCGAGCTCCTCGTCGACCTGATGCCCGCCGACACCCGGGTCCTCGTGCTCGACCCCGAGCGCGCCCGGGCCCGGGCGCACGACCTGGTGGCGACGAGCGAGGAGTTCCTCGCGGCGTCCTGGGCCACCGCGGCGAGCGGCGGGCAGGCGCCCATCGACCTGCAGGCGGCGTCGTACCACTCGCTGGGCGACGTGCGCAGCCACGCGCGCGAGCGCGGCCAGAGCTGGTGGACGTTCAGCCCGTTCGGCCTCGACGAGGGTCTCGACGAGCTCGACCGACAGGCCGCCGCGCAGCCCGCGCCCTCCTACCGCGGCGAGGTCGAGAAGGCGTTCACCGACATCGCGCAGTGGCGGGCCGACGGCACCCGCGTGGTCGTGGTGCACGTGGGCCACGGTCCCGCCCAGCGGATGGTCGAGGCGCTCTCCGAGCGCGACGTCCCGGCCCGGCTCGTCGACGACCTGCCCGCCGGCCACGAGCTCGACCCGGCCGTCGTCACGATCACCTGCGGCAACCTCGGGCACGGTCTCGTCGACGCCGGCCGCGGCCTCGCGATCCTCACCGGCGAGGACATCGTCGGCGCCAAGGCCTCCACCCGCGACAAGGGCGCGATGCCGGTGCGGCGCAAGCGCCAGATCGACCCGCTCGAGCTCAAGGCCGGCGACTACGTCGTCCACGAGCAGCACGGCGTGGGCCGCTTCGTCGAGATGAAGCAGCGCGAGGTGCAGGGCGCGGTGCGCGAGTACCTCGTCCTCGAGTACGGCCCGTCCAAGCGCGGCGGCCCGGCCGACCGGCTGTTCGTCCCGGCCGACACCCTCGACCAGGTCACCCGCTACGTCGGTGGCGAGCAGCCCAGCCTCGACCGGCTCGGCGGTGGCGACTGGACCAAGCGCAAGAACAAGGCGCGCAAGGCGGTCCGCGAGATCGCGGCCGAGCTGATCAAGCTCTACGCCGCGCGCCAGGCCACCCAGGGGCACGCGTTCGGCCCCGACACCCCGTGGCAGCGCGAGCTCGAGGACGCCTTCCCGTTCCACGAGACCCCCGACCAGCTCACCACGGTCGACGAGGTCAAGCGCGACATGGAGCGCACCGTCCCGATGGACCGCCTGGTGTGCGGCGACGTGGGCTACGGCAAGACCGAGATCGCCGTGCGGGCGGCGTTCAAGGCGGTCCAGGACGGCAAGCAGGTGGCGGTCCTGGTGCCGACGACGCTGCTCGTCAACCAGCACCTGGCGACGTTCAGCGAGCGGATGAGCGGTTTCCCGATCAACCTTAAGCCGCTCTCGCGCTTCCAGACCGACAAGGAGGCCGCCGAGACGATCGCCGGCCTCGCCGAGGGCACGGTCGACGTCGTCGTCGGCACGCACCGGCTGTTCAACGCCGACACGAAGTTCAAGGACCTCGGCCTGATCATCGTCGACGAGGAGCAGCGCTTCGGCGTCGAGCACAAGGAGGCGATGAAGCGGCTGCGCACGTCGGTCGACGTCCTCTCCATGTCGGCGACGCCGATCCCGCGCACGCTCGAGATGGCGATCACCGGCATCCGCGAGATGTCGACGATCACGACGCCGCCCGAGGAGCGCCACCCGGTGCTGACCTACGTCGGCGGCTACGAGGACCGCCAGGTCGTCGCCGCCGTACGACGCGAGCTGCTCCGCGACGGCCAGGTGTTCTACATCCACAACCGGGTGAGCTCCATCGAGAAGGCCGCGGCCAAGATCCGCGAGCTCGTGCCCGAGGCGCGGGTCGCGACCGCACACGGCCAGATGGGGGAGCACCAGCTCGAGCAGGTGATGGTCGACTTCTGGGAGAAGAACTTCGACGTCCTCGTCTGCACGACCATCGTCGAGTCCGGCATCGACGTCTCCAACGCCAACACGATGATCATCGAGCGCTCCGACACGCTCGGCCTCTCCCAGCTCCACCAGCTGCGCGGCCGGGTCGGCCGGTCCCGGGAGCGCGCCTACGCGTACTTCCTCTACCCGACCGAGAAGCCGCTCACCGAGACCGCCCACGAGCGGCTCGCGACGCTGGCCCAGCACTCCGACCTCGGCGGCGGCATGGCGATCGCGATGAAGGACCTCGAGATCCGCGGCGCCGGCAACCTGCTCGGCGGCGAGCAGTCCGGGCACATCGCCGACGTCGGCTTCGACCTCTACGTGCGGCTCGTCGGCGAGGCGGTCCGCGACTTCCGCGACGACGGCGGCGCACCCGAGCAGCTCGAGGAGGTCCGGATCGAGCTGCCCGTCGAGGCCCACCTGCCGCACGACTACATCCCGAGCGAGCGGCTCCGGCTCGAGATGTACAAGCGGCTCGCCGAGGTCCGCAGCGATGCCGACGTCGACGAGATCGTCGCCGAGCTCGAGGATCGCTACGGCGAGCCGCCCCAGCAGGTCGCGGCGCTGCTGCTCGTCGCCCGCTTCCGGGCCCGGGCGCGCAAGGCCGGCATCAAGGAGATCACCTCGGTCGGCAAGAACGTCCGCTTCCACCCGGTCGTGCTGCCGGAGTCGCGGACGATCCGGCTCAACCGGCTCTACCCGAAGTCGATCGTCAAGCACCAGCTCGAGTCGATCCTGGTGCCGCGTCCCGGCATCCCGGGCCGGACGGGAACCCCCATCGAGGGCGTCGCCCTGCTTGAATGGGCGCGGCTGGTGATCGACTCGATCATCGACCCCACCGAGTAGCGTGCTGAACAGCCTGGAGTAGGAGTTCCCCCGTGCGTCGTCGTCCCTCGCTCGTTCCCGTCGCCGCCGTCGCCGCGGTGGCCCTGCTGACCGCCGGGTGCGGCATCACCGACAACGCCGCGAAGCCGGGCCTCGCAGCCGAGGTCGACGGCCAGACGCTGCAGCTCGACAAGGTCGACCGGGTGGTCGCCGACTACTGCACGCTGCGGGCGAGCAACCCCGAGGCGCCGGCCGCCCCGACCGCGCTGATCCGCGCCCAGTTCGTCATCGGCTGGACCCAGGCGGTCGCCGTCGACACCCTCGGCCCCGAGCACGGCGTCGCGCTGCCGCAGGCCGAGATCGACCGGCTCGCCGTCGACCAGGCCTGGGGTCGGCTCGGCACCATCGACGACGAGAACTACGACTCGTTCGTGTGGCTGACCTGGATCCAGCAGCGGCTCACCACCCCGGTCGCCGAGCTCGGCAGCAAGCTCGCGCTCGCCGAGTCCGGCCAGCAGCTCACCGGCGACGCGGCCACCAACCGCGGTGTCGACGCCGTCACCGAGTGGCTCGACGACCAGGACGTCGACATCAACCCCGTCTTCGGCGCGTACGACGCCACGACGGTCTCGTTCAGCGGCGACCCCCTCTCGATCCCGGTCAGCGCCGAGGCGCGCGCCGCGCAGAAGACCGCCGAGCTCACCCCCGAGCAGATCGCCAAGCTCCCCGCCGGACAGCTCTGCGGCAAGGCGGCGGCCCCGGCGCCGACCGCCCCCGTCGGAGGCTGATCATGGGCGAGGCGCCCCCGGGCGCCGTCGCCGAGCTCGTCGCGGTGATGCGGCGGCTGCGCGCAGAGTGCCCGTGGAAGCAGGAGCAGACCCACCGGTCGCTCGTGCGCTACCTCCTCGAGGAGACCTACGAGACCGTCGACGCGATCGACGCCGGGGAGACCTCGGGGGACTGGTCGCACCTGGCCGAGGAGCTCGGCGACGTCCTGCTCCAGGTGGTCTTCCACGCGGCGATCGCCGAGGAGCGCGGCGAGTTCGACCTCGACGACGTCGCCCGTGGGATCACCGCCAAGATGCGCCGCCGCAACCCGCACGTCTTCGGTGACGTCGACGGCGCCGGCCTCGACGCCGCCGAGGTGGACGCGCTCTGGCAGCGGATGAAGGCCGCCGAGAAGCCGTCCGGCGCGGCCGCCGGCGCGGCGTCGCCGTTGCCGTCGGGGCTGCCCGCGCTGCTCTACGCCGACAAGGCGCTCGCGCGGCGCGAGCGGGCCGGGCTGCCGGTCCCGGATACCGGTACCGGTCTGGGGGAGCGGTTGCTGGCGTTGGTCGCCGAGGCGCGCGCTGCGGGGGTCGATCCGGAGGAGGCCTTGCGGGACGTCGTCCGGGGGCTCGAGGCGGGCTGAGGTCGCGGTTCAGCGCGGGGTTGTGTCGGACCCTCCTGATGGAATATGGGTATGGCTTCTCGGACCGCCTTCGCCCCGCTGCTCACCCGCCTGCGCGCGGGTGTGGAGCAGCGTGAGGAGTCGGTGGTGCGGGAGTGGGCGGGGATCGTGGAGTGGGCCGCTGGCAATGTGGTGGCGGGCTCGGAGGGTGCGGCGACCATCCGCGACGGATTCGTGGACACGGGGTTGCCGATCGCGGGCGAGGGTGCGCCGTTGGTCTCGGAGTTCGCGCTGATGGAGCTGGTGGCCGTGCTGGGCCGTTCCCCTGATGGTGGCCGGGTGTACGTGGGTCGGGTGCTGGAGTGTGCGTGGCGTCTGCCGCAGGTCTATGCGTCGGTGGTGGCGGGGCGGTTGGCTCCGTGGCGGGCCGAGCGGATCGCGGAGGCGACGCGGCCTCTGTGTCGTGAGGCGGCGGCGTTTGTGGACCGGCAGCTGTTCAACGCGACGGGTGTGGGTTGGGCGCAGTTGGAGCGGTTGATTGCGGAGGCGGTCATCAGGTTCGACCCGGAGCGCTACGAGGCAGAGCGGGCTAGGGCGAGCGACCATCGCTATGTGGAGGTGGGGGCGCCGGATGGCAACGGGCTGGTCTCGATCGACGGTCTCCTCGACGCCGCCGACGGTGCGGACCTCGACCAGGCGATCACCCGCCGCGCCACGTTGCTGGGCCGGCTGGGCAATGAGGCGAGCTTGGACGTGCGCCGCTCCCAGGCACTGGGCGACCTGGCCCGCAACGACCTCACCCTCGACCTGGAGGGTGTGCCTGGCCGCCGGGCCGTGCTCAACGTCCACATCACTGATGCGACGCTGGTTGGCGCCAACCCAGTGGGCCGGTGGGACCAGACCCCGGTCAGCGCGGAGCAGATCCGTGAGTGGCTGGCCCAGCCCGGGATGTCGGTGACGGTACGCCCGGTGATCGACGTGGCCGGCCATGTGCCGGTGACGGCCTACGAGATCCCGGACCGTCACCGCCAAGCCGTGGAACTGCGCGACCACACGTGCAGGTTCCCGTATTGCAGCCGAGCAGCGATGCGTTGCGACCTCGACCACGCAAGACCGCACGGTCGAGGCGGTCCGACCTGCCCGTGCAATCTGGTGCCGCTGTGTCGGCGCCACCACAGGGCCAAGACCCACAGTCAATGGCGCTACCAGGTCACCAAGATCGGGACGTACCTGTGGCGAAGCCCCGCGGGCTTCCATTTCGAAGTGAGCCACCGCGGGACACACCAGCACGACCACTCCGATGATCGCGAGGACCCCGAGCCAGGGGTGTACCGGCAACCACGCGACACCCATTGAAGAACCGCAACCAGGTACCTCGACCACTGCGGCGCGCCACCACGCCATCAGTAAAGAAGACCCCAACCCGAGAAGCGCCCGACCTCAGGCAGCGAGCGCAGCCACCGGCCGGCTCCGCACGCTCACAGAGACCGGCGTCTGGCCGGCTAGACGCCGGCCGGACGCCGGTCAGACGCCGGTGACCCGGATGCCCGAGTGGGTCTTGTACTTGCGGTTGATCGAGATGAGGACCGCGGTGAAGGGCTCGAGGACGCGGGCGAGGCGGAGCTTGCCGCCGTCGATGCCGGGGCGTCCGGTGACCGAGGCGGCGAGGTCGATGGCGACCTGCTTGCCCTCGAGGGAGTCGCCGACCACGATGACGTCCTCGTCGAGGAAGTCGTCCTCGCCCCACAGGGCGGGGGCGGCGACGTTGTGGAAGGCGCCGACCACGGTGGCCTCGGGGGCGATCTCGGCGGCGGACTCGGCGGCGGAGCCCTCGCCGCCGTTGATGACGCGGCC
>NZ_FOUK01000002.1 GCF_900114845.1 Pimelobacter simplex
CGAGCACATCCTGGACCGAAAAACTTTCCACCACCACTAGATGCCTAGAGTGGTCATATCCGGTATTAATCACCGTTTCCGGTGGCTATCCCAGAGTCCAGGGCAGATTACTCACGTGTTACTCACCCGTTCGCCGCTCGAGTACCCCCGAAAGGGCCTTTCCGCTCGACTTGCATGTGTTAAGCACGCCGCCAGCGTTCGTCCTGAGCCAGGATCAAACTCTCCATAAGAAAATTCTAACCTGACAATCGACGGACACTGACAACAAACGTTGTCAGAATCATCATTGTCACAAACACATCCATCATAAAGACAGACGCACACAAACGTCACAACAATCTATTTGCATGACACACTGTTGAGTTCTCAAACATCACACGCACTCGCGCTCTCACCCTTGCGGGGCCTGAGTCGCGGGGCAACCTGTGAAACCTTACCCGGTTCGTTTCCCCCCGTCAACTCGGCCTGTTCGGCCTCGTATCGGGGTGGGGCGAACCCCGGGTGCTGGGCACATGACGAAACTTCTTGTGGCTAGGTCGAGGACCTTGGCCCGAAGGTTTTCCGCCGCGTGCTCCGGCAAGAAGAACATTACCAACACATGGCGGCGCGGTTGCAAATCGGGGGGCCCTCCGGCGTCCGGAGGGGGCTCTCTGAGCGTGCGTGCAGGGGTTCCGGACCCTGCTCAGCCGGCCTCGGGACCCTCCGCGCGGGGGTGGCGCCGATAGGGAGAGACGGTGGGATCGGCGTCGATCCAGAAGCGCCACGGGCGGTCGCTCGCACGGCGCAGTCCGGTGCGCGGTCCGGTGCGGACGGCGGTCACGGGCACCGGGGTGTCGGGCAGCTCGAGCCGGATCGGACCGGTCGCGAGGTCGGTCCCGTCGTCGGCGAGCGAGAGCCCGAGTGCCTGGCCCAGCCGGCCGGGGCCGCGGGCGAGGTCGCGATCGGTGGAGCGGGGACGGCGGGCACGGGCGACGTCGAGCCCGGCGACGACCTCGCCGGCGCGGAGGAGGACGGCGCCGGGGCCGTGCTCCTCCCCCACGGTGATGTTCGCGCAGATGTGGATGCCGTGGCTCAGGTAGCAGTAGAGCCGGCCGGCAGGGCCGAACATCGTGCCGTTGCGGCGGGTGGGGCCGCCGAAGGCGTGGGAGCCGGGATCGGTGGCGCCGGCGTAGGCCTCGACCTCCGTCAGCCGGACGGCGACGTCGCCGTACCGCAAAACGGCGCCGAGCAGCCGGGGCGCCACCTCGAGGGGCGGCGCCGCCAGCTGCTCGGCGAGCGACATGGTCGGTCGATCAGCCCAGAGGGCCGCGCGCTTCGGCGACCCGGGCGCGCAGCTCGGCGAGCTGCTCGGTGACCCGGACAGGCGACGTCCCCCCGCGACCGTCCCGCGAGGCGACGGAGCCCTCGGCGGTCAGCACCGATCGCACCTCGGGCGTCAGGTACGGCGAGATGTCGGCGAACTGCTCGTCGGTGAGCCCGTCGAGCTCGATCCCCAGCTCCTCGCAGCGGCGCACGCAGGCGCCGGCGAGCTCGTGCGCGATCCGGAAGGCGACGCCCTGCTTGACCAGCCACTCCGCGATGTCGGTGGCGAGCGAGAAGCCCTGGGGGGCCAGCTCCCCCATGCGGTCGGTGTCGAACACGAGGGTGGCGACCTGGCCGGTGAAGGCGGGCAGCAGCACCTCGAGGGTGTCGACGGAGTCGAAGACCGGCTCCTTGTCCTCCTGCAGGTCGCGGTTGTAGGCGAGCGGGAGCGCCTTGAGCGTGGTGAGCAGCCCGGCCAGGTTGCCGACCAGGCGGCCCGCCTTGCCGCGGGCGAGCTCGGAGATGTCGGGGTTCTTCTTCTGCGGCATGATGCTCGACCCGGTCGACCAGGAGTCGTGGAGCGTCACGAAGCCGAACTCCTTGGTGGCCCAGAGGATCACCTCTTCGGCGATCCGGCTGATGTCGATGCCGGTCTGCGCCGCGACGAAGGCGAACTCGGCGACGAAGTCGCGGGAGGCGGTGCCGTCGATCGAGTTGGCCGTCGAGCCGGTGAAGCCCAGCTCCCGGGCGACCAGCTCGGGGTCGAGACCGAGGCTCTGGCCCGCCAGCGCCCCCGACCCGTACGGCGAGTCGCCGGCCACCCGGCGCCGCCAGTCGGCGAGCCGCTCGACGTCGCGGAGCAGCGCCCACGCGTGGGCCAGCAGGTGGTGCGAGAGCAGCACCGGCTGGGCGTGCTGGAGGTGGGTGCGCCCCGGCATGATCGCCGGCCGCCCGTCCACGGACGTCAGGTGCGCGTCGGCCTGGGCGGCGAGCGCGTCGACCAGGTCGAGCACGAGCCGGGCCACGGTGACCGAGTGGTCGAGCAGGTAGCAGCGGAAGAGCGTGGCGATCTGGTCGTTGCGGGAGCGTCCGGCCCGGAGCTTGCCGCCCACCTCGGGGCCGACCTCCTCGATGAGGAGCCGTTCGAGCGCGCCGTGCACGTCCTCGTCGGACGGGTCCGGGCGCAGCGAGCCGTCGGTGAACCGCGCGGCGAGCGCGTCGAGCCCGGCGTGCAGCGCCGCCTCCTCGTCGGCGGTCAGCAGCCCGGCGGCGCCGAGCGCCTTGGCGTGGGCGTGCGAGCCGGCGATGTCGTAGAGGCCGAGGCGCCAGTCGAAGTGCGTCGAGCGCGAGAGCGCGTCGAGCTCCGGCGACGGGCCCCCCTCGAAGCGGCCGCCCCAGAGCTTGCCGGTGTTGGTACTCATGCGTCGGTTCCTCCTCGGACGTGCGCGATCGCCGCCCGCATCTGGTCGATCAGCCGCGGGTCGACCGCGCGGCCGTCGTGGTCGAGATCGTCGGGGGTCCACCAGGCGGCGTCGAAGATCGACTGCGACTCCAGCTGGTCGAGCCCCTCGAAGCTGATGGGCGTCTCCTCGAGGGCGAGCGCGAACAACGTCGACTCGTTGACGTAGTCGCGCCCGTCCCAGGAGAACTCCACCTCGAACGTGCCGAACGGCGCACCCAGCCGGGCGGGGTCGACGGCGATGCCGGTCTCCTCGCGCAGCTCGCGGGCAGCGGCCTCGGCGAGGGACTCCCCCTCGTCGGCCGCTCCCCCGACGGTGAACCAGTAGCGCACCTCCGGCAGCGCGGGGTCGCAGCCGAGCAGCAGCAGGACCTTGCCCTCGCTGCTGACCGGTAGCACCCGCGCCACCGTGCGCCGGGTCGGCTCGTGGTGCACGTCAGTCGGTCCCGAGCTCCATGGCGGCCTCCTCGAGGATCGCCTCGCTCTCGTCGCCGCCGTCGGGGTTCGCGGTGATCTGGTCGTACCCGCCGGCCGGCAGCTCGCCGAAGAGCGTGCCGTTCTCGACCAGGACGGTGCCCTGATCGAGGGGCTGGCCGGCGTACAGCTCGAGCTTGGCGCGGCTGTCGGCGATGTCGAGGTTGCGCATCGTGAGCTGGCCGATCCGGTCGGTCGGGCCGAAGGCGGCGTTCTCGACGCGCTCCATCGAGAGCTTCTCGGGGTGGTAGGAGAAGTTCGGGCCGTCGGTCTTGAGGATCGTGTAGTCGTCGCCGCGGCGGAGCCGCAGGGTGACCGTGCCGGTGACCAGCGAGGCGATCCAGCGCTGGATGGACTCGCGCAGCATGAGCGCCTGGGGGTCGAGCCAGCGGCCCTCGTAGAGCAGCCGGCCGAGCTTGCGGCCCTCGAGGTGGTAGTTGGCGAGCGTGTCCTCGTTGTGGATGGCGTTGAGCAGCCGCTCGTACGCCGTGAAGAGCAGCGCCATGCCGGGCGCCTCGTAGATGCCGCGGGACTTGGCCTCGATGATCCGGTTCTCGATCTGGTCGGACATGCCCAGGCCGTGCCGGCCACCGATGGTGTTGGCCTCGACGACGAGGGCGACCGCGTCGTCGTAGTGCCGCCCGTTGATGGCGACGGGACGACCGGCCTCGAACGTGACCGACACGTCCTCGGTCTCGATCGGGACGGACGGGTCCCAGAACTTCACGCCCATGATCGGCTCGACGGTCTCGAGCGAGACGTCGAGGTGCTCGAGGGTCTTGGCCTCGTGGGTGGCACCCCAGATGTTGGCGTCGGTGGAGTACGCCTTCTCGGTGGAGTCGCGGTAGGGCAGGCCGTGCGCGACGAGCCACTCGCTCATCTCGTGCCGGCCGCCGAGCTCGGCGACGAAGTCGGCGTCGAGCCACGGCTTGTAGATGCGCAGCTCGGGGTTGGCCATCAGGCCGTAGCGGTAGAACCGCTCGATGTCGTTGCCCTTGTACGTCGACCCGTCGCCCCAGATGTTGACGTCGTCGGACTGCATCGCGCGCACGAGCATCGTGCCGGTGACGGCGCGGCCCAGGGGCGTGGTGTTGAAGTAGGCCTTGGCGCCGGAGCGGATGTGGAAGGCACCGCAGGCCAGCGCGGCGAGACCCTCCTCGACCAGCTGCGGCTTGATGTCGACGGCGCGGGCGATCTCGGCGCCGTACTCGCGCGCACGAACGGGGACGCCGGCGATGTCGGGCTCGTCGGGCTGGCCGATGTCGGCCGTGTACGTGCACGGGATGGCGCCCTTGTCGCGCATCCAGGCCACCGCGACGGACGTGTCGAGGCCGCCGGAGAAGGCGATACCGACGCGCTCTCCCCTAGGCAGGGAGGTCAGGACCTTGCTCAACTCATGAATCCTTTCGGGTGTCGCCTTCGGCGAGAGCGGTGAACTTGTGGGCCAGGGCGTCTCCCCCGGCGGGATCGCGCCCGATCACGAGCACGGTGTCGTCGCCGGCGATGGTGCCGAGGACGTCGCCGAGCTCGACCTTGTCGATGGCGCTGGCGAGGAACTGCGCAGCACCCGGAGGCGTGCGCAGGACGACGAGGTTGGCGCTGGCCTCGGCGCTGACGAGCAGCTCGGAGGCCAGCCGGGACAGGCGGTGCTGGGAGGCGGCGCTCTCGCCCGTGACCGGGGTGCGGTCGCCGCCCTCGGCCGGGACGGCGTACACGAGGCCGCCGGTGGTGGAGCGGACCTTGACCGCGTCGAGCTCGACGAGGTCGCGGCTCAGCGTGGCCTGGGTGACGTGCACGCCCCGACTGCCGAGCAGGTCGGCGAGCTCCTGCTGGGACCGCACCTCGCGGGTCTCCAGGAGCTCGACGACGATCGCCTGCCGGGCGTTCTTCGTCATCGGGGTCAGGGCGTGCTCGCTCATGTCAGGCCCGGGCCTTCTCGTGCAGCCAGGTCATGATCGCCTTCTGCGCGTGCCGGCGGTTCTCGGCCTCGTCCCAGACGACGCTCTGCGGGCCGTCGATGACCTCGGCGGCGATCTCGACCCCGCGGTACGCCGGGAGGCAGTGCATCACGATGGCGTCCGGGTTGGCCGCCGCGACGAGGTCGGGCGTCACCGACCAGGGCCCGAAGACCGCGCGGCGGGTGGACGCCTCGTCCTCCTTGCCCATCGAGATCCAGGTGTCGGTGATGACGACGTCGGCACCGGCGACCGCCGCGAGCGGGTCGCCGACGGCACTGGCCGAGCCGCCGGTGGTGGCGCCGATCTCGCCGGCCCGGGCGAACATCTCGTCGGAGGGGACGTAGCCGTCGGGACCGCTGATCCGGATGTGCATGCCGGCGGTGGTGCCGGCCAGCAGCCACGAGTTGCCCATGTTGCAGGCACCGTCGCCGAGGAAGGCGGCGGTCAGGCCGGCGAGCTCGCCCTTGTGCTCGCGGATGGTGAGCAGGTCGGCGAGCAGCTGGCAGGGGTGGAAGTCGTCGGTGAGCGCGTTGATCACCGGGACGGACGAGTGGGCTGCCATGTCGTCGAGGTTGGCCTGGGCGTAGGTGCGCCAGACGATCTGCGCGGCCTGCCGGTCGAGCACCCGGGTCACGTCGGCGACGGACTCGCGCTTGCCGATGCCGGCCAGCGTGCCGTCGACGAGCATCGCGTGCCCACCGAGCTCGGCGATGCCGGCCGCGAACGAGGCCTGGGTGCGCAGGGTCGGCTTGTCGAAGATCATCGCCACCGTGCGGGGGCCGGCGAGCGGCTGGTGGTCGAAGGGCTCGGCCTTGAGCTTCGCGGCGAGGGCGAGGACCTCGGCCTGCTCGGCCGGGGTGAGGTCGTCGTCGCGGAGGAACGAGCGGGTGCTCATGCGGAGACTCCTGCCTGGTCGAGGATCGCGGGCCAGGCGGCGACGAAGGCGTCGGCGTCGGCGTCGGTCAGCACGAAGGGGGGTGCCATCCGGATCCGCTCGGGGGTGGCGCCGTTGACGACGAAGCCGGCGTCCTGGGCGGCGGCGACGACCTCGGCAGCCTTGGGCTGGGCGAGGGTGAGACCGACGAGCAGGCCCGCTCCCCTGGTCTCGGTGACCCGGGCGTCGGCGCCGAGCCCCTGCTGCAGCCGGGCGCCGAGCGTGGTCGCACGGGCCAGCAGGTCGTCATCGACGATCGTGTCGAGGACGGCGAGCGCGGCCGCCGCGGCGACCGGGTTGCCGCCGAAGGTCGTCCCGTGGTTGCCGGGGTCGAAGAGCTTGCCGGAGCCGTGGGTCGCGATGCAGGCACCGATCGGGATGCCACCGGCCAGGCCCTTGGCGAGCGTGACGATGTCGGGCACGACGGGGGCGTCGACGAGCGCCGGGTTCTGGTGGGCGAACCAGGTGCCGGTCCGGCCGGCGCCGGTCTGGATCTCGTCGAGCCAGAGCAGCGCGCCGTGCTCGTGGGCGATCCGCTGGGCGGCGGGCAGGTAGCTGCGCGGCGGCACGATCACGCCGGCCTCACCCTGGATCGGCTCGACCAGGATCGCGGCCGTCGTGTCGTCGACGGCGGCCTCGAGCGCGGCCTCGTCGCCATAGGGGACGAAGACGACGTCGCCGGGCAGCGGCTCGAAGGGGGCGCGGTAGGCCTCCTTGGAGGTGAGCGCGAGCGCGCCCATCGTGCGGCCGTGGAAGGAGCCTTCGGTGGCGACGATCTTGGTGCGGCCGGTCCGGCGGGTCAGCTTGAACGCCGCCTCGTTGGCCTCGGCGCCGGAGTTGGTGAAGAACACGCGGCCGTCGGCGCCGAGCAGGCCCACGAGCCGCTCGGCGAGCGTGATCTGGGGGGCGCTGGCGAAGAAGTTGGAGATGTGCCCGAGGGTCTGCAGCTGCTCGGTGACGGCGGTGACCAGGCGCGGGTGGGCGTGACCGAGGGCGTTGACGGCGATCCCGCCGAGCAGGTCGACGTACTCGCGGCCGTCGGCGTCCCAGATGTGGGCACCCGCGCCGCGGGCGAGGACGATCTTGGGCGGGCCGAAGGTGTTCATCAGCGCGCCGGCGTACCGCTCGGTCCACTCGGCGGTGCTCGGGTTCGTGGTGGTCACTTCAGGGCCTCCCGGGCCTTGCGGGTCTTGGTGGTGACGCCGGGCAGCACCTGGGTGCCGACGCCCTCGTCGGTGAACAGCTCGAGCAGGACGGCGTGGGCCTGGCGGCCGTCGACGACCGTCGCCCGCTTCACGCCCTCGCGCACCGCCTGCAGGCAGGCGCTCATCTTGGGGATCATGCCGCTGGCCAGCGACGGGAGGATCTCCTCGAGCGCCTCGGGGCTGATCTCGCCGATGACCTCCTCGGGGTCCGGCCAGTCGAGGTAGAGCCCCTCGACGTCGGTGAGCACGAGGAGCTTCTCGGCACCGAGCGCGGCGGCCAGCGCGGCGGCGGCCGAGTCGGCGTTGACGTTGTGGACGACGCCGTCGGCGTCGGGCGCGACGCTGGAGACGACGGGGATCCGGCCGGCCTCGATCAGGTCGAGGACCGCCTCGGGCCGGACCTGGGCGACCTCGCCCACGAGGCCGAGGTCGACCTG
This sequence comes from Pimelobacter simplex, assembly GCF_900114845.1. Lineage (GTDB taxonomy): Bacteria > Actinomycetota > Actinomycetes > Propionibacteriales > Nocardioidaceae > Nocardioides > Nocardioides simplex. The sequence continues at coordinate 7,770 of NZ_FOUK01000002.1, forward strand.
CTCGCCGTCGACGACCGTGCCGGTCTGCTCGGCGGTGAAGAGGCCGGCGTCCTCGCCGGAGAGGCCGACGGCCAGCGGGCCGTGCTCGTTGATCAGGCCGACCAGCTCGCGCTGGACCTGGCCGACGAGCACCATCCGGACGACGTCCATCGCCTCGGGGGTGGTGACCCGCAGGCCGCCGCGGAACTCGGACTCGATGCCGAGCCGGTCGAGCATCTGGGAGATCTGCGGCCCGCCGCCGTGGACGACGACCGGCCGGAAGCCGGCGAAGCGCAGGAAGGCGATGTCCTCGGCGAACGCCCGCTTGAGGGTGTCGTCGGTCATCGCGTTGCCGCCGTACTTGATGACGACGACCTTGCCGTGGTAGGCCTTGAGCCACGGCAGCGCGCCGGCGAGGGTCTCGGCCTTGAAGGGGTCGGGCTTGCCCGGGATCTCGGTCATGAGGAGTACGCGCTGTTCTCGTGGACGTAGGCATGGGTGAGGTCGTTGGTCCAGACCGTGGCCCGGGCGTCGCCGGCCTTGAGGTCGATGGTGACGGTGACCTTGCGGCCGGACAGGTCGACCAGGGAGGGGTCCTCGGCGGGCGTGCTGTTGCGGCAGACCCACACGTCGTTCATGGCGACGTCGAGGTCGGCCGGGTCGAACGCGGCCTGCGTCGTGCCGACGGAGGCGAGGACCCGGCCCCAGTTGGGGTCCTTGCCGAAGACGGCGGCCTTGAACAGGTTGCTCCGCGCGACGCTGCGGCCGACCTCGACCGCGTCGTCCTCGCTCGCGGCGTTGAGCGTGGTGATCGCGATCTCGTGGTCGGCGCCCTCGGCGTCGGCCAGGAGCTGGAGGGCGAGCGAGCGGCAGACCTCGGTGAGCGCGGCGGTGAAGTCGGCCAGGGACGGCGTCACGCCGGAGGCACCGCTGGCCATCAGGGTCACGGTGTCGTTGGTGGACTGGCAGCCGTCGGAGTCGAGCCGGTCGAACGAGACCCGGGTGGCGGCGCGCAGCGCGGCGTCGAGGTCGGCGGCCGGGACGACGGCGTCGGTCGTGATGACGACGAGCATGGTGGCGAGCGCGGGCGCGAGCATCCCGGCGCCCTTGGCCATGCCCCCGATCGACCAGCCGGCGCCGTCGGGGCCCTCGATGACGACCTGCTTGGCGACCGTGTCGGTGGTCATGATCGCCTCGGCCGCATCGTTGCCGCCCTCGGCGGACAGCTGCGCGTGGAGCGTGCCGACGCCGTCGAGCAGCGTCTGCCGGTCGTTGACGAGGCCGATCAGCCCGGTGGAGCAGACCACGACGTCGCCGGCGGCGATGCCGACGAGCTCGCCGACCTTCTCGGCGACCTGGTGGGTGGTCTGGAAGCCCTCGGGGCCGGTGTAGCAGTTGGCGCCGCCGGAGTTGAGGACGACGGCGCGCACGACGCCGTCCTTGACGACCTGCTCGCTCCACAGCACGGGGTTGGCCTTGCAGCGGTTGCTGGTGAAGACCGAGGCGGAGTCGTAGGTGGGGCCCTGGTTGACGACGAGGGCGAAGTCCTTGTTGCCGCTGGCCTTGAGGCCGATGGCGGCTCCGGCCGCGACGAAGCCGGCGGGATGGGTGACGCTCATGGTTCGGGGTGGTTCCTTCTCGGGCGAGGGGTCAGGCGGGCACGGCGGGGGCGACGGTGCACCCCGATCGTCGCCAGGCCTCCTCGGCCGCGTCCGCCTTCGCGGTGGGCACCAGGATCCAGTCGGTGTCGTAGGTCGAGAGCGTGAAGACCGGGATCTCGGCCTCGGCCAGCGGGGTCAGCAGGCCGACCAGGATCCCCACGGCGGACAGGTCGAGCTGACCGTCGACGCTGAACGCGGTGAGCGGCTTCTGGTGCCGGGCCTTCTTGGGCACGCTGCGCCCGGCGCAGACCAGCGAGGTCTCGGTGGCCGTCGCGGTGATCGAGAAGATCGAGGAGGACTCGGCCCACTCGGGGATCTCGGCGCCCGGGGCGAGCCGGACGACCGCGAGGGTCTCGGGGAAGCGGGACAGGGAGAGGGGCTGCTGCTCGGTCTGCTCGGTCTGCTGCTCGGTCACGGGGCCAGTCCTACGGTCGAGAGGCCCGTGGTCTCGTCGAGACCCAGGGCCAGGTTCATGCACTGCACGGCGGCGCCGGCAGTGCCCTTGGCGAGGTTGTCGATCGCGCCGACGGCGACGAGCCGGCCGGCCGCCTCGTCGACGGTGACCTGGAGGTGGACGGCGTTGGAGCCGAGCACCGCCTGGGTCTGCGGCCACTGCCCGGCGGGCAGGACGTGGACGAAGGGCTCGTCGGCGTAGGCCTTGGCGTAGACGGCGTGCGCCTCCTCGGCGCTCACCGGTCCGGCCAGGGGGGCCGAGCAGGTGGCGAGGATGCCGCGCGACATCGGCACGAGCAGCGGGGTGAAGCTCACCTTCACCTCGGCGTCGGTGAGCCGGCCGAGGTTCTGGGTGATCTCGGGGGTGTGGCGGTGGACGCCGCCGACGCCGTAGGCGCTGGTGTTGCCCATCACCTCGCTGCCGAGCAGGTGCGTCTTGGCGGCCTTGCCGGCGCCGCTGGCCCCGGAGGCGGCGACGACGACGACGTCGGGGACGACGAGGCCGGCGGCCACGGCGGGCGCGAGGGCGAGCGAGGAGATCGTCGGGTAGCACCCCGGGACGGCGACCCGCCGGGTACCGCGCAGCACGTCGCGCTGACCGGGCAGCTCGGGCAGGCCGTAGGGCCAGGTGCCGGCGTGGGCGCTGCCGTAGAAGTGCTCCCACGCGGCGGCGTCGTCGAGCCGGAAGTCGGCACCGCAGTCGACGACGACCACGGCGGGATCGAGCGCGGTGAGCTCCTCGGCGAGCGCACCGGACTGGCCGTGCGGCAGGCCGAGGAAGACGACGTCGTGCCCGGCGAGCACCTCGACGGTGGTCGGCTCGAGGACCCGGTCGGCCAGCGGCAGCAGGTGCGGCTGGAGGGCACCGAGCCGCTCCCCCGCGTTGCTGGCCGCGGTCACCGCACCGATCTCGACGCCGGGGTGCCCCAGCAGCAGCCGCAGCACCTCGCCCCCGGCGTACCCGCTGGCGCCGGCGACGGCGACCTTCACCTTGCTCATGTGCATGAATATACAGGACCCTGCATGTTCGTGCGCAAGCGACCCGCTGAAACCGGCGGCGCGTGCGGTGAAGGCGAACTGAAACCGGGTGCTCCCAGGCTAGGGCCCATGAACGACATCCTCCACTCCCCGGCGCCCCGCGGCGACCTCGCGGTCGACGCGACGGGCCTGGTCAAGACCTTCGGCGACTTCCGAGCCGTCGACCAGGTCGACCTCCAGGTCGCCCGTGGCGAGGTGTTCGGCGTGCTCGGGCCCAACGGCGCCGGCAAGACGACGACCCTGTCCATGCTCGCGACCCTGCTGCCCATCGACGGCGGCCGCGCCTCCATCTTCGGCGTCGACGTCGCCGAGCAGCCGCACCGGATCCGGCAGCTGCTGGGCGTCACCGGGCAGTACGCCTCGGTCGACGAGAACCTGACCGCCACCGAGAACCTCGTCCTCTTCGCCCGGCTGCTCGGCCACCGCCCGCCGGCCGCACGCACGATCGCGGCCGACCTGCTCGAGCGGTTCGGCCTCACCGAGGCCGCCACCCGGCAGATCAAGAACTTCTCCGGAGGCATGCGCCGGCGCCTCGACCTCGCGGCCTCGCTCATCGCCCGGCCGCCGCTGATCTTCCTCGACGAGCCGACCACCGGCCTCGACCCGCGCACCCGCGGCCAGATGTGGGACACCATCCGCGAGCTGGTCGCCCAGGGCTCGACGATCCTGCTCACCACGCAGTACCTCGACGAGGCCGACCAGCTGGCCGACCGGATCGCCGTCATCGACGCCGGCCGCAAGGTCGCCGAGGGCACGCCGGAGCAGCTCAAGGCCGGGGTCGGCTCCTCGACCCTCCACCTGCGGCTCACCGACCGCACCCAGACCGCCGCGGCGGCCGCGGTCGTCGAGCGCGCGCTCGGCGAGGCGCCCGTGCTCACCCCCGAGGCCGGCGGGCTCAACGTCGCGCTCACCAACGCCGACCGGGCCGGCGACGTGCTCATCGCTCTGCGCCAGGCCGAGCTGTCCATCACCACCGCGACCGTGCGCCAGCCGACGCTGGACGAGGTCTTCCTGGCCCTCACCGGGCACCACAGCGACACCACCGACGAGACCACCGACGAGACCGAGGAGGTCGCCTGATGACCGCCGCCACCGAGAGCCGGCAGGCTCCCCTCGCCGCCCGCGCGGCCGTCGTACCGGACGAGCTGCCGAGCCGGCCGTCCCTGCGCGAGACCGTCGACCAGACCCTGGCCATGGCCTGGCGCGCGACGAAGAAGATGCGCCGCAACCCGGAGCAGTTCTTCGACGTCACCGTCCAGCCGCTGCTGTTCACGGCGATGTTCGCCTACATCTTCGGCGGCGCGATCTCGGGCAGCGTCAAGGACTACCTGCCGCTGATCATCCCCGGCATCCTTGCCCAGACCGCGCTCACCACCTGCATGGCGATGGGCACCCAGCTGCGCGAGGACATGGACAAGGGCGTCTTCGACCGCTTCCGGTCGCTGCCCATCGCCCGGATCGCTCCCCTGGCCGGGCCCGCGCTGGCCGACGTCATCCGCTACATGATCGCCGCGACGCTGACGATCCTGGTCGGCATCGCGATGGGCTTCCGCCCCGGCGGCGGCTTCCTCGGCACGCTGGGCGGCTGGCTGCTGACCATCGTCGCGGCCTGGTCGCTGGCCTGGATCTTCACCTGGCTGGGCACCGTCGCCCGCTCCGCGCAGGCCGTGCAGGGCATCTCGATGATGATCATGTTCCCGCTGACCTTCCTGTCCAACGCCTTCGTCCCGGCCGAGTCGCTGCCGGGCTGGCTCGAGGCGTTCGTGAAGGTCAACCCGGTCTCGCACGTGGTCACCGCGTGCCGCGACCTGATCAACGAGGGCCAGGTCACCGCCGAGGTCGGCTGGGCGCTGCTCGGCTGCGCCGCGGTGGTCGCGATCTTCGCGCCGCTGGCCGTGCGGTCGTACTCGCGGAAGCTCTGAGCCCTACCTGAGCAGCCGGGCGACGACGTCGCGGGTCTCGTCCAGGAGGGCGTGCCCGCGGCGTCCGTCGTACTCGGCAGTGACGACGGCGAGCCGGCCCGGGTCGGCCTCCTCGCAGCGCGCGACGGCCCGGTCCCAGGAGAGGGACGGCACGAAGCGGGGGTACGACAGCCGGTCGGCCAGCACCAGCAGCCGGACCGCCTCGGCGACCGGCAGCGTGCGGTAGCGCAGCGCCCAGGTGCCGAGCGCGAAGACCATCAGCCCGACGATGGGGACGTCGACGAACTTGCGGTCCCGGTCGACCACGCGCGGCAGCGCACCGACGAGCCACCGGTAGAGATCGCGGCCGCGGTCCTCGCGACCGTGGAGGGCGTAGGCGAGGATCGCGACGGTGTTGCCGTAGATCCGCCAGGGGGCGATGTCGGCATCGGCGCCCATCCCGGGGAAGCGGACCGCGGCCATCGCCTCGGCGGCCTGCTCGACGATCCGGCAGCCCTCGTCGACCTCGCCTCGGGCGAAGGCGACCTCCGCCTGGGTGACCAGGAGCGTGCCGCGCGCGTTGTAGCCGCCGTTGGTGGCGACGTCGGTGTGCGCCAGTACGTCGTCGATCACCCGCTGCGCGCCGGCGGGGTCGCCGCGCTCGAGGCAGGCGACGGCCGAGACGGTCATCGCCTGGAGCGCGTCCTCCTGGGCGCCGAGCCGCAGCAGCACCGGGACGGCGGCCTGCGCGTGCGGCTCGGCCTCCCGCAGCCGCCCCACCTGGCTGTAGAGCCCGGCCAGCTGGGCGTGGAGGACGGCGCCGGTCCACGGGCCGCCGTCGTCGGCCCGGGCCCCGATCGCCAGCGCCTCCTCGGCGGCGGCGATCGCGGCCTCGGGCTCGCCGATGTTCTCGCGCTCGTGGCTGCGCCACTGGAGCGCGACGCTGCGCACCAGCGGGTCCGGGTCGTTGACGAGCGCGTCGGACGGCGAGAGCAGCGGGCTGTCCGCCGGCGCACTGGCACCGAGGACGACGGTGGTCATCGCGGCGACCCGCGGGCTCGTCGCGCCGGGACCGAGGGCGGCCAGCTCGGCGAGCAGGTCGTCGAGGACGTCGAGCTGGGCGATCCAGGAGTTCACCAGGGTCAGGCACAGCGCGGAGCGGGCCTGGTCGGCGCGCTCCGGCGCGGCCCGTTGCTCGGTGAGGACGCCGGCGACCGCCTCGCACAGCGTGATCACCCGGGCGTGCTCGCCGCGGATGCTCCAGAAGCCGCCCAGCGTCGCGAGGAGCGCGACGACCGCGTCGGCGTCCGGAGCGGCCAGGGCGCGGCGGAGCGCGTCGGCGAGGTTGTTCTCCTCGACGGCGATCGTGTCGACGGTGGCGACCTGGTCGCGGCTGAACAGGCGCGCGCCGAGCCGGTCGGCGACGGCGACCGCCCAGTCGCGGTGGTCGCGCTGGGCCTCGGCCTCCTCCCCCGCGGCGACGAGCTGCATCCGGCCGAACTCGCGGACCGTCTCGAGCATCCGGTAGCGCAGCGGCGCGCCGGCGCCCGCGTCGACGACGGTGAGCAGCGACTGGGCGACGAGCTCCTCGAGGCTGTCGAGCGCGCCGCTCCCGAGCATCGCCTCGGCGCCGTCGAGGGTGAACCCGTCCTGGAAGACCGAGAGCCGGCGCAGGGCGCGGCGGTCGCGGTCGGCGAGCAGGTTCCAGGACCAGTCGATGACGGCGAGCAGCGTCTGGTGCCGGTCGGGCGCGCTGCGGTCGCCGCCCCGCAGCAGCGCGAAGCGGTTCTCGAGACGGACGGCGATGTCGTCGACCGACATCGCGCGGACCTTCACCGCAGCGAGCTCGATCGCGAGCGGCAGGCCGTCGAGGCGCTCGACGATCTCGGCGACGGACGCCTCCGGGAGCGCGACGCCGGGCCGGGCGGCCAGTGCGCGCTGCCGGAAGAGGTCGCCGGCGTCGTGCGCGCCGAGGCGGCTGAGCTCGAAGACGTGCTCGGCGGCGATCGCCAGCGGCGCGCGGGTCGTGGTGAGCACCCGCAGCGACGGCGTGACCGCGACGAGGAAGGCGACGAGGTCGGCGACCGCCTCGACGAGGTGCTCGCAGTTGTCGAGCACGAGGAGGGCGGGCGCCTGGTCGAGCTGCTGGGCGATCCGGGAGCGGACGTCGCGCACCTGGGCGGGCGTCATCACGGCCCGGCCGTGCACCGAGTCGCGGACGCCGAGCACCGAGCCGACCTCCGGGACGACGTCGGCCGGGTCGACGACGCCGACGAGCTCGACGACGTGGACCACCGGCTGCTCGGCCTCGGCCGCGACCAGCTGGGCCAGCCGGGTCTTGCCCAGGCCGCCGGGTCCGACGATCGAGACCACCCGGTGGGTCCGCACGAGCGTGCGCAGCCGGGCCAGGTCGTCGTCGCGGCCGACCAGGCTGCTGGCGTAGTGGCTCAGTCCGGAGCGCACCGGGCGGTCGCGCAGGAGCAGCTCGTGGTGGAGCGCCTGGAGCTCGGGGGCCGGGTCGACTCCGAGCCGGTCGGCGAGCGCCTCGCGGTGGGCCTCGTAGCGGGCGAGTGCGGCCGGGACGCCGCGCACCGCCGCCTCGCTGCGCAGCAGCGCCGCCAGGCAGGCGTCGTCGCGAGCGGTGCCGCCGGCCTGCAGGAGGAGCGGGAGCGCCTCGTCGTGGCGGCCCAGCGCGGAGAGGATCCGGCCGGCCAGCCCGGGCTCGCTCTCGAGGTGGGACAGGTGGGCGACGGCCTCGCTCCAGGCGCCGGCCGCGACGGCGCGGCGCGCGGCCTCGACCGCGTGGTCGTGGGTCCAGACGTCGACGTCGCCGGTGGCGAGCGCCAGCCGGTAGCCGTGCCCGGCGCGCTCGACCGCACCGGGCGCGGTCGCCGAGCGGGCCCGGGAGACGACGACCTGGAGCGCCTTCGTCGGGTTGGCCGGCGGCTCGTCGCCCCAGATCTCCTCGATCAGGCGCTCCTCGCCCACCGCCTTGCCGCGGGCCTCGGCCAGCACGGCGAGGAGGACGCGGGTGCGCTCACCGGGGACGGCGGCGCCGTCCCAGGTGACCTCGTCGGCCAGCCGCAGCCGCGGCCCCGGCCTCAGCGTTGCACCGCTCCGGTCAGCTCGGCGGCGCGGGCGACGGCCGCGTCGCGCGCAGCGCCGGTCTCGGCCTCGGTGAGGGTGCGGTCGGGCGCCCGGAAGCGCAGCGCGAACGCCAGCGACTTCTTGCCGGCACCGATCTGCTCGCCGGTGTAGACGTCGAAGAGGCGCACCGTCTCGAGCAGGTCGCCGGCACCCTCGCGCAGGGCCGCCTCGACGGCCGCCACGGTCACGGCGGCGTCGACCACGAGGGCGACGTCCTCCTTGGCGAGGGGCATCGTCGAGAACGACGGGCCCGGCGCGACGTCGGTGGCCGCCGCCATGAGCGCGTCGAGGTCGAGCTCGACCGCCGCGCTGCGGGCCGGCAGGCCGTAGGCGCGGCACACGGTCGGGTGGAGCTCACCCGCGTGGCCGACCTGGACCCCCGCGATCGAGACGACCGCGCACCGGCCCGGGTGCCACGGCATCCGGTTGGCGGAGGCGACCTCGATGGTGACGCCGAGCTCGCCAGCGAGACGTCGTACGACGGCCAGGGCGTCGCTCCACGCGGCGTCGGACCCCGCGCCCCACCAGCCGGTGCGCCGCCGCTCGCCCGCGAGGACGACGGCGAGGTGCTGCGGCTGGAGCGGCAGTGCCTCGTCGAGCTTCTCGAGCTCGGCGACGGACGGCCGGGTGTGCACGCCGTAGATCGGCGCCGGCCCGTTGTCGGCAGGGAAGGCGACGGTGCCGGTCTCGAAGAGGGCGACGCCGGGGGCGCCGCGGCCCAGGTTGCGCCCGGCGGCCTCGAGCAGGCCCGGCAGCAGCGTCGTCGTGTAGGCCGGCTCCTCGCTGGAGAGCGGGTTGGCGAGGCCGACCGTCGTGCGCAGCGGGTCGTCGGCGACCAGACCGAGCTTGTCGAAGGTGGCCTCGCCGACGAACGGGAAGCTCACCACCTCGACCAGGCCCGCCCCGGCCAGCGTGCGGCCGACCCGGCGGCGCAGCCGCTGGGTGCGGGTCAGGCCGCGGCCGGTGGCCCGGCGCGGCAGCACGCTCGGGACCTGGTCGTAGCCGACGATCCGGACGACCTCCTCGACCAGGTCGTAGGGGTCGTTGAGGTCGGGGCGCCAGGTCGGCGGGAGGACCTCGATGGTGCCGGCCTCGCGCTCGGTGACCGTCGCGCCGATGGCGCGGAGGTTCTCGACGGTGGTCATCGCGGAGATCTCGATGCCGCTCAGCCGGGCCGGGAGGTCGGTCGCGATGGTGATCGAGGAGCGCTGCGGCGCGCTGCCGACCAGCGTGTAGCCGGGCTCGGCGGTCGCGCCGCCGTGCTCGACGAGCAGCTCGACCACGCGGTCGGCCGCGATGCCGGGCAGCAGCGGGTCGACGCCGCGCTCGTTGCGCTTGCCCGCCTCGGAGGTCAGCTTGTGGCGGCGGCCGGTGCGGAACATCGAGACGGCGTCCCAGTGCGCGGCCTCGACCAGGATCCGGGTCGTGGTCGCGGACATCTCGGTGGTCGCGCCGCCCATGACACCGGCCAGGCCGATCGGGCCGGAGTCGTCGGTGATGACGAGGTCCTCGGAGGCCAGCGTGCGCACGGTGTCGTCGAGGGTGGTGAGCGTCTCGCCCTCGTGGGCCCGCCGGACGCCGAGCGCGCCGGCGACCTTGTCGGCGTCGTAGCCGTGGATGGGCTGGCCGAGCTCGAGCATCACGTAGTTGGTGATGTCGACGGCGAGCGAGATCGAGCGCATGCCCGCCTGCTCGATGCGCTGCTTGATGACGTCGGGCGTCGGAGCGGCCGGGTCGAAGCCGCTGACCAGGCGCGCGGCGAAGACCGGGCAGCCGGCCGGGTCGTCGACCACGACCTCCCAGGCCTTGCCGTCGGGCGCGGGGAGCTCGCGGACGGCCGGGTCGGCGTACGGGACGCCGAAGCCGAGCGCCGCCTCGCGGGCGACGCCGCGCAGCGAGAGCGCGTAGGCGCGGTCAGGGTTGATCTCGAACTCGATGACCTCCTCGTCGAGCCCGAGCAGGCCGAAGACGTCGTCGCCGGGCGCGCCGGCGTCGGGCGGCAGCACGAGGATGCCGTCGTGGTCGTCGCCGATGCCGAGCTCGCGCACCGAGCAGATCATCCCGGCCGAGACGTGGCCGTAGGTCTTGCGCGCGGAGATCTCGAAGCCCCCCGGCAGCGCACCGCCGGGGAGGATGACCACGACCAGGTCGCCGGGCTCGAAGTTGTGCGCTCCGCAGACGATGCCCTGGGGCTCGCCGGTGCCGTTGGCGTCGCCGACGTCGACGGAGCACCAGTTGATCGTCTTGCCGTTCTTCTGCGGCTCGGGCTCCTTGGTGAGCACCTTGCCGATGACGAGCGGGCCGCGGATCTCGGCGCCGGCGGCGTGGATGCCCTCGAGCTTGAGGCCGAGCGCGGTCAGCCGGTCGGTCAGCACCTCGGTGGTGACCTCGGCGGGCAGGTCGACGAGCTCCCGGATCCAGGAGACGGGGGCCTTCATGTCAGAGCTCGCTTCCGAATGCGGTGGTGAAGCGCACGTCGCCCTCGAAGAGGGTGCGCAGGTCCTCGAGGCCGTGCCGGAACATGAGCGTCCGGTCGATGCCCATGCCGAAGGCGAAGCCCGAGTAGCGCTCGGAGTCGACGCCGCAGGCCTGGAGGACGCGCGGGTTGACGATGCCGCAGCCGCCCCACTCGATCCAGCCCTCGCCGCGGCACGTGCGGCACTGGTCGGAGTCGACGCCCCGGCACACGAAGCAGACGAGGTCGACCTCGGCCGACGGCTCGGTGAACGGGAAGTACGACGGCCGGAAGCGGGTGGTGATGCCCTCGCCGAACATCTGCGAGGCGAAGTGGTCGAGGGTGCCCTTGAGGTGCGCCATCGAGATGCCCTCGTCGATGGCGAGGCCCTCGACCTGGTGGAACATCGGCGAGTGGGTGGCGTCGTACTCGTCGGTGCGGAAGACGCGGCCCGGGCACACGACGTAGATGGGAGGCGTGCGGGTGAGCATGGTGCGCGCCTGGACCGGGCTGGTGTGGGTGCGCAGGACGACGTGGTGGTCGGCCGGCTCGGTCCAGAACGTGTCCTGCATGGTGCGCGCCGGGTGGTCCGGGCCGAGGTTGAGCGCGTCGAAGTTGAGCCACTCGGCCTCGATGACCGGGCCCTCGGCGACCTCCCAGCCCATCGCGACGAAGATGTCGGCGATCAGCTCGGCGCCGGTGGTGAGCGGGTGCCGGGCGCCCACGGGCTCCGCGTCGGTCGGCAGCGTGACGTCGACCGCCTCCTCGACCAGGATGCGCGCCTCGTGCTCGGCCTCGAGCACCTCCTGGCGCGCGGTCAGCGCCTTGCTCACGGCGCCGCGGGCCTGACCGACGCGCTGGCCGGCCTCCTTGCGGGCCTGGGGCGGCAGCGCGCCGATCTCGCGGTTGGCCAGCGCCAGCGCCGAGCGGTCGCCGGCGTGCTCGGTGCGCACCGCCTTGAGCTGCTCCAGGTCGGCGGCGGCGGCGATCGCGGCGAGCGCGGCGTCGCGCGCGGCCTCGAGCTCGGCAGGGCTCACGGCGGCGACCTCCACGGGGTCGTAGTCAGTGTTCGGGCCAGACATCGGCGCAAGTCTAGGAACCCCGACCCCGGTACCGCGAACCGGTATTCACTCCGGGGGGAAGCGCTCGGCGATCGCGCTCAGCCGGGCGACGTACGACGGCCAGTCGTAGCCGTCGGGAACGTTGGTCATCCCGGGCCGCAGCCCCACCGCGCCGTCGTGTGCCTCGCGGAGGATGTCGGCGTGCCCGGCGTGGCGGTAGAGGTCGGACATCACGTGCACCGCGACCTCGTGGAGCGTGGTCTCGGCGCGGCCCTCGGGCCACCACGGGACCCGGCCGGGGGCGTCGAGCGGGAGCTCGTCGAAGGCGGCGTCGGCGAACTCCCCCACCCGGCCGTAGAAGGCGAGCAGCTCGGCGGCGGGCAGGTCGGCGGGGACGGCCCAGTCGGCCTGCGGCTCGGTGTCGTAGGCGTCGTCGGGGATCAGCGCGGGGTGCAGCGGCTCGGGCCAGGACCGGCCGAAGGTCGGCCCGAAGTAGCCGATCTCGACGTTGGCGCAGTGCAGCACGATGCCGAGCAGGCTGGTGCCGGTGGGCGTCCGCGGCGTGCGCAGGGCCCGCTCCCCCAGGCCGTCGACCTTCCAGAGCAGGGCGGTGCGAGCGCTGGCGAGGTACTTGCGGAGCACCTCGGTGGGTCCCGGGAGCGCGGTCATGGCCCTATTGTGCCCGCGGCCACGTGGTGACGAGGCGCGCTCCGCCGCCGGGCCGGTCGTCGACCACGATGGTGCCGCCGTGGGCGCGGACCAGGCCGTGCACGATGTAGAGCCCGAGGCCCGAGCCGCCGCCGGTGCCGGCGGTCCAGAACTTCGTGAAGATGCGCTGGCGCAGCTCCGGCGGGATCCCGGCGCCCTCGTCGCTCACGCTCACCGCGAGGTACGACGGGTCGTCGGCCCAGGTGCCGACGTGGATGCGCACCGTGCCGCTGCCGTGGCGCACGGCGTTCTCGGCGACGTTGGTGAGCACCTGCATGACCTTGTCCGGGTGGGCGTCGACCGGCGGCAGGTCGTCGTCGATGCTCAGCTCGATCGGCGTGGACGTGACCACGCCCAGCGACTGCACGACCCGGTCGGCCTTGGCACCGAGGTCGGTGGGCCGGCGGTGCAGCTGGAGCCGCCCGGTGTCGATCCGGGCGACGTCGAGGAGCTCGGTGATGAGCCGGCTGAGCCGGTCGGCGTCCGCGCCGGCGGTGGTGAGCATCAGCCGCTTCTGCTCGTCGGAGAGCTTGTCCCAGCGGTTGAGCAGCGCGTGCACGAAGCCCTTGACGCCGGTCAGCGGCGAGCGCAGCTCGTGGGCCAGCGTGGCGACGAGGTCGGAGCGGTCCCGGTCGAGCCGGGCCCGGCCGCGCCCCGAGCGCAGGCTGACGGCGACCGCACGGACCGGTCCCCCGCGCTCGTCGCGGTGCAGCCGGGCGGTGACCAGCACCTCGGTGCCGTCGGGGAGCAGCCAGGACTGCTCGGGCACACCGGTGCGGGTGGAGAGGCCGGCGTAGGGGGTGTTGACCGCCGTCCAGGCGAGGCCCTCGTGGTCGGAGAGCGCCAGCACCTCGTCGAGCGGGCGGCCGGCGGCGCCGGAGGAGGGAGCGGTGCCGAGCATCTGCGCGGCGACCACGTTGACGGCGGTGACGCGGCCGTCGGGGCCGGCGACGACGACGCCGTCGGGGAGCAGGTCGAGGGGGTCGGTCACACGTTCATCATGGCGCGGGCGCTGGCGTAGAGACAGACCGCCGCCGCCGTGGCGAGGTTGAGCGACTCGGCCGCGCCGAGGATCGGGATCCGGACCCGGTGGTCGGCCAGCTCGGCCAGCTCGGGCGGCAGGCCCCAGGCCTCGTTGCCGAACAGCCACGCCGTGGGCCGGGTGAGCAGCTCGTCGGCGGCGAAGAGGTCGACCTCGCCCTCGCCGTCGGCGGCCAGCACGGTCAGACCCGCGATCTGCGCCCGTCGTACGGCGGTCGCGGCGTCGCGCTCGACCTCGATCGGGACGTGGAAGAGACTGCCCACGCTCGCCCGCACGGTCTTGGGGTTGTAGGGGTCGACCGAGTCGCCGGCCAGCACGACGCAGTCGGCACCGGCGGCATCGCTCGTGCGGATGACCGTGCCGGCGTTGCCGGGGTCGCGCACGTCGGCGCAGATGGTCATCAGCAGCGGCGTCGGGATCCGCTCGTTGTCGAGGAAGCGGCACACGGCGACCAGTCCGGCCGGCGTCACGCTGTCGCTGAGGCTGCTCATCGCCCGCTCGTCGACCAGGGTCACGGGGGCGGTGCCGAGCAGGACGTCGTGCTGCTGGGCGGCGGCCGGCGTCGCGAAGACCTCGACGACGCAACCGGGCACCGCGAGGGCGCCCTCGACGGCCTTGGGGCCGTCGGCAAGGAAGAGCCGCCGCTCGGTTCGCACCGAGCGGCGGCTGAGCTTCCGTGCCTCCTTCACGCGGGAGTTGCCCGCGGTCAGGGGATCCGTCATGCGACTCAGGCGGAGACCTGGGGCGCGTTGACGTCCTCGGGCAGCGCGGCCTTGGCCTGCGCCACGATCGCCGAGAAGGCGGCCGGGTCGTTGACGGCGAGGTCGGCGAGGATCTTGCGGTCGACCTCGATGCCGGCCAGGTTCAGACCCTGGATGAAGCGGTTGTAGGTCATCCCCTCGGCGCGGGCGGCCGCGTTGATCCGCTGGATCCACAGGCGGCGGAAGTTGCCCTTGTTCTTGCGCCGGTCGTTGTAGCTGTAGACCAGCGAGTGGGTGACCTGCTCCTTGGCCTTGCGGTACAGGCGCGACCGCTGGCCGCGGTAGCCGCTGGCCCGGTCGAGGGTGGTCCGACGCTTCTTCGCCGCGTTCACTGCGCGCTTGACGCGTGCCATCTCTTAACTCCTTGTGTCGTGCTCAGGTACGGAAGGGCCGGTCAGAGACCGAGCATCTTCTTCGCGCGCGGGACGTCGTTCTTGGCGACCTCGACCGTGCCGGTCAGGCGGCGGGTGACCTTGGAGGCCTTCTTCTCGAGGTTGTGGCGCTTGCCGGCCTTCTCGCGAAGGATCTTGCCGCTGCCCGTGACCTTGAACCGCTTGCTGGCACCGGAGTGCGTCTTGTTCTTCGGCATCTCGTCTCTATCTCTCGTTACTTCGTGGGCGTCTCAGGCGCTCAGGGCCCTCAGAGCCGACGCTCAGGCGTCGATCTCGGGATCGAGGTTCTCGGAGCGACCCCGCTCCTTCTTCTGCGCCGCGGGCTTCTGCGCCACGCGCTCGGCCTGGGCGGCGGCGTCGAGGGCAGCCTCTGCCTCACGCTCGGCGCGCCGCTCCTCCTTGGCCGCCTTGACCTCGGCCTTGGCCTCGGCCTTCTTCTTGTGCGGACCGATGACCATGGTCATGTTGCGGCCGTCCTGCTTGGGGTTCGACTCGACGAAGCCCAGCTCCTGGACGTCCTCGGCCAGCTTCTGCAGCAGCCGGTAGCCCAGCTCGGGGCGGTGCTGCTCGCGGCCGCGGAACATGATGGTGATCTTGACCTTGTCGCCGGCCTTGAGGAAGCGAACGACGTGACCCTTCTTGGTCTCGTAGTCGTGCGCGTCGATCTTCGGCCGGAGCTTCATCTCCTTGATGATGACGTTGGTCTGGTTCCGTCGCGCCTCACGGGCCTTCTGGGCGTTCTCGTACTTGAACTTCCCGTAGTCCATGAGCTTGCAGACGGGGGGCTTGCCCATCGGGGCGATCTCCACCAGGTCCAGGTCGGCCTCCTGCGCGAGCTTGAGGGCCTGGTCGGTGGGGACGATGCCGACGGTCTCGCCGTTGGGTCCCACGAGACGGACCTCGGGAACCCGGATCCGCTCGTTGATGCGCAGCTCGGTGCTGATGTGTCCTCCAAACTCGTACGGTCAGGAGCTCATCAGGCGCAAAATGCGAAAGTGGCTCCCGCTTGTCACGAAGCGGAAGCCAGCCACGAAGCCGTCGTACCCCCTCCGTCGCCGGAGGAGGAGAGTCGGGCTCTCCATGGACCGGACCCGACGACCTGGCGGTCGTTGCGGGTGGGAGACGATGGTGCCGGTCCCCGCTTGTGGATCTGTCGCGCCCGTGAAGGCATGACGGATCGGTCAACGCCAGATGCTAGCCGAGTTGTTCCCGGGAGCGCTAATCCGCGGAGCCGAGCCAGCCCCAGCCGCCGTCGTCGAGCTGGACGGGCTGCCAGCCGGACGCGATCCGGGTCAGGTCGTCGCCGTCGAGGACGAAGGGGTGCGGCCCGGCGACGTCGACCACGAGCGCGGCCGCGCCCTCCTGGACGGCGGTCGCCGCGGCCAGGTGCGCGGCCACCGGGACCGGGCGGGCCTGGGGGTCCCAGCGGGTGAGCGCGGCGAGGTCGGTGAACGCGAGGAGCGCCATCCGCCCGTCGGCCCCGGTCAGCAGGACGGCGGCCATGTCGCTCGACTTGTCGCGGGCCAGGCCGTCGTCGCCCACCTCGACCTCGCCCAGCACCGCGACCACGGGGACGAGCAGGCGGGCGGAGGCCAGCGCCGCGAGGACGGCCGGGTACGGCGCCGTCCCGCCCGCGTGCGCGGCGAGCGCCGTGGCCAGGGCCGGGTCGGCGGTGCCGTCGTCGTCGACGTACTCCGAGCCCTGGAGGCGGCGGGCGTCGGGACGCTCGTTCGGCGATGCGGTCACCGGTCCAGTGTCCCATCCGTGGAACCATGGCCGGTGTGCAGCACCACTCGTTCGTCGCGCGCAACCGTCTCGCGGCCCGGCTGACCGACGCGGTCCGCGCCTGGCCCGAGCCGCTGTCCACCCCGACCTTCGTCGTCGACCTCGACGCCTTCGACGCCAATGCCGCGGATCTGGCGCGCCGGGCCGGCGGGACGCCGATCCGCGTGGCGTCCAAGTCGCTGCGGGTGCCCGCCCTCGTGACCCGGGCGCTGGCGGCCGACGGCTTCGCGGGGGTCCTCGCCTACACACTGGCCGAGGCCCTGTGGCTGGCCGACCACGACGTGTGCGACGACATCGTGGTCGCCTACCCGTCGGTCGACCGGGCGGCGCTGACCGCGCTCATCTCCTCTCCGCGGGCGGCCTCGCGGATCACGATCATGGTCGACGACGTGGCCCACCTCGACCTCGTCGACTCGCTGCGCGCCTCGACCGCCGTCCCGGTCCGGGTCGCGCTCGACATCGACGCCGGTCTGCGCTGGGGCGGCCAGCTCGTCGGGCCCAAGCGCTCCCCCCTGTTCGACGTCGGCGCGGTCGCCGGGCTCGCCCGGACGGTCATCGACCGGCCCGGCTTCCAGCTCGTGGGGGCGATGACCTACGAGGGCCAGGTGGCCGGCGTCCCCGACGCGGTGCCCCACCAGCGCGCCAAGTCCGCCGTCGTGCGCAAGCTCAAGCAGCTGTCGGTGACCCAGCTGGTCACCCGCCGCACGGCGATCGCCGAGGCGCTGCGCGGGCTCGAGGGCCGCGGCGACTTCACCGGCCTCGAGTTCTGGAACGCCGGCGGCTCCGGCTCGATCGAGTCCTCGGCCGCCGACCCGGTCGTCACCGAGGTCACCGCCGGCTCCGGGCTGCTCGGGCCGACCCTCTTCGACCACTACCGCTCCTTCTCCCCCGCGCCGGCGGCCTTCTTCGGCCTCCCGGTCACCCGTCGTCCCTCGCCCGAGGTCGCGACGGTGCACGGCGGCGGGCTCATCGCGTCGGGACCCACCGGCGCCGACCGGGCGCCGACCCCCTGGGCGCCGGCCGGGCTCTCCCTGACCGGGCTCGAGGGCGCGGGCGAGGTGCAGACCCCCCTCGTCGGCACCAACGCCGGCACGCTGGCGATCGGCGACCTGGTCTGGTTCCGGCACGCCAAGTCCGGCGAGCCCTTCGAGCACGGCACGACCGTGCTGCTCGCCCAGGGCGACCGGTTCGTCGACGCGGTGCCGTCGTACCGGGGCCATGGTCTCGCCTTCTGAGGTCCTCGAGCTCACGCTGTCGCGACCGCCGTCGCTCGGGACCGGCCGGCTGATCTGCATCGACGGACTGGCCGGCTCGGGCAAGACGACGCTCGCCCGCGCCCTCGCCGCGCTCGCGCCCGAGGCCGTGGTGATCGGGACCGACGAGATGCTCGAGGGCTGGCGCGGCCTCCCCGGCCTCGCCGCCTCGACCGAGGCGCTGCTGCGCCCGCTGGCCGCCGGACGGCCCGGCACCTGGCGGCGCTGGGACTGGTACGCCGACGGCTGGGCCGAGACCCGGACCGTCGCGCCCGCTCCCCTCGTGATCCTCGAGGGCGTCGGGAGCGCCGCGGCGTCGTACCGCGACCTGGTGACGGTGCTCGTGTGGGTCGAGGCGCCGCTCGACGTCCGGCTGGCACGCTGGCTCGAGCGCGACGGCGAGGACGCCCGCCCGCACTGGGACGACTGGCTCGCCGACGAGGCGGCGCTGCACGCCCGCGAGGACACGCGGTCGTGGGCGGACGTCGTCGTACGGACCTGAGGGTGGGGGGTTCTGTCGGACCCTCCTGATCTAATACGGGTATGACTTCGACCGCCCTTCTCGCCGGCCTCCGGGCGGGGGTGCGGGTGCGTGAGGAGTCGGTGGTTGCCGAGTGGGCGGGGATCGTGGAGTGGGCCGCGGGCAACGTGGTGGCCGGCTCGGCTGGGGCGGTGGGCGCGGCGACCATCCGGGACGGTTTCGTGGACACGGGTCTGCCGATCGCGGGCGAGGGCGCGCCGCTGGTGTCGGAGTTCGCGCTCATGGAGCTGGTGGCCGTCTTGGGTCGTTCTCCTGATGGTGGCCGGGTGTATGTGGGCCGGGTGCTGGAGTGTGCGTGGCGTCTGCCGCAGGTCTATGCGTCGGTCGTTGCGGGGCGGTTGGCGCCGTGGCGGGCCGAGCGGATCGCCGAGGCGACGCGGCCGTTGTGTCGTGAGGCGGCGGCTTTCGTGGACCGGCAGCTGTTCAACGCCACCGGCGTGGGTTGGGCGCAGCTGGAGCGGTTGATCGCGGAGGCGGTCATCCGGTTCGACCCCGAGCGCTACGAAGCAGAGCGGGCGGCCGCGAGCGACCACCGCTACGTCGAGGTCGGGGCACCCGACACGAATGGGCTGGTGCCGATCGACGGTCTCGTCGATGCCGCCGACGGTGCGGACCTCGACCAGGCGATCGCCCGCCGCGCCACACTGCTGGGCCGGCTCGGCAACGAGGCGAGCCTGGACGTGCGCCGCTCCCAGGCACTGGGGGACCTCGCTCGGAACGACCTCACGCTCGACCTCGGCCCCGACGGCGCCCCTAGCCGCCGAGCCGTCCTGAACGTGCACATCACGGACGCGACCCTTGCGGGAAGCAACGCGGTAGGCCGGTGGGACCAGCAGCCGGTCAGTGCCGAGCAGATCCGCGAGTGGCTGACCCAGCCGGGCATGTCGGTGACGGTCCGCCCGGTGATCGACGTGGCCGGGCATGTGCCGGTGACGGCCTACGAGATCCCCGACCGCCACCGTCAGCAGGTCGAGCTCCGCGACCACACCTGCAGGTTCCCCTACTGCACCCGAGCAGCAATGCGCTGCGACCTCGACCACGCGACACCCCACGGCCGAGGCGGGCCGACCTGCCCCTGCAACCTCGTCCCCTTGTGCCGGCGCCACCACCGAGCCAAGACCCACAGCCAATGGCGCTACCAGGTCACCACGATCGGCACCTACGTCTGGCGAAGCCCGTCGGGCTTCCGCTTCGAGGTGAGCCACCGCGGAACACATGCCGTCGAGCACTCCGATGGAGCCGACGACCCCGCGCCAGGGGTGTACCGGCAGCAACCCGCAGCCCGCTGAAGACCGCAACCAGGTACCGCAACCACTGCGGCGCGCCACCACGCCATCAGTGAAGAAGACCCCAGCCAAAGCAGACCCCAGCCCTAGGCTCGACGCGTGAGCGCACCTTCTGGCGACCAGTACCTCCTCGCGGCCCACGGCTACCGCGCCGTCGTCACCCAGGGCGGCGGTGCCCTCCGCGCCCTCTCGTACGACGGGCGCGACCTGGTCGCGGGCTTCGCCGAGGATGCGCAGCCCTCGGGCGGGAGCGGGCAGCTGCTGGTGCCGTGGCCGAACCGGATCCGGGACGGGCGCTACCGGTTCGCGGGCACCGAGCAGCAGCTCGCGCTGACCGAGCCGAAGCGGGCCAACGCCTCCCACGGCCTGGTCCGGTGGGTCGCCTGGACGGCCGCGTCGGTCGCGGCGGACCGGGTGGTGCTGTCGTACTTCCTGCCGGCGCAGACCGGCTACCCGTGGGCGCTCGCGCTCACCACGACGTACGCGCTGGGCACCGATGGACTGACCGTGACGCAGGCGGCGACCAACCTGGCCGCGACGGCGGCGCCCTACGCGTCGGGGGCGCACCCGTACCTGGTGGCCGGGCCGGGGCCGTGCGACGGGTGGACGCTGGAGCTGCCGGCGCGCACCCGGCTGGTCACCGACGACGAGCGGCTGCTGCCCGTCGGGCGCGAGCCGGGCGACGCCTTCCGTGCGGCGGCGCCGATCGGCGACGCCGTCCTCAACCACGCCTACACCGACCTCGACCGGGACGGGTCGGGGCGGGCGACCGTCACGCTGCGGTCCACGGCGGGCGAGGGCGTGGCGGGCGAGGGCGTGGCGCTGTGGGTCGACGAGCACCACCGCTGGCTGCAGGTCTACACCGGCGACGACACCGGGACGCCGCGGGCGAGCGTCGCGGTGGAGCCGATGACCGCTCCCCCGGACGCGTTCAACTCCGGCGACGACCTCGTCGTGCTGGAGCCGGGCCAGAGCCTCGCGGCGTCGTGGGGGCTGCGAGCGCTCTAGCCCAGAGCCCAGAACTCAGGGCTCAGCTGTCGACGCGATGGGCGGCGACGACCGCCTTGAGCTCGCGCACGGCGGTCTCGGCGCGGGCGCCGTCGGAGGTGTGGATGCCGAGCAGCGAGATCCGCACGTCGTCCCCCTGGTCGAGGTGGGGCCACGGGGCGCCGCGCGGCATCCGGACGGTGCCGACCTCGGCCCAGGTGAGCTCGCGCTTGCGGTAGCCGTTGACGATGGTCAGCCCGTCGGGGCGGGCGACGACGCGGGAGCGGGCGAGCGCGAACATCAGGGCGAGGCCCAGGCCGACGATGGCGATGACGGTCGCCTTCTCGAGGACGTTGACCGCCTCCTTCGTCTGCTCGTCGAAGCGCAGCCACAGCCAGGCGAACGCGCCGACGAGAACGACCGCGAAGACGGCCGCGGCCATGCGGGGGCCGAAGGGGCGCCAGGTGCGCGGGAGCGGGGGAAGGTCGGGCATCGTCATCAGAGCCGGCAGGCGTGGATGTCGGTGGTCAGGATGGCGCGTGCGCCGAGCGCGAACAGCTCGTCCATCACCCGCTGGGCGGTGGCCCGCAGCACCATGGAGCGGACCGCGACCCAGCCTTCGCGATGAAGCGGGCTGACCGTGGGGCTCTCGATGCCGGGGGTCAGCGCGATGGCCTGCTCGACCTTCTCGGCCCGGATGTCGTAGTCCATCATCACGTAGGCGCGGGCGACCAGGACGCCCTGCAGGCGCCGGGTGAACACCTCGAGCGCGCCGGCGTCGGCACCCTCGCGGGTGATCATGACGCCTTCGGACTCGAGGATGATGTCGCCGAAGACCTCGAGGCCGGCGTTGCGCAGCGTGCTGCCGGTCTCGACGACGTCGGCGATCACATCGGCCACGCCGAGCTGGATGCTGGTCTCGACCGCGCCGTCGAGGCGGACGACGGTCGCGTCGATGCCGCGCTCGGCGAGGTAGCGGGCGACCACGCCGTCGTACGACGTCGCGATCCGCTTGCCGGCGAGGTCGTCGACGCTCTCGGCGGTGCCGGGTCGGGCCGCGAAGCGGAACTTCGAGCGGCCGAAGCCCAGCTGGAGCGCCTCGTTGGCGGTCGCGTGCGAGTCGAGGAGCAGGTCGCGGCCGGTGATGCCGGCGTCGAGCGTGCCCTCGCCGACGTACAGCGCGATGTCGCGCGGACGCAGGTAGAAGAACTCGACGCCGTTGTCGGGGTCGATCTTGGTGAGCTGCTTGGAGTCCGAGCGCTGCGCGTAGCCGGCTTCGCGCAGCATCGTCGACGCGGACTCGGACAGGGCCCCCTTGTTGGGGACGGCGATCTTGAGCATTCGTGAGCCTTCTTGCTGAGGCCGGGCCTCAGAGGTGGGAGTAGACGTCCTCGAGCGAGAGTCCGCTCGCGATCATGAGGACCTGGGCGTGGTAGAGCAGCTGGCTGATCTCCAGAGCCGTGGCGTCCTTGCCCTCGTGCTCGGCGGCCATCCAGGACTCAGCGGCCTCCTCGATCAGCTTCTTGCCGATCGTATGGACGCCGGCGTCGAGCGCCCGGACGGTGCCGGACCCCTCGGGCCGCGTCTGTGCCTTCTCGCTGAGCTCTGCGAACAGCTCGTCGAACGTCTTCACGGGGGCTCAGCCTACGGCGTCGCCCCCGGCGTCCCTGCGCCGGTCTCAGGTCCCGCGGCTCAGGCGGTGTAGCCGCGCTTGATCCGCTTGAGCGTCGCGGCGGTCTGCAGCGCCGCCGAGGCCGCCTCGTAACCCTTGTCCTCGCGCGATCCCTCGAGCCCGGCCCGGTCGAGCGCCTGCTGCTCGTCGTCGCAGGTGAGGACGCCGAACCCGATGGGCACGTGGTGGTCGAGCGAAACCCGGGTGAGCCCGTCGGTCGCGGCGTTGCAGACGTACTCGAAGTGCGGCGTGCCGCCCCGGATGACGACGCCGAGCGCGATCACCGCGTCGTACGACGGCGCGAGGGCCGCCGCGGTGACGGGCAGCTCGAACGTGCCGGGGACCCGCACCACGACGGGGGCCTCGACCTGGTGGTCGGCGAACGCGCGCTGCGCGCCGGCGATGAGGCCGTCCATCACCTGCGTGTGCCAGCTCGCCGCCACGACCGCGACGCGGAGGTCGTGGCAGTCGACGGGGGCGATGTCGGGGGCGCCGTGTCCGGCCATGTCAGTTGGCTCCTTCGAGGTCGGCCGGGACCAGCTCGGGCTGGTCGAGGTCGGGAAGATCGTGGCCCATCCGGTCCCGCTTCGTCAGCAGGTAGGACAGGTTGTGCCCGTTGGGGTGCGGCGTGAGCGGCACCCGCTCGGTCACGGTGACGCCGTAGTCCTCGAGCGAGCTGACCTTGTCGGGGTTGTTGGTCAGCAGCCGGACCTCGGAGACGCCGAGGTCCTTGAGGATCTGGGTGGCCGCGCCGTAGTGGCGCGCGTCGGCGGGCAGGCCGAGGTCGAGGTTGGCGTCGACGGTGTCGCGGCCGCCGTCCTGGAGCTGGTAGGCCTGCAGCTTGGCGACCAGGCCGATCCCCCGGCCCTCGTGGCCGCGCAGGTAGATGACGACGCCGCGCCCCTCCTCGACGATGCGGTCCATCGCCTCGTTGAGCTGGGGGCCGCAGTCGCAGCGGCTGGAGCCGAAGACGTCGCCGGTCAGGCACTCGGAGTGCACCCGGGTCAGCACCGGGCCGGCGTCGGTCAGGGTCGCCGGGTCGCCGTAGACCAGGGCGACGTGCTCGCTGCCGTCGACGGTGATCGTGTAGCCGATGGCGGTGAAGTCGCCGTGGCTGGTGGGCAGCCGGGTCTCGGCCTCGCGCACCACGTGGCGCTCGACCCGGCGCCGGTGCCGGACCAGGTCCTCGATGGAGATCATCGCCAGGCCGTGCTCGTCGGCGAACGCCCGCAGCTCGGGCGCGCGCTTCATCGTCCCGTCGTCGTTGACGACCTCGACGAGCACGCCCGTGGGCGTGAGGCCGGCGAGCCGGCACAGGTCGACGGCGGCCTCGGTGTGCCCGCGCCGGACCAGGACGCCGCCCTCGCGGTAGCGCAGCGGGAACACGTGCCCGGGCCGGGTCAGCTCCCACGGCTCGGTCGCCGAGTCGGCCAGGACCCGCACCGTGTGGGCGCGGTCGGCCGCGGAGATGCCGGTGCTGACGCCGTCGCGGGCGTCGACCGACAGCGTGTACGCCGTGCGGTAGGCGTCCTTGTTGTGCGGCGTCATGAGCGGGA
The DNA here is from genome assembly GCF_900114845.1 of Pimelobacter simplex. Classification (GTDB taxonomy): domain Bacteria; phylum Actinomycetota; class Actinomycetes; order Propionibacteriales; family Nocardioidaceae; genus Nocardioides; species Nocardioides simplex. Next base: position 31,448 of record NZ_FOUK01000002.1, read on the forward strand.
TCTCGAGCCGGTCGAGCATGTCGCCCGGCATCGGGGCGCAGATCACGCCGCTGGAGTAGCGGATCGTGAACGCCATCAGCTCGGGCGTGGCCTTGCTGGCGGCGAAGATGATGTCGCCCTCGTTCTCGCGGTCCTCGTCGTCGACGACGACGACCGCGCGGCCGGCGGCGATGTCGGCGATCGCGCGCTCCACCGAGTCCAGGCGGACCTTCTCACTCATGCGGTCTTCTCCTTGGTGTAGGCGCCGAGGAGCTTCTCGACGTGCTTGGCGAGGACGTCGACCTCGAGGTTGACCTGGTCCCCCGCGGCCCGGAAGCCGAGCGTCGTCCGGGCGAGGGTCTCGGGGATGAGGCTGATCGTGAAGCTGGTGTCGCCGGCCTCGACGACCGTCAGCGAGATGCCGTCGACCGTGATCGACCCCTTGTCGACCAGGTAGCGCCCCAGCTCGGCGGGCATGGCGATCTCGACGACCTCCCAGTGCTCGCTCGGCGTCCGCGCGAGGACCTGGCCGATCGCGTCGACGTGGCCCTGGACGATGTGCCCGCCCAGCCGCTTCTCGGCGGTGACCGCGCGCTCCAGGTTGACCTGGTCACCGGCAGCGAGGCCGCCGAGGCTGGTCTTGGCCAGCGTCTCGGCCATCACGTCGGCGGTCCAGGTGGTGTCGGTGCGCTCGGCGACGGTCAGGCAGCAGCCGTTGACCGCGATCGAGTCGCCGAGGCCGGCGTCGGACAGGGTGACGTCGGAGGCGATGGTCAGCCGGATGGCGTCCCCCTGGTCCTCGACGGCGGCAACGGTGCCGAGCTCCTCGACGATGCCGGTGAACATCAGTTGGTTCCTCTCTCGGTGGGACGCAGCGCGGGGCGCAGGACGAGCCGGACGTTGGCGTCGGGTCCGTCCCCGACGACGGTGGTGCCGGCCAGCTCGAGGCGCAACGCGTCGGCGATGGTGGCGATTCCGAGGTCGCCGACGGCGGAGCGCCCGGCGCCCAGCAGCATCGGCGCCACATAGGTGACGACCTCGTCGACGAGGCCGGCGCGGAGGAAGGACGCGGCCAGCGTCGGCCCGCCCTCCAGGAAGACGTGGTGCCGGTCGTGCTCGGCGTAGAGCGTGCGCAGGGCGGTGTCGGGGTCGCGGGTGCGCAGGTGCAGCGTGGGTGCGGCGTCGTCGAAGACCCGGCGCTCGGCCGGCAGGTCCCGCTCCCCCATCACCACGCGCAGCGGCTGGACGCCGACCGGCAGGTCGTCGTCGCCCCGGACGGTGAGCTGGGGGTCGTCGACCGCGACCGTGTTGGTGCCGACGAGCATCGTGTCGGCCAGGCCCCGCAGCCGGTGGGTGTCGCGGCGCGCGGCCGGCGACGACACCCAGCGCGACGTGCCGTCGGCGGCGGCGCTGCGCCCGTCGAGCGTCGTCGCGAACTTCCACGTCACGAACGGGCGGCCGTGCCGGTGCGCGAACGTCCAGGCCGGGTTGACCCGCTCGGCCTCGTCGGCCAGCAGCCCGGTCTCGACCTCGACGCCCGCGGCACGCAGCGTGTCGGCGCCTCCCTGGGCGAGCGGGTTCGGGTCGCGCTGGGCGACGACCACTCGCCGTACGCCGGCGGCGATGAGGGCCTGCGCGCACGGACCCGTGCGCCCCGTGTGGTTGCACGGCTCGAGCGTCACGACGGCGGTCGCCCCCCGTGCCCGCTCACCCGCCACCGCGAGCGCCTCGACCTCGGCGTGCGGCGTCCCCGCGCCGTGGTGGTAGCCCTCGCCGACGACCGTGCCGTCGGGCGCGAGCAGCACGCAGCCCACGCGGGGGTTGGGGTGGAGCGGCACGCCCGGGCTGGCCGCGAGCGCGACGGCGCGACGCATCGCGTCGGTCTCGCTGGTGGTCGTCTCGGCCACGGGTGCCTCTCGTCGTCCTGATCGTCGGTGACGCGGACTCCGGGGCTGGCGGGACACCCGGCGGCTCACCCGTCGTTTCGACCGGCTCGTCCGTCGGACGCTCCTGCGTGCACTTCCCATCCGGACTTTGACCGTCGGTCCAGGAGTTCCACCTGGTCAACCGATCACTGGCTGCGATCGGGTCGCGGACTTTCACCGCCGGCTCGGATTTTCACCGACCCCAGAGCACGCGAGCTCTTGCCGACCATGGTGACATACGCAGGTGCGGGGCGGGATGTGGGTCCGGTCACTGGGACGGTGTACCGTCACCTCCCCCACCTCCGGTGATGGCCCGGCGCTGCCGACGAAAGGCGCCCTGACGATGGAGATGTCTCTCCCCGCCCGATGACGGCGACCAAGTCCCGTGCCCGCGACCTCCGCCGGCACCGGCGCTCCCGGACCCACTCCTGCTGGGGCCACCTGATCATCGCCCCGCTGTGGGTGGCCTACGACGCCAACCTCGGCACCCTGCTGCGCACCTGCGACGCGGTCGGCGCCTGCCTCGCCGTACCGGCGACGGCGCACTACCGCGCCGCGCTCGCCCAGGGCGACACGCTGCGACGCCGGCGGCCCTGCATCCACTGGACGCGGAGCAAGGCCGGGTGGATCGACGAGCAACGAGCCGCCGGCTGGCGGATCGTCGCGGTCGAGCTCGCCGAGGGGGCGACCCCCCTGCCTCGCCTGGCGCCGGCGCGCGAGCCGACCGTCGTCCTGCTCGGTCACGAGCACCACGGCGTGCCGGACGAGATCGTCGAGGAGGTCGACGAGTGCGTCGAGATCCCGATGGTCGGCGTCGGCTCCAGCCTCAACGTCGCCGTCGCGGGAAGTCTCGTCCTCTACCGACTGGCCGGGCTCGCCTGATGCCGGCGAGCGGCGTCGGGTCGTAGCGTGAGGCCATGTCGTATCCCCCTCCCCTCTACGACGGCGACGGCGAGATCTCGGCCTGGGTGCGCCCCGGCGACGCCGAGGCCGACCTCGTCTACCCCAACGGCAACCGGGTCCACTACCTCGCCCGCGGCGAGGCCACCGGCGGCCTGTTCGGGCTCTACCGCTGGGAGTTCTCCGAGGCGGTGAGCGGCCCGGGACCGCACTTCCACCGCAGCATCGCCGAGTCGTTCTACGTCCTCGACGGCGAGGTCCGCATCCACACCGGCGAGGAGTGGGTGACCGCCCGGCCGGGCGACTTCCTGCACGTCCCGCCGGGTGGGGTGCACGGCTTCCGCAACGAGTCGGGGGCGCCGGCGTCGATGCTGCTGCACTTCGCTCCGGGCGCGCCGCGCGAGCCCTACTTCGAGGGGCTCGACCGGCTCGCGCGGGGCGAGCAGTGGACGCCGGAGGAGTACGACGCCTTCATGCGCGAGCACGACAACGTCTGGGTCGAGGAGTCCTAGCCCTCAGGCCGACAGGATCAGCCCGCTGGTCGGCACCCCCGTGCCAGCCGTGACCAGCACGTGCGCGGCATCGGCGACGGGGTTGACGGAGGTTCCGCGCACCTGGCGGACGCCCTCGGCGATGCCGTTCATGCCGTGGATGTAGGCCTCGCCGAGCTGCCCGCCGTGGGTGTTGATGGGGAGCCGGCCGCCGATCTCGATGGCGCCGTCCTTGACGAAGTCCTTCGCCTCGCCGCGGCCGCAGAAGCCGAGCTCCTCGAGCTGCATCAGCACGTAGGGGGTGAAGTGGTCGTAGAGGATCGCCATCGGCATGTCCGAGGGGGTGAGCCCGGACTGCTTCCACAGCTCGCGGCCGACCACGCCGATCTCGGGGATGCCGATGTCGTCGCGGTAGTACGACGTCATCACGAACTGGTCCTTGCCCGAGCCCTGGGCCGCCGCGGCGACGTACGCCGGCTTCTGGGCCAGGTCGCGCGCCCGCTCCGCCGAGACGATGACGAGCGCCACCGCCCCGTCGGACTCCTGGCAGCAGTCGAGCAGGTGCAGCGGGTCGGCGATCATCCGGGAGGCCTGGTGGTCCTCGAGCGTGATCGGCTTGCCGTAGAAGAAGGCGGCGGGGTTGGTCGCGGCGTGCCGGCGATCGGCGACCGCGACCCGGCCGAAGTCCTCGGACGTCGCGCCGTACTCGTGCATGTAGCGGCGGGCCTGCATGGCGACCGTGGCGGCCGGGGTGGACAGGCCGAGGGGGTAGGTCCACGCGTTGTCGAGGCCGTTGGTGTTGACCTGCGCGGCGGCCCACTTCGAGACCTGGCCGAAGCGGTCGCCGGAGCGCTCGTTGAAGCCGCGGTAGGCGACGACGACGTCGGCGACCCCCGTGGCGACAGCCATCGCGGCCTGCTGCACGGTCGCGCAGGCGGCGCCGCCGCCGTAGTTGATCCGGCTGAAGAAGCGCAGCTCGGGGATGCCGAGCTCGCGGGCGACCGCGATCTCGGACGACGTGTCCATCGTGAAGGTGACCAGGCCGTCGACGTCCTGGGGCGTCAGGCCGCAGTCGGCCAGTGCGTGCCGGACCGCCTCGACGGAGAGCTGGAGCTCGGAGCGACCGGACTCCTTGGAGAACTCGGTGGCGCCGATGCCCGCGATCGCGGCCTTGCCGGAGAGGGTGCGCTCGCTCATGCCGCCACCGTCACGGTGCCGATGACGTGGTCGCCGAGCGAGACCGCGCCGACCACCTTGATCGTGGCGACGCCGTCGTCGACCGCGGTCACCTCGCCGGTGAACGTGAACGTGTCGTAGGGGTACGCCGGGGCGCCCAGCCGGATCGCGATCCCGCGGATCTGCACGTCCGGTCCGGCCCAGTCGGTGACGTAGCGCTCGCAGAGCGCCGTCGAGGTGAGGATGTTGACGAAGATGTCCTTCGAACCTGCGGCCTGCGCGATGTCCCGGTCGTGGTGGACGTCCTGGAAGTCACGGGTCGCGATCGCCGTCGACACCACGAGGGTCGGGGTGATGGGCAGGCTCCACTCGGGAAGCCGGTCCCCCACGGTCAGCGTGGTCAGCGCGGTGCTCATCGGTCCACCTTCGTCCAGATCGGGAGGGTCAGGTCGTCGTCGATCTCGTTCCAGCCGACCTGCAGCCGGTCGCCGATCTCGACGGGCTCGGTCACCTCGGCCACCATCCGCACGCCCTCGTCGAGGTCGAGCAGCGCGATGACGAGGGGCAGCTCCTTGCCGGGCACCTGCGGCGCGTGGTGCACGAGGTAGGAGAAGACCGTGCCGGTGCCCGCGGCGACCACGTAGCCGCGGTCGAACGCGCCGCAGTCCGGGCAGGCCGGACCGGGCGGGTGGCGCAGGACGCCGCACGCGTTGCACTTCTGGATGCGGAGCTCGCCCTCCTTCGTCCCCTCGAAGAAGTAGGCGTTGTCGCGGCTGACGACCGGGCGCACCGGGCCGCTCACGACTGCGCCTCCTTGCCCCGCGGGATGAACTTGAGGACCCGGAAGAGCATGGTCGCGACGCGCTCCTCGCCGACGTACCAGGTGTTGCGCGAGGTCACGAAGTAGCCGACGCCCATGCCGGTCGCCTTCGGGCCGACGACGGAGTCGAGCGCGGTGGTCACCCGCACCCGCTCCCCCACGGTCAGGTAGCGGTCGTAGGACTGCTCGCAGTTGGTGCCGAGGACGGCGGTGAAGCCGGCGTCGGTGAGCACCCGCATCATCGCGTGCAGGGGGTCCTTCTCGGACGGCTTGCCGCCGAGCCCGTACATCGTCCAGACCTGGGCCATCGACGGCGGCGCCTCGCCCGCCGTGAAGCGCGGGTTGTCGACGCCCATCGCCTCGAGCCAGTTGTTGATCGTGGGCTGGTTGACCTCGTCGCGCGCAGTGCGCTCGGCAGCCTCGCCCCAGCCCTGGATCCGCTCCGCCTCGGACATGAGGTGGGCGTGCAGGTCGGCCGGGACGAGCTCGGGAGCAGGTGCGGCGCTCATCGCGGCACCCGCGGCAGGCCGAGGCCGAACATCGAGATCAGCTCGCGCTGCACCTCCTGGACCCCGCCACCGAAGGTGAGGACGAGGTTCCGCTTGGCCTGCGCGTCGAGGTAGTCGAGCAACCTCCTGGTCTCCTCTTCTCCCGGGTCGCCGTGCCGGTGCACGAGCGCGATCAGGTCGGCGAGCAGGTGCTGGACCTGGTCGGCCGCGAACACCTTGGACGACGAGGCGTCGGCCACCTTGATCTCGCCCGAGGCAGCCGCGCGGGCGACCTCCCAGTTGAGCAGCTCGTTGATACGGAACACCGCGGTGGTCCTGCCGAGCACGTCCCGCACGTCGGGAGCGTCGCGGAGCCCGGCCGCGTCGGCCCAGCGCACGACCCGGTCGCGCAGGCCCTCGATCCGGCCGGCCGGTCCGAGCATGACCCGCTCGTGGTTGAGCTGGGTGGTGATCAGCCTCCACCCCTGGTTCTCCTCGCCGACGAGCATGTCGACCGGCACCCGCACGTCGTTGAAGTAGGTCGCGTTGACGTGGTGGGAGCCGTCGGCGGTGATGATCGGCGTCCAGGAGTAGCCGGGGTCGGTCGTGTCGACGATGAGGATCGAGATCCCCTTGTGCTTGGGGGCGTCCGGGTCGGTGCGCACCGCGAGCCAGACGTAGTCGGCCTGGTGGCCGCCGGTGGTCCACAGCTTCTGGCCGTTGACGACGTAGTGGTCGCCGTCGCGCCTGGCGGTCGTGCGCAGGGACGCGAGGTCGGTGCCGGCGTCGGGCTCGGAGTAGCCGATCGCGAAGTGGACGTCGCCCTTGAGGATGCGCTCGAGGAACAGGTCCTTCTGCTTCTGCGTGCCGTACTTGATGAGCGTGGGACCGACGGTCTGCAGCGTCACCGCGGGCAGGTGGACGTCGGCGTACTGGGCCTCGTTGGCGAAGATCGTCTGCTCGATCTCGCCGAGCCCGTGGCCGCCGTACTCCTTCGGCCAGCCGACGCCCATCCAGCCGTCGGTGCCGAGCTGCCGGATCTGGGCCTGGTACGACGGGCCGTGCCGGTCGAACGTCCCGTCGTCGGCGACGTCGGCCGGCGCGTCGTGCGCGAGGCGTGCGAAGTAGGCGCGCACTTCGGCCTTGAGCGCGCGCTGCGCCTCGGTCAGCTCGGGGTTCTTGGCGCCGGAGTCCTCGACCGGGACGTCGGCGGCGAGCGTGTCGAGCGCGTGGGCGAGGTCGGTCCCCCAGGTCGTGAACGCGACGAGCGGGTAGGTGATGTCGACGCCCATGCCGCCGTGCAGGTGGTGGCACGTGCGGAACGCGTAAGGGGCGACCTGGCTGACCCAGTAGCCCGCGACGGCGAGGTCGTCGGCGGCGGGGATGCCCTCGCTGACCCTCCAGACCGCGTTGTCGGCGGCGAGGTCGAGCGTGCGCGAGGTGACGTAGACGTCGGCCATCTGCAGGGACACGGCCTGGAACTCCGCCAGCGCGCGGCCGAACTGCCGGCGGCCCTTGACGTAGTCGGCGGTCAGGTCGCGGGCGCCGGCGAGCACACCGGCCGCGGTGACGGTGAGACCGGTGCGGGCCAGCGCGTCGAGGCGCTCGGCGGCCCCCTCGTCGAGGAGGTCGGCCGGCGCGCCGTCGAGGACGACGGTGTGCTGGGGGTTCGCGCTCGACGCGCTCGACGGCGCCAGGGTGACCCCGGGGCCGTGCGGGTCGACCAGCGCGACCACGGCGCGGCCCGTCGCCCCGTCGGTGGCGACGACGAGCAGGCGATGAGCCCGCTCGGCGTAGGTCACGGCGAGCTTGCGGCCGCTGAGCGTGCCGTCGGCGTACGTCGCCGAGCCATGCAGCGCGGGCGTGACGACGACCTCGCCGGAGGCGATGCCGGGCAGCAGCTCCTTGCGCTGGGCGTCGGTGCCGTGGCCGGCCAGGGTGAGCGCGCCGCAGCACAGCGTCTCCCAGGCGGGCACCTGCACCGCTCGTCGTCCGGCCTCGCGCAGGAGCACGGCGACGGCGTCGAGGCCGAGCCCCTCACCGCCGTGCTCCTCGGGAACGGGGAGCGACGTCAGGCCGGCCGCGGCCCAGGCGGACCACTCCCGGGCATCGGACTCGCGCTCGAGGACCTCGCCGACGACGGCGCGGACTGCGTTGATCGCCTCTGCATCCACGAGACAAACTGTAACGTGTTCTAGTCTTGCGCGCATGGCCGTGCTCCCACTGGACGTCGCCCGCCGGAGGGTGCACCTCCCCTCGACCCTCGTGCCCGAGGGCCGGCTGGTCGAGCTGCCGGGGCGCGGCACGACGTACGTGACCGACACGCCGGGGCCGGATCCCCACTCTCCCACGATCGTGCTGCTCCACGCGCTGGGCACGACCGGCCTGCTCACCTGGTTCCCCGCGATCGAGCCGCTGTCCCGGCGCTTCCGGGTGGTCACGCTCGACCAGCGCTGGCACGGCCGGGGCATCCAGAGCCCGGAGTTCTCCCTGGTCGACTGCGCGGACGACGTCGCGGCGCTCGCGGCGGTGCTGGGCCTCGACGAGGTCGTCGTCGGCGGCTACTCGATGGGCTCGATCGTGGCGCAGCGGGTGTGGCGCCAGCATCCGTCCCTGGTCTCCGGACTGGTCCTCGGCGCGACCACCGACCGCTTCCAGCTCACCCCGGCCGAGCGCGGGTTCTTCTTCGGGATGGGCACCTCGATGCTCGCGCTGCGCGGCGTGTCGCGCTCGCGGACGGCGCTGCGCGCGGCGCGCGCGGCCGCGCGAGGCGGCGGGCTCGAGCCGTCCGACATGCACGAGTGGGCGCTGCGGGAGTTCCGGTCCACCAGCCCCTGGGCGGTCGGTCAGGCGCTCGCCGCGCTCGGGCGGCACCACTCGCGGCCCTGGCTCGGGCGGATCGACGTACCGACCGCGGTGGTGGTGATGATGCGCGACCGGGTGATCCCGACGTCGCGGCAGATCACCCTCGCCCGCTCGATCCCGGGCGCGACGATCCACGAGGTGGACGACGGGCACGCCGGCTGCGTGCTGGCGGCGGAGAAGTTCGTGCCGAAGATGGTCGAGGCGGCGGCGACCGTCAACGCGCGTCGGCGGGACTTCCCGCGGCGACCGCCTCGCTGAGTCGCGCGAGCTCGTCGGGGAAGTGCCGCACGAGCGCGTCGGTGTCGGGCATCGACTCGCGGCACGCGATCGCGCCCACGTGCATCTGCCCGGCGTTCGACATCACCGTGATGTTGAGCCCGGCGCCGTGGAAGACCGGCCCCAGCGGGCAGAGTGCGTCGATGCGCGCGCCCATGAAGTAGAGCGGGATCGGCGGCCCGGGCACGTTGGAGATGACCAGGTTGTGCACGACCGGGTGCCGCTCGGCCAGGCGCAGGTTGGCGTAGGCGCGCACCGCGAGGCCGAACGTGCGCGGCGCCGCGAACTCGGCCCAGTCCTGCAGCGCGTCGGCGCTGATCGCGTTGTGGTGCTCCTTGGCGTGCTGGTTGCGCTCGGCGAGCATGTGCAGCCGCTCCAGCGGGTCGGCCACGTCGGTGCCGAGCTTGGTGAACAGCGCGGAGACCTTGTTGGCGCCCGTCGAGCGGCGCGAGCTGTCGCGCACGCTGACCGGCACCGTGGCCAGCAGCGAGCTCTCGGGGAGCTCGTCGCGCTCGTCGAGGTAGGCGCGCAGTGCCCCGCCGGCGACGGCGAGGACGACGTCGTTGACCGTCGTCCCGGTCACCTTCTTGATCCGGCGGATCTCGTCGAGGTCGAGGTCGGCCATCGCGATCGAGCGGTGCGAGGTGATGGTGCCGTTGAACGACGTGCGCGGAGCGGAGAACGGCGCCGCCATCGCCGTCCCCCTGCGGGCGCGGCCGATGCTCTTGGTGACCAGCTGCGCCGAGGGCTTGAGCACCTTGACGAGGGTGACCGGGCGCGCCGCCGTACCGATCACCGCGCGGCCGAGCAGCTCGCCGCGGCCGGGATCGCGCGGTGGCGCCGGGTGCTCGCTGACCATGGGCGCGGCGTCGGGCTCGACGGAGCACAGGTGCGAGACCAGGTTCGCGCCGGAGACGCCGTCGACCGTGGCGTGGTGCATCTTGGCGAAGACGACGACGCGGCCGTCGTCGTACCCCTCGATGACCCACATCTCCCACAGGGGGCGGGACCGGTCGAGCGGGAGGGAGGCCAGGTGGGCGCAGAGGTCCATCAGCTCGGGGTACCCGCCGGGCGTGGGCAGCGCGAGGCGGTGGACGTGGCGCTCGATGTCGAACGCCTTGTCCTGGACCCACACCGGGTGGTCGAGGCCGAGCGGCACCCCGCGCACCTTGCGGGTGAAGGCGGGCACGTCGCGGACCCGCAGGTCGATCTCGCGCTGGAGCCCCTCGAAGGAGTACGGCGCGGTCATCGTCGCCGGGTCGAGCACCATCACCGCGCACACGTGCATGAGCTGGGCCGGCGTCTCCAGGTAGAGGAAGCTCGCATCCAACCCGGACAGTCGGTCCATCCCGTTACCCCCATGAGTCCTAGAACGTGTACCAGTTTGTCACAACGAGCCGGATATCCTCGGGTCATGGGATTCGTACGGCGCCAGGCGATCACCGCCGCGCTGACCGCCAACGCCATCCGCCCGCTCCCGGGCTTCCGCACCGGGATCCCCGCGTTCTTCGCGGGCTGGCTGACCGGTGAGCTCGCCCCCCACGTGCTGGGCCTGACCGTGGCCGACGCCGCCGGCCACGTGAGCGCGCGGCGCCGGTCGGTGCCCGGCCTGGCCCTGGCCGGGCTGTCGTCCGCCGGGTTGGCGTACCTGATCCGGCAGAGCCGGCAGGCGGTCGACGTCGCCGAGGAGGCGCTCGTCGAGGGCCTCGGCGTCGACTACGTCGAGGAGCTCGACGCCAAGCCCACCCCCGCCGACCTCGCCACCCCCTGGCGCCGGCTGGCCAACCCGTTCGCGTTCGGACGGGCGGCCCGGCGCGCGGGGGTCGAGGTGCACCGCGACATCCCGTTCACGTCGTACGGGCGGCGCGGGGTGCTCGACGTCTACACCTCCGAGGTCACCCCGGCGGCCGGCGCCCCGGTGCTGCTGCAGGTGCACGGCGGCGGCTGGACGATCGGCAACAAGGACCAGCAGGGCCTGCCGCTGATGCAGCACATGGCCGCACGGGGATGGGTGTGCGTGGCGATCAACTACCGGCTGGCGCCCCGGGACCCGTGGCCGGCGCAGATCGTCGACGTGAAGGCTGCTCTGGCGTGGATCCGGTCGCACATCGCCGAGTACGGCGGCTCGCCCGACTACATCGCGATCACCGGCGGATCGGCCGGCGGGCACCTCACCGCCCTGGCCGCGGTGACGCCCAACGCGCCGGAGTTCCAGCCCGGCTTCGAGTCGGCCGACACCTCGGTCCAGGCGGCGGTCCCCTACTACGGCGTCTACGACCTGGCCGGCGCCAGTGGCCTGCGGACCGCCGAGCAGATGCGCGACCACTTCCTCGCGCCCATCGTCTTCAAGAAGTCCCCCCGCCGCGAGCGCGAGGTCTTCGAGCAGGCCAGCCCCCTCCTCCGCGTCACCGCGGACGCCCCCGACTTCTTCGTCATCCACGGCTCCCGCGACACGCTCGTCGACCCGGGCCAGGCGCGCGCCTTCGTCGCCGTCCTGCGGGCGACGTCGAAGCGCAGCGTCACCTACGCCGAGCTCCCGGGCGCCCAGCACGCCTTCGACATCTTCCCGTCGATCCGGTCGCAGCACCTCGTCCGGGCCACGGACCGGTTCCTGCACTGGCACTGGAACCGGTGGCTGCGGGAGCGTGCCGGCAGCGCGGATTCGACGATTTCCACAGGGCCGGCGCAGGCGCTGGTGGGCGAGGTGGAGGGGACGTAGATTTCGCGGTGCACCCAGCCATCTCGGAGGAAACCATGGCCGCATCCCACGCAGAGCTCGACCTCCGTGTCGAGCGCAACACCAATGACATCGCAGCGATCTACGAGATGATCGACGAGAACAAGCGGCTGCTCGTGGAGGGGCTCGCCCGGATCGACGGCCGCCTCGACAAGGTCGACAGCCGCCTCGACGGCCTCGACCAGCGTCTCGACCGGATGCAGACGACCCTCGAGCGCATCGACGCGCGCGGCTAGGGCGGGAGCTCTCCCTCGTGGAGGATCGACGATCTCCGATCAGCACCTGCACCATGCTGGCAGGCACGGTCGAGGCGACGTAGGTTCGCCGTACCCTGCCCATCTCGGAGGACCAGATGACCAGTTCCCTCGACCGCTTCGACCCTCACCTCCGGCGCGACATCGAGGACGTTCTCGACGCGCTGCACAGCGAGCGAGCCAGCGCACACCTCGACTACGCAAGACTCGCGAACGCCGACTGGGGCGCTACCGGGCGGCTGTCCGGGCCCGACGCGGCCGAGCGACACCCGAACGACGTCATCCATCGTCGCGATGCCGCTCAGCGACGCATCGACGGTGCCCACGTCGCGCTGCGCAGCTTCGAGCACTTCCTGGCCAGCGTGACTCCTAGCGCGGCAGCCCCAGGATCCGCTCCCCCGCCACATTGCGCAGGATCTGCGTCGTCCCGCCCGCGATCGACAGGCAGCGGGTGTTGAGCTGCTCCCAGACGTCGGCCGCGAGCGGGTCGTCGGACTCCTTGCCGAGGGGGCCGAGGAGGGCGAGGTCGTCGCCCTGGAGGGTGACGACGAGCTCGGAGGACTCCTGGCGGCTGCGGACGCCGAGGAGCTTGGCGACGCTCGACTCGGCGCCGGGGCCGTGGCCGCCGAGGGCGCGGAGGGTGGTGCGGACGCCGAGGAGGCCGCCGACGGTGGCGAGGGCGACCTGGTGGCCGACCTCGGTCCGGGCGACGGGGCCGAGGTCGCGGGTGGCGGCGAGCTCGACGGCGCGCTCGACGCTCTTGGTCAGGCGGGCGCTGGCCATGGCGACGCGCTCGTTGGCGAGGGTGGTGCGGGCGAGCTTCCAGCCGTCGCCGGGCTCGGCGACGACGCAGTCGTCGGGCACGAGGACGTCGTCGAGGAAGACCTCGTTGAACAGGGCCTCGCCGGTGATCTCGCGGAGGGGGCGGACCTCGATACCGGGCGAGCGCATGTCGACGAGGAAGTACGTGATGCCCTTGTGCTGCGGGGCGTCGGGGTCGGTGCGGGCCAGGCAGATGCCCCAATCGGCGCGCTCGGCGACCGACGTCCACACCTTCTGCCCGGTCAGCGACCAGCCGCCGTCGACGCGCACCGCGCGGGTGCGCAGGGAGGCGAGGTCGGAGCCGGAGCCTGGCTCGGAGAACAGCTGGCACCAGGTCAGCTCGCCGAGCAGCGAGGGGCGCACGAAGCGCTCGCGCTGGGCGTCGGTGCCGTGGGCGAGGATGGTGGGGACGGCCCAGCCGGCGATCACCAGGTCCGGACGTACGACGCCGGCCCTCCCCAGCTCCTGATCGATGACCAGCTGCGTGGCGGGATCGGCCCCGAGACCGTAGGGCGCGGGCCAGTGCGGCGTGAGGTACCCCGCGTCCACGAGCGCCGCGCGCTGCTCGGCGGCCGGCAGGCCGGCGATCTGCTCGGACGTGGTCCGCACTCCGGGGCGGATCGCCTCGTCGCGGCCCTCGAGGTCGACGTCGACGCGGCGGCGGGTGCCGGTCACCGCGGCGGCGGTGAGCCGCTCGGCGGCGGCATCGGCGGAGCCGACGAGGGCGCGCAGGGACAGCGCCCGGCGCAGGTAGAGGTGGGCGTCGTGCTCGTAGGTGAAGCCGATCCCGCCGAGCACCTGGATGCAGGCCTTGGCCACCTCGACGGCGCCGTCGAAGCAGATCGCCTGGGCGACGTCCACGGCGAAGGCCCACTGAGCGTCGGCGTCGGCGGAGTCGTCGGTGTCGTGGAGGGTCGCGGCACCGGCCGCGTCCCAGGCCGCGGCGGTGACCGACTCGGCGGTCTCGAGCATCTGGGCGCACAGGTGCTTGATCGCCTGGAAGGCGCCGATCTTCTGGCCGAACTGCTCGCGCACCTTGGCGTAGTCGACCGCGGTCTCCAGGCACCACCGGGTCACGCCGGACGCCTCGGCGGCGGCGAGGGTGACGGCCAGCAGCCGGCGCCGCTCGTCAGTCGACGCGGCCGCGCCCCCGGCGAGCCGGGCGTGGCGGGAGCCGAGGTCGAGGCCCGGCTCGGAAGTGACGGTGCCGCCGTCGTCGAGCAGCAGCAGCCGGTCCGGGTCCGCGGCGAGCGCGCCGCCGTCCCACACGACGCCGCCGGGGTGCACCTGCACGCCGTAGCGGCCCGGCCGCCCGGTCAGCAGCGACCCGATCGTGGCGCCGAGCAGCCCACCGGGGACCAGCTCGTGGGCGCAGGCCTCGAGAGCGACGGCCTGGTCGAGCAGGCTGCCGCCGCCACCTCCGGCGGACTCGGGGACCGCGATGGCGGCGATGCCCATCTCGTCGGCGGCCGCCCAGACGTCGGCGAAGCACGCGGAGACCTCGCCCTCGGCGGCGCGCACGGCTGCCAGCGGGGACAGGCTCGCCGCCCACTTGCGCAGGCTGTCGGCGAGCTCGGCCTGCTCGTCGCTGATCCCGATCGACATCGATGCTCCTCAAGAACTAGAACGCGTTCTAACTCTACTAGAGTGGCCCGGTGACCGACACCATGCCGTCCGACCTGCTGGACCACGCCCGCGCGGCCAAGGGCTTCATGCCCGAGGACGAGGGTGCCCTGCTGCACCGGATCGCGCTCGAGCGGCTCCCCCACGGGCCGGTGCTCGAGGTCGGCACCTACTGCGGCAAGTCGGCGATCTACCTCGGCGCCGCCGCCCAGCAGGTGGGCGGGACGGTGTTCACCGTCGACCACCACCGCGGCTCCGAGGAGAACCAGGCCGGCTGGGAGCACCACGACGCCAGCGTCGTCGACCCCGAGCTCGGGCTGATGGACACGCTGGGCCAGTTCCGCAAGAACATCGCCCGGGCCGGGCTCGAGGAGCAGGTGGTCGCTGTCGTCGGCCAGTCCACGACGGTGGCGGCGCACTGGCGCACCCCGCTCTCGCTGCTGTTCATCGACGGCGGGCACGGCGAGGAGCCCGCCCGCGCCGACTTCGCGGGGTGGGCGCACTGGGTCGCGGCCAGCGGCTACCTCGCCATCCACGACGTGTTCCCCGACCCCGCGGACGGCGGGCGGCCGCCGTACGAGCAGATCTACCTGCCCGCGCTGGCGAGCGGCGCGTTCACCGAGGTGACCCACACCGGCTCGCTGCGCGTCCTCGAGCGCACCTCAGGCGCGGCCGGAGAGCCGCTCGCCTGAGGCCTCCGAGGCGCAGTCGCACTCGAGCGCGATCTCGTCGAAGTGCGGCGCGAGCGAGGTGCCGCGCATGATCCCCGAGCCCGGGGTCGCGTGGCCGTAGGTCTCCCCCAGCGCGTCGACGGCGAGGATCACCGCGGCGGCCGTGTAGGTCGTGTGCTCGTGCGGCCAGTGGACGTCGCGCGGCTCGTCATCGGGCGCCGGTCGGGAGGCGTCGGCGTAGACCCAGCCCGTCCAGTAGCGGCCGTCGGACTCGCGCAGGTGCTGCATGTCGGTCAGCAGCTGGCGGGCCCGGCGGCTCGACGCGGGGTCGCCGATGACGTCGAGGGCCATCGCGAGCTCGCAGGTCTCGGCGCCGGTGACCCAGGGGTTGGTGTCGACGCAGTGGATGCCGAGGCCGGGCACGACGAAGTCGTCCCAGCGCCGCTCGATGAGGGCCCGGGCCGCGTCGCCGCGGACCGCGCCACCGAGGACCGGGTAGTACCAGTCCATCGAGTACGTCGACTTGTCGGCGAACCGGTCCGGGTGGGTGCGCACCGCGTGGCCGAGGCGGCCGCCGGCGAGCTCCCACTCGGGCTGGGGGTCGTCCATCAGGTCGGCGAGCGCGACGCCCGCGCGCAGCGAGTGGTAGATCGAGGAGTTGCCGGTGAGCAGGCAGAAGTCGTCGACGGGCGTCCAGCGGATGCCGCCGAAGGGCTCCTGCAGCGAGACCACGAAGTCGAGACCGGCCCGCACGGAGGGCCAGTAGCGCTCGATGAACCGGATGTCGCGGCGCAGCAGCCAGTGGTGCCACAGGCCCACCGCGAAGTACGCCGACATGTTGACCTCGCCGCGCTCGTCGTCGGCGACGCCGCCGACGATCTTCATCGGCCACGAGCCGTCGGCGCGCTGCATCGTGGGCACCCAGGCGTAGGCCCGCTCGGCGGCCTCGACCTGGCCGCCGACGAGCATCGCCATGGCGGCCTCGACGTGGTTCCAGATGTCGACGTGCTCACCGGTCGTCCACGGCACGGCGCCCCACGGCTCCTGCATCGCCGCGATGGCGGCCGCGGTGTCGGCGACCTGCTGGGCGGTGAGGACGCCGTCGACGTAGGGCAGCCGGGACAGCGCGACCTCGGGGGTCGCGGTCATGCGGCGTCCGGCTTGCGGAAGTAGAGGACCATCGACTTGCCGATCATCGGGTCGAGGACCTTGCCGGCGAGCTGGAGCGCCTTGGGCTGCTTCATGATCTCCCAGACCAGCAGCTTGTGGTACGCCTTGGCGAGCGGGTGGCCGTCGTTCTCGACGCCGACCGCGCACTTGATCCACCAGTACGGCGCGTGCAGGCCGTGGGTGTAGCTCTTGCCCTCGAAGAGCATCGCGTCGCCGGGCGTGCCGTCGTTGAACCGGCCGCCCTTGGTGACCTTGTCGACCAGCTCGTGGTCGGTGTAGATCCGGATGTGGCCGCCCTCGGCGTTGTGGTAGTCGGCCGAGAGGCGCCAGTTGATGACCTCGGGCAGCCAGCGGGGCACCGTGACGGCGAGCGTGCCGCCGGGACGCAGCACCCGGATCAGCTCGCGGATCGCGGCGACGTCGTCGTGGATGTGCTCGAGCACCTCGGAGCACACGATGCGGTCGAACTCGCCGTCGGCGAAGGGCAGCGCGAGCGCGTCGCCCTGCTTGACGTCGGCCTCGGCGCCGGCGGGCACCTCGCCGGCCTCCTTCATCGCGACGAAGAGGTCGCGGACGCCCTCGAGCTCCTCGGCGTCGAGGTCGAAGGCGATGACGTCCGCGCCGCGGCGGTACATCTCGAAGCTGTGCCGGCCGGCGCCGGCGCCCATGTCGAGGACGCGGTCGCCGGGCTGCAGGCCCAGCCGGTCGAAGTCAACGGTCAGCATCTCTGTCTCCTCAGGCCTTCTCGGCCTTGTACTCGGCGATCACGTCTTCCAGCACGGCCGCGGTGCTCTCCGCGACGGCGCTCCAGCTGAACAGCTCCTTGACCCGGCGGCGGCCCGCGGCGCCCATCGCGGCCCGGCGCTCCGGGTCGTCGAGCAGGGCGGCGAGCGCGGTGGTCAGCGCACCCACGTCACCGGGCTCGACGACGTCGGCGCACTCGCCGTCAGGACCGACGACCTCGGGGATCGCACCGGCGCGGGAGACGACGAGCGGCGTCTCGCACGCCATCAGCTCCGCGGTCGGCAGCGAGAAGCCCTCGTAGAGCGAGGGCACGCAGGCGAGCTCGGCCGAGCCCATGAGGGCGACCAGCTCGTCGTCGGTCAGTCCGTTGGCGAAGGAGACGCGGCCGGCGATGCCGAGCTTGTCGATGAGCTTCTCGGTCACCCCGCCCTCCTTGGGCTTGGTGACGAGCACCAGCTCGAGGTCGCGCTCGACGACCAGCTTGGCGAACGCCTCGAGCAGGACCGAGATGCCCTTGAGCGGCGCGTCGGCACTGGCCATCGCGAGGATGCGCCCGGGCACCCGCGGTGCCGCGGACGGCGCGAACCGCTCGTCGACGCCGAGCAGGATGGTCTCGATCCGGGCCGGGTCGACCTTGAACTCGCGGACGACGTCGCGCTTGGACGACTCCGACGGCACGATCACCCGACGCAGCCGCGGCGCGGCACGCTTCTGCTGGTTGAGGAACGAGTACCAGCGCCACACGCCGATCTTCGGCAGCTCGAAGCGCCACTTCGAGCCCTGCTTGCGCTTGGCCCAGACGGCGGCGGCGAGCTCGATGCGCCGGTCCATGGTGATGGGGTGGTGGATCGTCGTCGCGAGCGGCAGCCCGAGCTTCTCGATGCCGAGCAGCGGGGTCGCCAGCGTCTGGTTGTCGAAGACGACGTCGAACTCGTCGCGCCGCTCGGCGAGCAGCTTG
Organism: Pimelobacter simplex; assembly: GCF_900114845.1. Lineage (GTDB taxonomy): Bacteria > Actinomycetota > Actinomycetes > Propionibacteriales > Nocardioidaceae > Nocardioides > Nocardioides simplex. The sequence goes on from NZ_FOUK01000002.1 coordinate 49,347, forward strand.
ACCACGCGCTTGCTGAAGGTGACCGGCTCGGGGAAGGCGCCGCTGCGCATGGTCAGCCACTCCTCGACGTCGACCAGGTCGCGGAACTCGCTGGGCCGCGGGTTGCGGAACTCGTCACCGGGCCGGTAGAGGTCGAGGCTCGGCACCTTCGTGAGGCGCACGCCCTCGTCGAGCTCGGGGTACGGCTGGCCGGAGAACACCTCGACCGTGTGACCGAGCGCGGCGAGCTCCCGGGTGAGCCGGCGGATGTAGATCCCCTGGCCGCCGACGTGGGGCTTGCTGCGGTAGGACAGCATGGCGATTCGCATCAGGTACTTCTCCCCTTTTTTCGGGCTCCCGGGGAGCAGGGCCGAAACAGAAACGTAGTGGAACGTGTTTCAAATTATGCGCTACTTGCCGGTAGCCTATCCACTGGGTCCACAATGACCCGCCTCGTCGCAGCACCTCACAAGGGAGACCCGGTGACCATCGCGAACCCGTCCACGACCGACGACCTCGGCTCGGCCGCGCAGCGGGAGCGACGCAAGCGCATTCTCGACGCGACCTACGAGCTGGCGAAGTCGGGCGGTTTCGACGCGGTCCAGATGCGTGCGGTCGCCGAGCACGCGGACGTCGCCCTCGGCACCCTCTACCGCTACTTCCCGTCGAAGATCCACCTGCTGGTCTCCGCACTGGGCCGCCAGTTCGACGAGGCCGCCACCCGCCTCAACGAGCGCGAGATCCCCGGCGACAACCAGGCCGACCGCGTCCTCTACGTGCTCAAGCGGATGGCGCGCGGCATGCAGGGCGACCCCAAGCTCACCGAGGCGCTCACCCGCGCCTTCATGTTCGCTGACAGCAGCGTCGCCGCCGAGATCCACGTGGTCGGCATGGCGATGACCTCGATCGTCACCCACGCCATGCACGGCGGGGCGCCCAGCGAGGGCGCCGTCTCCGACGAGGACGTCGCCGTGGCGCGCGTCATCGGCGACGTGTGGCTCTCGGCGCTGGTCTCGTGGGTGACCGGCCGCTCCACGGCCGCGGAGACCGCGGCGCACATGGAGACGGCGATTCACTTGATCCTCCGCGACTGACTGACGGACGGGTCGGCCGGACTCAGGCGCCGAAGGCGTGGGTCGAGGTGACCCCGCCGTCGACCGCGATCTCGGCACCGTTGATGTACGACGACTCGTCGCTGGCCAGGAAGACGTAGACCGGCGCGATGTCGTCGGGGACGCCGACCCGGCGCAGCGGCACCTTGCTGGCGCCGTACTCCATCGCGGCGTCGCCGCCGTGCACGCGCGTCATCGGGGTGTCGATCATGCCGGGGTGCACGGAGTTGACCCGGACGCCCTTGGGGCCGAGCTCCATCGCCGCGCACTTGGTCATGCCGCGGATGGCCCACTTGGTGGCGGCGTACGCCGTGCACGACGGCATGCCGGCGAGGCCCTCGACGGACGAGGCGTTGATGATCGAGCCGCCGCCGTTCTTGCGCATGGTGCGGCTGACCGCCTGCATGCCGAGGAAGACGCCGAGCTGGTTGACCCGCCAGACGAGCTCGACCTCGTCGGCCGGCATCCGCTCGATGTCGCCGAAGCGCAGGATGCCCGCGTTGTTGGCGAGTACGTTGACCGGGCCGAAGCGGGTGTTCGCGTCCTCGACCAGGGTGGCCCAGGAGGCCTCGTCGCTCACGTCATGGTGCGCGAAGTGGGCCGCGGCGCCGAGCTCGTCGGCCAGCGCCTGGCCCTGCTCCTTGGCGACGTCGGCGATGACGACCTTCGCGCCCTCGGCGACGTAGGCGCGGACGATCGCCTCGCCCTGGCCCATCGCGCCGCCGGTGACGATCGCGATCTTGCTGTCCAGACGTCCCATGCTCACACCGTCAGCTTCATGATCGAGTCGGCCGCGAAGCCGACGTTGGGGTCGCGGTCGGCGAAGAAGCCGCCGAGCTGCTTGTCGAGGTCGTCGCCGGTCCACAGGTCGCCGGCGGCGTCGAAGCGCTGCTCGACGACGGGCGCGGCGACGAGCGCGACCATGCCGCCGTACACGACGAAGACCTGGCCGGTGATCCGCTCGGCGGCGGGCGAGGCGAGGTAGGCGACGAGCGGCGCGACGTGGTCGGCCGAGTAGGGGTCGACGGCCTTGCCGGACGCGTCCTCGCCGAAGACCTCGGCGGTCATCGCGGTCCGGGCCCGGGGGCAGATCGCGTTGGCGCGCACGCCGATCCGGGACAGCCCGCGCGCGGTCGACAGGGTCAGCGCGGCGATGCCGGCCTTGGCGGCGGCGTAGTTGGCCTGGCCGGGCGAGCCGCCGAGGAAGGCCTCGGAGGCGGTGTTGACGATGCTGCCGTAGACCGTGCCGGACTCGCTCTCCTTGGCCTTGCCCCGCCAGTACGCCGCGGCGTTGCGCGAGAGCAGGAAGTGGCCGCGCAGGTGGACGGCGATGACCGCGTCCCACTCGTCGTCCCCGAGGTTGAAGAGCATCCGGTCGCGCGTCATGCCCGCGTTGTTGACGACGATGTCGAGGCCCCCGAGCTCGACCGCGGCTGCGACCATGGCGTCGGCGGTGGCGCGCTCGCTCACGTCGCCCGCGACGACGACCGCCTGGCCGCCGAGCGCGCGGATCTCGTCGACCGCGTCATCCCCCGCCCCGGGCAGGTCGTTGACCACGACCCGGGCCCCGGCCCTCGCCAGCGCCACCGCCTCCGCGCGCCCCAGACCGGCGCCGGCGCCGGTGACGATCGCGACCTTGCCGTCCAGCGACGTCGTCGCCTCCATGCTCACTCCTCCACCAGCGTGATCGCGGCGCGCGGACAGGCCGCGACGGCACGCTTCACGTTGTCCATGTTCTCGTCCGTGGTCTCCTCCGCGTTGAGCTGGAGGAAGTCGTCGTCGTCCAGCTCGAACACCTCGGGTGCCATCGCCTCGCACAGGCCGTTGGACTCGCACAGGTCGAAGTCGACCTTGATCTTCATCGTCATGCCTCTTCTCAGGTCATCTTCCGGTGGTCCCAGGACGCGACGCGGTCGGGGTGGATGATCACGCCCACCCGCTTGGTCGCCTGCTTCTCGACGGTCTGGGCGCCGATCTCGCCGAGCGCCTCGAAGGAGTCGACGCCGAACATCCGCACCGAGACGGCCTTGCCGATCTCGAGGATCCGGTCGCGGTCGCGAACGATCTCGGCCCGTCCCTCGATGGAGACGCCGCGCAGCTCGAAGTAGTCGGTGCCGTCCTCGACCAGCGCGGTCACCCGGGGGTCGCGCTCGAGGTTGAGGATCTTCTGGCTGCGGCCGTAGGTCCAGAAGACGATCTTGCCGTCCTGGACGTCGTAGAACAGCGTGGTCAGGTGCGGGAAGCCGTCCTTGCCGTTGGCGGCGACCTGGACCTTGATGTTCTCGTGGAGCAGGCCCTGGACCTCCTCCTCGCTCAGCTTGACCTTGTCGCGTCCTGCGCTCATTCCTGAGTCATCCTTCCGAGGAGTGGCCGGGGAACACGTGGGCCGACGGGTCGACGACGACCGCGGCGTTGTTGACGGCGGTCGCGGCCTCGCCGAAGCCGACCGCGATCAGCCGGACCTTGCCCGGGTACTCGGTGATGTCGCCGGCGGCGAAGACCCGGGGCAGGTTGGTGCGCATCGACGGGTCGACGACGAGGTGGCGGCGGTGGGTCTCGAGGCCCCACTGCTGGAGCGGGCCGAGGTCGGCGACGAAGCCGAGCGCGGCCACCACGGCCTGGGCCGGGCGGGTCTCGACGACACCGTCGACGGTGAGCTCGACCTCGGCGAGCGGGCCCGCCGTCCCGCCGTCGGCGTCGCGCAGGGCGCTCACCTCGGCCTTGGTCACGATCGCGGCGGACGACGCGCGGACCTGCTCGACCGTCCGGGCGTGGGCCCGGAAGGCGTCGCGGCGGTGGACCAGGGTCACCGAGCGCGCGATCGGCTCGAGGTGGTGGGCCCAGTCGAAGGCGCTGTCGCCGCCGCCGACGATGACCACGTCGAGGTCGCGGTAGGGCTCGAAGCCGGGCACGAAGAACTCCACGCCGCGGCCGACCCAGCCCTCCGCCGCCGGCAGCGGGCGCGGGCTGAACTTGCCGATGCCCGCGGTCACGATGAGCGCCTTGGCGCGCACGGCGGTGCCGTCGTCGAGGGTGAGGGTGAGGCCGTCGTCGTCGGTGGCCAGCTCGGACGCCGTCCGGCCCAGGAGCTGCTCGGGCTTGGCGGTGAGCGCCTGCTCGACCAGGCCGTCGACCAGGTCGCGGCCCTTGACCGACGGGAAGCCGGCGACGTCGAGGATCGCCTTCTCCGGGTACATCGCCGTGATCTGGCCGCCCAGCTCGGGCAGCGAGTCGATCAAGGCCACCCGCAGGCCGCGGAATCCGGCATAGTAGGTGGCGAACAGTCCGGTCGGACCGGCACCGACGATCGCCACGTCGCAGTCGACCTGGCTCGCTCCGCTCACGGGTGTAGGCACCCCCGAACTGTAACGTGTTCTAGTTCGTCTTGTCTTCGTTCACCGACGGCGATTCGGCCGGCGCCGTCGCGCCCGGCTGGGCCGCGCCGTCGGAGGCGTCGGTGTCGAGCTTGTCGACGAGCCAGCCGTGGTCGGTGTGCACCATCGTGACGAGCACCTTGAAGGGCGTCACGACCGTCTCCTTCTTGCCCTCGCGGGTGCGCTCGACGACCTGGTTGAGGAAGATCAGCGCCTCGAGCCGGGTCCGGCTCGCCCGGACCACGCCCTGGGCCACGACGCTGGCCTGGACGACCGTCTGCTGGCCGACCACCTGCTCCTTGATCTCGACCGCGGTCTCGCGGTACTGCTTCTCGAAGCGCGCCGTCATCAGCTTCGCGGCGTTGGCGACCTCGTCGTCGTACTTCTTGAAGTCGACCGCCACGATCTCCTGCGCAGCCTTGGCCGCGGCCTCGACGCCGTCGCGGGTCTGGAGCGTCGCGGCGACGACCGGGCGCCCCTTCGGCACGCTCAGCGAGGTGGTGCCGTCGGCGGCGGTGGCGTCCTTGTCGTCGTCGCCCAGCTTGTCGAGGGCCAGGACGGCGAACTCGGCGACCAGGGCCAGGGTGACCAGGACCAGCGTCGCGATGAGCACGCGCGTCGTCTTGGGGCGCGCCAGGACGCCGGGGCGGTCACCGGTCGGCGGGGTGGGCGCCGGCTTCTCGGCCGGGGCGGGCTCGGCGCTCTCGGCGCTCTCGGCCGGCTCGGCGCTCTCGGCGGCGGCGTCGTCGGCCGGGCGCGGGACGCCGGGGGCCTGCCCCGCGATCTTGCGGGGCCGGGGCGTCTGCCCGCGCGAGCTGGCGGGACGGCGGGGCGTGGGGCGGCTCATCGTCTGTCTCCTCAGCCCAGCGCGACGTACTGGAGGTCCTTGGTCAGCCAGCGGCCGTCCTCGAGCACGAGCTCGAGCTGCAGACGGTAGTTGCGGGCCTCCTCCTGGAACTGGGTGGTCTTGTTCTTCACGACGCCGCTGGTCGCCACGATGACGGTGGCGGTGTCGTCGTCACCGGCGACGAGGCCGGTCCAGACGACCTTGGCGACCATGTCGGACTGGGCCTCGCCGGCGAGCTTCTTGAGGGAGGCGGCGCCCTTGGTGTACTGCTCCTTGAAGTCGCCGGTCGCCATCGAGGTCACCGCCTCGATCGTCCGGTCGGGCTCGCGGTAGTCGAAGTTGACGAACGCGGTGACCATCTTCGAGGCGGCCGCGAGCTGGTCGGCGGTGCGCTGCTGCTCGCTGTCGTCGGCGAGCGGCACCGGCTCGACGACGCCGCGGCCGACGTCCTGGCCGGCGCCGGAGACGACGTCGGTGCCGTCGACCGTGTCGCCCGAGGTGACGTGGAGGTAGAGCAGCAGGATCGCCACGCAGCCGCAGATCACCGTCGCGGCGTAGAGAGCGATGTTGAGCCGGACCCGACTGCGCTCGTCGGTCACTTGCTCGCCACCGGACCGATCAGCAGCCACTTCCACGCATCCCCTCCCAGTACGGACAGGTTCTCCGGCTGGTTCAGCCTGACCGGATTGCCCGCGGTGTCGACCAGACCCGGCACTGCCCCCGTGGCCGGATCGTAGGTGTCACTGTAGACGCGGCCGGGCGACGCGCGGTCGTTGCGGTTGCCCGGCGCGTACTTGCTGCCGCGCATGACGTACGGCGGCCCGGCCGTGCAGTTGACCTGGGCCGGCTCGGTGTCGGTGAGGTCCTGCGTCGAGCGCCACTCGCTGGGCGGCACGTAGCCCTTCGTGCAGGGGGGCACGCTGTAGTCGAACTGCAGGTTGACGTGCCCCCAGCCGTCGGACGTGCTGCCCGTCGGGCCGCCGGCGATGAGCGCCGGGTAGGTGACGAGGAGCTGCTCGATGCCGTCGAGCTCGCTGAGCAGGATCTGGTCGACCGAGACCAGGTCGCCCAGCAGGATCGGCAGGGTCGGCTCGAGCTGGCGCAGCAGCTGGTCGAGCTCCCGGGCGGCGCCGGGCGTCGCGCTCAGCACCTTGCGCAGGTCGCCGTCGCTGCCGCGCAGCGTCGAGGTGATCGTGTTGAGGTCCTGGGAGAACTTGCGGATGTTCTCCTTCTGGCCGCGCTGCGTGCGCAGCACGGCGAGACCGTTGTCGAGCAGCGCGATCGTCTCGTCGGTGTGCTCGCTGGCCTCGGCGATGAATGCCTGTCCCCCGTCGAGCAGCTGCTGCAGGTCGGTGCCGGTGTCGTCGAACATCAGCCCGAGCTCGCGCACGACCGTCTGCAGGCTGCCCTTGTCGACCGAGTCGACGAACCGGCTCAGGTCGACCAGGAGGTCGCCCTCGTCGACCGGCAGGGACTTGTCGCTGCCCGTGAAGCGGGTGCCGTTCTCGGCGTACGGGCCCTCGTCGTCGGGCGGCTGGAAGTCGAGGTACTGCTCGCCCACGGCCGACAGGTTGTGCACGAACATCGGCGCGTCGCGCGGCAGCTTCGTGCCGTCCTTGAGGTCGAGGGTGAGGTCGACGCCGTCGTCGGTGGTGTCCATCCGCGAGACCCGGCCGATCTTCACGCCGCGGTAGGTCACCTCGCTGCCCTCGAAGAGGCCGCCGGAGCCGGGCAGGCTGGCGGTCACGGTGAGCCCGCGGCCGGTGATCTTGTCGACCAGGCCGAGGTAGCTCGCGCCGATGTAGGTGATGCCGACCGCGCTGAGGACGACGAACGCCATCAGCCGGATCCGTACGCCGCGGCTCATGCCACACCTCCGAGCAGGCTGCGGGTCGACCCGTTGTCGTACGACGACGGTTGGGTGCCGAGCAGCCCGCGGGTCAGCCCGCTGAGCGGTCCGTCGCTGCCGAGCAGGCCGCCCTTGCCGCCGAGCAGGCCACCCAGGTCGAGGTTGGGCAGCGCCCGGAGCAGCTTGCAGACCGGGCTGTCGCGGATCGTGCGGTCCTGGCACTTGGTCTGCAGGTCCTTGAGCAGGTTGACGTCGCTGAGCACCTGCAGGCAGGCCGAGCTGGTCAGCTTGCCGCTCTTGAGGCACTGGCCGACCTGGTTGAGCACGGCCTCGAGGTCGGGCAGCTGGATCTCGGGCAGGCCGAGCGTCTTGTAGAGGTTCTCGAAGTTGAGGTCGGCCCGGATGATCGTGTCGGCGTAGTCGCCCTTGACGATGTTGTTGGCCGCCTGCGGGAACGGGAAGCTGATCAGCAGGTTGAGGCCGGGCGCGAGCTGCTCGTTGGCCTCGGTGAGCTTGCGCAGCACCGGGCTCAGGTCGCGCAGGATGGAGAGCACGTCCTCCTTGCTGGCGTTGATCACCCGGGTGCCGACCTTGCCGAGCCGGTCGAGCGCGCCGAGCATCTCGATCAGCTCGTCGTGCTGGGCGGAGAGGACGTCGATCGCCGGCCCGGTCGCGTCGAGCGCGTCGCCAATCGTCTTCTTCTCCTTGTTGAGCGTGGAGGTCAGGTTGTTCAGCGACTCGAGCGCGCTGATGATGTCGACCTTCTGCTCGTCGAGCGTGCCGACCACCGAGTCGAGCGACGAGAGCAGGCTGCGCAGCCGGTCCTCGCGCCCGTTCATCACGAGGTTCGCCTCCCGGGTGATGGTGCCGAGCTGGGCGACGCCGCCGCCGCTGAGCAGGAAGGACAGCGCGCCGAGCACCTCCTCGACCTCGGGGTTGCGCCCGGTCTTGGCGAGCGCGATCTCGTCGCCGTTGGAGAGCCGGCCGACCGGGGCCTCCTGCTCGGGTGCCTCGAGGGCGACGTACTTCTCGCCGAGCAGCGAGACCTGGCGGATGTCGGCGATCGCGTTGTCGGGCAGCTTGACGTCGTCGCGCACGCGCAGCTTGACCTTGGCGTTCCAGCCGGAGCGCTCGACCTCGGTCACCTCGCCGACGACGACGTCGTCGACCATCACCGGCGAGCGCGGGACGACGTTGAGGACGTCCTTGAAGTAGGCGGTCACCTCGAACGCCTCGTCGGCGTCGACGGGGTGGCCGGGCAGCGGCAGGTCGTAGGCGCCGCGGAAGCCGCTGCAGCCGGTCAGGACGGCCAGGCCGACCAGGAGTGCCACCGCGCGGCACCACCGGCCGGGACGTACGTTGCGCGTGCTCACGACCCACCTCCGAGCAGGGACTCCATGGTGGCGCCGTCACCGGTCGAGTACGACACCTCGGCCGGGCGGGGCACGCTCAGCCCCTGGTCGGTGTCGGTCAGGCCGGACGGTCGGGCCTTCCCGCCGGGCAGGGCGGTCTTGAACTCCGGCGGCAGCCACGGGAGCTTGGACACGATCGGCTCGATGAGCTTCTCGATCAGCGTGCAGGCGGTGTTCTTGAGCGCCTTGGGCATCGCCGGGTTCTGCTGGATGAAGGCGCAGATCAGGCCGTCGACGTCCCAGACCAGGCCGCCGATGGCGAGCCGGGAGTTCTGGGTGCCGGTGACGTGGTCGAAGCCCATGTGCAGGTTGCCCATCGCGACGGGGGCGATCTTGACCGCGGTCTCGATGTTGTCCTTCTCGGACACGATCGTGTTCATCACGTCGGTGAGCTTGCGGATGTCGGTGACGAAGGCGTCCCGGTTGTTCTTGACGAAGCCGCGGACGCTGCCGACGGCCTTGGCCACCGCGGCGACGGCCTGCTCCAGCTCGTCGCTCTCGTCGGCGAGCATCGCCGAGACGCCGGTGAGGTCCTGCATGAACGCCCGCACCAGGCCGTCGTTCTCGGCCAGGGTCTTGGTGAACTTGGCGAGCTGGCTCACGGTGTCGAACAGCGGGCCGGCGCCGTTGCCGAAGGTCTGCGCGGCCTGGGCGAGGTCGCGGATCATCTGGTTGCCCTTGGTCCCCTGCCCGCCGAAGGCCTTCTCCCCCGCCGCCAGCAGGTGGTCGAGCGTGCCGTCCTTGTTGACGCCGTTGGGGCCCAGCGCCCGGGTCAGCGTCTGCAGGCTGCTGTAGATCCGGTCGAGCTCGACCGGCACGGCCGTCTCGGGGAGCGCGATGTCGGCGCCGTCGGCCAGGACGTCGCCGCCCTGGAAGACCGGGGTGAGCTGGACGAAGCGGTCGGCGACCAGCGTCGGGGTGACGATCACGGCCTGCGCGTCCTTCGGGACCTGGTACGACGCGTCGTACTCCATCTCGACGCGGACCGAGTTGCCCTCGGGGATCACCGAGGTCACCTTGCCGACGTTGACGCCGAGGATGCGCACGTCGGTTCCCTCGTAGACGCTGACCGCGCGCGGGAAGTGCGCCGTCACCGTCTTCATGTCGGCCGGCGAGCGGAAGACGTTGACGAGGACGCCGAGCACGAGCACGACGCCGATGGCGACGAGCACGCGCTTGTCGACGCGCTTGAGGATCGTGGACACCATCGCGATCACCCCTGGAACCCGGGCACGAACTCACCGGTGGGCAGCGCCAGGAGGTTCGAGGCGTACGCGTCGAACCAGGGGCCGGTGCCGATGATGTTGCTGAGGATGGACACGTAGGGGCCGAGCGCGGCGAGCGTCTCCTTGATCTTCTGCTTCTTGGAGACCAGGAAGGAGACGAGGCCGTCGACCTCCTTGAGCGCGGGCGCGATCTGCGCCTCGTTGTCCTTGACCACGCCGCGCAGCTCGACCGCGAGCGAGCGGGCGTTGACCAGCAGGTCGTGGACGGCGGCCTTGCGCTTGGTCAGCTCCTTGAAGACCAGGTCGCTGCTCTTCATCAGGCTGACGATGTCGTCGCTGCGGTCGGCGAGCACCTTGCTGACCTGCTGCGAGCTCTCGAACAGGGTCTGGATCTCGGCGTCGCGGGCGGCGACGCTGCGCGAGAGCCGGGAGATGCCGTCGAAGGACGCCTTGATCTCGGGCGCCGAGACGTCGAGCGTGTCGGCCACCGTGTCGAGCGCCCGGGAGAGCTGGTCGGTGTCGATCTCCTCGGTCGTGGTGGTCAGGTCACCGAAGACGCCGACGATGTCGTAGGCCGCCTTGGTGCGGTCCATCGGGATCGTCGCCCCGTCGGCGAGCTGGCCCTTGCCGACCGGCTGCAGGTCGAGGTACTTCTCGCCGAGCAGGTTGAGCACCTCGATCGAGGCGTGGCTGTCGGAGCCGAACTCGACGTCGCCGTCGATCTCGAACTTCACCTTGACCCGGTCGCCGGCGAGCTCGACGCCGCTGACCCGGCCGGCCCGGATGCCGCCGACCTGGACGATATTGCCCTTGTGGATGCCGCTGGCGTCGCTGAACTCGGCGTAGTACGTCGTCCCGCGGAAGCCGGGGAACTTGCCGAGGTTGAAGGTCGCGGCCGAGACCAGCGCCATCACCACGAGGGTGATCACGCCGAGCCGGACGACCCGGGCCTCGCGGGCGGCGCGGTCGCGGCTCATCGGCGGCACCTCGGGGCGGTCGAGCGGAACTGGAACTTGGTGATGTAGTCCTGGATCTCCTTGATGATCGGCAGGTTCGCGATCAGCGGGAGCCGGATCCGGGCCGAGACGCCGCAGACGTAGTACTGGTACCAGGAGCCGTAGGTGCCGGTCCGGGTCTGGTCGGTCATCGTCTCGGGCATCCGGTCGAGGAGCTCGGCGAGGTCCTCCCGGTTCTCCTTCTTGTTGAGCAGCTTGCTCAGCGCCCGCAGCGCGGCGATGTCCTCCTTGACCAGCGGCCGGCCACGGCGCAGCAGGTCGGCGACCGTCACGGTCAGCTCGGAGATGTTGTCGAGCGAGGAGCCGATGGTGTCGCGGTCCTTGGCGAGGTCGGTCATCCAGTCCTTGAGCTCGACGATGAGCGTGCTCAGCTGCTGGTGCCGGTCGTTGACCGTGCTCAGCGTCTGGCTGAGGTTGGTGATCACGTCGCCGATGAGCTGGTCGCGGTCGGCGAGCGCCGAGGTCAGCGAGGCGGTGTGGTCGAGCAGGCTCTTGACCGTGCCGCCCTCGCCCTGGAGGACCTGCACCAGGTTCATGCTCAGCTCGTTGACCTGGTCGGGCGTCAGCGCGGCGAACAGCGGCTTGAACCCGTCGAAGAGGACGGTGAGGTCGAGCGCGGGCTCGGTGTTGTCGGCGGGGATGGTCGCGCCGTCGGCGAGCGGCTTCGCGTCGTCGGCACCGGTCCCCTGCTCCAGCGCCATGTAGCGGTCGCCGACCAGGTTGAGGAAGCGGATCTTGGCGAGCGAGGCGCTCGTCAGCTTGACCCCCGCGTCGACCTTGAAGGTCACCTTGGCCATCGTCCGGCGGTAGTGCTCGACCTTCTTGACCTCGCCCACGTTGACGCCGGCCACCCGGACGTCGTCGCCCTTCTCGAGCATGGTCGCGTTGGCGAAGATCGCCTGGTACTGGTTGCGGTCGCCGAAACCGACATTGCCCATGATGACGGCGAGCAGGCCGGTGACGAGCACCGAGACGACGGTGAAGACGGCCAGCTTGATCGCGGCCGAGATCGTGGTGGCGTTGCGGCTGGTGCTCATCCGGCTGCCTTCCCCTCGCGCACGACCGGTCCGTAGAGCAGCGGCCCGAGCGCGCCGTACGTCTCGGGCGCGCGACCGCTCGCGCCGGCCAGCATCGCGTTGACCACCCGCTGCTCGGCCTCGCTGCCGGCGTACCCGCTGTCGATGGCGCCGCCCGCGGTGGGCCGGCCGAGCAGGCCCTGGAGGGGCAGCGGCGAGAAGCCGCCCTTCTCGTCGATGTCCGAGCCCTGGTCGAGCGGGTTCGGCGTGCCGGGGACCTTGAAGCCCGGCAGCCCCGCGCACCACGGACCGTGCCCGACCTCGCCGTACTCGGGGAGGTCGCGCTCGTCGTAGGGGCGGAACTGCGGGTTGAAGAACTCGATGTACTGCTTGACCCAGCCGCCCTCGAACGTCTTGGACAGGATCGGCTCGTAGTTGGCCGCGCCGCGGATCAGGCACGGGAACTCCGGGGAGTACTCCGCGAGCAGGCCGATCACCGGAGCGGTCACCTGGCCCATCCGGATGAGGTTCTGCTCGTTGTCGCCGAGCAGCCGGGTCGAGGTGTTCGCCAGCCCGGTCAGGTCGGAGAAGAAGACGTCGAGGTCGGCGGCCTTCTCGGTGATGGTCTTGCTGGTCACCGTGACGTTGTCGAGGACGTCGAGCAGGTCGGGCGCCGCCATGTCGTAGGCGTCGGCGACGTCGGCGAGGGCCTGGAGGTCCTTGCGCAGGGTCGGCAGGTGGTCCTCGATCCGGCCGATGTAGTCGCCGAGCTGGTCCATCGTCCGGCCCAGGTCCTCGCCGCGCCCCTCGAGCGCGGTGGCCAGCGCGTGGAGCGTGGCGTTGAGGTCGGCCGGGCGGACCGCCTCGAGCAGCGGGAAGAGGTCGGCGAGCACCCGGCTCAGCTCGACGTTGGTCTCGACCCGGTCGGACGGGATGACGTCGCCGTCGGCGATCGGCCGGGCCTTCGCGCCGTCGGGACGGACGAGCGCCACGAACTTCTGGCCGAAGAGCGTGGTCGGCACGATCCGCACGCTGATGTTGGACGGGATCTTCTTGGCCGCGTCGGGGTCGAGCGCGAGCGTGATCTCGGCCTCCTCGCCGTCCTGGTCGATCTTGTCGACCCGGCCGACCAGCACGCCGTTGATCCGCACGTCGCCGAACTTGGCGAGCTGCAAGCCGGCCCGGTCGGCCTTGACCTTGACCGTGGTCACGCTGTCGAACTTCTTGTTGTAGATCGCGATCGAGAGCCACATGAGCAGCGCGAGCACGCTGAGGAAGACGACGCCGGCGACGAGGAGGCGGTTGTGCTCCTTGGCGCTGTCGTGATGGATGTTCACCAGCATCGGCGCGTCACCCCGTGATCCGGACGGTGGTGGTCGAGCCCCAGATCGCGAAGCTCAGGAAGAAGTCGGCGACGACGATCGTGACGATGCTGGTCCGGATCGCCTTGCCGACCGCCCGGCCCACGCCGGCCGGCCCGCCCGAGGCGGTGTAGCCGTAGTAGCAGTGGATGAGGATCACCGCGACCGCGAGGAAGAGCAGCTTGAAGAACGACCACAACATGTCGATGGGCGGCAGGAACTGCAGGAAGTAGTGGTCGTAGGTGCCTGCGGACTGGCCGTAGATGTAGGTGACGATCAGCCGCGGCGACAGGTACGACGCCAGCAGGGCCACGATGTAGAGCGGGATGACCGCGATGAAGGCCGCCACCATGCGCGTCGTCACCAGGAACGGCAGCGACGGGATGCCCATCACCTCGAGCGCGTCGATCTCCTCGGAGATGCGCATCGCGCCCAGGCGGGCCGTGTAGCCGCAGCCCACGGTCGCGGCGAGCGCGATCGACGAGACGAGCGGGGCCACCTCACGGGTGTTGAAGTACGCCGAGATGAACGCGCTGAACTTCGCGACGCCGATCTGGCTGAGCGAGGCGTAGCCCTGGATGCCGACCTCGGTGCCCGCGAAGAACGCCATGAACGCGATCACGCCGACCGAGCCGAGGATCAGGCTGAGCCCGCCCGCGCCGAAGGCCACCTCGGCGAGCGTGTTGGTGATCTCGCGGGGGTAGCGGCGGACGGCACGCGGCACCCACGAGAGCGCCTTGAGGTAGAAGAGCAGCTGGTCGCCGTACCCCTCGAGGGTGCTGCGGCCGGCCTTGTAGCCGTCGCCGAGGAACTCCCCTGCCGCGGCCATCAGAGGCCCGCCGGCGGGGAGATCTGGAAGTAGATCGCGGTGATCACGGCGTTGAGGAAGAACAGCGCCATGAACGCGATGATCACCGACTCGTTGACCGCACGGCCCACGCCGCTCGGTCCGCCGCCGGCGTTGAGGCCCTTGTAGGCCCCGATGATCGCGGCCAGCCAGCCGAAGATGATCGCCTTGACCATCGCGATGTAGAGGTCGGGCAGCGAGGCGAGCGCGGTGAACGACGACAGGAAGGCGCCGGCCGAGCCGCCCTGGACGATGACGGTGAAGAAGTAGCCACCGCCGATGCCCGTGCCGATCACGATGCCGTTGATCATCAGCGCCACGAACATGGTGGCCACCACGCGCGGGGCGACCAAGCGCTCGAGCGGGTCGATGCCCAGCACCTCCATGGCGTCGATCTCCTCGCGGATCTTGCGCGCGCCCAGGTCGGAGCAGATCGCCGACCCGGCGGCACCGGCGATGATCATCGCCGCCGCCATCGGCGCCGCCTCCCGCACGGTGGCGAGCACCGCTGTCGCGCCGGCGAAGGACTGCGCGCCGAGCTGTCCGGTCAGGTTGCCGACCTGGAGCGAGATGACCGCGCCGAACGGGATCGAGACCATGATCGTCGGCACCAGCGTCACGCTCGTGACGAACCACGCCTGCTCCAGGAACTCCCGGAACTGGAACGGTCGCGTGAAGATCCGCTTGGTGACCTCGACCACCATGAGCGCGATCTCACCGGGGCCACGCACGATCGAGATGGCATTGAACGCCACGCGACGTCTCCTCTCCCCGCTCCCATGTGTCCCCGGCTCGCTACGAGCTTTCGCGATATTAGAACACGTTCTCGTTGTGACCGGCACGACACGTCCGAGGAGTGGCGTCGATCACGTACGACATCACCCTCAACGGGCCCCGCGTGGCCCGGGTCACGCTCGGGCGGTCCTACCATCGGGCACGTGCCGACCGCCGACGCCCGACTCCCCCGCCTGCTCCGCACCGTGGGCCGGCACTCGTCCGGGATCCTGCTGGCGGCCCAGCTGCTCGTCGTCCTGGCCTACCCGGCGCTCGAGGGCTCGGTCGTGGGCCGCTCGGTCGCGGGCGTGTTCCAGCTGCTCGTGCTGCTCGCCGCGGTGGTCGCCGTCCGTCGTACGCCGGCGCTGACCTGGGTCTCGCTGCTGCTCGGCGTCCCGGCCGTGGTGCTCACCGTGGCCGAGGCGATCCGGCCCGAGACCGACGGCGTCGTCCTCGCCTCGGCGGTCTTCCACGCGCCCTTCTACTTCTTCGTGTCGTACGCGCTGATCCGCTACCTCTTCCACGACGACAAGGTCACCCCGGACGAGCTCTTCGCCACCGGCGCGGCGTTCACCGTGGTCGCCTGGGGCTTCGCCTACCTCTACGCCGCGGCCCAGGTGCTCTGGCCCGGCGCGTTCGTCAGCTACACGAGCCCCACCGGCGCCGCGCCGCTCGACTGGTTCGAGCTGCTCTTCCTGTCGTTCACCACGATGACCAGCGTCGGGCTCTCCGACGTCTACCCGGTGCTCGGGCACGCGCGCTCGCTGGTGATGGTCGAGCAGGTCGCGGGCGTCTTCTACGTCGCGCTCGTCGTCGCCCGGCTGGTCGGGCTCAGCGCGCGGCGCAGGGACTAGGGCCGGGACTAGGCCGGCAGCGCGGCGAGAGCCGCCACCGAGGGCAGCTTGCTGCCTCCCCGGGCGGCGAGGACGCGCTCGGCCAGACAGCTCACGCCGGCAGCGCGGCGAGAGCCGCCACCGAGGGCAGCTTGCTGCCTCCCCGGGCGGCGAAGACGCGCTCGGCCAGAAAAATCAGTCGAGGCAGAACTCGTTGCCCTCGGGGTCCTGCATCACGAGGTGCCCGGCCCCCATCGGCGGCGCCGGGTCGTGCCGCTCGACGCGCGTCGCTCCCAGCGCCACCAGCCGCTCGGCCTCCGCCTCGAGGACCGCCATCCGGTCGTCCCCCGCGAGCCCCGGCGCGGCCCGGACGTCGAGGTGGACCCGGTTCTTCGCGCTCTTGCCCTCGGGCACCCGCTGGAAGAACAGCCGCGGCCCGGCCCCTGCAGGGTCGACGCACGCCGAGGCGCTGTTGCGCAGCTCGGGCGGCAGCGAGGCGCGGAACGCGTCCCAGTCGGCGAAGCCGGGTGGGGGCGGCGGCAGGACGTAGCCGAGCACCTCGTTCCAGAACTCGGAGAGACTCCGGGGGTCGGCGCAGTCGAAGGTGACCTGGACTTCCCTGACGGTGCTCATCGGGTGCTCCTCACTTGGTCGCCAGTGCTCGCTTCGCTCGCACAGCGCCTCGCTTGTCGCGAACACTCGGCCTCGTTCCTCGGCCGGCGTTCGCTCCTCACTTCGTTGCCTGCGCTCGCTCGCGCTCGCGCGCTCCCGCGCTCGTCGGGCGCACTTCGAGCTCGTTCCTCGCTCGGCACGCCCTCCTCACTTGGTCGCCTCCATCATCTGCCGCAGCTCCTTCTTGAGGTCGCCGATCTCGTCGCGCAGCCGCGCCGCGAGCTCGAACTGCAGCTCGGCGGCAGCCGCCTTCATCTGCTCGGTCAGGTCCTGGATGAGCTGGGCCAGGTCGCTGCTGGGCAGCCCGGCGAGCTCGGCCGCGTGGCCGCCGATGTCGGTGGAGCGCAGGTTCGGGGTGGGGGCGACCTTGGGCTTCACGCCGCCGGCGCGGCCCTTCTGGCCGACGTCGGCCCAGGTCTGGAGGAGCTCCTGGGTGGTCTCGTCCTCGCGAGCGAGCATCTCGGTGATGTCGGCGATCTTCTTGCGCAGCGGCTGCGGGTCGATGCCGTGGGCCTCGTTGTAGGCGACCTGCTTGGCGCGGCGGCGGTTGGTCTCGTCGATGGCCGACTCCATCGAGGGGGTGATCTTGTCGGCGTACATGTGGACCTCGCCCGAGACGTTGCGGGCGGCGCGGCCGATGGTCTGGATGAGCGACTTGTCGGAGCGGAGGAAGCCCTCCTTGTCGGCGTCGAGGATCGAGACCAGGGAGACCTCGGGGAGGTCGAGGCCCTCGCGGAGCAGGTTGATGCCGACCAGGACGTCGTACAGGCCCAGGCGCAGGTCGCGCAGCAGCTCGATGCGCTTGAGGGTGTCGACCTCGGAGTGCAGGTAGCGGGTGCGGATGCCGGCGTCGAGGAGGTAGTCGGTGAGGTCCTCGGACATCTTCTTGGTCAGCGTGGTGACCAGGACGCGCTCCTCCTTCTCGGTGCGCAGCTTGATCTCGTGGATCAGGTCGTCGATCTGGCCCTTGGTCGGCTTGACGACGACCTCGGGGTCGATCAGGCCGGTCGGGCGGATGATCTGCTCGACGACGTCGCCCTGGACCTTGTCGAGCTCGTAGTCGCCGGGCGTCGCGGACAGGTAGACGGTCTG
This sequence comes from Pimelobacter simplex, assembly GCF_900114845.1. Classification (GTDB taxonomy): domain Bacteria; phylum Actinomycetota; class Actinomycetes; order Propionibacteriales; family Nocardioidaceae; genus Nocardioides; species Nocardioides simplex. Next base: position 66,757 of record NZ_FOUK01000002.1, read on the forward strand.
GCCGATCCGCTCGAGGAACTCCTCCCAGCGCAGCGGGCGGTTGTCCATCGCGCTCGGGAGCCGGAAGCCGTGCTCGACCAGGTTGCGCTTGCGCGACATGTCGCCCTCGTACATGCCCCCGATCTGGGGGACGGCGACGTGGGACTCGTCGATGACGAGCAGGAAGTCCTCGGGGAAGTAGTCGATCAGCGTGTTGGGCGCGCTGCCCCGCGAGCGGCCGTCCATGTGCATCGAGTAGTTCTCGATGCCCGAGCAGGAGCCGACCTGGCGCATCATCTCGATGTCGTACGTCGTGCGCATCCGCAGCCGCTGCGCCTCGAGCATCTTGCCCTGCCGCTCGAAGGTCTGGAGCTGCTCGGCGAGCTCGGCCTCGATGCCGCGGATCGCGCGCTCCATGCGCTCGGGGCCGGCGATGTAGTGGCTGGCCGGGAAGACGTAGAGCTCCTGGTCCTCGGTGAGCACCTCGCCGGTGACCGGGTGCAGCGTCATCAGCCGCTCGATCTCGTCGCCGAAGAACTCGATGCGGACCGCGAGCTCCTCGTAGACGGGGAAGATCTCGAGCGTGTCGCCGCGCACCCGGAAGGTGCCACGGGTGAACGCGAGGTCGTTGCGGGTGTACTGGATCTCGACCAGCCGGCGCAGCACCGAGTCGCGGTCGTGCTCCTCGCCCACGCGCAGCCGGACCATGCGGTCGACGTACTCCTGCGGGGTGCCGAGGCCGTAGATGCACGAGACCGTCGAGACCACGATGACGTCGCGCCGGGTGAGCAGGCTGTTGGTGGCGGAGTGCCGCAGCCGCTCGACCTCCTCGTTGATCGAGGAGTCCTTCTCGATGTAGGTGTCGGTCTGCGGGACGTACGCCTCGGGCTGGTAGTAGTCGTAGTACGAGACGAAGTACTCGATGGCGTTGTCGGGGAAGAGCTGGCGCAGCTCGTTGGCGAACTGCGCGGCCAGCGTCTTGTTGGGCTGGAGCACGAGCAGCGGCCGCTGCACCTGCTCGGCCACCCAGGCCACGGTCGCCGTCTTGCCGGTACCGGTCGCACCCAGCAGGACGACGTCCTGGACCCCGTCGTTGAGCCGCTTGGTGATCTCGGCGATCGCCGCGGGCTGGTCGCCGGAGGGCTGGTAGTCGGACTGGACGTGGAAGGGCGCGACGCGACGCTCGAGATCGGTGACCGGACGCATGGATCCAGCGTACGAGGGCCCGCCGACAGTGCCCCTAGCGCGCCCGGTCGGGGCGCACCCGGAGCGCGTGGAGCGCGGTGGCGAGCATCGCGTAGTGGCCGACGAGCATCAGGATCTCGATCCGCTCCCGGTCGTCGAACCGCTCCCCCAGCGCCGCCCAGAGGCCGTCGGACAGGTCCTGGTCGGCGAGCAGCTCGTCGGTGGCGCGCAGCAGAAGCCGCTCGCGGTGGGTGAAGCCCGCATGCTCCGCGGCGGTCTCGACCGCCGCGATCTCGTCACGGGTCAGGCCGGCCCGGCGGGCCAGCCGTCGGTGCTGCGCCAGCTCGTACGACGAGCCGCGGCGCGCAGCGACCCGCACGATCACGAGCTCGGACTCGCGCCGCGAGAGCCGGCCGCCGGGCATCAGCCGTCCGGCGAAGTGCAGCCAGCCCCAGAACAGCCGCCGGTGCCGGCCGAGGGTGAGGAAGACGGCGGGCGGCTCGGTGCCCTGGACCCGGCCGGCGATCCGGGCGAAGAGCGCGACGAAGGGGCCGACCTCGCGCCAGGTGCCGGGCGCGATCCGCGGCTCACTCACGCGGCGTCCGTCCGGCGGGCCTGCTCGACCGCGGGCAGCACCCGGTTGGCGCCGTAGTTGAAGACCCGCATCGCGATGGCGTACCCGGGCGGGAAGTACCGCTGCAGCCAGTGCACCAGCCGGATGTCGGGCGAGGTGTAGACCCAGTACCGGTTGCGCAGCGCGCCGCGCCAGATCGCCTCCGCGGCCTGCTCGGGCGAGACCGCGCGCTTCTGGAAGTGCCCGCGGGCCCGGACGAACGCCTTGCTCTGCTGGTCGATGCCGGCGATCCGGATCGTCTCGACCAGGCCGGTGTCGACGCCGCCCGGGCAGACCAGGCTGACCCCGATCCGGTGCTTGCGCAGGTCGTAGCGCAGCACCTCCGAGACCCCGCGCAGGCCGAACTTCGTCGCACTGTAGGCCGCGTGCCAGGGCATCGCGATGATCCCGGCCGCCGACGAGATGTTGACCAGCTGTCCCCCGCGCCGCGCGTCGATCATCGGCGGGAGGAGCTCCTCGATCACGTGGATCGGGCCCATCAGGTTGACGTCGACGAGCCGCTGCCAGTGCTCCGGCTCGAGGCTGCGCACGGTCCCCCAGATCGCGATGCCGGCCACGTTGAGGACGACGTCCATCGCGCCGGCGCGCTCGGTGACCAGCGCCGCGAGGCGCCGTACCTGCGCGTGGTCGGCGATGTCGGCGACCTCGGCCGTGCCGACCCGGCCGCCCGCGGCCCGGATCTCGTCGGCGACCGCGGCCAGCGCCTCGGGCTGGATGTCGGTGAGGTGGACGACGGCGCCGCGATCGGCGGCGTAGCGGGCGACCGCGCGCCCGATCCCGCTCGCGGCGCCCGTCACGAACACCTGCTTGCCGGCCAGGTCGCGCACCGGCGCTCGGAACCACATGGACTTCTCCTCAGCTCGGGAACAGCGTCGCCGCGAGGGCGACGAGAGGGGGTCGGAGGGAGGCGAGCGCCGCGGCGTCGTCGAGCACGACCCGCGCGGTCACCATCTGGATGGTCGCCGCGAGCAGCGCCTCGCAGGCGAACCGCTGGGCCTCGTCGCTGCTGTCGATGCCGAAGAGCGCGGCCAGCGCCGCGGCCGCCTCGGCCTGGACGGCGAGCCGGCGGCGCATGATCTCGGGGCCGGCGGCGTACGCCTCGACCAGGAACAGCCGGGCCCGGCGCGGGTCCTCGGCCAGCGCGGCGAGGTAGCGCCCGAGCAGCGCGTCGAACCGCTCCGCCGCCGGCCGGTCGGCTCCGGCGCCGAGGCCCTCGGCGAAGCCCTCCCGGAGCAGGTCGGTGGCCCACTCGTACGCCGCGAGGAAGCAGTCGTGCTTGGACCCGAAGTGCTGGTAGAAGGTCTCCCGCGAGACCCCGGCCCGCTTGATCACCGCGGCGACCGGGGTGCCGGCATACCCGTGCTCGGCCATCGCGTCGGCCATCGCGTGGAAGACCCGCTCCCGCTGCACCGCCGCGACCTCGTCCCGGCTCAGGCCGTGCCGACCGCGGGGCAGCGTCGTCATGGGCCGGAGCGTTTCACGAACACCAGTGTTCGTCAATGGGGTCCTGGGCTGCGCCAGTTTCGCCGGTCGACCGGCGAAACTCGCGCTGGACCGATGAAGTTCCGTCGGTCAAGCGTGAGTTTCATCGGTCCAGTCCACCCCGACGCCGCCCGCGACCCTGAACCCGCCCTGCACCTCAGAGCAGCGGACGCAGCGGCGCGAGGACCAGCTCGGTGAACTTGCGGTGCATGTCCCGCGCCTCCCACTCGCCACTGGTGAGCTCGAGGCAGTGCGACTGGTCGACCTCGAAGATCTCCTCGAGCTCGGCGGCGAAGGCCTCGTCGATGATCTCGACGTTGATCTCGTAGTTGCCCGACAGGCTGAGCCGGTCGATGTTGGCGGTGCCCACCGTCGCCCAGGTGCCGTCGACCGTGGCGGTCTTGGCGTGCACCATCGCGTCGCGGTAGCGCAGGATCCGCACGCCGGCGCCGAGCAGCTGGGTGAAGTAGCCGCGGGAGATCCAGTCGGCCACGATGTGGTTCGACTTGAGCGGCAGCAGCAGCCGGACGTCGACGCCGCGCCGGGCGGCGTCCTTGAGCGCGGTGATGAAGTCCTCGTCGGGCAGGAAGTAGGCCTGGGTCATCCAGATGTTGCGGCTGGCCCGGTTGATCGCCTCGAGGTACATCGCGCGGATCGGGAACATCCACAGCCGCGGCACGTTGCGCTGCAGGCGCACCCGCGGCTCCCAGGTGGACGCCGTCTCGAGCAGCAGCGGCCGCTCGGAGCCGCGCAGGCGACGACGCCGGTTGAGGTTCCAGAAGTCGGCGAAGGCCCGCTTGAGGTCCCACACCGCGGGGCCGGTGATCCGGACGTGGGTGTCGCGCCACTCGCTCTCGTACGCCGAGCCGATGTTGTAGCCGCCCACGAAGCCCACGTGGTCGTCGACCACCAGGATCTTGCGGTGGTCGCGCCCGTAGCGGCGCAGGTCGAAGAAGCGCCAGCCCGCCGAGTACACCGGGTAGCGCAGCACCTTGACGCTCGGGGGGAAGCGCTGGAAGGCCGGGGAGACGACCAGGTTCGCGAAGGCGTCGTAGGTGCAGTAGACGTCGACGCCCCGCTCGGCGGCCGCGATGAGCGCCCGCTTGAACCGCTCCCCCGTCGCGTCGCCCTTCCAGATGTAGGTCTCGAAGAGGATCTGGCGCTGCGCGCCGTCGATCGCGGCGAGCATGTCGTCGTACAGGTCGCGCCCGAAGGTGTACGTCGTCACGTCGCCGTCGCCCACCGCGACCGTGCGCGGCGGCGTGGTCGGGAACGGCTTGGGCCGCTTGCCGCGGCGCCGGTACGAGTCGACGAGCGACATCGCGATCGCGACCACGAACGGGACACCGATCAGGGTGATCAGGATCCGCCGCAGGGCGGTCCGCAGACCGGCCAGGGAGTCTCCTTCGGGATGCGCCACGCGCGTCAATCTATCGGCAGCGTCGCGGCGTTACGGGGTGCCCTCACCAGCCGCGCCGCTCGGGTCGGCACCGGCGTTGTCGCCGCTGAGCAGCTCGAGCCGGTCGACGAGCCAGTCGCCGCCGACGAGCTTCATGGTCATGCTGACCCGCTGCTGCTCGATCTTGACGTCCTTGTTGGTCTCGTCGGTGAGCGCCTGGTCGACGAACGCCAGCACCTCGACCTGCGTCCCGCTGATCGCCCGGGACGCCGCGTCGACGACCTGGCCCTTGGCCGAGACCTTGCCGTCGACGATCGCCTTCTGCAGCCCGCTCACGTTGGGCGCGAGCTTGTCCTTGAGCTCGGTGTTGGCGATCTTGTCGAGCCAGGCGAACTCGTGCTCGCCGTCCTTCCAGGAGTACGACGTGATCTCGGCCAGGATCGTCTTGGCCGCCGCGAGCGCGGCCTGCTCGGCCTCGTTCTCGCCGGTCAGCTTCTGCACCTGCGCCTGGGCGCGGGAGAGATCGTCCTGGGCGCTCCGCTCCTGGACCAGGAGCCAGGCGCCCACGGCGAGGCAGGCGACCAGCAGCGCGGCGAGCCCGATGACGAGGTTGCCGGGCCTCTTGTCCGCGGCGCTCACCGGACCGGTCCCGGCGCGTTGGCGGCACCCCGCTGGAGCGTGGTCATGCCGGCAGCACAGCGCCCGTCGCGCTGGAGCGGACGGCGCCGGTCGACCTTCGGGTCGAGCCGGGCGGTCCCGTAGGTGCAGCGGTCCTCTTCCTTGTCGGGGATGAGTGCGATGCGCAGCTCGCCGTCGCGGACCTTGGCCAGCAGCGAGCGCAGGCCCGGCGAGTAGTTCTGCAGCAGCGCCCGCAGGTGCGGCTCGTAGGAGCGGAAGACGTCGGTGAAGCTCACCCCCGTCGTCAGGAAGCCGGGCAGCACCTCGTTGGCGTCCTGGACCAGCTTGATCAGCTCGTCGAGCTGACCGGGGCCGCGCTTGAGGATGTCGCGCAGCTCGGGGTCGTACTCGCGCAGGAACTGCGCGAACCTCTTCGAGGACGTCGCCAGCTGGCGCAGCGAGTCGGCGTTGTCGGTCGCGATGGAGAGCACCGAGCCGGAGCTGGTGATCACCCGGTCGGTCTCGGGCCAGACGGCGTCGAGCGTCTGGAGCAGCGCGGTGCCCTGGTCGAGGATCCGGCCCAGGTCGTCGCCGGTGCCCTGCAGACCGGTGCTCAGCTCGCCGAGCACCACCCGGAGCTTCTTGTCGTCGATCTGGCGCAGCACGTTGTTGACCGCGACCACGGTGGAGCTCAGGCTCTTGGGCAGGTCGGTCGAGGTGGCCGGGATCGTGTCGCCGTCGGCGAGGAACGGCCCGGACTCCTTCTTCGGCTGGAAGTCGAGGTACTGCTCACCGACGGGCGAGAGGCTGCGCACGCGGGCGAGGGCGTCCTTGGGGATGTCGGTCCCCGAGGTGATCGCGATCGTCGCGAGGACGCCGTCGTCGGACGGCACGATCGAGCGCACCTTGCCGACCTTGATGCCGCGGTAGGTGACCACCGAGCCTTCGAACAGGCCGCCGGTCTGGGCGAGCTCGACCTTGACCTCGACCGGCCGGGAGGTGAGCGGCTGGTCGAGCACCGCGGCGAAGAGGTACGCCGTGGTCACGACCAGCACCACGACGATGCCGGCCAGGCTCAGGTAGAGCCGGTCCCCCAGGATCTTCTTGACCATCAGCCCCTCCCTCCGAACAGGCCGCCGAGCAGCCCGTTGAGCCCGAGCGGGTCGGAGCCGGGGGCCGGCGCGCCGCCCGTCTTGCCGCCCGTCTTGGCGCCGGTCTTGCCGCCGGTCGCCTTCGGGCCGCCGAGCAGGCCGCCCAGACCGGGCAGCAGCTTGTCGAGCCCGACCAGGTCGAGCAGGTCGCGGACCAGGCCGGTCACGGTCCCGCTGAGCAGGCCGTTGACGTTGATGTTGTCGAGGTGGAGCTCGAGCGCGATGTTGAGGTAGTCGGTGGCGACCACTCCGTCGGCGGCCTTGGCGGCGTCGATCACCGCGCGCAGCGAGGTCTCGAAGGTGCCGTTGTTCTTGGCGAACTCGGCCAGCACCGGCTCGAGCTCGCCCAGCAGGGTGAGCAGCTGGGCGCGGGTCGCGCCGACCGTCTGGTTCGCCGCGCCGGTGAACTTCTCGATCTCGGCGAGGAGCTCGGTGAACTCCGGAGTCTTCTCGCGCAGCACCTTGGCCGCCGGCCGGATCTCGCGGACGGCGCGGTTGATCGTCTCCTTGCGCCCGTTGAGCGTCTTCGACAGCGAGTTGAGCGAGGTGAGCACCGCGTCGATGCTCTGCGTCGTCGCATTGGCCCGGGTCAGGAACACCGAGGCCTTGTCGAGCAGCGCCCGGTAGTCGCCCTCGTTGCCGTTGAGCGCCTTGTTGAGCTCCTCGGTCACGGTCTGGAGCTGGTCGAGGCCACCGCCGTTGATGAGCAGGGACGCCTGGGCCAGCGCGTCCTCGACCGACGGGGCGGTGGTCGTCGAGGCCCGGGTGAGCACGGCGTCGTCGGCGAGCGCCTTGCCGGTGGCGGGATTGGTGATGTCGACGAAGAGCTCGCCGAGCGGCGTCGTGTAGCGCAGCCGCGCCCGGGCGCCCTCACGAACCTCGGCGTCGGTCTTGAGCGTCAGCGTGGCCACCGCGGTGAAGTCCTTGGGCTTGATCTCGGCGACCTTGCCCATGTCGACGCCGTTGACCTTGACCGGGGCGCCGACGGCGAGGTTGAGCGCGTCGTCGAACTCGGCCTGGATCTCGATGGTGTCGCCGCTGACCCCGGTGCCGGGGATCGGCAGGTCCCGCATCGTGGTGCTGCAGGCGCTGAGCGTGCCGAGCAGCAGCGCGACCAGCACCGCGAGGCCTGCGCGCAGGGACGTCGTCCTGGCTGTCGTGGTCGTCATCGCCCTCACCGTCCCGGCTGCGTTCCGTCGAGGATGGTGCACAGCGGCCCGAGGACGTTCTTGCAGACGGTCTGCAGGACGCCGCCGAGCGGGTCGAGGATCAGCGGGTCGATCCGGACCGGCAGCCGGTCGCCGGGGATCATCCGGAGGTTCTCGAGCGCCAGCGGCATGACCCGCAGGATCTCGGTCAGCTGGTCCTGCTTGCTGAGCACGGTCTTCATCAGCTTGGTGCCGCCGTCGAGGTTGCGCACGATCTCGGCGCGGTTGTCGACCGCGAACTTGGCGACGGTGGTGACCGCCTCGTCGAGCGAGCGCAGCGCGGTGCGGAAGTTCTCGCGCTCGTCGGCGAGCATCTTGGACGCCGTGGAGACCTGCTGGATGAAGGTGCGCGCGGTCTGCTCGTTGGTCGAGATCGTGGTGAGCAGGACGTCGAGCGACTTGAGCGTCGCGGCGATGTTCTCGCGCTGGCTGGCCACGCCGTCGATGCCGTCGGCCAGGGAGTGGATCGTCTGGTTGAGCAGCGGGCCGCGGCCCTGCAGCGCCTCGGTGCCGGCGTCGATGAAGCGCTGGACCGCCTTGGTGGTCTCCTTGTTGCCGCCGATGCCGGTCGCGAAGTCGTTGAGCGACTCGAGGACCTGGTCGAAGTCGACGGGCGTCTGGGTCTTGTCGAGCCCGATGGTCGCGTCGTCGCGCAGCTTCGGGCCCGAGCGGTAGACCGGAGTGAGCTCGACGTAGCGGTCGGTGGCGACCGAGCGGGCGACCACGACGGCGCCCGCGTCGGCCGGGACCGGCTGGTCGGCGTCGATCTCCATGGTGACGAGCACCTTGTCGCCGGCCGGCTCGATCGACTTGATCGTGCCGACGTTGACGCCGAGGATGCCGACGTCGTTGCCGACGAAGAGGCCCGCCGAGTCGGCGAAGTAGGCCTTGACGGTCATCTTGTCGCCGCCTCCGCCGACGACACCGCAGCCGGTGGTGAGGAGGACGGCGAGCACGGCGACGAGGACGCCGGCGAGACGGCCGAGCCGGCCGGGACGGGTGGTCGTGCTCATCGGCGGCACGTCCCTTCGAGCTTGCAGGTCGTGTCGTCCGCCGGGATGGCCGGCGGCTTGACGTAGAGCGGCAGGAACGGGCCGCTGCCGGTGGCGTTGGCGACGTAGCGGACGGCGGGCGCCATCACCTCGAGCAGGTGGGTGAGCTGCTTGTCCTGCCGGTTGAGCGTGTCGAGGACGGCGTTGAGATCGGTGAGCGCGGGCTTGAGCTTTCCGTTGGTCGACTTCACGATGGCGGTGAGCGCCCGGGACAGGTCGGTCGTCTCGACGAGCAGCCGGTGGATGGCCTGGCGGCGGGCGGTGATCTCGCTGACCACGAGGTTGGCCTGCTTCATCAGCCCGACGATGTCCTGGCTGCTCGCGGAGAGCTGGTCGGTCACCTTGCGCGTCGACTCCATCAGGTCGCCGACCTGGTCGGAGCGCTTCGAGACGACCTCGGAGAGCCGGGCGACGCCCTCGAGCGCCGGGCCGATCTCCTCCTTGCTGGCGCCGAGGGTGCCGGCCATCTCGGTCAGCGCCTTGGCGAGCAGCTCGGGGTCGAGCTCGTCGAGGGCGTCGGAGCCCTGCTCGATCACGTCCTGGAGGTTGTAGGGCACCGAGGTGCGCTCGAGCGGGATCTGCTCGCCGGCCAGGCTGCCCGACCCGTGGGGGTCGACCTCGAGGTAGTGGGTGCCGAGCAGGGTCGCCACCTTGACCGTCGCCGTCGAGCGGGAGCCGAGGTCGATGCCGCTGTCGAGCGCGAAGGTGACGAGCACGTGGTCCTTCTGGAGCTCGATGCCGGTCACCTTGCCGGAGACGACGCCGTGCACCTGGACGTCCTCGCCGCTGCGCAGCCCGGCGGTGTGCTCGAGGACCGCGGTGTACTTCTTGGTGCCGAAGGTGGCCACGCTGAGGAAGATCACCAGCCCGCCGACCAGGGCGAGGACGACGAGGGTGACGATGCCGACGTGGAGCGGGTTGCGCTCGTTCATGGGCTTCACTTGCACACCGCCGACCAGGGGCCGTTGTTGCCGACCGGGTTGATGCCCTTGCCGTTGGCGGTCAGCGCCAGGGACAGCGAGCAGACGTAGACGTTGAGCGCGCTCTCGTACGACGTCGCGCGGCCCAGCGACTCGAAGACGGTCGCGAACGCGGGCACCGCCGCCTTGAGGCTCCCCCGGGAGCGCTCCAGCATGTCGGCGACAGTGACCAGCCGGTCGGTCGTCCTCACCAGCGGCACCTTGACCTCCTTGAGCAGCGAGCTGGTCGCGCCGACCAGGCGGCTGACGCCGTCGATGGAGGCGCCGATCGACTTGCGGTCCTCGGCCAGGCCGGTCATCAGGGCCCGCAGCTCCTGGACGGTCTGGGTGATCTCGTCACCCTGGCCGGCCAGGTTGTCGAGCACCGGCTTGAGGTTCGTCATCACCTCGCCGATGACCTGGTCGCGGTCGGCCAGGAAGTTGCTGAGCTGGCCGGTCTGGGAGAGCAGCTGCTCGACCGTGCCGCCCTCGCCCTGGAGCACCTTGATCAGCGAGCTCGCCAGGGTGTTGACGTCGCCCGGCTGGAGCACCCGGAAGAGCGGCCGGAAGCCGTTGAGCAGCCCCGTCAGGTCGAAGCCCGGGTCGGTGTGCGCGAGCGGGACGACCGCGCCGTCGTCGAGCTCGGCGCCGCGCTGGGCGCCCTGGACGAGAGCGATGTAGCGCTGGCCGAGCAGGTTCTGGTAGCGCATCACGAGCTGGGTGGTGTCGAGCAGCGGCTGGTCCTTGACGAGCTCGATGCCGATCTCGGCGCCGTCGTCGGTGGCCTCGATGCTGGTCACCTGGCCGACCCGGACGCCGGCCGCCTTGACGTCGTCGCCGGTGCGCAGGCCGTTGACGTCGGCGAACTCGGCCTTGAACTCGCGGGTGTCGCCGCTGACGCCGTTCTGCATGGTGTTGACCAGCAGCAGGAGCAGCAGCCCGCTGACCGCCGCGAAGGCGGCGAACTTGATCGCGATCGTGCGCAGCCCGGTCATCGGCCCTCCCCCAGCAGCCGGCCGAAGCCGGCCGGGTCGCTGCTCCCGGTGCGGTACGTCGGCCGCTGGCTCTCGCCGTAGTAGTCGGGCGGCGAGAGCCGCAGGGTGCCGTCGGTCCGCACGAATCCCTCTCGGACGGTGCTCGGCAGCGTGCGGCCGAGCGCGAGGTTGACCGACAGCGCGTCGGTGATGCCGGCGCGGCGGTTGTCGTAGACCGCGTCGAGCAGCACCGCGGACCCGTTGATGAACCGGACCAGGTTGCGCTGGTTCTTGTCGAGGAACCTCGTCGAGAGCCGCGCGAGGTTGGTGCCGCCGGTGATGAGCGCGGTCAGCGAGGCCTCCTGGGTCACGATGGTGTGGAGCGTGACCAGGACGTCGTCGGTCGCGTCGAGAAGGTCCGGAGCGATCTCGTCGAGGAGCCGGGTGGTGGAGGCGAGGGCGTCGAGGTCCTCGCGCACCTGCGGCATCCGCGGGTTGAGCCGGTCGAGGTAGGAGTTGAGGGTCCGGACCGTCTTGCCGATCTGGTCGCCGCGCCCGTCGAGCGCGGCCGACGCCGAGCCGATCGCGGAGGCCAGCTCGGCCGGGCCGAGCGCCTTGACCAGGCGGTCGATGTCGTCGAGGGCCTGCTGGAGCTCGAGCGTGCCCTGGGAGCGGTCGGCCTGGACCACCGCGCCCGCGGCGAGCTCGCCGGTGGGCTTGCCGTGCACGACCAGGTCGACGAACGTCGTCCCGAAGACGGTGGCGGGCAGGATCCGGGCGACCACGTTGGCCGGGACGGCGTCGAGGTCCTGCTTCGACATCTGCATGTCGACGGTGACGCCGCCGGAGTCGGAGCGGCCGATCTTGCTGACCTTGCCGACGATGACGCCGTTCATCTTGACGTCGGAGCCGGTGCGCAGCGCGCCGCCGGCGTTGGCGACCTCGGCGGTCACGTGCGGCTGGGAGCCGAACGTGCCGTTGCTGCGCAGCGTGATGAACGCACCGATCACGGCGATCGCCACCAGGGTGATCAGCCCGCGCCGGGCCAGCTGCTGTCGGGAGACCTCGCGTGCCATCGCTACCTCACCCCGAGATCCGGAAGCCCGGGTCGCCGCCCCAGAACACCAGGGTCAGGACCATGTCGAGGACGACCACCGAGACGATGCTCGCCCGGATGCCGGTGCCGGTGGCCTCGCCGACGGCCTGGGGGCCGCCGCCGACGCGCATGCCGTACCAGCAGTGGATCAGGGCCACGGTCAGCGAGAAGATCAGGATCTTGATGATCGAGAAGACGATGTCGCGGCCCTGGATGAACGTCGAGAAGTAGTGGTCGTACTGGCCTGGTGACTGCCCGAAGAGGACGACGACCGAGACCTGCGAGGCGACGTAGCTGCCGATCAGGCCGATCAGGTAGAGCGGCAGGATCGCGACCATGCAGGCGATCACGCGGGTGGTGCAGACGTAGCGCACCGCGCTGACCGCCATCACCTCGAGGGCGTCGATCTCCTCGTGGATCTTCATCGAGCCGATCTGGGCGGTGAACCGGCAGCCGACCTGGGCGCCCAGCGCGAGCGCCGCGATGAGCGGCGCGAGCTCGCGGGTGTTGACGCTGGCGGAGATGAAGCCCGTCAGCGGCGCGAGGCCGACGATCTCGAGGCCGTTGAAGCCCTCGATGCCGATCGACGTGCCGGCCGCCACCGAGAGCAGGATCATCACGCCGACCGTGCCGCCGCCGACCAGGAGGGCGCCGCTGCCCCAGGCGATGTCCTTGATCTGGCGCAGCACCTCCTTGGGGTAGAGCGCGATCGTCGTCGGGATCTCGCGGAAGACCTTGCCGGAGAAGCTCACGAAGGAGCCGAGCATGGCCAGGGTGTTCATCACCCCGTCGGCGGTGCCGACGAGGACGTCGGAGACCCGGTCGCCCGGCCCTCTGCCCAGTGTCTTCGCCATCAGGCACCTCCGGGGAAGAGCATCACGTAGGCCTGGGTCAGCCCGACGTTGATGACGGCGAGCAGGATCACGCTGAGGACGACGGCCTGGTTGACCGCGTCGGCCACCGCCTTGGGACCGCCGCGCGCGCTCAGCCCCTTGTGGGCGCACACGATGATCGCGACGAAGCCGAAGATCAGGCCCTTGAGCTCGGCCAGGACCAGGTCGCCCGGTTGGGCGAGCCCGACGAAGGAGTCGAGGTAGGTGCCGGAGGAGATCTGGCCGCCGCCGACCACGATCACGAACGCGGTGGTCATCGCCGTCATCGCGACGATGACCGTCAGCAGCACCGAGACGAGCAGCGCGGCGAGGATGCGGGGGGCGACCAGCCGCTGGATCGGGGAGATGCCCATGACCTTGAGCGCGTCGATCTCCTCGCGGACCGTGCGGGCGCCGAGGTCGGCGCAGACCGCGGACCCCACGGCGCCGGCGATCATCAGCGAGGTGACCAGCGGGGCGCCCTGGCGCAGGACGCCGATGCCGTTGACCGCGCCGATGAACGACTGGGCGCCGATCTGGTTGGCGGCCGCGCCGATCTGGACCGACGTGATGACGCCGAACGGGATCGCGACCAGGATCGTCGGCAGCAGCGAGACCCGGGTCATGAACCAGCACTGCAGCAGGAACTCGGACCACGAGAAGCGCCGGGCGACGATGTCGGAGAAGCCCCACTGGATGGACTCGACGGCGAGCTTGACCAGCTCGCCGGTGGTCACGACGCCGGCCCGGAAGCGACCGGTGAGGTTGTCGAGGACGGAGCGTCCCCCGGCGGCGACCGCGCTCATCAGGCAGCCGCCTTCGGGATGTCGAAGGCCGCGCTCAGCCGCAGCGCGGCGGTCTTGTCGCCGCGCACCCGCAGCTGTCCGCGCAGCACGCCGGTGATCGCGCTCAGGTGCCCGGTCACCAGCCGCAGGAAGTCGTGGGCCTCGCAGGTGACGGTCGCGTCGCGATCGTCGGGACCGACGGCGTCGGCCGCCTCGCCCGCGAGGACGGTCGCCCGACCGTCACTGAGTCGGAGCACGTAACGGTCCACCTCTCCGTCGGGACGGCCGGTCAGGCGGAAGCCGACCGTGATCCGCGCACCTGCCGCCTTGCGGCCGTTCACATGGGCCGGCATGCGGCCGAAGATCTCATCGAGCACGACGGGACGGAAGCCGGACTCCAGAACTGCCCGCAGGTGCTCGACCGGGACGCCGTGCAGCGCCCGGGAGACCGCGACCGGGTCGATGTCGCGCGGGTCGACCGGAGCGCCGGTGAGCGGTGCGGTGCCGTCGACGGCGAAGAGCCCGGCCAGGCCGAGCGCGAGCGCGCTGTCGCCCTCGATCGCGAGCGCGCCGCCGAGGTAGTCGACGGCCAGGTCGAGCTGGCCGGCCACGAGCCGCAGCAGCTGGACGACGCTGCCGCGCACCACCAGGTCGGGCCGGACGCCGGCCGCGACGGGCTCGGTGGCGCCGTCGTGCACCCGGACGCTCGCCGCGAGGGCGCCGTCGGGCGTCTCCCAGCGGACGACGCCGCTCACCCCGGCCCGCTGGGCGGGGACGGCGAGGTCGCTGATCCGGCTCGTCACGACTTCGACAACGGCCCGACCCCGCTCGGCGTCATGCACCAACGTGACCAGGGTCTCGTCGGAGGCTGCGCGGACCGCCTGGACCAGGTCGACCGGATCGGCCTCGCGCAGCGCGGTGACGAGCTCGTCAGGGGTGGCGCGCGACCATGCGTCCAACCGCACCCGTGCCATTCGCGACCCCTCCCCCGGAGTACTCCCTCGACTGCCTGTTGCTCGGTGTAACAGATATCACGTCATTTGGTCACGCGTCGGGAGGTGTTCACGTGGAGACATCCGCGGGCCGTGCCGGGGACGGCGCAGCCCGGCCGCTCCGAGGAGCAGCGGGACCCGGCCGCGATGACCGGCCCACGGCTCCAGGTAGCGGGCCAGCTCGGCGTCGTCGAAGAGCCGGCCCTCCAGCGCCCAGCCGACGTCCTTGGCGATGTGGTAGTCGCCGTACGACACGGCGTCGGGGTCGCCCAGCGCCCGCTGGCGCACCTCGGCCGCGGTCCACACGCCGATGCCGGGCAGGCTGCGCAGCCGGCGCTCGGCCTCCTCGCCGGACAGGCTCGCCGCCCGCTCCAGCGCGACGGCGTGCCGGGCCGCCGTCACCACGGCGCGGCTGCGCGCGGGGTCGACGTGGAGCCGCAGCCACTCCCACGACGGGACGGCGCGCAGCGTCGCGGCGTCGGGCTGGACCATCACGCCGCGCGCGGCACCAGGCCCCGGGGCGGGGACCCCGTGGCGCCGGACCAGGGCGCGGAAGCCGGCGAACGCCTCCTGGCCGGTCACCTTCTGCTCGATGATCGAGGGCACGAGCGACTCGAGGACCAGGCCGGTGCGGCCCAGCCGCAGGTGCGGGTGGCGGCGGTGCGCCT
This sequence comes from Pimelobacter simplex, assembly GCF_900114845.1. Lineage (GTDB taxonomy): Bacteria > Actinomycetota > Actinomycetes > Propionibacteriales > Nocardioidaceae > Nocardioides > Nocardioides simplex. The sequence continues at coordinate 81,811 of NZ_FOUK01000002.1, forward strand.
CGACGAGCACCGGGTGGCGCGGCTCGAAGCCGGTCCAGTCGTCGAGGTCACCGAGCAGCGCCGGGAGCTGGTCGAGCGCCCACGCGGCGCCGGGCCCCCAGGCCTCGGCGAGGATCGCGCCCGCGGCGTCCTGGTCGCGGACGGCGAGCGTGACCAGTCCCTCCGGCGTCCGGCTCCCCCGCCAGTGCCGGCCGTCGAGGGCCAAGCGCAGCGTCGGGTCGCCGCCCCCGCGCCGGTGCTGGCGCAGCAGTGCGGCCACCGGGACCGGGCGACCGGGATGCCACACGCGGGCGGCGTCCGGGGAGGTCACCGGAGCACTGTACGGCGCCGGGTGGACTAGGCTCTCTCGCGCAACGACGAATCACTTTCATCTCCTCAGGCTCCGGAGGGCAGTTGAGCATCGACCCGACCCGCAGCCGCCGGGCCCGCCTCGACCAGGAGGCGGTGCTCCAGGCGGCCGAGGCGCTCGTCGACCGCGACGGGTACGACGCGCTGACGATGACCTCCCTCGCCACCGAGCTCGAGGCGCGGGTGTCGTCGCTCTACAACCACGTCGCGAACCTCGAGGACCTCCGTGCGCTCATCCAGGTGCGCGCCATGCGGCTGCTCGGCGACCACGTCCGCAAGGCCGCGATGGGCCATGCCGGCCTCACCGGCCTGCGCGCCCTCAGCCACGCGCTGCGCGCCTTCGCCCGGACCCACCCCCAGCGCTATGCGGCCCTCACCCGGCCCCCGATCGACCGCGAGGCCTTCTACGCCGCCGCGCTCGACGCGATCGAGGCGCTCGCCGTGATGGTCCGCTCCGCCGGGCTGCCCGACGACCGCCTGCTGCAGAGCGCGATGGCGCTCTTCGCCTCGCTCCACGGCTTCGTCTCGCTCGAGGTGGCCGGCTACTTCGGCGACCTGTCCGGCACCAGCGCCGAGTCGCTCGACCTCGACCAGGTCTACGAGCAGGTCATCGACGGCGCCGTCAGCGCCGCCTCCCTGGAAGCCACCCGCTGACGCGATGCTGCTCCACGACCTCGTCGACGTCTCCCGCGCGGTGGCGGCGACGCGGTCGCGCAAGGAGAAGGTCCGCCTCCTCGCCGACCTGCTGAGCGCCGCCCCACCGGAGGAGCGCTCGCTGGTCGCGCACTACCTGGGCGGGCGGCTGCGCCAGCGCCGGACCGGGCTCGGGTGGCGCAGCCTGCAGACCCTGCCGCCCCCGGCGCCCGACGCCTCCCTGGAGGTCGGCGAGGTGGACGCGGCCTTCGCCGCCATGGCGCTGCTCGCCGGCCCGGGCTCCGCAGGTCTGCGGTCCGCCGCTGTCGTCGACCTCTTCGGCCGGGCCACCGCCGCCGAGCAGGACTGGCTGCGCGCCGTCACCGTCGGCGAGGTCCGCCAGGGCGCGCTCGAGGCCGTCGTCACCGAGGCGCTGGCTCTGGCGGCCGACGTGCCCCTGACCGCCGTACGCCGGGCGGCGATGCTGGCCGGCGGGGCGACGTACGTCGTGGACGCGGCGTTCGCCGGCACCGACGCCCTCGCCGACGTCGGCCTCACCGTCGGCCGCCCGATCCTCCCCATGCTCGCCTCCTCGGCCCCCGACGTCGCCGCCGCGCTCGCCAAGGCCGGCGGCGGCGACGGGCCCGTCGGCGTCGACGCCAAGCTCGACGGCATCCGGATCCAGGTCCACCGCGCCGGCGACGACGTCGTCATCGCCACCCGCAGCCTCGACGACATCACCCACCGCCTCCCCGAGGTCGTCGCCATCGTCCGCGCCCTCCCCGCCACCCACCTCGTGCTCGACGGCGAAGCGCTCTCCCTCGCCGCCGACGGCCGCCCGCGGCCCTTCCAGGAGACCGCCTCCCGCACCGCCACCGACGCCGACGACTCCCCCGGCGGCTCGGTGGTCACGCCGTACTTCTTCGACGTCCTGCACCGCGACGGCACCGACCTCCTCGACCTCCCCGCCCACGAGCGCTGGCAGGTCCTCGAGGACCTCGTCCCACCCGAGCACCGCGTCCAGCGCTGGCTCGGCACCGACCCCACCGAGGCCGAGGCCTTCACCTCCGCCGTCCTCGCCTCCGGCCACGAGGGCGTCGTCGTCAAGTCCGCCACCGCCCCCTACGACGCCGGCCGCCGCGGCTCCGCCTGGGTCAAGGTCAAGCCCGTCCACACCCTCGACCTCGTCGTCCTCGCCGTCGAGCACGGCTCCGGCCGCCGTCGCGGCTGGCTCTCCAACATCCACCTCGGCGCCCGGGACCCGTCGTCGCCGTCCGGGTTCGTGATGCTGGGCAAGACCTTCAAGGGGATGACCGACGAGATGCTCGCCTGGCAGACCGCCCGCTTCCGCGACCTGGAGGTCTCCGACGACGGCTGGGTCGTCACCGTGCGGCCCGAGCAGGTCGTCGAGATCGCGTTCGACGGGCTGCAGCGCTCGACGCGGTACCCGGGCGGGCTGGCGCTGAGGTTCGCGCGGGTGGTGCGGTACCGGGACGACAAGAGTGCGGACGAGGCGGACACGATCGAGACCGTGCGGGCCCACTTCGTCGGCGGTGGCCCGTAGGGTCGCCGACATGGCGACCAAGGATCAGCAGCGTGCCGAGCTCGTCGAGGGCCTCGGGCTCGGACTAGCTGCGCTCGGCGTCGACCGCGTGCCGTCGGGGAAGTTGGATATCGAGTTCCCCTTCTCGCACGCATGGCGGGAGTGGGCACACTCCGGCGACTACCCCTCGATCCGCAACGCGCCGAAGCCCGATAACGAGTTCTGGATCGGCGTGACGAAGTCGGAACGCCGAAAGTGGGCATGGGTCACGTGGCGCCAGGACGGCGGAGATTACGAGATCGACCTTCGTGATCGGACGCCGGAGGAAGCGGCACAGTTGCTCAGCGACCGGCCACTCGATGAGTGGGTCGAACTTGCGCAGGCGTATCGAGAGTGTCTCGACGAGATCGTCGCCCGACGGGAAACCGAGGACCGTCAACCGGGGAACGGCAACGACTCGTAGCCGCCGGGGCACGTGCCGACGTCGTCGCCGTTGACGTTGAACGCCGCTGACCAAGAAGCGACGTCGCCGGGGTCGAGGTCGCCGAGAGCACTGGCGGGGAAGGTGCCGTCGATCGTCTTGCCGCTGACTTCGGGGGATCCGTCTAGGTTCGTCTGCTCCGAGGTGTCGAAGTCGAAGACGAAGTATGCGATCTGCTTTCCGTCGAGGTACTTCGCTCCGAGTTGCCTGCCGACCTCGCCCGCCTCGTCCCACACGGTCGCGACGTAGAGCGCCGTGCCGCTCTTCGTGATCGGCTGGCCCGTGAACGTGACGGTGAGGGCGTCCCCGGCGTCTTCGAGCGTCACCTTCGCCCGCTTGCCCTTCAGGTTGCAGGATGCGCGCCGGGGCGCTGCGGCCGTCTCGGTGGGCTCGTCGCTCGTGGAAGCTGACGGCCTGCTTTCGGCCTTGTCGGTTGCGGCGTCGGGCTTGTCGTCGGACGCGCCGCCGCATGCGGTCAGCGTGAGCAGGGCAAGGGCGACGAGCGGCCTGAGTCGGCGAGTCATGCGGAGGACGCTACTTCTCCCGTTGCGTGTGGGTGCGTGATTTCAGAGCACCGGCTCAGCGGGCTTCGTCGGCGCGCCGCGCTGCCTCGGGCCAGGTGATCGCCTCGCCCACGGCGTCATCGCCGTCGCCAAGGACGGCAACCGCGCGGCGGCGAGCTCCGGCGCCCGGGCACTGGGCGGCGCCGTGGTCCCGGTGGGGGCCTGACGCCCACCCGCCGAGATGTTGCAACACCGAGTTGCACATCTCGTACACTCCCCCTATGGCGACCCACGCACCTCCCACCGACGGACGCCGCAAGGCGGCCGCAGCGCGCCGCAAGGCGCGCCAGGCGGAGATCATCGCGGCGACGCGGCAGATCTTCGACTCCAAGGGTGTGCGGGAGGTGCAGATCGAGGAGATCGCGACTGCGGTCGGGATCAACCGGGCGATCGTCTACCGGCACTTCACCGGCAAGGAGGAGCTGTTCGCGCTGACCCTCGTGGGCTACCTCGAGGAGCTGCACGACGCGATGGCGGCGGCCGCGGCCGGCGCCGACGAGCCGGCCCGGCAGCTCGAGGCGATCGTGGGCGCCTTCGTCGACTACGGCGTGGCGCACCCGGCGTTCGTCGACTGCGCGCAGGCGCTGATGGTGCGGCCGGGTGACGAGCTGCTCGACGAGATCGCCGAGGGTCCGCTCTTCAAGCTCGGGCGGGGCATCACGTCGTGCCTGACGGTGCTGTCGGAGACGCTGGCGGCCGGGGTCGACAAGGGCGCGTTCCACCTGACCGACGACCCGATCCTGCTCGCCAACGCGCTGTACGCCAGCGGGCTCGGTGCGCTCCAGCTCGCGCGGCTCGGCATCCTGGTGAGCGAGATCGCGCCGGGCATCCCGACGGTCGGCGAGATCTCGTCGGAGCAGGTCCGCTCCTACATGGTCCGCTCGGCGCTGGCGCTCGTCACCGCCGCCGCCTGAGCCCGTCCGGCCCCACCCGGCCCGAGCCCGAGTACGACGAACGGCCCGCCCCCACCAGGGAGCGGGCCGTTCGCGCGAGCGAGCAGAGGGAGTCTCAGCGCTCCATGATCGCGACGACGCCCTGACCACCGGCCGCGCAGACCGAGATGAGGGCCCGGCCGCCGCCGTTGGCCTTGAGGAGCTTGGCGGTGTTGGCCACGATCCGGCCGCCGGTGGCGGAGAACGGGTGCCCCGCGGCGAGCGAGGAGCCCTTGACGTTGAGCTTGGCGCGGTCGATCGAGCCCAGGGGGGCGTCGAGGCCGAGGCGCTCCTTGCAGAACACCGGGCTCTCCCAGGCGGCGAGCGTCGAGAGCACCTGCGAGGCGAAGGCCTCGTGGATCTCGTAGAAGTCGAAGTCCTGGAGGGTCAGGCCGTTGCGCTCGAGCATCCGCGGGACGGCGTACGCCGGCGCCATGAGCAGGCCCTCGGCGCCGTTGACGAAGTCGACCGCGGCGACCTCGGAGTCGACGAAGTAGGCGAGCACCTCGAGGTCGTGGGCGGCCGCCCACTCCTCCGAGCCCAGCAGGACGGCGGACGCGCCGTCGGTCAGCGGGGTCGAGTTGCCGGCGGTCATCGTCGCCGCCTCGCCCTTGCCGAAGACCGGCTTGAGCTTGGCGAGCTTCTCGAGCGAGGAGTCGGCGCGCAGGTTGTTGTCGCGCTCCAGGCCGCGGAACGGCGTGATCAGGTCGTCCTGCCACCCCTCGTCGTACGACGCCGCGAGGTTGTGGTGCGAGGTGACGGCCAGCTCGTCCTGGGCCTCGCGGGCGATCTGCCACTCCAGGGCGGTCAGCGCCTGGTGCTCGCCCATCGAGAGGCGGGTGCGCGGCTCACCGTTGGAGGGGATCGCCAGGCCGATGTCGCCGGGGCGGATGGTGGCGAGGATCGCGAGGCGGTCCTTGGTGGAGCGCGCGTTGTTGAGCTGGATCAGCTTCTTGCGCAGCTTCTCGGAGATCGCGATCGGCGCGTCGGACGTCGTGTCGACGCCGCCGCCGATACCGGACTCGAGCTGGCCGAGCTTGATCTTGTTGGCGATGTAGTTGATCGCCTGCAGGCCGGTGCCGCACGCCTGCTGCAGGTCGACCGCGGCGGTCTCGGGCGCGAGCTTGGTGCCGAGCACCGACTCGCGGACCAGGTTGAAGTCCCGGCTGTGCTTGAGGACGGCGCCGCCGGCGACCTCGCCGAGACGTTCACCCTCCAGCCCGAAGCGGGCCACCAGGCCGTCGAGCGCGGCGGTCAGCATCTCCTGGTTGGAGGCGGTGGCGTAGGCCCCGTTGGAGCGAGCGAAGGGGATCCGGTTACCACCGAGTACGGCGGCCCGACGAACAGTGTCTGCCATGGTTCCATCCTCACCTCTGTCGGTCCTCAGGAGAACCGTTTGAGTGCCAGATCACGAAATGTGGACTCAGAGTTACACATCTAGTTACATAGGCTACGAGCGGGCCCGGCCCGTGGACAAACCTTCCGCAGCACCGACACAGATTGCGACCTGAGCATGAGCGACAAGTACCAGGGCTTCGTGAGCTCCCCGATCGGCAAGATCCTCGTCAAGAACCTCGGCCTGCCCAACCCGGTCGAGCTCGACCGCTACACCGCCGGCGACCCGCTCGTCCACGGCACCGTCCTGGTCGGCGGCACCGGCCGCCTCGCCGAGTCCCTGCCCGGCCTGCTCGACCTGCTCGGCGTCGCCTCGACCACGGTCGCCGGCGACGGCCAGCGCTTCAAGGGTCTCGTCTTCGATGCCACCGGCCTCAAGGACGCCGCCGACCTCGTCGCGCTGCGCGACTTCTTCACGCCCCTGCTGCGCAGCCTCGAGTCCTGCGCCCGGGTCGTCGTCATCGGGACGCCGCCCGAGCAGACCAAGGGCGGCGAGCGGATCGCCCAGCGCGCGCTCGAGGGCTTCACCCGCAGCCTCGGCAAGGAGATCGGCCGCGGCGGCACCTCGCAGCTCGTGTACGTCGCCGAGGGCCAGGAGGCCGCCGCCACCAGCACGCTCGCCTTCCTCCTCTCCCCCAAGTCGGCCTACGTCTCGGGCCAGGTCGTCCGGATCGGCGTCCACGGCAAGGCCACCACCACGACGGTCGACGACTGGACCCGGCCGCTGGCCGGCAAGGTCGCGCTCGTCACCGGCGCCAGCCGCGGCATCGGCGAGGCGATCGCCCGGGTGCTGCACCGCGACGGCGCCACCGTCGTCGGCGTCGACGTGCCGCAGGCCGCCAGCGAGCTGCAGTCGCTGATGAACGAGCTCGAGGGCGACTGGATCACGCTCGACATCACCGGCAAGGACGCGCCGCAGCGGATCGCGCACCACCTCAAGGAGAAGCACGGCGGCGTCGACGTCGTCGTCCACAACGCGGGCATCACCCGCGACCGCAAGCTCGCCAACATGGCGCCCAACGACAAGGGCGACCGCTGGACGTCGGTGATCGCGGTCAACCTCACCGCTCCCGAGCTCATCACCCGCGAGCTGCTCGACCAGGGCGTCGTCAACAAGGGCGGCTCGATCGTCGGTGTCGCCTCGATCGCCGGCATCGCGGGCAACGTCGGCCAGACCAACTACGCCGCCTCGAAGGCCGGCGTGATCGGCCTCGTCGACAGCTTCGCCGACGAGCTGAAGGACGGCATCACCATCAACGCCGTCGCGCCCGGCTTCATCATCACCCAGATGACCGCGGCCGTGCCGTTCGCGACCCGCGAGGTCGGCCAGCGGCTCAACGCCATGTCCCAGGGCGGCCTGCCGGTCGACGTCGCCGAGACGATCGCCTGGTACGCCAACCCCGCGTCGTCCGCCGTCAACGGCAACGTCGTGCGGGTCTGCGGCCAGATGATGCTGGGAGCCTGAGCATGGCGCTCCCCGTGATGCTCAAGGCGGCGCTGCCCGCCGTCCCGGGTCTCAACCAGCTGCCCGGGATCAAGAAGACCGGCGGTGCGCTGCCCGACGTGACGCTGCGCCGCGACGACGTCGTGGTCGAGCGCGCCCAGGTGCAGCGCTACGCCGAGGTGTGCGGCTTCCCCAACAAGGACGTCGCCCCGGTGCCGTACCTGCACATGCTGGCGTTCCCGCTGCACCTGCAGCTGATGACCGACGCGTCGTTCCCGTTCCCGGCCATCGGCTCGGTGCACCTCGAGAACACGATCGTCCAGCACCGGCCCGTCGCCATCGGCGAGACCGTCTCGCTGGCGCTCACCGCCGACAACCTGCGCGCCAGCACCAAGGGCCGCGCGTGGGACATGAACGTCACCGGCACCGTCGGCGACGAGGTCGTGTGGGAGTCCGTGTCGACGTACCTGCGGGTGGGCAAGGGCGACAAGGAGAACGGCGACCCGGGCATGTCCCTGGCCACCGTCGACGCCAAGGGCCCGGTGTGGAGCCTCGGCAGCGACCTGGGCCGGCGCTACGCCGCCGTGTCCGGCGACCACAACCCGATCCACCTCTACCCGCTGACCGCGAAGGCCCTCGGCTTCCCGCGCCACATCGCCCACGGCATGTGGAGCAAGGCCCGCTGCATCGCGGCCCTCGAGAACCGGCTGCCCGACGCGGTCAAGGTCGAGGTCGCCTTCAAGAAGCCGATCTTCCTGCCCGGCAAGGCGCAGTTCGGCACCACGGCGACGGCGAGCGGCTGGGACTTCACGCTCGTGAACCCGAAGTCCGGTGCGCCGCACCTGCTGGGCCGCACGAGCGCGCTGTGAGCTGACGACCTGACAGCCTGACGATCGCGACGAGGCGCGTCGGCCCCGGCGGCTACCCGGCCGCGACGGGCCGGCGCGCCTCGTGCGTCACCGGGCAGCACCACACGGCCGCCCCGCCGACCAGCTGGGCCTGCAGCGGGTGCTGCGGGTGCAGGTCGCACGGCGGGAGCGGCTGCCCCCAGCCGGCCGCCGACTCGCCAAGCTCGTCCTGGAGCCGGTCGGCCAGGCGCAGCAGGGCGTGCGCGCGGGGCTCGAGCTCGTCCGCGGGGAACCAGATCCGCACGTCGCCGTCGAGGTCGGAATCGGACGAGACACAGACCCACACGGCCCCGTCGGCGTCCGGCTCACGATCGGGCACGACGCGGGAGAACCGCCACCCTGCGGCGATCCCGGGCGGGAAGTCGCGCAGCACGGCCGCGACGAGGTCCGCGAGCACAGCGTCGTCGTCCGCCACCGGCTCACCCCCGCCGGCTGGGGCGGATCAGGCCCTCCTGCGCGACGGTCGCGACGAGCGTCCCGTCCTGCGTGAAGACCCGGCCGAGGGCGAGCCCGCGCCCGCCGGAGGCGGACGGCGACCACTGGTCGTAGAGCCACCACTCGTCGGCGCGGAAGGGCCGGTGGAACCAGATGGTGTGGTCGAGCGAGGCCATCTGGACCTTGTCCGGGGTGTGCCGGGGGTGGGCGGCGAGGGCGGCGCCGAGGATCGAGACGTCGCTGGCGTAGGTGAAGGTGGCGAGGTGCTCGACGGGGTCGTCGCTGAGGCGGCCGTCGACCCGGATCCAGGCGCGGGCCTGGGAGGGGCGGGCCGGGTCGAGGGCGTCGAGCCCGTACGACGAGCTGCCGAGCCAGCGCACGTCGAGCGCGGCCCACTCCTTGCTCAGGCCGTCGTCGGTACCGCGGTCGGCCATGAGCTGCATGAGGTCGAGACCCTCGTCGGGGGGCTTCACCTCGGGCATGAGGTCCTGGTGCTCCAGGCCCTCCTCGGCGCGCTGGAAGTTGAGCGACTGGTAGTAGATCGGCCGCCCGTGCTGGCGGGCCAGGACCCGGCGGGTGGCGAACGAGCGGCCGTCGCGGATGCGCTCGACGTCGTAGATGATCGGGACGTTGTAGTCGCCGGGCAGCAGGAAGTACGAGTGCAGCGAGTGGACGTGCATGCCCTCGTCGACCGTGCGGGTCGCGGCGATGAGCGCCTGGGCGGCCACCTGGCCGCCGTACACGCGCTGGCGGATGGTCTCGGGCTGCTGCCCGCGGAACAGGTCGGTGTCGAGCTGCTCCAGGTCGAGCAGGGAGATCAGCTTGCGCGTGGCCTCGCCCATCTCGCGGTCGGCGCCCAGGTCGGTCACGGCGTGCCTCCGGTCTCGTCGGGCCCTTCGAGCCCGGCCAGGAACTGCTCGAACTGGCGGCCGATCTCCTCGCCGGTGGGCAGCGGCTCGTCCTCGGCGAGCAGGCTGCTGCCCTCTTCCTCGGCGCGGGCGAAGGTGTCGTACTGCTGCTCCAGCGCGGTGACGACGTCGGCCACCTCGTCGTTGGCGGAGAGGTAGCGGCCGATCTCGTCCTCACGGTCCTCGGCGAGCTCGCGGACCTCGGTGAGGTCGATCGTCAGCCGGGCCGCGAGCTCGACCTGCTCGAGCAGCGACAGCGAGGCGCGGGGGTAGTCGAGCTGGGCCAGGTAGTGCGGCACGTGGGCGACGAAGCCCTGCGCGTCGTGGCCCCACTCCCCCAGCCGCACCTCGAGCAGCGCCTGGACGCTGCTCGGGACGCGGAGCTCGCCGCGCCAGGGGCTGGTGCCGGTGATGAGGTCGGCGTTGTTGGCGTGGTGGGTGATGGCGATCGGCCGGGTGTGCGGCACGGCCATCGGCACCGATCCCATCGAGACCACGAGGGTGACGCCGAACCGCTCGATCACCGAGCGCACCGCGCGGCAGAACGCCTCCCAGCGGATGTCGGGCTCCGGCCCGTGCAGCAGCAGGTACGGCGAGCCGCCCGCGTCGCGCAGCATCCGGACGACGAGCCGCGGGGCCTCGTAGCCCTCGTAGTGGTCGCGCGCGAACGTGAGCGGGGGCCGGCGAGCGCGGTAGTCGTGGAGCTCGTCGACGTCGAAGGTCGCGACGACGACCCCGCCGCCCTCGGGCGAGGCCGCACCGGTGCGGACCAGGTGCCGGCAGGCGAGCGCTCCGGCGTTGCCCGCGTCGAGGAAGCCGTCGAGCGCGACGATCATCGGCAGCGTCTCGACGCCCTCGAGCTCGGGCACCTCGTCGACGATGTGGACGAGGCGGGTCGATGAGGTCACGCGGAAAGACTATTCCCCCGCTGTCACCTGCTGCTCGCGGGCGGCGCCGAGGCGGCTGTGCCGGCGTCCGTAGAGGAAGTAGACGACGACGCCGATCGCCATCCAGGCCAGGAACCGGATCCAGGTGTCGCCGGTGAGGTTGAGCATCAGGTAGAAGCACATCAGGGTCGAGACGGCGGCGACGAGCGGCGCGACGGGCGTCCGGAAGCCGCGCGGCAGGTCGGGCCGGGTCCGGCGCAGGACCACCACGCCGATGCTCACCAGCATGAAGGCGAACAGGGTGCCGATGTTGACCAGGTGGGCCAGGGTGCTGAGGTCGACGAAGCCGGCCAGCGCCGCGACCGCGATGCCGGTCACGATCGTGATCCGGTACGGCGTCCCGAAGGTCGGGTGAACCTTGGCGAGCGGCCGGGGCAGCAGGCCGTCGCGGGCCATCGCGAACGCGACCCGGGTCTGGCCGAGCATGAGGATCATCGCGACGACGACCAGCCCGATGCAGGCGCCGATCGAGATGAGGTCGGGCATCCAGCTCACGCCGGCCGCCTTGAAGGCGTCGGCGAGCGGGGCGGCGCTGTTGGGGTCGATGTCCTTGTAGGACCGCACGCCGGTGACGATGAGGCTGACCGCGGAGTAGAGCACCGTGACGATCGCCAGCGAGCCGAGGATGCCGATCGGCACGTCGCGCTGGGGGTTCTTGGTCTCCTCGGCCGTGGTGGCGACGATGTCGAAGCCGATGAACGCGAAGAACACGATCGCCGCGCCGGAGATGACGCCGGCCAGCCCGAACACCGCCGGCTCGAGGCCGAGCAGGCTGGTGATGAGCGGGACGTCGGCGAAGCCGCCCTCGGACTTCGGCGTCGGGGATGAACGGCGTCCAGTTGCTGAGCTTGATGTGCGCGATGCCGACGACGATGACGGCGGCCACCACGACGAGCTTGAGCGCGACGACGACCTGGTTGACCCGGCTCGAGAACTTCGTGCCGCGGATGAGCAGGAAGGTCACCAGGAGCGCGATCACCATCGCGGGCAGGTCGACGACGCCGGTCGCCGCCGAGCTGATCTGCGTGGGCAGCGTGATGTCGGCGATGCTGAGCACCTCTTGGAGGTAGGCCGAGAAGCCCGTCGACAGCGCCGCGGCGCCGACGGTGAACTCGAGCACCAGGTCCCAGCCGATGATCCAGGCGACCAGCTCGCCGAGCGTCGCGTAGCTGAACGTGTAGGCACTGCCCGCCACCGGCACGGTCGAGGCGAGCTCGGCGTAGCAGAGCGCCGCGAGGCCGCAGGCGACCGCGGCGATCACGAAGCTCAGCGCCAGCGCCGGTCCGGCGTTGCTGGCGGCGACGGTGCCGGTCAGCACGAAGATGCCGGCGCCGATGATGACGCCGACCCCGAAGACGGTCAGGTCGAGCGCGGACAGGTCCTTGCGCAGGCGGTGGTCGGGCTCGTCGGTGTCGGCGATCGACTGCTCGACCGACTTGGTGCGGAACAGGCTCACGCGGCGACGTTACCACGATCCGGCGGGGTCATCCCGGAGCGGCGCTCAGCCGCGGTAGGTCGTCGTCATCAGCGTGACGCCGCGCTGGACGAGCTGGGCGCTCGTCACGCCGAGCAGCTCGGAGAGCACCGCGGACTGGTCGGCACCGTCGCGGAGCCGGTCGACGAGGCGGAAGAGGACCTGCTCGCCGTAGACGCTCGCGACGTACTCGCAGACCCACCAGGAGACGGCGTACCAGGCCTCGGCGTCGGGCCCGGCGAACTGGGCGGGGCCGGGCAGGTCGGTGGCACCGGCACCGACGCGGAGCGCGGCGGCCGGCAGCCGGCGGCGGTCGGGGGCCATCGGGCGGACCGAGACGTACTCGGCCACGCCCTCGTTGAGCCACAGCGGGAGGCCGCGGGCGCGGTCGCCGAGGGTGGCGTGGGTCAGCTCGTGGCGGACCAGCCGGCCCAGCACGGCCGGCTGCTGGGTGAGCACCCGCGGGTTGAGGTAGACGCGGTACGACGCCACCCCGCGCGCCGGGTCGTGGGAGTCGGCGGGCACCGCGATGGTCAGCCCGTCGGCGCGGTCCGGGTCGCCGACGGTCTGGCCGGCCAGGCCGCGCAGGAAGGCCGGATCGTGCACGGCGTAGACCACGACGCCGCTGCTCACCGGCGAGTCGTCGGCGGCGACGACGCTGCGGACGTCGTAGCGCCCGCTGCTCGCCGCGTCGAGCACCTCGGCGGCGTCGGCGACCGTCTCGTCGTCGAAGACGCCCAGGACGCCGACCGCCTGCTTCACCCGGACCGGGCCGAGGTCCCAGGGCTGGGCGTTGCCGGGGTGGTCGGTGCTCCACCGGCGGTCGGAGGTCGCGGCGATGACGAGCCGCTGCCCGTCGCTCGACGGCGTGAACCGGAACCGGCCGCGGGTCCGGGCCGGGACGGCGTCGTACCCGTCGAGGCGCAGCACGAGCGTCACCTCGGCCCAGTAGTCGCCGGTCCCCTCGACCGGCGTGATCGTGCTGTCGTCGAGGCGGTAGCGCAGCTTGCCGACGGGCAGCTGCTCGATGTTGTCGAAGTAGACCTGCTGGTCGCCGATCAGCGTCGCGTCGGCCCGGTCGAGGCTGCGCCGGAAGCGGGCGACGTCGTGGCGGCGCAGCCCGGCGGCCCGCAGGTCGAGCGTGGTCTGCATCTGCGCGGCGACGCCCTCGTACGCCGCTCCGGACGACGTCGGCGGTGGCGGGTCGTCGGAGCAGGCAGCCAGCGGGAGCAGCGCCAGCGCGAGGACCGCGACGAGGGAACGCGCCCTAGCGCGTGCCATCCACATCGTGCAGCGCCCGGCCCTCCGGTGCGGTCTCGGCACTGATGTCGTGGAGGATGCCGAGGGCGATCGCGGACGGCGTGAGCCCGATCCGCTCGAGGATGGCGGCGCGCTTGGCGTGGTCGAGGAACTGCTGCGGGATGCCGTGCAGCTTGACCGGCGTGCGGACCCCGGCCTCGGCGAGGGTCTGGAGCAGAACGGCGCCGACGCCGCCCACGACGCCGTTGTCCTCGATGGTGACGACGCGGCGGTGGGTGCCGGCGAGCTCGACGAGCGCGGGGTCGACGGGCTTGACCCAGCGGGGGTCGACGACGGTCACGCCGACACCCTGGTCGACCAGGCGCCGGGCGACGTCGACCGCGATCTCGGCCATCGAGCCCACGGCCACGACGAGCACGTCGCGCGCGCCCTCGCGGACCAGGACGTCGCAGCCGCCGGCCTTGCCGATCGCCTCGATGTCGGCGGGCGGCGGCCCCTTGGGGTAGCGGACGACGGTGGGGGCGTCGGCGACCTCGACGGCCTCGTCGAGCAGCTCGCGCATCCGGGTGGCGTCGCGCGGCGCGGCCAGGCGCAGGCCGGGGACGACCTGGAGCAGCGACATGTCCCACATGCCGTTGTGGCTGGCGCCGTCGTCGCCGGTCACGCCGGAGCGGTCGAGCACGAAGGTGACGCCGCACTTGTGGAGCGCGACGTCCATGAGGACCTGGTCGAAGGCGCGGTTGAGGAAGGTCGCGTAGACCGCGAAGACCGGGTGCAGCCCGCCCATCGCCAGGCCCGCGGCCGAGGTGGCGGCGTGCTGCTCGGCGATGCCGACGTCGAACGTGCGCTCGGGGAAGCGCGCCTGGAACTTGTCGAGGCCGACCGGGTGCATCATCGCCGCGGTGATCGCGACGACGTCGGGGCGCCGCTCGCCGATGGTGACGATGTGCTCGGCGAAGTGGTCGGTCCAGATCGGGCCCTTGGGCTTCTCGGCGCCGGTCTGCACGTCGAACGGGCCGGGCGAGTGGAACTGGTCGGCCTCGTGCCGCTCGGCCGGGTCGTAGCCGAAGCCCTTGCGGGTGATCGCGTGCACGATCACCGGCCCGCCGAACCGCTTGGCCTGGGCGAGCGTCTGCTCCATGGCCGCACGGTCGTGGCCGTCGACCGGGCCGACGTACTTGAGGCCGAGGTCCTCGAACAGGCCCTGCGGCGCGAGCGCGTCCTTGAGGCCCTTCTTCATGGCGTGCAGCGCGTCGTAGGCGGCCGCACCGACGCCGGGCACCGCGGTGAGCCGGCGCTTGACGATGTCGAGGACGTGCTCGTAGCGGGGGTTGGTGCGCAGGCTGGTCAGCGCCGTGGCCAGGCCGCCGATGGTCGGCGTGTAGGAGCGGCCGTTGTCGTTGACCACGATGACGAGCCTGGAGTCGTGCTGGATCGCGATGTTGTTGAGCGCCTCCCAGGCCATGCCTCCGGTGAGCGCGCCGTCGCCGATGACCGCGACGACGTGGCGGTCCTCGCCGCGCACGGCGTAGGCCTTGGCCAGGCCGTCGGCGTAGCTGAGCGCCGTGGAGGCGTGGGAGTTCTCGACCAGGTCGTGCTCGGACTCGGCCTGGCTCGGGTAGCCGCTCAGGCCGCCCTCGCGGCGCAGCGTCCCGAAGTCGGCGGACCGGCCGGTGACGAGCTTGTGCACGTAGGACTGGTGGCCGGTGTCGAAGACGATCTTGTCGCGCGGCGAGTCGAACACGCGGTGCACGGCGAGCGTCAGCTCGACCACGCCCAGGTTCGGGCCCAGGTGACCGGTGTTGGTGGCCACCGTGCGGATCATCACGTCACGGATCTCGGCGGCCAGCTGGGTCAGGTCGTCCTCGCTGAGGGTCCGCAGGTCGCGCGGTCCGGTGATCGTGTCGAGGACAGGCATGGCGTCGATTCTAGGCCGTCGGGGTTCAAACGCGGGAAAGGTCGACCCGGGCGACCGCGGCCTCGTGCAGGCTGCCGAGCCAGAGCGTTCCCTCGTGCTCCCGGACGCCCGTCACCATGTGGTACGCCGTCCCGTGGTCGGCCGGGCGGAGGTCGACGTCGCGCACCAGCCGCCCCTGGTCGTCGTACGCGACGGCGCGCACGGTCTGCTTCGGCTTGGGCTGCAGCGCCTCGGGCACCTTGGTGATCAGCTTGCGCAGGCCCAGCGGTGCGGTGTGGAGCCGCTCGACGAGCGGGTCGGTGGGGCTGGCGATGCTGATCCAGATCAGGCCGTCGGAGCCGCGCGCGATGTTGTCGGGGTAGCCGGGCAGGTCGGAGCAGAGCAGGTCGCGGGTGCCGGCGTCGGGCCCGCTGAGCCAGTGCCGCACGACGGTGCGGGCGCCGGTCTCGGCGACGCAGACGTAGTCCTCGGCCGCCGACAGCGCGACGCCGTTGGCGAAGGCGAGCCCGTCGAGGACGGTGGTGACCGTGCCGTCGGGATCGCGGCGCAGCAGCCGGCCGGTGCGGGTGTGCTGGACGAAGTCGTCCTTCCACTGGTCGATGCCGTACCTGGTCGAGGAGTCCGACCACCAGATCGTGCCGTCGGAGCCGATGGCGGCGTTGTTGCAGAACCTCATCGGCGTGCCGGCGACCCGGTCGGTGATCTGCTCGACGGACCCGGTGGCCGGGTCGACCCAGAGCAGGCCGCGCTGCGCGTCGCAGACGAGCAGCCGGCCGTCGGGGGCGATCTCGATGCCCAGCGGCCGGCCGCCGGTGTGCGCGACCCGGTCGACGGCGGCGCCGTCGGGGCTGATCCGGAAGATGGCGCCGTCCTCGGTGCCGGTGAACACGCAGCCGGCGTCCGGGCCGGAGGTGGCGACGAC
Organism: Pimelobacter simplex; assembly: GCF_900114845.1. Taxonomy (GTDB): domain Bacteria; phylum Actinomycetota; class Actinomycetes; order Propionibacteriales; family Nocardioidaceae; genus Nocardioides; species Nocardioides simplex. The sequence continues at coordinate 97,922 of NZ_FOUK01000002.1, forward strand.
GACGTCCTCGGCGCCGGGTCCGGGGACGGGGATCACGGTGAGCGGTGCGGTCATCGGAGCAGCTCCTGGTAGCGGTCGGAGGCGAGGAACTCGGGCAGGATCAGGCTCGCCGCCTCGCCGACCCGCAGCGCGGGGAGCGCCGCGGGCTCGACGAAGACGATCTGCCGGCCCTCACCGAGCACGATGTCGGCGTCCGTCGCCGTGGTGGCGGCGGCGTAGACCCGGATCAGGTCGTCGGTGCCGTAGGCCGGGTGCACGACCGGGAACGCGCGCCAGGGACGCAGGGTCGGCGGCTCGAGCTGCAGGCCCGTCTCCTCGGCGAGCTCGCGGTAGGCCGCGTCGTCCGGGTCCTCGCCCTCGTCGACGTGGCCGCCGACCAGGCTCCAGCAGTCGGGCGCGATCGCCGGGTGCTCGTCGCGCTCCTGCAGGAGCAGCCAGCCACGCTCGTCGACGAGGATGACCGAGGCGAAGACGTGCACGCCGTCACCGTAGCGGGTCCGCTCAGCCGGGCCGGCCGATCCAGTGCGGCAGCGGCCGCGGGTCCGGCGCCGGCAGGTGCGCGGCGTCGTAGGTCCAGCGCGGTCCGGTGGTGACCAGCGCGTCGAGCGCGGCGAGCAGCCGGTCGACGTCCGCACTGCTCGTGCCGAGCCCGACGCTCGCCCGGACGGCGGTGCCGCCGTCGTTGAGCCGCGCGAGGAGGGGGTGCGCGCAGAACCGTCCCGCGCGCACGGCGATGCCGTGCTCCGCGGAGAGGTACTGCGCCACCAGCTCGGCCGGGTGGTCCGCCAGCGTGAACGTCGCGAGACCGAGCGTGTCGGTCGCGTCGTCCCACAGGCGGAGCACCCGGAGACCGGGCAGCGCGGCGAGGCCCGTGCGCAGCCGCTCTCCCAGCGCGGACTCGTGCCGAGCCTGCTCGCCGGGGGGCAGCGCGGCGAGGGTCTCGCAGGCCGCGGCCAGCGCGACCGCGCCGACCACGTTGGGCGTGCCCGCCTCGTGCCGGGCCGGGACGGGGGCCCACTCGACGGCGTCGAGCGCGACCGCGCGGACCGCTCCCCCGCCCGCGAGGTACGGCGGCGCGGCCTCGAGCCAGTCCGGCCGGCCGACGAGCACCCCGGCACCGTAGGGGGCGTAGAGCTTGTGCCCCGAGAACGCGAGGTAGTCGATGCCGAGACCGGCCACGTCGACGCGGCGGTGCGGGACGAGCTGCGCGCCGTCGACGGCGATCCGGGCGCCGTGCCGGTGCGCGACCGCGACGAGGTCGGCCAGCGGCAGCACCTCGCCCGTCACGTTCGACGCACCGGTGACGGCCAGCAGCGCGGCCGGCTCCCGGGCGAGCTCGGCCTCGACCGCGGCCACCGTCGCGGCGAGCGTGCGGCCCGCCGCGACGGTCCGCCGGCGCCCGCGCGCCCACGGCAGGAGGTTGGCGTGGTGCTCGACGTCGAGCGTGACCACGTCACCGGGGACCGCGGAGGCCAGCAGGTTGAAGGCGTCGGTCGTGTGCCGGACCACCTGCACGACGTCGTCGGGCCGGGCCCCCACGAACCCGGCCACCGTACGACGGGCCGCGTCGAGCGCCGCCGTGCTGACCGCCGAGCCGTGCCCGGCGCCGCGGTGGACGCTCGAGTAGTACGGCAGCAGCTGGTCGACCCGCTCGGACACGCTGCGCAGCGCCGGGGCGCTGGCCGCGATGTCGAGGTTGGCGTAGGGCGCGCTCCCGCCGGTCACCAGCGGGACCCGGAGGTCCGCGCCGGTGACCGGAAGGAGCGGGCGGACGGCCTCGGCCGTCTGGTCGACCAGGGTCACTTGGTGACCTTGAGCGACGTCGTCGCCGAGGCGGCCGCCTTGTAGGTGGTGCTGCCGGCGTACTTCACGCTGATCTTCCAGGTGCCCTTCTTCAGCTTGGGCAGGGCGACCGTGACGACGCCCTTGGCCAGCGTGCCCTTGACCGTCTTGGTCGTGGCGCCCTTCTTGAGGGTCACCGTGACCGGACCGGTGGCGGCGGCGAGACCCGACGGGACCGTGACGGTGACCCGTCCGGCGCCGGCCTTCTTCGAGGTCGGCTTCTTGGTCACCGCGAACGCCACCTTGGAGGGGGCGATCGACGTCACCGTGTAGGAGACCTGGGTCTGCGAGCCGTTGCGGTCCGCGCTGCCGCCGTAGACGAGCTTGGCCGAGTAGCGCTGGACCGCCAGCGTGCGGGGCAGGGCGAAGGTCGCGACTCCCCCGGTGAGCGTGACGGTCTGCGCCGCGCCCACGCCGGTGAGCGTGACCGAGCCGGTCGGCACCGGGCCGCCGCCGGGGCTGCTGACGGTCACCTTGATGGCGCCCGCCTTGCCGTAGGGGGTGCTCGCCGACGCGGCGCTGCTGATGGTGAGCGCCTTGCCGACGGTCAGCGTGACCGGCGCGGAGGTCGAGGACGCGTAGGTCCCGTCGCCCGCGTAGGTCGCGGTCAGCGCGTAGCTGCCCGCCGGCACGGTGCCCGGCACGGTGAAGGTGGCCGTGCCGCCCTGGACCTGCGCGGTGAGCGCGCCTCCGGGCAGACCCGCGAGGCTGACCTCGCCGGTGGCGCCGGCCGAGACGGTCGCGGTGATGGTGCCGCTCTTGCCGAAGGTGAGCGCCGGAGCTGCGCCGAGGGTGGTCGCCGAGGTCTTCGCGACGACCTTGAGGGTCTGCTCGGTCGACGAGGTCAGCACCCGGCCGCCCGCGCCGCCGCCGTACACGTAGCGGAGGGTGTGGTCGCCCGCGGTGAGCGCCGGCAGCGGGACGTCGATCGGCGCGGTCCGGTCGGGACGCACGTCGGCCTCGCCGATCTTGGTGCCGTCGAGCTGCACCTCGACCGAGCCGCCCAGCGTGCGGTTGCCGGTGAGCGGGGCGAGCGTGGCGCCCGCCGTCCGGTCGGAGTAGAAGCCGGTGAAGGCGGTCTCGACCTGCACCTGGGCGGTCAGGCTGCCCGGGTTCTCGACCGAGACCGACGTGGGCGCGCCGGTGACGGCGACCGTGCTGTCGTAGCCGCCGGCGACACCGGCGACCACGTCGCGGATCTGGTCGATGGCCTCCTTGGCGAAGTTGCGCTGGTTCTGCAGCGCGTTCTGGCCGACCTCGGTGCTGACGTTGACGTTGCCGCGGAGCTGGTCCGGGTCGGCGCTGTCGTAGGTGGCGTCCTTGCCCTGGGTGAACCAGACCTCGGTCATGTACTCGACGTTGCCGGCGAAGGTGCCGCCGTCGGGGTTGGTCCAGTCGCTGCGGATCGCCTGGTCGCGCACGGGCGCCGGCTGGCCGCCCTCGGTGGCGTCCTTGTCGTACGACAGCAGGTGCCCGACCTGGATCTTGCGCGCGAGCTTCTCCTCGCCGCCGACGTAGTACTTCACCGGGCTGGTGCTCTGGGTGCCCGGCTCCTCGCCGAGGACCTTGTACTGGGTCTTGGCGTTGGCCAGCTTCTCGAGGATCCGTCCGTAGAGCTGCGCGGGACGGGTCTTGCGCGAGACGCCGCCCACGGTGCGGAAGGCGTTGTCACGGATGTGCTTGTCGAGCGAGCCGCCGTTGCCGGTCGAGTCGAGCGAGAAGTCGAAGTTGTAGACCTTCTTGATGCCGTAGCGGCGCGCGTACTCGGCGGTCTGCTTGATGATCGCGGCCGTGTTGTGGCACCACGTCCCGCCGAACAGGACGAGGAACTCGCCGTCGCTGTCGAGGATGTTGAGCAGCTCGGGGTAGGTGATGCTCTCGACCCGGAAGTCGTCCTCGTCGCCGTCGGTGAGGTCCTCGTCGGCCTTGAACACGTCACCGCCGAAGCGCTTGCGGTTGGCCGTCTCGGTCGCCGGGTCGGCGTTCTTGACGTAGCGCTCGTAGTGGCGGCGGTTGTGCTCGGTGCTGAGGAAGTCCCACTGGGTGTCGACGTCGAGGGTGGTCGACGTGAGGACCCGCTCGACGTCGTTCTCGTACGCCGTCACGGCGGCCGGCGAGCTCAGGTCGGCCGGCGGGGTCACCAGCGCGTCGACGATCCGCGCGTTGTCGCCGCCCGCGGCGTCGTACACGAAGAGGTAGGGGTGCTCCGGCGCCACCCGGCGGTCGGGCTTCGCGGCGTCGTTGGCGAGCGTGAACGGCGTCTCGGCGTCCTTGCCGAGGTAGTTGGTCACCAGCCGCTCGCCGAGGTCGAGGAACTGGTCCTTGCCCGCGTTGTCGGCGCTCTCGAGGTCGTAGCCGGTGAGGTCGAAGACGCTGAGCGCCTCGCCGTCGAGGTTCGGGTCGAAGTTGTAGATCTTCTCGATGCCCTCGGCCTCGGCGACCTTCTCGATGTGACCGATCGTCTGCTGGAGGTAGGGGTCCTCCGGTCCGCCGATCACGAAGGCCCACTTGCCGGTGTTCTTCTTGAGGAGGTACTCGAAGCGCTCGAAGGTGACCGTCTCGAAGACGCTGCCCTTGTCGAGGGCGGGGTACTTCGCGTCGAACCAGTCGACCGTGGCGCCGTGGGTGGGCGTGGGATAGGTGGTGGGGGCCGCGGCGTGCGCGGCCGCCGGGGCCGCTGCGGCGGCCGTGGCGGGGCTGGAGCCCGCCACCAGCGGGGCGACCGCGAGGGCGGCGACGGTGCCGGCCGCGGCGGTACGCCGCAGGAGGGTGCGGTGGTTCATCGGGATGCTTCGCTTTCGTGTCGTGTCACGTCGTTGGCTGGGGGGTGCTGGTCAGGAGACGTGGGGCACCACCTTGTGCGCGGCCAGCGGGCCGCTCGGGCGGCGGCGGCCGCGGGCGAGGCGCCACACCAGCGAGAGCGCGCCGGCGGCGCCCAGCGCCCCGAGGATGAGCAGCCCGGCGTGGTCCGGGATCGGCTCGGCGTCGTCACCGGTGTGGGCGACGTCGGCGCTCGCCTCGTCACCGCTCGGCGTGCCGGCGGCGGCCGCGACGGTGACCGGGCTGGTCGCCACCTCGGCGCCCTCGAAGAGGACGACGAGCTGGTGGTCGCCCGCGACGACGTTCGCCGGGACGACGACGTCCGCGGTGAAGCCGCCGTTGTCGTCGGTCTTCACCTCGCCCAGCGGGACCGGGTCGGAGTGCAGCTCGAGGGCATAGCCCTCGATCCGCGGCGCGAAGCCCGTGCCGGTCACGGTGACCGTGGCACCGGGTGCGAGGTCCCCGGTCACCGTGACCGTGCCCTGGACCGTCGTCGGGTCGACCCCGACGACGACCGGCTCGGAGGGCGGCGAGCCGGCCGACTCGCCTGCCGCGTTGCGGGCCCACACGGCAGCGCGGTAGCTGCCGGGCTCGACGTTCTTGAAGACGTAGGTGAGCGTGTCGGCGTCCGTCTCGACGGCCTCCTGGCCGGTGAACCGGATGAGGTAGCCGGTGACCTGCTCGATCTCGGCGTTCGGCGAGGCGGCCCACGAGACCGTCACGGTCTTGCCCTCGACCGTCAGCGTCGGCGCGGCGAGCGCGCTCGGCGCTCCGGCGGCGACCTGCTCGGTGGCGCCGGCGGAGGGCGTGGGGCTGAGCGGGTCGGTGGTGCCGGTCCCGGTGCCGGTCCCGCCCGTGCTGCCACCGCCGGTGCCGCCGGTGCTGGGCTTGGTCGGCTTGCCGCCGGGCTTGGGGGTGGACGGCGACGGCGTGGGCGTCGGGGTCGGCTTCGGCGTGGTGGGCTTGTCGCCCTTGTAGCTGTAGCTGCCGGCCGGGTACGACGTCTTGCCGTTGCGGTTCGGGTAGATCGGGTGCTGGTTCTCGTCGAGCTCGCAGTCCTGGATCCACAGGCAGGTCACGTCGTCGAGGCAGGGGAACTCGTCGCCACCGTCGACCCAGCCGTCGGCGTGCGCGGCGGGCGCCGGGCCGAACGAGACGGCCAGGGTCGCCGCGATCGCGGCGGCGGGCAGCAGGGAGAGGATCCGGAGTGATCGGAGGGATCGCCGGGTGGTCATGCGGTTGCTCCTTGGGGGGTGGGGGTGGGCAGGGCGCAGGCCCCGATGGGGACGCCCGGGTCCGAGTCGATGAGCTCGCCGGAGATGTCGTCCGGGACGACGAGGCCGTCGAACACGGCGTCGTCGAGACGGCCCTCCTGGCGGGCGACGATGGTGGCCGCGACGGCGGCGGACGTGACGTTGTCGAGCGTGCGTGCCATGTCGGCGACCATGCTCACCGGCAGCGTGATCGCGACCAGCTCGAGCGGGAGGCCGGCGGCCGTGAGCACGGTGGTCGCGGTGATGGTGGCCGTGCCGGGCACGCCCGCCGTACCGACGGAGACGATGACGCCGAGCAGCACGAGGACGACGTAGTCCTGGATGCCCCACGAGATGCCGAGCGCGTTGACGCCGAAGACCGCCAGCAGGATCGGCCACACGCCGGCGCAGCCCGGCATGCCGATGGTGGTGCCGAGCGGAGCGGTGAAGCCGGCGATGTCCGAGGGGACGCCGATCCGCTCGCGCAGCAGCCGCGTGGTGACGGGCAGCGTCCCGGCGCTGCTCTGCGTGGTGAACGCGGTGAGCTGCGCGGGCACCATCTTGCGGAAGAACCGGATCGGGTTGACGTCGCCGAAGACCCGCAGCAGCACGCCGTTGATGACGTAGGCGTGGAAGAAGCAGGCGAACCACGCGAGCCCGAGGACGCCCAGCAGCGAGACCATCTGCGACCACTGCCCGGCGGCCCGGGCGGTCGCGACCGCGGTGAGCGAGAGGACGGCGTACGGCGTCAGGGCGATCACGAAGCCGACCGCGCGGTAGATGATCTCGCGCAGCGCGTCGATGAAGCCCTTGAACGGCGCGACCGTGGCGGGCGCCTTCTCCGCGACGAGCGCGTAGGCGACGGCCAGCATGACGCTGAACAGGATGATCGGGATGACGTTCGTCTCGGCGATGTCGGCCACGATGTTGGTCGGGAAGAAGTCGATGAAGACCTCGCTGAACGGCTTCTTGATGTTCTCCAGCGCCGACGTGTTCGTCTCGCCGATCTTGATGTCGGCGCCCTTGCCGAGGCCCAGCTCGAGCGCGAGGCCGAGCGTCAGCAGCACCGCCAGCGCGTTGAGGCCGAGCAGCCAGCCGACCGACCGCGCCCCGATCGTGCGCAGCTGCGCCGTGGTGCCCAGCGAGGTGATGCTGGAGAGGATCGAGACCATGATGAGCGGCGCCACGATCGCGAGCAGCAGGTTCAGGTAGACCTTGCCCACCGGCTCGACGTAGTCGAGGTGGCCCTCGAAGACCACCCCGACCCCCACACCGAGCGCCAGTGCGCCGATGGTGAGCAGGCTGAAGTTCACCTTCACCCGGCCCAGCACGTAGATCCCTGCGAACAGCCCCAGCGTCACCAGCAGCGCGGCGACGTCGTACCCGCCCATCGAAGTCCCTCCCTCGGCAGGCGCACCCGTTCGCCCTTTTGTTGATTAACTTGATTGACTTAAAGCCTAGGGGGTCGCGGAGGGTGCTCCTGACCAGATCGCCCAAAATGCGAGCAGCCATCCCGGATTCCGGGATGGCTGATCGGTTTCGCCTATCGGGGCGTCGGTCCTGGGACGCAGGTCCTAGGTCGTTCGGAGGTGAGCGGCGCTCACGGGTGCGTCACCGCGGCGCACCGGGCGCCGACGCCCGGCGTGCGGTGTCGCGGCGGGCGACGGCCTCGCGGACCTCGGCGATCGCGGTGCGGATGGTGTTGCCGTAGGTGTCGTCGGCCAGGACGCCGGCGTGCTGCTCGCCCTGGTGGAGGTGTTCCGCGGCGGCGTCGAAGGAGCCCAGGCGGCGGAGGTTGTCGGCGACGTTGAGGTGGAGGCTCGGGTAGAAGCCGGCGACCTGGAGGCTGGCGTGGTGCCGCTGGGTGCGCTCGTCGGTGAGGGCCTCGGCGGCGTCCAGGGCGCGGACGTCCCAGATGAGCGCCTCGGCGGGATCGTCGTGGAGGTCGGCCAGGTAGTGGGCGAGCGTGCAGCGGTGGAACGCGTCGCCGGCGGCGCCGATCCGGCGCCAGAGGGCGAGCAGGTCGCGCCGGGCCGAGTCCGGGTCACCCTCGTGCCCGAGGGCCACGGCGTCGCCGATCGCCTCCATGGTCGGGTCGGGCGCGGCGGCGGTATCGGTCATGAGTGGGCTCAGTCCTTGTCATCGGGGGTGGGTGTGCGGCAGGGCATGACGAGCGTGGTCAGGTCACCGTCGTCGGCCGACCGGACCGTGGCGGGCTGGTCGGGTCCCCGGACGTCGAGCATCACGTCGTTGCCGAGCGCCTGGCTCACCGCGGGGTACAACGTCGTCAGCTCGAACCAGAGCGTCAGGTCGGGGCCGGTCGCGGCGCCGTCCAGGTCGACGGCGGCGTCCGGCAGCAGGACACTCGGCCGGCCGTCCGCGACCCGCAGACCGAGCTTCGCAGGCGCTCGCTCGAGCGCCCTGAGGAGCTGCTGCGCCTCGACGGTGACGCGATGGGTCACCGCCGGGAGCGACCCCATGAGGAGCCTGTGGTCGGGGAAGACGTCCGTCAGCACGCGGCAGTGGATCACGGTGCCGTCGGCCGTGCGGAAGCCCAGGGTCTGCTCGCCCGCGTCCAGCGTCACCGCGTGGCTCCGCCGGAGCCGCGAGGCCGCGGCCCGCAGGTCGTCTCCGGCGAGCGTGCCTGCCCACGAACCGGCCGACGGCCGGCTGGGCACCAGCGTCCGCGTGGCGAGGCGGTAGCGATCGGTGGCGGTGAGCGACACGGCGTCGGGACCGGCTTCCAGGCGCACGCCGCCCAGGACGGGGACCTCGGGGTCGTGGGCCGTGGCAGCCAGGACCTGGTCGACCGCAGCCGCGAGGACCGGGCCCGGCAGCACGCACAGGGTGAGGCAGGCGCTCTCGCCGAGGGAGGCCTTGAGCGCCGCTGCTGCCTGCTGGGCGCTGTGCGCCTCGGCGGCGACCCTGGCCGCCTGGTCGTCGATCAGCCGCGCCGCCTCCGCAGCGCTGGCGGCGAAGAACCTGCCGATCGTGGGCAGCGGCATCCCGATCTCGCGCAGCTGACGCACCCGCAGGGCACGCGCCAGCTGCGGCTCGCTGTAGAACCGGTACCCGCTCAGCGGGTCGACCCGCTCGGGACGAAGCAGGCCGGCATCGTCGTAGAACCGCAGCGCGCTCGCCGTCAGCCCGGCGCGCCGGGCGAACGCGCCGATCGACATCAGCTCGGGATCGGGATCAGCCACCGGAACATCGTCGGGTCTCAACCAGATCGAAGGTCAACCCCGAATCGCCTAGACGACGGGCCCGCCGGGCGGCGCGAGGTCACCCGGGTCGACGCCGCCGTTGCAGGAGGCGAACGGCTCGGGCGCGGTGTCCCCCGCGCCGTACTCCTGGACGAAGAGCGGCAGCCGCGGGTCGTCCGGCCCCTTCAGCGCGAGCTGGCGGCCCCAGACCGTCACCACGACCGGGGCGTCCTGGTCCGGGTAGGGCGAGAGCAGGCCGTTGTCCGGCAGCGCCTCCGTGAGCGCCCGGACGCCGGCCGCGTCGACGTCGTCGGGGCGGTAGGTGATCCAGGTGGTGCCGTGCTCCAGGTCGTGCACCGCGTTGACCTCGGGCAGCGGCTCGTCGTACGCACCGCACTCGATCCAGACCGGCGCGTGGTCACCGCCGACGGGCGGCGACTGCGGGTAGTCGTGCTCGGCACCCGCGGCGAGGTGCCGGAAGGTCAGGCCGTCGTACGAGCGGACGGAGGAGAGGTCGTCGTCGCCGCCCGCGGACGCCGCGGGGGCGTCGTCGTCACGGGTCAGGAGGACGGGGACGAGCACGGCCGCGCCCACCACCAGCACGGCGGCCAGCACGGCCAGGACCACCGGCCCGGTGCGGGCCCGGCGGCGCGGGGGCACGGGCGGGTGGAACGGGGGCGGCGGCGGTGGGTAGGGCGGCGGCGGGAAGAGCGGCTCGCTCACTCCCCCAGCGCCCTCTCGACGCGCTCGACCTTGGCCGTGAGCTCGCCCTCGAAGCCGGGCCGGATGTCGGCCTTGAGGACCAGCCCCACCCGCGGGGAGACCGCGGCGACGGCGTCGACGGCCCGCTTGACCACGGCCATCACCTCGTCCCACTCCCCCTCGATGTTGGTGAACATCGCGTTGGTCTCGTTGGGCAGACCCGACTCGCGCACGATCCGGACCGCGGCCGCCACCGCCTCGGAGACACCGCCGGTGTCGTCGGCGGCGGAGGGGCTGATGCTGAACGCGACGATCATGCTCGAACGGTATCCACCGCCTCCAGCCGGAGCCGGGCCAGGGCGTCGCGGGCCTGCGACTTCACGGTGCCCACCGAGATCCCCAGCACCTCGGCGGTCTGCGCCTCGGTCAGGTCCTCGTAGTAGCGCAGCACGATCACGGCGCGCTGCCGCGGCGCGAGCCGGTCGAGCGCCTGGCGCAGCACCATCCGGTCGTCGACCCCGTCCTGCGCGCGGTCGGCGGCCACCCGCTCGGGCGGCTCCTCGGTCGCCACCTCGCGCCAGCGGCGCCGGCGCCAGCGGTTGACGCTCTCGCGGGCCAGCACCCGGCGCACGTAGGGGTCGGGGTGGTCGGCGATCCGGCCCCAGGTGCCGACGACCTTCAGCAGCGCGGTCTGGACGAGGTCCTCGGCCGCGTGCGCATCGCCGGTGAGCAGGTACGCCGTGCGCAGCAGCGCACCACGGCGGGCGACGACGTACGCCTCGAAGGAGGCCTGGAGGTCGTCAGCGCCGGGCACGACGCCTCCCGAGCACACCCGCGGCGACCAGGAGGACGACGAGCAGGCCGACAGCACCCAATTGCCAGGGCCGCCGCGGGTCTCCGGCCCGGTCCGGCGCGACGCCGTCCACGAGCGGGTTGGCCCACAGGTCGGCGGCGAACCGGGGAAGGCTGTCCAGCTCACGGTCGAGGCTCAGCCCCAACCCGGTCGCGCGACCGGTGACGATGTCGACCTCGACCGCGCGCCCGTCCGGGAGCTGGCGCACGACCAGGTGCCGCGGGTCGCGCCAGCCGAGGATCTCGTCGACGTCGATCCCCGGATCCAGCTGGCGCAGGGCGTCCGGGCGCGGCCCGGCCCAGAGCCGCCAGGGTGTCCCGTCGGCGCCCGCGAGGTCGATCGCGGCGAAGGACCGGCCGTCCGGCCCGTAGACCGCCTGTCCGACGTCGAAGCCGCTGCGGACCGAGGTGGTCCGGCCGGTCGCGGTGTCGAACGTGAACGTCTCGCCGCCGCGCGACCACACCACCCCGGACGGCGCCCGGCCGGGGATCGGCATCCAGTAGTGGCCGGCCGGCTCGGCGACGGTCGGCTCGCCGGTGGTGACGTCCCACACGACGAGGGAATCCTGCCGCGCGCCCTCGGACCCGGTCAGCGAGTACGTCGTCTCGAGGTGGCGCGAGTCGCCGCTGAAGGTGAGCTCGGAGGCCACGCCGCCGCGGATCACCGGGTTGTCCGGGTCGTCGAGCAGCGTCGTGCGGCCTGTCACCGTGTCGTAGACGCCGAACCCGATCACGCGCGGCTCCCCGCGCCACGACTCGTGGCGCTGGTAGCCGACCTTCGTCCCGTCGGGCGACAGCGCGAGCGCGTCGGCGTAGAACGGCCCGGCGCCCGCGCCGCGGAGGTCGAGGTAGACCGCCCTGCCGTCGACCGCGGACACCCCGAAGACGGCGAGCGCGGTCCGCACTCCGCGCAGACCGGTCGCCTCGTTGCGCTGCGCCAGGCCCACCACCGCCAGCGGCCCCGGCGCGCCCGTCTCGTCGGTCCCCGGCGCCCACGGGCCGGGCGCGTGCACCGCGCGCGGGAGGTGCAGCTGCCCGAAGGGCACGTCGACCGGCGCGGGCGGCGGCGCCGCCGGCTGCAGCCGCACCACCGCCGCCAGGACGGCGACGACGGCCACCGCCGCGACCACCGCGCCGATCCGGGCCGCCTGCCGGCGCCGCCGGCGCCGGACGCCGCGCCCCCACAGGCCGGGGTCGGGCCGGCCGGCCGGCGCGTCGTCGGCGAGGTCGGACAACAGGTCGTGCAGCGTGCTCATGGGTCCTCCGCAGGTGATCTCACCACCTCTCACGCCACGAGCGCCGCAGAAGGAGGGGTGTGCCGCGGGGAAAGGTTCCGGCCGACGTCGCTCAGGCCGGCGGCGCCCACCGCTCGAGCAGCTCCCGGAACCCCGCCTCGGCGCGCGCCCGTCGCGCCGGGTCCGGCACCGTGACGCCGTCCGCCTCGCCGTCGAGCACCTCACCGACCCAGGCCGCGATCGCGCGCGGCACGGGCGCGGTGCCGAGCTCGCGGGTGCGCGCCTTGAGCGCGCGCAGGCGGTCCAGCTCGGCCGCCACGTCGTCCGGCACGCCCACCTCGGCGAGCAGCGCGTCGACGGCCATCGGCGGCACCCCCGCGTGGGCGTCGAGCCAGCGCAGGGTCAGCGCCGGGCGCACCGCGTAGAAGACCCGCTTGAGCCGGACCCGGTCGCCGTCCCCCTCGGCGGCGTGGGCCCACTGCGCCCGAGCCACGTGCGCGTAGTGCCGGCGCAGGGCCGCCGGATCGGCGACCTCGGCCACGAGGGCGAGGAGGTCGTCGCGGAAGTCCGGGTCGCCGTCGTACACGAGGGGCGAGCGGAGCCACTCGCCGACCGTCGCGTTGCCGGCGGTCGCCAGCCGGACCGCCTTGGCGAGGTCCCAGCCGTTGACGTCGAGGACGGCGTCCAGCGGGGTCTCGATGACGTCGCGCTGCGGCCACAGCGCCAGGTAGGCCGGGACCGGGCGCACGAAGAGGAAGCGGCAGTCGTAGTCGCTGTCCGGCGAGGGGAAGCCCCAGGCCCGGCTGCCGCTCTCGATCGCCCACACGACACGGACGCCGTGCTCGGCCGCCACGCCCGCGAGGCGCGCGTCGACGGCGGCCACGGCGCTGGGCGCGAAGGACGGCGGGATCGTGCGCATGCCGGCACGGTACGGGAGATGCGCGACGGCCCGCCGCTCCCTTCCGGGAGCGACGGGCCGTCGTGGTGGAGCGGGTCGAGCAGGTGTCAGCCGCGCAGCAGGTTGCGCAGCACGTACTGCATGATGCCGCCGTTGCGGTAGTAGTTCGCCTCACCGGGGGTGTCGATGCGAACGACCGCGTCGAACTCCACGCCCGTGTCGGTGGTGACCTTCACGGTCGAGGGCGTGGTGCCCTCGTTGAGCGCGGTGATGCCGGAGAAGGAGAAGGTCTCCTCGCCGGTCAGGCCGAGCGACTCGGCGTTCTGGCCCTCGGGGAACTGCAGCGGGATGACGCCCATGCCGATGAGGTTCGAGCGGTGGATGCGCTCGTACGACTCGGCGATGACGGCCTTGACACCCAGGAGCGAGGTGCCCTTGGCGGCCCAGTCGCGCGAGGAGCCCGAGCCGTACTCCTTGCCCGCCAGGACGACGAGCGGGATGTCCGCGGCCTGGTAGTTGACGGAGGCGTCGTAGACCGTGGTGACGGGGCCGTCCGCGACGGTGAAGTCACGGGTGAACCCGCCCTCGGTGCCGGGCGCGATCTGGTTGCGCAGGCGGATGTTCGCGAACGTGCCGCGGATCATGACCTCGTGGTTGCCGCGGCGCGAGCCGTAGGAGTTGAAGTCGCGCGGACCGACGCCGTTCTCGGTGAGGTACTTGCCCGCGGGCGAGTCGGCCTTGATCGAGCCGGCCGGCGAGATGTGGTCGGTGGTGACCGAGTCGCCGAGCTTGAGCAGGACGCGAGCACCGGAGATGTCGGTGACCGGGGCCGGCTCGTCGGGCATGCCGTCGAAGTAGGGCGCCTTGCGGACGTACGTCGAGGACTCGTCCCACGTGAAGGTGTTGCCCTCCGGCGTGGGGAGCGAGCGCCAGCGCTCGTCGCCCTTGAAGACGTCGGCGTAGGAGTCGGCGAACATCTGCGAGTTGATCGCACCGGCGATCGTCTCCTCGACCTCGGCCGGCGAGGGCCAGATGTCGTTGAGGAAGACGTCGTTGCCGTCGGTGTCCTTGCCCAGCGGGTCGTTGAACAGGTCGACGTCCATCGAGCCGGCGAGCGCGTACGCGACGACCAGCGGCGGGGACGCCAGGTAGTTCATCTTGATGTCGGGGCTGATCCGGCCCTCGAAGTTGCGGTTGCCCGAGAGCACCGAGACGACCGCGAGGTCGTGCTCGTTGACCGCCGCGGAGACCTCGGGGATGAGCGGGCCCGAGTTGCCGATGCAGGTCACGCAGCCGTAGCCGACGAGGTTGAAGCCCAGCTTGTCGAGGTACGGCGTGAGGCCGGCCTTGTCGTAGTAGTCGGAGACGACCTGCGAGCCGGGCGCGAGCGTGGTCTTGACCCACGGCTTGCGGGTCAGGCCCTTCTCGACGGCCTTCTTGGCGAGCAGCGCCGCGCCGATCATGACCGACGGGTTGGACGTGTTGGTGCAGGAGGTGATCGAGGCGATCGTCACCGCACCGTGGTCGAGCGTGAAGGTGGTGCCGTCCTCGAGCGTGACCTCGACGGGGGTCGAGGCCCGGCCGCCGTCGGTCGCCGCCGCGGAGAGGTGCGCGTTGGGAGCGGCCTCACCGTTGGACTGGGCCGGGTCGTGCGAGGGGGCGTCCGAGCCCGGGAAGGACTCCTCGACCGCCTCGTCGTAGCCCTTGGTGTCCTGCACCTCGCCGGCGTAGTCGACGAGCGCGGTGCGGAACGACTCCTTGGCCTCGGAGACGAGGACCCGGTCCTGCGGGCGCTTCGGGCCGGCGATCGAGGGGACGACGGTCGCGAGGTCGAGCTCGAGCTTCTCGGAGTAGCGCGGCTCGGCGGCCGGGTCGAGCCAGAGGCCCTGCTCCTTGGCGTACTTCTCGACGAGCGCGATCTGCTCCTCGGAGCGGCCGGTCAGGCGCAGGTAGGTCGTGGTCTCCTCGTCGATCGGGAAGACCGCGATGGTCGAGCCGAACTCGGGCGACATGTTGCCGATGGTGGCGCGGTTGGCGAGCGGCAGCGCTGCGACACCGGGGCCGTAGAACTCGACGAACTTGCCGACGACGCCGTGCTTGCGGACCATCTCGGTGATGGTGAGCACCAGGTCGGTGGCGGTCGAGCCGGCCGGCAGCTCGCCGGAGAGCTTGAAGCCGACCACGCGCGGGATGAGCATCGAGACCGGCTGGCCGAGCATCGCGGCCTCGGCCTCGATGCCGCCGACGCCCCAGCCGACGACGCCGATGCCGTTGACCATGGTGGTGTGCGAGTCGGTGCCGACGCAGGTGTCGGGGTAGGCCAGCAGCTCGCCGTCGACCTCGCGGGTGAAGACGGTGCGCGCGAGGTGCTCGATGTTGACCTGGTGGACGATGCCGGTGCCCGGGGGGACGACCTTGAAGTCGTCGAAGGCGCCCTGGCCCCAGCGCAGGAACTGGTAGCGCTCGCGGTTGCGCTCGTACTCGATCTCGACGTTGCGCTGGAAGGCCTCCGGCGTGCCGAAGACGTCGGCCATCACGGAGTGGTCGATGACCATCTCGGCCGGCGCGAGCGGGTTGATCTTGGTGGCGTCGCCGCCGAGCTCGGCCATCGCCTCGCGCATGGTGGCGAGGTCGACGACGCAGGGCACGCCGGTGAAGTCCTGCATGATCACGCGGGCCGGCGTGAACTGGATCTCCTTGTCGGGCTGGGCGGTCTCGTCCCAGCCGGCGAGGGCCTTGATGTCCTCGGCGGTGATGTCCGCGCCGTCCTCGGTGCGGAGCAGGTTCTCGAGCAGCACCTTCAGCGAGAAGGGCAGGCTCTCGACATCGAGACCCTCACCCTTGACCGCGTCGAGGCGGAAGATCTCGTAGGACTTGCCCTCCACGTCCAGGGTGCTCTTGGCGCCGAAGCTGTTCTTGCTGGCCATCGCGTCTCCGTCCTCGTCGACTGAATCGTTGTCGGTAGGTCTCTCGTTCATCCTGCCGCCGCGATGCGCACCGGGGATAGTGAGGCTGACCTAAGTTCGCAGAGTCCCCGAACCCGGGTATCTCTTGATGTCAAGATACACGAGACCGAGGTAGATCTCCACCGTCCTCGGCGAACTGGGTGACGTACAGCTCCTCGTAGCGACCGCCCGCGGCGAGCAGCTCGGCATGGGTGCCCTGCTCCACGATCCGGCCGTCCTCGACCACCGCGATCAGGTCCGCCGCGCGGATGGTGGAGAGGCGGTGCGCGATGACGATCGCCGTCCGCCCGACCAGAGCCTCGCCCAGCGCGGCCTGCACCGCGGCCTCCGAGGTCGAGTCCAGCGAGGCGGTCGCCTCGTCGAGGATGACGACGCGCGGCTGCTTGAGCAGGAGCCGGGCGATGGTCAGCCGCTGCCGCTCGCCGCCGGAGAGCCGGTAGCCGCGCTCCCCCACGACCGTCTCGAGCCCGTCGGGCAGCGAGCGGACCAGGTCGGCGAGCCGGGCCCGGGTCAGCGCGTCCCACAGGTCTTCCTCGGCCGCCTCGGGCCGGGCGAGCAGCAGGTTGCCGCGGATCGAGTCGTGGAAGAGGTGCCCGTCCTGGGTGACCATGCCCACCGCACCGCGGATCGCCTCGGCGGTCAGGTCGCGCACGTCGACCCCCGCCAGCCGGACGGCGCCGGCGTCGACGTCGTAGAGCCGCGAGACGAGCTGGGCGATGGTCGACTTGCCCGCGCCCGACGAACCGACGAGTGCCACGACCTGGCCCGGCTCGGCGCGCAGGGTGATGCCGTGGAGCACCTCCTCGCCACCACGCGTGTCGAGCGTGGCCACCGCCTCGAGCGAGGCCAGCGACACCTTGTCGGCGGAGGGGTAGGCGAACCGGACGTCGTCGAGCTCGACCGCGACCGGTCCCTCGGGCACGGCGCCGGCGCCCGGGCGGTCCTTGATCAGCGGCTCGAGGTCGAGCACCTCGAAGACCCGCTCGAAGCTGACGAGCGCGCTCATCACCTCGACCCGCGCGCTCGCGAGCGCCGTCAGCGGCGCGTAGAGCCGGGTGAGCAGCAGCGACAGGGCTACCACGTCTCCGGCGTCGAGGGTGCCGTTGAGGGCGAGCGAGCCGCCCACGCCGTACACGACGGCGATCGCGAGCGCCGAGACGAGCGTCAGCGCGGTGACGAACGTCGTCTGCACCATGGCCGTCCGCACGCCGATCTGGGCGACGCGACGCGCCCGCGCGGCGAACTCGGCCGACTCCTGCTCGGGGCGGCCGAACAGCTTGACCAGCGTGGCGCCCGGCGCCGAGAAGCGCTCCGTCATCTGGTTGCCCATGGCCGCGTTGTGGTCGGCGGCCTCGCGCTGGACGCCGGCCAGCCGGCGCCCCATCCGCCGCGCCGGGACGACGAACACCGGGAGCAGCACGAGCGCGAGCAGGGTGACCTGCCACGAGATCCCGAGCATCACGACGACGGTCAGCACGAGCATCACCAGGTTGCCGACGACGCCCGACAGGGTCTGGCTGAACGCGCGCTGCGCGCCGATCACGTCGTTGTTGAGCCGGCTCACGAGCGCGCCGGTGCGGGTCCGGCTGAAGAACGCGACCGGCATCCGCTGCACGTGGTCGAAGACGGCCGTGCGCAGGTCGAGGATCAGGCCCTCACCGATGCGCGACGACAGCCAGCGCCCCAGCAGCCCGAACCCGGCGTCGAGGACGGCGAGCCCCGCGATGAGCAGCGCGAGCCCCACCACGACGTCCCGCCGGTCGCCCGCGACGATCGCGTTGACCACCTTGCCGGCCAGCACCGGCGTGGCCACCGCGAGCGCGGCGCTGATGACGCTGAGCACCACGAACCCGATGAGGCGACTGCGGTGCGGCCGCGCGAAGCGCAGGATCCGGCCCGCCGTCTGCTTGTTGAACGCCCGCTTCTCGTCCGGAGCGTTCATGCTCCGGTACACCTGGTTCCAGGCGATCGACTCCATGCTCATGAGGCGACGGTAGAACCTCAAGCCGACTTGAGGACAAGCGAAAAAAGATCCGGCCGCCTGTCGTACCCGTCGCTCCCCCTTCGTGGAGAGGGTGGAAGCGCCCCCAACCCGACCCAGGAGGTCACCATGCGCACCCTGATCTACACCGCCTTCGTCTCGCTCGACGGCGTCGTCGAGGGCCCCGGCGGTGGCGAGGGCTACCGCAACGACGGCTGGACCTTCCAGGACATCGACTTCGTCCCCGAGGCCTACGAGCTCAAGGGCCGCGAGCAGGAGGAGGCCGGCGCGCTGCTGCTCGGCCGGGTCAGCTACCAGGGCTTCGCGCCGGTGTGGCCGACGATGACCGAGGAGTTCCCGCAGTACAACGCGATGCCCAAGTACGTCGTCTCGACCACCCTCGGCGAGGACGACCTGGTCGACAACTGGGGCGAGACCACGATCCTGCGCTCGCTCGACGACGTCGCCGCGCTCAAGCAGACCGAGGGCGGCCCGATCAGCGTCCACGGCAGCGCGTCGCTGGCCCGCGGCCTCGCCGACGCCGGGCTGATCGACCGCTACCACCTGCTGGTGTTCCCGGTCGTCCTCGGCGCCGGCAAGCGGATGTGGAGCGAGACCGACAAGGA
Organism: Pimelobacter simplex; assembly: GCF_900114845.1. GTDB lineage: Bacteria > Actinomycetota > Actinomycetes > Propionibacteriales > Nocardioidaceae > Nocardioides > Nocardioides simplex. The sequence goes on from NZ_FOUK01000002.1 coordinate 116,300, forward strand.
CAAGCAGATGCTGCGGCTCGTCGAGACCGAGTCCTACGCCAACGGCATCCAGAAGCTCTGCTACGACGTGGTGCGCTGACCCTTCCTACCCCGCGAAGTGCGTCGGTTGCGGGCCCGAAGTGCGTGGGTTGCGGGTCCGAAGTGCGTGGGTTGCGGATCTCGCACCCGCAACCGGCCCACTTCGTGCCCGCAACCCACGCACTTCGCGGGAGCCGGCAGACCGACCTAGAGGACGACGGTCGGCTTGACCCGGGTCGTCGACCAGACCCGCTGGCGGCGGGCGACCAGGCTGGTGAGGGCGAGCGAGCCGACGAGGTAGGCGGCGAGCACGAGCACCGCCGTGGTCGCCCGCGCCGGGTCGCCGCCGTACATGAGCTGGCGCAGGCCGTCGACGGCGTAGCTCATCGGCAGGATGTCGTGGAGCCAGTGCAGGGGTTGCGGGATGGTCTGCCACGGGAAGGTGCCGCCCGCGGTGACGAGCTGGACCACCATCAGCACCAGCGCGAGGAACTGGCCGGGGGTGCCGAGCAGGGCGTTCATCAGGTGCACGATCGCGACGAAGGTCGCCGAGATGAGCATCATGAACAGCCAGGTGCGCAGGCCCTCGACCACGCCGACGTCGAGCACCGAGGCGACCACGACGAAGGCGAGCGTCATCTGCGCGGCGCCGATCAGGGCCGGCGGCAGCCAGCCGCCGACGGCGATGCGCAGCGAGTTCTGGTTGGCCGCCAGCGCCCGGGAGGAGAGCGGGCGGACCAGCAGGAAGAGCACGTAGCCGCCGATCCACGCGGCGAGCGCCAGGAAGAACGGCGCCAGGCCGGCGCCGTAGTTGCGGGCCTGCGCGTTGTTGGCGGAGCGGACGTCGATGGGGCTCGCCACGGTGTCGGCGATGCGCTGGCGGGACTTCTCGTTGGTGTCGGGCACCTTCGCGACGCCGGACTCGAGCCCGTCGTGCAGGCTCTTGGCCCCCTTGGTCAGCTTGCCGAGGCCGGCCCGGAGCTCGACCGTGCCGTCGTGCAGCGTGTCGGCGCCGGTGTGCAGCCGGCCGGCACCGGTGGCGAGCTGCTTCGAGCCGGTGTGGGCCTGGTCGATGCCGTCGACCAGCGCCGGGGCGGCGGCCGCGAGCTGGTCGGCGCCGGCCGCCACCTGGGCCGCGCCCGAGGAGAGCTTGTTGAGCTGGCGCTTGACCTGGCCGGCCTTGGCGTCGACGTCGTGGACGTCGCCGCCGACCCGGTCGTAGATCGCGAGCAGCTGGCGCTGCGCGGCCGGGTCGAGGCCGAGCTGGTCCATCCGGTCGGCGAGGTCGCCGCGGCCCCGGTCGTAGGCGACCCGCGCGTCGTGGACGGCACCGGCCACCCGGTCGCCCGCGTCGGAGACCTTCTTGTCCCCCGCCGCGACCTGGCGTGCGCCGTCGGCGAGCTTGCGCGCCTGGCCGGGCAGTGCGGCGGTCTTGGTGGACAGCGTGGCGAGGCCGTCGCGCAGCCGGGTCGCGCCCGTCGACAGGTCACCCGCGCCGGTGGCGAGCTGCTCGCTGCCGCCGACGAGCTGCTGCGAGCCGCGGCGCGCGTCGCGCAGGCCGTCGTACAGCTGGCCGGCGCCGTCGGCGCCCTGCACCAGGCCGGTGCGGACGTCGGCGATGCCGAGCAGGAACGTGCTCACCGCCTCCTTCGAGACCCGCTCGGAGATCGCGTCGCGGACCTTGGTGGCGACCGTGTTGGCGATCGTCGTCGACAGGTAGGAGTTGGCGTCGTTGGTGAGCATGGTCAGCTTCGCCTGCTCCGGCTCGGCGCCCGCGCTGCTGGTCAGCGCCGCGGAGAAGTCGCGCGGGATGATCAGCGCGAAGTCGTACGTGCCGTCGTCCACGCCCGCCTGGGCCTGCGCCCGGTCGACCTCGTGCCAGCCGAAGTCGCCGGAGTCGAGCAGCTGGTCGGCGACCTCGCGGCCGGCGTCGAGCTCCGAGCCGTCGGCGCTGGTCGAGCCGGCGTCCTCGACGACGAGCGCGGTGGGGACCCGGTCGAGCGCGGAGTAGGGGTCGTGGTTGGCGTAGAGGTAGAGGCCGGCGTAGATGGTCGGGACGGTGACGAGAGCCAGGACCGTGATCCGGCCCATCCGGATGCTCAGCAGCCGCGACAGCTCGGTCCAGGCGATGCGCAGGGCGTTCATGCGGTGGCCTCCTCGGCACGGTGGGCGGGACCGATCGTCGCGGTGTGCCCGGCCGCGAGGTGGTGGCCGGACAGGTCGACGGCGTCGCTGACGGTGACCAAGACGCCGAGCCCGCGCTCGGCGGCCGCCTGGGCGACCGGCCACCAGTCCCGGTGGTGCAGGCCGTGCCGGTCGGGCGAGACCAGCACCAGGAACGCGGCACCGGGCCGGGCCGCGCCCAGCTCGGCGAGCGTCCGGAGCCGCTCGACGGCCGGGACGTCCTCGGTGCGCGCCCGCGCCCGGTCGCTCAGGTGTTGCTCACGCAACCAGCTCGTCGCCGCCCCCCGGCTCGCGGGGAGCCCGGCCAGCGCCAGCTCCTCCCCCACGATCACCCGGAACGGGACGGCGTCGTCGGGCTCGGTCACGCCCGGGACGTCGACCAGCACGACCGCCCGCTGCCGGCGTCGCGGCTCAGGGTCGCCGCCCAGCGTGACGGTGCCGCTCGACAGCGGGAGGCGGCCGGCCAACGCGAGCGCCAGCGCCACATTGCCGTGCCCGGGACGGCCGACCGCGACGACGACCTCGCCGGGGACGACGGTGAGGGAGGTGGGCTCGAGCAGGGTGTCGACGGCGCCGCCGGTGAGCACCAGGTGCTCGGGCTCGGGCTCGGGTTGCGGCTCGGGCTCCTCGGGCGGCTCCGGGGTCGGGTCCGGCTCAGGCGTCCCAGGCGTCGTCATGGGCGCCAGTCTGCCTGCTCCGGACTGCCGGGAGCGCGCGACGAGGCCGGGCACCCCCGCCGCGGGTGGCGGGGCTCACGAACGCCTACAGGTCCGCGGCCATGACGAGGCGATCGAGCGAGACCTCGGCACTCGGGACCTCGAGCAGCAGCGCACCGTCCTGCTGCACCGCAGCGACCATCGCTCGCAGCCGCTGGCGGTCCTTCTTCGTGAGCTCCTCGCTCCGGAAGTCCCGGGCCGTCAGCAGACCGGCCAGGATCGCGAAGTCGCGCCGGTGGCGCCCGAGGCCGGGATCGCTCGCGTTCGCGAGGGCTGCGGCCTTGCCGACGAGGGCACCGACGAGATTCGGCCGACGTACCGCCCCTTCACGACCGGCGACCATCACCGCAACGGTCTCGCTGCGCTGGAGCGCTTGGGTCCCGCCGGCGGTGGCCAGGGTCGGACTGCCCGTGACGCCGTGGCGCAGCCTCGCTCGCTCGCCGACGCCGTCCGGTAGGAGCACGTCGATCGAGGCGTCGCCCCGGACCCAGCGGTGCTGGAGCCCCTCAGCGGAGATGCCGGCCGAGGTGAACCCGAGATCGGTCAGGGCGTTGGTGAAGGTGGCGAGCATCGTGGGCGCCGCGCGGACGTCGATGACCGTGTCGGCGTCGTTGGTCGGCCGGACGGCGAGCAGCCCGCGCTCCGCGCAGTGCAGATGGACCAGCTGGCCGCCGATCAGGGTCCAGCCGTCGGCAAGTCGCTGGTGCAGGTCCAGCAGGCCGAGCCAGGAGGCAGTCTGCTCGGGAGGCATCGCTGGCAAGGCGATCATCGCTCCGCCGCCTGCCACTCCCTGGCCAGCTCGTGCAGTAGCTCGGCTGCCCGGGCCTCCTCCCGGGGGCCCCGGTGCTCGGCGAGATCGGCCGCCAGCCGCAGCCGAGAGTCGGGGAAGGGGTGCTGCTCGTCGGCGATGACGTGCAGGACCACGTTCGCGTCGTGGTCGGCCTCGACGAGGAGGTAGTCCTTCAGCAGGTCGCAGTCGGACGCACGGAGGTATCCCTCGACGTCCGCCGACGCGATGCCGGCGGTCCCGAGATCGACGATCATGGCCCAGCGGTCGTCTGCCCTGAGATCGGCGAGATCCGCAGGCGACGCACGAAGTAGTCGCCGCTGGGCCCGGTTGCGGAACACCGACCTGAGCGACACGGCCAGGTCGCGGACTGCTGCCTCGTCCGCGGCAGGGTCGATCGCAGGCTCCAGCAGCCGACTCAGCTGCACGCGGGCACGCGAGGACGCCGCCGGACCGCTGTGCCTCAGCCGTTCGCGGTCACCCTCCGACGCGGCGACGACGGCCCACGCAGAGCGGGGCGAGAGCGGGCGCCCGGGCCGGGCGCGCTCCTGGACGTGCAGCAGCGAGCGCTCGTCGACCACCCACTGGGAGCCGATCCTCTCGGCGACCAGCGAGCCGTCGGCGATGCGCTGGTGGACCCGCGGCACGCTGACCCCGAGCCGCTCCGCGGCCTGCGCGACGCTGACTGCTCCCATGACACAATCCTAGAAGACTTTCAAGGATTATGAAATGACCGGCTCCAGCAGCGCGACGCACTCGACGTGGTGCGTCATCGGGAAGAGGTCGAAGGCGCGCAGGCTGCTCAGCCGGTAGCCGTGCTCGGCGAAGATCGCCACGTCCCGGGCCAGGGCCGCGGGGTCGCAGGCGACGTAGGCGACGGCGCGGGGCCCGCGCCGGACGACCTGCTCGACGACGGCCCGCTTGGCGCCCACCCGCGGCGGGTCGAGGACGACGAGGTCGGCATGGCCCCACGCGGACGGGAGCCCGTCGGCGAGCACGCCGCCGACGTCGCCGGCCAGGGCGAGCACGCCGGGGCAGTTGCGCTCGGAGAGGGCGGAGGCCGTGGCGTCACCCTCGACGGCGGCGACGCGGCCGGTGGGCCCGACGGCGTCGAGGAGGAAGCGGCTGAAGAGTCCCACGCCGGCGTACAGGTCGAGGGCACTCTCGCCCGCGCGCGGCGCGAGCGCGTCGAGGACCGCGCCGACCAGCGTCTCGGGCGCGCCGGGGTGGACCTGCCAGAAGCCGCCGTCGGCGACCTCGAACGTCCGCCCCCGCACCTCGTACGACGGCCCGGCGGGCGCCTCGAGGAGGCACTCGTCGACCGGCAGCACCTCGTGGGAGCGGTGCTTGCGCATCCCGCGGCGCCCGTCGGGCAGGCCGACGTAGCGCTGCCGGGTGCGCCAGTGCAGGCCGGCGTCGTCGCCGGGCACCGCTTCGACCTCGACGGCGACGTCGAGCTTCGCGACGCGGCGCAGCTGCTCGGCCACCACGGCGGCCTTGAGCCGGCGCTGGGCGTCGAGGGTCACGTGCTGGAAGTCGCAGCCCCCGCAGAGGCCGGGGCCGGCGTAGCGGCACGGCGCGGTGACCCGGTCCGGCGAGGCGACGAGCACCTCGACGGCGTCCCCGCGCCAGAACTTGTCGCCCTCGGTGCCCTCGGTGATCGCCACGACCACCCGCTCGCCGGGCAGCGCGTGGCGCACGAAGACGACCCGGTCGTCGGCGCGCGCGACGAAGTGGCCGCCGTGCGCGACCGGTCCGACCTCGACCTCGAAGGTCCGGCCGACGGCCGAGGCGCCGCGCGGCTTGCGCGCGCGGGTCCGGGCGCGAGGATGCGGACGGCTCATCCGCGCGGGACCTGGCGGTCGTCGCGCTCGCCGGGAGGCGTGACCCGGCCGCGGCGCAGGTCGCCCGGCCGGACCCGGGTCTCCTCGCGCTCCTCGCGCTCGCGCGCGATCTGCGACGAGTGCAGCTGGTAGGGCACCGACGTGACCATGACCCCGGGGGTGAACAGCAGCCGGCCCTTGAGCCGCAGCGCGGTCTGGTTGTGCAGGAGCTGCTCCCACCAGCGGCCGACGACGTACTCGGGGATGTAGACGGCGACGACGCCGCGCGGGTTGGCGCGCCGGATGGCCGAGGCGTACTCGATGATCGGCTTGACCACCTCGCGGTACGGCGAGTGGAGCACCTTGAGCGGGATGCCGGTGTTGCGCTCGTCCCACTCCTCCAGCAAGCGAGCGGTCTCCTTCTCGTCGACGGAGACGTAGACGCCCTCGAGCGAGTTGGGCCGGGTCGCCTTGGCGAAGGCGAGTGCCCGCAGGGTCGGCTTGTGGAGCTTGGAGACCAGGACGATGGCGTGCACGCGGGTGGGCAGCGCCTTGTCGGTCTCGTCGGCGGCGAGCTCGCGCTCGACGTTGTCGTAGTGCTTCTTGATGCCCTTCATCACGGCGAAGAAGAAGGCCATCGCCAGGATCGTGATCCACGCCCCGGCCAGGAACTTCGTCAGCAGCACGACCACGAGCACGACCGCGGTGAACGACAGGCCGACGGCGTTGATGGTGCGGGAGCGGTAGATCTTCCGCCGCTCGGCGGGATCGCGCTCGGTGGTCAGCGCGCGGGTCCAGTGCCGGATCATGCCGAGCTGGCTCAGGTTGAACGACACGAAGACGCCGACGATGTAGAGCTGGATCAGCTTCGTGGTCTCGGCGTCGAAGGCGACGATGAGGACGATCGCCATCAGCGCCAGGAAGACGATGCCGTTGCTGTAGGCGAGCCGGTCGCCGCGGGCGCCGAGCGCGCGGGGGGCGAGGCCGTCCTTGGCCAGGATCGAGCCGAGCACCGGGAAGCCGTTGAAGGCGGTGTTGGCCGCGAGCACCAGGATCACGCCGGTGACGGTGACGACGAAGTAGAAGCCGGGGCTGAAGTCGTGGAAGATCGCCCGCGCGATCTGGGCGATCACCGCGTGCTGGTCGTAGTCCTTCGGGACCGGCTCGCCGTTGAGCGTCAGCCGGCTCAGCTCGTGCGGGTCGACGTACTTGAGGCCCATCTGCTTGGCCAGCGTGATGACGCTGATCATCATCGTGATCGCGATCAGGCCCAGCAGCAGCAGCGTGGACGCGGCGTTCTTGCTCTTAGGCCGCTTGAACGCCGGGACACCGTTGGAGATCGCCTCGACGCCGGTCAGCGCCGCGCAGCCGGACGAGAAGGCCCGGGCCAGCAGGATCAGCAGGCCGAAGGTGGTGAGGGGATCCTCCCAGCCCTCCTTGGGCGTGATGTCGAGACCGGCGCTCTCGGCGAGCGGCAGCGTGCCGAGCACCATCTCGAGGAAGCCGTAGGCGCACATCCCGAGGATGGCGAACATGAAGAGGTAGGTCGGGACGGCGAAGAAGGTGCCCGACTCGCGGATGCCCCGCAGGTTCATCGCGGTCAGCAGCACCACCATGACGACCGCGATGGTCGCCTCGTGGTCCTGGAAGGCGGGGATCGCCGCCGACGCGTAGTTGGCGCCCGAGGAGATCGACACCGCGACGGTCAGGACGTAGTCGACCAGCAGCGCGCTCGCCACGGTCATGCCCGCCGTCCGCCCGAGGTTGACGGTCGCGACCTCGTAGTCACCGCCGCCGGAGGGATAGGCGTGCACGGTCTGGCGGTACGACGCGATCACGGCCGCCATCACGAGGGCGACGGCGATGCCGATCTTCCACGACCAGACGTACTGCGAGGCACCGGCGATGGCCAGCATGATGAAGATCTCGTCCGGGGCGTAGGCCACCGACGAGAGCGCGTCGCTGGCGAACACGGGGAGCGCGATCCGCTTGGGAAGGAGCGTCTCCCCCAGCTGTGCGCTCCTCAGCTTGCGCCCGAGGAGGATGCGCTTCGAGACATCACCGACACCCACGAGCGACAACGGTAGGGCATCCCTCGCCGGTTGGCGTGCTCACCGCACACCTGGTGCTCACCGGTGGGATAGCGTGCACACCGTGCACGTCGTGATCATGGGATGCGGCCGCGTCGGCTCGACGCTGGCGCGCAGTCTCGAGGACCGCAACCACACCGTCTCGATCATCGACTCCGAGCCGGACGCGTTCCGGCGCCTGGGGCCGGGGTTCAACGGCGACAAGATCCCCGGCATCGGGTTCGACCAGGAGGTCCTGGAGAAGGCGGGCATCCGCCGGGCCGATGCGTTCGCGGCGGTGTCGAGCGGCGACAACTCCAACATCATCGCCGCGCGGGTCGCCCGCGAGTCGTTCGGCATCCAGCAGGTCGTCGCCCGGATCTACGACCCGGGCCGCGCCGAGGTCTACCAGCGGCTCGGCATCACCACGGTCGCGACCGTGCGCTGGACCGCCGACCAGGTGCTGCGCCGGATCCTGCCGGCCGGCGCCGAGCCCGACTTCCGCGACCCCTCGGGCTCGATCCGGGTCGACCACCTGGCCGCCCCCGAGGTCTGGGTCGGCGCGCGGGTGGGCCAGCTGCAGGAGCAGGGCCGGTGCCGCGTGGCGTGGATCGACCGGCTCGGCGAGGGCATCCTCCCCGACCGGGACACGGTCGTCCAGGAGGGCGACATGCTCCACCTGGTCGCCCACGAGAAGACCGCCGAGCTGACGTACGAGGTGCTCGGCCGCGGGCCCGAGCACGAGGGCTGAGGAGACCGACGATGCGAGTCGCGATTGCCGGAGCGGGCGCCGTCGGGCGCTCCATCGCCCGGGAGCTGATCGAGAACGGCCACGAGGTCCTGCTCATCGACAAGTCCCCCGCCTCCATCCGCCCCGAGCGGGTGCCGGACGCCGAGTGGCTGCTGGCCGACTCCTGCGAGCTGTCCTCGCTCGAGGAGGCGCGCCTCGACAAGTGCGACGTGGTCATCGCCGCCACCGGTGACGACAAGGCCAACCTGGTCACCTCGCTGCTGGCCAAGACCGAGTTCGGCGTCCCCCGCACGGTCGGCCGGGTCAACCACCCCAACAACGAGTGGCTGTTCACCGAGGCCTGGGGCGTCGACGTCAACGTGTCGACGCCGCGGATCATGTCCGCGCTGGTCGAGGAGGCCGTCACCGTCGGCGACCTGGTCCGGCTGTTCACCTTCCGCCAGGGCAACGCCAACCTGGTCGAGATGACGCTGCCGGCCGACTCGCCGTACGTCGGCAAGGCCTCGGGCCTGATCCCGCTGCCCGAGAACTGCGCGCTGGTCTCGATCCTGCGCGACAGCCAGGTCTACGTCCCGACGCCGGAGCAGCCGGTCGAGTCGGGCGACGAGCTGCTGTTCGTGGTGCCCTCCGAGGCCGAGGACGAGCTCGAGCGGCTGCTCGCGCCGTCGGCCCACCCGGAGCGCCCCGAGCGCGCCGAGCGCCAGGACCGCTGAGCGGGCTCAGGCCTCGGCGGTGCGCGCCGGCTGCTCCAGCGGCGTCGCGTTGCGCGCGAGCAGCCAGATCATCGCCGACCACGAGCCGATCCGGAGCACCCAGCCCAGACCGGTGCGCAGCACCAGGATCAGGACGACGGCCTGGTCGGCGTCCATCGTGCCCTGGTGGCCGAGCAGCCAGATCGGCCCCTGCAGCAGGACGCCGATCGCGCCGGGCAGCAGCATCACCCAGGTGAGCCGGCTGCACAGCTTCACGATCTGCTCGTCGTCGTGCCAGGCGGTCGCGTCGCCGGTGACGCTGCCGAGCATGAACCCGAGCATCGGCCAGCCCACCAGGCAGCTGAAGCCGAGCACGACGGTGTAGCCGAGGCTGATCAGGATGCCGGGCAGGAAGAACGCGAGCGCCTGGTCGGACTCCGACCCGCCCGAGCTCTCGGCCCAGCGCACGAACACCCAGCCGATGCCGATGCCGAAGATGGCGTTGAGGACGAACTGCGTGCTGCTGCGCTGGACCAGCCGCAGCAGCAGGGCCGCGCCGGCCACCACGAGGCTGGCGACCAGGGCCCACTGGAGCTCCTTGGTGCTCAGCCACAGCACGGTGAAGACGATGCCGGGCACCGCGGCCTCGAGCATGCCGCGGCGGCCGCCGAGGGCCGTCGCGAGCTGGCGGCGCACCAGTGCCTCGACGGTGTCGACGCCGAGGTGGGGCGGCTGCTCCTCCGGCGTCTCGGGCGTCTCGGCCTTCTCGTCGGCGCTCACAGCAGCTCGTAGTGGGGGTTGTAGAGGACCCGGGTGCCGTCGCTGGTGCTCACCCGGCCGCGGACCTCGATCGCGCGGCCGGGGCCGATGCCGGCGATCCGGCGCCGGCCGAGCCAGATGACGGTGACGACGCCGGTGCCGTCGTACAGCTCGGCCTCGAGCGCCGGGACGCCGCCCCGGGGGCGCAGCGTCACGGTGCGCAGCGTGCCGCGCAGCCGCACCGGCTCGCGATCGGGCGCCTCGCCGATGCAGACGACGCCCTCACGCTCGAACTCCTTGCGGAGGTCACGGGCCTCGGCCTCGTCGGGGTTCGCCCAGCGGCTGATCGTGCGCCGCAGGCGGCTCTTCGTGCGCATGGAGGGTCGCCGGCTCAGCTCGTCGGGACGGCCCGGGGCTCAGCGCCCTCGGGCAGGGTCAGCGGGAGCTGCTCGCCCACCGGCATCGCGTGGGCACCACGGCGCACGGCGACCCGGGTGATGGCGGACTCCCACTCGGCGGCCGCCTCGGGGTCGCGGGCCGGCTCGCCGAGGAAGGTCGCGCGCAGCAGCCAACGCGGTCCGTTGACGCCGATCACGCGGGTGGTCTGGGTGCCGGTCTGGCCGTCGGGGCGGGTCATCCGCACCTCGCAGACCAGCTCGGTGCCGAAGCGCCCCTCACGCTCGGTGGCGGTGCCGCCCCGGCGCGCGGCGTCGGCGGCGATCTGGGGGCGGACCTCGCTCCACAGGTCGCCGTGGCGCGGGGCCGCGAAGGCCCGCAGCTCGAGCGCGCCGTCGTCGGTGGCGAGGAGGACGGCGCGCACCGCGCCGGACTGCTCGTCGACCTGGACCCGGAGCTCACGGTCGGCCAGGGGCGCGACGAGCAGCGAGCCGAGGTCGAGCCGGTCGACGCCGTCCTCGGGGAGCTCGTCGACGTCGTACGGGCCGTCGTGGGCGTCGTGCCCCGTCTCGTCCGTCGCCGTCTCGGTCGCCTCGGTCGTCTCGTCGACCGGGTCTCCGGCCTTGCGCCGCAGCCTCACTGTGTCCTCCTCGTCGGGTTCGTCGGGTTCGCACCGAACCCCCCGGTAGAACCGTAGCCGCCTTCACCACGCACGCTGTCGGGAAGGGCGTCGACCGCGACGAACCGCGCCCGCTCGACCCGCTGGACGACGAGCTGCGCCATCCGGTCGCCGCGCCGCAGCGCGATCGGCTCCACCGGGTCGTGGTTGATCAGCAGCACCTTGATCTCTCCACGGTAACCCGCATCGACGGTGCCGGGGGTGTTCACGATGGAGAGACCGTGCCGGGCCGCGAGACCCGAGCGCGGGTGCACCAGCGCGACATAGCCGTCGGGCAGCGCGATCGCGATCCCGGTGGGGATCAGTGCCCGCTCCCCCGGTGCCAGCGTGACGTCCACGCCGGCCACGAGGTCGGCGCCGGCGTCGCCGGGATGGGCGTAGGACGGCAGGGGCAGCTCGGGGTCGAGCTGCTGGACGGAGATCACCAGGTCGTCGGGCACGGGGAGACCCTAGCGACGCGCCGTGACCAGGGGGATGGGATCATCCTCCCGTGAGTGAGCGTGCGGCGTCCGGCTACCAGGAGCGCCTGCGCGTCCCGCTGCGCTGGTGGGCCCAGGGCACCATGCTCATCGCCAGCCTGTGGCTGGTCCTCATCGTCGCGCTCGACCCGAAGGCGCCCTGGTTGGCGTGGCTCATCACCGGCCTCGCGCTCGCCGCGCTGACCGCCGCCCTGCGGGCCTACGGCGGGGCGCGGGTCGTCGTCGGCGACGGCTGGTTCCGGGCCGGGCGCGCCCGCATCGAGACGTCGTACGTCGGCACGGTGCAGGCGCTCGACGCCGAGCAGACCCGCCGGGTCTCCGGCCCCGAGGCCGACGCCCGGGCGTTCCTGGTCCTGCGGCCCTACCTCAAGCAGTCGGTCAAGGTCGAGATCACCGACCCGGCCGACCCCGCGCCGTACTGGCTGGTGAGCTCGCGGCACCCGAAGGCCCTGGCCGGCGCGCTCGACGCGGCACGCACCAACGGCACCACCCGCGCCTGAGCCGCCCGCCACGACGGGCCGATAGGCTCGGGCCATGGCAAATGACAGCTCCAAGGTCTGGTCGGCGTTCTCCCTCGTCGCCGCGCTCGGCGCGGCCGCCGTGGCGAAGAAGGGTCTCGACACCGGCTGGCGGGCGGCCACCGGCAAGCAGCCGCCGGCGAACCCGGCCGACCCCGATGTCGACGTCTGGGAGGCGGTCGCCTGGGCCGCGGTCAGCGGCACGCTCGTGGCGCTCGCCAAGATGCTCGCCCAGCGCCGGGCGGCCGGCTACTACCTGAAGTCGACCGGCCAGCTGCCCCCCGGGCTGCGCAAGGACGGCGCCTGACGACAGCGGCAGGACACAGCGAAACGGCCGTGGCGGTCAGACCGCCACGGCCGTCGTCGTCTGTCAGACGCAGTCCCGGCAGATCATCTTCTTCGGGTCCGCCAGCTGGCTTCGGTGGTGGACCAGGAAGCAGCTCATGCAGGTGAACTCGTCGTCCTGCTTGGGCTTCACCTCGACGGCGAGCTCCTCGTGCGACAGGTCGGCGCCAGGCAGCTCGAAGGCTTCCGCCGCCTCCGTCTCGTCCTCGTCGACCTTGCCGGAGTTCTTGTCGTGGCGGCGCGCCTTGAGCTCTTCGATGCTCTCCTCGGACTGCTCGTCCTCGTTCTTGCGTGGTGCGTCGTAGTCAGTCGCCATGACGTGTGTGCTCTCTCCCCTCGGCTTGCCCGCGCATCCGCACTGGCGTGCGGATCGGCGCGGCAGATTGTGCACCATCGATCCAAGGTGTGACCACCCGGGTCGACGCGAGTCGGGGGAACAGTGACCGGGCGCCCGCTATTCCCGCAGGAAGCCGGCCGTCCGCACGGCGGACAGGAGCTCGTCGAAACCGTGCTCCGGGCCACACACCACGGCCTCGGTCCCGGCCGCCCCGACGGTCACCAGGAGGCGGGCCCCGGCGAGCTGCGCGATGAGCCCGCCGGCGGCGTGGTCCCACAGGTGGACCCCCTCCTCGACGTACCCGTCCAGGGCGCCCTCGGCCACCCGGCACAGGTCGAGCGCGCACGAGCCGGTCCGGCGCAGGTCGCGGATCTCGGGCAGCAGCCGAGCGGCGGCAGCGGCCTGGACCGTCCGCACCGGCCGGGTGTAGTTGAAGCCGGTCGCGACGAGGCGGTGGGCCAGCGGCGCCGGCCCGCGGGCGGCGATCGGCCGGCCGTTCCGGGTCGCCGCGCCCCCGCGGTGACCGGCATAGACCACTTGCTTGGCGACGTCGACGACCACACCGGCCACGACCTCGCCGTCGACCTCGGCGGCGACGGAGACGGCGTACTCGGGCAGGCCGTAGAGGAAGTTCACCGTGCCGTCGATCGGGTCGACGATCCAGCGCACCCCGGAGGTGCCGGTGACGTCGTCGCCCTCCTCTCCCAGGAAGCCGTCACCAGGACGGGCCTCGAGGATGAGCCGCCGGATCAGCTCCTCGCTGGCCCGGTCGGCCGCGGTGACGACGTCGACCTCGCTGGACTTGGTGGCCGCGACCGCGACTCCTCGGCCGGCATGCTCGCGGACCAGCGCGGCGGCCTCGCCGGCGACGTCCTCGGCGAGCCCGCGCAGCCCGGCCGGTCCGGTCATGCGGGCGCCGTCCGGGCGCCGAGGCAGCAGCCGGCCGGGCAGCGGTCGTGCGAGGGCCCCCGGACGCCGAGCGCCGGGCGCTCCGGCGCGTCCCCGCGCTCGACCGCCGCGCGCTCGAGCACCAGCTCGCGGACCGCGCCCACGAAGGCCGGGTGGATGCCCGCGGACGCCGCCCGGCGGGCGGGCAGGCCCAGCCGCTCGGCGGTGGCCAGTGCCTCGGTGTCGAGGTCGTAGACGACCTCCATGTGGTCGGAGACGAAGCCCACCGGGATCAGCACGACGGCGGCCGCGCCCTCGGCCGCCAGCTCCTCGAGGCGGTCGTTGACGTCGGGCTCGAGCCACGGGATGTGCGGCGCGCCCGAGCGCGAGCAGTAGACGAGCTCGTGCGGGTGCTCGACACCGGTGGCCGCCGCCACCTCCGCGGCGACGACGGCGGCCACGTCGAGGTGCTGGGCGACGTAGGCGCCGCCCTCGGGGCCGCTGCTGTCGCTCATCGAGATCGGGATGGAGTGGGTGACGAACACCAGCCGGGCCGCGTCGCGGACGTCGTCCGGCAGCTCGGCGAGCGCCGCGAGCACCCCGTCGGTGTTCGCGGTCACGAAGCCCGGGTGGTTGAAGTAGGCGCGGACCTTGTCGATCTGCGGCGCCACGACGTCGTCGGGCAGCGCGGCGAGCGCGGCGTCGATGTTGTCCCAGTACTGGCGGCAGCTCGACCACGACGAGTACGCCGACGTGGTCAGGCAGAGCACCCGGCGCACGCCGTCGGCGGCCATCTGCGCGACCGTGTCGTCGAGGAAGGGCGCCCAGTTGCGGTTGCCCCAGTAGACCGGCAGGTCGAGGCCGTGCTCGGCGAGGTCCTTCTCGACCGCCGCGATGAGCGCCTTGTTCTGGTCGTTGATCGGCGAGCGCCCGCCGAACAGGAAGTAGTGCTGGCCGACCTCCTCGAGCCGCTCGCGCGGGATCCCGCGACCGCGGGTGACGTTCTCGAGGAACGGCACGACGTCCTCGGGTCGCTCGGGTCCGCCGAACGAGAGCAGCAGCAGCGCGTCGTAGGGGTCGGTCGGTCGGGGGGTCGGGTCCGGATTCGGCACGGGACCAGCCTACGGAGGACGATGTCGGGACGATGTTGCAGACCTATCGCCAGATCTTCACCCCCGCGACCGCGCTGTTCAGCCTGACCGGTCTCGTCGCCCGTCTCCCGATCTCGATGGTCGGCCTCGGCATCGTCCTGCTCGCCGAGCACCAGACCGGCTCCTACGCCTTCGCCGGCTCGGTCTCGGCGGTCGCGCTCGTCGCCAACGCGTGCTTCGCGATCGTCCAGGGGCGGCTCATCGACCGGCTCGGGCAGAGCCGGGTGCTGCCCGTCGTGATCTCGGTGTGGGGCATCGGCCTCGCGCTCGCGATGGGCAGCCTGGAGTGGGACTGGCCGCGCTGGACGACGTACGCCTTCGCGGCGCTGGCCGGCGCCTCGCTCCCCTCGGTCGGCAGCTGCGTGCGCGCCCGCTGGTCGCACCACCTCGCCGACCGGCCCGAGCGGCTGCACACGGCGTTCTCGTACGAGGCGGTCGGCGACGAGACCGTCTTCCTGTTCGGCCCCATCGCGGTGACGGTGCTCGCGACCAGCGTGCACCCCGCGGCCGGGCTGTGGACCGCGCTGGCGTGCGGGCTGATCGGGACCTACGTGTTCGCCTCCCAGCGCGGCACCGAGCCGCCGGCGCACCCGCGGACCTCCGCCGAGGTCGCCCGGCCGCCGATGCCGTGGCGCGCGATCGCCCCGCTGACGCTGGTCTCGGCGGCGCTCGGCATCGTCTTCGGCGCGGCCGAGGTGGTCACCGTCGCGTTCGCCGACGAGCAGGGGCACAAGTCGCTGTCCGGCGTCCTGCTCGGCATCTGGGCCTTCGGCAGCCTGCTCGCCGGGGTCGTCTCCGGCGCGATCACCTGGCGCCGGGGTCCGCTGACCCGGCTGCGGATCGGTGCGTTCGGCATGATGCTCGCCGCCGCGCCCCTCGCCCTGGTCCCCAACCTCCCGCTGATGGCGCTGGTGCTGCTGCTCGGCGGCGTCGCGGTCTCCCCCACCCTCATCGCGGCCATGTCGCTGGCCGAGCAGGTGCTGCCGCCGGCCCGGCTCACCGAGGGGATGGCGTTCATCCAGACCGGCCTCGCCGTCGGCCTGGCGCCGGGCGCGGCGATCGCCGGCGTCGTGATCGACCACGCGGGCGCGTCCCCGGCGTACCTCGTGTGCCTGGTGGGCGGGACCCTGGCCCTGATCGGCGCGCTGCTGGTCAAGGTGGTGGCGGCGCCGGATAGCGTGCCTCCCCATGAGCACCCCGCAGCCGAGCGCCTGGCGTAACTGGTCGGGCCTGGAGTCGGCGACCGGCCTGGAGGTCGTCACCCCGGCCGACGCCGCCGAGGCCGCCGCCGTGGTGGCCCGTGCCCGCGCCGCCGGGCAGACGGTCAAGGCCGCCGGCACCGGCCACAGCTTCACCGGCATCGCGACCCCGCAGCACGTGCACCTGCGGCCGGACCGGATGCGCGGCATCGTCGCCGTCGACCGCTCGGCGATGACGGTGACCGCGCTCGCCGGGACCCAGCTCAAGGTGTTCAACGCCGAGCTGGCCCGGCTGGGGCTGAGCCTGCACAACATGGGCGACATCGCCGAGCAGACCCTGGCCGGCGCGATCTCCACCGGCACCCACGGCACCGGCGGTCGCGCCGGCGGTCTCGCCGCGCAGGTGGTCGGCCTCGAGCTGGTCACCGGCACCGGCGAGGTGCTGCGCGCCACCGCCACCGAGAACGCCGACGTCCTCGACCTGGCCCGGGTCGGTCTCGGCGCGCTCGGCGTCCTGGTCACGATCACGTTCGCGGTCGAGCCGCTCTTCCTGCTGCGCGCCGAGGAGCAGCCGATGTCGTGGGACGAGGCGATGGCGTCCTTCGACGACCTCACCGCGGCGCACGACCACGTCGACATGTACTGGTTCCCCCACTCCGACCGGATGCTCACCAAGCGCAACACCCGGGTCGGCACCGACCTCTCCGCCGCCGAGCCGCTCCCCCGCTGGCGCGCCTGGCTCGACGACGACCTGCTCTCCAACACCGTCTTCGGCGCCCAGACCGCCGCGCTCAACCTGGCGCCGCGCGCCATCCCGGCCGCCAACCGGTTCGCCTCGCGGCTGCTCGGGCCGCGCACCTACAGCGACATCGCGCACCGGGTGTTCACCACCGAGCGCAACGTGGTCTTCCGCGAGATGGAGTACGCCGTGCCCCGCGAGGTCGGCCTCGACGTCCTGCGCGAGTGCCGCGCCGCGTTCGAGCGCTCCGGGCTGACCGTCTCGTTCCCCGTCGAGATCCGGGTCGCACCCCCCGACGACGTGGCGCTGTCGACGTCGTACCGGCGCGACTCGTTCTACCTCGCCTTCCACACCCACCGCCGCGCCGACCACCGCGCCTACTTCGGGCTCCTCGAGCCGATCCTGCGCGCCCACGAGGGCCGGCCGCACTGGGGCAAGCTGCACACCCTGGGGGCCGACGACCTGGCGCCGCGCTACCCGCGCTTCGCCGACTTCGTCGCGCTGCGCGACCGGCTCGACCCCGACCGCGTGTTCGCCAACCCCTACCTCGACCGGGTGCTCGGTGCCTGAGCCGGCGTCCCCGGCGCGTCCGGCCTGCCCCTGCGACTCCGGGCGCACCTACGACGACTGCTGCCGTCCCTTCCACCGCAGCCCGGGCTCGGCGCCGACGGCCGAGGAGCTGATGCGCTCGCGCTACTCGGCGTTCGTCAAGGGGCTCGCGTCGTACCTGCTGCACACCTGGCACCCCGCCACCCGCCCGGCCTCCCTCGAGCTCGACGACCGGATCCGCTGGACCGGCCTCGAGGTGCTCGGCGCCGAGGGCGGCGGGATCGGCGAGAAGCGCGGCGTCGTCGAGTTCCTCGCCCACCACGACCTCGACGGCGTCCCCGGCGCCCTCCACGAGGTCAGCCGGTTCCGGCGCCAGGGCGAGATGTGGCTCTACGTCCGCGGCAAGGCCCGCTGGTCGCGGGCGACGAGCCCGCCCATTGTCGACAAATGACCGGCACGCCGGGCGCGGGTCCCGCTCCGGGCGGCCGCCGGGCGTAGGCTCGGCCGGACAGGCGACCAGCACGTGCAGACGACCCGAGGGAATGATGAGCGACATGGCGGACCAGGGCGGTACCGACCGCACCGACCGCCCCGTGCGCCTCACCCTCGCCGCGGGCTCCACCCCGCGCCGGCTGCAGCTGGTGGACGACCAGGGCACGACCTACACCCTCGACATCACGCCTGAGCTCCGCACCGCGGTGCGTGGTGAGACACCGCGTCGATTGGAGACCCCGATGAGCAGCAGCATCCGTCCTCGCGAGATCCAGGTCCGGATCCGTGCCGGCGAGACCGCCGAGGCGGTCGCCGAGGCAGCCGGGACCACGGTCGACGCGATCATGCCCTACGTCGGCCCGGTCCTCGCCGAGCGCGAGCACGTCGCCGGCCGCGCCCAGAAGGCCTCGGTCCGGCGGACCCCCGGCGAGGGCAACGGCCCCGCCCAGAGCCGCGTCCTCGGCGACGCCGTCGCCGCCCACCTGCGCGGGCGCGGCGCCGACCCGGCCGCCGTCGTGTGGGACGCCTACCGCCGCGACACCGGCCGCTGGGTGCTCACCGGCACCTTCGACACCGACGAGCGCGGCGGCGTCGCCCGGTTCACCTACGACGCCCCCGGCAACTACGTGCTCTCCGACAACGACGACGCCCGCTGGCTGATCGGCGACGTCCTGCCCGTCGCCGAGCCGGCCCCGCCGGCCCGCGACGACCTCCAGCAGGTCCGCGAGCGGCGGCTGGCCGCCGTCCCGGCCGAGGAGCTGCCGCTCGGCGACGCCGCGCTGCCCCTGGGCGACGCCTTCGACGAGGCGATCGACCTGAGCGCCGCCGTCGACCAGGCGCCCGCCGCCACTCCCGCGACCGCCGACGAGCCGCTGCGCGCCACCGCCGACGAGGTCGCCGCCGCGACCTCCACCTCCACTGACGGCGACGCCGGCGCCGATGCCGACGCGGAGGCCGAGGCCGAGGCCGAGCGCGCCCGGCACCGCCGTCCGGTGCAGAAGAAGCGGGGCCGCGCGTCCGTCCCGAGCTGGGACGAGATCATGTTCGGCGGCGGCGACCAGTAGGTCCCAGCCCGGTCCGCGACCGGGCAAAAGCGCGTAGCGTGCGCGCATGGCCTACTTCGTGACCGGCGCCACCGGCTTCATCGGGCGCCACCTCATCGCCGAGCTCGTCGACCACCGCGAGGGTCCGGTCTTCGTCCTCGTGCGCGCCTCGTCGCTGCCGCGCATGGAGGCGCTTGTGCGCCAGTGGGGCGCGGACCGGGTCCAGCCCGTCGTCGGCGACCTCACCCAGCCCGGCCTCGGCGTCGACCCCGGCTGGGTCGCCGAGCACGCCGGCTCGATCGACCACTTCTTCCACCTCGCCGCGATCTACGACATCACCGCCGACGACGCGACCAACGACGCGATGAACATCGACGGCACCCGCAACGCGCTGACCCTGGCCGAGTCGCTGCGGGCCGGCGTCTTCCACCAGGTGTCGTCGGTCGCGGCGGCCGGCGACTACCACGGCCGCTTCGACGAGACCATGTTCGAGGAGGGCCAGCCGCTGCCCTCGCCGTACCACCGCACGAAGTACGAGTCCGAGAAGATCGTCCGCGACGAGGCCACGATCCCGTGGCGGGTCTACCGGCCGGCGATCGTCGTCGGCCACTCCGAGACCGGCGCGATGGACAAGATCGACGGGCCCTACTACTTCTTCCCCGTCATCAAGCGGCTCCGCGACGCGCTGCCCGCCTGGCTCCCCCTCGTCGGCCTCGACCTCGGCGACACCAACCTGGTGCCGGTCGACTACGTCGCCAAGGCGATGGACCACCTCGCGCACGTCCCCGGCCACGACGGCGAGGCCTTCCACCTGGTCAACCCGGAGCCGCAGTCGGTCATCGAGATGATCAACGCCTTCTGCTCCGCCGCCGGCGCGCCCCGCTTCGCCACCCCCGTCGACCGCTCGGTCACCACCGCCGGACCCCTCGCGCTGCTCCCCCGCGCGCTGCGCCCGATCAACGTGATGAACGCCGTCATCCGCTCCGCGCCGGCCCAGCTCGTCCTCGACCAGACCGTCGGCCGGCTCGGCATCCCGGCCGAGGTGCTCGCCCACACCTCGTTCCCCTCGGTCTTCGACTCCCGCGCCACCGAGCGCGCCCTGGCCGGCTCCGGGATCAGCGTGCCGCCGCTCGAGACCTACGTCCGCGCCCTGTGGGGCTACTGGGAGGAGAACCTCGACGACGCGACCGGCCGTGACCCCAAGGCCGTCGCCGCCCTCAAGGACAAGTACGTCGTCATCACCGGCGCGTCGTCCGGCATCGGCCAGGTCGTCGCCCTCAAGGTCGCCCAGGCCGGCGGCATCCCGGTCCTCGTCGCCCGCGGCAAGGAGAAGCTCGAGGCCACCAGGGACATCATCGAGCTGCGCGGCGGACGCGCCGAGGTCTTCCCCTGCGACCTGTCCGACCTCGAGGCCATCGACCGGCTCTGCGAGCAGCTCAGCGCCGACCTGCCGAGCGTCGACTACGTCATCAACAACGCCGGCCGCTCGATCCGCCGCTCGCTCAAGCTGTCCCAGGACCGCTTCCACGACTTCGAGCGCACCATGCAGCTCAACTACTTCGGCGCCATCCGCCTGGTCATGGGCCTGATGCCCCAGCTGCACAGCCAGCGCTCCGGGCACATCGTCAACATCTCCTCGATCGGCGTGCAGACCAACCCGCCGCGCTTCTCGGCGTACGTCGCCTCGAAGGCCGCCCTCGACGCCTGGAGCAATGTCGTCTCCTCCGAGGTCGTCGGCCACGGGATCACCTTCACCAACGTGCACATGCCCCTGGTGCGGACGCCGATGATCGCGCCCACCAAGATCTACGACAAGTTCCCCACGATCTCCCCCGCCCAGGCCGCGGACGTGGTGATCAAGGCGATGGTCGACAAGCCCCACGAGATCAACACCGCCCTCGGCACCGCCGGCGAGCTCGCCCACACCATCGCCCCGCGGACGGCCTTCCGCGTCCTCAACCTCGCCTACCAGGTGTTCCCGGACTCCGCCGCCGCCAAGGGCCAGAAGCCCGCCTCGGCCGCCGCCGCGGCCGCCGAGGAGGCGCCCGCCTCGAACCACCGCGAGACCGAGCAGATGCTCCTCGCCCAGCTGTTCCGCGGCGTGCACTGGTGAGCGGCTAGGACCGCTCCACCGGCCGGCCCGGATCGGCCACCCACTCGCTCCAGCTGCCCGGGTAGAGCGCGGCCCGCACCCCCGCGAGCTCCAACGCGAGGACGTCGTGCGCGGCCGTCACCCCGGACCCGCAGTAGACCGCCACGTCCACCCCCGGCACCGCCCCGACCTCCGCGTAGACCGCCGCCAGCTCGGCCGGGTCCCGGAACCGGCCCCGCTCGTCGAGGTTCCGGCTGGTCGGGACGTTCACCGCCCCCGGGACGTGGCCCGCCACCGGGTCGATCGGCTCCACCTCGCCGCGATAGCGCTCCGCCGCCCGGGCGTCCACCAGCACCGCCGCCTGCCGGACCGTGCCGGCGTCGACGGCCGGCAGCGCGCCCGGACGTGCGGTGAACGTGCCGCTGCTCCGGCCGCCTCGCTCATCCTGCCCGTCTCGCCCGGTCTCGATCGGGCCGCCGGCCTCCTGCCAGGCCGACCAGCCGCCGTCGAGGACGCGGACGTCCTGGTGCCCGTGGTACCGCAGCAGCCACCAGCACCGCGCCGCCGCATGACCGGCCCAGTCGTCGTACACCACCACGGGACGGTCGTCGCGCACCCCCACCTCCCGCATCGCCGCCTGGAAGTCGGCGACCTCCGGCAGCGGATGGCGCCCCCGCCCGCCGTCGCCGGCCGGCGCCGCGAGCGCCCGGTCGAGGTCGACGTACGCGGCGCCGGGGACGTGGCCCGCCGCGAACGCCGTCACCCCGGACGGACCGCCGCCCATCCGGTAGCGGACGTCCAGCACGGTCACCTCCGCCTGCTCCCCCACCACCTGCAGCAGCTCGTCGACCCCGATCAGCCCGGACCTCGTCATGGCGCCAGCCTAGGCAGTCGCTCGTCCGACGCTGGTCCTGCCCGGTCGATGCCGCCGGCCCTGTGGAGGAGCCGCCCGCCGCGGCGCCGGATCGGGCAGGCTCCCACCATGTCCGCCGCGTCACCCGCGCCCCCTGCCTCCCCTGGGTCGTCCGCGTCCCCTGGGACGTCTGCGTCTCTGGCGGTCTCGACGGGGACCGCGGCTCGGCCCGGGATCCAGGCGCCGGTGCCCCACCTGCTCCAGCGGGTGCTGCGCCGGGCGGTCCTGGAGCACGCAGCCGGCGAGGCGAGGCGGCGCTACCCCGCGGTCCTGCACGCCGGCCTGCCCTGCGGCGGACCGGCCGAGCACCGCAGCTTCGAGGTCCGCCATGGCGAGCGACTCGACCTCGCCCTGCGGATCGAGATCGTCGAGGCGCTCTGCCGCGACAGCCTGGACCGCGGCGTCGTCCCGCTGCTGTGGCTGACCCGCCCGGTGGACGGTCCCGACCTCGAGGACCTCGCCTGGGCCGCCGCCGTCGGCGCGGCCGGACCCGAGCTCGGCGTCACGCTCGACCTGGTCGTGGTGACCCGGCGGTCCTGGCGGGACCCGCGCTCAGGGGTCGGCCGGACCTGGAGCCGGGTCCGGCCGGCCGGCGCCGCTGCCGCGGCTGCCGGCGCTGCCGCCGAGGCCGGGTGAGCGTCACCAGGTGTGGACCGGCTGGTTGTCGTGCATCCGGGCGCGGTAGTCGGCGAGGACCGCGCGCAGGGCGTCGTACCGGTCGGCGTCGGAGCGCTCGTTGACCTGGCGGACGAACCAGTCGGCGGCGTTGGTCCCGCTCAGGCAGCGCTGCTCGATGATGTCGAGGTAGCGGTTCGCCTCCGCCTCCTCGACGCCCCACAGCGCCAGACCCTCGCGCGCCAGCGGCAGCAGGCGTCGTACGACGAGCTCGGTGGCGCGGACCCGGCCCAGCCCCGGCCAGTAGATCTCGGCGTTGATGCCGTCGCGGGCCGCGGCGTGGAAGTTCTCCTCGGCCGCGCTGAACGACATCTGCGACCACAGCGGCCGGTCGTTCTCGGCGATCGCGCGGACCAGGCCGAAGTAGAACGCCGCATTGGCCACCGTGTCGACGACGGTCGGCCCGGCGGCGAGGATCCGGTTCTCGACGCGCAGGTGCGGCAGGCCGCCGGTGATGTCGTAGACCGGGCGGTTCCACCGGTAGATCGTCCCGTTGTGCAGGCGCAGCTCGGACAGGTTCGGCGTCCCCCCGGCCTCGAGGACGGTGAGCGGGTCCTCCTCGTCGATCACCGGCAGCAGCGCCGGGAAGTAGCGCACGTTCTCCTCGAACAGGTCGAACACCGACGTGATCCACCGCTCGCCGAACCACACCCGCGGCCGGACCCCCTGCACCTTGAGCTCCTCGGCACGCGTGTCGGTCGCCTGCTCGAAGAGCGGGATCCGGGTCTCGGCCCACAGCTGCTTGCCCAGGAGGTACGGCGCATTGGCCGCCACCGCGATCTGCACGCCGGCGATCGCCTGCGAGGCGTTCCAGTACGACGCGAACCGCTCCGGGCTCACCTGCACGTGGAACTGGGTGCTCGTGCACGCCGCCTCCGGCATGATCGTGTCGACCGTCGTCCGCAGCCGCTCGACCCCCTGGATGTCGATCAGGATGTCCTCGCCACGCGCCCGTAGGATCTGCTCGCTGAGCAGCCGGTAGCGCGGGTTGGCGCTGATCACGTCCGCCTCGAGGTGCTCGGGCGCCAGCGTCGGCAGGATCCCGATCATCACCAGGTGCGCGTCGACCGCCGCGGCCCGCTTCTCGGCGTTGTTGAGGCTGGCCCGCAGCTGGGTCTCGTACAGCTCGAGCCCACCCCTAGCCAGCGGACCCGGCGGCAGGTTGAGCTCGATGTTGAACTGACCGAGCTCGGTCTGGAAGTCCGGGTCCTCGATCGCCGCCAGCACCTCGGCATTGCGCAGCGCCGGGTCCCCCGCGCCGTCGACGAGGTTGAGCTCCACCTCGATGCCGGTCCACGGATCGTCAGTGTCGAAGGCCGACTCGCGCAGCATCCGCTCGAACACGTCGAGGCAGCGGCGGACCTTGTCCCGGTAGCGGGTCCGGTCGGCGGGGGTGAACTCCTGGGGCGCGACGTCATCTCCCATGGGCCGACACTAGACAGAACCGGGGCGGGGAGCGAGCGTTCGTCCGCGGGGCGAGTCGGCGTCGGGGGTGGGGCACGGTCGTCCGAGGTGGTTGGGAGCCGGGTCGGTAGCGGGTGCGGCGGCTGCGGCGGGTGTGGGAGCGGCTTCGTGGGCGACGCGCGGGCTTTGGGGGCGCGGGCTGGTCGGGTCGGGTTGGCGCG
Source organism: Pimelobacter simplex (assembly GCF_900114845.1). Lineage (GTDB taxonomy): Bacteria > Actinomycetota > Actinomycetes > Propionibacteriales > Nocardioidaceae > Nocardioides > Nocardioides simplex. The sequence goes on from NZ_FOUK01000002.1 coordinate 140,219, forward strand.
CCGTTGTCCGGAGGCCAGCTAACCCGTGGCCGGTCCAAGGTCGCGGCGGGGCCGGGCAGGCGGCGCTGAGTACGCGCATGGTCGTCCGGGAACCCGCAGACCGCAGACCGCAAGGGCGGCTCGCCCGCCACGGCGGCCGGGCCGCCACGCAGCGGGCGCCGTGGGCCACGGCGCCGGGAGCAGCGGCTCGTCGGGCGCCGGGGTTCGTGCCGCCCCGCCCCACTACGGCGGCTCTTCCGTGGGGGCCGCGGACGGCGGGAGCGGGGTGGCGGGTGGGAGGCCGGCGGACCAGTCGAAGTCGGCGCTCCACTGGTCCGGGGAGACGGCGTTCTCGAGGAGGAGGGCGAGGTAGGCGGCGAGCCGGTAGGCGGGGTCGGTACGGCGGCAGCGGTCGAGGGCGGCCCAGGCGAGGGCGCCGTCGCCGGACTGCCAGGCGGCCCAGGCGAGGAGGGCGGCCGGCGCTGGGAGGAGGGGGTCCGGGGCGCGGCGGACGGCGTCGGACCAGATCCGGAGGTGGGCGGACGCGGTGGCGGAGGTGAGGTGGGACCAGGCGGCGTCGCGGACCCGGGGCGCCTGCATGACCCACAGGAGGCGGGCCAGGTCGGCGTCGGTGGGAAGGATCGCGCTCTCGACCAGGTCGGTGACGGTGGCCAGCGCCCAGCGGCCGGCGTCGCGGATCGCGCGGCCGGTGGTGGGGATGCCGTGGTCGGCGTGGCGTCCGTCGACCAGGGCGGCGGTGACGGCGGCCGCGGCGGCGGGCCGCTGGGCGAGAGAGTCGACCATGGCGTCGCGGGTCGGGTGGACGAGGCGGCCGGAGGCGAGGGCGTCGCGGATGAAGGGGTGCGCCGAGATGTCGTAGGGGTGCCGTCGGCGGCGCACGGTCGGGTCCGGGTGCTCGAGCTGGCGGTAGTGGGTGCCGTCGGCGAGCAGCGCGGTGACGATGCCGAGGCCGCGGCGGGCGCAGGAGCGGCGCAGTGCCCGGTGGACGGCGGCCGCCGCCGCGGGCTCGTCGGTGAAGTAGAGGAGCACGACGCGGACCGCGCCGTGGCGCCGGGCGGGCACGAGGAGGCGGGTGTCGAGGAGGCGGCGCACGGCGGGGCTCTGCTCGTCGATCGGGGGCAGGTCGATGCGGGCGTGGAAGGGCCGGCGGCCGCCGAGGGTGAGCATGACGATCGAGCGCTCCGGCCAGAACCCGAGCAGCACGGGGGCGACGGCGAGGAGGTCGTCGGTGTCGTGGGCGGTGAGGGAGAGGGGCGTGGCGGTGGTGGGGGCGGTGGGCGAGGCGGTGGTCATGGGAGAAGCGTCGGTGGAGGGGTGGGTGGGGGCGGGGTGGCGAGGTGGGGGCTGTGGAGAGGGCGGGGGGTGGGGAGGGGCTGTGGAGGTTCCGGGGTCGGTGGTGGGGTGGGAGACGACTAACGTGACGCCGTGCGCGCCCACGCTTCGGTCCTCCACCTGGACCTCGATGCGTTCTTCGCGGCGGTCGAGCAGCGTGACAAGCCGTCGCTGCGGGGCAAGCCGGTGGTCGTGGGTGGGGTCGGCGGCCGCGGGGTGGTGTCGACGGCGTCCTACGAGGCCCGCGCGTACGGCGTCCGGTCGGCCATGTCGACCCGGGAGGCGCGCGCCCGCTGCCCGCACGCGGCGTACCTGTCCGGCCGCTTCGATGCCTACCGCGCGTCGAGTGCCGCGGTGATGGCGGTGCTGCGCGCGTGCTCGCCCCTGGTCGAGCCGCTCTCGCTGGACGAGGCGTTCGTCGACCTCGCCGAGGCCGGCCTGCCCGACCTCGAGCTGGCGACGGTGACCGCGCAGGCCGAGGAGCTGCGGGCCCGGGTCCACGAGGTGACCGGCGGCCTGACCGCATCGGTGGGCGTGGCGTCGTCGAAGTTCCTGGCCAAGATCGCCAGCGACCTGCGCAAACCCGACGGCCTCGTCGTGATCGAGCCCGGCACCGAGCTGGAGATGCTCCGCCCGATGCACGTGTCGGTGATCCCCGGCGTGGGACCGGCGACGGTCGAGCGGCTGCGGCGCGCGGGCGTCCACACGGTCGCCGAGCTGGAGCGGATCAGCCAGGACGAGCTGGTCAGCCTCGTCGGCAAGGCACTGGGCCAGGGCCTCTACCACCTGGCGCGCGCCGAGGACGACCGTCCGGTGGTCGCCGACCGGGAGGCGAAGTCGGTGAGCGTCGAGGGCACCTACGAGCACGACCTCACCGACCGCCCGCAGATGACCGCGATCGTGACCCGGCAGGCCGGCGAGGTCGCGAAGCGGCTGCGCTCCCACGGCCTGTCCGGCCGGACCGTCACGCTCAAGGTCCGGCTCTACGACTTCACCACGCTGAGCCGCTCGTCGACGCTCCCGGCGCCGACCGACGACCCGGCGACCATCGCCCGGCTGGCCCGCGCGCTGCTCACCGACCTCGACACCTCAGGCGGCGTCCGGCTCCTGGGCGTGGGCGTCTCGGGGCTGGCCGACTGGATCCAGGAGGACCTGTTCGCCACGTCCGACGAGGACGCCGGCGAGAGCGACCAGGCGCCCGCCGACGACGTCCCCGCCGAGCCCGAGCCCGACCAGGCCGGCGCCAAGTGGACCGGGACGGCGTGGTCGCCCGGCATGGACGTCGTCCACGCGGAGCACGGTCGCGGCTGGGTCTGGGGCGCCGGCAAGGGCGTGGTGACGGTCCGCTTCGAGACCGCCGAGACGCCGCCGGGACCGGTCCGCTCCTTCCGCGCCGACGACCCCGAGCTGAGCCGGTGGCGGCCGCCGGAGACGGAGCAACCGGACCCGCAGTAGCGTTCGGCGCATGCCCGTCCCCCCAGTCGCCCCGCGCCACCCCGTCACCACGACGCTGCACGGCCACACCCGCACCGACGAGTACGAGTGGCTGCGCGCGAAGGAGGACCCGGCGGTGCTCGCCCACCTGGAGGCCGAGAACGCCTACACCCAGGAGCGCACCGCCCACCTGGCCGACCTGCGCGGCGCGATCTACGACGAGATCAAGGCCCGCACGCTCGAGACCGACCTGTCGGTCCCGACCCGGGTGCGCGGCTTCTGGTACTACGGGCGCTCCTTCGAGGGCCGCCAGTACGGCGCCAGCTGCCGCGTCCCGGTGACCGACCCGGACGACTGGACTCCCCCGCAGCCCGCGGCCGACGCGCACCCCGACGAGCCCGCGCTGCCCGGCGAGGAGGTGCTGCTCGACCTCGACGAGCTCGCCCAGGGCCACGACTTCTTCTCGATGGGCGGCTCGTCGGTCAGCCCCGACGACCGCCTCCTCGCGTACGCCGTCGACGTCGTCGGCGACGAGCGCTACACGGTGCGCGTGCTCGACCTCGGCACCCGCGAGCTGCACGACGACGTGCTGACCGACGTCCTGGGGGGCGTCACGTGGGGGGCCTCGGCCGACCACTTCTACTACACGACCGTCGACGACGCGTGGCGCCCGGACAAGGTCTGGCGGCACCGCCTCGGCACCGCCCAGGCCGACGACGAGCTGGTCTTCCACGAGCCCGACGGACGCTACTTCGTGGGCGTCGGGCGCACCCGCAGCCGCCGCTACGTGATGATCGCGGCCAGCTCGAAGACGACCTCGGAGTTCCACGTCATCGACGCCGCCGACCCGACCGCCACGCCGGTCTGCTTCGCCGAGCGCACTGACGGCGTCGAGTACTCGCTGGAGCACGCCGTGGTCGGCGGCGAGGACCGCTTCCTCGTCCTGCACAACGCCACCGGACCCGAGTTCGAGCTGGGCCACGCGCCCGCGAGCCCGACCGCCCCCGCCGACTGGCAGCCGCTGCTCCCCCACGACCTCGCGGTCCGGCTCGAGGACGTCGACGCGTTCGCCGACCACCTCGTCGTCCAGCAGCGCAGCAACGGCAGCTCGCAGGTCCGGATCCTCGACCTGGGCGACGACCCGGCCCACCCGGTCACGGCCGACCGCTTCGTGGAGTTCCCCGGCGAGCTGGCCACCGTCGGCGCGGGCAGCAACCCCGCCTTCGAGCAGCCCACCATCCGGGTCGGGATGACCAGCCTCAGCCGCCCCTCGGCCGTCTACGACCACGACCTGCGCACGGGCGAGCTCGTGCTGCGCAAGCAGGCGCCCGTCCTGGGCGGGTACGACGCCGACGAGTACGAGGAGCACCGCCTCTGGGCGACATCCGTTGACGGCGTCCAGGTGCCGATCTCGCTGGTGGTCCGCAAGGGCGTGCGCGGCGCCGCGGGCACCGACCCGATCCCTGTCCACCTCTACGGGTACGGCGCCTACGAGGCCTCGATCGACCCGTACTTCTCGGTCAGCCGGCTCTCCGTGCTCGACCGGGGCGCCGCGTTCGCGATCGCGCACATCCGGGGCGGCGGCGAGATGGGCCGGCACTGGTACGACGACGGCAAGCTCGCCCACAAGCAGCACACCTTCGACGACTTCATCGCCTCCGCGCGCCACCTGGTCGAGACCGGCTGGACCACCGCCGAGCAGATCGTCGGCGAGGGCGCGAGCGCCGGCGGCCTCCTCATCGGCGCCGTCGCCAACCAGGCGCCCGAGGCCTTCGGCGGCCTCGTGGCCGGCGTGCCGTTCGTCGACACGCTCACCACGATGCTCGACGCGACCCTCCCCCTGACCATCCCCGAGTACGACGAGTGGGGCAACCCGTCCGACGACCCCGTCGCCTACGAGCGGATCGCCGGCTACGCCCCCTACGAGAACGTCGCCGACCTCCCCTACCCCGCGATCCTGGCCGAGACCTCACTCAACGACACCCGCGTCCTCTACGTCGAGGCCGCCAAGTGGGTCGCCCGGCTGCGCGAGCGGGCGCCGCAGGCCGACGTCCTGCTGCGCACCGAGATGGCGGCCGGGCACGGCGGCGTCTCGGGGCGCTACCGGGCCTGGGAGGAGCGGGCGTTCACGCTGGCGTGGATCCTGGACCGGCTGGGGCTGGCCGACCGGCCGCTGCTGGGTTCCCCGTAGAAGCCGGCAGCGCGGCGGGAGACGGCACCCCGGCAGCTTGCTGGCCTCTCCCGCCGTCGGAGACGCGCTCGGCCCGTCGAACTTGAGAAGTCCCTGAGATTCGGCGGAGGGCGCAACTTCCCGGAACCGCCGGACGTCATTGCCTGTGAGAGCAACACCGGAGTAACCCGGGAATCCCGGGTACCTCCCCAGTGTTGGAACCACATGTGCGGCTGGGCTCCACCCGCACGGGCGAAGGAGGGACGCGATGGCCACCACCACCATGACTCGGCCGACGAGCACCAAGCGGAACACCGGGCGCGAGATCGAGGGACGCGACAGCGTCGGTCTCTACCTCGACGAGATCGCCCGGACCCCGCTGCTCGACGCGGCCCGTGAGGTCGAGCTGGCGAAGACGATCGAGGCCGGCCTGTTCGCCGAGCACCTCCTCGCCCAGGGCCGGGTCGGCCGCAAGAAGGGTGGCGCCCCGAAGCAGGCCTCCGAGGCCGAGCTCGAGTGGATCGCCGAGGAGGGCCGCAAGGCCGTCACGGAGTTCATCAACGCCAACCTGCGTCTCGTCGTCTCGATCGCCCGCAAGTACGGGCGGGCCCAGATGCCGATGCTCGACCTGATCCAGGAGGGCAACACCGGCCTGATCCGCGCGGTCGAGAAGTTCGACTACGCCAAGGGCTACAAGTTCTCCACCTACGCCACCTGGTGGGTGCGCCAGGCGATCACCCGCGGCATCGCGCAGCAGGCGCGCGTCGTCCGGCTGCCCGTGCACGTGGTCGAGGAGCTCAACCAGGTCGGCGGCGCCCGTCGTACTCTCGAGCGCCAGCTCGGCCGCGACCCGGAGCCCGCCGAGATCGCCCAGGAGCTCGGCATGGAGGTCGAGCGGGTGCTCGACCTGATGGCCTGGGGCCGCGAGCACGTGAGCCTCGACACGCCCGTGGACGAGGACGGCGACACCTCGCTCGGCGACCTGATGGCGCAGGAGACCTCGCCCGGCCCGGACCTCACCGTCCTCGACGTCGAGTCCCGCGACCGGCTCAACAGCCTCGTCGACCAGCTCGACCCGCGCGCCGCGGACATCATCCGCTCGCGCTACGGCCTCACCGACGGCCGCCAGCACAAGCTCGCCGACATCGGCGTCAAGCACGGCATCTCGGCCGAGCGGGTGCGCCAGCTCGAGCGCGAGGCGCTGCAGAAGCTGCGCCGCCTCGGCGACCCGGACCTGGCCGCCTAAGCCACAGCGGTCAGCACGCCGAAGACCTCCGTCACGCGCTGACGGAGGTCTTCGCGCGTCCCAGTGAGATCGCTCAGTGCCCGGCGTCGATGCCGATCGGGACCAGGGTCCGCAGCCCCGGGCTCGCGCCGACGGTCGGGCCGCTCGCGCCGGCGTCCGGACCGGCCGGGACGCAGGTGACCGGCCGGGATGCCCATGATGCGCAGACCCGGGCCCGGATCGACGTCGGTCCGAGCGGGTTGGTGCTCGTCGCCGGCGGATCGCTCCGGTACATGTCACCGAACCCGAACGCCTGCCCGCTGGCGGTGGTCCACATGTTCACCTGGGCCGATGACTGGTCGCCGGTGATCTTGTAGAAGGTGACATTGGCCGACTTGACCGGCTGACCGGTGACGTTGTCGTAGACGACCGCGTCGATCGTCCCCCGCAGCCCGACGACGACCGTCGCCGTGGCCGTGCGTCCGGCGACCAGCGCGGGCAGGTGCGAGCAGCCGCGCGTGAAGCCGGCGCTCGAGCCCGGACCGGCCGTCCCGCTGGTCGCGCACACCGTGTCGGTGATGTTGTAGGGACTTGCGGCGAGGCCGCGCCAGACGGTCTCGCCCTGCTCGTCCGAGATGGCCTCGCGGCCCAGACCGAACGTCGAGTTGGTGATCGCCGCGCCGGGGACGACCCGACCATCCTGGGTCAGCACCCGCACCCGGAGGGCGGCGGCCGGGCGGACCGCGACGTCGACCCGCACGACGGCGTCGGGCGGGAGCGTCGTGGGCCGGCTCGCCTCGCCGGCCTGGTATCCCGTCGTCCCGGTCGCGCTGAGGCCGGTCCGCACCACACCGGTGACGCCGGCGGGTCGTCCGGTCAGCGTGAACCGGCCCTGGGCGTCGGTGACGTCGCCGCCGCGGACGAAGCCGACGGTGATCCCGGCGAGCGGCTGGTGCGTGTCCGCATCGGTCACGACCCCGGTGACCGTGGCCGAACGGCCCACTCGGCGGTCGACCTGCGTCGCGCGGGCGGGGGCGACCCGGACCGCCTCCGCCCCGCTCTCGCCGACGACGCAGTCCTCGAGGTAGGCCTGTGATCCCTGGGCGTCGTCGCCGCCCTCGAAGCAGAGGTCGTACGTCACGGCCGGGTCGAGCCCGGTGAAGGCGTAGCGCCCGTCGGCTCCCGTTCGGGTGGTGCCACCGAACTCGGGGCTGCCGCTCGTCTGCCGCTTCAGTGTCACGGTCGCGCCGGCCACCGGGCGGCCCGTGGTGACATCGCTCAGGACGCCGGAGATCCCGCCGGCCGGAGCCATGCTGATGTCGAGGGTGATGCTCGGCTGGGCCGGCGTGGGCCGGACCTGGTACTCGAGACCACAGCTCGGTGCCAGGTAGCCGAACGCGCCGCCGCCGCCCGCCTGCGCGCACACCGAGACCTTCGGCGGCGTCACGTCAGCGGGCGGCAGCGGGGTACGGAGCACGTAGCGCCCGGCAGCGTCGGTGGTGGCGGAGAGCCGGTCCGCCTCGTCCGCGACCTCACGGCTCGTGATCCGGGTGACCACCCGGACCCCTGCCAGCGGCGTGCCGTCGGCGGCCCGCACCGTTCCGGCGATCGTCGCGGCGGACCTCAGTGCGATCGATGCCTGCTGCCCCGAGGTCACCGTGGTCGCGGTGCTCGCGCTCTCGCGGTCCGCCGGGTCGTAGTCCACGCCGCCGAAGCAGGCATTGCTCAGGCCCACGGGCGGCACCGGCGCCGCGGCAGCCCGCCCCTGCCCCTCAGCCTCGAAGCACAGCTTCAGCCCCTCGGGGTCCTCGACGTACGGCGAGCCCGCGTAGCGCCCGTCGGCGCCGGTGTGGCCGACGAGATAGGTCTTGCCGTACGACTCCGGGTCGACGAGGTGGACGGCGACACCCTCCAGCGGGCCGCCACCGGTGGCGGCCGTCACTCTGCCGGAGACGGCGATCCGGGGCAGCGGGTCGAGCGCGATGTCCCGCGTGATCGTCTGCCCCGGGGTGAGGGCCGGGACGTCGACCCACGTGGGGGCGAGCTCGCTCCTCGGCGGCGTCACGGTGAGCGACGTCCCGGTGGTGGGGACGCCGCTGATCAGGTAGCGACCGCTTGCGTCGGAGGTGGCCTGAGCGATCGGGCGGTAGGGCGGGAAGATCGTCCAGACCTCGATCCGGACCCCGGCGACGGGCCGTCCGGACCGGGTGTCGGTCGCGACGCCGGTGACGGAGGCCGCCGGATCGACCTTGATGTCGACCGTAGTTGCAGGCCCCGTGCCGATGGTCACCTCCCGACAGGTGTCGACGTAGCCGTGAGCGGCACCACCACCCCGCACACTCGCGCCGGTGACGCATACGGTGAGGGTGCCGACACGCAGGTCGACGGCGTAGGTGCCGTCAGCGCCGGCCGTGGCCTCGTGCGAGGTGCCGTCGGGTAGGCGGAAGGTCATCGCTCCCGCGCTGACGGGCTGCCCGGTCGTCGTGTTGAGGAGCCGGCCCGAGAGCCGCCGCGTGCTCCGATCGGTGGTGACGGTGACGGTCGCGGCCGGCGACCACGTCCCGTCGGCCGCCACGGCCCAGACCGCATAGCTGTACTGCTTGCTGCCGGGCAGCCGGGTGTCGAGGAACATCGGGGTCTGCGCCGGTACGGCCCAGCCGCCCGCCGCGCGGGTCGACGTGGGCGCTGTCGCCCCGTCGGCGCGGGCGATCACGTACGACGCGGCCCCTGCGGGCGGCGTCCAGGTGAGCCGGATCGACTGGCCCTCGACCTCCGGGTACGCGGTCAGTGCCGTCGCGCGCAGGCCGGTGACCGGACCGGTCGGAGCGCCGGCTGGCGTGGTGACCGTCCTGGCGATCGGCCGCGAGAGGTTGCCCGAGGCGTCGCGCACCCACAGCGCATAGGTATAGGTGCGCCCGGGCTCGACGGCCGGGTCGTCGATCGCGGCCCGCTGGTCCTCGGTCTCCCCGACCAGCCGCCCGGACGACGGCGACGCCGGAGCGACGTTCCCGTCGCTGCGCGCCACCAGGACGTGGTCCCACTCGCTCCCCGGCGGCACCACCCAGGACAGGGTGACCAGCTTCGGCTGCGCGGTCGCGCTCACCGAGGAGAGCGGTGCGGGCGCCTGGTCGTCGCCGGACGGCGTGGTCCCGCTGATGGTGAGCGAGCCCGTCGTGTTTCCGGCCGCGTCGACCGCGTAGACCGTCAGCGCGTAGAGCGTCCGCTCCTTCAGCCCTGCCGCGGTGTAGGTCTCGGCCTTGCCGAGGTCGGTCCCGGCGGGCCGCGGGAGTCGGACGCCTCCGCCCTCGACCAGGTCGACCTCGATGTGGTGCACGCCTGGTGGGTTGCTCCACCGGAACGTCAGCCGTCCCGGCTCCGACGTCAGGTCGCCTCCGGTGGGCGGGGGCGGCCCCGGCCGGATCGCGGACGCCGGCGCGGTGAAGCTGCCACCGACCCGGGCGAAGACGGAGTAGCTGTAGCGCTCACCCGGCGACGCGAGGGTGTCGCTGGCGGACGTCGCCACGCCGGTGACCGGCACACTCGTGCCGTCGTTCGGCGTCGTCGGGGCGACCTCGCCCGCGAGCCTGCGCACGACGACCTCGGTCGTGCCGGGCGGGTTGGCCCAGCGCAGGGTGACCGTGTCGGGCTCCGACGAGACGCGCAGCCCGGACACCGCCACGGGCGTGCCCGGCGTCCCCGGGTTCGTCGGTCGCACGGCCGTGGTGTAGCCGACGACCACCGCGGTCAGGTGCACCCCGCGCGGCGAGCTGTTGAAGAGGTGGAGGCGGCCGGTCGCGTCCGGGCGGGCCACGACGGTCGAGCTGTTCACCCCGTTCTTGCTGAACCGCAGGCTCGCGAAGCGCGGGGAGGACAGGAACGACGAGCCCTGGACCGCGATCGTGCCGGGCCGGGTGACGCCGCTCGCGCTGAGCGTGAGCACGACGCCGGTCGCGCCCGCCGGGATCGCGCCCCCGGTGACCCGGGCCGCGACCGCCGACCGCGCGGCGACCGGCCGGCGCGGCAGGCCCACGCCCCGGCGGGTGTCGATCACCCGGGCGGGGGCGATCCGGTGGAGTCGCTCGGTGGTCGTGGGCGCGACGTACCCGGCGACGGTGATCCGGACCCGGACGGCCACACTCGCCCGGTTGCGCACGGTGAACCGGTGATCGGCCGAGAGAGGAGCGATCAGCGTGGTCGTCTGGACGGCACCGCGCCGGTAGGCCACCCGGACCGGTGCGCCGGAGCCGGATCGAGGGGCGACGAGCAGCGTGCCCTTGCCCGCCGCACCAGAGGTGGTGACGGTGAGCAGCAGCGGGACCGACCGGAGCGGCACCACGCTGCCGGGGGCCTTCGTGACGGCCGAGCCGCGGGCCGCGACCCGGGCGCCGAGCACGGCGCGCGGTGCGGTCGAGACGAGTGCGGGGCCCGAGGCCGCGGCAGCGACCGCGGGCGCCGAGATCGCGGGCTCGAGCGACGTGAGGCTCAGCGCGCCCACGACCGTCGCCAGGACGGCCGTCACCGTCGTCAGGATGCGCGACACCGCTGGACCCCCATGTCCGTGTGCCGCTCGGCCACCCGGGCAGCAGTCGGGTCATGCTACGACGCGGAGCGCCCCGCCTCGAGGCGTTCGAAGACATCGACCACGCACTGACGGAGGTCTTCGCGCGTCCCGGTGTTCTCGATCAGGTACGTCGCGACCGCCCGCCGCTGCTCCCGGGTCGCCTGGGCGGCGATCCGGGCCCGGGCGTCGGACTCGGTCCAGCCGCGGTCGCGGACCATCCGCTCGACCTGGACCTCCTCGGGGACGTCGACGACGATCACCGCGTCGAACTCCCCGGCGCGCCCCGACTCGACCAGCAGCGGGATGTCGTGGACGACGATCCCGTCGGCGGGCGCGGCGGCCTCGAGCTCGGCGTACCGCTCGAAGACGAGGGGGTGGACGATGCTCTCGAGCACCCGGCGCTGGGCCTCGTCGGCGAAGACGAGAGCGCCCATCTTGGGCCGGTCCAGCTCGCCGTCGGGGGTCAGCATCTCGGGCCCGAAGGCCTCGACCACGGCGGCGAGGCCGGGGGTCCCCTTGGCGACCACCTCGCGGGCGATGAGGTCGGCGTCGATGACGACGGCCCCCAGCTCGCTCAGGATCGACGACACGGTGCTCTTCCCCGAGGCGATCCCCCCGGTCAGTCCGACGCGCACATGCGGACCCTACTGTGAGCCCGTGGAGAACGGTCGGGTCGCCCTGCTGCTGCCCGGCTCCCGCGCGTACGTCGATGCGGTGCTCCGGCTGCTGACGGCGGGCATCTTCCCGATCCCCCTCGACCCGCGGCTGACCCCGACCGAGCAGGAGCGGATCCTCGCCGGCCTCGAGCCGACGGCCGTCGTCCGGACCGACGACGAGCTCGCCGCCCTGGTCGCGCCGCTCCCGCCTGCCGGTCTCCCCCTCGGCCGGCCGATGCACTGCACGAGCGGGACGACGGGCGTGCCGAAGGGCGTCTTCTCGGGTCTGCTGAGCCCCGAGGACGCCGCCGCGCTGGTCGCCGAGGAGCGCGACCTGTGGGGCTTCTCCCCCAGCGACGTCAACCTCGTGCTGAGCCCGCTGTACCACTCGGCGCCGCTGCGGTTCGCGATGGGCACGATCCTCGCGGGCGGCCGGATCGTCATCCCGGGGCCGTTCGACCCGGCCGCGGTCACGGCGGCGATCGAGACCGAGCGACCGACCACGATGTTCTGCGTCCCGACCCACCTGCAGCGGCTCTTCGCGCACTGGGACGAGCACGGGACCCCCGACCTGTCGTCCTTCCGGCTGGTCGCGCACGCGGGCGCACCCTGCCCCACCGACCTCAAGCACCGGCTCGTCGAGGCGTTCCCGGACGGCTCGACGTGGGAGTTCTACGGCTCCACCGAGGGCCAGTTCACCGCGTGCCGCAGCGAGGAGTGGCTCACCCGACCCGGCACCGTCGGGCGCGCCCGTCCGGGCCGCACGCTGAGCACGGACGCCGACGGCACGATCTGGTGCACCGTGCCGCCGTTCGCCCGGTTCACCTACTACGGCGCGCCCGACAAGACCGCCGCCGCCTGGCGCGAGACCCCCGACGGGCCGGCGTTCTCGGTCGGCGACCTCGGCCGGATCGACGCCGACGGCTACCTTTTCCTCGACGGGCGCCGCGAGGACCTGGTCATCAGCGGTGGCGTGAACGTCTACCCGACCGAGGTCGAGCAGGTCCTCGGCACCTGCCCGGGCGTCACCGACATCGCCGTGTACGGCGTCGCGGACCCCACCTGGGGGCAGCGGGTGTGCGCGGCGGTGGTCGGCTCGGTGGACGAGGCCGAGCTGGCGTCGTACGCGCGGGCGCACCTGGCGCCGCCGAAGCGGCCCAAGGACTACGTCTTCGTCGACGAGCTGCCGCGCACGCTCACCGGCAAGGTGCGGCGGAGCGAGCTGGGCGGACCGTGACCGACGTGGGGGGACCCACCACCTGATCGCCCGTCGCCCGCACCCGGAACGTCCAGCGCGGCGCCACGGGAAGCCGGGTGCCCCGCCAGCTCGGGGTCGTGGTCCGGACCGGCCTGGTCCAGGTGCGGCCGACCCGCCGCTCCACGACGTACGACGTCGCGTCGGGCACCGGGCGCCAGGCCAGCCGGACGCACCGCCGCCCCCGCGCGACCGCGCGCACACCGGCCGGGGCCAGCATCGGGCCGCCGGGAACGAGGCTGACGACGGCGGAGTACACGTCGCCCCCGGGCAGGTCGTCGCCCTTCACCGGCTGCAGCCGGAAGTCGTAGCGGTGGTGCCGGCGCAGGCCGGGTACGACGAGCGTCCCGTCGCGGGGAAGCGGGACCGGCGAGCGGGTCCAGGGCGCACCGGTCGTCACGTCCCGGCGCCAGAGCAGCTGGTGGGTGGCGCCGGGTCCGCTGGTCCAGGCGAGCCGGCCCTCCGCGCCGGCGAGGGTCCCGGAGAACGTCGCCGGGAAGCGCGGGCCGACCGGCGGCATGGTCGCGGGCAGCGTCGCCGCCGGTCCGATGCCGAGCTCGTGGAGTGCGGCGGCGACGGCGGTGGCGATCCGGACCTCGCCCCTCGCGTTGGGGTGGGAGGTGTCCCAGGTGTCGCGGTCGACGTCGTAGCCGGCGGCCGCGGCGGCGAGGACCACCCGCGACGACGCGGTGGTCGCGGCCTGCGCGAGCAGGGCCAGCTGGGCGTTGAGCTCGGGCGCGTCCGGGAACCAGTGCTGCGTCACCTCGCTCAGCACCACGTCGACGTCGGGCCGCGCCGACCGCGCGGCTGCGACCAGGTCGCCGACCCGGGCGGCCACCTCCGCGGGCGCCTGGTCGGTCCAGATCAGGTCGTTGATGCCGAGCATCACGACCACGACGTCGGGCTGGTAGGTCGTCACCAGCGAGGCCACGGGCACGTCGGGCATCCCGGCGAACATCCCCCAGCGCGCGGCGTGGTCGCGGTCGAAGTCCGGGTCGGCGTACGACATCGCTCCCGGCGCGTCCGCACGCAGGTCCCAGAGGTCGTCGCGCGGGCCGACCAGGTCGAACGCGACGCCCGCGTCGACGAGCCGGCGCCACAGGCGGTAGCGCCAGGTCCAGTCGCCCGACGAGCCCTGGGACACGGAGTCGCCGAGGATGAGGATCCGCACGGGATCGGTCGCGGGCGCGCCAGCAGCGGCGACCGGCGGCACCGCGTTCGCCGTCACGACCAGTGCGGCGACGAGTACCCCAAGCATCCAGCGCCGCATGGCTCCCTCCCGACGCGGAGCCTAGGCCAGATCCCGGCTACGAATTGGCCAATTCGAGAGCCAGCCACGCCCCCACCCGCGCCGCCGGGTCGTCGAGGTCGACGCCGAGCAGCCGCTCGACCTCGGCGAGCCGGTTGCGGACGGTGTTGCGGTGGATGCCGAGGTCGTCGGCCACCGCGCCGCGGGAGCCGTGGTGGCGCAGGAAGGCGGCGAGCGTCGTGCGGAGGTCGGGGTCGAGGGGGCCGAGGAGCGAGGCGGCGTACTCCTGACCCAGGCCGGCCGGGATGAGGGCGAGGGGGCCGGCGTCGGCGACGTCCTCCCACCGGCGGACCGGCGTGGCGGCGGTGGTGCGGTCGAGGGCGTGACCTGCGGTCTCGGCGCTGCGGCCGGCGTCGGCGGCGGGCACGAGGCGGCCGATGCCGGCGCGCAGCCCGGCCTCCGCGTGCTGGGCGAGCGTCGCGACGACGGCGGCGACCTGGCCGGGTGGGACGGCGGCGGTGAGCTCGCCGGCGACGCGGCCGGCGAGCAGGCCGTCGTCCTCGAGGCGCTCGAGGACGTCGTCGCGGACCTCGTCAGGCGCCGTGACCCGCAGCACCCGCAGCCGCTCCGGCACGAGGGGCGCGCCCTCGGCGACGGCCAGGAGGACGTCGGCCGAGCGCAGGTCGCCGGCGACGAGGAGCTCGAGAGCGCGGCCGCGCAGCCGGCGCTCGGCGGCCCGGCGCTCGGCCCGGCGCTCGACGGCGAGGCTGAGCAGGACGGCAGCGGTGCTGATCGCGGCCCGCAGCGGGTCGCCCAGGCTGCTGGGGGCGGCGACGGCGAGGTAGTGCTCGGGGCGGCCGGCCAGGCCGATCGGCCGCACGACGGTGGCGACCCGGCCGTGGACGGTGCTGGCGACGGTGCTGGAGACGGCGCCCAGACCCTGGCCACGGATCCCGGCCACCTCGGTGCGCACGAGCGCGAGGTCGAGCCGGTCCGGGTGGGCGCCGAAGGGACCCTCCTCGGGCTCGCCGTCGCGGTGCACGAGCGCGACCGTGCCGTCGAGAAGCTGGGCGAGGCGCTCGAGCAGCGGGCGCAGGTCGAGACCCAGGGCGGCCTGGGTGAGCCGGCGCTGCAGGTCGAGCGCGAGCCGGGTGGCAGCGGCCTCCTGGTCCTGGAGCAGCTCGGCCGCGGCCCGCGAGACCGCGACGAAGGGGGTGGCCCGCGGCACCTCCAGCAGGGTCAGGCCGCGGGCCCGGCACGCCTCGACCAGCCGATCGGGCAGCCGGTCGTGGGTCAGGCCCACGCCCATGCCCAGCGCGGCGGCGCCGGCGCTCGCCAGCCGGTCGACGTACGGGGCCCACTCGTCGCTCCAGCCGCGGGTGCCGAGGCCGGTCGTGAGGAGCAGCTCGCCCCCCTCGAGGTACGGCGTGGGGTCGGCCAGCTCGCTCGTCGCGACCCAGCGCAGTGCCGGTCCGCCGGCCTCGTGCACCAGGCGCAGGCCGAGGCCCGGCACCGCGACCAGGTCCGCCATCGTCACCATGCGGCAATTGTCGCACAGGATGCACAACACGAAAGCGCAGATTGTGCAGGATGGTCATGGCGGGCGCGGGCCGGCCGTCCTACCTTCGTCAGAGACGGCCCGGCGATCCCGGGACCCCGCGCCCACGGATCCCACGGAGGACACCCCCATGAGCCAGCAGCCCACCGGCGGCCCCAGCATCACGCAGGAGCGACGCCTCGTCACCGCCATCCCCGGCCCGCGCTCGCAGGAGCTCGCGGCGCGCAAGGCCAAGGCCGTCGCCTCGGGTGTCGCGGTCGGCCTGCCGGTCCAGATCGTCGCCGCGGGCGGCGGGATCCTGGTCGACGCCGACGGCAACCAGCTCATCGACCTCGGGTCGGGCATCGCGGTGACCACCGTCGGCAACAGCGCCCCGCGCGTCGTCGAGGCGGTCACCCGCCAGGTCGCCGAGTTCACGCACACCTGCTTCATGGTCACCCCCTACGAGGGCTACGTCGCCGTGGCGGAGAAGCTCAACGAGCTCACCCCCGGCACGCACGAGAAGCGCTCCGCGCTCTTCAACTCGGGCGCCGAGGCCGTCGAGAACGCGGTCAAGATCGCCCGCTCCGCCACCGGCCGCCAGTCGGTCGTCGTCTTCGACCACGCCTACCACGGCCGGACCAACCTCACGATGGCGATGACGGCGAAGAACATGCCGTACAAGAAGGGCTTCGGCCCGTTCGCCTCCGAGGTCTACCGCGCGCCGCTGTCCTACCCCTTCCGTGACGGCGGCCGCGACGGCGCCGAGGCGGCTCGCGAGGCGATCGACGTCATCGAGAAGCAGGTGGGCGCCGACAGCCTCGCCGCCATCGTGATCGAGCCGATCCAGGGCGAGGGCGGCTT
The DNA here is from genome assembly GCF_900114845.1 of Pimelobacter simplex. GTDB lineage: Bacteria > Actinomycetota > Actinomycetes > Propionibacteriales > Nocardioidaceae > Nocardioides > Nocardioides simplex. Next base: position 156,502 of record NZ_FOUK01000002.1, read on the forward strand.
CATCGTGCCCGCCGACGGCTTCCTGCCGACCCTGGCCGCGTGGTGCCGCGAGAACGGTGTCGTCTTCGTCGCCGACGAGGTGCAGACCGGCTTCGCCCGCACCGGCGAGCTGTTCGCGTGCGACCACGAGGGCGTCGTCCCCGACCTGATCGTCACCGCCAAGGGCATCGCCGGCGGTCTCCCCCTCGCCGCGGTCACCGGCCGCGCCGAGATCATGGACGCCGCGCACGCCGGCGGCCTCGGCGGCACCTACGGCGGCAACCCGCTCGCCTGCGCCGCCGCGCTCGCCGTCATCGAGACGATCGAGGCCGAGGGCCTGGTCGACCGCGCCCGCACCATCGGCAAGACCATGACCGAGCGGCTCGCCGCGCTGCAGGAGAGCGACCCGCGCATCGGCGAGGTCCGCGGCCGCGGCGCGATGATCGCCGTCGAGCTGGTCAAGGCCGGCACCACCGAGCCGGACGCCGACCTGACCAAGAAGGTCGCCGCCGCCGCCAACGCCCAGGGCATGGTCGTGCTGACCTGCGGCACCTACGGCAACGTGCTGCGCTTCCTGCCGCCGCTGTCGATGCCCGACCACCTGCTCGACGAGGCCCTCGAGCTCCTCGCCGAGATCTTCCGGGAGAACTGATGACCGCGCTCCACGAGCCCGTCGCCGCCACGGCGACCGGGCCGCTGGCCGACGCCCGCGAGCAGCTCCGCGAGGCGACCACCCTCCTCGGCTACGACGAGGGCCTGCACCAGATGCTCGCCACCCCGCGCCGCGAGGTGACCGTCAGCATCCCGCTGCGCCGCGACGACGGCACGACCGAGCTGTTCGTCGGGCACCGCGTCCAGCACAACTTCTCCCGCGGCCCGGCCAAGGGCGGTCTCCGCTACTCCCCCGACGTGTCGCTGGACGAGGTCCGCGCGCTCGCCATGTGGATGACGTGGAAGTGCGCGCTGCTCGACGTCCCGTACGGCGGCGCCAAGGGCGGCGTGCGGATCGACCCGCGCAGCTACTCGCAGGCCGAGCTCGAGCGCGTCACCCGGCGCTACACCTCCGAGATCAGCCCGCTGATCGGGCCCGAGCGCGACATCCCGGCGCCCGACATCGGCACCGACGAGAAGACCATGGCCTGGCTGATGGACACCTACTCGGTGCAGCAGGGTCACACCGTCCTCGGCGTGACCACCGGCAAGCCGATCAGCCTCGGCGGGTCCCGCGGGCGCGCCACGGCGACCTCGCGCGGCGTCGTCCACGTGGCGCTCGCGGCGCTGCGCTCCCAGGGCATCGCCCCCGAGGAGGCGACCGCGTCGGTGCAGGGCTTCGGCAAGGTGGGCCGGTACGCCGCCCGCTTCCTCGCCGAGGCCGGCACCCGGGTCGTCGCCGTGTCCGACCAGTACGGCGCGGTCGCCGCAGAGGCCGGGCTCGACATCCCCGGCCTGGAGCGCCACGTCGACGCGACCGGCTCGGTCGTCGGGTTCGCGGGCGGCGACGAGATCGCCGCGGAGGCGGTGCTCGAGGCCGAGGTCGACCTGCTCGTCCCGGCCGCGGTCGAGGGCGTCCTGCGCGGCGACAACGCCGGCCGGGTGCGCGCGAAGGTGATCGTCGAGGGCGCCAACGGCCCGACCACCCCCGAGGCGGACCGGATCCTGCAGGAGGCCGGCCGGCTCGTCGTACCGGACATCCTGGCGAACGCCGGCGGCGTGATCGTGTCCTACTTCGAGTGGGTCCAGGCCAACCAGGCCTACTGGTGGAGCGAGATCGAGGTCGAGGCCCGGCTGGCCGAGCGCATGCTCGCCGCGTGGGACTCGGTCAACGCGGCCGCCGCCCGGCTCGACGTCCCCCTGCGCACGGCGGCGACCTGCCTCGCCGTCGAGCGCGTGGCGCAGGCCCACCAGCTGCGCGGCCTCTACCCGTGACCCCCACCCGTGATCTGGAGACAACGATGACCGCAACCACCTTCGAGGTCCACGACCCGGCCACCGGCCTCGTCATCGAGACCGTCGCCGACGGCACCGTCGCCGACGCCACCGCCGCCGTCGACGCCGCCGCCGCGGCCTTCCCGGCCTGGGCCGCCACGCCCACCCGAGCCCGCGCCGAGATCCTGCGCCGCTGCTACGACCTGATGATCCGCGACGCGGACCACCTCACCGGCCTCATCGCCGCCGAGAACGGCAAGTCCGTCGCCGACGCCCGCGCCGAGGTCACCTACGCCGCGGAGTTCTTCCGCTGGTTCTCCGAGGAGGCCGTGCGCGGCGAGGGGACCTACGGCGACGCCCCCGCCGGCGGCGCCCGCAGCCTCGTCACCCACGCCCCCGTCGGCGTCGCCGCGCTCATCACGCCGTGGAACTTCCCGGCCGCGATGGCGACCCGGAAGATCGCCCCGGCGCTCGCGGCGGGCTGCACCGTCGTCCTCAAGCCGGCGGCGGAGACCCCGCTCACCGCGATCGCCGTCGCGAGGATCCTCACCGAGGCCGGCGTGCCCGACGGCGTCGTCAACGTCGTCCCGACGACGGCCGCCGCCGCCGTCGTCACCACCTGGCTCGAGGACCCCCGCGTCCGCAAGGTCAGCTTCACCGGCTCCACCGGCGTCGGCCGGACCCTGCTGCGCCAGGCCGCCGACCGCGTCCTCAACACCAGCATGGAGCTCGGCGGCAACGCCCCCTTCGTGATCACCGCCGACGCCGACATCGACGCCGCGGTGGCCGGCGCGATGATCGCGAAGTTCCGCGGTGGCGGCCAGGCCTGCACCGCGGCCAACCGCTTCTACGTGCACGCCGACGTCGCGGACGCCTTCCTCGAGAAGTTCGGCGCCGCCGTCGCCGCGCTGAAGGTCGGCCCCTCCGCCGACACCGCGAACCAGATCGGCCCGGTCATCAGCGAGAAGGCCCTCACCGGCATCACCAAGCTCGTCGACGCCGCCGTCGCCGACGGCGCGAAGGTCGCCGTGCAGGGCTCGGTCCCGGCGGAGGGCTGGTTCTTCCCGCCGACGATCCTGGTCGACGTCCCCTTCGGCGCGCCGATCCTGTCCGAGGAGATCTTCGGCCCGGTCGCGCCCGTCGTCACCTGGACCGACGAGGCCGAGCTGCTCGCCTCGGTCAACGACACCGAGTTCGGGCTCGCGGCGTACGTCTTCGCGGGCCGGCTGCAGGACGCCCTGCGCCTCGGCGAGCAGATCGAGGCCGGCATGGTCGGCATCAACCGCGGCATCGTGTCCGACCCCTCCGCGCCGTTCGGCGGGGTCAAGCAGAGCGGCATCGGCCGCGAGGGTGCCCACGAGGGCATCCGCGAGTACCAGGAGACGCGCTACTACAGCGTCGACTGGAGCTGAGTCAGTCACGAGACCCAGCTCAGGCAGCCGCCCCTCACCTTCGTCCTCGGTGAGGGGCGGTTCCGTCTTGGTGCACCCGGCCCGCCCGGACCAGTCGCCGCAGCAGCAGCGCCAGCGAGTGGACGGCGAGCGCGACCGCGAGCACGACCACGGCGAGGCAGGCCAACCGGGTCCACGGCGGCGCGCCGTCGTCCCGGACGCCGCCGAGCGCGAGCCACAGCACGAGCAGGTCGACGACCAGCAGGACGATGCTCGGCTCGGAGCGCAGGCGAAGGGTCCGCACGCAGCGACGATAGCGGCCGCCGGCGCCGGCCGGTGCGGCTCAGTCGAGGCAGAACTCGTTGCCCTCGACGTCCTGCATCACGATGATCGACTCGTTCTCGTCGTCGGCCTCGAGCACCTCGACCATCACCCCACCGAGCGCGACCAGCCGGTCCCGCTCGGCCGCGAGGACGGCGAGCCGCTCGGCGCCCACGAGACCCGTCCCGACGCGGACGTCGACGTGGACCCGGTTCTTGACCACCTTGCCCTCGGGGACGCGCTGGAAGTAGAGCCGCGGCCCGGCGCCCGTGGGGTCGACGCAGGCCGACCAGGTGGTCGCGTCCTCGGCACCGGGCGCGAGCTCGTAGCCGAGCACCGCGCACCAGAAGCGGGCCACGCGGTCGGGGGCCGCGCAGTCGAAGGTCACCTGGATCTGCCGGACGGTCGTCGTCATCCCGACACGGTAGACGGGAGGCCGAACGTGTCGAGGACGTCGTCCTCGACGAAGACCGAGTTGCGGACGACGCCGTGGGTGGAGAGCGCGAGCACCTGCAGGCTGTGCCGGTGGTAGCTCCCGCGCCCGTCGCGCCGGACGTAGGCGGCGAAGCCCGGCTGGCCGTTGGCGTGGACCGGAACGGTGCGCCAGTCGGTGCCGTTGACCTCGAAGACCCACCGCATGAAGACGGCGTAGCTGTCGGGGCCGGTGAACCAGTTGAGCATCGGGGGCATCTCCATGACCACGTCGGCGGCGAGCAGGCGCGTGATCGCGTCGACGTCGGCGGCCGCGAACGCCCTCATGTACTGCTCGACCCACGCGCGCTGCTCACGCTCCGCGGGCTCGCGCAGCCGCTCCTCGTCGGCCGGGGCGACGCTCGCCCGGGCGCGGAGCAGCGCGCTGTTGACCGCGACCACCGTCGTGCCGAGGATCTCGGCGGTCTCGGCCGCCGAGAAGTCCAGGACGTCGCGCAGGATCAGCACCGCGCGCTGCCGGGCCGACAGGTGCTGCAGTGCGGCGACGAACGCGAGCCGCAGGCCGGTGCGGTCGGCGCCCGGCACCCGGGCGTCGGCGATGGGCTGCAGCCACGGCACCTCGCCGCGCTCGAACGGGCTGCGCGGGTCCCGCTCCGGGACCAGGCCCGACGGCAGCGTGCGCCGGCCCTGGCCCCGCAGGGCGGTGAGGGAGGCGTTGGTCGCGATGCGGTAGAGCCAGGTCCGCAGCGAGGCGCGCTGCTCGTCGTACCGGTCGCGGGCGCGCCAGGCCCGCAGGTAGGTCTCCTGGACGACGTCCTCGGCGTCCTGGACCGAGCCGAGCATGCGGTAGCAGTGGGCGACGAGCTCGCCGCGGAAGGGCTCCACCTGCTCGGCGAACCCGGGGTCGTCGTACGTCGTCACGAGGCTCCTCAGGCCGGGCTGTTGTGGTACGCCGCGATCATCCACCTGCCGTCGCGCTTCTCGAAGACCCAGGTGGCGTTCACCCGGCGCTCGGCCGGCACCTCGGTCTCGCCGGCGAGCAGGATGCCGCTCTCGTGGACGGCGATCGCCGCGTCGGCGCCGGCGAACCGCAGGCTCAGCCGGCGGTCGACCGTCCGGCTGCCCCGGAGCGGGCCGGCGAAGCCCGCCGCCATCGCGTCCCGCACGGCGGTCCGGCCGGCGCGCAGGGAGCCGGGCAGGAGCGCGGTCGCGTCCTCGGTGTAGTGGCGCACGAAGGCATCCGCGTCGTTGTCGGCCCAGGCCTGGTAGGTCGCGGCGAGGACGGCGTCGATCTCGGCGGTGGCAGTCATGGTGGTCTCCTCGGTCGGTGGGTGATCTCTGTGAGTACGTACTCGCGCCGCACCCCGGACTCACCGGCTCCGAGGTGACTTTCTGCACGTGTCCACGGGGGTGGGCTGAGGCGGGGTCCGGGCCGCGGCGCCGGTAGGATTCCGATGTGAAGGCACTGCTTCTCGAGAACATCCACCCGGCCGCCGTCGAGACTCTGGAGTCCCGCGGCTACGAGGTCGAGCTGCGCACCGGCTCCCTCTCCGAGGACGAGCTGATCGCGGCCCTCGCCGGCGGGGTCCAGCTGCTCGGCATCCGGTCCAACACGACCGTGACGAAGCGGGTGCTCGACGAGTCCCCCGACCTGCTCGCGATCGGCTGCTTCTGCATCGGCACCAACCAGGTCGACCTCGTGGCGGCGGCCGAGAAGGGCATCGGCGTGTTCAACGCGCCGTACTCCAACACGCGCAGCGTCGTCGAGCTGGTCATCGCCGAGCTGATCGCGCTCGCGCGCCGGCTGCCGGAGAAGACCCAGCGCATGCACGAGGGCACCTGGGACAAGTCCGCCAAGGGCAGCCACGAGGTGCGCGGACGCACGCTGGGCATCGTCGGGTACGGCAACATCGGCACCCAGCTCTCGACGGTCGCCGAGGCGCTCGGCCTCAACGTCGTCTTCTACGACACCGCCGACCGCCCGGCGCACGGCACCGCGCGCCGGATGCGCTCGCTCAAGGACCTCCTCGCGGTCGCCGACGTCGTCAGCCTCCACGTCGACGGGCGGCCCGGCAACGCGGGCTTCTTCGGCGCCGCCGAATTCGCGGCGATGAAGCCGCGGGCCCTCTTCCTCAACGCCTCGCGCGGCATGGTCGTCGACTACGAGGCGCTGCGCGACAACCTGATCTCCGGCCACATCGCGGGGGCGGCGGTCGACGTCTTCCCGGCGGAGCCCAAGGCCCAGGGCGACGCCTTCGACTCCGTGCTGCGCGGGCTCGACAACGTCATCCTGACGCCGCACATCGGCGGCTCCACCCAGGAGGCGCAGGAGGAGATCGGCTGGTTCGTCGCCGAGAAGCTCGCCCGGTTCGCGCTCGAGGGCAGCACCGCGCTCTCGGTCAACCTGCCCGCCGTCCTGCCGCCGGAGCTGCCCAGCGGACGCCGGATCGGCCTGCTCCACCGCAACCTGCCCGGCGTCCTCGCCGAGCTCAACGCGACCTTCGCGACCGCGGGCGACAACGTGGTCGACCAGCACCTGGCCACCAAGGACGGCCTCGGGTACGTCGTCACCGACGCCGCCGCGCCGCTCTCGGCCGAGGCGATCGACACGCTGAGCAAGGCCGAGTACTGCATGTGGGTGCGCACCTGGTGAGCAGCAACGTCTGAGGCGCCGCAAGCAATTCGCCGTCTTAGGCCTCGCCACCCGGAACGAACGGCAGCGCGAAGTCTGAATCGTGCAGTTCATCGTCAGCCATGAGGTGGCCGGGGCGTCCAATACGTGCCATCACGTCGTTGGTCAGTCCGTCTGACAATGAGACGTTGCCTGCGCCTGGCCACACCAGCGCGAGCGATCCTCCGGCGACCGAATCGACCTCTGCCGCCAAAGCCGCCGCCGACTTGGTGGCTCCAGCGCTCGGGACGATGACGTGAACGTAGAGCGACCCTAATGTCCACGTCACGACGTTGATGGTCCCCATGATGGTGATCGTCCCCGACTCGACCTCCTGCTGAGCAGCGTGAACCTGACCGTTCGAGCCCGGCGTCCGGATCCCAGGCGTGAACCTGGTCAGCGCGACACGGACCTCGACGCCTTCTGGAACGTCTCCGTCTCGGTGGAACTCCGCGACGAGCTCCGGATCGATCTCGAGCTTGGCCTTTCGGTCAAGGTGCGCGCGCATGACAGCCGTTCGGAACGCCCAGCGTGCGAAGCGCTTGCACTCGCGCTCGCGCAGGTGCGACCGCCGCCGCAGGGCAAGAGCCACGACCGTCGGTTCCGCGGCGGAATCTACGTCGTTGAGCCAGCCGTTGTTGCAGGGCGCGCAGACCCCGTTCAGGGGCTGGTCCAACGGGTCGACCCGATCGAGCTGCCTCACTGTCACCACCTCATCGGGGAGCATCAGCGTGTGCCTCACACCCGGGGTGGACTCGATGTACTTCTTGAGAGCCTTCCGGTGCAGGTGCTCGCGACTCATCTTGTTCGTGGTAGACCCGCAGAAGATGCAACCACGACCGGGCCCGGCGCCGCCTCCACTCATGATCACATTCTGCCCGGCACCACGGACGATCTCCCGGAGCCGAACGCAGCGAGGGGCCCGATCTCAGTGGAGATCGGACCCCTCGCGCAACCTCTGCCGATGTGGTCGGACCACTGTTCACGGATCACAGTCGCCACGCAGGATCGAGACCTGCCGCGGCCCGACCGGCACAGGGGCGGGACGAGACGGGCATCGTAGACGCCGAGCCGTCAGGCAGGCTTGCCCGGCAGCACTGACAGCATCTCGTAGGCCACGTGGGCCGCGGCGATGCCGGTGATCTCGGCGTGGTCGTAGGCCGGCGAGACCTCGACGATGTCGGCGCCGACGACGTTGAGCCCGTCGAGGCCGCGGAGCACCTCGAGCAGCTGGGCGCTGGAGAGGCCACCGGCCTCGGGCGTCCCGGTGCCGGGGGCGAACGCCGGGTCGAGCACGTCGATGTCGAGCGAGACGTAGACCGGGCGGTCGCCGAGGCGATCGCGCATCCGGTTGATGATGTCGTCGATGGGTGAGCGCACGAAGTCGCGCGCGTGGACGGCGGAGAAGCCGAGCTCCTCGGACTCGTCGAGGTCGAGCTTGCTGTAGAGCGGCCCCCGGATGCCCATGTGCATCGCGTGGGAGAAGTCGATCAGCCCCTCCTCGGAGGCGCGGCGGAACGGCGTCCCGTGCGTGTAGGGCGCCCCGAAGTAGGTGTCCCAGGTGTCGAGGTGCGCGTCGAAGTGGAGGACGGCGATGGGCCCGTGCCGCTCGTGCTGGACCCGCAGCAGCGGCAGCGCGATGGTGTGGTCGCCGCCGATGGTGAGCAGCGTGCGCGAGGTGCCGGACAGGTCGCGGGCGCCGGCCTCGATCGCCGCGATGGCCTCGTCGAGCGAGAACGGGTTGACGCCGAGGTCACCGGCGTCGGCGACCTGGGCGCGGGCGAACGGCTCGCTGTCCTGGGCCGGGTTGTAGGGCCGCAGCAGCCGCGAGGACTGGCGGATGTGGTTCGGGCCGAACCGCGCGCCGGGACGGTAGGAGACGCCGCCGTCGAAGGGCACGCCCCAGATCACGGTGTCGGCGTCCTTGACGTCGCTCAGCCGCGGCAGCCGGGCGAAGGTGGTGTCGCCCGCGTAGCGCGGGACCTGGGTGGCGTCGACGGGTCCGACGGTCATGCGGTGCCTCCGGGGGTGGGGTCGTTGTGGTCGAGGATCTCGGTGGCTCCGCGCTTGCCGGACTCGATGGCGCCGTCGATGAAGGCGCGCCAGCGGGTGGCGGTGTGCGAGCCGGTGAAGTGGACGCGGCCCTCGGGACGGGCGAGCGCCTGCTCGTACTTGGCGAACTGGCCGGCCCGGAAGGTCGCCCAGGTGCCGTAGGAGAACTCGTCGTGCACCCAGTCGTGGCTGGCGGCGTCGACGACGACGGCGTCGGGCGCGTACTCGCGCACCGCACGCTGGACGTCGGCGAGGTCGCTCGCGTCGACCCGGTCGTGCTCGGGCGCGAAGCAGACGAGCACGGTGCCCTGCGGCGACTCGTGCATGGCGCCGACGTAGTCGAACGCCGTGCCCCAGCCGTAGCCGCTGATGTCGTCGGGCACGCCGGTGGCCAGTGCCCAGACCTTCTGGCCCTGGCCGGCGTGGTTCTCGTGGGAGGCGGCGAGCTTGTCGGCCGGCAGCGCGGGCTCCCAGGTGATGTCCTTGAGGACGCCGATCGGGACGGTGACGAGCACCCGCGCGGCGCGCGCCACTCCCCCGTCGTAGGTGACCGTGACGCCGTCGTCGTCCTGGACGACGCTCCGCACGGGCGCGGAGAGCCGGAGCTCGCCGGCGAGGTCGGCGCGGATCGCGTCGGCGAGCGACCTGGTGCCGTCGGTGAACGTGTAGCCGAGCACCGAGGCCTGGACCATGCCCCACAGCGAGTTGTCCATGGACGCGCACCAGCGGATGATGTCGAGCGCCGAGCCGATCGACTCGTGGGCGTTGGCGCAGCCGCAGAACCACGAGATGAGCAGCTCGCGGGCGTTGCCGGTCAGGCCGGCGTCGTCGGCCCACTGCTCGATGGGGACGTCGAGGTCGGCGAGGTCCTGCTCGGACAGCCGCCGGGTGACGTCGAGCCGGTCGCCGGCGGCGAGCAGCTGGCGCACGGCGTGCTCCAGCTCGCCGTACTCGGCGGGCGTGCAGGGCAGCAGGGTGTCGAGCACCTTGCCGTGCGCCGACCAGGTCATCCGGTCCGGCAGCACCGAGTCCTCGATCGGGACGCCGTAGCGCTCGACCTCACCCCAGACGTGGGTCTGCTGGGGGACGATCCAGGTGCCGCCCATCTCGAGCCCGACGCCGCCCAGCAGGTCGGTGCGGTACCAGGTCGAGCCGCCGATCCGGTCGCGTGCCTCGAGCACGAGGACGCTCCTGCCCGCCTCGCCGAGCTCGCGCGCCGCGGTCAGGCCGGAGAACCCGGCCCCGATCACGATGGCGTCGTAGTGCGGATGGTCCATGGGGGTGGCTCCTCGTCACCGGAGAAACTGATTGCCCGTTCAGGGTGACGCGGGTCACCGGGCACCGGCAGGGGCCGAACCTCCAAAGTCTCCGAAGGCCTTTGGAGGAACCTCTAAAGGCGCGTTCCGCCGGCGGGTCCGGTCAGCAGGCGAACTGGCGCCGGTAGCTCTGCGGGCTCACGCCGCGCACCCGCACGAAGTGGTGGCGCAGCGTCGCCGCGTTGCCGAAGCCGACCTCGCCGGCGATCCACTCGACCGGCTGCTCGGTGCGCTCGAGCAGCTCCTCGGCCGCGGCCACCCGCTGCCGGGTGACCCAGTGGTGCGGCGTCGTCCCGGTCTCGTCGCGGAAGCGCCGGGCGAAGGTGCGCGGCGACATCAGCGCCCGCTTGGCCAGCGCCTCGACACCGTGGTCCTCGCCGAGGTTCTCGAGGATCCAGGTGAGCAGCGGGCCGAGCGTGTCGGCCTCGCAGTCGGGCACCGCCCGGGAGATGTACTGCGCCTGTCCCCCGTCGCGGTAGGGCGGGACGACGGCCCGCCGGGCGATGATGTTCGCGATGCTCGCACCGTGCTCCTGGCGCCAGATGTGCAGTGCGGCGTCGAGCCCGGCCGCGCTGCCGGCACCGGTCACCACCTGGCCAGCGTCGACGTACAGCACCTCGGGGACGACCTTCGCCGCCGGGAACTCGCGCTGGAGGCGCTCGGTGTACATCCAGTGGGTCGTGCACTCGCGGCCGTCGAGCAGGCCCGCCTGACCGAGCATGAAGGCGCCGCTGCACACCGACAGGATCCGGGCGCCGCGGTCGTGCGCGGCCCGGATCGCCTCGATCACGGCATCGCTCGGCTCGGCCTGCTTCATCGCCGGGACGCCGACGAGGTCGGCCGTCGCGACCCGGTCGAGGCCGTGCGCGGCCTGCATCGAGAAGCCCGCCGAGGTGCGCATCGGGCGGTCGTCCTCGGCGCACACGGCGAAGTCGATCGGGGGCACGCCGTCGGCGGTGCGGTCGATGCCGAACGCCTCGCAGAGGATGCCGAGCTCGAACGGGGCGACGCCGTCGAAGGCGAGGACGGCGACATTGGTCAGGCTCACCGGACCACCATCGCACCGCACTGGCAGGAAATCAACGCAAACCGGCATTGCTGCCACTGGTGGCAGAAATGCGCTGAGAGAATGATTACTGCCATGAACCTGGCCACGAACCTCCTCGCCGTCCTCCTCCTCGTCATGATCGTCCTGGCCCTGGTCATCTGGGTCCGCCGCGACGACCTCAGCACCGGCCGCGACCTGCACGGCGAGCGCCGTGCGGCCCACCGCGACCGCACCCCCGACACCCGCACGATCGTCGCCCGTCCCGCTGCCGCGCGGGCCGTCGCCGACGCGCCGGCCCGCGAGGTCCGCCCCGCGACCCCGCGGCGCACCGCTCCCCCCGCGCGCGCCGTCCGCGCCACCTCGCGGCCGGCGACCAAGTAACGCCCCCACCGAGAAAAGCCGAAGGCCCCGACCATCAGGTCGGGGCCTTCGTGCTTGCCGTCAGCAGACGATCACACGATCGTCAGGCGATCAGTTGCCGCCGGTCAGCTTCTCGCGGAGCGCCTGCAGCGCCTCGTCGGAGGCCAGCGAGCCGCCGGTCTCCTCGGCCGGAGCGGAGGAGTACGAGTTGGCCTCGCCCGCCTCGATCTCGGCCTGCTTGGCGTCGGCCTGCTGCTTGACGTGGGCCTCCCAGCGAGCGTGCGCCTTGGCGTACTGCTCCTCCCACTTCGCACGCTGCTCGTCGAAGCCCTCGAGCCACTCGCCCGTCTCGGGGTCGAAGCCCTCGGGGTAGATGTAGTTGCCCTGCTCGTCGTACGTGGCCTCCATGCCGTAGAGCGTCGGGTCGAACTCCTCGACGTCCGCGGCGGCGGTGGTCTCGTTGGCCTGCTTGAGCGAGAGGGAGATCCGGCGACGCTCGAGGTCGATGTCGATGATCTTGACCATGACGTCGTCGTTGACCTGGACGACCTGCTCCGGGATCTCGACGTGGCGCTCGGCCAGCTCGGAGATGTGGACCAGGCCCTCGATGCCCTCCTCGACGCGGACGAACGAGCCGAAGGGCACCAGCTTGGTGACCTTTCCGGGCACGATCTGACCGATCTGGTGGGTCCGGGCGAAGTGCTGCCACGGGTCCTCCTGGGTCGCCTTCAGCGACAGGGAGACACGCTCGCGGTCCATGTCGACGTCGAGGACCTCGACGGTGACCTCGTCGCCCACGGTGACGACCTCGGACGGGTGGTCGATGTGCTTCCACGACAGCTCGGAGACGTGGACCAGACCGTCGACGCCGCCGAGGTCGACGAACGCACCGAAGTTGACGATCGAGGACACGACGCCCTTGCGGATCTGGCCCTTCTGGAGCTGGGTGAGGAAGCCGTGGCGGACCTCGGACTGGGTCTGCTCGAGCCAGGCACGGCGCGACAGGACCACGTTGTTGCGGTTCTTGTCGAGCTCGATGATCTTGGCCTCGAGGGTCTGACCCACGTAGGGCTGCAGGTCGCGGACCCGGCGCATCTCGACGAGCGAGGCGGGCAGGAAGCCGCGCAGGCCGATGTCGATGATGAGGCCGCCCTTGACGACCTCGATGACGGTGCCCTCGACGACGCCGTCGGCCTCCTTGATCTCCTCGATCGTGCCCCAGGCGCGCTCGTACTGCGCGCGCTTCTTGGACAGGATCAGGCGACCCTCCTTGTCCTCCTTCTGGAGGACCAGGGCCTCGACCTTGTCGCCCACCTGGACGACCTCGGACGGGTCGACGTCGTGCTTGATCGACAGCTCGCGCGAGGGGATGACGCCCTCGGTCTTGTAACCGATGTCGAGGAGGACCTCGTCCCGGTCGACCTTCACGATGGTGCCGTCGACGATGTCGCCGTCATTGAAGTACTTGATGGTCTGGTCGATGGCGGCCAGGAAGTCCGCCTCGGAGCCGATGTCGTTGATCGCCACCTGGGGGGCGTTGTCATCGTACTGTCCGGCCAGCGGGGTCGAGAGGGTGCTCGTCATGTGGAGGATAGGTCCTTGGGTGGGCAGAAGTAGTCGGAGTGGAGTCCCGTGCCGCACGATCCGATGAGGATCACGAAGGCACAGACACTCCAGGGTACGCGGGAGGCGGTGCCGGAGTCCAACTCGCGACGGCTACTGTTGCTCCTGTGGAGCAGGCCGTCCAGACACACTGGCCCCATCCCCCTGTCACCGCCCACCGGCGGTCGGTCTCCGAGGAGGAGTCCCGGCTGGCCAACGGCGCCGACTGGGATCGGTACGCCGACGAGTACCAAGCCACCCACGGGGGCTACCTCGGCGACGTCGGCTTCCTGTGGGGACCCGAGGGGCTGACCGAGGCCGAGGCCCGGATGCTGGGCGAGGTGCGCGACCGCGACGTGCTCGAAGTGGGCTCCGGCGCCGGCCAGTGCTCGCGCTGGGTGCGCAGCCAGGGCGGCCGGGCCGTCGGGCTCGACCTGTCGCACCGCCAGCTGCAGCACTCGCTGCGCATCGACGACGCGACCGGGCTCGACGTCCCGAGCGTGCGCGGCACGGCGACCCACCTGCCCTTCGCCGACGACTCCTTCGACGTCGTCTTCTCGTCGTTCGGCGCGCTCCAGTTCGTCGCCGACATCGACCGCGCAGTCGCCGAGACCGCCCGGGTGCTGCGCCCGGGCGGGCGCTTCGCGTTCTCGATCACCCACCCGACGCGGTGGATGTTCCCCGACGACCCCACCGAGGACGGGCTGACCGCCACGCAGTCCTACTGGGACCGCACCCCCTACGTCGAGGTGGACGACGAGACCGGCGCGACGTCGTACGCCGAGCACCACCGGACGCTCGGCGACTGGGTGGGCCTGCTCGCCGGCGCCGGCTTCCGGCTCACCACCCTCCTCGAGCCGGAGTGGCCCGAGGGCAACGAGCGGCTCTGGGGCGGCTGGTCGCGGGTGCGCGGCGCGCTGACGCCGGGCACCGCGATCTTCGGCGCCGACCTGTCCTAGGCGTCGCACGCCGTGTCCTAGGCTGCGCACGTGGATGCGGAGGAGATCGCCAAGTCGGCCGCGCTCGAGCACCGGCACTGGTGGTACGCCGCACGCCGGGCCCTCGTGCGCCGGACCGTCGGGTCCTGGCCGGCCGGGCGCGCGATCGACGTCGGCTGCGGCATGGGCGGCAACACCGCGGTGCTGCGCGAGCTCGGCTGGCAGGCCGTCGGCGTCGAGTACACCGCGACCGGCGCCGGCATCGCGGCCTCCCGCGGGATCCCGGTCCTGCGCGGCGACGGCCGGCAGCTGCCGGTGGCCGACGGCTCGGTCGACCTCGTCATGTCCACCGACGCGTGGGAGCACATCGACGACGACGTCGCCGTCGCCCGCGAGACCTTCCGGGTGCTGCGCCCGGGCGGGCGCGCGCTCGTCGCCGTCCCGGCCGGGATGGCGCTGTGGAGCGGGCACGACGTCGCCCTGGGCCACGTCCGGCGCTACGAGCGCCAGCAGCTCGCCGACCTGGTCACCGGGTCCGGCCTGGTGATCGACGACCTGTGGTCGTGGAACGTGCTGCTGCGCCCGGTCGTCCGGGCCCGGCGGCGCAACAAGGACGTGCCGCAGAGCGAGATGGAGGCGGTGCACCCGGTGCTCAACGCCGGCCTGCGCGCGGCCGTCGGGATGGAGCGGGTGCTCCCCCTCAAGCGGCTGCCGGGCGTGAGCCTGGTCTGCCTCGCGCACAAGCCGTGACGCCGTGACCGCGCCGCCGCCGCACCGCTGGGTGGCCGATCCGCGGATCGGCTGGCGGATCCTGCTCACCGCGACGCTCGCCGACCCGGTCGCCCCGGACGCGCTCGCCGCTCCCCTGGCCGCGCTCTGCGACACCCAGGGGTGGGCCTACGAGGCGCCGCGGCTCGCCGGGGCCCGGGACCTGCTCGCGGACTCCCCCGTCCCCCTGCTCGTCGGCGTCGACGGCAACGACGTCGTGCTCTCGGCGCACCACAGCGCGGTCGACGGGCTGGGCCTGCTCACCGTGCTCGACCGGCTCGGCCTCGGGCCGGCGACGTCGTCGGCCCGCGGCACCGGACCGCGGACGACGACCGGCGGGCTCGCGCGCACGGTCGCCCGCCGCCTCGCCGAGGTCGCCCTGCGGCCGCCGTCGGGCGTCGTCCCCCCGGACCGGCCCGTGGCGGACCACGGTGACGTGCTCGTCAGCGCCACCCTGCCGGGCAGCCACCGCACCGCGGAGCTCGTGCACGCGGCGGCGCGCGCCGTCGTCCGGCACCAGGAGGAGCGGGGGCGCCCGGCGCGCCATGTCGCGATCGCGATCGGCGCGACCCGTGATCCCCGCCCGGACGCTCCCCCGGACCACGACGAGGGCCGGATCGAGGACCGCAGCGTGCTGCTGCGGCTGCGCGACGTCGAGCGCCTCGACCTCGACGCGATCCGCGCCGCGATCCGCACGGCTCCGCTGCAGACCCCGCCGGCGCCCGCCGAGCGGCGGCCGTGGAGCCCCGCGCTCGACCGCGCGACCACGGCCGGGCTGCGCCTGCTGGGCCCCCGGCTCGGGTCCACCCTCCTCGTCTCGCACCTCGGCGAGGTCACCGCGCCCGCGGTGGAGCGGCTCGCCTTCCACCCGGTGACCGCGGGCGGCACCGGGCTCTCGCTCGGCGCGGCCGGTCTCGGCGGGCGCACCGTGCTCACCCTGCGCGGCCGCGCCGCCACCTGGAACGACGACGGCCTCGAGCAGCTGCTCGAGGCCGTCATCTCCCTCCTCTAGAGAGGAGTCGGTGGGGCGGGGTCGGTCAGACCCCCGCCATCGCCCGGTCGCGGTGCGCCGCGCCGTTGTCGCCGCCCTTGCCGGAGCGACCGAGCAGCACGCCGCCCGCGGTGAGCGCGAGACCGAGCACCAGCAGCAGGAGCGGGAAGAGCAGCTTCATGCCACCCAGCATCGTGGCGTTGCCCTTGGCGTCGCTGACGAGCTTGTCGACCTGGTCCTGCGTGTACTGGACGGTGCCGGTGAACGCGGGCACCGCGGTGCCGTCGTACCGGAGCTCCTGGACGCGGTCCTCGACCCGGTTGACCGGCGAGCCGGTGGTCGGCTCGACGTAGAAGGTGCGGGTCATCTGGTACCACATCTCGGCCGTGACGTTGCCGGTCGCGGCGGGGTCGAAGACCGAGGCGGGCACGTCGCGGGTCTCGACCATCGTGTCGGGGATGGTCTGCACGAACTTGTAGACCTTGAGCCCGTCGATCTTCTCCTCGCCCTCGAACGTGGCCGGCACGGCCTTGCCGAGGGTGTCGTCCCAGACCGGGTAGTCCTTCTTCTCGGTCGCGAACGGGAACTTGTAGACCAGGCCCTCACGGGTGACGTCGACGCGCTCGGTCTTCTGGAAGTCGCTCGCCAGGGCGACCTCCTCCCACGAGCCGCACTTGGCGCAGTCGACGGCCGCGCCGGTCTTGCCGTCGAACGGCGTGCGCTCCTGCGACTGCTGGAAGTTGGCGCCGCCGACGCGCTTGACCGTCGTCGAGTTGACCCAGACCACCGTGTCGCCGGAGGCCTTGACGCCGCTGTCGGCGATCGTGAACGACGTGATGTCGAGGTCCGAGGTCTCGGTCTTGAGCACCTCGGGGTCGGAGTTGAAGATCTGGGCGCCCTTGGCCTCGAGCTTCGTGGTGCCCTTGTAGTCGGGCGGCACGTTGGCGAGCACGGGGTAGGCGTAGAAGCGGACCAGGGCGGCCGCGACGATCAGGAAGACACCGAGTCCGACGGACACGGGGGCGAGCTTGCTGCGCATGGCGGAGATACCTCTCAGACAGCCACGCGAGCATCGCGTGGAGAACGGTCGGGCCGCGCGTCGGCGGACCCGAGGAGCAGGGCGGTCAGGTCAGTGGCGTTGCGTCGCATCTGCGACCAGTCGAACTGGTGGGCCCAGCTGCCGCACGCCTCGGCGCGGAGCAGGCGGGTGGCCGGGTCGGCCGCGTCGACGAGCGCGCTCTCGAGCGCGTCCGCGAGACGTACGACGAGCACGTCGGGGTCGTCGCTGTCGGGGACGAGCCAGCCGCTCTCGCCCGGACGGATGGAGTCGCGCAGCCCGGGCACGTCCCGGGCCACGGTGGGCACGCCCCAGGCGGCGGCGTCGAT
Source organism: Pimelobacter simplex (assembly GCF_900114845.1). Lineage (GTDB taxonomy): Bacteria > Actinomycetota > Actinomycetes > Propionibacteriales > Nocardioidaceae > Nocardioides > Nocardioides simplex. The sequence continues at coordinate 173,683 of NZ_FOUK01000002.1, forward strand.
GACGGCCTGGCCCCAGCCCTCGGCGTCGGAGCCGCAGACGTGCACCGAGGCCCGGGCGAGCAGGGCGTCCTTGGCCGCCGTCGGCAGGTAGCCGTGGAAGCGCACCCGGCCGGCGAGCCCGCGCTCGGCGACGAGCGCGACCAGCCGGTCGTGCTCGGGCCCCTTGCCGACGACGTCGACCCGCAGGTCGCGCCCGGCCAGCGCGGGCCGGCCAGCGACCTCGTCGATCGCCGCGAGCACGAGGTCGACCCGCTTGTGCGTGACGAGCCGGCCGAGGACGACGATCCGGTCGGGGTCCTTGGCCGCCGGGTCGAGGTCGGCCGCCGACGGGACGTCGGCGCCGTTCTCGAGGATCCGGATGTCACCGGACCAGCCGAGCTGGCGGCGCATCTCGTCCCGCGTGGACGGCGAGACGGCGGCGGTCACGTGGTGCCGGTAGACCCGGCGCATCGCGACCCGCTCCATCCAGCGGCCGAAGGCGGCCACCGGCGCCGGGAAGTGCACCGCGAACTGCGCCTGGTGCACGTGGTGCACGATGAGCAGCGCGGGCGTCCCGCGGCGCAGCACCAGCGGCGAGAACGACGGCAGCCCGCAGGCCGGGTCGATCACCGCGTCGATGCGGCGCCGGTGGCGCAGCAGCCAGGTGAGCGCGAACAGGTAGAAGGTCAGCGCCCCGCCACCGCGCCGCACGGCGATGCCGTCGCGGGTCTCGCGGGCGGCCTGACCCTCGTCGCGGGCCGTCACGAAGTGCACCTCGGCACCCGCCTCGCGCAGCGCGCGGGCATACTGCCAGGCGTAGATCTCCGCCCCGCCGGCGAGCGCGTGGTCGAGGTCGCGCCAGTTGACGACCACGATGCGCTGCCCGTCGAGACGGTGCGGCTGTGGGCCGCTCATCCGTGACCTCCGAGCGGCAGCGCCACGGGCAGCGGCACCGCGGTCGCTGCCGGTGCGGCAGCGGGGACCGGGCGCTCGAACGCGCGGCGGCGCCACGCGATGCTCGCGAGCTCGACGAAGGCACCCGCGCCGTGCCGGGCGGGCACGAAGGTCGAGCCCGGGACGTCGGTCCAGGTCACCGGGATCTCCTCGATCCGGGCGCCGGCGGCGAGCAGCAGGACGAGCAGCTCGACGTCGAACGAGAAGCCCCCCGTCCGCATCTCGCCGACGACCCGCCGGACCAGGTCACCGCGGAAGAACTTGAACCCGCACTGGGTGTCGGCGACTCCCGGGACGAGCCGTCCGGCCAGGCGGCGGTAGGCCGCCGCGCCGGCCGAGCGGGTCCGGCAGTGCCGGGCCTCGGTGTCGCTGCCGGCGAGTGCCCGCGAGCCGATCACGACGTCGGCACCGAGCAGCAGCCGCCGCCAGGCCTCCTCCATCGCGTCGAGCCCCGTGGCGCCGTCGGCGTCCATGAAGCACACGAGGTCGGCGTCGCTGGCGAGAAGCCCCGCGCGGACCGCGGCACCCTTGCCGCGGCGCGCGCACCGCAGCACCCGCACCGGCAGTGCGGACGAGTCCGCCGCGCGGGCGACCTCGGCGGTGCGGTCGGTGCTCGCGTTGTCGACGACGAGCACCTCGACCCGGCCGAGCACCCCACGGTGCGCCGCCACGTGGCGACGCAGGTCGCGCAGGGTGCGCGGCAACCGGCCTTCTTCGTTGTACGCCGGAATGACGATCTGCAGCATCGGACCCTCCCAAGCCGTCTGCTCAGCACGCCTCCCCACGAGGGGGACGCGTGAAGGACACCGCGTGACCCGCCGGAGCGGGACGCGGCGAGCGACCTACTTGCTGTCCGAGTAGCTGTAGAGCTTGTCGTTGCTGACGGTCTTGTGCTCGCCCTGAGCGGCGTTGACGCCGGCGACGAGGACGGCGGTCGAGGCGAGAGCCCCGACGACGGTGGCGATAATCGTGTTCATTGCGCAGGTCCCCTCCCAAAGACCGGCACAGAGCATTCACTCCCCATGACTTTCATGAATGTGATGCTCGTCTCCCAGACCGGAGTATCCCCGCGCAACCGACCAAAAGCAAAAGAATCGCCAAACCGTGACCAACCAGGACGAATATTCGCCGGGCGGTCCCCGCGTGCGGTCCGGCCTCGGCCGCGACCGGCCCCCCGGCGGCGAGGTCGACCAGGGTGAGCCCGCCGCCGTCGTAGGCGATCTCGCCGGCGGGGACGTCGATCGAGCCCATGCCGCGCTCGACGAGCACCCACCGCACCCCGGCGGCGCGCAGCGCGCCGGCCGGGTCGTCGTCGGCGAGGGCGAGGGTGACGGCGATGACCCGCGGGTCCTCGGGCGGCACCACCCGGTCGGTCAGCCTCACCCGGTCGTCGACGACGACCTCCCCCGGCAGGAAGCGCGGGGCGGGGTCGAGGACGGCACGGCGGTGGTTCCAGTCGTAGCCGCGGTAGGAGCCCGCCCAGGGCAGCACCACGGTGGTCTCGTCGTCGCCGACGAGGTGGGCGACGTCGTCCCACGCGCGCGGGTACGAGGAGCGCTGCAGCTCGCCGAGCGCCCCCCAGGCCAGGCTCGGCAGCAGGAGGAGCGGCGCGACGACGAGCAGCGCGACCCCGCTCCACAGGGCCTGGGTGCCCGGCCGGATCCGGTCGCGCAGCCCGGTCGCGGCGTGGGCGACACCGACCGCCAGCACCAGCCCGAGCGGCGCGAGGAAGCGCTGGGAGTCGCGGAGCAGCGCCAGCCCCGGGACGCGGCCGGCGACGCCCTCGAGGAGCCCCGCGCCCCCGGGCACGGCCGGCAGCAGCGCCAGCGCCACGGCGGCGGCGCCCAGGGCCAGCCAGCGGCCGCGGTCCGGCCCGGCGCGGCGCAGCCCGGCGACGGCGGCCACGGTGAGCAGGCACGAGAGGAGCACCAGCAGGGCGCTGGTCCGCTCGGGCGGGACGACCGAGGTCTTCCAGGTGCCGCCCAGCGAGAGCACGCTCGCCAGCGTGCCGGCACCGGACTCCGCGCGTGCCGCGAAGCCGGCGAAGACGCCGTCGGTGCTCACCCGGGCGGTCTCGGCGGTGAGCGCCGGCACCAGCCAGGTGAGGTTCGCGGCCACGGCGAGCCCGGCGACGCGGAGCCAGGTGCCGGCGTCGCGGCCGAGTGCCAGCACGGCGAGCACGCCCACCGCCATCACCCCGCTCGACGGGCTGCACACCGCGGACAGCACGAGGACCACGGCGGCGGGCCTCCAGCCGGAGCGGTCGGCGCGCAGCCGGAGAGCGGCCCGGGCGACCCACGGCAGCAGCAGGTAGCCGAGCAGGATCGCCCACTGCCCCATGAGCAGCCGCTCGTGGACCCACGGGTTCCAGCAGAAGAGCGTGATCGCCGCGGCGCGCGCCCACCAGCGCTGGTCGGCGACGAGCCGCGCGACACCGAGGCCGCCGGCCACGAAGCCGCCGACGAGCAGCAGCCGCTGCACGACGCTGCCGGGCACGACCTGCGAGACGACCGAGACGATCGCGTCCATCGGGACGGCGCGCGGCAGGGCGCCGTCGAGGCCGAGCCAGCCCGCCTTCCACGGCTGGTGCGGGACGAACACCATGTCGCCGAACAGCCAGTAGCCCCCGCCCAGGAGCAGCGGCCCCAGGATCAGGACGGTGACCCCGGCGGTGACGGCGAGGTCGGCGCGCCTCACGGCTGCTCCGGGAGCCCGGCCTCGACGCCGGTGATGCAGACCGTCGACCGGCCGTCACCCCGGAACGTGAGGCCGTCGACCGTGCCGGGCAGCTCGGGCAGCACCAGCCACATCTCGTTGGGTCCGCGGGTGGCGAGGAACTCCGCCTCCCAGTCCCCCGTCGTCACCTGGATGGTCGACTCCTCGGCCGAGAAGTACGCCACCCGCACGGCCACCCGGCCGTCGATCGGGACGACGAACTCGACGTCCTCGGCCGCCGCGCGCACCGGGTAGCCGCACGGCTCGTCCGGCCCGGGCTCGGCGGGGATCGCGCCGTCGAGCTCGACGGGGCGCAGCGTGCCGTCGTCGGCGACCTGGCGCAGGCGCGCCGACGGCTCGTCGAAGCGCAGGTCCTCGGGCAGCGGCGCGAGGATGCGCGAGAGCAGGGAGTCCCGGCCCACCAGCGGCAGCACGACGTCGGCCGGCGCCAGCCGGTCGAACAGGACGACGGTCGGGTCGGCCGCGAGCTCGGCGCGGAGCGTGGTGACGAACGCCTTGTCCTCGGTGTTCTGGAAGTGCGGCACCAGCAGGGCGGTGCCGGCGGTCGAGGCGACCGCGACGGCGCCGACCACGCCGGCCACCACGGCGGCACGGACCCGGCCGGACGCCGCGGCCAGCGGGCGCAGGCCCAGCCAGGGCGGCGAGCCGCGCAGGCTGAGCGCGACGCAGAGGACGGCCGCATGGATCGTGTCGGACGAGTAGCGCGGGTCGAGGCCGATGATCGAGCCGAAGCCGGCCCGGCCGGAGAGCAGCAGGAGGAGATCCGCGGCGACGTACCCGACGAGCAGCGCGAGCCCCCAGCGGCGGGCCGGTCCGCCGCGGCGCAGCAGCAGCGCGGCCCCGGCCAGCGCCAGCACCGCCGACACGATCACCACCCACAGCGCCGGGCGGACGGCTCCGCCGTCGAGCTCGCCGGCCCAGGGACCGCCGAGGATGCCCGGCACCACGTTGCGCCCGACGAACGAACCGGTCACCTCGAGCCGCTGCCGCCAGGTGCTCTCGCCGCCCTCGACGTCGGTGAGCAGGCCGTGCCCGACCAGGAAGCCGGCCAGCAGCAGGACCTGGGCCAGCCAGAGCCACCGGAAGCGCCGCAGCGCGGCCCACAGCCGGCGCCAGCCGGTCGCCTCGTCGGCGAGGGCCACCGCGACGCCGTACAGGACCGGCGCGATGAGCACGGCACGCTCGTGCCAGAGCAGGCCGAAGGCCGTGGTGGCGACGATGGCGGCCAGTGCCCACCCCGGGCGGGCGTCGCCCTGCCGCCAGCGGACGAGCAGGAGGACGGCGAGCAGCGAGCAGAGGACGTGGGGCCACAGGCCCATCGCGGCGCTCCACCACAGCGTCGTCGCGAGCGTCAGCGGCGCCCACGCGAAGAGCGCGAGCAGCACCACCCGGCTCCACCGCTCCCCCAGCAGCCGGGTCAGCAGCAGCCACAGCACGACCGTGGCCGCCGTCTGCAGGACGAGCACGAAGACCGCCACCGACGCCCAGCTGTACGGCGCCGCGTGCGCCACCAGCCAGTAGGTCAGCTGCTGCAGCGGGTTGACGTGGCCGGCGGTGTCGCGGACCAGGAAGCCGAGGGTCAGGTCGGCGTCGTAGGCGCGCCCGGAGAGGTAGAAGTCATCCTGGTTGAACCAGGACCCGCCCAGCAGCACGGCGCGCGCGACCACCATCGACAGCAGGACGCCGAGCGCGGCCAGGCCCTGGCGGCCCTTCCAGGCGCTCACGAGGATGCTCCCGGCGCGGGGCGGTGGCTGCCGCGGGTCCGGTGGGCACGCCGCGCGGGGCGCCCCAGGACCAGTCCGGCGACGAGCCCGACGGCGAGCCCGGCCGCGACGTCCGCCGTCCCGGCGACGAACCGGCCACCGCCGAGGGCGTCGAGGCCGCCGGACGCGGCGAGCAGCACCGCCGCGGCGAGCGGCGTGCGGAGCGACGGGCGCAGGAGCGCACCGGCGAGGACGCCGAGCGCGGCGACCGGGCCGAGCAGCAGGAGCGCCGCGGCCAGCGCGGCGGCCCACCACGGCGCGGGGCTCGCGGGCAGGTCGGGCGGCCAGGGGGCGAGCGCGGGCAGCGGGGCCCGCCGGCGCCGGGTCAGCAGCAGCCAGCCGAGGCAGACCGCGCCCGCGAGCAGCACGCCGCCGCTGACCGCGAGGCCGAGCGGCAGCACGACGTCGTAGGTCCGCTCCGGGGCGTAGCGCAGCTCGACCTGGGCCGGCCCGGAGCCGGCGGGGAGCAGCCAGCCCTGCTGCCAGCCGTCGACCCGGATCGGCGCGAGCTCCTTGCCGTCGAGCTCGGCGACCCAGCCGGGGTTGAAGTTCTCGGGCACCGCGAGCAGCGCCTCGGGCCCGCTCCCCACAGTGACGGCGCGACGCGTGTCGTCCCAGCGCTCGATGCCGACGGAGCGGGTGGCGGGCGCCGGCGGGTCCTCGGCGGCGACCGGTGTGATCGCGGCGTCGAGCAGCTCGAACTCGGCGGTCGGGTCGATCCGGAGCCGCTGGGGACCGGACGAGAGGCGCGGGGTCGCGTCGTCGCCGCACGAGGTGAAGGTCAGCGGCGTGCCGTTGACGAGGTCGGCCATCGTGCCGGTCACCTTGGTCGGGATGGTCCGCCCGCCGAGCTCGATCGGCGGGCCGTAGCCGCAGACCGCACCCGTCGGGATGTCGGCGAGCAGCGGCCGGGTCAGCCGGACGCCGCCCAGCTCGAGCTCCGGCACGACCACGTGGCGGGCGCCCGGCGCCTTCTCGAAGCGGATCTGGAGCTCCCGGGTGCGCAGCGGCTTCAGCGGGACCGGCTCGCCCCCGCCCAGCGCGACCCGCTGCACCCGCCTGCCGGACGTGACGACGGCGGCCACCGGCCCCTCGCCGCCGGCCGGGGCCACGGTGAGGGAGGTGATGGTGCGGAGCTTGCGCCAGCGGAACGTGAGCGTCGGGTAGAGGTCGCCGTCGTCGGACACCCAGGCCGTCGTCGACTGACCGTCGTAGGCGAAGCGGGCGGCGACCTTGGGGTCGTCGCCGTAGGCCGAGGTGGCGCGCACCGGGGGTCGGCGCTCGACCTGGTCGAGCAGCCGGGCCGTCTCGGGCGTGCTGCGGGCCAGCACCTGGCCGGTGATCCGGACGATCGACGAGCCGCTGACGTCGAAGCTGCGGTCGAGCCCGCCGCCCTCCTCGGGCTGGCGGATCCGGGTGACGTCGCAGTCCGGCGTGGTCAGGGTGATGAAGCAGGCCCGCCGGCCGGGCGTCGTGCCGAAGACGCGGGGGGCGTCGGCGGGGGCCGCGCCGGGCAGCGCGAACGTGCGCCGCGGCTCGAGCCCGTCGACGGCGAGCTCGCGGATGCCGATCCGCGCGGTGCGGGCCGACGTCGCGGCGGCGACCACCCGGACCCGGATGCTGGTCACCGGCCGGCCGTCCAGCGCGACGACGACCGGCGCCCCCGAGGCGCCGACCCGGGCCCGCACGCGCTGGCCGCCCGCGTCCACCTCAAGGGTGCGGATCGGCACCACCTGGCTGTCGGCGGCCACCGGCGTGATCGTCACCTCGCGGACCGAGCGGGGCGCGTCGAGGTCGAGCCGGATCCACTGCTTCTCCGGTGCGGTCGCCGTCGAGCTGATCCAGCGGGTGTCGAGGTCGCCGTCGATCGCGGCATAGGGGGCCGAGGCCGGCGTGACCGGCCCGAAGTTGTCGGCATAGCCCTGCGCCGACGAGGCGACGACCCCGGTCAGCCCGTCGTACCGGGCGACGACCTGGGGCTCGTCCGGGCCGGCGGGGAAGTCGTGCGCAGCGCGGTCGACGCGCCACGGCTCGGTCGCGGTCATCAGCGCGGACAGGCCCTCGTCGTTGTTGCCGAAGGCGCGCTCGCGGCGCTGGTCGCTGTCGGTGACCAGGTCGGCCGGCCGGGTCCAGCCCGGCTCGCCCTCCAGCACCGTGGGCCGGTCGGCCTCGACCAGGCCGGAGGTCTGCCCGAGGAGCACGCTCTCGGGCGCGCCGCGGACCGTGCGGACGTCGTCGAGCGCGGTCGCCCGGACCAGCGGCTCGCGCTGCGGCACCCGGAACACCTCGACCTCCGGCTCGCCGGACTCGGTCTCGCCGTAGCCGGCCACCCGCTGCAGCCCGGCCTTCGCCAGCGACACGGCCGCGCCACCGGGGTGCGGCGAGCGGGTCAGCCCGCGGAGCAGGTCGCGGCGGAGCACCACGTGGCCGATCCCCACCCGGGCCAGCTGGTCGACCAGGGCCGGCGTCACCCGCCCGGTCGCGATCGCCTGGTCGAGCGCCGAGAGGTAGCGGATCGACTCCCCCGGCACCAGCGGCACCTGGGTGCGGCTGACGACGTCGACGCCGCCGAGGATCGCCAGCGGCTCGTCGAGGGTCCAGCCCCAGGCCTGCTGCGCGAAGCTCGAGCCGGGGACGACGAGGGTGCGGTCGCCCTGCGCCGGGTCGTCGTCGCTGCGCTGCGCCACGAGGTAGTCGCGCGCCTGCTGCCAGGGGCTGGAGATCTCGGTCCAGCCCGGGGTCCGGGTGGTGCTGCCGAGGAAGGGCTGACCGAGCAGCGCGACGAGCAGCAGCGGGGCGAGCAGCAGCGCGCCGCGGGCCGGCTCGAGCCGGGGCCGGGCGGCCAGCAGGCGCTGGACGAGCACCGCGACCGCCGTACCGAAGCCGAGGGCCAGGGGCAGGCGCACCACCGGGTCGATCTTGTGGACGTTGCGGAAGATCTGCAGCGGCCCGTCGAGCAGCCCGCGCATCGCGTCGGCCAGCGGCGTGCCGGCCGGTCCCCCGTGGGCGACCGTCAGGCAGCCCAGACCGATGAGCGCGGCGAGCGCGAGCGGCCGGCGGACCGGTGCGTCCATCAGCGTGAGCCCGGCCAGGCCCACGCCGGCGACCACGGCCGCCACGACCACGAGCAGCGGGTCGGTCGCCAGGTCGAAGGCGGCCGGCCACCACGGCTGGTCGCCGGAGAGCAGGTACCCGAGCCACGAGGAGTCGCCGCGCGCCGCCTCGGACCAGCCGATCAGCGAGGTGGTGTCGCGGGCGGACTCGACGTACTCGAAGAAGGGCGGGGCGTAGCGCGCGAGCACGAGCAGCGGCAGGGTCCACCACAGGCAGGCCGCGGCGACCGCGCCGCCCCAGCCGGCGGCGAAGCGCCAGGTGGTGAGCCGGCGCCGGGCCCCCCACACGACCAGGATCGCCGCCAAGGGCAGGCAGGCCGCCGTCTCGACGGCGTTGACGCCGCCCATGCAGACCACGGCCGCGCCGCTGAGCAGGGCGGCCTGGCGCCCGGTCAGCCGGCCGCGCAGGTGCAGGAGCACCGTCAGCACGAGCCACGGCATCACCGCGCCGGGCAGCGACTCGGCGGTCTGGACGGTGACCGTGCCGAGCAGCCGCGGCGACAGCGCGAAGACCGCGCCGGCGAGCAGCGCCGGCAGGTCGGCCAGGCCGATCGCGCGACCGACCCGGCGCGCGCCCTCCCAGGCCACGATCAGGACGAGGGCCGACCAGAGCCGCTGGCCCACCCAGTCGGGGACACCGAGCAGGTCGCTCAGCCAGAACCACGTGCCCTGCGGGAAGAGGTAGCCGTAGGCCTGGTTCTGGAACTCGCCGAAGTTGGACTCCGGGTGCCACAGGCTGAAGGCACCGGCGAGGAAGTCACCCGGCCGCTGGGTCAGCTCGGCCCGGGTGTCGTAGGTCGTGGCGCCGGGCTGCTGGAGCAGCATGAGGACGACGACGAGCGCGTACAGCGCCACCGCGACGCTCGCTCCCCGCACCGTCGACCCGGATCTCTCCGCCATCCCCACCTCCTCCCGAAGCGCGGGTGTCACTGTAGGAGACGGGCCCGCGCCACGCAGGCCCGACTTCGGCGGCGCGCCCAGGAACCCCCTAACCTGCTCTGGTGACGACGACCACCCGCCCCGCCGAGTCGCGGCTGATCCGGCTGCTGCGCAGCAGCGCCGGCATCGCCATCGCGATCGCGGCGATGAACGTCGGCACCTACGCCTTCCAGATCGTCTCCGCCCGCCTGCTCGGCCCCGGCCAGTACGGCGCCGTGGCCGGCATGATGGCGCTGCTGATGGTGCTCTCGGTGGTCCAGCTCGGCCTCCAGGCCACCTGTGCGCGGCGGATCTCCGCCGACCCGCACGACGTCGCCGTGATCGAGGCGGCGGTGCTCAAGACCGCCTGGCGCGCGGCCTTCGTCGTCGGCGCGCTCGCCGTCGCCGCGTCGCCGCTCGTGTGGAAGGTGCTGCGGCTCGACGGCCTGCTGCCGGCACTGCTGCTCGGCCTGGCCGTCGTCCCGACGACGGTGATGGGAGCCCAGGCCGGCGTCCTCCAGGGTGAGCGGCGCTGGCTGCCGCTGAGCCTGGTCTACCTCGGCGTCGGCATCCCCCGCGTGCTGATCGGCGCCGCGTTCCTGTTCGCCTGGCGCACCGAGACCAGCGCCATGCTCGGCGTCCTCGTGGCCTCGTGGGTGCCGGTCCTCGTCGGCGCCTGGGCACTCGGCCGGCACCCCCGCCGCGAGGGCGGTGCCGCCGAGGAGCACACCATCCGGCGCGACGTCCTGCGCGAGACCGTCGGCAGCTCGGTGGCCCTCCTCGCGTTCGTCGCGCTCTCGAACCTCGACGTCGTCGTGGCCCGCAGCGGCCTCGGCGAGCACGACGCCGGCCTGTACGCCGGCGGACTCATCGTCACCAAGGCCGTGCTCTTCCTGCCGCAGTTCGCCGTCGTCGTCCTGTTCCCATCGATGTCCACCGACGGCGAGAGCCGCGCGGCCGTGATCAAGGGCCTCGTCTTCCTCTCCGCCCTCGGCGCGGCCTGCATCGGCGCGACGTACCTGCTCTCCGACATCGCACTGGTCTTCATCGGCGGCAACGAGTACGCCGGCGTCCAGGACGAGCTCTGGCTCTTCGCCGTCCTCGGCGCCCTGCTCGCGCTGCTCCAGCTGCTGGTCTACGCCGGCCTGGCCCGCCGCGGTGCCGCGACCAAGTACCTCGTCGCCGGCGGCGTCGTCGCGCTCATCGCGCTCGGCTCCCTCGCCACCAGCGTCACCGGCCTGGCGACCACCGTCGCGGCCGTCGACGCGGCCGTGCTCGTCGTCCTGGTCGTGCTGCAGATGGTCCGGCACCGCTCGGACGCCGAGACCGCCGCCGCCTGAGCGCGCGGCCGTCCCGCAGCGGTCAGTGCGCGGCCTCGTGCCAGCTGCGGCCGGTGCCGACGGAGACGTCGAGTGGCACGGTCAGCTCGGCCGCGCCCGCCATCTGCTCGCGGACCAGCTTCTCGAGGACGTCGGCCTCGCCGGCGGCGACCTCGAACACGAGCTCGTCGTGGACCTGGAGCAGCATCCGTGAGGTCAGCCCCGCCTCGCGCAGGGCGGCGTCGGTGCGGAGCATGGCGACCTTGATCAGGTCGGCGGCCGAGCCCTGGATGGGCGCGTTGAGCGCCATCCGCTCGGCCGACTCGCGGCGCATCCGGTTGTCGCTGGTCAGGTCGGGCAGGTAGCGGCGCCGGCCCATGATCGTCTCGGTGAAGCCGGTCCGGCGCGCCTCGTCGACGACGCCGCCGAGGTAGTCGCGGATGCCGCCGAAGGTCTCGAAGTAGTCGTCCATCAGCCCGCGCGCCTCGCCCGGCTCGATGCCGAGCTGCTGGGAGAGGCCGAAGGCCGACAGGCCGTAGGCGAGGCCGTAGTTCATCGCCTTGATCTTGGCCCGCATCTCGGGGGTGACCGCGTCGGGCTCGACGTCGAAGACCCGCGAGGCGGTCTCGGCGTGGAAGTCACGGCCGGAGCGGAACGCCTCGATGAGCAGCTCGTCCTCGGAGAGGTGCGCCATGATCCGCATCTCGATCTGGCTGTAGTCCGCGGTCATGAGCGAGTCGTAGCCCGCGCCGACGACGAAGCTCTCGCGGATCCGGCGGCCCTCCTCGGTGCGGACCGGGATGTTCTGCAGGTTCGGCTCGGTGCTGGACAGGCGGCCGGTCGCCGCGATCGTCTGGTGGAACGTGGTGTGGATCCGGCCGTCGGGCTGCACCGTCTTGAGCAGGCCCTCGATGGTCTGGCGCAGACGGATCACCTCGCGGTGGCGCAGCAGATGGAGCAGGAACGGGTGCTCGGTCTGCACGAACAGGCTCTGCAGCGCGTCGGCGTCGGTGGTGTAGCCGGTCTTGGTGCGCTTGGTCTTGGGCATGTTGAGCTCGTCGAAGAGCACGACCTGGAGCTGCTTGGGCGAGCCGAGGTTGATCTCCTTGCCGATCACGGCGTACGCCGCCTCGGCCTCCTTGCGCACCTCGTCGCCGAAGTGCGCCTCGAGGCCCTCGAGGTGCTCGGTGTCGACCGCGATGCCGGTCTGCTCGAGCCCGGCGAGCACGCGCACCAGCGGTAGCTCGACGTCGGTCAGCAGCCCGCGGCCGCCGGCCTTCTCGACCTCGTCGGCGAGCTCGGCGGACAGGTCGAGCGCGGCGCGCGCCTGGACCATCGCGCTGCTCGCGACGCCGCCCTGGTCGGTACCGCCCTCGTCGAAGAGGAGCTCGCCCTGGTCGGGGTCGTCGTTCTGGGTGAGCTCGCGGTGCAGGTAGCGCAGCGTGAGGTCGGCCAGGTCGTAGGAGCGCTGGTCGGGGGCGACGAGGTAGGCGGCGAGCGCGGTGTCCTCGACGACGCCGGCCAGCGTCCAGCCCTGCGCGGCGAGCGCGTGCAGCGGGCCCTTGGCGTCGTGGAGCACCTTGGGCTTGGCGGCGTCGGCGAGCCAGCCGGCCACCGCGGCGTCGTCGGCCTGGCTCATCGCCTCGACGTCGATATAGGCCGCGGTGCCTTCGGCGAGCGCGAACGCCAGCCCGCTCACCCGGCCGGTGCCGCTCCCCCACGAGCCCCGCACGCTGAGGCCGACCGTCTGGTCGCCCACCGCGTCGAGCCAGCCGGCGACCGCGTCGGGCGCGAGCGTCGTGCCGTCGAGGTCGACGCCGGCCTCGACCGGGATGTCCTCGGCCGGGGCGACGACGTCGAGGATCCGGGTGCGCAGCTCGCCGCGGAACTCCAGCTCGTCGAGCAGCTCGAGCGCCGCCGCGCGGTCCCACTCGGTCAGCACCAGGTCGTCCATCGCGACGCCGAGGTCGAGGTCGCGCACGAGCGCGTTGAGCCGCCGGTTGCGGATGACGTCGCCGAGGTGCTCGCGGAACGCCTCGCCCTTCTTGCCGGTGATCTTGTCGGCCTGGGCGATCACGTTGTCGAGGCCGTCGTAGGTGTTGATCCAGCGCGCGGCGAAGCCGGCCCCCACGCCGGGGACGCCGGGCAGGTTGTCGGAGGTCTCGCCCACGATCGCGGCGAGCTCGGGGTAGCGGTGCGGCGGGACGCCGTACTTCTCCTCGACGGCGGCGGGCGTCATGCGCGCCAGGTCGGAGACGCCCCGCATCGGGTAGAGCACGGTCGAGCGCTCGGTGACGAGCTGGAGCGAGTCGCGGTCGCCGGTGAGGATGAGCACCTCGAGCCCGGCGGTCTCGTCGGCCAGGGCCTGGGTGACGAGCGTGGCGATGATGTCGTCGGCCTCGTAGCCGGGCGCGGTGAGGTACTTGATCGAGAAGGTGTCGAGCATCCGCTGGATCAGCGGGAGCTGGCTGCTGAACTCACCCGGGGTCTTGTTGCGCTTGGCCTTGTACTCGGAGTACTCCTCGAGCCGGAAGGTCTGCCGGGAGAGGTCGAAGGCGACCGCCACGTGCGTCGGCTGCTCGTCGCGCAGCACGTTGACGAGCATCGAGGTGAACCCGTAGACCGCATTGGTGTTCTGCCCGGTCGCGGTCGAGAAGTTCTCCACCGGCAGCGCGAAGAACGCGCGGTAGGCCAGGGAGTGGCCGTCGAGGAGCAGGAGGCGTGGCGGACGGTTCGGCTCGGTCACCCGGCGACTCTACCGAGGTGGACCGACAGCTCCCGCCACGACGGTGCTCGCTATCGTCGGGGCCATGACCACCGCTGAGGAGATCGCCGAGTTCGCCCGCGCCAACATGGGCGCCCTCAACGAGCGGATGGGCATCGAGCTCGTCGACGTCACGCCCGACCGCGTCGTCGCGACCATGCCCGTCGAGGGCAACACCCAGCCCTACGGCCTGCTCCACGGCGGCGCCTCGGTGGTGCTGGCCGAGACGCTCGGCTCGGTCGCCGCGGCGCTCAACGCCGGCCCCGACAGGTTCGCCGTCGGCGTCGACATCAACGCCACCCACCACCGCTCCGCCACCAAGGGCACCGTCACCGGCGTCGCGACGCCGCTGCACCGCGGCCGGTCGATGGCGAGCTACGAGATCGTGATCAGCGACGAGGAGGGCCGCCGGGTCTGCACCTCGCGGATCACCTGCGCGCTGCTGGCGCGCGACCCCAACCCCCAGGGCTGAGGCGGCGGGCTCAGGCCTGCTCGGGGTCGGGCAGCGACAGCCGCTCGGCCCGGCTGCGACGCAGCGAGCGGCGCGCGGCCAGCACCCGGTGCCGGGTGCCCTCGACGCCGGTCTGCTGGCGCTGCGGCGAGACCCGGCTGCGCAGCAGCGAGGTCGGCGCGATCCGGTACATCACGACCGGCGCCAGGCCCAGCCGCGCCATGAACCGGTTGGCCTCGCGCGAGCTGTTGGGCACCGCGGTGACCACGTGCAGGATGCCGTGCTCCTCGGCGAACGCCGTCGCGGCCTCCATCAGCGCGTGGCCGGCGCCGTGCCGGCGGCAGCGGTCGAAGACCCGCGGCTGGATCGACTGGACGCAGGGCTCGAGGTTGATCGGGGAGAGCGTCGTGATCCGCAGGTAGACCGCGCCGGCCACCTGGCCGTCGTACTCGACGACGACGACGCGCTGCTCGGGCGACATCTCGGCGGCCTTGATCACCAGCTCGATGTCGGCGACCTGGTCGGCGCGGTCGGCCCGTCGTACGGCGTCGCTCCACAGCTCGGCCAGGGCAGGCGCATCGTCGCGCGTCGCTGCGCGCGTGGTCACTGAAGTACGTGTCATAGGACCCTTGCCTCCCCTCCCGAGACCAGCGTGGTGGACCGTCCGGCGGGCCGGTCCGGGGCGCAACACTACGCTCACCGGGACGACCGCGACAGACCGATCCCCCAAGAAGGAGCAGGCCCGTGATCCCCGGTACCGGAACCGCCGTCAACGCGGCCGCCGTCCTGCTCGGCGCCGCCCTCGGCCGGCTCGCCGGCGACCGGCTCCCCCAGCGCACCCGGGACCTCGTCACCGACGGCCTGGGCCTGGTCACCCTGCTCATCGCGGGCACCTCGGCGATGGCCGTGCTCGATCCCGACCTCGCCGCCGCCGTAGGCGACAGCGCGCCGATGCTGATCGTGCTCGGCGCGGTCCTGCTCGGCGGGATCGTCGGCTCGCTGCTGCGCCTGGAGCAGCGGGTCGAGGGGCTCGGTGCCTGGCTGCAGAGGCGCCTCGCCGGTGAGACCGGCAGCGCCGAGCGCCAGCGCTTCGTCGAGGGCTTCGTCATCTCCTCGCTGATCTTCTGCACCGGGCCCCTGACCATCCTGGGCTCGCTCAACGACGGGCTGGGCAAGGGCGCCGACGAGCTCTACCTCAAGTCCGCGCTCGACGGCTTCGCGGCGGTCGCCTTCGCCGCCGCCTTCGGGTGGGGCGTCGCGGCGAGCGTGCTCACGCTGGTCGTCGTCCAGGGCTCGCTCACGCTGGCCGGGCTCGGCCTGGGCGACGTCCTCCCGGACGCCGAGCTCGCCGCGCTGACCGCCACCGGCGGGCTGCTCCTCGTCGGCGTGGCACTGCGCCTGCTCGACCTCAAGCCCGTCGCGGTGGCCGACCTGCTGCCCGCGCTCGCCCTCGCGCCGCTGCTCACCGCCGCCGTCGGCGCCCTGCGCTGAGGCCGCGCCGAGACCCCACCGATACCCCTCCGAAACCCGCCCGAGACCGCGCCGAGACCGCGCCGAGACCGACGGAGCGTCACGACGCGCCGATTCGCAGATCCGGCGCCAAGGTCCTCGTGCAACGGGCCCTGATAGGCCTACAGTGCGGCCATGCGACGTACTCGGATCCTCGCCCTCGGCATCGCCGGCCTGACCACTCTCGCGCTCGGAGCCTGCGGCTCGGAGGACAGCAAGTCCAGCACCGGCGCCGACATCGTCACCAAGGGCACCCTCACCGTGTGCTCCGACGTGCCCTACCCGCCGTTCGAGGACTTCGACAAGTCCAGTCCCACCGGCTTCAAGGGCTTCGACGTCGACATCGTCTCCGAGGTCGCCAAGCGGCTCGACCTCAAGCTGAAGATCCAGGACTCGTCCTTCGACGCGCTCCAGAGCGGCCAGGCGCTCGCCGCGGGCCAGTGCGACCTGGCGGCGTCCGCGATGACGATCACCGACGACCGCAAGAAGAACCTCGACTTCTCCGACGGCTACTACGACTCGAAGCAGTCGCTGCTCGTGCCGGCCGACAGCAAGATCGCGGCCATCGGCGACCTCGACGGCGTCAAGGTCGGCGTCCAGCAGGGCACCACCGGCAAGACCTACACCGAGGAGAACGCCAAGGGGGCCGACATCATCACGTTCCCCAGCGACGCCGAGATGTTCCAGGCGATCAAGGCCGGCCAGGTCCAGGCGCTGCTCCAGGACCTCCCGGTCAACCTCGACCACACCCGTGACGGCAAGTTCAAGATCGTCGAGCAGTACGACACCAGCGAGGAGTACGGCTTCGCCATGAAGAAGGGCAACAGCCAGCTCGTCGACGACGTCGACGGTGCCCTCGAGGAGATGCACAAGGACGGTACCTACGACACGATCTACGCGAAGTACTTCACGACCGAGAACTAGTCGGGCGGGGCTTCGCGAAGGGGGGATGGAGTGACCCGCAGGCAGCGCGCCGCGCTGATCCAGGTCGTGCTGTACGCCGTGCTCGTCGTGGGCATCGTCGTGCTCGCGCTGGTAGCCGACTGGCCGACGATCCGCGACAACTTCTGGAACCCGGACGGCGTCTCGTGGGCCGACGGCAACTGGCAGGACCTGATCACCATCGGTCTGGTCAACACCGTCAAGTACACCGCGATCGCGTTCGGCGGCGGGCTCGCGCTGGGCCTGCTGCTCGCGCTGATGCGGCTCTCCCCCGTGGCGCCCTACCGGTGGCTGGCGACCGCCTACATCGAGTTCTTCCGCGGTCTGCCGGCGCTGGTCGTCATGGTCTTCATGGCGACCGGCCTGCCGATCGCCTTCGGCTGGACGCCGCCGGGCGGCCTGGTCGGCGCGGGCCTGATCGGCCTGATCCTGGTGGCCGGCGCCTACATGGCCGAGACCCTGCGCGCCGGCATCCAGGCGGTGCCCAAGGGCCAGACCGAAGCCGCGCGGTCGCTGGGCATGCGCCCCGGGGCGACCACCGTCCGGGTGGTGCTCCCCCAGGCGTTCCGGATCGTCATCCCGCCGCTGACCAACGAGTTCGTGCTGCTCATCAAGGACACCGCGCTCCTCTTCCTGCTCGGCGCCGCCGCCGACCAGCGCGAGCTGACCTCCGTCGCCCGCGACTTCCTGTCCAGCGGCCCGTCCACCGGTACCGCGACCAGCCTGATCCAGGCCGCGATCCTGTACCTCGTCATCACCCTGCCGCTCACCCAGCTCGTCGCCTGGCTCGAGCGCCGCCAGAGGAGGGCCGTCCGATGACCGCCGAGCAGACCTCGCTCCCCCGCGAGCCCGGTGCCCCGGTGCCGGCGATCCAGGTCCGCGGCCTGCACAAGCACTACGGCAGGCACGAGGTGCTCCAGGGCATCGACTTCCAGGTCGACGCCGGCCAGGTCGTGTGCGTCATCGGCCCCTCCGGCTCCGGGAAGTCGACGCTGCTGCGCTGCGTGAACCGGCTCGAGGAGCCCACCTCCGGCGAGATCCTCATCGAGGGCATCGACATCTGCGACCGCCGTACCGACCTCGACGACATCCGCTCCCGGATAGGCATGGTGTTCCAGCAGTTCAACCTGTTCCCGCACCTGTCCGTCCTCAAGAACCTCACCCTCGCCCAGCGCAACGTGCGCCGGCGCAGCAAGGACGAAGCCGTCGAGATCGCCCGCCAGACCCTGGCCAAGGTCGGCCTCTCCGACAAGGAGTCGGCCTACCCGGCCCACCTCTCCGGCGGCCAGCAGCAGCGCGTCGCCATCGCCCGCGCCCTCTCGATGAACCCCGACATGATGCTCTTCGACGAGCCCACCAGCGCCCTCGACCCCGAGCTCGTCGGCGACGTCCTCGCCGTGATGAAGGAGCTCGCCCAGGAGGGCATGACGATGATGGTCGTCACCCACGAGATGGGCTTCGCCCGCGAGGTCGGCGACCACCTGGTCTTCATGGACGGCGGCGTCGTGGTCGAGGAGGGCCGCCCGGCCGACGTCCTGAGCCACCCGCAGCACGAGCGGACGCAGTCGTTCCTGTCGAAGGTGCTCTAGGGCGTCTGCTGCGCAGGAGCGCACGACGAAGGGCCCCGGCGGTGCCGGGGCCCTTCGTCGTCGTCGTGCCGCGGGAGGCCTAGAGGTCGCCGCCCAGGTAGGCGGCCTTGACCGCCGGGTCGACCGCGAGCTCGGCACCGGTGCCGGACCGCTTGATCTCGCCGGTCTCGAGCACGTGCGCGTCGTGCGAGCGCTTGAGCGCCTGCGCGGCGTTCTGCTCGACGAGCAGCACGGTGGTGCCCTGCTCGTTGATCTCCGTGATGATGTTGAAGATCTGCTGGATCAGCTTGGGCGCCAGTCCCATCGACGGCTCGTCGAGCAGCAGCAGCCGCGGCCGGGACATGAGTGCCCGGCCGATCGCCAGCATCTGCTGCTCGCCGCCCGACATCGTGCCCGAGACCTGGTCGATCCGCTCGGCCAGCCGCGGGAACAGCCCGAGCACGCGATCGACATCCTCGCGATAGGCCGCCGACTTGCGGTCGTTGCGCGTGAACGCGCCCATCTCGAGGTTCTCGCGCACCGTCATGCCGACGAAGCAGCGCCGGCCCTCCGGGGACTGCCCGATGCCGAGCTTGACGCGCTCGTACGGCGGGATGTCGTTGATGTCCTTTCCGTCGAACCTGACCGAGCCGGCGCGGATCTTGCGCAGGCCGGAGATCGTCTTCAGGGTGGTCGTCTTGCCGGCCCCGTTGGCACCGATCAACGTGGTGACGGTGCCCTCGGGGACGGCGAAGCTGATGTCACGGATGGCCTCGATGTGTCCGTAGTTCACACACAGGCCCTCGACCTCAAGAAGCATCTTCCTCGTCCACTCCCAGGTAGGCGGCGATCACCGCGGGGTTGTCACGGATCTCGGCGGGACTGCCCTCGGCGATCTTGCTGCCGAACTCCAGCACGACGATCCGATCGGTCACGCCCATCACGAGCTTCATGTCGTGCTCGATGAGGAGCACGGTGAAGCCCTGGTCGCGAACCTTGCGGATGAGGTTCATCAGCTCGACCTTCTCGGCCGGGTTGAAGCCGGCCGCGGGCTCGTCGAGGCAGATGAGCTTGGGGTTGGTCGCCATCGCCCGGGCGATCTCCAGGCGCCGCTGGTCGCCGTACGAGAGGTTGGCGGCGAGCTCGTCGGCCTTGCGGTGGATGCCCATGAAGCGCAGCAGCTCCATCGCACGGTCGTGCCCGTCGCGCTCCTCCCGGCGGTGCTTCGGCAGCCGGAACAGCGCGGTGAGCATGCCCGTGCTGTGCTGGGCGTCGGCCCCCACGAGCACGTTCTCGAGCGCCGTCATCGTCGGGAACAAGCGGATGTTCTGGAAGGTGCGCGCGATCCCCCGCTGGGTGATCTTGTGCTTCTTGAGCCCGACGATCGAGCCTCCCTGGAACAGGATGTTGCCCGACGTGGGGCGGTAGACGCCGGTGACGGCGTTGAAGCACGTCGTCTTGCCGGCGCCGTTGGGGCCGATCAGGCCGAGGATCTCGCCCTCGTTGATGTGGAAGGTGACGTCGTCCAGCGCGGTCAGGCCGCCGAACTTCAAGGTGAGGTTCTGGACCTCGAGAATGGCCTCAGGCACGAGCGGTCTCCTCTCCTCCGGCGCCCTCTTCGAGCTCGTCGAGCTCCTGCTCCAGCTGCTTGGCGCGCACCGTGCGTCGCGGGGGCAGGAGCCCCTGCGGCCGCAGCGTGGCCAGCAGCACGAGCGCCAGGCCGAAGGCCAGCACCCGGAAGTCCTCGAACCCGCGGAAGCGCTCGGGCAGGTAGGCCACCAGGAAGGCGCCGATCAGCACGCCCCAGCGGTTGCCCTGACCACCGACCACGACGGCCGCGAGGTAGAGGATCGAGAAGAGCAGCAGGAAGGACTGCGGATTGATGAAGCTCTGCTGAGTCGCGAACAGGCCGCCGGCCAGACCACCCACGAAGGCACCGGTGGCGAAGGCGAGCAGCTTGAACTTGAACGTCGGGACGCCCATCAGCTCGGCGGCGTCCTCGTCCTCGCGGGTCGCCTCCCAGGCCCGGCCGACGCGGCTGTTCTTGATCAGCCGGTCGGCGAAAAGGACCACGATGACGGCGGTCAGGGCCACCCAGTAGAAGGGCACGGCGTCGGAGTAGCCGAAGATCAGGAACTTGGTGGTGTCCTTCGTGTCGAGCAGGACCGTTCCGTTGCCCCAGAACAGGTGCGGCAGCTCGAACAGGCCGTCGGGCGCGTCGCCGACGTTGGGCGGCCGGCCGATGTTGTTGATGCCCTTCGAGGCACCCAGCCACTCGGTGTTGAGGACGACCAGGCGGATGATCTCGCCGAAGCCGAGGGTCACGATGGCGAGGTAGTCGCCCCGCACCCGCAGCGTCGGTGCGCCCAGGATGATGCCCGACACCATGGCGGCCACGACGCCCACCGGGATGGCCAGCAGGAGCGGCCAGCTCGCGTGGAACGAGGTGAGGATCGCGACCGTGTAGGCACCGATGGCGTAGAAGCCGACGTACCCGAGGTCGAGCAGGCCCGCGTACCCGACGACGATGTTGAGGCCCAGCGCCACCAGGCAGTAGATGCTGACGGTGAACAGCACGCTCGCGAAGTCCGAGTCGGGCGTCGACAGGATCGGGGGCTCGAGCAGGGGCAGCGCATAGGCGAGCAGCGCCAGCAGCAGCCAGATCAGGATCTTGACGGGCTTCGGGAGCGACGTCACCTTCGACTTCAGTCCGGTGTTCATGCGCGCGCCTTTCCGAGCGACTCGCCCAAGAGGCCGGTGGGCCGGACGAGGAGGATCAGCACCAGCAGGACGAACGCGATGACGTCGCGCCACTGGCTGCCGATCAGCGCCTGACCCCAGTTCTCGGCGACGCCGAGCACGAGCCCGCCCAGCAGGGCGCCGCGCAGGTTGCCGATGCCTCCGAGCACCGCTGCGGTGAACGCCTTGACACCCAGCAGGAAGCCGACCTGGTAGTTGGTCGCGTCGAGCTTGAGCATGTAGAGGAAGGCGGCCACACCGGCCATCAGGCCGCCGATGAGGAAGGTGTACTGGATGGTCCGGGTCGGGTTGACGCCCATCAGCGCGGCCGTCTCGGGGTCCTGGGCCGTGGCCCGGATGCCCTTGCCGAGACGGGACCGGCGGACGAACTGGTCGAGCAGGATCATCATGCCGATCGCAGCGACGATCACGATGACGTCGATGCTGGAGATCGAGACCCCGGCGACCTCGAAGCGCGGCTTCTCGATCGCCCCGGCCATGCTGTTGTTGATCTTGGCCTTGCGGACGTACTCGGACAGGTTGTCGTCGAGGTGGAGCCAGCCCGCGATCCGGTCGCGCAGGCCCATCAGCTCGGCCAGGACGAAGGACGCGCCGATCGCCGAGATGAGGGCGATGAGGCGCGGTGCGTCGCGCTTGATGAGCGGCCGGTAGGCCACCCGCTCGAGCGCGAGCGCGATCAGGGCCGACAGCGCCATCGCCGCGAGCAGGGCGGCGATGAGGATCGCGATCAGCTGCACCCCGTCGGCGTCGGCGGCCCCGAGGGCCATGACCACCCACAGGGTCGCGAACGTGCCGTACATGAACACTTCGGAGTGAGCGAAGTTGATGAGCTGCAGAACGCCGTAAACCATCGTGTAGCCCAGCGCGATCAGCGCGTAGATGGCACCAAAAGCGAGCCCGGTGATGGTGAGCTCGGGAAGGTTGCTGAAGAAGAAGTCGAAGTTCAAGGCTTGTTGCCCCCAGTTCTGGACAGGGACGCGGCCGGGGACTGCGTCCCCGGCCGCGTCTCTGTCATGTCGGACGAATCAGCGCTCGATCACTTGATCTCGCCCTCGGGGACGATCGCACCGTCCTTGACCGTGTACGCGTACACGTGGACGTCGGCCGGCTCGCCCTTGTCGTCGAACTTCAGCTGCTTGGTGATGCCCTTCTCGTCGTAGTCGTTGACGAACTTGAGCATGTCCTCGCGGTTGTCGATGCCGTCACCGATGCCGTCGAGGAAGATGTTCGCGGCGTCGTACGACTCGGCGGCGTAGGTGCCGGGAGCCTCACCGAACGCGGCCTCGTAGTCCTTCGCGAACTGCGCCACGGCCGGGTCGGTGTCCGGGATGCAGGGGCACGTGATGATGGTGCCCTCGGCCGCGTCCTTCGCGTCGAGGAAGGCGGGGTCCTTCACGCCGTCGGCCACGACGAACGTGCCGTCCCAGCCGCCGTCGCGCAGCTGGCCGATGAGCAGCGTCGCCTCGGCGTAGTAGCCACCGAAGAAGACGGCGTCCGGCTTCGCGGAGGTCACCTTGGTGACGGTGGCCGAGAAGTCGGTCTGCTTCTGCTGGATGGTGTCGGTGCCCTTGACCGCGTCGCCGAGGTCCTTCTCGACGATGCCGGCCAGGCCGGCGCCGTACTCGGAGGCGTCGTCGATCACGAAGACCGAGGCGGCCTTGAGCGTGTCCTTGATGTAGCGCGCGGCGGCCGGACCCTGCGTGGCGTCGTTGCCGAGCGCCCGGTGGAAGGTGTCCCAGCCGTTGTCGGCGAGCGTCGGGTTGGTGGCCGACGGCGTGATCGTCGGGACGCCCACGTCCGCGAAGATCGGGCCCGCCGCAGCGGACTCACCGGAGAAGGCCGGGCCCACGACACCGATGATGCTCTCGTCGCCGACGACGTCGCGCGCCAGACCCGGAGCGGCGTCCGGGCTGCCCTGCGAGTCGTACTTCACGAGCTCGACCTTGCAGTCGGCGTCGGCGTTGTACTGGTCGACGGCGAGCTTGGCGCCCTGGATGATCGGCTTGCCGAGGCCGGCGGCGTCACCGGTCTCCGGACCGAAGAAGGCGAGCTTCAGATCGCAGGCAGCGTCACTGCCACCGCCCTTGCCGTCCTCCTTGGTCGTCCCACAAGCAGTCATGGTCAACCCGAGAGCCAGCGCTGCAGCGCCGATGCTGAGTACCTTGTTGCGCCTCAAGACAGTCCCGCTTCCTAGTCGAGCCGAGGGGCAGCGGTGGCTGCCCGCAGAGTTCTTTCTGCCACGGGAACCTACACCGGCGGGACCGCCCGTTGGAAGCGACTCAGTGGTCCAGATCACAAATCATGACGAATCTGTTACCTGAGCGACGCGACCGTCGGATGATTTGCGGCGCGACGACACAGCGGCGCAACGTGGGACGCCTGCTCCCCCGACCCGGCTCCGGGTCGTCTCGATCGTCTCTCGGGGGCCTTGCCCCGGCCGCGGGGCGTGCCTCAGCCCTGGCTGCCCGCGGCGCCCTGCCCGGGCACACCGTGGGTGACGACGCCCTCGGCGACCTCGCGCATCGACATCCGCAGGTCCATCGCCGTCTTCTGGATCCAGCGGAACGCCTCGGACTCGCTGAGCGAGAGCTCCTCCTGGAGGATCCCCTTGGCCCGGTCGACCGCCTTGCGCGTGGCCAGCCGCTCCTTGAGGTCGGTGACCTCGCTCTCGAGCTGCACGATCTCGGCGAACCGGCTCAGCGCCATCTCGATCGCCGGCACCAGGTCGCTCTGCGAGAACGGCTTGACCAGGTACGACATCGCCCCCGCCTCGCGCGCCCGCTCGACCAGGTCGCGCTGCGAGAACGCCGTCAGCATCACCACCGGCGCGATCCGCTGGCTCGCGATCGCCTCGGCGGCGGCGATGCCGTCGAGCACCGGCATCTTCACGTCGAGGATGACCAGGTCCGGGCGCAGCTCCTCGGCCAGCTCGATGGCCCGCTGCCCGTCGCCGGCCTGGCCGACGACGTCGTACCCCTCCTCGGCGAGCATCTCGGCGAGATCCATCCGGATCAGGGTCTCGTCCTCGGCGATCACCACCGTGCGGGGCGTCTGCGTCGGCGTCGGCTGCGCGGTCGGGGCGGTCTCGGCGCTGTCGGTCACGCGCTCAGGCTATCGGGCCGGGCGGTGTGGGTGATGACGACCTTCTCGGCTAACGTTCAGGTCGACCTGGCCGGGTTGGCGGAACGGTATACGCGGCGCTCTCAAAAAGCGTTGTCCGAAAGGGCATGTGGGTTCGAATCCCACACTCGGCACTCCCGTACCGATTCTGTCAGACCCCAGCCCGATGATGTCGGTATGCCGCACGTCCGTCCGACCGAGACCGTCGAGAGCGCCCTTCGCGATTCCGATGCCGGCATGCCCGACGCCGCCAATGCAGCGAAACATGGCGTCGCGATCGCGACGATCCGGCGTTGGCGGCGGCTGTACCAGCGCCGCGGCCAGGCGCGAGGACAGGCGCACACGTCCGTCCCGTGCCCACGCTGTGACGGTGGCGACCTCGACCGAACCGCCTACGCTGAGCTCCTCGGCTGGTACCTCGGCGACGGGCACATCAGCAGCGGACGGCGTTCCGTCTTCAACCTGCACGTGTTCAACGACGAGAAGTACGTCGAGGACAACGCACGTCTGCTCGACCTCATGTGGCGGGTCAAACCCGGAGGCCGGCCACACACGCGACGCGCTCCCGGCTGTGTCATCACCACGGTTTCGTGGCGGCACTGGCCCTGCCTCTTCCCCCAGCACGGCCCCGGCCGCAAGCACGAGCGGCCCATCGTCCTCGAGCCGTGGCAGCAGGCGATCGTCGCCGAGCACCCCGGCCCGTTCCTGCGCGGCCTGTTCCACTCCGACGGCGCCCGGGTCGCCAACTGGGCGCGCCGCCCGGTCGCGGGCCAGCCGAAGGTCTACCGCTATCCGCGCTGGCAGTTCTGCAACGCCTCCGAGGACATCCTCGGGCTGTGCACGGCAGCGCTCGACCAGGTCGAGATCCCGTGGCGCCGGTCCAACCGCCGGATCGTCAGCGTCTCGAGGCGCGAAGGAGTCACCCGCCTCGACGCGCTGATCGGCCCGAAGGTGTAGCGCCCGACGCCCAGCCTCAGCCCTTGCGCCGGTACGCCGGCGCGACCTCGTTGATCGCGTCGCCCATCCGGTGCACCCGCAGTGCGTTGGTCGAGCCGGGGATGCCCGGGGGGCTCCCGGCGATGATGACGACGCGGTCGCCCTCCTTGACCCGCCCGATGTTGAGGAGCTCCTCGTCGACCTGGCGGACCATCTCGTCGGTGTGCTCGACGGGCAGGGTCTTGAAGGCCTCGACGCCCCAGGAGACGGCGAGCTGGGAGCGGACGCGGGCCTCGGGGGTGAAGGCGAGGACGGGGATGGGGCTGCGGAGGCGGGCGATGCGGCGGGCCGAGTCGCCGGACTGGGTGAAGGCGACGACGTACTTGGCGCCGACCCGCTGGGCGACCTCCTCGGCGGCCTTGGTGATGACGCCGGAGGTGGTGTGGGGGTCCCACTCGATGCGGCCGAAGCGGCTGAAGGTGTCGTCGACGAGGGCGTGGGCCTCGGTGGCGGCGATGATCCGGGCCATGGTCTCGACGGTGTGGACCGGGTGCTCGCCGACACTGGTCTCGCCGGAGAGCATGACGGCGTCGGCCCCGTCGAGGACGGCGTTGGCGACGTCGCTGGCCTCGGCGCGGGTGGGCGCCGGGTTGGTCACCATCGACTCGAGCATCTGGGTGGCCACGATGACGGGCTTCGCGTTGCGGCGGGCGGCGACGATGATCTGCTTCTGCAGGAACGGCACCTCCTCGAGGGGGCACTCGACGCCGAGGTCGCCGCGGGCGACCATGAAGGCGTCGAAGGCGTCGACGACCTCGTCGAGGTTCTCGATCGCCTGGGGCTTCTCGATCTTGGCGATGATGGGGAGCATGACGCCCTCCTCGCGCATGATCGCCCGCACGTCCTCGGCGTCGGCGGCGCTGCGCACGAAGCTGAGGGCGATGAAGTCGACGCCGAGGCGCAGCGCGAAGCGCAGGTCTGCGGTGTCCTTGTCGGACAGCGCGGGCACCGAGACGGCGACGCCGGGCAGGTTGATGCCCTTGTGGTTGCTCACCTTGCCGCCGACGAGCACCTCGGTGACCACGTCGGTGGCGGTCACCTCGACGACGCGCAGGCGCACCTTGCCGTCGTCGATGAGGATCGGGTCGCCCGGGGCGACGTCACCCGGCAGCCCCTTGTACGTCGTCCCGCTGATCTGGTCGTTGCCGTCGACGTCGCGGGTGGTGATCGTCCACTGCTGACCGCGGGCCAGGGTGACCGGGCCGCCGGAGAACGTCTCGAGCCGGATCTTGGGGCCCTGCAGGTCGGCGAGGACGCCGACACCGCGCCCGGCGGCGTCGGAGGCCTCGCGCACCAGGCGGTAGGCCTCGGCGTGCTGCTCGTGGCTGCCGTGGCTCATGTTGAGCCGGGCTAGGTCCATACCCGCGTAGACGAGCTCGCGGATGCGACGCTCCGAGCTGGTGGCCGGACCCAGGGTGCACACGATCTTTGCTCTTCGCACGATCCAACCCTATCGGTGGCACGTCAGCCGAAAACGCCGCATCGGCGCAAACTTCGGATGAAGCCTGCGCCGATGCGGCGATGCGGTGATGCTGCGGTGACCCGCGTCTCAGACGACCAGCGGTCGCGCGGTCGGCGGGATGGGCGCGGGCAGCTGGGTGCTGCCGGTGAGGTAGGTGTCCACCCCGGCGGCCGCGGCCCGGCCCTCGGCGATCGCCCAGACGATCAGCGACTGTCCGCGACCGGCGTCGCCGGCCACGAAGACGCCCTCGACGGAGGTCGCGTAGTCGTTGTCGCGCTTGATGTTGCCGCGCTCGTCGAGGTCGAGGCCGAGCTGCTCGACGACGCCGGGCTGCTCGGGACCCACGAAGCCCATCGCGAAGAGCACCAGCTCGGCCGGGATCTCCCGCTCCGTGCCCTCGTGCTCGACGAGCTTGCCGGCCTCGAAGGAGACCTCGACCAGGCGCAGCGCGCGGACGTTGCCGTCGTCGTCGCCGAGGAACTCCTTGGTCGAGACGGCGTAGACCCGCTCGCCGCCCTCCTCGTGCGCCGAGGAGACCCGGTAGATCATCGGGTACGTCGGCCACGGCTGCCCGTTCGGACGGTCCTCGGTCGGCTGGGGCATGATCTCCAGCTGCGTGATCGAGGCCGCGCCCTGGCGGATCGAGGTGCCGAGGCAGTCGGCGCCGGTGTCACCGCCACCGATGATGACGACGTGCTTGCCGTCGGCACGGATCTGGCCCTCGACCTCCTCGCCGAGCGCCACCCGGTTGGCCTGGGGCAGGAACTCCATGGCCTGGTGGATGCCACCGAGCTCGCGCCCGGGGACCGGCAGGTCGCGCGGCACGGTCGAGCCGATGGCGAGCACCACGGCGTCGTAGCGGTCCTTGAGGGCCTGGCCGTTGAGCTTGCCCTCGCCGACGGTGACGCCGGAGCGGAAGACGGTCCCCTCGCGGCGCATCTGCTCCAGGCGCCGCTCGAGGTGCTTCTTCTCCATCTTGAACTCGGGGATGCCGTAGCGCAGCAGGCCACCGGGCTGGTCGGCCCGCTCGTAGACCGCGACGGTGTGACCGGCGCGGGTGAGCTGCTGGGCGGCGGCGAGACCGGCCGGCCCGGAGCCGACGACGGCCACGGTCTTGCCGGTCAGCCACTCCGGCGGCTGCGGCCGCACGAAGCCCGAGTCGTAGGCCTTGTCGATGATCGAGACCTCGATGTTCTTGATCGTCACGGCCGGCTGGTTGATGCCGAGGACGCACGCGGTCTCGCAGGGGGCCGGGCAGAGGCGACCGGTGAACTCCGGGAAGTTGTTGGTCGCGTGCAGGCGCTCGATCGCGCCCTCCCAGTCGTCGCGCCAGACCAGGTCGTTCCACTCCGGGATGATGTTGCCCAGCGGGCAGCCCTGGTGGCAGAACGGGATGCCGCAGTCCATGCAGCGGCTGGCCTGGACGTTGATGATCGGCAGCAGCGCGCGGCCCATCCCGCCCGGGTAGACCTCGTCCCAGTCGCCCACGCGCTCCTCGACGGGACGGCGGGACGCGACCTCGCGGTCGTTCTTCAAGAAGCCCTTCGGGTCAGCCATTCTGCGCCCCCTTCTTCATGGCCTGACGACCGTCGCGGGAAAGGACAGTGTTGCGCCGGACGTCAGCCATGAAGGACCTCCATCACTCGTGCAGCGGCGGCGTCGGCGTCGAGGCCCTCGGCCTCGGCGTCGGCCTGGACCGCCAGAACCTTGGCGTAGTCGCGCGGCATGACCTCGGTGAACCGCGGCAGTGCGGCGTCCCAGTCGGCCAGCAGCTCCTCGGCGACCTCGGAGCCGGTCTCCTCGAAGTGCTTGCGCACGATGGTCTCGAGCTCGGCGGCGTACTCGGCCGTCACCGGACGCAGGTCGACGAGCTCGCCGTTGACCCGGAAGTCCTTGAGGTCGAGGACCCACGCGATGCCGCCCGACATGCCGGCCGCGAAGTTGCGCCCGGTCTTGCCGAGGACGACGACGCGCCCGCCGGTCATGTACTCGCAGCCGTGGTCGCCCACGCCCTCGGTCACGACGGTCGCGCCCGAGTTGCGCACGCAGCACCGCTCCCCCACGCCGCCGCGGATGAAGACCTCACCCGAGGTGGCGCCGTAGGCGATGGTGTTGCCGGCGATGATGTGCTCGTCGGCCCGGAAGCCGGCCGAGCGGTCGGGCCGGATCGCGATCCGGCCGCCGGACAGGCCCTTGCCGACGTAGTCGTTGGCGTCGCCCTCGAGCCGCAGCGTGATGCCCCGCGGCACGAACGCGCCGAAGGACTGGCCCGCCGAGCCGACGAACGTCAGGTCGATCGTGCCGTCGGGCAGACCCGCGCCACCGTGCTTCTTGGTGACCTCGTGACCCAGGATCGTGCCGACGGTGCGGTTGACGTTCCGGATGGTCAGCTGGGCGCGCACCGGCTCGCCCGACTCGATGGCCGCGGCCGCGAGCGGGAGAATCTCCGTGACGTCGAGCGACTTGTCGAGCCCGTGGTCCTGGGTGCCGGTGTTGCGCACGTCCTGGTCGGGGAAGTGCGTGCCGGCGATGTCGACCCGGTGCAGGATCGGCGCCAGGTCGAGACCCTGCGCCTTCCAGTGGCCGACGGCGTCGACGGTGTCGAGCGCCTGGACCTGGCCGACGGCCTCCTCGATCGAGCGGAAGCCCAGCTGGGCGAGCAGCTCACGGACCTCCTCGGCGATGAACTCGAAGAAGTTGACGACGTACTCGGCCTTGCCGCTGAAGCGCGAGCGCAGCGTCGGGTTCTGCGTCGCCACGCCCACCGGGCAGGTGTCGAGGTGGCAGACCCGCATCAGGATGCAGCCGGAGACCACCAGCGGCGCCGTGGCGAAGCCGAACTCCTCGGCACCGAGCAGCGCGGCGATGACGACGTCGCGCCCGGTCTTGAGCTGACCGTCGGTCTGGACGACGATCCGGTCGCGCAGGCCGTTGAGCAGCAGGGTCTGCTGGGTCTCGGCGAGGCCGAGCTCCCAGGGACCACCGGCGTGCTTGAGCGAGGTCAGCGGGGACGCACCCGTGCCGCCGTCGTGACCCGACACCAGGACGACGTCGGCGTGGGCCTTGGAGACACCCGCGGCGACCGTGCCGACACCGACCTCGGAGACCAGCTTCACGTGGACGCGGGCCGACGGGTTGGCGTTCTTGAGGTCGTGGATCAGCTGCGCCAGGTCCTCGATCGAGTAGATGTCGTGGTGCGGCGGCGGGCTGATCAGGCCCACACCCGGCGTGGAGTGCCGGGTCTTGGCCACCCACGGGTAGACCTTGTTGCCGGGCAGCTGGCCGCCCTCACCGGGCTTCGCGCCCTGCGCCATCTTGATCTGGATGTCGTCGGCGTTGGTGAGGTACTCGGACGTGACGCCGAAGCGACCCGACGCGACCTGCTTGATCGCGCTGCGCCGCTCGGGGTCGTGGAGCCGCTCGGAGTCCTCGCCGCCCTCACCGGTGTTGGACTTGGCGCCCAGCCGGTTCATGGCGATGGCCAGGGTCTCGTGCGCCTCCATCGAGATGGAGCCGTAGGACATCGCGCCGGTCGAGAACCTCTTCACGATGGCCGAGACGGGCTCGACCTCGTCGATCGGGATCGGCGTGCGCCCGAAGGCACCGGCGTCCTTGAACTTGAAGAGGCCGCGCAGCGTCATCAGCTTCTCGGCCTGCTCGTCCACGGCAGCCGTGTACTGCTTGAAGATGTCGTAGCGACCGGTCCGCGTGGAGTGCTGCAGGCGGAACACCGTCTCGGGGTTGAACAGGTGCGGCTCGCCCTCGCGGCGCCACTGGTACTCGCCACCGATCTCGAGCTCGCGGTGCGCGGGCGCGATGCCGGCCGGCGGGTACGCACGGGCGTGCCGGGCGGCGACCTCCTGGGCGATGACGTCGAGCTCGATGCCGCCCAGCTTGGAGGTGGTGCCGGTGAAGTACTTGTCGACGACCGTCTGCGAGAGGCCGATGCACTCGAAGATCTGCGCACCCGTGTACGACGCCACGGTGCTCACGCCGATCTTGGACATGACCTTCACGACGCCCTTGCCGAGCGCCTTGATCAGGTTCTTGACCGCCTGCTCGGGCTCCGCCTTGACGTAGTAGCCCTCGCGCGCCAGGTCCTCGACGGTCTCCATGGCGAGGTACGGGTTGACCGCCGCCGCGCCGTAGCCGACGAGGAGCGCCACGTGGTGCACCTCGCGGACGTCGCCGGCCTCGATGAGGAGGCCGACCTGGGTGCGGGTCTTC
This sequence comes from Pimelobacter simplex, assembly GCF_900114845.1. Classification (GTDB taxonomy): domain Bacteria; phylum Actinomycetota; class Actinomycetes; order Propionibacteriales; family Nocardioidaceae; genus Nocardioides; species Nocardioides simplex. Next base: position 204,264 of record NZ_FOUK01000002.1, read on the forward strand.
TCGCGCACCAGGTGGTGGTGGACCGCGCCGGTCAGCAGCAGCGACGGGATCGGCGCGAGGTCGGCCGTCGAGTGCCGGTCGGAGAGCACGATGATCCGGGCGCCGTCGGCGATCGCGGCCGAGACCTCGGCACAGATCTCGTCGATCCGGGTCGCCATCGCGGCGCCACCGCCGTGCACGTCGTACAGGCCGCGGGAGACGTGGGTGATGAAGCCCGGGTGGTCGCCCTCGCGGTTGATGTGGCGGATCTTGGCCAGGTCGTCGTTGTCGATGACCGGGAACGGCAGCACGATCTGCCGGCACGAGGCCGGGGTGGGCTCGAGCAGGTTCGACTCGGGGCCGATCGAGCCGTAGAGCGAGGTGACGAGCTCCTCGCGGATGGCGTCGAGCGGTGGGTTGGTGACCTGCGCGAAGAGCTGGCTGAAGTAGTCGAACAGCAGCCGCGGCTTCTCGCTGAGCGCCGCGATGGGCGTGTCGGTGCCCATCGAGCCGAGCGCCTCGCCGCCGGTGTTGGCCATCGGCGTGAGGATGACGCGCAGCTCCTCCTCGGTGTAGCCGAAGATCTGCTGGCGCCGGGTCACCGAGGCGTGCGTGTGCACGATGTGCTCACGGTCCTCGATGTCGTCGAGCTGGATGAGGCCGCCGTGCAGCCACTCGCCGTAGGGGTTCTCGGCGGCGAGCTGGTCCTTGACCTCCTCGTCCTCGATGATCCGGTGCTCCTCGGTGTCGACCAGGAACATCCGGCCCGGCTGCAGGCGGCCCTTGCGGACGACCGTGGCCGGGTCGAGGTCGAGCACGCCGACCTCGGAGGCGAGGACGACGAGACCGTCGTCGGTGACCCAGTAGCGGGCCGGGCGCAGGCCGTTGCGGTCGAGGACCGCGCCGATCTGGGTGCCGTCGGTGAAGACGACGCACGCCGGGCCGTCCCAGGGCTCCATCATCGTGGAGTGGAAGCGGTAGAAGTCGCGCCGCAGCTCGGGCATCTCGGCGTGGTTCTCCCACGCCTCCGGGATCATCATGAGCACCGCGTGGGGCAGGCTGCGCCCACCCATGTGCAGCAGCTCGAGCACCTCGTCGAAGGACGCCGAGTCGGACGCGCCCGGGGTGCAGATCGGGAACAGCCGGTCGAGGTCGCCCGGGATGGCGTCGGAGGCGAGCAGCGCCTCGCGCGCCCGCATCCAGTTGCGGTTGCCCATGACCGTGTTGATCTCGCCGTTGTGGGCGATGAACCGGAACGGGTGGGACAGCGGCCAGCTCGGGAACGTGTTCGTCGAGAACCGCGAGTGGACGACGCCGATGGCCGAGGCCATCCGCTCGTCGACCAGGTCGGGGTAGAAGTGGTCGAGCTGGTCGGTGGTCAGCATGCCCTTGTAGGCCAGCGTCCGCGACGACAGCGACGGGAAGTACACGTCGGTCTCGCGCTCGGCACGCTTGCGCAGGCAGAAGGCCAGGCGCTCGAGGTCCATCCCGGTGACCGGCGTGCCGCCGAACGGGTTGGCCTGGACGAAGACCTGGCTGAACGTCGGCATGACGCTGCGGGCCATGGTGCCCAGGATCTCGGGGGTGACCGGCACCTCGCGCCAGCCGAGGACCGTGAGGCCCTCCTCGGCGGCGATCTCCTCGATCCGGCCGCGGGTCTTGGCGACCTGCTCCTCGTCGCCGGGCAGGAAGGCCGTGCCGACGGCGTAGGTCCCGGCGGCGGGCAGGGTGAGCCCCGCCTCGGCCGTGACCGCACGCAGGAAGGCGTCGGGCACCTGCAGGAGGATTCCGGCACCGTCGCCGGAGTTGGGCTCGGCCCCCGCGGCACCGCGGTGGTCCAGGTTGCGGAGGGCCGTCAGGGCCTTCACCACGATGTCGTGGCTGGCCTCACCGGTCAGGGTCGCAACGAAGGCGACGCCACAGGCGTCGTGCTCGTGTCGCGGGTCGTAGAGACCCTCCGGCGGCGGGAACGCGTGCGAAGAGGGCACAGGGGTTCTCCCGTCGACTACGTCTGCCACGTCGTCGGCCCCGGACGGGGCGAGTCGGTGCAACAGAAGGTGGGGCGCAAGGGACGGCACTGGCCCACGCGGCGGAGCCCTCAGGTTACCACCGTGTCAACGGTGTGTGTTCAATCGTCATCCGTGCTGGATGCATCTTTTGTCACATCCGACGACTCCTCCGAAGATCCTTCGGAAGCCTCGCCCGGCACCGCAGCGACCGCCCGGCCGTCGGCGTACACGCTCTCCTCGCGGCCGGGCCGGTTCTTGGTCGCCCAGGCGAAGTAGGCGGCGGCGATCACGAAGAGCACGATCGAGGTCCACACGTTGAACCGCAGGCCGAGCACGTCGTTGAGCTGGACGTCGTCGATCCGCAGGTCCTCGATCCAGCCGCGGCCCAGCGTGTAGGCCATCACGTAGACCGCCATCACCCGGCCGTGGCCCAGGCGGAAGCGGCGGTCGAGCCAGATGATGAGCGCGAAGGCGGCCAGGTTCCACAGGCACTCGTAGAGGAACGTCGGGTGGAAGGTGGCGAAGTCGGGGACGGCGCCGCCGTTGTCGGCGAGCAGCTTGCGGTAGTCGTCGCTGGCCTTGTAGGCGGCGCTGAAGTGGTCGCTGTCGATCTTCAGGCCCCACGGCAGGTCGGTGGGCCGGCCGTAGAGCTCCTGGTTGAACCAGTTGCCCCAGCGGCCGATCGCCTGGCCGACCAGGACGCCGGGCGCCAGCGCGTCGAGCAGCGGGAGCAGCTTGATCCCCTTGCGGCGCGCGCCGATCCAGGCGCCCAGCGCACCCAGGCCCACACCGCCCCAGATGCCGAGCCCGCCGTGCCAGACGTAGAGCGCGTCGACGGGGCTGCCGCCCTCGCCGAAGTACTTCTCCCAGTCGGTGGCGACGTGGTAGAGCCGGGCGCCGACGATGCCGAACGGCACCGCCCAGATGGCGATGTCCTGCACCTCGCCGAGGGTGCCGCCGCGGGCCTGCCAGCGCTTCTCGCCGATCCAGATGGCCACGACGATGCCGAGGATGATGCACAGCGCGTAGCCGCGCAGCGGGAAGGCACCGATGTGCCACACGCCGTTGGCCGGGCTCGGGATGCTGGCGGCGATGATCTGGGGCAGCACGTCGGCTCCTGGGGTCACTGGGACTGGTCCTAGTCCTCGGTCAGCAGGGTGTGGATGTCCGCGGCGAACTCCGTGCTGGAGGTCTCCTGGTTCCACAGCGCGACGGCCTTGCCGTCGTGGTCGATGGCCAGGGTGAACGTCGAGTGCCCACCCAGGTCGTAGCCCCCGGAGGGCAGCTTCTTGCCGTCGTTGACGTAGACGGCCAGCGGCTCGCCGACCTCGATGATGGTGTCGAGGTCGCCGGTCAGGCCGATGAACGACTTGTTGTAGCCGTCGAGGTACTTGCGCAGCGCCTTGGTCGTGTCGCGGGTCGGGTCGGTCGTCACGAAGACGACGTCGACCTTGGCCCGGTCGGCGTCGTCGAGGCGGTTCATCGCCGCGGCGATGTTGTTCATGACCATCGGGCAGTAGTCGGCGCAGTGGGTGTAGCCGAAGAAGACCAGCGTCATCGGCTTCTCGGTCGCGGCCAGCGAGTAGGGCTCGCCCGCGGTGTCGGTGAGCGCGATGTCCGGCGCGGTGTAGGGGTTGTCGAGCCGGCTGCCGGTGAACTTCGCCGGGTCGCTGCCGCACGCCGCGAGCGCCAGGCCGAGGACGACGATCAGGGCGGCCAGCGCCGGTCCGCGGTGGAGCGGGCTACGCACGAACCCCTCCGGCGAGCTCGGCGGTCAGGTCGCGCAGCGCCGCGAGCCCGGCAGCCCGGTCGCCGGCATGGTCGAGGAGGGTGCGCACGAACGCGGAGCCCACGATCACCCCGTCGGCGTGGGCCGCGAGGTCGGCCGCCTGCGCGCCCGAGCTGACGCCGACCCCGACGCCGACCGGCAGGTCGGTGGTCGCCTTGGTCCGGGCGATGAGCGGGGCCACGCCCGCCGCGGTCGCCTGCGTGGTGCCGGTGACGCCCATGATGCCGGTGGCGTAGACGAAGCCGCGCGAGGCGGCCGTGGTCAGCGCGATCCGCTCGTCGGTCGAGGAGGGCGCGACGAGGAAGACCTTGTCGAGGTCGCGCTCGTCGGCCGCGGCGATCCACTCGGGCGCGAAGTCGGGCGTCAGGTCGGGCGTGATCAGGCCCGCTCCCCCGGCGCTCGCCAGGTCCTTGGCGAACCGCTCGACGCCGTACCGCTCGACGGGGTTCCAGTAGGTCATCACGAGCGTCGGCGTGCCGGTGGCGGCGACCGCCTCGACCACGCGGAGCACGTCGGCCGTGCGCACGCCGGCGTCGAGCGCCTGCTGCGCCGCGGCCTGGATGATCGGGCCGTCCATCACCGGGTCGCTGTAGGGCAGCCCGATCTCGATGACGTCGCAGCCGGCCTCGACCATCACCTTCAGCGCGGCGATGCTGCCCTCGACGTCGGGGAAGCCGGCAGGGAGGTAGCCGACGAGGGTCGCCCGGCCCTCGGCCCGCGCCTTCGCGAACGCGGTGCTGGTGGTGCTCACTTGCTCTCCCCCGCCTCACCCAGGTGGAACCAGTCCATGGCGGTGCCCATGTCCTTGTCCCCGCGTCCCGAGAGGTTGACCAGGATCGTCTGGCCCGGCCGGTCCCGGGCGACCCGCAGCGCGCCGGCCACGGCGTGCGCGGACTCGATCGCCGGGATGATCCCCTCGGTGCGGGCGAGCAGCGCCATCGCGTCCATCGCCTCGGTGTCGGTCACCGGCAGGTACGTCGCCCGGCCGGCCGCCGACAGCGCCGAGTGCTGCGGGCCGACGCCCGGGTAGTCGAGGCCCGCGGAGATCGAGTGCGACTCGACGGTCTGGCCGTCGTCGTCCTGGAGCACGAAGGTGCGCGCGCCGTGCAGCACGCCGATGGAGCCGGCGAAGATCGTCGCGGCGTGGCGCCCGGTGTCGACGCCGTCGCCCCCGGCCTCGAAGCCGTAGATGGCGACCTCGGGGTCGTCGACGAATCCCGCGAAGAGGCCGATGGCGTTGGACCCGCCGCCCACGCACGCGGCGACCGCGTCGGGCAGGGCGCCGTACTGGTCGAGGCACTGCTGGCGCGCCTCGTCGCCGATGCCGCGCACGAAGCTGAGCACCAGGCTCGGGAACGGGTGCGGGCCGGCCGCCGTGCCGAACAGGTAGGCCGTCTCGTCGACGCTCGCGACCCAGTCGCGCAGCGCCTCGTTGATGGCGTCCTTGAGCGTGCGGGAGCCGCTCCGGACCGGGATCACCTCGGCGCCGAGCAGCTGCATCCGGGCGACGTTGAGCGCCTGGCGCTCGGTGTCGACCTCGCCCATGTAGACGGTGCAGTCGAGGCCGAGGTAGGCCGCGGCGGTCGCGCTCGCGACGCCGTGCTGGCCGGCGCCGGTCTCGGCGATGACCCGGGTCTTGCCCATCCGCTGGGTCAGCAGCGCCTGGCCGAGCACGTTGCGGATCTTGTGGGCGCCGGTGTGGTTGAGGTCCTCGCGCTTGAGCAGGATCCGGGCGCCGGCGTGCTCGGAGAGCCGGGTGGCGTCGTAGAGCATGCTCGGGACGCCCGCGTAGTCGGTGAGCAGCCGCTCGAACTCGCCGGTGAAGGCGGGGTCGGCCATCGCGTCCTGCCAGGCGACGTCGAGCTCGTCGAGCGCCGCGATCAGCGCCTCGGGCATGAACCGGCCGCCGAAGGCGCCCGTGCCACCGAACCAGCCGCGTGCGTCGGCGTCGTACTTGCTCATCGAGTGATCCCTGTCATCGCTGCCACTGCCTCGCGCGGGGCGCCGTCCTTGACGAGCGCCTCGCCGACGAGCACCACGCCGGCTCCTTCGCCGACGAACCGCTCGACGTCCTGGGGTCCGAAGATGCCGGACTCGGCGACCTTGACCCGGTCGTCGGGGATGAGGGGCGCGAGCCGGCCGAAGACGTCGAGGTCGACCTCGAGCGTCTTGAGGTTGCGCGCGTTGACGCCGACCAGCTCGGCGCCGACCTCGACCGCGCGAGCGGTCTCGGCCTCGTCGTGCACCTCCATCAGCACGGTGAGCCCGAGCTCGCGGGCGTAGTCGTGCAGCTGCCGCAACCGCTCACCGGGCAGCGAGACCACCATCAGCAGCGCCAGGTCGGCGCCGGCCGCGCGGGCCTCGAGCAGCTGGTACTCGGTGACGATGAAGTCCTTGCGCAGCACCGGGACGTCGACCGTGGCGCGCACCGCGCGCAGGTCGTCGAGGCTGCCGCCAAACCGGCGCTGCTCGGTGAGCACGCTGATCGCGGCGGCGCCGCCGGCGGCGTACTCGCTCGCCAGGGCGGCCGGGTCCGGGATGTCGGCGAGCGCGCCCTTGCTGGGGCTCTTGCGCTTCACCTCGGCGATCACGCTCGAGCCCGGGCCGCGGAAGTGCGGCATCGGGTCGCGCGGCGGTTCGACGTCGGCCAGGGCGGCCCGCAGGTCCGCCTCGGAGGTGGTGGCCTGACGCACGGCGAGATCCTCGAGCACTCCGGCGACGATCCCGTCGAGCACCGTGGGCCGGGAAGCCTGGGGGGCCGACATTGCGCCTCCGTCACGTCTCGCTTGCGGGCAGGGTCCGACGGCGGCGAACGCCGGCGGTGGTGTCGAGTGTGGCACGCGACGGTTAGGGTTCCACACACCGCCCGGACCTCGGCCGGCCGAACGACATCTGAGAAACACGCAGGAGGAACCGACGTGAGCTACAACGAGCCGCCCAACTACGGCACTCCCCCGCCGCCCGCGCCTGGTGGATACGGCGCCGGTGGCTATGGCGGTGGCGGGGACCACCCCCAGGGCACCACCATCCTGATCCTCGGCATCCTGGGCCTGGTCTGCTGTGGCCCCCTGGGCATCGCGGCCTGGGTCATGGGCAACAAGGCGATCGGCGAGATCGACGCCAACCCGGGTGCCTACACCAACCGCGGCACGGTCAACGCCGGCCGGATCTGCGGCATGATCGCCTCGATCCTCATGGTCGTCGGCATCGTGGTCTACGGCATCATCTTCATCGTGGCGCTCGGCAACAGCTGAGCCGTCCCCGAGGCACGAACGACGCCCCCTGTCCCGGTCGGGACAGGGGGCGTCGGCGTTCGTGGCGCGCCGGGACGCAGGTCAGGGCGCCAGCCAGGCGCCGTACGGCGTGTTGCGCAGCACGGTGAACACCACCATCACCGCGATCATCACGCCCGTGACTCGCGCCAGCCGGCGGCTGTCGGGGTCCCACGGGCGGCCGCTCCAGCGGCCGGCGGTCCAGCGCCAGAACACCCATCCGAAGAGCGGGATGACGGCGAGGAAGAGAAGGTTGCTCGAGGCGGCGTCGACCAGGCGCAGGTTGCTGAGGTCGTTGACTGCGCGCAGGCCCCCGCAGCCGGGGCAGTAGATGCCGAGGGCGGCCGAGGGGCACAGCCCCCAGCTGCCCTGGTCGTGCGGGTCGCGGAAGTGCAGGGCCACGGTGGCGGCGGTGATCCCGCCGGCCACGAGCAGCGGCGGCAGCATCCGCCGCCGGCGCGAGATCGCGCCGGTGGGGGCGGGTGCGGCCGTGAGGGTCATCTCCGCGGAGCGCCCGGGCTCAGTGACCCGGCTCGTGGAAGCCCATCTTCGCCATCACCAGGAACACGACGCCGCCGGCCACGACGACCACGGTGCCGATCCAGAACAGCGGCCAGTTCAGCGGCGAGAGGGACATGCCGATGGCGCCCACGACGAAGCCGACCAGCGAGACAAGGACGGCGGTCCAGGCAGCAGGGGTGTTGCCGTGGTTGTCGGCCATGGATGAGCTCCTCGATCAGTCGGGCGGGTCGTGCGGGTACTGCGGTCAGATTCTAGGGGCACGGGCGCGTCAGTCGGCCGTGGGGTCGCCGCCCTCGTCCAGGGACTTCCACAGGTCGAGGTTCGACTGCTCCTCGGGCTCCTTGGTGGACGCCGCCGCGGCACCGCCCGCGGTCGGCGCGTCGTAGCGGCTGCCCATCTCGGGCCAGGACGGCACCAGGCGGACGGCGAGCCCGGCGGCGGCGAGCGCGACGAGGGCGCCGAGCAGCGTCACCCACAGCCACGGGCTGCGTCCGGCGTCGACCGCCGCGCTGTCGAGGCCGAGCCGCACGGCGAGGTCGCCGGAGGCCTTGTCGTCCTGGACGAAGCCGCCGATGACGACCACGGCGAAGATGCCGGCGGCCGCGACGAGGGCGAGGACCGCGACGACCCGCCGCACCCAGCCGCGGGTGACGAGCAGGACGCCCCAGCAGGCGAGGGCGACGAGCGCGAGCGCACCGGCGAGCGGGAACTCGACCGAGCGGTCGGCGACGCCGGGCGCGATCCCGCCGGCCGCGCGCAGCGTGGCCTCGGGGATGGTCAGCATCTCCTTGTGGCCACCGACGGCGGCGGCGCCGCTGCCGATCAGGCCGAGGAGGACGACGGGGCCGAACGCGCGGCGGGCGCGCCCGTCAGCCATCGATCAGCCCGTCGTCGAAGCAGGTGCGCGCGCCGGTGTGGCAGGCGACGCCGACCTGGTCGACCTTGACCAGCAGCGTGTCGCCGTCGCAGTCGAGGCGGACCTCCTTGACCTGCTGGGGGTTGCCCGAGGTCTCGCCCTTGACCCAGTACTCCTGACGCGAGCGGCTCCAGTACGTCGCCCGCCCGGTGGTGAGGGTGCGGTGCAGCGCCTCGTCGTCCATCCAGGCCAGCATCAGCACCTCACCGGTGTCGTGCTGCTGCACGATGGCGGGCACGAGCCCGTCGGCGGTGCGCTTGAGGCGGTCGGCGAGGGCGCCGTCGAGGGAGGTCACGCGACCATTATCCCGGCTGCCCCGCAGCACCGCGCTGGGCGACCCACGACGCGTGCAGCCGGGCGTACGGCGTCCCGGGCCGGGTGACGAGCTCGGCGTGCGGTCCGTGCTGCACGATCCGGCCCCGGTCGACGACCACCACGACGTCGGCGGACTCGGCGGTGGAGAGCCGGTGCGCGATGGTGACCGAGGTGCGCCCGCTCATCAGCCGCTCGAGCGCCCGGCCGATCCGGGTCTCCAGCGCGGGGTCGACCGCGCTGGTCGCCTCGTCGAGCACGAGCAGGTCGGGGTCGGCGAGCTGGGCGCGCAGCAGCGCGACGAGCTGGCGCTCCCCCGCCGAGAGCGACTCGCCGCGCTGGCCGACCCGGGTGGCGACGCCGTCGGGGAGGCCGGCCACCCAGTCGCCGAGGCCGATCGTCTCGGCGGCCGCGAGGATCTCGTCCTCGGTGGCGCCGAGCCGGCCGTAGCGGACGTTCGCGGCCAGCGTGTCGTCGAAGAGGAAGCCCTCCTGCGGGACGAGCACCACGCTGCTGCGCAGCGCGCTCTCGGCGACCTCGCGCAGGTCGATCCCGTCGAGCAGGACCCGGCCGCGGTCGGGGTCCATCAGCCGGGTGAGCAGCTTGGCCACGGTGGACTTGCCCGAGCCGGTCTCGCCGACCACGGCCACCCGCTGCCCGGCCGGGATCACCAGGTCGATGTCGGAGAGCACCTCGGGACCCCCGGGGTAGGCGAAGCCCACCTCCTCGAAGCGCACGTCGATCGCGCCCTTCGGAAGAGTCCGGCCGTCGGGACCCGGGTCGACGAGGTCGGCGGGCGTGTCGAGGATGCCGATCACCCGGCGCCAGCCCGCGATGGCGTTCTGCGCGTCGGTGAGGATCTGGGTACCCATCTGGACCGGGCCGACGAACAGGGTGACGAGGAAGGCGAACGCCAGCACCTCGCCCGCCGTGATCCCGTCGCCCCAGGCGAAGCCCTGGCCGAGCCAGATGCCGACGATGAGGACGCCCGCGTTGGCGAAGCCGGCCGAGATCCCGCCCAGGCTGAACGAGAACGCGGTGAAGCCCTGGGCCCGCGTGCTCGCCGACTTGTGGACGGCGATCGCGGTGTCGATCCGCTCCTGGGTGCGGTCCTCGATGGCGTAGGACTTGACGACGGCGGCGCCCACCACCGGCTCCGACACGGCGGAGAGCAGCACGCCGACCTGGCGCCGCACGGTGCCGTAGGCCGCGGCCAGCTTGCGCTGGAAGTAGCGCAGGCTGAGGAAGAGCGGTGCGAAGCAGACCCAGACCACGATCGCGAGCTGCCAGCTGTAGACGACCATCACCACGGTCGCGATGAGCATCTGGCCGATGCTGACGACGAACAGCAGGCCGCCGAAGACGAGGAACTGGCTGACCTGGTCGACGTCGCTGGTCACCCGCGAGACGAGCGCGCCGCGGCGCTCGGTGTTCTGCGTCAGCAGGGGCAGGTCGTGGACGTGGCGGAAGGCCTTGACCCGCAGGGTGGCGAGGCCACGCTCGGCGGTCGAGAACAGCCGGGCCGTCATCGCGTACGACGCCCAGCTGGTCGCCACGATCGCGAGCCCCGCCGCCAGTGCGAGCCAGGTCGTGAACGAGACGTCGGGACCGCCGTCGCCGTGCAGGCCCTTGTCGATGGTCTGCTGGACGGCGATCGGGACGACGACCTGGCCGACCGACGCGATCACGGCGAGGGTCAGCGTCCACCCGATGCCCTCGGTCAGCTCGGGCGAGTGCCGGATGCCGCGGCGGATGGTCTCCCAGGCGCCGATCTCCTCGCCGGTGCTGAGCCGGGTCTGCTCGGCGGCGCGCAGCGTGGTGCTCATCGGGTCACCTCGGCGGGCTCGGTCTCGTAGGCGTTGACGAGGTGCGCGTAGTCGGCATTGCGCGCGACCAGCTCGTCGTGGGGTCCGCGGTCGGCGATCCGGCCGTCGACGAGGAAGAGCACCTCGTCGGCCAGCCCGATCGTGGCCTTGCGGTAGGCGACGACGACCAGCGTCGTCTCGCTCTCGCCGAGGCCGGCCAGGATCCGCGCCTCGACCTCGGGGTCGACGGCCGACGTGGCGTCGTCGAGGACGAGGAGCCGCGGGCGCCGGACGAGGGCGCGGGCCAGCGAGAGCCGTTGCCGCTGGCCCCCGGAGAGCGACGTGCCGCGCTCCCCCAGCCGGGTGTCGAGACCGTCGGGCAGGGCCGCGACGAAGCCGTCGGCCTGCGCGGTGCGCAGCGCGGCCCACACCTCGTCGTCGCCGACGTCGGCGCCCAGGGTGACGTTGCCGCGCACGGTGTCATCGAAGAGGAACGCCGTCTGGGGCACGACGGCCAGCACCTCGGCGAGCGCGCCGTGGCGCAGGTCGCGCAGGTCGGTGCCGTCGACCCGGATCGCGCCGTCCTCGACGTCGACCAGGCGCGAGAGCAGCGTCGTCAGCGTGCTCTTGCCGGACGCGGTCGCCCCGACGAGAGCGACCGTGCGGCCGGGCTCGACGTCGAAGGACAGGTCGCGCAGCAGCGTGCGGCCGGGCTCGTAGGCGAACGCGGCCCGCTCGACCTCGAGCCGGGCCCCGCCGGCCGCGGCGGGGGCGGGCGCGTCGCCGTACTCCATGGCGCCGGTGGCACCGATGACGGCCGCCACGCGCCGGTAGCCGACGACGCTGCGCGGGAAGTCGCCCAGGAGCCAACCGATCGAGCGGATGGGGAAGGACACGACGGTCAGCAGGTAGGCGACGGTGACGACGTCGCCGGCCACGGTCGCACCCGACACGACCCGGTGCACGCCGACGACCAGGACGACGAGCACCGCGAGGTTGGGCAGCGCGGCGAGCGTCGGGTCGAAGGCGGCCCGGATCCGGCCGACCCGGATGTTGGCCTCGCGCAGCTCCTCGGCCTTCGCCCGGAAGCGCGCCGTCTCCTCGGGCTCGCGACCGAGCGTCTTGACGACGAGCGCCCCGTCGAAGGACTCGTGGGCGATCTCGGAGAGCTCGGCCCGCAGCTCCTGGGCTCGCGTGGCCCAGCCCTGGGCGAGGCGTTGGTAGACCACGTTGACGACGATGACGAGCGGGAACACGAGCAGCCCGACCGCAGCCAGGACCAGGTCGGTCAGCAGCATCTGGACGACGGCGATGACCATCATCGCGACCGTGCCGACCGCCATCGGCAGCGGCGCGATCGGGCCCCAGGCCGCCTCGACGTCGGCATTGGCGTTGGACAGCAGCTCGCCGGTCGGGTGCTTCTGGTGCCAGGCCAGCGGAAGACGGAGGTACTGGCGCGTCACCGCACGCCGGCTGTGGGCCTGCATCCGGTACTGCATGACACCAGCGCCCAGGCGCCGCGCCACGATGCCCACCGCGCGCAGGATCGCGACCCCGATGAACAGCCCGAGCACCGCCCAGAGCAGACCGGAGCCGATCTCGCCGTCCCGGAAGGCGGGCAGCACGACGTGGTCGGTCGACCACCCGAGCACCCAGGCGTCGGCGACGGTGAGCGCCCCGAAGAGCACGCTGCCGATCGTCGAGGCCGCGAAGATCCAGGGCTCGCGCTTGATCGCCACCCACAGGACGCCGAAGCCTGCCGACGTCGTCCCGGTTGTGCTGCTGCTCTCGCTCGCCACCCGCTCCTGCTCTCTCGTCGCCCGAACCCTGGCCCAACCCTGGGGGGACTGTTGCTATTCCACCTACTCGAGGATGCCGGTGACGTCCCGGTCGCCGTCGTCGAAGGTGTGGACGAGCCACGCTGCGGGGGTCATGGTGCGCGCCTGGGCCGTGGTGCGGGGGTCGACACCCTGCCGCTCCAGGCGATCCAGCCGGCCGTGCCACTCGGCCGTCACCTCGGCCGCCGGCCGGGCCGGCGCGGTCGTGGCGAGCTCGGCGGCGCGGCGCCGCAGGTGGCGCTCCTGGTCCCGGCGGCCGGCTCCGGCCGGCACCTCGTCCGGCGTGCGACGGCGGGTGCGGTCGACCCGGACGGTGACCGCGACGAGGGCGAGGACCGCGAGGACCGCCGGCGGGATCCAGGTGCGCAGCTGGTCCGCGGTGACACCCCGGTCGTCCCCGGTCCCCACGACCAGCCGGTAGCCGACCAGCAGCAGCACCAACCCGCCGGTCGTCATCCCGAGCGTCGTCGCGGCGAGCGGGGTCCCGCCACCGCGCGGCGTCCGGAGCACGAGGACCACCCCGAGCAGCACGACGCCCACGACCGCGGCCGTGGTCGCGACGGGCATCGCGTCCTCGGCCCGCAGGTAGGCGGTCTTGCGACCGGGCGGCCCGGCGAGCGCGGCCGCGGCGAGGACGGCGACCAGCCCGGCGGCGTACAGGAGCCACCAGAGGGCCAGGCCGACCCGTCGCGCGAAGGGCGCACGGGGCGGCACCGGCGTCTCGGCCAGGCGCCGGCGGGCCGCGTGGTGGGCGACGAGGCGCGGGTAGAGGCCACGCCTCGTCGTCCGGTCGCGCCGGAGCGTGCGGACCGCGGCCCGGGCCACGGCGACCACGTCGCCGTCCGTCCCTTCGAGGCGGATCACGCCGGTCAGCGTAGCCTCGGCCTGTGGACATCGCGGACCTGCAGGCCCACTGCCTCGCCCGCCCCGGCGCGTGGGCCGACAACCCCTGGGACCACGAGCTGCCCGTCATCAAGGTGGGTCCCGCCGAGCGCGCCAAGATCTTCGCGTTCCTCGACCCCGACAGCGTCGGCGTCAAGGCCGGCGCGACCCGCGAGGTCGCCGACGAGTGGCTCCAGCGCTACCCCGACGACGCCAGCGTGATGGCCTACATCGGCCGCTCCGGCTGGAACACCCTCGCGCTGTCCGGGGCGATCCCCGACGACGAGCTGCTCGAGGCGGTCGACGAGTCCTACCGCGCGGTCGTCGCGAAGCTCCCGAAGTCGCTGCGGCCCGCAGGCTGGGACGCCTCGTCGGGCGCCCCTTAGCCCGCCGCGCCCGGCGCCGTGATCTGGGCGACGATGCGCACCCGCATGTGGAAGGTCGACGTCGCGCCCTGGATGACCACCAGGAAGCCGTCGGGACCGTCGCGGAAGACCTCGCGCCCCTGGGGCGACCAGGGGTCCGGCGGGTCGAACTCGAAGCTCGCCCGGCGGGCCGCGAGCAGCGCCTGGGTGCGGTCGGCGTGGGCGGTGCGACCGAGCTGGACGATCGTCGGGGGCTTGGCCTGGCCCTGGTTGGAGTACTCGATGGCGACCCGCCAGGGGCCGGCGTCGCCGAGGCCGTCCGCGAGCGCGGGGCCGCCGGCGTCGGCGGGCGCGGGGCCCGAGCCGGGCTCGTACATCTCGTAGCTCATGGGGTCACCCTGCCCGATCCGTGCCGTTCAGCGCACCGGTACGCCGGCCCCGGCCAGCGCGGTCTTCACGTCGGCGATCCGCAGCGTGCCGAAGTGGAACACCGTCGCCGCGAGGACGGCGTCCGCGCCGGCCTCGACGGCGGGCGCGAAGTGCTCGACGGCACCGGCGCCGCCCGAGGCGATGACCGGGATCGAGACCTCGGCGCGCACCTTGCGGATGAGCTCGAGGTCGAAGCCGTCGGTGGTGCCGTCGGCGTCCATGGCGTTGAGCAGGATCTCGCCGGCGCCGAGCTCGGCCGCGCGCACGGCCCACTCGACGGCGTCGAGACCGGCGGACTGCCGTCCACCGTGGGTGGTCACCTCGAAGCCGGAGTCGCCGACCGGCGGGGCGCCCGCGGGCAGCCGGCGGGCGTCGACGGACAGCACGAGCACCTGGTTGCCGAACCGGTCGGCGATCTCGGCGATGAGCTCGGGACGGCGGATCGCCGCGGTGTTGACCGCGATCTTGTCCGCGCCGGCCCGCAGCAGGCGGTCGACGTCGTCGACCGACGAGACGCCGCCGCCGACGGTGAGCGGGATGAAGACCTGCTCGGCCGTGCGCGAGACGATGTCCATCGTCGTCGCGCGGCCCTCGTGGGAGGCGGAGATGTCGAGGAAGGTGAGCTCGTCGGCACCCTCGGCGTCGTAGAGACGGGCGAGCTCGACGGGGTCACCGGCGTCGCGGAGCTCCTGGAAGTTGACGCCCTTGACCACGCGGCCGGCGTCGACGTCGAGGCACGGGATGACCCGCACCGCGAGGGTCATACGAGTCCGCCCTTGGTCAGCGCGAGCGCGTCCTCGAGCGTGAATTGCCCGGTGTAGAGGGCGGTTCCGGCGATCGCGCCCTCGACGCCGAGCGGGACGAGGTCCATCAGCGCCCGGATGTCGTCGAGCGTGGTGACGCCGCCCGACGCGACGACGGGGCGGTCGGTCGCGGCGCAGACGTCCTTGAGCAGCTGCAGATTGGGGCCCTGCAGCATGCCGTCCTTGTTGACGTCGGTGACGACGTAGCGCGCACAGCCCTCGGCGTCGAGGCGGGCGAGCGTCTCGTAGAGGTCGCCGCCCTCCTGGGTCCAGCCCCGGGCGGCGAGCGTGCGCCCGCGGACGTCGAGCCCGACGGCGACCCGGTCGCCGTAGGTCGCGATCGCCCGGGCGCACCACTCCGGCTGCTCGAGCGCGGCGGTGCCGATGTTGACCCGGCGGCAGCCCGTAGCCATCGCGGCCTCGAGCGACTCGTCGTCCCGGATGCCGCCGCTCATCTCGACCTTGATGTCGAGCCGGCCGACGATCTCGGCCTGGAGCGCGCGGTTGTTGCCGTGCCCGAAGGCGGCGTCGAGGTCGACCAGGTGGATCCACTCCGCCCCGGCCTCCTGCCAGCGCAGCGCCGCCTCGACGGGGTCACCGAAGCGCTTCTCGGACCCGTCGATACCCTGCACGAGCTGGACGGCCTGACCACCCTTCACGTCCACGGCGGGCAACAGCTCGAGGTAGGCGCTCGTCATGGCCGCGATCCTAGATGAGCGCAGCCGCGGGCCTTCCGCGTGTCTCGCCCCGGGCAGAAGAGGACTAGAACTTGTTCTCATTTTGTGGTGAGGTATCTCACGCGGCCGTCACTGGGAGGGTGACGGCCGCACCAACTCATACATTCCTCGGGAGGGAATCTCTATGACCTTGCGTCACCGCTTCACCCTGCGCTCGTTCGCCGCGGCCGGCATCCTCGGCCTCACCGCGAGCAGCGCCGTCGTCCTCGGTGCGACCGCACCGGCCAGCGCCGCCAAGATCGCGCTGAGCTGCGAGGTCCCGGTGCTCGGCACCAAGACCTTCGCGGTCGACATCACCACCAACGCGCCGGCGAACGCCGCCCCCGGCTCCTCGCTCACGCCGCGGATCACGTCCAAGATCACCGTGCCTGCCGACCTCGCCGACCTCATGCGCGGCTTCCTCGGCGCCAACGCGATCGCCGGCACGGTCGAGTCGGTGGTCAAGGTCGACGGCGTCGACCGGACCACGACCATCACGATCCCCCGGACGAACGTGCCGGCCAGCGGTCCCGTCGTCCTGACCGGCACCGGTCAGCTGTCGTCGATCGCCGCCGGCCCGGCCGGCGGGCGCCACACCATCGCCGCGGGCGCCCAGAACGTCGCGATGATGCTGTTCCAGCCGGGCAGCCCCGACGGGTCGCTCTTCCCGGTCCCGTGCGCACCGGCCGCCGGGCAGAGCACGACGATCAGCACGATCGCCGTCCGTGGCGCGTCGACGACCAAGGCCAAGGCGGTCTTCAGCGCCAAGAAGCACAAGGCGACCGTGTCGGCGACCGTCAGCTCGACCCCGGCGGCGACCGGGACCGTGACGTTCACGCTCAAGCGGGGCGCGAAGAAGGTCAAGACCGTGCGCGCCTCGGTCGTGCGCGGCAAGGCCACGGCGACCTTCAAGAAGCTGCGCCAGAAGGGCAAGTACACCGTCACCGCGGCGTACAGCGGCTCCTCGACGGTGGCGCCGTCGACCGGCACCGCCAAGCTCAAGGTCCGCTGAGCCGACGCTGACCGGCCGGGACTGGGTCAGCTCAGCGAGCTGACCCAGTTCCGCAGCAGCTGGGCCCCGGCGTCGCCGGACTTCTCCGGGTGGAACTGGGTCGCGCACAGCGGCCCGTTCTCGACGGCGGCGACGAACCGGTCGCCGCCGTGGTCGGCCCAGGTCACCAGCGGCTGGTGGCTGTCGGGCGTGCGGTCGTTGGTGGCCAGCGTCCAGTCGCGCACGCCGTAGGAGTGCACGAAGTAGAAGCGCTCGTCCTCGATCCCCGCGAACAGGCGGGTCCCGGAGGGCACTGCCACCGTGTTCCAGCCCATGTGCGGCACGATCGGCGCCTGCAGGCGCTCGACCACACCGGGCCACTCGCCGCAGCCCTCGGTCTCGACGCCGTGCTCGATGCCCTTCTCGAACAGGATCTGCATGCCCACGCAGATGCCGAGCACCGGGCGGCCACCGGAGAGCCGGCGGGCGATGATCCGCTCGCCGCGGATCGCGCGCAGGCCGCGCATGCAGGCCTCGTACGCCCCGACGCCGGGCACGAGCAGGCCGTCGGCCTCCATCGCCGTGTCGAGGTCGCTGGTCAGGGTGACCGCGGCACCGGCGCGCTCCATGGCGCGCACGGCGGAGCGCAGGTTGCCCGAGCCGTAGTCGAGGACGACGACGGAGGGTGCGCTCACAGAGCGCCCTTCGTGGACGGGATGCCGGTCTCGCGCGGGTCGAGCGCGACGGCGTCGCGGAAGGCCCGGGCGAACGCCTTGAACTGGGTCTCGACGATGTGGTGCGGCTCGCGGCCCGCCAGCACCCGTACGTGGAGCGCGAAGTGACCGTGGAAGGCGATCGACTCGAAGACGTGCTGGGTCAGCGAGCCGAGGTAGGAGACGCCGGAGCCGCCGAGCTGCACGTACTGCTGGCCCTCGGGCTCACCCGTGTGCACGCAGTAGGGCCGCCCCGAGACGTCGACGACGGCGTGCACGAGCGCCTCGTCGAGCGGGACGGTGGCATCGCCGAAGCGGCGGATGCCCTTCTTGTCGCCCAGCGCCTCGCGCAGCGCCTGGCCCAGCGCGATCGCGGTGTCCTCGACGGTGTGGTGGGCGTCGATGTGGACGTCGCCGTCGGTCTGGACGGTGAGGTCGACCAGCGCGTGCCGAGCGAACGCGGTGAGCATGTGGTCGTAGAAGCCGACGCCGGTGGCGATGTCGTGGCGTCCGGTGCCGTCGAGGTCGACCTCGACGAGGACCTTGGACTCGCTGGTCTGGCGCTCGATCCGCGCGGTGCGGCTCATGCTCGTACTCCGTTCACGTCGCTCAGTGCGGCCCGGAAGGCGGCCATCTCGTCGGGTGTGCCGACCGAGACCCGGAGCCAGCCCTCGGGGCCGGTCTCGCGGATCAGGACACCACGGTCCACCAGACCCTGCCAGACAGCATGACGGTCGGCGAATCGCCCGAACAAGCAGAAATTGGCGTCGGAGTCGGCGACGTCGTACCCCTCGGCGCGCAGCCAGCCGACGAGCGCGTCCCGCTCGCGGCGCAGGTCGTCGACCTTGCCGAGCAGCTCGGGGGCGTGGCGCAGCGCGGCCAGCGCGACCGCCTGGGTCACCGCGGAGAGGTGGTAGGGCAGCCGGACCACCCGGATCGCGTCGCAGATCTCGGGCGCCGCGGCGAGGTAGCCCAGCCGCAGCCCGGCGCCCGCGAAGGCCTTGCTCATCGTGCGGGTCACCACGAGGTTGCGGTAGGACGGCAGCAGCTCGAGCGCGCTCGGGACGCCCCCACGGCGGAACTCGCCGTAGGCCTCGTCGACCACGACGATGCCCTCGTCCCCCGCCGCCTCGCACAGCACGCCGACGGCCTCGGGCGGCAGCGCCGTCCCGGTGGGGTTGTTGGGGCTCGGCAGCAGGATGACGCTCGGCTGCTCGGTCTTGACCAGGTCGCGCGCGGCGTCGAGGTCGAGCGCGAAGTCGTCGGCCCGGCGTCCGGCCACCCAGCGGGTGCTGGTGTCGCGGGCGTACTCCGGGTACATCGAGTACGTCGGCGCGAAGCTCACCGCGGTGCGTCCCGGACCGCCGAAGGCCTGGAGCAGCTGGAGCATCACCTCGTTGGAGCCGTTGGCCGCCCACACCTGCGCGGGCGCGATGCCGCGCTCCCCCGCGTCGCGGGAGAGATAGGCGGCGAGCTCGGTGCGCAGCGCGGTGAACTCGCGGTCGGGGTAGCGGTTGAGGGTCGTCGCGGCCGCGGCGGCCGCGGCGGCGATGTCGGCGACGCACGCCTCGGAGGGCCCGTAGGGGTTCTCGTTGACGTTGAGCTGGACGGGGACGTCGAGCTGCGGCGCACCGTAGGGCTCGACGCCGCGCAGCTCGTCGCGCAGCGGTGGCCAGGCCGCCGCGCTCATCGGCCCACTCGCGCGGTGATCGCGGCGCCGTGGCCGGGCAGATCCTCGGCCTCGGCGAGCGTCACGACGTGACCGGCGACCTCGTGGAGCGCCTCGGCCGAGTAGTCGATCACGTGCACCGACTTGGTGAAGGCGCGCACCGACAGGCCCGACGAGTGGCAGGCGCAGCCCGCGGTCGGGAGCACGTGGTTGGACCCGGCGCAGTAGTCGCCGAGGCTGACCGGCGCGTGCGGGCCGACGAAGATCGCCCCGGCGTTGCGCACCCGGGCGGCCCAGCCCGCGGCGTCGTCGGTGTGGATCTCGAGGTGCTCGGCGGCGTAGGCGTTGACGACGTCGAGACCCTGCTCGAGGTCGCGGACCAGGACGATGCCGGACTGCCGGCCGCCGAGCGAGGTGGTGATCCGCTCGACGTGCTTGGTCGCGGCGACCTGGGTGTCGAGCTCGGCCTCGACCTCGGCGGCGAGCCGCTCGGAGGTGGTGACGAGCACCGAGGCGGCCAGCGGGTCGTGCTCGGCCTGGCTGATCAGGTCGGCGGCGACGTACGACGCGTCGCCGGTGTCGTCGGCGAGGATCGCGATCTCGGTGGGACCGGCCTCGGAGTCGATGCCGATCTGGCCCTTGAGGATGCGCTTGGCGGTGACCACCCAGATGTTGCCGGGACCGGTCACGAGATCGACGCGGGCGACGCGCCGGTGGGGCTCGGCGTCGTCGAGGCCGTAGGCGAACATCGCGATCGCCTGGGCACCGCCGACGGCGTAGACCTCGTCGACGCCGAGCAGCGCGCACGCGGCCAGGATCGTGGGGTGCACCGAGCCGCCGAACTCCTTCTGCGGCGGGCTCGCCAGGGCGATCGACTCGACGCCGGCGGTCTGCGCCGGGACGACGTTCATCAGCACCGAGGAGACCAGCGGCGCGAGGCCGCCGGGCACGTAGAGGCCGACCCGGCCGACCGGCACCTTGCGGTGGGTCACCCGCGCGCCGGGCGCCAGCTCGGTGACGGCGTCGTGCTCGAGCTCGTTGGCACAGGTCGCCCGCAGCCGGCGGATCGACTCCTCGAGGCCCGCCCGGATGCTCGGGTCGAGCCGGTCGAGCGCCTCGCGCATCGTGGCGGGAGCGACCCGGATGTCGTCGACGCGCACGCCGTCGAACTTCTCGCCCAGCTCGACGATCGCGTCGAGCCCACGGGTGCGGACCTCTTCGCAGATCGCATGCACCGCCGGCACCGCCGCCTCGATGTCGAAGTCGGCACGGGGCACTGCCGCGCGGTAGTCGACGGACTCGTCGGCGTCGCGCAGGTCGATGCGGCGGATGAGGGACATGCCCCGATTCTACGGTCGGGGCGCCGCTCCCCCGGCGCCGGTGACGCCTACCGGGACGGCGCCTCGTCCAGCACCGCGAGCGCGAGCCGGTGCGCGGTCACCAGCGCGCCGTCGTCGCCGAACAGCTCGCGCCGCGTGTTGGCCGCGACCAGGTAGGCGTCGACACGGAAGGCGGCCTCGTCGGGCCGCGCCACCCCGGCCGCGGTGAGCTCGCGCACGAGCAGGTCGAGCCACTCCTGCTTGAGCGCCCGGACGGCCTCGGCGACCCGGCCGGTGCGGTGGCCGTACTCGGCGGAGGTGGCCGCGACGAAGCAGCCGCCGGGAAACACCTCGGCGCGCAGGTAGGCCACCCACTGGTCGAGCAGCGCGCGCAGCCGCGCGGCACCGGGCGCGGCGCTCCACGCGGGGGCGATGACGTGCTCGACGTACAGCTCCCGGGCCTCGGCGACGGCGGCCAGCAGGATCTCCTCGCGGTTGCCGAAGACGGTGAGCAGCCCGCTCTTGCTGGCTCCGGAGGCCTCGGCGAGCGTGCCGACGCTGAGCGCGTCGAGGCCCTGGACGGTCGCCAGCCGGGCCGCCGCCCGGGCCGCCCGCTGCCGGGTGCGGTCACCGCGGAGCCGGCGGCCGTCGGCGGGTGTGGTCATCCGGCCACTCTACCCGACCGATCGGTCGTATAGTTCCGCCATGACCACCACGAACCAGCCCGCCGTCCCGGTCCTGCACGAGCACATCGAGATCGCCGCCCCTCCCGCCGACGTCTGGGCGCTCGTCGCCGACGTCACCCGGATGGCCGACTGGAGCCCGCAGGTCACCTCGACCCGGCTCGCCGCCCCCGATGCGGAGCCCGGCGTCGGCACCCGGTTCACCAACCGCAACGCCCACGGCGAGCTCACCTGGACCACGCACGCCGAGATCACCCGCTACGACGCCGAGCGCGCGCTCGCCTTCCGGGTCGACGAGAACTACGTGACCTGGTCCTTCGAGCTGGAGCCGACCGCCGACGGCGGCACCCGGCTGCACGAGCGTCGCGACGCCCCCGAGGGCATCTCGGAGCTCTCCCGCGAGCTGACCGACGCCTTCATGGGCGGCCAGGAGGCGTTCACCGCCTCCCAGCTCGCCGGGATGCGGACCACGCTCGAGGGAATCCGCTCGGAGGCGGAGACCCCGATGCCCTAGGGTCGAAAGGTGCCCGACCAGCTGCCGATGTTCCCTCTCAACGCGGTGCTCTACCCGGGGATCAGCGTGCCGCTGCACGTCTTCGAGGATCGCTACCGCGCACTCGTCCACCACCTGCTCCGCGTCGAGGACCCGGCCGACCGGCTCTTCGGGTCGGTCGCGATCCGCGAGGGCTACGAGGTCGGCGACCACGGCAACCAGTCGCTCTTCCGGATCGGCGTGCGGCTGCAGCTGACCGAGGTGGAGTCCCACCCCGACGGCACCTTCGACATCGTCGCGGTCGGGCGCGACCGGCTCCAGCTCGACCGGCTGCGCGGTGGCGGCGAGTTCCCCGTCGGCGAGGTCACCCTGCTCGACGAGCCCGCGGGCGCCGTCCCCGACGACGTCGTCGAGCGGGCCCGGGCGACGTTCACCGCCTACCGGCACGTCCTCGGCGAGATCGCCGGCGACCCGCTCGAGGGCGAGCTGCCACGCGACCCGGCGTACCTCGCCTGGACGCTGGCCGCCGCCACGCCGCTGCCGATGGCCGAGCACCAGCAGCTCCTCGAGGCGGCCGACCCGACCGAGCGGCTGATCCTGGTCACCGACCTGCTCCGCTCCGAGCTGCGCGCCATGAACGTCATCACCTCGCTGCCCGCGACCGAGGTGGCGCGCACGAAGTGGTCGCCCAACTGATGGCGAAGAAGAAGCAGGCCGCCGGCGGGACGCCGGCCACCACCGCCCTGACCGCGGCCGGCGTCGCGTTCACCGTGCACGAGTACGCCCACGACGCCCGCGCCGCGTCGTACGGCGAGGAGGCCGCCGAGGCGATGGGCATCGACCCCGCGCGGGTGTTCAAGACCCTCTTCGCCGACGTCGACGGCGCGCTCGTGGTCGGCGTGGTGCCGGTCGCGGGCCAGCTCGACCTCAAGGCGCTCGCCCGCGCCGTCGCGGGCCGCAAGGCGACGATGGCCGATCCCCGGGCCGCCGAGCGGGCCACCGGCTACGTGGTCGGCGGCATCTCGCCGCTGGGCCAGCGCAAGGCGCACCCGACCGTCGTCGACGCCTCGGCGCTCGCGCACCCGACCGTCTACGTCTCGGCGGGCAAGCGCGGGATGGAGGTCGAGCTCAGCCCTGCGGAGCTGGTACGGATGACGGCCGCGCGGGTGGCTGAGATTCGGAAGTGAGCGAGAGCAGCACCACCAGGTAGCCGAGCAGGGCGCCCACCGGCCAGGCCAGGTAGGGCGTCCAGCCGCTCACGTGGAGGTGTCCCGGCAGCACCGCGCCGATCTTCTTGGCCGCGGCCAGCGACGCCGGGTCGGGCGGGCTGAACGACTCGCCGATCAGGTACATGAGCAGCGTCGCCAGGCCCGCGCCCACCAGCAGCGCCAGCAGCCCGGGGACGGCGACCTTGCGGGCCAGCCAGCCGGAGACCAGACCCAGCAGGAGCGCGAGGCCGAAGCCGACGACGACATAGGTCGCCGTCCCGCTGAAGTCGCGGGTGATGCCGGGGTCGAACGGGTCGGGGTACCAGTGCGGGCCCGCCGTCGTGTCGTAGATCTTGCCCTGCGGGGCTGGCCCCCACCAGGCCCACCACAGCCAGCCACCGGCCGCGCCGAGGACGGCACCGAGGACCGGCGGCACGACGAGCGCGCCGGTCAGGTCGCGGGGCCTCATCTGTCGAGGCACCCCGGGCCGAGGAGCTGCTTGAGGTCGGCGAAGAGCGAGACAGAGGGAGTCACCCTGAGATTGTCCCCCAGGCGCATGAGCTTGGTGGAGTCTCGGCTCAACAGCTGGAGCCGGACCTCGGTCAGCCCGGCATGGGAGACGAGGACCTCGCGCAGCTGCTGGACCACCGGACCGGTGCACCGCGTCGACGGCAGGCTGATCACGACCGGCCCGTCGCTGCCGCGCTCGAGGTCGGGGACGGTGACCTCCTGGCCGCGCAGCTGGGCGGTGTCACGCTCGGTGTCGAGCTGGCCCCGGACCCGGATGATCGCGTCCTCGGTGAGGTACGGCGCCGCCAGGCGGTAGCTGCTGGGGAACAGCAGCACGTCGATGCCACCCTCGAGGTCCTCGAGCGTGACGGTGGCCCACGGGTCGCCGTTCTTGGTGATCTTGCGCTGGATGCCGGTGACCAGGCCGGCCACGGTGACCGTGGAGTTGTGCGGCCGGTCCTCGTCGGTGACCAGCTGGCCGATGGTGCAGTCGGTGCCGTTGGACAGCACGTGCTCGAGGCCGAGCAGCGGGTGGTCGGAGACGTAGAGACCGAGCATCTCGCGCTCGTGCCCGAGCAGGGTCATCTTGTCCCACTCGTCGAGGTCGGGGATGGCCACGCTCACGCCGAAGCCGCCGCTGCCGTCGTCGTCGTCGCCGAGCCCGGCGAAGAGGGAGTCCTGGCCGATCGCCTCGTTGCGCTTGATGTCGACGTACTGGTCGACGGCGGTCTCGTGGATCGCCACGAGCGCGCGCCGCTTGTGCTTCATGTCGTCGAAGGCGCCGGCCTTGATCAGCGAGTCGATGACCCGCTTGTTGCACACCGAGGCGGGCACCTTGGACAGGAAGTCGTTGAAGTCGGTGAACCGGTCCTGGTGGGTGCGGGTCTCGACGATGCCGTCGACGACGTTGGAGCCGACGTTGCGGATCGCGGTGAGGCCGAAGCGGATGTCGCGCCCGACGGCGGTGAAGTTGTGCGCCGACTCGTTGACGTCGGGCGGCAGCACCTGGATCTTCATCCGGCGGCACTCGTTGAGGTAGATGGCCATCTTGTCCTTGTCGTCCTTGACGGACGTGAGGAGCGCGGCCATGTACTCGGTCGGGTAGTTCGCCTTGAGGTAGGCCGTCCAGTACGTGATGACGCCGTAGGCGGCCGAGTGCGACTTGTTGAAGGCGTAGTCGGAGAACGGGAGCAGGATCTCCCAGAGCTGGTCGATCGCCTTCTGGGGGTAGCCCCGCTCGAGCATGCCGGCCTGGAAGCCGGCGTACTGCTTGTCGAGCTCCTCCTTCTTCTTCTTGCCCATCGCGCGACGGAGGTTGTCGGCGGCGCCCAGGGTGAAGCCGGCCAGCACCTGGGCGATGGCCATCACCTGCTCCTGGTAGACGATCAGGCCGTAGGTCTCGCCCAGCACCGGCTCGAGGGCCTCGGCCAGGGCCGGGTGGATCGGCTCGATCGGCTCGCGGCCGTTCTTGCGGCGCGCGTACTTGTTGTGCGAGTCGGCGCCCATCGGGCCCGGCCGGTAGAGCGCGCTGACCGCGGTGATGTCGGCGAACTGGTCGGGCTGCATCGAGCGCAGCAGCGCGCGCATGCCCCCACCATCGAGCTGGAAGACGCCGAGCGTGTCGCCGCGGCCCATCAGCTCGTAGGTCGCCCGGTCGTCGAAGGGCAGCTCCTCGAGGACGACGTCCTCTTCCTTGTTGGCCTTGATGTTGCCCAGCGCGTCCTCGAGGATGCGCAGGTTCGACAGGCCCAGGAAGTCCATCTTGACCAGGCCCAGCGACTCGCACATGGGGTAGTCGAACTGGGTGATCACCGCGCCGTCCTGCGGGCGGGCCATGATCGGCACGATGTCGATCAGCGGCTCGCTCGACATGATGACGCCGGCCGCGTGCACGCCCCAGTTGCGGATCTGGCCCTCGAGGCCGAGCGCCGTCTGGTAGATCGTGCGGACGTCCGGGTCGGACTCGTAGAGCGCGCGGAACTCGCCGCCGTCGTTGTAGCGCTTGTGGTCGGCGTTGAAGATGTCCTTGAGCGGGACGCCCTTGCCCATCACGTCGGGCGGCATCGCCTTGGTGATCTTGTCGCCGATGGCGAAGCCGTGGTCGAGAACCCGGGCGGCGTCCTTGATGGCGGCCTTGGACTTGAGCCGGCCGAAGGTGGCGATCTGGGCGACGCGCTCGGCGCCGTACTTGTCGCTGACGTACTGGATGACCTCGCCGCGGCGGGCGTCGTCGAAGTCGATGTCGAAGTCAGGCATCGAGGGGCGCTCGGGGTTGAGGAAGCGCTCGAAGAAGAGGCCGTGCTCGAGGGGGCACAGGTCGGTGATCCGCAGCGCGTAGGCCGCGATGGAGCCGGCACCCGAGCCTCGGCCCGGGCCGACCCGGATGCCGTTGTCCTTGGACCAGCCGATGAAGTCGGCGACCACGAGGTAGTAGCCGCAGTAGCCCTTCTGCGAGATGATCGCGAGCTCCATCTCGACCCGGTCCTTGACCTCCTGGGTGAGCAGCTCGCCGGGGTAGCGCGCCTCGATGCCGCGCCACACCTCCTTGCGGAACCAGGACTCCTCGGTCTCCCCCGCCGGCACGTCGGCGCGGGCCATGTAGCCGCCGGTGGACTCGGTGAACTCGACGTTGCAGCGCTCGGCGATGGCGACCGTGTTGTCGCAGGCCTCGGGCATGGCGAACCGGTCGGCCCACAGCTCGCGCATCTCGGCCGCGGACTTGATGTAGTAGCCGCCGCCGTCGAACTTGAGCCGGTTGGGGTCGGAGAGGCGCTTGCCGGACGCGACGCAGATGAGGGCGTCGTGGGCGTCGGCGTCCTCGGGGTTGTTGTAGTGCGAGTCGTTGGTGGCGATCGGCGGGATGCCGAGGTCCTTGCCGAGCCGGATCAGGTCGTCGCGGACCCGCTTCTCGATGGAGATGCCGTGGTCCATCAGCTCGAGGAAGACGTTCTCCTTGCCGAAGATGTCCTGCAGCTCGGAGCCCTCGCGCAGCGCCTCGTCGTACTGTCCCAGCCGGAGCCGGGTCTGGATGGCGCCGCTGGGGCAGCCGGTGGAGACGATGAGGCCCTTGCTGTGCTCGGCGAGGATCTCCTTGTCCATGCGCGGCTTGTAGAAGTAGCCCTCGAGGCTCGAGCGCGACGAGAGCCGGAACAGGTTGTGCATGCCCTCGGTGTTCTCGGCCCACATGGTCATGTGGGTGTAGGCGCCACCGCCGGCGACGTCGTTGCCACCCTCCTCGGCCCCGTCGGCGCCGTTGGCCTTGCCCCACCGGACCCGGCGGCGCTCACCGCGCGGGGTGCCCGGCGTGATGTAGGCCTCGATGCCGATGATCGGCTTGACGCCGTACTTCTTGGCCTTGGAGTAGAAGTCGTAGGCGCCGTGCAGGTTGCCGTGGTCGGTCATCGCGATCGACGACATGCCGAGGTCGTTGACGCGCGTGAACAGCCCGTCGAGGAGCGACGCCCCGTCGAGCATCGAGTACTCGGTGTGGACGTGCAGGTGGACGAAGTCCCCGGCGTCAGCAGCCATGTGTGGTTCGGCTCTCCTCAAAGGTCAAGGGCGGTCGCTCGGGGAAGAGGACCAGCCTACGTGACAGTGGCACCGACTCTAGGCCGACCCTCCGACAGATCCCGCCGGCCACTCCATCCGCAGGTCCGGGGCCCGCTCCTCGTTCTCGGCGCCGTCGGTGTGCTCCCGCTCGACCAGGCCCCGGGCGGCGTAGAACGCCCGCGCCGGGAGGTTCTGCTCGAACACCCAGAGGCTGAACCCGCCGGGGTGGCGGGCCTTGACCAGGTCCAGCAGCGCGCCGCCCACGCCCTGGCCCTGGTGGGCCGGGTCGACGTACAGGTCGTTGAGCCAGGTGCGGGTGAACCGGGCGTAGCCGACCACCGCGCCACCGCTCTCGGCGACCCAGTTCTCGGCCGCGCCGAAGCGCTCGGCGAGGTAGGCCCGGATCTCGTCCGGACCGTGGAGACCCGGCGGCATCGCGGCGCTCGCCCGGGCCGCGACCTGGACCGCGGCGATCCCGGGGACGTCGGCGGGCGTCGCGGGACGCAGCAGCAGCTCAGTGGGCGTCACGGATGACGTCGAGCGCGTGCGCGAGGTCGTCGGGGTAGGTCGACTCGTACTCGACGTAGTCCCCCGTCTCGGGGTGCTCGAAGCCCAGCTTCACCGCGTGCAGCCACTGCCGCTCCAGCCCCACCCGGCGGGCCAGGACGGGGTCGGCGCCGTAGGTGATGTCGCCGACGCACGGGTGCTTGAGCGCGCTCATGTGCACCCGGATCTGGTGGGTGCGCCCGGTCTCGAGGTGGACCTCGAGCAGGCTCGCGAAGCGGTGCGCCTCGAGCGTCTCGTAGTGGGTCACGCTGTGCCGGCCGTCGTCCATGACCGCGAACTTGTAGTCGAACTTCGGGTGCCGCCCGATGGGGGCGTCGATCGTGCCCTCGAGCGGGTCCGGGTGCCCCTGGACGAGCGCGTGGTAGGTCTTGTCGACCGTGCGGTTGCGGAAGGCGTTCTTGAGCACCGAGTAGGCGTGCTCGGACTTGGCGATCACCATCACGCCCGACGTGCCGACGTCGAGGCGCTGGACGATCCCCTCGCGCTCCTTGGCCCCCGACGTGGAGATCCGGAAGCCGGCCCCCGCGAGGTGGCCCACCACCGTCTGCCCGCGCCAGCCCGGCGACGGGTGCACCGCGACGCCGACCGGCTTGTCGATCACGACGATGGCGTCGTCGTCGTGGATGATCTTGATGCCCTCGACGATCTCGGGGACCACCTCGAGCGGGTCGACCTCGGCCGGGATCGCGACGTCGAGCACTGAGCCGGCCAGGAGCCGCTCGCTCTTGCCGCTGACCGCGTCGCCGTCGATGCGGACCCTGTCGTCGGCGATCAGCTCGGCCGCGCGCGTCCGGGAGACCCCGAACAGCTGGGCCATCGCCACGTCGACCCGCTCGCCGTCGAGGCTCTCGGGGACCGACAGGGTGCGGTGCTCGGCCGTGCTCACGACTGCTGCTCCTTCTCGGGCTTGGCGCCCTTCTGGGGCTTCTCGACCCGCTGGCCGTCGAGCCCCACGCCGCGGAACACCTGCAGCAGGATGAGCGCCACGCCCACGTTGATGGACATGTCGGCGACGTTGAAGATCGGCCAGTTCGGCAGCATCAGGAAGTCGACGACGTGCCCGCGGAACGGGCTCGGCGCGCGGAACAGCCGGTCGATCAGGTTGCCGTCGATGCCCGCCAGCAGCAGCCCCAGCGCGACCGCCCACAGCGGGCTCACCACCCGCCGGCTGACCCACAGGACGACGAGCGTCGCGGTGATCGCCAGGCAGGACAGGACCACGGTGAACCGGGTGCCCAGGCTGAACGCCGCCCCCGGGTTGTAGGTCAGGTGCAGCTGCAGGATCTCGCCGACCACCTCGACGTCCGGCTCACCGGTGAGGTGACGGACTGCGAGGACCTTCGCGACCTGGTCGACGACGACCACCAGCACCGCGACGGACAGGAACAGCGCCCACGCCCGCGGAGCTGCGAGAAGGGGCCGGGAACCTGCGGTGCCGGGGCCGTCGGGGCCGTCGTCGCGGTCGTCTACCGGCGTTCCTCGCGCTGCTTGCATGTCATGCACAGTGTGGCACGCGGGAACGCCATCAGCCGCATCTTGCCGATGGGGTTGCCGCACGACTCGCACACGCCGTACGTGCCGTCGTCGATGCGCGCCAGGGCCCGGTCGATCTGGGCCAGCTTCTCGCGCTCGTGGTTGAGCACGGTCAGCTCGTGGTCGCGCTCGAAGCTGGTCGCCCCGAGGTCCGCCTGGTCCTGCCCGGCCCCGTCACCGGAGTCGCGCAGCAGGCCCGACAGGTCGGCCTCCTGCTCGGCCAGGATCTGGGCGCTCTCCTCGCGCTGCTCGTGCAGCTCGCGCAGCACCTCGGCCAGCTCGGCCTTGGACCAGGCCTCCTCGTGGTCGAGGACGACGAGCTTGCGGGCGGCCGGGGCGGCCTTCTTGGCGGGCGCCTTCTTGGCCGGCGCCGCCTTCTTGGCGGGCGCGGCCTTCGCGGCCGGCGCGGCCTTCTTGGTGGACGTGGTGGTCGTGGTGGTCTTCTTGGTCACGGTGGCCGGAGCCTTCTTGGTGGTCTTCTTCGCGGGCGCCGGCGTCTTCTTGACCGGAGCGGGTGCGCTCTTCTTGGCGGCGGTCTTCTTGGCGGCGGTCTTCTTGGCCGGCGCCTTCGCCGTCTTCTTCGCGGGGGCTGCCTTCTTGGCGGCCGGCGCTGCCTTCTTCGCTGGTGCGGTCTTCTTCGCGGCCGCCTTCTTGGCCGGTGCCGCCGCGGCCTTCTTCGCCGCCGTCTTCTTGGCCGGTGCCGCCGCCTTCTTCGCGGGCGCCGCCGGCGCCGCGGCCCCCTTGCGGGGGCGGATGATCTTCCGCGCGGCGGACGCGGCCTGACCGGCCAACGACTTCTTCGTGCTGCGGGCCATGACGGACTCCTCAGAGGCGACGTGCCGCGGCCGGCAGGCTGCGGGCGTGCTGCGGAGGGTAACGGGTGCAGCCTAGGCGGCCAAGGAGGCTCACCGTCGGGAACGCGAACCGGCCGGTCCGCACGAGGCGGGACCGGCCGGTTCGAGGGTGGTCAGCAGACCGAGCGGGAGCGCTCGGGCTCAGGCCTCTTCCTCGCCGAGGATGGAGCGCAGCCGCTTGGGAGCGGGGGCCTCCTCCGCGGGAGCGAGGGTGTCACCCGGGGTCTGCAGCGACTCGAGCTGCTGGGTGAAGTAGCTCTTGAGGCGGGAGCGGTACTCGCGCTCGAACGAGCGGAGCGTCTCGACCTCGGCGGAGAGCTTGTCGCGCTCCTTCTCGAGGTCGCCGAAGAGCTGGGTACGACGCTCGGCGGTCTCGCTGTCGAGCATCTCGGCGCGGGTGCGGGCGTCGGACTCGAGGCGGTCGGCCTTGACCTTGGCCTCGGACTCCAGACGCTCGGACTTGGTCCGGGCCTCGCCGACGATCTTGTCGGCCTCGTTCTTGGCGTCCTCGACGAGTTCGTCGGCGTTGCGCGTGGCGATCTCGAGCAGGCGCGCCGCGGCGTTGGACGCCTCCGGCACGGTCTCGACCCGGATCGTCTCGATGCCACCGGTGGCGGCGGGCGCGGCCACGGGGGCCGGGACGACGGGCTCGACCGGGGCGGGCACCTCGACGGGAGCAGCCACGGGGGCCGGGACCGGAGCGGGGGCCGGCGGCTCGGGCGTGAGCTCGGGCACGGGAGCGAGCTGGGTCGGCGCGTCGAAAGCGGCCGAGGAGCCGGCCTGCGCAGCCGCGAGCTTCGCGCGGAGGTCGTCGTTCTCCTGGGTCAGGCGAGCCAGCTCGGCCTCCACCTCATCCAGGAACTGGTCGACCTCGCCCATGTCGTAGCCCTCGCGCAGCCGAACCGGCGTAAAGCGCTTGTTGCTCACGTCCTCAGGCGTCAGCGGCATGACCTCACCTATCTACGAAGATTCATCGACAGTCTGTCTCACCGAACGATAGCGCCTGGCTCACAGAAGCCGTCATCCACCGTCCGGGCGGGCGGGAGTCGGCGTCGGACCGAACCCCGCGGGTGCGTTCAGTAAAGCAGCGTGGAACGGTTCACGGCCAACAGGATGTAGGCCAGGATCATCACCAGGAAGAAGCTGATATCCAGGGCGAAGTTCCCGATCCGGATCGGCTTGATCACCTTGCGCAGCCCCTTGATCGGCGGATCGGTCACCGAGTACGACAGCTCGAGGAACACGAGCAGCACTCCCCGGGGCTCCCAGCCCCGCGCGAACACCTGCACCCAGTCGGTGATGAGGCGGACCCACAAGAATCCGATGAAGGCGAACAGCACGCCCTCGATGATCCAGCCGACGATCGTCACGCACGCAACCTATCGGGTACGCCGAACCCGCCCGACAAGGCCCGCCGTCGGCACGCCCGGTCCCCGCGGCGGCGCGCAACCACCGCCGGTGAAGGTCTGGCCGCCAGCCAACCCGTCACCGAGCGAACCTCGACCGCGCGCGCGGCAGCGCGGCGAGAGCCGGCTCCCGGGCAGCTTGCTGCCTCCCCGAGCCGGCGAAGCCGCGCTCGCGCAGATCAAGATTGGTTGAAGAAACCGCCGGTGTCGGCGATGTGCTGCTTGTCCTCCGCCGCGACGGTGACATTCGGCGGCGAGAGCAGGAACACCTTGTTGGTGACCCGCTCGATGTTGCCGCGGGTGGCGAAGATGAGCCCGGCGGCGAAGTCGACGAGACGCTTGGCGTCGGAGTCGTCCATCTCGCTGAGGTTCATGATCACCGGGACGCCCTCGCGGTACTCCTCGCCGACGGCCCGCGCGTCGTTGTACGTCGTGGGCTGCAGCGTGACGATCCGGGAGCGGTCGGCGACGACCGACGAGGGCGCGACGGCGACCGCGACGGGACGACGGCGCTCCTCGAGGTCGGCGACCGAGGCGGCCCGGGGCTCGTGGTCGGACGGGACGGCGCGCACGGTGCGGGTCGGCCGAGCGTCGCGCTCCCGGGCCGGCTCGGTGACCTCGTCGTCGTACTCGTCATAGCCGGTGTCCTCCAGCAGGCCGAGGTACTCACCGATCCTGCGCATCGCACCGCTCATGACTGTTGCCTCCGTGATTCCTGCCCCTGGGGCTCAGGGACCGCTGGTGGTGTTGTGGACATTACTGGACCGCGGGCCTCGAACCGAGGACCGCGGTGCCGACGCGTACGTGTGTCGCGCCGACGGTGATCGCCGCCTCCAGGTCGCCGCTCATGCCGGCGGAGAGGAGGGTCGCGTCGGGGTGCCGGGAGAGGAAGTCGGCGCGGATCCCGGCGAGCCGGGAGAAGGCCAGCGCAGGGTCCTCGTCGAGGGGCGCGACGGCCATCAGGCCGCGCAGCCGGAGCCCGCTGGTGCGGGCGACCTCGTCGGCGAGGGCGGGCAGCGTGGCCGGGTCGGCACCGAAGCGGTGCTCGCGCCCTGGGGGGTCGAGGCTGACCTGGAGGAGGACGTCGACCTCGCGGCCGGCGTCCTCGGCGCCGCGGGCGAGCCGGCCGACGAGCGCGGTGCGGTCGACGGACTCGACGACCTGGGCGTAGCGGGCGACGGCGGCGGCCTTGTTGGACTGCAGGCCGCCGATGAAGTGCCAGCGCAGCGGGAGGTCGGCGCACTCGGCGGCCTTGGCCTCGGCCTCCTGGTGCCGGTTCTCCCCCACGTCGACGACGCCGAGCTCGGCGAGCAGGCGGACGTCGGAGGCCGGGAAGTACTTGGTGACGACGACGAGCGCGACCTCGTCGGGCGCCCGCCCCGCGTCGGTGGCGGCGCGCGCGATCCGGTCGTGGACGGCGGCGAGACGGGTGCGCAGCTCGTCGGCGCGGCTGGTGCTCACGAGAGCCACACCAGCCCTCCGAGTCGGCCGGCGGCGGCGCCGTCGCGACGGTAGGAGTGGAAGCGCTCGTCCTCGAGCGTGCACCCCGCGACGACGGCCGCGGGCACCCCGGCGGCGTCGAGCTGGGCGGCGACCCCGGCGCCGAGGTCGAGCGCGGGCGTGCCCCAGCTGGTCTCGGCGTAGGTCGCGGGGACCCGGGCGGCGACCTCGTCGCGCATCGCCGCGGGCACCTCGTAGCAGCGGCCGCACACGTGGGGGCCGATCCAGGCGCGGACCTCGGTGGCGCCGAGCGCCCGCATCCGCTCGACGGTGCGGGTGACGACGTCGAGCTCGACGCCGCGGCGTCCGGCGTGGGCGACCCCGACGACGCCGGCGCCCGGGTCGGCGAGGACGACGGGCACGCAGTCGGCGACGCGGACCACGAGCGCGAGGCCGGGCGCGGTGGTCACCGCCGCGTCGGCCTCGGGGACCGGCGCGGCGCCGTCGTCGACCGTGGCGACGTCGGCACCGTGCACCTGGTGCAGCCGGGCCAGGCCGGTCAGGCCGAGGTCGGCGGCGAGGCCGGCGAGGGTGGCGGCGAGCTCCGGGCCCTCCTGCAGGTCGAGCGCGGCGTCCGTGAACGCCACCTCGACCCGGCGCCCGTCAGCGGGGGCCGGGTCGAGTGCGGTGGTCTCACGGAAGGCGAACACGACTCACTTGAGGAAGTCGGGGACGTCGAGGTCGTCGCCGTCGTCGAACTGCATCGGCTGGGGGGTGGTGCGCGCACCGACCGGCTGCGGCGTGGACGCCGGAGCGGACTCCTCGGCCTGGGCCGGGGCGGGCGTCGGGGCCGGGGCCTGGCTCTGGGCCGGGGCCTGCGGCTCGGGGCGGCGGCTGGCGACCGCACCGGCCGCAGCACGCGTCTCGGCCGGCTGCGCGGCGGCGCGGGCGTCGCGGCGCGCCGCACCCTCGTCGCGGCGCTTGGGCAGGCCGCCGTCGAACCCGGCGGCGATGACGGTCACCCGGACCTCGTCGCCGAGGGCGTCGTCGATGATCGTGCCGAAGATGATGTTGGCGTCCTCGTGCACGGCGTCGGCGACCATGGCGGCGGCCTCGTTGATCTCGAAGATGCCGAGGTCGGAACCACCGGCGATCGAGAGCAGGACGCCGTGGGCGCCGTCGATCGAGGCCTCGAGCAGCGGGCTGCTGATCGCCATCTCGGCGGCGGCGAGCGCACGGTCCTCGCCGCGGGCCGAGCCGATGCCCATGAGCGCGGAGCCGGCGTTGCTCATGACGGCCTTGACGTCGGCGAAGTCGACGTTGATCAGACCGGGGGTGGTGATCAGGTCGGTGATGCCGGAGACGCCCTGGAGCAGCACCTGGTCGGCCTGCTTGAAGGCGTCGAGCATCGAGACGTTGCGGTCGGAGATCTGCAGCAGCCGGTCGTTGGGGATGACGATGAGGGTGTCGACCTCCTCGCGGAGCCGCTCGATGCCCTCGTCGGCCGACTTCTTGCGGCGCGCACCCTCGAAGGTGAAGGGACGCGTGACGACGCCGATGGTGAGCGCGCCCAGCGAGCGGGCGATCCGGGCGACGACCGGCGCGCCACCGGTGCCGGTGCCACCGCCCTCGCCCGCGGTCACGAAGACCATGTCGGCGCCCTTGAGCACCTCCTCGATCTCCTCGGCGTGGTCCTCGGCGGCCTTGCCGCCCACGTCGGGGTTGGCGCCGGCACCCAGCCCGCGGGTGAGCTCGCGCCCGATGTCGAGCTTGACGTCGGCGTCGCTCATGAGCAGCGCCTGCGCGTCGGTGTTGATGGCGATGAACTCGACACCCTTGAGGCCGACCTCGATCATCCGGTTGACGGCGTTGACGCCGCCCCCGCCGATGCCGACGACCTTGATGATGGCCAGGTAGTTCTGTGCAGCTGCCACGGCGGCGTCACCTTTCCAGAGGTGTTTCGATCAGTTGTCGTCGTCTGTGTCGTCGAGCTCGATCTCGAGCCAGGCGGTCGGCCACCCTTCCCCGATGGCCGTCCGGCGTGGGTGCCACAACCCTGACCCTCAGCCTGAGGGTTATAGTTATGTCAACCTCGTCGTGCCCATGACAGTAGGTACGCCGACGCCCTCCCCAGCGCAGACACGCCGCACCCCCGCCGAAGTTCCACGTTCCGGCGGGCGAAGGGGCACGTTCCGGCGGTCGAGGGTGCCGCTCCGTGCACCCTCGACCGCCGGAACGTGCCCCTTCGCGCCCCCGCCCCGGTCAGCGGGTGGTGGGGGCGCCGGGGACCGAGACGTCGTAGACCTGGGCCTTGCGGGCGAGCAGCTCGAGCAGGACGGCGGCCTTGTCGTCGGCCTGGTCGGAGCTCCCCCATCGGACGAGGCGGCCGTCGCGCAGGTGGAGCAGGATCTCGTCCACGGTCTGCACCTCGACGAAGTCGACGAGCTCGGTGACCTTCGGGGCGAGGGCGGCGACGACGCGGGCCCCCTCGACCAGGGCGTCGCTGTCGGCCTCGGGGCCGATCTTCACGCGGGGCAGGCCGGGCGGGGCCTTGGTGAGCCGGCCGAAGGCGACGCCGCCGGCGTCGAGGTTGGTGAGCCGGTCACCCCGGTCGAGGACGGCGATCGGGGTCCGCTCGACGATCTCGATGCGGACCTGGTGCGGCCACTTGCGCGACACGTCGACGCTCTTGACCGTGGCGAGCGCCTTGAGGCGCAGCTCGATCGCGTGCAGGTCGACGGTGGCGAGCGGTCCCCCGGTGGGGACGTCGGCGGTGGCCAGGACCTGCTTCTCGGTGAGCTGGGCGTTGCCGACGACGCTGACGCCCTCGGTCCGCAGCCACGACGAGAAGTAGAGGGCGTAGACGCCGAGGCCGATCGCCCCGACCACGAGGACGGCGGCGAGCACGTAGCGCCAGGTCAGCCAGCGGCGCGCACGCTGGCGCCGGGCGAAGGCCTTCCGGGTGCGCTCGAGGGAGTCGGCGGCCCGGCCGCGCGACCGCTTCTCGCGGGCCTCACCCCTCGCCATCGCCCCGCTCCGCGAGGGCGGCGAGCAGTGCGGGTGCGACGGTGGTGACGTCGCCGGCGCCGAGGGTCAGCACGAGGTCGCCGGGACGGGCGATGCCCCCCAGCACCTCGAGGACGGCGGACCGGTCGGCCACGAAGCGCACCTGCTCGGCCGGCAGCGGCACCGCGGCGGCCACGAGGGCGCCGGTGACGGCGGGGTCCGGGTCCTCGCGGGCGACGTAGACGTCGAGCACCACGACCTCGTCGGCCGCACCGAGCTCGTGACCCATCGCGGTGCCGAAGATCCGGGTCCGCGAGACCAGGTGCGGCTGGAAGCAGACGACGAGTCGCCCCGCGTCGCCGACCAGCGAGCGGGCGGCCTCGAGGTCGCCACGGATCTCGCTCGGGTGGTGCGCGTAGGAGTCGTAGACCCGCACCCCCGCGGCCTCGCCGACCAGCTCCATGCGCCGCTTGGCGCCCTGGTGCCGGGCCAGGCCGCGGATCAGGTCGGCCGGCTCGGCGCCCAGGTCGAGACCGACGGCGAGCGCGAGGAGCGCGTCCTGGGCGTAGTGCCGCCCGGGCACGGCGAGCTCGACCCGGCCCAGGTCGACGTCGCCGACCTCGACCCGGAAGGTCGTCGTCCCGCCGGCCAGCACGAGGTCGCTGCCGAGCACGGCGGCGCCCTCGGCGAAGCCGGCGCCCGCCACGCCCGTGCCGTCGACGACGAGCGCGGCCGCGCCCGGGTCGTCGGTGTTGACGACGGCGCCCGCGCTGGCGCCCGCGACGAAGCGCGCGAAGGCGTCGGCGTAGGCCTCGGGCGTGCCCCAGTGGTCGAGGTGGTCGGCGTCGACGTTGGTGACGACGGCGATCTCGGGGGTGTAGACGAGGAAGGCGCCGTCGGACTCGTCGGCCTCGACGACGGCGACGTCGCCGGTGCCGAGCCGGGCGTTGGTCCCGAGGCTGGCGACCTCGGCGCCGATGGCGAAGGTCGGGTCGAGCCCGGCCTCCTGGAGCGCGACGGTGAGCATCGCGGTGGTGGTCGTCTTGCCGTGCGTGCCGCCGACGGCGACGACGCGGCGCCCGACCAGCACCGACTGCAGCCCGGCCGAGCGCGGCCACAGCCGCAGGCCCCGCTCGAGCGCGGCGACGATCTCGGGGTTGTCCTCGCGGGCGGCCGTCGTCGCGATGATGGTGTCGACGCCGTCGAGGTGCGCGGCGTCGTGACCCACGTGGACGGCGATCCCCTCGGCGCGCAGCGCCGCGACGACGGCGGAGTCGTGGGCGTCGCTGCCGCTGACCTCGACCCCGGACTGGTGCATCAGCCGGGCGATCGCGGACAGCCCGGCGCCGCCGATGCCGACGAGGTGGACGCGACCCAGCCGGTCGGCGGGGAGGATCTCGTCGGGGACGGGGATCTTCACCGTGCGGCTCCCGAGGCGACGTCGGCGATCAGCCGGGCCAGCTTGTCGTCGGCGTCGCGCGGGACGAGCTCGGAGGCGGCCGCGCCCATGCGGGCCAGCCGCTCGGGGTCGCGGACCAGCCCGGGGACGGTGTCGGCGACGTAGTCGGCACTGAACGAGGAGTCCTCGACCAGCAGCGCTCCCCCGGCGTCGACGACGGGCCGGGCATTGAGCGCCTGCTCACCGTTGCCGATCGGCAGCGGCACGAAGATCGCCGGGACACCGCTCGACGAGGCCTCGACGACGCTGGAGGCGCCCGAGCGGCAGACCATGAGGTCGGCCGCGGCGAGCGCGTAGTCCATCCGCTCGACGAACGGCAGGACGACGTAGGGCACGCCGGTGGGGACGGGCGCGGTCCAGCTGGGGTCGCTCGCGCCGTTGGGCCCGATCACGTGGAGCACCTGGACGCCGGCCGAGCCGAGCGCCGCGGCCGCGCCGCTGATCGCCTGGTTGAGCCGGCGCGCCCCCTGGGAGCCGCCGGTCACCACGAGCGTCGGCAGCGCGGGGTCGAGGCCGAAGAACGCGCGCGCCTCGTCGCGCAGGGCCGCGCGGTCGAGGGTGCTGATCATCCGGCGCACGGGCAGGCCGACGTACTCGGCCTTCTTGAGAGGGGTGTCGGGGAAGCTGACCGCGACCCGGGTCGCGATCCGGGCGCCGAACTTGTTGGCGATGCCGGGCAGCGCGTTCTGCTCGTGGACGACGAGCGGCAGCTTGCGCCGGCGTGCAGCGAGGTAGGCGGGCATCGACACGTAGCCGCCGTAGCCCACGATCACGTCGGGCCGGACGTCGTCGACCACGTCGAGCGCGGCCTTGACCGCGGCCCGGAGCCGGGACGGCACCAGCGCGAGGTCCTTGCCGGGCTTGCGCGGCAGCGGCACCGGCGGCACCAGCCGCAGCGGGTAGCCGGCCGCGGGCACCACCTTGTTCTCGAGGCCACGGGGCGTGCCCAGGCAGGTGATCTCGACGTCGGGGTCGAGTCGGCGCAGCGCGTCGGCGGTCGCGAGCAGGGGCGAGGTGTGCCCCGCCGTCCCCCCACCGGCCAGAAGAATCCTCACGGGGAGAACCTATCCGCGCGCCGACAGACCGGCCGACCGGGCCCGGCGCCGCTGGGCCAGCGCGCGGGCCGCCGCAGGCTCGCGCCGGGCGAAGCCGATCACCAGCCCGAGCGCGGCCAGGGTCGGCAGCAGGCTCGAGCCGCCGTAGGACACCAGTGGCAGCGGGATGCCGATGACCGGGAGCATCGCGAGCACCATGCCGACGTTGACCATCATCTGGCCGATGAGCCAGACCATGATGCCGAAGGTGCAGTAGCGGACGAAGGGCTGCGTCGTCTCGCGGGCGACCCGCAGGCCGGCGTAGGCGATGACCAGGAAGAGGCCGATCACCAGCAGCGTGCCGAC
This sequence comes from Pimelobacter simplex, assembly GCF_900114845.1. Lineage (GTDB taxonomy): Bacteria > Actinomycetota > Actinomycetes > Propionibacteriales > Nocardioidaceae > Nocardioides > Nocardioides simplex. Next base: position 242,701 of record NZ_FOUK01000002.1, read on the forward strand.
GAGGCCGAGCTCCTCGCCGAGGACGGCGAAGATGAAGTCGGTGTGGGCCTCGGGCAGCGCGCCCCACTTCTGCTGGCTGGCACCGATGCCCTCGCCGAAGATGCCGCCGCTCGACATGGCGTAGAGGCCGTGGGCCGGCTGCCAGCCGGTCGAGTGGTAGTCGCGGAAGGGGTCGGTGAAGCTCGAGATGCGCGCCATCCGGACCGGGTTGGTCGCGGCGAGCGCCAGGGCGAGCACGCTCACGGTGAGGAACGCCATGACGAAGAGCCGGCCGGGGGCGCCGACCACCCACAGCATCGCGACGAGCAGCGCGAAGAAGATGAGCGCCGTTCCGAGGTCGCGGCCGATCACGACGAGCCCGGTCGCCAGGATCATGCCGGGCACCACCGGCACCAGCATCTGGTGCAGGTTGCCGAGCCGGCGCTCCTTGTTGGCGTAGATGTGGCTGGCCCAGATGACCAGCGAGAGCTTGGCGATCTCGGAGGGCTGGATCTGCACCGGACCGAGCGCGAGCCAGTTGGTGTTGCCGTTGACCTCGACGCCGACCAGGGCGGTCAGGCCGAGCAGGATCAGCGAGATCGAGAAGGCCGGGTAGGCCAGCCCGCGCACCCACCGGACCGAGACCCGCGAGGCGATGAACGCGCACGGGATGCCGAGCGCGACCCACATCACCTGGCGCTTGACGATCGTGTAGGAGTCGCCCGTCGCCCGGTACGACGACACGCTCGACGCACTGAGCACCATGATCAGGCCGATGGTCAGCAGCAGCGCGGTGGCGCCCAGCAGCAGGTAGTACGTCGTGAGCGGCCGGTCGAGCGCGTCCTTGAGCGCCCGGGTCCAGCCCGAGCGGGTGGCGGCGGAGCGCGCCTCGCGCAGCGAGCGCAGCGACGGGCGCCCGCTCAGCCGTGGCCGCGGCACCCGCCGCAGCAGGTCGGAGATCCCGGGCCGGGTGCGCTCGGGGTTCGCAGTGGTGATGACGACCCCCTCGCTCCAGTCCGGTCCTGCTCAGCTCGTGCCGACGTGCTCCCGCACCGCGGTGGCGAAGGCATCGCCTCGTGCGGCGTAGTCGGTGAACTGGTCCATCGAGGCGCATCCCGGCGCCAGCAGCACGGTGTCCCCCGGCTGGGCGACCTCGGCCGCGGTCGCCACGACCCGCCTCATCAGGTCGGCACCGACTGCCCCACCAGTCTCAGGGGTCTCGACCTGGAACACCGGCACATCGGGTGCGTGTCGCGAAAGCGCGTCGGCGATCACCTGGCGGTCGCGGCCGATGAGGACGACGGCACGCAGCCGGTCGGCGGTGGCGCTCACCAGGTCGTCGAAGTGCGCGCCCTTGGCCAGGCCGCCCGCGACCCACACGACCGGCGCGAAGGCGGCCAGCGACGACGCCGCGGCATGGGGGTTGGTGGCCTTGGAGTCGTCGACCCAGGTGACGGCGTCGTGCTCGGCGACCACGGCGATCCGGTGCCCGTCGGGGCGGAACGCGCGCAGCCCGTCGCGGACGGCGGCCTGGCTGACGCCGTGCGCCCGAGCCAGGGCGGCCGCGGCGAGGGCGTTGGCGACGAAGTGGGGCGCGGTGGAGGCGAGGTCGTCGAGCGTGCAGAGCTCGGCGGCGCTCGTGTCGCGCTGCTCGATGAACGCGCGGTCGACCAGGATGTCCTCGACCACGCCGAGCATGCCGACGGCGGGCGTGCCGAGGGTGAACCCGATCGCCCGGGCGCCCTCGATCACGTCGGCCTCGCGGACGAGGTCCTCGGTGACCGGGTCGGCGACGTTGTAGACGCAGGCCCGCGCGACGTTCTGGAAGATCCGGCCCTTGTCTCGGGCGTAGTCGTGCATGCCGGTGGGGCCGTCGTACCAGTCGAGGTGGTCCTCGGCGACGTTGAGGACGACGGCGCTCTCGGCCGCCATCGTGTCGGTGTAGTGGAGCTGGAAGCTCGACAGCTCGACCGCGATGACGTCGTACGGCTCGGGGTCCATGACCGCCTCGGTCAGCGGCAACCCGACGTTGCCGGCCGCGACGCTGCGCAGGCCCGCGGCGCGCAGGATGCTGTCGAGCATCTGGACGGTCGTCGTCTTGCCGTTGGTGCCGGTCACGCACAGCCACGGCGCGGGGTGGGCCGGGTCGCGCAGCCGCCAGGCCAGCTCGACCTCGCCCCACACCGGGATGCCGTGCTCGCGCGCGGCCGCGATGAGCGGGGCGTCGGGCCGGAAGCCCGGCGAGACGACGAGCAGGTCGGCCTCGGCAGGCAGCGCGTCGGTGGCGCCCGCGTGGATCTCGATGGTCGCGCCGAGCACCTCGAGCAGCTCGGCGCGCTCGAGGATCCGCGGGTGCGCGCTCTCGGCGAGCGCGTGCACGCTCGCCCCGAGGTGGAGCAGGTTGTCGACCGCGGCCGCGCCGCTGGTGCCGAAGCCGGCCACGACGGCCCGCACGCCCTCCCAGGAGTCGGTGCGACCGAGGGTGGTGGGGTCGGGACGGGTCACAGGCGCGACACCCATTCGGCGTAGAAGATGCCCAGGCCGGTGGCGACGAAGAGGCCGGTGATGATCCAGAACCGGATCACCACGGTCACCTGCTCCCAGCCGAGCATCTCGAAGTGGTGGTGGATCGGCGCCATCCGGAAGATCCGCCGGCCCTTGGTGAGCTTGAAGTAGCCGACCTGCATCATCACCGAGACCGTCTCGAGCACGAACAGGCCGCCGAGGATGACGAGCAGCAGCTCGGTGCGGGTCAGGATCGCGAAGCCGGCCAGCGCACTGCCCAGGGCCAGCGAGCCGGTGTCGCCCATGAAGATCTTGGCCGGCGACGCGTTCCACCACAGGAAGCCGAAGCAGGCGCCGGTGATCGCCGCCGCGATGATCGCCAGGTCGAGGGGGTCGCGGACGTTGTAGCAGCTGGCGCTGGGCTCCTTCTGGCAGAACTGGTTGTTCTGCCAGATGTTCACCAGCGTGTAGGCGCCGAAGACCATCACCGAGGCGCCGGCGGCGAGACCGTCGAGGCCGTCGGTCAGGTTGACCGCATTGCTGAAGCCGGCCACGAACAGCCAGATCAGCAGGATCGCGAGGATCGTCGGCAGCACGAACCAGTCGAGCTCGCGCAGGAACGAGACCTTCTCGCTGGCCGGGGTCCGCCCGTGGGAGTCCTCGAGCCACGGCGAGAGCGCCAGCGACCCGAAGACGAGCGCGATCACGGTCTGCCCGGCCATCTTGGCCTTGCTGCGCAGGCCGAGGCTGCGCTGCTTGTAGATCTTGATGAAGTCGTCGAGGAAGCCGACCAGGCCCATCCCGACGAACAGGAAGAGCAGCAGCAGTGCCGACGCGCTGGGCGTCGTCATCGTGATCAGCTTGGCGAGGAAGTAGCCGACGACCGCCGCCAGGATGATGACGACACCGCCCATGGTGGGCGTGCCGCGCTTGGTGTGGTGGCTGGTCGGTCCGTCGTCGCGGATCTCCTGCCCGTAGCCCAGCTTGGTGAACGCATTGATCGCCACCCGGGTGCCGAGCAGCGAGATCAGCAGGGCGATGCCTCCGACGAGCAGGATCGCTCTCACGCCGTCGTCTCCTCCAGGATCGCCTCTGCCACGCCTTCCAAGGCGACGCCGCGCGACGCCTTGACGAGGACGACGTCCTCCGGACCGGCATTCTGCCGCACCCAGGCCTCGGCTTCGTCCCGCCCCGCCGTGACGATCACCTCACCGGCGCCTCCGGAGGCTCCGTCGGCGATGCCGCGGGCCGCCTCGGTGACGACCACCACCACGTCGACGCCCAGCTCGGCGGCCGCCGCACCGACGGCGCGGTGGGCCGCGTCGTGCTCGTCGCCGAGCTCGCGCATCTCGCCCAGCACCGCGACCGTGCGACGGGGACGGCGCGCGTCACCGCGGCCGATCGCGACGAGCGCCTCGAGCGCGGCACGCATGGAGTCGGGGTTGGCGTTGTAGGCGTCGTTGACGAGCACCAGCCCGTCGGCGCGCTCGGTCACCTCCATCCGCCAGCGGGAGGCGGCATCGGCCTCGCCCAGCGCGGCGGCGACCTCGGCGAGCGGCAGCCCGGCGGCGAGGGCCATCGCCGCGGCCGCGGCGGCGTTGTGGACCTGGTGCAGCCCGCTCTGCCGCAGCTGCACCGGGTGCGACTCGCCGGCGTGCTCGAGGACGAAGCCGGGCCGGCCGCGCGCGTCGAGCCGGACGTCGTGCCAGCGCACGTCGCCGGACGTGCCGAAGGTGACCACCTCGGCGCCCGTGCGGGTGGCCATCGGCGCGACGAGCGGGTCGTCGGCGTTGAGCACGGCCGTGCCGTCGGCGGGCAGCGCCTCGACGATCTCGCCCTTGGCGCGCGCGATCTGCTCGCGGCCGCCGAACTCCCCCACGTGGGCGGTGCCCACGTTGAGGACGGCGGCGATGCGCGGCGGCGCGATCTCGCACAGGTAGGAGATGTGCCCCACACCACGCGCGCCCATCTCGACGACGAGGTGGCGGGTGCCGGCGTCGGCCCGCAGCACCGTGAGCGGGACGCCGAGCTCGTTGTTGTTGTTGGCGGCCGTCGCGACGACGGTCTCGGCGCCGCCCAGCCTGCGGAGCACGGCCGCGAGGTAGTCCTTGGTGCCGGTCTTGCCCTGCGAGCCGGTGAGCGCGAGCACGGTGGTGTCGAGCCGGTCGAGGACGTGCCGGGCGAGCACGCCCAGCGCGACGACGGGATCGGCGACGACGACGGTGGGCGCGGTCGTGGAGCGGCTGCCGAGCACGGCGTGGGCGCCGTCGGCGTAGGCGTGGCCGTCGACGCGCTCCCCCACGACGGCGACGAACAGCCCGTCGGCGACCGGCGTGCGGCTGTCGACGTAGGCGGGGCCGGCGACGGTGACGTCCTCGCCGTGCAGCGTGCCGCCGGTGATGGTCGCGATCTCGGAGAGCTGCAGGGGGATCATCGGGCGCCGCCGGCGAGCTCGGCCAGCACCTCGCGGACCACCTCGCGGTCGTCGAACGGGTGCACCACGCCGGCGACCTCCTGGCCCGTCTCGTGGCCCTTGCCCGCGACGAGCACGACGTCACCCGGGCCGGCGAGCGCGAGGGCCTCGGCGATCGCCGCGCGGCGGTCGCCGGTCTCGCGCACCTCGGCAGTCCCGGTGCGGGCTCCGGCGAGCACCTCGGCCCGGATCGCGGCGGGGTCCTCGGTGCGCGGGTTGTCGTCGGTGACGACGACGAGGTCGGCGAGCTCGGCGGCGATCGCCCCCATGACGGGGCGCTTGCCACGGTCGCGGTCTCCCCCTGCACCGATCACGACGATCAGCCTGCCACGGGTGACCGGGCGCAGGGTCCGCAGGACGGCGTCGACCGCGTCGGGCTTGTGGGCGTAGTCGACGACGACGGTCAGGTCGCGCCCGGTCTCGATCCGCTCGAGCCGGCCCGGGACGCCCCCGGAGCGCGCGATCCCGTCGGCCACCTCGTGGGCGTCGAAACCCGCCTCGGCCGCCGACGCGATGGCGGCCAGCGCGTTGGCCACGTTGAACTCCCCCGCCAGCGGCACCCGGCCGGGCACCCGCAGGCCGTCGGGGCCGTGCACGACGAACGACGAGCCGTCGGCGCCGAGGACGACCTCGCGAGCGGTCCAGTCGGCGGCGCGGTCGTCGCCGACCGCGTAGGTGCGGATCGGGATCGACGCCTCGGTCGCCAGCCGGCGGCCGTGCTCGTCGTCGACGCAGACCAGGCCGAGCCGGGCGTGGGCCGGGGTGAAGAGCGTCGCCTTGGCCCGGAAGTAGTCCTCGACGTCGGCGTGGAAGTCGAGGTGGTCGCGGCCCAGGTTGGTGAAGACAGCGACGTCGAAGACGACGCCGTCGACCCGGCCCAGCACCAGCGCGTGGCTGGAGACCTCCATCGCGCAGGCGGCGACGTCGAGCTCGCGCATGCGGGCGAAGAGCCCGTGCAGGTCGGGCGCCTCGGGCGTGGTGAGGGCGGTCTTGACCTCCTCGCCGGCGATCCGGGTGCCGACGGTGCCGATCGCGGCGCTGCGGACGCCGGCCGCGAGGAGCCCGCCGTCGAGCAGGCGGGTCACCGTGGTCTTGCCCTGGGTGCCGGTGACGCCGATGGTGCGCAGCGCCGCCGCCGGGCGGCCGTAGACCAGAGCCGCCGTCTCGCCCAGCACCGCGCGCGGGTGGGCCACGACGAGCGCGGGCAGCCCGGACGCGCGCGCCAGCTCGGCGCCCTCGGCATCGGTGAGGATCGCGACGGCGCCGGCCGCCGCGGCCTGCGCGGCGAAGCCTGCCCCGTGGGCGCGGGCGCCGGCCAGTCCGGCGTACAGGTCGCCGGGGCGGACCCGGCGCGAGTCGAGGGTGATCCCGGTGACGGCGACGTCGGGGTACGCCTCGTCCAGGCCCAGCGCCCGGGCCACGTCCACCAGGGGCGTGGTGGGCGGGTGCGCGGGGCGCGCGGCGAGGGTCGGGTCCGGGGCGCTCACCATTCCACCGGCGTCTGGTTGGGCTTGGCCCCGGTGGGCGCGACGCCGTAGCGGCGCAGGGTGTAGCTCATCAGCTCGGCGAAGGCCGGGCCCGCGGTGCTGCCGCCGCCGCTGCCGGCGCGCGGCGAGTGGACCACGACGTAGACGGTGAAGCGGGGCTTGTCGGCCGGCGCGAAGCCGGCGAACGAGACGGTGGTCGAGCCGTCGTACCCGCCGTTGTCGCCGACCCGCTGGGCGGTGCCGGTCTTGCCCGCGACCCGGTAGCCGGGGATCGCCGCCCGGGGGGCGACGCCCGCGTCGGGGTCGACCACGCGCTCCATCATGAGCATCGTCTCGTGGGCGGCCTTCTCGCTGATCACCCGGCGCGAGGTCGCGTTGTCGGTGCCCACCGCGACACCGCCGTCGGTGGTCGCCGAGCCCTTGACCAGGCTGGGGTCGATCCGGACGCCGCCGTTGGCGATCGTGTTGACCGCGGCCGCCATCTGGAGGGCGTTGACCGACAGCGACTGGCCGAAGGCGATGCGGTCGCCGACCTGCGACGTCCAGTCGGAGCCGTTGGGCAGGATGCCCTTGGTCTCGCCGCCCAGCCCGACGCCGGTACGGGCGCCGAGGCCGAAGCGCTCGAGGTACTGGCGCAGCTGGCCGCGCTTGAACTGGTCGGCGGCGAGCACCGTGCCGATGTTGGACGACTTGGCGAGGATGCCGGCCAGGGTCAGCTTGAGCATGCCGTGGTCCCAGTAGTCGCCGATCGGCCGGTCCTGGCGGTAGAGCTTGCCCGGGACCTTGAACTTCTGGTCCTTGTAGGCCAGGCCGGCGTCGATGAGCGCGCTCATCGTGAGCACCTTCTCGACCGAGCCCGGCTCGTAGACGTCGGTGAGCGCCGAGGACTTGTAGAGGTCCTTGTCGTAGTCGTAGGGGTCGGCCGCGTCGTAGGTCGGGTAGTCGGCGAGCGCCAGCACCTCGCCGGTGCGGGTGTCGACGACGACGGCGATGCCGGACTTGCCGCCGGCACCGACCACGGTCTTCTGCAGCACCCGCTGCGCGTAGTACTGCAGGTCGCTGTCGATGGTCAGCTGCAGCGACTTGCCGTCGACCGCGGGCGTGATCGTGTTGTCGCCGAGCGGGATCTGGTTGCCGGCGCCGACGGTGTAGCGCGCCTCGCCGTCCTTGCCCGACAGGTAGCGGTTGAACGACGTCTCGAGCCCGGCCAGCGGCTGCGCGGCGCCCTTGTTGGTGGGCGTGCCGAGGAAGCCGACCAGGTTGGCCGCCACGGTGCGGCTCGGGTAGACCCGCAGCGGGTCGCGCTCGGTCATCAGGCCCGCGAAGGGGCGGCCCTTCTCGTCCTTGAACTTCTCGCGGATCTCGTCGACGACCTTCTCGGCCTTGCTCGCCGGGACCTGGCGCGCGATGTACTCGAACCGGCTCGCCTCGGCGCGCAGCCGCTTGAGCGCCTCGAAGTAGTCGATGCCGAGCCGGTCGGACAGGATCGTCGCCAGCTCGGGCGCGACCTTGCTCGTCACCTTGGGGTCGGCCACGATCATCCGGCCGTCGACGCTGCCCGCGAGCGGACGGCCCTTGCGGTCGACGATCTCGCCCCGGGTGGCCGGCAGGACGACGTCCTGGGTGCCCTCGGCCGCGGCCATCTGCGCGTAGGAGCGCGGGTCGACGCCCTGGAGCTGGACCAGGCGCGCGGCGAACACGGAGAGCACCATCGCGATGATCAGGAACCCGATCTGCATCCGGCGGTGCGGCGACCCGCGCCGGACCTCACCGGTACGGCGCAGGAGACGGCTGGTCTTCGGTCGGCTCAACGGTCGCTCTCTGGTCGCTCTCGGGTCGCGGACGGCAGGACCACCAACTTACGGCGAGACGGTCAGCGATCGCGGTTGGGCGCGCCGTTCGCTGCGGTGTCGGCCGTCCCACTCTTGACGGTGACCTGCTTCGGGTCGAGGGAGGCCGGCTTGCGCGGCCCGGGCATCCGCAGCGGGAGCCGGTCGGCGCCGCTGGCCGGCGTCGGGTTGCCGGTGATCCGCCCCGAGCCGAGGTGGAGCACGCCGGCCGGCGTCGACGGGATGACCATGCCGAGCTTCTCGGCGGCCGCGGCCACCCGCTCCTGGTTGTTGAGGTCCTGCAGGTCCATCTCGAGGGCCTCCTGCTGGACGCCGAGGTCGGTGGCCTGCTTCTCCAGCGCGGTCTCGCGGAACGAGGCCTGCTGCATCGAGGTGTTGAAGAGGAGGAGCCCGATCACGCCGGCCAGCAGGATCACGCTGACGAAGGCGACGAACGGCATCCGGGGCGCGCGCGAGCGGCGCCGCGGCACGACGCTGAGCCGGGCGCGCTGGAGCGCGGCCTGGGCGATCCGCGGTGCGGCGTGCGGGAGCCGGTTCCTGGGCTGTGGTGCGGTGCTCGACATCAGCTGTTCCCCCTACCGATCGATGCGCTGCTGGGACGGGTGCGCTCGATCGCGCGGAGTCGGACGGAGGCGGCGCGAGGGTTCTCCTCGATCTCGGCCTCGTTGGCCTGCTCGGCCCCCCGGGTGACGAGCCGGTACGACGGCTCCGCCCCCTCGGGCACGAACGGCAGGTCGTCGGGGACGTCGAGCCGGGTGACGGCCGCGAACGTCCGCTTGACCAGCCGGTCCTCGAGCGAGTGGTAGGACTCGACGACCACCCGGCCGCCGACCCCGATCGCCTCGACGGCGGCGGGCATCGCGCGCTGCAGGACCCGCAGCTCGTCGTTGACCTCCATCCGCAGGGCCTGGAAGGTCCGCTTGGCCGGGTGCCCGCCGGTGCGGCGTGCAGGCGCCGGGATGGCGTCGTACAGCAGCGCGACGAGGCGCGCGGAGCTCGTGAACGGCTCCTTCTCGCGCTCGCGGACGACGGCGTCGGCGATCCGGCGCGCCATCTTCTCCTCGCCGTACTCCCGGAGGATGCGGGTGAGGTCGGCCGCGCTGTAGGTGTTGAGCACGTCGGCGGCGGTGGGCCCGGTGCTGCCCATCCGCATGTCGAGGGGTGCGTCGACGGCGTACGCGAAGCCGCGCTCGGGCAGGTCGAGCTGCATCGACGAGACGCCGAGGTCGAACAGCACCCCGGCCACCTCGCTCAGCCCCTGGTCGGCGATCACGTCGGCGATCTCGTCGTACACGGCCTGGACGCCGGTGAACCGGTCGCCGAAGGGCGCCAGCCGCTCGCGGCTCATCGCGAGCGCCTGGGGGTCGCGGTCGATACCGATCACGCGCGCTTTCGGGCAGCGCTCGAGGACCGCCTCGCTGTGCCCACCGAGGCCCAGCGTGCAGTCGACGAGGACCGCGCCGTCGTGGTCGAGGGCGGGCGCCAGAAGAGCGACGACCCGGTCCAGCAGGACGGGGACGTGGCGGGGGCCGGCCATGTCAGCGCCCGGCGAGGTGCGTGAGGAGGAGCAGGCACGCGCAGCCCACGGACAACGCCGCGGAGAAGGCCATCAGCGTGAGGGCGTCCCGGGCCAGCTCGCGCACACGAGGCTCGCCGGAGGAGACCTCCGGCGGAAGCGTGCGTACGACCCTCATGATTTCGACCCCTCGACCCTGGGAAATGGAACGGATCCGCAGAGCCAGGTCCCTGCCCGCTCCCGTGCCGGCTTGTTCGGGTGCCGTCTGGTGCCGGGGAAGGTGCCCCAGAAGGCGGGTTGCTCGGGTGCTGCGTCGCCTGTGGCCGGGGAAGGTGTCACAGGAGGTGCGGGGCACCGGAGCTGTCGGGAGCGGGAGCGGGCTGAGACCTCGTCCTGCGGATCCGCTGTTCTGTTGTCAGTGCTGCTGCTGGTGGCCGGTGCGCCCGGCCGGGGCGGTGACTAGTCGTCGTCGTCCTCGTCGAGGTCGGCGAACTCCTCCAGCGCCTCGAGCTGGAACTCGCGCCAGGCGGCCGGGTTCCAGATCTCCAGGCGATCCCGGACCCCGATCACGACCACGTCGCGCTCGAGCCCCGCGTACTCCCGGAGGTGGGCCGGGATACCGATCCGGCCCTGCTTGTCAGGGGTGCTCTCGTCGCCACCGGCGAAGAGGACCCGTGCGTAGCGCCGGGCGGCGCGGTTGGTCATCGGCCGGGCGGCTGCCCGCTCGGCCTCGTCGGCGAAGACATCGGTCGGCCAGACGACGAGGCACTTGTCCTGTCCCTGTGTGACCACGAGGCCCTCCGCCAGTCGATCCCTGAACTTCGCCGGGAGGAAGAGGCGGCCCTTGTCGTCGAGCTTCGGGGTGTAGGTGCCCATGAAGAGCATCGGGCACCCCCAGCTGGTCGACGTGGATCACCTTTCCTCCACTTTCCCCCACACTACTCCACTTTCCCCCACCGTCAACCACCGAATCGCCCCTTTTCGCCCCGGTGTCGCCCCCGCGCGCCCCCAAAACCCCAGGTCAGACGCCGGGGAGCGCCGGTGGAGCGGGGTGGAGCGCCGGTGGAGCGCCCGTGGGGAGATCCGCGCGCCCTCGCACCCGCAACCCCCGCACTTCGTCGGGAGGTGCGGGGGTTGCGGGCGCGAGGTGCGGGGGTTGCGGGTCCGAAGTGCGCGAGTTGCGGGTGCGAGGTGCGGAGGTGGCGGCGGCGCAGGCAACAGTTGGGTGACAGCGGCCACCACGTTGGGCACGCTGATCTAGGGTTTGCTCCACCCCTTGACCGCCGGACCCGCAGGAGAAGGATGAGTTCCGTGGAGTCGACCAGCGCCCCCTACCCGGCCCCGGCCCCGACCGGGAGCACCGACGTCGACACCGTCGCGCGCGTCGCCGGCCGGATCCAGGCGAACGTCGAGAAGGTCATCGAGGGCAAGAGCGACGTGGTGGCGGCGGCGATCGTCGTCCTGCTCGCCGAGGGGCACCTGCTTCTCGAGGACGTCCCCGGCGTCGGCAAGACGATGCTGAGCAAGGCGCTGGCGCGCAGCATCGACTCGACGGTGCGGCGGATCCAGTTCACGCCCGACCTGCTGCCCTCCGACATCACCGGCGTGTCGGTGTTCAACCAGTCGACCCGGGAGTTCGAGTTCCGCCCGGGCGGGGTGTTCGCCAATGTCGTCATCGGCGACGAGATCAACCGCGCCTCCCCCAAGACGCAGTCCGCGCTGCTGGAGTGCATGGCCGAGCGCCAGGTGACGGTCGACAACGTGACCTACCAGCTCGAGACGCCGTTCATGGTGATCGCGACCCAGAACCCGGTCGAGATGGAGGGCACCTACCCGCTGCCCGAGGCGCAGCGCGACCGGTTCCTGGCGCGTGTCTCGATCGGCTACCCGGTGCCGGCGGCCGAGATCGCGATGCTCGCCAACCACGGCGCGGTCAGCCCGCTCGACGACCTCGAGCCGGTCACCGACAGCGCCGAGATCCGCAAGCTCTGCGCGATCGTGGCCCAGGTCCACATCGCCGACGCCGTGCAGCGGTACGCCGTCGCGCTCACCTCCGCCACGCGCAGCAGCCCCGAGCTGGTGCTGGGCGCCTCGCCGCGCGCCACGCTCCACCTGGTCCGGGCGGCGAAGGCGCGGGCCGCGCTGCACCACCGCGACTACGTGATCCCCGACGACCTGCGCGCCCTGGTCCAGCCGGTCCTCGCGCACCGTCTCCTGCCCAGCGCCGAGGCCGCCGTCGGCGGCCGCAGCGTGGCCGCCATCCTGGACGGCATCGCCGCCCAGGTGCCGGTACCCGATCCCTCCGCGTGACGGGAGGTCCCGGTCCGTGCGCCGTGCCCTGTCGTCGCTGACGCTCCGCGGCCGCGCTTTCGTCGCGGCGGGCGTCACCGCGGTCCTGTGCGCGGTCCTCTTCGGCCAGCCGGCGCTGACCCGGGTCGGCGTCCTCGTGGTCACGCTGCCGCTGCTCGCCGCGCTCGTCGTCTCGCGCCGCAAGCACGACCCGACGGTCACCCGGACGGTCTGGCCGCGGCTGCTGCGCGCGGGCGAGTCCGCCCGGATCGACCTCACCATCGCCAGCGAGCGCAAGCGCTCCGACGGCGCCCTCCTCGTCGAGGACACGCTCCCCTATGCGCTCGGCGGCCGCGCCCGCTTCCTCCTCCAGGGACTCGGCGGCCAGTGGGAGCGCACCGTGTCCTACCCGGTGCGCTCCGACATCCGCGGCCGGTACGTCGTGGGGCCGCTCGTCGCGCGCCTGGTCGACCCGTTCGGCCTGGTCGAGCGCCGCCGGGCGATCGGCGGGACCGCCCAGCTGACGGTCACCCCGCGCGTCGTCCCGCTGCCCTCGATCCCGCTGTCCGGCGGCTGGCAGGGCGCCGGCGAGCACCGGCCGCAGGCGTTCGCGTCGGGGTCGGCCGAGGACGTCAGCGTCCGCGAGTACCGCCGCGGCGACGACCTGCGCCGGGTCCACTGGCGCAGCTCGGCGCGGATCGGCGAGCTCATGGTGCGCCGCGAGGAGCAGCCGTGGGAGGCGCACGCGACGGTCCTCCTCGACAACCGCAACCTCGCCCACCGCGGCCAGGGACCGGCCTCCAGCCTCGAGGCCGCGATCATCACGGCGGCCTCGGTGGCGGTCCACCTCGAGCAGCACGGGTATGCCGTCCGGCTGGCGACCGCCGACGGCGGTGCCGCCGACGGGGCCGAGGAGACGCTCGAGCGGCTCGCCGTCCTCGAGCTCAGCCACCGGGGCACGCTCGAGGTCGGCTGGTCGGGCGAGCAGGCCCGCGGTGGCGTGGTCGTCGCCGTGCTCGGCGGCTTCCTGCCCAACGACACGGCTGCGCTGCGCCGGATCCGGCACGACGCCGGCACCGCGCTCGCGCTCGTCCTCGACGTCGAGCAGTGGTCGCCGTCCCGGGTCGGGCCGGGCACCGCCGCGGCCGCCGCTCCCCTGCTGTCGATGTCCTGGCGGGCGACCGGGCTCGGCCCGCGCGACCACCTCGACGCCGCCTGGCGCGACCTCGGCCGCGCCCCCGTCCGGGGAGGTGCGGTCCGGTGAGCCGGCACCGCGGGCCCTTCGGCCCGGTCCTCCTCGTCGGCCTCGTCGCCGCGCTGACCTCGTGGGCGGCGCTCACGTCGTGGCACGGCTTCGTCGTCGACCGGGGCAGCTATCTGGGACCGCTCGCGGTCCTCGCCGTCCTCGTCACCCTCTGCGGCAGCCTGCTCCGCTGGACCGGCGCGCCGCGCTGGGTCACCGCGCTCGCCCAGCTGCTGCTCGGCACGGTCCTGGTGACCCGCGAGATCACCGGCTCCCTGCTGCCCCTCGGGGGCGCGGGCACCGAGCTGTGGCGCTCGATCGAGGTCTCCCTCGACTCCGCCCGGCAGTACGCCGCACCCATCAGCGCGAACGTCCCGCCGGTGTGGCCGCTCCTCGTCGTCCTCGGCGCGCTGTTCATCGTGCTCGTCGACATCCTCGCCTGCACCTACCACCGGGTGCCGATCGCCGGCCTGGTGCTGCTCGCCGTCTACTCGGTGCCGAGCGGGCTGCTCGACACCGGTCCCGGCTGGGGCAGCTTCGCCGCCGCGGCCGGTGGCTTCCTCGTGCTGCTGCACCTCGAGTCGCGCGACCACCTGCTCCGGTGGGGCCGCGCCGTCGGCCCCGAGGAGGACACCCTCTGGCGCCACGGCAACCCGCTGCGCGAGGCGATGCGCGCCGGTGCCGGGCGGATCGGCGTCACCGCCACCGCGCTCGCGCTCGTCGTCCCCACGTTCGTGCCGGTGCTGGCCGTCGACATCCTCGACCTCGGCAACGGGCACGGCGACGGCGACATCCGGATCCGCAAGCCCATCGCCGACATGCGCCGCGACCTGGAGCGCGGCCGGGACGTGCCGCTGATCCGGATCACCACCGACGATCCCAGGCCGTCGTACCTGCGGGTGTCGGTGCTCAACCGCTACACCGGCGACGAGTGGAGCAGCGGCGACCGCGACGTGGCGAGCGACGACGTCGCCGACGGCGCCCTCCCCCGCCCGCCGGGGCTCGCGGCCGACGTCCCCACCAAGACGTACGACTACGAGGTCTCGATCAACGACGCCTTCGACTCGACCTGGCTGCCCACGCAGTTCCCCGCCGCCTCGGTCGACGCGTCCGGCGACTGGCGCTTCGACCCCGCGACGATGGACTTCCTCGCCGCCGACGACGGGCTCACCACGAAGGGCCTCGACTACACGATGACCGCGCTCGACCCCGAGTACGGCACCGACGGCCGCTTCTTCGGCGACCCGCGCACCGGCGACGTCCCGGCCGAGCTGCTCCGGGTGCCCGGCAACGTCCCCCCGATCGCGCGCAACCTCGCCGACAGCGTGACCCGCCCCGCGCGCAACGACTACGAGCGCGCGCTGCTGCTGCAGCGCTGGTTCCGCCAGGACGGCGGCTTCACCTACGACCTGCGCCGCGCGCCCGACGGCACCGGCAACGAGACGCTCGCGACCTTCCTCGCCCGCGACGGCCGGGTCGGCTACTGCGAGCAGTACGCCTCCGCCATGGCCGTGATGGCCCGCACCCTCGGCATCCCCGCCCGGGTCGCCGTCGGCTTCCTCGAGCCGACCGAGATCGACGCGGGCGTGTGGGAGTACAGCAGCCACGACCTCCACGCCTGGCCCGAGCTCTACTTCGCCGGCGCCGGCTGGGTGCGCTTCGAGCCGACCCCCAGCGGCCGGGTCGAGGAGGTGCCCGCCTACAGCCGGGTCCCGGTCGCGGGCAGCGGCGACGACCCGACCGGGCTGCCGTCCGACAGCAACCAGGTCCCCTCCGGCGGGACGACGACCGTCGCCCCCAACCCGGGCGCCACCAACAAGCCCCGGCCCGAGAGCGACGCCGGCGCCGACGGCAGCCAGCAGGACCAGGGCATCCCCACCCCCGTCCTGATCAGCGGTGGCATCGTCCTCCTCGTCCTGCTGCTCGCCGCGGTGGCCCTGTACGGCCCGCGCGCCGTCCGGCACCGCGACCGGCAGCACCGCTTCGCCTCCCCCGACCCGGACCAGGCCTGGGCCGAGCTGCGCGCCACCGCGCGCGACCTCGGCGTCCCCTGGACCGACGGACGCTCACCGCGCGAGGTCAGCGCCGTCCTCGTCGACCACCTCGGCGACCCCGGCACCGACCCCGAGCGCCGTCCCGAGCGCCCGCGGACCGGCCCCGAAGTCGCCCCGGAGGCCACCGACGCCCTCGACCGGATCGTGCGCCGCGTCGAGCACGCCCGCTACGCGCGACCCGGCGCGGTCGCCGTCCTGGAGCGCACGGACACGTCCACCTCACTGGCCACCGACGCCGCACTGGTCGTCGCGGCGCTGGAGGCCGGGGTCACGCCGCGGGCGCGGCGGCGGGCGGCGTGGGTGCCGCGGTCGGTGTGGCAGCGGCTGCGGCGGGGGTGAGCCGGAGGTGAGCCGGCGGGTACGGGAGCCGCGCTCGGCTCGGGCTCGCGACTAGACCGGCTCAGCCGGCAGCGCGCAGCGCGGCGGAGAGCCAGGCCGGCAGCGCGGCGGGAGGAGCCGGTGGGGCAGCTCGAACTGCTGCCTCTTCGGGGCTCCGGAGCCGCGCTCGGCCCGACTAACTTCAGGCCGGCAGCGCGGCGGGAGGAGCCGGTCGGGCAGCTTGCTGCCTCGTCGGGGCTCCGGAGCCGCGCTCGGCCCGACTAACTCAGTAGCCGCCGTCGCGGCGACGACGCCAGCGGGCCTGGAGGTTGTCCATGAAGCCGGACGACGAGCGGTTGCCGCGTCCGTGCCCGTGACCGCCACGACCGTGGTGGTGGCGCCGGCCGCCGTCGATGACGCCGAAGCCGGAGGGGTGCGAGGAGACGGAGGGGGCCGCGGCGCCGCCGCGGTGGCCGCGCACGGAGCTCAGCAGGAGCGTGGCGGAGGCGAGCATGATCACGAAGCCGGCCACACCGACGGGCCAGTAGCCGCTGACGGCACCGCCCATCATGACGGCGACACCGACGGCGAAGACGACGCCGGCGAGGATCGCGCGGCGGCGGGCCGCCTGGCGGAGCGTGGTTCCGCGCAGGGTCGAGGCGAACTTCGGGTCTTCCTCGCTGAGGGCGCGCTCCATCTGCTCCAGCAGTCGCAGCTCCTCTTCCGAGAGTGGCACCGGCTCCTCCGACACATGCGAGGCGGATCACTCCGCCGTTGACTTCCTCCAAGTGTAGGCAGCCTGATCCAGCGGTGGTAGGGCTCCCCCGAAATTGCCGTCCCGATCAGAGCAGGCTGGCCCGGCGGACGGCGGCGTGACCGAAGCGGTCGGTAGCCCGGTCGACTGCGCGGTCGGCGTCGGACCAGCCGGGGTCGCGCTCGCCGAGGACGAGCTGGCGGCCGTCGCCGGGGCGCAGGTGGCGCAGTCCCTCGACCCGGACGCCGACGAGGCGGACCGCGACCGGGCGCGGCCCGCGCTCGTCGAGCAGCCCGTCGAGGAGCGGGACGGCGGCCGCGTAGACCTCCTGGGTGACGTCGGTCGGCTCGGGCAGGGTCCGCGAGCGCTGGACGGTCGTGAAGTCGGTGAAGCGCACCGTCACCGTCACCGTGCGCCCGCGGCGGGAGGCGCCGCGGACCCGGGCCACCACGCGGGCGGTGAGCCGGAGCAGCTCGCGGCGCAGCGCCGCCCGGTCGCGGACGTCGACCGCGAGCGTGTGCTGGGCGCCCATGCTGCCCTCGGGCTCGCCCTCGCCGAAGCCGAAGACGCCGGCGCCGCCGGGGACGAGCTCGGTGCGGTCCTGGCCCCAGACCAGGGCGTGGAGGTGGCCGCCGAGGTGCCGGCCGAGCATCTGGCGCAGCTGGTCGCGCGAGAAGGTCGCGACGTCGCCGACCGTGACCAGGCCGAGCTTCGCGAGCCGCCGGCGGGTCGCCTCGCCGACGCCGTAGAGGACCCCGACGTCGAGCGGGTGCACCTCGGCGACGAACCGCTCGGGCGGGATCACCCGGACGCCGTCGGGCTTGGCCTGCCGACTCGCGAGCTTGGCGACCGAGACCGACGCGGCGATGCCGACCGAGCACGCGATGCCGTGCTCGGCCCGGATCTGGGCGCGGATCCGCTCGGCGATCGCCTCGGGCGGGCCGAACAGCCGGACCGCGCCGCGGACGTCGAGGAAGGCCTCGTCGAGCGAGGTCACCTCGACCACCGGCGTCACCGTGCGGAAGGTCTCCATGATCGCCTTGGACACCGGCGTCAGCACGCTGAAGTCGGGCGGGACCGTGATCGCGCCGGGGCACAGCCGGCGCGCCTCGGTGCCGGACATCCCCGAGCGGATGCCGTAGGCCCGCGCCGGGTAGTTGGCCGACAGCACCACCCCGCGGTGCCCGCCGCCGACCACGACCGGGACGTGCTGGAGCTCGGGACGGTCGCGGATCATCACCGACGCGTAGAAGGCGTCCATGTCGACGTGCAGCAGCGGGCAGGGCACCGCGGCGGGCTCCGCCGGGCCGCCGCCGGTCATCGGGGCGACCCGCGCCCTGGGCGGCCGCGCCCACAGCCGTCACGGCGGCCGCGGTCGCGGTGGGCGCCGGGCTCAGCCTCGGGTGGCGAGGACGTGCAGCTGCGTGGCGAGGGGGAGGTACTCGGGCCGTTGGGCGACCGCGCGCTCCAGGTCGACCAGCGCCGCCGCGGCACCGGGCTCGTGGTCGACGAGGGCGGCCGGGACGAGGTCGGCGAAGACGCGCACCGCGTGGACCGCGACGTCGGTGAAGCCGGCCGCGGCGAGGAGGTCGGTGACCTCGGGCGCGGTGAAGCGGCGGCCGGTGCGAGCGTCGACCGGCGCGGGGTCGTCGAGGAGCGTCCGGGCGAGCTGGAAGTGGCCCGCCATGGCCCGGGTGATGACGGAGGCGTGGCGCTGGCCGACGACGAGGCTGAGCAGGCCGCCGGGGCGCAGCACCTGGCTGATCCGGTCGAGGGCGAGGGTGGGGTCGACCACCTCGAGCACCCCGTGGCACAGGACGACGTCGGCACTGCCGGCCCCGACGACGTCGACCAGGTCGGCGACGTCGCCCTGGAGGCCGGAGACGTCGAGGTCGGCCTCGCGCGCCCGGCGCGCCAGCGACGCCAGCGCGTCCGGGCTCGGGTCGACCACGCGGACCCGGTGCCCCGACTCGGCCAGCCGGACGGCGAACCCGCCGGTGCCGCCACCCAGGTCGACCACCTCGCGCGGAGCGCCCGAGAGCGCCGCCTCGAGGGCGTCCCAGACGACCGCGGTCCGCACCGATCCACGCTGCTCGCGAGAGGCCATGCGCTGAACACTACTGATCCCCCTGCCCCCGGACCCCGCCGACGCGTCGGGCGGCCCTCAGCCCGCCACCGCACGGCCGGCCAGGTGCTCGCCCAGCAGCAGGTGCGGGGTGAGCCCGAGGGAGTGCTCGACGAGCGCCAGGAAGCGGTCGGCGTCGCGCACCAGGTCGTCGGCCTCGCGCTCGGTGACCGCCCGGGTGGACCCGGCCTCGGCCGCCGCGCGCTTGGCCGCCCCCGCCGCGAAGAAGGTGGCCCACTCACCGAGCTCGGGCGCGACCTCGGCGAGCAGCACCCAGGCGTTCTTCTGGCTCCGCCGGCGCGGCGCGGCCGCCGGCCGGGCCCGGGCCGCGAGCAGCGCCGCCGCGGCCCGCAGCGCGGCCACGTGGGCGCACGCGTAGCGGGTCGGCACGTCGCGGGCGGCCACCGCCTCGCTCAGCGACTCGGCGGCGCGGAGCAGGTAGTTGTGGGTGGTCGCCGGCAGGCTGTGCGGGCTGACCGTGAAGGGTGCGTTGTGCGGGGCCACGGCGGGGTCTCCTTCGGGTCGCGTTCGAACATCTGTTCGAACGTCTCCGACGGTACACCCGCCCTCCGACACAACGTCAAGAGTCGGTGGAGACCCCGGCGGCCGGCTCGTCGGAGGGCGCCCCGGCGTCGGCCTCGCCCCCGGCAACAGCACCGGCCTCGGCTGCCGCGGCCCCGGTCCCGGCGGCGCCCTCGCGCAGCTCGGGCGGCACCCCCATGGTCCGGACGAACTCCCGGCTCTGCGGGTGCCAGACGAAGACCAGGGTCACCGCGCTGATCACCGCGGCGGCGATGGCCATGCCGTCGACCAGCGTGGGCGGGTTGGTCCGCACGGTGCCGACGGCGACGAGGAAGATCCCGGCGACGATCGCGGCCAGCGAGTGGCGCGCCCAGTTGTGGCCGGCCCGGTAGAGCGCGATCAGGGTGAGGGCGAGGACGGCGGTCACGCCGTAGAGCACGAGGATGACGGGCACGAACTCCACCGGCTGCACGGTGCTGTCGCCGACCTGCATCGGCGACCAGACCGAGCCGAGCTCGTCGCGCTGCACGACCACGAGCACGCACACGAGGAGCCCGGCGGCCACCAGGAACCACAGCAGCCAGCAGGCGAGCTCGACGGCGGGCGGGCGCTTGGTCATCGTTCCTCCAGTACGTGGGGTGGTTCCGGGACTCGGTCGATAGGGTCGGCCCCATGTCGGCCGAGCATCCCTCGATCACCCGGTTCCGCGACGAGCACCAGCGCCGGGGCGGAACCGGCGAGATCGTCATTCTGCCCGACTCGGTCCACACCGCCGCACTGGCCGCCGAGGCACTGGGCTGCGAGGTGGGGGCGATCGCCAACAGTCTGCTCTTCGATGCCGACACGACCCCGGTGCTCATCCTCACCTCGGGCGCGCACCGGGTCGACACCGACCTCGTCCGGTCCACGATCGGCGGGCCGGCGCTGCGCCGGGCCAAGCCCGAGTTCGTCCGCGCGCACACCGGGCAGGTCATCGGCGGCGTCTCCCCCATCGGCCACCCGGCGCCGGTGACGACCTACCTCGACCCCGCGCTGCAGCAGTACGACGTGGTGTGGGCCGCCGCAGGACACCCGGCCGCCGTCTTCTCGACGACCTACGACGAGCTGCTGGCCCTCACCGGCGCCACTCCCCTCGTCGTGGCCGAGGACTGAGCGCGTGGCCCGCATCGTCGTCGTCGGGGGCGGCCTCGGCGGACTCGCGTCCGCGGCCCGGCTCGCCAAGCTCGGCCACGAGGTCGCGCTGCTCGAGGCCTCCGGCCGGCTGGGGGGCGCGCTGGCGCCCGTCGAGCGCGACGGCCACGTCTGGGACGCGGGTCCGACGTCCACGCTGCTCCCGGCCGCGCTGCGCGACCTGTTCCGCAAGTCCGGCCGCCCGCTCGAGAAGGAGCTCGGCACCGACCTCGAGCCGATGCCGGTGCTGCGCGAGCACCGCTTCGCGGACCGCACGTCCGTGCTGCTTCCGGGCGGCTCCCGGGCCGGCCAGCACGCCGCGTTCGACGAGCTCGGCGCCGGGCTCGGCGACAAGTGGGTCGAGCACGTCGACATCTACGCCGAGGTGTGGGAGCGGCTGCGCCTCCACTACGTCGAGGCGCCGTGGGATCCCTACGCCAAGGGCGCGGTGCCCAAGGAGCTCGACTCGCTCTTCAGCATCCGCGAGACGCTCTACAAGCGGCTGCGCCACGACTTCCGCGACGAGCGGCTCGCGCTGGTCGCGGGCTACCCGGCGGTCGCGCAGGGGCACGACCTGCGCAACGTCCCGTCCTGGGTGGGCGTGCAGTCCTACCTGGAGCAGATCTTCGGCGGCTGGCGCGTCCCTGGGGGGATGGGCCGGATCGCCGACCTCCTGACCGCGCGGATGGCCACCCGCGGCGTCACGGTGCGCACCGGCGTCGAGGTCGAGGACCTCGTCGTGCGCGACGGCCGGGTGGTCGCCGTGCGGACCGCCGAGGGGGACGCCGACGCCGACGCTGTCGTCGTCGCGATCGACCCGCGGCGGCTGCCGGCCCTGGCCCCCTACGTCGAGCGGACGATGCCCGCCATCCCCCCGGTGGTCGCCCACATCGGGATGACCGGCGAGGTGCCGGAGCTCCACCACGAGCTGGTGATCCACGAGGAGCCGATGCTCGTCGTGCGCCCCGGGGGGATCGCCCCCGACGGCGGTACGGCGTGGACGGTGCACGGCCGCGGCAAGATCGCCGAGGACCTCCTCGACGCACTGGCGCGGCACAAGATCGACGTCCGCGAGAACGTCGTCACCCGCGTCGACCTCTCCCCCCGCGACCTGGTGGAGCAGTGGCGCGGATCGCCGATGGGCGTGCTGTGGCAGGGCCGCGGCACGGTCCGGCACCGGCTCGGGCCGCGCACGCCGATCGCCGGCGTGTACGCCGCGGGGGCGCACGCCGCACCCGGCGCGGGCGTGCCGCTCGTGACCCAGTCGGGCGCGCTGGTCGCCCAGCTGATCGGGCCTGCCTGAGCGAGCCGGTCTCAGACGGTGATCTGCAGCGCCTCGAAGATCTCGAGCGTCGCCTTCGACCGGTTGAGCGTGTAGAAGTGCAGGCCGGGCGCACCGCCGGCCAGCAGCTCGTCGCACAGCTCGGCGGCGACCTTGATGCCCTCGGCGCGGACCGCGGCCGGGTCGCCGTCGTACGCGCTGATCCGGGCGACGATGTCGTCGGGGACGCTCGTGCCGATCAGCTCGCCCTGGCGGCGGATGGCGCTGAGGTTCAGGATCGGCATGATGCCCGGCAGGATCGGGATGTCGACGCCGCGCGCCCGGACCCGCTCGACCAGCCCGAAGTAGTCGGAGGCGCGGAAGAACATCTGGGTGACCGCGAACTCGGCGCCGGCCCGCGCCTTGGCGGCGAGGACGTCGGCGTCGGCGTCGAGCGAGCCGGCCGAGGGGTGCCCCTCGGGGAAGGCGGCGACGCCGACCCGGAAGTCGCCGCGGGAGCGGGCGAGCTCGACCAGGTCGAGGGCGTAGTTGAGGCCGCCCTCGGTGGGCGTCCAGTCGGCACGCGGGCCCTCCTGCGGGTCGCCGCGCAGGGCCATCACGTGGCTGACGCCCTCGGCGACGTACGCGTCGAGGATCGAGCCCAGCTCCTCGCGGGTGTGGCCGACGCAGGTGAGGTGGGCCATCGGGACGAGCGAGGTCTCGCGGGCGATCCGCCCGGTGATCGCGACCGTCTTGTCGCGGGTGCTGCCGCCGGCGCCGTAGGTCACCGAGACGAAGGTGGGCTGATAGGGCTCCAGCGCGCGGATGGCGTCCCAGAGCTGGGCCTCACCCGCCTCGTCCTTCGGGGGGAAGAACTCGAAGGAGAAGGATCGCCCGCCCTCGCGGATGATCTCGCCGAGGGAGCGTCCGGCACCGGTAGTCATGGGGCGAAGTCTAGGAGGGCGGGACGGCCCCGGACCCGGCATCTCGCGGATTCCCCCGCTCACTAGGCTCAGGGGGTGACCAATCCGGCATGGGACCCGACCGCCTTCCGCACCGAGGTCCAGGCCACCCTCGACGCCTTCCTCGCCACCCAGACCACGCGTCTGGCGCCGCTCGGCGACGACGCCGCCCGGCTGCTGGCCGAGGCCCGGGTCACCGTGTCGGGGGGCAAGCGGTTCCGCGCGGCCTTCTGCCACTGGGGCTACGCCGCCCTCGCCGGCGCCCCGACCGGCGCCGACGCCGAGGCCGTACGACGAGCGGCCGCCTCGCTCGAGCTGCTCCACGCCAGCGCCCTGGTCCACGACGACCTGATGGACGCCTCCGACACCCGCCGCGGGCGGGCCGCCACCCACCGCGCCTTCGAGGCCGAGCACCGCAGCGACGGCTGGCGCGGCCAGCCCCAGCAGTACGGCGCCGCGGCCGCCATCCTGCTCGGCGACCTCCTCCTGTCGTGGTCCGACGAGCTGCTGCGCCACTGCGGGCTGGGCTGGGACCGGGTCGGTCCGGCACTCGACGTCTTCGACCTGTGCCGGTCCGAGGTGATCGCCGGCCAGTTCCTCGACGTCTCGGTGCAGGCGCGCGGCCGGGCGAGCGTCGAGCAGGCGATGACCGTGCTGCGCTACAAGTCCGCGAAGTACTCCATCGAGCGGCCGATCCACGTCGGTGCCGCGCTCGCCGGCGCCGACGCGGCCACGCTCGACCTGCTCACCGCCTTCGGCCTCCCCCTGGGCGAGGCCTTCCAGCTGCGCGACGACGTCCTCGGCGTCTTCGGCGACCCGGCGACCACCGGCAAGCCCGCCGGCGACGACCTGGTCGAGGGCAAGCGCACCGTCCTCGTCGCGATGGCCCTCGACGCCGCGCCCGCGGCCGACGCCGCCCGCCTCGACGCCGCACTCGGCACCGCGCTGAGCGAGGACGAGGTGGCCGGGCTGCGCACGATCATCGACGGGTGCGGCGCCCTCGCCCAGGTCGACACGCTCATCGACGAGCTCGCCGACCAGGCCATCGCGGCGCTGCGCCGCGGGCAGGCCGAGGCCGGCTGGGACGCCGAGGCGTGCGGGGTGCTGGAGCAGCTGGCCGCCGCGGCGACGCGCCGCGCCTACTGAAGGACGGGTACGCCGTCGGGCCCCGGCCCGCGCAGCAGCACCTCGACCGGCGGATCGGCCGGGGTGCGCTCCCCCAGGATCTCGGCGACCACGGCGAAGCGCCGCGGCTCGGCCCGCGCGTAACCGCTCCAGGCGTCCCACAGCAGCACCGTGGGGCCGGGCAGGTCGCGCAGGCAGTCGTGGAGGGCGTCGAGGTTCGCGCCGTAGTGGTCGGGGAACGCGAGGGCGTCGCCGATGGCCCGCAGCACGGCGGGCGTGGTGTCGAGCGGGGCGCCGTCGACGTAGCCGAAGGTCCAGCCGGCCTGCTCGACCACGTGACGGACGTCGGCCGCCGGCAGCGCCGACGCCCACCGGTGGACGCCGGCCGGGTGCCGGCCGGCCAGGACGGCGGCGAGCCCGCTCATCGCTCCCGCCAGATGCGCTCGAACGACTCGTAGTGGTCGGCGGTCCAGTAGAGCTGCCCGCCGTCGCCGGCGATGATCCGCCGGGCGCCGCGGGTGGAGGCGCCGGGCGTGGGCACGGTGTACTCGGCGTAGTAGCCGCGCGAGCGGCGCGGCAGCAGGCCCTCGAAGTTGCCGAAGGTCGAGCCGTCCTTGCCCGCGTAGGGGAACGGGCCGCCGTCGTCGATCAGGCGCACCGTGGTCGCCGCCTCGCGGGGTAGCGAGTCGAGCGCGACATAGGGGATGCCGTCCTCGTCGGCCCGGGGCATCGACGCCGGCGCCGAGGTCGGCGCCGTGGCCGAGGTCGGTGCCGGGTCGCGGGCGACCGGCTCGTCGGAGCCGTCGCCGCCGCCACGGCTCTGCAGCCACCACAGCCCGAGGACCAGGACGACGGTGACGAGCGCCGAGACGACCTGGCCGGTGCGCCGCCCGAGACGAGGCATCGGGCTCAGAGGGCCAGGGCCTGGGCGCGGCGCTTGACCTCGGAGCCGCGGTTCTCGAGCAGGGCGTCGATGGGACGGCCCGGGAGGTCGGCGTCGAGGAAGATCCAGGCGATGCACTCGCGGTCGTCGAAGCCGTTGTCGTGGAGCACGGTCAGCAGGCCGGGCAGGCCCTTGACCGGCTCGCCGTCGGCACCGATGAAGAGGGCGGGGATGCCCTGGCGCCGGCCGTCGCCGGGCACGGCCGCGGCGAGGCGGTGCTCGCGCACCATCGTGCGCACCTTGGCCGGCGTGACGCCGATCAGCTCGGCGGCCTGGTCCCAGTCGAGCCACTCGTCGACGAGGGCGGCGAGGTCGTGGTCGGCGAGTCGCGGTTCGGTCATGGGGCCATCTTCCCCCAACCCGGCGCGGGAGGCCGTCTCGGCGTGGCCTCCCGTCGTGTCAGGGGCGGCGCCGTACCATGGGCGTTCCGGTCACCTTCCCCGGCCGGTCCAGCAGAACATGCACAGGAGGGTCGCTGTGCACGACGACCAGCGCGCCCGCGGCGACAGCGCCGCGCGCCTCAGCGACCCCGCACGCACGCAGGACCACCAGTACGGTCGGCTGCTCGACGGGCGCTACCGGATCGGCGCGCGCATCGCGCGCGGCGGCATGGCCAGCGTCTACGAGGCCGTCGACAGCCGCCTCGACCGCACCGTCGCCGTCAAGATCATGCACCCGGGCCTGGGCGACGCGACCACGCAGGACGACGACTCGTTCGCCCGCCGCTTCGTGCGCGAGGCCAAGGCCGCGGCCCGGCTCTCGCACCCCCACGTGGTGGCCGTCTACGACCAGGGCCGCGACGACAGCGACGGCACCGTCTACCTGGTGATGGAGTACGTGCCGGGGCACACCCTGCGCGACACCATCGGCAAGGAGGCGCCGATGCCGCCCGAGCGGGCGCTGGCGCTGCTCGACCCGATCCTCTCCGCGCTCGCCTCGGCCCACCGGGCGGGCCTGGTCCACCGCGACGTGAAGCCCGAGAACGTCCTCATCGCCGACGACGGCCGGATCAAGGTCGCCGACTTCGGCCTGGCCAAGGCGGTCTCGGCCGACACCCAGCACACCGCGACCAACGGCGTCCTCATCGGCACGGTGTCCTACCTCGCGCCCGAGCTCGTCGTCGAGCAGCGCGCCGACGCCCGCGCCGACGTCTACGCGGCCGGCGTGATCCTGTTCGAGCTGCTCACCGGCACCAAGCCGCACACGGGCGAGACGCCCATCGCGGTCGCCTACCGGCACGTCCACCACGACGTGCCCGCACCGTCGTCGGTGGTGCCGGGCATCCCGGGGTACGTCGACGCGCTCGTCGCCCGGGCCACCTCCCGCGACCCCAGCCTGCGCTCCAGCGACGCGGCCGTGCTGCTCCACCAGGTGCACCGGGTCGCGCAGGCGCTGCGGGCCGGCGTGCGCGACGACCCCGAGCTGGTCGCCGACCTGCTGCCGTCCACCCGCGCTCCCGAGCACGACACGACGCCGGAGCCGGTGAGCTCGCTCTGGGACGGCATCGCCCACCTCGTCACCCCCGACGACGACGACCGCGAGTCGACGTCGGTCATCTCCGGGCCGCCGCCCCCGCCCCCGCCGCCCGTCCCGGCCGCGGCCGCTGCCCCGGCCGGCCCGACCCGCGCCCCGAAGCAGCCGCGCCGGCGCCGCCGCGGCCTCGTGGTGGCGATCGTGCTCGCGCTGCTCGTCGCCGTCGTCGGTGCCGGCGGCTGGTGGCTCGGCTGGGGCCGCTACACGTCGACCCCCAGCGTGATCGGCCTGACCACCGCCGCGGCCGAGGCGAAGATCGACGACGCCGGGCTCGCCGTCCGGGTCTCCGACGAGACCTACTCCGAGACCGTCGACAAGGGCGAGGTCATCTCCACCGACCCCGGCCCGGGCGCGAAGATCCTCCCCGGCGGCGAGGTCGGCCTCGTCGTCTCGCTCGGCCCCGAGCGCTACGACCTCCCCAAGCTGGCCGGGCTCACCCGTGAGCAGGCCGAGGCCGCGCTCGCCGGCGTGAAGTTCGAGAGCGGCCGCGTCGTCGAGCGCTTCTCCGAGACCGTCGGCGCCGGCAAGGTGATCACGAGCAACCCCGCCTACGGCACGCCCGAGGCCAAGACGCTGCCCGTGGGCACCGTCGTCGAGCTCGTCGTCAGCAAGGGGCGCAAGCCGATCGAGGTCGGTGCCTGGACCGGCAAGAGCGCCGACCGCGCCGAGCGGGTGCTGCGCAAGCGGGGCCTCGACGTCGAGATCGACAAGACCACCAGCGAGACCGTCCCCGAGGGCCGGGTGATCAGCCAGACGCCCAAGGACGGCACCCTGTTCAAGGGCGACACCGTCACCCTCACCGTGTCCCAGGGTCCGCCGCTGGTGACCGTCCCCTCCGTGCGCTACTCGTCCACCGACGACGCCATCGCGAAGCTCGAGGACCTCGGGTTCAAGGTGCGCACCGAGCACGCGACGATCTACCTGTCCGGCGACGTGGCGTGGAGCACCGACCCTGACGCGGGGTCGAAGGTGCGCAAGGGCAGCACCATCACGCTCTACGTCGTCTGAATCGCCTGACCAGGTGACTTCCTCGCTGTCCCGTCGTACCGCCCTGCTGGCGACGCTGGCGCTGCTCGCGACGACGGCCTGCTGGGGTTCGACGTTCTTCCTGATCAAGGACCTCCTCGACCGCGTGCCGACGGTCGACTTCCTGGCGGTCCGCTTCCTCATCGCCGGGCTGGTGATGCTGGCGATCGCGCCACGCGCGGTCGCCCGGCTCGCGCCCGGCGTGCGCAACCGGGCGCTCGTCCTCGGCGGCGTGTACGGCGTCGCCCAGATCCTGCAGACCGCCGGGCTGGCGCACACCTCGGCCAGCGTCTCCGGCTTCATCACCGGTCTGTACGTCGTCGCGACCCCGCTGCTCGCGGCCGTCCTGCTGCGCACCCGGATCACCGGTGCCACCTGGGGCGCGGTGCTCCTCGCCACGGCCGGACTGGGCGTGCTGACGCTCGACGGCCTCTCGATCGGCTACGGCGAGGCGATCACCCTGGTCGCCGCCGTTCTCTACGCGCTGCACATCGTCGGGCTCGGCGCGTGGTCGCGGCCGGCCGACGCGCTGGGCATGTCGATCCTGCAGCTGCTCGTGATCGCGGTGATCTGCCTGGTCGCGGCGCTGGTCTCCGGTGCGCCGGGCGTGGTGCTGCCGGAGCGTGGCGGCGACTGGGCATCCCTGGTCTACATGGCGCTCGTCGCCGGTGCGGCGGCGCTGCTCGCGCAGACCTGGGCGCAGGCGCACCTGGCGCCGACCCGCAGCGCGATCATCATGAGCATGGAGCCGGTGTTCGCGACGTTCTTCGCGGTGCTGCTCGGCGGGGAGTCGCTGACGGCGCGGATGCTGGTCGGCGGCGCGATGGTGCTCACCGCGATGCTCGTGGTCGAGCTCGTGCCCCGCCGGCGGATCGAGGGCGAGGTCACCCACCTCGCGGTGTGACCCTGGCGCCGGCGGCGCAGAAGGCGCACCATGGGTTCTTGGAGGGATCCACCGCCACCGACACCGGAGTCACCATGGCTGGTCACATCATCCACGTCCACGGCACCATCCCGGCCCCGCCCGAGCAGGTCTGGGAGGTCATCACCGACATCGCCCACGCGGACGACGTCCTGCGCAGCGTGAGCGAGCCGTACCTCCTCACCGAGGGCGAGTACGACGTCGGCACCACCTGGCGCGAGCGGCGCACCCTGTTCGGCCACCACGGCCCCGAGGAGCTGCAGGTCGTCGAGTCCGAGCCACCGCGACGCACCGTCATCGAGGCGGAGGTCGGCCACGACGTCATCCGCACCGCCTACCGGCTCACCCCGGCCGGACCCGACCATCGCGACACCCGGCTCGCCATGACGACCACGGTCGTGATGAGCGGGCGCTCCCCGATGTCGCGCGCGATGTGGGCGATGTTCGGCGGGTTCAGCTACGACCGCACTCGGCGGGTCCTGGAGCACGACCTGGAGGACATCGAGGCGGAGGCCTGCCGGCGCGCGCTGAGCGCCTGAGCCTGCCCGGACCTGCCTGAGGGACGATTGTCCTGACGAGGGAGCCTGCCCGCAGGGTACGGTGACCCGCGATGACCACCCCGACGTACTGCACGAGCTGCGGGCACGAGCTCGGGATCGGCCGGTTCTGCACCAACTGCGGGCAGCCGGTGCCCGGCCGGCACCCCGAGGCGGCGCCCTCCTCCGGCGCGCCCGCCGCCGTGACCGCGGTGGTCCCGCCGCCGACCGGGCAGCTACCACCCGCGGCCCGCTACCCGCTGTACGCCGACGGCACCCCACCGCCCGCACCGACCGCACCGACAGCGCCGCCGCAGTACGCACCGCCCCCCGGACCACCGGTCGCGCCCGCACCGGCACCGGGCGGCCGGTCCCGGCTGCCCTGGGTGATCGCCGTCGTCGTGGTGGCCCTGGTCGCCGGGGTCGGCGCCTTCCTCGTGGTGAGCGCCGGCGGCGACGACTCCCCCAGCAAGAAGGACCGGGCCAGCGACGGGGGGTCGCCGCGGGCCAGCGACCCGGAGCCGAGCTCGCCGGTCGAGCCCGACAGCACCGGGACCGGCGGTCCGGTCGAGCCGCCCGTCCCCGGTGACGTCGTCGAACTGACGGCCGGCGCGAGCGCGCAGGTCCCCGCGACCGCGCCCGCCAGCCGCGACCGCGACAACCGGCCGGTCACGTTCGACGCGAAGAACATGCTCGACGACCGCCCGCGCACGTCGTGGCGGATGGCCGGCGACGGCACCGGCGCGAGCCTCACCTTCGACCTCGGCCAGGAGGTCGTGCTCACCGAGGTCGGCCTGATCAACGGCTACGCGAAGGTCGACGGCGCCGACAACTGGTACCGCGCCAACCGCCGGATCCGCACCGTGCAGTGGGAGTTCGACGACGGCACCCGGATCACCCAGGACCTCACCGACCGGCGCACCGTCCAGCTGATCCCGGTCGGACCGGTCGTCACCACGCGGGTCGTGCTGCACCTGGTCACCGTCACGCCGCCCGGGCGCGGCCCCAACGGGCGCGACTACACGGCGATCAGCGAGGTCCGCTTCCGGGGCGCGTCGTCCTGAGACCGCCGCGTCGGTCGTGGGTCAGAGACCCGCGAGCACCTTCGCGGCCCGCTCGGCGTCGTCCCGGCTCACGTCGAGGTGGGTGACGAGACGAATCGTCCGCGCGCCGACGGCGCCGATCAGGACGCCGGCCTCGCGGGCCCGGGCCACGAAGCCCGGGGCGTCGGCACGGTCGAAGGTGACGATATTGGTGTCGACCGCCGCCGGGTCGGCCCCGCAGGCCTCGGCGAGCAGCCGGGCGTGGGCGTGGTCGTCGGCGAGCCGCTCGACGTGGTGGTCGAGGGCGTGCAGTCCGGCCGCGGCGAGGATGCCGACCTGGCGCATCCCGGCGCCGAGCCGCTTGCGGCGCACGCGCGCCGCGGCGATCGCGTCGGCGCTGCCGACCACGAGCGAGCCCGCCGGCGCGCCCAGACCCTTGGACAGGCAGACGGCCAGCACGTCGGCGATCGCGCCGTAGTCGGCGAAGGGCGTGCCGGTCGCGACGTGGGCGTTCCAGATCCGCGCCCCGTCGAGGTGGACGGCGACCTGCCGCTCGTCGGCGAACGCCCGCAGCGCCTGGAGGTCGGCCAGCGGGAGCACCGCTCCCCCGGCGAAGTTGTGGGTGTTCTCGACGGAGAGCGCGGCCGTCTGCACGAAGTAGGGCCCGAGGTCGGGCGCGAACAGCTCGCCGAGCACCGCGAGGTCGACCTGGCCGCGCGGGTGCGACCAGGTCCGCATGGTCAGCCCGCTGACTGCGCCGTGGGCCCCCAGCTCGGCCCGCGCGATGTGGGCGCGCGCCTCGCAGAGCACCTCCTGGCCCGGCGCCACCACGGCGGCCACCGCCAGCACGTTCGCCAGCGACCCCGTCGGCGTGAACAGCGCGGCCTCGTGGCCGAACAGGCCCGCCACCCGCTCCTCGAGCGCGCGGACGGTGGGATCCTCGCCGTAGACGTCGTCGCCGACCTCGGCCGCGGCCATCGCCGCCCGCATCGCCTCGGTCGGACGCGTGACGGTGTCGCTGCGGAGGTCGATCACGAGCGGAGCATGCTCGCGACCTGGAAGGCCATCTCGAGCGACTGGACCCGGTTGAGCCGCGGGTCGACGACCGACTCGTAGCGGTGGGCCAGGCCCTGCTCGTCGAGCTCCTCGCCGCCGCCGACGATCTCGGTGACGTCGTCGCCGGTGTTCTCGACGAGGATGCCGGCCGGGACGGTGCCGAGCGCGCGGTGGACGTCGAAGAAGCCCTGCACCTCGTCGAGGACGTCCTCGAAGCGGCGGGTCTTGTAGCCGTTGGACGCCTCGAAGGTGTTGCCGTGCATGGCGTCGCACACCCACGCGACGTCGACGCCCTCGGCGGTGACCTTCTCGACCAGCGCGGGCAGGCCGTCGCGGATCTTGGCGGCGCCGAAGCGGGTGATGAAGGTGAGCCGGCCGGGCTCGTTGGTCGGGTTGAGCTTCGCGGCGAGCGCGAGTGCGTCGTCGGCACTGGCGTTGGGGCCGAGCTTGCAGCCGATGGGGTTGCTGATGTGGCTGAAGTACTCGACGTGGGCGCCGTCGAGCTGACGGGTGCGCTCGCCGATCCAGACCATGTGGCCCGAGACGTTGTAGGGCTTCTCGGTGCGCGAGTCGATGCGCGTCATGGCGTGCTCGTACTCCATGAGCAGTGCCTCGTGCGAGGAGTAGAAGTCGACCCGGTGGAACTCCTCGGGGTCGGCGCCGATGGCCTGCATGAAGGTCAGCGCGCGGTCGATCTCGGCCGCCATCGCCTCGTAGTGCTGGCCCACGGGGCTGTTGCGGACGAACTCGGAGTTCCAGGTGTGCACCTGGCGCAGGTCGGCGTAGCCACCGGTGGTGAACGCGCGCACGAGGTTCAGCGTGGACGCCGACGCGTGGTAGACGTCGAGCAGCCGCTGCGGGTCGGGACGACGCGACTCGGGGGTGAACTCGAAGCCGTTGACCGCGTCACCGCGGTAGGCGGGCAGGGTCACCTCGCCGCGGGTCTCGGTGTCGGACGAGCGGGGCTTGGCGTACTGGCCCGCGAGCCGGCCGACCTTGACCACGGGGACCGAGGCGGCGTAGGTCAGGACGACCGCCATCTGCAGCAGGACCCGCAGCTTGTTGCGGGTGTTGTCGGCCGTCGCGTCGACGAACGTCTCGGCGCAGTCGCCGCCCTGGAGGATGAACGCCTCGCCCCGGCTGGCGGCCGCGATCTTCGCCTTGAGCTCGTCGCACTCCCCCGCAAAGACCAGCGGAGGCAGCGTGCGCAGTCGCTCGACGGTCGCAGCCAGGGCCGCGGGGTCGTCGTACGACGGCTGCTGCTTCGCTCCGATGGCGTGCAACTGCTCGAGGGACGGGAGGGTGCTCACCCCCCAAGGGTACGGCGCCGCACGAGCGGCCGCCGAGTCGGCGGCCGCTCGTGGACGGTGCGGGTCAGCGCGGGTCGTCGCTCGGGTCGACGTCCATGTGCTCGATGTCGGCGAAGTGCCCGCCCTCGGGCTTGTAGAAGAGCCGGGTCGCGGCCCACAGCACGATGCCGATGCCGAGCAGCCCGGCGGCGATCTTGTACTGGATCATGTCGGCCTCGAGGCGGGCCCACGGGCCGAGCAGGTAGGCGCAGAAGATCGCGCCGAGGACCGGGACGATCGTCGGCGCCCGGAAGCCGTTGGGACGGGCCGGGTCGCGGCGCAGGATCAGGCAGGCGATGTTGACGATGGTGAAGACCGCCAGGAGGAGCAGCGCCGTCGTCCCGGACAGGGAGCCGACGATGGTGCTCTCGGAGCCGAGCCGGACGTAGGTGATCAGGCCGAACGCGAGCAGCGTGGTGAACCCGATGGCGACGTACGGCGAGCGACGGCCCGGCAGCACCTTGCCGAGCACCGGCGGCAGCACGTGCTGGCGCGCCATGCCGTAGATCAGCCGGCTCGCCATCAGCATGTTGATCAGCGCGGTGTTCGCGACCGCGAAGACCGTCATGAACGGGAAGAAGTCGTCGATCGGCAGGTCCGGGGCGCCGATCTTGACGACGTCGATGAGGATGCCCGCCTCGGCATTGCTCGGCGCGCCGATCTTGTCGGCGGGGATGACGGCGACCACGGAGATCGCCACGAGCATGTAGATGATCACCGCGATGCCCAGGCCGGTGAGCATCATCCGCGGGAAGATCCGCTCGGGGTCCTTGGTCTCCTCGACCATGTTGACCGAGTCCTCGAAGCCGACCATCGAGAAGAACGCGATGGCCGTGGCGATCGTGACCGCCATGAACAGGCCCTTGTCGTCGGGGCTCTCGAAGACGGTGATCCGGCCGAGGTCGCCGTCGCCCTTGCCGATCACCCAGATGCCGATGCCGATCACGATCGCCAGCGCGGCCATCTCGATCACGGTGAGGACGACGTTGAACTTCACGCTCTCGCCGACCCCGCGCAGGTTGATCAGCGCCAGCACGAGCATGAACCCGAGCGCGACCGCGAGCACGAGTCCCTTGCTGGGCGCGTCGTTGCCGAGGCCGATCAGCAGGTTCGAGGCGAGCAGGCCCGAGGACGTCGAGGCGCTCGTGATGCCGGAGCAGACCACGGTGAAGGCGACCAGGAAGGTCACGAAGTGCACGCCGAACGCCTTGTGGGCGTAGAGCGCCGCACCGGCGGCCTGGGGGTACTTGGTGACCAGCTCGAGGTAGGAGTACGCCGTCAGCGTGGCGATCGCGAACGCCACCAGGAACGGCAGCCAGGCGATGCCGCCGACCTGTCCGGCCAGGCGGCCGGTGACGGCGTACACACCGGCGCCGAGGATGTCGCCGACGATGAAGAGGAGGAGCAGGCCGGGTCCGAGGACCCTCTTGAGCTCCGGATGACCTTGCTGGTCCGGCGCCGTGGCGCCGGTCGTGTCCGTGGACATGAGTGTCAGTTCCTTCCCCGAGTACGGAAGTTCTCGTGCCTCACCCTGGCCCAGCCTGGGACGAAAGGGAAGCATTTGGCGCCGGGACGATGTCGAGGTCGCGCATCAACGAGAGGCAGGCCCGGGCGAAGGGACTGTCCGACGTCGCGGCGGCGACCTCGGCCCAGTCGACCTGCTCGCGGACCGCCCGCGCCACCGGCAGGACGTTGGTCAGGTCGCACGCGTGCTCCTCCAGGGCGCCGAGCTTGTGGGACATCAGTGCGGTCGCGCCGAGCACCGGCATCCGGACCGACTCGACCTCGATCTCGTCGGCGTCCGCGAGGCCCGCCCGGGCCAGCGGCCGCCCGCCGATCCGGAAGATGACGTCGACCATGGCGTCGTCCACGAAGACCTTGAACAGCCAGTCCTCGGGCGGGCGGACGACGTTCAGCCCCCGCTCGGCGAGGAGGCCCTCGGCGCGGGGGGCGTCCTCCTCGGCGACGACGAAGTCGACGTCGTGGTCGGGCTCGGGACCGCCGCGCGCCCACAGTCCGTAGCTTCCCGCCAGCGCGAACGGAACCTCCCCCTCCTTGAGCGCGACGGCCACCAGCTTCAGCGCCTCGCGCAGGGGTCGTAGGGGGCGGGAGTCGGGCATCGGTCATCACCTCGAGGCCCCGGTACCCCGCGAGGTGGCCGCTATGCGCGGGCCCGCACCGGGTACCGACCCTGGCGATGCGCATCGCCACCTTCAACATCCTCAACGGGCGCTCCCAGCACGGCACCGAGGTCGACGTGTCGCTGCTGCAGGAGGCCGTCGCCGAGCTCGACGCCGACGTCCTGGCGCTCCAGGAAGTGGACCACCTCCAGCCCCGATCGGGCCACGCCGACCTCACCGCCCTCGCCGCGGACGCGATGGGCGCCCCCCACCACCGCTTCGTCGCGGCGCTCGCCGGCAGCCCCGGCGCCACCTGGACGGCCGCCTCCGGCGACGAGTCGCCCGACGACGCGGCCTACGGGATCGCCCTGCTGAGCCGGCTCCCGGTCACCGGCTGGGAGGTCACCCGCCTGCCCGCGCCCCGCACCGGCGTCCCGCTCCGCTTCCCCGGCCAGCGCCTGCCCACCTGGGTCCACGACGAGCCACGCGTCGCGGTCGCGGCGACCCTGCGGACGCCGTACGGGCCGGTGACGGTCGCCAACACCCACCTGTCGTTCGTGCGCTGGTGGAACGGCCGCCAGCTCGCCCGCGTGCGCCGCGCGCTCGCCACCCGCCCCCGGCCCCTGGTGCTCACCGGCGACCTCAACATGGCGCCCGACCGCGCCGCCCGCATCACCGGCATGCACCCACTCGCCGCGCACCTGACCTTCCCCGCCGACGAGCCCGTCGAGCAGCTCGACCACGTGCTGGCCGAGCCGGCGCTGCGGGCGCGGTCGGAGGTGCGGTGGCTGGGGGTGTCGGACCACCGGGCGCTGGTGGTGGACGTGGACCTGGGCTAGGGCGCCGCAGGTCAGGGCGCGTCGGCGACGACGCGGAAGTCGAGGCCGACGAGCGCAACCCTCGCGTAGGGCGCCTCCTGGGGCCCGAAGCAGTCGCCGAAGGAGTCCGTCATGGCCGGCGGCAGGCCGTCGTCGAGCGTGGGGGCGAGTCCGTTGCCTGCGCGCCAGCGCAGGTGCTCGGCGACATAGGTGCGCAGCTGCTCCCTGGTGAGCTCGACCTCGGTCACCCGGCCGTCCCACATGAGCCGCCAACCGCGTGGAGACTCCTCGACGACACCCCACTGACCGAGGAACTCGCGGAACCGGGCCCAGAGGATCTCCGCCGGGGGAACCGGGTCGGACGCGTTGGAGGGCATCAGAACGCCGTCCCCTGGCAGTAGTTCGCGTTGGCGGACGGGAATGCCGTCATGATCCGGACACCCGTCCTTCCCAGGATGACGACGATCTGCCGATCGAAGGTGCTGCCGTTCGGTTGGCGGAATCCGAACTTCTTCTGGAAGCAGAACCGGTTGGCGTTCTGCACAGTACGCCTCCCCGGCTCGCTGATCACCCAGCTGACGCTCCAGTGCATGAAGTTGCCCCAGTCACGCCCCTCCATCGCCGCGAGATCGGCGAAGTGTCCCTTGTGGCCCGCCCGCACGTGACGAAGTCCGAAGGCAGATTCACTCTGCGAGCTGACGTGCTTGCCGCAGTACATCTTCGCCTTCGACCCGCTCATCCTTCTGTGCGACCGCGGACGGTTGTACTGCTTCACGATGTGGAACTTGTCTGCGGTACTGGAGTTGGCACCACACTGGCCATCCCACCACGAGTCCGCAGCCGCCGAACCAGGAGAGCCAGCCTCATCCTCTCCCCGGAAGGAGACCTTGTTGCCGTGTCGATCGCTCGTCGTGACGACCAAGTCTGCTTCGGCCGAGCGAGCAGGAAGCTCAACCGCACCGGTCTCCTGTGCGCCAGAGAGCCCTCGTGCATCAGGAACAGCGACCAGCGCAGCGGAGACAGCAACTGCGACGGTCAGCCGAGATCGAGTACTCCACTTCATCAGACCCCCCGAGATGGTTCGATTTGAAGCGAAGCAAACACGGGCCCGACCGAAGTCAACGGAACCGTCGAAAGCGTGCGCTAACCGAAGAAGACCCGCGCCTCGTCGTACTCACGGGGGCTGACGAGCTTGAGCTCACCGGTCCCCTCGACCAGCGGCACCCGGACGATGTCGGTGCCGCGGAGCGCGACCATGACGCCGTACTCCCCCTCGGCGACGGCGTCGATGGCCTGCAGCCCGAACCGGGTGGCGAGCCAGCGGTCGAACGCGGTGGGGGTGCCGCCGCGCTGGACGTGGCCGAGGACGACGGCGCGCGCCTCCTTGCCCGTCCGCTGCTCGATCTCGTGGGCGAGCCGGTCGCCGATGCCGCCGAGGCGGACGTGGCCGAAGGCGTCCTTCTCGCCGCTGACCAGCGTCATGCCGGTGCCGTCGGCGGGCAGCGCGCCCTCGGAGACGACGATGATCGGCGCGTACTCGCTGCGGAAGCGGGTCTCGACGTGGGCGCAGACGGCCTCGATGTCGAAGGGCACCTCGGGGATGAGGACGGCGCTGGCGCCGCCCGCGATGCCGGCGTGGAGGGCGATCCAGCCGGCGTGGCGGCCCATCACCTCGACGACGAGGACGCGGTGGTGCGACTCGGCGGTGGTGTGGAGGCGGTCGATCGCCTCGGTGGCGATGTTGACGGCGGTGTCGAAGCCGAACGTGAAGTCGGTGCCGGACAGGTCGTTGTCGATCGTCTTCGGCACGCCGACCACGTTCACCCCCAGCTCGGCGAGCTTCGTGGCGACGCCGAGGGTGTCCTCGCCGCCGATCGCGACGAGGGCGTCGACGCCCGCGGCGCCGAGGTTGTCCTTGATCCGCTGCACGCCGTCGTCGACGGCGAAGGGGTTGGTGCGCGAGGAGCCGAGGATCGTGCCGCCGCGCGGGAGGATGCCGCGGCACTGCTCGATGCCCAGGGGCACCGTCACTCCCTCGAGAGGTCCGCGCCAGCCGTCGCGGAAGCCGACGAAGTCGAACCCGTGCTCGTTCACCCCCTTGCGCACCACGGCCCGGATCACGGCGTTCAGGCCCGGGCAGTCACCCCCACCGGTCAGCACTCCGACGCGCATGCCGCCAACCTACGTCGGGTACCGGTGCGCTCTCTAGGGGATCTCTAGGGTGAGTCCATGACCTTCTCCATCGTGGCCCGTTCCGCCGACGGCGAGTCGTGGGGCGTCGCCGTCGCCTCGAAGTTCCTCGCGGTCGGCTCCGCCGTCCCGGCCGCCGTCGCCGGGGTCGGCGCCGTCGCCACCCAGGCCGACGCGAACGTCGCCTACAAGGGCCTCGCGCTCTCGCACCTCGACGAGGGCGCCACCGCACCCGTCGCCCTCCAGCGCCTCATCGAGGAGGACGACGGCCGCGCGCACCGCCAGGTCGGCATCGTCGACATCGACGGCGGCGCGGCGTCACACACCGGCGCGGAGTGCATCCCGTGGGCCGGGGGCCGGATCGGCGAGGGGTACGCCGTCCAGGGCAACTGCCTGGCCGGCGAGGAGGTCGTCGAGGCGATGGAGCAGGCGTGGCTGGCGAGCGACGCCGCCGCTCCCCTGCAGGACCGGCTGGTGGCCGCGCTGTCCGCGGGCGACGAGGCCGGCGGCGACCGGCGGGGGCGGCAGTCCGCGGCGATCCTCGTGGTCCGCGACGAGGCCGGGTACGGCGGCCTCGACGACGTCGCGGTCGACCTGCGGGTCGACGACCACGCGGCCCCGATCGACGAGCTGAAGCGGCTCCTGGACCTGCACGAGCTCTACCTGACGGCGTCCACCGACGACGAGAAGGTGCCCGTCGACGAGGCGCTGCGCACCGAGCTCGAGACGTTCGCGACCGACGCCGGGCACCGCGACTTCCACGCCTGGGTCGGCACCGAGAACTACGAGATGCGGGTCGCGGCCGACCTCGCGTGGATCGACCGGCGGGTGCTGGCCGTGGTGCGCGGCGAGGACCGCTGACGATGGCCGAGCTCGAGACCCAGCGGGAGCCGGCGCCCCGCAACGACGACGGCGAGCGCGACACGACGCTCGCCTTCCTCGCGTTCGCCCGGCACAGCGTGCTCAAGAAGGTCGAGGGCCTCGCCGACGACCAGCTGCGCCGGCGTCTCGTCGTCTCGGACACCACGCTGCTCGGACTGCTCCAGCACCTGGTCGACGGCGAGCGCTACTGGTTCGGCCACGTGGTCGGCGGCGACCCCCGCTGGGCCGAGGTCGACTTCTCCATGGTGGTGCCGGACGACCGCACGGGCGCGGACCTCGTCGCCGACTACCGCGCCGCCATCGCCGAGAGCGACCGGCACCTCGCTGCGGCCGGCTCCTGGGACGACCAGGTCGCCGCGCCGCCCGACGACGAGCGCCGGTGGAGCGTGCGCTGGGTGGTGGCGCACATGACCAGCGAGGTGGCCCGGCACGCGGGGCACGCCGACATCCTGCGCGAGCAGATCGACGAGGTCACCGGTCGCTGAGCCGGTCGTCGAGCCGGTCGCGCGCGGCCTGCGCGGCGTCCCGCTCGGCGGTGGCGGTGCGCAGCTCGGCACCGGTGCCGTCACGGACCTCCTCGGCCTCGGCGACCTCCTCGTCGAGGTCGTCGGACTGCTCCTCGAGGTCGGACAGCCGCCGGCGCAGCTCGTCGATCTCGGCCTGCAGCTGCAGCGCCCGGGCGGCCAGCCGGTCGACCTCGGCGCCGGCGTCCTCGTGCGCGGCCAGCGCGGCGTCGTACTCCTCGGTGGCGGCGGCGAGCCGCTCGTCGGCGGCCGCCCGGGCCTTGACCGCCTTGTCCGGGTCGGGGACGACGTGCAGGTCGGGCGGCCCCGGACGGGGCGCCTCGCGCGGCGTCGCCGCGAACCCCAGCGCCTCGGGGACCGCGATCGCGCTCGCCAGGTCGGCCGGGTCCATCGGCTCGATGCCGGTGGTCCGCAGCGCGCTCACGAGCAGGCCGCTGCGCACCGCCCGTCCGCACTCGGCATCGACCATCGCCGCCGTCAGCGTCGCCTCGACCTGCTCGGCGACGGCCTCGGTGACCCGCAGCCCCTCGTCCTGCGCGAGCCGCCGGGCCTGCGTGGTGACCGCGGCCGTGACCTGGCGCCGCTGCTTGGTCAGCGTGCGGAGCTCGCCGGCCGACATCGCCTGCTGCGCCTCGCGCAGCGCGGCCCCGACGTTGAGCACCTGGTCGACCTGGGCGGCCTCACGCCGTACGAGGAGGTCGACGACCCACGCCGCGGTGCTGGGCTTGCGCAGCGCCTTGACCTGCGCGGCGAGCGGCGTCCCCTTGAGCTCCTTGGCCCGGGCGTCGCGCGCCGGCGTGAACTCGCCGAGGGACAGGGCGTAGAGCTCGTCGGCGATCTCCAGCAGGTCAGCCATCCGCCGAGTCTTTCAGCCCCGCGCCGATCATCGCCACGGTGAGGTCCACCAGCTGCTCCCGGTCGACGCCCGCCGGCCGCCCGAGCGCGATCCGCAGGCACGTCGACACGAGCACGCCCATCAGCATGAACACGACGCCCTCGAGCTGCTCGGGGGCGAGGTCGGGCCGGTGCCGGCGCGGGAGGAGGGAGGCGAGGCGGTGCAGGTCGCCCTCGATCTCGGGCAGGACGTTGGCGTTGTTGCCGGCGGGGAGCTGGTTGACCATGGCGGCGATGACGCCGCGGTGCCGCTCGAAGCCGTCGACGAGGGTGCGGACGACGAGCCGCAGGGCGTCGTCGAGGTCGAGCTCGAGGGCGTCGACGACGCTGATCATCAGGTCGTCGCTGATGGCGCGGACGGCCTCCTCGCGCAGGACGCCGAGGAGCTCGGCGCGGTCGTTGAAGTAGCGGTAGAAGGTCCCGCTGCTCACGTGGGCGTCGCGGATCACGGCCGTCGTCGACAACCGCTCGATGCCGTCGCGATCGAGGATCCGCACCGCCGTGTCGAGGAGGAGGCGGCGGGTCTGGACCGCCCGGTCCTGGCGGGGCCGGGCCCGTTGCCGCTCCGCCACAGGGGCCTCCGGAAAAGTGAATAGAAGGTGAGGATCTCTCACTTTAGCCTCGTCGCATGACCACGCGACAGGTCCCGCGGACGATCCCCACCAGCCTCCGGCGCGTCCCGGAGGCGCGCGAGCGGTTCGGCTCGTTCGCCGACCGCTACCTCGACGCCATGGCCGACGGCGACCCGCTCGCCGACGCCTTCGTCGCCGACTTCCCCGCGCTGGGCCACGGCCGGGCGATGCGGATGCTGCGGACGGCGTGCCGCGAGGGCATCGCGGCGGTGCCGGACGCGCCGGCGTCGCTGGTCGCCCTCTTCGCCGAGCTGGACGCCGTCCCGGCCTGGCACGACGCCGACGCGATCGACCGCGACTCGCGCCACACCTCGCGCTACTCGCGGGCGTCGGGGATCGTGCTCGGCGCGGCGTCGCTGGTCAGCGGGTACGCCAACTCCGCGGCGTCACGGCCCCTCGAGCTCACCGGCCGGTACGTCGAGAACGCCGGCGCCCGGACCATCGAGGTCGGCTCCTGGCTGCTCGCAGTCAACCAGCCCGGCGGCCTGACCCGGTTCAGCGACGGCTTCGAGCTGACCGTGCGGGTCCGGATCATCCACGCCCTGGTGCGCGCGAGCCTGCGCGAGCGCCCTGACTGGGACACGGCCGCGTGGGGGCTGCCGATCTCGCAGTCCTACCTGGCCTACACGCTCGTCGAGTTCACGCTCATCCCGCTGCGCGCGATGCGGCGGATCGGGGCGCCGTATCTGGCGCACGAGGAGGCGGCCGCGTACGCCCGGTGGCGCTACCTGGGCCACCTGCTCGGCATCGAGGACGGTCTGCTCCCCCGCAACGCCGCGGAGCAGGAGCGGCTCGAGGAGATCTACCTGCTCACCCGGCCGGTCGTCGACGACTACTGCCGGGCGCTCGTGGCGAGCATCAACCGGGAGTTCCTCGTGCCCGAGATCCAGGGCGTCCTCCCCCAGCGCCTCGGCGGCCAGGCGCCGCGCGTGGTGCACGCGCTGGAGCGGCTGTTCCTGGGCGACGAGATCGCCGACGAGCTCGCGATCCCGCGGACCCGGCTGACCCGGGTGCTCGCCGTGGTGGGTCCGGTGCTCAGCCTGGTCAACCACCTGCGCGACCTCGTGCCCGGCACGCTCGGGCCGCGGACCCGCAAGGGCAAGGCCTACGAGGTCGAGCAGGAGCAGCGGCTGCGGCGCGACTGGAACGTCCAGCACGACCTGGTCGACGCCTCCCCCGGCGGCGGCAGGCCGCACCCGGCGCGCGGCGACGGTTGAGCCGGGCCCGGGCTCACTCGTCCTCGTCGTCGTCGAGCCCCTGCTCGATGACGTAGCGGGTGAGCTCGACGCGGTTGTGCATCTGCAGCTTGCGCAGGGTGTTCTGCACGTGGTTCTGCACGGTGCGGTGCGACAGGACGAGGCGCTCGGCGATCTGCTTGTACGACATCCCCTTGGCGACCATCTTGAGGATCTCGGTCTCGCGGTCGGTGAGCCGCTCGCCGGGCGGCATCGCGGGCTGGTCCATCCGCCGGAACTCGCCGAGCACCAGGGCCGCCAGGCCGGGCGTGAAGACGCTGTCGCCGGCGGCGACGCGGCGGA
Organism: Pimelobacter simplex; assembly: GCF_900114845.1. Lineage (GTDB taxonomy): Bacteria > Actinomycetota > Actinomycetes > Propionibacteriales > Nocardioidaceae > Nocardioides > Nocardioides simplex. Next base: position 284,340 of record NZ_FOUK01000002.1, read on the forward strand.
CCGCGTCGATCAGCTCGTCGCGCGAGGCGGACTTGACCAGGTAGCCGGTGGCGCCCGCCTTGACCGCGGCGAGCACGTCGTCCTGCTCGCCGGAGGCCGACAGGATGAGCACCCGCGACGACGGCTCGCTCGCGAGCACCTGCGCGGTCACCTCGACCCCGCTCGGCTCGGGGATCTGCAGGTCGAGGACGACGACCTGCGGCCGGGTCGCGTTGAACCTGTTGACCGCCTCGGTCCCGGTCGCGGCGACCGCGACCACCTCGAAGCCGGCCGCCGCGAGGTCGCGCTCGACCGCGTCGCGCCACATGGGGTGGTCGTCGACGACCATGACCCGGATCCGGTCCGTCATGGGAGGGACCCTAGGGCATGGCCGTCGACGGGCCTGGGTACGACGGGTCAGCGGGCCGGCACGTTCTCCTTCAGCCAGGTCGTGACGTAGGCGAGCACGTCGGGGTCGATCGTCGTCGTCAGCTGGGCGTACTCGTCCGGCGTCCCCGACTGCGCGGGCTGCATCAGGTGGTTGGCACCGGGGAAGACGTGCACGGTGGCGTCGGCGTTCTCCTGCAGGAAGCGGCGCATCAGCGGCTCGTTGAGGGACGGCGGCACCTGGACGTCCTTGCTGCCGAAGAACGCCAGCGACGGCACCTTCAGGGCACGCAGCGCAGGCTCGGGGTCGTACGTCGTCTGGGCCGCCATCGTCGGCGTGACCGTGGGCTCGAGCGCCTGGGCGCCGTCGAGGTCACCGGCGGCGAGCAGGTCGCAGAGCCGCTGGTTCGCCTCGTCGCTCTCGCGCAGCCGCGCGGGCGTGCTCTGGCCCTGGAGCTCGAGCTGGGCGCGCGCCTGGTACTTCAGCACCTCGCACCCGGTCTGCGCCGGACCGGCCATGAGCACCGTGAAGGCGACCTTCTCCGGCGCCCGGGACGCCGCGAGCGGCGCCAGGTAGCCGCCCTGGCTGTGGCCCATCAGGCCGATCCGCTCGGGGTCGATCTCGGGACGCTCCCGCAGGAAGTCGGTCATCGCGAGGGCGTCGGCGACCAGGTCGTCGTACGTCGCGTCGTCGTCGCTGCCGGTGGTTCCGCCGACGCCGCGGTCGTCGGTGCGCAGCACGGCGTACCCGGACCGGGTCAGCGCGTCGGCGAGCACCAGGAACGGCTTGTGGGCGAAGCCCTGCTCGTCGCGGTCCTGCGCGCCGGCGCCGGTCAGCAGCACGACGGCGGGGTACGGTCCCTCGCCCTCACCCTCGTCCTCGGGCAGGGTCAGGGTGCCGGCGATGGTGACCTCGCCGGCCTCGAAGCTGACGTCCTCCGAGCGGTAGGGGAACGGCTCCTCCGGCTCCTGCGGGCGCTCCAGCGGGGCGACCGTGCCGCGCTCGAGGCTGACGGCGAGCTCCTGGCCGCTCGTCGACAGCTTGCCGGTGATCCGCTCCGTGGCCGAGCTGTAGGTGCCGGCGAACGTGGCGTCCGGGGCGAGCTGCGGGACGGCGAACGCGACGTCGGCCACCGTCGTGCGGACGTCGGTCAGCTCGGCCGCGTCGAGGCCCTGTGCCGGGATGGTGATGGTCGCGCCGCCGTCGGCGAACGTCACGCCGATGTCGAGGGGCGCGCCGGGGACCTCGATCGCGCCGGCCCAGTCGCCGTCGAGACCACGGGGCTTCGCGGCGGCAGGCTTCTCGGAGGCGGGCTTCTTTTCGCCCTCGGAGCAGGCGCTCAGCACGAGCGCGAGGACGGCGAGGACGAGAACGATGATGCGGGGGGATTTTCGGGACATGGCGGGACGCTAGGTCGGACCGTGGGCCCCGCACATCGGGATGGTCCCGGGATCGTGCCCCTAGGGGGTGGCGCGGTGGAAGCGCCCGCGGCGGTGCAGCAGCGGGTCGTCGCCGGCCTCGTCGGGGCCGAGCTCGACGTGCTCCAGGACCGCGGCGACCTCGACCGACCAGCCGACCTCGCGCTCGCCGGCGAGACGGACGCCGGCCCAGGTCGCGGCCGACCCGAGCCGGGGTCCGTACGGCGTCGCGACGAACGCCGCCTGGCGGAAGGGGCCGCCCGGGGCGGGCGCCGTCCCGGCGAAGGCCTCGGCGAGCTGGCGGTCGGCCCACGAGAGCAGCTGGACGACACCGCGCCCGGTCTCGCGCAGCACCTCGAGGAGGTCGGAGTCGGGGTCGAGCAGCGCCAGCACGGTGGGCTCCGACCCGAGCGCGACCATGTGCGAGCTGACCGTCAGGCCGGCCCGCTCGGCGTCGTCGCCGGCGGTCCAGAGCGTGACGGCGCCGCCGACGCGGCCGCGGAAGCGCCGGGCCGGGTCGGGTTCGGCGTCGGCGAACGGGTGCGTGCTGTGGATGGTCATCGCGAAGATCCCTGCTCCCTCGGTACGACGAGCACCCACTCGGTGCCGTAGGACCCGGTGTCGAGCGTGGCGGTCCCGCCCAGGTCGCGGACCCGGCCCCGGATCGACTCGGAGACACCCATCCGCCCCTCGGCCTCGGCCGCGGCGAGCCGGCCCTCGGGGATACCGGGGCCCTCGTCGCGCACCGAGACCTCGACCCGGTCGCCGAGGTCCTCGAGCAGGATCCAGGCGGGCGCGCCGGGTCCGACATGGCGCTCGACGTTGTCGAGGCAGGCGCGGACGACGGCGACGAGCTCGGCCGCGGCGTCCGCAGGAAGGGGGACGGCGCCGGCCGGCAGCGCGACCTCGGTGCCGGGCCGGGCGTCGAGCGGCCCGAGCAGCGCGGCGAGGTCGGCGGTCCGGGCGGACTCGGCGGCGGTGCTGGCGGTGACGGCCTGCTGGGACCGGATGAGCGTGCGCAGCGCCTGCTCCTGCTCGCCGGCGAGGCGACCGAGCTCGGCGGCCTCGCCGCCCAGCTCACCGCCGCGGCGCTGCACGAGTGCGAGCACCTGCAGGACGCCGTCGTGGACCACCCGGGCCAGCCGCGCGCGCTCGGAGGCCGCGGCGGCCTCGCGCTGGGCGCGGTCGCGCTCGGCGGCCATCTGCTTGAGCGACTCGCACACGAAGCCGAGCATCGAGCCGCCCAGGAGCAGCAGGAACACGTTGCCCCAGTCCTTCTGGTGCACCTCGGAACGGGTGAGCAGGTCGACGGCGCCGAGCACGACGGCGGCCGCCGTCCCGCCGCGCCAGCCGTAGCGGACCGCCCAGGCCAGGAGCGCGCCCACGATCCAGTAGCCGGGGATGGTCGCGTTGAACCACTCCCCCTTGACCACCGGCGTCGCCAGCAGCAGGCCGACGGCGAGCGCCAGGTCGGCGAGCAGCACGGCGGGGAGCCGGCGCTCCGGTGCGGCGTACACGGGGATCGAGACGAACGTCGCGACCACCATCAGACCGACGCACGCCCAGCCGAGCACCGGGTGCTCGAAGTTGTTGCGGTAGGCGTTGAGCGCCACCGTGTAGCCGAGGACGACCACCCGGAGCACCGCCAGTGCCCGGAACATCCGGTCCTCGACGGCGATCGCTGCCCGCGTCGCCGCCGCGGTCCCCCCGACCGGTTCGGTCAGGACGCGAGCTTCCGCTGCTCGCCGTCGCCGTGCTCGGCCTTCTTGGCCTCGGACTTGGCGCGGGTGGCGTACATGTCGACGTACTCCTGCTGGGAGAGCCGCATGATCTCGTACATGATCTCGTCGGTGATCGAGCGCAGGATGAAGCGGTCGTTCTCCATGCCGGCGTAGCGCGAGAAGTCCATCGGCTTGCCGAAGCGCACGTGGGGGCGGGTCCAGCGGCCGAACGTCTTGCCCGGGGGCGCGACGATGTCGGTGCCGACGACGGCGACCGGGATGACCGGGACGCCGGTCTCGAGCGCGAGCCGGGCGATGCCCGTCTTGCCGCGGTAGAGGCGGCCGTCGTGGGAGCGGGTGCCCTCGGGGTAGATGCCGAAGAGCTCACCGTCGGCGAGGACCTTCTTGGCCGAGATCAGCGCGCCCGCGGCCGCGTTCGCGCCGGAGCGGTCGATCGGGATGTTGCCGGTGCCGCTGAAGAAGTTCTTCTGGAGCCAGCCCTTGACGCCCGGCGAGGTGAAGTACTCCGCCTTGGCGACGAAGCTGACCTTGCGCGGCACGACCAGCGGCATGAACAGCCAGTCGGCGTAGGACAGGTGGTTGCTGGCCAGGATGGCCGGGCCCTCGGCGGGGACGTTCTCGACGCCCTCGGCGCGCGGCCGGAAGATCACCTTGAGCAACGGCCCGAGGGCGATGAACTTCAGGAACCAGTAGAACAACCGATCGCACCTTCCCCTGCGCGTGCACCCGCCCGGACGGGCGCCGACTGATCGAAGCCTAGGGCATGTCTGCCCGTTGGTCGCCGTCGCGAGCGGTGCTTGCGGCCGATCGGGCAAGGCGGAGCAGCGAAGGCGGGCTGGTTGCCCGTCGAGTCTGCGACAACGCCGCCCGATCGAGTCGCACGCGCCGCGCAGCAGGCGAGCAACGGGCAGACATGCTCTGGTGCCTGGGAGCACATCTGCCGACCCGGCGACCACGGGCCGACGGTGCGGCACAATCGCTCCATGCCGCCGACCGCCGATGACCCCGCCGCGCCGCTGAGCGTCCCCGCCCGCCCCGAGCTGACCGGCGGGCGCCGGATCGGCGTCCTGCTCAGCCACGGCTTCACCGGCTCACCGGTCTCGATGCGGCCGTGGGGCGAGCACCTCGCCGCCCTGGGGTACGGCGTCAGCGTGCCGCTCCTGCCCGGCCACGGCACCACCTGGCGCGACCTCAACACCCACCGCTGGCAGGACTGGTACGGCGCGATCGTCGCCGCCTTCGACGCGCTGCGCGCCGAGCACGACGCCGTCGTCGTCGGCGGGCTGTCGATGGGTGGTGCGCTGGTGCTGCGCCTGGCCGCCGACCGGGACGCCGACCTGGCCGGCGTCATGGTGGTCAACCCCGCGGTCGCGACCCAGCGGCTCGACGTCAAGCTGCTCCCGGTGCTCAAGCACCTGGTGCCGTCGTTCCCGGCGATCGCCGGCGACATCAAGAAGCCGGGCGTGAGCGAGAACGGCTACGACCGCACCCCGCTCAAGGCCGTGCACTCGATGATGCAGGCCTGGCCGGTGATTCGCTCCGACCTGGCCCGGATCACGGTGCCGCTGCTCTACTTCCGCTCCCCCGAGGACCACGTGGTCGACGGGTCCTCCGAGCCGCTCATCCTCGGCGGCATCTCGTCCACCGACGTGACCCGGGTCGAGCTGGCCGACAGCTACCACGTGGCCACGCTCGACAACGACGCCCCGGCGATCTTCGAGCAGTCGGCGGCGTTCGTGGCGCGGGTGACCGGGTGAGCCGGTTCACCATCGCGCTGCCCATCGCCGACCGGCACCGGGCGGCCACCTTCTACCGGGAGACCCTGGGACTGGAGCTCGTGGGCACGCCGGCCGATGACGGCCTGCCCGAGCCGCTCCTCCTCCGGCTGGACGACGAGGTGCTGCTGGCCCTCATCCCCGCCGACGGCCTGGCCTGGGTGCTCGGCGAGCAGCCGCTGGCGGCGCCCGGCGTCACCGAGTGCCTCCTCGGCGTCACCGTCGACACGGCGGCCGACGTGGATGCCCTCGCCGACCGCGTCCGCGGCGCCGGCGGCAGCGTGGTCCGCGCGCCCGCCGCGCAGGCGTGGGGCTACACGGCCGTCTGCACCGACCCCGACGGTCACGCCTGGCAGATCACGGCCGCAGCGGCGTCCTGACCGCGGACGTCCTACGCTGGATCCGTGCAGCGGGAGAACCCCGACGAGGACGCCGCCTGGCAGGCCATCGTCGACAACTACGGCGACCGGGTCGAGCTCGACCCCGAGCCTCCCCCCGAGCCCGAGCCCGACGAACCCGACGAGCCCGAGGACCTGACCGACACCGGCGCCGACGGGGACGACGACGAGGACGAGGTCCCCGCCTACGACCGCTTCGTCCCCGAGGACCCGCCGCCGGTGCCGATCCCGCCGTTCGACCGGCTGCTCGCGTGGCTGGGCGTGTTCGGCTCGCCGACGGTGCTGCTGGTCTTTCTGATCTCCGGGCTGAGCATGCCGGGCTGGCTGGGCTGGCTGCTCGTGGGCGGCTTCGTGGCGGGCTTCTGCTACCTGGTCATCCGGATGCCGGGCTCGCCGCGCGACCCCTGGGACGACGGGGCACGCGTCTGATCGCCGCGTGGGCGGCGACGAGCGCGCTCACGCACAGCCCGGCGAGCAGCAGGTTCCGCACGACGAGCAGGGCGACCATCACGCCGCTCCAGGCGTCGTGGCCGAGCAGGTGGCGGTAGCCGACCGGGTAGATCAGGTGGGTCAGCGCCGAGGTCACCAGCAGGACGACGGTCCACCGCAGCAGCCGGCGGCGGTCGGCACCCTCGACCAGGGCGAGGCCGGCGCAGGCGGGCGGCAGCACCCACAGGAGGTACTGGGGGCTGAGCACCTTGCCGCCGGCGATGAACGCCAGCACCGCGGCGAGGGTCAACCAGACCACGGCGGTCAGTCCGGTGCGCGGGTCGGGCAGCCGCACCCACGCGTGGAGCCACAGCGCGACGAGGACCACGAGCAGCAGGGCGGTCGCGACCGTGGTCGCGGTGAGCAGCGCGTCGACCCCGGGTCCGCGGATCTCCCAGGCCTTCGACGGCGCGTAGAACACGTCGTACTCGCCCGGGGAGAGGGCCCAGCGCACCATCGCGGGCGTCGCCGCCAGCGACTCGATCTGCAGGCCGCGGCGGCCCTGGTACGAGAGCGGTGAGACGACCCGGTCCCAGCCGCCGACGGCGATGCTGAGCAGCACCAGGGCGAGCCCGGCGACGGCTCCGGCGAGGACGACCCGGACCCGGCTCGCGGCGGGCGCGGCCAGACCGGGCAGCGCCAGTGCCGGGCTGTACTTCACGCCGGTCGCCAGGACGGCGAGGACGGCCGCCCGGCGCGGGGCGTCGACGAGCGCGAGCAGGGCCAGCGCGACCAGGACGCCGGGCAGCAGGTCGAAGCGCGCGTACGACAGCGCCCCGAGCGCCGGCGTCGCGACCAGCCACGCCCAGACCGCCGCACGCGCACCCGTGGCCCGCGCCCGGCCGAGCAGCACGTGCAGGAACCACGCGTCGAGCAGGAGGGCGAGCAGGAAGACGACGGCCGGGTAGATCCCGCTGAGGCCGACGAGGTCGAGCAGGCCGTAGGGAAGCGCGAGGACCAGGAAGGCGGGCACGGGGTACTCGCGCAGGGTCTCCCCCACGCCGTTGGCGGCGAGGCCGTCGAGGTTGGCGGCGTAGTACTTCAGGTCGAACGCCGAGCCCGTCTCGACGCTCACGAAGAGGATCAGCACGACCAGCCGGCTCAGTCCCCAGAGCGCCCACACCCGGGCGCGGTCCGGCGCCATCAGTCCCGGCCGTCCCGGGCCAGCAGCGCGGCACCGACGGCGCCCGCCTCGGGTCCGAGCGCGGCGGGCAGCAGCGGCGGCACCGCACGGAACGCCGTCCCCTGCAGCGACTCGGCGAGCGCCCGGCGGGCCGGGGCGAGCAGCAGGTCGCCGACCGCGGAGACGCCTCCCCCGACGACGACCACCTCGGGGTCGAACGCCGAGACCAGCCCCGCCGCGCCGACGCCGAGCCAGGTCCCGATCGAGCCGAACGCGTGGAGCGCCACGTCGTCGCCGGCCCGGGCCAGCGCGGTCACCTCGGGACCGTCCAGGTGCCGGCCGAGCGCGACCCGGGTGACCCGTTCGAGGGCGCGGCCGCTGCAGTACTGCTCCCAGCAGCCCCGCAGCCCGCACTCGCAGGCGAGCCCGCCGGGCACCACCTGCATGTGGCCGAACTCCCCCGCCAGCCCGTGTGCGCCGCGCACGACGCGCCCGCCGAGGACGACCGCGCCACCGATGCCGGTGCCGATGGTGATGAGCAGCGCCGAGCCCACCCCGCGCGCGGCGCCCGCGACGAGCTCGGCATGGGCCGCGCAGTTGGCGTCGTTGTCGAGGACGACGGGCAGGCCGGTGCGCTCCGCGATCGCCTTCCGCACCGGGGCGTCGCGCCACGGCAGGTGGGCACCGAACAGGAAGCGCTCGCCGGCGGCGTCGACCAGCCCGGCCGCCGAGATGCCCAGGCCGGCGGGGGTCTCGGTGCCGGAGACGTCGTGGGCGGCGGCGACGATCGCGTCCTCGACCGCGGTGATCGGGGCGGTCCGGCCGGGCATGGGGCGGGTCGCCGTCGCGGTGACGGCACCGGTCGCGTCGATCCGGACGGCGAGCACCTTGGTGCCGCCGACGTCGACGCCGACATGGCCCGCGCCCATGCTCACCCCCGGGCGAGGTCCGCGGCGCCGATCATGCCGGCGCGGTTGCCGAGGACGGCGGGCACGATCGCGGCGCGGGGACGGAAGCCCCGGCCGGTCAGCTCGCGGTCGAACGCCTCCCGCACCGGGGCGAGCAGCAGGTCGCCGGCCGCGGCGACCCCGCCGCCGACCACGACGACCTCGGGGTCGAGGACGGCGACGAGCGAGGCGATGCCGTGCCCGAGCCAGCCGCCCAGCTCGGCGAGGAGGCTGACGGCACCGGCGTCGCCGGCCACGGCCGCGGCGGTGACCATCGGCCCGGTGATCCGCGCCGGGTCGCCGCCCGCGGCCGCGAGGACCGCTGGCGAGGGCGCGGCCTGGGCGGCCCGGACGAGCGCGCTGCCGCTGGCGTAGGACTCGAGGCAGCCGCGGTTGCCGCAGCCGCAGGGCAGTCCGTCGGGGACGACGCACAGGTGGCCGATCTCGGCGGCGACGCCGTAGGCCCCGCGCAGCAGCAGGCCGCCGGTGACCACGCCGCCACCGACGCCGGTGCCGACGGTCACCATCAGCTGGTGCTCCGCGTCGCGGCCCGCACCGTGGCGGAACTCGCCCCAGGCAGCGGCGTTGGCGTCGTTCTCGACCACCACCGGCAGCCCGGTGCGGCCGCCCAGGTCGGCGCCGAGCGGCTCGTTGCGCCACGCGATGTTGGGCGCGAACAGCACCGTGGAGCGGTCGGCCGCCACGTAGCCGGCCGCGCCCACGCCGACCGCGCGGACCGGGTGCCCCGCGGCCAGGTCGGAGACGAGCTCGGCGACCGTCGTCGCGATGGCCGCGGCGTCGGCGGCCGGGGACTCCACCCGGCCCTCCGCGACCACGGTGCCGTCGGCGTCCACCACGGCACCGGCGATCTTGGTGCCGCCGATGTCGATCCCGCAGGTCAGGTCGCTGGTCACGGTGCCGGGTCCGGCCCGTCGTCGTCGAGGTCGATGTGCTGCACCTCGGGCCCGCGCGGGGCACCGGAGCCGCTCTCGGGCGGCTGGGGCAGCGTCTCGAGCAGTCCGGCGGCGGCCTGCAGCAGCGACGAGGCGGCGACCGCGAGGTGTGCCTTGACCTCGGGCGAGGTCTGCCGCACCGCGTGGACCACCCGGCAGACCGGGCAGTAGCGGCACTCGGCCGCGTCGGTGGCGAGGTGCTCGTTGACGTCGTGGGCCATCGCCGCGGCCTGGCCGGCCAGGTGGCCGAAGCCGCCGGCGGCGTCGCCGGTGTGCTGCTTGGCGAGGTCGGCGAAGGCGCCGAAGAGCTTCATCGCCTCCTCGCCGACGCTGCCGATGTCGTCATCGGGCATGGTGCTGGCCTCCCATCGCCGCCGGGTCGGGCTCCGCGAACCGTACCCGCAGCTCGCCCTCGACCACGCTGGCGCCCGCCACCCGCAGCCGGGCCAGGCCGGGCGGGAGGGTCATCAGGCGGCGGTAGGAGCCGACGGTCATCACCAGCTCGTCGCCGTTGCGCGCGAGGTCGACCTCGGCCCGGGTGACGAACGGCAGCGCCAGGTGGGCCACCGCGCCGGTCTCGCCGCGGGTGACCCGGAACGGCCCGTCACCGGCCGGGACGGCGAGCGGGTCGGCGCCGTCGTACAGGCTGGTGGCGAGGGCGGCCAGTGCGTCGACGCCCACCGGCTCGGCAGCCTGGTAGCGGGAGGTCCAGACCGGCAGCCCGCCGAACGACTGCGCCACCTCGCGCAGCACTCCCGCCTGGGCGGCCACCCAGCCGGCCCGCCACGGGTCGCCGTCGCCGTCGGGGAAGACCCGGTTGGCCACCACGCCGTCGACGCGGTAGCCGAACAGGCACAGGCTCGTGTAGGCGCGGCGCGCCTCGGCGAGCACCACCTGCTCGGGCGTCAGCACCAGCCGGACGCTGGCCTCGGGGCCCGACAGCAGCGCGTGGACGTCGTCCAGCTCGCCGTGCAGGCGGGTGATCGCGTCGAAGACCGCGTCGCCGGGCATCGGGACGCCGGCCGCGCGGTTGAGCACCGGGCGCAGCGCCTTGACCAGCCGGCGCTGGATCGGCAGCAGCCGCTCGAGGTACCACCCGAGCGCCTCGGGGAGCGCCAGCAGGCGCAGCGTCTCGGCGGTCGGCGCGCAGTCGACCACGACGACGTCCCAGCGCCCGGACCGGGCGTGCTGGCGCAGCTCGAGGAGCGCGAGCACCTCCTCGGCACCGGGGATGACGGTCATCTCCTCGGCCGCGACCGGGTCCATGCCGACCGCGTCGAGAACCGAGAGGAGGTAGCGCTGGATGTCGGCCCAGGACTGCTCGAAGCGCAGCTGGGCGTCGACCTGCTGGAGGAACAGCCCGGGCGCGACCTCGGTCGGCTCGGCACCGCCGTTGGTCGAGCCTGTCGAGACCGCGCCGTAGGCGTCGGCGAGCGAGTGCGCGGCGTCGGTGGAGATCACCAGCGTGCGCAGGCCGCGCGCCGCCGCGAGTGCCGCCGTCCCGGCCGCGACCGTGGACTTGCCGACGCCACCCTTGCCGGTGAAGAGAACGATCCGCACGCCGGCAGACCTCAGGCGCCGGACTCGACGCGCTTCTTCAGGCCCTTGAGCGCCGTGTCGATGAGGATCTTCTCGCCCTTGCGCTTGAGCATGCCGATGAGCGGGATCGACACGTCGAGGGCGAGCCGGTAGGTCACCTCGGTCGCGCCGGAGCCGGTGTCGCGCAGCACGTAGGCGCCGTCGAGCGCCCGCAGCATCTTGCCCTCGGCGAGGGTCCAGGTGACCTGGCGGTCGCCGTCCCAGACGTAGGCGAGGGTGTACTCGTCCTTGATCGGCGAGACGTCGAGAGCGAAGAACACCTCGCGGGCCCGGCCGGCCTGGGCCGGGTCGCCGTCGTCGTACGACGAGCGGACATCGGCGACCGTGACGCCCTTGGCCCACTGGGGATAGGCCGCGAAGTCGGCGATGACGGCCATCACCTCGGCGGGCGGTGCGTCGACGACGATCGACGAGGACGTCTGTTCGGCCATGCGGGAAGGCTACCGGAGGCGGGCCCGGAGGCGCCGCGGGAGTAGGCTGCTGGCGCTTGTTACCGGCGCGTCAACCCAGCTGACGCCGCAGCTCAGCAGCCAGCAGATCAGGAGACACGGTGCGCGAGTACTCCACCCCGCAGACCATCGAGATCCCCACCACCGGGAACCTCACCGACGACGTGGTCCGCAACGCGGCCGAGGCGCCGGAGGTCGTGCAGTTCAGCCGGGCCACGGCCGACGGCGGCTGGGCGGACGTCACCTGCGCCGCCTTCCTCGACGAGGTCACGGCGGTCGCCAAGGGCCTCATCGCCTCGGGGATCGAGCGCGGCGACCGGGTCGCGGTCATCTCGCGGACCCGCTACGAGTGGACCCTCCTCGACTACGCCATCTGGTTCGCGGGCGCGGCCACCGTCCCGATCTACGAGTCCTCCTCCGAGGAGCAGATCCAGTGGATCCTGTCCGACTCCGGCGCCCGCGCCGTGGTCTGCGAGGACGCCACGCACCTGGCCCGGGTCGACGCGCTGCGCGCCGGGCTCACCGACCTCGAGCACGTCTGGACGATCGACGACGGCGCCGTCGCCGCCCTCACCACCGCAGGCGCCGGCGTCGCGGACGCCGACCTCGAGGAGCGTCGTACCTCGGTGGGGCCGGCGGACCTCGCCACCCTGATCTACACGTCGGGCACGACCGGGCGGCCCAAGGGCTGCATGCTCACCCACGACAACTTCCAGACCGAGCTCTGCGTCGCGGTCGCCGAGCTCGAGCGCCTCTTCGACACCGAGGGCGCCTCGACGCTGCTCTTCCTGCCGCTGGCGCACGTCTTCGCCCGCATCATCCAGGTGGGCTGCGTGAAGTCGCGCACCCGCCTGGGCCACAGCGCCGACATCAAGAACCTGCTCCCCCAGCTGGCCACCTTCCGGCCGACCTTCATCCTCGCGGTCCCCCGGGTCTTCGAGAAGGTCTTCAACACTGCCTCCCAGAAGGCGACCGCCGACGGCAAGGGCAAGATCTTCGACCGCGCCGCCGAGACCGCCATCGCCTACTCCCGCGCCCTCGACGGCGGCCGGATGCCGCTGCGGGTCCGCACCCAGCACGCCCTCTTCGGCCGCCTCGTCTACGGCAAGCTCCGCACCGCTCTCGGCGGCAACTGCGAGTTCGCCGTCTCCGGCGGCGCCCCGCTCGGCGAGCGCCTCGGCCACTTCTACCGCGGCATCGGCGTCACCGTCCTCGAGGGCTACGGCCTCACCGAGACCACCGCGGCGCTGACGGTCAACCTCCCCGACGCCCAGAAGGTCGGCACGGTCGGGCGCCCGCTGCCCGGGACCGCCGTCCGGATCGCCGACGACGGCGAGCTCCTCTTCCGCGGCGGCCAGGTGTTCACCGGCTACTGGAACAACCCCGCCGCCACCGCCGAGGCGCTCGACGAGGGTGGCTGGTTCCACACCGGCGACGTCGGCGAGGTCGACGACGAGGGCTTCGTCCGGATCACCGGGCGCAAGAAGGAGATCCTGGTGACCGCCGGCGGCAAGAACGTCGCCCCCGCCGTCCTCGAGGACCGGGTCCGCGCCTCCGCCCTGGTCAGCCAGTGCCTCGTCGTCGGCGACGGCCAGCCCTTCATCGGCGCCCTCGTCACCATCGACGAGGAGGCCTTCCCCGCCTGGGCCGAGCACCACGGCAAGACCGGCAAGATCGCCGACCTGGTCGACGACGACGACCTCCGCGCCGAGATCCAGGCCGCCGTCGACGAGGCCAACAAGGCCGTCTCGAAGGCCGAGTCGATCCGCAAGTTCACGATCCTCCCGGCCGACTGGACCGAGGAGGCCGGCCAGGTCACCCCGAGCCTGAAGCTCAAGCGCAACGTGGTCATGCGGGAGTGCCGCGACGAGATCGCCGCCCTCTACTCCTGACCTGCGGGCACCGTCGTACCGGACAAAATGGTCGTGGCAGGCCCCGATTCGCGACCATTTCGTCCGGTACGACGCTGACGTAGTCCGGTCGGGCCACTCCGCAGGCGCGATCGGTCATCGATTCTGGGGATTGTGCGATTTTCGCCACTCCCGCTCCCGGACGCGCTAGCCTCGGCCTGCTGCAGCCGGGGAGGGGTGCAGCGGACTGGCTTTGCTTCAGTGAAGTCGCTGACCGCGCGTGTCCGGGAGGGGCGAGCGGCAGCCATGGGGAGCGGGAGGGCTCTGAAGTGGATCGTCGTAGGTTGTTGCTCGTCGTCGCGGCAGTGATCGCGGCCCTCGGAGTCGGGCTCGTCTTCGTCTTCGCCCGAGGCGCCGAGACGCGCGCCGCCGAGAAGTACCGGACCACCAGCGTCGTCACCGTCGCCGCCGGCAAGACCGTCCTGCCGGGCGAGAGCATCAAGTCCGCCCTCGACACCGGCAAGCTCGCCGAGACGCAGGTCCCCGAGGGCCAGGTCCTCGAGAACGCGCTGCGCCAGAGCGACCTCGGCAACATCGACGACAAGGTCGCGCTGACCACCCTCTACGCCGGGGAGCAGCTGCTCTCCACGAAGTTCGGCGGCGTGGGCGACCCGGTCGAGGTGGCCTCGCTGCCGCTGCCGACGGGTCTCATCGCCAAGCCGGAGTCGTTCGACCTGCCGGTCGGCTCGTTCATCGAGCCCGGCTCGCAGCTCGCGGTGTTCCTCACCGTCAACCCGGGGACGCCGACCTGTCTGCTCATCGACCGGGTCACCGTGCTCTCCAAGGGCGCCCAGACGACGACCACCGTCGCGGCCGAGGACGGCAGCGGCGCGGCCGAGGGGGGCGCTCCGGCGCTGCACCTCGCGGTCACCCAGCAGCAGTTCGAGTGGCTGCAGGACGGCCGGGAGCGCGGCAAGCTCTCGGTGGCCCTCCTCAACAAGGAGAGCCAGGTCCAGGTCGACAAGGGCAACAACGTCTGCACCACCATCCGCAACGCTCAGTGAGGACGTCATGCCGGTTCTAGTCGAACAGGATCCGTCGCTCGTCGAGAGCCTGCTGGGGGCGATGCCCACCGGCTCCCACGCGGTCGCCACGACCGAGCGGGGCATGGCGTGGCTCGACCAGCACTCGGACGAGTACGTCGTCGCCCTCGGCCCCTCCGTCGACCTCACGTCGGCGCTGGCCACGGCCGAGGAGCTCCGCATCAAGCGGCCGACCGTCAGCGTCGTCCTGGTCCGCGACCAGTTCGACACCGACGTGCTGACCAAGGCCATGCACGCCGGCGTGCGCGACGTGGTCGTCGCCGGCGGCGACGAGAAGGCGCTCACCAGCGCCGTCGAGCGCGCCCACCAGCTCTTCCAGGCCCTCCGCGGGCCCGGCGGCGCGCGCCAGCTCGGCCGGGTGATCACCGTCTTCTCCCCCAAGGGCGGCGTCGGCAAGACCACCTCGTCGGTCAACCTGGCGCTCGCGCTGACCGACCGCGGGGCGCGCAAGGTCTGCCTCGTCGACCTCGACCTCGCGTTCGGCGACGTCGCGATCACGATGCAGCTCTTCCCGACCCACTCCATCGAGCAGGCCGTCGGGTCCGAGGACTCCATCGACCTCTCGATGCTCGAGGGGCTGCTCACCCGGCACGAGGACTCGCTCACCGTGCTCGCCGCGCCGGCCCACCCCGACGTGCGCGAGCGCGTGACGCCGCTGCTGATCTCCCGGATCCTGCGGGCGCTGCGCGACGGCTTCGACTACATCGTGGTCGACACCTCGCCCTCCTTCGACGACGCGACGCTCACGGCGCTCGACGAGACCGACGAGTGCGTCATCGTCGCCACGCTCGACGTCCCGACCCTGAAGAACGTCAAGGTCGCGCTCGAGACCATGGACATGCTGTCCATCGCCCGCGGGCACCGCCACCTCCTCCTCAACCGGGCGGACGAGCTGGTGGGCATCAGCGTCGAGAAGGTCGAGAGCATCCTCAACATGCCGGTGACGGCCCAGGTGGCCACCGCCGTCGACATCGCCGCCGCCACCAACGCCGGCACCCCGATCGTGTCCCACAAGCCGGGGCACCCGGCGAGCCAGGCGTACGCCCACCTCGCCGCCTCGGTGACGGGCGAGCCGGTCGCCGTACCGGCCCCCACCCCGGTGGCCCAGGCCGAGCAGCCCCGCTCGCGCGGCCTGTTCCGCCGCGGAAGGAGCTGAGCATGTCCAGCCTCTCCGACCGCCTCGCCGCGGCCCGCCGCGAGGCCGCCGCGCAGGGCAAGCACGCCGCCACCCCCGCCGCCGACGCGGCGCTGCTGGCCGGCGTCGTCGACGCCGCGAGCGCCCCCGAGGCCCCGGCCCCCGCGCCGGCCGCACCTGCTGCCGCCGCCGCCGCTCCGGCCGCTCCGGCGCCCCCTGCGGGCGAGGCCGGCAGCGACACCAGGTCGGCACCGGGCCCGCTGTCGTCGCGCGCCGCCGCCGCGGCCGGCGACCACCGCCCCGGACGTCGTCTGGCCGGCAACGACACCGAGCGCCTCGAGGACCTCAAGGCCAGCGTCCACGGCGAGCTCATCAAGCAGCTCGGCCCGCACCTCTACGACGCCGAGATGGACCAGGACGAGCTCGACCAGACGGTCCGCTCGGTGCTCTCCGAGGTCCTCGGCGCGCAGGACCGGCCGCTGAGCGCGTCCGACCGGGCGCGGGTGACCCAGGAGATCACCGACGACATCCTCGGCTACGGCCCGATCGACCCGTACCTGCGCGACCCCGAGGTCTCCGAGGTCATGGTCAACGGCCACGACGACGTCTGGCTCGAGAAGGACGGCCGGCTGGTCAAGGCCGAGGCGCACTTCGCCGACGAGGCGCACCTGCGCCGCACGATCGACAAGATCGTGTCCCGGATCGGGCGCCGCGTCGACGAGTCCTCCCCCATGGTCGACGCCCGGCTCCCCGACGGCAGCCGGGTCAACGCCATCGTCCCGCCGCTGGCGATCGACGGCTCGGCGCTGACCATCCGGAAGTTCTCGACCGACCCGTTGACCGTCCAGGACCTCATCAACTTCGGGTCCTTCACCCCGCAGACCGCCGACTTCCTCGACGCCTGCGTGCGCGGCCGGCTCAACGTGATCGTGTCGGGCGGCACCGGCGCCGGGAAGACGACGACGCTCAACGTGCTGTCGTCGTTCATCCCGCGGGACGAGCGGATCGTCACCATCGAGGACGCCGCCGAGCTCCAGCTCAAGCAGGACCACGTCGTCCGCCTGGAGTCGCGGCCCGCCAACATCGAGGGCAAGGGCGCGGTCACCATCCGCGACCTGGTCCGCAACAGCCTGCGCATGCGGCCCGACCGCATCGTCGTCGGCGAGGTCCGCGACGCCTCCGCGCTCGACATGCTGCAGGCGATGAACACCGGCCACGACGGCTCGATCTGCACCCTGCACTCGAACGGCCCGCGCGACACGCTCTCGCGCATGGAGACGATGGTGCTGATGGCCGGCATGGAGCTGCCCATCCGCGCGATCCGCGAGCAGGTGGCCTCCGCGGTCGACCTGATCGTGCACCAGACCCGCTTCAAGGACGGCTCGCGCCGGATCACGCACATCACCGAGGTGGAGCGGATGGAGGGCGACATCATCACCCTCCAGGACATCTTCGTCTTCGACAACTCCGCCGGCTTCGACGAGAACGGCCGGATCCTCGGCCGGCTGCGCTCGACCGGCCTGCGGCCGAAGTTCCTGGAGAAGCTCGCCTACGCCAACGTCGCCGTCGACCCGACGATCTTCCGGACGGAACGCCTCTGATGTCCGGGCGCCGAGCCCTTCTCCGCCGCTGCGCGGCGCTGCTCGTCGCCGTGCTCGCGGTGCTCCTGGTCCCGGCCCAGGCGCACGCCGAGGACGCGACCATCGGCCACGTCGAGTCCACCGGCGACGGCCTGCGGATCCTGGTCGACGTCCCGGCCGGCGTGCAGGTCGACCTCGGCGGCGTCACCGCGACGCTCGAGGGCCAGGCGCTGGACGCGACGGCCGAGGGCACCAGCAGCGGCTCCGTGGTCAAGCGGACGACGATCCTGGTCGTCGACACCAGCAACTCGATGCGGCGCCAGGGCCGGTTCGCGGCGGCCAAGCAGGCGGCCTCGACGTACCTCGACGCGGTCCCGGCCGACGTCGCGGTCGGCATCGTCACCTTCGACAGCAAGGTCACCGTCGCCCTCGCGCCCACCACCGACCGCGCCGCCGCGCAGACCGTCGTCGACGGGCTCGCGCTGCACCGCGACACCCTGCTGTACGACGGCGTGATCGCCGCCGCCCAGGCCGCCGGCGACGACGGCCAGCGGACCCTCCTGGTCCTGTCCGACGGCGCCGACGCCGGCAGCACCGCGAGCCTCGACGCCGCCACGGCCGCCATCAAAGACGCCGGACTGCGCGTGCACGCCGTCGGCCTCGACCTCGGCGAGAAGCAGCTCACCCCGCTCCGCACGCTCGCCGCCGCCGGCAAGGGCGAGGTCATCACCGCCAGCGGCGCGGCCCTCGCCCAGACCTTCGCCGCCGAGGCGGAGGCCCTGGCCGACCAGGTCCTCGTCACCGCTCCCCTGCCCGACGGCTTCGACGCCGAGCTCGCCAACGTCGAGGTCTCCCTGCCCACCACTGCGTCGGGCACCCTCGTCGCCCGCGCCCTCGCGCCCGTCCAGTCGGCCGGCTCCGCGAGCGTGACCCCGGCGCCGCAGCCCACGCTCACCGACGAGCGCGGTTGGGTGGCCCCCGGCTGGCTGCTCTGGGCGGGACTGGGCGCCTTCGCCCTCGGCCTGCTCGCCGTCGCCGTGCTCCTCGTCCCGTCGCGCCCGGCCCCGATGAGCATCGCGGACCGCGTGACGGCGTACAGCACGCGGGTGACGGGCCTCGAGGAGCGCCACGACACCAAGCCGCCCGCCGAGCCCGTCCTCGACCAGGCCAAGGCCGCCGCGGCCAGCGTCCTCGAGCACAACAGCGCCCTCAACGAGCGGATGACCCGCCGCCTCGCCGCCGCGGGGAGCGAGTTCAAGCCCTCCGAGTGGCTCCTGGTCCACATCGGCGCGGTCCTCGCCGCCGGCGTGATCGGCCTCCTCCTCGGCCGCGGCAACATCATCGTCGGCCTGCTCTTCATGGTGATCGGCTTCCTGGTCCCCCCGATCTACCTGCGGTTCATGGCCGGACGCCGCCGCCGCGCCTTCGACAACGCCCTCCCCGAGGTCCTCCAGCTCCTCTCCGGCGCCCTCAGCGCCGGCCTCTCCCTCGCCCAGGCCGTCGACACCGTCGTCCGCGAGGGCCCGGAGCCCATCGCCTCGGAGTTCAAGCGCGTCCTCGTCGAGGCCCGCATCGGCGTCTCCATCGAGGACGCCTTCGAGGGCGTCGCCGCCCGCTTCCAGAGCAAGGACTTCGGCTGGGCCGTGATGGCCATCCGGATCCAGCGCCAGGTCGGCGGCAACCTGGCCGAGCTGCTCACGACCGTGGCGGCGACGATGCGGGAGCGGCAGTACCTGCGCCGGCACGTGCGGGCGCTGTCGGCCGAGGGCCGGCTGTCCGCCGTCATCCTGTGCATCCTGCCGCCCGCCTTCGCCGTGTTCCTGTTCGTGGCCAACCGGAGCTTCCTCGACCCGCTCGTCCACGATCCGCGCGGCTGGATCCTCACCGGCTTCGGCGTGCTCTGGATGGCGATCGGCTCCTTCTGGATGTCGCAGATGGTGAAGGTGGACGCGTGATGCTTCTCCTCCTTGCTTTCGTCCTGTTCCTCGCGGCGATCGGCGCCGTCGGCGCCGCCTTCGTCCGCGAGCCACCGCAGGGACTGGCCCGCGCGCTGGAGGCCCTCGAGCGCTCCGGGATGGCGGGCCAGGAGCTCGCCGAGGAGGCCGACCGCTCGTTCGCCGACCGGGTCCTCGCACCGTTCCAGCACCGAGCCCTGACCATCGGCCGGCGCCTGACCGGCGCCGACAAGGCCGAGCGGATCCGGCGCAAGCTCGACCTCGCGGGCAACCCGCACGGCTGGACCGTCGACCGGGTGCTGTCGACCAAGGTCCTCTGCGCCGTGGTGCTCCCCGTCCTGATCATCGCCTACGGAGCGCTGCTGGGCGGCTCGATCACCACGCTCGTCCTCGTCGCCCTGGCGGCGACGCTGCTCGGCTTCGTGGCGCCCGACCTCTACCTCTACAACAAGGCCGCCCACCGCGCCGACCAGATCAAGCGCACGCTCGCCGACGCGGTCGACCTGCTGACCATCAGCGTCGAGGCCGGGCTCGGCTTCGACGCCGCGCTGCAGCAGGTCGCCCGGCACACCTCGGGCCCGGTCGCGGAGGAGTTCGCCCGCGTGCTGCGCGAGATGCAGCTGGGAAAGAGCCGTTCCGAGGCGCTGCGCTCGCTGGCCGCGCGTAGCAACGTCGACGACCTCAACACCTTCGTCGGGTCGATGGTCCAGGCCGACGCCTTCGGCATCCCCATCGCCCAGGTGCTGCGCGTGCAGTCGGGTGAGATCCGGGTCAAGCGCCGGCAGTACGCCGAGGAGAAGGCGCAGAAGGTCCCCGTGAAGATCATGATCCCCCTGATCCTGTTCATCCTGCCCTGCCTGTTCATCGTGGTCATGGGACCCGCCGTGCTCAACGCGATTGACGCGTTCAACGGGCAGTAGCGGGCCTAGGCTGAGCACATGCCGAGCAGCCAGACCTACGCCGTGGTCGCAGCGGCACGCCTCTTCGCGCTGCTGGCCATCGGCGGACCGACGCTGTGGCTCCACCAGGAGCAGGGTCTCCTCGCGCTCGCCGCGCTCGCCGCGGTCTGGATCTACCAAGGTGTGACCTCGACACGCCGGGAGCTCGAGCTGTCCTTGAGCCCCTCGACCGAGGCGGCGGCGATCGGCGTGATCTGCGCGCTCGGCCTCGGTGACGCGCCCGTGGTGCTGGCCGCTCTCGTCGTCCCGCCGCTCTACGCCACCGCGGTCGCCGGGGTCCGGACGATGATCCGCACGGTCATCGTCGAGCTGATCGCGGTCGTCGCGCTCGGCCTGATGTGGTGGCAGCGCATCAGCTCCGAGCAGGCGGTCTCGATCTTCACGTGGGCGATGGCCGGCCTGGGCCTCAGCCTCATCGCGGCGGTCACCTTCTCGTCCGACCGCATCCCCGACCCGCTCGCCCCCTACCGCGACGCGCAGGAGCACCTCAAGCAGCTCCTCGAGCTGGCCGGCAGCCTGAGCTCCGGCCTCGACGTCGGCGTCCTGGGCGGCGAGCTGCTCAGCCAGGTCAGCGACGACATCCCCAACCGCGGTCTGGTCCTCTACGTGCCGCGCGGCGACACGCTCACGCCCGTGGCCTCGACGGTCGAGCTCGAGTCGGCCGACGCGCTGGCCAGCGAGACGCTCGCCAACGACGTGCGGATGCAGGCCGGCATCGACGCCGCGCCCGTCGAGATCGGCCAGGGCTTCGCGTTCCGGGTCAGCGACCAGGCGATCGTCGCCGGGCTGCGACCGTCCGGCTCCGACTCGGGCCGCCCGCTCCCCCTGGCCGCCGTCGCGCGCGACGTCGCCGACACCTCGGTCAAGCTCGACGCGGCGCTGCTGTTCGCGCAGTTCCGCGACGCGGCGACCGCCGACGAGCGCAACCGGCTGGCCCGCGAGATGCACGACGGCGTCGCCCAGGACATCGCCTCGCTCGGCTACATCATCGACGCGCTCGCCGCACGGCCCGCCGACGAGCAGCAGGCCAAGGCGCTCGGCATGCTGCGCGACCGGGTGACCAAGGTCGTCGCCGAGGTCCGCCAGTCGGTGATGAACCTGCGCACCAGCATCGGCGAGAGCGAGAGCCTCGGCGCGGCCATCAGCAACGTGGCCCGCCACCTGTCGGAGTCGTCGGGGATCCCCATCCGGGTCCGCCTCGACGAGCAGCCCACCCGGCTGCGTCCCGAGGTCGAGGCCGAGCTGTTCCGGATCGCCCAGGAGGCGATGAACAACGCGGTCAAGCACGCCCGGGCGACGTCGATCGACGTGCGCTGCCAGGTCTACGCCCCCGAGGCGATCATCACGATCACCGACAACGGCGTGGGCCTGCAGAGCGCGAGAACCGACTCGCACGGCCTCAAGATCATGCGCGAACGTGCCAGACTGATCGGCGCGGAGCTCGTCGTCCGTGACAACGCCAGCCGCGGACTCACGGTCTCGGTAGCACTGAAGGTCCCCCGGAGCACCGCCCACGCCGACGCCGACGCGGGCTCCCCTACTCTCCTGGAGAAGCGATGAGCGAAACGATCTCGGTCCTCCTGATCGACGACCACGAGCTGATCCGCGACGGTCTGGGGGCGGTGCTCGACCTCGAGCCCGACCTGCACGTCGTCGCCACGGCAGGCTCCGTGCAGGAGGGCATCCACCGCGCCCACGAGACCCGTCCCGACGTCGTCATCACCGACCTGCAGATGCAGGACGGCACCGGCCTGGACGTCGTCCGCACGCTGCGCAAGGAGAGCGACGAGATCGGTCTCATCGTGCTCACCATGCACTCCGGCGACGAGCAGATCTTCGCCGCGATGCAGGCCGGCGCGTCCGGCTTCGTCGGCAAGGACGCCCCCTCCACCGAGGTGATCAAGGCCGCGCGCCACGCCGCGGTCTCTCCCAAGGCCTTCGTATGCGCCGGCCTGGTGGGCGCGATGATGCGCCGCCAGTCCGCCGAGTCGACCGCCCTGACCGAGCGCGAGCACGACGTCCTCCTGCTGCTCGCCGAGGGCCTCAACGCGGCGGCCATCGGGCAGAAGCTCTACCTGTCCGAGTCGACCACGAAGTCCCACATCGCGCGGATCTACCAGAAGCTCGGCGCCGCCAACCGCGCCCAGGCACTCGTCACGGCCATGCGGATCGGCCTGCTCTCGACCGTGCAGCCGTCCGCCCGCTGAGTGACCGACGACACGTGCACCACCCCTAGTCAGAAGTGACTAGCAGCGAGGAGTCGAACTCCCGATCCCTCGGTGGCGGCGCTCAGGCAGAGTTCTGCGCATCGGGGAAGCACTCCCCGGGGACAACGAACAAACAGTGCACAGGGAGAACCCGATGATCCAGTACCTCCAGATCCTGCTCAACGCCCGCCTCGCCAAGATGGACGAGCGTGGCGCCACGGCCGTCGAGTACGGCCTGCTGGTGGCGCTCATCGCAGCCGTCATCATCGGCGCCGTGGTCATCCTCGGCGGGAAGCTCAACAACGCCTTCACCGAGGTCAACAACAGCCTCAACGGCGCCGGCAAGTGAGCCAGCCCGCGGGCTGAGCCACCTGACCACCGATCGACCGACGGCCGCGTCACCTCCTGGGTGACGCGGCCGATCGCATCCTGCCCCACCCCACCCTGGAGAGACGTCGTGACCGAAGGCGCACCACGCAACGAGCGCGGCGCGTCCGCCGTGGAGTACGGGCTGCTGATCGCGCTCATCGCCGCTGTGATCTTCGGCGCCGTCCTCCTCCTGGGCGGCCAGGTCGGGGACCTCTTCGACGGCACCAACACCAGCCTCGACAACGCGATCAGTCCGTAGCGTCCTTCGCGTCGTCGAACGGGCCCGCCAACCCGATCCGCTGCAGGACCGTGGGGTGCGAGCCGAACCACCACTGCGACCACGCCGGAGGTGTGGGGTCGGCGTGGGATCGCAGGGCCAGACGGCGCTGCAGGTCGACGAACGCCTGGGGGGCCTTCGTCACCTCCAGCGCCGTCTGATCGGCCCTGGTCTCCAGCTGGCGGCTGATCCCGTTCTGGACGGGCGCCGCGACGAGCGTGCCGATCGCGACCAGGGCCAGGACCCGGGGCACCACGCCCACCCCGCCCGCGTACGACGGATCGGCGCCGGCTCCCGGTGCGCCACCATCACGACCGTCACCGTCGTCGCCGTCCGGACGCCGGCGCAGCGGCACCGGCAGGAGCAGGCCCAGGAGGCCGACGCCGAGCAGCGCGCCCGCGGCGCCGAGGGCGGTGCCGGTCATCACGTCGTCGTACTTGGCGTGCGCGAGCTCGTGGGCGACCACCGAGAGCGTCTCGTCGGTCGGCGAGCTGTCGACCAGGGTGTCGTAGAGGACCACCCGGCGGGTCTGGCCGAAGCCGGAGACGTAGGCGTTGAGCGTGGTCGTCCGTCGTGACGCGTCGGCGACGAGGACGTCGTCGACGGCGACGTCCTCCTGCTGGGCCAGAGCGAGGATCTGGGTGCGGAGGGGACCGTCGGGCAGCGGCGTGAAGTGGTTGAAGACCGGCTCGACGACGATCGGGTAGACGAACGAGCCGAGCACGACCAGGCCGGCCGCGGCGAGGCCGGCGACGGCGGGCCAGAGGCGGGGCAGCCGGCGGATGCAGGCGACCAGGGCGATCACGGCGAGCGCCGTGCTCACGACGGTGACGAGGTCGCCCTTGAGGACGTCGAGCGCCCAGTCCCCCCACGAGCCCGCGGCCAGGCCCTCGTCGAGGCGGAGCCGGCGCAGCGCGATCCCGAAGGGCAGCGTGACCAGCGACCCGACGAGCGTCAGGACGGCGACCACGACCACCACGCGCACCCACCACCAGCCGCGGAGCCCGGCGACCAGCGCCCGGCCGGTCCGGCCGAAGCCCAGCCAGCAGGCGACGGCCAGCGAGACCACGAGCCCCGACCAGCTCCACAGCCGGCCCCACAGCGCGAAGTGCTCGGCGCGGTCGATCTCGGCCCGGCTGAACACCGACGACGCGGCGACCGGGTCCGGGAGGCCGCCGGGGACCGGGTGCCAGGGCACCCGGGTGGTCGCGATGAGGATGAACGCCGCGGCGCCGATCAGGACCGTGCCGAGGGCGACCCGCCGCACTGCCGCTCGGTTCTCCACGGCCCCAGGGTAGGGCGCCGGTCCAGCCCGGTCGTCACCTGCCGACGTCGGCGACGTCGGCGAGCCGGTCGCGCCAGGCGGAGGTCAGGTCCCGCTCGCTCCACCCGAAGCCGGCGCGCAGCGCCGCGGCGAAGTCGTCGCCCTCGAGCACCTGGCGGTAGAGGTCGACCAGCGCGCCCTCGCCGCGGTGGTCCGCCAGCGTCACGCAGACCAGCCAGGCCGCCTCGTAGACGGCCCCCAGGTGGCTCGCCGCCGGGTCGAAGTCGCTGGTGGCCGGCAGTGCGTCCGGGAGACCGTCGGCGCGGACCTGGCGGGCGATCTGGCCGGCCGTGCGGCTCGTCGGCAGGTCGACGTCGCGCAGCGCGACGTAGTCAGCGAAGCCCTCGACCAGCCACATCGGCGCCCGCTGGGCCAGCGGCGCCGCCGTCACGGCGTGGACGGCCTCGTGGGTCATCACGACCTGGGCGGCGACGGGGTCGAGGCCGTCGTACACGGGACGGTCGAGGAAGACGTGGATCGGGCTGCCCTCGACCGCGACGCCGTCGACCGGCGCGGTGATCGCGGCGATCGTGTCGTAGCGGCCCGGCTCGACGCCCAGCGCCCGGTGCAGGCCGGCGCTGTCGGCCGGGACCTCGACCACGAGGCCGGTGTCGCCGCCGACGACCGCGCGGACCTGCTCGAGCGCCCGGCGCGCCGCCGGCAGGTAGCGCCGTGCCTGGGCGGGCTCGGCCGCCGCGACGAGCACCTGGCCCGCCCGCCGTACGTCGAGCGGACCGCCGAGCCACAGCGGGAGCCGTCCCTGGCCGGCGCCGACCGCGGCGATCGTGGCACCGCCGTCGGCGAAGGAGAACGGGACCTCGGTCCGCGCCGAGGCGGCGTCGAAGCCCTCGACCCGCCAGGTGAGCGCGACCTGGCCGTCCCAGCCGTCGCTGCCGCTGGTCCGGCCGGTCTCGGTGACGTAGCGCAGGGTCACGTCACCCAGTCGCAGTGCGCCGGCGTTGGCCACGAGCGCGGCGAGCAGGGTCGAGGCGTCGGCGTCCGCACCGAGCGCGCCGGCCGCGTCGCCGTCCCCGGCGGCGATCGCGTCCTGGACCGCGGCCACCGTCGCGGCCGCGGTGACCGGGTCGGCGACGTCGCTCGTGCCCGGCGGGCGCGGCGCGACGTAGTCGTCGTTCGAGCACCCGCCCGCGACGAGCGCGACGGCGAGCAGCAGGGCCGGGAGGACCCGCATGGTCATGGGCTGCCCCCCGAACAGTCCCCGCGGGCTCAGCCCGGGCGGACTGCTCCGGCGTAGGGCATCTCGTCGAGGTCGGAGACCTTGACGCCCGCGCCGGGGTTGGCGGCGTGGACGATCATGCCGTTGCCGAGGTAGATGCCGACGTGGCTGATCGGGCTGTAGTAGAAGACGAGGTCGCCCGGCTGCAGGTCGCTCTTCGCGACGTGCGCACCGCTGCTGTACTGCGCCCGCGACGAGTGCGGGAGGCTGACGTCGGCCTGGGCGTAGGCCATCATCGTCAGGCCGGAGCAGTCGAAGGCGTTGGGACCCGCGGCACCCCAGACGTAGGCGTCGCCCACCTGGGCGAGGGCGTACTTGATCGCGATCGCAGCGCGGCCGCTGGCCGGGATCGACGAGGCGTCGACCGGGCGGCCGGAGTCGCGGGACAGGATCTCGGCGCGCTGCTCGGCCTCGAGCTTGGAGAGCAGCTCCTTGGCCTCGGCCAGCTTGGCGTCGGCCGTCTTCTTCTGCTCGGAGAGCGTGTCCTTGAGGTCGGCGATGTCGTCGCGGCGCTTCTCGGTCTGGTCCTTGCGGATCGAGTAGGCCTTCAGCTCGGTGCCGTAGGACGACAGCAGGGAGTTCTGCAGGTCGCCGACGGTGGCGCTGGTGGAGAGCTCGTCGAGGAAGCCCTCGGAGTCGGAGGCCAGCAGCTCGCCGGCCGGGCCGAGGCCGCCGGACTGGTAGCGCTGGATGATCGAGGCGCGCACGTCGGAGCGGACGCCGTCGAGCGCGTCGCCCTGGCGGGACTGGTCGGCCTCGAGGGAGCTGAGGTCGTCGTTGAGCTCGTCGAGCTCGAGCCGGGCGTCGTTGTAGCGCTCGGCGGCCTGCTCGGACTCGTGGAAGAGCCGGTCGACCTTGGCCCGCACGGTCTCGATGTCCGGCTTCGCCTGCGCCGGGCTGCCGGACGCACTCACGCCGAACGTGATGGCTCCGGTGACGGCGAGTGCTGCGAGCGCAGCGGTGGTACGTGTCCGGCCGTTCAGCACGAGCTGGCGGTCCCCTCTGGTTGTCGTACGCCTACCGGGTGAGCTGACGGATTCGGGCACGACTCGCCCTACCCGCACTCCTCGCTCCCCCGCCGTCCGGTCGGACGTCGTGGTCGCACCTCGTGCGGGATTCACCCCAGAGTGGTTGGTTCCCCGGCTCCGGGACCCCGAGTGGTCCCAGACTCAGCGCGGTGCCCGCGCGGGTCGGTCGACCCACTACCTCGGACACCTGATCGAGCAGCCTAACGGCGCCCACGGGCGAGGCCAAACCCCGCCTCGCGTGTTGGGGACGAAATCGCTCGTCACTCCCGTCACATGCGTCGCATCGGCCTCACCCGCCTCTCCGGTCCCGGATGCGGCGGCGCCGACCGCCGCCACCTCCCGGGCGCCGCGGGTCGATCCGGAGCACGGGCGGACGCCCCGGGTCGGACCGCCGGGCCCTCATGCCGACTCCACCTGCGGCCCGTCGACCGGCCGCACCAGCCGCAGCGGGGGCACGAGCCCGCCGTCGGCCAGCACGTCGAGGGCGCGCAGCTCGTCGTCGTCGATCATCAGCTCGGGCGGCGGCCCGAGCAGCACGGTGACCACGCAGTCGTGGCAGGCCAGGCCGCGTACCACGCACGTGTCGCAATCGATCCTTGTCGTCATGGGCAGGACCGTGCCAGGAGGGCCCGACACAAACCCCCCGCGCCGCCTCCCGAGCGCCTCCCGAACGCCTCCGCGGGCCCTCGCCGGCCCGGCCCGGGAGCCCGGGCGCATCCTCGATCCGGGCGGCCCGCGGCCGCGCTCCCGGGTTGTGTCGGACCCTCGGCCTACCGTCGCTCCATGACCACTGCCCCTCCTGCGTCCCGCCACCGGTGGGAGCTGCAGCGCGGCTTCGACGAGCTCGGCCGCCCGCTGCGCGACGTGACCTTCTGCGTGGTCGACCTCGAGACCACGGGCGGCTCCCCCGGCGACGGCGACCAGATCACCGAGATCGGCGCGGTCAAGGTGCGCGGAGGCGAGGTGCTCGGCGAGTTCCAGACCCTGGTCAACCCGCACACGGCGATCCCCGCGTTCATCGCGGTGCTCACCGGCATCACCAACGGCATGGTCGCCGACGCGCCGCCCATCGAGGCCGCCCTGCCGGCGTTCCTCGAGTTCGCGGCCGGCTCGGTGCTGGTCGCCCACAACGCGCGGTTCGACGTCGGCTTCCTCAAGAACGACGCCCGGCGCCTCGACCTCATCTGGCCCGACTTCGAGATCCTCGACACGGTCAAGCTCGCCCGGCACGTGGTGACCCGCGACGAGTCGCCCAACCACAAGCTGTCCTCGCTGGCTCGCGTCTTCCGGTCGGGCACGACGCCCAACCACCGCGCGCTCGAGGACGCCCGGGCCACCGTCGATGTGCTCCACGGCCTCATGGAGCGACTCGGCGGGCTCGGCGTCCAGACGCTCGAGGAGCTGCAGGGCTACTCCGCCAAGGTCGCCTCCGTGGCGCGGCGCAAGCGGCACCTGGCCGACCACCTCCCCCACGCGCCGGGCGTCTACCTGTTCCGCGACGAGAGCGCGCGGGTCCTCTACATCGGGACGTCGCGCGACCTGCGCCGGCGGGTCCGCAGCTACTTCACCGCCTCCGAGAAGCGCTCCCGCATCGGCGAGATGGTGCAGATCGCGGCGTCGGTCAGCGCCATCGAGTGCGCGACCCCGCTCGAGGCGTCCGTGCGCGAGCTGCGGCTGATCGCCGAGCACAAGCCGCCCTACAACCGCCGCTCGCGCCACCCCGAGAAGGTCACCTGGCTCAAGCTGACCCGCGAGGCGTGGCCGCGGCTCTCGCTGGTCAAGCGGGTGCTCGACGACGACGCCGACTACCTCGGGCCGTTCTCGTCCAAGGCGGCCGCCGAGAGCTCGCTGGCCGCGCTCCACGAGGTGTTCCCGATCCGCCAGTGCCGCGACCGGCTGGCCCGCAAGCCGCAGCGCAGCGCCTGCGTGCTGGCCGAGATGGGGCGCTGCCTGTCCCCCTGCGACGGCAGCGTCGACCCGCAGACCTACGCCGCCGTCGTCCGCCAGCTGCGCGACACGCTGCTGCGCCGTCCCGACGACGTGGTCGACCTGGTCCACGCCCGGATGAGCGCGCTCGCCGACGAGGAGCGCTTCGAGGAGGCCGCCCACCACCGCGACCGGCTGGCCGACTTCGTCCGGGCCGCCGCCCGCACCCAGCGGCTCACCGCGCTCACCGGCTGTCCCGAGGTCGTCGCCGCCCGCCGCGAGGACGACGGCCGCTGGGCGGTGCACGTCGTGCGGCACGGCCGGCTGGCCGCGGCCGGCGTGATCCCGGCGGGCACCGACGCGGTGAGCTACGTCGAGGGGCTGCGGGCCAGCGCCGAGACGGTGCTGCCCACGATCGGCCCGACCCCGGCGGCGACGGCCGAGGAGTCCGAGCAGATCCTGCGCTGGCTCGAGTCCCCCGGGGTCCGGCTGGTCGAGGTGGTCGGCGAGTGGGCGTGCCCGGTCCAGGGCGCCGGACGCCACGCCCGCCGATCGGCCGGCGCCACGAAGGAGTCGCCCCTGGAGCAGTGAGCGAACACTAGAGTGAGCCCATGATCACCGCCATCGTCTTCGTCCAGGCCGAGACCGCTCGGATCCCCGAGGTCGCCGAGGCGATCGCGGCGCTGGAGGGCGTGAGCGAGGTCTACTCGGTGACCGGCCAGATCGACCTGATCGCGCTGGTCCGGGTCAGCTCGCACGACGACATCGCGACCGTGGTCGCCGACCGGCTCAACAAGGTCGACGGCGTCGTCGACACCGAGACCCACATCGCGTACCGCGCCTACTCCCGCCACGACCTCGAGGCAGCGTTCTCGCTCGGGCTCGACTAGCCGGCGCCCGTCCGACGCCCGCGTGCCGTCCGTCGTGCCCGACCGGCCTGCTGCGCCCCCGGCGCCTCGCTTCCCGCTGCTCGCGCGGGTCGCGCCGCCGCTGGCCGGCGTGCTGCTGGCGGTCCTGCTCGTGGCGTTGGTACGTCGTCCGTTCCGGGCGTTCGACACGTACTTCCACCTGCGCTTCGGTGAGGAGTTCCGGCACGACTGGTCGATCGCCCACCCGGGCCAGCTCAGCACCGCCTCGACGGCCGACTGGGTGCCGACCCAGTGGCTGGCCCAGGTGGTCCTGTCCTGGATCGCGGACCGGGCGGGGACGACCGGCCTGGTGGTGACGTTCGCGGTGCTCGTGGCCGGGTTCGCAGCGGCCGTGCACCTGCTCCTGCGCCGCCGGACCGGGCCCGGGACGGCGGTCGCGCTGACCGCGGTGGTGGTGCTCGGGTGCCTGCCGAGCCTGTCGCTGCGCCCGCAGCTGCTGAGCTACCTGTTCCTGGTCGTCGTCCTCGTCGCCTGGGACCGGGCCCGCGAGAGCGGCCGCGCGCCCTGGCCGCTCGTCCCGCTGGCCTGGCTGTGGGCGACGTGCCACGGCATGTGGATCCTGGGCGTCGGCACCGCGGCCGTGCTGGCAGTGGCGGTCTGCCTCGAGCGGCGCCCGGACCGCGGCTCGACGCTGCGCCTGCTCGCCGTCCCGGTGGGGATGCTGGTCGCGGCGCTGCTCACCCCGGTCGGCCCCCGCCTCCTCGGGGCGGTGGCCCTGGTCAGCTCGCGCGCCGACCACTTCGAGGAGTGGAGCGCGCCCGCGCTGATCAGCGTCGGCGCCGCGCCGCTGACGCTGCTGCTGGTGGCGGCCGTGGTGCTGATGGTCCGCCGCCGCGAGGGTGCGCGTCCCTACGACCTGGCGCTGCTCGCGCTGGGCGGCGGCTTCGCGGTCTACTCCGGGCGCACGGTGCCGCTGGCACTGGTCGTCCTGGCCGCGGTCGTCGCGGCCGAGCTGAGCGCGTTGCGCGCCACCCCCCGCCCACCCGTACGACGACCCGAGCTCGCCGTCGTCGCGGCCCTGGCGCTGGCCGTGGTCGCGGTCGCGCCCGCGCAGTCGCTGCTCGACGACCCGGCGGCGGACGTCCGCCCGTTCCGCGACCGCCTGGAGGCCCTGGCCCCGGGCAGCGTCGTGCTGACCGACCGCGAGACCGGGGCGGTGCTGCTGTGGACCGAGCCGGCGCTCGACGTCCCGCTGCACGGCTACGGCGACGTCTACACCGATGCCGAGCTCGACCGGTACGACGACCTGGAGCGCCTCGTCCCGGGCTGGGACGCCACGCTGGCGCGGCTCTCCCTCACGGCGGCCCTGCTGCCCGACGACGCACCGCTGGCCGGCGGCCTGCGCCAGGCCGGGTGGAGCGTCGCCCAGCACGCGGGCGACCTGGTCTACCTCACGCCGCCGCCCGCCGGCTGAGCACGACCGCCCGCGGGCTGAGCACGACGAGCGCCCACGGCACCGCGGATCAGCGCGCGGTGGCCGCGACCCAGCGCTCGAGCGTGGCGCGGGCAGCGCCGGAGTCGATGGCCTGCGCGGCGCGGGCGATCCCGGCGGGCAGTGCGGTCCCGACCGGCTCGCCGGGGGCGTCGTAGACGGCGAGCGCGGCGCCGGCGTTGAGCAGGACGGCGTCGCGGACGGGTCCGGTCGTGCCGTCGAGCAGGCGCAGGACGACGTCGGCGTTGTGGGCCGCGTCGCCGCCGCGCAGGTCCTCGGTGGTGGCCGGCGCGAGGCCGAGATCGGCCGGGTCGACGGTCACCTGGGTGACCTCGCCCTCGTGGACGACCCACAGCTGCGAGGTGGTGGTCGTGGTGAGCTCGTCGAGCCCGTCGTCGCCGCGGAAGACCCAGGCGTCGACACCGCGCCGGGCGAAGACGCCGGCCATCACGGGGGCGAGCCGGGCGTCGGCGCAGCCGATCGCCTGGGCGGCGGGCTTGGTGGGGTTGGCCAGGGGGCCGAGCACGTTGAAGGCGGTGCCGATGCCGAGCTCGCGGCGGGGCACGGCGGCGTGGCGCATGGCCGGGTGGAAGAGCGCGGCGAAGCAGAAGGTGATGCCCGCCTCCTCGGCGACCTCGGCGACCCGCTCGGCGGGGAGGTCCAGGCGGACGCCGAGCGCCTCGAGGACGTCGGCGGTGCCGGACTGCGAGGACGCCGAGCGGTTGCCGTGCTTGACCACGCGCGCGCCGGCTCCGGCGGCGACGATCGCGGACATGGTGGAGATGTTGACCGAGAACGACCGGTCGCCGCCGGTGCCGACGACGTCGAGGACCCGGCCGGGCACCGAGATGGGGGTCATCACGTCGTACATTGCGTCGACGAGCCCGGTGAGCTCCTCGGTCGACTCTCCCTTGGCGCGCAGGGCGACGACGAAGCCGGCGATCTGCGCGGGGGTGGCGGAGCCGGCGAGGATCTCGCCCATCGCCCAGGTCGCCTGGGCAGGGGTCAGGTCCTCCCCGGCGACGAGCGCGCCGAGGACGTCAGGCCAGGTCGCCACGTCAGGCGGGGACGCGGGCGCGGAGCAGCGAGACGACCGCCTCCGCGAGCTGGATCGGGTCGATCGGGTGCGGGACGGCGGCGTCGGCACGCGACCAGGTGGCCAGCCAGGCGTCCTGAGGCCGCCCGGTGAGCACGAGGAGCGGGGGGCAGTCGCGGATCTCGTCCTTGAGCTGCTTGGCGATGCCCATGCCGCCGGCGGGGACCGCCTCACCGTCGAGGATGGCGAGCGCGAGGTGCCCGGCGTCCATGTTCTGGATGACGACGGGCTCGGTGGCCACCTCGACGTACTCCAGCTCGGGCAGGTCGGGGTGCGGCCGGCGGCCCAGCGCCAGGATGACCTGCTCGCGGGTGTGCACGTCGTCGCTGTAGACGAGCACCTTCAGGGTCTTCGTGGAGCTCACTCGCGCGATGCTACTCGGACGGGGGCCGCTCCGGGGGCGCGCCCTCCGTCGCGGCGAGCCGCTGATGCTCCAGCTGCTCGCGTCGCTCGAGCCGGTCGAGGCGCCGGTCCTCGCGCTGGGCCTCCTTGACCGAGGAGCGCACCCACTGCGCGAAGAGCACGACGAAGAAGACCAGGCCGACCAGGTCGCCGGCGCCCCAGAGGATGCCGCCGGCGAGGCGCTGGTCGGCGGCAGGGTCGGGCAGCCAGGCGCCGAGCGGGCCGTCGTGGAGGGACGGGTACCAGTCGCCGCCGAGCAGCGTCGACTGCCCCATGATCGTCACGCCCAGGAAGGCGTGGAACGGCAGCGTCAGCACCGTCAGCAGCACCCGGAACGGGTGGGCGACGCGCCCGGGCAGCGGGTCGACGCCCACGATCGGCCAGAAGAAGAGCGCGCCGACCAGGACCAGGTGGACGTGCATCATCTCGTGCACGTACGTCGAGCGGAGCGAGGCGTCGTACCAGCCGGAGAAGTAGAGCGCCCACGGCGAGAGCACGTAGAGGGCGAACGCCAGCGGCGGGAAGCCGAGCACCTTGGCCACCCGGGAGTGCAGGACGGCGAGCAGCCAGCCGCGCGGGGTCCGGGGCAGCGTGCGCAGCGCGAGCGTCACCGGCGCGCCGAGCGCCAGCGAGAGCGGCACGACCATCGAGAGCACCATGTGCTGGACCATGTGGACGCTCACCAGCACCGTGTCGTACGCCGCGAGGCCGGACGAGGTCGCCACGTAGAAGGCGAGCATCCCGATCAGCCAGGCGATCGTGCGGCCCACCGGCCAGGCGTCCCCACGCCGGCGCAGCGACGCCACGCCGACCAGGTAGAGCCCGGTCGCCCAGACCGTGACCACCAGCGGCAGCGGCTCGAGCCCCCACTGGCTCCAGAACGTGCCCGCGCCGAAGGGCGGGAGGTCCTGGATGCTCCCGGCGGCGACCACCAGCTCGACTTGCACGGTCGTGCTACCTCTCGTTCGAAGCCTGTTCGAGCGTAGGACGCACCGGGGAACGCGCCAGAACAGGGGGTCGAGGTGCCGACGTCGACGCGAACCGCCATAATGGCGCCCGTGGCGATCTCAGCTTCGGCATCTCTTCCTGCCTCGCGCCTTCACGGCCAGCACGACCGACCCAGCATGGTGGCGGTCGGCACCATCATCTGGCTGTCCAGCGAGCTCATGTTCTTCGCGGCGCTCTTCGCGTCGTACTTCACGATCCGCTCGGTCTCGCCCGAGATGTGGTCGCAGAACACCGAGCTGCTGAACGTCCCCTTCGCGTCGATCAACACCACGATCCTGGTGCTGTCGTCCTTCACCTGCCAGCTCGGCGTCTTCGCCGCCGAGCGCGGCCAGGTGAGCCGGGCGGGGTCGCTGCTCCAGGTGGGCAAGTGGGGCCTGCGCGAGTGGTTCATCCTCACCTACGTGATGGGCGCCATCTTCGTCGGCGGCCAGGCGCTCGAGTACGCCGAGCTGATCCACGAGGGCGTCACGATCCCGCACGACGCCTACGGCACGATGTTCTACCTGACCACCGGCTTCCACGGCATCCACGTGACCGGCGGTCTCATCGCCTTCCTCTTCGTCCTCGGCCGCACCTACGTGGCCAAGCGGTTCACCCATGAGCAGGCGGTCAGCGCGATCGTCGTGTCCTACTACTGGCACTTCGTCGACGTCGTCTGGATCGGGCTCTTCGCCACGATCTACCTGATCAAGTGACGGCGGTGCCCACCGTGACGAAGAACTGTTGGACTCCCGCCCCGACCCGGACTCTCAAGGACTGATTGTGCGCCTTCTGAACCGCTCCGCCGGTCGCCTCTCCCGGCACCGCCGCGGCCCGATCGCCGGCCTCCTGGTGCTGGTCTGCGGCCTGCTGCTGACCGGTGGCATGTACGCCGCCTTCGCGCCGGCCCAGGCCGACTCGAACCAGAGCCAGGAAGAGCTGGTCAAGGAGGGCCGCGAGCTCTTCCTCGTCGGCTGCGCCTTCTGCCACGGCCAGAACGGTGAGGGCGTCCTCACCCAGGGCGGCTCGCAGTACGGTCCCGCGCTGACCGACGTCGGCTCCGCCGCCGTCGACTTCCAGGTCGGCACCGGCCGCATGCCGATGGCCCAGCCCGGCGCGCAGGCGCCGCGCAAGGAGGTCGTCTACACCAAGGACGAGATCGCCGCCCTCTCGGCGTACGTCGGCTCGCTCGGCACCGGCCCGCAGATCCCCGACGCGGAGCTCTACTCCACCGACGGCATGAGCCAGAAGGACGTCGACGAGCTCGTCTCGCGCGGCGGCCAGATCTTCCTCGCCAACTGCACCGCGTGCCACAACTTCGAGGGCTCCGGCGGCGCCATGCCGCGCGGCGGCTTCGCGCCCAAGATCCGCGGCGTCGACTCCAAGCACATCTACGAGGCGATGCTGACCGGTCCCCAGTCGATGGACACCTTCTCCGACGGCAACATCCCGCCGGAGGACAAGAAGGCGGTCATCGCCTACCTCAACGAGCTCAACGACGCCCCGAGCTACAGCGGCTTCACGCTGGGCAGCCTCGGCCCGGTGAGCGAGGGCATCATCGCCTGGGTCGGTGGCCTCGGCATCCTGGTCGGCTTCGCCGTCTGGATCGCGGCCCACACCACCCGCTCGAGCAAGAAGAAGGACGAGGCGGCAGCGTGAGCGACGCACACGACACCCACTCCCCCCAGGGCGGAGAGATCGTGCCCACCGGGCCGATCGCCGACCCGGGGCTCCCGGACCACCAGTGGCGGCCGACCGACGTCGACCCCGCCAAGGAGAAGCGCGCCGAGCGCCAGGTGGCGATCCTCTTCGGCCTCTCCGCGGTCAGCACGGTGGCCTTCCTGGTCGCCTACTTCACCTTCGACATCGGCGACAACTGGGACGTCATCGGCGGCTTCGGTGCCTCCACGATGGCGCTCGGCCTGACCCTCGGTCTCGCGCTGCTGTTCATCGGCGTCGGCGTCATCCACTGGGCCCGCAAGCTCATGGCCGACCACGAGATCTCCGAGCTGCGCCACCCGGCCCGCTCCAGCGACGACGACCGCGAGGTCGCCGTCCAGGCGCTCACCGACGGCATCAACGAGTCCGGCATCGGCCGCCGTCCGCTCATCCGCAACTCGCTGCTGGGTGCGGTCGGCCTGCTCGGCCTGCCGGCGATCGTGATGCTGCGCGACCTCGGCCCGCTGCCGGGCAAGAAGCTGTACCACACGATCTGGGGCAGCGGCACGAAGCAAGCCCCCATGCGGATCGTCCGCGACGGCATCTGGACCCCGATCCTCGCCTCGGACCTCGAGATCGGCGACCTGGTCAACTGCCAGCCCGACGCGCTGCACAACCCCGAGCGCTACGGCATCGACCCCTCCGAGGTCGAGGGCGTCAACCTGCAGATCCACAAGTCGAAGGCGTCGCTGATCCTGCTCCGGATGAACCCGGGCGACATCAAGCCGGGCAAGGCCGCCGACGGCAGCAGCCGGGCCAACTGGACGGTCGACGGCATCGTCGCGTACTCGAAGATCTGCACCCACGTCGGCTGCCCGATCTCCCTGAACGAGCGCACGACGCACCACCTGCTGTGCCCGTGCCACCAGTCCACCTTCGACCTGGCGGACTCCGGCCGCGTCGTGTTCGGCCCGGCCGGCCGCCCGCTGCCGCAGCTGGCCATCTCGGTCGACGACGAGGGCTACCTCGTCGCGCAGCACGACTTCGACGAACCGGTCGGCCCGAGCTTCTGGGAGCGTGACTACTATGAGCGTTGATGTGAGCAAGGTCGCCACGACCAACGGTTCCACCCCCGCGACCACCAAGGGCGCTCAGCGCGCCGGTGCCATCGCCAACTGGGCCGACGAGCGCCTCGGCCTCGGCAGCGCCATGAAGAAGAACATCCGCAAGGTGTTCCCGGACCACTGGTCCTTCATGCTCGGCGAGATCGCGCTGTGGAGCTTCGTCGTCCTGCTGCTGACCGGCGTCTTCCTCACGCTCTGGTTCGACCCGAGCATGACCGAGATCCAGTACAACGGCTCCTACGACCCGCTCCGCGGCGTCCACATGTCCTCGGCCATGGCCTCCACGCTCGACATCTCGTTCGACGTGCGCGGCGGTCTGCTCATGCGGCAGATGCACCACTGGGCCGCGATGATCTTCATCGCCTCGATGATGATCCACATGCTCCGGGTCTACCTGACCGGCGCCTTCCGCAAGCCGCGCGAGGTCAACTGGATCATCGGCTGCCTGCTGCTGCTGCTCGGCACGATCGAGGGCTTCACCGGCTACTCGCTCCCCGACGACCTGCTCTCGGGCACCGGCGTCCGGGCCGCGGACGGCTTCATGAAGGCCACCCCGGTGGTCGGCACCTACATGTCGTTCTTCCTGTTCGGCGGCGAGTTCCCGGGTGACGCGATCATCCCGCGGTTCTACGCCATGCACATCCTGCTCATCCCGGGCCTGCTGCTCGCCCTGATCGCCGCGCACATGCTGCTGCTCGTCTACCACAAGCACACGCAGTGGCCTGGTCCCGGCCGGACCGAGCAGAACGTCGTCGGCTACCCGATGCTCCCCGTGTACGCGGCCAAGGCCGGTGGCTTCTTCTTCATCGTCTTCGGCGTCACCGCGCTCATGGGCGGCCTGTTCTCCATCAACAACGTCTGGAAGCTCGGCCCCTACGACCCGTCCAAGGTCACCGCGGGCTCGCAGCCGGACTGGTACATGGGCTGGCCCGACGGCCTGCTCCGGATCATCCCGCCCTGGGAGACGCACCTGTGGGGCATCACGATCTCGTGGAACGTCATGCTCCCGATCCTCGTCATGCCGCCGCTGATGCTGATGATCCTGATGGCACTGCCGTTCATCGAGTCCTGGCTCACCGGTGACAAGCGGGAGCACCACCTG
Organism: Pimelobacter simplex; assembly: GCF_900114845.1. Classification (GTDB taxonomy): domain Bacteria; phylum Actinomycetota; class Actinomycetes; order Propionibacteriales; family Nocardioidaceae; genus Nocardioides; species Nocardioides simplex. The sequence goes on from NZ_FOUK01000002.1 coordinate 321,281, forward strand.
CTCCAGCGTCCCCGCAACGCCCCGACCCGCACGGCGATCATGGTCGCGCTGATGACCTTCTACGGCCTCTCGTGGGCCGCGGGCGGCAACGACATCATCGCGATCAAGCTCCACCTGAGCATCAACCAGATCACGTACTTCATGCGGGGTGCGGTCTTCATCGGACCGGTCATCGCCTTCATCATCACGCGGCGCTGGTGCATCTCGCTCCAGCGTCACGACGAGGGCAAGCTGCTCCACGGCTTCGAGTCCGGCGTCCTGGTCCGCTCCCCCGAGGGCGGCTACGCCGAGAAGCACCTGCCGCTCCCCGAGGGCCAGGCCTACACCCTCACGGCGCGCGACGACGACCCCGTCCCGGAGACCCCGGAGCAGATCGAGGCCAGCGGTGCCACCGGACGCGACCTCCGCGCCCGCAAGCTCCGCGCCCGGCTCGCGACGCTGTTCTTCGCGGACAACGTCCAGAAGCCGACCGCCGAGGAGATCCACGAGGCCCAGCACCACGCCGAGCACGAGCTCCACGAGCTCGAGTCGCAGATCGCCGCCGGTCCCAACCGACACGGTCCGGCGGACCACTGAGCCGATCCGGCTGAACCCCACCGTGGCCCCGAGCCCCGCATCGCGCGGGGGTCGGGGCCACGGTCGTCTCCGGGGCGCGGGGGTCCCGGTTCCGGCCATTCCCCCGCGATCTCCCGGCCCATGACGAACAATCAGCGCATGCCCGACCGTCGTCGCCGAGGCTTCGTCCTCCTCACGCTCGCCGCGAGCGTCATCTTCGGGCTCTCCGCCCTCCACGTCCCCCGGACCACCGACGTCGTCTCCTCCGACGTCGCGGCGTGGAAGATCGCCACGACCGGCTCCCCCTGGCTGGACGACGCGCACGACGACGCCGCACTGCCGGACAAGTGGACGACGGACTACCTCTTCACCACCACCAACCCCGACAACGGCGAGAAGGTCATCGCGCGCAGTGCCGGCCCGATCATCGTCGCGATCCCCGCGTACGTCGTCCAGAGGCTGCTCACCGGCGGCGACAGCGCCGACGTGGTGTCCTTCGTGCCGGCCTCGCTGACCGCGGCCCTGCTCGCGGTGATCGCGCTCCTGCTCCTGGCCGGCAGCATCCCCCGGTCCGTCCCGCTGCCCGTGACCGTCGCGGGGGCGGCCGCGCTGGCCTTCACCACGCCGTACTGGACGGTCGTGGGTGCGTCCCTGTGGCCGCACACGGTCACCGCCGTCGGCATCGGCGGCATGGCCTGGGCCGCGCACCGTGAGCGGTGGTGGCTGGTGGGCCTGTTCGGGGGCGTGGCGATGGTCGGCCGGCTGCACCTGGCGCTCACCGTCGCCGTGCTCGGCCTGGTGGTGGCGTTCGCCCGGCGCCGGCCCCGGATCGCGCTGGAGGTCGCGGCGACGAGCGTGCCGGCGATCGGCCTGCTGGCGGTGTGGGGGCACTGGTTCTACGGCTCCTGGAGCCCGACGACAGGGTACGCCGCGGGCGACCTCGCGGCGTGGCCGGCGACCCGGACGTGGTGGCAGCAGCTCGGTGACCTGGCGGGCGTCTTCGTCTCCCCCGGGTACGGCGTCCTCGTCTGGACGCCGGTGCTCCTGCTGGTCGCGCCGGCCTTCGTCCGCAGCTGGCGCACGGCGCCCGACTGGACCCGCGGCCTGGCGCTCGGCGGGCTCGTCTACCTGCTCGTGCAGGTCTACCTGAACCCGTACCACGGCGGGAACGGCTTCTGGGGCTACCGGCTGCCGCTCGAGGCGCTGTGCTGCGCGTTCCCCCTGATCATGGTCTCGCTGCACCGGATGGGGGCCCGGGCGCGGGCCTGGCTGACGCCGGTGCTCGGCTACCAGCTGGGCACGATCGCGCTCGGCGCGGCCCTGGGGCTCGGGCTGGTCCAGCGGACGGCGTCGTGGGGGTGGCGGCACTACACGATCGCCTCGGCCGCCCAGGCGTCGGTGGCGGTGGTCCTGGTGATGATCGTGCTGGGGCTGGTGACGGCGTACGTCGCACGCGGCTGGCTGCGCGAATCGCTGGCGGAGGCCGAGCCTGTCGAGGCACCTGCACCGGGGCGAGTCGCGTAGTCCGAACGGGCTAGGGCCACGAGGACTGTCGGTCACAGTTGCCCGCGACCCATGTCCGGGACCGCTCCGGCTCACTACTGTCGACCGCGTGAGCACCCCCACCCCCTTCGAGCGCACCGTCGTCGTCGTGCCGACGTACAACGAGGGCGCCATGGTGGGCACCGTCGTCGCGGAGCTGCGCGAGGTCTTCCCCCACGTCGTCTGCGTGGACGACGGCTCGCGGGACGACTCGGCGCAGGCGGCCCGGGCGGCGGGGGCGACGGTGCTGCGGCACCCGGTCAACCTCGGCCAGGGGGCGGCCCTGCAGACCGGCTTCGACTACGTCCTCGGCCGGACGACGGCGAGCCACGTGGTGACCTTCGACGCCGACGGCCAGTACCTGGTCGCCGACGCGGCGGCGATGGTCGAGCTGGCGGTCGCGAGCGAGGTCGACATCGTGCTCGGCTCGCGCAACCTCGGGAGCACCGAGGGGCAGCCGGTGGCGCGGCGGGTGCTGATGGCGGCGGCGCTGCGCTTCTCGCGCTCGATCACGGGCATCCGGCTCACCGACACCCACAACGGCCTGCGCGTGCTCAACCGGCGCGCGGCGGCGAGCATGAACCTGCGCCAGCACGGGATGGCCCACGCGTCCGAGATCGAGTCGCGCATCGTCGGGGCGTCGCTGTCGTGGCGCGAGCACCCGGTGACGATGCGCTACTCGGACTACTCGCGCGGCAAGGGCCAGTCGAACCTCAACGCGCTCAACATCCTCTACGACCTCGCCGCCGAGCGCCTGGGGGCGACCGCATGATCATCCGCGTCTTCCTGCTGGCCAGCATCCTCGTCGGGGTGGCCTGGCTGCTGCGGACCCGTCCCGGCGGCAGCCGGCTCGCGATCACCCGGCTGGCCGGCTTCGTCCTCGCCGCCGGTGCCGCCGCGAGCGTGGTCGCGCCGGGGCTGGTCACCGACGCGGCGCACCTGGTCGGCGTCCGCGAGGGGCCGAACCTGATCCTCTACGTGCTGGTCGTGGTCTTCGTCTTCACCACGATCGTGCAGGGCATGCGGATGCGCGAGCTCGAGCGCCGCCTCGCCCAGCTGGCCCGGGCCCAGGCGCTCGCGGGCGCCGCGGCCGCGGCCGACGAGCAGCAGCGGGTCTAGCCGAGCGGCCGGCGGGCGACGATCCACACGTTGCGCCGCCATCCCGGCAGCCAGGTGAGCAGCGCGAGGACGCGCGGGCGCCGCTTGCGCGGGAACCAGCCGGACACGATCCCGGTGCCCGGCGCGACGCTCTCGTACGACACCCGCTCGACCTCGAAGCCCTGGTCGGCGAAGATCCGGCGCATCGACGTGCGCGTCCACGGGCGGCGGTGGGTGTAGTCGTGCCAGGCCCAGCGCTGGGCGTCCGGCGACGAGGCGAACACCCGGCCGCCCGGCCGGACGACGCGGAAGGCCTCCGCGACCACGCCCACGGGGTCGAGGAGGTGCTCGAGGACGTCCTTGAGGACCACGCCGTCGAACGAGGCGTCCGGGACCGGCAGCGGGCGCTCCAGGTCCGCCAGGCGCACGTCCACGCCGCGCGCGCGGGCCGCGTCGACCGCGGCCGGGGTGTGGTCGAGGCCGACGTACTCCGGGAAGTCCTCGGAGAGCCAGCCGGTGCCGCACCCGATGTCGAGGAGCCGGCTCCCGGGCTCGAAGTGACGCACGACGTCGCGGTAGTAGCCCGGCCGGGCGTGCCACTCGTGATAGCCCACGGCGGGAGTCTAGGGCGTGCGGGCCGCCGCCGCCCGGCGATAGGACGCCACCGTCTGCTCCGCCGCACGACGCCAGGTGAGCTCCGCCGCGCGCCGCAGCCCCGCGGCCCGGAGCTCCGCCTGGCGCGCGGGGTTCGCCACGAGCCGGCGCACCGCGGCGGCGATGCCGGGCGCGGAGGCCGGGTCGAAGGTCTCCATCGCGTCCCCACCGGCCTCGTGCAGGACCGGGAGGTCGGAGGCGAGCACCGGGCAGCCGGCCGCCATCGCCTCGAGGACCGGCAGCCCGAAGCCCTCGAAGAGCGTCGGGAAGACGTAGGCGCTCGCCGTGGCGTAGAGGTCCGCGAGCTCGGCGGCGTCGACCCAGCCGCGCAGGTCGACGTCGGCGGCGAGGCCGTGGCGGCGCACCTCGTCGACGAGGGGGTCCGCGCCGTGGCTGCCGGTGACGACGAGCAGCGGCCGCTCCCCCGCCGGGATCAGCGCCCAGGCCTCGATCAGGCGGGCGAAGTTCTTGTGCGGCATCCGGTTGCCGCCGGCCAGCACGAACGGCCGGCCGGCCGTTGCTGGGCGACGTACGCCGGCCGAGACCGAGGCGGACACCGGCGGTGCCCCCAGCGGGACGACGTCGACATCCGCCGCGGCCCGGCCGCCGACCGCCTCGATGTCGGCGGCCGTGGCGGCACTGTCGGCGATGATCCGGTCGGCCACGGCGAGGGTGCGCCGCTGCAGCCGCCGGACAGCTGCCGCGCGCCCGCCGGGCACCCACTCGGGGTGCCGCAGCGGCAGCAGGTCGTGGACGGTCACCACGGTGGGCAGGACGTGCAGCACCGGGCCGAAGTTGGCCGGGCAGTGGAGCAGGTCGGCCCGCAGCGCCCGGGCGCGGGGCCCGACGGCGAGCGCCACCGCGGCCGCCCACTGCGGCCGGCTCTCACCGGCGACCGGCAGGTGCACGATCTCGCCGGGGAACCACGACGGCGGTGCGGCGCGGAGCTCGCGCCCGGCGATCCCCACCAGCTCGACGCCGGCGTCCGGCAGCTCACCGAGCGCGCCGAAGAGCCGGCGCGCGTAGCTCTCGGTGCCGCCCTTGCGGCCGGTGAAGTAGACGAGCTCGACCGCCACCCTCATCCGCGCACCCCCCGCTCCGCGACCGCGTCGAGGATGCCGTCGACGGTGGCCGCGATCGAGCCGGTCCGGGCCAGCTCGCGGTAGCGCTCGTACGCGCTCGCCCGCAGGGCCGCACCGCCCTCGACCGCCCGCACGATCGCCTCCCCCAGCGCCACCGGGTCGGCGGAGGCCGCGACGACCCCGTTGACGCCGTCGTCCACGAGCTCGACGGCGGCGTTGTCCGGGCCGTCGACCAGGACGACGGGCGTCCCGACCGCGTTGGCCTCGACGACCACCAGCCCGTAGCCCTCGCGGGCCGACGGGTTCACCAGCACCGCCGCGTCGCGCACCGCGTCGTCGAGGACCTCGCGCGCGACGAACCCGGGCGCGCTGACCGCTGCGGACAGTCCGCACCGCTCGATCTCGCGCAGCACCGCCGGACGCGCGGGCCCGTCACCGTAGATCGCCGCGGTCAGGCCCGGCAGCCGGGTCCGGGCGTGGGCGAGCGCCGCGGGCAGCGCCGTGACCTGCTTGTCCGGGATGTGCCGGCCGACGTAGACCACCCGCGCCGCCTCCGGTACGGCGAGCCGCGGCGCGCCGTGGTCGTCGGGGAACACCAGCCCCGGGCTCACCACGAGCAGCGAGCGCAGCCCGCTGGTGGCGAGCCGGCGCCCGCTGAGCGCGCTGTGGCAGGTCGCCACCGGGGAGAGCGCCGCCGCGAGCCACTGGGCCCACCAGGCCAGCAGGCCCAGCACCGGGCCGCTGTAGGCGCGCCAGCGGGCGCGCGACCACACCTCGAGCCAGTCGCTCACCAGCAGCGCCCGGCTGCCGAGGAGGGCGAGCCGGGCCGCGGGGACGTTCGTCGCCGGCAGCGCGCTGACCAGGACGACGTCGTAGCGCCGGCGGGCGCGGAGCAGGTGGCCGAGCAGGGCGAGGGCGTAGCCGAGGGCCGGTCCGAGGCGCCGGGCGCCGGCGTCGTCGTACAGCTCGGCCGGGCCGGCGACGGCGATCACCTCGACGCCGTCGATGCGCGGGGCAGGGCCGTCCCACTGCCGCCGGGTCAGGTAGGTGACCGTGTGCCCGCGAGAAGCGAGCTCCTCGGCGAAGGCGCGGTACTGCCGCTCCCCGCCCCCGAGGGTCCACGGGTAGAGGCAGTCGTAGGCGATCGCGATCCGCACGACGCCATCTTGCCGGGTCAGTGCAGCGCGGACCCCGCGACGTAGTCCTTCCACGGGATGTTCCAGTCGCCGTAGCCGTTGTCGGGCTCCATGCTCCGGTCGGTCCCGGTGTAGTCCACGACGTCACCCCGGCGGGTCATCGAGTAGAGCCAACCGGCGTTGTCGGTGCTCAGGCCGGTGCAGCCGTGCGAGACGTTGGCATGACCCTGCGAGCCCACCGACCACGGCGCGGCGTGGATGAACTCACCGGAGTTGGTCAGCCGCATCGCCCAGCGCACGTCGTTGATGTCGTAGGCCTCGGCCGAGCCCTGCGGGATGCCGACGGTCTCGGAGTTCATCCGCCGCGTCGCGAACTTCTCCATGATCACCTTGACGCCCGAGCGGGTCGTGAAGCCGGGCTTGCCGGTGGTGATGGGCAGCGTGCGGAGCAGCTTGCCGTTGGAGAAGACCTTCATCTGGTGGGTCGCCGCGTTGACCTTGTAGACGTGGGCGTCGCCGACCTTGAAGTCGACCTTGCGGTCCTCCTGGCCGTAGATGCCGCCGCCGGCCGAGACGCCGTTGATGCCGATGTCGACGCTGACCTTCGTGCCGGCCTTCCAGTACGCCTTGGGCCGCCAGTGCGCGACGGTGTCGCTCACCCAGCGCCACGAGCCCTGCTGGACCGGCGTGGTGGCGACCTTCATGTGCCGCTCGAAGCTGGCCTTGTCGCTCACCGGCAGGTCGAACGTGACGATGACCGGCATGCCGATGCCCACCGTCTCGCCCTGCAGCGGCGCCACCGACGGATAGGTCTGCTGGTCGAGGCTGAGCGCCTGGGTGGTGAACGACGAGATGCTCTCGACCTGCTTGCCGTCACCGTTCTTCGCCGTGGCCCGGACCCGGTAGCGCACGCCCGGCTCGAGGCCACCGGAGGAGACCCAGCGGGTCCCGTCGGCGACCAGCCGGCCGGCCACCTTGCCGGCCTTGGACCGGACGACGACATCGGAGATCGTGCCGTGCTCGGCGGTCACCTTGACCACCTTGTCGACCGGTACGCCGCTGGCCCGGTCGGCCACGTTGGTGGTCAGCACCGCCTCGGTCGCGGCGGCCGCGGTCGTCTCGTCGTCCGAACCGCCGCCCCCGCCCTGGGGCGAGAAGCCGGAGCCGTCGCACGCGGCGGCCAGGACGGCGACCGTCGCGAGGACGGCCGCGGCGCGGAGCACGCGCGAGCGACGAGAGGCCACGGGGAAGGACACCGAGAAAGCGTAACTGCACGACCCACGAAAACCCGTGATGATGCGCGTCGGCGGTGTCACACCAGGTGTGACACCGCCGACAGAGCAGCCAGGCCGGCAGCGCGGCGGGAGGCGCCTCCCGGGCAGCTTGCTGCCCCTCGGGCGCCGGAGACGCGCTCGGCCCGATCAGGTCAGTGTGCGTAGTTACCGCGGTAGTACTCGAACACCCAGCCGCTCAGCGCGACCGCGCCGAGCACGATCCCGATGATGAAGAGCCACCACGCGAGCACCGCGATCGCGAAGACCATCAGGCTGAGGGTCAGCGCGCACCAGAACGGCCACCACGAGTACGGCGGGAAGAAGCCGAGCTCGCCCGCGCCGTCGGCGATCTCGCCGTCCTTGCGGTCCTCGGGACGGGCGTCCATGCGCTGGGCGTGGAAGCCCAGGTACAGGGTGACCATCGCGCAGAGCAGGGTGGTCATGACCAGGGCGGAGGTGCCGGTCCAGTCGGCGCCGTGGTCGCTGGCGTCGGTGATGAACCAGTAGGCGGGGCTGACCAGGACCAGGAAGACCGTGGTCACGCCGAAGATCCAGGCTTCGATCTTCATCAGGCGTCGGTTCCCTTCGTGCCGGCCAGCTCGGCGGCCGGCTCGTCGTCGTCGTACATCTCGATGGCCGCGATCTCCGGGTGGTGGAGGTCGAACGCGGGCGACTCCGACCGGATCCGGGGGATCGAGTGGAAGTTGTGGCGCGGCGGCGGGCAGCTGGTGGCCCACTCGAGGGAGCGGCCCCAGCCCCACGGGTCGTCGGTGTTGACCAGCGGGCCCTTGCGGGAGACGTAGACGTTGTAGAAGAAGGGCAGGAGCGAGGACGCCAGGACGAAGGCGCCGATCGTCGAGACCTGGTTCATGAACTCCCAGTTGTCACCCGGCAGGTAGTCGGCGTAGCGCCGCGGCATGCCCTCGATGCCCAGCCAGTGCTGGATGAGGAAGGTGGTGTGGAAGCCGATGAACAGCAGCCAGAAGTGGATCTTGCCGAGGCGCTCGTCGAGCATCCGCCCGGTGAGCTTGGGCCACCAGAAGTAGAAGCCGGCGAACATCGCGAAGACGACCGTGCCGAACACCGTGTAGTGGAAGTGCGCCACCACGAAGTAGGAGTCGGAGACGTGGAAGTCGAGCGGCGGGCTGGCCAGGATGATGCCCGTCAGACCACCGAAGAGGAAGGTCGTGAGGAAGCCGATCGACCAGAGCATGGGGGTGTCCATGCGGACGGATCCGCCCCACATCGTGCCGATCCAGTTGAAGAACTTCACGCCTGTCGGTACGGCGATCAGGAACGTCATGCCGGAGAAGAACGGCAGGTTGACGGCTCCGGTGACGAACATGTGGTGCGCCCACACCGCCACCGAGAGGATCGCGATGCCGAGGGTCGCGCCGACCAGGCCGATGTAGCCGAAGATCGGCTTGCGGCTGAAGACCGGCAGGATCTCGGAGATGATGCCGAAGAACGGCAGGGCGATGATGTACACCTCTGGGTGCCCGAAGAACCAGAACAGGTGTTGCCACAGGATCGCGCCACCGTGCGAGCTGTCGAAGACGTGCGCCCCGATCTGCCGATCGGCCTCGAGCGAGAGCAGCGCGCCGGCGAGGATCGGGAAGGCGATCAGCACGAGGATCGCGGTGATGAGCACGGTCCAGACGAAGATCGGCATCCGGAACATGGTCATGCCGGGCGCCCGCATGCAGATGATCGTGGTGATGAAGTTGACCGCACCGAGGATGGTGCCGAGGCCGGCCATCCACAGACCCATGATCCACAGGTCGCCGCCCACGCCGGGGCTGTTGACCGAGTCGGACAGCGGCGTGTAGGCGAACCAGCCGAACGACGCGGCGCCGCCCGGGGTGAGGAAGCCGGCGCCGGCGATGAGGCCGCCGAACAGGTACAGCCAGTAGCTGAACATGTTGAGGCGCGGGAACGCGACGTCGGGCGCGCCGATCTGGAGCGGCATGATCGCGTTGCCGAAGCCGAAGAACAGCGGCGTCGCGAACAGCAGCAGCATGATCGTGCCGTGCATGGTGAAGAGCTGGTTGTACAGCTCCTCGTTGACCAGCTGGCTGCCCGGGTAGGCGAGCTCGGAGCGGATGAGCAGCGCCATGATGCCGCCGGCCATGAACCAGGCCATGGCGGTGACGAAGTAGAGGTTGCCGATCAGCTTGTGGTCGGTCGTCGTCATGATCCGGACCAGCTGCTGCCCCAGCGGCTTGCGCTGGGTGAGGTCCGTGGAACGCGCGAGAGTGGTCACTCGTGCTCTCCCTCGTCGTCGGTGATCAGTTCGGTGGAGTACTTGCCACCCAGCACCGGCGACTCGGAGACGTGCTCCGGGTTCTTGGCCAGGTCGGCGAGGTAGGCGTCGTACTCGGAGGCGGTGACGACCTTCACGTTGAACAGCATCCGCGAGTGGTAGGCGCCGCAGAGCTCGTAGCACTTGCCGGCGTAGGTGCCGGTCTCGGTCGGGGTGACCTGGTACGAGTTGTTGTTGCCGGGCACGACGTCCATCCGCATGGCGAACGCCGGGACGCCGAAGTTGTGGATCACGTCGGGGCTGTAGAGCTGGAACTCCACGGTCTGGTCGACCGGGATCACCAGGGTGGGGATGTCCTCACCGGTGCCCGAGACGTAGACGTTGGTGCCCTCGGAGGTCTGCACCGAGTCGGGGTAGTTGAAGGTCCACTGCCACTTCTGGCCGACGACCTTGACCACCACGTCGGGCTCGACGTGCTCGAGCGCGATGTTCTGCACGCGCACGGTCTGCGAGAAGAACGCGATCACCATGATGACCGGGAAGATCGTGTAGAAGATCTCGATCGGCAGGTTGTAGCGCGTCTGGACCGGGACCTCGTCGTCACTGCGACGACGGAACCACAGCGGGACGCCGATGATCAGCGCCCAGGTGATCACGCCGACCACCAGTGCTGCGATCCAGGCGCCCTGCCACAGGTGCAGGATGTGCGTGCCCTGGTCGGAGACGATCTTCGGCATGCCGAAGCGCTCCCACTGGGTGTCGGTCGAGCAACCGCTCAACACGGCCGCGAGTACGACGAATCCGGCGAGCGGGATCGCGCGACGGGATCGTCGCTGCGCTCCTCGCGTGCGCTCGGGGTGCCACCAGCCCACGAACGAGCCTTCCTCTCGAGGGTCAGAACTACTGCGAACAGTAGCGGAGAGCGGCCCTGGACGGCGCGCGGGGTGGGTCCTGGCGCGCACGTCCCACCCGTCCCAGGCGTGACCACGCCCCGGAACCGGCGGCGGGCCCCCTCCTCTAGGGTCGGCCTGTGAGCAGCACCCCCGAGGTCTACCTCGACGCCGCCTCCTCCGAGCGGCTCCACCCGGCCGCGCGCGACACCCTCGTCGCCGCCCTGGAACGGGGGTACGCCGACCCGCGCCGGCTGCACCGTGCCGGGCGCGACGCCCGGCTCCTGCTCGACAACGCGCGCGCCGTCGTCGCCGACGCCCTGGGCGTGCACCCCGACGAGGTCGGGTTCACCTCCTCCGGGACCGACGCCGTGCACCGGGGCCTGCTCGGGCTCACCGCCGCCACCGGGCGCGACGGGATCGTGCACAGCGCGGTCGAGCACTCCGCCGTCCTCCACGCCGCCGCCTGGCGGCCCTCCCCCGCCACCACGAGCATCGGCGTCGACGCGACCGGCCGGGTCGACCTGGTCGCGCTCGCCGCGGCCGCGGCGGCCCCCGGCGTGGGGGCGGTGGCTCTCCAGGCGGCCAACCAGGAGGTCGGCACCCTCCAGCCGGTCGACGAGGCGGCGCTGCCGGACGGCGTCCCCCTGCTCGTCGACGCGGCCGCGGCCGTCGGGCACGTGCCGCTCCCCCGGCGCTGGTCCGTGCTGACCGCGTCCGCGCACAAGTGGGGCGGGCCCGCGGGCATCGGCGTGCTCGTCGTACGGCGGGGGACGCGGTGGACCCAGCCGTTCCCCGGCGACGACGGCCTCGAGGAGCTCGGCGGCTTCCCCAACGTCCCCGCGGCACTCGCCGCGGCGGCCGCGCTCCAGGCGGTGCTCGCCGAGCGCGACGAGGTCACGGCCCGGCAGTTCGGCCAGGTCGCGACCATCCGGGCGGCCGCCGCCGCGCTGCCCGACACCGAGGTCGTGGGGGCTGCCGAGGCCCGGCTCCCCCACCTGGTGACGTTCTCGTGCCTCTACGTCGGTGGCGACGAGATCGTCGACGAGCTGGCCCGGCGCGGGTTCGGCGTCGCCAGCGGCTCGGCGTGCACGGCGTCCACGCTCGAGCCGAGCCACGTGCTCGCCGCCATGGGCGCGCTCACCCACGGCAACGTGCGGGTCTCGCTGACCCGCGAGACGACCGACGAGCAGGTCGCCGCCTTCTGCGCGGCGCTCGGCGAGGCCGTCACCGCGATCCGGGAGCGGGCGGGCCTGTGATCGAGCTCGACTGCCGCGACCTGCCCTGCCCGCGCCCGATCATCGAGCTCGCGAAGGCGCTGCCCGGGGTCGCCGTGGGCGACCTGCTGGCCGTCGTGGCCCGCGACCCGGCAGCGCGCCACGACGTCCCGGCGTGGTGCCGGATGCGCGGGCAGGAGTACGTCGGCGAGGAGCGCGCCGACGACGGCGCGCCCCGCTACGTCGTCCGCCGGCTCACTTGACGAAGGCGGCGATCTCGTCGGCGGGCTCGTCGCCGTACGAGAGCCGGACCCGCTCGACGAACTGGGCGGGGGTGAAGTCGTACTCCTGGGTGCCGACGGTCTCGACGACGTACGCCGCGAGGACGCAGCCCACCTGGGCGGCCCGCTCGAGCGAGGTCCCCCACGAGAGCGCGGCGAGGAAGCCGGAGCGGAAGGCGTCGCCGACCCCGGTCGGCTCGACCGCGGCGACGTCCTTGGCGGCGGCGACCTCGAAGGAGGTGCCGTCGTTGGTGGTGACCCGGACGCCGTCCTTGCCGAGGGTGGTCACCTGGATGCCCACGCGCAGCAGCACCTCGTCGGAGGTCCAGCCGGTCTTCTTCTCGATGACGTGCGACTCGTACTCGTTGGAGAACAGGATCGCCGCGCCGTCGATGAGGTCGCGGATCAGGTCGCCCTCGGCGAAGGCGAGCTGCTGGGAGCAGTCGGCGATGAAGGCGTAGCCGCGCTGGCGGCACTCCTCGGTGTGCCTCTTCATCGCCTCGGGGTCGTCGGCGCCGATGAGGACGTACATCGGGGCGCCGACGCGCTCGACGATCGGGAGCAGCTCGATCTGGCTGGCCTCGCTCATCGCCCCCGGGTAGAAGGAGGCGAACTGCGCCATCGTGGTGTCGGTCGTGCAGACGAAGCGGGCGGTGTGCTTGCTCTCGGAGATGTGCACCGAGTCGCAGTCGACGCCGTTGCGCTCGAGCCAGGAGCGGTAGTCGGCGAAGTCCTCGCCCGCCGCACCGACCAGGACCGGGCGCAGGCCCAGCCGGGCCAGGCCGAAGCACATGTTGGGCGCGACGCCTCCGCGCCGGATCTCGAGGTCGTTCACCAGGAACGAGACCGACAGCTTGTCCAGCTGGTCGACCACGAGGGAGTCGGCGAACTTACCGCCGAAGGTCATGAGGTGATCGGTGGCGATCGAGCCGGCGATCAGGAGGGAGCCCGTGGGTGCAGTCACGATACGAAAGGTTAACCGAGCCGTCGCTCCCGTGACCGGCGATCCCACTGGGTCTACCCGGGGGTAACGCCTACCGTCGGAATATGTCGTCCTACGAAGAGCTCGCCGCCCCCGCCGACCTGCACGCCGACTGCGAGGCCGTGAGCCGCCGGCTCGCCGAGGCCGCGGTCAAGGCGACCCGTCCGGCGCCCAGCATCCACTTCGACGACCTCCCCCGCGAGACCCCCAAGCGCGAGATCGAGATCAGCGAGGCCGCCCAGCGCCTCGCCAACGCCCTCCACCTCCACCTGGACTGACGAAGGAGCAAGATCCGGCGCTCGAAGTGCCGAGTTCCGGCCAGGAAATGCGCAAGGCGCCCCGGGTGACCGGGGCGCCTTGTGCGTCGTGCGCGTCTTCGAGCGCCGGATCTTGCTCCTTCGTCAGTTGAAGGAGTCGCCGCAGGCGCAGGAGCCCGTGGCGTTGGGGTTGTCGATCGTGAAGCCCTGCTTCTCGATGGTGTCGACGAAGTCGATGACCGCACCGTTGAGGTAGGGGACGCTCATCCGGTCGACGACGACGGCCACGCCGTCGAAGTCGGTCACCACGTCGCCGTCGAGCGTGCGCTCGTCGAAGAAGAGCTGGTAGCGCAGGCCCGAGCAGCCGCCGGGCTGCACCGAGATGCGCAGGGAGAGGTCGTCGCGACCCTCCTGCTCGAGCAGGTTCTTGACCTTGGTGGCCGCCACCGGGCTCAGGTTGATCTGGTCCTCACGGCGGTCGAGGTCCACGGGGGGCGCGACGGTCGTGGTCGCGCCGGGGGCCTCGTGGCTGTGGCCGCCTCCGCAGCAGCTGTCGCTCATGCTCACTCCAGGTGTGTCAGGTCGGTGGTTCGACTAGCCCAATGGTCGCACAGTCGTGGTTATTCCCCCCACACGAGCACCGGCTTGACCACGGCACCCGACCTCGAGTCGGCGACGGCGTCGGCGATCTTCTCGAACGGGTACGTCGTGACGAGGTGGTCGACGTCGAACCGGCCGGCCTCGCGCAGCGCGATCAGCTCGGGGATCGTGACGAGCGGGTCGGCCTCGCCCTCGATCGAGGAGCGGACGATCTTGCCCGACTGGAGCAGGTCGATCGCGTCGATCGTGTACTCCGGCGCCCCGAGCCCCAGGGCGACGAGCATGCCCCGCGAGCGCAGCGAGCGCTGGGCCTGGAGGACGACGGCGGGGATCGCCGTCGTGTCGATCGCGTACGCCGCTCCCCCGCCGGTCAGCGCCTTGACCTGCTCCTCGACCGGACCGGCCGCCTCGTCACCCGGGTCGACCGCGTGGGCGCCGTACTCCTCGGCGAGGGCGCGGCGGGCCGCGACCGGGTCGACGGCGACGACGGTCTCGACCCCCGCACCGCGGGCCGCGGCGACGGCGGCGAGGCCGACCGCCCCGGCGCCGAAGACGACGATCGGCCGGTCCGCAGTGGCGTCGAGGACGTTGAGCACGGTGCCGGCACCCGTCTGGAAGCCGCAGGCGAAGGGGGCGAGCCGGGTCAGGTCGAGGGACTTGTCGACGACGACGCAGTTGTCGGCGTACGCCAGGGCGTGGCGGGCGAGGCTGGACTGGCCGAAGAAGCTGCCGAAGACGGTCTGGTCGCCGCGCTTCATCGTGGTCGAGCCGTCGGCGCGCATGCCCATGTAGTTGAGCAGCAGCGACTGCTCGCAGTAGCCGACGTCGCCGGCCCGGCACGGCCCGCACTCCCGGCAGGACCGGAAGCTGAGCACGACGTGGTCGCCGACCTCGATCCCGCCGACCGCGGCACCGACCTTCTCGACGACGCCCGTGCCCTCGTGGCCCACGACGGTCGGCAGCATCTCCTGCGGCAGCATCGTGGGGACGGTCAGGTCGGTGTGGCACAGCCCGGTGGCGACGATCCGGACGAGCACCTCGTCGTCCCGGGGCTCCTCGAGCTCGACGTCGGCGACGACGAAGTCACCGCCCGGCTCCTCGACGAGATAGGCAGTGGTCCTCACGCGTCACGCTCCAGCCAGAAGTAGTAGAGGTCGTCGATCCCGAACGTGCCGGCGAGCTTGCCGTTCATGATCCCCATGACCGTGGCGTCGTCGACCTTCTTGAAGTGGTCGAGGACCGGCATCTTGTCGTAGACCATCGTCGCCGTGACCTCGCCGCGGAAGGCGACGGACCACAGCGACGCCTCGCCGCCGCCACCGGCCGCGAGGTTGGAGTAGAGCTCGCCGTCGTCGCCCCGGCACACCAGCGGCACCGCCTCGAGCGGGCTGTCGAAGCGCTTGCCGTGCCAGCGCACCTTCTCGAGGACGGTGCTGGCGACGTGGCCGGTGGCGAAGTCGCCGCCGCGCCAGGCGCCGAGCATCTCGTCGACCTCGACGGTCGCGAGGTCCGCCCAGAGTGCGTCGAGGTCGGCGGGTTCGGCCCGCTCGGCGGCCCGGAGGTCGTCGAAGCGGGTTCGGATGTCGGTCACGCCGAGCAATCTAGAACACGTTCCACCTCTTGGCGAGGGGTCATCGTCACGAGGACCAGGTGCGTGCCACCCGGGCCGCCAGCTCGGTCAGCGAGCCGACGGGGTCGCCGTAGGCGCGGCTCTCGCCCACCGCCTCGACCAGCGAGTACGCCGCGTCCATGCCGAGGGCGCGCATCTCGCGCGAGCCGACGAGGACCTGGCCGGCGAGCGCGACGCACGGCCGCAGCGCGGTGGCGGCGACCGCCGCGACGCCGGCGGGGACCTTGCCGGCCCGGCTGCTGAAGTCGAAGGCGCCCTCGCCGGTGATGACCAGGTCGGCCGCCGCGGCCTGCTCGGCGAGGTGGACGGCGTCGGCGACGAGCTCGATGCCGGAGACCCGGTGCCCGCCGAGCAGGAGCAGCGCGAAGCCCAGTCCGCCGGCCGCGCCGGCCCCCGGCTCGAGGGCCAGGCGGCGGTCGGTGGCGGCGGCGAACTGCTCGAGGTAGCGGTCCATCACCACCTGCGTGTCGTCGTCGAGGCCCTTCTGCGGGCCGAACGTCTTGGCCGCCCCGAAGAGGCCGGTCAGCGGGTTGTCGACGTCGGTGGCGGCGACGAGCTCGACGCCGTCGACCAGGCTCCGGGCGATGCCGAGGTCGACCTCGGTGATGCCGTCGAGGAAGATCCCGCCGACGTCGAGCGAGACGTCGGCGTCCGCGCCGAGCGCCGCGAGCAGCCCGGCGCCGCCGTCGATCGTGCCCGAGCCCCCCAGTCCGACGACGACGCGGCGCGCGCCCGCGTTGATGGCGGTGAGCACGAGCGTCCCGACCCCGACCGTGGTGCCGAACTCGCCGAGCTCGCCGCGGGTCAGGTGGATGCCGCACGCCTGCGCGCTCTCGACGTACGCCGTGTCGCCGACGAGCAGCAGCGTGGCCGGGACCTCGTCGCCCGAGGGCGCCTCGACCGTCACGGCGAGCAGGTCTCCCCCCAACGACGCGTGGAGGACATCGACGAAGCCGGGGCCGCCGTCGGACATCGGGGCGAGGACCACCTCGTCGTCGGGCGCGTGCCGGTGCCAGCCGGCCGCGATCGCCTCGGCGGCCTCGACCGCCGTCAGGGTGCCCGCGAACTTGTCGGGGGCGACCAGAATCCGCATGCGGCCCATCATGGTGGACCCGTACCGTCCCCGGTGTGCACATCCGCCCCATGTCGCCCGAGGACGTCACCACCGCCGAGCAGATCAGCGCGGACGCCTTCCTCGCGCTCGACCTCGCCACCCGCCGTCCCCACGACCCCGAGCCGGTCCGCCGGCCGCCGGCCGGCGCGGCCGGCTGGGTGGCGCGCACCGAGCAGTTCCTCGTGACCGACCCCGGCGGCTCGTGGGTCGCCGAGGACGACGACGGCGTGGTCGGGTTCGCGACGAGCTTCCGCCGCGAGCGGGTCTGGTGCCTGGCGACGTTCGCGGTCCGCCCGGGCCGCCAGGGCACCGGGACGGGCGCCCGGCTGCTCGCCGCCGCCGAGGCCTACGGGGCCGACTGCCCGCACGGGATGCTCGCCGCCTCCGACGACCCCCGCGCCGCCCGGCGCTACCACGCGGCCGGGTTCACGCTGCACCCCCAGATGACGCTCACCGGGACCGTCGACCGGGCCGGGCTGCCGGCCGCGTCGGCGGTGGGGCCCGCGGTCCGCGAGGGCGGCGCCGACGACCAGGAGTGGATGGACGACCTCGACCGGGTCCGGCGCGGTGGCCCGCACGGCCCCGACCACGCCCGGCTGCGGGCGGCGGGGCGGCTGCTGGTGACCGCCGACCGGACCGGCTACGCGTACGCCAACGGACAGCTGCTCGCCCTCCTCGCCGCGGCGGACGAGGCCGCCGCCCGGGCGCTCCTCGTGGCCTGCCTGGCCGGCGCGGAGGGCCGCTTCTCGATCGATCACGTGACCGCGGCCAACGCCTGGGCGGTCGGGCCCGCGCTCGCGGCCCGGCTCGACCTCGGCACCAGCGGCTACCTCGGGCTGCGCGGCCTGGCGCCCCCGACGCCGTACGTGCACCACGGCGCGCTGCTCTAGTCGCTCCGGAGGAGACGGCGATCACCGCCGCCGCGCAGCGCCAAACTAGGATGAGCCCATGACCACCGTGGACCTTCCACTGCTGCCGCTCGGCCGGGGCACCGACCCGCTCTCCGAGCGTGGTGTCGACTGCCCGGGCGAGCTGCCCGCCGCCTCCGACCCCGACCTGGTCGCGCGGGCCCGCGCCGCCAAGGAGAAGCTCGGCGACAAGCTGTTCGTGCTGGGCCACCACTACCAGCGCGACGAGGTCATCCAGTTCGCCGACGTCACCGGCGACTCCTTCAAGCTCGCCCGCGACGCGGCCGCGCGCCCCGACGCCGAGTACATCGTGTTCTGCGGCGTCCACTTCATGGCCGAGTCGGCCGACATCCTCACCGGGCCCGAGCAGCGGGTCATCCTGCCCGACCTCGCCGCCGGCTGCTCCATGGCCGACATGGCGCGCATCGCCCAGGTCGAGAAGGCCTGGGAGGCCCTGGCCGCGGCCGGCGTCCAGGACGTCGTGGTCCCGGTCACCTACATGAACTCCAGCGCCGCGATCAAGGCGTTCTGCGGCCGCAACGGCGGCGTCGTGTGCACGTCGTCCAACGCCGAGGTCGCGCTCGAGTGGGCGTTCGCGCAGAAGGGCGACGACACCAAGGTCCTCTTCCTCCCCGACCAGCACCTCGGCCGCAACACCGCCGTGCTCCAGCTCGGCTACTCGCTCGACGAGTGCGTCGTGTGGAACCCCCACAAGCCCAACGGCGGGCTCACCGCCGACGAGCTCGCCCAGGCCAAGGTCATCCTCTGGAAGGGCCACTGCTCGGTGCACGGCCGGTTCTCGGCCGACGTGATCGACGAGCTGCGCGCGAAGGTCCCCGACCTCAACGTCCTCGTCCACCCCGAGTGCCAGCACGACGTCGTCCTCAAGGCCGACCTGGTGGGCTCGACCGAGTTCATCATCAAGACGATCGAGGCGGCCCCGGCCGGCTCGAGCTGGGCCATCGGCACCGAGCTCAACCTCGTGCAGCGCCTCAAGAACGCGCACCCTGACAAGAACATCATGTTCCTCGACCGCAACGTCTGCTACTGCTCCACGATGAACCGGATCGACCTGCCCCACTTCGTGTGGGCGCTCGAGAACCTGGTCGAGGGCACCGTGGTCAACCAGATCGAGGTCGACCCGCAGACCGAGGCCGACGCGCTCACCGCGCTGCAGCGGATGCTCGACCTTCCCGGCAAGTCGCACCGTGACTGACGCCCTGCCCGCCTGTCCCGCCTGCGCGGGCGAGTTCACCTACGCGATGGGCGACCTCGTGGTCTGCCCCGAGTGCGCCCACGAGTGGTCGCCCGCCGAGGCGGCCGCGGCCGCCGACGAGGCCGCGGCGGCCGACGTCGTCCGCGACGCCCACGGCACGCCCCTCACCGACTCCGACGACGTCATCGTCGTCAAGGACCTGCCCGTCAAGGGCGCCCCCAAGCCGATCAAGTCCGGCACCAAGGTCCGCAACATCCGCATCGTCGCGCCCGCCGACCGGGTCGGCGACCACGACCTCGACTGCAAGGTCGACGGTTTCGGGCCGATGCAACTGAAGTCCAGCCTGGTCAGGAAGGCCTGAGCGTGTTCAAGCGCACGAAGTCCCCCGTCGAGTCCCCGCAGCCGACCGACGTCAAGCCGGGCGGCAAGGGCCGCCCCACGCCCACCCGCAAGGAGGCCGAGGCCGCCGCGAAGGCGCGCAACAAGGCGCCGCGCGACAAGCGTGAGCTGGCCAAGCTCCAGCGCGAGCACCGCACCGAGCAGAGCCGCAAGATCCGCCAGGGCATGAAGAGCGGCGACGAGCGCTACTTCCTGCCCCGCGACAAGGGTCCGGTCCGCCGCTTCATCCGCGACTTCGTCGACGCGCGCTTCTCCATCGTCGAGATGGTGATCCCGCTGATGCTGGTGGGCCTGCTGCTCGGCTACACCGGCAACTCGGCGCTCGCCCAGGCCAGCAGCATGATCCTGCTCGCCACGGTGCTCTTCGTCGTGGTCGACATGCTCCTGCTGCGCTTCAAGGTGCGCCGCGAGCTCAAGCGCCGCTTCCCCGACGAGCCGCTCAAGGGGACGACGTACTACACGCTCACCCGGGCCATGCAGATGAAGTTCATGCGCCTGCCCAAGGCACGCGTCAAGATCGGCCAGCCGCTGCCCGAGGACTACCACAAGTAGTCCCCGTTCAGCCGACCCCGGGACCAAGCATCCGCTAGGTTGCCGGGCGTGAAGGTCATCGCTGCGCTGCACACCCCTGGGCCCGGCCTCGCGGCCGCCCTGCTCTCCCCCGCACTGCGCGCCGGCGTGGCCGCGGTGGGCGCCTCGCGCCTGCAGGTCAACGTCGACGACGACGCCGTCGCGCCCGCGATGCGCTTCGGCCCCGGGACGCCGATCACCGCCGTCGTCGCCGCGTGGGACGTCGCCGACCCCGCGGCGCTGCTCGACGTCCTGCGCCCGCTCGACGCGGACCTCGCCGCCTGGCAGGTCGACGAGCGCGAGCCGCTCGTGCCGCCCGTCGTACCGGACGGCGTGCGGGCGGACGCGCTGGCGAACATCGCCTTCCTGCGCCGGCCCGCCGCCATGGCGCACGACGCCTGGCTGGCCGACTGGCTGGAGCGGCACACCCAGGTGGCGATCGACACCCAGGGCACGTTCGGCTACGTCCAGAACCCCGTCGTCGCCGCGCTGACGCCCGGCGGCCACGACGTGGCCGGGATCGTCGAGGAGCACTTCCCGATGGCCGCGCTGAGCGACCAGCACGCGTTCTACGGCAGCGGCGGGGACGAGGCCGAGCTGCAGCGCCGGTTCACCACGCTCATGGAGAGCTGTGCGCGCTTCGGCGCCTCCGACGGGCTCGACCTCGTGCCCACCAGCCGCTACGTGTTCGGGCTGCGGGAACGCTCCTAGCCGAGGACCTCGGAGCGTCGCGGCGACTTCGTCAGGGCGGGGTCGGTGGTGACCACGCCGTCGAGCACCTTGTCGATGGCCGCGAGCGTCTCGGCGTCGAGCCGCACGCCGGCCGCCTTGACGTTCTCGGTGACCTGCTCGGGACGGCTCGCGCCGATGATCGCCGCGGAGACGTTGTCGTTCTGCAGCACCCAGGCGACGGCGAGCTGGGCCAGCGTGAGTCCGGCCTCCTCCGCGATCGGGCGCAGCTGCTGGACCCGCTCGAGGACGTCGTCGCGCAGCCAGCGGCTGATGTCGTTGGCGCCGCCCTTCTCGTCGGTGGCCCGGGAGCCGGCCGGCGGCGGCTGACCGGGGAGGTACTTGCCGGTCAGCACGCCCTGGGCGATCGGCGACCAGACGATCTGGCCGATGCCGAGCTCGCGGGAGGTGGGCACGACCTCGGCCTCGATGACCCGCCAGAGCATCGAGTACTGCGGCTGGTTCGAGACCAGCGGGACCCGCAGCTCGCGGGCGAGCTCGGCGGCGGCCCGGATCTCCTCGGCCCGCCACTCCGAGACGCCGATGTAGAGCGCCTTGCCCGCGCGGACGACGTCCGCGAAGGCGACCATGGTCTCCTCGAGCGGCGTCTCGTGGTCGTAGCGGTGCGCCTGGTAGAGGTCGACGTAGTCGGTGCCGAGCCGGCGCAGCGAGCCGTCGATCGACTCCATGATGTGCTTGCGCGAGAGCCCGTGGTCGTTGTGCTTGCCCGGGCCGGTGGGCCAGAAGACCTTGGTGAAGATCTCGAGCCCGGCCCGCCGCTCGCTCGCCAGGGCCTTGCCGAGGACGGTCTCGGCGGCCGTGTTGGCGTAGACGTCGGCCGTGTCGAAGGTGGTGATCCCCTCGTCGAGGGCCTGCCGCACGCAGGCGAGCGCGGCGTCCTCCTCGACCTGGGAGCCGTGCGTGATCCAGTTGCCGTAGGCGAGGGCCGAGATCCTGAGCCCGCTCGCCCCGAGGTTGCGCATCTCCATGGGTCCGACCCTAGTGCGGGACGCCACATGCGGCCCCTGACAGACTGCGGTCCATGGTCGTTGCCGACGTCTCCGTGCGGGTCGCCTGGCCCGCCGACGCCCCCGGGATCGCCGCGGTCCAGCTGCGCGCCTGGCAGCAGCGCTACGACGGCGAGGCCGCGGCCGGTCCCGACGCCGACGCCCTGGCCGCCGCGTGGCGCCAGTCGCTGTCCCGGCCGCCCGAGGCCCGGCACCGGGCCCTGGTGGCGCTCGCCGGCGCCGAGGTGGTCGGCTTCGCGCTGACCGGCCCCAACGCCGACCCGGACGCCGACCCCGCCGTCGACGGCGAGCTGGCCGAGTTCACCGTCGACCCCGGCGCCACCCGCGGCGGGCACGGCTCCCGGCTGCTCCAGGCCGGCGTCGACACGCTCGCCGCCGACGGCTTCACCCGGGCCGTGTGCTGGACCGACGCCGCCGACGACGTCCTGCGCGCCTTCCTGACCAGCGCCGGCTGGGCGGCCGACGGCGCGAGCCGCGAGCTCGCCGGCGAGTCCGGCACCCACGTGAAGCAGGTGCGGCTGCACACCGCGCTGGGGTGAGCGGGTGGAGCAGCAGACCCGCCGGACCGTCGTCCGCGACAGCCTGGGCGTGGCGATCGCCACCGGCACCTACGGCCTGAGCTTCGGCGCGGTCGCCGTCACCTCGGGCCTGGACGTCTGGCAGACGTGCGCGCTCTCGCTGGTCATGTTCACCGGCGCCTCGCAGTTCGCGCTCGCCGGGGTGCTCGGCTCGGGCGGCACTCCCCTGGCCGGCGCGCTCGCCGCGCTGCTGCTCGGGACCCGCAACACGCTCTACGGGCTCCGGATGGCGCCGCTGCTCGGCTACCGCGGCTGGCGGCGGGCGGCGGCCGCCCACGTGCTCATCGACGAGTCGACCGCCATGGCCGTGACCCGGCCCGACCGGGAGCTCGCCCGGACCGGCTTCCTCACCACCGGCGTCACCATCTTCGTGCTCTGGAACCTCACCACGCTCGCCGGCGCCGTGGCCGGCGAGCAGCTCGGCGACCCCCGCGACCTCGGCCTGGACGCCGCGGTGGGCGCCGCCTTCCTCGCCCTGCTCTGGCCCCGCCTGACCACCCCGCTGCTGCGCGTCGTGGCACTGCTCGCCGCCCTCGTCGCCGCGGGCGCGGTGACGGTGACCCCGGCCGGCGTCCCGGTGCTCGTGGCGGCGGGCGTCGCCGTCCTGGTGGGGGTGCTGAAGCGATGATCTGGTGGGCCGTGCTCGGCGCCGGCGTCGGCTGCTACCTGCTCAAGCTGGCGGGGCTGTCGGTGCCCGCGCGCGTGCTCGCGAACCCGGTCATCGCCCGGGTCGCCGAGCTGATCCCGGTGGCGCTGCTCGCCGCCCTGGTCGCCGTCCAGGTGCTCGCGGCGCCGGAGGGGCGGGCCTTGGTGGTCGACGCCCGGGCCGCCGCGCTGGGCGTGGCCGTGCTGCTCCTGCTCGCCCGGGCGCCGTTCCTGGTCGTGGTGTTCGGCGCGGCGGCCAGCGCCGCGCTGCTCCGGCTGCTCTGACCCCCCCCAGCCCGGCGAAGAGGCACGAACCGGCGGGCGAAGGAGCACGAAGAGGCGGTCGAGGACGCACGTTCCGGCGCGGCCCGAGCCGCGGTGTACACCCTCGGGCGCCGGTACTCGCTCCTTCGCCCGCCGGTTCGTGCCCCTTCGCGGGGGGAGGGTCAGCCGAGGTCGAGGAAGTGCTCGAGGCCCACGGTGAGGCCCGGGAAGTCGCCGATCTTGCGGACGCCGGCCAGCACGCCCGGGGTGAACGAGACCCGGTCGAGGGAGTCGTGGCGGATGGTGAGCGTCTCGCCCAGCCCGCCGAGGATGACCTCCTGGTGGGCGACCAGCCCGCGGACCCGCACGCTGTGCACCCGGACGCCGTCGACGTCGGCGCCGCGGGCGCCCTCGAGGCCGGTGCTCGTCGCGTCGGGCATCGGGTCGCAGCCGGCCTCGCGGCGCGCGGCCGCGATGATCTCGGCGGTGCGGCCCGCGGTCCCGCTCGGGGCGTCGGCCTTGGTCGGGTGGTGCAGCTCGACGACCTCGACCGACTCGAAGAACGGTGCGGCGATGGCGGAGAACCGCATCATCAGGATCGCGCCGATCGAGAAGTTGGGGGCGATGAGGACGCCGGTCCCGGGGTGCTCGGCGAGCCAGCCGCGCAGCGTGTCGAGGCGGGCGTCGTCGAAGCCCGTCGTCCCGACGACGGCGTGGATGCCGTTCTCGATGCAGTAGCGCAGGTTGTCCATCACCACGTCGGGGTGGGTGAAGTCGACGACGACCTGGGTGCCCGCGTCGCGCAGGGCGCCGATGGCGTCGCCGGCGTCGACCCCGACCGTGAAGTCGAGGTCGTCGGCCGCCTCGACGGCTCTGACCACCTCGGCTCCGACCTTGCCGCGGGCGCCCAGCACCCCGACTCGAAGGCGGTCTCCAGCGGCGTTCTCCGCGACACGTGACGTCACGGGACCAAGGTAGTGCGTCGCCTCCGGCGACGTTCTGGCAGGCTGACCCCCATGGTGAACAAGATCCCGAGCCGGATCCGGTGGGCGGTGGACTTCATGGACGTCCAGCCCAACGACCACGTGCTGGAGATCGGCTGTGGGAACGGCGCTGCCGCGGACCTCATCTGCCGGCGTCTCGAGGGCAAGGGCAAGATGTTCGCCATCGACCGGTCCGAGGCCGGTGTCGACCGCACGAAGGCGCGCTGTGCCGCCCACATCGAGGCCGGCAAGCTCACGGTCCGCCAGATCGACCTGGCCACCCTGCGGGTGCCGGTCAAGCGGCTCACCAAGGTGTTCGCCTTCGACGTCAACCTGTTCTGGGTGCGCGACGCGGCCGAGGAGATCGCGCTCCTCCACGAGCGGCTGATGCCGGGCGGCTCGGTCAACCTGTTCTTCGACACGACCCGTCCCGAGCAGGTCTCCGACATCCTCGCCAAGGCCTCCGAGCAGCTGCGCGACGGCGGCTTCCGGGTCTACATCGTGGACTCCAAGATGCCGCCGGTGATCGGCATCATCGGCCGCCGCTGAACCTGACGAAAACGACGATTCGTTCAGTTTTTGTTAACCTGCTGAGGCAGCACGCCCGAACCCGGGCTGATCTGACTCTCGGAAATATCACGAATACTTCGGGGTCCCATCACGACTCCTCCCGTCAGAACGTCGGGGCCCGGGCGTGCGCACGGACTGTGCGTGAGAGACCCCAGGAGTGACGTGAGCGAATCCAACAGCACCAACAACGGCCGACGGTCGCGGGCAGCCGCCGACCTGGCCGAGGCCCTGAGCAGCCCTGCGGCGGACGTCGTCCCGCACCCGGCGCTCGATCTGGCCATCGATGCGGGCACCGAGCCCGAGGAGCACCCGCGTCGCGGGATCGACCCCGTCGTCTTCGGGACGGCGGCCGCCGTCTCCATCGGCTTCGTGGTCTGGGGCCTGCTCGGCACCGACTCGCTCGCCGAGGCGTCCAGCAAGGCGCTCGACTGGGTGATGACCAACACCGGCTGGCTGTTCGTCCTGACCACCAGCGGCTTCGTCGTCTTCGTCATCTGGCTGGCGATGAGCAAGTACGGCACCATCCCGCTCGGCCGCGACGACGAGGAGCCGGAGTTCAAGACCGTCTCGTGGATCGCGATGATGTTCAGCGCCGGCATGGGCATCGGCCTCATGTTCTACGGCGTGAGCGAGCCGCTGTCGCACTTCGTCACCGCTCCCCCGGGTACGGGCGGCGACGCCGACGCCGCGGCGCAGACCGCGATGGCCACGACGATGTTCCACTGGACCCTGCACCCGTGGGCGATCTACGCCGTCGTCGGCCTCGCGATCGCCTACGGCGTCTACCGCAAGGGCCGCGTGCAGCTGATCTCGGCCGCCTTCGTCCCGCTCCTCGGCAAGCGTGCCTCGGGCGGCGCGGGCCGGGTGATCGACATGTTCGCCATCTTCGCGCCCCTGTTCGGCTCGGCGACCTCGCTCGGCCTGGGCGCGCTCCAGATCAGCAGCGGCTTCGAGATCGTCGCCGACATCGGCCCCCTGGGCAACGGCGCGCTCGTGCTGATCATCACCGTGCTGACCATCGCCTTCGTGCTCTCCGCCGTCTCCGGCGTCGCCAAGGGCATCCAGTGGCTCTCGAACATCAACATGGTGCTGGCCGTCGTGCTCGCGCTCTTCCTGTTCGTCGTCGGCCCGACCGTCTTCATCCTCAACCTGGTTCCGACCTCGCTCGGCAGCTACGTCCAGGACCTCGCGATGATGGCGGCCCGCACCGGCGCCGAGGGCCCCGACACCGAGGCCTGGCTGAGCTCGTGGACCGTCTTCTACTGGGCCTGGTGGCTCTCGTGGACGCCGTTCGTCGGCATGTTCATCGCCCGGATCTCGCGCGGCCGCACCATCCGCCAGTTCGTCACCGGCGTCCTGCTGGTGCCGAGCGTGGTCAGCGTCCTGTGGTTCTGCGTCCTCGGCGGCACCGCCATCGACCTGCAGAACAAGGGCACCGACATCGCCGGTGCCGGCGGCCTCGAGGCCCAGCTCTTCGGCACCCTCGACGCCCTCCCGCTGGCCACCGTCGCCATCGTGCTGGTCATGCTCCTGGTCGCGATCTTCTTCGTCTCCGGCGCTGACGCCGCCTCGATCGTGATGGGCAGCCTCTCCGAGCGCGGCACCACCGAGCCCCGCCGCACGGTCGTCATCTTCTGGGGTGTCGCCACCGGCGCCGTCGCGGCGGTGATGCTCCTCGCGGGCGGTGAGGACGCGCTCCAGGGCCTGCAGACGATCACCATCGTCGCGGCACTGCCGTTCGTCCTGATCATGATCGGGCTGACGGTCTCGCTGATGAAGGAGCTGCGCACCGACCCGCTCGTCGTCCGCCGGCGCTACGGCGAGGTCGCGGTCGAGCAGGCCGTCATCGCCGGCGTCACCGAGCACGGCGACGACTTCGCCATCACCGTCGAGGCGACCGAGCCGACCACGGAGACCGAGGTCCCCACCGAGCCCGCCGCCGAGCCCGAGCTCGAGACGACGGACCGCTGAGGCTCAGGCCGGTCCGACCTGCGCGAGCAGCTCGGGCCGGCCGGGCGCCGTCGCACCACCGGCGTCGGTCATCGCGGGCAGCGACGGAGCCAGAGCGCAGGGAGCGAGGCACGAGCGACCGGAGCGGCGGCTGCGAGCTTCCCGCGAGCCGACCGTCCGGTCGCCAGACCACCTCGACCGTCGCGGCGCTCGACCGCGGCGCGGCAGCGCGGCGCGAGGCCCGAGCGACGCGCTCGCGCCGTCAGGCGCCGCCCGGTCCGACCTGCGCGAGCAGCTCGGGCCGGCCGAACACCTCGGCCGCGACCTCGCGCACCTGCTCGAGGGTGACGCCCTCGATGCGCGCGATGACCTCGTCGATGCCGAGCACCTCGCCGTTGACGAGCTCGTTCTTGCCCAGGCGCATCATGCGGGAGCCGGAGTCCTCGAGACCGAGGATCATGCCGCCGACGAGCTGACCCTTGCCGCGGGCGAGCTCGTCGGCCGTGATGC
Source organism: Pimelobacter simplex (assembly GCF_900114845.1). Lineage (GTDB taxonomy): Bacteria > Actinomycetota > Actinomycetes > Propionibacteriales > Nocardioidaceae > Nocardioides > Nocardioides simplex. The sequence goes on from NZ_FOUK01000002.1 coordinate 348,206, forward strand.
CCTCGGCCGCGATGATCGCGAGCTGCTCGCGGACCACCGCCAGGACGTCGTCGGTGCGGTCCGGGAGGCAGCCGACGGCGACGCCGACCAAGCCGGAGTCGGCGTAGTGGGCGGCGAAGGAGTAGACCGAGTAGGCCAGGCCGCGGTGCTCGCGGACCTCCTGGAAGAGCCGGCTCGAGGTGCCGCCGCCGAGGGCGGTGTTGAGCACGCCGAGGGCGTAGCGGCGCTCGTCGTCGCGGGTCAGGCCCTCGCAGCCGAGGACCAGGTTGACCTGCTCGAAGGGGCGCGTGACGTGACCCTGGGCGGTGGCGATCCGCGGACGGCGGCGGGCGGCCGCCGCACGGGGCGCGACGGGGGCCGCGACGGTGTCGAGCCAGTCGTGGCGGGCGAACGCCTTCTTGACCGCCCGGACGACGGCCGCGTGGTCGACCGCGCCGGCCACCGAGATGACGGTGTTGGCCGGCACGTAGTGGCGTCGGTAGAAGCGCTTGATCTGCGCGGGCGTCATCGCCTCGATCGAGGCGTCGGTGCCGGCGATCGGGCGGCCCAGCGCGCTGTCCTCGCCCCAGGCCAGCGCGGCCAGGAGGTTCTGGACGACGTCGTCGGGGTCGTCGTCGTGCATGGCGATCTCGTCGAGGATGACGTCGCGCTCGGCGTCCACGTCAGGGGTGGCGATCACCGAGCCGGTGATCATGTCCCCCAGGACGTCGACCGCGAGCGGCAGGTCGTCGGAGAGCACCCGTGCGTGGAAGCACGTGTACTCCTTGGCGGTGAAGGCGTTGAACTCGCCGCCGACCGCGTCGAGCTCGATCGAGATGTCGAGTGCCGAGCGCTCCGTGGTCCCCTTGAACAGCAGGTGCTCGAGGAAGTGCGAGGCCCCGTGGGTCTTGGCCGTCTCGTCGCGCGAGCCGACCCCCACCCAGACGCCGACGGACGCGGAGCGAGCGCCGGCCATCTGCTCGGTGACGATCCGCAGGCCCGAGGCGAGCTGGGTGCGGCGGACCAGCGAGGTGACCTGACCGGTCTCGTCGCGGACGGTCTCCAGGGTGCGGGTGGAGGCCCGGGGAACGGCCGACGGCCGGCCAGCGGAACGCTGACCGGCCGTCGTGGTGCGGGTGGTGCTCACGCCTCGTCGGACTCCCCGGCCTCGGTCGCCTCAGCCGCGGCCTCGTCGGAGGCGGCCTCCTCGACCACGGGAACCAGCGAGAGCTTGCCGCGGTCGTCGATCTCGGCGATCTCGACCTGGAGCTTCTGGCCGACCGAGACGACGTCCTCGACGTTCTCGATCCGCTTGCCACCGGCCAGGGCGCGCAGCTTGGTGATGTGCAGCAGCCCGTCCTTGCCCGGCATCAGCGCGATGAAGGCACCGAAGTTGGTGATCTTCACGACCGTGCCGAGGTAGCGCTCGCCGACCTCGGGCATGGTCGGGTTGGCGATCGCGTTGATCGCCTGGCGGGCGGCCTCGGCGGCCTCGCCGTTGGTCGCGCCGATGTAGACGGTGCCGTCGTCCTCGATGGAGATCGAGGCGCCGGTGTCGTCCTGCAGCTGGTTGATGACCTTGCCCTTGGGCCCGATCACCTCGCCGATCTTGTCGACCGGCACCTTGACGGTGATGATCCGCGGAGCGTGGACCGACATCTCCTCGGGGCCGTCGATGGCCTCGCCCATGACCTCGAGGATCGCCAGCCGGGCGTCCTTGGCCTGGTTGAGGGCCTTCGCGAGGACCTCGGCCGGGATGCCGTCGAGCTTGGTGTCGAGCTGGAGCGCGGTGACGAACTCCTTGGTGCCGGCGACCTTGAAGTCCATGTCGCCGAAGGCGTCCTCGGCACCGAGGATGTCGGTCAGCGCGACGTACTCGAGCTTGCCGTCGATCTCACCGGAGATCAGGCCCATCGCGATACCGGCGACGGAGGCCTTGAGCGGGACGCCGGCCTGGAGGAGCGCCAGCGTGGACGCGCAGACCGAGCCCATCGAGGTCGAGCCGTTGGAGCCCATCGCCTCGGAGAGCTGACGGATCGCGTAGGGGAACTCCTCGCGGCTCGGCAGCACGGGCAGCAGCGCACGACGCGCCAGGGCGCCGTGGCCGACCTCGCGGCGCTTGGGCGAGCCCACGCGACCGGTCTCGCCGGTGGAGAACGGCGGGAAGATGTACTTGTGCATGTAGCGGCGGTGCGTCTCCGGGGAGAGCGTGTCGAGCTGCTGCTCCATCTTGAGCATGTCGAGGGTGGTGACGCCCAGGATCTGGGTCTCGCCACGCTCGAACAGCGCCGAGCCGTGCACGCGCGGGACGACGTCGACCTCGGCGTGCAGCGGACGGATGTCGGCCAGGCCGCGGCCGTCGATGCGGACCTTGTCGCGCAGCACGCGCTCGCGCACGACCTGCTTGTTGACCGAGCGGAAGGCCGCGCCGATCTCCTTCTCGCGACCCTCGAACTGGCCGGAGAGCTTCTCGAGCAGCTCGGCCTTGAGCTCGTCGGTGCGCGCCTCGCGCTCCTGCTTGTCGCCGATGGTCATCGCCTCGGCCAGGTCGGCCTTGGACGCGGCCTCGACGGCCTCGAAGACGTCGTCCTCGTAGTCGAGGAAGATCGGGAACTCCTGGACCGGCTTGGCGGCCACGTTGGCGAGCTCCTGCTGGGCCTCGACCAGCTGCTTGATGAACGGCTTGGCCGCGTCGAGACCGCTGGCGACGACCTCCTCGGTCGGCGCCTGGGCGCCCGAGGTGACCAGGCCCCACGACTGCTCGGTGGCCTCGGCCTCGACCATCATGATCGCGACGTCGCCGGTCTCGGTGACGCGGCCGGCGACGACCATGTCGAAGACGGCGTTCTCGAGCTGGCTGTGCGTCGGGAAGGCGACCCACTGACCCTCGATGAGGGCCACGCGGGTGGCGCCGACCGGGCCGGAGAACGGCAGGCCGGAGAGCTGGGTCGAGATGGACGCGGCGTTGATCGCGAGCACGTCGTACGGCGTGTCGGGGTTGAGCGCCATCACGGTGATGACGACCTGGACCTCGTTGCGCAGACCCTTCTTGAAGGTCGGGCGCAGCGGGCGGTCGATGAGGCGGCAGGTGAGGATGGCGTCCTCGCCGGGACGACCCTCGCTGCGGAAGAACGAGCCGGGGATCTTGCCCGCGGCGTACATCCGCTCCTCGACGTCGATCGTCAGGGGGAAGAAGTCGAAGTGGTCCTTGGGGTGCTTCCCGGCGGTGGTCGCCGAGAGCAGCATGGTGTCGTCGTCGAGGTAGGCGGTCACCGAACCGGCGGCCTGGCGGGCCAGCAGGCCCGTCTCGAACTTGACGGTGCGGGTGCCGAACTTTCCGTTGTCGAGAACGGTCTCGACGGCGGAGATGACGGGTTCAGTCAACGTTTGACTCTTTCGTTCGCGGTGCGATCCGCGACGCCCGCGTCGGTGATCGATCTTCGATCGAGGCATGCAGGACGCGACGGCCCTGAGTGCCACTACCGAGGATCGATGGCGTGGTTGACGCGGATCGCTCCAGTGGTTGCTGTCTTCAGTTGTGCTTCAAGGCTGAATGTAGCGAAGGGACCCACCGGAGTGGTGGATCCCTTCGCTTCGAGTCAGCGGCGCAGGCCGAGGCGCTCGACGATCGAGCGGTAGCGCTCGATCTCGGTCTTCTTCAGGTAGTTGAGAAGACGACGGCGCTGGCCGACGAGGAGCAGCAGGCCACGACGGCTGTGGTGGTCGTGCTTGTGCTGCTTGAGGTGCTCGGTCAGGTGGCTGATCCGGTGGCTCAGGAGCGCGATCTGGACCTCGGGCGAACCGGTGTCACCCTCGGTGGTGGCGTACTCCGCGATGATCTTCTTCTTGGTCTCAGCGTCGGTACCGACTGCCATGGGAACTCCTGGTTCGCTCGTTGCGCGGCGCCCCAGCCTGAAATCCTGGGGCTCTCTTTGTCCGCGGCCGTTCTGACGGCAACCGCACAAGGCTAACAGCGGGGGCCGCACGGGGCCGAATCCCTGTGCAACGATGCCAGCGTGGAGACACGGACCGGCGTGTGCAACCTGTGCGAGGCCACCTGCGGCCTGCTGCTGACCATCGAGCCGACCGCCGACGGCGAGCGGGTGAGCGGCGTCCGGGGCAACCCGGACGATCCTCTCTCACGCGGGCACATCTGCCCCAAGGGGGTTGCGATCGGCGACGTCCACGCCGACCCGGACCGGCTGCGCCGCCCGGTCCGGCGCGTGGGCGACACCTGGGTCGAGCTCGGGTGGGACGAGGCGCTCGACCTGGTGGCCGACCGGCTCGCCGCGACCGTCAACGAGCACGGCGAGGACGCGCTCGCGATCTACCTCGGCAACCCCAACGTGCACAGCCTGGGCTCGATGACCCACGGCGTGGCCCTGGCGCAGTCGTTCCGCACGCGCAACAAGTTCAGCGCGACGTCGGTCGACCAGCTCCCCCACCAGCTCGTCGGGTACCTCCTCTACGGCCACCAGCTGCTGCTGCCGGTCCCGGACATCGACCGGACGTCGTACTTCCTGGTGCTGGGGGCCAACCCGATGGCCTCCAACGGCTCGCTGATGACGGTCCCCGACTTCCCGGGACGGCTGCGCGAGCTGCACGCGCGCGGCGGGCGGATGGTCGTGCTCGACCCGCGCCGCACCGAGACGGCCAAGGTCGCCGACGAGCACCACTTCGTGCGGCCGGGCACCGACGCGTGGGTGCTGCTGGCGCTGCTGCAGGTGCTGTTCGCCGAGGGGCTGACCCGGCCGCCGGCGTACGCCGACGGGCTCGACGACGTCGAGCGTCTCGTCGCGGACGTCACCCCCGAGCTCGCCGAGCAGGCCAGCGGCGTGCCGGCGGGCGAGATCCGGCGGATCGCCCGGGAGCTCGCGGCGGCCGACGGGGCGGCGGCGTACGGGCGGATCGGCGTCTCGACCCAGGAGTTCGGGACCGTGTGCCAGTGGGCCGTGCAGATGATCAACCTGGTCACCGGCAACCTCGACCGCGAGGGCGGCGTCCTGCTGACGGAGCCGGCCATCGACGCGATCGGGCGCGGACTGATCGGGCGGGGACACCTCGACCGCTACCGCTCGCGGGTGCGCCAGGCACCGGAGTTCGGCGGCGAGCTGCCGGTGTCGGTGCTGCGCGAGGAGATCGAGACGCCCGGCGAGGGCCAGGTCCGCGCGCTGCTGACCGTGGCCGGCAACCCGGTGCTGTCGACGCCCGACGGCGCCGCGCTCGACCGCGCGATCCAGGGGCTCGACTTCTACGTGGCCGTCGACATCTACGTCAACGAGACCACCCAGCACGCCGACGTCATCCTGCCGCCGACCACGCTGCTCGAGCGCGACCACTACGACCTCGTCTTCCACCTGCTCGCGGTGCGCAACACGGCGCGCTTCACGCCCGCCGTGCTCGCGAAGGGACGCGACCAGCGCCACGACTGGGAGATCTTCCGCGACCTCTACCTGCGCGTCACCCGGCGCCGGCGCCGCAAGCCGCCGCTCAAGCGCCGTCTCGTCGCCGAGGCCCGGATGCGGATGAGCCCGACCTTCCTGATCGGCATGCTGCTGCGCACCGGCCGCTCGCAGACCACCCTGACCGAGCTGCGCCGGCACCCCGAGGGCGTCGACCTCGGCCCGCTCCGCGCCGGTCAGCTGCCCGGCCGGCTGCGCACGAGGACCGGCCGGATCGACGCGCTGCCCGCGATCGTGGCCGAGGACGTCGCCCGGCTGCGCGAGCGCGCACTCCCCCGCGACGGCGAGCTGCTGCTCATCGGCCGGCGCCACCAGCGCGACTGCAACTCGTGGATGCACAACACCGACCGCCTCACCCGCGGCAAGGCCCGCCACCAGCTCCTCATGCACCCCGCCGACCTCGCCTCCCGCGGGCTGAGCGACAGCGCGGTCGTCACCGTCCGCTCGCGGGTGGGCGAGGTGCGCGTCGAGGTGCGTGCCACCGACGACGTCATGCCCGGCGTCGTCTCGCTCCCCCACGGGTACGGCCACGGCCGCGCGGGCGCGCGCCTGGGGGTGGCGGCCGGCGTGGCCGGCGTCTCGATCAACGACCTGACCGACCCCGAGCGGCTCGACGTGTCGGGCAACGCGGCGCTGTCCGGCGTACCGGTGACGGTGTCGTAGTGGACCTCACCGTCCCACCGGGGCCGGGGCTCCCCGGCGGCCTCGTCGTCCCCGACAGCGAGCTGGTCGAGCGCTTCTCGCGCTCCCCCGGCCCCGGCGGCCAGTCGGTCAACACCACCGACACCCGCGTCGAGCTGGTCTGGGACCCGGCCGCCTCCACGGTGCTCGACGAGCGCCAGCGCGCCCGGCTGCTCGCGCGCACGTCCGGCCCGATCGCGGTCGTGGCCCACGAGCACCGCTCCCAGCACCGCAACCGCGGCGCGGCCCGCGAGCGCCTCGCGGCCCGCATCCGCGAGCTGCTCGCCCCACCACCTCCGCCGCGGCGTCCCACGAAGCCGACGCGGGGGTCGAAGGAGCGGCGGCTCGACGCGAAGCGGCAGCGTGGGCAGACCAAGCAGCTGCGCGGGCGGGTCGAGGACTGACCCCCCGCTACGGTGACGGCGTGACCGCGACTGCCTGGGACCGGCTCTTCCACGCCTACGGACCCGCCACCGACACCCCCGAGCACCTCGCCGCCCTCTCCGGCGGCGACGAGGACGAGATCGACGACGCGCTCGACCACCTCGACGGCGCGGTGCTGCACCAGGGCACGATCTGGACCGCGACGCCGGCCGCCGTGGCCGAGGTCGCCGCACGGCTCGCGGACCCGGCCGCGGCGGCGACGGCCCAGGCCGGGATGCTGCAGTGGCTGGGGTGGGCGATGGACGCCGCCCGGCAGTCCGACCCCGGCGCCGAGCCGGTGCCGGAGCCCGCCGAGGCAGACGTCGACGCCTTCCTGCGGGCCAGCGCGGCCGAGGACGAGGAGGCGTGGTCGAGCCCCGTCGTGGACCTGCTCATGAGGCGTGCCGTGGTCGACGTGCGGGCGCTCGCGCCGCAGGTCGCGGCGGCCGCGAGCCCGCTCCTCGACCACCCCACCCCCGACGTACGACGCGAGGCCGTCGCCGCCCTCGGTGCAGCCACGGCACTGCTCGGCGAGGGGGCGCAGGCGCCCGCGGTGAGCGCACTGACCGACCTGGTCGCCGCGTCAGCCGACCGCGACGAGAAGGCCGCCCGGGTGCTCGCCGTGCGCGACGGCGGCGGCGACACGAGCCCCTGGCTCACCGACCCCGACCCGGCGGTGCGGGCGTGCGCGGCGCTGGGCGAGCGGGGGCCGGCCGGCAGCGCCGAGCTGGTCGCGGCGCTGCGCGACCCGGCGGCGTGCGACGCGTGGTTCACCGAGCGGCCGCCCCAGCTCGGGCGGCACGTGCGGCTGGTGCTGCTCGGCGAGCTGCTGGAGCGCGAGGACGTGGGCCTCGACGAGATGCTCCCGGCGCTGACCGCGATGATCGCGGCCGGCGGCGCCTTCACGGTCGACTCCGACGTGGCGCCCATCCTGCGGCGGACCTTCCCCGAGGTGGTCTTCACGCCCGGGGTGCGCCCCGAGCCGGCGCCGGTGTGGAGCGCCGCGCAGTGCGCGGTCGTGGCCGCGCTCGTCGCCAACGAGGCCACCTGGGCGCCCGGCAACGGCAATGCCGTGCTTGCCCGGATGCAGGTGGGGCTCCCCGACGACCGGGCCGCCGCCGCGGCGCTCCTCGCCGAGCGGCAGCGCTAGCCCACCGTCACCGGGTGCCGCACCACCGCGTCGAAGAAGTACCCGTTGGGGTTCACCGCCGCGACGTCCGGCTGCGACCGCCCGTGCGCGTCGGTGGCCCGGGCGAGCAGCTCGTGCGCGCCCGCGGCGGGGCGGTGCCAGGTGTGGGTCCACTGCGTCCAGCCGCGGCCGCGGGCGGGGTGCAGCCGGGCCCGGGACCAGGTGGCGCCGCCGTCGGTGCTGACGTCGACCCGGGCGATGGGCGCGGCGCCCGACCAGGAGCGTCCGGTCAGGGTGACCCGGCGCCCGGCGGGGAGGCTCGCGGCCCAGGGCAGCTCCCAGGCGGAGCGGACCGGGTTGACGGTGAGGGGGCCGTCGACGTTGTACCAGCGGGTGTTCCAGGGCGAGGTGAGCTCGGTGGTGGCGACCTCGAGCGAGCCGAGCCACTTGACGCTGGCGATCCCGATCCAGCCCGGCAGCACGAGCCGCAGCGGGTAGCCGTGGTCGGGCAGCAGCGGCCGGCCGTTCGCGCCCCAGGCCAGCAGGGCGTCGTCGAGCGCCTTCGCGACCGGGAAGGGACGGCGCACCCGGCCGTGGTCGACGCCCTTGTCGACGTACGGCGCGTCGAGGCCGGTGGCCTGGATCGACACAGCGTCGGGGCGCAGTCCCGCCGCGGCGAGGACGTCGCGCAGCCGGACGCCCTGCCAGGTGACGGTGCCGACGGCGCCGAGCGTCCAGGGCGTCCCGGAGACCGTCGCGCGCTGCTGCGAGGCGAAGAAGCTGCGCCCGTTGCCGGTGCACTCGTGGACGGCGGTCACCTCGACGGTGCGGAACCGGCGCCGCAGCTCGCGCAGGTCGAAGGAGCGCCCGACCGGGTCGCGCAGGCCGTCGCCGAAGACGCGCAGGCGGTAGTCCGCCGGGTCGATCGTGGGCGTCGCCGTGTGGTTGCGCACGAACAGCCGCGCCTGGGGCGTGCGGTAGCGCTGCGGGTCGACGGACTCCCAGCGCATCTCGGCGTTGGTGCCGTAGTCGATGAACCAGGACGCCGGCAGCACCTTGCGGATCGCCGGGGCACCGGCGAGCGCGCGCTGGGTGAGAGGTCCGGCCTGGGCCGCGACGGCGGCGGCCAGGCCCGCCAGCGGCATCCCGAGCAGCGCGCGTCGGCGCAGAGCGTTCTCCGTCATGCCCTCGACGGTAACACGATTGACTTGGTTGACTTAGTGCTGTTTTCCGAGTGTCGTGCACAGCAGGTCGACGTACCGCTGCCGGTCGGCGCCGACGGCGACCGTGGTCCGCCCGCGCTTCTCGTCGACCTCCGCGGCGAACCGGGTCGCGCCGTACGTCGTGGGGTCGGCGCACTCGACCCGGACCGCAGCGCGCAGCGTCACCAGCAGGGTCGGGTCGATGACCGCGGCCACGGCGAGCGGGTCGTGCACGAGCGCACCGCGGTCGAGCCGCTCGGCGCACAGGTCGGCCGCCGCGCCGGCTCCCGCGGCGCGAAGGCGGGCGAGGTCGGCGTCGGTCAGCGCGGCCGACGCGGTCGCGTCGGCGGTCACCAGCCAGGTGTCGCGGAAGGGCGCGGCCAGCACGGTCGCGGCGGCCGCGGGATCGGTCCAGATGTTGCGCTCGGCGTGCGCCGTCACGCCCGCGGCGCGGTGCGCTCCCCCGAGCACGACCAGCCGGGCGACGGCACGTGTGATCGACCGGTCGGCGGCCAGCGCGGCGGCGACGTTGGTGAGCGGCCCGGTCGTGACGAGCGTGACCGGGGCCGGCGCCGCGCGCAGCAGGTCGCCGAGCCGCGCGGGACCGGCGTGCACCGTCACCGACCCGGTCAGCGCGCCGAGCGCGCGGGCCTGGTCGTCGTCCGCCGCGCACACCCCGAGCAGGTCGACGGCGGGGTGCGCCGCCGCGAGCAGGACGGCGACCGCGTCGTCGGTGTTGGCGTCGGCGTCGATGACGACGGGCGTGGTCACTCGACGACCTCGCCGTCGCGCAGCGACCGGTAGGCCACCCGGGCGCTGACCGCCCGCTCGAGCTCGCGGATCACCGTCGAGAAGAACTGCCGGCGGTAGAGCTCGTCGGTGACGGCGTAGACCGTGAAGTAGAGCCCGCTGAACGCCGCCAGGAACGTCGAGACCCGCAGCAGCTCGAGGCTCAGCCGGTCGCCGAACAGGTCGCCGAGCGGGCCGTCGAGCGGGTGCAGCGGGTGGGTCGTCCACAGGGTGATGACGTCGGGGTCCATCGCGACCAGGCCGAAGACGATGAAGAAGGCGAACACGGCCAGCGCCAGCAGCAGCACCTGCACCGCCTGCGCGACGAGCAGGACGAGGACCAGGTTGACCCGCTGCAGCCCGCTCACCTCGGCGTCGACGGAGCCCACCCGGTCGACCTGCGCGGCGATCCGGCGCGCGGCCGGCTCGAGCGGCGTCCCGGTGCAGGCGTCGACGAGCTGCTTGCCCTCGACCTCGTCGTCGACGCTGTCGAGCTCCTCGGGCAGCCGGGTGAGCAGGAAGCCGACGGCCATCGCCGCGAACAGCAGCACCGCGACCCACAGCACGCCGCCGTCGAGGCTCGCCGCGACCTGCCAGACCTCGGCGTTGATGAACAGGAAGGTGACGAAGAGCAGCAGCAGCGGCAGCGCCCGCGTCACCAGCGGGACCATCAGCCCCAGCGACCGGAAGGTGCGGCGCACCGCCCAGCCCACGATCAGCCACGCGCGGAGGGTCGCGACGGCGTACCCCGCGAGGACGACGCCCAGCGCGGTCAGGGCCGCCCCGAGCGCGGCCGCAGCGCCCAGCCACGGCCCGGTCAGCGCCCCGGCCAGCGCGCCCACGACGACGGCCACGGCGAGCACCGGCACCAGCCGGGCCCGGCTCAGCCCGCGGGCGACGGCGGCGCGGTAGTCGTCGACGAAGTACGGGAGCCCGTGGTCGACGAACCACCGCTCGGCGGCGGCGACGTCGGACCGCGAGCGGTCGGGCATCAGTCCGCGAGGATCGTGCGGGCCCGGGCGACGTCGTCGGCCATGGCGGTGAGCAGGTCGTCGACCGAGTCGAAGCGCACCATGCCGCGCAGCCGGTCGGCGAAGGCGACCTCGACCTCACGGCCGTAGAGGTCGAGGTCGGTCCGGTCGAGGACGTAGGACTCGACCCGGCTCTCCCGCTCCCCCGCGAACGTCGGGTTCGTGCCCACGCTGATCGCCGCCGGGTACGTCGTCCCGGCGTCGGGGCCGTCGAGCACGGTCAGCCGCCCCGCGTAGACGCCGTCGGCAGGCACGGCCGCGCCGGTCCGGACCGGCACGTTGGCCGTGGGGTAGCCGAGCTCGCGCCCGCGCTTGTCTCCCTCGACGACGACGCCGCGGGTGGTGAACGGGCGGCCCAGCGCCTCGGCGGCGCCGGCCACGTCACCGGCGGCCAGGCAGGTCCGGACGTAGGTCGAGGACCACACCTGCGGACCGCCGTCGAGGCTGACCTCCTCGAGGACGAAGTCGTGCTCGGCACCGGCGGCGCGCAGCAGGTTGCAGTCGCCGGCCGCGCGGTTGCCGAACCGGAAGTTCGCGCCCACCACGACCGCCTTGGCGTGCAGTGCGGCGAGCAGGATCCGGTCGATGAACTCCTGCGGGCTCCAGCCGGCGATCTCGCGGGAGAACGGGATGACCAGGACGTCGTCCACGCCGGCCTCGCCCAGCAGCCGCAGCCGCCCGTCGATCGTGGTCAGCGTCGGCGGGGCGTGCTCGGGCCGCAGCACCGCGATCGGGTGCGGGTCGAAGGTCACCGCCACCACGTGGTCGACGCCGACCTCGGCCGCGACCTCGCGGGCACGTCGTACCACGTGCTGGTGCCCCAGGTGCATGCCGTCGAAGTTGCCGATCGTCACCACCGTGCGGCCGAGATCGCTCGGCACCTCGGAGAAGTCGCGCCACACTCGCACGGCGGCAACTCTCCCACATCGGGCTCGCAGGTTCAGCGTCCGGGCAGCAGCGCGATCGTGGCGAGCACTGGCCGGTGGTCCGAGGCGTAGCCGTCGAGCGAGCGGTGCGTCACGAACCCGGCCCGGCCCGCGGCGAGCGACGGCTCGTCGAGCCAGACGTAGTCGATCCACCGCGTGTTGCGGCTCGGGCAGACGCCGGTGAGCCCCAGCACCTCGAACGAGCTGCGCGCCTTGCCCGCGAAGGTGTCGGTGATCCCGCCGCGCGGACGGGCCGCGAGGTCGTCGTGGTGGTCCCACTGGAAGTCCCCCGTCGCCAGCCGCACGCCGCCCGGCCGGCCGAGCAGGTCGGCGAGCCGACGGTAGTGCTGGCGGGCGGCGCGGGCGTTGACGTTGTCCCCCCAGCGGTCGCCCGTCTCGATGTGGTTCGGGACGTGGGTGTCGAGCAGCGTGACGACCCGTCCGGTGGCCCGGTGCCGCAGGGTGACCGCGGTCGCCCACTTCGGGCGGAACGGGTGGTCGGTGACGTCGCGCCCGGCACCCTCGGTCATCGGGTGCGCCGCGGTGGCGACGAGCGCCCAGCGCGACGTGCGCCAGCTGATCGGCACCTGGCGCTGCCCGTCGGCGGCGTCGAAGATCTCGGTGCGCCAGCCCGGGACGTCCCGCACCGCACGGGCGAAGGCGGCGGTGTCGGCCTCCTGCCAGCCGACCAGGTCGACGTCGTCGCGCCCCAGCAGGCGGCGGACGTCGGCCGCGATGCCCCGGGGGCGCCCGGTCCGGTCGACGTTGAAGCTCGCCACGGTCAGCCGGGCCACGGCGTCGTCGTAGGTGCGGACGGCGGGGCGCTCGCTCGCGCACGACGCCGCCCCCGACGACGGCTCGGGACCCGGCTCCCCCGCGCCCGCCGAGCACCCCGTCAGCACGACGAGGGCCAGCAGGACGCCGAGCCGCCGGCTCACCCGACGAAGACCGCCGCGGGCCGGGCCGCGGCGCCCTCGGGCTTGTAGAGCGCGAGGAACTCGCCGGCCGGGTCGAAGACACCGGTGAGCTCGTCGATCGCCAGCGCCAGGGGGCGGCCGTAGCGCACCGCCTGGGCCTGCTCCGCGTCGAGGTCGATCGCGGGGAACGAGCGGCGCGCGGCCTCGGCCAGGGGCAGCACCGCGACGTCGTCGAGGTCGGTGACGGCGCCGTCGAGCGTGAACTCGCCGACCGCGTGCCGGCGCAGCGCGGTGAGGTGGCCGCCCACGCCGAGCGCGGTGCCGAGGTCGCGGGCGATGGCGCGGATGTAGGTGCCGCTGGAGCAGCGCACCCGGATCTCGAGGTCGAGGAAGTCGCCCTCGCGGCGGAACCCGCCGGCCGTGATCTCGTGGATCGTCACCGGCCGGGCCTGGAGCTCGACCTCCTCTCCCGCGCGGGCGCGGGCGTAGGCGCGCTTGCCGTCGACCTTGATCGCCGACACGGTCGAGGGCACCTGGGAGATCTCACCCTCGAAGGCGGCGAGCGCGGTGCGGACGGCGTCCTCGGTGACGTGGGCCGTCGAGGTGGTCGCGGTGGGCTCGCCCTCGGCGTCGTCGGTGGTCGTCGCCTGCCCGAGCCGGACCGTCGCGGAGTAGGTCTTCTCGGTCAGCATGAGGTGCCCGAGCAGCCGGGTGGCGCGCTCGACGCCGAGCACCAGGACGCCGGTCGCCATCGGGTCGAGGGTGCCGGCGTGCCCGACCTTGCGGGTGCCGAGCGCGCGCCGCACCCGGGAGACGACGGCGTGCGACGTCATGCCACCGGGCTTGTCGACGACGACGAGCCCGGACGGCGCGCCGGACGACGTCACTCGGTGTCCTCGGCCTCTTCGTCGACGACCTCGCGCGGCTTCTTGTACGGGTCCGGCTCGCCGGCCGGCTGGGCGCCCTCGCGGGCCGCGGCGACGGCGGCGTCGGCCTCGCGCGCCTTGGCGAGGACCTCGTCGAGGTGCCGGGCGGCCTCGGGGACGTCGTCGAGCTCGAAGGCGAGCGTCGGGACGGTCCGCATGCCGAGCTGCTTGCCGACCTCGGAGCGGAGCATCCCCCGGGCCGACTCGAGCGCCTGGGCGGTGGCCGCCTGGTCGGCGTCCTCGCCGAGCACGGTGTAGTAGATGGTGGCGTTCTGGGCGTCACCGGTCATCCGGACCTCGGTGACGGTCACGAACCCCAGCCGGGGGTCCTTGACGCGCCGCTCGAGCATCTCGGCGACGATCACCTGGATCCGGTCGGCGATCTTGCGTACGCGCGGGCTGGCCATGGTCTGATTCCTATCAGTTCGAACGGCTGTGCCGCCCGTCCCGGGGTCGGGACGGACGGCACAGCACGGGTGGAGCGTCAGCGCCTCAGGAGCGCGGGATCTCCCGCATCTCGAAGGCCTCGACGATGTCGCCCTCCTTGATGTCCTGGAAGTTCCGGAGCACGAGACCGCACTCGAAGCCTTCCCGCACCTCGGCGGCGTCGTCCTTCTCGCGCTTGAGCGAGGCCAGGTCGAGGTTGTCGGCCACCACGGCGCCGTCGCGGAGGACCCGCACCTTGGCGTTGCGGCGGATGACCCCGTCGATGACCATGCAGCCGGCGATGTTGCCGAGCTTGGACGAGCGGAAGATCGCACGGATCTCCGCCTGGCCGAGCGCGTGCTCCTCGAACTCCGGCTTGAGCATGCCCTTGAGCGCCGCCTCGATCTCCTCGATCGCCTGGTAGATGACCGAGTAGTAGCGGATCTCGACGCCCTCCTTCTCCGCCATCTGGCCCGCCTTGCCCTGGGGCCGGACGTTGAAGCCGATGATGATGGCGTCGGAGGCGGCGGCCAGGTCGACGTTGGTCTCGGTGATCGCACCGACACCGCGGTCGATGACCCGCAGGCTGACCTCGTCGCCGACGTCGATCTGCGCGAGGGCGTCCTCGAGGGCCTCGACCGAACCGGACACGTCGCCCTTGAGGATGAGGTTGAGCTCCTGGCTCTCGCCCTTCTCCATGGAGGCCATGAAGTCCTCGAGCGTACGACGCACGCGGCGCTTGGCCTGCATGGCCGCCCGCTCGCGGGCCTCACGCTTCTCGGCGATCTGGCGCGCCATCCGGTCGTCCTCGACCACGATGAAGTTCTGGCCGGCGCCCGGGACGGACGAGAGGCCGAGCACCATCGCGGGCCGGGCCGGGTCGGCCTCGGTCAGCTCGTTGCCGTGCTCGTCGAGCATCGCGCGGACCCGGCCGTGGGCCGGACCGGCGACGATCGAGTCGCCGACCTTGAGCGTGCCGCGCTGGACGAGGATGGTCGCCACCGGGCCGCGACCGCGGTCGAGGTGCGCCTCGACCACGAGACCCTGGGCGTCCTGCGTCGGGTTGGCCCGCAGGTCGAGCGACGCGTCGGCGGTCAGCACGATCGCCTCGAGCAGCTTGTCGAGGTGGAGACCGGCCTTGGCCGAGACGTCGACGAACATCGCGTCGCCGCCGTACTCCTCGGGCACCAGGCCGTACTCGGAGAGCTGGCCGCGGACCTTCGTCGGGTCGGCCGTCTCCTTGTCGATCTTGTTGACCGCGACCACGATCGGCACGCCGGCCGCCTTGGCGTGGTTGAGCGCCTCGACCGTCTGCGGCATGACGCCGTCGTCGGCCGCGACCACCAGGACGGCGATGTCGGTCGCCTGGGCACCACGGGCACGCATGGCGGTGAACGCCTCGTGACCCGGGGTGTCGATGAAGGTGATCCGGCGGTCGTTGCCGTCGACCTCGGTGTGGACCTGGTAGGCACCGATGTGCTGGGTGATGCCACCGGCCTCGCCCTCGACGACATTGGCGTTGCGCAGCGCGTCGAGGAGGCGGGTCTTTCCGTGGTCGACGTGACCCATGACGGTCACGACGGGCGGACGGACGACCAGGTCGTCCTCGCCGCCCTCGTCGGCACCGAACTCGATGTCGAACGACTCGAGCAGCTCGCGGTCCTCGTCCTCCGGGGAGACGACCTCGACGACGTAGTTGAGCTCGTCACCGAGCAGCTCCAGCGTCTCGTCGCCCACCGACTGGGTGGCCGTGACCATCTCGCCGAGGTGGAAGAGCATCTGCACGAGCGAGGCCGCGTCGACGCCGATCTTCTCGGCGAAGTCGGTCAGCGAGGAGCCGCGGGCGAGACGGATCGTCTCGCCGTTGCCCTTGCGGACCCGCATGCCGCCGATCGTCGGGGCCTCCATGGCCTCGAACTCCTGGCGACGCGCCCGCTTGGACTTGCGGCCACGACGAGCCGGACCGCCGGGGCGCCCGAAGGCACCCTGGGTCTGGCCACGCTGACCGGGCCGGCCACCGCCACCGGGACGACCGCCGCCACCGGGGCCGAAGCCACCGGGACCACGGCCGGGAGCACCGGCACCGGCACCCGCGCC
Organism: Pimelobacter simplex; assembly: GCF_900114845.1. Classification (GTDB taxonomy): domain Bacteria; phylum Actinomycetota; class Actinomycetes; order Propionibacteriales; family Nocardioidaceae; genus Nocardioides; species Nocardioides simplex. Next base: position 364,194 of record NZ_FOUK01000002.1, read on the forward strand.
ACCACGGCCCGGAGCACCTGCGCGACCGGGACCGCCGGGACGACCCGGACCACCCGCGCCGCCGCCGGGACGACCCGGACCACGACCGCCGGGACCCTGGCCGAAGGCGGCCGGGGACTTGGGCATCATCGCCGGGTTGGGACGCGGCATGCCCGGGCGGGCACCGCCGCCACCACCGGCACCGGCGGGGGGACGCGGTCCGGCGGGACCGGCCTCACCCTCGCGCGGCGGCGGGGACGGACGACGTCCCATGCCCTGGCTGGGCGCGAACGGGTTGTTGCCCGGGCGCGGCGTGCCGCCGGGCTTGCCGACCGGACGCGGGGCCGGAGCCTTGGGCGTCGGGGGCTTGGGACCCGGGGTGGCCGGCTTGGCCGGAGCCTCGGGCGCCGCCGCGGCAGCGGCCGGCTGCTCGGGCTCGGCCGGGGCGACCGGCTCGGGCTCGGGCTCCGGCGTCTTGGCCGGACCGGGGCGCGGGCCCGGTCGCGGACCGGGCGCGGGCGTGGCGGGCTTGGCCGCGGGGGCAGCCTCGGCCGGAGCCGGGGCGGCCGGAGCGGCCGGGGCCTCGACCGGCGCCTCGGCAGCGGGCGCCTCCGGAGCGGGGGCGGCCGCGGCCTTCTTGGCCGGAGCGGGCTTGGGGGCGGCGGGCTTGGCCGACGCCTCGGCGCCGGGCTTCATCTTCGAGAGAAGCTCCGTGCCGTAGGTGTCCTCGAACTTCTTGACAGCAGGAAGCTCGATGCTCGAGGACGCAGTCTTGGCGAACTCGCCGATGTCATTGAGCATCTTGAGCGCGTCGGCGCTCTTGATGCCGTACTTCTTTGCGAGTTCGGAAACTCGGGTCTTGGCCACTTTTCTCCTCATGGCCCAAGACCCGGGTGGATCTCAGACCGTCGATGGGTGGTGCTGCAGAACGAACTGGCTCATCGCGAGGTACTCATCGAGTGCTCATGAGCTGTTGCTCCAGTCTCTGTTGACGGGTTCGGTCGGATCGATCAGCGAGGCGACGTACTCCCCCACCGGCGCACTGGAAAGCCCACCCGCGCCCGGCGTGAGCCGGAGCGCACGGGAGAAGGCCTTCCGCCGCACCGCGAGGTCGTAGCAACCGGTGGTGGGGTGCAGGTGCGCTCCACGCCCCGGTGCGGTGCCGTCAGGATCGGGGACGACGGCCGGGCGGCCATCGGGACCCGAGCCGGCGGTCACCCGCAACAACTCGCGTTTGGCGGCCCGCTGCCGGCATCCGATGCAGGTCCGGACGGGCTCCCCGAGGGGAAGGTCGTCAGGGCGTGCAGGGGAATTCATTCGGCGTGCCACCGAGGGTCGACTCTACCGCCCTGGCGGTGCAGATCACGAACCGGCACCCCTTCGGCGGGCGACCTCGGTCACACCGGAACCGCGTTCACGCGCACAGGAAGGGCTCCGCCGCCTTCTCGTACGTCGCCAGCACCGTCCCGTCGCCGTCGGTGTAGGTGAGCACCCCGTCGGCGCCGAGGGTGGCGTAGCCGTAGACCCCGCCGCCGCCCGGCGGGATCGGCCAGCCCGCCGGTGGCCGGTCGCCGCCGTCGTAGCCGGGTCCGTCGTCGGTGCGCTGCCAGCTCTGCTCGCCGAACCAGATCGGGTCGATCCCGCAGTGGGTGGACAGCGGAGCGGCGTAGCGGGTGCCGACCTCGGGCCGCTCGCCGTCGGCGAGCCGGACCAGGTCGACGGTCCGCGGCCGGTCCAGGGCAGGCGCGTCGGCCAGCGGGACGCCGGCCGGCCAGGTGTCGACGAGCACCCCCTTCTCACCCGCACGCAGCACGAGCAGCCGGCCGTCGGCGGTCGCGGCGGCCGCGGCGACGTCCGTCGGCCCGGCGACCGCGCGCCAGTGCTCGCCGTCCTCGCTGAGCGCGAGCCGCGGGCCCGGCCCGGCGCCGGCGCGGCACTGGTCGAGGTCGGCGTAGCAGACCTCGGGCCGGTTCCAGTCGACGCCGTCGTCGGCCGGCGAGCGGACGGTCAGCAGGCGGCTGCCGGCCTGCCACAGCCAGACCGGCTCGTCGCTCTCGAAGGGGACCGCGAGGCCGCGGTTGATCCGCCAGCTCCGCCCGCCGTCGTCCGAGAGGAGGGTCGGGTGGCTCAGCCCGCTCACCGCGGCGAGCACCCGGTCGCCGTCGGCGATCGGGCGCTCGATGCCGTCGGCGCGGGCGACGAGCGGGTCGTCGACCACCGTCCAGCTGGCGCCGTGGTCGGCGGAGCGCCAGAGCCGCACCGACCGGCCCGCCCGGCCGGTCGCGAGCAGCGCGCCGCCGGCGACCGGCACCAGCCCGCTGACCGACGACTCGCTCCGGTAGCCGCGGTAGGCGGGCACCCCGGGCAGGGCGACCTCGGTGAACGCGCGACCGTCGTCGCTGCGCCAGGCCAGTGCCGAGAAGCCGCCCATGCTCGGGTCCGCGGCGTGGCGGCGCACGCCGACCGCGACGACTCCGTCGGCGGTCGCGACCAGCGCGGAGAGCTCGGCCCGGTCGGTGACGCCGGTGGTGGGCTCGACCGTCCAGGTGAGACCGTCGGCGCTGCGCAGCGCGCGGACGACGTAGTCGTCACCGCCGGTGGCGACCGTGTACCAGCTGCCGTCGGCGAGCCGCACGGGCGTCAGCACGTCGAAGAAGCCGTCGAGGCCGGTCGCGAACGGCGTGCCGGCCGCGAAGGGCGCGCCGTCGCGGGAGACGTGGGGCTGGACCCGGCCGTGCTCGGAGACGAGCAGCACGAGCGCGTCGTCGCCGTCGGTCACCAGGCGCGGGGACTGGTCGGCGCCGACCGGTCCGGCCAGCCGCTGGCCGGACCACTCCCCCTGCGCGTCGGCGGGCGGGGCCGGTCGGTCACCGCACCCGCTCGCGACCAGGACGAGCGCGAGCAGGGCGGCGCCGAGCGGCAGGGTGCGACTCATGACGGAGTGACGGCCCGGACGGGCCGCCGGTTCCGTCGTCGGTCAGTCGGCCGACTCCTCGTCGGAGTGGATGTCGATCCGCCAGCCGGTCAGCCGGGCGGCGAGGCGGGCGTTCTGGCCCTCCTTGCCGATCGCCAGCGACAGCTGGAAGTCGGGGACGACCACGCGCGCCGACTTGGCCGCGGCGTCGACGACGGTCACCGACTGCACCTGGGCCGGCGACAGCGCGTGGGCGACCAGCGCCGCCGGGTCGTCGGACCAGTCGACGATGTCGATCTTCTCGCCGTGCAGCTCGGACATCACGTTGCGGACCCGCTGGCCCATCGGGCCGATGCAGGCGCCCTTGGGGTTGACGCCGGAGACGGTCGAGCGGACCGCGATCTTGGTGCGGTGGCCGGCCTCGCGGGCGATCGCCGAGATCTCGACGGTGCCGTCGGCGATCTCGGGGACCTCGAGCGCGAAGAGCTTCTTGACCAGGTTCGGGTGCGAGCGCGAGAGCGTGATCTGGGGACCGCGCATGCCCTTGCGGACCGAGATCACCAGGCACTTGATGCGCGTGCCGTGGCTGTAGTCCTCGCCGGGCACCCGCTCGCTGGCGGGGAGCTGGGCCTCGATCTTGCCGAGGTCGACGAGCACGTCGTCGGGGTTGCGACCCTGCTGGATCACGCCCGAGATGATGTCGCCCTCCTTGCCGGAGAACTCGCCGAACTTGATCTCGTCCTCGGCGTCGCGCAGCCGCTGCAGCATGATCTGCTTGGCCGTCGTGGCCGCGATCCGGCCGAAGCCGTCAGGGGTGTCGTCGAACTCGCCGACCTTGTTGCCCTCGTCGTCGAGCTCGGCGGCCAGCACGCTGACGTGCCCGGTCTTGCGGTTGAGCTCGACCCGCGCCTGCGCGACCGAGCCCTCGGTCTTGTGGTACGCGGTGAGCAGAGCCTGCTCGATCGCCTCGACGAGGACGTCGAACTTGATCTCCTTCTCGCGCTCCAGCGTCCGGAGGATGCTGAGGTCGATGTCCATCAGTCGGCGTCCTTCTCTTTGCGGTTGAACTCGATCTGCACCAGTGCCTTGCGCACCTCGCCGTACGGGACCCGGAGCTCGCTGCCGGCGACGTCGAGGGTGACGCCGTCGTCGTCGCTGGCCCCGATCCGGCCGACCAGCTCGGACGACTCCTCGCCCTCGGCCCGGGTCAGCTTGACCAGGCGGCCCTCGTTGCGCCGCCAGTGGCGGGGCAGGGTCAGCGGCCGGTCGACCCCGCGCGAGGTGACCTCGAGCGTGTAGGGCTGCTGTCCCATCGCCGTGCTGCCGCCGTCGGGACCGTCGTCCTCGAGGACCTGGTCGATGACCTTCGTGGCCGCGGCCACGTCGTCCAGCGTCAGGCCGCCGTCGGTGTCGACGGCGACGCGCAGGACGCGGCGCTTGCCCGCGGGGGTCAGCTCGACCGCCTCGACGTCGAGGCCCAGTGCGGCCAGCGGCGCGGCGAGGACCTGCTCGATCCGCTCTGCAGTCGCTCCCTGAGCGGAATGAGTACCCATGGGAGTCCTCCCCGTGTCCTGTTGTGGCTGTGCGGAGGCCACGATACCCGCCGGGTAGGGTCACCGCGTGCCCGCCAGCCCCCCTCCCGTCTCCCGACGGCTCGTCGTCGCCGGCGGCCTCGGCGGCGCGGCCCTGGCGCTGAGCGGGTGCGACGCCCTCGACGACGTCCTCGGACGCAACGACGACCCGGGCGTGTCGGGCGCCGCCTCGGGCACGGTCACCCCGACCGCCCCCGCCGCGGACGCCGACAGCACCCTCGTCGACACCGTCGTCGCCGCGATCTCGGGTACGAGCGCACTGGTGGCCGCCACCGGGACGGCCGTCCCCGGGCTCGCCAAGATCACCGCGTCGCTGACCCGCCTGCACACCGCGCACGCCACCGAGCTGGGCGGCACGCTCAGCACCACCCCGCCGGCCACCCCGGTCACCGGCCCCCGGGCCGCGGCGCTGCGCCGGCTGCTGCGCGCCGAGGCCGACCTCCAGGAGCGGCTCGTCGCCGCGGCCGGCCAGGCCCACAGCGGCGCGCTCGCCCAGCTCTTCGCCGCCATGGCCGCGGCGCTCGCCCAGCAGCGGGCGGTGCTCGGATGAGCACCCCGACGCCCACGCCCACGCCGACGTCGTCCTCCGCGCCGGACCCGACGAGCGCCGCGCTCCAGCAGACCCTCGCTGCCGAGCACGCCGCCGTCTTCGTGTACGGCGCCCTCGGCGGGCAGACCTCGCAGTCGCGCACCCCGGCGCTCTACGCCGCCGTCACCGCGGCCTACACGGTGCACCGCACCCGGCGCGACGAGCTCACCGCCCGGATCCGCGCCGCCGGCGCCGAGCCGGTCGCCGCCGAGCCGGGCTACCAGCTGCCGGCCGACCTCGGCTCGACCGCCGCCGTCACCGCCCGCGGTCGCTCCCTCGAGGAGGCTGCCGCCGCGACGTACGCCTATCTCGTCGCCAGCTCGACCGGCGAGACCCGCGGCTGGGCGGTCGCCGCGCTCATCGACGCGGCCGTGCGGGGCCTGGGCTTCGGCGCGGCGCCGGACCGGCTGCCCGGCCTCTGAGCCGCCGCCACCACGGACCGGCGAGGAGCGGCGAGGACCGGCGCCAAAAAGACCAACGGTCCGCGACCTCGACATCCGGGGAACTCCCGAGACGTCCCCCGAAGCCGGGGTCGCGAACCATTGGTGACCGGGGACAACGGTCATCAGGTGCAGGGAGAGGTGGGGCTCACCAGCACCTGTGCACAATCATGCAACAGAACGCGTCCGCCGTGTGCCAACCGCGATCCTCATAAATGTGCAGTGCACAAACCTGCAGCCGCGACATGCTGTCGCGCGAACCGCCCGCGGGGGCACTCAGCGCCAGGGCGCGAGCAGCTCCGGGAGGTCGGCGAGGCGGTGCGCGACGGCGTCCGGCTCGCCCTCGGTGTGGCCGACCTGGTCGGCCGGGATGGCGCTGTGGGGGATGTGGATCGCCCGCAGCCCGGCGTTCTGGGCGCCCCAGACGTCGTCGAAGAGGCGGTCGCCCACGTAGACGCAGCGGGCCGGGTCGGTGGCGCCCACGGCGTCCATGGCGGCCTGGAAGGCGTGGGGCGAGGGCTTCGTCCACGGGACCTCGCTCGTGTAGACGTCGCCGTCGACCAGGTCGAGGACGCCGTCGCGCGCGAAGAAGCCGCGGTGCCACTCCCGCGGCCAGATCGTGTTGGACAGGACGCCGACCTTGATCCCCTCGCCGCGCAGCCACTCCCACAGCGGCCGCACCTCGGGGTCGGTCAGCGTGTGCGCCTCCCAGAAGGCGTAGTAGGCGTCGAGCAGGTCGGCGTCGTGCTCCAGCCCGGCGGCCGTGAAGAGGTCGGCGATGGTCGCCGACTGCTGGTGGTCGCGGCTGCGCCCCCAGATCACGCTGCCGGCCTCGTGGAGGCGGGTGGCGAAGGCGTGGTGGTCGTCGGAGGTGTCCGGGGTGGTCAGCACCGCCTGCGCCAGCGCGAGCGACTCCGCGTGGAAGTCGATGTCGTGCCAGGCGGTCAGCGTGCCGCCCCAGTCGAAGATGACCGCGTCGACCGCCACCGCCCGGCCCCCGCTCAGCCCCGGACGATCGCCGACAGGGCGGCGACGGCGCCGTCGAGCGCGAGCTCCTGCCGCTCCCCCGTACGACGGTCCTTGACCTCGATGACCTGGTTGTCGGGGTCGGCCACCCCGCGGCCCACCGTGACGATGGTCGGGCAGCCGATCAGCTCGGCGTCCTTGAACTTCACGCCGGGGCTGATCTTGCCGGCCCGGTCGTCGTAGATGACGTCGAGGCCGGCCTCGGCCAGGCCGGCGACGAGGGCATCGGCGGCGGCGAAGACGGCGTCGTCCTTGCCGGCGGCGACGACGTGGAGGTCGGCGGGCGCGACATTGCGCGGCCAGCACAGACCGATCTCGTCGAGGCTGTTCTCGGCGATGGCGGCGACGGCGCGGGTGACGCCGACGCCGTAGGAGCCCATGGTGACGGTGACGAGCTTGCCGTTCTCGTCGAGGACCTTGAGGTCGAGCGCCTCGGCGTACTTGCGGCCGAGCTGGAAGACGTGGCCCATCTCGATGCCGCGCGCCGACTCGAGGGTGCCCTCGGTGCAGTTCGGGCAGGCGTCGCCGTCGCGGACGTCGGCGGCCTCGATGGTGCCGTCGGCGGTGAAGTCGCGGCCGGCGACCAGGTCGATCACGTGGCGCCCGGGCTCGTCGGCACCGGTCACCCAGCTGGTGCCCTCGGCGACGCGCGGGTCGACCAGGTAGCGGATGCCGCTCTTGCCCTCCTCGCCCAGCACGCCGGGCCCGATGTAGCCCTTGACCAGCGCCGGGTGCTTGGCGAATTCGGTCTCGTCCATGGGCTCGACCTCGATCGGCTCGAGCTGGCCCTCGAGCCGCTTCTGGTCGACCTCACGGTCGCCGGGCAGGCCGATCGCGAGGGGCTCGCGGGTGCCGTCGGGGTGCTTGAGGACGACGAGCACGTTCTTGAGGGTGTCACCGGCGACCCAGGGGCGGTCCGCGCGGGGGAACGCCGTGTTGAGGTGGTCGACGAGGCTGTCGATCGTGGGCGTGCCGGGGGTGTCCTCGACGTGCGCGGCGGGGGCGTCGTCGTAGGGCGCGGGGGCGGCGGGCCGGACCTGGACGGCCTCGACGTTGGCGGCGTAGTCGCAGGTGGTGCAGCGGACGTAGGTGTCCTCCCCGACGTCGGCCTTGGCCAGGAACTCCTCGGACTTCGAGCCGCCCATCGCGCCCGCGGTCGCCTTGACGATGGCGTAGTCGAAGCCGAGCCGGTCGAAGATCCGGACGTACGCCGCCCGGTGCTTCTGGTACGACGCGTCGAGCCCGGCGTCACTGACGTCGAAGGAGTAGGAGTCCTTCATGGTGAACTCACGACCGCGCAGCAGGCCGGCGCGCGGACGCGCCTCGTCGCGGTACTTGGTCTGGATCTGGTAGAGGCTCAGGGGCAGGTCCTTGTAGGAGCTGTACATGTCCTTCACCAGGAGGGTGAACATCTCCTCGTGCGTGGGGCCGAGCAGGTAGTCGGCGTCCTTGCGGTCCTTGAGGCGGAAGATGTTGTCGCCGTACTCGGTCCAGCGGCCGGTCGCCTCGTAGGGCTCGCGGGGCAGCAGCGCCGGGAAGCTGACCTCCTGCGCGCCGATGGCGTTCATCTCCTCGCGGATGATGCCCTCGATCTTGCGCAGCACGGCGAGACCCAGCGGCAGCCACGTGTAGATACCCGGCGCGGCGCGGCGGATGTAGCCGGCGCGCACGAGCAGCCGGTGGCTCGGGACCTCGGCGTCCGAGGGGTCCTCGCGCAGGGTTCGAACGAACAGGGTCGACATCCGCATCAGCACGGGCGAAGCCTACGGCCGCCCGTGCGGGTGGAGCGAACCAGTAACGCTCAGGCGGTGCGCGCCGCCTTGAGCGCGGAGCGGATCATCGGCCACTGCAGGGGCAGCCGGGCCAGCGCCGCCGCCTTGAGCCCGGGGTTGTCGCCGCGCAGCGCGTCGGCCGCCATCTGCACGTTGCCCGGGAAGACGCCGGCCAGCAGCGCGGCGCTGGCGTAGCCGGCGACCTTGCGGGTCCGCGGCGCGAGCAGCCCCGCGGCGCAGAGCAGCTCGGCGACGCCGCTGGCCAGGATGATCTCGCGGTGCGCGGGCAGCTGCTTCGGCATCAGCGGCTCGAAGACCTCGGGCTTGACCAGGTGGACGACGCCGCTGACGACGAACGCTCCGGTGACGACCTTGGCTCCGGCGGGCAGGCTCATGGCGCCATCATGGCAGCCGGTCCTACCCGAGCGCGGCCGCGCCGGTGAGCACGACCCGGTCACCCTCGAGCAGCGCGTCCCAGCCGTCGACCTCCTGGCGTCCGACCCGCTCCCCCGTCGTCAGGTCGTAGGTCTCGAGCACCACCTGGTGATCGCCACCGACCAGGACCAGGTGGAGGCGGTCGCCCTGCCAGGCGGCGGTCGCGTCGACGGCACCGGCCGCCTCGGGGCTGAGCGTGCCGACGACGCGGACCTTCCTGGTCGGCAGGTCGATGCCGAGGATCTCGCCGTCGGTGGTGCCGGCGTACAGGGTGTCGCCGTCGAGGTGGCCCGCGCGCAGCTCCACCGCGGCGCGGTCGACCGCTCCCCGGTCCCCGGACGGCGCGGCGCCCGGGCGCTGGAGGGCCGTCGTGGTCGCGCGGCGCGTGACGGGGTCGAGCTCGGCCAGGCGCAGGTCGGCGTCGAGGGCGACCAGGCGGCCGGCGTGCCAGAACAGGTCGGTGAGCGTGTCGGACCCCACCTCCCAGGACAGGTGCTCGGTGGTCTCGCCGGTGGCGAGGTCGGTCCGGTAGAGCGTCTCCGGGCCGGGTCCGGACTCGGGCGCCCCGAGCACCCAGAGCGCGTCCGGCGACAGGCCGGCCGGCCCCGGGATGTCCGGTACGACGGAGCGCCGGGCGCGCCCGTCGGTCTCCCAGCGCACCTCGGCCGAGGTCCCGCTGACCACGCTCACGCACCCGCCGCCGTCGGACCTCACGCCCGCCCACCGCCCCGAGGCCTCGTCGCCGCCGCGCGGAAGGGCGGTCCGCTGCGCGCCGGAGGCGGTGACCCGGTAGGTCCAGCGCCGGTCGGTGGCGCAGAGCACGCCGTCACGCGCCGCGAGGAGGCCGTCGGCCCGGGTCTCGATGGTCAGGAACTCCGTGCGGCCCTCGCTGTCGACGAGACCGAGGTAGCCCCGCGGCTCGGCCGCGTCGGCGTACGTCGACACGAGGACGGCGACCCGCCCGTCGCTGCCGGTCCCGGCACGCTCCAGCTCACGCCACGACAGCCGGTGGTCCGGGTCGGCCTCGGGCGCGCCGGCGCATCCCGACAGGCCGAGGGCCGCGACGCAGACGGCCAGCACCCAGCTCCGCATGCAGGCAGGGTGTCACCCCAGGTCAAGCAGGTTGCGCCGGCCGAGCCGGTACAGCAGCCGGTCGGTCTGCTTGAGCAGCGTGAACTCCGGCGGGTCGTAGAGCCGGAACGTCGTGGCCCGCGCCGCCGACGATCCCGACTCGTCGAGGATGGCGTTGACCGCGTGGCGCGCCGACTCGTTGGCGCCCTCCATGGTGGCGAGGTCGATGTCGGTCTGCACGAAGTCGCCGCTCATCATCAGGTTCGGCACGCCGGTCCGGGCGGTCGGGCGCCGCGACCAGGAGTCGACGGTGTTGACGAGCAGCGGCGTCTCGTTGGTGTTGCGGCGCTGGGCGGCGTCCCAGCGCACGCCCGGGTCGAGGAACCAGGAGTGCACGATCCCCTCGGGCAGCAGGTCGCCGGCCGTGTGGTGGGCCCGGACCTGGGCGAGCACCTCGGCAGCGATCTCGGCGGGCGTGCACTCCTTGGCGGTCTTGCCGTAGAGGATGCCCGGCGCGTCCCAGTTGGAGATGTCGATCGAGAGGATGTCGACGACCGCACCGTCGCCGTAGTCGCGGGTGATCGTCCGGTCGGCCCAGAACTGGCCCTGGGTGAGGGCGGTCAGCGACCACGGGGCGTCGAGGAAGGTGAGGTGCCCGTGGGTCAGCTTGACCGGCGCGCGCAGGAAGAACTGGATGCCCACCATCCAGTCGGTGGTCAGCGTGCCGAGCTCCTTCAGCTCGGGCGCGAGGCCGAGCAGGTCGGGCGTCAGCGTCGGCACCACGCGCTCGACGGGCATCGCGCTGACGAACCAGTCGGCCTCCACCCGGGTCGTGGCACCGGAGGCGTCGGCGAGGACGGCGGCAGCGACCCGGCCGCGCTCGACGTCGTACCGGACCAGGCGCCGGCCGTGGACCAGGCGCACTCCCCGGCTGCGCAGGTACGCCGTCCACGGGTCGATCCAGGCCTCGTTGGTGGGCAGGTCGAGGACCCGGTCGAGCGCGCCGTCGTTGCCGCGGCCCATCATGTTGTAGACGAACGCCTCGCCCATGGTGCCGATCGTGCGGGTGCTGGCGATCGTCTCCTTGGCCGCGACGAGGCTGCGGGTCAGGCCCGCGGCGAGGACGCGCTGGTACTCCTTCGAGCGCCGGCCGGCGCCGACGAAGTCCCACCAGCTGACCTTCTCCCACTGGCCCAGGCGGCGCTCGTCGCAGCTGGTCAGGAAGACGAGGAGGCGCTCGACGAAGTAGGCGAGCTCCTGCGGCGGGACGGTCCGGCCGCCGAGCGTGTCGCGCAGGTAGCGGCGCAGGCCGTCGACGGTGAGCAGCTGCTGGGGGTCCGGTCCGATGCCGAAGACGAAGCCGTCGGCCCGCTCCCCCGCGCGCAGGAACTTGCCGCCGGTCGCCGCGACGAGGTTGTCGCCGACGGTGCCCGCGCCGAACGGGATGCGGCGCATCGTCTCGGGGACGTGGTGGTAGAAGCCCGGGAAGAACCGGAAGCCGTGCTCGCCAGGCAGGTCGGCACGACCGCCGGTCCCGGTGCCGGCGACGGGGATGCTCCGGGCCTTGCCGCCCCAGGCCGACGGCTCGAAGACGGTCACCTCGAAGCCGCGCTCGACCAGCTCGTGGGCGGCGGTCAGCCCCGCCATCCCGCCGCCGAGGACGACGGCCCGGCGACCGGGCGTCGCGGCGAGCGCCGGCGCCAGGCCGGTGCCGGCCAGGACGGCGCCGGCGCCGACCGCGGCCGACGACGTGAGCAAGGTACGACGGTCCAGACGCTGCGCCATCCGCGATCACCCCATGATCTCAACCGACACTGGTGTCGGTAAGTGCGTGCCGCCGAGTATCGTGACCCGCGCCACACCAGGTCAAGGGGCGCCCAGGAGGAGCCGTGAGCACGACACCGTCCGTCCGCCGCCGGCTCACCGCGCCCGCGCGCCGCGAGCGGATCGAGGCCGCGGCCGTCGAGGTCTTCGCCGGCCGCGGGTACGACGCCGCGTCGGTCGGCGCCATCGCGGCCGCCGCGGGCGTCTCGCGGACGGTCCTCTACGACCACTTCCGCGACAAGCGCGCGCTCTACCTGCACGTGCTCGGCACCGAGAACGCCGCGATGCTCGCCGAGGTCGGTGCCGGGATCACCGGCGCGGGCGCCGGCCGGGCCCGGATGCGAGCCACCGTGGCGGCCTACCTGTCCTTCGCGCAGCAGCGCCCCGCGGCCCGCCGGCTGCTCGTCGACCCGGTCCCCACCGGCGACCCCGGCCTCGACGAGGCGGTGCGCAGCTACCGCACCGCGCGGACCCAGGCGGTCGCGGAGATGCTCGGCCCCGACCTCGTCCGCGCGGGGCTCGCGCCGGGGGCGACCGCGACCGCCGTCGTGGTCGAGCTGCTCATCACCGGCGTCGACGGCGTCGCGAACTGGTGGCAGGACCACCCGGAGGCGACGCTCGACGAGGTCACCGACGTCGCGGCCCGGCTGCTGTGGAGCGGGCTGCCGCGGGTCCGGGCGCCTAGAACATGACGGTCGCGAAGCGCGCCGTCTCGACGAAGCCGACCCGCTCGTAGGCCGTGCGCGCCGCGTGGTTCCAGTCGTTGACGTAGAGCGAGACCGTCGGTGAGATCCGGGCCCGGACCTGCTGGACCACGGCAGCCATGCCGGCCGTCGCGATCCCCTCGCCGCGCCGGTGCGGCGGCACCCACACGCCCTGGATCTGGGCCGCGTCGGGCGTCGCGCACGCGACCTCGGCCTTGAAGACGAGCTCGCCGCCGTCGTACCGGACGAACGACCAGCCGCGGCCGACGAGCTGCGCGACGCGGGCCCGGTAGAGGTCGCCGCCGCCACCGGCCTCGGGTGAGACGCCGACCTCCTCGGTGTACATCGCGACGCACGCCGGGTAGAGCGTCGGCAGGTCGTCGCGGACCCCCGCGCGCACGCCCTGGTCGGGCGCGATCGCCGGCGCGGCGTCGATGGCGAGGTGGCGCTGGTCCCAGCGCACGTCGCGCGGCTGGCCCCAGTGCGGCGCGACCTGGCCCCAGAAGGAACGGACCGGGTCCTGCGGGCCCACGATCGTCGAGACGGTACGACGCCGGGCCAGTGCCCGCTCGGCGAACCGGGCCGCGTCGTCCGCGGTGGCCTGGACGGGGACCAGGTTCGCCGCGACGTGGCAGGCCGCGACCAGCTCGCCGTCGCGGAACCGGCCCCACATCTCGCCCCCGAGCCAGCGCGGCTCGAGGTTCGTGGTGTGCGCGCGGTGCAGCACGAAGACGTTGACGACGGGGTCGCGCCCGGCCAGGGCCAGGAACGCGGGCAGGTCGGCCTGCGCGAGCACGCGGATGCCGGACCGGGTCGTCAACACGGCCCGAGCCTAGTGGGCGCGGCGGGGCGCCGGTACGGGACCGCTCAGGAGACCGAGACGCTGGGCTCGGCGCCCTCGACCGGCTCCATCGACTCGGCGATCTTCATCGCCTCCTCGATCAGGGTCTCGACGATCTCGGCCTCGGGCACGGTCTTGATGACCTCGCCCTTGACGAAGATCTGACCCTTGCCGTTGCCCGACGCGACGCCGAGGTCGGCCTCGCGGGCCTCGCCGGGGCCGTTGACGACGCAGCCCATGACCGCGACGCGCAGCGGCACCTCGAGCCCGTCGAGGCCGGCGGTGACCCGCTCGGCCAGCGTGTAGACGTCGACCTGGGCGCGGCCGCACGAGGGGCACGAGACGATCTCGAGCTTGCGCGGGCGCAGGTTGAGCGACTGGAGGATCTGGATGCCGACCTTGACCTCCTCGACCGGCGGCGCCGAGAGCGAGACCCGGATGGTGTCGCCGATGCCGCGGGAGAGGAGCGCACCGAAGGCGGTGGCCGACTTGATGGTGCCCTGGAAGGCGGGGCCGGCCTCGGTCACGCCGAGGTGCAGCGGCCAGTCGCCGGCCTCGGCGAGCAGCTCGTAGGCGCGGACCATGACGACCGGGTCGTTGTGCTTGACCGAGATCTTGAAGTCGCGGAAGCCGTGCTCCTCGAAGAGGCTCGCCTCCCACACCGCCGACTCGACGAGGGCCTCGGGCGTGGCCTTGCCGTACTTCTCGAGCAGGCGCTTGTCGAGCGAGCCGGCGTTGACGCCGATCCGGATCGAGGTGCCGTGGTCGGAGGCCGCCTTGGCGATCTCCTTGATCTGGTCGTCGAACTTCTTGATGTTGCCGGGGTTGACCCGCACCGCCGCGCAGCCGGCCTCGATCGCCGCGAAGACGTACTTCGGCTGGAAGTGGATGTCGGCGATCACCGGGATCTGGCTGTGCCGGGCGATCTCGGGCAGCGCGTCGGCGTCGTCCTGGCTCGGGCAGGCGACCCGGACGATGTCGCAGCCGGCCGCGGTGAGCTCGGCGATCTGCTGGAGCGTGGTGTTGACGTCGGAGGTCAGCGTCGTCGTCATCGACTGCACCGAGATGGGGTGGTCGCTGCCGACGCCGACCTTGCCCACCTGGATCTGGCGGGTGGTACGACGGGGGGCGAGCACCGGCGGCGGGGCGGCCGGCATGCCCAGGCTGATCGACGTCATGACGTCAAGACTACTTTCCGCAGGGGCGGGATCAGGATTCGAGGTGCACGGGCACGACGATGTCCGCGACGATCAGCACGAGGCCCATCACGAGCAGCGCGCTCGCCACGACGTAGGCGATCGGGAGCAGCTTGGCGGCATCGACGTAGCCCGGGTCGGGACGGCGGAACAGCCGCGCCCGGCCCCGGCGCACGGCCTCCCACAACGCGCTGGCGATGTGGCCGCCGTCGAGCGGCAGCAGCGGCACCAGGTTGAGCATGCCGATGAAGAAGTTGAAGCCGGCCACGAGCATGAGCAGCGAGAGCACCTTGTCGCGGCTGCTGATCTCGTCGTGCGCGGCGGTCTCGCCGGCGAGGCGGCCGCCGCCGACGATGCTGACCGGGCCGGCGGGGTCGCGCTTCTCGACCCCGACGATCGCCTTGGCCACGCCCCACACCTTGACCGGCAGGGTGGCCAGCGACTTCACGACCTCGACGGTCATGTGGCCCATCTGGCCGCCGGTGTAGAAGACGCCGCCCTTGGTCGGGTGGGTCTCGGGGCTGACGCCGAGGAAGCCGACCGCGGTCTTCTCCTTGTCGTCGGCCTGCAGGAAGCGCGGCTCGACCCTGGTCCGGGTCGCGACGGTGAGCTGCTCGCCGCCGCGCTCGACGACGATCGTGGCCTCGCCGTCGTCGTTGGCCCGGATCAGCTTCTGCAGCTGCTCCCAGGTGGAGATCTCGGTGCCGTTGAAGGAGACGAACCGGTCGCCCTTCTGCAGCCCGGCCGCGTAGGCGGGGGTCGGCGAGGTCGCGATCTCGTCCTCGGTGCAGGTCCGGCCGTTCTCGTCGGCCGGGATGACGCAGCCCTGGACCTCGCTGATGGTCAGCTCGGTGGTCGGGTCGCTCGGGTTGCCGTAGGTCGCGAAGACGCCGGCGAAGATGAGGAAGGCGATGGCGATGTTCACCATCGGGCCGCCGCCCATGACGATGACCTTCTTCCACCAGGCCATCTTGTAGAAGAGCCGCTCGGTGTCCTCGGGACGGACCAGCTCCCACTCCGCCGCCCGCGCGTCGGAGATGAGCTGGGTGAACATGCCCGTGTTGGACTTGCGGACCTTGAGCACCTGGTTGCCGTGCTCGTCGACGTCGGCCTCGTCGGCCAGCTGCTCGGCGCCGGGCGGGAGCATGCCGACGATCTTGACGTAGCCGCCGAGCGGGATCGCCTTGACGCCGTACTCGGTCTCGCCGACCTGCTTGCTCCACACGGTGGGGCCGAAGCCGATGAAGTACTGGGTGACCTTCCCGCCGAAGGCCTTCGCGGGGATCATGTGGCCGAGCTCGTGCAGGCCGATCGACGCCAGGATCGCGACGGCGAAGACGACGACACCGAGAAGGTAGAGCAGAGCGGTCATGGGCGGGGCGCGGTCCTCGGTTCGATGAGCTGGGTGGCCGCTTCCCGCGCCCACGCGTCGGCCGCGAGGACGTCGTCGAGGGAGAGCTGCCCCTCCGAGGGTACGTCGTGGGCGGCTAGAACGTCCCGCACAACGTCGACGATCCCGGTGAAGGGAAGCCGGCCCCTGCGGAAGGCGTCGACGGCGACCTCGTTGGCGGCGTTGTAGACCGCCGGCGCGGTGCGCCCGCGCTCCCCCGCCGTCCGGGCCAGGGCGACCGCGGGGAAGGCGTCGTCGTCGAGCGGGAGGAACTCCCAGGTCTCGGCCCTGGTCCAGTCCACCGCGGGCGCCGCGTCGGGCACCCGGTCGGGCCAGGAAAGGCCGAGCGCGATGGGGATGAGCATGGTCGGCGGGCTGGCCTGGACCAGCGTCGAGCCGTCGACGAACTCCACCATCGAGTGCACGACGCTCGTCGGGTGGACGACGACCTCGATCCGGTCGAAGGGGATGCCGAAGAGCAGGTGCGCCTCGATCACCTCGAGGCCCTTGTTGACCAGGGTCGCGGAGTTGATGGTGATCACCGGCCCCATGTCCCAGGTCGGGTGCGCAGCGGCCTGCTCGGGGGTGACGTCGGCGAGCTCGGCACGGGTGCGGCCGCGGAACGGCCCGCCGCTCGCGGTGAGCACCAGGCGGCGCACCTCCTCCGGGGTGCCGGCACGCAGGCACTGCGCGAGCGCGCTGTGCTCCGAGTCGACCGGCACGATCTGGCCGGGCCGGGCCCGCTCCAGGACGAGCGGGCCGCCCATCACCAGCGACTCCTTGTTGGCCAGGGCGAGCGTCGTCCCGGCGTCGAGGGCGGCGAGGGTGGGCCGCAGACCGACCGCACCGGTGATCCCGTTGAGGACGACGTCGCACGCCTGCTGGGCCGCCTCGACGCTCGCCTCCTCGCCCAGCCCGTGGAAGCGGGGGGCGAACTCGGCGACCTGCTGGTCGAACAGCGCGGGGTTGCTCCCGCCGGCGGTCAGCCCGACGACGCGGAAGCGATCGGGGTTGGCACGCACCAGGTCGAGCGCCTGGGTGCCGATGGAACCGGTCGAGCCGAGGATGACGACGTCCTTCACCCGCCCATCCTCTCAGCGGGCGACATCACAGCACCGAATCGCCGAAATGACCGTGCCGGGGCGCCGGACGGTTCATGCTGTCCGCGTGCTCCTGCGCCGTACCCCCCTTCTGCTGGTCACGCTGGCCCTGGCCTGCGTCCTCTCCGTCCTCGTCGCGCCCGCCCAGGCCGCCGCCCCGGCGCCGGCGAAGAAACGGGGGTGCAAGGGGCAGGTCGCGCTCACCTTCGACGACGGCCCGGTCCGCGGGACGACGCACCGGCTGGTCCGGCTGCTGCGCAGCAAGCACGTGCCGGCGACCTTCTTCGTCGTCGGCCAGCGGGTCGAGGCGCTGCCGGGCGCGGTCCGCGAGATCGAGCGGTCCGGCTTCCTCGTGGGCAACCACACCTGGGCGCACCAGGACATGCGCACGCTGTCGTACGACCAGGCGCTGCGGACCCTGCGCACCACCCACCGCGCGCTGCTGCGCGCCGGTGCCCACCCCACCCGGCTGATGCGGCCGCCGTACGGCGCGACGAACCCGACGATCCGCCGGGCGATCCGCGACGCGGGCTTCGTGCCGGTGCTGTGGACCACCGACTCGCTCGACTGGAAGAGCGGCACCTCCGAGCAGATCGCCGCCCGGATCCTCGGCTCGCTGCGCCCCGGCGCCAACATCGTGCTCCAGCACGACGGCGTGAACCGCTCCCCGATCTCGGTCGGCGCGGTCGCCCAGGTGGTGCAGGGCGCGCGGCGCCGCGGCTACTGCTTCACCGCGCTCGACGAGAAGGGACGCCCCGGCTTCCCGACCCCGACCGCCACGCTCGTCACCCGCGACGGCGTCGAGGGCGGCTCGGCCGTCGTCCGGGTCCGGCTCGACCGGCTGGCCGGTCGCGACACCGCGGTCGTCGTCGAGACCCACTCCGGCACCGCGACCGTGGGCAGCGACCTGCCGCGGCTGAGCACCCGGGTCGTCGTCCCGGCGGGCCGGCGCTCGGCCAAGCTCCGGATCCCGCTCACCTCCGACGGCGTGCTCGAGCCGGCCGAGACCTTCACCGTGCGGCTGCGCTCGCCCGAGGGCCTGCGCCTGGACGACGTGCGCTCGGCGGCGGTGACGATCACCGACGCGGCGGCGGCCGGGCGGGTCGTCCTGCCGGGGCCGCCGATCCTGCTCAAGCGGGGCGGGGTGCTCTAGGAGCCTGCGACCAGCGCGTCGGCTGCCGTGTAGGGGTCCGTCTCACCGGCGACCACGGCCGCGGCCAGCTCGTCGAGCCGGTCGCCGGAGCCGACGCTCCCCCAGCGGCGGCGCAGCGCGGTGAGCGCGAGGGTCTCGACCTCGTCGCGCGCACGGCGGACCCGCCGGCGCTCCAGCTCGCCGCTCTCGCGCAGCCAGGCGGCGTGCTCCTCGAGCGCGTCGACGACGTCGGCGACGCCGGTCGCCGTGGACGCAGTGGTCTTGAGGACGGGCGGGCGCCAGGCACCGTCGCGGCGCTCGGCGAGGCCGAGCATCGAGCGCAGGTCGCGGCGCACCTTGTCGGCACCGTCGCGGTCGGACTTGTTGACGACGTAGAGGTCGCCGATCTCGAGGATGCCGGCCTTGGCCGCCTGGATGCCGTCGCCCATGCCGGGCGCGAGCAGCACGATGGTGGAGTCGGCGTGGCCGGCCACCTCGACCTCGCTCTGCCCGACGCCGACCGTCTCGACCAGGACGACGTCGAAGCCGGCCGCGTCGAGGACCCGCAGCGCCTGGGGCGTCGTCCAGGCCAGCCCGCCGAGGTGCCCGCGCGCGGCCATCGAGCGGATGAACACGCCCGGGTCGAGCACGTGGTCGCCCATCCGGATCCGGTCGCCCAGCAGCGCCCCGCCCGAGAACGGCGACGACGGGTCGACCGCCAGCACCGCGACCCGCTGGTCGCGGCGGCGCAGCTCGCCGATGAGGGCGTTGGTCGACGTCGACTTGCCGACACCCGGCGAGCCGGTGAGGCCGACGATGCGGGCGTGCCCGGCGTACGGCGCGAGGGCCCGCATGAGGTCGGGCAGCAGGGGCGACTCGTCCTCGACGAGCGAGATCAGCCGGCCCACCGAGCGCGGGTCGCCCTCGCGCGCCTTGGCCACGATGTCAGGAACGGCCGCCGCGGTGATCCCGCGACGGCCGCCCTGGGTGCTTCGGTCAGGCAAAGCCGGACGATCAGGCAGAGGGAACCCGGATGACCAGGGCGTCGCCCTGGCCGCCGCCGCCGCAGAGCGCGGCCGCGCCGACGCCGCCACCGCGGCGCTTGAGCTCGAGCGCGAGGTGCAGCGTGATCCGGGTGCCGGAGGCGCCGAGCGGGTGCCCGATCGCGATCGCGCCGCCGTTGACGTTGACCTTGGCCTCGTCGAGGCCGAGCGCGCGCGCCGACTCGATGCCGACCGCGGCGAACGCCTCGTTGAACTCGACCAGGTCGAGGTCGGCCGCGCTCAGGCCCGCCTTGTCGAGGGCCTTCTGGGTGGCGTTGGCCGGCTGCAGCTGGAGGCTGGAGTCGGGGCCCGCGACCTGGCCGTGGCTGACGATCTCGGCGAGGATCGGGAGACCGAGCTCCTCGGCCTTCTTCTTGCTGGTGACGACCACGGCGGCGGCGCCGTCGGAGATCTGCGAGGCCGAGCCCGCGGTGATCGTGCCGGACTTGGAGAACGCCGGGCGCAGGCCCGCGAGCGACTCGACGGTGGTGTCGCCGCGCACGCCCTCGTCCTTGCTGATGACGACCGGGTCGCCCTTGCGCTGCGGGATGCTGACCGGGACGATCTCGTCGTCGAAGACGCCGTTCTTCTGCGCGGCGGCGGCGAGCTGGTGCGAGCGGGCCGAGAACTCGTCCTGCTCCTCACGGGTCAGCGCGTTGTCGCGCTCGGCGTTGACGGCCTCGGTGAGGTTGCCCATCGCCTGCTGCGTCGCCTGGTCGTAGAGAGCGTCGTAGGCCATCGAGTCGACGAGCGTGGTGTCGCCGTACTTGAAGCCGTCGCGGCTCTTGGGGAGCAGGTGCGGCGCGTTGGTCATCGACTCGGCACCACCGGCGACGACGATGTCGGCCTCGCCGGCGCGGATCATCTGGTCGGCCTGGGCGATCGCGTTGATGCCCGACAGGCACACCTTGTTGATGGTGATCGACGGCACGCTGGCCGGCAGGCCCGCGGCGAGACCGGCGGTGCGGGCCGGGTTCTGGCCGGCGCCGGCCTGGAGGACCTGGCCGAGGATCAGGTAGTCGACCTGCTCGGGCGCGACGCCCGCCTTCTCCAGCGCGCCCTTGATCGCGACGCCCGCCAGGTCGGCGGCCGACAGGGTCTTGAGACCGCCGAGCAGGCGGCCGATCGGCGTACGAGCGCCGGCGACGATGACGCTGGGGTTGTCGGACATTGCTGCCTCCGTGAAGAAAACATCGGTGGTACCGAAACGTGAACTCCTTCGACTCTACTCGCGGGTCACCTGGGGTCGCGAGGGGTCTCAGAGGGGCGTGGATGTGGCACTCGTCACCGATCGGGGGTGGTGCCCCGTGGTCCAGAATGGCCCGCATGAGTACTGACGGCCTGCCCCAGCACCTGTTCACCGCGATCGACCACGTCGGCATCGCGGTCCCCGACCTCGACGTCGCGATCGCGTTCTACCGCGACACGTTCGGCATGGTCGCCGTGCACGAGGAGACCAACGAGGAGCAGGGCGTGCGCGAGGCGATGGTCGCCGTCGGCGACTCCGGCTCCTGCATCCAGCTCCTCGCCCCGCTCAACGAGGAGTCGACCATCGCGAAGTTCCTCGACCGCAGCGGCCCGGGCGTCCAGCAGATGGCCTACCGCGTCGCCGACCTCGACCAGGTCTCGGCGATCCTGCGCGAGCGCGGCGTCCGCCTCCTCTACCCCGAGCCCAAGCGCGGCACGGCCAACAGCCGGATCAACTTCGTGCACCCCAAGGACGCCGGCGGCGTCCTGGTCGAGCTCGTCGAGCCGGCCGCCGACGGCAGCCACTGAGTCTTCCGGCGGGGCGAAGGGGCGCGTTCCGGCGGGCGAAGGAGCACGTTCCGGCGGCCGAAGGAGCACGTTCCGGCGGCCGAGGGAGCGCGGATGCCCGGGCACGCGCACCTGGACCGCCGGTCTGCGCCACTTCGCCCGCCGGTCTGCGCCACTTCGCCCGCCGGACCGTGCCCCTTCGCGGGGATTCAGGCCCAGCGGAAGCGGACCGGGTCGCCGGGGCGCAGCTGGGCCAGCCGGTCGGTGTCGGCGTCGACGACCACACCGACCACGGGATAGCCGCCGGTGACGGGGTGGTCCGGGCCGAACACGACCGGTCCCCCGCCCGGCGGCACCTGGATCGCGCCGCGCAGCGCGCCCTCGCTCGGCAGCTCACCCCGGTCCGGTGCCGGCGTCAGCGCCGCACCGTCGAGGCGCAGGCCGACCCGGTCGCTGGCCGCGCCGACCTGCCAGGTCGTGGTGACCAGCCGGTCGGCGTCGGCGACCCAGTCCGCTCGCGGGCCGCGGACCACGCGCAGCACCACCGGGCCGTCGTACGACGTCGGGGGGACGGCGTCGACGAGCAGCTCCCCCGTCCCGTCCGCCCCCAGCGGCACCCGGTCGCCGGCGGCCAGCGGCGCGGGCCCGATCCCGGCGAGGGTGTCGCGCGAGCGCGAGCCGAGCACCGGCGCGACCGCGATCCCGCCGCGGACGGCGAGGTAGGAGCGCAGGCCGCTCGCCGGCGTCCCCATCCGCAGCCGGTCGCCGGGCCGCAGCGCGAGCACGGCGCCCGTCGGCTCGGCGCGGCCGGCGACGGTGAGCGGCACCGGCGCCCCGGTGACGCAGACCCACGTCGCGGCGGTCGCCTCGACCTCGAGCCCGCCGAGGACCACCTCGAGCGCGGCCGCGCCGGGGCCGTTGCCGACCAGCCGGTTCGCCAGCCCGTACGACGTCCGGTCGGCCGCCCCGCTCGCCCCGACGCCGATCGCGGCGTGCCCGGGCCGGCCGGCGTCCTGGACCAGGCACGGCCCGCCGACGGCTCGCACCACCAGGGCGCCGCTCACGCCGGGACCGCCACGAACCGCACCGTCGCGCCCGCAGCGAGCAGCGCCGGCGGCTCCCGGTCGAGGTCCCACAGCACGACGTCGGTGCGCCCGATCAGCTGCCAGCCGCCGGGCGAGGCGCGCGGGTAGACCCCGCTGAACTCCCCCGCCAGCCCCACCGATCCCGCCGGCACCGTGGTGCGCGGCTCGGCCCGGCGCGGCACCCGCAGCCGCGGGTCGCCGCCGACGAGGTAGGCGAAGCCCGGCGCGAACCCGCCGAACGCCACCCGCCACGGCGTCCCGGTGTGCGCGGCGACCACCTCGGCCTCGCTCAGGCCCGTCTGCCGGGCGACCTCCGCGAGGTCCGGGCCGTCGTACACGACCGCCACCCGGATCTCCGCCCCCGCCCGTCGTACCGGACGAAATGGTCGTGATGCGGGCGATTCGACGACCATTTCGTCCGGTACGACGGAGCGCAGGCGGTCGAGCGGGATGCCGGGGCGGGCGACGAGGAGGACCGACCGCGCTCCCGGCACGACGTCGAGCAGCAGCGCGGCAGCGGCCGGGTCGGCGCGGACGGCGTCGGTGCAGGCGACGACCTCCGCGGTGCCGGCGAGCTCGACGAGCAGCCCGCGGTCGCCGTAGGGCAGCAGCCTCATGCGAAGGCGCCGACGGGGATCCCGGCCTCGTCGAGCCCGGCGCGCACGGCCGCGGCGAGCCCGGGCGCGCCCGGGGAGTCGCCGTGGATGCACACCGAGCGCACGTCGCCGGCCCGGGCGAGCTCGACCGCCTGCGCGGCGACCGCGACCGGGTCGGTCAGCACCGCGCCGCGCTCGGTGCGCGGCACCAGGCCGCCGTCCGGCAGGTACGCGCGGTCGGCGAAGCCCTCGCCGACGGCCTCGAGCCCGGCCGCGGCGACGGCGTCGAGGAACACCGATCCGGCCAGGCCCAGCACCGGGAGCCCGCCGAACGCGCGGACGGCGTCGACCACCGCCTCCGCCTGCCCCGGGTGCCGCGAGACCGCGTGGTAGAGCGCGCCGTGCGGCTTGAGGTAGGCCACCCGACCCCCGGCCGCGCGGGCGATCGCGTCGAGCGCACCCAGCTGGTAGAGGACGTCGGCGGTCAGCTCGGCGGCCGGGACGTCGATGTAGCGGCGCCCGAAGCCGGCCAGGTCGCGGTAGCCGACCTGGGCCCCGATCGTGACGCCCGCCGAGACCGCCATCGTGCAGGTGTGACGCAGCGTGAGCGGGTCGCCGGCGTGGAAGCCGCACGCCACGTTGGCGCTCGTCAGGTGCGGCAGGAGGGCGCCGTCGTCGCCCAGCTGCCAGCGGCCGAACGACTCGCCGACATCGGCGTTGAGGTCGACGACCCCCTCGTTCGTGGACAGGCCACCCGCATGCGACGTCACGGCTCTATGGTGGCCCATCGGAGCGCCGCCGAGCCCAGGACGGCGCGAGCCGCCGCCGCCCGCCTGCCGGGCGGGAGCCGATGAGATGAGTGTCACGAACTCACCACCCGATGGTTACCGACGGGTATCTTCGCGGCGGCCGTACTAGCCCACCCGGCCCGACTGGTTACGCACCGACTTTTCTAGGGAGACGACGATCGTGCAGCACATCCTCGACGCCATCCAGGCGGAGGCCTCTGCGGAGGACTTCGCCAACCTCGAGCTCCCGGAGTCCTACCGGGCCGTCACGGTCCACAAGGACGAGGTCGACATGTTCGAGGGCATCGACTCTCGCGACAAGGACCCCCGCAAGTCCCTGCACGTGGACGAGGTCGCCCTCCCCGAGCTCGGTCCGGGTGAGGCGTTCGTGGCAGTCATGGCCTCCGCGATCAACTACAACACCGTGTGGACCTCGATCTTCGAGCCGGTCTCGACGTTCGGCTTCCTCGAGCGCTACGGCCGCGAGTCCGACCTCGGCGCCCGGCACAACCTCGACTACCACATCGTCGGCTCCGACCTGTCCGGCGTCGTCCTCGCCGTCGGCGCGGGCGTGACCAAGTGGAAGCCCGGCGACCGCGTCGTCGCGCACTGCCTGAGCGTCGAGCTCGAGGCGCCCGACGGCCACAACGACACGATGATGGACCCCTCGCAGCGCATCTGGGGCTTCGAGACCAACTTCGGCGGCCTCGCCGACGTCGCGATGGTCAAGGCCAACCAGCTCATGCCCAAGCCCGAGCACCTCACCTGGGAGGAGGCCGCCTCCCCCGGCCTCGTCAACTGCACCGCCTACCGCCAGCTCGTCTCCGCCAACGGCGGCAACATGAAGCAGGGCGACAACGTCCTCATCTGGGGCGCCTCCGGCGGTCTCGGCGGCTTCGCCACGCAGTACGCCCTCAACGGCGGTGCGAACCCGATCTGCGTGGTCTCCAACGAGGAGAAGGCCCAGATCGTGCGCAACATGGGCGCCGAGATGGTCATCAACCGCTCCGAGCTCGCTCCGAAGTTCTGGAACGAGGAGGGCACGAAGCAGAACCCGAAGGAGTGGCAGCGCTTCGGCAAGGCCATCCGCGAGCTCACCGGCGGCGAGGACATCGACATCGTCTTCGAGCACCCGGGCCGCGAGACCTTCGGCGCCTCGGTCTACGTCACCCGCAAGGGCGGCACCATCACCACCTGTGCCTCGACCTCGGGCTACATGCACGAGTACGACAACCGCTACCTGTGGATGAACCTCAAGAAGATCATCTCCAGCCACTTCGCCAACTACCGCGAGTCGTGGGAGGCCAACCGCCTCATCGCGCAGGGCAAGATCCACCCGACCCTGTCGCGCACCTACAAGCTCGAGGACACCGGCCAGGCCGCCCTCGACGTGCACCACAACAAGCACCAGGGCAAGGTCGGCGTCCTGTGCCTCTCCCCCGAGGAGGGTCTCGGCGTGCGCAACGGCGAGATGCGCGAGCAGCACCTCGACAAGATCAACCTGTTCCGCGGGATCTGATCCCAGCGGTACGACGAACGGGCCGAGCGCACCACGCGCTCGGCCCGTTCGGCTTTTCGCGCACGGATCCGGGCCGCCGTCCGCGCCCGGCGAGGCGGGCTGGGAAACGCTTCGCCTATCGGGGATCATGGGTCCGGTCCCACCCCAAGTCCACCCCCCAGAACACCGACGCGAGAGCCAGGGAGGCTCAGTTCCATGAGCGACGAGGGTCTGTCCATCTTCGACGACGAGCCCACCCCGACCGAGGAGTCCAAGAACGTGACCACCAAGGCTGACGACGAGCCCACCCAGGTGATCCCCGCCGTGAAGACGGCCGAGACCCCGGTCGCCCGGCCGCAGGCGGCGGCAGGCAACCGCCCTGCCCCTGCCGGCCGTCCCGCGAACCCCGCCCCGGTCCCGCCGGCCGCCCCCGCCGGGAGCGCCGGCGGCGCCCGTCCGGTGGGCTTCTCCGCCCCGGGCGCGGGCGGTGGCCTGCCGATCGTCCGCAAGGGCGGCTACGACCGCGACGCGGTGGACGCCCAGATCCGCCAGCTCTCCAGCGAGAAGGCGACGCTCGGCGCGAGCCTGACCGAGTCCGAGCAGAAGGTCATCGAGCTCGAGCAGGAGGTCGCCCGGCTCAAGGGCGAGCTCGACGAGGCCGACAACCCGTCGTACGCCGGTCTCGGCGGCCGCGCCAGCGCGATGCTGCGCCTGGCCGAGGAGGAGGCCTCCGAGATCCGGGTGACGGCCGAGAACGACGCCGCCGAGATCCGCGAGCAGGCCGCCCGCGACGCCAAGGCGATCCGCGCCGAGGCCGCCCGCGAGGCCGACGACATGCGCGCCGTCCAGCTCCGCGAGCTCGAGGAGAACCGGACCCGGCTGCTCACCGACGCCGAGCAGGAGCGGTCCCTGGCCAAGAGCGAGGCCGAGGACACCCTCGCCGCCGCACGCCGCGAGGCCGACCAGCTCCGGCTCGCCTCCCAGCAGGAGGCCTCCGAGCTCCGCGCCCAGGCGCAGCGCGAGGTCGAGCAGGCCCGGGCGGCCGTCGACCGCGAGGTCCAGGAGGCGCGCCGCGCCCTGGCGATGGAGAAGGAGCGGCTGGCCCGCGAGGCCACCGACCACCACAACACCGCCGTCGGCGAGACCCGGCGCCTG
Source organism: Pimelobacter simplex (assembly GCF_900114845.1). GTDB lineage: Bacteria > Actinomycetota > Actinomycetes > Propionibacteriales > Nocardioidaceae > Nocardioides > Nocardioides simplex. The sequence goes on from NZ_FOUK01000002.1 coordinate 390,119, forward strand.
GTCGAGGAGGCCGAGCAGCGCGCCAACGCGGCCGAGGCCCGCGCCGCCGAGGCCAGCAAGCAGGCGAGCGCCAACCGGTCCGCGGCCCAGGCCGAGGCCGAGGGCCTGCTCACCCGCGCCCGCCGCGAGGCCGAGCAGATCATCGTCTCCGCCCGCACCCAGGCCGAGGCGGTCACCGCCACCGGCGACGCCGAGCTGGAGCGCGAGATCGCCACCCGCAAGGCCGAGCTCGACCGGCTCACCAAGCGCCGCGCCGCCATCACCGCCCAGCTGTCCTCGCTCGCCGACCTGGTCGCCGGCTTCGGCGAGGACGACAGTTGAGCACATCCGCGGCCGCTGACGGCGTCCAGGAGCACGGCGGCGTCGACCCGGCGACCCCGGTCGACGCCGACTCCGACCCGACGCCGTACGGCACGCCCGGACGGCCCTTCGACCGGCGCTCGCCGTTCTTCTACGGCTTCGTCGGCGGTCTGGGCGCGCTGACGGCGTTCCTGCTCTTCAAGTCGCTCACGGCCATCAGCTCGGTGCTGATGCTCGTCGTGGTCGCGTTCTTCCTCGCCGCGGGCCTCAACCCCGCGGTCGAGGCGCTGGAGCGGCGCGGCCTGCGCCGCTCCTTCGCGGTGACCGTGGTGCTCGTCATCGCCTTCGTCGCGCTCGGGCTCTTCCTGGTGGCGATCGTCCCGGTCATCACCGACCAGGTCACCGCGATCACCAAGAACGCCCCGGCCTGGCTCGACGAGCTGCAGCGCAACAAGCAGATCCAGGACCTCAACCGCGAGTACGACGTCATCGACAAGGCCAAGGCCTACATCGAGGACGGCGACTTCCTCTCCGGGCTGTTCGGCGGCGTGCTCGGCGTCGGCCTCAAGGTCATCTCGGCGCTGTTCAACCTGTTCGTCATCATCGTCCTGACGCTCTACTTCCTGGCCTCCCTCAAGACGACGACCGGCGCGATCTACAAGCTCGCCCCGGCCTCGCGCCGCGAGCGGGTCTCGAAGCTCGGCGACAAGGTCATCGCCAACATCGGCGGCTACGTCTCCGGCGCCTTCATCGTCGCGCTCTGCGCGGGCCTGTCCTCGCTGGTGTTCCTGTGGTTCACCGACATCCGCGAGTACGCCGTCGCGCTGGCCTTCGTCGTCGCGCTCCTCGACGTGATCCCGATGATCGGCGCCACGATCGGCGCGGTGATCGTCTCGGCGATCGCGTTCGCGACCGACGTCAAGACCGGCATCGCCTGCGTGATCTTCTACGTCGTCTACCAGCAGATCGAGAACTACGTCATCTACCCGCGGGTGATGAGCAAGTCCGTCGACCTGCCCGGCGCGGTCATCGTGATCGCGGCGCTCGTCGGCGCGGGCCTGCTCGGCGTCGTCGGCGCGCTGCTCGCGATCCCGGTCGCGGCGGCGGTGCTGCTGATCCTGCGCGAGGTCGTGGTCAAGCAGCAGGACCTGCGCTAGGGCGCGTCTCCCACGTCCGCGCCGTCGCGAGCGGCGTTTGCGGCCGATCTGGCAAGGCGGAGCAGTGAAGGCGGGCCGGAGGCCCGTCGAGTCTGCGACAACGCTGCCAGTTCGAGTCGCAGACGCCGCGCAGCAGGCGGGGAGGTGGGAGACACGCCCTAGCCGAGCGGACCGACGAGGCTGCGCAGCGAGGCCTGCGCCAGCGGGCCCACCCACGGCTGCAGCACCTCGTCGGTCAGCCGGCGCAGCGTGCCGTCACCGAGGTCGACGCTCTCGCAGCCCAGGTCGAGGACGACGGTCCGCTAGTCGTCGCGCAGCTCGACGACGTCGGCCGGCCGGCGCACGTGCCCGCGTCCGTCGTCGTTGCGGCGCGGACCGGGACAGGTCCAGCCCGCCGGCACCTCCCCCGCCCGCTCCGCGGCGGCGACCGTCGCGGTCAGCGTGGCCGGGTCGACCCGCTCCGCGAACGCGAGCGAGAGCGCGTCGTCCGTGCCGCGCCCGTAGCCGCACACCTCGGTCTCCCCCGCGGTGACGCCGCCGGGCCGGCACCGCTCGGCCGGGCGCGCGGAGCCGAGGATCCGCGCGCGCAGGCCGGCGTCGGCGCTGCCCACCGTGAGCGTGGTGCCGTGGCGGGCGACCGTCTGCTGGACCAGCCCGCCGTCGTACCGGACGACTCCGACGGGGATCTCCGCGCCCAGCCAGACGTAGGGCGTGGTCGAGGTCAGCGCGCGCGAGTGCGGGATCCACGGGTAGCCCGCGCACACGTCGGAGAGCGTGACCGGACGCCCCACCCGGCCGGTCGCGGCGTCGTCCGGGCCCATGACCGGCGGCGGGCAGACCGTGCGCTCGCCGCCTCCGGACCGCACCGGCGCGCCGCCGTAGGTCCACTCGCCGGGGACGTCCACGCTCAGCCCGGCCCACGTCTCGGTGCGCCAGCCGTCGGTGGCGGGCGCGGCGAGGACCGGATCAGCGGGCCGCGCGGGCTCCTCGGCGGCGCACGCCGCCGTCACCGTCGCCGAGACCAGCAGCATCGCGAGCAACCACCTCATGCTCCGACGACGCGACCGGGAGCGGATCGGTTCCCACCGCGATGCCGACCGCGCTGACGCCGCGCTCGCCCAGCTTGACCCCGACGACACCCGCCACGATCAGCGCGCCACCGGCGAGCTGGACCAGTCCGGGCAGCTGGTCGAGCAGCAGCCAGGCCCAGACCACGGCCAGCACGACCTCGCTCAGCGCCACGAACGACGCGAGGCGCGAGCCGAGGCGCCGGCTGGCCTCGATGCCGGTGGTGTAGGCCACCGCGGCGGTGACCAGGCCGAGGACGACGATCGGCACCCACGGCGCCGTCGTCAGGCCCGCGTAGGTGACGTGCGACGACGAGGTCGCCATGGGCATCAGCCCGACCAGGCCGAGCAGCCCCAGCATCACGCCGCCGACGACGAGGCCGCCGGTGGCGAGCGCGAGCGGCGGCAGCCCGTGCCGGTCGTCGGCCGAGATGACGAAGTAGGTCGCCGCGCCGACCATCGCCGCGAGCGCCCACGCCGCTCCCCGCAGGTCGAAGTCCGCGCCGGAGAACAGGTCGAGCACGAGCACCAGGCCCAGGGCCGCGACCACGGCGCCGACGACGGTCAGCCGTCCCGGGCGCTGGCCGTGCGCCAGCCACATCCACAGCACGACCGCGGCCGGCGCGGTGTACTCGATGAGCAGCGCCGGGCCGACCTCGAGGGTGCGGACCGCCGAGAAGTAGCAGTACTGCGCGCCGGCGACCGCCAGGCCGCCGTACAGCAGGACCGTGGGGGCGCTGCGGCGCAGGAGGTGCCAGCGGCCGCGCAGGGCGGCGATGCCGAACGGGAGGACGGCGAGCGCGCCGATGACGATCCGGAGCAGGACCACGCTGCCGGCGGTCCAGCCGTCGTCGAGCAGCGGGCGGGCCAGCGCGCCGGAGAGGCCGAAGGACGCCGCGGACGCGAGCGCGAACCCGATGCCCACACCGACACGGGGCCCACTGTCACGAGTCAACGTCCTCATGACCAATGACAGTAGGTCCGGATCGGGTAACCTGTCAAAGTGGTTTTCGCCCATGACACCTCGCTCGCCCTCCAGGCGGCGGTCGCGCTCACCAACTCCGCCCTCGAGCCGGTCACGCTGACCACGCCCGACGAGCTCGAGGCCTTCTTCGCCGAGCACGGCTACACCGGGCGCCACGACGGCGACCAGGCCGAGGTCGACGCCGTGCGCGCGATCGTCCCCCGGCTGCGCGCCCTGCTCACGGCCGGCCGCGACCAGGCCGTCGACATCGTCAACGCGATGCTGCGCGAGGCCTCCGCGCTCCCCCAGCTGCGCCGCCACGACGGCTACGACTGGCACCTGCACGCCGTCGACCCCGAGCGCCCGCTGGCCGAGCGGATCACCGTCGAGACCGCGATGGCGATGATCGACGTGATCCGCGCCGACGAGATGTCCCGGCTCGCGGTCTGCGCCGACGACGGCTGCGAGGGCGTCGTCCTCGACCTCTCGCGCAACCGCTCCAAGCGGTTCTGCTCGGTGGCCTGCGGCAACCGCAACGCCGTCGCCGCCTACCGCGCCCGCCAGGCCAACGACGGGTGAGCACCGCATGACCAGTCCGTCGCGGGCTAGCGGCGCGACCCCGTCGCGGGTGAGGATCGCCGGCATGACACGCATGCTCGGGCTGCGACGTCGCGCACTGCACGCCGTCCTCCTCTCCCTCCTGGCCACCTCCCTCCTCCTCGTCGGTCCGCGCCCCGATCCCGCGGCGGCCGCGACGCCGCTCGCGGTCGCCCAGGCGATCGCCACCCAGAACGGCTCCGGCGCCACCGTGCGCGGGTACGTCGTGGGCCAGCCGACCGCGAGCTCCACCGTCGTGCGCAGCGGCTTCCCCAGCGACTACGCGCTCGCGCTCGCCGACTCCCCCGGGACCACCGCGACCGGCTCGATGATCTACGTGCAGATCCCGTCGGCGTTCCGCTCGTCGTACGGGCTCAAGACCAATCCCGGCCTGCTCGGCAGGCAGATCGACGTGACGGGCACCCTGGCGGCGTACTTCTCGCACCCGGGGCTGACCGGAGGCACCGCCTTCGCGCTCGTCGGCGGCGGCGGGGGCACCGACCCCGGCACGCCGACCGATCCGGGCGTCCCGGCCGGCTACTACGACGCCGCGGCCGGCAAGACCGGCGCCGCGCTGGCCACCGCGCTGCACGGGATCATCGACGGCAACCGGACGCTCACCTACGCCCAGGTCTGGGACGCGCTCGAGGTCACCGACCAGGACCCGGCCAACAGCAGCAACGTCATCGAGTTCTACTCCGGCCGCTCGGTGCCGAAGTCCAGCAACGGCGGCAGCACCGGCAACTGGAACCGCGAGCACACCTGGCCGCAGAGCCACGGCGGCTTCGGGACGGCGGCCGGCCCGGGCACCGACCTGCACCACCTGCGCCCCGAGGACGTCACCGTCAACTCCACCCGCGGCAACAAGGACTTCGACAACGGCGGCTCCGCGGTCGCCCAGTGCCCCGACTGCTTCACCGACGCCGACTCGTTCGAGCCGCGCGACTCCGTCAAGGGCGACGTCGCGCGCGGGCTGATGTACATGGCGGTGCGCTACGAGGGCGGCGACGGCTTCGCCGACCTCGAGCTCAACGACAGCACCAACGGCACGACGCCGTACCTCGGGAAGATCTCGGTGCTCCTCGCCTGGAGCGCCGCGGACCCGCCGACGGCGGCCGAGCGGGCGCGCAACGACCTCGTCTACACCCGGTACCAGGGCAACCGGAACCCGTTCGTCGACCACCCCGAGTACGCCGACGCGATCTGGTGACCGCCGGGGCGGTCAGTCAGTCCCCCAGGAACCTCTTGAGCACCTCGAGGAAGAGCTCGGGGCGCTCGGAGTGCAGCCAGTGCCCGGTGTCCTTGAGCGTCACCTTGCGGTTGCGCGGGAACCAGCGGTCCATCGCCGCGTCGTACGCCGGGCGCACGTAGTCGGAGCGCCCGCCGGCGAGCCACAGCACCGGCCCGTCGTACGGCGCGACGGCGGCGAGCTCGTCGGCGGGCCACGAGCTGATCACCGGCAGGTCGCGGTCGAGGACCTCGAGGTTGACCTGCCAGCTCCACCCCGCCGGCGCGGCGGCGTCCCGGCGCAGGTTCTGGAGCAGGAACGAGCGCACCACCGGGTCCGGGACGGCGGGCTCGAGCAGCCGCTCGGCGTCCGCCCGGCGCTCCACCTGGGTCAGGTCGAGGTCGCGCATCGCCTCGATGTAGCCGGGGAACTCGCGGCTCGCCTCGTAGTCGACCGGCGAGATGTCCGCGACCACCAGCCGCGCGACCCGCTCGGGGTGCAGCAGCGCCAGCACCATGGCGACCTTGCCGCCCAGCGAGTGACCGACGAGGGTCACCGGCTCGTCGTCCGGCAGGGTGGCGACGACCTGCGCGGCGACCTCGGCGAAGTCGAAGCGCTCGGGCCACGGCGAGCGGCCGTGGTGGGGCAGGTCGACCAGCAGCACCCGGTGCCGCTCGGCGAGCTGCTTGGCGATGCCGGTCCAGTTCTTGCCCTGGCCGAAGAGACCGTGGAGAAAGACCACACGGCTCCCGGTGGTCCCGAGAGCCGTGTGGTGAAGCGTGGTCACGCCAGAAGGCTACTTGGCGTAGTCGTGGAAACCTCGGCCGGTCTTGCGGCCGAGCTCGCCCGCCTCGACCTTGGCGACCAGCGTGGCGGCCGGCGCGAAGCCCGGCTCGCCGAACTCGGCGTGCAGCTCCTTCTGGATGGCGAGCGAGACGTCGTTGCCGACGACGTCGAGCAGCTCGAACGGGCCCATCGGGAAGCCGGCGGTCTCCTTGATGGCGGCGTCGATCGTCGTCATCTCGACACCGGACTCGAGCAGCGTGACCGCGTCGTTGAGGTAGGGGAAGAGCAGCAGGTTGACGATGAAGCCCGCGCGGTCGCCGGCCGAGACGCCGACCTTGGCGACGTTGGCGGTGAGCGCGCGGACGGTCTCGTCGACGTCGGCGGCGGTGTCGGGCGTGGTGATGATCTCGACGAGCTTCATGACCGGAGCCGGGTTGAAGAAGTGCATGCCGATGACGTCCTGCGGCCGGCTGGTGGCCTCACCGAGCTTGGTGATCGGCAGGGACGACGTCGTGGTCGCCAGGATCGCGCCCGGCTTGACGATCTTGTCGAGGTCGCGGAACAGCTCGAGCTTGATGTCGAGGTCCTCGGCGATCGCCTCGACGACGATGTCGACGCCCCCGAGCGCCTCGCGCTCGGTGGAGCCGGTGAGCCGGCCGAGCAGCGCGTCCTTGTCGCCCTCGGTCCCCTTGCCCTTGGCGATGGCGCGGTCGAGGTTCTTGGTGATGTAGCCGAGGACGCCCTCGAGCTTGTCCTGGCTGCGGCCGACGTAGATGATGTCGTACCCGGCCTGGGCGAAGACCTGGACGATGCCCGAGGCCATCGTGCCGGTGCCGACCACGCCGACGGTCTTGATGTCGTGCTTGAACTCCGGCGCCGCGCCCCCACCAGCGGCCGCGGCCTCGTCGGCGAACGTGCGTCCCTCGGCGACGAGCTTGTCGAGCAGCCCGGCCGGCTCGTGCAGGTGGTCGCCGGTCTCGGCGTACCGCGCGGCGAGCAGGTCACGGACCTGGGCGGCGCCGATCTCGTCGACGACGGTCAGCGGACCCTTCGGGTAGCCGCACCCGAAGCGCATGGCAGCGTCGATGTCGGCGACGGACGCGTACCCCGACTCGTAGGTGCGCACCGCGTGGTTGAGGTACGGCAGCACCAGCGTGTTGAAGATCTGCTCGCTCGAAGTCATGGGCCGGATTCTGACACCCGCAGAGGGCCTTGACTACCCGTCGGTAACCACCGATCCGCGATCGAGACCGACGTCACAGAACTCAGTCCCGCGGCTGCGGTACGGCGACCCGCACCACCTTCGACCGCGACCGCTGGCCACGGACCAGCGTCACCGCCGAGCGCGGGACGCCGAGCTCCTTCGCGAGCCAGCGGACCAGCTCGTCGTTCGCCCGCCCGTCCACCGGCGGCGACGCGAGCCGCACCTTGAGCTCGTCCCCCGCAGGCCCGGCCGGGCCCGCCGTACCGGTGCGGGACGCCCCTGGCTGGACGCGGACCGCGAGCAGCCAGGTCGTCGTACTGCCGGGCTCGGGGCGCCACCAGGGAAGGCCGGGCTCGATCTCCACGGCCCTGAGGGTATGTTGCTGGCTCGTGAGACTCGTCGTGGCGCGTTGCCAGGTGGACTATGCAGGCCGACTGACCGCCCACCTCCCCATGGCCACCCGGGTGCTCATGATCAAGGCCGACGGCTCGGTCCTCGTCCACTCCGACGGCGGCTCGTACAAGCCCCTCAACTGGATGTCGCCCCCCTGCACCGTCCGCGAGGGCAGCACCGACGAGGGCCACGTCGAGTGGACCGTCACCGCCAAGGCCCCCAAGGGCGCCACCCCCGACACCCTGCGGATCCTCATCGAGGAGATCCACCACGACTCCCAGCACGACCTCGGCATCGACCCGGGCCTGCAGAAGGACGGCGTCGAGAAGCACCTCCAGGAGCTCCTCGCCGAGCACCCCGCCACCCTCTCCGCCGGCCTCGTTCTCGTCCGCCGCGAGTTCCCCACCGCCATCGGCCCGGTCGACCTGATGTGCCGCGACGAGTCGGGGCTCAGCGTCGCGGTCGAGATCAAGCGGCGGGGCGAGATCGACGGCGTCCTCCAGCTGGAGCGCTACCTCGAGCTGCTGAACCGCGACCCCCTGCTGACGGGCAAGGGGCCGGTGCGTGGGATCTTCGCGGCGCAGGAGATCAAGCCGCAGGCGCGCGTGCTGGCGACCGACAAGGGCATCGCGTGCGCGCTGGTGGACTACGACGCACTGCGCGGTCTGGACGACCCCACCGAGCGACTGTTCTGACCTACGCAGAACCGCGTGCGGCAGGAGGTCGCAGACCGGCCGTTCTGCGAGGATGAGCGGCGATGGCCACGATCTTCCACCTCGCCCTCGCCTCGGAGTGGGCGGCGGCGCAGCAGACCGGTGCGTACACGACCTCGACGCTCGGGCGCACGCTCGCGGACGAGGGCTTCATCCACGCCAGCCGGGCGGACCAGTGGACGGGTGTCCGCGACCGGTTCTACGCGGACGTGACCGAGCCGCTGGTGCTGCTGCACATCGACACCGACCTGCTCGACGTCCCGGTGGTCGACGAGCCGCCGGCGCCGGGGATGACGGAGACGTTCCCGCACATCTACGGGCGGCTGCCGGTGTCGGCGGTGGTCAAGGCGATCCCGCTCTCCCCCGCGACGCCGACGAAGGCGACGCCGCCGGCACCCCAGGAGAGCTTCTCCCGCATCTACTTCCGCGAGATGTTCTTCAACCTCGCGATCGCCACCCTCGCGCTCGCCGCAAGCGTCCTCGGGCTGGCGCTGGGCCTGGCGATCGGGGGTGACCGGGCGCCGGGGATCGGCGGGCTGGTCGGGCTTGTGGCCGGGATCGTGGCGGCCGCGGTGCTCTACCGCCGCCGCCACGCCCGGACGACGCCGGAGCGCCCTCAGCCCTGACCGGCCACCGGGGGCGCGGTGGGGTCGGTGTCGGCGCCGCCCTGCTCGCGCGCGACCCAGTCCTCGATGGCGTTGATGTCGTCCTTGCTGCGGGTGACGACGGCGAGCAGGTCGTTCATGGTGGCGACCTCCTCGACCTGCTCCTTGATGAACCACTGCATGAACTGCTCGGAGGCGAAGTCGTTCTCCTCGCGGGCGGTGCGGAGCAGGGCGTTGATCTGCTCGGTGACCTTCTTCTCCTGCTCCAGGGCGAGCTGGACCGGGCCGCTGATGTCGGCGAAGGCGGAGACCGGGGCGTCGACGCCGGGGATCTCGACCGGGGCGTCGGTGTCGAGCAGGTACTGGACCATCATCAGGGCGTGCTGGCGCTCCTCGAGCGCCTGACCGTAGAAGAACCCCGCGAGCTGCGGCATGGTCAGCCCGTCGTAGTACACCGCGCACGCGAGGTACTGGTTGTGGGCGGCGAACTCGTTGCCGATCTGGGCGTTGAGCAGGTCGGTGAAGCGCGGGGCAGCCATGGCGCCCAGCCTAGGGGATCCGTACCCGGACGACGGCCAGCGGCAGCGGCGCGACGGCAGCATCGCCGGCGTACCTGACGGCGTAGCGCTGCCGACCTCGCGGCTGCTTGCGCAGCACGATCTCGGCGACGCCGTTGCGCAGCGTCCAGGTGCCGCGGACCGCCGTACCGCCACGGCGGACCACGACGCTCCCGGTCGGGACGACGCCGGGTGCGGTGAGCGCGACTCGCAGCCGCACGGTCCGCTTGCGGACGGTCGCGGTGGCCCGTCCGGTCGCGACGGCGCGCAGCACGGGCGCCGTCGCTGCGGACTCGGCGGCGACGCCGTCCCACCCGGCTCGCACCCCCGTCTCGCGCACGACGACCCGGTGGCCGGCGTCCGCCGCCGTCAGGCGGTAGGACCTTCCCGTCGCTCCTGCGATCGGGAGGCCGTCGCGCAGCCACTGGCGGCTGCTGCCGGTGGCCGCCGGAGCGTAGGCGCCCGGCGTCGCGCTGAGGGTGGCGCCGACGCGCGCCGGGCCGGTGATCCGCGGTGCGGCCGACACGACGAGCCCACCGGTGACGGGCCCGCGGGCGGCCGTTTCCTGGCTGCGCGGGGTGTAGCCCGCGGCGGCGTAGGTCAGCCGGGCCCGCAGGGTGGCTCCGACGTCGTCGGGTCCGGCGCGGTAGGTCGCGTCGTGCCCGACGACGGTGTCGCCGCGCAGCCAGGTGTAGGTGACCGCGTCCGGTCGCGGGTCGATCGTCGGGAGGCGAACCGACAGGGTCGCGCCGAGCCGGGTCTCCCCCACGACCTCCGGCACGCCGCTCACCAGCAGCTCCCCGGTCACGACGACGGGCGTGGCCGTGGAGGCCTGGGCGGTGTCGTCCCAGCCCGCCTTGTGCCCGGTCGCGACGACCCGGAGCCGGGCGCCGGCGTCCGCGGGCCGCAGCACGTAGGACGCGCCGCTGCCGACGGGGACGCCGTCGCGCTCCCACCGGTAGCCGACCGTGTCGGGTTGCGGCGTGAACTGGCCGCCGGTCGCGACGAGCTGGAAGCCGACCTTGGCGGTGCCGCTGATCGTCGGCGGCGCGACGGCGGTCAACGGCCCGTTCACCACGGTGTAGCGGAAGACCCGCTGCGTGGTGTTGCCGACGATGTCGGTTGCCTGGACCACGACCTGGTGCGGTCCCGCGGTCGACGTCGGCAGCACGCCGCCCGACGGGATCGAGCCGGTGCACGAGGCGACGATGGTCCGCACGTCGTGGCAGCCGTACGAGAAGGTGTAGCCGAACCCGACGTTGACCGACGCGCCCTCGGGCACCACGGTCGCGAAGGTGATCTCCGGCGCGGTGCGGTCGATGCTGACCGGCAGCTCCCGGGTGGCGCTGTTGCCCTCGTTGTCGGTGGCCACCACGGTGATCGTGGTGAGTCCCTCCTGGGTGACCGTCACCGTCGCGGGCACGCCCGTCGACGATCCGCTGCCGGTCTGCGCGCCGGTCAAGGTCCAGTCCCAGCCGGCCACGCCGGAGCCGCCGACGTTGTCCTCGACCGAGATCCGGACCGGCACGTTGCCGCCGTACCAGCTCCCCCAGGGTGAGACCGGCGCGGCGAAGGCGATCGTGGGCGGCTTGACGTCCGGGCCGGGGTCGCCGCCGGAGGCCGAGACCGGTCCGGTGGCCGCGCCGGTCCCGACGAGCGTGGCGGCGAGGGCGAGCGTGCCGAGCACGCGCGCGCGGGCCCTCACCGGGCCACCCGCTCGATGCCCGCGTGGCGCCCGAAGGTGAGCCAGGGGCCGAGGACGACGAGCAGCAGCGAGCCGATCGCCGGCAGTCCCGGGATGCCCGTCACGAGCGCTCCGGCCAGGAAGACGCCGGCCACCACCCCCACGGTGGTGCCCAGCACCCGGCTGACGAGCGCCTCGCGCCAGGCCATCCAGGCCAGCGCCACGCAGGCGATCGTGACCCCCAGCCAGGCCACGAACGGCGAGAAGTCGGTGAGCATGAAGTAGACGAAGGTCCCCCGTTCGTCGAACGTCGCGCGCTCCGGGCCTGCCTCGAGGTAGCGGCTCAGCGCCCCCTTCCAGCCGTAGGCGAGGGACAGCCCGGCCGCCGAGGCGACGAGGCCGGCCTGGACGATCGAGGCGCCGACCGAGCCCGGGAAGCGCTGCTCGACGTTGCGCCGCCACAGCCCGGCCAGCACCACGAGCGCCGCGACCGCGAGGTAGCCGCACACGAGCGCGAGGTGGAAGGCACCGGTCGGCAGGGCGTCGACCAGCTCCGGGGTGACCGGGTCGCCCTTGTCGACGTCGGGGGCCGCGCCGATCACGGCGCTGCCGAGGAAGCCGAGTGTCCCGGCGACGGTGGCCCACATCGGCCACCACCCGCGCCGGGTCGGTCGTGCGGTGGGCGGGCTGCTCGCCCCGTGCTCCTGGGGACGTGTGGTCATGGTGGTCGTCCTTCTGCTGCGCGGCGTCGGCCGCCCGGTCGCGCTCGCGACCGGCGGCACCGACGCTTCCCATCCCGGCAGGGGCCCGGACAGGGACGACGGTCCTCAGCTGCCGGGATCCGGCGAGCCCATGCCCGCCTCCCGGGCCCGGACGATGAGCGCGCTGCGGTCGGAGGCGTGCAGCTTGGCGAGGATGCCCGAGACGTAGTTGCGGATCGTCTTGTTGCTCAGCACCAGCCGGCGCGCGATCGTCGCGTTGTCGTAGCCGCGCGCGACCAGGTCGAGCACCTCGCTCTCGCGGTCGGTGAGCTCGGGGAAGACCGCGGCCGCGCTGCGCGTCGGGGTGCCGCGCACCAGCGCGATGGCCCGGCTCGCGACGTCGGCGCCGAAGAGGACCTCCCCACGGGCCACGGCGCGGACCGCCCGCTCGACGTCCTCGTGGTCGGCGCCCTTGAGCACGTAGCCGCGGGCACCGGCCCGGATCGAGGCGAACAGCGAGTCGTCGTCGCCGAGCATCGTGACGACGAGGACGGCGACCCCCGGCTGGGCGGCGGTGATCGCGCGCGTCGCCTCGACCCCGGAGCCGGCCCCGAGGTCGAGGTCCATCACGACGACGTCCGGGAGCTCCCGGGCCACCACCGCGACCGCCTCCTCCTCCGAGCTCGCCCGGCCGACGACGGTGAGCCCGCCCAGGGACTCCAGCGCCGCGGCCAGGCCGAGCTGGAAGATCGGGTGGTCGTCGACGATGACGATCCTGATGTCACGGACGTCAGTCACGGGATCCTCACCTCGATGGTCGTGCCGGGGCCGTCTCCGGCGAGGGCGAGCACGCCGCCCAGCTCCTCGGCCCGCTCCCGCATCGACGCGAACCCGACGCCGGGGCGCGCCGCCGGGTCGAGCCCGGCGCCGTCGTCGCTGACCCGGACGAGGGTCGGCACGGCACCGCCGCGGACCTCGACCAGGCAGCGGGTCGCGCCGGCATGCCGTCGTACGTTGAGCAGTGCCTCGGAGACGATGAGGTAGACCGCGACCTGGGTCCGGGGCGCGAGCCGCTCGACGTCGCGCAGGTCGGTGGCGATGGTGAGTCCGTGCCCGCCGATCCGCTCGACGAGGGTGGCGACGGCGCCCGCCAGGTCGCCGTCGTCCAGGGCGGGCGGGAGCAGGGCCCGGGCCAGGGTCCTCATGTCCTCGGTCCGGCGGACCAGCTCGGTGCGCAACCTGCCGATCAGGGCGGATCGGTCGGCACGCTGGTCGTCGCCCATCTGCTCGACCGCGGTCAGCCCCAGGCCGACCCCGGCCAGGCTCGGCCCGAGGCTGTCGTGCAGCTCGCGGCGCAGCAGCCGGCGCTCCTCGTGGCGGACCTCGACCAGGCGGGAGCGGGCCCGGTCGAGCGCCGCGTTGACCTGGGCCACCTCGAGGGTGATCGCCACCAGGCCGGTCAGCCCCTCGGCCAGCCGTCGGGTGCGCTCGTCGAGCCGGGTCCCCGGGCGCGGGCCGATCCGCAGCTCGCCGCGGCGCCGCTCGCCGACCAGCAGGGGCAGCACCAGCAGGTCGTCGGCCGGCGCGCCGACGCGGGCGTCCAGCCCCTCGGCCGGCGGGTCGGAGACGATCGCGACGTGCCCGAGGCGCAGGCTCTCCGCCAGTGCCGAGGCCAGTGCGCGCAGGCTCTCGGCCGGCGTCCGGGGCACCGCCGCGTCCGCCGCGAACGTGCCCAGGACCGCAGCCGGGTCGGGCGCCTGCCCGTAGACGAGCCGGTCGACCTCGCGCTGCACCCAGCGCCGGACCGGCTGGACGGCGAGCGCCAGCAGGGCCACCGAGAGGTAGCCGCCGAAGCGGTCGTCCGACGGCATCAGCCGGCCCCACAGCCACACGACCGCGCTGTAGGCGACCACGACCAGGGCGGTCAGCACCGCCCAGACGGTGGCCCGCGAGACGGCGACGTCGAGTCCCCCCATCCGCCCCCGGAGGACGACGGTCAGCGCGGCGACCGGGATCATCAGCTGGGAGCCGAGGAACAGGAAGAGGGCCGCCTCGAGCACGTCGGTGAAGCCGACGGCGTCGACCGGGGTGAGCCGCAGCCCCAGGAAGGCGACCGTGAGCAGGCCCAGGCCCGCCGCGACCCACGCCGACGCCGTCCGGTCGGCGCGCTCGCCGGCGAGCGCGCGCCGCACCAGCGACGCCAGTGCGGCGCCCGCCAGCAGCACGGTGACCACCAGCAGCACCCGGCCGGCGCCGGTGAGCAGGCGGTCGGTCGCGGCACTGACGGCCCAGGGATGGGGCGGCGCGTCCGGCTGCTGGTGCAGGAGCCGGATGAGCGTCGTCCCCGTCGCGACGAGCACGCCCGCGGCGATCGGCAGCGCCGGCGCCCGCCCGGAGGCGCGCAGCACCCACGGCAGCACCAGCGCGGAGGCGTACGCACCCGGCACCCATACCCAGTACGGCGCGTGCGCCAGCGCCGCGTGCACGGAGGGCGAGCCGACGCCCGCCAGCGCCAGCTGACCGGTCACCAGGGCGAGGGTGAAGCCGAGCGCGACGAGCCCGAAGATCCAGCCGACGACGTGCCGGCGCCGGCCGAGCACGAGCGCCGCGACGACGCCGTTGACGAGGGCGACGATCCCTTCGAGGACGTAGACCAGGTCGTCGATGGCGAACGGCTCGCCCCGCCCGACGGGACGCAGCACCAGGCCGACGAGCGAGCCCAGGATCGCCGCCCAGGACAGCACCAGACCTGCCGTCGCCACCGGACCCCCCAGGCGACGGCGCGGTCTCATGCGCCGAGTATGGAGCAGCGAGCGGCTGCCCGGACAGGGACGCGAGTCCCGGGTCGCCGGGCCGGCTCAGGCGGCCTTCTGCAGGCCCTTCTTGGTGACCTTCTTGCCGTCGGCGCGGACGAGCACGCGCTTCTTGACGGTGTAGCCCTCGGGGAGGGTGCCCTCCTTGAGCATGCGCAGGGGGCAGCGACCGCAGCGCGACTTCGACACGCAGCACTTCGTCTTGGGGAGCTTGCGCACCTTCCCCTTCGACTTCTTCTTGTCCTTGCCCACGAGGACGAGGGTAGGCGACTGAGGGTAGGCAGACCTAATCAAGGTGAGGCGCGTCACATCGGTAGGGTCCGGGCGTGATCGAGATCTGGCTCAACCCCGCCTGCTCCAAGTGCCGCACCGCCCAGAGCGAGCTCGACGCCGCCGGTGTCGACTACACGGTCCGGCGCTACCTCGACGAGCCGCCGACGGTCGCCGAGCTCGAGGACGTCCTCGGCCGGCTCGGCCTCGAGCCGTGGGACATCGCCCGCACCGCCGACGCGCGCAAGCTCGGCGTCACCCTGCCCACGAAGGACGCCGGCGAGCGCGGCGCGTGGCTGGCGCTGATGGCGGCGCACCCGAAGCTCATCCAGCGGCCGATCCTGACGGCGTCCGACGGGACGACGGTCGTCGGCCGCGACCCCGCCTCTCTCGCGCAGGTGATCGCGGCCGACTGAGCGTCGTACGACGGGCCGGGCTCAGGCGAGCCCGTTGGCCTTGCGGATGACCTCGACGATGCCGGCCATGATCTCGGTCAGCCCGAAGTCCTTGGGCGTGTAGACGGCGGCCACGCCGAGGTCGATCAGGGCCTTGCCGTCGGAGTCGGGGATGATCCCGCCGACGATGACCGGGACGTCGCCCATGCCGGCGGCCTTCAGCCCGTCGAGGACGGCGGGCACCAGCTCCATGTGCGAGCCGGAGAGGATCGAGAGCCCGACGCAGTGGACGTCCTCGGCGACGGCGGCCGCGACGATCTGCTCCGGGGTGAGCCGGATGCCCTGGTAGATGACCTCGAAGCCCGCGTCCCGGGCCCGGACGGCGACCTGCTCGGCGCCGTTGGAGTGCCCGTCGAGCCCGGGCTTGCCCACGAGCAGGCGCAGCCGGCCGCCGAGCTCGTCGCCGGTGGCGCGCACGGCCTCGCGGACGGCGGTCAGCTCGGCGCCGGCCTCGGCCACGCCGACCGCGCCGGCGACGCCGGTGGGGGCGCGGAACTCGCCGAAGACCTCGCGCAGCACGCCGGCCCACTCCCCCGTGGTCGCGCCCGCACGGGCGGCGGCGAGGGTGGCCTGCATCAGGTTGACGCCGGACTTGGCGTCCTCGGCGAGGCGGGCGAGTGCGGCCTCGACCTCGGCGGCGTCGCGCTGCGCCTTCCAGGCGGCGACGGAGTCGAGCGCGGCCTGCTCGGCCTGGGGGTCGGCGACCATGATCGCCTCGTCCAGGTTGGCGGTCAGCGGCGAGGGCTCGGTGGTGTCGAACTTGTTGACGCCGACGATGATCTCGTCGCCGGCCTCGATCCGGCCGCGGCGCGCGGCGTGGGCGGAGACCAGCTCCTGCTTCATGTAGCCCGAGTCGACGGCGGCGATCGCGCCGCCCATCGCCTGGACCCGGTCGATCTCGGCCTTGGCGCCCTCGATGAGCGCCTGGACCTTGGCCTCGATGACGGGCGAGCCGTCGAAGATGTCGTCGTACTCGAGCAGGTCGGACTCGAACGCGAGGACCTGCTGCAGGCGCAGCGACCACTGCTGGTCCCACGGGCGCGGCAGGCCGAGGGCCTCGTTCCACGCGGGCAGCTGGACGGCGCGGGCGCGGGCCTTCTTGGAGAGGGTGACCGCGAGCATCTCGAGCACGATGCGCTGGACGTTGTTCTCGGGCTGCGCCTCGGTCAGCCCGAGGCTGTTGACCTGGACGCCGTAGCGGAAGCGGCGCATCTTCTCGTCGGTGACGCCGTAGCGCTCACGGGTGATCTCGTCCCACAGGTCGACGAAGGCGCGCATCTTGCACATCTCCTCGACGAAGCGCACGCCGGCGTTGACGAAGAACGAGATCCGGCCGACGACCTTCTCGAAGTCCGCGTCGGAGACCTGGCCCGACGACTTCACCTGGTCGAGGACGGCGATCGCGGTGCACATCGCGTAGGCGATCTCCTGCACGGGCGTCGCGCCGGCCTCCTGCAGGTGGTAGCTGCAGATGTTGATCGGGTTCCACTTGGGGATCTCGTGGACCGTGTAGGCGATCATGTCGCCGATCAGCCGCAGCGAGTGCTCGGGCGGGAACACGTAGGTGCCCCGCGAGAGGTACTCCTTGATGATGTCGTTCTGGGTCGTGCCCGCGAGCTTGTGGGCGACCTCGGACGGCGACAGGTCGGGGTTCTGCTCCTCGGCGGCGACCTGGTACATCGCGAGCAGCCACATGGCCGTCGCGTTGATCGTCATCGAGGTGTTCATCTCGGTGAGGGGGATCTGGTCGAAGAGCTTGCGCATCTCGCCCAGGTGCGGCACCGGGACGCCGACCTTGCCGACCTCACCGCGCGCGAGCGGGCTGTCCGGGTCGTAGCCGGTCTGGGTGGGGAGGTCGAACGCGACCGAGAGGCCGGTCTGGCCCTTCGCCAGGTTGGTCCGGTACAGCGCGTTGGAGGCCTCGGCCGTCGAGTGGCCGGCGTAGGTCCGCATCACCCACGGGCGGTCCTTGGGCTGGGTGGCCTTGTCGGCGCCGCTGGCTGCGTCGGGCGTGGTGCTCATAGAGCGAAGACTAGGACGATTGCTACCGCTTGGTAACGGTCCGGACATGTGGGGTACTGCACAGCACCCACCCCCGGACGGGCCCGCTCAGGCGGGGACGGCCTCGCGCTCGACCTCGATCAGCCGGATCAGGTGGGTGAGGTGGAGCATCCGCCGCACCGCCGGGGTGGCGCCGCGCAGGACCACCCGGACGCCGTACTGCTGGGCCTGGCGGCTGGCCGCAGCGAGCACCTTGAGCGCGGTCGCATCGACGGAGCGCACGGCGCTGACGTCGATGATCACCGGGCTGACCCGGTCGATGCCGCAGCGGCGGATGTGGTCGTGGACCGCCGCGCGCAGCTCGCCCGTACTGCGCACGTCGAGATCGCCGCCGAGGAGGAGGACCGGCTCCCCTGGAACGATCTCGATCAGGACAGGGGTCGACTGTCGCACTCTCATGGTTCTCCCTCCCGAGATGTCAGTCGTGTCTCCCACCTGTTACCCACCATGACGCGCCAGCACCCGGATCGGTTGCACCTCGGACCGACTTTTTTCCGTCGGACCCCGCGACTACGCTCCGAGGCATGGTCAACCTGACGCGGATCTACACCCGTACCGGCGACGCCGGAGAGACCCGGCTCGGCGACATGAGCGTCACCACGAAGACCGACCTGCGCCTCCTCGCGTACGCCGACGTCGACGAGGCCAACGCCCATCTCGGCGTCGCGATCGCCACCGGCGGCCTCGACGAGGACGTCGTCCGGATCCTCACGCACGTCCAGAACGACCTCTTCGACGTGGGTGCCGACCTGTGCACGCCGGTCGTCGCCGACCCCGAGTACCCGCCGCTGCGCATCGAGCAGGACTACGTCGACCGGCTCGAGGGCTGGTGCGACGAGTACAACGAGCCGCTGCCCAAGCTGCGCTCCTTCATCCTCAACGGCGGCACGCCGGGCGCCGCGCACCTCCACGTCGCGCGGACCGTGATCCGGCGCGCCGAGCGGGGCGCCTGGGCGGCGTACGAGGTGCACGGCGAGGTGATGAACAAGATCGCGATCACCTACCTCAACCGGCTCTCCGACCTGGTCTTCATCCTCGCCCGCCACGCCAACCGGGCCGAGGGCGATGTGCTGTGGGTGCCGGGCGGCGAGCGGGGTGCCGCCCGAAATCCGGGCGACGCGAGCGCCTGAGACGCGCGAGGATGTCGGGGTGCAGGTGAGGTTCACGAAGCTGTCCGGCCGCTACGAGATCGCTGTCGACCGGTCCGTCGGCGCGACCCTGGCCCCGCGCAACGGGCCGGGGCACAGCGACGCCGTGCCCCACGACGTGGCGCACCTGCTCGTCGAGATCGAGGACGGCCTGCGCGGCGCGGTCTACGGGCGGCTCGCCGCCGCCGACGGCGACGACGGCATGTTCTGGCCGGCCGACCCGAAGGCCCGGCGGGCCTCGCTCAAGAACCGCCGCTCCCCCACGCCCCAGGAGTCCGCCGACATGGCGCGCTCCGAGCGGCTCGCCTCGCTCACCGTGGCGCTGTGGGAGGTCGCCCGCGGGCACCGGAAGCCCGACCCCGCCTGGCCCGGCCAGGTCGGCGACAGCGGTCTCGACAGCGCACTGGTCGAGCGGCTGTTCGCACGCTACGACGACTTCTCGGCCCGCTGGGCCGCGCTGCCCGTGGGCGGCACGATCACGCTCGACTGGCCCTTCCCCGAAGGCACCGGCAAGCGACGGCGCACGTGAACGTCCTCGCCACGCTGACCGACGAGTTCCTCGGCCGCCACTTCGACCCGCCGACCCTCCAGCGCGCCCGCGAGGTGGCCGCCGCTGGCTCGGTACGGCGTCCCGAGATCGGGCAGCTGACCGCCTCCTCGGTGACCGCGACCGCCGAGGTGCAGGGCTCGCGCGACGTGCCCTACCAGGTGCAGCTGCACGCCGAGGCGCCCACCGACGACTACGCCGGCTGGCTGTTCACGGTATGCACGTGCCCGGTCCGCTCGACCTGCAAGCACGGCGCGGCACTCGCGCTGACCCTGCGCCAGACGTTCACCCAGCCGGCCGGCGAGGCCACCTGGCGGCGCTCGCTCGAGCGGCTGCTCACCGAGCTCGACCGGCAGCAGAGCGCCCCGCTCGAGCAGGTGCCGCTCGCGCTCGAGATCAGCCTCGAGCAGGGGCGCACGAGCTACCGCTCCGTCGGTCCGGCGATCCGGGTCCGGCCGATGCGCCAGGGCAAGAACAAGCCGTGGATCAAGACCGGCGCCGACTGGAGCGACATCGGCCTGGGGTCGGGTGCGGCCGGCTTCCCGCCCGAGCAGGCCGACGCCATCGCCGCGCTCCACGCGCTGTGGTCGGGTCACCGCGCCTACTACTACGCCGGCGTGGCGCCCTCGCTCGACGAGTTCGGCGACCACGTGGTGCGCGCGCTGCGCCACGCCCGCGACGCCGGCGTCACGCTGCTCGCGGCCCGGCCGCTGCGCTCGGTCGAGATCGCCGACGAGCCGGCCGAGGTGGTCGCCGAGCTGGCCGACGTCGACGGCGGGACGACGCTGCGCGCGGCCGTGACGCTCGGCGAGCACACCTGGCGCGGCGACGCCGTCGTCCCGATCGGGTCGCCGGCCACCGTCGTGGGCCTGGTCGACGACCGCCACCTCGTGATCGCCGCGACCACGGCGCCCGTCCCGCCGGCGCTGCGGCACCTGGTCGACGGGCCGCCGATCGTCGTCCCGCCGGCCGACCTGGCGGCCTTCCGGTCGGCCCTGCCGGGGCTGATGAGGCACCTGCCGGTGCGCGCCGAGGAGTCCGCCGTCGAGCTGCCCGAGCCGCTGGCGCCGACCCTCGTGCTCACCGTGACCTGGCACAGCGCGACCAAGGCCGGGCTCGCCTGGCACTGGCAGTACGGCGAGGGCGACGAGCAGCGCACCTGCGCGCTGACCAGCCACGACCCGCTCGGCGGCGTCCGCGACCGCGCCGCGGAGCACGAGATCCTCGGCACCGTCTCCCCCGGCCTGCTGACCGTCAGCACGATGACCGACGGCGACGCGCTGGCGCTCGCCATCCACGGCCTGCCCCACCTGCGCACGCTCGCCGGAGTCCGGGTGGTCGAGCAGGAGCGGCCCGACTTCCGCGAGGCCGACGTCGCCCCCGAGATCCGCTTCGACCTGGTCGAGCCCTCCGAGGCCGACGCCACCGACACCACCGACTGGCTCGACCTCGCCGTCACCGTGAGCGTCGACGGCGAGCAGATCCCGCTGCCCGACGTGCTCGCCGCGCTCACCCTCGACCAGGAGTTCCTGGTGCTGCCGAGCGGGCTCTACGTCACCACCGACCGGCCCGAGCTCGCCCGGCTGCGCGAGGTCGTCGACGCCGCCGCCGAGCTGCGCGAGCGCGACGGCGAGCACCTCGGCATCGGCCAGCACGACCTCGGCCTGTGGGCCCAGCTCGCCGAGACCGGTCTGGTTGACGCCCAGGTTGCCGAGTGGGTCCACCGCGCCCACGCGCTGCGCGACCTCACCGACATCCCCCAGCCCACCCCGCGGGGCCTGGTCACCGACCTGCGCAGCTACCAGCGCGAGGGCTTCTGGTGGCTGGCGTTCCTGTGGCAGCACGGGCTCGGCGGCATCCTCGCCGACGACATGGGCCTCGGCAAGACGCTCCAGGTGCTCGCCCTCATCGCGCACGCCCGCACCGAGCGGCCCACCGACGCCCCCTTCCTCGTCGTCGCCCCCACGAGCGTCGTCACCGCGTGGGCCTCCGAGGCCGCCCGGCACGCGCCGGACCTGCGGGTGGCGGTCGCCGGACGCCGTACCGACGACGTGGCGGCGCTCGCCCGTGACCACGACATCGTCGTCACCACCTACACCCTGCTCCGGCTGGCCCACGAGCGCTATGCCGGCGTCGCGTGGTCGGGCCTCGTTCTCGACGAGGCGCAGCAGGCCAAGAACCACCAGAGCAAGACCTACCAGGCGGTGCGCACCATCGAGGCGCCGTTCAAGCTCGCCGTCACCGGCACCCCCTTCGAGAACCGGCTGATGGAGCTGTGGTCGCTGCTCTCCATCACCGTGCCCGGCCTCTACCCGTGGCCGCGCGCGTTCGCCGACAAGGTGGTGCGGCCTGTCGAGCGCGACGCCGACCAGACCGTGCTCGACCGGTTCCGGGCCCGGATCAAGCCGTTCCTGCTGCGGCGCACCAAGGAGCTCGTCGCCGACGACCTGCCGCCCAAGCAGGAGCAGGTGCTCGAGGTCGACCTCGACCCGAAGCACCGCAAGATCTACGACACCCACCTCGCCCGCGAGCGCCAGCGCATCCTCGGCCTGGTCGAGGACTTCGACCGCAACCGGGTCGCCATCTTCAGCGCCCTCACCAAGCTGCGCCAGCTCGCCCTCGACCCCGCCCTGGTCGACGCCGAGCACGACAAGGTCGGCTCGGCCAAGCTCGACGTCCTCGTCGACCACCTGGCCGAGATCACCGCCGAGGGCCACCGCGCGCTCGTCTTCAGCCAGTTCACCTCGTTCCTCGGCCGGGTCCGCAGCCGCCTCGACGACGCGGGCATCGTCACGACGTACCTCGACGGCGCGACCCGCGACCGCGGCGCGGTCATCGACGAGTTCCGCACCGGCGCCGCGCCCGTCTTCCTCATCTCGCTCAAGGCCGGCGGTGTCGGCCTGACCCTCACCGAGGCCGACTACGTCTTCGTCCTCGACCCCTGGTGGAACCCCGCCGCCGAGGCCCAGGCCGTCGACCGCGCCCACCGGATCGGCCAGACCGCCCACGTCCACGTCTACCGCCTCGTCGCCACCGACACCATCGAGGAGAAGGTGATGGAGCTCAAGGCGCGCAAGGCCGAGCTGTTCGCCCAGGTCATCGACGGCGACGGTGCGATGAGCACCGCGATCGGGGCCGACGACATCCGGGGATTGTTCGCGGACTGAGGCGCTGGCGCCGGACAGGGGACGTTTGCTCCCAACTTGCTCCAAGTTTCTCCCAGAGTTGGAGCAAAGGGGTTATGCTCCAAGAGTTGGAGAAACTTGGAGAAAGTTGGGAGATGCGACGACCGGCCCCCGCACCCTCCGACGGGCCCGACTCCGCGGTCTGGGAGAGTCCCGCCGACTTCCTGCGCGCCTTCGCTGATCACGAGGACACCGATCCGCGCTACCTGGCGTGGGACGATTTCAGGTTCCGGCGCGAGCCCGGCGCCCTGACGGTCGAGCAGCAGTGGTCCCTGGTGCGGTTCCGCAGGCGCAGCACCGCACGCGCACTGCCTCAGCTGGTCGACGAGCACGGCCACGCTTTCAGCTATGTCCTCGCCGACGAGGTCCTGCAGCTCATCGATCACATCCGGGGCGCGGCGAGTGGCGAGATCACCATCGCCGACGAGGTGACCCACACGGGGAGCCGCAACCGCTACATCGTCAGCTCACTGATCGAGGAGGCCATCACCTCGAGCCAGCTCGAGGGTGCCGCCACCAGCCGCATGGTCGCCAAGGAGATGCTGACCAGCGGGCGCTCACCGCGGACGCGGGACGAGCGGATGATCGTCAACAACTTCCGAGCCATGCAACAGGTCCGCGAGTGGCGCAGCGACGACATCACCCCCGACCGGATCCGCGAGCTCCACCGCATCGTCACCGACGGCACCCTCGACGACCCCGCTGCCGCCGGACGTCTGCAGGTGCCCGATGAGGACCGGGTCGCTGTCTGGTCCCCGCAGGGAGAACTGCTGCACTCCCCTCCCCCGGCCACCCAGTTGCCGGAGCGCCTCGAACGGTTGTGCCAGTTCGCGAACGGGCCGCGCCCCGGGGAGCCGTACCTGCCGCCGCTCCTTCGCGCGGTCGCGGTTCACTTCATGACGGGTCACGACCATTACTTCGAGGACGGCAACGGCCGGACCGCCCGGGCACTCTTCTACTGGGTGATGCTGCGCGAGGGATTCTGGCTGACGGAGTACCTCAGCATCAGCCGTCTCCTCAAGGCTGCGCCGAGCCAGTACGCCAGGTCCTACCTGCTCACCGAGACCGACGACGGCGACCTGACCCACTTCTTCATCTACAACCTGGGCACCGTGCGTCGGGCCATCGAGGCGCTCCACGAACACCTCGCCCGCAAATCCGCTGAGCTGCGGAAGGTCAAGGCCGCGATGGATGCGCGCCATGGCGAGTTCAACCACCGGCAGCTGACGGCGCTCGAGCATGCCCTCCGCAACCCGAGTGCGGTCTTCACGGTGCACAGCCACGCCACGACCCATCACGTCTCGGGTGAGAGCGCTCGCAAGGACCTGGCCGATCTTGCCCACCGCGGCTACTTCGTCCAGCGCAGATCCAGCAAGCACAACGAGTGGAGGCCCACGCCCGACCTCGCCGATCAGCTCGGGGCGCCGACCGCCTGACGGCGGCGGGGTTGCTCCGGGTTGCGGATCGTCAGGTACGACACCACGCCCCCGGCCGCCAGCAGGCCCGCGCACCACAGCATCGCCGCGCGGTAGCCGTCGTCGAGGGCGCCGGCCGCCTGGTAGTCCTCGCCCGACAGCCCGACCAGCAGCGGCAGCGCCGCCACCGCCAGCAGCGAGCCGGCCCGGGCGACGGCGTTGTTGATGCCCGAGGCGACGCCGGCGTGGTGGTCTGGCGCCGCCGCCAGGACGGCGGCCGTGAGCGGCGCGACCAGGAGCGCGAGGCCGAGCCCGAACACAGTGAGCGGCAGGCCGACGTCGCGCCAGTAGACGAGGTCCGCGCCGACCCGGGTCAGCAGCAGCGTGCCCACGGCGCAGAGCAGGGGGCCGAAGGTCATGGGGAGGCGGGGGCCGATCCGGGCGGCGAGCGCGCCGCCGCGGCCGGCGAGCAGCACCATGACGACAGTGATGGGCAGGGTCGCGACACCGGCCTCGAGCGGGCCGAGGCCCGACACGGTCTGCAGCTGGAGCACGACGAAGAAGAGCACGCCGCCGAGCGCGGCGTAGGTCAGCAGGGTCATCGCGTTGGCGGCGGAGAACTGGCGGGAGCCGAAGAGCGACAGGGGCAGCATCGGGTGCCGGCTGCGGCGCTCCTGCAGGCCGAAGGCGACGGCGGCGAGGAGGCCGACGACCAGGGCGAGGAGGGCGGCACCGGGCAGCGCCGTCCACTCGATGAGGGCGTAGGTGATGCCGCCGAGCGCCACCGAGCCGAGCACCGCGCCCACGACGTCGAAGCCGCGCACGGCGTCCGGATCGCGGGTCTCGGGGACCGCCCGGGCCGCGAGCAGGGTGAGCGCGGCGAGCGGCAGGTTGATCAGGAAGACCCAGCGCCAGCTCGCCGTCTGCACGAGCCAGCCGCCGAGGAAGGGGCCGACGGCGGTCGCGACGCTGCCGAGCCCGGACCAGGCGCCGATGGCGCGGGGCCGGTCGTCGGGGGCGAAGGTGCCCTGGATCATCGCCAGGCTGCCGGGCGTGAGCAGCGCGGCCGCGGCGCCCTGGGCCACCCGGGCCGCGATGAGCACCGGAGCGGTGGGCGCCAGGCCGCAGGCCACCGAGGTGAGGGCGAAGCCGAGCACCCCGAGCACGAAGATCCGGCGCCGGCCGAAGCGGTCGCCCAGCGAGCCGCCGAGCAGGGTCAGCGAGGCGAGGCTGAGCAGGTAGCCGTTGGAGACCCACTGGAGGTCGCCGAGGCTGGCGTCGAGGTCCTCACCGATCCGGCGCAGGGCGACGTTGACGACGGTGCTGTCGAGCAGCGCCATGGCAGTGCCCAGCGTCGCCGCGGCCAGGACGATCCGTCCGGTCCGCGACCCCAGCCCGACCTGCGCGCACGTCGGCTCCACGGAAGCCAGGCTACGAGGGTCCGGAGCCCTTGACCCGGTTCCAGTCGGTGCCGGGCGGGCGCGCCTCGAGCCAGGACTGGAAGCCGGTCAGCGAGGACACGCTCATGGCCAGCTCGACCGGTCCCTGCGGGGACTGGCAGCGGATCACGAGGTGGTCGGGGTACAGCGAGGCCTGCTCGGCACCCAGCGGCTCACGCCGGCCGTCGTACTTGAGCTCGTCGCGGCGCCAGGACCGCTTGGGCCGGCGCGACAGCGTGAAGACCCGGAACCACTCCAGCCGCTCGCCGGAGTACCGGCCCAGGCCGAGCACCCACCCACGCTCCGGCGTGTCCATCCGGTAGCGGTGGCTCAGCTCGAAGGTGCCACCGTTGCGGGAGAGCAGACGGCGCCGGACGATGAGTCCGGCGCCGTACAGCACACACAGGAGCAGGAGCGCGCCACACGCGTCGAGCAGCCACTCCCACCACGTCATCTGTGAACTACGAGACCTTCCCGCTTACCTTCTCCGCGGCCCGGATCCGGGCCTCGGCGTGGCGGACCCGCTGCTCGGCCTCGTCGCTCGAGTCGAGCAGGCGCTTGGCCTCCTCGAGGTCGACCTGGGCCTGGGACACCTCGATGTCCTCGCCCCGCTCGACCCGCTCGGCCAGGATCGACACCCGGTCGTTGGCGACCGAGAGGAACCCACCGTCGAGGGCAGCGACCAGCAGCTGGTTGGTGCCCTCGACCTGGATCTCGACGACGGAGGCCGACAGCAGCGACAGCGTCGGCGCGTGCCCACGCAGGACGCCGATGTCTCCCTCGAGCGTGCGCGCGATGACCATCGACGCCTCACCGGACCACACGGTCCGGTCGGCGGCGACGAGCTCGACGTGCAGGGTCGAGGCTGCGGACTCGGCCATGATCAGAGGCTCTTCTGGATCTCGGCCCAGTTGCGCTCGACGTCGTCGAGACCGCCGCACATGAAGAACGCCTGCTCGGCCACGTGGTCGTACTCACCGTCGGCGATCTTGTTGAACGCCTCGATGGTCTCGGCCACGGGAACAGTCGAGCCCTCGATGCCGGTGAACTGCTTGGCGACGTAGGTGTTCTGCGACAGGAACCGCTGGATGCGACGCGCGCGGGAGACGATGATCTTGTCTTCCTCGGAGAGCTCGTCGACACCGAGGATCGCGATGATGTCCTGGAGCTCCTTGTTGCGCTGCAGGATCTGCTTGATCCGGATCGCGCAGTCGTAGTGCGCCTGACCGATGTACTGCGGGTCGAGGATCCGCGAGGTCGAGGTCAGCGGGTCGACGGCCGGGTAGATACCCAGCGACGCGATCTCACGGGAGAGCTCGGTCGTCGCGTCGAGGTGCGCGAACGTCGCGGCCGGAGCGGGGTCGGTGTAGTCGTCCGCGGGGACGTAGATCGCCTGCATCGAGGTGATCGAGCGACCGCGCGTCGAGGTGATCCGCTCCTGCAGCGTGCCCATCTCGTCAGCCAGGTTGGGCTGGTAGCCCACCGCGGACGGCATCCGGCCGAGCAGGGTCGACACCTCGGAGCCCGCCTGGGTGAACCGGAAGATGTTGTCGATGAACAGCAGCACGTCCTGGCCCTGGACGTCGCGGAAGTACTCCGCCATCGTCAGGGCGGACAGGGCGACGCGCAGACGCGTGCCCGGCGGCTCGTCCATCTGGCCGAAGACCAGGGCGACCTTGTCGAAGACGCCGGCCTCCTGCATCTCGACGATGAGGTCGTTGCCCTCACGGGTGCGCTCGCCGACACCGGCGAACACCGACACACCACCGTGGTTCTTGGCGACGCGGGCGATCATCTCCTGGATGAGAACGGTCTTGCCGACGCCGGCACCACCGAACAGGCCGATCTTTCCACCGGTCACGTACGGCGCGAGCAGGTCGATGACCTTGATGCCGGTCTCGAACATCTGGGTCTTCGACTCGAGCTGGTCGAAGGCCGGCGCCTTGCGGTGGATGCCCCACCGCTCGTTGACCTCGACGGTCTCGCCCTCGGCGAGGTTGAGGAAGTCACCGGTGGCGTTGAAGACCTTGCCGAGGGTGGCGTCGCCGACGGGGACGGTGATCGGGCCACCGGTGTCGGAGACGCTCTGGCCACGGACCAGGCCGTCGGTCGGCTTGAGCGAGATGGCGCGGACCATGCCGTCGCCGATGTGCTGGGCGACCTCGAGCGGCAGGACGCTGGTCTCGCCGTCGAGGGTGATCTCCGCCTCGAGCTTGTTGTAGATGTCGGGCATCGCGTCGGTCGGGAACTCGATGTCCACGACCGGGCCGATGACCCGCGCGATCCGACCCACCGAGGCCGCACCGCTGGCGGTGGTCTCTTCAACCGTTGCAGTCATGTCTTACTCCGTTAGGTGTTTTCTCTGGTGGGGTCAGTCGTTCGCAGCCTGGGCGTCGGCGAGCGCGTTCACGCCACCGACGATCTCACTGATCTCCTGGGTGATGCCCGCCTGGCGCGCCTGGTTGGCGATCCGGGTGAGCTTCTTGATCAGCTCCTCGGCATTGTCCGTCGCGGCCTTCATCGCCTTCTGGCGGGCGGCGAGCTCGGAGGCCGCCGCCTGCAGCAGGCTGTAGAAGATCCGGCTCTGGACGTACTGCGGCAGCAGTCCGTCGAGCACCTGCTCCGGCGAGGGCTCGAAGTCGTAGAGCGGCAGCAGCTCGTCGGACTCCGGGGCCTCCTCGCCCTCGACGACCTCGAGCGGCAGCAGCCGGATCGCGGTCGGCTCCTGGACGAGCATGGAGCGGAAGCGGGTGGAGACCACGTGGACCTCGTCGACGTCGCCGTCCTCGCCCTGCTCCTTGAGGAAGGCCTCGATCAGCGTCGCGCCGATCTCGGCCGCCTTGTCGTACGTCGGCTGGTCGGAGAAGCCCGTCCACGCCTGCACGAACGGGCGACCGCGGAACTTGAAGTACGCCTCCGCCTTGCGACCGGCCAGGAAGTAGTCGATCTCCTTGCCCTCGTCGCGCAGCCGCTCGGAGAGGCGCTCGGCCTCCTTGAGCACGCTCGAGGAGTAGGCACCGGCCAGGCCGCGGTCGCTGGTGATGATCAGCACGGCCGCGCGCTTGGGGTTCTCCTCCTCGCGGGTCAGCGGGTGGTCGACGTTCGAGAACGTCGCCACCGCCGACACCGCGCGGGTCAGCTCACGGGCGTACGGCGCTGCCGCCGTGGCCCGCTGCTGCGCCTTGATGATCCGGGACGCAGCGATGAGCTCCATGGCACGCGTGATCTTCTTCATCGACTCGGTCGACTTGATCCGCGCGCGGTACTCACGCAGCGATACGGCCATGGTCAGCCCCGCTTCTGCTTGACGATCTGCTCCTGCTCGAGCTCGTCGTCGGCCAGCGCCTCGGCCTCGGGCTCGTGCCCGGCCTTGATGCTGCCGCCGTCGGAGGTCTCGAACTGGTTCAGGAAGGAGTCGTACGCGGCGACGAGGCCGTCCTCGTCCTCGAACTTCTGGGTCTCGCGGATCGCGGCGAGGAGACCCTCGTGCGAGCGGCGCAGGTAGTCGAGGAACTCGCTCTCGAAGCGGAGCACGTCACCGGTGGCGACGGCGTCGAGGCGACCCGACGTACCGAGCCACAGCGAGACGGTCATCTCCTCGAGCGGGTACGGCGAGTAGGCCGGCTGCTTGAGCAGCGCCATCAGCCGCTGACCGCGGGCCAGCTGCTGCTTGGACGCGGCGTCGAGGTCGGAGGCGAACATCGCGAAGGCCTCCATCGCGCGGTACTGCGCGAGGTCGACCTTGAGCGAGCCGGTGACGGCCTTCATCGCCTTGGTCATCGCGGCGCCACCGACGCGCGAGACCGAGATGCCGACGTCGATGGCCGGGCGCTGGTTGGCCGCGAACAGGTCGGACTGCAGGAAGATCTGGCCGTCGGTGATCGAGATGACGTTGGTCGGGATGAACGCCGAGACGTCGTTGGCCTTCGTCTCGATGATCGGCAGACCGGTCATCGAGCCCGCGCCCAGCTCGTCGGAGAGCTTCGCGCAGCGCTCGAGGAGCCGCGAGTGCAGGTAGAAGACGTCACCCGGGTACGCCTCGCGGCCCGGCGGGCGGCGCAGCAGCAGCGACACGGCGCGGTAGGCCTCGGCCTGCTTGGTCAGGTCGTCGAACACGATGAGGACGTGCTTGCCGTCGTACATCCAGTGCTGGCCGATGGCCGAGCCGGTGTA
Organism: Pimelobacter simplex; assembly: GCF_900114845.1. Classification (GTDB taxonomy): domain Bacteria; phylum Actinomycetota; class Actinomycetes; order Propionibacteriales; family Nocardioidaceae; genus Nocardioides; species Nocardioides simplex. The sequence continues at coordinate 419,581 of NZ_FOUK01000002.1, forward strand.
GGGGGCGAGGTACTTGAAGCCCGCGCTGTCGGACGCCGGGGCCGCCACGATCGTGGTGTACTCCAGCGCGCCGGCCTCCTCGAGGGCACCGCGCACGGAGGCGATGGTGGAGCCCTTCTGGCCGATGGCGACGTAGATGCAGCGGACCTGCTTGGTCGGGTCGCCCGACTCCCAGTTCTGCTTCTGGTTGATGATCGTGTCGATCGCGACCGTGGTCTTGCCGGTGGCGCGGTCGCCGATGATCAGCTGACGCTGGCCACGGCCGATCGGGGTCATCGAGTCGATGGCCTTGATGCCGGTGGCGAGCGGCTCGTGGACCGACTTGCGGGCCATCACGCCGGGCGCCTGGAGCTCGAGGGCGCGGCGGCCGTCGGTGGCGATGTCGCCGAGACCGTCGATCGGCTTGCCGAGCGGGTCGACCACGCGGCCGAGGTAGCCCTCGCCGACGGGGACCGAGAGGATCTCGCCGGTGCGGCGGACCGTCTGGCCCTCCTCGATCTTGTCGAAGTCACCGAGGATGACGACACCGATCTCGCGGTCCTCGAGGTTCAGCGCGAGGCCGAGCGTGCCGTCCTCGAACTCGAGGAGCTCGTTGGCCATGGCCGACGGGAGACCGCTGATGCGGGCGATGCCGTCACCGGCGGAGGCGACGGTGCCGACCTCCTCCTTGCTGGCGGCCGCGGGCTGGTAGTCCGCGACGTACTTGGCGAGGGCGTCGCGGATCTCGTCCGGACGGATGGAGAGTTCCGTCATCTCTGGTGCCTTCTCTCTTCTTCTGCTGCTGAAGTCTGGTTGCGGGTCGCGTTGCCGGGTCAGCCGGCGATCTTGCGGCGGGCGTCGTCCAGGCGGCTGGAGACGGTGCCGTCGATGACGTCGTCGCCGATCTCGACCCGGAGGCCGCCCACGACGGTGGGGTCGACGACGATGTTCAGGTGCACCGGACGGCCGTACTGCCGGCTCAGTGCCGTGGTCAGCCGCTGCTGGACCGCGGGGTCGAGCGGCCGCGCGGCGTGAACCGTCGCGACACCCTCGCCGTTGACCTGGGCTGCCGTGCGCTCGTAGTCCTCGAGCGCCGCGACCACCGTGCGGTAGGAGCCGGAGAGCGCCTGGCGGGTGAGCTGGACCGTGGCCGGCAGCGTCTTGCCGGCGAGCAGCGACTCGACCAGCCCGGCCTTGTCGGCGACCGAGCGGGTCGGGTCCGACAGGGCGTTGCGCAGGTCGCTGTTGGCGGTCACCAGCTGGCGCACGCCGAACAGCTCGTCGACCAGCGTCGACGCCTGCAGGCCCACCGAGCGGACCGCGGCCACGACACCGAGCTCCTCGAGCGCGTCGGCGAGGTCGCGGACCCGGGTCCAGCGCTGGCCGGCCGCCGTGGCGACGACCTCGAGCGCGGCCGGGTCGACCTTGCCGGCGAAGACGTCGCGGACGACGCCCTCACGCGCCTGCGCCGCCACCGACTGGTCGGTGGCGAAGCGCCGGAGCGTCCCCTCGGAGCGGAAGCTGGCCGCCGCGGCGAACAGGTCCCCGGCCACCGTGGCGGCCGAGCCCTCCGCCACCCCACCGACCCGGTCGGTGAGGGTGGCCATCGCCTCGGCGGAGGCGCCGCGGAAGGACACCATCAGGCGTCCTTCGCCGCGGCCTCGGAGGCCTCGAGGTCGGCGAGGAAGCGCTCGACGACGCGCGCCTGGCGCTCGTCGTCCTCGAGCGACTCGCCCACGATCCGGCCGGCGAGACCGGTCGCGAGGGTGCCGACCTCGGCGCGCAGCGAGGTGACCGCCTGCTGGCGCTCGGCCTCGATCTGCGCCTTGCCGTGGTCGAGGATGCGCGCGGACTCGGCCTGGGCCTGCTCCCGCATCTCTGCCACGATCGCAGCACCCTGCTCACGCGCCTCCTCACGGATGCGCGCCGCCTCGTGACGGGCGTCCGCGAGCTGCTTCTCGAGCTCGGCGAGCTTGGCGTCGGCCTCGGCCTGCTTCGACTCGGCCGCGGCGATACCGCCCTCGATCGCCTCGGTGCGCTCGGCGAAGGTCGCCTCGAACTTCGGCGTGACGAACTTCCAGATCAGGAAGAACAGGATGCCGAAGATCACCAGCGAGAGCACGAACTCGACAGGCACGAAGGCGAGCGGTCCGTGGTCGCCTTCCTCCGCGGCGGAGATCAGAAATGACTGCATGTGGCAGGCCCTTCAGTGACGAACTGTGGAGGTTGTCAGAGCACGAAGGCGAGCGCGATGCCGATGATGGCGAGCGCCTCGGCGAGCGCGAAGCCGAGGATCGCGATCGACTGCAGGCGGCTCTGCGCCTCGGGCTGGCGGGCAACGCCGGAGATGTACGCGGCGAAGATGAGACCGATGCCGACGCCGGGGCCGATGGCGGCCAGGCCGTAACCGATCATGTTGGCGGAGCCGTCGATAGCCATAGGAAGCACGGCTTGTTCCTTTCGGTTGTTTCCTTGTTGGAAAACTGTGGGGTGGGGAGGTCAGGCGGGGTGAGCGGGTGCTCAGTGCTCGTCGGCGAGCGCGCCCTGGATGTACATCGCGTTGAGCAGGGTGAAGACGTAGGCCTGCAGGAACTGGACCAGGATCTCGAGGAAGCCGATGGCGATCGCGAGGACCCAGGCCGCGAGACCCGAGACGATGCCGATGCCGCCGCCGTAGTCCTTGATCAGGTAGAGGCCGCCGGTGGCGAACAGCATGATCAGGAGGTGGCCGGCGAACATGTTGCAGAACAGACGCAGGGCCAGCGTGACCGGGCGGACGAGCAGGTTGGAGAAGAACTCCAGCGGCACGAGCAGCGGGTACATCACCGGGCTCACGCCGGACGGCACGCACTGGAGCTTGAGGTAGCCGACCAGACCGTGCTTCTTGATGCCGACGGCGTTGTAGACGACCCAGCTCAGACCGGCCAGCGCGTAGGCCATCGAGGCCCGCGAGAAGGTCGGGAACTGGATGATCGGGACGCTGGCGAAGAGGTTGTTGACCAGGAGGAAGAAGAAGACCGTGACCAGGTAGGGCACGAACTTGGCGAAGTCGTGGCTGCCGATGATGTCGCGGCCGATGCTGTTGCGGACCATGCCGTAGGCGCTCTCGCCGGCGAACTGCAGCTTGCCGGGCACCAGCGCGCCGCGGCGCAGTGCCAGGTAGAAGAACGCGAAGACCAGGATGGCGGCCAGCACGAGCTGGAACATGGGCTTCGTGATCGCCTGGTCGGCGATGTGGAAGAAGCCCGGAAGGTCGAAGTTGCCGGGCCCCGGAGCGTGGAACTCCTCGGCGGTGGGGGCGCTGGTCGCGGCGATCACCAGGTCTCCTCTGCGTTCACTTCAGCTTGTCCTGCTCGGATGAGTTCGGGGGTTTGGGCGGATCGATCCGGAACCGTGCTGCGGTCTGGTAGATCCCGAGGGCAGCGCCGAACAGGATTCCGACCGCAACGATGAAGTCGGTGCCCAGCCACCGATCCGCGAGCCAGCCGAGCAGGCCGTAGAACGCGACCCCGGCGGTGATGTAGCCGAACGCATGCCACGGATCGCCCTTGGGCTTCTCCTCGGGCTGACTCATTGCGCCCCGGACAATAGCAGTCGCGAGTGGTCATCGCGCACCGCCCTCGGGCCGGGCGACAGCAGGGCTGTCGAAGGCCGGGATCCGGGCCGTCGTGGCGAGCCGGATCTGCACGACCGTCCACACCAGGACGCCGGCGATGATGGCACCGCCGAGCCAGTTGCGGTCGAGCTCGCGGTCGAGCAGACCGGAGCGGCTGAGGGCCACGAAGACGAGCGCCATGAGCACCACCTGGAAGGTGTAGGTGACCAGGGCGAACAGCAGCGAGGCGGCCGGCATCAGGCGCGAGACGGCATCGACGGCGAGGGCGCCGAAGGCCAGGACGCCGACGGCGATCGCTCCCCCGACGGCAGCTCCGGCAGCGGCGCTGCCGCCACCGGCGACGGCGGCGACGACCACGACGACGCCCGCGGCGAGCGCGGACACAGCGGCCGCGCGCAGCACCACCGGTGGTGTCCTGGTGTCGGTCGTCAGCATTGGCGGCCGTCCTGCTCGGGTGCGTCTCGGGCGGACTCCGGAGGCGTGCTCCGGGAGTTCGTGAAAGTTATCACAAGGTGCCGGAAGGCTCCGAATCGGGGGCGGGTACGACGCTCCCGGTGGGCCCCGTGGCGCCTGCCACCGGGGTCGAGCGGACGGCGTCGGCCAGGTCGGCGAGCTCGCCTGGGGTGACCGCCACCGCGGGGCCGCCGGCCTCGTCGGTCGGCTCCGCGGGATCGGTCGGCTCGGTGGGCCCGGCGGGCTGCTCCCCCGGGTCGGCGAGGTCGGACGGGTTGTGCACGAGGGGCAGCGCGAAGGTGAGCGCGACGGTGACCGCGACCCCCGCCCCGAGCACCCACCACACGACCGGTCCGGTGAAGACCGAGGCGATGACGACGCCGAAGGCGATCAGCCCGGCCCACAGCCACATGATGATGACCGCGCGGCGGTGCGAGTGCCCGATCTCGAGCAGCCGGTGGTGCAGGTGCTGCTTGTCGGGCGCGAAGGGCGAGCGTCCGGCCCGGGTTCTTCGCACGACGGCGAGGACCAGGTCGCCCAGCGGCACGATCAGGATGGTGACCGGCAGCGCCACCGGGAGCAGCACCGGCAGCAGGCTGGAGCGGGCGCCGTCGGCGCCCTGGGTGAGGTCGCCGGGCGCGAACTGGGTGGTCACCGTGATCGCGCTGGCCGAGAGGACCAGGCCCAGCAGCATCGAGCCGCTGTCACCCATGAAGAGGCGGGCCGGGTGGAAGTTGTGGACGAGGAAGCCGACGCACGCGCCGGCCAGCGCCGCGGCGAGGAGCGCGCCGGTCACCGCCCGGGTGACGTCGTTGAGGTAGGTCAGCGAGTAGCAGAAGAGGAAGAGCGCGGAGGCGCTGATCCCGATCACGCCGGCGGCGAGCCCGTCGAGGCCGTCGATGAAGTTCACGGCGTTGACCGTGGTGACGACGATCAGCGCCGTGAGCAGCGCGCCCTGCGCGGTGTCGAGCGTGAGGACCTGGCCCTCGGCCTGGTAGAAGTACCGGAACTGGATGCCGGAGTAGACCAGGAAGCCCACCGCGAGCACCTGGCCGCCGAACTTCGTGAGCGCGTCGAGGTCGAAGATGTCGTCGACCACCCCGACCGCGCAGATCAGCGAGCCGGCCACGAGCACCGAGAGCGCGTCCTCGAAGAACGGGTTCTGCGAGCCGAGGAAGGGCAGCTGGCGGGCCACGAAGTACGCCGCCCACAGCCCGCCGAGCATCGCGAGCCCCCCGAGGTACGGGATGGGCTGGGCGTGCACGTCGCGGTCGCGGACCTTGGCGACGGCTCCCGTGCGTACCGCGATCTCCCGGGCGACGACCGTCAGGAGGTAGGTGACGATCGCCGCGACGAGGAAGACGACGAGGTACTCACGCATCGGTCGGCTCGGTCTCCACGCTCAGCTCGAGGTCGGCCAGGACGGCGTCGAGCTCGGCGACGCCGATCGCGCCGAGGCGGAGCAGGCGCGGCTGCTCGGTGGTCGCGTCGATGATCGTGGAGGCCACGCCGCCGGGCGAGGTCCCGCCGTCGATGACGACCGCGACGGCCTCGCCGAGCATGTCGATCGCCTCGTCGGCGTCGAGCGCGGCGGGCTGGCCGGAGAGGTTGGCTGAGCTGACCGCGAGCGGTCCGGTGCGGTCGAGCAGGGCCCGGGCCAGCTCGTGGTCCGGCATCCGCACGGCGACCGTGCCGCGCGTCTCGCCGAGGTCCCACTGCAGCGACGGCTGCTGGTGCAGGACCAGGGTGAGCGCGCCGGGCCAGAAGGCCTCGACCAGCGGGGCGACGTACGCCGGGACCCGCGCGGCGAGCGCCTCGAGCGTGCCCTTGGTGCCGACGAGCACCGGCGGCGGCATCTCGCGGCCGCGGCCCTTGGCGCCGAGCAGCCGGGCCACGGCGTCGGGGTCGAAGGCGTCCGCGCCGACGCCGTACACGGTGTCGGTGGGCAGGACGACGAGGCGTCCGCGGCGGACGGCACGGCTCGCGGCGTCCAGCGCCTCCTCGCGCTCCTCGTCGGTCTGGGTCGGGAACCGCTCGGCAGTCACGCTCTCCATCCTCCCACCGTGGTCGTCGTCATCGCGGGCGGCGTGCCGTCAGGAAGCGCGGGCGCCCGGCGAGGTCCCGGTGGTCGCGGACCTCCTCCCAGCGTCCGCTGCGGCTCAGCACACCGGGTGCCGACTCCCCCTGGGCGTCGGCGTGCTCGATGCCGACGACACCGCCGGGCTTGAGCAGCTCGGCGCCGCGGCGGTCGAGGACGCGGATCGCGTCGAGGCCGTCGTCGCCGGAGAACAGGGCCAGGTGCGGGTCGTGATCGCGCGCCTCGACGGCGACCGACTCCCACGCCTCGAGGGGCACGTACGGGGGGTTGCTGACGAGCACGTCGACCTGGCCGACGAGGTCGTCGAAGGCCGTCGCGAGGTCGCCGAGGCGCAGGTCGACGCCGGTCCCGGCCAGGTTGCGCTCAGCCCAGGCGTGGGCCGGCGGGTCGAGCTCGACGGCGTGCACCCGCGCCTGCGGCACCTCGTCGGCGATGCTCTTCGCTATTACTCCCGACCCGGTGCACAGGTCGACGACGACCGGGGTCTCCCCCGCCGCCACCAGCGCCGCGGCCCGCTCGATCGCCCAGCCGGCCAGCAGCTCGGTCTCGGGGCGCGGCACGAAGACGCCGGGGCCGACCTCGACCGAGACGTGCCGGAACCAGGCGACGCCGAGCAGGTGCTGCAGGGGCTCGCGCCCTGCGCGGCGGGCGACCAGCTCGTCGTACCGCTCGGCCTGGGCGGGGGCGACGGGCGGGTCGAGGTGGAGCGCGCCGCGCGTCGTCCCGAGGACGTGGGCGAGGAGCTCGGCGGCGTCGTGGTCGGGGCTCGCGACCCCGGCCGCACCGAGCCGCTGGGCCGCGGCGCGGACGAGCTGCTGGGCGGCCATCTCAGTCCTCGAGGGCGGCGAGCCGGGCGGCCATGTCGGTCTCGACGCAGGAGTCGAGCAGCGGCTGCAGGTCGCCGTCGAGGACCTGGTCGAGGTTGTAGGCCTTGTAGCCGGTGCGGTGGTCGGAGATCCGGTTCTCCGGGTAGTTGTAGGTGCGGATCCGCTCGGAGCGGTCGACCGTGCGGACCTGGCTGCGGCGCGCGTCGCTCGCCTCGGCGTCCGCGGCGTCCTGGGCGGCCTGGAGGAGCCGGGCGCGCAGGATGCGCAGCGCCTGCTCCTTGTTCTGCAGCTGGGACTTCTCGTTCTGGCAGCTCACCACGATGCCCGTGGGCAGGTGGGTGATCCGCACCGCCGAGTCGGTCGTGTTGACGCTCTGGCCGCCGGGACCGGACGAGCGGAAGACGTCGATGCGCAGGTCGTTGTCGTTGATCTCGACGTCGACCTGCTCGGCCTCCGGCATCACCAGGACACCGGCCGCGCTCGTGTGGATCCGGCCCTGCGACTCGGTCACCGGCACCCGCTGGACCCGGTGCACGCCGCCCTCGAACTTGAGCAGCGCGTACGGCGTCTGCCCGGGCTCGGTGGCGCCCGGCGACTTCACCGCGACCGTCACCGACTTGTAGCCCCCGAGGTCGGACTCGGTGGCATCGAGGATCTCGGTCTTCCAGCCGCGGCGCTCGGCGTACCGGCTGTACATCCGCAGCAGGTCGCCGGCGAAGAGCGCGCTCTCCTCGCCGCCCTCCCCCGACTTCACCTCGAGCAGGGCGTCCTTGTCGTCGGCCGGGTCGCGCGGGACCAGCAGCCGGCGCAGCCGCTCGGCGGCCTCCTCGCGCTGCTCGAGCAGCCCGTCGACCTCGTCGGCGAAGGACGGGTCGTCGGCGGCGAGCTCGCGCGCGGCCTCGGCGTCGTCCCCGTGCTGCTGCCACTCGCGCCAGGTCGCGATGATCGCGTTGAGCTCGGCGTAGCGGCGGTTGAGCGTGCGCGCGAGCCGCGCGTCGGCATGGGTCTCGGGGAGCGCGAGCCGGGACTCCAGCTCGGCGTGCTCGGCGAGCATGCCCTCGACGGCTTCGAACACCTCAGGGAACCTCCGTGGCAGTGGCGGGAATGCGAAACGCCGGCCGTCCGCAGGTGCGGACGGCCGGCGCTCGGAGGCAGCTACTTCTTGGCAGCCTTGGCGTAGCGGGCCTCGAAGCGGGCGACGCGGCCGCCGGTGTCGAGGATCTTCTGCTTGCCGGTGTAGAACGGGTGGCACTGCGAGCACACGTCGGCGTGGATCGAGCCGGACGTCGCGGTGCTGCGGGTGGTGAACGACGCGCCACAGGTGCAGGTCACCTGGGTCACGACGTAGTCGGGGTGGATGTCCTTCTTCATGGGTGTCCTCTCACAAGGGGTCCGGGTCGTCACACGGGTTGCGGACGTGAACCGGAGCCAACAGATGATTCTACGACGTGGGTGGGCGGCACCCAAATGCCGGGCGGCGCCGCCTCCCCCGGTTCTGCTGGTCGAGCTAGTCGCGCAGGCCGGCAGCGTGTCGGGAGCCGCGTCTCCGGCAGCTTGCTGCCCTTCTCGCGGCGGAGACACGCTCGGCCCATCCCATCAGTCGCGCTGGACGCGGAGGAGGAACTCGTAGTTCGACTTGCTGTTGCGCAGCCGCTGGAGGAGCGTCGCGTGGGCCTCGACCCGGTCGCCGTCCGCGAGCTCGCGGCGCAGCTTCCAGACGATCTCGAGCTCCTCCTTGCCGAGCAGCAGCTCCTCGCGGCGGGTGCCGGAGGCGACGACGTCGATCGCGGGGAACTCGCGCTTGTCGGCGAGGTCCGAGCGCAGCCGCAGCTCGAGGTTCTCGGTGCCGCGCAGCTCCTCGAAGATGACCTCGTCGACGCGTGAGCCGGAGTCGACCACGGCGGTCGCGAGGACGGTGAGCGAGCCGCCGTTCTCGATGTTGCGGGCAGCCCCGAAGAAGCGCTTCGGCGGGAAGAGCGCCGAGGCGTCGACGCCGCCGGACAGGATCCGGCCGCTGGCCGGCGCGGCCAGGTTGTAGGCGCGTCCCAGTCGGGTCAGGCCGTCGAGCAGGACGACGACGTCGTGCCCGAGCTCGACCAGGCGCTTGGCGCGCTCGATGGCGAGCTCGGCCAGCGTCGTGTGGTCGGCCGCCGGGCGGTCGAAGGTGCTCGCGATGACCTCGCCCTTGATCGACCGCTCGAAGTCGGTGACCTCCTCGGGGCGCTCGTCGACCAGGACCACCATCAGGTGGCACTCCGGGTTGTTCGCGGTGATCGCCGCGGCGATCTGGCGCAGCAGCGTCGTCTTGCCCGCCCGCGCCGGCGACACGATCAGGCCCCGCTGGCCCTTGCCCACGGGCGCGGCCAGGTCGATCAGCCGGCCCGCGAGGTTGTCGGACGTCGTCTCGAGCCGGAGCCGCTCGGTCGGCGAGACCGGCGTCAGCTCGGTGAACTCGACCCGGTTCTTGACCTGCTCCGGGTCGACCCCGTTGACCGTGTCGATGCGGACCATCGGGTTGAACTTCTCGCGCCGCTCGCCCTCGCGCGGCTGGCGGACCTGGCCGGTGATCGCGTCGCCGCGGCGCAGGCCGTACTTGCGGACCATCGACAGCGACAGGTAGACGTCGTCGGTGCCGGGCAGGTAGCCGCTGGTCCGCACGAACGCGTAGTTGTCGAGCACGTCGAGGATGCCGGCGGCCGGCACCAGGACGTCGTCCTCGCGGACCTCGGTGTCGGGCTCGCGGCCGGCGCGCGTCGTCCGGTCGCGGTCGCGGCCGCGGCGACGCCGGTTGCGGCGGCTGCCGCCCTCGGTGCCGTCGCCGTCGTCGTCACCGTCGGCGTCGTCGGCCTCGGCGTTCGCGCTGGCGGCTGCGGCGGCCTCCCGGGCTGCGGCGGCGGCGGCCTGCTGCTGCTGCTGCTTCTGGGCGGCCTGCTGCTTCTGGCTCTGCTGCTGGTTCTGCTGCTTCTGCTTCTGCTGCTTGCCGGAGCCCTTGCCGCCGCCCTGCTGCTTCTCGGCCTGCGGCTGCTGCTTCTCAGCCTGCTGCGGCTGCTGCTTCTGCTCGGCCTGCTGCGGCGGAGCGGTCTTCTCGGCGACCGGCTGCTGCGGCTGCTGCTGCTTCTCGGCGACCGGCTCCGCTGCCGCCGGCCGACTGCTGCCGCCACCACCGCCACCGCCACCGCCCGCCTGCGCGCCCTTGATGGCGTCGACCAGGGCGGCCTTCTTCATGCTGCCGGCACCGGCGATGCCCATGCCGTTGGCCATCGCCTTGAGGTCGGCCAGGAGCATCGAGTTGAGTCCACCGGAGCGCTTCCGCGGCGCCTTCGCGGCAGCCTTCTGCGGAGCCTTCTCGGCAGCCTGCTGCTCGGGCGCGGCCGCGGGGGCCGACGGGGTGGAGTCGGGGGTTTCGGTCACGTGAGTCCTTCCCACGTATCTCGCGCGTCCCGCCCGGGTCCGGCTGGTCCGGAGCGGACCAGCGCACTGGTCTGAGTCCTGCGAAGATCCTGCGAAGACCGGTCCGGACGGTGCCGGTCCGAGTCTGGAAAGAGAGGGCGAGCCGTGCTCGCCGGGCGCCGGGAACTGCGGCGCAGCGTCAATGTACCACCACGGCACCTGTGCTGCTGATCACCAGGGCGCGCGCGTCCCAGCCGTCGGGGCAGCGGGCGAGGAGGGCGTCGGTGGCGGCGGTGCCGGGGCCGTCGGCGAACGCGAGGACGGTGGGACCGGCGCCCGAGACGACCGCCGGCACGCCGTCGGCGCGGAGCGCGTCGACGAGGGCGAGGCTCGTCGGCATGGCGGGGCGGCGGTAGTCCTGGTGGAGCCGGTCCTCGGTGGCGCGCAGGAGCTCCTCGGGGCGCCCGGAGAGGGCGGCGACGAGGAGGGCGGCGCGGCCGGCGTTGGCGGCGGCGTCCGCGTGCGGGACGGCGGCGGGGATCAGGCCGCGGGCGGCCTCGGTCGAGAGCGGGGACGGGGGGATGAAGACGACGGCGCCGATCCGCGGGTCGACGCCGGCGGGGACGGCCCAGAAGGCGCCGTCGGCGTCCTGGCCGGAGATGACGAAGCCGCCGAGCAGGGCGGGCGCGACGTTGTCGGGGTGCCCCTCGAGCTGGGCAGCGAGGTCGAGCAGCGCGGCGTCGTCGAGGAGCAGCCGGCCGCCGGCGACGAGCTCGCGGGCGAGCCAGACGCCGCCGACGATGGCGGCCGACGACGAGCCGAGCCCACGGGCGTGCGGGATGACGTTGGCGCAGGTCAGCCGCAGGCCGGTGGGCTGCTTGCCGAGGCGGTCGAAGGTCGCGCGCATCGCGCGGAGGACGAGGTGGTCCTCGTCGAGCGGGACCTCGCCGGCGCCGTACCCGGTGACCTCGACGACGAGGCCGTCGGGCAGCACCTCGGCCTCGAGCTCGTCGCGCAGGTCGAGCGCGAGCCCGAGGGTGTCGAAGCCGGGGCCGAGGTTCGCCGACGTGGCGGGCACCCGGACGCGCACGGGGCCGGCGACGAAGGTCATCGAGCCGGGCCCGGGGTCAGAGGCCGGCCGCGTGGGCCGCGGCGTCGACGTCGGCGTCCACGACGGTGTCCGGGAGGACGAGGCCGTCGAGGGCGGTGGCGATGTCCTTGAGGCCGTGGCCGGTCACCGTGACCGCGACGGTCGCGCCGGCGTAGCTCTCCCCCGCGGCGAGCTCGGCGAGCAGCCCGGCGATGCCGGCCGCCGAGGCGGGCTCGACGAAGACGCCGTCGTTGGCGGCGAGCGCCTTCTGGGCGGCGAGGATCTGGGCGTCCGAGACGGCGGCGAAGCGGCCGCCGGACTCGTCGCGCGCGGCCTCGGCGAGCTTCCAGGAGGCCGGGTTGCCGATCCGGATCGCGGTCGCCGCGGTCTCGGGCTCGGGGAACGGCTCACCGGTCACCAGCGGGGCGGCGCCCTCAGCCTGGAAGCCGCGCATCACGGGCTTCTTGGTGGCGCGCCCGAGCGCGGCGTACTGCGTGTAGCCGAGCCAGTACGCCGAGATGTTGCCCGCGTTGCCGACCGGCAGCAGGTGGAAGTCCGGGGCGTCGCCGAGGAAGTCGACGATCTCGAAGGCGGCCGTCTTCTGGCCCTCGAGGCGGGCCGGGTTGACCGAGTTGACCAGCGCGACGGGGTACTTCCACGCCATCTCGCGGGCCATCCGCAGGCAGTCGTCGAAGTTGCCGCGGACCTGGATGACCTGCGAGCCGTGCAGCACCGCCTGGGCCATCTTGCCGGCCGAGATCTTGCCCTCGGGCACGAGCACGATGGGGGTGACGCCGGCCTTGGCCGCGTAGGCCGCCATCGACGCGGACGTGTTGCCGGTCGATGCGCAGACCACCGCCTTCGCACCCTCGTGGACGGCGACCGAGAGCGCAGTCGTCATCCCGCGGTCCTTGAAGGAGCCCGTCGGGTTGTTGCCCTCGACCTTGAGCCACACCTCGGCCCCGGTCTGGCCGGAGAGCCAGCCGGAGTGGACGAGCGGCGTGCCGCCCTCGCGGAGGGTGACAGCAGGGGTGTCCTGCGGGATGTCGAGGAGCTCGCGGTACTCCTCGATGACGCCCCGCCACTGACCGTTGGTCGCGCTCATGCTCACTCTTCGGTTCCCTCGACGCGCATCACCGAGGTGACCTCGCGGACGATCTCCATGTCGCGCAGCTTGTCGACGGTCGCGGCGAGTGCCGCGTCCGTCGCCTCGTGCGAGACGACGACGAGCTGGGCGTCGTTGCCCCGGCCCTCCTGACGGACGGTCTGGATCGAGACCCCCTGCTCGGCGAAGGCCTGCGCCACCGCCGCCAGCACGCCCGCCCGGTCGTCGACGTCGATGGCGACGTGGTAGCGGGTGCGGGTCTCGCCCATGGGCAGCACCGCCCGGTCGGCGTACGCCGACTCGCCGACGCCGCGCGTGCCCTGACGGTGGTTGCGGGCGACCGTGACGAGGTCGCCGAGGACCGCGCTCGCGGTGGGCGAGCCGCCCGCGCCCGGTCCGTAGAACATGAGCTGGCCGGCGGCCTCGGACTCGACGAAGACAGCGTTGTAGGCCTCGCGCACGCTGGCCAGCGGGTGCGAGCGCGGGATCATCGCCGGGTGCACGCGCACGCTGACGGCGTCGTCGCCCTCGGGGGTGGGGCGCAGCTCGGCGATGGCGAGCAGCTTGACGACGCTGCCCATCTCGCGCGCGGAGCGCACGTCGCCGGCGGACACGTCGGTGATGCCCTCGCGGTGGACGTCGGCCGCGGTCACCCGCGAGTGGAACGCCAGGCTGGCGAGGATCGCGGCCTTGGCCGCGGCGTCGAAGCCCTCGACGTCGGCGGTCGGGTCCGCCTCGGCGTAGCCGAGCGCCTGGGCCTCCTCGAGGGCGTCGGCGAAGCCGGCACCCGAGGTGTCCATCTTGTCGAGGATGAAGTTGGTGGTGCCGTTGACGATGCCGAGCACCCGGGTCACCCGGTCACCCGCGAGCGACTCGCGCAGCGGGCGCAGGATCGGGATGGCGCCGGCGACGGCGGCCTCGTAGTAGAGGTCGCGACCGGCCTTCTCGGCGGCCTCGAAGAGCGTCGGGCCGTCCTCGGCGAGCAGCGCCTTGTTGGCGGTGACCACCGAGGCGCCGTTCTCGAGCGCGGAGAGGATGAGCGAGCGGGCGGGCTCGATGCCGCCGATCACCTCGATCACGAGGTCGACGTCGTCGCGGGCGACCAGCGCCGCGGCGTCGGTGGTGAGCAGATCGGCGGGGACGTCGACCTCGCGCGGCGCGTCGAGACGTCGTACCGCGACGCCGGCGAGCTCCACACGGGCCCCGACCCGGGCCGCCAGGTCGTCGGCCTGCTCGCCGAGGAGCCGCACCACCTGCGACCCGACGGATCCGCAGCCGAGCACGGCAACCTTGAGAGGACTGTTCACCGGTCTAGGGTATCGGCGCCGGTGGAAGGTCCCGCCACCCGCTGCGCATGGCGGACACCTTGCGGTCCGATCAGCCCCGCAACCGGGCCGCCGGCACCAGCGCGAGCGCGCCGAGCACGGCCGCCGCGACGACGAGCGCGGTCGCGGCCGGCACCGGCGCGGTCGCGGCGAAGCCCGCGAAGAGGACGCCGCCGAGCGCGACGCCGGCGCTGTTGGCGAGGTAGTCGCTGAGCTGGAGGGACGACGAGACCTCGCCGGCCCGGTCGTCCTCGGCGGTGGCGAGCGCGAGCACCGACAGGGTCGGGAAGGCCAGGCCGATGCCGAAGCCGGCGCACCCCCACGCCAGGACCGGCACGACGAGCGGGACCGCCGCGACCGACACGAGCGCGAAGCCGCCGATCCCCAGGGCGAGCAGCGCCGCACCGAGCCGGACCCGGCCGGGCTGGTCGGCGAGGAGCGGCCACCGGGCGGCGAGCACCGCCCCGCCGGACCAGGTGAGGGCGCCGACGGTGAGCACCCAGCCGGCCTGGGTGAGGGTCAGGCCGCGCTCCAGGGTGAGCAGGAGCGGGAGGTAGACCTCGGCGGCGGCGAAGGCCGTCCCGACGGCAGCGCGGGTGCCGAGCACGGCGGGCAGCCCGGCGCGCAGGGTCCACACGCGCGGCGGGAGCAGCCGCCCTCCCCCGGCGACGATCGCCGCGAGGCCCGCGGCGACGAGCAGCGGCCAGAGCGGCAGCGTGCGCTGGCCGGCGACGCTGACCAGCAGGACGCCGCCCGCGGCGAGCAGCGCGAACGGCAGCCGGGCCGGCCGGGGCCGGCTGGTCCCGGCGCGCGAGGGTGCGTCGGCGACCAGCAGCCAGGCGGCGACCGCGAGCACCGGCACCCCGAGGAAGACCCAGCGCCAGCCGACGGTGGCGGCGACCCACGCCGCGACGACCGGGCCGACCAGCGCCGGCAGCACCCAGCCCATCGTGAGGACGGCGAACACCTGCGGGCGCAGCCGCTCGGGGTAGGCCTGGGCGATCAGGACGTACAGCGCGACGCCGAGCACGCCGCCGCCGTACCCGTGCACGAGGCGGCCCAGCAGGAACAGCGGCATGCTCGGGGCGAGCCCGGCGAGCACCACGCCGAGGCAGAAGACGACCAGCCCGCCGCGCAGGGCCGGACCGGGGCCGAGCCGGTCGACGGCGGCGCCGGTGACGGGCAGGGCGACGACCGCGGCGGCGAGCGGCGCGGCGAACGCGACGGCGTACCAGCGCAGGCCGTCGAGCTCGTCGGCGATGTCGGGCATCACCGTGGCGACGGCGAGCGCCTCGAAGGCGAAGAGGAAGGCGAGCGAGAAGACGCCGACCGTGGTGCGCCCGTGCCGGCCCCGCCACGGCGACTCCACCGCGGCCGGGACGACCGCGGTCACCGGGCGGGCCGATCGGTCACCAGGACGACCTTGCCCGTGACGGCCGACGCCTCGAGAGCACGGTGTGCGGCGGCCGCGTCGGCGAGCGGGAAGACCGAGCCGACGTGCGGCACCCGGGTGCCGTCGGCGGCGGCGTCCAGGGCCGCGCCCTCGAACTCGGCGAGCCGGCTCATGATCGGCGGCCCCAGGACGTCGACGACCGGCCGGGCCGGGTCGTCGTAGGCGTTCTGGACGCCGGACGCCCAGCCGTAGCGGACCAGCCGCCCGCCGGGCGCGAGCCGGTCGTAGAGCGCCTGCCCGACCTCGCCGCCGACGCCGTCGAGGACCAGGGCGAGCGCGGGGACCTGCGCCGCCCAGTCGGGGTCGTGCCGGTCGAGGGACGGGTCGGCGCCGTACCGTGCCGCGAGCGCGACCTTCGCCGGCCCGCCCGCCACGCCGAGCGCGGTGCCGCCCGCGTGCCGCACGCCCTGCAGGAGCAGGACGCCGAGCCCGCCGGCGGCCGAGGTGACGGCGACGACGTCGTCCGCGGTCAGGCCGGCGACGCCGGCGAGCTCGAGGATCGCGGTGGCGGTCCGGCCGGTGCCGATCGCGGCCACCGCGGTCGGCGCGTCGAGCCCGTCGGGCAGGACGTAGGCGCGGGTCACGTCGACGACCGCCTGGTCGGCGTACCCACCGCCGGCAAAGCCGAGGTGGGCGACCACGCGCTGGCCGATCCAGGCCGGGTCGACCCCGGGACCGACCCGGTCGACCGCGCCGGCGACCTCGCGTCCCGGCACCACCGGCAGCGTGGGCGGCTCACCGGCCCCGAACGACTCCCCCGCCCGGATCGAGGTGTCGAGCAGGTGGACGCCCGCCGCCTCGACGGCGATCCGGACCTGGCCGGAGGCGGGGACGAGGTCGGGGAGCTCCTCGAGACGGAGGACGTCGGTGGGCCCGAAGGCGTGGTGGCGGATCGCATGCATGACGTCATTCGACAACCTCAAGTATGGTTGAGGTCAATGAGCGACATCAACCGCGAGCTCCGCAGCCACGACCTCACGCCCGGCGACGTCTCCCGCCGTGCGGGCGTCGCCATCTCCGCCCTCCACTTCTACGAGCGCGAAGGACTGATCGAGAGCATCCGGACCGCCGGCAACCAGCGCCGCTACCACCGCGACGTGCTCCGCCGCGTCGCCTTCATCCGGGTCTCGCAGAGCGTGGGGATCTCCCTGGCCGACATCCGCGCCGCCCTCGCCACCCTCCCCGAGGGCCGGACGCCGACGAAGGCCGACTGGGCCCGCCTCTCCGGCGGCTGGCGCACCGAGCTCGAGACCCGGATCGCCCAGCTGCAGAAGCTCCGCGACACCCTCGACGACTGCATCGGCTGCGGCTGCCTGTCGATGCGCTCGTGCGCGCTGGCCAACCCCGGCGACGTCCTGGAGCAGTACGGCGACGGGCCGGTCCGGCTCATGGGGCGCGGCTGAGAGTCGGGTCGAGCCGCAGACGCGCTCGGCCCGACAGGGTCAGCCCAGGTCGGTGGCGAGCAGGTCGTCCTCGGTCTCACGCCGCACGATCACCCGCGCCACCCCGTCCTTGACCGCGATCACCGGCGGCCGCAGCGCGTGGTTGTAGTTGGACGCCATCGAGCGGCAGTAGGCGCCGGTGCCGGGCACCGCGAGCAGGTCGCCGGGGGCGATGTCGCCGGGCAGGAACTCGTCGCGGACGACGATGTCGCCGGCCTCGCAGTGCTTCCCGACCACCCGGGCGAGCACCGGAGTGGCGTCGGAGCGGCGTCCGGCGAGCGTGCAGGAGTAGTCGGCGTCGTAGAGGGCGGTGCGGATGTTGTCGCTCATCCCGCCGTCGACGCTGACGTAGGTGCGGACGGCGCCGGCGTCGAGGGTGACCTGCTTGACCGTGCCGACGGTGTAGACGGTGCACATCGCGGGGCCGACGATGGCGCGGCCGGGCTCGATCGAGAGCCGCGGGCGGGCGACGTCGAGGGCCCGGCACTCGTGGTCGACGATCGCGGTCAGCTCGGCGGCCAGCTGGGCGGGCTCGCGCGGGTCGTCCTGGGTCGTGTAGGCGATGCCGAAGCCGCCGCCGAGGTCCATCTCGGGCATGACGGCGCCGAGCTCGGTCGCCACCCGGGCGTGCAGGCCGAGCACCCGGCGGGCGGCGACCTCGAAGCCGGCGGAGTCGAAGATCTGGCTGCCGATGTGGGAGTGCAGGCCGAGCAGCTCGACGCCGGGCGCCTCGTGGAGACGACGGACGGCCTCGAAGGCGTCGCCGGAGGTGATCGAGAAGCCGAACTTCTGGTCCTCGTGGGCGGTCGCGATGTACTCGTGGGTGTGCGCCTCGACGCCGGCGGTCACCCGGACCATCGCGCGCGCCGGGAGGCCGGTGTCGGCGGCGACCATCGCCAGCCGCTCGACCTCCTGGAAGGAGTCGACGATGACCCGCCCGACGCCGGCGGAGACCGCACGGCGCAGCTCGGCGACCGTCTTGTTGTTGCCGTGGTAGCCGATCCGGGCCGGCTCGACCCCCGCGCGCAGCGCGACGGTCAGCTCGCCGGCCGAGCAGACGTCGAGGTGGAGACCCTCCTCGGCCACCCAGCGGGCGACCGCGACGGAGAGGAACGCCTTGCCGGCGTAGTAGACGTCGTACTCGGCGAAGGCGTCGCGGAAGGCGCGGGCCCGGCCCCGGAAGTCGTCCTCGTCGAGGACGTACGCCGGGGTGTTGTGCTCGGCGACCAGGTCGGCGAGCGGCAGCCCGCCGACGACGAGGTCGCCACTCTCGGTCTTGTGCGCCGTCGCCGGCCACAGCTGCGGCACGAGCGTGTTGACGTCGGCGGGCGGCTGCAGCCAGGCAGGTCCGCGCAGGGCGCCGGGCGCGTGCGCCCAGCCGGCCTCGTGGGTCATCTGGTCGTCTCTTCCCGGGTCACATGCGCTCGGGCGCGGAGACGCCGAGCAGGTCGAGGCCGTTGGCGATCACCGTCTGGGTGGCGACGACCAGCACCATGCGGGCGAGGTTGGCCGGACCGGCCGGCTCGTCGCCCTGGGGCAGCATCCGGCACTCCTTGGTGTCGTACCACTTGTTGAACACCGAGGCGGTGTCCTCGAGGTAGCGCGCGATCCGGTGCGGCTCGCGCAGCTCGGCGGCGCTCGCCACCACCCGCGGGAACTCCGCGAGCGCCCGCAGCAGCTCGCCGTCGCGCTCGTGGTCGAGCAGCGCCGGGTCGAAGCCGGTCGTGAGGTCGGGCAGCACCATGCCGAGGTCGGCGGCGTTGGCGAGCATCCGGCACGTCCGCGCGTGGGCGTACTGGACGTAGTACACAGGGTTGTCGTTGGACGCCTTGGTGATCTCGGCGACGTCGAGCACCAGCGGCGAGTCGGCCGGGTAGCGCGCCAGCGAGTAGCGCAGCGCGTCGACGCCGATCTCCTCGGCCAGCTCGTCGAGCGTGACGATGGTGCCCGCCCGCTTCGACAGCTTGAGCTCGGCCCCGTCCTTGAGGATCTTGACCAGCTGGCCGATCAGCACCTCGAGCGTCTGGGCCGGGTCGTCGCCGGCGCAGGCCGCCATCGCGCGCAGCCGGCCGACGTACCCGTGGTGGTCGGCGCCGAGCAGGTAGATGCAGCGGTCGAAGCCGCGCGCCCGCTTGTTGAGGTAGTAGGCGGTGTCGGAGGCGAAGTAGGTCAGCTCGCCGTCGGACTTGATGAGGACCCGGTCCTTGTCGTCGCCGTAGTCGGTGGTGCGCATCCACAGCGCGCCGTCCTGCTCGAAGACGTGGCCCTTCTCCTTGAGGCTCGCCAGCGTCTCGGGCACCGAGCCGGACTCGTGCAGCGACAGCTCGGAGAACCACACGTCGAAGTGGGTGTTGAAGCCCGCGAGCTGGTCCTGCTGCTCCTTGAGCTGGATCTCGTAGCCCTTGGCCCGCACCGCGGCCAGCCGCTCGTCGCCCTCGAGCTCGAAGATGCCGGGGCTCGCCGCGGCCACGGCCTTGGCCAGGTCGTCGATGTAGGCGCCCGCATAGCCGTCGTCGGGCTTGGGCTCCCCCAGCGCCGACGCGATGATCGACGCGGCGAAGTTGTTCATCTGCACGCCGCGGTCGTTGATGTAGAACTCGCGGGTCACCTCGGCACCCGCCGCCGCCAGCACCCGCGCGATCGCGTCGCCGAGCACCGCCCACCGGGTGTGCCCCAGGTGGAGCGGACCGGTCGGGTTGGCCGAGATGAACTCGACGTTGATCCGCTGTCCGTCGAGGGTGTCGGTGCGCCCGTACGCCGCCCCGGCGGCGACGACCTCGGCCGCCACCTTGCCCTGCGCACCGGCCTCGACCGTGATGTTGAGGAAGCCCGGACCGGCCACCTCGACGTCCCCGATGCCCTCGGCGGCCCGCAGCTGGACGGCGAGCGCCTCGCCCAGCGCCCGCGGGTTGGTGCCGGCCTTCTTCGCCAGCTGGAGCGCCACGTTGGTCGCGTAGTCGCCGTGCCCCTTCTGCCGCGGTCGCTCCACCGTCACCTCGCTCGGCACGCCGTCGGGCAGGGTCAGGGAACCCTGGTCGACGAGCGCCTGGAGGGCATCGACGATGGTGGTGGAGAGCTGGGCCGGAGTCACGCCGGCAAGCCTATCGATGGGCACCGGTTTCTCTTGCACGGATATCGACCGGTAGGGTTCGGGACCGCACCTCCACGAGGTGCATGCCTCCGTAGCTCAGGGGATAGAGCACTGGTTTCCGGTACCAGGTGTCGCAGGTTCGAATCCTGCCGGAGGCGCCGCATGAACTCTTCGGACATCTCGTTGTCGAAGCACCTCTCGCTGGTCCTGCGGCATCGGCCGGACTCGATCGGCCTCGTGCTCGAGTCCATGGCTGGGTCCCTCTCGACGACGTCCTCTCGGCCCTGGCCGCCCACGGCTCGCGCGCGACGCGCGCCGACGTGCTGCGCGTGGTGGCAGGCAGCGACAAGCAGCGCTTCGAGCACGACCCGGCCACCGACCTGATCCGGGCGCGCCAGGGCCACTCGGTCCCCGTCGACCTCGGTCTCACCCCGACCACCCCGCCTGACGTCCTCTTCCACGGGACTCCCCGCCGCAACCTCACCTCGATCCGCGCCACCGGCCTCGATCGCCGGCGCCGGCACCACGTCCACCTGTCGCCGGACCGGCGGACGGCCGAGCTCGTCGGCGCCCGGCGTGGAGACTTCGTCGTACTGCGGGTCGAGGCGGCCGCGATGGCGGCCGACGGCCACGTGTTCCGGAGGACGGCGAACGACGTGTGGCTCACCGACACGGTGCCGCCGGCGTACCTCGCCGAGGACGACGTCCCACCGGCCTGAGGCTGTCGCGCGCCACCTACGCTGTCCCGGTGCCGACCGACCCCACCACCTCCCGCGTCACCATCCACACCGACGGCGCCTGCCTCGGCAACCCCGGTCCCGGCGGGTGGGGCGCGGTCCTCAGGTACGGCGACCACACGCTCGAGCTGCACGGCGGGGACCCCGCCACGACGAACAACCGGATGGAGCTGATGGCGGCCATCCGGGCGCTCGAGACGCTGACCCGGCCCTCGGTGGTCGACCTGCACACCGACAGCAGCTATGTCCGCAACGGGATCATGTCGTGGGTGGCGAAGTGGAAGGCGAACGGCTGGCGGACGTCGGCGAAGGCGCCCGTCAAGAACGACGACCTGTGGCGCCGGCTCGACGTCGCCGCGGCCGCGCACGATGTCGCCTGGCACTGGGTCAAGGGGCATGCGGGCGACCCGGGCAACGAGCTGGCGGACGCGTTGGCGGGCAAGGGGGCGCGCGAGGCGCGGGACGGGACACTCAGCAGCGCTTGATCGTCGCGTCCTTCCGGGCGTCGTCGCCGTAGCGGCGCGCGGTGCCGACCGAGGGCAGGACGACGCTGGCACCGTTGATGTTGCCGATCGAGCCGGGCAGCACGCAGGTGGTGACCTTGCGCGGGTCGACCTGGGCGATGGCCTGGCCGATGCGGAAGAGCTCCTTGGGCGAGACGCCCCGGGTCTTGAGGTGGCGCAGCACGCTGAGGACGCCGGCCTCGATCCAGCCGGGGCGCTCGGCGTTGGCCGCGATCTTGCGCTGGATGCCGCGGATGACGCGCTGCTGGTTCGCCGAGCGGTCGAAGTCGCCCTGGGGCAGCGACTTGCGGACCCGGGCGAACTCGACGGCGCGCATGCCGTTGATCTTGATCCGGCCGGCCTTCCAGCCGCGCGGGTTGAGGTGGGAGTCCGCGAAGAAGCGGGGGTTGTCGACGGTGATCCCGCCGATGCCGCTGATCAGCTCGGCCAGGCCGCTGAAGGTGGCGAGCATGACGTAGTCGGGCTGGACGCCCATCAGGTCGCCGACGGTCCGGCCGAGGAGCTGGGGGCCGCCGAAGTAGAGGGCGGCGTTGACCCGGTTCGAGCCGTGGCCGGGGATGGGCACCCAGCTGTCGCGCGGGATGCCGATGGCGGTCGCGGCGCCGGTCCGGGTGTCGATGCCGACGAGCTGGAGGGCGTCGGCGCGGCTGTGGAGGGGGTCCTCGCGGGGGCGGGTGTCGACGCCCGCGGCCAGGATCCAGACGACGTCGGGGTCGACGTCGACGCCCTCGGCGCGGTCGACCTTGACCAGGGTCAGGGTCGTCGGCGCCGGCGTGCTGTCCGGGACGACGAGCGCGGTGAGGGCGAGCACCAGCCCCAGCACCGCGGTCCGTACGATCCTGCGCACCATCACGCCCCCTCCTTGCCGCGGCTGACGTCGAACCCGAAGACCTGCCAGCCACCCTTCACCGGCGTCAGCAGCAGCCGGCCGGTGACCTGCTCGGTGCGCTCTCCCCCGCCGCTCAGCGCCAGGCCGATGCGCACCCGTGCGGTCGCCCCGGCGGCCCGGCCGTCGACGCCCAGGACGTCGACCCGGACCCGGCGCTCGGTGATCTCGACCGCGCTGAGGTCGGCGCCGACGGCGGCGTTGCTCATCACGCCCGGCTGGCGCTGGGCCAGCTTGCGGGCGTCGCGGGTGAACCCGGCGAAGGCCGGGCCGAAGTCGGTGCGCGGGTAGTCGCCGCCGTAGGCGCCGTCGACCCAGGTGTCGACGGCCGCGCTGACCGCGGCCACGACGGCGTCCGCCTTGGCCTTGCCGAGCCGCCCCCGGACCTTGCCGAGCCGGGCGTCGGTCGGGACCTGCTCGGTCGCGTGGCCGGACGGCTCGGGGCCGCTCGGCGCACCTTTCTCGTCGCCTCCCGAGCACCCGCTCAGGGCCAGGACCAGGACCGTGACGACGGCCACTTTCCGGGCGCGATCCGCTCTGCTCAGCACCTTCGGCACCCCCGTTCGCTCCACCCCCGGTACCCGGGCGGAATGTCTGATGCGCAACACCCTGCCTCAAAGGGTGACCGAGGGTCGGTATTTGCTTCGGCAGGGGACTAGCCTTGGCGGTCGACAGCACCCGCTACCGGTACGCGGGTCGGAGCAGCTCATCGGAAGAGGCGAAGCACGTCGTGACGCAGTCGTCAGACCAGTCCACCGGATCACCCGTTCCTGCGGACTTCGGAGCCAACGAGTGGCTCGTGGAGGAGATGAAGGAGCGGTTCGAGGCCGACCCCGGCAGCGTCGATGCCGCCTGGGCCGCCTTCTTCAAGAACAACGGCGCCACGGCCGCCAACGGGACGACGGCGACGGCCACCACGACGGCCACCACGACGGCCACCGCGGCCGCGCCCGCCGCCGCGGCCCCGGCAGCGCCGGCCGCCCCGGCCGCCCCGGCCGCCCCCACGCCGAAGGCGACCCCCGCTCCCCAGGTCAGCCCTGCCTCCACGACGACGCCCACGCCGCCCAAGGCCGACGCGCCCAAGCCCACCCCCAAGGACGCCCCGCGTCCCGCGCCGGTCACCGCCAGCGACGAGCCGACGCTGACCGTGCTCCGCGGCATCCCGGCCGCCACGGCCAAGAACATGGACATCTCGCTGTCGGTCCCGACGGCGACCTCGGTGCGCAACATCCCGGTCAAGCTCCTGTGGGACAACCGCATCGTCATCAACAGCCACCTCAAGCGCGCCCGCGGCGGCAAGGTGTCGTTCACCCACCTCATCGGCTACGCGATCGTCAAGGCGATCAAGGCGCTGCCGGCGATGAACAACACCTTCGACGAGATCGACGGCAAGCCGACCATGGTGACGCCGGCCCACATCAACCTGGGCCTGGCCATCGACCAGCAGAAGAAGGACGGCACCCGCCAGCTGGTCGCCCCCAGCATCAAGGCGTGCGAGTCGATGGACTTCGCGCAGTTCTGGACGGCGTACGAGGAGATCGTGCGCAAGGCCAAGGACAACAAGCTGACCATGGAGGACTACTCCGGCACGACGGTCAGCCTCACCAACGTCGGCGGCCTCGGCACCAACAACTCGGTGCCGCGCCTCATGCAGGGTCAGGCCGCCATCATCGGCGTCGGCTCGATGGACTACCCGCCGGAGTTCCAGGGCGCCTCCGACGAGACGATCGCGCGCAACGCGATCTCGCGGATCATGACGATGACCTCGACCTACGACCACCGCGTCATCCAGGGCGCGCAGTCGGGCGAGTTCCTCGGTCAGGTGCACCGCTACCTGCTGGGTGAGGACGGCTTCTACGACGAGATCTTCCGCGCGCTGCGCATCCCGTACGAGCCGATCCGCTGGAACAACGACATCGCGACCTCGCACGACGACGAGATCGACAAGCAGGCGCGCATCCTCGAGCTGATCCACGCCTACCGCGTGCGCGGCCACCTGATGGCCGACACCGACCCGCTCGAGTACAAGCAGCGCAGCCACCCCGACCTGCGCATCGAGTCGCACGGCCTGACCCTGTGGGACCTCGACCGCGAGTTCCCGACCGGCTCGTTCGGCGGCGGCGACCGGCGCTTCATGAAGCTGCGCCACATCCTCGGCATCCTGCGCGACTCCTACTGCCGCACCACCGGCATCGAGTACATGCACATCATGGACCCCGAGCAGCGCCGCTGGATCCAGGAGCGGGTCGAGCAGCCGCACAGCAAGCCGCCCCGCGAGGAGCAGCTGCGGATCCTGCTGAAGCTCAACCAGGCCGAGGCCTTCGAGACCTTCCTGCAGACCAAGTTCGTCGGCCAGAAGAGGTTCTCGCTCGAGGGCGGCGAGACGACCGTCCCGGTCGTCGACGAGATCGCCGAGGCAGCCGCGCAGGCCGGCCTCGACGAGGTCACCATCGGCATGGCCCACCGCGGCCGGCTCAACATCCTCGCCAACATCGTCGGCAAGTCCTACAACCAGATCTTCCGCGAGTTCGAGGGCAACATCGACCCGCGCACGGTCCAGGGCTCCGGCGACGTGAAGTACCACCTGGGCGCCGAGGGCGCCTTCGTGGCCGGCACCGGCGAGACCATCAAGGTCTCCGTCGCCGCGAACCCGTCGCACCTCGAGACGGTCGACCCGGTCCTCGAGGGCATCGCGCGCGCCAAGCAGGACGTGCTCAACCGCGGCCAGGAGTTCCCGGTGCTGCCGCTGCTCCTGCACGGCGACGCCGCGTTCGCCGGCCAGGGCGTGGTCGCCGAGACGCTCAACCTCTCGCAGCTGCGCGGCTACCGCACCGGCGGCACGGTCCACCTGGTCATCAACAACCAGGTCGGCTTCACCACCTCGCCGGGCTCGTCGCGCTCGACCCTCTACGCCACCGACGTGGCCCGGATGATCCAGGCGCCCATCTTCCACGTCAACGGCGACGACCCCGAGGCGTGCATCCGCGTCGCGCGGCTGGCCTTCGAGTACCGCCAGGCCTTCCACAGCGACGTCGTCATCGACCTCGTCTGCTACCGCCGCCGCGGGCACAACGAGGGCGACGACCCGTCGTACACGCAGCCGCTGATGTACGACCTGATCGAGCAGAAGCGGTCGGTGCGCAAGCTCTACACCGAGTCGCTGATCGGTCGTGGCGACATCACGATCGAGGAGGCCGAGCAGGTCCTGCGCGACTACCAGCAGCAGCTGGAGCGGGTCTTCACCGAGGTCCGCGAGGCGTCCACGGCGCCCAAGGAGTGGACCACGGTCCCCGACTACCCGGACAAGACGGCGGGCGAGACCCAGACGGCCGTGTCGGCCGAGGTGCTCAAGCGCATCGCCGACGCCTACGTCACCCCGCCCGACGGCTTCACCGTCCACCCGAAGGTGATGCCGCAGCTGCAGCGTCGCGCCGCGGCCATCGCCGACGGCCCGATCGACTGGGGCACCGGCGAGATCCTCGCCTTCGGCTCGCTGCTCATGGAGGGCCGCCCGGTCCGCCTGGCCGGCCAGGACTCGCGCCGCGGCACGTTCGTGTCCCGCTTCGCGACGATCATCGACCGGCACAACGCCGACGAGTGGACGCCGCTGGCCAACCTCACCGAGGACCAGGCGAAGTTCTTCGTCTACGACAGCCTGCTCTCCGAGTACGCCGCCCTCGGCTTCGAGTACGGCTACTCGGTGGCGCGTCCCGACGCGCTGGTGCTGTGGGAGGCGCAGTTCGGCGACTTCGTCAACGGCGCCCAGTCGGTCATCGACGAGTACATCTCCGCGGGCAAGACCAAGTGGGGCCAGGACTCCGGCGTGGTGCTCCTGCTCCCCCACGGCTACGAGGGCCAGGGCGCCGACCACTCGTCGGCGCGCATCGAGCGCTTCCTCACGCTGTGCGCGGACGACGCCATGCTCGTCGCCCAGCCGTCGACCCCGGCTTCGTACTTCCACCTGCTGCGCCGCCACTCCCTCGGCGGCGAGCACAAGCCGCTCATCGTCTTCACCCCGAAGTCGATGCTCAAGCGCAAGGAGGCGGCCTCGCACCCCGCCGACTTCACCAGCGGCGACTTCCGCCCGGTGATCGGCGACGCCGCGGCCGAGCCGGGCAAGGTCTCCACGGTGCTGTTGGTCTCCGGCCGGCTCACCTGGGACCTCATGGTCGAGCGCAAGAAGAGCGAGCGCGACGACGTCGCGATCCTGCGCGTCGAGCAGCTCTACCCGTGGCCGATCGAGGAGATCAAGGCCGAGCTCGCGAAGTACCCGGACGCCCGGGTCAAGTGGGTCCAGGACGAGCCCTTCAACCAGGGCCCGTGGCCGTCGTACCACCTCAACGTGGTGCCCGAGCTCGGCCGCGCGGTCGAGCCGGTCACCCGGGCGGCCTCCTCCACCACCGCGGTCGGCACGATCAAGCGGCACGCGGCGGAGCAGGCGGACCTGATCGAGCGCGCGTTCGCCTGATGTACTTCACCGATCGCGGGATCGAGGAGCTCCAGCAGCGCCGGGGTGACGAGGAGGTCACCCTGGCGTGGCTCGGCGAGCGGCTCCAGGAGTTCGTCGACGTGCACCCGGACTTCGAGACGCCGATCGAGCGCTTCGCCACCTGGTTGGCCCGGCTCGACGATCCCGAGGACTGAGTCCAGCGTGACCGGCGAGGTGCTCGTCGTCGACTGGTCGGGTGAGGAGCACGAGGGCCAGCTCGCGGCGTTCGTCGCCGGGCGGCTGCGTGCCCTCGGCGTGGGGGTCGGCGGGGATGGCGCCGGCGACCTCGACCTCGGCTCCGGCCCCGCGTACGACGACCCGGCGGCCCGCCGCGGCGACGTCGTCCCGCGGGTACTGGACCACCTCGCCGAGCGGGTCCGCGCCCACGGCCGCACGCTGGCCGTGCGGGACGAGGGCGACGACGCCTACCACGTCCTGGTGCTCGACGCCGGTGAGGTCCCGCACCCACCGGTCCGGGCCTGGGGCGCTCCGGCCGGTGCCGGCGGCGGACTCGTCAGCCTGACCTGCCCCGCCTGCGGCAGCATGCAGGTCTGGGACCTGCCGCCCGGCGAGACGCTGGCAGACGAGGCCTGCGACTGCGGCACGCCGCTGTTCGACGACGACGCCCGGCCGCTGCCGGGCGTCGTCGTCGACTCCTGACCCGCGCTCAGGCCGGTGCGCGCACCGGCCCTGCCTCGGACAGCCCGACCCGGCGGTGCAGCGCGCGCAGCGGGCGCGGCGCCCACCAGGCCCGCTCCCCCAGCAGCCGGACGGCGGCCGGCAGCAGCACGCCCCGGATCAGGGTCGCGTCGATCAGGATCGCCAGCCCGGTGCCGAGCCCGAAGAACTGGATGAAGCTGACCGAGCTCACCAGGAAGGCGAAGAAGCTGATCGCGATGAGCGCGGCGGCAGTACTGACGATCCGGCCGGTGTGGGCCAGGCCGTGCACGAGCGCCTCCTCGTTGCCCAGGCCGCGGTCGCGCATCTCCTTGATCCGGCCCATCACGAACACCTCGTAGTCCATCGACAGGCCGAAGGCGACGCAGAAGAGCAGCACCATCATCGAGCTGTCCATCGGCTGCGGCGTGAACCCGAGCAGCCCGGAGAGATGGCCGTCCTGGAACACCCAGACCATGGCGCCGAGCGTCGCGGCGAGCCCGACGGCGTTGAGCAGGAGGGCGCGGACCGGCTGGATCACGCTGCCGGTGAACAGGAACAGGATCACCAGCGTGCTCAGCACCAGCCAGCCGGCGACGATCGGGAGCCGGTCGCCGATCCCGGTCATCTGGTCGTGCAGCTGGGCGGACGCCCCGCCCACGAGCGCCTCGGTCCCGGCGGGCGGGGCCACGCCGCGCACGTCCTGGACGAGGTCGCGTGCGGCCGCCGAGCGCGGGTCGAGGTCGGTGACGACCGAGAGCAGGTCGGAGCCCGCGCCGCGCCGGGTGTCCACGCGGACGACGTCCGGCAGGGCGCCGAGCCGGCTGGCGTAGGCGGCCAGGTCGGGGTCGTCGAGCGACGCGGTGGTGACCACCTCGATCGGGTGCGTGCCGTCGCCGGCGAACTCCGAGCGCAGCGCGTCGCCGGCCTGCCGGCTCGAGGCGCTGGAGGGCAGCACCCG
This sequence comes from Pimelobacter simplex, assembly GCF_900114845.1. GTDB lineage: Bacteria > Actinomycetota > Actinomycetes > Propionibacteriales > Nocardioidaceae > Nocardioides > Nocardioides simplex. The sequence goes on from NZ_FOUK01000002.1 coordinate 447,704, forward strand.
GTCGTCGGGCGTGCCGAGCGAGATCCCGGCCAGCGGCAGGGCGAGCACGACCAGACCGGCGAGCACCGGCAGTGCGCTCAGCACCGGGTGCCGGACGACGAACCGGGCCAGGCGCGCCCACGACGGGGCCTCCTCGCCCCGGATCCCGCGCACCTTCGGGATCCGCCAGGCGTCGATCCGGTCGCCGAGCAGGAAGAGGCCCGCGGGCAGGAGCAGGACGGCGCTGAACGCGGTGATGAGCATGACGCCGATGCCGGCGTAGGCGAACGAGCGCAGGAAGTACATCGGGAAGACGAGGAGCGAGGCGAGCGCCACCGCCACCGTGGTCGCGCTGAACACGATGGTGCGCCCGGCGGTCTCGACCGCCCGCCGCACGGCGGCGTCGTGAGCGTGCCCGGCCGCGCGCTCCTCGCGCACCCGGGCGACCATGAGCAGCCCGTAGTCGACGGCCAGGCCCAGCCCCAGACCGGTGGTGAGGTTGACCGCGTAGATCGACACGTCCGTCATCGAGCCGAGCACGGAGAGCTCGGCGAACGTCCCGAGGATGGCGACCAGGCCGATGCCGAGGGTGACCAGCGCGCCGACGACGTTGCCGAAGGCGAGCACGAGCAGGACCAGGATGAGCGGGATCGCGATGCTCTCGGCGAGCCCGAGATCCTGGCCGATCTGGCCGCCGATCTCCTCGCCGACGACCTCGGAGCCGCCGACGTGCACGTCGATCGGCCCGTCCGCGCCGGCGTAGTGGTCGAGCACGGCCGCCGGGTCGGCGTCGGTGCCCGGGGCGATCGCGGCGGTGATGAGCGCGTGGCCGCCATCGGTCGAGCGCAGCGGCGGCGCCTGCCCGTCGTAGTACGACGCCACGTCGGCCAGGTCCGGGTCGGCGCGGAGCCGCTCGGTGAGCGCGGTGCCCGCGGCCGCGGCGGCGGGGCTGTCGACGTCGCCGTCGGCGGCCTCGACCACGAAGACGTAGTCGGCGCTGCCCCCGAACCGGTCGGCGAGCAGCGTGGCGGCGCGGCTGCTGTCGGAGGCGGGGTCGTCGAAGCCCTGCGTCTCCAGCTTGCCGAAGGCGCCGATGCCGACGTAGGCGGCGATGAGCACGGCGAGCACGCCGAGCCCGAGCACCCACCGGGCGTGGGTGGTGACGAGTGTGCCGATCCTGCGGAACATGGCGATCTCCTGGCGGGAAAGAATGTGGGTGGCTGTAAACTTTGCTGCCGTTAACTTGGCACGGATGTGTGCGGGTGTCAACATGTACGACGTGAGCACCTCGACGTCGTCCGGCAAGCGCGCCTACCACCACGGCGACCTGCGCAACGCCCTCGTCCGCGCGGCCGCCGACCTCGCCGCGACCGGTGGCCCCGATGCGGTGACGATCCGGGGCGCGGCCCGCGAGGTCGGCGTGACGCCCACGGCGGCGTACCGGCACTTCGAGAACCAGGCCGACCTGCTCGACGCCGCCCGGGCCCTGGCGATGGACGGCATGGTCGCCGCGATGGCCGACTTCCTCGCCCAGGTGCCCGCCGACGGCGACCCCGTCGAGCGTGCCCTGGCCCGGCTGCGCTCGACCGGGCTGGGCTACATCCGCTTCGCGGTCGAGGAGCCCGGGGTCTTCCGCACCTGCTTCACCGGCCGGCTCGGCGGCGAGGCGGGCGGGATGCAGGACCCGGCGCCCTACGTCCTGCTGGGCGAGATGCTCGACGAGCTGGTCGCGGTCGGCTACCTGGCCCCCGAGGACCGGCCCGACGCCGAGGCCGGCCCCTGGGCCGCCGTGCACGGGCTGGCGATGCTGCTCATCGACGGCCCGCTGTGCGACCTCGGCGGTGCCGACCGGGAGGCCGCGATCGAGCGGACCCTCCAGCTCGTCACCCGCGGACTCGCGACGGGGCCGCGCGCGATGCCCTAGGGTCACCCGCGTGAGCGAGGACCGGATCGACTACGCGGACTGGGGCGAGCGGTTCTTCGCCAGCGCGGTCACCGCCGAGCGGGTGCTGCGCGGCGTCAACGTGCTGGCCGGGCGCCCCATCGACGTCGGCCCGATGGGCGTGGGCCCGGGCCGGATCGCCAAGGTGACCGCCCAGGGCCGGATCGGCACCGCCACCGGCGAGCGCACCGGCGCCGACCCGGTCTCCTTCCACGTCGACCTGCCCGTCGAGCTCGTCTTCACCATCGACCTCGGCATGGACAAGCAGCGCTTCGACGCCGCCATCACCGTGCCGCTCGTGATCACCGCGCACGCCCGCGCGGACCTCGCGATCGCGCTCGACGTCGAGCCGCCGCGGCCGGCGCAGGTCGTCGTCCGGCTCAAGGCGCAGGGCCTGCGCGCCTCGCTGACGAGCCGGGCCGCGAACGTCGAGGGCGAGCTGCGCCGCTTCGTCGCCAAGTACGTCGCCCGCGAGCTCGACCAGCCCTACGTGCGCCAGGCGACCCTGATCGACGTCGCCGGCGCCGTCGAGCGCGCTGCCGCCGGGCTCGGCCCGCGGGCCGAGAGCCCGATCGCCGACGAGCTCACCGACGCGCTGCCGGCGGCGATGGAGGCCGAGCTGGAGCAGACCGCCCAGCTCCTGCTGGAGGAGGAACCCGAGTCGTGAGCGTCTATCCCCCCGCGCCCTGGCACATGCACGGCTCGCTGTGGCTCTCCGTGTTCCGGCTCGGCGCCGACGTCGACGAGCGCCACCCCGCCGGCACGTACGGCGTCGCGCTGGTCTCGTACGAGGAGCCCAGCCCGCTGACCTACCACGAGCTCCTGCTCGCGCGGACGGTGAAGAACAGCGCCGGCAAGGGTGCGGTGACCATCACCGACATCTGGGTCGACTCCCCTGCCTCGCAGGCCGGCGGCCGCGAGCTGTGGGCGATCCCCAAGGAGCTCTGCGACTTCGACCTCGAGACGTCGTTCCACGGCCCGGTCACCTCGACCGACTGGACCGCCACCGTCGAGCGCCGCCCGATCGTCGAGGCGAGCTTCACCGACGTCTCGCGTGCCGCGCTGCGGGTTCCGTTCACCGGACTCGTCGAGCAGCCCGGCATCCCCGAGCACCCCGAGACCGCCGACGTCACCATGAAGGGCAGTGCCAAGGCGCTGCCCTGCCGCGGCCGGTGGAGCTTCGCCGCGGACGGGCCGCTGGGCTTCCTGCAGGACGCCCGCCAGCTCGGCTCCTTCCGGATGTCAGGCTTCCGGCTGCGCTTCGAGTGAGGCCGGCGGCGCCTCGTCGTCGCCGAGCTCCTCGACCTGGTCGGCGAGGGCCCGGCGCGAGGAGTCGCGGATCTCGAAGATCTCGGTGGCCAGGCCGCCGACCGCCGCGGCGACGTCGCCGACCGCTCGGGTCACGATCGTGGCGACCTCGCCGACGGTCTGGGCCGCCGCCTCGGCGCCGGCCTGCAGCGCGTCCTTGGTGATCTCGCCCCGGGTCAGGCGGTCGCGTCCGTCGGTCATGCCGGCCAGTCTCCCCCGCGCGGGCTCAGGCTGCCAACGAGTCGTCGGTCACGGCGCCGGGGCCGCGCACGGGGGCGGGCTTCGCCGTCCCGCCGGGCAGGGAGTAGCGCACGATCTTCTTGAACACGCTGAACAGCTGCTGGTGCAGGCGACCGGTGTTGTAGGGCAGGCCGTAGCGCTCGCAGATCTCACGCACCTCGACCGCCATCTCCGGGTAGCGCCGGGCCGGCAGGTCGGGGAACAGGTGGTGCTCGATCTGGTGCGAGAGGTTGCCGCTCATCAGGTGCATGAGCTTGCTGCCGGTGATGTTGGCCGAGCCGAGCATCTGGCGCAGGTACCAGTGGCCCCGGGTCTCGTCGGCGGTCTCCTCCTCGGAGAACGACGCGACGCCCGCCGGGAAGTGACCGCAGAAGATGATGTTGAACGCCCACACGTTGCGCACCAGGTTCGCCACCGCGTTGCCGGCGAACGTGAGCGGGAACAGCGGGCCGGTCAGCGCCGGGAAGAGCACGTAGTCCTTGAGCGCCTGGCGCCGGATCTTGCGCATCAGGCCCGGGTAGAGCGGCTTGTTGTCGGCCAGCTTCCGCTTGCCGGAGACGATGTTCTCGACCTCCAGGTCGTGCAGCGCCACACCCCACTCGAAGAAGGTCATCAGCAGGAAGGCGTAGAGCGGGTTGCCGAGGTAGTACGGGTGCCACTTCTGGTCCGGGTCCATGCGCAGGATCCCGTAGCCCACGTCGCGGTCCTTGCCCACGATGTTCGTGAACGTGTGGTGGATGTAGTTGTGGGAGTACTTCCACTGCTCGCCGGGGCACACGGTGTCCCAGTCGAACATCCGGGAGTTGAACGCCGGGTCGCCCAGGAAGTCGTACTGACCGTGCATGACGTTGTGCCCGATCTCCATGTTGTCGAGGATCTTCGACACGCTCAGACAGGCCACGGCCGGGACCCAGCCGATCACGGGCAGGTAGAAGAGCGCGCGGCCGGCGATCTCCATCTTGCGCTGGGTGGTGACGACCTTGCGGAGGTACTCCGCGTCCGCCTCGCCGAGGTCGGCGAGGACGCGCTGGCGCAGGCCGTCGAGCTCGGCGCCGAGCTGCTCGATCTGCTCGGCGGTGAGGCCGTGGTACTTCTCGTCGGCCGGGGCGGCCGTGGTGTCGATGCTCATGGGGATCTCCTCAGAGGTCGATGTGGCAGTCACCGGCAGCGGCGGTGACGCAGATGCGGATCTCCTCGTCCGGCAGGGAGGACTCCTCGCCGGTGAGGACGTTGCGGACGGTGCCGGCGGTCTTGGTGCGGGTGCAGGAGAAGCAGATGCCCATCCGGCAGCCGAACTCCGGCTTCAGGCCGAGCTCCTCGGCCTGCTCGAGCAGGCTGGTCCCGGAGGCGGGGGCACTCGCGCCGGAGCGGGTGAAGGTCACCTCGCCGCTCAGCTCGGCGCCGTCGGCGGACTGCGCGGCCCGGGCCACGGCGGGCTTGAAGAACTCCATCCGCAGCCGCGGGGCGAGCACGCCCTCGGCGTCGGCGTAGGCCTCCTTGACCAGCTCGACGAGGCCCGCCGGGCCGCAGAGCCAGGTGTCGGTCTCGCGGTAGTCGGGCACCAGCCGGCGCAGCTCGAACGCGCTGAACAGCGCGTCGCCGTGGCGCAGGTGGACGTCGACCCCGTTGTCGGCCGCCGCGATCGCGGCCAGCTCGTCGGCGAAGATCTGGTCCTCGGCGCTGCGGGCGAAGTGCAGGAAGGTGACCTTGCGGCCCGCGTGACCGTCGTACCCGTCACGCAGGAGGGTGCGCACCATCGACATCGCGGGCGTGATGCCCGAGCCGCCGGTGATGAACAGCAGGTGGTTGGTGGTCGGCGTGGCCGGGCTCTCGTGGAGCGTGAACTCCCCCTGCGCCTGGCTCAGGTGCAGGATCGTGCCGGGCTGCGCCTGCCGGACCAGGTACGCCGAGACCTGGCCCTCGTCGTGCGCACGGATGGTGAGCGTGATCTGCTCCCCCGGCGCCGAGGCGGCCGAGGAGATCGAGAACGCCCGGGTCAGCCGCTTGGCACTGCCGGGGAGCTCGACGCCGACGAGCACGTGCTGGCCGGCCCGGTGGCCGCGCCAGGTGCTCGTGGGCTGCAGGGTGAGGGTGGCGACGGGCGCCGAGTCGGTGCCAGTGGTCTCGCGGTGGACGGAGACGACCCGGGCGCGCACCTCGTGCGCAGCCCACATCGGGTTGAACCGCTCGAGGTACCGGTCGACGCCGTGCGGGGTGGCCAGCGCCGCGGCGAGCCGCGAGCGCAGGAGCCGCCCGACCGGGCCGCCGGGAGCCGGCGGGGAGATGAGCGCGGACATGCGCGCCTCCTTCGGGGCTTCAGGACTTCGTGGGCGGAAGTTGGGTGTACGTCTGTACACCCAAACTCTGACCCGCCGCCCCCGCGACCGTCAACGACCCCACCGCGTGACAGTGCACACATGTGCACTCACGTAGACTCGCGGCCATGACCGAGAGCCGCGTCGAGCGCAAGGGCCGGACCCGTCGCGCGATCCTCGACGCCGCACTCGCGCTCTCCGACGACACCACGCTGGTCGCGCTCTCGCTGCGCCAGGTCGCCAAGGAGGTCGGCATCGTGCCGACCGCCTTCTACCGGCACTTCCCCTCCATCGAGGACCTCGGCCTCGCGCTCGTGGAGGAATCGCTCGACACGCTGCGCGCCCTGCTGCGCGAGCTGCGCCGGGCCGCGGGCGAGGACGCGGGCACGATCATCGACGGCTCGGTCGCCGTCCTGGTCGAGCAGGTGCGGGGGCACCACGCCCACTTCGGGTTCCTGGCCCGCGAGCGCTTCGCCGGCCCGGCCGGCGTCCGCGCGGCGATCGCCCGCGGCATCGAGCTCGCCGAGCGCGAGCTCGCCACCGACCTGGCCCACCTGCCCGGCACCGACGTCTGGTCCGAGCGCGACCTGCAGATCCTCTCCGCGCTCATCGTGGGCGCCATGGTCACCACCGCCGAGCGCCTGGTCACCGCCGAGCCGGGCTCGCCGGAGGAGCACCGGATCGCCGAGGCCGCCCGGACCCAGCTGCGGATGCTGCTCATCGGCGCGCAGAGCTGGAAGTCGCGCGACTGAGAACCAAACGCCCTGCAGCGGCGTCTCCCCTGGTGCCAGTGTCCCCTTCTCCAGGAGAACCCCCATGTCCCGCACTCCCCGGCCCCTCGTCCGGATCGTCCCGCTGCTCGCCCTGCTCGCCCTCGTCGGGAGCCTGCTCGCCCTCGGCTCCGTGCCGTCGACCGCGGCCGCACCCCACCGCACCCGGGTGGTGGTCAAGGTCGCCGACTGCGAGGGCTGCCAGGTCTTCCTCCAGCAGGGCCTGCGGAACTCGTGGTGGAGCAGCCGGACCCACCGCGTCCGCGACGGCAAGGCCGTCTTCTCGGTCCCGTCGACGCGCACCCGCGGCATGTCGATCGGCATCACCGGCACCTGGGAGGCGACCAGCCCGCACCCGTCCGGCTTCCAGTCGATCGTGACCCTGCGCTACCGCGGCGTCGCGGCCGGCGACGAGGTCACCGCGGCGGTGGCCCGGACCCAGCGTCGCGGCTCCGCGTGCTTCGCCGGCACGAGCGCCGACCGCGTCGTCTTCCGGGTCGAGGCCCGGCGGCAGCGGATCGCCGGCAACGGCGGGCCCGCCGTGACCACCCTGGCCTGGGCCAGCCCGCAGGCCGCCGTGCTCCCCCGCACCCAGGAGCGGGTCTACCGCGGCGTCTTCGGCGCGCAGGACGTCGTGCCCTGCTCCTGACCTCCCGGGTCGTGGCTACTCACGAGTAGTCAGACGCGTCACGTTCGGTGGACGGGCGTGCACCGCGAACGCCACCATGTCGCGGTGCCCGCCTCCGTCGACACCCTGACCACCGCCGCGACCACCGCCGCCCGCAACGCCTGGGCGCTGTCCCCCCTCGGCACCGGCATCGAGCAGTACGACGGCCTGCCGGCCACCGTGCTCTCCGACGAGCCGCACCGCCGCCTGGTCCGCTACGACCGCACCACGTCGGCGACGGCCTCCCGGCCGGTGCTGCTCGTCCCGCCGCTGGCCGTCTCGGCCCGCTGCTTCGACCTGCGCCCGGGCCAGAGCCTGGCCGCGCACCTGGTCGCCGCCGGGCGGGCGACGTACCTCGTCGACTACGGGCAGATCACCTTCGCCGACCGGGCGATGGGCTTCGAGACCTGGATCGACGACATCCTGCCGACCGCGATCCACGCGGTGCTGCACGACCACGCCGCGGCCGGCGACCCGGTCGACGGTGTCGACCTGGTCGGCTGGTCGCTCGGCGGCACGATGAGCCTGCTCACCGCCGCCGCGCACCCGGACCTGCCGATCGCCTCGCTGACCGCGTTCGGCACGCCGATCGACTACACCCGGATCCCGGCCATCCAGCCGCTCGTCGTCGCCGACCGGCTGCTCGGCACCCGCGCGGTCACCGCCCCCACCGCCGCGCTCGGCGGCGTGCCCCGGCACCTGGTCCGGGCCAGCTACCGCGCGATGGCGCCCAAGCGCGAGCTGACCAAGGCCGTGCACCTGGCCCGCAACATCCTCGACACCGAGGCACTCGCCCGGACCTCGGCGATCGACGGCTTCATCGGCGAGATGCCCGGCTACCCGGGGCGCGCCTACCACCAGATCCACACCCGGCTGATGGTCCGCAACGAGCTCGCGTCCGGGACCGTGCGGCTCACGCCGGGGCGCGAGATCCGGCTGGCCGACGTCCGCACGCCGGTGCTCTTCGTCGGCAGCGCCAGCGACAACATCGCCGACGGTCCCGCGGTCGAGGCCGGGCCGCGCGTCGTCCCGACCGCGCGGTACGCCGCCGCGGACGGCCTGAGCCACCTCGGCCTGGTCGCCGGCCCCCGCGCCGCCGAGGTCAGCTGGCCGCTGCTCGACGCCTTCCTCGACGAGCAGCGCTAGAGACGCCGAACGGCCCGGCCCCCGCGAGGGGACCGGGCCGTTCGTTCGTCGTACCGGCTCAGTGGCCGCCGTGGCCCTCGGCGGCGGGCAGGTCGGACTTGCCCGGCAGCAGGAGCGCCATCGCGACCACCACGACGCCGATCACGGCGCCGGTCGCGAAGGCCCACTGCAGGCCGCCCATGAACGCGTCGACCGGGTGCTCGCCGGCCTTGGCGAGGTGCTCGGTGCGGTTGGTCATGATGACCACGAGCAGCGCGGTGCCGATCGCGCCGGCGACCTGCTGGAGCGTGCCGAGCAGCGAGCTGCCGTGCGAGTAGAGCTGCGGCGACAGGTCGCCCAGGCCGATGGTGAACACCGGGGTGAACACCGTGGCCAGGCTCGCCATCAGCGCGACGTGCAGCACCACGATCAGGACGTACGGCGTCTCGGCGCCGATCCGGCTCAGCCCGAACAGCAGCGCGACCATCGCGATCGAGCCCGGGATGACCAGCGGCCGGGCGCCGATCCGGTCGTACACCTTGCCGACCTGCGGCCCGAGCAGACCCATGGCGAGGCCACCGGGCATCACCATCAGGCCGGTCTGGAGCTCGGTGAGCCCGCGCAGGTCCTGGAGGTAGAGCGGCAGCAGGATCATCGAGCCCAGGAAGGCCATGAAGCCGGCGGCCATCAGGACGAGCGAGACGGCGTAGTTGCGGTGCAGCAGCGTGCGCAGGTCGAGCAGCGGACGCTCGTCGCGCTGGAGCCGGACCTGGTAGAGCGCGAACAGGGCGATCAGCACGACACCGGCGCCGATGAGCGCGGTCGGCTCGGGCCAGTCGGCGTTGCCGACCTTGCTCAGGCCGTAGACGAAGCTGCTGAAGCCGCCCGCCGCGAGCACGACGCTCAGCCAGCTGACCGGGCTGCTCGTCGTCTCGCCGACGTTCTCGAGGTTCTTGAAGCCGAAGTAGCCGACCAGGATCGCGATGGGCAGCACCGCGACGAAGATCAGCCGCCACGAGCCGAGCTCGAGGAGGATGCCGGACACCGCCGGGCCGAGCGCCGGGGCGCAGGACATCGCCAGGGTGACCTGGCCCATCACCCGGCCGCGGTCCTGGGCGGAGACGACCGTCATCAGCGTGGTCATCAGCAGCGGCATCATGACCGCCGTACCGCCGGCCTGGACGACCCGGCCGACGAGCAGGACACCGAACGTCGGCGCGGCCGCCGCGATCACGGTGCCGATGCTGAACGTCGTCATCGCCGTGGCGTACGCCGTGCGCGTGGTCACCCGCTGGAGGAACCAGCCGGTCACCGGGATCACCGACGCCATCGTCAGCATGAACACGGTCAGCGCCCACTGGGCGGTCGTCGAGGTGATCTCGAAGTCGGCCATCAGCCGCGGGACGGCGTTGACCATGATGGTCTCGTTGAGGATCACGACGAAGGTCGCCGCGACCAGCAGCTTGATCACGAGCGGGGTGCGTCCCGGCGTCGGGATCGCCGACGCGTGGGAGAACTCCTCCTCGAGCTCGGCGATGTCGCCGGTCTCCGTAGGCCCGGTGGGCGCAGTCATGACAGGTCCTATCGGTAGGGGGGCATGGTCCAGCGGTGGCCGACCAGGTGACGCCGGACGATTCGGTGTGGCCGTCGCTTCATCTGTTCCACGAACGAGCCGACACCTTTTCGACAGTCGCCGCCGAGAGAATTCATCGCTCTCGGCGCAAGCACTGTCAGGATTCAATCGTCCACCACCGACAGTGATTCCCGCCAACGGTTTTTCGTTGGTCGCGGGCGCGCTGGGCTCGCCGGTCGGGCGGCGGGGCTGGGGCGCGCCCCGAGCGGCAGTTTCACCGCCTAGGCGGTGAAACTGCCGGACGGCTCAACGGGTGAAGACGACCTTCCCGAAGACATCCCCGGCCGCCATCGCCGCGAACCCGTCGCGCGCCTGCTCCAGCGGCAGCACCCGGTCGATCACCGGGCGCAGGCCGGTGCTGTCGAGCAGGTTGACCAGCGCGGCGAGCTCGCCGCGGGTGCCCATGGTCGAGCCGATCACGCTCAGCTGGGTGAAGAAGATCCGGGTCAGCTCGGCGTCGTCGACGTTGGGCCCGGAGGTGGTGCCGGAGATGACGATCCGGCCGCCGGGGCGCAGCGCGCGCACCGAGTGGGTCCACGTGGCGCGGCCGACGGTCTCCATGACGGCGTCGACCTTGACCGGCAGCCGGGCCCCGGACTCGAAGACCTCGTGGGCGCCGAGCTCGAGCGCCTTGGCCCGCTTCGCCTCGTCGCGCGACGTCGCGAGCACCCGCAGGCCGCCGGCCCGGGCGAGCGCGATCAGGGCGGTGGCCACGCCGCCGCCCGCGCCCTGGACCAGGACCGTCTCGCCGGGGGTGAGCCCGCCCTGGGTGAAGAGCATCCGGTACGCCGTGAGCCAGGCCGTCGGCAGGCAGGCGGCCTCCTCGAACGACATCGAGGCGGGCTTGGGCACCACGTTGCGGCGCGGGACGACGACCTGCTCGGCGAGGGTGCCCTGGTAGCGCTCGGAGAGCAGCGAGCGGCGCGGGTCGAGCGTCTCGTCGCCGGTCCAGTCGGGGTCGGAGACGACCGCGTGGACGACGACCTCGTTGCCGTCCTCGTCGTACCCGGCGGCGTCGCAGCCCAGGATCATCGGCAGCGCCTCGGCCTTGAGGCCGACGCCGCGCAGCGACCAGAGGTCGTGGTGGTTGAGCGCGGCGGCCTTGACCGTGACGGTCGTCCACCCGTCGGGGGCGACCGGGTCGGGCCGCTCGCCGACCACGAGGCCGGTCAGCGGGTCGTCGGGAGAGCTGGCGAAGGAGTCGGCGTAGACGGCGAGCATGGGCCCGACGCTATCCGGCGATCAGATCCGGGCGACACCGTCTCGGCGTGCGGCGTCGGCCACAGCGGCGGCCACGGCCGGGCCGACCCGGGGGTCGAACGGCGACGGGATGACCAGGTCCTCGGACAGGTCGTCGCCCACGAGGGCGGCCAGCGCGTCGGCCGCGGCGACCTTCATGCCCTCGGTGATCGCGCTCGCGTGGACGTCGAAGGCGCCCCGGAAGATGCCCGGGAAGGCCAGCACGTTGTTGATCTGGTTCGGGAAGTCCGAGCGACCGGTGGCCACGACCCGCGCGTGCCGGTGCGCCACCTCGGGGTGGACCTCCGGGTTGGGGTTGGCCATCGCGAAGATGATCGCGTCGTCGGCCATCGTGGCGACGACCTCCTCGGGCACGGTGCCACCGGAGACGCCGATGTAGACGTCGGCGCCGTCGAAGGCCTCGGCCAGCGTGCCGCGGCGTCCGCACTGGTCGGCGGTGAGCTCGGCGAGCGCCTTCTTGGACGGCGTCAGGTCGGTGCGGTCGGAGCTGACCACGCCCTTGCGGTCGGTCACCGCGATGTCCTTGACGCCGGCGGCGAGCAGGATCTTGGCGATCGCCACGCCCGCGGCGCCCGCGCCGGAGATGACCACGCGGGTCGACTCGACGCTGCGGCCGGTGAGCTTGAGCGCGTTGACCAGGGCGGCCAGGGTGACCACGGCCGTGCCGTGCTGGTCGTCGTGGAAGACCGGGATGTCGAGGGCCTCCTTGAGGCGGTCCTCGATCTCGAAGCAGCGCGGGGCCGAGATGTCCTCGAGGTTGATCCCGCCGAAGCTCGGCGCGAGCCGGACGACGGTCTCGATGATCTCCTCGACGTCGGTGGTCGCCAGGCAGATCGGGATGCCGTCGACGCCGCCGAACTGCTTGAACAGGACGGCCTTGCCCTCCATCACCGGCATCGCGGCGGCCGGGCCGATGTCGCCCAGGCCGAGCACGGCGGTGCCGTCGGTGACGATCGCGACGGTGTTGGGGACCCAGGTGTAGTGCCGGGTCAGCGCGGGGTCGGCCGCGATGGCCTCGCACACCTCGGCGACGCCGGGGGTGTAGGCGAGCGAGAGCTGGTCCTTCGTGCTGACGTCGGCCGTGGGTACGGTCGCCATCTTCCCGCCGACGTGCAGATCGAAGACCGGCTCACCCGCGCGCGGATGGGAAGAGGAAGTGTCAGCCACGATCGTTCATTCTTTCACATCCTCGAACGCACCGAGCCTCCGGGGCCGCGGCCAGAGACGGCCCCGGACCACGCCCAGGACAGCCCGGTCCGGCACCGGCCCCCGGTGCCGCGAGTCGACCCCCACGCCCGGGTCCGGGTTGTCGCCGCGCAGCCACCAGCCGCTCCCCCGGCGCTCGGTGGCCCGCTTGACCACGAGCGTGCCGTCGGCGAACCGGGCCACGACCACCTGCCCGGCGCGCACCCGGGCGCCGTACGTGACGACGAGACGGTCGCCGGGCCGCAGCGTCGGCCGCATGGAGTCGCCGGTGACCACGGCGAGCCCGATCCGGCGTCCCGACGTCCGACCTGCCGTTGCCGCGGGATCCATGACGAGTAGTGTCGCAGCCGTACGTCCGTTCCCCCGCCAGACCAGAGAGAGGACCCACATGTTCTCGCGTCTCACCACGCTGCTCGTGGCCCCGACCGTCGAGGTCTCCGCCCACTGCGACCTGCCCTGCGGCGTCTACGACCCCGCCCAGGCCCGCATCGAGGCCGAGTCGGTCAAGGCCGTCATCGCCAAGGCCCTCGACAGCGACGACCCCGACTTCCGCACCCGAGCGATCCTCATCAAGGAGCAGCGCTCCGAGCTGGTCAAGCACCACCTCTGGGTGCTGTGGACCGACTACTTCAAGCCCCCGCACTTCGAGAAGTACCCCCAGCTCCACACGCTGGTCAACGAGGCCACCAAGCTGGCCGGCGCCACCGGCACCAAGGGCACCCTCGACGCGGCCAAGGCCGACGAGCTCCTCGCCAAGATCGACGAGATCGCCGAGATCTTCTGGGAGACCAAGAAGGCCTGATCTGCCAGTGGCAGACCAAGAAGGCCTGATCTTCATGGCCCTTCCGGACTAGGTCGCTGCCGACCTTCGTCCTCATTTGCGGGAACCGCACGCCGATCGGCGTGCGGTTTCCCGTTTTTTGCGGCGCTCGGCGCCCGGCAGCGCCTACCGTCGGCGCATTCCGGGCCGCCAGCGCCCGGGAGCAGCACCGGGTCGTCGTCCGGAGGGAGAACTGCGACGACGTCCCCGGTCCAACCGGAGGGAGACACCCCGCGATGAATCGCGCCCTTGTGAAGATGTTCCTCGGTCTCGCCGTCGCACTCGGCCTGACCCTCGCCGCGGCGCCGGTGGCGTCCGCCGCGCCGACGGCTGCCGGGACGGCGTCCGCCGCGGCCGCAGCCCCCGACTGCACCCGGCAGCAGGCCGCCCACAACCGGGCCACCGCGGCGTACAACTCCGCGCACCGCGCGGTGAAGGCCGCGCAGGCCAAGGTCAAGAAGCTGACCAAGAAGGTCAAGAAGGCGAAGAAGGCCCACGCCAAGAAGCAGGTCAAGAAGCTCAACAAGAAGCTCCGCAAGGCCAAGAAGTCGCTGCGGGCCAAGAAGGAGTACCGCAGCAAGGTCGCGATCACCCGCACCTACACCGCTCGGTCGCTGGCGCGCTGCCAGTCCGGCCAGGCGGCGACCGGCTCGGAGAGCCCGATCCAGGCGCTCTGCGACGCGGGTCTGCCGCAGCCGCTGTGCGACGCTCTGGCCAACCTGATCCCCGGTGGCTCGACCACCAACCCGATCGGGCTGCTGTGCGCGCAGTTCCCGCAGGCCAAGCCGCTGTGCGACCTGGTCGCCACCGGGCTGCCGACCGACCCGACCGACCTGCTCGACATCGTCGAGGGTCTGCTGGTGACCCTCGGCCTGGGCGACCTGCTCGACACCCTGCTCGACGGTCTCGGCCTCGGCACGCTGGGCGACCTGCTCAACGGCACCGGGCTCGACGACCTGCTCGACCTGCTCGGCCTGGGTGGTCTGCTGCACCCCTGAGCGACGGACGACGTACCGCGCCGAGCCCCCGGAGCCGCTTGCTCCGGGGGCTCGGTCGCGCCCGGGACCATCGTCCTCTGTGACCCGGGACACTTTCCCGGATCTTCCTGGTGACGGCCCGCCAAACTTCCCCTAGGGTGACCCCCGCCGGGCATCCCCCCTGAGCCCGGCACCATGTCCGGTCGTCGTCCGGAGGGACACTGACGGCGCCCGGCTCACCGGAGGGAGAACCCGGCATGCTCCGTGCCATTTCGAAGATGATCGTCGGCATCGCCGTCGCACTCGGCCTCACCCTGGCCGCCGCGCCGGTCGCCTCGGCCGCCCCCGCCCCCACGGCGGAGCGCACCGCCGAGCGGGCCCCGAACTGCACCGTGCAGTTCCAGGCCTACAAGATCGCCACCTCGACGCACACCACCGCGAAGGCGAACGTCTCCAAGCTCAAGGCGAAGGTCGCCAAGCTCAAGAAGAAGATCAAGAAGGCCAAGCGCGCCCACCACCCGCGCAAGGTCGCGCACTACAAGAAGGTCCTCAAGAAGACCAAGAAGAAGCTCAACCGCGCCAAGGTCGTGCGCACCAAGGCCGCCACCGCGGTCTCCTCGACCACCCGCGCGTTCGCCGCCTGCGAGCGGGGCGAGGGTCCGACCCTCCCGACCGAGCCCACGGACGGCAACCTGCTCGCCTTCCTCGGCGAGATCCTCGACAGCCTCGGCATCGGCGCCCTCGTCGACCTGCTCGGCCTCAAGACCGTCGTGGACCTGCTCAACCTGCGCCCGCTGCTCGTGGGCCTGGGCCTCGGCGCCCTCCTGGACTGATCCAGGTCACCACCGCAGCACCCCGGTGACCACCTCCCTGGTCACCACCGCAGCACCCCCTGCCGCACGACGGGTGGCGTCCCACGCCCGTCGTGCCGCGGGACCGGCGGCCGCGCCCCTCGGGGCGCGGCCGTTGTCGTAGGCTGACCCGACTGGTCCACCCCTTCCCGGAGGAGCCGCATGTCCGAGACGAGCACCCTCGCCGCCGGTGGCGTCACCGACGACCCGGACGAGGTCGAGCTGCGGCTGCCCGCCGACGGCGCCTACGCCTCGGTCCTGCGCACGCTGACCGCCGGCCTGGCCGCGCGCGTCGACTTCACGATGGACGACATCGAGGACCTGCGCATCGCCGTCTCCGAGGCCGCCGCGATGGTGCTCGACGAGGCCGACGACGACGCCGTCCTCGACTGCCGCTTCCAGCTCGGCGCCGGCCGGCTCGCGATGACGATCGCCACCACCGCCGCCGCGCCCTCCTCGCCCGACTACGAGAGCTTCGGCTGGCAGGTGCTGGCGACGCTCGCCGACCAGGCCGCCATCGACGCCGCACCCGGGCGCTACGCCGTCCGCCTGGTCGTCCGGTCCTCGCTCCCCGCATGACCGCCGACGTCTCGCGGGACGGCGCCGAGGGCGGGCCGCCGCTCACCGGCGTCGAGCTGACCCGGCGCCGCAGCGCCGAGCTGTTCGTCGTCCTCCGCGACGAGGACGCCTCCGCCGCCGAGCGCGACAGCGCGCGCGACGCCCTGGTCCACCTGCACCTGCCGCTGGTCGAGCACTGCGCGCGCCGCTTCCGCAACCGCGGCGAGCCCTACGAGGACCTGGTCCAGGTCGGCACGATCGGGCTCATCAAGTCGGTCGACCGCTTCGACACCGAGCGCGGCGTCGAGTTCTCGACGTACGCCACGCCGACGATCATCGGCGAGATCAAGCGCTACTTCCGCGACAAGGGATGGGCGATCCGGGTGCCGCGCCGGCTCCAGGAGCTGCGGATGCAGATCACCGCCACCACCGCCGAGCTCACCCAGAGCCTCGGCCGCTCCCCCACCCCGCGCGAGCTCGCCGACTCGATCGGCTGCTCGGTCGAGGAGATCGTCGAGGGCCTGGAGTCGAGCAACGCCTACTCCACCCTCTCCCTCGACGCCACCGACGACGACTCCGACGGCGGCGCCGGGCAGAGCATGCTCGACGCGATGGGCGTCGACGACGCCGGGCTCGAGCACGTCGAGATCCGCGAGTCGGTCAAGCCGCTGCTCGAGAACCTCCCCGCGCGCGAGAAGAAGATCCTGCTGCTGCGGTTCTTCAAGAACATGACGCAGTCGCAGATCGCCGAGGAGATCGGCGTCTCCCAGATGCACGTCTCCCGGCTGCTCAGCCGGACCCTGGCCCAGCTGCGTCAGTCGCTGGAGGCCGACGGCTGATCGGGGTCGTCGTCGGCGTCGTCGGCGTCCGTCGTCCCGTCGAGGGCGGCGAGGGTGTCCTTGCTGACCATCCCGGCCAGCACCACGAGCGCCACCACGGCGAGCACGATCGCGACCAGGACGTGCTCGCGCAGGTTCCAGGCCAGCCCCAGGAAGATCAGCTGGGTGATGAGCACCGGCCCCCGCGACCACCCCTGCCGGCGCCACAGCGCCACGGCCGCGACCATCAGCACCACGCCGTACGCCGCGAAGAAGCCGGCCGTCGACAGCCCGAACGCCAGCCGCCCCGACGTCACGCTCGCGAACTCCAGGATCGCCAGGAGCAGCAGCACCGCCCCCTGGACACCGGCCACGGAGGCCGCCACGATGAGCGGAGGAGGGTTCGTCGCGGGGCGCGCAGCGGGCCGATCGGTCACGGCGGTCAGCGTAGAGGACACGTCGTCCGGAGCCCGGGCTGCATCTTTGTGACCCAAGAGACCACGAGAATTGCTTGATTCGTGGCCGAATCCTTGGAAACCTTGCCGGAGCGATCGTGAAGCCTTTCACTTTTGCGGCTTCACGCGTGCCCGAAAGCATGCGGGCACCCCTGCGCGTACATTGGAAAGAGGGCATTCCCACCCATGGATTGGCGACACCGCTCCGCCTGCCTCGACGAGGATCCGGAGCTGTTCTTCCCGATCGGCAACACCGGCCCGGCCATCCTCCAGATCGAGGAGGCCAAGGCGGTCTGCCGACGCTGCGACGTGCGCGAGCAGTGTCTCGCGTGGGCGCTGGAGGCGGGACAGGACCACGGTGTCTGGGGCGGCCTCAGCGAGGACGAGCGGCGCGCACTCAAGCGACGCAACGCCCGGGCCCGCGTCCGTACGCCTGTCTGATCACCGGAGCGAGCGCGTCTCCGGCGTGACGCCGAGAGGCAGCAAGCTGCCGGAAGTCATGGCAGCGGGCGTTGGCAGTTTCACCGCCTAGGCGGTGAAACCGGTCGTTGGCGCACGGAACTCCCTGTGCCCAGGGGCAGTTTCACCGCCTAGGCGGTGAAACTGCCGCCCGCCCCGCTAGTCAACCGGCAGGCTGAAGCTCGCCCGGGTCCCGTGGTCGGGGGCTGGGCCGAGGGTCAGGTGACCGCCGAGCTCGGACTCCACGAGCGTGCGGACGATCGAGAGTCCCAGGCTGGTCGCGGCGTCGAGGTCGAAGCCGTCGGGCAGGCCGCAGCCGTCGTCCTCGACGGCGACCTCGAGGACGGCGCCGTGGCGGGCCGCGCGGACCACGATCTCGCCCGAGCCGCCGCCGTCGTAGCCGTGCTCGGCGGCGTTCTGCATGAGCTCCATGACGACCATGGCGAGCGGGGTGGCGACCTCGGAGACGAGGACGCCGAAGCTGCCCTCGCGGCGGACCCGGACCTGGGCGGTGGTCGAGCCGACGTCGGTGACGAGGCGGGCGAGGCGGTCGGCGATGTCGTCGAAGGCGACGGTCTCCTCGACGGCCTGGCTGAGGGTCTCGTGGACGATGGCGATCGAGCCGACCCGGCGCACGGCCTCCTCGAGGGCGGACGCCGCCTCGGGTGAGCCGATCCGGCGGGCCTGGAGGCGGAGCAGGGCGGCGACGGTCTGCAGGTTGTTCTTCACCCGGTGGTGGATCTCGCGGATGGTGGCGTCCTTGGTGACCAGCTCGCGGTCGCGCCGGCGCAGGTCGGTGACGTCGCGCAGCAGGATGATGGCGCCGATGTGCTCGCCCTTGGGGCGCAGGGGGATGGCGCGGACGATGAGGGCCGCGCCGTCGCCGGGGCCGCCGACGCTGGAGGCGCCGAGCTCGGTGTCGCGGTGGGCGCGGCCGCCGAGGACGGCGCTCAGGGTCTCCTCGTCGGGACGCTTCTTGGGGGCGACCAGGTCGCGGGTGAGGTCGGTGAGGCGGTGACCGGTGAGGTCGCCGGTCAGGCCGAGCTTGCGGTAGACCGAGAGGGCGTTGGGGCTGGCGTAGATGACCCGGCCCTCGGCGTCCACGCGCAGGAAGCCGTCGCCCACGCGCGGCGAGTCGGCGTGGTCGCTGCGCTGCGCCTCGGTGGGGAAGTAGCCGGAGGCGATCATGTTGGCCAGGTCCGAGGCGGCCTGGAGGTAGTTGATCTCCAGGTGGCTGGGGGTGCGGATGCCGAGCAGGTTGGTGTTGCGGCTGATCACGGCGATCACCCGGCCGTTGCGGCGCACCGGGATCGCCTCGACCCGCACCGGCACCTCGTCGCGCCACTCCGGGTCGCCCTCGCGCGCGATCCGGCCGAGCTCGAACGCCGCGTCGACGAGCGTACGGCGGCCCGCGGGCGAGAAGGTGCCCACGATGTCGTCGACGTACGCCGTGGGGCCGGTCGTGGGCCGCATCTGGTCCCCCACCCAGAACCCCTTGCCGCCGCGGTCGGGCAGCCAGAGCACGAGGTCCGCGAACGAGAGGTCGGCGATGACCTGCCAGTCGGCCTGGATCAGCTGGATCCAGGCGATGTCCCCCTCGTCGAGGTCGGTGTGGCGCCGGGCGATCGCGGACAGGGAGGGCACGGCGCCAACCTAGGCCATCTCGGCTGCGCGGACGTCCCCGGCTGAGGGTGACTTCACCCCGTTTGGCAGGATAGGGGCCGGGGGATCAGGTCTCGGCGTTTTCGGCAGTGTCCGGAGGGTGTGGGTTGGTGATGGTGTCGGTGGATTGGGCGCGCCTCCAGCAGGCCCTCCGCGACGGGCAGCGACGTCCGCCGTCGGACCACCCGCTGGGCGACCTCACCGCTCAGCTGACCCACATGCTCGGCGACCCGGACCCCCAGGTCCGCGACGGCCTGGCCTACTCGTTCCTCGCCACGTGGATCGAGCACGGCGTGTACGACGACCTGCTGGCCGGCCTCGGCGACGGCATGTGCGCGGGCCTCAACACCGGCCTGGGCGAGCGCGACACCGACACCGTCTTCCGGCGCAGCTTCTCGGTGCTGCTCCTCGCCGAGTGCATCGAGCGTGACGCCCGGATCCGCCGGCTCCCCCCGAGCCGGGTGCTGCACTGGGGCGACCGGATCGCGGCCTGGTACGTCCGGGAACGCGACCTGCGCGGCTTCGTGCCGGGCAAGGGCTGGGCGCACGCCGCGGCCCACGGCGCCGACGCGCTCGCCGCGCTGGCCCGCGCCCGGCACTTCGGGATGACCGAGCTGACCGTCCTTCTCGACGTCATCGCCGACCGGGTGCTCAGCCCGGACACGCCGCCGCTCGTCCACGGCGAGCCGGACCGCATCGCGCACGCCGTGATGGAGGTGCTGCGCCGCGACCGGGTGCCGCTCAACGTCCTCGAGCCCTGGGTGGTCCGCCTCGAGCGCGGCGCCCGGGCCAAGCCGCCCGCCGGCCGCGACCCCTACCGGGCCACCGGCAACGCCCAGGCGGTGCTGCGCGCGCTCTACCTGCAGCTGACCATCTCGCCGCGGCACCCCGCGGTCCGCCCGGACCTGCTGCTCGCGCTCGTCGCCTCGCTGCGCCGGGTGCACCCGTACTTCCTCGACGACATCCGCTGATCGGGCCCGACCGGCGGGCCGTCCCTGGTTAGGGTGCCCGGGTGACCACTCCCCCGGATTCCCTGACCGGCCACGCGGGCGAGATCGCCGTGGCGGTCGCCCAGGCGCACGGCGTCGAGACGATGTTCACGCTCTCGGGCGCCCACGTCTTCCCGATGTACGACGGCGCGGTGAAGTCGGAGCCGCCGGTGCGGCTGCTCGACGTGCGCCACGAGCAGACGGCGGCGTTCGCGGCCGAGGCCACGGGCAAGCTGACCCGGGTCCCCGGCCTGGCGGTGCTCACCGCGGGCCCGGGCGTGACCAACGGCGTCAGCGCGATGGCGCAGGCCTCGTTCGCCGGCTCCCCCATGGTCGTCGTCGGCGGCCGCGCGCCGGCCAACCGCTGGGGCACCGGTGCGCTGCAGGAGATCGACCACCTGCCGATCGTCGCGCCGGTGACCAAGCACGCCGCGACGCTGATGACGGCGAACGACGTGGCGGCCGGCTTCGACCAGGCCTTCACCCAGGCGCGCAGCTCGCACCGCGGGCCGGCGTACGTCGACGTGCCGATGGACGCCTTCTTCGACGCCGGCACCGGGCCGGCCCCGGTGCTCGGCGCCTACCGCGGCGCCGAGCCCGACAGCGACGCCGTCGCCCGGATCGCGGGACTGGTCGCGAGGGCCGAGCGGCCGGTGCTCATCCTCGGCACCGACGTGTGGGCCGACCACGCCGAGGAGGCCGCGCTGCGGCTGGTCGAGGAGATGCGGCTGCCCGCGATCACCAACGGCATGGGCCGCGGCGTGGTGCCGGGCGGCCACCCGCTCCTGGTCACCAAGGCGCGCGGCGCCGCCCTCAACGGCGCCGACCTGGTGGTCGTGGTCGGGACGCCGCTCGACTTCCGGCTCGGGTACGGCGTCTTCGGCGGCAAGGACGGCGGCACCCCGGCGGCCGTCGTTCACATCGCGGACTCCCCCGGCCAGCTGTCCGGGCACGCCGATCTCGCCGCGTCGGTGAGCGGCGACCTGAGCGCCGTCCTCGACGGCCTGCTGTCCGCGCTGGCGGGCGCGGCCCAGCCCGACCGCGCGGACTGGCTGACGCTGCTGCAGGACACGGTCGCCGCGGCGAGCGCGCGCGACGCCGCGCTGCTGAGCGCCGAGGCCGACCCGGTGCACCCGGCCCGGATCTACGGCGAGCTGGTCCCCCGCCTCGCCGACGACGCCGTCGTGATCGGCGACGGCGGCGACTTCGTGTCGTTCGCCGGCAAGTTCGTCGAGCCGAAGCGGCCCGGCTGCTGGCTCGACCCGGGCCCCTACGGCTGCCTCGGGGCGGGGCTCGGCGCCGCGATCGCCGCCCGGATCGCGCGGCCCTCGGCCCAGGTGGTGCTGCTGCTGGGCGACGGCGCGGCCGGCTTCTCCCTGATGGACGTCGACACCCTCGTGCGCCACGGCCTGCCGGTCGTGATGGTGATGGGCAACAACTCCGCGTGGGGGCTCGAGAAGGGGCCGATGCAGATGCTCTACGGCTACGACGTCGCCGCCGACCTGGCGCCCCGCACGGCGTACGACGAGGTGGTGCGCGCGCTGGGCGGTGCCGGCGAGACGGTCACCGACCCGCGCCACATCGGGCCGGCCCTCGACCGGGCGTTCGCCGCGAACGCGCCGTACCTGGTCAACGTGATCACCGACGTCGACGCCGCCTACCCGCGGGCGACCTTCGGGATCTGAGATGACGAGCGCCACGCTGACCTTCACCGTGACCGACGCCGACACCGCGCTCGCGCTCGGCTCGGGAAGCCTGCCCGTGCTCGGCACGCCGCGGCTCCTCGCCTGGTGCGAGGCGGCCACCTGCGCGGCCGTCGAGGACTCCCTGGGCTCCGGCGAGACGAGCGTCGGCACCCGGGTCGAGCTCGAGCACCTCGCCGCCACCGGCGTCGGCGGGAGCGTCGAGGTCACCGCCCGCGAGGTGTACGCCGACGGCCGGCTCCGCCGCTACGCCGTCGCGGCGCGCAACCGGGGCGCCGACGGCCGTCCGGGCAAGCTCGTGGGCTCCGGGGAGGTCACCCGCGTCGTGGTCGACGCCGACCGCTTCCTGGCCCGGATTTCCGGCTGAGCCCCCGGCCTGAGAGAATGACCCGATTCACGACTTCAGGAGGAACCATGGGCAAGACCGGCCGCAAGCGCCGCGCGCGCCGCAAGAAGGGCGCGAACCACGGCAAGCGCCCCAACAGCTGAGCGCAGCGCATCCGCACAACCCCCCGACCGCACCGGTCCGGGGGTTCTGCTTTTTTGCGGTCCGCTCACGCCCCCTGGGACGACGGCGCGGGGCCGGCGGCGGCAGCCGGCACCTGGAGCGCGCGCGAGGCGCGCTGGATCCGCAGGAAGAGCGCGGCTGACGGCGTCACCGAGCCGCGGATGTAGCTCGACAGCCGCGACGGCGAGGTGCCGATCCGGGCCGCGAACTGGCGCTGCGAGACGCCGCTGACCGCGACCAGGTGCTGGACATGCCGGGCGATCTGCTCGCGCTCGCGGTCGTGCCCCCAGGCGCGGCACCAGGCGAGCACGGTGTGGATCGCGGGACGATCGGCGGCGTCGGCGAGCTCGGAGATGCTCTCGGCGTACGGACCCCACGGGCTCGTCGCGAGCCGCTGCAGGTGCCGGCGCCACTCGACGAGCGAGCCCTGCTCGAGGAGGGTGACCAGCTCGTCGGCGGAGTCGATCGGCACCACCTCGTCGACGGCGACGCCGACGGGCTGGGGGTCGATCGGCTGGAAGAGGAGCTCGCGGCCGAGCTCGAGGCACCCGGCGACGACGTCGTCGCCCTCGCCGTCGCCGGTGCCGGCGCCAGTGCCCTCGCCGTCGCCGTCGGCCGTCCGCTGCGCGAGCATCGGCGCGAGGAGGCGGCGGGCCACGGCCGTCGTCCAGGGCAGGTCGGCCCGGGTCTCGAGCATCCGCGCCACCCGGTGCTGGAGCCGGCCGACCCGGTCGGCACCCAGCCGCTCGCCGAGGCCGGCCGCGGCGGCGAGGTCGTCGGGGTCGTCGAAGACGACGAGCGCGACGAAGTTGGCGAGCACCGCGCACAGCACCAGCGAGCGCCCGTCGCTCCCCCGCTGCTCCAGCACCGTCAGGAAGCGCCCCCAGAGCAGCTGGTGGTGCTCGGGCACCTGCTCCTGCCGGGCCAGCACGTCGCGGATCACCCCCGCCTTGAACGCCCCGATCGGCTGCTCGGCCCGCCGCTCGTACTGGGTGAGGAGCGAGAACGGTGCTGCGCGGACCGCCGGTACCGCGGGTGTCGGAGCGGACGGGGTGGACGGGCGAAGCATTGACGGGACCGCCTTGCGGGTGGGGGGATCGACTGCCGGTCCGAGACTCCGGTCATCTACCAGACCCTGGACCGGTCGAAACATCACGCGGGAATGTCCATAAAACCGAGAGGACTTTCCCGCGGGGAGTGTGGGCGGTATCACGTTCCGCCGCGGGCGCGACGGCGGGCAGGGCCTAGCGACCCGGCTCGGGCACCCCGAGGTCCGGGTCCCGGTCCCGGTCCCGGCCGGCCCGCTGGGCACGGCGCGCCGCGCGGTTGATCCGCAGCAGCATCGCCGCCGAGGGCGTCACCGTCCCGGTCACGTAGGTCGAGAGCCGCGACGGCGAGGTGCCGACGAGCGCGGCGAACTCACGCTGGGTCAGCCCGGTCTGGTCGATGGTGCTGCGGATGTGGGAGGCGACCGCGCGGCGCTCGTCCTCCTCGGCCTCGCGGCGCGACAGCTCGACGACCGCCCGGATGCTGGCCACCTCGAACGGCTGGGAGACCGGGTCCAGCAGCCCGAGGTGCCGCTCGGCCGTCCCGTCCCAGGGGTCCCCGACCCGCGCCGCCACGACGGCCCGCCAGGCGGGCAGGGCGTGGTCCTCGAAGACCGCTCGCAGGTCGTTCGCGTCGGTGATCGGGGGCGGGGGCCCGCTCGCGTCGCCCACCAGGAGCAGCCGGACGACGCACGCGCCGGCCAGCTCCTCCCGCTCGGTGCGGCCGTCGGGACGCAGCGGCGTGTCCGGACCGCCCCACGCGTAGCCGGCGAGGACCCGGACCAGGTGGGTGGTCAACGGGCGCTCGCCGGTGTCGATCGCGGCGAGCGCGGACTCCTGGAGCCGCGCGACCTGGCTGCCGCCGTGCTGGGCGACGAGCCGGGCCAGGTCGTCGACGTCGCGGGGCTCGGGGAAGTGGATGAGGGCGAGGGCGTTGGCGAGCACCGCCCGCGCGGCGAGGATCGGCGCGTCGTCGTCCGTGGCGCTCAGCGCGGCCGAGGCCCGCGCCCACCGTCGCAGCGCGCCGGCACCGGCACCGGCACCGGCACCGGCACCGGCACCGGCACCGGCTGCACGATGCTCGAACGAGGTGATGATCCCGCGCACCTGACGTCGTTCCCACTCTCGGAGCACCACCGGGGCAGGTGGCCGCGGCGGCCATCGCCGACGACCAGCGTGGGGCCCGGACCCCGTCGCTGGCGAGGACCACCGGCGAAGCGGTATCAGATCCGAGATCCGGCCACCGGCGTCCGGCGCAGCCCGGTGCGCAGCCGCCCGAGCGCGGACGGCGCCAGGCGGTGCACGGCCAGCACCGCGACGACGACGTACGCCAGGCCCGCCACGGCGAGCGCGGGCAGCAGCGGACCGACGGCCTCGAGCACCAGCCCCACCACCACGGCCGCCACGAGGACGGCGACCAGCTCGGGCACCGACACGATGCTGCCGACGGTCCGGGTCAGCGCCCGGACGACGACCACCGACTGCACGAGGAAGGCGACGCTCGTCGCCACCGCGGCCGCCGTGATCCCCCAGACCGGGATCAGCCAGAGGTTGAGCCCGATGTTCGCGACCAGCGCGGCGACGCTCCCGACCAGCACCACGGGATCGGGGCGCAGCGCGAGCAGCACGGTCGACCCGAGGTAGGAGACCCCGAACAGCAGCGGTGCGACGGCCAGCCCCCAGAGCAGGCCGCGGTGCACGTACTCGGGTCCGAACAGCAGGCCCACCAGGTCGTCGCCGCGGGTGGCCAGCAGGACGCCGTACGGCACGTAGACCGCGGCCACCACGACCAGGCTCCGCTGCGCCCACCGGCGCACGTGCTCGGTGTCGTCGGGACGGCTGGCGATGACCGGCACGTACGCACGGGCGAGCGTCCAGCTGACGAAGAGGACGGTCTCGAAGATCCGGTAGCCGGCTCCGTAGACGCCGACCGCCGTGGTGCCGAGGATCATGCCGATCAGGGCGGCGTCGATCCGGAACATGCCCATCGCGGCGACGGCGCCCAGGCCCATCACCGGGGCCGCCTCGAGGATCATCCGGGCCTCGGCCCGGCTCCCCCGGATCCGCATCCGGACGCCGGCCCGGCGGGCCGCGAGGTGCATGCCGAGCACGCCGATGCAGGTCGCGACGAGGTAGCCCAGCGCCGCGCACCACACGCTCTCGGTGACCACCAGCACGCCCACCGACAGGATCAGCGCCGAGAAGCGCTGGACGACGAGCACCACCGCCGACAGGTGCTGGCGCTGCCGGGCGCCGCAGGCCGCGCGCGAGGCGTCGACCAGCGTGTCCGCGAGCCCCGCGGCGACCAGGAAGGTGACCGTGAGCGCGTGGGTCGTGCTCATCGTCCCGAAGAGGAGGCCGGTGGTCGGCACCAGGACGACGGCGCAGAGCCCGAGGCGGATCGCGACGAGCGCGCCGTAGCAGCGGTCGAGCAGCTCGGGCCGGGCGCTGCCGAGCTGGGTGAGCCGGGCCTCCAGGCCCAGCGACGAGAACACCGCCAGGAGCAGGCCCAGGCTCCACCCGAAGGAGAGGACGCCGAACTCCGCCACGCCGAGGATCCGGGCCAGCAGCAGGAAGGTCACGAAGGTCGCGACCTTGCCGAGCAGCTCGGCCACGGCCAGGGTGAGCACGGCGGCGCCGGTGCGGCGCAGCAGCGCGGCCTGCTCGGCCTGCTGGTCCTGCTCGCTCTCGCTCGTCATCGCTCCACGATCCGGTGCACGAGCCCGGCCGGGAGCAGCTCCTTGACCCGGGCGCGGGCCCGGGCCCGGGCGTCGTCCAGCCGGTCGATCCAGGCGTGCGAGCTCGCGCGCAGCTCGGCGCGGTGGATCTCCGCGTTGCCGAACTTGGCGTCGGTGCGCCCGCGCAGCCAGTCGAAGGTGACCACCTCGGGGTCGTCGATGGCGCGCTGGACCGCCGCCATCTCGCAGACGATGCCGCCGCGGTAGCGCATCCAGTCCTGGGCGACCCGGCCGTCGAACAGCCGGGAGACCGGGCCGTCACGCAGGGTCGTGGTGAAGCCCAGCACCTCGTCGCCGACGACGAGCAGGTCGACCACGGCCCGGCCCCGGGCCATCGCGTCGCGCACGACCTCCTCGTGGAAGGCGCGGGTGCCGTCGTCGTCGAGGTGGCTGCGCCGCCCGCTGCCGTGGTCGCGTCCACGGCGGACCTCGACCAGGCGCGGCAGCCACCGCTCCAGCGCCTCAGGGTCGTCGACGACGAGCCGCTCGGCGTGGTGCCCGTCGGCGGCCAGCCGGTTGAGGTCGGTGTTGATCTTGCGCCGGCGGTGCCGGGTCAGGCGGTAGTCGGTGCCGGCGCCCTCGATGCGCGGCATCGGCGGTCCCGGGACGACGGCCGCGCCCGGCAGCCGCGCGAGCAGGCCGGCCAGCACGGGGTCCTCGGGCGCCAGCTGGCTCAGCCGCAGCGACCACCGGCGCTGGCCGCGCAGCCAGGCCACGATCGCGCCGGCGAGCAGGTCGGCGGCCTCAGGGTCGTCGTGGAACAGCTCGGCGTAGTCGTTGAGCTCGCCGCCCAGCACCTCGACCCGCAGCACGCCGGTCCGGCGCCGCACGACGAGCGGGGCGAGCGCGACCACGCGCCCCGGGCTCGCCGTGCTCCCCGGGCTTCCCGGCTCGCGGAGCACGATCGTCACCGGCTCGCCCGGCAGGTGCCGGGCCGCGGCGGCGAGCCACCCGGCTCCGGTGCTGAAGGCGCTGCTGCGCCCCTCGACGTACGGCGCGAGGTCGGCGAGAGCGGCGCGCGCGGCCGCTCCGTGGGCGACCTCGGTGAGCACGGTGGCGACGGTGGTACGCGGGGGCATGTCCCTCTGGTGCACCGGGCTCACCTGCTTGATCCCACGAGCGCCGGATTCTCGAGAAGGGCCGGGCGCCGCTCGAGCCAGGCCAGGAGGTCGGCGATGCCGGTGGCGAGGTCGCGCTCGGCGTGCCAGCCGAGCAGGTACGCGGCGCGCTCGGTCCGGGCGAAGGTGCCGGCGGTGTCGCCGGGCCGGCGCGGCGCCGCGACGACGGGGACCGGGCGGCCGGTCACCGCGGCGAAGGTGGCGACCAGCTCGTGCACCGTCGTCCCGCGCCCGGTCCCGAGGTTGATCGCCTGGGACCGCCGGCCGTCCAGCGCCCGCTCGAAGCCCTCGACGGCGGCGACGTGGGCGCGCGCGAGGTCCCAGACGTGGACGTAGTCGCGCAGCGCGCTGCCGTCCCGCGTGGGGTAGTCGGTGCCCCGCACGGGGAAGCTCGCCCCGGTCCGGAGGCTCTCGGCGAGCACGCCGAGGACGTGCCCGGGGCGCGGCTGCTGGGGACCGGTGCGCAGCTGCGGGTCGGCGCCCACCGGGTTGAAGTAGCGCAGCGAGAGCACGCGCAGCCGGGTCGCCGCGGCGAGGTCGGCGAGCATCAGCTCGGCGACGGCCTTGGTCCGCGCGTAGGGGCTGGCGGGCGCCCAGGGCGCGTCCTCGTCGACGCCCGCGGCGCCGGCCGGACCGTAGACCGACGCCGAGCCGCTGAGCACGAGGTCGCGCACCCCGGCCTCGGCGAGGGTCTGGGCGAGCTCGAGGGTGCCGGTCACGTTGGTCCGGTAGTAGTCGGCGGGCCGGGCGACCGACTCGGGGACCGCGACCCGGGCCGCGCAGTGCACGGCCGTGCGCAGGCCCGGGTGCTCTGCCACGATCCGGCGCACCAGGCCCGCGTCGGCGATGTCGCCGCGGTAGAAGCGCCGGCCCCGGACGAACTCCGCCCGCCCGGTCGAGAGGTCGTCGAGGACGACGGGCCGGTGCCCGGCGTCCGCGAGCGCGGAGGCGACGGTGCTGCCGATGTAGCCGGCCCCGCCGGTGACGAGGACGTCCATGTCAGCACCGCCCCGGGACGCCGGGCGGCACGCCCTGCGGGATCGCCTGGGCGAGCACCCGGCCCAGCCGCAGGTCGCGGGGCACCGCGTGGAACAGGCGCAGCCGGACGGTGCCCGGCCGGCCGGACGCGAAGCAGTAGAAGCGCCCCGACACCACCTGGACCACGCGGCCGTCGGCGTCGACCAGCAGGGCCTGCGCGGCGACGTAGCCGCTGAGGTCGCCCTCCGCGGTGAGCCGCGCGGTGACCACGGTGTCGTCCGGCAGGTGCCGCAGCCGGGCGTCGCGCACCCGCACCGCGGGCACGGCGCCGTCGCCGGTGCGCAGGTCGCGCGCGACCGGACGGGCCTCGACCTCGGCGACGTCTCGCAGCGGCGAGCGCAGCTCGGCGAACAGCCCGAACTCCGCGCCCGGGGCGAGCCCGACCACCGTGCAGCAGACGTCGTCGGGCGTGCCGCTCGTGCTGAGGACGGCCGCGCCGGAGCGGTCCCGCGCGGTGAGCAGCACCCGGGCCCGCTCGATGACCTCGTCGGTGTCGTTGCGCACGACGACCGCGAGCTGTCCGCCCTCCTGGCCCCACGAGACGACCGTCAGCCCCGAGGCGTCGGGGGCCGTCGGCGACGGAGACGACGAGGGCGATGCGGGCGGTGGGCTCGCGTCGCTCGGCGCGGGGCTGCTCGGGACCGGGTCCGGGGCCGGGTCCGGGTCGTCCGCGCCGCGGTCGACGCCGTACATCAGCAGGAAGCCGCCGATCAGTCCGGCCAGCACGCACCCGATGCCGGCGAACAGCGGCCAGCGCGGGCCGCGCTTCTCGCTCCAGGGGCTCATTGCGTTCCTTCCGTCGTCAGGGCACTGCGGGGGGCCTCGCCGGCCAGGCGGGCGTAGATCTGCCGGTACTGCGCGAGCATCCGCTCGGGGCCGAACCGGCGCGCGGCGACCTCGCGGCCGCGCTCGGCGAGCGCGTGGCGCACGGCGGGCGTGCCGGCGACCTGGTCGAGGGCCTCGACCAGGGCGGGCACCGAGCCGGGCCGGACGATCCGGACCGCGCCGGCGAAGTGGTCGACCACCCCCGGCACGCCCGAGGCGACCACGGGGACGCCCGCCCCGATCGCCTCGAGCACCGAGATCGGCAGGCCCTCCCAGTCGGTGGGCAGGACGGCGAAGTCCGCCGCGGCCAGCAGCCGCGGGACGTCGGTCCGCTCCCCCAGGAAGCGCACCCGGTCGGTCAGCCCGAGCATGCCGCTGCGCGCGGTGAGGTGCGCCCGGTGCGGGCCGTCGCCGGCCAGGAGCAGGACGGCGGGCTGCGGCAGCCGGGACCAGGCCTCGAGCAGGAGGTCGTGCCGCTTCTGGTCGACCATCCGGGCCAGGCAGACGCCGACGACGGCGTCCGGGGCCAGGCCGAGCTCGCGGCGGGCGCGCTCGCGCGGGTAGTCCGGGAGCGGCTCGATGGTGTTGGCGACGACGTCGATCCGCGCCGCCGGGTAGCCGTGCCGCTCGAGCTGGACGGCCAGGTGCGGCGCGACGACCACGACCCGGTCGCTGGTCTTCTCGAGGAGGCTGGCGGCCCGCCCGACCTCGGCCTCGCTGACGCCGTGCAGCGTCGTGACGATCGGAGCGCGACGGCCGAAGGCCAGCCGGGCGAGCGTCGCGGGCTTCGGGTTGTGGGCGTGGACCAGGTCCGGGGGCGCGAGGGTGCGCAGCCGGCGCAGCGAGCTGGCGAGGTCGGTCAGCCGGCGGCCGACCAGGCGCAGCGGCAGGTGGTCGACCCCGGCGGCCTCCAGCTCGGCGACCCGGAAGCCGGGCGTGCTGGCGACCCGGACCTCGTGCCCGTCGGCGGCGGCGGCGAGCGCGAGGCGCACGGCCACCACCTCGGCGCCCCCGACGCCGAGCTCGGAGATGATGGTCAACAGCCTCATCCGGCCACTCCTTCGTAGATCGGGACCAGGGCGGCCACGGTGTGGTCGATCCGGTGGTGGCCGGCGACACGGGCCCGGGCCGCGGTGCCCAGCGCCCGCCGGCGCGGGGCGTCGGCGACGAGCGCGCCGAGGGCCGCGACCCACTGCTCGTCGTCGCCGGGGCGCACGAGGAGGCCGTCGACGCCGTCGCGCACCACCTCGGGGACGCCGCCGACGCTGGTCGCGACGGGGGGCACCCCGCAGGCCATCGCCTGGAGCAGCGCCATCGGCGAGGCCTCGGCCGCCGACGACAGGACGAACAGGTCGGCATCGCGCAGGACCGGCGCCGGGTCGGGGAGGTAGCCCGCGAGCCGGACCCGGTCGCCGGTGCCGGTGGCCGCGACGGCCGCCTCCACCCGGGCGCGCTCGGGGCCGTCGCCGACCAGCACGAGCTCGAGGTCCGGCACCCGGGCGGTCGCCCGGACCAGGTCGTCGACCCGCTTGACCGGCTGCAGGAGGCCGACCCACACCGCCCGCACCCGGCCGGAGGCCGGGACGGTCCGGGGCGCCGGCGCGGCGTCGAGCCAGGACCCCGCCACCCCGTTGGGGACGACGTGCACCCGCTCGGCCGGCGCCCCGACCTGCTCGCGGGCGTAGCGCGCCAGCGCGGCGCAGGGCGTGGCCACCGCGGTCCGGGGCCGGGACGCCAGGACGCGCTCGGCCCACAGGTAGGCCGCCCGGTCGCCCCGGCGCGGTGCGGTCACGGCGAGGTTGCCCGGCACGAGGGGCGCCAGCGAGTCCGGGACGCCGTGCAGCGTGTAGACCGTCGGCACGGCCGCACGGCCGGCGAGCAGCCGGCCGACGAGCCCGGCCCGCCGGTCCTGGAGGTGGACGACGTCCGGGGCGATGGTGCGCAGGGTGCGGGCGATCGCGCGGGCACCGCGCAGGTCGCGCTTGCCGCCCATCGCGGCCGGGTGGACGCGCACCCCGAGGCCCGACGCCCGGTCGAGCACCGCGCCGGGCGGCCCGACCAGGTGGCTCTCGTGCCCGCGCCGGGCGAGCTCGGCGGCGACGTCGACGGCGTGGTCGACCGGTCCCCCGCGTTCCTGGGTGATCAGCTGGACGACGCGCACGGGCGCACCTCCTCCCGGGCCGCGGCGCCGAGCGCCGTGCCGAGCGCGACGAGCAGCCACACCGGCAGGTAGAACTGCTCGCTGAGGAAGCAGGCGGCGGTGAGGGTGCCGGCGAACGCGACGACCACGGCGTCCGCGACCGGGCGCAGCGCGGGACGACGGCGGGCGCGGAGGGCGCCGCGGACGCCGTACCCGAGGGCGGCGAGGAAGGCGGCGAGCGCGGGCAGGCCGAGCTCGGCGCCGACGTCGAGGTACATCTGGTGCGCGACGCTCTGGCGCACGACCGGCACGTCGGCGGGGAGGTAGTACGAGGCCGACGCGGCGAACCCGCCGGGGCCCTGGCCGAGCAGCGGGTGGTGGGCGGTCATCTCGGCGGCGACCGTCCAGGTGGCGAACCGCTGGTCGACGTTCTGGGCGGCGACGTGGCGCTTCTCGCCGAGGCTGCGGTCGACGGTGTCGGCGTGCGTGGCCCAGAGCGCGACGAGCGCGGTCCCGGCCGCGGCGGCGACGGCCAGCGCGGTGACCGGACGGACCGCGCCGATCGCCAGGGCGACGGCCACCATCGCGACCAGGCCGATGAGCGCCCCGCGCGAGAGCGTCGCGAGGGCGGCGAGGACGAGGACCGCCGCGCACACCGCGAGCAGGGGCGTCAGCAGCCGCGGCCGACGGGGCCGCACGAGCACGAAGGGCAGCGCCGCGACGAGGAAGAACGCGAGGTCGTTGGCGTCGGCGAGCGGACCCGCCGCGCGCCCGCCGTCGCGGAGGAAACCGATCAGCGCGACGAGTCCCGCCGCGCTGCACGACAGCGCGAAGGCGGTCGCCAGGCGCCGGACCGCCGCGGCCGGGTCGGGCCGCCCGCGGGCGATCGTGTCGACGAGCACCACGACCACGACGAGGTACGACGCATAGGTCAGCGCGTGCGCGCCGCCGGTCGCGAGGTCGCCCCCCGCTGCCACGAACGAGGCGAGCAGCAGGACGCCGAGGCAGCCGAGCGCGGCGACGGCCGGCTCGCGCAGGGTGCGGCGGCCGGGCTCGGCCACGAGCCGGACCACCCAGGCCAGGAGCAGCACCGCGCCGGTCGCCTTCACCGCGGCCGGGTGCACCTCGCGGGCCAGGTCGCCGAACGGCTCGACCACGACATAGGCGATCGCCGCCCACTCGACCCGGCAGACCGCGACGGCCAGCGCGAGGACGACGACGATCCCGAGCAGCAGCGCGACCGGCTCCGTCACCGCGAGGTGGCCGCCGCCGGCGACGACCGCGGCGAGCGGGAGCAGGAGGAGCCAGCCGGGCCGGACGCGCGCCCGCGCACGCCCGGAGGTCCGGGGCCGGCCGAGGAGCAGGAGGGTCCCGGCGTAGGCGGCGAGCGCGCACGTGCCCACCACGCCGAGCCGGACGAACGAGACCGCGGGCCCCGGCAGCAGCCGGTCGGCGACGACGGCGACCGCGGCGAGCGCGACCGCCGCGACCGCGACCGGCACCAGCCTCCGGCCCGCGCGGCGCAGCGCGGCACCGTCGAGGCCGGGCACCCCGCGCCGGGCCAGGACGACGGCCGCGGCGAGCGTCAGCAGCCCCGCCGCGACCTGCGCGACGGCGACGGCGGTGACCCCGCGGTCGACGACGAGGAGCAGCAGCGCGACGAGCGCGACGAGGTGGAGCGCGGTGATCCGGAGCAGGTCCGGGGTCCGGCCGACCGCCTTGAGCGCGGCGAGCAGCGGCTCCAGCGCGCTGAGCAGGAGCCCGTAGCCGGCCAGCCAGCGCAGCGCCGGGACCGCGGGCGCCCACTGCTCGCCGAGCAGAGTCAGCTGGGGCGCGAGGACCAGCATCCCGGCGTACAGCGGGACGACGAGGACGTGCACCCGGACGGCCGCATCGACCGTCGCGGCGCCGATCGCGGGACCGCGCAGGCGGCACAGGTGCGCGAACACCGCCCCGCCGATGACCAGGGCGATGAGGAGGTACGGCATGAAGGCGAGCCGGAAGGCGATCGAGTAGGTCCCCACGTCGGCGCTGCCGAGCCGGTGCGCGACGAGCAGGTAGTCCACGTTGAGCACGAGCAGCGAGAGCACGCTCCCGGCGGCGAGGCTGCGGCCGAAGGCCAGCAGGGCGACGGCGTCCGGGCGCGCCCAGCCCGGGCGGACCGGCGGGCGCACCACCCAGAAGACGACGAGGGTCACGGCCGCCAGCGCGACCTGGCCGTGGACGAGGGCGTAGGCGCCCTGCCCGGCGGCGAGCGCGGCCACGGTGACGAGCGCGCCCACCACGTTGCCGGCGACGTCAGGCAGCACCCGGCGCCGGAAGTCCAGGGAGCGGCGGAGCAGCTCGCCGCTGACCCCCGCGGCGGCCACCAGGGGCGCGCAGAGCACCACCCCGCGCAGCACGCCGGTGCCCTCCTCGCCCACGCGGAGGACGTCCGCCAACACCGGCGCCGCCACCCAGACCACGGCGACCAGGACCGCGGAGGTGGCCAGCGCGAGGGTCAGCGCGGTGCGCGCGGCCCGCTCGGCGTCCCCGCGCAGGTGGACGAGGGCGGTGCTCGTGCCGAGGTCGGCGAGCACCGTGACCACGTTGAGCACGACGGCGGCCAGGGCGATGAGGCCCATCGCACCGGGGTCCAGCACCGCGGCGAACACCAGCAGGACGAGCGTCTGCGCGGTCTTCGCCGTCACCGCCCCGACCGCGAGCCACCCGGC
This sequence comes from Pimelobacter simplex, assembly GCF_900114845.1. Lineage (GTDB taxonomy): Bacteria > Actinomycetota > Actinomycetes > Propionibacteriales > Nocardioidaceae > Nocardioides > Nocardioides simplex. The sequence continues at coordinate 481,568 of NZ_FOUK01000002.1, forward strand.
CCCACCGGTCACCGGCGGCGCGGGGGTGGGTCGCACCGGCACGGCGGCGCGGGCCGGGCGCTCGGGGGCGCGCTCGGTGCGCTCGGAGCGCTCGGGGACGAGGACGGACATCGGGCTCAGGCCTCCGGGCGCCGGCCGTCGGCGAGGACCCGCTCCAGCGCGGCGCAGCGGTCCCGCAGGGCGCCCAGCAGGTCGGCGAGCTGGCCGGTCGCGGTGGCGAGCACCTCGTGCAGGGCGGCGCCGGCGCCGAGCGCCTCCTCGAGCTCGGCGCGGGCCTCGGCCCGGGCGCGCTCGGCGGCGAGCTCGCCGGCCGCGGACTCCTCCGCGATCCGGCGCCGGGCCGCGCGCTCGGCGTCCGGGACGGCGGTGCGCCGCGCCTCGGCGCGCAGGTTGGCGGCGGTCTCCTCGGCCTGGGCGGTGAGCTCGCCGGTGAGCTGGTCGACCCGGTCGCTCCAGGTGCGGCCCCAGGCCTCGACGTCCGCGGAGATCCGGCGGGCGTCGGCCTCGGCGGCGGCCCGGATCCGGGCGGCGACCTCGGCCGCCTCCTGGACCACGGACGCGCCCTGGGCGGACGCCTCGGCGTGCTCGCGACGGGCCAGGGCGAGCAGCTCGTCCGCCTGGTGCCGGGCGTCCTCGGTCGCGGAGCGCGGGGCGACCGGGCCCGCGAGCAGGTCGTCGATCCCGGCCCACCCCTCGCGGCGTACGGGGCGCTCGGGGCGCTCGGGTCGCTCGGGTCGCTGGCGTGGGAACATCGGGCTCACCGCCCCGCCCGCTTCGTCCGCTTCGCCTCGGCCTCGAAGGCGCGCAGCGCGGGCTTCGGGCGCAGCCCGGCGGTCAGCAGGCCGAAGCCGTCCTGGTAGGACGCCGAGCGGCCGTCGACGTCGCGATACCAGATGATCGGGCCGACGTAGGGGTACCGGTCGCGGATGAGCTCGACCGCCTGGCGCAGGTAGCGCGCCTGCTGGCGCGGCGTGACCGGGCGGTCCCAGGGGTTGCCCTCGTTGTCGGTGCCGGACGACCAGCCGAGCTCGGTGACCCAGATCCGCTTGCGCTGGTCGCCCCACTCGTCCATCACCGCCCGCATCGCCGGGGTATGGGTGAGCCGCCAGACGGCGCCGACCGCCGGGGTGTCGGGCGCCGCGTCGCTCGGCCCCACGTACGGGTGGGTGGCGAGCGCGTCGAAGCAGTCCTGGGCGCCGGCCTGATAGGCGCGGCGGAGCCAGGCGTCGTCGTTGTACATGAGCCCGCCGAGCAGGACCGGGGAGCTGTCGTGCTCCTTGACCGCGGGATAGGCCGCGCAGAGAAGCCGGGTGTACGTCGCCGGGTCGGCGCCGGTGAAGAAGCCGTCGAAGTTCGGCTCGTTCCAGATCTCCCAGGCGGCGACCTGGCCGGACCAGCGCTCGGCCGCCCGGCCCAGCGCCCGCGCGTAGTCCTGCGGGTCGTCCGGCGGCGCGTGCAGGCTGCCCGACGCACTCGCCCAGGGCGGGGTGAGCCAGAACGACAGGATGACCTCCAGGCCGTTGGCCCGGGCGCCGGCGAGCACGTCATCGATCAGGTCGACGTACCACTGCGCGAACGGGCCGGGGCCGTCCGGCTCGAGGGTCGACCAGCCGACGTCGACGCGGACCCAGTGGCTGCCCGCGGCGCGCAGCCGCTTCATCACCCGCAGCGCCCGGCGCGCGTCGGTGCCGTGGTGCGCGGAGAGCTGGAAGCCGAGCGTGCTGTCGGGCGCCACCGCGCGCGACCGGGCCGGCGGCCCGGGCGCGGTCTCCTGCGGGGCGCTCGGCGCGGCGGTCGGCCCGGGAGGGCGCGCGCCGTCGTCCGAGCGGGCGTCGAGCTGCCAGGGCAGCGCGGCGCCGAGGGCCCAGAGCCCGACGATGCCGAGCACCACCAAGCAGCGACGTAGGACCGTGCTCATCGTCCACCTCCGGTGGCCTCGTGCGGGTGGCAGTCCTCGCGCGGCGCGCGGCCGACGAGGTCGTGCGCCTTGCTGCGCAGCAGCGGGAACCGGTTGGTCGCGTGCCGCAGCCGGGGGTAGAGCCGGTGCAGCTTGATCCGGAACGAGCGCAGGGTGTCGGTGGCGTTGACATCGACGCGGCCGGTCGCGAACGGCCCCGCCGCGTCGTGGACGGCGAACGCCGCGTCGTACCCGGCCGCGCGCACCGCCGAACGCACCCGCGCGTCGTGGGTGCCGTAGGGGAAGGCGTAGGACCGCACCGGGCGGCCCACCACCTGCTCCAGCTCGGCCCGGGCCGCGACCACGTGCCGGTCGAGGTCGGTGTCGCCGAGCGTGGTGAGGTCGGCGTGGTCGAAGCCGTGCGCGCCGATCGCCATGCCGTCGGCGGCGACCTCGCGCAGCTCCGCGGCGCCCATCAGCGGGTGCCGGTGGCGCACGGGCAGCCAGTCCGAGCTGCCGCCGACGAGCCCGGCCGGCACGTAGAGGACGCTCGGCACCCCGAACGACGCGAGCACCGGGGCGGCGTGCTCCCCCACGCCGACGTACCCGTCGTCGAACGTGATGAGCACCGAGCGGCGCGGCACCGGGGTGCCCGTGGCCGCGGACAGGTAGGTGGCCTCGTCGATGGGGACGTAGCCCGCCTCGAGGAGGTGCTCCACCTGGTCGCGGAAGGCGCGTGGCGTGACGAACATGCCGTGCGGGTCGCGCGTGGCGCTGACCCGGTCGACACCGTGGTACATCAGGACTCGGACCCGGGGCGTGCTCACGGCACTCGCTGCCTGATCTGGTAGATGCCGCCGGCGAGCAGCAGGCCGGCCAGGGTGAACAGCGCGGCGAGGTAGAGGCGGCGGGGCGGGTCGGAGGTGACCCCGGCGCTGCCGGCCTGGACGACGACCACGACCTTCGCCGTCTCGTCGGACTCGCCGAGCTGCTCGGCCCGGGCGGTGAGTCCGTTGGCGACGTCGATGGCCGCCTCCTTGCTGGTCGAGGAGACCGCGATCCGGATGGTCGACGTCCCCGGGTCGCGCGTGGTGGTCACGCTGACCTCCGGGCGGTCGGACGAGCGGTCCGCGGTGCTGGCGACGAGGGCGGCGGTCTCCTTGGCGCCGAGCGCGACGCCGTACTCGTGCGCCTGCATCTCGATGCTGTCGGCCGACTGCTCCGCGGTCAGCGGGCGCAGCGCGATCGCGCTCGTCGCGGTGTAGGTGGTCGGCATCAGCACGATCAGCTGGACGCCGAAGGTGACCAGCAGCGCGAGGCCACCGACCAGCAGTCCGATCGAGCGCCACTGCTCCCGCTGGCGCCGGGCCTGTCCCTCGGTGCTCACCATCGTCGTCTCTCTCCTGTTGCGGGGTGGTTCGGTACGGCGGGACGGGGCTCGTCGCCCTCGTCGGGGGCGCCGCGGGCCTCGACCGTCATCGCCATGCCGAGGAGGGTCCACACGAGACCGGCGACGATCGGGTTGCGCAGCGGCATGTCGAAGATGCAGTGGACGACGACCGCGGTCAGCGCCGCGAGGACCGCCATGCTCCGCACCCGCGTGGGCGCGCCGGGGCGCACCGGCCCCGGTCCGGCGAGCACCTGGCGCCGCGCCGCGACGACGCAGCCGGCGACGACGACCAGGCCCAGGGCCAGCCCGATCACGCCGCGGTCGGCCAGGATGGTCAGCATCAGGTCGTGCGGGTGGTCGGCCGGCTCGGCCGAGATCGTGCTGCCGGCCTGGCCGGCGGCGACCTTGAACCCGCTCGGGCCGACGCCGAACCACGGGTGCTCGGAGGCCTGGCGCCAGGCCTCGGCCCAGATCAGCGGGCGGTCGTCGTACTGGTTCTGGGTCGGGTCGCCCAGCGAGCGCAGCCGCGCGCCGACGACGCCGAGCACCGGCGTCGTCGCCGGCAGCAGGACGGCGGTCGCGGCCGCGCCCAGCACCGTCGCACCGACGCCGGCCAGTGCACGCCGGGTGGTGGGCTCGCAGATCGCGAGGCCGGCCAGGGCGACGACGCCGCCGATCCACGCGCCGCGCGACATGCTCATCGCCCAGGCCGCGACCAGGCAGGCAGCGGCGATGCCGAGCACCACGGTCCGGCGGCGCGAGCCGGCGCTGACGAGCGCCACGACGGTCAGCGGGAGCAGCGCGGCGCAGAAGATGCCGAGCTCGTTGGGCTGCGAGAAGGGCCCCGTCAACCGGCCCAGGACGACGCTGCCGCCCTCGGCGGCCTGCAGCGAGCCCGCCGAGGCCAGGGCCGTCGCGGCGACCACGCCGCCGACGACGACCAGCAGGTCGACGGCGTCGACCTCCCGGCCGGGCCGGAAGGCGACCACGACCGCGAGCCCGTAGCCGAGCGTGAGCAGGGAGATGAGGACGCTCGGGACGGCCCGGTCCGGGTCGACTCCCGTCGCCGCCGACACGACGCCGGCCGCGACGCTGAGCGCCAGGCCCAGGAACATCAGCGACGGCGGCAGCGAGATCCGGTCGAGCACCAGCAGCCGCAGCACCAGCACCGCGGGCACGGCCATCGCCACGTAGGTCAGGCTCAGCCCGGCGCCCGGCACCGAGGTGTCGCCGAAGGGCAGCACCACGATGACGAGCGCGACGGCGAGCGCGAGCGGCCGGCCGCCGGCGGCGGACGCCTGCGGGCGCGCGTCGTCGAGGACGACGGGGCGGTAGCCGCGCAGGCCCGGGAGCGGTGCGGCGGTGGGGAGCGTCACGAGGCGGACCTCCGGCGCAGCGCGGCCGACACCGCGCCGTACGCCTTGGCGAGGTCACGCGCCGCGGCGACGCCCGGGACGAGCGCCAGCGTCCGGACCGGCGCGGGTCCCCGCGCGGCCCGCACCGCGGGGAGCGAGAGGTAGCCGGTGGCACCGGCGAGCGCGAGCCCGCGGGAGCGGGGGCCGCCGCGCAGGGCGACCACCGCCGCCACGCCGTAGGCCGCGACCCGGGCGAGGTCCCGGCTCAGCAGCCGCCGGTCGAGCGAGTAGCCGCTGCCCTCGCCGTACCGGCGGTACATCGTCAGGTTGGCGCGGAAGGTCGGCCGCTGGGCCCAGACCACCTCGGCTTCGCGGACCATCGCGGCCCGGGCCCCCGCGGCGACGACGCTGCGCCCGAAGAGCACGTCCTCGCCGGTGGCCAGGTCCTCGGGGAAGCCGCCCGCCGCGCGCCAGGCGTCGCGGCGGAAGGCCACCGAGCGGCCGGTGGGCATGGTGGGGTCGAAGCTGCGGCCCAGGAACCGGCCGTAGACCCGGACCAGCGGGGTGGGCCGGGCGAGCTCGTCGACCATCGGGTAGCCGACCGCGGCGAGCGCGTGCTCCCAGGCCCGGTGCGCCTCGACGCTGTAGGTGCCCGTCCACAGGCCGACGTCCGGGTGCCGGTCGAACGCCCGGCGGAGGGCGGCGAGCCAGCCCGGGACCGGCACGCAGCCCGCATCGGTGCAGGCGATCGCGTCGTGGGTGGCGGCGGCGATGCCGAGGTTGCGGCCCTGCGAGATGCCCGCGCCGGGCTCGACCAGCAGCCGGACCCGGGGGTCGCGCGCGGCCAGGCCGGCGAGCAGCGCGGTGGTGCCGTCACGCGAGCCGCCGTCGACGACGAGCAGCTCGTCGTCCGGGCCGAGCTGCGGCAGCAGCGCGTCGAGGAGCGAGCGGACGGCGTCGAGGTCGTCGAGCACGGTGGTGACCACGCTGACCGGAGGGCCGGCCGGGTCGCGCCCGGCACCGGGGCGGTGCGCGAGGTCGGCGAGGAAGTCGACGAGCGTGTCGGCGGCCTCGGCCGCCTCCGCGAAGGCGTCGGCACGGCGGGCGGCCGCGGCGCCCAGGCTGCGACGGGCCTCGGCGTCGGCGAGCCGGGCGAGCGCGGCGGCGACGTCGTCGGGGCGACCGGGGGCGACGACCACGGCGCCGTCCCCGGCGACCTCGTCGACCGGCGGGACGGCGACCACGGGCACGCCGCCGGTCACCGCCTCCAGGGCGGCCATGCCGAACGCCTCACGCACCCACGGCTCGGCAGGCGTCGGCCGGGTCAGCACGGCGACCGCGTCGAAGGCGGTCACGAGCCGCCCGAAGTCGGCGACCTCGCCCAGGAAGCGCACCCGGCCGGCGACGCCGAGCGCGGCGGCGAGGGCGGCCAGCCGGTCCCGCTCCCCCGGCTCGGCGGGGTCGGCGATGCCGGCGACCGCGAGGTCCCAGGCGTGCGCGCCCGGCTCGGCGAGGGCGCGGACGGCGTCCTCGATGCCCTTGTAGGCGGTCAGCCGGGCGCCCATGCCGAGCAGCAGCCGGCCGTCGGCGACGTCGACCCCGAGCTGTGCCCGGGCCGCGGGACGCGCGACCGGACGGGGCATCCGCGGCGGCGGGAGCACCAGGCCGTGCCGCGGGCGGCGCCCCTCGGTGAGCCAGGCGCTGGTCGAGACCTGGCCGTCGGTCAGCCGGTCGAGCAGGTCGACGACCCGGCCCGCGAAGGAGGCGTCGTGGCGCACCCAGACCACCGGCACGCCGAGCAGCCGCGCGACCGGGGCCGTGATGAGCGCGGCCTTCACCCCGTGCGCGACGACGACGTCGGGCAGGATCCGCCGCAGGTGCGGCAGGAGCCGGGCCTGCGAGCGGGCGACGCCGGCCGCGGAGCGCTCGGCCGGCAGCACGACGACGTCGTGACCGCGGGCGGCCCACTGCGCGGCCGCGGGGCCGTCACCGAGCGCGACGACGGCGAGGTCGAGCCGGTCGGTCGCGTCCGCGAGGTGGAGCTGCCAGCGCTCCGCCCCACCGAGCACGCCGCCGGCCTGCACCACGCACACCCGCAGCCGGGACGGCGCGGGGCCGGGGCCCGGGTCGCGGCGGCGCTGGGTCATCGTGGGTCCTCTCGGGTCGTCGTCGTGGTCGAGGTCGTGGTCGGGGTGGCTCAGAACGAGCGGCTGCGCCGGCGCCGGCGGGTGGGCTTGACGCCCAGCAGGACGCTGCCGAGGATCCGCAGCCGGATCCCGCGCAGGTGCTCGGCGGCGCGGCGGACGAAGCGCGGGTGCACGCGGCCGGAGGGGACGGTGAGCAGCATCGCGCCGTGGATCGCCATGATCCGCGCGTCCTCCGAGCCGGACACCGGCGGCGCGTGGGCGATGACCACGTCGTAGGCGTCCTCGGTGTCCTGGAGCAGGCCGCGGAAGCGCATCTCGAGCAGGCTGGGCGCGGCCAGGTGGGCGTGCCCGACCGGCAGCACGTGCACCTGCGGGGTCGGGCCGACGATCACGGCCTCCTCGAAGGTGCAGGTGCCCGCCATGACGTCGTACAGGCCGGGCTCGCCGGGCGAGTCCAGTGCCGGGTGGACGGCGCCGTCGCGGTCGGCGTTGACCACGAGCACCCGGTGGCCGACCTCGGCCAGCGCGGTGGCCAGGTTGATCTCGGTCCAGCCGGCCCACGGGTCCGAGCCGCTGGCGGAGGCGACGACGAGCAGCCGGCTCGGGTCCTCGGCGCTCGCGAACTCCACCGCGATGCGCAGCGCGCGGATCGACTGGAACTCCTCGGCGTCGAGCTCGAGCGCCGGGACGCCGTCCGGGTCGGCCGGCTTGGGGATCACGCCGAGCACCGTGGTCTCGGAGACCTCGCCCATCTCGTCGGGGTCGGTCACGGTGCGGAACATCCGGTCCGCCGCCACCGCCGCGGCCGCCGCGAGCAGCAGCGCGAGCACGAGGCCGGCGAGGCTGGTCAGCGGGATGTTCGGCGAGCTGAAGGTGTCGGGCGCGACCGCCGACTCGGTCACGTGGTAGTCGAACGACCCGTTGCTCGGGTCGTGCGCGGGCAGCGCCTCGACCACCAGGTTGGCGATCCGGGCGGCCTTGTCGGGATCGGTGTCGCGCACCGACACCTGCACGATCACCGTGCCCTCGACCACCTCGCCGCGCACCTCGTCGGCGAGCCGGGGCGCGGAGCGGCCGGAGATCTTGCCCGCCACCTCGTCGAGCAGCGGCCGCGACGCGGCGACGTCGGCGATGGTGCCGAGCAGGTCGTTGTAGCTGACCGCGGACGGCGGCAGCTCGGCCTTCGGCGTGACCGCGATCCGCGCGGTCGCGGTGTACTCGCGCTCGGCCAGCACCAGGCCCGCCGCGACGACGTTCGCCACGAGGGCGAACACCAGCAGCACCACCCACTTGCGGCGCCACAGCAGCGCACCGGCGGCCCGCAGGCCGCCGCGCACCGTGAGGGTGCGGGCGCCGTCGTGCTCGATCGGGTCCAGGGATGTCGTGGGCATGGCGGTCGGTCCTAACTGAGGATCAGTGCTGCTGCGGGGGTGTGCTGGTACGCGGTGCCGAGTCGGCGCCGCTGCGCCGAGACGGAGTGGTCGGCGGCGAAGGCCAGCGAGCTCTGCTGCTCGGCCGACCACTGGGACGGGTCGTGCAGCCCGGCCACCCGGAGCGCGATGTCCTCCGGCGACGAGGCGAGGCCGGGGACGCTCAGGCTCTCCAGGGTCGGGATCCGCCGGGCGACGATCGGCAGGCCCACCGAGGCCGCCTCGATGACGCTCACCGGCGCGCCCTCCCAGGCCGCCGTGTGCACGTAGACCTGGGCGGACGCGAGGCGGCGCACGACCTCCTCGCGGGGCAGCCAGCCCGAGACGGCGATGCCGCCCTCGCGCAGCTCGGCCTCGGCGCCGGCGTCGCCGCCCCCGAGCCACTCCCACTGCGCCGGCCAGGCGCCGGCGTGGTCGAAGGAGCGCTTGGCCGCCAGCAGGTGGCGCCAGTCCTTCTGCGCGCTGATCCGGCCCACCGTGACGACGCGCAGCGGCGCGGCGAAGCGGGCCCGCTCGTCGGGCACGTGCAGTGCCCGGTTGGGCACCGTGACGACGCGGCGGTGGCCGAGGTCCCGGGCGAGCACGGCCTCGTGGGGCGAGCAGGCGACCAGGACGGCCGTCCGCCCGACGAGCGCGCGCTCGACGCGCCGGATGCCCGCCCGGGGCGCGGCGCCGATGTCGCGCCGCTCGAAGGCGAAGCAGTGCGGGCTGTAGAGCACGTCGACGTCGAGCTCGATCCCCCGCGCGAGCATCCCGGCGTACGACGAGTGCGCGTGCAGGACGTCGGGGGCCAGGTCGTCCACCTCGGAGCGCAGCGCCCGCGCCGCGGCGAGCGGACGGCGCGGCAGCGCCCCGGTGCTGTCGAACACGCCCCGCTCGTCACCGGTGTCCGCGTGGTCGCGGCGCGGCCAGGTGAGCAGGTGGTGCTCGATGTCCGGGGTCGCGTCGACCATGGTGAGGACGGAGCTCAGCACTCCTCCCCCCAGGGACTCGACGAGGTGGACGACGCGCATGACCGGTCAGTCCTCGTCGGACTCGCCGCGGAAGATCGCGCCGAGCTGGCGGCCGCTGCGGGCGGCGGCCTCGGTGCTCTCCGTGGTCTCGGTGGTCTCGGTCTCCGGCTCCGCCTCGGCCTCGGCCTCCGGCTCGGGCTCGGGCTCGGGCTCGGTCGCCTTGGCCGGCTCGGGCTCGGGCACGGGCACCGGCGGGTTGCGCCGGGTCTCCTCGAGCAGCGCGTCGATGGCCTGCAGCTGGTCCTTGACCGCGGCCATCGCCAGGTCGAGGGCGTGCGCCACGTCGGCCATCGAGGACTGCAGACCCGTCCCGAGGTCGGCTGCCTGGTGCAGCACCTCGCGGGCCCGGCCGCGGATCTCCTCGGCGTCGCGGGCCCCGCGGGCCGCCGCCTCGCCGACGTAGAGCCGGGCGGTCTGCTCGGCCTCGGCCATCGCGGCGCGCATCGCCTCGGTGCGGATGTTCTCCGCGTCGCGCTCGGCCTCCTTGGTCAGCGTGTCGGTGGCGACCTCGACCCGGGCGCGCTGGGCCTTGACCCACTCGATCGCCTCGAACCGGGTCCGCTCGGCCTCCGCGGCCGCGTCGGCCCGGACCCGGTCGGCGACGTCGGTGGCCTCGACGACGATCTGCTCGGCCTGCTCGGTGGCGTCGTTGCGCGCCTGCGCGGCCATGGTGAGCATCTCCTGCGCCTGCTGCTGCGCGTCCCGGGTCGCACGCAGGGTCGCGGCGTGCTCGGTGACCGACAGCGGCGCGGGCGCCTCCGCGGGCGGCTCCGCCGGCGGGGCGGACGGCGGTGCGGACGGCGGCGCCGTGGGCGGTGCCGTCGGGGCCGGGGTGGCCGGGGTGGCCGGCGCCTCGGGCGCGGACTCGCTCCCCTGGAGCTCGGCCAGGACGTCGTCGAAGGCCGCGGCGGCCTGGGTGGCGCGGTCGCCGGAGCGAGGTCGGTTGAACATCGTGGGGTCTCCTCGGTTGGTGGGTCAGTAGGCGCCGCGCGCGCGAAGGACCGCCGGGACGGTGCGGAGCAGGATCCGCAGGTCCAGCGCGAGCGAGCGGTGGTCGATGTAGTGCAGGTCGAGGTCGACGGCGTCGTCCCAGGCCAGGTCGCTGCGACCGCTGACCTGGGCCAGCCCGGTCACGCCCGGGCGCACGGCACAGCGGCGGTGCTCGCGCGGCACGAACCGCGCCACCTCGCGCGGTGTCGTGGGGCGCGGGCCGACGAGCGCCATCGTCCCGTTGAGGACGTTCCACAGCTGCGGCAGCTCGTCGAGCGAGGTCCGGCGGAGCCAGCGGCCGACCGGGGTCACCCGCGGGTCGCGGCGCAGCTTGTCGAGCGGACCGGAGCCGTCGTTCGCGACGGCGAACAGCGCCTCGGCCCGGGCGGCGGCGTCGCGGCGCATGGTGCGGAACTTGAGCACCACGAACGGGCGGCCGCCGTGACCGATCCGCTCCTGGCGGAAGAGCACCGGACCGCGACTGGTGCCCACGACGAGCAGCGCGACGAGCAGCAGGAGCGGCGCCAGGAGCAGCAGCGCGGCCGCGGCGAACGTCCACTCGAGGACCCGGCGGGTCCGCCCGTGGTCGAGGACCTCGAGCACCAGTGCCGGGGCGGGCGCCGGCGGCGCGGCCGGGGCCCGGTGCGGCGGCGAGAGGACGGAGGCCGGCTCCGGCAGGGCGCTCATGGCTCCGCCCGGTCCGGGACGCCCAGGTCGGCGAGCCCCGCGGCCCGCAGCTCGACCCGGTACGCCTCGCGCACGGTCGCCATCAGCCGGTCCGCCTCGTCGAGCCGCGAGCTGAGCACGGTCAGCCCCGCGTGCCGCAGCGAGTCGGCGTGCCCGAGCGCCTCGCTGACGATGCCGCGGGCCTCCCGGTCGGCCTCGGCGAGCTTCTCGGTGGTCAGCCGCAGCGTCATGGAGCGCAGCCGCTGGACCTCCTTGGTGACCAGGCGCAGCAGCCGCGCGGCCTCCGCAGGGTCGACGACGGCGGCGTGCTCGAGCCGCTCCAGGAGGCGGTCGATCTCCCGGTGCGGGAGAAAGGCGGGCCAGTCCGGGGCCGGGTTCGAGTCGCTGTCAGGCTGCGTCACACAGCACAGGTGCGGGTCCGGGTGGTGGTTGATCCACCGATCCGGAAGTTTTTTCCGGGGACTTCCCGCGAGGCCTCAGGAGCCGGGCGTGAAGTAGCGGAACGCCGCCCAGTGGTAGGGGTGCGGATGGGTCCGCGCGACCGCCCGGCGGGCCGCGCCGAGCGCCGTCCGCGGGGGGTCCCCGGCCGCGATCCGCTCGTAGAAGCGGGCCATCAGGGTGACCGTGACGGCGTCGTCGACCGGCCACAGCGAGGCGACGACGCCCGCCGCCCCGGCGCTCAGGCACGCCCAGGCCAGGCCGATCGGGCGCTGCAGGTCGTCGGCGGCGCGACCCGACCCGCAGGCGCTGAGCACCACGACCCGGCCCCTCATGTCGAAGCGTCCGTCGACCAGCTCGGCCGCGGTCAGCCAGCCGTCGCCCAGGCGCAGCGCCGAGAAGAGCGGGTTGCCGGCGTGGAAGCGCCCGTGCGCGGCGACGTGGACGACGTCGGCCGAGCGCATCCGCCGGGCCAGCGCGAGCGCCGTCGCGGCGGCACCGACCCGGATCTCGGAGCGGACCAGGGTGGCCGCGATCATCGCGGCCTCCGTCGCGATCGCCGGTGCCTGGTCGTCGGGGACGGCGAGGACGAGCACCCGGAGGGCGTCCGGGTGGGACCACGGGCCGGCGTCGGCGTCGGCCAGGTCGAGCGGGCACGGGTCGCCGGCCCCGGTCAGCTGCCGGTGCCAGGGACCGCCGACGTCGAGCAGCGCGTCGAAGGGGACGCCGAGCAGGTGCCGGTGCGCGGCGACGGGCACGGCGTCGTGGCCGACGTCGGCGAGGAGGTCCTCGAGCGGCAGCACGAGCTGCCCGTAGAGGGCGTCGAGCGACGGCGACGTCGCGGAGGTGGCGCCGACCACCGAGACGAGGTGGCACTCCTGCTGCCAGGCGGCGACGAGCCGGGCGGTCTCCCGGCCGGCGCCGGGCAACCGGCGCACGTGCACCTGCCCCTCGCGGATCACGAACGCGATCACGTCGGCGCCGCTGACGTAGAGCTCGAGGGCCGGGCCCTCGGGGACGGGCGGCAGGTCCGGCGGTGCGGTGGGCCGGGCGGTCCCCGCGCGGCGGCGGGCGGACTCGATGAGGCTGTCGACGTCGGCCGCGGAGACGGCGGCCTCGTCGACCTGCCACCCCAGGGCGTGCCCGCGCAGGGTGGCGAACGCGCTGGCCTTCGCGCTGCTCACCCGCTGCCAGGCCTCGATCAGGGCCCCGTGGCCGCCGTCCTCGAGGAGGACGTCGATGAGCTGGTCGCTCGCCTCGGCGAGCAGGCCGCCGTGCCGGCCGCCGATCCGCGGGCGCTGCACCAGCAGGTGGCCCATCTCGCAGGCCGCGCGCAGCTCCTCGGCGGCCTGCTTGGTGCAGCCGGACTCCTGGAGGCGGCGGGCGCGGACCATCCGCAGCTCGAGCCGCAGCTCGGGCTGACCGAGCCGGTCGACCTCGGCGGAGGCGGCGGCGATCCGCGCCTCGGCGTCGTCGGGGTCGCGGGTGGCGCGGGCCAGCAGGATCGCGGCCCGGACCCGGGTGGTGTCGGTGACGGTGTCGTCCTGGAGCAGCCGGCCCAGGAGCAGCTGCGCCGCGTCGCGCTGCTCGGCCCCGCGGGCGAGCAGGATCCGCGCCTCGTCGCGGACGACCACGTCGCCGCACTCGGTGGCGAGCTGCTCGGCGGCGGTGAGGGCGTGCCGGGCGAGATCGGTCCGGCCGAGGCGCTGCGCGGCGACGGCGCACACGAGCTCGGCCCGGGCGCAGGCCGCGATCCGGCCCGACGCCCAGAAGGCGTCGCGCGCGGCGCGGCCGCGCTCGTAGGCCTCCTCGGCCAGGCCGACGCCCAGCTGCGCCTCGGCCAGCGCCCGGTCGCGCTCGCCGAGGCCGCTGCCGAGCTCAATGAGCTCCGGGCCCACCCGCTCCAGCAGCACCATCGCCGAGACCGGGCTGCCGGCCGCGGCGAGCGCCTCGGCGATCGGGACGACGGCCGCGGCGGCGAGCCGGGTCGCGCCCACGGCCAGCGCCTCGCGGCGCGCGTCGCAGAGCAGCTCGATGGCCCGGTGCACCAGCCCGTCGGCGACGAGCACCTGTCCCCGGCGCAACGCGATCCGGGCGACCTCGTAGCGGTCGCCGAGCCGGCGGGCGAGGTCGTCGGAGAGGTCGAAGTGGCGCACCGCGCTCGCCAGGTCGCCGGTCGCGGCGTGCGCGCTGCCGAGCTGCTGGTGGGCGGTGAGGTGGAGCCGCGTCGCCAGCTCCTCGTCGACCGCGCTGCCCTGCTCGATGCCGGTGAGGATCCGCTGGACGACGAGGATCACGTCGGCGTACTCCCCCGCCGCGAGCATCACGTCGGTGCGCCCGAGCATCGCCTCGCGGGCCTCGAGCGAGCGCCCGGCGGCGAGCCACGCCATCCGGGAGAGCTGGTAGCCGGTGATCGCGCCGAGCAGGTCGCCACGGTCGAGGCAGAGCCCACCCCGGATCCCCTCGAGCCGGCCCCGGTGCTCGTGGTCGTGCTCCCGGTCGGCCAGCGCCGCGGCCTCGTCGAGGAGCACGGCGCAGCCCTCGAGGTCGCTGCGGCGCAGCACCTCCGCCTCGTCGATCAGCCTCGTGAGCGCATGCTCGCGAGCGTCGACCACCTCGACGACCACGGGCGGACCGCGCTCAGGCCTGGGCCAGGTCGAGCGTGGCGCTGACCCGCACGTCGCGCACGGCGATGCGCAGCTCGTCGATGGTGACCGGCACCTGGGTGAGCTCGAAGCGGCCGTCGGCCGTGGTGCGCGCCCGCCGCCGGACCGCGCCGGCCTCGAGCAGCGTGACGTCGGCCGCCGCGGAGCCGTCGTCGAGCAGCAGCAGCCCGTGCAGGTCCACCTCGCCCCCGCCCGCCCGCCGGACCTCGACCACGAACCGTCCGTGCTCGGTCTCGAACGCCAGGTGGGTGTGGTCGAGGAGGTCGGCCGACCGGGTCCCGGTCATCGCCTCGCGGGTGTCGTAGAGCAGGCGGGCGCTGGCCCAGCGCACCTCGGGCGGCAGGTTCGACGCGTCGTCGAAGAGCGCCCGCAGCCGGGCGCTCAGCGCGGGCGGCGGCGTCTCGAGCGGCAGCCGCCGGGCGTCGGCGAGGAACTGCGTCATCCACGCCGCGGCGTCGGCCGAGCTGTCGTCGGCGGCCACGACGGCGGCCACCCGGTCGGCCTGCTCGTCGGAGAGCCGGCCCTCGATCCAGTCGACGATCTCGGTGAACGTCGGGCGCCGGGTCACCATGCCTCGTCCTCCGTGAGGATCGCGCGCAGCTTCTCCAGGCAGCGCCCACGCAGCGGGCCGATGCCGCCGATCGAGCGTCCGAACCGCGCCGCGATCTCAGCGTAGCTGGGCGACTCGGGGTCGAGGTAGAGCGCCTCGAGCAGGCTGCGGCAGGTGCCGCCCAGCTCGGCCAGCCCGTCGTGCAGGGCGAGGACGGCCGCCCAGTCCTCGGACGAGTCGTCGACGATGTCGGGCGCCTGCTCGAGCTGGACGTCGCGCCGGCTGAGGTTGCGCACCCGCCACGCCTGGCGCCGGGTCACGGTCATCAGCCACGACGCCAGCCGCTCCTCGTCGCGGAGCCGGCCGAGGGCGTCGAGCAGGGCGACGAAGGTGCCCTGGGTGACGTCGGCGGCGTCCTCCTCGGAGAGACCGTTGCGGCGCGCGACCGAGTAGACGAGCCGCTCGTAGCGGGTGACGAGCAGGTTCCACGCCTCGCCGTCCCGGCGCCGGCAGCGCTCCAGCAGCTCGGCGTCGGTGGGCTCGGCGACCTGGACGCGAGAGGCGCGGGGCGGGCGCAGCGGGATCACGGTGGCCGAGGAAGGGTGGCTCGGCCGGTCGGGCACGCCGTCAGGATCGGGCGCTGCCAGTGCTTCGGAGGACCGGGACGTCATCGTGGGTATCGACTTTCGGGTGCGGGAGCCGGAGCGCGATCGGCGCGTGGCTCCCTGCGCGGGTCGACCGTGGTTCCGAGTGTCCTCGGCCGGGTCGGCCCGCGACTGCTGGTGGGCTGGTGGGCTGTGGAGCTGGGGAGCGGTCCCGAGTCCGCTCATCTCCAGAACGCCCGCCCGCGCTCCCCCGTCACGCAGGGGGGCGGCGGCGTTCTCATACCTGATATGCCGCGCCGGGACGGCGGATCACCGGCCGGCTCGCGCGGTCGCGGCTCTGTCCAGACCTGCCCGGAACCGGCCGTACGACGCCAGCTCGGCGCGCACCGGATCGAGCACCTGGGTGCGCAGCACGCGGGCGATCACGCGGCCGCTCTCGTCGTCCGTGCGGGCCTCGGGCAGGTCGGCGCCCGCACCGCGCGTCCGCCCCGCGACGTGGGCGCCGAGGGCGAGCGCGACACCCGCCGCCAGCAGCGCGGCCCCGGCCGCCGTGCCGGCGCCGGTGACGAGCAGGACGAGGCCGGCCGCGGCGGCCACCAGGCCGGCGGCACGGGCCAGGGCCCACGGGCCGCGCACCTGGCCCCCGGACCGGGGCTCGGGTGCGGGCTCGGGCAGTGCGGCGAGCTCGGCGTCGAGCCGGTCGGCGGTGCGGTCGAGGTGGGCGGTGGCGGCGGCACGGACCGGCGCGCCCCACGCCGCGGTCAGGTCCCGGGCGAGGTCGTCGGCGAGCGAGCGGACCGCGGCGTTGACCGCCGAGCGGTCGACCGGACCGCGACGCCGGGCGCCGGCCGCCTGCGCGACCCGGCGCTCCAGGTCCGCGACCCACACGTCGGGGATCGTGCCGGACGCGTCCCCCGCCGCGGCGCGCAGCCGCTCGGCGGCGGCGCTCACGTCGGCGAGCGCCCGCCGCTCGGCATTGCGGTTCTCCTCGACCCGGCGCACGATCGCGGTGCGCAGCTCGTCGATGCCCAGGCCGTGCCGGGCACTGACCCCGAGGATCCGCGGGTCGCGCATGCCGTCGGCCACCAGCACCTTGCGCACGTCGCGCAGCAGGTCGGGCCGGACCTCCTCCGGCACCGTGTCGAGGTGGTTGAGCACCACCATGGTCACGTCGCGGTGCCCGGCCAGGGGGCGCAGGAACCGCTGGTGGATCGCCGCATCGGCGTACTTCTGCGGGTCGACCACCCAGATCAGCGCGTCGGCCAGCGCGACCACGCGCTCGGCCTCGTCGTGGTGGGCCGTGCGGATCGAGTCGTGGTCGGGAAGGTCGAGCAGCACCAGGCCCTCCGGGAGGGAGCCGCGGGGCGCGCAGGTCGCCAGCTCCGAGCGCCGGAACCGGCTCTCCTCCGGGACGTCGAGCCAGTCGAGCAGCGCGGTCACCTCGGCGGCGTCCTCGTCGTCGCTCCAGACCAGGGCCGTGGCGCGCGACGTCGTCGGCCGCTGCGCCCCCGCCGTCGAAAGGTCGGCGCCGGCCAGCGCGTTGAACGTCGTCGACTTGCCCGAGCCGGTGGCGCCCGCGATCGCGACGACCGTGGCCGACGTCGACAGCCGGAGCCGTCCCGTCGCCCGCTCGACCGTGGCCGCGACGTCGTCCAGCAGGACGTCGTCGAGCCGGCCGCGGCCCTCGGCGACCGCCCGCTCCAGGCCGTCGAGGCGGTGCCGGACCGGTCCCGTCGCCCCGGCCTGCTCGGCCGGTTCAGCCGGTACCTCCCGGAACGCCGCGCCCAGTCCTCCGCTGCCGCCGGTGCCCATCGGGGCTCCCTCCCTCATGGTGCTCACTTCCTCAGCTCGTCAGCTCGTCAGCTCGTCAGCTCGTCAGCCCCGCGACGCCGTGCCCGGCGGCCCGGAGCCGCTCCGGTGCGGCCGGGGTCAGCCGCCAGCCCAGCACCGGTGCCAGGTAGCGGTCGCGCTCGCCGTCGAGCAGGGCGGCCACCGTGGTCCGGAGCCCGGCCCGTGCGGCCGCCACCGGCCCGCGTCCCTGCTGGTCGTGGTCGGCGTGGCCGGCGTGGTCGGCGTGCTCGGTGCCGGGCGCCGCGATCGCGCACACGGCGAGCGCCGCGGCGATCCCGCGGGCCGCCGGGTCGTCGACGAGGCCGCGGCGCCAGGCCGCGACGTCCTGCCGGGTCCGGGCCGCGAGCCGGGCACCGGGGCGGGTGAGGTCCTCGTCGCTCCAGCTCAGCAGGGCGTCGCCGTGCCCGGTGGCCTGGAGCCGGCGCGCCGCCGTCCCCGCGGCCCGCTCGGCGTGGTCGGCCACGAGCGCCTCGAGCGCGAGGTCGAGGGCGAGCTCGAGCCGGACGAGTCGGGCCTCCTGCCGCTCCGGTGGCGTCGCGAGCAGCCGCTCGCGCACCCGGCGCACCATCTCGGTCATCGGCAGCGCGGCGTCGGTGCCGACGAGGTCGCTCCACTGCGAGCGCAGCTCGCCGCGCAGCACCGTGCCGTCGGTCAGCGCCGCCAGCAGCGCGGAGCGCGCCGTCGCGTAGGACGCGTCGACGACGGCGAGCAGCTCGCCGATGGCGGCCACCTGCTCGTCGGCCGCGTCGGCGACCGCGGCGGCGACGGTGCCGGCCTGGGCGACGGCCCCGGCCACGCACTGCCGTGCGATCGACCGGCGGGTCGCGGGCGAGGCGGACAGCTCGTCGAGCGCGCCCCGGATCTGGGCGACCTGGGGCGAGCGGAGCAGGCCCTCCTCGACCGCGCCGTGCTGGACGAACACCAGCTTGCCGCGCCCGATCCCCCGGGCGTCGAGCTGCACGGTGAGGTCGGCCGAGACGGTCGCCAGGTCGTCGGCGGGGATCCGGTTCATCACGACCAGGAGCGGGGTGTCGCGCTCCCGGGCGATCGCGAGCTGCTCCCAGGGCAGCTGGTCGGCATAGCGGGCGGCGGAGGTGACGAAGAGCCACATGTCGGCGGCGGCGAGCAGCCGGGTGGCCAGCGTCCGGTTGGTGAGGTCGATGGAGTCGAAGTCGGGCGCGTCGATCAGCGCCACCCCCGGCGGCACGGCCGGCGTGCCGACGAGCTGGAGCGAGCCCGGGTCGTGAGTGGGCGCGTCGACCCGGTCGAAGGCCGGCAGGATCCCGTCGCGGCCGAACCAACCGGCGTCGTCGGGATGGTGGACCAGCACCGGCGAGCGGGTCGTGGGCCGGATCATGCTCGAGTGCGAGACCACCTCGCCGACGAGCGTGTTGACGAGGGTCGACTTGCCGACCCCGGTCGGTCCGCCGACGACGACCAGGAGCGGCCGGTCCGGAGCGCTCAGCCGGGGCAGCAGGTAGTCGTCGAGCTGCTCGAGGAGCTGGCTGCGCCGCGAGCGCAGCTCGCCGGTGCCCGGGAGCGCGAGCGGCAGCGGTGCGTCCAGGAGGGCGGTGCGCAGCGCGGTGGCCGCGGCTGTCGGCTCACGGGACGGGTCGGCCGGGTCGGCCGGTGCCGGCGGGACGAGCAGGCGCGAGCCCGGGCTCGCATCGACCGCTGTCACGCCACCTCAACGGGCGCTCAGCCGGCAGGGCACGGGTGCGCGGCACCCCGTGACCAGATCCGAGAACGAGCCTCAGGCGTCGGTGATCCGGACCTGGACCTGCTGGATCTGGATGCGGACCCGCTCGCGCAGCTCGGCCGGCGCGGTCTCGCCGCAGGAGCGGGCGACGACGGCCTTGACCGTGCGCTGCAGGTCGTAGCGCTCGAGGCAGGGGCTGCAGGAGTCGATGTGGGCCCGGACGACGGCACAGTCACCGGCCTCGAGCTCGTTGTCGATCAGCCGGACGATGCGCTCGAGGAAGTCGGCACACTCGGCGTTGCTCGGGTCGTCGCTGACGTGGATGTGCTCGGTGTGGTCGGACATCACAGGCCTCCGTCGAGGGGGGCGTCGCCGCCCGTGCGGACGTAGTCGGACAGCATGTCGCGCAGCTGACGACGGCCGCGGTGCAGGCGGGACATGACCGTCCCGATCGGCGTGTCCATGATCTCGGCGATCTCCTTGTACGCGAAGCCCTCGACGTCGGCGAGGTAGACCGCGAGCCGGAACTCCTCGGGCAGGCGCTGCAGCGCGTCCTTGACCTGGCTGTCGGGGAGGTGCTCGAGCGCCTCCATCTCGGCCGACTTGAGGCCGGTGGAGGTGTGCGCCTCGGCCCGCGCGAGCTGCCAGTCCTCGACGTCGCCGGTGTCGCCGGCGAGCGACTGCTGCGGCTGGCGCTGCTTCTTGCGGTAGTTGTTGATGAACGTGTTCGTCAGGATCCGGTAGAGCCACGCCTTGAGGTTGGTGCCGGGCCGGAACTGGTGGAACGCCGAGAACGCCTTCGCGAAGGTCTCCTGGACCAGGTCCTCGGCGTCGGCCGGGTTGCGGGTCATCCGCATGGCGGCGCCGTAGAGCTGGTCGAGGAACGGCAGGGCGTCGCGCTCGAATCGGGCCGCGCGCGCCTCGGGGGTCTCCGTGGCGACGTCGACCTCCTCGCCGGCGCCCTCAGCGGGGGCGGTGGCGTCGAGGTCGGCGTCCAGGGACGAAAGGTCGGAAGTCTCGGTCATCGCGTCCCAGCCTACGGTGCTTCCCGTCGTGGGGCGCTCCAGCGTCGCGATCATGAAGGCCGAACGCCTCAGGTGCCGGAGGCATTCCCCACGCCGGCGACCTCGCGCACGATCCACTCGAGCGCCGACTCGACCACGATCCCCATCGCCTCGTCCTCGGACAGCGGCCCCTTCTTGGGGACGGCGAGCCCGTGGTCGGCCCCCGGGACGACGGCCAGGTCGGCGCCGCCGGGCAGCGGGTCGGGGAACTCCTCGGGCCGGCCCATCGGGTCGCGCTCCCCCTGGACGACGAGCGTCGGCACGCCGGCCTCGGCCACCCCGGCCAGCTCGGCGAGCCGGGAGCGCTCCGGCTTGCCCGATGGGTGCAGCGGGAACGAGAGCGCGAGGCAGCCGGCGGCGCCGAGCTCGACCGCCGTCCGGCAGGCCGAGCGGGCGCCCGCCGAGCGGCCGCCGACGACCAGCGGGGTGCGGACCCGCAGCGCCGCGGCCGCGGCACGCAGGCCGACGTCGAGGGTGGGCGGCGGGGTCGCGACCTTGCGCCCGGCCCGGCGCCACGGCTGCTCGAAGCGGGCCACGGTGATCCCCTGGCCGGGCAGCTGGGCGGCCAGCGCGGCCAGGTCACGGGCCTCGATGCCGCCGCCGGCGCCGTGGCTGACGAGGAGGGTGGCCAGCGGCCGGCGGGCCCGGCGGACGACGAGGCGTCCCTCGCCGAGCTCGGTGGGGACGATCCGCTCGTCGCTCACAGCAGCGTCCCCTGTCCGTCGTGGTCGTCGTGGTCGTCGGGCCCGGCGTCGTCGAGCGGGACGGGCTCGACCAGCTCGGGACCGTTGTTGGCGACATTGCCCACCGCCGTCCCGACCGGGTACGCCGTGAGGCCGGTCTGCTGCGCGGGGCGCAGCAGCGCGGGCAGCTCGCCGGCGGGCGTGCGCGGGTCGAGCCACTCGTGGCGCCGCTCGGGCGTGACCAGGAGCGGCATCCGGTCGTGGATCCGGCCGAGGTCGTCGCTGGCCTCGGTGGTCAGCACCGTGCAGGTCCAGCGGAACCGGTCGTCGGCGTCCTCGGGCTTGCTCGGGTCGCGCCAGATCTCGTAGAGCCCGGCCATCGCCAGCACCGACCCGTCGCCGGGGGTGATGAAGAAGGGCTGCTTCTTCGGCTTCCCCTTGGCCGTCTTCTGCTGCGTCTCGTACCACTCGAAGTAGCCGTCGGCCGGCAGGATGCAGCGCCGGGCCGCGAACGCCTTGCGGAAGGCGGGCTTCTCGGCGACGGTCTCGATGCGGGCGTTGATCATCCGGCTGCCGATGCTCGCGTCCTTCGCCCACGACGGCACCAGTCCCCAGCGCAGCGCGCGCAGCTGGCGCACCGGCTCCTCGCTGCCGTCCTTGGCCATCCGCTCGAGGACGGCGTAGACGGGGTCGGTCGGGGCGACGTTCCACGACGGCGGGATCGCCTGCTCGAGGCGCGGGTCGAGCACCTCGAACTCCTCGACCAGGTCCTCAGGGCTCCGACTGGAGGCGTAGCGCCCGCACATGCGGCCAATCTAGCGGTCTGCTCCGACCCTGGCCGGGTACCTGCGGGCCATGGCACTGAGCAGACTGATCGCCCGGCCGTTGCTGGCGTCGTACTTCCTCGCGAACGGCGCCCAGGACCTCAAGGACGCGCCCGCGCTCGCACAGCAGGCAGCACCGGTGACCGAGCAGGTCGTTCCGGTCGTCGACGGCGCGACGCCGGACAGCGTCCGGCTCCCCCGCGACCCGGTGCTGTGGGTGCGGGCCAGCGGCGTGATCCAGCTGGCGGCCGGCCTCGGCCTGGCCACGGGGCGGTTCCCGCGGCTGTCGTCGGCGGTGCTGGGCGCGACGCTGGTGCCGTCGACCGCGGCCCGGCACCGGTTCTGGGAGGCGACCGACAAGGCCGAGCGGCGCGAGCAGCTGACCCACTTCCTCAAGAACGCCGCACTGGCCGGCGGACTGATGATCGCCGCGCTCGACACGGCCGGGAAGCCGGGTCTCGCCTGGCGCACCCGGCACGCGACGCACGACGCGCGGCGCGAGGCAGTGCTCCTCGGCACCAAGGCGAAGGCGCACCTTCACTAGACTCGGGCGGGAGATGACGACTCCCGCGCAGCACGCCGACCTCTGGCCCGCCCCCACCGTGACCGCTCCGGTCGCGGCGACCGTCACCCTTCCCGGCAGCAAGTCGCTGACCAACCGGGCCCTGGTGCTGGCCGCGCTGGCCGACGGTCCGTCCGTCGTCCGCCGGGCGCTGCGCTCGCGCGACACCCTGCTGATGGCGCAGGCGCTGACGGCGCTCGGCGCCCGGGTGGACACGTCCGGCGACGACTGGGCGGTGACGCCGCTCGACGGCTCCGTGCCCGGCGACCGGGCGGCGGTCGACTGCGGCCTGGCCGGGACCGTGATGAGGTTCGTGCCGCCGGTGGCCGGCCTGGTCCGCGGCGAGGTCGCCTTCGACGGCGACCCGCACATGCGCAAGCGGCCCGTCGGCGAGATCCTCGCCGCGCTGCGCGCCCTCGGCCTGCAGATCGACGACAGCGACGGCGCGCTCCCCTTCACCGTGCACGGCACCGGCCCGGTGCCGGGCGGAACGGTGGTGATCGACGCGTCGGCGTCCTCGCAGTTCGTCTCGGCGCTGCTGCTCGCCGGCGCCCGGTTCGAGGCCGGCGTCGACGTGCGCCACGACGGCAAGCCGATCCCGTCGCTGCCCCACATCGAGATGACGATCGCGATGCTCCGCGACCGCGGGGTCGCCGTCGACGACGGCGACGCGAACCGCTGGGCGGTGGCGCCCGGCCCGATCGGGGCCCACGACGAGGCGATCGAGCCGGACCTCTCCAACGCCGCCCCCTTCCTGGCGCTCGCCGCGGTCTCCGGCGGCACGGTCACCGTGCGCGACTGGCCGGCGAGCACCACCCAGGCCGGCGACGCGCTGCGCGACCTCCTCGCCCGCATGGGCTGCGGGGTCGAGCGGGTCGCCGAGGGGCTGCAGGTCACCGGACCCGCCGGCGGCTGGCGCGGGCTGCGGGGCCTCGACGCCGACCTGCACGACGTCGGCGAGCTCGCCCCGGCCGTGGCCGCGCTGTGCGCGCTCGCCTCGTCCCCGTCGCACCTCACCGGCATCGCCCACATCCGCGGCCACGAGACCGACCGGCTGGCCGCGCTCGCCGCCGAGCTCGGCGCGCTCGGCGCCGACGTCGAGGAGCACCCCGACGGGCTGACGATCCGGCCGGCGACGCTGACCGGCGGCGTCTTCCACACCTACGCCGACCACCGCATGGCGCACGCCGCCGTCATCGTCGGCGCCGCGGTCCCCGGCGTCCTCGTCGAGGACGTCGCGACCACCAGCAAGACGTTCCCCGACTTCGCCGGCTTCTGGTCCGGCCTGGTCTGAGGATCTGAGGACGCCATGCCGCGGTACGACGAGCACGACGTCGAGCACTACGACCGCCCGCGCCGGCGCACCCGTCCCCGCACCAAGGAGCGCCCCGCCCACGACGACGCCGTCGAGGGCCTCGTCGTCACCGTCGACCGCGGCCGGTTCACGCTGCTCATCGACGGGCGCACGGTGCTGGCCATGAAGGCCCGCCCGCTCGGCCGCAAGGGCGTCGTCGTGGGCGACCGGGTCCGGGTGGTCGGCGACGTGTCCGGCGCCGACGGCTCGCTCGCCCGGATCGTCGAGGTCCTCGCCCGCACCAGCACGCTGCGCCGCACCGCCGACGACGACGACCCGATCGAGCGCGTCATCGTCGCCAACGTCACCCAGCTCGTCGTCGTCACCGCGCTCGCCGACCCCGAGCCCCGGACGCGCTGGATCGACCGCGCCCTGGTCGCTGCCTACGACGGCGGCATGGCGCCGCTGCTCTGCCTCACCAAGGCCGATCTCGAGGACCCCGAGACCCTGCTGGCGACGTACCGGTCGCTGGGGGTGCCGTGGGAGGTCACCCGGCGCGACCCCGACCGCACCATCGTCGGCCTCGACGCGCTGCACGACCGGCTGCGCGGCGAGACCAGCGTGCTGATCGGGCACAGCGGCGTCGGCAAGTCCACGCTCGTCAACGCGCTCGTGCCCGACGCGCGCCGCGAGACCGGCCACGTGAACGCGGTGACCGGTCAGGGCCGGCACACGTCGACGTCGGCGCTGATGCTCCCGCTGACCGGGGGCGACGGCTGGATCATCGACACCCCCGGCATCCGCTCGTTCGGGCTCGCGCACGTCCAGCCCGAGCACCTGATCGAGGCCTTCCCCGACCTCGACGAGATGACCGAGGACTGCCCGCGCGGCTGCACCCACGGTGACGACGAGCCCGAGTGCGGGCTCGACGAGGCCATCGCCGCCGGCGAGGCCGACCCGGTGCGCGTCGCGTCGTTCCGGCGGCTGCTGGCGGCGCGGTCGGTCACCGACTACTGAGCGCTCGGCTCAGTCGATGCGCCAGGTCGCCTGCGCGCCGGCGTCGCCGGTCAGCACGACGAGCACGAGCGTGACCAGCCCACCCGCGACCACGAGCAGGGTGAGCACGCTCCGGACCGGACCGCTGCGGGTGTGGAGCCAGGCCGCGGCCACCGCCAGGACGGCGAACACCGACGCGCCGATCCGCAGCCGCTTCGCCCAGGTCTCGTGGTCGGCGATCCGGTCGGCCAGGGTGCCGGTGACGCCCGCGAACCGGTCGGTGCGCAGGTTCTCGCCCGACAGGTAGGCCACCCACACCGCAGCCGCCGCGACCACCGCGAGCACGACGAGCGGCCAGCGGAGCCGGTCACGCCAGGCCGGGACGGCGTACCCGACCGCGGCGAGGCCCGCGAGCGGCGTGAGCACGACGGCGGCGTGGACCACGAGCGGGTGGAGGGGCACCCCGTTGATCTCCATGGTTGAAGAGTGCACCAACCGCCCGGCTCCGAACCAGACCCACGCCGGTCCGGCGCGCCCTGACGGCTAGGGTGCCCCTGTGGCTGCCCCCGACTACACCGACGACCTGCGTCTGGCGCACCTGCTCGCCGACGACGCGGACTCGCTCACCCAGGCGCGCTTCCGCGCGCTCGACCTCCACGTCATGAGCAAGCCCGACCTGACGCCCGTCACCGACGCCGACCAGGCGGTCGAGGAGTCGATCCGCCGCACGCTCTCGAAGGCGCGCAGCCGCGACGCGGTCACCGGCGAGGAGCAGGGCACGTCCGGCCACTCCCAGCGCCGCTGGATCGTCGACCCGATCGACGGCACCAAGAACTACGTCCGCGGCGTCCCCGTGTGGGCCACGCTCATCTCGCTGGCCGTCGACGACGAGGTCGTGCTCGGCGTCGTGTCCGCGCCGGCGCTGCAGCGCCGGTGGTGGGCCTCGGCCGGCCAGGGCGCCTGGACCGGCCGGTCGCTGATGAAGGCGACCGAGTGCCGCGTCTCCGACGTACGGCGGCTCGAGGACGCGTCGTTCTCGTACTCCTCGATCAGCGGGTGGGAGGACCGCGGCCTCGGCGAGGACCTCCTCGCCCTGATGCGCCGGGTCTGGCGGACCCGCGCGTACGGCGACTTCTGGTCCTACATGCTGCTCGCCGAGGGCGCCGTCGACCTGGCCGCCGAGCCCGAGCTCGAGGTCTACGACATGGCCGCGCTCGACATCATCGTGCGCGAGGCCGGTGGCCGGTTCACGTCCCTCGACGGCCGCGACGGCCCCTGGGGCGGCAACGCGATCGCCAGCAACGGCCACCTCCACGAGGCCGGCCTGTCGTTCCTCGGCAGCGTCACCGACGCCGGCGACGACCCGGACTGGCCGCGGACCGGCCCGGGCAGCGTGTCCGACCTGCGGTCGCGTCGTGCGCGGACCAGTGACGAGGACGACCCCGCCGAGTAGACCCCGACTCCGCCGCCGGCTGGCTGCTGCGCGTCACCCCAGCGGCACCCTCGCGGCGTTGCGGCCGCTCGGGAGTGCAACCAGACTGCCGTCGCGCCCGCGCCTTGCGAGCGCACCCCTGGGATGACGCTCGCTACGCCACCCGGCAACGGATTCGGGGTAACCTGCGTCACATGCGCATCGCCGACATCCTCCAGTCGAAGTCGCTCCGCGACGTCGTCACCATTCGTCCGGACGCCGGCGTGCGCGAGCTCCTCGCGACGCTCGCCGAGCACAACATCGGCGCCGTGGTGGTGAGCAGCGACGGCACCGCCCTCGAGGGCATCGTCTCCGAGCGGGACGTCGTCCGGCACCTCCACAGCGACGGCACCGTGATCAACAACGTCGTGTCGGCGATCATGACCGCCGAGGTCCGCACCTGCTCCCCCGACGACGACCTCGACGAGGTCATGCAGGTGATGACCGACGGCCGCTTCCGGCACATCCCGGTCGCGTCCGACGACGGCGCGGTCGTCGGGATCGTCAGCATCGGCGACATGGTCAAGCACAAGATCGACCAGCTGCAGTTCGAGCGCGACCAGCTCGACAACTACGTGCACCAGTCCTGACGGTCACGCCTCGAGCCGGGCGACCACCTCGTCGACCGCGGCGAGGAACACCGGCCGCCAGCGGTGGACGTCGAACACCACCGAGGCGTGCCCGCCGGGCGTCTCGTGCACGATCGCGTCCGGGATCGCCGCGGCGAGAGCGCGCTGCCGCGCGGTCGGGATGGCGTGGTCGCGCGCGGTGATCACGACCGCCGTGGGGACGTCGATCTCGGCCAGCCAGGGCCGGGCGTCGAACCGGCCGAGCGCGCCGAGCACCTCGGGCATGGCCCAGGCACTGGTGCTGCGGAACTCCGCCCACGCCCAGGCCGGCATCTCCTCCCCCGGCTCCGGGACGACGGGCAGCCCGGCGCGCACCTCGGCGACCCGGGCCCGGTAGTGCCCGCGCAGGCGCGCGTTGGCCACGCCGAGGACGGGGTAGAACATCGCGTCCCCGAGGTTGGCCTTCCAGCAGGCGGCGGTCGAGGCGAGCACCAGGCCGCCCGTCCGCTCGGGGTGCCGGCGCCAGAAGAGCTGGGCGAGCGCCCCACCCATCGAGTAGCCGACGGCGACCACGCGGTCGATGCCGAGCGCGTCGAGCGTGGCGGCGGCGTCGTCCACGCAGTCCTCGAGGACGAAGCGCTCCGAGACGATCCCCCGCCCGTGCCAGCGCTGGTCGAGCATCACCACGCGGTGCGTGGCGCGCAGCTCGTCGATCGTGCTGAACCAGGTCAGGTACGACGTCGTGGCCAGCCCGTGGAAGAGCAGCAGGGTCGGTGCGTCCACGACGCCCTCGGGCGCGCCGGAGTCGATGACGAACACCTCGCCGCGCCCCGGCAGGTCGAGCACGCGGCCCGGTGGCAGCTGCGGGAGGTCGGGGAAGTGCTGGGTCCGGCGGATGCCGGTGCGGACGCCGTGCACCGCGACGCGGCCGACCGTCCTGATCACACGAGTGGTCACGCAGGGTTCCTTCGCAGCGAGGGGGCTCCGGCCGGCGGCGCGAGGTCGAGCTCGGCCAGCGCCGCCGGGAAGTACGACGCCAGGTGGTGCACGTCCGGCAGCAGGTCCGGGCAGGCGAGGAGCGAGAAGTTCATCCGGTCG
The DNA here is from genome assembly GCF_900114845.1 of Pimelobacter simplex. GTDB lineage: Bacteria > Actinomycetota > Actinomycetes > Propionibacteriales > Nocardioidaceae > Nocardioides > Nocardioides simplex. The sequence goes on from NZ_FOUK01000002.1 coordinate 508,847, forward strand.
ACGTAGGACCAGACCGTCACGTTGAGCCCGATCCCGTCGACGAGCGGCCCGACGCTGAACAGGTCGCGCAGCCGCGCTCCCCCGACGGTCGCCGGCTCGCGCGGCCCCGGGACGTTCGACACGATCGCCGAGAACGCGGCCGGGTGCCACGAGGCGGCACGCATCCGCGAGTACGCGCGGACGGCGGCGGCGAAGGGCCGCGGCGGCGTGAACTGCGACCAGTCGGCGAGGATCGAGGCGCCGAGCCGGGCCTGGATGCGCTTGGCGTCCGCGGTGGTGCGGGCGATGGTCCGCAGCCGCTCGGTGGGGTCGTCGACGTCGGTGGCGAGCGTGGTGAAGAGGTTCGAGACCCGGTTGCCGCCCAGCCGCGGGACGGCGTCGCGCTCGTCGGCGCTCACCGGCACCCCGGCCAGCAGCGACGACGACGGCCGCTCGTCGTGGTCGGCCATCCAGCGCCGCAGCGCGCCCGACGTCGTCGCGAGCACGATGTCGTTGAGGGTGACGTCGAGCCCGGCCTCGCGGTGCAGCGCGCGGACCCGCTTGAGCTCTGCCAGCGGGAGGGTCACCGTCGCGAAGGAGCGCAGCGGCGTGAGCGCCCCGTTGAACGACACCCGCGGCGCGTGCAGCACCGGCACCGGCGAGCGCGCCCCGGCCCGCCGCTCGCGCAGCACGCCGACGATCCCGCGCAGGGTGCGCCGCAGCAGGGCGGGCAGCGTGCCGGCCTGGGCGGCGGCGTCGGCCCACGCGTGGCGCAGCAGGTCGAGCCGTCCGGGCAGGCGCTCGGTGGCGGCGTACTCCTCCTGGACCGCCTCGGGGGCGGCCGCGCTGCGCACGTCGGTGACGTTGGCGAGCAGGGCGTTGGCCGCGGCACCATCGGCGAGTGCATGGTGCATCTTGCCGACGATGGCGACCCGGCCGCCCTCGAGACCCGCGCAGTAGTGCAGCTCCCAGAGCGGCCGGTCGCGGTGCAGCGGCGTGCTGGCGATCATCCCGACCAGCTGCTCCAGGTCGCGCATGCTGCCGTCCCCGCCGACCCGGTGCCGCCGGATGTGGTGGGCGACGTCGATGCGCGGCTGGGTCACCCACACCGGGTGGTTGAGCCCGAAGGGCACCTCCACGACGCGCCGCCGCAGGGGTGGCAGCCGCTTGAGCCGGGCGAGCATGCCGGCCACGAAGGCGTCGTACGACAGCGCGTCGTCGGCCTCGAGGATCGCGATCTTGAGCGTGTGCATGTGCACCGACGGGGTCTCCATGTAGAGGAAGCCCGCGTCGATCCCCGTCATCCGCTCGATGGCGGGCCGGACGTTCACGACGCCGCCGCCGGCAGCTCGCGCACCATCACCTTGCCGGTGGCGTTGCGCGGCAGCACGTCGAGGACGACGACCTCGCGCGGCACCTTGTAGCCGGCGAGCTGCGCCTTGACGTGCGCCTTGAGCTCGTCGGCGCTCACGGCGTCCGCCCCCGTGAGCACGACGTACGCCGCGAGGCGCTGGCCGAAGGCCGCGTCGTCCACACCGATCACGACCACCTCGCGCACGGCCGGGTGCGCCCCGAGCACCTTCTCGACCTCGATCGGGTAGACGTTCTCGCCGCCCGACACGATCATGTCGTCGTCCCGGCCCACGACGTAGAGCCGCCCCTCGGCGTCGAGGCGCCCGACGTCGCCGCTGACCATGGCGCCGTCGAGGAACTCCTTCTCGGCACCGGCGGTGTAGCCGTCGAACGGCGAGACGCCGCGGACCAGGATCCGGCCCACCTCGCCGACCGAGACGTCGCGGCCGGCGTCGTCGACGACGCGCAGCAGCGTGCCGCGCACGGGCCGGCCCGCCGTGTCCGGCGCGTGCCGCAGGTCGGCCGGCTGCGCGACGCTGATCTGGCCGGCCTCGGTCGCGTTGTAGCTGTTGTGCACGACGTCGCCGTAGCGGTCCATGAACGCGATGACCGACTGCGGGCGCATCCGCGAGCCGCTCGCCGAGACGAACCGCAGCGTCGACAGGCGGTACCGGTCGAGGACCCGGGCCGGCAGGTCCATGATCCGCTCCAGCATCACCGGGACGACGCTCAGCCCGCTCGCCCGGTGCTCGTCGACGAGCCCGAGCGTCGCCTCCGGGTCGAACCGGCGCCGGGTGACGACCGTGCACGTCATCGTCGCGGCGATCACCAGCTGCCCGAAGCCCCACGCGTGGAACATCGGCGCCGCCACGACGACCGTCTCGCCGCCCCGCCACGGGATCTTCTCCAGCATCCCCGCGAGCTCGTCCGCGCCGCCCCCACTGCGGCGCGCACCCTTCGGCGTCCCGGTCGTCCCGGAGGTGAGCAGGACGATCCGGCCGGGCCGGGCCGGCCGCGGCGGCGCCTGGCCGGCGTACCGGGCGACCAGGCCCTCGATGCCGAGCACGCCGTCGGCGAGCGGCGCTTCGGTCCAGCCGAGCACCTCGACCAGGCCGGGCACCCGGGCCCGGGCGTCGGCGACGACGGCGGCGAACTCCTCGTCGTACAGGATCACGCGGGCGCCCTCGCGCTCCATGACGTCGGCGAGCTGCGGGCCGGAGAAGCCGGTGTTGAGCAGCAGCGCGCTCGCGCCCAGCCGCGAGCTCGCGAGCAGGGCGTCGACGAAGCCACGGTGGTTGCGGCACAGGATCGCGACCGTCTCGACCGGTCCCCCGGCGACGTCGAGCAGCCCGGCGGCGAGCGCCGCGGACCGGTCCTGCAGGTCCTGCCAGGTCAGCGGGCCGCGCTCGTCGACGAGCGCCGTGCCGTGCGGGTCGCGGACCGCGGCGAGCGCGAAGCTCGTCGTCGCGTGGGTGCCCTGGCGGCGCAGCACCCGGACCAGCCGGACGTACTTGGCCGGGCTCATCGGGACCAGCATCCGGCTGGTCACCAGCATCCGGAGCACCCAGAGCCGGGTGCGCAGCCCCCGCAGCACGGCGCTCATCCCAGCACCGGGAGACGCCGGCGGCGGGCGAGCGCCCGCAGCGCGTCCTCCATCCGGGCCCGGATCACGGCGTCGACCTCGGCGACGTCCGGCTCGGGGCCGAACTCCGCGGCGACGTCGATCGGGTCGAGCACCTCGGTCGTGATCTTGGTCGGCAGCGGCAGGTTGAGCGGCGCGGGCACCAGGCCGAACGGGAAGCCGAAGCCGATCGGGAACAGGTCGGTGCGCATCAGCCTGCGCAGGGGCGAGCGGCGGCCGATCCACTCCCCGCGGGTGAGGAAGAGCTGCGACTCCTGGCCGCCGACCGAGACCACGGGGACGATCGGGACGCCGGCGCGCAGCGCCGTCCGGACGTAGCCGGTGCGGCCGTTGAAGTCGACGACCGCGGCCTGCCGGGTGGGCCGGAAGGTGTCGTAGTCACCACCCGGGAAGACGATCGTCACGCCGCCGCCGCTGAGGATCTCGTGGGCGGCCTCGCGGGTGGCGTTGACGAAGCCGAAGCGGCGCATCACGGGTCCCGCCGCGCCGGTGAAGAGCAGGTCGTGGGCGAGGCAGTAGAGCGGCCGCTCGGCGCCGAACGCCTCGGCGAAGGCGACCGCGATGATCGGCACGTCCATCGGCATCAGGCCGCCGGAGTGGTTGCCCACCAGGAGCGCGCCCCCGTCGGGCACCTTGTCCATGCCGCTGACCCGGGAGCGGAAGTAGGTCCGCATCGCCAGCCGGAGCGCCGGCAGCGCGGCGGCGACGTACGCCGGGTCGCGGCCGGCGAGCGCGCTCACGACGCGACTCCGGCACCGGCACCGGCACCGGCACCGGCGGCAGCGCCGGGGACCAGCGCGCGCCACGCGAACGGCGTCCAGGCGGCCGGGTCCTGCCGGAGCCGGTCGACGACGACGGCGAGCACGAGCGGGTTGGCGACCAGGCCGACGTGGCTGCTCACCACCTCGACGTTCTCGGCCGGCGGGTCCTGCTGCTCGTCGACGGTGCAGCCGTGCCACGGCACGATGCCGTCGCTCCGGGACCAGACCGCGGTGAGCGGTACCGGCACCGGCTCGCGCAGCCGGTCGACGATCGCGCGGGCGTTGCCGGCGATGCCGTGCTTCGTGCGGGAGCGCTCGAAGAGCGCGGTCGCCCGGGTCCGCTCCCCCTCGGCACGCCACGGGGAGCCGAGGCAGACCACCTGGCGGACCCGGTCCGGGTGCTCGTGCGCGAGCCAGCGGGCGAGCAGGCCGCCGAAGCTCCAGCCGACGACGCTGACCGGCTCGTCGTACCGCTCGGCGATCTCGGCGAACCGGCGGGGCAGCCCCTCGACGATCTTGTCGGTCAGGCCGTGGTTGCTGCCCAGCTCCCAGCCGTGCACGTCCCAGCCGCGCTGCGCGAGGTGGCCGCGCAGCCGGCCGGTGTACCTGTCGTGCGCGGAGAAGCCCGGCAGCACGAGCACCGGGCGGCCCTGGCCGAGGTCGGCCTCGCCCGGCGCCACCGCGCGGGCCAGGTCGAGGAGCCGGGAGGCGCCGTACTCGACGCCCCAGCGGGGCAGCTCGAGGAGCAGGAGGGCGCGCGGCGGCGCCCCGCCACCGCCGGTGGCGGCGGCCTGCTCGCCTGCGAAGTCGTACACCGTCGCTCGTCCCCCATGTAGAACGTGTTCTAGTTTCGGGACGAGTATGACCGCGGGCCCCCTGCCCGGCAAGCGGGCGGGGCGCAGATCACAGCCGGTTGTCTAGCCGGCTAGCGGGCTAGCGGGCGGGGGCCAGCGGGGTCAGCGGGTTGCCGGCGGGGATCGACGCGCAGTTGTCGGGCGCCGGCCGGCCGGCGAAGCGCGCGCCGAGCCAGGCGATCGCGTCGGGCAGCCACAGCGGGACCGAGGTGAAGTGGCTCAGCGGGTACTCCCGGTGCACGACGTCGACGCCGCCCGCGCAGTACTTGCGCGCCAGCGACCGGACGTCGCCGGCCAGCATCACGCCGTCCCCCTTGCCGAGGCCGGGCCGGTCGCCTCTGGTCCCCTCGAGCTGGCCGCCGGTGCCCTGGCCGATGAACATCGGCACCGTCGGGTTCGGCCGGGTGCCGAGGTTGAGCTGGTTGACGGTCCGCACGAAGGCCGGGATGCTCGCCGGGTCGGCGTACGCCGGCTGGGTCAGGTCGGCCCAGGTGAGGCCGGGATAGGCGCCGAGCACCTCGATGATGGGCGCCTTCTCGAGCCTCGCGTAGATCCGCCGGCCCTCGTCGCTGAGGTACGGCATCAGGTCGATCCCGAAGCCGCGGGCCACCCCGACGACCGCCATCGGGATCACGCCGGCCCAGATCCGGCTGCCGTCGACGTACCGCAGGTTCGCGGCGGGGCGCACGAGCACGCCGCCCTCGGCCGCGCCGACGAGGCGCCGGTCGACGTCGGGCGCGTACGACGGCGCGAGCACCGCCGCCCAGTTGGTCGCGATCGCGCCCCCGGAGTAGCCGACCAGGCCGACCTTCGCGGCGGGCGCGATGCCGGTGGCGGGCGTGCGCAGTGCGGCCCGGATCGAGTCGAGGGTGACCCGCCCGTACTCCGGACCGGCCGCGAAGTCGGCCGTCGGCCCCTCGGTGTCGGCCATCACGATCGCGTACCCGCGCAGCAGGAACGCCGCCATGAGCACCGTCTCGACGTGCGCGGCCATCGCGCCCGGCGCGGTGCTGCCCGCGATCGCGCGCGAGGGACCGTGCTCGGGGTCGAGCGAGTCGTAGAAGGACTGGTAGGAGATCACCCGGCTCGTCGTCCCGGTCAGGGGCTTGATCACCGACGTCACCCCCGCGACCGCCCGGCCCTGCTGGTCGGTGGTGCGGAAGACGATCTGGACCACCCGCAGCGGCAGCGGGACGCCGGCCACCCGGTACGGCAGCGTGCGGGTCTTGAGCACGGTGCCGGGCGCGAGCTCCCGCAGCGGGGTGCTGCCGGCGTAGGTGAAGAACGGGTCAGGCGCCACCGACGGTGCCGGGGCAGCGTGCGCCGGCGGGCTCACCGGAGCCAGCGTCGCGAGCACCGCGACGACCGCCGCGAGCGCTCCCCCGAACCGTCCGTACCGCGTGCGCACGCGCGTGCCGCCCATCGCCGACCTCCCCATGTCGTCTCCGATGCCGCCGCACCGTGACGGGCGTCACGACCGGCCCCGTCATGCTTGTTGACAGGGCTGTCACTTGTCAACGGTCAGGCGCAGGGCCAGGAGGTCGTCGTCAGCGTGTGCCGCGCGCCGCGCTTGGTCACCACGACCGCGCGGACCTGGCCCGAGGAGCGGTCCGCGATCGGGCCGACCCGGACCGACCTGGCCCGCAGCGCCGGGCCGCGCAGCACGAGCCGGCGGTGGCCGTTGACGGAGAACGTGATCGTGCGGACCTTGGTCCGGGCGGCCCGGGTGAGCGCCACCGGCAGCCGGTGCCGGGCGCAGCTGCGGTCGCCGGGCCGGACGTACCGCAGGGCGGTGCCGGACCGCGTCCGCAGGGCCCCGGCAGGCACCAGCAGGATGCTCCCCGCGACCCGCCCGCCGGCCGCGACCGGGCCGCTGGCCTTCGGCACCTCGGCCGAGGCGATGGCGGTGATCGAGAGGTCGTAGGTGCCCGGCGGCAGGAGCGCCGAGCGCGCCTCCCCCATCGGGACGTCGTGGTACAGCTCGCTGCCGGCGGTGCGGTAGGCCGAGACGTAGCCGTGGACGACGCCGGTCCGGCTGCTGCGCGCCACGAACCACGACGGCCTCGCCACCGGCACGGTCACCACGTCGGAGGCGGCCGTCTGGAGGAGGATCCGGCACCGCCGCACGTCGAGGGAGGGGGTCGCCGAGACGCCGAGCTCCGCCGTCAGCGACGTCGTGTAGGTGCCAGGCCGCGGACGGCTCGCCCGCGCCTGGGCGGACCCGGTGGAGCGAACGGTGGCGTTGTCGGCCGAGCCGGTCTGGTCGAGCCGCAGCTCGCGAGGCAGGCCGTCGATCGGCGTGTGGACGAAGTGGTCCTGGTGACCGGTCATCGCGACCGGTCCGCTGCCCGTGCAGTCGTCCAGGTCGTAGTTCGCGGACCCGAGCCAGGCCTGCTGCTCCGCCACCGTCGCCGCCGTCGCCGCGCCGTTGGCTCCGGCCGGCGCCGGGCTCGAGACCGGGCCCAGGCCCACGGCCAGCACCAGGGCCGCGCCCGCGGCCACTCCCCTGCTCAGGCGCACGGCCACGACCTGGCCGTCATCTTCCGGACCGCACCGGACCGGGTCACCACGGTCGCGCTGATCGCGCCGTCCGACCGGGCCGGGATCTTCGTCAGCCGCACGGTCGTGCGGCGCAGCGCCTTGCCGGTGAGGACCCGGGCGCGCTTGCCGTTGACGCTCAGCGTGATCCGCCGGGCCTTCGTGGCGGCCTTGGGGGTCAGCGTCATCGTCACCCGGCGGCCGGCGCAGTCGCGGTGGCCGGCCGTGAGGTAGGCGCGGGCCTTGCCGGACTGCTGGCGGAGGGTGCCGATCGGGAACAGGCCGAGCGAGCCGGAGACGCTCGCCGACGACGCGACCGCCGGCGGCGTGCTCGACGTGGCCGGGACGGCGACCTGGGCGGTGACCCGCGTGCCCACCGCGTAGCCGCCGGCCGGGACGAGCCGGGTGAGCTTCCGGCCGGGGAGGACGACGTGCTCCGCACCGGAGTCGGCGGACGCGGCGACCACGGCGGTGCCGCCGCTGCGCACCGCTCCCTTGGCGCTGATGACCAGCCACGAGGGGCGCGGTGCCGTCACATCGGCGACGACGCCGGAGTCGAGCTTGTAGGTGAGCGAGCAGATCGTGCCGCCGCGCGGGCGGGCGGTGACCGAGCTGGAGATCGCGAGCCCCATCCGCACGCTCCCCCACGCGTCACCTGTGAGCGTGCCGGTCACCACGCTGGTGCCGCTGACGGCGCTGTTGCTGACCGTCCCGGAGCGCTGCAGCCGGACCGTGTGCGGCCGGCCGTCGCGCGGCAGGTCCACCCGGTTCGGCTCGCTGCCCGTCATGTCGTCGGCGCAGCCGGACGGCACGGTCACCCACTCGGCGGCCGTCAGCTCGGCCGCGCGGACCACGGCCTCGGCGGACGGCACCGGCTGCAGGCCGAGCCCGCCGGCGAGCAGCACCACAGCACCCGCAGCGACCCCACGACGCACCGCGACCATCCGACCCGACCCCCGAGACCTGCGCACCGGCTATCGGCGCTTCCGCCGCAAGGTACCAGCCCGGCGCCGCAGGGCCTGACCGCGCCGGGCGGCGGCCCCGCGGACCCGGTCGAGGCCGCTGCGCCAGGGCACCGAGGCGAGCGAGAAGCGGGCGAGGAGGCGGCGCCACCAGGGGGTCTCCTTGCGGAGCCGCTTGAGGGCGGTGTCGACGTCGGCCCAGTAGGCCTGGGCCTCCTCGATGCTGGGCTCGCCCTCGCCGTAGACGTGGCGGTCGGCGGTGTGCGCCAGCGTCACCACCGGGACGACGTCGTACCGGTCCGCGGCGGCGTAGGCGCTCTCGCGGCGGGTGGCACCGGGGGCGGGGCGGACGCCGAGGTCGCGCATCCGGTCGGCGAGCTCGCGCCAGGCGCCGGTGAGGCGGACGGTGGCGTCGCAGGCCTTGCGCCGGCGCCGGCGGCGCAGCAGCTTGAAGAGCAGGACGCCCCACAGCGGCGAGAGGATCAGGAGGACCTTGGCCACGTCGAGGACGATGCCGATGATCGCGCCGAGCACCTCGAGGATGTCGAGGTCCTTGCGCTGGCCGTCGCCCTGCTGGAGGTTGTCGCTGGCCTCCTTGGGCTCGCCGGGTACGCGCGGCGGCTGCAGCACCTGGGGCTGCGGCTCCTCGTCGGGGTCGTCGTTGGGGCGGCGCAGCTTCTGGTCCTCGGGCGGGGTGGGCTCGAAGGGGACCCAGCCGGCGTCGCCGAGCTTGACCTCGGTCCAGGCGGTCATGTTCTCGCCGCGGACGTCGCCGGTGCCCGGCGGCACCTTGAAGCCGACGACGACGCGGATCGGCAGGCCGAGGCGCTGGCCGATGACGCCCATGGCGGCGGCGTACTGCTCGGCGTTGCCGACCGGGTTGGCGGTCTTGGTGAGCATCGCGAGGCGGCTGGCGCCGTGGCCGGCGGGGACGTCGTCGTCGATGCCGTCGGAGTAGAAGCCGTGCTCGCGGAAGGCGTCGCGCAGGAACTGGGCGAGCTCGCCGCCGGTGCCGCCGCCGAAGCGGTCCTCGCTCTCCCAGCGCTGCACCCGGTCGACGAGCTCCTCGGGCACGATCGCGGGCGGCGGGAGGGAGACCGACTCGTCGGCCTCGAGCACCGCGATCTCCTCCTCGACCAGGGACGGCGGCGCGACGGCCTCGACCTCGAAGGAGGTGCCCGGGGCGACGCCGCCGATCTGCGCGACGGTCCCGGTCTCGGGGTTGATCACGAGCTCGGCGGCCGCGGTGTCGTCGGTCCGGCCGTCGCGGACGGGCGTCATCGACAGCGTCTCGCCGATGCTCGGCACCCAGACACCGGTGTAGCTGCCGATGGTGACCCGGCCGCGGACCGTGGCCCGGGCGTTGGCCTCGGGGTCGTTGCGCAGCCGGCGGAAGGTGCCGGAGTCGTGGGCGGAGCCGGGGCCGCCGGAGACGTTCCAGACGATGCCGTCGTAGGTGTCCATCACGGCGAGCCGGACCAGCGTGCCAGGCTCGAGGTTGTCGACGGTGAAGAGGATCGACTCGGTGCGGACCGGCTCCTTCTTGTAGGCCCGGAACTTCGCCAGCGGGCTCGGGTAGTCGCGCGGGTCGAAGGGCGGGTCGACGTGGTCGCGCAGCACCTCGCGGTGGGCGGCGGGGTCGCTGAGCGAGCCCAGGCCGGCCGCCGCACCACCGGCCACGCCGACGACGAGCAGGGTGGCGAGCACCCGGCGGCCCCAGCGCCCGCGGACGTGGCGCTGCCCGCGCCACTGCAGCCAGACCAGCCCGACCGCCGCGACCGCGAGCCCGCGGGTCAGCGCGGCCCCGGCGGCGATGTCGCCGAACGCGGAGGCCAGGACGAGCACCAGTCCGAGGACCACACCGGCCAGGCCCGGCGAGCGCGAGCGCCACAGCAGCACCGTGGCGACCAGGCCGCCGACCAGGCCGATGACGAGGGGCACGATCAGCACGACGCCGCTCTCGCCGAGGGGCACCGGCAGGGTCAGCGCCTCGCGCCAGGCGTGCACGAGTCCGACAGTGAGGTCGCGCAGCGAGTCGGCGGTCGGGACGACGCCGCCACCCTGCGCCCGGTTCGGCACGGCGACCGCGGAGCCCACCGCGAAGTAGCCGACCGCAGCGGCCAGGGTCGTCGTCCACGGACCCCAGCGCCAGCGCGCACCGAGCCAGCCCACGAGGACGCCGACGAGCAGGCCGGTCACGACGGCGAGCAGCCAGCGGCTGCCCGTGTAGGCCGCGCCCAGCGGCCACGCGCAGAGCACCCCGAGCCCGACCACCAGGACGGCGTCGACGACGGCCAGCCACCACGGCAGTGCCGCGCCCGCGCGCCGCCCCCGCTGGGGGACGACGACGACCGGCTGGCTGCCGCTGAGCGCGCTCATGCTGCGACCCGCCGGACCGCCACCGCGAGCTCGTCGAGCCGTCCGACCGTCGCCACGGCGAGGTCGCCGAGCCAGCGCACCGACGGCTCGTCGCCGACCAGGCAGCGGACCGCGATGGCGCGGGTGTCGACGGGCAGGTACTGGCGGGCGCGGCGCAGGTCGGTGATGCTCACGCCGGACCCGATGCAGAGCACGATCACGCTCGCGGCCAGCTCGTCGCTGCCGAGGTGGCGGGCGACGTCGACGAGCCGGCGCGCCTTCCAGTCGTAGGTCAGCCCGGAGAGCCCGTCGAGGAAGCGCTGCGCGCCCGCGGCAGGCAGGGAGCCGTGCGAGGCCGCCGCGCTGAGCTGCTGGCCGTCGGCGAGCGCCTGGGTGCCGAGCGAGCCGGCGACCGAGATGGCGAGCTCGAACTCGTCGTCGCTGGCGTAGTCCTCGAGCCGCGAGCTGACGACGGTGAGCAGGTGCGAGCGCCGGGTCTCCTCGAACTGGCGGACCATGAGGCTGCCGGTCTTGGCGCTCGACTTCCAGTGGATGTGGCGCCGGTCGTCGCCCGCGACGTAGCCGCGCAGCGCGTGGAAGGACACGTCGTTGTCGGAGACCTTGGGCACCGTGCGGCCCTCGAGGTCGCGGATCAGCCCGGCCGCGGAGCCGTCGACGCGCAGCGTCTTGGGGTGCACGTAGAGCCGGTCCATCTCGCTGAGGTGGCGCACCCGGCGCAGCAGCCCGAGCGGGTCGGCGCGCACGGCGGTGACCGGGCCGACGTCGAGCACCGCGCGATGGGCCGTCGGGACGGCGAACAGCTCCTCGTGCAGCGCCCCGGGCGCCAGCCCCGGCAGCTCGAAGGCCGCCCGCCCCGCGCCCACCGGGAACTCCACGACCAGCGGCCGGGAGCGGCGCTGGCTGGGGTTGGTCAGGGTGAGGTAGCCGTTGGCCCGCTCCCCCACGATCACCCGGTCGCGAGCCAGGTCGAGACGCGCGGCCAGCGGCGAGCGGCCGACGACGAAGCCGACCGCGATGAGCAGCACGAGCACCAGGAAGATCCCGGCCACGACCAGCTCGCGCCAGTGCAGCAGCGGTCCCGCGACCACGAGGACGACGGCGAGCAGGCCGACCACCCACCCGGCCGGCGTGACCGTGTCGGTGACCGGGGCGACCGCCGTCCGCAGCCGGCGGGTGCGCTCGGCGACACCGTCGCGCAGCGCGCCGCCCAGCGCCGCGCGGCGCCGGGAGACAGCGGTCAGGGCACGGCGGGCGCCGGCCACCCAGGAGCGGGGACTCATCGAGCAGCGGGCTCCAGCGGGACGGGCACGCGCTCGAGGACCCGGCGCACGACGTCCTCGCACGTGGTGCCGCGGAAGTCCTCCTCGGGGTCGAGCACCATGCGGTGCGCGAGGACCGGCACCGCGAGCGTCTTGACGTCGTCGGGGACGACGTAGGTGCGGCCGTAGGACAGCGCGAGCGCGCGGGCGGCGCGGACCAGCGCGAGGCCGGCCCGGACGCTGGTGCCGAGCACCACCTCGGACGACTCGCGGGTCGCCTCGGTGAGCCCGGAGACGTACTCGTAGACCGCCTGCTCGACGTGCACCTGCTGGGCCAGCCCGATCAGGTGCAGCACGTTGTCGCCGCTGATGATGGGCCGCAGCACGGTGGCGGCCTTGCCCTTGGGGGCGTTGGTGAGGATCTGGACGGTGCTCTCGTGGTCCGGGTACCCCAGCGAGGTCTTGATCAGGAAGCGGTCGAGCTGGGCCTCGGGCAGCCGGTAGGTGCCGGCCTGCTCGATGGGGTTCTGGGTGGCGATCACCATGAACGGCTGGCCCACCTGGTGGGTGACGCCGTCGACGGTGACCTGGTTCTCCTCCATCACCTCGAGCAGCGCCGACTGGGTCTTGGGCGAGGCCCGGTTGATCTCGTCGGCCAGCACCACGTTGGAGAAGATCGGCCCGCGGTGGAACTCGAACTCCTGGCTGCGCTGGTCGTAGATCGTCACGCCGGTCACGTCGCTGGGCAGCAGGTCGGGCGTGAACTGGATCCGGTGGTGGTCGCCCTGGATCGTCTGCGCGATCGCCCGGGCCAGCGACGTCTTGCCCGTGCCCGGGTAGTCCTCGAGGAGCAGGTGGCCCTCGGCGAGGAGCGCGACGAAGGCGAGCCGGACGACCTCGGTCTTGCCGACGATGGCCTGCTCGACGTTGGCGACGAGCTGGGCGAAGGTCTGCGCGAACCACTCGGTCTGTTCGGTCGTGAGCGACATGATTTCCTTTCGGGCGGATCAGGGGGCGGTGCGGGAGACGCCGTCGAGCGTGACCGAGGGCTTGGCGTCGCCGGTGACGCGGCAGCCGTTGCCGCCGGCGGTGTAGCTGAGCCTGCCGGAGACCGACTGCGTGAAGCTGCCGCAGGAGTCGCCGTAGGGCTGCAGGCCGTTGAGCGACACGACGGCGTCGCGCGGCTGGTTGATGAAGCCGTCGGCGTTGACGCCGATCGCGCAGCGGCCCAGGACGTTGCACGACACGCTGATCGCCAGGTACTTCTCCTTGGAGGTGCCCGTGATCGTGATCGGGTCGCTGAACTCGCGGTCCCCGGTCGCCGACGACCGGGTCCGGACCATGATCCGGGCGGTGCTGCCGCCCTGCTCGACCGCGGTGGACCAGGACTCGCCCGAGCGGCGGTCGTTCCAGCTCGCGCCGCCGTCGGTGCTGAACTGCACGCCGGTGACCGGCTTGCCGTTGGCCGCTCCCGCCTGGAGCCGGAGGTCGACCGAGTAGTACTCCGTGCTCGTCTTGGAGGTGTCGTCGGGTGGGAACGGCTTGCCCCAGGTGAGGATCCCGTCGAGCGAGTCCGCCTGGCCCTCGACGGACCGGTCTCCGTTGAAGGTGACCGCCCAGACCCGGATGGAGTGCGTGCCGTTGTCGGCAAAGGTGATGGCCTGGCCCCCGCCACCGGGCGCGGCGGGAACGGTGACGCTGCCGGACGACCCGGTCTGCACCACGTAGTAGCGGATCGGCAGGCCGCCGTCGTCGGCCGGCGCGTCCCAGCCGATCATCGCGGTCCGGTCGGACGGCGAGCTGCCCACCTCGCGCAGCCCGCGGACCGGGCCCGCCTTGGTCCACGGCCGGCCCGACACGCTCGGGCTGCGGTCGCTGGTGCCGGCGTCGTTGGTCGCCGCGACCGTGAAGGTCACCGTCTGGCCCTTGCGGATGCCGTCGCCGGCACCGAACGTCTTGGACGACGTCCCCGCCCCCACGGTGTAGGTCGAGCGGCTGCAGCCGTCGCAGGTGATGACGTAAGCGGAGACCGCGTTGCCGTTGCTCTGCGAGACCGACCAGCGCGACCAGTCGATCCGCACCCACGGCTCGTTGGTGTAGGGGCTGTCCTCGCTGGCGGTCAGCTGCGGCGGCGCGCCGGAGCGCACCGGGACGCCGAACGGCGCGACCGACTGCGAGGCGCCGGAGAACTGCCGGCGCGGCTCGACGTCGTTGACCGCCCGGATCTCGAAGGCGTACGACGTCCCGTTGTCGAGGCCGGTGATGAGGTGCGAGGTCTGGCCGCCGGTAGCGGTCCAGGTGCGCCCGCTGCCCGCCTCCTTGATCTCGTACGACGTGATGGGCGAGCCCTCGTTGGCCGGCGGGGTCCAGCGCACGGTGAGCTGGCGGTCCATCCGGCTGCCGGTGGGCTTGGGCTCGACGACGATCGTCGGGGGCGACATCAGGTCGGGCGCCTTGTTGGGGGTGATCGCCTCGGACGGCGGGCTCGCCTCGCTCCAGCCGACCGAGTTCTCCGCCTTGACGGTGAACGTGTAGGTCTCGCCCGGGGTGAGGTCGTCGAGCCGGCACGTGGGGCCCGTGCAGATCTGCCGGAAGCCGTGCGAGCCCGAGACCTCGTACTGCTCGATCGGCGCGCCGTTGGCGTCCGGCTCGCGCCAGGACAGCACCGCCGAGGACGCCTCGACCGACGACAGGGCCGGCCGGGGCGGCGCCGCGGGCACGTCGAGGACGACCACGTTGATCCGCGCGGTGACGTCGCGCTTCTTGTCGTCGGAGGCGTCGGAGACGGTGACCTTGATCGTCGAGGTGCCCGACCCGACCGGGCGGAACGAGACGCTCGAGCCGTCGGTCTCGAGGTCGTCGACCCGGCCGGAGCCCTCGATCCGGGCGTTGCTCGCCTTGATCGGCTCACCGGGGTAGGGGTTGACCGCGTAGTCCGCGAGGTCGACGGAGCGGACCTCGCCCTTCTTGGTGGTCACGCTGATCACCGGGATCTCGAGGCGCGGGCGGTCGCTGTCGACGATGTGCGCGGTGACGGTGGCCTCGGTGGTGCCGCCGTGACCGTCGTCGGCCACGACCGCGACCTTGAGCGTGTCGCCGTCCTTGGCGCCGCCGCTCGCCTCGATCGACAGGATGCTCTCGCCCGACGGGATGCTCGCGGTGAGCCCGGCCTCGGCCGACTTCACCGAGTAGGCCATGGTGTCGAGGTCGTCCTCGTTGGCGTCGCGGGTGAGCCCGGCGAGGTCGACCTGGGCGGCGTCGCCCTCGGTGCCGACGTCGACCGCGGCGTCGCGCATCTCGGGCGCGACGTTGCCGCTGGGCCGGACGTCGATCGGGATGGTCAGCAGCGACGTCAGCCCGGCGTCCTCGCCGGTGGTGCGGCCGTCGCTGACCGAGACCGTGACCGAGGCCGGGCCGACGTGGCCGCGGTCGGAGACGAACGACAGCGAGGTCGGGCTTCCCTCGACCGCGCCGACGACGCCGTTGACGGCGGTCGGCGTGCGGTCCGGGACGATCCGCGGCTCGCGGCCGGCGCGGGTGACGACGAGGTCCTCGAGGTCGAGCACGACCCGCTCCCCCGACACCGCCTTGACCGGGATCTTGTCCTTCGCGGTGGTCAGCTGCGGCGGCACGTTGGCGGTGCCGGTCACGTAGATGACGCCGAAGGTGTCGGACGACTCGTCGTCGCTGTCGTCGAGGCGGTAGAGGACCACCTGGTCGTCGGCGGTGAGCTTGACCCGCACCGTCGAGTCGCCCTTCGCGACCTCGCACTCGCCGCGGCTGCCGGCGTCGCAGTCGGTGACCTTCAGCTCGACCTTGGGACCGTCGAAGTCGAGGTCGTTCTCGAGCACCGGGATGTCGACCCAGGCGCCCGGGTCGCGCCCGATGATGTCGCCGAGGTCGGCCACGTCGTCGCGCGCGATCGGGGCGTAGAAGGGCGCGTCGTGGCTCGCGGAGACCTTGAGCACCGCGTGGCCCTCGGCGCCGGCGGCGTCCTCGATCGTGTAGCCGATGTTGGTCGCGGCGGCGCCGGCGTCGGGCGCGTCGCCGACGTCGAGCTCGACGAAGCCGTTGCGGTGCTTGGCCTTCGTCGTGCTGTTGAGCTCGGCGATGCGCAGCGGGTCGTCGTCGGGGTCGACGTCGTTGGTGAGCACGTTGTAGGAGATGGTCCGGTTGGGCTGGACCAGCACGTTGTCGTCGAGCGCGACCGGCGGCTGGTTCTCGGCCTCCTCGGGAACGACCCCGACCCGCACCTCGGCGACGCCGGTCTCGCCGTACTTGTCCTGGACCTGGACCTGGAAGAAGTCGGTGCCGGCCTTGTCCTCGAACGCCTCGTAGCGGAGCCAGTCGACGCCGGTGTCGAGCACCCGGCCGAGCTTGGGCGCGGTCAGGATGCTGCGGAAGGCGACCGAGTCGCCGTCGGGGTCGGCACCGGCGAGGTCGACCGAGATCACCTTGGGCCGGCCGCTGATCACCCGGTCGATGATCGGCTCGGGCAGCGGTGGGTGGTTGTTCTTGGCGGAGTCCGGGATGACGAAGATGCTCACCTCGGCGGTCGCCTTGAGGCCGTCGGTGTCGCGCACGCCGTAGATCACCGAGTAGGTGCCCGGCTTGTCGGGGGCGCGCAGGCGCAGGACGTCGCCGGCCACCCAGACGTTGAGGTCGCCGGCGTCGAGGTCGGACTGGAACAGCCGCGGCTTGCCGCCGTCGGGGTCGGAGTCGTTGGCCAGCACCGGGATCGTGGTGACCGCCCCGGCCCGCACGGTGACCTGGTCCTTGTTGGCGACGGGGTGCCGGTTGACCTGGGAGGCCTCGCGCTGGGCGATCACGAGCTGACCCACCGTCGAGCTGCGGCCGTCGGACACGACGTACTCGACCGTGGCCTGCTGGCCCACGATGTCGGTGGTCGTGCTGACCACGGCCAGCCGCTTGTCGACGACCGAGACCTTGACCCCGGCCACCGACGGCCGACCGACCCGCTTGACGACGAGGACGTCGCCGTCGGGGTCGAAGTCGTTGAGCAGCAGGTCGACCTGGGCGGAGCCGCCCGGGGTGATGACCGCCTTGTCGCGCACCGCGATGGGGGCCCGGTTGTCCTTGGGCGGCGACTCGATGTCGAGCCGGATGAACGACGAGCGGGTGGCCGACGAGTTGTAGGCCGTGTACTCCAGGTAGTAGCTGCGCGCCTTGGTCGCCTGGAAGGTGAACGTGCCGTTGTCGAGGTCCCGGGTGATCGACGTGCCGGTGTCGTCGCCGACGACCTTGACGCCCTTGAGCTTGAGGTCGTTGCCCTCGGGGTTGCGGTCGTTGGTCAGCGGCTGGACGACGACCTGGGTGTCCGCGACGCCGGAGGCCAGGTCGGGCACCAGCTCGGGCGGCGCGGTGTCGCCGACCACCTGGACCCGGAGCTTGTCGGTGATCGTGTCCTGGCCGTCCTCGATCGTGTACTGGATCTCGGAGACCTTCGAGCCAGAGCCGTCGTCGGTGAAGGTGATGGTGCCGTCGGGGCGGAACTCGACGTCGCCGCCGCGCGCCGTCGCCTCGCGCAGGGTGAGGTCGTCGCCGTCGGGGTCGTAGTAGTCGGCGAGCAGGTAGTAGTCGGACGTCGCCCCGCGCGCGACGGTGAGCACCGGCTCGCGGTCGGGCATCAGCTTGGGCCGGCTGTGCTGCTCGTCGGTGCGCACCTGCACGCGCAGCTCGGCGTAGGCCAGGTCGTTGACCTTGCCGTCGGTGACGGCGTAGCGGAAGACCGCCTTGCCCTCGGCGTCCGCCGGGACGTTGACCTGGAGCTGCGTGCCGCCACCGACGATCCGCACCTCCATCGGCTCGCCGGACTGCTGGGTCACCTTGGCGATGCTGATGATGTCGCCGTCGGGGTCGTGGTCGTTGAGCGCGACCACCGGGAAGACCGTGGTCCGGCCGCGGCGGGCGCCGAGGTCGTCGTCCTCGGGCACCGGCGGGCGGTTCTCCTGGTCGGGGACCTCGTCGGTGGTCTCCTTGATCTTCGACCGGTTCTGGTTGTTCGGGTCGACGGCCGGCCAGTTGTCGATCTTGGCCTTGCCCGGGTCCTGGACCAGCCAGCTGTCGCCGGTGCGGGTGTCGTTGAGGACGACGACGTCGCGGTTGACGCGGAACTCCAGCTCGGCGCCGTCCTCCATCTCGGGCACCGGGGCGGTGTCGTCGTCGGCGTCGTCGGCGCAGTCGCGCAGGTAGTTGCCGCTCGAGTCGGGGTCGGCCCAGGCGGCGTAGACGCAGCGCGTGCTGGTCATCGCGACCGGCGCGGCCGGGCGCCCGTCGACGTCGCCGCGGCTGACCTTGTCGAGCTTGCCACCCTCGAGCGGCACGGAGTAGAGCCCGTTCTGGGTCGCGACGTAGACCTCACCGGACTCCCCCGACGGCTGCTGCAGCGCGACGGCCGTGGGGTCGGCGGCCTCGACGACGACCGGGTCGGCGTCGGGGCGGCTGAGCTCGAGCGTGGAGCGGTTGTAGAGGACGGGCGTGTCGCCGACGACGGTCAGGTCGACGTTGCCGGGCTCGGTGCCGACGTCGCTGCCGAGCTTCATCCGGTCCTCGGTGACGGGCAGGCCGGCGTCGTCGGTCGAGACCGGCGTGACCTTGCCGTCGCGGCCGAGCACGTAGGCGCGGCCGTCGGTGCCGACGACGGCGGAGAGCGCGCCGGTGACGTCGGGCTTCGCGGCCTTCACGGTGAAGCCGCGCAGGCCCTCGCCGGAGCGCACCCACGCCTTGCCGCCGGGGTCGACGATCGCGAACGTGTCGCCGCCCTGGGCGACCACGGCGCCGGTCGGCAGCGCGGTCGGGTCGAGCACCGCGGCACGCGCGACGTCGACCGGTTTGACGGCACGCTCGGAGGACGCGTCGTCGACGTACAGGCTGGTGTCGCGCTGGAAGATGTCGAAGGTCGTGCTGCCCGAGTCGACGCCGAGGTCGAGCTCCTCGATCTGCGGGTTGAGGCGGGCGACCAGACCCTTCTCCTGGTTGGTCACCCACACGCCGCCGTCGTTGAGGTCGACCTCGGTGAACGGCTTGCCGTCGTGCTCGAAGGCGAGGACGACGAGCGTGCCGAGCAGCAGTGCGAGCGCAGTCGCGGATGCCGTGCGGCGCCAGCGGCGGATCACCGGCCCACCTCGCAGACCTCGCGCGACGGCGCCGAGATGGGCAGGCCCTGGCGCCGCAGCGAGACCTGGACGCAGACGGACGACTTCGGCGCGATGGTCACGGTGCGGCTCGTCTCCCGGACGTACTGGGCGTCGTCGGTCACGACGCCGTTCTCGCGGATGCGGACCTTGAACTCGTCGTCGGGCTTCGGGTCGGCCTGCTGCCAGCGGAAGGTGTAGCGGGTGCCCTTGCCCGAGGAGGTGACGACCGGGGCGTCCGGGGCGTCGAGCGCCTGCACCGGGTCGGCCGGCTTCTCGCCGCGCAGCGGGCCCGAGCGCGGGTCGTCGTCGGTGCCGCCGCCGGCCAGCACGGCGTACCCGACGACGCCGGCGAGCGCCGCCGCGACCACGCCGACCGCCACCCGGGCGCCGGTGCCGAGGCGCCGGTCGTCGGTCCGGCGGGGCGGCGCGGTGCCGCTGCGGCCACCGTGCCCGCCGGTGCCGCCCGTCGCGGGGTCGGCGCCGGGGCTCCGGGTCGACTCCTCGACGGCGGGGCGCACGGGCGCCGGGCGGGCGCTGACCGCGGCCGGGATGATCACCGAGACCGGGCGGACCAGGGTCCGCGCGTCGTCGGGGTGCTCCTCGACCAGCGCCGACGGCGAGGCGTCCATGACCTCGAGCCGGGTCGGCGACTGGCGCAGCTCGATCTGCACGTCCTGGAGCTGGCGGCCGAGCACCATCGCCGAGACCGGGCGCTTCTCGACCTGGACCGACATCGCGCGGCGGAGCACGTCGACCAGCGAGGCCGGCACGTCGGGACGGCGCAGCGGTGTCAGCTGGCCGCGCTCGATCCGGGTCATCATCGTCGCGTTGTCGTTGGACGCGTCGCGCCGCTCGTAGGGCGCGTGCCCGATGAGCAACGAGTAGAGCGTCGCGGCCAGCGAGTAGACGTCGCTGCGCACGTCGTGGCTGTCGGAGGTGAGCGTCTCGGGCGGCGACCACGGGATCGACAGCGCCTGGCCGGCCGCCCCCGTCTGCCCCACGACCGAGGCGATGCCGAAGTCGGTGAGGAGCGGGACGCCGAACGTGCTGGTGAGGATGTTGTGCGGCTTGATGTCGCGGTGCAGGATCCCGGCCCGGTGGGCGGTCTCGACGGCGCTCGCGATCTTGACGCCGATGTCGAGCACCTCGCCGACCGCGAGCGGCTCGACCCGGTAGCGCTGCGCGACGTGCGGCGGCGGGCAGAACTCCATGACCAGGAACGCGCGCCCGTCGGAGCTCACCCCCGCCTGGTAGATCGGCACGATCGAGGGGTGGTTGGACAGCTGGGCCATCACGTTGGCCTCGGCCCGGAAGAGGTCGAGCGAGGCGGTGTCGCTGCCGCTGCGCAGCACCTTGATCGCGACCTGCCGGGTCGGCAGCTCCTGCTGGTAGCGGAAGACGTCGGCGAACCCGCCCTCGCCGACGAGGTCGACGTACGCGAAGCCGGGGATGTGCGGCGCGTGCATGCTCAGCCCTCCGTCTCGCGCGCGGGGACGATGGTGGCGGTGATCCCCTTCGACAGGGTGAGGACGTCGCCGGTGGCGATCTCGGTCGGCACCCCGCGGTCGAGCGGGACCGGGATCTGGCCCGGCCGGGTGAGCAGCGTGCCGTTGGTCGAGGTGTCGGTCGCCGTCACCCGGACGCCGTCGGAGGAGACCTCGAGGTGGGTGCCGGAGACATAGGGGTCGTCGACGGTGACCAGCGCCGGCAGGTTCGCGCTGCCGCCGACCTGCTGCACCCGCGGGCTGCGCCCGACCAGGACCCGGCGCCGGACCGGCACCACCCGCCCGGTCGAGAGCCGCAGCGCGACGAGGGGACGCACCGGCGGCGGCGTGGGCGGGACCGGCGCGGCGGGGGCCGGGGGCGGCGGGGGGCTGCTCGGCAGGCCGCTCGGCGGGCTGCTCGGCGGGGTCGAGGTCGCGCTGGCGCGGATGGCCTGGAGCTGGGCCGGCGTGATCGTGCGGCCGTCGTGGTCGGTGGACGGCTCGGCCGGGGTCCAGCCGGGCGGCGGGCCGGTCGGCACCGGGCCGGCGGCGCCGCGGACCACGGTGTGCTCGGGGGCGGCGGGTGCCGGTGCCGGGGGCTCGCCCAGCGGGCACCACCGGACGCCCGCGCTGCGGACCACGCCCGTGCCGATCGGCAGCACCGGCGCGGCGGCTCCCCCGGCGAGCGGCCCGACCTCGACCGCCACCGCCGTGACGAGCGGCGTCGAGGTCGCGGTGCCGGAGGCCGCGGCGCGGCCGTCGATGCTCAGCCCGCCCACGCGGACGACGTACCCGCCGCGGACCAGGATGGCCAGCGCGTCGCCGTCGCGGTGCAGCACGGCGACCTCGGGCAGGGCGGCCAGCGCCGCGGCCCAGGTCTCCGGAGCGCTGCCGGCCAGGGCGGCGACCTCGGTGAGCCGGTCGGCGGGCGCCAGCACGACGCCCCCCTCGGTCACGAGCGTCGCGAGCTCGCCGGGGACGTAGGTCGCCGTCATGGCCGCTCCCAGGGCGCGGGACTGGTGTCCTCGCTGGGCCGGTCACCAGCGATGTCGACGACGACGACGGTCACGTTGTCGTGCCCGCCCGCGGCGACGGCCGCGTCGACGAGCGTGAGGACGGTGAGGTCCGCCGGCGTCCGCTCGGAGAGGATGTGGCCGATCGCGGTGTCGGAGAGCTCCGAGGTGAGGCCGTCGGAGCACAGCAGCAGCCGGGTGCCGGGGTCGGCGGGCACCAGGGAGAAGTCGGCCTGGGAGGCGCTGAGCGCGCCGATGGCGCGCGTGATGATGTGCCGCTCGGGGTGCGCGATGGCCTCGTCGCGGGTGAGCTGACCGGCGTCGATGAGCTCCTGGACGACGGAGTGGTCCTTCGAGATCTGCTCGAGGACGCCGTCGGCGGTGAACACGTAGGCGCGGGAGTCGCCGATGTTGGCGAGCAGCCAGTAGCCGCGCCCGTCCTGCAGCACGTGGGTCGCGGTGACCAGCGTCGAGCCCGGCGCCGCCGTCCCGGGCGCACCGCCGGCGGCCCCGGCGAGCGCTCCCACCCGGTGCTGGGCCGCCACGATCGCGGCCTCGACGTCACCGGCCTGGACGACGGGCAGCGTGGCCAGCGGCTCGAAGGCCTCGGCAACCAGCCGGCTCGCGACGTCGCCGCGGTCGTTGCCGCCCATGCCGTCGGCGACGAGGAAGACCGGCGGCGCCACGAGCGAGGAGTCCTCGTTGAGCTCGCGGACCCGCCCGGGGTGCGTGCCGGCGGCGTAGACGAGCCGCGACGCGCTGTCCGGCGAATTCCACACCTCGGCACCTGTCGCGTTGACCCGCACGGCGTTCCCCCCGAGACCTCCCCATCGATCCCATCCATCCTGCGGTGGGACGCTGCGCGCAGCCTACAGCGACCGGCGCCGATCTACCGACCCTTCACCGACCCGCGGATCCCGCGGGTCCGGGGCATAGGCTGGGGCGCATGTCCCAGAAGCCTGAGATCGACTTCGTCGACCCCACTCCGCCCACCGACCTCGTGATCACCGACCTCACCGTCGGCGACGGCCCCGAGGCGAGCGCCGGCAGCACCGTCTCGGTGCACTACGTCGGCGTCGCGCTGTCCAGCGGCGAGGAGTTCGACGCGTCCTACAACCGCGGCACCCCCCTCGACTTCCGCCTCGGCATCGGCCAGGTCATCCAGGGCTGGGACACCGGCGTCCAGGGCATGAAGGTCGGCGGCCGCCGCCAGCTCGTCATCCCGCCGCACCTGGGCTACGGCGACCGTGGCGCCGGCGGCGTCATCAAGCCGGGCGAGACGCTGATCTTCGTGGTGGACCTGCTCGACGTGAAGTGAGCTGAACCCCAGCGTCACCAGGGCAGGTCGTCGGGGACGTCCGCGTCGGACACCCGGGCGGCCTGCCCTTGCAGCTCCACGACGTCCCCGACCCGGAGCTGGCGCCCCCGGCGGGTCTCGACCTCGCCGTTGACCCGGACCAGCCCGTCGGCGATCACCGGCTTGGCCTCGGCTCCGGACTCCACCAGGTTGGCGAGCTTGAGGAACTGGCCGAGCCGGATCGACTCGTCGCGGATGGCGACGTCGACGGGCACCGGGCCCGCGGGCTCCGACTCCTTGCGCTTGCGGCCGAACATGGTCATCAGTGAAGCAGCACCGAGATCGTGTGGATCAGCACCCCCACCAGACCGCCGACGATCGTGCCGTTGATCCGGATGAACTGCAGGTCGCGTCCGACGTGCAGCTCGATCCGGCGGGCTGCCTCCTTGCCGTCCCAGCGCTCGATCGTGTGGGTGATGACGGCGGTGAGCTCGGCGCCGTAGCGGTCGACGACGAAGACCGCGCCGTCGGCCGCGAGCCGGTCGAGCCGCTCGCGCAGCGCGGCGTCGGTGCGCAGCCGGGCCGAGGCGCCCTCGATCTCGACCAGCAGCCGCCGTCGCACGGCGCCCGCCGGGTCGGCCAGCGAGCCCAGCAGCGCCTTGCGCAGCGCCTGCCACAGCGAGATCGCGCTCGCGATCACGGCGGGGTGGTCGAGCACCCGCTCCTTGAGCCGCTCCGCGCGGGCCTGGGTGGCCGGGTTGGCGAGCAGGTCGTCGGAGAGCTGGACGAGCATCGAGTCGAGCGCCCGGCGGGCCCGGTGGTCGGGGTTGTCGCGGATCTCGCCGACCCAGCGGACCACCTCGAGGTGGAGCCGGTTGATGACGTAGGTGTTGACCGAGTCGGGCGCCCACCACGGGGCCCGCTCCCCCAGGACGTCGTGCACGGTGTCGGGGTTGGCGAGGAGCCAGCCGTGCATCTCCTCGAGCATCAGGTCGACCAGCCCGTGGTGCAGGTCGTCGCGGATCGCCTCGGCGAGCAGCCCGCCCAGCAGCGGGGCGATCGGCTCCTCGCGGAAGCGCGGGACGAGCGCCTCGGTGACGAGCGCCTCGATGTGGTCGTCGCGGACCTTGCCCAGCGCGAGCGCGGCCAGCTCGGAGCCCTCGGTGACGACCCGCTCGGCGTTCGCCGGGACGGCGAGCCAGTCGCCGACCCGCTGCGCGACCTGGACGCCGAGCACGCGCTCGCGGATGACCTCCTCCTGGAGGAAGTTCTCGCCGACGAACTCCTCGAGCCCCTTGCCCAGGTCGTCCTTGCGCTTGGGGATGAGCGCCGTGTGCGGGATCGGCAGGCCCAGCGGGTGCTTGAACAGCGCCGTCACGGCGAACCAGTCGGCGATCGCACCGACCATCGAGGCCTCGGCGCCCGCGTTGACGAACCCCCAGACGCCGTCCTCGCCGAGCGTGACGACGTAGACCGCCGCGGCGAGCAGGAGCAGCGACACCGCCACCGTGCGCATCCGGCGCAGCGCGCCGCGGCGGAGGGCGTCGGCGGTGGGGTCGGAGGAGATCAGTGGCCCGGACACGCGGACCATCCTCGCCTACGCAGGGGGCGGGAACGGCGAAGCGGCCCCGGTACGACGTCCGGGGCCGCTTCTCGCGTCGCGGAACCCCCCAGTCGCCACGACGGCGCCGACCAGCTCCGAGCGCGGGCCTGCCGGTCCAACGAGCGGCACGAGGGGAGGTTCCGGTTAACCGTGCCGTCTTGTCACGGCAACTGACGGCGCGGCACGAGGGCCGCGAGGAGGACGCCGGCGAAGGCCGCCGCCGCCCCGACCGCGAAGCAGATCGCGAAGGCGTCCTCGCTGGGCAGGTCGTGCCCGCCGAGGTCGATCGTGGCGGAGGTGAGGATCGCGGCCATCACCGCCGACGAGACGCTGGTGCCGATCGAGCGCATCAGGCCGTTGATGCCGACCCCGGAGCCGGCCTCGGCCGGCGGGACCGACTCGAGGATGAGGGTCGGCATGGCGGCGTACCCGATGCCGACGCCGGCCGAGGTGATGCACGAGGCGACCATGAGCTGCCACGGCGCGTCGGTGAGGAACAGCGCGAAGACGTAGCCGAGGCCGAGCACGGTGCCGCCGAGCATGAGGGTCACCCGAGCGCCGACGACCCGGATCAGCCGGCCCGAGACGGGCGAGAACGCCATCATCACCAGGCCGCCGGGCGCCATCCACAGGCCGGTCTCGAGCAGCGTCTGGTCGAGCCCGTACCCGGTGGCCGACGGCGACTGCAGCAGCCGCGGGACGACGATCGCCTGGGCCATCATGCCGAAGCCGATCGCGATGGCGGCGGCGTTGGTCAGCAGCACCGGACGGCGGGCCGACACGCGCAGGTCGCACAGCGGGTCGCTGACCCGCAGCTCGTAGCTGCCCCAGGCGAGCAGGACGAGCACGCCGGTCACGATGAGGCCGATCGTGCGGCCGTGCCCCCAGCCCCACTCGTTGCCCTTGGAGACGGCGACGAGCAGCGCGACGAGCCCGAGCGCGAGACCGATCGCGCCGACCACGTCGAAGCGGCCGGGGACGGCGTCGCGCACGTGCGGCACCAGGACCACGACGGCGATCGCGACGACGGCGGCCAGGCCGGTGGAGACCCAGAAGAGCGTGTGCCAGCTGTAGTCCTGCACGATCCAGGCCGACAGCGGGAGGCCGATCGCGCCGCCCACGCCGAGGGTGGCGCTCATCGCGGCCATCGCCGTGGCGGTGAGCCGGGGCGGGGTGACCTCGCGCAGGAGCGCGATGCCGACCGGGATGAAGCCCATCGCGAAGCCCTGGAGGAGGCGTCCGGCGAGCATCGGCAGGAGGCTGTTGCTCAGCGCGCAGACCAGGGAGCCGACCAGCAGCACGAGGGCGCTGATCGCCAGCACCCGCTGCTTGCCGAAGAGGTCGCCGAGCCGTCCGGAGATCGGCATCGCGACCGCGCCGGCGACCAGCGTCGACGTGATCACCCACGAGGCGTTGGCCTCGCTCGTGTGGAGCAGCCCGGCGAGCTGTCCCTGGATCGGGATCACCATCGTCTGCGTCAGCGAGGCGACGAGGCCGCCGAGGCAGAGGACGGCGACGGTCAGGAGCGGGGAGCCCGAGCGGGCGGCTCCGGCGTCGACCGGGGCGCCGGGGGCAGAGGAGGTCGCGGTCACGAGGGCTGAGTCAACGGCGTTGACGGTGTGAGTGTCAACACCGTTGACCGCAGACTCCGATGCCCTACGGTTGCGGTGTGACGAAGACCTCTCCCGCGACGGACCACCTGCGGCCCGCCGGCCGGGCGACCCGTGCCGCCATCGAGGAGGCGGCGCGCACCCTCTTCTCCACCCGTGGCTTCGAGGGCGCCTCGGTGCGCGCCATCGCCGCCGAGGCCGGCGTCGACCCGGCCCTGGTCATCCGGCACTTCGGCTCCAAGGAGGCGCTCTTCCTCCGCACGGTCGACACCTCCCTCGGGATCGGCAGCGTCCTCGAGGGCCCCGTCGAGACGGTCGGACGCCGTCTGGTCGCCTACTTCGTCGACGCGGAGCGGCCCGCCGTCCGCCAGCGCTTCGTCGCCCTCGCCCAGGCTGCGCACCGCGACCAGGTCCGCGAGGAGATGGTCCGGCACACGGCCGAGACGTACGTCGCTCCCCTGGCCCCGCGGCTGACCGGTGCCGACCGCGAGCTGCGCGCCGCGCTCGCCGTCGCCCAGCTCGCCGGCCTGCTCAACCTCCTCTACGTCCAGGAGGACCCGATCATCACCGCCGCCGATCCCGCCACCGTCGTCGCTCTCTACGGCGACGCGATCCAGGGCCTGCTCACCCCCGAGGCCGCCGGATGACCCGCGCCCGCGGCTGGCACCTGCTGACCGCCGTCGTCGTCATCGCGGCTCTCGTGCTCCAGCTCGTCCTCGTGCTCCAGGGCGGCCGGGTCCTCGACGAGCAGACCCCGCCCGGCCTCGGCGTCCGGCTGGCCCGGTTCATCGCCTACTTCACGATCCAGAGCAACGTGCTCGTCGCCCTCGCCGCCGTCGCCCTCACCCGCGACCCGGACCGCGACGGCCCCGGCTTCCGCGCACTGCGCCTGGCCGGCACGGTCGGCATCACCGTGACCGGCCTGGTCCACTTCTTCCTGCTCCGCCCCCTCCTCGACCTCGACGGCGCCGACTGGGTCGCCGACAAGATGCTCCACATGGTCGTCCCGGTCCTCGCCGTGATCGGCTGGTTCGCCTTCGGCCCCCGCCCCCGCGTCGACACCCGCGCGATCGCCGTCGCCTTCGCCTGGCCCATCGCCTGGCTCGCCGTCACCCTCGCCGTCGCCGGCGCGACCCGCTGGGTGCCCTACCCCTTCCTCGACTTCCGGGCGGAGGGCTGGGGACACGTCGCCGTCGTCTGCTCGGGGATCACGGCGTTGTTCGCGGCGCTCATCGCCGGGTTCCGGTACGCCGACAGGAGGATGACCCCATGAGCACGCTCTACGAGCAGGTCGGCGGCTTCGACGCCGTCCTCGACCTGTGCCGGCGCTGGCACCACCTCTGCCTCGCCGACCCCGTCGCCGCGCACCCCTTCGAGCACGCGATGCACCCCCACCACGACGAGCGCCTGGCGGCGTACCTCGCCGAGGCACTGGGCGGCCCACCCCTCTACACCGCGGGCTACGGCGACGAGTCGGCCGTGCAGCGCATGCACGCCGGCAACGGCGAGCACCCCGACCTCGACGAGGCCTGCCTCGACCTCTTCGACCAGGCGCTCGCCGACGTCGGGATCGACCGGCACACGGCGGCGTCGGTGTCGGCGTACTTCCGGCGGGCGACGCAGGCGATGAACGCCTACAGCGACAGCGCCGACCAGGTGCCCGACGGGTTGCGGTTCAACTACGCCTGAGCGTCCACCGCCGCCAGCTTCGCCGGCGCCCGCAGGATGTCCACCCGCGTCGCCCGCTCCCCCACGACCGTCAGCACGATCAGCGACGTCAGGACGCCGTCCTCGCGCAGCGCGATCGCGGGCGCCCCGTTGACGCCGAGCAGCTCGATCTCGACGTCCCCGACGTCGACGTACTTGGCGACGAGCCCGGCCAGGAAGCGGGCGGAGCGCTCCGCGCCGTGCACCGGACGGCGGGCCGCACTGACGGCGCCGCCGCCGTCGGAGGTGACGACGACGTCGGGGTCGAGGGTGGCGACGAGGGCGTCGAGGTCGCCGCCCGCGGCGGCGGCGAGGAAGCGGTCGAGCAGGGCGCCGTGCGCGGCCCGGTCGACCGCGAACCGGGGCGTGTCGGAGGCGAGGTGGGCGCGGGCGCGCGAGGCGAGCTGGCGGACGGCGGCCGGGGTGCGGCCGACGACGGCGGCGACCTCGGGGAAGCCCATGCCGAAGACGTCGTGCAGCACCCAGGCGGTCCGCTCGGCCGGCGACAGCGACTCCAGGACGACGGCCAGCGCGTAGCTGACGGTCTCGTCCAGGGTCACCCGGTCGGCCGGGTTCGCGACGACGAAGGGCTCGGGCAGCCAGGGGCCGACGTACTCCTCGCGGCGCACCCGCGCCGAGCGCAGGACGTCGGTCGCGGCGCGGGCCACCGCGACGGTCAGCCAGCCGGCCAGGTCCCGGACGGGCTCGCGCTCGTCGGCGGCGGCGAGGCGGGTCCAGCAGTCCGCGACGACGTCCTCCGCCTCGGCGCGGCTCCCGACGATGGCGTAGGCGACGCGGACCATCCGCGGGCGGAGCGCGTCGTACTCCTCGGCCAGGCCGGGGCGCACGTCAGGCACGGGCCAGCCACTCGTCGAAGGTCTCGACGCCCAGCGTCGCGTCGGCGCCCGGCAGCAGCCCACCGGCCTTCGTCTGGCGTCCGGCCCGCCCCACCATCGGCACCGGTACGACGAGCCGCCGGCCCCCGCGGCGGGCGAGCACCCGGCGCACCATCACGTCCATCGCCTCGGGGCGCGGTCCGGCGAGGTCCGGCAGCAGGCCCTGCGGGCGGTCGACCGCGGTGGCGACCAGCTCGGTCGCGACCTCGCGCGCCGCGACCGGCTGGGTCCGCATCCGCGGCGCCAGCGCGAGGGGCCGGGGGCTGCGGGAGATCAGCTGCTCCGCGAACTCGTGGAACTGGGTCGCGCGCAGCACCGACCACGGCACCGGGCCGGCCGCGACGAGCTCCTCCTGGCGGCGCTTGCCCCGGTAGTAGGGCAGGTCGACGCGGTCGCAGCCGACGATCGAGAGCGCGACGTGGTGGCGCACCCCGGCGGCCGCTCCGGCCGCGAGCAGGTGGCCGGTCGCCGTCTCGAAGAAGGCGATCGAGCGCCGGGCGCTCATCGTGTCGACGTTGCTCGTGTCGACGACGGCGTGCACGCCGTCGAGTGCCGCCGCCAGCCCCGCGCCCGTCACCAGGTCGACCCCGGCGGACCGGGCGATCACGACGGGCGTCGCGCCCGCGCGTCGCACCTCGTCGACGACCAGCCGCCCGACCAGTCCCGTGCCGCCTGCCACTGCGATCTTCATGTCCATGACAGGGGGACGAGACGGCCGGCCGGACTGTGACATCAGTCCCCGCGGGCCTCGAGCGCCCCGGTGAGCAGGGCCACGAGCGCCTCGGTCTGCAGGTCGATCGCGCCGCCCTCGACCTCGTCGCCGGCACCGTCGAGCGCCCGGGCGGCGAGCCCGGCCTTCTTGTCGATCAGCTCGGCGATGCGGGTGTCGAGCGTCTGCGTCGCGATCACGCGCCACGCGGTGACCGGCTCGGCTTGGCCGATCCGGTGCACCCGGTCGATCGCCTGGGTCTGCTCGGCGTCGGTCCAGGAGAGCTCGGCGAGCACCAGGTTGGACGCGACCTGCAGGTTGAGGCCGACGCCCGCCGCGGTGAGCGAGCAGACCGCGACCTGCACGTCGGGGTCGTTGACGAAGGCGTCGATCTCGCGCTGGCGCGTCGTCGAGGACTGGTCGCCGCGCACCGAGCTGTAGCGGATACCGCGCTCGGCGAACGTCTTCTCGGCGGTGTCCATGACGTCGATGTGCTTGGCGAAGAAGACGACCTTGCCGACGTTGCGCGCGAGCTGCGCGGTGTAGTCGGCGGCGAGCCCCGCCTTGGCCTGGCCGATCCGGCGCATCATCTCGAAGACGTTCTCGCCCGTCTTGGTCGAGTTGTCCTCGCGCTCCCAGCCGGCGACCTGGCGGACCAGGCGGT
Source organism: Pimelobacter simplex (assembly GCF_900114845.1). Classification (GTDB taxonomy): domain Bacteria; phylum Actinomycetota; class Actinomycetes; order Propionibacteriales; family Nocardioidaceae; genus Nocardioides; species Nocardioides simplex. Next base: position 538,714 of record NZ_FOUK01000002.1, read on the forward strand.
GGTCGATGCCCTCGACGACCGCGCCGGTACGACGGGTCGCGATCGCCGCGTCGTAGCGCTCCACCATGCGGCGGGCCAGCTCCTGCTCGGCCTTGCGGATGGACCGGCCGGACTCGCCCTCGAGCTCGACGGGGATGTCGGCGACCCGGCGGGCCGGGATGTCGGCGGCGACGTCGATCTTGCGGCGCCGCACGATGCCCTGCTCGACGACCGCACGGCGTGCGGCCGGGTAGAAGGCGGGGTCGGCCGGGGTCAGCCCGGTCTCCTCGAGCGCCTCCATGAGGTCGCCCTGCGGCACGACGTCGTCGATCCAGCCGAGGAACTGCCAGATCGCGCGGAAGTCCTCGATGTCGTTGATCAGCGGCGTGCCGGTGAGCGCCATCATCAGCGGACGCGCGATCCGGGCGCGGATCCGCTCGGACAGGTCGAGCACGTTCTGGGAGCGCTGCGAGGACTTGTTCTTGATGTAGTGGGCCTCGTCGACGATCATCCCGCGGAAGCCGTGGGTGCCGAGCCAGCCGACGTGGCGGTCGAGGATCTCGTAGTTCACGACGAAGACGTCGGCGAACCCGTCGGCGTCGGCACCGTCGCCGTGCAGCACGGTGGCGCGGCGGTTCGGCGTCCAGATCTCGACCTCGCGGGCCCAGTTGGTCTTGACGACGTTGGGGACCACCGCGAGCAGCGGGAAGGCACCCGCCGCCTCGGCCGCGAGCAGCGCCTGGGCGGTCTTGCCGAGGCCGGGCTCGTCGGCGAGCAGGTAGGTGCGGTGGCCCAGGGCCGCCGACGCGATGAGCTGGGCCTGGTGCGCCATCAGCTCACGGCCGGCCGGGGCGGCGTGGCGCCCGGTCAGCGCGGTGAGCTGCTCGGCGTCCGGCAGCGGCATGCAGGCCGGGGCGTCGGGCGCGGCCCGCTCGAAGGAGCGGAACAGCGGCTCGAGCAGCTCCCACCCGGCCAGCCGGCGCGGGCGGACCTTGGCCCGGGCGTGAGCGAAGTCGGGGACGAGGAAGGGGTTGGCCAGCTGGCGGGCCTGGACCGAGAGCGGGATGACCCGCTTCTCGAGCAGCGCCGCCGCCTCGGGGTCCTCGACGACGGGCGTCGGCTCGGGCTCCGGCTCGTCGACGCCGGCCTTGCGCAGCAGCTCGCGGCGCATCGCCTTGGCCGACTCGGAGATCTCGGCGTTCTCGTCGAGGAGGGTGAAGAGGGTGCTGTCGCGGGCCGCGGTCTGGGCCAGGATCGTCGCGATCCCGTCGAGCCGCTTGAGCTCCTCGCCGCGCCGGCTGTCGGAGAGCGTGGGGTCGTTCTTGACCCGCGCCCGCTCCTCGCGCGCCAGCAGCGCCACGACCTGGAACTTCGCCCGCACCTCCGGCATCGCCGAGCGCCGCGCGACCGCCGCCTCGACCTCGCGCACGGCGCGCGCGAGCTGCGGGATGATGCCCTCTTCGTTGCGACGCGTCCGCGCCGACCCGGAGCCGCGACGCTGCTGCGTCGCCCCCCGCTGGCCTCCTCGAGCCACAGGTGTCCTTCCGATGCGGGCCGACAGCGCGGCTCTGCAAGGTTTCGCCGGCGGCTCGCGCTGCTGCGGGAGAGCGCCGATCAGGTGATCCGTCACCGGCGTGCGTCGAGAAGACGGCGGCCGGCGGTTCTCCCAGGCTACCGCACCGGTCCGGAGCGCGGGCGCAGCAGCATCAATAGAACCTGTTCTAGAGTCCTCGCGTGGGTACCTACGCAGTCACCGGCTCCGCCTCCGGCATGGGCGCGGCCGTCGTCGCCCGGCTCGTCGCGGACGGGCACACCGTCATCGGCGTCGACCTCAGGGCCGCCGCGGAGGGCGACGTCGTGGCCGACCTCTCGACCCCGGCCGGACGCCGTGCCGCGGCGCGCGCCGTGCTCGACCGCGCGGACGGCGTCCTCGACGGCGCGGTCCTGGCCGCGGGCCTGGGCCCGGCGCCCGGCCGGGACCGGGCCCGGCTGATCGCCGAGGTCAACTACCTCGGGGTCGTCGAGCTGCTCGACGCCTGGCGTCCCGCGCTCGCCGCCGCCGAGCGGGCCAAGGTCGTCGTCTTCGCCAGCAACTCGACCACGACGATGCCGGTCGTGCCGCGCCGCGCGGTCCGCGCCCTGCTCGAGCGCGACGTGCCGCGAGCGCTGGGCGCCCTGCGGGTCTTCGGGAGGATGGCGCCCTCGTTCGCCTACGGCGCCAGCAAGATCGCCGTCAGCCAGTGGGTCCGCCGCGAGGCGGTGACCCGCGAGTGGGCCGGGGCCGGCATCCGGCTCAACGCGATCGCCCCCGGCGCGATCCTCACTCCCCTGCTGGAGCAGCAGCTCGCGACGCCCGCCGAGGCGCGGCGGATCAAGGCGTTCCCGGTGCCCGTCGCCGGCTTCGGCGACCCCGGCCAGCTCGCCGCGTGGGTCGTCTTCATGCTCTCGGACGCGGCCGACTTCCTGTGCGGCAGCGTGGTCTTCGTCGACGGCGGCTCCGACGCGTGGTTCCGCGCCGAGGACTGGCCGCGCGCCGTCCCGGCCCGGCACCTGCGGCGCTACGTCACCCGGATGAAGGAGTTCCGCGCGCTCAGCCGCTGACGAGCGCCGCCAGCAGCACCCGGACGGGCTCGCCGAGCGGGCCGGGACCGGCGGCGACGGTCGCGAAGATGCCCCGCCGGGGCGCGTCGCGGACCTCGACCGCGACCACGTCGCGGCGCAGCGCCGGCACCAGCAGGCCGGGGACGAGCGCGACCGCGTGCCCGGCCGCGACCAGCGCGGTCTTGCCCGCCAGGTCGGCCGCGGCGAGGTCGATCCGCGGCGCGAACCCGGCCCGCGCGGCCGCGCTCCGCAGCAGCGCCGCCGAGCCGTCGTCGTCCTCGACCCAGGTCGCGTCGGCGAAGTCGGCCAGGCCCGCCCCGGCGGCGCCCGCGGCGGGGTGGTCGGCGGGGACCAGCACCCGCATGGCGTCCTCACCGAGCGGGTGCCGGACCAGGCGCGGGTCCGGCACCAGCCCCGGCGGCGCATCGGTGACGACGGCGAGGTCGAGCTCGCCGGCCGCGACCAGCTCCTCCAGCGCGGCGGAGCCGCCGGTCGTGAGCGTCCAGCTGCCGGCGCCGGCCGGGAGCCTCCGCAGGGCCGCCGGGACCAGGCCCGCCGACGCGGACGGCGTCGCGCCGACGGCGAGCAGCGCCGCCGTCCCGGAGCCGGTCTCCCGCGCCGCGCGCAGCGCCCGGTCGGCCGCGGTCACCACGAGCCGGGCGTGCTGGGCGAACGTCTCCCCCGCGGCCGTCGGGACGACGCCGCGCGCCCGCCGCTCGACCAGCAGCACGCCGACCTCGCGCTCCAGCGCGGCGAGCTGGCGGGAGACCGCGGACTGCGTGTAGCCGAGCTCGGCGGCCGCCGCCGACAGCGAGCCGAGCCGGCAGACCGCGAGGTAGGAGCGCCAGCTGGTCAGGGGCATGCGCTCACCCTATGCGGTCCACGCATGGCTGAGGTGCCAGATCTGCGCTGGTCGCAGGGCTCCCCGCGCGCCAGCATGGCGCCATGCCTGTCCACGTCACCCTGCTCGGCCTCGGCCGGATGGGCCGCGCCCTCGCCACCCGGCTCACCGACCGCGGCCACACCGTCACCACCTGGAGCCGCTCCGGCGGCGGCACCGCCGCGACCCCCGCCGAGGCGGTCGCCGGCGCCGAGGTCGTCCTCCTCTGCCTGTACGACGGCCCCGCCTGCCGCGCCGTCCTCGACCAGGTGCGCCCGGCCCTCCCGGCCGGTGCCGCCGTCGTCAACCTCGCGACGGTCGGTCCCGACGAGGCCGCCGAGCTCGCCGCACTGGTCCCCGGCACCGTCCACGTCCCCGTGCTCGGCTCCACCGGACCGGCCGCCGCCGGCACGCTCACCCTGCTCGTCGGCGGCACCCCGGGCCCGGCCGCCACCGCGGTCCTCGCCGACCTCGGCACCGCGCTCCCGTCCGGCACCCCGGCCCAGGCCGCCGCGGCCAAGCTCGTCGCCAACGGCGTCCTCGCCGACGCCCTGCTCGCCGTCCGCACCGCCCGGAGCCGCGCCGCCGCCCTCGGCCTCGCCCCCGCACTGACCCTCGACCTTCTCGAGCGGACCACCCTCGGCGGCCTGGTCCGCGCGAAGCGGGACCGCCTCGACGACGATCGCCTCGACGGCGCCGACTTCACCGCGACCGCGCTCGCCAAGGACGTCGCCCTCCTCGCCGCTGCCCTCACCCCGGGCGCCGACGTGGCCGGCCTCATGACCGACCCCGCCGTGCTGGCCCCGCTGCACGACTACGCGGCCGGGCACGCGACCGGCGATCCGTCGTACCACCGGCGGGCGTTCCTGCCGACCGCCCGCGTCGAGGGCCTGCGCGACGGCGTCCTCACGTCGTGGACGCTCGACGAGTACTGCGCGCTCTTCACCGGCTCCCCGGCCCCCGACGAGGCGACGCGCCGCCGCCGGATCGACCACGTCAGCGTCACCGGCACCACCGGCACGGCGACGATGACCCTCCACCACGGGCCCGACGTGTTCACCGACGCGTTCGTGCTGCTGCAGGTCGACGGCGCCTGGCGGATCGCGAGCAAGACCTACCACCGGGCGGTGTGACGAAGTCTGCAACTAGTTGCATAGGGCCTGGATCCGGGGCATGCTGCTGCCATGGCCCTCGAGCACGCGATCCTCGTCTCGCTCAGCGAGCGGGCGGCGTCCGGCGCCGAGCTGACCCGCCGCTTCGACGCGTCGATCGGCTACTTCTGGACGGCGACGCACCAGCAGATCTACCGCGTGCTCGGGCGGATGGAGACCGACGGCTGGATCACCGCCGAGTCGGTGCCGCAGCCCGACCGCCCCACCACCAAGGTCTACGCGGTGACGGCGGCCGGCCATGCCGAGCTGCGCCGCTGGATCGCCGAGCCCACCGCGCCCGACCCGGTCCGCAGCACCCTCGGGGTCAAGATGCGCGGCGCCTCGTACGGCGACCGCGCGGCCCTCCTCGACGACCTGCGCCACCAGCTCGACGAGCACACGAAGCGGCACTCGCTCTACGAGTTCCTCGCCGCACGCGACTTCCCCGACCCGGCCGCGCTCGACGACGCCGGCCGCGACATCTACCTCGTGCTGCGCGGCGGACTCCTCATGGAGGAGTTCTGGATCCGCTGGCTGACCGAGTACCTCGACGCCCACACCAAGGAGATCCCGTGACCACCACGCCCTATCCCCTCCTCACCGGCCCGGCGACCGTCGGGGGCCTGGCGCTGCAGTCGCGCGCCGTCATGGGCTCGATGCACACCGGGCTCGAGGACCGGCCCTGGCACGTCGACGAGCTGGCGGCGTACTTCGCCGAGCGCGCGGCGGGCGGCGTCGGCCTGATCGTGACCGGCGGCTACTCCCCCAACGTGCGCGGCTGGCTGCTGCCGTTCGGCTCGCAGATGACGACGCGCCTCAACGCGCACCGCCACCAGCGGGTCACCGAGGCGGTGCACGACAACGGCGGCCGGATCGCGCTCCAGATCCTCCACGCGGGTCGTTACGGCTACACGCCGTTCAGCGTCTCGGCGAGCGCGACGAAGTCGCCGATCACGCCGTTCAAGGCCTCCGCGCTGTCGACCAAGGCGGTCGACAGGACGATCGACGACTTCGTCGCCAGCGCCAAGCTCGCCCGCAAGGCCGGGTACGACGGCGTCGAGATCATGGGCTCCGAGGGCTACCTCATCAACCAGTTCCTCGCCGCGCGCACCAACCGCCGCACCGACAAGTGGGGCGGGTCGGCCGAGAACCGGATGCGCTTCCCGGTCGAGGTCGTGCGCCGGATCCGCCAGGAGCTGCCGGACTTCTTCGTGATGTACCGGATGTCGCTGCTCGACCTGGTCCCCGACGGCCAGACCTGGGCCGAGACCGTCGACCTCGCCCACAAGATCGAGGAGGCGGGCGCGAGCGTCGTCAACACCGGCATCGGCTGGCACGAGGCACGCGTCCCCACCATCGTCACCAGCGTCCCGCGCGGCGCCTGGGTCGACAGCACGCTGCGGATCAAGCAGGAGCTGACCATCCCGGTCTGCGCGAGCAACCGGATCAACACCCCCGACGTCGCCGAGGACGTGCTCGCCCAGGGCATCGACCTGGTCTCGATGGCGCGGCCGTTCCTGGCCGACGCCGACCTCGTCGCCAAGGCCCGTGCGGGTCGCGCCGACGAGATCAACACCTGCATCGGCTGCAACCAGGCGTGCCTCGACCACACCTTCCAGGCCAAGCGGGCCTCCTGCCTGGTCAACCCGCGCGCCTGCCACGAGACCACGCTCGTGCTCCGCCCGACCCGGCGCGCCAAGCGGGTCGCGGTCGTCGGCGGCGGCCCGGCCGGCCTGGCCACCGCGGTCAGCGCGGCCGAGCGCGGCCACGACGTCACGCTCTTCGAGGCCTCCGACGAGCTGGGGGGCCAGTTCCGGCTGGCCATGCAGATCCCCGGCAAGGAGGAGTTCGCCGAGACGCTGCGCTACTACCGCCGGCGCATGGAGGTCCTCGGCGTCAACGTCAAGACCGGCACCTACGCCACCGCCGACCTCCTCAGCGGGTACGACGACGTGGTCGTCGCGACCGGCGTCGAGCCGCGCACCCCGCAGATCCCCGGCATCGACCACGCCAAGGTCGTCTCCTACCCCGACGCGATCACCGGCAAGGTCGACGTCGGCGCGAAGGTCGCCGTGCTGGGCGCGGGCGGCATCGGCTTCGACGTCACCGAGCTGCTGGCCCACACCCCCGAGACGGTCGAGGAGTGGAAGGCGCACTGGGGCGTGGCCGACCCCGCCGTCGTCCGCGGGGGCGTGACGGACAAGACGCCCCGCACGCCGGCGCGCGAGGTCTGGCTGCTGCAGCGCAAGGAGTCCGCCCAGGGCAAGGGCCTGGGCAAGACGTCCGGCTGGGTGCACCGCGCCGCGGTCAAGGACCTCGGCGTCCACCAGGTCAGCGGCGTCACCTACGACCGGATCGACGACGCCGGCCTGCACGTCACCGTCGCCGGCACCCCGCAGGTGCTCGATGTCGACCACGTCGTGGTCTGCGCCGGCCAGGAATCGGTCCGCGGCCTGTACGACGAGCTCACCGGCTCCGGCTTCCCCGGCACGGTCCACCTGATCGGCGGCGCCGACCTGGCCGCCGAGCTCGACGCGAAGCGCGCCATCAAGCAGGGTACCGAGCTGGCGGCCGCGCTGTGAGCGCCTTCCGTGCGGCCGTCGAGGCCCGCGACGTCGCCGCCATGCGCGCCTGCCTGGCCGACGACGTCGTCTTCCGCAGCCCGGTCGCCCACAAGCCCTATGCGGGCAAGGCGATCACCGGCGCGATCCTCGCCCACGTGATCGAGGTCTTCGAGAACTTCCGCTACGTCCGCGAGCTCGGCGACGACACCGGCCACGCCCTCGTCTTCGAGGCCGAGGTCGGCGGGCTCGAGCTCACCGGCTGCGACTTCCTGGTCCTCGACGACGAGGGGCTGATCACCGACTTCATGGTGATGGTCCGCCCCCTCAAGGCAGCGCAGGCGCTCGCCGAGGCCATGGGCGCCCGGTTCGAGTCGATCGTCGCGCTGGCCTCGGAGGGCTAGACCACACCAGGACCCGCTACAGCGCGGGGTTGTCGGCGTCCCCGGGGCTCACCTCGCCGCGCCAGCCACCGGTCTCGGTGCCGCGCGCCTCGATGAAGCTCTTGAACCGCTCGAGGTCCCCCTCGGTACGGCGGTCGACGATGTGGAGCGCGTCGCCGACCTTCTCCACCATGCCCTCGGGCTCGAACTCCATCCGCAGCGTCACCCGGGTGGCGGTGCCGGTGGCGTCGGCCGCGAACGAGACGGTGCCGTCGTTGCGGGCGCCGTCGAGCGAGCGCCACGTGATGCGCTCGTCAGGCGTCTGGTCGACGATCTCGGCGTCCCACTCGCGGTGCACGCCGGCGATGTCGGCCGTCCAGTGCAGGTGGGTGTCGTCGAGCTGGCGGACCTCCTCGACCCCCTCCATGAAGCGGGGAAAGGTCTCGAACTGCGTCCACTGGTCGTACGCCGTGTGGAGCGGGACGTCGACGGTCACGGACTTCTCGATCGTGCTCACGGAGCTGTCTCCTCTCGTCGGGTTCTCATCGGGTCCACCCCGCGGTACCCGCCCACGCGGGCTGAAACCGGCCGATCCGATCAGGCTGCATCGACCTTCGGAGCACGGGCGACCGCGCCGCGGAACTCCGCGCCGTTGTCCCCGCGGACCCGTAGGGTGACCGGGACCCCCAGTCCAGGAGGAGCAGATGGGCATCGAGTTCAGGGACGTCGGCAAGACCTATCCCGACGGCACGGTGGCGGTGACGGGCTTCTCCTGCTCGATCCCCTCGCACCGCACGCTCGCCCTCGTGGGGACGTCCGGCTCGGGCAAGACCACGTTGATGCGGATGGTCAACCGGATGGTCGAGCCGACCACCGGCACCGTGCTCATCGACGACCGCGACGTGCACGAGCTCGAGAAGGTCGCGCTGCGCCGCTCGATCGGCTACGTCCCCCAGGCGGGAGGCCTGCTCCCCCACCGCCGCGTCGTCGACAACGTCGCGACCGTCCCGGTGCTCACCGGCACGACGCGGCGCGCCGCGCGCACCGCCGCGCTCCAGCTGCTCGAGCTCGTCGGGCTCGACCCCGCGCTCGGCAAGCGCTACCCCGCCCAGCTCTCCGGCGGCCAGCAGCAGCGCGTGGCCGTCGCCCGGGCGCTCGCGGCCGACCCCAACGTGCTCCTCATGGACGAGCCCTTCGGCGCGGTCGACCCCATCGTGCGCCGCGACCTGCAGGACCAGCTGGTCCAGCTCCAGGCCGAGCTCGGCAAGACCATCGTGCTCGTCACCCACGACATCGACGAGGCGTTCAAGCTCGGCGACCAGGTCGTCATCCTCCGCACGGGCGGGATCGTCGCTCAGACCGGCACGCCCCAGGAGATCCTCGCCGCCCCGGCCGACGACTTCGTGCGCGACTTCGTCGGCATCGGCCGCGCGGAGCGCAGCCTCCAGACGGTCGACGTCGACGGGCGCAATATCGTCGTCGACGGCTCCGGACGGCCGGTCGGCGTCCTGACATGAGCGTGCGATGACCTGGCTCGACACCAACCGCGCCTACGTGCTGGACATGCTGGTCCAGCACGTGCGGCTCGCCGTGCCCGCCATCGCGATCAGCGTGCTGGTCGCGATCGTGCTGGGCCGGATCGCGTGGCGCTGGCCGCGGGCCGGCACGGTGGTGCTCGGCATCGCCAGCCTCCTCTACTCCGTGCCCGCGCTCCCCCTGCTCATCGTGATCCCCGTCCTGCTCGGCATCCCGCTCCGCTCGGGGCTCACGCTTGTGGTCGCGCTCGCCGTCTACGGCACCGCGCTGCTCGCCGGGACGGCGGCCGACGCCTTCCGCTCCGTCGACCCGCGGGTGCGCGAGGCGGCCGAGGCGATGGGCTACTCCCGCACCGGGCTGTTCTGGAAGGTCGACCTGCCGCTCGCCGTGCCCGTGCTGCTGTCGGGCATCCGGGTGATCACGGTGAGCACCGTCAGCCTCGTCACGATCGGCGCCCTGGTGGGCATCCCGAGCCTCGGCAACCTGCTCACCGACGGCTTCCAGCGCGACATCCGCGCCGAGATCGTCGTCGGCGTGCTCGGCACGATGCTGCTCGCGATCGCGCTCGACGTCCTGCTCGTCGTCGCCGGTGCGCTGCTGACGCCGTGGCGCGAGCGGCGCCCCCGCCGCGCCCGGGCCACCACGGCGAGCGCCGTCCCGGCCGTCGAGGGGGCCGCATGAACCTCTTCGGCGAGGCGCTGCGCTGGATCGGCGACGGCAGCCACTGGGGCGGCCCGGGTGGCATCGACACCCGGATCGTCCAGCACCTGTGGGTCACCTTCGCCGCCGTCGGCATCGCCGCGGTGCTCGCGATCCCGCTCGGCGTCCTGATCGGTCACACCGGCCGCGGCCGGCTCGTCGTGGTCGCGCTCGCCGGCGCGGTCCGCGCGGTGCCGACCCTCGGCCTGCTCACGCTGCTCGGCCTGGCGATCGGCATCGGCGTCGAGGCGCCGCTGCTCGCCCTCGTCGCGCTCGCCTTCCCCTCCCTGCTCGCCGGCGCCTACGCCGGCATCGAGGCCGCCGACCCCGGCGCCGTCGACGCCGCCCGTGCCGTCGGCATGAGCGAGTGGCAGGTGGTCACCCGGGTCGAGGTCCCGCTCGGCGCCTCGGTGCTCATCGGCGGCATCCGCGCCGCGACCCTCCAGGTCGTCGCGACGGCCACGCTGGCGGCGTACATCTCCGACACCGGGCTCGGCCGCTATCTCTTCTCCGGGCTCAAGTCCCGCGACTACGCCCAGATGCTCGCAGGCGCGCTCCTCGTGGCCGCGCTCGCGCTCCTGCTCGACCTCCTCATGGCGGCTCTCCAGCGCGCCAGCTCCCCCACCCAAGGAAAGGTTCCGTCATGACCCGCACCCGGATCGGCCTGGTGCTGATCTCGCTCGTCTCCCTCGCCCTCACCGCCTGCGGCGGCGGGGACTCCGACCCCCTCAGCTCCGGGGACAAGGACGGCAAGGCGATCGTGATCGGCTCCCAGGAGTACTACTCCAACGAGATCGTCGCCGAGGCCTACGCCCAGGCGCTCGAGGCCGCCGACATCGAGGTCGAGCGGTCGTTCAAGATCGGCCAGCGCGAGGCCTACCTCCCCGAGATCGAGTCGGGCAAGATCGACCTCTTCCCGGAGTACACCGGCCCGCTGCTGCAGGTCTGGGAGCCCGACACCAAGGCGCGCCTCTCCGACGACGTCTACGCCGAGCTCGTCACCGCGGCGAAGGCCAAGGGCCTCAACGTCCTCGACCAGTCCCCCGCGGCCGACCAGGACTCCTACGTCGTCACCCGTGCGTTCGCCGAGAAGTACGGCCTGAGCACGATCGACGACCTCAAGAAGGTCACCGAGCCGATGACCTTCGGCGCCAACTCCGAGGCCGAGAAGCGGCCCAACGGTCCGAAGGGCCTCAAGGACACCTACGGCGTCAGCGTGAAGTTCACGCCCATCGAGGACGGCGGCGGCCCGCTCACCGTCAAGGCCCTCAAGGACAACGACATCCAGCTCGCGATCATCTACACCGGCGACCCGTCGATCAAGAAGAACGACCTGGTCACCCTCGAGGACACCAAGGGCCTCTTCCTGGCCTCCAACATCGTCCCGATCGCCAGCGACAACGTCGACGACAAGGCCGCGGGCATCATCAACAAGGTCAGCGCCGCGATGTCGACCGACGACCTGGTCGACCTCAACGCGCGCAGCATCGACGAGCAGCTCCCCGCGGCCACCATCGCGAAGGACTGGCTCGACAAGGAGGGCCTGCTGTGACGCCTGGGCAGAGCCGGCCGAGCCGGCCGTGACGACGACCCTCGCGGTCACCGGCGCGACGGGAGGGCTCGGGGGACGCGTCGCCCGGGCCCTCGCGGCGCGCGGGGTCGCCCAGCGCCTGCTCGTGCGCGACCCCGCGCGGGCCCCGCAGCTGCCGGGCGCCACCGTCGCCCGCACCACGTACGGCGACCGCGCGGCCGCCGTCGCCGCCCTCGACGGCGTCCGCACGCTGCTCATGGTCTCGGCCGCCGAGACCGAGGACCGGCTCGCCGAGCACCGCGCGTTCGTCGACGCGGCGGCGCAGGCGGGCGTCGAGCACGTGGTCTACACGTCGTTCTACGGCGCGGCGCCCGAGGCCACGTTCACGCTCGCGCGCGACCACTGGTTCACCGAGGAGCACCTGCGCGCCTCGGGGATGGCGTTCACCTTCCTGCGCGACAACCTCTACCTCGACTTCCTGCCGCACATGGTCGGCGAGGACGACGTCCTGCGCGGCCCCGCCGGCGACGGCCGGCTCGCCGCCGTCACCCGGGACGACGTCGCCGCGAGCGCGCTCGCGGTCCTGCTGGCGCCCGGCGAGCACGCCGGCGCGACCTACGACCTGACCGGGCCCGAGGCGCTGACGTTCACCGAGATCGCCGCGATCATCGCGGCCCACACCGGGCGCCCGGTGACCTTCCACGACGAGACCGTCGACGATGCCTACGCCTCGCGGCGGCGCTGGGAGGCGCCGCCGTGGCAGTACGACGCGTGGGTGTCCACCTACACCGCCGTCGCCGCCGGCGAGCTCGCCAGCGTGACCGACCACGTCGCGCGGCTCACCGGCCGCGCCCCGACCGGCCTCGCGGCGTACCTCGCCGCGCCGCACGACGAGGAGACCCCATGACCGCCGTCGGCCTGGTGTTCGCGGGGCTCGCCGCCCTGCTGCACGTCTACATCTGGGTGATGGAGTCCCTCACCTGGACCAGCCCCCGCACCCGCGCGACCTTCGGCACCTCCGCCGAGGAGGCGGAGGCCACCAAGGAGCTGGCGTTCAACCAGGGCTTCTACAACCTCTTCCTCGCGCTGATCACGGCCGGCGGCATCGTCGCCCACGCGGCGGCCGACGACGACACGGTCGGCGTCACGCTCGTGCTGGCCGGCACCGGCTCGATGGTGGCGGCCGCGCTGGTGCTGCTGATCTCCTCGCCCGACAAGGCGCGGGCAGCGATCACCCAGCTCGCCTTCCCGGCGGTCGCCGTGGTGCTCGTCGCGCTCGGTCTCTAGCGCGCCCGGCTAGGCGATCGCTCCCACCTGCTCCGGCTGGAAGCCCGGGAACACGCGCGCCGACGAGGCGCCCATCCGCTTGACGACGACCTCGGCGAGCACGCTGCGGTAGTCGGTGGTGACCAGCAGGTCGGCGTTCACGTCGTTCGTCAGCCCCGGCCAGGCGCCGTGGTAGCCGCCGCGGACGCCGGCGCCGAGCAGCAGCATCACGTTGCCGAAGCCGTGGTCCAGCCCGTAATTGGCGTTCTCCTTGGTGCGCCGCCCGAACTCCGAGAGCGTCACCACGGTCACCTTCGACGCGAGCGGGCCGAGGTCGGTGAAGAACGCCGCCAGCGCGGAGGCCAGCTCGGTCGTCATCCGCTGCAGGTCGCCCCACTCGAGGGTGCCGAGGTCGGCGTGGTGGTCCCACGAGCCGTGGTCGACGGTGATCACCTCGGCGCCGACGTCGCCGCGGATCGTGCGAGCCGTCGCCGCGAGCGCCTTGCCGAGGTCGCCGCCCGGATAGCGCGCCCCGTTGGCCGGGCCGGGCGCGGTGGCGCGGACCGGTCCGTAGTCGGCGATCGCGCGCATCGCCGAGCGCGCGCCCACGCCCAGCGGTCCCGGCGCTCCGGCCCACATGGTCCGCATCGAGCGCGGCCGCCGTCCGGCGGTGTCCCACTTGTCCGCGCCGGCCAGGCGCATGTCGTCGATGCTCTCGACCGCGACCGACGCCTGCGGCCCGGCGAGCGCGACGGGCGGCACCGACTCCCCGAGCTGGATCGCCTGCAGCGGGTGGGTGTCGGCGTCGCGGCCGATCAGCCGGTTGAGCCAGCCGACCCGCGCGGCCGAGCCGGGGTCGGCGTCCTCGACCTCCTCGATCGCCGCGAAGTGCGAGCGGTTCGGCGCCGGCAGCCCCGTCGCGTGGACGGCGGCCATCCGGCCGGCGTTCCACATCGGCAGCAGCGGGGCGAGGTTCGGGTGCAGGCCGAAGAAGCCGTCCTTGGCCAGCAGGGTCGCCGCCGGCACGGCGATCCGCGGCCGGGCCGCGTAGTACACCGGGTCGCCGTGCGGCACGACGAGGCTCATCCCGTCGACCGCGCCGCGCAGCGAGAGCACCACGAGCACGGCGGGCGCCGAGCGCGTGGCGGCGTACGACGTCTGCACGAACGCGCTGCCGTAGACGCTCGTCACGCCGATCCCCGCACCGACGGCGAGGGTGCCGCGGAGCAGGCCGCGGCGCGAGAGGCGGCTGAACTCCGCGCACCCGTCCTGGTCGCTGCTGGTCATCGCGCTCACCTCGTCATGTGGGTCGGGCTGTCGAGCAGGACCGTGAGCAGCCGGGGCATCTCCCAGCGCATGATCCGGTGCTTGCGGGTGATCACCTCACGCGGCTTGCAGCCGGTCGCCTCGCACGCGACGCGCAGCAGCAGCGGTGTCGAGCGCTGCCCGTGCAGGTTGCGCGCGAGGTGGTCGACGAGCTGGTCGAAGCGCAGCTTCTTCGCCGGCAGCCACGACGCGGGCGCCCGGTAGGCCGCGCCGCGACGGGGCCACCAGCCGCCGGCCATCGTGTAGTGCACGTCGACCGAGGCCAGGAAGCGCGACGTCGACGACCACGACGCCGCGTCGTCCGGGCGCCCGTCGGGCCGCTGCCAGCCGAACGGCGTCAGCCCGAGCGACGCGGTCTGCCAGAGCAGCTGGTTGGCCGCGATCTCGTCGTCGCCGTTGCGCGGCGCCGCCGTCAGCCGGACGTCGAGCGCCCGCCAGGTCGCGACGACGTCCTCGGCCGGCGTGCGGACCTTGGCGTTGCGCGCCGCCGCGAGCTCGGGCGACGTCACGAGCGCCCGCAGCACCGGCACGATCGCCGTGTCGTTCTTCAGGTAGACGCTCGCCAGCCGGCTCACCAGCGCCGCGGGCGGCGCGTCCGAGACGAAGCGCCGAGCCAGCTTGGTCGCGATCCGCCGCGCGGTCGCGGGGTGCCGGGCGAGGTAGTTCAGGTAGGCGGTGACCACCGGCCGGCCGTCCGCGGCCGCGTTGGCGTGGCTGAAGCCCATCACGGTGACCGGACCGGTCCAGTGGTGGGCCGGGTCGTAGGAGACCGCCCAGTCGCGCCACAGCCCGATCCGCCAGCCGGTGAGGATCCGGGCCGAGGCCTTGACGTCGTCCTCGTCGTACTGGCCGCGGCCGACGGTGTGCAGCTCCAGCAGCTCGCGCCCGAGGTTCTCGTTGGGCGCCCGCTTCGACGAGTTCGCGTTGGTCAGGTACACCGCCATCGCCGGGTGCGTCACGGCCGCCTGCAGGAGGTCGGCGTAACGGCCCAGCGCCCGCGCCCGGACCATCCGCCCGTACGACGCGCGGAACGGCCCCACCTCGCCCGCGGCCGGCACGTGCAGGTGGTGCTCCCAGAAGTCGGCCATCGTCTCCAGCACCTGGCGCTGCGACCCGATCCGCCGCGCCAGCGACCAGCACTGGTAGTTCGCGTCGGCCCGCCACAGCTCCTCGACGCCGTCCTGGTGGCGCTTCCAGACCTGCTCGGGGGTGGCGTCGACCGACGGCCACCAGGCGGCGGTCTGGGTGGCCCAGCGGTCGTCGTACGCGCCGGTGAGCTGGCGCTCGAACCAGCGCGCGAAGCCACCCGCCGCCACGACCTGCCGGTTCAGCGCCGGCGTGTAGCCGGCGGTGAACCGCTGCAGGGCGTGCAGCGTCGCCCGGGTGGGGATCGGGGTCTTCGGATACGGACGCGCGGCCGTCACCCCGCTCCGATCGGCCCGTCGTCCGCGGACCTGAGCGGTGCGGGCCCGGGTGCGGACGCGGACTCCGGGTAACGCGGGGACCATGAAGGCACTGGTGCTCTGCTGCACGCTCAAGAAGTCCCCGTCCGAGTCCAGCTCGGGCCTGCTCGGCCGCCGCGTCCTCGCCGCGCTGCGCGAGCACGACGTGACGGGCGACCTGATCCGCGTCGTCGACCACCCGGTCGCGTTCGGGGTGAGCACCGACGAGGGCGACGGCGACGCCTGGCCACAGATCCGGGAGCGGGTGCTCGACGCCGACATCCTCGTCATCGCCACGCCGATCTGGATGGGCCAGCCCTCGGCGGTGTGCAAGCTCGTGCTGGAGCGTCTCGACGCCGAGCTCGGCGAGACCGACGACGAGGGCCGGATGCCGACCTCCGGCAAGGTCGCCGCGGTCGCCGTCGTCGGCAACGAGGACGGCGCCCACCACGTGAGCGCCGAGGTCTACCAGGCGTTGAGCGACGTCGGCTTCACGATCCCCGCCAACGCGGTCACCTACTGGGTGGGCGAGGCGATGGGGTCCACCGACTACAAGGAGCTCGACCCCGAGCCCGAGAAGACCGCCGAGACCACGCGCACGCTCGCCGCCAACGCCGCGCACCTCGCGGCGCTGCTGCGCGACGCGCCGTACCCGAGCACGTGAGCGGCCGGGCGACGGAGGTCGCCCGGCCGCCCGGCCGCTGGTCGGTCAGTGCGCGAGCACCGCGGTGCCGGCGTGCTCCGGCGCGTCGATCTGCCGGATGGTGCGCGGCAGCAGGGCCGCGACCACCGCACCGACGACGGCCGCGCCGGCGCTGATCAGGAAGGCCACCAGGTAGCCGTCGTTCGTGTAGAGCACCGCTCCCCCGGTCATCTCGGGCGGCAACGGGGCGACGTACGAGTTGTTGAGGACGGCGAACACGATCACCGGCAGGATCGCCGGGAACGCGCTCTGGAAGACGCCGACGATGCTCGCCGTCGACGCCTGCAGCTGCGGCGGCACCGCGGCGATGAGCAGGTTCGGGATGGCCGCGTACCCCAGGCCCTGGCCGAAGCCGAAGACGCCCGCGAGCACGATGAGCAGGCCCTTGCCGTCGTGCGCGACACCGACCGCCGCGAACCCGGCGGCCATGATGAGCAGACCGGCGACGAGCAGCGGCTGCGGACGCATCCGCCGGCCCACGAGCAGGCCGACGACGAGACCGCCGACCATCACCATCGCCCCGATCGGCGCCTGGAAGATGGCGAAGCCCTCCGCGCTCAGGCCGAAGCCGTAGCCCAGCCCCAGCACGGCCGGCGTCATCGCGATCATCGGCAGCAGCATGGTGAACAGCGCGCTCGAGCCGTACACGAAGCCGGCGCTGATCGTCGTGAGCAGGACCGGACGGCGGCGCAGCACGTCGATGTCGATCAGCGGCTCGCTGGTGGTGCGCGCCGACAGGAGCCACGCCGCCACCAGCACGACGCCGGCGACGAGGTAGGCGAGGGTGCGGCCGGCGGTCCAGCCCCACGTGGGACCGAAGCTCACCGCGACCAGGATCCCCGCGATGCCGCCACCCAGGAGGACGGCGCCGAGCAGGTCGAGCCGGGCCCGGGCCCGCACCGGCGACTCGTCGGTCGACAGCGCGATCATGGCGCCGAGCAGGACCAGCCCGATCAGCGAGAACCAGAAGATGCTGCGGAAGCCGTGGTTGTCGATCAGCCAGCCGGTCAGGAACGGCGCGGGGATGGCGACCAGGCCCATGCCGCTCGTCGCGACGCTGACCGCGAGCGCGACCGTCCGCGCCGGGAAGACGTCGCGGATCAGCGAGTAGCTGAGGAACAGGCACGGCACCAGGAGGCCCGAGAGGGCCCGGCCCGCGATGAGGACGCCGTAGCTCGTCGCCACCGCCGAGAGGAGCGAGCCGAGCGCCGATCCGGCGACGCAGACGAGGAGCAGCCGGCGCTTGCCGTGCAGGTCCGCGAGCCGGCCGACCAGCGGCGCCGCGACCGCGCCGAGCAGCAGGAACGCGGTGAGCAGCCAGGCACCCTGGCTGGTCTGGTAGTGCGTGGTGATCGTCGGCAGGGCCATGGCGATCATCAGGTAGCTGATCGTGAGCATCTCCAGGAGCAGCACGATCGAGACGAGGGAGAACACCAGGCGCGGTGTCCACCGCTCGGGTGCGGATGAGGCGCTGTCGGCGGGCGGCGGCAGGGCGCTGTCGTGGGCGGTGACCATCGTGATCTTCCTTCCGGGAGGCCGGCCGGGAGGCTCGGCGCACCTCCGGCGAGCGCCGGAGTGAGGCACATCACAGGGCACGGGCAGGCCGTGCCGGTCACCCGCTCCCGCACCGCGGGAGCGTCGCGCGCAGGTCGCGCGCGGCTCTGATCATTCGCCCGGGTCGCGCTCCAGCACGAAGAAGTACGGCGGCGCGTCGCGCAGGTCCATGCAGCCGAGCAGGGTGCGCTCGTCGACCCGGCGGAACAGGTCGATGATCGGCAGGTGGTCGTAGCTCATCCCGGCCGTCACCACCCCGCGGTACTCCACGTTGCGCAGCCGGGCCCGCGGCTTGCGGGTGCGCAGCGCGGGCAGCGCGGCGCCCATCACCTGGCGCCCGCGCGCGACGACGCCGGACGGGATCCTGTCGACCATGCCGAACGGGATCCGGCGCGGGTCGACCGAGACGATCTGCCCCGAGGGCCCCCGGAACAGCAGCGGGTGCACCTCGTCGACCGAGTCGAACTGCTTGCCGTACCAGCCCGAGGCCTCCAGCAGCCCGTCCATCGGGTGACCGGTGGCGAGCTCGCGCCCGTGCCAGCGGCCGGTCACCTCGTCGGCGCGGACGGCGGGCAGGGAGTCGAAGAGCGCGAGGGCGTCGTCGAGCGCGCAGGCGGGCTCCAGGGCGGCGAGGGCGGCGAGGGCGGTGCTCGCGGCCTGCGGGTCGGCGGCGGTCACGGTCGCACCCAGGCGTGGAACAGCGGGACGCCCTCCCAGGCGCCGCCACGAGCCAGCGCGACGAGCGCGTGGGGACGGTCGTAGGTCACGGTCACCCGACGCACCCTACGGTCCACGTACGACGGCATCCCGGCCGCCCGCACCGACAGCGCCGTCACCGCCGCGGCGCGGAAGCCGTCGGCGTCGTACGACGCCGTCGCGGCCTGCACGCACTGCAGGTCGATGCCCCGGGCGGTCGCCTCGGGCGGCAGCAGCGCGCCGAGCCCGTGGCCCACCTCGGTGACGCCGGGCGCGCTCGTCAGGTCGTGCGTCGCGTCGGCCTGCCAGGCCGGGAGCCGGCCGGTCCAGACCTCGGCGCCGTCGTCGGGCGCGCCCCACGCCTCGAACCGCTCGGTGCGCTCGGCCACCCGCCAGGCGTGCCCGTCGGCGAGCTCGCCCGCGGGACGGTCGCCGTGCGCCAGCGCGCCGCCCAGGTGGCGGGCGACGACCTCGTCCACGGCCTGCCACACGTCCGCCGCGGCGACGCCGGGCGCGGCCACCACGCTCAGCACGTCGATGCCGTCGTCGGTCGGCGGGGCGGCCACCGCGACCGGTCCGGCCGCCTCGGTGGCGACGATCGCCTGCAGCTCGCCGTCCAGGAGCAGGAGGCCGTCGTCGTCGGTGCCGAGCGGCCGGCGCCAGCGCGGCTCGGTGACCAGGGCCGAGGCGAGCAGGAGCAGCGTGTCGGCGTCCACCTCGACCGGGAACCGCTCGATCAGCCCGCGGGTGTGCTCGCGCGCCCACGCGTCGAGGGCGGCCTGGCCCGGCAGCGCCGCGACGGGGACCGGGCCCGGGAGGGCCCGCGACAGCGCGAGGTCCGGCCGCAGCCACCCGCCGAGCGCCGCCCCGACGGCCGGGTGCGGGTCGGCCAGCAGCGCGGTCACGGCGCCGGTCGCGGTCGCGACGGGGACCCCGAGCACGTCCTCGACCGCGGCCCGGTCGGCGGGCTCGGTGACCGTCTCGGCGACCGCGGCCAGCAGAAGCCAGAGCCCCGCGGCGGAGACGATGGGGGCCTCGTCGAGGCCGGCCGCCGCGCGCAGCCGCGCGGCGTGGTCGCGCAGGGCGACGGCGGGGACGGTGGTGGGCGCCATGGGCCCACGCTAGGACACCCCGCTAGGACACGCCGCTAGTCCGCGTCCGGGAGCGGAACCCGCCACACGCGCAGGCTGAGCGCGAGCATCTCGTAGTAGCCGACCAGCGTGACCAGCTCGGCGAGCCGGGCCCTCCCCAGCGCCGCCTCCCCGGCCCGGAAGCTCGCGTCGTCGAGGTCGCGGGTGGCGACGAGCGCGGCGACGACGGCGTGCACCTGCGCCTCGTCCGCGCCGAACGTGCCGGCCGCCCGTCCCTCCCGCAGGTCCGCGAGCTCGGCCTCCGACAGCCCGCTCCGGCGGGCCACCCGCTCGTGCGCGTAGATCTCGAACGCGCTGTCGTGGGCGTGCGCCACCGCGAGGACGGCGATCTCCCGCTCGCGGCCGGTCAGCGACGTGCGGTAGCGCAGCGCCGCCCCCAGCTCCTGGACGGCGCCACCGGTCGCCGGCGCGAGCAGCATCGCGTCGAAGGGGCCTTCGAGCCGCCCGTGCGCGTCGGTCAGCGCGAAGGCCGGGTCCCGGCCCCGGTCCCCGCCGACGATCGCGTCGTAGAGCGCGCGCTGGCCGGCATCGAGCTCGTCCGGGGCGAGCCAGGGTGCCCGCCGCTCGTTCCCCGTCATGGACGCGAACGTAGCAACGCCCCGCATCCCGTTGTCCGCCACGGACGAAGGACGCCCGGATCTTCGGTCGCCGTGGCCGTGACCGCCGCCACATCCGCGGACCTACCTTCGTCGCGGGCCGCCGAGCGACCCGTCCCCACGAAGGAGCCAGACCGATGCCATTTCTCACCCCCGACGTCCCGCCGGTCGAGCCGGCGGAGTTCCTGACCCGCCCCCGCCAGGAGCGGATCCGCGTGCTCGCCACCTTCTGGAGCGAGTACGGCTTCGGCACCCCGAAGATGGTGCACACGATCTACATCGTGAAGCTGCTCGTCCTCTACATCGGCGGCGGCGTCGCGCTCGCGACGCTGACCTCCGACGTCGGCGGACCGTTCGACGTCGCGCAGTGGTGGGACCAGCCGATCATCTACCAGAAGCTCGTGCTGTGGACGGTCTTCGTCGAGCTGTTCGGCATCGGCGGCACCTGGGGACCGCTCGCCGCGCACTTCAAGCCGATGACCGGCGGGATCAGCTACTGGGCCCGGCCCGGCACCATCCGGCTGCCACCGTGGCCCGGGAAGGTCCCGTTCACGGCCGGCGACGACCGCAGCCCGTTCGACGTCCTGCTCTACCTCGCGTGCCTGGGCAGCCTGCTGCTCGGCGCGTTCTCCGGGGGCAGCGCGATCGACGGCATCCCGTTCGCGATGGTCGACCCGGTCCTCATGCTCGTCCCGGCCGTGCTGCTGGTGCTGTGCGGCCTGCGCGACAAGACGCTCTTCCTCGCCGCCCGCGGTGAGCAGTACCTGCCGATCCTGCTGGTCTCCTCGGCCGTCGGCCCGATCCTCACGTTCACCGACTTCATCGTCGCCGCCAAGCTGATCATCGTCCTGGTCTGGGTCGGCGCCGCGATCTCGAAGATGAACGCCCACTTCGAGAACGTCGTGCCGCCGATGGTGTCGAACGCGCCGTTCACCCCGCGGGCCCTCAAGCGCGCGCACTACCGCTCGCTGCCCGACGACCTGAAGCCGTCGCGGCTGGCCTGGTTCATGGCGCACGTCCTCGGCACGACCGCCGAGCTCGTCGTCCCGCTCGTGCTGCTGTTCAGCACGAGCTGGCCGATCACGCTGCTGGCCGTCGGCGCGATGGTGCTCTTCCACCTCTTCATCACCCAGACGTTCCCGCTCGCGGTGCCGCTGGAGTGGAACATCCTCTTCGCCTACATCTCGGTCTTCCTGTTCGCCGGGCACTTCGCCGGCGACGGCTACGGGATCGGTGATCTCAGCGAGCCGTGGATGCTGCCGGTGCTCGTCGCCGCGCTCGTCTTCTTCCCGGTGCTCGGCAACCTGCGTCCGGACCTGGTCTCGTTCCTGCCCTCCATGCGCCAGTACGCCGGCAACTGGGCCTCGGCCACCTGGGCGTTCCAGCCGGGCGCGGAGGCCAAGCTCAACCAGCTCAAGAAGCCCGCGAAGAACCAGATCGACCAGCTCATCGACGGCATGGGCTACGACCCCGACGTCGCCGAGATGACGATGCAGATGACGCTGAGCTGGCGCGCGATGCACAGCCAGGGCCGCGGCCTGTTCTCGGTGCTGCAGAACTACCTGGGCGACGAGTACGAGACCTACTCCCTGCGCGAGGCGGAGTTCTGCTGCAACGCGATCATCGGCTGGAACTTCGGCGACGGTCACCTGCACGACGACCAGCTGATCGAGGCGATCCAGCGGCGCATCGGCTTCGCGCCCGGCGAGTTCGTCGTGGTGTGGGTGGAGTCGCAGCCGATCCACAAGCCCACCCAGGCCTACTTCGTGATGGACGCCGCCCTCGGCATCGTCGAGCGGGGCACCTGGCTGGTCCGCGACTGCGTCGACGCGCAGCCCTGGCTGCCCGACGGCCCGGTCCCGACCACGGTCACCTGGCGCCACCCGCAGTACCACCCCGAGCTGCGCTCGCCCGAGGTGACGGCGTGAGCCCGCTCGCCGGTCTCCCGTTCGCCCGGGCGGAGCAGGACCCCACCGGGTCCTGCCTCCGCGACGGCGAGCGGGCGCTCGACAACGCCACCTTCGCCGACGCCGTCCGCCGTCTCGCCCGCCGCTTCGCCGATCTCGGCGTCGCGCCGGGCGACCTGGTGGCCGTGATGCTCCCGAACTGCGCGGAGATCGTCACCGCGCAGTTCGCCGCCTGGTACCGCGGGTCGGCGCTCGTCCCGGTCAACCCGGTGCTCACCGACGACGAGGCCCGCTACCAGCTGGAGGACTCGGCCGCGGCCGTCGTCGTCGGCGACGAGCGGGCCCGCGGGCTCGCGGCCGAGCTCGGCATCGCCTGGGTGGACGCGGCGACCGTGCACGCCGGCACCGGCGCCCTCGAGCCGGACGCCGAGCCGGACGCCCCCGAGCCGGACGCCGGCCCGGTCGCCGTCGCGGACGACTTCGCGCTCGTCATCTACACCAGCGGCACCACCGGACGGCCCAAGGGCGTGCTGCTCGACCACGCCAACCTCGACGCGATGAGCGCCTCGCTGGTCGAGCACTTCGCGCTCTCCCCCGCCGACACCAGCCTGCTGGTGCTGCCGCTGTTCCACGCCAACGGGCTGATCGCGAGCGTGCTGTCGCCGCTGCGCGCGGGCGGCGACGTCGTCGTGGCGCCGCGGTTCTCGCCGGACACCTTCTGGGACCTCGTCGAGACCCACCGGCCGACGTACTTCTCGGCGGTGCCGACCATCTACGCCGTCCTCGACGCCCGGACCTCGTGGACCCACGACACCTCGTCACTGCGGTTCGCCGTGTGCGGTGCGGCCCCGATGCCGGCCGAGCTGATCACCCGCTTCGAGGAGCGGTTCGGGATCCCGGTGGTCGAGGGCTACGGGCTCTCGGAGGGCAGCGTGGCGTCGACGATCAACCCCGTCGACGGCGTCCGCAAGCCCGGCACCGTCGGGATCGCGCTGCCGGGCCAGGAGGTCGCCGTCGTCACCGCGGACGGCGACCGGCTGCCGACCGGCGAGCGCGGCGAGGTGGTGATCCGGGGCGCCAACGTGATGCGCGGCTACCTCGGCAGGCCCGAGGAGACCGCCCGCACCGTCCGCGACGGCTGGCTCTTCACCGGCGACGTCGGGATCATCGACGACGACGGCTACCTGCGCATCGTCGACCGGATCAAGGACATGATCATCCGCGGCGGCGAGAACATCTACCCCAAGGAGATCGAGGAGTGCCTCTACGGCCACCCCGCGGTCCTCGAGGCGGCCGTCGTCGGCCGGCCGGACCCGGTGCTGGGCGAGGTCCCGGTCGCGTACGTCGCGACCCGACCCGGCCGGACCGCGAGCGCCGACGAGCTGGTCGCGCACTGCGCGGCGTCGCTCGCGCGCTACAAGGTCCCGGTGCGCGTCGAGGTGCTCGCCGAGCTGCCGAAGAACTCCGTGGGCAAGCTGGTGAAGGGTCGGCTGCGTGAGCTCGATCTGCCACACTGCGGCCATGGGTGAGGTTCCCGGAGACCTGGTCGAGACGGTCGCCGCGGCACTGCAGCAGCGGCTCCCCGATCTCACCGCGGCGCTCCGGGACCGGCTCTCGAGCCGGATCGAGGAGCTCGACGGGGACGCGGCGATCATCGAGCTGCTCTACGCCAGCATCGAGGGCAACATCGAGAACATCCTCTACTCGCTGCGCCACGACATCACCCTCGACAAGATCGAGCCGCCGTCGGCCGCGTACGAGTACGCGCGGCGGCTGGCCCAGCGCGGCGTCGCCATGAGCGCTCTGGTCCGTGCCTACCGCCTGGGCCAGCAGCACCTGCTGGAGCTGGTGTTCGCCGAGTGCGAGCGGATGGCGGCCGAGCCCAGCGCACGGGCGGCGGCGTACGAGGAGGTCGTCGCGGTGACCTTCGACTACATCGACTGGATCTCGCAGCGCGTCATCACCGTCTACGAGGGCGAGCGCGAGCGCTGGCTGGCCGAGCGCGACAGCGCCCGGGCGGGCCGGGTCCAGGAGCTCGTGGCCGGGCGGGTCGACGACGTCGATGCCGCCGAGAAGGTGCTGGGCTACCGGCTCCGGGTCACCCATCTCGGCGCCGTGCTGTGGGTGCACGAGACCGGGACGCAGCAGGACCAGCTCACCCGGTTCACCCGCGCCGCGACCGTGCTCGCCGAGCACCTCGGCTCGAGCTGGGCGCCGCTCGTCGTCCCCCACGACCGGGCCACCGCATGGGCCTGGTTCTCCGTCGCCGAGGACGTCGAGCCCGACCTCGACGCCATCCCGTCCCTGCTCGCCAAGGCGGGCGGGCCGCCGACGTCCAATGTCGCGCTGGGCCGGCCCTGGTCCGGCGTCGACGGCTTCCGCCGCACCCACCGCGAGGCGCTGCACGCCCAGCAGGTCGCCATGGTCGGCGCCGACCCGCAGCGCGGCGCGACGAGCTTCGACGAGCCCGGGCTCAAGGTCGCGGCGCTCCTCGCGCACGACCTCGACACCGCCCGGACCTGGGTCCAGGAGACGCTCGGCGACCTGGCCCGCGACGACGAGCAGCACGAGCGGCTGCGGCACACCCTGCTGCTGTTCTTCCAGAACGACAGCAGCTACACCGCGACCGCCGAGGCGATGCTCATGCACAAGAACTCGGTGAAGTACCGGATCGCCTCGGCCGAGAAGGCCCTGGGGCGCTCGATCAGCTCCGACCGGCAGGCGATCGAGCTCGCGCTGACCGCCTGCCACTGGCTCGGCCGCGCGGTCCTCGTGGGCGCCGGATGAGCCGGGTGCGCCGGGCTTGTGCGCCGGGCACAAAGCCCGTCGCCGAAGTCCGGCCCCGCGGGACATGGGGCCGCACCCCCGCAGGGCCTACGGTCGAGGCATGAGCGACGCCCTCGTGATCGGCAGCGGGCCCAACGGACTCGCCGCCGCCCTGACCCTGGCCCGGGCCGGCGTCGCCGTGACCGTGCTGGAGGCGCAGGACGAGATCGGCGGCGGCACCCGCACCGTCCAGCCGTTCGGCGAGGGGATCCTCGTCGACCACTGCGCGGCCTTCCACCCGATGGCGCTGCAGTCCCCGGCCCTGGCCGGTCTCGAGGCGTACGGGCTGCGCTGGGCCTGGCCCGAGATCGACGCCGCGCACCCGCTCGACGACGGCCCCGCGGCGCTGCTGCACCGCTCGGTCGCGCAGACCGCGGCCGGCCTCGGCGCCGACGGCCGGCGCTGGAAGATGCTCTTCGGCGGCCCCTCGCGGCGCTACCCCGAGCTCGCCGGCGACATCCTCGGGCCCGTCGTCCACGTGCCCCGGCACCCGCTGCTGATGGGCCGGTTCGGTGCCCCGACCCTGCTGCCCGCGACTCTCCTCGCCCGACTGTTCCGCACCGAGCGGGCCCGCGCGCTCTTCCTCGGCACCACCGCCCACGCGATGCGCCCGCTGACCGAGGTCGTCTCGTCGGCGATCGGCATGGGCATCCTCACCGCCGGCCACCACGACGGCTGGCCGGTCGTGGTGGGCGGCACCCAGGCGCTCACCGACGCGATGGCGGCGGCGCTGACCGACCTCGGCGGCAAGATCGAGACCGGCGTCCCGGTGACCTCGCTGTCGCAGCTCCCCCACGCGGACGCCGTCCTGCTCAACCTGGCGCCGCAGGCCGCGCTCGCGCTGTACGGCGACAAGCTCCCCGCCGGCACCCGGCGCGCCTACCGCCGCTACCGCTACGGCCCGGGCGCCTTCAAGGTCGACCTCGCCGTCCAGGGCGGGGTGCCGTGGCGCGACCCGGAGGTCGGCCGGGCCGGCACCGTGCACCTCGGCGGCGGCTCCGCCGAGATCATCGCCGGCGAGAAGGCCGTTGCCGCAGGCCGGATGCCGGAGCGCCCCTTCGTCCTCCTCGGCCAGCAGTACGTCGCCGACCCGACCCGCTCGCGCGACGACGTCCACCCGGTCTACGCCTACGCCCACGTCCCCGCCGGCTACGACGGCGCCGCGAGCGACACGACCGAGGCCGTCATCAGCCAGATCGAGCGCTTCGCCCCCGGACTGCGCGAGCGCATCACCGGCGTCCACGTCACCAGCCCCGCGCAATTCGCCGCGGGCAACGCCAACTACATCGGTGGCGACATCCTCACCGGCGCGAAGTCCCCCGGCGCGCTGCTCCTCGGCCCGCGCCCCGGCCGCAACCCCTACCGGACCGGCGCCCGCGGGGTCTACCTCTGCTCGGCGGCCGCCCCGCCGGGGCCCGGCGCGCACGGCATGGCGGGCTACCGCGCGGCGCAGCTCGCGCTGCGCGACCTGGGCGTCGGCCGTCCGTAGCCGGGCGTCTGCCAGCATGGCGGGGTGACCCCGAGCATCCTGTGGTTCCGGCGGGACCTGCGGCTCGGCGACCATCCCGCGCTCCTGGCCGCCGCCGGTGACGGGCCGGTGCTGCCGGTGTTCGTCCTCGACGACGCGCTCCTGCGCCCCTCCGGCGCCGCCCGGACCGCCTTCCTGCTGCGCTCGCTGCGCGCGCTCGACGCCGACCTGCGCCGGCACGGCCCGGGCCTCGTCGTCCGCCGCGGCCGCCCCGAGGACGTCGTCCCCGCCCTGGTGCGCGAGACCGGCGCCGCGGCCGTCCACGTCAGCGCCGACTTCGCCCCCTACGGCGCCGCCCGCGACGAGCGCGTCGCGGCGGCCCTCGCCGAGGCCGACGTGCCGCTGGTGCGCACCGGCTCGCCGTACGCCGTGGCGCCGGGCCGGCTGCACACCAAGGGCGGCGACCCCTACAAGGTGTTCACGCCGTTCTACCGGGCCTGGGCCGACCACGGCTGGCGCGCGCCGGCCGCCTCCGACCCGGCCGGCGTCGAGTGGGCCACGGCGCCGGGCGACGACCTGCCCGCCGAGCCGGACGTCGACGCCGAGCTGCCCGAGGCCGGCGAGGCCGCCGCGCGCGCCCGCTGGGACGCCTTCCGCGGCACCCCCTACGACGACATCCGCGACCGCCCCGACCTCGACGAGACGTCGCGCCTCTCGACGTACCTGCGCTGGGGCGCGATCCACCCGCGCACCCTGCTGGCCGACCTCGACGCCCGGCACACCCACGCACAGGTCTACCGCCGCGAGCTGGCCTGGCGGGAGTTCTACGCGCACGTCCTGCACGCCTGGCCGGCCAGCGCCCGCGACTACTTCCGCCCCGAGCTGAAGGACCTCCCCTACGTCACCGGGCGCGAGCAGCGCCGCCGGCTCGACGCCTGGGCCGCCGGCCAGACCGGCTTCCCGGTCGTGGACGCCGGCATGCGCCAGCTGCTCGCCGAGGGATGGATGCACAACCGGGTGCGGATGATCGTCGCGTCCTTCCTGGTCAAGGACCTCCAGGTCGAGTGGACCCACGGCGCCGCGCACTTCATGGCCCACCTGGTCGACGGCGACCTCGCGAGCAACCAGCACAACTGGCAGTGGGTCGCCGGCTGCGGCACCGACGCGGCGCCGTACTTCCGGGTGTTCAACCCGATCACCCAGGGCGTGAAGTTCGACCCCGACGGCGACTACATCCGCCGCTGGGTGCCCGAGCTCGCGGGTCTGTCCGCGCCCGCCGTGCACCGGCCGTGGAAGGACGGTCCGCCGGACGGCTATCCCGCGCCGATGGTGGACCACGCGACCCAGCGCGAGGAAGCGCTCGCCGCCTACCAGCTGCTGCGGAGGAACCATGACTGACGCCCCCGTGCTCACCGACCGCCTGCTGCCCGAGCGGCCGCGCGCCCTCGTCCTCGTCCTGCACGGCGGCGCCGAGCGCTCGACCGAGCCGCTGGGCCGGCGCAGCGGCGCCTGGCGCCGCAGCCGGGCCCTCGCCCGCCACCTCGCCCCCACCCTCGTCCCGGACGACATCGGCCTGCTCGTGCTGCGCTACCGGGTCAAGGGCTGGAACGCCGGCGTCGAGGCCCTGCCCTCGCCCGTCCCGGACGCACGCTGGGCGCTCGACCAGATCGCCGCCGAGCACGACGTCCCGGTCGCCATCGTCGGCCACTCCATGGGCGCCCGGACCGGCGTCGCCGTCGCCGACCACCCCTCGGTGCGCGGCGTCGTCGCGCTCGCCCCCTGGCTCCCCGTGGACGACCCGGTGACGCCGCTGGCCGGAAAGGTGCTGCGCGCCGCCCACGGCCGCCTGGACCGGATCACCTCGGCACGCGCCACCCGCAAGTACGTCGAGCGCGCCGCCGCGATCGCCGACGCCGAGTTCACCGACATGGGCCCGACCGGGCACTACATGCTGCGCCGGGTGCCGCTGTGGAACGCGGTGACCGCCGCGTCGGTGCGCGAGATCCTGCCGCGCTGAGCGCTCAGGCGAGCGCCAGGAACAGCTTCTCCAGCTTCTTCGCGTCGACGCTGTCGGGCCCGCCCTCGACCAGGCACTTCTGCAGTCCCGTCGCGACCAGCGCGTAGCCCCCGCGCCCGACCGCCTTGTTCACCGCGGCGAGCTGCAACAGCGCGTCCTCGCACTCGGCGCCCTCCTCGAGCATCCGGATCACCGACGCCAGGTGCCCGTAGGCCCGCTTGAGGCGGGTGATGATCGCCTTGATCTCGTCAGGCTCCAGCTTCATCGACGCGCTCCTTCTCTCCGGTGAGGACCTCCATCATCCCGGCCAGCCGGGCCCGCCCGTCGGCCGCCACCTCCGCGAGCTCCGGATCGGGCACCAGTGCGGCCAGCAGACCGGGATCCATCACGTCCACCCGGGTCCGCCCCGCCCCCGCGTCGGCGACCACCACGTTGCACGGGATCAGCGCCGCCACCCGCGGCTCGACCTGCAGCGCCCGGTGGGCCAGCTGCGGCCGGCACGCCCCCAGGATCACCTGGGCCGGCACCTCCTCCCCCAGCTTCGCCCGCAGCGTCGCGCGGATGTCGATCTCCGTGAGCACGCCGAACCCGGCGTCGGCCAGCAGCGTGCGCACGCGCGCCACCGTGTCGTCGTACGAGGTCGGGACGGTGGCGCTCAACGTGAAGTCCGCGGTCCCGGTGATCTCCGTGGTGTCGGTGATCTCCGTGGTGTCTGTGCTGTCCATGGGGCTCTTCCTCCCGATTCGCTATCCCCCCAGGGGGTTCTGTACGGTCGCCAGCCTAACCCCCCAGGGGGATAATCGAAAGGAGCCGCCACCGTGGCGCAGCACACCTCCCCCGCCGGCCCGCTGGGCCGCCTCGGCCTCTGGGTCGCCGACCACGGCCGGCTCGTGGGGATCGCCTGGATCGCCGTCGTGATCGGGCTCGGGATCTTCGCCCCCTCGGTCGAGAAGAACCTCTCCGGCGCCGGCTGGCAGGCCGACGGCTCGGAGTCCGTCGCCGTCCGCGACCTCGCCCAGGAGCACTTCGGCGGCAACGCCAGCCATGCGCTCCAGGTCGTCGTGCACAGCACCGACGGCCCCCTGGACGACGGCGCCGGCGACGGCGCGCGCGTCCTGGCGCAGGTGCGCGACGTCCTCGAGGCCGAGCCCCGGCTCGCCGAGGTGATCGCGCCCACGCCCGGGGCGAGCCTCTCCCCCGACGGCCGGACCGCCGTCGTCCTCGCCGGCGCCGGCGTCGACACGAACGAGATGGTCCGCGTCGCCTCCGACCTCAAGGAGGAGCTGCAGGCCCTGTCGACGCCCACCGTCCAGGTCAACCCGACCGGCTCGTCCCTGCTCTGGTCGGACTTCAACGAGGCCAACCTCGAGGCGATGCTGACCTCGGAGATGATCTCCTGGCCGGTCACGCTCGCGATCCTCGTGCTCGCGTTCGGCGCGCTCGTCGCCGCCGGGCTCCCCCTCCTGCTGACCCTCGCCGGACTCGTCGCGTCGGCCGGCTCGCTGGTCCTCGTCAACGAGCTCGTCCCGGTCTCCATCTGGGCGATGAACTTCGCCATGATGTTCGCGCTCGCGCTCGGCATCGACTACGCGCTCTTCCTCGTCGTCCGCTACCGCGCGGCCCGGATGGGCCGCGACGCCTCACCCCGGCAGGCGATCGCCGAGACCATGGACACCGCCGGCAAGGCGGTCCTGCTCTCCGGCGCGACCGTGCTCGTCTCGCTCTCGGCGGTGCTGCTCGTGCCGTCGCCGTCGTTCCGATCGATGGCCGGCGGGATCATGATCGCCGTCGTCTTCGTGCTCGCCGCGACGCTCACCCTGCTCCCGCTGGTCCTGGTCCGCCTCGACCACCGGATCGACCGGCTCGCCCTCCCCTGGGCCCGCACCACCGAGCACCGCTCCCCGGTCTTCGCCCGCTGGGGCGCCCACCTGTGGCGCCGTCCGCTCGCCTGGGGCCTCGGCGCGACCGCCGTCCTGCTGCTGCTCGCCGCCCCGATCGCCGGGCTGAGGACCGGCATGCCGTCGATCAAGGTGCTGCCGGACGACGCCAGCGCGCGGGTCGGCTACGCCCAGGTCAAGGACGCCTTCGGCCCCGGCGCACCGGGGATGCTGCAGGTCGTCGTCGCCCGCCCGGACGCCGACGCGGCCGCCGCGGTGCTCGCCGACGACGCCGGCATCCGGTCGGTGCTGCCGCCGCAGCCTGCCGCGGACGGCAGCGACCTGGCGATGATCCAGGCCGTCCCGACGGTCGACCCGTCCGACCCGCACCTGCCCGCGACCGTCGAGCGACTGCGCGCCGACCTGCCGTCGTCCGCCCTGGTCGGGGGCGCCGCCGTGGAGAACATCGACCTCACCGACCAGCTCGACCGGTCCACGCCGCTCGTCATCGGCGTCGTGCTGCTGCTCGGCTTCCTGCTCCTGCTGGTCGCCCTGCAGGCACCGCTGATCTCGCTGCTCGGCACCCTCGCCAGCCTGCTCTCGACCGCCGCGGCGTTCGGCGTCGCGCGGCTGCTCTTCCAGGACGGCCACGGCGCCGGTCTCCTCGGGTTCGAGCCCCAGGGCTTCCTCGACGCCTGGGCGCCGGTGTTCTTCTTCGCGATGATCTTCGCCATCGCGATGGACTACACCGTCTTCCTGCTCGCCGCCGCCAAGGAGCACTGGGAGCGCACCGGCGACCCCCGCGAGGCCATGGTCGGCGCCGTCGCCCACTCCGGCCGGGTGATCTTCGCGGCCGGCGGTGTGATGGTCGCGGTCTTCTTCACGTTCGCCCTCTCCGGACCGCTCCCGCCCAAGGAGATGGGCGTCATCCTCGGCGTCGCCGTCCTGCTCGACGCCTTCCTGGTCCGCCTCGTGCTGCTCCCCGTGCTGCTCCGGCTGTCCGGTCGCGCGGCGTGGGCGACGCCCGCCTGGCTGCGCCGGATCCTGCCCCGGATCACCTTCGCCCACGGCTGAGCAGTCTCAGGCCGCGTCGTGCGCCCGCAGGTACGCCGCGAGCGGCCCCGGCAGCTGCGCCGGCCGGTCACCCCAGTCGTAGACGACTGCCGTGCGTGCGATCAGGTCGTGCAGCGCGCGGTGGTCGCGCCGGAACGCGATGAGCAGCAGCCCGATCGCGAACACCGACGTGCTGAGCGGGAACGCCAGCACCCGCACGACCGCCGCGGACGGCCGCACCGGGTAGCCCAGCCGCGAGACCACCTTGAGCCCCACGACGCCCTTGCCGACCGTCCGCCCGGAGATCGCCGTGCCCACGGCGACGTACAGCGCCGCCCAGCCCAGCAGGACCGCCGTCGCGAGCACGCCCGTCCCCTTCTCGATCGAGAAGTTGAACAGCGCCTGCGACAGGAACCCCGCCAGCCCCACCCCGACCGAGTACGACGCGAGCACCACCGCGACGTCGATCGCCGTCGCCGCGGCCCGGCTCACCGGTCCGGCGTACCGGCCCGTCACGGTCGGCCGGCTCATCGCCGCACCTCCCCGGCCGCACCCGGCCCGACGAGCGCCGGCGGACCGACCGGCGCCGGACCGCGCCGGCGCAGCAGCCGGTCCACGATCCCGGTCACCACCGTGTCGAGCCCGACCACCTGCCGCCGCGCGACGTCCAGCGTCCGGCCGGCCAGCTGGCCGGTCGTGTCGGCGACGACGTCGGGGATCCCGGCGCGCTGCACCAGCTCCTCGAGGTCGACCCGGGCGAGCAGCCGGTCGATGTCGACGCGGTCGAGGAGGCGGTCGACGTCCACCCGGTCGAGCAGGCGGTTCACGTCGACCCGCTCCAGCAGTGCGTCGACGTCGACCTGCTCGATGATCTCCTCGATCGGCACGACATCGACCACCTTGCCGGTGACCGCACCCGCGACACGTCCGAGCAAGCCGTGGTCTGGAGGCGTCATGCGGTCAGGATTCCATAGGGTGCATCCATGAATTGGCCCGTTCCGACGTCGACACTCGGCTGGATCATCTTCGGCCTCGACCTGGTCCTCAGGTTCGTCGCGCTCGGCATCATCCCCGGCAACCGCAAGCCGTCGACGGGCATGGCCTGGCTGCTGCTCATCATGATCGAGCCGATCATCGGCTTCTCGATCTTCCTGCTCCTCGGCCGGACCCGCCTCGGCAACCGCCGGATCACCCGCCAGCGCACGGCGATCGCTGCCATCCGCGAGCAGTCCGAGCGGCTGCCGCTGTCGTTCGACAGCGCCCGCCTGCCGGCGCCGATGGCACGGGTCGCGGACCTCAACCAGCACCTCGGCGCACTCGCGCTGACCGGCGGCAACGAGGTCCAGCTCTGGCCCGACTACCGCGGCACGATCGCCGAGATGGCCGCCGAGATCGACCGCGCCCGCAGCCACGTCCACATCGAGTTCTACATCACCGCCTGGGACGAGGTGACCGACCCGGTCTTCCAGGCGATGATCCGCGCGACCGACCGTGGCGTCGACGTCCGGCTGCTGTTCGACCACATCGGCTCACGCCGGATCCCGGGCTACAAGAAGATGGTGAAGCGGCTGCGCGGCACCCGGATCGCCTGGCACCCGATGCTGCCGATCAAGCCGCTGCAGGGCCGGTTCCGGCGTCCGGACCTGCGCAACCACCGCAAGATCCTCGTCGTCGACGGCAGCGTCGGCTTCACCGGCTCGCTCAACCTCACCGAGCCGGGCTACAACAAGCCCGCCAACCACAAGCTCGGCCGCGAGTGGGTCGAGCTGATGGTGCGCCTGGAAGGCCCCGTGGTCGGCGCGCTCAACTCCGTGTTCGCCTCGGACTGGTACGTCGAGACCGGCCAGGTCGTCGACCTCGTCCCCGTCTTCGGCGAGCCGGACGCGCGCCCCGACGAGGTGTTCGACGTCCCCTGCCAGGTGGTCCCGAGCGGCCCGGGCATCGTCGCGGAGAACAACCTCCGCATGTTCACCACGCTCCTCTACGCCGCCACCGAGCGGATCTCCCTCACCTCGCCGTACTTCGTCCCCGACGAGTCGCTGCTGTACGCCGTCACCACTGCCGCCGAGCGCGGCGTCGCAGTCGAGCTGTTCGTCAGCGAGGTCTCCGACCAGTTCCTCGTGGGCCACGCGCAGGCGTCGTACTACCGGGCGCTGCTGGAGGCGGGCGTGCGGATCTACCAGTACCCGGCGCCGTACATCCTCCACTCGAAGCACTTCACCATCGACGAGCAGGTCGCGGTCGTCGGCTCGAGCAACATGGACATGCGCTCGTTCGCGCTCAACTACGAGGTCTCCCTGATGATGCCGGACCCCGCCGTCGTCGCGAAGATGCGCGAGGTCGAGGACACCTACCGCGCACTGTCCCGGGAGCTCACCCTCGCCGACTGGGAGCAGCGCCCCGCCCGCACCAAGTACGTCGACAACGTGGCCCGACTGACCGCGGCCCTGCAGTAGCGCAGGCCCGAGACCCGAGCAGGCCCGAGACCCGAGCAGGCCCGGGACCCGAGCAGGCGCAGCCCGGGCCCCCGTCCCGGCCGGCCTGGCCCGTCCGGACCGCGCGGGCGCCCCGACCGGCCAGACCTCGGCCGTACCCGTTGCCGCACCCCACCCGGGCGGCGATCCTCGGAAGGTCGCAATCTCGCACGTCACGGAGGCCGAGGCAGATGAGCGCACGCACCGCCGTCCAGGACGAGCACGAGCACGATCCCGGCCTGGCCCCCGCCGGGCCCGCCCCGCACCTGTCCCCGGAGCTCGAGGAGGTCATCCTCGAGATCGCCGCGTCCGAGCGCGCGCTCGACGACGTCCTGCTCCGTGCGTCCCGGCTCCACGAGAGCCACCTCGACCACGACCCGCGGTCGTGCCTGGTCTGCTTCGGCGACCGCTGACGCTCGGCCACGCCGCGCCTCGCATGCGCCGAGGCCGCCCGCCTGAGCAGAGCTCTCGGGCAGGTCTGCCGAGAACCTGACTTGACAGAGTGCTCGAACGCATGTTCGAATCGACGCACGTCGGAGCAATACTCCTCGGTGGCTGATGGTTCCGGCTTGGCCCACCCCCTGCGGTGGGTCGCCTCCCTCACAGGCACCTGCCCCGAGACGTGAGAACCCGCTGCTTCCTGCTGGGTCCGTGTCTCGAGAGGGGTAGGTCATGTCGGTCGATGCCGTCGCTACGTTGCACCCGGTGCTCGCCTGCGCCCGCACCGTACGTCGCGCGCTGGCCGAGGTCGCCGACACCCAGCCGGCCTACATGTCCACCCTCGAGAAGCAGACGGCACTTGTCGAGCTCGCGAAGGCCGAAGCCCAGGTCACCGAGCTGCGCCTGCGCGTCCTTGCAGCCTCGGGCGAGGTCGGCGACCAGTCCGGTGCCCGCAACGCAGCAGCCTGGCTGTCCCACGAGACGCGCGCGGAGCCGGCCGCCGCCCGGTCCGACTGGCACCTCGCCACCTCCCTCGAGGACCGTCCTCTCCTCGCGACGGCCTTGCGTGCCGGCCAGGTCTCGCCCGCTCAGGCCCGCGTGATCGCCGACGGTGTGGCCGATCTGCCCGAACGCCTCGGCGCCGAGGTGCGCACCTCGGCGGAGAAGACCCTCGTCGGCTATGCCGCGCACTACCGTCCCGGCGAGCTCCGCCGTCTTGCCCGGCGGATCCTCGACGTCGTCGCCCCCGAGGTCGCCGAGGCGGAAGACGGTCGTCGTCTCGAGGACGAGGAGCGGCGGGCCCGCGAGACCGCTTCCCTCCGCTTCCATCCCCTCGGCCGCGGGCGTACCCGCCTCGTCGGGATACTCCCCACCAGCGTCACCGACCGCCTGCGTACCTACCTCGACGCCTTCACCTCGCCCCGCCAGGCCGATGGCGCTGCCCACGGCGAGGCCGACCTGATTCCGCCGTACCGCAAGCGCGCCCATGCCTTCGCCGCACTCCTGGAGCACCTCGACCCCGCTCGGCTTCCCGACCATGGCGGCGATGCCACCACGCTCGTCGTCACCCTCGGCCTCGACCAGCTCCGCACCGAGCTCGCCGCCGCAGGGGTGCAGACCAGTGACGGCGACACCACCATCTCGGCCGACCAGGCCCGGCGGCTCGCGTGCACCGCACGCATCATCCCCGCTGTCCTCGGGACGGCCGGCGAGGTGCTCGACCTCGGCCGGGCCAGCCGTCTCTTCCGCCCGGCCCAGCGCCGCGCCCTGCGCCTGCGCGACCGCTCCTGCCGCGCCGAGGGCTGCACGATCCCTTCCGCCTGGTGCGAGACCCACCACCTCACCCCTTGGTCACGCGGCGGCCGCACCGATCTGGCCGACGGCATCCTGCTCTGCTCGTACCACCACCACCGCATCCATGACCGCGCCTTCGACCACGATCGGCTGCCCAACGGCGACGTCCGCTTCCACCGGCGCACGTAGGAGTGGGCACCACGGTGACGATGCCGCGGCTCTCAGAATCCGATGCTGTCGAGGTAGAAGTCGCCCAGGTGTCCCGCCCCGAGGATCGCCGCCCACGCGCCGAGCACCATGAACGGCCCGAACGGAAGGGCCGTCCGCCGTCCAGCCCGCCCGCCGGCCATCAGCATCAGGCCGGCGACCGCACCCAGCAAGAAGCCCAGGAACGCACCGACCAGAAACGTCCCCCACGAGAGGTAGGCCGTCATGCCGCCCACCATCCCGGACAGCTTCACGTCGCCGAATCCCATTCCTCCGGGCGCGACGTACCAGATGACGAAGAAGAACGCGGCCAGCGCAACCGTTCCCTCGGCCGCCCGCACCAGCGCCGGCCCATCGCCTCCGATGGCCAGCAGCGCTGCCAGCGCAGGGTACGACGGCAGCACGATCGCATCCGGCAGCCGCTGGACGTCGAGGTCGATCAAGGCGAGCGCGATGCCGACACCGGCGAAGGCCAGGTACGCCGGCAACAGCCGGAGCCCGCCCTCGTCCGTCCCGAGCCGCAGCGCGACCAGGGCGAAGCCGACGCCCGTGCCGAGCTCCACCCAGGGGTAGCGCGCGCTGATCGGCTCCTGGCAGTCGTAGCACCGACCCCGCAGCACCAGCCACCCCACGACGGGGACGTTGTGCCGCGCGCGGATCAGGTGCCCGCACTGGGGGCAGGCCGACGGCGGCCGGACGACCGACTCCCCCGCCGGCACGCGGTGCACGACCACGTTGAGGAACGACCCGACCGCCAGCCCCAGGAGGCCGGCGAGCGCCGGGACGGCGATGCGGAGGAGTTCCTGCTCGGTCAGCGGTTGTGGCTCCAGCTCAGGACGGTCATCTGCCGGTGCGGCGGCCCCGGCGTCCCCCCATCGTCGAAGATCTTCACCTTCGACTTCAAGGCCAGCTCACCGCCGGTGGCACAGGTGGTGCCAGGGCAGACGTAGACCTCGAGTCGGACCAGCGTCGTCTCGACGCCGAAGCCCGGTGTGTTGTCAGGGATCTCGATGACCGGGTAGGTCTGGTCCGACGCGCCGTTCCAGAACTGGAACTCCAGCTGGCGAGCGACGAGACCGAACTTCATGATCTCCGACGCGAAGTTGCCCAGGAGGAGCTGCAGGTCGCCGTAGGGCACGTAGGTCGTCCCCTGGAAGTAGACCTGGACCTTGTTGTTGCCGTTCTTCATGTCGATGAAGCGGCAGCCCCCGCCGGTGCCGTCGATGCACGTTCCGCCCTGACCGCGGAGCACCGGGACGTAGTACGTCAGGTCGAGCTTGACCATGTCGACGGTGGTCGTCGCGGCGTTCTTCTTCGCATTGGCGGTGTAGGCGATCGACGCGCCGGCGTAGCCGTTGTCGTGGATCTCCTTCTGGAGGCTGTTGAGGTTCGTACCGGTGATGGCGAGATCGGACGTCGTCGCAGTGGCCGAGACGGGCACGTTGACGGCGGTGGTGGTCGTGCCGCCCACGGTGACCTTGGCGGTCGCCTGCGAGCTCGCCGTACCGTCGGCATCCTGGTGCCGCACGTGCAGCGTCGCTGCGGTGAGGATCGATCCGGGCGGTACGGCGCTGCCGGGCGCGAATCCCTGAGCGGTCAGGGTCGTGCTCTGTGCGGCCGCCGACGTGGTCTTCCACGTGGCGGCGTTGCCGTCGTTCGGGGCGGCGAGGTCGGCCTCGGTCGCCGCGCCGGTCGTGGTCGACCGTGTGAAGGCTCCCGCCGAAGGTACCGATGAGGCGACGAGCCCGTTCGCGTTGGTTGCGGTCGGTGTGGTCCCCGACTTCAGGCCGTACAGCTCGATCGGCGGACGGTCGGCGTGGTAGGTCGCGCACAGCTCCATCTTCGAGTTCTGGTCGACGTAGATCCGGCTGCTGCCACCGAAGACGAACTGCACGCCCTGGGCGTTCACGTCGGTGATCGGGCTGCGGCAGGCGCCCGGGACGGACACATTGCTCGGCGGCTGGCTGAGCGTGTTGTTGTTCGCGTCGACCGGCGTTCCCCCGATGACGGTCGCGCCGTTGATGGTCCACGTGTTGCCGCCGGTGCCGTAGACGTTGCTGGGGCAGACGTTCGCGCAGCTGTCGTTGTGGAAGTCGAAGTAGTAGGTGCCGGGCTTGAACCACGCGACCGAGCACAGGTTGGTCGCGGTGTTCAGCGTGCTGGCGTTGTCGTAGTAGCCCGGCTCGAAGATCGCGACGCCACCGCTGCAGGTCGTGGGCGGCGTGCGAAGACCCGGGATAGTCCCCCCGAGCTCGCTCGCGTAGTTCGGATCGGAGATCGGCGGGCCGCTGTTGCAGCTCTTCGGACTCGCGGTCACCGTCGCATCACAGGAGCCGACGGCGCGGACGCCACCGGCCAGCACGTTGACCGGACCCTTCACCGCGCCGTTGGAGTAGATCCCGCCGCGCACCAGCAGTCCTGGGCTCTTGGAACCCGTCGCGTCGACCGCACCGCCGAGCGTGACCACGGCATACCCGGGCTTGTTCGCATTCGTGATGGGCACCGCGGAGCCTTGGTCGCCGGTGTCGTTGTCGGGCGTGCAGACGACGCGCGCCGACATCGGCTGCTGTGTCTCGCCGCCGGCCTGGGGGATCAGGTTGTTGAGGACGAGGGTGTCCTTAGCCGTCGCGGTCGCGAGCGGGCCGTCGTAGCCGAAGCATCCGGTGTTCTTGACGTTCGTGTAGTACCAGCCCGCCGGCTCGCCGCTGCCCACGTTGTAGCCGGTGCGCAGCGCGTTGATGGCGACCTGGGCGCCGGCATCCGCGGCGTACGACGTGCGGGCGACATCGCGCAGGGCGACGGTGGCGCGCAGGCTGCCGTCGCCACGGGTCAGCACGAACCCGGTCACGACGGCGACCACCGTCACGATCGCCATCGCGATGATGAGCAGTGCTCCGCGGTCGTCGCGCGCCGGAAACAGGCGTCGCAGGTATCGCCGGACTCTCATGACTGTCTCCGTTCGCCCGAGAGGGTGGCCGTGTAGGCGACGGTGTCGTGGCCTTCAGGGTCGAGGACGGCGAGATCGATGCGCACCACCGACGGCACGTCGGCGCCCGATCCGGTGCACGCGACATTGCAGCTCACGGTCGGCGGGGCCCGCAGGCTGTGGGCGACGCGTACCGTCGAGTCGACCGCGCTGCCGCTGCAGCGGATCCGGACCAGCTCGTACGCGCCGCCGACCGCGCGGGCGACGTAGCTGACCGTGATCTTGGGCGGGGTCACCGTCGAGTCCGGCGAGACGTACTCGCTCCAGGCCAGCGTGACCACGGTGGTGCCGGATGGCAGGGTGCACGACGGACTGACGTTGACCGACTGCTGCAGCGGGAACGACTTGGAGGGCGCGTCGTAGGCGCGGACACCGATGCTGGCCACGTCGCGCTGCCAGTAGGCGGCGGCGAACTGAACGTCCTGCGACTCGGTCATCCGCGCCTGGGTGTCGACGGTGGTCTTGAAGTAGCTGATCACCACGCCCGTGAGGGCAGTCACGATGATGCCCATGATCGCCACGGTGATCACGAGCTCGATCAACGTGAAGCCTCCGTCGCCGGCCGCACTGCGGCGCGCGTGCCCCGAGCGTCCCGGGCGAAGCCGGAGACGCAACGACCTCAGCAGTCTCAGTCGCATGACGTCGTCGCCCCACACGCTCGACGGACGACGATCGTCAGGCGCTCGGTGGCGCGGCCGTCGTCGCTGCGCACGCTGAGCCGCAGCCGCTGGACGCCGCGGTCGGGGCAGGAGCCACCGGACAGGACCGAGCCGTCGCCGTCGAGCGGCTGCGCCGCGCCCTCCTGCTGCGCCGTGTAGCCGTCGGGCTCGTCGAAGCCGACGACGCCAGGCGTGTACGCGGAGGCAGAGGCGCACGACACGTAGTGGGCCGACTTGTCGAGGTAGGTCTCGATCGCCTCGGCGTAGCTGCGCACGTAGGCGCCACCGGTCGACTGCTTGCGGTGGATGTCCGAGGTCTGCACGGTCAGCTGGAGTCCGGCCATCACGGCGACGCCGGCGATGCTGAGGATCGACAGTGCCACGAGCGTCTCGATGAGCGTCACGCCGTCGTCGGCACGGACCCCCGCGCGCAGACGCCCGAGGCCGCGCATCAGACCTGCACCTGCTGGAAGATGCCGTACATGGCGGAGACCAGGGCGACGGCCACGAAGCCGACGATGCCGCCCATCACCACGATCACGATCGGCTCGAAGAGCGCGGTCAGCTTCGCGATCTTGTAGTCGAGCTCGTCCTCGTAGTACTCCGCCGTCACCTCGAGCTGGGTGTCCATCGACCCCGTCTCCTCGCCGACGCGCAGCATCGAGGTCGCGGTCCCTGGGAAGAGCTGGGTGCGGGCGAGCGGACCGGCCATCCCCTGGCCTTCGAGCATCTGCTCGGTGACGCCGTTGAGCCTCTTGATGAAGACCCGGTTGCGCAGGGACTCGGTCGCGACGTGGAGCGCCTCGGGCAGGTTCACGCCGGCACCGACCATGGACGCCATCACCCGGCAGAAGCGCTCCACCAGCGCGTACTGGATCGTCGTGCCGAGGACGGGGACCTTGAGCAGGAAGGCATCGCGCGCGTACTTGCCCTTCTCGAACCGGAGGATGATCCAGCTGAGCAGCAGCCAGGCAGCGAGGGCCGCCAGGATCGCCCACCACCAGGTGCCCAGGAAGTCCGTGAAGCCCATCAGCATCCGCGTCGGCAGGGGCAGGGTGGCGTCCAGCTCCTCGAAGAAGTCCTGGAACTTCGGGAGCACGTAGACCGCCAGCACGACGACCGTGACCACGGACATGATCGCGACCGCGATCGGGTAGATCAGCGCGGACTTGATCTTCCGTCGCGCCTCCAGGTCGCGCTCGATGTAGATGGCCAGCCGCGCGAGCACGGTGTCCAGCTCTCCGGTGAGCTCGGCCGATCGGACGATGCCGCGGTAGAACTCCGGGAACACCTTGGGATAGCGGTCGAGCGTGTCGGAGAAGCGCTCCCCCGCCCGGAGCCCGTCCTCGATCTCGTGCATCATCCGGCGTACCGAGGAGTTCTCGCTCTCCGCTCCGATCGAGTGCACGGCGTCGAGGATCGGCAGGCCCGCCCGGAGGAAGGCCGCGATCTGGCGAGAGAGGTGCATGACGTGCTCGCGCTTGATGCGCGGGCCGGAGATCTCGTACTGGAGAACGCTCTTCTTCTCGATCACCCGCAGCTCGCGCAGGTCGCGCTGGAACAGAGCGACCTCCGCATCGCCGCGGCTGGCGGCCTTGTGGGTGCCCTTGACGTGCTGACCCTCGAGGTCGATACCGACATACGCGAACTTGGGCATGGTTCAGACTCCTGCGACGTAGATGGCGCGCATGACCTCGGCGGCTGTGGTGACGCCGTCACCCACGAGCCGAACGGCCTGCTCCTGGAGAGTGCGCATCCCCTGGCTCCGGGCGAGCTTGCGCATCTGGTCGTGCGGCGCGCGGTCGACGATCAGCTCCCGTACCTCGTCGGTGACGACGAGCATCTCGTAGACGCCGATCCGCTCCAGGTAGCCGGTGTGGGCGCAGAAGTGGCACCCGGTCCCGTGCTGCCAGCCGCCCATCGGCTCGGTGCCGCCGAAGCTGCGCAGGAAGGCGAGCTCCTCGGGCGACGGCTGGTACGGCGCGAGGCACGAGGTGCAGCTGCGGCGAACCAGGCGTTGGGCGACGACGGCGGTCACCGATGAGGCGATGAGGAACGCCTCGATCCCCATGTCCAGCAGGCGGTAGAGCGCCGACACCGCCTCGGTCGCGTGGAGCGACGACAGGACGAAGTGGCCGGTGAGCGCGGACTGGACGGCGATCCGGGCGGTGTCGACGTCCCGGATCTCGCCGACGAGGATGACGTCCGGGTCCTGGCGGAGGATCGACTTGAGCCCGCCGGCGAAGGTGATGCCGGCCTGCTCGTTGATCTGGATCTGGTTGATCGAGTCGAAGGTGTACTCGACCGGGTCCTCGATCGTCATGAGGTTCTTCTCGGGGGTGTTGAGCTCCCCGAGCGACGCGTAGAGCGTGGTGGTCTTGCCGCCTCCGGTCGGGCCGGCGCAGATGACCATCCCGAAGGGCGAGCGGATCAGCTGGGAGTAGCGCGCCGCCGTGTCCGCCGGCATCCCGAGCTGCTCGAGCCGGAACAGCGGCCGGCTCTTGTCGAGGAGCCGCATGACGACCTTCTCGCCGCCGACGACCGCCGTGGTCGACACGCGGATGTCGACCTCGCGCCCGTCGACCTCCATGGTGATCTGGCCGTCCTGCGGGCGACGGCGCTCGACGATGTTCATGCCGCCGAGGATCTTCACCCGGCTGACCAGCGCGGGGCCGATCGAGCCGGGCAGGTCGAGGACGTCCGTGAGAGCGCCGTCGATGCGGTACCGGATGCGGACCCGATCGCCGGACGGCTCGATGTGGACGTCGGACGCGCGATCGCGCAACGCCTGGGTGATGACCTTCTGCACGACCTGGACGACGGGCGCCTCCTCGTTGACGCTGACCGAGTCGAGCTGCTCGGCCTCGCGGCGGAGCACGTCGCGCGCCTCGAACGCCTGGATGTGGCCGACCACCTCGCGGGTCGCCGGGTACGCCGACGCGATCGCGCGGTCGAGGTCACGCCGGGTCGTGACGAGCGGGCGGACCGGCTGCTCGAGGACCGCGACCAACGCTTGGACACGTTCGGGAGCCGGGTCGAGGACGGCCACGGTGACCGTGCCGTCGGCTGTCGTGATCGGCAGCGCGTCCAGGGTGATGGCCTGGTCGCGCGTCAGCAGCGCGATGGCCTCGGCGTCCGGGGTCAGGCTGCGGAAGTCGGCGACGCCCACCTGGTGGTGGTCGGCGAGCGTCCGGGCGAGGGCGTCCTCGGTGATCACACCGGTCGCGGTGAGCC
This sequence comes from Pimelobacter simplex, assembly GCF_900114845.1. Classification (GTDB taxonomy): domain Bacteria; phylum Actinomycetota; class Actinomycetes; order Propionibacteriales; family Nocardioidaceae; genus Nocardioides; species Nocardioides simplex. The sequence continues at coordinate 581,211 of NZ_FOUK01000002.1, forward strand.
GTGCGGCGAGCGAGCCGCCGTCGGCCAGACCGCGGGCCGCGTCCAGCTGGTAGGGCTGGAGCCGGCCGGCTCCGACCAGGATCCGGCCGAGCCGCTCGTCGTCCTCGTCGTTTCGTGCGACGGCGACCGGCGCGTCCGCCTTGCTGTGCTTGCCCTTGAGCCTCATCGGTGGCCGTCCCGCCTCACCGGCCCACGCCGACGGCGTGCCGTGGCCGGGCGTCGATGTCCTTGGGGTACAGGCTGCGGGCGACGGCGTCCTGCTCCGTCACGATGCCGGCCTGGATCAGCTGCGACAGCGACTGCTCGAGCGTGACCATGCCGTCCTGGGCACCGGTGACGATCGAGTTGCGCAGCTGGTGCGTCTTGCCCTCCTTGATCAGGTTGCGGACGGCGGGCGTCGCGACGAGGACCTCGTACGACGCGATCATGCCGCCGCCGATCCGCGGGATCAGGCGTTGGTAGACCACGCAGCTCAGGGCCGCCGCGAGCTGGACGCGGATCTGCGCCTGCTGCTCGGCCGGGAAGACGTCGATCATGCGACCGAGCGACTGCGCGGTGTCGTTCGTGTGCAGGGTGGCGAAGACGAGGTGGCCGGTCTCGGCGACGGTGAGCGCGAACCCGATCGACTCCAGGTCGCGCATCTCGCCGACCAGCAGGACGTCGGGGTCCTCGCGGAGCACCGAGCGCAGCGCGTTGTGGAAGCTGCCCGTGTCGGTGCCGACCTCGCGCTGGTTGACGGCCGCCATCTTGTGGTCGTGGACGTACTCGATGGGGTCCTCGACGGTGATGATGTGGCAGCCCCGGTTGGTGTTGATCAGGTCGATCAACGACGCGAGCGTCGTCGACTTGCCCGACCCGGTGGGCCCGGTCATCAGGATCAGGCCCTGGTGGCGCATCGACAGGTCCCGCAGGACCGTCGGCAGCCCGAGCGCGTCGGGCGTCGGCACGGTGCGCGGGATCATCCGCAGCGCGACCGCCGTCATCCCGCGCTGGGTGAAGGCGTTGCCACGGATACGGGCGTGCTCGCGCCAGGAGAACGAGAAGTCGTACTCGTGGCTGGACTCCCACACGTCGCGCTGCTCGGTGGTGAGCACCTCGGCGAGCAGGCTGTCGGTGTCGTCGGCCGCGAGCACCGGCTGGTCCGGGATGGGCTTGAGCGTCCCGTCGACCCGGATCATCGGCGGCAGGCCGACAGTGAGCATCAGGTCCGTGCCGCGCGCCCCCCAGAGGACGTCGAGGAGACGGTCGACACGATCGCCGATCCGAGGCAGGTGATGAAACACGATGGTTCCCCTCCCGTGGGCCGCTGGGCCGTGGTCTGGTGGGTCAGTGGGCCGGAGGCCCGGAGGAGGGCCGTCGTCGCGTGGACGACGGCCCTCCGCAACGGAGGCTCACGGGCAAGCGGTACCAGTGGCCTTCGCGGGCTCGGTGGCCGTCGCGGCCGAGAGACCGGTGACCCAGTCCGACGGGGTGTCGTGCAGGAAGCCCGCGTCCACGAGCGCCTGGAGCGTGCCCGGGTAGGTGGTCTTCGACGCGTAGTACGCCTCGATCGCCGTGTTGACGGTGCGGTACTCCGTCTTGCACGCGGCGGTCTTGCTGTTGTTGTTGATGCCGCGCACCGAGAACACCACGATGCCCGCGAGGACGCCGAGGATGACGATGACGATGAGCAGCTCGATGAGCGTGAAGCCGCGCTGGTCGCGGCGCGCCTCGGTGAGGCGATCGGAGATTCGGCGCATGCCAATATCCTTCGAAAGAGAGATGGTTTGGTAAGAAGGAGCAGCCCCCGAGCAACCGAGATCAGGTTGCGCCGCGGCTCGGAGGGGCGTCCCGGCATTTCGGTTTTCTTTACCCACCGATGAGACGGCCTTCCCCAACTTCGGTGAGAAGCCCGTACCTTCGGGCGATTCGCCTGCCGGGGTCGGAAGATCCGCGCACAATCCGCCCGTGCAGGCGGGTTGTGGCCGATCGGTCAGGTTGTCGGGCGGCGCAGGGCGCGGTCGACGACCGCCGGCAGGTGCCGGATGGCGACGGCGGCGAGGCGGCTGTCGCGGCCCGGGATGACGAGGAAGCCGCGGCGGCGGCCGAGGGCGCGGACGAGGGTGTCGGCGACCTGCTCGGGGGTCAGCGTGGCGACGCTCTCCTCGGCGGCGAGCACCTCGGCGGGCTTGTGGTGGTTCTCCTCGGCGAAGCCGGGGGTGAGCGTGTTGGGTGGGCAGAGCACCTTGACGGTGATGCCGTAGGGGCGGACCTCGCGGCGCAGCGCCTCCGAGAACCCGATCACGCCGAACTTCGTCGCGCTGTAGACCGTGTAGCCGAAGACCCCCGCCAGTCCGGCCATCGAGGACGTCGTGACGATCGTGCCGGTGCCTGCTGCGCGCAGGTGCGGGAGGACCGCGCGGCACACGTGGACGGTGCCGAGCAGGTTGGTCGCGACCATGCCGGCGATGTCGTCGGCGGGCAGCTCGTCGAGGTAGCCGGGCCGCGCGTAGCCGGCGGTGGTCACCACCAGGTCGGGGACGCCGACGTCGGCGACGAGGGCGTCGACGGCGGCCGTGACGGCGGCTGCCGAGGTGACGTCGACCGCGTGGGAGCGGGCTTCCGGGCCCAGCCGGGTGCGGGCGGCGGCGAGCTTCTCCTCCGAGCGGGACAGCACGACGACGCGCGTGCCCGCGGCGTCGAGGCGCTCGGCGACCGCGAGGCCGATGCCCTCGGAACCCCCGAAGACAAAGGCGATCCGCGGCTTCACACCGATGCCTCCTCCTCGACCTGCCGGCGCAGCTGGAAGTGCTGGAGCTTGCCGCTCGTGTTGCGCGGCAGAGCCTCGATGAACCGGATGACGCGAGGGTACTTGTACGGCGCCAGGGTCTGCTTCACGTGCTCCTGCAGGCGCCGCACGGTCGCGTCGTCGGGCGCGACGCCCGGTGCGAGCACGACGAAGGCGCAGACGACGGAGCCGCGCTCGGCGTCGGGCGCCGCGACGACGGCGGACTCGACGACGTCCGGGTGCTCGTCGAGCGCGGCCTCCACCTCGGGGCCGCCGATGTTGTAGCCCGCCGAGACGATCATGTTGTCGGTGCGCGTCTGGTAGGTGAAGTAGCCGTCGGCGTCGCGGACGAAGGTGTCGCCGGTGACGTTCCAGCCGTTGCTGACGTACGCCGCCTGGCGCGGGTCGTCGAGGTAGCGGCAGCCGACCGGGCCGATCACCGCGAGGCGGCCGGGCTCGCCGGGCGGCAGCTCCTCGCCGTCGGGGCCGAGCACGGTCGCGCGGAAGCCGGGCAGCGGGCGGCCCGTCGTCCCGGGCCGGATCTCGCCGACGGGCGCGGACAGGTAGATGTGCAGGAACTCGGTCCCGCCGATGCCGTCGATGATCTCGAGCCCGAGCTCGTCGCGGACGTGCTCCCACGTCTGCAGCGGGAGGTGCTCCCCCGCGCTGACCGCGACCCGCAGGCCGGCGAGGTCGCCGATCCGGCCGGCCCCGAGGATCCGCCGGTACGCCGTCGGCGCAGTGGCCAGCACGGTGACGCTCTCGCGCGCGATGATCTCGGCGAGCTCGAGCGGCGTCGCCGCCTCGGTGAGCAGGGCGCAGGCGCCGGCCCGCAGCGGGAAGACGACGAGCATGCCGAGGCCGAACGTGAACGCGAGCGGCGCGGAGCAGGCGACGAGGTCGTCCGGCCGCAGCCGGAGGACGTGCCGGCCGAACGTGTGGTCGATGGAGAGCACGTCGCGGTGGAAGTGCGTGGTGATCTTGGGGACGCCGGTGCTGCCGGACGTCGGGCAGAACAGCGCGACGTCGTCGGCGGCGGTGACGACGGCCGCGAAGTCCTCGGGCTGGCGGGCGGCGCGCGCGACCAGGTCGTCGTCGCCGGGACCGCCGAAGGTGACCAGGGTGAGGCCGGGCGCGGCCTCGGCGACGTCGTCGGCGAAGCGGTGGTCGACGAGCGCCAGGAAGGGACGGGTCCGCTCGACGAGCGGCACGATCTCGCGCGCCCGCAGGGCCGCGAACGTGGTGACCACGATGCCGCCCGCCTTGAGGACGCCCAGCCAGGCGGCGACCGTCCACGGGTTGTTCGGTGAGCGCAGCAGGACCCGGTTGCCCGGGCGCAGCCCCAGCTCGTCGACGAGGACCCGGGCGACCTGGTTGCTGCGGGTCTGCAGCTCGCCTAGCGTCCACGTCTCCCCCGACGGCGTGCGCAGCGCCGGGCGGTCGGCGCCGAACTCGGCGACGGCGCGGTCGACGAGCTCGACCGCGGCGTTGAGGCGGTCCGGGTACTGCAGCTCGTCGGTGGTGAACTCCAGCACCGGCCACTGCTCGGCGGGCGGGAGGTGGTCGCGCGCGAACGTGTCCTCGTAGCCGCTCGGCGTCAGCGTCATATTACGAGATTTGCACGATCGTTTGAGAACGTCAATAGACCGCCGGGGGGTGGTTCAGCCCTGCCCGACGTGCTCCTCGAAGACGAGGACGGTCTGGGTGGCGACCACCTCCGGCAGCGCCTGGATGCGCTCGAGGACCAGCTCGCGCAGGTGCTCGGCGTCGCGCGCGCGGACCAGGATCACGCAGTCGAAGTCGCCCGCGACGAGCGCGACGTGGGCCGCCTCCTCGAGCGCCCAGGCCTTCTTGCGGAACGACTTCCAGGTGTTCTGCTTGATCCGCACGTGGACGTACGCCGGCAGCCCGAGGCCCAGCGCCGCCGGGTCGACGTCGATGGTGAACCCGCGGATCACCTTCGTGTCGACCAGGCGCTTGACCCGGGCGTACGCGCTCGCGCGGCTGATCCCCAGCCGCTCGGCGACCTCCCGGATCGAGGTCCGGGAGTCGGCGCGCAGGATGTCCAGGATTCCGTGGTCGACCGCGTCCATGCCGGACACCCTGCCACCGAATTAGGGCTCGCGGGGGCCAAACGTCTGACCTTGCTCGCAATTCGGTGGACCACGTCTCAGACTGCAGCCATGTTCGAGGAAGCCCAGTACTTCGCGCCCGTGACCGCCGACGAGGACGGCTCGCTCAAGGTCCACCTCGGTGCCGACCACCCCGGCTTCGCCGACCCGGCCTACCGTGCCCGGCGCGACGCCCTCGCCACGCTCGCCAACGCCTGGACGCCGGGCACCCCCGCGCCGTACGCCGACTACACGGCCGAGGAGCACGACGTCTGGCGCGTGGTCAGCGAGGCGCTCGTCACCAAGCACCGCGCGTACGCCTGCCGGGAGTTCCTCGACGGCAAGGAGGCGCTGGCCCTGCCGATCGACCACATCCCCCAGCTCGCCGAGGTGAGCGAGTGGCTGGAGCCGCTGACCGGCTACCGCTACCAGCCGGCCGCGGGCCTGGTGCCCCTGCGCGACTTCTACGGCTCGCTCGCCGACAAGGCGTTCTGGTCGACCCAGTACGTCCGGCACCACTCGGTCCCGCTCTACACGCCGGAGCCCGACGTCCTGCACGAGGTCGTCGGCCACGGCAACACCCTCGCGAACCCGCGCTTCACCGCGCTCTACGAGCTCGCCGGCCAGGCCTCGCGCCGGGTCGAGTCGGCCGACGCGCTGGAGTTCGTCAGCAAGGTCTTCTGGTTCACGCTGGAGTTCGGCATCCTCTGGGAGAGCTCCGAGCTCAAGGCGTACGGCGCCGGCATCCTCTCCTCGCCCGGCGAGATCGAGGCCTTCCGCGGCATGACGATCCGCCCGCTCGACGTCGGCGAGATGGGCAGCATGACCTACGACATCACCGACTACCAGAACGTCCTCTACGTCGCCGACTCGTTCAGCCAGGTCGAGGACGTCGTCGGTACGTTCTGGGCCGAGTGCACCGACGACTCGATCGCGGCACTGCAGGAGCGCCACCCCGCGCACACCTGATCCGGCCCCCGTCGTACCGGACAAAATGGTCGCGAATCCACCGGATTGACGACCATTTTGTCCGGTACGACGATCACCGGGGGCCGCGAGCTGCCCAGGCGACGAGGTCGCGGGCCGGTCCCTCGGGGGGCTGGGGGCCGCCCTTCCAGACGGCGTGCAGCCGGCGGGTGAGGTCGAGCCCGGTCACGGTGACCCGGACCAGCCGTCCGGTGGCCAGGTCGTCACGCACGGCATGGGCACCGACGGCGGCCGGTCCGGCGCCGGCCGCGACGGCGGCGCGCACGGACGCCGTGCTCGACAGCTCCAGCGCGGGCGGCGCCTGCGGGCGGCCGGCGAGGGCCCGCTCCAGGACGGTGCGGGTGCCCGAGCCCAGCTCCCGGACGACGAGCGGCGTCGCCGCGAGCGTCTCGGCGCTGACCCGGCGGCGCGAGCGCGACGCCCAGGGGTGCCCGGGGCCGACCACGACGAGGAGCTCGTCCGTGCCGACCAGCCGGCGGCGCAGGCCGCGTGGGGCCTCGGGTCCCTCGACGAAGCCGAGCACGACCTCGCCGGACCCGACGAGCTCGGCGGCCCGCGAGGAGTTGGTGGCGGTCATGGTGACCTCGGTGGGCTGCAGGCCGCGCTGGACCTGGTGCGCGCGCAGGCCCACGAGCCAGCCCGGCAGCAGGTGCTCGGCGATCGTGAGGCTCGCGGCGATGTCGAGGTGGCCGCGGCGGTCGGCGCGCAGCGCGGCGATGCCGGCGTCCAGCTCCTGCGCGGCGTCGAGCACCCGGTCGGCCCACTGGACGACGAGCTCGCCGGTCGCGGTGAGCTCGGAGCCGCGCTTGCTGCGGGTCACCAGCGGCTCGCCGACGAGCGCCTCCATGGTCCGCACCCGCGACGACGCGGCCTGCTGGGTGATCCCGAGCTCGGCCGCGGCCGCCCCCAGCGAGCCGGTGCGTGCGACCACGACGAGCAGCTCGAGAGCGCGCAGGTCGGGGACGTGGGAGCCGAGCATTCTCACAAACTAACCTTGTGAGAACCCAACCACAACCTCGTTCTGTGAGCAGCCCGCGGCGCCCAGACTCGTCAGCATGACTCTTCGCGTCGCGATCGTGGGCGGTGGCCCGGCCGGCATCTTCGCCGCCGACATCCTCACCAAGGCCGAGACCCCGGTCTCCGTCGACATCCTCGAGCGGCTGCCCGCCCCCTTCGGCCTGGTCCGCTACGGCGTCGCGCCGGACCACCCGCGGATCAAGGAGATCATCAAGGCGCTCCAGCGCGTGCTCGCCAAGCCGGAGGTCCGGTTCCTCGGCAACGTCGAGTACGGCGTCGACGTCAAGCTCGAGGACCTGCGCGAGTTCTACGACGCCGTCGTCATCTCCACCGGCGCGATGGCCGACCGCGACCTCGGCATCCCCGGCGAGGAGCACTCGCTGGGCGCCGCCGACTTCGTCTCCTGGTACGACGCGCACCCCGACGTGCCGCAGACCTGGCCGCTCGACGCGACCAGCGTCGCCGTCCTCGGTGTCGGCAACGTCGCGCTGGACGTCGCGCGGGTGCTCGCCAAGACCGGCGACGAGATGCTCGTCACCGACATCCCGCCGCACGTCCACGCGGGCCTGAAGGCCAAGACGATCACCGACGTGCACGTGTTCGCCCGGCGCGGCCCGGCGTACGCGAAGTTCTCGCCGGTCGAGCTGCGCGAGCTCAACCACTCGCCCAACGTCGAGGTGGTCGTGCACCCCGAGGGCTTCGACGTCGACGAGCACGGCATGGAGCACATCGCCCAGCACAAGTCGCAGAAGATGGTGCTCAACACACTGACCAGCTGGGTCGGCGCGGACCCGGTCGGCAAGCCGCACCGGATCCACCTGCACTTCGCGGAGGCGCCCACCGAGATCGTCACCGACGCAGACGGCCGGGTGACGACGCTGCGCACCGAGCGCACCCACTCCCCCGCCGCCGACGGCCGGGTCGAGGGCACCGGCGAGGTGACCGACTGGGACGTGCAGCAGGTCTACCGCGCGATCGGCTACCGCAGCACGCCGCTGCCGGGACTGCCGTTCGACGAGCGCGCCGCCGTCATCCCCAACGACGGCGGCCGGGTGCTCGACCTGGACGGCGAGCCGATCCCCGGCACCTACGTCACCGGCTGGATCAAGCGCGGCCCCATCGGCCTGATCGGGCACACCAAGAGCGACGCCGCCGAGACGGTCGGCCACCTGCTCGCCGACACCACCGCGACGGCACCCGCCCGGCGCCCCGAGGACGTCGACGCGTACTTCGCCGAGCGCGAGGTCGACGTCGTCACGCACCGTGGCTGGGAGCGCCTGGACGCGCACGAGATCGCGCTCGGCGCGGCCGAGGAGCGGCTCCGGGTCAAGGTCGCCACCCGCACGGAGATGCTGCGGGCCGCCTCGGACGGGGCCTCTATGTTGGAGGGGTGAGCCGCCCCACCGTCCTCCGTGTCCCGCCCCTGAGCCCGCAGCTCCACGACGCCGTCGGCGAGCAGTACGACGCGCTCGACCTCCCCGCCGAGGGACGCCCGGCCTTCCTGGCCGAGCACGGCGCGGAGGTCGTGGCGATCGTGTGCACCAACGGCGGCCAGGTCGACGCCGGCGTGATCAACGCGCTGCCGAACCTGCGGGTGATCGCCAACCACGGCGTCGGCTACGACAACATCGACGTGCCGGCCGCGCTCGCCCGCGGGATCGCGGTGAGCAACACCCCCGGCGTCCTCGACGACGCCGTCGCGGACACGGCGCTGGCCCTCCTGCTCGCCGTGCGGCGGCGCGTGGTGGTGGCCGACCTGTTCGTCCGTGCCGGCGAGTGGCAGCGCGGCGAGTTCCCGCTCACCACCGAGGTGTCCCGGAGCCGGGTCGGCATCCTCGGCCTGGGCCGGATCGGCCGCGCGATCGCGACCCGGCTCGAGGCCTTCGGCTGCACGGTGAGCTACCACAGCCGGCACGAGGTGCCCGGCGTCCCCTATGCGTACGCCGCGTCGGCCGCCGAGCTCGCTGCCTCCGTCGACAACCTGGTCGCGGTGGTGCCCGGCGGCGCCTCGACCGCGGCGCTGGTCGACCGCGAGGTGCTCGACGCGCTCGGTCCCACCGGCGTGCTGGTCAACGTGGCCCGCGGCTCGGTGGTCGACCAGGACGCGCTCGTCGCGGCACTGGTCGAGGGCCGGCTGGGGGGCGCGGGGCTCGACGTGTTCGCCGCCGAGCCGGAGGTCCCGGCCGCGCTGGCCGACCTCGACAACGTCGTGCTGCTCCCCCACGTCGGGTCCGCGACCCACGAGACCCGGGCCGCGATGCGCGCGCTGACCCTCGACAACCTGGCGTCCTGGCTCGACACCGGCACGCTGCTGACGCCGATCCCCGAGATGTCCGAGATGTCCGAGCGCGCGGGAGGTGCCTGATGGATCTCGGACTGGCCGGCGCCGCGGCCCTCGTCACCGGCGGCAACCGCGGGATCGGCCGCGCGACCGCCGCCGCGCTCGTGCGGGAGGGCGCCCGCGTCGTCCTGCTCGGCCGGGACGGCGCGAGCCTCGCCGCGACCGCGGCGGAGATCGGCGCCGCCGGTCACGTCGTCGCCGACACGACCGACGACGGCGCGGTGGTCGCCGCCGTCGACCGGACCGTCGCGCTGCTCGGCGGGATCGACGTCCTGGTCAACTGCGCCGCACCCCGTGCCGACGTCGCGCCCCCACCGGGCCTGGCCGGCCTCGACGACGCCGACTTCCTGCGCAACCTCGACACGAAGGCGCTCGGCTACCTCCGCACGGCGCGGGCCGCCGCCCCTCACCTGCGCGAGCGGGGCGGCGCGATCGTCAACGTCAGCGGCATGAACGCCCGCACCACCGGCAACATCACCGGCTCGGTCCGCAACATCGCCGTCGTCGCGCTCACCAAGAACCTCGCCGACGAGCTCGGCCCGGCCGGCATCGCGGTCAGCTGCGTCCACCCCGGCCTCACCGTCACCGAGCGCACCGAGGGCGACGCCGAGTACGCCGCCGTCGCCGCCCGCAACGCCCTCGGCCGGCCGGTCACCGCGGCCGAGGTCGCCGACGTCATCACGTTCCTGGTGTCCCCGCGCGGGCGGGCGACCAACGGCGCCGTCGTCACCGCGGACGGCGGGCGGCCCGGCGGGCTCTGGGCCTGACCGGTCGCCGCCGCCACGAGGCCTCAGTAGCTGAAGGTCGTCGCGCCCTCGTCGCCGATCCACTCCCACATCGGGATGCTGCCGCCCACGACGGCGTTCTCGATGAGCCGCTCGGGGTCGAGCGCCTTCGCGTGGAAGCAGACCGGGCAGACCAGGTAGCGCCCTCCCGCGGCGGCGTACCGCGCGAGCAGGTCGGGCAGCGACGGGCAGCCCTCGCACGCCCGGCCGACGGCGACCCCTGGCTGCGCGAGCCGGACCGCCTCCTTGGTCAGGAACATCAGGGTCGGCCGGCCGTGCTCGGCCGCGCCCAGCGCGACCAGGAACGCCACCGCCACCCGTTCGGGATCCTCGAGCCCCGTGCTGAGGCTGATCACCGCCTTGTTCGACATCGCCTTCTCCTCTCGCTTCGTCCGTGCGGTCCGGTGCTCGTCCGGATGCTCCGACGCTACGAATCGGCGGCCCCGACGGGCATCGGTGCCGACGCGCATCGTGACGACGCGGCTGGCGGCCGGCGCGTACGCGTGCCCGGCGCTCAGGCGAGGACGCGGGCGACCGCGGCAGCCCGTGCGTTGCGGCCGGAGAGGCCGAGCTTGAGGTAGATGTTCTGGAGGTGTCGCTCGACGGTCCGCACGCTGAGCGTGAGCCGCCCGGCGATGGCGGTGTTGTCGAGGCCCTCGGCGGCGAGGAGCAGGATCTCCCGCTCGCGCTCGGACAGGTTCGAGACCGGTGCGGCGGCGTGGTCGCGGTGCAGGAACGCACGGACCTCGTGGACGAAGACGGGCCAGGCGGGCTCATCGGCGAGCAGGACGTGGTTGCGCGAGTCGAGCAGCACCAGGCGGGCGTCCGGCAGCGCGGTGGCCAGTCGCGGGCCCCAGCCGGGCGCGACCCGGTCGCCTTCGGCGTGGAGCACGAGTGCCGGGACGGCGATCTCCGGCAGCAGCGGCCGGACGTCGACCTGGTGGCGCGCGACCCGGCTGCACACCGCGTTCTCGGTGTTGGTCGAGGTGCGCTGGAGCTCGTCCATCCACGCCATCTGGTCCTCGGTGGCGTCCGGGATGAAGGCGTTCGTGAACACCCTCCGGAAGAGCGGGTCCGGCCGCGCCCAGCCGGCCCGGATCATCGCCAGGAAGGCCTCCTCGGCGGCCTCGTCCTCCTGCTGCAGGCCCCCGCCGGCCATGCCGCCGTACAGGACGAGGCCCGAGACGCGGTCGGGGTGGGCGTGCGCGTAGGCGAGCGCGACGGGCGCGCCGCCCGACATGCCGAGCACCGCGAACCGGCTCAGGCCGGCGGCATCGACGAGCGTCTCGAGGTCGGCGAGCCGCCGGGCGAGCGAGAAGTCGGCGACGCCCCACTCGGAGAGCCCGAAGCCGCGCTCGTCGTACCGGACGACGGTGGCGAGATCGCCGAGGTCGTCGAGGAAGTGCCGCCAGACCGGGCTCTGCCAGTCGTGCTGGAGGTGGCTGAGCCAGCACGACACGATGAGGAGCGGCGGGCCTGAGCCGTGCCGCGCCCAAGCGAGCCGGACGCCGTCGTCGGCCCGGCAGAACCGCACCTCCTGCGTCACGGCGCGCGCCACCCGGCCAGCCTACGCCGCGGAACCGGGTGCGCGCCTTCGTCCGGGGAGCCCAACAGAGCCCCCGAGTCTTGGCCGGGACGACAGCCTGCGGGCCTGCGGAAGTCCCGATGCTGGTCGCCATGCACGAGTTGGTGGCCGACATCGAGGCCCTGGTCCGCTGCGAGTCCCCGTCGGAGGACCTCGCCGCGGTCGCCCGCAGCGCGGACGCCGTCGCGGCCGTCGGCACCCGCCTGCTGGACGCCGAGCCGGAGCGGATCGTGCTCGACGGCTGGACCCACCTGCGCTGGCGCTTCGGGTCCGCGGCGCCCGGCGACCCGGCGCCGCGGGTGCTGCTGCTCGGCCACCACGACACCGTCTGGCCGGTGGGCTCGCTCGTCACCCATCCCTTCGGCGTGCACGACGGCGTGCTGCGCGGGCCGGGCTGCTTCGACATGAAGGCGGGCGTGGTGATGGCCTTCCACGCCGTCGCGGCGCTGCCGGCCGACGAGCGGGCGGGCATCACGATCCTCGTCACCGGCGACGAGGAGATCGGCTCCCCCTCGTCGCGCGCGCTCATCGAGAGCGAGGCGCGCGGCTGCGTGGCCGCGCTGGTGCTGGAGGCGGCCGGCCCCGGCGGGGCGCTCAAGACCGAGCGCAAGGGGGTCTCCCGGTACGACGTGCTCGTCACCGGCCGCGCCGCGCATGCCGGCCTCGAGCCGGAGCGGGGCGTGAACGCGACGATCGAGGTCGCCCACCAGGTCCACGCGGTGGCGGCGCTCGCCGATCCCGCGCGCGGGACGACAGTGACGCCGACCCGGCTCGACGCGGGCACGACGATCAACACCGTGCCGGCCGCGGCGGGCTTCGGGGTCGACGTGCGGGTGCGCGACGAGGCCGAGCAGGACCGGGTCCACGCCGCGCTGCAGGAGCTCCGCCCGGTGCTGCCGGGCGCGGACGTCGAGGTGGTCGGCGGGCCCAACCGTCCGCCGCTGACCTCCACCGCGACCCGGGCACTCTTCGACCGCGCCGCCACGATCGCTGCCGGGCTGGGACTCGACCCGCTGACCGCGCTCGCGGTCGGCGGCGCCTCTGACGGCAACTACACCGCCGGCGTCGGCACGCCGACCCTCGACGGGCTGGGCGCGGTGGGCGGCGGCGCCCATGCGGACGACGAGCACGTCGTCGTCGCCGAGCTGGGCCGGCGAACCGCGCTGCTGACCGCGCTCCTGACGGACCTGCTCCGATGACCACGCTCGCCCCCGCCGACGTGGCCGCCGCGGCGATCGCCGCCTCCGGCGTGGAGATCCGCACCCTCGACGCGATCGCCGACCTGGAGGCGGTCCGCCGCCTCTACGAGCACATCTGGCGCACCGGCGCGAGAAACCCGCCGATCACCGCGGACCTGCTCCGCGCGCTGGCCAAGGCCGGCAGCTACGTCAGCGGCGCGTACGACGGCGACGAGCTCGTCGGCGCCTGCTTCGGCTTCTTCGCGGCCCCCGGGCGCGAGACGCTGCACAGCCACATCGCCGGCGTGCTGCCGCGCGTCCGCGCGCGCAAGGTCGGCTTCGCGCTCAAGCTGCACCAGCGCGCGTGGGCGCTCGAGCACGGCGCGGGCGCCGTCACGTGGACCTACGACCCGCTGATCCGGCGCAACTCCTGGTTCAACCTGGGCAAGCTCGCCGCCGACGCGGTGGAGTACCTCCCCGACTTCTACGGCCCGATGGACGACGACATCAACCGCGCCGACCCCACCGACCGGCTGCTCGTCCGCTGGCCGCTGCTCGCGCCGGCCGTGACCGACGCCTGCGCCGGGACGCCACGCGCGCTGGAGGGCGCCGCGCTGCGGGCGGCCGGGGCGGTCGTGGCACTGGAGAGCTCGGCCGCGGGCGGGCCGATCGTGCGGCCGTCGTACGGACGGACGGTGCTGGTGGGCGTCCCCGACGACATCGAGGCGCTGCGCGAGCACGACGCGTCGCTCGCGGCGCAGTGGCGTGGCGCGCTGCGCGAGGTGCTCGGCGGGCTGCTCGCCGGAGGCGCGCAGGTGCGGGGATTCGACCGAGAGGGCTGGTACGTCGTGGAGAGGAAGGAGTCGCAGTGAAGCTCACCGGGGTGGAGATCCGGACCGTGGAGGTGCCGCTGGTGGCGCCGTTCCGGACGTCGTTCGGCACCGAGACCGTGCGCGAGGCGCTGCTCGTCCGGGTCGTCGGCGAGGACGCCGAGGGGTGGGGCGAGAGCGGCGCGGGGACCGGGCCGTTCTACTCGTCGGAGTACACCCACGGCGCGGCCGACGTCCTGAGGCGGCACCTCGTGCCGGCGCTCGCCGCGCTCTCCGCGACCGGCGAGCTCGACGCGCACCGCGTGGCGCCGGCGCTCGCGCACGTGAAGGGCCACCGGATGGCGAAGGCCGCGCTGGAGACCGCGGTCCTCGACGCCGACCTGCGTGGCCGTGGCGAGTCGTTCGCGCACGCCCTCGGCGCGGTCCGGACCACGGTCCCGTGCGGGGTCTCGGTCGGGATCACCGAGTCGATCCCGGCACTGCTCGACGTGGTGGCGGGCTACCTGGCCGACGGATACCTGCGGATCAAGCTCAAGATCGAGCCCGGCTGGGACGTCGAGCCCGTCCGCGCGGTGCGCGAGCGGTTCGGCGACATCCCCCTCCAGGTCGACGCCAACACGGCGTACCGCCGCGGCGACGTACGGCACCTGGCCCAGCTCGACGCCTTCGACCTGCTCCTGCTGGAGCAGCCGCTCGACGAGGAGGACCTGCTCGGGCACGCCGAGCTCGCGCGGCAGCTGAGCACGCCGATCTGCCTCGACGAGTCGATCGTCTCCGCGCGGGCCGCGGCCGACGCGATCGCGCTCGGCGCCTGCTCGATCGTGAACATCAAGCCCGGGCGGGTCGGCGGCTACCTGGAGGCCCGGCGGATCCACGACGTGTGCGTCGCGCACGACGTGCCGGTGTGGTGCGGCGGGATGCTCGAGACCGGCCTGGGCCGGGCGGCGAACCTCGCGCTCGCGGCGCTGCCCGGCTTCGCGCTGCCGGGCGACACGTCGGCGTCGGAGCGGTACTACGCGACGGACCTGACCGAGCCGTTCGTGCTGCAGGACGGGCACCTCGCGGTGCCCACCGGGCCCGGCCTCGGCGTCACCCCGCTGCCCGACGTCCTGGACGAGGTGACGGTCGCGCGGGAGTGGATCCCTGTCCACTAACGTCGGTGGCGTGAGCGCCGCCGACCTCCCCCGGGCAGGGCTGGCGCGCGTCCTCGCCGAGCTCGGGACGACGCTGCTCGACGTCGTGTGCGGCGACGTCCAGCGTGCCGACGAGTCCGGCGCCGGGAGCGCCGCCGGGATCGGCGGCATCGTCATCCACGACCCCCTCGACGAGCCCGCGCTGCCCGAGCGCGCGCTCGTCCTCGGCGTCGGCCTGCACGAGAGCCGCGAGATCGCCGCGGTCGTCACCCAGCTCGGCGCGCAGGGCGCGATCGGGCTGGTGGTCCGCGGGCCGGTCGAGGCGGACGACCAGCTCCGCGCCGCCGTGCAGCGGGCAGGGGTGCCGGTCCTCGCGTTCACCCGCGGCGCGTCGTGGACCCAGCTCGCCGGCATGCTGCGCGTCCTCACCGCCGACGAGCCCGCGGCCGACGGCGGCGATCCCGTCCTCCCCACCGGCACGCTGGGCCGCGCGGGCGCCGGGCTGCGCCAGGTCGTCGGCTACCAGTCGGGGCTCGACGACCTGTTCGCCGTCGCCAACGCGATCGCGGCGCTCGTCGACGCGCCGGTCACGATCGAGGACCGCAACTCGCGGCTGCTGGCGTTCTCCAGCCGCCAGGAGGAGGTCGACACCTGGCGGGTGCAGACGATCCTGCGCCGCCAGGTGCCCGAGGACTACACGCGGATCCTCGAGGAGCGCGGGGTCTTCCAGGAGATCTACCGCAGCGACCGCCCGGTCTGGGTGGGGCCGATCGCCGAGGGCGAGCAGGGGCGCGCGGCGATCGCCGTCCGGGCCGGGGACGAGATCCTCGGGACGATCTGGGCCGTCGCCGCCGAGGCCTTCGACGAGGCGCGCGGCCAGGCGCTGTACGACGCCGCGAAGCTCGTCGCGATGCACCTGGTCTGGCAGCGCGCCGATGCCGACGTCGAGCGCCGGCTGCGCGCCGAGCTGATCAGCACCGCGCTCGAGAGCGGTCCGCGCACCCCCGAGACGATCCGCCGCTTGGGCCTGAAGGACGAGCCCTCGGTGGTGCTCGCGCTGACCGTCGTCGGCTCCGGCACCGAGCTGCCCCTGCCCGCCCAGCTCGCGGTCGAGCGCAAGCGGCTGGCCGACGCCTTCGCAGTGCACCTGACCGCCGTCCACCCACGCAGTGCCGCAGGTCTGGTCGGCGACGTCGCCTACGGCATCCTCCCGGTCGCCCGCGGTGGCGAGGAGCGCGCGGCCGAGCTCGCGGCGGACTTCCTGTCCCGGGTCGACTCCCGGCTGCGGCCCCTCGTCGGCGTCGGGCCGCTGGCGCCCGGCAGCGCCGCCCTCCAGCGCTCGCGCTCGGGCGCCGACCGCGCCCTGCGCGTGCTGCGCTCCCGGGTCACGGGCCGCCAGGTGGCCCGCCTCGACGACGTCCACCTGGAGGCGCTGCTCCTCGAGCTCGCCGACCGGGTGCCCAAGGGCGACCTGCCCAGCGGCCCCGTCGCCCGCCTCGTCGCCTACGACCGTGCCCACCAGAGCAGCCTGGTCGACACGCTGCGCGCCTGGCTCGACGCCTTCGGCGACGTGGCGATCGCCTCGGCCGCGATGTACGTCCACGCCAACACCTTCCGCTACCGGCTGCGCCGGGCGGCCGAGGTCGGCGGGCTCGACCTGGCCGATCCCAACGCGCGGCTGGCGGCGATGCTGCAGCTGCGGTTGATGGACCTCAGCGCGACGTCGGCGGAGTAGGCTCCCCGCATGCAGAGCACCGGGCCCGGCAGCGAGCTGTGGAAGCAGCTCCAGAAGGTGCGCGTGACCAACGGCAAGATCGAGGCGCCGGTCCGCGCGAACGGCAAGGACGGCATCCAGGTCGGCGACTTCTCGCTGACCGAGCCGCGCCCGGCCTCGGCGCGGGGTGACGAGGAGCCCGTCCGCAGGCGCGGTCTGCTGGCCCGGCTGCTCCGGCGCGGCTAGATCTCCAACCCCAGCTCGCGCGCCAGGAACCCCAGCCACTCGACGTCCTGCGCGACGATCACGTCGTGCCCGGTCGCGGCGCCGTGCCCGGCGTTCTCGAAGACGTGGACGAGCACCGGAGCGGTGCCCTGCTGGGCGGCCTGGAGGCGGGCGACGAGCTTGCGGGCGTGCCAGGGGCGGCAGCGGGGGTCGTTGGCGCCGGCCTGGACGTAGACGGCGGGGTAGTCGGCCGGGCGGACCAGCTCGTACGGCGAGCGGCCGATCATGCGGCGGACGTCGTCCGGGTCGTCGGGATCGCCCCAGGCCTTGCGGATCACGAAGTCGAGGTAGGGGTCGCGCATGCCGGCGACGAGGTCGAGCAGGGGCGCGCGCGGGAGCACCGCTCGCCACAGGTCGGGCCGCGTGGTGAGGGCGACCCCGCACATCAGGCCGCCGTCGGAGCCGCCGGTGACAGCGAGCCGGTCGGGCGTCGTCCGGCCGGTGGCGACGAGGTGCTCGGCGACGGCGACGAGGTCGTCGTCGCGGACGTGCTTGGTCGCGCGGTGGGCGGCGAGGTACCAGTCCCGGCCGAGCTCGCCGCCGCCGCGCAGGTAGGCCTGGACGAGCGTCCCGCCGGCGGCGACGAAGGCAGCGAGATCAGGTTGGTACGACGGCAGGGTGGGCACGTTGGCCGCGCCGTAGGCGCTGATGAGCACCGGCGCAGGAACAGCCGGGTCCGTTCCGGCCGGGCGGACGACGTGGAAGGGCACGAGCGCGCCGTCGGCCGCCGGTGCCTCGCCGGCCTCGACGGTCGCGTCGAGCGTGACCGCGGGTGCCAGCAGGGTCTCGGTGCCGGCAGTGCCCAGACGGTGCCGGTGCACGCCCCACGAGGTGGTGAGCGTGGAGAAGGCGAAGAGGTGCTCGGGTGCGGGCGCACCGACGGCCAGCCCGGTCAGGGCGAAGAAGGGCGCGGCGACCGCGCCGCGGCCGGGCAGGGGCACCTCGCCGACGGGGGTCCCGGCGCGGTCGAGGACGCGGATGCGGGCGAAGGTGCGGTCGAGCTCGCCGAGGTAGAGGTGCTCCCCCACCGGCGTCAGCGTGCGCAGCACGGTGGGGCCCTCGGGCACGAGCTCGGTCCAGGTCGCCGGATCGGAGGGGCTCGCGGCGTCGAGCGGGATCGCGACGACGCGGCCGCGCGCCGCGCCGACGTCGGTCACCGCGACGTACCGGTCGTCCACGACGTGGCCGGCGACGGTGCCGGTGCAGCCGGTGACGAACGGGCGCCAGCCGCCGCCCTCCGGCGCGGTGAGGTCGCGCACGGCCACGGGGACCGGGCTGCCCACGCGATGGCTGGCGACGAGCCAGCGTCCGTCCGGGGACGGCTGGACGAGCGTGTACTCGCGCGATCCCGTGGGGACGGGCACCGGCTCGACAGTGGTCTGGCCGGTCGCGAGCGCGTGGTGGAAGGTCGCCTGCGTGAACTCCTCCGGCGTGCCGGTCAGCGCGAAGAACCAGAAGCCGCCGCTGTCCGCCTGCCACGAGACCCCGCCGGCCCACGCGCTGTGCACCACCTGCGGGGGCGCGGGCAGCCGCTCTCCCGAGGCGACGTCGACGAGCCGGATCGTGTTGTGCTCGCTGCCGTCGGTGCAGACGCCGATCGCGAGAATTCGCCCGTCCGGTGCGGGTGCCAGCCACGAGAGCACCTCGCCCTCCGCCAGCCTGAGCACGGGGTGTCCGGCGCCGAACGGCTCCTCGGCGACGACGACCGCGGCGCCGTCCGCGCGGAACCAGCGACCGGCGGCGTGCTTCGGCAGGTCGGGACGGGCGCCGGCGTCGTACCGCTCGACGAGGGCGCGCAGCGCGGCGCGGTCCTGGCCGCCGAGGATCGTGCCGGTCGCGATCTCGGCCTGGCGGCGCTGCCAGGCGTGGACCTCGTCGTCCTCGGCCTCCAGCCAGCGATACGGGTCCGGCACGGCGACGCCCGCCTGGGTGGCGACGACGTCGACCGTCCGCGTCGGCGGGTACGGCAGGGCGAGGTCGCGACGCAGCGCCTCGAAGGCGCCCGGCACCCGGTGCACCTCGCCCAGGTCGAGCACCAGGTCGAACGCACCGGCAGTCGGGTCGAGCGGCGCCGAGGGCACTCCTTCCTCGAGCGCGACGTCCCAGTCGAACGGCCGGGGCGAGCGGTCCGTGATCCGGACTGCGGGCCCCGACGCGAACGTCGTGCCGACCACGACGAGGTCGCGGTCGTGGTCGAGCTCGGCGGCGAGCAGCCCGCCGAGCGTCGGTACGCCGTCGAACGGCGTCCGCTGGACGTGACCGGCGTGCGCGCTGACCAGCACCCGCTCCTCGCGCTCCAGCACCCACCGCACGGTGGCGGCCATGAAGGCGTCCCGGTCGGTGTCGTCGGCGAACGCCAGCACCGACGCGGCCAGGCGCTCCGCCACCGGCTCCCCCAGTGCCCGGCCCCGGTCCGCGAGCGACCTCAGGTCGGCACGCAGCCGCTGCTGCTCGTCGTCGTCCAGGCCGGCGAGGCGGATCGCTGCCTCGACCCGGCCACCGAGGTCGGCACGGGCCATCAGCTCGGCGTCGCCGGGCTCCGGCGCGAGCCGTGCCAGGAGGGCGCGGACCGCCGGTCCCGGCGAGGTCGAGCCGCCGGGCACGTCCATGCCGTAGACCCGCAGACCGCCGCGCTCACGCATCCAGGTGAGCTGACGGTGCACCTCGGCCGCGTTGCCGAAGCCGTAGGAGATCGCGTCCCGGGCGACGTTGGCGACCGGGCCGGGCCCGCCGGCGACCCAGGCGTCGAGGTCGAGGCCCTCGGCGAAGCCGGACTCCAGCACCAGCGCGGTGAAGCCGTGCTGCTCCACGAGCATCCGGAACACCTGGTCCCGGAGCTCGTGGAGCTCGGCGACGTGGTGCGCCGCCTCGCCGAGCGCGACCACGCGCGCTCCCTCGGCGAGCGCGCGCAGCGCGCCCAGGTCGACGTTCGTCATCACTCGTGGAAGTACCACAGCTCCGGCGTGTACAGGAAGCTCAGCAGCGACTGGAACGACGACGGCGGCCCGGTCAGGGTGTCCTTCCAGACCACCAGCGTGTGCGGCGTCGGGAAGAAGAGCACCGGCAGGTCCTCGGAGATCGTGGTGATCTCGTCGGCCAGCACCGCCGGGTCCGCGCCGTACGTCGACTCGTCGATCAGCTTGTCGACGTCCTTGTTGGAGTAGGAGCCGAGGTTGAAGCTGCCCGTCGTGTTGAAGACGGTGTTGCTGCTCGGGTAGCCGGCGGCCAGGTAGAGCGGGCCGTAGTCCTGCATCGCCCACTCGTTCTTCTTCGCCGGGGCGAAGGAGTTGCCGTAGTTGGCGTACATGTAGTTGAGCGACTTCGTGATCGCCTTGATCTCGATGCCGATCTTCTTGGCCTCGGAGACGAAGGCGACGTCGCGGGCACCGACGTACGCCGGCGTGTTGGCCGAGGCGATGGTGAAGCTGATCCCCTGTCCCTTCGTGATCCCCGCGCCGCACTGGTCCGCGCCGGTGCCGGGGTTCGCGCAGGTCGTCCTGCCCCCTTCGTCGACCTTCCAGCCGTGGTCGGTCAGCAGCTTGGCGGCCGCTGCGGGGTCGTACGGGTAGGGGGCCTCGTCGCCGAACGCCGGCGGGTACGGCGAGTCCGCGCCGCCGGTGCTGTAGTTCTCGGAGGCCGCACCGTTGTAGATGCCGCGGCTCGCGACGTACCCCTTCTGGTCGATGAGGTGCTGCAGGGCCTGCCGCACGTACGGCTGCGCGATGACCTTGTCGAATCCGTCGGCCGTGTTCTCGAAGTTGATCGTCAGCGCGTCGAAGCGGGCCGGGGCGGGTGCGCCGTAGACGTGGTAGCCGTCCTTCTTGAGCTTGTCGATCTCGGTGACGAAGCTCGAGTCGAGCGTGCCGACCGTGAGCGTCCCGGCCTTGTACTGGTTGAGCACCGCGGCGGCGGACGTGAACGCCTTGAAGTCGACCTGGTCGAGCCGGGAGTCACCCGGGCCGCTGTAGTCGCGGTTGGGCACCAGCGAGAACGAGCCCGTGGTGGAGTCGAAGCTCTTCAGCTTGTAGGGGCCGTTGACGACCTGCCACAGCGGGTTCGTGGCGAAGCTCGACTGGTCCTCGG
This sequence comes from Pimelobacter simplex, assembly GCF_900114845.1. Classification (GTDB taxonomy): domain Bacteria; phylum Actinomycetota; class Actinomycetes; order Propionibacteriales; family Nocardioidaceae; genus Nocardioides; species Nocardioides simplex. Next base: position 602,027 of record NZ_FOUK01000002.1, read on the forward strand.
ACTGCTTGGTCAGGTAGCGGTAGATCGCCGCGGCGTTCTCGGGGTCGGTGAAGTCGAGCCGCGGGCCGCCGTCCTTGGCGATCGCCCAGTCCTGCGAGGGCATCACGTAGAGAAGCGCGAGCATGGAGAGCAGGTACGACTCGTTGTACGCCTTCTCCAGGTGCAGCGTGACGGTGTCGTCCGCGGCGGCCTCGGCGGTGACGCCGTCGGGGAACTGCCCGGGCGTGTAGAAGCTCCAGTTGCCGGGGCTCTCGGCCAGTGCGGCCTTGAGCAGGTCGAGCGAGAACACGACGTCGTCCGCGGTCACCGGGTTGCCGTTGGACCACTGGTAGTCCTTGAGCTTGATGGTGACGGTCTTGCGGTCGGCGCTGGTCTCCGGCAGCTCGGCCATGCTCAGGTCCTTGTCGACGACCTGGTCGCCGGCGCCGCTGGGCCGGTAGAGCGCCCGCCACAGCAGGCCGCGGGCGATGACCGTGCCGTTGGCCGCGGCCGGCGGGTACGGGTAGATGTAGTTCGGGCTCAGCCCCGGCGTCAGCGCGACCGTGATCGTGCCGCCGTCCTTGGGCTTGCCTGCCTCGTCGGGAATGGCGCTGTACTTCTTGGCGACGTCCTTCGTCGATGCTCCGCCTCCGGAGCATCCCGAGACGAGGAGGGCGACCACCGCGACGAGCGCCACGCCGAGGCGGCCGCGGCGCGGTCCGGGCAGGTGGTTCATGTCGGGCTCCTAGTGCTGGTGGGTGGTGCGTCGAAGATGCAGCAGGAGCTGCGGGCCTGGTTCGTCCGGCCCGACGATTCCTGGCGAGCACGTCGGTCGGGCCGGACAGGGGCCGCCCGCGGACGGGTCATGGCCTAGTCGGCCTTGCGCCCCACGGCGTCGCGCAGGGCGTCGGCGAGCAGGTTGAGGGCGAGGACGGTGAGGATGATGCAGCCGCCGACGGGGTAGATCAGCCACCAGTAGTCGGCGGAGATGTAGGTGACCCCGCTGGCGAGCTGGCTCCCCCAGTCGGTCGTCGGGTAGGTCAGGCCGAAGCCGAGGAAGCCCAGCGCGGCGACGACGAGGACGGCGTCGGCCACCTGGAAGGTGATGTTGACGATGATCACGCCCATGGCGTTGGGGATCAGGTGGGTCAGGATGATCCGGCGGCGCGAGGCGCCCATCACCTTGGCGGCCAGGACGTACTCTCGCACCCGCAAGGTGAGCACTTCGCCGCGCACGAGCCGGGCCGAGATCAGCCACGAGAAGGCGCCGATGACGAGCGCCAGGGTCCAGGCGTTGGCGTGGAAGCGCGCGGAGAGGATGAGCACGAAGAACAGGAACGGCACCGACAGCAGGACGTCGACCAGGCGCATCATGAAGCCGTCGACCACGCCGCCCGCGAGGCCGGCCACGGCGCCGTACAGGGTGCCGATGGTGGTGGCGAAGAGTGCGGCCAGGAGGCCGATCTGGAGCGACACCTGGCCGCCGGCCATCAGCCTGCCGAGCACGTCGAAGCCGTTGGTGTCGGTGCCGAGCGGGTGCCCGGGGCCGGGCGGCAGCGCGGCGTCGAGCAGGTTGACGTCGGTCTGGTTGGTCTTCCAGAACACCGGGCCCAGGTAGCAGAACGCCACGATGAGCAGCAGCAGCCCGAACCCGACCAGGCCGAGCGGGTGGTGCCGGAACCGGCGCAGCACCGTGCGCAGGGACGTCGGCGTCGGGAGGGTGGCGGGCGGGTCGCCCGCGTTGTCGACGGCGGTCATGAGGCGAGCTCGATCCTGCGGTCGGCGAGGGCGACCGCGATGTCGGCGACGAAGTTGCCGACGACGGTGAGCACACCGCCGATCAGCGTGTAGGCCAGCAGCACGGGGTAGTCCTCGCGCTGCAGGCTGTTGAGGAAGAGCAGCCCGAGCCCGGAGTAGTTGAACAGCGACTCCACGATCAGGTTGCCCGCCAGCAGGGCCGGGATCATCGTGCCCACGAGCGTGATCACCGGCAGGCAGGCGTTGCGCAGCAGGTGCCGGGTGACGACCAGCCGCTCGGGCAGGCCCTTGGCACGCGCGACCCGGATGTAGTCCTGGCCGAGCTGGTCGAGCGCCGACGAGCGCTGGTACTGGCTGAAGATCGCGATGCTCGTGGCGGCGATCGTGATCACCGGCAGCGCCATCGAGCGCGGATCGGTGAAGACGACCCACGGCGAGTGCGACTGCGAGGCCTCGGCCGGGAACAGGTCGAGCTGCTGGCTGAACACCGCGATCAGCACCAGGCCGAGCAGGAAGGCGGGCGTCGCGTAGAGGACGTACGCCAGGCCGGTCGCGACCCGGTCGACCACGCTGTTGCGGCGCACCGCCTGCAGCACGCCCAGCGGGATCGCGACGAGGAGCGCCAGGACCAGACCCGCCAGCGAGAGCATCGCGCTGCGTCCGGCGTTCTGCTGGAGCAGCGTGCCGACGCTCTCGTTGAGCTTGTACGAGCGGCCGAGGTCGCCCTGGAGCAGCTGGCCGAGGTAGCTGACGTACTGCACGACCACGGGCCGGTCGAAGCCGTGGCGCTGGTTGAAGTCGGCGACGGCCTCGGGCGAGGCACGCTGGCCGAGCACGACGCGGCCCGGGCTGTCGGAGACCACGTGCAGCAGGAAGAAGACGACGGCGGAGATGCCGAGCAGCACCAGGACCGAGACGGCGAGCCTCCGGAGGACGTACCAGGCCATGTCAGCGGGCTCCTTCCTTGGTCTGGAGGGGGAAGTGGCAGGCGACCTGGTGGGTGGGCGAGACCGGTTCGAGGACCGGCTCGACCTCGGCGCACAGGTCGGTGGCGAGCGGGCAGCGGGTGCGGAAGCGGCAGCCGCTCGGCGGGTCGATGGGGCTGGGCAGCTCGCCGTGGATCCGCGGGACGCGGTCGGCCTCGGCAGGCCCCTCCTCGCCAGGTACGGCGGCGAGGAGCCCCGCCGTGTAGGGGTGCGCCGGTGCGGCGTACACCTCCTCGGCGGCGCCGGACTCGACCAGCTTGCCGAGGTACATGACGCCGACCCGGTCGGACAGGTAGCGGACGACGGCGAGGTCGTGGGAGATGACGATGCTGCTGAGCCCGCGCTCGCGCTGGATCCGGCGCATCAGGTTGAGCACCTGCGAGCGGATCGAGACGTCGAGCGCGCTGACCGGCTCGTCGGCGACGAGCACCGACGGGTCGAGGGCGAGCGCCCGGGCCAGGCCCACGCGCTGGCGCTGGCCGCCGGACAGCTCGTGCGGGAAGCGCTCGAGCACCGAGCCGGGCAGCCCCACGTCGTCGAGCAGGTCGCGGGCGCGCGCCGTGCGCTCGGCCCGGGTGCCGATCCCCTGGATGGCGAGCGGCTCGCGCAGGATCGCGCCGATGCGCATGCGCGGGTCGAGCGCGGCGCTGGAGTCCTGGAACATCATCTGCAGCCGGGCCCGCCGCTCGCCCAGCTCGCGGCCGCGCAGGGCGGACACCGCGACGCCGTCGAACACGACCTCGCCGGAGGTCGGGCGGTCGAGAGCGACGAGCATCCGGCCCAGCGTGGACTTGCCGCAGCCGGACTCCCCCACCAGGCCGAAGGTCTCGCCGGGCGCGACGTCGAAGCTGACCCCGGAGACCGCCTTGACGGTGCGCCGGCCGCCGAACCAGCCGTCGCTGCCGGCGGGGTACTCACGGCGCAGGTCGACCACCCGCAGCCGCGGTGCGGCGGAGGTCTCGTCCACGGCGGCGGGACGCTCGGCGAGCCGGGCCGGCGTCCGCTCGACCGGGCCGTCGGCGGGGTGCCAGCAGGCGAAGGCGTGCGCGGGCTCGGCCCCGTCGGCGACCAGCGGCGGCTGCTCGGCCCGGCAGCGGTCGGTGGCGGCGGCGCAGCGCGGGGCGAAGCCGCAGCCGACGTCGTGCACGCTGAGGTCGGGCGGCGCGCCGCCGATGCTGTAGAGCTCCTCGCCGCGGTCGTGGGTCAGCGACGGGATGGAGGCGAGCAGGGCCTGGGTGTAGCGGTGCCGGGTCCGCTCGAAGAGGGCCGGCGTGGGGCCGGTCTCGGCCAGCCGGCCGGCGTACATGACGCCGACGCGGTCGGCGTGCCGGGAGATCACCCCCATGTCGTGGGTGACCAGGATCATCGCCATGCCGAGGCGGGCGCGCAGGTCGTCGAGCAGGTCGAGGATCTCGGCTTGGATGGTGACGTCGAGCGCGGTCGTCGGCTCGTCGGCGATGACCACCTTCGGCTGGCAGACCAGTGCCATCGCGATCATCACCCGCTGGCGCATCCCGCCGGAGAGCTGGTGGGGGTGGTCGTCCATCCGCTCGGAGGGGCGCGGGATGCCGACCAGCGCGAGCATCTCCTCGGCACGCCGGCGGGCCTCGCGCCGGGACAGGCCCTCGTGCAGCCGCACCGGCTCGGCGACCTGGTCGCCGATCCGGCGGGTCGGGTTGAGCGAGGTGAGCGAGTCCTGGAAGACCATGGCGATGTCGTTGCCGCGCAGGCCGCGGTAGCGCGCAGGCGGGAGGCCGACCAGCTCGGTGTCGCCGAACGTGATCGAGCCGCCGGTGATCCGGCCGCCGGCGGGCAGCATCCCCATGATCGCCAGGCCGGTCATCGACTTGCCCGAGCCGGTCTCGCCGACGATGCCGAGCGTCTCGCCGCGGTGCAGCACGAGGTCCACCCCGGAGACCGGGCGGACGACGCGGTCTCCGCGACGGATCTCGACCGACAGGTCGCTCACGGTCAGCACCCGCTCGGTCGCGGGGGCGGGGGCGATGCTCACCACGCTGCTCTCCAGGGCCACGGCACGATGGTGCGACGCGCGTCACCCGCGATGTTGGTGCAGCCCGCCCGACCTGGGGGGTGCGGTTCGTCGGCGAGGACGAAGGCGCTCATGCGCGGCGGCCGAGCTCGGCCGTGTAGAGCCGCCGGACGTTCGCCCCGAGGACGGCGACCACGTCGTCCTCCGCCCAGCCGCGGCCCAGCAGCGCGTCGGTGAGCAGCGGCAGCCCGGCCGGCCCCTCGAGGCCCGGCAGGTAGGCGTCGGCGGGCACGCCCTCGACCGTCTCGGGCTCGCAGCAGGGCGGCGTGGTGTCGGCGAGGACCTCCTGGAGGAAGTCCGGGCCGAGCCCGACGTGCGCCACGCCCATCACGCCCACGAGGTGCTCCAGGTGGTCGACCAGGCGGTCGATCGAGTAGTCCGAGGCGTGCAGGAAGGGCGCGAAGAAGTTGGCGCACACCACCCCGCCGCCGGCCGCGATCGCGCGCAGCTGGTCGTCGCTGAGGTTGCGGTGGTGGTCGAACAGCGCCCGGGCCGACGAGTGGGTCGCGATCACCGGGCGGGTGGCGAGCTCCAGGACGTGCTCCACGCCGGCGATCCCGAGGTGGCTGACGTCGTAGAGCAGGCCGAGACGCTCCATCTCGGCGACGGCGGCGGCGCCCGGCTTGGTCAGCCGGCCGCCGGTCTGGTCCTCGCCGCTGCCGTCGGCGAGCGCGGTGCGGCCGAAGTGGGCGAGCGAGGCGACCCGCACCCCGAGCCGGAAGAGCGTGTGCAGCAGCTCGACGTCCTCCCCCACGCCGGGGGCGCTCTCCAGGGCCAGCACGAGCGCGATCCTGCCGCCGGCGAGGGCCTCGTCGATCTCGGCACCGTCGCGGCAGAGGGCGACCGCGTCGGCATTGCCCTCGGCGATCCGGTGCGCGGCCTCGACCATCCGGAGGGTCCGCCGCAGCGCGCCCTCGGGCCGGTAGGCGTCCTCGACGAAGACCGGCAGCGTCTGCAGGTCGACCCCGCCCGCGCGCAGCTGCGGCAGCCACCGGTCGCGGAAGTAGCCGGCCCAGCGCTCGACCGGCCGCGCGACGACGGCGCAGAGCAGGTCGTTGTGGGTGTCGGCGACGACGGCGCGGCGGTGCAGCTCGTTCACCGGATCCTCCGGTCGGCGCGTCCGGTGTGCAGGTACGCCGCCCGGCCGGTGCCGTCGTCGCCGAGGAAGCCGGCCGGCTGGTGCGCGCCGCCCTCGGGGGTGAGCGGCCAGAGGACGTCGGCGTCGTCCTGCCAGGCCACCAGCTCGGTGCGGTACGGCGGCTCGTCGATCTCGGCGAGCTCGCCCAGCGGCGTGCGGTGGAGCCACAGCCGGCCGGCGTCGTCACGGGCGACGGTGCTGCGGCCGACGACCGAGGCGTAGGTGCCCTCGTAGCGGGCCGGGTCGGCCGGCGTCCGGTTGTCGCGCGGCGGGGTGGGCGCGGCGGGCAGGTCGACGCCCACGAGCGCGGGCAGCACGTACCCGGCGACCGCGCGGTGCAGGCCCTTGCCGTCGCCGCCGTTGGTGAGCACCGCGAGCGCGAGGTCGTGGTCGGGCAGCAGCCGCAGGAAGGCGGACTGCCCGATCGTGTTGCCGTCATGGCCGACGATCAGCGGCTCCTGCTGGAAGATCTCCCAGCCCACACCCCACGCCGCGCCCTGCCCGATGGCCGGCAGTGCGACCTGCGGCTCGCGCATCGCCGCCAGCGCCGGGGTGCGCAGGTGGTGCTGCGCGAAGGCGACGAGGTCGCGGGCCCGCATCGCGAGCATCGAGCCCGCGGGGGCGTTCGAGCGGGCGAGCGCCCAGGTGGGCGTCGGGTGGAGGGTCGCGTCCGACGCGGTGGCGACGTGACCCACCGCGACCCGGTGCAGGACCGCCTCGTAGGGGTCGGTCGCCGCATGGGTCAGGCCGAGCGGGTCGAGCAGCTGCTCGCGCAGGCACGCGTCGTAGGACCTCCCGCGAAGGAGCGCGATCAGGCGCCCGAGGACGCAGAATCCGGCGTTGTTGTACGACCACAGCTCGCCCGGCGGGAACAGCTGGCGTACGCCGGCCAGCAGGTCGACGTACCGCTCCAGGCAGTCGTCGCCCTTGCCGGTGTCGGTGAACACGTCACCCTCGAAACCGGCGGTGTGGGTCAGCAGCTGGCGCACGGTGACCGACGCCGCCGCCTCCTCGTCACCGAGCCGCAGGCCGGGGACGTAGGTCCGCACCGGCCGGTCGAGGTCGACCAGACCCTCGTCGGCGAGCTGCTGGACCAGCGTCGCGGTGAACACCTTGGTCACCGAGCCGACCTGGAAGATCGCGTCGGTCGTCGCCGCGACGCCGGTCGCGGTGCTCAGCGTCCCGGCGGCGGCATCGACCACCTGGTCGCCGTACCCGATCGCGACGGCGGCCGCGGGCACGCCGTACTCCTCCAGGAGCCGCGGCAGCCGCTCCTCCAGCCACTCGCCCGTCCCCTGCATGGCCGCAGCCTAGGGCGGTGCGGGCGGTGCGGCCTTCGTCGGACCGCACCGGCTCAGGCGCGGCGCTTCGTCGTCCCCGCCAAACCGGTCTCGATGACGTCGAGGGCGGCGCCGGCCGAGGCGAGGAGGCGGCGGGCCATCCGGGCGTCGACGGTGCCGGCCGCGGCGGCTTCCTGGACCTGGCGGGTCATCGCGCGGGTGGTGCCGACGAGCGCGGAGGCGACCGTCCAGCAGCGGCATCTTGACCGACGGATCGGCACCCGCGGGGTACACCTATCGGTAGACAGCGATCGGGCGAAGGATGACGGCCGGCGCCGGGAAGGTCAGATCTGCGGGCAACAACGTGATTCCCAACTCCAGTGCAGGTTCAATGAAACCGTTCAGCGCCTCGGAAACGGTCTTGATCTCCATCGGCGTAGGAGGCACGTCCCTGATCACACGGATAGCGGAGTACTCCTCACCTTCTTCCAAGAGGCTATCGACTTGCCCAATGACTCGATACGTGCCACCCATATCTTCCTTCGGGTCCAACAAGTACTGCTCGTCAAGTCTCGCAACGATCATTGGATCGCTGACCCCATTCGGGGCCATATAGGTCGGGAGGTGCTTAGGCGCATCCTTGCCGCCGAGCATTGTGTGGAAGATACGGGCCGACGTCTTCGTCTCTCGCAACTCTTCGCCCTTCTGCTGGAAGAAGGAGCCCGGAGTCTCAGCCGCGGTAGCAAAACTCAGAAAGGAGCGGATCAGCAGATGCAGCGGCGCCAGGGTGATCTTGGCCGTGAACTCGATCGTATCGCCAACTTCAAGACTATTGCGGGTGGCCTCATCCCAATCCTTGAGTCGCCCAAACGCGCCTTCGGCATCCAAATGCTTGTACCACGCATCGAAAGCAGAGAAGATTGTTCTCGTTCTTACCATTTCTTCTTCAATGTTGGCGGTCTTCTTCCGGCCGCCACTTGCTTCCACAGGCCCTGCTCCCAAGCCCGCAGAGAAGCCGCCCTCGCGGGCTTGATTCGCTTTCTGAAGAATCTCGTCAATTTTCCCCGCCTCGAGCGCAGACAGCGAGTTCACAATGGTGTCGTGATTCAGGTACAAGAACTCGCGATGCAAGTGCTTCTTTGGCTTTTCATAGTTCGCCATTACAGCTCCCTGAAGATCCAGTCAGTCCCACCTCGGACAGTGTGACATTGCCCGAGCGTTAGCATCGGGCTTATCAAGAAAAATGAAAGGTGCTGCTGCCGCTCTACCACCTGGTCGCGCGGGGCGAGTCCGAGCTCGCGACCGGGCTGCTGCTCGTGCCCCAAGGTGTCGGGGCTGCCCTCGCCATGGCCCTCACCGGCCGGCTCGTGGATCGCGGGCACGGTCGCGCCGTCGTCCTGGGCGGCGTGGGGCTGCTCGGCGCCGGGTTCCTCGGCTACACCACGGTCGGCAGCGACCCGTCGCAGGTCTTCCTCGCCGTGGCGCTGCTCGTGATCGGCCTGGGTGCGGGCTGCATCTTCGCGCCGACGAGCGCGGCGGCGTACGCGGCGGTCGACCGGTCCGCCATCGCCCGGGCCACCACCACGATGAGCATCGCCCAGCGCACCGGCGGCGTCGTCGCGACAGCCGTCTTCGCGACCGTCCTGCAGCACCACCTCGACGGGAGCACCGCGCCGGGAGAGGCTTTCGGGGCGACCTTCTGGTGGCCGCTCGCGGTCGCCGGGCTCGCTCTCGTCCCCGCCCTGCTGCTGCCCACCTCGCACCGAGAAGGAGCCGACCGATGAGCATCGACCTCAACCACACGATCGTCCACGCGAGCGACCGCGACGCCACCGCGGACTTCCTCACCGACGTGCTCGGGCTCCCAGAAGCCCGCACCTACGGGCCGTTCCGCGTCGTCGAGCTCAGCAACGGCGTCAGCCTCGACGTGATGACGGCGCCCGGGCCGATCACGCCGCAGCACTACGCCTTCCTCGTCGGCGACGCCGAGTTCGACGCGATCCACGACCGGATCGTCGCCCGCGGCCTGCCGTTCTGGGCCGACCCGTTCCGGCGCGAGCCGGGCCGGGTCAACCACCACGACGGCGGGCGCGGGCTCTACTGGCCCGCGCCCGACGACCACAACCTCGAGATCATCACCGTCCCCTACGGCGGCTGAGCCGCCGCGGGCCTCAGCCCATGTGCGGGTAGCGGTGGTCGGTCGGCGGGACCAGCGTCTCCTTGATCGAGCGCGGCGAGGTCCAGCGCAGCAGGTTGAGCACCGAGCCGGCCTTGTCGTTGGTGCCGGACGCGCGGGCACCACCGAACGGCTGCTGGCCGACGACGGCGCCGGTGGGCTTGTCGTTGACGTAGAAGTTGCCCGCCGCGAAGCGCAGCTCGTTGCTGGCCCAGTCGATGGCGGTGCGGTCGGTGGCGAGGACCGACCCGGTGAGCGCGTAGGGCGCCACCGACTCGGCCTGCTTGACGATCTCCTCGAACGCGCCGGGGCGGCTGTCGTCGTACACGTGGACGACGAGGATGGGCCCGAAGTACTCGGTCGCGAACATCTCGTCGGCCGGGTCCTCGGCGACCACGATGGTCGGGCGCACGAAGTAGCCGACGCTGTCGTCGACCTCGCCGCCGGCGACGATCTGCAGTCCGGAGGTCTCCTTGGCCCGGGCGATCGCGGCCTTGTGCTTGGCGAAGGCCCGCGCGTCGATGACCGCTCCGGTGAAGTTCGCGAAGTCGGTCGGGTCGCCGACGAGCAGCGCGTCGGTCTGGGACGCGAGGTCGGCACCCATCCGGGCCCACAGCGAGGCGGGGACGTAGGCCCGCGAGGCGGCCGAGCACTTCTGGCCGGAGTACTCGAAGGCGCCGCGGATCAGCGCCGTGCGCAGCACGTCGGGGTCGGCCGACGGGTGCGCGATGACGAAGTCCTTGCCGCCGGTCTCGCCGACGAGCCGCGGGTAGCCCCGGTACGACGGCAGGTTCGTGCCGACGGTGTGCCAGAGCTTCTGGAAGGTCGGCGTCGAGCCGGTGAAGTGGATGCCGGCCAGGTCGGGGTGGGCCAGCGCGACCTCGGAGACAGCGAGGCCGTCGCCGGGGAGCATGTTGATGACGCCCGGCGGCATCCCGGCCTCCTCGAGCAGCTCCATCGTCAGCGACGCGGCGAGCTGCTGGGTGGGCGACGGCTTCCAGAGCACGGTGTTGCCCATGAGCGCCGGCGCGGTGGGCAGGTTGCCGGCGATGGCGGTGAAGTTGAACGGGGTGATCGCGTAGACGAAGCCCTCGAGCGGGCGGTGGTCGGTGCGGTTCCAGATGCCGGGGCTGTTGGCGATCGGCTGCTCGCCGAGCACCTGCCGGGCGAAGTGGACGTTGAAGCGCCAGAAGTCGATGAGCTCGCAGGCGGCGTCGATCTCGGCCTGGAACGACGTCTTCGACTGGCCGAGCACCGTGGCCGCGTTGAGCTTCTGGCGCCACGGGCCGGCGAGCAGCTCGGCCGCGCGCAGGATCACGGCAGCGCGCTCGTCGAACGGCAGCGCGCGCCAGCCCGGCGCGGCCTCGCGGGCCGCGGCGATCGCGTTCTTCGCGTCGTCGGCGGTGCTGTTGCGCAGGACGCCGAGCACCTTCTGGTGCGCGTGCGGCTGGACGACGGCGATCTCCTCGCCGCCGCCGGCGACCTTCTCGCCGCCGATGTGCGCGTCGAGCTGGCGCGTCGTCCCGCCGAGGGCGTCGAGCTGGACGACGAGCGCGTCGCGCTCGGCGCTGCCCGGGGCGTAGGTCAGGTTCGGCTCGTTGACGGGGGCCGGCGGGGTGGTGATGGCGTCCATCTCAGGTGTCCTCTCGATCGGGGTGCGGCGGGCGGCGGGTCAGCGGGTCAGCGGCGGGTGAGCGCGCGGAGGAAGAAGGCGACGTTGGCGGGGCGCTCGGCCAGGCGGCGCATGAAGTAGCCGTACCAGTCGGTGCCGTAGGGCAGGTAGACGCGCATCCGGTGGCCGGCGTCGACGATGGTCTGCTCGAGCTGGGGGCTGACGCCGTAGAGCATCTGCACCTCCCACTGCGCGTCGGTGCGGCCGGCCTCGCCGGCGCGCAGCACGGCGCGGTCGAGCATCGCCGGGTCGTGGGTGGCGATCATCGGGTAGGAGTCGGACGTCATCAGCGCGTCGATCGCGAGCTCGTAGGCGCGGTCGACGTCGGCCTTGCGCTGGTGGGCGACCGAGGCGGGCTCGCGGTAGGCGCCCTTGACCAGGCGGATCCGGGCGGCGGAGCCGTCGAGCGCGGTGATGTCGCCGGGGGTGCGGAAGAGGTTGGTCTGCAGCACGTTGCCGACGAACGGGTACGAGCGGCGCAGGTCGGCGCCGATCGCGAGCGTGGAGTCGACCGTGGTGTGGTCCTCCATGTCGAGCGAGACGGTGCAGCCCAGGGCCGCAGCGGCCGCGCAGATCTCGGCGGCGTGCTCGGTGGCGATGGCGGTGCCGTCGGGCAGCGCCTGGCCCATCGCGGAGAGCTTGAGCGAGACGTCGGACCCGGCCGCGCAGCCGGCCTCGGCGAGCGCGTCGAGCAGGCCGAGGTAGGCGTCGCGCATCGCGCGCGCGCCGGCCAGGTCGAGCACGTCCTCGCCGAGCACGTCGATGGTGACGGCGCGTCCGGTGGCGGCCATCCGCTGGGCGGCGGCGACGGCCTCGGCGGTCGTCTCGCCGGGCACGAACCGGTCGACCACGCGCCGGGTGAGCGGGATCGACTCGACGGCGCGCCGGGCCCGCGTGCTGCGGGCCGCGCGGTTGAGGGTCTGGCTGAGCATGCTTCCACGCTAGGAGCGTCCGCGGTCACACGGAACGGACACCTGTCACACACTTTGGCGCCGGACGTGTGACACTTGTCGAGTGACGACGCTGGACGACCTGGTCGAGGACATGGCCCGGCTCACCGACGCGCCCTGCACGCTCGAGGACCCCGCCTTCCGCCTCATCGGCTTCTCCGACCACCGCGGCGACGACGTCGTCGACTGGATCCGGGAGCGCTCCATCCTCGAGCGCCGCTCCAGCGACGACGTGCGCGCGTGGTTCCGGGCGCTGGGCATCGAGGACTCCCCCGGCCCGCTGCGCACCCCGGCCGACACCGGCCTCGGGATCGTCGGCCGGCTCTGCGTGCCCGCACGCCACCTGGGCCGGGTGCACGGCTACTTCTGGCTGATCGACCCCGCAGGCCGCATCGACGAGGCGACCTGGCCCGAGGCGGTCCGGATCGCGGAGTCCGCGGCCCGGCTGCTCGACGTCGCCGAGCGCCGCCAGGCCCACCGCGACGCGCTCTTCCGCGACCTCGTCGAGGGCGGCCGGCTCGCGGCCCGCGCCTCGGCCGTCGACCTCGCCCAGACCGCCGGCCTGGACCTCGACGAGCCGGTCACCTGCGTGCTCGTCGAGCGTCCCGAGCTGCTCGACCAGGTCGCCAGCCGGCCCTCGCGCCCGGGTGTCGTGTGGGTCCGCTCGGCCACCGGCGCGACCGGGGTCGCCGCGGCCGTCGTCCGGGCCGAGCTGGTGGCGGGCACCACCGGGCTCGACGACCTCCTCGCCGCCGTCGGCCTGGGCCGGCGCCTCGACGCGCTCGACCGGGTGACCCGGGCCGCCACCGGGTCCGTGGCCGGCGGCGTCGACCGGATCGCCGCCGCCCACCGCGACGCCCGGGTCGCGCTCCGCGTCGCCCGCACCCGGCCACCCGGCTCGGTCGTGGCCTGGTCCACCCTCGGGCCGCTCGCCCTCCTCGGCGTCGCCCGGGACGACGACCTCGCCGCCGCCGTCCTCGCCCCCGACCTGCGCACCTTCCTCGACGCGGCGCCGCCCGACGTCCTCACCACCCTGCGCACCTGGCTCGACGAGGCGGGGAGCGCCTCCCGCACCGCGACCCGGCTCGCCGTCCACCGGCAGACCGTCTACCACCGGCTGGGCCAGGTCGAGGAGGCCACCGGGCTCGACCTGGCCCGGGGCACGGACCGGCTGCGCCTGCACCTGGCGGTCGAGCTCGCGCCCTTCCTCACCGGCGCCTGACGGCAAACCGGTGGAGCGGGGCCCGCCCGCCGACGTACATTCACGGTGTCGGAACCTCGCGCAGAGGACCCCTGCTCTTCACGCCTTCGTGGCTCACCGGAAATGCGGACGGAATAGGAATCCGACTGGCACCGTGTGACGAAACGAGGAGGTGACGGCGGCCATGACCACTGTGACGCTGCTGAACGCCTCCTACGAGCCGCTGGGCACGGTCACCTTCCAGCACGCCGTGCGGATGCTGTTCCGGGAGGTCGCCACCGTCGAGGAGGCGCACGACGACCGGATGATCGGGCCGCACCCGTGGCCGCGGGTGATCCGGCTGGTGCGCTACGTCGCGGCGAAGTGGATGTACCGGCCGGCGTCGTACTCGCGGACCAACCTGCTCAAGCGGGACCGGCACCGGTGCGCCTACTGCGGACGGCACGCGATGACCATCGACCACCTGCTCCCCCAGAGCCGGGGCGGCACCTGGACCTGGCTCAACACCGTCGCGGCGTGCGGCAGCTGCAACGGCCGCAAGGCCAACCGGACGCCGGCCGAGGCGGGGATGCGGCTGCTGGTCCAGCCCTACGAGCCGACCCGGGCGCAATTGGCCGCGGGCCAGGCCGTCCGGCTCTAGGGTCGGCGGGTGCGCACGACCACCCGCCTCAAGCTCGCCTACACCGCCCTCGCCGCGACCGACACCGCGCTCGCCGGCTCGGCGCGCCCGTGGGCGCACCGGGCGCGGTGGGTCACCAAGCCCCTGCTGCTCCCGGCGCTGGGCGCGGCGCTCGCCACCGACCCGCGGGCCCAGGGCTCGCCGCTGCGCGCGTCGACGCTGGCCGCGCAGGCGGGTGGGTGGGGCGGCGACGTCCTGCTGCTCGGCGCGGGCGAGCGGGCGTTCGCGGCGGGCGCGACGTCGTTCGGGCTGGGCCACGTCGCCTACCTGACGGGCTTCCGGCGCGCCCGCGACCGTCGTGCGCCGTTGCGGGCGGGGCGTCTCGCGCGCAGCTTCGCGGCGACCTGGGCGGCGAGCGGACCCGTCGTCGCCGCGGCGGCCGCGCGCCACGACCGGCGCCTGGGCGCGACCGTGCTCGGCTACTCGGCGCTCCTGTCGGGCATGGCCGCCGCGGCCTCGCACCTCGACCCCGCCCTGCCGCGCGACGCCCGGGTGCTCACCGCTGCCGGCGGCGCGCTCTTCGTCGCCTCGGACGCCGTGCTCGGCGCCCGGACCTTCCTTCTCCCGAGCGCCCCGGCCCGGCTCGAGTCGGTGGTGATGGCGACCTACACGGGCGCCCAGCTGCTGCTCGCCGAGGGCGCGGCCCGGGCCGGCCGGCGCGGCTGAGCCGTCCGGGCAACGTCTGGGATACCAGACACCAACCCGGTCGCGGGCGTTCCGGCAGGTAGCCGGATCGGCTGGAGTGGACGCATGTCCCTGACCGTGCGCCGCGACCGCGACCACCGACGCCAGCCGTGGGCCAACGGCGAGGGCGTGACCGCCGAGATCGCCACCGGACCCGACGGCGCCGACCCGTTCGACTGGCGGGTGAGCCTCGCCGACGTCGAGCGGAGCAGCGACTTCTCGGCGTTCCCCGGCATCGACCGGATCATCACCCTCGTCGACGGCACCGCGATGGAGCTGACCCTTCCCGACCGCACGCACGTGCTCCGCCCGGACGAGCCGTTCGCCTTCGACGGCGGCGTGCCGGTCCGGTGCGCGGTCGACCGGCCGACCCGCGACCTCAACGTGATGACCCGGCGCGGCCGGGCCAGCGCGAGCCTCCAGGTACGACGGGTCCACTCCCACGACGCCGCGCTCCCCCTGGCCGCGGCGGCCCCGCTGGTCGTCGTCGTGCTCAGCGGCTGCGTGCGCGTGTGCGGTTCCTCCGGCGCGACCCTGCGGGCCGGCGACGTGGCGCTGACCGACGAGCCGGTGCTGCTCGCCGGCGACGGCCGGGTGGCGCTGGCGCGGATCGCCTGACGTCCGTCCGGAACTCGGCTGGACACCTGTACCTACTTCTCAGTAGGTAGTGACGACCCTTCACCAAAGCAGGTAGAACATGTTCTGATTCTGCCCCTTGTGATGGAGGTCACATGTCGCACACCCCCCAACCCCGCGGCTCTCGGTTCTCCCGGCGCGGGTTCCTCGCCGGTGCCGGCGCCGCCGCCGGCGTCGCGTCTGTCGGCCTGCCGACGTTCGCCTCACCGGCCCGTGCCGCGAGCATCGGCAACGGCGCCTCGGTGCCCGTGCTCGTCATCGGCACCGGGTACGGCGGCGCGGTGGCCGCGCTCCGCCTGGCCCAGGCCGGCGTCCAGGTCGAGATGATCGAGATGGGCATGTCGTGGGACACCCCCGGCTCCGACGGCAAGATCTTCGCGAAGGTCACCTCGCCCGACAAGCGTGCGTACTGGCTGCGCACCAAGACCAAGGCGCCGGTGAGCAACTTCTTCGGCTTCCCCATCGACGCCACCATCCCCAAGTACACGGGCATCCTCGACGCCGAGGAGTTCGCGGGCATCACCGTCTACCAGGGCCGCGGCGTCGGCGGCGGCTCGCTCGTCAACGGCGGCATGGCAGTCACGCCGAAGCAGTCGCGGTTCAGCTCGATCCTGCCCTCGGTGGACGCGGCGGAGATGTACGCCACCTACTACCCGCGGGCCAACGCCGGCCTGGGGGTCGGCTCGATCGACCCGGCCTGGTTCGAGACCGCCGAGTGCTACAAGTACGCCCGGGTCGGCCGCAAGCACGCCCAGCGCTCCGGCTTCGCGTGGACGTTCGTCCCCGACGTCTACGACTGGAACTACATGAAGGCCGAGCAGGCCGGCACGGTCACCCGCTCGGCGCTCGACGGCCAGGTCATGTACGGCAACGACCACGGCAAGAAGTCGCTCGTGCAGACCTATCTCGCCCAGGCGCTCGCGACCGGGCGGGTCAACGTCTCGACGCTGCACCAGGTGACCGCCGTGGCGCCGAGGAGCGGCGGCGGCTACACCGTGTCGATCGACCAGCTCGACACGTCGGGCAATGTCGTCGGCACCAAGTCGGTCACCGCCGGCAAGGTGTTCTTCGCCGCCGGCAGCGTCGGCACCAGCAAGCTGCTGACCAAGCTCAAGGCGACCGGCTCGCTGCCCGCCCTGAACAACGAGATCGGGAAGGGCTGGGGCGACAACGGCAACGTCATGTGCGGCCGCGCCAACCACATGTGGGACCCGACCGGCTCGCTGCAGTCGACGATCCCCTGCTCGGGCATCGACAACTGGGACGCCGGTGGTGCCTTCGCCGAGGTCGCCCCGCTGCCGACCGGCATCGAGACCTACGCCTCGCTCTACCTGTCGATCACCAACACCACCCGGCGCGCGGAGTTCTCGTGGAACGCCGCCGCCAACAAGGTCGACCTCTCCTGGCAGACCGCCTGGAAGCAGGACTCGATCAACATGGCCAAGACCATCTTCGACAAGATCAACAGCAAGGAGGGGACGATCTACCGGACCGACCTCTTCGGTGCCTACAAGGTCTGGCAGGACGGCCTCACCTACCACCCGCTGGGCGGTGCGGTGCTCAACAAGGCGACCGACAACTACGGCCGGCTGCACGGCTACAACGGGCTCTACGTCATCGACGGCGCGCTGATCCCCGGCAACACGACGGTCAACCCGTTCGTCACGATCACGGCCCTGGCCGAGCGGAACATCGACAACATCCTGGCCAACGACATCTAGGAGCCGCTCAGGCCGGGTGCGACCGGGCCACGGCGACGAGGTCGGCAGCGATGCCGGTCAGCCGCCGCGGCCCGGTCCACACCGCCCGGAGCTCGCGGCCGAGCTCGAGGTCGAGCGGGACCTCCAGCACCGCACCGGACGCGAGCGCGTCGGCGACCGAGAGCCGGCTCAGCACGGCCGGTCCGGCGCCGGCCTGCACCGCCACGCGGACGGCGGCGTTGCTGCCGAGCTCCTGCAGCGCGGCGGCCGGGCGGCCGGTCCGGGCGCGCAGCTCGTCGTCGAGGCGGACCCGGGTGCCCGAGCCGGGCTCGCGGGTCAGCAGCGCCGTCGCGGCCAGCTCGTCGGCGCTTACCCGGCTGCGGCGACGGGTCCACGGGTGGTCCGGGGCGACGACGAGGACGAGCTCGTCGCGCGCGACGACGGCCGTCCGGACGCCGCGCGGGGCACGCGGGCCCTCCACGAAGCCCAGGTCGCAGGCGCCCGAGAGGACGCCGGCGACGACCTCGGCGGTGTTGTGCACCTCGAGCAGCACCGCCGCGTCGGGATGCTGCTGGCGCAGCGCCGCCAGCCAGGCCGGGAGCAGGTGCTCGGCGACGGTCTGGCTCGCGGACACCCGCAGCTCGGTGCCGCCGGCGTGGGCGAGCGCGGCCGTGCCGTCGACGAGGGTCCGCGCGGCCCCGAGGACGTCGCGCGCCCAGTCGACGACGACCAGGCCCGCCGGCGTGAGCCGCGCCCCGGCGGTCGAGCGGGTGAGCAGGCCGACCCCGAGGGCGCGCTCCAGGCGCGCCAGGGAGCGGCTCGCGTTGGGCTGCGCCATGTCGATCGCGCGCGCCCCGGCGCTGACGCTGCCGTGGTCGGCGACCGCGACCAGCAGCTCGAGGGCGGTGAGCTCGGGCCAGTCCTGCATATCCGGAGGATATATCCCCATGCAGGATCGACGTCTACTGCACGGCCCTGCGTCGGGCCACGCTGGATCACGTGACCACAGCCCGCCTCCGCGCCCCCGGTGTCGCCTTCTGCGCGGCACCTGCCCTCCTCGCCTTCGGGCTGGGCCGCCTGGTGCCGGCGGCGAGCCCGCTGCTCGTGGCGATCGCGCTCGGCGTGGTGGCGGCGGCCGTGGTGCCGGCGGACGAGGGGCTGGCCGAGCGCACCGCGCCCGGCATCGCGTTCGCCGCGCGGACCCTGCTGCGCGCGGGCGTCGTCCTGCTGGGGCTGCAGCTGTCGCTGCGCCAGGTCGCCGGCCTCGGGCCCGGGGTGATCGCGCTCGTGCTCGCCGTCGTGGCGTCGGGAGTCGCCGTCACCATGGCGCTCGGCGCCCGGCTCGGCCTCTCCTGGAGCCACCGGCTTCTCATCGGCTGCGGCTTCTCGATCTGCGGCGCCGCCGCGGTCGCCGCCGTCGACGGCGTGGTCGAGGCCGACGAGGACGAGACGGCGTCGGCCGTCGCGCTCGTCGTCGTCTTCGGGACCGCGATGATCGGCGTCATCCCGCTCGTCACCTCGGCCCTCGGCCTCTCCCCCGCCACGGCGGGGATCTGGGCCGGCGCCTCGGTGCACGAGGTCGCCCAGGTCGTCGCCGCGGGCGGTGTCGTCGGCGGCGGCGCGCTGGGCGTCGCGGTCGTGGTCAAGCTCGGCCGGGTGCTCCTCCTTGCCCCTGTCGTCGCCTGGGTCTCGTGGCAGCGCCGGACGACGACCGGGGCGCGCCCCGCGCTGGTCCCCGGCTTCGTGCTCGGCTTCCTCGCGCTGGTGCTGCTGCGCACCTGGGTCGCCCCGCCCGCCTGGGTCCTCGACACCGCCGCGGCCGCGCAGACCGTGCTCCTCGCCGCCGCGATGTTCGCGCTGGGCTGCGGGGTCCGGCTCGGGCGGCTGCGCGCGGCCGGCGCCGCACCCCTCGTCCTGGCGGCGTTCTCGACGCTGTGGGTGGGCGCGCTGGGGCTCGGCGGCGCGCTGCTCGTCGGCGTCGGCTAGGCCGACCCCTACAGCCGCGGGTCGACCGGCTCGGACTCCAGCGCCAGCACCGCGAAGACCGCCGCGTGCACCTGCCACAGCGGCGCTCCGGCGACGAACCCAGTCAGGGCGTCGAGACCGAGACCGTGCTCGCGGAGCGCGAGCTGGCGCTTCTTGCCGAGGCTCCGGTCGCGCAGGACGTCGAGCGCCTCGGTGTAGTCGGGACCGTAGACGATCCGCAGGTACTCCCGCCCGCGGACCTTCAGCCCCGGCTGCACCCGCCGGCCGCGCGCGTCGACGGCGTCGATCGCGTCGGCCGGCTTGACCACCATCCCCTCGCCGCCGGAGGCCGTGAGCTCCTCCCACCACTGCGTGGCGGCGGCGCGGTCGGCGGGCGAGCCGAGGTCGACGTACCGGTGCCGCGTGGGAGTGATCAGCGGGTGGTCGAGGCGACCGAGCTCGGCGAGGTGCCAGGAGTGGGGCTCGGTGACGGCGAGCGCCCGGCCCTCGGCGGCGAGCACCTGGAAGGGCGCGACCGTGACGCCGTCGAGACCCTCAGACGGCCGGCAGTACGACGCGTAGGCAGCGCGGAACGCCGCCGCGTTGCGGGTCCGGGTGGCGGTGCGGGCGGCGAGCGCGGCGACGTCCAGGCCCCGGTCCGCCGCGCGGGCGAGGGCGGCCTCGGCAGCGGGCAGGGCCGCGCCGGCGGCCGCACCGACCGAGGCGTACTGGTCGCGGATCAGCGCGCCGGCCTTGGCCGACCACGGCAGCAGCTCGCAGTCGAGCGCCAGCCAGTCGGTGTCGAGCGAGGCGAAGAGCGGCGCGACGGCCTCCCGCAGCCGGTCGACGAGCGCGCCCGCGCGGTCGCCGGCGAAGAACGGCCGCCCGGTGCGGGTGTACACCGTGCCCGTCGTCCCGTCGGCGACGCCGAAGCGTCGCTCGGCGACGGCCGCATCCCGCGCCACGACGGCGATCGCGCGCGATCCCATGTGCTTCTCCTCGCACACGACCCGCTCGACGCCCCAGCCGGCGTACTCGTCGAAGGCCTGCTCGGGGTGCTCGAGGCAGCCCTCGCGACGCGACGTCGCGGCCGGCGACATCGTCGGCGGCAGGTAGACCAGCCAGCGCGGGTCGACCGCGAACCGGCTCATCACCTCGAGCGCCGCGGCCGCGTTCTCCTCGGGGATCTTGACCTTGCCCGCGTGGGGACTGTCGATCCAGCGGGTGCCGGTGACGTCGTCGAGGCGCAGCACGGACGGCTCGCGGTCGGCGTCCGGGGAGGCCGGGGCGAGCGGGCGGACCGGCTCGTACCACTGCTGCTCGGCCTCGACCGCGACGACCTCGCGCTCGGGATAGCGCAGCGCCGTCAGCTCGCCGCCGAACACGACCCCGGTGTCGAGGCAGATCGTGTTGTTGACCCACTCCGCCCGCGGCACCGGCGTGTGGCCGTAGACGACCATCGCCCGGCCGCGGTACTCGTCGGCCCACGGGTAGCGCACCGGCAGGCCGAGCTCGTCGGTCTCGCCGGTGGTGTCGCCGTAGAGCGCGAACGCGCGGACCCGGCCCGACGACCGGCCGTGGTAGGCCTCCTTGAGGCCGGCGTGCGCGACGACGAGCCGGCCGTCGTCGAGCACGTAGTGGCTGATGAGGCCGTCCATGAACGCCAGCGCCCGGGCCCGGAAGTCCTCCGGCTCGGCCTCCAGCTGGGCCAGCGACTCGGCCAGGCCGTGCGCCACCTTGACGTTCGCGCCCTTGAGCGCGCGCACCAGCTTGGCCTCGTGGTTGCCCGCGACGCAGAGCGCGGTGCCGGCCTCAACCATCCCCATCACCAACCGGAGCACGCCGGGCGTGTCCGGCCCGCGGTCGACGAGGTCGCCGACGAAGACCGCCTGCCGGCCTTCGGGGTGCCGGGCCCCGACGACCTGCGCGCCGTCGTGCTCCAGCTCCCACCCGAGCTCGGTGAGCAGCGTGCGCAGCTCGGACGCGCAGCCGTGCACGTCGCCGATCAGGTCGAAGGGACCGGTCAGCGTGCGCCGGTCGTTCCACGACGGCTCGCGGACCACCGTCGCGGCGGCGATCTCGTCGACCCCGCGCAGCACGTGCACGCGGCGGAAGCCCTCCTTGCGGAGCCGGCCCAGCGACCGGCGCAGGTCGCGCGCCTGGCGCTTCACGACGTGGTCGCCGAAGTCGCGGTCGGCGCGGCCGCGGTTGCGCTCGACGGCGAGGCTCTCTGGGACGTCGAGGACGATCGCGTCGACGAGGACGTCGTGGCTGCGGGCCAGCCGGACCAGCTCCTCCCGCGCGGACTGCTGGACGTTGGTCGCGTCGACCACCGTCAGCAGACCGCGGCGCAGCCGGGTGCCGGCGATGTAGTGCAGCACGTCGAAGGCGTCCGGCGTCGCGTCCTGGTCGTTCTCGTCGTCGGCGACGAGCCCGCGGCAGAAGTCGCTGGAGACGACCTCGGTCGCCTTGAAGTGCTCGCGCGCGAACGTCGACTTGCCGCTGCCCGAGACGCCGACCAGCACGACGAGGCCCAGCTCGGGCAGGTTCAGCGTCGTCATCGGCTCGCTCCGTCGGTGCTCGTGCGGGTCAGGATCGCCATCTGGGTGGGCGTCCCGACCTCCGGGTCGTCGTCACCGACGCCGCGGAGCTCGACCGTGTAGCCGTACGCCGCCCCCACCCGCTCGGCCCAGGCGCGGAGCTCGGCGCGGTCCCACTCGAAGCGGTGGTCGGGGTGGCGCATCCCGCGCAGACCCTCGTAGCGCACGTTGTACTCGCGGTTGGGCGTGGTCACCACGAGCACCCCGGGACGGGCGCTGCCGAGCACCACCCGCTCCAGCGCGTCGAGGCGCGGCGGGTCGACGTGCTCGATCACCTCCATGAGCACGGCCACGTCGTAGCCGGCGAGCCGCGGGTCGTCGTACGTCAGGGCGCTCTGGAAGAGCGTCAGCCGCTCCTGCTGGCGCTCGGTCATCCGGTCGACGTGGAGCCGCCGGGCCGCGCCCTGCAGCGACCGGGCGGAGACGTCGCAGCCGGCCACCCGGGCGATCCCCTCGGTCGCCAGGAGCCGCTCGACCAGCCGGCCCGGCCCGCAGCCCAGGTCGATGACCGAGCGCGGCCGGATCTCCGCGAGCAGCGCGAGGACGGCCTCGTGCCGCCGGGTGTTGAGCGGGACGCGCACCTCCTCGACGTCCGCCGGCTCGGTCTCGGCGCCGGCCGGCTCGAGGACGTCGTCGACCTCCGCCAGCCGCTCGAGCGCCACGCCGACCAGGCGACCGCGGCGTCCGAGGTAGCGGCGGACGACGAGCTCGCGGTCGGGGTGCTCGGCCAGCCAGCCCGCGCCCGAGCGCAGCAGCTTGTCGACCTCGTCGGGCCCCTGCCAGTAGTGCTTCGACTCGTCGAGCACCGGCAGCAGCACGTGCAGCTGGCTCAACGCGTCGGCCAGCCGCACCGTGCCGGTCAGCGTGAGGTCGAGGTAGCGGGAGTCGCCCCACTCGGGGAACCCCGCGTCGAGCGGCACCGGCTCGGCCGCGACCGTCCAGCCCAGCGGCTCGAACAGCCGCCGCGCGATCGGCACACCGCCGCGGCACGGCAGCGCCGGGATCGCCAGCTCGAGCGGGATCGCGGTGTCCGCGAGCTCGGGACGCGCCACGCAGCGCCCACTGCGCGCCGTGCTGAAGACGTCGGCCAGCGCCACCCCGAACAGCGAGGAGGCCGCGTAGGAGCGGTCGTTGACGTACTGCCCGAGGCTGAAGTCCGGCGTCCCCTTGCCGTGCTTGCCCTTGCCCGAGCGCCGCGCGAGCCGCACCGGGTCGACCTCGAGCAGCAGGGCCGCCGTGCAGCGCTCGTCGCTCGCCTCGGGGTAGAAGACCGTCGCGGTGCCGAACGACTGGCTGAACTCCTGGACCCGGTCGGGGTGCTTGTGCAGCAGGAAGCCCAGGTCCGTCGCGGGGCGGTGGGTGGTCGAGATCGTCAGCAGCACCGGGCCATCCTGCCTGGTGGGCGCGCGCGGTTCACCCGGTTTGCGGCGTCACCCGCCGGCCCGGCCGGCCAGCCCCACCAGCACGAACGCCCCGGTCGCCGCGAGCGTCCGCACGCTGTGCCAGACCAGCCACGGCGTCTCGAACGCCTGGCGCGAGCCGCCGGCGGCGAGCGCGTCGTTGAGGGGCACGTTCGCGGCGACGGTGATGACGAGCGCGGCGAGGGCGCACACCGCGGCGGCGATCGCGAGCGGACCGCGCTCCCACAGCAGCAGGACGCCCGCGAGCAGCGGGGCGCCGAGGAAGAGCAGCACGAAGGCCGGGTTCACGATGACCTCGTTGATCCGGTTCATCACCCGCGCGAAGACGTCGTCGGGCAGGCCGTGCAGGGCCGGCATGACGGCGAGCAGGAAGGCGGCGTACACGCCGGCGAGCAGGCCGTTGAGCAGCCGGGCGCCGTAGAGGATCGATTCGTCCATGGCCCCAGCCTGGTGGCGCGGGTGAGCGTCAGGAATGCTTGTCACGCGCATCGGCATGTGTGATCGTCTCACCATGACCGCGATCGATGCGCTGCTCGACGGCCCCCGCGCCCAGCGGGCGTTCCTGCTCAAGGCGGTCTTCGCCGGCGCGTGGGCGATCGGGGTCGAGGACGAGGCGCCGCTCAGCGTCGTCGTCGTGGCCCGCGGTCGCACCGCGTTCACGGGGGACGACGGCGTCGCCCACGACCTCGGGCCCGGGGACGCCGTGCTGGCGCGCGGCCCGGCGCCGTACTCCTTCGCGGACCGGGCCGGGCGGCCCGTCGGCATCCGGGTCCTGCCCGGCCAGGTCTGCGTCGACCCGGAGGGGCAGGTGCTGCCGGACGAGATGCTCACCGGGGTCCGGACCTGGGGCAACACCCGCGAGCACGACCGGGACGACGCCACGGTCCTGCTGATCGGCACCTACGAGCACGCGACCTCGGTCGGCGCGCTGCTGCTCTCGCGACTGCCCCCGAGCGCCGTGCTCCACGGCTTCGACCCGGTCCTCACGGCGCTGCTCGCCACCGAGCTCGAGGGTGCGGACGCCGGCCAGTCCGTCGTCCTCGACCGGCTCCTCGACCTCGTCCTCGTCAAGGCGGTCCGCACGCTGCTCGCCGACGGGCCCGCCCTCCCGGCCGACGCCGCCGTCGCGCGCACCCTCGCCGCGATCGAGGCACATCCCGAGCTGCCCTGGACGGTCGCCTCCCTCGGCGCCCACGTCGGTCTCTCCCGCGCCGCCCTCGCGCGCCGTTTCGGGCGCAGCGTCGGCGAGCCACCGCTGACCTACCTCACCCGCTGGCGCCTGGCACTGGCCGCCGACCTGCTCGCCGGTACCGACCTGCCGCTCGCCGCGGTCGCCGGGCGGGTCGGCTACGCGAGCCCGTTCGCGCTGAGTGCCGCCTTCAAGCGGGCGCACGGCGTCGCGCCGGCGACCTACCGGCTGGGGCTGGCCGGCTGACGCCGCCCGGGCCGCTGGAGCGCCGCCGGAGCCCGGCGGCGGCGCTCCTCCAACCGGGCTGCAACCGGGGCCCAGCGGCCCGGGCCACTGTCGGACATCCACCGCACGACGCCGGATGGCCGACCGAAAGGCACCCCCATGCACCCCGTCCCACCTCCGCGGCGACGGCTGCGCCGCGCGCTCGCGCTCGGCCTCCTCCTCGCCCTGCCCGGGGCGCTGCTGCCGGTGAGCCTGCCGCTCCTCGCCGCACCGGCGCAGGCACAGGCAGCGCCGGACGCGGCCACGCCGCCCGGCACCCTCGTGTTCGTCAAGAACCACGACGTGTGGATCTCCCGGGGCGACGGCTCGGCCGCGCGCCGGGTCACCACCGGCGGCGCGGCCGGGAACCCGTGGCGCTCGCCGACGCAGTCCGGCACGGGCGTGGTCGTCGCGACCCGCGGACCGCTGCTCTACCGGATGGACCAGTGGGGCAACGTCCTCAACGTCATCGACCCGCCGGCCCTCGTCAACACCGCGGGCCAGCCGATGGACGGCACCGTCGCCGAGGCCGCGATCTCCCCCGACGGCAGCCGGATCGCCTACACCTACACGCAGTACACCTGCCCGGTCGGCGTCGGCTGCGCGTGGCGCTCGGTGACCGGCTACACCGACGCGACCACGACGAGCCCGCCCGCGAAGTACGGCACCACGCCGTTCGAGCACCCGTCGTGGGTGACCGGCGGACGGACGCTCGTCACCGGCGGCTACCTCTCCCAGCTGAACCTGCACGACCTCGGCCACGGCGAGGCGGTCCACTGGTTCGACGACTCCGAGCTCTACGCGAACGACACCGACCTCGGCAACGGCGAGGTGTCCCCGGACGGCCGGCTGCTCGCCGCGGTCCGCGGGTACGGCGACAGCCAGCAGATCATCTGGTACGCCGTCAACGGCGACGCCCGCACGGGCCGGCCGACGCTGCCGACGCCGCTGTGCTGGACCGAGACCGGCTCCGGCATCACGAACCCCACATGGGCACCCGACGGGAGCGCACTGGCGATCGAGCAGCCCCAGGGCATCGAGATCGCCCGCGACATCCAGGGATGCACCTCCATCACGCTCGCCATCCCCGGCGGCTCGCAGCCGTCGTGGTCGCGCGCCGCGCTGTCGACCCAGCGTCCCGCGGCGAAGCGGATCACCGCGACCGCGAGGCCGAAGGTCAGCGGCAAGGCCAGGCCCGGCCGCCGGCTGGCGGTGAGCACCGGCGGGTGGACGCCGGCCCCGGCGACGTACGCCTACCAGTGGTACCGCAACAACCGCCCGGTCCCCGGCGCGCGGAGCCGCACGTACCGCGTCGTGAAGGCCGACCGGGGCAAGCGGCTGAGCGTCCGCGTCACCGCGAGCCGCCCCGGCTACACCCCGGCCTCGGCCACCACCGCGCCGCTGAAGGTGCGGCGCTGACCCGCACCACCACCCCTGCCACCCCTGCCTTGCCCGCCGCGAACCGCGGGGGCACCCGCTCTCACGAAGGAGTCACCCCGATGACCGACCAGATCCTGCTGCCCGGCCAGGCCGCCGCCCCGGACGGACCTGCCGACATGACGATGATGTACGTCCTGCACCACGCGTTCCGCCGCGACCTGCGCGACTTCCGCGCCGCTGCCGTGAGGGCCGCCGCCGACGACCAGCCGGCGTGGGGCCGACTGGCCGATCGGTGGCGGCTCTTCACCTCCGAGCTGCACACGCACCACACCAAGGAGGACGAGATCCTCTGGCCGCTGCTCGCCGGGCACGCCCGGGCCGCGGCCGACCTCGGCAGCCTCCGGACGCTGGAGCAGATGGAGGAGGAGCACGACGTGCTCGACCCGCTGCTCACCTCGTGCGACGCCGGGTTCACGGCGCTGTCGCGGCGCGCGGACCGGGACGTGCGGGACGACCTGCTCGACGACCTCGCCGACCTGGACGCCGCGCTCGACCAGCACCTGGGCCACGAGGAGTCCGCGGCGGTGCCGATCCTGCAGCGCTACGTCGCCGGCGACGAGTGGGAGGTCATCGAGCGCGACAAGTTCCGCGGACGCCCGTCGGTCGGCCATGCCCGCCGGTTCCTGCCGTGGATCTTCAAGGGCCTCGACGAGGCCGCGGCGGCCCGGGTGCTCGCCATCGGCGGGCCCGGGATGCGGCTGCTGCTGGCCACGGCGCGGCGCGGCTTCGAGCGCCGCGAGTCAGAGGTCTTCGGCTGAGCCCGGACCGGTCAGGACCGGTCCTGACCAGTCAGGACCGGTCAGGACGCCGGGAGCCGGAGCTCGACCCTGCTGCCGAGCCCGGCACTCGCCGTCCCCAGCCGGAGGACGGCGCCGAGCTCCTCGGCGCGCTCGCGCATCGAGCGCAGCCCGATGCCCTCGACCTTGTCCGCGGGCAGGCCGACCCCGTCGTCGGAGACGACGAAGAGGGTGTCGCCGTCGGCCCGCCGGCGCAGGTGCACCTCGCACCGGCTGGCCTGCGCGTGCCGGCTGACGTTGAGCAGGGCCTCGCTCGCCATCTGGTAGACGGCGACCTGCACCGGCGGCTCCAGCTCGACGTCCGGGGCGACCGTGACCTGCACGCTGAGGTCGTCGCCGGTGAAGCGCTCGGCGAGCGCGGTGAGCGCCGTCGTGAGGTCGCCGTCCTCGAGGGCCAGGGGGACGAGCGAGCGGCTCAGCCGGCGCACCTCCTCGCCCTGCTGGGCCAGCTCGCGCTCGAGCATGTCGAGCATCTCCTCGGCGGCCTCCGGGTCCCGCTCGCGCAGGCCCCGGGCGGCGACCAGGCCGAGCCGGATGCCGGCCAGGGCCGGGCCGAGGCCGTCGTGCAGGTCGCGGCGCAGCATCCGCCGCTCCTCGTGCCGGACGCCGGCCATCCGGCGCCGGGCGGTGGTCAGGGCGTCGACCGACTGGATCAGGTCGAGGGTCATGCCGACCAGGCCGGCCACCTCGGTCAGCATCCGGGTGGTGCGCTGGTCGAGCCGCTCCCCCGGCCGCGGCCGGGCGACCAGGACGCCGACGTCGCGCCCGCGGCTCGTCAGCGTCAGCACCAGGTCGTCGGCGGTGACCGCGGCCGGGTCGAGACCGGCGTCGCCGGGAGCCGCCGTCACGATGTGGACGTCGGCCAGCCGGAGGCTGCGGCACAGACCCGCGGCGAGGCTGTCGACGTCGAACTCGTCCTGGCCCTCGACGCTCGACAGCAGCCGGGCCGGGTCGGCACCGGTGCCGTAGACGAGGCGGTCGACCCGGCGCTGCACGAGGCGGCGCAGCGGCGTCGAGCCGAGGCCGACGAGACCGACGGCGAGCGCGAGCGTGACGTCGGACTGGCCGGGCAGCAGCTGGGCGGTGACGGCGATGAGCACCAGGTAGGCCAGCGCGATCGCCACCGTCATCACCGCCCAGACGACGCCGCGGTTGATCCGGGTGTCGACGCCCCACATCTGCTGGCCGAGCACCAGCACGAGCAGCGCGGCCGGCAGGAACAGCTGGGCCACCAGCAGGAGGCTCCCGCTCAGCTCGGCCGCCGGCCCCATCCAGTCGTCGGCCAGCGGCAGCAGGAAGGCGATCAGGGCCACGACCATCGCCGCGTGCCCGGCAAGGAGCCAGGACAGCCCGCGCCGCTCGGCGGCGGGAGTGCGCCGCACGCGCACGAGCAGCCAGACCAGCACCAGGACGCCGAGCAGGGCGACCGAGCGGTCGGGCCACAGGCCCCACGAGCGGATCATCGACTGCCACCACGCGACGTCGAAGCCGAACGGGTTGGGCGGAAGCCCCGGCACGACCACGGTCAGGCTCGGCACGACCGAGGCCACGATGGCGCCGCCCGCGACGACGAGCGCCGGCCAGCGCCGGCGCACCCCGGGCACGACGAGCAGCGGGATGACGGCCACCGTCGCGTAGACGCCCGGCACCCAGGCCCAGTAGGGCAGGTAGACGGCGAGGTCCTGCGCCGGCCAGTCGCCGTCGAGCGCGACGTAGCCGGTGGTGAGACCGGAGGCGCCGCAGCCGAGCGCGGTCAGCGCCAGCAGCCAGACCACCGGGTGCCGGGCCCGGGGCAGCATCATCAGCACCACCGCGCCGTAGACCGCGGCGGTCACGACGTCCATGACCCAGTCGGCCACGTTGGGGGGCTGGGCGCCGGTCACGGCGAGCGCGACGATCGCGCCGGCGGCCAGCAGCCACGACGCGAGCGCGATCAGCCAGGCGACGACGGCCCAGCCGGTCGAGCCCGTCCAGCCGGCGCGGCGCGCGGTCACGGCCGGGCCAGGCGCGAGCGGGCGGCGCGCGCCACCGCCGAGCCGATGATGAGCTCGCCGCGGGCGACGCCGCGGATGGCGCGCTGCACGTCGTCGGCCTCCGCCGACTTGAGCAGGTAGCCGGCCGCACCGGCCTCGAGCGCCCGCGCGACGTGGTCGTCGTCCTCGTGCATGGTCATCACGAGGACCTTGAGGTCGGGGTGCGCGCGCAGCAGGTCGCGGGTGAGCTCGATGCCCGACTCGCCGCCGAGGTCGAGGTCCATGAGGACGACGTCGACACCGCGCGCCACCAGCTCGCGCGCGCCCGCGGCGTCGCCGGCGGCGCCGACGAGGTCGAGCCCGTCGAGCGAGCCGAGCAGCCCGGTCATGCCCATCCGGAACATCGGGTGGTCGTCGACGACGGCGACCCGGCACCTGTCCGCGGGGCGGCCGGTGCCCCCCGTCCCGGCGGGCACCTCGCCCGCGAGGCGCTGCTGGAGGATCGCGGTCTCGAGGACGCCGACGGCGGGACTCGCGTCGACGCCGAGGTCGTCGCGCAGGGTGTCGCGCAGCCGGCGCAGCGCGGTGAGCGCGTCGACCTGCCGGTCGGCGCGCACCAGGGCCGCGGCGTGGAGCAGCCAGAGCCGCTCGCGGTGCGGGTGCGCGGCGGTCTCGCTGCCGAGCCGGCGCGCGGCCTCGGCGGACCCGCCCTCGTGCATCCGGATCAGCTCCCGCAGCTCGACGGCGGCCGTGCGCACCTCGCGCAGCCGGTGGCGCTCGGCGGCGAGCGCCGGGGCGTCGCCGAGCTCGACGTAGGGCTCGCCGCGCCAGGCCGCGAGCGCCTCGTCGAGCGCGGCCGCGACCTCGGCGAGGGTGGCGGCACCGGGAGCGTCGGCGAGCGTCCAGGGTTGCTGCGGGTCGGTCCGCAGCGTCGCCGCGGCGGTGTCGACGGCGGCCTCGAGGAGCCCGGCGTCGATGGCGTCGGCGGGCAGCCGCAGGGCGTAGCCCAGCGACGAGGTCTGGATGACCGTGCCGGCGCCCCGCGGTGCCCGCTGCGGCTCCAGCACCTTGCGCAGGCCGGCGACGTAGCCCTGCACGGTGACGACGTGGCTGGCCGGCGGCTCGTCGCCCCACAGCGCCTCGACGAGGCTGTCGAGGCTGACCGGCCGGCCGCGGTGGAGCGCGAGCGCCGCCAGCACCTGGCGCGGCTTGGGCGCGCCGAGGTCGAGGACCCGGCCGTCGACCTCGACCTCGACCGGGCCGAGCACACGCACTCTCACCCGCGAAAGGCTAGCCATCTGCGACCGTCAGCGCCGGACCTTGACGCGCTTGCTCGTCCACGTCGTCCCGACGAGGCCCGGCTTGCTCGCGACCACGCGGACCGAGATCCGCTTGCCACGGTCCTTCTTCGTCACCCGGTACGCCGCCTTGCGCGCGCCGGGGACCGGCTTGCCGTTGCGCAGCCACTGGTAGGTCACCGTGCGCGGCGTCGTCGACCAGACCGCGCCGCGGAGCTTGAGCACCTTGCCCACGCGGGCCTTGCCGGTCAGCCGGGGCGGGACCTTCAGCGTGAGCCGGACCGTGGCCGGCGGCGGGTCCGGCAGCTTCACCGACGTCCAGGAGACCTCCCCACCGCCGGCGACGACCCGGCGCGCGGGCTGCCCGCAGTCCAGCGGACCTGGCTTGAGCCAGATGCCGTCGGCCTGGGCCCACGCGACGGCGCTGCCGTCGGGAGCGAACGCCGGGCTGGACTGCGCGCCCGTCCCCGGCTGCTGGCACACCGTCGTCGCGGGCGCCAGGAAGCTGCCGCCCACGATGTCGCCGTTGATCTCGTACGTCGTCACGCGGGCCGCCGCACCCGTCCCCCGGGTGGTCGCCAGCATCCGGCCGTCGCGCGAGACCACCGGCTCGGTGAGCGGCACGAACATCGGGAACTCCCCGTCGTGGAACCAGTCCTGCGACTGCCCCGGCAGGTCGAAGAGGCGCAGCCCCTGTCCGGGCGAGCCGTTGCCGATCAGCCGGGTGCCGCTCACCCAGCTCGGGTGGTCGTCGGCCGACGCCCCCGGGCTCAGCACCGATCCGGACCCGTCGGCCGCCCCCACCCCGCTCGCCGCGTAGTCGCGGCAGTCGGTGAACACGCAGTGGAAGTCGCGGTAGGTGTAGGCGATCTTGCTGCCGTCGGGCGAGACGGCCGCGGCGACCACGGTGCCGCCGTACTGGTAGCCCCACTGGTCGAAGACGTCCGGCGGGTCGAACGAGCCGAGCACGGCGCCCGTCCGGCTCAGCCGGTAGACCTTCGTGCCCCGGGCGGCGACCACGGTGCCCAGGTCGTCACCGGACGGCGACACCCACGGCGCGGCGGCCGTTCCGTCGGTGGTCAGCCGGCGCTCGCCGGTCCCGTCGGGGCGCGCGATGTGGACGTCGTGGTCCTTGATGTAGACGAGCGCACCCGGCGCCGTCGGGGTGGCCGAGGTGCTCGGGGTGGTCGGGGTGGTCGAGGTGGTCGGGGTGGCGGCGGCCGTGGCGGCGGTGGCGGCGGTGGCGGCGGTCGTCGCCACCAGCGCGAGCAGACCGGTCGCGAGCGCCCCTCTGCGGAGCGCCATCAGTGGCCCACGATCCCGGCCGGGTCGTAGGTCGCCCGGACCTGCGCCAGCCGCTCGCGGACCTCGGCCGGCCAGGCCGTGTCGAGGGCGGCCGGCTGGTTGAGCGCGCCGACGAAGTTGGGCTGGAAGCCACCGTTCGCCCAGGGCGCGAGCGCGCGGGCGAGGCTCCCCACAGCTGCGGGGATCGGGCCCTCGAACAGCTCCGGCACCGGGGCGCCGACGACGAACAGCCCGTACGCCGCGTCGCGCCCGGCGACCGCGTCGGGGACGACCGGCGCCTCGGCGAGGCGTCCGCCCAGCAGCCGCAGCTCGACGACCGCCAGCGGCGCACGTGCCTGCGGTCCGGCGGCGGCGAGCACCGCGCGGGCGGCGTCGGCGTCGAACGCGCGCAGCAGCGCACCCGCCTCCAGCACCGGCATCGGCTGGTCGGGGTCCGCGTGCACCGCGCCGATCGCGGCCGCGGGCAGCACCGCGAGCGTGTCGAGGATCGGCTCCGCGACCTTGCGCATCGGCTCGACGAGACCGGCGGCCAGCACCGGGCTCTCCTCGGCCCCGAGCGGGACGGCGACCCGCACGTGCACGACGTACCGGCCGCGCAGCGGCGCCGGCACCGGCTCGGCGTCCGGCAGCTGCAGCAGCGCGACGGAGGTGTTGACCTGCGCGGGCACCTCGGCGGACCAGGCCGCCCACTCGGTCAGCACCGCCTCGGCGTCGGCGCCGTCGAAGAACAGGCCGCCGCCGTACACCTGGGTGAGGCGGAGCAGGTCGAGCTCGACCGAGGTCACGACGCCGGGGACGTGCTTGCCGCCGAGGAGCGCCCAGAACAGCTCCGGGTGGCTGGTCGCCGAGGCGGTGACGACCTCGCCGGTGCCGGTGACGACCTCGGCGGAGCACAGGTAGTCGCTGCCCCAGCCGTAGGTGCGCCCGAGCGGGCTGAGCCCGCCCCCGAGCAGGTAGCCGACCGCGCCGACGCCGGGCGCCGAGCCCGCCAGCGGGGTCAGCCCGTGCGGGGCGGTGGCCTCGAGGACCTGCGCCCACGTGGTGCCGGCGCCGATCCGGGCCACGCCACGGGCCGGGTCGACGGTGACGCCCGCCAGGCCGCGGGTGAGGAGGGCGATGCCGCCCTCGATCGCGTGGGTCCAGCCGTGACCGGTGCCGACGGGGTGGACCTGCTGGCCGGCGTCCGCCGCACGGCGTACGACGGCGGCGACCTCGGCGGCGCTGCGCGGCTCGGCCACCTCGGCCGGGGCATGGCGCTGGGCGAGGTTGAAGACGGGGAGTTGCTCAGGCATGGATGTTCCTTCGTTGGGTTGCGGACAGGTTCGCGGCGCCTGCTGGAGCCGCGCTGGAGACGGACTGGTGGTCAGCCGGCGAGCGCGTCGAGCTCGTCGGGAGCGACGACGTCGTCCGCGGCGGGCGTGGCCACGTCCGGGACGACGTCGAAGTCGGAGAACGTCATCGTGGCCGGCGCCTCGCCGCCCGGGCGCTCGGTGCGCACGAGGTAGTGGGGCGCGTCCGCGCGGATGTACCCGTACGTCGTGCCGCCCCCGCCCGCGCCCCGGCCCTGGTTCCCGTCGTCGCTGCGGATGCGCAGCGCCGGGGCGCCGTCGACCTCCTCGGTCCCGGCGCTGCTGTAGACGCGGCCGTCCTCGGGAGCCGAGATCAGGCTGCTCATGATCGAGCGGAAGTCGCACAGCGCCCGCAGGTCGTCGTCCTCGAGGACGACCCAGCGCTCGCCGACGACCTCCGCGATCTGCTCGCCGGCGTCGTCGGCATCGGGATCGGCATCGACGATCGAGGACCACAGCGTCGCGTCGGGGCGGAACCACGCCCCGTCCTCGGTGGCCCGGACCTCGGCCACGCCACCGTCGACGCCCAGGGTGCCGGCGCAGCTGCCGTCGTCGGCGAGCGCCAGGTCGACGTCGAGCGGGCGGCCGGCGTTGGTCAGCGTGCCGGTCAGGTGGACGGCGTGCAGGCCGGCCATCGCCGTGCGGGCCGCCGCGACCTGGTCGGCCGGGGCCTTGCCGGCGAAGCTCGGAGGGGCCGGCTCGTCGTCCGTCCCGCACCCGCCCACCAGGGCGGCGAGGAGCGCGATCGTCGCGGCCAGTCGTGTCGTGTGGTCCATGGCGCCGACGCTGTCAGCGGGCGCCGGGAGCACAGCGGGGCTTTGTTGGAGACCCGTCCCCAGTGCGACCGCAGCGCCGTCCCAACCACGCCTTGTGTGATCGCGTCATGAGACTCCGCACCCTGCTCAGGCTGGCCGCCGTCGGCGCCATGAGCGCCACCCTGCTCAGCGCCGCCCCGGTGGCTCCGGGCCACGCCGTCCCCCAGGGCGATCCGCCCGGCACCACCTACGTCTACCGCGGCACCTTCACCGCCGAGGTCAGCCACAGCCTCCTGGTCGACTGGGCCGACAACGACAACGACGACCGCGCGGTGTCCGCCACCATCGCGGGCACCCTCCCCAGCGTGAAGATGGACGACCTCGACCTGTTCTCGCTCAGCCCGGCCAGCAACACCGTCCGGGTCGTCTCGGCGGTCGGCTCCGGCTTCACCCACACCAACTCGGGGCGCCACGAGCGCGTGTGCAAGGCGACGACGGCGACCGTCAGCGGGAGGCCGACGCTGCTGCCCGACCGGACCCGGGGCGCCAACGCGTTCGTCCCCTTCTCGCTCCTGACCATGCCGGGCAAGTGCACCGACAGCGACGGCGTGTCGTCGACGATCACCTACCACTACGGCCCTCTCGTCACGGACCTCTGGGACGGCCGGGCCGGCGACGACAAGCTCGAGCTGCGCTTCCACGCTGCGCGCGGGCTGCCGCCACTGCAGGGAGCCGACACCTGCCCCGGCTACATCCCCGGCCAGACCGAGGTCTGCAGCTACGAGATCGACGGCGTCCTGACCCTGCACCTCGTCAAGAAGGTGCCGCCCACACCGAAGCCGTCACCCAAGCCGGGCAAGGCGACGCTCACGCCGGGGGCGAAGAAGGTCTCGGCGCCCGTCGGCTGCCCGGCCCGGTGCACCGTCAAAGTCCGGGTCACCCCGCTCGAGGGTGGCCCCGCGCTCGCCGTCCGCCGCGTCACCCCCGCCGTCGGCCGGGTGGTCCCGGTCAAGGTCTCCATCCCTGCCGCGAAGCGGCGCCTGGTCAAGAAGGCGGGTGGCGTGCGCGTGAAGCTCACCTACCGGCTCGCCGGCGGTGCGTCGTACACCGAGACCCGCAAGGCCCGGCTGTGATCCGGCGCGCCGCGCTCGCGGCCCTCACCACGGCGCTCCTCGCGCTGCCCCTCGCCGCCACCGCGCCCGCACCCGCGCAGGCACAGGCCCAGGCGGCGCCGGCGGCGCCGTCCAGCACCGCCGCCGGGACCCTCACCTACGTCAAGGGGCACAACGTCTGGGTGGCCCGGGCGGACGGCACCCAGGCCCGCCAGGTCACCACCGGCGGCACCGCCGCGACGCCGTGGCGCTCGCCCACCTCGTCCGACGACGGCCACATCGTGGCCGGCCGCGGCAACCTGGTCTACCGGATGGACCAGTGGGGGACGGTGCTCGGCGTGCTCGACCCGCCGGACATCCCCAGCTCGGCGGGCGAGCTGCTCGGCGGTCCGCCGGCGCACCTCGCCGTCTCCCCCGACGGGACCAAGATCGCCTACACGTACGAGAAGTACTCGTGCCCGGTCAACCTGGCCTGCCGGATCCGGTACGTCACCGCGTTCACCTCGTCGACCTCGGTCACGCCGCCGGGCACCTGGGGCGTCGTCTACCACGACAACCCGTCGTGGATCACCGACAGCCGGGTCGCCGTCAACGCCGACCTGATCGACAACATCAACCTGTTCGACCTCGGCCGAGGCTCGACGCACTGGTTCGACGAGGACGACTACACCACCGACGACCAGCCGATCTTCGACTTCGAGGTCTCCCGGACGGCGCCCTATGCCGCGGTCATCCGCAGCACCGGCGACGACGCGCACGTCATGTTCTACCGGGTCTCGGGCAACTACCGCACCGGTGGCCGCCCGCCCATCCCGGAGACCTTCTGCGCCACCACCCCGCAGCTCGGCACGGCCACGCCCACGCTGTCTGCCGACGGCGAGCGCGGCGCCTGGGCCGAGCCGGACGGCATCTGGATGATGCTGCTCGGCCCGACCGCACCCTGCACGGTCCAGCCCACCCGGGTGATCCCCGGCGGCTCGGCTCCGTCGTACTCGCCGGCGGCGCTGCAGGCAGTGCGTCCGACGTACGCCTTCACGGTGGTGCGCGCCCCCAGGGTCACCGGAACGGCCAAGGCCGGCCGCCGTCTCAAGGCGACCGCCCCCGTGCTCGCGCCCGCCGCGGCCGGCCTGCGCTACCAGTGGCTGCGCGACGACCGGCCGATCGCCCGGGCCACCGGGACCGGCTACAAGGTCACCAAGAAGGACCGCGGTCACCGGATCCGGGTCCGGGTGACCGGCACCCGGGCCGGCTTCCGGACGAAGACCGTGGTCTCGGCGGCGGTGCGGGTCCGGCGCTGACCGGTCGGGCCGGCCTGGCCGCGCCCGGTCCGCGCGGGTCCGTCAGACCCGCTCGATGATCGTCGCGTTGGCCAGGCCACCGGCCTCGCACATCACCTGCAGCCCGTAGCGGCCGCCGCGCTGCTCGAGGACGTTGACCAGGCTGGTCGCCAGCCGCGCGCCGGAGGCGCCGAGCGGGTGGCCGATGGAGATCGCGCCGCCGTTGACGTTGACCTTGTCGAGGTCGGCGCCGGTCTCCTTCTGCCACGCCAGGACGACGGACGCGAAGGCCTCGTTGACCTCGAAGGCGTCGATGTCGGCGAGCGTCAGGCCCGCGCGCTCCAGCACCTTCCGGGTCGCCGGGATGATGCCGGTCAGCATGAGCACCGGGTCGTCGCCGACCACGGCGAAGGAGTGCACCCGTGCCCGCGGCCGCAGGCCGAGCCGGGCGGCTGCGTCCTCCGAGGTGACCAGGACGGCGGCCGCGCCGTCGTTGACCGGCGAGCTGTTGCCGGCGGTGATCCGCCAGTCGAGCTCCGGGTACGCCGCCGCCCACTCCTCGCTGTAGAAGGCCGGCCGCAGTCCGGCCAGGACGTCGGCGGTGGTCCCGGGGCGGATGGTCTCGTCAGTGCGCAGCTCGTTGACGAACGCGACCTGGCTGTCGAGCAGCCCGTCCTTCCACGCCCGGGCCGCGCGCTCGTGCGACAGCGCGGAGTACTCGTCGAGCTCGGCGCGCGAGAGGCCCCACTTCCGGGCGATGAGCTCCGCGCTGATGCCCTGCGGGACCAGCCGGCCCTCGTAGCGGGCCTGGACCTGCGGGCCGAAGAAGTCCTTGCCGGCGAACTGGCTGCCGATGGGGATCCGGCTCATCGACTCGACGCCGGAGGCCACCGCGACGTCGTACGCGCCGGCGATGACGCCCTGGGCCGCGAAGTGCAGCGCCTGCTGGCTGCTCCCGCACTGCCGGTCCACGGTGACACCGGGGACGCTCTCGGGGTAGCCGGCCGCGAGCAGCGCCCACCGGGCCGTGTTGCCGGACTGCTCCCCGACCTGGCCGACCGCTCCGCTGATGACGTCGTCGATCGCGGCCGGGTCGATGCCGGTGCGGTCGACGATCGCCCGCAGTGCGTGGGCGTGCAGGTCGACGGGGTGGATCTCGGCGTACGCGCCGCCGGGCTTGCCCTTCGCGAGCGGCGTCCGGACGGCGTCGACGATGACGGCGTTGTTCATGGTGGCCTCCTGAGGCTACTTCCGAGAATTGAAGTCAGGAGGGGAACGCTACGCTCTGGCTATTGATTCCTGAAGTCAGATGGAAGGTGAGGTGGACGACATGCGGCTGCACGCTCCGCTCGACGACCGCACGGCCTGGTCGCCGGTGGGCCACTGCCCCATCGAGAAGGCCATGGCCGTGGTCGGCTCGCGCCCGGCGATGCTGATCATGCGCGAGGCGCACTACGGGACCCGCCGCTTCGACGACTTCGTGACCCGCGTCGGCGTCTCCCCCGCGACCGCCTCGACCCACCTCCGCGCGCTCACCGACGCCGGGCTGCTGGTCCGCCGTCCCTACCAGGACGACGGCGCGCGCACCCGCGACGAGTACGCCCTCTCCCCCGCCGGCACCGAGCTGGTCCCGGTCGTGATGAGCCTCTTCGTCTGGGGCGCGCGGCACGCGGGCGGCGCCGACCAGCTCGAGCTCGCCCACGCCGGCTGCGCCGAGCCCGCGCAGGTCCGCATCGTCTGCGCCGCCGGTCACGAGCTCAGCGAGGACGAGGTCGAGGTGCGGCTGCGACGAGGTCGCCGCGCTCCGTGAGCCCGCGCCGGGTCAGCTCCAGGGCACGTTCGGCCGCGCCATCATGGCGAGCAGGTCGAACGTCAGCCCGGCCGCGGCCAGGGCCGTGATCTGCGCGTGGTCGTAGGCCGGCGCGACCTCGACCACGTCCGCCCCGATGACGTCGAGGTCGGCGAGCCCGAAGAGGATCATCTGCAGCTCCCGGGTCGTCAGGCCGCCGGGCTCCGGCGTGCCCGTGCCCGGCGCGTTGGCGGGGTCGAGGACGTCGATGTCGATGCTCACGTAGACCGGGCGGTCCCCCACCCGGGAGCGGAGCCGGTCGACGGCCTCGTCGATGCCGCGGCGGGCGACGTCGAGGGTGGTGATCGTGGCGAAGCCGAGCTCCTTGTCGTCGATGAGGTCCTGCGCCGACGGGTTCGTGCTGCGGATCCCGACGTGGGCCGAGTGGTGGACGTCGAGCAGGCCCTCCTCCGCCGCTCGGCGGAAGGGGGTGCCGTGGACGGTGCGGGCACCGAACAGGTTGTCCCAGGTGTCGAGGTGGGCGTCGAAGTGCACCAGGGCGACCGGGCCGTGCTGCGCGTGCGCCGCCCGGAGCAGGGGCAGTGCGATCGTGTGGTCGCCGCCGAGGGTGATGATCCGCTCGGCGCTCCCGTACAGCCCCCGCGCGGCCTGCTCGATCGTCGCGATCGCCTCGCCGATGTCGTACGGCGTCGCGCCGACGTCCCCGGCATCGGCGACCTGCAGGGTGTTCCAGGGCTCGACCTCGAGCCCGATGTGGAACGGCCGCAGGAGCTTCGAGCCGGCCCGCACGGCCTCGGGGCCGAACCGCGCGCCCGGCCGGTACGACGTGCCGGAGTCGAAGGGGACGCCGAGGACGGCGACGTCGGCGCGGCCCACCTCGTCGAGCCGGGGCAGCCGGGCGAAGGTGGCGGCGCCCGCGAAGCGCGGGATCGCGAGCAGCGCGTCGGGCGGGCCCACGGTCGTGCGTGCCTCGGGTGCGGGCGGGACCTCGGTCATTCGGTACTCCTCCGGTGGGGTGGCTGGCCCGGCCGAGCGTAGGAAGACGCGCCCCCGCCACAGATCGGCCGATCGACCGAGAACCGCGCGGTGCTGTCGGACGTTCGCACCATGCAGCGCGTGCGGTGAGCCGGGACAATCGGGCCATGACGTCACCGTCCACCGACCTGCCCGTGCTGACCTCGACCTTCCTCGACACGCTCGACGCCGAACGGCGTCGACTCGGCATCCCGGGCGCGATCGTGGCCGTCCGGACCTCGGACGGCGCCCGCTCGTCCGCCGCCCTGGGGGTCCGCGACCTCGCGGCCGGCACGCCCCTGGCGGTCGACTCGGTGCTGCGCGTGGGGAGCGTGACGAAGACGATCGTCGGCACCGTGGTCCTCCGCCTGGTTGAGCGCGGCGACCTCGGTCTGGACGACGACGTCCGCGACCTCGTGCCCGATCTCCCGGTGCCGAGCGGGGTCACCGTGCGCCGGCTGCTCGACATGACCTCCGGTCTGCCCGAGTACACGACCGAGAAGTTCCTCGACACCCTGCTCGCAGCTCCCGAGCGGGTGTGGGAGCCGCGCGAGCTGCTGGACCTCGCCTTCACCGGCGAGCAGCACTTCGCCCCCGGGACCTCCTGGGAGTACTGCAACGCGGGCTACATCCTGCTGGGGATGCTGGTCGAGCAGGTGACGGGCGAGCTCGTCGAGGACCTCGCGCGCCGGCTCGTCCTCGACCCGCTGGGCATGAGCGACACCGCGCTGCCGGCGCGCACCCCCGAGGGCAGGCACCTCCCGGACCCCACCGTCCGCGGCTACCTGCGCGACGGCGACCAGCTCGTCGACGCGACGGACATCAACCCGTCGTGGGGATGGACGGCCGGCAACGCGATCTCCACCGCGGCCGACCTCGTGCTGCTGGCCGAGGAGCTGGTGCGCGGCGACCTGCTCACGGCCGAGACCCAGGCAGCGCGCCTGACGGCCATCCCGGTGCCGGACACGGAGTGGGCCTACGGCCTCGGCATCGCGAACTTCGGCGGCATCTGGGGTCACAACGGGCAGCTGCCCGGCTTCCAGGCGTTCGCCGGGCACGAGCCCGCCACCGGGAGGACGATCGTCGTGCTCGCCAACGTCGACAGGGCGAGCGACGAGACCAACGCGGCCGACACGCTGGCCGCGCTGGTCCGTCGTCACCTCGCGGCCGAGAGCGCCTGACGGCGCTCAGCCCGCGTCCGTCAGGTGCACCGTCACGGGCCGGGTCGCCGCGTCGAACGCCGCGTCGGCCCCGTCGGCGCCGACGCCGCTCAGGCCCCACGGCTCGTACGTCGCCTCGGCCCCGGTCTGCTGCCAGGCGTTGATCCACACGATCCCGGCCCGGACGTCCGCGGCACGCCGCTGGTGGCCGGGATCGCGGGTGTAGACGGTCGCGGCGAGCCCGAACCCGGTGCCGTTCGCGAGCTCGACGGCCTCGTCGAAGGAGTCGACGACCACGACCGGCGCGAGCGGACCGAACGTCTCCTCCCGCATCACCCGCATCTCCGGCGTGAGGCCGGTCAGGACCGTGGCCGGGTACCCGAACCCGGGCCCCTCCGGGAGCTCGCCTCCGCAGCGCACGGTCGCGCCGAGCGCGACGGCGTCCCTCACGTGCGCGTGCACGAGGTCGCGCTGCGCGCCGTCGACGAGAGGCCCGAGACCGGACCCGTTCCGGTCGGCGTTGAGGGGGTAGTCCCCCGCTGCCGCCACCAGCGCGGCGACGAACTCGTCGGCCACGGCGCGGTGGACGTAGACGCGCTCCGAGGAGGTGCAGATCTGGCCGCTGTTGACGAACGAGGAGAAGGCGACGGCAGCCGCCGTCGCGGCGACGTCCACGTCGGCGTCGACGATCACGGGGTCGTTGCCACCGAGCTCGAGGACGGACCTCTTGAGCCGCGCCGCCGCGGCGACACCCACGGAGCGGCCGGCCTCCACCGATCCGGTGAAGTGCAGGAGCGCGACGTCGTCGTGGGACGCGAGCGGCCGGCCCGCGCGCGCGTCGCCGTGCACCAGGTTGACGACGCCGGGCGGGAGGTCGAGCAGCTCGGCGAACCGGGCCGCCGACAACGGTGACTTCTCCGAGGGCTTGAGCACGACGGTGTTGCCCGACGCGAGGAGCGGGGCCAGGCTGCTGAGGATCGAGGTCACCGTGAAGTTCCACGGGATGATCAGCCCGACCACCCCGAGGGGTCGACGGTCCACGATCGTCCGCCCGGGCTCTCCCGGCACCGTCACGTCGGTGACGAAGGAGTAGCGGCGGGCCCGTTCGAGGCTCTGGCGCCAACCCGCGACGCCGCCGGCGATGAACTGCTCCGCGAGGGGAACCGGCTTGCCCATCTCGAGGTTCTCGAGCCGGGCCAGGTCGGCAGCCTCCTTCTCGACGGCGTCGGCGACCCTCGCGAGGAGAAGGAGCCGCTCGGCGAGGTCGAGCGCGGCCCAGCCGGGCTGGGCACGGACGGCCGAGCGCACCGCGGCGTCGACGTCCTCGGCGGACCCGACCGGGATGTGCGCGACGACCTCCTCGGTCGCGGGGTCGACCACGGGGCGGGTCTCGGGGTCGGTCGAGGCGAAGGCCCGGCCGTCGATCAGGTGCTGCAGGTGCCTCACGGCAACTCCTCGTCTCCAGGGTTCAGGCCAGCCGGGCGGCCAGCAGCTCGCCGACCAGCACGCTCGCCAGGTGGGTGTTGGCACGCGGTACGAACGGGAAGACCGACGCGTCGGCGACGCGCAGGCCCTCGATGCCCAGCACCCGGCCGTCCGGGTCGACCACCGTCGTCGCGGCCGCAGGATCGCCCATCCGGCAGGTGCTGGTCGCGTGCTGGGTGTCGACGGCCGTCGCCCGCAG
Source organism: Pimelobacter simplex (assembly GCF_900114845.1). Classification (GTDB taxonomy): domain Bacteria; phylum Actinomycetota; class Actinomycetes; order Propionibacteriales; family Nocardioidaceae; genus Nocardioides; species Nocardioides simplex. The sequence goes on from NZ_FOUK01000002.1 coordinate 643,329, forward strand.
GTAGGCGCGCAGCCCGGCCTCGGGTCCGTCGAGAGCGGCCCGCACCGGGGCGTTCGCCGCCCACAGGTCGCCGGCGGTGATCTCGCCGAAGGCGGGGTTCTCCACGAGCTCCGCGAGCTGGCGCAGCCCGACGGCGAGCCGATCGACGTCGCGGTCGTCGTCGAGCATGTTGAAGGACAGCGCGGGCTGGCTCCGGGGATCGGTCCCGCGCAGGCGAAGCGTGCCGCGCGAGTAGGTCCGGTTGACGAACACCCCCACGGCGCCGGCTCCGGCGCGGGGCTCGGCCGAGGCCATGGCGAGGGCGTTCTGGTTGAGCGCCACCATCATCATGTCGTGGGTGTCCGGCGTCATCCCGCTGGAGTAGCGGATGCAGCAGTTCGTGTGGCGGTCGCGCGGTCCCGCCGTCGCCGCCAGCGTGAGCGGGATCCCGATCAACGCCATCGGGTGGTCCTGCAAGCCCTCGCCCACCGGCAGGTCCGCCTGCACCGTGATGCCCAGCTCGGACAGGTGCGGCGCGGGCCCGATGCCGGAGCGGATCAGGATCGACGGCGTCGCCGTGGCGCCCGCGCACAGCACGACGCTGTCGGCGCGGAGCACCTCGCCGTCCGCCAGCCGTACGCCGACCGCCCGGCCCCTCTCCAGCTCGACCCGGTCGACCAGCGCCTCGCCCCTGATCGTGAGCAGGTCGTGGCCGCGCAGCGGCTCGAGGTAGGCATCGTGGCAGGACACCCTGAGGCCGTCGACCGAGTTGACCGGGTACGGCGAGACGCCGGTGGCGCCCGGCGCGTTCACGTCCGGTGCCCACGGCCGGCCGGCGGCGAGCGCCGCGTCGCGCAGGGCGCGGTCGACCGCTCCCCAGGCCTCCTCGGGGTAGCGGTGCACCGGGATCGGGCCGTGCGCACCGTGGGCCGGCTGGTCGCCGTACTCCTGGTCGGACTCGAGGGCGGCCAGGTACGGGAGCACCTCGTCGGCGGACCAGCCGGTGCAGCCGTCGGCCGCCCAGTCGTCGAAGTCCTCGACCGGCGGGCGGATCGCGATCTGCCCGTTGACGACCGAGCTCCCTCCGAGTCCCTTGCCGCGCCAGTACAGCGACGGCTCCTGCACCGCCGTCCGGGAGGCCAGGTGGTCCTCCCAGAGCAGCTCCTCGCCACCCGGGTCCACGAGCGCGGCGACCGGGTTCGGCGAGCGCCAGGACCCCGCCAGCTCGGACGCCGGGTAGTCGCGGCCGGCCTCGAGCAGCAGGACCCGGCGGCCTGACCGCACCAGCCGCGCGGCCAGCGCGGAGCCGGCCGAGCCGGCGCCGACGACGATGACCTCGGGGGCCGGCTCGCTCCCCGTCATGCGCCGGCGAGCTCCGCCGTCACGTCGACGGCGTCGACGGTGAGCTCCTCGAGCACGTCGGCGATCGGCTCGACGCCGAAGCCGGGACCGTCCGGAACCGCGACCACGCCGTCCTTCATCACGACGGGGTCGGTGATGTCCTGGGCGTAGAAGCGGTCGGAGCCCGAGACGTCGCCGGGCAGGGTGAACCCCGGCAGGCCGGCCAGCGCGATGTTGGCGGCGCGCCCGATGCCCGTCTCGAGCATGCCGCCGCACCACACGGCGATGCCGTGCGCCCGGGCGAGGTCGTGGATGCGGCGCGCGGCGAGGTAGCCGCCCACCCGCCCCGGCTTGATGTTGATGACGCTCGTGGCGCCCCAGGCGATCGCGTCCGCGGCGGCCTCGACCGACACGATCGACTCGTCGAGGCAGATCGGCGTCGCGATCTGCCGGGCCAGCAGCGCGTGCTGCCGCAGGTCGTCCTCGGCCAGGGGCTGCTCGATGAGGAGGAGGTCGAAGGCGTCCAGCCGCCGCAGCAGCGGCGCGTCGGACAGGCGGTACGCCGTGTTCGCGTCGACCTGCAGGGGCACGTCGCCGAACTCCTCGCGGACCGCGCGGACCGGCTCGATGTCCCAGCCGGGCTGGATCTTGAGCTTGATCCGGGCGTACCCCTCGTCGAGGAAGCCCCCCACGCGGGCGAGCACCTCGGGGATCGACGACTCGATCCCGACGCTGACGCCGGACGGCACCTCGGTCCGGGTGACTCCGAGGTGGGTCGCGAACGAACGCCCGTCCAGCCGCAGGCCGGCGTCCAGGACGGCCATCTCGAGCGCGCCCTTGGCCATCCGGTGGCCCACGACGTGCTCGGTCGCCGTGGCGACGACCTCCGCGGTCACGGCACGGCCGGAGGCCTGCCAGGCGAGGAGCGAGGGGACCAGGAAGCGGCGCAGGATCTCGCGCGCCCCGTCGAGGTACTCCGGCGAGTACGACGGGTCGGCCAGCGCCACGCACTCGCCCCAGCCCGTCACCGTGCTCCCGTCGCGCGACGCGGTCACCCGCACCAGCAGCGGACGGCGCTCGGTCTGGGTCGAGAAGGACGTCGTGAACGGATGGACCAGCGGCATCCGGACCGTGATCAGCTCGACGCGCTCGATGTGCATTCAGTTGCTCCTCGTCAGGGTGTAGTGACCTCGTCGGTCGAAGTCGGTGACGGTCCAGCCGTCGGCGAGCAGGGTGCCGAGCGCCTCCCCCAGCGCCAGGCGCCAGGCGACGGCCAGGCCGGGATCGGTCCGGCGGACCTGCTCGATGTCGTTCGGGACCTCGACCCGGCAGGTGCCCACGCCGAGGGCCCGTCGTGGGTCGAGGACGGGGCGCCCGCCCTCGGACCACAGGACGGCGACCGGGGGCTGCGCACCGCGGGGGGCAGGTGGCCGCGGGCCGGGCCGCTCGAGGTCCCACACCGCGAGCACCCGGTCGCTGGGCTGCCCGTGGTTCAGGCCGTCCCCCATCACGCCGTAGAAGTCCGGCAGGTAGGCGTCGATCGTGCACCCGAGCTTGTGCACGTTGAAGTACGCGTTGCGGGCGACGAGCGGGTCGTAGGTCCACGTCACCCGGGTCACGCCGCGCTCGAGGCACCAGTCCCGCTGGTGGCGCTTGATGGCGTTGCCCCAGCCGGTCCCGATGGCGTCGGACCGCACGCCCGCCAGGTGGGAGTGCAGCGCCTGCTCGTGCGGCGCGTAGAAGAAGCCGACGCAGACAGCCATCAGCTCCGCGCCCCGGAACCCGCCCGCCACGTAGTTGCCGGCATGCACCAGCGCGGTCAGCAGCCCGGGGTTGACGTGGGACTGGCTGACGTCGACCTGCCACACGCTGGCCACGAGCTCGGTCGCCGCGACCATGTCGGAGGGCAGGTGCAGCATGCGGAGCTCCGTGCGCGTCGCGTCGTCCTCCGCGACCCCGCTCCCGGGATGCACGCCGGACGCCTCGCTGGTCATCCGCGCACCTCACGCAGGAACCGGTGGCCGTGGTAGAGGCCGCCGGGGACCGGGCGGACCGCCTCCGCCCCTGCCATCTCGTCGCCGGTGTAGGTGTAGACACCGGGGATGGTCGAGGCGTGCAGCGCGAGATCGCGGACGCGGTCGGGATCGGCGCCGCCGGCGTAGCCCATGCGCTCGCGGAGCCTCAGGCGGAGCCCACCGTCGGCCGGCGCGATGTCGGCGACGAAGCCGGCCGACTCCCACGAGCCCGCCAGCGGCGCGGGGGCCGTCGTCGGGTCCGGGACCGCCACGGTGTGCAGCGCGCCGCCGTCGAGCGTGCGCGCGGCGTCGTCGAAGAGCTCGCGGTAGAGCCCGTCGGAGCGGCCTCCCGAGGTCAGCAGCGCCACCGCGAGCCCGCTGTCCGGGAAGATCCGGAGGTACGCGCGCTGGCCGATCGTGCCGCCGTCGTGCCCGTAGACGCTGCTCCCCTGCCAGTCCTGCAGGAACCAGCCGAGCCCCCACCCGGTCTTCCCCACCACGCTGGTGCGCAGGTCGACGTGGGGAACCGTCATCAGGCGGGCGCTCTCGGCCGACAGGATACGGGTGCCGTTCGGGGCGAGACCCTCGCGCAGAGCGGTCTCGGCGAACGTGAGCAGGTCGCCGATGCTGGCGTTGATCAGCCCGGCCGGGCCCATCGAGCGCGGGATCCCCCACGTGCTCACGGGAACCGCGGACGCCCCCGCCCCGTCGTGCCCGGTCGCCGTCAGGAAGCGCGGCGCGTCGTCGGTGGACGTGAAGGTGTGAGCCAGCCCCAGCGGCTCGATCAGGTGGCTCCGCAGGGCCTCGTCCCACGTGGCGCCGCGCAGCACCTCGATGATGCGGCCCGCGACCACGAAGGCGGAGTTGCAGTACGAGAACCGCTCCCCCCGAGGATGCAGCCGGTCGGTGCCGTTCAGCAGCTCGACGTACTTCGCGACGCAGTCGTCGCCGCGACCGGTGTCGGTGAACAGGTCGCCGTCGAGGCCGCTCGTGTGGTGCAGCAGCTCGCGCACCGTGATCGTCGGAGCGTCGTCGTCGCGGAGCCGGAAGTCCGGCACCACGCTGCGCACGGGGGCGTCGAGGTCGAGCCGGCCCTCCTCGACGAGCTGGAGCACGAGCATCGTGGTCCACACCTTGCTGATCGACCCGATCTGGAAGACCGCGTCGTCGGTCACGGGGACGCCGGTCGAGACGTCGAGCACGCCCGACGACACGGTCACGCGGTCGAGAACGCCGGCGCCCTCGCCGGCACCGAGCTGGACGATGCCGAGCTGCGCGCCGACGACGCCGTACCGGTCCCGCAGGAGGTCGAGGCGGCGCTGCCACGCGGCGGCGTCGCGAGCCGCCGGCGCGACCGCGGTGGACGGTGTGCGGTGGCCCGTGCGGGTGTACCTCTCGACCCACTCCACTACTCGGCGCTGGTAGTCGATGCGGTGCTCGACGGGCCCGGCGGCGACGAAGACGTGACCGGCGCCGGGGTAGACGACGAGCCGGGTCGGCACGCCCTGGATGCGCAGCGCCGAGAACCACTCCTGGGCCTGGGTGCTGGGGCAGGTCTCGTCGCGCTCGCCGTGCAGCACGAGCGTCGGCGTGGTGACCCGGCCCACCCGGGCGATCGGCGAGAGCTCGGTGAGGCGTACGACGTCGGTGGGCTCGAGCCCGGCCGTCGCCGCGGAGAAGAACCCCTCCGGCACGAGCCGCTGGCCGGCGACCGCCGCGAAGTCGCACAGGAGACCACCGGCCACCGCCGCCGCGAACCGGTCGGTGTGCGCGGTGAGCGCGCAGGTCGACAGACCGCCGTAGCTGTAGCCGGTGACCGCGAGCCGGTCCGGGTCGGCGAGTCCCTCGGCGACCAGGGCGTCGACGGGCTCGAGGAAGTCCGGCAGGTCGACCTGGGCCCATCCCCCGAACACCGCGGTCAGGAAGTCCTCGCCGTAGCCGTCCGACCCGCGAGGGTTGAGGGTCAGCACGCGCCAGCCGCGGTGGGCGAGCACCTGGTGGTAGAGGTGCATGTCGTCGGCCACGCCGCTCCACGCGTTGTGCGGCCCGCCGTGGATGTCCAGCAGCAGCGGAGCCGGGCCCTCCGTCGTGGGTGCCGCCAGGATCCAGCCGTGCACGACCGTGCCGTCGCTGATGGTGAACGACCGCGGCTCCGGCCGCAGCAGCTCGACGTCCGGGAGCGCGTCGCGGGTGAGCGTGGTGAGCTCGCGGTGGTCGCCCGTGGCGAGGTCCACCAGCGCGACCTCCCCGAAGGACTCCTGGCTGGTGACGACGACGGCGGCGCGGCTGCTCTGCGCCGCCACCGACAGGGCCGAGACGACCCGGTGCTCCTCGGCGACGACCGGGCGGGGTGCGCCACCGGCGAGGGCCACCCGGTAGAGGTGGGTCCAGCCGCGGTCCCGGGCGCAGAAGACGACGTCCTGGCCGTCGTGGGTCAGCGCGGGCCGGCCACCGGGGTAGCCGACGGCACCCGGCATCACGTTGAGGTCGAGGCCGGCGGTGAGGTCCTCGTCCGGGCGGCCGTCGAGGTGGAGCCGGAGCAGACGGGCGTGCCCGATGGCCATCGTGGGATAGCCGACGGCGACCACCGAGCCGCCGTCCGGCGTCCAGAGGAGGGGGCCGGTCACGCCGGTCGCTGCCCCGACGACTCGCGGAGGGCTGAGCGGGTCGTCGACGGTGAGGACGTGGACGGCGCGCTCGCGCTCCACGTCGGCGCGCGGCGAGGTCCCGGCCGTGTAGGCGAGCAGGGTGCCGTCCGGCGACCACGCGGGCTCGCCGGCGTCCTCGTCGCCGTCGGTGACCTGGCGGGTGCTCCCGTCGTCGAGGTCGAGGACGACGATCTGGTGGCGCACGCTGCCGGTCCATCCGGCGCCGTCGGCCTTCTGGTCGAGGGTGTCGACCACGATCGGCGCCTGCGGGTCGCCCGCCCCGCGCTCGACCGGGGCGAGGAACGCGATCCGGCGGCCGGTCGCGTCCGCGACGGGCCGTCCGGCCCCGAGCGGCAGGCTCGTGAGCTGGACCGGCTCGCCCGTCTCGGGCAGCAGGTGCAGCTGGGGGACGCCGTCGACGGGCCGCAGGAAGAGCAGCCCGGCCGCGCCGATCCCCAGGCCGCCGTCGTCGGGGCCGTGCGTCAGGCGCCGCTGGGCGCCGTCCTCGCCGATCTCCCACAACGAGGTGACCGAGCGGCCGGCCGCGACCTCGCGCCGGGCCACGACGACGGCGGAGCCGTCCGGGCGGATCGCCGTCTCGGTCACGGTGACGAGCCGGTCGAGGTCGTCGGGACGGGGGGCGCGCGGCGTCATGAGACGGCTCCTCGGTGCAGGGTGGGGGTGTCGACGGGGGCGGCGAGCCGGGGCACGGCGTCGACCAGGTCGCGGGTGTAGGGGTGCTCGGGTGCGTCGATGACCCGGGTGGTGGGTCCCGCCTCGACGAGCCGGCCGTCCTTCATCACCGCGACCTCGTCGCAGAGCTGACGCACGACCGCGAGGTTGTGGCTGATGAACAGCACGGTGAGGTCGAGCTCGCGCTGCACCTTGCGGAGCAGGTTGAGCACGGTGCCCTGAACGGAGACGTCCAGCGCTGAGGTGATCTCGTCGGCCAGGAGGACCCGGGGCGACGCGGCGAGCGCGCGGGCGACGGCGACGCGCTGGCGCTGACCGCCCGAGAGCTGCGAGGGCAGGTCACCGGCCCGGGCCGGGTCGAGCTCGACGGTCTCCAGCAACCGGGCGACCTCGGCCCGACGCGCGGCCCGGCCCCGTGCGACGGTGCCCCGCACCGCCAGGGCCTCCTCGACCGACGCCCCCACCGTCATGCGTGGGTCGAGGGAGGAGCTCGCGTCCTGGAAGACCATCTGGACGTCGCGACGGATGGCCGCCTCGCGGCCCCGGGCGCGGACGACGTCGGTCCCGCCCACCAGGATGCGGCCGGCATGCGGCTCGTGCAGGCCCACGACGGCCCGGGCCAGGGTCGACTTGCCGGAGCCGGACTCCCCCACCAGACCGACGATCCGGCCGCTCCCGACGGTCAGGCTGACGTCGCGCACGGCGTCGTGCGCCGACGCCCCGCTCCCGTAGCGCACGTGGACGTTCTCGAGGACCAGGTCGGTCACGATCGGCTCCTCACCGGCTCGGTCGGGAAGTCCGCACCCTCGGCGATCGTCGCGAACTCGGCGCCGGGCTCGGCATCGAGGTGCGGGACGGCCTCCACCAGGGCACGGGTGTACGGGTGCTGGGCACGTCCGGCGGCGAGGTCCGCGGTGGAGAGGTCCTCGACGATCGCGCCCCGGTACATGACCAGGACCCGGGTGCAGAACGACGCGACCAGCGTGATGTCGTGCGAGACGAACAGCACGGCCGTGCCCTTGACCTCGTTGATCTCGGCGAGCAGTGCCATCACCTCGCGCTGGACGGTGACGTCGAGCGCGGTGGTCGGCTCGTCCGCGATCAGCAGTGCGGGCTCGCCCATGAGGGCCATCGCCATCATCGCGCGCTGGCGCATGCCGCCGGAGAACTCGTGCGGGTACTGGTGCGCCCGCCGCGCGGCATCGGGGATCCGGACGGCGTCGAGCCGGTCGACGGCACGCTCGTGCGCCGCGCTGCGGCTCAGGCCACCGTGCAGCAGGCCCACCTCGGCGACCTGGGTGCCCACGTGGAGGGCCGGGTTCAGCGAGGTCGAGGGGTCCTGGAAGACGAAGCCCATGCGGGTGCCCAGCCGGCGAGCCAGCTCGCCGGACGTCTGGCCCGAGACCCGCCCACCGGCGACGAGCTCGGTGCCGTCGAAGCAGACCGAGTCGGCGGTGACCTCCAGCGGCTCCTCGAGCAGGGCCGCGACGGCCATGCAGGTGAGCGACTTTCCGGAGCCCGACTCGCCGACCACGCCGACGACCTCGCCCCGTCCGATGTCGAAGCTGACTCCCCTGACGGGAGTGGCCCACCAGTCACCCCGGGGCGCGCTGACCTTCAGGTCCCGCACCCGCAGCACGGGGTCGTCCACCACGCTCAGCGGGGCGGCCTGCTCGCCCGGGCTCGCGGGACGCCGTCGGAGCCGGCGCCACAGCCGCCGCGAGGGCTGGTGCAGGCCGAACGCCCGCGACAGCGTCTCGCCGACCAGCGCGAAGGTCACGCCGGCGAAGACGATCGCCCCCGCCAGGCCGAGCGAGGGCGCGGCGTTGACGAAGATGCCCTCGAGGCTCTCGTTGAGCATCCGGCCCCAGTCGTAGCGCGGCGCCTGGACGCCGAGCCCCAGGAAAGACAGGCCGGTCGCGGCCACGAGAGCGGTCCCCGCTCCGATGCTGGCGTTGACGATGAGCGGGTCGCGCACGTTGGGCAGCACGTGCCGGGTCAGGATGCGGAACCGGCCGACGCCGAGGATGCGGGCCGCGGCGACGAAGTCGCGGCCGGCGACGGACGAGCCGAGTGTCTGCGCGAGGCGTGCGTAGGCGGGCGCCATGGCGAGACCGATCGCGAGCGTCAGGCTCACCGCCCCCACTCCGAGCACGACCGAGACCACGATGGCGAGCAGCAGCGACGGGAAGGCGAGGGCGACGCCCAGGGCCGCGTTGACGGCGCGGGCGATCCAGCGCGGGGCCACGATCGGGATCAGGCCGAGCACGACGCCGAGCGTCACTCCGATCAGGGTGGCGAGCACCGCGGTCAGGACCGAGAGCCGGGTCGCGGTGAGCATCCGGGCCAGCACGTCCCGCCCACCGGCGTCCGTCCCCAGCAGGTGATCGGCGCTCGGGCCCTCCGAGAGCCTGGTCAGCTCGGCGACCTTCGCGGTCTCGCCCCAGTGCAGGGGCCCCACCACGGCCAGGACGACGAGCGTCAGGAGGAACAGCGAGGCCACGATCCCGAGCGGCGAGCGCAGGGTGCTCAGGAGTGCGCCCCGCCGGCGGCGGGGTCCGGCCGGGGCGGCGGCCGGCAGGTCGCGAGGCATCGTCATGTCAGGTCTCCTTGAGCGCCGAGCGCGGGTCGAGCCACACCAGGACGACGTCGATCACGAGGTTCGCGACGAGGACGATCAGGCCGTAGACGATCACGATCCCCTGGGCGAGGGGGAAGTCCTTGCTGCGCACGGCGTCGATGATCGTCAGGCCCAGGCCGGGCCAGGAGAAGATCGTCTCGACGAGCACCGTGCCGGCGATGAGCGAGCCCAGCACGAGGCCGCCCACGGTCAGGGCCGGCGTCACGAGGTTGGGGAGCGCGTGGCGGAGGTAGAGGCGGCGCCGCGACATCCGCTTGGCGCGGGCGGTGCGGACGTAGTCCTGGGAGAAGACGGTCAGCGCCTCGACCCGCACGATGCGGGAGACGCCCGCCGTGACGCCGAGGGACAGCGCGGCGACCGGGAGGATGTAGGAGTCCGGGCCGCCACGACCGGCCACGGGGAGCAGGGTGGTCTGCACCGCGAACAGGTAGACGAGGGCGACGCCCGTGAGGAACTCCGGGATCACCGAGAGGAGGCCGCTGATCGAGGTGTAGGCGACGTCCACGCCCGGCCGGCGACCGCCGCGGGTGAGCGCCGCGAAGACGATGCCGAGCGGGATCGAGACCACGAGGACGACGGCGAGCGACAGGAACGCGAGCTCCAGGGTGGCCGGCAGCCGCTGGTCGATGATCGTCGTGACGGGCAGGTGGAGCGAGAACGAGTCGCCCAGGTCCCAGGCGAGCAGGCCCTTCCAGAAGTCCAGGTACTGCTGCCACAGGGGGTCGTTGAGCCCGAGGCTCTCGCGCCGCGCCTCGACGACGGCGGCAGTCGCGTTGGTGCCGAGCGCGTTGCGCACCGGGTCGCCGGGGATCAGCCGGACCATCACGAAGACGAGCGTGACGAGGGCGACGACCGATCCGGCCAGCCGCACCAGGCGGCGGAGGAGGAACGACCCGATGGAACCGCCTCGGGAGCGGGAGCGCCCCCCGCTGACGGGTGCCGGAGCACCCGTCAGCAGGGTCGGCGCCGGAGGCGTGGTCACGAGAGGACGCGGATCGCTGCGCCGGGCAGCATCCCGCCGACCGGACGGACGATCGCCGTCGCGCCGTTGAAGTACATGTTGTACGGCGTGACCGAGACCGGGACCAGGTCGGCGGCGTCGAACAGGGCGGCCTCGGCCTTCCCCCAGGTCGCGCAGGCCTCGTCGCCGGTCTGGGCCGCGGCGGCGTTCGTGAGGTCGCGGTAGGCCTTGTTGTCGATGCCGGCGAAGTTGGTGCCCTCGGGCGCCGCAGGTCCGGACAGGTACTGCGGGAAGATCGCCGGCGTGCCGGACTGCAGGTTGAGGCCCAGCGTCGCGGTCCAGCTCGTCGGGTCGTCCGTCGCGAAGGACCGGCTGATCACGTAGTTCTCGTCACCGCCGTCGAGCTTGACCTTCGCCCCGGCGCCCTCCCACTGCTTGGCGACGTACTCGGCCGCGGCGCTGCGGGCGGCCGTCGCGTTGTCGTACACCAGCGTGATGTCGACCGGCCCTGCCGCGCGGATCGCGCCGGCCGCGGCCTCGGGGTCGTACGTCGGGAGGTGGCCCTCGACGGTGTCGTAGGTGCACAGGCTGGGGTCCTCGCCGAGCAGCGACGTGGCGCGCTCGCCCTTGCCGTCGGTGAGGATGTCGGTCAGCACGTCGAGGTCGACCGCCTGGGTCAACGCCCGGCGCACGGCGGGGTCGGCGGTCGGGACGGCCGCGTTGTGGTTGTAGATGATCATGCCGGAGGTGGACGGGGAGGCCTGCGACTTCAGGTCGCCCAGGCGCTTCTCGTCCTTGCCGCTGACGACCGCGGCGTTGAGGCCGCCGGAGCGCAGCAGGTTCGCGGCCGTGGAGGGGCTGGGCACGATCTTGATCGTGACCGTCTCGGGAACGCCGGGGGTCTCGCTCGTCGTGTCCTTCGGTCCCCAGTTGTAGCCCTCGCGGCGCTTGAGGGTGATCGAGTCGCCGGCGACGACCTTGTCGATCACGAATAGGCCGGTGCCGTTGCTTCCGGCCGAGAGGCTCTTCGGGTCGGCCAGACCGGCGTCGCAGACCAGCTGCTGGGCGCCGAGGTTGTAGACCATGAAGGGACGCGGCGTCGGCGTGGTGACCGTGAGGACGTTGCCCTCGGCGGTGATGGTGGCGTCGCCCGGCACCACCGACTCCAGGCGAGGAGACTCGTTCTTCGGGTCGATGATCCACTTCAGGTTCGCCGCGGCGGTCTCGGCCGTGAACGGCGTGCCGTCGGCGCAGGTGATGTCGTCGCGCAGTGTGTAGGTGACCTTCGTCGGGCTCTCCGTCCAGCTCTCGGCGAGGAACGGCTGCAGCTCACCCGTCTCCGGGTCGGCGTCCAGCAGGGTGTCGTAGGAGTAGAAGCCCACGATCTGGGCGTTGACGAGGTTGGTCGTCAGCGGGTTGAGGTCGCCGGGATCAGAGTCGACCGCGACCGCGAAGGTGCCGTCGGTCGCGAACTCGCCTCCGTCTGCGTCCGAGCCGCCACCGCAGGCCGCGAGGGCCGACGCGGCGAGCAGCAGCGCGGCGAGGGAAACAGTGGGTGTCTTCATGCGGGGACCGCCCTTGTTCGACGAGAGAAGTGCTTCGGCTCACACTCTCGCCGACGGGAGCGACCCTTCTCATCGGTCGTTCGACCGACACGTCACGCCGACTCTCGGTCGATCGCACGAACGCCCACGGCGCCGGCCGAGCGGGCTCAGGCTGGCCGGGCTCCGGCGCCCACCCGCAGCTGGAGCATCAGGCCGAACCGGGTGTCCGGGTCGCGCAGGTCGATCGACGCGATCGCCTCCACCCGCTCGAGCCGGTAGCGGAAGGTGTTCTTGTGCACGTGGACGTCGCGCGCCGCGGCGCTGACGTCGCCGAAGCGCTCGAGCCAGGCGGTGAGGGTCGCGACCAGCTCGCTGCCGTGCGCCTCGTCGTACGCGCGCAGCGCGACGAGGGGCCCGCCGAGCTCGATGCCGTCGGCCGCGAGGGAGTCGCGGATCCGGAGCATCAGCGCCTCGACCTGCACCTCGGTCGAGCGGGCGGCGCGGCGCTCGCCGTCCGGCCGGGCGCGCAGCACCCGCAGCGTCGCCTCCGCATCGCGGCGCGAGGCCGCCAGGTCGCGCACGTCCGCGACGATGCCGCCGATCCCCGCGCAGAACTCCGTCGACGTGTCGAGCCGCCCGACGAACTCGGCGGCGGTCTGCTGCACCGCGGTGAGCGTCCGCTCGTCCGCGGAGCGCAGCGGCACGACGGCATGGACCAGGCCTCCCAGCGGGACGGTGATCGCCCGCGGGTACACCGAGCGCAGGTGCATCCGCAGCGCCGCGGCAGCGCGCTGGGTGTCCGCGACCGTGCGGATCTCGTCGTCGTCCACGAGGGGCCCGAGCGTCACGACGCACGCGGGCGACGACGCGAAGTCGAGCTGCTGGGCGGCCTCGCGGGCCCCCGAGCCCCCGGCGAGCAGCTGGGACCCGAGCGACTCGGCGAGCCGTTGCGCCGCGTCGGCACTGACCCGGGCCCGGAGCATCGCGAGCGCCACGACCTGGGCGGCTTCGATCATGCCCTGCTCGCGCTCGGCGTCGAACGGCTCCGGGCTCACCGCCCAGATCGACCCGAGCACCTCGTCGCCGGCCTGGATCCTCATCGCGATCCGGGGCAGGGTGCCCGGCGCGGGCTCGGCGAGGAAGATCGGGCGCTCGGAGCCGTAGATCAACGGGAACACGCCCTGGGTGCGCTGGTGCGCGCTGTACTCCTCCGGCACCTGCAGGCCCAGGATCGTGAGCCGGCGGGGCTCGTCGGTCCCCACCTGGTCGGCCGAGAACGCCACGACGCGCGACGAGCGGTCCTCGATCGTGACGGGCGCCCCCAGCAGGGCCGACAGCGAGTCGGCGAGGGTGAACAGGTCGCGGCCGGAGTCGCCGGAGCCGTGGTCGGGGCCGTCCGGCCCCAGGTTGAGCGCGCCGCTGAGCAGGGTGGCGACCTGGACCCAGGACGCGCCCCGGACGAGGCTGAACACCGAGACGTCCCGCCGCTCGGCGATCGCCGCCACCTCGCGCCCCACGGCGAGCGGCTCGCGGACGATCAGGGCCGCCGCGCGCGCCTCGCCCGCCGACCGGACCAGGTCCGCGAGGTCTTCGTCGGTCGCCACGGCCACGCCGAGCACGATCGCGTCCCGGGTGATCTCCGGCGGGTCCAACGGGTCGTGGAGCACGACGGTCGAGACCGTGCGGCGGGCCTGGTGCCGGCCGGCCTCCAACGTCAGCAGCGTGGAGCCCAGGCGCTCGGTCAGGCGCCCGAGGCTGGTGGAGAGGGCCGGCGCGGGCATGGGACGACGGTACAGCCGCCCTCCAGGGATTTCGGTCGATCGCACCATCACGCCCACCCCGCGGTCCCGCACAATTGCGGGGTCCCGTACGACGAGCGCAGGAGCCAGCGGTGAAGGTCTACATCTCTGTCGACATGGAGGGCGTCGCGGGCATCGCGACCCTCGACCAGATCGTCCGGGGCGGCTCCGGCTACGGCCGGGCCCAGGAGCTGATGACCGAGGAGGCGAACGCGGCGATCGCGGGCGCCTTCGACGGCGGCGCCACCAGCGTGCTGGTCAACGACTCGCACGGGACGATGGACAACCTGCTGCACGAGCGCCTCGACCCCCGCGCCCGGCTCGTCTTCGGCGCCCCCAAGGCGCAGTGCATGGCCGAGGGCCTCACCGACGACTGCGCGGTCGCCCTGTTCGTCGGGTACCACGCGCCGGCTGGCGCCCCGGGGGTGCTGGCGCACACCTTCTCGGCCTACTTCGGCGAGGTGCGCATCGACGGCGCCCAGGTGTCCGAGGCCGAGGTCAACGCGCTCTACGCGGCCTCGCTCGGCGTGCCGGTCGGGCTGGTCACGGGCGACGACGTCATCGGCGCGATCGCCTCCGACGTCCTGGCCGGCGCGACGATCGTGACGGTCAAGGACGCCCACGGCTTCTCCGCGACCAACACCGTCGCCCCCAGCGTCGCGCGCGAGCTCGTGCGCGAGGGCGCCGCGCGCGCCGTCGCGGGAGCCGACGCGCTGCCGCGTCCCGTGGCGCGGACGCCGCTGCGGCTCGAGGTCGACATGCCCTCCCCCGTCGCCGCCGAGCTGGGCGCCTGCATCCCGGGGTGCACCCGCACCACGGACCGGACGATCGCCGCGGTCCTCGACGGTGCCGACGAGGTGCTGGGCCTGATCACCGTGCTGTACGAGCTGGCGCTGAGCAGCGAGCGGGCGCGTCAAGCGCTCACGAACCGTCGCTGACCAGGTCGAGCACCAGCGCCGCGAGCAGCTCGGTCCGCGGCCCGATCCAGCTCACCTCGACGTGCTCGTCGCGGGCGTGCGCCCCGCCACCGACGGCACCGAGCCCGTCGAGGGTGGGCACGCCCACCCCGGCGGTGAGGTTGCCGTCCGAGGCACCTCCGACCGCCATGCTCACGAGCGGCGGCTGGCCCAGGGTCTCCGCCAGGCGCGCTGCCCGCGCGAACAGGCCGGCCGAGGCCTCCGCTTCGAGCGGGGGCCGGTTGATGCCGCCGTGCACCTGCAGGCGCGCGCCCTCGACGCCGGCCGACAGCGCCCGGATCGCCACGTCGACGCGCTCCTGCTCGGCGACGGTCCGCGCCCGGACGTCGACGGCGACCGTCGCCCGCGCCGGCACCGTGTTGGCCGCCGTGCCGGAGGCCATCAGGGTCGGCGTCACCGTCGTGCCCGCCTCGGCGTCGGCGAGGTCCGCCAGCGCGAGGACCAGCCGGGCGACGCCGATCGTCGCGTTGATCCCGCGCTCCGGCTCCAGGCCGCTGTGGGCCGCCCGTCCCAGGACCTCGAGGTCGTAGCGCGACACTCCCTTGCGCTGGGTCTTGAGGGCGCCGCCGGGACCGGCCGCCTCGAGGACGAGCGCCGCCGCGCACCGGCCGGCCTCGGCCTCGACCAGCGCGCGCGACGTCGTCGAGCCGACCTCCTCGTCCCCCGTCACCAGCACGGTGACCTGGTCGAGGACCGCGTCTCCGTGCCGCGCGCGGAGGGCCGCCAGGGCATGCACGATCTGCGCGACGCCGACGAGCATGTCGAAGCACCCGGGGCCCCGCAGGACGCCGTCCTCGACGGCGAACGGCAGCTCCGCGAGGGTGCCGACGGGCCACACCGTGTCGTGGTGGCCGAGGAGCAGGACGCGGGGCTGCCCGCCGCGCAGCAGGACGTGGTCGACGCCGTCGATGCGGACGATCTCGGGGCGCCTGCCGAGCCGGCGTTCGACCAGGTCGGCGACGACCTGTGCCGACCGCGCCACGGCGGCGTGGTCCGACGACGGCGACTCGACCTGGACGAGGCATTCGACGTCCGCGAGGAAGGTCGCGAGGTCGGGGCCCGAGCGGTCGCCGGTCCGGGCGCTGTCAGAAGTAGGTGCGGACGGCATCGGTCACCTCGTACTCGTCGGAGACGACCGGGAGGAGCCGCCACTTGTCGAAGGTCGTGCAGGGATGGGAGACGCCGAGGCACACGAGGTCGCCGACCTCGAGCGCGACGTCGTCAGGCACGGCGAGCATCGCGTGCTGGTCGTTGACCGCCGTGACCCGCAGGCCGCCGGCGGGCCGGGTGCGTCCGCGGTGCCGGACCGCGACCGGCAGCGGGAGATCGGCATCGGTCGACACGTCGCGACGGCCGGCACCGAGGATCGCCAGACCGGGCTCGGGTCGCGACAGCACCTCGGCCCACACCTCGAGCGCGGGGAGCGGCGGCGGCTCCTCGCCCACGAAGGGCGACGTCCGCGCGTAGAGGCCGTGGTCGTGCGTCAGGTAGCAGCCGCTCCGCAGCAGCACCTCCACCCGCTCCCCCGTCCAGCGCGCGCGGAAGCGGTCGACCACCAGGTCGAAGTACGAGCTGCCACCGAAGGAGACGACGACGCCACGGGCGGGCAGCAGCCCGTCCTCCACCAGCCGGTGGACGACCTCCGCCGACCAGGCGAGGAAGTCGGCCGCACGCCCCCGGCGCTCGGCGTCGTCCGCGCCGGGCACCAGACCCTCGAACCCCTCGACCCCGACCAGCTCCAGCCCGGCCGTCGCGCGAACCGCCTCGGCGACCCGGACGGCCTCCTCGGTTGTCCGCGCGCCGCCGCGCCCGCCGTCGTACCCGAGCTCGAGCAGGACCGCGAGGGGCCGCTGATCGGCCGGGTCCGGGACCGCCCGGTCGGCGAGCAGGGCGACCCCCTCGACCGAGTCGACCAGGAGGATCACCTCCAAGCCGGGATCGGCCCGCCGGCACGCGGCGAGGTAGCCGAGGTCGGCCGCGCCGACCACCGGATTCGCCACGAGGACGCGACGGACGCCCGCGGTGATGAACACGCGCGCCTGCTGGACGTTGGCGACCGTCACCCCCCACGCACCCGCGGCGATCTGCCGGGCGACCAGCGCCGGGCTCATCGTCGTCTTCGCGTGCGGCGCGACGAGAACGTCGTGCCGGCGGCAGTACCCCTCCATCAGGGCGAGGTTGCGCTCGAGCGCGGTGGCCCGCAGCGCCACGATCGGCAGCACGAAGTCGCCGTCGAGCAGCCGCCACCCCTGCGCCCCGACCTCGGTGAGCGGCACGTCGCCGTCGGGGAACCCCCGGTCGCGCCACGTGACCCGTTCGTCGGTCATGCCCACCTCCTCGCGTCCCTGCCGGACGGGGTCCAGTCTGGCGGGCCGCGGGCTGCCCGCGCCCGTACGACCGCACGAAGAGAGCGGGCGGCCTTCGGTCGTCCGCACGACGACCGCCGAGGTCAGATCCCAAAAAGGCCTCAGGCCCGGAATCCGTGGATTCCGGGCCTGAGCTTTGTAGCGGGGGCAGGATTTGAACCTGCGACCTCTGGGTTATGAGCCCAGCGAGCTACCGAGCTGCTCCACCCCGCGTCGGTGAACAGAACATTACCCGCCACCCCCGAGGTCACCAAATCGGGGTGCCTACGACGACGGCGGCGGCGACATCCGCGGCACCGGCGCCCGCCATCCCCGCCAGCCCGCGAGCAGTCGCCACCCGATGGTGACCAGGGCGGCCGGGGCGGCGATGACGCCGTGCGCGACCCCGAGCTCGGAGCCGGTGGCGGCGATGGCGGCACCGGCCAGGGCCGGGATGGCGTAGAGCTCGCCGTACCGGAAGATCACCGGGACCCGTCCGACGAGGAGGTCGCGGACGATGCCGCCGCCGACGCCGGTGGCCATGCCGAGGGCCGCGGACGGGACGGGGCCGAGGCCGAACTCCTGGGCCTTGAGGGCGCCGGCGACGCAGAAGAGGCCGAGACCGAAGGCGTCGAACACGTTGATCACTCGCTCGACGCGGCCGAAGGCCGGGTGCCAGGCGAAGGTGACGAGGCCGGCGACGACGGGCATGAGCAGGTAGCGCCAGTCGGCCACGGCCGGCGGCGGGACGGCGCCGATCACCACGTCGCGCAGGACACCGCCGCCGAGGCCGGTCGCCATCGCGAGGACGACGACACCGACGATGTCGAGCTGGTTGCGGACGGCGACCAGCCCGCCCGAGATCCCGAAGACGAAGATCCCGACCAGGTCGAGGGTGAGCAGCATGCCGCCATGATCCCGCACGACGACGGGCCCGCCGGCCACCAGGGCGACCTGGGGCGGGCGGGCCCGTCGTGGGCGTGGTGCGCTACTTCTTGTCGCGCTCGTCGGCCAGCTTGACGGCCTTCTCGACCTCGTCCTGGGCGATGCCGAGCTGCTTGGCCCACTCCGCCGTGTTGTTCTCCTTCTGGGCCGCCTCGGCCGCCGTGAACGCCGTCTCGGCATTGCGCAGCGCTGCGGTGATCTGCTCGTTCAGGTCGCCGGCCGGCTCGCCAGGGGTGGGCGTGCCGGGCTCGCCCGGCGTGGGCGTGCCGGGCTCGGCGGGCTGACCGGGGGTGTCGAGATCGACGCCGAGGGCGTCGGCCAGGGCACCGGGCAGGTCGCGGTCGATGCCGACCTTGTCGCCGTACTTCACGATCACGTACTGCAGGATCGGGAAGGCCGAGGTCGCGCTGCGGGCGGCGTAGACGGGCTGGATGTAGACCAGTCCCCCGGCGACGGGCAGGGTCAGCAGGTTGCCGAACCGGGGCGGGGTCGCCCCCTGCACGCGGTACTGCTGCAGCTTCGAGGCGACCTCGTCGTCCTGCTGCATCTGGTTGGCGACCTGGCCGGGGCCCGGGGTGTTCTCGTCGATCATCTCCAGCAGCCGCAGCTTGCCGAAGCCGTCGGAGGTGGCGTCCGAGTTCACCTGCAGGTACGACGCCAACGTGTTCTGCGCGCCGCGCGGCTTGAACACCGAGGTGAGCGACCAGTCGTTCGTGCCGTCGACGCCGGTCGAGAACAGCCGGTACGGCGGCTGGAAGACCTCGCGGGTGACGTTCGGGTCCTCGGGGACCTCCCAGCGGTTGTTGCCCGAGTAGAACTCGCCGGCGTCGGTGACGTGGTACTTGGCGAGCTGGAAGCGCTGCACCTTGAACATGTCCTCGGGGTAGCGCAGGTGCGCCATCAGCTCGGGGTCGATCTTCGACTTGGGCTCCACCGCGCCGGGGAAGACCTTCATCCACGTCTTGAGGATCGGGTCGGTCTCGTCCCACTGGTAGAGGGTGACCGTGCCGTCGTACGCGTCGACGGTCGCCTTCACCGCCGAGCGCATGTAGTTGATCTCGTCGGTGGGGATCGTCTGCAGCCCGGTGTCCTGCTGCAGCGAGTCGTCGATCATCGCGTCGAACGACTCGCGCTGGGAGTTCGGGTAGCGGTCGGTGGTCGTGTAGCCGTCGATGATCCACACGATCTTGCCGTCGACGACCGCCGGGTACGGGTCGCCGTCGACGGTGAGCCAGGGCGCGACCTTCTCGACGCGCTCGGTGGGCGTGCGGTTGTAGAGGACCTTGGAGTTGCCGTTGACGCGCCCGGACAGCAGGAAGTTCGGCTCGCCGAACTTGATCGCGTACATCAGCTGGTTGAAGGTGCTGCCGACCTTGACGCCGCCCTTGCCGTCGTACGTCGTGCGCTGGTCGTCGGGGTCGTCGCTGACGGTGTCGGCCAGGCCGAGCTCGACGTTGTTGGCGTCCTTGCTGGCCTTGCCCACGATCGAGTACGACGGGCTCTGCTCGCCGTAGTAGACGCGGGTCTCGAACGGCTCGGCGTCGGTCAGGTCGCGGCTGCCCTCGTCGCCCTCGCCGCGCACGCCCTCGGCCCACACGATCCGGCCGTTGGCCTCGTCGTTGATGGCGATCTCGTTGGCGTAGGCGGCGATGAGTCCCTCGCCGTGGGTGTAGACGGTGTGCAGGTTCGACCAGTTCTGGTCGGAGGCCTGGATGCCGCTCTGGTCGAGCTCGCGCACGCCGAGGACGAGCGGCACCTCCTTGCCGTTGAGCTGGTAGCGGTCGACGTCGAGCACCGCGGGCACCGAGTAGTAGGCGCGGATCCGCTGGCGCTGCTGGAAGGTCTCGCGGACCTGCAGCGGGTCGACGACGGGGGTCGTGGTCAGCTGCTCGAGGACCTTGGTGCCGTCGGCCTTGGACGTCTCCTCGGAGGCGATGCCCTGGTAGGTCGTGGTGTCGACGCCGCTGAGTCCGTAGGCCTCGCGCGTGGCGTCGATGTTGGCCTTGATGTAGGAGTTCTCCTTGTCGGCCTCGGACGGCTTGACCTGGAAGTTCTGCACGATGGCCGGCCAGATCATGCCGAGCAGCACGGCCGAGAGCGCGAGCAGCGCCAGGCCCACCGACGGCAGCTGCCAGGTCTTGCGCCAGATGTTGAGGAAGAACAGCACGGCACAGATGAGCGCGACGCCGACGAGGATGTTGCGTGCGGGCAGCAGGGCGTTCTCGCCGGTGTAGTTCATGCCGGTGAAGAGCCGGTGGTCGTCGGTGACGAGGTCGTAGCGGTCGAGGTAGTAGTCGACCGCCTTGGTCAGCACGAAGACGCCGAGCAGCACCGAGAGCTGCACCTGGGCCGCCGGGGTGAGCCGGTCGTGCTGGGCCTGGAGCCGGATGCCGCCGTACAGGTAGTGGACGACGGCGGTCGCGATCAGCGCCACGATGGCCACGGCCATCACGAAGTCGATGACGAAGTTCCACCACGGCAGGTCGAAGACGTAGAAGGAGATGTCCTTCTTGAAGTAGGGGTCCTGCTTGCCGAAGGACTCCCCCTCGCGCCACAGCATGAAGGTGCGCCACTGGCCGATCGCCGAGGTGCCGGCGAAGATGCCGACCACGACCGCGACGCCGGCGAGCAGCCAGGTCCGGATCGGGGTCACCGCGTCGCGGTAGCGGTCGACGCCGTCGTTGCCGGGCAGGCCGAAGATCGGGCGGCTGCGGTAGGCCAGGTACATGTTGAGCGCGACCACGCCGCCCATCAGGGCGCCGAACGCGACGAACAGGCCGATCCGGGTCCACAGCAGGGTGCTGAACACCTGGCTGTAGCCGACCTCGGAGTACCAGAGCCGGTCGGTGTAGATGCCCGCGAAGGCGCTGAGCAGGAAGAAGCCGACCACCAGCACGATGCCGGTGATCACCAGCGCGCGGGTACGACGGCCGGGCCGCTCCGGCGCGGGGCGCTCGGGCTCCTCGTCGAACAGTTCACTCATCGGGCTCGTCCTCCGCGTCGTCCAGCAGGGTGTTGCGCAGCAGCTCGATCAGGCCGGGCACCAGGTCGGTCCCGCCCATCACGGCGCTGTCATGGTCATCGCTGCGCATCCGCAGTGCGCAGTAGGCGGCACCGTGCCGGGTCACGCCGGCCACGATGCGCACCTCCTCGGCGTCCGGGTGCTCGCGCGCGAACTCGAGCGCGGCCGCCGGGTCGTCGGGAACCTGGCCGTCGGCGGCCGGCGGCAGCACGAGGCGCTCGACGACGGCCGCGCAGCCGCGGACCACGCCGGGCCACACGATGCCGGGCAGCACCTCCTCGAGCTGCTGGCCGGGCGGGAGCTCGTCCTGCTCGATCGGCGTCATCGAGCCCTGCTCGGCGGGGGTGTCGAGCCCGAGCTGGGAGGCGAGCACCGGCTCCTGGGCGACGAGCCGGCCGGTGTCGACCAGCGCGTAGAGGCGCGCCGGCTGGTCCCAGCCCACCCGGGCCTGGTGCTTCTCGATCTCGAGGACGGCGGCCGCGAGGGCCGGGTCGACGTCCAGGTCGTAGTCCATGGCTGTGGTCCGCTCGTTCCGGTGGTCAGCAGGCCGGCAGGGCGGCGTCGTGGTCGCCGACCCACGTCTCGAGGGCCTTGCGGGCCTCGGTCATCGTGGTCGCCTTGACCAGCCGCAGGTCGGGGTCGAGCCCCTGGACGTCGGAGCAGTTGTCCTTGGGGACGAAGAACAGCTTCGCGCCGGCCGCCTCGGCGCCGGCGATCTTCTGCTGGATGCCACCGATGGGGCCGACCTGGCCGTCGGGCGCGAGCTCGCCGGTGCCGGCGACGGTCGCGCCGCCGGTGAGCGAGCCCGGGGTCAGGGTGTCGTAGATGGCCAGCGAGAACATCAGGCCGGCGCTGGGCCCGCCGACGGTGGGGTCGACGCGCAGGTTGATCTGGAACGGGAACTCGTAGCCGACGCCGAGGGAGACGCCGATCTTGCCCTGGCCGTCCTCGACCTTCGGCTTGATCCGGACGGTCAGCTCGCGCTTGTCGCGCAGGATCCGCAGCTCGACCAGCGAGCCGTCGTTGTGCTGGCGCACCGCCTTGACGACCTGCTCGGTGCTCGTCACCGGCTGGCCGTCGACCTCTTTGACGATGTCGCGCACGAGCAGCTTGCCCTCGGCTGCGCCCTTGTCGACGACGAGCGCCACCTGGATCGCCTCGGGCACGTCGTACCCGAGCTCGTGCAGGGCGACCGCCTTGGCGACGTCCTGCGAGGTCGTCATCTGGACCGCGCCCTCGGCCTTCTCCTGCTCGGCCGAGCGGTCCTTCGGGTGCACCACGTCGTAGGGGACGACGGCCTTGTCGGGGTCGACCCAGCGGCTGAGCGCCTCGCCGAGCGAGAGCTTGTCGTCGTAGGAGGACGCGACGACGGTGGTGAACCGGAGCTGGCCCTTGTCGTAGTACGCCTTGTGCCCGTCGACCTGGATCACCTCGGCGTTGTCGGCGTCCTTGCCGAGGATGTCGAACGTCGGCCCGGGGCTGTAGGAGGCGTAGGGCAGCGGCACGGAGGCCGCGACGCCGCCCAGGATCAGCACCAACGGAGCCGCGATGCACACGGCGATCAGGCGCTGGCTCATGGCGCCTAGCCTGTCAGACGCCACCAATCGTGTCCTGCGGTGGTCGTCAGGACGCGCGGCGATCGCGGTCGGGAGCGACCGGCGGGGTGCTCTCGGCCGGCTCGGCGGGCGCGGCCGGGTCGGCCGGCTGGCCCTGGATCACGACCGGTCGCCGGCGGGAGGTGCGCAGCGCGATGCCGGTGGCCCGCTCGGGCGCGCGGCGCGGCGCGGCGTAGCCGGGCCGGGTGTGCTGCTCGCGCTCGAGGGCCTCGCCCATCCGCCGGGCCGCGGTCTCGCGGTCGACCTCGCCCCGGCCGTCGCGGCCCCACCACGCCACCCACGCCATCGAGGCGACGGTGAGCGCGGCGGCCGGTACCAGCCAGAACAGGATCTCCACTCCACGAGCGTAGGTGGGTGCCCCACGCGCGGCGGTCAGGACACGCCCGTCAGGGCGAGCCCACCCACTCGTCGGAGCCGTCGGAGAAGCGCTGGTGCTTCCAGATCGGCACCTCGGCCTTGAGGGTGTCGATGAGCGCGCGGCTCGCCTCGAACGACGAGCCGCGGTGCCCCGCCGTCGTGGCGACGACGACAGCGAGGTCGCCGATGTCGAGGTCGCCGACCCGGTGCACGGCGGCGAGCGCGGTGACGTCGTGGTCGTCGGCGACCTGCTCGCACACGGCGCGCAGCCGGTCGAGGGCCGACGGGTGCGCGGAGTACGACAGGCCGGTGACGCCCTGGCCCTGGTCGTGGTCGCGGACCCGCCCGACGAAGAGCACGAGCCCGCCCGCGGCCGGGTCGTCGAGGCTGTCGAGGACCTCGCTCACCGACAGCGGCTGGTCGGAGATCGCGACGAGGCGCACGGCCGGATTGCTCATGGCTGCACTCTAGGACTCCGGCACACTCCCTACCGGGTGAGGTCCGGGGTCCGACCAGGGGTCTCCCCTACACCGCCGGTTGGCGATCCGGCGTAGATTCGGACCATGACCGACAACCCGGGCGACGACCAGCCGAACCCCTTCAAGGGCACGCCGTTCGAGCAGATCTTCGGTGCGCTCGGCGGCGCCTTCCCCGGCGCCGGAGGCCCGGGTGGCCCCCTCGGCGGCATGGACGGCATGGCGTTCTTCCAGCAGCTCCAGTCCCTGATGCAGCCGCACGACGGCCCGCTCAACTGGAACGCCGCCAACGACATCGCCCGCCAGACCGCGGCCCAGGAGCCCGACCCCTCCGCCACGCAGCGCGACCGCGACCGGGTGGCCGACGCCGTCCAGCTCGCCGACCACTGGCTCGACACCGCGACCGGCTTCCCCTCCGGCGTCACCACGACGGCCGCGTGGAGCCGCGCCGAGTGGCTGGTCGAGACCCAGCCGGTCTGGAAGGTGCTCGTCGAGCCCGTCGCCGCGCGCTCGGTGACCGGCCTGTCCAGCGGGCTGCCCGACGAGATGAAGGCCGCGGCCGGTCCCCTGGTCGGCATCATCGGCCAGGCCGTCGGCGGCATGATGGCGATGCAGATCGGCCAGGGCCTCGGCGCCCTCGCCGGCGAGGTGCTCACCGCCTCCGACGTGGGTCTCCCCCTGGGCGCGCCCGGCAAGGCCGCGCTGGTGATGGCCAACGTCCGCGCCTTCGCCGAGGGCCTCGACGTCACCGAGGACGACGTCGTCCTCTACCTCGCGCTGCGCGAGGCCGCCCACCAGCGGCTGTTCGCGCACGTGCCGTGGCTGCGCGAGCACCTCATCGGCGCGGTCACCGACTACGCCCGCGGGCTCGAGATCAACGCCCAGCAGATCCAGGACCGGGTCCAGGAGCAGCTGCGCGGCATCGACCCGGGCAACCCCGAGGCGATGCAGTCCCTGCTCGAGGGCGGCCTGTTCGACCCGCCGCAGACCGAGGCCCAGACGGCCGCGCTCTCCCGGCTCGAGATCGCGCTGGCACTCGTCGAGGGGTGGGTCGACGAGGTCGTCGGCGTCGCCACCCAGGAGCGGATGCCGGCCGCCGCCAAGCTCCGCGAGGCGGTCCGCCGCCGCCGGGCCGCGGGCGGTCCCGCCGAGCAGACCTTCGCCGCCCTGGTCGGCCTCGAGCTGCGCCCCCGCCGGCTGCGCGACGCCTCCACGCTGTGGGGCGGGCTCCGCAGCCGCTCGGGCCAGGAGGCCCGCGACGGCGTGTGGATGCACCCCGACCTGCTGCCCACCGCCGCCGACCTCGACGACCCGCTGTCCTTCCGCGCCGAGGCGACCGCGCCCGAGGAGCTCTCCGCCGACGAGTTCGACGCCGAGCTGCGCAAGCTGCTCGACGGACCGGACGCGCCGGACGCTCCCGACGCGGAGTGACCCTCCACGACGACGCGCTGGCCGTGCTCCGCGGCTGGCGCGCGCCCGATGCCGCCGAGGAGGCGCTGCGCCGGCGCTACGTCGACCACCTGGAGGCGCGTGCCGACGGCATGTGGCGCTCGTCGTACCCCGACCACGTGACCGCGGGGACCCTCGTCGTCGACGCGACCGGCGAGCAGGTGCTGCTCAACCTGCACCGCAAGGCCGGGCGCTGGTTCCACTTCGGTGGCCACTGCGAGCCCGGCGACGCGACGCTCGCCGCCGTCGCGCTGCGCGAGGCGCACGAGGAGAGCGGGCTGACCGAGCTCACCTTCCACCCCGAGCCGGTCCAGCTCGACCTGCACACGGTGCCCTTCTGCGGCGACCGGGGCGAGGTGAGCCACCTCGACGTGCGCTACGTCGCCGCGGCACCCGCCGGCGCCACGGCCGTGGTCAGCGACGAGTCGCTCGCCGTGCGCTGGTGGCCGGTCGGCGACCTGCCCGAGCTCGAGCCGGCGATGCACGCGCTCGTCGCCCGGGCCCGGGCGATCCTGTGCTGAGGCCTAGTCGACGTCCTCGCCGGGCATGACCTGCTCGGACGGCGGCCGGTCGATCCGGGCGGCGTCCGACCAGCCGGCCAGGTAGCCCTTCGCCTTCTCGGCGGCCGGGTAGTGCGCGACCCAGCCCCAGAACTTCTCGTCGTGGTGCGGCTCGATGAGGTGCGCGAGCTCGTGCACCAGCACGTAGTCGATCACCCACTCCGGCATCCGCTGCAGCCGCTCGGAGAGCCGGATCGAGCGGTCCCGGGGCGTGCACGAGCCCCAGCGCGAGCGCTGGTTGCCGACCCAGCGCACCGACTCGGGCACCGCCAGGCCGCCGAGGTAGGCGTCGCTGAGCTCCTGGGCGCGCTCGGTCAGGGCGTCGTCGGTCCACCGGCGCGGCGTGGTCGTGCGGCGCTCGCGGCGCTCGACCCGGGCCACCATCTTCGAGACCCACGCGCGCTCCTCGGTGCCGGTGAGGTTGTCCGGGACGAGGACGACGATCTTCTCGCCGTCCCGGTACGCGGACACGGTGCGCCGCCGGCGGCCCGATCGCCGTACCTCCACCCGAGGAGTGCCCATGAGGCGACCCTACGGCGCCGGACGCCCCCGCGGTGGGACCTCGGCGTGCTCGCCCGCCCGCAGGTTGTCTGGACCTGTCAGGGCCGCGCCCAGTCGAGGAGCCGCTCGACCGGCCAGGTGTTCACGATCCGGTCCGCCTCGATCCCGGCCGCCTCGGCCCGCTCGCAGCCCAGGAGCGGGTAGTCGAGCTGGCCCGGCGCGTGCGCGTCGCTGTCGATCGAGAACACGCAGCCGACGTCGCGGGCCAGCTCGAGCAGCCGCGTCGGCGGGTCGCGCCGCTCGGGCCGGGAGTTGATCTCGACCGCCACCCCCTCCTCCGCGCACGCCTCGAACACCGCGCGCGCGTCGAACCGGGACTGGCCGCGCGTGCCCCGGGCACCGGTCACCAGCCGGCCCGTGCAGTGGCCGAGCACGTTGGTGAACGGGTTGCGCACCGCGGCGATCATCCGCCGGGTCATCTGCTCCGCGTCCATCTGCAGCTTGGAGTGGACGCTCGCCACCCGCACGTCGAGGCGGCCGAGCATCTGATCGGTCTGGTCCAGCCGGCCGTCGTCGAGGATGTCGACCTCGATCCCCCGCAGCAGCCGGAACCCGGCCCCGTCGAGGTGCTCGTTGACCGCCGCCACGACGTCGAGCTGGCGGGTCAGCCGCTCCGCGGAGAGCCCCCGGGCGACCTTGAGCCGCGGCGAGTGGTCGGTCAGCACGAGGTACTCGTGCCCGAGCTCGATCGCGGTCATCGCCATCTCCTCGATCGGCGAGCCGCCGTCGGACCAGTCGGAGTGCGAGTGCAGGTCGCCGCGCAGGGCCGCGCGCAGCTCGGTCCCCGCACCGTCGGCGGTCAGCGGGGCGCCGTACTGGTCCTCGACCTCGGCCAGCTTGTCCGGCACCTCGCCGCGCGCGGCCTGCGCGATCACCCGGGCCGTGCTCGCGCCGACGCCGGGCAGCTCGGTCAGCGTCCCCGCGCCGGCCCGGGCGGCGACCTCGTCGGGCGGCAGCGCCAGGATCGCCCCGGCCGCGCCGCGGTACGCCTTGACCTTGTAGCTGTCCGCGCGGCCGCGCTCCAGCAGGAAGGCGATCCGGCGCAGCGCCGCCACCGGCGTGCCGTCGTACTGCTCCTCGGTCACGGGTCTCCCGTCCTCGCGAAATTAGTTCTCCACAGGCGGTGGAGGAGCCGCTCGGGCCCATCCTCGCTGGTCATCCGACCGTACGCCGCCCGCCGCGTCCACCGCCCCGGCGCCCCGTCCACAGCCGGTGCACCGTTCCGCCCCGCCCCATCCACGGGTCCGGCCCTTCGTCCACAGAGTTCTCCACAGCCCTGTCCACAGGCTGCCGCGCTGCCGGATTGACCGCGCCGCCGCGGGTCCCTAGCGTCATGCCCAGACGAGGCCCCTGGGGCCGCAGCACCTCGCTCGCAAGGGGAAGGCAAGCGAGGGGCAGGCGGACCCAGGGGTCTCGCGCTGTCTGCCCGTCACCTGCCCTCGAACACCGGCGGCCGCTTCTCCTGCGCCGCCCGGATCCCTTCCAGCAGGTCCGCGGTGGCCAGCGTCACCGGCTGCGCCAGCGCCTCCCAGGCCAGCGCGGACTCGAGATCGGCGTGCCCGCGCTGCAGCGCGCCCTTGGTCAGCCGGGTCGCGATGGGGGCCGCCGCCGCGATGCCGGCGGCCGTCGCCAGGACGTCGTCGCGGAAGGTCTCCGGGTCCAGCACCCGCGAGACGAGGCCGAGGCCGAGCGCCTCGTCGGCGTCGACGATCCGGCCGGTGAGGAAGAGGTCGCGCGCGGCGGCCGGGCCGACGACGTCCGGGAGAAGGTAGGTGCCGGCCATGCCCGGGTGGATCCCCAGCTTCGTGAACGGCACGCCCAGCTTGGCCCCGCGGGCGGCGTACCGGAGGTCGCAGGCCAGTGCCAGGCACAGCCCGGCGCCGATCGCCGCGCCGTTGATCGCCGCGATCGTCGGCACCTCCAGGCGCCGGATCGAGAGCCAGGCGCGGTAGAACGGCAGCATCCGCGAGCGCAGGTCGTCGACCGTGGCGTCCGGCTCGGAGGCCAGCCAGCCCAGGTTGCCCCCGGAGCAGAAGCCCTTGCCCTCGCCGGTGACCACGACGGCCCGCACCGTGGGGTCCGCGGCCAGGTGGTCGACCGCCGTCACCCACGAGGCGGTCATCTCGTCGCTCATCGCGTTGCGCAGCTCGGGCAGGTCGAGGACCAGCAGCGCGACCCCCGGCGAGGGCCGTTCGAGGCGCAGGTGGGTCAGCACCGGGGGCGTGGACGATTTCACGGCGGAATCAGACATGCGGGGCACGCTACTGCGACTCCGTGGCGCTGTGCCGTAGGGTCGGGGAGGTTCGGAGTGCGGCTCCGGACCCCGACGGGCTTCCCCCAATGTCCCCGTCGCGACGACCGAACGAACAACATGAGCAAGGAGGCCGTCATGGCGGAGACCTGGAGCGGCGAGTTCTACTGCGTGAAGTGCAAGGCCAAGCGCGAGGCCGAGGGCGAGGTCAAGGTCAACGAGAAGGGGACCCGGATGGCCAAGGCCGTCTGCCCCGAGTGCGGCACGAACCTCAACCGCATCCTCGGCAAGGCCTGAACCTCAGGCACTCAGCCGATTGTCACGGGCGGCTCCACCTCGGTGGAGCCGCCCGTGGCGCGTCTCTGCGGCAGCCTGTGGATGAGCGCGGCGCGCGCGCCCGCACCCGTGGCACGCTGCCCGCATGCCCCCTGCAGCGGATGCCGGCGCACTCGCCCTGGTGCTGCGCCCGGCCACGCCCGTCCTGAACCGCGGACCGGGCGTCCTGCAGGTCGGGCTCGACCCACCCCGCGCGTGCGTCCCCGACGATCCCTCGGTACGCCGCCTGCTCGACGCGCTCGCCCGGCCCGCCGGCCACCCCGCTGACGCGCCGCTGACAGCCCCGGCCAGCACGGCCCTGGCCCGGCTCCACGAGGCGGGCCTGGTGCTCCCCGCGCCCCGGCACCCCCACGCTCCCGGGCTGCGCCCGCTGCTCGCGCAGTTCGGGCCCGACGCCCCGCGGCGGCACGCGGCCCGCGCCGCCGTCCGGGTCCACGTCCGCACCGCGCCCGGGAGCGTCCTCGCCACGACGCTGGCCGCGCTGCTCGCCGAGGCGAGGCTCGCCGTCACCGACGATCCCGGGCACCCCGGCGCGGTCCACCTCGTCGTCCACCCCGGCCCGCTCCCCCGCGAGACGCTCGACCCGCTCGTGCGCGGCTCGGTCCCGCACCTGCTCGTCGCCGGCGACGCCACCGGGCTCCGGGTCGGCCCCTTCGTCGAGCCCGGGCGCACGGCCTGCCTGCGCTGCGTCGACGCCCACGAGTCGGTGCCCGACCAGCGGCGCGCGCTGCTGCTGGCCCAGGCCGCGGCCCAGGCCACCGCCCACCCGGCACCGAGGGACCCCCTGCTCGACCGGCTCGCGCTCGCCTGGGCGGTGCGCGACCTGGTCCGCTGGGCCGACCGCGACGAGCCCACCACCTGGTCGGCCACCGTCGACCTCGGCCCCCACGGCGCTCCGGAACGGACCGTCTGGGGCCGTCATCCCTACTGCGGCTGCTCCTGGGACGCCTTCCTCGAGCTCCCCTGAGCCCGGCCGGCTACCACCACTCGCTGTCGAGCTTGGCCTCCATCGACCGCACGTACGCGCGCGAGCACTCGTCGCAGTAGCGGCGCACCCGCCCTCGCTCGACCGCCGTGGACCACGTCAGCGGCGGCTCCTCGCCGTCCGCCCGGCGCCCGCAGAAGTCGCAGATCAGCGTCACGGCCCCCAGCCTAGTGGCGCTGCGCCCCCGAAAAATGCGGAAGGGCCGGTTCGACGATCGGTCGAACCGGCCCTTCCTGTTCACCCGCGATCAGGTGCCCTTCGAGGAAGGTCTCGAAGAATTCCGGTCTCGCTTGTCCGTGGTGCGGGGCTCCCTCCCGCGATACGGACTCAGAGAGCGCGAGCGAGGGCGAGACGAGCCTGCTGCGCTGCACGCTCGGCCTTGCGGCTCAAGCGTCGCGCGCGCGCCATCCGACTGGCCGCACGCAGCTGCTGCGCCTCTCCCAGGCGCATGGCCATCTGGGCCCGCGCCATCTCTTCGTTGAGGAGGTTGTTCATCGTGGTATCCGTTCTGGTGGTGAGAAAAGCTCTTGGGTGGTGGTGGATGCGCTACGCCGCGGCGTCCTTGCGCGGCCGGCCCCGGGGCCGCTTGCGTGGGATCACCACGCCGGCCAGGAACAGCTCGCCGCCCCAGACGCCCCACGGCTCGCGCCGCTCCAGCGCGCCGGCGAGGCACATCGCCTGGACCGGGCAGTCCACGCACAGCGCCTTGGCGGCCTCGACGTCCGACGGTGACTCGGCGAACCACAGCTCCGCATCGTTCAGCCGGCACGGCAGCAGCTCGTCCAGCGTCGGCT
Source organism: Pimelobacter simplex (assembly GCF_900114845.1). Lineage (GTDB taxonomy): Bacteria > Actinomycetota > Actinomycetes > Propionibacteriales > Nocardioidaceae > Nocardioides > Nocardioides simplex. Next base: position 673,624 of record NZ_FOUK01000002.1, read on the forward strand.
CGAGAACACTGGTCGTCATTTCTGCTTTCACCTCCTCTACTCAGACCTGATCGCGTTGGTCGATTCCTTGGACGGGATCTGCGCCTTCGCGTTCTCGGTCGGAGAAGTACGAAGGCCGCGGATCCCGGTCTTTCGGGTTCCGCGGCCTGGAGGGTGCCGAGCTGAGTGCTATCTCAGATCGGTGGACTCCAGGCGAGTGAACCCGGGACGTAGGCGGTCGTGCCGCGCTGTCCCATGCCGGCGTGTGCGCGCTCCCGCTTGAGGGCACCCGTGGCCACGGCGGCGGCGAGGGTCGCGAACGGCGCAAAAGCGGCATTCGGAGCGATCGCACGCGCGGCAATGCCCGGGACCTCGAAGGTCGGGAGGGCAGAGGTGGCGCAGCTGGGGCATGCGGACGGGGACAGCGTGAGCTGCCATGCGGACGTCATCGCCGGAAACATCGTGATGTTCTCCATGAGGAGCCACCTCCTTCAGTGCCAGATCGGGCGCCGGCCCTGCCAAGGCCGTAGTGCGCAGCGGTGTGTTGTCTGATGACCGTAACGGCCCGTCTTCGGGCCGTGCAAATCATTTATCGGGGTTTTTCAAGGTTTTTCTGAAACCAGTGCCAGCACGGCCTCGCCATAGCGCTCGATCTTGTTGGGACCGACCCCGTTGACCTTCGCGAGCGCGGCCATCGTGGTGGGCTTGTGCTCGGCGATCAGCTCGAGCGTGGCGTCGGTGAAGACGACATAGGCCGGCAGCGGCTTGCCGTCCTCGCCGGACTCGCGCGCGGTCTCGAGACGCCAGGCCTTGAGCCGCTCGAAGAGCCCCTCGTCGTAGCGGACCGGGTGGTGGGCGCAGCGCCCGCGCTTCTTCTCGGCGGCGGAGGTCAGCGGCTGCAGGCACTCGCGGCAGCGGGCGACCTTGGTCCGCCCGCGGGTCGGCTGGGGCTGCTGGCTGGCCGGCAGCATCGGCACCAGGAAGCGGGACGGCTGGCGCCGCGGCGCCTGCCCCGGGTTGCGCGCGGCTGACCACGACACCATCAGCTCGCGCCGGGCCCGGGTCATGCCGACGTAGAGCAGCCGGCGCTCCTCCTCGACCGCGTCGGGGCGCGCGCCGCCCTGCTCCGCGTAGACGATCGGGACGGTGCCGTCCTGGACGCCGCAGCAGAACACCGCGTCCCACTCCAGGCCCTTGGCGGCGTGGAAGGTCGCCAGCGTGACGCCGTCGGCGGTCGGCGCGTGCTGCTCGGTGGCCCGGCGGTCGAGCTCGTCGACGAACGCCGCCACCGAGGCCTCGATGCCGCGCTCCTCGGCGAACGCCCCGGCCTGGTCGACCAGCGCCTGGAAGGACTCCCAGCGATCGCGCACCTGCCCCCGGTTGGTGGGCGGCTCGGCCGACCAGCCCATGCCGGCCAGGACTGCCTTGACCACCTCGAGCCAAGGCAGGTCGTCGGCCTCGCCGGAGCGCGCCGCGCCGCGCAGCCGGGTGACCGCCTCGCGCACCTCGCGCCGGTCGAAGAAGCGGGCCGCGCCGCGGACGACGTAGGGGATGCCGCGGTCGGTCAGGGCGTCCTCGAAGGTCTCGGACTGGGCGTTGATCCGGAAGAGCACCGCCATCTCGCCGTAGGCCGTGCCCGCGCGCTGGAGCTTGGCCACCCGGTCGGCCACCCCCCGCGCCTCGGCGACCTCGTCGGGCTCACCCTGGAAGCGCACCGCGGAGCCGGCCGGCTGCTGGGAGCGCAGCTCGACGCCGGCGCTCGGCGTGCCGGCCAGCAGCGTGTTGGCCGCGGCCACGACCTGGGGCGTGGAGCGGTAGTTGCGGACCAGCTCGATCGAGGTGGTGCCGGGATAGCGCTGCGGGAAGTCCTTGAGGTAGGTCGCGTCGGCGCCCGCGAACGAGTAGATCGTCTGGGCCGGGTCACCCACCACGCACAGCTCGTCGCGCCCGCCCAGCCACAGGTCGAGCAGCGCCGACTGGAGCGGGGAGACGTCTTGGAACTCGTCGACGACGAACCACTTGTACTGGCGCCGCACCTGGGCCGCGACCCGCTCGTCGCTCGCCAGGACGCCGGCCGTCAGGAGGAGGACGTCCTCCATGTCCATGCGCCCCTGGTCGCGCTTGACCTGCTCGTAGGCGGCCATCACCCGGCCCACCGCCTCGGGGGTCTGGTCGCCGACCGAGCGGCCCTTGGCGGGCGCGAGCCGCGGGTAGTCGTCGGCCCCGACGTTGCTCACCTTGGCCCACTCGACCTCGGAGGCGAGGTCGCGCAGCAGCGCCTGCTCGGCCCGGATGCCCAGCGTGCGGCAGGCCGCGGCCAGCATCGGGATCTTGGACTCGGTCAGCACCGGCAGCTCGGTGCCGTGCACGTGGGGCCAGAAGTAGCGCAGCTGGCGCAGCGCCGCGCTGTGGAACGTGCGCGCCTGCACCCCCGGTGCCCCGAGCGCCCGCAGCCGCTGGCGCAGCTCGCCCGCCGCGCGGGTCGTGAAGGTCACCGCGAGCACCTCGGTCGGCGCGTAGACCCCCGCCTGGACGCCGTGCGCGATGCGATGGGTGATCGCCCGGGTCTTGCCCGTGCCCGCGCCCGCCAGCACCCGCACCGGGCCGCGCAGGGTCTCGGCGACCTTGCGCTGCTCGGGGTCGAGCGCGGAGAGCAGGCGTTCGATGGACTCGGACATGGCACCGACCCTAGACGGCGGGCCCGACACAACCGGACCCGCCGTCGGGCTCTGTGGACAGCCCGTCAGCGGCGCACCACGACGGCCCGGGAGAGCGCCGTCCGGGTGGTGTAGCCGGGGCGCCGCACGGTCACCCGGACCTGGATCCGCTTGCCCCGGTCGGCCCGCGTCACGGCGTACGTCGCCGTGGTGCGCCCGGGCACCACCCTGCCGTTGCGCAGCCAGGCGTAGGTCACCCCGGACGGCGCCGGGGACCAGGTGCCCGCGCTCGCGCGCAGCCGCCTGCCCACCTTCGCCCGGCCGCTCACCGCCGGCGCCTTGGCGAGCGCGAAGGCGTGCTGCTCCCCCGGCGGTGCCGGAGGGGCCGACAACGGCGCCGGCGACCAGTCGGGCTCGGTCCCACCGGTCGCGATCCGGGTCAGCGTCGTCCCCTCGGCCGAGCACGCGCCCAGGCCGCGCACGACCCACAGGTCGCCGCCCTCGGTGTAGACCGCCGAGTCGCTGTCCGGACCGAACGTCGCGTCCGTCGCGACCGGCTGGCCCGGGTCCGGCGTCAGGTAGCACTCCGGGTTCGCCGTCGGCTTGGCCGGCATCGGACTCCCCGAGCGCGGGTCGCCGACCGTCGTCTTCATCCCGACGCCACCGCCGTTCATCCCGAACAGCACCCGCTTGCCGTCGCGCGAGATCTCCGGCGCGAGCAGCTCGACGTAGCTGCCGAAGAGGTCGCCCGACCGGAACCACGGCTGCGCGACCTGCCCCAGGTCGGCGAGGTGCACGTCGCCGTTCTTGTAGAGCGTCACCCGGCTGTTGGAGGCCCAGCCGGGCTGGTAGCCCAGCACGATCCCGTACTTGTCCGGCGCCGACCACTGCCCGGCGTCGGTGAAGCTGGTCTCCGTCTCGGTCTCCAGGTAGCCGCCCGGACCGCCGTACCGCTCGAGCCGGAGCTGGCTGTAGGCGATCTTGGTGCCGTCCGGCGAGATCTCGGCGCCCTGGATCGGGCTGATCGTGACCGTCCCGGAGTCGGGGATGAACAGGTCCTCCGGCGTGATCCGGTTGAGGACCACCCCGTCCTGGCGCATCCGGACGATCGTCTCGCCCCTCATCACCGCGATCACCCCGCTGTCCGACATGGTCGGGTGCGTGTACGGCGACGCCGCGGTGCCGTCACGCGTGACCTGCCGCCGGCCGCTGCCGTCGGGACGGGTCAGCCACACGTTCGCCTCGCGGACGTAGACGATCGAGCCGTCGGCGGCCGACGCCGCCTCGGCGGCCGGGGTCAGCCCGGGCAGCGGCGCGGCCACCGCCAGGGCCAGCGCCGCGGTCACCGCCAGAGTCGCGGAGAGCGTGGTGGTCGCGGCACGTGGCGCGACCTGGGGGGTACGGAACATCGGGAGGACTCCTCAGGGGAACGGTGACGACGCAGCGCGAGCAGCGGTCGCGCCGCGTCGCGTCCGTCGCGGACGGCACCGACCGTCGCGGGCCGCGTGTCCCGCCGGACAGGACCGGTGTCCCGGATCCGGTCCCCGCCTCGTCGCAGCGCCGCTTCGTCACAGCGTCGGGCGTCGCAGCGCGGGGGAACAACGCGACCGGCGCCGTGGTTGAGTTGGCCGCGACGCCCGCACCGGGCGCGCACCTCGAGATCGACCCCGACCCCGACCACAGAAGGCGATCAGCGATGACGTTCACGATGTACACCACCCCGTGGTGCGGCTACTGCGTGCGGCTCAAGGGCCAGCTCGACCGCGAGGGGATCGCGTACGACATCGTCGACATCGAGCAGCACCCCGAGGCAGCGGCCATCGTCGAGAAGGCCAACAACGGCAACCAGACGGTGCCGACGCTGGTGTACTCCGACGGCAGCGCGCAGACCAACCCGAGCGTCATCCAGGTGAAGGCCAAGCTGACCGAGCTCGCCGAGCTCAGCGCCTGACGCCGGTCACCAGCTGCCGGGCAGCGCGCCGCCGTACCAGTCCTCGACCAGCGACCGGCTGATCGAGACCCCGCCCGGCAGGACGAGCGAGCCGTCCTCGGCGCGCCGCCGCATGTCGTCGCGGGTGAACCACTGGGCGTCCTCGACGTCGGCGTCGTCGAGCCGGATCTCCTCGCTCGTGGCCCGGCCGTGGAAGCCGAGCATCAGGCTCGACGGCAGCGGCCAGGGCTGGTTGCCGAAGTAGGACACGTCGCCGACCGCGATGCCGGTCTCCTCGAGGACCTCGCGGCGGACCGCGTCCTCGAGGCTCTCCCCCGGCTCGCAGAAGCCCGCGAGGGTCGAGTAGCGGCCCGCCGGCCAGGCGGGGTGCCGCCCGAGCAGGCAGCGCTCGTCGGGGCTCCCGGCCTCACCAGCGGCGATCAGCATGATCACGGCCGGGTCGGAGCGGGGGAACTGCGGCTTGCCGCACTCCGCGCAGACCAGCTCGTGCCCGGCGGCACGGGCGGCGAGGGTCCCGCCGCAGCGCGGGCAGAACCGGTGCACCCAGTGCCACTCGGCCAGCCCCAGCGCGTGGAACACGAGGGGCGCCTCGCGCACCGCATCGCCGGAGAGGAAGGGCAGCAGGCCGCGCAGCGGCAGCCACCGCTCCGGCTCCGCCTTCGCGACCTCGCCCGGGACGATGACGCCCCACCAGGTCGTCCCGTCACGCTCGCCCAGCAGCAGCCGGATGCCCTCCGGCGCCTCGGCCGCCGGCACCCACTCCAGGCCGTCGGGGCCCGGCCGGACCCGCGTCCCGGCGATCACCAGCACCCGGCTGGCCGGGTCGGCCCACCGCTCGGCGAGCCAGGCGTCGTCGGTCCGGAGCAGTCCGAGACGGTCGTGCGGGTCCTGGACCAGGGTCACGTGCGGGAACGTCACACGTCCGAGCCTAGGGGCTACCGTGAGCCATGGACGCGACCACCCTCCGCGCCGCCCAGGCGCCGCTCAAGGAGCACTACCGCAGCGACCCGGACACCGCGCGGACGCCGACCACCGCCACCGGCGACTACCGCGCCCCGGACGTCACCGCCACCATCGACGGCTTCGCCGGACCGGTCCGCGCCGGCCTGCACCCGGCCACCGGCGGCGACGGCTCGGACGCCTGCTCGGCCGACCTGCTGCTCCAGGCCGTCCTCGCCTGCGCCGGCGTCACCCTGCGCGCGGTCGCGACCGCCATGGGCGTGGAGGTCCGCTCGGCCACCCTCCGCGCCGACGCCTGGTGGGATGCCCGCGGCACCCTCGGCATCGACCGCGACGCCCCCGTCGGCGTCCAGGACATCGTGCTCACCCTGAGCGTCGACACCGACGCCGACGACGCCACCCTCGCCCGCCTCGCCACCGCGACGGAGCGCTACTGCGTCGTGGGCCGGAGCCTCGCCCAGCCGCCGGAGATCAGGGTCGTGCGCGCCTGACCTGGCACCTCCTCACCCCAGGAGGGACAGCACCTCCTCTCGGCCGGCGAGCTCGTCGTGCACGACGAGCTCGCCGCGGCGCACGTAGTAGAAGCCGGCCCGCACCCGCTCCGGCGGAAGCCCCCGGAGCTCGGCCCAGGCCAGCCGGTAGACCGCGAGCTGGAGGGGGTCGGCCTCCTGGCGGGCGCTGGTCTTCCAGTCGACGACCAGGAACGAGCCGTCGGGCTCGGCGTAGACCGCGTCGATCCGGCCGCGGATCACCTGGCGCCGCCCGTCGGCCGCGTCGAGCACGAGCGCGAACGGCGCCTCGACCGCGTAGGGCACCCGGCTGCCGAAGGGGCCCTCCTCGAAGGCGGCGACGAGCTCCTTGAGGTCGGCCTCGTCGTCGATGCCGGCGTCGGCCCGGCCGGACAGCTCGTCGGGGTCGAACAGTCCCTGCTGGCCGAAGCGGGCCTCGACCCAGGCGTGGAAGCGGGTGCCGAACCGGGCGGCCGGCGCCGGGGGCCGCGGCATCGGGCGGACGAGCTCGCGGGCGAACGCCTGGGGGTCGTCCCGGAGCCGGCTGAGCGCGGTCGCGGACAACGACGCCGGCATCGGCACGACGACCTCGCCGCCCGCACCGGACGCGAGCCGTGCCTCGGCGAGGAGCTGCTCGATCTCGGCGTCCCACTCGGCGACCCGCGCCGCGGTGACGATGTCGAGCTCGGGGTCGGGGCCGTCGGGATCGGCGGCACCCACCAGCGCCGCAGCGGCCAGCCGCAGCCGCGCCTCGTCGCCGACACCGTCGGCCGGCCAGGGCCGGGCCGGGTCCTCGGCGTCGTAGGGGTTGGCGGCGCCCTTGTCGGGGCGGGTCAGCCACGGCTCCGGGGCGAGGTCCCAGGCGGTGAGCATCTCGCGCACCGCCTCTTGGTAGGCCGACGGTCCGTAGGGCGTCTTGCGCGGCCCCCACTGGAAGGAGCTGACCGCCAGCCGGTGGGCGGCGCGGGTGAAGGCGACGTAGCCGAGCCGGAGCTCCTCGTCGGCCTCATGGGCCTTGGACCGCCGCCGGTAGTCGTCGAGCGCCGCCTTGTCGTAGCCCTCGAGCTGGGGCAGGTCGGCCGCGTCGCCGCGCAGCGCCGCCGGGAGCACGGCGGGCGAGGACACCCACAGCGTGCGTCCCTGGGCTGACGGGAACCGCGACTCGCAGACGCCGACGCAGAACACGGTCGCCCACTCGAGGCCCTTGGAGCGGTGGACGGTGAGCAGCTTGACCGAGTCGGCCTCGGTGGGCGTGGCGATGTCGAGGCCGTTGCCCTGGTCGTCCTCGGCGGTGAGGTAGGCCAGCAGCGCCGGCAGCGAGACGTCGCCGTCGACGGCCTGGAAGTCGGCCACGGCCTTGACGAAGAGGTCGAGGTTGTCGCGCCGCGCCGCCGCGGCCGGGCTGACCGCCGAGGCGAGCTCGACGTCGACGCCGGTGACGTCGATGATCCGCCGGACCAGGTCGAGCAGCGGCTCGCCGACCGCCGCCCGCAGCAGCCGCAGCTCGTCGCGCAGCAGCCCGAACCGCTCGCGCGCCTCGGCGGAGAAGTCGCCCTCGCCGGGATCGGCCAGCGCGTCGTCGAGGCAGGGGACCTCGGCCGGGTCGATGCCGTCGGCGATCGCCACCAGCTGCTCGGAGACGGTGACGACGTCGGCGGAGCGTCCCCGCCGGCCGGCCAGCTCGCCGGCGCGCTGGCCGAGCAGCCGCAGGTCGCGCGGACCGATGGCCCAGCGCGGGCCGGCCAGCAGCGTCAGCAGCGCGGCGTTGTCGGTGACGTCGTGCAGCAGCCGCAGGACCGCCACGATCTCGGCGATCTCGGGCAGCCGGAGCAGCCCGGACAGACCCACGATCTCGACCGGGACGCCCGCCGTGGTCAGCGCGTCGAAGACCAGCTCGGCGTGGGCGTTGTCGCGGGTCAGCACGCCGATGTGGGCCCAGTCGCCCGGGTCGCCGCCGTGGGCCGCACGGACCTCGGCCGCCAGCCAGGCCAGCTCGTCGCGCTGGGTCTCGAAGGTGCGCGCCTCGACCGTGCCGTCGACCGCGCCCTCGGGCGCCCGCAGCCGCGCGACCCCCGCGCCCCGGGTCTCGAGCGCGTCGTAGAGCGGCTCGGCCAGGTGGCTCGCGACGTCGAGGATGCGCCGGTCGGAGCGGCGGTTGACGGTCAGCGCGTAGGTGGTCGGCGTGCCGTCGGCCGCCGGGAAGGTCTGGGCGAAGTTGAGGATGTTGGCCACCGAGGCACCGCGCCACCCGTAGATCGCCTGGTTGGGGTCGCCCACCGCGGTCACCGCGTGCCCCAGCCCCTGCCCGGGCTCGGGTGCGGAGAACAGCCGCGAGAGCATGATCGCCTGGGCCACCGAGGTGTCCTGGTACTCGTCGAGCAGCACCACCTTGAACCGGCCCCGCTCGATCTCGCCGACCTCGGGCCGCTCGGCCGCCAGCCGGGCGCCGAGCTCGATCTGGTCGGAGAAGTCCATCAGCCCCAGGTCGCGCTTCAGCCCCCGGTACGACGCCACGAGCTGCAGCAGCTCGCCCCGGCGGTCGATCGCGGAGATCGCCTTCTCGACCGCGTCGACGTAGGTCTTGCGGCCCTTGCCGGCCAGCTCCTCGTCGCGGGCGCGCTCGAAGCCGCGCCGGGCCGCCGCGTCGTGGGCCAGGACGTCGTCGGGGCCGACCAGGTGCTCGCTCATCGCGGAGTCGAGCGCGAGGAGGTTCTGGATGGCGGTCTCGGGATGGTCGGTGAGCAGCGCGATCTCGCCGGTGAACCGGTCGACCGCCCGCGCGCCGAGCTGGTAGCGCGCGGCGTCGGTGATCACCCGGGTGTCGGGCTCGTGACCGATCCGCAGGCCGTGGTCGGTGAGCAGCCCGGACGCGTAGGCGTTGTAGGTGGCGACCGTCGGCTCGAGCACCTCGTCGGCCTCGTCGGGACCGGACGCCGGCCCGCTGAGGTCGAGCGCCCCGGCGTCCCGCAGTGCGGTGCGGATGCGCTGGCGCAGCTCGGCCGCGGCCTTGGTGGTGAAGGTCAGGCCGAGCACCTCTTCGGGCCGGACCTGCCCGGTCAGCACCAGGTAGACCACGCGCGCCGCCATCAGCGTCGTCTTGCCGGACCCGGCGCCGGCGATGACCACGGCCGGGCGCAGCGGGGCGCTGATCGCGGCCCACTGCTCGTCGCTGGGCGGGAACGGCGCCTGCATCGCCCGCTGCAGGTCGGCGGGCGTCGCGATCGTCATCGGGATCGTCGTGCTCACTGGGCCACCACCGCTCCCGCGCTCTTGGCCGGGCAGAGGGACTGGAAGGAGCAGGTCCGGCACTGCTGACCCGCGACCGCGGGGAAGTGCTCATCGCGGATCAGGTGGGCCGCGTGCGCCAGGCGGGAGCGCAGCTCGTCGCGCTCGGGACCGTCCTCGGCGTGCACCGCCTGGGGCTGCACGGTGGCCCGCTCGCCGCCGTCGAGCAGCCCGAGCTGGACCAGCTCGGCTCCCCCGGCCTGGTACGGCGCCGCGCCCGGCTCGGTGTCGAGCGCGCCGTGGTCGACGGCGTACTGGTAGAGCGCGAGCTGGACGTGCGTGCGCACCGAGGTGTCGGACGGCTTGGCGCGCCCGGTCTTGAGGTCGACGACGACCACCCGGCCCTCGCTGTCGAGCTCGACCCGGTCGGCGTAGCCGGTGACCTGGACCTTCTCGCCGTCGACGTCGACCACCGTGGAGAACCGCTCCTCGCGCCCGACCAGCGTGCGCGGGTTGGACTCGTGCCAGTCGACGAACCGCTCGAGCGCGGCGCGGACCCGGTCGTGCTCGCGCTGCTTGGACCACGGGGTGCGGAAGTCGAGCCGGTCCCAGACCTCGTCGACGTAGGCCATCAGGGCGTCGGGGTCGGGCGGCGCGTCGCCGGACGCGACCCGCTCGGCGAGTGCGTGCACCAGCTCGCCGAGGTTGGCCGACTGGTGGGCACGGCCGATGCCGCCCGCCTCACGGGTGAGGAACCACTGGGTCGGGCACACCGCGAGCGCATCGAGCATGCTGGCCGAGACCGGGACCGGGCGCTCCTCGTCGCGGACGGGTGCGGGCGAGCGGCTCGCGGCGCGCGTGCCCCACCAGGTCGCCGGGTCGGCCGCGGGGACGGCGGCGCGGCGTCCCACCCGCTCGCGGGAGAGCCGGGCCAGGCGCCGGGCCGCGGCCTCGCGCAGGCCGGGATCGGACGCCGGGTCGGCGAGCGTGCGGCGCAGCTCGGCGACGAGCCCGTCGAGAGAGAGCGGACGCGGCGGCCGGCCCACGACGTGCTCGACGGTCGAGCCGAGCTCGTCGAGGAAGCGCGAGGGCTGCTCACCCTCGTCGTCGCTGGAGCGCACGGCGGTCACGACGAGCCGCTCGCGCGCGCGGGTGCACGCGACGTAGAACAGGCGGCGCTCCTCCATGAGCAGCTCGCGCGCGGTCAGTGGCGGCACCACCGAGCCGACCAGGCCGCCCGCCGAGGATGGTCCGATGCGGTCGGCCTGGAGCAGGGTCGAGCGGCGGCGCAGGTCGGGCCAGCCCTCGGCCTGCACGTGGGCCGCGACGACCAGCCGCCACTCGAGGCCCTTGCTGCGGTGGGCGGTGAGCAGCCGGACGGCGGCGCCCCGCGCGCTGCGGTCGGCCAGCGTGTCGGCGGGGATCTCCTGCTGGACCAGGCCCTCGAGGAAGGGCGCGACGGCGAGGTGCTCGCGACGCTCCCCCGCGCGGACGGCCACGTCGAACAGGGCGCAGATCGAGTCGAGGTCGCGGTGCGCCCGCCGCGCCGCGCCACCGCCGGCCTCGACCGAGCGGCGCAGCCGGTGCGGCCAGCTGGTGCCGGACCACAGCGTCCAGAGCAGGTCCTCGGCGCTCGCCCCGGCCTCGAGGTCGGCGCGCGCCTGCCCCAGCAGGGCGGACAGCGCCCGCGCCCGCTCGATCTCGGGGGCGTCGATGCCGGCGAGGTACGACGGGTCGACCACCGCGAGCCGGACCAGCTCGCGCGAGCTGCGCGGCGTACCGCCGCTCTGCTGGCACTGGTCCTTCTCGCGGTGGCGCAGCAGCCGGGCCAGCCGGCGCACGTCGCCGGCGTCGAGGCCGCCGAGCGGACCGGTGAGCAGCGCCTCGGCCCGGGCGGCGTCGACGTGCTCGACGTGCTCGGGGTCGTCGTTGTCGAGGTTGACCACGGCGCGCAGGGCGTCGAGCAGCGGCATCACCGCGGGGTCGCGGACCAGGGGCACCTCGTCGCGGGCGACCTCGACCGGGACGCCGGCCGCACCGAGCGCCCGGCGCAGCGGCGCGATGCTCGCCCGCCCCGACCGGACCAGCACGGCCATCTCGTCCCAGGGGACGCCGTCCTCGAGATGGGCGCGGCGCAGCAGGTCGGCGAGGTGCTCGGCCTCGGCCCGCTCGGTGTCGAAGGTGCGGACCTGGACCTGCCCGCGGACCGCGCTCTCGGCCTGCGGCGCGAGGAACTGTTCGCGCGCCTGGGCCGGCAGCGTGCCGCGCAGGCCGATGCGCCCCGCGACGCGCTGGGCCGGCGCGAGGATGCCCGGGCCGAAGCGCCGGACGGTGCGCAGCGCGACGACGTCGGCCGGCGAGCCGTCGGCACGCGGGAACTCGGTGGGGAACTCGAGGATGCCGCGGACCTCGGCCCCGCGGAAGCCGTAGATCGACTGGTGCGGGTCGCCGACCGCGACCAGGTCGAGGCCGTCGCCCGCGAGAGCCCGGAGCAGGGCGACCTGGCCGGGGTCGGTGTCCTGGTACTCGTCGACGAAGACGTGGCGGAACTCGTCGCGCAGCTCGTCGCGGTGGTCCTCGGCCTCGATGCACGCACGCCGGATGAGGTCGGCGTAGTCGGTGGCGCCGAGGGAGTCGAGGGAGTCGAGGTACTGCTCGAGGAAGAGCCCGGCGGCGACGTACTCGTCGATGCCCTCGGTCTCGCCGAGCTGGCGCAGGGCCTCGCCGTCGAGCCCCTTCTCACGGGCCCGGCCGAGCACCGCGTGGACCTCGCGGGCGAACCCGCGGGTCGCCATCGCCTGCCGGAAGCGCTCGGGCCAGCGCACCGACTCGGGGTGGTCGGCGAGCAGCTCGCGGAGGACGACGTCCTGCTCGGGCGCGGAGAGCAGCCGCAGCGGCGCCTCGTAGAGACCGGCCGGGGCGTAGCGCCGGACCAGCGCGTAGGCGAACGAGTGGAAGGTCGAGCTGAGCTGGGTGCCCGTCGTGCGGCCCAGGCGCGCGGTCACCCGGTCGCGGAGCTGGTCGGCCGCCTTGCGCGAGAAGGTCAGCGCCAGCACCTGGTCGGGCCGCGCGCCGCGCCCCTCGATGCGCTCGACGATGGCCTCGACCAGCGTGGTCGTCTTGCCCGTGCCCGGCCCCGCGAGGACGAGCAGCGGCCCGCCCGGGTGGTCGACGACCTGCCGCTGGTAGGCGTCGAGCACCGGCACCGCGGCCGCCGGCGGGGCGGGCGCGAAGCGGTAGGTCGGCTGGGCGGTCGAGTGGTCCACGGACGCCACTCAACCATCCGGGTCCGACGGAACCCGAACAGGTCGCCGCGGGCTGTGGACGATCGGGTCAGGCGAGCTCGAAGTCGGCGAAGTCGAAGCCCGGCGAGACCAGGCAGCTGACCAGGGCGTCGGCCTCGGCGACGAGGGTGCGCTGCCAGACGCCGGCGGGAACGAGGCCCTGGGCGGAGCCGCCGGTGGCGGTGATGGTCAGGCGCGTCGCCGGGCCGGCGTCCGGTGCCGGACCGTCGCCGCCGAGCTCGACGGTCACGGTCCCGGTGTGCGCGAGCCAGGTCTCGTCGGAGGACACCCGGTGCCAGGCCGAGCTCTCACCGGCGGGCAGCAGGAAGTAGATGAGCGTCGCCGTGGGCCGGACCCGGCCGTCGGGCAGGGTGAGGGTGACCGGCGAGACCCAGGTCTGGCGGTACCAGCCGCCCTCGGGGTGCGGGGCCAGGTCGAGCTGGACGGCGAGCGGCGGGCGGCGGTCGTCGGGCTGCTCCATGGCGCCAGTGTGCCCGGGCGAAAAAGGCGAAGGGCCCTCGTGAGTATGAGTCACAAGGGCCCTTCAAGGTGACCGGTACTGGTGACGCTCCCGGTCGATCACCCGGCTGCGCTGATCCCACGAGCCTCGTCACCCGGCTCGTGCGGCCGGCGTCCCCGTGAGGGGCCGCCTCGCTCCGACCCGGAGGTCTCGGCTTGGCCGGCTGGATCGTCGCCTTCCGGCTGATCCCGCTCTCCCGGAGGAGTGCGTGGGAGAAGTTCTACGCCCGTCCACGACCTCGTCGCAAGGGGTTTCCGCCAGGTTTTTCGGGGGTTTCTCGTCATCCACCGATCCTCGGCGTGTCGTCCACAGGCACGCAGGTGCTCGTCCACAGGCAGGGGCCCGTCGTCCCCACAATTGGGGACGGCCTGTGGAGAACGAGGTGGGTTGAGTGCGGGTACTCAGGGCGGCCTGAGTCCCGGCGCGATGCCGGCGGGACGACGCGCGTGAGGGGATGGGTCCATGCGCTACGCCGACCCGACGCTCTGCCCCGACTGCCGTGCCGACCTGCCGGTCGGCGTCCGCGTCTGCCCCACGTGCGACCTGCTGGTCCGCCACACCCTGGCGGTCGAGCTGTTCGGCACGCTGCGCCGGGCCGACACGCTGCTCGGCGAGCTGCGCCGGGCGAGCGACGTCCACCACGCGGCCACGGCCGGCGCCCGGCCGGTCGCCGCGGCGCCGCTCGGGGGTCCGCTGGTGGCACCGGGGCAGCCGGTCGAGCCCAAGCGGTCGACCTCGATCCCCGCACCCCCGGCCCCGCCGACGCCGCCCGCACCCCCGCTGCCGCCCTACCCCGGAACCCCGGCCCCGGAGCCGGCCCGCACGGGCGTGGCGTTCGCATCGGTGCCGAAGATCCTGCTCGGGCTCGGCGCCTTCTGCCTGCTGGTCGCGGCGATCATCTTCCTCGCGGTGTCGTGGTCGACGCTCGGCGTCGGCGGCCGGACGGCGGTCCTGGCCGGCCTCACCCTCGCCGCCGGCACGGCGGCCCTCCTGCTGCACCGGATCGGGCTGCGGATCGCCGGGGAGTCGCTCGTCGTCGTGGCGCTCGGGATGCTCGCCCTGGACGTCGTCGGCGCCGGCGCCGCCGGGTGGTTCGGCGACGCGGCGGACGGCACGGTCGTGTGCGCCGCCGGTCTCGTCACGCTCGTCGCAGGCGTCCTGCTCGGCCTGGTCCGGGTCGGGGGCCAGCCGCGGCTGGTCGCGCCGCAGGTCGTCGCGGGCATCGCCCTCGTCGTCGCTTACGTCGGCGCGATGCTCGCCACCGACCACCACCTGGTCACCGGCCACGTGCTCACCGCCGTCGGGATCGCGGCGGTCGTCGTCGGGCGGGTCCAGCGCCAGTCGGTGCTGCTGTGGTCGGCGGCCGCGGCCGCGGGCCTGATCTGGCTCGGGACCGCCAGTGGCGGCCTGCTGCTGGCGCTCGACGAGCCCACGCTGCGCGGCCTGTGGGTCGAGGGCACCGGGTGGTCGCTGCTCGTGACCGCCGCGGCGCTGCTCGTCCCCGGCCTGGTCGCCCGCCACCACGAGACCCTGCTGCTCGGCGCCAGCGGTGCCGCGATGGTCGTCACCGGCATCGTCACGCTCCCCTCGATCGACGACGACACGACGACCGTCGGCCTCGTCGCGCTCGGCGCGACGACGGTGTGGGTGGTCGCGCTCGCCCTGCTCCCCCGCGCCTTCCGGACCGTGGCGATCGCACCTGCCGCGGTCGGCAGCCTGATCCTCGCCGGCCTCGCGGCCGTCACCTCGGGCAACGTCCTCGAGCGCTGGGAGCGGGTCTCCGGCGGGTTCAGCCGGCCGTTCGGCGTCCGGCTCGACGGCCCGGGACCGATCACCGAGCCGCTCCTGCTCGTGCCCTCGCTGCTCGTCGTCCTCGCCTGCGTCGTGCTGCTCACCCCCGACCGCGGTCGCCGCGCACCGGCCGCGTGGGCCCAGGCCGCCGGTCTCGTCGCCGCCCTCGGTGCGGCCGCCACCCTCGCGTCGTACGACGTCCCGCTGGCCCTGCCCGTCGCCCTCGTCGCGCTGACCGCGATCGCGGCGGCCCTCCTCGCCCTGACCAGCACCGGCGTCCGGGCCGACGTGCTCGCCGCGGCCGCCGCGCTGGTGGCCGGCAGTGCCACGGTGACGGCCACCCCCAGCGCGGCGCTCACGCTGGCGGTCGCCGGGCCGCTGGCGGCAGCGATGCTCGCGCTGGCCGTCGTCGGGCGTGGGCCGGGCCGGCAGCTGGTCGGCGGCCTCGCCACGGTGCCGCTGCTCGCCGTCGCGACGACCGCCGGCGTGCACGTCGTCGGCGGCGACGCGGCCTGGGTGGCGATCCCGGTGCTGCTCGCGGTGGGCCTGCTCGCGCTGGTCCTCCCCCGCATCGAGGTCGAGGCGACCGCGGTCGTGGCGGCCGTCGTGGCCTTCCCGCTCTCGCTGGACGTCACCGCCGACCCGGGCGGCTACACCGCGCTCTGGCTGACGATCGCCGGCTTCCTGGCCTGCGCGACCGCCCTGCTGCACGAGTCGCGCCGGTTCTGCGCGATCGGCGGGATGGTCCTGCTGGTCCTCGCGTCGTGGGTGCGGCTCGCCGACCTCGACGTGCACGAGCCGGAGCCGTACACGCTGCCGCTCGCCGCCGGCCTGCTCGCGTTCGGCCTGTGGCGGATGCAGCGCTCCCCCAGCACCGGGACCACCGAGGCGCTGCTGCCCGGCCTGCTGCTGGGCACCGTCCCCTCACTGCTGTGGGTGCTCGGCGACCCCGTCTCGCTGCGGGCGCTCGTGCTCGGGGCGGCCTGCCTGGCGCTCACGATCGCGGGGGCGGTCCTGCGCTGGAGCGCCCCGCTGGTGGCCGGCGCGACCGTCGGCGCGGCCGTCGTCCTGCGGGAGATCGGGCCCTACGCGGGCGAGTTCCCCAAGTGGGTCTGGATCGGGCTCGCCGGCGCCCTGCTGACCGTCGTCGGCATCACCTGGGAGCGCCAGCTGCTCGAGGTCCGCAAGGCCGTCGGCTTCCTGGGGCGGCTCCGGTGACGGACGCCCTCGGACGACCTGCTAGACAAAGAGCCATGGCTACCACTGCACTCGGGGGGAACCCCGTCCAGACCGTCGGCGACCTCCCCGCCGTCGGCACGTCCGCCCCGTCCTTCGAGCTGGCCGGCGCCGACTTCAGCGCGATCGCCCTGCCCGAGGGCCAGCGCGCGGTCCTCAACATCTTCCCGAGCATCGACACCGGCGTCTGCGCCGCGAGCGTGCGGAAGTTCAACGAGCTCGCCGCCGGGCTCGACAACACGACCGTCATCAACGTCTCCCAGGACCTCCCGCCCGCGCTGGGCCGGTTCTGCGGTGCCGAGGGCATCGACAACGTCCAGACCGCGTCGGGCTTCCGCTCGTCCTTCGGCGACGACTACGGCGTGAAGATGGCCGACGGCAAGCTGGCCGGCCTGTTCGCCCGCTCGGTCGTCGTGGTCGACGCCGACGGCACCGTGCTGCACTCCGAGCTGGTCCCCGAGATCGCCACCGAGCCCGACTACGACGCCGCCATCGCGGCGCTCAGCTGATCGCTCGGGGCTAGTCCCCCGTCGCCGGGTCCCAGAAGGCCCGGCGCATGTCGAGGGCGCCGCTGCCGTTGCGCAGCGGCGTCCCCTCGGCGAGATACTCCGCACGAGCCTGGTCGTCGTGGCTCGGCGGGAGTGTCCCGTCGGCGCGCACGACGCGCCACCACGGCACCGGCGCCCCGTAGCGCGCCATCACCGAGCCGATCTGGCGCGGGCCGCCGCCGGCCACCTCGGCCAGCGCCCCGTAGGTCGTCACCCGCCCCGGCGGGATCCGCTCGACCAGGTCGAGCACGCGCTCGACGTACCCCTCGTCCATGACGCGATCGTGCCAGGCCCGGCCGACAAGACGCCGAGAGCCCCATCCGTGAGGACGGGGCTCTCAGGTGCTCCCTCGGTGCGGTGAACGCATGGTTCCGATCGGTGCGAGCGGCCGAGGCCGCGTTGCCAGGACCAACGACGACGCGGCGTCGCGGTTACGGCAAGGGGTTGCAGGCCGGCAGCGCGGCGGGAGGCGCCAGCTCGGCAGCTTGCTGCCTCACCGGCGCCGGAGACGCGCTCGGCCAGTACAACTCAGTACGACGGCTGGCTGGGGTCGATCTGGTTGACCCAGGCCACCACGCCGCCGCCCACGTGGACCGCGTCGTCGTAGCCGGCACCCTTGACGATCGCCAGGCACTCGGCCGAGCGGACGCCGCTCTTGCAGTGCAGGACGACCTGCTTGCCCGAGTCGACCGGCGGCAGCTGCGCGAGCGCGGTGCCGTTGAGGAAGTCGCCCTTGGGGATCAGGACGGCGCCCGGGATGTGGTTGATCTCGGCCTCGGCGGGCTCGCGGACGTCGATGAGCACGAAGTCGCGGCTGCCCTCGTCCTTCTCCTTGATCATGGAGGCGAGCTGGGTGACCGAGATGGTCGCGTCGACGGCGGCGTCGGCGGCCTCCTCGGAGATCGCTCCGCAGAAGGCGTCGTAGTCGATCAGGCCGGTGACGGTGGGGTTCTCACCGCACAGGGCGCAGTTGGGGTCCTTGCGGACCTTGAGCTTGCGCCACTCGAGCTCGAGGGCGTCGTAGATGACGAGCTTGCCGATGGCGGGCTCGCCGGCGCCGATGAGGAGCTTGATGGCCTCGTTGACCTGGATCGAGCCGATGGACGCGCACAGCACGCCCAGCACGCCGCCCTCGGCGCACGAGGGGACCATGCCCGGCGGCGGGGGCTCCGGGTAGAGGCAGCGGTAGCAGGGGGCGTCGTCGGCCATGGTGGGCGCGAAGACGGAGGCCTGGCCGTCGAAGCGGTAGATGGAGCCCCAGACGTAGGGGATCCCGAGGAAGTACGCCGCGTCGTTGACCATGTAGCGCGTGGCGAAGTTGTCGGTGCCGTCGACGATCAGGTCGTAGCCCTTGAAGACGTCGAGCACGTTGTCGTTGTCGAGGCGCGTCTCGTGGAGGACGACGTTGACCAGGGGGTTGATCTCGAGGATCGACTCCTTGGCCGAGAGGCCCTTCGACTTGCCGAGGTCGGACATGCCGTGGATGACCTGGCGCTGCAGGTTCGACTCGTCGACCTCGTCGAACTCGGCGATGCCCAGGGTGCCGACGCCGGCGGCGGCGAGGTACAGCAGCGCCGGGCTGCCGAGACCGCCGGCCCCGATGACGAGGACCTTGGCGTTCTTGAGGCGCTTCTGTCCGTCCATCGCGACGTCGGGGATGATCAGGTGCCGGCTGTAGCGGCGGACCTCGTCGATGGTCAGCTCGGCGGCCGGCTCGACGAGCGCGGGAAAGCTCACGGCGTACTCCTCGTACTGATGTTCGGGATGCGGGTCGGTCCAGGGCCAACGCTGCGGACGCGGCCGGATGTTCCCTGGTCCCTCCATGGTCCCTGGCGCGTCCAAGGGCCGGTCACCACGTCCCGCCCATTGGACCGCCGCCCGGTGCGTGGCGGGCGCCCTACCAGCGAGTAGGCTCACGGGCGTGGTGACCGAGCAGTTCGACCTGGACGAGACGCGACCGCGCGGCGTGCGCCTGCCCCGCCGTGAGCGACGTGCGCAGCTGCTGGCCGCAGCGCTCGAGGTCTTCGTCGCGCAGGGCTACCACGCGGCGGCGATGGACGACATCGCCGAGCGCGCGGGCGTCTCCAAGCCGGTGCTCTACCAGCACTTCCCCGGCAAGCTCGAGCTCTACCTCGCCATCCTCGACGCCGCGTGCGACTCGATCATCGCCAACTGCCGCGAGGCGCTGGAGTCCACGCAGGACAACAAGCAGCGCGTGGCCGCCGCGATCGACGCCTTCTACGCATACGTCGGCCACGACACCGGCGCCTTCCGCCTGGTCTTCGAGTCCGACCTCACCAACGAGCCCGCGGTCCGCGGTCACGTCGACCGGGTCACCACCGAGTGCGCCGCGATGATCGCCACGGTGATCAAGGAGGACACCGGCCTGCCGGCCTCGGCCTCCCAGCTCCTCGCCGTCTCCCTGGTGGGAATGGCGCAGGTGAGCGCGCGGTTCTGGCTCACCGAGGCCGAGAGCGGCCTGGCCGACCTGACGCGCGACCAGGCCACGGCGCTGGTGGCGGGCCTGGCGTGGCGCGGCATCCGCGGCTACCCGCTCAATGACTAGGCTTTGAGCCGTCCCCACGAACCAGGAGTGTGACCATGACCGTCGAGGTCAAGATCGGTGTCCAGCAGACCGCCCGCGAGCTCGTCATCGAGACCGACGAGTCCAACGAGTCCGTGGCCGCGCAGGTCAAGGAGGCACTCACCAGCGGTGACGGCGTCCTCACCCTGACCGACACCAAGGGCAAGGTCACCGTCGTCGCCGCCGCCAAGCTCGCCTACGTCGAGATCGGCCGCAGCACCGCGGGCCAGGTCGGCTTCCGCAGCTGAGGGAACTCCGGCGCCCCTCCCCGGCGTTGAAGAAGCAGGACCAGGGAGGTGAGCGTCGTGATCCAGTTCCGCTTCGACGCGCGCAGCGACACCGGCCGGGTGCGCACCAACAACGAGGACGCCGGCTTCGCCGGGCCCTACCTGCTCTGCGTGGCCGACGGCGTCGGCGGTGCGGCGGCCGGTGAGGTCGCCTCGGCGACCACGACGTACGTCGTCAGCGCCCGGGCGCTCGCCCATCCCGGCCACGAGCCCGGCCGGCTGCTCAGCGCGGCCGCCCGCGAGGCGCACGCGCAGCTCGCGGCCGGCGTCGCCGCCGACCCGCGCCGGGTCGGCATGGCCACCACGCTGACCGCCGTCCTCACCGACGGCGTGCACACCGCGCTGGCCCAGGTCGGCGACTCGCGGGCCTACCTGCTGCGCGCCGGCGAGCTGACCCAGCTCAGCCACGACCAGACGCTCGTGCAGGAGATGGTCGACGCCGGTCGGCTCACGCCCGCGGAGGCCGCCGCGTCGCCGTACCGCAACGTGGTGCTGCACGCGATCGACGGCGAGAACCTCCCCGAGCCCGAGCTGCTGATGCTCGCGCTCCAGCCCGGCGACCGGCTGCTGCTGTGCAGCGACGGCGTGAGCGACGTCCTCTCCCCCGCGGCGCTGCAGATGCTGCTCGGCCTCGACTCGCGCAGCCGGGCGGCCGACCGGATCGTGCGCGCGGCCCTCGACGGCGGCAGCCGCGACAACGTCACCGCTATCGTCGCCGACGTCGTCGACGCGCCCGCCATCGCCGCCAACGGCATGGTGCTGGGTGCCGCGTTCGACCTGCACAACGTGGTCGATCCCACGGCGGTCCGGCCGTTGCGCTCCGCCTGAGTCCGTGCGGAGTCCTACACTGGAGGGGTGAGCGCCGAGCGGAGCTACGAGTACGCGCGCCTGTGGGTGCCGCTGTACGACGCCGCCGCGCTCACGGTCACCCGGCCCGTCTACCTCGTCGAGTCCGGTGACGGCTTCGAGGGCTTCGCTGCCGAGAAGAACACCACGCTGATGGGTCTCTTCAACGAGCTGGGCCGGAACGGTTGGCGGATCGAGGGCACGGCGCAGCGGATCAGCCACCCGTCCCCCGAGTTCCAGCTGCTCATCGACGCCACGCTCGACGAGGCCGACCACGCCGTCGCGCCCGACGAGGTCGCCCACGCGGTCGGCACCGGCGGCGACCCGGCCGGTGCGGTCACCGAGTTCGATGTCTACCCGATGCGCCGGCGCACTAGCTGAACAGGTCGCCGTACTCCTCGACCCGGGCGAGCACCTGGGACGGCGAGAACTGCTCGAGCCCGAGCGGGTCGTCGGCGCCGGCGGCCACCTCGTCCCAGTCGATCGGGGTCGCCACCTGGGGCCGTGTCGTCCCCCGCAGGGAGTAGGGCGCCACGGTGGTCTTCGAGCCCGCGTTCTGCGACCAGTCGAGGAAGACCTTCCCGCGGCGCCGGGCCTTGGTCATCGTGGCGGTGACCTGCTGGGGGTGGGCGGCGGCGAGCTCCTCGGCGATCTCCTTGGCGATCTCGCTCGTCTCGGACGACGGCAGCGCCTCGGCGAGTGGCGCGTAGAGGTGCAGTCCCTTGCTGCCGCTGGTGACCGGCAGGGCGTCGTACCCGCGCTCGGCGAGGGCCTCGCGCACCAGGAGCGCGACCTGGCAGCACTCGTGGAGGCCGGCGGGCTCGCCGGGGTCGAGGTCGATCACGATCCGGTCGGCGCCGACCGGATCGCCGTCGTCGTCGACGGTCCACTGGTGCACGTGCAGCTCGAGCGCGGCCAGGTTGACCGCCCAGACCAGGGTCGGGAGCTGGTCGATGATCGGGAAGACGAGGGTGTCGCCGTGCCGGCTCGGCCCGCGGCTGCCGGTGGTCGGCACCTCGGCGGTGCGCACCCAGCTGGGGGTTCCGGCCGGCGCGTTCTTCTCGAAGAAGCTCATGTCGCCGACGCCGTGCGGCCAGCGGATCCGGGTGACCGGGCGTCCCACCAGGTGCGGGATCAGGACGGGCGCGACCCGCACGTAGTAGTCGAGCACCTCGCCCTTGGTGGTGCCGGTGCTCGGGTAGAGCACCTTCTGGAGGTTGGTCAGCCGCATCGTGCGGCCCTCGACGTCGACGTGGACCTCGGTCTGGGGGTGCTCGGGCTTCTTCGGCATCACAGGTCCTCGGGGGTCAGGTCCGTGCGCACGCCCTGGTACGACGGCTGGCGCAGCCGCTGGTAGCCCAGGCCGTGGGTGTCGACGTCGATCACGACGACCGGCTCGACCCAGGTGGTGCCGGTGGCGTCCTCGCGGGGGACGTCGTCGGCGAAGGGGGTCGCGCCCCGGGCGAGCGGGGCGAGCAGCTCGGTGAGCGCACGTGACTGCTTGGGCCCGATGCCGCTGCCGACCCGGCCCCGGTAGAGCAGCCCGTCGGGCCCCGGCTCGCCGACGAGCAGCGCCGCGAGCCGGTCGCTGGTGCCGACCTGCGGGCGCCAGCCGCCGATCACGTACGAGCCCCGGTGCCGGTGGGCGAGCTTGAGCCAGTGCTGGCTGCGCTCCCCCGGCCGGTAGACCGAGTCGCGACGCTTGCTGACGATGCCCTCGAGCCCCTGCGCCCGGGTGGCCTGGTGGAGCATGGCGCCGTCGTCGTACTCGGCGGGGACCTGCCAGCCCGCCGCAGCGAGGTCGAGCTCGCCGAGCCGGCGGCGGCGCTCGTGCAGCGGCAGCGGGCACAGGTCCTCGCCGTCGAGCCGGAGCAGGTCGAAGACCATGTAGGTGGCCGGGATCCGGGCGGCGAGGCGGGCGACGGTGGCGGCCTTGCGGACGTGCATCCGGTCGGCGAGGACCCGGAAGTCGGGCACCCCGCGCTCGTTGAGCGCGATGATCTCGCCGTCGACGACGAGGTCGCGCACGCCGGACGGCGGCGTCTGCAGCTCGGGCCAGGCCGGCGTGATCCGGTTGCCGTTGCGGCTGGTCAGCGTGACCGCGCCGGCGGCGACGGCGCCGAGCGCACGGACGCCGTCCCACTTGACCTCGTGGCACCACTCCTCGCCGGGCGGCACGTGGGTGCCCGGGGTCGCGAGCATCGGGAGCAGGTCGGGCACAGCGCCCATCATGCCCGCATCCGGTCGACCACGTGCTCGGCGATGGCGAGGCTCGAGGTGGCGGCCGGGGAGGGCGCGTTGCGGACGCTGGTGACGCCGTCGGAGTGGTCGATGCGGAAGTCGTCGACCAGTGTCCCGTCACGCTCGACCGCCTGGGCGCGGACGCCGAAGCCGCGGCGGGTGACGTCGGCGACGCCGATCTCGGGGACGTAGCGGCGGGCGTCGCGCAGGTAGGCGCGGACCGACAGCGAGCCGCGGACCTCGCGGACGCCGGTGCGCCAGTGCTGGGCCGCCATCCGCCAGAAGCCCGGCCAGGCGGCGGCGCTGGCGAGGTCGGCGAGGCTGACCGACGAGCGGCGGTAGGCGTCGCGGTGGGGCGCGAGGACGGCGTTGGGGCCGACCTCGAGCGAGCCGTCGACGCGGCGGGTGAAGTGGACGCCGAGGAAGGGGTAGCGCGGGTCGGGGACGGGGTAGACCATGCCGCGCACGAGGTCCTGCTTGGCCGGTGCGACGGCGAGGTACTCCCCGCGGAACGGCAGGATCCGCGGCTCGGCGCCGCCGCCGGCGAGCCGCCCGAGCCGGTCGGCCTGGAGGCCGCCGCAGAGCACCACGCGGTCGACGTCGTGGGAGGTGGCGCCGGCCCGGAGGCGGACTCCCCCGCTGATCCGGTCGATCCCGGTGACCGGCGTGGACAGCAGCACCCGGCCACCGGCGGCGGTGATCTCGCGGGCGAGCTGCTCGGCGACCGCGACGTAGTCGGTGATCGCCGTCCGGGGCGAGTGGAGGGCGGCGAGTCCGGCGGCGTGCGGCTCGACGTCGCGCAGGGCGGCCGGGTCGAGGCGGCGCAGGCCGGGCACGGCGTTCTCGCGGGCGGTGCGCTCGAGCGTGTCGAAGCGGCCGAGCTCGGCGGGGTCGACGGCGACGACGACCTTGCCGCACTCGTCGTACGGGAGGGCGTGCTCGGCGCAGTAGTCGCGCAGCAGGTCGCGGCCGCGGGTGCACAGCTCGGCCTTGAGGCTGCCGGGCCGGTAGTAGATGCCCGCGTGGACCACGCCGGAGTTGTGGCCGGTCTGGTGGGCGCCGACCCGGTCCTCCTTCTCGAGGACCGTCACCTCGGCCCCCGGGCGGCGCCGGAGCAGCTCCCGGGCCACCGCCAGTCCCACGATCCCGCCGCCGACGATGCCGATGCGCTGCTCCACGCCGCCATCGTCTCAGGCACCGGTGTCGGCCGTGCAGCGTAGGCTGACCGCATGCGTGCGATCTGGAAGGGTGCCGTCTCGTTCGGCCTCGTCAGCGTCCCGGTCAAGCTCTACAGCGCGACCGAGAGCCACGACGTCTCGTTCCGGCAGGTCCACGCCAAGGACGGCGGCCGGATCAAGTACCAGCGGGTGTGCTCGATCGACGGTGAGGAGGTGCCGTACTCCGACATCGCCAAGGGGTACGAGACCGAGGACGGCGAGATGGTCATCCTCACCGACGACGACCTGGCCAACCTGCCGATGACCTCCTCGCGCGAGATCGCGGTCGAGAAGTTCGTGCCGAGCGACCAGATCGACCCGCTGCTGTTCGAGAAGTCCTACTACCTCGAGCCCGAGAAGACCGGCGCCAAGCCCTACGCGCTGCTGCGCCAGGCGCTGCTCGAGGCCGACCGCATGGCGGTCGTGACGGTGGCGCTGCGCCAGCGGGTGACCACGGCCGTGCTGCGCGTGCGCGACGACGTGATCGTGCTCCAGACGATGATGTGGCCCGACGAGATCCGCACCCCCGACTTCAGCATCGAGACCGGCGAGATCAAGGACGCCGAGGTCAAGATGGCGCAGATGCTGGTCGAGACGCTCTCGGGCGACTTCGACCCCGACGAGTTCGAGGACGACTACGCCGACGCGGTGCAGTCGGTGGTCAAGGCCAAGATCGAGGGCGGCGAGGTGCAGCGCACCGAGACGTCCGCCAAGACCGGCGGCGAGGTCGTCGACCTGCTCGCGGCGCTGCAGCGCTCGGTCGAGGCGGCCAAGACCTCGCGCGGCGAGAGCGACGACAAGCCGGCCGCGAAGAAGACCGCAGCCAAGAAGACGGCCAAGAAGGCGCCTGCCAAGAAGGCTGCGGCCAAGAAGACCACCGCGAAGAAGACGGCGGCCAAGAAGACCGCCAAGAAGGCGAGCTAGTCCGCCTCGTTCTCGGCCTTCTCGATCAGGTCCTTGACGACGTCGATCGAGCGGATCCGGCCGCTGGTGACGGTCGAGCCCTGGTCGGCGAACAGCGAGGTCGGGATGCCAATCAGCTCGCCGTCGCTGTTGATCGCCATGCCGCCGGAGTTGCCGGGCGCGATCCGGGCATCGGTGTCGAGCTCGGAGCGGGGGCCCAGCTCGGGGTCGTTGAGCACGGTCGAGATGACGCCGGTGGTCACCGTGATGGACTCGCCCGAGCCGGCCACGGCCGGGAAGCCGAGCACGGTGACGCTGTCGCCGGCCCGCAGGTCGCCCGAGCTGCCGATCGGCACCGTGGGCAGGTCGAGCTTGCCGGTGAGGTCGTTGCCCTGCGCGTCGGCGTAGATCTGGACGACGGCGACGTCGAGGTTGCCGTCGGCCTCGACCACCCGGGCCCGGTAGGCCGCGGGGGCGTTGGTGTCGGTCATGCCGTCGGTCAGCGAGATGAGGAGGTAGTCGGGGTCGGCGATGCGCTCGGCCGAGCCGTACTTCTCGGTGAGGCCGGGTGCCTCGGGAGCGGCGACGTGGGCGTTGGTGAGGATCAGGCCGTCGGAGCGGATGATCGAGCCGGAGCCGTGGTAGGTGCCGATCCGGCTCGGGTCGTCGAGCAGGTGGCTGTCGGCGGTGATCTTGACCGTGGCGGCCTTCGCCGCGTCGAGCGCGTCGACCCGGTTGCCGGAGGTGGGGGCGGCGGGGTCGTCGCGGCCGAGCAGCCAGGCTGTCGTCCCGATGCCGGCGACGAGGACGACCGCGGCGACGATCGCGCCGATCACCAGGAGCCGCTTGCCGAGCCGGCGCCGCGCGATCCGGCGCTCCTCCTCGGCGGCGGAGAGGATCGGGACCAGGGTGAGCTCGGGGCCGGCGACCGGGTGGCCCAGGCGCAGCGAGAGCCGCTCGTCGAAGGTCCGGTTGGTGACCCGGCGGCCGTCGTCGAAGGTGCCCTCGTTGGAGAGGTTGGTGTAGGTCCAGCCGCCGGCGACGGGGTCGACCCGGCCGTGCACCCGCGAGCAGGCGGGGTCGCCGATGACGACCGTGCAGTCGCTGCGGCGTCCGATCGTGATCTGCATCGGGTGCCGGAAGCGGTGCTCGCGGCCCTCGGCGACGACGAGCAGGTCGGGGCCGCTGCGCGGCGGGACCGGTCCCGCCGGGCCGGGCGCGCCGGCGGGGCGCTGCGGCATCGCGAGCACCTGGGTGGCGTCGTTGCCCGCGATCGCCGGCGGGAGGCCGGGAGCGGCCGCCGGGCGGGCGCCGGGCGGCGGCGGGGGCGCGTTGGGGGGCGGCGGCGGAGGCGGGGCGAACGCCGGCGGCCGGGTCGGCTCGTCGACGAGGACGGCGGGCGGCTCGACCGGCACCTCGGCCGGCGTGCGCGGGGTGGCCGCGGCGATGTCGTACTCGGCGGCCGGGACGAGCACCAGGCTGGCGCCGGCCGCGGGCGGGCCGCAGCGGACCTCGATCCGGGTCTCGACGGGGTACTCGGTGATCCGCTCACCCTCGACGTAGGTGCCGAACTGGCTGCCCTGGTCGACGAGCACCCAGCCGTAGTCGGAGGCGTGCAGCTCGGCGTGCTGGCGCGAGACGGAGCCGGCGGTGAGCACGACGTCGGCCTCGATCGCCCGCCCGATGCGGTAGACCGGCTTCCCCTCGAGACGGAGGACCCGACCCTCGACCTCGACCACCAGACCTGCCATGCGGTTCACCCTAGGCCCGCGGCCGGCGCCGACGGACGGCGCACCTGCACCGTGGCGTCGCGGATCTGGATCCGGGCGCCCTCGACCAGCTCGATGGTGCGGTCGGGCTCGAGCAGGAAGTTCTGCCCGCCGGGGTAGGCCACCGGCCAGGAGAAGTCCGAGGCGTTGTGCAGTCCCCAGCGGTCGGGCGCCGACGGGTGACGTCGTACGTCGGCGAGGACCGTGGGGTGGTCGATGCCGGAGGTCAGGTGGTCGGAGCGGATCGTCGTCTGCGGGCCGACGGCGAGCGTGCGCCGCCCGATCGAGAGCAGGTACGGCGGCCGCACCTGCGTGCGGTCCTGCCAGCAGGTCACGGTGTCGTCGCCGGGGCTCCAGAAGTTGGTGGTGCCGCAGGTGGGGCAGGCGAGCATGCCGTCGCGCAGCCGGTCCATCGCCTTGATCCACTGCCCCTCGGTGACCCGCGCGCCGGGGTTGTCGAGCCCGTCGCCGAAGGCCTGCACGAAGAGGTCGCGCAGGAACTGGGGGTAGATGTTCCAGTACTGCTGGACGATCTGGGCCGGCCGGTTCTCGGGGTTCGCCGGGTGCATGCAGAACAGCGGGTCGGTGCCGAAGTGGGTCATCAGCCAGTGCGCGTCGCGCATGCCGGTGTCGGTGCGCGCGCCTTCGAGCGGGTGGCCGAGGAAGAGCGCGTAGAACAGCAGCACGGCGAGCGAGTGCCGGTCGGTGTCGGTGTTGGGCAGCGTGCGGTAGGTGGTGTCGCGGACCACCTCGGGCGCCATGAAGTACGGCGTGCCGAGCACCCGGCCGGTGCCGTTGTCGATGCCCACGTTGTCGTTGTCGCAGATCAGGACGTCGCCGTTGGCGGGGTCGAAGAAGACGTTGCCGAAGGAGATGTCGCGGTAGCACAGCCCGCGGGCGTGGAGCCGCAGGAAGCTGTAGCTCAGCTGGCGGCACAGCTCGATGATCGAGGCGAACGAGACGTCGAGCGGCCGGCCCTCGCGGTCGGCGTTGAGGAGCAGGAAGCTCAGCTCGAGGAAGCGCTGGTGGCGCAGGTGCATGACGTAGCCGAAGCTCGGCTCGGTGCCGACCCGGGCCATGCTGAGCGGCCAGAGGAAGCGCTCGTGCGGGGAGCCGATCTCGACGAGCTGCTGCATCTCGTCGTACTGCTGGGCGGTGGCGCTCTCGGGCTTGTACCACTTGAGCGCGAGCGGCTCGCCCGAGTCGCGGCGCACCTCGAAGACGTAGCCCTGCCCGCCCTGCCCGAGCAGCGACGTCACGCGGGCCCGCCCCAACGGGCCGAGGTCCACCTCGACACCCTCTGCCAGCACCATGGGGCTGCCCGACCTCCGTCTTCCCGACCGTTTTCTCGACTCCGAACCTGCGTGACAGGCTATAACCTCGTCAGAACGGGGATAGTTGAAACCTGACGACTCCCATTGCTGACGAAAGAGAGGGCCGTGATGAGCGATCGGCTCGGTGGCGCCCTGGCGCGCAAGCCGCTGCACTTCATCTTCGTGCTCGACGTCTCGGGCTCGATGCTGCGCGGCGGGCGCATCCAGGCGCTCAACAACGCCATCACCGAGGTCCTCCCCCACCTCAAGGACGAGGCGCGCGCCAACCCGCACGCCGAGCTCCTCATCCGGGTGCTGGCCTTCGCCAACGAGCCGCAGTGGATCATCGAGGAGCCGACGCCGGTCGACCAGATCCACTGGAAGCGCCTCGAGGCCGTCCCGCGGGGCTTCACCGAGCTGGGCAGCGCGCTCCAGACGCTCGCCGGCGCCCTCGACCACCTCGACGAGACCAAGAGCGCCTTCCCGCCCGCCATCATCCTCGTCTCCGACGGCCGGCCCACCCAGAGCAGCGGCGTCACCTTCGCCGAGGGCCTGCAGGCCCTGCTCAACAACAAGTGGGGCGCGACCGCCGTCCGGCTCGCGCTCGGCGTGGGCCGCGACGCCGACATGCACTCGATGCGCCGCTTCATCGGCGACGAGGACGTGCCGCTGCTGCGCGCGGACAACCCCGAGCAGCTGGTCGAGTACATCGTGTGGGCGTCCAAGGCGGCCAGCAAGGTCGCCTCGCGCCCGGTGGTCGGCCCCGCCACCGGCGTCCCCGCCGCACCCCCGAGCCCGATCGGTGACCCGATCTGGAGCACCCTCGGATGACCCAGCCCCCGTTCGACGGGCGGCGCCCCGAGATCGACCGGCCGGCCGACGTCGGGCCCACCTGGACGACGCTGGCCGACACCCGGATCGGGTCGGTCCACGTGCGCGACCAGCTGCCGATCCAGGACGCCGTGCTCACCTGGAACGACCACGCGCTGGGCCACGCGGTCGTCGCCGTCGCCGACGGGCACGGCCACCGGCTGCACTTCCGCAGCGACACCGGCGCCGCGCTCGCCGTCATCAGTGCGGTCGAGGAGCTGCGCCGGGTGCTGCCCGAGCTGCGTCCGGGCGACCCCGACGCCGCGCACGACGCCGTACGCCGGGCGGGGGCGGCGCTCGTCGCCACCTGGACCGCGAAGGTCGAGCACCACCTCGCCGCCAACCCGTACTCCCCCGCCGAGGAGGAGATCGGCGCCGCCGCCGACCCGCTGCGCGCCTACGGCTCCACGATCCTGGCCGCCGCGGCGACGCCGGACCTGCTCGTCTTCGTCCAGATCGGCGACGGCGACTCCGTTCTCGTCTCGGCCGACGGCGTCGCCTCGCGGCCGCTGCCCGAGGACCCGGACCTCGACGGGCTGCACACGACCTCGCTGTGCCAGCCGCGCCCCCTCGACGCGTTGCGGGTGTCCGTGGTCGGCGCCGGCGGCGACGAGGTCGCCCTCGTCTTCCTGTGCACCGACGGCTTCGGGCGCTCCCGGGTCGACGCCGACGGCTGGTGGCGCCAGACCGGCGAGCAGCTGGTCGAGTTCATCCGCGACCGCGGCCTGGGCTGGGTGCGCGAGCAGCTGCCCGAGTGGCTCGCCGAGCCCGCCGAGATCGGCGGCGACGACACGACGATGGCGCTGCTGGTGCGCTCCGACGTCGCCGGGATCAGCCGGCCCGACCTCGCCGACACCGTGCCGGTCCCCGACGCGCCCGACGACGCTGCCGGGGGCTGAGCCACCGGCTCAGTCGCTGGGCCACCACTTCTCGAGCTTGCTCAGGTTGCCCTGGAAGTTCCAGGCGACGCCGTAGCAGTTGCAGTCGTCCTTGTTCCAGTCCCAGTAGACCGTCGCCGTGCCGTCGTCGAGGTAGGCGTAGTAGGCACCCTCGGCCTCGCCCTCGTCGAAGCGCCAGGTACCGCCGTTGCCCTTCTTGGCGGCCTCGTCGTACTTGTTCTTGTAGTACTTGCGGTCGGCGCGCAGCTCCTTGCGGGTGCGGTAGCGGCCGACGTTGACGGCGACGCCGTCGACCCCGGACTCGCACTTGCTCTCCTCGGTCTCGCCCGTGAAGAAGGTCCGCTGCCGGGTGCAGGTGGCGACGTCCATGTTGATGTCGATGAACTCGCGCAGCGTCTCGTTGGCCGGCGTGGTCGGCTCGGAGACCCGCGGCGACGTTGCCTTGTAGTGCTTGACCAGGTCGTCGGCGCTCGCGCCGGACGCGCCGGTCAGGGTCGCCGACTGGAGGCTGCCCTTGCTGTCCCAGTAGACGACGGCGGGGTCGCTGGTGCCGGCGCGCTCGGGGTCGAGCTCGTAGAGCGCGGTGGCGCCGTTGTCGGCGGTCAGCGTGCCGGCGCTGTAGTCGAGCCGG
This sequence comes from Pimelobacter simplex, assembly GCF_900114845.1. GTDB lineage: Bacteria > Actinomycetota > Actinomycetes > Propionibacteriales > Nocardioidaceae > Nocardioides > Nocardioides simplex. The sequence goes on from NZ_FOUK01000002.1 coordinate 703,844, forward strand.
CCGCTGCGGGCCGTGGTGAGGGACGCGTCGTCGTCGTAGGTGACCAGGCGCAGGGTGCCGGCGCTGACGGCGCACTGCACCACCTCGGCCTGGCCGGCGCCGGGCTCCTCGGCCTTGCAGCCGGAGGCACCCTCGGTCATCTTCGCCGACAGCGCGTTGTAGCGGTCGTCGATGGCAGCGGGCTCGACGTCGACCTTCGGGCCCTCGTCGGACGTGCTGCTCGTCGGGTCCTTCTTGGCGCTCGGGTCGTCGTCGCCGCCCGCGGCGAGGACGACGGCCGTGACGCCGCCGGCGACCAGCACCACGCCGGCCACGGACGCCGCGACCCACACGCCGGTGCGCTTCTGGCGGGGCGCGGCGGGCGGCGCGGTGAAGGCCGCGGGCTGCTGGTAGGCCGGGACGCCGTACGCGGGCGGGGGTTGCGGCGCGGACGGCTGCGGCGCGGACGGCTGGGGTGCGGCGGGCTGCGGCCAGGCGGTCTGCGGCAGCGGCGAGGCGATCGGCGGGCCCGTGGGCGGCGGGGGCGGCAGGCCGGGCGCCGACGGCCGACCCGAGCGGTAGCGCAGCACGACGGCCGCGGGCACCTTGCCGACGGCGTAGCCCAGCACGGCGGCGGCCCAGCTCGCGGCGGCCTGGTCGGCGCCGCCGCGGTTGCGGGCGAGCCGGAGGCCGGCCTCCTCGACCGCGCGGCCGGCGTCGGCGCCGCCGTCGATCATGGCGACCAGCGGGTTGAGCGCGTCGAAGCGGACGGCGTCGACGAGCAGGTTGATGTCGCCGGTGCTGGCCTGGTCCTCGGCGAGCACGTCGTCGAGGACGCCGCGGAAGCCGGTCGCGTCGTCGAGGATCGAGCGGCCGTGGGCGGCGACCAGCTCGCGCAGCGCTTCGTGGAGCTCCATCGGCAGCCTCAGACGGCCGCGCCGAGCTCGGCGACCAGGCCCGAGGAGCGGTCGGCCACCTCGGCGGCGGTCCGCGGCCGCGCGGCCACGTCGCTGTCGAGGCAGGCCCCGATCAGGGCGGCGGCCGAGGCCGGCAGGTCGGCGGACAGGGTGGGCTTCGAGGCCAGGATCGAGCGCACCAGCAGCAGCGGCTCGGTGCCGCGCAGCTCGCCGTAGACGCCCTTGCCGGTGATGGCGAAGTGGAGCGAGGCGCCGAGCGACCAGATGTCGCTGGCCCGGGAGGCCTGGGCACCCAGCATGATCGCGGGATCGGTGAACTCCAGGCCGATCTGGCCCAGACCGGTGGTGACCATGCCCGGCGAGAGCAGCTGGGACAGGCCCAGGTCGGCGAGCCGGCCGCCGTCGTCGGCCAGCAGGATGTTGGCCGGCTTGATGTCGCGGTGCGCGATCCCCCGCTCGTGCAGGGCGTGCGCGGCCAGCGCGGCGTCGCGCACGGCCGCGACCCGAGCGCCGGTGCCGAGGGAGACCTGGGGGCTCTCGAGCGAGCCCAGCGGCAGGAACTCCATGGCGTAGTAGAAGGCGCCACCGTGCCGGCCGGCGTCGTAGACGGCGACCAGACGGTCGGAGTCGGCCACGCTGAAGTGCTTGAGCTCGCGCGTGGCGCGGCGGAAGGCGTCGTCGGAGGTGGGACCAGCGATCACCTTGACCACGACCTCGGCGGCCGGGATCCCCAGGCGGGCAGGGGCCTTCGCCAGGTAGTTGGTGCCGTAGTTCGACTCGCCCAGCGGGCGGACGAACTCGTAGTCAGCGATTCCCTGCACGTGATCCTCCGGGTATGCGGCGCGACCTCCAGCATGTCACGGTGCCACCGCACGTGAACCCCGAAACCAGGCAATTTCACCGGCCTGGACCAGCAGCCTTCTCCTCGATTCAGGCAGCGGAGCAGGGGGTACCCGGTGTAGCGTCTCGGACGCATTCCACGACCTAGGAGGAACGTTGATCGACCCCTCTGCAGCATCCGTGGTGCCCACCACCGACCCGTCGACGTACCTGCCCGCGCAGCCGATCTCGGGTGACCTCACCGACCAGATGCTGCAGACGGACTTCTGGACCGACGACCTCGTCGCGGCGGCCGGCATCCCCATCGTCGACGTCCCGTTCGTCACCGTGGGTGGCGGCATCGGCTCGTTCGTCACCGTCGACTACCTGCGGATCGCAGGCGTGCCGACGTCGCAGATGCGCGTGCTCAGCACCCTGGACTTCCCCTGGCAGACCTACGAGTACCTCACCCGGGTCTCGCAGGTGCCGCGGCCGGAGCGGATCCGCTCCGACTCGGCCTCGCGACCCGACAACATCTGGGGCTTCCCGTCGTACGGCTTCGCCGAGGGGATGAAGAAGTTCGACCTCAAGGTGCTCTGGGGCCTGTTCAGCGAGCCGATCTTCTCCGACTACTACACGCCCAAGGCCGGCAACGTCTTCGAGCAGCTCGAGCGCGAGTCGAAGCGCATCGGGTACGACGAGATGCTCGTCAAGGGCCTCGTGCGGATCGTCCGGCGCCGGTACGGCGGCGGGTACTTCACGATCCTGACCCCACCGGAGGGCGCCTCGGCCACCAAGCGGGTGGCCTTCCGGTCGCAGTACGTGCACATCGCGGTGGGCTACCCGGGCCTGAAGTTCCTGCCCGAGCTGCAGAAGTACCGCACCGAGAACAACGACTACCGCCACATCGTCAACGCCTACGAGGCGCACGAGCACGTCTACGAGCGACTGGTCCAGACCCCTTCGACCGTTCTCGTGCGCGGTGGCGGGATCGTGGCCTCGCGGATCCTGCAGCGGCTGATGGACGACCGCGAGAAGCACGGCGCGCAGACGAACATCGTCCACCTCTTCCGGACCTACATCAACGGCACCAACGACGGCTACGGCAACGAGGGCGACCCGCGACCGGGCGGCGGCAAGACCCGGATCACCATGCGCCGGCGCGGTGGCAACGGCTGGGCCTACCAGGGCTTCAACTACCCGAAGTCCGTGTGGGGCGGCCAGCTCAAGGCACAGGTGCGCAAGCTCGACGGCGAGCAGCGCGCCGAGCTCTACAAGCGGATGGGCGGCACCAACACCCCCTGGCGCAAGAGCTGGCAGCGGCAGATGAACCAGGGCCGGGCCGAGGGCTGGTACCACTGCGTCGTCGGCACCGTCGACAGCATGGAGCCCAGCGGCGAGCGGATCCTCAACCAGGTCCGCACGGCGCAGGGCGTCGTCCCGGTCGAGGTCGACTTCGTCATCGACTGCACCGGCCTCGAGGCCGACATCGCCGAGCACCGCCTGCTCAAGGACCTCCTCGAGCACGGTGGCGCCAGCCGCAACCCGGTCGGCCGGCTCAACGTCGACCGCAACTTCGAGCTGATCGGCACGCAGTCCGGCGGGGGCGCGGTCTACGCGTCCGGGGCGACCACGCTGGGCGGCTACTTCCCCGGCGTCGACACCTTCCTGGGCCTGCAGGTGGCCGCCCAGGAGATCTACGGCGACCTGCAGAAGCGCGGCTTCTGCAAGCGGATCGGGCCGGTGCGCTCGACCGGGCAGTGGTGGAAGTGGCTGGCCGGGAGCGCCCCGTGAGCCGGACCGACCCGACGACCGAAGGAGCGCGCGCGTAATGCTGCCCACCCTCAACGGCAGGATCCAGACCCGGATCTTCATGCTCGTCGTTTTCGGCGGGCTGATCACGCTCGCCCTCACGCCGATCCTTCCGGGCGACCCGGACTACAAGACGACGTACCTGATCCTGGCGGCCGTGCTCGTGCTCGGCATCGTGTGGGAGCTGATCTACCACGTCATCCAGCAGTTCCGCTGGGAGAAGGACTGGCCCACCATGTTCGGGCTCATCACCGCGCTCAACGAGGGCGCGCTGGTGTGGCTGCTCGTCGACCTCGGCGCGGTGCCCGGCATCGACGGGGACACCGTGCCCTTCTGGGCGTTCTTCATCGACTTCTCCGTGATCTGGATCGTCGTCTGGATCTGGACCAACGGCCCGATGCGGGTGCCCTTCATCCGCTGGCGCTTCTTCGGCGGAAGGATCGTGTGACGCGATGACCCACACCTCAGCAGACGACTGGGCCCACGCCCGCGTCGTGCCCGGCCCCGGCGGCGGCACCCTGGCCCGGATCGGGCCGGTGGTGCTCCTCGTCGGCTCCGACGACCCCGAGGTCGTCAAGCCCTACCTCGAGCACGCCGAGATGGTCGCCGCGAACGGCGGCCAGGGCCGCCAGCTGGTCCGCGGCTACGCCCTCATGCTCTCGACCGCGGTCGAGCAGTCCCCCGGCTTCGCCGCCCTCGCGCCGCACACCACCGGGCTCGCCGTCTTCGTCGACGGGGACGTGACCGTCACCGTCGACGGCCAGGCGATCTCGGGCGCGGAGTCGCTGGCCTGGGTCGAGCGGCTCATCCCGTGGCCGGTCGAGTCCGTCGCGGTGACCCTGCCGGGCGCGGAGGCGCCGGGCGACGGGTCGTCGTACCGGTTGGACGGCGGGGTGGTCCCGGCCGGCTCGCTGGCGATCGGTGCGCCGATCGCTGCCGCGCCCTCGGCCGAGCCGGTCGCACCGGCGCCGCCGCCCCCGCCTCCCCCGCCGCCGGCCCCCGAGCCGGAGCCCGAACCCGAGCCCGAACCGGAGCCCGAGCCCGAGCCGGAGCCGGTGCCGGAGCCCGTGGCCGAGCCGGTCGCGCCCGTGGCCGGCCGCCCCCTCCCGCCGGCCCCGGCCGACGAGCACGTCAACTTCCAGTCGGTGCTCATCAGCGAGGTCGAGGACGACGACCTCGACGACTTCGAGCCGCTCCCCATCGTCGAGAGCGAGGCCCAGGTCCACGAGGAGCACGCGCACGAGCAGGTGCGCGGGGTCTACTGCAAGAACCGGCACTTCAACGACCCGCGGGTGCTGTTCTGCGGGATCTGCGGGATCAACATGGTCCAGCAGACGCCCGTCCTCGTGAACGGCCCGCGCCCGCCGCTGGGCGTGATCGTGCTCGACGACGGATCGGTCTTCCAGCTCGACACGCCGTACCTGCTGGGCCGCGACCCGAGCGGCGACGAGCGGGTCACCGGCGGCACGTTCCGGCCGCTGCCGATCATCGACCAGTCCAACCAGGTCTCCCGGGTCCACGCCCGGCTCGAGATGCGCGGGTGGGACGTCGTCCTGGTCGACAACAACTCGACCAACGGCACCTACGTGCACGTCCCCAAGACCCCGGACTGGGTCCGGATGCACCCCGGCGCCGAGCAGGTGCTCACCCAGGGCACCCGGGTCCGGATCGGCCACCGGACGCTCGCCTTCAACACCCACGCCGGCAGCTCCCGCTGACCTGACTGCTCCCCCCCTGCGCGAATTGCGCGGGACGGGTCGGTAGGTCAGGCGGGGGCGGGGACCTCGCCGAGGGAGACGTGGGTGAAGTCGACCGGGGCGGGGTCGAGCTCGGCGCGGACCCGGGCGCCCGCCGCTCCCCCCACCCCGTACGACGACAGCTCGATCGGGGCGGCCGCGAGCGGGTTGTCGGAGGCGGCCGGCTCGAGCCGGACGCCGCGCTCCTCGAGGGCGGTCCGGACGGCGGCGAGGCGGCGGCCGCCGTCCCCGCGCAGGTCGAGGGCGACGCCGCGCTGCCGGGCGAGGCGGGCGCCGAGGACGGTGGCGGCCTCGCTGTCGCTGTCGCCGTTCCAGTGGACGACGACGGCGGCGTCGGCGTCCGGGGCGGGGGTGCCGGCGGTCGCGACGATGACCGGGGACTCGTTGGCGGCGACGACGGTGGCCAGCGCCGGGTCGTCCGACCAGGCGAGGAGGCCCTGGGGGCGCAGCACGCCGATGAGCTCGACGAGGTCCTGGTCGACGTCGGCGCTGGGGTGCGCGATCACCCGGACCGGTACGCCGAGCCGCTCGCCGTGGTGGACCAGTCCCTGCTGGCGCTCCATCGCGGCGGCCATCTCGGCCAGGTCGAGGGACAGACCGCTGCCGACCTCGAGGGGTCGGCCTTGGGGAGTGAGGTCCGCGACGACGATCTCGGCGGGCGTGGCGCCGGCGAGGGCGCCGACGGCGAGCTCGACGAGGAGCCGGTCGTCCTGGCCGGTGTGGGCGAGGACGAGCATCCGGTCGACCGCCTCCTCGCCGAGCGCGGCGCGCTCGGCCTCGGCGATGTCGCGGGCGACCCGTCGCTGGGGGTAGACGAACCCGAGCAGCGGCCCGGTCATCACCGTCGTCACGAGCGCCATGATCACCATGAGGGTGAACAGCTCCTGGCTGAGCAGCCCCTTCTCGAGACCGACGTTGAGGATGATGAGCTCGGTCAGGCCGCGGGTGTTCATCAGCAGGCCGAGCGCGCTGGCCTGCCAGTGCGGCACCTTCTGCAGGCGGGCGCCGACGTAGGCACCGACGTACTTGCCGACGATGGCGACGGCGAGGATCGCGAGCATCGGCAGGATGTGCTCGCTGCCGAGTCCCTGGATGTTGACCTTGAGCCCGGAGATCAGGAAGAACACCGGCAGCAGCAGGAGCACCGAGATCTGCTCGAGCCGGACCAGGATCTCGTGGCGCAGGGCGGCGGCCTGCTCGTGCGGGATGATCGCGCCGAAGAGGAAGGCGCCGAAGATGTAGTGGATGCCGATCACCTCGGTGGTGGCCGCGAAGAGCAGCATGCCCACGAGGACGACGGACAGGATGGTCGGCGTCAGCTCGCCCGCCTTGTGGTAGGCCCGGGTGAGCCAGGTCAGCGCTGGACGGACCACGAAGATCGCGACCAGCACGAACGGGATCGCCAGGTAGATCGCCCAGCTCGGCAGGTGGCCGTGGCCGGCGTCGACGCCGGCCAGCGCGAGGACGACGGCGAGCAGCGTCCAGGCGATGATGTCGTCGGTCGCGGCGCACGCCAGGGCCAGGCCGCCGGTCTCGGTGCGGTGCATCCGGCGGTCGGTGAGGATCCGGGCGAGCACCGGGAACGCGGTGATCGACATCGCCGCACCCATGAACAGCGCGAACGGCCAGAAGTCCGCACCTGCGGGCTTCAGGGCCGCCGTGGCGTCCATGTCGACGAAGATCTTGGCGAGCCCGATGCCGAGCGTGAACGGCAGCAGGATCGAGCAGATCGAGACCGAGCCGGCCACCTTCTCGCGGCCCTTGATCAGCTTGATGTCGAGCTCGAGACCGACCACGAACATGAAGAGCACCAGCCCGACGCGCGCGAGGACGTCGAGGAAGGCGCGCTGGTCCATGGGGAACAGCTCGCCGCTCAGCTCCATGCCGAGCAGGCTGGGCCCGAGGAGGACGCCGGCGGCGATCTCGCCGACGACCGGCGGGATGCCGATCTTGGCGACGAGCGTGCCGGCGATCCGGGCGACGACGATGATCAGGGCCAGCTGACCGAGGATGACCGCGAAGTCGAGCATGGCAAGCAACCCTAGGTGCTCAGGGCGGCGCGCGTCCCCGGGTCAGCAGGCTAGGTGGTCTCCCAACGGAAAAGTCTCGCGGCGAGTGCGGTCACCACGATCGCGAAGCCGGCCAGGATCACCAGCGGCACGACGGCGGATCCCGGGCCCTGCCCACGCACCATCACGTCGAGCATCCCGGTGTTGAGGTGCTTGAGCGGCAGCAGGTCGGACAGGCGCTGGATCCACGTGGGAGCGACGTCGAGCGGGAAGAACGAGCCGCTGAGGAAGGCCATCGGCAGCACCAGGAAGTTGGCGAGGTTGACCGCCCCCTCGGTGGTCTTGGCGATCGCCCCGGCGAGCAGCCCGATCGCCATGAAGCACAGGGTGCCGACGACGATCAGCGGTATAGACATCCACCACGACCCGGTGAGGGTCAGCCCGAACGCCGCCGCCCCGAGGCCGAGGAAGATCGCGAGCTGGGCCAGCGCGATGGTCAGCGTCACCGCGACCCGCGCGCCCACGACCGTGCCCGTCCTGACCGGCGCGAGCTGGAGCCGGCGCAGCAGCTTGGACTGGCGCCAGCCCTGCAGGGTCGCGGCCGCGCCGAACGCCGCGCTCATCGCGACCGCCCACCCGAGCAGGCCCGGCGTGACGAACTGGATGGTGGTGAGCGAGTCGTCCTCGACCCGCTCGGTCACCAGCTGGTACGCCGGCGGCTGGCCCGTCTCGACGACGTTGATGCCGTCGACGAAGGCCCGCAGCGTCCCCTGCGTGACGGCGGCCTTGACCTGGTCGGTCTGGGTGTAGTGCGCGATCAGCCGGTCGCCCTGCTGCTCGATGGCGACGTCGGCGTCGCCCTTGCGCACCTCGTCGAGCGCCGCCGCGAGGCTCGTCCCCTTGCTGACGTCGAAGGTCTGCGCGAAGGCCTCGGCCACGTCGTCCGGGAGGTCGTCGACGAAGGGCACCGCGCCGACCTGGATCATGTCGACCTTCGACTGCTCCTGGCTGCCCAGCAGGCCGCCGAAGAGAACGAGGAACATCAGCGGGAAGATCAGCGCGAAGAACACCGACGCCCGGTCGCGCAGGAAGCCGCGCAGGATCGCGATCGACAGTGCCCAGAAGGGCGAGCGGGTCGGGCTGCTCATGCGCGGTACTCCCGTCCGGTCAGGGCGAGGAAGACGTCCTCGAGGGTGCCGGTCTGGACGCTGACGCCGGCCAGGTGGTCGCCGGCAGCGAGGACGCCGAGCACGGCGCCGGGCTCGCGGGTCACCAGCACCAGGCCGTCGACGCCCTCGGACGCCTCGGCGACGCCGGGGATCGCCGCCGCCTCCTCGGCACCCAGCGAGCCGGGTGCCACCGTGATGCGAGCCGGGGCATCGAGGCCGCGCACGAGCGCGGCCGGGCTGTCGACCTGGAGGATCCGGCCGTGGTCCATCACCGCCACCCGGTCGCAGAGCACCTCGGCCTCATCCATGTAGTGCGTCGTGAGGACGACGGTCCGCCCGGTGTCGTTGAGCGACGAGAGCAGGTCCCACAGGTTGCGCCGGGCCTGCGGGTCGAGCGCCGAGGTCGGCTCGTCGAGGAAGACCAGCTCGGGGTCGTGCACGAGGGCGCACGCGATCGAGAGCCGCTGCGCCTGGCCGCCGGACAGGTCCTCGACCCGGGCATCGGCCTTGTCGGTGAGCCCCACCCGCTCGAGCCACTCGTCGGCGATCGCCCCGCCCACGCCGTACAGGCTGGCGAAGGTGCGGATCTGCTCGCGGGCGGTGAGCCGCTCGAAGAAGGACGACGCCTGGAGCTGCACGCCGATCCGGGGCTGCAGCCGCGGGTTGCGCGGCCACACCGCCTCGCCCAGCACCTCGACCTGCCCGCCGTCGGGCCGGCGCAGGCCCTCGACCATCTCGAGGAGCGTCGTCTTGCCCGCTCCGTTGGGGCCGAGGACCCCGACGAACTCGCCCTCGCCCACGCTGAGGGTCACGTCGTCGACGGCGGTCAGCTCGCCGTAGCGCTTGGTCAGTCCGGTCACCTGGATGGCGCTCACCGACCCGACCCTAGACGGGTCAGGTGAGCAGACCTCGCACGACCCGCAGGCCCACCGACACCTTGGCGATGTCGGCCGGCTCGTCGCTGCAGACCGCCGTCAGCGCGGCGATCGCCTTGTCGACCACCCCGCCTGCCTCGGCCTCCCAGGCGGCGACCCGGCGCGCCGCGGCGGCGAGCGGGTCGTCGTCGTCGGCCTCGGCCGCACTGCTCTCGCTCGTCGCGGCGAGCACCTCGCCGGTGAGCTGGGCGTGGACGGTGTAGAGGTCGTCGCGCAGCGCGGCCCGCGCCATCGTCTGCCACTGGTCGTCGCGCGGCAGCGCCACGATCCGCTGCTGCAGCACGGACAGGCCCAGCCGCTCCCCCAGCGCGAAGTGGACCCGGGCCACCTCGGCCGGCTCGAGCTCGGCCTCGTCGGCGATCTCGACGATGTTGAGCAGCGTGTAGGCGACGTCGAAGGAGGCCACCCGCGCGGCGAGGTCCTGCGGCACCTGCTGGCTCTCGAGCGAGCGCCGCCGGGCCTCGTACGCCGCGAGCTCGGCGCCGGTGAGCAGCTGCGGCAGCTCGAGCATCGTCTCCTGCACGTGCGCCGCGAAGAACTCCACGTTGCCCTGGCTGTCGAGCGGGGGCCGCCGGTTGGTGACGAGCCAGCGCGACGCGCGCTCGACCAGGGTCCGCATCTCGACCCGCATCCGGGTCTGGACGGCGGCGTCGAGCACGTTGTCGTACTGCTCGAGCTCCTGGCGCAGGTCGAGGGAGCCGAAGATCTCGCGGGCGACGAAGTTGGCCCGGGTGAGCTCGGCGGCGCTCGCCCCGGTCTCGCCCGCCAGCCGCGGCCAGTACGTCATGCCGGCGCCGTTGACCAGGTCGTTGACGACCTGGGTCACGATGATCTCGCGACGCAGCGGGTGCTCGCCGATCTGGTCGAGGAAGCCGTTCTGCACCGGCGCCGGGAAGTACGACTGCAGGTCGAGGGTCAGGTACGGGTCCTCGGGAAGGTCGGAGGCGAGCAGCTCCTCGGCGAGCACGATCTTGGTGTACGCCATGAGCACCGCCAGCTCGGGCTGGCTGAGCGTGTCGCCGGCCTCGATCCGGCGCTTCACCTCGCGGGTCGGCGGCAGCGCCTCGAGCTCGCGGTCGAGCAGGCCCTGCGACTCGAGGTCGCGCATCCACTGCTCGTGGACGTGCAGCAGCGAGACGGCGTTCTTGGCCGCGTTGGCGAGCGCCAGGTTCTGCTCGTAGTTGTCGCGCAGCACCAGCTCGGCGACCTCGTCGGTCATCGAGGCGAGCAGCTCGTTGCGCTGCTTGCCGGTCAGGTCGCCGTCGGCGACGACCCGGTCGAGCAGGACCTTGAGGTTGACCTCGTGGTCGGAGGTGTCGACCCCGGCGGAGTTGTCGATGAAGTCGGTGTTGATCCGCCCACCGTCCCGGGCGTACTCGATCCGGCCGCGCTGGGTGAAGCCCAGGTTGCCGCCCTCGCCCACGGATCGCACCCGCAGCTGGCCGCCGTCGACGCGGATCGCGTCGTTGGACTTGTCGCCCGCGTCGGCGTCGGTCTCGGTGGAGGCCTTGACGTAGGTGCCGATGCCGCCGTTCCAGAGCAGGTCGACCGGAGCGAGCAGGATCGCGCGCATCAGCTCGGCCGGCGTCATGTGCTCGACGTGACCGGCGATGCCGAGCGCGGCTCGGATCTGCGCGTTGACCGGGATCGACTTGGCCCGCCGCGAGAAGACCCCGCCGCCGGCGGAGATCAGGCTCTTGTCGTAGTCCTGCCAGCTCGACCGGGGCAGCTCGAAGAGCCGCTTCCGCTCGGCGTACGACGCCGCGGCGTCGGGCTCGGGGTCGATGAAGATGTCGCGGTGGTCGAACGCCGCGACCAGCCGGATGTGCTCGGAGCAGAGCATGCCGTTGCCGAAGACGTCACCGGACATGTCGCCGATGCCGACGACGGTGAAGTCCTCGTTCTGGCAGTCGATGCCCATCTCGCGGAAGTGCCGGCGCACCGAGACCCAGGCGCCCTTGGCGGTGATGCCCATCGCCTTGTGGTCGTAGCCAACCGAGCCGCCGCTGGCGAACGCGTCGCCCAGCCAGAAGCCGTAGTCCGCGGCGACGCCGTTGGCGATGTCGGAGAAGGTCGCCGTGCCCTTGTCGGCGGCGACGACGAGGTAGGAGTCGTCCCCATCGTGCCGGACGACGTCCGCCGGCGGCACCGTCGCGCCCCCGACCAGGTTGTCGGTGACGTCGAGCAGGCCGCGGATGAACGTCTTGTAGCAGGCCACGCCCTCGGCCAGCCACGCCTCGCGGTCGGAGGAGTCGGGCAGCTGCTTGGCGTAGAAGCCGCCCTTCGCGCCGACCGGCACGATGACGGTGTTCTTGACCATCTGCGCCTTGACCAGGCCGAGCACCTCGGTGCGGAAGTCGTCGCGCCGGTCGGACCAGCGCAGGCCGCCGCGCGCGACGCTGCCGAAGCGCAGGTGCACGCCCTCGACGCGTGGCGAGTACACGAAGATCTCGTACTTGGGCCGCGGCTCGGGCAGGTCCGGGATCGCCGACGGCTCGAGCTTGAGCGAGAGGTAGGGCTTGGCGGTGGCGCTCTCGCCGTCGCGCTGGAAGTAGTTGGTGCGCAGCGTCGCCTGGATGTGGGTGAGGTAGGAGCGCAGGATGCGGTCGTGGTCGAGGCTGACCACGCCGTCGAGCGCCGTCCGCACCTGCTCGACGAGTGCCGCCTCGCGCCCGTCGCGGTCGTCGCCGACCGCCGGGTCGAAGCGGGTCTCGAAGAGCGCGACGAGCAGCCGGGCGAGGTCGACGTTGTCGACGAGCGCCTGCTCGATCGAGTCGACGGAGAACGGGCTGTTGCCCTGCTTCATGTAGCGCGCGTAGGCGCGCAGCAGCATCGCCTGGCGCCAGGTCAGCCGGGCCGCGAGCACGAGCCGGTTGAAGCCGTCGGTCTCGGTGTAGCCGTCCCACATCGCGCGCAGCGCGTCGGCGAACAGCTCGCGGGCGTGGTCGGGCAGCGGGCCGCCGTAGCGCAGGCCGAAGTCGTAGATGTGCGTCATCCGGCCCAGGCCGCTGAGCGTGTAGGGACGCTCGTCGACGACCTCGACCCCCATCGAGGCCAGCATCGGCAGCACCGCGCTCAGCGACAGCGGCTCGCCGACGCGGAACATCTTGAGGCGGGCCTCGCCGTCGGCGGCGTCGACCTCGGCGTAGAGCGACTGGTCGCGCCCCTCGTCGCCGGCGATGCCCTCGATCCGGGCGAGGTCGACCGCGGCCGTGCGAGCGCTGAAGTCCTCCTTGTAGGCCTCGGGGAAGGCGTCGAGGTAGCGGCGGCCGAGCAGCGCGCCGGCCTCCTCGCCGTACTCGGCGATGACGGCCTGGAGGAAGTCCTCCTGCCAGGAGCGGGAGGCGTCGATGAGGCGCCGCTCGAGGTCGGCGGTGTCGATGTCGTCGGGGATCAGCTCGCCCTTGGGCAGGTGGACGACGAAGTGCACCCGCGCCGTCGTCGACTCGTTGATGCTGACGTTGAACTCGACCGACTCGGGCCCGATCCGGCCCTTGCCGATCTGCTCGGTCAGGATCTGCACGAACTTGTGCCGGATGCCCGTGTTGTAGCGGTCGCGCGGCAGGTACACGAGCACCGACAGGTAGCGCGCGTAGGTGTCGCGGCGGATGAAGAGCCGCACCGCACGGCGCTCCCGCGCCTGCATCGCGGCCTCGACGATGGGGCCGAGCTCGTCGACCGGCGTGTGGAAGAGCTCGTCGCGCGGGTAGGTCTCGAGCGTGTCGAGCAGCGCGGCGCCGTCGTGGCTGCGGGCGTCGTACCCGCTGCGGAGGAGGACCTCGTCGGCCTTCTCGCGCAGCAGCGGGATGCGCAGCAGCGACTCGGTGTAGGCCGCGCTGGAGAGCAGGCCGAGGAAGCGGCGCTCGCCGACGACCTCGCCGTCGGGGCCGAACGTCTTGACCCCGACGTAGTCGAGGTAGGCCGGGCGGTGCACCGTGGAGCGGGAGTTGGCCTTGGCCAGCACGAGCAGGGTCTTCTCGCGCGCCTTGGCCTTGACCGCCTCGGGCAGCCGGCTGAACGCGATCGAGGTGTCGCCCTCGGCGGGGCTCTCGCGCAGGATGCCGAGACCGGTGCCCGGGACCGGGCGCAGGACGTCGTCCTCGGGCTCGCCGTCGAGCGCGACCCGGTCGAGGACGTACTCGCGGTAGCCGAGGAAGGTGAAGTGCTCGTCGGCCAGCCAGGCGAGCAGCGCGCCGGCCTGGCGGACCTCGTCGTCCGGCAGCGGCGGCGGGTCGGAGGTCAGGGAGGCGACGGTCTCGGAGACCCGCTCCTGCATCTGCGGCCAGTCGTCGACCGACGCCTGGACGTCGCCGAGGACCCGGCGGCACGCGTCGGCCACCCGCTCGGGGGCGTCGTCGCCCTCGCCGCTGAGCCGCGGGATCTCGATGTGCATCCACGACTCGCGGATCGTCCCCTCGACCGGTGCGGTCGAGCCCGACGCGACCGGCTCGGCCTCGAGGAGGCGGCCGTTCTCGTCGCGTCGAACGTCGAAGGTGGGGTGGATGACCGCGCGCACGTCGTGGAGCTGGCGGGAGAGCTCCATGGTCAGCGAGTCGACGAGGAACGGCATGTCGTCGACGACCACCTCGACCACGGAGTGACCGGCCGCGGACCAGCCGTGCTCGGCGACCGTCGGGGTGAAGACCCGGACCTTCGCCACGCCCGGGTCGCGGTCGAGCGCCAGGTGGTGGTGGGAGGCGAGGGCACCGTAGACGTCGACGTCGGTACGGCTCGCGAGCTCCTCGGTCGCGACGTGGCGGTAGTACGCCGGGAGCAGGGCCGGCAAGGCGTCGCGCGGCGGCCCTCCGCTCCCCTTGTTCGGCGCGGCCGCGGCAGCGGCCTGCTCGAAGATGCGGTCTCGGTCGGAATGGGCAGCAGAGGAAGGCAGCGTCGTCATTGACACACCTCGACAGTAGGACCTCCAAGTTGCGGGCGACAACACGGCGGTACGACATGATGTCTCGTATGCGATACAGCCGTGAGCTGGCCTACGACGCCGCGCCCGACGAGGTCTTCGCGATGCTCGCCGATCCCGCCTTCCGCGAGAAGGTCGCCGCCGCCCAGCAGGTCGTCTCCGTGACCGTCACGGCGACGCCCGCCGGCACCGGCGTGAGCCTGGTCGTCGACCAGGTCCAGAACACGGCCGGCCTGCCCGCCATCGCGAAGAAGATCGCCGGCGACACCACGCAGGCGGTGGTCCGCGAGGAGTGGTCCGACCCCACGTCGGGGACGATCGAGATCACTGCTCCGGGCAAGCCGACCCGGGCCGCCGGCACGGTCACCCTGGTGGCCGACGGCGGCGCGACGAAGCACGTCGTCGACCTCGAGGTCACCGTCAAGGTGCCGCTGGTGGGTGGCAGGCTGGAGAAGCTGATGACCGACAACATCGACGCCGGGCTGTCCGTGGAGTACTCCGTGGGCGTGTCCTGGTTGAAGGGAGACCGCTGACGATGGCCACGCGCCTGGTCCACAAGATGGTGTACGACGCCCCGGCGAGCGAGGTCGCCGCCATGCTCTCCGACCCCGTCTTCCGCGAGGAGGTGTGCCGCAACCAGCGCGCGACGTCGTACTCGGTCGAGATCGAGGGCGGGGTCGACGCCAAGGCCGTGCGGGTCGAGATGGAGCAGCCCACCGACAAGGTGCCCTCGTTCGCCAAGAAGTTCGTCGGCGCCACGACCACGATCGTGCAGACCGAGACCTGGGCCGACGCCTACCAGGCGACGATCGAGGTCGGCATCCCCGGCAAGCCCGGCGAGATCCGCGGCACCGCGATCCTGACCGAGGTCGATGACGTCACCACCGAGACCGTCGAGCTCGAGATCAAGGTCAAGATCCCGCTCGTGGCCGGGAAGATCGACGAGCTCCTCGCCAAGCTGCTCGGCAGCGCGCTGCGCTCCGAGGAGCGGACCGGGAAGGCCTGGCTGAGCCGCTAGGCCCCTCCGGGAGCGTCGTGGTGCTCGGCCTCGTCCCGCGCCTCCGCCCGCCGGCGGAAGTAGATGACGATCCCGAGCACCACGAACGGCCCGAACGCCAGGACCATCGTGGCGATCTGCTCGACGGGGTGCAGCGCACCGAGGTGGAGGGGGATCACGAGGTCCATCGTCGCACCGCGGGTCAGGAGTCGCGCTTCGACGTCCCCTTGGTGGTACGGCGTCCGCGGGGCGCGCGCTGGCGGGTCGGGGACGAGACGTCGATGAGCTCGTCGAGGGCCTCGCGGACGCAGGCGCCGAGCACCTCGGCGTCGGGGATCCAGTCGCGGTCGGCCGTGATGCCGTAGTAGACCCCGCCGTCGTACGACGTCACGCCGATGGCGAGCGGGTGTCCCGGGGTGAGCGGCGGGACCGGGTAGCTGGCGACCATCCGGGCGCCGGCGGCGTAGAGCGGGGCCTGCGGTCCGGGGACGTTGGTGACCGAGAGCTGGTAGCCCTTGCGCAGCTCGATCGCGGCGACCCGCGAGCCGATCGCGTGGAAGGTCGTCGGCGCGAAGCCGGCGATGCCGGCGAGCCGGTTGGCGGCGACGCTGCGGCCGGTGTCCTTGTGCGCCTGGAACGAGTACGACACCTGGTGCAGGCGCACGATCGGGCTCGGCTCCCCCACCGGGAGGTCGACGAAGTGGGCCGCGATCTGGCTGCCGAGCGAGGTGGCCTCGAGCTCCTCGTCGATCACCGAGACCGGGACGACGGCACGGACCTGGCGCAGCCCGCCGAGCGACTCGGCGCGCGTCATCAGCCAGGCACGCAGCGCGCCGGTGACGGTGGCGAGGACGACGTCGTTGATGGTGCCGCCGTGGGCCTCGCGGATCAGGCGGTAGTCCGTGAGCCGGGTCGCGACGGTGACCACGCGGCGCTGCTGCGAGAGCGGCCCGTTGATCACCCCGCGCGACTTGGGACGACGGCCGGCCGCGGCGGCCAGGAAGGAGCGGGCCCGCTCGCTGCGCTGGTCGGCGGTGCGGGCCAGCGCGCGGGAGCCGGTGCGGACGGAGTCGAGCAGCACGCCCGGGTCGGTGAGGTTCTCGCGGACCGCGCCGCCCAGCAGGGTGGCCGGGTTGGGCGAGCGGCGCGGCGCCCAGTCGTCGGGCTCGAGCGCGCGGGCCTCGGGCTGCAGGTCGAGCAGCAGCTGGCCGAGGTCGACGGTGTGCACGCCGTCGACCAGTGCCTGGTGGGTCTTGGAGAGGACGGCGACCCGGCCGTCCTCGAGGCCCTCGACGAAGTAGATCTCCCACAGGGGGCGGGTGCGGTCGAGGGGGCGGGACACGATCCGCGAGACCAGCTCGAGCAGCTGGCTCGAGCTGCCGGGGCGCGGGAGCGCGGAGCGGCGCACGTGGAACGCGAGGTCGAACTTCTCGTCGTCGACCCAGACCGGGTTGGCGAGGTGGCCGGGGACCGCCTGGAGCCGCTGGCGGTAGCGCGGAACGAAGGCGATCCGGTCGCGGATCAGCGCCACCAGCCGGGCGTGGTCGAGCGCGTCCGGGCCCTCGCCGGGCTCGAAGATCTCGATCGTCGCGTTCTGCTGGGGCGTCTCCGGGGACTCCTCCTCGAGGAACGTCAGGTCGCGCGGTCGCACCCGGTCCACCACGTCGTCCTCCAGCCTCTGGACAGATCCCCATCACGATCGGCGACGGCCCCATCCCGCCGCCGTTGGGGTCTCCGTGAGATTCTGACAGAGAACCCGAGCATCCGTGGGTACGTCCAGGGGTGTCCTGACGAGGAGGAATGCATGCAGCGGCTGCGCATGATCGGCGCGGCGCTCGCCACCGTCACTCTGCTGGGGGCCGTCTCGGCGTGCGGCTCCGACGACAAGGCGAGCACCGGCAAGACGGTCGTGATCGACATCACCGTCAAGGACGGCAAGATCACCCCCACCGGCGACCGGGTCAAGGTCGGCGCCGGCCAGCCCGTCGACCTCGTGGTGACCGCCGACCGCGCCGGCTCGCTGCACATGCACTCCGACCCCGAGCAGGAGTTCGCCTACGACGAGGGAACCAAGACGTTCCCCATCACCATCGACCGTCCGGGCGTGATCGAGGTCGAGTCGCACGACCCGCCGCAGATCATCGTCCAGCTCGAAGTCCGGTGACCGGCGACCTCCAGGCCCACGGCATCGGTGGGCAGGCCGACCTGCCCATCCCGCTGGAGCTCGCGGTCTCCGGCGCCGTGGCGGCCCTCGTCGTCTCGTTCACGATCCTCATCGTCGCCTGGCGCCGGCCCCGGTACGACGTCCCGGCCGCCGGGCGCGCCGCCTGGGGCCTGCTCGACCGGGTCACCGGCGCGCCCGGCTTCCTCGTCCTCACCCGCACCGTCGGCATGATCCTCGCGGTCTTCGCCGTGGCCACCGCGGTCTTCGGCCAGGACTCGCTGACCAACCCGTTCTTCGGGATGGTCTACGTCTGGTGGTGGGTCGGCCTGGTCTTCGCCTCGGCGCTGCTCGGCCCGGTGTGGAAGGCGATCAGCCCCGTTCGCACCATCAACGCCGCGCTCGCCAAGATCTCCGGGGGCGACCCCGAGACCGGGCTGCGCGACTACCCCGAGCGGCTCGGCTACTGGCCGGCCGCCATCGGGCTCTTCGCGTTCGTCTGGCTCGAGCTCGCCTCGACCCACCCGACCGAGCTCGGCACGGTGCGCCTGTGGTGCGCGCTCTACGTCGGCGTGATGCTGGTCGGCGGCGCCGTCTTCGGCAACCGCTTCTACGAGAACGCCGACCCGTTCGAGGTCTACTCGTCGCTCATCGGCAAGCTCTCGCCGTGGGCCCGGGTCGACGGGCAGCTCCGGCTGCGCAGCCCCCTGGCGAACCTGGCGACGGTGCCGGCCAAGCCGGGTCTCGTCGGCGTCGTGGCCGTGCTCTTCGGCAGCACCGCCTTCGACTCGTTCGGCGAGTCCTCGTTCTGGGTGAAGTTCTACCAGAACGCCTCGGTGAGCAAGGCGGTCATCGACAACGTCGCGCTGGTCGGCTTCTGCGTGGTGGCGGGCGTGCTGCTCGGGGCCGCGTGCGCCCTGACGACGTCGGCCGCGCACTACCCGCGCTGGCAGCTGCCGCGGCGCTATGCGCACTCGATCGCGCCGATCATCCTCGGCTACATCCTGGCCCACTACCTGACGCTCTTCATCGACGTCGGCACCCAGACGCTCGCCCGCGCCAGCGACCCGTTCGGCAAGGGCTGGGACATCCTCGGGACGGCGGGGCTCGAGCCGTCGTACTGGTTCTCGTACCACCCGACCCTCCTGGCCACGATCAAGGTGCTGGCCGTGGTGATCGGCCATGTCGTGGGTGCGGTCGCCGCACACGACCGCGCGCTGACGCTGCTGCCGAAGCGCGACCAGGTGATCGGGCAGCTGCCGCTGCTCGTGGTGATGGTCGGCTTCACCGCCGGCGGCCTCTACCTGCTGTTCAGCGCCTAGCGGGGACGCCGGCCAGCGCGTCGACGAGCCGGGCCAGCGCACGCCGCAGCGCGGAGTCGCCGGACTCGACGAGCAGCCGGCCGGCGACCAGTGCCCGGTCGACGGCGGCCTGGTCGTCGGGCAGGAAGTGGACGCCCTCGTGCCGGCCGATGCCGTCGAGCAGACCCACCACGTCGGCCTCGCGCCAGCCGAGCGTGGACCGCATCCGGTTGACCACGACCCGGACCGGCGTGCCCGGCAGGTGCTCGTCCAGCTCGCCCAGCGCCCGGGCCAGCCGGGCCAGCCCGACGGGGTCGGCGGCGCCGACGAGCACGACGTCGTCGGCGGCCTCGAGCGCCTCGCGGGTCAGGCTGTCGCGGTCGGGACGGGCGCTGCCACCGGGGTCGCCGTAGGGGTCCGGGGCCAGCGCGAAGCCGGTGTCGACGACCACCTGACCCTCGTGCCGGGCCCGCTCCAGCAGCGCGGCGAGCGCCCCCGCGCGGACCTCCGGCCAGCGGTCGGGACGCGGGAGCCCGGTGAGCAGCCGGAGCTGGTCGGTGAGTCGGCGTTGGGTCGCGGCGAAGCGCTCGTCCAGGCTCCCCGCCGCCGCCAGCCGGGTCGCGGCGAGCAGCCCGGAGACCTCGTCGAGGATGCCGAGCTGCTGGGCCACCGCGCCGCCGTAGGGGTCGGCGTCGACCAGCAGCGTGCTCAGCCCCCGGCGGGCGAGCTCGCCGGCCAGGCCGGTGGCGAGCGTGGTCCGGCCCGGTGCACCGCCGGGCCCCCACACCGCGAGCACCCGGCCGGGACGCCCCGGCGCGGGCGGCGGCAGCGCCGCGCGCGGGATCGTCGCGGTGGTGGTCGCCGTGGCGGGCGGCGGCGGGAGGTCGTCGTCGGGCAGCGCGGCGAGCACCGGGCCGAGCTCGTCGACCCGCGCCGCGGACAGCACCGTCGCGACGCCCAGCCGGGCCGCCCGCGGCGCCGTGTGGCCCGGGTCGTCCGCGACCCCGAGCACCCGGACGCCCTCGCGGCGCAGCTCGTCGACCACCCCCTGGTCGAGACCGGGCAGGTCGACCGCGAGCACGGCCGCCTCCGCCTGGCCGGTGCGCGCGGCGGCGAGCAGGTCGGCGACGTCGACGCAGCGCTTGAGCAGGACGGTGCCCGGGTGGTCCGCGAGCGCGGCGAGCGCCCGCGACTCCCAGGACTCCCCCGTCGACACCAGGAGGACGACGATCACGAGCGTCGCCTCACGAGCGCTGCAGCACCCGGACGACCGGGTCCTGCAGACCGCCCAGCAGCCGCTCGAACGCCGCCGCCCGGTCGTCGTCGACGGCGACGACGAGCTGGCGCGCACCGGTGACGCCGAACGTGTCGTCGTACGACGGGGCGGCGAGGACGGTCACCGCGCTGAGCGCCGGCCGGACCGCGGGCTGCCCGGGCCCCTCGCTCACCCACACGTCGACCACGGAGCCCGCCCCGACGTCCGGCGGCACCCGGTGGGGGTCGACCTCGATCGGCACGCGCAGCACCGGGGTCGCCGCGGCCGGCCCGACCGCCGTCCGGGCCAGCAGCTCGCCGGCCCCCACCGCCCGGACCAGCACGACGTCGTCCGGCACCGGGCGGTCGGCACCGAAGTAGCGCTCCTGCGCGGCGGCGTCGGTGAACCGGACCCGCTCGACGACGAGGTCGTCGTCGCGGACCGGCGTCCCGGCCCCTCGCTCGTCCCGGACCGCCCACACCGCCACCGTGTCGTCGGCCGCCGCCAGCAGCCGCGCCCCCACGACGACCGAGCCCGCCACGAGCAGGACACCCATCCACAACCGTGGGTCACGCCATGCCGGACGCACCACCCGCTGCGCAGGCGGTGGAGCAGGCGTGCCCGTCACGTTCCCGAGATCTCTGGACACCCGCTCATCATGCAGTCCCGCGGCCCCCACCGCATCCGGTCATCCACAGGCCCCCCGCGCCCGGCTGCGGACACCCGGCCCGGGTGCGACGATGGGCCCATGGGACTCCCCTCGGACAGCCCCCGGTTCCTCACGCTCGCCGACGTCGCCGAGGTGCTCAACACCTCGAGCGCGCAGGTCTACGCGCTGGTCCGCCGCGGCGAGCTGCCCGCGATCAAGATCGGCGGACGCGGCCAGTGGCGGGTCGAGGGCAGCCGGCTCGAGGAGTACATCCAGCAGCAGTACCGGGCCGCGGCGCAGTACGTCGCCGAGCACCCGTTCGTCGACAGCGAGCCCGAGGTGCGTTGACCTCCCAGGACGATCGTGAAGCCTTGGCACTCGCACTCCATCTCGGCCCCGTCGGCGAGCCCAGCCAGCCAGACGGAGCGCCTCGCAGCGACCAAGGACTGCCGGCGGGCCGAGGCCCGGTGCCGCTACCGCACGGTCAAGTTCACCAGCGGGTCGCGCAAGTTCAAGGCCATCACCCGTGAGATCAACCTGCGACCGCGCAAGAGCCACCCGCTCCCCAGGTGCCAGAACTACACCGCGCGCATCTTCGAGGACGGCTCGTCCCGGGTGGTCTCCTGCACCGCCAACGCTCGCGCCGTGGCCGTCCGCTGGGGCTGGGGCTGGTTCGGCGACCCGGGCTTCTGGTCGGCGACCTGGAAGGTGACGAAGTGCGTGGCGTCGGTGACGCTCGCCATCGTGCCGATGGCCAAGGCCTTCAAGTTCGTCAAGGAGCTCGGCGGCATCCGCACGACGGCCGAGCTGCTGGTCAAGGCAGGCAGCTGGTCGGACGTGCGCAAAGCTGCCCCGGGCCTCGCCGCCGAGATCCTCGGCATCTCGACGGTCGCCGACAACTGCTTCTGAGGCGGCCGCTCTGAGCCGCATCCCGGGCCGGAACGAGCTGGACCGCGCGCGGAACCGGACGGCCCCCGTCCTTCCCGCCGCGGCCGGCTCCTTCCTGCTGGCTTACGTCCTCTTCAGCCTCGTGCTCACTCGTGCGCTGACGCTCACCGCCGGACCCTTCCTCGTCGCGTTCGCCGCCCTCGTCCTCGTGGTGGCTGGGCTCGAGTCGCGGGGTCGGCTCAGGTCCGCGGCCGGACGACGCACCGTCGTCGCGTGCGCGGCACTGCTCGGGCTGGCGCCCGTCGTCCTGTCGCTGCTGACGGCCTGACAGACCGGCGCCGACTCACGCCGCCGAGCGGGGGCTCAGCCGTCCTTGCCCGCGAGCTCGACCTCGACCTTCATCGACTTCCCACGGCGCTCGAGGGTGAGCTCGATCGTCTCGCCGGGCTGGTGGGTGCGGATGACGACGACGAGGTCGACGCTGTCGTAGACCTCCTGGCCGTTGACGGCGAGGATCACGTCGTCGGCCTGCAGGCCGGCCTTGCTCGCCGGGCTCCCCTTCTGGATCGACTCGAGCACCGCACCCTTGCCGTCGGGGCCCGAGTTGGGCCTCACGTTGGCCCCGATGAGCGGGTACTGCGCCTTGCCCGTCTTGAGGATCTGGTCGGCGGTCACCCGGACCTGCTCGACCGGGATCGCGAAGCCGACGCCGATGTTGCCGGCCTCGGAGTCGATCGAGCCGCCACCGGCGGTGGCGATGGCGGAGTTGACGCCGATCACCTCGCCCTTCTGGTTGACCAGCGGACCGCCGGAGTTGCCCGGGTTGATGGCGGCGTCGGTCTGCACCGCGTCGATGTACGACGACTCGTCGGCCGAGGCCCCGGTGGTGACCGGGCGGTGCAGGTAGCTGACGATGCCCGAGGTCACCGTGTCGGGCAGGTTCAGGGGCGAGCCGATCGCGACGACGGGCTCACCGACCTGGAGCTTGCTGGAGTAGCCGAGCTTGGCCGGGGTGAGCTTGTCGTGCTTCTCGACGTAGAGCACCGCGAGGTCGTAGACCGGGCTGCGGCCGACCACCTTGGCGCGGTAGCGGTTCCGCTCGTGGTCGAGGACGGTGATCTCGCCGCCGTTCTTGGCCGCGTCGGCGACGACGTGGTTGTTGGTGACGATGTGGCCGTTCTTGTCGAGCACCCATCCCGAGCCGCTGGCGCCGGCCGACTGGCCCTTGTAGTCGGCGATGATCTGGACCGTGCTCGGCAGCACCGCCTGGGCCACCGCGGCGACCGAGCCGGGAGCGGCGAGCGGGGCGTCCTTCTCGAGGTCGACGCCCCCCAGGCCCTGGTCGGAGTACGCCGGACCGGACGGCGCGTCGTCGGCGACCTTGTCGTAGACGAGCGCGCCCAGCACGCCGCCGCCCAGGCCGACGACGAGGGCGAGCGCGGCGATGGCCGGCCACATCCAGCCGGCCGGGCGTCCGGAGCGGTGGCTGCCGGGGGCCGGAGGACCGCCAGGCCCACCGGGGCCGCCGCTGCCGGGGAAGCGGACGGTGAGGTCGGCCGCCGTGGGCGGGACCGAGGGCGGCGGAGGCAGCAGCGAGGGCGCCATCGGGAGCGGCGTGGTCGGCTCGGGGCGCGCCTCGGGCGCCGGGTGCGAGGGCGGGGTGAGCGGCGCGCTCTCGGCGAGCGGCACGGCCGTGGCGCCGGGCGGCGCCCAGGGCGACGCCTCAGTCGGCGCGTTCGCCTCAGTCGGCTCGTTCGGCTCGGCCAGCTCGGTCGGCTCGGGCCCGCTGGGCTCTCGGTCGGGCTCGTGCGCGTCGTTCACGGGACCATCATGTCCGATGGTGCCGAATCACGGGGACCGCAGGTCAGGGCAGCATCCGGCGCACCGGCACCGGCAGGTTGGCCGAGAAGCCGCTCGGCGTGCTGCCGGTCGCGGGCGCGGTGGGCGACGGGGTGGCCGGGGCGCTCGGCACGCTGGTGTTGATCTGGGTGGCCGGCGGACGCCGGTCGGCGGGTGGGGCCGAGCCCACGCCGAAGCCCAGCGCGATCACGCCGAGCATGGCCGCGCCGATGGCGCCGCCGCCGAGCATGACGGCGCCGGTGGGTCGCCGGTTCGCGCCCGTGCCGGAGCCCGCCGCGGCGGCGTCGGCGAGGAAGGCGTCGCCCGGGGGCATGCTCAGCAGCGAGCCCTTGAGGTCGGACGGCGCGCCGCGGTCGGCCGCGCCGCCGGAGGAGCACAGGCCGGCCAGCCGGGTCTTGACCCAGCCCTCGCGCTCGACGAGGTCACGGCAGGCGTGGCAGTGGTAGACGTGGGCCCAGGCCTCCTCGGTCTCCCGTGCGGTGAGCTGCCCGTCGAGGAGGGCGCTCACCCGGTTGCCGAGGTGGCCGATCACGAGGCGGCTCCCCCGACCGTCACCGGGGCCGGGCCGGCGAAGCGGGTCCGGCCGGCGGTCGGGGCGCGATGCGCGAGCGCGGTGCGCAGCAGCGCCCGGCCACGGTGGATGCGCGAGCGGACGGTGCCGAGCTTGGCACCGAGGATCTCGGCGATCTCCTCGTAGCTGAGCCCCTCGATGTCGCACAGGACGACGGCGGCGCGGAAGTCGGGCGGGAGGTCGGCCAGCGCGGCGGCGACGTCGTCGTCGAAGGTCTGGTCGGCGTAGGCCGTCTCGGGCGCCAGCTCGGCGCTCGCGAGCCGGGCGGCGCGCTCGTCGGAGAGCGCGTCGAAGCGGATCCGCTGCTTGCGGCGGGCCTGGTCGAGGAAGAGGTTCGTGGTGATCCGGTGCAGCCAGCCCTCGAACGTGCCGGGGGTGTAGGTGTGCAGCGAGCGGAAGACGCGGACGAACACCTCCTGGGTGAGGTCCTCGGCGTCGTGCCGGTTGCCGGTCAGCCTCAGCGCCAGGCGGTAGACACGGTCGGAGTGCTGCTCGACGATGGTGCCCCAGTCCAGGTCGGACGGCCCCTGCCCGGCGGGCTGGGGGTGGGGATCGACGGGCTCCTTCATCGTGGCCTTCTTCCGCTGGATCAGTGCCAAGGTGTCCTGGCTCCTCTCACCGTAGGGGTGGGAACTGAGGGTTCCCTGTGAAATACCCCAACGATCGACAACGATCGGGTGTTCCCCCGGCGTCGGCTCCGGTCCCCCGGGCGCCGGACGCAATAGGGTGAGCCCGTGGCTCCGACACCGATCAACGCGACCAGCTGGACCTTCGCCGACACCTACGTCGACGAGGACGACGTCCTCGTTGCTGCCCGCGCGCGGGCCGAGGAGGTCGGCGTGGTCCCCATCGGCGCCGGCACCGGCGCCACGCTGCGCTTCCTCTCCGCGGTGCTCGAGGCCCGCGCGATCGTCGAGATCGGCACCGGCACCGGCGTCTCCGGCGTGTGGCTGCTGCGCGGCATGCGCCCCGACGGCGTGCTCACCACGGTCGACGTCGAGGCCGAGCACCAGCGCCTGGCCCGGGAGTCCTTCAAGGACGCCGGGATCGCGCCCCAGCGGGTGCGCACGATCGCCGGCTCCGCGCTCGACGTCCTCCCGCGGCTGACCGACGGGCACTACGACATCGTCTTCGCCGACGGCGACAAGCGCGAGTACGGCGCCTACCTGTCCGAGGCGCTGCGGCTGCTGCGCCCCGGCGGCGTGGTGGCCTTCGACAACGCGCTGTGGCACGACCGGGTCGCCGACCCGGCCCAGCGCGACGACGAGACCGTCGCCATCCGCGACCTGGTCGCGCAGGTCGCGGCCACCGAGGGCCTGGTCCCCGCGCTACTGCCGGTCGGCGACGGCCTGCTCGTGGCGAAGAAGGAGTGGGTCCCCGAGTCCGACTGAGACCGTCGTACCGGACAGAATGGTCGTCAGATCACCCGATCGACGACCATTTCGTCCGGTACGACGTCAGGGCGTCAGGCCGGCGAGGGGCTCGGGCGAGCCCAGCCACGACAGCAGCAGGCGCGAGCCGAAGCCGGAGGGCCCGACGGTCCACTCGTAGGACTCCTTCTCGACGTCGCCGACCGAGGCGATGTCGAGGTGGGCCCACGGGACGTCGCCCACGAACGGCCGCAGGAAGAGCGCGGCCGTGATGGCGCCGGCCCCACCCGGGTCGTTGCTCGCGTCGGCGACCTTGGAGGCCAGCTTGTCGTCGTAGCCGCGGTAGAGCGGGAAGCGCCACAGCGGCTCGCCGGCCCGCTCGCCGGCGGCGCTGAGCGCGGCGGCGAGCGCGTCGTCGGTGGCGAAGAGGCCGCCGATCTGCTGGCCGAGCGCCACCTTGACGGCGCCGGTCAGGGTCGCGATGTCGACGACGAGCGCGGGGTCGAGCTCGCTGACGGCGTAGGCCAGCGCGTCGGCGAGGACCAGCCGGCCCTCGGCGTCGGTGTTGCCGACCTCGGTGGTGCGCCCGCCCCAGTGGGTGAGCACGTCGCCGGGACGCAGCGCGCTGCCGGAGATGGCGTTCTCGGCGGCCGCGATGAGGCCGATCACCCGGACCGGGCAGTCGACGTCGGCCAGCGCGGCCATCGTCGCGAGGACGACGGCACCGCCGGTCATGTCGCGCTTCATCGAGCCCATCGAGGCACCCGGCTTGATGGAGAGACCACCGGAGTCGAAGGTGATCCCCTTGCCGACCAGGACGACGACGGGCAGCTTCTTGGCCGCCCGGGCCGACACGCCGGCCGGCGTGTAGTCGAGGCGGATCAGGCGCGGCGGCGTGGCCGAGGCGGCGCCGACGCCGAGGATGCCGCCGAAGCCCTCGTCGGCCAGGTCCTTCTCGTCCCACACCCGCACGCCGAGACCGGAAGCCGCGGCGACCTCCTCGGCCTGCGTGGCCAGCCACGCGGGGTTCTTGAGGTTCGACGGCACGGTCGCGAGCAGCCGCGAGCGCCAGCCCGCGCCGCCCAGGGCGACCGCGCGCTCGAGCGCCGAGCGGTCGGTGGCGGCCGGGGCGCCGGCGAGCACGACGCGCCGCACGGGCGTGTGCTCGGGGCCGGTGGATCGCCAGTGGAAGACGAACGAGCCGAGCATGGTGCCGGCCACGAAGGCCTCGAGCGCGACCTGGTCGTCGGGAGCGGCGTCCTCGGCGACGGCCGGGATCGAGGTCACCACGGCGGCGCGGTCGCGCGCGGCCTTGGCCATCGCGGCCCCGGCCCGGCGCAGGTCGGCGGGCCGGGCGGCGCCCACGCCGACGAGCAGCACCAGGCGCAGCGCGGGATTGGCCGGGACCCCGTCGGGGACGGGCACGGTCGCCACCTCGCCGGCGACGCCGGTCAGCCCGTGCACCTCGGCGATCCCGACCAGGTCGAGGGCGAGGTCGTCGGCGAGCTCGGCCGCGCCGAGCCCGAGCAGGATGCCGCCGTCGTCCCCCGGGAGCACGGGCAGCGCGACGACGTCGACGCCGGTGATCGCGCCGGGCAGCAGCTCGCTGGCCGCGAACTCGGGGGGTGAGACCTGGCCCGGGAGCACCGGGCCGGACGTGCGGGTGGTGACCGGGGAGGTCACCCGACCACGTTCTTGAGCGCGTCGCCGAGCGCGGAGGCCTCCTCGGCGTTGAGCTCGACCACCAGTCGGCCGCCGCCCTCGAGCGGGACGCGCATCACGATGCCGCGACCCTCCTTGGTCACCTCGAGCGGACCGTCACCGGTCCGAGGCTTCATCGCCGCCATGCGGCACCCCTCTTCCACTACCTCTGCGAGCTGTCGAGCACCCTGTGCACCCGACTGTGCGCGTGACCATTATCGCCTATGCCACACAAGGCGCGCAGCCGAGACTCGCCCTTGGGTGTACCTCAACGCTCCGTGGCGCCTCCGGGCGCGGGCATGACGACCTCGGTGGCGAGCACCCGGACGGCGTCCAGGACCAGCTGCCGGCCCGCAGGGCCCTCCTGCTCCGGGTCGTGCCAGAGCCCGCTCCAGGTCAGGCTCCCGCGGCCGATCCGGCCGTGGATGGAGCGGTACTCGAGGGGTGCGTCGGGGGCGCCGGCGATCCGCTCGAGGACCGTCACGACGCCCGCGTCGAGGGGCTCGTCGCGCTCGCGCTCGTCCATCGCGGCGAGGTCCTCGCGGACCCGGTCGAGCGCGGTCCGCAGCGCCTCCTCGGCGGCACGGGTCTCGAGCGCGGCGAGGCTGGGCTGCTCCGCGGCCCCCTCGCTGGCGTCGTACGACGACGGGCCACTCACACGTAGCCTCCGCTGGAGCTTCCGGAGCCGGAGCCGGGATAGGTGCCCTCGAACGGCCCGGGCGCGAGGATCACCGAGTCGTCGTCGTCATCGTCGTCGTCGAAGTCGCCCGAGTCCTCGGGGTGCAGGCCGGCCAGGTCGTCGATCGCGTCGTTGAGCTTGTCCTGCGCGCCGCTCACCGACTCGTCGAAGCTCGGGACGTCCTCGAGGTTCTTGGTGATCTGGTCGAGGTTGGCCTTGAGGGAGTCGATGCCGCCGCCCACGTTGACGCCGGGCAGCTCCTTGACCAGGTCGAGGATCTTCTCGAAGACCTTGAGCCGGTCGGCCGCGACCTGGGCCCAGGCGTCGACCTCGTCGACGAGCTGCTTGCAGTCCTCGATCATCTGGATGAGCTCCTGGATGTCGTTCCAGATGTCGGTGATCGCCGCGAAGCCCTTGTCGATGA
Source organism: Pimelobacter simplex (assembly GCF_900114845.1). Lineage (GTDB taxonomy): Bacteria > Actinomycetota > Actinomycetes > Propionibacteriales > Nocardioidaceae > Nocardioides > Nocardioides simplex. The sequence goes on from NZ_FOUK01000002.1 coordinate 732,012, forward strand.
TGTCCCAGGCGAGCGAGACCCAGCCGATGATCGGCACCGCCTTGGAGCCGATCCGCGAGGCCACCTTGGCCAGCTTGAGGCTCATCTTGACCATGACCTTCTCGACCACGATCGCGATCTCCTCGGAGACCTTCGCGACCCACGCGTAGACGTGCTCGCCCTGGGCGAGCCCGGTGCCGACGGCCTTGAGGACCAGGTTGTACGCGTTGAGCTGGGCGATCAGGCCGAGGGAGGCCTGGCCCTTGAGCGCGAGCGTGGTCTTGCCGGAGAGCAGGCTGAAGTTGGTGCCCCAGTCGCGCATCGCCTGGCCCATGATCGTGCAGGCGTTGCCGTTGCGCTGGATGACCTCGTAGTTGCCCGAGAGCGGGTAGACGATCATCTCGCGCAGGCTGTCGGTGGGCAGCTTGGGGACGTCGGCGATGTCGACGCCGGCGTCGCGGGCGACGCCGATCGCCCAGTTGATGCCGTCGATGCCGGAGTTGATGGTGTCGCGGAAGCCGTCCCAGGTGTCGCTGGCGACCTGGAACCTGTCGTCGTGCTTGCCGGCGAGCTGCTCGCCGCCCTTCTCGGGCTCGCTGAGGTCGATCGGGACCGGGTCGAGCTTGAGCGCCTCGATGGCCGCGGCGACGTCGGGCGCCCCGCCGTCCTCGGCGATGCCGGCGGCGAGGTTGAGGAACGTGTGGTTGACCGCGCCGTCGGTGAGGTCGATGTCCTTGGCCGAGAGGACGACGGCGTCGCGCACGCCGGACCAGCGCCCGGCGAAGAACGTCTGCATGTCGGTGAAGTAGCCCTGCAGCGTGGGCATCACGTCGGCGATCGGCTTGAGCGCGCAGAGGTCGTAGTCGAAGCCCTCCTTGCTGCAGACCCAGGTGTTCGCGTAGTCGCGGATCTTCTCCGAGTCGGCGCCGACGTCGTCGAACACCGTGAGCAGCTGCTCGAGGTTGCCCCAGTTGATCTCGAGGTCGATGGTCATCGTTCTCCGTCCCGGTACGGTCGCTGCCGGCGGTCGGTGGGAGCACCGCCCTGCCGGCGGGCCGCCTACCCGGGGAGGTCGATCGACAAACCGGGAACGGCCAGGTAGGACGACGCGAGCTCGCGCGCGATCGTCCGCAGCCGCTGCGGCGTCCCGGCCGCCACGTGGTCGCGGTGCGCGAAGACCTCGACCACCAGCGTGCCCTCGTCGAGGGGCACGAACTCCTGGGCGTAGGTCCAGGCCGCGAACTTCCCGGTGGCCTCGGTGACGGTGGTGCCGTCGAGGTCGACCTGCGCGGTCGCCAGCCCCGGCTGCAGCTCGGTGCTGAGCACCCGGTCGAGCTTCTCGGCGCTGGGGTGCAGGTCCCACTCGATGCTGATCGGGTCGCCGAGCTCGGTGTCCACCGCGCAGTGCAGGGCCCCGGAGAGCTCGCTCTGCGGCTTCACGGTGCGCACCGCGCCCGCCCAGTCGGCGGCCTGCTCGTCGGTGACGACGGCGCACACGTCGGCGGGCTGCCCGGAGCCGGAGCTCGCCGGGTCGGAGGCGGCACCGGTGGGGTCGGCCGCGGGCTCGTCGTCGCCGCCGGAGCAGCCGGCGGTGGCGAGCAGGGTGAGGACGGCGAGGGTCCCGAGAGCGGCACGCATGGTCGCGAACCTACTCGGCGGCCTCGACGGCCTCGTCAGCCGGCTCGACGGTCTCGTCAACCGGCTCGGCCGGCTCGGCCGGCTCGGCCGGCTCGGCCGGTGGCGCCGGGGGCCGGGCGGCGCGGTCCATCTCACCGGCCAGGCGCTGCAGGAGCGCGTCGACCTCCGACATCCGGTAGCCGCGGAAGGCCAGCGAGAAGCGCACGGTGCGCAGGTCGCCGGGTCCGATCGGCCGGTCCGACGGGACGAGGGCGTCGGGGCGGTCGTCGTACGCCGTGCGCATCGGCTCGCCGTGCCCGGCAGCGAGGAGCGCGACCCCGCCCATCGCGAGCACGATGAGCACCGCGAACACCCACATCATCGGATGGGACATCCCCGCGCCTCAGCCGTGCACGTCGCGCGCGGCGACCATGAGCGCGACCGCCTCGTCGACGTCGTCGGTGAGGGTGAGCATGTCGAGGTCGGACTGCTTGATGCGGGCGTCCTCGAGCATCGAGCCCTGCATCCAGTCGAGCAGACCCTGCCAGTGCTCCACGCCCATCAGGACGATCGGGAACTGGGTGATCTTGAGCGTCTGGGCGAGCGTCATCGCCTCGAACAGCTCGTCGAGCGTGCCGAGCCCGCCGGGCAGGACGACATAGCCCTGGCTGTACTTGACGAACATCATCTTGCGGACGAAGAAGTACCGGAAGTTGAGCCCGAAGGTGATGTAGTCGTTGAGCTTGGCCTCCCAGGGCAGCTCGATGCCGAGCCCGACGCTCTCGCCGCCGGCCTCGATCGCGCCCTTGTTGGCCGCCTCCATCGCGCCGGGACCGCCGCCGGTGATGACGGCGAAGCCGGCCTTCGCGAGCGCGCCGCCCACCCGCACCCCGATGTCGTACGCCGGGTGGGTGGCCGGGATCCGGGCCGAGCCGAACACGGAGATGGCCGGGCCGACCTCGGCGAGGTCGTTGAAGCCCTCGACGAACTCGGCCTGGATCTTGAGCACCCGCCAGGGATCGGTGTGCACCCATCCGCTGTCGCCGCGGCTGTCGAGCAGTCGCTGGTCGGTGGTCGATCCCTCGGGGCGTCCCGCGCTGGGACGGGGGCCGGGGCCACTGCGCCTGGTCATGCGTTCTCCTCCGTGGTGGGGGTGGTCTCGCCGTGCAGCCAGGCCGCGAGCTGCTGCTCGCAGCGCCGGATCTGGGCGACCTCGACGTGCTCGTCCTGCTTGTGGGCCAGCATCGGGTCCCCGGGACCGTAGTTGACGGCAGGCACGCCGAGCGCGGTGAAGCGGGCGACGTCGGTCCAGCCGAACTTGGGGTGCACCTCTCCCCCGACGGCCTCGACGAAGGCGTGGGCGGCGGGCCGGTCGAGGCCGGGCAGCGCACCGGGGGCGGTGTCGGTGAGGGCGATCTCGAAGCCGTCGAAGAACTCCCGGACGTAGGCGAGCGCGTCCTGCTCGGAGCGGTCGGGCGCGAACCGGTAGTTCACCGTCACCACGCACTCGTCGGGGATGACGTTGCCCGCGACGCCACCGCTGATGCCGACGGCGTTGAGGCCCTCGTGGTACTCGAGGCCGTCGATCACCGGGCGCCGCGCGTCGTACGCGGAGAGCCGGCGCAGCACCTCCCCGGCGCCGTGGATCGCGTTGACCCCGCGCCAGCTCCGCGCGGAGTGCGCGCGCTCGCCGCGGGTGCGGACCTCGACGCGCAGCGTGCCCTGGCAGCCCGCCTCGACGCCCGCGTTGGACGGCTCCATCAGGATCGCGAAGTCGGCCTCGAGCAGCTCCGGGTCGGACTCGGCCAGCAGCCGCAGGCCGTTGAACTCCGACTCGATCTCCTCGGCCTCGTAGAGGACGTAGGTGACGTCGTGCACCGGCTCGGTGACGGTCGCGGCGAGCTTGAGGATGACGGCGTCGCCCCCCTTCATGTCGCACGTGCCGAGGCCGTGCAGGATGCCCGCCGCCTCGTCGTACCGGCTGGGGAAGTTGTCGTTGACCGGCACCGTGTCGAGATGGCCGGCCACCACCACCCGCGAGGGGCGGCCCAGCGCAGTGCGCGCGACCACCGTGTGACCGCGCCGGATCACCTCGAGGTGGGACAGGCTCCGCAGCGCGGTCTCGACCGCGTCGGCGATCTCCTGCTCGTCACGGCTCACCGACTCGATGTCGACGAGCTGGCGGGTCAGGGTGACGACGTCGGCGGTCAGGTCGATCGGAGGCACGGGTGACAGTCAACCAGCACCGGGTTCGCCCGGCGCTCAGGGACGCACGACCGAGCGCGCCAGGCCGCGCGCGGCCGGCAGCACCACCCGGACCGGCGCGCCCTGGCTCGCCCGGGGCAGCCGCGCGACGGCGACGCCGCGACGCGAGGCCCTCGGCCGCTGCACCGTGCGCCACTTGCCCTGGCGCTTGACCTGGACGGCCACCCGCAGGCCGCGGATCGACTTCGCGGGGGCCACCGCGACCTTGGCGCGGGTACCGCTCACCCGGAGCGTGGCGTGGCGGGCGACCGACAGCTTCACGACCGAGGACGTCGACGGCGCCCAGGTGTCGTTCGCGTACGACCGGCCGCCGGTCGTGTGCACCCGCACCCAGACCGCCCGCTTGATCGACCAGGTGCCCTCCCAGCGGACCAGGTACGACGGCTCGGAGTCGACCGTGCGCCAGGTCCGGCCGCGGTCGGCCGAGACCTGGAACTGGGTGTCGCCGGCCCAGATCGTGCCCTGCACCGGGTCGGTGTTGCCCACGCAGTGGGTGTCGAGCTGGGCCGAGAACGAGAAGTGCTCGCCGTAGGTCACCCGCATCCGGCTGGGCACGCCCCAGGTGGCGTGCGACGCGACCCAGCGCGGCGAGCTGGTGCAGGTGGCGTTGGTGGCCTGCGCCGGCGGCGCGGCGACGACGACGGCCAGTCCGGCGGCCACGGCGAGACCGACGAGAGCGCGCGTCATCCGGGTGATCAGGAGGGGCATGGGGGGCATCCTGCGCCGGGCGGGTTCGCCCCAAACGTCGTCCCCCTAGGGTCGGGGCATGCGCCCGTTCTGGAAGAAGCGGCCCCCGGTCGAGCGGCCGGCCCGCCCCGCGACCACCGAGGCGGAGGTGCGCGAGCACGCCGAGGCCGTGGTGCACGCGGGCTTCCTCGACCTCGCGGACGCCGTCGAGCAGGTGACGGAGTACTTCGACGGCGACGGCCCGCCCACCGCGCGGGTCGAGCAGATCGTGCGGGCGGCGTGGGCCGCGCGCGCCGTCGCGGTCGGGTCCGGGAGCGGGACCGACGACCACGCACGGCTGGCGAGCGCGTTCGCGGCGCTGGCCGGCGACGGGATCGTCGGCCGGATGGACTTCACGTGCTGCCAGACGTGCGGGCACGCCGAGATCGACGACGAGCGGGGCCCGGCGCGCGACGAGCGCGGCTACACGTTCTTCCACCAGCAGGACACCGAGCGGATCGCCGACGGCCGCCTCTACCTGGCCTACGGCGCGTTCGACCGGGAGGTGGCCGAGGAGGAGATCGCCGGCACCGTCGTCGACCGGCTGCGTGCCCAGGGGCTGACGGTCGCCTGGGACGGCGAGACCACCTCGCGCATCGAGGTCGAGATCGGCGACTGGCGCAAGCCGCTGCCGGCCTAGGTCTCGCGCCGGCGAGACCTAGACCGGCAGCGCCGGGCGCGGGCAGGCCGGCTCAGGCGCGCTCGAGGCTGAGCGCCGCCTTCTCGCCGTCGCCGACGACGACCTCGGTGGCGCCGGGCGCCCCCTCCTCCGCCACCGTGTACGACGTCGCGAGGGTCTCGCCCGCGATGAGCGCCTCGTGGGCGCGGGCCGCGGCGAGCACCGGCGCACCGCCGGAGACGGTGAGCTCGATCCGGTCGGTGACGTCGAGTCCGCTGTCGCGGCGCAGCTGCTGCACGGCGCGGACCAGGTCGCGGGCCAGGCCCTCCTCGGCGAGCTCGGGCGTGACGACGGTGTCGAGGACGACGAAGCCGCCGCTGGGGAGCATGCCGGTGGCGGTGCCCTCGGCGGCGTCGCCGACGACGGTCTCGAGGGAGTACTCCCCCTCGACCAGGGCCAGGCCGCCGGCGGTGACCGTGCCGTCGGCGGCGACGGACCAGTCGCCGGACTTCGAGCCCTTGATCGCGAGCTGGACGTCCTTGCCCAGGCGCGGGCCGGCCGCGCGGGCGTTGACGCTGAGCTTCTGCTCGACGCCGTAGCCGGCCGCCTCGTCGGAGTCGGCGGCGAGCAGGCGCACGGCGCGGACGTTGACCTCGTCGGCGACGATCGCCGCGAACGGCTCGAGCGCGGCCGGGTCGTCGACCACGACGGTGAGCGCCGAGAGCGGCAGCCGGTTGCGGAGCTTGGCGGCCTTGCGCAGCGCCGACGTCGCGGAGCAGACCTCGCGGACCTGGTCCATGGCGGCGACGAGCGCGTCGTCGGCCGGCAGCGCCGACACGTCGGGCCAGTCGGCCAGGTGCACCGAGCGGCCGCCGGTCAGGCCGCGCCAGATCTCCTCGGTGGTGAGCGGCAGCAGCGGGGCCACCGAGCGGCAGACCACGTCGAGGACGGCGGCCAGGGTCTCGAACGCCTCGGGCTTGCCCTCCCAGAACCGCTCCCGCGAGCGGCGGACGTACCAGTTGGTCAGCACGTCGAGGAAGGTCCGCGTGGTCTCGCAGGCGTCGGCGATCGCATAGTCGTCGAGCTCGCCCGTGAGCTTCTCGACGTACTGGCGCGTCTTGGCGAGCAGGTAGCGGTCGAGCGGGTCGGTCGAGTCGGTGCGCCCGGCCGCGTCGTACTGCTCGGCGTTGGCGTAGAGCGCGAAGAAGTACCAGGTGTTCCAGAGCGGGATCATCACCTGGCGCACGGCGTCCCGGATGCCCTGCTCGGTGACGACGAGGTTGCCGCCCCGCAGGATCGGCGAGGCCATCAGGAACCAGCGCATCGCGTCGGCGCCGTCGCGGTCGAAGACCTCCGAGACGTCGGGGTAGTTGCGCAGCGACTTCGACATCTTGTTGCCGTCGGAGCCGAGGACGATGCCGTGGCTGATGCACGACGAGAACGCCGGCTTGTCGAAGAGCGCGGTGGCCAGGATGTGCAGCGTGTAGAACCAGCCGCGGGTCTGGCCGATGTACTCGACGATGAAGTCGGCCGGGAAGTGCTGCTCGAACCACTCGGCGTTCTCGAACGGGTAGTGCACCTGGCCGAACGACATCGAGCCCGAGTCGAACCACACGTCGAGGACGTCGGTGACCCGGCGCATCGTCGACTTGCCGGTCGGGTCGTCGGGGTTGGGCCGGGTCAGCTCGTCGACCCACGGGCGGTGCAGGTCGCGCTCCCCCTGGGCGTTGCGCGGCAGCCGGCCGAAGTCGCGCTCGATCTCCTCGAACGAGCCGTAGACGTCGATGCGCGGGTACGCCTCGTCGTCGGACTTCCACACCGGGACGGGCGAACCCCAGAAGCGGTTGCGGGTGATCGACCAGTCGCGGGCGTTGTCGACCCACTTGCCGAACTGGCCGTCCTTGATGTGCTCGGGGACCCAGCGGATCTCCTGGTTGAGCTCGGCCATCCGCTTCTTGAACGCCGTCACCTCGACGAACCAGCTGCTCACGCCCTTGTAGATCAGGGGCTCGCGGCAGCGCCAGCAGTGCGGGTACGAGTGGTCGTAGGTCTCGCGGCGCAGCAGCAGCGTGCCCGGCGTGACGGCGCCGCCGGTGCTCTTGAGGTCGTCGATGATGTGCGGGTTGGCGTCGAAGACCAGCATGCCGGCGTACTCGGTGACGGGCGCGGTGAACCGGCCGTCCTTGCCGACCGGCATCACCGGCTCGATGCCCTCGCGGTCGGTGACCTCCTTGTCGACCTCACCGAACGCGCCGGCGCTGTGCACGAGACCCGTACCGTCGGTCGTCGTCACGGCCTCGTCGGCGGCGACGACGCGGAAGGCGTTCTCGTGGCCCGCGTAGTACGCGAACGGGGGCGCGTAGGTCAGCCCGAGCAGGTCGGATCCCTTGCCCTGCCAGGTGATCGCCGGCTCGTCGCCCAGCTCGCGGGCGTACGCCGCCAGGCGGGCCTCGGCGAGCACGAGACGGTCACCGTCGTGCTCGACGACGACGTAGTCGATGTCGGAGCCGACCATCACCGCGAGGTTGCTGGGCAGCGTCCACGGGGTCGTCGTCCAGATCATCAGCTTGGCGCCCTCGAACGGGCCCGGCGTGGTGATGCGGAAGCCCACGGTCACGGCGGGGTCCTGGCGCATCTGGTAGACGTCGTCGTCCATCCGCAGCTCGTGGTTCGACAGCGGCGTCTCGTCGTTCCAGCAGTACGGCAGGACCCGGAAGCCCTCGTAGACCAGGCCCTTGTCGAACAGGCTCTTGAACGCCCACAGCACCGACTCCATGAACTCGGGGTTCATGGTCCGGTAGTCGTTGTCGAAGTCGACCCAGCGCGCCTGGCGGGTGACGTAGTCGCGCCACTCGCCGGTGTACTTGAGCACCGACGCGCGGCAGGCGTCGTTGAACTTGTCGATGCCCATCTCGACGATCTCGTCGGTGGTCTTGATGCCGTTCAGGCGCATCGCCTCGAGCTCGGCGGGCAGCCCGTGGGTGTCCCAGCCGAAGCGGCGCTCCACGCGCTTGCCGCGCATGGTCTGGTAGCGCGGGACGATGTCCTTGACGTAGCCGGTGAGCAGGTGGCCGTAGTGCGGCAGGCCGTTGGCGAACGGCGGGCCGTCGTAGAAGACGAACTCGTTCTCGCCGTTGCTGCCCGGGTCGCGCTGCGCGACGCTCGCCCGGAAGGTGTCGTCCTCGGCCCAGTAGGCGAGGACCCCCTCCTCGATCGCGGGGAAGCGCGGCGAGCTCGGGACGGCACCCTGGCCGGCGGTCGGGTCGGTGGTGACCTTGGGATAGGTCATGGTGGCGGTCTCCTGCGGTGCGTCCGGTGGTTGAGCTTGTCGAAACCCACGAGGACGACGTCTGCCGCGGTACCACCTCGCTTGCCGCTCCCGCCGGTGACGGGGACGACCGCTCGTTGCAGGCTGTGACGGGCCCACCCGCCGGGTTCTACTGAGGTCTCGGTGGTTGAGCTTGCCGAAACCCTTTCTTCCCGGGGCTCGCCGCTGATGACGGCTCGAACGCCTTGTCCCCCAGCGTAGGGCGTGGTGCGCCCGATCGGGAAACCGGTTTGCTCCTAGGGTGGGGCGGGTGAGCGCCTCGGAGCAGCAGCTGTTCGTCGGGATCGACCTGGCCTGGGTCAACGGCCGCACCGGCCTCGCCGCCGTCGACCGGGCCGGAGCGCTGGTCGACAGCACCACCGTGTCGTCCGACGACGAGATCGCGGCGTGGGTCGAGGGGCTGCCCGGCACGGTCGTGGTGGCCGCGGTCGACGCGCCGCTGCTGGTGCCCAACGAGACGGGCCAGCGGCCGGCGGAGACGGCGATCAGCCGGGCCTACGGGACGTTCAAGATCGGCGCCCACACCGCCAACCGGGGCCGTCCCGGGATGGCCGAGCCGCGCGCGAAGGTGCTCGCCGAGCGCTTCGGCTGGAGCGTCGCGCCGACCCACCGCGGCAGCGTCGGCTGGCCGGTGTGCATCGAGGTCTACCCGCACCCCGCGATGGTGGCGCTGTTCGCGCTGCCGGAGCGGCTGACCTACAAGTCGAAGTTCCCCTTCGACGTGCGCCGGGCCGCGTTCGCCGAGCTGGTCGGCCACCTCGAGACCATCACCGAGCTGGGGCTCGGGGGTCACGCGCGCTGGGCGGCGCTCGCGGCCGCCGTCCGGGACGCGGGGACGCAGGGCGACCTCAACGCGGTCGAGGACGAGCTCGACGGCATCCTGTGCGCGCACCTGGCCTGGCGCTGGCACGAGCGTCCCGAGTCGCTGCAGGTCTACCCGAGCCTGCAGGAGTGGGAGGACGGCTACATCGTCGCGCCGGCACCGCCGGTCCGGCCGCTGCCGGCGCCCCCGACCGACGAGCTCGCGAACTACCGCGACTACCTGGGCGTCTACCGCGAGACGCTGGCCCGCAAGTGCGCCGGCCTCTCCCCCGCCGACCTGGCCCGCCGCTCGGTGCCGCCGAGCCGGCTCAGCCTGTTGGGGATGGTGCGGCACATGGCGCGGGTCGAGCACTTCTGGTTCCAGATGGCGCTCCAGGGCCGGCCCGGTCCGCGGCTGCACGACGACGACGGCGACGCCGGCTTCGCCCAGGTCGAGGCCACCCAGGAGGCGGTCGACGCGGCCGACGCCGCCTGGCGCGAGCAGGTCGCGATCGCCGACGCCTGGCTCGACCAGCAGACCGACGCGACGCTCGGTGACGTCGTCACCTTCCGCGAGGGCACCGAGACCGCGAGCGTGCGCGACATCCTGGTGCACATGATCGAGGAGTACGCCCGGCACTGCGGGCACGCCGACCTGCTCCGCGAGTGCATCGACGGCACCACCGGCGAGTGATGTCGGCGCCCTCCGGGAGGATGGGTCCGTGAACCACCTCCTCGACGACGCCGTCGCCTCCGAGCGCCTCGCCGACGGCCGGCACCGGGTCCAGCTCACGGCCGACTGGCACACCGCGAACCAGACGCCCAACGGCGGCTACATCCTCGCGCTGCTCCTCCACGCCGTGCTCCAGGAGTCGAAGCACCCCGACGCGCTGACGATCGCGATCACCTACTTCCGCCCCGCCACGGCCGGACCGGCCGACATCGCGGTCCGCGAGGTCCGCGCCGGCCGCCGCGTCTCGACGTACGACGCGGTGCTGGTCCAGGACGACAAGGAGATCGCGCACGCCGTCGTCAGCACCCACGACTGGGACGCCGCCGGCACGTTCGAGCACACGCCGCACGCCGCGCCCGACGTCCCGGCGCCGGCCGACTGCGCCGACGTGAGCGCGCTCGTGCCCGAGGGCATGGTGCCGATCCTCGACCGCTACACCTACCGCGCGCCGGCCGCCCCCGGGTGGCTCGCGGGCCAGCCCTCCGGCATCACCGAGTCGCTGTGCTGGATCCGCGCCGCCGACGAGCGGCCGGTCGACGCGCTGCTGGCCGGCGCCATGGTCGACGCCTTCCCGCCGGTGACCGCCGAGATCGGTCACCTCGCCTCGGCCACCATCCAGCTCACCGTGCACTTCCGGCGCCGGGTCGAGCCCGGCACGGTGTGGGCGCTCGGGCACGTCACCTCGCGCCACGTGCTCTCCGGCTACCACGACGAGGACGTCGAGCTGTGGGACGAGCAGGGCCGCCTGCTCGCGCAGAGCCGGCAGCTCGCGATCCTCGCCGACGGCTGAGCCGGCCGCGCTCACTGCTCCGCGAGCGTGATCCGCGTCCCCGCGTCGAGGGTGGGGGTCTCGAGCTCGATGCTGCCGCCGCGGTCGAACGAGAACGACGTCGCGAGGTCGCGCAGGCCGCCGTCCACGGCGAGCCGGGCACTGGTCTCGAGCGCGATCTCGCCGCCGTCGACCTGGACGACGGTCACCTCGAGCTCGTCCTCGCCGAGCACGTCGACGGTGAACGAGTCGCCCTCGGCCAGGGTCCGGGTGAAGCGCTCGGGCTCGGGCTGCTCGCGCGACCAGCCGCTCCAGTCCTGGACGGTCACGTCCAGCTCGACCGGGCCGTCGTCCCCGCAGGCGGTGAGCAGGAGCGCGCCCGGGAGCGCCAGGAGAGCGAGCAGGAGCCGGGGTCCGCGTGCCATGTCCGTCCGACGACGCGGGGACGGCGGCGGTTCCCCGGCCCCCTAGACTCTCCTCACGTGACCTCCGCATGGGGCTTCGGCCTGACCACGTACGCCGCCGACGGCGCGACCGTCCTCGACACCTGGTTCCCCGCGCCGGCGCTGGGCACCAAGCCCGCCGACGCGCAGGCGCCCGCCGACCTGCTCGCGCTCGAGGGCGCCGACGAGGCCCGCGGCGTCACCCGCAAGGTCAACCTGGTCGAGATCGCCGACCTGGCCGCCGCCCCGGCCCAGACCACCGACGTCTGGCTGCGCCTGCACCTGCTCTCGTCGCGCCTGGTCGCGCCCCACGGGCAGAGCCTCGACGGCATCTTCGGCCTGCTCACCAACGTCGTGTGGACCTCCGCCGGCCCGTGCGCGGTCGAGGGCTTCGAGCTCACCCGCGCCCGGCTCCAGGCCGCCGGCCAGCACGTCACCGTCTACGGCGTCGACAAGTTCCCGCGCCTGGTCGACTACCTCATCCCCTCCGGCGTCCGGATCGCCGACGCCGACCGGGTCCGCCTCGGCGCGCACCTGGCCGAGGGCACCACGGTCATGCACGAGGGCTTCGTGAACTTCAACGCCGGCACCCTCGGCACCTCGATGGTCGAGGGCCGGATCTCGGCCGGCGTCGTCGTCGGCGACGGCTCCGACGTGGGCGGCGGCGCCTCGATCATGGGCACCCTGTCGGGCGGCGGCAAGGAGACGATCTCCATCGGCCAGAGGTGCCTGCTCGGCGCCAACGCCGGTGTCGGCATCTCCCTCGGCGACGACTGCGTCGTCGAGGCCGGCTGCTACGTCACGGCCGGCACCAAGGTCACCGTCCTCGAGCCCGGCCGCGACGCCCGGGTGGTCAAGGCACGCGAGCTCTCCGGCGCCAGCAACGTCCTCTTCCGCCGCAACTCGGTCTCCGGCGCCATCGAGGCCGTCCCGTGGCAGGGCGAGGGCATCGCGCTCAACGCGGCGCTGCACGCCAACTGACGCGTCGCTCGACGCGCGTTTTTGCCTCTCCGGACACTGGGTCAGGTGAAGAGGAGCGCGGTGGCGGCGGTGGTCGCGGGTGTCGCCGTGGTGGCGGCGGTCGTGACGATCGGCATCGTCGTGCTGCGGGTGACCGACGACCTGGTCGGCGGCCCCGACGGTGACTGCACCGTCACCGTGGCCGACCACACCGTCGACCTGAGCGGCGAGCAGGCCGAGAACGCCTCGCTCATCGCGGCGATCGCGGTCCGGCGCGGGCTGCCCGCGCGGGCGACGTCGATCGCGCTGGCGACGGCCTACCAGGAGTCCAAGCTCCGCAACATCGACTACGGCGACCGCGACTCGATCGGCCTCTTCCAGCAGCGCCCCTCGCAGGGCTGGGGCACCCGCCGCCAGATCCTCGACCCGACCTACTCGACCAACGCGTTCTACGACGCGCTGGTCGAGGTCGACGGCTACGAGGGCATGGAGATCACCGTCGCCGCGCAGACCGTGCAGCGCTCCGCCTACCCCGACGCGTACGCCGACCACGAGGCCGACGGTCGCGCCCTCGCCTCGGCGCTGACCGGCCACTCCCCCGCCAGCTTCAGCTGTGACCTCGACGGCGGCGCGCCCTCGGCCGACACCGAGCTGACCGCGCGCGGGCTGACACCGCGGGCGGACGCCGTCCGGGAGGACCTGCTGCGGCACTTCGGCCGACTCTCTCTCGGCGGCTACGCCCCCGGCGGCGTCAGCAGCGGCCACATGGAGGGCTCGGCCCACTACGACGGCCGCGCGATCGACGTCTTCGTCCGCCCGATCACCAAGGCCAACAACGTCAAGGGCTGGGCGCTGGCGCACTGGGCCGTCGCCAACGCGGCCCGCCTCGACATCCGCACGGTCATCTTCGACGCGAAGATCTGGACCGCCGGGCGCCAGGGCTGGCGCGACTACTCGCCGGCCTCGTCAGCGGGTGACCGGAAGGTGCTCGAGCACCGCGATCACGTCCACATCGACGTCTTCCGCTGAGCCTGCCCTGGACACGGGGGCGCTGCTCGCGCGATCCGCACCGTGACGATCAAGCAGGTGTGAGCCGCTCCACCGCCGCGTCGATCCGCTCGTCCGTCGCCGTGAGTGCGATCCGCACGTGGTGCGAGCCGGCGGCGCCGTAGAACGCGCCCGGCGCGACCAGGATGCCCTGGGCCGCGAGGTCGGCGACGAGCTGCCAGCAGTCGGGGCCGTCGGGGCCCTTGGTCGTCCAGAGGTAGAGCGAGGCCTCGGAGTGGTCGATCGTGTAGCCGGCCGCCTCGAGCGCCGCCCGCAGCCGGGTACGGCGGGCGCGGTAGCGCTCGTGCTGCTCGGCGACATGGGCCTCGTCGCCGAGGACGGCCGCCATCGCGTGCTGCTGGGGCGCGGGCATCATCAGGCCGAGGTTCTTGCGGACGGCGAGCAGCTCGGCGATGACCGAGCGGTCGCCGGCGACGAACGCACAGCGGTAGCCGGCCAGGTTTGAGCGCTTCGAGAGCGAGTGGACGATCAGGATGCCGTCGGAGGAGCCGCCGCAGATGTCGGGGTGCAGGGCGGAGTACGCCTCGCCCTCCCAGACGCAGTCGAGGTAGCACTCGTCGGAGACGAGCAGCACGCCGCGCTCGCGGCACCAGTCGACGACCTTCTTCAGGTGCTCCTTCGGGAGCACCCGGCCCGACGGGTTCGACGGCGAGTTGAGCCACAGCAGCTTCGGCGTCTCGGGGCCGAACGCGGTGAGCGCGTCGGTCGCGAGCGCACGGGCACCGGCGAGCGCCGCCCCGACCTCGTACGTCGGGTAGGCGAGCTCCGGGTAGCCGATCAGGTCACCGGGCCCGAGGCCGAGGTGGGTCGGCAGCGAGGCGATGAGCTCCTTGGAGCCGATCAGCGGCAGCACCTGGTCGAGGCCGAGCCCGGTCACGCCGTGGGTTCCGGCCAGCCATTCGACGACGGCCTGCCGGACCTCCGGGACCCCCACGGTGAGCGGGTACCCCGGGGCGTCGGCAGCGTCGATCAGCGCCTGGCGCGCGACGGCGGGCGTCGGGTCGACCGGCGTACCGATCGAGAGGTCGACGATCCCGCCGGGGTGCGCGCGCGCCTGCTCGGCGTACCCGGTGAGCTTGTCCCAGGGGAAGTCGGGCAGGCGGCCCGAGACCGCGGTGCTCAGTGGTCTTGGTTCTGCGGCTCGAGCGCAGCGACGTACTCGGCGTCCTTGTCGATCTCGCCCATCTTGGCGGCACCGCCGGGCGAGCCGAGGTCGTCGAAGAACTTCACGTTGGCGTCGTAGTAGTCCTTCCACTCCTCCGGGACGTCGTCCTCGTAGAAGATCGCCTCGACCGGGCAGACCGGCTCGCAGGCACCGCAGTCGACGCACTCGTCGGGGTGGATGTAGAGCATCCGCTTGCCCTCGTAGATGCAGTCGACCGGACACTCATCGACGCAAGCACGGTCCTTAACATCGACGCACGGCTGCGAGATGATGTAGGTCATCGGTTCCTCCTGGACCAGGACTAGCGGCAAAAGTCAGACACGAATGTGTTTCGTATCGGGGCCAGCCTAGTATCCCCGGCGTGCCCGATGCGCGCAGACCCCCGGATTCTGGACGTCATCTCCTCGGACCCCACGTCGTGGGGCAGCGGATCGTCGTCCGCCGCGTGCTGCGCGGGCAGACCGGACCGAGCGGCGGACCGGCCTTCACCGACGTCCTCGGGACCTGCCTGGCCTGGGACGCCGACAGCTGCCTGGTCGAGCGCGCCGACGGCGAGCAGGTCCGGATCGTGCTCGCCGACGTCGTCTCCGGCAAGCCGGTCCCACCGCGGCCGCCGGTCCGGATGCGGGTGAGCGCGCGCGACGCCGAGAGCCACACCGCCGCACTGTGGCCCACCGTCGAGACCGCTCCCCTGGGCGCCTGGGTGCTGCGCCACGAGACCGCCCCCGTCGGCCGGCTCCGCAAGCGCGCCAACTCGTGCCTGGCGATGGGCGAGCCCGGCCGTCCGGTCCCCGACGCGCTCGCCGAGGTCGCGGCGTTCTACGCGGCCCGCGACCGCGACCCGCTCGTCCAGGTCGAGACCGGCTCGGACGTCGAGGCGGCCGTCGCCGCCGCCGGCTGGGAGCCGCTCCCGGTCGGCGCGTCCGAGCTCTGGCTCGCCTCCGTCTCCCGGGTGCGGCGCGCGCTGCCGCCGTCCGCCTCGGCGCCCGCGCTGCCGGTCGAGCTGACCGGCACCGGCCCCCACGCGATCGCCGCGGCGGGCACCGGCTGCGACCCCGTCGCCGAGGGCCACGCGGCGCTCGACCGCGACTGGGTCGGCCTGCACGGGCTCGCCGTCGACCCGTCGTACCGGCGCCGGGGGCTGGGCGCCGCCGTCGTCTCGCGCCTGCTCGACTGGGCTGCCGAGCAGGGGGCGCTCACCGCGTGGCTGCACGTCGAGACCGACAACCCGGGCGGGCAGGCGTTCTGGGAGGCGCTGGGGTTCGCCGCGCACCACGGGTGCCGCTACTACGCGCCGGCCAGCTCCGCGAGCGCCGGACCGGTGAGCCGGTAGGTCTCCCACTCGGACATCGGCGTCGCGCCGAGCGCGTCGTAGAACGCGATCGACGGGGCGTTCCAGTCGAGCACCGCCCACTCGACCCGCGCATAGCCGCGCTCGACGGCGATCCGGGCGAGCGCCGCCAGGAGTGCGCGGCCCAGGCCGCTCCCCCGCTGCTCGGGCTCGACGAAGAGGTCCTCGAGGTAGATCCCGGGCTGCCCGGTCCACGTCGAGTAGCTGCGGAACCACAGCGCCATCCCCACCACCCGGCCGCCGGCCTCGGCGACCAGCACGCTGGCCACCGGGTCGTCGCCGAACAGCCAGCGGTGCAGGTCGTCCTCGGTGGTCGCGACGGCGTCGGGCTCGCGCTCGTAGGTCGCCAGCGCCCGGATCAGCCGGAGGACGTCGGGGACGTCCTCCGGCGTCGCCGGACGGATCGGGCCGACGGCCTCAGCCACGCGCCAGGAACAGCAGCAGGTCGTGCCGGGTGAGCACGCCGACCGGCTTGCCGTCCTCGTGCACCAGCACCGCGTCGGCCGACTCGAGCAGCGGGACGGCGGCCGTCGCGTCCTCGGTCGAGCCGATGGTCGGCAGGGCCTCCGACATGTGCTGCTCGACCGGGTCGGTCAGCCGGGCCTTGCCGGAGAACAGCGCGTCGAGCAGCGCCCGCTCAGAGACCGAGCCGGCCACCTCGGCCGCCACGATCGGCGGCTCGGCGCGGACGACGGGCATCTGCGAGACGGCGTACTCCTGGAGGATCGCGACCGCCTCGGCGATGGTCTCGTTGGGGTGCGTGTGGACCAGGGCGGGCAGGCCCTTGGACTTGCCGCGCAGCACCTCGCCGACGGTCTGCGCGGGGCGCGGCTGGCCGGTGCTGAAGCCGTACTGGGCGAGCCAGTCGTCGTTGAAGACCTTGCTGAGGTAGCCGCGGCCCGAGTCGGGCAGCAGGACGACGATCACCGCGTCGTTCTTGCCCTCGGCGGCGAGCTCCTGGGCGAGCTGGCGGGCAGCGAAGGCCGCCATGCCGGACGAGCCGCCGACGAGCATCTGCTCCTCACGGGCCAGGCGGCGGGTGAAGGCGAACGAGTCGGCGTCGGAGACCTCGATGATCCGGTCGGCCACGCCGCGGTCGTAGGTCTCGGGCCAGAAGTCCTCGCCGACGCCCTCGACCAGGTAGGGGCGGCCGGTGCCGCCGGAGTAGACCGAGCCGGCCGGGTCGGCGCCGATCACCTGGACGCCGGCGTTCTGCTCCTTGAGGTAGCGGCCGATGCCGGAGATGGTGCCGCCGGTGCCGACGCCCGCGACGAAGTGCGTGATCCGCCCCTCGGTCTGGCGCCACAGCTCGGGGCCGGTCTCCTCGTAGTGGGAGCGCGGGTTGTGGGGGTTCGAGTACTGGTCGGGCTTCCAGGCGCCGGGCTGGCTCGCGAGCCGGTCGGACACGTTGTAGTAGGAGTCGGGGTGCTCGGGCGCGACCGCCGTGGGGCAGACGACGACCTCGGCGCCGTACGCCTTGAGGACGTTGCGCTTGTCCTCGCTGACCTTGTCGGGGCACACGAAGATGCACTTGTACCCCTTCTGCTGGGCCACCATGGCGAGCCCGACGCCGGTGTTGCCGGACGTCGGCTCGACGATCGTGCCGCCGGGCTGGAGGGCGCCGGACTCCTCGGCGGCCTCGATCATGCGCGTGGCGATCCGGTCCTTCACCGAACCGCCGGGGTTGAGGTACTCCACCTTCGCCAGCACCAACGGTCCGTCGGCGGGAAGGTCGAGGGAACGATTGAGCCGGACCAGCGGGGTGTTGCCGATCAGCTGCAGCAGGGACTCGACGTACTCCATGAGGTCACCGTATCGGTCCCTCCGTAGCATTGCCGCGTGAGCAAAGCGTCCGCCGCCCGCAAGCTCGCCGCCGCCGCGCTCTACGGCGGCGGCGGACTGTCCGCGCTCGGCGCCGGCCTGTACGGCGTCCTCAGCGCCGAGGCCAAGCTGGCGCGCAAGACCATCGGCCCCGCCCGCGAGGAGCCGCCGCCGGACGCGACCGGCTGGTACGGCCGTGGCCGCCCGGGCCCGGCCATCAAGATCGCCGTCCTCGGCGACTCCAGCGCCGCCGGCTACGGCGCCGAGCGGGTCGAGCAGACCCCCGGCGCCCTCATCGCCAGCGCGGTCGCCGAGCACGCCGACCGCCGCGTCTACCTGCGCGAGTTCTGCGTCGTGGGCGCGAAGTCCTCCGACCTCGCGGCCCAGGTCGACCGGGCCCTGCCCATCGAGCCCGACGTCACCGTCATCCTCATCGGCGGCAACGACGTCACCCACACCGTGCGGCCCTCGCACTCGGTGCGCCACCTCTCCGACGGCGTCCGCCGGCTGATGGCGTCCGGCGGCAAGGTCGTCGTCGGCACCTGCCCCGACCTCGGCACCGTCCAGCCGATCGCCCCGCCGCTGCGCCAGGTCGCCCGCGCCTGGTCGCGCCGCCTCGCCGCCGCCCAGACCATCGCCGTCATCGAGGAGGGCGGCCGGACCGTCTCCCTCGGCGACATCCTCGGCCCCGAGTTCGCCGCCGCCCCGGCCCTCCTCTTCGGCCCCGACCAGTTCCACCCCTCGGTCGAGGGCTACCGCGCCCTGGCCGGCGTCCTGGTGCCGTCGGTGCTCGCCGCCCTCGAGCAGGTCCCCGACGAGGAGACGATGCTCGAGGCCTTCCGCGGCGAGCGCGTCCTGCCCGTCACCCGCGCCGCCGTCCAGGCCGTCAACGAGCCCGGTACCGAGCTCGACGGCACCGAGATCGGCGGCCGCCGCGCCGGCGTCCGCGGTCTCTGGGTCGAGCTGCGCCACCGCCGCAGCCGCCGGCACGTGCCGGGCGAGGCGCCGGACGAGCACGAGGGTCACGACGCCCCCGCCCCGGACAGCACGACGGCTCCTGAGCACAGCTGATCGGCGGTCGGGCGACGCGGGGTCGGGCCGGCGCGCACGGCGGTTCCGGCGGGGACTTGACCGATGAAACTCACACCTGACCGCTGATACTTCGTCGGTCAAGTGTGAGTTTCGCCGGTCGACCGGCGAAACTCCCGCGCCCCGAAAACGGCGAAGGCCGCCCGGTGCGATGCACCGAGCGGCCCCGACCGCGACTGGTTCAGTCCTGCTGGAGGATCGCCAGGATCCGGAGCAGGTTGGTGTAGATCCAGACCAGGCTGACGAGCAGGCCGAACGAGGCCCGCCACGACTCGCGCTCCGGCAGGCCGTTGGCGATGCCCTGCTCGACGAAGTCGAAGTCCAGGATCAGCATGAACACACCGAGCACCAGGCCGACGACCGAGAACACGAGGCCGAGGCCACCGAAGCCGAAGAGGCCGAGCTGGGAGTGGAACAGGCTGAGGACGAGCTCCATGAGGCCGAGCGCGACCATGCCGAACATCGCGGCGACGACGAAGGTGCGGAACTTCTGGCCGACCTTGATGTCGAAGAACTTGTACGCCGCGAGCGTGCCCGCGAACGCCGCGAAGGTGCCGACGACGGCCTGCATGACGATGCCGCCGTAGCTGCCCGAGTCGGCGCCGAAGGCGGCGTCGTAGATCTTGCTCAGCGCACCGAGCGCGACACCCTCGGCCAGCGCGAAGGCGATGACCAGGGCCGGGCTGACGACCCGCTTGAACGAGTTGACGAGCGACAGCACGAAGGCGAGGCCGGCACCGACGATCATGGCGCCGGAGAGCGCCGGGAGGGCGGCCTTCGGGTCGTCGGCGACGCTGGGCGTCACGAACCAGGTCACGGCGGCGGCGATGATGGTGACGCCGAGCGTGATGGCGGTGGACTGGACGACGGAGTCGATCGTCATCCGGCCTTCGCGCGTGGGGGCCTCGGGGGTGAGGGTGCCGGGCTGGCCGTAGGCGTCGTAGCCGTTCTGGGCCTGGCCGAAGCCCTGGTAGGCGGCTGCTCCGCTCCGGTTGAACTCTTCCGAGCGCCGGAACACGGGGTTGTTGCTCTGCATGGTCTCCTCCGCAGGCTGTCGTGAGTCTGCTTGGGCGGCCAGGTGGCTGCCCCTCCGCCTTCAGTCTAGGCGTGTTACCGGGGGAACGCGCGAGCGCGTTAGAAGGTTCCCCAATCCTCAGCGGATCCGGCGCAGCCGGACGACGGTGTCGCGGACGGCGAGCGGCCCGTCCTCCGTGGCCTGCTCGCGGGTCGGCGTGGCGGCGGCCTCGACCTCCCAGGGACCGTCCGGGTCGTCGGCGCCGAGGGTCGCCAGGACGCGGTCCGGCTCGAACATCAGGCCGGGGCCGTGGTCGTGCCGGGCGCCGGTCGTGACGTCCTCGGGGTGGTGCGCGGTGACGAGCAGCCGGCCGCCGGGGGCGACGGCGTCCGCGATGCCCCGGTAGATGTCGGCGAAGTCGGGCTGCGGGACGTGCAGGAAGCTGACCGTCACCAGGTCGAACGTGTGCCGGCCGGCAGGGCGCGGGTCGGCCAGGGCGTCGTAGAAGCCGATCTTGATCCGGTCGCCGACGCCCTCGTCCTCGGCGTGCGCGGCGACCTTGGCGAGCGCGACCTCGGAGACGTCGACCGCGGTCACCTTCCAACCCTGCTTCGCGAGCCAGACGGCGTCCCCGCCCTCGCCGCAGGCGACGTCGAGAGCGGTGCCGGGGGTCAGGTCGGCGACCTGCTCGACGAGCCGCTGGTTGGGCCGGCCGCTCCACACCCGGTCGCTGCCGCCGTACCGCTCGTCCCAGAAGGCGGCGCTCAGCGCCTCGCGGAGGGCTTCCGGGGAGGTGTCGTGCTCGTGGTCGTGGTGGTGACGGTGCATGGGAGCCATGCTCCCGGTTCAGGTGGACCTGAAGTCAACCCTCCACGTGGACGACGCGCGAACGGCCCGCCGGCAGCGCCGCTCCCGCGGCGTCGACGGGCACGAGCGGGGGCACCGGGCGGCCCTCGGCGTCGACCAGGGTCGAGTGCGCCTCGCCGTCGGCGAAGGCGTGCCGCTCCCCCCACTGGCGCAGCGCGACGACGACGGCGAAGAGGTCCGCGCCGGCCGGGGTGAGCTCGTAGACGGGACGCTTTCCGGTCGGCCCCGGGCCGCGCACGAGGACGCCGCGCTCGGTCAGCTTGCGCAGCCGGTCGGACAGGATGTTGCGGGCGATCCCGGTCCGGCGCTGGAAGTCGCCGAACGACCGCGCCCCGTCCATCGCGTCCCGGACGACGAGCAGGCTCCACCGGTCGCCGACGAGGTCGACCGTGCGCGCCACCGGGCACTCCGGGTCCGTCCAGTCCACGCTCGCCCTCACTCTCTTCGGTTTCAGATCGCAACCATACCTCCCCTAGGCTCGCGGGAAACAGTTGCAATCTGAAACCGAAGGAGCCGAGGCCGATGGACGACCACCCGAGGGCGCGCACCCTCCTCCTGGCGGCGGTCTGCGCCGTCGCCGTCGCGACGATCTACGCCGCCCAGCCGGTCCTCGTCACGATGGGCGCCGACCTGGGGATCGACGACGGCACGCTCGGCTGGATCGTCGCCGCGGGCCAGCTGGGCTACCTCGTCGGCCTGGTCACGCTGGTCCCCCTCGGCGACCTGGCCGACCGGCGCCGGCTGCTGGCCGGCCACCTCCTCCTCACCGGTACGGCGAGCGCGCTGGTCGCCGTCGCAGGCTCGGCGGGGGTGGTGCTCGCCGGGCTGGCGACCACCGGGCTGTTCGCCGTCGTCGTGCAGACCGCCGTCGCGTACGCCGCGGACCTGACCCCTGCGGCCGAGCGCGGCCGGGCGATCGGCGTGGTCACCAGCGGCGTCGTGCTGGGCATCCTGGGGGTGCGGATGGTCGCGGGCGTGCTCGCGGACGCCGCCGGCTGGCGCAGCGTGTACGCCGTCCTGGCGCTGGCCTCCGTCGTGCTGGCCGTGCTCGTGCTGGTCGTGCTGCCGCGCGACCGGCGGTCCGCGCGGACGTCGTACCGGGCGGTGGTGGGCGGGTTCGGGATGCTGCTGCGCGACCGGCTGTTCCTCTCGCGCGGGCTGGTCGCGTTCTTCCTCTTCGCCTCGTTCGGCACGCTGTGGAGCGGGTTGGCACTGCCGCTCGCCGACCGGCCCTGGCACCTCGGCGCCACGCAGGTAGGACTGTTCGGCCTCGCCGGTCTCGCCGGAGCGCTCGGCGCCGCCCGGACCGGCCGCTGGGCCGACGCCGGCCGCGGACGGTCCACGACCACGACGGCGCTCGTCCTGCTCGTCGTCTCGTGGCTGGCGATCGCCCAGGCCTCGTGGTCGCTGTGGGTCCTCGGCGCCGGCGTGGTGCTCCTCGACTTCGCCGTCCAGGCGGTCCACGTGGACAACCAGCACCGGCTGACCCGCGCCCACCCGGAGCGCGCGAGCAGCGTCATCGGCGGCTACATGGTCTTCTACTCGCTCGGCTCCGCACTGGGTGCCGCGACGACGGCCGCGGCCTACGCGGCCGGCGGGTGGGCGGCGTCCAGCGTCCTCGGCGCGGTGCTCGCGGTCGGCGCGCTCGGGGCGGCCACGCTGCTGTGAGCGGAGCGCCGCCGCTGTGGGCGGAACCGCCTGGTCCGCCGGCCCTGCGCCACGGAGGGTGGCGCCATGAGCAACGACAACGGCCCCCGCCTCTTCGACGACCGGGCACGACGCGAGCTGTACCAGCAGCGCGTCCTGGTCCTCGACGGAGCGCTCGACGACGACAACGGCATGCTGCTGGCCACCCAGGTGATCGCGCTGGCGGCCGAGAACCCCACGGCGGAGATCGCGCTGTGGATCCACTCCCCCGGCGGCTCGGTCCCCGCGATGCTGGCGATCCGCGACGTGATGCGCCTCGTCCCCTGCCCGGTCTCGACGCTGGCGCTCGGGATCGCCTGCAGCGCCGGGCAGTTCCTGCTCTCCGCCGGGGAGCCCGGACGGCGCCGCGCCCTGCCCCACGCGCGGGTGCTCATGCACCAGGGCTCGGCCGGGATCGGCGGCACCGCCGTCGACATCGAGCTGCAGGCCCAGGACCTGCGCCACACCCGCGACACCGTCCTCGGCCTCATCGCCGCCGACACGGGCCAGCCGCTCGAGCGGATCTTCGAGGACTCCCTGCACGACCGCTGGTACACCGCGCAGCAGGCCCTCGACTACGGCTTCGTCGACGAGGTGGTGACGAGCTTCGACGCCGTCGTCCCCCCGCACCGGCGACCGGTCGGCCTCGGCACGTTCACGACGGGAGCGGCCCGGTGAACAGCTACCTCGTCCCCAACGTCATCGCCCAGCACCCGCGCGGGGAGCGGGTGATGGACGTCTACTCGCACCTGCTCACCGAGCGCGTCGTGTACGTCGGCACGGCGATCGACGCCGGCGTCGCGAACACCCTCGTGGCCCAGTTGCTCTACCTCGAGGCCGACAACCCGGACCGCGACATCCAGCTCTACATCAACTGCGAGGGCGGCGACCCGAGCGCGATGCTCGCCGTCCACGACACGATGCAGTACATCCGGCCGCAGGTCGCGACGACCTGCGTCGGCCAGGCGATCGCGGTCGGCGCGGTCCTCCTCGCCGCCGGCGCAGCCGGCAAGCGCGCGGCACTCCCCCACGCCCGGATCGTGCTGCACCAGCCCGCCGCCCAGGGCCGCGGCGCGATCCCGGACCTCATCCTGCAGGCCGACGAGGTGGTCCGGGTGCGCGCGGACATCGAGCAGATCCTGTCCCGGCACACCGGCCAGGACACCGCCACCCTGCGCGCCGACACCGACCACGACCGGGTGTTCACCGCGGCGGCCGCGCGCGACTACGGGCTCCTCGACCACGTGATCGAGGAGCGCGAGCCCCGCTAGGCCGCGAGCGCGAAGGCCGAGGCCGAGCGCAGCCCGCCGGCGGCCTGGACGACGTACAGGTCGCCGGCGATGGCGGCCGTCAGGTCGAGCAGCGTGAGCCCGAGCGCGCCGGCCACGGCGGCGATCATCTCGCTGCTGGGCTCCTTGATGCCGCGCTCGATCTCGGAGAGGTACTGCGGCGAGATGCCCGCGCGGCGCGCCGTCTCGGTCAGCGTCTCCTCGCGCTCGCGGCGCAGGTCCCGCAGTCGTCGTCCCAGCACGTCACGCCACAGCGGCTCTGCCGCCCTCTGCTCCTCGGCCATGCCTCATCGTAGGTCGGCGCCCGAGCCCGTCCGGGGCGTCTGCGGGGAGTTCTGCTGTCAGCAGAAGTCAGCCGGCACGGGACCTGGGCTCGGCCCACGAGCACGCCCGCGCCGCTCCACCACGACTGGAGGTCGACGCGCTGGCGGTGCGTCGCGCCGGCTGACTCCGAGCCCCGAGGCCGAGGCCTACTTCGGGCAGAAGTCCTCACGCGGCCGAGGATCCTCGTCGATGGCCAGGTTCCACCGCTTGCTCAGCGGGAGCACGATCCCGAACTCGAGCACGAACGAGACCGCCAGCATGCAACCGGCCGCCACCACGACGTGCCCGAGGTCGGAGCCGCTGTATCCCACGCCGAACAGGACGATCACGAGCAACGGCAGGATGAACCGGCCCACCACACCGACGAGCACGACGGCCACGAGGCTCACCCCCAGCAGAAGGAGGGTGAAGACGTCCCACCTGCCGTCGTCGTCCTCGTCCTCGTCCGCACCCGCCTCGTCCTCGCTCTCCTGCGAGGGCGCTGCGATGCTGGCCGGGTAGCGGCGCCGGTGCCAGATCCAGAAGGACACCAGCACCACCGCCACGCCCGCTGCAAGCAGGAGACTCGCTCGTCGTGGCCAGGCGACGATGAGCTCGCCCGAGAAGAAGAACGCCGCAGCGATCGGGACGGCCAGGCTCATCGACTCCAGCGTCACCTTGCGCCGGATCTGGCGACGGGTGTGCGCGTCCACGTCATCTCCCTGCACGCCTGGTTCGGAGTTCCTGACGCCCCGGGCGTCGCTCATGGAGTGCAGCGAGACACGAGGTCGCCGAGGCCGCTCATCTCGGATGCGATGCTACCGAGCTTGCTCTTGAGGTAGCTGATCTTGCTCCCCTTGGACATCTTGCGGATGTCCTTGAAGAGCTTGATCAGCTGCTTGGTGCTCTTGAAAACCCTCCAGAACTTGCCGATCATCGCGGCGTTCTCGGCCGCGAACAGCGCGATGGCGGCGGAACACTTGGCGACGAAGATGAAGTCGGGATCGGCCACGACCGGGAACACGGCGCCCTCGGGGGCGACGACCTGCACCAGCGAGCGCCCGTCGACCTCGTAGTGCGTGGCGACCGGCTGCCCGTGAGCATCCGTCGCCCACGGCGCACCCGCCAGACCGACCAGCGCGCCGTCGGCATCCAGCAGCTCCACCGAACCGTCCTCAGCGAGCACCGGCGTCGCGCCCCCGATGTCGAAGGTGTAGCGCGTCGGGGCGCTGGCGTCCGGCAGCACGACCTGGAGCGCCACGGAGACCGAGGTGCTGGCCACCACGACCGCGGCCTCCTGGTCGTCCGCACCCGGGTAGACGACCGTGCCGTCGTCGGTCACCTGCGCGGAGTCGACCGGCAGCTCCCCGGGAAGTCCGATGGTCACGGACCCCTGGTCCGCGACGACGACACCCTGACCGTCCGCCGGGAGCACGGCGACGCCCGCCTGCAGTGTCGCCCCGTCGTCGTCAGCGCTCGCCGCCACCCGCTCGTCCGAGACGACCGTGGAGTCCGCCGGCGCTGCCGCCGCCACGACTGTGCCGTGTGCTCCGCAGCCGCATCGGCCGGACGCGCGCCGTCCGACTCCGCCGCCGTCGCACTTCCCGAGATGAACCCGGCTGCCACCGCAAGGGAGAACGCCACTCCCAACGACTCTCCGCGTCATCTCCGACCCGTCTTGCCTCCCAGGAACATCGACCAGACGTGAGGAGACCCTCGAACCGGTGCCCCCGGTGGGAGTCGAACCCACACTCGGACCGCTTTTAAGGCGGCTTCCTCTACCGGTTGGGATACGGGGGCGGGACGCTCTCGAGCCGGCTCATAAGTAGGTCTGGCGCGGGTAGATCGCGTGCGCCCCGGCGACCCGGTCGAGGAACAGGAAGCCGTCGGTGTGGTCGATCTCGTGCTGCAGCGCGCGCGCCTCGAAGGCGTCGGTGGCGAACGAGACGGTCTCGCCGGTGCCGGGCAGCTGGCCGCGGACGGTGAGGCGCGAGGCGCGCTTCACGTCGCCGGTGAAGTCGGGGACGCTCATGCAGCCCTCGCGGGCCTTCTCGTTGCGGCTCGACTCGACGACCTCAGCGTTGCAGAGGACGAAGGTGCCGTGGTGGGTGCGGGTCTTGGGGTGCTCGACGACGTCGACGCAGAACATCCGGACGCCGACGCCGACCTGGTTGGCGGCGAGGCCGACGCAGCCGGGGCTGACGCGCATGGTGGCGACGAGGTCGGCGGCGAGCTGGACGATGTCGGCGGCGGTGGGGTCGACGTCGGCGCCGCGGGCGGACAGCACGCCCTCGGGCGCGCGGACCACCTCGAGCACCCGCCCGGGCACGCCGAGCTCGGCCTCGGTCCAGGCCGCGACCCGCTCGCTGCTCACAGCTCGTCGGCCTCGGCCGGGCGGAGGGTGGCGGTGACGCCGACCCGCTCGGCGGCCGTGCGGATGGCGGTCGCGACCGCGTCGACGTCGGCGCCGACGGGCAGCGCGAGCTCGGCGACGAGCAGGTAGAGGTCGCCGGACAGACGGGTGGTGAGGTCGGTGATGTTGCCTCCGACGGCGGCGACCTCGGCGATGACGGCCGAGACGATGCCGGAGCGGTCGCCACCGTGGACCGTGAGCACCCAGGAGGTGCCGCCGGCGGCGGGGGCGGGCTCGTCGGCGACCGGGCGGACGGCGACGTCGAGGTCGCCGTCGGCGGCCAGCGGGGCGAGCGCGCGCTCGATGGCGGCGCCGTCGGCCGCGCCGCGGCACAGCAGCATCATCGCGAAGTGACCCCGGAGCAGGGTCATCGTGGAGTCCTCGATGTTGAGCCCGAGCTCGGCGAGGCCCGCAGTGGTCGCGGCGATGATGCCGGGACGGTCGTGGCCGAGGACGGTGACGGCGTACAGGTCGGTGCTCACCGGCCCATTGTCTCAGCGACCTCCCGGGCCCGCAGCAGCACCTCGTCGGTCATCGGCTCGGTGAGCCGGCCGGTGAACGTGTTGTGCTGGCTGGGGTGGAAGCAGCCGAGCAGGACGACGCCCGCGCCGGACCCGCTGCGTCCGGCCCACGGCAGCACCACCTCGGCGCCGTGCCCGAACCGCGGCTTCGGCCGCGGCACCGCCCAGCCGGCCCGGCCGAGCGCGGTGAGCGCCGCCTGCCAGCCGAAGGCACCGAGCGCGACCGCGACCCGCAGCGACGGCCGCAGGATCGCCAGCTCGCGGTCGAGCCACGGCGCGCAGGTGTCGCGCTCCTCGGGCGTGGGCTGGTTGGCCGGTGGCGCGCACCGGATCGGCGCCGCCATCCGGACGTCGTGCAGCGCGAGCCCGTCGCCGATCGCGACGCTCTCGGCCTGGTTGGCCAGGCCGACCCGGTGCAGCGAGGCGAACAGCCAGTCGCCGGCCCGGTCACCGGTGAACATCCGGCCGGTCCGGTTGGCGCCGTGCGCGGCGGGGGCCAGGCCGACGAGGAGGATCCGGGCGTCGGCCGGCCCGAAGCCGGGCACCGGACGCCCCCAGTACTCCTCGTCGGCGTACGCCGCGCGCTTCTCGCGCGCGACCTGCTCGCGCCAGGCGACCAGCCGCGGGCAGCGGCGGCACCGGCTGATCCTGTCGTCCAGCCGCGCCATCGCCTCCGCGGGATCGGTCATCGCACCAGCGACCAGGCGATCCCGTCGAGGATGTCGGTCTCGGCGACGAGCACCGAGCACACCGAGAGCCGTTGCAGCACCCGGGAGACGATGAGCGCACCGGCGTCGATCACGTCGGCCCGGCCGGGGTGCATCCAGCCGAGCTCGCGGCGCTGGGCCACCGTCATGCCGAGCAGCCGCCCGACCTGGATGAGGACGTCGCCCACGGGCAGCGTCCGGCCGTGGATCAGCGTGCGGTCGTACGCCGCGAGGCCGAGCGTGCCCGCGGCAACGGTCGTGTTGGTGCCGGCCACGAGGACGACGGAGGCGGCCGCGGCAGGGTCGACCGGGCAGGCGTCGAGCGCCGCGTCGACGTCGGCGGTGACGGCGGCGATCTCGTCAGTGCTGATCGGGTCGGTGCGCACGTGCCGCTCGTGGAGCCGGACCGAGCCGATGTCCATCGAGAACGCGGCGCTCGGCCCGGAGGCCGGGTCGCCCAGGATGAGCTCGGTCGAGCCGCCGCCGATGTCGACGACGAGCGTCGGGGCGGCGAGACCCGCGTCGGGCAGCCCGCGCACGGCGCCGGCGAACGCGAGGCGTGCTTCCTCCTCGCCGGAGAGGACCTCGGGGTCGATGCCCAGCCGGGCGCGCACACCGGCGGCGAACTCCGCCGCGTTCGACGCGTCCCGGGTCGCGGAGGTGGCGCAGAAGCGCATCCGCTCCGGCGGGACGCCCGCCTCGGCGATGATCGCGGCGAGCTCGTCGATGGCGACCCAGGCCCGCTCGAGCGCCTCGGGCGCCAGCCGCCCGGTCGCGTCGACGCCCTGGCCGAGCCGGATCATCCGGCTCTCGCGGCGGACGCCGTCGGGATCGCCCACGGGGTCGCCGACCAGCAGCTTGATGGTGTTGGTGCCGCAGTCGATCGCGGCGACGGCCTCACTCATCGGCCGACGGCGCGACGCACGGTCCCTTCGCCCACCACTCCCCGAGGATCTCGAGCACCTCGTCGCCGAGCGGGTTCACGCCCGGTCCCGCGGCCAGCGCGTGGCCGGCCAGCACGTGGAGGCACTTGACCCGGTCGGGCATGCCGCCGGCGGAGATCCCGTCGATCTCGGGCACGTCGAAGCCGCCGGCCGCGCCCACCGCGGCCCGGTCGGCCAGGTAGGCCTCGTGCGCGCGGCGGTAGGCGGCGGCGAGCTCGGGATCGGTGCCGAGCCGCTCCTGCATCTCCTTCATCAGCCCGGAGGCCTCGAGGGTGCCGATCCGCGAGTTCACCCGCGGGCAGGTCAGGTAGTACGTCGTGGGGAACGGCGTGCCGTTGGGCAGCCGCGGCTCGGTGGTGACGACGTCGGGGTTGCCGCAGGGGCAGCGGTGCCCGATGGCGTGCACCCCGCGCGGCGGCCGGCCGAGCTGCGCCGCGATCACCGCCTCGTCGGCGGAGTCGGCGGCGCCGGCGGCGTCGGTGGTGGGGGGGGTGCTCACTCCTTCAGGTCCTCCTTGGGAGCCTGGATCTCGTTCTTGGGGCCGCGCACCTTGGGCGGGTGCCCGGCGATCTTGACCGACTCCCAGGTGCCCTCGTACCAGGTCACCTTGTCGGGATCGGCCACCGTCGACGGGTCGCCCAGGTCGGCGGACGCGTCGAGCGGCTTGCCGTTCTCGTCGACGACGACGAACGGCGTCTCGCCCTTCTCGACGTACCCGAAGCGCTCGCGGGCCTGCTGCTTGACGAACTCGGGGTCGTCCCAGCGGGCCTTCTCGCGTTGGAGGTCGTCGATATTGCTCTGGCGCTGGGAGATCTGCGCCTCGAGCCGGTCGATGTTGCCGCGCTGCTGCAGGTAGGCCCGCAGCGACGACGCGTAGGAGACCGCCAGCACCGCGAGGACGAGCACCAGGATCGCCGCGCGGCTGGTCAGCCGGGACTTCTGCTGGTGCTCCTCACGCGCCCGCACGAGGGCCGCCTCGCGCTCGCGCGCGGCCTTCTTGCGCTCGGCCTTGAGCCGCTCGGCGTACCGCGGCCCGGACCGTCCCGCGGCAGGACGGCCCGGCTTGCGGGACGTACGGCGGTCGCCCGGTGTCGCAGCCACGGTGGTCTCCTGGGAAGCCGAAGGTCGGTTCAGCCCTGGTAGCGCGGGAACGCGGCGGCGCCGGCGTAGCGGGCGGCGTCGCCGAGCTCGTCCTCGATGCGGAGGAGCTGGTTGTACTTCGCGACCCGCTCGGACCGGGCCGGGGCGCCGGTCTTGATCTGGCCGCAGTTGGTCGCCACCGCGAGGTCGGCGATCGTGGTGTCCTCGGTCTCGCCCGAGCGGTGGCTCATCATGTTGCGGAAGCCGCTGCGGTGGGCGAGCTCGACGGCGTCGAGGGTCTCGGTCAGCGAGCCGATCTGGTTGACCTTGACCAGCATCGCGTTGGCCTGGCCGCCGGAGATGCCGCGCTGCAGCCGCTCGACGTTGGTGACGAACAGGTCGTCGCCGACCAGCTGGGTCTTGGTGCCGAGCTCGTCGGTGATGGCCTTCCAGCCCTCCCAGTCGTCCTCGTCGAGGGGATCCTCGATGCTGACGATCGGGTACGACGCGACGAGGTCGGCGTAGTAGGCGGTCATCTGCTCCGCGGTCTTCTTCTCGCCCTCGAACGTGTAGGCGCCGTCCTCGAAGAACTCCGAGGCCGCGACGTCGAGCGCGAGCGCGACGTCCTTGCCGAGCTCGTAGCCGGCCTTGCCGACGGCCTCGGCGATGAGGTCGAGCGCGGCCCGGTTGGACGGCAGGTCGGGGGCGAAGCCGCCCTCGTCGCCGACGCCGGTGGCCAGGCCCTTCTCCTTGAGCACGGACTTGAGCGCGTGGTAGACCTCGGCGCCGACGCGCAGCGCCTCGCGGAAGGTCGGCGCACCGATCGGCGCGATCATGAACTCCTGGATGTCGACGTTGGTGTCCGCGTGGGCACCGCCGTTGAGGATGTTCATCATCGGGACCGGCAGCAGGTGGGCGTTGGGGCCACCGACGTAGCGGTAGAGCGGGAGGTCGGCCGAGTCGGCCGCCGCGCGGGCGACCGCGAGCGAGACGCCGAGGATGGCGTTGGCGCCGACCTGCGCCTTGTTGGGCGTGCCGTCGACCTCGAGCAGGGTCTGGTCGATCAGCCGCTGGTCGGCCGCGTCGAGACCCTCGATGGCCGGGCCGAGCGTCTGGATCACCGCGTCGACCGCCTGGTGCACGCCCTTGCCGACGTAGCGGTCGCCGCCGTCGCGCAGCTCGACCGCCTCGAACGCGCCGGTGGAGGCACCGCTGGGGACCGCCGCGCGGGCGAAGGACCCGTCGTCGAGCAGGACCTCGACCTCGACGGTGGGGTTGCCGCGCGAGTCGAGGATCTCGCGGGCTCCGACGGCTTCGATCGCTGCCACGTTGTACTGCTCCTGGATTCGGGGAGGATGCCGACGACGGTGTCGTCGCCGGTCAGCCTAGACCGCAGGGGGCGGTGGATCGGGCAGCACCCGCGGGCTGGTGCATGCTGGTGCCGTGAGCCACCGCCGCCCGTACCGGGTGTACTCCGTCGGGCAGGACCCCGAGCCGCGCGACTCGCTCGCCAACGAGCGCACCTTCCTGGCCTGGGTGCGGACGTCGCTCGCGCTGGTCGCCGGCGCCGTCGCGGTGAGCTCACCGGCCCTGGAGTTCTCGCTCACCGCGCGGCTCGTGCTGTCGGTGGGCCTGGTGCTCGTCGCCGCCGTCGCGCTCGGGGTGGGCTGGCACCGCTGGACCCGGACCGAGATCGCGATGCGCACCGGCGGGGCGTTCCCGGGGTTCACGGGCGGGATGGTGGTGCTGGGTGCGGTCGGGGTGCTGATGGTGGTGGCGCTGGGGAGCGCGCTCCTCAGGCGCTGAGCGTGGTAGCGGCGTCCGCCCCGAACACCGCCGCGAACAGCCGCTCGCACCGCGCACTCATCTCCTCCGGGGTGACGCCGGGGTGGGCGCACCACCAGTCGACGAGCGAGGCGAAGACGCTGCTCCAGACCGCGACCAGGGCGGCGAGGTCGAGCGGGTCGTCGTCCCCGGCGAGAGCGAGGAGCTCGCCGACGCCGTCGTGCGCGAGCCCCTCGAGGCGCTCGCGGTAGGAGCCGAGGAGGGCGTCGGCGCCGGGGGTGCGCGGGGCGGTGGGGTCGTTGGCGACCTGCCACACCCAGGTCCGCCCGGCGAGGACGCCGAAGACGCCGTCGAGGGTGGCCAGCGCGCGGGCGAGGCCGACGACGCCGAGGGCGGCGGTCCGCTCGATCTCGTCGATGAGCAGGTCGGACGCCTCCCCCAGGCAGCGCTCGAAGAGCCCCTCCTTGGAGCCGAAGTAGTTGTAGATCAGCGGCTTGGAGATCCCGGCCTCGCGGGCGATGTCGGCGACATTGGTGGCCGCGAAGCCGCGGGCACCGAAGACCCGGCCGGCGACCTCGAGGATCTGCTGCTCGCGCTCGGGGCGGGCCACGCCCTTGGTTCCGGTACGACGAGCGGCCGTGGTCATGCGGATCACTCTACCCATTGAATTGACTTCGTAGTAACTTACCTTCGAGTCACTTGAACAGTTTCGCCGGTCGACCGGCGAAACTGGCGCCACCGAGGAGTCCCCGTGCACGACCTGCTCGACCCGCTGCAGAACCCGGTGACGTACGCCGTCCCCTTCTTCGTGCTGAGCATCCTCGTCGAGCTCGCGGCCCTCAAGTGGCTCGACCACGACGGCAACGTCACCGGCTACGCGCTGAAGGATGCGCGCACCTCGATCACGATGGGGATCGGCTCGATCTTCTTCCTCACCGTCTTCAAGGTCGGCACCTTCGTCGTCTACTCGGCCATCTCCACCCACCTCGCGCCGTTCCACCTGCCCACCGACACCTGGTGGTACTGGGTGCTGCTCATCGTCGGTCTCGACCTCGCCTACTACGGCAACCACCGCTTCGTGCACCGGGTCAGCATCGGCTGGGCGGCCCACCAGGCGCACCACTCCAGCGAGTACATGAACTTCGCGACCGCGCTGCGCCAGAAGTGGAACCCCTGGTTCGAGTTCTTCTTCTGGCTGCCGCTGCCGTTCCTCGGCTTCGCGCCGTGGACGCTGTACGTCGCCTTCTCGATCAACCTCGTCTACCAGTTCTTCGTGCACACCGAGACGATCGACCGCCTCCCCCGCCCGGTCGAGCTGGTCTTCAACACGCCCTCGCACCACCGCGTGCACCACGGCTCGGACCCGGAGTACCTCGACAGGAACTACGCCGGCATCCTCATCGTCTGGGACCGGCTGTTCGGCACCTTCCAGCCCGAGCGGCAGCGGCCGACGTACGGGCTGACCAAGCCGGTCGAGACCTTCAACCTGATCACGCTCGAGTACGGCGACTACGCCGCCATCGCGCGCAACGTCCGGCGCGCGGCGAGCTGGCGGGAGCGGCTGGGCTACGTCTTCGGGCCGCCGGGCTGGGCGCCCGCGCGGCGGGACGAGACGCTCAGCGCCGCAGGTGGCGACTGAGGTCGCCGGTCAGGTCGACCGACATCGCCCGGGTGCCGAACCACCACTCCCCCTCGACGCGGTGGAAGTCGTCGCGGTAGCGGCCCACGATGATCGGCTGCAGCGCGAACCCCTCGGTCGCCTGCATCACGGTGTACGACGCCGTGCCGGTCGCGGTCCCCGCGGCCTCGTCGACGTCGATGCTCACGTTGGTCGTGAGGTGCC
Source organism: Pimelobacter simplex (assembly GCF_900114845.1). Lineage (GTDB taxonomy): Bacteria > Actinomycetota > Actinomycetes > Propionibacteriales > Nocardioidaceae > Nocardioides > Nocardioides simplex. Next base: position 765,199 of record NZ_FOUK01000002.1, read on the forward strand.
GGGTGCGGGGCGTGCCGTCGTCGTACAGGATCACGAGGGAGCGGTAGAACGCCTCGACCGCCGTGCTGCCCTCGGCCAGGGTGAGCGAACCGTCCGGGCTGTCCTGGGCGATCCGGCCATGGGCGAAGAGCGCGCCGAGCGCGGCCAGGTCGCCGGCGTCGATGGCGTCGGCATAGCGGAACAGCAGCCGCTCGACGGCGCGCTCGGGCGTGCTCACGCGTCGAGGCCGAGCTCGCCCATCCGCGCCATGTGGCGCTCGGTGAGCCGGGTGAACATCCGGCCCATCGCGGCGAGGTCGAGGCCGGGCCGGTCGACACCGCCGGCGAGCAGCGCGGTGAGCGCGTCCCGGTCGGCCGCCACCCGCTGCGCCTGGGTGAGCGCCTCGCCCATCAGCCGGCGTCCCCACAGGGCGAGCCGGCCGCCGAGGCGGCTGTCGTCGGCGATCGCGGCGCGCACCCGGTCGACGACGAACGTCGCGTGGCTGCCCTCCTCCATCGAGGACACGACCAGGTCGCGGGTCTCGGGGTCGAGGTAGGCCGCGATCTCGCGGTAGAAGTCGTTGGCGAGGCCGTCGCCGACGTACGCCTTGACCAGACCCTCGTGCCAGTCGGCCGGGGCGGTGTGGCGGTGGAACTCGTCGAGGGGCTCGCGGAACGGCGCCATCGCCTCGAAGGGGTCGGCGCCGAGCGCGCGGAGCCGGTCGTGCAGGGCGTGGACCTTGGTGAGCTCGCCGCTCGCCATCGTCGCCAGGTCGACCTTGTCGGCCAGGCTCGGCGCGAGCTTGGCGTCCTCGGCGAGCCGCTCGAAGGCCGAGATCTCGCCGTACGCGATGGCGCCGAGGAGGTCGACGACCGCCTCGCGGTAGAGCGGGTCGGCGTCGGCGGACGCGGCGGATTCAGCCATGCGCGCAGCGTACAAGTACCATGGGTCACAGCGAGAGCCAGTCCGTGCCCCCGGAAGACGGGAGCCAGAGCCGGCCCGCCCGGGCAACCTGCCCACGTATGTGCGCGGCTGAGTGTGAATCAGCCGCATTGATTCTGGCGCCACGCCGACCGGCTGACGACACTCACGAAAGCGACACGACACTGACTTCCACGCAGAACACCACTGAGACCACCACGCCCAGCTTCCGCGACCTCGGGGTCATGCCCCAGATCTGCGACGCGCTCGACCGGGCCGGCATCACGCACCCGTTCGCGATCCAGGAGATGACCCTCTCCGTCGCGCTGCTCGGCACCGACCTGATCGGTCAGGCCCGCACGGGCACCGGCAAGACCCTGGCCTTCGGCATCCCGGTGCTGCAGCGCAGCGTCGCGCCGTCCGACCCCGACTACTCCGAGATCCCGCAGGGCAAGCCGCAGGCGCTCATCGTGGCGCCGACCCGCGAGCTCGCCATCCAGGTCTCCGGCGACCTCGAGCTGGCCGGCAAGGACCGCGGCCTGCGCGTCCTGACCATCTACGGCGGCGTCGGCTACGAGCCGCAGATCGAGGCGCTCGAGACGGGCGTCGACATCGTCGTCGGCACGCCGGGCCGCCTCATCGACCTTGCCAACCGCAAGGTCCTCGACCTGTCCCACGTCCACGCGCTCGTGCTGGACGAGGCCGACGAGATGCTCGACCTCGGCTTCCTGCCCGATGTCGAGAAGCTGCTCCGGCTCACGCCCGAGACCCGCCAGACCATGCTGTTCTCGGCGACCATGCCGGCCGCGATCGTCTCGCTGGCCCGGATGCACATGCGGCACCCGATGAACATCCGCGCCGAGTCGTCGTACGAGAACGCGACGGTGCCGGCCACCGCGCAGTTCATCTACCTCGCCCACGACCTCGACAAGCCGGAGATCATCGGCCGCCTGCTGCAGGCCGAGGACGCCGACAAGATGATCGTCTTCACCCGCACCAAGCGGCAGGCCCAGCGCGTCGCCGACGACCTGGTCGAGCGCGGCTTCAAGGCCAGCCCCCTGCACGGCGACATGGCGCAGGTGGCGCGCGAGAAGGCGCTGACGAAGTTCCGCGAGGACAAGATCAAGGTCCTCGTCGCGACCGACGTCGCGGCCCGCGGCATCGACGTCTCCGGCGTCAGCCACGTGGTCAACTACACCTGCCCCGAGGACGACAAGACCTACGTCCACCGGATCGGCCGCACCGGCCGCGCCGGCGCCTCGGGCATCGCGATCACGCTGGTCGACGCGACCGACGTGCACCGCTGGAAGATGATCAACAAGGCGCTCGACCTGCCCTTCGACGAGCCGCTCGAGACCTACTCGACCTCCGAGCACCTCTTCCACGACCAGGGCATCGCCCCCGGGACCAAGGGCCGGATCGTGCCCCCGGCCCCGCCGGCGCCGCGCGCCGACCGTGGCGACCGGGGCGAGCGTGGCGAGCGCTCCGAGCGCCCGGCCCGCAACCGCGACCGGACCCGCACGCGCACCCGCACCCGGGGCGGCCAGCCGGTCGAGTCCGCCGCGTCGACCGCGTCGACCGCATCGACCGCGACGGAGGCGGCCCTGGCAGCCGACGGCGGCACCGAGGCGCCCCGGCGTCGCCGGCGTCGCCGCAGCGGCGGTGGCGGTGGCGGCGGCGCGAAGCCGGCCACCGACGCCTGAGCAGGCACCAGCACGCAGGAGCCCCCGGTCCGCCGGGGGCTCCGGTGCTTTTCAGGCGGTGACGACGACCTTCGTGCCGATCGGCGCGAAGTCCCACAGCGCGATGGCGTTGCCGCGCTCCTGGCGGATGCACCCGTGCGAGCGCGGCGACCCGAGCTGGGCGAGGGTCTGGACCGGCTTGCCGTCGTCGACCGGGATGGTGTGGAAGCCGATCGCGGCGCCCTGGGTGCCCTGGGTGAAGCGGACGAAGTACTCCATCGTGCCGGAGTCGTCGATCCCGATGGCGTTGCGGCTGCGGGAGTAGACCGCGTAGGTGCCGGGCTGGAGGTTGTCGGTGACGCTGCCCGAGACCAGGTAGGTGCGGACCACCTTGCCGGCGCCGTCGACCAGCCAGACCCGCTGCCGGCCCTCGCTGAACACGATCCGCCGCCCGGTGCCGGAGCCCGCAGGCAGGGAGGTGGTCTCGCTCAGCGCGGCGATCTCGCCGCCGCCGGCGTCGACGAGCCCCGGCGTGGAGGTCGTACGACGGGCGTCGGAGCGCGCCGGAGCCTGCTCGCCGTCGGTGCGCTGGGCCGGGGGCGCGATCGCGCCCGAGGCACCCGTGGCGTCGACGGCGCGGGCGCCGTCGGGACCGGAGGGCAGCAGCCCGAAGCCGCCGGCCACGGTGAGCCCGGTGACGGCGAGGGCGGCGCCGAAGGCGGTGATCCGTCCGTAGCGGGGCCGGACGGCGGTCGCCCGGCGGCGCCCGGCCGGCTCGGCGCGACGGCGTCCCGGCGGCGGGGCCTTGCGGCGACCGACCTCGGCCCGGCGGCGTCCTGCTGGCTGGCTCACGTCAGCGCGCCGCCCGGGCGATCAGGGAGCCGGCGACCTCGCGGTAGGCCTCGGCGCCCTTGCTGGTGCGGCTGGTCGCGAGGATCGAGCGGCCCGCGGCAGGCGCCTCCGCGAACTTGATGGTCTTGGGGATCGGCGGCTCGACGACCTCGAGGTCGTAGGTCTCGGAGATCGTGTCGAGCACCGCGCGGGCGTGGTTGGTCCGGCCGTCGTACAGCGTCGGGAGCACGCCCCACACCGCGAGGTCGCGGTTGGTGAAGCGGCGGACGTCGTGCACGGTGTCGAGCAGCTGGCCCACCCCGCGGTGCGAGAGCGTCTCGCACTGCAGCGGGATGAGGACGCCCTGGGCGGCGGTGAGCGCCGCGACCGTGAGCACGCCGAGCGAGGGCGGGCAGTCGAGCAGCACCCAGTCGTAGTGGGTGCCGGCGGCCTGGAGGTCCTCCATGACCCCGCGCAGGACGTGCTCGCGGCCGGTGCGGGTGAGCAGGTCGGCCTCGGCGCGGGCGAGCTCGATCGTCGCGGGGAGGAGGTCGACGCCGTCGTCGGTGGCGATGATCGTCTCGGCGACGTCGGTCCCCTTGGTGAGCACGTGGTGGATCGAGAGCTCGAGGTCCTCGGGGTCGATGCCGAGCGAGAACGTCAGGCAGGCCTGGGGGTCGAGGTCGACGAGCAGCACCGACTGACCTCGCTCGGCCAGCGCGGCGCCGATGGAGGCGACGCTGGTGGTCTTCGCGACGCCGCCCTTCTGGTTGGCGACCGCGAGGATGACGGGGGGAGCCGGCTCGCTGTTCATCGGGGTCCATCATGCCGGACGCGGGCACGTCAGGGGGGCGACACCCGGGGGTCGGCTGGTTGACTGTCGGACATGCCCACCGCACTCGTGACCGGCGCCACCGCCGGCATCGGCCTGGAGTTCGCCCGCCAGCTCGCCGCCTGCGGCGACGACCTCGTGCTCGTGGCCCGCGACCGGGAGCGGCTCGCGACGGTCGCCGAGGACCTGCGGACGTCGTACGGGGTCGCGGTCGAGGTGCTCCCCGCCGACCTGACCTCGCTCGACGAGCTCGCCGCGGTCGAGACCCGGGTGGCCGACCGCGAGCGCCCGGTCGACCTGCTCGTCAACAACGCGGGCTTCGGGCTCAAGGAGCGCTTCCTCGACAACCCGATCGACGTCGAGCAGGCCCAGCAGGACGTGCTGGTCCGCGCCGTCCTGCGGCTGACCCACGCCGCTCTCGGCGGCATGGTCGAGCGCGGCCGCGGTGGCGTCGTCAACGTGTCGAGCGTGGCGGCCTTCCTCCCCCGCGGCACCTACAGCGCAGCCAAGGCGTGGGTGAACTCGTTCAGCGCCTGGGCCCACGCCGAGTACGCCGACCGCGGCGTGACCGTGATGGCCCTGTGCCCGGGCTTCGTGAGGACCGAGTTCCACGAGCGGCTCGGCATCGACCGCGACGCGTCGGCCCCCAAGGTGCTGTGGCTCGAGGCCGACCGGCTGGTCCGCGAGGCACTCGCCGACCTCGACAAGGGCCGCGCCATGTCGATCCCGTCGAAGCGCTACAAGGCGATCGTCGCCGGCAGCCGCGTCGTCCCCCGCGGCGCGCTGCAGCGCCTGCAGTCCCTCGGCCGCAAGTAACCCCCGCGAAGTAGCGCGTTCCGGCGCACGAAGGAGCAAGAACCGGCGGTCGAGGGTTGCGCTCTCGACCGCCGGAACGTGCTACTTCGTGCGCCGGAACGTGCCCCTTCGTCAGCCTTCGCCGGCGATGAAGGCGCGGACGGCGTCGGCGACGAGCTGGACGGCGATGGCCGAGAGCAGCAGGCCGGCGATCCGGGTGACGAGGAGGACGCCGCCCTCGCGGATCAGGCGCAGGATCGGCAGCGAGTAGCGCATGGCGGCCCACAGCGCGAGGTGGACGGCGATCACGCCGAGCGCGACGGACAGGCCGCTGGACCAGTCGTCGACCTGCTGGACGAACAGCATCGTGGCGACGATCGCGCCCGGGCCGGCGAGGAGCGGCGTGCCGAGCGGGACGAGGGCGATGTTGGCGTCGGCGGAGGCGGTCATCTCCTCCTCCTTGCCGGTGAGCAGCTCGAGCGCGACAAGGAGGAGCAGCAGGCCGCCGGCGCACTGGAGCGCGGGCAGCGAGATGTGCAGGTAGTCGAGGACCTGCTGGCCGAAGAGCGCGAACAGCGTGATCACCAGGAACGACACCGCCACCGCCTGCCACGCCGCGCGCTTGGCCGTGGCGTGGCTGCGGCCGGCGGTGAGGGACAGGAAGATCGGCACGGTGCCGACGGGGTCCATGATCACGAAGAGGGTCACGAAGACCTCGACCAGGAGGACGTGCTCGATCATCGGAGCTCCTTGCCCGCCGGGCCGGCCAGCGTGGTGGGTGAGCCGAGCGCGGCGGCGCGGTCGAGGATCCGGCGCAGCTGGTCGGGAGCGGTGGTCTCGACGCCGAGGTCGTGGCCGTTCTTGCCGGCGCCGTGGTGGTCGCTGGAGCCGGTGACCACCAGCCCCAGCCGGACGGCGATCGCGCGCAGCGCGGCCCGGGCGGCGGCGTCGTGGTCGAGGTGGTCGACCTCGATCCCGGCCAGGCCCGCGTCGGCCAGGGTCGTGAACGCCGCCTCGTCGAGGACGTCGGCCGAGCCCCGCCCCCACGGGTGCGCGACGACGGCGACGCCGCGGGCGGAGTCGACCCGGGCGAGCATGTCGAGCAGGTCGGCGGAGTAGCGGTCGACGTACGCCGGTCCGCCGTCGGACAGGTAGCGGGCGAACGCCTCGTCCCGGTCGCCGACGACGCCGAGCCGGACGAGCAGGTCGGCCAGGTGCGGGCGGCCGGTGACCTGGTTGCCCGGGCTGACCGCGGCGAGCGCCTCCTCGGTCGCGGGGATGCCGAGCTCGCGCAGCCGCGCGAGCATGGCGGGCACCCGGTCGGCGCGGCCGGCGACGATCCGGGCGAGCTCGTCCTGCAGGCCCGGGTCGGCGGCGTCGGGGAGGTAGACGAGCAGGTGCACGCCGGCGCCGCGGAAGCGGGTGCTGACCTCGATGCCGCGGACCAGGCCGATGCCCACCTCGACGGCGGCCGCAGCCGCCTCGTCCCACCCGGCGGTGGTGTCGTGGTCGGTCAGGGCGACGACCTCGAGCCCGGCGGCAGCCGCCGCCCGGACCAGCGCCGCGGGCGGCTCGGTGCCGTCGCTGACGCTGGAGTGGGTGTGGAGGTCGATCGTCACCGTACGAGGTTAGTGCTCCCGCCCGGTGCCCGTCAGGCGGCCACGCGCTCCCGCTCGGCGCGCTCGCCGTGCTCGGCCGCGACCCGCTCCGGCAGGGTGAGCGGCGTGCTGGCGTCCCGCGTCTTCGGGGTGACCAGGTAGGCGACCAGCACCGCGGCACCGATCCGCGGCAGCTCGGTCAGGGAGCGGTAGGTGAGGTGCAGCGCCTCGCAGCGCGGGGAGAACTTGGCCTTGAAGGCGTGCAGCGACGAGAAGCCGTAGAGCGGCTCGAGCAGGCGCGCCGAGCGCTCCAGGCCGCGCTGCAGCCAGCCGTCGGGCTCCCCCTCGCTCCGCGCCAGCGGCGCCGCCGAGAGCGAGACCACGCGGGCTCCCTCGGCCCGGAAGGCCAGGCAGGACTCGGCGATGAGGAACTCGATCGCCGGCCGGAAGCCGTCGTCCGGGCGGCGCATCAGGTCGAGCGTCCACCCCTCGATGCGGCCCTGCCCGCCGTGGACCGGCAGCCACGAGAGGAAGCCGTGCACCCGGTCGTCGGCGTCGAGGGCCAGGGCGACCCGCACCCGCGGGTCCATGGCGTGGTCGACGCCGCCGAGGGTGAAGCCGAGCTCGGGGGTGCGCTGGCGGCGCAGCCAGCCGGCGCTGATCTCGCGCACCTGGGCGGCGATGCGCGGGTCGGCGTCCGCGAGGACGACGAGCTCGAACCGGATGCCGTCGCGGGCCGCCCGGTTGCGGGCCGTGCGCACGTCCTGCCAGCGCTTGCCGCGGAACTCCAGGTCGGGCAGGTCGAGCAGCGTGTCCTCGCCGATCTGCAGGCTGCGGCCGCCGACCGCGCGGGCCACCGGACCGGTCACCGCGAAGTGGCTGGGCACGAGGTGCTCGTCGGCGCAGAAGGCGGCGAACTCCCCCGCGGCACGGACCCGCCAGTCCGGCGTGCCGATCGGGTCGCCGAGGGCCAGGGCCACACCGAGGTGCCGGCGGTACGCGATGTAGCCCTCGCCGCGCGGGTCGTAGAAGTAGCGGACGCCGGGCCAGGTGGTCATCCACGACAGCGTGCCGCCGCCGTCGCGGCGCAGGTGCTCGACCGCCCGGTCCCGGTTGACGACGGGCCCGCGGCGCGGGCCGATCGCGGTGCCGATCAGCAGGCCCGCGCCGACGGCGACCAGGTGGACGACGTCGGCGAGGTGCCCGACCAGGAGCACGGAGAGCACGACATAGCCGACCAGGCCGACCCGGGTGACCCGGCGCGCGACCGTGCCGAGGAAGGCGGTCATCACCGCGCCGAGCGCGAGCGCGCCGCCCGACGGCCCGACGTCGCGGGCGTGCTGCAACGAGTCCGGGCCGAGTGCCAGCACGAGCAGGCTGGCCACCACCACGCTGCCGACCTGGGTCACCAGCCAGAGCAGTGCCGTGCGCAGCGTCCCGAGCCGGCGCTCGGCGAACCCGGCGCACAGCCCGAAGCTGAGCAGCACCGGCACGTAGCACCACGGGGAGATCGCCAGCAGCGGGCCGGTCAGCAGCGTCCACCAGTGGCCGGACGCGAGCGCGTCCGGCCCGTAGGCCAGGGCACGGCCCCAGCCGTGGTCGAGGACGTCGCCGGTGGCGGCGCCGGTCGCGATGCCGACGATGACGAGCAGCAGGAGGCCGGCGATCGTGAACGGCCGGCGGCGGACGGAGGACTCGGTGGCTGGCATGTCGTCCAGCCTCGTCGTGCCGGGCCGTCGTGTCAGTGGAGCACGGGCCCGACTCGGGGTAGTGCCCGCACCACCATCTGCAGGTGGGGCGACGACCTCAGAGCTCGGCGAGCACCACGACCCGGTCGCCCGGCGCGACGGTGATCCGCTCCGACTTCGGCGGGTTGACGACGACGCCGAAGCGCGAGCCGGCCTCGGCCAGCGCCGGCGACGAGAAGCCGATGGCGGTCTCGCCCCGGCGCGCGGCCGCGGCGACGACGGTCGCCCAGGCGACCTCGCGGCCCGGGTGGACGTACCCCTCGGCGGGGCGCAGGTAGATCTCGCTGCCCTCGGCCTGGAGCAGGTCGTGGAAGACCGGCTCGATCCGGGCGTCCTCGGAGAGCTGGGTGACGATGAGGCTGACGATCTCGCCGCTGACGACGACGTCGTCGATGTCGGCGACCTGGGCGAGCACTCGGTTGCGGTCGTCCATCATCTCGCTGATCACCGGCGTGCTGCTGTCCGAGGTGGCGAGGATGTCGCGCACGTGGAGCAGGGTGACGAGCGTCGTCGCGTCGGCGGCCTCGGCATCGAGGTCGTCGGAGTAGCAGAGCACGATCACCTGGTCGCAGTCCGCGGGGACGTGCTCGTCGAGCACCGCGCGGCGGGTGGTGCCGGCCTGGACGACGGTGACGGCCAGGTGCTGCGTCGGCGGGACGACGGGCGTGCCGTGCTCGGTCACCACGGTCAGGGTCGAGCCCGGCGCGGCGTACCGGTCGAGCTCGCTGAGGATGATCGGGGCCCGCTCGTTCCAGCCGAGCACCACTGCATGGGTGGCGTGGAGCTCCTCGACGGGCGCCTCGGCGACAGCCGCGAGGTCGGCGACGGCGGTGGAGCGCGGGGCGTCGCCCAGGATCGAGTCGTCCTCGGCGACGACGACCAGCGCGCGGGAGCCGATGACCGTGTCCGCGGGCGGGTTGAGCCGGACGGCGCCGCCCTCGACGACGCCGATCACGCTGAGCGTCTCGTAGTGCAGCAGCGCGTCGGCGTAGGTCGACGTGGCGAGCGGGTGGTCCTCGACGAAGTAGATCTCGTCGCCGTCGTAGTCGAAGAGCTCGCGGTACACGGCGGCGGCGCCGGACTGCCGCGAGGTCTGCACGACCAGCTTGGCGACGGTCTCGCGGATGTCGAGGAGGGACAGGCCCCCGGGCCGGTCGCGCCCGATCAGGCGGGCCACCTCGAGGTTGGCGGGGTCGCGCAGCTGCGCGACGACGCGCGGACCGGCGTCGGTGCCCAGCGTCGAGCGCAGGGCGAGGAGCGACTTGACGACCTCGCGGTCGGGGTCGAAGCTCGCCCGGTCGCGACCACCGGCGTCGGGCGAGAGCAGCACGACCGAGCGGGCGGCGCGCGGGCTGACGATCGCCAGGTCGTCGAGGTCGGCCGGCGAGCCCGACCGGCACACGACCCGGGTGCCGCGCAGCGCGCCGACCTTGGCCCGGATCTCCTCCTCCATCTCGACCTTGTCGCGGTCGGCGAGCACCGCGACGACGGGACGCCGGCGGCTCTCGTTGGCGATGGTGAGCTCGCTGATCACGGTGAAGATCGAGTCCGACCAGCCCAGGATCACCGTGTGGTCCGACTCCAGGACGACGGAGCGGCCGCGGCGCAGCTCGGCGATCCGGGCGTCGATGCCGGCCGCGATGACGCCGATGAGCGCGCTGACGATGAAGAGGCCGGCCACGGTGAGCACCAGCATCGTGACGATGAAGCTCCAGCGGGCGCCCGTGTCGCCGGCGACCGTGCCGGGGTCGAGCGCGTGGAGCAGCGCCTGGAAGGCCGCCTCCCAGAAGCCGATGTGCTGCTCGCGCATCCCGGTGACGATGTCGATGACAGCGAAGACGACCACGAGCAGCACGGTGACGACGAACAGCCAGGCCACCAGCGCGGGCGTGCCGCGGGACATCGTGTTGTCGAAGGCGTACCGGAGGCGGGCCCGCAGGCCGACCGCGGGCGGCCCCGGGCGGACCGTCGTCCCGGTGCGCTGCTGCCCGATCGCCTCCGCCGTACGACGCCGCAGGGTCTGCGCGTTGCGTGCCATGGTGTCCTCCTCGTCCCGACGGAGGATCGTCCCGCATCCGGACCGCTCCGCGCGCCCGAACGCCGGAATCGGCCTCACCAGGAGGGGGCGGGCCCTCCGAACGGCAGGGCGACCAGCTGGGGGCCGGTCGCGGAGACATCGCGCAGGATCCAGTCGTCGCGCAGCAGCAGGATCGCCGAGGCCGGCCGCAGCACCAGCCACAGCCAGCGCCCGCCCGCCTCGCCCGCGAGCACCGAGCGGTCCCACTCCCCCGGCGAGGTGCTGACCGAGACCGGCCAGAGGCCGACGGGGTACTGGTCGACGCGGACCCGGACCGGCGCCGGCCCGTCGCCGACCTCGCGGCCGGGGTCGAGGGGGTCGGTCCCCTCGGCGGCGCCGAGGCCCGCGACCCGGGCGCCGAAGCCGGTGCCCGGCTCCTCGCTGATCACCATGACGTCGACCGGGCCGTCGAGCTGGCTGGTGCCGGCCACGCAGGTCATCGTGGCGCGCGGGAACTCCCCCTCGGCGACCACGGCAGCGAAGTCGCTGACCGCCCAGCCCGGCCCGAGCGGCCAGGGCAGGTACGTCGGGAACCGGCCCACCCGCAGCAGGTGCCCCGCGAACGCCTCGTACGACGACGTGGTGGGCCGCCACAGCGGGACGACCACGCCGTGCTCGGGGCAGGACCACAGCCCGTTGCCGACCTCGGCCACGGGCGCGGGGCAGCGCGGGCACTCGGTCCGCACCGCGACGTCTCCGGCGCCCTCTCCCGGCGCGGGCTCATCGGTCGGCATGACCGACACCGTCCTGCGCGCGGGCTCGTTCGTCAAGCATCACGCGTTCCACCTCACCAGCACCGGCGTCTCGCGCTCACGTCCCAGCGTCGACACGGTCGCGGTGTCGAGCCGGTAGCTGCGACCGCCGGCGACGGGCTGCCCGAGCCAGCGCGCGGCGAGGGCGCGCAGGACGTGGCCGTGCGCGAAGAGCAGCACCGGCCCCGCGGCCTCGGCGGCCCGGATCCGCTCGACGACGCGGTCGCAGCGGGCCGCGACGTCGGCCGCGCTCTCGCCGCCGGGGCACGGGTGGGTCCACACGGTCCAGCCCGGCACCTCCTCGCGGATCTGCGCGGTGGTGCGGCCCTCGTAGTCGCCGTAGCGCCACTCGAGGAGGTCGTCGGTGATCTCGGCATCGGGGAAGCCGGCGAGCTCGGCGGTGCGGCGGGCGCGCTTGAGGGGACTCGTCAGCACCAGGGAGTACGACGGCCCCGCCAGGCGCGCGGGCAGCCCGCGGGCGACGTCCTCGCCCTCGGGGAGCAGCGGCAGGTCGGTGGTCGAGGTGTGCCGCCCCGAGACGCTCCACTCGGTCGCCCCGTGCCGGACCAGAAAGGCGGAATCGGCCATGCGGACATCCTGCCAGCGAGGTGCCCTCGGTGGCAGGATCCGGGCATGCCCCTGTCCCGTCACCGCCTGGCGATCGCGGCCGCGTTCGCCACCCAGGGCTTCGTCTTCATCGGCCTGACCACGCGGCTGCCGGAGATCAAGGACCGCTGGGACCTCTCCGAGCTCGGGATCTCGGGAGTGCTGCTCGCCATCGTCCTACTGGCCGGGGCGGGCTCGGTCGTCGCCGAGAGGCTCGCGGCGCGCACGGCGAGCGCGTCCGTGCTGCGCGCCGGGCTGGTGCTCGTCACGGTCGGCGCCGGGCTGATGCTCGCGGCGCCGGTGTGGGCGGCGTACCTGGCCGGGGTCGCGGTCTACGGCGTCGGGCTGGGCATGGTCGACGCGACCACGAACATGCAGGCGGTGGCGCTCGAGCTGCGCTACGGCCGGCCGATCCTGCCGAGCTTCCACGGCGCGTGGACCTTCGGCGGCCTGCTCGGCGCCGCGCTCACGCTCGCGACCGCGGACGTCGACCTGGCCTGGACCGCCGGCCTCGCCGTGCTCCCCCTGATCGTCGCGGGGGCACGCTTCCTGCCGCGCGACACCGAGACGGCGACCGCGGTGGCGACGGGCTCGACCGCGATCGCCGTGCCCTGGCGCCCGATCCTCATGGTCGGCCTCGGCATGGTCGTCTTCTACATGGTCGACACCGCCGCCCAGACCTGGGGCGCGGTCTACCTCGACGAGGTGGTCGACGCGCCCTCGCGCTTCGTCGCCCTCGCGACGCTCCCCTACCTGGTCGCCAGCCTCGCCGTGCGGATGGCGGGCGACCGCATCGTCCTGCGGTACGGCGCCGTGCCGGTCCTGCGCATCGGGGCCGTCGTTGCCTGCGCCGGGCTCGTCGTGGTCACCGCTGCGCCGACCTGGGGCGTCGCCGTCCTCGGCTTCACGCTCACCGGCGCCGGCATCTCGGTCGTGGCGCCGCTGAGCTTCTCCGCTGCCGCCCGGATCGCCGGCGGCTCGGTCGAGCGGGTCGACGCGGTGATCGCCCGCTTCAACCAGTTCAACTACGTCGGCGGTCTGCTGGGCGCGGTGCTCACCGGCGTCGTGGGCAAGGACGAGCTGCGCTACGGCTTCGTCGTGCCGATGGTGCTCGTGCTCGCGCTGCTGCCGCTGGCGCGCTGGTTCGGCACCGGCCGGCCCGCGGCGCAGACCGAGAGCCCCGAGGTCAGCGCCGAGCGGTAGGCCGGCACACCCGGCACGTCGTCAGGTGGGCGTTGTTCTCGCCCACCGGCGTGAGGTCGTCGCGGTGCGCGATGAGAGCGCAGTCGCGCCGGTGCATCGTCGTCCCGTCGCCGGCGACGACGGGGATCGCGCCCACGTCGAGGCCCTGCTCGTCGGTGCGCGCGTTGGTGGCGGTCACCTCGGCGAGCACGAGCAGCGTGTCGGCGAGCCGCTTGGACGACTCGCGCCCGTCGGCGGCGATCCGGGCCAGCCAGGCGCCGAAGTAGAGGAAGCCGCCGACGAAGGTGAGGCCGAGGCCGAGCATGCCGCCGGAGACGACGTACGACATCTGGTCCCACTGGTACGGCGTGTTCGCGGCGCCGTACCAGCCGAGGATGATGACGACGATGCCGAGCGGCAGCATGATCGCGCCCGCCCAGAAGAGCACGACCTGGAGCAGGGCGTAGTAGTTGTCCTTGAGCGGCGCGACGCCGGAGCGGGAGGACGCGTCGCCGACGCGCGGCAGGCTGCTTGCGGTCATGGTCATGCCTTTCGGAGGTCGGGGAGGCCGCTGTCGAGGCCGTGGGAGCAGGACGCGCCGGCACCGAGGGCGAGGACGCCGAGCCGGCGGAACCAGCTGCCGGCGAAGGCGGCGAGGAGGAAGGCGCCGAGGAGGAGCATCCCCGGGATGGAGAACAGCTCGGGCAGCCCGGCACTGGCCGGGGCCGCGTCGGCCAGGTCGGCCACGGGCGCGCCGCCACCGGCCACCGGCGCCGCGCCGACGGGGGCCGGACCGGCCGCGGGCGGGACGCCGACCGAGCCGGCCGCGGGCTTGCCGCCGGAGGCCGCGGGCGGCGTACCGGCGGCGGGCGGTGCCGCCGTGCCGGGTGTCGGGACGTTCGCGATCGGCGGCACCGTGTCGACGTTCGCCGAGGCGACGCCCAGGGTGACCACGATCTTCGGCGCGAGGCTGGACAGGCCGGCCACGACGCCCTTCAGCGGTCCCGCCTGGGCCGGGATCAGCTGCGCCAGGATGTTGGTCGGCAGCAGCTTGAGCACTGGCGCGAGGATCTTGGTGTCGATCGTGATCTTGAGGCCCTCGGACAGGCTCGTCGCGGCGTCGCCGTCGACCTTGCGGACCGGCGCGGGGATCTCGAACTTCACGCCGAGCTTCTCGAGCGCTGCGACCGGCAGCTTGTTGAGCCCCGGGATCGGCGTGGTCTTGCCCGGGGCGCTCACGCCGTCGGGACCGACCGAGAACTCCTGGCCGGCGATCGCCAGCTTGCCCCAGGTCGCCTTGCCGGTGGCCTTGCCCTTCGCCCCGTCGGAGGTGACCCTGGCGACCGACTCGACGCCGCCCAGCGTGATCAGGCCGCCGAGCAGCCGGATCTCGCCGAGCGTCGCACGGGAGGCGCTCTTGACCGGGCCGTCGGCTGCGGACATCGTGCTGCTCGACACGTAGCCGTCGACGTCGACGAGCGCGGCCAGCTCGGGCGGCAGCCCCGGTGCGGCGGTCTTCTTCTGGCCGGCCAGGCCGCCGGTGAGCGCGCCGCTGAGCTGGTCGAGCAGCTGGGTCAGCGGGTTGCCGCCGGCCGGGGCCTTGCCTCCGCCGTCGGCCGCGTCGGGGCCGAGCACGGCGCCGTCGGGCGAGAAGCCCGTCTCGGCGGTCGCCGTCTTGTCGCCGGACGTCGTGCGCATGATCGTGCCGGGGATCTTCTCGTCGCTCTGGGTCGGGGTGTCGCCCGGGAACTGCGAATTGACCTGGACCGGGTAGCCGTTCTCGGTCAGCGGCGTCGAGGGCAGCCCCAGCTGCTCGGCGAACGTCTTCAGGCCCTCGCCGACCGGGTCGCCCGGCCAGAACAGGCTGGCCCGGCCGGTCGACTGGCCCGAGTCGGCCTTGACCTTGCTGTAGCCCATCTCCATCTCGAGCTGCGGGTCCGCCGGGATGGGGAGGCTGGGCTCGTAGACCTCGATCCGGATCGGCGCGGACCACGCCGTCGTCGAGAAGCCGCCGTACGCCGGCGCGGCGGCCGCAGCAGGCGCGGCGGCCGGCCCGGTGGCCATCGGCACCATCGAGGCGACGATGCCTCCGGCGATGAGAAGTCGGTACCGGCTCATGCTGCTCCCCCCAGGATGACGTCGGCCATGGTGTCGAGGATCTCCCCCGGCTCACCGGAGGCCACGATGCGACCGCCGCTCATCACGGCGGCGTAGTCGGCGACCCGCAGCGCGGTGCGGGCGAACTGCTCGATGCAGAGGATGGACACCCCGGACTCGGCGATCCGGGCGACGGTCTCGTAGAGCTCGTCGACGATCAGCGGCGCCAGGCCCATCGACAGCTCGTCGAGGAGCAGCAGCGCCGGGTCGGAGGCGAGCGCCCGCGACATGGCGAGCATCTGCTGCTCGCCGCCCGACATCGTGCCGGCGAGCTGGTGGCGGCGCTCGTGCAGCCGCGGGAAGTAGCTGTAGGCGGTCTCGAGGATCGCCGGCGCCGGCACGCCCGCGTAGGACATCAGGGTGAGGTTCTCCTCGACCGTGAGGTTGGGGAACACCGACCGGCCCTCGGGGATCGTGCAGAGCCCGACCCGGGCGAGCTCGTCGGAGCTCGCCTTGCGGACGTGGACGCCGCCCAGGTGGATGTCGCCCGAGGTGGGGTCCTTCTGGCCGCTGATCACCTTGACCAGGGTCGACTTCCCGGCGCCGTTGGGCCCGAGCAGTGCCATCACGGCACCGCGCGGCACGGCGAGGTCGACGCCGCGCAGCACCTCGATCCGGCCGTACGCCGCGTGGAGGTCGATGACCTCCAGGATGGGCACGCTCATGACGTCACCGCCTCGATCACGCTGGTGTCGGAGTCGCGGCCGGCGTCCGCGTCGTCGTCGGAGTAGCCGAGGTAGGCGCGCTGCACCTTCGGGTCGGACCGGATCGCGGCCGGAGCGCCGGAGGCGATGATCTCGCCGAAGTCGAGGACGTGGATCTCGTCGCACACGCCCATCACGAGGTCCATGTCGTGCTCGACCATGAGCACCGCGCAACCCTCGGCGGCGAGCTCGACGAGCAGCTCGCCGAAGGCGTCGGTCTCGGTCTCGTCGAGGCCGGACGACGGCTCGTCGAGCAGCAGCAGCTTCGGGTCGCTGGCCAGGCAGCGGGCGAGCTCGAGCAGCCGGGCGGTGCCGGTGGGGATCGAGTCGGCGCGCTCGTCGGCGTAGTCGCGGATGCCGACGCGGTCGAGCAGCGCCTCGATGTTGGTCCGCGACCGGCCGAACCAGGCCAGCGGTCCGCCGTGGATCTCGTGCGCGACCCGCACGTTGTCGCGCACGCTGAGCGAGCCGAACGCCTCGAGCCGCTGGAACGTGCGACCCACGCCGTGCTTGGCCCGCTTGTGCACGGGCCACCCGGTCACGTCGCGCTCGCGGTAGCGGACCTTGCCCTTGGTGGGGCGCTGCAGGCCGGTGATCACGTTGAAGCACGTCGTCTTGCCGGCACCGTTGGGGCCGATCAGGCCGGTGATCTGGCCGCGGTCCGCGGTGAAGGTGGCCCGGTTGACGGCGGTCACGCCGCCGAACCGGACGACGACGTCGTCGACCTCGAGCAGGGCCATGGCTCAGACCACCTTCTCGATCACGCGGGCATCGGGACCGGCACCGGCGCCGGGCACGTCGACCAGCGGGACGTCGACCGCCCCGTCGGCGCCGTCGGCGCTGCCGGCGCGCCCACCGCCGCGGGGCAGCAGGCTCTGCAGCCGTTCGTCGAGGCCGGGCGCCACCCGGTCGCCGACCCAGCGGGCCACCTTGAACAGGTGGTTGGCGAGGCCGTTGGGGTCGCGGCCCAGCAGCACCGCGCCGAAGCCGATCACCACGAACATCAGGCCGGCCAGCTGCGGCGACGAGGCCTGCAGCTCGGGCAGCAGCATGAGCGCCGTCCCGCCGAGCAGGGCGCCGGTGACCGAGGTGGCACCGAAGACGACCGCGAGCAGCAGCACGAGCAGGGACTGGAAGTAGAGGAAGTCGGCGGCGCCGACGGTCCCGCGCAGCCCGGCGAACAGGCCACCGGCCAGGCCGGCGATGCCGGCCGAGAGCGCGAACAGGCCGACCCGGAACCAGCGCATGTCGAGGCCGAGCGTG
Source organism: Pimelobacter simplex (assembly GCF_900114845.1). Classification (GTDB taxonomy): domain Bacteria; phylum Actinomycetota; class Actinomycetes; order Propionibacteriales; family Nocardioidaceae; genus Nocardioides; species Nocardioides simplex. Next base: position 782,326 of record NZ_FOUK01000002.1, read on the forward strand.
CCGCAGGCCGACGGGCTGTCGCGCATGGCGATGAGGAGCCGGCCGAGCGCGCCGCGGCGCAGCACGAGCAGGGCCAGGGCGAGCAGCACGAACGCCAGCACCATGAACCACACGTAGGAGGTGTCCTTGCCGATCCGCACGCCGAGGATCGAGAGCCGGTCGGCCGCGAGCGTCCCGTTGAACTTGAACGCGAAGTCGGCGTTGAAGACGACCTTGTCCATGAGGACGGCGAACGCCATGGTCGACAGCGCGAGGTAGAGCCCGGTCAGCCGCAGCACCGGCAGCGCGACCAGCGCACCGACCCCGGCGGCGACGAGCGCGGCCATGGCCAGCCCGAACAGGTTGGGCTCGTCGAGCTTGGCGTAGGTGAGCGCACCGACGCCGGCGAAGGTGAACTGGGCGAGGGAGACGTGGCCGCCGTACCCGGTGAGGAGGACGAGGGACAGCATCACCATCGCGTAGGTCGCCGCGACGCCGATGAGCAGCACCTGGTTGGGCGCGACCACGTTGATGACCACGAACGCCACCGCGAGCAGGACGGCGCCCGACCCGAGGGACTTGCGCATCGTCGGCAGCGGCGCGGTGACGATGCCCTTGACCTGGCCGATCCGCAGCTGGGCCTGGGGCATCAGCACGACGATCGCGAACAGGAAGAGCGCCGGGATCACCGGCCGGAAGGAGCTCAGGAAGCCGTCGGTGGGCAGGTAGCCCACCGCGAGCGACTCGAGGATGCCGAGCGCCATCGCGCCGGCGAAGGTCATCGGCAGGCTCTTGAGCCGCCCGAGCATCGCGGCGGCGTACGCGTTGATGACGAGGAGCGTGAGCGCGTAGTAGTCGAGCAGCACGACGGGCGTGAGCAGGATGCCGCCGAGCGCGGCGAGCGAGATGCCGATCGCCCACGACAGCGCCGCGACCCGGTCGGGCTTGCCGCCGAACAGCTTGAGCAGCTCGGGGTTGTCGACCGAGGCCCGCATCGCGGTGCCGATCCGGGTGCGGTTGAGCAGCAGGTAGAGGCCGACCGCGACCCCGACCGCGCACACGAGCGTGATCAGCTGGTGGGCGGTGATGAAGGTGTCGCCCACCTTCCAGCCCGTCCCGGAGTAGAACGGCAGCAGCACCCGCGGCTCCGGCGGCCACAGCTGCTGGGCCAGGCCGATCAGGCCGACGAGCAGGCCGACGGTGACCACGAGCGCCACCGAGACCGGCCCCTCCCCCAGGCCGCGGGTGACGAAGCGCTGGATGAACCAGCCGATCGCGGGCGCCACCACGCCGAGCACCAGGACGAGCGCGAGCCAGGTGGGCACGCCCTGGCGCTGGGTGAAGTCCCAGAAGACGAAGGAGAGCAGCATGCCGAAGGCGCCATGAGCGATGTTGAAGACCCGCGTCGTCGTGTAGGTGAGGACCAGGCCGCTGGCCATGATCGCGTAGGCCGCGCCCGTGAACAGGCCCAGCAGGGTGAAGGCGAAGAGTGATCCCATGACGCGCGCCTAGCCTCCGACTCCGCTGTTGACGACCTTGCCGCACATGTAGTTGCCCGGGGAGACCTGCTGCCACCGGCCGCTCTTGAACTGGATGAGCTTCAGGCAGGGCGGGGTGGCGCCGGCCGCGATGTTCATCGCGGTGTGGGCGCCGTTGCCGGTCCACGAGCTGGTGCTGCGCACCGCAGCGACCAGCGAGGAGCGGCTGAGCCGGCCGCCCAGCGCGATGGCCTTCTCGACGAACAGGCGCGCCGCCGACCACGCGAAGAGCCCGTAGTAGTTGGGGATCGCGCCGGGCTTCACCTGCTGCAGCCACGAGAGGTAGAGCTGCACCTCGGCGTTCTTGGTGTTCTCGAACAGGTCGTTGGGCGAGAAGACGTAGACGCCCTCGGCGACGCTGCCGGCCTGGTCGACGTAGCGCTTGTCGTAGATCGTGGGGTCCTGCAGGTAGAAGTCCGGCTTGAAGCCCTGCTGCTGCATGGCCTGCTGGAGCTTGACCGTGTTCTGGTAGGGCCCGTAGTAGATGACCGCCTTGATCCCCTTGTCCTTCATCTGCTGGACGTAGGGGGCGAAGTTGAACTCGGCGACGTCGATGCCCTGGATGTACTTGGCGTCCCAGCCGGCTGCGCGCTCGAAGCCCGCGGCGAGGCTCTTGGCGTTGACCGGCGCCGCGCCCGCGTTGATGTAGAGGAAGGCGGCGTTCTTGACCGCCGTCGGGTACTTGGTCGCCAGCCACTTCGCGGCCGGGTCGGAGATCAGGTTGGTCTTGATCGAGTAGGCGCCGAAGCACGACTTGCAGGCCTGCCGCTCGGGGTTGACGATCGTCGAGCGCAGGTCGGGGATGCCGCAGCTGCTCGCCGTGGCGGCGCCGCCCGAGTCGAAGGCCGACATCGAGCCGACGGCGGCGAACGCCTGGTCGCACGCCTTGACGTAGGCCTGCTGGTCGGCGCCCGCATCGGCCCGGCTGTCGAGGTTGAGCAGCTCGAGCTTGCGCCCGCAGATCGAGCCCTGGGAGTTGAAGTACTCCACGTAGGCGCGCGTGGCCTGCTGCGCGGACTCGAAGATGCCGGGCACCGGCCCGGAGATGTCGGAGATGTTGGCCAGGGTGATGGTCTTGTCGGTGACGCCCTTCTGGTTCTTGAAGCCGTCGCACGAGCCGGCCTTGACCCCGCCGGACGCCGACCCGTTGCCGGACGCCGGCGACCCCCCAGTGCCGCCGCTGCCCGACCCACCTCCCGTGCTCCCACCGCCCCCGGCGGCACCGCCGCCGGAGCCGCTCGTGCCCCCACCGGTGCCCCCGCCCGCGGCGGCGCCGCCACCGGTGCCGGAGTCGCCCGTGCCCGTCGTCCCGCCGCCGTCACCGGTGCCGGCGGCCGCGCCCGTCGTCCCGCCCTGGTTGCCGGCCTTCGCGACGGTCTGGGGGTCGAGCTGGGACCCGCACGCCGTCAGTGCCAGCAGCACCAGCGCCACGCCGGCCGTGCGGCGCCAGCGGTTCTGACGTCCTCGCATCGGCGTCAGCCCCCCACACCGGAGTTGACGACGCCGCCGCACAGCCAGGCGCCGGGCGAGATCTGCTGCCAGCGACCACCCTTGTACTGGATGATCTTCTGGCACGGCGGCGTCTGCGCCGTGCCCACCCGCATCGCGGTGTGCGCGCCGTTGCCGGTCCAGCTGTTGACCTTCTTGACCGCCGCGACGAGCGAGGCGCGGCTCAGGTTGCCGCCGAGGGCGACCGCCTGCTCGACGAACAACCGGGCGGCGGACCACGAGAACAGGCCGTAGAAGTTCGGGATCGCGCCGGGCTTCACCTGCTGCAGCCACGAGAGGTAGAGCTGGATCTCCGGGTTGTTCTTGTTCTCGAACAGGTCGGTGGTCGAGTAGACGATCGTGCCCTCGGCCAGCGGGCCGGCCTGCTGGACGTAGCGCTGGTCGTAGACCGTGGGGTCCTGCATGAACACGTCGGGCTTGTAGCCCTGCTGCTGCATGGCCTGCTGGAGCTTGACCGTGTTCTGGTAGGGCCCGGTGTAGACCACCATCTTGATGCCCTTGTCCTTCATCTGCTGGACGTAGGGGGCGAAGTTGAACTCCGCGACGTCGATGCCCTGGGTGTACTTGATCGACCAGCCCATCTTGCCCCAGGCCGCAGCCTGGCTCTTGGCGTTGATCGGGGCCGCGCCACCGTTGATGTAGAGGACGCCGACGTTCTTGACCGCGTCGGGATAGGTCTTGGCCAGCCAGCGCGGACCGGAGTCGGCGATCAGGTTGGGCCGGATCGAGTAGACGCCGAAGCAGGTCGAGCAGCCCGCCCGCTCGGGCGTGGTCATCGCGGCCCGGATGTCGGGGAGGCCGCACGACTGGGCCACGCCCGCGCCGCCCGAGTCGAAGGCGCCCATCGAGCCGATCGCGGCGAACGCCTGGTCGCAGGCCTTGGTGTAGGCCTGCTGGTCGGCGCCGGCGTCGGCCCGGCTGTCGAGGTTGACCAGCTCGAGCTTGCGCCCGCAGATGGTGCCCTGGGAGTTGAAGTACTCGACGTACGCGCGGGTCGCCTGCTGCGAGGCCTCGAAGATGCCGGGCACCGGACCGGACAGGTCCGCCACGTTGGCCAGGGTGATCGTCTTGTCGGTGATCCCCTTCTGGTTCTTGAAGCCGTCGCACGAGCCGGCCTTGACGCCGCCCGCGGCCGCCCCCTTGCCCGTGGTGGGCGAGCCGCCGGTGCCACCGCCCCCGGAGCCGCCCGAGCCGCCCGTCGTACCGGTGCCGGAGCCGGAGCCCGAGGTCCCGCCGTCGCCGCCGGCGGCGGCCGGGTCGCCCGCCGTACCGCCCCCGTCGCCGGCGACCGGGGCACCGGCCGCGCCCCCGCCGTCGCCGGAGCCACCCGGCCCGTCGTTGACGCGGGCCACCGTGCCCGGGTCGAGCTGGGAGCCGCAGGCGCTCAGCGCGAGCACCAGGACGGTCACACCGAAGTACCGGCGCGTGCGGAGACTCATGGGCATGCGGACCTCTCGCATCGGGAGCACAGCAAGGTCCCGGTCCCGGGGACCTCACCCCTCCAACGACGCCGGTGTGACCCGGGTCACGCACGAAATGCAACGTGTTTCAGTTTTCGTCGCGGCACGGCGCTGACGCGACGCCCGGGGGAACGTCTCGGCCGCGCCGCACGTCCCAGGCATCATGAGAGCCATGTCGCCGCGTCTCCGCCTGCTCGCCGCCCTCCCCCTCCTGCTGCTCCCCCTGAGCGCCTGCGGGAGCGACGACGGCGACCGGGCCGCCGACTCCGCCTCGGACACCCCGAGCGGCACCCCGAGCACGACCGGCACCCCGACGGGCAGCCCGGGCGCCACGGACACCCCGAGCAGCACCGGCAAGTACCCCGAGTTCGAGCCGGCCGACTACGTCTACCGGCTCCGGGTGCTCTGCTTCTGCCCGCAGGTCGGCACGGTCGAGGTGACCGTGGCCGACGGCGCGGTCACCGACGCGGTCATCGCGGGCGGCCCGCGGAAGGGACAGGCCGCCCCGGAGTTCACCCGGCTGACCATCAACGAGGTCATCGCGAAGGCCAACGACCCTGCCGCGGCCAAGGTCCAGGTGGAGTGGCCCGACGGCCAGGACCACCCCACGTCGGTGCAGATCGACCGGATCGCCAACGCCGTCGACGACGAGGTGACCTACGCGATCAAGGACGTCCGGGTCGCCCCGTGACGCCTCAGCGCGGGACGAGCACCCAGTAGTCGAGGTCGAGCAGCACGCCGGCGGCGTACTTGCCGTCGTCGCCGCGCAGCGTCATCGACTCGTCGCGGCCCTTGGTGGCGACCAGGCGCAGCCGCAGCGCGCCCACGCCCGGGGCGGACGTCTCGGCCTTGTCGAGCACCTCGGACCAGGCGTAGACCGTGTCGCCGGCGAAGGCCGGTGCGGTGTGCGCGCCCGCGTTGATCGCGGCGACGAGCTGGGCGTTGGCCAGGCCGTTGAACGACAGCGCGCGGGCCATCGAGATCACGTGGCCGCCGTAGATCAGCCGGTTGCCGTCGGGGCGGGCCTCGACGTTGAAGTGCACCTTGGCGGTGTTCTGCCACAGCCGGGTGGCCTGCTGGTGCTCGGACTCGGTCAGCGTCACGCCGTCGACGTGGTCGATCTTCTCGCCGACCTCGTAGTCGCCGAAGCGGTGCGGCTCGCCGGCCGCGGCGAAGTCGTAGTCCGAGAAGTCGAGGCCGGCCGGGATCACCAGGTCGGCGGCGGCCACCGTCGGCGCCAGCTCCGGGACGACGGTCTCGGGCGCGGGCGCCGCGGCATCGCGCTTGTGGACCATCACCCAGCGGGCCCAGTCGAGGGCGACCTCGCCGCGCTGGTTGGTCGCGGTGGAGCGGACGTAGACCACGCCGCTCTTGCCGTTGGAGTTCTGCTTGAGCCCGATCACCTCGGAGGTCGTGCTCAGCGTGTCACCGGGGACGACGGGCTGGTGGAACCGGCACTCGGCGTACCCCAGGTTGGCGACCGCGTTGAGCGAGACGTCCGGGACGGTCTTGCCGAACGCGATGTGGAAGGCGACCAGCTCCTCGACCGGGTGCGGGTCGAGACCGACCGACGCCGCGAAGACTGCGGACGACGGCACGGCGAAGCGAGTCGGGTAGAGCGACCCGTAGACGGCCCGGTCCCCCTCGGTCACCGTGCGCGGCGTCGCGTGCCGGATGACCTGGCCGACCGTGAAGTCCTCGAAGAAGTTGCCCGGGTTCGTCTTGCTCATGGGCCGTCATCCTGCCAGGTCGGCCAGGAGCCTCCGCCAGACCTCCGCGACGTGATCGATGTCGTATTGACGGGAGTCGCGCAGCGCCTGCTCCCCCAGCTCGTCGCGCAGCTCCTTGCTCTGCATGAGCTCGCGCAGGGCGGCGGTGAGCGCCGGGACGTCGCCGTCGGGCACCAGCCGGCCGTTCGCGTCGTTCACGAGCTCGCCGGGGCCGCGCGGGCAGTCGAAGGTCACCACCGGCGTGCCCTGGCTCAGCGCCTCGATGATGGTCATCGGCAGCCCCTCGAGGTGCGAGGACATCGCGAAGATCTCGGCCGCGCGCAGCTCGGCGGGCATGTCGTCGGAGTTGCCGGCCAGCTCGATCGTGCGCACCCCGGTGGCGTCGATGCGCGCCTGGAGCTCGTCCTGCTGGGGCCCGAGGCCGAGGATCCGGCACCGCCAGTCGGGGAACTCCGGGGCCAGCACCGCCCAGGCGTCGATGAGCCGGTCGAAGCCCTTGACCGGAGCAAGCCGGCCCGCGGCGACGACCGTCCGGCTGTCGCGCGCGACCCGCTCGGGCACCGTCGGCCACGGGATCGCGTTGCGGATCACCTCGATCCGGGCCTCCGGGAAGTCGCGCAGGTAGTCGCGCCGGTCGGCCTCGGTGAGGACGACGAACGCCGCGAGCGCCGCCATCGCCTGCCGGATCACGCCCATCCCCCCACCCCGCCGCTGCCGCCCGGGGTAGTTGAAGTGGTCCCACGCCACCCGGACGACCTCCGGCGCCGTCAGCGCGGTGGCGAGCCGGTGCAGCGAGGGCCGGGTCGAGATCAGCACGTCGCCGGCCCCGAGCCGGCCCAGCTCCCGGGCCAGCGCGGCGTCGGTGAGCCGGGAGAAGTAGGGGTCGCCGACGTACGCGCTCTTCGTGCGGGCCTCCTCGCGCTGGCCGCGCGGCAGCTCGTCGATGCGCCGGTGCGCCACCGGCACCAGGTGCCGCACCGGGATCCGCGGGTCGATGGCGAAGGCGTGCCGCCCGCCGTCGTACACGCTGACGATCTCGATGCGGTGCGTCGCGACCAGGGCCCCGGCGATGTTGACCACCGCTCGGGCCACGCCGCTGCGCCCGTGGACGGCGGCGACCAGGAAGACCACCCGGGCCCGCTCGTCCGTCTCGTGGCCGTGGCCCTGCAGGACAGACCGCAGGCGCCTCAGCGCGCGACGACTCATGCGCACAGTGAACCCGATAAGGTTCGGCCCGTGGCGGATGCGAGCAAGACTTTTCCTGCGTTGCTCTCCGTGGTCGTGCCTTGCTACAACGAGGAGGCCGTGGTCGACGCTCTCGTCGCGGTGCTCAAGGACGTTCTCCCCGAGGTCGCCGCGTCGTTCGAGGTGCTCCTCGTGGACGACGGGAGCAGCGACGGCACGCTCGACCGGCTGCGGGCGATCAACGCCGACGACCCCCGCTTCCGCTACCTCGCGCTGAGCCGCAACTTCGGCAAGGAGTCGGCGATGCTGGCCGGGCTCAGCCTGGCCAAGGGCGACGCCGTCGCCATCCTCGACGCCGACCTGCAGCACCCGCCCACGCTCCTCGCGCAGATGCTCCCGCTGCTGGCCGAGGGCAACGACCAGGTGGTCGCACGGCGTACCCGCACCGGGGACAAGCCGGTGCGCACCCTGTTCTCCAAGGCGTACTACCGGATCTTCAACCGGCTCATCGACGTCACCCTCGAGGACGGCGAGGGCGACTTCCGCGTGCTCACCCGCCGCGCGGTGCGGGCCTTGCTCGCGGTCGGCGAGTACAACCGGTTCTCCAAGGGCCTGTTCTCGTGGATCGGCTTCCAGACCGCCGTGGTCGACTACGAGAACGTCGCCCGGGCCGGCGGCGAGACCAAGTGGAGCATGCGCAGCCTGGTCAACTACGGCATCGACGGCGTCGTCTCCTTCAACTCCCGGCCACTGCGGCTGGCGATCTACTTCGGCGCGTTCATCTCGCTGGTCGCCTTCCTCTACGCCATCTGGGTGCTGGGCGACGCGATCATCAACGGCAACCAGGCGGCCGGCTACGTCACCACCATCTGCACGGTGGTCGGCTTCGGCGGCGTCCAGATGATCCTGCTGGGGGTGATCGGCGAGTACCTCGGCCGGATCTACCTCGAGACCAAGCAACGGCCCCACTTCCTGCTCAAGGAGAGCAGCGACGGACCGGAGCGCACACCGGTCGCCGTCCTGCTCGGCCAGGAGCACGAGCAGTTCATCAACCTCCCCCTGAACGAGGATCGCGCGTGATCAAGCGGCTGACCTGGCCCCTCGCAGTCGTCGTGGTGACGGGCCTCTACGGCCTGCTGCCGCTCCTCGGCAGCCGCGAGGTCTACCTGCGCGGCGACTCGGCGGCCCAGTTCGCCCCCACGTGGTGGTACCTCGGCCAGACGGTGCGCGAGCACGGCCTGCCGATCGGCCTCGACCCGAGCTCGTTCGCCGGCGGCAACTTCGCCGCCGAGGCGCTCTTCGGCATCTGGAACCCGATCAACCTGCTCATCTGGCTGTTCGTCTCCGGCTCCGGCGACCTGCTCTTCGCCGTCGCCGCGGTCAAGATCGCGATCCTCGCCGCCCTCGCCCTCGGCACCTACCTCGTCGCCCGCGAGTACGACGCCGAGCCGTGGGCCGCCGCGGCGGTCGCGATCGCGCTCCCCTTCTCCGGCTTCACCCTCTGGTGGGACGCCGGCTCGTGGCCGGCCGGCCTCGCCGCCTTCGCCTACGCCCCCTGGGTGTGGTGGGCCTTCCGCCGCACTCTGCGCGGTGCGATGAACCCCTTCTGGGCGTTCCTGGTCGGTGCGCTCGGCGTCACCCAGGGCAACCCCTACGGCACGCTCGCGGTGGTCGTCGTCGGCCTCGGGCTCGTGATCGAGGGGCTGGTCACCCGCAACCGGGTGGGCGCCGTACGGCTGCTGCTGACCGGAGGCTGCGTCGCCGCGCTGCTCCCCCTGATCTACCTCCCGCTGCTGCGCGCCTCCGAGCTGGCCGCGCGCTCCGACGGGCCGGTGTTCGGCAACAACGGCAAGCTGCGCCCCGAGCTCGGCGACCTGCTCGGCATGAGCAACCCGACGTTCGTCCCGTCGATCATCTCGATCACCGGCCCCACCCAGGTGCCCGTCGCCTACTTCTGCTGGTTCATCCTGCCGCTGCTGCCCTGGCTGCGGTTCGGCGTCCTGCGCGAGCGCTGGCGGGCGCTGACCGGCCTCGGCGTGATCGGCGTGCTCTACCTGGCGCTCACCCTCGGCCCCTCGAACCTGTGGCTGTTCCGCTGGCCGCTGCGCCTCATCGAGTACTTCTACCTCGCCCTCGGCGTCGCCCTCTCGATCGTCCTCAGCAAGGGCCTGGCCCGCGACCGCTGGCGGGCCCGCGTCGGCGGCTCGGCCGCGATCGTCGTCGTCCTCGCGTTCCAGGCGTGGGCCCAGCACCCCACCTGGCTCACCTCGACCCTCGCCGGCGCCCTCGTCCTCGCCGCCCTGACCGCCGCGGCCCTCCTCGTGCACCACTACCGCGCGGGCGCGACCAGCCTGCTCGCCGTCGTCCTGATCGGGGGGACGGCCGTGACCATCGGCCTCCAGGCGAAGGTCTACCAGGAGAACGACGGCGCCCGGATCTACCACATCCCCACCGACGTCTCCGCCCTCCAGGACCGCTTCGGCGACCTCGACGGCCGGGTCATGCAGTTCGCCGACTTCCGCAAGGCGCAGAAGAAGGCCCAGCAGACCGGCGACGACCGCAAGCTGCGCCGCGCCTGGAAGAACTTCCTGCCCGGCAGCATGTACCACGTCGCCGGCGTCGACGCCGTCAACAACTACACCGGCATGGGCTTCCGGCCGTTCGAGAAGCGCCTGTGCCTCCACTACGAGGGCTTCACCACCCCCTGCGGCTACAAGCGCGTCTGGAAGCCCCTCACCAAGGGCAAGGACCAGCCCCCGCTCGCCGACCTCCTCAAGCTCGAGACCGTCGTCGCCCAACCGGACCAGACCGTCGGCGTCACCCCGCCGTCCAACTGGAAGTACGCCGAGCACGGCGACCGCATCGTCCTGGTCCGCGCCGACACCCTCCCCTGGCCCGACAGCGAGCTCAGCTGGGCGTCGTCCGGCGTCGAAGTCACGAGCGCCCGCCGCTCCGGCCTGTCCGAGTCGGTCGAGCTCTCCGCCCCCCGCGGCGGCCAGCTCACCTTCGCCCTGCTCGAGTGGCCCGGCTACACCGCCACCCTCGACGGCAAGGAGCTGGAGGTCGACCACAACAAGGCCGGACTGCTCACCGTCGACCTCCCCCAGGGCGCCTCCGGAACCCTCGAGCTCACCTACGACCGCCCCGGCAAGGCGGTCGCCAACCTCGGCATCGCCGTGGGCCTCCTCGGCGCCCTCGCCCTCGGCGGGTACGACCTGCTCACCCGCCGCCGCCGGCGCGGGGAGCGCGAGGACGAGCCCGACGGCGCCACCCCGGGCAAGCACGCCGCCGACGCCTGACGGAAAGGCGCCGAATACGGCCCGCCGGACCGAACGACCCACCGTTCGCCCCGGAAGAGGCCCGCACGACCGCGATCCGGCCGAACGGTGGATAGTTCGGCGCGAGCGAAGCGAAGCGGTAGAGGTGGCGGCCGCATAGCGGCGGCGCGGACGAAGTCCGTGCCGGCACCCCGCGCCGCCAAGCCGGCCGTCCGGGCCCCGCAGTCAAGGCCGGGCGAAGCCCGCCGCGCAGCGGCCGAGCGCAGCGAGGGCCTTGACGGCGGGAGACGGCCGGCTAAGCGCGGCCGCCACCGCAACCCCGCTCACCAGCACCCGCGCCCCAGCCCCAGCCCCACCGCGAGGTAACACGCCGTCCACCGCACTTCCCGCCGCTTCTCGTCCCTTCCACGCCGTTGCAACGGCCGTACAGCGACGACAACCGCCGACCAGCACCGCGGACAGCGTGTTACCCCACCTAGGAAAACGGCGACCGGCGGCTCCCCGAAGGAAGCCGCCGGCCGGAGTGCAGGCTGAGGAGGACCGGGTCAGCCCTTGAGGGCGTAGTCCTTGAGCAGCGAGCGCCCGATGATCATCTTCTGGATGTCCGAGGTGCCCTCGCCGATCAGCATGAACTTGACCTCGCGCATGAGGCGCTCGATCTCGTACTCCTTGGAGTAGCCGTAGCCGCCGTGGATCCGGAAGGAGTCCTCGACGACCTCGTTGGCGTACTCGGAGGCGACCATCTTGGCCATGCCGGCCTCGACGTCCATCCGCTTGCCGGTGTCCTTGAGGCGGGCGGCGCGGACCATCATGTTGTGGGCGGTCTCGACCTTGGTGGCCATCTCGGCGATCCGGAAGAGGACGGCCTGGTGCTCGGCGATGAGCTTGCCGAAGGTCTTGCGCTGCTGGGCGTAGGCGACGCCGAGCTCGAAGCCGCGCCAGGCCAGGCCACAGGCGCGGGCGGCGACGTTGACGCGGCCGACCTCGACGCCGTCCATCATCTGGAAGAAGCCCTTGCCGGGCTCCCCGCCCAGGATCTGGTCGGCGGCGATCTGGTGGCCCTCGAGGATGAGCTCGGTCGTCTCGACGCCCTTGTAGCCCATCTTGTCGATCTTGCCGGGCACGGTGACGCCCTGGGCGGTCTCACCGAAGCCGGCCTCCTTCTCGACGAGGAAGGTGGTCATGTTCTTGTAGACGCTCTCGGCGCCCTCGTCGGTCTTGACGAGCAGCGCGACGAGGGTGGACGACGCACCGTTGGTCAGCCACATCTTCTGGCCGGTGATGGAGTACGAGCCGTCGTCCTGCTTGGTCGCCTTGGTCGAGACGGCGGAGACGTCGGAGCCGAGGCCCGGCTCGGACATCGAGAACGCGCCGCGGACCTCGCCGGTCGCCATGCGGGGCAGGTACTTCTGCTTCTGCTCGTCGGTGCCGTGCTGCATGAGCAGGTAGGCGACGATGAAGTGGGTGTTGATGACGCCGGAGACGCTCATCCAGCCGCGTGCGATCTCCTCCACCACGAGGGCGTACGTCAGCAGGGACTCGCCCAGGCCGCCGAACTCCTCGGGGATGGTCAGGCCGAACACGCCGAGCTCCTTGAGCCCGTCGACGATCTCCTGGGGGTAGGTGTCGGAGTGCTCGAGCTCCTGCGCCACCGGGATGATCTGCTCGTCCACGAAGGTCCGTACGGCCTTCAGGATCTCGGTCTGGTCCTCGGTGAGTCCTTCGGTCTGACAGAGCTTCGGCATCGGTTCCCTTTCGCTGGTGCTACCGCAGCGCACTGTACCGGCGAGTAGGGGGTCCTGGATCGCCTGAGCTCGTGACGTATCGCACGTCCCCGGCGTCCGTCCGCGGCCACCGCGCCGCGCCTAGCCTGGCCCCATGACCAGCGACAGCTCCCTCGACCCGACGGCCGCCGCGCGGCTCGACGCCACCCTCGACGCCCTCGGTGCCGTGGTCAGCGACCTGGCGGACGCCGTCCAGGAGTTCCGGACGGCGGTGGCCGGCTTCGACGGCACCGTGGAGCGTGCCGACGGCCTGCTCGCCCGCGCCGACAAGCTCCTCGCCCCGCTCGCCGCCACCCAGCAGGTGGGCGACCAGCTCAAGGTGGCCGGCGCGCTCGCCGGGCAGGTCGCCTCGGCGGCGGTGAAGAAGGGCGTGGCGGCGGCCAAGGGCGCGCGCCCCTAGCCACCGCCACAGCCGCGCTCACCTCTCAGAGCGGGCGACCCGCCGCCTTGAAGAACGGCACGAACAGGCTGTCGTAGCTGGTCTTGTCGATCGTCACCACGGCCCGCGTGGCGACCTTGTGAGCGTCCTTGACCAGCGGCCGGTTCGAGTCGATGCGCAGGGCGCGGGTGCCGCCGCTGGCGCTGACCAGCGAGCTGGCGGCCGGGAGGTGGTAGCGGGTCCAGTTGCGCTGGTGGGCGACCCACGACTTCTTGCGGACGTTGGTGCCGAGCAGCTTGATCAGGGTCCGCTCGCCGGCGCTGACCTTCTTGCCGGAGGTCAGCAGCTGGACGTGGACGCCGCGCTTGCGCGCCTGCTGGATCGCCTTGACGACGGCCGCCATCTTCAGGTCGCGCGTGGCGAGGTGGACGACGGCACCCTTGGGGGCGAGGTTGATCGAGCGCACCATCAGGGCGGTGACCGCGCGCGGTGAGGTGCGCGGGTCGGTGAGGACGGTGCCGGGTGAGAAGGCCGAGGCGCTGGAGCCGGTGAGGGCCAGGTCGGCGGTCAGCTGGCGGTGGTCGGAGTGGACGACGCGCACGGACTGGCCGCGGACGGTGTACTGGCCGGCCGAGGCGAGCAGGATGTAGTCGATCGTGGAGTTGCGGTACATGCCGGTCGGCAGCGCGGCGCCGGTGACGTCGTACACCGGGGTGAGGCCGAGGGCGGTCACCGTGGTGCGCGGGTACTCCGCGGCGGCGCGGTAGTTGACGTTGAGGTCGCCGCCGACGAGGACGGGGCCGTGGGCGCGGAGCTGGTCGACGAGGAGTGCGAGCCGCTTGAACGACGGCTCGATCTGGTCCTTGGTATAGCCCGATCGGGGCGCGAAGTGGGTCGAGATGACCGAGATGCGCTCGCCGATGTTGCTCTGCAGCGAGACCCAGTTGGCGTAGCGCTTGCCGAGCTCGAACTCCTTGCTCGGCTGCTTGCGCAGCTTGTTGCTGATCATCCAGGTGCCCTGGGCGACCATGTTCCAGCGCGCGGTGTTCCAGGCGACCGGCGTCTCGCCGGTGAACGCGCCGGGCGTGCGCCACAGCTGGTAGCCGGCGGGCGTCAGCCAGGAGTCGGGGCGGTAGGTCACCTCGTTGAAGGTGACGAAGTCCGGGCGCTGGGCGTAGACGGCCGCGATGTCGGCCTTGGTCTTCGCCGTCGACATGTTCGACTTGATGTTGGCCTGGACGATGCGCAGCGGCGCCGAGACCGGCTCGGTCCCCGGGGTGCCCGGGGTGTCCGCCGCGAGGCGCACGCCGCCGTCACCTCCCGGCAGCCAGAGCAGGCTGACCGCAAGGGCCGCGACGACCGCGGCGATCGCCATCCGTGGCGTCCGCGCGACGGATCGGAGGTAGGACATGAGAGCACTCCGTGGGGTCTCGAAACACTGGTGCACAGGGATCACACCAGTCACATCGGCACCACGGCAAGGGCCGCCGAGTAACTACAGATGTGTAGTTCTGACGGGGGTTTCCGGCTCCCGCTGAACTACAGAGGTGTAGTTCGTCAGCGGCGGGCGCGGGCCTCGAGAAGAGGCACCAGCGCCTCCTCCATCCGGCGGACGACGACGGCCAGCTCGGCGTCGAGAAGGGCGTTCTCGCGCACCGCGACCTCGACCTCCGCGACCCGCGCGCGCTGGCGCCGGACCCGCATCAGGCCGGTCACCTCGGCCGCGGCGACGGCCCGGGCGCGGAGCCGGTCCGCGGCGCTCACAGGGAGTCCGTGCGGTAGGTGCGCAGGGCGGCGGCGGTGACCTCGCCGTCGGCGAGGTCGGCCGGCAGCAGCAGCTCGGTGACGACGTCCTGCAACATGGCCACGCGCTGGTGCAGCGCCCGGCTCTTCGCGACCTCGGCCTCGAGCTCCTCGATCCGTGCTCGCAGCTGGGCGTCGGCCCGGTCGACCGCCGGCGCCGTCACCCGCTGGGCGATCCGGCGCAGCCGGCTCCCGGCGGGAGCCGCGCCCGGGGTGCTCCGCTCCCCCGCGCTCGTCGCGGCACCCTCGGTGTCGGCGCGCCACAGCAGCAGCAGGTCGCGCAGCGCGTCGAGCGCGGCCTCGAGCACCTCGGCATCGCTCACCTCGCCGGACAGCCGGCCGGTGGGGCGCGTGGCGCGCAGGTCGTCGAGGTCGCCGTGGACGACGTGCCCGGAGGCGGCCAGCGTGGCGATCGCCTGCTCGGCGCGCGCCTGCGCCTCGTCGTACTGCCGGTCGGTCATGGCCAGCGGCTCGTCCCGCCGCGGGGCGATCACGCGGTGCGCGAGGGTGTCGCGCAGCCAGCGCGCCTTCTCGCGGCTGTTGTCGAGGGGCGCACCGAGCCGCTCGTTGACCCGGCGCAGCAGCTCGGCGCCGACGGCGCCCAGCGACTCGTTGACCCGGGGCAGGTCGAGGTCGACCGGGACGTCGGCCAGGCCGCACGCGGCCGCGAACCGGCGCCACAGCTCGGTCGGGTCGGCCGGGCTCCGCGGCACCGTGACGACGTGAACGTGGTCGGCCGCGAGACCGGCCCCGGCCCCCCAGCGCTCGGCGACGCTCGTCGGGTCGGTGGTCCGCCAGCCCCACTCGCTGCGCGGTGCCTCGGCCTTGGGCGGCTTCCAGTCCTCGAGCGGCGTCGTGAGGCCGAACTTGAGTCGCTCCTGCCAGGCCGAGGGCACCGAGCGGGCCAGGTCGCGCGCGGTGATGACCACGTGGACGTCGAGCCCGGCGAGGTCGCCGATCGCGCGCGCGGCCTGCTCGGCCGAGGCGGCGGAGAACAGCTCGTAGCTCAGGATCGCGCTCGGCCCGTCCCAGGCGCGGATCTCGGCGACGAGACGGCCCCACTGGTCACGGCGGTCGGCGGGGAGCTTCTCCCAGCGCGGGTCCTCGCGGACCTGGAGCGCGGCCTGCACCCGGGTGCCCTGGTCGCGCCCGACGACGAGCACGCCCCGGTCGGCGAGGACCTTGCGGTTGCCGTCGAGCACGCGCTGGAGGTACGTCGTGCCCGACTTCGGCGAGCCGACGTGCAGGTAGACGGTGCGGGTCATGCGGAGCTCCCCCCTCGGGGCGGGACGTGGATGGTCATCCGCCAGGTCGCCGGCGGCACGGAGGTGGTGGCGGCGAGCGCCGCCTCGGCCGCGCGGACGCCGTCCTCGGCGCGCACCTCGGCGCCGATCGCCTCGGCGGCACGGCGGGTCTCGGCGGGTCCGGTCGGCCAGAACCGGCCGCCCAGGGCCTCGGTCCGCTCGGCGAGCGCCGGGCGCGACCAGGCCTGCGACTCGAGGTGGATCTCGCCACCCCCGCGCAGCGCGATCGCGACGAGCTGCCAGAACTGCTCACGGCCGTCGGGCGCGAGCGACTCGAGCAGGCCGCGGGCGTAGACCGCCTGCGGCCCGCGGTGCCGGGCGAGCAGCACCGCGCGGGTGAGGACGTCGCGGACGTCGTACAGGTTGACCTCGTTGCGGGTCAGGCCCTCGACGTCCGGCCAGAGCCGGCGCCGCGGGAGGGCGTAGTCGAGTGCGACCGCCGGGACGCCCTGGCGCGCGAAGTACGCCGCGTCGGCGCCCGTGCCGGCGCCCACGTCGAGGACCCGGACCCCCTCGGGCAGCCGGGGCAGCACGTCGCGCGCGAAGCCGGACTCGACCGGACCGGCCTTGGCCGCCGTGCGGTTGAAGGCGTTCCACTCACGGCGCTGGCGCCAGAGCTTGCCGAACCAGCCGTCGAAGCGCTGCTCGATCTCCGGGCCGGGCTGGTGCTGGAAGGACGGGTCGGGCACCTTCCAATTGGGCCCGTAGGAGATCTCCAGGATCTTCGCCGGGTCGGCCGGGCCGGGCAGCATCCGGCCCTCGAACTCGATCGGCTTGAGCGGCAGCAGCGCCTCGCGCGGCACGGGCGTGCGGACCGTCGCGGTCTCGTAGAGGTTCCCGTCGAAGAAGAACGTGGTGTAGACGTCGATGCCGGCGCCCGCGCCGTCGGGCGTGGGCACCTGCACGGTGAGGAAGCAGCCGGCCCGGATCTGCAGCTTCATGCCGGCCGCGCGCAGCGCCCGGGCGATGTCCCACAGCTCGCGCTGCATCTCGGCCGGCGTGGACTTCTCGGAGAGGTAGCACAGGTCGACGTCGGAGTCGTGGCCGATGGCCTTGCCGCTGCGGGCGGCGCCGAGCAGCGTGCCGAACGAGATCCACGAGCGGACGCCGCAGGTGTCCTCGAGGACGTCGATGATCCGCTGGGACTCGTCGGCGAGCAGCCCGAGCAGACCCTCGCCCCGGGTGTCGAACGGACGCTGCAGCAGGCCCCACTTGTCGACGATCACCGGCAGCCCGTGCCGGTCGCGCATGTCGACCGCGGCGTCGTCGTCGGTGAAGGCGACCCGGCCGGTGAAGAGCGTGCGCTCCTCGGCGACCACGCGCACGTCGGACCAGCCGACGAGGAAGGCGCGCAGCCGCTTGGGCCACGGCACCAGGGTCTTGCCCGGCTGGTCGACCGAGAACGACCAGCCGCGGTGCTCGCCGAAGTAGACGTCGCCGGAGCCCGTGAAGGAGACGGGGAGGTGGATGCCCTCGCCGTCGACGAGGACCCCGGCGCCTGCGGCCGTCAGAGGCCGTTCTCCTTCATGAACGAGTACGGGTCGACCGGCATGATCCGGCCCTCGACCACCGACGACTTGACGGGGGCGAGGTTGACCGAGCCCCACGAGCCGGGGCGGTGGTTGTAGAGGAAGTCGGTCCAGTCGATGTACGCCTTGGTCATCGCGACGTCGCGGAACTCGCCGACGACGTCGTCGCTGGCCAGCGGCACGGAGCTCCAGTTGGCGCTGCCGTTGTAGGTCACCCGGGCGTTGGTCACGCCCTGGTAGTTGCCGCTGATGGCGAGCGACTTGAGGTGCAGGTAGATGTCGTAGACACCGTTGCGGTCGCGGTCGTAGGCCAGCTGGAGCTTCTGCACCTTGTTGGCCGTCAGCAGCTGGTGGACGTTGTTGCCCATGAGCGCGTAGACGATGCGGATGTCGCAGCCGGCCTTCTTGAGCTGGACCAGCTTCTGGGCCAGGCGGATGCCGCGGTCGCCGTGGATGGCGGTCTGCATGATCCGGATCTTGGTGCGGCCGTTGTAGCCCGCGCCGCCGGTGGCGCCGGTGCACTTGATCTGGTTGAGCCGCGCCATGTCGGGGTCGCCGACCTTGGTCGGGACCGCACCCTTGTAGGGGTAGAAGAAGACGCTCTGGGTGGGGCTGAACTTCGCCGCGACGTAGCCCTTGCTGCCCTGGTTCTTGTCGAGCTTCATCTGGTTGAACACGTTGACGAACGTGTCGTAGATGGTCTTGTTGTTGACCCAGGTGTAGAGGTCGTTCCACTGGTCGTTGGCCGCGACGTCGGTGGCGTTGTTCGAGCCGAACATCGTGACGTACTTGCGGTCCTCGACCCGGCTGAACAGGTAGAACTTCGAGTGCGGGATGCCCCGCGCGCCGCGGCACGAGCCGGCGCACGTGCGCAGCCAGCTCTGGACCGGGCGGTTCTCCTTGCCCTTGAGCACCTTGGCCACGGCCGCGGCCTCGGGGTTGGGGTGCTCGCGGCTCCAGTTGACCTTGTCCATGATCACCTGGACGGCGACGCCGCGCTTGTGGGCGCGGATCAGCGCGTTCATCCAGGAGCGGCCGCGGATGTTCCACGCGGCCATCTGGATGACGTCGCCCTTGCGGGTGCTGTCGATGCTGCGCAGGATGTGGCGCCGGATGTTGGTCGCCTTCTTGCCACCACGGCTGTAGGGCTCGTTGAACCTCAGACCCGGGTTGGGGTTGTAGTGGTCGCGCTTGGCCTTCTTCTTGCGGTCGACCGCCGCCGGAGCGGACGCCTCGACGCTCGACGGGGCGACGACGGCGACGGTGGGCTCCGGGGCGGAGGCGTGGGCACCGGGCAGGGCCCCGAGCCCGAGCCCGACGGCGAGCGCCGTCACCCCGATCACGAAGCCGGTTCCGGCACGACGCATCACAGCACTCCTCAGTCTCGGGCCTCGTCACCCCCGGCCATGCCCGAGAAGGACGGCGGGGACAGACCCCGGCGCAAAATCAGCCGACATCGTATCCCACCGTGTCGCAGGTACCGGCAGGAACGTGAACACCGTCACCCGGTGCCCGGGATCAGCCCGAGCAGGCCACCAGCAGGGCGTTGTAGTCGGCGTCGTGCTCGCGGTCCGGGGTGGCCCGGACGACCTCGCGGCCGACGATCGCGTAGTACTGGTCGCCGTGCTGGGCGAGCTTGCGGTTGACGCACCCGCGGATGCTCTTGGAGACCTGCCCGAACTCGTCGACGCAGCCGCGGTAGGACGCGGGGAGGATCTTGCCCTCGACCCAGACCTTCTCGCACGACGGCAGCTGGACCGGCTTCTTGGTCGGCGTGGGCGTCGCCGCCGGCGTGTCGGTCGCGGGCGTCGAGGCGGGGGCGCTCGACCCGGGCGCCGACGAGCCGTCGCCGGCGGGCTTGTCGTCGTCACCGCATCCGGCGAGCGCCAGGGTGCAGGTGAGGGCCGCGACCAGGACCCCGAGACGGGTCGGCAGGAACGAACGCATGCGGACCATCGTAGGGGTCGCGCGCCGCGGAGCCGGGAGGTTCAGGATGCCTTGTCGGCGACCTTGGCGTCGGCGTAGATGAGGTGGTGGTCGCTGAGGCCGTTGGCGACGGTCGTGTTGTCCTGGACGTAGCCGGAGAACTCGATGGAGTCGGCCGAGCCGAGGATCCAGTCGATCCGCTGCGGTCCCCCGGGCGGACGGCAGCCGCCGCCACCGGACCCGCCGTTGGCCGCGGTCATCCCGGCCCGGTTCGCGAACTTGCAGAAGACCGTGGTCTTCTCGTTGAGGTCGCCCATCAGCAGGACCGGGTGCCCGGTCTCGCGCAGCTTGTTGACCAGGCCGATCTGGATCTCGGCCGAGGCGTTGCGCTCGGCCTGGCGGCCCTGCGGCGAGTTGTGCGTGACGATCACCCAGAACTGGGCGCCCGTCTTCTTGTCGCGGAGCAGGACGTACGGGATCGGGACGCTGCCGATGCCGTTGAAGGTGTGCGAGGAGCCGCCGTTGTCGACCATCTCGAAGCGGTCGGTGCGCCACATGATCTGCACCCGGTAGCCGTCGCGGCCGAGCGCGTCCTGCGGCCACATCTGCATCGCGCCGAGGTTGTTCTGGAAGACCGGTCGCTGGTCGCGCTGGACCTCCTGGAGCCCGACGATCGACACCCCGCGGTCGCGGAGCAGCGCGGCCTCGCGGGCGGCCCGGCTCAGGCCGTTGCCGGCGTGGTTGCTGCCGAGGATGTTGAGCGTGGCGATCCGGAAGCTGGTCGTGGAGGGCTGGCTCTTGCGGGCGATCGCCTCGACCTGCTCGACGAGCGGGTTGACCTTGCGCTCCTGGTTGCGCGACGGCGCCTCGGCCTCGGCGGAGCGGCCCTCGCCGATCTCGCCCGGCGTGGCCTCGGACGTCGCGGAGCTCGTCTCGGACGGCGCGTCGCTGCTCTCGTCGGAGCTGGACGCGGGCACCTGGGTGCCCGCCCCGGCGGCCGAGGGCGGCGTCGACGACGAGGGGCCCGCCGCGGCGACGTCGGCGCCCATCGGCGTCACGGACGTGTCGACGACGGTCCCGACCACGATCGCCGCGAGACCCGCGACGGCGGCCAGGACGACGACGACGAGCTCGGTGCGCGAGATGGCGCGCTTGACGCGCCGGCGCGTCCGGTCCTCGGTCACCCTCAACTACCTCCCGACGTCCCATCGGCAGGGGGACGGCTGATCGGAGTCACGGACTCTACCTTGCGTCCTGGGTCACACCAATCCGTCACGAGAGCGCGGCACCACGTCAGCCGGGCCGGGGACCGGTAGCGTTCGAGCGTGAGCACCACTCCGTCCCGCGTGTTCGCGGCCCGGTTGGTCGGGCTCCCGATCTTCGACCCCCAGGGCGACCAGGTCGGGAAGGTCCGCGACCTGGTCGTGACGATGCGCACGGAGGGGACCCAGCCCCGGGTGCTCGGGATGGTCGCCGAGGTGTTCGGGCGGCGCCGGATCTTCGTCCCGATGACCCGCGTCACCAACATCGACTCCGGGCACGTCTACACGACCGGCCTGCTCAACATGCGCCGCTTCGAGCAGCGCTCCACCGAGACCCTGGTCATCGGCCAGATGCTCGACCGCACCGTGACGATCACCGACAGCGGCATCACCGGCACCGTGTACGACGTCGCGATGGAGCCGGCGCGCACCCGCGACTGGGTGCTCAGCCGGGTCGCCGTCCGCGAGCCGTCCAAGGGCTTCCGCCGCCGCGGCCAGAGCCACGTCGTCGAGTGGCGCGACGTGACCGGGCTGACCCGCAGCGACGACCGCCAGGGCGCCACCCACCTGGTCGCCGCCCTCAACGAGATGCGGCCCGCCGACGCGGCGAGCATCCTGCACGACCTGCCGCCCGAGCGCCGCACCGCCGTCGCCCTGGCGCTCGACGACGAGCGGCTCGCCGACGTCCTCGAGGAGCTGCCCGACGACGACCAGGTCGAGATCCTCAAGGGCCTCGACTCCGAGCGCGCCGCCGACGTCCTCGAGGAGATGTCGCCCGACGACGCGGCGGACCTGGTCCGCGACCTCCCGCCCGAGACCGCCGAGATCCTGCTCGAGCTGATGGAGCCCGACGAGGCCGAGGACGTCCGGCGCCTGCTGTCGTACGTCGAGGACACCGCCGGCGCGATGATGACGCCCGAGCCGGTGATCCTGGGCCCGGACGCGACCATCGCCGACGCGCTCGCCCACGTCCGCAACCCCGAGCTGACCCCGGCGCTGGCCGCGCTCGTCTACGTGTGCCGCCCTCCGCTCGAGACCCCGACCGGCAAGCTGCTCGGCGTCGCGCACATCCAGCGGCTGCTGCGCGAGCCGCCCTCGACCCTGGTCGCCGGTGCGCTCGACGACTCGATGGAGTGGCTGCGGCCCGAGGCCAGCATCGACGAGGTCGCCGCGCACCTGGCGACGTACAACCTGGTGGCGGCGCCGGTGATCGACGAGAACGGCCGGCTGCTGGGCGCGGTCACCGTCGACGACCTGCTCGACCACATGCTCCCGGCCAACTGGCGCGACCGCGCCCGCGAGCGAGGGACGGGACCGCGATGAGCGACACCCGCCGCACGCGCGAGCGGCTCGACACCCCGCGCGACGAGCGCCGCCAGCTGGTCCGGCGGCCGTCGTACAACGCCGACACGTTCGGCGTCTTCGCCGAGCAGTTCGCCCGGTTCATGGGCACCGCGACGTTCCTGATCTACATGACGCTGTTCGTCGTCGGCTGGGTCGCGTGGAACCTGCTGGCCCCCGCGGACCTGCGCTTCGACAACTACCCGTTCATCTTCCTCACGCTCATGCTGAGCCTGCAGGCCTCCTACGCCGCGCCGCTGATCCTGCTCGCCCAGAACCGCCAGGAGGCCCGGGACCGGGTCGTGGCCGAGCAGGACCGGCAGGCCGACGCCCGCGCCCACGCCGACATGGAGTTCCTCGCCCGCGAGGTCGCCTCGCTGCGGATGGCGGTCGGCGAGGTCGCCACCCGCGACTTCCTGCGCTCCGAGCTGCGGGGACTGCTGGCGGACCTGGACGAGCGGGTCGACGAGCGAGGCGACGAGCGTGGGGCGTCTCACGAGGACGGCGCCGACGAGGACGTGCGGGGCGCTCCGTAGACTCAGGGGTTGTGAGCACCACGCAGCACGCCCCGTCCCTCGAGCAGGTCATGGCCGCACTGGCCAAGGTCAACGACCCCGAGATCAAGCGGCCGATCACCGAGCTCGGCATGGTCGACCAGGTCGACATCGCGGCCGGCGACGGCGGGTCGGTGGTCACGGTCAAGGCGCTGCTCACCGTGGCGGGCTGTCCGCTCAAGGACACGATCACCCGCGACGTCACCTCCGCGGTCACCGCGCTCCCCGGCGTCACCGGCGTCCAGGTCGAGCTCGGCGTGATGTCGGCCGAGCAGCGCTCGGGGCTGCACGAGACCCTGCGCGGCGGCCAGGCCCAGCGCGAGATCACGTTCGCCCAGCCCGGCTCGCTGACCAAGGTCTTCGCGATCGCCTCCGGCAAGGGCGGCGTCGGCAAGTCCTCGGTGACGGTCAACCTGGCGCTCGCGCTCGCCGCGGCCGGCCGCAAGGTCGGTGTGGTCGACGCCGACATCTACGGCCACTCGATCCCGGCGATGCTCGGCGTCGCCGACTCGCGGCCCACCCAGGTCGACGACCTGATCATGCCGGTGCCCACGCCGTCCGGTGTCTCGGTCATCTCGATCGGCATGCTCAAGCCGCGCCGCGACCAGGTCGTCGCCTGGCGCGGACCGATGCTCGACCGGGCGCTCGTGCAGATGCTCGCCGACGTCTACTGGGGCGACCTCGACGTCCTCCTGCTCGACCTGCCCCCGGGCACCGGCGACATCGCCATCTCGCTCGGTCAGCACCTGCCCGGCGCCGAGGTGGTCGTGGTGACCACCCCGCAGGAGGCGGCCGCCGAGGTCGCCGAGCGGGCCGGCACGATGGCGTCGATGATGCACCAGCGCGTCGTCGGCGTGGTCGAGAACATGAGCTACCTCCCCTGCCCCCACTGCACGGCCGAGGGCAAGGACCACCGCCTCGAGATCTTCGGCTCCGGCGGCGGCGAGCGGGTGGCTGCCACCCTGTCCGAGCGCTTCGGGTACGACGTGCCGCTGCTCGGCCAGGTCCCGCTCGACGTCTCGCTCCGCGAGGGCGGCGACGCCGGCAAGCCGATCGTCGACTCCGACCCCACGTCCGCGGCCGCCTCGGCGCTGCGCGCGGTGGCCGACCGCCTCGACGGGCGCGGCCGGGGACTCGCCGGCATGCAGCTCGGACTCACCCCGACCAGTAAGTTCTGACCAGCGCAGCACGCGGGTAGGGCGACAGGAGCTGGCGGGTGTTCGGTATCGGGTTCGGCGAGATCGTCGTCATCGCCTTCATCGCCGTGCTCGTCTTCGGGCCCGACCGGCTGCCCGAGGTCGCCCGCCAGGCCGGCAAGCTGGTCCGCCAGATGCGGCACTTCGCCAACAACGCCCGCGACGAGCTGCGCTCCGAGCTCGGCCCCGAGTACGCCGACCTCGAGCTGAGCGACCTCGACCCGCGCGCCATCGTCCGCAAGCACCTGGCCGAGGCGATGGCCGAGCTCGACGAGCTCGACGACGCCGTCCGCAACGCCGGCGAGGACGACGAGCCGTCCTCGCTCCCGCTCGCCCCGGGCGAGCGGCCGCCGTACGACTTCGACGCGACCTGAGCCCTGAGCCCTGAGCCGAGCCCGGCCTCAGGCGCGGGACTGGGCGGCGGCGAGCGCGGCGAAGGTGACCAGCACCGTGCGCCGTTCCTCCCCGGTGGTGAGCTCGCAGAAGTCCGCCCCGACCCGGCGCAGGTGACCCTCGTGCCGGCTGCCGTCGCGCAGGTGCAGCAGGCACGCCTCCCCCGCCTCGGAGATCCGGCGCAGCGCGGACGCCAGCCCCAGCCGGGTCAGCGGCGACCACGCCACCGCCGGCACCGCGCGCACGGAGGCGCCCTCGACCGTGGTGACGGCGTCCTGGTTGATCACCCAGTCGTGGTCGCCCGCCGCCACCAGCAGCCACCCGGCGGCCACCCGCTCGACGACCCCCGCGACCGGACCGACCCCCGCGACGCTCACCGTCGCGGTCGACCCGACGGTCGCCATCAGCCGTCCGGCCAGCGTGACCTGCTGGTACTCCGCCCGGCTGCGGTCGGCCACCTCGACGTCGCGCTCGGCGGCGTACAGGGCTGTCGCCTGGTCCTCCAAGTCGTCGAACAGCGCGAACAGCTCGTCCTCCCAGCCCATGGGCTCCAGCCTCGCACGGCCCGCGGCGAATCGACGCTTTGCGAGCACCGGCGCGCGATCCGTTGACCGCCCCCATGAGCGAGCACATCCTGAGGCAAACGCAAGCAAACGCAAAGGTTCTCTCGGGATGGAACTCGCTTCGTCGCCGGCGGCGCGCCGCCGGGCAGCGCTGCTCTGGCTGGGCGCCTCCGCAGCCGCGGTGCTCGCCGGGCTGACCCTGGGTCCCGGCGCGCTCCGACTGGTCCGGCTGGTCCGGGCACCGGGGACGACCTTCGCCGAGCTCCTCGTCCAGTGCTGCACGGCGATCGCCCTGGTCGCGGTCGCCGGGCTCTGGCTGGCGGCGACCGACGTCGCGCGCGCCGTCGTGCTGCGACGACCGGGGCGGGCAGGGCCGGTGCGGGTCGGGCCGGTGCGGGCGGTGCTGCTCGCGCTGTGCGGGATCACCGCGCTGGCCGGTACCGCCGCTCCCGCCGGTGCCGCGGACCCGCCACCTGCACCCGCGCCCGGCCTCGCCGGCCTCCCGCTCCCGGACCGCCCGACGGGCACCCGGTCCGAGCCGAGCCGGCAGGTCGTGGTCCGCCCCGGCGACACCCTGTGGGCGATCGCCGAGCGCGCCCTGGGCCCGGGGGCGACGGCCCGCGAGGTGGCGGCCCACTGGCCGCGGATCCACGCCCGCAACGCCGCCGTCATCGGCCCCGACCCGGACCGCATCCGGCCCGGCCAGCTCCTCCACCTGCCCCCGCCCCCGCCGCTCCCCTAGACCGATCACCACCGCTCCCGGAGGCACCATGTCCGCGTCCGCGTCCGCGTCCGCACCTCGAGCCGCCCGCCTCACCGTCCCGGTCAGCGCGACCCAGGGCACCCTGGCGCTCGCGCTGCTCCCCCGGCAGGCCCCACCCCCGCCCGGACCTCTGCCACGCCCGCCGAGCCCGCGGCCGGGGGGCGTCGTCGTCCCGATCGACCAGCGGCTGCGGCGCACGATCGAGGAGTGGACCCACCGGTTCGTCCAGGCGGCGGTCGAGATCGTGGGAGGCGACCGGCCGGTCTCGCAGCTGCTGCGCTGGACCGCCCCCGAGGTGTACGGCGACCTGCACCGCCGCGCGCTCCTGGTCGCCCGGGCGGGCGGCCACCAGCCCGGGCTGGCCCGGGTCCAGGCGGTCCGGCCGCGGGTGCAGAGCGTGCACGCGTGCTTCCTCAGCGACGCCGTGGTCGAGTGCGGGGTGCACGTGCGGCACGGCGCCCGCTCGCGGGCCGTGGCGGCGCGGTTCGAGCGGGTCGAGCAGCGCTGGATCTGCACCGCTCTCGACTTCTCCTGAAGCCGCCTCCGGCAGCGACCGCGCTCCCGCAGGGCTGGTCAGGTGTGACCTGGGTCACTACGTTGCCTCCATGATCCGTGCACTCGCGGCCACGCTCGCCGCTCTCGGTACCACGCTCGTCGTCCCCCTCACCGCCCCCGCCCCCGCCGCCCACGCCGACGGTCCCGGCGCCGGCGGCCCGTGGGTGGTCTCGGTCGGCGACTCCTACATCTCCGGCGAGGCCGGCCGCTGGGCCGGCTCGTCCAACAGCAGCAGCGCCCGGGCCGACGCGCTCGGGCCCACGGCGTACAACGACAACGCGGCGGGCACGGGCGAGGCGATCGCGCGGTGCCACCGCAGCCGCAGCGCCGAGATCCACGTCGGCGGCGGGGTGAGCAGCCTGAACCTCGCCTGCTCCGGCGCGACGACGGCGACCTCGACCGGCGACACCTTCAAGCCCGGTCTGGACTTCTACAGCGGCAGCCAGGGCGTCGGCCAGGCCCGCGCGCTCCAGGACTTCGCCGCCGGGCACAACGTGCGGATGGTCGTCGTCTCCATCGGCGGCAACGACTTCGACTTCGCCGGCATCGTGCAGCAGTGCGTGCAGGACTTCCTGCTCTCACCGTCGTGGTGGAAGGACTACTGCAAGGACGACAGCAGCGTCACCCGCAACTTCACCGCCGCGAACGTCGCCACCGTCCGGTCCCGGATCGCCGGCGCGCTGACCAACCTGCGGACGGCGATGCGGAACGCCGGCTACGCCGACAGCCAGTGGACGATGCTCGTCCAGACCTACCCCTCCCCGATCCCCGGCGGCTCCGGCTTCCGCTACGGCCAGAGCGGCTACGGCCGGCAGAGCACCGGCGGCTGCGGCTTCTGGAACGCCGACGCCGACTGGGCCAACGGCACCGCGCTGCCGACCATCAACAGCACCGTCACCGGCGCGATCAGCCAGGCCGGGATCGGCAACGCGAAGGTGCTCGACCTCGCCGGCACGTTCAACGGCCGGCGGCTCTGCGAGTCCGGGGTCGGGCTGTACGAGGAGGTCGGCCTCCCGAGCTGGCAGAGCGCCGGCGCCGTCGACCGCACCGAGTGGGTCAACCAGATCCGCACCGTCACCACGGCGGGCGACTCGCCGTACTACATCCAGGAGTCGCTGCACCCGAACTACTGGGGCCAGCTCGCCGTCCGCTCCTGCGTGCGCCAGGCGTACAACAACGGGACGCCGCGGGGCGGCGCCTGCGTCCGCAGTGGTACCGGGTTGGTCGGGGGTGAGCCGCGGATGAGTCTGCGGTAGGGGCCCGGCGCCAGTTTCGCCGGTCAACCGGCGAAACTGGCACTGGACCGCTAAAACTCACGCCTGACCGACGGAACTTCATCGGTCAGGCGTGAGTTTCGCCGGTCGACCGGCGATTTTGTCTCCGGGGCGCGAGCCTCAGCCGCGCAGCGCAACCCCCGTGGGACCACCGGGCGCGCCGTGGCAGCGCTTGTACTTCTTGCCCGACCCGCAGGGGCACAGCGAGTTGCGGCCGATGTCGCCGAACTCGTCGTCGGCGTTGGAGACGGTGCCGCTGCCGCGGACCTCCTCGTGACCGGTCTCGTCCGGCGCGGAGTAGGTGAGGTTCTGCGGCTGCTTCGGGGTGTCGAGGCCCTTGGCGGTCACCTTCGGCGCGGTCGCGCGGAGCTCGGCCGAGATCGACTCGAGGTCGATCTCGCCGCCCGAGCCGGCGCCGGCGCCGATGCCGACGGGGGGCTCGGAGAAGGCGCCCTCGTGCATCGGGCCCGCGTGGGCGCTGCCGTCGGCGTGGTAGTGGACCTCGTCCTCCTCCTCGACCTGGACCTCGAGGTTGAAGAGGAAGCCGACCGTCTCTTCCTTGATGCCGTCCATCATGGCGGCGAACATGTCGAAGCCCTCGCGCTGGTACTCGACCAGCGGGTCGCGCTGCGAGTAGGCCCGCAGGTAGATGCCCTCGCGCAGGTAGTCCATCTCGTAGAGGTGCTCGCGCCACTTGCGGTCGAGCACGGAGAGGAGCACGCGGCGCTCGAGCTCGCGGGCGACCTCCTCGCCGACCTCCTCCTCGCGGCGGTCGTACGCCGCGTGGGCGTCGGCCTTGAGGCGCTCGATGAGCTCGGACTTCTCGAGCGCGGCCTGGTTGCCGGCCTCCTCGGCCAGGTCCTTCCAGGAGATCGAGACGGGCCAGAACTGCTTGAGGTCGGTCCACAGCTGCTCGAGGTCCCACTGCTCGGAGAACTCGTCGAGCGCGCCGTTGACGAAGCCGGTGACGACGTCGTCGATGAAGGTGCGGATCTGGTCCTCGAGGTCGACGCCCTCGAGCACCTCGCGGCGCTCGCCGTAGATCACCTTGCGCTGGCGGTCCATGACGTCGTCGTACTTGAGGACGTTCTTGCGGGACTCGAAGTTCTGCGACTCGACCTGGCCCTGCGCGTTGGCGATGGCGTTGGTGACCCGCTTGTTCTCGATCGGGACGTCGTCCGGGATCTTGAGCATGACGAGCACGCGGTCGACCCAGTCGGACTTGAACAGCCGCATCAGCTCGTCCTGGAGGGACAGGTAGAAGCGGCTCTCGCCCGGGTCGCCCTGGCGGCCGGAGCGACCGCGGAGCTGGTTGTCGATGCGGCGCGACTCGTGGCGCTCGGTGCCGATGACGTAGAGGCCGCCGAGCTCGCGGACCTCGTCGTGCTCGGCCTCGACCTGCTTCTTGATCTTCTCGATCATCGCGGGCCAGGCGGCGTCGTACTCCTCGGCCGTCTCGCCGCCGGGCTCGAGGCCCTGCTTGCGCAGCTCGGCGTCGGCGAGGAACTCGACCGAGCCACCGAGCATGATGTCGGTACCACGGCCGGCCATGTTGGTGGCGACGGTGACCGCGCCCTTGTGGCCGGCGAGGGCGACGATCTTCGCCTCCTCGGCGTGGACCTTCGCGTTGAGGACCGAGTGGGCCACACCGCGCTTGGTCAGCTGCTGGTGGAGGTACTCGGACTTCTCGACCGAGACGGTGCCGACGAGGACCGGCTGGCCCTTCTCGTGCCGCTCGACGATGTCGTCGACGACCGCGTCGTACTTGGCCTCCTCGGTCCGGTAGACGAGGTCGGGCTGGTCCTTGCGCTGCATCGGCTTGTTGGTCGGGATCGGGACCACGCCGAGCTTGTAGATCTTGTCGAACTCGGAGGCCTCGGTGAGCGCCGTGCCGGTCATGCCGGAGAGCTTGTCGTAGAGGCGGAAGTAGTTCTGGAGGGTGACGGTGGCGAGGGTCTGGTACTCCTCGCGGACCTTGACGCCCTCCTTGGCCTCGATGGCCTGGTGCAGGCCGTCGTTGTAGCGGCGTCCGGCGAGCATGCGGCCGGTGTGCTCGTCGACGATGAGCACCTCGCCCTCCATGACGACGTACTCCTTGTCGTTGCGGAACAGCTCCTTGGCCTTGATGGAGTTGTGCAGGAACGAGATGAGCGGGGTGTTGGCCGACTCGTAGAGGTTGTCGATGCCGAGGTGGTCCTCGACCTTGGTGATGCCGTCCTCGAGGACCGAGATCGTGCGCTTCTTCTCGTCGACCTCGTAGTCGACGTCCTTGGTCAGCTGCTGGGCGATCTTGGCGAACTCGCCGTACCACTTGACCTCGTCCTGGGTCGGACCGCTGATGATCAGCGGGGTCCGCGCCTCGTCGATGAGGATCGAGTCGACCTCGTCGACGACGGCGAAGTTGTGGCCGCGCTGGACGCACTCCTCGAGCGAGGAGGCCATGTTGTCGCGCAGGTAGTCGAAACCGAGCTCGTTGTTGGTGCCGTAGGTGATGTCGCAGGCGTAGGCCTCGCGCCGCTCGTCGGGGCGCATGCTCGGCAGGATCACGCCGACGGTGAGGCCGAGGAAGTGGTGGACCCGGCCCATCATCTCGGACTGGAACTTGGCCAGGTAGTCGTTGACCGTGACGACGTGGACGCCCTTGCCCTCGAGGGCGTTGAGGTAGGCCGGCAGCGTCGAGACGAGGGTCTTGCCCTCACCGGTCTTCATCTCGGCGATGTTGCCCATGTGCAGCGCCGCGCCACCCATGACCTGGACGTCGAAGTGGCGCTGACCGAGCACCCGCCGCGCCGCCTCGCGGACGGTGGCGAACGCCTCGGGCATGAGGTCGTCGAGCGACTCCCCGTCGGCGATGCGCTTGCGGAACTCGTCGGTCATGGCCCGCAGCTCGTCGTCCGACATCGCCTTGAAGTCGTCCTCGATGGCGTTGACGGCCTTCGCGACGCCCTCGAGCTGACGAAGGATCTTGCCCTCTCCGATGCGGAGGAGCTTGTCGATGATCACTGGCACGCGGCCACTCTACCCAGCAGTCACCAAGGGCGAGAGCCGACGGCCCACGGTGGGCGGGGAGCCGCCGTCAGGAGGCTTGCTGACGGTCGTACTCGGCGAAGGCCGCGGCCCGCTCCCGCTCGATCTTGCGACCCAGCCCGTAGCCGGTCCCCCACAGCAGCGCGAAGACCGCGCCGAGGAAGTACATGAGCGGCGCGAGCAGGCCCAGCGCGATCGCGGCGACCTGGAGCACGTGGCCGATGACGTAGCCCGACTCGCGGCGCAGCATCCCGGCGACCAGCAGGCAGGCGAGCGCGAGGCCGAGGCCGACCGGCAGCGCGACGGCGGGGCGGACGTCGGAGATCCCGATCATCACGGGCGTCGAGAGGGCCACGGTGATCGCCTCGAGCGAGAGGACCGCGGCGCACATCGCCCGGCGCGGGGACTTCTGGCGCTCGTCGCTCACTTGCGGCCTCCGAGCAGCACCCGGGCCTCGCCGACGGTGACCACCGAGCCGGTGACCAGGACGGCGCCGGAGCTGAGCGCGTCGCGGCTGTCGTCCTCGGCCAGGGCCGCGGCGGCGTCGATCGCGTCGCCCAGGTGCGGGACGACGCTGACCCGGTCGTCGCCGAAGACCTCGCGGGCGACGACGCCGAGCTGCTCGGCGGGCAGCGCCCGCGCGGTGGAGTTCTGGGTGACGACCACGTGGGAGAGCAGCGGCTCGAAGGCGGCGAGCAGGCCCTCGGCGTCCTTGTCGCCCATCACGCCGATCACGCCGACGAGCGGGTCGAACTGGAAGGAGTCCTCGATCGCCGAGGCCGTGGCCTCGGCGCCGTGGGGGTTGTGGGCGGCGTCGAGCACGATCGTGGGGCTGCGCCGGACGACCTCGAGCCGGCCCGGCGAGGTGATCTCGGCGAAGGCCCCGCGGACGACGTCGTCGCCGAGCGGCTCGTCTCCCCCGACGAACGCCTCGACGGCGGCGAGCGCGGTGGCGGCGTTCTGCGCCTGGTGGGCGCCGTAGAGCGGGAGGAAGAGGTCGTCGTAGCGGCCGCGCAGGCCCTGCAGGGTGACGACCTGGCCGCCGACGGCCGCGGTCCGGGCGACGACGCCGAACTCGAGTCCCTCGCGGGCGACGGTGGCGCCGACCTCGGCCGCGCGCTCGAGGAGGACGACGGCGACGTCTGCGCTCTGCTGGGCCAGGACGGCGGTGGCGCCCGGCTTGATGATGCCGGCCTTCTCGCGGGCGATCTCGACGGCGGTGCCGCCCAGGTAGCTCGCGTGGTCGACGGCGATCGGGGTGATCACCGCGACGTCGGCATCGATCACGTTGGTCGCGTCCCACGAGCCGCCCATGCCGACCTCGACGACGGCGACGTCGACCGGGGCGTCGGCGAAGGCGGCGTAGGCCATGCCGACGACCGTCTCGAAGAAGCTGAGCGGGTGCTCCTCGGCCTGGTCGACCAGGTGCGTGTAGGGCGCGATGTCGTTGAACGCCCGGACGAACGCCTCGTCGTCGAGCGGCTCGCCGTCGACGCTGATCCGCTCGCTCATCTTCTCGACGTGCGGGCTGGTGAAGCGCCCGGTGCGCAGGTCGAGCGCGCGGAGCAGGGCATCGACCATGCGTGCGGTCGACGTCTTGCCGTTGGTGCCGGTCAGGTGGATCGACCGGTAGGCCCGCTGCGGGTCGCCGAGCAGCTCGGTGAACGCCTGGATCCGGTCGAGCGAGGGCTCGAGCCGGGTCTCGGGCCACCGGGACAGGAGGGCGTCCTCGGCCTCGGCGAAGGTCTGTGCAGGGCGCGCTACGGGCTCAGTCATGGCCCGCCGAGTCTACGGAGTCACGGCGCGCACGAGGAACTGCAGGCGCACCTCGTGGTCCGGCGCGACGCCGTGGGCACGGTCGAGCTCGAGGATGCCGGTGAGCGGGGTCACCGTGACGTCGGCGAAGCCGGCGGCGACGACGAGGTCGCGGGTCGCGTCGATCGAGGCGGCGTCGGCCAGCGGCAGCGCGGCGCGGACGCCGTCGTCGTAGAGGCGGACGAAGTCCTCGGAGGTGTCCCGGTCGAGCCCCTCGGGGAACCAGGTCGAGTCGACCAGCGTGAGCACGCCCCCGGGACGCAGCAGCCGGCGCCAGGCGGCGAGCGCCCGTGCGGGCTCGCGCAGCGTCCACATCAGGTAGCGGCTGGTGACCGCGTCGAACGAGGCGTCGGCGAAGTCGGGGGCGACGGCGTCGCCGCGGCGGAAGTCCGGGGCCCGATCGGCCCGCGCGGCGTGGGCGCGGGCCCGCGCGAGCATGCCCTCGGACATGTCGGTGGCGGTGACGTCGTACCCGAGGCCCGCGAGGAGCAGCGCGACGTACCCGCTGCCGGTGCCGAGGTCGAGGACGTCGGCGGGCGCGGGCGGCAGCGCGGCCGAGAAGACCTCGGCCCAGGCCGCCTGGTCGAGGGCGCGCCGCTCGGGTCGCTGCTGGTAGTCGTCGTAGGACGGCGCGCGGCCGGTCCAGTAGGCGTCGACGTTGTCCTGGACGTTCGTGCTCATGCGGGAAGCCTCTCGGGCGCGTGGTGCAGGGGGTGGAAGAGCAGCTGGGGGTGACCGCCGGCGTCGGCCCGGGTGGCGCCGATGCCGTAGACCTCGGCGATCAGGCCGGGGTCGAGCACCTCGTCGGGCGAGCCGGTGCGGACGACGCGCCCGGCGTCGAGGAGGACGAGGTCGTCGCAGTAGCGGGCGGCGAGGTTGAGGTCGTGGAGGACGACGACCGCGCTGGTCGCCACGGTCCGGACCAGGTGCAGGACCTCGTGCTGGTAGCGGATGTCGAGGTGGTTGGTGGGCTCGTCGAGCAGCAGGAACTCCGCCTCCTGGGCGAGCGCGCGGGCGACGAGCACCCGCTGCCGCTCCCCGCCGGACAGCTCGGCGAAGCGCCGCCGCGCCAGGTGCCCGGCACCGACGGCCGCGAGCGCCTCGGCGACGGCCCGGTGGTCGTCGGCGCCGGCGCGCTGGAAGGTCTTGAGCCGCGGGAGCCGGCCGAGCGCGACCATCTCGTGCACGGTGAGCATCGACTCGGCGTCGGACTCCTGGACGACGACAGCGACCTGCTGGGAGACCTCGCGCGGCGTCAGCGTCGCGAGCGGGCGCCCGTCGAGCGTGACCCGGCCGGCGGCCGGGCGCAGCGACCCGTAGAGCATCCGCAGCGCCGTGGTCTTGCCGCTGCCGTTGGGACCGAGCAGACCGAGCACGCGCCCCGGCCGGGCGGTGAGCGCGACCCCGCGCAGGACCGGCGCGGCGCCGTACCCGAACTGGAGACCCTCGGCGACGATCACGACTTCTCGCCGAACCTCTCCTGGATCTTCGCCAGCCCGTCGAGGGCCAGCGGCGTCGGCGGCTCGACGTAGTTGAAGAGGAGCGGCATCAGGTTGTCGTCGCGGACGGCGGCCATGCTCCGCGCACCCGGCAGCCGGGTGATCGCCTCGGCGACCTGCGCCGGGTCGCCCGCGCTGTGCAGCAGGATGAGCACGTCGGGGTCGCGGCCGATGAGCTCCTCGGGGGTGACCTCGAAGACCCGCTCGTCGGTGTCGGCGAAGACGTTGTCGAGGCCGGCCGCCTCGAGGATCGGGTGCGCCATGCTGCGGGTGCCGTAGGCGTAGGTGACGCCCCCGCCGACGGTCGGGTAGAGCACGGCCGCCGTCCGGCGCTCGCCGGTGCCGTCCGCGCTGAGCTCGGCGACCCGCTCCTTCAGCGCTGCGTTGGCCGCGGCGGCCTCGTCGGTGCGGTCGAAGACCTTGCCGTAGGTCTCCATCTGGGCGTAGACGTCGTCGAAGCCCGGGTCGTCGAGTCCCTCAGGGCACATCGCCGGCTCCTCGATGAGCGGGATGCCGACCTGGTCGAGCGTGGCCCGGCTGAGGTTGTCGATCTCGCCGAGGACGAGGTCGGGCTCCTTGCCGATGACGACCTCCTTCGAGACGAGGAGGTGGCCCGACGTGTCGGTCTTGCCGGTCAGCGCGGGGATCTTCTCGAGTGCGGCCCAGGTGGCGTCGTCGTAGTAGTCGCGGGGGTACTCCCCCGCGCGGGCGCTGACCCGGTCGAGCACGCCGAGCGCGGAGAGGTAGGGCACGGCCGCGCTCTTGAGGAGCACGACCTTCTCGGGGGCGGCGTCGAGGGTGACGTCGGCCCCGCAGTTCTCGACTGTCACCGGGTAGGGACCGGAGCCGCCCTCGGCGGAGCGGCCGCCGTCGGAGGAGAGCCCGCACGACGACAGGGCGAGGACGGAGGCCGAGGCGGTGAGGGCGATCAGGGCGCGGCGCATGGGGAGGTCTCCTGGGGGCAGGCGGGCGGGATCAGGCGGCGGTGGCCTGGAGGCGGCGGACGAGGACGAGCAGGAACGGTGCGCCGACGACCGCGGTGATGATCCCGATCGGGATCTCCTGCGGGGCGAGCAGCACCCGGGCGACGATGTCGGCCCAGATCAGGAGGATCGCGCCCATCAGGGCGGCGACCGGGACGGCGCGGACGTGCGCGGCGCCGACGGCCCGGCGGGCCAGGTGCGGGACGACGAGACCGACGAAGCCGACGCTGCCGGCCGCCGAGACGACGACGGCGATGCACAGCGAGACGAGCACGAGCAGCGCGGTGCGCAGCCGCTCCGGCGGGACGCCGAGCGCCAGCGCCGTCTCGTCGCCGACCGCGAGCGCGTCGAGCTGGCGGCCGAGCACGGTCAGCACCGCGACGGTCAGCAGTACCACGACGACCGCGACGGCGAGCGGCTGCCCCCAGCCGGCCAGGGCCAGCGAGCCGAGCAGCCAGAACATCACCGAGCGGGCGCCCTCGGCGGAGTCCGAGGCGAAGATGAGGAAGCTCGTCACCGCCTGCAGCGCGTAGCCGACCGCGACCCCCGCGAGCAGCAGCCTCGTCGAGGTGACCCGGCCGGCGGAGCGCGCGACGGCGTACACGAGGACGGAGGCGGCGAGCGCGCCGACGAAGGCGCTCCCCGACAGCACGTGCTCGCCGAGCCCGAGCGTGATCCCGAACAGGATGGCCGCCGCGGCTCCCGCGGACGCACCGGAGCTGACGCCGAGGAGATAGGGGTCGGCCAGGAGGTTGCGCACCATCGCCTGCAGCGCCATGCCGCTGACCGCGAGGCCGGCGCCGACGAGGGCCGCCAGCAGCACCCGCGGCAGCCGGACGTCCCAGATGATCGCGTCGCGCGGCGCGCTCCAGGTCTGCTCGCCCGGGGTGAGGAAGAGGTGGTGGCCGAGCACCTTCACGACGCTGTCGAAGGGGACGTAGACCGCGCCGAGCGCGATCCCGGCGACCACCGACAGGGCGAGCCCCACCAGCAGGGCGAGCATCCAGCGCCGGGCGCGGGCGGCCGTGCGGTCGGCGGGGAACGACGCGGGCTCGGCGGCGACGCCAGGGTCCAGGGCGACCACCGCGAGCTCCTCCCGTTGTTGCAACTTAAAGGCAACAACGAACCTATCGCGTCTGCCCCGGCGTCGTGGAACGGGGTCCGGGACGCCGGTCCGGCTCCTAGAGTGTGCGCACCACGGGAGGCGCGAGGGAGGCAGTGATGCGGGCACGGGTGCTGGCGAGCCTGCTCGCCGTCGCGCTCACCCTGACCGCGTGCACCGACGCCAGCACGCCACGGGCGGAGTCCGCGACGCCGTCGCCGAGCAGCGACGCGCCGCTGATCCCCGAGAGCACTCCCCTGCCCACCGCGCTGCCCAGCGACGTGCTGGCCGGCGAGATGCAGGACCTCGCCCAGCTCGCCGAG
Organism: Pimelobacter simplex; assembly: GCF_900114845.1. Lineage (GTDB taxonomy): Bacteria > Actinomycetota > Actinomycetes > Propionibacteriales > Nocardioidaceae > Nocardioides > Nocardioides simplex. Next base: position 818,380 of record NZ_FOUK01000002.1, read on the forward strand.
CGGCTCGCGCAGAAGCTGCCCGCCCAGCGGCGCCCCGCGCCGGTCGCGATCACCGGCGGCAGCGAGGAGTGGCGCCCGGGCGTGGCCTACCGCGGCTACTTCGCCGACCCCGACATCCTCCGGTACGACGGCCGCTGGTTCGCCTACGCGACCAACACCGCACACCTCCGGCTGCCCACGCTGACCTCGCGCGACCTGCGCACCTGGACCCCGCTCACCGACGCGGCGGGACGCCGTACCGATCCCCTGGCGGCGGGCGGCTGGGTGCGCTCGCGCGGCGGCGGGCAGGACCTGCGGGCGCCCGGCGTCGCCAAGGTCGGCGACGGCTGGACCGCCGCCTACGCCGCGCCGGCCGGCACCAGCGGCGGCGAGCGGCACAACTGCATCGGCCTGTCCCGCGGGCCCTCACCGGCCGGCCCGTTCCGTCCCGTCGGCGAGCCGCTCTGCTACGGCGACGCCCAGCTCGGCGTGATCGACCCCGACGTCTTCGTCGACGCCCAGCAGCGACCGTGGCTGTTGTGGAAGTTCTCCGGCGTGGTCGACCGGCGGCCGGCCGGCCTCTTCGTGCGCCGGCTCAACGCCGACGGCACCGGCTTCGCCGAGGGCTCGCAGACCCGCGAGCTGCTCACCCTGCAGGAGGCGTGGGAGGGCGACACGATCGAGAACCCCAGCATGGCGCAGTTCCGCGGGGTGACCTACCTCTTCTTCTCCGGCAACAACTACGAGACCGCCGACTACGCCACCGGCTACGCCATCTGCGCCGGTCCCGAGGGCCCCTGCGTGCGCCAGAACGGCGGCGCCCCGCTCCTCTCCACCGCCTCCACCGGACGGCTCGGGCCCGGGGGCGCGAGCGCCTTCGTCGACGGGCGCTCGCTCCGGCTCGTCTACCACGCGTGGGACCGGGTCGGGCGGATCCGGCTGCTGCACGTGGCCGGTCTCTGGCAGCGCCCCGACGGGACGCTCGAGGTCACCGACCCCGGGTGAGCCCCGGCGCCGGGCCGGTGGTCTCGCGGACCACGAGCTCGGTCGGGAAGCGGACGACCTCGCCCGGCTCCCCCTCCATCACCGCCAGCAGCAGCGCGACGCTGCGCTCACCGATCTCGCGCATCGGCGAGCGCACGGTGGTCAGCGGGACGGTGAGGTCGCCGGCGATCGGCATGTCGTTGAAGCCGACCACCGAGACGTCGCGTCCCGGGTGCAGCCCCTGGTCGCGCAGGCTGCCCAGCGCGCCGATGGCGGCGGCATCGCTCACCGCGAACAGCGCCGTGGGGCCGTCGCCGGCCCGGAGCAGCCGGTCGGCGCCCGTGCGGCCGCCCGCGGAGTCGAAGGTCGTCGGCACCACCCGGTCGGGTCGGACGGGGTGGCCCGCCTCCGCGAAGGTCTCGCAGAAGCCCCGGGTGCGCTCGATCGCGTTGCCGGCGTAGGGCAGGCCGGCCAGGACGCCGACCTCGCGGTGCCCCAGGGCCAGCAGGTGCTCGGCCGCCTGGCGCCCACCGCCGCGGTCGTCGGCGGTCACCGAGGGATAGGCACCGGCCCCGCGGTTGACCAGCACGAAGGGCAGGCCGGAGCGCTCGAGGACCTGGAGCGAGCTGCCGTCGGCGAGGGCGTCGCCGTGGATCAGCGCGTCGACGCCGTGGGCCATCAGCAGGTCGACGCAGCGGGCCCGGGTCTCGTCGTCGTCCCAGGAGTTCATCACCAGGGTCTGGTAGCCGTGCTCGGCCGCCGCCCGCTCGACACCCTCGTAGATCGTGGCCGCGACGGTGTCGGTCATCCGGGCCATGATCACGCCGACCATCCCGGTGCGCTGGCGGCGCAGCGCGGCCGCCTGGGCGTTGGGGACGTAGCCGACCTCGCGCGCGACCTGGCGGATCCGCTCGGCGGCCGCCGACGACGCCGACCGCGCGCCGGGCACGGTCGTCCCGTTGAGCACCCGGGACACGGTCGAGACGTGGTAGCCGGCCAGGTCCGCGACGGTCGCCAGCGTCGCTCGCCGCGCGCCGGCCCTGCCGCCCTTGCCCTGCCCCACGGCGGTCATCCTCGCACACCCCTCCTTGACAGTGACCCAGGTCACCGGCACAGTGTGCAAACGTTATAGCCAAAGGATTGCACAACCCGCTCGAGGAGGGTCCCACCCCGTGCCTGCCCATCGCGCCGCTCCTGTCGCCGTCGTCCGCGCGGACACCGTGCACCCGCTCGACGGCACCGCCCCCGAGGCGTTCGCCGTCCTCGGCGAGACCGTCGTCGCCACGGGCGGCTGGGACGACCTGCACGCCCGCTTCCCCGGCGCCGAGGCCGTCGACCTCGGGGCGGTCACCGTCGTACCGGGCCTCAACGACGCCCATGCGCACCCCAGCCTGCTGGCCGACGGCGGCCGGTACGTCGACCTCGGCCCCGCCGCCACGCCGACGAGCGACGACGTGCGGGCGGCGCTCGCGGCCCGCGCCGCCACCACCCCGCCCGGCGGCTGGGTGGTCGGCCACAACTACGACCCGGCGCTCACCACGGGCGCCCCGGTCGACCGCGACCTGCTCGACTCGGTCTCGACCGAGCACCCCGTGCTGGTGATCCACTACTCGTACCACACGGCCGCGGCCGGCTCGCTCGCGCTGAGCGCGGCCGGCTACCACGACGGCGACCCCGATCCCGCGGGCGGCGAGCTCGGCCGCGACGGGGCGGGCCGCCTCGACGGCGTCCTCCAGGAGCGCGCCTGGGCCGAGGGCTACCTGGGTCACGGTGGCCGGGCGCCACTGCTCCCGCTGCCCGGCCCCGGCGACCGGGTCGACTCACTGGCGCGCATGCTCACCCGGATGAACGCCGCCGGCCTCACCTCGGTGTGCGACGCGATGGTCCACCCCGCCGACTGGCGCCTCTACCAGGAGGCGCACGCGGCCGGCCGGCTCACCGCCCGGGTCGGGATGCTGCTCTGGTACGAGTTCTTCGAGCACGCCGCCGACCTCGGCCTGAGCACCGGGTTCGGCGACCCCTGGCTGCGCTTCTCCGGCGTGAAGATGATGACCGACGGCGCGTCCTCGGGCGGCACCTGCCTGTGCTCGACCGCCGGGGGCGACCGCGGCATCCAGGTCATGGCGGACGACGAGATCGCCGCGGCCGTCGAGACCGTGCACCGGGCCGGCAGCACCCTGGCGGTCCACGCCAACGGCGACCTCGCGATCGGCAAGGTGCTCGACGCGATCGAGGACGTCCGGCGCCGCCATCCCCGCACGCTGCGGCACCGGATCGAGCACTGCACGATGACCGATCCCGCGACCGCCGCCCGGCTGCGCGCGGCCGACGTGGTCCCGGTGCCGTTCGGGGCCTTCCCCCACCACCACGGCGCCCGGTTCGTCGAGCACTACGGCCCGGAGGTCGCCGCCGACATGTGTCCCCATCGCACCTTCCTCGACGCCGGCATCGTCGTGCCGGGGTCGTCCGACTACCCCTGCGGGCCGCTCGAGCCGCTGCTCGCGCTGCAGTCGATGACCACCCGGCGGGTCCAGGACGGCACCGTGCTCGGGGCGGACCAGCGGGTGACGGCGCTCGAGGCGCTCACGGCGTACACGGTCGGGTCCGCGTACGCGAGCGGCGAGGAGGCGGTCAAGGGCCGGCTCACGCCCGGCCAGCTCGCCGACTTCGTGGTGCTCGACGCCGACCCGCTCGCCACCGACCCCGAGGACCTCGCCGCGATCGCCGTCCGGTCGACCTGGGTGGGCGGGCGCCGGGTCTGGTCCGCGGAGGAGGAGCGGTGAGCGACGTGCCCCTGCCCGGCCTGCGCGAGATCGGCGCGCGCCTCGCCTCCGGGACGACGACCGCGGTCGCCCTCACCGAGGACGTCCTCGCCCGGATCGAGCGCCGCAACCCGGCGCTCGGCGCGTTCACCCACGTCGCGGCCGCGAGCGCGCTGGCGCAGGCGGCCGCGGCGGACGAGCGGCAGGCGCGCGGCGAGCGCCTCGGCCCGCTCGACGGCGTGCCGGTGGGGGTCAAGGACCTCGTGGACGTCGCGGGCCTGCCGACCGAGGCAGGCTCCCCCCTCCTGGCCGGGCACCGCGCCGAGCGGGACGCGCCGGTCGTGGCAGCGCTGCGGCGCTCCGGTGCCGTCCTGGTCGGCAAGACGGCCACCGACGAGTTCGCCCTCACGGCGGTCGGCGCCGCCACCCGCAACCCCCTCGACGACCAGCTCATCACGGGCGGCTCCAGCGGCGGCTCGGCTGCCGCCGTGGCGGCGGGCCTGTGCTTCGCCGCGATCGGCACCGACACCGGTGGCAGCGTCCGGATCCCCGCGGCCTGCTGCGGGATCGCCGGGCTCAAGCCCACCCAGGCGCTGCTCCCGACCGACGGCGTCTTCCCGCTGGCCCCCTCGCTCGACCACGTCGGCGTGCTCGCCCGCACGGTCGACGACCTCACCCTCTTCCTCGAGGCACTGCTGCCCGCGGCCCCTGCCGGGATCGAGACGGCCGCCGTCACCGCGCCCCTGCTCGCCGTCCCGGGCGACCTCGGCGACTGCTTGCCCGAGGTGCGCGAGAGCTTCGCGGCGGCCCTCGACGCGGCCGTGGCGCGCGGGGCCCGGATCACCGAGCGTGGCCTGCCCGACCTCGACCGGCTCCGCGAGGCTCACTGGACCCTGCTCGCCGCCGAGGTCGCCGCCGTCCACCGACAGCGTTTCGGGCCGGACGAGCGGCGCTACGGGCCCGCGCTGCGCGACGCCCTCGACGCCGGCGACCGGGTCACGTCCGACGCCTACCTGCACGCCCAGTCCGTGCGCGGCGAGGTACGTCGTGCGGTCGACGCCGCGATCGCCGGCGCCGACGCGCTCGTGCTCCCGACGCTCGCGCTCGACGTCCCGCCGGCCGGGACGACGACCGTGCGCCTCAACGGCGCCGACGGCGCCGAGGTCGACCTCACGGCGGCACTCGTCCGGCTCACCTCGCTGTTCAACCACTCCGGGCACCCGGCGCTCAGCGTGCCCGTGCCCGGGGCCGGTCTGGGCCGTCTCCCCTTCGGCCTCCAGCTCGTCGGCCGCCACTTCGCCGAGGAGGAGCTGCTCGCCGTCGCCCGCGGCTTCGAGCCGGCCCTCACCCCCTCCCGGAAGGACAACACATGAGGCACGAACACGTATGGGCCCTGCTGGGCGTCCTCTGCATCCTGAGCCTGTTCGCGATGATGCTCATCGGCATCCGTCAGGTCGCTGCCGAGCAGACCGAGGACGTCCGCGATGAGTGAGGGCGGCGTCGGCATCGCGCTGATCGTGCTGCTCGGCGGGCTCTGGATCTACATCGGCATCCGCAGCGCGCGCCGGGTCCAGGACACCGACGACTACCTGGTCGGCGGCCGCAACGTCGGCGTCGCCCTCGGCTCGGCGACGATCCTGGCCACCTGGGTCACCGGCAACACGATCCTCGCCGCACCCGAGAGCGGCTACACGTACGGCGTCCTGGGTGTCCTCGGCTATGCGGTGGGCGGGTCGATCGCGGTCGTGGCGTTCGCCCCGCTCGCGGCCCGGCTGCACGCGATCCTCCCGTCGGGCCGCACGGTGGGTGACTTCTTCCGGCTTCGCTACGACACCAAGAACTACGGGCTGTTCCTCGTCATGCTGATCCTCTGGGACCTCGGCTGGCTGCTGACCCAGGGCATGGCTGCCGGCATCATCCTCGAGTCCGTCTTCGACCTGCCGTTCCACGTCGGCGTCGTGCTGACGATCGCGATCGTGGTCGCCTACGTGACCATCGGCGGCATGATCTCGGTGCTCAGCACCGACTTCATGCAGACGATGCTGATCATGCTGGTCGTGTTCCTGTTCCCCGCGTGGATCTACCTGTCCGCCGGCCCCGGCGACGTGTACGACGGGATCGCGGCGCTCAGCCCGGAGAAGCTCCAGCTCGGCGACGCCGGCGGCCTGCTCTTCCTCTGCATCATCCCGTTGATCTACACGGGTGAGGCCTTCATGGACAACACCTTCTGGCAGCGGGCCTTCATGCTCCGGCGCGGGATCATCAAGAAGACCTTCCTGCTGGCCGGCCTCGGCTGGATCTTCGTCCCCGTGGCGACCGGCACGCTGGCCTGGGTCGCGATCGGCACCGACATGGACCTGCCCGGCGGCCCCAGCTCCGTGGCGCCCGAGGTCGTGGCCCACTACGCCGGCGGGCTCGGCTCGGTGCTCTTCCTGGCCCTGATCTGGGCGGCCCTGGCGTCGACGATGTCGGCCCTGCTCAACGCGGTGTCCGGCATCGTGATGAACGACGTCTACAACAACTTCGTGCGGCCGCAGGCGACCGACCGGCAGGTGCTGCGGGTCGGCCGGATCACGACCGTGGTGCTCGCTCTCGTGACCATCGCGGCGGCCTGGCCGAAGCCGATGACCCTGCTCACGCTGCTGATCCTGCTCGGCGTCATCAACGCCGCGTACCTGACGCCGGTGGTGCTCGGCGTCTGGTACCGCACGGTCAACCCGACCGGCGTCTTCTGGAGCGTGGTCGTCGGCTGCGTCGCCGGCCTGCTCGTCTTCGGAGGCGGCGCGCTGCCGATGCTGTGGTTCGAGATCCCGGTGCTGGACCTGCCGGTGTGGCTGTCCGGCGAGCTGCAGGGCGCGGTGGTCTCGTTCATCGTCGTCACCGTCGGCGTCGTGGTCTCGACCCGGCTCTGGCCGCGCCCCTTCGACTTCGACACCATGCGGACCTGGACCCGCGACCTGGAAGGAGAGCGATCGTGACGACGCCCTACTGGATCTGGCTCCTCATCATCGTCGCCGGCGTGGTCGGAAGTCTCGGCACGCTGGTCGCGATCCTGCTGACCTTCGTCAGGGAGCGGCGGGCGGGCGAGCTCTGGTGACCTGCAGCCGGATCCAACCTGCCACCTGCGCCATCATCGGCTCCGCCGCGTCGAACACGTCGGTGTGCCGCCAGAAGCCGTGGATCTGCCCGATGTAACGCGTGGCGACGACCTCGACGCCGGCCTCGGCCAGCAGGTTCGCGAGGTGCTCGCCCTCGTCGCGCAGCGGGTCGTGCTCGGCGGTGGTGACCAGCGTCGGCGGCAGCGTGGCCAGGTGCGGGGAGAGCAGCGGCGCGAGGTCCGGGTCGGTGAGGTCGGCCGGCGTGGCGGCGTACTGCTCCCAGTACCAGGCGGCCTCGGTGGGGTCGAAGCCGTCGGCGGCGGTGCGGTACGAGTCGAAGCCGGCGGTCGGGTCGAGGAACGGGTAGATGAGGACGACGCCCGCGAACCGCCCGGGGTGGCGCAGCGCGGTGACGAGCGCGAGGTTGCCGCCGGCGCTGTCGCCGTGGGCGAACACCGGCAGCCCGGCCAGCTCCGGCTGCTCCCCCAGCCAGCCGAGCGCGGCACCCATGTCGTCGGGCGCCGCCGGGAAGCGGTGCTCGGGCGGGCGCCGGTAGTCGACGCTCAGCACCGCCACGCCGGCCAGCCGCGCGAACCGCCGGACCGCGGCGTCGTGCACCTCGACGTCGTTGAGCACGAAGCCGCCGCCGTGGGCGTGGAGCACCACGGCGTCGTAGTGCTCGGGCAGGTAGAGCCGCGCCGGTACGCCGTCCGCGTCGACGTCGCGGACCTCGGCCAGCGGCAGCCGAGGCAGGTCGCGGACACCCGCGCGGGACTGCTCGCGCGCCGCCGCGATGTCGAAGGCCGGGTCGGTGACGGGGACCTCGCCGGCGGCGTTCTCGATCGCGCGGCGGGCCTGGGGGTGCAGTGCCATGCACCGCACCCTAGGCCCGGCCGGCGCCGTCAGCGCGCCCGGGAGCGGGCGGCCGAGCAGCGCACCGAGCTCGACGGCGACGACGCCTTCACGACGACGTAGACCTTGCCGCCCCCGCGCTTGCGCACCCCGAAGCCGAACTTGCCGGCGGCGTCGGCCCGTCCGGCCCCGATCTTGCGCGCCTTGCGGCCCTTCTTCTGGAAGGCGACGACCCGGCCCGGCCGGCAGGACGCGACCGACGAGGTGACCCGGCCCTTCACCCGCTTGCCGGCGCCGGTGAGCCTGACCGACCGGGCGACCGTGCGCGGCGGGAAGAGGCTGCTGCTGATCGTGATGGCGCCGACCCGGTTGGCGTTCCGGTCGACGAACCAGAGGCGGCCGTCGGGACCGAAGGCGAGGTCGCGCGGCTGCCACGGAGCGATCCGGACCCGGGAGACCACGCCGGCGGTGGTGATCCGGCCGATCGCGCCGTCCTCGGCCCACCACAGCGCGCCGTCGGGGCCGAGCGTCATCGAGCCCGGCACCGGGTCCACGTTGCGGGCCAGGTCGGGCAGCGACGTCGCCCGGAACCTCCCGCCGGAGAACCGGCCGACCATGCCGCCCTCGGGATAGGTGGCGACCGAGCCGGGGGTGAATCCGGTCCCCCACAGGCCGCCGTCGCGGGCGAACGCCAGCGAGAACGTGTCGACCGAGGAGTCCGGCCAGCGCGCCGGGTAGGTCACGGCGTTGCCCGCCTCGTCGATGCGTCGCAGGTAGCCGCCCGCGTCGGCGTGCCACAGGGCGCCGTCGGGCGCGACGGCCATCGGGGACGGCGAGAGGTAGGACCCGATGCTGCTCCAGCCCTCGAGCCCGCTGCCGTCCGGCTTCTTGCCCAGCAGCCGGTAGACCCGGTCGCCGCCTGCGCCGCCGGTCTCGGTGAGCCACACACCGCGGCCCCGGCCGGCGACGAGCTCGTCGAAGATCCGGCCGCTGTCGTTGGTCCCGATGCTCTCCACCGCGCCGGACGACGTCGCACGCTGGATCCTGGCGCCGCTGTCGGTGAGGAACCACAGGTAGCCGTCGGCCCCGGAGGCGAGCTCCGTGGGTCCGCTGCCGCCGCTGGTGACCGGGAGCGGGAACTCCGTGATCACGCCGCGGGACGTGACCCGGGCGAGCTTCCAGCCCTTCGACTCCGTCACCCAGAGGTTGCCGTCGGGGCCCCGCACGATCGAGTCCAGGCCGGCGCCGGACGTCGGCACGGGGTAGGTCGCGATGCGCGGTGCCTGCGCGGCCCGCTCGGCCGGCGTCCCCGCGTCCGTCTCGTCCGCGCCCGCCGGGTCCGCCCCGGAAAGCACACCCACCAGCAGCACCCCGGCCGCCACTGCTCCCACGCTCCTGCGCACTGCACCCTCCTCCGCTCCCGGACACGTCCCCACCGACGCTAGAGGGGGTGTCTCCACACACCGTGGGACGAGAACCGTGAAGCCGGGAGAGCCGCGGCACACGTGATGGGATGGGTCGCATGACGTCCCACCGGCCGCGGGCCCGCGTGGCCCCCGGCGCCGAGATGGCCGACGTGCTCGCCGCGGCCCTGCGCGACCAGGGCCGCTCGCTGACCTGGCTGCGCGAGCGGCTGCGTGCCCGCGGCATCGAGGTCAGCCTGTCCGCGCTGAGCTACTGGCGCTCCGGCGAGCGGCGGCCCGAGGGCGCGGCCTCGCACGAGGCGATCGCCGTGATCGAGGAGCTCCTCGAGCTGGCACCGGGAGCGCTCGGCGACCGGATCGGCCCCTCCCGCCGCTCCGGCGTCCGGGCGCGGACGGCGCACGTCGGCGAGATCGTGGACAGCAGCGGGACCGACGCCCTCGCCCGGGCCCTCGACGACCTCGGCCTCGCCGACGCGCCGTCGCGCGCCCTCGACGAGGCGGCGTCGTTCACGGTCGACCTCGACGAGCGCGGGTGCTTCGGGGCGATCCGCTCACGCCTGCGCATCCGGGCGCTCGCCGAGAGCGTGGACCGGATCCCGCTGTGGTTCCTGGTCGACCGGCAGGTGCCCGAGCCGCTCCGCCTCGCCGACCTGCGCGGCGCCGTCCCCGCCCGCCGCGTCGACGACCTCGACGCCGGCCTCGTGGTGCAGGAGGTGCTGCTCGAGCGCCCCCTCGCCAGCGGCGAGGCGACCGTCGTGGAGGCGACCTTCGAGGTGGCCCGGGGGGACGAGCGCGCGGACACCGAGTTCGTGCTGAGTCCTCCGCGCCGGATCAGCGAGATCGAGCTGTGGGTCCGCTTCGACCGCGCCCGGGTGCCGGCCGCGTGCACGCTGCGCAGTGCCGAGCTCGGGGGCACGGCGACCGAGGTGGGCATCGACCTGAGCGCGGTGACCGGCGTCCACCACGCGGTGCGCGGCTTCGGGCCGGGCACGGTGGGCGTCCACTGGACGTGGTGAGTCAGCCGAGGACCAGCTGCACCGTGTCGGCCACCGCGCGGTAGCCCAGCGCCTGGTAGAGCGCGTTGGACGTCGGGTTCGCCTGGTCGGTGAACAGCGTGACCCGCTCGCCGCGTGCGCGCAGCAGCCGGGACACCTCGGCGACCGCGGCGGCGGCCCAGCCGCGGCCGCGCTCGGCGGCGGGGGTGAACACGGGGCCGATCCGCCCGACGCCGTACGCGGGCGGGTTGGCGCCGGTCAGGTGCACCGGCCGGTCGTCGGGGTCGACCCAGAACCAGAGCACGCCCTCGTCGAGCTTGCGCTCGATGTCGTGCAGCCCGAACGCGCTCGCCTCGGCGGAGTGCCCGCCGGTGCGGCCCGCCTGCTCGTCGGCGTCGACGAAGAACTGGTGGACCCAGGTGAGCGCGAGGTCCGCCTCGCCGGCCCGGACCGGCCGCAGCCGGCCGGGCACCGGGCGCGGCTCGACCAGCGTGCCGAGCTCGAAGAGCCGGTGGTGCAGGTGCACCTCGACGGTGCCACCGGTGGCCTCGGCGACCGCCGCCAGGAAGACGTCGGCCGCGGGCCGGAGCCCGGTCGCGCCGCGCACCTCCTCGCCCCGCGCGAGCACCGCGGAGGCGAGCGCCCGGACGGCGTCGTCGGGCATCGCCAGCAGGTAGACCGGGTACGGCGCGAACGGTGCCGTCCGCATCGCCAGCCCCGCGATCGCGCCGGCGTCGTCGCGCACGACCGCGAACCAGGCGTGCGGGATCCCCTCCGGAGCGCCGTGCTCGGCGAACCGGGCGGCGATCGTGGCGACCACGGTGCCGGTCACCGGCTCCTCGGCGAGCACCTCACCGGCGACGGCCAGGAACTCGCGGGGATCGTCGGTGAACCAGACGTCGTACTCGGTGGGCATGGCTCATCGTGGCGTCCGCGCCGGGGGTCGCTCAACCCGGTTTCAGCCGACGGCCTGGACCTCGAGGCCGCTCAGCGTCGGCGTCCGGGCGACTCGGTCGAACCCGATCTGAGCATCCCCGGTGAACCGCAGGGTCCGCACGCCGCCGGGCGTGGCGTAGCGGATCGCACCCTCGATCGCGACGCCGTCGAGCGCCGCGTCGACGGTCAGCGTCGGCCGGCCCGCGAAGCCCTTCCACCAGCCGGGCGCGGTGGGATCGCCACCGGCGAGCGGGGTGGCGACGATGTCGTAGAACGGGCACCTCCCGAAGGCCTCCGCGGTACCGCACGTGTCGGCCTGGGCGGCCAGGTCCGCGGCGAGGACCTGGCGCGCGGCGTCGTTCGCGCGCAGCACGAGCTCCGGCTGGGGCGTCGGCTCCCCCGGCAGCACGACGACCGGAACGGGCGCCGCGGCGAAGTACGGCGCCACCCGCTTCTCGGCCGCGTAGCCGGCCGGGTAGAGCGGCTGCACGTCGTCGCCCTCGCCGATGAACCGCGGCCGGCGCTCGACCACGACGCCGCCGAGCCGGATCTCGCTGTCGGCGTTGCGCAGCGCCGGCTCGTCCCAGGCGATCGCACCGGTCATCGGCGCGGCCACCCGCCAGCCGTCGTCGTCGCGGCCGAGCCGCAGCGTCCAGGTGTGCTCCTCACCCGCGAGCCGGTAGCGCACGGCGACCTCGGCCCGGTCGGTCCCGGTGACCTCGGGTTCGCCGAGCCCGACCACCTCGATCCGCTCGTCGGCGGTCGCGAGGAGCGGGGCCGCGTCGGCCAGGGCCGGCGTCGGCTCGGACGTCAGCCGGGCCAGCTCGGCGAGCTGTTCGGCCTCGCCCGAGGCGACCAGGTCGACGTACTGCTGGGCGACCCGGGCCGCGCCGTCGCTCGCCGACGAGCGCGCCCGGACCACCAGGACCACCGCGACCGCGGCCACGACGAGCACCGTCGCCACAAGGACCGCGACGACGCCACGCCGGCTCACCGCGCCGGCTCCAGCTTGTAGTGCAGCCGCATCGCCGTCGCGCCCCACAGCCGCAGCACGTGGTCGGTGCGCAGCACCCCGCGGTCGTCGACGTAGAGGTGGAAGCTCTCGTGCACGGGCACCCGGGCGGCATGGGTGCGCCCGCCGTCGTCGGCGACCACGTAGGCGCCGTCGGCACCGAACCGGCCGGACGGCGAGACCAGCCGGAACGAGCCGTCGGGCAGCACCTCGGGGCGCAGGAAGACCTGGAGGTTGCCGGACTCGAGGGGGAAGGCCACGTGCACCGACGCCCGGGCGGCGCCGGGCAGCCGTCGTGCCGAGTAGCACCCGCTGAAGACGTAGTCCCCCGTCGCGCGCAGGGTGCGCAGCCAGCCGGCCGCCACCTGCCGGCCGGCGGCGTCGCGGATCACCGACACCCGGCTGTCCATCCCCTGGGCCACGTCGAGCGGGCGCATCGGGAGCGCGAGCTGCTCCACCCGCTTGCCGAAGAAGCGCGAGATCAGCTCGCCGCCCGGCCACGCCCACGGCGACCAGCCGCTCCACACCTCGACGCCCCAGGCGGAGGTGTGCTCGTAGAAGTCGCGTACCTGCGGCGCGACGTCGCGCGCCCGGAAGCCCGGCCCGTCGAGCAGGTCGAGGGAGGCCAGCAGGCCCGCGCCGGACGTCGTCTCGTCGACGGTGCCGCCGTGCACCGCGGCCTCGGCGGCGAGCCAGCCGTCGCGGACCACCGCCGACGTGCTCGTCGGCGCCCGCAGCCAGGCGTGCTCCCCCGCCGGGTCGATCGGCCGGCCCAGCGCGCGCCAGAGCTTGCGCGTGCTCAGGTCGACGAGGGGCGTGACGGCCACCGGACCGGTCAGCCGCCCAGGCGGGCGAGCTCGTCGTCGACCACCGACGGGTCGAGCTTGACGAAGACCGGGCTCGGCTTGGCGACCGCACGGCCAACCTCGATCGGCGCCCGGCGCCAGGCCGGGAAGCCGTCGTAGTCGCCGGTGATGATCGGGTAGCCGCGCTCGGCGTCGTCGAGGTCGGCGACCTCGTCGATGCGCGGCATCGGCGCGATCGTTCCGGCGCCGCCGAGGGCCTTGTCGACCTCGTTGGCCGAGAACGGCAGGAACGGGCTGAGCACCAGGTTGAGGTCGGCGACGCACTGGGCCATGACGTGCAGGATCGTGCCCAGCCGCTCGCGCTGCGCCTCGTCCTTGAGCTTCCACGGCTCGGAGTCGGAGACGTACTTGTTGACCTCGGCGACGGCGCGCATCGCCTCGCCGATCGCCTGCTTCTGGCGGTGCTTGCCGATCAGGTCGCCGACGACGCCGAAGGCCTCCTCGACGGCGGCCAGGACGGCCTCGTCCTCGGGCGCCAGCGGGCCCGCGGCCGGCAGCTCGCCGAAGTTCTTGGCGATCAGCGTCGCCGTGCGGTTGACCAGGTTGCCCCAGCCGGCCACGAGCTCGTCGTTGGTCCGCCGGACGAACTCGGCCCAGGTGAAGTCGGAGTCCTGGTTCTCGGGGCCCGCGGAGGCGACGAAGTAGCGGAAGGCGTCGGGCTGGTAGCGCGCGAGCAGGTCGTGCACGTAGATGACGATCTTCTTCGACGAGGAGAACTTCTTGCCCTCCATCGTGAGGAACTCCGAGGAGACGACCTCGGTCGGCAGGTTGAGCACGCCGTACTCGCGGGGTGCGCCGCCCTTGTCGCCCTTGCCGGCGTAGGCGAGCAGCTCGGCCGGCCAGATCTGGGAGTGGAAGGTGATGTTGTCCTTGCCCATGAAGTAGTAGGACAGCGCCTCGGGGTCGTTCCACCACGCGCGCCAGGCGTCCGGGTCGCCGCTGCGCCGGGCCCACTCGATGGACGCCGACAGGTACCCGATCACCGCGTCGAACCAGACGTAGAGCTTCTTCGTGGGGTTCTCGCGCCAGCCGTCGAGCGGGACGGCGATGCCCCAGTCGATGTCGCGGGTCATCGCGCGCGGCCGGATCTCCTTGAGGATGTTCTTGGAGAACCGGATGACGTTGGGCCGCCACAGGCCGGTCGCCTCGCGCCCGTCGAGCCACTCGGTGAGCGCCTCGGCCAGCGCCGGCAGGTCGAGGAAGAAGTGCTGGGTCTCGATGAACTCCGGCTTCTCGCCGTTGATCTTGGAGCGCGGGTCGATCAGGTCGTGCGGGTCGAGCTGGTTGCCGCAGTTGTCGCACTGGTCGCCGCGGGCGCCGTCGTAGCCGCAGATCGGGCAGGTGCCCTCGATGTAGCGGTCGGGCAGCGTGCGTCCGGTCGACGGCGAGATCGCGCCGTAGGTCGTCTGCTCGACGAAGTAGCCGTTCTCGTAGACGCCGAGGAAGAGCTCCTGCACGACCGCGTGGTGGTTGCGCGTGGTGGTGCGGGTGTAGAGGTCGTAGCTGACCCCCAGCGCGACAAGGTCCTCGACGATGAGCCGGTGGTTCTTGTCGGCGAGCTCCTGCGGGGTCATCCCCGCCTCGTCGGCGGCGATCAGGATCGGCGTGCCGTGCTCGTCGGAGCCGGACACCATCAGGACGTCGTTGCCCGCCATCCGCTGGTACCTGCTGAACACGTCGGACGGGACGCCGAAGCCGGCCACGTGGCCGATGTGGCGGGGACCGTTGGCGTAGGGCCAGGCGACAGCGGAGAGGACGTGCGTCATGCCCTGAATCCTAGGGTTCGCGCCTAGGTGTTGAAGCGGCGCATCCGGCGGGCGGTCCGGGCGCGGATCCGCGGCAGCTCGGCGTACAGGTAGCGACCGGGGCACGCGGTGTCGTTGGTGTCGCGGTGCCCGTCGATCACGGGGAGCACGACCTTGCGGCCCTTGCGGTACTTGTCGCTGCCGCGCGAGGTCACCCGGATGGTGCCCGCGGCGTTGCGGTGGTACTTGGCCAGCTTCCAGGCCGCGACCCGGGTGACGCCGGCGATGACGGCGTCGCTGGGCGCCGCCGCGTCGTGGTTGCCGAGGACGGCGATGCCCACCGAGACGTGGTTGAAGCCGAGGGTGTGCGCGCCCTGGGTCTGGCCCTTGGGACGGCGCCGCCCGGCCCAGATCCGGCCGAAGCGGTCGACGAAGAAGTTGTAGCCCACGTCGGACCAGCCGAGGGACTTCGTGTGGTAGCGGTAGATCCCGCGCAGGATGGCCGGCACGTCGGCGGCGGCGTAGTCGTTGGCGGTCGCGGTGTGGTGGACGTGCACCTGCTTGATCGTGCGCACCTGCACCGGCGTGCCGCTCGCCCAGCGCGGGTCGGCACCCCACTGGGCGCGGGTGTAGAAGGCGGGCTGGCGGTTCGGTGCCTTCTTCTTGGGCACCGCGCGCCCCGCGACGGCGGGCTCGTCGCGGACCGGGGCCACGGCCGGGGTGAGGGTGCTGTCGCCCGCGCGGCGGCCCGGGTCGATGAGGGTGAGCACCGGCTGCACCATCGCGCCGGCCACCTCGACCTGGACGCCGTCGCTCGGCCCGACCCAGAGCGGCTCGGTGGCCGAGGGCGTGGCCCGGGCCTCGGCGCTGGCCGCGTTGGGCCGGTCGTGCAGCTCGGAGAGCCGGCGCCAGGCACCCCAGCCGCCTCCGACGGCGCGGACCCGGACCCGGACCTGCGCGGCGCCCCGGCCGTCGTGCCAGGTGACGCCGAGCATCGCGAAGCGGTCGGTGTCGAGCGCGGCGGTGCGGACCGGTCCGGCGGCCCGGGCCAGACCGCCGGCGCCGACCGCGAGCGGGATGTCGACGGCGCTGACGACGTCGTCGGCGTCCTCGGCGCGCAGCCGCACCCGGGGGCCGGCGGTGACCGGAGCGGCGGCGCCGGCCGCGCTCGCGGGGCCGGCGCCGGTGGCGAGCGCGACCACCGGGACGGCCGCCACGGCGGCGGCCAGCCCGGCCAGGTCACGACGACGGAAGGACGAGTCCGAGAAGCTCATGACCATCGAGCATGCGTCATCGGAGCCCGCTGCGCGAGTCCTCGGTCCGCGTGTCGCCGATCGCCGGGGCTAAATCACACCCGTCACACCAGTCACAGAGGTATCAGCTGAAGTCGAGCTCGCCGTTGCGGGCCCGCTTGAGCTCGGAGAAGTAGGGGAAGGCGGCGACGGCCACGCAGCCGTCCCACAGCTTCCCGGCGTCCTCGCCGCGCGGGATCTTGGTGAGCACCGGGCCGAAGAAGGCCGTGCCGTTGACGTGGATCGTCGGCGTGCCGACGTCGTTGCCGACCGCGTCCATGCCCTCGTGGTGCGAGCGCGCCACCTTCTCGTCGTACGACGCGTCGCTCGCGGCCGCGATCAGGTCGGCGTCGAGCCCGGTCTCCTCGAGGACCTCGGCGATCAGCCCGAGGCCGCCGTCGGGCTCGTGGTCGAGGCGCCGGCCGTCGAGGTGGATGCGCTGGCCGAAGGCGTCGTACATCGGGCGGAGCACCTTGTCGCCGTAGCGCTCCTGCGCGGCGATGAGCACGCGCACCGGGCCCCAGGCCGGGGCGAGGAGCTGGCGGTACTCGTCGGGGATGTCCTTGTCCTGGTTGAGGTAGGCCAGGCTCATGACGTGCCAGGCGACCTCGACCGGCCGCACCTTCTCGACCTCGAGAATCCACCGCGAGGTGATCCAGGCGAAGGGGCACAGCGGGTCGAACCAGACGTCGGCGCGGTTGCGCTCGGAAGTGTCAGCCATGCCTCTCCAACCTTCACCTCCCGCCCCGGCATTCCCGGGCGGAGAGGAACGTTCTCAGCGGACCGTGACCGACCCGGTCGTCCGCGCCGCCGGCACCACCGTCGAGCCGAGGTAGCGCACGCGCACCGCCTTGGCGCCCTTCGGCAGCGCCACGACCACGCGGGCAACACCCTTCGCGTCGAGCTTGACCGTCTGCGACCAGCGCCCGACCTTGATCAGCACCTGACCCGGCACCGGGCTCACCCCGGCGGCCAGCACCCGCACCCGCACGATCGCGCGGCCGCGCTCGGAGCGGGTCTTGAGCCGGAAGGTCGCGGGCGAGGTCACCGGCGTCGAGGCCGGGAGCATCACGTGGAAGGGCAGGTACTGGGGGCGGGTCGCCGTCATCTCGGCGGTGACCCGGCGGCCGACGTCGGCCGCGGTCAGCCGGTACGTCGTCCCGGTCGCGCCGGGGATCGGCACCCCGTCGCGCACCCACTGGTAGCCGACGGTCGTGCCGGTCGGGGTGAGCGTCGCCGGGGTCACGGTCAGCACCTGGCCCAGGGCCGGGCGGCCGGTGACCGCCGCGGGCGTGGTCGGCTGGATGACGCCCGCGAGCACCTGGCCCACGTCGTAGCCCGGCGAGACCATGTTGGCGTAGCCCGCCTGCTTGGCGACGACCTTGACGCTGATCTTCTTGCCGACCAGGGCCGCGGTCAGCGGCAGCCGGGCGGTGGTGTTGTCGGGGATCCGCACGCCGTTGGCGAACCAGCGCCACACGGTCGTGGACGGGGACGGGGCCCAGGTCCCCGCCGTCGCGGTGACGACGTTGTCGAGCAGGAGCGTGCCGGTGACGACGGGCGCGGCGCGCTGGGCGAAGGCGCCCTCGGCGACGGCCGCGGTGGCGACCGAGTCCTGCACGCCGCTGGTCGCGCCCTTCTTGCTGGCGGTGACCCGGACGCTGATCTTCTTGCCGAGCACCGCCGCCGTCGGGGTGTACGACGTCGCGGTGGCCCCGCTGATCGCGGCGCCGTCGGCGAGCCACTGGTAGGCGTAGCCGGTCGGCGAGCCGGACCAGGTGCCGGCGGTGGTCTTCAGCGCGACGCCGACCTTCGGCGTGCCGGAGACGACGGGACGCGCGGTGGCGCCGACCTTCTTGTCGACGATGTGGATGAAGCCGGTCGGCCAGCGCCCGCTCGACTTGGTGATCGAGCGCCAGTGGAAGGTGCCGCCCCAGCTGTCCTCGGAGATGATGATCTCGGTCGCGGAGACGACCCGCTCGACGTAGGCCACGTGGCCGGCCGAGCCGCTGCCGTTGGAGTAGCGACCCCACCAGGCGACCGCGCCGACGTTGGGCACCTGGTCGGTCATCGACGACAGGAACTTGCCCCACTCGCTGGCGTTGCCCCCGCCGGACCACGGCCGGGTGGCCGGCCCGCCGGCCTTGATCATCCGGTAGGCCACGTAGTTGGTGCAGTTGTGGCCCGAGTACATGTTCCAGTACATCTTGCCGTTCACCGCGCCGTAGCCGCTGTCGGAGTAGCCGGCCTTGATGCACGGCGCGTAGCCGGCGCACAGGTAGGTCGTCCCGGCGCTCGGCGCCACCCGCGCGGTGTGCTCCGCGGGCGGTCCGGCGAGGACCACGAAGGTCGCCACGAGCGCGCTGGCCAGGACTCCGGTCCCCCAGCGCGCGACCGATCTGTGCCCAGGTCCCCGCAACCGCATGACGAACACCTTCGGGCACAAGCACCCCAGAACGCAACAAAAACCCCGGAAATCTCAGCAATCACAGGCGTGTCGCGTTGACAAAAGTGAATTACAGCGTTGTAGTTCGCCCTTTTGTCCCCGATTGTCTGACAACTCGGAGCGGGTGCAAGGATGAGTGCCATGCCCGGCACCAACCTCACCCGCGACGAGGCGGCTACCCGCGCTGCCCTCGTCGACGTGACCTCCTCCGTCATCGACCTCGACCTGTCCCGCGCGACCGAGGAGGGCGTGGAGACCTTCGGGTCCACCACCACGCTGACCTTCACCTGTCGCCAGCCGGGATCGGCCACCTTCGCCGACCTGGTGGGCGCGACGGTGCACGAGATCACCCTCAACGGCACCGCGCTCGACCCGGCCACGGCGTACGCCGACAGCCGCATCGAGCTGCCCGGTCTGCAGGCCGAGAACGTGCTCGTGGTCAAGGCCGACTGCACCTACTCCCACACCGGCGAGGGCCTGCACCACTTCGTCGACCCGGCCGACGGCAACGTCTACCTCTACTCGCAGTTCGAGGTCCCCGACGCCCGCCGCGTGTTCACCACGTTCGAGCAGCCCGACCTGAAGACCCGGTTCACCTTCAACGTGACCGCCCCGGCGCACTGGAAGGTCGTCTCCAACGCGGCCACCCCCGAGCCGGTCCCGACGGGCGCGACCAACGCGCGCGGCGAGGCCGTCGCGCGCTGGGCCTTCCCGGCGACCCAGCCGATGTCGACCTACATCACCGCGATCGTCGCCGGCGACTACTACGAGGTCCAGGACGTCTACGAGGGCGCGCACGGCACCATCCCGCTGGGCCACTACAGCCGCCAGTCGCTCAAGGAGTACCTGGAGCGCGACCGCGACGAGATCGTCACCCTGACCAAGCAGGGCTTCGCCTTCTTCGAGGAGGCGTTCGGCTACCCGTACCCGTTCGGCAAGTACGACCAGCTCTACGTGCCCGAGTACAACATGGGCGCGATGGAGAACGCCGGCGCGGTGACCCTGCGCGACGAGTACCTCCCCCGCTCGCGCCAGCCGCGCTCGTTCTACGAGTTCCGCGCCTCGGTGATCCTCCACGAGATGGCGCACATGTGGTTCGGCGACCTCGTCACCATGAAGTGGTGGGACGACCTCTGGCTCAACGAGTCGTTCGCCGAGTGGGCGTGCTACCACGCCGAGGCGCTCGCGACGTCCTACGACGACGCGTGGACCGGCTTCACCAACGCCCGCAAGCAGACCGGCTACCGCGCCGACTCGCTGCCCTCGACGCACCCGATCGCGGCCGACAACGTCGACCTCCATGCGGTCGAGGTCAACTTCGACATGATCACCTACGCCAAGGGCGCGGCGGTGCTCAAGCAGCTCGTCGCCTGGGTGGGCCTCGACCCGTTCCTGGCCGGGCTCAAGCAGTACTTCCACGACCACGCGTTCGGCAACACCGAGTTCACCGACCTGCTGACCGCGCTCGAGAAGGCGTCGGGCCGCGAGCTCACCGGCTGGGCCCAGGAGTGGCTCCAGACGGCGGGCACCAACACCCTCTCCCCCACGTTCGAGCTGGCCGCCGACGGCACCTTCGCCTCGTTCGCGGTCAACCAGACCGCGCCGCAGGAGCACCCGACGCTGCGCCGGCACCGGGTCGGCATCGGCTTCTACAACAGCTCCGACGAGGGCCGCCTGGTCCGCACCGACTACGTCGAGGTCGACGTCGAGGGTGCCCGCACCGAGCTCGCCGAGCTCGTCGGCAAGGCCCAGCCCGAGCTGCTGCTGCTCAACGACCAGGACCTCGCCTTCGCCAAGATCCGCCTCGACGAGCGCTCGCAGGCCACCGCCGTCGCCCGCCTGTCCGACCTCGACGACTCGCTGGCGCGGGCCCTGGTCTGGAGCGCCGCGTGGGACATGACCCGCGACGCCGAGCTCGCCGCGACCGACTTCGTCGAGCTGGTGCTCGGCAACATCGGCAGCGAGACCGACGCCTGGGGCGTCAGCCGGATCCCGGTCTACGCCGCGCAGGCCGTCGCGCTCTACAGCGATCCCGCGCACCGGGACGAGCTCGCGGCGCGGTGGGAGCAGGGCCTGCGGGCGCTGCTCGCCGACGCCGAGCCCGGCACCGACCACCAGCTGACGTTCGCCCGCACCTACGCCGCGGCGGCCACCAGCGACGCGGCGGTCGCCGACCTCGAGGCGATCCTCGACGGCTCGCTCGTCTTCGAGGGCCTCGCCGTCGACCAGGACCTGCGCTGGGCGCTGCTCACCCAGCTCGCCCGCGTCGGCCGCGCCGACGACGCCCGGATCGACGCCGAGCTGGCCGGCGACAACACCATCTCCGGCCAGGAGAAGTCCGCCGCCGCGCGGGCCGCGCAGCCCACCGCGGAGGCCAAGGAGCGCGCCTGGACCCAGGCCCTCCTCGACCCGTCGGTGCCCAACGAGACCCAGCGCAGCGTCGTCCTGGCGTTCTGGCAGTCCGGCCAGACCGACGTCCTGACGCCGTACGTCGAGCGCTACCTCGCCGAGGTCGCCGGCGCCTGGGAGCGGCTCGGCTCGCACAAGGCCTCGGTCGCGCTGGAGCACATCTTCCCG
Organism: Pimelobacter simplex; assembly: GCF_900114845.1. Lineage (GTDB taxonomy): Bacteria > Actinomycetota > Actinomycetes > Propionibacteriales > Nocardioidaceae > Nocardioides > Nocardioides simplex. Next base: position 839,348 of record NZ_FOUK01000002.1, read on the forward strand.
CGGCTGATCGCCACCCAGGCCACGCTCGACGCCGTCGACGCCTGGCTCGCCGCCACCGGCGACAGCGTCAACCCCGGCGCGCTGCGCTACGTCCGCGAGGGCCGGGCCGACGTCGCCCGGGCCCTGGCCGCGCAGGCCACCGACGCGGCCCGCTGACCGCAGGCCGCACGCAGAACGGCCCGGCACCCCTCGGGGTGCCGGGCCGTTGCCGTGCGTGGGTCGCTCGGGGCGTCAGTCCTTGGCCAGGTCGCCCAGCAGCTCGATGCCGCGGGTCAGGCCCCCGGACAGGTCGCCGGCCGCGAACCGCTCGGTCATCGCCGCGACGGCCTGGGCCGACTCGTCGTCGGTGAGCAGCTGACGGGTGTGCCCGCCGGTGACGATCTCGACCACGCGCCGGTCGGGGTCGACCATGATCAGGATGCTGCGGGCCGGCAGCACCAGCGTGTTGTGCAGGCTGGTCGCGAAGTCGCGCGGGTCGCCCGAGGCGGCTCCGACGAAGACCGAGATCTCGGCCCGGCAGCGCTGCTCGGCGGTGCGGATGGTGACATCGAGCGCAGCGCGCTCGGCGGCGCTGAGGGCCGTGGTGGGCATGGCGGCGGTCTACCAGGTGCCGCCGGCGCCGCCGGCCTTGGAGTCCTCGGAGTCCGGCTCGGCGAGCTCGCCGGCCGCCTTCCGGGGGCCGCCGAGCCACTGGCTCTCGGGCTCGAGCGCGTTGACGCCGAGGTTCTCGCCGCGGGCGAGCGCCGGGGCGACGTACAGCAGCGTGATGACGACGAAGACCAGCAGCGGGATGCCGCCCAGGACGAGGAACGCGTGGAGCACGTCGATGTCCGGCTTGGGCTCCCAGCTGCCGGGCTGCGGCACGGGGGTGTCGGCCGAGGCGGCACCCGCACCGCCGACGACGAGCAGGGCACTCACTCCGACGAGGGTGCAGGCGGCGAGGAGGCGACGTACGGCAGTGCTGGTCACAGGCGTGAGGATATCGGCTCCGCGCCCCGCGTGGAGGACTGGTGTCACCCCAGCACGCCGACCACGCATTTGGGACACTGACCGGATGCTCTTCTCCGCCCTGTCGATCGCCGCTCCGACCAGCCCCTGTGCCGAGGGCGAGGCCGTGTGCGACCTGACCTGGGACGTGACCGGGAACCGCCGCCTGGCCGAGTGGTCCGACGTCCTGATCGGCGTCCCGCTCGCCATCATCGGCCTGGTCCTGCTGGGCCTGGTGGCGCGCTGGCTGCTGCACCGCCTCGTCGACCGGGTCGCCCGGCGCGCCGAGCGCGGCGTCCTGCCCGAGCGGGTCGAGAACGCCGTCGCGGCCCGGCGCAAGCAGCGCGCGGCCACCATGGCCGGGCTGCTCAAGAGCATCATCACGTTCGTCATCGTCGCGATCGTCGGCACGATGGTGCTCAGCGAGCTCGGCGTCGACATCGCCCCGATCATCGCCAGCGCCGGCATCATCGGCATCGCGCTCGGCTTCGGCGCGCAGTCGCTGGTCAAGGACTTCCTGGCCGGCATCTTCATCTTCATCGAGGACCAGTACGGCGTCGGCGACGTCGTCGACGTCGGCGAGGCCAACGGGACCGTCGAGGTGGTCACCCTGCGGATGACCCGGCTGCGCGACATCAACGGCACCGTCTGGTACGTCCCCAACGGCGAGATCGTGCGGGTCGGCAACAAGAGCCAGAACTGGTCGCGCGCGGTCGTCGACGTGAGCGTCGGCTACGGCGAGGACCTGGCCCGCGTGCAGCGGGTGCTGCGCGAGGTCGCCACCGACCTGTGGCAGGACGACGAGTACAACCACGTGATCATCGAGGAGCCCGAGGTGACCGGCGTCGAGATGCTGGCGCCCGACTCGGTGACCATCCGGGTGATGGTCAAGACCGCGCCGCTCGAGCAGTGGGCCGTCGCCCGCGCGCTGCGCCAGCGGATCAAGGCCCGCTTCGACCACGAGGGCATCGAGATCCCGTTCGCCCAGCGCGTCGTGTGGCACCGCGAGGACCGGCGCCACAGCAGCGACCAGGGGCCCGCTCCGGCCGTCGCGACCGACGAGGGATGATGGAGCGGTGAGTGACGAGACGAGCTTCTACGACGAGATCGGCGGGTTCGAGACCTTCCGCCGGATCGTGGCGAGGTTCTACGAGGGCGTGGCGGCCGACGAGGTGCTCCGCCCGATGTACCCCGAGCAGGACCTCGGTCCGGCCGAGGAGCGCTTCCTGCACTTCCTGGTGCAGTACTGGGGCGGGCCGACGACGTACTCCGAGCACCGCGGGCACCCGCGGCTGCGGATGCGCCACGCCCCCTTCGCCGTCGACGCCGACGCCCGCGACCGCTGGCTGACCCACTTCCGGGCCGGACTCGACAGCGTCGCGCTGACGCCGGAGCAGGACGCCCGGTTCTGGGAGTACGTCACCCACGCCGCCACCTTCATGGTGAACACCCCCGGCTGAGCACCTTCCGGAAAAAGACTTCTGCGCCGATGTAACGCCCGGCGCCGCTCACGACAGGTAGTGGTTGAGGGGCCTCTCCCGGCCCCTCGTCCTGTGACCGGAGCGCTCCGGTCGCCGGGCCGAGCTGTTGAGAGCTGAAGATGACCCGACCGGACTGGATCGAGACCTTGCGCGCGGACGTGCGCCCGGCCGATCCGGAACCGGCACTGCTCGCGCAGTTGGTGGAGCTGAGCCGAGGCTCGGCCGTACCGGCTACGCGACCGAGTCGGTCGGCTGGTGCGCGATGGGCGATGGTGCTGGGGGGTGCGATCGCCGTCGGTGCGACCTCGTGGGCTGCGGGTGCCCTGCCCGGAACGGATTCTCCGTTCCGCCCCGAGGAGCACGTGACGCACCAGCCGGCCGACCCCTCTCCCGGACGCGTCGGAACCCCACAGCCCGACGATCCGGGGTCACCCGCCGAGGAAGCGCCCTCGGCCCCGGCCTCGGCGGGTGAGACGGAGCCGGCCGCGCCGGACCCGAGCCCCGGCGCCGGCACCGATCCCGCGCTGGTCCCGAGTGCGCCGTCCGGCACCGGATCCGGGCCGCCGCCGCTGATCGAGCTGCCCACGCCCCCGACGCTGCCCCCACCCCCTCTTCCCCCGGTCCCGACGGCCCCGCTGCCGCCGGGACTCGACCATGCTCCGGGTCCCCTCGACCAGCACCCGGGCAAGCCCGCCCCGCCCCTCCCGGTGCCGCTGCCGGTGCCCGGCGACGGCGACCAGGACCAGCCGGGTGACCTCGACCAGCAGGGCGACCTCACCGACAGCGACCGCGACCGCGACGTACGCCGCTCCCCCCAGCCGCAGGGAGCGCAGGTGGCCCGGACGCAGTGACCTCCGACGACGTCGTCGCCGCTGCCCAGCACGGCGACCCCGAGGCGTGGCGCGAGCTCTACCGAGCCCACGCCACGCGCCTGGTCGTCTGGTTGCGCGCCCGCGGCACCGGGGACGAGACGCCCGAGGACATCGCCGCGGCCTCCTGGCTCGTCGCCGCCGAGAAGATCGCCGGCTTCGAGGGCGACAGCGACGCCTTCGCGGCGTGGCTCTTCGGGATCGCCCGGCACCACCTGGCCAACGCCCGGCGCCGCGCCGCCCGGCGCGACCCCGCCCTCCTCGCGGCCACCGGGCCCGGCGTCGATCCCGGCCCGGAGCCCGCCGCCTGCGACGGCGACTGGGCCCGCCGGCTGCTCGCCACGCTGCCCGAGCGCGAGCGCGACGTGGTCACCTGCCGCGAGGTGCTCGACATGGACGTCCCCACCACCGCGGCCGCGCTCGGCCTGCGCCCGGTCGCCGTCCGCGTGGCGCACCACCGCGGCCTCAAGCGGCTGCGCGGCCGGTTCGACGCCGATCCCGCCGATCCCGCCGGCACCACGGCGCCGGCCGGTGCCGCCGCGCCGGAGCCGCTATGAGAGCGGTCGCGGGTTTTCTCTACCCTGGACGTAACAACCGCACCTCCCGGCTACATGAAGTCGGTGAGGACAGTCCCCGTCTCGGAGAGGGACTGCCCGGGCGCCCCACCCGAGCACGACCGACAGGCAGGCCATGAGCAGCGATCGCCGGATGGAACGGCTCCGCGTCGACGTACCGACGCTGGAGCCCGATCCCGCCTTCCTCGGCATGCTCGCCCACCTGAGCGCGTCCTCGGTCCCGGCACCCCCACGAACGGCTCGGTCATCCGGTCTCCGCCTCGTCGTCGCCATGGCCTCCGTGGCCGTGATCGCGGCGGCCACGTGGGCCGCGGGCATCCCCACCGGCAAGGAGATCCCACTCTCCCCTGCCGACGCCCCGACCCAGGTGGATCCCACCGGAACCCCGAGCCCCGGAGACGTCGGAACCCCACACTCCGACGTATCCACGCCCGGCAGCCCCCTGTCCCCGGGGCTGCCGGGCATCCCCCGCTCCTCGTCGTCGGGTTCGTCGTCGTCGCCGGACGACCGGACGAGCGACCCCGGCACCGACCGGCCCGGGAGCACGCCGACCGGGCCGGGCCAGCACGGCAAGGGCAACGGCAACGGCAACGGCAAGGGCAACGGGAACGGCAAGGCCAAGGGCCACGAGAAGGGCAAGGGTCCGGGCCAGGGCAACGGCAAGGGCAACGGCAAGGGCCAGGGCCGCGACCCCGAGCGCCCGCCCGGCAAGGCCGAGGGCAAGGCGAAGGGCAAGGCGAAGGGCAAGGGCCACGCCGAGCGCGACGAGCGCGACGAGCGCACGGAGCGCCCGATCGGCCGTTGAGTCGCCCGGAGGGCCCGGGGCAGGCGACAATGAGGCCGACGCTCCGGGGACGACCTCCGAGCGCGTGCAGGCCATAGGGGTGGGACACGTCTGGTGCGAGCCGACGACGAGCTGGTCGCCGCGGCGAAGCGCGGTGACGCCGCTGCGTGGCGCGAGCTCTATCGCGCGCACGCGGGCCGGCTGCTGCTCTGGCTCGAGTCCCGGGCCAAGCCCGGCGGCGAGGCGCCCGACGACCTGGCCGCGGCGGCCTGGCTGGTCGCGGCCGAGCGGGTCGCCGACTTCACCGGGTCCTCGTCCGACTTCGGCGGCTGGCTCTTCGGGATCGCGCGCAACCACGCGGCCAACGCCGCACGGCGCGGCGCGACCCGGGCCCGCGGCCTCGAGACGCTCGGCGCCGACGCGACCGTGACCCTGCCGGGCCCGGAGCCGCGGCTGCTCGCCGACGAGTGGGTCCGCGAGGCACTGGCCGCGCTGCCCCCGCGCGAGCGCGACGTGATCGCCTGCACCGAGGTGCTCGACCTCGACGTCGCCGCGACCGCTGCGGCGCTCGGCATGTCCGCGGTCGCCGTCCGGGTGGCCCGGCACCGCGGCCTCAAGCGGCTGCGCGGCGCGCTCGACCACCCCGAATCCTAGAACACGTTCTATTCTGGACCCATGACGCTGCAGGTCTCCGACGAGAACCGGGTCCGCACCCTGACCCTCGACCGCCCCGAGGCGCTCAACGCCTTCAACGAGGAGCTCTACGACGCCACCGCCGAGGCGCTCCTCGCCGCGGCGGCCGACCCCGGGGTCGCGGTCGTCCTGCTCACCGGCGCCGGGCGCGCGTTCAGCGCCGGCACCGACCTCCTCGAGATGCACCGGATGGCGACCGACCCGGACTTCGTCCGCGGCACCCACGGGTTCATCGGCCTGGTCGACGCGCTCGTCGACTTCCCCAAGCCGCTCGTCGTCGCCGTCAACGGGCTCGGGCTCGGGATCGGAGCGACGATCCTCGGCTTCGCCGACCTCGGGCTGATGTCCACCGAGGCCCGGCTCAAGTGCCCGTTCACCTCGCTCGGAGTCGCGCCGGAGGCGGCGTCGTCGTACCTGTTCCCGGCGCTGGTCGGCCGCCAGGACGCCGCCTGGGTGCTGCTGTCCGCCGAGTGGATCAGCGCCGACGAGGCCCGGGCGATGGGCCTGGTCCGGACGGTCTGCGCACCCGCGGACCTGCTCCCCACCGCCCGCGCTCAGGCCGAGCTGCTCGCGCGCCGTCCCATCGCCTCGCTGGTGGCGGTCAAGCGGACCATGACCGAGCCGCACCGCGCCGCCATCCGCGCGGCCCGGGACCGGGAGAACGCCGCCTTCGCCGAGCTGATGGGCGGCCCCGCGAACCTCGAGGCGCTCGCCGCCTTCGCCGAGGGCCGCGAGCCCGACTTCAGCGGCTGCTGACCAGCTCGCCGAGCGTGTCGAGGAGCGCCTCGCGGAAGCCCGGCGGCGGCGTCATCGACCGCTGCGTCTCGATGTCGAAGAACACGAGCACCACCTTCGAGCGCGCCAGCACCGCACCCTCCGGTGCGCCGCCGGTGCCGTCGGTGATCTCGGACTCGATCACCATCGACTTCGTGCCGACGTGGGAGATCACCGACCACGCGTCGTAGGGCTGGGGGCGCAGGACGATCGGCGCGAGGTACTCCACGTCGGCCTGGGCGATCACGCTCGCCACCCGCGGGAAGCCCTGCAGGCCCTGCTGGAGCCGGCGGATCGACGCGATCCGCGCCTCCTGGAAGTACTCGAAGTACTTCACGTTGTTGACGTGGCGGTAGATGTCGAGGTCCGAGAAGCGCACCTGCACCGGGTAGTGCGCGGCGTGCTCGCGCGGCACGTCCACCTTGACCGGGCGCGAGCGCTCGCCGAGCGCGGCGTACGGCAGCAGCGCATCGCGTTCCTGCTCGGCCAGCCGCCGCGGCAGGCCGGTCTCGAGCACGAACGGCGCGAGCACCGTGCGCGCCCGGACGTAGACGGTCCGGGTGCCGTCGGCGTCCTCCTGGAAGATCTCGTGGTCGAGCGTGAAGCTCGCCGTGCGGATCTCGCTCACCCACGACTCGATCGCCACCGACTGGAAGCGGAAGCGCAGCGGCGCCCGGAAGGTCACCTCGTGCCGGACGACGACGTACGCGTCGCCGTGGTGGGCCTCGACCCCCGCGGCCTGGCGGCAGGCGTGGAGCAGGGCGCTGCGCGCCTCCTGGAGGTAGTCGACGTACTTCACGTTGTTGACGTGGTTGAGCTGGTCGATGTCTCCCCAGCGCAGGGGGCAGTCGTAGCGGTGCCGCACGCCTGCATGCTTCCACGGGAGCGGCCCGGACCGGGGGTGGGATCCGCATGGAGGGACCGCCATGTGGGATCGGCCACCAGTGCAACCTGTTCCAGGCCGGCCGCACTACGCTGTGCAGGTTCTTCCTGTCACCGCACCGAGGAGTCTCCATGCCCGAGGCCGTCATCGTTTCAGCCGCCCGCACGCCCATCGGCCGTGCCAACAAGGGCTCGCTCAAGGACTTCCGGCCCGACGACCTGACCGCGTTCATCGCGAAGGCCGCGCTCGACAAGATCCCCGCTCTCGACCCCAACGACGTCGACGACTTCCTGCTCGGCTGCGGCCTGCCCGGCGGTGAGGCCGGCAACAACATGGCCCGCGTCGTCACCAGCCTGATGGGCTACGAGATCCCCGGCGCCACCATCACCCGGTACTGCTCCTCGTCGGTGCAGACCTCCCGGATGGCCTTCCACGCGATCAAGGCCGGCGAGGGCGACGTCTTCATCTCCGCCGGCGTCGAGACCGTCTCGCGCTTCCAGTTCGGCACCTCGGACCACATCCCGAACACCAAGAACCCCCTCTTCGCCGACGCCCAGCAGCGCACCGAGGAGTACGCCGCCGGCGGCAAGGACTGGCACGACCCCCGCGAGGACGGCCAGCTCCCCGACATCTACATCGCGATGGGCCAGACCGCCGAGAACGTCGCCCGGATGCGCGGCCTCAAGCGCGAGGACCTCGACCACTTCGCCGTCCGCTCGCAGAACCTCGCCGAGAAGTCCATCAACGACGGCTTCTGGGCCCGCGAGATCACCCCCGTCACCCTCGCCGACGGCACCGTCGTCTCCGCGGACGACGGCCCGCGCGCCGGCGTCACCTACGACGCCATCTCGCAGCTCCAGCCGGTCTTCCGGCCCGACGGCGTCGTCACCGCAGGCAACTGCTGCCCGCTCAACGACGGCGCGGCCGCGGTCGTCATCATGTCCGACACGAAGGCTGCCGAGCTGGGCCTCACTCCCCTCGCCCGGATCGTCTCCACCGGCGTCTCCGGCCTCTCCCCTGAGATCATGGGCCTGGGCCCGGTCGAGGCCACCCGCAACGCCCTCAAGCACGCCAACATGACCATCGACGACATCGACCTCGCCGAGATCAACGAGGCCTTCGCCGCCCAGGTCCTCCCCTCCGCCGAGGACCTCGGCATCCCGATCGAGAAGCTCAACGTCAACGGCGGCTCCATCGCCGTGGGCCACCCCTTCGGCATGACCGGCGCCCGCCTGCAGAACACCCTGCTCAACTCGCTGCAGTGGCACGACAAGTCCACCGGCCTGATCACCATGTGCGTCGGTGGCGGCCAGGGCATGGCGATGATCCTGGAGCGGCTGTCCTGAGCGGACGCCGTACCTGAGCCTGTCGGTGGCGGGCCGTACCTTGCCGTGCATGAGCACGGAGATCGAGGTACGGCCCGCCGTCGTTTTCGACGACGTCCGGGCGCTGGTCGGCCCCAAGCGCGACGACGCCAGCGTCTGCTGGTGCCTGAGCTACCGCATCCCCTCGAAGATCAACAACGCGATGCGCGGGCAGGAGCGTGGCCGGTTCGTGGCCGAGCTCCTCGAGCAGGGACCGCTCGGCGTGCTCGCCTACCGCGACGACGTCCCCGTCGGCTGGGCCGCCGTCGCCCCGCGCGCCGACACCACCTTCGCCCGCAACCGGAAGATCCCCCGCGTCGACGACCTGCCGGTCTGGTCGGTGTGGTGCATCCGGGTCCGGCCCGGTCACCGCGGCCAGGGCATCTCGCACGCCCTCATCCAGGGTGCCGTCGCCTTCGCCCGCGACAACGGCGCCCCCGCGCTCGAGGCCTACCCCCTCGACAACGGCGACGCCAAGGTCGACCAGACCATGGCCTACGCCGGGCTGCGCGCGAACTTCGAGGCGGCCGGCTTCCGCTGGGCCGCCGACACGACGTCCGTGCTCAGCGGCCATCCGCGCGTGCTCCTCCGGCACGACCTCGCCCAGCCCTAGACTGACGCGGATGACTGACGAGACCGCCGCCTCCCCGGCCGCCGCCGGCGATGAGCCGCGGTGGCTCGACGAGGACCAGCAGCGCACCTGGCGCTCCTTCCTGCTCGGCACCACGCTCCTCCTCGACCGGATCGACGAGGACCTGCGCCGCCAGCACGGCCTGTCCGCCGTCGAGTACGAGATCCTCGTCCGCCTCTCCGAGTCCGAGGGCCGCCTCCGGATGGCCCAGCTCGCCGCCGCCCTCGCCCACAGCCGCAGCCGCGTGACCCACACGGTCAAGCGGATGGAGCGGGCCGGACTCGTCCAGCGCGAGGAGTCCTCCGAGGACGGCCGCGGCGTCGACTGCCGCCTCACCGACGCCGGCGCCGCCATGCTCACCCTCGCCGCACCCGGCCACGTCGAGACCGTCCGGCAGTCGCTCATCGACCTGGTTGCGCCCGGTGACCTCGACGCACTCGGACGGGTGATGGACGCGGTGTGCGACCAGCTGATCTGCGCCTATCCGGAGCGTGAGATCCGCTAGTTGGGCAGGCCTGCGGGCCTGTGGGCTGGCGGTCGGTTGGCGGGCCGGAGCGCCGCGCCTTCTTGCCGAGGTGGTGGAGGATGCGCGCCGGCTTCGGCGCTTCTCGGGTCGGGGGCTTCTTTACTGATGGCGTGGTGGCGCGCCGCAGGGGTTGAAGTACCTGGTTGCGGTGATCAGTGGGTTGCGGGTGGCTGCCGGTACACCCCTGGCTCGGGGTCGTCAGCATCATCCGAGTGCTCGACCGGATGTGTTCCGCGGTGACTCACCTCGAAGTGGAAGCCCGCCGGGCTTCGCCACAGGTACGTGCCGAGCTTGGTGACCTGGTAGCGCCATCGGCTGTGGGTCTTCGCGCGATGGTGGCGCCGGCACAAGGGGACGAGGTTGCAGGGGCAGGTCGGCCCGCCTTGGCCGTGGGGTGTTGCGTGGTCGAGGTCGCAACGCGTGGCTGGCCGGGTGCAGTACGGGAAGCGGCAGGTGTGGTCGCGGAGCTCGACCTGCTGACGGTGACGGTCCGGGATCTCGTAGGCCGTCACCGGCACATGCCCGGCCACGTCGATCACCGGCCGGACCAGCACGGACACCCCGGGCTGGGCCAGCCACTCACGGATCTGCTCGGCGCTGATCGGGGTCTGGTCCCACCGGCCGACCGGGTTCTCGCCGGCCAGCGTCGCCTGCGTGATGTGGAGGTTCAGGACGGCCCGGCGAGCGGGGGCTGCGTCGGGGCCGAGGTCGAGGGTGAGGTCGTTGCGGGCCAGGTCGCCGAGGGCTTGGGAGCGGCGCACGTCCAGGCTCGCCTCATTGCCCAGCCGGCCCAGCAGCGTGGCCCGGCGGCTGATCGCGTCGTCCAGGTCACGGCCGTCGGCGGCGTCGAGGAGACCGTCGATCGACACCAGCCCGTTGCCGTCGGGTGCCCCGACCTCGACGTAGCGGTGGTCAGTCGCCGCCGTCCGCTCGGCCTCGTACCGCTCCGGGTCGAAGCGGATGACCGCCTCCGCAATGAGCCGCTCGAGCTGGGCCCAGCCGACTCCGGTGGCGTTGAAGAGCTGGCGGTCGACGAAGGCGGCGGCATCGGGGCAGAGGGGGCGGGTGGCTTCGGCGATCCGTTCGGCGCGCCAGGGGGCCAGACGGCCGGCGACCACTGAGGCATAGACCTGCGGCAGGCGCCACGCACATTCGAGCACCCGGCCGACGTAGACCCGGCCGCCATCGGGGGAACGGCCGAGCACCGCCACGAGCTCCATGAGTGCGAACTCCGAGACTAGCGGGGCGCCCTCGCCGGCGATCGGCAGGCCGGTGTCGACGAATCGGTCCCGGATGGTTGCCGCACCCACCGCCTCAGCCCCGGCCGAGCCGGCCACCACGTTGCCCGCGGCCCATTCCACGATGCCTGCCCACTCCCGCACCACCGACTCCTCGCGCCCGCGCACCTCCGCCCGGAGGTCGGCGAGAAGGGTGGTCGAAGTCATACCTGTATTAGATCAGGAGGGTCCGACACAACCCGAAAACGACCTCCGGGGCCGCAGGCTGGTCGACAGCGCTGCGGCCCCGGAGGTCTTTGTCTCGTCTCCGACTTGTCTGACTAGTCGCGGGTCAGGCGGCGGTGGGTGACCCGGTGGGGGCGGGCGGCCTCGACGCCGAGGCGCTCGATCTTGTTCTCCTCGTAGGAGGCGAAGTTGCCCTCGAACCAGAACCAGGCGCCCTCGTTGTCCTCGGTGCCCTCCCAGGCGAGGATGTGGGTGGCCACGCGGTCGAGGAACCACCGGTCGTGGGAGGTCACGACGGCGCAGCCCGGGAAGTCGAGGAGGGCGTCCTCGAGCGAGGAGAGCGTCTCGACGTCCAGGTCGTTGGTGGGCTCGTCGAGCAGGAGCATGTTGCCGCCCTGCTTGAGGGTGAGCGCGAGGTTGAGGCGGTTGCGCTCACCGCCGGAGAGGACGCCGGCCTTCTTCTGCTGGTCCGGGCCCTTGAAGCCGAAGGAGGCGACGTAGGCGCGGCTGTTCATCTCGAAGTTGGCGACCTTGATGAAGTCCAGGCCGTCGGAGACGACCTCCCAGACGTTCTTGTTGGGGTCGATGCCGCCGCGGCTCTGGTCGACGTAGGAGATCTTGACCGTCTGGCCGACGTTGAGCTTGCCGGAGTCGGGCTCCTCGTTGCCGGTGATCATCCGGAACAGGGTGGTCTTGCCGACACCGTTGGGGCCGACGACGCCGACGATGCCGGCGCGCGGGAGGGTGAAGGAGATGTCGTTCCAGAGGATCCGGCCCTCGAAGCCCTTGGTCAGGTGCTCGGCCTCGAGGACGACGTCACCCAGGCGCGGGCCCGGCGGGATGTTGATGTCGGCAGCGTCGATCTTGCGGGCCTTGTCGGCCTCGGCGGCCAGCTCCTCGTAGCGGGCGAGGCGGGACTTCGACTTGGTCTGGCGGGCCTTGGCGTTGGAGCGGACCCACTCCAGCTCCTTCTCGAGCATCTTGGCGCGCTTGGCGTCCTTGGCGCCCTCGACCTTGAGCCGCTCCTTCTTGGTCTCGAGGTACGTCGAGTAGTTGCCCTCGTAGCCGTGGATGGAGCCGCGGTCGACCTCGGCGATCCACTGGGCGACGTTGTCGAGGAAGTACCGGTCGTGGGTGACCGCCAGGACGGCGCCCGGGTAGGACTTGAGGTGACCCTCGAGCCACTGCACGGACTCGGCGTCGAGGTGGTTGGTGGGCTCGTCGAGGAGCAGCAGGTCGGGCTGCTGGAGGAGCAGCTTGCACAGCGCGACGCGACGGCGCTCACCACCCGAGAGCTTGTCGACGAGGGCGTCGGACGGCGGGCAGCGCAGGGCGTCCATCGCCTGCTCGAGGCGGCTGTCGAGGTCCCAGGCGTTGGCGTTGTCGAGCTCGGTCTGCAGCTCGCCGGTCTCGGCCATCAGGGCGTCCTGGTCGGCGTCGGGGTCGCCCATCTCCATGTAGGCGTCCTCGAGGCGCTTCATCTTGGCCTTGATGTCGGCGACGGCCTCCTCGACGTTCTCGAGGACCGTCTTGCCCTCGGTCAGCGGCGGCTCCTGCTGGAGCATGCCGACCGTCGCGTCGGGGTCGCGCACGATGTCGCCGTTGTTGGGGTGGTCGAGGCCCGCCATCAGCTTGAGCAGCGACGACTTGCCCATGCCGTTGGGTCCGACGACACCGATCTTGGCGCCGTGGAGGAACGACAGCGTCACGTTGTCGAGGACAACCTTGTCGCCGTGGGCCTTCCGCACGTTGCGCAGCGAGAGCACGTATTCCGCCATGGGCCCAAGGCTACGCAGCATCGGCCGGATCACGGTGGTCGGGGTCGCTCGGGATGACGGTCGTCGGGGGCCGGTGGCGCGGGCGGACGACTGGGCGGACGCGGCGGTGCCGGCGGGGCCGGCCGCGGGAGCGGCGGGGCGGCGGTCATGCGGCGGCGCTCCGGCCGGCGTCGGGACGCGCGGCCTCGACGGCGTCGGCTGGCGCGGCGGCCGCCTTGACGAAGGTCGCCACCCCGCGGGTGAGGTCGTGCCCGAGCGTGAGCGCGTCGATCTCGACGGCGACGGCCTCGAGCCCGTGCTTGTTGACGTAGGTGCGGTGGGTCAGCCGCCCGTGGACGACGACCGGGTCGCCCTGGTGGAGCGAGGCGGCGGCGTGGGCCGCGAGCCGGCGCCAGGCGCTGACGCCGTACCACTGGGTCTCACCGTCGACCCACTCTCCGGTGGTGCGGCTGAAGTGGCGCGGCGTGCAGCCCACCCGGAAGCTGAGCACCGGGACGCCGCCGACCTCGCGCGTGGTCGGGACGTTGCCGATCCAGCCCTGGACGGTGACCAGCGTGGCGTTGGTCATGAGGCTCTCCTCTCGTGGGGGCCCGGTCGGGGGTGACCGGGCGGGAGACGAGTCCACGCCACGAGGAGGAGGAAGCGGGTCCGGGAGGGCTCCGCCTGGGGAGAGAGCACCGCCGGTCCCCCGGCTGTGGAGAGCCGAGGGACCGGGAGGGGACGCCTGGGTCAGGCGTGACGATCAGAGGAGCCCGAAGGAGCCCGGAGGAGGTCAGCCGCGCGCGGCGTTGATCCCCCGCCGGAAGGCCGCGTACGACGCCAGCTCGGCGCCGAGCGGCTGGACGACGTCGGCGTCGAGGACCGCGTGCACGATCCCCCGCAGCCGCTCGTCGGCCGCCTCGGCGCGCTGCCGGGCGAGCCCGCGCACGAGCATTCCCCCGAGCACGGCGAGGACCAGCCCCAGCACCAGACCGCCGATGCCGAGCACGGCCGGCAGCGGGAGCCCCGCGACCTCGGTGAGGTCGCCGGTCGAGCCCTGGACCGCGGCCACGCCCCACCAGACGAAGCCGCCGACGGCAGCGAGCAGGAGCAGCCAGTGCAGGACCCGGACCAGGCCCACCCACGCGGGCAGCCGGCCACCGAGGTCGACGCCGCGCAGCTCGCGGTCGAGCCGCTCGCCGACCGTGTCGAGGCGACCGGTGGCGGCGGCGAGGACGTGCCGGGTCCAGCCGGGACCGACCCCGGCAGCGGCCTCGTCAGCGAGCCCACGGATGGTGGTGTCGACGGAGGCGCGGTCGAGCGGCGCGACCTTCGGCTCGGAGGACAACGTCATCTCGTCGTCACCGCGGCGGCCGAGCAGCGCGAGCGGCGGCCAGGTGGCGGCGCGGCGGGCGCGCTCGCCGATGGTCCGCTCGATGCCCTCGACGACGGCCGAGACGCCGGCGGCGTCGGCCACGCGGTCCTCGACGTCCTCGATCCGGCTGGGCGCGAGGTCGGCGGCGGGCGTCGTGCCCCCCGCCTGCTCGAGCCGGACGGCGGCCGCGGCGATGTCGGCCTCGACCCGGCGCGAGGTGCTCTGCTTGTCGTGGACGCGCCGCAGGATCTCCTGGCGCAGCTCGGTCATGCCGATGCCCTCGCGCGCCGAGATCGGCAGCACGGGCACGTCGGGCAGGCCGTCGGCGGCCAGCAGCCGGCGCACGTCGTCGATCATCGACTGCCGGCGCTCGGGCGGCACGGTGTCGATGTGGTTGAGCGCGACCAGGATGACGTCCTGGTGGGTGCTCATCGGCTTGAAGTAGCGGTCGTGCACGGCGGCGTCGGCGTACTTCTGCGGGTCGAGGATCCAGACCATGAGGTCGGCGGTGGCGACGAGCCGGTCGACCTCGAGGTGGTGGGAGACCTCGGTGGAGTCGTGGTCGGGCAGGTCGAGCAGGACGACGCCGTCGAAGTCCTCGTCGCTGCGCGGTGTGTCGAGCATCGAGTCGCGCATCGTCTGGTGCCGCGGCGGGATGCCGAGCCACTCGAGCAGCTCACCGGCGCCCTCGCTCCCCCAGACGACGGCCGTCGCCCACGAGGTGGTGGGCCGCCGGATGCCGACGGAGGAGAGCTCGAGCCCGGTCAGCGAGTTGTAGGTCGACGACTTGCCCGATCCCGTCGCTCCGGCGATCGCGACGACCGTGTGGCGCGCCGAGAGCCGCAGCCGGCCGGTCGACTTCTCCACCGCCGCCGCGACGTCGTCGAGCAGCGCGTCGTCGAGCCGGCCGCGGGCCGCCTGGGCTGCCGTGTCGAGACCGGCCACCTTGGCGCCGATCGCCGTCCCCCGCGTGGCGAGGTCGCTCGGGACCTTCGTCGCGTCGTCGAGACCTTGCGTCACAGGTGTCCACCCGTTCCCTTCTTAGCCGCGGCGAACCGCAGGTCGTCCACGCGGCGCGCAGCCTGGCGCAGCTGGTCTGGCGCATCGGGCTTGAGCTGCCACTGGGCGGCCGGCGCGAGGTAGCGCGCGCGCTCGGCGCCCATCAGCGTCGCGAGCCGGCGCGCGAGCGTGCCGCGCGCCTGGTCGACGACGCGGTCGGCTCCGGCCTGCCCGAGCGTGGTGGCGAGGAGGCCCTCGCCCAGCCGGACGGCCTCGGCCGCGTCGGCATGGGGCTGCGGTCCGGCGAGCGCGACGACGCCGAGCGTCACCGCGAGCCCGCGGACGCCGAGCGCGAGGAAGCGCGCGCTGTGGCGCGCGTCGCCGGCCTCGGTGCGGACGAGCTCCTGGAGCTCGTCGTGCCAGGCCCGGATCTCCTGCTCGGCCTGGGCGCGCAGCCCCCGGCCCGCCCGGGACAGGTCGTCGGTCGTCGAGCGCAGCAGCGCCTCGCCGTAGGACTTCTCGCGCCACGCGGCGGCCGCGGTGGACGCCGCTCGCTCGGCGTGGTCGGCCACGAGCGTCTCGAGCGCCATCTCGATGGCGAGCCCGACCCGCTCGGCCTGCTGGGGCTTGCCCTTGATCGCGTTGACCAGCCGCTCGCGGACGAAGCCGACCTTGGCCTCGAGCGTGCGGACGAGCTCGCCGCTGCCGACGAACTCCTGCCAGCGTGCGAGCAGGTCGCCGCGCAGCAGCGTGCCGTCGGAGCCGGCGGCGAGCAGCGCGGCCTGGGCCTCGTCGTAGACGCGGTCGGCGCGGGCGAGGAGGTCGGCGACGGCCTCGACCTGCTGATCGACGGCGTCGGCGATGGGGAACGCCTTGCGGGTAACGGTGCGCACCGCGCCCGCGACGGTCTGGTTGACGACGTCGCGCTTGGCCGCGGTGTCGGCGGCCAGCGCGTCGAGCCAGCTCTTGATCTCGGCGCCGTACGACGTGGGGAGCAGCCCGTCGTCGCTCACCGGCCCCTGCGGGACGGCGAACAGCGGGCTGTCCTTGAGCCCACGAGCCGCCATCATCCGGGCGAGGTGGACCGAGACCGTCGAGACGTCGTCGGGCGAGGTGCGGCTGAGCACGAGCGCGACGGCCGTGTTGCGGTCGACGGCCTGCTTGAGGTGGTCCCACGGGACCTGGTCGGAGTAGCGCGCCGCCGACGTGACGAACAGCCACAGGTCGGCCGCGGCGAGCAGCTGGCTGGCGAGCTCGCGGTTGCGCTCGTCGACCGAGTCGACGTCGGGCGCGTCGAGGATCGCCAGGCCGCGCGGGACCTCGAGGCTCGGGACCAGCTGGATGGCGTCCTGGTCGGTGGTCGCCTGGGCGACCCGGGCGAGCTCGGGCAGCAGCCGGTCGGCGCCGAACCAGCGGCCGTCGTCGGGGTGGTGCACCAGGACGGGCGAGCGCGTCGTGGGACGGAGCAGGCCGGGCGTGGTGACCTTGGTGCCGACGAGCGTGTTGACCAGGGTCGACTTGCCCGCACCGGTGGAGCCGCCGACGACGACGAGCAGCGGCGCCTCGATCTCGGTCAGCCGCGGGATGATGTAGTCCTCGAGCTGCTCGATGATGTGCTCGCGCCCGACCCGCAGCGCGTCGACGCTGGGGAGGTCGAGCGGCAGCGGCGCGTTGTTGAGGGAGCCGTGGAGGCGCACCACCTCGGTGAGCATCCGGCCGCCGACGTCGTCGAGCAGATCGGCCCCCGTCGTTGCCTGGTGTCCGGGAGTCATCGCTGAGGTACCACCTGTCCGGGAAATGCGATCCGCGGCCGAGCGGCCTGGATCCTGCCGAGGAAGTCCTGCCCGCGCACCTGCCAGTCGGCCGGCGCGGTGCCGCGCAGGAGACGGTGGTGCAGGTAGCCGAGCTCGATCGCGGCCTGCTGATAGTCGCGCATGGCGCGTTCGGCGTCGGGGCCGCCCATCCGGCGCGCGTACTGCCGGGCCTGGCGGCGCGCTCGGAGGTCGACGACCCAGCCGATGTCGGTCGCCGGCAGCAGTCCGCGCTGCGCGGCGTCCGTGAGGGAGACGCGGAGGACGTGCGCCTCGGTCTCGCGCGACCACCACGCCAGGGCGATCATCGCGATGAACGCCGGCGCCATGATCACGACGTAGACGACGGCGAAGCTGCCGAAGCCGAAGATCGTGGAGGCGTTCCAGACGCCGTGGGCGAGGACGGCGAGGGCGTAGCCGCCCAGGGGGGCGAGCCAGCGCACGGAGCGGCGGCGCGAGGCGACGGCGAGTCCGACCCCCACCCCCGTGAACGCGGTGAAGAGCGGGTGCGCGAACGGGCTGAAGACGCAGCGCACGACGAACGTGCCGGTGATCGCCTCGAAGCCGCCGGGACCCATGCCGTCGGTGCCGTTGTAGGCCGCGGCGAGGTAGAGGATGTTCTCGGTGAAGGCGAAGCCCACGCCGACCATGCCGGCGTAGACGATGCCGTCGAGGACGCCGTCGATCTCGGCACGGCGCCACCACAGCAGCAGGACGAGGAAGAGGCCCTTGCTCGCCTCTTCGATGACCGGCGCGGCGATCGCGAGCGAGGCGTCGTCGGTGAAGCCGACGATCAGGCCGCCGAGACCCTGGATGACGATGGCGGCCATGGTCGCGACGAAGGCACCCCAGGCGAGCCCGGAGGCGAGCAGCACCCGCGGCTCGGGCTCGTAGCGGTCGAGCCACAGGTACGCCGCCACGACCGGCCCCACGGGCACCGCGGCGAGCGCGGTCGCCAGCAGCACGATCGTCGGCGCGCCGGCGAGCGCGAGCACGAGCAGTGTCAGCAGCGCTCCGAGCGCCACCGCCACGGCCACGACGACCGTGAAGGCAACGCTGTTGCGACGGACTGCTGGCATGGGCGGAAGCCTATCCGGAGCGTGCCGTGCGCCTGAGATCGCCGTTGGCTCCGTGGGCGCTCGACGCGCGTACGCGCGTGCGTACAGTAGGGGGGTGAGCGCCGAGACCCCCCAGAACGGACCCAAGACCGAGCAGCACGACCCCGCCGTCCCGGAGGCCTACGCCGCCTTCATGCGGACCGGCTGGGACGAGCGCGAGGACGACGTCCAGCGCCATCCCGTCGCCGACCTGGCGGCCGCTCGTCGTACCCGGCTGGCCGAGGCGTTCCCGGGCGAGCGGCTGGTGCTGCCTGGTGGCGGCTACCAGGTGCGCGCCTACGACACCGACTACCGCTTCCGCGCCGACACCGCGCACGCGTACTTCTCGGGCAACCACACCTCCGACGCGACGCTCGTCGTCGAGACCGACGGGTCCTCGGTGCTCTACGCGCGCCCGCGCTCGGGTCGCGACACCGACGAGTTCTTCCGCGACCGCCAGTACGGCGCCCTGTGGGCCGGCAAGCGCCCGTCGGCCGGCGAGCTCGAGGCCGCGCTCGGCCTGACGGTCAAGCACGTCGACGAGCTCGAGGCCGACCTGGCCCGCGGCGCCAAGACCCGCGTCCTGCGCGGCGTCTCGGCCTCGGTCGACGGACTCGTCCCCGGCGACGAGGCGCGGGACGGCGAGCTCGAGCGGGTCGCGTCCGAGATGCGCCTGGTCAAGGACGCCTGGGAGATCGGCGAGCTGCAGGCCGCGGTCGACGCGACCACGCTGGGCTTCGAGGACTGCGTGCGCGAGTGGGACCGCGTCGTCGAGCACGGCGAGCGCTGGCTCGAGGGCACCTTCTTCCGCCGGGCCCGCACGATGGGCAACGACCTCGGGTACGACTCGATCGTCGCCAACGGCGCGCACGCCACGACGCTGCACTGGATCGAGAACTCGGGCGCGATCGTGCCCGGCGACCTGATCCTGTGCGACATGGGCGTCGAGGGCGCCAACCTCTACACCGCCGACGTCACGCGCACGCTGCCCGTCTCCGGCACCTTCTCCCCCCTGCAGCGCGATCTCTACACGCTGGTGCTGCGCTCGCAGGAGGCGGCGATCGCGGCGCTCCGTCCGGGCGCGAAGTTCCTCGCCGGCCACGACGCCGCGATGGAGGTGCTCGCCCACGGGCTCGACGACCTCGGCCTGCTGCCGGTCTCGGTCGAGGAGGCGCTCTCCCCCGACTCCAAGGTCTACGCCCGCTGGACGCTCCACGGCGTCAGCCACATGCTCGGCATGGACGTGCACGACTGCGGCAAGGCCGCACCCGAGGCCTACCGCGAGGCCGACCTCGTCGAGGGCATGGTGCTGACCGTCGAGCCCGGCCTCTACTTCCAGGCCGACGACCTCCTCGTCCCCGAGGAGCTGCGCGGCATCGGCATCCGGATCGAGGACGACGTGGTGGTCACCGCCGACGGCGTCCGCAACCTCTCCGCGGCGCTGCCGCGCACCCCCGACGCGATCGAGGAGTGGATGGCCACCCTGCGCGGTTGAGCGCTACGTTGAGCCACCAGCACAACGGCGTGAAGGAGCGAGCAGTGGCGGACAAGACGATCGTGGCCGGGGTCGACGGCAGTGAGACCGCGGCGATCGCGGCGGAGCGGGCGGCGGTGCTCGCGCAGGCGCTCGACGCCCGGCTGCACCTGATCTCGGCGTTCGGCAAGTTCGAGTCCGAGACCGTGCGCATCGGCAGCGACACCCTCATGCTGAGCAACGAGACCGAGGCCGAGAAGGTCGCGGCCAAGGCGGCGACGCTGCTGCGCTCGGCGTACCCGGACGTCACGATCACGACCGCCGCGGCCGAGGGCAAGCCGGGCGAGGCGCTCGTCAGCGTCGCCGAGGCCCTCGGCGCCGACCTCATCGTGGTCGGCAACAAGCGGGTCCAGGGCATCGCCGGACGGGTGCTCGGCAGCATCGCGCGCGACGTCGCGGCGCACGCCTCGTGCGACGTCTACGTGGCGCACACGCACGACCGCGGCTGAGCCCTCCCGGAAAACCGAACACCGCGCCGACTTCCGAGTAACCCCGTCTCGGGACGAGACTTGGATCGTGCCTAAAAGGACTGCCACCGCCTCGTCGTACTCGATCACCATGCGTCTGCACACCACCGTCGACCACGGCGTCGTCGGTGAGGTCGCCACCGCGATCGCGAGCGCGGGCGGCATGGTCACCGCGATCGACGTCGCGGAGTCCAGCGCGCACCGCCTCACGGTCGACGTCACGTGCTCGGCCGCCGACGCCGAGCACGCCCTCGAGCTGCAGACCGCGGTCGCCGCGGTCGACGGCGTCGAGGTGCACAAGGTGTCCGACCGCACGTTCCTGATCCACCTCGGCGGCAAGATCGAGGTCGCCTCGAAGGTCCCGCTCAAGACCCGCGACGACATGTCGCTCGCCTACACGCCCGGCGTGGGGCGGGTCTCGATGGCGATCGCCGAGAACCCCGAGGACGTGCGCCGGCTCACGATCAAGGGCAACGCGGTCGCCGTCGTCACCGACGGCTCCGCCGTGCTCGGCCTGGGCAACATCGGCCCCGGCGCCGCGCTGCCGGTGATGGAGGGCAAGGCCGCGCTGTTCAAGCGGTTCGGCGAGATCGACGCCTGGCCGATCTGCCTCGACACCCAGGACACCGACGAGATCGTCCGCGCGGTCGAGCTCATCGCCCCCGGCTTCGGCGGCATCAACCTCGAGGACATCGCCGCGCCGCGCTGCTTCGAGATCGAGGCCCGGCTGCGCGAGCGGCTCGACATCCCCGTCTTCCACGACGACCAGCACGGCACCGCGATCGTCGTGCTCGCCGCCCTCACCAACGCGCTGCGGGTGGTCAAGAAGGAGGTCGGCGAGGCCCGCGTCGTCGTCTCCGGCGGCGGCGCCGCCGGTACCGCCATCGTGAAGCTGCTGCTCGCGGCCGGCGTCCAGGACGTCGTCGTGGTCGACCGCAACGGCGCGCTCTGCGCCGACGACGAGGGCCTCTCCCCCGCCCACCAGGAGCTGGCCTCGCTCACCAACCGCGGTCGTCGTACCGGCGGGCTGGAGCAGGTGCTCGAGGGCGCCGACGTCTTCATCGGCGTGAGCGCGCCGGGCATCCTCAAGCCCGAGTGGATCGCCACCATGGCCCCCGACCCGGTCGTCTTCGCGCTCGCCAACCCCGACCCGGAGGTCGACCCGGCGCAGGCCGCGAAGTACGCCGCCGTCGTCGCGTCCGGCCGCTCCGACTTCCCGAACCAGATCAACAACGTGCTCGCGTTCCCCGGTGTCTTCCGGGGGCTGCTCGACGCGCGGGCCGCCGAGGTGACCGTGGAGATGATGCTCCGCGCGGCCGAGGCCATCGCACTCGTCGTCCGGGACGACGAGCTGAACGCCAGCTTCATCATGCCCTCGGTGTTCCACCCCGAGGTGCACCACGCGGTCGCGACCGCGATCGCGGACTCCTCCGCGACGCGCGAGCGCTAGCGGGTCTGGACGACGGCCGGGCCCGAGCCGTGACTCGGCGCCCGGTCGTCGTCGTCCTCGAGGGACGCGGCGGTCGACACGACGAGACCGCCGAGCAGGAAGCCGATCACGCCGCCGGCGAGGGTGTTGACGTTCATGCGGGGTGCTCCGATCCGTGGGACTCGTGCATGCCGTGGCCCTCGTGCATGCTGTGGTGCAGCGCGTGGCCCTTGCCGCGGTCGATCAGGTAGCGGTTGACCGGGAACGCCGCGACGAACGCGGCGGACAGCGCGATCATCATGCCGATCCAGAAGACCGGGTCGACGAGACCGGAGTCCATCGCGCCCGGGATGATCGCCATCACGAGGTTGTCGACGACCTCCATCACGATGATCGAGATCGTGTCGGCGGCCAGCACCAGCTTGAGCGCGCGGCCCAGGCTCATCCCCGCGCCGAGCAGCGGCAGCGACGACAGCGCGTAGCCGAACACGAACGCGAGCCCGATCGCGAGCGCCATCGTCTGGACGTTCGACAGCCCGACCGCCGTACCGATCATGAGGCCGGCGATCTCGCCGATCGCGCAGCCGGTGAGGCAGTGCAGGGTGGCACTCGCGGCGATCGCGTTGCGGGGGTTCATGGGGCGCTCCTCTCGGGTGGCGTCGTCGGTTCGGAACGCTATACCCCATAGGGGTATTCCGGCAAGGGTGCCGGCACCTCCCGGAAGTCGGCAGCGGGCCAGACGCCGGTGCGCTGGTTGTTGCGGGTAGGGCGGACCCGCAGGGTCAGCGACCGGCCGTGCTCGCGCGGGCGGAAGTAGTAGCACTCGTCGGTGTCGGGGCAGTAGACGCAGAAGACGTCGACCTCGCTCTTGTCGAGCTGTCGCACGTGGTGGCCGTGGCGGTCGCTCCAGACCGACTTGAACTCGACCTCGACCGCACCGCTCGCACTTGCCGCGCGGTACTTGACCTGGATCCGGAGGAAGCGGCCGTGCTTGTAGGCGACGAGGTCGAAGGGCGCGTGCTCGGTGCTCGGGAACAGGACGACGTGACCCTGCGCGACGAGGTCGGCGTACGCCTTCGCGACGCCGAGATCTCCCTTGCTCTTGGTGTGGTGGGCGCGCATGACACCTCCGAGACGACGGCCCGCGGACGAGACGATCCTCACCGAGGGGAGCGTCATCCCGCTCGCTCCGTCCACAGCCACGGGGGCCGGGCGGTAACCTCGGGCCCGGCCCCCGTAGCTCAATGGATAGAGCACTGTCCTTCTAAGTCAGCCGTTGCAGGTTCGAGTCCTGCCGGGGGCGCCCAGCACCACGAGTCCGCTCCGCCGCCGCCACCACCGCCGCCAGGCTCGCCCCGACCACCGAGCGGTCCCGCCCAGCCGCCCAGCCCGTGACCTCGCCCGCGCGGTACTCCAGCAGGGTGAGCGCGTCGGCGTCCGAGCCGGCGTCGATGCTGGTCTGGTGCAGGCCGAGGACCTCGACGCCCACGCCGCCCTCGTCGAGGGCGGCGACCAGCGTCTCGACCGGCCCCACCCCCCGCCGTACGACGCGGCGCTCGGTGCCGTCGATGCGGCAGGCGACCTCGGCGACGAGGTCGTCGCCGGCGCCGGACACGCGGTAGTCGACGAGCTCGACGCGGGCGGCCGGATCGGCGGTGAGGTAGGCCGCCTCGAAG
Source organism: Pimelobacter simplex (assembly GCF_900114845.1). Classification (GTDB taxonomy): domain Bacteria; phylum Actinomycetota; class Actinomycetes; order Propionibacteriales; family Nocardioidaceae; genus Nocardioides; species Nocardioides simplex. The sequence goes on from NZ_FOUK01000002.1 coordinate 862,523, forward strand.
AGCGTCCACAGGGCGGCGGCGCTGACCTCTCCCCCGGTCGCGTCGGTGTGCGCCTGGACCCGGCGGCTGAAGTCGATCTGCAGGCGCCGCGGCAGCTCGACGCCGAGCTCGGCCTCCAGCAGGTAGGCGATGCCGCCCTTGCCGGACTGCGAGTTCACCCGGATCACCTCGTCGTAGGTGCGTCCGAGGTCGGCCGGGTCGATGGGCAGGTAGGGCACCCGCCACTCGATCTCGGAGGCCGGCTTGCCGAGCTCGGCGGCGCGGGCGCGGTGCTCGGCGAAGCCCTTGCGGATGGCGTCCTGGTGGGTGCCGCTGAAGGCGGTGTGGACCAGGTCGCCGACGTAGGGGTGGCGCGGGTGGACCTCGATGCGGTTGCAGTGCTCGACGGTGCGGCGGATCTCGTCGATGTCGGAGAAGTCGATCATCGGGTCGATGCCCTGGGCGTGCAGGTTGAGCGCCAGGGTGGCGATGTCGACGTTGCCGGTCCGCTCGCCGTTGCCGAAGACGCAGCCCTCGACGCGCTGCGCGCCGGCCAGGACGGCGAGCTCGGCGCAGGCGATGCCGGTGCCGCGGTCGTTGTGGGGGTGCACCGACAGGATGACGCTGTCGCGACGCGCCAGGCTCTTGTGCATGTGCTCGATCTGGTCGGCGTAGACGTTCGGCGTCGCGATCTCCACCGTGGCAGGCAGGTTGAGGATCACCGGGCGCTCGGGCGTGGCGTCCCACAGGTCCGTGACGGCGTCGCACACGTCGAGGACGAAGTCCGGCTCGGTCAGGTTGAAGACCTCGGGCGAGAACTCGAACCGTACGTCGGGCAGCCCGTCGCTCAGCTCGAGGACGTCGCGCGCGCCCGCCAGCACCAGCTCCTTCAACGACGCCTGCGAGTGCCCCAGGACGACGTCGCGCCAGGTCGGCGCCGTCGCCGTGTAGAGGTGGATGACGACCGGGTTGCGCAGCCCGCGCACGGACTCGACGGTCCGCGCGATCAGGTCGCGCCGGGCCGGCGTGAAGACGACGATCGTCACGTCGGGCGGCGCCAGGTCGGCCGACGACACGAGCAGCCGCACGAAGTCGAAGTCGGTCTGCGAGGCCGACGGGTAGCCGACCTCGATCTCCTTGTAGCCCATCGCCACCAGGAGCTCGAAGAACCGGCGCTTGCGGGCGGGGTCCATCGGCTCGGCGAGCGCCTGGTTGCCGTCGCGCAGGTCGACCGGCACCCACAAGGGGGCGGCGGTGAGCCGGCGGGTGGGCCAGTCGCGCTCGGCCAGGGGGACATCGACGCGGTCGTAGGCGTCGCGGTAGCGGTGGGACGGCATCCCCGAGGGGCGCTGCCGGTTCCAGGTGGGACTGACGGAGCTGGTCGTGCTGGTCGTGCTGGTCATGCGGAGGTTCCTTGCCGGTCGTGGGATGGCCGGCGCACGCCTCACTCCGCGACGAGGAGCCGACCGCACCTGGCCCCGCCGCGGCGGGGAAGGAGGAGCGCGGTCGTCTGCATGGCCTAGACTCTAGCGGAACTCACTCCTCAGACAAGTAGATAGGTCCCGATGCAGGTACGACGCGAGCCGCTCGCCGACCAGGCGGCCGAGCTCCTGCTCACCCGGATCCGCGCGGGCGAGTGGCAGCTCGGCCAGAAGCTCCCCGGCGAGACCACGCTCGCCCCTCAGCTGGGCGTCGGCCGCTCCACCCTGCGCGAGGCGATCCGGCAGCTGGCCGGGCGCGGCGTGCTGGCCTCGCGCCAGGGCGCGGGCGTGTTCGTCACCGCGCTCGACGTCCCCGAGGACTGGGACCTGGTGCTGCGCCGCGCCGACATCGTCTCGGTGATCGAGGCGCGCACCGCGATCGAGGCCGAGGCCGCGGCGCTCGCCGCCGTCCGGCGGACGCCGACCGAGCTGCGCGCCATCGGGAGGGCCCTGGCGGCGCGGGCCCGGCGCCGTCCGGACGTCGAGGAGCACGTGGACGCCGACATGGCGTTCCACCGGGCCGTCGTCGTGGCGGCCCACAACCCCGTGCTGGTCGACCTCTTCGACAGCTTCGTGCCGCGCAGCCGGATCGCGATGGTCGAGATGCTCCGCCTCGGCACGGCCGCCGACCACGCCGCCGACCACACGGCCCACGACCTGCTGCACCGCGCGATCGCCGATCGCGACGCCGACCTGGCCGCCCGGCTCAGCCGGACCCACCTGACCTCCCTGAAGGAGAGCCTGACGTGAACCCGACCGTCCTCGACCTGCGCGGGGTGACCTTCCGGCGCAACGGCAACGAGATCCTGCACGGCGTCGACCTCACCGTCCGCGCCGGGGAGCACTGGGCGCTGCTCGGGCCCAACGGCGCCGGCAAGAGCACCGTGCTGAGCTTCTGCGGTGCCCAGGTGCACCCGACGTCCGGCACCGTCGAGGTGCTCGGCCGCCGGCTCGGCCGGGTCGACCTGCAGGAGCTGCGCCGCGACATCGGGCACGTCAACCCGCGCCACCCCCTGCAGTCCGGGCTGACCGTGCACCAGGTGGTGCTCACCGGCATCACCGGGACGATCGAGCTGCCGATGCGCTGGACGCCGTCCGCCGCCGAGATCGAGCGCGCCGACGAGCTCCTCGTGGAGGTCGGGCTCGGCGCCAAGCGGGACGCACGCTGGCCCCACCTCTCGCAGGGCGAGCGCGGCCGGGCCCTCATCGCCCGCGCGCTGGCCGCCCAGCCGCGGCTGCTGCTGCTCGACGAGCCGACCACCGGGCTCGACGTGGCCGCGCGCGAGCAGCTGCTCAGCGTCCTCGACCGGCTCGCGCACACCGCGCCCGAGGTGGCGTCCGTGCTCGTCACCCACCACCTCGAGGAGCTGCCGACCACGACCAGCCACGCGCTGCTCATCTCGCACGGCGACGTCGTCGTCGCCGGCCCCGTCGCCGAGGCGGTCACCACGGCCACGATCAGCCGGACGTTCGAGCACCCCATCGAGGTCGACCGGGACGGCGGCCGCTGGCGGGCCCGGGCGCTGCCGCCCACCCGGCTGCACAGCGCCTGACCCGACCGGTTGATCCCGGCGGACGGGGTACCGCGGGGTCATGCCGAACTCTGTGATCACCACCGCGACCGATGCCGTCGGGCGGGCCCTCGCCGCGCTCCGGTCCACCGCGAGCTCGCTGCACCCCGCCGGCGACCTGTACGCCGGACGGCTGACCCGGCCCGGCTCGGACGACCCGATCGGCGTCCCCTGGATCGACAACGCCGGCGAGGACGAGGTCACCGTCCGGGTCTCCCGGCTGATCGGCCTGCCCGACCCGCTGCCCGACCTGCCCGGCCTCGCCATCCGGCTCCGCAAGGGCCAGATGCGCTACGGCGACCTGCTGCTGACCAGCACCGGCTGGGACCCGCTCACCCGGCACCTGGTGATGCCCGCCTGGAACGCCCGGTGGCCGTTGACCACGCTGCTCCCCTACCGCAGCCCGGTCGGCCCCCTGGTCATCGGCGCCCGGCCGGTCGACGTCCGCGGCTACGAGCTGTCGTGGGCGCGCGTCGGGCACCGCTGGGAGCGCCTCGGCGAGCTCACCCTGGAGATGCCGCTGCCCGACGAGGACGCCGTCACCTTCGACCCGGTGCGCAACCCGCTGCCCGGCCTGCAGCAGTACGGCTGGGTGGAGCGGCTCCGGCGCGCCTCCCCCGGCGCACCGGCGTGATCTCGTAGAAAGGTGCCGGCCCCGCGGGAGGTATGAGCCCCGTGGGGCTGATGTCTGTCCCCCGCCGGATCAGCGGAAGGCGGCCTCGCCGGTCAGCGCGCGGCCGATGACGAGCTGGTGCACCTCGCTGGTGCCCTCGTAGGTCAGCACCGACTCGAGGTTGTTGGCGTGGCGCAGGATCGGGTACTCGAGCGTGATGCCGGCCGCGCCGAGGATCGTGCGGCACTCCCGGGCGATCGCGATGGCCTCGCGGACGCTGTTGAGCTTGCCGAGGCTGATCTGCTCGGGCACCAGCCGCCCGGCGTCCTTGAGCCGGCCCAGGTGCAGCGCGAGGAGCATGCCCTTGCCGAGCTCGAGGCTCATGTCGGCGAGCTTGGCCTGGGTGAGCTGGTAGCCGGCCAGCGGCTTGTCGAAGATCTCGCGCTGCTGCGCGTAGGCGATGGCGGTCTCGAGGCAGTCGCGCGCGGCGCCGAGCGCGCCGAACACGATGCCGAAGCGCGCCTCGTCGAGGCACGACAGCGGGCCGCGCAGGCCGCGGACCTCGGGGAACGCCGCGCTGTCGGGCAGCCGGACGCCGTCGAGCACGAGCTCGCTGGTCACCGAGGCGCGCAGCGAGAGCTTGCGCTTGATCTCGGGGGCGGAGAAGCCCGGTGTGTCGGTCGGGACGACGAAGCCGCGGATCCCCTCGTCGGTCTGCGCCCAGACGACGGCGACGTCGGCGACCGAGCCGTTGGTGATCCACATCTTGTTGCCGGTCAGCACCCACGCGTCGCCGTCGCGCACCGCACGGGTGCGCATGCCCGCCGGGTTGGAGCCGAAGTCGGGCTCGGTGAGGCCGAAGCAGCCGATCGCCTCACCCGCGGCCATCCGCGGCAGCCACTCCTGCTTGTGCTCCTCGGAGCCCCACTTCCAGATCGCGAACATCGCGAGCGAGCCCTGCACCGAGACGAGCGAGCGCAGGCCCGAGTCGGCGGCCTCGAGCTCGAGGCACGCCAGCCCGTACGCCGTCGCGCTGGTCCCCGCGCAGCCGTAGCCCTCCAGGTGCATCCCGAGGACCCCGAGGTCGCCGAGCTCGCGGGCCAGCTCGCGGGCGGGGATCCGCGCGTCGTCGTACCACTCGGCGAGGTGCGGCTTGACCGACTTCTCGACGTAGTGGCGCACGGTGTCGCGCATCGCCCGCTCCTCGTCGGAGAGCAGGGAGTCGATGTCGAACAGGCCGAACGGGGTGGTGGGCACGGCTCAGGCCTCCTCGGCCGCGTAGGTGTCGATCTCGGCGGTCAGCCGCGCCTTGGCGTCGTCCGAGGCGAACGACGCGGCGACGCCGGCCCGGGCCAGGTCGGCCACGCCCGCGGCGTCGAGGTCGAGGAGGCCGGCCGCGATCTCGTACTCGCGGTTGAGCGTGGTGCCGAACATCGGCGGGTCGTCGGAGTTGATCGTGACCAGGACTCCGGCGTCGACGAACCGCGGCAGCGGGTGCTCGTCGAGCGAGGCGACCGCCCGGGTGGCGACATTGGACGACGGGCAGACCTCGAGCGGGATCCGGTGCTCGGCGAGGTGGTCGAGGAGTGCCGGGTCGGCGGCCGCGGAGGTGCCGTGGCCGATCCGCTCCGCGCCGAGGTCGCGCAGCGACGTCCAGATCGTCTCGGGGCCGGTGGTCTCGCCGGCGTGCGGCACCGAGCGCAGGCCCGCGGCGCGCGCGGCGGAGAAGTGCGGGATGAACTGCTCGCGCGGCACGCCGATCTCGGGACCGCCGAGCCCGAAGCCGACCAGGCCCTCGGGCGCGTGGTCGAGCGCGAACCGGAGCGTGGCGTCGGCAGCAGGCAGCCCCGACTCACCCGGGATGTCGTAGATCCAGCGCAGGACCAGGCCGAAGTCGCGCTCGGCCGCGACCCGGGCGTCCTCGATCGCCTCGGTGTAGGCCTCGATCGCCATCCCCCGCTCGGGGTCGTCCGGCAGCACCGACGTGTACGGCGTGCACGTCAGCTCGGCGTACCGCACCGCCTGGCCGGTGGCGAGCTCGCGGCCGATCTCGTAGGTGAGGTACCGGACGTCCTCCGGCGTGCGGACCAGGTCGACCACCGCGAGGTAGACCTCGATGAAGTGCGCGAAGTCGCGGAAGGCGAAGAAGTCCCGGAGCAGCTCGGGGTCGGCCGGCACGGTGCCCGGGTGGCGCGCCGCCAGCTCGGAGACGATCCGCGGCGACGCCGACCCGACGTGGTGGACGTGGAGCTCGGCCTTGGGCAGGCCGGCGATGAAGTCGTTCAGCACACGACGATCCTGCCAGCCCGCCCCGGCTCCGGTCAGTCCACCGCCGCGACGAGGTTCTTCGCGATGTCGTCGATGGTCCGGCCGTCCTGGAAGAGCTGGCCGTCGAGCAGCACCGTCGGGGTGCTGCTGACGCCGCTGTCGTGGGCCTCCTTGGTCGCCTTGGTCACCCAGTCGGCACCCTCGCCGGCCTCGATGGCGGCCTTGACGTCGCTCTCGCTCGCCCCGGCCTTGACCGCGAGGGCGACCAGGTCGGCGTCCGTGACGACGTCGGGGTTCTGCTCGGAGGGCTGGTTCTCGTAGAGCAGGTCGTGGAACTTCTTGGCGATCTCGGGCCCGGACTTGTCGAGCACGATCGAGAACGCGCCCGCCGCGCGGATCGGGTAGTCCGAGCCGGTGCCCTGGCTGAGCAGGTCGAACGGGCGGTACTCGACGAACACCTTGCCGTCGGCGGCGAGGCTCTCGAGGTCGCTGCGCGTCGCGGACTCGAGCTGGCGGCAGAACGGGCAGAGGAAGTCCTCGTAGATGACGACCGAGTGCGGGGCATCCTTCTTGCCGATGGTCACGCCGTAGGCGCTCGAGCCGGCCGCGGCCGCCTTGACCTCCTTCTTGTTGAGCAGGCTGACGCCGATCGACCCGCCGATGATCAGCGCCATCACGACGACGACGCCGCCGATGGTGAGGATCCGGCGACGCGTCTCCCGCTTCTTCTGGGCGGCACGCATCTCGGCGGCCTTCTGCGCGCGGGCAGAAGCCTTCGAGTTGGAGGACATCGGCTAAACAGCTCCTTCGGGGGCGCTCTCGGAGCGCCGGTCGAACAACAGGGAATCCAGGGACAGCCGGGTACGTCGTACCCAGGCGACGAAGAGGGAGGCGGCGAGCAGCGCGGCGTCCCGGGCGATCTCCCAGGGGTACGCCGACGCGGCACCGGACTTCGACCCGCCGCCGCCGAAGCAGCCGCAGTCGATCTCGATGCCGCGGGCCCACACGGAGGAGATCCCGATGATGAACGCGACGAACAGGAGCGCCGAGATCAGCGCGGCGCCACGGGTCAGCACGCCGAGCACGAGCGCCAGGCCCACCACCAGCTCGATCGCGGGCAGCGCGATGCCGACCGTCTCGGCCACCGACGACGGCAGCAGCTGGTAGGCGCGGACCGCGGCGATGCTCGCGTCGGGCTCGGTGATCTTGAGCGCGCCGGCCACGATCCAGACGCCACCGGTCACCACCCGGGCGACCAGACCGACCCAGGCCAGTGCTCCGCTCACGCCGCCGAGGCTAACGGTCCCCGCTGAGCGGCTGCTGAGAACCGGGGCGTCGACGGGGAGACGGCGTAAGGTGCACCCTCGTGAACGAACGACTGGTCTGGATCGACTGCGAGATGACCGGGCTCGACCTGGTGAACGACGCGCTCATCGAGGTCGCCGCCCTGGTGACGGACTTCGACCTGAACGTGCTCGGCGACGGCGTCGACGTCATCATCAAGCCGCCGGCCGAGGCGCTGGACCAGATGATCCCCTTCGTCCGGAGCATGCACGAGACCTCCGGCCTGCTCGCGGAGCTCGAGAACGGCGTCACCCTGCAGGAGGCCGAGGAGCAGGTGATGGCCTACCTGCGCGAGCACTGCGGCCCCGACAGCCGCCCCCCGCTCGCCGGCAACTCCGTGGCCACCGACCGCGGCTTCGTCGCCCGCGACATGGCCGACCTCGACGCCTTCCTGCACTACCGGATCGTCGACGTCTCCTCGATCAAGGAGCTGTCGAAGCGCTGGTTCCCCCGCGCCTACTTCAACGCGCCCACCAAGCGCGGCAACCACCGCGCGCTCGCCGACATCCAGGAGAGCATCGAGGAGCTGCGCTACTACCGCGACACCGTCTTCGTGCCCCTCCCCGGCCCCGACGGCGACGCCGCCAAGGCCGCCGCGGCCCGCCACGGCGGCTCGATCACCGGGCTCGGCGCGCCCTGAGCTCGCACCGATTCCTGGTTCGCGGGCGGTAGCCTCTACACTCGTCCCCGGCTCTTCGAGAGTCGATGGTGGGTATAGCTCAGCTGGTAGAGCGCCGCGTTGTGGTCGCGGATGTCGCGGGTTCAAGTCCCGTTACTCACCCCAAGAGCCCCACCTGCGGAGACGCAGGTGGGGCTTTCTCGTGGTCCGGGCCCCTAGATGCGCGGGCAGCTGGGCACCGTCGTCGACCGTGGAGCAGCGTGATCACGCCGCAGGCGGCGAACACCACGCCCAGGGCGACGCGATGACGATCGAGGTGAACCGCGGATCGACAACGGCCAGATCCTCTGACTAAAGTCAGAGAATGATCGTCGACGTCGTCCGCCGCTTCAACCTCACCTACACCCAGCGCATCGGCGTCCTCGACGACTCGTTCCTGGGGACCGGGCGGCCGCTGGCGGCCTCGCGGCTGCTGTTCGAGGTGGGCAACGACGAGGGGGCGAGCGTCCGGGTGCTGCGGGACCGGCTCGACCTCGACTCGGGGCACCTGTCGCGGCTGCTGCGGCGCCTGGAGGCCGAGGGGCTCGTGGCGACGGCGCCCGATGAAGACGACCGGCGCCGGCGGGTGGTGCGGCTGACGCCCGCCGGCCGCACGGCGTACGACGACCTCGAGCGCCGCTCCGAGGACCGGGCCGCGTCCCTGGTCGCCCCGCTCACCGCGCGCCAGCAGGAGCGCCTGGCCGAGGCCCTGGCGACCGCGGACCTGCTGGTGCGGGCCGCGACGGTCCGGTTGCGCGAGGTGGCCTCGGACGACCCGGTCGCGCGGGTCGCGACGCAGCGCTACTTCGACGAGCTCGACGCCCGGCTCCCCGGCGGCTTCGACACGGGCGGGCCGGACGCGCCGGAGCCCGGGGCGACGTACGTCGTCGCGATGTCGGACGGCGAGCCCGTCGCGTACGGCGGCATCCGGCCGGTCCTCGACGACGAGACCGCCGAGATCAAGCGGATGTGGGTGCACGACGACTGGCGCGGGGCCGGTCTCGGCGCGCGGATGCTGCGCCACCTCGAGGCGCTCGCCGTCGACCAGGGGTACCGCCGGGCCGTGCTCGACACCAACGGCACCCTGGTCGAGGCGATCGCCATGTACGAGCGGTCCGGCTACCGCCGGATCGAGCGCTACAACGACAACCCCTACGCCGAGGCCTTCTTCGAGAAGGAGCTCTGACTCAGCCGCCGATCGGCAGCCCGAACCGGCCCTTCTGGAAGTCCTCGTACGCCGCCATCACCTCGGCCTTGGTGTTCATCACGAACGGCCCGGCCCAGGCGATGGGCTCCTTGATCGGCTTGCCGCCGACGACGATGACGTCGAGCTTCGGCGAGCGGCTCTCCTGCTTCTCGTCAGCGGTGATCGTGAGGAAGTCGCCCGCGCCGAGGACCGCGGTCTGGCCCGTGTGCACCGGGCTCGGCTCGGTGGCGCCGACGCTCCCGGAGCCGTTGAGGACGTAGACGAGCGCGTTGTAGTCGACCTGCCAGGGCAGGTCGAGGCGGGCACCGGGCTCGAGCGTGGCGTGCACCAGGGTCATCGGGCTGTACGTCGATCCCGGGCCGGTGTGCCCGTCGACCTCACCGGCGATCACCCGCACCAGCGCGCCGGCGTCCTCGCCGGTGAGCAGGGCGACCTCGCCGGAGCGGATGTCCTGGTAGCGCGGGTCGTTCATCTTCGAGTCGCGCGGGAGGTTCACCCAGAGCTGGATGCCGTGGAACAGGCCACCCTGCTGGACGAGCCACTCCGGCGGGGCCTCGATGTGGAGCAGGCCGCTGCCGGCCGTCATCCACTGCGTGTCGCCGTTGGTGATGGTGCCGCCGCCGCCGTGGCTGTCCTGGTGGTCGAAGGTGCCGTCGATGATGTAGGTGACGGTCTCGAAGCCGCGGTGCGGGTGCCAGGGGGTGCCCTTGGGCTCTCCGGGCGCGTACTCCACCTCGCCCATCTGGTCCATCATGATGAACGGGTCGAGGTGGCGCATGTCGATGCCGGCGAACGCCCGGCGGACCGGGAAGCCCTCCCCCTCGTAGCCCTGCGGCGCGGTGGTCACCTGCCAGACGGGGCGCGGCTGGTCGCCGAGGCCGGGGCTGGTGAGGCGGGGCAGGACGGTGAGGTCGTCGACGGTGATCGCGGGCATGACATCCACCTCCGGGTGGTGGTCGGTCGAATTGGTTGCCGTGTCAACCATAACACCGCGTGGCGCATTCCCGCAGGCCCCCGGAGTCCCTAGGGTCGGGACATGAACCGCTACGACGTCGTTGTCGTCGGTGCCGGCCACAACGGCCTGACCGCCGCCGCGTACCTGGCCCGGGCCGGGCTCTCCGTCCTGGTCCTCGAACGGCTCGACCACGTCGGCGGCGCGGCGGTCTCCGCGCAGGCGTTCGCCGGGTTCCCGACCCAGCTCTCGCGCTACTCCTACCTCGTCTCGCTGCTCCCCCAGCAGATCCAGGACGACCTCGGCCTCGACCTCGCGCTCGTCAGCCGGGCCACGGCGTCGTACTCGCCGACGACGCGGGGCGGCCGGACGCACGGCCTGCTCGTCGAGCGCGACGAGGGCGAGGCCACCCGGGCGTCCTTCCGCGCGCTGACCGGCTCCGACGACGAGTACGACGCCTGGCGGTCCTTCTACGAGGGCGTCTCCGGGCTCGCCCGGGCCGTCGCACCGACGCTCACCCGGCCCCTGGCCACCGACGCCGGCCTGCGCGCCCAGGTCGACCCTCAGGTGTGGCGCGACGTCGTCGAGCAGCCGATCGGCACCGCGATCGTGCGGCGCTTCCGCGACGACCTGGTCCGCGGCGTCGTCGCGACCGACGCGCTGATCGGCACGTTCGCCTCGATCCACGACCCGAGCCTCATCCAGAACCGCTGCTTCCTCTACCACCTCATCGGCAACGGGACCGGCGAGTGGCGGGTGCCCGTCGGCGGCATGGGCGCGGTCACCGACGCCCTGGCCCGGGCCGCGGTCGACGCGGGCGCGACCGTCGTGACCGGCGCCGGGGTCAGCTCCATCCGGCCCGGCGAGCCCACCGCGGTGACCTGGCACGACGGCTCGCGGGAGCACACGGTCGAGACGTCGTCCGTGCTGGCGAACGTGGCGCCGTGGGTGCTGCGGATCCTCCTCGGCGAGGGCGAGGACCCGGCCACCAAGCCGCAGGGTGCCCAGCTCAAGATCAACCTGCTGCTGTCCCGGCTGCCGCGGCTGCGCTCCGGGATCGACCCCGAGGTCGCCTTCGCCGGCACCCTCCACCTCGCCGAGGCGGCCTCCGACCTCGAGGTCGCCTGGGCCGCCGCCCGCCGCGGCGAGCTGCCGAACCCCCTGCCCGGCGAGGTCTACTGCCACTCGCTCACCGACCCGTCGATCCTCGGCGACGTCCCGCCCGGCACGCAGACGCTGACCTACTTCGGCCTGCACACGCCGGCGCACCTCTTCGACGAGGACCCCCAGGCGACCAAGGCGGAGGCCGTCCGCCGCGCCCTCGCCGCGCTCGACGCCGTCCTGGAGGAGCCGATCGACTCCGTCGTCCTGCGCGACGCCGACGGGAACCCCTGCATCGAGGCCAAGATCCCCCAGGAGATCGAGGCCGACCTCGCCATGCCCGGCGGCCACATCTTCCACGGCGACCTCGACTGGCCCTGGGCCCCGGCCCATGCCCGGCTCGCCACCCCCGCCGAGCGCTGGGGCGTGCAGACCGACCACGCCGCCGTCCTGCTCTGCGGATCGGGCGCCCGCCGGGGCGGCGCCGTGTCCGGTCTCGGCGGTCACAACGCCGCCCAGGCGGTGCTCGAATCACGCTGAGGTGGGTCCCGATTTCGCTGGTGCGGACGTACGCTGGTAACGTTTCTTCTCGCGTTCGACGCAAGCGCCATTAGCTCAATTGGCAGAGCAGCTGACTCTTAATCAGCGGGTTCGGGGTTCGAGTCCCTGATGGCGTACAACACCAGACGAAGGCCGGGTGACCGCGAGGTCACCCGGCCTTCGTCGTTCTCCGATCACGTCACTACGATGCGGCCGTGGACCCCCAGCCACCCCCTCCTCCGCCACCCCCGCCGCCGCCTCCGTACGACGGCCCGCCGACCCAGCACACGCTGATCGTCCCGGGCGTCGACCTGGTCGACGAGATCGGCCGCGGCGGGTTCGCCAAGGTCTGGCGCGGGCGGCAGGTCGCGGTCGACCGCGAGGTCGCGGTGAAGATCGACAACCGGGTGGTCGACGACGACACGAACCGGCGCCGGTTCGTCCGCGAGGCGACGGCGGTGAGCCGGATCAGCGGGCACCCGCACGTGGTCTCGCTGATCGACGTGGGCGTCACGAACGACAACCGGCCCTACCTGGTGATGGAGCTGTGCGCGAACGGCAGCCTGGCGTCGTACCTCGACGCGCACGGGCCGCTGCGGGTCGACGAGGCGATCGAGGTGGGCCTCGCGGTGACGAGCGCGCTGGCGGCCGCCCACGAGGCGGGGATCCTGCACCGCGACCTCAAGCCCGGCAACGTCCTCATCGACGCCTGGGGGACGCCGCGGCTCTCCGACTTCGGTCTCGCCGCGCTCCCCCAGCCGGGCCAGGACCTCTCCGTGAGCCTCGAGGCGCTCACGCCGGCGTACGCGTCTCCCGAGGCCTTCGCGGCGGCACCGCCGACCACCCAGTCGGACGTCTTCTCGATGGGCGCGACGCTCCACGCGATGATCACCGGCGCCTCCCCGCGACGCAGCACCGACGGGCGGCCGGCCTCGGTCGAGGAGATCCTGGCCGGGCTGCGCAGCGAGCTGCCCGACCCGGGGCTGCCCGACGGCGCGGGACTGATGCACGTCATCCGCACCGCGACGGCGTACGACGCCGCCGACCGCTATCCCACCGCCCGCCAGCTCCACGACGCCCTGCGCGCCATCCGGCCCGGGGTCGGCAGCGGCGGGCTCGTCGTGGGCGGACCGGAGGCGAGCTTCACGCAGCTGCGGGGCGCAGCGGCGCCGGCGTCGGCGTCGGCCTCCCCCGGGACGCCGCGGCGGCGCTGGCCGCTCGCCGTGGCCGGTGCGGTCGCAGGGCTCGTGCTCGGCGGCCTGGGCGGGCTGCTGCTCGCGCCCGACAGCGGCGGCTCGGCCGACCCGCGACCACCGGCAGCAGCGGCGGGCAGCAGCGACGCACCGACCCCGGACGCGGACGCGGACCCGCTGACCGGCGCGCCCGAGCTCGGCACCTGCTACAGCGGCGTCCAGCAGATCGGCCAGGCGCTCAGCGCGAGCAGCGGAACCTGCCCCGAGGGTCCGTGGGAGGTCTTCGAGACCGGGCAGCTCGACGACGCCACCACCGACGTCACCGCCGACGCGATCGACGCCGACCCGACGGTGCGGTCGACGTGCACCGGCCCGCACCTGCGCAGCTACCTCGACGGCAAGGGCGAGCGCGAGCGCGGCAACTTCGACGTCTTCGTGCTGCCGCCGAGCACGACCGCCTACATCCAGGGGCAGCGGTGGTTCGCCTGCCTCTACCGCCCGACGGGCTGAACCGGCCGCTTGCGGGTACTGACCAGCGGGAGCCCACCGAGGAGGATCGAGTTGACCCCTGACCGCACCATGATCGCGTCTGCCCTCACCGAGGCGGCCCAGGCGATCAACAGCCACCGATCGCTGGACGACACGCTCGACGCGATCGTCCGCGCCGCCCAGCAGACCGTGCCCGGCTTCGAGCACGTCGGCATCTCGATCACCCACAGCAACGGCACCATCGAGACCCGGGCCGGCACCGGCCAGCTCGTCTGGGAGGTCGACGAGCTGCAGTACAAGCTCGCCGAGGGCCCCTGCTACGACGCCATCCGGCACGGCGGCGTGACCGTCATGGACGACGTCGACAAGGAGGACCGCTGGCCCCGCTACGTCGACGAGGTCCGCCGGCTCGGCCTGCACGCCCAGATGGGACTGCAGCTCTACACCGACGACGGCACCCTCGGGGGCCTCAACTTCTACTCGTGGAAGCCCGGCGTGGACCCCGACGCCGTCCAGCTCGCCGAGCTCTTCGCCGCCCACGCCGCGATCGCGCTCGGCCGCGCCCGGCACGAGCACCAGCTCAACGAGTCCGTCGCCTCGCGCCAGGCGATCGGCACCGCCGTCGGGATCATCATGGAGCGCTACCGGATCCCCGAGGACCGCGCCTTCCAGTTCCTGGTCCGCGCCTCGTCGACGAGCAACATCAAGCTGCGCGCGATCGCGCAGGAGATCGTCGACTCGGCGACGGAGCAGTTCCTTGCGGAGAAGAACTGAGGGGCTGCGGGTCTGCGCCTGAGGTCTGCGCCTGAGGTCTGCTCGGGTCGGGGTTTTCTTTACTGATGGCGTGGTGACGCGCCGCAGTGGTCGAGGTACCTGGATGCGGTGATCAGTGGGTGTCGGGTTGTTGCCGGTACACCCCTGGCTCGGGGTCGTCGGCATCATCCGCGCGGTCGTGCTGGTGAGTTCCTCGGTGATTCACCTCGAAGCGGAAGCCCGACGGGCTTCGCCACACATAGGTGCCGATCTGGGTGACCTGGTAGCGCCACGTGCTGTGGGTCTTGGCCCGGTGGTGGCGCCTGCAGAGAGGGACGAGGTTGCAGGGGCAGGTCGGCCCGCCTCGGTTGTGGGGTCGGGCGTGGTCGAGGTCGCAACGCATCGCTGGCCGGGTGCAGTACGGGAAGCGGCAGGTGTGGTCGCGGAGCTCGACCTGCTGGCGGTGGCGGTCCGGGATCTCGTAGGCCGTCACCGGCACATGCCCGGCGACGTCGATCACCGGGCGGACCAGCACTGACATGCACGGCTGGGCCAGCCATTCACGGATCTGCTCGGCGCTGATCGGGGTCTGGTCCCAGCGGCCGACTGGGTTGCTTCCCGCGAGGGTCGTGTCGGTGATGTGGAGGTTCAGGACGGCCCGGCGAGCTGGGGCTGCGTCGGGGCCGAGGTCGAGCGTGAGGTCGTTCCGGGCGAGGTCGCCCAGGGCTTGGGAGCGGCGCACATCCAGGCTCGCCTCGTTGCCCAGCCGGCCGAGCAGGGTCGCGCGGCGGCTGATCGCGTCGTCCAGGTCCGCGCCGTCGGCGGCGTCGAGGAGGCCGTCGATTGAGACGAGGCCGTTGGTGTCGGGGGCGCCGACCTCGACGTAGCGATGGTCGCTCGCCGCCGCACGCTCGGCCTCGTAGCGCTCGGGGTCGAACCGGATGACCGCCTCCGCGATCAACCGCTCCAGCTGCGCCCAGCCGACTCCGGTGGCGTTGAAGAGCTGGCGGTCGACGAAGGCGGCGGCCTCAGGGCAGAGGGGCCGGGTGGCCTCGGCGATCCGTTCGGCGCGCCAGGGCGCCAGCCGGCCCGCGACCACTGAGGCGTAGACCTGCGGCAGGCGCCACGCACACTCCAGCACCCGGCCGACATAGACCCGGCCGCCGTCAGGGGAGCGGCCGAGCACGGCAATGAGCTCCATGAGCGCGAACTCTGACACGAGCGGGGCACCCTCGCCGGCGATCGGGAGACCCGTGTCGACGAAGCCGTCGTGGATGGTTGCGGCGCCCTCTGAGCCCCGAACCACGTTGCCCGCGGCCCACTCCACGACGCCCGCCCACTCGCGAACCACCGACTCCTCGCGCCCGCGCACCTCCGCCCGGAGGCCGGCGAGAAGCGCTGTCGAAGTCATACCCGTATTAGATCAGGAGGGTCCGACACAACCCCGCGGCTAAACCCGCCCGGCGGCTAGGCCTCCAGCAGCCGCACCTTCTCGACGGGGACCCACGACGTCGCGACGTGCCCGTCCTGCTCGTAGGTGACGAGTGCGGAGCTGCCGTCGGCATTGGTCTTGAGGAGCAGTCCGGGGACGGCGCCCTCGGTGAGCTCGACGAGGACCTGGGATTGCGGGGGCACAGGAGACCTCCTGGCTGCGGGGTCGCCACGGACCCGGGCGCGGCCCCCGTCCTGAGCCACTCATCGACAACTCTAGGCCACGGCACCGACAGCGGCACCGACAGCGGTGCTAACCCGCGTGGTGGACCAGCAGCTCCTCGGCGAGGACGACGCCCGCGTCGGCGAGCGCGGCCGGCTCGACGACGAAGGCGGCGGGCCCCGCGGCGAGCAGGAGGCGGCCGACCCGGCGCTCCAGCGGCGGCAGCAGGTCGAGGTCGACGACGACCGACTCCTCGTCGTCCTGGACGAGGGTGACGTGCTCGGCGTAGAAGTCCGCGGCCCAGCGGGCCTCCTGCGGCAGCAGGACGCGGACGGTGGTGGTCGCGCGCTGGGCGGCGAGGACGTCGCCCAGGTCGTCCGGGACGGCGAACTCCCGGTCGAGGAGGGTGACGTCGCGGATGTTCGAGAGCAGGTAGGTGCGGAGCCGGCCGTGCTCGTCGGCCGGTCCGGCGTCGACCTCCCAGCCGCGGCGGGTCTGGACGAGCCGGTAGGGCTCGATCTCGCGCTCGGAGACGCCGGGCTGCCAGGCCCGGGAGTAGACGATGCGCGCGGCCCGGCGCTTCTCGCGGGCCTCCTGCAGGAGCGGCAGCGAGCGGTTGGCGTCGGAGACCCGGGGCAGGTCGCCGGGGGCGCCGAGCAGGGTCTCGGTGAGCACCTCGATGGCGCCCGCCAGGTCGGCGTTGTCGGGCTCGAGGTCGAGCAGCGCGAGGGCGGCGGTGTGGACCAGGGCGAGCTCGGCGGCGTCGACGTACTCGACGCCGAGCTCGCCGGTCTCCTCGACGAAGCGCACGATCTCGGCCTCGGCCGGGTCGACGTCCGAGCCGTCGGGGCCGAGGAACTCCAGGACGTCGGGCCGGGTCAGGCCGAGCAGCCAGTCGGCGGAGACGTCGGCGGTGTAGAAGGCGAGGAGGTCGTCGCGCAGCTCGGCGGCCGGGACGTCGAGCTCGGCGGCGAGCTCGGCCAGCGGCAGCCCGTCGGGGTGGGCGGCGAGGCGCTCGAAGACCCGCGGCAGGCGGGCGATCCGGGTGGCGTACTGCGGCACGGTGCTCATGAGGGCGGCTCCATCCCGGCCGCCGCGGCGAGCGCGGCGACGAGCTCGTCGCGGACCTCCGGCGGTCCGACCACGCGCACCCGCGTGCCGAGCTCGTAGAGCCGCGCGCGCAGCGCCTCGCGGTTGGTCACCCGGTAGGTCAGCAGCACGTCCTCGCTGCCGGGACCGGGGTCCGCGGCCGTGACGGCGCGGGGCTCCCCCAGCCATCGGCGCACGTCGGGCTCGAACCGCGCGGGGGTGCGCAGCACGACGTCGACCGGCGGGTCGAGCTGCCAGGTCATCGGGTGCAGGCCGGCATGGCGGACCGGCTCGACGAGGGATGCCGAGCCCGCGGGGCCGGCCTCGGGCTCGGCCATCCGGTCGACGACGAACGTCTTCACCGGGCCGCCCTCGGCGACAGCGGCATCCTCGACGCCGCGGAGGTACCAGCCGCCGTTGCGGGTCTGCAGCGACTCGGGGTGCACGACCCGGGCGACGCCCTTGTAGCCGAAGCGCAGCACGCAGCGGTCGCGGACGGCGCGGACCACCTCGGACAGCGCGCCGCTCGTCGTCCCCTCGACGGAGGCTCCCGGCGCGGCGACCTCGGCCGGCCGGGCCTCGGCGGGCAGGCCGAGCCGCTCGACGAGGTCGTCGCGGTCGGCGAGCAGGACGGCGCGGCGCAGCGCGGTCTGCTGCTCGGGGGTCAGCCGGACGCGCAGCCGGTTGTCGACGGTGGTCATCCGGTAGCGCGCGTCGTCACCGGCGTCGGCGACGTTGTCGATCAGCCAGCCGAGGCGGTTGAGGTTGCGCAGCTCGCGGCTGAGCTGGGTCGGCGCGTCGGCGCCGTCGAAGCCGGCCACCTCGAGCAGCCGGTCGCGCGGCACGCCGGCCGGGCCCGCGGCCCGCAGCACCGCCGCGATCCGCACCAGCCGCTCCATGGGCGCGCGCTGGTCGCGTCCCGGGCCCTTCGCCACCGTGGTCCCGCCTCTCTGCGCTCGGTCGATCGCGTCGAGCGTATCGGCGTGCCGGGTGCGGCGTGCTCAGCTCCCCTGCAGGTCGATGGTGCGGACCAGCGCGGCCCGCACCTGGGCGGGCGTCCAGGGGAAGCGGACCCACTGCTCCTGGGAGAAGAGCCGGGTCTGGTCGGCGGACCACGGGGAGGCCGGGTCCTCGTCCTGGCTGTAGGTGAGGATCGTGCGGGCGTCGACGCTCCCGTCGGCCAGGTAGGCGACGGCCTGGATGTGCGAGGAGCCGTAGCTGACCGGCTTGTAGCGGCCCGTGTTGCCGGCCGGGTCGCGCGACGCGAGCGCGTTGGCGTTGCCCGCGAGGTCGCCGTCACCGCCCCCGAGGGGGTACGCCGGCGCCCCGCGGTCGCCCGCGACCTGCAGGCTCCCCCAGGGTGCATCGAAGGCGACCCCGGCCTTGCGCACGGCGTCGATCGCCGCCTGCATCGCCTTGACCACGGGCGCGGTGGTCGTGAGCCCGCGCGGCGTGTTGAACGGGTCCTTGGCGTCGAAGGGCACGTTCCACAGGTTGGTGCCGGTGGGCGCGCGCGTCACGAACGCCTCGAACAGGTGGGTGCCGACCGACGTGATGTCGGAGCGGCCGTCCCAGGCCTTCAGCACCGCGCACGCCTGGGTCTCCCCCGTCTTGGCGCAGACCTCGTCGAGCCGGCCGTCGGCGCGCATCACCTCGGCCGCGCGGACGCGGTTCTCGTACTCGTGCCCACGCAGGCTCTCGGGCGTCTCCTTGCCGGCGGTGCGGAGCCGGTCGAGGACGTACTGCGCCACCATCCGGGTCCGCATCGTGCGGACGCACTTCTCGCAGCCGATGATCGAGGCGTAGCCCTCGAGCCGGACCTTGTCGTTGGGCGTCCAGTACGAGTCGTTGGCGTTCATCACCCAGTCACGGCGGACGACGGACGGCAGCCTCGCCGGCCCGAGGATCCCCGGCCGCTGCGCGTCGGCATCGGTCCCCCACTTGCAGGCGCCGTCGGCCAGGAGGCCGTTGAGGCCCGGCAGCCCCGCGACCGTCTTGAGCAGCAGCCCGACCGGCGTGAGGCAGCGGGTGACCAGGGCGTCGGGGACGTTCGGCACCACGCTGTGGTCGGCGTAGAGCACGTCGCCGCCACGGTCGGCCGCGACCGTGTTGACCCAGGGCATGCCGCCGCCGGCGTCCTGGCGGCGCAGCAGGTCGCGGCTGCTCGACGCCTGGCCCATCGACAGGAAGGTGTCGATGGTGCGCAGGTGCTCGGCGTTGGCGTCCCGGATCGCCCAGAGGCTGATCGGCGACCAGCCCATGAACTGCGACGGGCTGTCGATCACGTAGCCCTGCGGCGTGCGCCAGAGGTCCTCGCGGACGGTCTTGACCGTGCCGTCCGGCTGCTTCGCGGCGATCTCGACCCAGCGCCGCTCCGCCTTCCTGAGCAGCCCGTTGCCGCTGAGGTAGAGCGGACCGGGCCCGACGGTGAGGTACTCGTAGGGGGTGAACCGGTAGGCGGTGGAGACGGTGTGGCTCCACGCGACGTCCTTGTTCCAGCCGATGTTGACGACGGGCGAGCCCATCAGCGAGGCGCCCGCGACGTCGTACTGGCCGGGGAGGGTGAGGTGCTGCTGGGTGAACTTGTAGCGCCCGACCCACGGGAAGTGCGGGTTGCCGAGCAGCATCCCGCGCCCGGTCGAGCTGGCGTCGCCGCCGATCGCGGTCGCGTTGGAGCCGAAGTCGGTGTCGCGCCCGAGCGAGCGCAGCAGTGCCGCGCGGTCGACCTGCGCGGCGTACGCCGGCACCTCGGCCTGGGTCTTCGGCAGCGGGAGGTCGATGCCGAGGTCGGGCAGGCCCGGGTCCTGCAGGGTGGGCGGGTCGGCCTCGACGATCTCCTTGACGAACACGCCCGACGACGCGATCAGGTTGGCCAGGTAGACGCCGTACCAGAGGTCGAGCTCGGTGGCGTCGGGCTTGATCCAGGTCTGGGCCCGGCATGCCGGGTCGGTGATCCGCTGGTCGCGCAGCCAGCGGTTGACGCCTGCCGCATAGCCCTTGACCATCTCGCGCGCCCGCGGGCTGGGCCCGGCCGGCGAGGCGAGCAGACCCTCGACCACCTTGCGGTTGCGCAGGTCGGTGACGAAGGCGTCGACCTGGAGGTTGCTGGCGTCCATCGAGACGCCGTCCTGGTAGCGCCCGTTCGGCCCCAGGTAGCGCGAGCGCTGCCCGCGGGCGGTGAGCACGGTGTCGGCCAGGTTGCAGATCGACGAGCGGGCCGTGGCGTAGCCGCTGCCGTAGCCGAGCGATCCCCAGTCACCGGCCGTGATGTGCGGGATGCCGTGGGCGGTGAGCCGCACCGTCGCCCGGTACGACGGCGCGGCGGCGGGCGCCGCTGGTGCCGCCGGACCGGGCCCCGCCGCGGCGAGGGTGGGCACGACAAGGACGGCAGCGAGCAGCGACAGCAGTCGGGGGGAGCGCACGGAGGTGCAACGAGGCCCGCGCGATGTGTGTTACGTCACATCGCGCTCCGTCGACGGTTCGCGAACGGAGGAGGCGCGCGCCGTGCCCGGCCCGGCGCCGGCCCCTAGGGTGGCGCCGACCCGGACCCGGAGGTGCCGTGCTGCCCACCCTGCGCGAGGTGCTCGCGACCCCCGTGCTGTCCGCCGCAGACGCCGAGGTGGTCGCCGGCGCCGACCAGCTCGACCGGCCCGTGCGCTGGCTGCACCCGGCCGAGGTCGCCGACATCGCGTCGCTGCTGCGCGGCGACGAGGTGGTGCTCACCAACGGGCTGTTCCTCGGCGACGACGCCGACGAGATCCACCGCTACGTCGGCTCGCTCACCGCCGCCGGCGTGGCCGGCCTGGTCCTCGAGCTCGGGCGGCGCTGGCCGGCGGTGCCGGCCGCCCTGGTGGAGGCCTGCCGTGAGCACTCCCTCGCGCTCGTCGCACTGCACCGCGAGGTGCGGTTCGCCGCCGTCGTCGAGGAGGTCGGCGCCCGGATCCACGACGCCCAGGTCGAGGACCTGCGCGCCATCGAGCAGCTGCACGACGACTTCACCCGGCTCGACCTGGCCCAGACCGATGCCGCCGCGATCTTGCGCACGATCGCCCGGGTCGCCCAGGCACCGGTCGTGCTGGAGTCGTTCCGCCACCAGGTGCTCGGCTTCGACCTGGCCCGCGGCGACCACTCCGGCGTGCTCGGCGAGTGGAGCCGGCGCTCGCGCGAGGTGACGACGCCCGGCCGCACCGGCTACGACCGGCGCAGCGGCTGGCTCACCACCGTGGTCGGCACCCGCGGCGACGACTGGGGCCGGCTGGTGCTCATCACCGAGGGACTCCCCCGGCGCCGCGACTACGTCCTGGTCGAGCGGGCCGCGGCCACGCTGGCGCTCCAGCAGCTCGTCACCGGCGCTCGCGACGGCCTGGAGCGGGGCACGCACGCCGCGCTGCTGGCCGAGCTGCGCGCCGGGCGGATCACGCCCGAGCTCCTCGTCCGCTGCGAGGCGTCCCACCTGCCGGTGACCGGCTGCCGCCTGTTCGCCGTCGCCGTGCGCGGCCGGGTCGAGCCGGGCGCCCCGGGCGTCGCCGCGCCGGCCGACCTGGGCGGCGCACTGGCCGGCGCCGCGCGCGACCTCGGCCTGCCGGTCCTCGTCGGCGTCGAGGCCGACCACGCCGTCGGGCTGGTCAGCCTCGCACCCGGCCGCGCGGCCGACGCGGCGATGCAGGCGCTCGTCCGGGCACTGCGCGGGCGGGTCGCGGTGACGGTCGCGCGGGGTGAGGTCGTCGGGCGGATCGAGGACGCCCCCGCCACGCTCGTGGGGGCCGAGCACGTCCTCGCGGCCACCGAGTCCGACGACCCGCGCCCGTGGACCACGCTCGCCGACGTCCACGTGCGCGGCCTCGTGCACCTCCTGCGCGACGACGAGCGGCTCCAGGCGTTCGCGGGGCGCGAGCTCGGCCCGCTGCTCGCCCACGACGCCGACCGCGGGACGTCGCTGACCGACCTGCTGCGGGTCTACCTCGAGTCCCGCGGCGGCAAGGCGGGAGCCGCCAAGAGCCTGCTGGTCTCGCGGCCCGTGCTCTACGAGCGGCTCGCCCGGATCGAGGCCGTCCTCGGCGTCGACCTCGAGGACCCGCAGATCCGGACCTCGCTGCACCTGGCGCTGCTCGCCCGCGCCAGCCTTGACGAACTGCCGGGAAGCCCGGCGACAACCGACACTACGTAGGCGGCGCCCGGCCGGCGTCCTGACGACGCTGCTCCCCATGGATCTCGGTGAGTACGCCACCCTCGACGCCACCTCGCTGGCCGCCCACGTCCGCGCCGGCGACGTCGCCCCCGACGAGCCCGCCGCGCTCGCCGCCGCGGCGGCCGCGGCGGTGGACCCCGCGCTCGCCGCCGTCGTCGAGGTGTACGACGAGCCGTCGCGGCGCCCGCTGCGCGACGACGCGCTGCTCCCCGGCGTCCCGACGCTGCGCAAGGACTCCACGCCCGAGGCCGGCCGGCTGCACGAGCGTGGGAGCCGGCTCGCGCAGGGCGTGCGCGCCACCACGACCGGCCATGTCGTCGAGCGGGTGCTCGACGAGGGTGCCCGGGTGGTCGGCCGCAGCGCGGTGCCCGAGCTGGCGATCCTCAGCAGCACCGAGTCCGCCCTCCACGGCACCACCCGCAACCCCTGGTCGCCCGACGTCACCGCGGGCGGCAGCAGCGGCGGGGCCGCGGCGGCCGTCGCGGCCGGCGTGGTCCCCTTCGCGCTCGCCAGCGACGGAGGCGGCTCGATCCGGATCCCGGCCTCCTGCTGCGGCCTGGTCGGTCTCAAGCCGAGCCGCGGGCTGGTCTCGCCGGGCCCCGGCCGGGCCGAGCACCTCTTCGGGATCGCGGTCGAGAACGTCGTCACGCGCACCGTGCGCGACACCGCGCTCCTGCTCGACGTCCTCGCCGCGCGCCAGCCCGGCGACCCGTTCGCCGCCTGGCCGCGTCGCTCGTTCCGCGCCGCGCTCGCCGAGCGCCAGGACCGGCTGCGGATCGCGGTCTCCGCCGAGCCCTGGGCGCCGCGCTCCGACCTCGACCCGGAGGTGGCCGCCGCGACCCTGCTGGCCGCCTCGACGCTCGGCTCGCTGGGGCACCGCGTGCAGGAGCGGCGACCGCACTACGACAGCGCGACCGCCGTCGCCACCGGCGCGACGTACTTCGCGCTCGGGGTCGCCGCCGAGGTCACGGAGATCGCCCTGGCGACCGGGCGCCCGGTCGACACCGGCCCGGACGACCTGGTCGACCTGGTCGAGCCGGTCGCGCTGACCTACGTCCGGACGGCGGAGCGGCTCGGTGCCGCCGACGTCCTCGCCGCGAGCGAGGGCCGGGCGCTGGTGCGCTGGCAGGTCGAGCGGTTCTTCGACGACGTCGACGTGCTCGTCACGCCGACCCTCCAGGTGCTGCCGCCGCCCCACGGCACGGGCAACCTCACCGCGGTCGCACCGGCCGCGGTCGACCACTGGTCGGCGCTGGAGCAGATCCACCCGAACCTCTCGATCTTCAACCTGACCGGGCACCCGGCGGTCAGCGTCCCGGTCGGCACGAGCGCCTCCGGCCTGCCGATCGGCGTCCAGCTGGTCGGCCGGCGCGGAAGCGACGACGTGCTGCTGCGCCTCGCGCTGGCCCTCGAGCAGGAGCTCCCGTGGGCCGGGCGCCGGCCACCTGTCCACGTGACCACCGCTGCGGCCGTGACGGAGGCCGTCCGATGAGCGAGAGCGGCCTGGCCCAGGGCCGTCTCGGCGCCTGGGGGATCGTGTTCTTCGTGGTCTCGGCCGCGGCCCCGCTGACCGTGATCGCGACGACCCCGTTCTCGGTCCGGGTCGGCGGGATCGGGGCCCCGGGCGCCTACCTCGCCGCGGGTGTGGTGCTGACCCTGTTCGCGATCGGGTTCACCGCGATGACCCGCTACGTGCGCAACGCCGGCGCGTTCTACGCCTACGCCAGTCGCGGGCTCGGCCGCGACGCCGGCAACGGCGTCGCGGTGATGACCGCCTGCTGCTACGGCGTGATGGTGACCGGCTTCTACGGCTTCATCGGCTTCTACGCCCAGCTCGAGGTGCAGCGGCTGCTCGGGTTCGACCTGCCCTGGTGGGTCGCCGGCCTCGGCTGCGCGGTCCTCGTGGGGGTGCTCGGCTACCGGCAGGTCGACGTCGGCGCGAAGGTGCTCGCCGTCCTGCTGACGGCCGAGGTGGTGGTGCTGGTGATCTTCGCTGTCGCCGTCCTCGTCCAGCAGCGCCCGGAGCCGCTCACGGCCGCGCCGCTGGCGCCGTCCCACGTCTTCGCGAGCGGCGCCGGCGCGCTCTTCGTGATCGGCTTCGGCTCCTACATCGGCTTCGAGGGGACCGCGATCTACGTCGAGGAGGCCAAGCGCCCCGAGCGGACGATCCCCCGCGCGACGTACGCCGCGATCGCCTTCCTCTCGGTCTTCTACGCCTTCTGCGCGTGGGTGCTGGTGCAGGCCTGGGGCGTCACCGGGATGCTCGAGGGCGCGCACCGCGAGGGCGAGTTCTACGGCGAGATGCTCTTCGTCGCCGCCGAGGACTACGCCGGGCGCGGCCTGGCCTCCAGCATGAGCCTGCTCGTCGTGACGAGCTTCCTGGCCGCCGCGGTGGCCTTCCACAACGCCTGCGCCCGCTACCTGTTCGCGATGGGACGCACCGGCCTGCTGCCGGCCCGGTTCGCCCGCACCCACCCGCGGATGCGCTCGCCGTACGTCGCGAGCGTCACGATCACCGTCGTGGTGCTCGCCGGCATCGTGGTGGGCGTGCTCGCCGGCGCCGACCCGCTGCAGTTCGCGTTCTGGACCTACGCCCCCGGGCGTCTTCGGCGTCGTGGCCGCCCAGGCCGTCGGTGCGCTGTCCGTGCTGGCCTTCTTCACCCGCGACCGGCGCGGGCACAGCCCGTGGCGGGTCCAGGTGGCGCCCGGGCTCGCCGCGCTCGGGCTCGGCGTCGGGCTCTACCTGATCGGCACGAACTTCGACCTGATCAGCGGCCGCACGGGCTGGGTGAACTGGCTGATGCTGCTCTTCACCCCGGTGACCTTCGCGCTCGGCGTGGCGCGCGGGCGGCTCGCCGCGGAGGCGGGCGCACCCGCTCAGAGGTAGAGGCCGGCCGCCTCGTCGCCGAGGCGGTCGGCGGCGACCGCGTGGATGTCGCGCTCGCGCATCACGACGTAGACCTCGCCGGAGACCTCGACCTCCGCCTTGTCGTCGGGGTCGTAGAGCACCTTGTCGCCGGTCACCACGGCTCGGCAGTGCGGGCCGACGGCGACGACGCGCGACCAGGCCAGGCGGCGGGCGCCCATCGCTGCGGTCGCGGGGATGACGATGCCACCGGAGGAGCGGCGCTCGCCGGCCTCGGTGTCGGTCTCGCACAAGATGCGGTCGTGCAGCATCTTGATGGGGGTCTTGTCGGTCACGGGTGCCGCGGGTCCTAGCTGGTGATCTTGCGCAGCACGACACCCACGGCGATCACCCCGACGACGATCCCCACGGTCTTGAGGATGTTGTCGGTGCGCGGCTCGCCCGTCTCGACGTCCACGTAGTGCGCCTTCACCTGCGCCACCTCGCGCCCGACGATCGTCTTGGGGTGCGAACGGTAGAGCAGCTGGTCGATCGTGCCCGCGAGGCGCTCGCGCGCCTCTTCGATCTCGCGCTCGATGTCAGAGGGAGTCCCAGTCACCGGGGCAGGCTATCAACCGCGATGGTGCGGGGGTCGAAACCCCAGGGCAGTTCCAACCGGTGGGCACGCATGAGGGCCTCGTCGGTGAGCACGTCGTAGGTCGATCCGTCGGCCACCACCCGGCCGTCGCTGAGCACCACGGCGCGCGGGCACAGCTCGAGCGCGTAGGGCAGGTCGTGGGTCACCATCAGCAGGGTCACGTCGAGCCCGCGCAGGATGTCGGCGAGCTCGCGGCGCGAGGCGGGGTCGAGGTTCGAGCTGGGCTCGTCGAGGACCAGGATCTCGGGCTCCATCGCCAGCACCGTGGCGACGGCGACCCGGCGCCGCTGGCCGAACGAGAGGTGGTGCGGCGGACGGTCGGCGAAGTCGGCCATGCCGACCTGGTCGAGCGCGTCCATCACCCGCCGCTCGAGCGCGGCGCCCTTGAGGCCCAGGTTGGCCGGGCCGAAGCCGACGTCGGCCCGCACCGAGCCCATGAACAGCTGGTCGTCGGGGTCCTGGAACACGATGCCGACCCGGCGCCGGATCTCGAGGAGGTTCTTCTTGGTCACCGGCAGGCCGCTGACCGCGACGCTGCCCGCGCCGTCGCCGCTCTCGCCGGACAGGATGCCGTTGAGGTGGAGCACGAGGGTGGTCTTGCCGGCGCCGTTGGGACCGAGCAGGGCGACCCGCTCCCCCGCGTGCACGTGCAGGTCGACACCGAAGAGCGCCTGGTGGCCGTCGGGGTAGGCGAACGCCAGGGACCGGACGTCGAGGACGGGCGTGGTCACCGGGCCTCCTCGGGGAGCCGGCCGTCGTACCCGCGCGACAGCATCGCCAGGTGCACGCGCTCTCCCCTCTCGTACGACCGCACGAACAGCGCCCCGAGCGTACGCGCGAGCGCCGGCCAGTGCCGCGGCGACCGGGGGTCGACACCGCGCGAGCGCATGGCGGTGAGCATCCGCGCGAGGTCGCTGGTGACGACGTCGAGGTAGCGGATCATGAAGCCCATGATCTGCACGAGCAGGTCGGGCAGGCGCAGCCGCTGCAGGCCGCGCAGCACCTCGGCCGGCTCGGTGGTCGCGGCCAGCGTCAGCGAGGCGAGGACGCCGAGCGTGCCCTTGGCGACCAGGCCCCAGGCGGCGAGCAGGCCGGACTCGGAGAGCGAGAGCTCCCACCCGCCGACCACGTGGACGGCGATCCGCTCCCCCTCGGCGACGAACGGGACGAGCGCGGCGAAGAGGAGGAAGGGCACCTCGATGACCATCCGCGGCAGGAGGTAGCGCAGCGGCACCCGGGCCAGCACCACCACGCCGAGGACGAGCGCGAGGTAGCCCCCGAAGACCGGGTACCACTCGCGCGGGGTGGCCACGACGCCCAGCACGAAGCCGAGCAGCACGAGGATCTTCAGGTGCGCCGGAGCGCGGTGCACCACGGAGTGCCCGTGGAAGTGCAGCCGGTGCCCGTGCCCCGCGCCCATCGCCGCGTCCCGCCCGGCTCAGTCGGCGTCGGCGGGCACGGGAGGCTCCGCCGGCGCCACATCGCCGGCGGAGCCGTCGCGACGCCGGAGGACCCAGAAGAGCCCTCCGCCGATCACCAGGGTCAGCAGGACGCCGGCCACGCCGGCGAGTCCTCCGCTGAGCCGCTCGTCGTCCACGCCCTTCGTGCTGTAGTCGGCGAAGGGGCTGCCGGTGTCGACCGGCTCGTCCTGGGAGTCGATGAAGCCGGTCTTGCCGGCGACGTACTCGAGGCCGTCGGGGTGGCTGCTGGCGTAGTAGCTGCCGACGCCGGCGACGAGCAGCGCCACGAGCAGGCCGGCGAGGAGGAAGCGACGGTTCCTCATGCGCCCACCCCCTCGCTCTGCAGGTGGCTTCGTCGTCCGGCGTACCCGCGCGCGCCGCGCACCAGGTCGGGCCGGGAGGCGATGACGGCACTGACCACGAGGCCGGTGATGACCGCCTCGCCGATGCCGATGACCAGGTGCCAGCCGACCATCGCGGTGAGCACCTTGGCGGGCGCGATGTCGGCGGTGCCGCCGATCGCGAAGAGCAGGCTGAACACCGACGCGGCGGCGGGGACCGAGACGAGCGCACCCGCGGCGGCGGCCAGGGGCACCGAGCCGGGCCGGCGGGGCAGCACGCCGAGCGCCAGGCGGAACACGCCGTACCCGACGACGACGCCGACGATCGCCATGAGCGTGATGTTGGTGCCGAGGGCGGTCAGGCCGCCGTCGGCCATGAAGAGGCCTTGGACGAGCAGCACCACGCTGATGCAGAGCATCGCCGTCCAGGGTCCGACCAGGACCGCGGCCAGCGCGCCGCCGAGGAGGTGCCCGCTGGTGCCGGCGCCGACCGGGAAGTTGATCATCTGGCCGGCGAACACGAAGGCGGCGACCAGGCCCGCCATCGGCGCGGTCCGGTCGTCGAGCTCGGTGCGCGCCTTGCGCAGCGCCAGACCCACGCCCGCGGCCGCGACGACGCCGGTCGCGATCGACGTCGGGGCGTCGAGGAAGCCGTCGGGGACGTGCATCGTTGCTCCTGTACTCGATCCGGTGTTCGGAAGCGCGCCACCGGGGTAGTTAGATGGTCACGAGCACGATCCACCTTATTGCACGCATTTTGCAACAACACGACCTTGTCAGGAGCTGGAACACATGAGCGACCCCGTCCGCCTCGCCCCCGGCGACAGCGCTCCCGACTTCACCCTCGTCACCGACGACGAGCGCGAGGTCTCCCTCACCGCCCTCCTCGCCGAGGGCCGCAAGGTCATCGTCTACTTCTACCCGGCGGCGATGACGCCGGGCTGCACCAAGCAGGCGTGCGACTTCACCGACTCCCTCGACGCCCTCCAGGCCGCGGGCTACACCGTGGTCGGCGTCTCGAAGGACACCCCCGCCAAGCTCGCCAAGTTCCGCGAGCGCGACGGGCTCACCATCACCCTGCTCTCCGACCCCGAGCTGGGCGTGCACCGCGCCTACGGCGCGTACGGCGAGAAGAAGCTCTACGGCAAGCTCGTCGAGGGCGTCATCCGCTCGACGTTCGTCGTCGGGACCGACGGTGCGATCGAGCTCGCGCAGTACAACGTCAAGGCGACCGGCCACGTGGCGAAGCTCCGCAAGGACCTCGGGCTCGCCGCGCCCGCCTGACCCGAATCCCGCTAGAGAAGGACTCCCATGAAGCTGCACCAGGCGCTCGCCGACCTCGCCCGCGACCACGGACACGACCTGTTCCGTGACGCCACGGCCTTCCGTGGCTCGCTCGACGACTACCTCGACGAGGGCCAGGCCTCGAGCGGGACGATCAACCTGCTCACCGACGCGGTGCGCCTGGGTGCCCTCGACGGCATGGTGACCATGCTCGACAGCGGCGCGAACCCCGCCGACGCGGTCGAGTCGGCCGGCCAGCGCCTGGCCCGCGACCGCGGCAGCGCCGACGTCCGCGGCTGCCAGTGGGCGGTCGCGGTCCTCGGCTTCGCGCTCGGCAAGGTGCCCGAGTCGCTGGTCGCCGGGCTCGACCCCGACGCCGGCACGGCCGCGCCGCCGTCGTACGGGCCCGGGGGGACGGCGCCCGTGCAGCACACGCCCCCGCCGCCGGCCCCGATGACCTCGCCGGTCGCGCCGCCGCAGCAGCCGATCGTCTCCCCCGCCCACCAGCCGATGGTGTCCCCGCCGCACCCGGTCCAGCAGGGCGCGGGCGGTGCCGGCTACGGCGGCCCGTCGTACGCCGCGGGCGGGTGGTCGCAGCAGCCGACGCCGCCGAAGAAGAAGAGCAACACCGGCTTCATCGTCGCCGCCATCGTGGTCGCGCTCGTCCTCGTCGTCGGCGGTGTGATCGGCATCGTCGCGCTCGCCAACGGCGGCGGCGACGACAAGAAGGCCGACGACCCCGAGACCACCGCGTCGTCCACCGAGAGCGGCGGCACCGACGAGCCGACCGACAAGACCGACACCCCTCCGGCCGACGCGCTGCAGGGCCTCGGCTACTACTTCACGCTGCCCGCGGGCTGGAAGGACGCCACCGAGGACTTCCTCGCCCAGAACCCCGGCGTGACCACGCTCGACAAGGTCGCGATCTGGGGCAGCACCTTCAACACCGCCCGCGCCAACGTCATCGTCGAGACCCAGTCCGCCTACGGCAGCACCGACCCGGCCGACCTCGAGAGCTCCTGGAAGACCGCGCTCAGCTCGGGCGACGCCAGCGTCGAGGTGACCGACATCGACGAGAAGACGATCGACGGCCAGTCGGCGATCGGCGTCGACATCTCCCGCACCAACGACAACGGCGTCGAGGTCTCCCAGCGCGCCTACCTCGTGATCAGCGGTGACAAGGGCTACTCGATCACCGTCTCGCTCAAGAAGGGCGACGACGGCGTGTTCGACAAGTTCGACGAGATCCTCGACGGCTGGACCTGGACCGAGTGAGCTGAGCCGCGCGATGCGCCGCCTGCTGCTCCTGCTCGTCGCGCTGTTCCTGCCGGCTTTCCCGGCACTGCACCCCGCTCCGGCCACGGCCGGGGCGGGGTTCGCCGTCTCTGCCCCGACGCCGACACCGACGCCCACACCGACGCCCACACCGACGCCCACGCCGACGCCCGAGGACGAGCCGGGCGACGAGCCCACCGACGAGGACGAGCCGGGCACCTCGGTCATCGACACCGACCCGGACGTCGTCCCCGGCTCCCCCGACGATCCCGACGTCGGCACCACGCCGGCGCCCGGCGCCGAGGAGGCCGCCGCCGCCGAGGCGGCGCTGGCGGAGCGGTTCGCGCCGGTGCTGATGCTGGTGCGCCAGAAGCAGACCTGCGGGCCCGGCGAGCCGTACCTGCCCAGCGACGTCGACGTCCTCTTCGACAACCCGACGATCGCGCTGCGCGGACCGTGGACCGGGCGCGACCTGGTCCAGGTCGGCCCGTCGGCGAAGGACGTCTCGGTGGGCCTGCCCGGCTACGAGCTCGACCTGCCCGGCAACCCGCTGACGCCGGGCTGCGACTACGAGACCTGGGCGCGCTCGCAGTGGGCCGGCCACGAGCCGACGATCTACGCCCACGTCGCGACCCAGCGGGGCGTCGACGACCGGATCGCGCTGCAGTACTTCTTCTTCTACGCGTTCAACGACTACAACAACAAGCACGAGACCGACTGGGAGCGGATCCAGCTCGAGTTCGCCGCCCCTGACGCCGCCACCGCGCTCGCCGACGAGCTCGAGCCCGAGCTGGCCGTCTACTCGCAGCACTACGGCTCCGAGAAGGCCGCCTGGGGCGACGCCAAGCTCGAGGTCCGCGACGACACCCACCCGGTCGTGTACGTCTCGGCGGGCTCGCACGCCAACCAGTTCTCGGCCGGCATCTTCATGGGCAACACCGCCAACACCGGCTTCGGCTGCGACACCACCGCCGGCGAGCACGAGGCGATCGAGGCGCTGGTCAAGACCATCCCGTCAGACCCGGTGCTCGGCCGGGCGGCCTTCCCCTGGATCACCTACGAGGGCCACTACGGCGAGGTCGGCCCGAAGCGCTTCTACGCCGGCCCGACCGGCCCCAACCGCAAGCAGGCCTGGAGCCGGCCCTTCGCCTGGTCGGCCAAGGCCCGCGGCTCCTCGATCGAGGTTCCTGCCGGCGGGTCCAGCAGTGCCGCGGTCGCCGAGACCTACTGCGACCTGGTCGGCCGGGGCAGCGACCTGTTCCGCGGCTACGTCGACGACCCCTGGCGCGGTCTGGTGATCCTCGTCGCCGCGCTGCTCGGGCTCGGCTGGCTGCTGCGTCGTACGTCGTGGGCGACCAGCGCGCTCCCCCTCCGGGCCCGCCGCTCCAGCGGCCAGGTCGTCGCCGCGTCGCTGGCGGTGCTCCGTGAGCGCCCGGTGCTGTTCTTCCTCAGCCTGCTGCCACCGGCACTGCTCAACGTGCTCGCCGCCGTCCTGCAGGGCGTCACGATCACCCGCTTCGTCCCCAGCTGGGTCGGCGGTGCCGCGCTGCTCCTCGGCCTGCTCACGCTGCCCGTCTCGGCCGGCGCGCTCGCCGTCGTCGTGCGGACCCTCGACGCCGACGGGATCGAGGCCCGCGTCCGTCTCCGCGCGGCGTACGGCGAGAGCCTGCGCCGGCTCGGCGCGGGTGCGCCGGCCATGGTCGTCACCGCGCTCCTCGTCGTCCTGCTGACGACCTCGGTCGTGCTGGCACCGCTCGCGCTCGTCGTCCTGACCGCGGGGGTGCTGCTCGTGCCGGTGGTCGTGCTGGAGCGCCGGACCGGGTTCGCCGGGCTGCCCCGCAGCATCCGGCTGATCCGGCACTCGGTGACCACGCTGCTGCCGGTCCTGCTCCTCGGCCTGCTGCTGCTCACCACCATCGGCGCCGTCGTCGCGGCCCTGCTGTTCGTCGTCGTCCCGCTGCCGTTCGTGGTGCTCAACGCCGTGCCGTCGGTGGTCCTCGGCCTCGTGTGGCCGTTCGTGGCGCTGATGTGCGTCTACGCCTACGGCAGCGCCGCCACCCGCTCGGCCGAGGCCGCCGCTCAGCCCAGGAAGGACCGCGCCGCCGCGACCAGCGCGGTGACCCCCGACTCGATCGTGGGCCCGGCGACCGGCGCGTAGCGCGGCGAGTGGTTCGACGGCAGCTCGGCCACCACGCGCCGCAGCTCGTCGACCGTCGTGGCGCCGGCGAACAGTGCCGGGTCGGCGCCCCCGAGCAGCCAGTAGGCGCACGGCACCCCGGCCTCGGTGGCGAGGATGCCGACGTCCTCGCTCCCGGTGACCGGCCCGGGGTCGACGACCAGGTGCTGCCCGCCGTCCTGGAAGGCGGTCGCCACCCGGGCGCAGGCGTCGGCGTCGTTGTCGACGGCCGGGAAGCTCTGGAGGAGCTCGACCTCGGGCTCGCGCGGCGCACCGGCGGCCGCCGCCTCGCCACGGACGATCCGCTCGATCGCGGCCAGCACCTTCGCCCGCACGTGCTCGTCGGTGGTGCGCACCGAGAGCTGCAGCTCCGCCTGCTCCGGGATGATGTTCGGCGCGGAGCCCGCGTGGAACGAGCCCACCGTCACCACCGCCGTGTCACTGCCCGCGACCTCGCGCGCCACCACCGTCTGCAGCCGCAGCACCGTCGCCGCCCCCAGCACCACCGGGTCGACCGTCGCCTCGGGTCGCGACCCGTGCCCACCCTGCCCGTGCAGCACGACCCGCAGGCTGTCGGCCGCCGCGAACGCCGCCCCCGCATGCACCCCCAGCACCCCCACCGGCAACGGCGCCACGTGCTGACCCAGCACCACGTCCGGCTTCCCGAACCGCTCGAAGAGCCCGTCGGCCACCATGTCCCGCGCGCCGTTGCCGTTCTCCTCGTCGGGCTGGAACACCAGCAGCACCCGCCCCCGCCACTCCGTGTCCTGCGCGAGCCGCGCCGCCGCCCCCAGCAGGCACGTCACGTGGACGTCGTGCCCGCACGCGTGCATCACCGGGTGCTCCTCGCCGTCGGCCGTCGTCGCGGTCGCCGTGCTCGCGTACGGCAGCCCGGTGTCCTCCTTCACGGGCAGGCCGTCCATGTCGGCGCGCAGCAGCACCGCCGGGCCTGCGCCTCGCTCGAGCGTCGCGACGACGCCGGTGCCTCCGACGCCGGTCGTGACGTCGTACTGGAGGGCGCGGAGGTGGTCGGCGACGATGCCCGCCGTCCGGTGCTCCTGGCCGCCCAGCTCGGGGTGGCGGTGGAGGTCCTCGTAGATCGCGGTCAGGGCGTCGGGGGTGGTGGGCATGGTCGCATCCTTCCCGGCGGGGCGGGTGCGGGCAACGGCCGGCCGATTGCGTCGGACCCCCGACCTAGCGTCGGTCCATGGCG
This sequence comes from Pimelobacter simplex, assembly GCF_900114845.1. GTDB lineage: Bacteria > Actinomycetota > Actinomycetes > Propionibacteriales > Nocardioidaceae > Nocardioides > Nocardioides simplex. The sequence continues at coordinate 895,855 of NZ_FOUK01000002.1, forward strand.
ACGCGACGCAAGTACACCCGTGAGCTCCTCGAGCCCCTGGTCGAGCAGTCCACCTCGGTCGCGGGGGTGCTGCGCCTGCTCGGCCTGCGCCAGAACGGCGGGTGCCACGCGCACATCAGCCGCACGATCAAGGCCTACGGTCTCGACACCTCGCACTTCCGCGCCTACCGGCCGACCGTCATCCCCCACCGCGCGAGCGCCGCGGAGCTGCTCGTCCGGCTGCCTCCCGGGCACGCCCGCACCAAGCCGCACCGCCTCACCCGTGCGCTGCTCGAGACCGGCCGCCCGCACGTGTGCGCCTCGTGCGGCAAGGACGGGACGTGGCTCGGCCGGCCCTTGACGCTCGACGTCGACCACCTCGACGGCGACTTCCTCAACAACCTCGCCGGCAACCTGCGGTTCCTGTGCCCCAACTGCCACCGCCAGACGCCGAACTTCGCCGGTCGCAGCCGCGGCCGGTTCGTCACCGACCGCCCTGTGGGGCCGGCAGCCCGGCCACCCTAGACTCGTGGCGCTCAGCGCCGGAGTGGTGGAACTGGCAGACACGCGGCACTTAGGATGCCGTGCCTTCGGGTGTGCGGGTTCGAGTCCCGCCTCCGGCACCGATCGCCGCCGTGGCCTACCCCAGCAGGTCGGCGACCAGCGGCGCGATCTCGCGCAGTGCCTTGCCGCGGTGCGAGATCGCGTCCTTCTCGTCCCGCGAGAGCTCGGCCGTGGTGCGGCCGGGGTGGTCGTCGGCGACGAAGAGGACGTCGTACCCGAAGCCGCCGGCGCCGCGGACCTCGCGCTCGACGCGGCCGTCCATCCGGCCCTCGACGACGAGCTCGCGGCCGTCGGGGTGGGCGAGGGCGACGGCGCACGCGAAGTGAGCCGTGCGGCGCTCGTCCGGGACGTCGGCCAGCTGGGCCAGGAGGAGGGTGTTGTTGCGGTCGTCGGACTTGGGCGGGCCCGACCAGCGGGCGGAGAGGACGCCGGGCATGCCGTTGAGGGCGTCGACGCAGATGCCGGAGTCGTCGGCGAGGGTGGGCAGGCCGGTGGCGGCGACGCCGGCGCGGGCCTTGACCAGGGCGTTGCCCTCGAAAGTGGGCTGGTCCTCGACCGGCTCGTCGTAGGGGGCGACGTCGTCGAGGCCGACGACCTCGACAGTGGTCATGTGCTCGGCGAGGATGCGGCGCATCTCCTCGAGCTTCTTGGCGTTGCGCGAGGCGACGAGCACCTTCACGACGACAGCGCCTCCTGCTGCAGGCGGGTGAGGTCGGCGCAGCCCTTCTCGGCGAGGCCGAGGAGCGCGTCGAGCTCGGCGCGGTCGAAGGGCGCGCCCTCGGCGGTGCCCTGGACCTCGACGAAGGAGCCGGTGCCGGTCATGACGACGTTCATGTCGGTCTCGGCACGGACGTCCTCGACGTAGGGCAGGTCGAGGCGCGGGACGCCGTCGATGATGCCGACGCTGACGGCGGCGACCGAGCCGGTGAGGGCGCCGGGGACGCCGAGCGTGGCGCAGGCGTCGGCGAGCGCGACGTAGGCGCCGGTGATGGCGGCGGTGCGCGTGCCGCCGTCGGCCTGGAGGACGTCGCAGTCGATCTGGATGGTGTTCTCGCCGAGCGCCTTGTAGTCGATGACGGCGCGCAGCGAGCGGCCGATCAGGCGGCTGATCTCGTGGGTGCGGCCACCGATCCGGCCCTTGACCGACTCCCGGTCGGAGCGGGTGTTGGTCGAGGCGGGGAGCATCGCGTACTCGGCGGTCACCCAGCCCAGGCCGGAGCCCTTGCGCCAGCGCGGCACACCCTCGGACGCGGACGCCGCGCACAGCACGCGGGTCTTGCCGAACTCGATCAGCACCGACCCCGCCGGGTGGTCGAGCCAGTTGCGGGTGATCTTGATCGGGCGCAGCTCGTCGTCGGCGCGGCCGTCCTCGCGGGTGCTCATGTCCCCCAACCTAGCGGGGGCTCAGCGGGCGGCGGCGAGGGCCCGTCGTACCGCCCAGGGGCCGAGGTCGCGCGCCCGTCGCCCGAACCACGGCGCCCCCTCGGTCACCATCCAGGCGACGTCGCGGCGCCAGCTCGGCGGGCACCCGCCGCACGGCTCGCGGCCCGGCAGCGGGAAGTCGTACCCCTCCGCCTGCAGCCGCTCGGCCCACGCCCGGGCCAGCGCGCGGTGGCCCAGCTCGGAGGGGTGGAAGCGGTCGATCGACCAGCACGTGCGGTCGAGCACCTCGGGCATCAGCGCGAGGTCGAGCCGCAGGCCGCCGTACGCCGCGTGGAGCTCGTCGTACACCTCGTTGACGACGGCGATCCGCTCCCCCATCGGCCGGGTCAGCACCCGCGGCAGCCCCAGCAGCGCACCGTGGTCGTGCCAGCGCACGGTCATCAGGGTCGCGCCCCCGTCGGTCAGCGCGCCGGCGACGTGGAGCAGGTCCGCACGCAGCCGCTCGGGGTCCCAGGTCGAGCGCAGCGTGTCGTTGACGCCGACCAGCAGCGAGGCCAGGTCCGGCCGGTGCGCGAGGGCTTCGTCGAGCTGCCGCTCCCGGACCACGCCGGCGGTCGCGCCGGACACGGCGACATTGCAGAACGAGACGTCGTACGACGTCCGGAGCGACTCCGCGAGGAGCCGGGCCCACCCTCGCCACCCGCCCCCGGGGACCGGGTCGCCGAGCCCGACGGTGGTGCTGTCGCCGAGGGCGGCGAACCGCAGGTATCCGTTGCCCACGGAACACAACCGTGGCGGAGCCCGCTACCAGCAGGCTCCGCCACGGTGACGTGTCCGGCAATCTTCGGTGAAGCGCCGGGGTGGTGCTACTTGAACTCGATGCGCATCAGCCGCATGAGGCCCAGCGCCAGCGGCACGACCAGCCAGATGAAGCCGGACGTCGCGATCTGCGCCCACTCCTGCCCCGAGGGCTGGTAGTCACCGCTGAACAGCGGCATCTGGGCGGTGTTGAACTCGATCCACGGCGCGACCTTCTCGAAGCCGGAGCTCAGTGCGCTGAGGATGCCGGCCGCACTCGGGAGGATCAGGCTGTACGCGAAGTAGGCGACGATGCCGGCCGGGGTGTTCATCACCAGCATCGAGATCGCGAAGCCGACCAGGATGCCGATCACGTTGGCGAGCACGAAGCCGTTGAAGAGCAGGTTCCCGTCGATCGTCCACGACGGCGACTCGCCGGTGAGCGCGCCGAGGACGGTGAACGCCGCGGCGAGGATGACCGCGAGCACCATCACGGTGCCCGCCAGGCAGAGGCCGGCGAGGAACTTCGCCGCGACCACGCGGGAGCGCTGCGGCTCGAGCGTGAAGGTCACCAGTCCGTTGCGCTGGGACTGCTCGCTGGTCACCAGCATGATGACGAGGATCGGCAGGAAGTAGCCGAGCACGCCACCGGCGACGCTGAGCAGGTCGCCGAAGTCCTTCTGCCCGTCGACGAGCAGCGTGAAGATCATCAGGACGACGAGGACCAGGCCGAGGATCGAGGTGGCCAGCCAGAAGCCGGCGCGGGTGTCGATCGCCTTGCGGAACTCCACGCCGACCAGCCGCGTGATCGGGGTGCGCGGCGTCCCGGAGACGTCGAGCATGGGGATGGGGGTCGGGGTGCTCATGCCGGGGTACCTCCGGTGGTCGGGGCGCCGACGCCGGGGACGGCCTCGCGGGCCGTGTCCGAGGTCAGCTCGAGGAACAGGTCCTCCAGACCGGCGCCGCCGGACCGGAGGTCGGTGAGGACGACGCCGGCGGACAGGGCGGCGCGGCCGACCTGCTCCGGGGTCGCCTGCACCTTGAGGCCGTCACCCATGGGCTCGACGCCGTGGCCGCCCTGCGAGAGCGCGGCACCGAGCGCGGCGTTGTCGAGGGAGGTCACCAGCGTCGTCGCCGAGCCGTTGGCACCGGCGAGCAGCGACTTCTTGTCGCCCTGCGCGACGATCTTGCCGTGCCCGATGAGGATCATCTCGTCGGCGATCATCTCGACCTCGTGCAGCAGGTGGCTGGAGAGCAGCACCGTGCCGCCGCGGTCGGCGTACCCCTTGAGGAGGCCGCGCATCCACCGGATGCCGGCCGGGTCGAGACCGTTGGCCGGCTCGTCGAGGATGAGGACCGACGGGTCGCCGAGCAGCGCGTGGGCGATGCCGAGGCGCTGCTTCATGCCGAGCGAGTAGTTGCGCAGGCGGCGCGTCGACTCGTTGTCGTTGAGACCGACCAGCGCGAGCATCTCGTCGACGCGGCTGGACGGCAGGCCCATGGTCTTCGCGGCGATGGTGAGGATCTCGCGGCCGGTGCGCCCGACGTGCTGGGCCGAGGCGTCCAGCAGCGTCCCGACGTGGCGGCCGGGGTTGGGGATGTCGTGGTACTTCAGGCCCCCGATGGTGACCTGCCCCCGGGTCGGCAGGGTGAGCCCGACCATGACCCGCATCGTGGTGGTCTTGCCTGCGCCGTTGGGGCCGAGGAAGCCGGTCACCCGGCCGGGCTGGCAGGCGAAGCTGACGTCGTCCACGGCGGTGTACGCGCCGTAGGTCTTGGTGAGTCGATCAACGGTGATCATGGCTCCAGCCTGCCCGATCCCCACCCCCTGCACATCGAACCCGCGTCGCGAGCCGCCCCGACCAAAGTAGGTGCCGCTCCGGTCCCGGGATGCTGCCGCGCCCCCACCCCGAGGCCCTAGGGTCGCTGTCGTGGATGAGCCGACGCCGGACGACTACCAACCGCGGCTGCGGTGGTACGGCCACGTCTGGCGCTACGCGCTCATGCTGGTGATCAGCGTCCTCGTCTGGTCGCCCGCGGTCGACGAGCAGGTCGACCAGGTGCCGCTGCTGTTCTGGGTCGACGTGGTCCTGGGGGTCGTGTCGTACGTGCTCGTGGCGTACCGACGGCGCTGGCCCGTGCCGATCGCGATCGCGACGGTGCTGATGACGCCGTTCAGCTCGATCGCCGCCGGACCCGCCACGCTGGCGACGGTCTCGCTGGCGACCCGGCGGCGCTGGTGGCAGGTCATCGGGATCGGCGTCCTCAACCTGCTCGGGGGCTTCGCCTACTACTGGGTGCAGCCGATGCACGACACCGACCCGTGGTGGCTCACGGCCACCGTGAGCGTCGCGGTGTGCGCGGCGATCCTGGCCTGGGGCATGTTCATCGGCTCGCGGCGCGAGCTCATCTGGACGCTGCGCCAGCGCGCTGAGACGGCGGAGGCCGAGCGCGACCTGCGGGCGACGCAGGCGCGCTCCAACGAGCGCGCGCGGATCGCCCGGGAGATGCACGACGTGCTGGCCCACCGGATCTCGCAGATCTCGATGCACGCCGGCGCGCTGACCTACCGCGAGGACCTCAGTGCCGACGAGATGCGCAGCAGCGTGACGGTCATCCAGGCCAAGGCGCACGAGGCGCTGCGCGACCTGCGCGAGGTGCTCGGCGTGCTGCGCGAGGTCGAGGGCGCCGGGCCGCTCACCGGCCCCCAGCCGACGTACGGCGACCTGGGCGTCCTGGTCGACGACGCCAGGGCCGCCGGCACCGCGATCGAGTACGACGACCAGGTCGTCGGCGAGCTGCCCGACATCGTGGGCCGCACCGTCTACCGGATCGTCCAGGAGGGCATCACCAACGCCACGAAGCACGCCCGCGCGGCGACCTTGCGGGTCACGCTCAGCGGCTCGCCCGCCGACGGCGTCGACGTGGTGCTGCGCAACGCCCTCGGCTTCGGGCCGACCCGGACGCCGGGCGCCGGCCTGGGCCTGGTCGGGCTGACCGAGCGGGCCGAGCTGCGCGGCGGGTGGCTGACCTACGGGATCGAGCACTCGGCGGACCCGGCAACCCCCGAGACCTTCGTGCTCCACGCCTGGCTACCGTGGGCCGCCGAGCAGGAGGAGATCCCGTCATGAGCGAGCAGATCCGCGTCATCATCGTCGACGACGACCCGCTGGTGCGCTCGGCGCTGTCGCTGATGCTCGGCGGCCAGGCCGACCTGGCTGTCGTCGGCGAGGCCGCCGACGGGCGCGCCGGCGTCGCGCTGGCCCGTGAGCTCGCGCCCGACGTCGTCCTCATGGACATCCGGATGCCCGTCCTCGACGGGCTCGCCGCGACCCGCGTCCTCCACGCCGATCCGCAGCCGCCGCGGGTGATCGTGCTGACCACCTTCGACGCCGACGACTACGTGGTGGGCGCGCTCGCCGCGGGCGCCGACGGCTTCCTGCTCAAGGACACCCCGCCCGCCGAGATCGTGGCCGCGCTGCGCAAGGTCGCCGACGGCGACCCGATGCTCTCCCCCTCGGTCACCCGCACCCTCATCGACCGGGTCCGCACCGAGTCGGGCGACGGCCGCACCGCCGACGCCCAGCGCCGGCTCGACCGGCTCACCGAGCGCGAGCTCGAGGTGGCGTGCGCGGTGGGTCGCGGGCTGTCCAACGCCGAGATCGCGCGCGAGCTGCACCTGTCGGTGCCGACCGTGAAGGGGCACGTCTCGCGGCTCTTCGAGAAGCTCGAGACCACCAACCGGGTGCAGATCGCGCTGACCATCCGGGACGCCGGGCACCCCGTGGAGTGAGCGCTCAGAGCTCGTAGACCGCGCCCTGCACGGCGAGCTCGAGCGGGCCGTCGTAGGACGTCTGGGCCTCGGCGAGCATGGTCTGCGCGTCGTGCCACGGCGGGACGTGGGTCACCACGAGCCGCTTGGCCCGGGCCTTGGTGGCGACCTCGCCGGCCTCGAGGCCGGTCAGGTGCAGGTTGGGCGGGTTGTCGTCGCACTCGCGGAAGGACGCCTCGCACAGGAACAGGTCGGCGTCGGCGGCGATCTTGTAGAGCGCGTCGGTGGGGCCGGTGTCGCCGCTGTAGGCGAGGACCTTGCCGAACGCGGAGACCCGCAGGCCGTAGGCGGGGACCGGGTGGTCGACCTCCCAGGACTCCACCGTGAACGGGCCGATCTCGACCGGGTCGCCGTAGACCCGGAACGAGAACTCCTCGCGCATGCCGGGCTTGCGGGGCAGGTCGTAGGCCTTCGCCAGCCGCTTGCCGGTGCCCTTGGGGCCCCAGACCGGGATCTTCGGCTGGGTGCCGGTCGGGTGGTACTTGCGCAGCACGTAGTAGCTGGTCATGTCGACGCAGTGGTCGGCATGGAGGTGGCTGATGAAGACGGCGTCGACCTTGAGCGGGTCGACGTAGCGCTGCAGGACGCCGAGCGCGCCGTTGCCCATGTCGAGCACGAGGCTCCACGTGCGCAGCGCGTCGGTGGCCTGGACGAGGTAGCAGCTCGCCGGCGACTCGGGGCCCGGGTAGGAGCCCGAGCAGCCGACCACCGTCACGGTGACCGCGTGGTCGGCGCCCTCGACGGGGATCTTCAGCCGCGTCGTCTCCGGTGCCACCACGTCGTCACTCATGCAAGACCCCCTGCGAACTGTCCGGCCGCCACCAGCTCGGGGCCGAGGAACCGGCGCCCGATCGTCTCGAACTCCGCCGGGGAGCCCGTCGTCGTGAAGATGTACGACGGCTCGCCCGACGGCCGCATGAGGCCGGTGTCGGCCAGCATCCGGTAGACGTCCTTGGCGCACTCCTCGGCACTGCTCACCAGCGTGACGTCGTCACCCATCACGTAGGAGATGACGCCGGTGAGCAGCGGGTAGTGGGTGCAGCCGAGGATCAAGGTGTCGATGCCCAGCTCGGTGAGCGGGTCGAGGTACTCGCGGGCCACCGCGATGAGCTCGTCGCCGCCGGTCACCCCCGCCTCCACGAAGTCGACGAAGCGCGGGCAGGCCCGCGTGGTGAGGGAGATCTGAGGGGCGGCGGCGAAGGCGTCGTCGTAGGCCATCGACTCGGCGGTCGCCCGCGTCGAGATGACGCCGATCCGGCCGTTGCGGGTGGCCGCGACGGCGCGGCGGGTGGCGGGGTAGATCACCTCGACCACCGGGACGTCGTAGCGCTCGCGGGCGTCGCGCAGCATCGCGGCGCTGGCGGAGTTGCAGGCGATGACGAGCGCCTTCACGCCACGCTCGACGAGGTGGTCGAGGCACTCGAGGGCGTACTCGCGGACCTCGCCGATCGGCTTGGGGCCGTAGGGCTGGCGGGCGGTGTCGCCGACGTAGGTGATCGACTCGTGGGGCAGCTGGTCGATGACCGAGCGGGCGACGGTGAGGCCGCCGAAGCCGGAGTCGAAGATCCCGATCGGGGCGTCGACGTCGACGTTCGCTCGGGGGTCGTCCAGGTGCCGCACCCGGTCAGACTACGGCGTCGGGGTGCCCGCAGTCGGCATTCCGGGACGCAGATCACGTCGGGCCCGGCGTACCCTGGGCCGGTGACCTCGCTGTCCCGGACCCGGTCCGTGCTCGTCCTGCTCGCGACGCTCTCGGCGCTCCTGACCGGTGCGGCGACCGCGCCCGGTCACGCCGCGCCGCAGACCGCGGCGCAGGCCGCCCCCGGTGCCGCGCCCGAGGTGACGTCGCGCGCCGTCAACGGGAAGCACGTCATCGCGATCTCCGTCGACGGGCTCAACCCGCGCGCCCTGAACAAGCTCGGCCGGGCCCGGACGCCGTACCTCCACCAGCTGATCTCCGAGCAGGGCGCCGGCACGCTCAACGCGCGCGCCCAGCTCGAGATGACGGTGACCCTGCCGAACCACACGAGCATGGTGACCGGACGCCGGATCAAGGCGAGCCGCGGCGGGCACGGCGTCACCTGGAACGACGACACGGTGACCAAGACCGTCCAGCAGGCCGCCGGGCACCCGGTGTCGTCGGTCTTCGACGTCGTCCACGCCGGCGGCGGCACCACGGCGGTCTACGCGACGAAGTCGAAGTTCTGGCTCTTCGAGCGCTCCTGGCCGGCGGCGGTCGACAAGAACGTGATCAAGGTCGAGAAGAACGCTGCCGTGGTCCGCGCGCTGCGCCAGGACCTGGCCCGCAAGGCGCCGTCGTTCGCCTTCCTCCACCTCGGCAAGCCCGACCAGATGGGCCACGAGTACGGCTGGCTGAGCCCGCGCTACCTCGCCGCCGTCGCCACCGTCGACCGGCTCGTCGGCTCGGTGCTCAACCAGGTCCGCGGAACGCCGTCCCTGCGCAGCTCGACCGTCGTGGTGCTCACCTCCGACCACGGCGGCATCCCCGGCACGACCCGGCACAGCGACCAGCGCAACCGCGAGGACTACCGCGTGCCGTTCGCCGTCTGGGGTGCCGGGATCGCCCGCGCCGACCTCTACCGGCTCAACCCGACCCGGGCCAACCCCGGCCGCACCCGCCCCGGCTTCGGCGCCGCACGCCAGCCGATCCGCAACGGCGAGCTGGCCAACGTCAGCCTCTCGATCCTCGGCCTCGGCCCGGTCCCCGGCAGCCTCTGGGACCGCCGCCAGGACCTCCGCTGGCGCTGACCCACCCGCCCCGCGAAGTGCGGGGGTTGCGGGTCCGAAGTCAGCGCCGGCGCAGCTCGCGCGGGGTCGGCCAGGGGTTCGCGCGGCAGCCGTGCAGCCCCTTGGACTGCTGCATCATCACCGGGGCGAGCGCGCCGGCGCGCGGGCAGGACGCGTGGCCCCGGCCGAGCCAGTGACCGGTCTCGTGGTTGACGACCATGTGGCGGTAGTCGCGCAGCGAGCGGCCGAGCCGGTTCCAGGCCGGTGACGCGTGCTGCCAGCGCTCCACGTTGATCACCACGTTGCGGCCCACCCGGCACGACCACTGGGCGCTGCAGACCGACGAGAAGCCGGGCACCCGGGAGGCCTCGGAGAGCCAGAGCGTGAACGCGCCACCGCGACGCACCTGGACGAAGCGGACGCCCTTGGCGCGCCAGCCGCGGGCGTCGTCGTAGGTCTCCTGGGCGAGACGGCGGAAGGCCGCGACGTCGGCGCCGGGGCCGAGCCGGCCCTTGACCCGCACGCTGTAGCGGACCGTGCGCCGCACGTCGACCCGGTGCTTGATCCGTGGGGTCGCGACCTGGACCGGGGTGTCGGCGTACCCGGGGGCCGACGCGGTGACGACGAGCGTGAGCCGGTGCCCCACGTCGGCCGGCTGGACGGCGTACCGGCGGCCGGTGCCGACCGGCGTCCCCTCACGCCGCCACTCGTAGCGCACCCGGGCGGCGCCGGGGGCCCAGCTGCCGGGCGCGGCCACGAGGGTGCGGCCGTAGCGGGCGACGCCGTCGACCGAGGGTGGGCTGACCGGGACGAGCGGCGGTGGCTCGGCAGCACGGGCGGTCGCGGGCACGGCGCCCAGGCCGAGGCCCAGGGCGAGAGCGAGGACGGTGAGGAGGCGGCGCACTCCCCCACCGTAGGCATCACCGGCGCCGGGAGAGCAACCACGCGAGGTAGCAGCCACCGAGGACGACGGTCACCATCCCGACCGGCAGCGAGGTCGGGGCGAGGACCCGCTGGGCGAGCAGGTCCGATGCGGCGAGGAGGGCCGCGCCCATCGCGGCCGACGCGACGAGCGCGGGCGGGGAGCCGCCGACGACGCGCCGGGCGAGCTGGGGCGCCGCGAGGGCGACGAACGAGATCGGTCCCGCGGCCGCCGTGGTGACGGCGGTCAGCGCGACGCCGACGGCGATGGCGAGGACCCGCCGAGAGCGCATCGGGACCCCTAGCGCGACGGCCACGTCGTCCCCCAGCTCGTGCAGCGCGAGCGGGCGGGCCAGGAGCAGGCAGCCGGGCAGCAGCACCAGCCCGCACACCGCGGCAAGCCGGAGGTCGCCCCAGGTGATCTCGTTGAGCGTGCCGACGCCCCACTGCGAGGCCTGCAGGCCCTCCTCCGCGGTGACCCGCAGCACCAGCCAGGTGTTGACCGACGAGAGCAGCGCGGCCGCGGCGATGCCGAGGATGACGAAGCGCGCGCCGCGCAGTCCCTCGTGCCCCGCCAGGCCGAGCACGACCGCCGCGGTGAGCAGACCGCCCAGGGTCGCCACGAGCGGGACCGCGGCGCCGCCCACCTCGAGCACCAGGAGCGCCACGAGCGCGCCGGTGTAGGCGCCGCTGGAGAAGCCGATCACGTCGGGCGAGCCGAGCGGGTTGCGGGTGACGACCTGGAAGATCGCGCCGCTGAGCCCCATCATCGCTCCGAACAGGAGCGCGGCCAGCACCCGCGGCATCCGCCAGTCGAGGACGACGAGGTCGGCGACCCGCGTGCCCCGGCCCGACAGCGCGTCGATGGTCTCGCCGAGCGACACGCCGGCATCGGGGCTGGGCAGCGAGGCCACGCCGACCGCGGCCGCGACGAGGAGCAGCACGCCGGCCCCGAGCACGCCGCGGACCCGGACCCGGCCGCTGATCCGTCCGCCGAGGAGCCGCACGGTCAGCACCCGGTTCACGGCCGCCTCCGGATCACGACGGCGAGAAGGACGGCGCCGACCGCGGCCGCGACCACGCCGACCGGCAGCTCGCGGGGCTGGGCGACGTACCGGCCGAGGAGGTCGCAGCCGAGCACGAGGACCGGCCCGGCGAGCAGCGAGCAGACCATCACGCGGCGGTGGTCGGGGCCGATCAGGGCGGTGACGATGTGCGGCACCATCAGGCCGACGAAGACGATCGGCCCGGCCGCGGCGGTCGCGGCTCCGCACAGCAGGGTGACCGCGACCAGGGCGAGGACCCGGGTCCGGACCAGGCGGACGCCGAGGGCCCGCGCCGTGTCGTCGCCGAGCGCGAGCGCGTTGATGCTGCGGCCGAGAACGAGCGCCAGGACCACGCCGGCCGCGATGAACGGCGCGACCGCCAGCACCCGGTCGTAGCCGACCACGGTGATCGAGCCGGCGTTCCAGCTGCGCATGCTGTCGAAGGCCCGGGGGTGCAGGAGGACCAGGCCGGAGGTGAGGCCGGTCAGCACCGCGCCGACAGCGACACCGGAGAGCGTGAGCGTGACGACGTCGCCGCCGCGCCGCGGGCGGCCGATCGCGGCGACGACGAGCGTGGTCAGCGCGGCCCCGGCGAGGGCGAACCCCACCTGCCCGCCGGGAGCGACGATCCCCCACTGGGTGATCGCGAGGGCGACGCCGAGCGCCGCGCCGGCGTTGACGCCGAGGATGCCCGGATCGGCGAGCGGGTTGCGGGTCAGCCCCTGCATCAGCGCGCCGGACAGCCCGAGCGCGGCGCCGACCAGCAGGCCGACCAGCGTCCGCGGGACCCGCAGGTCGCGGATCACCTGGTCGTGCGCGGAGCCGTCCCCCGACCACAGCGCCTGCCCGATCTCGACGGGTCCGAAGACCCGGCCGCCCAGGCACAGGCTGGCCACCGTCGCGAGGGCGACGGCGGCCAGCAGCGCGCCGAGGGTGCGTCCGGTGGTCACGAACGCGCGGCGAGGGGTTCCAGGATCGTCGTCTCCACGGCGTCGAGGAAGGTCAGCGCGGTGTCGTAGTCGGTGACGCCGTAGGGCAGCTCGAACACGGAGCCCGACTTCGCGGCCGGCAGCGCGGTGAACAGCGCGTTGCCCTTGATAGCGGCGAACGGCTCCCACGCGGTCCCGTCGGCGTCGGCCGGGGCGACGACGACGTCAGCGGTGGTGAGGATCGCGTCGAGACGCTCGAGGGAGTAGCTCGCGTAGCCCGGCTCGGGCGCGGCGTCGGGGATGCCGGGGGCAGCCACCGCGCCCAGCTCCTCGAGGAGGGCACCCGTGGTGCCCGTCGGGTAGAGCACGGAGAACTCGGCCTCGGCGTCGCCGACGGAGACCGCGGCCCACCTCAGGGCGAGCTGGTCGGCGTACTTCTCCTTGAGCCCGGCCACCTTGGCGTCGTACGCCTCCTCGCGCTCGCGGAGGGCCTCGCCGGCACCGGTCGCCTCGGCGAGCCCGGCGACGATCGCCTTCCAGTCGCCGCGGGAGCTGCCCTCGACGATCACGGTGGGGGCGATCTCGGAGAGCCGCCGGTACGACTTCTCGTCGATCTCGTAGGCGTCACCGACGATCACGTCAGGGTCGGCCTTGACGATGGCGTCGTAGTTGGTCTCGCCGAACGAGCCGATCGTCGCGACGCCCTTGACGAACGCCTGCTGCTCGGTGGTGAACGAGTCGATCCACTTGCCGTAGTCCTGGGTGGCGACCGGCTTCACGTCGAGGGACTGCAGCTGCCAGGGCGTGTCGTAGCTGAGGGCGACGACCCGCTCGGGCCGCGCGGGCACCTCGACGTCGCCGTAGGCCGACGTGACGGTGCGGGTCTCCGCGCCGGACGTGCCCGGGGCGTCGTCCTCGCTGCCGCAGGCGGACAGGGCCAGGGCCGCCGCCAGGGTGAGGGCCACTCCGAGACGGCCGAGATGACGGGTCGTGCGCACCAGGATGCTCCGCTCTGTTCTTTGGTTAGGCTTGCCTGACCAAGAGTGGAGATCGCGGCGCCCGCTGGCAACGGCTACGGCCGCCGGTTGGTGCGCGAACCGGACAGAGGATGTCGCGAACGCGACATCAGGTGACGTGGGTCATGTGCTGCCGGTGCCGGGCCGGGCTGGTTCCGGTCGTCCGGCGGTAGGCCGCGATGAACGCGCTCGGCGTGCGGTAGCCGACCTGGCGGGCCACCGAGGCGACCGTCCGGCCCTGGTCGAGCAGGGTCGCGGCCAGCGCCATCCGGGCCCGGCTGCGCCACTGCCCGAAGGCGAGGCCGGTCTCGGCGACGAAGGCGCGGTTGAGGCTGCGCGCACTCATCCCGAACTCGCCGGCCCACTCCTCGGCGGTGCGCGGCACGGTCAGCTCGGCGAGCACCGCGTCGGCGACCCGGCGCGCGGCGGCGCTCGTGGGCCGGGGCACGGAGAGCGGACCGCGGACGTCGGGAGCCAGCAGGTCGAGCGCGAACTCCTCGGCCCGGCGCCGGCGCTCGGGAGCCGTGGCGTCGATGCGGAGGTGGTCGAGCAGGTCGACGAGCAGGGGCGACATCGGCAGCAGCACCGGCTCGGTCGCGTCGACCGGCGAGCGCGCCCGGTCGATCCAGGTGCAGTTGAAGCCGGTGCCCGACACCGCGCACGCCGCGTGCGGGACGCCGGCCGGGATCCACAGGCCGTAGCTGGCCGGCACCCAGTAGTCCCGCCCGGCGACCTGGACGCCGACCTTGCCGTCGGAGCCCCAGAGCATCTCGTGGTCGGGGTGCACGTGCTCGCCCCAGGAGACCGGCAGCCGTGGCGTGCGGATCCAGTTGGTCGCGATGAGCACCGACCGGCCGGCCGCGGCGGGCCCGACGAGCTCGCGCCACCACGCCGTGTGGTGGCCGAGGGAGTCGATGACCTCCGGCTCGCCGGTCTGCGGAGCCATCAGGCCCAGAGCTGACCCTCGAGCCGGTCCTCGGCCTCGTCGACGGTGCCCTCGTAGGCGCCGGTGGAGAGGTACTTCCAGCCGCCGTCGGCCACCACGAACGCGATGTCGGCCGCCTCGCCGGCCTTGACCGCCTTGGCGGCCTGGCCGAGCGCGGCGTGCAGGATCGCGCCGGTGGAGATGCCGGCGAAGATGCCCTCGAGCTCGAGCAGCTCACGCACCCGCCGGACGGCGTCGCGCGGGCCGACGGAGAACCGGCTGTCGATCAGCTCGGCGTCGTAGAGCTCGGGCACGAAGCCCTCGTCGAGGTTGCGCAGGCCGTAGACCAGCTCGCCGTAGCGCGGCTCGGCGGCCACGATCCTGACCTCGGGCTGGGCCCGGCGGAAGAACCGCGAGACGCCCATCAGCGTGCCCGTCGTCCCCAGGCCGGCGACGAAGTGGGTGATCGAGGGCAGGTCGGCGAGCAGCTCGGGACCGGTGCCCTCCTCGTGCGCGAGGGCGTTGGCGGCGTTGCCGTACTGGTAGAGCATCACCCAGTCGGGGTGCTCCGCCGCGATCTGCTTGGCCACCCGGACCGCCTCGTTGGAGCCGCCGGCGGCCGGCGAGGAGACGATCTCGGCCCCCCACATCCGCAGCAGCTGGCGCCGCTCCTCGGAGGTGTTCTCGGGCATCACGAAGACGGTGCGGTAGCCCTTGAGCTTGGCCGCCATGGCGATCGAGATGCCGGTGTTGCCCGACGTCGGCTCGAGGATCGTGCAGCCGGGACGGAGCGTGCCGTCCTTCTCGGCCTCCTCGATCATCTTCAGGGCCGGGCGGTCCTTGATCGAGCCGGTCGGGTTGCGGTCCTCGAGCTTGGCCCAGATCCGCACCTGCGGAGCACCCGCGGTGTTGAACGGCGCCGACAGCCGCGGGAGCCCGACGAGCGGCGTGTTGCCGACGGAGGCGAGCAGGCTGTCGTAGCGCGTCATCGGATCAGCGGATCTGCGGGATCAGCGCGCGCCGCCGGCGACCGCCGGCAGGATGACGACCTGGTCGCCGTCGGAGAGCGCGGCCTCGAGGCTGCCGATGAAGCGGACGTCCTCGTCGTTGATGTAGATGTTCACGAACCGGCGCAGGTCGCCGCCGTCGATGAGGCGGTCCTTGATGCCGGGGTGGTTCGCCTCGAGGGAGTCGATGAGCGCGCTCAGGTTGGCGCCGTCGGCGTTGACCGCCTTCTCACCACCGGTGTAGGTGCGCAGGATGGTCGGGATCCGGACCTCGATGGCCATGTCAGCTGCTCTCCTCTGAAGGGGCGACGGCGTCGACGATGGTGACCTCTTCCTCGGTCACGACGCCGTCGATGATTCTGTAGGACCTGAACTCCACGGGGCCCTCGTTATTCCCGTGCTCCCGCGTGCTGACCAGCACGTAGTGGGCACCGGGCTCCCCGGCCAGGTTGATGTCGGTCACGCTCGGGTACGCCTCGGTCTCGGAGTGCGAGTGGTAGATCACCACCGGCTCCTCGTCGCGCTCGTCCATCTCCTTGTAGAGCTGGAGGAGGTCGGTCGAGTCGTACTCGTAGAACGTCGGGCTGCCCGCGGCGTTGACCATCTCGATGTGCCGCTCGGCGCGGTCGCTCCCGATCGGGCCCACCACCATGCCGCACGCCTCGACGGGGTGGTCCCGCTTGGCGTGCGCGACGAGGGCGTCGTACGTCGTCCGGTCGATCTGCAGCACCGGTCCAGGGTAGGGCGTCGGCCCCACCCCGGCCGAACCGGGCTCACGCCACGGACTTGGCCCGGATCCGCTCCGCCGTGGGCCACCGGACGTCGCGCACCCAGCCGGCCTTCTCGAGCAGCCAGATGATCCGGGCCGAGGAGTCGAGCTGGAAGCGCTTCACGCCGTGCCGCGCGGACGTCGGGTCGGCGTGGTGGAGGTTGTGCCACGACTCGCCGCCGGACGGGATCGCCAGCCACCACACGTTGCCCGAGAAGTCGCGGGAGGCGAACGGCCGCTCCCCCAGCGTGTGGCAGATCGAATTGATCGACCAGGTGACGTGGTGGATCAGGCCGATCCGCACGACGGTGCCCCAGAAGAAGGCGGTGAGCGCGCCCTGCCACGACCAGGTGAGCAGGAAGCCGAGGACCGGCGGCAGGAAGATCGAGGTGAGCACCCACACCCAGAAGGTGCGCGAGATGCGGACCAGGTCGCGGTCCTTGGCCAGGTCGGGGGCGTACTTGTCGATCGGGGTCTGCTCGGGGTCGAAGAGCCAGCCGACGTGGGCCCACACGAAGCCCTTGGTGAGGCCGCGCAGGCTGTTGCCGTAGCGCCACGGCGAGTGCGGGTCGCCGTCCTTGTCGGAGAACTTGTGGTGCTTGCGGTGGTCGGCGACCCAGCGGATCACGGGCCCCTCGATCGCCATCGAGCCGGCGATGGCGAGGGTGATCTTCACGGCCCGGTTGGGCTTGAACGACTTGTGCGTGAAGAGCCGGTGGAAGCCGACGGTGATGCCGTGGAGGGTGAGTCCGTACATCACGAAGGTGATCGCGATGTCGCTCCAGCCGAGCCAGCCGCCCCACGCGATCGGGATCGCGGCGAGGATGGCGAGGAAGGGCACGGCGATGAAGAGGGCCAGGGCGAAGCGCTCCCACGGGCCTTGGTGGTCGGCACCCATGGTGGCCCGGAGGGCCGGGGGCTCGGGGCGGTCGTCGATCGCGGTCATGATGGCTCCAGCTGGGTCGGCGGACTCGCTGGGACCAGCCTACGACGTGACGCGGTAGCGACGCTCCGGGCGTCCGGTCCCGCCGTACTGCAGCCGCACCTCGGCCGTGCCGGCGTCGACGAAGTGCTCCAGGTAGCGCCGCGCCGTGACCCGGGCGAGGCCGAGCTGCTCGGCGGTCTCGGAGGCGGAGATCTCGCCCGCGCGGCGCGCGGCGGCGAGGACCAGGTCGGCCGTCTCGGCACTGAGCCCCTTCGGCAGCGACGCCGGCAGGCCGCCCGC
Organism: Pimelobacter simplex; assembly: GCF_900114845.1. Taxonomy (GTDB): domain Bacteria; phylum Actinomycetota; class Actinomycetes; order Propionibacteriales; family Nocardioidaceae; genus Nocardioides; species Nocardioides simplex. The sequence goes on from NZ_FOUK01000002.1 coordinate 912,997, forward strand.
GCCGCCGGGACCGCCGGCCCGGGCCGCGCCGAACGCGCGGTCGATCGCCGCCTGGTCGACCTCGGCGCCACCGAGGCTGGCGAGCGTGGCCGCCACCGTGCGCAGGCGGTCGGCCAGGTCGTCGTACTCGAAGGGCTTGACGAGGTACTGGAGCGCGCCGCCGTGGAGGGCCGCGCGGACGGCGGTCGCGCCGCGCTCGGCGGTCACCATGACGACCGCGACGTCGTCGCCGCGGCCCCGCAGCCGCTCGAGCACCTCGAGGCCGGTGAGGTCGGGCAGGTGCACGTCGAGGAGGAGCAGGTCGGGGCGCAGCTCGGCGGTGAGCGCGAGCGCCTCCTCGCCGGTGCGCGCGGTGCCGACGACCTCGAAGCCGTCGGTCTGCTCGACGAAGCGGCCGTGGATGCGCGCGACCATGAAGTCGTCGTCGACCACGAGCACCCGCAGCACAGTCGTCACGGTGCACCATCCTGGCCGAGCACCGGCCGCAGCGGGAGGACCACCCGGAACTCGGCTCCACCGCCGCCCGCGCGGCCGCTGCCCGGGTCGGCGTCGTCGACGACGACCGTGCCGCCGCGCTGGGTGCAGATCAGCCGGACCAGGGCCAGCCCGATCCCACGGCCGCCGACGACCCCGGCGTGGTCGTGGTCCTTGGTGGAGAAGCCGCGCACGAAGACGGTGTCGCGCAGCTCGGGCGCGATCCCCGGCCCGGTGTCGCGCACCCGCAGGTGGACCGCCTCGTCGTCGGCGTGCAGCCAGACCTCGACCGTCGCGTCGCGGTGCCCCGCGCAGGCGTCGACCGCGTTGTCGACGAGGTTGCCGAGGACGGTCGTCAGGTCGGCACCCAGCCCCGGCTCGAGCGCACCCAGCCGGGAGCCGGGGTCGAGCTCCAGCGTGACGCCGCGCTCCTCGGCGACGGCGTGCTTGGCCAGCACCAGCGCGGCGACGGCGGGGTCGGCGAGCCGCTTGGCGACGTACTCCTCGATCTCGGCCCGGCGCCGGGTGAGGGTGCCGACGAGCGCGGCCAGCTCGTCGTACTCCCCCAGCTGGACGAGGCCGGAGATCGTGTGCAGCCGGTTGTCGAACTCGTGGGTCTGCGCGCGGAGGGTGTCGGTGATGGAGAGGTTCGAGCTGAGCTGGCTCTGCAGCGAGACCAGCTCGGTGCGGTCGCGCAGCGTGGTCACCGTCCCGATGCCCCGCCCGCCGGACGACGCCCGCCCGCGGTTGAAGACGACGACCCGGGTGCCCACGAGCGCCAGCGCGTCGCGGACGTCGGCGCCCTCGCCGGTCAGCAGCGCGACGACGTGGGGGTCGAGGCCGAGGTCGTCGACGTGCCGACCGACGGGATCGGGTCCGGCGTCGAGGCCCAGCGTGGTGCGGGCGGCGTCGTTCATCGCGGTCACCCGGCCGTCGGTGCCGACCCCGACGACGCCCTCGCGGATCGCGTGGAGCAGGGCCTCGCGGTGGTCGGCGAGGTTGGCGAGCTCGGTGGTGCCCAGGCCCCGGGTGGAGCGGCGGACGACGCGCGAGACGAACCAGGTGCCGATCAGCCCGAGCAGCGCGCCCAGGCCGAGGAAGAGCCCGAGGTCGGGGGCGGCCGTGGCGACCTGGTCGGCCAGGGTGGGGTACTCCACCTCGGCCGTCACGATCGCCAGCAGGGCGCCGTCGGCCTCGGAGATGACGGGCACGTGGGCGGCGACGGCGGGATGGCCGTCGGGCGCGACGTCACCGGACCACCCGCGGCCCTCGAGCGCGTCGCTGCTGCCGAGCGCGGCCCGGTCGCCGACCCGGCTCGGGTCGGTCGCCGCGAGCACCACGCCGTCGACCGACACCACGGTCACCGTCTGCGCACCGCGCGTGGCGATCCCCCACTCGAGGTAGGGCGCGAGCGTCGACGGGATGCCGCCGGCCGCGGCCTCGCCGTGGCGCACCCGGTCGAGCTCGCCGCGCACGACGGGGAGACCGGCGACGTACTCGGCGGCGTTGCGCATCTGCGCGCCACGCTCCTCGGCGAAGTCCGCATTGGACTGCCGGATGCTCAGCACGCCGACCGCGACGAGCAGGGTCACGATGACGGTGAGCTGCAGGAGCAGCACCTTCGCCGCGAGCGTCAGCTCACCGCGCCGCAGGGGCGACCACAACGACCACAACCTCCTCTACGTCCGCAAGCGTGACGACCGCCACAGCCCACCGCCATGCTGGCACGGATCGCACGTGACGGCGGTCACGACCCGACCCGGAGGTTCCATGCATCGCCTACTGGCGCTCCTCATCGCGCTGGCGCTCACCGTGCTCGCCGCCGGCTGCGGGGTCACCCGCGGCGCCGACGACCCGGACAACCGGCGCCTGCGGATGTTCATCCCGAACAGCCCCGGCGGCGGCTACGACCTCACCGGTCGCGCCGCGGCCCGCGCGATGCAGGACAACGAGCTGACCGGCCGCTTCGAGATCCGCAACATCCAGGGTGCCAGCGGCACCGTCGCGATGCAGCGGCTGCTCAACGAGAAGGGCTCCGACGACCTGATGATGGTGATGGGCCTCGGCGTCGTCGGCGCGGTCTACACCAACAAGTCCGAGGCCACGCCGCTCAAGATGACGCCGATCGCCCGGCTGGTCGAGGAGCAGGAGGGCATCCTCGTGCCCGCCCACTCCCCCTTCAAGACGCTCGCCGACCTGGTCGAGGCCTGGAAGAAGGACCCCGGCAAGGTCACCGTCGGCGGCGGCTCCAGCCCCGGCGGTCCCGACCACCTGTTCCCGATGCAGCTCGCCGACACGGTCGGCGTCGCGCCCAAGGACGTCCGCTACATCCCCTACGACGGCGGCGGGCCGCTCACCACCGCGCTCCTCGGCGAGAAGATCGACGTCGGCATGTCCGGCCTCGGCGAGTTCGAGTCGCAGATCGAGGAGGGCAAGCTCCGGGTCCTCGCGGTCTCCGGCGACGAGCGCCTCGACGGCATCGACGCACCGACCCTCACCGAGGCGGGCGTCGACCTGATCTTCACCAACTGGCGCGGCGTCCTCGCGCCGCCGGACATCTCCGACGCGCAGCGCACCTACCTCACCGACCTCCTCACCGAGATGCACGCCACGAAGGAGTGGAAGGAGGCGCTGGCCGACAACGGCTGGAGCGACAACTTCGCGACCGGCCAGGAGTTCGAGGACTTCCTCGTCGAGCAGGACGCCCGCGTCGCCGACACCCTCAAGGAGCTGGGACTCGCATGACCACCACCGACACCAATCCCACCGGGGAGACGCGGGCGAGCGCCACGGTCGTCGACAAGGCCCAGTACGGCCTCGCCGGCTTCCTCGTGATCGCCGGCGGCTACGTCCTGTACGACGCCTCGACCCTCGACAAGGCGTTCGCCGACCAGCCCGTGCAGCCCTACGCGCTGCCCTACCTCGTCGGCGCCGCCCTGCTCCTGCTCGGCGTCCTCCTCGCCGTCGCGACCGCCCGCGGCGACAAGCCCGAGGCCGAGGAGGGCGAGGACGTCGACCTCAGCCAGGGCACCGACCTGCGCACGATCGGCCTGCTGGTCGCCGTCCTCGTCGCGAACCTGCTGCTCATCGACTGGCTCGGCTGGGCGATCACCGGCGCACTGCTGTTCGCCGGCACGACGTACGTGCTCGGCAGCCGGACCTGGGTCCGCAATCTCGCGATCGGCGCCGCGCTCTCGTTCGGCAGCTGGTACGGCTTCTACGTCGGGCTGGGCCTGCCCATCCCCGCCGGCATCCTGGACGGAGTGCTCTGATGGACCTGCTGCTCGACGGCTTCCAGACCGCCCTCACCCCGGAGAACCTGCTCTTCGCGCTCATCGGCGTGCTGCTCGGCACCGCCGTCGGCGTGCTGCCCGGCATCGGCCCGGCGATGGCACTGGCGCTGCTGCTGCCGGTGACCTACAGCGTCGGCGTCGACAGCGCGATCATCATGTTCGCCGGCATCTACTACGGCGGCATGTACGGCGGCTCGACCACCTCGATCCTGCTCAACACACCCGGCGAGTCCTCCTCGGTGATCACGGCGATCGAGGGCAACAAGATGGCGAAGTCCGGGCGCGCCGCCCAGGCCCTCGCCACGGCCGCGATCGGCTCCTTCGTGGCCGGCACGATCGGCACCGTCCTGCTGTGGGTGCTGGTCCCCCGGGTCGCCGACATCGTGGTGACGCTGGGTGCGCCGTCGTACTTCGCGGTGATGGTGCTGGCGTTCTTCGCGGTCACGATGGTGCTCGGCTCGTCCAAGCTCCGCGGCTTCATCTCGCTCTTCCTCGGCCTGGGCATCGCCCTGGTCGGCACCGCGACCGGCCAGGCCCGGCTCACCTTCGGCAATGCCCAGCTCGCCGACGGCATCGACGTCGTCGTGGTCGCGGTCGGCATCTTCGCGATCGGCGAGGCGCTCTGGGTCGCCGCCCACCTGCGCCGCAAGCCGCTCGAGATCATCCCCGTCGGGCAGCCCTGGATGAGCCGCGACGACTGGAAGCGCTCCTGGAAGCCGTGGCTGCGCGGCACCGCCTTCGGCTTCCCGTTCGGCGCCGTGCCGGCCGGCGGCGCCGAGGTCCCGACCTTCCTCTCCTACGCGACCGAGCAGAAGCTCTCGAAGCACCCCGAGGAGTTCGGCAAGGGCGCCATCGAGGGCGTCGCCGGCCCGGAGGCCGCCAACAACGCGTCCGCCGCCGGCACCATGCTCCCCCTGCTCACGCTCGGCCTGCCGACCACCGCCACCGCGACGATCATGCTGCTGGCCCTGCAGAGCTACGGGATCCAGCCCGGACCGCAGCTGCTCACCAACGAGCCCGCCCTCGTCTGGGGTCTGCTCGCCAGCCTGGTCATCGCCAACGCGCTGCTGCTCGTCATCAACCTGCCGATGGCGCCGCTGTGGGCCAAGCTGCTGCAGATCCCGCGGCCGCAGCTCTACGCCGGCATCCTGTTCTTCGCCACGCTCGGCGCCTACACCGCGAACTTCGCTCCGTTCGACCTCGCGCTCCTCGTCGCGCTCGGCCTGCTGGGCCTGGCGATGCGCCGCTTCGGGCTGCCCGTGCTGCCGCTGATCGTCGGCGTCATCCTCGGCCCGGCGCTCGAGCTCCAGCTCACCACCGCGCTGCAGATCTCCGACGGAGACGTCAGCACCCTGTGGGGCGAGCCCGTCGCCGTGGCCGTGTACGCCGTGATCGGCCTGATGCTCGTCGCCATGGCCGTCGGCGCGGTCCGCGGCCGCCGGACGCCTGCCGCCCCCGCCACCCCCACCGAGAACGACGAGACCGAGGAGCTGGTGAACCGATGAGCATCGTCGTCGCCTACAGCGCCGATCGCTACGGCGAGGCCGCGCTCGACCACGCCGTGGGCCTGGCCCGCAAGGACGGCACCCGCCTGGTGATCGTCAACGCCACCCAGGGCGGCAGCCTCGTCGACCGCCGCTTCGCGCACGACGCGGACATCGAGGCCGTGCGCGACCGGCTGGTCGCCGAGGGGCTGACCGTCGTCGTTCGTCACGAGGTGGTGCCGGACGTCGCCGACGCCGTCGTCGCGGCCGCCGAGGAGGAGCAGGCAACGCTGATCGTCGTCGGCATCCGGCACCGCACGCCCGTCGGCAAGCTGCTGCTGGGCAGCGTGGCGCAGCGGATCATCCTCGAGGCGCACAGCCCGGTGCTGGCGGTGAAGCCGGCCGCCGAGTAGCGGCACCGGCAGGCTCAGGACAGCGAGCCGACCAGCGTCTCCTGCAGGAAGCCCAGCCACTCGTAGATGTGGTGCGCCTGGGCGCGCGGGTCGTCGTCGGGCAGCGAATACCAGTAGTCCTCGTCGCCGTCCTCGACCTCGAGCCGGGTGCCCAGCGCCAGGCGCAGGTCGGTGAACGACCGCATCCAGACCAGCGCGGTCTCCTGCTCGAGCTCGACGTCGATGGTGAGGTCCTCGTCGGTGGGCTCCGGCGGCAGGCCGGCCTCGTCGAGGACGTCGATGATCGTGCCGGCGGCGCGGGCCTTGCCGTTGCGGAGGTCGCCCTCGGTGAAGCGGCGGAACTCGGCAGCCGCGTCGTCGTCGCAGCGGTAGGCGTTGGGGAAGAGCCGGCGCAGCACCGGGTCCTCGGGCTCGGTGGTGGGCCCGGAGAAGTCGAGGAGCTTCTCGAGGGGGTCGACCTCCGTGGCGGCGACGGCGGACTCGTCGTGGAGGAGCTCGACGAGCTGGGCGGCGAGCGAGCGCAGCAGGTCGGCCTCGAAGGCCGAGAAGGTCGCGATGATGCGCTTGCTCCGGCGGTGCCGGACGAATCCAGAGGTCATGTCGCTGGTGTGCCTACTCCGCCTTCGAAAGGGTCGCCCACAGGCCGTACTCGTGCATCGCCTGCACGTCGCGCTCCATCTCCTCGCGGGTGCCGCTGCTGACCACGGACTTGCCGTCCTCGTGGACCTCCATCATCAGCTTCTCGGCCTTCTTCTTGCCGTAGCCGAAGTGCTTCTGGAAGACGAAGGTGACATAGGACATCAGGTTCACGGGGTCGTTCCACACCACCGTCACCCAGGGGGTGTCGGCGAGCGTGATGTCGTCCGGGGCGAGGTCCTTCTGGACTCCCGGATCGACCTTCTCCGGGCTCGCGGTCGTCACGGTCCCATGGTGTCACAAGGGTTCGGCGCGGCTACGAGCACCACTTGTCGGCCAGCGTGGTGACCACGTTGAAGTTGCGGTTGGTGGCGACCACGCGGAGCGCCTTCTCGGTCTTGTAGGGGTCGACGCCGCCGGCCTGGTAGCCCGGCCCGAGCAGGAGGTGTGCCGCGCGCTCCCGGACGACGATCGCGTTGACGTCGTCGCTGCGCGCCTCGACCTCGGCGACGAGCGCAGGGTCGGGGTCGTCCTTGAGCAGGTAGACGTAGTGCCGCTCGAGGTCGGGCCGCGCGGCGCTCAGCTCGCGGGCGTCGTCGGCGATCGCGACGAGCTCGGCGGGCGTGTAGACGATGGTCGGGACGGCGAACCCGGCCTGCGCCTCGTAGGCCGCCTCGAGCGCCGCCTCGACCTTGGCCCGCGAGCGCAGCGGCGTGGTGAGCAGGACGTTGCCCGTGTTGATGTGCGTCTGGACGCCGGTCGCACCGGCCGCCTCGGTCGCGGTGAGGATGTCGGCCTTGGCGAACTTGCGGTTCGGCCCGAGGTTGATGGCGCGCAGGAAGGCGACGTAGGTCGGCATGGCACCAGTGTGGCGTGTGCCACCGACACGTGACATGCATAGGTTTCCAATGTAAATTGGGCGGACGTGAGCACCCCCGACGTCGACGCCCTCGCCGGCGACCTGACCGTCCAGGCCGCCCGTCTCGTCCGGCTGGTCCGGCGCGAGCACGCACCCAGTGCCGGCACCCGGGTGCTCTCGATCCTCGACGAGCTCGGCCCCCTCGGGATCACCGCGCTCGCCCAGGTCGACCGCTGCTCGCAGCCGACGATGACCGGCCAGGTCCGCCAGCTCGTCGAGCTCGGCTGGGTGACCAAGGAGCCCAACCCGGCCGACGCCCGCGGCAGCCTGGTCGCCCTCACCGCCGACGGCCGCGCCGAGCTGCGCCGCATCCGGCGGCTCAGCGCCGCGCTCGTCTCCGAGCGCCTCGCCCGTCGTACCGATCTCACCGCCGACGACCTCGCGACCGCCGTGGCCGTGCTCCAGGCCGTCCTCGAACCCACCTCGGAAGGAACCTCGTGACCGCCACCGCCGACTCCGGCACGCACACCCCGACCCACGCCGCCCCCGGCGGCTCGTTCCTCCGCCAGCCGCGCGCGGTCTGGGCGGTCGCCTTCGCCTGCGTCATCGCCTTCATGGGCATCGGCCTGGTCGACCCGATCCTCAAGGAGATCGCGGCCAAGCTCGAAGCGACGCCCAGCCAGGTGTCGCTGCTGTTCACCAGCTACATGGCCGTGATGGGCGTCGCGATGCTCATCACCGGCGTGGTCTCCACCCGGATCGGCGCCAAGAAGACGCTGCTCACCGGCCTGGTCCTCATCATCGTCTTCGCAGGCCTGGCCGGCATGTCCGGCTCCGTCGGCGCCGTGATCGGCTTCCGGGCCGGCTGGGGCCTGGGCAACGCGCTCTTCATCGCGACCGCGCTGTCCACCATCGTCAGCGCGTCGAAGGGCTCGCTGGCGCAGGCGATCATCCTGTTCGAGGCCGCTCTCGGCCTCGGCATCGCCTCCGGCCCCCTCGTCGGCGGCCTGCTCGGCGAGCACTCGTGGCGCGGGCCCTTCTTCGGCGTCTCGGTGCTCATGACCATCGCCCTGGTCGCCACCGCGATCTTCCTGCCCGCGACCCCGCCGGCCGCCCGCCGCACGACGCTCGCGGACCCGTTCCGCGCCCTCGCCTATCCCGCGCTGGCCGTCATCGCCGCGGTCGCGGTCTGCTACAACCTGGGCTTCTTCTCGCTCCTCGCGGCCGGCCCCTTCGCCCTGCCCGAGGCGGGGATCATGCAGATCGGCTGGATCTTCTTCGGCTGGGGCATCCTCCTCGCCGTCGCCTCGGTCGCCCTCGCCCCCTGGATCCAGCGCCGGATCGGCACCGTCCCCGCCCTCATCGGCGCGCTGACCCTGTTCGCCGCCGACCTGATCGTGATGGCCCTCGGCGCCTCCCACTCCGGCGTCGTCACCGTCGGCATCATCGTCGCCGGCGCCTTCCTCGGCGTGATCAACACCCTCGTCACCGAGGCCGTCATGGGCGCCGCCCCCGTCGAGCGGCCCGTCGCCTCCGCGGCGTACTCGTTCGTGCGGTTCACCGGCGGCGCGGTCGGCCCCTACGTCGCCCTCAAGCTCGCCGAGCACCAGGGCTCGGCCGCACCGTTCTGGTTCGGCGGGATCGCGGTCGCCGTCGGCGTCGCGGTCATGCTGGCCGGCGCCCGCACGGTCCACACCGCCCTGCACGGCGACGCCGTCCCGGCACCGCACTCGCCCGAGGAGGCGCAGGCCGAGGCGCTCGGCGACCTGGCCTGAGCCACGAGCCTGCGGCTCCGAAGCAACCTCGCTCGCCCCTCGCGCCTCCAGCATGATGAGGAACCACCGGGACGGCGACGAGGAGAGCGATGCTGGGCAGGACCGGGCACGGAGCGGACGACGCCCGCGACGACTTCACCGTCTTCGCGGGCGCGGCCCAGCAACGGCTCTTCCGCCAGGCCTACCTGCTGTGCGGTGACCGCGCCGCGGCCGAGGACCTGGTCCAGACGACGCTCACCGCGATGTACGTCGCGTGGCCGCGGATCGAGGACCCGGCACCGTACGCCCGGCGCACGATGCTGCGCGAGCACTGGCGCACCGCGCGTCGCCGGGACCGGGAGCAGGCCCTGCACCGGCTGGGCGACGGCGCCGGGCCGGACCGCGACCCGGCCCGCACCCTGACCGTGGTCGAGGCACTCGGCACGCTGCCGGCGCGGATGCGCGCCGTCGTCGTGCTCCGCTACTGGGAGGACCTCAGCGTCGAGCAGACCGCCGCCCTGCTCGGCACCAGCACCGGCAACGTGAAGTCCAGCGCCAGCCGGGGTCTCGCCAAGCTGCGGGACGCCCTGGGCGACAGCTTCGCCGAGCGGGTCTCCGTCGTACCGACCAGCCAGGAGGAAGCCCCATGAGCCCGACCACCGAGGATCTCCGCACCGCCATCGCCGACGAGCTGGCCACCCTGGAGCCGATGACCGACGTCGTCGGCCGTGCCCGCGTCGCGGGGCGACGACGGCTCCGGCGCCGCCGCACATTCCGCGCGGGCGCGTCGGCCGCGGCCGTCGCCGTCGTGGCCGGGCTCGGGTACGCCGCCGTCGACAACGACCCGCCCGCCGCCCCGGACGTCGCGACCGATGCCACGGCCCGGAGCCCCCGCCCTCCCGCCGACCCGCGGCGCACCACGGCGGAGGAGGCCGTCGCGCGAGCGATGGCGAGCCCGCGGATCACCGAGCAGGCCTGGCTCGATGCCTTCGCGGCGACCTGGGAGGCCCTGCTGCCGCGTCGCTTCGGAGGAGTCACCCTCACCCGCGAGCCCGGCTCGGCGCCGCTGCTCCGCACGGTCTCCGGAGCCCCGCGCCTCGACTCCTGGCTGACCATCGGTGGCTACGAAGGGCCGCGCGCCGACCAGCCCGGCACGAGCGGCTGCGCCGGGCTGCGCCAGGTCGCGGCCGAGGCCGACTTCCGCTGGGACGTCACCGACTGCGTCGACGGAACCATCGCGGGCGAGCTCGACTACCTCGCCGACCGGGAGTTCACGGTCGGGGGCAACCAGTCCGACAACCCGGGCCGGGGCAGGCACGGCGCCGGCGTGCTCGTGGTCGGCGACAACTTCTTCCTCGAGTGGGGCGTGCAGGCGGTCGGCCCGGACGCGGAGGTCGGCCTCACCGCCGACGAGATGGCGACGATGCTGGAGGACCCGCTCTTCCTGCACCTGGCCGAGGTCGGCACGCGCTACTTCGCCGAGCGGCCGGACGAGCCGTCGATCGTCCGCCAGGTCGACCCGACCTGGCCGCTCAGCTGAAGATCATGCAGGACGACGACGCGTAGGCGACGAGCTTGCCGCTCCCGTCGTACAGCTTGGCCTCGGCGAGCGCCGTACGACGTCCGCGCTGGAGCACGCTCCCGACCGCGCGCAGCCGGCCGGAGTCGACGGTGACCGCGCGCAGGAACTTCACGGTGAGGTCGAGCGAGGTGTAGCCCTCCCCCACGCCGAGCGTCGAGTGCACGGCGCACCCGCACGCGGAGTCGAGCAGGGTGGCGTAGACGCCGCCGTGCACGCTGCCGATGGGGTTGTAGTGGCGCAGCTCCGGGTCGAGCTCGAAGATCGCCGTCCCCCGCTCGGGGACGTCGAAGCCGGCGAAGCCGAGGGTCTCGGCGATCGGCGCCGCGGGGAGCAGGCCGTCGCGCATGGCCTGCAGCTGGGCGAGCCCGTCGAGCTCGGCGGGGTTCACCTGGGTCTGGATCGCGGACTCAGTCATGGCGCCATCAGACCAGTCCGAGGCTGGGTCTGTCAACGAGACCTAGATCGCTCTATGCTGGCCCGATGAGCAGCACCGCCGCCCCCACCGAGACCAGCCCCCCGGCCCTCGCCTGGTCGGTCGACAACTGCACGCTGGGACGGGCGATGGCGATCCTGGGCGAGCGGTGGACGGTGGTCGTGCTGCGCGAGGTCTTCCTGGGCGTGCGGCGCTTCGACGACATCCGCCGGCACGCGGGGATCCCCCGCCAGGTGCTCACCAACCGGCTGGCCGCGCTCGTCGACCAGGGCATCCTGCGCAAGGTCCCCTACCGCGCCGACGGCGCGCGCACCCGGCACGAGTACCGGCTCACCGCGATGGGGCTCGAGCTCCAGCCGGTGCTGCTCGCGATCAGCCACTGGGGCGACCGGTACCTGGCCGATCCCGGCGGCCCGCCGACGGTCTTCGTGCACCGCGACGACGAGTGCGCCGAGGAGGTGCACGTCGAGGTCCGCTGCGCGGCCGGGCACCACCTCGCCGACCCGCGCGAGGTCGCCACCCGCCCGGGGCCGGGCGTCCGGCCCTTCGAGCCGCAGGACTAGGAGGTCTTGCGGACCGACCACTCCCGGATCCGGTCGATCCGCTTCTGCAGCTGGTCGGCGTTGGCGACCGCGGCCGCCGGGCCGCCGCACTCCTTGCGCAGAGCGGCGTGGGTGATGCCGTGCGCCTGGCCGGTGCGGTGGTGCCACGAGGCGACGAGCCCGTTGAGCTCGCGGCGCAGCAGTCCCAGGTGCTCGTGGGTCGTCACCTCGGCGACGGTGTCGGCGGCGCGCTCGTCGGCCGCCGGTCCGGTCCGGGTACGACGGCGGTCGGCCTGGCGCTGCTGGAGCAGGGCGCTGACCTGGTCCGGCTCGAGCAGGCCGGGGATGCCGAGGAAGTCCATCTCCTCCTCGGAGCCGACGTGCACCTCGCCCTCGTGCCCGAACTGCGCGCCGTCGTACAGCGCGTGGTCGAAGCGGGCCTCGGAGCCGAGCGCCTCGAAGGGCAGCGCCTCGAGCTCGTCGGAGGCGCCGTCGGCGGCATTGGCCTGGGCCAGCAGCTCGTCCTCGGCGGCGAAGATGTCGCCGTCGTCGCTGACCTTGCGCTTGAGGACGTGGTCGCGCTGCGCCTCGAGCTCGGCCGCGAACGACAGCAGGTTCGGCACCGACGGCAGGAAGACCGACGCGATCTCGCCGCGCTTGCGGGCCCGGACGAACCGGCCGACGGCCTGGGCGAAGAAGAGCGGGGTCGAGGTGGTGGTCGCCCACACGCCGACCGCGAGCCGGGGCACGTCGACGCCCTCGGAGACCATCCGGACCGCGACCATCCAGCGCGAGTCGCCCTCGCTGAACTCCGAGATCTTCTTCGACGACGCCTTCTCGTCGGACAGGACGACGGTCGCGGACTCGCCGGTGATCCCCTTGATCAGCTTGGCGTAGGCCCGCGCACTGTCCTGGTCGGAGGCGATGACGAGGCCGCCGGCGTCCGGGACGTGCCGGCGCACCTCGGAGAGCCGCTTGTCGGCGGCCGCGAGCACCGACGGCATCCACGAGCCCTGCGGGTCGAGGGCGGTGCGCAGCGCCTGGGAGGTCATGTCCTTGGTGAGCGGCTCGCCGAGCGACGCGGCGACCTCGTCGCCGGCCCGGGTGCGCCAGCTCATCTGGCCGGAGTAGGCCAGGAAGAGCACCGGCCGCACGACGTGGTCGGCCAGCGCCTCGGAGTAGCCGTAGGAGTAGTCCGGGACCGACGTCGGGAAGCCGCCCTCGCCTGGCGCGTAGGTGACGAACGGGATCGGGTTGATGTCGGAGCGGAACGGCGTGCCGGTCAGCGCGAGCCGGCGCGCGGCCGGCTCGAACGCCTCGCGCACGCCCTCACCCCAGTTGAGCGAGTCGCCCGCGTGGTGGATCTCGTCGAGGATCACCAGCGTGCGGAAGCGCTCGGTGCGGATCCGCAGCGCGAGCGGGTTGACGCCGACGCCGGCGTACGTCACTGCGACGCCGACGTAGTCGCTGGAGATCTTCCCCTTGCCCGCCGAGTACGTCGGGTCGATCGGCAGCCCCGCCCGGGCGGCCGCCTCGGCCCACTGCGACTTCAGGTGCTCGGTGGGCGCGACGATGATCAGCCGGTCGACGACGCGACGGCCCAGCAGCTCGGCAGCCACGGTGAGCGCGAACGTCGTCTTGCCGGCGCCGGGGGTCGCGACGGTCAGGAAGTCGCGCGGGTTGCGGGTGAGGTAGTCGTCGAGCGCGGCAGACTGCCAGGCACGCAGCGACGGCGCCGTGCCCCAGGCTGCCCGCTCCGGCCAGGCCGGACCGAGCGAGGTCATGCGTCGGAACCGGACCCTTCGCCGTCGCCGCCCTGCGGGATGCTCTCCCAGATCTCCTTGCAGTCCGGGCAGACCGGGAACTTCTCCGGCGCCCGGCTCGGCACCCAGACCTTGCCGCAGAGCGCGACCACGGGGGTGCCCATGACCATGGCCTCGGTCAGCTTGTCCTTGTCGACGTAGTGAGAGAAACGCTCGTGGTCGCCCTCGTCGGTCGGGACGGTACGGCGGTCCTCGCGGACGTCCGTTTCTGTCGAGAAGCCGATCGTGGTCACGGGCCCCACTCTAGTCGCCGTCAGTGCCCGCCGGAGACATCGACGTCCTTCGGGAGCTGTCGCCAGACCAGGAAGGCGACCAGGAGCGTGACCACCGCGCCGACCAGCCCGACCGCCCCGAACGCATCGGTGTACGACGCGAGGGCGGCCGGCTCGACCGGGGTGCCGAGCGCGCCGGTGAGCGACTCCTCCGCGGCGTGGCCCGCTCCCGCGGGCAGCCCCTGGCGGTAGACCAGCCCGGCGATGCTGCCGAGCACGGCGATGCCGAGCACGCCGCCGACCTCGTAGGACATCTCCTCGACCGCGGCGGCCGAGCCCGCCTGGTGGGCCGGCGCGGCGCCCATGATGAGCGCCGAGGCCAGGCCGAGCGCGGCCGAGCCGAAGCCGACGAGGAGCAGGGCCACGGCGACGCCGGCGTACGGCATCGGGCGGGGCAGCAGCCACAGCGTGAGCAGGCCGGCCGCGAGCACGACCAGGCCGGCCACGATCACGGTGCGCGCGCCGATCCGGGCGGCGATCGCGGGGGCCAGCGGCGGTCCGATCAGGCCGCCGAGCGCCATGGGGAGCAGCGCGACGCCCGCGACGAGCGGGGTCCAGCCCTGGACCAGCTGGAGCCACTGCGAGCCGACGAACAGCAGCGCCATCACGACCGTGCTGCTGACCAGCGCGGTGATCACGCCGGAGCGGAAGACCGGGTTGCCGAACAGCCGGACGGCGAGCATCGGCTCGGGCTGGGCCAGGCAGCGCCGCACGAAGGCGGTCAGCAGCGCGGCGCCGACGGCGAGCGCGACGAACGTGACGGCGTCCAGGTCGCCCTTGCCGAGGTGCTTGATGCCGTACACGGCGGCGACCATGCCCCCGACCGACAGCAGCACGCCGATCGCGTCGACCCGGCCGGGCCGCTCGGAGCGGCTCTCGGGGAGCAGCAGGAGACCGGCGACGAGGGCGGCGACCATGAGCGGCACGTTGACGAGGAAGGCCGCGTGCCAGCTGAACGCGCTGAGCAGCGCGCCGCCGACGATCGGGCCGACCGCACCGCCGACGGCGGCGGTCGCGGCCCACAGGCCGAGTGCGAAGGCCCGCTCGCGGGCGTCGGGGAAGAGCGCGCGGATCAGCGACAGCGTGGCCGGCATGATCATCGCGCCGCCGATGCCGAGCACCGCGCGGACGACGATCACGTCGCCGGGGCTCTGCGCGACGAGCGCACCGAGCGAGGCGAGCGCGAAGATGACGAAGCCGGTGAGCAGCATCCGGCGCCGTCCCCACCGGTCGGCCACGGCCGCGAGCGGGACGAGCAGGCCGGCCAGGACCAGCGAGTAGACGTCGACGATCCACAGCTGGGCGAGGCCGCCCGCGTGGAGGTCCTCGGTGAGGTCGGGCAGCGCGACGTTGAGGACGGTCATGTCCATCACGACGACGAGCAGGCTGGCCGCGAGGACGGCGAGCCCGCCCCACCTGAGGCGGCTCTGGCGCTCGGTGAGCGTCGCGGCCGTGGCGTCGGCCGGGATCGGCGGGGTCATCGGGCAGCACCCCCCTCGAGGAACGTGGACCGGACGAGCGCCTCGGCGTCGCGGCGGGCGATGTCGCCGCTGACGAGCGCGTCGCGGACGGCGATGAGAAGGCCGTAGAGCGAGTGCCCCAGCCAGCGCGCCGGGACGTCGGCGCGCAGCACGCCGGCGTCCTGCGCGGCGGCGTAGAGGGTGACCTCCTGCGTGAAGAGCGCGTCGGCCCGCTCGCGCAGGTCGGGCGCGTTGAGCACGGTGGGGTCGGTCAGGGCGATGCCGATCTCGTCGGCGTCGACGACGAAGGCGTCGATGAGCACCTCGAGGCAGGCCCGGATCCGGTCCGCGTCGCCGGCGGCGACGACCTCGGCGAGACCGGCCGCACGCTGGCTCTCGGCCCACCGCTCGAGCGAGCGGACCCCGATCTCGTGCAGCAGGTCCTCGCGGCTCGCGAAGTGCCGGTGGACGGTCGCGCGGCCGACCCCGGCCGCGGTGGCGATCTGGGCCATCGACGCGGTCGGGTCGGTCGTGAGCAGGCGCTGGGCGGCAGCCAGCACCGTGTCGCGGGTGGACATCGTGCCTCCTGGTGAGTGAGACACTAGAGTCTCACATGAGACAGCGGTGTCTCAAGTTGGAGGTGTGCGTTGTCCGTCACCACCGCGCCCCACCCCGCCCAGGTCCCCGCTAGTTCAGCTCAGGATCACTCGGCCGGGTCGCGTGCAGCGCCAGGTCCCCCGGCTGCCGGCGCAGCACCTGACGGCGCAGGTCGCGGGTGTCGCCGAGGAAGACGTCCTCGACGTGCCCGGGGACGACGTACCAGCTGCCCTCGGCGATCTCGGCCTGGAGCTGGCCGGCCCCCCAGCCGGCGTAGCCCGCGAAGATCCGGAGCCGGTCGACCGTGCCCTCGACGAGCTCGCGCGGGGTGTCGAGGTCGAGCAGGCCGATCCGGTCCCACAGGGGCTGGAAGCCGGCCGCCTGCTCGCCACCGGGCGCGGCCAGGGCGACGGCGAGCGCGCCGTCGGTCGAGACCGGGCCGCCCTGGAAGAGCAGCTCGGGCTCCTCGACGACGTCGCCCCACTCCCCCAGCACCTCGGCGACGGGCAGCGCCGTCGGCCGGTTGAGGACGACGCCGAGCGCGCCGTCGTCGTTCACGTCGAGCAGGAGGACGACGGTGTCGGCGAAGTTCGGGTCGAGCAGCTCGGGTGCCGCGAGCAGCAGCTGACCGGGGGCCAGGGCGCGCACCTCGCTCGACATGTCTCCATCATCCCCCAGCCGGGGGCAGCGGGAGGCAGGCGACCCCGGACCCGCGCGAGCGATGGGAGGGAGCTCGCGACGGGCCCGGGGCCGTACTCAGAAGGGTCTCAGGCGGCGACGACCGCGCGCAGCCGCTCGAGCAGCGAGCCGCGCACCTCCGGCTCGGCGTACGCCGCGTCGGGGGTGATCATCGGGGTGCCGCGGTGCAGCAGGCGGGCCCGCTCCTCGATCTCGCCGCCGATCCGGTCGGCGGCCTCGTCGCCGATGCTGGTCCGGCCGGCCATCACGGCGAGCAGGTGGTGCTCCTTGAACCGCGCGGCGGCCATGGCGTGCGCCATCGCGTCGTCGACGGGGTGGGCGCGGTAGTGGTCGATGATCATCCGGACGCCGGGCAGCTCGTGGGCGGTGTTGCTCCAGGCGATGGCGACGGCCTGGTCGAGGTCCATCGGCTGGTGCGCGAGCATCCGCTCGATCTGACCGGACAGCCGGGTGTGCCACTTGAGCGTGAGGGCGGCGAGCAGGTCGAGCTCGTCACGGAAGGACGCGGCCACGCCGTCGACGTCCATGGGCAGCAGTCCGTCGCGGCGGACGGCCGAGGTCGCGATCACGGAGCGGAGGGTCTCGCCCCGTGAGTGAAAGGCCTTCCAGGTCATGGTCAGCTCCTTGGTCTCGAGCGGCGCCGGCTGAACTCGGGGTATCCGACATACCGCTGGTACGTACTACGAGTATGGCGCAGACCAGGGGTATGCCAAACGGCACGACACCGTGATCCCGCCCACCCCCGTGGTGACCGGCATCCGTGACCGCTGTCACTCGCGACGTGGCGCCACACCTATGCTGAGCGGGTGGCGAAGGCATCGGTCTCGAAACTCGTCCCCAAGGTCCCCGGGGTGCCCGGGGCCTCGCGCCGGGCGGCGTACTCGGCCTCGACGAAGCGGGCCCTGGTCGACGTCGCCGAGGGTCTCTTCGCCGAGAAGGGCTACGCCGCGACCTCGCTCGACGCCATCGTCTCGGGCGCGCGGGTCACCAAGGGCGCGCTCTACCACCACTTCTCGGGCAAGCAGGCCCTCTTCGAGTCGGTCTTCGAGCGGGTCGAGCTCGAGTCCTCGAAGCGGATCCAGAAGGCGCTGCGCGCCGAGAAGGACCCCTGGCTCAAGGCCCTGCGCGGACTGCGCTCCTTCCTCGAGGTGGTCCAGGAGGCGCGCTACCGCCGGATCGTCATCCAGGACGGCCCGGCCGTGCTCGGCTACGAGCGCTACCGCGAGCAGGAGGAGCGCTCGACCTTCGCCAATATCGTCGAGATCGTCCGGGCCACCCTCGACGCCGGCTCGTGGCAGCTCGACGAGGACATGCTGCAGACCTTCTCCCGGATCTTCTTCGGCGCGATGTCGTCGGCCGGTGAGTCCGTCGCGACCGCCACCGACCCCGAGGCCGCGGCCCGCCGGGTCGAGCACGCCATCGGCTTCCTGCTCGCCGGCGTGCAGAGCCTGGTCGAGCAGGGCATCGAGATGCCCAGCGCCTTCGACGACCCCACCGACGCGGACGCCCCCGAGGACGACGACGCCGCCGAGCCCGAGTAGGGCGCGGCGGCGTCAGCCGTCAGTGGCTCACTTGCCGTAGGTGACCGACCCGTTGTCGGCGTCGACCGGGACGAGCTCGATCCAGACCTTGCCGGCCGGGACCTTGAGCGGGGCGCCGTCCGCGGTGGCGAGGGAGACGGCCGAGGCGAGCTTGTCCTTGCTCCAGGTGCCCTCGACGACCTGGCCGTTGTGGAACAGCTGGGCCTTGCCCTTGCCCACGAAGTGGCTCTCCGGCACGAAGTTGCCGGCCGGGTCGCGGTAGCCGGCGTCGGTGATCTTGACCCGGATCACCAGGATGCTGTCGGGCTGGAAGCGGTCGCCCTGGGCGGCGTTGGAGTTGCTGTTGACGTACTTGCCGCCCTGGAACTGCCAGCTCGTGGTGTGGCTGCCGAAGTCGGCCTGCAGGGAGCCGGCCGGCTGCCCGTTGGTGAAGTCGGCCTCGGTGCCCCACGGCAGGTAGTCGGCCGGACGCGCGTCCTTGCCGTCCTCGGCCGCCTTGGCGACCTTCTTGAGGTCGGTGAACAGGTTGTACGGCGCCCGGCGGCTGTTGTCGCGGTAGAAGCCCGGGCCGCCCTCCTGGAAGAACTTGATCTTCGCGCCCTGGACCCGGCTGATCGTCTGCCCGGCCGCGCCGCTCGTCGCGATCACGCCGTCGGCCGGCGAGACGATGCCGATGTCGCTGGCCCGCATCGAGCGGATCGGCCCGATGTTGGCCGGCAGCTGCGAGTAGTAGAACGCCGCGAGCCGGGTGATCCCGCCCTCGACCAGCTCCTCGACGACGAGGTCGGCCTTGCTCAGGCCGATCTGCGGCGAGCTGGCGGTGGAGTTGTCGATCTTGGTGACGACGACCGGGTGGTCGAGCTCGACGGACTGCCCGTCCTTGGCCTCCAGCCCGGTCAGCGGCCAGGTGGCCGGCTCCTCCGGCGCGGGGGCGGGCGCCGACGACTCGTCCGCCGCGGGCTTCTTGCCGTCGTCACCACCGCAGCCGGCGAGCACGAGGCTCAGCGCGACGAGGGTGGCGGGCACGGCGGTACGGGCGGTACGGAGGGTGGAAAGGCGCACGCGGCAAGTGTTCCTCACCCGGCCCCGGTACGACGGAGCACCCGCCGCGTGTCGCACCACAGCAGCCGGTTCTCGCGTTTTTGCGAACTGGATCTGTCTTCTCATGGACATCCGCGGGCGCCTCAGCGCTACTCGGAGCATGGCCCGCAATCCAAGAAGCCAACCTTCGCAGGAACGCCCTCTGACCCGACGAGGCCTGTTGGCTGGCGCGGCCGGAGGCACGATCAGCGCGACAGGTCTCGCCGCGACAGCCGCGGCGGCACCGCCGTCCACCCCTGAGTGTGTCGCCGACCTGGTCCCAGGAGCGAGCTGATGGCCGACGCCACGTGGCTGGCGCAGCGCCTCTACCGCGACGAGTTCCTCACCGTCATCGAGCAGTCAGGGTTGCGCTCCCGCAGGCGCCCCGGCAGCTTCGCGCCGGCCGGGGTCTTGATGCACCACACGGGCTACCGATCGTCCAACGCCGACCCTTTCCCCGGCTTGAGCACCGTGATCAACGGGCGTCCCGACCTTTCCGGTCCCCTGTGCCACCTCCTCGTCGGCTACAACGGCAAGGTCCGGGTGATCGCTGCAGGTCGCGCCAACCACGCCAACACCGCGCGAGCCAGCGGCCCGATGCCCGCCGGCGACGGCAACACGATGTACATCGGCATCGAGGTCGACTACGCCCCTCAGCTCGGCCAAGCGCCCTCGTCCGCCCAGGTGAATGCCGCGATGCAGGCCGCGGCCGCCGTGGTGACCCGTCTTGGTCGCGGCAAGCGCTACGTCCGCGCCCATGCGGAGACATCCACGACGGGCAAGTGGGACCCAGGCGGGGCGTTCCCGGCTCCCGGGGCATTCCGCGACAAAGTGGGCTGGTGGATCAACAACTACTGGAGGCCCTGATGACGCGCCCCCGCAGCATCTCCCGATGGGCCACAGTGGCGTTGTCCTGCCTGGCGCTCGCGTCGGCCCTCGCGGCCTGCAGCGCACCGTCCGACGAGGCGAGCGACAGCACCTCACCAGCTTCGGTCCCGGCCAGCAGCGCGCCGACGGCGCCTCCAGCGGACCCTGTCGACACGGCGGTGCGCGACGCCTACCGTGCCGCGACCGGCGAGAGCGTGCCCACCTGGGCGCCCGAGATCGCGATCCACGTCGGTGGCCGGCTCGCAGGCCGCATCACCGCCGCCGAGGCTTCGGCTGGATCGTCATGGGACGCCTGTCCCCAGGGTGAGCAGGAGTACGCCGGCCGGCCCTGCCCTGTCGGCCCCGCGGCGGCGCTCAATGCCCTGCTGGCCGACGGCGGAGCCCCGACCGCGACCGAGGGCGCTCCGGCGGTCGTCGGTTGCGACAAGCCGGAGCGCCCCCGCGTCGCGGGGGCCGTCGATTCGGTCTCGATCGTCCCCGACCAGCAGCACCAGGACTGCTTCGCAGCGTTCAGCTGGACGCTCTACCTCAACGGCGAGGACGAGATCGTGGCGACCGATCTCGTCCTCAGCAGCCCCTAGGCCCGATGCCCGGACGGGGCTCACGTCCCCAGCGAGATGCCGCCGTCGACGTAGATGGTCTGGCCGGTGATGTACGAGGCCTCGTCGCTGGACAGGAAGGTCACCGCCGCGGCGATGTCCTCGGGGTGCCCGACCCGGCGCACCGGGTTGGCCTCGGCATTGAGGCGGCGGAACTCCTCGACGTCCATCTTGAGCCGGGCCGCGGTGGCGTCGGTCATCTCGGTCGCGATGAAGCCGGGCGCGACCGCGTTGACGTTGATCCCGAACGGGCCCAGCTCGATGCCGAGCGTGCGGGTGAAGCCCTGGATGCCCATCTTCGCGGCCGAGTAGTTGGCCTGGCCCCGGTTGCCGAGCGCGGAGATCGAGGAGATGTTCACGACCTTGCCGTACTTCTGCTCCACGAAGTGCTTCTGCGCGGCCTTGGTCATCAGGAACGCGCCCTTGAGGTGCACGCCCATGACCAGGTCCCAGTCGTCCTCGGTCATCTTGAACAGGAGGTTGTCGCGGGTGATGCCTGCGTTGTTGACCAGGACGTGGATGCCGCCCAGCTCGGCCACGACCCGCTCGACCGCGGCCTCGACCGACGCGCCGTCGGAGACGTTGGCGCCGATGCCGACGGCCTTCGCGCCCTCGACCAGCGGGAGCTTCGCGGCAGCCTCGGCCGCGGCGCTCTCGTCGAGGTCGACGATCGCGACCGACGCGCCCTCCTGGGCGTAGCGGGTGGCGGTGCCGAAGCCGATCCCGCGCGCGGCTCCGGTGATGACGGCGACTCGCCCGTCGAAACGACCCATCTGATTACCTCAGCTCTTCTCAAGTCCGGTTCGATCGGGGTGCAGCCTACGACGTCCACGGGAGCTACTAAGCGGCTGCTCAGTCCTCGTCGCGCATCTTGGCCAGCCGGGCCCGCAGGGCGGCGGCCCGGTGCTCGTTGCCGCGCAGCTCGACGTACCGCTCGCCGTGCACCCACAGCAGCGCGTCGTCGAGCCGGCGGACGGCGCCCGGCGGGTAGCGGTAGTCCATCCGCTCGC
The DNA here is from genome assembly GCF_900114845.1 of Pimelobacter simplex. Classification (GTDB taxonomy): domain Bacteria; phylum Actinomycetota; class Actinomycetes; order Propionibacteriales; family Nocardioidaceae; genus Nocardioides; species Nocardioides simplex. Next base: position 934,436 of record NZ_FOUK01000002.1, read on the forward strand.
GCAGCGCGTCGTCGTCGACCGAGCGCAGCGTCACGCCGAGGGCGGCGAGCGAGGTGATGCCGAGCTCGAGCACCAGCGCGGAGATCCAGTCGTAGTGATCGGTGCGCGACCAGCCCGCGTCGGCGTACTGGCCGGCGAGGTAGGCGGCGAGCTCGCGGGGGCTGATCCGCGGGTCGGCGTCGGCGCGCTCCTCGTCGACCGCCGCGGCGACGGCCTCGACACTCTCGGCGGGCGCGTCGCGGAGCAGGTCGCGGATCGTGGAGAACTCCCGGTCGGCCAGCTCGAGGAGCCCGGCGGCGAGCGTGAAGCGGCGGTCGAGCTCGTGCGCGTGCTCGGGCGGGACGGCGCCCTTGTAGCGGACGTCGTGCTCGAACTCGGCCCACGCGTGCTGCAGCACGGTCCGGATCTGGAGCGCGGCACGGTGTCCCTGGAGCAGGTCGTCGTCCCCCTCGCGGGTGGGGTCGAGGCCGACGAGCAGGTGCCGGCTGGCGTAGCCGAAGCGGCCCTCGCTCGCGGTCTCGCGGCCCAGGTCGCGGTCGTCGAGGACGACGATCTGGTCCTCGAGCAGGTCGACCACGGCCTGCACGTCGCTGTGCACGTAGGTGATGACGCGGACGCCGACCTGGTCGGTGATCTCGTGCAGCGGGTCGGCGAACATCGGCCGTCCGTCGACCGTCTTGGCCGCCTTCAGCGCGAACGACGCGACCGACTTGGTGCGCCCGGTGACGGTCAGGTAGTTGATGCCCGCCTCGTCGAGGATCGAGGTCACCAGGGCGACGAAGCGCTCGGTGACCGGGAGCAGGCCGGGCTGGAGCTCGGCGTAGCGGCGCACCGCGGAGCCGACGTCGAGCGGCGTCTCGGAGCCCTGTCGCAGCCGCGGTGTCGGCTCCAGGTCGTCGGGCAGCGTGGGGGTGACGATGTAGCCGGTCGCGAGGTCGCCGTACGTCGTGGTGCGCTCGGGACGGCGCTCGGCGTACAGGCCGACGTAGGCGCACACGACGGCGTCGACCTGGTCCTCGACGACGCGCAGCTCGCTCTTGCGCTCCGCGGTCTCGGCCGCCGTGCGCAGCTCGCGCCAGGCCGGCAGACCGCTCACGTGCAGCGGGACCTCGGCGCTCGCGAGCCCCTCGAGCAGGCCGAGCAGCACGAGCAGCTGGCCGCGCCGCTGCTCCAGGTCGCGGCCGGGCTTGTCCTTGTACTTGAGGGTCCGCCCGAGCCGGAACAGGGCGACGGTCGCGGGGTGCGGCGCGACCTCGATGGCGCGCCGCGGGCGGCGCGACCGGGGGTTGATGTCGAGCCCCAGCCGGGCCGCGACGCGGGCCGCCCGGGGCTGGTCGCGGAACTCCGGCTGGCCCGTGTTGGACGGGTGCACGCCCGCGTCGAAGCGCGCGAAGTCCTGGTTCAGCGCGGCCTCCGCCGGCCGGTTACCGGCGGCGTTCGGCACCACGATCGGCGCGTCGATCGCGACCAGGCAGTCCCCCTCGACGTACGGCGCCAGGGCGGCGACGATCTCGTCGTCGGTGCGCACCGCGGCGACGGCGACCAGGACGCCGTCGGCGTCGAGCACCGCGAGACCGGTGGGCCGGCGCTCGCCCCAGGCGAGGTCGATGCCGACGACGTGCGTGCTCACGGGGCCTCCAGCGCGGCGCGCAGCCGGGCGGCGTAGTCGGCGGACTCCCCCGCGGCGTACTTGGTGCGCGGCCAGAAGAACCCGCGCAGCCCGTCGCCCTTGGTCCGCGGCACGACGTGCAGGTGCAGGTGCGGCACGGACTGGCTCACCACGTTGTTCATCGCCACGAAGCTGCCCTGCGCGCCGAGCCCGGCGACGACCGCGGTGGCGAGGCGCTGCGCGGCGGCGAGGAAGCCGTCGCGCTGGGCGGCCGGCAGGTCGGGCAGGGTCACGACGTGGTCGCGCGGGACCAGCAGGACGTGCCCCTTGAAGACGGGGCGCCGGTCGAGGAAAGCGAGCAGGTCGGGCTCGTCGAGGACGATGTCCGCCTCCGCCCCACCCGCGATGATCGTGCAGAACACGCAGTCGGCCATGGCCAGAGCGTACGGGCGACGGGGCCGGCCCCGACGATGTCGGGACCGGCCCCGTCCGGAAACCCGGCGGGCGTCCTGGATCGTGCTCTCCGGCGCGGACCTGCATCCGCCCCGGAGGGCCGTCGGGAACGCCGATCAGGTGTGCCTGCCGGATACCCCCGTTGGCGGCCGAGGCCGCCGGTAATCCCCCCTAAGAGATCACCATTCAAGAATGCCCATCTCCGGATGGTGAGTCAAGGGATCCGGCGGAGCGTGCGCGAAACGTCGATCGCGCCGGCGCGGAGCGAACCTCCCGGACCGGGCGGCTCAGCCTGCGGCGGGGTGCCGCCCGGCCGCCCAGTCGTCCCGGGCGGCCACCGCGATGTCGGGGTTGTCGGAGAACAGCGCGTCCACGCCCGCGTCGAGGAACCGGCGCACCTCGCCGGCCAGGTCGCCGGGCGCGACCGGATCGGTCCCGATCCGGTGGTTGGCCGGCAGGAACTGGTTCTCGCGGCGCATCGTCCAGGTGACCACCTCGAGGCCGGCCCGGTGCGCGTCGCGGACCAGCGGGCTCGGCGTGCCGATGGCCCCGGTGCCGTCCGGCGGCAGGATCAGGCTCTTGGCCGGCGCCACCCAGTCGGCGTACCGCGCGATGCCGGCCAGCCCGGCCGGCGTGACCAGGTCGCGGTAGGTGGTCGTGCTCCCCGCCGCCTTGAGGTCGTACGGCGCCCCGGCGCCGTCGACGAGCTGGGCCAGCGGGACCCGGGTCATCGTGGCGAGCTGGCGCAGGTTGCCGGTCTCGAACGACTGGATGACGACCTTCGCGCCTGGCCGGTCGAGGCCGCTGCGGCGCAGGGTGCGCACGAGCGGCTCCTCGAGCGAGAGCCCGATCGAGTCGAAGTACGTCGGGTGCTTGGTCTCCGGCGCGATGCCGATCGTGCGCCCGCTGCGGCCGGACGCGCGCTTGACCAGGCGGATCACCTCGTCGAGCGTGGGGATCTCGAAGCGGCCGTCGTACCGCGTGTTGCCGGGACGCACCTGCGGCAGCCGCTCCTTGGCCCGCAGGGTCTTCAGCTCGGCGAGCGTGAAGTCCTCGGTGAACCACCCGGTGACCGCGACGCCGTCGATGACCTTGGTCGTCCGGCGTCCGGCGAACTCCGGGTGCGCGGCGACGTCGGTGGTGCCGCTGATCTCGTTCTCGTGGCGGGCCACCAGGACGCCGTCCTTGGTGGAGACGAGGTCGGGCTCGACGTAGTCGGCGCCCTGGGCGATGGCGAGCCGGTACGCCGCGAGCGTGTGCTCGGGGCGGTAGCCGGACGCGCCGCGGTGGGCGATCACGAGCGGCTCGCTGCTGGGGTGGCGGTCGGGACGCCGGCCGGGGTCGGCGTGGGCACCGGCGGGGACGGCGAGGGCGACGCCGGCGGTGGCGAGGACGGTGGTGGCGGCCAGGAGGGCGCGCCCGAGCGGGTGCTTCCGAGAGGTCATGGCGCCACCCGACCAGCCGCAGGTGGCGACCGGCCGAGGCGCAGGTGAAGGGACGTCGACCGCCGGCCGACCATCGCGCTCCCCCCGATAGGGGGTACGCCGGGTGCCCGGGCACCCGGAAGAATGGGCCGGTGGCCTACTGGCAGCGCACCGCACCGCACACCTTCACCCCCACCGAGCACGTCGGCGGCGCCTGGGACCTCGCGACCCAGCACATCGCCCCCGCGCTCGGCGTCCTCGCCCACGAGATCGAGCGGGACCGCGACGCGCGCCGCTCCGACGGCCTCGTCGTCAGCCGGCTGTCGTACGACATCCTCGGCACCGTCCCGATCGAGGCGATCGACGTCGAGGTCGAGGTGCTGCGCCCGGGCCGCACGATCGAGCTCGTCCAGGCCACCGCCCGCCACGGCGGCCGCGCGGTCGTCGTCCTGCGGGCGTGGCTGGTGGAGCCCTACGACACCACGCCCCTCGCCGGCACCGACCTCCCCTCGATCCCCGGCCCCGACGAGCTGGAGCCGTGGGACATGGCCGGCCTGTGGCCGGGCGGCTTCATCGCGTCGATCGAGGTCCGTCGCAAGGACCTCGGCCCCGGCCGCTCCATGGTCTGGGTGCGCACCGACCACGCCCTCGTCGCCGACGAGCCGGTCAGCCGCCTGGCCGCCGTCGCCGGCCTCGTCGACGTCACCAACGGGATCGCCGTCCGCAGCGACCCCACCCAGGTCAGCTTCCCGAACCTCGACCTCACCGCCCACTTCCTGCACGCCCCCGCCGACGGCTGGCTCGGGCTCGACACCACCCAGTCCTACGGCCCCGGCGGCATCGGCGTCACCAGCTCCAAGATGCACGACGAGAACGGGCCCCTCGGCACGATCGCGCAGACGCTGACCGTGCGGCCCTGACCTCCGGCGTACGGTGGGCGCATGCGCATCGCCGTCGTCGGAGGAAGCGGTCAGATCGCCCGCCTCCTGCACCCGCTGCTCGTCACCGCCGGCCACCACCCGGTCGCCCTGGTCCGCAACGAGGCCCAACGCCCCGACCTCGAGGCCCTCGGCGCCGAGGTCCGCCTCCTCGACATCGAGAACAGCGACGTCGCCGGCTTCGCCACCGCCTTCGCCGGGTGCGACGCCGTCGTGTTCGCGGCCGGCGGCGGGCCCGACGGCAACATCGACCGCAAGCGCACCGTCGACCTCGAAGGCTCCCTGAAGTCCTCCGCCGCCGCCGAGAGCCTCGGCATCCAGCGCTTCGTCCAGATCTCCGCCATCGACGTCGACACCCCCGTCTCCCCCGACGCCCCCGCCGTCTGGGCCGCCTACGTCGCCGCCAAGCGCGACGCCGACATCGCCCTCCGCGACGGCCCCCTCGCCTGGACCATCCTCCGCCCCGGCCGCCTCACCGACGACCCACCCACCGGCCTCGTCTCCCTCGGCCCCTCAGTCGCCCGCGGCGACGTCACGCGTGGCGACGTCGCGGCGGTGGTCGCGGCGGTGGTGGACGACGAGCGGACCGTCGGGAAGCAGTGGAACCTGGTGGGCGGGGAGACGCCGGTGGCCGAGGCGGTCGCGGCGGCCGTCCTCGGCTGAGCCTGGCCGCGAGCCGCTCGACCGCCGCTATCCCCGACCACACATCTCGCGATCGGTCTCGGTGCCGCAGCCGACCATCCGCCACGGCGCGTGCACCTCGTGCGACTTGTCACCGATGTCGTAGGAGATGGTGAATCCGTCGATGTCAGCTCCCTCCTTCGGAACCTTCATGACGATCTCCAGCTCCATCTTGGCCGACCAGGACTCCGACGCGTCCGCACAGGACTCGGTGACGCGCGTGCCGTCGAAGTCGTAGGAGAAGTCACCCCGGACCGGCGTGTCCTCGAAGGCGCCGGGCTTCCCCAACGCGTCGAGGATGGGCGACCAGCCTCCGGGAGGACCGTCTCGGTCGGCCTCCTCGGGGATGCGCCGGATGACCGGCTGCACCTCGAGCGGCTTCAGCCTCGTGTTGAAGGAGACCGAACGCAGCACCGGCGCCACCTCGGACGAGCCGCCGTCGCGGCAGATCAGGAACCCCTGCGTGTAGAAGTACGGCGAGTGCGACGGAGCGTAGGCCGCCTTGGCCCCCGCCTCCGTTCGCACGACCAGGGCACCGGTGGCCGCCGGCTCCGCGGGCGATCCACCTTCGCCGTCCGACGAGGCGGTGGAGCAGCCCGTCAGCGCCACAGCGACGGCGACACCGAGCACGCGACGCCCCACCCGGCCCACCGAGGTCAGGGAAGCCACTTCGTGTCGAACTTCCGCTCCCGCAGCTTCCCGGACTGCGACGGCCAGTCGTTGTTCCCGCACAGGACCTTCTTACCGACGACGTTGTAGTTCACGGCCTGGTACCTGGAGTACTTGCGCGAGATGCCGAGGTCGACGCCGATGGCGTCCTTGAGCTTCACAGCGGCACCGTAGTCGTACGTCTTTCCGCTCGTGCTGTTGCGGCTGAACGGGCGCGGCCTTGACGCACTTGCGCCAGTCCGGCCAGTTGATGCCCTGGGTGTTCTGGTCGGTGCCACCGGTCTCCGTGTCCGCGATCCAGTGGACGTGGTCGACTCGCAAAGATGGGTCCCAACCAGTCCGATCCGACTTCCGGCCGCGATGTCGGTGGCTTCTCTTACGCTCCGGCCATGGAGATACGGCACTACTTAGGCAACGTCGAACTGAAGCCCGGCGTCCGACTTCCACACCACACAAACCTGCTGAACCGCGCCGTGACGATCGACCTGATCTGCGAAACCGTGCAGCCGATGTGCTGGCGGGCGGAGGTCAAGGTCTTCGGTCACTCAATCATCCAGACCGAGACATTCAGCAACGATGACGCCGCGGGCCGGGCGGCCGAGCAGGCATTCGTCGAGAAGTTCGTCGGCCTATTGAAAGACTGAGCACCGTGATCGAGGAGGAGTTCGAGGTCGAGCCGGACCCTCGCATGAGTCTCTTTATCGGAGGTTTCGATGCGAACGGGAAGCCGCTACCCATGAGCCCCAGTCGACTCCGCCATACCGCGGGGACCTGGGCGCTGAGTACCGCCACACCACCCGGCATTGCCGACCTCCTGAAGACCAGCCGTGCGCTCTTCGTCCAAAGCTACTTCGCGTACGAGTTTCTAACGCTAGGCGTGCTCGTCTCCTTGCAGGCAGTCGAGACCTCGCTGAGAGTTCGACTCGAACAACCACGAGAACGCTTCCACCGTTTGATTGATCGCGGCGCTTCGGACGGTCTGTACGACGACGACACCCGAGAGCGACTCCATGCCGGCCGAGAACTGCGCAATCTATTCAGCCACCCCGATGAGCAGGTCGTATGGAGCTACGGGATGACGGCGCCACTTATCTCCGCTTCACACGAGATCGTGGCTGCGCTGTTCCGGCAGCCATAGGTACTTCACCTGGCCGCTGCGTGCCCTCGTCTAGAAGCGTTCCGACTCCGCGATGGCGTCGTTGATGCCGTGGACGCCAAGTTCCAAGAGTAGATCGAGAACATCGAGCAATGCCGCTCGATGCGCGCGGTCTCGCGATTGGGCCAGGCCGCGCACGACTAGCTCACTGATGTAGTGGGCATCGCCGGCTGCACCAGTACGGATGTCGGCGGCGTCCTTGCCGAAGACGTCGATAAAGCGCTGCGCCGCCTTCAGCACCAACTCATCGACCTTGTCGGGTGCGTACTGCAGGGTGAGGAGCAACTGCGGGGTGGCGTGGTCGTAGGACGGCGAGTCGATCAGCGCCGTCAGAAGTCCAACGAACGGCTGCAGCGGGTGTTCCCGCAGATGCGGCGCCACTGCGGCGGCTGCCCTACGCACCTCATCCTCGTCGTCGTTCATCAAGCGGATCAGACTGGCCGTGGCCAAGTCGGCGTTCGAGGTGCGATCCACGCGTCCGGCGCACACCTCCGCGACGCCTTTGCGAACGTGGACGTCACCGGCCAACGCCTGGTCCATGAGTTCGGGCCGGCTCCACTCCAGAGCTGCGAAAGCCGCCATGACACCGCCTGCCTCGCGGGCCTCGGCGTCTTCCGACGCCAGCATGCGTTGAATGACTGGATCGATGATCTCGGGATTGACGTTGCCGATGTAGAGCATCAGCTGCTGTACGAACTCGGCTGCCAGGAGCCGATCATCGGCATCAATCAACACCTCGAAAGCGGTCAGGACCTCTGGACGAGCGTGCCGGAGTGAAGCGGCCAAGGTGTGTGCGACACACGACCGCACGCTCAGCACCGGGTCGCTTGCCATCGTGTCCAGATACGGCACGACGAGCGCAGTGCGCTGTCCATCGCTGTCGGCAACCAACAGATCACCGAGCGCCTCGGCCAAAGACCCACGAGCAGTGTTCATGCCGTTCATGCGCATGTCCGCGGCGCTCTGTCCGTCAGTGCCGTCGCGGATGATCACCGGCGAGCTGTCGGTCGGATCGGGCGCGTGCAGGGTGCGGTCTCGGACAAGTTCGACGAGGTCAAGCGGCACCTCACGGTAGTACTTTCGAAGGGCCATGCCGATCCAGCGATCGTTGTCCGGCAGTCCGAGCGAGGCAATGTGGCGGACGGCGTCGAAGACAAGCGGTGCCGCGCCGTCGCGCACCTCGGCGTCGCCGAACCCCATCAGCAGCGCGTCCATGTAGGCCGCGTTGAACTCGGCCGTCAGCTGAAGCGCCAGGCGCGCGAATCGTGCCGGATCAGCAGCAACTTGGTCCTTCAGTACATTGGACAACTCGCGGGCGCCGCCAGTGAAGCTGACCCAATCGGTCTTGTCTGAGTCATGCTTCGCCATCGCACCGAGCCACTGCGCGTCGGTCATCTTCTGCGCTGCGCTGGATGAGATCGGCGAACCGATGAACCCGCCCCGCACACCACTTGGCTTCGCTGGCGCCTCTTCCTCAAACTTCCGCCGGTACTCCCCTAAGCGGCGCTGTCCGTTTGACGTGAGCCGAGGCTCGTCAAGCGCCGACAGGAACGTGAACGCTGCACGCCCGGAGCTGTGACGTGTCTCGTACTCGTTGCGCATGTCCCGGAACAAGTCCTCGAGTTGCCGATGAATCTCATCGGACACGTAGGGCGCCGTCGCCCTGACTAGCTCCCGCGCTACCCAGTCGGAGTCTGAGATGTAGCCACAATCGAGACGCCGTCCGCCTTCGAGCAACAGGCTCGCAGACCAGTCTGCGAAGTACTCGCCGCCGGCCGCCAAGGCTCGGTAGAGCAGGAACTGTGATGCGTCGTAGGGGTCAGCGGCCAGTTCTTCGAGCAGGCCGCGAATCGCCTCGGGGTCAGTCTTTGCCAGCGTTTCTAGGGAGCGAACCGACGCTGCCAGCAAGGCATCGCCAAGCTCTCGATCGTCCAGTTCGTCGACCTCGAAGCGCGCACTGAAGTGATGGTCGCGAATCGGGTCGTCGTCACGAGGCTCGTAAGCCGTCGCGGCCATGACCTGCCGCAGATAGGGAACGATCGTCTGCACGAACTCCAGCGGTTTCGCGCTGGCAGCATCCTTCACAAGCTCGGCCGCGCCGTACTCCCGCATTCCAAGCACAGCGACCTTGCCGCCGTCGCTGACGGCCAGAGCACCGACGTGACCGATCAGTCGGGCTTGAAGTAGCTCAATCGCCCAGAGCGGTTCGTGTTTCGCCAGCTCATGCGCCGTCAGCCATAGTTCGTGCTCCGTCACGTCGTAGGCACCTTGCCGGACGGCTTCCAGTACGAGATCGAATAGCTCACGGTTCTGCTGAATGGCAGCGAAACGGGTGACCCATCGCAACCAATCGAGATACTCACGGGCCTCCTTTCGATCGCTGAGCAGACTTGCGATCAAAACAGGGTGTTCTTTGACAGCGCTAACCATCGTGTTCAGCGCATGCAGCCGCATGCCCACGTCCTGGCCGTCGAGCCAAGTGGCAATCTGGCCGTCTTCATAGAAGCGCGCGAACCACTGTGATCGGCGCAACTGCTGCCAAAGCCGTTCTTCAAATCGCGGGTGAGTGGCTGCGACCCGGAGCATAACCGCGGCGTCATCGGTCGTTGGCACAGCAAGATTGGCAACGACGGCGAGCACCGTCTCCTTGATGTGAAACCGAATGTCGTCAGCCGTCAGCACCGCCTCGGCCTCTGTGCGGAATCGGTCGGACTCCCGCTCATATAGATGCTGCAGGATCTGGCGGACCTGGGCGCGACGGAACAACTCCTGTTCGTCGTGGAGGAGGAAGTCGACCAGCGATTCCGCCCGAGACGCCCACTGCCGCGCGAAGGCGTAGTCAAAGAATGTTTCGTGGAAGAAGGCGATCCGATCGCCATCACGAGCAAGCACATGCTCAGAGACGAGAACGTTTGCATCCTCAATCAGATCGCCATCGTCCAGGATCTCGATCGGGACGGACAGCATTTGTCGATCACTTGCAGCATTGGCGATCCGGCTGACAACGTCGTTGAACCTGACTGTCGGCCGTCGAGCGCGCGCTGTCTGCCGCTTGCGCTCCCAGAATGCCTCGAACAGAGAGCCCTTTGACTGGAACGCCAACGCGTCACCCTGAGACGCGATCGTCTGCAGCAGCACGAGGTGCAGCGGGGTCTGCAGTAGTACCCGTTGCGACGAAGTCAGCTTCGTTGGGTCCAGACCCATGCTGGCCACAGCGGCGTCGACATCCTCGACTGAGAGTAGGCCGACCTCCACCTGGGTGACGTCGGCGCGAGACGCCAATGCCCGGATCCGGTGGTCGTTATCAATGTCGAACTGCCGGCACGCCAGGACAATGCGCACGCCACCCACCGACAGCGCTTCGCCGATCAGATCCATGACGACGTCGAAACTCTCCGGCATGCGGCCGGAGGCAAGGCTGACGGCGTCGAGTTGGTCAATCACCAGGTAGGCGTCACGATCGTCCGCTGCCAGCGCCAGAGCCACCGCGGGCGAGGTCTCAAAGCCGAGCTGGCGACCCAGATCAGCGGTCGACGCGAACGGGTCGAGTCGGTCCAACCGCAATGCCAGCACTTCAGCGCCGGCCGACTCCAGCGCGGCGACCGTCTGTTCAAGAACAGAACTCTTCCCACCGCCGGCTGTACCTGCGATGAGCCCGATCCGGTTGAGGTCGAGTGCCTCGACGAGTTGCAAGGCCTCCGCTCGCGCAATCGCCGGTTGCAGTAGCTCCCGTTGGATTGAGTGGCGCCAGCTGTCAGTGATCGCCAACGCCTGTGCGTGCGCGGTCTGATGCGATCCCCGTGCCAACGGCTTGATGCCCTGGTCGGCGAGCAGCGCCAGCAGTTCGGTCCGCGTCAAACGCTTGCCGAGGTTGTCGAGCAGGATGTCACCGATGGCCAACGAGGTCAGGTGGCCGGTTGCACCACCAAGGTTGCACTCAGCGAGCATGCTGTTCATCCGGACGATGTCGTACTCGTCCTGTACTGAGAACCGCATTCCGCGCAGGGTTTCCCAAGCCGCCTGTGGACTGCCCAAGACCTCGGCCGCTGTCAGTTGATCAAAGACGGCTGCAAGCTCGCTGGTCAGCCAGGACTCAGTAAGCGAGGCGAGGTCATCGGACTTGCGGGCGCGCTCGGACAACTCCTGCAGCGGTCGACAAGGGACAAGAGAGACGAAGTGGTAGCGGCGGCCAGCCGCCACATGTTTCGCGGCCGCCTCGAAGATCTTCAGATCGGCTAGGGCCTTGACGGTCCAGCTGTTGCTGTTGCCGTTCTGGCGCTTGAGCTGATGAGCCTCAGTGACGAGCCCCGTTTCGTAGCTGAACTCTGAGCCTTTGCCGACCTCGGGATCGATGTCCTCAGCGGTCAGCGCCCGTCGGTCGTCAAGGATGCAGTAGAGCGCGTGACGGATGGTCCACGCAAGCTCGTACTTGTTGCCGAGCTTGTCCGTCTCTCCACCAGGCCTAGGCGACATGCTTGTCCTTCGCTACGACTATCCACGCGGGTTTGCCCGCGCAGACAGTACCGCGCACTAACACTTCGGAGCCGAAATTGTGGGTGTCGCATATGCAAGCTCCAAACTCGATCAATTAGAGCAACTATATACAACAGTTGCAGTTTCAGCATCATTGTTGAAGACCATAGGGCCGATCCAATTGTGGACTGCAAGAGTCCTTACTGTCAGGTCCACTAGAATCGCTCAAGGTCAACACGATATAAAATAAGCGCAGACGCAAACTGATGGCAGCTTAGCGCCGCAATATCTCGATGAGGCTCGGGAGCTGTTTCGTCCGGCTGAGCAACGGACCGCTGCCGAGAAAGACATCCTCATGGGAAGTGCAGCCGCAGCCGCGTTCGAGACCCACTGGGCAAGACGTCGATTCTTCGCCAGGCTTGGAAACTCCGCCGTAGACCCAGCGAATACGACAATACCGGATCACCAGCCCTGCCTAAATGCCCGGCCGGATCGAGACGTGACCCGGCATCGAATCTGCCGGCGCCTTTAACTGGAAGCCGGCCTCTCGGTAGATCACCTCGATGTTGTACATATGCGTCAGCATGATGTGCCGATGGCACATGTAGGTCCAGTCGAAGCCGCGCTCGAATGCGCATGTCGGCATCCAGGACTGCACCCAAGCCACCCAACGGTCGAAGAGCGACGCCCCTGAGCTGTTCGAGGGCCGCACGGTGCGGTCCGTGGTGGTCGACGAGGAGCGCGCACCGTTTATCAAGACGGCATACGAGCTGTACGCCACGGGCTTGTACGGCATGCCGGAGCTGAGTAAGAAGCTCAACGACGCCGGCCTCCGGACCCGGCCGACACGGAAGGACCCCGCGGGCACGCCGATCTCTGCACGGGCTCGGCAAACTGCTCCGCGACCCCTACGACTGCTGCGTGATCGTCTACGACGGCGCGGAGTACCCCGGCCGTCACGAAGCGCTGATCTCCGAAGAGCTGTTCCAGCGTGTCCAAGCCATCCTGTTCGGCGAGCGACGGGCGGGGACCCGGCGACGAGTCCACCACCACTACCTCAAGGGGCTGCTGTGGTGCGCTCGCTGTGACCGGCGGCGATCATCTCGCCCGGCCGCAGCAAGTCCGGCGAGCAGCACTTCATCTACCGCTGCCGAGGCCGCCAGGAGAAGACCTGCGACCTGCCACCGATCCCGGTCGTCAGAATCGGGCCGGCGTGCTGGCGCACTACGTGACGGCTATCTCGACCTCATCGGCGACCCCGACTAGCCGCAGCCAAGGTCCGGGAGCGACTGAAGGCGGTTCGGCAGCAGGAGGCATCGCTCCGGCGGCAGTTGGAGACCGCGGAGACCGACTTCGATGCCGGACGGTCCCTGATGCTGCGAACGATCGATCTACTTGCCCAACCGCAGGAGCTGTACCGAAGCGAACGAGCCGGCGCGGCGGCCGTTGCACAAGGCCATCTTCGACCGTCTGTACGTCGACCACGACGGCGAGCAGGGCTTCATCGTCAAGGACACCCTGAACGAGCCGTTCTCCGACCGTGGTGACCCCACAACCGGACCCACCGCACGAGCCGGACCTCACGCGGACACACAAAAACAGCGCCCAGGTCTCCCTGAGCGCTGTTCCTGCTGATCGTCCCTTGGTCGCCATGCTCGAGTCGGCTCTGCGTAGGCAGAGTTCGAGTAAGGCCACCATGGTGGAGCTGCGGGGAATCGAACCCCGGTCCTCGAGCGCCGAGCCAGGTCTTCTCCGGGTGCAGTCAGTGGGTGGCGTGTTCTCGGTCCCGGCGCTCGCACTGACACGTCGCCGACAGACCCAGCCGGGTTTGAGTCCCGCGCCGCCCTCCCGGCGAGAGCGACGCAGCAAGTCTCCTAGATGACGTCTGGGTCCGGGACGGAGACGGATGCCCGGTCAGACGCTTCGATCACTGCTCAGGCAGCGAGAGCGAAGGAACTGCGCTTAGCGTTGGCAGTTATTGGTTTCCAGCGATCGTTTACGAGATGACGCTGGCTTCTCGACCCGCTTCCCCTGGAACAAACGTCCCAAGTCGAAACCGATCAGCCCCTCTTGAGTTGTCAACCGACCGCGCGCCGCCGCGCCGTCGGGTCCAGTCTAGCGACCCCAACGACGACGGCGGCACCGGTTATTCCGTCAGAGGCCGAAGCCCGCCAGCCACGCGCGTACGACGGGGATGTCGACGCGCTGGTAGCCGTCGATGTAGCGGCAGTTGGCCGTGTACCCGTACGACGTCACGCCGACGATCGAGCTGCCGAGCCACAGCGAGCCGCCGGAGTCACCGAAGCAGGTGCCGCCGGTGCCGAAGGGGTCCTTCTCGTTGCCGTTGGTCTGGATGATCTGGGGCGTGATCTTCTGGCCGGGCATGTCGACGTACCGGCGCAGGAGCGGGTAGCTCATCGGGACGGGCTTCTGGGGGCCGGAGTCGGGCTGGCGGACCTCGGTGCCGTAGCCGACGGCGCGGAAGAGGGTCTTGCGCGGCTGCTTGATCGCGTCGGCGGTGCCGACCGGGGCGAGGGGCGCCGGCGCGATGGTGGTGACGGGGGCGTCGAGGACGATGACGCCGACGTCGTTCCAGTTGCGCAGGTCGGTGAAGTCGCTGTACTGCGGGTGCGTGTACGCCGTCCCGGACAGGTAGCCCGCCGCGGCGAGCTCGGCGGAGGTGTAGCCGGCGCTCGGGTCGGCGGCGACCGGGAGCGGGGACGGCGGTGCCTCGGCGATGACGCTGTCGAAGGTGACGAGGGTCTTGCCGAGCGTCCCGGAGGTGCAGTGGGCGGCCGTGATGAGAACGGTGGGACTGACCAGGGTGGCCGAGCAGCGGAACCGGCCGTCGGCGTCGTAGAAGGCGATCAGGCCGACGTTCGGATGCAGGTTGCCGTCGGCGGTGCCGCCGGTGCTGGCCGTCGCGGGTGAGGCCGGGAAGACGAGGCCGGTCGCGGCGAGTGCGGCGACGACCAGGGTCAGGAGACGAGCACGCATATCTATTTCCCCCTTGTGTGAGCTCGCCACCAGTGGAGCACCGCGCGGCGGCTCAGGGGAAGGGGTTGCGGGTCAAGAAGCGGCGACCGGGTCGCCGACGAGACGCACGGCGTTGTGCCAGCACACGTCGCGCAGCCAGTCATCCCCCAGATCGAGGTCGGCGAGCCAGCCGAGCTGCTCGGCGTAGCGGAACGGCAGGGTCGGGAAGTCGGAGCCGTAGACGACCTTGTGCCGCAGCGCGCCGAGGCGCGGGACGAGGTCGCGCGCCGGCTCGCCGCGGCCGCCGTGGGGGTCGGTGAAGAAGGGGGCGAGCGCCATCGACGTGTCGAGGTGGACGCCGTCGTAGCGCTCGGCGAGCGTGACGAAATCGGCGGTCTCGGGTGCACCCAGGTGGGCGACGACGACCTGCAGCCGCGGGAACCGCGCCAGCAGCCGGGTCATCGCCTCGGGCCCCGTGTACGGCGTCCCGACCGGCCCTGACCCGACGTGCGCGACGACGGGCGTCCCGCTGTCCTCGAGGACCTCCCAGACCCCGTCGAGCAGCGGGTCGTCGACGTGGAAGCGGCCCACCTGCGAGTGGACCTTGAACACCGCGACGCCGTCGCGCACCAGCTCGGCGACGTACGACGGCGCCTCGGGCTCCGGGTAGAAGGTCGCGGTCCACAGCACCTCGGGCACCTCGGCGGCGAACGCCCGGCTCCAGTCGTTGAGGAAGCCGGCCACGCCGGGCTTGTGCGCGTAGGGCAGCGTCGGGAACCGGCGCACGCCGAAGTCGCGCAGCAGCCGGAGCCGCTCGTCGGCGTCGAAGCGGTAGCGGATCGGCCAGTCGCGCCCGATCAGCTCTCCCCCGTTGTCGAACTCGCGCCACACGGCACGCTCGATCGGCGGCGGGAGGAAGTGGACGTGCAGGTCCATCAGGCCGGGCAGCCCGAGGCGCTGCCAGAAGGCGCGGACCTCGGCGGCCTCGCCGTCAGTCACGCATGCCCTTGAGCCGGCGGCCGATGGCCTCCTGCTTCTCGCGGTCGGCGGTGCGCTCGGCGATCGCCTGGCGCTTGTCCCAGGACTTCTTGCCCTTGGCCAGCCCGATCTCGACCTTGGCCCGGCCCTTGACGAAGTAGAGCGCCAGCGGGACGACGGTGTGCCCCTTCTCGCTGACCTTGCGCTCGATCTTGTCGATCTCGAGGCGGTGCAGGAGCAGCTTGCGCTTGCGCCGCGCCGCGTGGTTGGTCCAGGTGCCCTGGGCGTACTCGGGGATGTGCACCCCGTGCAGCCAGGCCTCGCCGCCGTCGATGTCGACGAAGCCGTCGACCAGGCTCGCGCGACCCAGCCGCAGCGACTTCACCTCGGTGCCCTGGAGGACCAGGCCGGCCTCGAAGGTGTCCTCGATGTGGTAGTCGTGGCGCGCCTTCTTGTTGGACGCGACGAGCGTGCGCCCGCTCGCGTCCTTCTTGTCCGCACCCGACTTCTTGGCCATGCCCACGATTCTCTCAGGACGCCGCAACCGGATTCCGCCCAGGTCGCCCGTCCGCGTCGTACCGGGGTCAGAGGTACTGCATGGGGTTGACGGCCTCGCCGTTGCGCAGCACGGTGAAGTGCAGGTGGCAGCCGGTCGACCAGCCCGTGGTGCCGGAGTAGCCGACGACCTGGCCGCGCTTGACCCGGGCGCCCTGGCTGACGGCGTACCGGCTCAGGTGGTTGTAGACGAGCGTGATGTTGGCGCCGTTGACCTTGCCGATGGCGAGGTAGAGGCGGTTGCCGTAGACCTCGTCGTAGTACTCGCTGATCACGGTGCCGGACTCGCCGGCCCACAGCGCCGCGCCGCAGCCGGTGCCGAAGTCGGTGCCGTTGTGCAGGCCGTAGTAGCCGTAGATCGGGTGGATCCGCCAGCCGAAGGGCGAGGTGACCGGGCCCGGGCCGGGCTTGGCGAGCAGGCCGCCGGTGTCGCCGTTGTAGCTGCCCCCCTGCTTCTTCGAGAGCGCCGCGATGCGCGAGCGGATCTTGGCCTCGCGCTTCTCGAGGCGGCGCAGGGCCGCGCGGTCGGCCTCCCGGGCCTGGACGACGGCCGCCCGGGCGCTGCGGGTGCGGGTGACGAGCGAGGAGACCTGGGCCTCGGTGGCCGCGGCGCGGTCGACGAGGACCTGGACGGTGCGGACGTTGTCGTCGGCGGCCTTCTTGGCGACGGCCACCTCGTCCCGGGCGGTGCGGACGGCGTCGCGCTGCTGCTGCATCGCGTCCTCGGCCTCCTCGAGCTTGACCAGGGCCTGGTTCTGCCGCCCGGTCACGACCTCGTACGCCGTCTGGCCGGTGAGGACGTCCTCGATGGTGCCGCTGGTCAGGTAGGACTCCATGAGCGCGATCCGCGCGTCGTCACCGGTGGCCATCGAGACGACGGCGCGACGGCTGTCGGTGCGCTGGACGACGACGTCCGCGCGGGCCTGGACCAGCGCCGCCTTGGCGAGCGTGAGCTTCTGCTCGGCGTCGGTGAGCTTGGTGGCGAGCGTCGCCGCGGCGGCCTGCGCCTTGCCGAGGTCGCTGCGCACGGAGGCGAGGCGGGTGCGGGCGGTCTGGAGCTGGCCCTTGGCCGTCTCGAGACGGCCGGCGATCCTGGCGACCTTCTGACTGGCCTCGTGGATCTCCCCCTTGACGCTGGAGATCTGGCCCCGCACCTCGTTCTGGCGGTCCTTGAGGTCGTTGCGGTCGTCGGCCTGGGCCAACGGCATCGCCAGACCGACGACGGCAGCCAGGGTCGCGCCGATGACGACGAGCCATTGCGGGTGAGCCCATCCCGGCAGCCGATCGAAGGCACGGCGGAGCCAGGGGGCGCTGGGGAAGAAGCGCACGGGTCAGACCAATCAGTGTTCGGGGAAGTGAACTGTTCGACCGTAACCGTCCCGGCTCACACTTTGACGTATTTGCGGGTCAGCAGGAGTGTCGGGACCAGCGTGAGCAGCGGTCCGAGGATCACGATGCCGGGGATCCCGGGCAGGAAGCCCACCAGGGACTGGAAGTAGTCGCCCCAGTCGACCCACGGCAGGAACTGCACGTGCTCGGCCAGGCCGCGTTCGACGCCCCAGTACTGGAAGGCCGCCAGCGCACCCGCGGCGAGCCCGACGCCGACGATCGCGGTGACCAGGGCCTCGAGGAGGAAGGGCAGCGCGATGTAGAGGGTCGAGGCGCCCACCAGGCGCATGATCGCGATCTCGCGGCGCCGCGCGAGCGCGGCCAGCCGGATCGTGTTGGTGACCTGGAGGAGCGCGGCGAAGATGAGGAAGGCGGAGCCGATCCACGAGCCGTACTTGAGGACCTTCATGATCCCGAAGATCTGGCCGAGCGCCTTGCGCTGGTCCTTGATCCCCGAGACGCCGTCGAGGCCCACCAGGGCGCTGGAGATGCCGTCGGCCTCGTTGGGGTCCTTGAGCGTCACCCAGTAGCCCTGCGGCCACTGCTCGACGGTCACCACCGGGTTGGGCCCGGAGATGGCGCTGTCGGGGATCTGCCCGGACTTGCGGGCGTTGTCGAAGCCCTCCAGCTTGGAGACGTAGCGGAAGGAGCGGACCTCGGGGTTGTCCTCGATCTCCTGCTCGATCCGCTGCTTCTGCTCGTCGGTCACCTCACCGCTGCCGCAGTTGGGGCTGTTGGAGGGGTCGTCCTGGGTGCACAGGTTGACGAGGATCTTGAGCTCGTCGCCCAGCGTGGACCGGGCGATCTTGGCCTCCTGCTGGAGCAGGATGCCGATGCCCGCCAGGGACAGCGAGACGAAGAGCGTGACGATGACCGCGAGGTGCATCGACAGGTTCCGCCGCAGACCGGTGCGGAGCTCGGTGAAGACGTAGCGCAGCTGCATGGGAAGGAAGACTCTCCTGGATCAGTGCTGGAAGCCGTAGCTACCGGAAGCCTCGTCGCGGACGACCCGGCCGTGCTCGAGCTCGATCACCCGCTTGGTGAACTGGTCGACGATGCCGTGGTCGTGGGTGGCCATCAGGACCGTCGTCCCGGTGCCGTTGATGTCACCCAGGAGGTTCATGATCCCCACGGACGTCGCGGGGTCGAGGTTGCCGGTCGGCTCGTCGGCGATGAGGATCATCGGCCGGTTGACGAAGGCGCGGGCGATCGCCACCCGCTGCTGCTCGCCGCCGGAGAGCTCGTCGGGCATCCGGTCGCCCTTGTCCTTGAGGCCGACGAGCTCAAGGGTCTCGGGGACCACCTTGGCGATCTCGCGGCGGGACTTGCCGATCACCTGCTGGGCGAAGGCGACGTTCTCGCTGACCGTCTTGTTCGGCAGCAGCCGGAAGTCCTGGAAGACGGTGCCGATCTGGCGGCGCAGCCGCGGCACCTTCCAGCCCGCCATCCGGTTGATCTCCTTGCCCGCAACGTGCACCCGGCCGGTGGTCGGACGGAGCTCGCGCAGGACCAGCCGGAGGGCGGTCGACTTGCCGGAGCCCGAGGTTCCGACGAGGTAGACGAACTCTCCCTTGTCGATGTCGAGGGTGACCTGGTCGAGCGCCGGCTTCCCGGGTCCGGGGTAGCGCTTGGTGACCTTCTCGAAGCGAATCACTGGCAAGACGGTACGCCACGGACAAGGCGTGCCGGTGGACGCGTGCGCCGGTGCGTCGCCCTCTCAGGTGCGTCCTCTAGGGTGACCTGCGTGCCGACGGTCCTGCGTGCGCTGCTGCTCTCCGCGCTGCTCACGCTCATCCCCGTCGCGATCGGCGTCGCCGTCTCCGACGACACCGCGCCGCCCCCGGCCCGCAAGCCCGCCGCCTACACGGGCACGCCGCTGAGCGAGTTCGACAGCACGAAGGCCGTCGTCCGACGGGCGCCGTTCTGCGAGCTGGTACCCGCCGAGGCGGTCGCGGCCGCCTTGGGCGCCGAGGGCACGGCCACCGGCTACGACAACGGCGAGCAGACCGACGCGATCCCCGGGGGTGACGTCGCTCACGAGTACGGCTGCCGGGCCGCCGCCACCGCCGCCGGGACCCCCGGCGCGGCCGAGGCCTGGGTGTTCGCTCCCCCCGTGACCGCCGACTGGGCCCAGCGCCTGGTCGCCGAGGCCGGCCGCACGAAGGGCTGCGCCCCGCTGCCCGGAGCCCCGGCGTACGGCACCCCGTCGGTGGGCCTGCTGTGCACCACCGGCGACCAGCGCAGCGTCACCTTCCGCGGCCTGTACGGCGACGCGTGGCTCGCGTGCAGCCTGAGCCTGCCCGCGGGTCTCCCCCAGGACCAGCTCGTCGACCGCGCCGGGCGCTGGTGCGTGGCGGTCGCGCAGGCCGCCGCCGTCCCCGTCGGCTGACCTCGCCACGGCGCCTGGGACCCGGTCCCGCAAATCCCGGGACGACGTCCCGGAGCGCTCAGGCGCGCCGCGGGACGACCGAACGGTGTCGTCATGCTGCATCTCGTGCGTGCGGGCGGTCTCGGCGTGGCCGGGCTCGCCCTCGCGGTGGCAGGCCTTGCGATCCCCGCCTCCGCCACCGAGCCGTCCCGGGCCGACGGGGACGACCGGCCGGGCCTGAGCGCGGCCGAGGCCCGGATGCTGGCCACGGACCCCGCGGTCGACGTGGCGCCCGACGGCACCCTCTTCGCGGTCGACGAGTGGACCGCGCCGGCCACGGCCGGCGCCGACGCCCCACCGAGCGCCGCCGACGACGGCACCCGGCTCGCGCGCGGGGAGGCACTGCCCTCGGCCACGCTGGCCGACACCTTCACGCTGCACAGCCGGCCCGGTGCGAACCGCACGATCTACCTCGACTTCAACGGCGGCACGCTGCTGTCGAGCAACTCGTGGCTGCTCAACGGGCTGAGCACGCTCCTCTTCCCGGGCTGGTCGCTCGACGGGTCGGCGTCCTTCTCCGACGCCGAGCGCACCGTCGTCCAGGAGGTCTGGGCCCGGGTCGCCGAGGACTACTCCCCCTTCGACATCGACGTCACCACCCAGGAGCCGCCGGCGGGTGCGCTGTGGCGCAGCTCGTCGAGCGACCCGACGTACGGGACCCGGGTGGCGTTCGCCTCGGGCGGCTCGATCCAGACCCAGCTCTGCGGCGGCGCGTGCGGCGGCATCGCCTGGATCGGCACCTTCGACTCCGTCACCAACGGCGAGACCCGCAGCCCGGCCTGGGTGTTCCCGTCGTCGCTGGGCAACAAGGCCAAGAACATGGCCGAGGCGGCCTCGCACGAGGCCGGGCACACCCTCGGCCTCGGGCACGACGGCACCAGCAGCAGCGGCTACTACGCCGGCAACACCCTGTGGGGCCCGCTCATGGGCAGCCCCTACTCCGCCGGCGTGACCCAGTGGTCGCGCGGGGACTACCCGTCGGCCAACAACCGCGAGGACGACTTCGCGGTGCTCGGCGCGAACGGCGCGAGCCTGCGGCCCGACGAGGCGGGCAGCACGCCGGCCACCGCGCTCCCCCTCGCCGCCCTGCCCGGTGGCAGCGGCGTGATCACCGGCCGCGACGACCGCGACTGGTACGCCGTCACCGACTGCACCGGCACCGTCACCGCGAGCGCCTCCCCCGCACCCGTCGGCCCGAACCTCGACCTCCGCGTCGAGCTGCGCGACAGCGCCGGCACCCTGCTCCACGCCGCCGCACCCGCCACCACCCGGACCTCCGCCGCCGTCACCGGCCTCGGGGCGACCGTCACCGGCACCCTGCGCGGCGGCCCCTACTACGTCGCCGTCTCCGGCGCCGGCTCGCTCTCCGGCGGTGGCAGCGGCTGGAGCAGCGGCGGGTACGACTCCTACGGCAGCGCCGGGACCTACCGCCTCAGCGTCAGCGGGTGCTCCGGCACCCCGGGCAACGGCACCACCGACCCGCCGACCGACCCGCCGCCCCCGGTGAGCTCCGGCAAGCCGCCGTCCGCGGCACCGGCCACCCGTCCGGGGACGCCGCGCGCGGCCGTCGTCCGGCCCGGGACGCGGGGCGGCCGTCTCTCGGTCGGCGTCCGCTGGACGCCGCCCGCCACCGGCGGCGCCGCGATCACCGGCTACGTCGTCAAGGCGTTCAAGCTCACGGCCGGCGGCCGGGTGATCGCGACCCGCAGCACCGCGGTGCTCGCGGCGGGGACGACGTCGGTCCAGCTGCTGCTGCCGAAGGGCCGCTGGGCCGTCCGGGTCAAGGCGCGCAACAAGCTCGGGTGGAGCGGGTTCAGCCCGCGCTCGGCGGCGGCCAGGGCCCGCTGACCCCGCCGTCCCGGCCCGGGTCCCGGAGCCGGGAGCGGAGACCTAGGCGTCCGCCGACTTCTCGGCACCCCGCCGCCAGCGGATGCCCGCCTCGAGGAAGCCGTCGATGTCGCCGTCGAAGACCGCCTGCGGGTTGCCGGTCTCGTAGCCGGTGCGCAGGTCCTTGACGATCTGGTACGGGTTGAGCACGTAGTTGCGCATCTGGTCGCCCCAGCTCGCGGCGACGTCGCCCTTGAGGTCCTTCTTGAGCGCAGCCTCCTCGGCCTTCTTCTTCGCGAGGAGCTTGGCCTTGAGGACGATCATCGCGGCCGCCTTGTTCTGCAGCTGCGACTTCTCGTTCTGGCAGGAGACCACGATGCCGGTGGGGATGTGGGTGAGCCGGACGGCGGAGTCGGTGGTGTTGACCGACTGGCCGCCGGGGCCGCCCGAGCGGAAGACGTCGGTGCGGATGTCGTTCTCGTCGACCTCGATCTCGTCGGTCTGCTCGAGCTGGGGGACGACCTCGACCGCGGCGAACGAGGTCTGCCGGCGGCCCTGGTTGTCGAAGGGGCTGATCCGGACGAGGCGGTGGGTGCCGGCGTCGACGGAGAGGGTGCCGTAGGCGTAGGGCGCGTGGATCGCGAACTCGGCCGACTTGATGCCGGCCTCCTCGGCGTAGGAGATGTCGTAGACCTCGACGGGGTACTTGTTGCGCTCGGCCCAGCGCGTGTACATCCGCATGAGGGTCTCGGCGAAGTCGGCCGCGTCGACGCCGCCGGCGCCGGAGCGGATGGTGACGATGGCCTCGCGCTCGTCGTACTCGCCGGAGAGGAGGGTGCGGACCTCGAGGCCCTCGACGGCCTTCTTGACCTTGGCCAGCTCGGACTCGGCCTCGGCGAGGGTGTCGTCGTCGGCCTCCTCGGCGGCGAGCTCGGCGAGCACCGCGAGGTCGTCGATGCGCTGCTGGAGGCTGCGGAAGCGCTCCACCTGGCCCTGGAGGGCGGAGAGGCGGCCGGTGACCCGGGTCGCGTTGGCCTGGTCGTCCCACAGGTCCGGTGCGGCGACCTGGACGCCGAGGTCCGCGATCTCGCGCTCCATCGCGGGCAGGTCGAGGACCTGCTCGATGGTGTGCATCGTCGACGTCAGCTGCTTGATCTCGGAGTCGTAATCGGGGCCGGCCACAAGGCCCAAGGTTACGGCGCGCAGGCGGCTGGCGGCGAACCGCGGTCGTTCGGGCGAAGAAAACGTGAACCCTTTTCAGAAAACACTGTGCGCGGGGTCACAAACCTGCTTGAATCCGGCCACTCCCTCCGCCACATGGGCTCCCGTGCCCGTTCCTCTCGGGTGGCATCCCCCCGACCTACGGGACGGTGACGCATGCTCCCTGCGCCGATCGACAGCACCCTGCCCACGCCCGGCCGCCATCGCGCGGCCCGGGCCTTCCGACGACGCCTGGCCTGGCTCAGCGTCCTGGCGACCGTGGTCGCCACGATGGTGGCCACCGCCGGCACGGCGCCGGCCGGCGCCGCCCAGGCCCCCGGGGACGACGTCCCGGCCTGGTCGACCGGCTGGTCGTGGACCTACCAGTCGAACTTCCGCTACCTCGCCGACGGGACCGACGTGTCCCTCAACGAGAACGTCACCTACACCGTCGCCGGCGTGGAGACCTTCCAGGGCCAGCCGGCGTACAAGCTCAACATCACCGGCACGATCACCGGCGGCAGCGGCAGCGCCGCGGTCGACGGCGTCGGCAACGCCGAGCTGAGCAACTTCGCCGGCTCGGTCTCGGGCACCAAGTTCGTCCGGCGCTCCGACCTGGCCCTCCTGCAGGAGACCCAGCACCAGAACCTCACCGGCCGGGCCAAGGTCAGCATCATCACCCAGAACATCACCGCGACCATCGACCTGGTGATGACGCCGACGCGCGGCTGGCGCGCGCTGGCCTTCCCGCTCGACGCGGGCCAGTCCTGGAGCAACGACGTGGACGTCGCCTACAACGGCGGGTTCAGCTACAACGCGGGCTCCCTGGCGAGCGGCACGTCGACCTTCGACGGCATCTTCTCCTTCAAGGACCCCTCGTCGGTGACCAACGCGACCAGCGCGGTCCCGATCGGCTCGGTGAGCACCCGCCGGGTCCACGCGCAGAGCGCCGACGGCCAGACCGTCAACACGCACTGGTGGTCGGCGACCCACCGCAACGACGCCCAGGAGCTGCTCCGGCTGCCCCTGGACGGCGGCTCGCTGACCCTCGACCGCAAGCTCTCCGCGGCCTCGACCCCGGCCCCCGGCACCACGCTGACCGGCACGGTCACGCCGTCGCTCTCGTGCGCCGGCGGCGACGTCACCGTCAGCGGCCGGCTGAGCACCGGCGCGGCCGGCGTCCCGGTGAGCATCGCGCTCGACAAGTCCCCGGTCGACCCGGGCGGCGCGGTCACCGCGACCACGACGACCACCGCCGGCGGCAACTACTCCGCGACGATCGCCGCGCCCGCCGAGGCCGACGGCCTGAGCAAGACCGGCGCCCGCGCGAGCTGGGGTGTCGTCGTGACGTCCGCCGGCGCGTCCGCGGCCGGCACCCTCGTCGTCACCCCGCGCAGCTGCAGCACGCTGACCTACACCGGCGACACCTCCGCCGCGCAGGGCAGCACCGCCACCCTCCGCGCGGTCCTCGCCGACCGCACCGGTGGCGACGTCTCCGGGCGCACGGTCACCTTCGCCCTCTCCGGCGGCGCGAGCGCCACCGCGACCACCAACGGCGCCGGGGTGGCCGAGACGACGATCTCGGTCGCCGGTCCCCCGCGGTCCGCCACCGTCACCGCCACGTACGCCGGCGCGCCCGGCCTCGAGCCGGCCAGCACCTCGTCGGCCTTCACGGTCGGCACCATCGCGACCACGACGACCGTCTCCGCCGACCCGGCCGTCGTGCCGCTCGGCGAGCCGGTCCGGTTCACCGCCACCGTCGCGCCCGCGCACGGCGGCACCCCGTCGGGCACGGTGCAGTTCCGGGTCGACGGCGCCGACTTCGGTGCCGCCGTCGCGCTCTCCGGCGGCTCCGCCACCAGCCCCGCGCTGTCGACGCTGACCCTCGGCGACCACACGGTCACCGCGGTCTACAGCGGCAGCACGGACCACACCGGCAGCACCTCCGCCGCGGTCACCTTCCGCGTGCGCGAGCCGCTCAAGGCGACCACGACCACCTCGACCGTCGACCCGTCCACCGCCGTGTACGGCGAGCCGGTCACCCTCGGCGCGACGGTCAGCACCGCCACCGGCACCCCGACCGGTGAGGTCGTCTTCACCGTCGAGGGCCACGAGGTCGGCCGGGCCGGCGTCTCCCCCGACGGCACCGCCGGCACGACGGTCGCCGACCTCCCGGTCGGCAGCAACCCCGTCGTGGCGACCTACCGCGGGGACGACGTCTTCGGCGCCAGCGCCGCGTCGCCGCGCACCGTCACCGTCGGCAAGGCCGCCGTCGACGTCACTCTCGACGCCTCGGACTCCTCGACCGTGACCGGTGAGGCCGTCGGCCTCACCGCGACCGTCGCGGTCCGGGCCCCGGGTGGCGGCGCCCCCGACGGCACCGTCCAGCTGCTCGTCGACGGCAACCCCGTCGGCGCGCCGGTCGACGTCGTCAACGGTGCCGCGGCCTTCCCGCCGCTGACCACGCTGACCGCCGGCACCCACACCCTGCGGGCGGCCTACTCCGGCAGCAGCCGGTACGCCGCGGGCGCCGACCAGCGCACGCAGGACGTCTCCCCCGCCGACACCACGGTCGCGCTCGTGGCGAACCCGTCGCCGTCGGTGCAGGACGAGAACGTCCGGCTCACCGCCAGCGTCGTCGCCGCCGCCCCCGGCTCGGGGGCACCGACCGGCACGGTCACCTTCCTCTCCGGCGGTGACCCGATCGGCTCGGCTCCGCTGGAGGCCTCGGCGTCCGGCAGCACCGCCGTCCTCGATCTGGACGACCTGCCGCCGGGCACCCACCAGCTCGTCGCGACCTACGACGGCGACGCGGACTACCGCGGCGCCGCGTCGGCCCCGACCAGCCACACGGTGATCGCCGGGACCGCCGTCGCGGCCACCGCGACCGAGCTCTCCTCGAGCGCCAACCCGGCCACCTACGGTGACGCGGTCCGCTTCCGGGCCGAGGTCACCACGGCCGACGGCGTGCCGTCCGGCACGGTGCAGTTCTCGCTCGACGGCACCGACCTCGGTGCTCCGGTCGCCGTGGACGGCGACGGTGTCGCGCTCAGCGAGGCGGTCACCTCCGCCGAGCCGGGCGACCACACCGTCATCGCCAGCTTCGTGGGCGCACCGGGCTTCTCCGGCAGCGGCGCGATCCTGACCCAGACGGTCGAGATCGGCAGCGTCGACCTCGACCTGACGTCGTCCGACACCGACGCGGGCGTCGGCGACGACGTCACGTTCACCGTCGCGGTCACCGCGCCGGGCGCGGGGGCCACCCCGACCGGGTCGGTCCAGATCGTCATCGACGGGCGCCCGTCCGGTCCCGCCCTCACCCTCGAGGACGGCACCGCGACCAGCCCGGCGCTGGCGACCCTGACCCCGGGCGAGCACACCGTCACGGCCGTCTACTCCGGCGACCTGCGCTACGGCGCGGCCACCGCGGAGCTCACCCAGCGCGTCCTGCGCCTGGGGACGACGACCGCCCTGGCCCTCGACCGCAGCCAGACCACGTACGGCGACCCGGTCACGGCCACCGCGACCGTCACGGCGTCCGACGACCACCTGGGCGCGCCGACCGGCACGGTCACCTTCACGGTCGACGGGCAGCCGGTCGCGACCGGCACGCTGGTCGCGGGTGCGGGCGGCGTCTCGACGGCGACGGTCACCCTGGCCTCGCCAGGGGCCGGCAACCACACGGTCCGTGCGGTGTTCGCGGGCGGCGCGAAGTTCGAGGGCAGCACGTCCGGCAACAAGCCGGTGGCGGTGGCCAAGCGCGCGACCAGCGTGAGTACCGCCCCCGCCGTCCTGTCGCTGACCCCGCTGGCGGTCCCGCTCGGGGTCCTCCGGGCGACCGTCACCGCGGGCTCGACGCCGCTGGCCGGAGTCCCGGTGGAGTTCAAGGTGGGCGCGAAGGTCGTGTGCACCTCGACCACCAACGAGTCGGGCCTGGCCGTGTGCAGCGCGGCGGCGTACCTGCTCCAGCTCACCCTCAACGGCGGCTACGTCGCGACCTTCCAGGGCGACGCCAACCACCTGTCCTCGACGGCGCGCGGCGCCATCCTCAAGTGAAAGGAAGACCCGCTGTGCGCCGATCCATCGCCGCTCTCGCGGCCTTCGCCCTGACCCTCGGCACGCCCGTCCTGCTCGCCACCTCGGCGTCCGCGGACATCACCGGGCCTGCCGACGGGGCCGTCCTCCGGGGCAATGCGACCTTGTCCAACAGCGGTGCCTCCGACGGCACCGGCTGCCTCAACGCCAGTGGCCCGCAGACCACGCTGCAGCTGATCAACAGCTCCGGCGGGGTCGTGTTCGAGAGCGTCCAGGGAGGCACCGGCGGCAAGAGCGCCGGCATCGACACCCACAACTACCCCAACGGGGCCTACACGGCGCGGGCCGTCGAGCGGAACCGCTCGGGCTTCCTCTACTGCTCCAACAACACCAAGACCACCAACCGGTCGGTGACGATCGACAACATCACCCAGCTCGCCTACTCCGGCGCCACCGAGGGGCCGCAGAACACCTCGGTGACCGTGAAGGCGACGCTGACCGACCCGAACCTCGGCGCCTCGGTGCTGCCGGGCCGGACGGTCACCTTCGCGCTGACCGGCGGCACGTCGGTCAGCGCGACCACCGACGGCAACGGCGTCGCGACCGCGACGCTGCCCGTCTCGGGTCCGCCGCGCAGTGCCGTCGTGTCGGCATCGTTCGCGCAGACCGCCTACTACAAGGGATCGACGGCCACGAGCGCCTTCGGGGTCGGCAAGAACCCGTCGACCACGACGCTCGTGCCGCCGGCCTCGGTGGTGCACGGTGAGGCGGTCTCGTTCACCGCGCAGGTGGCCCGGGTCAACGGCACCAGCGAGCCCACCGGCACCGTGCAGTTCACGGTCGACGGCACCGACCTCGGGGCACCCGTCCCGGTCGGCGCCGGCACCGCGACGTCGCCGCCGACGGACTCGCTGAGCACCGGCTCGCACACCATCGGCGCCTCCTACAGCGGCGACGGCAACCTGATCGGCAGCAGCGCCACCACGCGGGAGCTCACGGTCGGCAAGGCGCCCACCTCGACGGTGCTCACCAGCACCGGCTCCCCCACGGTCAGCGGTGAGGCGGTGACGTTCACCGCCGAGGTCGACGTGGTCGCGCCCGGCGTCGGCCAGCCCGGCGGCGCCGTCCAGTTCAACATCGACGGCGACCCCTACGGCACGGCGATCCCGCTCACCGGCGACACCGCGACGCTGACCGTCAGCAACCTGCGTCCCGGCAACCACGCCGTGCAGGCGACGTACAACGGCAACGGGGACTTCGCGAGCAGCAGCTCGGCCGAGCTCACCCACGGCGTCAACCGGGCCGACACCACGGTCGACCTGACGACGTCCAACGCCGACGCCGTGGCCGGTGAGCCGCTGCGGTTCACCGCCGACGTCGCCGTCGCGGGCCCGGGTGCGGGCGAGCCGACCGGCACCGTGCAGTTCGCCGCGGACGGCGAGCCGATCGGCGCCCCGGTCGCCCTCAACGGCGGGACGGCGGTCTCCCCGCCGGTCGGCCTCGACGCGGGCAACCACGTGATCACCGCGAACTACGAGGGCGACGACCGCTTCGCGGGCGGCTCGGACACGCTGACCCAGAAGGTCGTCGCGGCCACCACCACGACGACGGTCAGCTCCTCGCCGAACCCTTCGGTGGTCGGCCAGCAGGTCACCGTCACCGCCACGGTCACGCCGGACGCTCCCGCGACCGGCGACCCGCAGGGCGCCGTCCAGTTCGAGATCGACGGCCAGCCCGGCCCGTACGTGACCCTCGAGGACGGCACCGCCACGATGAGCACGAGCACGCTCGCCCGCGGCACCCACCAGGTGAAGGCCCGCTACCTCAGCGCGGACCCGAACTTCATCACCAGCGTCTCCTCGACCGCGACCCACACGGTCAACAAGGCCGCGACGAAGACCACCGTCGTCAGCTCGTCCCCGACGGCCGTCTCCGGTCAGCCGGTGACGATCACCGCCACCGTCGGCGTCGTCGCCCCCGGTGCCGGCTCGCCCTCGGGCACGGTGACCTTCACCGACGGCAGCACCGTGCTGGGCACCGTCCCGGTCTCGTCCGCGACCGGCGGCATCGCCTCGGTCACGCTCGACGACCTCGGCGTCGGCCAGCACGCGATCGTCGCGACGTACGACGGCGACGACAGCTTCTCCGGCAGCAACGGCTCGGTGGCGCAGAAGGTGCAGCGGGCGCAGACCTCGACGCTGCTGACCTCGTCGGCCAACCCGACGCCGTCGGGTGGCTCGGTGACCTTCACCGCCACCGTCAGCCCGGTCGCCCCCGGCGCCGGCGCCCCCACGGGCACGGTGCAGCTCAAGGTCAACGGCGCCAACCTCGGCGCTCCGGTGGCGATCGTCGACGGCGTCGCCGTCAGCACCGGGTTCAGCTCGGCGGCTCCCGGCACCTACCGGATCTCCGCGGTCTACAGCGGCGAACCGCGCTTCGTCGGGAGCACCGGCCTGCTCGACCAGGGCAACGGCCAGACCGTCGGCAAGGGCGGCACCGCGCTCGACCTCGTCGCGGACGCCGAGACCGCCGACCAGGGCCAGCCGGTGACGTTCACCGCGACGGTCCAGGTCGTCTCCCCCGCCACCGGCCGGGCCACCGGTCCGGTCCAGTTCTGGGACGGCGACACGCTGCTCGGGGCGGCCAACCTGACCCCGGCCTCCGCCGAGCGGACCAGCACCGCGTCGTACACGACGACGGGGCTGACGCCCGGCGCCCACCAGGTCCGCGCGGTCTACGGCGGCAGCTTCAACTACACCGGCAGCGAGTCGGCGACCGGGGTGAGCGTCGGTGCGGTCGAGACCGTCACCGGGATCACCTCGAGCGCCAACCCGGCGACGTACGGCGGCCGGGTGACGCTCACCGCGATCGTCTCGGACGCCGTCCCGACCCCGGGCAAGCCCACCGGCTCGGTCACCTTCCGCTCCGGCAACGCGGTGCTCGGCACCGCGCCGCTGGCGACGGTCGAGGGCCAGCAGCGGGCCACGCTGCAGGTCGACGGGTTCGCCGCGGGCAGCCACCGGCTGACCGCGACGTACTCCGGTGACCTGAGCCGGGCGGGGAGCGCCTCGCCCGAGCTCGTCCAGGTCGTCGACCGGGCACCGGCCACGATCACCGACATGGCAGTGGTCAACTCGCAGCTCTGGACGGTCCGCACCGTCAAGGCCACGCTGCGCGGCGTCGGAGGGGCCCCGCTCCCGGGGCAGCGGCTGGTGTTCTCGACGACCAGCTCGCTGGCCGGCGGCTACCTGTTCATCTGCGACGCGGTCACCGACAGCACCGGCTCGGCGTCGTGCCGGGTGCCCGGCGGCATCCCGGCCTACGTCAACGCCGAGGGCTTCGACGTGACGTTCGCCGGCAACGCCAGCTACCTGCCGACCACCGACCACGGCGGCGGGCGCTAACCCTCGACGAAGTGCGGGGGTTGCGGGGTCGAGATCGTGATCTCGACCCCGCAACCCCCTAACTTCGGCCCCGCAACCGGGCTACTTCGTGGTCAGCGGCGGCGGACCTTCACGGCGGGTGAGGTGAGGGTGAGCGGGGCGTAGCCGGCGGCGGTGTAGGTCACCTTGACCGTGATCCGGTGCCCGGCCCACTTCCGCTCCAGGCGGAGCTTCGCGGCCTCGGCGCCGGCGATCCGGCGGCCGTCGACGTACCAGGCGTAGCCGGCCTTCGCGGACGGCGTGACCCGGCCGAGCCGGACCGCGACCTTGGTGCCGACCCGCGCCTTGCCGGTGATCCTCGGCCGTCCGGCCGGCGCCAGCGTGCCCACCGCGACGGGCGTGGTGGCGCTCGACGTCGTCGCCGCGTCGAGGAAGCCGTCGGCGGTGACCGTGACCCGCAGGCTGATCCGCCGGCCGGCCAGGGCCGGGGTGAGGAGCAGCTTCGCGGTGGTGGCGCCGGCGATCGGCGTCCCGCCCGCCAGCCACTGGTACGACGTCGTGCCCGGCGCCGGCGTCCAGGTGCCGGCGGTTCCGGTCAGCGTGGCGCCGACCTTCGCCGTCCCCTTCACGACCGGGGCCGCCGTGTTGACGACCGGCGTCGGGGGCGTCGACACCTCGGTGCACGGGAACGTGCCCTCGCGCAGCGAGAAGCCGTCGGTGTCGCCGTCGTCGGACCACAGCACCGCCTTCTGCCCGGCGACGCAGGTCGACTGCGGCGCGAGCGCGAAGCCCTCGTTGTTGAGGTTCGGCATCCCGACCGGGCGCTGGTAGGCCGCGCTGATCGCGAACTTCCCGCTCTGCTGCAGCTTCATCGTGACCGTGGTGCCGTCGCAGCTGTCGTCGCAGACCGCCCAGAGCCGCTCGGCCTCGGGGTCCCAGACGACGTCCATGACGCCCGGCAGGCCGGCGTTGGTCGTGAGCCTCGGGTCGATCGTGGCGACCAGGTGCACGCTCTCCTGGACGGCGGCCGTCTGGTCGAGCGCGAGCACGTAGAGCTTCCCGGTCCCCTCGACCGCGATGACGTAGAGGCCGGTGCCGTGCGCCGGGTAGGTGCTCGGCGTGTAGGCCTGGCCGGTGCTCTCGTCGACGAAGCCGCCGGCGGTGAGGGCGGCGTCCGGGATCCAGGTGATGCCCTCGAGGCCGAGGTTGGCACCGACGGCCGGGACCACGGAGGTGGGGATCGCCCACTCGTCGGTCGCGTTCATCGACGTGCCGGGCTCGTAGCGCAGCACGACGTTCTTGCTGACGCCGCTGACCTCGTTGTTGCGCTCGGCGGCCAGGTAGATCGCGCGGTCGGGGCCGATGGTGATGCCCTCGGTGTCGGGAGCGCCGGTGCCGTCGGCGTAGCGCGGGTTCCTGCCGGGCGCCCAGCCGGCGGCGGGGACGTAGCCGTCGCCGTCCTTGACCAGCTTGGTCAGCGTGCCCGCCTTGTTCTGCGCGACCCACAGCGTGCTCGGGTCCTCCGGGTCGAGGACCAGGCCGCTGGCGTCCTGGTTGAACGTGCCCGCCTGGTCGACGGTGCGGATCGTCTGCGAGCCAGGCCAGGCCTGGGTGTCGAGACCCGGGCAGCTGTTGACCGCGCCCGGTGTGGGGGCGACGTTGTCGACGAACGCGCCGACGCCGTCCTTGCACCGGCCGTAGGTCTGGGTCGCGTGGGCGGCCCAGGCGTGGGAGTCGATCAGCTTCGCGCTCGGGTCGTAGAGCCGCACCGCGTCCGCACCACCGAGACCCGCGAGCGGGTTCACGACGAGGTGCCCGTGCGCCGGGACGACGCTCGGCGCGGGCAGCGTGGTCGGGTCGGTCTCGCCGCTGTCCTTAAGCACCCAGCCGGCCAGGTCGACCGGCGCGTCGGAGAGGTTGACCAGCTCGACCCAGTCGGGGCCGGCGGCCGCGTCGCTCGACTCGATCTCGTTGATCCGGATCGGGCTGCACGCGTTGGCCCCGCCCCGGGTCGGGACCGTGGTCACCTCCCAGTCGCCGGTGCCGTCGGGGCAGCGGCCGTACGTCGTCGCGGCGTGCCCGCCGGACCACGCGTAGCTGTCGACGACGGAGGTGCCGTCGGCCTGGTAGAGCGTGACCGCGTCGTCGACGCCGAGGCCGAAGCCCGGCGGCGGGAACTCCGTGTAGAGCGCGAAGAAGGCGCCGGGCGCGAGCGTCGTGCCACCGGGGACGACGGCGAACGGGTGGCCGGTGTCGGCGTCGCGGACCTTCCAGCCCGAGACGTCGATCGGCGCGGTGCCGGTGTTGGTGATCTCGACCCAGTCGCCCACGGTGTCGCCGTTGGACTCGACCTCGTTGAGCCTGACGGTGCTCGGGTCGGGGCCGGTGCCGCCACCGCCGGGCTTGCCCGGCGGGTTGTTGCCGAGCGTGCTGGTGCCCGGCGAGGCGACGAACGCGCCGGCCGCGGTCGACGTCCAGGAGCCCTCGGCGTCGCCTGCGGTCGCGCGGGTCCAGGCGCTGGCGGTGTTCGCGCCGAGTGCGGCCTCCGGCACCCACGCGCTGGCGGTGTCGGTGCGCGGGCCAGCGACGGCGCCGGTGCCCTGGTCGTTGTAGGTGAGCCGGTCGACGAGCGCGCCCGAGCCGTCGTGGACGTTGATCTCGTCGCTGCGCCCGAGGCCGACCGGGTTGCTGCCGAGGACCTTGACCGTCGCGGGCAGGTCCCACTCGGTCCGGAAGGCGTCGGCGGTGGCCTCGCTGACCACGCCGGACTCACCGCGGGCCAGCGTGCCCAGCGGGCTCAGGCTGACCGCGTTCGGCGTCCGGGCGCTGTCGTTGTACGACCACCCGGTCAGGTCGGCCGGGCCGGCGCCGAGGTTGGTCAGCTCGAAGAACTCCGAGCCGTTGTACTCCCACTCGGTGATCCGCACGGTGCTCGCGCCGCCGTGGGACGACGTGCCGGGCGAGCCGAGGAAGCCGCCCGCCGACGTCCACGAGCCCTCGGCGTCGCCGGCGGTCGAGAGCGTCCAGCCGGTGGCGTCCTGGTTCGGGAGCGCGGCTGCGCTCGGCACCCAGGCGCTCGCGAGGTCGGTGCGCGGGCCGAGGCCGGTCTGGTCGTTGTAGGCGAGCCGGTCGACGAGCGCGCCCTCGGCGTCGTAGATGTTCATCTCGTCGGAGCGGCTGAGGTTCTGGTCGTTGTCACCGACCACCTTCACGGCGACCGGGAGGTCCCACTCGGTGCGGAAGGCGGCGGCGCTGGCCTCGCTGACGATCGCCGACTCCCCCGCCCGCAGCGTGCCGAGGCCGCCGATCGGGAAGGCACCCGCGGTCCGGCTGCTGTCGTCGAACGACCAGCCGGTCAGGTCGACGGCGTCGGAGCCGGTGTTGGTGATCTCCACGAACTCCGAGCCGTTGTAGGCCCACTCGGTGATCTGGACGTCGGAGGCGGCCGCCTGGGCGGGCGCCGTGGTGGACAGGACGAGCGGGACGGGCGCCAGGAGGGTCGCCGCCGCGAGCAGGCCGGTGAGCCGGGGGGATGTTCGCACGGTCGCACGATCACGGCGACGGGCGAACTCCCGGTGAACCTGCGGTCAACCGGGACCGACCGCGAGACGAGGCTTTCCCGCCGGCGTCGCGGAGGACGCCGGCGGGAGGCTCACGAGCAGCTCTGGGTGACGCCCGCCTGGGCCTTGGTCACCGCGGCCGTGGCCCGGGCCAGCCCGGTGGTCGCGGCGGCCTTGGCGGTCTTGGCCTTCTTGAGCTTGGCGGTGAGCCGCTTGACCTTGGCCTTCTGCTGGGCCTTCTTGGCCTTGGTGACCTTCGCCTTGAGCTGGGTGACCTTGTTCTTGGCGGCCGCCAGCGTGCTCGCGGCCCGGCTCTTCGCCGCCTGGGCGCTCGCGAGCGCCCCCTTGGCCAGCGTGCAGTCCGCGCTCGGGCCGGACGGTGCCGCCACGACGACCGCGGACGCGACCGAGCTCACCGTGCTGCCGGCGTACGCGGTCTTGGTGGCGGTCACCTCGACCCGCAGCTTCTTGCCCGCGGCGCTGGCCGGGACGACGAGCTGCTTGCCGGTCCCGATCGGCGTCGCGGTGCCGTCGAGGTACCAGGCGTAGGTGTAGCTGTCGGGTCCGGCGGGCCACACGCCCTCCCACGCCTCGACGGTGCCGCCGACCACGAGCGGGCCGAACACCATCGGCGGGAGGTAGTTCGCGAGCGTGCCCTCCCCGATCGGCGCGGTCGGCTCGGAGCTCGCGACGCCGTCGCCGAAGCCGGGCTTCTTGACCGTCACCCGGGCGGTGACCTGCTGGCCGAGGGCAGAGGCCGGGACGACGAGCGTCCAGCCGGTGCCGATCGCCTGGTTCGAGCCGGAGCGGAACCAGCTGACCTCGGTCTGGGCCGGGTCGGGCTGCGGGTTCCACAGGCCCGGGTGGACGGCGAGCATCTCGCCCACCTTCGCCTTGCCGGCGACGGCGGGCAGGACGACGTTCTCGACCTCGGCGCCCGCAGCGGGGATCACCGCCACCGGCGCGGAGATGGCCACGCCGTCGGAGCTGCCGGCCTTCTTCGCCGTCACCCGGATCGCGAGCGTGCCGCCCTCGGCGGCGGCCGGCACCACGAGCTCGGGGCCGGTGCCGATCGGCGTCGTGGAGCCGGAGCGGAACCACTCGATGACCACGGTGTCCGGCGTCGGGTTCCAGGTGCCGCTCTGCGCGGTCACCGTCGTGCCGACCTTCGGCGTGCCCGTGATAGCCGGCGCGGTCACGTTCTGGACCGGGCTGGCGGCCGGGGGCTGGACCGCCACCGGAGCCGAGGTCGCGACGCCGTCGAGCCGGTCGGCCCGCTTCGCCGTGACCTCGACGGTGAGGTCCTTGCCGGCCGCGGCGGCCGGCACGACGAGCGTCTTGCCGGTGCCGATCGGGTCGGTGCTGCCGCTCTGGAACCAGCGGTAGGTGTAGCTCTCGGGCGCGGCCGACCAGATGCCCTCCCACACCTCGAGCGTGCCGCCGGCGACCGGGACGCCGAAGACGGCCGGCTTGCGCAGGTTCTTCAGCGTGGTCTTCTCGACGGGGGCCGAGGCCTCGGAGGTCACCGTGGTGTCGTCGAAGCCCGGCTTGGTCACGGTCACCTTGACGCTCAGCGTCTCGCCCAGCGCGGCCGGCGGCACCACGATCGCGGTGCCCGTGCCGATCGACTGCGTGGAGCCCGAGCGGTACCAGCTGACCTGCACGTTCTCGGGCTGCGGGTACCAGACGCCCACGTGGGCGAAGGCGAGCTCGCCGACCTTCGGCGGGTCGCTGACGACGGCGGGCGGCACCAGGTTCTCGATCGGCGCGGTCGTCGGGGCCACCGCGAGCGCGGCGTTGATCCCCGACGTCGTGCCCGTGCCGACGATGGTCACGTCGGTGCCGTCGGCGAGGTCGGTCTTGTTGTCGTAGACCTCGGAGGCGTACTCGACCGTGCAGTCGTCGTCCCAGCAGAGGTGGTGGAACTCGAGGCGGTAGGTGCCCGCACCGGCGCGCAGCGTGTAGTGGCCCGCGGCGTCGGTGAGCGCGAAGGCGACCGGGTCCCAGCCCGTGCCGCCGGAGATCGCCCGGTAGCCGACGACCACGACGTCCGCGATCGGCGTACCGCCGGACTGTGCGGTCACCGTGCCGCCGATCGCGCCGTTGCGCGCCAGGGCGGCGTTCTTGCCGCTGACCGTGCCGGCGTTGGCGACGACGACGTCGTCAGCGGACTCGATGCTCGTGGCGTCGTTCCAGAACTCCGCCTGGTAGTCGTCGGCGCAGGTCTCCTGGCAGGGGTCGTCGAAGGAGACGCGGTAGGTGCCGTTGGGCACCCGCAGCTCGTAGGCACCCTGCTCGTCGGCCGTCGCCCAGGCGACGTCCTCCCACTCGCCGTCGTCCTTCGCCCAGGCCGCCACCTCGGCGAAGGGCAGCACGGCGTTCGTCGCGGCGTCCCTCACGGTGCCGGTGATGAGGCCGTTGCGCGGCATCGTGATGTTGATCCCGCCCTGGTGGCCGGTCTCGCCGAAGGTCACGTTCGTGCCGCCCTCGGGGGTGGCCGACGACGCGTAGTAGGTGGCGCGCCACTTGCCGCTCGCCGCCTCGGCGCCGACCCGGTGGACGCCGGCCGGAGCGCCGAGCGTGTAGGAGCCGTCGGCCTTCGTGAAGGTCAGCGCCGAGCAGTACCAGCCGGTCCGCTGCGCGCCGTCCTCGACATAGGTGTAGGAGTCCATCAGGCACACGCTCGCGAGGTTGAGCGCACCCGTGCCCTCACCGGACACGGTGCCGCCGACCGTCGCGTAGCGCTTCATGGCGATGTTCACGTTGCCGACCGGGGCGGTGACCGTCGTGGCGTCGTACACGCTCGCGCCACCGCCGTGGTAGGCCGCGCCGTACTCGTTGGTGCCGCTCAGCGCGCCCACGCGGTACTTGCCGTTGGGCAGGTTGAAGCCGTAGGTGCCGTCGGCGCCGGTCGTCGTCCGGGCGCAGGCGAACCAGTCGTCGAAGTCCGGGTCCGCGCAGAACGCCACCACGTAGACGCCCACGACCGGGCTGCTCGTCGCGGTGTCGGTGACCTTGCCGGTCAGGTTGCCGGCAGCCGCCTGCGCACCCGGCGCCGACGCCGTCGCCAGCGCGACCAGCCCCAGCATCGCCAGTGCGGTCGCCAGGACCACCGAGATCAGGCGACGGGTCGCCGAAGGTACCTTCGTCTGCATCTGTCGACTCCCCATAGCCGTCGCACAAGTGGGCCCGGAGCAGGGCCTGGGGGGACGGTACCGACGACCGGTCGTTCTCGGGCCGGAACCCGGGAACTCACCGGAACTTTTTCGCAAACCGTCTGAAAACCGTCACCACAGGCGGCGCGGCAGCTCCACTCCCCGGCACTCGACGTCGGATCCCTCGCGCCCGTCGACCAGCCACCGCCCCGTCTCGCGCACCAGGTGCAGGGCGATCGCGTCGACCTGCGTGCTCCACGTCGTCCGGTCGTCCTCGGAAGCCCACGACCACCCCGACGTCATCACGCACGCATCCACCACGTGGTGGTCCTCGTCGATCTCGCGCACCCCCACCGGCGCCACCGGCAACGGCCCCGGCAGGTAGCGCCCCCAGTCGCCCGCCGTGTAGCGGCTCATCCGCTGCAGGCCCTCCGTCGTCATCGTGCCGGCGGCCGCGGCGAACGTCCGGTCGCCGTCGTTGACGGACGTCGCGAACGCCTCGGCCCAGCGTCGTACGGTCTTGATCTCGGCGCGGTCGCGGTCGGCGGGGTCGAGGGAGGGTGGGGCGGCGTCGGGGGTGGCGGTCGAGCCGGTGCTCGACTCCGCGGTGTCGGACGGCGCCTGGTCGGTCGATCCGCTGGTCGAGCGGCCGCCGGGGTCGCCGTCGTCCCCCGAGCAGGCGGAGAGCAGCAGGAGGAGGGCACCGGCGAGGGCAGCGGCGGCGCGTCGGGGGGCGGGCATGACGGGCATTATCGACTGCCCGGCCGCACCACCGCCGAACCCACCGCCCGCACCGTCGCGGACGACGGCCCGCCCGGCACCCGCAGCGGCAGCCGCACCCCCGCCACCAGGACGACGACCACCCGCTCCCCCTCGACCCGGACCGTCGCCCGCAGCCCTGGGTGCTGCCGCAGCGCCCCGGTGTCGCGGAGGTAGGCCCGGACCGCCCGCTCGGCCTCGATCCGGCTGAGTGCGAGGTCGTGCCCGGCGATCCCGCCCTCGTAGGCGGCGGCCCCTTGGGCGGCGAGGTCGGCGCCCTGGAGGGCGGCGCCGTCGGCGAGGGCGGCGAGGCGCTGGCGGGTGAGCTGGGCGGCGCTCGCGTCGACGACGACCGCGACGAGGAGCAGGACCACGGCGGCGAGGCCGACGACGAGCGGGATCGAGCTGCCGCGGGTGCTCGTCGGGCGGCGGGTCATGGGAGGGATGCCTCGCGGTAGCGGCCGATCGGGACGGTCTCGGAGGCGCGGAGCCGGAAGGTCGGGGCACCGGAGCCGAGGACGTCGGGCAGCAGCGGGAGGGTGACGGCAGTGTCGATCCGGACGGTGATGACCGACGTGCCGTGGTGACAGCTCCGTGGGTACGGCGAGCAGGTCACCGTCACCCGGACCGGGACGTCCGTGAGGCCCTGGTCGGCGAGGGCGCGGCGGGCGACCGCCTCGGCACGGTGCTGGCCGGAGCGGTCGTCGGGCGCGAGCGCGTAGGCCCGGGCGGCCGCGCGGGCCGCGCCGCTGACGCCGAACGAGCCGCGCTGGACGTCGAGCACCGCGACCACCAGCCACAGCAGCGGGAGCAGCAGCACCAGGCTCAGCCACACCATCTCGACCAGCCCGCTGCCGCGCTGGTCCCGCTGCTGCGCCGGACGGCGGCTCACGGCGGCGCCACCTCGGACACGGCGCGTCCGGTCACGGTGAGCTCGACGCCGGGCCCGCCCAGCCCGAGCGCCGGCACGACAGCACGGATGGTGACCTCCACGCCGGGCGCCCCGTCGACGAGGACGCGGTGGACGGTGACGTCGCGGGCGTAGCGGTCCGACAGGGAGGCGGCGACCTGGGCGCGAGCGCGGGCGATCCCGGCGGCCGGGTCGGCGTCCGCGGTCGCCGCGAGACGGGCGCCCTCGGACGCGGCGGCGGCGAGCGTCGTCCGCACGTGGAGGACCAGGGCGACCTGGATGATCCCCAGCACGACCGGCACCAGGACCAGCGTGACCAGGGTCAGGTCGACCAGCGCCGTGCCGCGCTGGCTCCTCACTTCACCGCGTCGAGCGCGGACTCGAGCAGGCCGACCAGCCGCGGCTCGGCGATCCCCCACAGCGCCACCCCGATCGACACGGTCATCAAGGTGACCAGGACCCAGCCGGGGACGTCGCCGCGCTGGTCGGGTGGCCGGCGCCGGCGCGGGAGGTGTCGGAGCATGGTGAGTCCTTTCAGTAGCTGAGCGTGAGGCCGACGAAGCCCGGCCAGAAGGCGAAGACGACCGTGGTGGGGAGGACGAGCAGCACGACCGGCACGAGCATCGCGATCTCCTTGCGGGCGGCCTGCTCGATGAGCGCCCGGCGTCCGGCCTCGCGGACGTCGGCGGCCTGCGCGTGGAGGACGTCGGCCAGGGGCGTCCCGCGCTCGACGGCCACGGCCACGCCGTGGGCGAACCGGGCGACCACGCCGAGCCCCGTCGTCGCGGCCAGCCGGTCGAAGGCGTCGGCGACGGGCTCGCCCGTGCGGATCCGGCCCAGCACCTCGGCGAGCTCGCGGGACAGCTCGCCTCGGCTGCGCCGCACCACCCGGTCGAGGGCCGCGACCGGCGACTCGCCCGCGGCGACGCTGAGCGCCAGGAGCTCGGCCACGGTGGGGAACTCCGCGAGCATCGCGGCCTCGCGCCGTCGCACGTGGGCGCTCAGCCGCTGGTCGCGGAGCAGCACCCCGCACCCGAACGCCCCCACACAGGCCAGCAGCAGCGGGAGCGGCGCGGTCGGGCGCTCCCACGAGCGGAGCAGCGCCAGTGCCGCCGCGGCGGCGAACCCGGCCAGGCCCCACAGCACCTGCTGGGTGCGGAAGTCGCGCACCGTGAGGTCGAGCCCCGCGCGGTCGAGCCGCCGGCGTACCGAGGCCGCCCCGCCGACGAGCCGGTCGACCAGGTCACCGAGGCCGACGACGAGACCGGCCGCGCGGCCGGTCCGCCCGGTGCGCTGCGGCGTGGCCGGGATGACGTCGCGGACGTAGGGCAGCACCCGTGCCGCGAGCGGTGGACGCCGGATCGCAGCCACCCGGACGACGACCAGCAGCACGCCGAGCGCCGTACCGAGCCCGGCGAGACCGCCCGCGAGCACCGGGCTCACCGCAGGATCCGCCGCTCGACGGGCAGCCGGCCGAGCCGGACCATCAGCCGGTAGGCGGCCACGCACAGCACCGCGCCGGTCACCAGGACGACGACCCCGCCGGCCGACTGGTAGCGCGCGACGACGCTCGGCTGCGTCGACATCACCACCAGCACCACCCAGGGCGCGGCGACCGCGACCCGCGCGCCGTTGACCGCCCAGGCCTGGCGGGCCTCGAGCTCGGCGCGCGTGCGCAGGTCGTCGCGGAGGTAGCCGGACAGGTTGCGCAGCAGCCGCCCGAGCTCGCCGCCGCCGACCTCACGAGCGATCCGCAGCCCCTCGACCACCCGGTCGCCGACCGGGTCGGCGAGCCGCTCCCCCAGCCGGTCGAGGCAGTCACCGAACCGGCCCGAGACCTGGTAGTCGAGCGCGAACGCCGCGAAGGCCGGGCGCAGCGCCGCCGGGCCGCGCACCTCGAGCGCGGCGACCGCGTCGGGCAGCGACATCCCCGCACGGACGGCGGAAGCGAGGTCGTCGACCGCCTCGGGCCAGACCTCGGCGAGCTCGCGGCGCCGGCGCCGGACCCGCCCCTGGGCCAGCGCCAGCGGGAGGTAGCCGGCCAGCACGCCCAGCACCACCGCGATGGCTGTCACCTGGGTGACAGCCAGCGCCAGGACGGCCCCCACCACCCCGGACGTCAAGCAGAGCGCGACCAGGCTGCGGTCGACCCGGTGCCGGGCCGGTGGCACCGCGACGACGGGCGCGCGCCCGGCTCCCGTGAGCGCCCGCCCGACCAGCAGGCAGCCGAGCCCGAAGCCCAACCCGACGAGCGCGCCCACGTCGTCACCCGGCCTCGCGCAGCAGCCGGACGACGTCGACCCCGGCCCGCTCGTACCGCTCGATCCGCGGCGGCAGCCCGATCCCCCGCCGCAGTGCGCCCTCACGCCACTCGAAGACGGTCTCGGTCTCGATGACGTCGCCCTCCATGCGGCCCGGGACGGCGACGACCTCGCTGACCCGACGCGCCCCCGACGCGTCGAGCGCGAGGTGGACGACGAGGTCGACCGACGCCGCCACGGTCGGGACGACGAACCGCGCCGAGATGTTCTCGCCCGCCAGCAGCGGCAGCGTGCAGGCCTTCGTCAGCGCCTCGCGGGCACTGTTGGCGTGGAGCGTGCACATGCCGGGAACCCCGGCGTTGAGCGCGATCAGCAGGTCCAGGCACTCCTCGGCGCGGACCTCGCCGACGATGATCCGGCTCGGCCGCATGCGCAGCGACTCCTTGACGAGGTCGCGCAGCCGGACCTCGCCGTTGCCCTCGAGCCCCTCCTGCCGGGTCTGCAGCGCGACCCAGTCGGGGTGCCTTGATTTGTTTGTAAGACATGTCAGCCATGGAAGGTAGACACCACAGCAGAAACTTCGTGTCAACGACCGGGAATCCGTGTTTTGCGAAGGACTCTCGCGATAAGTTGCGGGCCACAGGAAGGCGGAGGCATGGCGGAGACCACGGAGTTCAATCACGATCAGCTCGGGCGAGTCCTGACCGAGCATCTTGTCGCAGTGCCGCGATTCCAGCGCAGCTATGCATGGGACCGCACGAATGTCGAGGAGTACATCAGCGATCTCGATGCGGCGAGGAAGAAGAAGGTCTCCTACTTCATGGGGACCCTGGTCTTCGCCCAGCCTAGCGATGGCAGTGACCGCCGTCAGATCGTTGACGGACAGCAGCGCCTCGCGACGACGGCTGTCATGTTCATTGCGATTCGCGACATGCTTGCCCAGTACGGGAAGCGAGAGACCTCCGATCAGACCGAGCAGCGGTACCTGCGACGCTACGTCCTGTCCGAGGAATCCGAGGTCGTCACCCTCACGCTGAGCCCTAAAGACCAGGACTCCTACGATGCGCTCCTGGAGGAACGGCACGAGGATCTCGATGAGAAGGATCGCCTTCGGATCTGCTACGAGGTCTGCCGGGACTACCTGCGTGAGACTGCGCCGACCGGCAAGCAGTATCGCCGCCTGATCGAGGTCGCGGATCACCTTGAGAAGAGCGTGCAGGTTCTCGTCGCGGTCGCGACCGATCTGCCCGAGGCGTATGTCATCTTCGAGACGTTGAACGACCGCGGAGCGGACCTCACAACGGCCGATCTTCTGAAGAACTACCTATTCAGTCAGGCGAGGGGCACTGAGTTCGCATACGTCGAGAATGCCTGGACGGTTTTGGAGGAGCGTCTCGGCAAGCCCGAGGACTTGGTGAAGTTCGTGCGATACGACTACGTGTCCCGGAACGGTCCAGTCACAACTCGAAAGTTGTACAGGGCGATCCAGCAGTGGTTGGCAGACAGCAAGATCGGCGTCAAGAAGTACCTGCAGGAATTGAAGGAGTCGTCGTCGGTCTATCAAGCTCTGCGCGATACTGACGACGCCTTCTGGAATACAGTTAACGTCGATGTCAAGGACGCCATCCTTGCCTACCGACGATTCGGCTTCGAGAGCAGCATG
This sequence comes from Pimelobacter simplex, assembly GCF_900114845.1. GTDB lineage: Bacteria > Actinomycetota > Actinomycetes > Propionibacteriales > Nocardioidaceae > Nocardioides > Nocardioides simplex. Next base: position 976,918 of record NZ_FOUK01000002.1, read on the forward strand.
CCAGTTCTGCTCGCCGCCTTTAGGACGTGGGGGAAGCCGAAGGGAGCACGACTCTTCGTGAAGCTTGCGAGATGGTCGGTCCGCGCGCAGTTCGTCGGTCGAATCGGAGCGAGCCTGTCGGAGGACGCGTTCGGAGCAGCCAGCGCAGCGATCAGCAACGGATCCGCGGTCAATCAGCCGGACGTACGGAGACTGATCAAGAAGCTCATTCCCACCGATGGCGAGTTCAAGGCAGCCTTTGCCGCGACGACGGACCCACCGACCGCTAGGGCGAAGTACCTCCTTGCGATGCTTGAGCGCGCTCAGGACGACGCCGATGGCCTCCCATCCCGTGCCCTGGAGTGGTCGAGCGTCGGCGTGACGATCGAGCACGTCATGCCTAAGTCCGCCCACGGGAACGATGACGAGAAGCGCGCGCTGATCGGACAGCTCGGGAACCTTGCGCTGCTGGAGAAGCGGATCAATAAGGACATGGGCAGCAAGAGCTTCGCCACGAAGAGCCACCTTTACAGCGGCTCGGACTTCCACCTCACGCAGGCGCTAGCCAACGAATCGGAGTGGACGGCAAAACAGATCCAGGCTCGCACAGCAAGGTTTGCCGAGCTCGCATGCATCGCGTGGCCCGCGACTTAGCCACCTGAAAGACCACCCACTCGACGATCTCGAGTCGGCTGGCGGGTTTTGCGTCAATACGCGCGTGAGGGGTCGGCTCAGACGGCGCCCTCCATCCACCTGTAGATCGTGGCTCGGCTGGTCCCGATGATCCGGGCGATAGCTGCGACCGACTCACCCGCCGCGCGAAGCTTCCGAGCCAGATCGACCTGCTCGGCATCGAGGACCGGAGGGGTGAGAATCTCCGGCGCGCAGCACCCGACTCATGTTGGATGAGGTCGTGTTGCTTCTTCACATGCTTGAGCTTCTTGGGTCGATACCTGACCCGTCCCCGTCGCCTGGGACGCCGGCCGTTCCTGCGCCATCAAGCCCTGGCAGCGCCGGAGGGCCCTCTTCGGGCTTCGCCCCCTATGCCACCCTGATCGCAGCCGTCATTGCTGCAGCAGCTGTCGGAGTCAACACCTGGATCTCCCGACGCACGGCAACGCAGACACTGCAACACAGCAAGGACGTCGCCGACGCCGCTGCCAGTCGCGCACATGCAGATGCGCTTGCCAAGAGGTACCAGGACGCGGCTGCCCAACTGGGACACGAGCAGCCGGCTGTTCGACTAGCCGGTGCATATGCGATGGCTCGGCTAGCCGATGATTGGCCCGAGCAGCGTCAGACTTGTGTCGATGTGCTGTGCGCCTACCTACGCATGACAGTCAGGATGAAGGACTATGAGACGGACGGCTACCCGTTAACCCTCCCTGACGACGGAGACGTAGAGGTCCGTCGGGCGATCTGCGAGTCGATCAGTTCCAGGTGTGCGTCAGCCGATCAGAGCGGCGGCTCCTGGTCACCTTGCGACTTCAACCTCCGCAACGCCTATCTTCCGGACTTCTCCTTGCGGCGCGCACGGCTCGACGGCAACGTCATTCTCGTAGGAGCGCAGCTAGTAGGCAGGTGCGACTTCACGGACGTGTATCTCGGCAACGGCATGGACTGTCGGGACGTGATCATCGAGGGCAACACTAGGTTTCGCCGCATCACCCTTGGCGCGGGCAAGGCCATTGTCCTACTGAACGCATCGGTCCGACCAGACGCTTCTCTCGTCCTTGCCGTGCAAACTCCTCGTGTGGGAGAGCAGTCACAGTTCACTCTGGGAGAGAACCGGTGCCAAGGCAGTCTTGAGATTCAACTGGCGGGTGTGGACTACGAGCCTGGCACTATGTCCATCTCCAGGCTGCGTCTACCGGCAGAAGGTGAGTTCCGAATCGGCCAGCCGACCATGGGAGGAGGGCGACAGTTCCCGAAGATTCGGGCCGTCGAGTGGATGACCGAGCATGGTGCGGCAGTGGTCATCCCGCCACCACTACTCAAGGCCAAGCGCTTTGAGGGAATAGGCTGGACGGGGGACATGCTGCCCGACATGCACGGTTTGTACGGCGACGACCTACACGTGCTGGGCTCCCAGCCGTGACGGGCCCAGCTGGCGATCCAGCAATCGCCGAGGTCCCGAACCAGCGCACCAGAGCGTCACCTTCGTGGTCCTCCCGCAACGGGAGCCAACATGCAGAGCTGACTCCCGTTGCCGGGTGGATTTTGCGTCAATAGACACGAGGGTCGGGTTAGGGGGCCTCCTCTGTCCACCTGTAGATCGTGGCTCGGCTGGTCCCGATGATCCGGGCGATAGCTGCGACCGACTCACCCGCCGCGCGAAGCTTCCGAGCCAGGTCGACCTGCTCGGCATCGAGGACCGGAGGTCTGCCGACCTGACGGCCTCGTGCCTTGGCCGCAGCACGTCCAGCTGCTGCGCGCTCACGAATCAGCTCGCGCTCCAGCTCGGCCATGGCCGCGAACACGGTGGCAGCCAACCGTCCAGCCGGGGTCGAGAAGTCGAGACCCTCGCGGAGGGACCTGACCGCAACTCCTCGATGGTCGAGATCCGTCAGGGTGTTGAGGACCTGGATCACCGACCGCCCCAGTCTGTCGAGTGCAGCCACCACGAGTGTGTCACCCGGTCGCAGGCGGTCTAGCGCCTCGGCGAGTCCGGGGCGGTCAGAGCGCACTCCGCTCATCTTGTCGCAGTAGATGCGCTCCGCACCCGCCGCCCGCAACTGGTCAACCTGAGGATCTGTGGACTGACCCTGAGTGCTGACACGGGCGTAGCCGATTGTCTCGGTGGTCATTTGACCGCCTTCTTCTCAGCCGCAGGGGCGGCCTCACGGGCCATCCGCCTGCTGCCCCCAGCGCTCGATCCAGCAGCCGCCGGAGCTGCCCCGGAAGGCTTCTTCGCGACCTGCGGTGCTCTCGGCCCCGCTGACTCGGCCTTGCGCTCGTCGGCGTACTTGGCCGTGAAGGTTCGGCCCGTGATCCCGGGGATGCGGTCAGCAATCTTGGCCTCATCGGCCGCCTGAATGAACGCAAGCCAGGACTGCTGTGCGGTGCGCTCCGTGTCGTCGTCGTTCTTGGCGTGGGCTTCGGCGTTCCAGAGCTTCAACAGCTCGTCGTCTCCGGCCATGCGCTCGACGTTGGTCAGGATGTGCTTGGTTGATGCCGCCACGATTGTCTCCTTGGTCTCTGGCCCGGTCGGTCCGAACCGAGACCCAGGAATCACCGGATACCGAGGGTGTGTACCGAAGTCGTCAACGCTCCCGAATTGCGGACGGTTTCGATCTCAGCCGAAGTGGACGGCCTTGTGGACGCCCCGGGGAGGTCGAGCGATCCCGAGCAGCTCTACCGACCGGGGAACGGAGCACCCGTCCTGAACTCCTGCCTTTGGACGCGCACGTCGTAGCGTCAGCAGGCGGCAACGATGACTTTGAAGCGCTCGAAGGACGGACTCTTGGCCTTGCCTACAGGGGCGAAGTTCGCAGCTCTCATTGCGGCAGCGACGGCCACCGAATCTGCCTCCTGGTAGGGCCGCTTCGGCTGCTTCCGCTTGGTAAGCCGGATCAAATCCGCTTTCGGAGTGGGAGAACTATCCGTGTTGAACGCGGTTCGACTGAGCGCCCCTTTCCACGACGGCACCACGCTTTCTGTGGCGTCGGGGTACAGGAACCACCAAGACTCGATCGCGTGAACGGGTACCACAGCGACCGCGCCGGTCAACCCTGCCCTCTGCAGGTCCGCCGAGCGCTGTTCCGCGAATGTGCCGTCGTCGGGCGCGTCCGCATCTGTATGCGCAAGAACGGTGCCGACATCACCTTTGATGGCTACCAGCGCCTCGACTGAGGCGGCTGCTCGCTCTGCCCAACCCTTGACCGCCGCGGCCCCAGCATTGCGTGTCAAGGTCGGGGGGTTCCGGACGACCTCGATGTCGCCTTCCGACAGGTCCGACCGAAGACCGAGAATCAATTCCTTGATTGCTTTGGAATCGTTGAGGTTCTCGGCGAAGATGACAACTTTCACTTCGGCACCCCACCGAGAACACCTGCGAACCATAGTTCGCCTAGACCAAGGTTGCTTGCTCTAGTCGCCTTGGAGATCTCATAAGAGGAAACAGCAGGAATCTTGGAGGCACCCGTCTTCGAGTCACGGTCACATACGACGAGTTCACTCGGGCGGAGCCGATTTACCAGAGTCGGTGAATGCGTGGCCACCAGGATTTGCGTGCGCTCACTCGCTGCCCTCAGGGCATCAACAACGACGTCGAGCGCGTACGGGTGGAGGCCATGATCGATCTCTTCGATCGCTGTCAGGTGCGCCGGGCTCGGGTCGTGCAGCGCAGTCAATAGCGCAAGCAGGCGAACAGTCCCGAAAGAGGCTTCCGTCAGATCGATCTCGCGCTCCAGTCCGCGCTCGACCAACTGGACGACGACGGACCGAGTGCCCGGCAAGGTGGTGAAGTTCAGGCGATCGAGTCCGGGCAAGCACGCCCGCATGTCTCTTTCGATGTCCGAAAACGATTGAGGCGCCGTTTCCCGCAGAGTAAGTAGCGCATCGGCCAGGTTGCTGGCGTCCTCGACAAGCGAGGCCCGATAAAGCCGACTCGGCGATCTAGCCGCTGCTACATCGGGCTCAAGAACTCGCATACCCGACAAGAACGATGCGAAGTCGTCGATGCCCTCGCCGCCAGCGTCAGCGGCGAGCTTGGGTAGTGTCGAAAGGCCCGTGGTCTGCTCATCTGCCAGCTTGAGGTCGCGCCCCCTGCTATCAGCGCGAGTCGTGCCGATGTTGGCCGTGACGCCGTTCACCGTGATTCGACGGCCCGGCCCGCTCTTTCGCTTGAAGGTGAATTCTTCGTACCGCGTACGACCTTCACGCGAGATGGATAGCTTGTACCGGTCTGGCGCGTTTGCATGAGCATTCGCCGTGACCTCGGCCTCAACGACGATGCGAACCGCTTTGGTCTTCCCGTCCTGCCTCGCGAGGCGCGACCATCCCCCAAACTCCTCGATGGCAGTCGGCAGGTCGAAGCGAATGGTGGCGACCAGAAAGCGCAGAACGTTGAGGACATTCGACTTACCGGAGCCGTTTGGTCCTACGAGGACCGTCAACGGACCCATCGGAACGCTGACATCTGCCAGAGAGCGAAAGCCCTGGACGCTCAACGACCGAATCCGAGGATGGTCCTGCATCGCTCCGCCCCTTCGTTCGTCAACAGTCCACCGCAGAGTAGCCAATCTGGACCCACCACTGGAGAAGTTCCCGGTGGATCACTCGACCTACTTCTAGACGCGGTCAGTGAGAACGGACAACGGAACGTCGAGTGCTTGGGCGATCTGGGCGTAGAGGGTGAGCGCCGAGTTGGTCTCGCCTCGTTCGATGCGGGCGTACTGGGCTAGAGCCATGCCAGCCCGCTCGGCGACCTCGATCTGCTTGAGGTTGGCGCGCGCCCTCTCAGCCCTGATGTTCGCGCCCACGATCTGCAGAATGCGGGCCAGCTCGTCCTTGTCCATGCCGGGACAAGTCCATCGGGAAAGAGCGTCGATCTGAAGTCCAATCTGAGTCTCACCACAGCCTCTTGGGAGCTAATCTGCACACATGATGAGACACCTGAGGCCAGTCCTTGCCCCGCTGACGCTCGCGGCGGTCGCCGTTGTCGGCCTCACGTCGTGCTCGGACGGCGATGAGGAGCCGACCTCGAAGCCGACCGAGAAGGAGACGAGCTACGTGATCGTCTCCCTGACCTCGAAGGGACGCGGCTTCCTGTACAACCAAGACGACGAGACCTGTTCGACCTACAGCTTCACTGACGAGATGCGCGGCGTGCCCTCCGAGCCGCTGACGGTCGAGCTTGAAGACGCAGGCGGGACCGCGCTCGGATCGAAGACGATCGAGGGGCCTGGCGGTGGCTGGATCGAGGGCGAAGGCTGCTCATGGAACGTGGAGTTTCGCGATGTTCCTGTCGAGGATCACTACCGAGTGACGGTCCGGAACTCCCACGGACGGGTCACCGGTATCGGAGAACGACCACTCTTCACGCTGGATGTCTCGAACCCGAGCTAGTAGGAACGCCGCCCCTGGCGGCTTCCGTGGGTCTCTGCCCAGTGCTCCCCCAGCCCGCCGTCCCAAGGGTCTGGAGCGGGCCAGGACGATGCCGAGGTGGGCAGCGATCACACGGTGCCGGTCGGTTCCGCGCTATCTAGTCGATGGAATCGAGTGTGCGACCGCTGCCCAGCTGGAGTGAGGCCGATGCCTCCACGGCTCGCGCTCTCCGAGAGGAGTCCTGACCAACGCTGATCTCATTGGCGATGGTAGTTCGGAGAGCGCGAGGCGTGCAGACACCGACGGGCGCGGCGCTAGTCGTCTTCCGGTACGTGGTGAAGGAGCTTGCCAAAGGTGGCGAGGTCCATCACCACATACGACTGAGCGACGCTCGCACCCCTGCGGGAGAGCACTGCGGCGTACCAGGGTCGGCCCAGATACTTCGCAGTGCACGCGGCCTCATTGAGCGATGTCGAAAGGTCAAGGCGCTCCGATGCACAAACCGCCAGCACTGCTGGGACTCCGCTGATGTCGCCCGGTGACCGCAGGTGCTGACTGATCGTCACCGGGAGATCCGGACGAGCGTTGATGTGCCCAGCCTCGCGAAGCGCCTCCGCCACGGCCACCTTGAACTCCCTGCCTCGGGCCTTGTTCCGGTTACCGATCGCTGTCATCGGGAGTAGCGCGCGTTCGTCCGGGAGGTCGGCCGGGACGGCCCGTAGGCCTCCTCGACCTTGCGAAGGGCCGCCTTGCGATCTGCCTTGTCCATGATCTTGTTCGCCTCACGGACGGCCGCACGCCGGTCCTCGTCGTGCTCCAGCTCGCCCGGCCGCGTGGTGAGCAGACCACTGGGGAAGGGACCAGGCGCGACGACCACCCGATCCCATCGACGCTGCTGGGCTTCGGGGTCGTGAAGCAACCCCAGCCAAGGCGCGAGCATGCCGCCCCGATCGGTATTGGCCTCGATCAGGTCCGGAGTGACGGCCAGCTCGTCGCCACGCTTGGAGACGAACGACGTGTGCAGGCCGTTGACCTTCGAGTGGTAGGTCAGACCGGTCCAGAGGAAGTGGATCGTTTCGCCTGCCTGGGGCAGCTTCGGCGTAGTGGTCATTCGATGTCCTCCTGAGTTTGGATGGGTCCGTCGAGCACGGATGCAGAGCCGTACTCGACATGGGCAGTCAGCTCTTCGGGAGTCGAGCCGGCCAGCGCAAGCAAGTCGTCCTGGCTGGAGCCCGTCAGAATGACCAGTTCGTCGGGCGGTTCGAGAAGGCCGAACTTGGCGCAGGTCAGTGCGGCCACCACCTCCTGAAGGAGGTCGACGGCGTCGAGGGTCTGGGGGCGATGCTGGTGGGTCATTGGGCCCCCTGGTGGAGTCGATTCGCTTCGGGAGATGGGAGCTGACGGAGGCCCCCTACAGAGCTGGCAATCGCGTCGGCGAGTTGGTGCTGTCCTTGGTCGCGGATGGCGGCCAGGAACTCGATCAGGACGTCAGGGTGTCGAGGAAGCACTCCGCGACAGGTACCGATCAGGACCCACGCCTCACGCACGGTCTCAACAGCCTCGGTGGACTCGACGCCGAGCTGATTCATCAGCGTCACGAGAGTGTCACGCTTGTTCTGCACCGCCCGCAGCAGAAGATCCGGGTTGTTCGCGGTGCGGGCGAACTGCCGGACGCTGTTGGCGTCGTCCGCCAGCTCCGCGAGTTGGTCGGCGTAGTCGCTGACGTGGGTGGCCGTCCGGGTTGAGAGCTGGGCGCGCAGCTCTGGTCGGAGGTGGTTACGACGATGGCGGTTCACGGCCGAGGTCGAGACACCACAGTCAGCCGCTATGAGCACGATTGGCTCATTGCGGAGGATCCGAGCCTCCAGCTCAGATCTCTTGGGGTGGGCGCAGAGCCCGCAGTGTCGCGGCACACGATGCCTATCGGCTGCCTGGGTACGTGACCCTCGTACCTGCTCCGCGAACTCCCGCGAGTGTGCTCGTTAGGGCAACTCGCCACTCACGTGGACACGGGAATATGCGTCAATACACGATGCGGTGGCCTCAGTACGAAGAAAAGTAGTCGCGGACCAACTCCGCGCACGGGCACTCGATGGGTTCAAGCCACGCGGACTCACAGCTTGGCATGTGCCTGATCCGTCGTGCGACCGAGCCGAGGAGGTGGGAGCCGTCTGGCAGTTCGTGGATGTCTGCTTCGGAGAGGAGGTCAGCAATGGCCTCTTGCGCTTCGAGACTCACGATCTGACGACGGCGCTCTTCCCGGACGTTGCGTGGACGGCGGAGCCACATCACGTTTCCAGGCCCCACGGGCCTGCGGGGATCCCGCGGCCAGATCAGGTCATACCTGTGAGGACGGATACCGATCTCTTCTGTCAGTTCGTAGGTGAAGGCAGCGATGTCGTCCTTCCAGCGCTGCGCGAGCTGGAAATGGCCCGGTTCACCATGGCGTCCGGCGTAGGGGTGCTCGTCGCCGACCGGGTCGAGTGCGTTTCGCTGGAAGTTCTTGCACACCGGATAGTTCGGGGCGTCCCGGAGTGCTCGGCTCTCACCTGTCTCGGGGTCAACCCACGGCGGGTGGACTCGAGGGCGGCCACGTCGCCTGGGGAGCTCAGTCACGTCGCTCATTTTGCGTCAATACAGGCCACCAGGACCAGGAGCAGGAGCAAGCCCTTCGGGCTTGAATAGACCCCCCCGACCCCCCGACCAGACCTCGGTGAGTGGAGGAGGCTCGATGCTTGAATGAGCCCCGGGCCAGAAGCCCACCCCGACGCCTCTCGGCGCACTCTCCGCATCGGTCGCACCACCCCCAAGACCCTGGTACGCCTCCTTGGAACGAACTACTGGTCGCCGAAAGGCGACGAGTACGGGCGCCACGCCACGTTGCTCGGCGCGAAAGGAGCTTCCTCATCCTTGACCACGATCTTGTGGAGCCGACTCCCATCAACCGGCGCGCAGACGGTCATGTCTCTGATGAACTGGAGGAAATCCGACCACCCGAACGCTCGCTGCCGTGCCTTGGCATCCGCCCAGGCTTCCCGACACTCCTCGAACCACAGCCACTGGTCGAGCCGGTCGACCTGACCACCGGGATTCGGCACCCGGAGGTCCGCGAGGGTGTCAACTTCGCGTAGTGCCTTGCCATATCGGTAAGGGTTCCGCTTCGGACTATTCACCCGTGAATCGTGGCACGGACCGGCCTGAGGCGGCTGGAGAGCCTCTCTACCCAGTGCCCCCAGCCAGCCCGCCAGAAACGGCCGGAGCAGGCCAGAAGCAGCCTGGAACGGCCTGCTCCCGTCTCTGCCTACTCGGTTGCGACATCAGACCACAGATCCTCGATCGGCCGACCGTTGGCGGGGTCGAGGTCGGTGATTTGGATTCGCTCGACGGACAGCTCCCTGTTGCCTCGATACTGCTTTCCCGAGACGGCAGGCAGGATTGTGACCGTCATGAGCGCGGTGACGATCTGACGCTGGGTAGAAAGCCCAAGGCCGTCAAAGCGCTCCCGAGCCGAGGTGCGGGCCTTCTTCAGGTCTCGGGTGAGCTTCAGGACATCCACCGCATACTCGGTAGTCGAACTGTCCTCGGGCACCAGGGAGTCCTCGATCTTGGCGAACCCGCGCATAGTCTCTGCGAGGGCTCCACGCTGAGCCAGACGCTCGTACTCCTCGGCCAGGGCATCTAGCTCGATCTTCACCCGAGCGAGCATCGGAAGCTTGTCCAAGTCGTCGATCGGAGCGCTGGTGATCTGCTGGCGCCGCTTCTCGACTTGGGCTCTTGCTTCGTGGTTTCGAGTGAAGGCCTCACGATCGTCGTCGGTGGCACGGAGCAGCGCAGGATCGGGGAATGCGAGTCGCTTTGCGACATGGTCTCTGACCGCGTCGTCCACGGTTTCGTACATGATGCCGAGGCGGCAGTTTCCTCCCCGGCTGTTCTTACGAAGCCCACCGCATACGTAGGTCATGTACTTCTTGCCGGTCCGGCTGGTGGTGTGTCCGGCACGCATGAAGTCGCCGCACTCGCCACAGACGAGAAAGAACGAGAGCAGGTGCTTCCGAGCCCACGCACCGGAGTTGCGGCGACGCTTCGGGTCGAACAGCAGGTTCCGCACGGCCTCGATCTGCTCGCGAGTAACCAGAGGCTCCCAGGTCCCGGGGTACAGCTCCGTCTTGACGAGCCGTTGCTGATCGTCCCGGATGTTCCGCTCCCGGAGCCCGGCGTTCCTCCACCTCGTGAGCACGAGACGCACGGTCTCGTGGTTCCAGTCCCGGCCTGCGCGGGCAGTCTTGTAGGGCGTGTTGTTCCAGCGACGGATTATCTCCGCGAGCGAGGTCCCTGCAAGCACGTCTGTGGTGGCCTGCTGGATCATCTCTGCCTCGGGCTGTCGCCAGGCCTTACCGTCGTTCTCGAACCCGAAGGCTCGGACACTGGTTCTGGGCTCGCCGGCCTCGGCGAGCTCCCGCTCTTTGCGGCGCTGGCGTTCCGCCTTCAGCTCGGCCTCGTGCTGTGCGATCTGGGCGTAAATGCCCGCGTTTAGCCGTCCGCTGGCTGTACTGAGATCCAGTGCTCCGGACATCACGGTGTTAACAGACACATCGTGAACCTTGAGCGCATCGATGAGGAGCTGTAGATCCGCTGGGCGCCGGTACAGGCGGTCTGTGTGCCAGGCGAGAATGGCCTGAAATCGACCAGCTCTTGTGTCTTCGAGGAGCCTCACAAACTCAGGTCGAGGCTTCTTGCGCGTTGCACTCTGGTCGTTGTCGTCATAGACCGCTAGGACGTCGTATCCCAGCTTCTCGGCCAGCTCACGGCAGTCCTGCTCCTGACGCGCGACCCCTAGACCTTTGCCCTCCCGATCCTGGGAGATTCGCACGTAGATTGCAGCCAGAGGACCCACAGTCGGCACGCTACCGGTCTGCAACGTATTAGTGGTCAGTTCTGCTGCGGGAACCTGATCTCGAAGACCTCCTCGGCCGAGATCACCCGCTCCCCACCGGGGATCGCGGCGGCCAGGCAGTTGAGCATGGTCGTCTTGCCGGCCTGCGTGCCGCCGGTGACCAGGATGTTGAGCCCGGCCCGCACCGACGCCTCGAGGAACCGTGCCGCCTCCGGCGTCAGCGTGCCGAGCCCGACCAGCTCGTCGAGGCGGGTCGCGCGGACCACGAACTTGCGCACGTTGACCGCCGAGAACCCCCGCGCGATCCCCTGCAGGACGACGTGCAGCCGGTGCCCGGCCGGCAGCATCGCGTCGACGAACGGCCGGCTCAGGTCGACGCGCCGGCCCGTCGACTTGAGCATCCGCTCGACCAGCTCGCCCACCTGGCCCTCGGTGAGCACCAGGTTGGTCAGCTCGTGGCGACCGCGCCGGGCCACGAACACCCGGTCGGGGCTGTTGATCCAGACCTCCTCGACCGTCGGGTCGTCGAGGTAGGGCTGCAGCGGCCCGAACCCCGCCACCCGCGCCACCAGCTCGGCGACCACCGCCGCGACGTCGCCCACCGGCGTGACCACGCCGGTCAGGCTGCGCTCGTCGTGCTCGCGGACGAGCGCCACCGCGAGACGTCGTACGGACTCGGGGTCGCGCTGGGGGTCGATCGCCTCGCGCCGCACCGCGGTCCGCAGCTGCTCGTCGAGGCGCGCGACGACGTCGTCGGGCACGACCGGTGAACGGAGTGGCTGGAGCAGCGCCATGACGACTCCCCGAGAAAGGACGGCTGGGCTGCCAGCAACCTAGGCGCGCCGCAGAACCCCGGGAAGGGCCGTTCGCAAACTGCGGATAACTCGCCCGTTCTCTACGAAGGGGGCAGGGGCACCTCGCCCGGCAGCTGCGGGTCGATCACGTACTTCAACCCGTCAGCGGTGCGCGAGGAGTCGAAGGCACGGCGCCAGTCGCGGAGCGGCACGACCTCCGTGATCAGGGCGTCCAGCTCCACCTCTCCGCTCGCCACCAGTGCGAGCGCGCGCTGCCATGCCGACGCGGGCGCCGCGATGTCCGAGGAGCAGGAGAGGCCCTTCGAGCAGAGGAGATCGAGCGGCACGCTGACCGGCCTGCCGAAGAGGCCGATCTGGACGAGGTGCCCTCCGGGAAGCAGGCGCTCCAGGCACAGGGTGAGGCCGGCGGCACTCCCGGAGCACTCGATCGCGCGCTCGACGTCGCCGATGCTCTCCTCCACCGTCCTCGCCTCGAAGCCCAGGTCCCGTGCGACGGCCAGGCGTGCGCCGTCTCGCGACGTCCCGACGACGGTGACCTGGCCTCCGCAGCTGCGCGCGACCTGCGCGGCGAGCAGGCCCAGGGTGCCCGGCCCGGTCACGAGCACGCGATCACCGGCGTTGATCCGCGGCGGATCGAGCAGGCAGTTCACCACGCAGCCCAACGGCTCCAGGAGCGCGGCGGCGTGGAGATCCAGCGCGTCGGGCAACCGGTGGAGGTTCCGGACGGGCACCAGGACCTCCGGCGCGAACCCCCCGTCCTCGAAGCTGCCGATGGACCGGCGCTCGGGGCACAGGTTGCGGCGGCCCGCACGGCACATCGGGCAGGTGTCGTCGGTCGAGAAGAACGACTCGACCCCGACCCGCGCGCCGACCCAGGGAGAGTCGGCGGTGCCGGCACGCACCACCACGCCGGCGACCTCGTGGCCGAGGGTCACCGGGGGCTCGCTGGGGTACTCCCCCTCCATGATGTGGAGATCCGTCCCGCAGATCCCCGCACCGTGCACCTGGACGACGACCTGCCCCGGGCTCGGCTCGGGTCTCGCGACCTCCTGCAGCGCCAGCTCGCCCGGCTCCGGACCCGGCTTCCGCAGCGCGAGCATCGACGGCCGGCTCGTCACAGCGCCGACAGGAACTTCAGCAGCAGGGCGCTGACGTCGTCGGGCCGCTCCTGCTGCGTCCAGTGCCCGCAACCCGGGAGGAGGACGGCGTCGTGCAGCAGGGGCGCACTGGCCTCGAGGTTCGCCACGTTGTCCCTGTCGCCGGGGAAGCCCAGGACCAGGTCGCGCTCACCGGCGACGTACAGAGCGGGCACCTGGACCTTCACCTCGGCGAAGGCACGCAGCAGCTCCCAGTTGCGGTCCTCGTTGCGGTACCAGTTCAACCCGCCGCGGAAGCCGGCCTTCGCGAACGAGGAGGCGTAGTGGTCCAGGTCCGCCTCGCTGAGCCACGGCGGGAGCTCCGTCCCGGCGTGCTCGGCCATCCGCCCCGCCAGGCCGCCGTCATCGGGCACCATGGCGAAGCCGCCGTCCAGGTCCGGCGTGACGGGCACGTCACCGGAGAGCCGGAGGAGGATGTCGCGGACGCTCGCGCGCGGGTCGGCGTCCAGCTCCGCCTCGGCCACGCCCGGAGCCTGGAAGTACAGCTTGTAGAAGGTGGCTCCCTCCGAACGCCGCATCAGGCTGGTCGGGCGCTCGGGCCCACGCGGACGGAACGGCACGCTCAGGGCGGCGACGGCGCGGAAGCGGTCCGGCCGCAGCCGCGCCGCGTGCCAGGCGACCGAGGCACCCCAGTCGTGGCCCACGATCACCGCGGTCTCCTCGCCGAGGGCGTCCAGCAGACCGACCACGTCACCGACGAGGTGCAGCAGGGTGTACTGGTCGATCGCCTCGGGAGCGTCGGTGTCTCCGTAGCCGCGCATGTCAGGCGCGACGACGTGGTAGCCGGCGGCAGCGAGCGCGGAGATCTGGTGGCGCCAGGAGTACCACCCCTCGGGGAAGCCGTGGCACAGCAGGACCAGGGGGCCGGATCCTTGTTCGGCGATCCGCATGCGGATGCCGTTCGTCTCGACGGATCGGTGGGTGAGAGCGCTCATGCCTGTTCTCCTCGCGCAGTGGCAGTGGCAGTGGCAGTGGCAGTGGCAGTGACGGTGGCAGTGGTCAGTCGTCCGGCCTCGTGCAGCGCGGCGACCAGGGTGGTCACCAGGACGATCCCCGCGACGACCACGAGCGACCACCCGAGTCCGGCGCGCAGCAGCAGCGCGCCCGCGAGCGCGCCGACCCCGATCGCCAGGACGGCCAGCACGCGGCGCCCGGAGCCGGACCCGGTGCCCAGGCCGAACCGCGAGTCGGCCGCGAGACCGGTGAGCGTCGAGGTCACGACGACCGTCGTCACGTCCTTGACCGCCAGGAACCGCGCGGTCGCGGCCTGCAGCCCCATGGCCGCGCCGAGTGCGGTCGTGACGGCGAGGGCGACCGGCTCGTGCTCGGTGCCGACGACCGCCGTCGCGATGCCCAGGACGAGGACGATCGTCCCCACGGCCGTGAACAGCAGGGTCGTCACGCGGGTCCAGCCCGGCTCGGCGCGGCGCAGCGCGCGCCCACCGATGGCGGCGCCCCCCATGAACCCGGCCAGGGCGAGGAGCGGGCCCGCGATCGGCAGGTCACCGGCGCCCGTCACCGCCATCCCGAGGATGACCACGTTGCCGGTCATGTTGCCGGTGAAGACCCGGTCGAGGCCGAGGTAACCGATCGCGTCGACCATGCCGGTCGTGAAGGTGAGCGCGAGCATCGCCGCCAGCCGAGAGCGCTCGGCGACGGCGACCGCGCCCGGGCTCAGCCCGCTCATCCGACCTCGAGGACGGCCTTGCCGCGCAGGCCTCGCTGGCGCAGCAGGGAGAACGGCGTCTCGTGGTCGTCCCACGGCCCGCGCCAGGTGACCTCGGCGTCCAGCCGGCCCTCGGCGACCTCCGTCGCCAGCAGGGTGAGGTCCTCGCCCACCGGGGCACCGCCGTGCAGGTGGAAGGTCACGAGCCGGCGGTCGTGGAGGCCGCCGTGGGCGTGGAAGGCGCCGACCGGGAAGACGGTCTCCGTCACGGTGGCGTGCCCGATCGCCACCAGCACGCCTCCGGGGCGCAGCGCTAGGTAGCCCGCGACGAGCTGGTCACCGGCGACCAGGTCGATGACGCCGTCGAGGCGACCGTCGACCTCCCGCGGGTGGCTGACGACCTCGGTCGCGCCGAGCTCGCGGAGTCGCGGTCCGAGCTCCGCCGGGCTCGTGGTCGACGCGACGACGTGCGCGCCCCCACGGCGCGCCAGCTGGACGGCGAACCGGCCCACCCCGCCGCTGGCCCCGGTGACCAGGATCCGCTTGCCGAGGGTCCCGGTGAGCTGGAGCGCCCGCAGCGCGGTCGTCGCGGCCACGGGGAGAGTCGCCAGCGCGACCGGGTCGGCACCGGATGGCGCCGTCCCGAGCCACGCGGTCGGGACGGCGCGGAGCTCGGCCCAGCCGCCGAGCCCGCCGTGCGTCACGACAACAGCACCCTCGGGAGGCCCGGAGCCGTCGGCAGCCGCACGTTCGACGACCCCCGCCGAGTCCCAGCCCGGCACGGTGCCGTCGGGAAGGTCGAAGACGCCGGCGTTCACCTCGCCGAAGTTCAGGCCGATCGCGGTCGTGCGCACCAGCGCCTCGTCCGGCTGCGGCACCGGGACCGGCACTCCGGAGGCGAGGCGCACCCCCGCCTCCGCGGACGCGTCGCGGACCAGGGCCCGCATGGTCGGCTCAGGCATCCCGCACCGGCCACGGGTTCATGCCGGGGAGCAGGAGGTGCCCGGCGTCGACGGGCAGCTGGATCCCGTGCACGAACGCGGCGTCGTCGGAGCAGAGCCAGATCGCGGCGAGTGCCGCCGCCCGGGCCGGCAGGACTCCGACGTTGCGCATCGCCGTCCACTGGTGGACCGCGTCGAGGTAGTCCTCGCGCGTCCCGTCAGGCTTGCCGCTGGCGCGCCGCCACCCGGTCGGGTGGTCGTTGATCAGCGTGTCCGTCGTCGAGGGCAGCAGCGCGTTGACCCGCACGTTGTGGTTGCCGAGCTCCAACGCGGCCACGCGCATCAGCCCGATCACCCCGTGCTTCGCGGCGACGTACGGCGCGCTGCAGGCTGCGCCCTCGACACCGACGTTCGAGGAGGTGAAGACGACGGCCCCGCTCTGCTGCTCGACCAGCACCGGCGCGACCGCCTTGGCGGTGCGCCACGCCCCTTCGAGGCAGACGCCGATCTGGTCGGCCCAGGCCGCCTCGGGGGTCTCCCAGAGCGGCTTGTCGGACCAGTCGTAGATGCCCGCGTTGACGAGCAGCGCGTCGATGCGACCGAACCGGTCGACCGTCGCGGCCACTGCGTCGTCGAGGGCCGACTGGTCGCGCACGTCCGCGACCTGGGCCAGGCACGCGCGCCCCTCCGCCTCGACCAGCGCCCGGGTCTCCTCCAGGTCCTCCTTCGAGGCGAGCGGGTAGGGCACGCTGGCGATGTCGGCCGCGATGTCGACCACGACGACGTCAGCGCCGCGCCGCGCGAACTCGACGGCCGCCTCGCGGCCCTGCCCTCGGGCGCCGCCGGTGATGAAGGCGACCTTCCCTTCGAACGAGCTGTTCATCGATTCCTCCTGTGTCGGATGGGGGGTACGGGTTCAGGCCGGGACGGCACTGATGACGGGCGCGCCGAGCTGCTGCGCGAGCCAGTCCGCGGCGGCCGGGAGCCAGCGTCCGCGGGCGTTCGCGATGTTGTGGTCGCCGCCGGAGACGACCCGGCGCTCCGCGCCCGGGACGTGCTCGGCGAGCCACCGGCCGGTGAAGTCGCCGTGGACGAGGGGGTCGGCATCGCCGTCGACGACCAGGAGCGGGACGTCGATGGCGAGAGCGGCATCGGCGACGTCGAGGGAGCCGGCGAAGCGACGGGCGCCCTCCTCGTCGCCCGCGCGCACCGTCAGGAGCCCCTGGATCAGCGGCGGAAGATCGTCGTAGGCGGGGACCCGCACCAGCCCGCTGACGATGACGCCGGCACGCAGCCGCGGCTCCTCGGCGAGGGTGGCCGTCGCGTAGAGACCGCCGAGGCTGCAGGCGAGGATCCCGGCGCGGACGTGCCGTCCCTCCTCCGCGAAGCGCGCGCCCACGACGTCGAGCGCCTCGCGCACGACCGCCGGGTAGTCGGTCGTCGGTGGCTGCACGCCGACGAGCTCACCCTGTCCGGGGCCGTCCAGGACGAAGGTCGCGCAACCGCGGGCCAGCAGCGCCTCGGCCAACGACCACAGCTCCTCCTTCGCGCCGTCGAGGCCGGGGACGAGCACCACCAGGGCTGCGGACTCCCGCGCCGGACGGCGGAGCACACCCCGGAACAGCTCGCCCTCGAGCCGCTCGGCCCCCGGGTCGAGGACGGCGAGCGCGGCGGACTGCGCCTGCGCCGCCTCCTGGTAGGTGCCGGTGCGGGGACTCGGCCACGACCCGGCGAAGTAGTACCAGGCGGATGCGGCCAGGAAGGCCTCGCCGCTCGTGACCGCGAGCCCCTTCTCGCGGGCCGCCACGGCGGTCCGCACGTAGCCCGCCGCGACGTGGCGGAAGCTGTCGCTCCAGCGGTCGAGCGTGGTCAGGGCGCCGGTGACGGCGTCGTACTCGTGGACGTCGATCCCGGCCGCGACCGCGCGGGAGCGGGTCGCTGCCGCCATCTCGGCGACGCCCGCATCGGGCGTCTGGGTGGAGCTCACTGATTCTGCCTCTCTCATCGGTGGAGTCGGGGGTCAGGCCCGGCGGGCCAGGAGTCGCTGCCGCACCCGGTCGAGGTACACGGCCACCAGCAGGATCGCGCCGGTGACGACCATTTGCCAGGAGTTGTTGAACCCGCGGAGAGCGAGCGCATTGGCCAGCACCTGGAGGAATGCCGTGCCGATCAGCGCCGCGAACACGGACCCGCTGCCGCCGGTGATCGAGACCCCCGCCAGCAGGGTCGCCGCCACGACGTAGAGCACGATCGTGTTGTTGCCGGCCGTCGGATCGGCGATCGTCTGGCGGCCGATCATCATCACGCCGGCCAGGCCGGCGCAGGCGCCGCTGACGCCGTACACGGCCGGCACCACCCACTGCGACCGGATGCCGGAGAGCTGCGCGGCCTCCGGGTTCCCCCCGATCGCGTACACCGAGCGGCCGAACACCGTGTAGGTCAGCACCACGCCGGCGACGACGACGGCCAGCACCGCGATCAGGGCGCCGTAGGGCAGCACGCCGCCGAGCGCGTCGTTGCCGAGGGTCCGGGCGAGGGCGTCCCAGGAAAGGTCGTACTGGCGGTTGCCCGACCAGAGCAGCGCGAACCCGCTCAGCAGCGAGGCGCTCGCCAGCGTGACGACGAAGAACGAGAGCCCGACCCTGCCGATCAGCAGACCGTTGACGAGGAAGCCGATGGCGGCTCCCAGCAGCACCGTGAGCACGAGGGCCACCTCGGGAGAGAGGCCGTCCATCACCAGCTTGGCGTAGGCGATCCCGCAGACACTGAGGATCGCGCCCATGGACAGGTCGATCCCGCCGGTGAGGATGACCATCGTCATCCCGACGCACAGCAGCATCGGCACCGCGCCGGTGCGCAGCAGGTTGGTGACGTTGGACGAGGAGGAGAAGTTCGGCTCGGTGAGGAGCTCGAACACGACCACGAGCACGAGCAGGCCTGCGACGGCGTACGCGGGCGCGCTGCTCCCGGCCAGGCGATGCCGCCAGCCCGTGCCGGTGGCCGGCCGGCCGGCCGTGGGCGACGCGGCGTCCGTCCGCACCGTGGTGTCCTCGCTCGAGCTCATCCTGCTGCCTTCCTGTGGTGTTCCGGTTCCGGCGCGGTGAACGCCAACCGGGTGATCGACTCTTCTGTTGCCACCGCGCCGGGCTCCTCGCCGACGACGCGGCCCTTGGCCATCACGACCACGCGGTGGGCGAGCCGGAGCACCTCGAGGAGCTCCGACGAGACCACCACGACCGCGAGACCTCGGCGGGCGAGCTCCTCGACCAGGGCGTAGATCTCCGCCTTGGCCCCGACGTCGACGCCGCGCGTCGGCTCGTCGAGGACCAGCACCCGCGGGTCGTTGAGGAGCCACTTGCCGATGGCGATCTTCTGCTGGTTGCCGCCGCTGAGGGTCCCGGCGGCGACGTCGAGGCTCGCTGCCTTGACGGAGAGCTCCCGCGCGATCCGTGCCGTGGCGGCACTCTCCGGCGCCGGGCGCCGGATCCCCCACCGGGCACGCCGGGACAGCGACGCCATCGCCAGGTTCTCCTGGACGGACATCGACAGCACCAGGCCCGCTCGCTTGCGGTCCTCGGGCACGAGCGCGATGCCGGCGTCCATCGCCGTCCGGGGCGAGGTCAGCGAGACCTGGCGGCCGGCGACCCGAACGGTGCCGGTGTGCGGCCAGCGCCCGAAGAGCGTCTCCGCGAGGCTGGTGCGCCCCGCTCCGGCCTGTCCGGCGATCCCCAGGATCTCGCCGGCCCGCACCCGGAGGTCGACGTCGACCAGCCGAGCGCTGCTCAGACCGGAGACCTCGAGCACCGGCGGCGCCTCGGTCAGGTCCTCGGTGTCCTTGGCCGCGGGGCGCTCGAAGATCGCCACCTGCTGCCGGCCGACCATCATCCGGACCAGCTCGCCCTCGTCGACCGAGGCCGTCTCGCGGACGCCGACGTCGCGTCCGTCCCGCAGCACCGTCACGCGGTCGGTGAGGTCGAAGTACTCGCGCAACCGGTGCGTGATGTAGACGACGCCCGCACCGCGCTCCGCGAGACCCCGGATCATCGCGTACACGTGCTCGGTCTCCTCGCCGGTCAGCGAGCTGGTCGGCTCGTCGAACAGGACCAGGCGCGGCTGCCGGCGCACGACGCGCGCGATGGCGAGCATCTGCTGCTGGTGCAGGGGCAGCTCCCCCACGAGGGCGGTGGGGCTCAGCGGCAGGTCGAGCTCGGCGAGCTCCCGCTCCGCGGCCCGGTTCGCCCGCCGCCAGTCGATCAGCCCCAGACGCCGGGGCGGGCGCCCGTCGAGCAGGTTCTCGGCGACGGTGAGCCGCGGCTGCACCTGCACCTCCTGAGCGATCAGGGCGATGCCGAGGTCGAGCGCCGTCGCCGGCGAGAGGGCGGAGCGGGGGCGTCCGTCGAACCACAGCTCGCCGGCGTCGGCCGCGTGGCGGCCGGCGGCGATCTTGAGCAGCGTCGACTTCCCGGAGCCGTTCTCCCCCACCAGCCCGACGACCTCGCCCCGTCGTACGTCGAGGTGGACGCCGTCCAGCGCCTGGACCCCGGGGAAGCGCTTGCTCACCGCGGTCATCCTCAGCAGGAGGTCGCTCCCGCCGTCCGTGCTGGTCATCGCGCTTCCGCTCCCTTCTCGGTCCGGTCCCGGCCGTGGCCGGTCAGTCGAGCGGACACGCGACCGCTTCGCGCTGCTCGGCGCTCGCCTCGAGCAGCGGCTCGTCGCTCTCGACGAGCGGCTGGATGCCGGTCGGCTCGAGGTCACGGCCCTCGGCGATGCCCGCGGTCCGCACCGCGATCGACGGCATCTCCTCGACGGTCGCCTTGCTGAGGCACTTGGGGTAGACGGTGACGTAGCGGGGGGCGGGCTCGCCCTTGGCGAGAGCGATCATGACCTCCACCGCCTTCTGCTGCTGCTCGGGCAGGCCCCAGGCGAAGGTGTAGTCGATGGTGCCCTTCGCCAGGGCGTCGAGGCCGATCGCGTCGGCGTTGTAGCCCACGATGGTCAACTGGTCCCGCATGCCGAGGTTGTCGGCCGCGCGGGACGCGGCCACGGCGTTGGTGTCGCTGTAGGCGACCACGCCGACCGCATCGGGGTGCTGCTGCAGGACGGCCTGTGCCGTGCTCAGCCCGCCGGCGATGTCGTCGGTCTTGTTGGAGTAGGTGCCCGCGACGCTCAACCCGCCGTCACTGCAGGCGTCCAGCTCCTCCTCGAAGCGGTCCTGCATGTCGATCAGGTCCTGCTGAGGGTTGCCGTAGGCGCCGTAGATCAGCTCGCCGCCGTCGGGGAACTTCTCGCAGAACAGCCGCGCCGCGTTCACGGAGGCCGTGAGCCGGTCCTGGTGGAACGTCGTGGCGGCGCCGTCGAAGTTCGTGATCTCGCCCGCGACGACCGGGATGCCGGCCTTGACCGCTCGCTGGCTGGGAGCGGTCATCACGTCGGCGCTCAGCGGGAAGAACGACACGGCGTCGGCCTGCTGCGCCACGATCTGGTCCATCGCCGTGATCATGGTGTTGAGCGGGTCGTCGGCCTTCGCCTCGACGATCAGCGGCGTCGCACCGCAGGCCTCGGCGGCCGCCCTGAAGGCGTCGTTGCCGGCCTTGCCGCCCGCGTTGGAGCTCCACACGGCGGCGTACCCGAGCGTCAGCCCCTCTCCGCTGGTGCACTTCTCGGCGGGACCGGCACCGAGCTCGTCGAGGACGGCATCGGCCTCGTCGGCGGAGACGGTCTCGTTCAGCACCTTGTCGGTGCCCCCGCCGCGCGGACTGTCGCTGCAGCCTGATGAGACAGAGACGACGGCCAGTGCAGCGACGGCCAGGGCGCCCTGGCGGATCCTCGATCGAGTCATTGTTCCTCGGCTCTCGTGCGCGGCCCCGGATCTCCGCGAATGGGTGTTGCACTACACTCTAAGCAGATTGCATCCTATCTGTCACTACTCGGATTCTATTTGAGTCCCTCGCCCAAGGAGCCGCTCATGCACCCACCCGCCTTCCTGGCCAGGCCTGAGCTCGAGGGCACCTTCGGCATGTGCGCCTCGACGCACTGGGTGGCGTCCGCCGTCGGGCAGGCCGTCCTCGAGCGCGGCGGCAACGCCTTCGACGCCGCGGTCGCCGCCGGCTTCGTGCTCCAGGTGGTGGAGCCGCACCTCAACGGCCCGGGCGGCGATCTCGTCGCACTGGTCGCCCGGCCCGGGCAGGAGCCGCGGGTGCTGTGCGGGCAGGGACCGGCACCGCGGGGAGCGAGCATCCGGCACCTCCGCTCGGAGGGCTTCTCCTCGGTGCCCGGCTCCGGAGCGCTCGCCGCCGCCGTCCCGGGCGCGGTCGACGCCTGGCTGCTGCTGCTGCGCGACCACGGGACGTGGCGGCTGGGCGACGTGCTGGAGTTCGCCGTCCACTACGCCGAGCACGGGCACCCGGTGCTGGCCTCGGCCGCACGGGTCATCGGCGAGGTCGAGGACCTCTTCCGCACCTCGTGGCCCACCTCGGCGCAGCAGTGGCTCCCCGGCGGGCACGCCCCGCGCGCCGGCGACGTGATCCGGAACGAGGTCTGGGCCGCGACGCTCCGGCGGCTGCGCGACGAGGCGACAGGCTCGGCCGCGAGCCGGGAGGAGCAGATCGACGCGGCCCGGGCGCGGTGGCGCTCGGGGTTCGTCGCCGAGAGCATCACGGCCTTCGTGGCCGCCTCCGCGCACGCCCACTCGGACGGCCGGGAGCACCGCGGCGTCCTCGACGCGGCCGACCTGGCGGCGTACGCCGCGCACTGGGAGCCGAGCGTGAGCCGCACGTTCCGCGGCCACCGGGTGCACAAGGCCGGGGCCTGGACGCAGGGGCCGGTGCTGCTCCAGGCCCTCGCCATCCTCGAGCAGTACGACGACCACGAGCTCGACCTCGACACCGCCGACGGCGTGCACCGCACCCTCGAGGCACTCAAGCTGGCGCTGGCCGATCGCGACGCCCACTACGGCGAGGGACTCGGTGCCGAGGGACTGCGGACCCTGCTCTCAGCCGAGTACGCCCAGCGCCGCCGGGAGCTGGTGCAGGCCACCGCGTCGCACGCGTTCCGACCAGGAGCCGGGCCCGGGCTCGGCACGTACCGCCCGCCCCTGGTCGTCGCCGAGGCCGACGAGCTGACCCTCCCCACGACCGGCGAGCCGACGGTGCAGTGGAACGGCGAGACCCGGGGCGACACGTGCCACGTCGACGTCGTCGACCGCTGGGGCAACGCCGTCTCGGCCACCCCGTCGGGCGGCTGGCTGCAGTCGTCTCCGACGATCCCCGGGCTGGGCTTCGCGCTCGGGACCCGGCTGCAGATGACCCACCTCGACCCGGACAGCCCCTCGGCACTGCGCCCGGGCGCGCGACCGCGCACCACCTTGACGCCGACCATCGTGACGGCCCCCGGGCGGGTGATCGCCCTGGGCAGTCCCGGCGGCGACCAGCAGGACCAGTGGCAGCTGGTGCTGCTGCTCCGCCTCCTCGTGGCGGGCCAGTCCCCCCAGGCGGCGATCGAGGCGCCGATGTTCCACACCACCAGTGCGCCAGGGAGCTTCTGGCCCCGCACGTGGACCCCGGGAGGCGCCGTGATCGAGGACCGCTTCGCCCCGGGCGTCATCGAGGAGCTCCGGTCGCGAGGTCACGTGGTGACGACGTCCGCGGGATGGTCGCTGGGCCGGCTCTCGCTGGCCGCTCACGACGACACCGGCAGGGTGTCCGCGGCCGCCAACCCGCGCGGCGCCCAGGGCTACGCGGTCGGCCGGTGAGCAGCGTGGCGCGCGGCGGGTCCGTGCAGTCCCGGCCCGGTGGGATGCAATCATCGGACCCCCAGAGGATCGAGGAGCGACCGGTGAGCAGCAGCAGCGAGTCGATGAGCGAGCGCGTCGCCGCCGAGCTCCAGCACCGCATCATCGTCGGGACCATCCCGGTGGGCACCTGGCTCCGTCACGACGCGATCGCCCGGGAGTTCGGCATCAGTCGCACCCCGGTGCGCGAGGCCCTGCGCATCATGGCCGCCCAGGACCTGGTGACCATCGAGCCCCACCGCGGCGCGCGGGTCAACGGCCAGTCGAGCCAGGACGTCCGCGAGATCGGCGTCGTCCGCGCCGAGCTCGAGGGCCTGGCGGCCTCGCTCGCCGCCGTCCACATCGACGACGCCCAGGCGGAGCGGATGACGGTGGCCTGGCAGGACTTCGAAGCGGCGTTCGAGGTGACCGGACCGGGCGAGGAGCTCGCCGAGCGGTGGATGGAGTCGAACGAGGCGTTCCACTCGACGATCCTCGAGGCGTCGGGGAACCGCTACCTGCAGCAGGCGATCGCCGACCTGCGACGCAAGCTCCCGCACAACATCTCGTTCGGGGCCTACGCCGGGAGCTCGCGCCTCATCGCCCGCAACATGGCGGAGCACCAGGCCATCGCCGACGCGATCCTCGCCCAGGACGCCGAGCGGGCCCGCACCCTGATGAGCGACCACATCCGCAGCTCGGTGGAGGCCGCGGCGCACTGGATCGAGCGGAGCTCCTAGGTCCCGGCCAGCTCGTCCGCGCGGCGCAGGTGCTCGAGCAGCTCCGCGCCCACACGGACGGGCGCCTGCTGGTGCACCCAGTGCCCGGCGCCCTCGACGACGACCACCCGCAGGTCGGCGAACAGGCTGTCGTCGACGCGCATGAAGGCGGCGACCGGGTCCGCGCTGCCGGTCAGGAACAGCGACGGCGCCTCGATGAGGTGCGGCTCGCGGGCGGACGCCGCGCGCCAGTTGTCGTTGATATTGCGGTAGTACGACAGCCCGCCCGCGAACCCCGTCCGCCGGAACACGTCGACGAGGTGGGCGAACCGGTCCGCACTCATCCACGCCGGACGATCGCGCGGCCCGGCCGGCCGGCCGACCGCCTCGAAGTCGTCGGCGAACGCGGCGGCGAGCGTCGCCGCGGTGTCGCGCTCCAGTGCCTGCTCGGCGGCACCCTCGGCCTGGAAGCGGACCTGGTAGAACTCCTCCCCCAGCCGGCGCCGGAGGATCTCGATCGGAGGCGCGGGCGCGGGACGCGTGTGCGGCACGCTCAGCCCGGTCAGCGAGAGCAGCCGCTCCGGGTGGTCCAGCCCCAGCGACCAGACGCACTGCGCGCCCCAGTCGTGACCGACGACGTGCGCCCGGTCGACGCCCTCGTGGTCGAGCAGTCCGATCAGGTCCCGGCCGATCTCGCGCACCGCGTAGGCCGACCGGGCCGCGGGGCGCGCGCTGTCGCCGTAGCCGCGCATGTCGGGAACGAGCACGCGGTAGCCGGCGTCGAGGAGGAGGGGCACCTGCAGGTGCCAGGTGACCCCGAGGTCCGGGAAGCCGTGCGCGAGCAGCACCACGGGGCCGTCGCCCGCCGCGGCGACCGCGAGCTCGATCCCGTTGACCTGCCAGGACTCGCTCACCAGTCGGTCTCGAGGCCGGGGATCACCCGGCCGTTGTGCACGGGGGCCTGAGCGACCTCGCTGCGGCTCGGCCCGAGCATCTCGACGATGTAGTGCGTGCTCTCGGTGTCGCCGACGTTGGTGATCCAGTGGTCGGCAGGAAGGCCCTCGACGCCGACCTCGCGGTAGAGGACGAAGCCCTCGTCCGAGGGCTGGCGGATGACGCCGTCGCTGCCCTCCTCGCGCGCCTCCATCTTCGACGGGTTCGCGTACACCAGGACGTGGTCGTTGGCGTGCATGTGCGGCGAGCACGACTCGCCCGGCGCGAGACGCATGCGCCACACCCGGACGACGTGGTTCTCGAACAACAGCTCGGTCCCGACACTTCGGCTTCGGTCGTTCTCGGTCATGGCGGCCTCCTCGGTCTCCCACTCCATCACACCAGATTGGATGCAGTATTGTCTTGATTGCATCTAATCACACGACGCCGAGGAGAGACCAGATGCCCGAGCTGCCCGTGTGGGGAATGGTCCTGACCCCGTTCGCTCCCGACCTGACCGTCGACCACGCGTCACTGGCCGCGCACGTGCACTCCCTGCTCGACCAGGGCGTGCACGGCGTCGTCGCGCTGGCAGTCATCGCCGAGCCCGGCGCCCTGACGCGCGCGGAGCGCGCCGCCGTCCTCGACACGGTGCTGGACAGCGCGGGCGACCGCCCGGTCGTGGCCACCGTCATGGCACTGGACGACGACGGCCACCTCGACGACCTCCGGACGCTGATCCGCCCTCGCGCCGACCGTCTCGCCGCCGTCATGCTGCCCGTCCACTCGCCCGACCCCGAGCTCGTGGCAGCGCGGCTGCAGGCCGCCCACCGTGCGTGCGGGCTCCCGGTGTGGGTGCAGGACTATCCCGGACCGACCGGCGTCTCGATCGCGTTCGACGACCTGGTCGGCGCCCTGCGCGCGGCCCCCGCCGTCGTCGCGGTCAAGTGCGAGGCGCCGCCGACGTTCCGCCGCATCCACGCCCTGGCCGCGGCGCTCCCGCACCTGCAGCTGCTCAGCGGCCTCGGCGGGGCCAACCTCGTCGAGGACCTCGTCGCCGGCGCGAGCGCCGTCGCGTGCGGCATCTCCCGGCCCGCCGACCTCGTGGCCGCCACCCGCGCCTGGACGTCCGGCGGCATGCCCGCGGCCTTGGCGGAGGTCGCCCGGTTCTCGGCGCGCGTGGGGGTGGAGACCCAGCCGGGGACCAGCATCGCCGTCCGCAAGGAGCACTGGCGGCGCGCCGGCACCATCGCCGCAGCGCAGGTCCGCCCTCCCCAGCTGCCCTACCCGGCCTTCCTGTCCGGCCTGAGCGACGCGCTGGTGAGGTAGCCCGCCCTCCCCTCTCGCGACCCGCGAACCGCGCTCTCCGGACGCGATCTCACCCGAACCCCTTCCCCCGGCGTGTGACGTGTGCAACACTTCCGTCCACCGAGCGATCGCTCGGTCGGCGGATCTGGGCCTAGGAAGGCCCGCAAGGAGGGACTCACGTGAAGGTGGACACCGGCTCGTCTCCTGACGAGGTGAAGGCAGCCTTCGAGGCATGGCTCGCGGACTTCGCGGACGCCCTGGCGACGGCGGACACCGGCGCGACCACGGACCTGCTCGACGCGGGCTGCTGGTGGCGCGATCTCCTCGCGCTCAGCTGGGACCTCGGCACCTACCACGGCACGGACCGCATCGCCGGGCTGCTCGACGAGCACCTCAAGCCCGCGCAGGTCTCCGGCGTGCGGGTGGTGACCGAGTTCGGTCCGCGCTTCGTCGCCGAGGAGGGCGGGAGCGGGACGATCGAGGGGTTCTTCACCTTCGAGACCGCCGGGGCCTGGTGCCGCGGCGTGGCCCGGCTCCGGCAGGGCGACGACGGGTGGCGGGCCTGGACCGTGATGACCGGGGTCGAGGACCTCAAGGGTCACGAGCGGGCGCTCGGCGAGCGCCGGCCCACGGGGCCGCGGCACGAGGTGGGCGCGACGACCCAGCGCAACTGGAAGGACAAGCGCGAGGCCGCCCAGGCGTACGACGACCACGAGCCCGAGGTCGTCATCCTCGGGGCCGGTCAGGGTGGGCTCGCCCTCGCGGCGAACCTGCGGCTGATGGGCGTCGACGCGCTGATCCTCGAGAAGAGCGCGCGGATCGGCGACGGCTGGCGCCGGCGCTACCACTCGCTGGTGCTGCACGACCCGGTCTGGGCCGACCACCTCCCCTACCTGCCGTTCCCGCAGTCGTGGCCGATCTACTCCCCCAAGGACAAGATCGCCGACTGGTTCGAGTTCTACGCCCAGGCGATGGAGCTCAACGTCTGGTGCTCGGCCGAGATGACCGACGCCGCGTACGACGAGCAGGCCGGCGCCTGGACCCTGACGGTGCGCACCGAGCAGGGTGAGCGCACCCTGCGCCCGCGCAACGTGGTCCTCGCGACCGGCGCGGCGGGCGAGCCCAACATCCCCGACTTCCCGGGGCGCGACGAGTTCGCGGGCACCGTCTACCACTCCAGCCAGCACGGCGCCGGCGGCAGCTGGGCCGGCAAGAAGGCGATCGTGGTCGGCGCGTGCAACAGCGGGCACGACATCGCGCAGGACCTGCACGAGGCGGGTGCCGAGGTCACGCTGGTGCAGCGCTCCTCGACCCACATCATCAGCCAGCAGCACGGCATCCCGGCGATCTTCGGGGCCAACTTCACCGAGTCCGGCCCGCCCACCGAGTACGCCGACCTGTTGGCGAGCGCCTTCCCCTGGCCCCTCGTGCTCGAGGCCGCCAAGGAGGGCGTGAAACAGACGGCCGAGAAGGACGCCGAGCTGCTGGCCTCCCTCGAGGCGGTGGGCTTCCAGCTCAACGACGGCCCCGACGGCACCGGCTTGATGGGCTTCGCGCTGGCCAAGGGCGGCGGCTACTACATCGACGTCGGCGCCTCCGGCCTGATCGCCTCGGGCAGGATCGCCCTCGCCCAGGGCTCCGGCCTCGCTGAGTTCACCCCGTCGGGCATCCGGCTCGCGGACGGCCGCGAGCTCGACGCCGACCTCGTCGTCCTGGCGACCGGCTACTCCAACATGCGCGAGACCGCACGCCGCCTGTTCGGCGACGGCGTGGCCGACCGGCTCCCCTCCGTCCTCGGCATCGGCGAGGACGGCGAGATCGGCGGCCTCTACCGCCGGACCGGCCAGCCGGGCTTCTGGTTCATGGGCGGCCCGCTCGCGTGGGTGCGCGTCTACTCCAAGCACCTCGCGCTCCAGATCACCGCCGACCTGCACGGCGTGCGCTCCTGACCGTTCCGGTTCCCCTCATCCCATGAGTCGACTCGGGGGCTCTGGGCGATATCGACGGGGCGAGGAGGGCTCGGCCTTCCCCTCGCCCCGTCACCCGACGAGCTGCTGCGACCCCAGCGCTCGTGACATCCCTGCCAGCAGGCCGGGTGCGTCCCTCGAAGGAGAAAATGATGCAAGGCAGTAGAAAGGCACGGGCCAAGGTCGGCCTCGTCGCGATCGTGGCCGGGCTCAGCCTGGTGACGGCCGCCTGCGGTGGCGACGGCGGCTCCGGGGACGACTCGTCCTCGGGCAAGAAGCTCGTCTACTTCATGGCGCCCAACACCACCCCGACCCGGTACATCCAGCAGGACGGCCCGGACTTCGAGAAGGCCATGAAGGAGCTCGACCCCGACATCGAGGTGAAGTTCGTCAACGGCGGCGGCGACTCGGCCACGCAGCTCTCGCAGGCGAACTCGGCGATCGCGGCCGGCGCGAAGGCGCTGGTCGTCGTGGCGGCGGACCCCAACACGAGCGCCGGTCTGCTGCAGGCGGCCGCGACGGCCAAGATCCCGGTGATCGGCTACGAGAACCCGCCGCTCAACGGACCGATGTACGCGCAGGTCATCTTCGACCCCTACAAGGTGGGCCTCCAGCAGGCCGAGTACTTCAAGAGCCAGGTCGAGGCCGGCGCCTTCGGCAGCGGCCCGGTCGACCTCGCCCGCCAGTACGGCAACAAGGGCGACGTCTACACGACCGAGATGCTCAAGGGCCAGGACGAGATCCTGAAGCCGCTCATCGACGACGGCACCCTGAACGTCGTCTGCGAGGACTACATCAAGGACTGGGCGCCCGACAACGCCCAGAAGGCCGCCGAGCAGTGCCTGACCAAGACCCAGAACAAGGTCGACGCCTTCCTCGGCTTCTACGACGGCAACGCGTCCGGCATCATCGCCGCGCTCAAGGGCCAGAAGGTCGAGATCCCCGTCTACGGCGGGCAGAACCCCGAGCTCACCGGCCTGCAGTACATGCTGACCGGCGACCAGGAGGACACCGTCCTCAAGGCGTTCTCGGTCGAGGCCGAGGCGGCCGCGAAGATCACGCTCGCCGCGATCAACGGCGAGGACCCGCCGTCCGACCTGGTCAAGGACGAGGTGAACAACGGGACCGACGACATCCCGACGGCCAAGCTCGACACGACGCTGATCCACCTCGAGGAGGGCAAGGACCCGGGCGAGATCGTGCAGCAGGCGGTCGACCTCGGCATCTTCACCTGGGAGCAGATCTGCGACGGCGGTCCCGCCGCGAGCACCCCCACCTGCAAGGCGAAGGTCGGCTGACCGACCGTCCCCGCACGAGGTGCGGCCGCCGGCGAGCCACCGGCGGACCGGCGGCCGCACCCCACCCACCCAGCCCCACTCACGGAGGGAATCCCCATGCCTGAAGCAGGTGAGCTGCTGCTGCAGCTGAGCCAGGTCTCCAAGTACTTCGGTGGCGTGCGCGCACTCCACGAGGTGGACCTCGAGCTCCACCGCGGCGAGGTCGTCGCGCTCGTCGGCGACAACGGTGCCGGCAAGTCCACGCTCATCAAGGTCATCTCCGGGGTGGAGCACCCCGACTCGGGGACGATCCAGGTCCGCGGCGAGAGCGTGCGGCTGGAGACGCCACGGGCGGCGCAGAGCGCCGGCATCCACACCGTCCACCAGGACCTGTCGCTGTGCGACAACCTCGACGCGGTGCGCAACCTCTTCCTCGGCCAGGAGATCACCGGTGGTCTCCTGCGCGGCCGGCCGGTCAGCCGGCACCGCATGGAGGTCGAGGCGCGCCAGGTGCTCGACAGCCTCGCCGTGAAGCTCCGCTCGCTGACCACGCCCGTCGGCGGGCTCTCCGGCGGCCAGCGCCAGGGCATCGCCATCTGCCGGGCCCTCATCTCGGACCCGAGCCTCGTCCTCCTCGACGAGCCCACCGCCGCGCTCGGCGTCACGCAGCGCGCCGAGGTGCTCGACCTGATCCTGCGGCTGAAGGCCCAGGACCGCGGTGTCCTGGTGATCTCCCACGACCTCAAGGACGTGCAGGAGGTCGCCGACCGGGTCGTCGTCATGCGCCTCGGCAGCAAGGTCGCCGAGTTCGGACGCGGCGACTACTCCTCGAGCGACCTGATCGCCGCCATCACCGGAGCCCACGAGGCTCCTCGAACCCCTGAGGGCATCCGATGAGCACGCAGCAGATCCAGCCCCCTACCGCGGCGCCCGCGGCCGCGCCGGCCGAGGCCGGCACGCCCATGCTGTCGCGGATGGTCGAGGGGCTCAGCGGCCGGTACCGCAGCATCCCGGTGCTGCTCGTCCTCGCGCTGATCTGGGTGTACTTCTACTCCCAGAACTCGGCCTTCCTGACCTCCGGCAACATCACCACCCTCACCCTCCAGATCGTGACGACGGCGATCCTCGCGCTGGGCGTCGTCTTCGTTCTGCTGGTCGGCGAGATCGACCTGTCGTCCGCGATGCTCTCCGGCGTCTGCGCGACGGTCACGGCGCAGCTCGCGATCAAGAGCGAGTGGCCGCTGTGGGTCGCGATCCTCGGCGGCGTCGCCGTCGGCGTGGCCTTCGTGGGAGCCGAGGTGCTCGCGATCATCTTCGGCGTCCCGTCGCTCATCGTGACGCTCGGCGGCATGGTGATCCTGCAGGGTCTCCTGCTCGTCGTGCTGCCGCCGGAGTTCGCCATCAACGTCGCCGGCACCGACTACGCCAAGATCTCCTCGACGTACATCCCGTCGGGCTGGAGCCTCGCGCTCGGCGCGGCCGGCTGGCTGATCTTCTGCGCGACGCGCTACCGCACCCACCGCGAGCGCGAGAGCGGCACCTCGCCGCTCGTGCCCGTCGGCGTCCCGGCGCTGGTCAGCGGGGTCGTCATCTTCGGGTCGATCGCCGTCCTCAGCGAGGGCCCGGGACTCCCCCTGCCCGTGCTGATCCTCGTCGGCATGCTGCTGATCGCCGCCTACTTCACCGGCCGGACCCGCTACGGCACGCACCTGTACGCGGTCGGCGGCAACCGGGAGGCGGCGCAGCGCGCGGGCATCCCCGTGTCCCGCATGGTCATCTACTCGTTCCTCGTGCTCGGCGTGTGCGCCGCGGTGGCGGGCATGGTCGAGGCCTCGCGCCTGCTCGCGGTCTCCAACTCGTCCGGCGGCGGGCCGCTCATGCTCAACGCCATCGCGGCTGCCGTCGTGGGCGGCGTGAGCCTCTTCGGCGGCCGGGGCACCGTGTGGGCCGCCCTCCTGGGGGCACTGGTGATCGGGTCGATCAACAACGGCGTCCAGCTCCTCGGGCTGTCGACCGAAGTCCAGAGCTTCGCGACCGGCGGGGTCCTTATCCTTGCTGTTGCGATCGACGTCGTGATCACCCGTGGGTCACTGCTGCCGAACCGCCGATGAGCAGCGCACGAGCAGGTGAGGCAATCGAAAGGGGATGTGCGGACGTGACTGTCGAGGCAGCGTGGCTGCCCACAGACGACCAGATCGACAGCTCGCGGGTGGTCGACTTCGCCCGCTGGCTCGGTACCGAGGGGATCGTCACGCTCGCCGACCCGCGCGACTTCCGCGAGCTGCAGGCCTGGTCCGCCGCCGAGCCGGCACTGTTCTGGCAGTCGGTCGCCGCCTACTTCGGGGTCGACTTCGCCACCGAGGCCACCGAGGTGCTGTCGTCGCACGAGATGCCGGGCGCGCGCTGGTTCCACGGAGCCACGCTGAACTTCGCCCGGGAGATGCTCAAGCACGGCGCCCCCGAGCGCGAGGCGATCGTCCTGGTCCGCGACGACGGCCACCGCGAGTCGATCACGTTCGGCCAGCTGCGTGAGCAGGTCGCCGCGGTCGCCGGCGCACTCGCCGACCGCGGCGTCGGCCAGGGCGACCGGATCGTCGCCTACCTGCCCAACTGCATCGAGGGCGTGGTCGCCTTCCTGGCGTCCGCGACGCTGGGCGCCGTCTGGTCGCAGACGGGCATGGACTACGCGCCCACCGCGGCGATGGACCGCCTCGGCCAGCTCGACCCGACCGTCTTCATCGCCGGGACGGGCTACCTCTTCAAGGGCGAGCAGCAGGACCGCCGCGACGCCGTGGCCGAGCTGCGGGTGTTGCTGCCTGTCGACGCCCTCGTGGTCTCGATCGAGACGGGTGGCGTCCACCGCGACGACACGACGCCGTGCGACGTCCCGTGGGAGCAGCTCCAGCGGTTCAGCAGGCCGGTGACCACCCCGGTCGACGTGCCCTTCGACCACCCGCTGTGGGTGCTCTTCACGTCGGGCACCACCGGCCGCCCGAAGGGCATCGTGCACGGGCACGGCGGCGCGCTGCTCGAGCAGCTCGTCTCCCCCGGCTTCCACATGGGCGTCGACGAGGACGACGTCTTCTTCTGGTTCACCACGCCCAACTGGATGATGTGGAACGCCCAGATCTGCGGGCTCCTCCACGGCGCGACCATCGTGCTGTTCGACGGGAGCCCGACCCATCCCGACACCGGCCTGCTGTGGCGCGTCGTCCAGGACCTCGGCGTCACCGTGTTCGGCACCAGCCCGGGCTACCTCCAGGCCAGCGCGCGCGACGGGCTCGAGCCCGGCCGCGACCTCGACCTCTCCGCGCTCGAGCTGATCGGCGTCACCGGGTCGGTGCTGCCGGCCAGCAGCAACCAGTGGGTCCGCGACCACGTGCGCAGCGACCTCCAGGTCGGCTCGATGAGCGGCGGCACCGACATCGTCGGCATCTTCGTCGCCAGCGCGCCGAACCTACCCGTCTACGACGGCGAGATCAGCGGCACCGCCCTGGGCGTGGCGCTGGAGGTGTGGGACGAGAAGGGCAACCGGCTGCCCCCGGGCGAGACCGGCGAGATGGTGATCACCCAGCCGATGCCGTCGATGCCGATCGCGTTCTGGGACGACCCCGAGGGCGAGCGCTACCGCGACGCCTACTTCGACGTCTTCCCCGGCGTGTGGCGCCACGGCGACTCGATCACGATCACCGACCGCGGCACGATCATGATCCACGGCCGCACCGACTCGACCCTCAACCGCAACGGCGTCCGGCTCGGCAGTGCCGAGATCTACGAGGCCCTCGAGTCGCTGCCCGAGGTGCTCGACAGCCTCGTCGTCGGGGTCGAGCTCGCCGAGGGCGGCTACTGGATGCCGCTCTTCGTCGTGACCGCGAGCGGGACCGACGAGGCCGGCCTGCGCTCGCGCATCGTCGAGACCATCGCGGGCCGCACGTCGCGCCGGCACGTCCCCGACGAGATCATCGTCGCCCCCGCGCTCCCCCGCACCCGCACGGGCAAGCGGCTGGAGGTGCCGGTCAAGCGCATCCTCCAGGGGACGTCGCCGCGGCGGGTGACGAGCATGGGCGCCGTCGACGACGTCGACGCGCTGCAGTGGCTCATCGACTTCGCCCGCAAGCGCAACGGCGACGGGGGCGCGTCGACGACGGTGCTGCCGACCGACACGTACGAGGACTGGCGGATCTACCACGACCAGGACCTCCCGCGCGTGCTGAGCGCGGCGCTCGACGTCTTCACTGAGAAGGGCTACCACGGGACGACGACCCGCCAGCTCGCCGACCGCTCGGGCCTGTCCGTGCCGGGGATCTACCACCACTACAAGTCGAAGCAGGAGATCCTCTTCGACCTCATGATGGTGATCGTCGACGAGCTCGTCGAGCGCAGCCGGTTCGCCGTCGCCCAGGCGGACGACGACCCACGCGCGCAGTTCGACGCCCTGGTGTCGAGCATGCTGCTCTTCCACGTCTACCGGCGCAAGGGCGCCATCGTGTCGACCAGCGAGCTGCGCAGCCTCGAGCCGGGCAACCGGCGCAAGTACCTCGACCGGCGCGACGAGCTGCAGGCCCTGCTCGACCAGATCATCGAGCGCGGCGTCGACGGCGGCGTCTTCCACACGCCGTACCCGAGCGACGCCGGGCGCGCCATCGCCTCGATGTGCGCGGGCGTCGCCACGTTCTACCGGCCCGAGGCGCCGCTCAGCTTCGACCCACTGCTCGACCGCTACCTGTCGATCGCCGAGGCGATCGTCGGGGTGCGCGGGCCGAGCCCGACGAAGGAGTGACCATGGGACGTGTCGACCAGAAGGTCGCGCTCATCACCGGCGCCGGCCGCGGCCAGGGGCGCGCGCACGCCGTGCGCCTGGCCGAGGAGGGCGCCTCGATCATCGCCTTCGACATCTGCGCGCCGGTCGCGTCGGTCAGCTACGACATGGCGAGCTCCGACGACCTCGACGAGACGTGCGCACTCGTGCGCGCCGCGGGCGGGCAGGTGTACGCCGCGCAGGTCGACGTCCGCGACTTCGACGTGCTGCAGCGCGAGCTGGCCGCCGGCATCGAGGCGCTGGGCGGGCTCGACATCGTCGTCGCCAACGCCGGCATCGCCAGCTACGCGGCCGGCCACGAGATCTCCGAGGCCGCCTGGCAGGAGATGATCGACATCAACCTGACCGGCACGTGGCACACCATCAAGGCCGCCGTGCCCCACCTGGTGGCGGCGGGCCGCGGCGGATCGATCGTGCTGACCAGCTCGGCCGCGGGCCTCCAGGGGACGCCGAACCTCGCCCACTACGTCGCGGCGAAGCACGGGGTCACCGGCCTGATGCGGACGTTCGCCAACGAGCTCGCGCCGCACTGGATCCGGGTCAACAGCGTGCACCCGACGCAGGTCGACACGCCGATGATCATGAACGACGAGATCTTCCGCATGTTCCGCCCCGACCTGCCGGAGCCGGGCCGCGACGACATCGTCGGCGTCTCGACCGCGACCAACGCGCTCCCGGTGCCGTGGGTCGAGGCGAGCGACGTCGCCCATGCCGTGCTGTTCCTCGCCTCCGACGAGGCGCGCTACATCACCGGGGTCGCGCTGCCGGTCGACGCCGGCATCCTCGCGAAGGTCTAGGACGCGGCGGTCGTCGCGGCGTACTCGACGGCGATCGCCGCCCCCAGCCGGGCGTTGTCGCGCACCAGCGCGATGTTCGTCTCGAGCGACGCCCCGCCGGACAGCTCGACGATCCGCCCCAGCAGGTACGGCGTGATGTCCTTGCCGCGGATCCCGCGCGCGTCGGCGTCGGCGAGCGCCTGGCGGATGGTCGCCTCGATCTCGGGCTGCGGGATCTCGTCGGCGGCGGGCACCGGGTTGGCGATGGAGATCGCGCCCTCGAGCCCGAGGTCCCACTTCGCCCGCATCATGGCGGCGAGCTCGGCGGGCGTGTCGAGGCGCATGGGCGCGGTGAAGCCGCTGGAGCGGGAGAAGAACGACGGGAACTCGTCGGCGCGGTAGGCGACGACGGGGACCCCGAGGGTCTCCAGGACCTCGAGCGTGCGGCCGATGTCGAGGAGCGACTTCACGCCGGCGCTGACGATGGCGACGTCGGTGCGGCTCATCTCGGTGAGGTCGGCCGAGACGTCGAGGGTGTCCTCGCCGCCACGGTGGACGCCGCCGAGCCCGCCGGTCACGAACACGCGGATGCCGGCGAGGGCGGCCAGGCGCATGGTGGCGGCGACGGTGGTCGCGCCGTGCGCCCGGCGCGCGGCAACGTAGCCGATGTCGCGGATGCTCACCTTGGCGACGCCCTCGTCGGAGGCGAGCACGTCGAGCTCGTCGGCGGACAGGCCGATGCGCGGGACGCCGTCGAGGATGGCGATGGTGGCGGGGGTCGCGCCGCCGTCGCGGACGATCTGCTCGACCTCGCGCGCCATCTCGACGTTGCGCGGGTAGGGCATGCCGTGGCTGATGATCGTCGACTCGAGGGCGACGACGGGGCCGCCGGCGTCAAGGGCCGCGCGGACCTCGGGGGCGACGGACAGGAGCGGGTGGGGGCTGGTCACGAGAGGGTCTCCGTTCGGGCGGTGCGGATCGCGGCGGCGTCGAGGTCGGGCCGGACGTTGTCGGGGTGGGCGACGGTGAGGGCGGCGGCGACGTGGCCGAGGTCCGCGGCGTCGGCCGGGGTGTCGCCGCCGGTGCGGGCGTCGACGTAGGCGGCGGTCATCGCGTCGCCGGCGCCGGTGACGTCGACGACGTCGGCCGGGCGGGAGGCGAGCGCCACGACCGTGCCCTCGTCGCTGAGCAGGCTCCCCCGCTTGCCGCGGCGCACCCACACCCGGCGCACGCCCCGCTCGTGGAGGGCCGCGGCGGCCCGGGTGATCGCGGGCCGGTTGTCGGCGACGGGCGCGCCGGCCAGCGCGCCGAGCTCGGCGATGTTCGGAGTGACGGTGTCGACCGGCACGCCGTCGAGGAGGGGCGCGAGGCGGGCGGACTTGGCGACGCTCACCGGGTCGAGCAGCACCGGTACGTCGTGCTGGGCGCAGGTCTGCAGCGCCCACCGGACGACGTCGGCCGGGATGTTGCCGTCGATCACGACGAAGTCCGCGCGGGCGAGGACGTCGCGGCCGCGGCCGAGCTGCTCGACGGTGAGGCCGTCGGTGGCGCGCATGTCGGACGCCCCGATCACCAGCTCACCGCTGTGGTCGAGGGTGGCGAGGTAGGTGCCGGTGGCGAGCGGTCCGCGCACGACGTGGTCGACGTACACGCCGGCGTCGGCGGTGTGCGCGAGCAGCTCGCGCCCGAAGACGTCGTCGCCCACCGCCGCGATCAACGACGTGCGGCGGCCGAGCCGCGCCAGCCCCTCGGCGATGTTGCGCCCGACGCCACCGGGCGAGGTGTGGATCGTCGCCGGGTTGCTGGTGTGCAGGCCGGCGGCCGCGACGGTGCGGGCCTTGATGTCCATCACCGCGCCGCCGAGCACGACGACGTGCGGCTCGTCGCGGACGATGTAGCCGCGCCCGGCGATGGCGCCCTTGCGGGTCAGCGACGACAGCGCCATCGCGACCGACGCGCGGGTGCTGCCGAGCCGGTCCGCGATCGCCTGCGCGTCGAGCAGCGGCTGGGTCCGCAGCAGCTCGACGATCTGGCGCTCGCGAGGAGTCAGCGTCGTCATGTTGAGAACAATAAGTACGACTTACAAAGATAAGCAAGCGGCTCGTGAGCTGATCGGGACGTAACGCAGGTCACACCTATCTCGTTGCGAGGTCAGTCCAGCAGGAGGCCCCCCATGTCTGACTCGTCCCTTCCGCAGCGCGCCCTTTCCCGCCGCACCCTCATCGCCGGCGCGATCGGCGGTGGCGCCGCGCTCGCCCTCGCGTCGTGGCCCGAGGCCGTCGCCGCAGGCGCGCCGTTCGTGCACGGTGTCGCTTCGGGCGATCCCCTGCCCGGCGGCATCGTGCTCTGGACCCGGGTCACGCCGTCGGTCGAGGCGGCGCCCGGCTCGGGCGCCGGTCCGGACGTGGACGTCACCTGGGAGATCGCGCGCGACGCCGGCTTCAGTCTCGTCGTCCAGCAGGGCAGCGCCGTCGCGTCGGCCGCGCGCGACCACACGCTGCACGTCGACGTCAGCGGCCTGCAGCCCGCGACGGCGTACTACTACCGGTTCACGGCCCTGGGCGCGACCTCGCGCACCGGGCGCACCCGGACCGCGGCGGCCCCCGGGTCGTCGGCTCCGGTGCGGTTCGGCGTCGTGTCGTGCGCCAACTACGACTGGGGCTACTTCGTCCCCTACAAGTTCCTCGCCCAGCGCACGGACCTGCACGCGATCCTGCACCTCGGCGACTACGTCTACGAGTACGCCCCGGGCGGCGTCCTCGGCGGCTACCCCAAGAACCCGCGCAATGCCGACCCGCTCCACGAGTGCACGACGCTCGCCGACTACCGCGTCCGGCACGGCTGCTACAAGCTCGAGGCGAACCTCCAGGACCTCCATGCCGCGCACCCGATGGTTGCGGTGTGGGACGACCACGAGATCGCCAACGACACCTGGCAGGACGGCGCGGAGAACCACGATCCCGCCACCGAGGGCGACTGGGCGACCCGGGCGACGGCCGGACGCCGCGCCTTCCTCGAGTGGCTGCCCATCCGGCACACCGACCCCGACGACTGGCAGCGGATCAACCGCCGGCTCGCGTTCGGTGACCAGGTCGACCTCTGGATGCTCGACGAGCGCCGGTTCCGCACCCAGCCGCCGAAGAGCGCCCTCCTCGGGTACGTCGCCCTCGGCTCGTCGTCCAGCGATCCCGACGCCTCGATGATCGGCGACGACCAGGAGCACTGGCTGGTCACCGGCCTCGCCGCGAGCACGGCGCGCTGGAAGGTGCTCGGCAACCAGGTGCCGTTCTTCCCGCAGGTGCTGCTCCCCCAGGTCCCCGGCCAGGTCACGGACCTGCTCGGCCCGGCGCTCTCGAAGAAGCTCGAGGAGCCCCTGCTCCAGCTCTACGTCGAGGACTGGAACGGCTTCCTCGCCCAGCGCCAGCGCCTGGTCGACGGCATGGCCGGCATCGATGACGTCGTGATCCTCACCGGCGACGTGCACCAGAGCTTCGCCAGCGAGATCCCCGCCCGGCCCAACCGCTACCTGCTCGACCGCAGGTCGGTCGCCGTCGAGTACGTCACGCCCGGCGTCGCGTCGCCGTCACTGCAGACGATGGTCAACCAGGTCGCGCCCGGGGTGGGCAACCTGCTCGACACCGTCCTCAACACGAATGCGGCGCTCGCGAACCCGTGGATCCGCTGGTCCGAGGGCTTCCGGACCGGCTGCATGATCGTCGAGTTCGCCAGCGATCGAGTGCAGGCCGACTGGTTCCTCGTCGACAAGGGCACCGACCCCGACAGCCCGATCCGATGGGCCGCCTCGCGTCAGACGAAGGCCGGGACGCGGCGGGTGACCGCGGCGGCGCGGGCGCTCACCTGACCGCGACCACGCGACCGTCGTCGACCTGCCAGCGCTGGTCGAGCCGCACGTTGTCGAGCAGCCGGCGGTCGTGCGTGACCAGCAGCAGCGCGCCGTCGTAGGAGTCGAGGGCCTCCTCGAGCTGCTCGATCGCCGGCAGGTCGAGGTGGTTGGTGGGCTCGTCGAGGACGAGCAGGTTGACCCCGCGGGCCTGCAGGAGCGCCATCGCCGCGCGGGTCCGCTCCCCCGGGGAGAGCCGGCCGACGGTGCTGGTGACCTGGTCGGCCTTGAGGCCGAACTTCGCCAGCATCGTGCGGACGTCGGCCGGCGCCATCTCCGGCATGGCGGCCTCGAACGCCGCCCCGAGCGGCAGGTCGTCGTCGAGCCCGGTCCGCGCCTGGTCGATCTCGCCGACGGCGACCGATGCTCCCGCGCTGGCCCGGCCCGCGTCCGGGGCGAGCCGGCCGAGGAGGAGCCGCAGCAGCGTCGTCTTGCCCGCGCCGTTGGGGCCGACGATGCCGATCCGGTCGCCGGCGCTGACCTGGAGCGACACCGGGCCGAACGTGAAGTCGCCGAGCCGCACGGTGGCCTCGTCGAGGGTGGCGACCACGGAGCTCGACCGCGGGGCGGCGGCGATCGAGAAGCGCAGCTCCCACTCCTTGCGCGGCTCCTCGACCTCCTCCAGGCGCGCGATCCGTGACTCCATCTGGCGGACCTTCTGGGCCTGCTTCTCGGACGACTCCGACTGCGCCCGGCGGCGGACCTTGTCGTTGTCGGGCGACTTCCGCATCGCGTTGCGCACGCCCTGGGAGCTCCACTCCCGCTGGACCCGGGCGCGCCTGACCAGGTCGGCCTTCTTGTCCGCGAACTCCTCGTACGCCTCCCGCGCGTGCCGCCGGGCGACGGCGCGCTCCTCGAGGAACGCGTCGTACCCGCCGTCGTACACGGCGACCTGGTGCTGGGCGAGGTCGAGCTCGACGACGCGGGTCACCACGCGCGAGAGGAACTCGCGGTCGTGGGAGACCAGGACGACGCCGGCGCGCAGGCCCCGCACGAAGTCCTCGAGGCGGTCGAGCCCGGCGAGGTCGAGGTCGTTGGTCGGCTCGTCGAGGAGCACCAGGTCGAACCGGCTCAGCATCAGCACGGCCAGCGCGGCCCGGGCGGCCTGACCACCCGACAGCGCGGTCATCAGGGCGTCGGGACCGACGTCCAGGCCGAGGTCCGCCAGCATCGGCGGCAACCGCTCGTCGAGGTCGGGCGCGCCACTGGCCAGCCAGTGGTCGAGGCTCTCGGCGTAGGCGTCCGCGGTCCGGGGATCGTCGCCGGTGCCCAGCTCG
Organism: Pimelobacter simplex; assembly: GCF_900114845.1. Taxonomy (GTDB): domain Bacteria; phylum Actinomycetota; class Actinomycetes; order Propionibacteriales; family Nocardioidaceae; genus Nocardioides; species Nocardioides simplex. The sequence continues at coordinate 1,017,163 of NZ_FOUK01000002.1, forward strand.
GCGGCGGCCCGCTCCATCGCCTCGGTCGCGGCCGCGGCGCCCGTGCGGCGGGCGACGTACTGGCCGAGGGTCTCTCCGGCGACGCGCTCGTGCTCCTGCGGGAGCCAGCCGACGAAGGCGTCGCCGGGAGCGGTCGAGACGAGTCCGCCGAGCGGGGCCAGGTCGCTGGCGAGGATCCGCAGCAGGGTGGTCTTGCCGGCACCGTTGGCGCCGACCACCCCCACCACGTCGCCCGGCGCGACCGTCAGGTCGAGAGCCTCGAAGAGGGTGCGGTGCGCGTGGCCCCCGGCCAGGTCCTTGGTGACGAGGGTCGCGCTCATACGGCGATCGTAGTGGGGGTCCTCCGCCCGGCTACCGACGCACTCAGCGGGCCTCGCGGGCCGCCGCCTGGCGGCGCAGCTCGGTGCGCGCGAGCGCGTTCTTGTGGACCTCGTCGGGGCCGTCGGCGAACCGCAGGGTGCGGATGCCGGCGTACATGTTGGCCAGCGGGTGGTCCTGCGAGAGTCCGCCGGCGCCGTGCAGCTGGATCGCCTTGTCGAGGATCCACTGGACGGTCTCGGGGGTGGCGATCTTGATCGCCTGGATCTCGGTGTGGGCGCCCTTGTTGCCCACGGTGTCCATCAGCCAGGCGGTCTTGAGCACCAGCAGGCGCAGCTGCTCGAGCTTGACCCGGGACTCCGCGATCCAGCCCCGGACGACACCCTGGTCGGCGAGCGGCTTGCCGAAGGCGACCCGCGCGTCGGCGCGCTCGCACATCATCTCGATGGCGCGCTCGGCGATGCCGATCGAGCGCATGCAGTGGTGGATGCGGCCCGGGCCGAGGCGGGCCTGGGCGATGCCGAAGCCGCCGCCCTCCTCGCCGATCAGGTTGCTCACCGGGACCCGGACGTCGGTGAACCGCAGCTCCGCGTGGCCACCGTGCTCGTGGTCGTCGTACCCGTAGACCTCCATGCCGCGCACGACCTCGAGGCCCGGGGTGTCGCGCGGGACCAGGATCATCGACTGCTGGCGGTGCCGCTCGGCCGACGGGTCGGTCTTGCCCATCACGATGAAGATCTTGCAGTTGGGGTTCATCGCGCCGGTGATCCACCACTTGCGGCCGTTGAGGACGTACTCGTCACCGTCGCGCACGATCGACATCTCGATGTTCGTCGCGTCGGACGACGCCACGTCGGGCTCGGTCATCGCGAACGCCGAGCGGATCTCGCCGGCGAGCAGCGGCTCGAGCCACTGCGCCTTCTGCTCGGGGGTGCCGAACTGCGAGAGCACCTCCATGTTGCCGGTGTCGGGGGCGGCGCAGTTCATCGCCGGCGGCGCGAGGTGGATGCTGCGCCCCGAGATCTCGGCCATCACGGCGTACTGGAGGTTGGTCAGGCCGGCGCCCTCGGCGCCCGGGTGGAAGAGGTTCCACAGGCCGCGGCGGCGGGCCTCGGCGCGCAGCTCGACCATGACGGGCGTCGAGTCCCAGGCCCAGCGGTCGTCGAGCGCGGCGAGCTGGTCGTGGAAGACCGCCTCGGCCGGGTGGACGTGGGTGTCCATGAAGTCGAGCAGCGTGGCCCGGAGCTCCTCGGTGCGGGCGTCGAATCCGAAGTCCATCAGTCGTTCTCCTTCAGGGCCGCGAGGCCCGCGTCGAGCAGGGGGTGGATGGCGTCGCCGATCCCGGCGAAGCCCTCGCCGACGGTCTGGCCGGCAAGGAAGCGGTAGTGGATGCCCTCGAGGATCGCGGCGAGCTTGAACGCCGCGAGGCCGCGGTACCAGCCGAAGCGGGACAGGTCGCGGTCGCTGCCCGCGGCGTACCGGGCGACGACCTCGTCCTCGCCGAGGAAGCCCGGCGCCTCGGAGGCGTCGGCGACGGCCTCGCCGATCTCGGTGGCGAGCTGGTGGTAGGTGAGCATCAGCGCGAGGTCGGTGAGCGGGTCGCCGAGGGTCGCCATCTCCCAGTCCAGGACGGCGGTCGCGCGATCGATCCCGTCGGTGCTGTCGACGAGCACGTTGTCGAGGCGGTAGTCGCCGTGCACGATGCCGGTCGGCGCCTCGTCCGGCACGCTCGCGGCGAGCCGGCGGTGCAGCTCGTCGGCGGCCGGCAGGTCCCGCGTGTACGACGCGTCGAGCTGCTTGCGCCAGCGCCCGACCTGGCGCCCGAGGAAGCCCTCCGGGCGGCCGAAGTCGGTGAGCCCGACGGCGGCAGGGTCGACCGCGTGGAGCGCGAGCAGGGTGTCGACGAGACGCTCGGAGATGCCGCGGACGCGCTCGGACCCGAGCGGCTCGAGCTCGGACGCGCGGCGGTAGGGCACCCCGGCGCACCGCTCCATGACGTAGAAGTCGGCGCCGACGACCTCGGGGTCGGAGCAGAAGGCGAAGGTGCGGGGCACCGGGACGTCCGTGTCCTGCAGCGCCGACATGACACGGTACTCGCGGCCCATGTCGTGCGCCGTCGCGAGCACGTGGCCCAGCGGTGGGCGGCGCACGATCCACTCCTGGCTGCCGTCGGAGACGACGAACGTGAGGTTGGACTTGCCGCCCGCGACGAGCTCGGCGCTCAGCTGGGCACCGGCGCCGAGGACCTCGGCGGACAGCCAGGCGCCGAGCCGGTCGAGGTCGAGGCCCGGCGGGTTCACTCGACGCCGCCGGTGAGCGTGAGGCCGCCGTCGACGACGAGGGTCTGGCCGGTCATCCAGGCGGACTCGCCGGAGAGCAGGAACGAGACCACGCTGCCGATGTCGTCGGGCTCGCCGAGCCGCTTGAGCGGGTACTGCTCGGCGACCTCGGCCTCGCGGCCCTCGTAGAGCGCGGTGGCGAACTTGGTCTTGACCACGGCAGGGGCGACCGCGTTGACCCGGATGTCGGGGCCGAGCTCGACGGCCAGCAGCTCGGTCATCGAGATGAGCATCGCCTTGCTGGCGCCGTAGATCCCGATGCCCGGGGCGGGCTTGACGCCGGAGACCGACGAGATGTTGACGACCGCGCCGCCGTGCTCCTTCTGCCAGGCGGCGTGCACCTGCTGGGTCCAGGCCAGCGTGGCGAGCACGTTGACCTCGACCACCTTGCGCGCGGCACCGAGGTCGAGCTCGATCATCGGCCCGTACGCCGGGTTGATGCCGGTGTTGTTGACGAGGAAGTCGATGCTGCCGAAGCTGGCGAGCGCCTGGCGGACGGTGGCGGCCTGGTGCTCGGCGTCGTCCGCCTTGCCGGCCACGCCGAGCGCGTGCGCGGTCCCGCCGAGGGCTGCGACGGCCTCGTCCAGCGCCTCCTGGCCGCGTCCGGTGATGACCACCCGCGCGCCGTCGGCGACCAGCCGCTCGGCGATCGCGAACCCGATCCCCCGGCTCGCGCCGGTGATGATCGCCGTCTTGCCCTCGAACCTCGTGCCCACCGTGCCGCCTCGCTCCGTCGAATGAGTTACTAAGCGCTTGCTTAGCGCGCTAGCCTCTACTCTGCACGCGGGCACCGGGCCCCGTCAAGAACCGAGGAGGGACGCCGATGACCGGCTCACCGCGCGCCGAGGCGACCCGCGCGCGCCTGCTCGAGGCAGCCGTGGCGGCGTTCTCCGAGAAGGGCTTCCACGGGACGACGACGCGCGACATCGCCGGCGGGGCCGGGATGAGCCCGGCCGCGGTCTACGTGCACCACAAGTCCAAGGAGGAGCTGCTCTTCCTGATCTCCCGCGAGGGCCACCAGTCCGCGCTCGACGTGATCCGCACGGCCCGGGCCACGACGTCCGACCCGGTCGCCCAGCTGGCCGCCGTGGCCCGCGCGTTCGCCGAGTTCCACGCCCACCACCACACCGTCGCCCGGATCCTCAACTACGAGCTCGCCGCGCTCAGCGCCGAGCACCGGGCGAGCATCGACGAGCTCCGCACCGGCATCGACCGCGAGCTGCGCACCCTGGTCCGCGACGGCGTCACGGCCGGCGTCTTCGACACGCCCGACCCGGCTCTGGCCGCGACGGCGCTCGCCTCGATGTCGGTCGACATCGCGCGCTGGTACCGCGAGGACGGCGAGTGGACGCCGGACCAGATCGGCGACTACTACTCCGACCTCGCGCTGCGCCTGGTCGGCGCCGGCTGAGCTAGACCTTCCAGGTGATGCTGGCGAGGATCTGCTCGCGCAGCTCGTCGGCGCCGGGCAGGTCGAGCGGCGTCTCGATCTGCACGCTCCACTGCCGCCCGCCGTGCAGGCCGCCGACCCAGTAGGACCGCTTGTCGGCATTGCTGCCCTCGGCGGCCCAGGCCTCGACGCCGTCGACCACCCGGTTGGCGATGCGGCGCGGCGCCGGCCTGTTCTGCGACGCGGCGAGGAACGCCTTCGCGTCGGCCTCGAGGTCGGTCTGGATGGTGCTGATGTCGCTCGCGGTGACCATCACCGGGTAGCCCTCGTCGGTGAGGTAGCTGCCGGAGACCGTCTGGGTGCCCAGCGACGACGTCCGCCAGCGCGGCCCCTCGGTCAGGTGCAGGCTGAGCGCGGGGATCTCGAGGAGCGGGCCGGTGGCGGGCGCGACCGTCGCCGACGGCGTGCCCTCGGTCGCACCGGTCGCGCCCGCGGAGGTGGGTGCGGACGAGCCGGACGGCGTGGGCCCGTCACCCTTCGGGTCGTCGTCGCCGCAGCCCGCGAGCGCGGCGACGAGGACGGCAGCGGACGCCGTCGAGAGGACGGTGCGCGAGACCCGAGACCACATCCGACATATCCTTCCGGGACGGTGGAGCCGCCACCCTAGCAACGGAGTGCGGCTCGTCGGTTTCACCGCCTCGCGGGGTGGGTAGTCGGCCGGTTGCCCTCTCCTCTCGGACCCGAAGGACACGCACCATGTTCGCTGAACTCGGCACACGGCTGGCCGGCGCACTCTCGATCGGCGACCTCAAGACCGACGGCGCGCCCGCCCAGGGGCTCGACCTGGTCGTCGACCAGATCAAGGGCGTGCTGACCGCCCTCGACCAGGGCATCACCGACCTCGAGGCCAACAAGTTCCCCGTCGACGGATTCATCCGGTCCGCCTCGTTCGGCATGGGCGAGGAGGCCTCCCGGATCGCCTACCACCACACCCGCGCCCACGGGGTCGTCGTCGACACCCTCAAGGGCATGAAGAGCGACCTCGAGAAGTTCCACGCCTCGGTCCTCGACGCCCAGGCCCTGGTGACCCGCACCGACGAGCAGGCCCAGGCCGACCTGACCCGGATCGTGGCCCGCACCGAGAACATCGACCTCGGCCAGCAGGGCCACGTCGAGGCCCAGAACGACCACACCGGCGACGTCCCCAGCGACGAGCCGCCGGCCGCCGACGACTCCGACGAGACCGACGAGGACGCCTCATGACCGGCCAGCACATCGCCGACCTCAAGCACCGCACGACGGGCATGGACGAGGCCGCGATCGACGACGTCGACATCTCCCGCGACGCCTGGGGCAAGGGCGCCACCGCCCTCGAGAACGTCGCCCGCGCCCTGCTGCTGGCCGCGCCCGAGATCCGCAAGGGCTTCGGCGCCGGCTCCACCATCGGCCAGGACGCCCACGACGCCTTCGACCAGGCCGCCACCCGGATCAGCGCCCGGCAGAAGGACCTCGAGGACGCCCAGCAGGCGCTCGAGAAGGTCATCCCCGCGATGACCGCCGCCCGGGCCGCCGCGGCCGGCGCCCCCGGCACCTCCCCCGGCGACCCGCCGCCGTTCCCGACCCCGACCGGCACCGACGACGCCGCCGAGATCCAGGCGCTCAAGGTCCACGCCCGCCAGATGGAGACCTACAACAACCAGGTCTCGGCGTACGCGGGGGCCGACGAGGACGCCCGGAAGAAGGTGCAGGACCTCAAGGACCGCTACCGCGAGGCGGCCGACGTCTTCCAGCGCATCCACGGCGAGCCCGAGGACAAGACGCCCAACAAGCCCGGCCGTCCCGACCCGGGTGGCAGCGGCGGCGTCCCGCCGATCGGTCGTCCGAGCAACCCCTACGTGCCGCCGCCGGTGCACCCGACGATCCCGGTGACCCCGCCGCCCGTCATCGAGCACCCGCCGCCCACGATCCAGCACCCGCCGGTCCCCCCGGTCGGTCCCGTCCACCCGCCCGAGCTCCCCACCGGCTACCCGCCGTCCGACCCCGTCGGCCCGCACGTCCCCGGTGGCCCGGGCGGCCCCGGCGGCTCCGGCGGTGGCGGTGGCGTCGGTCCCGCGGTGCTCGGCGGCGCGGTGGGCGCCGGCGTCTTCGGTGCTCCGGGCATCGTCAACGGCATCCGCGGTCTCCTCAACGGCCGCGGCCTCAGCGGCTCCGGCGGCACCATCGGTGCCACCTCGCGCACCGGCGGCCCGGGCTCCCTCACCCGCGGCGGCGGTGCCGGCGCGCCGGGCAGCCAGGTCAACCGCGCCGGCGGCGCCCGCGGCGCGGGCGGCGGCCGGGGCGGTGCGGCCGGGGGCGCCGGCGGCCGCGGAGGCCAGGGCTCGCGAGGTCGCGGTGGTGCCGCGGCCGGCGCGGGCGGACGCCGCGGCGACCGCAAGCGCGACGACGAGAAGGGCCAGGAGCGCGACCTCTTCGACGACGGCCAGGACTGGCTCGACGACGAGGGTGCCGCGCCGGGCGTGCTCGACTGACGCCGGCGACGGGATAGACAGGCGGCGCCGCCCGGAGAATGATCGGCCCGTGGCCATGTTCGAGGTCGCGGCCGACGCCTACGTCCGCTTCATGGGGACCTTCTCCGGGCCCCTCGCCCGGCTGTTCGCGGACGTCGGCCTGGCCGGCGTCGAGCCGGACGCCCCCGTGCTGGACGTCGGCTGCGGACCCGGCATGCTCACCGCCGAGCTGGTCCGGCGCCGCGGGGCTCCCCTCGTCGCGGCCGTCGACCCCGTCGCCTCCTTCGTCGCGGCGACCGCGGCGGCCCACCCCGGTGCCGACGTACGTGCGGCGTCGGCGGAGACCCTCCCCTTCGCCGACGCCGCCTTCGGCGCCACGCTCGCCCAGCTCGTCGTGAACTTCATGAGCGACCCCGCGGCCGGGATCGGCGAGATGCGCCGGGTCACCCGTCCGGGAGGCCGGGTGAGTGCGTGCGTGTGGGACCACGGCGGTGGGCGCGGCCCCCTGTCACCGCTGTGGCGCGCGGCCGCGAGCCTCGATCCGGACCTGACCGGCGAGAGCAGCCTCCCCGGCGCCCACGGCGGCGACCTGGTCGCGCTGCTCGACGCGGCCGGGCTGCGCGAGGTGCGCGAGACCGAGCTGTCCGTGACGGTCCCGTTCGCCCGCTTCGCCGACTGGTGGGAGCCCTACACCCTCGGCGTCGGCCCGGCCGGCGGCTACGTCGCGGGGCTCGACGCCGCCGCCCGCGACCGGCTCGCCGCGGCGCTGCGCGCCGAGCTCGGCGACGGCCCGTTCACCGTCACCGGCGTCGCCTGGGCGGCCTCCGGTGTCGTCTGAGCCGTCAGACGGGCAGGCCGCGCTCGACCGCTGGATCACCTCCGGCGGGCACTGGGAGGTCGTCGGCCAGCACGACGGCACGGCCACCGTCGCGCTGCTGACCTGCGACGGCGGCCAGGAGATGGACCGCGTGACGCTGCCCGTGGCCGCCCTCCCCGCGCACTGAGGCCGCCGCTCTGGTTTGTCCCGCCAGCGGGACACATATCGAGGTTGTGACCTCCCGCACACCTGCTCCACGCGCCCAGGATGACGGGCAAGAAGCGTCGAGAGCAGGAGTTCCGCATGACAGCCGTGTCCCCCGTCCGCACCCTCCGATCCCCGCGTGGCAGCGGGCTCTCCACCCTCGGGTGGGAGCAGGAGGCGGTGTACCGGATGCTGCACAACAACCTCGACCCGGACGTCGCGGAGAACCCCGCCGACCTCGTCGTCTACGGCGGCTCCGGCAAGGCCGCGCGCGACTGGGCGTCGTTCGACGCCATCGCGCACCGGCTCACGACGCTGCGCTCCGACCAGACCCTGCTCGTGCAGTCGGGCAAGCCGGTCGGCGTCCTGGACACGACGCCCGAGGCGCCGCGCGTCCTGATCGCGAACGGCAACCTGGTCGGCGACTGGGCGAGCTGGGACGAGTTCCGCCGGCTCGACGAGCTGGGGCTGATCATGTTCGGCCAGATGACGGCCGGCTCGTGGCTCTACATCGGCAGCCAGGGCATCGTGCAGGGCACCTACGAGACGTTCGCGGCCGTCGCCCGGCAGCGCTTCGGCGGCGACCTCGCCGGCACCATCACGGTGACCGCGGGGCTCGGCGGCATGGGCGGCGCCCAGCCGCTCGCCGTCACGATGAACGGCGGCGTCGCGATCTGCCTCGACGTCGACCCGGCCAAGGTCGCCCGCCGGGTCGAGCTCGGCTACCTCGACACGACCGCGGACAGCCCGGAGGCCGCGCTGCGGATGGCCGAGGAGGCCGCCGCGGCCCGGCGTCCGCTCTCGATCGGCGTCTGCGCCAACGCGGCCGAGGTGCTGCCGGCGTACCTGCGCAGCGGCGCGCGGATCGACGTCGTCACCGACCAGACCTCGGCGCACGAGCCGCTCACCTACCTGCCGGCCGGCGAGGACCTCGACGGCTGGGCCGAGAAGGTCCGCCGCGACCCGGCCGGCTGCCACGAGCAGGCGCTCGCCTCGATGGCCGCGCACGTCGAGGCGATGCTCGGCTTCCGGCGCGGCGGCGCCGTCGTCTTCGACTACGGCAACTCGCTGCGCGCGTTCGCCGCCCAGGGTGGCTGCACCGACGCCTTCGAGATCCCCGGATTCGTGCAGGAGTACGTCCGCCCGCTCTTCAGCGAGGGCCGCGGCCCGTTCCGCTGGGTCGCGCTCTCCGGCGACCCCGCCGACATCGCCCGCACCGACCGGGCCGTCGCCGAGCTCTTCCCCGACGACGAAGGCCTGCAGCGCTGGCTGCGGCTGGCCGGCGACCGGGTCCCCCAGCAGGGCCTGCCCGCCCGGATCTGCTGGCTGGGCCACGGTCAGCGCGACCTGGCCGCGCTCGCGTTCAACGACCTCGTCCGGCGTGGCGAGGTGGCCGCGCCGATCGTGGTCGGCCGCGACCACTTCGACGGCGGCTCGGTCGCGTCGCCGTACCGGGAGACCGAGGGGATGCTCGACGGCTCCGACGCGATCGCCGACTGGCCGCTCCTCAACGCACTGGTCAACGTCGCCTCCGGCGCCTCGTGGGTCTCGATCCACCACGGCGGCGGGGTCGGCATGGGCAAGTCGATCCACTCCGGCCAGGTCTGCGTCGCCGACGGCACCGACCAGGCAGCCGCGCGGCTGGCCCGCGTGTTCCGCAACGACTCCGCGACGGCCGTGCTGCGGCACGCCGACGCGGGCTACCCGATCGCCCGGGAGTGCGCCGAGCGCACCGGGCTCGAGATCCCGATGGGAGACGCCCGATGAGCACCCCCGACCAGCGTGAGGTGGAGGTCTTCGCCCTCAGCTTCGTGCCCGCGACCGAGTTCCCCGACCTCGCCGTCCACTACGAGAGGTCCGGTTGGCACGGCCTCCTCGCCGCCGACAGCCAGAACCTCACCGGCGACCCGTTCGCCGCGATCTCGGTGGCCGCGACCCGCACCGAGCGGATCCGGCTCGGCACCGGCGTCACCAACCCGGTCACCCGGCACGTCGCCGCGCTCGCCTCGGCGGCAGCAACCGCGCACGCCTTCTCGGACGGGCGGATGGTGCTCGGCATCGGCCGCGGCGACTCCTCGCTCTCCCACATCGGCCGCGGACCCGCGCCGGTGCGCGAGTTCGAGGAGGTGCTGACCCGGCTGCGCGGCTACCTCAACGAGGGCCGCGCGCAGATCGAGGAGTTCGACAGCCGGATGGACTGGGTCGCCGAGACCGGCCTGCCGCCCGTCCCGATCGAGGTCGCGGCGTCCGGACCGCGGGTCATCAAGCTCGGCGCCTGCCTGGCCGATCGCCTCGTGCTCACCGTCGGCGTCGAGCCGGAGCCGATCGCCCAGGCGCTCGAGACCGCGCGCAAGGCGCGTGCGGACGCGGGTCTCGACCCCGACGGCATCCAGTACGGCGCGTACCTCAACGTCGCCACCCACCGCGACCTCGACGTCGCCAACCAGCTCATCTCGGGCAGCCTCAGCGTCCTCGCCAGGTTCGCGGATCGCGACCAGCGCTCGAAGCTCCACGGCGACTACCGGATCGACACCCATGCGAACCTCCGCACGACGCCGAGCGAGGAGGACCGGATCCTGCGGGAGCGGTTCGCCATCGTCGGCGACCCCGACCACTGCGTCGCGCGGATCCAGCCCCTCATCGACCTCGGGCTGGACTTCGTGATCGTGGCCGGTCATTCTCGCGACGCACGCCGGCAGGACCTGCTGGACAGCGCCGCGCTCCTGGGCGCGGAGGTCATCCCCGCGCTCCGACCCGCAGCGCACCCCTTCACCAGTGAGGTCCACCCGTCATGACCACTGCACCCACCCCGTCCGCAGGGCTGCGCCGCACGGCGCCGCGCTCGTCCTGGCGCTCCGTCGTCGCTGCCGGCCTCGGCAACGTCATGGAGTGGTACGACGTCATCATCTACGCCTACATGGCGCCGGTGCTGGCCGTCCTCTTCTTCCCGAGGTCCGACCAGACCGCCGGCCTGATCAGCACGTACGCCGGCCTCCTCATCAGCTACCTGATCCGCCCCGTCGGGGCGATGGTGATCGGCAACCTCGCCGACAAGCACGGCCGCAAGGCCGCGCTGACGCTCACCATCGCGCTGATGACCCTCGGCGTCGCGATCATCGCGATCACGCCGACGTACGCCAGCATCGGCCTGGCCGCGCCCGCCATCCTGATGGTGTCGCGGCTGATCCAGGGCTTCTCCGCGGGCGGCGAGTTCGGCGCCGCGACGACGTTCATGGCCGAGAGCGCGCAGGTCGGCCGCCGGTTCCTGGCGAGCTGGCAGGCCGCCACCCAGGGCATGGCGATGATCCTCGCCGGCGTCTCCGGCTGGCTGCTGTTCACGACCGTCGACACCGAGACGCTGCACTCCTGGGCCTGGCGGCTGCCGTTCGTCTTCGGCATCCTGATCGGCCCGATCGGGCTGTGGATCCGCAACCGGATCCCGGACACCGAGGAGTTCCGCGCGACCGAGCCGATCGCGAACCCCCTGCGCACGACGCTGCGCGACCACTGGGGACGAGTGCTCGTCGGCACCCTCTGCGTCAGCATGGCCGGCATGGGCGTCTACCTGATCACCTTCCTCGCCGCCTACGCGCTGCGCCTCGACCTCGCGCAGTGGTCCGGGTACGCCGCCGCGGCGACCGCAGGTACCGTGATCGCCGTGCTGGCGCCCTGCTTCGGCCGGCTCGCCGACCGGATCGGCGCCGTACCGATCCTGCTGACCGCGGCCGTCGTCGGCTTCGTCAGCATCTACCCGCTGCTGTCGTTCCTGCTCAGCCACCGCTCGACCGGAGCGCTGATCCTGGTCGAGGCGTTCATCGGCGTGGTCATCGCGGCGTACTTCGGCACCCTGACCGGGCTCCTGGTCGAGCTCTTCGACACCGAGGTGCGCACCACCGGCATCGCGCTGTCGTACAACGTCGGGATGATCTTCATGGGCAGCCTCGGGCCGCTGCTGCTGACCGCGTGGAGCGACGTCACGCTGCGCGCGCCGGCGTACTACTTCATGATGATCGCGCCGCTGTCGATCATCGGCGTGGTGCTCGCCCGCAAGCTCTACCGGCAGCCCTGAGCACCCGCTCGCGTCAGTGCCGCACTCGCTCGCTCAGCCGCTCCGCGGCCTGGACGACGAGTGCGGCCAGCGCGGGCAGCGTGTCGAGGTGCTCCTCGGCGAAGGTCAGCGTGAACGACCCGAGCGGCAGGCCGTTGTCGTCGACCGCGGCGGCCGAGACCGAGGCCAGGTCGGGCATGATCCAGCCCTGCTCGAAGGCGTAGCCGTCGCGCCGGACCGTGGTCAGGGCGCGGCGCAGCTCGGTCGGCGACTGCGGGCCGAGCCCGCGCCGGGTGAAGAACGCCTCCTTCGACGGGAACAGCGCCCGCACCTGCGGCACCGGCAGCCGCGCGAGCAGGGCCAGGCCGCTGGCGGTGAGGTGGGCGGGCAGCCGGACGCCCACCTCGCTGATCAGCACCGGCCGCCCGGGCGCCCGCTCCTCGATCAGGTAGACCACGTCGCTCCCGTGCAGGATCGCGAAGTGCCCGTTGTGGCCGGCCTCGTCGACGAGCCGGTTGATGATCGGCTGGGCCATCCGGCGCAGCGGCGCCTGGCGCTGGTACGCCGACCCGAGCTCGTGCGCCGCGATCCCCAGCCCGTAGCGGCGCCGCTCGGCGTGGTGGCGCACGTAGCCGTGCTCGATGAGCACGTCGAGCAGGTAGTACGTCGTCGACCGGGCGAGTCCCAGCTCACGGGCGATGTGGCTCGCCGACACCGGCTCGACGCTCCCCGAGATCACACGCAGCACGTCGAGTGCCTGGGCCGCGGCCGGCGCTCGTCGCTCCATGGCCCGCATCCTTCCAGTCCCCCAGCCCCCGTCTCACCAGGAGAATCCCCATGACCACCAGCACCCCGACCCCCCGCTACACCGTCGCCGTGATCGGCGGCACCGGCCCGCAGGGCAAGGGCCTGGGCTACCGCTTCGCACGCCACGGCCACGACATCGTCCTCGGCTCCCGCGCCGCCGAGAAGGCCGAGACCGTCGCCACCGAGGTCAGCGAGCGGCTCGCCGGACTGGCCGGTGCCGGCACCGCCCGCGGCGCCGCCAACACCGACGCCATCGCCGCCGCCGACGTCGTCCTCCTCGCCGTCCCCTACGACGGCCACGACGAGCTCGTCGCGTCGTTGGCCTCGGCATTGGCCGGGAAGACCGTCATCTCCTGCGTCAACCCCCTGGCCTTCGACAAGCGCGGCGCCCACGGCCGCGTCATCAACGGCGGCGAGGGCTCCGCCGCCGAGTCCGCCGCCGAGATCGCCCCCGAGGCCACCGTGGTCGGCGCCTTCCACAACGTCGCCGCCCCCGCCCTGTGGGGCGAGGACGACTTCCTCGACGAGGACGTCATCGTGGTCGGCGACTCCCTCGAGGGCAAGCAGGTCGCCATCGACCTCGCCGCCTCGGTCACCGGACGCC
>NZ_FOUK01000003.1 GCF_900114845.1 Pimelobacter simplex
TCCCTATCCGCCGCGCGCGTAGGAAACTTGAGAAAGGCTGTCCCTAGTACGAGAGGACCGGGATGGACGAACCTCTGGTGTGCCAGTTGTACCGCCAGGTGCATGGCTGGTTGGCTACGTTCGGAAGTGATAACCGCTGAACGCATCTAAGCGGGAAGCACGTTTCAAGATGAGGTTTCCCACCCCTTGTGGGTTAAGGCCCCCAAAAGATGATTGGGTTGATAGGCCGGAGGTGTACAGCAGCAATGCCCAGCCGACCGGTACTAATAGGCCGAAGACTTGCCACAACAAACCCCCAACACACCCAACAACACACCCCCCGACAGGGTGGGTGGTGGTGTCACGGAACAACACACAGACCCACGGGTCTGCATGTGCTGCGCGTCCACGATGAAGACCAACCCCGACCAGCGTCGGGCCACCCCACGAGAACACTCCCGTGACGGTGACCTGAGGCGCGTACAGGGGTTCATAGAGTTACGGCGGCCATAGCGGCAGGGAAACACCCGGTCCCATCCCGAACCCGGAAGTTAAGCCTGCCAGCGCCGATGGTACTGCAACCGAGAGGCTGTGGGAGAGTAGGACGCCGCCGGACATACATTGGCTCAGGGCCAGCACTCACGTGCTGGCCCTGAGTGCTTTTTCGGTGCTTTTCGCCCGTTCCTCGGCGGGCTGGACGTGTGTTCCCGACCGGCTGGACGTGCGTCCCCGTCTGGCCGGACGTTTGCCGGTGGTCCCTTCTGTCGCACGACTGTCCGGGAATCGTCCCCAGGTGCGGTCCTGGGCGGTGTTGTCCCCAGGGCGGAAGGGCGGTTCTTCGCGCGGCGGCGTGGGGCGACGAGCATGGTCCCGAGGACGAGCCAGGGTGGCTCGTCACCGATGCTCTCGGGAAGCAGGTGGCGACATGTCGGTCGACGTCGCGTCAGAAGAGGCCAGCAACAACAACGTCGCGCTCAGCGGCCGGGTCGCGGGGGAGCCCGCGGAACGTGAGCTGGCGAGCGGGGACCGGCTGTGCAGCTGTCGGCTGATCGTGCCGCGAGCCGATGTGCGGGTGCTGGCCTCCGGACGGCGCGGGGCGTCAGTCGACGTCATCGACCTGGTGGCGTGGACGCCCAAGGTGCGCCGGTCGATGCGGGGCTGGCGGGCCGGCGACCAGGTGCGGGTCGAGGGGGAGCTGCGTCGGCGCTTCTTCAAGGCCGGCGAGCGCACGGCCTCGCGGGTGGAGGTCGAGGTCAGCTCGGCGCGACGGACGCGTCGCGGAGCGAGCGGATGAGCACGCCGAGGCTCGGCTTGGGCTGGAACGAGGTGGCCTTCTCCGGGAGCAGCCGGTCGGCGGCGGCCACGCGGAGCACCAGCTCGACCGACGGCGCCGGCATGAGCACCGAGATGGCCTCGGGACGCGCGCCGCCGAGCGCGTCGTCGACCGTGTGGTGGTAGGCGATCGACGTCGGGCCGTGGGGGAGCGCGGGCAGGATGCGGCGGTGCAGCGCCTCGACCGCGGCCTCGTCCGGGCCGATCCCGAGCGTGATCACCGCCCACCGCTCACCGTCGGTGGCTGCCAGCCGCTGGGCCGAGAGCGCAGCGACGGCGTCGGCCTGGGTGTGCAGCCGGTAGTCGAGCCCGAGCGACTCGGCGGCATCCCGGAGGTCGTCGAGCGAGGTGCCGCTCAGGGTGCGGTGGATCGGCCCGAGGAACAACGGGGTCGCCTCCTGGTCGACGAGCATGGCGAGCCCGAGGTCAGTCGGCGGCCGCGTCCCCTGGGCAGGTGTCCCGGCCAGACGCCGCTGCAGGCGGAGGTAGGCGGCGTAGCGGTGGTGCCCGTCGGCGATGAGCGCCTGGCTGTCCGCAAGCTGCTCGGCGATCGTGGCCAGGCTGGCGGCGTCCCGGATGGCCCAGATCCGGTGCTCCTGGCCACCACGGTCGCTGAAGGCGTGGGCGGGTTCGCCGGCGGCGACCTTGTCGTGGAGGTCGCGCAGCGGCGCGGTCCCCTGGTGGACGAGGAGGATCGGCGCGGGATTGAGCTGCATCTCCTCCATCCGGTCGGCGAGGTCGTCGGCCTGGGCGGGGTGGATGCCCTCGTGCGGCAGGATGGCCCGGTCCTCGGCCCGTGCGGCGCGGCGCGAGACGTCGAGAGCGCCGACGAGGCCGCGCACGGTCATCCCGGCCGAGCTGTACTCGTGGAGGTAGAGCGCCGGCTCCTGGTCCGCACGGACGAAGCCTCGTGCCTGCCAGCGCAGGAGGCGCGCCGAGACGTCCTTGTACGGCCGTGCGAAGGCGCGTCCGGTGCTCGGGTTGCCGACCCGGTTGGGCGTGAGCATGAGCGCCGCGAACGGCTCGAGGCGCAGCGGACCCGCGACGTACGGCGGCGTCACGAGGGTCGTTGCGTCCATCAGGGCATCGTACGGAGCCCGTGGGCGGGGCGGCTGGCAAGGTGGTGCTCGTGTTGCTCACATCCAGCCAGCCGCTCGCCCACGTCTACGACCTGGCGATGCTCGACCTCGACGGCGTGGTCTACGTCGGCCCGGACGCGGTCCAGGGTGCCGCGGAGCACGTGGGCCGGGCGCGCGACGCGGGGATGCGGGTCGCCTTCATCACCAACAACGCCTCCCGCCCGCCGGACGCCGTCGCCGAGCACCTCACCGCGCTCGGCGTGAAGGCCGCCCCAGACGACGTCGTGACCAGCGCCCAGGCGGCCGCACGCGTCCTCCGGGACCGGTTCGGCGCCGGCGCCCGGATCCTCTGCCTGGGCGCCGACGGTCTCCGGGCGGCACTCGATGAGGCCGGCCTGGTGCCGCTGGGCGTCGCCGGCGGCGAGGCCGGCGAGGACGGCGGCGCTGGTGACGACGGGGCGGACGCGGTGGCGAGCGGGTACGGCCCCGACCTGCGCTGGGGTGACCTGATGCGGGTGGCGGTCCGGATCCGGGACGGTCTGCCCTGGGTGGCGAGCAACACCGACCACACCATCCCGACCCCGTACGGCGTCGCGCCGGGCCACGGCGTCCTCGTGGACATGCTCAGCCGCTTCACCGGGGTCACACCCGAGGTCGCCGGCAAGCCGTCCCGGCCCCTGCTCGACGAGACGATCCGCCGGGTCGGCGGGAGCCGTCCCCTCATGGTGGGCGACCGGCTCGACACCGACATCGAGGGTGCCCGGAACGCGGGGATCGACTCGCTCCTGGTCCTGACCGGCGTGACCGGGCTGGCCGAGCTGGTCGCGGCCGGGCCGGCGCTGCGCCCGACCTACCTGTCCCCGGACCTCGCCGGCCTGACCACCGCCCACCCCGCACCGGCGGGCGACGGGGAGCGCTGGGTCCTGGGCGGCTGGGCGGGCTCGGTCCGCGACGGCCGCCTGCAGATCGAGCCCACCGAGCCCACCGAGCCGGACGAGGCGGACTGGTGGCGGGTGGCCGCGGCGACCGCCTGGCACCACCTCGACACGACGGGCGCGGTGGTGGACATCGCCGGGCTCCGGGTCCCCGGGCGGGAGCGGCCGGCGCGGTAGCCTCGCAGCATGACCGAGGTACCTGTTCCGGCGCCCACGCCGACCGGCATCGACGCTGTCGACCGTGTGCTCGACCTCGTCGCCGGCCTCGACCGGCGCCCGCTCGAGGAGCACGCGGGAGTCCTCGAGGAGGCGCACGCCGAGCTCCGGCGCACCCTCGACCACCCGCCGGCCCCGGCCCCGGCCCCGGCATCGGGTCCGACGCCGGCCGTCACGCCGTAGTGCCGCCGCGACGACTCCGGCTCGACGCGGAGCTGGTCCGCCGCGGGCTGGCGCCGTCCCGGGAGCGGGCGGCGCAGCTGATCGCCGACGGGCGGGTGAAGGTGGGGGGCGCGGTGGCCTCCAAGGCGGCCACGGGGGTGACGACCGACGTGGCGATCGTGGTGCGCGAGGGCGAGCACGGTCCGGACTACGTCTCGCGCGGGGCGCACAAGCTGGTGGGGGCGCTGGCGGCGTTCGCGCCGCTCGGGCTGGCGGTCCAGGGGCGGCGCTGCCTCGATGCGGGGGCGTCGACGGGCGGGTTCACCGACGTCCTGCTGCGGGCGGGGGCGGACGAGGTGGTGGCGGTCGACGTCGGGTACGGGCAGCTGCACTGGTCGCTGCAGCAGCACGAGCGGGTGACGGTCCACGACCGGACGAACGTCCGGACCCTGACGACCGACGACATCGGGGGACCGGTGGACGTGGTGGTGGGCGACCTGTCGTTCATCTCGCTGCGCCTGGTCCTCGACGCGCTCCTCGGCGTCACGAAGGACGACGGCGACCTGGCGCTCATGGTCAAGCCGCAGTTCGAGGTGGGCAAGGACCGGCTCGGGAAGGGCGGGGTGGTCCGCGATCCCGAGCTGTGGGTCGAGACGGTGCTGGGCGTGGCGCACGCGGCGGCCGAGCGCGGGTGGGGTGCGCGGGCGGTGACGGTGAGCCCGCTGCCGGGGCCGTCGGGCAACGTGGAGTTCTTCCTCTGGCTGCGGAAGGGGCCGCCGGCCCTGGACGACGAGTCCATGGCGGAGGTCGTCCGGCGCGGAACGTCGGGGGTGGATGAGAGGGTGAGTCCATGACGACCCCAGGGACGAGCGCGACGCCGGCGACCACGCCTCGGCGGGTGCTCGTCCTCGCCCACACCGGCCGGTCCGAGGCGCGGGACGTGGCCCGGTCGTTCGTCAAGGAGCTGACCGGGCACGGCATCGTGGTCCGGCTGCTGCGGCACGAGGCCGACGACCTCGAGCTGGAGCCTGAGGACTACGTGCCGCGGGTCGAGCTGACCGACTCCGAGAGCGACGCGAGCCACGGCTGCGAGCTGACGGTGGTGATCGGTGGCGACGGCAGCATCCTGCGCGCGGCCGAGGTGACCCACGAGCGCTCGACGCCGGTGCTGGGGGTCAACCTCGGGCACGTCGGGTTCCTCGCCGAGGCCGAGCACGAGGACGTCGCGGCGACGATCGACGCGATCGTCCAGCAGCGCTACACGACCGAGGACCGGCTGACCCTCGACGTCCGGGCGTTCGTCGACGGCGAGCTGGTCTACGCGACGTTCGCGGTCAACGAGGCGAGCGTCGAGAAGGCGGCCCGCGAGCGGATGCTCGAGGTGGTGGTCGAGGTCGACAGCCGGCCGCTGTCCCGGTGGGGCTGCGACGGAGTGGTGTGCGCGACGCCGACGGGGTCGACCGCCTACAACTTCAGCGCCGGGGGCCCCATCGTGTGGCCGCAGGTCGAGGCGCTGTGCATCGTGCCGCTGAGCGCGCACGCGCTGTTCTCGCGGCCGATGGTGGTGGCGCCGTCGTCGGTGATCGCGATCGAGGTGCTCCAGGGCAACCAGGGCTCCGGGGTGCTGTGGTGCGACGGACGACGCAGCGTCGACCTGCCGCCCGGCGCTCGCATCGAGGTGAGCCGGGGGCTGCGGCCGGTCCGCCTGGTGCGGCTGCACCAGGCGCCGTTCACCGACCGCCTGGTCGCCAAGTTCGGCCTCTCGGTCGAGGGCTGGCGCGGGGCGGCCGAGCAACGACGACAAGAACGACGAGCCCGAGGGGAGGACGCATGATCGAGGAGCTGCGGATCAGCTCGCTGGGAGTCATCGACTCCTCCACGCTCGAGCTCGGGCCGGGCCTGACCGTGATCACCGGTGAGACCGGTGCCGGCAAGACGATGGTGGTCACCGCGCTCGGCCTGCTGCTGGGCGGGCGCGCCGACAGTGGTGCGGTCCGGGCGGGCGCCAAGCAGGCGCGGGTCGAGGGGCTGGTCGCGACGAAGGCGCTGCCCCGGCTGGTCGCCGCGGTCGAGGAGGCCGGCGGCGAGGCCGACGACGACGGCGTGGTGCTGGCGCGCAACGTGAGCGCCGAGGGGCGCTCTCGGGCGTTCGCGGGCGGCGCGTCTGTCCCGATCGCCACGCTGGCCGAGATCGCCGAGCCGCTGGTGGCGGTGCACGGCCAGTCCGACCAGCACCGGCTGCTCAAGCCGCAGACCCAGCGCCAGGCGCTCGACCGGTTCGGCAAGCTCGACAAGCTGCTCGCGAAGTACGCCAAGGTCCACGACCAGCTCGTCACCACCGAGCGCGACCTCGCCGAGGTCACCGCGACCGCGCGCGAGCGGGCCCGCGAGGCCGACCTGCTCCGGTTCGGCGTCGACGAGGTGGCGGCGGTCGCGCCGCAGCCCGGCGAGGACGCCGAGCTCGCGGCCGAGGAGGCCCGGCTCGGCCACGCCGACACGCTGCGCGGTGCTGCCGAGCAGGCGCGCGAGGCGCTGTCGAGCGAGCTCGGCTCACCCGACGCGATGGCCGCGGTCGCCGCGGCCCGGGGGCTGCTCGACGGGGTCCGCGACCACGATCCCGCGGTGGCCGAGCTGGCCGACCGGGTGAGCGAGGTCAGCTACCTGCTCTCCGACGTGGCGGCCGACGTGGCGTCGTACGCCTCCCGGATCGACACCGACCCGCACCGCCTGGCGGCGGTCTCCGAGCGGCGCGCGGCGCTCGTCGCCCTCACCCGCAAGTACGGCGACACGGTCGACGAGGTGCTCGCCTGGGCCGAGCAGTCCGCGCTGCGCCTGCTCGACCTCGACTCCACCGACGACCGCATCCGTGAGCTGGCGGCCCGGGCCGCCACGCTCCGGGCCGAGCTGGCCACGGTGGGTGCCGAGCTCACCGAGGCCCGGGTCAAGGCGGCGAGCAAGCTGGGCACGGCGGTCTCCGACGAGCTGACCCTGCTGGCGATGCCGCACGCGGTGGTGACCATCCGGGTCGCGCCGCGCGCGGCCGACGCGCCGGCCGATCCCGCGCACCCGCCGGCCGACCTGCTCCAGGTGGGGGAGCGCTGGGTCCGGTTCGGGCGCAGCGGCCTCGACGAGGTCGAGTTCCTGCTCGCGGCCAACACCGGCTCCGATCCCCGTCCGCTCCACAAGGGCGCCTCGGGCGGTGAGCTCTCCCGGGTGATGCTGGCCGTCGAGGTCTGCCTGGCGGGCACCAGCCCGGTGCCGACGTTCGTCTTCGACGAGGTCGACTCGGGGGTCGGCGGCGCGGCGGCGGTCGAGATCGGGCGCCGGCTGGCGACGCTCGCCGACGACGCCCAGGTGCTCGTGGTCACCCACCTGCCGCAGGTGGCCGCCTTCGCCGACCGGCACGTGCTGGTCGAGAAGTCCAGCGACGGCACGGTGACCAGCTCAGGCCTGGTCACGCTCGACGACGCGGCCCGCGAACGGGAGCTCTCCCGGATGCTGGCCGGCCTCGCCGAGTCCGACACGGCACTCGCGCACGCACGCGAGCTGCTCGACCTGGCGCGGCGACGTAACGGTTGAGGTCTTCGAGTAGTAGGATGGAATCCCGTGAACATGGCGCCGGGTAGTGGTTCGAATCGACAGGCAAAGCACGTCTTCGTCACCGGAGGCGTCGCCTCCTCGCTGGGCAAGGGCCTGACCGCCTCCAGCCTCGGCCGGCTGCTGCGCTCGCGCGGCCTGCGGGTGACGATGCAGAAGCTCGATCCGTACCTCAACGTCGACCCCGGGACGATGAACCCGTTCCAGCACGGCGAGGTGTTCGTCACCAACGACGGCGCCGAGACCGACCTCGACATCGGGCACTACGAGCGCTTCCTCGACACCGACCTCAACCAGATCGCCAACGTGACGACCGGGCAGGTCTACTCCTCGGTCATCGCCAAGGAGCGCAAGGGCGAGTACCTCGGTGACACGGTCCAGGTGATCCCGCACATCACCAACGAGATCAAGGACCGGATCCTCGCCATGGGCTACGGCGACGAGGTCGTCGACGTGGTGATCACCGAGATCGGCGGCACGGTCGGCGACATCGAGTCGCTCCCGTTCCTCGAGGCCGCGCGCCAGGTGCGCCACGACATCGGCCGCGACAACGTCTTCTTCCTCCACGTCTCGCTGGTGCCGTTCATCGGCCCCTCGGGCGAGCTGAAGACCAAGCCGACCCAGCACTCGGTCGCCGCGCTGCGCCAGGTCGGCATCCAGCCCGACGCCGTGGTCTGCCGCGCCGACCGCGAGCTGCCCGAGAGCATCAAGAAGAAGATCTCGCTGATGTGCGACGTCGACCAGGACGCGGTCGTCACCGCTGCCGACGCGCCGTCCATCTACGACATCCCCAAGGTGCTGCACCGCCAGGGCCTCGACGCCTACGTCGTGCGCCGGCTCAACCTGCCCTTCCGCGACGTCGACTGGACCGTCTGGGACGACCTGCTGCGCCGCGTGCACCACCCCAAGGAGGAGGTGACGATCGCGCTGGTCGGCAAGTACATCGACCTGCACGACGCCTACCTCTCGGTGACCGAGGCGCTGCGCGCCGGCGGCTTCGCGCACGAGGCCAAGGTCAACCTGCGCTGGGTCGCCTCCGACGAGTGCGAGACCCCGGCCGGCGCGACCAAGCACCTCGCCGACGTCGACGGGATCTGCGTCCCGGGTGGCTTCGGCATCCGCGGCCTCGAGGGCAAGCTCGGTGCGCTCACCTACGCCCGGCACCACGGCATTCCGACGCTCGGCCTGTGCCTGGGCCTGCAGTCGATGGTCATCGAGTACGCCCGGACCGAGCTGGGACTGACCAAGGCCGGCTCCACCGAGTTCGACCCGGACACCCCGGAGCCGGTCATCGCCACGATGGAGGAGCAGAAGTCCATCGTCGAGGGCGCCGGCGACCTGGGCGGCACCATGCGGCTGGGCCTCTACCCGGCCCAGCTCAAGGCCGGCACGATCGCGCGCGAGGTCTACGGCGCCGAGGTGATCGAGGAGCGGCACCGCCACCGCTACGAGGTCAACAACGCCTACCGCAGCCAGCTCGAGGAGGCCGGCCTGGTCTTCTCCGGGCTCAACACCGAGCTCGACCTGGTCGAGTTCGTCGAGCTGCCCCGCGACGTCCACCCCTACTACGTCGGCACCCAGGCGCACCCCGAGCTCCGCTCGCGGCCGACCCGGCCGCACCCGCTGTTCGCGGGCCTGGTCGGCGCCGCGATCGCCCGGCAGCGCGAGACGCGCCTCGAGATCGACGACTCCGGCCTCCACGCCGAGCCGACCGACGACGAGTGACGGGCCGGCCGTGACCGACCTGAGGGACACCCCCGAGGTCTGGCCGGTGGACTCGCGCACCGACCTGCACCGCGACGGCTGGGTGCTCGCCCTGCGCTCGGACCAGGTACGACGTCCCGGCGCCGACGACGAGGGCGACTTCCGGCGGCTCGTGGTCGAGCACCCGGGCGCGGCGGTGATCCTGGCGATCGACGCCGACGACCGGGTGCTGTGCCTGCGCCAGTACCGACACCCCGCGCAGCACCGGCTGGTCGAGCTGCCCGCCGGGGTGTGCGACCACCCGGGGGAGGACCCCGAGGAGGTCGCCCGCCGCGAGCTGCGCGAGGAGGCGGCGCTCGCGGCCGAGCGGTGGACCCACCTGCTCTCGACGTGGAGCTCGCCGGGCTACTCGGCCGAGCGGATCCACTACTACCTGGCCGAGGAGCTGAGCGAGGCCGACCGCGGCGACTTCGAGCTGCGCCACGAGGAGGCCGACCTCGAGGTCCTCTGGGTGCCGTTCGCCGAGCTGGTCGACGCGATCCTCGCCGGCGACGTCGCCGACGGGCCCGTCGTCCAGGCGGTGCTCGCGCTGCAGGTGCGTCGCGATCGCGAGGCGCGGCATGGTTGAGCTCGACCCGATCGACGCCGCCATCGTCCGCGAGCTCCGCGACGACGCCCGGCTGGCCAACAACGTGCTGGCGGCCCGGGTCGGCATCGCGCCCTCGACCTGCCACGGCCGGGTGCGGGCCCTCTTCGAGCGCGGGGTGATCCGCGGCGCGCACGCCGAGATCGACCAGGCGAGCATCGGCCGTCCGCTCCAGGCGATGATCTCGGTCCGGCTGCGGCCCCACGCGCGCGGCGAGCTGAGCGCCTTCGCGCACGCGATGTCGACGCTGCCCGAGGTGCTCAACGTCTACTTCCTGGCAGGCGCCGACGACTTCCTCATCCACGTCGCGACCGCCGGCTCCGAGGAGCTGCGCGAGTTCGTCCTCCACCACCTCAGCGGGACCAAGGACGTCGCGATGACCGAGACCAGCCTGATCTTCGAGCACCTGCGCGGCAACCAGGTCGCCGCACAGGCTTCGGCGCAGCGCCCGGCGCAGGCCTGATCACCGACGATCCGATCCGGGTTTCCGCGCGCCGCGCGAATTTTCGCTGGCGTGTCTAGCGGTGGCGCCGACTGATCTTCATGATTTCTCTCCACAGGGGAATCCGCCACGGATTCCATGACCAGGAGGGATGCCCATGCGCGTCGGCGTGCCCAAGGAAGTCAAGAACCACGAGTACCGGGTGGCGATCACGCCGATCGGGGTGCACGAGCTGGTGGCGCACGGCCACGAGGTCGTGGTCCAGACGGGGGCCGGCGTCGGCTCCTCGATCACCGACGACGACTACGTCGCGGCCGGCGCGACGATCCTGCCCGACGCCGACGCGGTGTGGGGCAGCGCCGAGATGGTCCTCAAGGTCAAGGAGCCGGTGGCCGAGGAGTACCACCGGATGCGGGAGGGGCAGGTGCTCTTCACCTACCTCCACCTGGCCGCCGACAAGGTGCTGACCGAAGAGCTCGTCGCCCGCAAGGTGACCGCGATCGCCTACGAGACCGTGCAGCTGCCCTCGGGCGCGCTGCCGCTGCTCTACCCGATGTCCGAGGTGGCCGGCTGCCTGGCGCCCCAGGTCGGCGCCTACTCGCTGATGAAGGCCCAGGGCGGCCGCGGCGTGCTCATGGGCGGTGTGGGCGGCGTCGCCAACGCCAAGGTCGTCATCATCGGTGCCGGCGTCTCCGGCCAGAACGCGGCCAACATCGCGCTCGGCATGGGGGCGGACGTCACGCTGCTCGACACCGACCTCGACAAGCTGCGGATGTCGTTCTGGCGCTACAACAACCGGGTGCACGGCCTGGCCTCGTCGAAGCTGACCCTCGAGCAGCAGGTCATGGAGGCCGACCTGGTCATCGGTGCGGTGCTGATCCCCGGCGCGGCGGCGCCGAAGCTGGTCTCCAACGACCTCGTCTCGCGGATGAAGCCCGGCTCGGTGCTCGTCGACATCGCGGTCGACCAGGGTGGCTGCTTCGAGGACACGCACCCGACCACGCATGCCGACCCGACCTACCAGGTGCACGGCTCGACGTTCTACTGCGTGGCGAACATGCCGGGTGCGGTTCCGAACACGTCGACCTACGCGCTGACCAACGCCACGCTGCCGTACGCCGTCGCGCTGGCCGACAAGGGATGGCGCGAGGCCTGCCGGGCCGACGCCAGTCTCGCGCTGGGCCTCAACACCCACGCCGGCCTGCTGACCAACGCCCCCGTCGGCGAGGCCACGGGGATCGCGTCGGTGCCGACCGCGGAGGCGCTAGCCTGACCGGGTGAGTGCGATAGGTGCGGTGGATCGGGCGGTCCGCACCTATCTCGACCACCTGTCCGTCGAGAAGGGGCTCGCGGTCAACACGCTGACGTCCTACCGGCGCGACCTGCGGCGCTACCGCGCGCACCTGGCGGCCGAGGGGATCACCTCGCTCGACCAGGTCACCGAGGCGACCGTCACCGAGTTCCTGATGCGGCTGCGCGAGGGCGACGCCGACCACCCGCCGCTGAGCGCGTCGAGCGCGGCCCGCACGGTGGTCGCGGTGCGCGGCTTCCACAAGTTCGCTGTCGCCGACGGGCTCGCCGCGGTCGACCCGGCCGCGGGGGTCAAGCCGCCGAGCCCGGCCAAGCGGCTGCCCAAGGCGCTGCCGCTGGCCGACGTCGAGGCGATCCTCGAGGCGGCCGGCGCTGCCGACACCCCGCTCGCGCTGCGCGATCGGGCGCTGCTGGAGGTCCTCTACGGCACGGGGGCGCGGATCTCCGAGGCGGTCGGCCTCGACGTCGACGACGTCAGCCACCTCGCCGTCCCCGAGCTCGACCAGGCCGACGCCACCGTGCTGCTGCGCGGCAAGGGCGGCAAGGAGCGGCTGGTTCCGGTCGGCTCGTACGCGCGGGCCGCGCTGGCGGCGTACCTGGTGCGGGGGCGGCCGGCGCTGGTCGGGGTCTCGACCGGCTCGACCAGCGGTGGCGCGCTGTTCCTCAACTCGCGCGGCGGCCGGCTGAGCCGCCAGTCGGCGTGGGCGGTGCTGGTCAAGGCCGCCGAGCGTGCCGGCGTCACCCGCGACGTCTCGCCGCACACCCTGCGCCACTCGTTCGCCACGCACCTGCTCGACGGCGGCGCCGACGTCCGGGTGGTCCAGGAGCTGCTGGGCCACGCGTCGGTCACCACGACGCAGGTCTACACGCTCGTCACCGTCGACAACCTGCGTGAGGTCTTCGCGACCGCGCACCCGAGGGCCCGCCATGGCTGACGCCTACGACCGCATCCTGGAGCACGCCGAGAGCCAGGGGCTCACGCTCTACCCGCACCAGGAGGACGCGATCCTGGCGCTGCTCGCCGGCGACAACGTCGTGCTCGCGACGCCGACGGGGTCGGGCAAGTCGCTGGTGGCGATGGCCGCCGCGATGGGTGCGATCGCCGACGACCGGGTGACGTTCTACACCGCGCCGATCAAGGCGCTGGTCAGCGAGAAGTTCTTCGACCTGGTCGAGGTGTTCGGCGCGGCGGACGTCGGCATGCTCACCGGCGACGTCGCGGTCAACGCCGACGCGCCCATCATCTGCTGCACCGCCGAGGTGCTGGCCAACATCGCGCTGCGCGAGGGCTCGGCCGCCGACGTGGGCATGGTCGTGATGGACGAGTTCCACTTCTACGGCGAGCCGGGCCGCGGCTGGGCCTGGCAGGTGCCGCTCATCGAGCTGCCCCAGGCGCAGTTCCTGCTCATGTCGGCCACGCTCGGCGACACCACCGAGCTCGGCGCCGACCTGACCCGCCGCAACGGCCGCGAGACCACGATCGTCGACGACGCCGAGCGCCCGGTGCCGCTCGACTTCACCTGGTCGCTGGAACCGATGGGGGAGAAGCTCGAGGAGCTCGTCACCACCGGCCAGGGCCCCGTGTACGTCGTCCACTTCACCCAGGCCGCCGCGGTCGAGCACGCGGTGTCGCTGCTCAGCGGGCCGGGGCGCCTGGACACCGTGCTGCCCAAGGACCGCAAGGAGCAGATCGCCGAGAGGATCGCCGGGGTCCGCTTCGCTGCCGGCTTCGGCCAGTCGCTCAACAAGCTGCTGCGGCAGGGGATCGGCGTCCACCACGCGGGCATGCTGCCGCGCTACCGGCGCCTGGTCGAGCAGCTCGCGCAGGCCGGCCTGCTCACCGTCATCTGCGGCACCGACACGCTCGGCGTCGGCATCAACGTGCCGATCCGCACCGTGCTGTTCACCGGGCTGGCCAAGTTCGACGGGTCGCGGCAGCGGGTGCTGCGCACGCGCGAGTTCCTCCAGATCGCCGGGCGTGCGGGCCGGGCCGGCTTCGACACGGCCGGGTACGTCGTCGTCCAGGCGCCCGAGCACGTGATCGACAACGAGAAGGCCAAGGCCAAGTCCGAGGCCAAGAACGCCGCCAACCCCAAGAAGAAGTCCAAGCCCCAGCTGCGCAAGCCGCCCGAGGGCACGGTCGTGTGGAGCGAGCAGACCTTCGAGAAGCTGGTGGCCGGCAAGCCCGACCCGCTCAAGTCGCAGATGAAGGTCGACAACGCGATGCTGGTCAACGTCCTGTCCCGCGAGGAGGACGCGTTCCCAGTGATGCGGCGGCTGCTCATGGACAACCACGAGGAGCGGCGCAGCCAGCTGCGCCTGGCCAAGCGCGCGGTCCGGCTGGCCCGCAGCCTGGTCACCTCCGAGGTGCTGACCCGGCTCGACGAGGTCGACGCGTTCGGCCGGCGCTACGTGCTCACCGAGGCGCTCCCGGTGGACTTCGCGCTCAACCAGCCGCTCTCGCACTTCGCGCTCGCGGTGCTCGACGTGCTCGACCCCGACAGCGAGACGTTCATGCTCGACGTGGTCTCGGTCGTCGAGGCCACGCTCGAGGCACCCCGCCCCCTGCTCATGGCCCAGCGCCACCAGGCGCGCGGCGAGGCGATCGCGGCGCTCAAGGCCGACGGCGTCGAGTACGACGAGCGGATGACCCTCGTCGAGGACATCACCTGGCCCGAGCCGCTGAGCGACCTGCTCGAACCGCTCTTCGAGACCTACCGCGAGCGCCACCCCTGGCTCTCGCCGGACGCGCTCGCGCCCAAGTCGGTCGTGCGCGAGATGTGGGAGCAGGGCATGGGGTTCACCGACCTCGTCTCGCGCTACCAGGTGGCGCGCTCCGAGGGACTGGTGCTGCGCTACCTGACCGACGCCTACCGGGCGCTGCGCCAGACCGTGCCGGCGTCCTTCCGGAGCGAGGAGCTGGAGCTCCTCGTCGACTGGCTGGGCGAGACCGTGCGCCAGGTCGACTCCTCGCTGCTCGACGAGTGGGAGGCGCTCAACGACCCCGCGCACGCCTCGCGCGAGGTCAGCCACCACGCGCCCCCGCCACCGCCGCGTCCGCTCAGCCAGCAGGGCCGGGTCTTCGACGTCATGGTGCGCAACGCGATGTGGCGCCGGGTCGAGCTGTTCGCCCGCGACGACGTCCCCGGCCTGGCCGCGCTCGACGCGGGCGGCGACTACGGCGAGAAGGAGTGGGACGCCGCGCTCGAGGCCTACTTCACCGAGCACGACCGGCTGCTCACCGACGCCGACGCGCGCGGCCCGGTGCTGCTCACGGTCGAGAAGCGGCCGGGCGGCACGTGGGAGGCGACCCAGACGCTGCACGACCCGGACGGCAACCACGACTGGGTGATCGTCGCCGACGTCGACCTCGCGGCCAGCGACGAGGCGGGGGAGGCCGTCGTCCGGACGGTCGACGTGCGCTCGCTCACCGACTGACGAACGCTGCGGCGCGCCTCCAGAATGTCGCCGTGTCGACATTGTTGGATGGAGGGGTCACGGGCTCTGGGGAAGGAGCCCGACCACAACACACGTGAGGTGAGCCACCATGGTCGGTGGAATCTACGGAGGATCCAGCGCGCCGGACATGCCGCCGCGGGCACCGATCCCGACGCCCGGCAACGACGTCCCGCTGGGGACGGAGGATGCGATGACCCTGCAGTTCCCGGTTCCGGAGCGCGAGCCGGAGCCCAGCCGCGTCTCGGTGCAGACCGTGTCCGGCGACCTCGGCCCGACCGGGCGCCCGATGCCCGTGCTGCCCGACCCGAAGCCGGTCGTCCAGCACGGCAACGCGCGCGTGATCTCGATGTGCAACCAGAAGGGCGGCGTCGGCAAGACGACGACCACGATCAACCTGGGTGCCGCGCTGGCCGAGTTCGGCCGCAAGGTGCTGCTGGTCGACTTCGACCCGCAGGGCTCGCTCTCGGTGGGCCTCGGGCTCAACCCGCACGAGATGGAGCTGACCGTCTACAACCTGCTGATGGACCCCGAGACGCGCCTCGACGAGGTCGTCGTCCCCTCGGGTGTGCCCGGCATGGACCTGCTGCCCTCCAACATCGACCTGTCGGCCGCCGAGGTGCAGCTGGTCCACGAGGTCGCCCGCGAGCAGACCCTGCAGCGCGTGCTGGCGCCCGCCATCGCCGAGTACGACGTGATCCTCATCGACTGCCAGCCCTCGCTGGGCCTGCTGACGGTCAACGCGCTGACCGCCTCGCACGGCGTCATCGTGCCGCTGGAGTGCGAGTACTTCGCGCTGCGCGGGGTCGCGCTGCTCAAGGCGACCATCGACAAGGTCAAGCAGCGCCTCAACCCGAACCTCGAGGTCGACGGCGTCCTCGGCACCATGTACGACGGCCGCACGCTCCACGGCCGCGAGGTGCTCGAGCGCCTGGTCCAGGCCTGGGGCGACCAGGTCTTCCACACGGTCATCCGCCGCACCGTGAAGTTCTCCGACTCCACCGTCGCAGGCGAGCCGATCACGTCGTACGCCTCCGGGTCGAGTGGAGCGGAGGCGTACCGGCAGCTCGCGAAGGAGGTGGCGCTGCGGTGCCCCGACGTGTGAGCCTGCCTGCCGCGGACGACCTCTTCCGGCCGACCGCTGACAACGAGGAGCCGACGGCGCGCCGGGGGAAGGTCCGCGCCGTCCCCGATGCCCCCGAACCGGTCGCGCCCGCGCCCGAGGAGGAGCCCCCGAAGGCCCCCAGCGGCCGGATCCGGCACGACGAGAAGATCACGGTCTACGTCACCTCCGCCGAGCTGATGGAGCTGGAGCAGGCCCGGCTCACCCTGCGGGGCGAGCACGGCCTGGCCGTCGACCGCGGCCGCCTCGTCCGCGAGGCGCTGCACCTGGTCCTCGGTGAGCTCGAGACCGAAGGAGAGAGCTCCGCGCTGGTCAGGCGCCTGCGTGAGTGACGACGCCGCCGTGCCCGAGGCCCCGGTCGACGAGACCGGGGCCACGGGCGGCTTCCAGGTGCACCTGGCGAACTTCGACGGCCCCTTCGACCTGCTGCTGAGCCTGATCTCCAAGCACAAGCTCGACGTCACCGAGATCGCGCTCTCGAAGGTCACCGACGAGTTCATCGCGCACGTCAAGAACCTCCCCGACAGCGACCTCGAGGAGACGACGTCGTTCCTCCTCGTCGCCGCGACCCTGCTCGACCTCAAGGCCGCGCGGCTGCTGCCGGCCGGCGACGTCGAGGACGAGGAGGACCTGGCCCTGCTCGAGGCGCGCGATCTGCTCTTCGCGCGGCTGCTGCAGTACAAGGCCTACAAGCAGGTCGCGGCCGTCCTCGACCGGCGGCTCCAGGCCGAGGCGCGGCGCTACCCGCGCGCGGTCGGTCTCGAGGAGCGCTTCGCCGGGCTGCTGCCCGAGGTGCTCATCGGCATCGGCCTGGAGCAGTTCGCTGCGCTCGCGGCCAAGGCGATGACGCCCAAGCCCGAGCTCGAGCTGACCCTGCACCACATCCACGCGCCGACGGTGAGCGTGCGCGAGCAGGCCGCCATCGTGGTCGACCGGCTGCGCCGGAGTGGGACGATGACCTTCCGCGCGCTGTGCGGCGACTCGCCGGACACGCTGACCACGGTGGCCCGCTTCCTCTCGCTGCTCGAGCTGTTCCGCGAGGGGGTGATCGGCTTCGACCAGATGACGCCGCTGGGCGAGCTCACCGTGCGCTGGACCGGCGACGAGGCGGTCGACGTGGACGACCTGATCACCGACGAGTTCGACGGGGCGGTCCCGCCCCCGGAGGAGACACCGAGCGATGACTGAAGAGACCGACGAGCCCGGCGCCCCGCTCCTCGAGCTGCGCCCCGCGCTCGAGGCGGTGCTCATGGTCGCCGACCAGCCGCTGGACGAGCTCGCGCTCGCCACCGCGGTCGGCTACCCGGCCCCCGAGGTGGTCGCGGCGCTCGGCGCCCTCGCTGCCGAGTACGACGAGCAGGGCCGCGGCTTCGAGCTGCGCAACGTCGCCGGCGGCTGGCGCTACTCCACGCGCGACGAGTTCGCGCCCGTCGTCGAGGCGTTCGTGCTCGAGGGCCAGCAGGCCCGGCTCACCCAGGCCGCGCTCGAGACGCTCGCCGTCGTCGCCTACCAGCAGCCCGTCTCGCGGGCCCGGGTCTCGGCGGTGCGCGGCGTCAACGTCGACGGCGTGATGCGCACCCTGCTCAACCGCGGCCTGGTCGAGGAGGCCGGGCAGGACGGCGAGCACGGGGCCACGCTCTACCGCACGACGTCGTACTTCCTGGAGCGGATCGGCATCGTCTCGCTCGACGAGCTGCCCGACCTGGCCCCGCACCTGCCCGACCTGGCCGAGGTCGAGGAGGAGCTCGCGCCGACGCCGACCCCCGAGCCGCAGCCCGACGACCAGAACGAGGACACCCCTGATGACGCGTGAGATCGCCGTCGACGACGACGGCCAGATCCGCCTGCAGAAGCTGCTCGCCCAGTCCGGCGTGGCCTCGCGCCGCCGCTGCGAGGAGCTCATGCTCGCCGGCGAGGTGGAGGTCGACGGCGAGGTCGTCACCCGGCTCGGCACGAAGGTCGACCCGCGCACCGCGGTGATCAAGGTGTCCGGCAAGCGGCTGCCGCCGATCTCCGACCACGTCTACCTGGTGCTCAACAAGCCGCGCGGGGTGGTCTCCACGATGTCCGACCCGCAGGGCCGGCCCACGCTGACCGACCTCGTCGCCGACCGCGCCGAGCGGCTCTTCCACGTCGGCCGGCTCGACACCGACACCTCCGGCCTGCTCCTGCTCACCAACGACGGCGAGTTCGCGCACCGCATGGCGCACCCGTCGTTCGAGGTCGAGAAGACCTACGTCGCCGAGGTCGCCGGCCGCCTCGACAAGGCGACGCTCGCCGACCTGCTCGCCGGGGTCACCCTCGACGACGGCCCGGTCCAGGTGCGCCGCGCCCGGATCCTCGCCACCGCGGCCGACAAGTCGATCGTCGAGCTGGTCATCCACGAGGGCCGCAACCGGATCGTGCGCCGCCTGCTCGACCAGGTGGGCCACCCGGTGCGCCAGCTGAGCCGCACGAGGTTCGGCCCGATCGAGCTCGGCACGCTCCGCAGCGGCACGCTGCGCGAGCTCTCCGACGACGAGCTCGGCACGCTGCTGGAGCTGGTCGGTCTCTAGACCTACCGTGGGTGGGTGATCCCGGTCTCCGCGGTGCCGCCCGCCCTGCGGCGCTACGTCGTCTCCCGGATCCCCTATGACGTCGACTTCGGCGGGCCCGGCGTCCACCGCGGCCTGCCGTCGACCACGCTCACCTTCGTGCTGCCGCTCGACGAGCCGATCCGGGTGTCGTGGGCCGGGCGTGAGGACACGCTGCACGCCGGCTGGGCGTCGCTCTCCGGGCTGCACACCGCCCCGGCGGCCATCCACCACACGGGGACCCAGCGCGGCGTCCAGCTCGCGCTGACGGTCGAGGGCGCGCGGGTCCTGCTCGGGCGCCCGGCGGCCGACCTGGCGGGTGCGCTGACCGATCTCGACGAGGCGGACGTCGTCCCGCGTGCGCTGCGCGAGCTGCCGGAGCGGCTGCACGGCACGCCGTCCTGGGCCGCCCGGGTGGCCCTCGTCGACCGGACCCTCGCGGCGCTCGCCGCACGGGCCGGCGACCCCGCGCCGCGTGCGGAGGTCGCGCGAGCGCTGGGCCTGCTCACCTCGGGGGCGCGGGTCACCGACGTCGCCGCCGACGTCGGCTTCAGCCGGCGCCGGCTCTCCAGCCTCGTGCAGGCCGAGTGCGGGCTCTCGCCCAAGGCGTTCCAGCGGGTGGCCCGGTTCGAGGCGGCGCGCCGGCTGCTCGGCGTCCGGCCGCTGGCCGAGGTCGCGACGGTGTGCGGCTACAGCGACCAGGCCCACCTGACCCGCGAGTGGCGCGCGCTGGCGGGCTGCACGCCGACGACCTGGCTGCGCGAGGAGTTCCCGTTCGTTCAAGACCGCGCCGCCGCCGGGGGAGCAGGCTCGGGTCATGACCACGAGCACGAGTGACCAGGCAGCGACCGTCCGGCTCTGGCCGGCCCTCCAGTTCCGCGACGTCGACGCGATGACCGCGTGGCTGGGGGCGATCGGCTTCGTCGAGCACGCGACGCACCGCGACGAGTCCGGCACCGTCGTCCACGCCGAGTGGCTGTGGCCAGGCGGTGGCGGGCTGATGTTCGGCGCCGTGCGGGACGAGAGCCCGTTGCAGCCGGCCGGCCACGGCGCGGCCTACCTCGTCACCGACGACCCCGACGCCGTCTTCGACGCCGCGGTCGCGGCAGGCGCCACGGTGCAGCGCGCGATGGTCGACCAGGACTACGGCGGCCGCGGCGGCAGCGTGCGCGACCCCGAGGGCAACCACTGGTCGTTCGGGTCCTACCAGCCGGGCGGCTGAGCCGTCCTCTAGCCTTTCCTGCGTGGCGGAGACGAGTGGACGGCTGTCCGGACCGGTCGAGATCGTCGGCACCGGGCTGATCGGCACCTCCATCGCGCTGGCCTGCCGCCGCGCGGGCCTCGAGGTGCTGCTCACCGACACCGACCCCGACCACGTCCGCACGGCGTCCGGGCTCGGCGCCGGGCGGCCCCGGACCCCCGACGACGTCCCGCAGCTGGTCGTCGTCGCCGTCCCCCCGGACGCGCTCGGCGCCGCGATCACCGCGACGCTCGACGCGGCCGGGCCCGACACGGTCGTCACCGACGTCGGCAGCGTCAAGGCCGCACCCCTGGCCGCGGTGGCCGGGCACCCGGCCGTGAGCCGCTACGTCGGCAGCCACCCGATGGCCGGCACCGAGCACTCCGGCCCGCTCTCGGCGAGCGCGGCGCTCTTCGACGGGCGTCCCTGGGCGGTCACCCCCGGCCCCGAGGCGACCCCGGCGGCCGCCCGGCTGGTCGAGGCGCTCGTGGTGCTGTGCGGCGCCGTCCCGGTGCCGCTGTCGCCGGCCGAGCACGACCGTGCCGTCGCTCGCACCTCCCACGTGCCGCACCTGATGGCCTCGCTCGTCGCCGGCACGCTCGCCGGCGCCTCGGCCGACCACCTGGCGCTCTCGGGCACCGGTGTGCGTGACGTGACCCGCGTCGCCGGGGGAGACCCGCGCCTCTACAGCCAGATCATCGGCGGCAACGCCGGCGCGGTCGCCGCGCTGCTCACCGAGGTGCGCCAGCGGCTCGACCTCGCCATCGAGGCGGTGTCCGGCGACGACCGGGCCGGACTGGAGTCGCTGCTGGCCTACGGGCAGGCCGGCACCCGCGCCATCCCCGGCAAGCACGGCACCGCGCCGCAGCCGATGGAAGCCGTCCGCGTGTCCGTGCCCGACCACCCCGGCGAGCTGGCCCGGCTGTTCGCCGACGCCGGTGCGAGCGGGGTCAACATCGAGGACGTGCGCATCGACCACGACCCCGGCCGGCCCGTCGGCCTCGTCGAGCTGGACGTCGTCGCGGCGCGCGCCGAGGAGCTGCGGGTCGCACTGGAGTCGAACGGCTGGACCACGCACCGGTAGGTCAGAGTGCCGCCGAGGTCGCCACCCGGAAGGTCGCGCCGTGCTCGTCGCCGTACAGGGCGTGGCGCCGGGAGCAGCGCGCCAGGTCGCGCCGGTGACGGAAGGAGCCTCCTCGGGTCACGTGCGGGTCGTTGCTGGAGGGGTCGACCTCCGGCACCCCCGCGGGAGCTCCCGGGTAGGGGCGGTAGATCGTCGAGGTCCACTCGTCGCCATTGCCGGCCAGGTCGAGCACCCCGAACGGCGAGGCGCCGTCGGGCAGGCTGCCGACGGGGAGGTAGTCGCCGATTCCGGCTTCCGCGAGATTGCAGCGGGCCCTGTCGAAGACGTCGCCCCAGGGGTAGGTGCGGGCATCGTCGCCCTTCGCGGCGCGTTCCCACTCGTGCTCCGTCGGCAGCCGGAACTCCTGGGCGGTCAGCTCGGAGAGCCAGGCGCAGAAGGCCTCGGCCTCCTCCCAGGTGATGTCGTGCACGGGGACGGCGGGATGCCGTCCCTCCCACCGGGCGACGCTGCGGGCGGTGGCCGCCGCGTAGGAGCGCCACTGGCCCACGCTCACCTGGGTCCTGCTCAGGGAGAACTCCTCGACGAGCACCTCGTGGCGAGGGCACTCCTTGAGGTACCACTCGCGAGGCAGCGCCAGCGGCCGGTCCGCGGCGATGACGGCGTCGACGTCCTCGATCCGGGTGCCCATGCGGACCACTCCCGCCGGGATGCGGACCATCGCGTCGAGGAGCGCGGGGACTCCCGTCATGCCGACTCCTTCGCCGCCGAGGTGCTTCACATCCCCGAGATTGGTCCCGCCGGCCGCTGCTGGCAACCGTGACGGGTCGTGCTCGACGGTCGGCGGAGTCGAACGGCTGGGTGACTCACCGGTAAGGTTCCGCCCGTGAACGTGCCGGTGAACGTAGTCGTAGCAGTGGACGGAACCTCCGGCTCGGGCAAGTCCAGCACCTGCCGAGCGGTCGCCGACCGGCTCGGGCTCCGCTACCTCGACACGGGCGCGCAGTACCGCGCGATCACCTGGTGGATGCTGCGCGAGGGCGTCGACGTGCACGACGCCGAGGCCGTGGCGGCGCGGGCCGGCGAGCCGGTGCTCGTCTCCGGGACCGACCCGCTCGCGCCCTCGATCACCGTCGACGGCGTCGACGTGTCGGTCGAGATCCGCAGCGACGAGGTCAACGGCGCGGTCTCGCCGGTCAGCGCCGTGCCCGCCGTGCGCAGCCGACTCGTCGACCTCCAGCGCGCGCTGATCGGCACCGGCGGCATCGTCGTCGAGGGCCGCGACATCGGCTCCGTCGTGTGGCCGCAGGCCGAGCTCAAGGTGTACCTCACCGCCGACCCGGCCGCGCGCGCGGCGCGACGCGCGCTCGAGAACGGCGGCGCCGACCTCACCGCCACCCAGGAGTCGCTGCTCGCCCGCGACAAGATCGACTCCGGACGCGCGGTCGCGCCGCTGACCATGGCCGACGGCGCGGTCCACGTCGACTCCACGGACCTGACCCTCGACGAGGTCGTCGAGCTGGTGGTGGGCCTGGTGATGGAGCGCGTGTGAGCGCCCATCTCCAGCGACCGCGCAGCGACGCGGTGCGGACCCCGGCGCGGGGGCTGCTGGTGCGCGGCCGGCGCACCTCGCGCTGGCTGATCCGGCGGCGCTGGGACGTGCGGGTGCACCACGCGGCACGCTTCCCGGACGCCGGGCCGGCCGTCGTCGCCGGCAACCACATCGGCTTCGTCGACGGTCCGCTGATGGCGATCTTCGCGCCGCGGCCGGTGCACGCGCTGACCAAGATCGAGATGTTCACCGGCCCGCTCGGGGCCTTCCTGCGTGCCTCCGGGCAGGTCCCGCTCGACCGCGACCACACCGATCCGGCGGCCGTGCGGATCGCGCTGCGGGTGCTGCGCGAGGGGCACGCGGTCGGCGTCTTCCCCGAGGGGACGCGGGGGCCCGGGGACCTCGAGACCTTCCACGGCGGGGCGGCCTACCTGGCGCTCGTGACCGGGGCGCCCGTCGTACCGCTGACGTTCCTGGGCTCGCGCGACCCGGGTGGATCGAGCAGCTCGCTGCCGCACAAGGGGGCCCGGATCGACATCGTCGTGGGGGAGCCCTACGCCGTCGATGCGGTGCCCTGGCCCCGGACGCGGGAGAATGTCCTCCTGACCTCGGCCGCGCTGCGCGACCACATGCAGCGGCAGCTGGCCGAAGCCCTGGACGAGACGGGGCGGAGCCTGCCCGGCCCGCTCCCGCAAGGAGAACGTGATGAGTGAAGACACCCCGACCGGGGTGGTCCCGGTGCTGGCCGTCGTCGGCCGCCCCAACGTCGGCAAGTCGACCCTGGTGAACCGGATCCTCGGCCGCCGCGAGGCCGTCGTCGAGGACATCCCCGGCGTCACCCGCGACCGCGTGTCGTACGACGCCGAGTGGGCCGGACGCGCCTTCACGGTCGTCGACACCGGCGGCTGGGACCCCGACGCGCGCGGCATGGCCGAGCGGATCAAGGCGCAGGCCGAGATCGCGGTCGGCCTGGCCGACGCGGTGCTCTTCGTCGTCGACGCGACCGTCGGGATCACCGATGCCGACGAGGCCGTCGTCCGGGTGCTGCGCAAGTCCGGCAAGCCCGTCGTCCTGGCCGCCAACAAGGTCGACGACGAGCGGGCCGAGGCCGAGGCGCACGCGCTGTGGAACCTCGGTCTGGGCGAGCCCTTCAACGTCTCGGCGCTGCACGGACGCGGCTCGGGCGACCTGCTCGACGCCGTCCTCGCGGTGCTGCCGGAGGCACCCGAGCACGGCGAGCAGGAGATCGGCGGCCCGCGCCGGATCGCCATCGTCGGACGGCCCAACGTCGGCAAGTCCTCGCTGCTCAACAAGCTCGCGGGCGAGGAGCGCGTCGTCGTCGACAACGTCGCCGGCACGACCGTCGACCCGGTCGACGAGCTGGTCGAGCTGGGTGGGCGCGAGTGGCGCTTCATCGACACCGCCGGCATCCGCAAGCGGGTCAAGGAGGCGTCGGGCCACGAGTACTACGCGTGGCTGCGCACCTCGACCGCCATCGAGCGGGCCGAGGTCTGCGTGCTCGTCCTGGCCGGCAACGAGTCGATCGCCGAGCAGGACATGCGGATCCTCCAGGAGGTGCGCGAGGCCGGCAAGGCGCTCATCATCGCCTTCAACAAGTGGGACCTCGTCGACGCCGAGCGCCGCTACTACCTCGACCGCGAGATCGAGCGCGACCTCGTCCAGGTGCAGTGGGCGCCGCGGATCAACATCACCGCCAAGACCGGCTGGCACGTCGACCGGCTGGTGCCCGCGCTCGACCGCGCGATCGAGGGCTGGGAGACCCGGATCTCGACCGGTGCGCTCAACGCCTTCCTCGGCCGCATCGTCGCCGAGCACCCGCACCCGGTGCGCGGCGGCAAGCAGCCGCGGATCCTGTTCGGCAGCCAGGTGCAGAGCGCGCCGCCGGTGTTCAAGCTGTTCACCACCGGCAAGCTCGACCAGGGCTACGAGCGGTTCATCGAGCGCCGGCTGCGTGAGGAGTTCGGCTTCGTCGGCACGCCGATCGAGATCAAGGTGCAGCCGCGCGAGAAGCGCGGCCGGCGCTAGCGACGACGTTCGTCCACAGGGAGCGACCGCCGCTTGCTTTTGTTCGAACATGTGTTCGAACATAGGTGGGTGAGTGTTCGCCCCTTGGAGATCGCCGATCCGCAGCAGGTCCTCGACCAGCTGCGGGGGCGCATCGCCGCGCTCCAAGGTGGGCCGAGCCGGCTGACGGTGCCGGTGCTGCCGCTGTTCGACGGGCTCCTCACGCTGCGCACCGGCGGGGTCTACGGCGTCGACTCGGCCACGCTCGGCATGGCGCTGGCGGCCGGCGCCTCCCAGGCCGGTGAGTGGGTCGGCTTCGCGGGCTGGGACGACTTCGGCGTCGAGGCCGCCCACCAGCAGGGCATCGTGCTCTCGCGCACCGTGCTCGTCCCGGCCCCGGGTGAGCACTGGCTCGAGGTCACCGCGGCGCTGGTCGACGTGCTCAAGGTCGTCGTGCTCCGCCCGCCGGCCACCGTCGACGCCAAGTCCGCGGCCATCCTCGACGCCCGGCTCCGGGCCCGCTCCGCGGTGCTCGTGGTGCAGGGGGACTGGCCCCGCTGCGAGGCCCGGGTCGCCGCCGAGCGGGTCGCCTGGGCGGGGCTCGACGCCGGCCGCGGGCGGCTGCGCGAGCGCCGGGTCACCCTGGTCGCCCGGCAGCCGGGCCGCGCGCCGGTGCGCACCGAGGCGGTGCTGCCCTGATGCGGACCATGGTGGTCTGGTGCCCGGACTGGTCGGTGACCGCGGCGCTGCTCGAGCGGGCCGACACCGACGAGCCGGTGGGGGTCGAGGCGCCCGCCGTCGTCCTGGCCAACAACCGGGTGGTGGTGTGCAATGCCGCCGCCCGGGCCGAGGGGGTCCGGCGCGGCCAGCGGCGCCGCGACGCCCAGGCACGCTGCCCCGAGCTGGTGCTGCTGGCCGCCAACCCCGACCGCGACGCGCGCTGGTTCGAGCCGGTGCTCAGCGCCGTCGAAGAGGTCCGCCCGGGGGTCGCGCCGCTGCGCCCCGGCCTGCTCGCGGTGCCCGCCCCGGGGCGCTACTTCGCGCGCGCCGGAGCCGGCGTCGACGGTGAGGAGGCCGCGGCGGCGGTCCTCGCCGAGCACCTCGTCCGGGCGGGGGTGTGGGACAGCCGGTTCGGGGCGGCCGACGACCTCTACACCGCCGAGCGCGCGGCCCGCAGTGCCCCGGAGCAGGGCTGCGTCGCGATCCCGCCGGGCAGCTCGGCCGACTTCCTGCGCGGCCTGCCGGTGACCGTCCTCGCCGACGACGGTCCCGAGGGCGCCGAGCTCGCCGGCGTGCTGCGCCGGCTCGGGCTGCGCCTGCTCGGCGACTTCGCCCGGCTGCGCGCCGGTGAGGTGAGCAACCGGTTCGGCGGCTACGGCACCGAGGTCTGGCGCCGGGTCCAGGGCGACGAGGTCACCCGCCTCGCCTCCCGCACCCCACCGCCCGAGCTGGCCTGCGAGATCGCCTTCGAGCCCCCGCTCGACTCCGCCGAGGCGGTCACCTTCAGCGTCCGGACCACCGCCGAGCGCTTCGTCGCCGGGCTCGCCGACCGGCAGCTGGTCGCCACCGGGGTCCGGGTCGAGGCCGAGTTCGAGGAGGGTGTCTCCGCCCGCACCTGGCTGCACCCGCGCTGCTTCACCTCCCGCGACCTCGTCGACCGGGTGCACTGGCAGCTCCAGGCGGGCATGGCGACCTCCGGCCTGCGCAGCCGCAAGAGCACCGGTGAGGACATCACCTCCCCGGTCACCCTGGTCCGCTTCCTCCCCGACACCGTCGAGCCCGCCGGTGACCACGCCGACGGGCTCTGGGGCGGCGGTGCCGACGACCAGGTGGTCCGCGGCGTGGCCCGGGTCCAGGCGATGGTGGGGTACGACGCCGTCCAGGTGCCGGTGCTCCAGGGCGGACGCGGCGCCGCCGACCGCCAGGCCCTGGTGCCCTGGGGTGAGCGCCCCGTCGGCCTGCGTCCCGTCGAGCGGCCCTGGCCCGGCCGGATCCCCGGACCCGCCCCCAGCCGCGTCTTCGCCCACCCGCCCCCGGCGGAGGTCGTCGACGAGGCCGCCGTACCGGTGGGGGTGACGGTGCGCGGCCTCGTCACCGGCGAGCCCTGGCGCTTCCGGGTCGCCGTCACCCCGCGCGCGCTGCCCTGGATGCCCATCGCCTCCTGGGCCGGACCGTGGCCGGTCGACGAGGGGTGGTGGTTGGTCGCGGGGGCAGCAGGGGCAGGGGCGGCGGGGGTGGCGGGGGCGGCGCCCGCCCGGGCGGCGCGCTTCCAGGTGGTCGGCGTCGACGGACGCGCCTGGCTGCTGCGCTGGAGCGCCCTCGGCCCCGACGCCCGGGGCAGCTGGGAGGTCGAAGCCGCCTACGACTGACGCGACCCTCGCCCTCGCCCCCGCCGTCCCCGCGGCGTTACCCTGCCAGGAGGAGCACGCGGCGGCGACCGGGAGGCGGCCATGGGGGCATCGGTGAATCCGGCGGACCTGATCATCCGGAACCTCCGGGCGCTCCACGGCGCCCTCGAGCACAGCGTGACCATCCAGGCGACCCGCCTCCAGGAGCTCATGGACGACCTGGTCGCCCGTGGCGCCCTGACCCGCGCCGAGGCCGACCACCTGGTCGGCCAGCTGGTCACCACCAGCCGCGCCTACTCCCAGGCGCTCCTCCAGGTGCTCGACTCGGTCACGACGGAGTCCCGCAAGGTCCTCGCCGCGCCCAAGGTCCTCACCTCCCCGGTCCGCGCGACCGCCGGGCTCCTCGTCGAGACCGTCCGCCAGGCGCCCAAGCTCGTCGTCCCGGGCCGCCGCACCCCGGCGCCCGCGCCGGCGCCCGCCGCCCCCGCCCCCGCCGCCGCGGCGGCACCGGACCTCCCGGACGTCCCGGATCTGGCCGACCTCACCGTCGCCCAGGCCAAGCCCCGGCTCGCCGGACTCGACGCCGCCGGCCTGCGCCGCGCCCGCGCCCAGGAGGCTGCCGGCAAGAACCGCAAGGGCGTCCTCGCCGAGATCGACCGCCTCCTCGCCCGCGATCCCGGCGCCTGATCGACGAACTGCGAACGCCCCCCGCCGGCGGCGGGCCTCCCGGCGTGCCGGCTGCTCTACTGGACGCGACCACGGCGGGGCCACGACAGAGGCGCCGGCACGACGACAGCGAGCGAGGGGCGGGGACAGTGTCCCGGGACACCGCGCAGGACCGGGCGCACCACGAGGATCCCGTGATCCGGGTCCTGGCCGCCGCACTCGACGAGCGCGAGTCCGCCCCTGGCCCGGGTCGCCGCCGCTGGGTCTGGACCACCGAGCGCCGCGGGCCGGCCTGGTGGCGCCGAAGCCTCCGCTGGGCCCGCCGCCGTCACTCGCGCCGCCAGCGCCGGCGGGTCGCCGCCTGAAGCGGTCGGCCGGACGCTAGGCCGCCGTGAACCCGTCCCCGCCCAGCAGCGGTACGACGTCGTCGGCGTCCAGCGCCGCGGCCGCGAG
This sequence comes from Pimelobacter simplex, assembly GCF_900114845.1. GTDB lineage: Bacteria > Actinomycetota > Actinomycetes > Propionibacteriales > Nocardioidaceae > Nocardioides > Nocardioides simplex. The sequence continues at coordinate 27,921 of NZ_FOUK01000003.1, forward strand.
GACGTCCGCGCGGAACCCGACCGCCACGAGCTCCCGCCCGCTCGCACAGTCGAGCAGCGCCGCCTCGAGCCCGGCCCCCATAGCCGCCGCCGCCCGGTAGGCCGCCCGGGCCTGGCGCGCCTCCGCGCTCCACCGTCCCGCGTCCGGGTCTGCGCCCTCGGTGGCGAGCCCGTCCAGGATCGCCCCCGCTCCCCACAGGTCCTCGACGGCGGGCCGCAGGCTCCCGTCGGGCCAGCGCTCGCCGGCGGGGACGAGCGCGACCCTCGCTCCTGCGGCGATCCGCGGCGCCAGCCAGCGGGCGACGGCGGTCCGGTTCCGCAGCGACGCCCCGACCACCTGCAGCCCGAGCCCGGTCCTAGTGCCGGCTCCGGCCAGCGCCGCACAGATGCTCGACCCGTTCGGCGAGGGCAGCACCAGCCGCGGCACCGGGACGGCGTCCAGCAGCTGCGCCGGCGACAGGCTCGGCGGCGCCGCACCCCCACGCCCGCCCCCGCGCGCCTCGAACCGCCCGACCGCCAGTACGGCGTCCCGCTCCCGTGCGTACGCCGCCGCGCGCTCGTCCTTCCAGGCGAACGGGTGGACCCGGGTCCCGCGGGCGGTCGCGATCGTGAGCGTGGTCGTGAAGGAGAGCACGTCGACGACCACGGCGATGTCCGCGTCCGCGCTGATCGCGGCGCCACCGGTTGGTCCCCACTCCAGCCGGACCTGTCGCCCGGCCTGCGCATGGGCGAGGGCATGGGCAAGGGCCCGGGCGGCGGCGACGCCTTCAGCGTCAGAGGCGGGTGCGGGTTCGCTCACCCCGGCAGCGTAGAGCGGCTCCGGGACCAAGGTGCGTTCGAACAGATGTTCGACTACCGTAGGTCCATGGGCTGGAACAACCCACCCGTCCCGTGGCGCGAGCTCGAGCGCCGCCTCTCGGGCCGCGCGCCGGGACCCGACAGCGAGGCGCCGGTGTCGCGCCGCAAGCGTCCGCGCGCGGAGCCGGTCCCGATCCTGCGGCCCGACCAGGGCACGGCCTATGCCGAGCTCCACTGCCACAGCCACTTCAGCTTCCTCGACGGCGCCAGCTCGCCGCGCGACCTGGTCGAGGAGTCGGTCCGGCTGGGGCTGTCGGCGATCGCGCTCACCGATCACGACGGGTTCGCGGGGGCGCCGCTGTTCGCGGAGGCCGGCACCGACCACGGCCAGAGTACGGTCTACGGCGCCGAGCTCACCCTCGGCCTCACCCAGTCCCAGAACGGGGTCCCCGATCCCGAGGGCAGCCACCTGCTGGTGCTGGCGCGAGGGGTCGAGGGCTACCACCGGCTCTCCGGCGCGATCACCGAGGCGGGCCTGCGGGCGCCCGAGAAGGGCAGCCCGGCGCACGACCTCGACGAGCTCGCCGAGCGCGGCCGCGACCACTGGCTGGTGCTCACCGGCTGTCGCAAGGGCACGGTCCGCCAGGCGCTGCGCGACGACGGCCCGGCGGGCGCCGCGCGCGAGCTCGACCTGCTGGTCGACAGGTTCGGGCGCGACCACGTGGTGGTCGAGCTGACCCTCAGCGACCATCCCGGCGGCGAGGACGACAACGACCTCCTCGCGGCGCTCGCCGACGACCGCGGGCTGCCGGTGGTGGCGACCGGCAACGTCCACCACGCGACGCCCGAGAAGCGGCGGCTGGCGGCGGCGATGGCGGCGGTGCGGGCCCGGCGCAGCATCGCCGAGCTCGACGGCTGGCTCGACCTCTCCGGCGGGGCGCACCTGCGCAGCGGCGACGAGATGCTGCGCCGGTTCCGGTACCGGCCCGACGCGGTGCACCGCAGCGTCGTCCTCGCGGACGAGCTGGCGTTCGACCTGCACAAGGCCTCGCCGCGCCTGCCCAAGCAGGGCATCCCCGAGGGGCGGACGCCGGCCGAGCACCTGCGCGACCTGCTCGAGCGGGGCTTCGCCCTGCGCTACGACCACGAGCCGCACGCGCGCGCCGCCCGGGAGCGGGTGGAGCGGGAGATGAAGGTGATCCTCGAGAAGGACTTCGCCGGCTACTTCATCATCGTCCACGACATCGTCGCCTTCGCCCGCAGGGAGGGGATCCTGTGCCAGGGCCGGGGCTCGGCAGCGAGCAGCGCGGTCTGCTACGCGCTGGGGATCACTGCGATCGACTCGGTCTTCTACAACCTGCCGTTCGAGCGGTTCATCTCCCAGCACCGCGAGGAGGAGCCCGACATCGACGTCGACTTCGACTCCGACCGGCGTGAAGAGGTGATCCAGTGGGTCTACGACACCTACGGCCGCCGCAACGCCGCGCAGGTGTGCAACGTGATCAGCTACCGGCCGCGGATGGCGGTGCGCGACGCCGCCAAGGCGCTGGGCTTCTCGCCGGGCCAGCAGGACGCCTGGTCCAAGCAGATCGACGGCTGGGGGAGCGAGGTCGAGAAGGGGCTGGGCATCCCCGACCAGGTGGTCGAGCTCGCCGAGGAGCTGATGGGCGCGCCGCGCCACCTCGGCATCCACTCCGGCGGCATGGTGCTCACCGAGCGGCCCATCGGCGAGGTGTGCCCGATCGAGAAGGCCCGGATGCCGAACCGGACCGTCCTGCAGTGGGACAAGGACGGCTGCGAGTCGATGGGCCTGGTGAAGTTCGACCTGCTCGGTCTGGGCATGCTCGGCGCGCTCGACCACATGATCCGCCTGGTCGACGAGCACCTCGGGCAGCGCTGGACGCTGGCGACGCTGCCCAAGGAGGAGAAGGCGGTCTACGACATGCTCGGCCGGGCCGACTCGATCGGGGTCTTCCAGGTCGAGTCGCGCGCCCAGATCGGCACCCTGCCCCGGCTCAAGCCGCGCAGCTTCTACGAGCTGGCCATCGAGATCGCGCTGATCCGGCCCGGTCCGATCCAGGGCGGCGCCGTGCACCCCTACATCCGGCGCAAGACCGGCCGCGAGCCCGTCGAGTACGACCACCCGTCGCTCGAGCCGATCCTCGCGCGCACCCTCGGCGTCCCGCTCTTCCAGGAGCAGCTCATGCAGATGGCGGTCGCGCTGGGCGACTGCAGCCCCGACGACGCCGACCTGCTGCGCCGGGCGATGGGCTCCAAGCGTGGCGTGGAGCGGATCGAGAAGGTCAAGGACAAGCTGTACGCCGGCATGACGGCCAAGGGCATCACCGGCGATCGCGCCGACGCGATCTACGTGAAGATCCTGTCGTTCTCGGGGTTCGGGTTCGCCGAGTCCCACGCGCTGAGCTTCGCGCTGCTGGTCTACGCGTCGTCGTGGTTCAAGCTGCACTACCCGGCGGCCTTCCTCACCGGGCTGCTGCGCAACCAGCCGATGGGCTTCTACTCCCCGCAGTCCCTGGTCGCCGACGCCCGCCGGCACGGCGTGACCGTACGACGTCCCGACCTCGCCCGCTCGCAGGCCCGGGCCGGGCTGGAGCCGGGCCCGCCGCCCACCGCCGCCGACCCCCAGCGGTACGACGCCGGGCTCGCCGTGCGGCTCGGCCTCGACGCGGTCAAGGGGATCGGCGACGACATCGCGGCCCGGATCGTCGCGGCGCGCGACGAGGCGCCGTACGCCGACATCCGCGACCTGTCCCGCCGGGCCGGGCTGTCCTCGGCCCAGCTCGAGGCGCTGGCGACGGCGGGCGCGCTCGACGGCTTCGGGCTCGACCGCCGGCAGGCGCTGTGGATGGCGGGGTACTCCGAGAGCGACGGCCAGCTGCCCGGCAGCACGCCCGCCCCCACCGCGCCGGTGCTGCCGGAGATGTCCCCGCTCGAGGTGACCCTGGCCGACCTGTGGGCGACCCGGATCTCCACCGACCTGCACCCGGTCGAGCACTTCCGCACGACCCTCACCGAGGCGGGCATCAAGGCGGTCGCCGACCTGCCCGGCGTCACCGCCGGCCGGCGGGTCCACGTCGCCGGCCTGATCACCCACCGCCAGCGCCCGGGGACAGCCGGCGGCGTCACCTTCCTCAACCTCGAGGACGAGACCGGGATGCTCAACGTGGTCTGCTCGCAGGGCGTGATGCGCGCCCACCGGCAGGCCGCGCGCAACCGGGTGGCAGTGGTGATCCGGGGCACCGTCGAGCGGCAGGACGGCGTGACGAACCTGATCGCCGACGGCGTCCAGCCGCTCGACGTCGTCCTGCCGGGGGTGGGCGACGCGCTCCAGGCCCGCCAGTCCTCGCGGGACTTCCGGTAGGAGGCGCCTACGACACGTTCGCGCAGACCACCTGGCCGACGATGCCCCAGTTCTGCGGCATCGACGGGGCGTACCCGTAGAACTTCACCCCGGTGCCGCCGCCGACGATCGTGCCCTGGGCCACCGAGCTGTAGTAGACGCCGATGCCCTGGATGTCGTCCGGGTCGAGCTTGGTCCAGGTGACCCCGTGGGTCAGCACCTTCTTGCCGGCCGGGCAGCTGACCGTCACGTCGACCCAGTCGCCGGCGCCGGTCGCCTTGGCGCTCGTCCCGGTGACGACCTGGTAGCCGCTGACACCCGGCGTCCCCGGCGTCCCCGCCGCGCCGCGCGGTCCGGTGAGCCGGGTCCGCGCCTCGGCGGACAGGTCGGCGGAGGTGACCTGCCCGTTCTTGATGTGCTTGCTGGTGATCGCGTTCTTCGCGATCTGCTGGCCGGTGATCTTGCCCGCGGCGTACGCGCCGCCGGACAGCGCCACCACGAGCGCGAGCAGCGCGACGACGCCGGCGAACATCCCGGGCCTGAGCCGGATCCGGATCCCGAACATGAGTCCTCCCTCGGGCCGCGCCGACCGTCGGCGGGCTCGACGACGCTAGGGAGGACGCCGTCCCCGCGGCATCAGGGCGGCACCCGAACATTGCGCCAGGGGGAGGGCGATTCGGGGGACCCGGACCGGCTGGGGTAGTGTTCCGTTCGCCCTGGACGGCGATCCCGGACGGGGCTTCGGGCTGTAGCGCAGCTTGGTAGCGCACCTGACTGGGGGTCAGGGGGTCGCAGGTTCAAATCCTGTCAGCCCGACCGAACGAGAACCGCCTCTGATCTGCTGAGAAGCAGGCCAGGGGCGGTTCTTCCGTTTTCCGGGCGGCGCGACCCGCTCGTCGCCTCCTCAATCGACGATATGCGCACGAACGACGCCGATCGATGGCTGGCCGGGCGGTTCCTCCCTAGCGTCCGCAGCAACAGGTGCGTCGTCGTCATCCGGATCTGGCGGGCCGCCAGGGACTGTGGCGACGGCGCTCGACGAACGTGCTCTGGGGGTGAGCAGCCGTGCCTTCCGTCCCGCACCGCGTACCGACCGCAGGTTCTGCCGTGCGCCAGGTGTCCGGCCTCCGCGCGCGCTGGTTCGCCGTGGTCGCGGCCGGCGTCCTGGCCGTGGGTGCCTGGTTGGTGGTCGTCGACAGCGCCGAGGCGCGCTACGCGACGGGAGGCTCGGGACGCTGGCGCTCGCTCGTCAACTGGATGGAGTGGCCCGGTGACGGCTCCGGGCGGATCTCCAACGGCGCCCAGGCGAGCACCACCCAGCAGTTCGGCGGGCACACGCTGCGGACGACGTGCACCCTGACGAACATCCGGGCCGACGACGGCGCGGGAGACATCTACCGCTACCGGTCCGGCTCGTGGTCCGGGGACGCGCTCGACGATCTCTACAACATCGGCGGCACGGGGACGAACAACCAGCTGGTGGCGGGGATCTCCAACGGCACCAACCCACGCAACCCCGGCACCATGAGCTTCCACGTCGACTGCGTCGCCACCCTCGACGGCGAGCAGATCCCGCTGTCGGGCCTGGTCTTCGCCGATGCCGAGCAGAACAACTACCAGCCCAACGGCCAGCAGGAGTGGATCCGGGCGACGCCCGACGACCCCTCAGGCGTCACCTGGCGGCTGCTCGAGCGGGCCCGGACCGCCGGGTGCGGCACCGGTACCTGGCTCACCCGCGGGCAGGCCAACGAGAGCATGCGCATGCAGTCGACCGCCACGCAGTGCTCCGGTACGCCGGGTGGCCCGATCGCGCTGACCTACATGGAGCACGCGAGCTCGGCGACGTTCGACGTCAACTCGAGCAACGGAGCCGTGAGCGCGCTGGCTCTCGGCACCGTCTCGTTCATCGACTTCGGTGACGCGCCGGAGAGCTATGGCGTCGCGGCCGCGCTGTCCGACGGCGTGATCCAGGGCGGCGAGCTCGCGTACGGCAACACCCAGGCGTTCAACGCCGGCGTCCAGGAGGCCGCGATGGGGCAGCCGACGCCGCGCCTGGGCGCCCGGGTCGACCCGGAATCGACCCAGCTGTTCAGCGCCGACGCGCTCGGCGACGACCGCGCCGGCGTCGACGACGAGGACGCGGTGACCTTCCCGGCGACCGTCGAGGCGACCCGCGGCCAACCGATCACCTCACCCCCGATCGAGTGCCACGGCCCCGGCGACGTCGTCGCCTGGTTCGACTGGAACCGCAACGGCCGCTTCGACGAGTCCGAGCGGTCGACGACCGAGCCGTGCGGTACCGATGGCTCGGTCGCGGTGACGTGGCAGGTCCCTGCCGATGCCGTCGTCGGCACGGGCACCACCTTCGTCCGCGTCCGGATCGCCGACCCTAGCGAGGAGATCGGTCCCGTCGGCCCCACGCTGACCGGCGAGGTCGAGGACTACCGGGTCTCGGTCCGCGTGGTGCAGGGTCCGGTCGCAGCCGACGACCGGTCCGAGGGCAACGAGATCGGCGCCCCGGTCACGGTCGCCGTCCTCGCGAACGACGAGGGTGACCTCGACCCGTCGACCCTGCGTCTCACCGATCCCGCGGGCGATCCGGTCACCGAGCTGGTCGTCCCGGGGGAGGGCACCTGGTCGGTCGGTGACGACGGGACCATCACCTTCATCCCGGAACCCGGCTTCGAGGGCAACCCGACCCCGGTCGACTACACGGTCGAGAACGCCGACGGCCTCCGGACCGGAGCGTCGGTGACCGTCACCTACGCCCCCGAGGCGACCGACGACGAGTCGCGCGACAACCCGCGGGGATCGACCGTGCGCATCGACCCGCTGGCCAACGACAAGGGGGACCTCGACCCGTCGACCCTGCGTCTCACCGATCCCGCGGGCGATCCGGTCACCGAGCTGGTCGTCCCGGGGGAGGGCACCTGGTCGGTCGGTGACGACGGGACCATCACCTTCACCCCGGAGCCCGGCTTCGAGGGCGACCCGACCCCGGTCGACTACACCGTCGAGGACCGTGCCGGTCAGGAGGCCGGGGCGAAGATCACCGTCACCTACGACCCAGGACCGACCGCCCACCCGGACCGGACGACGGGCGCGCAGGGTGCGCCGCAGTCGGTCGATCCGCTGGCCAACGACGAGCGGGGACCGCAGGGGGCCGCGCTCGACCCGTCGTCCCTGACGCTGCTCGACGACGAGGGCAACCCGGTCTCGTCGCTCACAGTGCCCGGTGAGGGGACCTTCACGGTGTCCGACGGGAAGCTGGTGTTCACCCCGGAGCCGGGCTTCGTGGGTGAGGCCACGCCGGTGCGCTACCGGGTGGCGGACGTGAACGGCGCGACGGCTGAGTCGACGTACACGCCGACGGTGACGCCGGTGGCGCAGTCCGACACCACGTCGGGTCCGCAGGGTGTCCCGCAGTCGGTGGACCCGCTGGCGAACGACGGTGCGGACGGTGTGGAGCTGGACCCGTCGACGCTCACGCTGGTCGACGCCGACGGCAACCCCGTCTCGTCGCTCACGGTGCCGGGGGAGGGGACCTACACGGTGTCCGACGGGAAGCTGGTGTTCACGCCGGAGCCGCAGTTCACCGGCGAGGCGACGCCGGTCCGCTACCGGGTCGAGGACTCCGAGGGGAACACCGTCGAGTCGACCTACACGCCGACGGTCACTCCGGTGACCCCGACGGCGAACCCGGACACCACGTCGGGTCCGCAAGGTGTCCCGCAGTCGGTGGACCCGCTGGCCAACGACGAGGCCGGTGACGACGCGGTGCCGCTCGACCCGGACTCCCTGACGCTGCTCGATGCCGACGGCAACGCGGTCTCGTCGGTGACGGTTGCCGGTGAGGGTGTCTACACGGTGTCGGACGGGAAGCTGGTCTTCACGCCGGAGCCGCAGTTCACCGGGACCGCGACGCCGGTCGACTACCAGGTCGCCGACGTCAACGGGACGACCGCGCGGTCGACGTACACGCCGACGATCAACCCGGTCACCCCGGTGGCGAACCCGGACGAGACGTCCGGCCCGCAGGGGCAGCCGCAGTCGATCGACCCACTGGCCAACGACGAGGCCGGCGACGACGCGGTGCCGCTCGATCCCGACTCCCTGACCCTGCTCGACGCGGACGGCAACCCGGTCTCGTCGGTGACGGTTCCCGGTGAGGGCGTCTACACGGTGTCCGACGGCAAGCTGGTCTTCACCCCGGAGCCGCAGTTCACCGGGACCGCGACGCCGGTCGACTACCAGGTCGCCGACACCAACGGGACGACCGCGCGGTCGACGTACACGCCGACGATCACGCCGGTCACGCCGAAGGCGAACCCGGACGAGACGTCCGGTCCGCAGGGGCAGCCGCAGTCGATCGACCCGCTCGCCAACGACGAGGCCGGTGACGACGCCGTCCCGCTCGACCCGGACTCGCTCACCCTCCTCGATGCCGACGGCAACCCGACCGACACGGTCACCATCCCCGGCGAGGGCACGTACACGGTCGAGGACGGCAAGCTGGTCTTCACCCCGCAGCCGCAGTTCACCGGGACCGCGACGCCGGTCGACTACCAGGTGGCCGACACCAACGGCACGACCGCGCGGTCGACGTACACGCCGACGATCGAGCCGGTCGAGCCCACCGCGAACCCCGACGAGACGTCGGGCCCGCAGGGGCAGCCGCAGTCGATCGACCCGTTGGCCAACGACGAGGCCGGTGACGACGCCGTCCCGCTCGACCCGGACTCGCTCACCCTCCTCGATGCCGACGGCAACCCGGCCGACACGGTCACCGTGCCTGGCGAGGGCGCGTACACGGTCGAGGACGGCAAACTGGTCTTCACGCCCGAGCCCGGCTTCGTCGGCGAGGCGACGCCGGTCCGCTACCGGGTCGCGGACGTGAACGGCACCGAGACCGAGTCCACGTACACGCCGACGGTGACGCCGGTGGCGCAGCCGGACACCACCTCGGGTCCCCAGGGAGTCCCGCAGTCGGTGGACCCGCTGGCCAACGACGGTGCGGACGGGGTCGAGCTGGACCCGTCGACGCTCACGCTGGTCGACGCCGACGGCAACCCCGTCTCGTCGCTCACGGTGGCCGGTGAGGGCACGTACACGGTCGAGGACGGGAAGCTGGTCTTCACGCCCGAGCCCGGCTTCGTCGGCGAGGCGACCCCGGTTCGCTACCAGGTCGAGGACACCGACGGGAACACCGTCGAGTCCACCTACACGCCCACCGTGACGCCGGTCAGCCCGACGGCGAACCCGGACACCACGTCGGGTCCGCAGGGTGTCCCGCAGTCGATCGACCCGTTGGCCAACGACGAGGCCGGCGACGACGCCGTCCCGCTCGACCCCGCGTCGCTCACCCTGCTCGACGCCGACGGCAATCCCGTCTCGTCGGTCACCGTTCCCGGTGAGGGGACCTACACGGTCGAGGACGGCAAGCTGGTGTTCACCCCGGAGCCGCAGCTCACGGGCGAGGCGACCCCGGTCCGCTACCGGATCGCCGACGTGAACGGCACCACCGCCGAGTCGACGTACACGCCGACCGTGACGCCGGTCAGCCCGGTCGCGAACCCGGACGAGACGTCCGGTCCGCAGGGCCAGCCGCAGTCGATCGACCCGCTGGCCAACGACGAGGCCGGCGACGACCAGGTGCCGCTCGATCCCGACTCGCTGACGCTGCTCGACGACAACGGTGACCCGGTCGACTCGGTGACCGTTCCCGGCGAGGGCACCTACACGGTCTCCGACGGGAAGATCGTGTTCACGCCGGAGCCGCAGTTCACGGGCGAGGCCACCCCGGTGAAGTACCGGGTGGCCGACGTCAACGGCACCACGGCCGAGTCGACGTACACGCCGACGATCACGCCGGTCACGCCGAAGGCGAGCCCCGACGAGACGTCGGGCCCGCAGGGTCGGCCGCAGTCGATCGACCCGTTGGCCAACGACGAGGCCGGGGACGACGCGGTGCCGCTCGACCCCGACTCGCTCACCCTCCTCGATGCTGACGGCAACCCGGCCAACACGGTCACCATCCCCGGGGAGGGCACGTACACGGTCGAGGACGGCAAGCTGGTCTTCACCCCCGAGCCCGGCTTCGTGGGCGAGGCCACCCCGGTGAAGTACCGGGTGGCCGACACCAACGGCACCACGGCCGAGTCGACGTACACGCCGACGGTGACGCCGGTGGCGCAGCCCGACACGACCTCGGGTCCGCAGGGCGTCCCGCAGTCGGTGGACCCGCTGGCCAACGACGGTGCCGACGGCGTCGAGCTCGACCCGGACACGCTCACCCTGGTCGACGCCGACGGGAACCCGACCGACACCGTGACCGTGCCCGGTGAGGGCACCTACACCGTCGAGGACGGCAAGCTCGTCTTCACGCCGGAGCCCGGCTTCGCCGGCACGGCGACCCCCGTCCGCTATCGGGTGGGCGACGCCGAGGGCAACACCGTCGAGTCCACGTACACGCCGACGCTCACGCCGGTCACGCCGACCGCGCACCCCGACCAGACGTCCGGGCCGCAGGGCCGGCCCCAGAGCATCGACCCGCTCGCCAACGACCAGGCGGGCGACCCGGCGGTCCCGCTCGACCCCGCGTCGCTCACCCTGCTCGACGGCAACGGTGACCCGGTCGACTCGGTCACCGTGCCCGGCGAGGGCGTCTACACGATCGAGGACGGCAAGATCGTGTTCACGCCCGAGCCGGACTTCACCGGCACCGCGACGCCGGTCGACTACCAGGTCGCCGACGTCAACGGGACGATCGCGCGGTCGACGTACACGCCGGCGGTGGCGCCCGACCGGCCCGGTATCGCGCTCGACAAGACGACCGGCAGGTACACCGACAAGGCGCCGCGGGGCGGGTCGGCCGGCGACACGCTGGTCTACCGGTTCCGGGTCACCAACACCGGCAACACGGTGCTCCACGACATCGCGGTCGACGATCCGATGCTGGGCGGGCCGGTGGCGTGCGGGTCCGGTCCGCTGGCGCCGGGGACGTCCCGGGACTGCGCCGACGTGACCTACACGCTGCGCTCCGGCGACGCCGGGACGAGCCTGCGGAACACGGCCGAGGTCGCGGCCCAGAGCCCCGAGGGCCGCACCACGTCGGCCGCCGACACGGTCACCTACGAGGTCCCGCCTGCGTCAGGTCCGGCGCCCGCGACAGCGCCCGGCGCAGTAGGCGGCAACTCCGGCGGCAGCGGCGCGCTGCCGGCGACCGGCTCCGCCGTCTCGCCCGGGTACGTCGGCGCGGGCCTCGCCGCCCTGCTCGGCGGTCTGGCGCTGGCCTGGTACGGACGTCGTCAGCACCGGCCCCGGCGCCGGGGGTGAGTCAGCCGGCGGCTGCCATCCGCGCCGCGAGCGTGCCGGCCGCCACTCGCAGCGGCTCGGGTCCCACGATCGTGAACGGGACGTCGAACCGCGCGACGAGAGCCAGGACGCCGGTCCACGACCACGAGCCGATCGTGATCCGGGTGCCGCCGCCGGGCAGCTCCTCGAGCGTCCCGTCACCGAGCCAGGGGGCGACCTCGCGGGCGGGGAGCGGGAGGTCGACCTGGCCGGTGCAGGGCCAGCGGTCGTCCGTGCTCGTGGTCGCGCCCCTGGCCCGGGCGGCGACGAAGGTCACGGCGTCCGGTGCGGGCAGCGGGCGCCGGGTGAAGCGGACGCCGCCGGGCTGCGGGGCGAGCCGGTCGAGGCGGAAGGTGCGCCAGTCGGCACGATCGAGGTCCCAGGCGACCAGGTACCAGCGCCCGGACCGGGCGACCAGGGCGTGCGGCTCCGTGCGCCGCCGTACGACGTCCTCGCCGCCGCCGGCGTAGTCGAAGCGGAGGGTGCGCGTGTCGCGGACGGCGGCGCTCACGGCCGCGAGCACGGTGGGGTCGACCGCGGCCCGGTCCGGCGCTGGCGTGCTCTCGAAGGCGATGCCGTCGACGCGGTGCCGCAGCCGCGAGGGCATCACCTGGCGGACCGTCGCCAGCGCGCGGAGGGCGGCCTCGCCGACGTCCACGCCCGAGGCCGCGACGTGCTGGAGCGCGACGGCGAGGGCGACGGCCTGGTCGTCGTCGAAGAGCAGGGGCGGCAGGTCGGCGCCGGCGGCCAGCCGGTAGCCGCCGTCGGGTCCCTTGGCCGCCTCGATCGCGTAGCCGAGCTCGCGGAGCCGGTCGACGTCGCGGCGCACCGTCCGCGGGGTCACGTCCAGGCGCTCGGCCAGCACCGGGCCCGGCCAGGAGCGCCGGGTCTGCAGCAGGGACAGGAGCGACAACATCCGCGATGAGCTGGCGAGCACACCTTCATTCTCGGGCAAGAAGCGGACCGAATCTGTCCGCTTCGTGCGGGAAGGTCGCGTCGGGGCGCGGCGACCGCCGCGACCCGACGTCGACCTCCAGGAGTCCCCGTGAGCATCACGACCACCACCCACCTGAACTTCCACGGCACCGCGCGGGCCGCGCTGGCCTTCTACCAGCAGGTCTTCGGCGGCGACGTCGTCGCGAGGACCTACGGCGACCTCGGCCAGCCCGCGGGCACGCCGGGCGCGGACCGGCTCGTCTTCGGCCAGCTCGAGAGCGAGACCGGCTTCCGGGTCATGGCGTACGACGTCCCGGGCGACGCCGCCGCCGACCCTGCCGCGCTCGCCGGCGTCACCACCCGCGCGGGCGGCGCCACGATCACCGACCGGACGTTCTTCCTGTCCGTGCGCGGCACGAGCCTGGCGGAGGTCACCGGCTACTGGGACGGGCTCGCCGAGGGCGCCACCGTCGTCGAGCCGCTGGCCGCGTCGGCGTGGAGCCCGGGCTTCGGGATGCTCACCGACCGCTTCGGCGTCACCTGGGTGCTCGACGTCGCGGCCGACTGAGGTCAGGCGGGCACGCGGTCGAGGAAGCCGTGCACGTCGCGGATCCGGCCGGCGTCGTCCAGCACGACGACGTCGAAGCCGATCACGGCCGGCTCGGCGCCCTCGGGGCCGAGACCCCACTGGAAGCGGATCCGGTCGTGGTGGCCGTCGGGCGCGCCGACCGGCGTGAAGACGAAGCCGGGGAACTGGGCGTGGACGCCGTCGACCAGGGCGTGCAGCCCGGCGTGGCCGGCGACCTGGGCGAGCGGGTCGGTGTAGGTGACGTCGGGGGAGAAGTGCTCGGCCAGCAGCTGCTCGCGCTCGGCGGGCGCGGCGTTCCAGGTGGCGAGGTAGGCGTCGACGACGTGGTTCATGGTGGGCTCCGTTCGTGGGGAGTGGATCGGACGGGGTCAACCGTGGCCCGGGCGGGCGCCGTCCGGCCATGACCTCCGAGGTCATGGGGACGGCGTCGCCGGCTCCCTAGGGTGGGGCCATGACCGCCGTAGCCGAGAGCCCGCAGGTGGGGCCGCTGCTCCGCGAGTGGCGGGAGCGCCGCCGGTTCAGCCAGCAGGAGCTGTCGAACCGCTCGACCGTCTCGACCCGGCACCTGAGCCGGGTCGAGACCGGCCGCGCGCACCCGACGCCGGAGATGATCCTGCACCTGGCCGACAACCTCGAGGTGCCGTTGCGCGAGCGCAACCGGCTGCTCCTGGCGGCCGGCTACGCGCCGCGCTACCAGGACCGGGCCTGGGACGACGCCTCGCTCGCCGTCGTCATGGACGGCCTGCGCAGCCTGCTCGACGCGCACCTGCCCTACCCGGCCCTCCTGCTCGACGACCACTGGGACGTCGTCGACGCCAACGCCGCGGTCGCCGCCCTGCTCGACGGCTGCGGGCCGGCGCTCGTGGAGCCGCCGATCAACGTCGTCCGCCTGTGTGTCCACCCCGACGGCCTGGCCCCGCGGATCGCGAACCTCGACCAGTGGGCGGCCCACCTGCACCACCAGGTCCGGCACCGCGCCGAGCGGACCCACGACCCGCGGCACCGCGCCCTCGCGGCCGAGATCGCCGACCTGCGCGGCGGCGTCCCGCGGACCGACCCCGCGGCGGGCGGGCCGGTGGTGACGATGCAGCTGCGGCTGGGGGAGCGCACGCTGCGGATGTTCAGCACGTCGGCGCAGCTGACCACGGCGACGGACGCGGCGCTGGAGGGGCTGCACCTGGAGACGTTCCTGCCGGCCGACGAGGAGACGCGGGCGTTCTTCGGGTGACGGTGGCCGGGCGCTAGATTCGATGCGTGCCCACGAACCGGACGACCACCCAGATCCGCCTCACCACCCGCCCCGTCGGCGAGCCCGCCGACAGCGACTTCACGACCACGACCGAGGAGGTCCCGGAGCTGACCGAGGGCCAGGTGCTGCTCCGCACCGTCTACCTCTCGCTCGACCCCTACATGCGTGGCCGGATGAGCGACGCCAAGTCGTACGCCGAGCCGGTGCCGGTCGGTGGGGTCATGGTCGGGGCGACGGTGTGCGAGGTCGTCGAGAGCCGCTCGGAGCGACGGGCGGTCGGCGACCTGGTGCTGGCCTACACGGGGTGGCAGACGCTGGCGGTGGCCGACGCGCGGCACACGCGGCGCCTCGACCCGGAGGCGGCGCCGGTCTCGACGGCGCTGGGCGTGCTGGGCATGCCCGGCTTCACGGCGTACGCCGGACTGCTCGAGATCGGCCGCCCGAAGGAGGGCGAGACGGTGGTGGTCGCCGCGGCGACCGGACCCGTCGGGTCGGCCGTGGGCCAGATCGCGCAGCTCAAGGGCGCGCGGTCGGTGGGCATCGCGGGCGGTCCGGAGAAGGTGCGGGCGCTGACCGAGGAGTTCGGCTTCGACGTGGCGCTCGACCACCGCTCGCCGACGTTCCGCGACGACCTCGCGGCGGCGACTCCCGACGGCGTCGACGTCTACTTCGAGAACGTCGGCGGCCCGGTCGCCGAGGCGGTGACCCGGCGGCTCAACCTCTACGCGCGAGTGCCGGTGTGCGGGCTGGTCGCCAACTACAACGCGACCGAGGCGCCGGAGGGGCCGGACCGGCTGCCCGGGTTCATGAGCCGGGTGCTGACGCTGAGCCTGACGGTGCGCGGGTTCATCCAGAGTGAGTTCGAGCCGACCCTGCAGGAGCCGTTCCTGCGCGAGATGTCCGGCTGGGTGCGCGACGGGCAGGTCCGCTACCGCGAGGACGTCGTCGAGGGGCTCGACAACGCGCTCGAGGCGTTCCGCGGGCTGCTCGTGGGCCGCAACTTCGGCAAGCTGCTGGTCCAGGTCGGCGACGACCCGACCAGCTAGTCATCATCGGCGCACCGCCCCCGGGGCGAGCTGCGCAGCCCGCAGCCGGCCAGGGTCAGATCAGGCCAGGCCGGCCGTGAGTGAGCGGAGGCACCGGACGGCGAGCTCGACCGGTGCCTCCGGCGCGTCGCCCTCGGCCCAGGACTCGAACGCGATCCGGATGGCGTCGGTGGCCGCGGCGGCGACGAGGAGCAGGTCGACCGGGTCGGCGTCGGGGGCGATCGCGGCGAGGATCGGGCGCAGCCGGCGCTCGGAGTCGAGGTTGACCCGGCCCCAGACGGCGGCGAGCGCGACGTCGTCCGCTGCGGCGCGGAGCAGGCCGCGGACCCAGGTGAGTCCGGGGTCGTCGTCGGCGCTCGTCATCGTGGCGCGGACCGCGGCCTCGACCGCGGGCAGCAGGGGGGTGCCGGGCTCGGTCGCCGCGAGCCCGGCCCGCCAGGCGTCGCCGCCCACGGTGAGGAGGGGCGCGACGGCGTCCTCCTTGGTGCGGCTGTAGCGGTAGAACGTGCGCAGCGCGATCCCGGCGGCCTCGGCGATCGCCTCGGCCGTGGTGCCGGCGGCGCCGTGCTCGGTGAAGAGCCGGGCCGCGGTCCGCGCGATCTCCAGCTGGGTCTCCGCCTTGCGGCGCTCGGTCAGCGAGCCGCCCGTCGTCGTCCCTGCTGTCTCGGTCACGAGACCGAGCGTAGCGTTCCGCTGCCTTCCGGGCATATTGTGCAGGTGTGGCACGTTGTGCCAGTAACGCGATGACGAAGCCGCCACCGTGACCGACAGCGAAGCGAGAGCGACAGAGAGGAACCATCATGAACCGTTACGAGGGACGCCGGGTCCTGGTCACCGGAGCGGGCTCGGGCATCGGGCAGGCCACCGTGCTGCGGATGCTGGCCGAGGGCGGCCGGGTCGTGGCCGCCGACGTGAGCGAGGCCGGCCTCGCCGACACCGTCACGAAGGCCGGCGCCGCCGCCGGCCGGCTCGCGACCGTGGTGATGAACGTCGCCGACGAGGAGTCGGTCCGCGCGGGCGTCGCAAGCACCGTCGAGGTGCTCGGCGGGCTCGACGCCGTCGTCAACGCCGCCGGCATCCTGCGCTCCGCGCACACCCACGAGATGGCGGTCGACGCCTTCGAGCAGGTGCTGCGGATCAACCTGGTCGGCACCTTCCTGGTCATCCGCGAAGCTGTCCCGGCGCTGCTCGAGGGCAACGGCGCCGCGGTCGTGAACTTCAGCTCGACCTCCGCGCAGTTCGCCCACCCCTACATGGCGGCGTACGCCGCGAGCAAGGGCGGCATCCAGTCGATGACCCACGCCCTGGCGGCCGAGTACGCCCAGGCCGGCATCCGCTTCACCGCCGTCCAGCCCGGCTCGATCTCGTCCGGGATGACCGACGGCAGCGGCCAGAGCAAGCAGAGCGCCGGCCCCGGCCTCCCCGAGGACGCCGACATGAGCCTCTTCATGAAGCTCGCCCCCGCCCTCGGCCAGGGCTTCGCCGGCCCCGAGACCGTCGCCGGCGTGGTGGCGATGCTCGCCAGCGACGACGGCGCCTTCATCACCGGCACCGAGGTCCGGATCGACGGCGGCACCCACTTCTGATCCTTCCGGCCCCGCGAAGTGCGGAGGTTGCGGGTGCGAGGTGCGGAGGTTGCGGGTGCGAGGTGCGGCACTCGGACCCGCAACCGGCGTACTTCGGGCCCGCAACCGGCGCACTTCGGCGGGGTGGAACGGTTGCGGTAGATGTTACCGGCGGTAGCATCTAGTGCATGAGCGTTGTCGGGATGAAGCAGGGTGTCAGCCAGGGCGACTACCAGGCGCTGCTGCGGACGTTGTCGGAGGCGTCGGTGGAGCACCACTTCGACGCCTCCACCGACATCGCCTGGGACGACCCGGCCTACGCGATCGACCCGGCCGACCCGCGCTGGATCCTGCCGGCGGTCGACCCGCTGGGGCGCACGGAGTGGTACCGCTCGCTCCCGCGGGAGCGGCAGATCGAGGTCGGCTTCTACCGGCAGACCAATGTGGTCAAGGTCGGGCTGCAGTTCGAGCAGGTCCTCATCGCGGGGCTGATGATGTACTGCCTCGACCTGCCGAACGGCCGGGCCGAGTTCCGCTACTCCACGCACGAGGCGACGGAGGAGTGCCACCACACCCAGATGTTCCAGGAGTTCGTCAACCGCACGGGCCTGGACGTGCCGGGGGCGCACAGCCTGTTCCGGGCGCTGGGGCCGTTCCTTCCGCTGGCCGCCAAGCACCTTCCCTTCATCTTCTTCATCGGCGTGCTCGGCGGCGAGGAGCCGATCGACTACGTCCAGAAGGTCATGCTGCGCTCGGGCGAGGAGCTGCACCCGCTGCTGCACCGGATCAGCCAGATCCACGTCGCCGAGGAGGCGCGCCACATCGGGTTCGCGCACCAGTACCTCGAGCACCGCGCGCCCCGGCTCAACCGGCTGCAGCGCGGGTTCGCCTCCGTGCTGACGCCGGTGCTGATGCGGGTCCTGTGCGACGCCATCGTGGTGCCGGGGCCGCGGGCGGTGCGCGACATGGGCATCCCCAAGGACGTCGTCCGCGAGGTGTGGTGGGGGAGCCCCTCGTCGCGCAAGTTCCTGCGGGACATGTTCGGCGACGTCCGGATGCTGGCCGAGGAGACCGGGCTGATGAACCCGGTCTCGCGCCGGGTGTGGCGGGCGCTGGGCATCGCCGGGCGGCCCAACCGGTTCCGCAGCGAGCCGGCCTCCGCGGCCGACTAGTCCTCGTACCAGTCCGGAAGGGCGGCGGGCCGCAGGTCGGTCGCGTCGTCGGGCCGGGTGAGCGTGAGCACCGCGCGCACGATCTCGGGGCGCTCGTGCAGGTCGTCCGCGATCGAGGCGAGCCGCCCCGCGACGTCCGACTCGGGCGCGTCGCCGACGACGTCGACCGCGGCGACGAGGAAGATCCGGTCGGCCCCGACCCACTCCATGTGCAGGTAGCTGACCCGCGCGATGTCCCGGTGCTCGAGCAGTGCGTGGAGGACGACGTTGCGGGCGAGCGGGGTGACCGCCTCGCCGGTGAGGAAGTCCATGTTGCGCCGGATCAGGAAGAGCGCGACCAGCCCGAGCAGCACGCCGACCACGATCGAGCCGAGCGCGTCCCAGATCGGGTCGCCGGTCAGCTGGTGGAGCAGGATGCCGGTGAACGCGATGACCAGGCCGGCGAGCGCGGCCGAGTCCTCGGCGACGACGGCGCGCAGCATCGGGTTCGACGTGACGTGGAGGTAGCGGATCGGTCGCAGCCGGCGCGGCGCCGCCGCGGCCCGCGCCTGGCGGAGTGCCTGGAGGAACGAGGTGCCCTCGAGCACGAAAGCGATCGCGAGCACCACGTACGCCCAGGTGTACGACGGCGGGTCCGCCTCGCCGCCCAGCGACTGGACGCCGTGCCACACCGACACCGCCGCCCCGACGCTGAACAGCCCGAAAGCGGCGAACATCGACCAGATGTAGCCGGCCCGGCCGTACCCGAGGGTGTGCTCGTCGTCCGGGGGCCGGGCGCTCTGCCGCTCGCCGACGAGCAGGAAGATCTCGTTGCCGGCGTCGGCCCACGAGTGCGCGGCCTCGGCGACCATCGACGCGGAGCCGGTGACGACGGCGGCGACGGTCTTGGCCACGGCGATGAGCGCGTTGGCGGCGAGCGCGACGAGGACGGTCAGCAGGCTCTCGTTCGACTCCGCGGGAGCCTCGGGCGTCGTCACCCCACCATTGTGCGGCGCATGTCCACCACCCACTGCTTGTACGCGACGTGCGAGGCGCGCAGCGCGTCGCCGGGCCAGTCGGCCGGCAGCAGGGACGGCGGCAGCACCGGGTCGGTGAGCAGGTGCCGGCCCGAGGTGGCGCACGCCGTGAACCGCAGCACCGGGTCGTCGGTGGCGGTCGCGGCGAGGAGCGTGCGGGCGGTGGCCGCCCAGCCGTCGAGGTCCCAGAGCCGGGCGGCGAGCGCGACGGGGGCGGCGACGGGAGCGGCGCCGGTGAAGCGCTCGCAGACCTCCGTGACGGCGTCCGGCCAGTCGATGCCGAGGTTCGCGGGCCGGGTCCACAGGCCCTCGCGGAGCTCGGCGAGGCGGAGCTCGGTCAGGGTGGTGCGCAGCTCGGCCCGCTCGCTCGCCGTCCGTCCGGCGGTGGTGACGGCGAGCAGGTCCCAGGCGCCGTCCCAGTCGTCGCGCAGGGTGGGGTGGGCGGCCTCCTCCTGCCGGCGCTGCCGGACGACGAGCCGCTCGGAGAGCCGGTAGCCGCCCTCGTCGTCGCGGACGACGTCCCCGGCGGCGGTCATCCGGGACAGCGCGACCCGCACGGTGGGCTCGGCGAAGCCGACGACCGACGCGGCGGCGACGAGCTCGCGGGTGGAGAGCCGCGGCACCTCGGCGCCGAGGAGCAGGGTGAGCAGCGCCGATCGGGTGGAGACGGGCTTGAGGTCGGGAGCAGCCATGGCCCGGCCATGTTACCGACCGCCGACGGCTGTCGAGGAACTGTTGTGATCTATGTCTAACAGTCTTGGCGCGGTTGTCGGCGCTGTGTAACGGTGACGCCATGAGCGAGAAGCGACTTGCGGGGCGGACCCTGATGATGTCCGGCGGCAGCCGGGGGATCGGGCTGGCGATCGGGCTGGCGGCGGCGCGCGAGGGGGCGAACGTCGTCCTCCTGGCCAAGACCGACGTGCCGGACCCGCGGCTGCCCGGCACCGTGCACACCGCGGCGGCCGAGATCGAGGCGGCCGGCGGCCAGGCTCTCGCCGTGGTCGGCGACGTGCGCGACGAGGCGTCCGTCGAGAACGCGGTGGCCCGCGCGGTCGAGCGCTTCGGCGGCATCGACATCTGCCTCAACAACGCCTCGGCGATCGCGCTCGACGGCACCGAGGCGCTGCCGGTCAAGAGGTTCGACCTGATGACGCAGATCCAGCTGCGCGGCACCTACCTGCTCACCCGCGCCTGCCTGCCGCACCTGCGCGCGGGCACCAACCCCCACATCCTGTCGCTGAGCCCGCCGCTCAACCTGTCGCCGGAGTGGCTCGGCAAGCACCCCGCCTACACGCTCGCGAAGTACGGCATGTCGCTGCTGACCCTCGGCTGGGCGGCCGAGTACGCCGAGGCCGGCGTCGCCGCCAACTGCCTGTGGCCCGAGACGCTCATCGCCACCGCGGCGGTGCAGAACCTGCTCGGCGGTGACGCGGCGATCGCCAAGGCGCGCACGCCCGAGATCGTCGCCGATGCGGCGGTCGAGATCCTCAGCCGGCCCTCGCGCGAGTTCACCGGGCAGGCCGTGCTCGACGTCGACGTGCTGCGCGAGGCGGGCGTCACCGACCTGGCGCCGTACGGCGGCGGGGGCGGGGCAGAGCTGGAGTACGACATCTTCGTGGACGGACCACGATGAGCGGCGGTCCCCGCGACGCCTTCGCGGCGACGCTCGGCGTCGCCGTCACCGGCCACGGCGGTGGGCGGGCCGAGGCGCGCGTCGTCGTCACCGGCGACCACCTCAACCCGCACGGGACGGCGCACGGCTCGTTCCTCTTCTCGCTGGCCGGGATCGCCCTGGCGGCTGCGGCCAACGACGCCGAGCACTCCGGGGTGGTGAGCGCCGTGCAGATCGACTACGTGCGCCCGGCGCGGGCCGGCGACACCCTCGTCGCGACCGCCGAGGTCGCCGAGCGGCTGGCCAAGGAGGACATCTTCGTCGTCCGGCTGACCGACGGTGACGAGCTCGTCGCGCGGGCCACCGGCCGGGCCAACCGCCGGGCGCGGGGGTAGCGGCCCAGCGCTCGGTGGCTCAGTGGCTCAGCGCGAGCCGCAGCCGCGCGTGCCGGCGCACGAGGATGCTCGGCACCCAGGCGGCGGCCTCGTCCTCGGGTCCGTCGAGGCCGAACGACGTGGTGCGGGTGAGCAGCGCGCGCACCGCGACGGTCGCCTCGAGGCGGGCGAGCGCGGAGCCCACGCAGAAGTGCGCGCCGCGGCCGAACGCCAGGTGCCGCCGGACGCCGTCGCGGCCCAGGTCGAGGACGTCCGGCTCGGCGAAGCGGGCCGGGTCCCGGTTGGCGGCGCCCCAGAGCAGGAGCAGGCTGCTGCCGGCGGGCAGCGCGACGCCGCCGAGCGTCGTCGCGGCGGGGACGTGGCGGTAGTGGCCGCGGAAGGGTGACTCCAGCCGCAGGCACTCGTCGAGGAACGGGTCGACGAGCTCGGGCCGGGCGCGGAGGAGGCACTGCAGGTCCGGGTCGGAGGCCAGCCGCCGGGCCGCCGTCGTGAGCAGCCCGGCCGTGGACTCGCCGCCGGCGCCGACGAGCTGGAGCAGCACCAGGACCGCCGTCCCGGCCTCGAGGTCGCCGGCGCGGCAGGCGAGCGCGAGCTCGCCCATGAGGTCGTCGCCGGGCCGGTCGAGCGCGGCGTCGAAGCGCTCGGCGAGGTAGGCGTGCAGCGCGAGGGACGCCGCGACCGTCGCCTCCAGTCGGTCGTCGTCGACCCAGCCGCCGAGCATCTCGGTGCTGTCGTAGGCCCAGCGCAGCAGGTCCGGGACGTCGTCGGGCGCCAGTCCGATCAGCTCGGCGACGAGGAGCAGGGGGAGCCGGTCGGCCAGGTCGCGCGCCCAGTCGCCCGTGGCGCCGGTGAAGTACGTGGCCCACAGCCGGTCGACGTTGTCCTGCACCGACGCCCCGAGCCCCCGGACGCGGCGTCCGAGGGTGGCCAGGACGGCGCTGCGGTGCCGTTGGTGCGCGGGCTCGTCCGCGGTCGCGAGCACCTGCTCGATCGTGCCGCCGCCGTCGAGGGGGAGCGCCCCAGCGGAGCCGTCGGGCCGGCGCAGGAGCACCGAGCGCAGGTGCGAGGAGTAGGACTCGGGCGCGGCGAGCACCTCCTGGACCAGCTCCCACGACGAGACCAGGTGGAAGCCGGTCCCGCCGACCCGGTGCACGGGCGCCGTCGCCCGCAGCCGGGCCAGCGCCGGGTACGGGTCGTCGATGAGCGCCGGGTCGAAGACGTCGAACATGGCACCAGGGTCAGGGCGTCGCCGCGGGAGCGTCAACGGAGCCGGACACCCCGGTGCGCAGCACCGGTCCGGATGTCTCATCCACCGCCTGGGACTGGTCAGGGAGTGTCTCGGTGCGAGACGCTCTCACCGTGACCCAGGGGGACTGGCTGCTGGACGGACGCCGCCGCGAGGCCGCCGTACGGCGGATCCACCGCGCGGCGCGCGAGCTCTTCCTCGAGCGGGGGATCGAGCGCACCACCGCGGACGCTGTCGCCCGGCGCGCCGGCTGCTCCCGGGCCACCTTCTACCGCCTGGTCGGCAGCCGCGCGGCGCTCGTCGACGCGCTGCTCGCCGCCGGCGCCCAGGATGTCGTCGCCCGGGTGGAGGCGGCCACCGCCGGGCTGACGGGTGCCGCGCGCGCCGTCGAGGCGATCGTCACCGCGGCGGAGGCGATCCGGGCGGACCCGGTCGTCGCCGTGTGGCTGCGCGACCGCGGCAGCCTGGACGACGTCCTCGGCGGGCCGGACGGGATCACCGCGCTGGCCCGGGCGCTGACCGGCGCGGCCCGGCCCGACCCGCGCGACGGGGAGTGGATCGTCCGCTCGGTGCTCGCCCTCGTCGCGATGCCGGGGCGCGACCCGGCGGCCGAGCGCGCGCTCGTCGCGTCGTACGTCGTGCCGCCGCTCGGCCTGGTCGACGACGACGGGGCCTAGCGGCGCCGGTCGATCGCCTGCTCGGTGCCGAGCCGGGCCCGGGCCGCGGCCTCGGTGCCCGCGTCGCGGGAGCCCGGCGCGGCGTGGCCGGCCGAGGCGGTGCCCTTCCAGGTGCCGCGGATGTCGTGCTCGCGCTGCATCCGGCCGAAGTAGTCGACGACCTCGACCTCCTTGGCGCGCAGCGCCAGCTCGGTCGAGGTGGGCCCGTCGGCGACAGGCGCGTCGGCGGCGACCGCGGTGGCCCGGGCCTGGGCGCGGGCGGCGGCGAGCCGCTCGCCGACGTGGTCGGCCCATGCCTCGTAGAACGCGGCCCGGGCGGTCGAGCCGTGCACCGGCCGGACCTCCCAGCGCCGGCGCCGCGCGTCCCAGACCTGCCGCTGGTCGGCCTTGTGGGCGCCCGAGCGCAGGTGGGCGTCGCCGTCGGCGACCATCTGGGTGACGAGCGAGGCGTAGAGCGCCTTGACCACGGCGAGGTCGGACGGGAAGCCGTAGAGCGTGACCCGGGTGTTGCTCGTGTAGATCGCCACCCGGACGTCGTTGGCCCGCGCGATCTCGAGCACCAGCCGCACGTAGCGCGCCAGCGAGCGCTTGCCGGACTCGCCGATGAGGACCGTCTCGTAGGCCGGGTCCTCGCGCTGCTCCTCGGCGCCCGCGGTGGCCCGGGCGACGGCGAGCGCGATCTGGTGCCGGGTCGCGAGCGCCTGGGCCTTGGCGAAGAAGGCGTCGCGCTCGGCGGTGTTGGTGGTGCGCTCGGCCTGGCGCAGCAGCCGGCCGATGCGCAGCAGCGTGCGGTCCTCGCCGTCGACGCCGGTGTCGAGCCCGGTCAGCCGGTAGGCGGTGTGGAGCAGGTCGGCCTGGACCGGCTGGCCGATGTCCTCGAGCAGCCGCAGGAAGGTGGTGCGGAACTCCCGCCCGTGCCCCTCGGCCGGGCACAGGTGGTGGGCCAGCTCGTGGAGCACCACCGCGGCGCGCAGCGACCAGGCGCCCCCGACCTCGCGGGGCGGGATCGCCATCACGCCGCGCAGGGGGAGCTCGTCGTACTCGTAGTGGGCGCGGGAGCGGCCGCGGCGGGGCCGGACCACGACCGGCACCGCGGCCCGGTCGAGGCCGGTGCCGTCGTCGTAGCTGCTGCCGGTGGCGGTCAGGTGGGCCAGCACCCGGTCGACGTAGGCCTGCGCGGCAGCCGGGTCGGAGAAGCGCGGCTCGACCTCGGGCTCGAACGTCTGGAGGCTCGACCCGACCCGGACCCGCAGCGGCTCGCCCGGCGTCCGGCTCGCGTCGTCGAGCCAGCCGGCGAAGAGGTCCTCGGCGGCGTAGACGTCACGGGTGTCGGGCATGGGAACAGCCTGTCAGGTACCGCCGACATAACCCGGGACCGGCCGGGGTAGCCTCCGCTGGCGGCATTCGCCGCGAAGGCTCACCACAACTCAATTCCGGGGACTCCCATGAACATGAACATGAAAGCACTGCGTCGCGTCGTCCTGATGGTCGTCGCGCTCGTGGCGAGCTCGCTGTCGCTCGTCACGGTCGCGTCGCCGGCGCACGCCGACACCTTCCCGACCGTAGTCGAGGTCCGGGCCACGATCGCGGTCCGCGCCGGTGGCACCGCGACGGTCGAGGCCCAGGTCGGCTACGTCGACGTCGACGGCACCTACTACGTCCCGGCCGGCACGGCCACCCTCCAGCAGCTGCCCTACGGCGCGCGCACCTGGACCGGGGTCGGCGTGACGACCCTCGGCCCCGGCACCCAGCCGCTGAGCTGGACGGTCCGCCCCGCCAAGAACACGCAGTACCGGGTGGTCTACTCGGGCGCGACCGTCGGCCCCGACGTGTACCCGGCGAAGACCTCGAACACGGTCCAGGTCGGCGTCGCCCGCAACCTGAACGACAAGTTCAAGAAGCGCACCCGCAACTTCAGCGGCAAGATCGCGTCCTACGGCCGCAAGCCGGTCCTGATCCAGAAGTCGACCTGCGCCAACCCGAAGGTCGCCTCGTGCAAGTGGAAGAAGTTCCGCACGGTCAAGACCAACGCCAAGGGCGCCTGGTCGACCAAGCTCACGATCAGCGGCCGGAAGACGCACTTCCGTGCCGTCGTGAAGGCCGGCTCGGGCTACATCACCAGCTACTCGTACTACGTGATCACGACCTGGCGCTACTGAGTCAGGCCGACTCCACCAGACCGGCTTCGGGGCTCGCCCCCCGGAGCCGGTCGCGCTTTTCGACGAGGGCGGTGATCGCCTCGACGAAGCGGACGGTGCTGTCGCCGACGCCGTTGTCGTCGAAGTAGTGGTGGCGCATCGCGGCGCGGGCGATCCGGTGCTCGTCGTGGGCGAGCCGGTCGGTGAGCAGGGCGGTGAGGCCGGGCAGGTCGTCGGCGTCGATGACGTCGGCGCAGCGACTGACGGGCACCTCCCGGCGCAGCCGCTCGGCGTCGTGGTGCCGGTCGGTGATGAGGATCGGCTTGTCGGTCTGGAGGTAGAGCCAGTCGAGGCCGACCGACGAGACGTCGGTGATCATCGCGTCGCAGCCGGGGAAGACGGCGAGGATGTCGCCCTGCCAGATGGCGGCGTGGCCGGCCTCGGGCTCGGCCTCGGCGGCACGCTCGACGAGCTCGAGGATCGCCTGGTGCGCCTCACGGATCGCGGGGGTCTGGCTGGTGGTCACCTTCGGGTGCGGCTTGTAGACCAGCCGGACGTCGGGGACGGCGAGCACCGAGCGGACGATGTCGGCACCGAAGACGTCGACCGAGGTGTAGTCGTTGTAGTCGGCGTCGCCCTCCCAGGTCGGCGCGTACAGCACCGTACGACGCTCGCTCGGCGGCACGAGCGGAGCCGGGCGCAGGTCGAGCTGGGGGCGGCCGATCCGGACCAGGCGCGACTCGTCGAGCTCCATCAGCGCGGCCCGGTGCCGCAGCACGGCGGCCTCGCCGGCCACGAAGACGCGGTCGTAGGCCTTGGCGTTGTTGGACACCATGCTCTGCTTGTCGCTCTCACCGTGGTTGATGTGCACGTGCAGCATCCGGCCGTCGAGCAGCGAGTTGAAGTTGAGCATCGAGTTGTTGCAGTAGAGGACGACCTTGGCGTCGAGCTCGTCGTAGGCGGCGGCGAGGTCGGCGAAGCCCGGGGCCAGGTGGAGCGGCAGGGTGGTGCGCCCCTCGAGGACCGCATGGGTCTGGGGGTCGCGGACCAGGATGCCCACGGGATGGGTGTCATCGAGCCGTTCGAGCACCGGCAGCCACTGGAGCAGCTGGTAGACCCGGGTCGGGTCGTCGGCGAAGTAGGCGATGACGTGGGGCTTCTGCACTCCCGGATTTTACGGGTCCGCCGGCGGTGCGGACGAACCGGAGAACCCCTGCCAAGGTTGCATTTCGGTAACCTCCACCGGTGCCCGATCTCCGGCGTCCGCTCCGCCGTCTCCTGAACCGCTCCGTCCACGCCGCGTGGCGGTGGGCCGAGCACGTCGGCGACGTGGCGCCGGGCACCGACCTGGGTGACCGGTTTGGCACGTTCGGGCCCGGCGCGTGCCTGGCGTTCCCGCTCTCGGACGTCGTCAACCCGGCCGCGATCCACATCGGGCGCGACACCCTGATCGGCAAGTACGCGACCCTCTCGGTCGGCTACGGGCCGACCCAGGCGGTGCTGCCCGAGCGCGGTCTCGTCATCGGCGAGCGCTGCGTGCTGGGCGCCCGGGTCTGCATCACCGCGCACGAGTCGATCGAGATCGGCGACGACGTGTGGTTCGGCCAGGACGTCTTCGTGTCGGACGCCAGCCACGGCTACACCGACCCGGACGTCCCCGTGGGCCGCCAGTTCGGCGCCCACCAGCCGGTCGCGGTCGGCGCCGGCTCGTGGATCGGGCACGGCGCGATGATCCTGCCCGGGACGACGATCGGGCGGAACGTCGTCGTCGCGGCGGGCTCCGTGGTCCGCGGCGACGTGCCCGACCACAGCGTCGTCGGCGGGGTGCCGGCCAAGCTGATCCGGCGGCTCGAGCCGGGCGCCGGGTGGGTGCGGGTCCGCGAGGAGGCCGCCCCTACCCTGACCGCATGAGGGAGCGGCCGAGCCGGATCGAGCAGTTCGCGGCCGCCGTCGGCGTCCCGGGGACGTACGACGACCTGTGGGCCTGGTCGGTCCGCGACCTCGACGCGTTCTGGGCCGCGGTGGCCACCCACCTCGGTCTCGACCTGCCGGGCCCGGTGCTCGCCGAGGAGCGGATGCCCGGCGCGGTGTGGTTCCCCGAGGCGCGCGTGAGCTATGCCGCCGCGGTGCTCGACGGCCGGCCCGACGACGAGGTCGCCGTGGTCGGCGCGAGCGAGGACCCCGACGACGTCCGCGAGCTCACCTGGGGCGAGCTGCGCCGGCAGACGGCGAGCCTCGCCGCGACCCTGCGCGGTCTGGGTGTGGGGGAGGGCGACCGCGTGGTCGGCTACCTGCCGCACACGCCGGACGCGATCGTCGCCTTCCTCGCCACGGCCAGCCTGGGCGCCGTCTGGTCGGTGTGCGGCATGGACTACGCGGCATCCGCGGCGCGTGCGCGCTTCGAGCA
This sequence comes from Pimelobacter simplex, assembly GCF_900114845.1. Lineage (GTDB taxonomy): Bacteria > Actinomycetota > Actinomycetes > Propionibacteriales > Nocardioidaceae > Nocardioides > Nocardioides simplex. Next base: position 55,480 of record NZ_FOUK01000003.1, read on the forward strand.
GCTCGACCCGGTGGTGCTGGTGCACGCGTCGTCGTACGTCCACGGGGGAGAGGCGCACGACCGCGGCGACGTCGTCGCCGAGCTCACCGGCGCGCTGCCCACCCTGCGCGCGACGCTCGACGTCGCCGGCCCGGCGTGGGCCGCGGCGCTCGCGGACGACGTCCCGCTCGCGCCCGTCGCGGTGGCCTTCGACCACCCCCTGTGGGTGCTGTTCTCGTCGGGCACGACCGGCCGACCCAAGGGGATCGTGCACGGGCACGGCGGCGCGCTGCTGGAGCAGGCCAAGGTCGCCGCGCTCCACTTCGACCTCGGCCCGGGCGAGCGGCTGCTCTGGCACACCACGCCGTCCTGGATGATGTGGAACTTCGTCGTGGGCGCCCTGCTCACCGGCGCCTCCGTCGTGACGTACGACGGCAGCCCGACCCACCCCGGCCTCGACGGGCTCTGGGCGCTCGCCGCGCGGCACCGGGTGAGCGTCGTCGGGATGAGCCCCGGCTACGTCGCGCTGGGCCAGAAGGCGCGACGCGGACCGGCCGGGCACGACCTGTCCCGGCTGCGCCGGGTGGGCATCTCCGGCTCGACGTTCCCGGCGAGCAGCCACGAGGCGCTCGCCGACGCCCTCGGCCCCGGCGTGCAGATCTGCTCGATCAGCGGCGGCACCGACGTGGTGAGCGCCTTCGTCGGGCCGGCGCCGACGCTGCCGGTCTGGCCGGGCGAGCTGTCCCGGCCCTGCCTCGGTGTGGCGCTCGAGGCCTTCGACTCCGGGGGACGGCCGGTCCGCGGCGAGGTCGGCGAGCTCGTGGTCACCCGGCCGATGCCGTCGATGCCCCTCCGCTTCTGGGGCGACGACGACGGCAGCCGCTACCGCGAGGCGTACTTCTCGACCTATCCGGGGGTGTGGCGCCACGGCGACTGGATCACCCTCACCGACCACGGCTCGGTGCTCATCCACGGCCGCTCCGACGCCACCCTCAACCGCAACGGCGTGCGGATGGGAAGCGCCGACATCTACGAGCCCGTCGAGGCGCTGCCCGAGGTCCGCGAGGCGCTGGTGATCGGCGTGGACGAGCCCGGCGGCGGCTACTGGATGCCGCTGTTCGTCGACCTCGCCGACGGGGTCGAGCTCGACGCGGAGCTCGACGCGCGCATCCGGGACGCCGTCCGCCGGCACGCGTCGCCGCGCCACGTCCCCGACGTGATCCTGCGGGCACCGGGGATCCCGCACACCCGCACCGGCAAGAAGCTCGAGGTCCCGGTCAAGAAGGTGCTCACCGGCCACGACCCGGCCGCGGCGCTCGACGCCGGCAGCGTGGACGACCCGGACCTGGTCGCCTGGTACGCCGAGGTGGGCCGGGCCCGCCGAGCGAAGCGGCGCTGATCGCGCCGCGTCGTCCCGTGGGGGCGACCGGTAGTGTGTGGTGCTCCTGCCCCACCCTGTTGAAGGACACCGATGACCGCCTGGCTGTTGCTGGGACTTGCCATCCTCCTCATCTTCGCCTGCGGCCTGTTCGTCGCTGCCGAGTTCGCCTTCGTCACCGTGGACCGGGGTCAGGTCGACCGCGCCGCCGCCGACGGCGACGCCTCCGCGGTCGGCCTCCAGAAGGCGCTGCGCACGCTCTCGACCCAGCTCTCCGGCGCCCAGGTCGGCATCACGATCACCAACCTGGCCATCGGGTTCCTGGCCGAACCGGCGATCGCCGAGCTGCTGCGCGGCCCGCTGGGTGACGCCGGCGTCGCCGAGAGCGCCGTGCGCCCGGTCGCCGTCGCGCTCGGCCTGACGCTGAGCACCCTGCTGACGATGCTCATCGGTGAGCTGGTGCCCAAGAACGTCGCGATCGCGCTGCCGCTGACGACGGCCCGGCTCACCCAGGGCCCGATGCGCGCCTTCACCGCGGTCTGCCGGGGGCCGATCAAGGTCCTCAACGGCAGCGCCAACGCGATCGTGCGCCGGCTCGGCGTCGAGCCGCAGGAGGAGCTGCGCTCCGCGCGCAGCTCGACCGAGCTCGCCTCGCTGATCCAGCACTCCGCCGACGAGGGCACCCTCGACGCCGACACCGCCGAGCTGATGGAGCGCTCGGTGGAGTTCGGCACCCGGACCGCCGGCGAGATCATGACGCCGCGGGTGCGCACCCGCAGCCTCGAGACCAACGACCGCGCCAGCGCCGTGATCGCGCTGGCCCGCGAGTCCGGCAACTCCCGGTTCCCGGTGCTCGACGAGTCGGACGCCGTGGTCGGCACCGTCCACGTCAAGAACGCCGTGGCGCTGCCGCTCCACGAGCGCGCGACCACGAAGGTCAAGCACCTGATGGCCAAGCCCATCGTCGTCCCGGACTCGCTCCGGCTCGACCCGCTGCTGGCGCTGCTGCGCGCCGAGAGCTTCCAGATGGCCGTCGTCCTCGACGAGTACGGCGACCACGCCGGCATCGTCACGCTCGAGGACGTGATCGAGGAGATCGTCGGCGACATCGCCGACGAGCACGACCGGCTCGGCAGCCGCGGCCGGCTGCGCCGCGACGGCACCTGGTCGCTGTCCGGCCTGCTCCGGCCCGACGAGGTCGAGGACCTCACCGGCGTCGAGCTGCCCGAGAACGAGGACTACGACACGGTCGCGGGCCTCGTCCTCAAGGTGCTCGGCCGGATCCCGCAGAACGGCGACACGGCCGTCGTGCCGCTGCCGCTCACGGGAGAGGACGACGACGAGCCCGAGCGCCGCGCGGTCCTGACCGTCGACCACATGGACGGGCTCCGCATCGACCGGCTGTCCCTGCGCGTGGAGGAGGTGAGCCCGACCGATGGGTGACCTCGCCGGCGTCCTGCTCGCCGTCTTCCTGCTCGCGGCCAACGCGTTCTTCGTGGGCGCCGAGTTCGCCCTGATCTCCGCGCGCCGCAGCCAGATCGAGCCCCAGGCCCAGGCCGGCTCGCGGATGGCCCGGATCACGCTGACCGCCATGGAGCGCGTCTCCGAGATGATGGCCGGCGCCCAGCTCGGCATCACCATCTGCTCGCTCGGCCTCGGTGCCGTCGGCGAGCCCGCGCTCGCCCACCTGATCGAGCCCGTCTTCCACGAGCTGCACGTGCCCGAGGCGTGGCTGCACCCGGTCGCCTTCGTGATCGCGATGACGATCGTGGTCTTCCTGCACGTCGTGCTCGGCGAGATGGTGCCCAAGAACATCGCCATCGCGGGCCCCGACCGCGCCGCGCTCATCCTCGGCCCGCCGATGCTCGGCATCGTCACGGTGCTGCGCCCGATCATCGTCACGATCAACGCGATCGCCAACGCGATCCTGCGCATGCTCCGGATCGAGCCCAAGGACGAGATCGGCAGCACCTTCACCCGCGAGGAGGTCGCCGCCCTGGTCGAGGAGTCCCACGGCGAGGGGCTGCTGGCCGAGGACGAGTACGACCGGCTCTCCGGCGCCCTCGGCTTCACCGAGAAGACCGTCGCCGAGGTGATGATGCGCCCCGAGAGCCTCGCCACCGTGGTCCGCGGCTCCACCGGCGCCGACGTCGAGGCGCTGTGCGCCTCCACCGGCTTCAGCCGGTTCCCGGTCGTGGGGGAGCAGGGCGACCTCGTCGGCTACCTCCACATCAAGGACGTCCTCGAGCCCGACGAGGAGCGCCGCGAGCGTCCGGTCGCCGACCGCTGGATCCGGCCCTTCGCCACCGTCACCCCCGACATGCTGCTCCACGACGCGCTCGAGGTGCTCCAGCGCCGCGGCTCGCACATGGCCCGCGTGGTCGACGTCAGCGGGACGACGCAGGGCGTGGCCGCGCTCGAGGACGTCATCGAGGAGCTGGTCGGGGAGATCCGCGACGCGGCGCACTCCGACGAGTCACCTGTCATCTAGGGTGTCGTCCGTGGCTGGATCGAGGACGAGCACCGACCGTCCCGACGGGACCGGCCGCGGTCGCGTGCTGACCGTGCCGAACCTGATCAGCCTGCTGCGGCTGCTCGGCGTCCCGCTGTTCCTCTACCTCGTGCTCGGCCCCGAGGCCGACGTCCTCGCGCTGGTCGTGCTGATGCTCTCGGGCGTCACCGACTTCCTCGACGGCTGGCTGGCGCGCAAGCTCGACCAGCAGTCCGAGATCGGTCAGCTGCTCGACCCGATCGCCGACCGTCTCTACATCCTGGCGGTCGTCGTCGGCCTGGCGATGCGCGACATCATCCCCTGGTGGGTCGCGCTGTCGCTGCCGCTGCGCGACCTCCTGCTGTGGGGGCTGGTGCCGCTGCTGCGCACCCGCGGCTACAGCGCGCTGCCCGTCCACTTCCTCGGCAAGGCCGCGACGTTCAACCTGCTCTACGCCTTCCCGCTGCTGCTCCTCGGCGACGCCGACGGCACGGTCGCCACGCTCGCCCAGGTGTTCGGCTGGGCCTTCGCGCTGTGGGGGATCGGCCTGTACTGGTGGGCCGGCGTCCTCTACGCCTGGCAGGTGCGCAAGCTGCTGGCCACCACCGAGCGGCTGCGCCATGACTGAGCCGTCGCTCGACCGCGCCCGGACGCCGCTGCTGACGCTGATCACGCAGGAGGCGCTCGACCGCGACTACCAGGTGGCCGCGTCGCGCCGCGGCGACGGCGAGCGGCCGGAGCGCCGGCGCAGCTACCGCGGCGGGGTGATCGTGGTGATCGGGGTCTTCGCGATGCTCGTCACCGTGGCCGCCGTCCAGACCTCGCAGAACGCCGACGTCGACGACGCCAGCCGGGCCAGCCTGATCGACCGGGTCGAGGCGCGCCAGGCGGTGCTGCGCGACAACCAGGACCGGATCGCCCAGCTGCGCGACGCCAACGCCCAGGGCCAGGAGCTGCTGAGCTCGCTCAACCGCCGCTACGCCGACGCCCGGGCCCGGGTCGCCGCGCTGGGCGCGCTGACCGGTTTCGCCCCCGTCACCGGCTCCGGCGTGCGCATCGTCGTCGACAACCCCGACTACGCCGGACCCAACGAGGTCGTGCGCGACTCCGACCTCGCGCTGCTCGTCAACGGTCTCTGGGAGGCCGGCGCCGAGGCGATCTCGATCAACGGCCAGCGCCTCTCGGGAGCCAGTGCGATCCGCAACTCGGGTGAGCCCATCGAGGTCAACAGCGTGGGCATCGCGCCCCCCTACACGGTGATCGCGATCGGCGACCGTCGTACGCTCGGCGCCGACTTCGTCGAGAGCCGCAGCGGGCTGCGGTTCCTCAACCTGGCCGACCAGTACGGCTTCACCCACGAGATCGACAATGTCGACGACGTGCGGCTCGGAGCCGCGCCCAGCGGCTTCCAGCGGCTACGGTCGGCGACATACCTGCAGCGGAACCCGAAGACCAAGGGAGGTGAGGCGCCGTGATCGCGGTGCTGGGTCTGGTCGTCGGCGTGGTCCTCGGGCTGGTGTTCCAGCCCGACGTCCCCGCAGGGCTCGAGCTCTACCTGCCGATCGCGGTCGTGGCCGCGCTCGACGCGGTGTTCGGAGCGTTGCGCGCCTACCTCGACGGCATCTTCGACGACAAGGTCTTCGTCGTCTCGTTCGTGAGCAACGTGATCATCGCGGCGGGCATCGTCTACCTGGGCGATCGCCTGGGCGTCGGCGGCCAGCTCTCGACGGGCGTCATCGTCGTCCTCGGGATCCGGATCTTCACCAACGTCGCCGCCATCCGGAGGCACCTCTTCCATGCCTGAGCAGGAGCCCGAGCCGACCACGGCCGCCGAGCGCCTGCGGCGGGCGCTCTTCCGCCCCTCGCGCAAGCAGGTCGTGGCCGGCGTGCTCCTGGCCGTGCTCGGGTTCGCTGCGGTCACCCAGGTCCGCCTCACCGGCACCGACGACACCTACTCGGGCCTGCGCGAGCAGGACCTCATCGACCTCCTCGACGGCCTGGCCGGCACCCGGCAGCGCACCGAGGGCGAGATCAGCCGGCTCGAGGACGTCGCGGCCGGCCTGCGCGACGACTCCACGAAGCGCCAGACCGCGCTCGACCAGGCCGACGCCGAGCTCGACCAGCTCAACATCCTGGCCGGGCTGGTCCCGGTCACCGGGCCCGGCATCCGGCTCACCATCACCGAGGGCGACGGCCGCGTCGAGCTCGCCTCGCTGCTCGACACCATCGAGGAGCTGCGCACCGTGCGCGCCGAGGCGATCGCTATCAACGGCAAGGTGCGGGTGGTCGCGCAGACCTCGTTCACCGAGACCGACGGCGGCTTCCTCGTCGACGGCGAGCGGATCGAGGCGCCGTACGTCATCGACGTGATCGGCGAGCCCGGCGTCCTCAGCGGTGCCATCGACTTCGCGCTGGGCCCCAAGAAGCAGCTCGAGGACGACGGCGCCCGGGTGCAGGTCCGCGAGCTGCGCACGGTCGACATCGAGGCCGTGGCGCGCCAGGACGAGCCGCGCTACGCAGTACCCGGCGAAGGGCAGTAGCCTTCCGGCCATGACGAACCCCGGGGACCTCAAGTACACCGCCGAGCACGAGTGGATCCGCCAGCCCGGCGAGGCCGCCGGCTCGGTACGGGTCGGCATCACCGACTTCGCCCAGGACGCGCTCGGCGACATCGTCTACGTCTCGCTGCCCGAGACCGGTGCCGCGGTCACCGCCGGCAGCGCGTGCGGCGAGCTCGAGTCGACCAAGTCGGTCAGCGACGTCTACGCGCCGGTCACCGGCGAGGTCGTCGCCGTCAACGAGGCGCTCGACGCCACGCCCGAGCTCGTCAACACCGACCCCTACGGCGCCGGCTGGCTGTTCGAGATCGTCCCGGCCGACGGCGCGGACCTCGACGGTCTGCTCGACGCGGCGGGATATGAAGCCCAGCTCGACACCTGATCCGGTAGGTTCGTGAGTGAGCCGGTGATCGCCCACGATCGCCGATTCGAACCGTCCAGACGAGGAGTCCACTGATGCCGTTCTGCACCGCCTGTGGTCGGCAGAACCCCGATGACGCGCGCTTCTGCTCCCAGTGCGGCACGCGCCTGGTCGCCCCCGAGCCGGCCCCGCCGATGACCGACGCGACCGCCACCATCCAGTTCGGTGGCGGCGACAAGGTCGAGACCTCCGACCGCGCGCTCAGCGCGGTCGACGCGGCCGCCGTCGACGCGCTGCCCACCGGGCACGCGCTGCTCGTCGTGCAGAAGGGCCCCGGTGCGGGCAGCCGCTTCCTGCTCGACGCCGACGAGGTCACCGCGGGCCGCCACCCCGAGAGCGGCATCTTCCTCGACGACGTCACCGTCTCGCGCCGCCACGCGGTCTTCCGCCGCGAGGGCGACGGCTTCACGGTCGAGGACGCCGGCAGCCTCAACGGCACCTACGTCAACCGCGACCGCATCGAGAAGACCGCGCTCAAGGACAGCGACGAGGTCCAGGTCGGCAAGTACCGCCTGGTCTTCTTCGCCGGGCACGAGAGCGTCTGAGCATGCCGGCTGCCGTCGCTCGGGGGGAGCGCGAGCCGCTGCTCAACATCGGGCAGGTCCTCGATCGGCTGCGCGCCGACTTCGAGGACATCAGCATCCCCAAGATCCGGTTCCTCGAGTCCGAGGGCCTGGTCAAGCCGGAGCGCACGCCCGCGGGCTACCGCAAGTTCTCCGAGGCCGACATCGCGCGGCTGCGCTACATCCTGCGGATGCAGCGCGACCACTACCTGCCGCTCAAGGTGATCGGTGAGCACCTCGACGCCATCGACCGGGGGCTCGAGCCGCCCGCGCCCGAGCCCGTCGTCCCCACCGTGCCCAAGGTCGCCCTCGGCTCCGACGGCCTGCCCGCCCCCGAGTCGTTCCGTCGTACCGACCGGTTGCGGCTCTCGCGCAAGGAGCTGATGAAGGTGGCCGACATCGACGAGGACCTCCTGGGCCAGCTCGAGGCCTACGCCCTCATCGCGCCCTCGCCCACCGGTCACTACGACTCCGACGCCCTCGTCATCGCCGAGACCGCCCGCGAGCTCGCCGACTTCGGCATCGAGCCGCGCCACCTGCGTGCCTTCCGCACCGCCGCCGACCGCGAGATCGGCCTGATCCAGCAGGTCGTCGCCCCGCGCCGCGGCCGCGACGCCGGGGCCGCCGCGCGCGCCGAGGAGGCGGTCAGCGAGATCGCCGCGCTGTCGGTGCGGCTGCACGCGACGCTGGTCAAGGCCGGACTGCGCCAGCTCTGAAGTTCGGGGCGAGCAGTAGGCTGGACGCATGCGTGAGGTCGACGTCATGGGCGTGCGGGTGGAGATGCCGTCCAACCAGCCGATCGTGCTGCTGCGCGAGGTGGCGGGCGACCGCTACCTGCCGATCTGGATCGGCGCGGTCGAGGCGACCGCCATCGCCTTCGCCCAGCAGGGCGTGACGCCGCCGCGGCCGCTGACCCACGACCTGATGAAGGACATCCTCGCGGCCACCGGCAACGAGCTGAGCGAGGTCCGGATCACCGACGTGCGCGACGGCGTCTTCTTCGCGACGCTGGTCTTCGCCTCGGGTGCCGAGGTGAGTGCGCGGCCCTCCGACTCGATCGCGCTCGCGCTGCGCACCGGCACCACCATCTACTGCGACGACGACGTCCTCGCCGAGGCGGGGCTCTCCGCGCCGGCCGAGGAGGAGGACGAGGTCGAGGCGTTCCGCGAGTTCCTCGACCACGTCTCGCCGGAGGACTTCGACGCCGAGCAGTGAGCTGTCCGGCCGGCGATCCAGAGGCTGAACCTCAACTAGAACCTGAGGGTTTTCGCGACACGCCCGTCGACGTCTTTGACCGGCCCGATGCCGCGGCCGTACCTTGAAGAGTCGAAACGACAGCAGTGCAACGCCGCGCCCAGTGGAGGACCCCGTGAACGAGCAGCAGCCCGAGAAGGTCGGTCAGGACACGGCTGCGGCGACCGCTGTCGCGGAGGAGCAGGGTCTGCTCTTCACCGATGACGTCTCTCCGCTTCCCAGTGACCAGGGCTACCGCGGTCCGACCGCGTGCAACGCCGCCGGGATCACCTACCGCCAGCTCGACTACTGGGCCCGCACCGGCCTGATCGAGCCGAGCGTGCGCGGCGCCAAGGGCTCCGGCTCGCAGCGTCTCTACAGCTTCCGCGACATCCTGATCCTCAAGATCATCAAGCGACTCCTCGACGCGGGCATCTCGCTCCAGCAGATCCGCACCGCCGTGGGCCACCTGCGCGAGCGCGGCACCGACGACCTGACCCAGGTCACCCTGATGAGCGACGGCGCCTCGGTCTACGAGTGCACCAGCAACGACGAGGTCATCGACCTGCTCCAGGGCGGGCAGGGTGTCTTCGGCATCGCCATCGGTGGCGTGTGGCGCGAGATCGAGGGCACGCTGGCCCAGCTGCCGAGCGAGTCCGCCGCCGAGGCCGGTACGCCGGACGAGGCCGGTCACGTCGCCGGCGACGAGCTCGCCGCGCGCCGCGCTGCCCGCAACGTGGGGTAGCCTGTACTCGCTGTTCGATGCTGCACGGGAGAGTCCAGTCTCCACCGTGAGGCTGGCGCCGAAGGGGCAATCCCTCCCCGGAACCTCTCAGGCGCCAGGACCGTGCAGAGCAGGCAACTCTGAAGGTGCACCGCTGCGCTGACAGAGGGGGAGGCTGTCCTGTTGTTCCACAAGGAAGCCACCCAGCCCATGAGCGCACCCTTCGTCCACCGTCACATCGGCCCCGACGACGCCCAGGTCGAGACGATGCTCGACCGTCTCGGCCATCCCTCCCTCGATGCGCTGATGGAGGCGGCGGTCCCGAAGTCGATCCGCGCCACCGAGGCGCTCGGGCTGCCCGACGGGGTCGACGAGGAGACGGCCGCTGCCGAGCTGCGCGCGCTGGCCGGCGCCAACGTGCCGGGCGAGGCGATGATCGGCCTCGGCTACCACGCCACGGTCACCCCGGCGGTCATCCGCCGCAACGTGCTCGAGGACCCGAGCTGGTACACCGCCTACACGCCGTACCAGCCGGAGATCTCGCAGGGCCGGCTCGAGGCCCTCATCAACTTCCAGACCATGGTCGCCGACCTGACCGGGTTGCACACCGCGGGCTCCTCCCTGCTCGACGAGGGGACGGCGGCCGCCGAGGCCGTCGCGCTGGCGTTCCGCGCCAACCGCAAGGCGAGCGGCCCGTTCGTCGTCGACGCCGACGCGCTGCCGCAGACCATCGACGTCGTCCGCACGCGCGCCGAGGGCATCGGCATCGAGGTGCTCGTCGCCGACCTGAGCGACGGCCTTCCCGAGGGCGACGTCTCCGGCGTGCTGGTCCAGTACCCGGGCGCCTCCGGCCGGGTCCCCGACATCAAGCCCGTCATCGACGCGGTCCACGAGCGCGGCGGCCTGGCCGTCGTCGCTGCCGACCTGCTCGCGCTCACCCTGCTCGAGGCGCCCGGCACGCTCGGTGCCGACGTCGTCGTCGGCTCGGCCCAGCGCTTCGGCGTCCCGCTCTTCTACGGCGGCCCGCACGCCGGCTTCATCAGCGTCCGCGAGGGCCTGGAGCGCCAGCTCCCCGGTCGTCTCGTCGGCGTCTCGGTCGACGCCGAGGGCCGCCCCGCCTACCGGCTCGCGCTGCAGACGCGGGAGCAGCACATCCGCCGCGACAAGGCGACGTCCAACATCTGCACCGCGCAGGTGCTGCTCGCCGTCACCGCCGGCATGTACGCCGTCTACCACGGCCCGCAGGGCCTCAAGGACATCGCCGGCGACATCCACACCCTCGCCGGCCGCGCTGCCGCGTCGCTGACGGGTGCGGGCCTCGAGCTCGTCAACGACAGCTTCTTCGACACCCTCCAGGTCCGGGTGCCCGGTCGCGCGGCCGACGTCGTCGCGGCCGCCCGCGCCGAGCAGCTGCACCTGCGCCTGGTCGACGCCGACACCGTCGGTATCGCGTTCGGCGAGACCGCCGGCGCCCCCACCCTGCGCGCGCTCCACACCGCCTTCGGCGTGACGCCCGCCGCGGCCGAGCCGCTCGCCGGGCTGCCCGAGGCGCAGCGGCGGACCACCGACTTCATGACCCACCCGGTCTTCAACACCCACCACAACGAGACGTCGATGCTGCGCTACGTCACGCGGCTCGCCCACCGCGACTACGCGCTCGACCGCGGCATGATCCCGCTCGGCTCGTGCACCATGAAGCTCAACGCGACCACCGAGATGGAGCCCATCTCGCTGGCCGGCTTCGCCAACCTGCACCCGTTCGTGCCGGCCGCCGACGCCGACGGCTACCGCCAGCTGATCGAGCAGCTCGAGGGCTGGCTCGCCGAGGTCACCGGCTACGACCGGGTCTCGGTGCAGCCCAACGCGGGTGCCCAGGGCGAGTTCGCGGGCATGCTCGCGATCCGCAACTACCACCGCGCCAACGGCCAGGACCAGCGCGACGTCTGCCTGATCCCGTCCTCGGCCCACGGCACCAACCCGGCCTCCGCCGTGATGGCGGGCATGCGCGTGGTCGTCGTCAAGGCCGAGGACGACGGCACCGTCGACCTCGCCGACCTGCGGGCCAAGTGCGAGCAGCACGCCGACACGCTGGCCGCGATCATGGTCACCTACCCGTCGACCCACGGCGTCTACGAGGAGACCATCACCGAGCTGTGCGACGTCGTCCACGAGCACGGCGGCCAGGTCTACATCGACGGCGCCAACTTCAACGCGCTGCTCGGCTACGCTGCGCCGGGCCGCTTCGGCGGCGACGTCTCGCACCTCAACCTGCACAAGACGTTCTGCATCCCGCACGGCGGCGGCGGCCCGGGCGTGGGTCCGGTCGCGGTCCGCGCCCACCTGGCGCCGTACCTGCCGACCCACCCGCTGCACCCCGACGCCGAGCGCCGCGACGGCACCGGCGCGATCAGCGCGGCGCCGTTCGGCTCGGCGGGCATCCTGCCGATCTCGTGGGCCTACATCCGGATGATGGGCGGCGCCGGCCTGACCCGGGCGACCGCGGTCGCCGTGCTGTCGGCCAACTACGTCGCCGCGCGGCTCGGTGAGCACTTCCCGGTGCTCTACCGCGGCGAGTCCGGGCTGGTCGCCCACGAGTGCATCCTCGACCTGCGCGAGATCACCAAGGAGACCGGCGTCTCGGTCGACGACGTCGCCAAGCGGCTCGTCGACTACGGCTTCCACGCGCCGACGATGTCGTTCCCGGTGGCGGGCACGCTCATGGTCGAGCCCACCGAGTCCGAGGACCTCGCCGAGCTCGACCGGTTCTGCGACGCGATGATCGCGATCAAGGGCGAGATCGACAAGGTCGGCGCAGGGGAGTGGGCGGTCGACGAGTCGCCGCTGCACCACGCCCCCCACACCACGCGTGCCCTGGTCGGCGAGTGGGACCGCGCCTACTCCCGCGAGGTCGCGGTCTTCCCGGCCGGGCACTCCGTCGACAAGTACTGGCCGCCGGTGGCCCGCATCGACCAGGCCTACGGCGACCGCAACCTGGTCTGCGCCTGCCCGCCGATCGACGCCTACTCCGAGTGAGCGCGTGACCCCCGACCCGATCCGGTACGACGAGCGGCTGGCCGCGCTCCAGGGCGCCGGCCGGCTGCCGTCGGTCTCCGCGGCGGTCGCCCGCGGCGGGGCACCGGCCTGGCAGGGCAGCCTCGTCGCCGACCCGGGCACGCCGGGGCTCGGTCCGGGCACCGCCTACCGGATCGGGTCGATCACCAAGACGCTGACTGCCGTCCTCGTCCTGCAGCTGCGCGACGAGGGCCGGCTCGACCTCGCCGACCCGGTGGGGCGGTTCGTCCCCGAGACCGGCTACCGCGAGGCCACCCTGCGCGACCTGCTCGCCCACACCGCGGGTCTGCAGAGCGAGCCGGCGGGACCGTGGTGGGAGCGCTCGCCCGGGGTCGGCACCGACGCCCTGCTCGCCGCCAACGACGGCTCCGGCCGGGTGGCCGGGGCGGGGGAGTACTTCCACTACTCCAACCTCGGCTACGCGCTGCTCGGCGAGGTCGTCGCGCGGCTGCGGGGTGTCTCGTGGTGGGACGTCGTGCGCGAGCGGCTGCTCGGGCCGCTCGCGATGGACGCGACGTCGTACCTGCCGCCGGCGGGGCACGCTCCGGGGCGCAGCGTCGACCACTTCGCCCACACGCTGAGCCCCGAGCCGCTCACCGACACCGGCGCGATGGCTCCCGCCGGGCAGCTGTGGAGCACCACCGCCGACCTGCTGCGCTGGGCCGACTTCCTGGCCACCGGGCACCCCGACGTGCTCGGTGCCGCGACCCTGGCGGAGATGGCGACGCCGACCGCTCAGGCCGCGGACTACGGCCTGGGGCTGCGGGTGCTCACCGCCGGCGACCGCACGCTGGCCGGCCACACCGGCTCGATGCCGGGCTTCCAGGCCGCCCTCTTCGTCGACCGGACGACGCGCGACGCGGTCGCCGTCCTGGCCAACGCCACGACCGGGCTCGACACCGATGCCGCCGCCGGCGTGCTGCTCGGGCTCACCCCGGCGCCGGCCGCGACCGTGCCGTGGCAGCCCTCGGAGGTCCCGGTGCCCGGGCCGGTCGTCGACGTGCTGGGCGTGTGGTTCTGGGGCAACACCGCCTTCGGCTTCGAGTGGACCGGCGGCGAGCTCGTCGTGCGCGACCTGCGCAGCGGAGAGGTCGAGGACCGGTTCCGCCCGCGGCCCGACGGTGCCGGCTTCACCGGGACCGACGGCTACCACCGCGGCGAGACGCTGCGCGCGGTGCGTCGTGCCGACGGCGGGGTGAGCCACCTGGAGTGCGCGACGTTCGTGTGGACCCGGACGCCGTACGACCCGCGAGCGCCGATCCCCGGCGGCCTGGCATGATGTCCGGGTGAACGAGAACACGTTCCAGTTTTCCTGGTTCCGTCAATCCGCCGCCGGCTTCGACCCGCTGCCGCTGGCACAGAGCCTGTGGCGCGCCGACCAGATGCACGGTGTCGCCGTGAGCGGCCTGCTCGCCCGGGCCCTGGAGCATGCCGTGCGCGACGCCGGCCGGACCGGCCTGGTGCCCGCGCGCTACCACGTCGACCTGTTCCGGCCCGCCCGGATGGACACCACCACCGCGACCGCCCGGATCGTGCGCGAGGGGCCCCGCCTGGTGCTCCTCGACGCGACCGTCGAGCAGGACGGCGAGGTCGTCGCCCGGGCAGGTGCCACCTTCCTGGCGCCCTCCGCCGCCGCCCCCGGCGAGGTCTGGGCGGCCCCCGGCGAGCGACCGACCCCGCCGCCCGCCGACCTGCTGCCGCCCGCCGGCGAGCACCACGTCCCGATGTTCGCGAGCGCCGCGCCGTGGTCGGACGACTTCGGCGACCACCAGAACGCCGGCCGCCACCAGACCTGGCAGACCGCCGTCACCATCGTCGAGGGCGAGGAGTGCACGCCCTTCCAGGCCGTCGCCTCGATCGCCGACGCGACGAGCATGGTCACCAACTGGGGCAGTGCCGGCGTCGAGCACATCAACACCGACATCGACCTCGCCCTGTGCCGGCTGCCCGACAGCACCCGGCTCGGCCTGCGCGCCCTCGACCACGTCGGCGCCGACGGCATCGTGGTCGGCACCGCGGAGGTCTTCGACAGCACCGGAGTCGTCGGCACCGCCACCGTCACGGCACTGGCCAACACCCGTCGTACGGTCGACCTCTCGGCCGGGGTGGAGCCGCGCGGCGCCGTGTGAGCCGCAGGCCTCAGGCCTCAGGTCTCAAGCGGGGACGTGCGCGACGGTCTCCTTGAGGAAGCCGCGGGCACCGAGGAACGTCTCGAGGGACGCGCGGTGCTCGTCGCACGCGAGCCAGGTCTTGCGCCGGTCGGGCGTGTGGATCTTGGGGTTGTTCCACAGCAGCTGCCACAGCGCCGGCTCCCGGCAGCCCTTGGCCGAGCAGAGGTCGGGCTCGCGCGCCTCGTCGGTGCCCTCAGCCACGCTCGCCGCCCGGTCCCTCGCCCAGCTGCCGCTGCGCGTCGCCGCCGCCGGTGAGCGGCAGCTCGGTCGAGCGGCTGTCCTCGGCATTGGCCGCGACCACCGCGACGTACGGCAGGATGATGGCGCCCGCGATGAGCAGCGGCCAGAGCCAGTGGATGCCCGCCGCACCGCTGATCGCGGCGCCGATGAAGCACAGCGTGCGGATCGACATCGCGATCACGTAGCGGCGCTGGCGGCGTGCGATGTCGGCCTGGGGGCTCGACCCCGCGGTCGTGATCCGGATCGCGTCGTCGCCGTGCCCCCGGGGGTGGAGCGGACGCGAGGAGGACATGTCCCCACCCTACGCCCGGCCTGAGTACGCTGCTCGCATGTCCAACCGCACCTACCGCGTCACCGAGATCGTCGGCACGTCCCCCGACGGCATCGACCAGGCGATCCGCAACGGCGTGATCCGCGCCGGCCAGACCCTGCGCCACCTCGACTGGTTCGAGGTCGAGGGGGTGCGCGGCCAGATCAAGGACGGCCAGGTCGAGCACTTCCAGGTCACCATGAAGGTCGGGTTCCGGCTCGAGGACGACGAGTAGCCACCTCTTTGTCGAGGTCCTACAACTGAACGAGGCGATCTTGGTGCCCGCCGCCCACGAGGCGGCGGGCCCCGCACCACTAGCGTCACAGAGCGTGAACTCTCCACGCTCTGTGCTCGTCACCGGCGGCAACCGCGGCATCGGCCGCGCGATCGCCGAGGCCTTCGTCGCTGCGGGCGACAAGGTCGCCGTCACCACCCGGAGCGGGGGCGCACCCGAGGGTGCCCTCGAGCTCGTGGCCGACATCACCGACCCGGCCGCGGTCGAGGCGGCGTTCGCCGCCGCCGAGGAGGCGCACGGGCCGGTCGAGGTGCTCGTCGCCAACGCGGGCATCACCAAGGACACCCTGCTCCTGCGGATGTCGCAGGACGACTGGGACTCGGTCATCGACACCAACCTGACCGGCTCCTTCCGCCTGGCCAAGCGCGCCGCCAAGGGCATGCTGCGCCAGAAGAAGGGCCGGATCATCTTCATCTCCAGCGTGGTCGGCCTGCTCGGTTCGCCGGGCCAGGTCAACTACGCCGCCTCCAAGGCGGGTCTGGTCGGGATGGCGCGCTCGCTGGCGCGCGAGCTCGGGCCGCGCTCGATCACGGCCAATGTCGTCGCCCCCGGGTACGTCGACACCGACATGACCGCCGTGCTCACCGACGAGCAGAAGGAGGCGATCCGCACCCAGGTCCCCCTGGGGCGGTATGCCGACCCGGCCGAGGTGGCCGGAGCGGTCCTGTGGCTCGCGAGCCCGCAGGCGGCGTACGTGACCGGCGCCGTGATCCCGGTCGACGGCGGACTCGGAATGGGGCACTGATCATGAGCGGAATCCTCGACGGCAAGAACATCCTGGTCGCGGGCGTCACGCTCGACACCTCCATCGGCTTCGCGGTCGCCAAGTTCGCCCAGGAGCAGGGCGCCACGGTGCTCGTCTCCAACTTCGGGCAGGCGCTGCGGATCACCCGGCGCATCGTCAAGCGGCTCCCCGAGATGCCCGAGGTCATCGAGCTCGACGTCACCGACGCCGAGCACCTGGCGGCGCTCCCGGACGCCGTCCGCGCGGCGCTCGGCGCCGACGCCACGCTCGACGGCGTCGTGCACTCGATCGCCTACGGCAACCCCGAGACGCTGCTCGGCGGCAAGTTCCTCGAGGGCCCGTGGGAGGACGTCGCCCAGGCCGTGCAGGTCTCGGCGTACTCGCTGAAGTCGCTCGCGGTCGCCTGCCGCCCGCTGATGGGCAACGGCGGCTCGGTCGTGGGCCTCACCTTCGACGCGAGCGTCGCCTGGCCGGTCTACGACTGGATGGGCGTCGCCAAGGCGGGCCTCGAGTCGTGCGCCCGCTACCTCGCGCGCGACCTCGGCGGCGACGGGATCCGGGTCAACCTGGTCTCGGCCGGTCCGCTGCGCACGCTCGCGGCCAAGGCCATCCCGGGCTTCGGCGACCTCGAGGCGATGTGGACCACGAAGGCCCCGCTGGGCTGGGACAACACCGACCAGGAGCCCACCGCCAAGGCGGTCTGCGCCCTGCTCTCGGACCTGTTCCCGGCGACGACGGGCGAGATCGTCCACGTCGACGGCGGCTTCCACGCGATGGGCGCCTAGGTCACCCGACGACGCGCGAGGCGCTGCGCACCCACGGTGAGCAGCGCCCACGCGACGACGACGATCGCGATCTCCTCGAGCACGTACCACGGCCACGGCCCGAGGAGGTCGAGGACCGACGTCCCCGGCTTGCGCACGAGGTGGCCGTAGTTGGTGTCGGCCACCACGTTGAAGGCGTACGTCGCCACCGCCCACCCGAGCGTGGTGGCGACGGCCGCCCGGTAGTCGCGCCAGCGCGGCGCCCGGCGCAGCCCGAGCACGAGGTAGACCGCCGCCCACACGATGAGCAGGTGCAGCGCCCAGAACGCGAAGTAGCGCGGGTGCGGCAGGTCCTCGTTGAGCGAGGGCGTCAGCACCCCCTGGACGGTCAGCGTCAGGCCCCAGAAGTAGGTGAGCGTCACCGGGAACGGGTGGTGCGTCCACAGCGCCCAGGTGGCCGCGATCCAGGCCAGGTCGCACAGGTGCAGCGGCAGCGTGACGTCGATGTCGAAGTTGGCGACCAGGTCGATCACCTGGAACGGCACGGTCACCGCGGGGATCAGCAGTGCGCAGGTGCGGCTGAACCGGCTGGGACCGGGTGTCCCCGAGGCGGCCTCGCGCCGGCCGAGCAGGAGCGCGCCGACGAGGCCGGCGGCGAAGATCGCCAGCGGCACCAGGTGGGTGGGCCCGTACTGCTCCACGGCACTACCATGCACGGGTGGAGAACCAACGGCTGCTGGTCGTCGTGCGACACGCCAAGGCCGAGCCGTTCGCCGCCTCCGACGTCGAGCGGGTGCTGACCGACCGGGGGCGCGCCGACGGCGCCGCGCTGGGCGCGTGGCTGGCCGGCCAGGGAGTGTCGCCCGGCGTCGCCTACGTGTCCTATGCCGCGCGCACCCGCGAGACCTGGCAGGTCGTCGCCGAGGCCGCCGGCTGGACGATCCAGCCGCAGATCGACGGCAACCTCTACGGCACCGACGAGGACGGCGTCCTCGAGCTCGTGCACACGACGCCCGACGACGTCGGCACGGTCGTCGTCATCGGCCACAACCCGACCGTGGGCACCCTGGCCCAGCTGCTCGACGACGGCGAGGGCCCGGCCACGGGCGCCGTCGCGACCGAGGGCTTCCCGACCGCGGCGGCCGCGGTGTTCGCCGTCCCGGGGGCGTGGACCGACGTCGAGCCGATGGCGGCCCGGCTGGCCGCGTTCCACGTCGGCCGCGGGGCCTAGCGGGGCCTAGCCCAGCGGCGGGGCGGGCGTCACGATGCCGGCCTCGGCGTCGGCCGCCTCGATCTCCTCGCGGGTGATCCCGAGCAGGTACATGATCGTGTCGAGGTACGGCACGGTGAGCGACGTGTCGGCGGCCTCGCGGACGACGGCCCGCGCGTTGTAGGCGATCCCCAGCCCGGCGGCGTCGAGCATGTCGAGGTCGTTCGCGCCGTCGCCGATAGCGATGGTGGCGGCCTCGGAGACGCCCAGGTCGGCGGCGAACTCGCGCAGCGCCCGGGCCTTGCCCGCGCGGTCGACGACCTCGCCGACGACCTCGCCGGTGAGCTTGCCGTCGACGATCTCGAGCGTGTTGGCGCGGGCACGGTGGATGCCGAGGTCGGCGGCGAGCCGGTCGGTGATCTGGCTGAAGCCGCCCGACACGATCGCGAACCGGTAGCCGAGGCGGCGCAGCGTCCGCACCATCGTGCGGGCGCCCGGGTTGACGACGATGGCGTCGTAGACCTCGTCGATGACGCTCTCGTCGAGCCCGGCGAGCAGCTTGACCCGGGCCCGCAGCGACTCCTCGAAGTCGATCTCGCCCCGCATCGCGCGCTCGGTGACGTCGGCGACCTCGGCGCCGAAGCCGGCGTGCTGGGCGAGCATCTCGATGACCTCGCCCTGGATCAGGGTGGAGTCGACGTCCATCACGATCAGCCGCATGCCGTGGCGCAGGAGGTTCGCCGGCTGCACCGCCACGTCGATGCCGAACGACGCCGCGTCGCCCGCGAGCAGGGTGCGGAGCCGGTCGGGGGCCGCGCCCGAGACGTCGAGCTCGATCGCCGTCACGGGATAGCGCGCCATCCGCTCCATGCGGTCGATGTTGCCGCCGCAGTCGGCGATCCGGCCGGCGATGGCGGCCATCGCGGAGGCCTTGAGTGGCGCGCCGATCACGGTGACGTGGGCGCGGTCGGCGGGGCGGGTCCGGTTGTCGCCGGAGCCGCGCTCGATCTCGACCGCCATGCCGAGCGCCTCGACGGTGGTGGTCACCGCGTGGCGCAGCTTCTTGCGGTCCCGCGGGGCGGTCACCAGGACGCCGAGCACGAGCCGGCCGCGCATCAGGATCTGCTCGATGTCGACGACCGCCACGCCGGAGCCGGCGAGGCTCTCGAGGACGGCCGAGGTGACGCCGGGCCGGTCGGCACCGGTGACGGTGATCAGGAGGGTGTCGTCCACGGCGGGATCGTGAGGGCTCATCGCGGGTGCAGGCTATCGCTGTCGGTGCTCGTCGTCGGCCGGTGGCCAGCCGTCGGGCGCGCACGCGGCGCTCAGCGCGTGCCGCGCGGCCCGCTCGAGCGGCTCGAGCGCGTCGCGGCGGGCGGCCGCCTCGCTCGCGCTCACCGCGCCGCCGTCGTCCTCGAGGGCGAGGGCGGCGACGTGCTCGAGGTGCAGCGCGCGGCCGGCCAGGTCGATGCAGCGCGCGGGCGTCCCCGGCGGCGCGGTGAGGGGGACGCCGGCGCGGAGGTCGTGCAGCTCGTCGGCCACCTCGGGGCGCCAGTGGGCGACCTCGAGCTCGGCGAGCCGGTTCGCCGCGGCCAGCAGCGCGGCGCGCAGGGCGCGGTCGGCCTCGCCCAGGTCGGGCGGCGGACGACGCTCGGCGGGCAGCAGCGTCCACTCGACGGCCCGGCCCACCTGGCGCGGCACCAGGCCGGTCCCGGCGCCGAGCAGCAGCGCGACCTCGCCCGCCTCGATCGCGGCGTGGTTGAGCTCGCGGGGGCCGCGCAGCCCGGCCGGGTCGCCGGGCGCCGGGAAGACGGCCGCGATCCCGGTGGCGCCGTCGTTGCGGGCGGCGGCGAGCTCGAGGAGCAGGGGAGCGGGCTCCGTCGTCCCGGTCACCACGTGGGCGACGTCGTCGCCGAGCAGCGCGTCGAGGAGGTCGTCGGGACCGACCCGCCCGCGCAGCCACGCCGTACCCCACCAGGACAGGCGGGCCGATGCGGGGAGTGCGCTCACGGCCCGGAGAGTACTCGTTAAGGTGGCTCGCATGTCCGCCGTGCTCGAGCTCGCCGAGGTCACCGTGCGTCGTGGGGAGGCGACCCTGCTCGACCGGGTCAGCTGGGTGGTGCGCGAGGGCGAACGCTGGATCCTGCTGGGCGCCAACGGTGCCGGCAAGACCACCCTGCTCCAGATCGCCGCAGCCCAGCTGCACCCCACGTCGGGCGCGGTCGGGCTGCTGGGCGAGCTGCTCGGCACCGTCGACGTCTTCGAGCTGCGGCCCCGGATCGGGGTCTCCAGCGCCGCCGTCGCCGAGCGCATACCGCGCAACGAGACGGTCCGCGACCTCGTGCTGTCCGCGTCGTACGCCGTGCTGGGGCGCTGGCGCGAGGAGTACGACGACGTCGACCACGCCCGCGCCGACGCGCTGCTGCGCGAGGTCGGCGTGATGAAGCTGGCCGACCGCACGTTCGGCACCCTCAGCGAGGGTGAGCGCAAGCGCGTCCAGATCGCCCGGGCACTGATGACCGACCCCGAGCTGCTGCTCCTCGACGAGCCCGCCGCCGGCCTCGACCTCGGCGGTCGCGAGGACCTCGTCTCCACGCTCTCGGTGCTCGCCTACGACCCGTCGTCCCCGGCGACCGTGCTCGTGTCGCACCACGTCGAGGAGATCCCGCCGGGCTTCACCCACGTGATCATGCTCCGCGACGGCCGGGTCGTGGCCGAGGGGCCGATCGACGACACGCTCAGCGCCGAGACGCTCTCGGCCACCTTCGGCATGCCCCTGACGCTCGACCACCACGACGACGGCCGGTACGCCGCGCGGCGCAAGCTGCGCCGCGGCTGACGGCCCGGCGCCCTTCCGTCGGGCCCACCGCCTAGGCTCTGTTCATGGACTGGTTGCGCGACCACCTCTGGGAGACCTGGCTCGGTGCTGCCATCCTGCTCGCGCTCGCCGAGCTGATCAGCCTCGACCTCTTCCTGCTCATGCTCGCCGGCGGCGCGCTCGCCGGTGTCGCGACGGCGCTGGTCACCGACAGCGCCGTCATCCAGGTGCTCGTCGCCTCGGCCACGGCCGTGCTGCTGCTCGGCCTGGTCCGGCCCACGCTCGTGCGCCGGCTGCACGGCGGGCCCGACCTGGTGCTCGGTCCGGCCAGCCTCGTCGGCAGCCGCGGCATCGTCACCGAGGCCGTCTCCGAGCACCGCCCCGGCCGGGTCAAGATCGGCGGCGAGTCCTGGCTCGCGGTCGGCGCGGCACCCGTGTCCTCCCTCCCGGTCGGCACCAGCGTCGAGGTCGTCTCGATCGCCGGTGCCACCGCCCACGTCCGTCCTGTGACCGCACCCGAGCTCGAGGAGCCCCGATGATCGTCCTGGTCCTGCTGATCCTGCTGATGCTGCTGGCGATCACGGTGGTGGCGAAGTCCATCCGGGTCGTCCCGCAGGCCTACACCGGCATCGTCGAGCGCTTCGGCAAGTACAAGGAGACGCTGCCCGCCGGCCTCAACTTCGTCGTGCCCTTCGTCGACAAGGTGCGCTACATGATCGACCTGCGCGAGCAGGTCGTGAGCTTCCCGCCGCAGGCGGCGATCACCGAGGACAACCTCACCGTCGACGTCGACACCGTCATCTACTTCCAGGTGACCGACCCGATCGCGGCGACCTACGAGATCTCCAACTACATCCAGGCCATCGAGCAGCTGACGATGACCACGCTGCGCAACGTGGTCGGCGGCATGGACCTCGAGCAGACGCTGACCAGCCGCGAGTCCATCAACAGCGGCCTGTCCGCCGTCCTCGACGAGACCACCGGGCGCTGGGGCATCAAGGTCAAGCGGGTCGAGATCAAGGGCATCGACCCGCCGCCGTCCATCAAGGACGCGATGGAGAAGCAGATGCGTGCCGAGCGTGACAAGCGCGCGCTGGTGCTCACCGCCGAGGGCCAGCGGCAGTCCGCGATCCTGACGGCCGAGGGCAACAAGCAGTCCGCCATCCTCAACGCCGAGGGCCAGCGCGAGGCCCAGATCCTCAACGCCCAGGCCGAGCGCGAGGCGCAGATCCTGCGCGCCCAGGGTGAGGGACAGGCCATCCAGACGGTCTTCCAGGCGATCCACGACGGGCGCCCCGACCAGTCGCTGCTGGCCTACCAGTACCTCCAGATGATGCCCAAGATCGCCGAGGGCGACGCCAACAAGGTGTGGGTCATCCCCTCCGAGATCACCAAGGCGCTCGAGGGCCTCGGCTCCTCGATCCACGAGATCGCGGGCATCCCCAAGCAGACGTCGGGGCCGGTCACCCGGGTCGACATGGGTCCGAGCGAGCCGTCGCTGGCCACCGACACCGGCCTCAGCGAGGCCGCGGCCGCCGTCCAGGAGGCCATCGCCGAGGCCGAGAGCGCCGCCCGCCCGGGCAAGTCGCTGACCAACGGCGACGACAACGACGACGCCGCCGCGCCCACGGACGCGGTGCCGCCCCCGCCGCCGGCACCCCCGGCGCCTCCGGCGGAGTGAGTCCGCTCGAAGCAGCCGCGATCCTGCTCGCCGGCGTCGGCGCCGGCACCATCAACACCGTCGTCGGGTCGGGGACGCTCATCACGTTCCCGACCCTGCTCGCCCTCGGCGTGCCGCCGGTGACGGCCAACATGTCCAACAGCCTGGGCCTGGTCCCCGGTGGTGTCGCCGGTGCGATCGGCTACCGGCGCGAGCTCACCGGCCAGCGCGGGCGGGTGCTGCGGCTGCTGGTGTTCTCGACGGCCGGCGGGGCGCTCGGCGCGGTCCTGCTGCTGGTGCTGCCGCCGGGGGCCTTCGAGACGATCGTCCCGGTCCTCATCCTGCTCGGCATCGTGCTCGTGATCGTCCAGCCGCGGCTGTCCCGGATGGTGGCCGAGCGCGCCGAGCGCCGCGCCGCCGCGGGCGTCGTCCCGGTCGAGCGGGCGTGGTGGGTGCCGCCGGCCGTCTTCGCGACCGGCCTGTACGGCGGCTACTTCGGCGCCGCCCAGGGCGTGCTCCTCATGGGCGTGCTCGGGATCGGCGTCGCCGAGTCGCTCCAGCGGCTCAACGGCGTCAAGAACGTCCTCGTCGCTGTCGTCAACGGCGTCGCCGGCCTGATCTTCGTGGTCGTCGCCGAGCTCGGCCTCCTCGGCACCGACGCCGAGGTCGACTGGCTCCTCGTGCTGCTGATCGGCACCGGCGCCATCGCGGGCGGCTTCCTCGGCGCCGCCGTCGGCCGCCGGCTGCCGCCCCTCGTGCTGCGTGGGGTGATCGTGGTCGTCGGCCTCGTCGCCGTGGCCGTACTGTTCGTGACCTGATTCTCCGGAAGGGAACCGATGTCGACACCGACCCCGCCGTGGGGTGGCGAGCAGCCCGACGGCCAGCGACCCGACGGGACGGGCCAGCCGCCCGGCACCGAGCCGACCCAGCCGTACCCGGGCTACCCGGGCTACCCGGGCCACGGTCAGCCGGGCCCCGAGCAGCCCTACGGCCAGCCCGGCTACCCGCCCCCGCCGCAGCAGCCCGTGCAGCCGGTCTACGACCCCTACGGCCAGGCGCCGGCGCAGCAGCCGTACGGCTACTACGCCTACGGCTACGGCGCTCCGGCGCCGACCAGCGGCCTGGCGATCGCCTCGCTCGTGGTCAGCATCCTGTCCGCCGTGGGCATCTGCCTGTGCTTCTTCCCGGGCCTGCTCGGCGCGGTCG
This sequence comes from Pimelobacter simplex, assembly GCF_900114845.1. Lineage (GTDB taxonomy): Bacteria > Actinomycetota > Actinomycetes > Propionibacteriales > Nocardioidaceae > Nocardioides > Nocardioides simplex. The sequence continues at coordinate 79,318 of NZ_FOUK01000003.1, forward strand.
GCGCGATCCTCGGCCACGTGGCGCGGCGCCAGATCCGCGCCCGCGGCGAGCAGGGCGCCGGGCTGGCGCTGTCCGGCATCATCGTCGGCTGGATCGCGTTCGGGATCGCGGTGGCGTTCTCGATCTTCTACGTCGTGGTGATCGTCGCGTCCGGCGACAGCTGGGACTACTCCACCTACTGAGCCGCGCTGCCGCCGCGGTTGAGCACGAGGGCGACGAGCCCGGAGCCGACGGCGCCGAGCGCGACGCCCGCGAGCATCCCGGCCGACGGCTTCGGCACGGCGTTGCCCTTGAGCTCGAGGACGCCGGTGGCGGCGTCGGCCCCGTCGACGGCGATCCCGACCAGCGTGAGGTTGCGGCGCAGCCGCCCCTTCGAGGCCAGGGTGACCGCACCGAGCGCGATCTCGCGGGCACCGAACATCCGGCCGAAGAACGGCAGCTGCGGGTTGCTCGCCGGGTCGAGCCCGAAGGCCTTGGCGGCCGTCGTGGGTGCGGCGAGCGCGCCGACGCCGAGGGCGATGCGGCCGAGGGAGAGTCCAGTCACGGGATCCATGGCCAGACCCTAGAGGAGCGACGGCGGCCGCGGGGCGAGGTCCGCGGATCGCCCGTCGCGTGGCAGCATGCGGCCATGACGACGCCGCCGGAACCGCCGCCGTACCAGCCCTACGGCGGCCCGCAGCCGCCGTACGGGCAGCAGCAGCCCTACGGCCAGAGCCCCTACGGCTACCCGGCGCCGCGACCGACCAACGGCCTGGCGATCGCGTCGCTGGTGGTCAGCGTGCTCTCGATCGTGGTGTGCGTGGGCGCGCCCGGCTTCATCGGCGCCATCCTGGGCCACGTCGCGCGCGGTCAGATCCGGCGCGAGCAGCAGGAGGGCGGCGGGCTCGCCCTCGCCGGCGTCATCGTCGGGTGGCTCGGCTCCGCGCTGTTCGTCGGCATGGTGGTGCTCTTCATCGCGCTCGGCGTCTTCGTCGAGAACAGCGTCGACTGCTCGACCGACTCGTCGGGGACGTTCAGCTGCGACTGACGCCGTCGACGTACGCGCCCAGCCAGCGCTCGATCTCGTCGTAGGCCCGCGCCCTCGGCTCGCTGCGCGAGAGCACCACGTCGTGCACCGCGCCCGGGACGGCGGCGTAGGTCACGTGCGGGCCGACGGACGTCGACCAGCGCCGGATCTGGCGCACGTCGAGCACGATGTCGGTCGAGAAGACCTCCTCGTCCATCGCCTGCGGGCGCCCTGAGCGGTCCGACGAGAGCACGAGCACGGGCGCCGGCACGTCGAGGCCGGCCTGCAGCCGGGCGTGCCCGCGGCGGACGGCGCGCAGCCAGCCGAAGCGCACCGGGTAGGAGCCGACCGGCTTCCAGGTGAGGTCGAAGTCCCACTCGCCCTCGTGGTCGCGGTGCAGGCTGCGCGCGTAGAAGCCGCTGACGTCGCGGCCCAGCTCGCGCATCGGGCGGCGCCGTCCGAGCTGGTCGACGAGCAGGTTGGCGACGGGGGAGCGCAGCGCCGGCCTGCCCTGCAGGTCGAGCCAGGGGGAGTTGAGCAGCAGCCCGCTCAGCTCGGCCGGCTGGCGCGCATCGGCCCAGAGCGCGACCACCAGGCCGCCGGTGGAGTGCCCGGACAGGACGACGTCGCGGTGCCCGTCGCGCACGGTGATCCGCTCCCAGGCGGCGTCGAGCTCGGCGAAGTACTCGTCGAGGTCGGCCACGTAGGTCGCCGACTGGTGGGGGCGCAGGGAGCGGCCGTACTTGCGCAGGTCGAGGCCGTACATGTCGCGGCCCCGGTCGAGCCACCAGGCGCCGTACTCGGCGTGGAAGAAGTAGTCCGAGAAGCCGTGCACGTGCAGCGTGGCCCGGTCGGTGGGCTCGTCCTCGCGGCGCCGGCTGACCAGCGTCGCCACGACCTCGCCCTCGAAGTCGTCGGTGAGGGGGATCGTCTCGCTGCGCCACGGCTCCCCGAGGACGTCGACCACGCTCTGCTCGCTCACGTCTGCCGAGTCTGCCAGCCCCGCGGTGGAACCGCCGAAAGACAGGCGGACCCGGTCCGGCAAAGGGGGGTTTGCCGGACCGGGCCCAGCCCAAGGCTAGCGTCCGTACGCTGGCGGCGTGGACGGACCCGACCAGGAACGCGTGCTCGGGCAGCTCCACGCCCGGCTCCAGGCCCGCGGCCGGGTCCCCGAGCTGCCGGCCGGATGGCGTCGCCAGTCGGCGATGCTCGCCGCCCTCGGGGTCGCCTACGGCGGCGACTTCATCGTCGCGGACCTGGCTCCCGACGGCGCGCACCTCCAGATGGTCCTGGTCGACGTCTGCGGTGGGGGAGCGGCCGCCGTCCCGGCCGCCCTCGGCTTCGCGGGCGCCCTCGAGAGCCTGATCTCCGTCGTCGCGCCCGACGACCTGCTGCCCGCAGCCAACGCCTACCTGCTGCGCCAGCCCTCCGACGAGAGCATCGCCACCGCCGTCCAGGTCGAGGTGGACCTGCGCGACGGCCAGTACCGGATCCGCAGCGCCGGGCACCCGCCCGCGCTGCACTGGCGCACCGGCCCACCGGACGCGCTCGCCTGGCGGGTCGACAACGCGCGCGGCACCGCGCTCGGGGTCACCGAGCAGGTCGACGTCACCGACAGCAAGGGACAGCTCGGTCCCGGCGACGGGCTGCTCTTCTACACCGACGGCATGGTCGAGTCGCGGGGCGTCGACATCGACGAGGGCATCGCCTGGCTGCGCCGGACGGCGGGTGCGGCTCTGCTGGCCGGCTGGGACGGCGCCGCCGACCGGATCATCGAGCAGGTCGTCCGGGGGGACGACGACCGCGCGGTGCTGCTGCTCCAGCGCGAGGGGTGAGTGCCGGGCGCCCGGGCGCCCCGGTGCGGCGGGACCGCCGTCCCTGGAATATAGTTGACACGTCACCGGTTCTGACCGGTGACTCATCCACCACCAGACGCGGAGCGCGAACCATGGGCATGCAGATCGGCATCTTCACCGTCGGCGACGTCACCCCCGACCCGACGACCGGGCGGACCCCGACGGAGCACGAGCGGATCAAGGCGACCGTCGCGATCGCCAAGAAGGCCGAGGAGGTCGGCCTGGACGTGTTCGCGACCGGCGAGCACCACAACCCGCCGTTCATCGCGTCCAACCCGACCGCCACGCTCGCCTACATCGGCGCGCAGACCGAGAACATCATCCTCTCGACGGCGACCACGCTGATCACGACGACCGACCCGGTGCTCATCGCCGAGGACTACGCCAAGATCCAGCACCTCACGGACGGCCGGGTCGACCTGATGATGGGCCGCGGCAACACCGGCCCGGTCTACCCCTGGTTCGGCAAGGACATCCGCCAGGGCATCAACCTCGCGATCGAGAACTACGCGCTGCTGCGCCGGCTCTGGACCGAGGCGAACGTCGACTGGGAGGGGCGCTTCCGCACCCCGCTGCAGGGCTACACGTCGACCCCGCGCCCGCTCGACGGCGTCGCGCCGTTCGTGTGGCACGGCTCGATCCGCAGCCCCGAGATCGCCGAGCAGGCGGCCTACTACGGCGACGGCTTCTTCCACAACCACATCTTCTGGCCGGCCTCGCACACCCAGCAGATGGTGCGCCTGTACCGGGAGCGGTTCGCGCACTACGGGCACGGCACGGCCGAGCAGGCGATCGTCGGCCTCGGCGGCCAGTTCTTCATGCGGAAGAACAGCCAGGACGCCGTCCGCGAGTTCCGCCCCTACTTCGACAACGCCCCGGTCTACGGCCACGGCCCGTCGCTGGAGGACTTCACCCGGCAGACGCCGCTGACCGTGGGCTCGCCCCAGGAGGTCCTGGAGCGGACGCTGTCGTTCCGCGAGTACGCCGGCGACTACCAGCGCCAGCTCTTCCTCGTCGACCACGCGGGCCTGCCGCTCAAGACGGTCCTCGAGCAGCTCGACCTGCTCGGCGAGATCCTGCCCGAGATGCGCAAGGGCTTCGCCGAGGGCCGCGGCGCCGACGTCCCGGACGCCCCGACGCACGCCTCGCTCGTCGCGGCGGCGGGCGGTGCGCACGACGTCACCGTGCACGCCGAGGACACCATGACCGGCACCACCGACCGTGAGGAGATCGACGCATGACCACGCGCAGCACCCGGATCGTCGTCGTCTCGGCGGGGCTGTCGGTCCCGTCGTCGACACGGCTGCTGGCCGACAAGCTCGGCTCCGCCGTCGAGCGCGCGGTCGGCGCCCGGGGGCACGAGGTCGACGTCGAGCACGTCGAGCTCCGGCCGCTGGCGCACGCGCTGGCCGACCACCTGCTGACCGGGTTCCCGTCGGGGGACCTGGCCCGGGCGATCGAGGCGGTGCGCCACGCGGACGGTCTGGTCGTCGTGACGCCGGTGTTCTCGGCGTCGTACTCGGGGCTGTTCAAGACGTTCTTCGACGTCCTCGAGAACGGCATGCTCGACGGCAAGCCCGTCGTCATCGCCGCCACCGCGGGGACGGCGCGGCACAGCCTCGTCCTCGACCACGCGCTGCGCCCGCTGCTCGCCTACCTGCGGGCGGTCGTCGTACCGACGGGGGTGTTCGCGGCCAGCGAGGACTTCGGGGCCACCGACGACGGCGCCCTCGACAAGCGGGTCGAGCGGGCGGCGGGCGAGCTCGCCGCGCTGCTGGGCGGCCCGGCCGCCGCCGAGGCCACCGCGCCGCGGCGCCGGTCGGTCGAGGCGGAGTTCGCCGCCCCGACGCCGTTCGAGCAGCTCCTGCGCGAGGCGGGTGGCGACACGGTCCGTTGACCGCGGTGGCAGCATGAGCGCATGCGCCGCACAGTGTTCAACGAGGACCACGAGGACTTCCGCCGTACGATCCGGGCCTTCCTGGAGTCGGAGGTCGTCCCGAATTACCAGGAGTGGTACGACGCGGGCCAGGTCTCGCGCGACCTCTACAAGAAGGTCGGGGACCTCGGTGTCTTCGGCATCGAGGTGCCCGAGGAGTACGGCGGCGCCGGCATCGAGTCGTTCAAGTTCTCCGCGGTCCTGACCGAGGAGTGTGCCCGGGCCGGCGTCAACCTCGGCGGCTCCGGCGTCCACGTCGAGCTCTGCCTGCCGTACCTCCTCAAGCTCGGCACCCCCGAGCAGCTGCACCGCTGGATGCCCGGCTTCATCTCCGGCGAGGAGATGTGGGCGATCGCGATGACCGAGCCCGGCACCGGCTCGGACCTCGCCGGCATGCAGACCACCGCCAAGCGCGACGGCGACCACTACGTGCTCAACGGCGCCAAGACGTTCATCACCGGCGGCGTGCTCGCCGACCGCGTCATCGTCTGCGCCCGCACCTCGCCGCCGCTGGAGAGCAACCGCCGCTTCGGCATCTCGCTCTTCGCCGTCGACACGAAGTCGCCCGGGTGGGCGGTCGGCCGCAAGCTCGACAAGCTCGGCCTGCGCACCTCCGACACCGCCGAGCTGTCGTTCACCGACGTCATGGTCCCCGCGAGCGACCTGCTCGGCGAGGAGAACGAGGGCTTCACCTACCTCGGCCAGAACCTCCCGCAGGAGCGCCTCGGCATCGCCTACGGCGCGTACGCGCAGGCCGCCGCCGCCATCCGCTTCACCCAGGCCTACGTCGAGGACCGCAAGGTCTTCGGCACCACCGTGGCGTCCTTCCAGAACACGAAGTTCGAGCTCGCCGCCTGCCAGTCCGAGGTCGACGCCGCCCAGGCCGTCTGCGACCGCGCCCTCGAGGCCCACGACCTCGGCGAGCTCACCGCCGTCGACGCCGCCTCGGCCAAGCTCTTCTGCACCGAGGTCGCCGGCCGGGTCATCGACCGCTGCCTGCAGCTCCACGGCGGCTACGGCTACATGAACGAGTACCCCATCGCCCGCCTCTACGCCGACACCCGCGTCACCCGCATCTACGGCGGGACCTCGGAGGTCATGAAGCTGATCATCGCCAAGTCGATGGGGCTCTAGGTCCCCGCGAAGTTCGCGGGTTGCGGGCGCGAAGTGCGCGGGTTGCGGGTCCGAGATAGCGATCTCGGACCCGCAACCTCCCTACTTCGTGCCCGCAACCTCCCCACTTCGTGGTGGGGGAAGGCTCAGTGCTGGTAGGTGCCGGTGAGGATGGCGCGGCCGAGCGTCTTGAACGCCAGGTTGAAGCCGACGACGGCGGGCGTGGCCGATCCGTCGACGCCGAGGGTGGGCTCGCCGACGGCGTGCACCACGAAGAAGTAGCGGTGGACCTGGTCGCCCTCGGGCGGGGCGGCGCCGGCGAAGTCCGGCGTCCCGAAGTCGTTGCGGACGTGGAAGGCGCCGGCCGGGAGGCTCGCGTCGGAGGCGCCCGCGCCGGTGTCGAGGCTGGTCACGTCGGCCGGGACGTCGACCACGACCCAGTGCCAGAACCCGCTCGGGATGGGGGCGTCGGGGTCGAAGCAGGTGACGACATAGCTCTGGGTGCCCTCGGGACCGGGCTCCCAGGTGAGCTGGGGCGAGGTGTTGCCGGCGGCGTAGACCTGGTCGGCCTTCAGCGGCTGGCCGTCGGTGACGTCGGTGCTGGTGACGCCGAAGGAGGCGGCGGCGGGGAGCAGGGGGTACGGGTCCGGGGTCACCGGGCGATCGAGACTCATGTCACCCGAAGGTAGTCCGGTGGTTGGCCCGGGCCAACGGCCGTTCGCGAACTGTCGAGAGAATGTCCCGGTGAGCGACTTCCCGCCGTACCCGTCCGGTCTGCGCCTCGCCGGGCGCCGTGTGCTCGTCGTCGGCGGTGGCCACGTCGCGCAACGCCGCGTCCCGCAGCTGATCGCCGTCGGTGCCGACGTCCACGTCGTCTCGCCGGTGGTGACCCCCGCGATCGAGGGCCTGGTCGGCTCGGGCGAGATCACCTGGCACGAGCGGGCCTTCGCCGACGCCGACCTCGACGGCACCTGGTACGTCATCGCCGTCACCGACGATCGCGCGGTCAACGACCACGTCTCGCAGCTGTGCGAGGAGCAGCGGATCTTCTGCGTCCGCTCCGACGACGCCACCCTCGGTACGGCGTGGACGCCGGCGATCGGCCGCGAGGCCGGGATCACCGTGGCCGTCGTCGGCAACCGCGACCCGCGCCGCTCCGCGTCCGTGCGCGACGAGATCGTCGCCGGCCTGCGCGACGGCACGATCGCCGCCCCCCACCACCGCGACCGGACGCCGGGCGTGACGCTCGTCGGCGGCGGTCCCGGCAACCCCGAGCTCATCTCGATCGCCGGGCGCAAGGCGCTCATGGCGGCGGACGTCGTCGTCGCCGACCGGCTCGCGCCGCGCGAGCTCCTGGGCGACCTGCCTGCCGACGTCGAGCTCGTCGACGTCGCGAAGCTGCCGCGCGGCCGCTCCGCGCAGCAGGAGGAGATCAACCGGGTGATCGTCGAGCGCGCGCTCGAGGGCAAGCGGGTCGTGCGGTTCAAGGGCGGCGACAACTTCGTGTTCGGCCGGGGCTACGAGGAGGTCATCGCGTGCCGCGCGGCCGGCGTCCCGGTCACCGTCATCCCGGGCCTCACCTCGCCGGTCACCGTGCCCGGCGTGGCCGGCATCCCGGTCACCCACCGCGGCGTCGCGCACGAGTTCGCCGTCGTCTCCGGCCACCTGCCGCCCGGGCACCCCGAGGCGCTCACCGACTACGCCGCACTGGCCCGGCTCAACGGCACCGTCGTGGTGATGATGGGCGTCGAGAACGCGCCCGCCATCGCGAAGGCCCTCGTCGCCGGCGGCCGCCCCGGGACGACGCCCGTCGCCGTCGTCTGCGACGGCACCATGCCGACCGAGCGGACCGTCCTCGCCACCCTCGACACGCTCGCCACCCGCCTGGTCGACGAGGCGGTCAAGCCGCCCGCCATCATCGTGATCGGCGAGGTCGTCCGGGTGGCCCACCCCGAGGCCTTCTGAGCGTGGCCGAGTTCGTCGAGATCGCCACTGCCGACGACCCGCGGCTCGCGGACTACCGCGACCTGCGCGACGTCGAGCTGCGCAAGCACCTGGAGGCCGAGCACGGCCTCTTCCTCGCCGAGGGCGAGAAGGTCGTGCGCCGGGCGATCCTCGGCGGCTACCCGGCGCGCTCGTTCCTGATGGCGCCGCGCTGGCTCGACGGGCTCGCCGACGTCCTCGCGCTGTCGCCGGCGCCCTGCTACGTCGTCTCGGAGGCGCTGGCCGAGGAGGTCACCGGCTTCCACGTCCACCGCGGGGCCCTCGCCTCGCTGGAGCGGCGTCCGCTGCCCACCGTCGACGACGTCCTGGACGGCGCCCGCTCGGTCCTCGTGCTCGAGGACATCGTCGACCACACCAACGTCGGCGCCATCCTCCGCTCGGGCGCGGCGCTCGGCTTCGACGCCGTCCTCCTGGCCCCGCGCTGCGCCGACCCCCTCTACCGCCGCGCCATCAAGGTCGCCATGGGCGCCGTCTTCTCCCTGCCCTGGACCCGCCTGCCCGACTGGTACGACGCCCTGCCCGACCTCACCTCGCGCGGGTTCACCACCGTGGCGCTCACGCTCGCCCCGGACGCCGTCCCGGTGGACGAGGCGGTGGCCGGACTCGACAAGGTCGCCCTCGTGCTCGGCTCGGAGGGGCACGGGCTCTCGGAGCGCTGGGAGCAGACCGCCGACCGCCGCGCGATCATCCCCATGGCCGCGGGCATCGACTCGCTCAACGTGGCGGCGGCGACGGCGGTCGCGTGCTACGTGACGGCGCGGCGCTGATGCCGGCGTTCGACGTCGATCGGCTCCACGACCTCCTTGACGCCGTCCCGGTCGGCCGCTGGGTGCGCTACGCCGACCTCGCCAGCGCCGTGGGCACGGCGGGTCAGGGCCTGGGAAGCCACTTCAAGGCCTGCACGGAGTGCGAGCACGTGTGGCGCGTGCTCCACGGGCAGGGGAGGCTGTCGTCCGACTTCGTGCGGAACCACCCAACCGACCGGCGGACCCAGTTGGAGGCGCTGGCCGACGACGGCATCCGGTTCCGGGACGGGCTCGCCGACCCGAGCCAGCAGATCAGTGTCGCTGAGCTGGTTGCGGTCGCCGATCGGGAACCCGACCCGACGGACCTCCTCAGGATGACCCCGGTCCGCCGCGAGCAGCGGCGGCTCCGGAGACAGCTGCTCGGCGACGCGACGGACGCGGCGTGCTTCCTGTGCGGTCGGGTCCTGCCCGTCGAGCTCCTCGTCGCCGCGCACATCGTCCCGCGCCACCGGGTGGACGAAGCGCAGCGACGTGACCCGGAGGCCGTGTTCCCGGCGTGCGTGCTCGGGTGCGACGCCCTCTTCGAGCTCGGCTACATCGGCGTCGACGAGGCCGGCCGGGTCACCCGGCTCGGTACGGCGCCGAGCGCGGCCGTGGCGGTGGCTGTCGACGCCCTGCACGGCCGTGAGGTCCCTGGCCTCACGCCCGGCCGGGCCCGGAGGTTCGCCGAGCACCGCACGCCCGACGACACCCACTGACGAGCGATCACCAAAAAAGACACGCTGTCGCACTACCGCACCCCGCCCCGCCCGCCTACGCTCCCTGCATGGCGAACGAGAACACGTTCTACTCATCTGTCCCCGTCGTGGTCTGGGGCACCGGCAACATGGGCCGCGCGTCGATCCGCGCGGTCGCTGCCCACCCCGGCCTGACCCTGAGCGCGGTCATCGTCAGCGACGAGGCGAAGGCGGGCAAGGACGCGGGCGACCTCGCGGACCTGGGCCGCACCACCGGTGTCCTGGCGACGACGGACGTCGCGGCGGCCCTCGCGACGCTCGACGGCGGAGGTGCGGTCGCGTACGCCGCGTCGGGCGAGCTGCGCCCGGACGAGGCGGTCGTCGACATCACGCGGGCGCTGGCGGGGGGAGCGGTGGTGGTGACGCCGTCGGTCTACGCGCTCTACGACCACCGCAGCGCGCCGGCCGAGATGACCGATCCGCTGACCAAGGCGTGCGCCGAGGGTGGGAGCGCGCTGTTCGTCAGCGGGATCGACCCGGGGTGGGGCAACGACCTGCTGCCGGTGCTGGTGAGCGGGCTGGCGTCCGAGGTGGAGCAGGTGCGGTGCCAGGAGATCTTCGACTACTCGACCTACGACGCCGAGGACTCGGTCCGCTACATCGTCGGGATGGGCCAGCCGATGGACTACGAGCCGCCGATGGTGGCGGCCGGGATCCCGTCGATGGTGTGGGGCGGTCAGGTGCGGCTGATCGCGCGGGCGCTCGGGGTCGAGATCGACGAGCTGCGCGAGACGCTGGAGCGGCGCGAGCTCGACGAGACGGTGACGACGGCGCTGGGGGAGTTCGAGGCGGGGACGCAGGGTGCGCTGCGCTTCGAGGTCCAGGGCATCGTCGGCGGCGAGCCGAGGATCGTCATCGAGCACGTCACCCGGATCAGTGCCGGGTGCGCGACCGACTGGCCGATGCCGGCCGACGGCGGCGACGGGGCGCACCGGGTGATCGTCGAGGGGCGGCCGCGGATCGAGATCAACGTCGAGGCGACCGACGAGGGCGGCAACCGCGCCGCCGGCGGCAACGCCACGGCGGCCAACCGCCTGGTCAACGCCATCCCGTGGCTGCGCACCGCCACCCCCGGCCTGTACGACGGCCTGGACGTCCCGCTGCAGCCGTCCGCCTACCTGCGCGCCGCCGGCACGACCGGGGAGGCGTGAGCATGTTCATCGAGATCCCCGAGGGCAAGGACCCGATCCTCTACGTCTGGGGCGAGCTGGTCCCCGGCATCGGCCCGGCGGCGTCCGCGTTCGCGATGAGCATCTACGAGCACAGCACGCTGGGGCTGCGCGAGTTCGAGGCGGCGCGGCTGCGGATCGCGCAGATCAACGGCTGCATCTTCTGCCAGGACTGGCGGACCGAGCGGGACGGCCAGAAGGTCGAGGACACCTTCGACGCCGCCGTCCAGGAGTGGCGCACGACGCCGGACTTCGACGAGCGCACCCGCCTGGCCGCCGAGTACGCCGAGCGCTACGCGCTCGACCACCACGGCATCGACGACGGGTTCTGGCAGCGGATGCGCACGCACTACACCGATCGCGAGATCGCCGAGCTGTCGATGTGCCTGGGCTCGTGGATCGCGTTCGGGCGCCTCAACCGCGTGCTCGGGCTGGACGCCGCGTGCGTCCTGCCGAGCCACGCGGGCCAGGGCTGAGCGCTCAGGCCGAGCGCAGCAGCGCCGCGAACCGGGCGATCGTCTCGTCGACGGCCGCCTGGCACGCGGGCGACCAGGGGCCCATGTCGAAGAAGCCGTGGATGAGGCCCGGGTAGGTCTTCTGCTCGACGGGGACGCCGGCCGCGGCGAGGGCGTCGGCGTAGGCCACGCCCTCGTCGCGCAGCGGGTCGAACTCCGCGGTGACGACGACGGCCGGCGGCTGGCCGGCGAGCGTGCCGTGCAGCGGCGAGATGCGAGGGTCCATCAGGTCGGTGTCGTCGGTGACGTAGTTGCCGACGAACCACACCATGGTCGGCTCGTCGAGGAAGTAGCCCGTGGCGTTCTCCTTGCGCGAGGCGTAGTCGCCCAGCACGTCGGTCGCCGGGTAGACGAGCAGCTGGGCGGCGATGCCCGGCACCTGCTGGGCCGCGACCGCGGACAGGTTGCCGCCCGCCGAGTCGCCGGCCACCGCGAGGACGTCGCTGCCGCCGTAGTCGGCGAGGCGCGCCTGGACGTCGCGCACCGCGGCGATCGCGTCGTCGGCCGCCGCGGGGAAGCGGGCCTCGGGACCCAGCCGGTAGTCGACCGCGACGACGACCGCGCCGGCACCGGCGCAGATCGACCGCGCCATCGCGGCGTGGGTGTCGAGGTCGCCGACCACCCAGCCGCCGCCGTGGAGCAGGACGACGGTCGGGAACGGCCCGGTGCCCTCGGGGCGGTAGACCCGCGCGGCGAGCGAACCGGCGCCGCCGGCGACCTGGTCGTCGGTGATCGAGCCCACCGGCGCGAGGGTGTCGGGCGCGCGGCCGTCGACCGTCAGGGCGCGGAAGACCGCGCGCGCGTCGGTGGGGGAGAGCGCGGACAGGGGGGTACCGGCTTCGATGGCCTCGAGGAGGCCGGCCAGGGACGGGTCGACGGGCATGCGCCGACGCTAGCCCACGACGGGGCTCAGGTGGGCCAGTCCGCGGGGTAGTCGTCGACCGCGGCGTCGTGCTGCTTGCGCAGCTTCTTCATGGCCTTGGCCGAGAGCCGGTCGCCGAAGACGGTGCCGACGGTGTGGTCGGTCTCGTGCTGGAGGCACTTGGCGAGCAGGCCGTCGCCCTCGAACCGGACCGGGCGGCCGTCGAGCCCGACCCCCTCGACGACGGCGTAGTCGGGGCGGGCGCAGTCGACGAAGGCGCCCGGGAAGGACAGGCAGCCCTCGGGGCTGTCGTCGAGACGCCGGTCGCGGCCCTCGGGCAGCACGAGGCTCGGGTTGCACACCACGCCGACGACGCGCTGGTCGCTCGCATCGGGGCAGTCGAAGACGAACATCGCGACGTCCTCGCCGATCTGGCAGGCGGCGAGCCCGACGCCCTCGGCGGCGTACATCGTGGCGACCATGTCGGCGGCCAGGGCACGCAGCGCGTCGTCGAAGACGGTGACCCGCTCCTGCGCGCGGTGCATGACCGGCGTTCCCCAGCGGGTCATCGGGCGCACCGTGCCGCCCCGGGGCAGGGGTCCGTACGGCGCGAGCGGGGTCTGGTCCTCCATGGCGGGCATCGTATTGGCGAGGATCACACCGCGCCGATCCGGGCTACCTGTAGCGCGGTGTGTAACTCACGGTTACAGTTACCGCATGTCCTTGATCAGCAACCTCAAGCCGGGCGGCAAGCACGGGGTTCCGAGCAACGAGAGCCGCGATCCCATCGGCTACCTCGTCGCCGGCCTCAACCGGCTCGCCCAGACCGACCTCCTCGACAAGGTCCGCCTCCGCAAGCCGACGGAGCAGGCCGTCTTCTCCGTCACCCGGACCGGGTTCAAGACGATGACCAACGCCAGCCGGACGTTCGCCAAGGCCGGCCAGAAGGGTCAGCCGGGGACCCGGCCGACGGCCGCCGCGTCGAGCGGCGTCTTCGACCTCACCCCGGGTGAGGACGAGCAGATGCTCGTCGACGTCGTCACCGAGTTCGCCGACGAGGTCGTCCGCCCGGCCGCCTTCGAGGCCGACAAGCAGTGCGCCGCGCCCGAGGCGCTGCTCAAGTCCAGCCTCGAGATCGGGCTGCCGATCCTGGGCGTGCCCGAGTCCCTCGGCGGCGTCTCCGAGGAGCGCTCGGCGATGGCCGGCACGCTCGTCGCCGAGGCGCTCGCCAAGGGCGACATGGGCCTGGCCGTCGCCACGCTCGCTCCCGGCTCGGTCGCCACCGCCATCGGTCTGTGGGGCACCGATGCGCAGCAGCAGACCTACCTGCCGGCGTTCACCGGCGACGAGGTGCCCGCTGCGGCGCTCGCGCTGAGCGAGCCCGCGGTCCTGTTCGACGTGCTGAGCCCGTCGACCACGGCACGCAAGTCCGGTGACGGCTACGTGCTCAACGGCACCAAGAGCCTCGTCGCCCGCGGCGACCACGCCGAGCTCTTCGTGGTGGGCGCCCAGCTCGACGGCAAGCCGGTCCTGTTCCTCGTCGAGTCCTCCACCGAGGGTCTCTCGATCGAGGGCGACCCGGCGATGGGCGTGCGCGCCGCGTCGCTGACCAAGCTCGTGCTCGACGACGTCAAGGTCCCGGCCGACGCCGTCCTCGGCGAGACCGACGGGTCGACCTACACCGAGTGCGTGCGGCTCTCCCGCCTCGCCTGGTGCGCGCTCGCCGTCGGCACCGGCCAGGCCGTGCTCGACTACGTGACCCCCTACGTCAAGGAGCGCGAGGCGTTCGGCGAGCCGATCGCCAACCGCCAGTCGGTCGCCTTCATGGTGGCCAACATCGCGATCGAGCTGCAGGGCATGCGGCTGCTGACCTACCGCGCCGCCGCCCGGGCCGCCGCGGGCAAGGACTTCTCGCGCGAGGTCGCACTGGCCCGCAAGGCGTGCACCGACAAGGGCATGCAGATCGGCCTCGACGGCGTCCAGCTGCTCGGTGGCCACGGCTTCGTCAAGGAGCACCCGGTCGAGCGGTGGTACCGCGACCTGCGTGCCATCGGCATCATGGAAGGAACGGTGCTCGTCTGATGGCGATCAACCTCGAAGTCCCGAAGAAGCACCGGGCCCTGGTCGACCAGGCCCACCAGGTCGCGATGAACATGCTGCGACCGATCTCCCGCAAGTACGACATCGCCGAGCACGAGTACCCCAAGGAGCTCGACATGCTCGCGGCAATGATCGACGGGCTCTCCGAGTCCGGCGCGAGCGAGGGGGCCGGCGCGACCGGCGTCCGGCGCGACGCCGACGACGGCGACAAGAAGAACGCGGTCAAGAACGGCGCCAACCTCGCCTCGGTGACCTCGGTCGCCGAGATGTGCTGGGGCGACACCGGCCTGCTGCTCTCGATGCCCCGCCAGGGCCTCGGCAACTCGGCGATCGCCTCGGTCGCCAACGACGAGCAGCTCGAGCGGTTCAAGGGCCGCTGGGCGTCGATGGCGATCACCGAGCCGTCGTTCGGCTCCGACTCGGCCGCGATCTCCACGACCGCCGTCCTCGACGGCGACGAGTACGTCATCAACGGCGAGAAGATCTTCGTCACCTCGGGCGAGCGCTCCGACTGCATCGTGGTCTGGGCGACCCTCGACAAGTCCCTCGGCCGGGCGGCGATCAAGTCGTTCGTGGTCGAGAAGGACACGCCCGGCGTCAAGGTCGAGCGGCTCGAGGAGAAGCTCGGCATCCGCGCCTCCGACACGGCGGTGATCACGTTCACCGACGCCCGCGTGCCCAAGGAGAACCTCCTCGGGTCGCCGGAGATCAACGTCGAGCAGGGCTTCGCCGGCGCGATGGCGACGTTCGACAACACCCGCCCGCTGGTGGCCGCGATGGCCGTCGGCTGCGCCCGGGCCTCGCTCGACCTGACCCGTGACCTGCTCAAGGAGGCGGGCATCGAGGTCGACTACGACCGCCCGGCCCTGCTGCAGAGCGCCGCGGCCGCGAAGTTCCTCCAGCTCGAGGCCGACTGGGAGGCGGGGCGCCTGCTCACCCTCCAGGCCGCGTGGATGGCGGACAACCGCAAGCCCAACTCGCTCGAGGCCTCGATGGCCAAGGCGAAGGCCGGCCGCGTGGGCTCCGACGTCACGCTCTCGTGCGTCGAGCTGTGCGCGTCGATCGGCTACAGCGAGGAGGAGCTGCTCGAGAAGTGGGCGCGCGACTCCAAGATCCTCGACATCTTCGAGGGCACCCAGCAGATCCAGCAGCTGATCGTGGCGCGCCGCGTGCTCGGGCTCTCCAGCGCCGAGCTCAAGTGAGCTGATCCGCGACGACGCGTGACACCTCGGCGATCCCGTGCGAAGAAGGTCGGGATGCAACCAGGAACCGGCGGGTTCGCCGAGGTGTACGCCGCGCACGTAGCGCCCGTGTGGCGCTACGTGCGCCTGCGCGTGCCCGCGGACAGCGATGCGGAGGACGTCACGAGCCAGGTGTTCGAGCGGGCGATCCGCGCGTGGCCGGGCTACGATCCCGCCCGCGGGTCGGTCGGCGCCTGGCTGACCGGGATCGCGCGGTACACCGTCGCGGACTGGTGGCGCCGGGCGGGACGCGAGCTGCCGACCGACCCCGCGGCGCCGAGCCTCGCGGGCGGGACCGCGGACGACGACCCCGAGGGCGAGGTGCTGCGCCGCCTCGGCGCCGACGAGGTACGCCGCCGGCTCGGTCACCTCACCCCGCGGGAGCGGGAGGCGGTCGCGCTGCGGTTCGGCAGCGAGCTCACGTCGGCCGAGATCGGCGCCCTCCTCGACGTCACCCCCAGCGCGGCGCGGATGCTCGTGCACCGCGCGGTCGGGCGGCTGCGGGAGGTGCTCGCCGATGAGTGAGCGCGAGCACGAGCCCGAGGCACGGACCGAGGCCGGCATCGACGCGGTGCTGGGCGGGCGCGGCGACCCGGCGTCCGACTCCGTGCTGCTCTGGCTGGCCGGGGCGGCGCGGCCCACCCCGCCGGCCCGGCTGGCCGCGCGGGTCGACCGCGCGGTGACCCGTCACGCCGACCGGCCGCACCGGCTGGTCGCCGTCGCGGCGCTGGCCCTGGCGGCGGCCTTCGTGGTGCAGGCCGGCGGGAGCCTGATGGCCGGCGACTGGATCGCCCGCCACGTCGATGAGCCGTTCGCGCCGCACGCCCTGCTCGAGGGCGCGCTGGCGACGATCGCGGCCGCGGTGTGCGCGGCCGCGGCCGCCGTACGCCGTGCCTGGGGCGGGGTGGCGGTCCTGACGTGCACGCCGCTCGCGCTGGGCCTCGGGCTCCACGGGGTCGGCGAGTTCAGCGAGTTCGCGGCCGGCGCCGCGCTGCACACGGTCGAGGGGGTGCTCGGCCTGCTGCTCCTCGGCGCCTGGTGGTGGTCGCGACGTGAGGGCCGGGGCCCGGCTCGTCGAGCTCGCTAGCTCAGCAGCCGTGCGCCCGCGGCCGGCCGGACGGTGCGGTGCGTGGGCGCGGGCCAGCCGGCGGCCGCGTAGGCGTCGTCGACCGCCGTCGCGATCGCGGGCGCGGTGGCCTCCGCGACCAGCGCGATGGTGCACCCGCCGAAGCCGCCGCCGGTCAGCCGGGCGCCGAGCGCGCCCGCGGCCAGCGCGGCGTCGACGGCGGTGTCGAGCTCGGGGACGGAGACCTCGAAGTCCTCGCGCAACGACGTGTGGGACGCCGTCATGAGGACGCCCAGCGTGCCCCAGTCGCGGGCCTCGATCGCCTCGACGGCCGCTCCGACGCGGGCGTCCTCGGTCGTCACGTGGCGGAGCCGGCGCGGGTCGCCCGCCGCGCACTCGCGGCGGCGCTGGGCGTAGCCGCCGTCGCCGTCCGCGAGCACGTGGCGCACGCCGGTGTCGGTGACGAGGACGGTCAGGCCGGCGGCGGCCAGGGGGAGGGGGACGTCGCGCACGCGCGGGCGCGCGGGATCGGCGAAGTCGAGCAGCAGCGCGCCATCGGCGGTGCCGAGCATGCTGGCGAGCTGGTCCATGCCGCCCGTGGGGGCGCCGACGTGCTCGGTCTCGGCACGGCGGCACGCCTCCGCGATCGACCGGCGACCGGACCGGTCCAGGGGTCGCCCGAGCAGACCGGCGACCGCGACGGCGACCGCGCACTCGAGCGCCGCCGAGCTGGACAGGCCGCCGCCGAGGGGCAGGTCCGTGGTGACGGCGACGTCGAGGCCGGGGACGTCCCAGCCCGCCTCGCGCAGCGCCCACACGACGCCGGCGACGTACTCGGTCCCGGACCCGTCGGCGTCGGCGCTGCTCTCGACCACCAGTCCGGGCTCGTCGCGGACCGTCACCGTCGCGGTGGTCGCGAGCGGGATCGCGAACGGCAGGCAGCGCCCGCCGTTGTAGTCGGTGTGCTCGCCGATCAGGTTCACCCGGCCGGGTGCCGTGGCGGTCGCTGAGGTCACCCGCTCATCCTCCCCGACGGGCCGCTAGCGTGGCGCCGTGCCTCGTCCCTTGATCGTCGCCGCCGCCCGGTCCGAGGTGGCCTACGTCCCGGCCGGGATCGACGTCGTCGTCACCGGCATCGGCAAGACCGCCGCCGCGACCGCGCTCACCCGGCACCTCGCCCGTCGTACGGACCTCGACGACCTGGTGGTCGTCAACCTCGGCACCGCCGGCGCGCTGCACGACGGGCTCGACGGTCTCGACGGCGAGCCCGGGCTCTACGAGATCGGCACGGTGCTCAACCACGACATCAACGGCGACGCCATCCGGGCGCTGGGCTACGACCCGCGCGACCGGCTGGTGATCGGCGACAGCCCCACGGTGCTCGCCTCCGGCGACGTCTTCGTCAACGACGCGGCGGTCCGGGCACGGCTCGCCGAGCAGGCGCAGCTCGTCGACATGGAGGGGTACGCCGTCGCGTACGTCGCCCAGGAGCTCGGCGTCCCGCTGCGGATGATCAAGCACGTCTCCGACAACGCCGACGAGGGCGCGATGGAGTGGGTGGCACTGGTCGACCGCAGCGCGCGGGTGCTGGGGGAGTGGGCGGCGACCCACCTGGGCTGAGCGACGGCGGACAGCGTCGCCTCAGCGGCTGCTCGACGCCCGCCGGCCGCGAACGACGCCCACGAAGTCCTGGTGGACGGGGCTGTCGGCGTCGCGGAGCCACAGCAGGGCGACCGTCGTCGGCGGCAGGTCGACCGGGCGGGTGACGACGTCCTTGCGGTGGTGCAGGCGGGCCAGCGACATCGGGACGATCACGACGCCGCTGCCGGAGGCGGCGACCTCGATGGCGTCCTTGACCGTCATCGGCGGGAACGGCAGCTGCTCGGCGTCCGGCGTCCACCCGGACGGGTGGGGGAGCACGAGCTGCTCGCCGGCGAGCTCGGCGAGGTCGAGCGGTGCATCGGTGTCGGCGGCCGCGACGAAGTGCTCGCGGCCGGCGACGACGACCGGCTGCTCGTCGTACAGGCGGACGCAGTGGAGCGGAGCGGGTGCCTCGAGGTCGATCGGCAGCCGGCCCAGCAGGAGGTCGGCGGTGCCGTCGTCGAGCACGCCGCGGCCGGCCTCCTCCTCGACGGGGAGCAGCCGCAGCGGCAGCCGGGGATGACGCTCCCGCCACACCCGGGCCCACTTGTCGGGCGTCACTCCGGGGACGAAGGCGACACGCAGCTCTTCCATGCCCCCACGATCCCAGAAGCGACGCCCGACCGTGGCTTCGGCGGCTAGGCCTGGGCGAGCAGCCCGAACTGCAGGGAGCCCTGTTCGTCGACGCCCGCGTCGAGCGTCATCTCGTCCAGCTTCTCCGCGGCCCCGGCGTCGAGGTAGACGGTCGCGCCGTCCTGCTCGACCACCTGGTCACCCGCCACCGGTTGCTCCGTGGCGGCGACGGCGAACCCCGTCTCGACCTGCGTGATGCGCAGGCCCGCGGTGTCCGGGGCGTCCGGGATGTCGGTCATCTGCTTGACGATCGTGCATGCGTTCTCAGTCAGGGTGAGCATGGCTTGCCTTCTCGGTTGAGGTCAGAGACCTTTCCCACCGTTGCAGGTGGGACGGACTCGATCAAGGGCGCCGGGCCGCGCGCCGGCCACCGCGACGAGCCCGGCCGGACGCCGGAAGGGGGTGCCGATGCGGCATCTCGGGCCAGCCTTTGCTACGGTTTCACCCGCACTCGTCCGGGTGGCGGAATTGGCAGACGCGCTAGCTTGAGGTGCTAGTGCCCGTATTAGGGCGTGGGGGTTCAAGTCCCCCCTCGGACACCGAAGACACAGAAGGAACCCCGGGAAGACCCGGGGTTCCTTCTGTCATTTCGGGCTGCGCTACCGGTAGGTCACCGCCGGGCACGCGCCGCAGACGAACTCGCGCACGGCGCCGCCCGGCTCGTTCTCGACGCTGGCCAGGTGCCAGTCGTGCTCGTGGACGCCGGGCGCCAGCGGCGCGAGCGGGACGCTGGTCATGGCACCTGGTCGCGGATGCGGCTAGATGCGCGGGTCGTCGCGGTGGTGGACGACGGTCTCCCGGGGCCCGCGGCGCCACGGCGGCGCGTAGAGCAGCGAGAGGACGATGGCCAGCACCCCGGCCACGATCAGGATGGTCCCGAGGGCGCCGTCGTTGACGAAGTCGAGGTCGACGGTGATCACGTCGAGGGCGAGGATCAGCCCCAGGACGAGCAACACGATTCCCAGTCCGATGTACATGCGGGAACGGTGCCCCCGAAACCCCAGGCCATACGGGTGCGGGCCCATCGGCGCGTGCCGGGCGGCGTCCCGTCTGCCTCGTGGTGCGGGAGGTACTGCCTAGGCACACGTGGGGACCATCACTACTGGGGGAGAGAGAAATGAACATCGACGACAGCTTTCAGAACGCTCTGGACAGATTCATCGGATTCCTGCCCAACCTGATCGGCTTCCTGGTGCTGCTGATCATCGGCTTCATCGTCGCCAAGCTCGTGCAGGTCGCCGTCCGCAAGGGCCTGGAGATGACGGGCATCGACGGCCACCTGGAGCGCTCGAGCGCCCATGCGTACCTGTCCCGGGCACTGCCCGGCGTCGGCGTCGCCCGGGCCGTCTCGCTGGTCGTCTTCTGGTTCGTCCTGGTGTTCTTCGCCGTGGCCGCGGTGACGGCGCTGGAGGTCCGGGAGCTGACGATCTTCATGAACGACGTGCTGGCCTACCTGCCGAACGTCCTCGTCGCGATCGCGATCTTCGTCATTGCGGCGCTGCTGTCGAGCGGGGTGGCGACGGGCGTCTCCCGGATGATGGGGGACACGCCGACCGGCAAGATCGTGGCGACGGTGCTGCCGGCCGTGGTCATGGTCATCGCGATGTTCATGATCCTCGAGCAGCTCCAGATCGCCCCGGAGATCGTGCGCATCGCGTTCGCCGCGACGATGGGCGCCCTGGCCCTCGGGCTCGCGCTGGCCTTCGGGCTCGGTGGCCGTCCGGTCGCCCAGCGGGTGCTGGAGGACGCCTACGCGAAGGGACGCGAGGAGGCCGAGCGGGCCCGCTACAGCCGCCGCGCCGCGAGCCGGGCCACGGACCCGACCGACCCGACCGACCCGACCGGTACCGCCACGCGGCGGTACGACCTTCCCGCCGACCCGACCGACCCGACCGACCCGGCCGGGGCGCACACCCGACGGGGCCCGGACGAGATGCTCTGAGGGCGCACGGCCCGGGGGTGCCGTCAGGTGCAGAGCCAGACCAGGATGCCGGCGAGGACCAGCACCGCGATCACCAGGACGAGGCCGTCCAGCTCGGGGACGTCCACGTCCGCCTGGTCGTGGCGGTCGAGGTGAACCGTCATCATTCCCCCCTAGGAAACGGAAACGAGGTGGGGCGAGCGGCCGGCCGTGGGGCCGGCCGCTCGCGATCGTCAGGACAGGTGCAGGCGCTTCCGCAGGCCGTGGACGCCGTGCTTCGCCTTCTTCCCGGTCTTCTTCCCGGTCTTCTTGGCGTTCTTGGCGGCGTTCTTGCCGGCGTCGGACCCACGGTCGGCCAGCTCGCTGATCGGGTGCCGGAGCTCGCGCGGCACGACCAGGCGGCCGGCCAGGCCGAACACCCGGCGGGTCAGGAACAGCACCGGGATGCCCAGCGGGAGCAGGATCACCGTCACGCACAGGAGCCCACCGACCAGACCGAGCAGTCCGCCCACGATCCACAGCAGGGCGGCCGCCGTCCACCGCAGCACACGCACGGCCGGCTCCTCAGTCGTTCCCGGCGAGCGATGCCAGCCGGGCCAGCATCGAGACGCTCGGGTAGTTGGTCTCGCTGATCTTCTGCATGAGGACCGCGGCGTACGCCGGGACCTCGTCGGGCTCGAGGAGGTCCTCGAGCAGCGTCATCATCGGGATCGACGGGAAGGCGTCCTCCGCGACCTTGTCCATGAGCAGGTCGACGATGCGCGCTCTCGTGTCCGCGTTGTTCGGGTTGTCCGCGTTGTTCCGTTCCATGGTTCGTTCCCCCCTTGGTTGCTCTCCTCCGAGTCCTCAGCGGTACCCGGCGGCGCGCGGCGGATGCTGCTCTGCGGCGTTCGGGGTACCGGGAGGCGTGGGTCGGAAGGAGGCGGTCGTGCCGGGGACGCAACGGGGCTCGAGCCCGTCGGAGCGGTGGCGCGCGGCGCCGTCGCTCACGATCTGGGTGTACGACTCGCCCCTGGGCGGCGCCGCGGGGGAGGTCCGCTTCAAGGAGCTCGTCCGGCGGGGCGCCGTGGTGGTCATCGAGGCCGTCGCCGTGACCTGGGTCCGGGGCAGCCACCGCCCCCACGTCGGACACCTCCGCCGCCGCTCGCCCGCTCCGGGGACGTCCGTCCTCTGCAGCCTGGTCAGCCTGCTCGCCGACTCCGGCCCCGACGGCGGGCACCGGATCTCGGCCCTGGCCTCCCGGCTCACCGGCACGGGCATCGACCACCAGCTCCTCGCGGACGCGCGGCGCGCGTTCGCCCCCGGGACGTCCGCGCTGCTGGTGCTGGCGAGCGACGTCAACCTGGACGTCGTCCGGCCGATCGTCGAGCACGGACGGGCCCGCCGGGGCGTCGTCATGGTGCACGCGGACCTGACGACGCACGCCGTCGAGATGCTCCGCGGCGAACTCCTCCCCCATATTGGGGAGATGTGACGCCAGTCACTGATTTCGCGTCTGGTGGGTGGGGCCGCGGGTACATGGCTGCCGAGGGAGGTGGCCGCGACCTGCACCCCGGGGGGAGTGCATCGACGGCCTGCACACGATGTCTGCGAACTCGAAGATCGCCCTGGCCGTCGCCGGGGGCTACCTGCTGGGGCGGACCAAGAAGCTGCGCCTGGCCATGACCCTCGCCGGGATGCTGGCGGGGAAGAAGCTCGCCACCAACCGCCAGCTCCTGGCGCAGGGCGCCAAGCTGGTCGAGGGCAATCCCCAGCTCAAGGAGCTGCAGGGTCAGCTCACCGGCCGGCTCGTCGAGGTCGCCCGCGAGGCGGCGCTCGTCGCCACGGCGTCCCGGGTGGAGTCGTTGACCCAGTCGCTGAAGGGCGGGAAGCGCGACCAGGGCCGGGACGACGACGAGCCCGACGACGAGCTGGACGACGACGAGGGCTACGAGGACGAGGCCTACGAGGACGAGGAACCCGAGGAGGCCGAGGAGCCCGAGGAGCCCGAAGACGAGGCCGAGGACGAGGCCGAGGAAGAGCCCGAGGACGAGCCCGAGGACGACGAGCCCGAGGACGAGCCCGAGGACGAGCCCGAGGACGAGGAGAGCCCGCCGGAGCGGCGTCCCCGCAAGGCTGCGGCCAAGAAGGCGCCGGCCAAGAAGGCTCCCGCCAAGAGGACGCCGGCCAAGAAGACCACCGCCGCCGCCAAGAAGACGGCCGCCAAGAAGGCCCCCGCCAAGAAGACGGCGGCGAAGCGGTCCACGAGCCGGCGCGGGACGGCGAAGAAGTCGTCCGCCAGCTCGAGGAGGTGAGGGCGATGGCGAAGTCCGAGGGCCACTCGCGCCTCCTGTCCGCGTCGGGCGGACTCGCGCAGGCGCTGGCCGGCAAGGCGGCCGAGTCCGTCGGGAACCGCGTCGCGGGACTGGCGGACCGGCTCGAGGGCGTCGTGACCGGCGAGCCGTCGTCGAGCTCGGGTCCCTCGCTCGGCGAGCGCGTCGTCGGCGCCGTGGGGGCGGTCAAGGACAAGCTCCCGCTCGTGGGTGGGGGCAGCTCGAAGTCGACGAGCGGATCGCCGAAGGCCACCAAGGCGACGAACATCATCGAGGACATCGACGTCGGCGTGCCGGTGCGCGTCGCGTACAACCAGTGGACCGAGTTCGGCGGCTTCCCGACCTTCATGAAGAAGGTGGAGAACGTCCAGTCCGACGAGGACAACAAGCTCACCTGGCGGGCCCAGATCGTCTGGTCGCACCGGACCTGGGAGGCGACGATCCTCGAGCAGGTCCCCGACGAGCGGATCGTGTGGCGCTCCACGGGCGCCAAGGGGCACGTCGACGGCGCCGTCACCTTCCACGAGCTGGGGCCGAACCTGACCCGGATCCTCGTGGTGCTCGAGTACCACCCCAAGGGTCTCTTCGAGCGCACCGGCAACCTGTGGCGCGCCCAGGGACGACGGGCGCGGGTCGAGCTCAAGCACTTCAGGCGCCACGTGATGACCCAGACCGTCCTCGACCCGGACTCGACGGAGGGCTGGCGCGGGACGATCCAGGACGGCGAGGTCGTGCAGACCCACGAGGACGCGCTCGCCGAGGAGAACGACGAGGCCGAGGACCAGTACGAGGACGAGCCGGAAGACGAGCCCGAGGACCAGTACGAGGACGAGCCCGAGGACGACGAGCCCGAGGACGAGTACGAGGAAGACGAGCCCGAGGACGAGTACGAGGACGAGCCCGACTACGAGGACGAGGACGAGGACGAGCGTCCCCGCTCCCGCCGCCGGGCGAGCTGAGCACCGAGACCGGACCGAGACCAGGAGGCAGGACATGACCGTCCAGACGCACCAGCGCTCGGGAGGCTATCTCGAGCGACCGGCCCCGAGCGGGCTCGCCGACGTCATCGACTCGATCCTCGACAAGGGCATCGTGATCGATGCCTACGTCCGGGTGTCGCTGGTGGGGATCGAGCTCCTCACGATCGACGCGCGGATCGTGATCGCGAGCGTCGACACCTACCTCCGGTTCGCGGAGGCGACCAGCCGGCTGGACCTCTACGAGAAGGGCGGCAAGGACCTGGGTGAGATGGTGCACGACCTCCAGCGGGGAGGCGCGGCCGGGAAGGCCCAGGGTGCCGTCGAGGGCGTCAAGCGCGCCCTCTCGCGGGGGCACAGCGACGATGACGACGACGACGAGAGGGAGCGCCGCCCGGCCAGGAAGGCCCCGAGCCGGCGGCGCTCCGAGTCGGACTGATGCCGGCCCGGGCCCCCTCGCGCACGTCGGCACCGACCGAGACCCGCGAGACCGGCGAGACCGGCGAGACCGGCGCACTCATCGTGTTCGGGGTCGTGCCGGCCGCCGGCGCGTCCGGCGTCGAGATGCCCGACGACCTGCGGGTGACGTTCGTCGTCAGCGCGGATCTCGCGGCGGCCGTGGCGCCCGCCCCGCCGTCGTACGTGCGGCCGGGCCGGGCCGAGCTGCTCCACCACCACGGCGTGCTCGACGCACTGGCCGCTCGGGGCGCGACCGTGCCCGTGCGGTTCGGGACCATCGCTCCGGACCGGGCCGGGGTGGTCGATTTCCTCTCCGAGCAGCACGACCGGCTGGCCGCGACGCTCGACGCCCTGACCGGGCGGCGGCAGTTCAACCTGCGCGCCACCTACGTGGAGGACGCCGTCCTGGCCGACCTCGTGGTGAGCGACCCGGAGATCCGGGCGCTGCGCGAGCGCACCCGCGACGTCAGCGAGGACGCGTCCTATCCCGACCGGATCCGGTTGGGGGAGCTCGTCGCCCGGGGACTCGCGGCGCGGGGCGCTCGGGACGCCGACGTCCTCCTCGGCAGTGTCGAGCCGCTGGTCGCCGACCTGCGGGTCCGCAGCGAGCCGGCGGGCACCCAGCTTCTCGACGTCGCGCTGCTGGTGGACGACGCGCGCACGCAGCACCTCCTCGACCGCCTGGAGGGGCTCGCCGAGGAGAACCACGAGCAGATCCGGCTCCGTCTCGTCGGCCCGATGGCGGCCTACGACTTCGCGGGAGACCCGCCATGGGCCTGATCTCCGGCCTCCTCACCCTGCCGCTGGCGCCGTTGCGCGGCACCCTCGGTGTCGCCGACCAGATCCTGCGCCATGCGGAGGAGCGGTTCTACGACCCGGCCCTCATCCGGCAGGAGCTCGAGGAGGTCGAGCGCCGGCGCCAGGACGGCCGGATCGACGAGGCCACCGCCGCGGCCTGGGAGGAGGAGCTGATCGACCGGCTCCTGACCGGACAGGCGAGGGACGGCCATGGCTGAGACCGAGGGCACCCCGAGGCGGAGCGCGGCGTCCGAGCAGCGCGCGCGCCGGCCGGCCCGGCTGTCGGGTCCGCGGGCGGCCGCGCGGGGAGCGCAGCAGCTGGCGGAGCTGACCGGCCGCGAGCTGGAGGGCGTCGTCGGGCTCTCGGACGACGGCGACGGCGAGGGGTGGACGGTGCAGGTCGAGGTGGTCGAGATCCGCCGGATCCCGGGCACGACCGACGTCCTCGCGGTGTACGAGGTCGACCTGGACCGCTCGGGCGACCTGCTCGGCTACCGCCGCGTCGACCGGTACACGCGCGGTGCGGCGGGGGAGAAGTGGCGATGAGCGAGACCGCGGGACGCCCGCTCGAACGGGTCCGGGACAGCACGTCGCTCAGCCGGCACGGGCCCGAGCCGGCCTCGCTCGCCGACATCCTGGAGCGGGTCCTCGACAAGGGCATCATCATCGCCGGCGACATCCGGGTGAACCTCCTCGACATCGAGCTGCTGACGATCAAGCTGCGGCTGCTCGTCGTCTCGGTCGACAAGGCCGAGGAGATGGGCATCGACTGGTGGCGCCACGACCCGATGCTCACCGTGGGCGAGCGTGGGATGGAGGAGGAGAACCGGCAGCTGCGCGAACGCGTCGCCGAGCTCGAGGGCCGCGGCGCGGAGGGGGAGGCGCGCCATGACGGATGACGAGCGCTCGTCCGCCCGGTACCTCTACGCGGTGTGCCGCAGGCTCGATCCCGCCGTCCTGCAGGGAGTTCCGGCCCTGGGCGACGCACCTCTCGACGTCGTGGTGCAGCACGACCTGATGGCCGTCGTCTCGACCGTGTCGCTGGCGGTCTTCGGTGAGGAGGCGCTGCGCCGCAACCTCGAGGACATCGCCTGGCTCGAGGAGACGGCGCGCGTCCACGACGAGGTCGTCCGGGCGGTGTCCCGGTGCGCGCCGACCGCCCCGATGCGGCTGGCCACGATCTGCTTCGACGACGCGGTGGTCCGCGCCCGGCTGCGCGAGTGGTACGTCGACCTGGCCCACGTGCTCGACCGGATCGAGGGCTGCTCGGAGTGGAGCGTGAAGGTGCTGACCGCGCCCACCGATCAGGCGATCGATGACGGGGCGGCGCCGGCCGTCACGAACGGCGCCGACTACCTGCGCCGCAAGAAGCTCCTGGCCGAGCGGCGCTCGGCGCACGACAGCTCGGTCGCCGAGGCAGCCGGGCGGATCCACGACGCACTGGTCCTGCTCGCCCGGGCCAGCCGGATCCTTCCCGCCCAGGACCCGCGGCTCTCCGGCCACCGGGGCACGATGGTCCTCAACGCCGCCTACCTCGTGCCCGACCAGGAGCGCGCCGCGTTCGCGGCCCTCGTCGAGCAGCTGGGCACCCACGACGACCGGGTGGTCGTCGACAGCCGGGGGCCGTGGCCGCCGTACTCCTTCGCGATGCTGGAGGCACGATGACCACCGACGCGGCACGCACCCGCGACCTCGCGCCCGTGGCGCTGGTCGACCTGCTCGACCGGCTTCTCGGCACGGGCGTCGTGGTCGCCGGCGACGTCGTCGTCTCGCTCGCCGGCGTCGACCTGGTCGAGATCCGGCTGCAGCTGCTCGTCACGTCGATCCGGGCCGAGATGGCCGAGCGCCGGACGGCCGCGGCGGGATGAGCGACCGGACGACGGCCGCCCCCGGCGCCGGCCGGCACCGGGCGGTGGTCGCCCAGCGCCTCGAGACCGACGCCGAGGCCGTCGAGCGCGACCTGCTGCGGCTGGTCCTCACCGTCGTCGAGCTGATCCGCCAGCTCATGGAGAAGCAGGCGCTGCGCCGGGTCGACGAGGGGGACCTGACCGACGCCGAGGTCGAGGGCCTCGGCACCGGGCTGATGCACCTCGAGCAGGCGATGGAGGACCTGAAGGACCGCTACGGGCTCTGCGCTGAGGACCTCAACATCGACCTCGGGCCGCTGGGGAGCCTGCTTCCCGGCCGGACCGACGAGCTCTAGCCGTCGCGGCTAGAGCCGGTGGCCGAGCCTGCGGTAGAGGCCCAGCTCTGCTCGGACGGCGCGCGGCACCGGCGCTCCGGAGCGCTCGATCGTGGCGGCGTACTCCTCGAGCGCCGCGACGAGGTGGGCGCGGAAGGGCTCGGCGTCGAGCCGAGCGCCGGTACGGCGGGCCGCCTGGAGCTGCGCGCGGGCCGAGTCCACCTCGGCCAGGCAGGCGCCCAGGAGTGCGCGGTCGTGGCGCTGCTCGCGCGGGGGTCGGGGGTCGATCCCTGACATCGTGGGCTCCGAGCTGCTCGGTCCGGCCGACGCGGGGTGCGCTGGGGGGCGGGCACTATCCAGCCTACGTCGCGGGCGTGCAGCGGATGCGGGCCGACGGGCGGCCCGGGCGGTTCTGGTCAGGTCGCCCCCTCTTGCTCAGGTCGCCGGTCTGGCGCGCGGCCGACCGGGTAGCGGAATTGCAGTCGGCGTGCTCTCGGGCACACTGGCGAGGCCCTGGTCGGATGGTGGGCTCCAGACCGGCTGGGGTCGCCCCGGGGGGTCAGCGGGGTGCGCCGGGCGTGACCACCCGGACGTCGCCCGCGGTCCGCAGCCGCACCTCGAGCTCGCGGCGCGCGAACCGCCATCCCCCGTCGGTACGGCGGTAGTGGTCGCGGTAGACGACGTGCCAGGTGTCGTCCCGGGCGCCGCCGTCGCGCTCGAACGCGTGGTGGGCGACGCAGGCCACCCGGCCCCGGGCCTCGTCGGCCGAGACGGCGTCGAACACGGTCCCCACGACGGCGTGGACGGTCACCGGCAGCCGGCGCACCGCGCCGAGTGCGGCGGCGATGGCGTCGAGCCCGTCGTGGGTGACGGTGTCGGGCGAGCGACCGGGGTCGGTGGGGGCGGTCATGGTGGCGTCGGGCGCGAAGAGGGCGAGGACGGCGTCGAGGTCGCGGTCGTCGACGCCGGCCGCGTAGCGGTGGACGAGGTCGGCGAGGGCGAGGTGGTCGGCGGGGGAGAGCGACGTCATGGGCCGAGGCTAGACATGAAGCGCAGGTGCACGTCGCGGTCTTCCGGCCAGCGGGATCGGCGGCTATCGTGGACGCCGCCCCCGCAGAGGCCTCTGATCTTTCAGATTTTCTGAAAGGTGCCCTGCAGAACTCCTCGATGGACGCGCACTCTCGCCCGCCCACAGACTCCCTTCCTGAGATCCCAGCGCGGACCCGATCGGATCGGGCCGCCTCACAGGAAGCGCGATCTATGGCGAAACGATCCCGGAGAGTGGTGCCCGTCGGGCTCGCCCTCGTCCTGGCCCTCGCGGTGGCCGGCTGCAATGCCAACTCGTCGTCCGACGGCTCGACCAAGGACAAGAACACGACGGCGATGGAGTCCGTGCCCCAGGGCGGGACGCTGCACTACCTCTCGCGGAAGGCGACCGAGTCCTTCGAGACCGCCAACGCGCAGATGGTGCCGACCAGCCGGCTGCGGTGGGTGCACCGTGGACTGACGTCGTGGCAGACGTTCCCCGACAAGGACACGATCCTCGTCCCCGACCTCGCCAAGGACACCGGCACGACCGACGACGGCGGCAAGACCTGGACGTTCGAGCTCCAGGAGGGCCTGAAGTTCTCCGACGGCAGCCCGATCACCGCGCAGGACGTGAAGTACGGCATCGAGCGGTCGTTCGCGCCGATGTTCCAGGGCGGTCTCGGCTACCACAAGACGCTGCTCGAGGGCGGCACCGACTACGACGGCCCGTACGACGGCAAGGAGCTCGACTCCATCGAGGTCGTCGACGAGCACAAGATCGTCTTCCACCTCACCCGCCCGTTCGGCAACTGGCCGTGGATCGTGAGCATGCCGGCCTTCGCGCCGGTGCCGGAGGCGGCCGACACCGAGCCGGAGACGTACGGCGAGAAGCCGGTCGCCAGCGGCCCGTACATGGTGACCAGCTTCAGCAAGGGCACCCAGGCCGTCCTGGAGCGCAACCCGAACTGGAAGGCGGACACCGACCAGGCCCGCCTGGCCGGCCCGGACAAGATCATCCTCGACATGGGCCTGAACAACGACACGATCGTGCAGCGGCTCATCGACGACAAGGGCGACGACAAGAACGCGATCAGCAACGCGCTCATCTCGCCGTCGCAGTTCCAGCGGATCGAGTCCGACACGTCGATCTCGGACCGGCTGGCCAACGGCCCCTCGGGCTACTTCCGCTACCTCGCGATGAACGTGAAGCGGCCCGGCCTCTCCGACGTCCGGGTGCGCCAGGCGATCAACTACGCGATCAACAAGTCCGAGATCCAGAGCGTGTACGGCGGCCCGAAGTTCGGTGGTCAGATCACCTCGTCGATCATGACCGAGGGCATCCCCGGCGCCACCGACTACGACCTGTACCCGGGCGGCGACACCGGTGACGTCGAGAAGGCCAAGGAGCTGCTCGACGAGGCCGGCGTGAAGAACCTCAAGCTCACGCTGACCTACCCGACCGACGTCAGCGCGATCGAGGAGAAGGAGGCCCTGAGCGTCAAGAACTCGCTCAAGCGGGTCGGCATCGACGTCGAGCTCAAGGGTCTCGACGGCAGCACCTGGTACGAGCTGATCTCGGACGCCAAGGGTGACTACGACCTGACCACGAACGGCTGGGGCGCCGACTTCCCGAGCGGCATGAGCACCATCCAGCCGCTGTTCGCGTCGAGCGAGATCGGCAACGGCGGCGGCAACGCCTCGCAGTACTCCAACCCC
This sequence comes from Pimelobacter simplex, assembly GCF_900114845.1. Lineage (GTDB taxonomy): Bacteria > Actinomycetota > Actinomycetes > Propionibacteriales > Nocardioidaceae > Nocardioides > Nocardioides simplex. Next base: position 109,397 of record NZ_FOUK01000003.1, read on the forward strand.
GAGGTCGACGCGGCGATCGACGCCGCGATCTCCGAGCCCGACCTCGACAAGGCCGCCGAGATGTGGGCCGCGATCGACAAGCAGATCATGGAGGACGCTCCGATCGTCCCGTTCCTCGTGCAGCGCACGCAGGCACTGGCCGGGTCGAACATCCTGAACTACTTCATGCCCGCCTACCCGCCGTTCGCGAACGAGCTGGTCGTCGGTGTCGATCACTGAGATCGAGCAGGCGGAGGGCCGGCGCTCGTCGGTCCTCCGCCGCTTCCTCCGCAGGAAGTCAGGCGTCGCCGGGCTGGTCATGCTCGTCGTGCCGCTGGTCGCGGGGCTCTGCGCCCCGCTGCTGGTCCGGCTCGAGGGCCAGGACCCGCACACCTTCCACACCGACCTGCTCGACCCGGACGGCGGCCGCCCGCTCGGCGCCCTCGGGGGCGTGAGCGCCGACCACTGGCTGGGCGTCGTCCCGGTCACCGGCATCGACCTGTTCGCGCAGATCGTCTACGGCATCCGCTCCTCGCTGTTCATCGCGTTCGGCGCGAGCATCCTGGCGATCGTCGTCGCGGCGGTCCTGGGCACGGCGATGGGCTACTTCGGCGGCTGGCTCAACGCGGTCGGCGGCCGGCTCATCGACTTCATGTTCGGCTTCCCGGGCCTGATGTTCGTGATCGCGATCATGGCGATCGTGCCGCCGGAGATGCCCCGTGGACTGGTGCTCGTGCTGGTCCTCGCCTTCTTCGGCTGGACCGTGCCGGCCCGGATCATCGGCGCCCAGGCGAGCGCCATCAACGCGCGCGCCTTCGTCGAGGCCGCCCGGGCCACCGGGGCTCCGGCGAGCCAGATCATCCGCCGCGAGATGCTGCCGCACCTCTTCGGCCTGGTCGTCGTCCTGTTCGCGATGTCCCTGCCCGCCAACGTCAGCGTCGTCGCGGGCCTGTCCTTCCTCGGCGTCGGCCTGCGCGGCGACGTGCCCGACCTCGGCAAGCTGCTCTCGGACTCGCTGCCGTGGATCTACAGCGGCGCCGACGTCTGGTACATGCTCTTCCCCGGCGCCGTGGTGTTCCTGATCGTCTTCGGCGCCACGCTCGCCGGTGACGCGCTCCGCGACGTCCTCGACGTGCGCACGGAGGATGCCGCATGATCACCTACATCGCCCGACGCATGGTCACCGCGGTGTTCATGCTCCTCGCGATCGCCTTCGTGACGATCGCCCTGTTCTTCGGGGCCTCCAAGGACCCGGCGCGCGCCATGTGCGGCAAGCCGTGCCCGGCGGAGACCAAGGAGAAGGTCAGTGCCTACATGCAGACCGACCAGAGCGTCGTGTGGCAGTACGGCCAGTTCGTCAAGGGACTCGTCGCCGGCCGCACGTACGGAGAGGGCCGGCAGCAGGTGCACTGCGACGCACCGTGCTTCGGCTACTCGTTCCCCAACCGCAGCGACGTCACGTCGCTCATCACCGAGCGGCTGCCGGTGACGCTGTCGCTCGCCGCGGGAGCGGCGGTGCTGTGCCTCGTGGTGGGCATCGGGCTGGGCGCGCTGTCGGCGATCCGAAGAGGCGGGCTCGTGGACCGGTTCTCGACCGGGTTCGCGATGTTCGGCCTGTCCGTACCGACCTTCCTGGTCGGCCTGCTGGTCGTGCAGGTGTTCGGCTTCATGCTCAACGCGCTGCCGTACTCGGGCTTCGTGTCGTTCTCGGAGTCGCCCGCCGACTGGGCCTGGCACCTGATCGGACCGTGGATGGTGCTGTCGTTCATCCTCGCCGCGGGCTACATCAGGGTGACCCGGACGCAGCTCCTCAACGAGCTCTCGGCCGAGCACCTGGTCGCGATGACCGCCCGCGGCGCCTCGCCCCGGCAGGTCAACCGGCACGCCGTGCGCGGCGTGATGGTGCCGGTGGTGGCGATGTTCGCGCTCGACGTGACCGCCCTGCTGGGCGGCTCGGTGATCGCGGAGAAGGTCTTCAGCCTGCACGGGCTCGGCGACCTGCTGCTCTCCGGCGTCAACGAGTCCGACCTGAGCATCGTCGTCGGGGTGACTCTCTTCTCCGCCTTCCTCATCATCGTCGGCAACCTGATCGCCGACCTGCTGATGCCCCTTCTCGACCCGAGGATCCGCCGTGCCTGACCCCGTGCTGCAGGTCGAGGACCTGTCGATCTCGTTCACCAGCGGCGGCGTCAGCGCGGACGTCGTCCGCGACCTCTCGGTGACGCTGGACGGCGGCCGCACGCTCGCGGTCGTCGGCGAGTCGGGGTCGGGCAAGACGATCACCGGCCGCGCGATCATGCAGCTGCTGCCGCAGGCCGCGAGCGCCCGTGGACGGATCGTGGTCGCAGGCCGCGAGATGCTCTCCGCCGACGAGCGCGAGCTGCGCCGGGCCCGTGGGTCCGACGTGGCGATGGTGTTCCAGGACTCCATGTCGGCACTGAGCCCGTACCTCGACATCGGCGCGCACATCGCCCAGGCGGTGCGCCTGCACGACCGCTCGGTCAGCCGGCGGGCCGCACGCCTGCGGGCGGTGGAGATGCTCGAACGGGTCGGCATCCCCGAGCCGGCGGACGCCGTCCGACGGTTCCCGCACGAGTTCTCCGGCGGCATGCGGCAGCGGGCGGTGATCGCGATGGCGCTGGTCAACCGGCCGGCGCTGCTCATCGCCGACGAGCCGACGACGGCGCTCGACGTCACCGTGCAGGCGCAGATCCTGGCGCTGCTGCGCGAGCTCCAGCAGGAGTTCGGCATGGCGATGCTGCTGATCAGCCACGACTTCGGGGTCGTGGCGAGCGCGGCGGACGACGTCCTCGTGCTCTACGCCGGCCGCGAGGCCGAGTACGGCAGCCTGCGCGACATCTTCGAGCACCCCGCGCACCCCTACACCGCGGGCCTCCGCGGTGCGACGCCGCGCCTCGACGCCCGTCTCGACAGCAACGGGGAGCGGACCCGGCTCCGCGCGATCCCCGGCGCGCCGACGTCCCTGCGCGACGCGGGCGCGGGGTGCGCCTTCGCGCCCCGCTGTGCGCTCGCGGACCGCGTGGGGGAGCGCTGCGTTGTCGAGGTGCCGCTGCCCACCCTCCGCACGGCGAGCACCGACGGCGGCGTGCACCGCGCCGCCTGCCACCTCGACCGGCTCCCGACCCTCGAGGAGGTCGCCCGATGAGCGCCGACGCCCCGATCCTGGAGATGACCGACGTCAGCAAGCGCTTCCGGACGCCGGGTGGCTTCGGCCGGCGCCGCAACGGCTTCCTGGCCGTCGACGGCGTCTCGCTGCGGGTCGAGCGTGGCGAGGCCCTGGGGCTGGTCGGCGAGTCCGGCTCCGGCAAGTCGACGCTCGCCCGGATGGCCAACGGCCTGGTGACACCGACGTCCGGCACGGTCCGCACCGACGGCCAGGACGTCGCGGCACTGAGCCGGCGCGGCCTGCGCCGGCTGCGGCGCAACGTGGCGATGGTGTTCCAGGACCCGCTGGCCTCGCTCAACCCGCGCCAGACCGTGCGGCAGACGCTCGAGAACGTCTACCGCGCGCACGGCGAGACGACGTCGACCGGCGAGCTCGTCGCACTGCTGGAGTCGGTCGGCCTCGGCCCCGACTACCTCGGGCGCTACCCGCACGAGGCGTCCGGCGGCCAGCTCCAGCGCGTCGCCGTCGCCCGGGCGCTCGCGCTCAAGCCCGACCTGATCATCGCCGACGAGCCGACCTCCGCGCTCGACGTCAGCGTGCGGGCCCAGATCCTCAACCTGCTCGCCGACCTCCAGCGCGACCAGGGGATCTCGTTCCTGCACGTCAGCCACGACCTGGCGGTCATCCGGCTCTACAGCGACCGGGTCGCCGTCATGCAGCGCGGGCGCGTCGTCGAGACCGGCCCGTCGGACGAGATCTTCCGATCCCCGCAGCACCCCTGCACGCAGGCGCTCGTGGCCGCGACCCCGGAGGCCGAGCTGCCGACCTGACCTTCGCCCGAGCGCTGCACGGCGCCGACGGGCCGTGCCACGATCAGCACATGACGCACCGATAGAGAGAAGAGACGTGGGAACCGACCTGTTCGTCCGGACGTACGGGCGGGACGCAGCCGATGCGCCCGCCATCCTGATCCTGCACGGCGCCGTGGAGTCCGGCGCGTGCTACGGCGACGCCGTCGACCGGTGGGGCGGCGACTTCCACATCGTCGCGCCGGACGCGCGCGGCCACGGCAAGTCGCCCGGCCGCCGCGCCGACCACGAGGGCGTGCCGTCGACCGACGTGATGGTGCAGGACGCGATCGACATCCTCAGCGACCTGCTCGAGGCGACCGGCCGCAAGACGCTGGTCGTCGGGCACTCGATGGGGGCCCGGATCGCCGCTTTCGTCGCGGCCGACGCGCCGCACCTGGTGGCGGGCGTGGTCCTGGAGGACCCGCCGTGGTGGGTGCCCGAGGCCGGTCCCAACCCGTGGCTGAGCGTGCCGGCCGACCAGCGTGAGCGGGACCCCTTCGACGAGGTCGAGACCTCGACGCTCGACGACCTCGTCGCGCTGCAGCGCGAGCTCAAGCCGCACTGGCCCGAGCAGGAGCTGCTGCCGCTGGCCGAGGCGATGAAGGCCGTCGACACCGACTACATGGAGCAGCGCCTGCACGAGAAGCGCCGGATCTGGACGCCGACCGCGCGCCAGATCACCGTCGGACCGGCCGGCGTGCCCGCGCTGCTCGTGACGGGCACCGGCGACGTCATCGTCGACAAGCACTCCCGCGACCGGCTCACCGCCGTCGCGCCGGGCTTCGACGTCGTCGTCATCGACGGCGCGGGGCACTGCGTGCGCCGGGACGTGCCCGAGGAGTACCACCGGCACGTCGACGCCTTCCTGCGCGAGAACGCCCCGTCGGCCGGAGCCGTCACTCGACGCTGAACGTGTCGGACCGCGCGAGCGGGCCGTGGATCTCCGAGTCCGGCTCGGCGAGCGCGGCCCGCATCGCGTCCAACCCCGCGCGGACGACGGGGTGCCCCTGGTTGTCGCGCCGCGTCGTCATGATCACCTTGCGCAGCGGCGCGATGCCGCGGGTCGGCAGGATCGTCACCCAGTCGGCGTCGCGGGCCGAGAGCGCGGATTCGGGCACCAGGCAGATGCCCGCCTCGGCCGCGACCAGGGCGAGCGCCGCGCGGTAGTCGTCCGAGACGTGCGCGATCGGCGGGTGGAAGCCGACCTCGGCGCATGCCTGCAGCACCATCGCGCGGCACGGGTTGCCCGGTGACGGCATGATCCAGCCGTCCTCGGTGAGCTGGGTGAGCTCGATGCCCTCCTCGCCGGCGAGGGGGTGCCCGTGGGGGAGCACGGCCCGGAACCGCTCGATGTAGAGCGGGAACTTGGCGATGTCGGGGGAGTCGCGCTCGGGGTCCGACTCGTACTCCAGGCTCACCGTGACGTCGATGTCGCCCCGCATGAGCATCCGGTGGCTCATGTGCGCCTCTGCGTCGACGACGGTCACGCTCACCCCCGGCGCCTGGCGCCGCAGCTCGACGATCGCCGGTGCCACGACGCCGTTGATCGCCGTCGGGAAGGCGCCGATCCGCAGCTGCCCCAGGACGCCGCCCGCGTGCGCGGCCAGGTCGGCCTCGGCCAGCTTGAGCCGCGAGCTGATCTCCTCGGCGTGCTCGGCGAGGATGCGCCCGGCCGGCGTCAGCGCCAGCTTGCGGCCGGTCCGCACCACGAGAGCGTGCCCCACCTCGCGCTCCAGCGCGGAGAGCTGCTGGGAGACCGCCGACGGCGTCAGGTGCAGCGCCGCCGCGGTCGCGGTGACCGAGTCGGAGAGCACGAAGGCGCGGAGGACGAGGAGTCGTCGGGGATCGATCGTGGGCACGCGGGCTCCGTCGCGAGTCGGCCGGGCGTCCGTCGCGGTGGGGGATCCGCGCGGCGTGTCCGGGGGGTTCCGATGCTATCGGGACGCGGACCCCGGCGACCCGAGCCCGCGCGGGGTCCGTCCGGTCCACCGGCGGTGCGCCACGACGAGGCTGGTCGCCTCGGCATAGCCCAGTCGGGCGGCGACGTCGTCGAGGGCGAGCTCCGGGTCGGCGAGGAGGCGCTCGGCGGCGCGGGCGCGGACGTCGTCCAGCAGGGCGCGGTACGACGTGCCGGCGTCCTGGAGCCGGCGACGCAGGGAGCGCTCGCTGAGGCCGAGGGCGGTGGCGACCGCGGCCATCGGGGCGCCGTCCTCGAGGCGCTGGGCGATGAGGATCCGCACCTCCTCGGCGATCCCGTGCCGGCGCCGGCGCGGCGAGACCAGGTCGCGGCACAGCGACTCGGCCAGGGCGAAGGCGTGCGCGTTGGCCTGGGGGAGCGCGAGGCCGAGCCAGGACGCGTCGAAGCGCAGCGTCGCGTGCGGGGCCGCCCACCGCGGCGTGACGCCGAAGGCCGCGCGGTGGGCGGCGTCGTGCTCGGGCGGCGGTGCGGGGAACGGAAGGCCGACCGCGCTCAACCGGGGCGCCCCGCCGCAGATCTCGCGCAGCACCGTCCAGATCGCCGCCAGGTCGCGCTCGACCACGAACCGTCGCACGTCGTCGGGCACGCCCCGGTCGTCACCGGTGACGACGACGTCGTCGCCCTCGACGACGGCAGCGAGCGGCGTGAACGAGAAGCTGAGGTCGATGAACCGCAGCGCCAGGTTGGCAGCGTCGCCGAGGGTCGGGCTGCTCAGGAGGGCGAAGCCCAGCGGCCCGAACGTGGACGCGTGGTAGGCCGCGCCCACGCGGGCGCCGCTCACGGCCGGGGTGCTCGCGAGCAGGTTGCGCACCACGCGCAGCTCCTGGGCCGCGGTGACCTCGCGGTGGTGGTCCGCCACGTCGCGCGGGGTGAGGCCGGTGCCGCGCAGCAGCGTGGCCGGGTCGAGGCCGTGCTCGCCCCCGACCGCGACGAGCAGCGCCGTCCCGGCGACGTGACGGGGGAAGTCCCAGTCGCGGGTGGCGGCCGACTCGAACTGCGCGGACATCATGGCCGGAATTATGGATCGGTTGGCCGGAGGTCGCTGGCACCGACCCGCCGGGATTCCTAGCGTGGGGGCCATGGCAGACCGTCCCTCCGTGATCGTCGTCGGCGCCGGCTTCGGCGGGCTCGCCGCCGCGCACCACCTGCGCACGGCCGGCTTCGACGACGTCACGCTGCTCGAGCGCGCCGGCGACGTCGGTGGCGTGTGGCGCGACAACGTCTACCCGGGCGCGGCCTGCGACGTCCCGTCGGTGCTCTACTCCTGGTCGTTCGCGCCCAAGACCGACTGGTCGCACCGCTACGCGCGCCAGCCCGAGATCCTCGACTACATCCGCGACCACGCCCGGCGCAGCGGCCTGCGCGACCGGGTCCGCACCGGCGCCGACGTCACCCACGCCCGGTACGACGAGCCCGCCCGCCGCTGGCACGTCACCCTCGCCACCGGAGAGACGCTGAGCGCCGACGTCCTCGTGTCCGCCGTCGGGCAGCTCTCCCGGCCCGCCGTGCCGCGCCTCCCGGGGCTCGACAGCTTCGCGGGCCCGGTCTTCCACTCTGCGACCTGGGACCACGACGTCGCCCTGGCCGGGCGCCGGGTGGGCGTGATCGGGACCGGTGCGAGCGCCATCCAGCTCGTCCCGGCGATCGTCGACCGGGTCGGTGCGATGACGGTCTTCCAGCGCTCGGCGCCGTACGTCGTCCCGAAGCCCGACGGCGCCTACTCCCGGCGCCAGCAGCACCGGTTCGCCCGGCACCCGCGGCTGCACCGGGCCACCCGGCAGGGCGTCTTCCACCTCTCCGAGCAGCTCAACCGGACCCTCGACTCCGACGGCCGGCTGGCGGCCGTGCTGCACCGTGCGTGGCAGCTCCACCTGCGCCGCCAGGTCCCCGACCCGGCGCTGCGGGCGCGCCTGGTGCCGGACTACCCGCTCGGCTGCAAGCGGCTGCTGTTCTCGAACGACTGGTACCCCGCGCTCACCCGGCCGCACGTCGACGTGGTGGGCGACGCGATCACCGCGGTCGAGCCCGGCGGCGTCCGGACCGCCGACGGCCGACTCCACGAGCTCGACGTGCTCGTCCTCGGGACCGGCTTCGCGGCCACCGAGTTCCTGGTGCCGATGGAGGTCGCCGGGCGCGACGGCGTCCGCCTCGCCGACGCCTGGGAGGGCGGTGCCCGCGCGCACCTCGGGCTGAGCGTGCCCGGCTTCCCGAGCTTCTTCGTGATCTACGGCCCCAACACCAACCTGGGCGGCAGCTCGATCATCGGGATGCTGGAGGCGCAGGCCCGCTACGTCGTCCAGGCGGTCCGCGAGATCGCCGCGCACGGGCCGCTCGAGGTCCGCGCCGACCGGGCGGCGGCCTACGACGAGGAGATGCAGGACCGGCTGGCCGGCAGCGTGTGGAGCTCGTGCGCGAGCTGGTACCGCGACCCCGGCGGCCGGATCACGACCAACTGGCCGGGCACGGTGACCGAGTACCGCCGGCGCACCGCCCGGTTCGACCCCGCCGACTTCCGGCGGCTCGCCGAGCGGCGCGACGAGGCGGAGGCCCGATGACCCACTACGACGTCCTGGTGATCGGCTCCGGCTTCGGGGGCAGCGTCACCGCGCTCCGGCTGGCCGAGAAGGGCTACCGCGTCGGTGTGCTCGAGGCGGGGCGCCGCTTCACCGACGACGAGCTGCCGACCAGCTCGTGGAAGGTCCGCGACTACGTCTTCAACCCGGCCCTCGGCTGCTACGGGTTGCTCCGGATGACCCTGCTCAAGGACGTCCTCGTGCTGACCGGCGCAGGCGTCGGCGGCGGGTCGCTCGTCTACGCCAACACCCTCTACGAGCCGCCGTCGGCGTTCTACGACGACCCGCACTGGGCGCACCTGACCGACTGGGCCGACGAGCTCGCGCCCTACTACGACCAGGCGCGCCGGATGCTCGGCGTGACGCCGTACCCCCACACGTCGCCGTCGGACCGGGTGATGCGCTCGGTCGCCGAGCGCCTCGGCGTGGGCGAGAGCTTCCGCCCGACCGACGTCGGCGTGCTCTTCGGCGAGCGACCGGGCCAGCGCGTGCCCGACCCGTTCTTCGGCGGCGCGGGTCCCGAGCGCACGACCTGCACCGACTGCGGCGCCTGCATGACCGGATGCCGGGTCGGCGCGAAGAACACGACGGTCAAGAACTACCTGCACCTCGCCGAGGCGGCCGGCGCCGTCGTCCACCCCCTCACCACCGTCACCGACGTCCGGCCGTGCCCCGACGGCGGGTACGCCGTCACCACGCGCCGCACCGAGGGCAAGCTCCGCCGCGGCCGGGGCACCTTCACCGCCGACCAGGTCGTGTTCGCTGCTGCCTCGCTCGGCACCCAGCGGCTGCTCCACCGGCTGCGCGAGCGCGGCAGCCTGCCGCACGTCTCGCCCCGGCTGGGGGAGCTGACCCGGACCAACTCGGAGGCGATCCTCGGCGTGCGCGCCCGCGGCGACGACGTCGACTACTCACGCGGCGTCGCGATCACCTCGTCGCTCCACGTCGACGAGCACACCCACGTCGAGCCGGTCCGCTACGGGCGGGGCAGCAACCTGCTCGGCCTGCTGATGGCCGCGCTCACCGACGCGCCCGCCGACGGCCGCTCCCGCGCCCTCGCCGGGCTGCGCGAGATGTGGCGGCACCGGCGCGACCTGCCCCGGCTCCACGACCCGCGCGGGTGGTCGGAGCAGACCATCGTGCTGCTCGTGATGCAGAGCCTCGACAACTCGCTGACGACGTACCTGCGCCGGCGGCCGTGGGGACGCACGATGTCGACGCGGCAGGGGACCGGAGCCGCCAACCCGGTCTGGATCCCCCAGGGCCACGACGTCGCCCGGCGCGTCGCCGACGAGGTCGACGGCATCCCCGGCGGGACCTGGGCCGACCTGGTCAACGTGCCCGCCACCGGCCATCTCATCGGCGGCTGCCCGATCGGGGAGACCGCGGCCGACGGCGTCGTCGACCCCTACCACCGCCTGCACGGGCACGACGGCCTCCACGTCATCGACGGCTCCACCGTCGCCGCCAACCTCGGCGTCAACCCCTCGCTCACCATCACCGCGATGGCGGAGCGGGCCGTCGCGATGTGGCCCAACAAGGGGGACGCCGACCCGCGGCCGGCGCGCGGCTCGTCGTACACGCGGGTGGCGCCGGTCGCGCCCCGCGCGCCCGCCGTCCCGGCGAGCGCCCCGGCTGGGTACCGCGTCCTAGATTGGTGGCGTGCCTGAGCAGCCCGAGCCCACCGACACCGACCGCTCCGCGCGCGCCATCGCCGCGGCCGACGCGCTCGGCCTCACCTACGAGGTCACCCGGCACGGCCCGGTCGGCTCGCTCGAGGAGGCCGCCGCGGTCCGCGGCATCGAGCCACGCCAGATCGTCAAGACGATGGTCGTCCGCGTCGCCGACGGCGACCACCGCTTCGTGCTCGTGCCCGGCGACCGGGAGATCTCCTGGCCCCAGCTGCGCGCCCTCCTCGGCGTCAACCGGATCTCGATGCCCTCGGCCGACGCCGCCCGCGAGGTGACCGGCTACGTGCGCGGCACCATCACCCCGCTCGGCGCCACGACCCCGCTGCCCGTCATCGCCGACAGCCGGGTCACCGGGACCGTCTCGGTCGGCGGCGGCGGGTACGGCGTCGCCCTCACGCTCGACGGCGACGCGCTGGTCGCGGCGCTCGGCGCGACGGTCGCCGACGTCACCGCGCCTGCGGGTTGAGGTTGGCGGCAGTTTCACCGCCTAGGCGGTGAAACTGCCGGTGGGCCCAGGGAACTCCGTGCGCCCACCGGCAGTTTCGTACGCCCAGTCGCCGCCGCCGTCGCGCGCGCCAGCCGCCATCACTCCGGACCGTCGGGCTGCGGCCGCGAGACCGTCTGGTCGACCTTCCGGCCGTGCCGGTCGAACCGCACCATGGCGCTCGCGTCGAACGGTGCGCCTGCCCAGGCGGAGATGAGGGTGCGCTGGGTCGAGGCCGGGTCGGGCCGGGCGATGATCAGGTAGCAGCTGTCCGCGGCGGTGAGCAGCGCGCGGGCCGTGGCGCACAGGCCGGCCAGGTCGGTGCCGGCGAGGTCCGCGAGGTCGTGCGGCGCCATGCGCCCGCTGGTGTCGCCTCGGTCGCTCAGCCTGGTGCCGTCCCAGAAGAGCTCGATCGCGCGCTGGTCGCCCCGCGCCACCGGGGTCGCGAACGGCACGGTCAGCTCGGCGTAGGAGTCGTGGAGGACGGCTTGGAAGACCAGCGTGCTGCCCTGCCGCTCCTGGAGAGCGGCGAGCAGGCGGCCGAAGCCCTGGGCACCCATCGGGCTGGGACCGGGCCGCTCGGGCTCGGCCGCGAGCCGCGGCACCACCTCACCCGGGCCCGGGTCGCGGTCCGCGCGGCCGATCACGATGCCCCCGACGACCACGACCGCCAGGAGGAACAGGACCAGCAGCTTGCTCCCCGCGCCCTGGGGACCGCGGCGGACGGTGCGCTCCTCGACCGTGCGGACGTACGGCAGCTCCGCAGGCGCCGCGTACGGCGTGATCTCGGGCCGGCCGGCGGTGTCCGCAGGGTCGAACCCGTCGCTGCGCCGCTGCGGGTCGGGGGAGTACTGCTTCCACTCAGGGGGTGCCACGGCGCCACGGTAGTGCTTCTCGAGGCTTGAACCGGAGCTCCCGCGACGGGCCGAGTTCACCCGCTGATCCGCAGGTGCGACGATGGCGCCATGGCCGACTCCACCACCCACGATGTCGCCGGCGAGGTCGTCGACCTGTGCCGTGAGCTGATCCGGATCGACACCTCCAACTACGGCTCCGACGAGGGCCCTGGCGAGCGCAAGGCGGCCGAGTACGTCGCCGGGTTGCTCGACGAGGTCGGCATCGCCGCCGAGGTGATCGAGACCAAGCCGGGCCGGGCCAACGTGGTGGCGCGCTGGGGCGGTGCGGGCGGGGGCTCCGGCTCCGGCTCGGCGGCCGCTGATCGAGGCGCGCTGCTGCTGCACGGCCACCTGGACGTCGTCCCGGCCGCGGCCGAGGACTGGCAGGTCCACCCGTTCAGCGGCGAGGTCCAGGACGGCTACGTCTGGGGCCGCGGCGCGGTCGACATGAAGGACTTCGACGCGATGCTGCTCTCGGTGGTCCGGGCCCGGCAGCGCGCCGGCCGGGCGCCGGAGCGCGAGGTCGTGCTCTGCTTCACCGCCGACGAGGAGGCCGGCGGCCACGACGGCGCCCAGCTGCTCGTCGAGAACCACGCCGAGTGGTTCGAGGGCTGCACCGAGGCCGTCGGCGAGGTCGGCGGCTTCAGCACGACCGTGCGCGGACGCCGGCTCTACCTGATCGAGGCAGCCGAGAAGGGCATGGCCTGGATGCGCCTCAGCGCGCGCGGCCGGGCGGGCCACGGCTCCATGCTCAACGACGACAACGCCGTCACCCGGCTCGCGGCCGCCGTCGCCCGGATCGGCGCCCACGACTGGCCGGTCCGGCTCACCCCGACCATGCGGACGCTGCTCGCCACCGTCGGCGAGCTCGCCGGCGTCGAGGCCACCCCCGAGAACGCGCCCGCGCTCGTCGAGGAGTTCGGCGGCGCCGCCCGGATGCTCGGCGCCGTGCTCCGCAACTCCACCAACCCGACCATGCTCGAGGCCGGCTACAAGGTGAACGTCATCCCCACCGACGCCACCGCGCACGTCGACGGCCGCTTCCTGCCGGGCTTCGAGGACGAGTTCTTCACGACGCTCGCCGAGCTGACCGGCGAGGGCATCGACATCGACTTCGTCTCGCGCCAGCCCCCGTGGGAGACGCCGTACGAGGGCGCCCTGGTCGACGCGATGACCCGCAGCCTGCTCGCCGAGGACCCCGACGCCCTCGTCGCGCCGTACCTGATGAGCGGCGGCACCGACGCCAAGCACTTCAGCATGCTCGGCATGCGCTCCTACGGCTTCGCGCCGCTGCGGCTGCCCGACGACCTCGACTTCACCGCGCTCTTCCACGGCGTCGACGAGCGGGTGCCGGTCGACGCGCTGGAGTTCGGTGCGCGGGTGATGGACCGCTTCCTCGACGAGATCTGACGAGGACTGCCGCCGCTCAGGCGGTGCGGACGGCCCGGATGATCTTGCGGCGCAGCACGACGCGCCGCTTGCCGTCCGGGCCGATCTGCACCCGGTCGAGCTCCCAGCCGCCGTGCTCGGCGCGCTCGACGAGCAGCTTGGTGACGACGTTGCGCGAGAAGTCGCGGTCGAAGGTGACCCGCTCGAACTCCCACTCGACACCGCGCCCGAGCCCGCGCATCAGGCCGGGCCGGAGCAGCGCGCGGCTCATGCGGCACCTGCCGACACGTCGTCGAGCGCGGCCCGGATCTCGGGCGGCAGCACCTTCTCCTCGGAGGCGAGGGCGGCACTCAGCTGGTGGGCGGTCCGCGCGCCGACGACCGGCGCGGTGACGCCGGGGGAGTCGCGGACCCAGACGAGGGCCACCTCGAGCGGCGTCCAGCCGAGGCCGTCGGCCGCGCGGGCGACCGCCTCGACGATGCCGCGGCTGTGGTCGTCGAGGTAGGCCTCGACGAAGCCGGAGAAGACGGGGGAGGCGGCCCGGGAGTCCGACGGCGTGCCCGTGCGGTACTTGCCCGTCAGCACGCCCCGGCCCAGCGGCGACCAGGGGAGGACGCCGATCCCGAGCGCCTCGGCCGCGGGCAGCACCTCGCGCTCGATGCGCCGGTTGACCAGCGAGTACTCCATCTGGGTCGACACGATCCGGGCCCGCCCCGGCACGGCCTCCTGCAGCGTCGCCGCGCGGGCGGTCTGCCAGCCGTTGTAGTTGGAGATCCCGACGTACGTCGCCCGCCCGCTGCTCACCGCGTGGTCGAGCGCGGCGAGCGTCTCCTCGAGCGGCACGTCGTCGCTCCAGATGTGCACCTGCCACAGGTCGACGTGGTCGGTGCCGAGCCGCTCGAGCGAGCGGTCGAGCCCGCGCAGCAGCGCCCCGCGGGAGGTGTCCGTGACCCGCTCGGACCCGCGCCGCCAGATGCCCGCCTTGGTCGCGAGGACCACCTCGTCGCGTCGTACGACGTCGCCGAGGAGGGAGCCGATCAGCTCCTCGGAGCGCCCGTCGGTGTAGCCGGCGGCGGTGTCGATCGTCGTCCCGCCGGCCTCGACGTACGCCGCGAGCTGGTCGCGCGCCTCGTGCTCGTCGGTGTCCTTGCCCCACGTCATCGTGCCCAGGGCGAGCCGCGACACCTGGAGGCCGCTGGCGCCGACGTACCGCTGCTGCATGGGGCACAAGGTATCCGGCCCGCCCCGGGACCGGTGCGCCGCCACACCGCCAACCAGCGACTCCCTAGGATGTGCCGTCGTGGTCGACTTCCTCCAGGCAGTGTTCCTCGGCGTGCTCCAGGGACTGACCGAGTTCCTCCCGATCTCCAGCAGCGCGCACCTGCGGATCTTCCCCGAGCTGTTCGGCTGGGGCGACCCGGGCGCGGCGTTCACCGCGGTGATCCAGATCGGCACCGAGCTCGCCGTCCTCGTCTACTTCCGCAAGGACATCTGGCGGATCGCCCGCGCCTGGGTGCTCTCGCTGGTCAAGCCGGAGTACCGCGGCTCCCTCGACGCCCGGATGGGCTGGTACATCATCGTCGGCTCGATGCCCATCGTGATCCTCGGCATCCTGCTCAAGGACGTCATCGAGAAGGACTTCCGCAACCTCTGGATCATCGGCTGCACCCTCATCGTGATGGGCCTCGTCCTCGGCCTCGCCGACCGGATCGGACGCAACGAGCGCGCCATCAAGCAGATGACCCTCCGTGACGCCGCCCTCATGGGCGGTGCCCAGGCCCTCGCCCTCGTCCCCGGCGTCTCCCGCTCGGGCGCCACCCTCTCGATGGGCCGCTTCCTCGGCTACGAGCGCGAGGCCGCCACCCGCTTCGCCTTCCTCCTCGCCATCCCCGCCGTCGTCGGCGCGGGGCTGTTCGAGCTCAAGGAGATCGCCAACGTCGGCACCGCCCACCCGGGCGAGGCCGACTACGGCTGGGGCCCGACGATCACGGCGACGATCGTGTCGTTCGTCGTGGGCTACGCCGCCATCGCGTGGCTGCTGAAGTGGGTCAGCACCCGCTCGTACACGCCGTTCGTGCTGTACCGGGTGGTGCTGGGTGCGGCCGTGCTGGTGCTGCTGGGGACGGGCGTCCTGGCGGCCTAGCCCGCCGGGCCTTGTCACCGCGCTCCGCCTTGTAACTACGTGTTCAGACCACTACCAGGGGTGTCCACCACCCGGGTAGTGGTCTGAACACTGAGTTACAAGGGGCTCAGCACCTGCCGTGGCGATGCAGCGTGATGCCCAGGTCGGTGCGCGGGTCGGACCGGAACTCGTCGTCGTAGGTCAGCGTCGCGCTCACACGGCGCCCGCCGATCCGCTTCTCGAAGCACCACGCCCTCCGCTCGCTGCGCACCCACCCGGCCTCCTCCAGGACGGCGCCGCCCGCCGGGAGAGCGGCGTCGCGCTCCAGGCCGGTGACGAGCTCGAGGCTGGCCGCGACCGACGAATCGTCCTGGTCGCAGGACCAGTCCGGCTCGGCACCGGGATCGAGCCGGCCGGCCAGCGCGGCCAGCGCCGGGTCGTCGGTCAGGCGGCGGCCGAAGTCGACGTCGCCGCGGGTGCATCCGTAGAGCCCGGCGCCGCCGTCGTACGCCAGGACGGCGCCGACCGCGGTCATCGACGCCAGGGTGGCGGTCGCCGCGGTGAGCACCAGCGTCGTCCGGGCGGTCCGCATGCGGTCAGTATGGCGGCGCCGTCCGCGGGCCGCTGCGCCATGTAACTCAGTGTTCAGACCACTACCAGGGGTGTCGACCACCCGGGTAGTGGTCTGAACACTTAGTTACAAGCGGATCGGCGTGCGCCTGACGGGTCAGAACCAGCCCGACTTCTTGAAGAAGATCCACAGCCCCGCCACCGACGACAGCATCAGCAGGATCGCGAACGGGTACCCGAACGTCCAGCTCAGCTCGGGCATGTGCGTGAAGTTCATGCCGTAGACCCCCGCGATCAGCGTCGGTACGACGACCAGCGCGGCCCCCGCGGAGATCTTGCGCATGTCGTCGTTCTGCTGCACCGCCACCCGCGAGAGGTGCGCGTCGAAGGCGCTGGAGAGCAGGTCGTCGAGGGTCTCGAGGCCGTCGGCGGCGAGCTGGAGGTGGTCGTTGACGTCGCGGAAGAAGGGGGCGGACTCGGTGGCGATGAGGTCGACGGCGCCGGTTGCGAAGCGGCGCATGGGCTCGCGGAGGGGGAGGACGGCGCGGCGGACCTCGGAGAGCTCGCGCTTGAGGATGTAGATGCGGCCGGCGTCGTTGGTGCGGCGGTCGGAGAAGACGGAGACCTCGACCTCGTCGACGTCGGTCTGGAGCTCGGCGACGACGGAGGTGTAGCCGTCGACGACGGCGTCGCAGACCGCGTAGACGACGGCGGAGGGGCCGTGGCCGAGGACGGCCTGCTGCTGCTCGAGCTCGTGGCGGGCGTCGCGGAGGGAGGAGCCGCGGCCGTGGCGGACGGTGATGACGAACTTGGGGCCGACGAACAGGTTGATCTCGCCGGTCTCGACGGCGTCGTCCTCGTCGACGTACCAGAGGGTCTTGAGGACGAGGAAGAGGCTGTTCTCGTAGCGCTCGAGCTTGGGGCGCTGGTGGGCGACGACGGCGTCCTCGACGGCGAGGGGGTGCAGGCCGAAGGCCTCCGCGATCTCGGAGAGCTCGACGTGGCTGGGCTCGTAGAGGCCGACCCAGACGAAGTCGCCGTCGCCGTCGGCCGCGGCGCGCAGGGCCGGGTAGTCGTGGAGGTGGCAGTCCACCGGCACCCGGACGCCGTGGCGGTAGACGGCACTGTCGACGATCACGGACCCACGCTAGTACCGGTGCCGGGCCGAGCGTGCGGACCGGGCCACTAGGCTCGCCGCCATGGCCACCCTGCTGCTGGTCCGCCACGGGCGGACCACCGCGAACGCCTCGGGCATCCTCGCCGGACGGACGCCGGGCGTACGCCTCGACGACACCGGCGCCGAGCAGGCCCGGCGGGCCGGGGCGCGGATCGCGGGCGTCCCGATCGCCGCGCTCCTGACCAGCCCGCAGGAGCGGTGCCGGCAGACGGCCAAGGCGGTCGCCGAGGGCCAGCGCGGCGCCGGTCACCCGGTCACCAAGGCGGCCACGGAGCGGGGCCTGGCCGAGTGCGACTACGGCGACTGGCAGGGCCGCCCGATCAAGGAGCTGCTCAAGGAGCCGCTGTGGAAGACGGTCCAGCGGCAGCCGTCCGCGGCGGTCTTCCCGGGTGGGGAGTCGATGGTCGCGATGCAGCACCGCGCCGTCTCCGCCGTCCGCCGCCTCGACGCCGCGATCACCGCCGAGCACGGTGCGGACGCGGTCTGGGTCGCGGTCAGCCACGGGGACATCATCAAGTCGCTCCTCGCCGACGCGCTGGGGATGCACCTCGACCTGTTCCAGCGGATCAACGTCGACCCGGCGTCGGTGTCGGTGATCCGGTACGCCCCGGACCGTCCCTACGTGTTGGCGAGCAACACGCACGACGGCGACCTGTCCTGGCTGGCGCCGAAGCCGGCCCCCCGGCGCGGCGGCCGGAGGCGGCCCGCGGCCGACCCGGGCGCGGTCGTCGGCGGTGGCGCCGGTCCGGCCTGAACCGGCCTGGATAGGCTCGGGACCATGCCCATCGTCCACGGATTCGACCCGCCGGAGCGCTTCGTCGCCGGCACCGTCGGCGAGCCCGGCGGCCGCACCTTCTTCCTCCAGGCCCGGATCGGACCCCGCATGGTCTCGGTCTCGCTGGAGAAGCAGCAGGTGGCGGCGCTGGCCGAGCGCATCGACGAGCTGCTGGACGAGGTGATCGCCGACGGCCGGGCCCGCGGCGTCGTGCCCGCGATGGCGCCGTTCGGCCTCGCGGACGACGAGCCGCTCGAGCTGCCCATCGTCGAGGAGTTCCGGGCCGGCACGATGACGCTCTCCTGGGACCCGGACGACGAGCGCGTGGTGATCGAGGTCTTCCCGGTGGGCGAGGAGCCGGTCGAGCTGACCGACGGCGAGGACCCGGCCGAGGTGCTGCTGGTCCGGCTCGAGCCGGGCCAGGCGCGGGCGTTCGTCCGCCGCTCCGAGCACGTCGTGGGCGCCGGCCGGCCGTCCTGCCCGTTCTGCGGCCAGCCGATCGACCCCGAGGGCCACCTCTGCGTCCGGGCCAACGGGTTCAAGCGCCGCGACCCGTCGTGACGCTCACCATCAAGGGCCGGATCATGCCGGCCTCCAACGCCACCTTCCTCGGCGAGCTCGACGGCCGCGAGGTCGTCTACAAGCCGGTCGCGGGGGAGCGCCCCCTCTGGGACTTCCCTGACGGGACGCTCGCCGACCGCGAGGTCGCCGCCTACCTCGTCGCGCAGGCCACCGGCTGGGACCTCGTCCCGCGCACCTGGTGGGGCGAGGGGCCGCACGGTCCCGGCATGGTCCAGGAGTGGCAGGAGGTCGACGCCGAGCAGGAGGCGGTCACCCTGGTCCGCTCCGGCGCCGCCCCCGACGGCTGGCTCGAGGTCGTCGAGGGCCTCGACGAGCGGGACCGGCCGGTCACGCTCGTCCACGAGGACACCGCGGCCCTGCGCCGCCTCGCCGTGTACGACGTGCTCGTCAACAACGCCGACCGCAAGGGCGGCCACGTGCTGGCGATGACCGGAGGCCACCGGTACGGCGTCGACCACGGCGTCGCCTTCCACCACGAGCCCAAGCTGCGCACGGTCCTGTGGGGCTGGGCCGGGACGCCGCTGACCGACCAGGAGGTCACCGTGGTCGACGCGGTGCTCACCGCCGTGCGGGGCGAGCTGGGGGAGCGGCTCGCCACCCACCTCGCCGAGCACGAGCTGCGCGCGCTGGAGCGTCGTACCGAGCGGCTGCTGGCGGCCGGCGTCCTCCCGGGGCCGTCAGGCGACTGGCCCGCCATCCCCTGGCCTCCGTTCTAGAGTGAACCTCTAACATCGACCCATGCGCGCATGGAACGCGCCGGGTCTCCCGGCGCTCCCCGTCTCCGGGCCCCCCGTCGTCCTCCACGACACCGCCACCGGCGACAAGATCTCCTCACAGCCCGACGGCGCCGCGCGCCTCTACGTCTGCGGCATCACCCCCTACGACGCCACGCACATCGGGCACGCCAACACCTACGTCGCCTTCGACCTGCTCAACCGCGCCTGGCGCACCGCCGGCCACGACGTGCAGTACGTCCAGAACGTCACCGACGTCGATGACCCGCTGCTCGAGCGTGCCGACAAGGTGGGCGTCGACTGGGTCGAGCTCGCCGAGCGCGAGACCGAGCTGTTCCGCAAGGACATGGAGGCGCTGCGCGTCCTCCCGCCGGTCGCCTACATCGGCGCCGTCGAGTCCATCCCGCTCGTGATCGACCTGATCCAGCGTCTCGACGCGGCCGGCTCGATCTACCGGGTCGAGCAGGACCTCTACTTCTCGGTGACCGCCGACCCGGCCTTCGGCGACGAGTCCGGCTACGACCGCGAGACCATGCTCCGCTTCTTCGGCGAGCGCGGCGGCGACCCGGACCGCGCCGGCAAGAAGGACCCGCTCGACTGCGTCGTGTGGCGCGGCGAGCGCGACGGCGAGCCCGCCTGGGACAGCCCGTTCGGACGCGGCCGGCCTGGCTGGCACATCGAGTGCGCGGCGATCGCGCTCGAGCACCTCGGTACCGCCTTCGACGTCCAGGCCGGCGGCAGCGACCTCGTCTTCCCGCACCACGAGATGTGCGCGGGTCACGTCCAGGTGGCGACCGGCGAGCGCTTCGCCGCGGTCTACAGCCACGCCGGCATGGTCGCCTACGACGGCCAGAAGATGTCCAAGTCGCTCGGCAACCTCGTCTTCGTCTCCGCGCTGCGCAACAGCGACATCGACCCGATGGCGATCCGCCTCGCCCTGCTGCGCCACCACTACCGCACCGACTGGGAGTGGACCGACGCCCAGCTCTGGCAGGCCGTCGACGACGTCGCCTCGTGGCGCCGCGCGCTCGCGCTCGGCGCCGGAGCGCCGGCCGCGCCGGTCGTCGCCGAGGTGCTCGCGGCGCTCGCCGACGACCTCGACGCGCCGCGGGCGACCGCCGCGATCGACGCCTGGGTGGCGGCCACGCTCGGCACCGACGGGCTCGCCGACACGAGCGACGCCGAGGCCGCCGTCACGCTGCTGCCGGTGCTCGACGCCGCGCTCGGCCTCGCGCTCTAGCCCTCCAACCCGCTAGCCCGCCAGCGAGTCGACCAGCCGGGCCAGGTCGCCCGGCCCGGTCACGTGCGCGAGATGGCCGTGCCCGGCCAGCTCGGTGACGCGGTGCTCGCCCAGCCGGGCGCGGACCCGCTCGAGCGCCGTCCCGTACGGCGCCCGGCCGGTGCTCTCGGCGCCGACCACCAGGTCGACGCGACCCGCTCGCGCCGCCAGGCGCTCCGGCAGCCGGGCGGTGTTGAGCGCGCGGAGCTCGGCGTACAGCGGGCGGCTGAGCCGGCGCAGGACCGCCCACGAGCCGACGTCGGCGCGGAGCCGGGCGACGTGCTCGGCGGAGTAGCCCGAGATCTGCCGGTTGACGATCTCGACCGCCCGGTCGGTGTCGTCGGCAGCGTCGGCCGCGGCCAGGTCGGGGAGTGCCGCGCTGCCGAACTCGGGGTCGACCGGCTCGTAGGCGATGACGTGCGGGAGCTCCCGCTCGCCGGCGGCGAGGAGCGCGATCGTCCCGCCGTAGCTCCAGCCGAGGACAGCGGCCGGGCCGGGCCGGGCGTCGAGGACCGCGCCCAGGTCGGCGACCTCGGTGGCGAGGTCGTACCCGTCGCCCAGCGGGCCCGACGGGTTCCGCCCACGGCGGTTGAGCACGGTGACCGACGGCCAGGCGGTGAGCGCCGACGCGACGTGGCGCCAGGTGCGCGCGTCGCTCATCACGCCGGGCACCAGCACGATCCCGGGCGCGTCCGGGTCACCGTGGACGGCGACGCTCACCCAGCCGTCGCGGGTCTCGACCCGCTCCTGGAGCATCCGCGGAGCCCGCTCAGTCGTCCTCGCCGCGGCGCTTGAGGTAGCGCTCGAACTCGCGGGCGATCGCCTCGCCGGAGGCCTCGGGCAGGTCGGCGGTGTCGCGGGACTCCTCGAGCGAGCGGACGTACTCGGCGATGTCCTCATCCTCCTCGGCGAGCTCGTCGACGCCGCGCTCCCAGGCGCGGGCCTCGTCGGGCAGGTCGCCGAGCGGGATCGGCACCTCGAAGAGATCCTCGAGCCGGCCGAGGAGTGCGAGCGTCGCCTTCGGGCAGGGCGGCTGGGCGACGTAGTGGGGGACCGCCGCCCAGTACGACACGGCGGGCATGTCGATCCGGATGCAGGCCTCCTGGAGGACGCCGACGATGCCGGTGGGTCCCTCGTACGTCGACTGCTCCAGCGAGAGCCGGTCGAGCAGGTCGGCCTCGGTCGCCGAGCCCGAGACCGGGATCGGCCGGGTGTGCGGGCTGTCGGACAGCAGCGCGCCGAGCGTGACCAGCAGCTCGCCGCCCAGCTCGTCGACGGTGGTGAGGAGCTCCTCGGTGAACTGCCGCCAGCGCATGTTGGGCTCGATGCCGCGGATCAGGATGACGTCGCGGTCGAGCTCGGGCGGCGAGGCGACCGCCACGTGGGTGCTGGGCCAGGTCAGCTTGCGGAAGCCGTTGTCGTCGATACCGACGGTGGGCCGGTTGACCTGGAAGTCGTAGTAGTCCTCGGGGTCCATCGCCGCGACCACCTTGGCGTTCCAGACCCGCATCAGGTGGTCCACGACCCCGGTCGCCGACTCGGCGGCATCGTTCCAGCCTTCGAACGCGGCGATGACCACCGGCCGGACCAGCCCGGTGACCGTCTCGATCTCCATCACTCTGCGAGCCTAGTCGCCCCGGACGAAGTAGGATCGGCAGCAGCCGAGAGGCGTTGCAACGGACGGTCCACCGACGGACCCGTCCGCCACGCTCGGCCGATGAACCAAGGGCGCCTTCCACACGGAAGGATTGGTGCATGTCTGACATCGCGCGCGTCGACGCCGCCGGCTGGCAGCCGGACGCGACCGACGAGCTCTCCGCGCTGCTCCGCGAGCGGATCGTGATCCTCGACGGCGCCATGGGCACCGCCATCCAGCGGGACCGGCCCGACGAGGCGGGCTACCGCGGCGAGCGCTTCGCCAGCCGCGACGAGTGGCCCTCGGACCTGATCGGCAACAACGACCTGCTCTCGGTGACCCAGCCCGAGATCATCGCCGGCATCCACCGCGAGTACCTCGACGCGGGCGCCGACATCATCGAGACCAACACGTTCAACTGCAACGCGGTCTCCCTCAGCGACTACGGCATGGCCGAGCTGTCGTACGAGCTCAACCTCGAGGCGACCCGGCTCGCCCGCCGGGTGGCCGACGAGGTCGCCGCCGCGACCGGTCGCCGGCGCTACGTCGCCGGCGCGCTCGGGCCCACGACGCGCACGGCGTCCATCAGCCCCGACGTCAACGACCCCGGCGCGCGCAACGTGTCGTACGAGCAGCTCGTCGACGCCTACCTCGATGCCGCCCGCGGCCTGGTCGACGGCGGCGCCGACCTGCTCTTCATCGAGACGATCTTCGACACCCTCAACGCCAAGGCGGCGATCTTCGCCGTCGAGTCGCTCTTCGACGAGGCCGGCCGCCGGTGGCCCGTCGTCATCTCGGGCACGATCACCGACGCCTCCGGGCGCACGCTGTCGGGCCAGGTGACCGAGGCCTTCTGGGACTCGGTGCGCCACGCCCGCCCGCTCGCCGTCGGCCTCAACTGCGCCCTCGGCGCCCAGGAGATGAGGCCCTACGTCGCCGAGCTCTCTCGGCTGGCCGACTCGTTCGTCTCGGTCTACCCGAACGCGGGCCTGCCCAACGCCTTCGGCGAGTACGACGAGGCGCCCGCCGACACGGCCGGCGTCCTGGTCGAGTTCGCCGAGGCGGGCTTCCTCAACATCGTCGGCGGCTGCTGCGGCACCACGCCCGACCACATCGCCGAGATCGCCCGGGTGATGGAGGGCCGTGCCGTCCGCCAGCCCGCGGAGATCGAGCCGGCCATGCGGCTCTCGGGTCTCGAGCCGTTCACGATCACCGACGCGAGCCTGTTCGTGAACGTCGGCGAGCGGACCAACATCACCGGCTCGGCGCGGTTCCGCAACCTGATCAAGGACGGCGACTACGACACCGCCCTCTCGGTCGCGGCCCAGCAGGTCGAGGCCGGCGCGCAGGTCATCGACATCAACATGGACGAGGGCATGATCGACGGCGTCGCCGCGATGGACCGCTTCGTCAAGCTGATCGCGAGCGAGCCCGACATCAGCCGGGTGCCGCTGATGATCGACTCCTCCAAGTGGGAGGTCATCGAGGCCGGCCTGCGCTGCGTCCAGGGCAAGCCGATCGTCAACTCGATCTCGCTCAAGGAGGGCGAGGAGAAGTTCGTCGAGCAGGCCAACCTCTGCAAGAAGTACGGCGCCGCCGCGGTCGTGATGGCGTTCGACGAGGACGGCCAGGCCGACAACCTCGAGCGCCGCAAGGCGATCTGCGAGCGCGCCTACCGGGTGCTGGTCGACAAGGTCGGCTTCCCGGCCGAGGACATCATCTTCGACCCCAACGTGTTCGCCGTGGCGACCGGCATCGAGGAGCACGCCACCTACGGCGTCGACTTCATCGAGGCGACCCGCTGGATCAAGCAGAACCTGCCGGGCGCCAAGGTCTCCGGCGGCATCTCCAACGTCTCGTTCAGCTTCCGCGGCAACAACCCGGTCCGCGAGGCGATCCACGCGGTGTTCCTGTTCCACGCCATCGAGGCGGGGCTCGACATGGGCATCGTCAACGCCGGCGCCCTGGTGCCCTACGACACCATCGACCCGGCGCTGCGCGGCGCGATCGAGGACGTCGTCCTCAACCGCACCGACGACACGCTGGCCGCCACGGAGCGGCTGCTCGAGCTCGCCGAGGCCCACCGCGGCAGCGGCGAGAAGGTCGAGGCGGCCGCCGAGGAGTGGCGCTCGCTGCCCGTCGGCGAGCGGATCACCCACGCCCTGGTCAAGGGCATCGACGGCTTCGTCGAGGCCGACACCGAGGAGCTGCGCAGCGAGATCGCCGCTCGCGGCGGCCGGCCCATCGAGGTCATCGAGGGCCCGCTGATGGACGGCATGAACGTCGTCGGCGACCTGTTCGGCGCGGGCAAGATGTTCCTCCCGCAGGTGGTGAAGTCCGCCCGCGTGATGAAGAAGGCCGTCGCCTACCTCATCCCCTTCATCGAGAAGGAGAAGGCCGCCAACCCCGAGCTGGCCGCCGCCAAGGACACCAACGGCACCATCGTGCTCGCCACCGTCAAGGGCGACGTCCACGACATCGGCAAGAACATCGTCGGCGTCGTGCTCTCCTGCAACAACTACGAGGTCATCGACCTCGGCGTGATGGTGCCGGCCCAGAAGATCCTCGACACGGCCAAGGAGGTCGGCGCCGACATCATCGGCCTGTCCGGCCTGATCACGCCGAGCCTCGACGAGATGGTCGGCTTCGCCACCGAGATGCAGCGCCTCGGCCTCGAGATCCCGCTCCTCATCGGCGGCGCGACGACCTCACGCGCCCACACGGCGGTCAAGGTCGACCCGAAGTACTCGGGCCCCGTCGTCTGGGTCAAGGACGCCTCGCGCTCGGTCCCCACCGCGGCCGCCCTCCTCGACGACCGGCAGCGCCCCGCCCTGCTCGAGGCGACCCAGGCCGACTACGACTCGCTCCGCGCCCGGCACTCCCAGAAGTCCGACCGCCCGCAGCTGTCGTTCGCCGACGCCCAGGACAACAAGTCGCCGCTGGTCTGGGACGGCTACGCCCCGCCGCAGCCGCGCACGCCCGGCGTCCACGTCCTCGCGGGCTACGACCTCACCGAGCTGCGCGACTACATCGACTGGCAGCCGTTCTTCAACGCCTGGGAGATGAAGGGCAAGTTCCCCGACATCCTCAACAGCCCGACGCTCGGCGACGCCGCGCGCAAGCTGTACGACGACGCCCAGGCCATGCTCGACCGCCTGGTCGAGGAGAAGTGGCTCACCGCCAACGGCGTCTACGGCCTGTTCCCGGCCGCGAGCACCGGCGAGGACGTCGTCGTCTACGAGGACGAGTCGCGGGCCGCCGTCCGGACGACGCTGCACCAGCTGCGCCAGCAGGGCCAGCACCGCTCCGGCATCCCCAACCGCTCGCTCGCCGACTACGTCGCACCCATCGGCGCCGACCTCGCCCCGGGCACCGGCGACTGGATCGGTGCCTTCGCGGTCACCGCCGGCCTCGGCACCACCGAGCGGATCACGGCTTTCAAGGAGGACCTCGACGACTACTCGGCGATCCTGCTCGAGGCGCTCGCCGACCGCCTGGCCGAGGCCTTCGCCGAGCGGCTCCACCAGCGCGTGCGCACCGAGTTCTGGGCGCACGTCCCCGAGGAGCAGCTGACCAACGAGGACCTCATCGCCGAGAAGTACACCGGCATCCGCCCGGCCCCCGGCTACCCGGCCTGCCCGGACCACACCGAGAAGCGCACCATCTGGGAGCTCCTCGACGTCCAGGCCAACACGGGCATGGAGCTGACCGAGTCGATGGCGATGTGGCCCGGCGCCTCGGTCTCCGGTCTCTACTACAGCCACCCCGAGGCGCAGTACTTCGTGGTCGGCCGGCTGGGTCGGGACCAGATCGAGGACTACGCCGCGCGCAAGGGGTGGAGCGTCACCGAGACCGAGAAGTGGCTCTCGCCGAACCTGGGGTACGACCCGGACGACTGAGGCTGGGTGGCGGTCTGGCGGCAGTTTCACCGCCTAGGCGGTGAAACTGCCCTCGCCCCTGACGCGCGGCGAAGTCCTATAGCACGGCTTGCTATAGTTCAAGCATGACGAGGCGAACGGTCCTGCGGGACGTGATGAGCGAGACGGGCACCAGCCAGTCGCAGCTCTCGCGTCTCACCGGCGTGCGCCAGCCCAGCATCAGCCAGTTCCTGTCCGGCAGGGTCGAGCTCAGCGACGAGCAGCTCGACCGGCTGCTGTCGGCGATGGGCTTCCGGCTCGAGGTCGTCCGCCGGCCGGTGCGGCCGGAGCTCACCCGGTCCGAGCGCCGGTCCTGGATGCTCCACCGCACGCTCTCGGGGCACCTGACCCGGGAACGGCTCGACGAGTGGCTCCCGACGATCGAGCGCAATCTCGGCCGGCTCGACGAGCAGGTCCGCGGTCGCGTGCACCTCGACAGCATCGAGCGCTGGCGAACGCTGGTCGACGAGCGCGACGTGCTCGGCCTGCACCGGGTCATGACCGGGCTCGACCGCACGTCCATCGACATGCGCGAGGTCTCGCCGCTGGGTGGCCTGCTGTCCGACGTCGAGCGCCGCCAGGTGCTGGACGAGCTCGCGCTGGCCGGCTGATGCGGCGCGACCAGCTCGAGCACGCGATCCGCGCGGCCTGCCAGATCATCGGGTCCCGCGAGGTCATCGTGGTCGGCTCGCAGTCGATCCTCGGTACCTACCGCGAGGAGGACCTCCCGAACGAGGCCACCATGTCCCTGGAGATCGACGTCCTTCCGCTCGCGGGCACGAACGAGGAGACCGCGCGGCTGGCCGACGTGATCGAGGGTGTCGCGGGGGAGTTCTCGCCGTTCGAGGACCTGCACGGCTTCAGCATCGACGGCGTCGACCTGAGCACCTGCGTCCTTCCTGGAGGCTGGCGCGACCGGCTCGTCGCAGTGAGCAACGACAACACGGCTGCTCCCGGCGGCGACCCGGTCTTCACCGGCTGGTGCCTCGACAAGGAGGACCTGTGCGTCGCGAAGCTGTGCGCCTTCCGCGAGAAGGACCGGGAGTTCGTCGGGGCGCTCATCGCTGCTCGGCTGGTCGACCGTGCGCTCATCGTCGAGCGGCTGCCCACGGTCGAGGCCCGCTTCGAGGCTGCAGCGGAGCGGGCCGCGGCCTGGCTCCGGTCCTGGGGGGACGTCGCGTCGCCCGGGTCCTGACCTCCTAGGCTGGGCGCGTGACGAGTGCACCCGCCGTCCTGCCCGCCGCCGTCCTGTGGGACATGGACGGCACCATCGTCGACACCGAGCCCTACTGGATGGCGGCCGAGCAGGCCATCGCCGAGGAGTACGGCGGCACCTGGACCCACGACGACGCCATGGCGCTGGTCGGGAGCGACCTGCTGGTGTCGGGCGCGTACATCAAGGACCGGCTCGGGCTGGCGTTCACGCCCGAGGAGATCGTCGAGATGCTGCTCGACAGCGTGGTGGCGCAGGTGCGGCACGCGGTGCCGTGGCGGGACGGCGCCCGGGAGCTGCTGCTGGACCTGCACGAGGCGGGGGTGCCGTGCGCGCTGGTGACGATGTCGTACCAGCGGCTGGTGGCGCCGATCCTGGAGCACCTGCCGCCGGAGACCTTCCGGGTGATCGTCACCGGTGACATGGTGGACCAGGGCAAGCCGCACCCGGAGCCCTACCTGACTGCCGCGGCCTCGCTCGGCGTCGAGCCGGGGGAGTGCGTGGCGGTGGAGGACTCGCCGACGGGCGCGACCTCGGCGGTCGCCGCGGGGTGCCGGGTGCTCGTCGTGCCGAACCACGTGCCGGTCCCGCCGGGGCCGGGGCTGGTGTTCAGGGACACGCTCGAGGAGCTCACGCCGGCGGAGCTGGGTCGCCTGTAGGCCGCGCCGCCCGGTCGGCCGGGAACGGGGGCGGCGTGCCTCCGTACGACGGGCAGAGCGCCTGGTGCGGGCACCACTGGCACAGGGCGCCCGGGCGGGACTGGAACTCGCCGCGCTCGGTGGCCGCGCGGATGGCCTGCCACACCGCCTGGACCTTGCGCTCGACGGCGAGCAGCTCGTGCTCGTCGGGCTCGTAGCGGAGCACCTGGCCGTCGCCGAGGTAGATCAGCTGCAGCATCTTCGGGACGACGCCGCGGGTGCGCCACAGCACGAGCGCGTAGAACTTGAGCTGGAAGAGGACCTTGCCCTCGAACATCTCGCTCACCGCGTTGCCGGTCTTGTAGTCGACGATGCGGATCGCCCCGTCGGGTGCGACGTCGACCCGGTCGACCACCCCGCGCAGCAGCAGCTTGGTGTCGGTGAGCGTCTCGACGTAGAGCTCGCGGTCGGCGGGCTCGAGGCGGGTGGGGTCCTCGAGGTCGAAGTAGCGGCGCAGGGTCTCGCGGCAGGACAGGAGCCACGCGGTGATCTCGGGGCCGTCGGCGGGGAACATGGTGGCGACCGCCGGCTCGACCTCCTGGAGCTCGGCCCAGGCGGGGGCGATCATCGCGTCGGCGTGGTCGGGGGTGCGGTCGGCCGCGGGCAGGTCGAAGAGCTGCTCGAGCACCCGGTGGACGACGGTGCCGCGGACGGCGGCCGGCGAGGGCGGCTCGGGGAGCCGGTCGATGGTGCGGAACCGGAAGAGCAGCGGGCACGACAGGAAGTCGCCGACCCGCGAGGGCGAGAGCGCGCCGAGGACCGTGACGCCGTCGACGCGCGTGCCGCCCCGCTCGGACGGGTCGGCCGGCTCGACGCCGGCGCTGGCGGTCTCGGTGGTCATGCGTTCGACACTAGGGCAGGGGTCCGACACCGGGCCGGATAGCCTCGGAGTGTGTCCGGTCCTTCCCCCTCCAGCCCCGAGCGCACGCCCGTGCCCCGGGGAATGTTCCGGATCGGCCAGATCGCCGGCAGCGACGTCCTCGTGTCCAGCTCGTGGTTCCTCATCGCCGGCCTGATCGCGCTGATCATGGCGCCGCGGGTCGACCAGGTGCAGAGCGGCCTCGGCGGCTGGAAGTACGTCGTGGGGCTGGCCTTCGCGATCGCGTTGTACGTCGCCGTCCTGCTCCACGAGGCCTCGCACGCGGTGGTCGCGCGCCGCTTCGGCTTCCGGGTGCACTCGATCACGCTGCACTTCCTCGGCGGTGCGACGGCGATCGAGGGCGAGGCCCAGCGCCCTCGCCAGGAGTTCTGGATCGCCGTGGTCGGGCCCCTCACGTCGATCCTGGTCGGCGCCGGAGCGCTCGGCCTGTGGTTCGTCATCCCCGACGGCCTGCTGCGGCTGGTCGTCGAGGGCCTGGCCGGCGCCAACCTGCTCATCGGCGTCCTCAACCTCGTGCCGGGCCTGCCCCTCGACGGCGGCCGGGTGCTCAAGGCGGGCGTGTGGGCGGTGACCGGCCGCGTCGACACCGGGACGACGGTCGCCGCGTGGGGTGGCCGGGTGCTGGCGCTCGTCGTGGGTGCCTGGGCGCTGTGGACCGCCCGGTCCGGTGACCTCACCAGCCCGGTCATCCTCGGCATCGTCGCCATCTTCCTGTGGACCGGCGCCTCGCAGGCGCTGGCGGTGTCCAGGATCAGCAGCCTGTTCGGGCACCTGGACCCCGCCCGGCTCGCCCGCCGGGGCCTTGCCGTGCCGCCCGACCTGCCGCTGGCCGAGGCGCTGCGCCGGGCCCGCGAGGCCGAGGCCGGCGGGATCGTCACGGTCACCTCCGACGGCCGGCCCGACGGCCTTGTCGACGAGGCGGCCGCCCGCGCGGTCCCCGACGAGCGGCGGCCGTGGGTTCCGGTCTCCTCCGTCGCCCGCCGGATCGAGCCCGGCCTGACGCTGCCGGCCGAGGTCAGCGGTGCCGAGCTGCTCGAGACGCTCCGGAGCACCAACGCCACGGAGTACCTCCTGGTCAACCCCGACGGCACCATGTACGGCGTCCTGGTCACCACCGACGTCCTGCGGCGCGTGCGTCCGTCCCGTTGAGCGTTCCCGGCGGCGCTCCCGGTAGATTGCGCCGGTGACCGAAGCGACTCCCGACGTCCCGAACGACGCCTGGTCCGGTGTCCACCGCGGCCCCCTGCGTGCCGGCGAGTGGGTGCGGCTGGTCGACGGCAAGGGCCGCAAGCACAACTTCGAGCTGGTCGAGGGGAAGCGGTTCTTCTCCAACAAGGGCCACCTCGACCACGACGAGCTGATCGGCCGCGAGGAGGGCTTCGCGGTCACGTCGTCCGTGGGCGGCGAGTACCTCGTGTTCCGGCCGCTGCTCTCGGAGTTCGTGGTCTCGATGCCGCGCGGCGCGGCCGTCGTCTACCCCAAGGACTCCGCCCAGATCGTGGCGATGGCCGACATCTTCCCCGGCGCCCACGTCGTCGAGGCGGGCGTCGGCTCCGGTGCGCTCACCTGCTCGCTGCTGCGGGCCGTCGGCCCGCACGGCCGGGTGTCGTCGTACGAGCGGCGCGAGGAGTTCGCCGACATCGCCCGGCGCAACGTCACCCAGTTCTTCGGCGGCGACCACCCGGCCTGGCAGCTGACCCTCGGCGACCTCGCCGAGGAGCTGCCGGCCTCCGGTGAGCGCTGCGACCGGATCATCCTCGACATGCTCGCCCCGTGGGACTGCCTCGACGCCGCGGCCGACGCGCTGCGCCCCGGCGGCATCGTCTGCGCGTACGTCGCCACGACCACCCAGCTCTCGAAGTTCGTCGAGGCGGTGCGGGTCCACGGCGGCTTCACCGAGCCCGCGCCGTGGGAGTCGCTCGTCCGCGACTGGCACGTCGAGGGTCTCGCCGTGCGCCCCGGGCACAAGATGATCGGGCACACCGCCTTCCTGGTCACCGCGCGGCGGATGGCGCCGGGGGAGCGTGCGCCGCTCAAGAAGCGCCGTCCCGCGCCCGGTGCCTACGGCCCCGACTACACCGGTCCGCGCCCGCCCGGCGTCCCCGAGACACCTGCCGACGACTAGCGCGCGTTAATCGCTTCCGTGCACCCGGCTGCCGAGTAGGGTCGTTCCAGGAGGTGTGCCATGACGAGCATGGGAGAAGGCACTTCGGGGAGCCACGGCTCCCGGAGCCCTGAGGAGCTCGAGGAGCAGGTCCGCTACCTCGAGGACGAGGTCCACGACCTGCGCCGCCGCCTGGTCGACACGCCCGGAGCGCCGTCGAGATCGCTGGAGATGCGGCTCGCCGACGCCCAGCGGTCCCTCGCGGCGGTGACCGCGCAGAACGAGCGCCTGGCGTCGACCCTGCGCGACGCGCGCGACCAGATCATGAAGCTGAAGGAGGAGGTCGACCGGCTGGCCCAGCCGCCGGCGGGCTTCGGCACCTTCCTCCAGCGCAACGAGGACGACTCGGTCGACGTCTTCACCGGCGGCCGCAAGCTGCGGGTGACGGTGAGCCCGGCCGTCGACCTCGACACGTTGCAGCGCGGCCAGGAGGTCATGCTCAACGAGGCGCTCAACGTGGTCGCCGCGTTCGAGTTCGAGAGCGTCGGCGACGTCGTGATGTTCAAGGAGCTGCTCGCCGACGGCGAGCGGGTGCTGGTCATCGCCAACGCCGACGAGGAGCGCGTCGTCCGGCTGGCCGAGCCGCTGCTCGGCGAGACGCTCCGCGCCGGCGACTCGCTGCTGCTCGACGCCCGGGCCGGCTACGCCTACGAGAAGGTGCC
This sequence comes from Pimelobacter simplex, assembly GCF_900114845.1. Lineage (GTDB taxonomy): Bacteria > Actinomycetota > Actinomycetes > Propionibacteriales > Nocardioidaceae > Nocardioides > Nocardioides simplex. The sequence goes on from NZ_FOUK01000003.1 coordinate 140,774, forward strand.
GAAGTCCGAGGTCGAGGAGCTGGTCCTCGAAGAGGTCCCCGACATCACCTACGAGACCATCGGCGGCCTGGGCAACCAGATCGAGATGATCCAGGACGCCGTCGAGCTGCCCTACCTCTACCCCGAGCTCTTCGCCGAGCACGAGCTCAAGCCGCCCAAGGGCATCCTGCTCTACGGCCCTCCGGGCTGCGGCAAGACGCTCATCGCCAAGGCCGTCGCGAACTCGCTGGCCAAGAAGGTCGCCGCCAAGACGGGCCAGGAGGGGAAGTCCTACTTCCTCAACATCAAGGGCCCCGAGCTGCTCAACAAGTACGTCGGCGAGACCGAGCGGCACATCCGCCTGGTGTTCCAGCGGGCACGCGAGAAGGCGAGCACCGGCACGCCGGTCATCGTGTTCTTCGACGAGATGGACTCGCTCTTCCGCACCCGCGGCTCGGGCGTCTCCTCCGACGTCGAGAACACGATCGTCCCGCAGCTGCTCAGCGAGATCGACGGCGTCGAGCTGCTCGAGAACGTCCTGGTCATCGGTGCCTCCAACCGCGAGGACATGATCGACCCGGCCATCCTGCGCCCCGGCCGGCTCGACGTGAAGATCAAGATCGAGCGCCCGGACGCCGAGTCCGCGCGCGACATCTTCAGCAAGTACCTCACCGCCAACCTGCCGCTGCACGCCGACGACCTCGCCGAGTTCGGCGGCGACCGGCAGGCGACCGTCACCGGAATGATCCGGGCCGCGGTCGAGCGGATGTACTCCGAGACCGAGGAGAACCGCTTCCTCGAGGTCACCTACGCCAACGGTGACAAGGAGGTCCTGTACTTCAAGGACTTCAACTCGGGCGCGATGATCCAGAACATCGTCGACCGGTCGAAGAAGACGGCGATCAAGGACTTCATCGACCACGACCAGAAGGGGCTGCGGGTCTCGCACCTGCTCCAGGCGTGCGTCGACGAGTTCAAGGAGAACGAGGACCTGCCCAACACGACCAACCCCGACGACTGGGCGCGGATCTCGGGCAAGAAGGGCGAGCGGATCGTGTTCATCCGCACGCTCATCACCGGCAAGCAGGGAACCGAGCCGGGTCGGTCGATCGACACCGTCTCCGACACCGGCCAGTACCTCTAGGGGGCCGGCGGGAGCCCGTCGGCCAAGCGGTCCAGGAGCAGCACCTCGGCGAGGCACGCACGCGTGAGCTCGCCGAGGTGCAGGCTCTCGTCGATGCCGTGGGCGCGGGTGTCCGGGTCCTCGACGGCGGTGACCAGGACGGTCGCCTCCGGGAGGCTCTCGGCGAGCAGGTGGATCAGCGGGATCGAGCCGCCGACGCCGATGTCGACGGGCTCGCTGCCCCAGGCGTCGCGCAGTGCGCCGGTCATCACCGCGTGGGCGGGCGCGTCGTCACCGAGGTCGACGGGGTGCCCGGAGGCGCGCACCGTCGTCTCGACGAGCGCGCCGTGGGGAGCGTTCGCGCTCAGGTGGGCGGTGAGCGCCGCGGCTGCCGCGGTGAGGTCGACGCCCGGGGGCACCCGCACCGAGAGCCGGGCCGTGGCGCGCGCCCGCAGTGCGTGCGCGGCGTCGTCGACCGGGGGCAGGCTGGTGCCGATCACGGTGATCGACGGCTGGCGCCACAGACGGGCGGTCAGCGGGCCGCGGCCGGGCAGGCCGGCGCCGGGCAGGACGCCGGCGTCGGCGCGCAGCACCTGCTCGTCGTACTCGACGGCGGGGGTGCGCTCGGGAGCGTGCAGCCCGGGGACGGCGACCGCGCCGTCGGCGTCGTACAGCGAGGCGAGGGCGCGGACGAGCACGCCGGCCGCGTCGGGCACCGCGCCACCCCAGGCGCCGGAGTGCAGGTCGTGGTCGAGGACCGAGACCGTCACCTCCAGGTCGAGGATGCCCCGCAGCGACGTGGTGAGCGAGGGGGTGCCGACGGCCCAGTTCACCGAGTCGGCGACCACGACGACGTCGGCGGCGAGGGCGTCGCGGTGCTCGACGAGGAGCTTCGGGAGGGTGGGGGAGGCGATCTCCTCCTCGCCCTCGATGAGGAGCCGGACGTTGCACCCCAGCTCGGGGCCGAGGACGGCCAGTGCGGCGAGGTGCACCACGATGCCGGCCTTGTCGTCGGCGGCGCCGCGGCCGAAGAGCCGCTCGCCCCGCCGGGTCGGCTCGAACGGAGGGCTGGTCCAGGCGGACACGTCGCCGGTCGGCTGGACGTCGTGGTGGGCGTAGAGCAGCACGGTCGGGCCGGCCACCGGTGCGGAGCGGCCGAGCACCGCGGGCTGGCCGCCGTCGACGCTCACCACGGAGACCTCGACGCCGAGGTCGCTGAACGCCTCCGCCGTCGCCCGGGCGCTGCGCAGCACGTCGCCCCGGTGGGCGGGGTCGGCGCTGACCGACGGGATGGCGACCAGCTCGTCGAGGCGGGCCAGGACGGCGGGGAGGGCGGTGTCGAGGCGCGCCGCGAGGGCCGCGGTCCGGTCGGCGGTGCTCACCGGACCACCCGGGTCCAGCCGTAGCGGTCGGGCCGGCGCCCCTCCTGGATGCCGAGCAGGTCGTCGCGCAGCGCGGTCGTCCAGCGGCCGGGGGCGCCGTCGCCGATCCGCACGGAGCCACCGGTCCAGGCGAGCTCGGCCACCGGCGTCACCACGGCGGCGGTGCCGCACGCGAAGAGCTCGCTGACCCGGCCGGAGCGGGCGCCGGTCTCGACCTCGGCGAACGAGACCTGGCGCTCCTCGACGCGGGCACCGAGGTCACGGGCGAGGGTGAGGATCGAGTCGCGGGTCACCCCGGCGAGGATCGTGTCGCTCGTGCGCGGGGTCACGAGCGTGGTGCCGTCGGGCTCGTCGAGGACGACGACGACGTTCATGCCGCCCAGCTCCTCGAGGTGGCGGCCCTCGCGGGCGTCGAGGTAGAGCACCTGCTGGCAGCCGCGCTCGGTGGCGGCCTGCTGGACGAGCATCCCGCCGGCGTAGTTGCCGGCGCACTTGGCGGCGCCGGTGCCGCCGGGGAAGGCGCGCGGCTGGTGCTCCTCGACCCAGACCCGGATGCCGTCGTACTCGGAGGCGAAGTAGGAGCCGGCGGGCGAGCCGATGACGTGGAAGGCGTACTCGCGGGAGGGCCGGGTGCCGAGCGCGGCCTCGGTGGCGATCATGAACGGCCGCAGGTAGAGGCTGCGCCCGGGCCCGGCGGGCACCAGGTCGGCGCAGGCCGCCGTGAGCAGCTCGACGGCGGCGACGAAGTCGGCGACCGGCAGCTCGGGCATCGCCATCCGCCGGGCGGAGGCCTGCAGCCGGGCGGCGTTGACCTCGGGCCGGAAGAGGCGGACCGCGTCGTCCTCGCCGCGGTAGGCCTTCATGCCCTCGAAGATCGCCTGGCCGTAGTGGAGCACCATGGCGGCGGGTGAGAGCCGGAGGTCGGTGAGCGGGCCGAGCCGGGCGGCGGACCAGCCGGCGTCGGCGGTCCACCGCAGGCTGACCATGTGGTCGGCGAGCGACGCACCGAAGGTGGTCGTCGGGTCCGGCGCGGTGGAGATGTCGGTCATGTCGCGACCCTAGGGACGCGGCGCGGACAGGGCAGTGGGCGAGCTGCACACCGGCTCGGCCTGCTGGGGGCGGCCCGCCCCGACGGCGGCCGCGGCACAGGCCAGGACCCGGTCGACGTCGGCCGGGTCGGTGTCCCAGGCGGTCATCAGCCGGAGCAGCCGGCGCTCTCCTCGCTCTCCTGTCGTCTGCCAGGTCGCGGTGGCGACGTCCTGCGCCAGCCGGGCGGCGACCTCCGCGGAGACGTCGGCGAAGACGGCGTTGGCCTCGGTCGGCAGCTGCACCCGGACGTCGTCGAGCCGGGCCAGGCCGTCGGCCAGGCGCCGGGCCTGGGCATTGGCGTGGCGGGCGTTGCGGTACCAGAGGTCGTCGTCGAGCAGGGCGAGCAGCTGGGTGGAGACGAAGCGGGTCTTGGCGGGCAGCTGGCCGACGGCCTTGTGCAGGTAGTCGAGGCCGGGCACCGCACCGGGCTCGAGCACGACGACGCCCTCGCCGAGCAGGCCGCCGTTCTTGCTGCAGCCGAGCGACACCACATCGACGCCGACGGCCGTGGTCAGCTCGGCCCAGGAGACGCCGAGGGTCACGGCGGCGTTGGCGAGCCGGGCGCCGTCGAGGTGGACGGCGAGCCCGAGCTCGTGCGCTTCAGCGCACAGGGCGCGCAGGTCGGCCACGGAGTAGCAGGTGCCGAGCTCGGTGCTCTGGGTCAGCGACAGCACCGACACCTGGGGCCGGTGCCGGTTGCCGGGAGCGAGGTGCCGGGCGAGCGTGCCGGGCGAGATCCGCCCGGTCGGCGAGGGGGCCAGCACCAGCTTGAGCCCGGCCCGCTCCGGCGCGGCCGTCTCGTCGGTGTGGACGTGCGCGTCCTCGGCGCAGAGCACCGACTCCCAGCGGCGGGTCATCGCGGTGAGGGCCAGCACGTTGGCGCCGGTGCCGTTGAACACCGGCAGGTACGACATCCGCGGGCCGAAGATCGCGCGCAGCCGGCGCTCCGCCTCGCGGGTCCACGGGTCCGCGCCGTACGACCGCGCGCGGCCCTGGTTGGCCTCGGCGACGGCCGCGAGCACGGCGGGATGGGCGGGGGCGACGTGGTCGCTGCTGAGGTCGAGGATCATCGGGAGGCTCCGAACGTGCGGGACACCGCCGTGCCGAGGAGGCCGAGGTCGGTGCCGAGGGCGACGAGGTCGAGGGGCGGCAGCGTCGCGGCGTGCTCCGGGGACAGCGCGAACATGGCGAGCAGGCGCTGCTCGCTCCTGGTGAGCGCCGAGAGACCGGCGACGGCCGCCGTCAGCTCGGGGCCGTCGGGGCGCCATCCGGACGACCGGGCCAGGTCGATCGGCCCGACGAAGACGCCGCTGACGCCGTCGGTGCCGACGATGTCGGCCGCGGCGCCGAGCCCGGCGGCGGTCTCGACCATCGGCAGCACCAGGGGGTCGGGGAGTCCGGGCAGCGCGGCCGGACGCGCCGGAGGACGCCGGTAGCCGTCGCTCCGGGTCCCGGCCGGTGCGAACCGGGTGGCCGCGACGACGGCCGCCGCCTGCTCAGCACTCTCGACGGCGGGCACCACCACGCCGCGCGCGCCGAGGTCGAGCGCACGGCCGATGGCCGCCGGGGAGTGGTCGGCCGTGCGGATCAGCGCGGGTGTGTCGTGCAGCTCGGCACAGCGCAGCAGGTGCGGTACGTCGGGCCAGCCGATCTCGCCGTGCTGGAGGTCGACCCCGAGCCACTGCGGGCGCGTGGTCGCGTCGGCGAGGACGGCGGCCAGCGCCGCGGGCCCGAGGACGGTGAGCCAGAGCCCCGGCACGGGAACCGTGCCGGGGCTCTGGGCCGGGAGGGGAGACGGGCTCACGCGTTGCGGGCCTTGTCCGGCGGCACCATGTAGGTGGTCCGGCTGGGGAAGAGGCCGAGCCGCACGCTGCTCTCGAGCCAGGTGATCGCCGCGCCGGTCGGGTCGACCACGGGGACCTGGTGGCCCGCCTCGGCCAGCGCCTCGCGGATCTTTTCGACGACGCCGAGCATGCCGGTGCAGCCGAGCACGACGACGTCGGCCTGGCCGGACTCGACCACGTCGACGGCCTGCTCGGAGAGCCGCTGGATCATCAGGTCGTGGTCATCCAGGCCGAGCACCGGCAGGTCGATGACCCGGATGGCGGAGATCCGGTCCTCGACGCCGTAGCGGCGGGCGAGCGACCGCAGCATCGGGAGCACGTTGGGGAGCACCGTGATGATCGCGATCCGCTCGCCGTGGGCCATCGCGGTGAAGATGGCGGGCTCGAAGCCGCCGACGACCGGGACGTCGATGACCTCGCGGGCTGCGTGCACACCGGGGTCGCCGAAGCAGGTGATGAAGATGCCGTCGACGCCGTCGGCCTTGGCCTCGGCGATCCGGTCGAGGATGCCGGGGGCGGCGAGCGCCTCGTCGTACTCCGACTCGATGCTGGCCGTGCCGCGCAGCAGCGGGACGGCGTCGATCTTGGTGTCGGGCAGCGCCCAGGCGGTGGCGTCGTCGAGGGCGGACTGCAGGAACGTGTCGCCGATCGCGGGCAGGATGACGCGGATGTGCATGAAGGGCTCCTCTGTTCGGGGAGTCCCGACGCTAGGTCCGGGTCACCGGCCGCGGGCATGGGCGAGGTGCACAGGCCGAGGCGGGCGGCAGGGCCGGAGGCTGCCTCGGACGGGCTCAGACGCGCAGCGAGCGGCAGGCGACCTGCAGCGCGAGCCGCTGGCTGGGGTCGTTGAGGTCGACGCCGAGCCGCTCGCGGATCTGCTGCAGCCGGGTGGTGATCGTGTTGCGGTGGGCACCCGTCGCGGCCGCCGTCTCGACCACCGAGCCACCGCACTCGAGGTAGGCGCGCAGGGTCGCGAGCAGCACCTGGGAGGGCGCGTCCATCAGCGGTGCGAGCGCCGTCTCGGCGAACGAGCGGGTCACCTCGGACTCCTGCCAGGTGGCGAGCAGGCGCGCGACGCCGAGCTCGTCGGAGTGCTCCACCACCGGCCGGTAGTCGTGGCTCAGCGCCAGCAGGGCGGCGTTGCGGGCCTCGTCGAGCGTCTCGACCAGGCCGCCCGGACCGCGGTGGGGCCGGCCGATGCCGACGGCGATGCCGAGGTCGCGGGGCATCGCGGCGGCGGCGCGGCGTACCTGCTGGAGGACGGCGCGGGCGTCGGCCGTCGGCGGCTCGACCTCCGCCGAGGCCCATGCCAGCCAGCGGTCGCCGTCGTCCTGGCAGGCGACGACGGCGACGCCCTGCGCCGCGAGCTCGCTCGCCCAGCGGGCCCGGGCGCGCTCGCGGTCGTTGTCGTCGAGCCCGGTGCGGGGGACGGCGTGGACGCCGACGTGCCACTGCTGGAGCTGCCAGCCCAGCGACACGGCGCTCTCGACGACGCCGCGGCTGACGCCGTCGCGGTGGGCGACGATCTCGGCGAGCGTCTGCCGCTCGACGAGCGCGTCGTGGCGCGACTGGGCGCGCTGGGTGGTGAGCCAGCTGCGCACGTGCGGCTCGGTGACGGCGAGCGCGCTCGCGACCTGGTTCATCCGGCCGTGCGAGGGGCGGTCGAGCCGGGCGGCCAGCCAGGCGGTCACCCGCGGGCTGTCGGGGTCGTGCACCGGGTGCACCAGGAAGCCGGCCTCGCGCTGCGGGATGGCCCGGTCGAGCCGGATCTCGTCGGGCAGTTCGAGCTCGGGTCCGACGAGGCTGCGCCCGTCGGCGGCGAGCATCGACACCGGGACGGCGAGCTCGTCGCCCACCGCGCCGAGGATCTCGGGGGCGGTGTGCCGGCCGTGGACGCGGCGCACGACCCGGTTGACGACGCGCGCCTCGGCGAGCTCGGGGGCGCGCACGCGCACGGTCAGCTCCTGGAGCACGTGCACCGGCCGTCCGTGCGGCAGCCACACCAGGGGGACGGCGAGCCGGTCGGCCAGCCGGCTCGTGGCGAGCAGCGGCACCTCGGTCTCGGCGACGACGAGCAGCCCGGCGACGCCGCTGTCGTGGGCACGGCGGACCAGGGCGTCGAGGCGGTAGGCGGGCGCGACCGCCTCGGGCCGGCACAGGAGCAGGCTGTCGGCGACGGCGGCCGGGTCGCCGGCGTCGTACCAGGCGACGTCGAGGACGAGCCGCTCGAGGCCGGCAGCGCCCGCGACCACCCGGGCGCCGCTGAGCTCGGGCTCGGCCAGCAGGTCGGCCACGCGCAGGGTCTCGCTCATCGGTCCTCCATCCCGACCAGGCCGAAGGCCGTCGGCCCGACCAGGTCACGGGCGCTGTCGGGCCAGGCGTGCAGGGGCGGGAGGGAGCAGACGACGACGGCCTGCCCGACCCGCACCTCCTCGACCTGGAGAGGGCGCCGGCTTCGGTTGTCGAGCACCGCGACGACGTCGGGGGTGCACGCGGCCGGCACGCCGTCGACCGCGGTGGCCAGGAACTCCTCCTGGTGGTCGACGCGGACGACCGCGCCGTCCTCGCTGTCGATGACGGTGACGGTGCCCGGGGTGCCGCCGTGGCGCGGCACGATCTCCTCGACCCGGCCGACGCCGTGCAGGCGGGCGCCCAGGTCGGCGACGAGCACCGGGAGCGCGGCGGAGCGGGCGGCGAGGAAGCGCCGGCCCAGCTCGAGGCAGGCGCTCACGCTGCCACGCACACCGAGCCGGGCGAGGTCGCCGGCGGTCGTGGGGTAGCCCGCGACCGAGGCGGCGCCGCCCATGCCGGCGGTGATCCCGGCCAGGATCGGCTCGACGGCCCGCGGTCCCATCAGGGGCACCACGACCACGTCACCGGCCGGGCTGGCGACCGCCAGCGGCACGGGCGCGACGCCGTGGAGCGCGAGCGTGTTCTGGGTGAGCTTGGGGAACGCGCGGCCCATCAGGTCGCCGTCGACGAACGGCAGGCCGAGCTCGATGGCCCCGATCGCGCCGACCAGCGCGTTGAGGCCGCCGATCTCGAAGGCGGCGGCCGCCCGGATCGGGCCCATCACCTGCTCGGCGACGGCGGCCGCGGCGCGGGCGAGGTCGACCGGGCTGAGCAGCCGCTCGGAGATGACGTCGGGGGAGCCGACCGCACCGGTGTGCACGACGATGCCGTCGGGCGGCAGGTCCGCGGCCGGGACCAGGCGCAGCGACCGCTCCGCCAGCAGGTGCCGCAGCAGGTGCGCGCCGACCCGGACGTCGCCGCCCCCGCCGGCGCCGAGCAGGGCCGCGCCGGCGGCGAAGGCATCGACGTCCTCGCGCTCGATCCGCCGCTCAGCCACGGGGCACCGCCGGCACCGGCTCCTGGAGGGCGAGCTCGCCGACCGCCTTGACCCGGACCCGGTAGGCCTCGCCGGGCAGGTAGTTGAGGGGGAGGCGCACGGTGTCGACGACCTGGACGGTGCTGGGCCGGGCACCGGCGGCGATCGCCCGGTCGATCGCCTCCTGGCAGGCGGCGTCGACGGCGGCGCGCGCGCCCGACCGGCGCGCGGTGACGACCCGGTCGACCTCGCCGCTGACGACGGCGACCGCGGCGCCGACGGCGTTGGCGACCTCGTGGTGCGCGGGCCGGATCACCTCGGCGACGCCAGGCAGGTCGTCCGGGACGATCGCACCGCCACCCCCGACCACGACGGCCGTCACCGGGTCGACCGAGAGCCGCATCCGGTCGACGGCGTCGCCGAGCGCACGCCGTACCTGGGCCAGGACGGCGGTCACCAGGGCGTCCGGGACCCGGCGCACGAGCGCGGCGTCGCCCAGGTCGCTGCGGCCTGCGGCCACGGCGATGTCGGTGGCGGTCAGCACGTCGCCGCCGAAGGCCAGGGCCTCGCGGCGCAGCCGGGGGCCGACGCTGCGCGGCCCGAGCGTGGGGTGCGCGGCCGTGCCGCCGACGACGCTGCCGCCGCCGAAGCTCAGCGAGATCACGTCGGGCATCCGGACGTTGGTCGGCACCAGCGCGACGCTGACGTCGTCGGGTGCCTCGCGCGGGTAGCCCTGCTCGAGCACGCCGATGTCGACGGTGGTGCCGCCCACGTCGATCACGGTGCAGGTGGGCCGGCCCGCGAGCACGGCCGCGCCGCGCATCGAGTTGGCGGGACCGGAGGCGAGCGCGGCGACCGGGAAGCGGCGGGCGTACTCGACACCCATCAGCGTGCCGTCGTTGCTGCTGAGGAAGATCGGTGCGGCCACGCCCGCGGCCCGGACCGCGGCGACCAGGCCGTGGGTGACCACCTCGGCGAGCTCGCGCAGCGCCGCGTTGAGCGCGGTCGCGTTCTCGCGCTCGAGCAGGCCGAGGGTGCCGATCTCGTGGGACAGGCTGACCGGGGCGTCGGGCAGCTCCTCGGCGAGGATCTGCGCGGCCGCGAGCTCCATGTCGGGGTCGACGGGGGAGAAGACCGACGAGATCGCGTAGGAGCGGGCGCCGGCGTGGTGGGCCGCGTCGACGGCCGCCCGGAACTCGGCGGGGTCGAACGGCGAGATCAGCCGGCCGTCGTACTCGTGACCGCCGCGGCACAGGAAGACGTGCCCGCCGACCGAGGCGCGCAGCCGGTCCGGCCACCCCGACAGCGGTGGGACGGCGGCCGCGGCAGGCAGCCCCAGCCGGATCACCGCCGTCGGCGCGAGCTGCGAGCCGTCGACGAGCGCGTTGAGGAAGTGGGTGGTCCCGATCATCACGGCCGCGACCTCGCGGGCCTGGCCGGGCCGGCCGGCGAGGACGGCTCCGACGGCGCGGGCGATGCCGGTCGTCACGTCGGCGCTCGACGCCTCCTTGGCGGCGGCGACGACGGTGTCGCCGGCGAGCAGGACCGCATCGGTGTTCGTGCCGCCCACGTCGATGCCCAGGCGCAACATGATCGCTCCTCGCCGGTGGGCCGCGCGGTCCACCGGCAGCAGCCTAGTGACGCCACGGGTGCCGTGACCATGCACGACGCACAGCCGGGTCGCGCGTCACTGGGCAGGTCGCACAGGCCTGTGACGCCGGTCGCCCACCGCGCCGCCGTCCGGCACCGCCGCGGCGCCCCCGGGATCGGGCGATGTGCTCAGCGCGGGGGCACCGGCAGTGCTCATTGCCTCCTGCGCACGAGGACCGGCGGGACTTGACTGCCGCCACATCGAAACCCCCTCCACCGGGAGACATCATGAACCGTCCACTCCTCCTCGCCCTGGCCACGTCGGCCACGCTCGCCATCACGGCCTGCAGCAGCGGCACGACCGGCAGCAGCGGCAGTGACGCGCCGGCCCCCGAGGTGAAGGCCGCGCAGATCGACGCGTCCGGCCCCCTCGCGGGCAAGACCGTCACCTACATCGACGGCATGCCCGGCAACGCCCTGATGGAGGGCATCGCCCAGGGGCTCGCGACCGAGCTGAACGCGCAGGGCGCGAAGCTCGTCGACGTCTACCAGACCAACGCGCAGAACCAGCTCGACCTCGCGGTCGCCAACCAGCGGATCCAGGAGGCGATCGCCCAGAAGGTCGACGCGATCGTGGCCTTCCCGCTCGACGCGAACGCGATCCGCCCCGGTGTCGAGGCGGCGAAGAAGGCCGGCATCCCGCTGTTCATCTTCCAGGACCTCGGTGGCCTGGACGTGACCGGCAAGCTGGCGTTCCCCGACCAGCAGCGCGGCCGCGACACCGGTGAGGCGCTCGCCGAGATCGTCGGCGGCGACGGCGAGGCGACGGTGCTGTCGGGCATCCCGACCGACAACATCGAGGACGCCGTCGCCGGTGCGGTCGAGGGCCTGAAGGCGGGCGGGCTCGACGTCGTCGGCGACCCGGCCAACCAGCGCAACCTCAAGGACGACGCCCCGGGCGCCCAGCAGATCGCGCAGGGCATCTTCGCCCAGCACCCGGACCTCGACGCCCTCGTCGTCTACAACTCCGCGTCGGCCACCGGCGCCATCGCGGCCGCCAAGCAGGCCGGCGTGCTCGACCACGTCAAGATCGCGACGATGGCCGGTGAGGACGCCAACATCGCGCAGCTCGAGTCCGGCGAGCTCGCGCTGTCGTACGACTTCGGCGGCACCAACTACGGCAAGGAGATGGCCGGCCTGGTCGCTCGCGCGCTGAAGGGCGAGAAGCTCGCCAACGAGGTCGTCGAGGCACCGCTGGGCGAGATCTTCACGCAGGACAACGTGGGCGACTTCGTCCCGTGGCCCGAGCGCATCCAGTACGTCGAGCTCCCGCACACCTACTGAGGCCGATCGTGGACGCCCTCGGTCTCCGGACGACGCCGGCCCTCCAGGTCGAGTCCGTCTCCCGCCGGTTCGGCCCGACGCTCGCCCTCGACGGCGTGGACCTGGCATTCGTGCCCGGCCGGGTCAGCGCGGTCGTCGGCGCGAACGGTTCCGGCAAGAGCACGCTGCTGCGGATCCTCGCCGGTCTGCTGCCGCCGACGAGCGGCCAGGTGCTGGCCTTCGGGTCGCACCCGGTCCGCTCGGTCCACCACGCGCTCGACGCGGGCGTGGTGCTGGTGCCCCAGGAGCCCACGCTCGCCGGGCACCTGACCGTGTGGCAGAACGTCAGCCTGGTCAGCCCGGCCCGCCGCTCCGGCATCTTCCTCAACGACCGCCGGGCCCGGCGCTTCGCCGCCGAGCACGTCGCCGGGCTGCTGCCCGAGGGGGTGCTGGACCGGCCGACAGGCTCGTTGAGCAAGTCGTCGCGCCAGCTCGTCCAGCTCGCCGCGGCGATGGCCCGGGACCCCCAGGTGCTGCTGCTCGACGAGCCGACCGCCGTGCTCGACGAGGACGGCGTGGTCGCGCTCCACGCGCTGGTCCGCTCGTTCCGCGAGCGCGGAGGCACCGTGCTGATCGTGTCGCACCGGCTCAAGGACGTCCTGGAGCTGGCCGACGACGTGGTGGTCCTGCGCAACGGCCGGGTCCAGCTCGACTGCGCGGTCACGCCGCAGTCGGAGCGCGAGATCGTCGCGCTCCTCTCGGCCGACGAGGGCGTCGAGCGCGAGCACCGCACCGGCACCGACGCCCCCGTCGTGCTGCGCGCCACCGGCATCCGGGGCTGGCGGGGTCTCGACGTCCCCGAGCTGACGGTGCGGGCCGGCGAGATCGTCGGCATCGCCGGCCAGAGCGGCAGCGGCCGCTCCCGGCTGGCCGCCGCGCTCGCGGGGTCCCACGCCGTCGAGGGCACCGTCGAGGTCGCCGGCACCGAGATCCGCACGGGCAGCATCCGCTCGGCGCGGGCGGCCGGGGTCGCCTACGTCCCGGAGGACCGCCACGCAGCGGCGATCATGGGCAACCAGAGCGTCGAGGCCAACCTCCTGCTCGGCCAGGACGACCCGGCCCTGCGCACCGGCCCCTTCCGGTCGCGGCGCGGCGAGCGCCGGGTGGGCCGCGAGCTCGTGACGTCGTACGACATCCGGCCGCCGCTGCCCGACAAGCAGGCCGGGCTGCTCTCCGGCGGCAACCAGCAGAAGGTCGTCGTCGCCCGGGCACTGGCCGGACGGCCTCAAGTGGTCGTCGCCGACGAGCCCACCCAGGGGGTCGACGCCTCGGCCCGTGCCGCGATCCACGAGGCGCTCGCGGCCGCGGCGGCCGAGGGCACCGCCGTCGTGGCCGTGTGCAGCGAGTTCGAGGAGATCTTCGCGCTCGCCGACCGGATCGTCGTCCTGTACGACGGCCGCGTGGTGCTCGACCGCCCCTGCGCGGCCACCACCCCGGACGAGGTGCTCGCCGCCTCGCTCGGCTCCTCGGCGTCACCCGACGCCCCGACCGATCAACTCGAAGAGGTGCTCGCATGACCGCCGTGACCGCCCCCGACGCCCCTGCCGGGCCCTCCGGCTCGGGCAACCCGGTGCTCGACCGGGTCCGAGCGCTCCCGCCGACGATGCGCCAGCAGACGCTGTTCGGCCTGATCCTGCTCGCGATGTTCGTCGGCTCGATGCCGTTCGTGGCGCAGATGCGCGACGCCGACTACCTGATGCTGCAGCTGGCGACGTACTCCGCCGTGCTGGTGATGGCACTCGGCCAGACCTTCGTCGTGCTGCAGGTCGGCTTCGACCTGTCGACGGGCGCGGTCCAGGGCTTCACCGGCGGTCTCGTCTACCTGCTGGTGGGCCGCGGCTTCACCGACGGGCTGATGATCGTCGGCTGCCTCGTCGCGGCGACGGCCATCGGCGCCGTCGTGCACGGTCTGTTGATCACCCGGGCGCGGATGAACTACTTCATCGTCACGCTGGCGACGTACACGATCCTGCCGAGCCTGCTGCGCGTCATCCTCGACGGCGCGAGCAAGCCGGTGCACAGCCCGGCACTCGACACGCTCGCCAACGGCGAGGTGCTCGGCATCCGCACGCCGATCATCGTCGCGGCGGTCGTCTTCGCCGTCCTGTGGGTGGTGCTCAACCGCACGGTCTTCGGCCGCAACGTGTACGCCGTCGGCAGCAACCGCGAGGCCGCTCGCCTCGCCGGTCTTCCGGTCACCGCGATCACGATGGCCTGCTACGGCATCTGCTCGCTGTGCGCCGGCATCGCGGGCCTGCTGCTCCTGGGCAACCTCGGCGCCGCCGACCCGTCGGCCGGCATCGGCAACGAGTTCTTCGCGCTCACCGCGGTGCTGCTGGGCGGGACCCGCTTCTCCGGCGGCCAGGGCAGCCTCTTCGGCACGCTGCTCGGCATCCTGTTCCTGGTCGTGCTCGCCAACATCCTGCTGCTCAGCGGGATGCCCCAGTTCTGGATCGGCGCCGTCCAGGGCGTCGTCCTCCTCGTCGCCGTCGGCATCGACCGCGCCCGTCGCGACTGACCCTGCGCACCTCCGCGCTCCACCCCCTCGAGAGGAAGTTCCCCATGTCCCTGCGCATCGGAGTCGATGTCGGTGGCACCAACACCGACGCGGCCGTCCTCGACGGCCCCCGGGTGGTGGCCTCCACCAAGAGCCCGACCACCCCGGACGTCACGTCCGGCATCCTCGCCGCCCTCACCGAGGTGCTCGAGGACGTCGACGCGGCCGACGTCTCGTCCGTCTTCATCGGGACGACCCACTTCATCAACGCCATCGCGCAGGCGCGCGGCCTCGAGCCGGTCGCCTTCGTGCGGCTGGCCACGCCGCCGCAGAGCATGTTCCCGCACAGCGGCTGGCCGGAGCACCTGCGCGACGTCGTCGGCGAGCACATCTTCGTGTGTGCCGGCGGCTCCCAGTTCGACGGCCGGCTGCTCTCCGAGCTCGACGAGGACGGCCTGCGCGCCATCGCCGCGCAGATCCGGGAGGCCGGGCTGCGCCGGGTCGCGCTGAGCTCGGTGTTCTCGTCGGTCAACCCGGCACCCGAGGACCGGGCCGCCGAGATCCTCGCCGAGGAGCTGCCCGGCGTCACCGTCACCAAGTCGGCCGACGTGGGCCGGGTCGGCCTGCTCGAGCGCGAGAACGCGACCATCCTCAACGCCGCGCTGCTCGGCCTCGCCGAGAACGTCGTCGACGGTCTCGAGAAGGTCGTCGCGGGCGTCGGCATCGCCGCACCCGTGCTGCTCTCGCAGAACGACGGCACCGTGATGTCGCTCGACCGGGCCCGCGCCTACCCGATCTTCACCATCGCCTCGGGCCCGACCAACTCGATGCGGGGCGCGGCCCTCCTCACCGGCCTGCAGGACGGCGTCGTGGTCGACGTCGGCGGCACGACCAGCGACATCGGCCTGCTGCAGAACGGCTTCCCGCGCGAGTCGACGGTCGCCATGAGCCTGGCCGGCGTGCGCAGCAACTTCCGCATCCCCGACGTCTTCTCGCTCGCCCTCGGCGGAGGCACCAGGATCGAGGACGACGGCGCGACCGTGGGCCCCGAGAGCGTCGGCTACCGGATCACCGAGGAGGCGCTGGTCTTCGGCGGCTCGACGCTGACCTTCACCGACGTCGCCGTCGCTGCCGGTGCCCCCGAGGTCGGCGACAGCGCCCTGGCGGCCGGGCTCGACCGGGCCGCGGTCGACCGGGCGCTGGCCGTCGTCCGCGACCGGCTCGTGCACGCCGTCGAGCGCACCAAGCTCAGCGAGGACGCCGTCCCGGTGATCGTCGTCGGCGGCGGTGCGCCGCTGCTCAAGGCGGTGCCCGGTCTCGAGGACCTGGTGATCCCCGACCAGGCCGGGGTCGCCAACGCCGTCGGCGCCGCGTTCGCCGAGGCCGGGGGAGAGGTCGACCGGACCTACTCGCTGGCCACCCGGACCCGGGCCGAGGTGCTCGCCGAGGCCGAGGAGGAGGCCTGCCGCCTCGCCGTCGAGGCCGGCGCCGACCCCGACCTGGTGCGGGTCATCGACGTCGAGGACGTCCCGCTCACCCACCTGCCCGGTGGCGGCGCGGTGCACGTGCGGATCAAGGCAGTCGGGCCGTTCACGGCCACCAAGAGCGAGCTGGAAGGTGCACTGGCATGAAGATGATCGACGAGCAGGCGCTGCTCGACATGACCCTGGGCTCGACGATCCTGGGCTCCGGCGGCGGCGGCGACCCGCACGTCGGGATGCTGCTGGCCTGCGACGCCATCCGCAAGCACGGCCCGGTGCCGCTCGTGGACCTCGAGGAGGTGCCCGACGACGCGCACATCGTGTTCATCGCCGGCATCGGCGCGCCCGGCGTGCTCATCGAGAAGCTGCCCCGCGCGGCCGAGTACGAGCGGGTGCTGCAGGAGCTGGAGCGGTTCACCGGCCAGAAGTACGACTACGTCTGCCCGGCCGAGGCCGGCGGCCTCAACGCGGTGACGCCCTTCGCGTGCGCCGCGCCGTCCGGAGTGCCGGTGATCGACGCCGACGGCATGGGCCGCGCGTTCCCGAAGCTGGAGATGGTCACGCCCACGCTGTACGGCGGCAAGGCCACCCCGTTCGTGATGCTCGACGAGCACGGCAACACGATGTTCGCCGAGACCGCGACCAACGCCTGGGCCGAGGACTACGCCCGGGCCGGCGTCCTGGCCAGTGGTGCGAACGCCGCGATGGCGCTCTACCCGATGACCGGCGCCGAGGCGAAGAAGCGGCTCGTCCGCGGCGCGCTGACGACGGCCTCCGACATCGGCCGTGCCATCCGCGAGGCGCGCGAGCAGCACGTCAACCCGGTGCAGGCCGTGCTCGACCAGCAGGACGGCGTCCTGCTGTTCACGGGCAAGGTGCAGTCGGTGCAGCGCCAGAACAAGGACGGCTGGACCATCGGCGAGGCGAACATGGTGGGCCTGGACGCGTTCGACGGCCAGGAGTTCACGATGTACTTCCAGAACGAGAACCTGGCCGCCACGCGCAACGGCGAGTTCGTCGCCACCACGCCCGACCTGATCATGGCGATGGAGCTCGACTCCGGCGAGCCGATCCCGTCCGAGGTCATCCGCTACGGCTACCGGGTCGCGGTGATCGGGCTCCCGGCCGACGGCCACTGGCGCACGCCGGCCGGTGTCGAGATCAGCGGACCCCGGCGGTTCGGCTACGACGTGGACTTCCGTCCGGTCGAGGAGATCGCTGGATGACCAGCACCCTGCTGCGGGGTGGTCGCGTCCTCGTCGGGGACGGGACCACCCCGGTGCGGGCCGACGTCGTCGTCGACGGTGCCCGGGTGGTCGAGGTGGGGGTCGACGGTCCGCTGGCCGCCCGGGCCGGCGCGACCGTCGACGTGACCGGTGCCGTCGTGGCGCCCGGTCTCGTCGACTGCCACGTGCACCTCGTCTTCGACGGCATGGACGCCCAGCGGCTCCAGTCCGAGCCGTTCTCGCTGCAGTACTTCCAGGCCGCCGGCGCGATGCGGGCCACGCTGGCCGCGGGCGTCACCACGGTGCGCGACGCGGGCGGCTCGGACCTCGGCATGAAGGTCGCCCAGGAGCGCGGCCTGCTGCCCGGCCCGCGGCTGCGCACGGCGGTCTCGGTGCTCAGCCCGACCGGCGGTCATGCCGACGGCTGGACGGTGCACGGGGACGACGTCCGGCTGCTGCCGCCGCACCCCGGGCGCCCCGGCTGCGTCGTGGACGGCGTCGAGGCGATGCGGCTGCGCGTGCGCGAGCTCGCCCGGGCCGGTGCCGACGTCATCAAGGTGTGCGCCTCGGGCGGCGTGATGTCGACCCGGGACGACCCGCACCACCCGCAGTTCTCGTACGACGAGCTCGCGGTGTGCGTCGCCGAGGCGGCCGACCACGGCCTCGGCGTGATGGCCCACGCACACAGCGGCGAGGGCATCCGCCGGGCGCTGGCGGCCGGGGTCCGCTCGATCGAGCACGGGGTCTACCTCGACGAGGCGGGCATCGAGCTGCTCCTCGACCGCGACGCCTGGCTGGTGCCGACGCTGCTCGCGCCGGTCGCACTCGTCGAGGCGATCGACGCGGGCATGCGGGTGCCGCCCGAGGTCGAGGACAAGGCCCGCCGGATCGCCGACGGCCACCTCGCCGCCGTCGCCCGCGCCCACGAGGCCGGTGTGAAGATCGCCCTCGGGACCGACAGCGGCGTGTTCGCGCACGGCCAGAACCACCGCGAGCTCGGCCTGCTCGCCGCCGCCGGGATGCGTCCCGAGGAGGTGCTCGCGACCAGCCGCGTCGGTGCCGAGCTGCTCGGGCTCGACGACGTCGGCACGATCGCCGTGGGCGCCCGCGCCGACCTGCTGGTCCTCGACGGCGACTGGAGCGACCTCGACCGGTTCGCGGAGAATCTCCGCATGGTGATCCAGGACGGCGTCCTCCCGTGACGTCGTACGACGTCGCGCGGCTGCGCTCCCTCGTGCCCGCGCTCGCTGACGGCACCGTCTTCCTCGACGGTCCCGGCGGCACCCAGACGCCGGCGCCGGTGGCCGACGCGATGCGGGCGGTGCTGCTCGCGCCGCTGTCGAACCGCGGCTCGGCGACGGCCTCGGCCCGCAACGCGGACGCCGTCGTCCAGGCGTTCCGCTCGGCTGTCGGCGACCTGGTCGGGGCCACCGACCACGCTGTCGTGGCCGGTCGCAGTGCGACCCAGCTCGCCTTCGACCTGGCCCGCACGATCGCCGCGGGCTGGGCACCGGGCGACGAGGTCGTCGTCTCGACGCTCGACCACGACTCCAACATCCGGCCGTGGGTCCTGGCCGCCGCGGCCGCGGGCGCCGTCGTGCGCCGGGTGGACCCCGATCCCGCGACCGGCGAGATCCCGGTGGCAGGCGTCGCCGCACAGCTCTCCGGGCGCACCCGGCTGGTCGCGCTCACCGGCGCGTCCAACCTCACCGGGACCCGGCCGGACCTCACCGCGATCGCCGCCCTGGCCCGCGCGCACGGCGCGCAGGTGTGGGTCGACGGCGTCCACCTCGTCGCGCACGCACCCGTCGACCTCGGCACGCTCGACGCCGACTTCCTGGTGCTCTCGCCGTACAAGGTGCTCGGTCCGCACTGCGGCGTCCTCGTCGCCCGCCGCGCGGCGCTCGCGCCGCTGCGCCCCGCGAAGCTCGCGCCGTCGACCGACGCGCTGCCCGAGCGCTTCGAGCTCGGCACACTGCCCTACGAGCTGCTCGCCGGCACCACCGCGGTCGTCGACCTGCTCGCCTCGCTCACGCCCGGCGACGACGGCGACGACCGCCGGACCCGCGTGCTGCGCACCATGACCGCGCTGGAGGCCCACGAGGACGCGCTCCGCGCCGTCCTGGAGGAGCCGCTGCACGACCTGCCCGGCGTCCGGGTCTGGTCGCGCGCGGCCCGCCGGACCCCGACCCTCCTGCTCACCGTCGAGGGTCGCGACCCGCACCGGGTCGTCGCCGACCTCGCGGCTCGCGGCGTGTGCGCGGCGGCCGGCACCTTCTACGCCGACGAGGGCGCCCGGGCGCTCGGGCTGCCGCCCACCGGAGGGCTGCGGCTCGGGCTCGCGCCCTACAGCGACCGGGGCGACGTCGACCGCGCGCTCGACGCCCTCACCGACGTGCTCGGCCGCTGACGCCGGATCGATCCGCGCGTCGGTGGGACGCGATTCCCACCGGCTTGCCATGATGGACCCCGACCACCCCCGCCGACTCCCGAAGGAGCCATCCCATGAAGAAGCTCGTCATCGTCGTCCTCGTCGCGCTCGGCATCACCGCCGCCGTCAAGGTCGCCAAGAGCCGCTGACGCGACTCCCGCGAACGGGCCCTGCACCACTGCGGTGCGGGGCCCGTCGCATCAGCGCCCGCGCAGGTACCACGCACGGGCCACGTGGTACGCGCCGTAGCAGGCCAGCCCGGCCGCCACGACCAGGATCACCCAGCGGCCGTAGGGCTCGTCCCGGAAGCGGACGATCGCCTGGTCCAGCCCACCCGACTTGTCCGGGTCGTGGGTGAGCCCCGCCCAGCAGAACAGCCCGCCGATCACGCCGAACGCGAGCCCGCGGCTCAGGTAGCCGGTCCGGGCGAGCGCCTCGATCACGGTGCCGGTGGTGCCGCTGCGGCCGTCGGCGTCGAGGTCGTCGTGCCAGGCGTCGCCCAGGCCCTGGACCACGCTGGCACCGCCCACCGCGACGATCCCGAGGCCGAGCGCGACCACGATCGCCGGTCCCACCGGCAGGTCCATCAGGGTGACCGTCAGGCCCCGCGGGCCCTCCCGGCCGCCACCGGAGCCGGAGCCGTCGAGCGCCGACCGCACGGCGAGCACGGCCAGGAACCCGAGCACGACGGCCCGGCCGGCCGACCCGGCCCGGGTGAACCAGCCGTCGGACCCGCGGACCGCCCGGACCGCCTGGTCGACCGCCAGCCCGGCGAGACCGGCCGCGACCAGCCAGAGCGCGACCCGCCCGGCCGGCTCCTGGGCGAGCTGCTGGAAGGCGCCCTGGCCCGACGGGCTGCCGTGCCGGTCGCCGAGCGCGAGGGCCGCGGCGAGCCACGCCACGAGGCCGTAGACGAGGCCGTAGGCGAGCATCCCGAGACGGGCGAGGCGGTCGAGGACAGGATGGCCGGGCACGTCTGCGGTGTACCCGCGCGAGACGACCCCATGCCGCGGCTCGCCCCGCGCCGTAGGGTGGAGTCATGAGCGTGCGCCGCGTGATGGGCACCGAGGTCGAGTACGGCATCTCGGTCCAGGGGCAGCCGACCGCGAACCCGATGGTCGCCTCCTCGCAGGTCGTCAACGCCTACGCCACGGCGACGGTGCGGGCCCGCCGGGCGAGGTGGGACTTCGAGGAGGAGTCGCCGCTGCGCGACGCGCGCGGCTTCGACATGTCCCGCCAGATCGCCGACCCCACCCAGCTCACCGACGAGGACCTCGGGCTGGCCAACGTCATCCTGACCAACGGCGCCCGGCTCTACGTCGACCACGCGCACCCGGAGTACTCCACGCCCGAGGTGGTCACCCCCCTCGACATCGTGCGCTGGGACAAGGCGGGGGAGCAGGTCATGCTCGACGCCGCCCGCCGGGCCCAGCAGCTGCCGGGCAGCCCGCAGATCGTCCTCTACAAGAACAACACCGACAACAAGGGCGCGTCCTACGGCGCCCACGAGAACTACCTGATGCGGCGCTCGACGCCGTTCGCCGACATCGTCCGGCACCTCACGCCGTTCTTCGTCAGCCGCCAGGTGTTCTGCGGCGCCGGCCGGGTCGGCCGAGGCCAGGACGGCCGCGGCGAGGGCTTCCAGATCAGCCAGCGCGCCGACTTCTTCGAGGTCGAGGTGGGCCTCGAGACCACGCTCAAGCGCCCGATCATCAACACCCGCGACGAGCCGCACGCCGACCCCGAGAAGTACCGCCGCCTCCACGTGATCATCGGCGACGCCAACCTCTCCGAGATCGCCACCTACCTCAAGGTCGGCACCACCTCGCTGGTGCTCGCGATGATCGAGGACCGGTTCATCTCCCGCGACCTCACCGTCGACGGTCCGGTCGGCGCGCTGCGCGCGATCTCCCACGACCCCGGCCTGCGCGAGGTGATCACGCTCGCCGACGGCCGCCGGCTGACCGGCATCCAGCTCCAGCTCGAGTACCTCGACCTCGCGAAGAAGTACGTCGAGGACCGCTACGGCGCCGACGCGGACGCCCAGACGGTCGACGTCCTCGCCCGCTGGGAGGACGTCCTGGGCCGGCTCGAGGCCGACCCGATGTCGCTGGCCGATCAGCTCGACTGGGTCGCCAAGCTCAAGCTCATCGAGCAGTACCGCTCCCGCGACGGGCTGGCCTGGAACGACGCCAAGCTCCAGCTCATCGACTACCAGTACTCCGACATCCGGCCCGAGAAGGGCCTCTACCACCGTCTCGTGGGGGCCGGTCGCATCCAGCGGCTGCTCACCGACGACGAGGTCGACTCCGCGATGACGAACCCGCCGGCCGAGACCCGGGCCTACTTCCGCGGCCGGTGCCTCGAGAAGTACGCGCCCGACATCGCCGCCGCGTCGTGGGACTCGGTCATCTTCGACCTGCCGGGACGCGAGTCCCTGCAGCGTGTCCCGACGATCGACCCGCTGCGCGGAAGCAAGGCGCACGTGGGTGCGTTGATCGACAAGTGCGCAACGGCCGACGAGTTGGTCCGCGCGCTCACCCGCTGAGTGGATAGGGTTCAGACATGGCTCAGGAGCAGAAGCAGCCGCGCAAGTCCGACGAGGCC
The DNA here is from genome assembly GCF_900114845.1 of Pimelobacter simplex. Taxonomy (GTDB): domain Bacteria; phylum Actinomycetota; class Actinomycetes; order Propionibacteriales; family Nocardioidaceae; genus Nocardioides; species Nocardioides simplex. The sequence continues at coordinate 162,734 of NZ_FOUK01000003.1, forward strand.
GACGAGGCCACCGAGGTCGCGCCCGAGAGCGACGTCGCCGAGCGCAAGGAGACGCTCGACGACGACGTCGACGCGATCCTCGACGAGATCGACGACGTGCTCGAGACCAACGCCGAGGACTTCGTGAAGTCGTTCATCCAGAAGGGCGGGCAGTAGGCCCTGATGAGCGACGCGCGCATCCCGGGCGCCTTCCTGCGCCCGGGCACCTCCTCGTTCAGCGACTTCCTCGCCGAGAACGCCCCCGACCTGCTTCCCGCCCGCCGCTCGCTGCCCGCCGGCGGCGCTGCCGAGATCGCGCCCCACGGCACGACCATCGTCGCGGTCACCTTCCCCGGCGGCCTGGTGATGGCCGGCGACCGCCGCGCCACCATGGGCAACGTCATCGCCCAGCGCGACATCGAGAAGGTCTTCCCCGCCGACGAGTACTCCGTGGTCGGCATCGCCGGCACGGCCGGTCTCGCGGTCGAGATGGTCCGCCTGTTCCAGGTCGAGCTCGAGCACTACGAGAAGATCGAGGGCTCGGTCCTCTCGCTCGACGGCAAGGCCAACCGGCTCTCCGCGCTGATCCGGGCCAACCTCGGCATGGCGATGCAGGGGCTGGCCGTCGTCCCGATGTTCGCCGGCTACGACCTCGACAGCCGCACCGGCCGGATCTTCGGCTACGACGTGACCGGCGGCCGGCACGAGGAGGCCTCCTTCTTCACGGTCGGCTCCGGCTCGATGTTCGCCCGCGGCGCGCTCAAGAAGCTCTACCGCGACGACCTCACCTCCGACGACGCCGTCCGGGTCTGCCTCCAGGCGCTCTACGACGCCGCCGACGACGACTCCGCGACCGGCGGCCCCGACCTCACCCGGCGGATCTTCCCGGTCGTCTGGGTGGTCACCGCCGACGGCGGCGTCCGGCTGCCCGAGGAGCGCATCGGCGAGCTCGCCGACCAGGTCGTCGGCGCCCGCCTGCAGCGTCCCGACGGCCCCGTCGCCCCGCTGCCCGGCGGGGGAGAGGAGGCTCAGTCATGAGCACCCCGTTCTACGTCTCGCCCGAGCAGCTGATGAAGGACCGGGCCGACTTCGCCCGCAAGGGCATCGCCCGGGGCCGGTCCCTCGTCGCCGTCCAGTACGCCGACGGCGTCCTCCTCGTCACCGAGAACCCCTCGCAGGCGCTGCACAAGGTCTCCGAGCTCTACGACCGGCTCGCGTTCGCCGCGGTCGGCCGCTACAACGAGTTCGAGAACCTGCGCATCGCCGGCGTCCGGCTCGCCGACATGCGCGGCTACGCCTACGACCGGCGCGACGTCACCGGCCGCGGGCTCGCCAACGCCTACGCCCAGACGCTCGGCACGATCTTCTCCTCGGGCGGCGAGAAGCCCTACGAGGTCGAGATCTTCGTGGCCGAGGTCGGCACCACCGCCGCCGACGACCAGATCTACCGCCTCACCTACGAGGGCCGGGTCGCCGACGAGCACGGCTACGCCGTGATGGGCGGCGACGCCGACACGGTCGCCAAGTACCTCCAGGAGCACTACTCCGAGGGCGCCTCGCTCGCCGACGCGCTCCACGTCGCGGTCGCCGCGCTCGGCCACACCGCCGACGGCGGCAAGGTCGAGGACCGGGTGATCCCGGTCGGCGACCTCGAGGTCGCGGTGCTCGACCGCACGCGCACCCAGCCGCGGAAGTTCCGCCGCCTGCTGCCGGCCCGTCTCGACGAGATCCTCGGCGACCGCGGTCCGGCCGAGCACGCCGCCCCGCTGCCCGACGACGGCGCCCCGGGCTCCGGCGGCTCCGGTGCGACGGCCTCGGCCACCGACGACCCCACCGACCCGACCGACCAGGTCTCCGGGGGCGTCGCCCCGCTCGAGGACCCCAGCACGGGCGAGCCGCCCGTCGCGCCGCCGCTCTGACGTCCTACCTGGTGAGCGGACGGGTGGCCGGTCCTTCGAGGACCGTGCCGTCCGCCGCGAACCGGGAGCCGTGCAGCGGGCAGTCCCACGACTCCTCGACGTCGTTCCAGGCCAGGACGCCGCCCAGGTGGGTGCACAGCGGTGGCCGGTCCTGCGCGAACGGCCGGCGCAGGTGCCCGCACGCCAGGTGCCACCCGACCTCGGCGTTGGCGATCCCGGTGCGCGCCGCCGCGCGGACCCGGGGCGGCGCCCAGGTGCGCAGCGCCTCCGCCCAGCCCGGACGGCGTCCGCCGAGCAGCTCGGCGGCCACCACGAGCGCGGCCGCGGGCGCGGTGCTGAACCCCCACTTGTCGAAGCCCGTGACGACCTGGATCCGGTGCTCACCGGGCAGCACCGGGCCTGCATAGGGGAGTGCGGCGACCGGGGCCTGGTCCTGCGCGGACCAGGTCGCGCGCACCTCGCCCTCCGGGAAGTGCTCGCCCGCCCAGGCCAGCAGCCGCGCCCGGTGCTCGCTCGCCGGCCCGCGGCCGGTGACGTGGCCGGCGCCGCCGATCATCAGCAGCGCCTCGTCCCCACCGTCCCCACCGTCGTCGTCGGTGCCGCGCGCCGAGCGGAGCGACCGGGTGTCGTCGTCGGACGAGAGGTGCATGCCCTCGGGCACCCAGGTGCCGCTCAGCGTCGCCGCGTAGGAGCGCTCCGGCTGCAGCCGGGCGAAGAACAGGCCGCGGTCGAGGATCGGCTGGTTGGTCGCCACGACGACCGCGCCGGCGCTCAGCCCGGTCCCGTCGGCGGTCGTGATCCGGACCGACGAGCCGTGCCGCCGCACGCCGACCACCCGGGCCTCCTCGCGCACCTCGCCGCCCTCGGCGCGCACGTCGTCCAGCAGCGCGTCGAGCACCGCGCGCGGGTCGACCTGGAGCTGGTCCTCGAGCCGGACGGCGCCCCGCACCGCGAAGGGCAGCTCGGTCTCGTCGGTCCACACGGCGTCGAGCCCGGCCGCCTGCGCCGCGTCGAGCTCGGCGCGCGCCCGCCGTTCACCGGCCGCGGTGGTCGCGTACGTCGTCGCGTGCCGTCCCTCGACCGGCATGCCGTGCTCGGCGCAGTAGTGCCGCAGCCAGGCCTGGCCCTCGCGGCCGGCCTCGACGTACTGCCGGGCGATCGGCAGCGCGTGGCTGCGCAGCACCCGGCTGAGCTTCGTCCCCTGGAGCAGGCTGACCTTGCCGGTCGAGTGCCCGGTGGTGCCGTCGCCCACCTGGCGCGCCTCGAGGACGACGACCGCGCGCCCCGCCCGGGCGAGCAGGAGCGCGCTGAGCAGTCCGGCGAGACCGCCTCCGACCACTGCCACGTCGTAGGCCAGCGCGAACTCGTGCGATGGGTTCATGCGCACGCCGTACCCGATGCGGCCCGGGCCAGTAGTGTTCACTCATGGACCGTCGGATCTTCGGGATCGAGAACGAGTACGGGGTCACCTGCACGTTCCGCGGCCAGCGCCGGCTCAGCCCCGACGAGGTCGCCCGCTACCTGTTCCGCAAGGTGGTGAGCTGGGGACGCAGCAGCAACGTCTTCCTGCGCAACGGCGCGCGGCTCTACCTCGACGTCGGCAGCCATCCCGAGTACGCCACGCCCGAGTGCGACGACGTCACCGACCTCGTCACGCACGACAAGGCGGGGGAGCGGGTGCTCGAGGGGTTGCTCCTCGACGCCGAGCAGCGGTTGCACGACGAGGGCATCGCCGGCGAGATCTACCTGTTCAAGAACAACACCGACTCGGCCGGCAACTCCTACGGCTGCCACGAGAACTACCTCGTCAGCCGGGCCGGTGAGTTCTCCCGGCTGGCCGACGTCCTCATCCCGTTCCTGGTGACGCGCCAGATCATCGTCGGCGCCGGCAAGGTCACCCAGACGCCCCGCGGGACGTCGTACTCGGTGAGCCAGCGGGCCGAGCACATCTGGGAGGGCGTGAGCAGCGCGACCACGCGCAGCCGCCCGATCATCAACACCCGCGACGAGCCGCACGCCGACGCCGAGAAGTACCGCCGCCTCCACGTGATCGTCGGCGACTCCAACATGAGCGAGACCACCACGATGCTCAAGGTGGCCAGCTGCGACCTCGTGCTGCGGATGATCGAGGAGGGCGTGGTGATGCGCGACCTCACGATGGAGAACCCGATCCGGGCCATCCGCGAGATCGCGCACGACGTCACCGGGCGCCGCAAGATCCGGCTCGCCAACGGCCGCGAGGCCAGCGCGCTCGAGATCCAGGGCGAGTACCTCGCCAAGGCGCGCGACTTCGTCGACCGGCGCGGCATCAGCACGCCGGTCATCGAGCGCTCGCTCGACCTGTGGGAGCGCGGCCTCAAGGCCGTCGAGTCCGACGACCTCAGCCTCGTCGACCGCGAGATCGACTGGGTCATCAAGTGGAAGCTGATCGACCGCTACCGGGCCAAGCACGGCCTGCCGATGAGCCACCCGCGCGTCGCCCAGCTCGACCTGGCCTACCACGACATCCACCGCAACCGGGGCCTCTACTACCTGCTCGAGAAGCGCGGCGCGGTGGCCCGGGTCAGCACCGACCTCAAGATCTTCGAGGCCAAGTCGGTCCCGCCGCAGAACACCCGGGCCCGGCTGCGCGGCGAGTTCATCCGCCGCGCCCAGGAGCGACGCCGCGACTTCACCGTCGACTGGGTGCACCTCAAGCTCAACGACCAGGCCCAGCGCACGGTCCTCTGCAAGGACCCCTTCCGGGCCTACGACGAGCGGGTGCAGCGGCTCATCGACGGCATGTGAGCGACTCCTGGGAGATCTCTCAGGGGGAGTCGGTAGGGTTTGCGCGTGCTGATGCGTCTGCGACGTCCGACGACCCTTGTCCTCACCGCCCTGCTCCCGGCGAGCCTCGCGCTCGCCGCGTGCGGCAGCGACTCCTCCGACGGTGTCAAGGGCTTCGACGCCGTCAGCATCAGCGGCCAGGTGGGTGAGGCGCCGAAGCTGGACTGGAAGGACACCATGACGGCCGAGAAGGCCGAGTCCAAGGTGGTCACCAAGGGCGACGGCGACGCGCTCAAGAAGGGCGACCTCGTCCGGGTCGAGTTCACGCTGGCCGACGGCTGGACCCACCAGGTCGCCTACGACAGCTACGACGACACCAAGCTCAGCACGCTGGTGCGCGTCGGCACCCCCAAGGAGCCGCAGTCGCTCACCGACCTGCTCGCGATCGGCCTCGACGGCCAGATCAAGGCGGGCCAGACGGTCGGCACCCGGATCGCGGTGGCGGTCGGCAGCGACGTCGCCTTCGGCAACTACTTCGGCAGCCAGGCCGCGAGCCTGCTCGCCGGTCTCAACATCGGCAACGAGGACGGCATGCTCTACGTCGCCGACATCGTCGGCCTCGCCCAGCCGCAGGGCACCGCGCAGACGGCGCCGGCCTGGGCACCCAAGATCGTCGAGAAGGACGGCGTGCCGACCGGTCTCGACTTCAAGGGCGTGCCCGCCGCCAACGGCGAGCTGCGCGTCGCCGTCCTGACCAAGGGCGAGGGCCCGGCCATCAAGGACGGCCAGCAGGCGCTGGTCAACTACCTCGGCCAGCTCGCGAAGGGCAAGAAGCCGTTCGACGAGAGCTTCAGCAAGGGCGGCTTCACCGCCACCCTCGGCGGCAAGGAGGCCTCGGTCGTCAAGGGCTGGTCGAAGGCCCTGGTCGGCCAGACCGCCGGCAGCCGGGTGATCCTCGAGATCCCGCCGAAGCTGGGCTACGGCGACAAGGCCCAGGGTGAGGACATCCCGGCCAACTCGACGCTCTACTTCGTCATCGACATCCTCGACGTGGCCGACCCGGAGCCGAAGCCCGAGCCGACCGACACGGCGTCCCCGAGCGGCACGCCGTCCGGTACGCCGAGCAGCACGGGGACGCCCTCGGGCACCCCCAGCGAGGGTTCGTCGAACTGATGTTCGACGGGGCACAATAGTCCCCATGCCCGCGCCCAAGAGCGAGCGCCTGCTCAACCTGCTCATCATGCTCCTGGTCCAGCGGCGCCCGATCGCCAAGGAGCGCATCCGGGAGCTGCTCTACCCGGACTCGCGCCCCGACGCCTTCGAGAAGATGTTCGAGCGCGACAAGGACGAGCTGCGCAGCCTCGGCGTCCCGGTCGAGGTCGCGCCGATCGACCCCTTCTTCGACGACGAGGTCGGCTACCGCATCCCGCCCGAGGCGTTCGCCCTGCCCGAGGTCGAGCTCACCGCCGAGGAGGCCCAGGTGGTCGGCATCGCGTCCCGGGTCTGGCAGCACGCGACGATGGCCCAGGCCACCACCGACGCGGTCCGCAAGCTGACCGCGGCCGGCATCGACGTCGACCTCGACGCCCTCGAGATCGCGCGGCCGCTGCTGACCGCCGAGGAGCCCGCCTTCGAGACCTGCTGGGTCGCGGTGTGCGAGCGCCAGGCCATCGAGTTCGACTACCAGCGCGCCGGCGCCGAGAGCTCCATGCGCCGCCACGTCGAGCCCTGGGGCGTCGTCCGCTACGGCGGCCGCTGGTACCTCGTCGGCCACGACGCCGACCGCGGCGCCGAGCGGGTCTTCCGGCTCTCCCGGGTGATCGGCGAGGTCCGGCTGGTCGGCCAGCCCGGCGCCTACGAGGTGCCGCCCGACACCGACGTGCGCGCGATCGCCCGCCGGATGGCGCCGCCCACCCCCACTGCGACCGCGGTGCTGCTGGTCCGCGAGGGGGCCGGTCACGGCTTCCGCCGGTCGGCGAGCCGGGTGGTGCTCGGCGTCGCCGGCCCCGACGAGCACACCGGCTGGGACCGGCTCGAGGTGGTCCGCCCCACCCAGGGACTGGCCGACGAGGTGCTCTCCCACGGCCCCGACGTGGTGCTGGTCGAGCCGGCCGCGATCCGCGACGAGGTGGTCGCCCGGCTCCTGCAGGTGGCCGGATGAGCCCCGCCCCCAAGAGCCGGCCGGCCCCGGCCCCCGGCGCGCGCGACCAGGTCGCGCGGCTGCTCACCCTGGTCCCCTTCCTCCACCACCGCGACGGCGTCCGCCTCGAAGAGGCCGCCAAGGTGCTCGGCACCACGCCGGCCCAGGTGGTGCGCGACCTGCGCGTCCTCTTCATGTGCGGACTGCCCGGAGGCCTGCCCGACGACCTGATCGACGTCGACCTCGACGCGATCGTCACCGACGAGGGGAGCCCGGTCACCGAGGGCGTGATCCGGGTCGAGAACGCCGACTACCTCGCCCGGCCGCTGCGGCTGAGCGCCACCGAGGCCTCGGCCGTCATCGTCGCGCTGCGGATGCTGCGCGAGACCCGGGCCGCCGGCGCCACGCCCGAGCTGGTCGACCGGGTGCTGGCCAAGCTCGAGTCGGCCGCGGCGACGGCGGGCGCCGCCCACGTCGAGGTCGCTCCCTCGCCGCGCGACGCCCAGCAGGTCGTCGTCGCCGAGCTCACCGCGCTCGTCCAGCAGGCGCTGGCCGGCTCCCAGCAGCTGCGGCTGTCCTACTTCGTGCCCTCGCGCGACGAGGAGTCCGAGCGCGTCGTCGACCCCTACGGCGTCGTCACCCACGGTGTCTTCGCCTACCTCGACGCCTGGTGCCACCGGGCCGGGGGTGACCGCCTGTTCCGGCTCGACCGGATCAGCAAGGCCGAGCTCCTCCCCAGCCGCACGACGACCACCCCACGGCCGCCGCGCGACCTCAGCGACGGGCTCTTCCGCGACGACGCGACGCCCGACGCCGTCCCGGTGACGCTGCGGCTGGCCCCGCCGGCCCGCTGGGCCACCGACTACTACCCGGTGCGCGCCGTCCGCCCGCTCGACGACGGCTCCGCCGAGGTCGACCTGCTCGTCGTCGACCGGCGCTGGCTGACCCGCCTGCTGCTGCGCCTCGCGCCGCACGCCGAGGTGGTCAGCCCCGCAGAGTTCACCGAGTCGTTCATCGTGCGTGCACAGGAGACCCTCAGGCTCTACCAGTGACGAGGGCGTAGCATGGGCTCCGACCGCAGTACCCGACACAACGAGAGTTGGTTCCACCGATGATTCCCCTGATCGGAATGCCCCAGGGAGCCGAGTGGCTCATCATCCTGGCGATCGTGGTGCTCGTCTTCGGAGCGGCCAAGCTCCCCGACCTGGCCCGGGGCACCGGCCAGGCGCTGCGGATCTTCAAGGCCGAGACCAAGGGCCTGCGCGACGATGACGACGACAAGAAGAAGGCCCCCAAGTCGACCGGCGAGCTCAACGCCGTCGACGACGACATCGCCGAGGGCGAGATCGTCGACGAACGTCGCGAGAACAACGCCTGACCCTTGGCTCTCTCCGGCATCCTCCGGCTCTTCGTCGGCAGGCCGGTCCACCCTGTCGGTGACGACGGGCGGATGGCTCTGTCCGACCACCTCCGGGAGCTGCGCGCCCGCATCCTGAAGGCTGCGCTCGTCCTCCTCGTGGGGTTCATCGTCGCGCTGTTCTTCTTCGACCCGATCTTCGCGGTCATCAACGAGCCCTACCAGCGCGCCCGCGAGTCGCTCGGTGCCGAGCGCACCATGGCCACCACCAGCGGCGTGGCCGGCGGCTTCATGCTCTACCTCAAGCTGTGCGGACTGGCCGCGATCATCGGCACCAGCCCGATCTGGCTCTACCAGATCTGGGCGTTCATCCTGCCCGGGCTGCACTCCACCGAGAAGCGCTGGACGGCGCTCTTCGCCGTCATCGCCGGCCCGCTCTTCATCGGCGGCATCGTCCTGGGCTACGTGACCCTGCCCAAGGGCCTCGAGATCCTGATCGGATTCACCCAGGCCGACCTGACCAACCTCGTCGAGTTCAACGACTACCTGAGCTTCTTCACCCGCACCATGCTGGTGTTCGGCATCGCCTTCGAGATCCCGGTCTTCGTGGTGCTGCTCAACATGGCGGGCATCCTGCGCGGCAAGGCGCTCGGCGCGGTCCGCCCGTGGATCGTGATCGGCTGCTTCGTCTTCGCGGCCGCCGCGACGCCGTCGACCGACCCGTTCACGATGACGTTCATGGCGGTGCCGATGGTGGTGCTGTTCTTCGTCTCCGAGGTGATCGCGCGGCTCAACGACCGGCGCCGCGACAAGAACAAGATCAACGCGGGCCTGTCTCCCGACGAGGCCAGCCCGCTCGACCTGTAGGCCCCGCTAGCCTTCACCCGTGCCCCGCGCGATCGTCCTGACCAACCCGACCTCGGGCAAGGGGCGCGGTGCGCGGACCCGTGACGAGGCGCTGGCGCGCTTCCACGGCGCCGGCTGGCGGACGACGGCGCTCACCGGCCGCGACGCCGGCGAGGCGCTCGACCTGGCCCGGCTGGCCGTCGCCGAGGAGCCCGACGCGCTGGTGCTCTGCGGCGGCGACGGCATGGTCAACCTGGGGCTGCAGGCGGCCGCGGGCACCGAGGTGCCGGTCGGCATCCTGCCTGCGGGCACCGGCAACGACTTCGCCCGCTACTTCGACCTGCCGCTGGGGCACGGCGCCGCCGCCGCGGCCCGGATCGTGCAGGGCTCGCCGCGCACGATCGACCTGGCCCGGATCGGCGATCGCTACTTCGGGGGCGTGCTCGCGGCCGGCTTCGACGCCGTGGTCAACGAGCGGGCCAACCGGATGCGCTGGCCGCGGGGCCAGATGCGCTACAACCTGGCCACGCTCGCCGAGCTGCGGGTGTTCCAGCCGCTCCACTACGTCCTCGAGCTCGACGGCGTCGAGCGGCGCCTCGAGGCGATGCTCGTGGCGGTCGGCAACGGCCCCTCGTTCGGCGGCGGGCTGCGGATCACGCACGGTGCCCAGCTCGACGACGGGCTCCTCGACGTGGTTCTCATCAAGCCACTGGGCAGGATGGAGCTGGTGAGGACCTTCCCCCAGCTCTTCGACGGGAGACACGTGAGCCATCCGCAGTACGAGCGCCACCGCGTCAAGCGGGTGACGGTGGCGAGCGCCGGCATCGTCGGGTACGCCGACGGCGAGCGGTTCGGCCCGCTCCCGCTGACCGTCGAGTGCGTCCCCGGCGCGGTGCGGGTGATCGTGTGAGCACCCCCGACGAGGCGGACGTGAGCCCCGCCGAGCGCTACGCGTCGTACCGCAAGGACCGGGGGCACCCGGTCTTCCGCGACTTCGCGGCGGGCTTCTCGTTCGAGCTCGACGAGTTCCAGGTCGCGGGCTGCCGCGCAGTCGAGGACGGCGACGGCGTGCTCGTCGCCGCGCCCACCGGTGCGGGCAAGACGGTGGTGGGCGAGTTCGCCGTCCACCTGGCGCTCGAGACCGGGCGCAAGTGCTTCTACACGACCCCGATCAAGGCGCTGTCGAACCAGAAGTACCACGACCTCGTCGACCGCTACGGCGCCGACCAGGTCGGCCTGCTCACCGGTGACACCTCGATCAACGGCGAGGCGCCGGTCGTCGTGATGACCACCGAGGTGCTGCGCAACATGCTCTACGCGCGCTCCCGCACCCTGGTCGGTCTCGGCTTCGTCGTGATGGACGAGGTGCACTACCTCGCCGACCGCGCCCGCGGCGCGGTCTGGGAGGAGGTCATCATCCACCTGCCCGAGTCGGTGTCGGTGATCTCCCTGTCGGCGACGGTCTCCAACGCCGAGGAGTTCGGCGAGTGGCTCGAGACGGTGCGCGGCTCGACCCGCACGATCGTCGCCGAGCGGCGCCCGGTGCCGCTGTTCCAGCACGTGATGGTGGGCCGCCGGCTGCTCGACCTGTTCGCGTCCTCGGACGTCGACGCAGCGGCGGGCTTCGTGCGCGAGGGCGCCCCGGTCAACGACGAGCTGATGAAGCTCGCCCGCGACGACTGGGCGTCCTCCCGGCTCAAGGACCGGCGCACCCCCAAGGGCGCGCGCGGGCGCCAGGGCGGCCCCGGCAGCCGCAACGTGGGCAGCGGACGGCGGATCTGGATCCCCGGCCGGCTCGACGTGATCGACCAGCTCGAGCGGCACAACCTGCTGCCCGCCATCGACTTCATCTTCAGCCGGGCCGGCTGCGACGCCGCCGTCAAGCAGTGCCTCGAGGCGAACCTGCGGCTCACCACGCCCGAGGAGCGCGACGAGGCGATCGCCTACGTCGAGCGCACCCTCGGCGGGCTGCCCTCCGACGACCTGCACGTGCTCGGCTACCACGACTTCCTCGACGCCGCCTCGCGCGGCGTCGCGGCCCACCACGCGGGCATGCTGCCGGCGTTCAAGGAGTGCGTCGAGGAGCTCTACCTGCGCGGGCTGGTCAAGATGGTCTTCGCGACCGAGACGCTGGCGCTCGGCATCAACATGCCGGCGCGGACCGTCGTCCTCGAGAAGCTGTCGAAGTGGAACGGCGAGACCCACGCCGACATCACGCCGGGGGAGTACACCCAGCTCACCGGACGGGCCGGGCGCCGCGGCCTCGACATCGAGGGCCATGCGGTCGTGCTCTGGCAGCCGGGGATGAACCCGCGCGAGCTCGCCGGTCTCGCCTCGACGCGGACCTATCCGCTGCGCTCGTCGTTCCGGCCGTCGTACAACATGGCGGTCAACCTGGTGCACTCCTACGGCCGCCACCAGGCCCGTGAGCTGCTGGAGCAGTCGTTCGCGCAGTTCCAGGCCGACCGGGCCGTGGTCGGGCTCGCCCGCCAGCAGCGCAAGGCCGAGGACGCCCTCCAGGGCTATGCCGAGGCCGCGCAGTGCCACCTCGGCGACTTCATGGAGTACGCGGCGCTGCGGCGCCGGGTCTCCGAGCTCGAGAAGGAGTCGAGCAAGGTCCGCCGCCACGACCGGCGCGACGAGGCGATCGCCTCGCTCGAGGCGCTCAAGCCCGGCGACGTGATCGTCGTCCCGGTCGGCAAGTTCGCCGGCCCGGCGGTCGTCGTCGACCCCGGCCTGTCCGAGCACGGCCACCGCCCGCTCGTCATCACCGCCGAGCGGCAGGGCCGGCGGCTGGCGATGATGGACTTCCCGACGCCCGTCGAGCCGGTCGCCCGGATCCGGCTGCCCAAGCGGGTCGACGCGCGCAACCCCCACCAGCGCAAGGACATCGCCCAGCAGGTCCGCGAGGCGGTCCGCGCGCTGCCGCTCTCGACCACCCGGCCCAAGGCCGAGCGGGGCCCGGTCGACGAGGCGACGGCGCGCGAGATCCAGGCGCTGCGCGCCCAGATCCGCGAGCACCCCTGCCACGGCTGCGCCGAGCGCGAGGACCACAGCCGGTGGGCCGAGCGCTACGCGAAGCTCGACAAGGACACCCAGGTCCTGGCCCAGCGCATCGAGCGGCGCACCAACACCGTGGCGCGCACCTTCGACCGGGTGTGCGAGGTGCTCGAGGCGCTCGACTACCTCGTCGAGGACGACGTCACCGAGCGCGGTCGCGGGCTGATGCGGATCTACTCCGACCTCGACCTGGTCGCCGCCGAGTCCCTGCGCACCGGCCTGTGGGACGACCTCACGCCCGCCCAGCTCGGCGCTGTGCTCTCGGCGCTCGTCTACGAGGCCCGCCGGCCCGAGGAGGGCCCGCCGAACGTGCCGGGCGGCGCCATCCAGGTGACCATCGACGCGATGACCCGGCTCTGGTCCGAGCTCGAGGGGCTCGAGCGCCAGCACCGGCTCGACTTCCTGCGCAAGCCCGACCCCGGCTTCGCCTGGACGGCGTACCGGTGGGCGGAGGGCCAGGACCTCGACGAGGTGATCACCCGCAACGACCAGACCGCGGGCGACTTCGTGCGTCAGATGAAGCAGCTCATCGACTTCGCCGGCCAGATCGCCGACGCCGCCGCGGGCACCCCGGTGCGCGACACCGCGCGGCAGCTGGTCAAGCTGCTGCGCCGCGGGATCGTGGCCACCGGGTGATGCTGACGGTCGCCGCGGCCGTCGTCCTGCGCGAGGGCCGGCTGCTGGTGGTGAGCAAGCAGGCCGCGCCCGACGTGTTCTACCTGCCCGGCGGGAAGCTGGAGCCGGGCGAGACCCACGAGCAAGCCATGCGCCGCGAGGTGCACGAGGAGCTCGGCGTCGTCGTGCGCGAGGCCGAGCACTTCCTCGACGTCGAGGCGCCCGCCGCGATCGAGCGGGTCCCGATGAGCCTCACCGTCTTCCTCGCCGAGATCGACGGCGAGCCGGCCCGCCAGGCCGAGCTCGCCGCCCTCGACTGGGTGGCCGACGCGACCCGGCCCGGGCTCGGGCCGGCGATCCGCGACCACGTGATCCCGGCACTCGTCGACGCCGGCCTGCTGGCCGGCAGCAGCTAGGCGCCGGCGGCGTCGAGGCCGGCGAGCACGCCGGTCAGCCGCTCCACCGGCGACGACAGGGACCAGCGCTCGACGAGCGCCGCCAGACCCTCCGGGTCGGCCGGGGTGCGGGGGAGGGCCAACCGGTCGCCGCGCGGCAGGTCGATGTCGCGGGCCACGGCGACCACGGCCGGGGCGACCTCCAGGTAGGGCGCCGCCTCCTTGATCTTCAGCCGCGGGCCGGGGCCCAGGTCGCTGGTGGGGTCCTCCGCCGCCGCACGGACGCCGGCCAGGTCGCCGTACTTCTGCAGCAGGGAGGCCGCCGTCTTGTCGCCGACCCCCTTGACGCCCGGCAGGCCGTCGGAGGCGTCGCCGCGCAGGGTGGCGAAGTCGGCGTACTGGTCGGCCCGGACGCCGTACTTCTCGACCACCCACGCCTCGTCGACCCGCTCGTGCCGGCCCACGCCGCGCCCGACGTACAGGACCCGGACGCCGGCCGCGTCGTCGACGAGCTGGAAGAGGTCGCGGTCGCCGGTGACCACGTCGACCGGCATCCCGGCCCCGGTGGCCAGCGTGCCGATGACGTCGTCGGCCTCGTAGCCGGTCGCGCCGACCACGGCGATGCCGAACGCCGCGAGCACCTCGCGGATCACCGGCACCTGCAGCTCGAGCGGGTCCGGCACCTCCTCGACGTCGGGGGCACCCTCGACCTCGGCGACCACGCGGTGCGCCTTGTAGGTGGGGATCAGGTCGACGCGCCACTGCGGGCGCCAGTCGTCGTCCCAGCAGCAGACGAGGTGGGTGGGCTGGTACTGCTCGGCCAGCTGGGAGAGGTAGCCCAGGAGGCCGCGCACCGCGTTCACGTTGGTGCCGTCCGGCGCGAGGATCTCCGGGGAGCCGAAGTAGGCCCGGAAGTACAGGCTGGCCGTATCGAGGAGTAGAAGGCGCTCAGTCATCACAGCGCAGCCTATTAGGCTGCACCGCGTGAGTCAGAGCACCAATCCCACGGTCGAGGCGACCGACCGGCAGATCCTGGAGCTTCTGGCCAAGGACGGGCGCATGTCCTACACCGATCTCGGGCGGGCCACGGGACTGTCCACCTCGGCCGTGCACCAGCGGGTCAAGCGCCTCGAGCAGCGCGGCCTCATCCTCGGCTACGGCGCCACCGTCAACTACGCCGAGATCGGCCTGCCCCTCACCGCGTTCATCGCGATCCGCCCGATCGACCCCTCGCAGCCCGACGACTGCCCCGACCGGCTCGTCGGCCTCCCGGAGATCGAGTCGTGCTGGTCGGTGGCCGGCGAGGAGTCCTACCTCCTCAAGGTCCGGATCACCACCCCCCTCGAGCTCGAGGGCCTGCTGAGCCGGATCCGCTCGGTCGCCAACGTGTCCACCCGGACCACCATCGTGCTCTCGACGTACTACGAGAACCGCCCGGTCAGCTCCTGACCCGGCGCGTCGCCCCGCGACACGCCGTCGGCAGCCGTCTTTTCCGAACTTTTTCCGAACTTTTCCGGCTCCCGACGTCCCCTCCTGACCTGCGAGAACGCGGATCTCCGCAGGTCAGCGGGCGGTTGACAGTCCGGGTAAGGCTCACCAGAGTACGGAGTCGTTCGCTCGTGCAGGTCGTGGCCGGCGGACCGACGTCCGAGTGGCCGTACGTCGGGGGAGTAGCACCAGCTCCACCCGACCACGGTTCGCGGAGGTCGGTTCGCTCCTCGAGAGCGGACCGGTAGGGTCCGGGGCCCCCTAGACAACATCGCCACGCCGGCAGCCAGTCGGCGCCGCGATGGTCCGAAGGTGTCCCGGACCCTCCCGCCCTGAGGCGCGTTCCCTTGGGCCGAGCGCGTCTCCGGCGGCTCCATCAGGCAGCAAGCTGCCGGTCAGCCGCCTCCCGCCGCGCTGCCGGCCATTGCCTCGGGCCGAGCGCGTCTCCCGTCGCGGTGCCGGCCGATGATCGGCCTCCCGCCGCGCTGCCGGCCGAGGGCCTCCGACTAGGCTCACCGCGTGGTGCAGCGCCTCTTCCTCGCCGCCGTCGGCGGCGCCCTGCTGACCGCGGCGTTCGAGCCGGTCGCAGTGGCGTGGCTGCTGCCCGTCGGCGTGGCGTGCTACGCGCTGGCCCTGCGCGGGCTGGGCGTGCGTCGGTCGGGTCTGGTCGGGCTGGTGTTCGGGGTGGTCTTCTACTACAGCCACATCTCGTGGATGCGCGGGTCCATCGGGACCGACGCCTGGCTGGCGCTGTCCGCCGCCGAGGCGCTGTTCTACGGGCTGCTGGGGCTGACGGTGCCGCTGCTGAGGCGGCTGCCCGGGTGGCCGCTGTGGCTGGCCGCCGCGTGGACGACGATGGAGACGGTGCGCAGCGGGTGGCCGTTCAGCGGGATGCCGTGGGGGAGGCTCGCGTTCGCGGCGATCGACACGCCGGCCGCCAACATGGTCGCGTACGTCGGCATGACCGGCCTCTCGTTCCTGCTGGCACTGACCGGCTTCGCGCTGGCCCGGCTGGTCGAGGCGCTCCTCGGCCGGCGCCGGGACGCCGCGGCGCCGTGGCGGCTGCCGGCGCTCGGTGCGGTCGGGGTGCTGGCGGTGCTGGTCACCCCCGCCGTCGTCCCGTACGACGTCCCGGAGACCGGAAGCGCGACCGTCGCCGTCGTCCAGGGGGACGTGCCGGGGCCGGGCAACGACATCCTGTGGGACTACCTCGGGGTGACCCGCAACCACGTGGACGCGACGGTCGAGCTGGCGGCCGATGTCTCGGCCGGGAAGCGGCCGCGGCCGGACTTCGTGCTCTGGCCCGAGAACTCGACGGCGGTCGACCCGTTCGAGCCGGGGGAGGTCAACACCGGGATCACCGAGGCGGTCGCCGCGATCGGCGTCCCCGTGGTGGTCGGCGCGATCGTCGACGACGACCGCAAGCACGTCCTCAACCAGGGCATCGTGTGGGACCCGGCGACCGGGCCGGGGGACCGCTACACCAAGCACCACCCCGTCCCGTACGGCGAGTACATCCCCCTCCGCAACATCTGGAACCCGAAGTTCGGCAAGCTCGCGCTCATCTCGCGCGACATGCGCGCCGGCACCCGGACGACGCCCATGCGCGTTGCCGGCATCAAGGTGGCCGACGCGATCTGCTTCGACGTCGCCTACGACGACGTGCTGCCGCCCCAGGTGCGCTCGGGCGCCCAGCTGCTCACGGTCCAGACCAGCAACGCGAGCTTCATCTTCACCCACCAGATCGAGCAGCAGTTCGCCATCACCCGGCTGCGCGCGATCGAGGCCGGGCGCTGGCTCACGGTGGCCTCGACCAACGGCCGCACCGGCGTGATCGCGGCCGACGGCACGGTGGTGGCGTCGCTGACGCCGCGCACGACCGGCGTCCTCGACGAGCGGGTCGGCCTGGCCACCGGGCTGACCCCGGCGATGCGCCTGGGGGTGTGGCCGGCCCGGATGTTCACCCTCCTGACGCTCGCCGCTCTCGTGTCAGGTGCCGTCGCGTACCGTCGAAGGCGAGAGTTCGATGGCCCTGCGCAGGCGAGCTCCGGCGATGACGACCCTGCGCCGACCCCGACCACGAGCGAGGCACCCGTTGGCTGACACCGATCTCACCCTGGGCCGCACGGTGATGGTGATCCCCACGTACAACGAGGCCGACAACCTCGGCTGGATCGTCGAGCGGCTCCGCACCGCGCAGCCCTCCGTCGACGTCCTCGTCGTCGACGACGGCTCGCCCGACGGCACCGGCGCGCTCGCCGACGGTCTCGCCGCGGACGACCCGCAGGTCCACGTCCTGCACCGCACCGCCAAGGGCGGCCTCGGAGCGGCGTACCTGGCGGGCTTCGCGTGGGCGCTCGAGCGCGGCTACGACGTCATCGGCGAGATGGACGCCGACGGCTCCCACCAGCCCGAGCAGCTGCACCGGCTGCTCGCCGGCCTGGCCGACGCCGACCTGGTGATCGGCTCGCGCTGGGTGCCCGGCGGCTCGGTGGTCAACTGGCCCTGGGAGCGCGAGGTGCTCTCGCGGGGCGGCAACCTGTACGTCCGGCTGCTGCTCGGCATCGACGTGCGCGACGCGACCGCCGGCTTCCGGCTGTTCCGGCGCACCACCCTCGAGAAGCTGCGCCTCGACGAGGTGCGCTCGACCGGCTACGTCTTCCAGACCGACCTGGTCTCGCGGACCCTGCGCGCCGGGCTGGCCGTGCGCGAGGTGCCGATCGAGTTCGTCGAGCGGGTCCGCGGCGAGTCGAAGATGAGCGGCCAGGTCGCCGTCGAGTCCCTCAAGCGGATCACCCAGTGGGGCCTGCGCGAGCGCTGGGCGCAGCTGCGCGGCGAGCGCCGGGCCGCGGCGCCGGAGCGGCAGCTCCAACCACGGTGAGGGCACGATGAGGACATGACGGCGAGGACTCCCCGATGACCAGGCGCGCACGACGGACACTGGCCCTGGTGCTGCTGGGCTTCGGGCTCGTCGCGGCCCTCGAGGTCGTCGTGCTGGCCGCGGTCGGCCGGACGATCGGTCCGGGCTGGACCGTGCTCCTGCTGATCCTCGACGTCGTCCTCGGCATCGCCGTGATCCGGCGCGCCGGACGCCGTGCGGTCGACGCGCTGCGGACCCGGCTCGAGACCGGCCAGCTGCCCGACCGCGAGGTCGGCGACCGCGGGCTGGTCGTGGTGGCGGGCGTGCTGCTCGCCGTCCCGGGCTTCGTCAGCGACCTGCTCGCGCTGCTCCTGATCGTGCCGTTCACCCGGCCGCTGTTCCGCGGGCTCGTCGCCGGGCTCGCCGTCCGCCGGGTCGGGCGGGTCGGCGCCATGGGGCCGATGGGGCCGATGGGGCCGATGGGCCCGCGCGGCGGCTCCGGGCCCGGAGACGCCACTCGCCCCGGACCAGTGGTGGTCCGGGGCGAGGTGATCGACGAGTCGGAGGACTGACCGCTCGGGTCAGGCCTTGGCCGCCTTGCGCTTGCGGGCGTTGGCCCGGTGCAGGTGCGCCGGGCCGATCTCGCCGCCGCGCAGCAGCTCGAGGCGCTCGGTCAGGATCTCCTCGAGCTCCTTCTCGGAGCGGCGCTCCAGCAGCATGTCCCAGTGGGTGCGCTGCGGCTTCTCCGCCTTGACCTCACGCTGGATGCCGGCCGTGGACTCGGCCTCGAGACCGCACCGGGGGCACTCCCAGATGGCCGGGACCTCCGCCTCGATCGACATCGTGATCTCGAAATCGTGCCCCTGGGGACACCGGTAGCCGACCTGCTGGCGAGCAGCGAACTCGATCCCCCGCTCGTCCTCGAACGACTGGCCGCCCAGTCGGGCACCGCGCAGTGTGCGCTCCGCCATGAGAACCTCACCTCCCGTGTTTCGCCTCTGACTGCTTCAACGCTACCCAGCACCAAAAGGTTCCAAGCCTCGATGAGGCGGGTGACACCATTTGCCTGATACAGCGGGTCCGGTCTAGACCGGGCGCACGGAGCGCCGCCGGCTCAGATGACGGCCGGGCGCACGTTGCCGGCGTCGCGGATGCCGCGCTCGGTGTCGACGCGCAGGAGCAGCAGCCCGCCGAGCACGAAGAACGCGATGAGCGCGAAGATCGCGGGGCGGTACGAGTCGGTGAGCTGGTAGACCACGCCGAAGGTGAGCGTGCCGAACCACGACGTCCCGCGGTCCATGGCGTGGTAGAGGCTGAAGTACTCCGCCTCCTTGCCGCGCGGGATGAAGAGCGAGAAGTACGACCGTGCGAGCGCCTGGGTGCCGCCGAGGACGACGCCGATCGCGACGCCGAGCACGAGGAAGGGCACCAGCTGGCCGTCGGGCACGACCAGGGCGACGGTGACGATGCCCATCCAGCCGACGAGGCCGGAGAGGATCACCTTCTTCGCGCCGTAGCGGGCGGCCGCGCGCCCGAAGCCGATCGCGCCGAACATCGCGACGAACTGGACGAGCAGGTAGGTGCCGAGCACCGTGCCCTCGGCGAAGCCGAGCTCCTCGATCCCGAACGTCGACGCCGAGGCGATCACGGTCTGGATGCCGTCGTTGAAGAAGAGGTAGGCGAGCAGGAAGGTCAGCGCGACGGGGTAGTTGCGCAGGTCCTTGAGGGTCGCGGCGAGCTGGCCGAACGAGCGGGAGAGGAGCCCGCCCCCGACGTCCTCGACGGCGACGGGTGGGTGCTTCCGGATGCCCCGCCAGGGGATGATCATGAACGCCGCCCACCAGATCGCCGCCGAGAGCAGCGAGAGCCGGACGGCCATCTCCTTGTCGAGGCCGAGGGCCTCGTGGAAGGTGACGACGGCGAAGTTGATCGCGAGCAGCAGTCCGCCGCCGGCGTACCCGTAGGCCCAGCCGACGGACGACGTGCGGTCGCGCTCGGCCTCGGTCGAGATGAGCGGCAGGATCGAGTCGCTCACCACGATCGCCGCGCCGCCGGCGAGGTTGGCGACCATGAACGCGATGCTGCCGAAGAGCCAGTTGTCGCCGCTCATGAAGAACAGCAGCCCGGCCGCGACCGCCCCCACCCACGACAGGCCCACGAGCAGGTCGGGCTTGCGGGCGGTCCGGTCGGCGAGCGCGCCGACCACGGGGAAGATGAGCGCGCTGAGCAGCGTCGACACCGTGATGACGTACGACGGCAGCGAGCCCGGCGCGATCGAGAGCCCCAGGACGTGCAGCCGGCCGTGCTCGCCGACGGCGTTCTCGGCCACCGAGATCAGGTACGGCGCGAACAGCACGCCGGCGACCGTCGTCTGGAAGGCCGAGGCGGCCCAGTCGGTGAAGTACCAGGCCCGTTGCTCGCGGGCGCGGTTCAGCGGGCCCAGGTCCGCGATCGTCATGTCGTCCCTCCCCGCGCGGACCACCATTGGCCACGTCGCTGGAGCACATCCTTGAGCACGTCGGTGCGGTCCGTGAAGAGGCCGTCGGCGCCGCGGTCGAGCAGGGTGTCCATCTCGCCGGGCTCGTCGATCGTCCAGACGTGCACCTGGTGGCCGGCGGCGTGGGCGCGCCGCACGAAGCCGGGGCTGGTGACGACGAACCGCCCGCGCCGGTGCGGCACCTGGAACGCCGCGAAGGCGCTTCCGGCCAGCAGCCGGGCGAGCCGGACGCCGGGGGAGAGCCGGAAGACGACGATCTGCCACGGGTCGGCCGCCGTCGGCACCCGGCCCTCGGTCAGCCGCCGGAACCGGCTGATCCGGCGGCGCGAGAACGACGCGACCAGCAGCCGGTCCCACAGGTCGCGCTCGCGGACCAGTGCGGCGAGCGCCTCGACCGCGCCGTCGGACTTGAGGTCGATGTTGAACCGCGCCTCGGGGAAGGCGTCGAGGAGGTCGACGAGGGTCGGCACCTCCTCACGGCCCCCGATCCGGGCCCGGCGCACGTCGGCGAGCGTGAGCTCGCGGATCGCGCCCTGCTGGTCGGTGACCCGGTCGAGGACCTCGTCGTGGAAGGCCAGCAGGACGCCGTCGGCGGTCAGGTGGACGTCGGTCTCGAGGTAGTCGTAGCCCAGCGCCGCGGCGTGCCGGAACGCCGCCAGGGTGTTCTCGAGGCCCTCGATCTCGGGGTGGTACGCGCCGCCGCGGTGGGCGAACGCCAGGACCCTGCCGGGCTGGAGATACATGCGGTGCGCCGCTCAGATGTCCCTGAAGGTCTCGATCTCGGCGCCGAGCGAGCTGAGCCGCTCGGCGAGGTCCTCGTAGCCGCGGTGGATGACGTAGGTGCTCCGCAGCACCGAGGTGCCCTTGCTGGCCAGCATCGCGAGCAGGACGACGACCGCGGGCCGCAGCGCCGGCGGGCAGACCAGCTCGGTGCCGGTCCACGAGGTCGGGCCCTCGATCTGGATCCGGTGCGGGTCGAGCAGGGTGACCCGCCCGCCGAGCTTGTTGAGCTCGGTGAGGTAGATGGCCCGGTTGTCGTAGACCCAGTCGTGCAGGTAGGTCTGGCCCTCGGCAACGGCACCGATCACCGCGAAGAACGGCAGGTTGTCGATGTTGAGGCCGGGGAACGGCATCGGGTGGATCTTGTCGCGGGGCGCGACGAGGTCGGAGGGGTGCGTGGTGATGTCGACCAGCCGGGTCCGGCCGTTGGCGGCGAGGTACTCCTCGGAGCGGTCGTAGCGGAAGCCCATCTCCTCGAGGACGGCCAGCTCGATCTCGAGGAACTCGATGGGCGCGCGGCGGATGGTGATCTCGGAGCGGGTCACGATGGCCGCGGCGAGCAGCGACATCGCCTCGATCGGGTCCTCGCTGGGGGAGTAGTCGACGTCGACGTCGATGGTCTCGCGGCCGGTGACGGTCAGGGTCGTCGTCCCGATGCCCTCGACGTCGACCCCGAGCGCCTGCAGGTAGAAGCAGAGGTCCTGGACCATGTAGTTGGACGACGCGTTGCGGATGACGGTCGTGCCCGGGTGCAGCGCGGCGGCCATGAGCGCGTTCTCGGTGACGGTGTCGCCGCGCTCGGTGAGCACGATGGGCCGGCCGGGGACGATCGCCCGGTTGAGCTGGGCGTGGTACCAGCCGTCGGTCGCCTTGACCTCGAGGCCGAACGGCCGCAGCGCGGACATGTGCGGCTCGACCGTGCGGGTGCCGAGGTTGCAGCCGCCGGCGTAGGGGAGCTCGAAGGTGTCGGCGCGGTGCAGCAGCGGGCCCAGGAACATGATCACCGAGCGGGTGCGGCGGGCCGCCTCTTCGTCGATCCGGGTGAGGTCGATGTCCTTGGGCGGGATGATCTCGAGGTCGTTCTCGCCGTTGATCCAGCGGGTCTGGACGCCGATGCTGTCGAGCACCTCGAGCAGCCGGTTGACCTCCTCGATGCGGGCGACCTTGCGCAGCGTCGTCCGGCCGCGGTTGAGGAGCGAGGCGCACAGCAGCGCGACCCCGGCGTTCTTGGAGGTCTTGACGTCGATGCTGCCGGCCAGCGTCGTGGGGCCCTTGACCCGCAGGTGGGTCGGTCCGGCGCCGAGCGCGACGATCTCGGAGTCGAGCGCGCTGCCGATCCGGGCGAGCATCTCGAGCGAGAGGTTCTGGTGGCCCTTCTCGATCCGGTTGATCGCGCTCTGGCTGGTCCCGAGCCGCTCGGCGAGCTGGGCCTGGGTCAGCCCGCGGTGCTTCCGGGCGTCCCGGATGAGGTTGCCGATCCGGCCCTTGTAGTCGCCGTTCGGCTCGTCGGAAGTCATGCATCGACCGTAACTCACATATGAGATATCGCAAGCATCGCACCGCCGGGCAGTTTCACCGCCTAGGCGGTGAAACTGCCGGGCTGCCGGACGCCCCACCCCAGGTGCAAGACTGCTGGCCATGCGCGCGACGACGATCCACGCGGCCCGGGACATCCGGGTCGAAGAGGTGCCCGACCCCCAGCTCAAGCGTCCCACCGACGCCATCGTGAAGGTCACCGCCGGCTGCATCTGCGGGTCGGACCTGTGGCCCTACCGCGGCGAGAACCCGATCCGGCCGGGTGCGACCATCGGTCACGAGTGCATCGGCGTGGTCGAGGAGGTCGGTGCCGAGGTGCGCGACTTCAAGGCGGGCGACTACGTCATCGTGCCGTTCTGCCACTGCGACAACACGTGCGCGCACTGCCGCAACGGCGCCCAGTCGGCGTGCGTCAACCTCTCGATGACGTCGAGCGGCCAGGCCGAGTACGCCCGGGTCGGCCAGGCCGACGGGAGCCTCGTCGCCACCGGCGGGACGCCGTCCGACGACCTGCTCGCCTCCGTGCTCGCGCTCACCGACGTGATGCCCACCGGCTGGCACGCCGCGGTCTGCGCCGGGGTCACCCCGGGCGCCACGGCCGTGGTCGTCGGCGACGGGGCGGTCGGCCTGTGCGGCGTGATCGCGGCCAAGGCGATGGGCGCCGAGCGGATCGTCGCGATGTCGCGGCACGCGCCGCGCCAGGAGCTCGCCCGCGCGTTCGGCGCGACCCACGTGGTCGCCGCGCGCGGCAAGGACGCCGTCGCCGAGGTGCTCGAGCTCACCGACGGCGTCGGCGCGGACGCCGTCCTCGAGTGCGTGGGCACCGACGACGCGATGACGACGGCGATCGGCGTCACCCGTCCCGGTGGCGGCGTCGGGTACGTCGGCGTCCCGCACGGCGTCGAGCTGCCGCTGCGCACGATGTTCGAGCGCAACCTCGGGCTGCGCGGCGGCATCGCGCCGGTCCGCCGCTACCTGCCCGAGCTGCTCGCGCTCGTCCAGGACCGGTCGATCGACCCGGGGCGGGTCTTCGACCTGAGCCTGCCGCTCGAGGAGTCCCCCGAGGGCTACCGGGCGATGGACGAGCGACGGGCGATCAAGGTGATGCTGCGGCCCTGACGCCGTCCCGAGGTCGTCTCGGAGACCGTCCCCGGGGCTCCCGCGAAATCGGGGTGCGCGCTGTCGGCGGCGGGCTCTAGCGTCACCCGCATGACCCGTCTCGGCGCTGCCGCCTACCTCGACCACATCCGTACCGAGTCCGCCCGGTTCGCCGACGTCCTCGCCACCTGCCCGCCCGACGCCCGGGTCCCGTCGTGCCCCGACTGGACCGCCGCCGACCTCCTCGCCCACCTGGGCGGGGTCCAGGAGTTCTGGACCGGTGTGATCGCGGGCCGGCCGGCCGCGCCCACCGAGGACGACGCCGAGAGCCCGGTGCCGCTGGCGTCCTACGCCGACGAGCTGGCCCGGTTCCGCGAGAACCACGCGACCTTCGTCGCCACGCTCGAATCGGCCGACCCCGCCGAGCCCGCGTGGTCGTGGTCCGGCGACGACGACCAGAACGTCGCCTTCACGTTCCGCCGCCAGGCCCACGAGTCGCTGATCCACCGGCTCGACGCCGAGCTGGTGGCGGGCCAGGTGACGCCGCTGCCCGCCGAGCTCGCGACCGACGGCATCCATGAGGCCCTCGACGTCATCTACGGCGGCCTGCCGGCGTGGGGCCGGTTCACGCCCAGCGAGCACTACGTCGAGTACCGCACGACCGACACCGCGACGTCGGTCTGGACCCAGGTCGGCACGTTCGCGGGCACCTCGCCCGAGGGCAAGGTCTACGACGGCGAGCCCGACCAGCACGTCGTGGCCGACCCCGGTACCGCGCCGGCCCTCCTCGTCACCGGGACCGCGTCCGACCTCGACGCCTGGCTGTGGCACCGCGGCGACGACGCCGGCGTGACGATCAGCGGCGACGACGGCGTGCGCGCACTCGTGACGGGGCTGCTGGGCCAGGCGATCGACTGATCGACTGGTCGCCCGATCGACCGAGCTGTCGGGAGGGGCGGCTCAGACCGGGTGCGTGGTGCGCCCGGTCTGCCTGACCTGCGCGCGGCTGCTGGACCGGCCGGCCCAGTAGACGACCCCGAAGAGGGCGCCGACGGCGAGCGCGGCGACGACCAGGACGGCGACCAGGGTGAGGATCAGCGCGAGGCTCATGGCCTCACTCTGACATGACCTGCGTCACACCGTGCCTATGACGTGCGTCACATCCCGAGACCTCGAGAGCGGGTGCGGACCTCGCAGCCGCACTCCCGGTCGCACGGCAGGTAGTAGTGACCGGCGTGCCCGCAGTAGGGGCAGGGCCGGTCGTGCGACAGGTGGTCCTGGTCGATGACGTTCGATTCGCGCATGCTGTCTCCCGGTGTGCTTCCCGCTCCGATCGGTCGCGCGGGGCCCGATCTGAGCCGACCCGAGCGGCCCCGATCTCCGACCCTGGGAGGAAGACAGCGCGGTCGCACGGCGGTCAGGATGCGGGACATGAGCGAGCTGCGCGGCAAGACGTTCCTGGTGACGGGCGCGAACACGGGGATCGGCAAGGAGACGGTGCGGGCGCTGGCGGGCCGGGGCGCGCGGGTGGTGCTCGCCGGTCGCTCCGCGGAGAGGACGCGGGAGGCGATCCGCGAGATCGCCGGCGAGACCGGCAACACCGACCTCGACCACCTGCCGCTCGACCTGGGCGACCTCGCCTCGGTGCGGGCGGCGGCCGCGACCTTCCTGGCCTCCGGCGAGCGGCTCGACGTCCTGGTCAACAACGCCGGTCTCGCCGGCAAGCGGGGGATGACCACGAGCGGCTTCGAGCTCGCCTTCGGCACCAACCACGTCGGTCCGTTCCTGCTCACCGAGCTGCTCCGCGACCACCTCGCCGCGACCGGACCGGGCCGGATCGTCAACGTCGCCAGCGCCGGTCACTACCGGGCCAAGGGCATCGACTGGGACGCCGTGCGCCGCCCGAGCGCGACCCGCACGGCGTTCGACGAGTACTGCGTGTCGAAGCTCGCCAACATCCTGCACGCGCGCGAGCTCGCCCGGCGCCTCGAGGGCACCGGCGTGACGACGTACTCGCTGCACCCGGGGGCGATCGCCTCGGACGTGTGGCGCGAGGTCCCGTTCGGCGTGCGGCACGTCATGAAGCTGTTCATGAAGTCGACCACCGACGGCGCGCGCACGTCGCTCTACTGCGCGACCTCGCCCGAGGTCGCCCAGCAGAGCGGGCGCTACTACGACAGCGAGCGCGAGAAGGAGCCGTCGCGCGTGGTCACCGACGAGCTGGCCGCCGAGCTCTGGTCGCGCAGCGAGGCCTGGGTGGCGGAGCCCGCCGCGTCCTGACGCCGGTCGACCCACTCGAGGTAGCCGCTGCCGGTGCGCTGCTCGCCGCGCCAGGTCGTGCGGTGCCGGTAGGCCGAGACGTAGCCGGTGCCGTGCCCGTAGCGGTACGGCGCATCGACCTCGGCGTCGAGGCGCAGGATCTCGGCACCGCCGTCGCGGACCGTCCAGGACATCCGGCGCGGCACCCGCATCGGCCGGCCCGCCGGGTCGCGGCGGGGCTCGGGATCCCACTCGGTCACCTCGAACCGGACGTCGTCGTAGACCTCGGCGGTGCCACCGCGGGTGCGCACGTGGACGAGCCGGCACGCCGTCGCGCCCCCGGCCCGGACGTCGGTGAGCAGGACCTGGGTGTCGGGGTCGAGGTTGACGATCTGGTAGGTGAAGAAGTCGAACGGCAGCTTGGCCCAGCCGGGCAGGGGGCGCCGGCGCAGTGCCTGGGGTGAGAAGCAGCGCGCGTACTCGACCGTGCCGAGACCCTCGAGCGCCTGCTCGGTCGCGCCGTGGCGCAGCGTCGCCCGGTAGGGCGCGAGCAGGCTGACGTGGTCGTAGGCCGGGCTGCGCACGAACCACGACGCCTGGTCGGTGGTGGTCAGCTCGACGTCGACCTCGAACGTCGCGTAGCGCCCGGCGACCCGGACGTGGGGGAGCTCGACCTCGACGGTGAGGTCGTCGCCCCAGCGCAGCGGGCCGGTGTCGGGGAACGAGCACTCCGTCGCCGCGTCGTAGCCGGCGTGGTGGTGCTGGTCGGCGTGGGCGGTCGCCGACAGCACCAGCGCGGTGTTGCGGGCGTCGGGGGCGGCGATCCGGTCGTCGTCGAAGCAGGTCGTGCCGGTCGCTCCGATGAACGTCATCGTGTTGAGGAAGCGGTAGGGCGCGGGCAGGTCGGGCAGGAAGATGCCGAAGTGGGTCCACGCCCAGCGTCGGGAGGCCAGGTGCGGCCGGAACAGGTCGGTCCGGTCGAAGGGGGTCACGGAGGCGGCGAGGCGCCGGTCGGTGCGCAGGTAGGCCGGCACGACGAGGGGCGCGGCACGGTGGAGGAGGCTCACACCAGCACCCCCGGGTTGAGCACGCCGGCCGGGTCGAGGGCCGCCTTGGCCGCGCGCAGCGCCTGGGCGAAGGGCTCGGGGCGCTGCTCGTCGTACCAGGGGCGGTGGTCGCGGCCCACCGCGTGGTGGTGGGTGATGGTGCCGCCGTGGGCGATGATCGCGTCGGAGACGGCGGCCTTGATCTCGTCCCACTGGGCGAGGGTGCTGCCCCAACGCCCGCCTGCGTAGATGCCGTAGTAGGGCGCCGGCCCGTCGGGGTAGACGTGGGTGAAGCGGCACGTGACGACGCCCTGGCCGCCGCAGACCTCGGCGATCGCCCGCTGCGCGGCCGCGGTGACGGCCGCGTGGAAGGTGGGGAAGGCGTCCCACGTGCACGCCGTCTCGAAGGTCTCGACGATCATCGCGCGGCGGGCGAGGGTGTCGCGCTGGTAGGGCATCCGGATGAAGGAGGAGCGCCAGGCCTGGGAGGCGTCAGCGTCGCCCTCGGCGGTGGACGCCTCGGCGGACCGGTCGCGGGTGGCCAGGACGGTGCCGCCGTGGTCGGCGACCAGCTCGAGGACCCGGTCGAACCAGGCGTCGACGGGGTGGTCGGCGGACTCGAAGGCGACGATGAGGAGGCCGCCGTCGACCGCGGTGCCGGCGTTGATGAGCGCCTCGGCAGGGTCGAGCAGGCGGCAGTTCGACGGGTGCAGACCGGACTGCGCGAGCGCCCGCGTGGCGGCCACCGCGGCGTCGTACGAGGCGAAGCCGGCGGTCGCGGTGCGCTGCCACACGGGCCGGTCCTGCAGGCGCATCCAGGCCTCGGTGATGACGCCGAGCGCGCCCTCGGAGCCGAGGAACAGGCGGTCGGGCGAGGGGCCCGCGCCGGACCCGGGCAGCCGTCGCGACGTGCTGGTGCCGGCCGGCGTCACCACTCGCAGCGACTCGGTGAGGTCGTCGATGTGGGTGGCGAGCGTGGCGAAGTGCCCACCGGCCCGGGTCGCGAGCCAGCCGCCGAGCGTGGAGAACTCGAACGACTGGGGGAAGTGCCGCAGGGTGAGCCCGTGGGGCTTGAGCTGGGCCTCCAGCGCGGGGCCGTAGACGCCGCCCTGGATGCGCGCCGCCCGGCTGACCGGGTCGACCTCGACGACCTGGTCGAGGTGCTCGAGGTCGAGGCTGACCGCGGGTCCCTCGAAGCGCGGCTCGACGCCGCCGACGACCGAGCTGCCGCCGCCGTACGGGACGACGGGAGTGCCGGTGCTCGTGCACCAGTCGAGGACGTCGACGACGTCCTGCTCGGTGCGCGGGCGGACCACGAGGTCGGGGACCGGGCCGAGGTCGCCGGTCAGGTTGCGGACGACGTCGCGGAACGCCTTGCCGCGGGCGTGCCCGAGCCGGTCGACCGGGGCGTCCGAGCAGAGCGCGGCCAGCGCGGCCGGCGGGGTGATCCGTGGCTCCGGGACGCCCAGCGCGGCCGGGTCGGGCGGCGCGTGCTCGGTGAGGTCGTGGCCGGGCAGCAGTGCGGAGACCCGGCCGACCAGCTCGTCGGCCTCGGCGGGCGTCAGCTGCCCGGACTCGTCGCCCCAGCCCCACCAGGACCGGCCGGACCGATCGGGTCGCTTCGATGGTGCCTGCATCAGTGGTTCTCCTGGTCGTCGAGCGCCGGGGTGTGGGCGAGGGCGAGGAGCGCGCGGCGTCCGCGCTCGGTCATCTCGGCGGCGGAGCGGTCGGGGTGGCGCAGCCACCAGCCGACCAGCGCCGAGACGCTGCCCATCCAGATGTCGGTGAGGATCTCGAGGTCGTCGGCGTCGGTGACGGCGTCGAGGGTGGCGAGGGTGCCGACGCCGGCGCGGGCCTGCGCGGCGATCCGGAGCCGTGCCGACCGCGCGGCCTGGTGGGCCACCGAGTCGGCGGGCGGCGTCCGGTCGTTGAGCACGTTCCAGTCGTGGGGACGCGGTGCGAGGGCGGCGAAGATCGCCGCGAGGGTGCCCTCGGCGAGGGTGAGCGGCGTCCCGCCCGCGGCCAGGACGGCGTCGACGCGGTCGGCGATGGCGGTGCCGGCCCGGCTGGCGCAGGCCGCGAAGAGGGCGTCCTTGGAGCCGAAGTAGCCGAGCACCAGCTGCTTGGAGACGCCCGCACCGGCCGCGATCGCCGACAGCGAGGCGCCGGCATGGCCGTAGTGACCGAACTCGGCGGTGGCGGCGTCGAGGATGAGCTCCTCGCGCAGCGCGCGGGGGAGCCCCTTGGTTCCGGTCCGGGCGGACGGGGACGCAGGCGGCACGGGTACCTCCGGGGGACGGGCGGGTTGACCGATCGGTAATTTACCGATCGGTCAACCTACGTCAACCCCGATCGCGCACCGGTGCGCAGATCGTCGATCGACAGGTCAGGCGGAGACCGCGACCAGCACCACGAGGCCCACCAGCACCGCGAGGATGCCGCCCAGCACGAGCAGCAGCGCGAGCAGCCCGGGGGTGCGCTGCTTCTCGAAGCCGATCCGCCCGCCGATGAAGGTCAGCGCCGGCGCGGCGTAGAACACGTCGACGGTCTGCCCCGGTGCCACCTGGAACTGCTGCTGGGCGTGCCCGTAGCGCCACATCCACTGGGCGTAGCCCGCGACCTGGTGCACCCCCGGCACGACCGGGTAGACGTTCTGGCCGTACTTCGCCGCGACCGGGTAGCCGTCGAGCTGGATGCTCGGCGTGATCATGCTGAGCATGAAGTTCCCCTGCACGGTCAGCCGCAGGTACCCCGGCGGCGGAGGGGGCGGTGGCGGCGGTGGCGGCTGCTGGCTCATGGGCTCACCCTAGGAGCCCCCTCGGCGGCTCTAGGCTGACGACGTGCCGCTCTCGCCCCGCCTCGCCGCTGCCGGACGTCGCACGTCGGGGCTCGGCCTCGCGGCCGCGGGCGCCCTGCACCTCCTCTGGGCCACCGGCAGCCCCTGGCCGGCGCGCTCGCGCGACACCCTCGCGGACGCGGTCACCGGCTCCCCGGCGGGCCTCCCGCCCGCTCCGCTCACCGCGGCCGTCGGCGCGGGTCTGCTCGTCGCCGCCGCCGGGACGGCGACCACGGTGGCGCCGCGGGTCCAGGACGTCGTGCGGGGCGTGGTCGGCACCGGCCTGCTGGCCCGGGCCGCGCTGGGCGGGCGCCGCACCACCGTGCTGCTCGGGATGCCGGCCCCGTCCGCGACCTTCGTGCGTCTCGACGCCCGGGTGTACCGGCCGCTGGTCGCGGTGCTCGGTGCCGCGGTGCTGGCCGGGATCGAGTCCGCCCCTACGCGCCGGGCGCCGCGGGCCTGACCAGCCTGCGGAGCGCCTCCCAGGCGGCGGCGCCGAGCCGGCGGTCGGCGGCCTCGGTGCCGCCGCGGGCCATCCGCTGGCCGGCAGTGACGACCTCCTCGCCGGGCAGGACCGCGCGGTGCCCGGCGGCCCGGTCGGCGACGAGCGTGGTCGGCAGGCCGTGCGCGGCCCGGCGCAGGACGATCTCCTCGGCCTGCTCGCGGGCGGGCCAGACCTGGTCGTCGTCGCCGGCGACGAGGAGGACCTCGGGGATCCGCTCGACCGGCAGGGTCGCCGCTGCCACGGCCGCGGGGTCGGCGGCGCGCGAGGCTCGGTACAGCCCGGCGTAGGCGGGCGGGTCGGTCTCGGGCACCCAGTTGTCGTCGTACCGGACGTGAGGGAGGGGCTCGCCGGCGAGCGTCCAGTGCGCGGTCTGCCGGCCGGTGGCGGTGGTGCCGGCCCATATCACGTCGGTCGGGGCGAAGGCGGCGACCGCGGCGACCGGCGCGCCGGTGAGCGAGGCGGTCGCGAGCGCGGCCTCGGCGCCGTACGAGAGGCCGACCAGGACGACGCGGTCGCACTCGGCGGCCAGCGCGTCGACGCGCGCGGCGAACATCTCGAGCGGGATCTCCCAGGGGCCGTCGTGCTGTCCCGGGCCGCCGAACCACTGGATCGACTCGGCGAGCACGCCCTCCTGGGCCAGGAGCCGGGCCCGCTGCTCGTCGACGCGGCCGCTGGAGCCGCCGAGCACGAGGGCGCCGACGCCGTGGTGCGCCCCGGGCGTCCAGCGGACGCCGGCAGGGTCGCTCAGCTCGGTTCGGCGCACGGCCCGACCCTACCCATGCCGTTAATGGCAGTTTCTGCCACTAACGGAGTACGCTGGAACCATGGCCCGACGCCCTCCGGACTCCGCGACCCTGCTGGGGATCGCCCGTGCGTGCGCCGACGTGCTCGTCGCCGCGGGCGACTCGAGCCCGACCGTCGCCGCGCTGGTGGCCGCGTCCGGTGTCTCCGAGCGCAGCTTCCACCGCTACTTCCCGACCAAGGCCGACTGCCTGCGCCCCCTCTTCGACGAGGGCAACGACGCCTACGCCGCCGCGCTCGCCGCGCAGCCGGCCGGGCTGTCGCTGGGGGAGGCGGTCACCCGCGCGTTCGTCGCCGCGAACGACTCGATGACCGACGACGCATCTCGGGCGTTCATGCGCACCGTCTTCGGTGACCTCGCGCTGCGCCGGGTCTGGCTCGAGGCCAGCTATGCGACCGCCGAGGTGCTGCGGCCCGCCGTCGCGGCCCGGATCGGAGCCCCCGAGCGCGCCGTCGCGACGACCGTCGCGTGCGGCCAGGCCATCGTGCTCGCCATCTCCGCCCTCGCCCACATGGTCGAGGACGGTCTCACCGCCCCCGAGGCGGCGGCCGCGGCCGGCGCGGCTCTCTTCGCCGGCGATCGCCACGAGTAGCGGCGCCCACGCGCCGCAGGGAAAGGAACCACCATGGATCTGCAGGACAAGGTCGTCCTCGTCACCGGAGGCGCCCGCGGGCTGGGCGCCGCCTTCGCCCGCGGCATCGTCGCCGCCGGCGGCCGGGTCGTCATCGGCGACCTGCTGGACGACGAGGGCGCCGCCGTCGCCGACGAGCTCGGCGCCGCGGCCCGCTACGTCCACCTCGACGTCACCAGCGAGGAGTCCTGGGAGGCCGCCGTCGCCGCGAGCGTCGACGCCTTCGGCCGGCTCGACGGGCTGGTCAACAACGCCGGCATCTCGGCCACCGGCCAGCTGACCGCCGACGAGCCGACCGACGTCTTCCGCCGGATCATCGAGATCAACCTGATCGCCGTCCACACCGGGCTGCGCGCCGTCGTCCCCGCGATGCGGACGGCGGGCGGCGGCTCGATCGTCAACATCTCGTCGGCCGCGGGCCTGATGGGCATGGCGATGACCAGCGGCTACGGCGCCGCCAAGTGGGGCGTGCGCGGGCTCAGCAAGATCGCGGCGGTCGAGCTCGGTCGCGACCGGATCCGGGTCAACTCGGTGCACCCCGGCATGGTCCTGACGCCGATGACCGCCCCGACCGGGATCGTCGCCGACGAGGGCGCCTTCCCGAACAACCCGTACCAGCGGGTCGGCCGGCCCGAGGAGCTCGTGGGTGCGGTCGTCCACCTGCTGAGCGACGCCGCGTCGTACACGACCGGCGCCGAGCTCGCCGTCGACGGCGGCTGGACCGCCGGTCCGTCGGTGGAGTACATCGCAGGTCGGTGACCTAGGGGCCGACCGGCCGCTCCATCCAGACGTTGTCCGGTCCGCCGATCTCGTCGGCGGACCGGTGCGTCTCGACGAACCCCATCCGCTCGTAGAACGCGCGGGCCACCGTGTTGCCGTCCATGTGCGCGAGCCGCACGACGCGCAGGTCACGCGCCGGACCGGCGAGCACCGCGTCCATCAGCGCCCGTCCGGCACCGGTGCCGTGCGCCTCGGGCACGACGTAGAGGCGCCACAGGTCGAGGACGTCGCCGTCGGTCGTGTACGCCGCCATGCCCACGACCGCGCCGTCGCGCTCGGCGACCAGCACCCGGCCCGCGCCGATCGCCTGCTCCGTGCGGGCCACGCTCCACCACTGCTCCAGCCCGGTGCGCACGTAGTCGGCGCCGGCGAGCGCGGTGTAGGTCGCCGGCCACGTGCGGAGGCCGACCTCGCGCACCGCGGCGACGTCCGCGGCGCCGGCACGACGGACGGTGACGGGCTCCCGGGTCATGGCGCCACGCTAGCCCCGCGCGCCGGCGCGCGGGTTTGCGACAATGTCGTCGTGGCCAGCGAGACCCCCGGCATCGACCCCGAGCGGCTGCGCACCCTCGCGCTGCTGCGCAAGGTGCGCGACCGGATCGACCGCGAGTACGCGCGCCCGCTCGACGTCGAGGCGCTCGCCCGCGACGTGCACCTGTCGGCAGGCCACCTGAGCCGGGAGTTCAAGCGGGCCTACGGCGAGCCGCCGTACTCCTACCTGATGACGCGGCGGATCGAGCGGGCGATGGCGCTGCTGCGCCGCGGCGACCTGAGCGTCACCGACGTCTGCTTCGAGGTCGGCTTCTCGTCGCTCGGAACGTTCAGCACCCGGTTCACCGAGCTGGTCGGGCTGGCGCCGAGCGCCTACCGCGACGAGGTCGCGACCCGCGACGCGGCCCACGACGGCGACCTCGCCGAGCCGCCGTCGTGCGTCACCAAGAAGGTCACCCGACCGATCAGGAATCGAGAAGCGGACCCGTTCCCGACGCGACTAGCGTGACGGGCATGGACATCAGCATTCAGCACAGCTTCCTTCCCCAGACCGACCCCGAGGCGTCGCTGGCCTTCTACCGTGACGTGCTCGGCTTCGAGGTCCTCAACGACGTCGGGTACGGCGACATGCGGTGGATCACCGTGGCCCCCGAGGGCGGCCAGGCCGGTCCCTCCATCGTGCTCGCGCCGCCGGCCGCCGACCCCGGCATCACCGACGACGAGAAGCGGGTCATCGCCGAGATGATGGCCAAGGGCACCTACGCCACGATCGTGCTGCGCACCGACGACCTCGACGCGACCTTCGAGCGCATCCAGGCGACCGGTGCCGAGGTCGTCCAGGAGCCCATCGACCAGCCGTACGGCGTGCGCGACTGCGCCTTCCGCGACCCGGCCGGCAACCACGTCCGCATCAACCAGGCGAGCTGAGCCCGCGTGCCCGACCTGCCACCCGCCCGGGACGGCGCCACGCGCCGGGCCGACAGCCTGGCGCTGCTGGCGACGCCCGCGATCGACGTGTGGGTCGCGACCGCCTCCGGGGACGGCGTGCCGCACCTCGTGCCGGTGTCGCTGGCCTGGGTGGGGGAGCGGGTCGTGATCGCGCTCGACGGCGCGTCGGTGACCGCGACGAACCTGCGGGCGGGTGGCCGGGCGCGGCTCGGCGTCGGCCCGACCCGCGACGTCGTGATGATCGACGCCGTCCTGGAGCGGGAGGCCGGCGTCGACGACGATCCCGCGCTGGGCGAGGCCTACGCCGCCCAGGCCGACTGGGACCCGCGCGGGCTCGCCGGCTACGTCTTCCAGGTGCTGCGCCCGCAGCGGCTGCAGGCCTGGCGCGAGGCCAACGAGATGGCCGGCCGGACGCTCCTGCGCGACGGGGAGTGGCTCGGCTGAGCCGGCGTCGTTCCTAGACTCTCCCGGGTGAGCCACGAGTTCGTCCTCATCGCCGCCGCGGGCCTGGCGATCAGCATCGTCGCGTCGGTGTTCTCCCGCCGCACCGGCGTCGCGGCGCCCCTCCTCCTGGTGGCGCTCGGCATCGGCACGAGCTTCATCCCGGCGACGCCGCACCTCGAGCTGGAGCCCGAGCTCATCCTGGCCGGCGTCCTGCCGCCACTGCTCTACGCGTCCGCCGTCCAGCTTCCGGTGATCGACCTGCGCCGCAACCTGTCGCTGATCTCGTGGCTCTCGGTGGTCATGGTGATCGTGTCGGCGGTCGTCGTCGGGCTGCTCGTGCACCTGGTGTTCCCGGCGATCCCGCTCGCGCTCGGCATCGCGCTGGGGGCCGTGGTCAGCCCGACCGACGCCGTCGCGGCGACCGCCGTCGGCCGCCGGGTCGGGCTGCCACCACGGCTCGTCACGGTGCTCGAGGGCGAGAGCCTGGTCAACGACGCGTCCGCGCTCGTCGTGCTGCGCTCGGCGATCGCGGCGGTGGGCGTGGCCGGCGCGTTCAGCCTCGGCGACACCACGGTCGACTTCCTGTGGGCGGTGGTCGGCGCGGGTCTGGCCGGCTGGGTGGTCGCCTGGGTGACGGTGCTCGTCCGCGAGCGCCTGGACGACCCGGTGCTCAACACGACGATCTCGTTCGTGACGCCCTTCCTGGCCTACGTGCCGGCCGAGGAGATGCACGCGTCCGGCGTCCTCGCCGTGGTCGTCGCCGGACTGGTCACCGGCGCCATGGGCGCGAAGCGGTTCAGCGCCCGCGACCGGCAGACCCAGACGACGACCTGGGCCACCATCAACTTCATCCTCGAGAATGGCGTCTTCCTCGCGCTGGGCTACCAGCTGCCCATGCTCATCGACGACGCGAAGGCCGAGACCAGCACCGGCGAGGTCGTCGGCATGGTCGCGCTCGTCCTCGGCGCCCTCGTCGCGCTGCGCTTCGCCGGCCTCGCCTGGCCGGCCCTCGTCGGCCGCTACGGACCGGGCGACCGCGGCGACCGGGTCCGCGAGCGGCTCGACCAGATCGAGCAGCGGGTCGACACCTGGGAGCCCAAGGACGACCGCGAGGAGACCCGGCTGCGCTGGGCACGGCGCCGGATCGCCCGGGCCAGCGCCGACATCGCCTTCGAGGAGCGCGAGCCGATCACCGCCCGCGGGTACGTCGTCCTGGCCTGGGCCGGGATGCGCGGCGTCGTCACGCTGGCGGCCGCGCAGACCATCCCGAGCGGGACGCCGCACCGCGACACCGTCGTCCTCGTGGCGTGCCTGGTGGCGATGGTCTCGCTCGCCCTCTTCGGGCTCACCCTGCCGGCGCTCATCCGCCGGATGGACTTCCCGTCGGCCGACCCGGCCGAGCGCCGCGACGACCTGCTCACGCTGATGCGCCAGATCGCCGAGGACGCCACCGACACGCTCGGCCCCCTCGACCAGCAGACCGTCGACGGCGACCCCCTCGACCCGGCCGTCGTCGAGTCGCTCAAGGACCGCTTCCTGCCGATGCTGCTCGCCGGCGTGCACCGGGTCGCCGAGAGCCGGCCGGGGCAGCGCGAGCAGGCCCTCATCGTGCAGCGCCGCTACCTCGACGCGATGCGCGACGCCCTGCTGCGGGAGCGCTCGATCGGCGCGTTCAGCACCGAGACCTTCAAGCAGGTGGAGGGATTCCTCGACCGCGAGGAGCAGCGCCTCAAGGCCTAGGAGCGCTGGGTCAGCAGCCGGTCGAGCACCTGCGCGACGCCCTCGTCGGCGCACGCCGGCGCGACGTGGCCCGCCACCTCGCGGACGCTCTCGTGCGCGTCCGCCATCGCGTACGACGTCCCGGCCCAGGCGAGCATCGGGATGTCGTTGGGCATGTCCCCGAACGCGACGACGTCCTCGGGTCCGACGCCGAGCCCCTCGCACAGTGCGACCAGTGCGCTGGCCTTGGTGACGCCGGTCGCGCTGATCTCCATCAGCCCGGGCACCGACCAGGTCGGCGTGGCGCGCTCGCCCACGGCCGCGACCACGCCCTCGCGCAGCGCGTCGGGGGAGCTGCCGGGCGCGCGGACCAGGAGCTTGACCGCCGTCAGGTCCCACACGTCGGCGAGCGGACCGCGCACCGCACCGGCGGGCAGGTGGTACGGCTCCTCCCAGTGCGGGTCCTGCCGGATCCCGTCGAGGCACTCGACCGCGAACGACGCGCCGGGCACGCTCTCGGCGATCGCGGCGACCAGCTCGAGGCCCGGCCCCGGCTCGATGCCCGCGACCGTGATCGGCGCGCGCCGGTGGACGTCGTATGTGATGGCGCCGTTGGACACGATCGCCCGCCCGTGCCGGCCGACGTACGGCCAGAGCGGCTCCATCCAGCGCAGCGGCCGCGCGGTCACGAACACGATCGGGATCCCCTCCTCGTCGGCGTGCCGCAGCACCTCGGCCGTGTACGACGGCACCGTCGCGCTGTCGTAGGGGAGCAGCGTCCCGTCGAGGTCGGTCGCGACGAGGAGGCTCATCCGCGGAAGCCTATCCCCGGCGCCCTCCGCCCGATCACGTCTGGGACGCTGGCGGGCATGGCCGGACTCACCTTCTCCGACGACGTCGCCCGCATCGACCGTGCCCTCGTGCACCGCTGGATCAGCGAGCTGTCGTACTGGGCCGCCGGCCGCAGCGCCGCGACGATGGACGCCGCGATCGACTCCTCCCGCAACTACGGCGTCTACGACGACGCCACCGGCGCCCAGGTCGGCTACGCCCGCGTGGTCACCGACGGCGCGACCTTCGGCTGGCTCTGCGACGTCTTCGTCGCCCCCGACGCGCGCGGCCGCGGCATCGGCAAGATGCTCGTCGCCGGGGTGCTGGCCGACCTCGAGCCGCTCGGCCTGCGCCGGGTGCTGCTGGCGACCGCCGACGCGCACGGCCTGTACGAGCAGCACGGGTTCGCGCCGCTGCCCGAGCCCGACCGGTACCTCACCCACGGCGCCTAGGGTCGTCCGCCCTGCCGGTTCCCGAGGTGCGTCCGCAGCCAGGCGTCCCTCTCGTCCGCCGCCGCGCGGGCCAGCGCGGTGGGGTGCACGGTGAACCCGTGGGGTGCCTCCGGGTAGACGCTCAGCTCGACGTCGACGCCGGCAGCAGCGAGGCGAGCCGCCATCGCCAGGTTGTCGTCGAGGAGGACGTCCTCGGTGCCGACGACGACGAGGACGGGTGGCAGCCCGGCCAGGTCGGCGAAGGCGGGGGAGAGGTCGGGGTGGGTCCGGTCGGCGGCGGCGCCGGCGTAGGCGTCGAGGAAGTACTCGTCGGCGATCCGGCGTCCCGCGGGCGTGCGGCCGCTCAGGTCGTAGGTGCCGAACGGGAGCACCGCCGTGCGGAAGGGCGCGAGTCCGCGGTCGCGGAGCCGGAGCAGCGTGGTCATCGCGAGGGTCGAGCCGGCGGAGTGGCCGAGCAGGGCCAGGTCCGTCGTGCCGAAGCGGGCGCCGGCGTGCTCGGTGAGCCAGAGCGCCGCGGTGGCGCAGTCGTCGGGTGCGGCGGGCCACGGGTGCTCGGGCGCCAGGCGGTAGTCGACGCTGACGACGGCGACACCGACGGCGTCGGCGAGCCGGCGGTTGCGGACGTCGTCGGCGGCCGCCGTCCCGAGGTAGAAGCCGCCGCCGTGCAGCTGGAGCACCACCCCCGACGGCGGCCGGGCCGTCGGCAGGTGGATCCGCACGGGCACGCTCCGGCCGTCGGCGTGGACGACCTCGGTGAGCGGCGGCGGGTCGGCCGGAGCCGGGGTGGGGACGGCGGCGCGCGCCGCCTCGAGCTCGGCCCGGCTCGAAGGCCCGCGGCCGGGCACCCTGCTGTCGTAGAAGGCGCGCGAGGCTGCGGCGGCCGGGAGCAGCCGGGGGTCGACGAGGTGCGCGAGGCCGAGCCTCATCGTGCCGCGGGGGCGACGAGCGCGGCGACGACGTGGGGGATCACGGTCTCGACCGCGTGCCGGACCGTGCCGTCGGTGTCGCCGGTGAGCAGCGCGCGTCGTACGGCGTCGTTGTAGATGCCGATCATCGCGTCGGCGATCTCGGGGGCCGGGAGCGAGGCGGTGATGCCGGCAGTGGCGAGCACCCCGGCGACGACCTCCTCGACGGCGCGGCGGACCTCGCCGTCGATGTGCGCGGTCGCCTCGCGGACGTGCGGCTGGTCGAGTCCGTGCACCTCGAACTCGGCGGCGAGCCGGAACCAGACCGGGTCGCGGCGGAACGTCGCGGCGACCGCGTGGCCCAGGCGCCGGGTGAGCGCGACCGGGTCCGCGGCCGGCTCCGCCGAGCCGAGGACGTCGGCGACCGCCGCGCGCAGCCGGCCGATCTGGGCCTCGGTCTCGTCACGGTAGAGCTCGAGGAAGAGCTCCTCCTTGCTCGCGTGGTTGGAGTAGAACGCGCCGCGGGTGAAGCCGGCCCGGGCGCAGATCGCGCTGACGCTCGCGCCCCGGATGCCGTCCTCGGCGAACACCTCACGGGCCGCGGCCACCAGCCGCTGCTGGGTGTCGGCACGGCTGCGCATGGTCCGAGTCTAGGTGGGGCGGCCGGCCTCTTCCCGCTGGCGCCCCGGCTCGATACATTGTGTATCCAATCGGTGAGGGAGCAGGGGAGCGGGATGAGGAGTCCGGTGTGCCGGGGCTGAGCAGGCGCGCGTTCGTGCACGGGATCGGCGCCCTCGCGGCAGCCGGCGGACTGCAGTCGGACGCGCTCGGCGTGCAGGTGGCACGCCGCCTGGCGGATGTCGGGAGCAGTCCGCGGCTCGACGACCTGCCCTCGACGCTGCAGCAGACGTTCCTGCGCGGATCGGTGGTGCAGGGGGAGTACCGGCGCCTGACGACGGGTCCCGGCGAGCGGTACCTCCCGCGCCTCGACCTGCTGCGTCGCGCCCCCGGCGCCGCGCGGGCCGGAGCCCGGCGCTCGCTGCTCTACCTCGCGCACCTCTCCGACCTGCACCTCGTCGACGCCCAGTCGCCGTGCCGCATGGAGCCGATGATCGTGCAGGACGAGTCGACCTGGATGGGCGCCTTCCGCCCGCACGAGCAGCTCACCGTCGCCACCGTCGCGGCGATGGTCGACGGCTTCCACCAGGCCCGCCTCAGCCCGCTCACCCGGGCGCCGATGGGCGCCGCCGTGGTGACCGGCGACAGCGCCGACATGCTCTCCACGCTCGAGCTCCGCTGGTACATCGACCTCCTGGACGGCGGCGTCGTCGACCCCGGCTCGGGTGGCCGGCGGTACCACGGCGTCCAGGCGTGGGAGGACGCCACGTGGGCCTACCGTCCCGACGACCCCGCCGGCAGCGCGTACGCCCGCTACGGCTACCCCCGTCTGCCCGGTCTGCTCGACCAGGCCGTCGGTCAGAAGGTCCGCTCGATCGGCCTCGCCGCCCCCTGGTACGCCGTCTTCGGCAACCACGACGTGCTGCTGTTCGGCGCCTTCGGCGTGACCGAGCAGGCCGAGCGGATCGCCGTCGGCGGTCGCAAGTCCTCCTCGATGCCGACGACGCTCTCGACGATGCTGACCGAGTACGCCGCCCAGAACAGCGCCTGGACGCAGGCCGGCGGCGTGTTCCGCGAGCTGCTCGGCGCGAGCGGCACGAAGGCGGTGCCCGCCAACCCCGGGCGGCGGCTCTTCGACCAGCGCGCCTTCATGGCCGAACACTTCCGCACCGCGTCCCGCCCCGGACCGGTCGGGCACGGCTTCACCGAGCGCAACCTGCGCACCGGCGAGACCTGGTGGCGCGCCGACCTCAGCAGCACGGTCCGGCTGCTCGGGCTCGACACCTGCAACGCCGTCGCCGGTCCCGACGGAGCCGTCGTCGCGAGCCAGCTCGCGTGGCTCGAGCGCGAGCTCGTGCTGGCCGAGCAGGAGCGCAGGCTCGTGCTCGTCGCCTCGCACCACAACAGCCGGACGCTCGACAATCCCTCGCACCGGCCGGGATCGAGGGAGCGGCTGCACCACTCGTCCGACGTGGTCGAGCTGCTCCTCCGCCACCCGGTCGCCGTCGCCTGGCTCAACGGGCACACCCACGTCAACCAGATCCTCGCGCACACCTCCGGGACGGGCTGCGGGTTCTGGGAGATCACCACGGCCTCGTGCATCGACTTCCCCCAGCAGCAGCAGACGGTCGAGATCGTCGACAACCGCGACGGGACGCTCTCGCTCTTCACCACCGTGATCGACCACGCGTCGGCCGCCGTGCCGACGGGGGACGGGACGCCGGCCGACCTCGCCTCCCGCAGCCGCGAGCTCGCCCTCAACGACTGGGTCGAGTCGCCGCTGATGCGCCGCGGCTCGCCGCTCGACCGGAACACCGAGCTGCTCCTGCCCGCGCCGTTCCCCCTCGACGGCATCACCGACGCCACGCTCGAGGCGGAGCGGATGACGCACCTCGCCCGGATCGCCGCCCACGAGCAGGCGGTGCCCCGATGACCACCCCGTCCTGGCCGGTCCGTGCCCTGGTCGCGGTCGCCGAGCGCGTGCCGCACACCCCGCGGGCCCGGCGGATCCTGCTCGCCCTGGTCGCGGTCGTCGCCGTCGGCGCGGTCGTCGTCGCGGCCGGCTCGGTCCGGTCCGTGTACGACGGACTCGCGCCGGTCAGCGGCGACCGGGCATCGAACGTGCGGGTGGCCACGATCGACTACCTGGTCGGCACCGACGTCCCGCTCCTCGTCGTCCCGGACTGCCTCGCGTCGGCAGCCGGCGAGGTCACCTGCACCGGCAGCACCGTCGACGGCGTCGCCCTCACCTCACGCTCGCCGGCGGACGAGCCGGACCGGGTGGAGATCCGCGTGGGGGAGAAGGTCGTCTACGCGGGGTCGATCGAGGACCTCCTCGCCGCGGCCGTCGACGGGACGGACCCGTCGTGAGCGCCACCCAGCAGACCGCCGCCGGCCGGCCTCCGGTCGCCGGCGTGACGATCACCCTGACCGCGCTCGTCCAGGCGCTGAGCGTCGTCCCGGCGCTCGGCCGTGGGCCCGGCGGCCTGCTCGTCCCGGCTCTCGTCGCCGGGACCGCCGTCGTCCTCTCGCTCGCCGTCACCGCGGCCTGGGTGGTCGCCGACTCGGTCGCGTCCTTCACCGGACCGCGCCCCGCGCTCCTGGCCTGGAGCGCCGGGGGAGTCCTGCTCCTCTCGGTCCTCCTCGCCGTCTTCCCCCTCGGCGCCCTGGTGGTGGCGGTCGTGCTCCCGCCGCTGCTCGTCGCGGTCGCGGCCGGGCGGCCGTGGTGCCGTCCTTCGCCGGTGGGGGCGGCCGGGACGGCGCTGCTGACCGTCGTCCTGGCGGTCGCGGTGTGGCTGGTGGGGGTGGTCCTGGGGCTGGTCGACGCCGGCGTGGCCGGGGCGTTCGCGTGGTGGGTGCTGGCGGGCCTGGCCCAGGTCGCGGTGCTGCGGCGCTGGGCCGGCCACGCTGTCCGTGGCCGTGGCTAGCATCGAGGAACGTTCCGGACGTTCCGATCGATGAGCGAGGAGATCGCTGACATGGCCGAGGTGCTGCTGTTCCACCACATCCAGGGACTCACCGACGGCGTCCGGGCGTTCGCCGACGACCTCCGCGAGGCCGGGCACACCGTGCACGCGCCGGACCTCTTCGACGGGCGCACCTTCACGAGCATCGAGGACGGCTTCGCCCACGCCCGCGCGGCCGGCTTCGACGCGATCCGCGAGCGCGGCGCCGCCGTCGCCGACGACCTGGGCAGCGAGCTCGTCTACGCGGGCTTCTCCTTCGGCGTCACCATCGCCCAGCGCCTCGCCCAGACCCGCCCGGGTGCCCGCGGCGCGCTGCTCATGTACTCGTGCCTGCCCGTAGGGGAGCTCGGCAAGTCGTGGCCGGCCGGCGTACCGGTGCAGGTGCACGGCAAGGAGGGCGACGAGTTCTTCGACGAGGACCTCCCCGCCGCCCGCGAGCTCGTCGCCGCCGCGCCCGAGGCGGAGCTCTTCGTGTACCCGGGGGAGCAGCACCTGTTCGCCGACTCCTCGCTCGACGCGTACGACGCCGACGCGGCCGCGTTGCTGCGTGAGCGGGTGCGGGCGTTCCTCGCCGCTCTCTGATCCGGCGCCGCCGAGTGGCGGTCAGGTCGTTGTCGGGTCCGTGGCGGGTCCGCGGCGGGGAGGTGGCGGGCTGCTGTCGTGGTCGCCGGAGGTCGCTGGTTCCTAGGTTCGGAGCCATGAACCCAGCACGGAAGGATGACTGACATGAACGAGGCTCGGATCAAGGACCTGCGCACCGCCCGAGGGTGGAGCCAGGAGCGGTTGGCCGACGAGAGCGGCGTCGCGGTCCGCACCATCCAGCGCCTGGAGGCCGGCAACGACGCCAGCCTCGAGACCCTGTCGATGGTGGCGAAGGCGCTCGACGTCCCGGTGCGCGACCTGTTCGTCACGGTCGAGAGCGACCGGCTCGGCATCGCGGTCGACGGTCTCGACACCCGGATCGCCGACCAGCGGCGGGCACGGGCGAAGGCCCAGGCAGCGCAGCGCGGCTGGCGCTACCTCTACGTCGGTCTCGGCATCGCGATCACCGCGGCCGTGATCATCGCCGTCAGCTCGCCGGACAGCTCGGGCGAGGGCATCCTGCTCGTCCCGGCCTACTGGATCGGCGGGCTCTTCGTCCTCCGGTTCCTCGAGAAGTCCGTGCTCGGCCCCCGCCTCGACGCGCGCTTCCCCCTGACGGCCGCAAGCACGCCCGAGGAGGCCTCGTGAGGGGCGCCGGCGCGACCGTGCCCGTCGCCCTCCTCGTCTACGCCGGGTGCCGCTGGC
Source organism: Pimelobacter simplex (assembly GCF_900114845.1). GTDB lineage: Bacteria > Actinomycetota > Actinomycetes > Propionibacteriales > Nocardioidaceae > Nocardioides > Nocardioides simplex. The sequence continues at coordinate 205,591 of NZ_FOUK01000003.1, forward strand.
TCGACGGCCGCGACGGCGTCCACGGCCCTGGCCTGTGGTGGAACCTCGGCCATGTCGGCTTCCTCGTCTCCTGGATCGCCTTCGCCGCGGTCGCGGTCGGCATGGCGGCACGCCTGCGCGGAACGCCGCGCGCGGCGCCCTGGGGGACCGGTGCCGCTACGGCCACCGTCGCCGGTATCGCCGCGTTCACCTGGGTCACCCTCACCGACCTCTTCCCCGCCTGGCCGGAGCTGGCGTCCCCGCTCCGCGCCGTCGGCCCGCTGCTGTTCCTCGCCGGTCTGGTCGTCCTGCTCGGACTGACGGCGCGCTCCCAGCACCGGCGGGGCTGGTACGCCTTTCCGCTGCTGGCGCTCGCCGCGACCGTGATCGTGTCGGCCGACCTCGACCTGCTGCCGGTCTCGGCCGTGCTGTTCGGAGCGGCCCTCGCGCCGACCCTGGTGCGGCAGGGAGCGCGACCGCAGGTCGTCGCCGCCGCCGGTCCGAGCTGACGTACGGTCGCGTCGTGCTGCCCGCCCCCTCCGCCAGGCTCCGCTTCCGTGAGATGACGACGTCCGACGTCGCGAACATCGCCACGCTCGACTGACCTGGCAGGAGGTCGAGGGGGAGTGGCACGTCGAGGCCGGCTGGCACGTGCGCTCGTCGCTGCGCCGCCAGGGCTACGCCGCCGAGGCCGCCACCGCCGTCCGTGAGGCGGCCCTGCACGCTGGCATCCAGCACCTGATCGCCATCATCCGCCCGGACAACGTGGCCTCTCAGGGCGTCGCGAAGGCGATCGGGATGGTGCTCGAGCGGGAGGTCCACAAGAACGGTGGCCCGGCGCTCGTCTTCGGCAACCCGATGTGTGGCGACGACGTGGCAGGGTGAGGGAGCATGAGCGAGAACTCGGGAGACAGCACGGTCAGGCCGGAGTCCGGCCTGACCGACGACGCCTACTCACCCAAGTGGGCGGACGACGACCGCCCGCGGATCCCGCGGGTGGCCGGCGAGCGTGAGGCGCTGACGGCGTACCTGGACCACTACCGGGCGACGGTGGAGATGAAGTGTCGCGGCCTCACCCCGGAGCAGGCGCGGAGCAGGTCCATGGCGCCGTCCACGCTGTCGCTCCACGGTCTGGTCCGCCACCTCGCCGGGTGCGAGCGCTGGTGGTTCCAGCAGAACTTCGAACGACGCGAGGTGCCGTTCCTCTTCTTCACGGAGGAGAATCCCGACCTCGACTTCGAGCTGCCCGCAGACGCCGACTTCGCCGCCGACCTGGCGACCTGGCACGACGAGTGCGCCGTCTCCCGCGAGATCGTCGCCGCTCACGAGCTCGACGACACCGCGCGACCGCTGGACTGGCACGAGGACGTCAACCTGCGCTGGCTGATGCTCCGGATGATCACCGAGTACGCCCAGCACTGCGGGCACGCCGACCTGCTCCGCGAGGGAGTCGACGGGCGCACCGGCGTCTGAGAAGCCTGGCCACAGGGTCAGGGGAGGTCCTTGGCCACGCGGAAGACCGGCCATCCGATCTCGGTCCGCCAGGCGGTCTCGTCGTCGGTGTCGCGCGGACCGACGAGGTAGCGCTCCCAGACCGGCCCGGCCACGGTCAGTGCGTTGTCGACGACCCAGGAGCCGAGCTGGCCGTAGGTCACGTCGACGCCGTCGTGGTCGCCCTCGTGGGTGGTGACGGCGAGCTCGACCGCGGGGAGCCGGACCGGGCGGACCCGTCCGCGGCTGGGCGGATCGGCGGCGGGCCGGTAGAGCAGCAGGTGTCCACGCCCGAGCTCGTAGAGCGCGTTGTCGTAGAGGCCGCCGGCCGGCTCCGCGCGGGAGGCCGGACCGAGCGCGGCGTCCAGCTCGGCCATCGCGCCGGCGAACCACGCATCGACATCGCCCGCGCTCACGTCGTCCTCGACCGCGGCCACCGTGACCGCGGGCTCCGCGCGCAGCTCGACCCGCAACGGTGCGGGCTCCGGCGCCAGCAGCCGTCGCAACGAGCTGACCGCCGCACGGGTGCGCGCCAGCTCCGCCTCCAGGCGCCCGAGGTGCTCGGCGACCAGCGCCGCGCGCTGCTCGGGGTCGGGCGACCCCAGGATGCGCTCGACATCGGCGAGGGGGACGTCGAGCTCGCGCAGCCGGTGGATCACCTGCGCCGTCGGGATCTGGTCGGCGGTGTAGTAGCGGTACCCGCTGGACGCATCCACCAGCTCCGGCTCGAGCAGCCCCAGCTCGTGGTAGCGCCGCAGCGTGCGGATGCTGAGGTGCGTCACCCGTGAGAACTCACCGATCGCCAACATGGTCGAAGTCTGGACTCTCTCCCTGGGGGAGACTCCAATCCTTGACTCTCACCGCGCCCGAGTGCCCAGGCTCGAGTGCATGGACACGAACAGCCACATCGACACCCACGCCGACACCGAGCAGCTGCCCACCACGATCCGCGCCTTCCTGGACGCCCACGCGGCTCGTGACGCCGACGCCGCCCTGCGCCTGCTGACCCCCGCGGCGGTGATCTCCGACATCGGAGAGCCCTTCAGCGGCGCGGACTCCCTGCGACGGTTCCTCACCGAGGCGGGGGCGGAGTTCACCTACACGACCGAGCTCACCGGCGTCCGTCGTGACGGCGAGACGTGGGTGGTCGGCCACCACCTCGAGGGCGACTTCCCCGGCGGCACCGCCGACCTGGACTACCGGTTCGTGCTCGACGGCGGGCGCATCGAGCGACTCGACATCGTCGCGGGCTGACCTTCCGACGGACGAGGAGAAGACATGGCACACGAGGATCGCGACCGCCTCGACGGCCGCCGGGCGCTGGTCACCGGGGGATCGAAGGGCGCCGGCAGAGCGGTGGTCGACAGGCTCCGGGCGATGGGCGCCGACGTCTGGACGACCGCCCGGACGATGCCCGAGGACTACGAGCGACCCGATCGCTTCATCGAGGCGGACACGTCGACGGTCGCGGGCACCCAGGCGGTGGCTGCCCGCATCGCCGAGCAGGGCGTCCTGGACATCCTGGTCCACGTGGTCGGTGGCTCGTCGACGCCGGCCGGCGGGTACGCCGTCGTCACCGACGAGCAGTGGCTGGCCGAGCTGAGCCTGAACCTCCTCGGGGCGGTGCGGCTCGATCGCGCACTCCTCCCGGCGATGATCGAGTCCGGGGGAGCGGTCGTCCTGCACGTCGGATCGATCCAGCGCATCATGCCCCTCCATGACGCGACGCTGCCCTACGCGTCGGCGAAGGCGGCGCTGCGCACCTACAGCAAGGGCCTCGCGAACGAGCTGGCGCCGCGCGGCGTCCGGGTCAACACGGTCAGCCCCGGCGGGATCCGTACGGAGGGGTACGAGCGGTTCGTCGACAGCATCGCGAGCGACAACGGGATGACCCGCGAGGAGGCCAGGCAGAGCATCTTCGACTCACTCGGCGGGGTCCCGCTGGGCAGGTTCGCCAGCACCGAGGAGATCGCCGACCTAGTCTGCTTCCTGGTCTCGGACCGCGCCTCGGCCATCGTCGGTGCGGAGTACGTCATCGACGGGGGGACCGTCCCGACAGTCTGAGTGGAGAAGCGCCGCGAGGAGCGGCTGCAGCCGCGGACGTAGGGTCGGCGGCATGCCACCGTCTGTCCACGGCTTGCCCAGCGCTCGGCCCAGTCGAGCTGCCGGCCTTGCCGCCGCGCTGCTGCTCGCCCTCGCCGTTGCGGCTTCGGGCTGTGACGACGGGCAGGGGGTGGGTACGTCGGAGAAGCGGTCGCCTGCGGCCACCGAGCCGGCCACCCCCAGTCCCACGGTCACGACCACGGCGACGTCACCGGCACCACGAGGAACGGTCGCGCGCTTCGGGAAGAGCCAGGTCCAGATCAAGTCGATCGAGTCGGTCGGCTACATCGGGCCCGACGAGCTCGAGGACTTCTCGGACAACGGCTCCTTCGTCGTCGTCGAGATCGAGCTGACGTACCGCGGCGGCCTCCCCGTCACCTTCGACCCCGCGGCCGCCCGCCTCGTTATCGGCCGCAAGGGCTACCGCCACGTCGCGGACTACAAGGCCCCCTATGGCGACGCCTTCGAGAGCGCGCCGAGGATCCTGAACACCGACGACACGGCGCAGGGCCGGCTGATCTACGACGTACCGGTCGCCGGCGTGAAGACGGCGGTCCTGCAGGTCAAGGTGGACGGCGCGACCGCGTTCCTCGCGGTCCGGTAGGGCCTGAGACGGATCCGGCCAGGGGAGTGCCGACGTATGCTCGGCCTCAGCTCTTCGGAGCGGCGCCGGGTCTGAACTAAGGAGCAGCCCCTCGGCGAGGGGTGGTCCAGAAACCCCCAGGGCCTGGACCACCCCGTCCCCGGTGGGCTCGGGCGCGTGGAGCGTGAGGTGCTACGGACGTCCCTGTTGGACGAGCAGGCAGAAGGGATGTCCGGCCGGGTCGGCGAGGACGTACAGGGGTTCTTCGTCGTCCGACGAGCGGTCGTGCAACAACCGAGCGCCCAGCGTCTCAGCACGCTCGCGATGCCGCTCCAGGTCGTCGGCGGTGGGCACCTTGAAGTCCATGTGCATCTGCATCGGGACCTGCTCGGACGGCCAGGTGGGAGGCGTTGTGTCCTTCTTCTCCTGGACGGTCAGCACCCGGTCCCCGGCGTCGTCGAGCAACACCAGCCAACTCGCGTCATCAGGGCTTCCGTCGGTCGGTGGCTCGTCGCCATCCCGGTAGTGCAGCCCGAGCAGCTCGCGGTAGAACTCGGCCAAGCCGCGACAGTCGTGAGCGTCGATCGCGGTGTGGAGCAAGACGGGGTAGCCGGACACGGGATCTCCCTGCTTGTCGTGGAACGTCCACCGTACGTCCGCCTCGCCGCGACTGCCGCGCGGGACGCCGACTGAGTAGCGCGATACGCGTCGAGTCGGCAGGCTTCGCTCATGTCGTGGATCAGTCAGGGTGCGAGCGAGCTCGGCGTGCAGTCGATTCTCGACTCGCTTGAGCCCGACGACGTCGACAGTGGGCTCGCATCAGTCGTGCGGGCTGGCTGGCAACGCCGCGACGGCGCCCACGTCCTAGCTGCATTGTTGGAGAGCTATCACGGTGACCGGGCGCGGTTCCCTAGCGACGACGCCTACGAGTACTCGGTGAACGGCCGGGGCATCCCGGATCAGGACTTGGCCGGCTCCCGGGCAGATCGCGACCAGATACTGCTCCGCCGCGGGCCGGCGTTCACCTGTGCGGCGCTCACTCGGAGCCAGCAGGATCTGCCGACCGTCACGATGCTCGGACAGATCTCGGTGACGCCGACACTCTTCGATCCGACCGTCTCGACTGGTCACGTCACGTTCTACACGGCTCCTGATGACCTGTCGGCCGTGGAAGTCCCCGGCGAGCCGAAAGATGTGATCGTCGTCCTCGCGGCTTCCGACTGCACGAAGGCGCACATACCGTCGACGTCGGATCACCGCCCAGCAAGACGCTCGGATCGCTCTGCCTGAGGTGTGTCGGGGTGGCTCGTCAGTCGTACGGAAGACGCAGGTAGTGCAGTGCCGGCCGCGATACTTGATCGCCGATAAGTGACATTATGTCATGTTGCGGTCTGTGGGCCACGCTGGGGCGGTCCCGGAGCAACGCGGGCCGGCGAGTTCACAGCGAGTCCGAGCCAACCGTTCGTCATGACCACGACCGGCGGCCGGACGTTCGTGCCAGCCCGGTCATCGGCCTGCAGTGATGACCTGAGCCAGCGCCTCGAGGACGGCGCGAAGCTCGGTGCCGCCGCCCCCGAAAGAACCGCAGGTGCTCCCCTGCAGCCACGCCAGGACGTCGGACGGCGCCGCGTGCTCTACGGCGGAGAACCCGGCGTCGACCAGGTCCAGGGATTCGTCGCCGTCGGGAACGCTGGTCCAGCCGAAGCCGCCGTCGGCCGTCACGTAGAGCAACCAGGTGGGCGCGTCGTCGAGGGTGACGCAGCCGCAGACCGCCAGGGCGTGCGTCACGGACAGGCGTGGTCTGCCGGATGCCAAAGGCGGCGCGGGATGGCGTGCGGCGGCCGCGGTGAGCAGTGCCTCGACCTCGGTGACGGCGGGGTCGAGCACGTCAGCGCCCGCCGGCGACGTCCACGTGCGCCCCCGTCGTGTACGACGCCTCGTCACTCACCAGCCAGCAGATCGCCGCCGCAGCCTCCTCGGCGGTCCCCGGACGCCCCAGCGGGACGGACGGCGCGAGCCGGTCGAGGCGGCCGGGCTCGCCGTTGCGGGCGTGGATGTCGGTGGCGATGAGGCCGAGGCGGACGCTGTTGACGCGGATCCCGTCGGCGGCGACCTCCGTGGCGAGGCCGGTGGTGACGGTGTCGACGGCGGCCTTGGCGGCGGCGTAGTCGACGTACTCCCCCGGCGAGCCGAGGACGGCGGCCCGCGACGAGACGTTCACGATCGCGCCACCACCGCCTCCGCGGCTGGTCGCCATCAGGCGGATGGCGTTGCGCGCGCAGAGCAGGACGCCGACGACGTTGACGTCGAGGGTCCGGCGGATCCGGTCGGCCGTCATGTCCGCGACCGTGGACGTCGGCGCGACGATCCCGGCGTTGTTGACCAGCGCGCGCAGCGGGCCGGCCTCGGGAGGCAGGTCGGCGAAGAGGGCGTCGACCTGGGTCTCGTCGGCGACGTCGACCTGGACGGCACCCGCCCAGGCGCCCACGGCACGGCAGTCGGCGACGACCTCGGCGGCGGCGCTCGCGTCGGTGCGGTAGGTCAGCAGCACGTTCCACCCGTCGTGCGCGAGTCGCCGGGCGGTCGCGGCGCCCACGCCACGGCTGCCGCCGGTCACGACGGCGAGTCGGGAGGTCACGGCGTCACGCTATCCGTCAAGCGGCCAAGCCCAGCAGCTCAGTCCGGCAGCTCAGCCCAGCAGCCCGTCGCACGCAGTCGCCGCCGCCGACGGGTCCCCCGCCACGATCGCGTCCGCGAGGACGTCGAGCCGCGCGCTCACCTCCGGCCCGTCAGCAGGCGCGGGCGTGCTCGCGGCGAGCATGTCGTCGAGGTCCGCGAGCAGCGAGACACCGGCCAGCCGGCGGATGCAGCGCCAGGTGTGGTCGAAGGTGCGGGTGCGGCCGTCGTCGGCGAGCATGGCGATCCGCAGCGAGGCCTGGGGGTTGACGGCGGCGGCGCGGGCGAGTCCGGCGAGAACGGCCTCGCGGGCGGTGGCGACCTCGGCGGGCGCGCTGGCGGCGCGGTCGGCCACCTGCTGCTCGATCCCGCTCCCCCGTGGCTCCGGGACGACGTCCGGCTCGCGGACGAGAGCGCCGATGCCGTGGCGGACCTCGATCCGCCCGCGGGTCTCGAGCGCTGCGAGTGCGCGGGACAGGGTCGCCCGGCTCACGCCGAGCTCGGCGGCGAGCTGGCGCTCGGGCGGCAGCCGGTCACCGCTGACCAGGCCCTGGGCCTCGATGAAGTCCGAGATGTGCGCCACGAGGCTCTCGTAGAGGCGTTCGCGCCGGAGGGGCGGCAGGGAACGTCCGGATCCCGCATCCATGCCAGGAGACTAGTGGACAACTGTCCGGGTTGCCAGGTGGCTCATCCACTGTCATGATCGATCGCCATGACCTGGGTCACACGGCCCCCTCACCTGCTTGCTCTCGGAACGGACTCGATGTGTCGCATGAACTGATCTCCCTGGCGGTCCTCGTGATCGTCTTCCTCGTCGCGACCCTGCGCGGCGTCAACATGGGCGCGCTCGCCCTGGTGGCGTCGTTCATCGTCGGCCTCTCCGTGTACGACGCCACGGTGGACGACGTGCTCGCCGGGTTCCCGAGCGACCTCTTCGTCATCCTCGTCGGCGTCACTTACCTCTTCGCGCTGGCGAAGAACAACGGCACCGTCGACTGGATCGTCCATGCGGCCGTCCGCGCGGTCGGCGGGCGCGTGGCGCTGGTGCCGTGGGCGATGTTCCTGGTCTGCGCGATCGTGACGTCGGTAGGCGCGGTGAGCCCCGCGGCCGTCGCCATCGTCGCGCCGGTGGGGATGGGCTTCGCCGTCCGCTACCAGATCCACCCGGTGATGATGGGCATGATGATCGTGCAGGGCGCGACCGCCGGCAGCTTCTCCCCCATCGGCATCTTCGGCAGCATCACCAACGGCGTCGTCGACGACCGCAACCTGCCGGGCAACGCGGGCTTCCTCTTCCTCACGACGTTCCTCGCGGCCACGCTCATCGCGGTCATCACCTACCTCGCGTTCGGCGGACGTCAGCTCATCGCCCGCGGCCGCGAGGAGGCCCACGTCTCCGCGATGGCGGCCACCGCCGAGACGGCGTCCTTCGCCGCCACCCGGCCTACCAGCCACCGCGAGCCGCACTCGGCCGCCGAGGTGAAGGCCAACGCCTCCGTCCCCGCCGAGGACGACCCGCACCGCCTGGACACCCAGCGCTCCGTCACCCTCCTCGGCCTGCTCGCGCTCATCGTCGGCGCGCTCGGCTTCGACCTCGACGTGGGCTTCACCGCCCTCACGATCGCCGTCGCGCTGACGCTCGCGTTCCCGCAGTCCGCGAAGGGCGCGGTCGAGAAGATCAGCTGGGGCACGGTCCTGCTCATCGGCGGCATCGTCACCTACGTGACCCTGCTCGAGAACCAGGGCGTCGTGCAGTGGCTCGGCGAGGAGGTCGCCGGCGTCGGCGCCGCCGTGATCGCCGCCCTGCTGATCTGCCTCATCGGCTCGGTGGTCTCGGCGTTCGCCTCCACCACCGGCATCATCGGCGCGCTGATCCCGCTCGCCGTCCCCTTCCTGCTGACCGACCAGGTCAACGCCGTCGCGCTCATCGCGGCGCTGGCGATCTCGAGCTCGGTCGTCGACTGCAGCCCGTTCTCGACCAACGGCGCGCTGGTGGTGGCCAATGCGGAGCCCGAGGACCGCGAGCTGGTGTTCAAGCGGCTGATGCAGTGGGGCATGTCGATCGTCGTGATCGCGCCGCTGGTCGCGTGGGGGCTGCTCGTCCTGCCGACGACGTGAGCGAGGTGAGCAGCGCGAGCGAGCTGAGCGGCCGCGGTGACCCGCCTGAGTCGGTAACGTCGCAAGCGTGGAGAGCGCGCTGATCGTGCCGTGTCCCGCGGCGGAGCCCGCCCTAGGACACCACCGGGCCCGGCTCGACCGCGCAGCGGAGGTGGGCGTGCCGGCACACGTGACGGTGCTCTACCCGTTCCGGCCGGAGCCGGCCGTGGACGACGACGAGCGGCTGCGGGCGCTGCTCGCAGCCGTGCCCGCGTGGACGACGTGCTTCGACCGGACAGCGTGGTTCGACGACGCCGTGCTGTACCTCGCACCAGCCGACCCGGCGCCGTTCGTCGAGCTGACCGCGGCGGTCGCGGCGGCGTTCCCCGAGCACCCGCCCTACGGCGGCGCGTTCGCGACGGTCGTGCCGCACGTGACGGTCGGGAGCTCCGAGCGGGACGTCGACGCGCTGCGCGCCGCCGAGCGAGCCGTGCTCCCCCGCCTGCCGATCGAGCAGCCCGTCGACCACGTCGAGCTGTGGTGCGGGCCGGCGCTGGCGACGGCGCCCGCGGCGAGCTGGCGTCGACGGGCGTCGTACCGGCTCGGCTGAGCCGGTACGACCCTGGCGGAGCGCGCGCCCGCGGGCCAGAATCAAGGCTCCCGGCCGCACCGACTCGGTGGTGCGGCCGACGATCTCGGGAGGTCCCCCATGTCCCGCACCCGGTCCGCGCTCGGCGCGGTCCTCGCCACGGCGCTCGCGGCCACGCTCACCGCCGGCCTGGCCGCGCCACCGGCATCCTCGACACCCCAGCACCATGCACAGCAGAGAGCCCAGCAGGACCAGCGCGATATCGCCGACCGGATCGCCGCCCTCCCCGGCGTCACCTCGGTGACGGAGGCGACGGCGCCGGCCGGCTACCGCTTCTTCAGGCTGACGTTCCGCCAGCCGGCCGACCACCGCAACCCGCGCGCCGGCACGTTCGAGCAGCGGCTGACGCTCCTGCACAAGGACACGAGCCGGCCGATGGTGATGTACACGAGTGGCTACAACGTGTCGCAGAACCCGAGCCGCAGCGAGCCGACGCAGATCGTCGACGGCAACCAGCTGAGCATGGAGTACCGCTACTTCGAGCCGTCGATCCCGGCGCGGACCGACTGGCCGAAGCAGCTGACGATCTGGCAGGCAGCGGCCGACCAGCACGCGATCATCCAGTCCTTCCGGCGGCTCTACCGCGAGAGCTGGCTGACCACGGGTGGGTCCAAGGGTGGGATGACGGCGACCTACCACCGCCGCTTCTTCCCGGACGATGTCCAGGGCACGATCCCCTACGTCGCGCCCAACGACGTCGACAACGACGAGGACGCCTACAACGAGTTCCTCGCGAACGTCGGCACCGATCCCCAGTGCCGGGCGGCGTTGACGGCGGTCCAGCGGCGGATCCTCGGGCCGGACCGCGCGTGGTTCCTGGAGCGCACGCGGCAGGACGCCGAGGCGACCGGTGACAGCTGGGAGATCCTCGGCAGCCTCGACCGGGGCATGGAGACCGCCGTCGTCGACCTCTACTTCACGTTCTGGCAGTACTCCCCGCAGTCCGCCTGTGCCGACGTGCCCGGCGCCGATGCGACCAACGAGCAGGTCTGGGACTGGACCCAGGGCGTCGTGCCGCTGACCGGCTACCTCGACCAGGGCCTGCGCGGCACGCTGGCCTACTACTACCAGGCGGCCTACCAGCTCGGGTGGTACGAGGCGTACGAGGCGCCGCTCGCGGGTGTGCTGCGCTACCCGGGCGGCTGGGGCGGCGCGAACTTCGTCCCGCAGGAGCTGCGGCCGATCCGGTTCGACAAGCGGGCGATGGCCGACATCGACCGCTGGGTGCGGAACAAGTCGGACCGCATGCTCTACGTGTACGGCGGCAACGACCCCTGGGGCGCCGAGCAGTTCTCGTGCGGCCGCAAGGCGGTCGAGCGGCGCCAGTGCTCGGTCCACGTGGTCGCCGGTGGCACCCACGGCGCCCGGATCGCGCAGCTGCCCGAGGCGGAGCGCGCGGCGGCGACCGCGCAGATCCGTGCCTGGGCAGGGCTGGACGGCAGCACCGCGCGGCCCCAGCGCAATGCCGCGCTCGACCGAGCGCCGGACTACCTGCGGGCGCGCCGCTGAGTCGACTCCGGCCTCGGTGCCGCTCAGCGGGAACGCCGAGCGCCCGCTCCCCCGGGCACGCCTAGCGTCCCGCGGACCGAGCGGAAGGAAGTGCGCCATGTGGAAGTCGTCGGTCAAGCCGGTCGCGGCAGCCGAGGTACGGGAGTTCGACCACGAGGCCGACGTCGTCGTCGTCGGCTACGGCTGTGCGGGTGCGGCGGCCGCGCTCGACGCGCAGGCGTCGGGCGCGGACGTCGTCCTGCTGGAGCGGCTCTCGGCCGGGGGCGGCTCGGCCGCGCTGTCGGGCGGTGAGATCTACCTCGGCGGCGGGACGCCGGTCCAGCAGGCGTGCGGGTTCGACGACTCGGCTGACGACATGGAGCAGTTCCTGCTCGCGGCGCTCGGCCCGGACGCCGACGCGGAGAAGGTCGCCGCCTACAGCCGGGGCAGCCGTGAGCACTTCGACTGGCTGGTGGGCCACGGCGTGCCGTTCAAGGAGTCGCTCTGGGACTCCCCCACCTGGGTGCCGCCGACCGACGACGGCCTGATGTGGATGGGCGAGGCCGCGCACCCCTTCGCGGCCGCAGCGGCGCCGGCGCCGCGCGGGCACCGGGTCACCTCCGACGGGTTCGGCGGCAAGGTGCTCATGCAGGTGCTGGGCGAGGCGGTCGCGAAGGCCGGGATCCCGGTGCACACCGACACCGGCGCCCAGCGGCTCGTCACCGACGTCGACGGCCGGGTCGTCGGACTGGTCGCGCGGCGCGAGGGCAGGGACGTGACCTACCGGGCCCGGCGCGGGATCGTGCTGACCACGGGCGGCTTCGCGGACAACGCGGCGATGGTCGCCACCCACGCCCCGGTCCTGGCCGGGCTGCCCGTCAACAGCGACGGCGGGGACGACGGCCGCGGCATCGCGATGGCGCAGGCCGCGGGCGCCGCCGTCCGCAACATGGCGGCGGGTCAGGTCGGGATCACGCTGGTGCCGGGCATGGCGGTGCGCGGGATGGTCGTCGACGAGCGCGGTCAGCGGTTCATCAACGAGGACGTCTACCCCGGCCTGATCGGGCAGGCGGCCCTGTTCAAGCACGGCCTTCGGGTGTGGGTGGTGCTCGACGAGCAGGCCTACGAGGAGGTGCCGGAGGTCGAGCGCTGGGGCGTCCGCCCGCACCACGTGGCCGAGACGGTCGCCGAGCTCGAGGCCGAGATCGGCATGCCCGACGGCGCGCTGCAGACCAGCGTTGCGGAGTACAACCGCCATGCGGAGCGGGGTGCGGACCCCTACTTCCACAAGGCCGAGCGGTGGCTGCGCCCGCTGCGCGCGCCCTTCGCCGCGATCGACGTCCGCCGCGGCATGAGTGCCCCCGAGTACGGCGACACCGGAGGCGGCGCCGAGGTCTTCACCCTCGGCGGCCTGCGGACGACGACCGACGGCGCCGTCCTCGACCACGACGGCGTCGCGATCCCCGGTCTGTACGCCGCCGGCCGGGCGACGTCGAGCATGCACGCCCGCGGCTACATCAGCGGCACCTCGCTCGGCGACGGCACCTACTTCGGACGCCGTGCGGGGGTGGCGGCCGCCGGGCTCAGGTGAGGTTGAGCCCGCCGTCCGAGAGGAGCACCTCGCCGGTCAGGTAGTCCGACGCCACGAGCAGCGCCACCGCCTGGGCGATGTCGTCGGGGCTGGCGGCGCGGCGCATCGGCGCCCGCTCGCGCCAGAGCTCCTGGGCGGCGGTCCAGTCGGCGGTCAGCGGGGTGTCGACCAGCCCGGGCGCGACCGCGTTGACCCGGATCTCGGGGGCCAGCGCGACCGCGAGCAGCCGGGTGGTGTGGTTGAGCGCCGCCTTGGTGGCCGCGTACGGGATCGAGGCGCCCTTGGGCCGGACGCCCGCGTGCGAGCTGATGTTGACGACGCACCCGCCACGGGGTGCCGCCCGCAGGTACGGCTCCGCCTCGGCGACCAGGTGGAACGGGGCGATCACGTTGACCTCGTGCAGCTCGCGCCACAGCGCGGGCGTGGCGGCGGCCAGGTCGTCGTGCGGGACGACGCGGCTGATGCCCGCGTTGTTGACCAGGACGTCGAGTCGTCCCGCCTGGGCCACGGCCTCCCGGACCAGCCGGACCCGGTTGTCCTCGACCGCGAGGTCGGCCTGCGCGTAGACCGCGTGCTCGAGCTCGGCGGCCAGCACCTCGCCGGCCGCGACCGAGCTGCGCGAGTGCAGGACGACGGTGTAGCCCTCGGCGACCAGACGGCGGGCGATGCCCGCACCGATGCCGGAGGTGGAGCCGGTGACCAGCGCGACCGGTCGCTCGGTGGCGCTCACGCCTCGTCCGGCCGGATCCAGCCGCGGCGCAGGCCCTCGTCGACCAGCTGCCCGGTGAACGATCCGAGCGAGGTCGACCCGGCGACGACACCGGCCTCACGGGCGCGCACCGTGCTCTCGGTCGCTCCCGGCAGCTGCCAGGTGCCGCCTCCGTCGAGCCAGTTGAGCAGCATCGGCTCGAGCCGGTCCATCGCCTTGCCGAACCGGGCCTCGGGCGTGCGCCCGGCCTCGAACTCGTCCCACAGCGCACGGATCTCGGCGGCCTGGTCGGCGGGCAGCAGCCCGAAGAGCCGCTCCGCGGCGGCCTCCTCGCGCTCGACCTGGTCCGCGGCGGCACCCGGCACGAACACCGGGCTGTCCCCCGCGTAGATCTCGACGAGGTCGTGGATCACCACGAGCCGGACCGCGTGGCCGACGTCGATCGGCTCGTCGGCGTACTCCGCGAGCAGGATGACCATCAGCGCCAGGTGCCAGGAGTGCTCGGCGTCGTTCTCACGCCGGTCCGCGGCGGCCAGCGGCGAGGCGCGCAGGATGGTCTTGAGCTTGTCGGCCTCCGCGATGAACCGCAGCTGGGCGGCGAGCCGCTCGCCGATGCCGTCCGGCAGCGGCTGGCGGTCGAGGATCAGGGGCTCGTCGGTCAGGGGGACGTCGGGCATGCGGCACAGCCTGCCAGCACCGGGCCACCGGTCAGTGCCCCTGGGCCCGGATCACCTGGGAGATCTCGGCGACGTGCGCCACCATCGCCAGCCGGGCGGCGGCAGTGTCGCCGGCGGCGATCGCGTCGAGGACGTCCCGGTGGCCGGCGATGGATGCGCGCCGGCCGGCCCGGGTGAGGTGCGAGCGCCGTCGTACGTCGACGAGCCACTCGGCGGTCGTCTCGACCAGGGTGACGAGCAGCGGGTTCTGGGTGGCCCGCGCGACCAGCAGGTGGAACTCCTCGTCGAGCCGGAGCGACTCGTCGGCCGGCAGCCGGTCGTGGGCCCGGTCGAGGCAGGCGGCGAGGCTCGCCAGGTCGGTCTTGGTGGCCCGCAGCGCGGCGCGCTCGGCGACGGCGGCCTCGATCGCCCGGCGCAGGTCGGTGACCTCGCGCAGGGAGCGCTCGGGTGCGCCCATCGTGCTGAGCAGCGACTCCTCCAGCGGCGACGCGTGCTCGACCACGACGGTGCCGCGTCCCGGGCGGCGGTCGATGAGCCCCTTGAGCGTGAGCTCCTGCATCGCGTCGCGCACGCTCGTGCGGGACACGCCGAGCCGGGTGGCGAGCTCGCGCTCGGACGGCAGCCGCTCCCCCGGCCCGAACCGGCCGCTGCGGATCTCGCGCTCGAGGAGGATCGCGACCTCCCCGGCCACCGACCGCGGTCGCAGGTCGCCCGGACCCCACTCGGCTTCCATCACCCCACCTCCTCCTCCGCGCCGCGTCCGCTCCGCAGCTTCGAGCACCACCATACGCAAATGGTAATGTTGGTATGACCAACGACCACGACGAAGTGAGCGAACGTGTCCCGCACCTCTGCCTTCCTGGCACCCCATGGATCCTTCTTGTCCCTGCCCGCGCCGGACGACCCGCCGGACGGTCCGGAGATCGCTATCGTCGGCATCGGCTTCGACGTCGGCACCCATCCGTCCCGCATCGGCGCCCGCGGCGGACCCGGCCACATCCGCCAGCAGTCGCGCCTGTTGCGCCCCCACCTGGCCGACCGCGGCCCACTCGACCTCGGCGGGATCGTCGACTGGGGCGACGTCCGGCTGACGCCCGGCCGGCTCGACTCGCTGCTCGACGACGCCACGCCGGCACTGGCCGAGGTCGTGGCGAGCGGCGCGGTCCCCGTCGTCCTCGGCGGCGACGGCACCGCCACGTTCCCGGTGCTGCGGGCCCTGGCGGCGGCGCACGGACCGCTGGCCGTCGTGCACTTCGACGCCCACACCGACGCCTATCCCGACGCCCCTCCCGGTGCCGACGCCGGGGCGGAGCCGCTCACCACCGCGACCACGTTCACCCGCGCGGTCGACGAGGGTCTGGTCGATCCGGCCCGGTCGATCCACCTCGGCGTGCGGGGCACGACCTTCCAGACGGAGGTGTGCGCCCACGCCCGGCGCCTGGGGTACGCGGTGCGCACCACCGACGAGCTCGTCGCGCTCGCGCCGGCCGAGCTGACCGACCTGCTCGTGACGCACACCGCGGGCCGCCCGGTGCACCTGAGCTGGGACATGGACGTCTTCGACCCCGCGGCGGCACCCGGTGTGGCCACCCCCGAGTGGGGCGGCCTCAGCGCCCGCGAGGGCCTCGCCTTCCTGCGGGCGCTCGAGCCGCTCGACATCGTCGGCGCCGACGTGGCCACGGTCAGCCCACCCCACGACCTCGGCGGCACCACCGGCCTCCTGGCGGCCCGGGTGGTGCTCGAGATCGTGCACACGCTGCGCGCCGGACGAGGGGCGAGGAGGGCCTGATGCGGACCGCGACTCGGGGCGCGCGCAAGGCATCGGCCGCCGCCTTCGTCGGCACCACCATCGAGTGGTACGACTTCTTCGCCTACAGCACGGCCGCGGGGCTCGTGTTCGGCCACGTGTTCTTCCCCGAGAGCGAGCACAGCTCGATGCTCGGGGTGCTCGCGGCGCTCTCGACCTATGCGGTCGGCTTCCTGACCCGTCCGCTGGGCGGGCTCGTGCTCGGGCGCCTCGCCGACCGGGTCGGCCGGCGCCGCACGCTGGTGCTGACCCTGCTGCTCATGGGCGTCGCGACCTTCCTCATCGGCTGCCTCCCCACGTACGACGACATCGGCTGGCTCGCCACCGGCCTGCTCGTCGCGCTCCGCCTGGTGCAGGGCTTCGCCGTCGGCGGCGAGTGGGGCGGGGCCGCCGTGCTCTCCGTCGAGCACGCGCCGCCGGAGCGCCGGAAGTTCTACGGCTCCTTCACCCAGCTCGGCTCGCCGGCGGGCGCCCTGCTGTCGTCCGGCATCTTCAGCCTCGTGGCGCTGGGCGGCGACGAGGCCCTGCGGGCGTGGACCTGGCGGATCCCGTTCTGGATCTCGCTCGTCCTGGTCGCGGTCGGTCTCGTGGTGCGGCTCCGGGTGGACGAGTCGCCGGCCTTCGAGGAGCACCGGGCCGCCACCGGCGCCGACGGCGGTACGACGCCGCCGCTGCGCACGGTGCTCGTCGAGCACCGCGCGACGATCGGGATCGCCATCGGCTCCCTGGCGCTCGCCACCGGCGGCTACTACATCATCGTCACGCTGCTGCTGGGCTACGGCACCGACACCCTCGGCCTGAGCTCGTCGTTCCTGCTCACCGGCCTGACCCTCGCGGCAGCGGCCGAGGTGGTGACGCTGCCGCTCGCGGGCCTGGCAGCCGATCGGTGGGGCACGGCGCGCGTGGTGCACGTCGGGGTCGCGGTCAGCATCCTCACCGTCGGCCCCCTGTTCTCCCTGCTCGGGTCGGGCAACCTGCTGGTCGTCTACGGGCTGATGATCGTGATGCGCTGCGTCGGTCAGTCGTGCGCCTACGGACCGATGGCCGGCTTCCTCAGCGAGCTGTTCCCGGTGGCGTGCCGGGCGACGGGGGCGTCGTTCTCGTACCAGGTCGCCGGCATGGTCTTCGGAGGCTTCGCGCCGATGATCGGAGCCCTGCTGCTGGCCCTGGACGACGGCGAGCCCCGCGGCCTCATCGCCTTCTTCGTCGCACTGAGCCTGCTGTCGTCCGCGGCGATGGTGGTCCACGGCCGCCGGCAGCGGACCCCGGTCAGGCAGGCACCGCTGCCCTAGCCGCCGACAAGGCCTGCCCGATCTCCGCTGCGACCGCCACCGCGAGGTCGGCGGCACTGTCCTCGTCGCGTTCCGGGACGACGACCTGGATGCTCCCCGCCGCCAGCAGGTCCCCGGCCCGGACGTGCTGGGCGCGGGCCATGTCGGGAGCGTGCTCGACGTCGCCGTGCCGGATGACGGAGGCGCCCTCCGGCGGGAGCGGCGTGAGCCAGGCCCGCTCGGCGGCGACGATCGTGCGGGCGGGCAGGAGGGCGAGCGCACCGCCGCCGCAGCCCTGGCCGAGCAGCACCGACACGGTGGGCACGCTCAGCGTGGTCAGGGTGGCGATGCAGCGGGCGATCTCGCCGGCCATCGCGCCCTCCTCGGCGCGCTGCGACAGCTCGGCACCGGGGGTGTCGATGACGGTGACGAGCGGGAGCCGGAGCTCGTCGGCCAGCCGCATCGCGCGCCGGGCCGACCGGAGCGCGGCCGGCCCGAGCGGGTGGGTCTCGCTCTGGCGGGCGCGGTCCTGGCCGACGACGACGCAGGGCTGGCCGTCGATCCGGGCGAGCGCGACGAGGACAGCGGAGTCCCGCTCCCCCTCGTCGGTGCCGTAGAGGCGCACCATCGCGGAGGCGCCGTGGCGCAGCAGGTCGCGGACGCCGGCCCGGCCCGGGGCGCGGGTGGCGACGATGCTCTCCCACGCGTCGCGCTCGACGAGCGCGCCGGTGCGGCGGGGCAGGGCCGGTGCCGCGGGCGGGTCGACGAGGACGCCGAGCGCGCGGTCCACCAGCTGCGGGAGGTGCTCGGTGGCGACGACCGCGTCGATGACCCCCTTGGCGACGAGGTTCTCGGCGACCTGGACGCCGTCCGGGAAGGCCTTGCCGTTGAGCGCCTCGTAGACCTTCGGGCCGAGGAAGCCGACCAGGGCGCCGGGCTCGGCGACGGTGACGTGGGCCAGCGAGCCCCACGACGCGAACACGCCACCCGTCGTCGGGTGCCGCAGGTAGGCGAGGTAGGGCAGACCTGCGGCGCGGTGGTCCATGAGGGCGCGCGAGATCTCGACCATCTGCAGGAAGGCGGGCGTGCCCTCCTGCATCCGGGTGCCGCCGGAGGCGGTCGCGGCCAGCAGCGGCACGCCCTCGGCGGTCGCGCGCCGGACGGCGGCGACGATGCGCTCGGCGGCGGCCCGGCCGATCGAGCCGGCCAGGAACCGGAACTCGTTGACGACGACCGCCACCGGCCGACCGTGGACGAGCCCGCGACCGGTGAGCACCGACTCGTCGGTGCCGGCCTTCTCGGCCGCCGCCCGAAGCTCGGCCTGGTAGGACTCGGGGTGGCCGCTGATGTCGACCGGCTCGTCCCAGGACGTGAAGGTGCCCGGGTCGAGGACGAGGTCGAGCAGGTCGCGGGCGCCGAGCCGGGCGCTCACGCCTCGCCCCGCACCCAGGAGCGGACCGCGGCACCGTGCTGGTCGAGGGTCGGCGGCGGGCGGTGGTCGGTCGCCGTCTGCTCGGCGCCGTCGGCGCCGAAGAAGCGCAGCGGCGGGCCGGGCAGCGTGACCCTGCCGAGCGTGGCGTGCTCGACGTCGAGCAGCAGGCCCTGGCTGGCGGTCTGGTCCCAGGCGTAGACCTCGTCGAGGGTGCGCACCTTGCCGGCGGGGATGCCCGCGTCGGCGAGCTTGGCGAGCAGGGGCTCGGCCTCCCAGCTCGCGAAGGCGGACTCGACGAGCGCGATCGTCTCGTCGCGCCGGCCGACCCGCTCCGGGTTGGTCGCGAAGCCCTCGCGGGCGGGGTCGAGGTCGAACGCCGCGCAGAACCGGGCCCACAGGGCCTCGGAGCCGACCGCGATCTGCACCGCGCCGCCGGCGCAGCGGAACAGGCCGTAGGGGGCGATCGACGGGTGGTGGTTGCCCTGCGCCTGGCCGAGCTCGCCGCCGACGGTCCAGCGGGTGCCCTGGAAGGCGTGCACGCCGACGACCGCGGCCAGCAGCGACGTCCGGACGACGGTGCCCCGGCCGGTCCGCTCGCGCTCGTGCAGCGCGGCGAGGACGCCGTAGGCGCCGTACATGCCGGCGAGGACGTCGGCGATCGGCGTCCCGACCCGCTGCGGGTCGTCGGGCCCGGAGCCGGTCAGGGACATCAGGCCGGCCTCCCCCTGCGCGATCTGGTCGTAGCCCGCCCGGCCGCCCTCGGGCCCGTCGTGGCCGAAGCCGGTGATCGACAGCGCGACCAGGCGCGGGTTGCGCTCGAGGAGCCGGTCCAGGCCGAGCCCGAGCCGCTCCAGGACGCCGGTGCGGAAGTTCTCGACGATCACGTCGGCCCGGTCGACCAGGTCGAGGAGGACGGCGCGGTCCTCGGCGTCCTTGAGGTCGAGCGCGATCGACTCCTTGTTGCGGTTGGCGGAGAGGAAGTACGTCGACTCCCGCTCCCCCTCGCCGGCGGGCGTGACGAACGGTGGACCCCAGCCGCGGGTGTCGTCGCCGTGCCCGGGCGCCTCCACCTTGACCACGCGGGCACCGAGGTCGCCCAGCATCATCGTGGCGTGCGGGCCCGCCAGCGCGCGGGAGAGGTCGACCACCAGGACGTCGGACAGCGGTCCTGACAGCGACGACGGAAAGCCCTCGACGTCCGGCCGTGCGGCCTGGTCAGCTCCCATGAGTGGTCCACCTCTCCCGTTCACGCCGGCGAGCCCGGCACCGACCCACCGGCTGGACGGTTGGATCAGTGGCCTAGCCAATAGGACAGTGCCGCCGAATGTCAATAGGATGCCGCCATGGCTGACGGACGCCCCCTCCCCCCGAAGGTCACCCGGACCCGCCTGTACGAGCAGGTCGCCGAGCAGATCACCGCCTGGATCACCGCCACCGGGCTCGCGGTCGGCGACCGGCTGCCGCCCGAGCGCGAGCTCGCCCAGCAGCTCGGCGTGAGCCGGGCGACGCTGAGCCAGGCGCTCGTCGCGCTCGAGGTCGTCGGCGTCGTCACCGTGCGCCACGGCGACGGCACGGTGCTCACCCGGCCGACCGAGGGCACCATCGCCCAGGCGATCCGGGCCCACGCCGACCGGCTCCCCGAGATCATCGAGACCCGCGACGCGCTCGAGACCAAGCTCGCGGCGCTCGCCGCCGAGCGCCGTACCCACGACGACCTGGCCGAGATCGAGGCCGCCATCACCGCCATGGAGGCCGACATCGCCGCCGGTGGCCGCGGCGTCGAGGGAGACGAGCGCTTCCACGCGGCGGTCACCGCCGCCAGCCACTCGGCGCTCCTGGCCCGGCTGATGCTCGAGATCGGGCCGCTGGTGCGCGAGACCCGGCTCGAGTCGCTCTCGCAGCCCGAGCGCCCCCACGCCTCGCTCGCCGGCCACCGCCGGATCGCCGATGCCATCGCCGCCGGCGATCCCGCCGCGGCCGCCGCCGCGATGCACGACCACATCGGCCTGGTCAGCGACGTCGCGCTGATCCGCACCGACGGGTGACGGGCCTCGAGCAGCTCGCCGTCCTCGGCGCCGGGTTCGGCGCGGGCGTGCTGAGCTCGACCGTCGGCGTCGCCTCGCTGCTGAGCTTCCCGGTCCTGGTCGCGCTCGGTCTGCCGCCGGTCGTCGCGAACGCCTCGAACACCGTCGGCCTGATCCCGGCCGGGCTGAGCGGGTCGTTCGGCTACCGGGCCGAGCTGCGCGAGCACCCGCGGGTGACCAGGGTCGTGCTCACCTGCTGCGCGCTCGGCGCGGTGGTCGGCGCCGTGCTGCTGCTCGCGCTGCCGGCGGCGGCCTTCGAGGCGGCCGTGCCCTGGCTGATCCTGCTCGCGTGCGCGCTGGTCGGTGCCCAGCCGTGGCTCGCCCGCCGGCTCGCGCGCTACCGCGACGCCGAGGCCGGGCCGCGCCACCACCTCTCCCCGCTCACCACCTTCTTCGCCGGCCTGACCGGCATCTACGGCGGCTACTTCGGTGTCGGTGCGGGCGTGATGATGGTGGCGGTGCTGGGCCTCGGGACGGACGTCGAGCTGCGCGTCGTCAACGCGCTCAAGACGCTCTCGCTGCTGGCCGGCAACGTCGTGGCCGGGCTGATCTTCGTCGTCGTCGCCGACCTCGACTGGGCGGTCGTCGGGCTGCTCGCCGCGGGCTCGGTCGGCGGCGGCTACCTCGGCGCGCGGATCGGCCGGCGGCTGCCGGCGGGCGTCTTCCGGGGTGCGGTGGTGCTGGCGGGCGTGGTCGTCGCGTTCGTGATGCTCTGACCGGCCCGAGCGGTCAGCGGCGTCCGGCGATCCGGAGCAGCCGCTCCTGCAGCGAGTCGCCGGGGCCGGCCAGCGCCGTCGTCGGCGCGTAGTAGCCGTGCCCGCGCAGCCGCTCGATCGTCGCCGCCGAGCCGAGCAGCCGCTCGCACAGCGCGTCGTCGATGGTGGCATCGGTGCCGGAGCCGGTGGCGATGTCCCAGGCGTGGAGCGTCTGCTCCAGCAGGCGCAGCTCGAGCAGCTCGCGGCCGGTGATCTCGCCGGCCGAGTGGCGCGCGATCCGGTCCAGCGCCCCGGGCTCGGCGAACGCGGCGCGCAGCGCGCCCTGGATCTCGTCGAACGACGAGACGGCGTCGTCTCCCAGGAAGGTCAGTGCCCGCGAGGCCGTCACCTGCTCGGCCGGAGCTCCGATCAGCCACAGCCGGTAGCGCACCGCGTCGCCGACGACGTGCTCGGCGACGTCGTGCACCGTCCAGCCCGCGCAGGGCGACGGGGCGTCCCACCGGTCCGGGCCGACCGCGACCAGCCGGGCCCGGAGCAGCGCGGTGGCGGCGTCGAGGTGGGCGAGCTCGTCGAGGTCAGTCACCGGCCACCACCAGCGTCCCGCTGTCCCAGGTCGCGACCAGCCGGGCGGCATCGCCCTCGCCCTCTCGCCGGACGACGACCGAGCCGGGCACCACGCCGACCATCTCGCCGGCGTCCCAGAGCTCCATGACCGCCTGCTCCTGCTCGCCGGCCAGCGCCCGCGCGTAGCAGCCCTGCACGACCGGGTCGGCGGTGCCGTCGTAGACCCAGCGGGCGCCGAGCACGGAGTGCTCCATCGTGCCGACCGGTACCGCGCCGTCGTAGGTCGCGGGGGCGCCGCGGTAGGCCAGGGGGACGTGGCGCACCTCGCCGCCCACGCGGACGACGAACGCCTCGACGCCCACCTCGCCCGCCGGGTCGTCGTACCGGAAGCTGCCGAGGACCTCGACCTCGCCGCCCAGCCAGGCGGCCAGCAGCTCGGGCTTGGAGGGGCTCAGCGTCGCGCGGTGGATGATGGCCATGGCCCGACCCTAGGACGCGCAGCCGACAGCCGACAGCCGGCAGGGGTCAGCGCACCCGCAGGCCGTCGACGACCGCGGTGACCAGTGCCTCGACCCAGGCGTCGTCCACCGCCTCGCGCCCACGCAGGACGAGGGCGACCAGCGTGGCGCCGAAGACCATCTCGACGAAGACGCCCAGGTCGATGTCGGGTCGGGTCTCGCCGCGCTCCGACGCCTCGGCCAGCCGGGCGGCGAGGGCGTCCCAGCCGGCGTCGAGCAGCCGGGCGCTGAGCTCCTGCTCGAGCGCGTGGTCGGTCATCATCTCGCTCATCAGCGCCGGGGTCGCGCGCCGGCCGGCCGGCGAGCCGACGATCGCCAGGCAGCGCTCGACGACCGCGCGCACCTCGGCGCGCAGGTCGGCGGCGCCAGTGGGGGCGCCCACGACGTCGGTGGGATAGACCGCCTCGTGCACGAGGTGCGCCTTGGAGGCCCACCGCCGGCGGATCGCGGGCACCGACGTCCCTGCCCGCTGGGCGATCGCGCGGAAGGTCAGGTCGGCGTACCCGAGCTCGGCGACGAGCTCGCGGGTGGCGACGAGCACGGCCTCGTCGATCCGGCTGTCGCGCGGACGGCCGGCGGCGGCTGCGGCCTCGCTCATCGGTACCTCCTCAGATCGGCAGACCCTTGACGGTGCGGCGGAGTCTATTTATGTTTCGTCACGCAACGCAATATGAAGCGGATCACCCGGGAGCCCTCGTGACACCTTCGTTCCCCCACGGCTCGGTCGCGGAGCTGCTGCTCGCGCGGGCCGAGGACGACCATCCTGCCCTCCTGTTCGGGGCCGAGACCCTGACTTGGCGAGAGTTCGTCGCCGCGGCCCGGGTCCGGGCCGGCGCCCTCACCGCGCTGCGCCGGCCCGGTCCCTGGCACGTCGGCGTGCTCATGGACAACGACCCGGAGTACCTGCTGCTGATCGCCGGCGCCGCCCTGTGCGGAGCGACGGTCGTCGGGGTCAACCCGACCCGGCGCGGGGCGGAGCTGGCCGCCGACATCCGCGCGACCGACTGCCAGACCCTCGTCGTCGGTCCCGGGCACCGCGCGCTGGTCGACGGGGTGGACGCCGCCGAGCTCGCCGGCGTCGACGTGCTCGACGCCGACGGGGAGCGCTACCGCGACGTCATCGCCCGGGCGCAGGCGCACCCCGTCGCGACGACCGCTCCCCCGGGCGCCGAGCACGTCCTGCTCCTGCTCTTCACGTCCGGCTCGACGGGGGCGCCCAAGGCGGTCGTGTGCTCGTCGTACCGGCTGGCCGTGATCGGGCAGCTCAACCGGCACGGGCTGACCCGCGACGACGTCGCCTACAACGCGATGCCGCTCTTCCACGGCAACGCCCTGATGGCAGCGTGGGCGCCGATCCTCGTCGTCGGCGGGACGCTGGCGATGCGCGACCGGTTCTCGGCGTCCGGCTTCCTGCCCGACGTCGAGCGCTTCGGGGCGACCTTCTTCAACTACGTCGGGCGCGCGCTGTCCTACGTCCTGGCCCAGCCCGAGGACCCCCGCGAGGGCCGGACCCGGCTGCGCTACGGCTTCGGGACCGAGGCCTCGACCCGCGACCGCGAGGAGTTCGTCCGCCGCTTCGGCTGCCGCGTCGTCGAGTCCTACGGCTCGTCCGAGGGAGTGTGCGCGATCCTGCGCAGCCCCGACACTCCCCCGGGCGCCCTCGGCCGCCCCGACCCCCAGATGGGCCTGGAGATCGTCGGCTCCTCCGGAGCGGTGTGCCCGCCCGCCGCCTTCGGCCCGGACGGCCGCCTCCTCAACGCGGCCGAGGCGATCGGCGAGATCGTGGTCCGCGGTGGCGCGGCGCGGTTCGAGGGCTACTACAACAACCCGGCCGCGATGGCGGCCAAGGTGCGCGACGGCGACTTCTGGACCGGCGACCTCGCCTATGCCGACGCCGAGGGGCACTACTGGTTCGCGGGGCGCAGCTCGGACTGGATCCGGGTCGACAGCGAGAACTTCGCGACCGCCCCGATCGAGCGGATCCTCGCCCGGCACCCGGCGGTCGCCACCGCGGTCGTGTACGGCGTGCCTGACCCGCGCACGGGCGACGAGGTGATGGCCTCGCTCCTGCTCGTGCCCGGCGAGAGCCTGGACGCCGCGGAGCTCGACCGCTTCCTCGACGCTCAGCCCGACCTCGGCACCAAGTGGCGCCCGCGCCTGGTGCGCCTCGTCGACGAGCTGCCCCTGACCGGCACCGGCAAGCTCGACAAGCAGGTGCTGCGCGGCGAGGCCTGGCTCACCGACGACCTGCTGCTCCACGCCACCCCCGACGGCTACCGCCCCTTCACCGCGGCCGACCGCACCGCTCGGGAGGCGTCCTTCGCTGCCCACGGCCGGCTCGCACTTCACCCCACCGAAAGGCAGCACCCATGATCCAGCTCGACCGCAACCACCTCGTCGACGTCATCACCGACCGGCTGGCGACCACCGAGTCCCCGCGCCAGCGCACCATGCTCGAGAGGATGCGCGTCCACGCCGCCGCCGAGCGCGACGGCGACCTCGAGACGCTCGTCGGCACGCTGGGCGAGGCCACGGACTACCACTTCTGGGAGCTGTCCGGTGACGTCGGGCCCAAGACCCGCGAGGGCGTCGCGGCGTACTACCGCAACCTGGTCGAGAACAACGGCCACGTGCTGGAGTTCCACTGCGAGCGCATGGTCGTCGACGACCAGTGCATCGTGATCGAGGGCAACCTGACCATGATCCAGCCGGGTGCGCTCATGGTGCAGCACCCGATGGCGGGCGACTTCGCCGAGGCCGACAAGAACTACCTGATCCGGATGCGCAACGTGATCTTCTGGTCCTTCGACGAGGACCTCATGATCATCGGCGAGGACTCCTACAGCGGCGGCCCGATCGAGATGCGCGTGCTCGAGGACCACGAGCTGCCCACCGACTTCGCGGCACTCGTCGGCGCCTGAGCCCGGGTCGGCGATACTGCGCTCCATGAGCCAGCCGCAGCAGCACGCGCAGCGCAGTGTCGTCGTCACCGGAGCCGCCGCCGGGATCGGCCGCGCCGTCGCCACCCGGTTCCACGCCGCCGGCTACCTCGTCGGCGCGTACGACGTCGACGCACCCGGGCTCGCCACGCTGGCCGGCGAGCTCGACGGCATCGTCACCGGCGAGCTCGACGTCCGCGACGCCACCGCCTGGGAGCAGCGGCTCGCCGAGCTGACCGAGCGGACCGGCGGCACGCTCGACGTCCTCGTCAACAACGCGGGCATCCTGCGCAGCGGCCCGTTCGCGTCGATCCCGCTCGCCGACCAGCAGCGGATCGTCGACGTCAACGTCAAGGGTGTGCTCAACGGCTGCCACGTCGCCTACCCCTACCTGCGCGCCACCCCCGGTGCCCACGTCGTCAACCTCGCCTCGGCGAGTGCCATCTACGGCCAGCCCGAGCTCGCGACGTACTCGGCGACGAAGTTCGCCGTTCGCGGCCTCACCGAGGCGCTCGACCTCGAGTGGGCCGCCGACGACATCACCGTGCGGGCCGTGTGGCCGCTGTTCGTGCAGACCGCGATGACCACCGGCATGGACATCGCCTCGACCCGCTCCCTCGGCATCCGGCTCACGGCCGACGACGTGGCGCGCGAGGTGCTCGACGTCGTCGGCCCCCACCGGCTGCCGCAGCCCGTCCACCGCGCGGTCGGCACCCAGGCGAAGGTGCTGATGGCGTCGTCGGGGCTGGCGCCGGCGTGGGTGCTCCGCAGGATCAACGGGCGGATCGCCGGCGGGCACCGGTGAGAGGAGGCGCGGCCGCGCGCTCCCGTCCCGTCAGCCGCTGACCCGCGGCAGCACCTGCTCCACCAGCGCTCCCGCCCACCCGGCCGGGTCGTCGGTCGGCGGCATCATCGAGGTGAGCGTGACGCCGAGAGCGGCGTACTGGTCCATCTCGCGCACGAAGCGCTCGGACTCCGCGACCGGGTCGCCGAACCACAGGATGGTCTTGCGGATCTCGTCGTAGTCGCGCCCGGCGTCGTCGCAGTGCCGGCGCAGCACGTCGAGCTTGTGCGCCACGCCGTCGGGGCCCTCGCCGGTGAAGAGGTTGCACGCGTCGCCGTACCGGGCTACCAGGCGCAGCGTCTTGCGCTCCCCCGAGCCGCCGATGACGACCGGCACCCGGCCCCGCACCGGCGGCGGGACGCAGATGGTCTCGGCGAGGCGGTAGTGCGCGCCCTCGAAGGGGCCGTCGTCGTCGCTCCACATCTGGCGGCAGATCTGCAGGGTCTCCTCGAGGCGCTCGAAGCGCTCCGCGACCGGTGGGAAGGGGACACCGAGCCCGGCGTGCTCGCGGTCGTACCAGGCCGCGCCGATGCCGAGCCAGGCCCGGCCGCGGGACAGGACGTCGAGCGTGGTGACGATCTTGGCCAGCAGGCCGGGGTGCCGGTAGGTGACGCCGGTGACGTAGAGACCGAGGTCGATGCGCTCGGTGAGCGCGGCGGCGAAGCCGAGGGTCGTGTAGCCCTCGAGCATCGGCTCGGCCGGCCCGCCGGACATCTCCATCTGGAAGTAGTGGTCCATCACGGTGAAGAGCGAGAGGCCGCCCTCGTCGGCGACCTTCGCGGTCGCGGCGATCCGGTCGGCGAGCGTGGTCTGCCACTCCGGATGGGTGAAGGTGGCGTAGTGGATGCCCAGGTCCATGCCGCCAACCTAGACCCGAACTGCTCAGGTCTGCTGCGTACGATGCGCCCCATGCGCTCTCGCCTGCTCGCCGGAGTCCCGGCCCTGCTGCTGCTCGCCACGCTCTCCGCCTGCGGGGACGACGACTCTCCGTCGTCCGCCAAGGACCCCGAGACCACCGACGGCGCCTCGTCGCCGGCTGCCTCGGGGAGCCCGACCGCGACCGAGACGACGTCGGGCGGCGGCGCCGCGGGCACCTGCGAGTACGTCGCGTCGGGCGACGCCGCGCGCAAGGTCACGCCGCCGCCGGCCACGCCGGAGTACACCGAGAAGGTCCCCGCCGTCCTCAAGACGTCGGTCGGCGACCTCAAGGTCACGCTCGACGGCGACAAGGCCCCCTGCACCGTCTCGTCGTTCGCGTCGCTGGCCGAGCAGGGCTACTACGACAACACGTCGTGCCACCGCCAGGGCAACGACCCGGGCTTCGAGTTCCTCCAGTGCGGAGACCCCTACTTCGACCCGAAGGCCGCGCAGCCCGACGACAAGACCGGCACCGGCGGCCCGGGCTACACCATCCCCGACGAGGTCGACGGCACCGAGACCTACCCGGCCGGCACGCTCGCGATGGCCAACACCGGCCAGCCGGACTCCGGCGGCGGCCAGTTCTTCATCGTGTTCGGCGACTCGCAGTTCCCGCCGTCGTACACGGTGTGGGGCCACCTCGACGCGGCGTCGCTCGAGACGCTCAAGAAGGCGACCGCCTCGGGCAACGACGGCTTCTGGGCCCAGAGTGGCGGCGGCCGCCCGAAGACCCCGGTGACCTTCGAGAGCATCAAGGTCGGCTGAGCTCGACCGAGCGCTCCCAGAGCGCCCGCGCCAGCGCGGCGTCGTCGGCCTTCGGCGACATCCGCGCGGGCGCGGGCCACCCCCACAGCTCGGTCCGCCCGTGCGGGCCGATGTAGGTGCCTCCCGGCACGTCCATCGTCGCCGCGTAGACCGTGCAGAGCGCACCCCGCCAGGCCGGCATCCCGACGAGCCTCTGGCCGTAGTAGCCGATCGCCGTCACCACCGGGTTGCCGCTGCCGCCGGTGATCTTCGTGGCCGACGCGCCGGGGTGGGCCGCCACGGCGCGCAGGGTCGAGCCCTCCGCGCGGAGCCGGCGGTCGAGCTCGCGCATGAACAGCAGGTCGGCGAGCTTCGAGTCGCCGTACGCCTGGAAGGGGCGGTACGGCCGGCGCTCCCACCCGAGGTCGTCGAGGTCGAGCGCGCCCGAGCGGTGCTCGCGCGAGCTGACCATGACGACCCGGTCGGTGAGGACCGGGCGGAGCTCGTCGGTGAGCACGAAGTGCCCGAGGTAGTTGGTCGCGAAGTGCATCTCGACGCCCTGCGCCGACCGCGCCAGCGGGACGCCGAGCACTCCCGCGTTGTTGATCAGGACGTCGACCGGCCGGCCGTCGTCGCGCAGCCCCTTGGCGAAGTCGCGCACCGACGCCAGGTCGCTGACGTCGACCTGGCGCACCTCGACGCGCCCCTTGTCGTAGCCGGGCACGCTCCGTGCGGCGGCCTCGCCCTTCGTGATGCTGCGGCAGGCCAGCACGACCTCGGCCCCGCGGGAGCCCAGGATCCGCGCGGTCTCGAGGCCGAGACCACCGTTGGAGCCGGTGATGACGAACCGCCGGCCCGGCTGGGGCGGCACCTGGGTCCACGGACGCATGACCGGAACCCTCCCACAACCTCCAGTCCCGCGGGCGGGTTCTAGGCTGGCCGGATGAGCCTCACCCGCGCCGAAGCCGAGCACCGCGCGAGCGTCCTCGCCGTCTCCTCGTACGACGTCGACCTCGACCTCACCGGAGCCGACGACGTGTTCACGTCGCTCACCACGATCCGGTTCCGCTGCGAGACGAGCACGACGACCTTCGTCGACGTGAAGCCCACCGCGCTCCACGCCGTCCGGCTCGACGGGGCGCCGCTCGACACCGGGCTCCTCGCCGACGGCCGGGTGCCGCTCGACCTGTCGGCCGGCGATCACGAGCTCGTCGTCGAGGCCACGATGGCCTACCGCCACGACGGCGAGGGGCTGCACCGCTCGGTCGACCCGGCCGACGGACGTGCGTACGTCTACGGCATGTCCTTCATGGACGCCGCCCCGTCGGTCTTCGCGTGCTTCGACCAGCCCGACCTCAAGGCGCCCTACACGATGCGGATCACCGCGCCGGCCGACTGGCTCGTCGTCGGCAACGCGCCGGCGCGTGAGGTCGGTGGCGAGGGCGCGAGCAAGCGGTGGGAGCTCGGGCCGACGCAGCCGCTGGCGACGTACTTCGTCACCGTGGTGGCGGGGCCGTACCACCTGATCCGCGACGAGCACGACGGCATCCCGCTCGGGCTCAGCTCGCGGCAGAGCCTCGCCGCGACGCTCGACCGCGAGGCCGACGAGCTGCTCACGCTGACCCGGCAGTCCTTCGACGAGCTGCACCGGCTGTTCGGCATCCGCTACCCGTTCGGCGACTACCACCAGGCCTTCGTGCCGGAGTTCAACGCCGGCGCGATGGAGAACCCCGGCTGCATCACGATCCGCGACCCGCTGCTGTTCGAGACCAGCGCGACCCGCGCCGA
The DNA here is from genome assembly GCF_900114845.1 of Pimelobacter simplex. Lineage (GTDB taxonomy): Bacteria > Actinomycetota > Actinomycetes > Propionibacteriales > Nocardioidaceae > Nocardioides > Nocardioides simplex. Next base: position 235,259 of record NZ_FOUK01000003.1, read on the forward strand.
CCGCAGCTTCCGCGCCAACCTCATCGCGCACGAGATGGCGCACCAGTGGTTCGGCAACATCGTCACCCCGGCCTGGTGGGACGACCTCTGGCTCAACGAGTCGTTCGCGGAGTACATGGGGCTGCGCGTCATCACCGACGCCACCGAGTACGCCGACGCGCCCGTCCACGACTCCTACGCCCGCCGGACCTGGGGCATCACCGCCGACCAGCGGCCGACCACCCACCCGGTCGCCGGCAATGCCGCTCCCGACGCCCTGTCGGCGCTGCAGAACTTCGACGGCATCTCCTACGCCCGTGGCGCCAACGTGCTGCGCCAGCTCGCGATCCGGCTCGGGGACGACGCCTTCCTCGGTGGCGTGCGCGAGCACTTCGAGCTCCACCGGTTCGGCAACGCCACCATGCACGACCTGTTCGCGAGCTGGGAGCGGGCCGCCGGCGGCGCGACGCTCGACGGCTTCGTCAAGGACTGGCTGCTCACGCCCGGCGCCGACCGGCTCGACCTCGACCGGGGCGCGGGCGTCGTACGGCGGACGTCGCCGCCGGCCCACCCCGCCGACCGGACGCACCAGCTCCAGGTCGCCGTCCACGGTCCTGAGGGGTGGACCCAGCAGCCGCTCGTCGTCGACGCGCCCACGACGCCGCTCGCCGTGGGCGACGCCGCCGTCCTCCTCGACGCGACCGAGACGACGTGGGCGGTGTGCCCGCCCGACGCGGTGACCATGGCGGCGCTGCCCACCCTCGCCCGCGAGCTGACCGACCCGCGGTTGCGCGCGACGATGTGGAACAGCGTCCGGCTCGGCCTGTTCGAGGGTGCCGTCACGCTCCCCCAGGTCGCCGACCTGCTCGCCGCCGCGCCACCGGTCGAGGACACCTCCGACGGTGCCCGCAACCTGCTGCCGTGGGTGCTCGAGACCGTCCTCCCGCTGGCGCCCGACGGCACCACGGGACGCTTCCACGCCGCCGTCCGGTCCGCCGCCGAGGCCGCGCCGGAGGGCTCCGAGCTGCAGCTCTCGGCGTTCCGGGCGACCGTCCTCTCCGCCGGCGACGCCGCCGACCTCGAGCGCTGGGCTGCCGGTGAGGCGCTGCCGCCGGGCATCGCCGCCGACTCCGACCTGCGCTGGAAGGCCCTCCGCCGGCTCGCCGAGATCGGTGCCACCGACCAGGGCGCGCTCGACGAGGCGCTGGCCGCCGAGCCCACCGGCGCCGCCAAGGTCCACCACGCGCGGGCCGTCGCGTCGCTGCCCGCGACCGAGGCCAAGGAGTTCGCCTGGGCTCGCGCCACCGGCGAGATCCCCGTGCCCAACTACGAGGTCAAGGCCGCGGGCGCCGGGCTGTGGCGTGCCGACCAGCGGGCGCTGACCGAGCACTACGCGCGGGCCTACTTCGACCAGCTCGACACGCTCGTCGCGGCGCACCAGGGCTGGGTGCAGGGCGACGTCATCGAGGCGTTCTTCCCCATCACGCACCTCGACGACGCCACCGAGGCCGCGGCTCTCGCCGCCCTCGACGGCGACCTCCCGGGCGCCGTCCGGCGCCGGCTGACCGACCGGCTCGACGAGCTGCGGCGACGCCGGGCGGTGCTGGCGTGACGAAGGCACGGCGGCCGGGTCCCACCGGCCGGCTCAAGGTCGCCGAGCACCTCGCCACCGGCGTACGACGGCACGAGGACCGGGTGCTCACCGAGGAGCCGCTCGAGATCCGCCTCGCCTGGCCGGGCGCCGCGACCCGCCGGGTGTGGACGACGCTGCGCACCCCCGGGAGCGACTTCGAGCTCGCCGCCGGCTGGGTCCACCACGAGGGCCTCGGCCGCGCCGCCGGCGTCGCCTACTGCACCGACGTCGAGCTGCGGCCTGAGCAGGAGTTCAACGTCGTCACGCTCACCCTCGACACCGTGCCGGCCCGGGTGCCCAGCCAGCTCGACGCGCTCAGCGCCGGCTCGGCCGCGTGCGGCGTGTGCGGGACCGACGAGGTCGACGAGGTGCTGGCCCGCCGGCCCTCGCTCCCCTGGTCCGGACCGCTGCCCTCCGACGACCTGGTCCGCACGCTGCCCGACCTGATGCGGCCGCGCCAGGAGCTCTTCGCGCGGACCGGCAGCGCCCACGCCGCCGGGCTGTTCACCGCCGAGGGCGAGCTGGTCGCCGTCCGCGAGGACGTCGGGCGGCACAACGCCGTCGACAAGGTCGTCGGCGCCCGGTTGCTCGCCGGCGCCTCCTCGGCCGAGGCGGTCCTCGTGGTCAGCGGCCGGGCCGGCTTCGAGCTGGTCCAGAAGGCCGTGGCCAGCGGGATCGGCGCCCTCGTCGCGGTCGGTGCCCCGACCGGGCTCTCGGTCCGGCTGGCCGAGGCCGGCGGGCTGGCGCTCTACGGCTGGACCCGGGCCGAGCGGACCGTCCGCTACGCCTGATCGGCCGCCCACCGGCGAGCCCGCCGGAGTTCTGTCGGGCCCTCCTGTTTGACTGCTCCCATGGCCGTTCTCCTCGCGCTCCTCGTCGGACTCCTGCTCGGTGCAGGGGTCGGCTGGCTGGTGCGCCAGGCCACCCTGGCGCCGGTCCCCGAGGTCGCGCCGGGCGAGGCGCCCGAGGTCGTCGCCGAGCGGCACGAGGCGGCGCTCGCCCAGCTCCGCGCCACGCACGAGTCCGCGCTCGCGGCGCTGCGCCACGAGGTCGAGCGGGCCGAGATCCAGGGCGAGGCGCGCGTGGCGAAGGCGCGCGCCGACGAGTCCGCCGCGCGGGCCGCCGTCCAGTCCGAGCTGACCGGTGCGCTGGCCACCGTCGACGAGCTGCGGGTCGCCGTCGACGAGGCGCGCGCGCAGTACCGCACGCTCCTCGACCAGCAGCGCCAGGCCCAGCGCGAGCGCGAGGCCAACGAGACCGGCCAGACCCAGGTCCTCAAGACGCTCACGCCCGTGGTCGAGCACCTGCGCTCGATGCAGCAGAAGGTCGACGACCTCGAGAAGGCGCGCGTCCAGCAGCACACCGAGCTCGCCACCCAGATCAAGCACACCCAGCGCTCGGTCGAGGACTCCCGCAAGGCCGCCGACACGCTCGCCTCCGTGCTCAAGAACAACGCCGTGCGCGGCGCCTGGGGCGAGACCCAGCTCCGCACGCTGGTCGAGACCGCCGGCCTGCTCAACCGGGTCGACTTCGAGCTCCAGCACTCGGTCGAGGCCGACTCCGGCAACCGGCGTCCCGACATGGTCATCAACCTGCCCGGCGGCAAGCAGATGGCCATCGACGCCAAGGTGCCCTACAACGCGTTCATGGACGCCCAGCGTGAGGGCCTCGAGCCCGAGACCCGCCAGCGGCTGCTCGACGACCACGCGCGCAAGGTCCGCGGCCACGTCGACACGCTCGCGCGCAAGGGCTACTGGACGGGCCTCGCGGTGAGTCCCGAGTTCACCGTGGCCTTCATCCCCAACGAGCAGCTCCTCAACGCCGCCATCGACGTCGACCCGTCACTCATGGAGCACGCCTTCGCCAGTGGCATCGTGCTGGCCACGCCGACCAACCTGTGGAGCATGCTCAAGACCGTCGCCTTCACCTGGAAGCAGGAGGCGCTCACCGAGGACGCGCAGGTCCTCTTCGAGCTCGGCCAGGTGCTCTACCGCCGCATCCTCAAGCTCTCCGAGCACGTCGACAAGCTCGGCCGCTCGCTGCAGCGCAGCGTCAAGGACTACAACTCGTTCACCGGCTCGCTCGAGCGCTCGGTGCTCCCCGCGGCGCGCAAGCTCAACGCCGCCGACCCGGTCGCGACCATCGAGGCGCCCAAGGAGGTCGAGGAGATCCCCCGCGCGCTCACCTCGTCGGAGTTCTCCGCGCTCGCCGACCTCGACCGCGACGAGCTGACCTTCGACTTCGAGGGCCTCGGCGGCGCCGACGCGGTGGACGCCGAGATCGTCGACGAGCAGACGGGCTGAGCCCGCGAGCTCAGCCGCCGATGGCCGACATCGGCCGGTCCGGCTGCAGGAACGACGGGTCGTCGATCCCGTGGCCGGCGGCCTTGCCCCACATCGCCGTGCGCCAGCGCGCGGCGAGGTCCTCGTCGGAGGCGCCGGCCCGCAGGGCGCTGCGCAGGTCCGACTCGGAGCGGGCGAAGAGGCAGTTGCGGACCTGGCCGTCGGCGGTGAGCCGGACCCGGTCGCAGTCGCCGCAGAAGGGCCGGGTGACCGAGGCGATGACGCCGACGGTGGCGGGGCCGCCGTCGACGACGAAGAGCTCGGCCGGGGCGCTCCCCCGCGGCTCGTGGGCGGGCGTCAGCGTGAAGCGTGTGGCGAGCGAGGCGAAGATCTCGTCGGCGGTCACCATGGCGTCGCGGTCCCAGCCGTGCTGGGCGTCGAGCGGCATCTGCTCGATGAACCGCAGCTGGTAGCCGCGGTCGACGCACCAGCCGAGCAGCTCGGGGGCCTGGTCGTCGTTGATGCCGCGCAGGAGGACGGCGTTGACCTTGACCGGCCCGAGCCCGGCCGCCTCGGCGGCGGCGAGCCCGGCGATGACGTCGTCGAGGCGGTCCCGGCGGGTGATCTCGTGGAAGGTGTCGGCGCGGACGGTGTCGAGGCTGACGTTGACCCGGTCGAGGCCGGCCTCGGCGAGCGCGCCCGCCGTCCGGGACAGGCCGAGCGCGTTGGTGGTGATCGACATCTCGACGCCGGCGTCGAGCGCGCGGACCTGGCGGACGATGTCGACCAGCCCGCGGCGCACGAGCGGCTCGCCACCGGTGAACCGGACCTCGCGGACGCCGAGCTCGCGCACGGCGACACCGATCAGCCGGACGACCTCGTCGTCGGAGAGCTGGTCGTCGAGCGGCATCCAGTCGAGACCCTCGGCCGGCATGCAGTAGGTGCAGCGCAGGTTGCAGCGGTCGGTCAGCGACACCCGGAGGTCCGTCGCGACGCGGCCGTGCTGGTCGAGGAGGGGCTGCACACCCCCAGCATAGGCCGGGGTCCGGTTGGCTTCCGGCTGGTCCTACCGTTGGGCGTGTGCGATCCCTGCTGAGCTCGTGGCGGTTCCTGCTGAGCCGTCGCTGGGTCCTGTTCTTCCTGGCCATCATCGTGCTCGGCTACGGCACCTGGTGGCTGGGCGAGTGGCAGTTCGGCCGGCTCGAGGACCGCAAGGAGCGCAACGCCATCGTCGTCGCCAACGAGGACCGGACCCCGGTCCAGGTCGACGAGGTGCTCGCGCCCGGTCGTCCGGTGGCGGAGTCCGACGAGTGGCGGCTCATCACGGCCACCGGCGAGTACGACGCCGAGAACACCGTGGTGGTCCGCTACCGCACGCGCAAGAGCGCGCCGGGGGTCGAGGTCGTCGTCCCGCTGGTGACGCCCGACGGACGGGCCGTGCTGGTCGACCGCGGCTGGTTCGCCACCGACAACCCCGAGATCGGTCCCGACGAGCTGCCCGCGCCGCCCGAGGGCGAGGTGACCATCACCGGCTGGGTCCGCGCCGACGGCACCGGCGGCAGCACCCAGGTGAGCGGGCGCTCGACCCGGGCGATCGCCAGCGGCCCGATCGGCAAGGCGACCGGCCTCGACGTGTTCACCGGCTTCGTCGCGCTGAAGTCCGAGGACCCCGCGCCGGCCGAGGCGCTCGAGCCGGTCGAGCTCCCCGAGCTCGGCGAGGGCCCGCACTTCTTCTACGGCCTGCAGTGGTGGTTCTTCGGCGTCCTCGGGATCGGCGGCTTCGCCTACCTCGCGTGGGACGAGCGCCGGCACGGCCCCCGCGGCGAGCGGCAGGGCAGCAAGCGCCGGCAGGGAGGTCCGTTCTCGCGTCAGAGCGGGCGCGACATCCCGCCGTCGACGGGGAGCATCACGCCCGACACGAACGACGCGGCCGGCGAGAGCACGAACGCGGCGACCCGGCCGAACTCCTCGGGCCGGCCGTAGCGTCCCAGCGGGATCTGGGCGCGCGCGGCGGCCGCCGACGCCTCGGGGTCGCCGGTGGCGGCGTCGAGCTCGGCGACCCGCTCGGTGCCGACCCGGCCCGGGAGCAGCCCGTTGACCCGGATGCCGCGCGGGCCGAGCTCGTCGGCGAGCGTCTTGGCCGTCATCGCCAGGCCGGGGCGCAGGCCGTTGGAGATGGCGAGGCCGGCGATCGGCTGGATCACGCTCGTCGAGAGCACGAACGCGAGCGAGCCGCCCTCACCGAGGACGGCGGCGACCTCGCGCGCCAGCCGGACGGCGCCCAGGAAGACCGAGCCGAAGGCGGCGGTCCACTGCTCGTCGGTCATCGCCGTCACCGGCCCGGCCGGCGGCCCGCCGACGCTGATCAGCGCGCCGTCGAGGCGGCCCCAGGCCTCGTTCGCCGCACTGATGATCCGAGCCGGCGCGTCGGGGTCGGCGTTGTCGGCGACCACGCCGCGGGCGCACCCCGCTCCCCCGATCTGCTCGAGCGCGGCGACGGCCGAGTCGACCGACTCCGGGTTGCGGCCCGAGAGCACCACCCGGGCGCCGTCGGCGACGAGCGCCTCGGCGGTGGCGCGGCCCAGGCCGCGGGTGGCACCGGTGAGCACGTACACCCGGTCGGTCAGCTGCAGGTCCATCAGGGGGTCTCCATCTCCATCGACTCGATCGACTCGATCTCCTCGGCGATCCGCGACACCGGGACGACGTCGGCGGCGCCCTTGCGGGCCGCGTCGGCCGTGTGGTCGTCGGGCTGGCGCTGCGACTCCCGCTCCGCCTCGACGCGCTTGAGGTAGTGCTGGAGCTCGCGCTCCTGCTGGTCGGCGTCCCAGCGCAGGTGCCCGCGGACCAGCTCGGCCACGTGCGGCGCGGCCGCGACCCCGCGGTCGAAGGTCTCGAACGAGATCCGCATCCGCCGGGTGAGGATGTCGTCGAGGTGCCGGGCGCCCTCGTGGGTGACGGCGTACACCGCCTCGACCTTGAGGTAGTCCTCGGCGCCGGGCAGCGGCTCGCCCAGCTCGGGCTCGGCCGCGACCAGGTCGAGCACCTCGAGCACGAGCGAGCCGTAGCGCTCCAGCAGGTGCTCGACGCGGTTGATGGCGAGCCCGGACTGGGTGGCCAGCGCGCGACGCTGGTTCCAGAGCGCCTGGTAGCCGTCGGCGCCGACGAGCGGCACGCTCTCGGTCACGCAGGCGCCCGCGGTGCGCCCCTGCACCGACGCCAGCCCGTGCACCGCCTCGTCGACGGCGTCGGCCGCCATCACCCGGTACGTCGTGTACTTGCCGCCCGCGACGACCACCAGGCCCGGAACGCTGTGCGCCACCGCGTGCTCGCGCGAGAGCTGGGACGTCGCGTCGGACTCGCCGGCGAGCAGCGGGCGCAGGCCTGCGTAGACGCCCTCGACGTCGTCGCGGGTGAGCGGCACCTCCAGCACCCGGTTGACGTGCTCGAGCAGGTAGTCGATGTCGCTGCTGCTCGCTGCGGGGTGGTCCTTGGAGAGCGACCAGTCGGTGTCGGTGGTGCCGATGATCCAGTGCCTCTTCCAGGGGATCACGAACAGCACCGACTTCTCGGTGCGCAGGATCAGCCCGGCGTCGCCGCGGATCCGGTCGCGCGGGACGACCAGGTGGATGCCCTTGCTGGCCCGGACCTTGAACTGGCCGCGCTCGCGCGCCATCGCCTGCGTCTCGTCGGTCCAGACGCCGGTGGCGTTGATGACCTGCGAGGCGCGGATCTCGAAGCGGCGCCCGGTCTCGAGGTCGATCACCTCGGCGCCGACGACGCGCTCGCTCTCCTTGACCAGGCCGAGCACGCGGGTCCGGGAGGCGACGGCCGCGCCGTACGTCGCCGCGGTGCGGGCCAGGAACATCGTGTGCCGGGCGTCGTCGACCTGGGCGTCGTAGTAGCGGATCGCGCCGACGAGGGCGTCCTTGCGCAGCGACGGGAACGCCTTGCGGGCGCCGCGGCGGGTGAGGTGCTGGTGCAGCGGCAGCGTGCTGCCGTAGCCGCTGGCGCGCGACATGGCGTCGTAGAGCGCGACGCCGGTGCCGGCGTACCAGCGCTCCCAGCCGCGGCCGTTGAGCGGGTAGAGGAACGGCACCGGGCGGACCAGGTGGGGCGCGAGCCGCTGCATGAGCAGGCCGCGCTCCTTGAGCGCCTCGGCGACGAGCCGGAAGTCCATCATCTCCAGGTAGCGCAGGCCGCCGTGGATCAGCTTGGAGCTGCGGCTCGACGTCCCCGAGGCGAAGTCGCGCGCCTCGACCAGGCCGACCGACAGGCCGCGAGTGGCGGCGTCGAGCGCGGCCCCGGAGCCGACCACGCCACCGCCGATGACGAGGACGTCGAGGGGCTGCTCGGCCAATCGCTTGAGCGCAGCGCTGCGGGCTCGGGGGGACAGGGCGGCGGGACTCATCCGGGCACCTCCACCCAGTCGAGGGTACGTTGCACGGCCTTCTTCCACTGCGCGTAGCCCGTCGCCCGGCGCTCGTCGTCCCACTGGGGCTCCCAGCGGGTGTCCTCGCGCCAGTTCTGGCGCAGCTCGTCGGTGTCGCGCCAGTAGCCCACCGACAGCCCGGCCGCGTACGCCGCGCCGAGCGCCGTCGTCTCGGGCACCACCGGTCTGCTGACCGCGACGCCGAGCACGTCGGCCTGGATCTGCATGCACAGGCTGTTGAGCGTGACGCCGCCGTCGACCTTGAGCACGCCGACCTCGACGCCGGAGTCGGCGCACATCGCCTCGACCACGTCGCGCGACTGGTAGCAGATGGCTTCGAGCGTGGCCCGCGCGACGTGCGCGTTGGTGTTGAACCGGGACAGCCCGACGATCGCGCCGCGGGCATCGGAGCGCCAGTAGGGCGCGAACAGCCCGGAGAAGGCAGGCACGAAGTAGACGCCGCCGTTGTCGTCGACCTGGCGGGCCAGCGACTCGGACTCCCCCGCGCCGCTGATGATGCCGAGCTGGTCGCGCAGCCACTGCACGGCCGAGCCGGTCACCGCGATCGAGCCCTCCAGCGCGTAGACGCACGGCTCGTCGCCGAAGCGGTACGCCGGCGTGGTGAGCAGCCCCGCCTTCGACCGGACGATCTCGGTCCCGGTGTTGAGCAGCATGAAGTTGCCGGTGCCGTAGGTGTTCTTGGCCTCGCCCGGAGCGAAGCAGACCTGGCCGACCGTCGCGGCCTGCTGGTCGCCGAGGATGCCGGTGATCGGCACCTCGCCGGCGAACGGTCCGGCGGCCCGCGTGACGCCGTACGGCGTGGTGGCCGAGGACTCGCGGATCTCGGGCAGCATCGCCCGCGGGACGCCGAAGAAGCCGAGCAGCTCGTCGTCCCAGTTCAGGGTCTCGAGGTCCATCAGCATGGTCCGGCTGGCGTTGGTGACGTCGGTGACGTGCACGCCGCCGTCGGTGCCTCCGGTCAGGTTCCACAGGATCCACGTGTCGGGCGTGCCGAACAGCGCGTCGCCGCGCTCGGCCGCCTCGCGCACGCCGGGGACGTTCTCGAGGATCCACTGCAGCTTGCCGCCCGAGAAGTACGTCGCCGGCGGCAGCCCCGCGCGGTGCCGGATGACGTCGCCGCGACCGCCCGCGCCGTCCCGGTCGAGGGCTGCCGCGATCGCGTCGGTGCGTGTGTCCTGCCAGACGATGGCGTTGTAGAGCGGGCGCCCGGTGCGCCGGTGCCACACGATCGTCGTCTCGCGCTGATTGGTGATGCCGATGGCGGCCAGGTCCTCGGCACCGAGGCGGGCCTTGCCCAGTGCGGTCTGGACGACGGCCGAGGTGCGCTCCCAGATCTCCACCGGGTTGTGCTCGACCCATCCCGCCCGCGGCAGGAGCTGCTGGTGCTCCAGCTGGTGCCGGGCGACCTCGGTGCCGGCATGGTCGAACACCATGAACCGGGTGCTGGTGGTGCCCTGGTCGATCGCCCCCACGAAGCGTGCGTCAGCAGCCATGGCCCGAAGCCTACGGACCCCCGGGGTCGGCCTCGGGGACATTCCGGATGCGGGTCGTCGGACCCTCCTGGCAAGGTGGGCGCATGACCTCCACCGCCGCCGTCGCGGCCCGCTCCGTCGACCTGCGCAAGGTCTACGGCTCCGGCGACTCCGAGGTGCGCGCCCTCGACGGCGTGACCATCGACCTGGCCGCCGGCGAGTTCACCGCGATCATGGGTCCGTCCGGCTCGGGCAAGTCGACGCTCATGCACTGCCTCGCGGCGCTCGACACCCCCACCGGCGGCGAGGTCTGGGTCGGCGACACCGCGCTGTCCCGGCTGCGCGACAAGGCGCTCACCGCGCTGCGCCGCGAGGAGATCGGCTTCGTCTTCCAGGCGTTCAACCTGATCCCGACGCTCAGCGCGCGCGAGAACATCCTGCTCCCCCTCAGCCTCTCCGGCCGCAAGCCCGACCAGGCGTGGTTCGACACGGTCGTCGACACCGTCGGCCTGCGCGACCGGCTCGGCCACCGCCCCTCCGAGATGTCCGGCGGCCAGCAGCAGCGCGTCGCCTGCGCCCGGGCCCTGGTCAGCAAGCCGTCCATCGTGTTCGCCGACGAGCCGACCGGCAACCTCGACAGCACCTCGGGTGCCGAGGTGCTCTCGTTCCTGCGCCGCAGCGTCGACGAGTTCGGCCAGACGATCGTGATGGTCACCCACGACGCCGTCGCGGCGTCCTACTGCGACCGGGTGGTGTTCCTCGCCGACGGCCGCCTGGTCGACGAGATCCGCGACCCCGACCGCGACGCCATCCTGGCCCACATGACCGCGCTCCAGGCGGCCGCCGCCGCGCGCCGGGAGGCCTGAGCCCGTGCTCCGGATGACGCTGCGCAACCTCTTCGCGCGCAAGGTCCGGCTGCTCATGAGCGGCCTGGCGATCGTGCTCGGGGTGGCGTTCCTGTCCGGCGTGCTGGTGTTCAGCAACGGCTTGTCCGAAACTTTCGACGGCATCGTGCACGGATCGACGCCCGACGGCGTGGTCCGCGCGGCCGACACCGAGGAGTTCGGCGGCGGCGAGTCCGGCCAGTCCGCGCTCGCCCTGACCCCCGACGTCGTCGACGCGCTCGCCGCGCTCCCCGAGGTGGCCCGGGCCGACGGCGAGGTCAACAGCGCCGGGCTGAGCCTGCTCGCCTCCGACGGCACGCTCGTCGGGGGCACCGGTGCGCCCACGCTGTCGTTCAACTACACCGGCAGCCCCAACATGGAGGGCAAGCCGACCCTGCTCCTCAAGAGCGGCGCCTGGCCCGAGGGAACCGACCAGATCGTGCTCGACGAGCGCGCCGCCGAGGCCGGTGACTACCGGCTCGGCGATCAGGTCAAGCTCCTCGCGCCGTTCGGCACCCTCGAGCGGACCGCGACCCTCGTCGGCACCGCCGAGTTCAACGGCGGCGGCACGGCGGGCGCCACCCTGCTGATCTTCTCGACCGCAGGCGCGCAGGACCTCTTCTTCGGCGGCAAGGACGTCTTCAACCGGATCAGCCTCACCGCCGCCGACGGCGTCAGCCAGAAGCAGCTGGCCACGGCCGCCGGCCAGGTGCTGCCCGAGGGCTTCGAGGCGGTCACCGGTGACCAGGTCGCCAAGGAGTCCCAGGACGCCATCGGCACCTTCCTCGACGTCATCCAGACCTTCCTGACGGTGTTCGCGATCATCGCCGTGCTCGTCGGCGGCTTCATCATCGTCAACACCTTCTCGATCCTCGTCGCCCAGCGCACCCGCGAGCTCGCCCTGCTGCGCGCGCTCGGCGCCGGCCGCGGCCAGGTCACCCGCTCGGTGCTCGTCGAGGCGTTCGTGCTGTCGATCGTCACCTCGACGCTGGCGATCGGGCTCGGCCTGCTGCTGGCCCGCGGCCTGGCGGCTCTCTTCCGGGTGGTCGGCCTCGACATCGCCGGCGACGCGCTCCAGCTCACCTCCCGCGCGGTGATCACCAGCTACCTGGTCGGCGTCGGCGTCACCATGGTCGCCGCCTACCTGCCGGCCCGCCGGGCCGGCCGGGTCGCGCCGGTCGCGGCCATGCGGGCCGACACCGCACCGGAGCGGACGTCGCTGCGGCGGCGCACGATCATCGGCGCGGTCGTCATCGCCATCGGCGCGGCCTTCGCGGTCGCCGGGCTGCAGCGCCCCAACGCCCTGTGGGTCGGCATCGGCGCCGTCCTGTGGATCCTCACCGCCGCCGCGCTCTCCCCCGTGCTCGGCCGTCCGGTGCTCGTCATCTGCCGCGCCCTGTTCGCCGCGCTCTTCGGCGCCACCGGACGCCTGGCCGGCGAGAACGCACTGCGCGACCCCCGCCGTACCGGTGCCACGGCGTCGGCGCTGATGATCGGCCTCGCCCTCGTCTCGACCATCGGCGTGCTCGCCTCGTCGCTCAACCGCTCGATCGACGACGAGGTCGACCAGCAGTTCACCGCCGACCTGCTGGTCCAGAGCACGACCTACCTGCCCTTCTCGACCGCCATCGGCGACCGGATCGCCGGCATCGACGGCATCGACGTGCTCAGCCGCCAGCAGTACACGTCGGCCCGCTACGACGACAAGGGCGTCTCCGTCACCGGCGTCGACCCGGCGTGGCAGAGGATCTACCACCTCGACCTGGTCCGCGGCACCACCGCGATCAGCGGCGCCCAGGCCTTCGTCGGCGAGGACTTCGCCAAGAAGCACGACCTCGCCGTCGGCGACTCCCTCGACCTGCGCTTCCAGGGCGGCAAGACGCTCACCCCCACCATCACCGGCATCACGAAGAGCTCCGACGTCACCTCCGAGGTCACCGTCCCCCTCGACCAGCTCTCCCGCGCCGGGGTCCTGCGCCAGGACACCTCCCTCAGCATCCTGCTCTCCCCCGGCGCCGACGCGACCGCCGTCCGCGACGAGGTCGACGCCGCCGCCAAGCCCGCCCCCATCGTCGGCGTCTTCGACAAGGCCGAGTTCGCCGACGAGTTCCGCGGCCAGGTCAACCAGCTGCTCTTCATGATCTACGGCCTGCTCGCCCTCGCGATCGTCATCGCCGTCATCGGCATCGTCAACACGCTCGGCCTCAGCGTCATCGAGCGCACTCGCGAGGTCGGCCTGCTCCGCGCCGTCGGCATGAGCCGCGCCAAGCTGAGACGGATGATCACCCTCGAGTCGGTCACCATCGCCGTGCTCGGCGCCGTCCTCGGCATGGCCCTCGGCGTCCTGATCGGCGTGCTGCTCCAGCAGTCGCTGTCCAAGGACCTGACCAGCCTCGGGCTGCCCCTCGGCAACCTGGTGACCTTCCTCGTGGTCGCCGTGGTGGTCGGCGTCCTCGCCGCCGTCGTCCCGGCGATCCGGGCGGCGCGGCTCGACGTCCTCGACGCGATCGCGAGCGAATAGGCGCACGATCCGGACGGCGCTGCGCGCCACCGCCTCGACCTCGGTGGCGAGGTCACCGCTGCGCGGGACGCCCATCGCGGTCGCCAGGAGCGCGATGCCGGCGTAGTCGCGCTCCCTCATCGCGACCATCTTCATCGCCAGCAGGTGCTCGGGCGGTGCGTAGTCGACGGTGAGACCGATGTCGCGCGGCGCCGCCCCTGGGTTGAGCCAGCGCGGTCGAAGGCCGTGGCGCCGGGCGATCGCGGTCGCCATCGACCACTACCCGCTGCGCGGCGACCGTGAGCGCGATCCCCGCGCCAGCGACGACATAGACGCGAGCGCTGTCAGGCGGTGGCCAGGTCACGCTCGGCGATGTAGATCCCCCGCTCACCCAGCCAGCCGGGCGTCGCGGCTCGGATCTGCGCGTCGCCGAGGAGCAGGTTCGGCTTGACCCAGTCCTCGTCGGTCCGCAGGTCGGTCCAGGCCGGCGCGGTCCGTCCTGCCTGCTCGAACTCGTGCCCGACCAGCGCGGCGAGCAGGACGTCCCACCGCTCGTCGTCGGTCGAGCCGGGCCGGGCCTCCCAGGCGTCGGCCGGGGCGCCGGGGAGCGCCAGCAGCTCGCGGACCTGGTCGCGCGCCTGGGTGGTCACCTTGAACGCCCGCTGGTCGTCCCCGGCCGCGAGCGCGGCCTTCAACGCACGCTGTGTCGTCGTCGGCGTCAGCCAGCCCTGGGCGGCGGCCTCGCCGAGCGCGGTGCCGAGCCGCAGGGCGCGGAGGAACAGCGCGGCGGACGGGCTCGCCGTCCCCTTGAGGTACGACGAGAGCCGCGCGTGCGAGGTACCCAGAGCAGTGGCGAACCCGCGCAGGCTCAGCCCGCTGCGCTCCAGTGCCTCGCGCAGCCGGCCCACGACCTCACGGGTGTCGATGTCCACGAGAAGACCTCCTCACCCGCCATGGCACCTGATCCGGTACCACTCGTCAGCCGGCTCAGGCCAGCGCGACCAGGTCCGCGTAGTCCGGGCTCCACAGGTCCTCGACGCCGTCGGGCAGGATGAGCACCCGGTCCGGCTCCAGCGCGTGCACGGCACCCTCGTCGTGGGTGACCAGCACGACGGCGCCCTCGTAGCGGCGGATCGCGTTGAGGACCTCTTCGCGCGAGGCGGGGTCGAGGTTGTTGGTCGGCTCGTCGAGCAGCAGCACGTTGGCTGCCGAGACGACGAGCGAGGCGAGCGCGAGGCGGGTCTTCTCGCCGCCCGACAGGACGCCGGCCGGCTTGTGCACGTCGTCGCCGCTGAAGAGGAACGACCCGAGCACCGAGCGGGCCTCGGTGTCGGTCAGCTCGGGGGCCGCCGACTGCATGTTCTCGAGGACCGTGCGGCTGACGTCGAGCGTCTCGTGCTCCTGGGCGTAGTAGCCGACCTTGAGGCCGTGTCCGGCGACGACCTCGCCGGTGTCGGGCTTGTCGACGCCGGCCAGGATCCGCAGCATGGTGGTCTTGCCGGCACCGTTGAGCCCGAGGATGACGACGCGCGAGCCCTTGTCGATGGCCAGGTCGACGGCGGTGAAGATCTCGAGCGCGCCGTACGACTTCGAGAGGTCGTGGGCGGTGAGCGGGGTCTTGCCGCAGGCGGCGGGCGTCGGGAACTTGATCGCGGCGACCTTGTCGGACTGGCGCTCGCCCTCGACCCCTTCGAGAAGGCGCTCGGCCCGCTTGAGCATCTGCTGCGCGGCGCTCGCCTTGGTGGCCTTGGCGCGCATCTTGTTGGCCTGGTCGGTGAGCGTCTTGGCCTTGTTCTGCGCGTTCATCAGCTCGCGCTTGCGGCGGGCCTCGTCGGTCTCGCGCTGGGTGAGGTAGTTCTTCCACCCCATGTTGTAGATGTCGATGACCTCGCGGTTGGCGTCGAGGTGGAAGACCTTGTTGACGGTCTCCTCGAGCAGGTCGTTGTCGTGCGAGATGACGATGAAGCCGCCCTTGTAGGTCTTCATCCAGTCGCGCAGCCACATGATCGAGTCGGCGTCGAGGTGGTTCGTCGGCTCGTCGAGGATGAGCACCTCGGCGCTCGAGAAGAGGATCCGGGCCAGCTCGACACGCCGGCGCTGGCCACCCGAGAGCGTGCCGAGGGGCTGCTCCATCAGGCGGTCCGGGATGCCGAGGCTCTGCGCGATCTGCAGCGCCTCGGTCTCGGCCGCGTAGCCGCCGCCGGCGTCGAGCTCGTCCTGGGCGCGCTGGAACTTGCGGAACGCCTTGTCCCGCGCGGCGGGGTCGTCGGAGGCCATGGCGACCTCGGCGGCCCGCATCCGGCGGACGGCGTCGTCGAGGCCGCGCGCGGACAGGATCCGGTCGCGCACCAGCACCTCGGGGTCGCCGACGCGGGGGTCCTGGGGCAGGTAGCCGAGCTCGCCGCTGTTGCTGACGGTGCCGCTGGCCGGCAGGACGTCGCCCGCGAGGACCTTGGTGAGGGTGGTCTTGCCGGCTCCGTTGCGGCCCACGAGGCCGATCTTGTCGCCGGCGCCGACACGGAAGCTGACGTTCTCCATGAGGAGCCGCGCACCGACGCGAACCTCGAGCTGGTGCACAGTGATCATGACCGGCCGATTCTCCCACGCCAGATCGCACCGCCGAAAACGCCGGAACCTGCACTAGGGTGCGATTCGTGGTGCGATTCAATCCGAAGGCTCGCCTCGACCAGTCTCGGGTCCGCGACGCCGGCAGCGGTGGCGGCGGAGGCGGCGGCCTGGGCGGTGGTCTCGGGGGCGGCGGCATGCGGCTCCCCATCCCCACGGGCAAGGGCGGGATCGGCGGCATCATCGTCGTGATCATCGTCGTCGTGGTCGGTCTTCTGCTCGGGGGCAACCCGCTCGGTGGCGGCAGCCCGGCCGGCGGCGGCGCGTACTCGCCGGCCCGGATGAGCGACGCCCAGCAGGGCACCGACCGCTACGCCGACTGCAAGACGGGCGACGACGCCAACAACAGCAGCGACTGCGCCCGGGTCGCCATCGAGAACTCCCTGACCGACTACTGGGACTCCGAGCTCGGTGGCAAGTTCCGCCCCGAGAAGGAGATGGTCACCTTCAGCGGCGGCATCGACACCGGCTGCGGCGGCGCGACCTCCGACGTCGGCCCGTTCTACTGCCCCACCGACGAGACCATCTACCTCGACACCACGTTCTTCCAGGACGTCCTCGAGCGCCAGCTGGGCGGCCCGACCGGCCAGTTCGTCGAGTACTACGTCCTCGCCCACGAGTACGGCCACCACATCTCCAACCTGCTCGGCTTCATGGGCCAGGTCCGCAGCCAGCAGACCGGCCCCCAGAGCGACGGCGTCCGCCTCGAGCTCCAGGCCGACTGCTACGCCGGGCTGTGGGCCCAGCACGCGACCCAGACCAAGGACGCGTCCGGCCAGGTGCTCCTCCTCGACCTCACCCAGCAGGACATCGACGAGGCGATCGCCGCGGCCAAGGCGGTCGGAGACGACTACATCCAGAAGCGCGCGGGCGGCCGCGTCGACCAGGAGTCGTGGACCCACGGCTCCTCGGCGCAGCGGCAGAAGTGGTTCATGGTCGGGTACGACGGCGGCACCGTCGACTCCTGCGACACCTTCGCCGCACCCCGGGTCTGAGCCTCAGAGGTCGAGCAGGGCCTCCATGTGCCCGAACGTGCGCTGCAGCGCCCGCAGGTAGGGCGCGACCGCGGGGTGCCGGTACTTCCCGGCGAGCGCGCCCTCGCCTCCGGCGACCCGGGCCAGTGCCCACTCCGCGCGGCTGAGCGCGGTGTAGACCGCCACGACCCGGGCGCCCAGGACGACGGCGTCCCGGTCCGCGATGCCGGAGGGCAGGCCGAGCAGGTAGGCATCGAGCAGCGGCTCGAACTCCTCACGGGCCGAGAGCGAGAGGTAGCCGAGGTCACCGCCGACCGGTCCGTGGCCGAGCGTCCCCCAGTCGATCGCGAGCGCGTCGTCGTCCGCGCGGCCGGGCAGGTTGCGGGGCGTCGCGTCGCCGTGCTGGGGCACCTGGGGCACGCCGTCGAGCAGGGCGAGCATCGTCTCGCGGCGGGTCCAGAGGTGCTCGGCGACGTCGGCGACGGTGGTCCGGGCGAGCGTGGGCCAGCCGCCCTTGCGGGCGACGCGCGCCAGCCGGTCGCGCATCAGGTCGCGGGCGAGGAACGCGGGGTGCCCGATCTCGGCGCCGGCGAACCGGCCGAGCGAGAGGGCGAGGAAGAGCCCGCTCGAGGCGGCGTCCTCGACCCAGTCGCGCACGATGGTGACCCCGGCGTCGTCCTCCTCGACGGAGGCGGGCGCCGAGCGCAGGCCGGGGGTCGCGGTGCACAAGCCGGTCAGCAGGACGTCCGCCTCCCGGCGCCAGTAGCCCGCATGGGCCCGGTCGGAGAGCACCGCCGGATCCCCGGTTCCGGGCGCGCCGATCCGCTTCACCACCACCGGCCGCCCTCCGAGTGCGGTCCGCCACACGCCCACGGTCGACGTCCCGGTGCCTCCCGGGAGCGCCACCCAGTCGGGCTCCGGCTGCCACATGCGGCTGAAACTAGCCGATCCCCCTCCCCGAAGTGTGGAGGTTGCGGGTCCGAGGTGCGCCGGTTGCGGGGCGGGCGGGATCAGCCGATGTCGCGGGCGCGGAAGCGCCACCACGCCACGCCCAGCAGGACGACGGCCACGGCGGTGAGCCCGCCGGCGCTCCCCCAGTCCCAGCTGGCGGCGGGCAGCAGCGGCACGTGCGCGTACGGCGAGAGCCCGGTCAGCCAGCCCGGCAGGTCGAGCAGGTCGCCGAGGAGCGAGAGGGTCAGGAACGCCGCCGGCCACACCCAGACGAGCGCCGCCCAGCGCGCGCCGAGGGCCAGGCAGAGGGCGGCGAGCGCGCCGACGACCCAGGCCGCCGGCACCCAGGCGAGGGCGGCGGTGACGAGGTTGCCGATCCCGGGGCCGTCGGCGGCGACGTACCCGACCCAGAGGCCGACGCCCGTGACGACGAGCAGCCAGGCGGTGCCGGCCAGGGCCAGCACGGCTGTGGCCGCGAACCAGCGGGTGCGGCTGACGCCGGTGGCGAGCACGATCTCGACCCGTCCGTCGGTCTCGTCCCGGGCCGTGTGGCCGACGACGGTGGCGGCGAAGTAGGTGAGCACGACGGCGACGATCGACAGGATCGCCGAGACCAGCGCGCCGCCGAGCTCGTCGATGATCGACTGCGCCGTCGCGTTGTCGAGGAGGTCCCCGACCCCGGGCGCGATCATGCCGAAGACGACGCCGAGCGCGGCCGCCGCCACGCTCCACAGCAGGAGCGTCGTCGCGTGCACCTTCACCGCGAGCGAGAACGCGTCGGCCAGCCGCGGCGATCCGGTCGCAGGGCCGGGGCGGGTCGCGAGCAGGCCGGCGCCGAGGTCGCGGCGCGAGCGGAGCAGCACGGCCCCGCCGGCGAGCGCCAGCGCGAGCAGCGGGTACGCCAGCAGGAGCCACCAGCGGGTGTCGCCGTACGCGCGGACCTGGGTGTTCCAGCCGAGCGGCGAGAGCCAGCTGACCCACTGCGGGCCCGTGTCGCCGACCGCCCGCAGCACGAAGAGCACCCCGATGGCGCCCGCCGCGAAGCCCGCGCAGGTCCGGGCGCTGGCCGAGAGCTGTGCGGTCAGCAGGCCGATCCCGGCCGCGACCAGCGCACTGCCGCCCCACAGCAGGCCGAAGGCGACCGACCCGCCGGCGTCCAGCCCGCCGATGACGTTGCCGAGGGCGGTGAGCACGCCCAGGACGCCGGCGAGCAGCAGCGCCTCGACGCCGGCGGCGACGAGGGGCGCGTCCCGGCCGACGGCGGTGCCGCCGATGAGCTCGGTGCGGCCGGTCTCCTCCTCGACCCGGGTGTGCCGGCGCACGACAGCGACGAAGAGCACGGCGGCGAAGACGGCGTAGAGCACCGTCATCTTCGTCATCGCAAGCTCGCCCTCGCTGGTGACGTCGAGGATCGGCCCGTACAGCGCGACGATCGCGGGGCTCGCGTTGATCGCCTCTGCCGCGTGGATCCGCTCGGCCGGCCCGTCGTAGAGGCTCGGCGTCGCGGCGGCCGAGGCGATGCTCATCAGCACCAGGACGCCGATGCCGGCCGGTGCGAGCACCCGGTCGCGGCGGAGTCCGAGGCGCAGCAGGAGGGTCCAGCCGGTGGCGCTCATCGCCGGGCGCCCGCCCGGTCGCGGTAGGCGTCGAGGAACAGCTCCTCCAGGCTCGGCGGGGTGCTCGTCAGCGCCGTCACGCCGGCGTCGGTGAGCGCCCGCAGCACCCGGGGCAGGACGTCCGGCTCGACCGAGCAGCTCACCTGGTCGCCGGCGACCGCGACGTCGTGGACGCCGTCGATCCCGGTCAGCTCCGGCGGCGGGCCGGTCACGGTCGCGACCACCTTGGTCCGGTGCAGGTGCCGCAGCGAGCCGAGGCTCCCGGACTCGACGACCCGGCCCTCGCGGATGATCGTGACCCGGTCGACGAGCCGCTCGACCTCGCTGAGGATGTGGCTCGACAGCAGCACCGTCGCCCCGCGCGCGGTCTGCTCGGCGACGCAGTCGTTGAACACCTGCTCCATGAGCGGGTCGAGGCCGGACGTCGGCTCGTCCAGGATGAGCAGGTCGGGGTCGGTGGCGAGGGCTGCGACGAGCGCGACCTTCTGCCGGTTGCCCTTGGAGTAGGCACGACCGCGCTTGGTCGGGTCGAGCGAGAACCGCTCGATGAGCTCCTCGCGGCGGGACGCCGCGGGGTCCGCGCCGCGCATCCGGATCAGGAGGTCGACGATCTCGCCGCCGCTGAGGTTGGGCCACAGGCTCACGTCGCCGGGGACGTACGCCAGGCGCCGGTGCAGCCCCGCGGCGTCGGCCCACGGGTCTCCGCCGAGCAGCCGCACCTCCCCCGCGTCCTTGCGCAGCAGCCCGAGCAGCACCCGGATGGTGGTCGACTTGCCGGCGCCGTTGGGGCCGAGGAAGCCGTGCACCTCGCCCGGCTCGACCACGAGGTCGAGGCCGTCGAGCGCCCGGAACCTGCCGAAGGCCTTCACCAGCCCGCGGACCTCGATGAGGGGACTCGTCATGTCCCCATCATGCACCTGTTTCAGTAGTTTCTGAATCTTGTAGAATCACGGCATGTCGACCGAGGAGCAGCGCGCCGCGTTCACCGAGCGGCTCGGCGGTGCCCTGGCCAGCGCGGGGCTCGCCCGGCTGCCCTCGCGGGTGTTCGCCGCGCTGCTGGTCGACGACGACGGCCGGATGACCGCCGCCGAGCTCGGCGCGGCGCTCGACGTCAGTGCAGCGTCGGTCTCGGGCGCGGTCCGCTACCTCGACACCGTCGGCATGATCCGCCGCGAGCGGGAGCGCGGCTCGCGGCGCGACGTCTTCGTCGTCGAGGACGACGCCTGGCACGGCACCATGACCCGGATCGACCAGCTCTACGGCCCGATGATCGCCGCCCTCGAGCGCGGCCTCGCCGACCTGCCCGACGACGACCCGGCCCGGCACCGCCTGGTCCTGGCCCGCGAGTTCCTCGCCTTCGTGCTCGAGGAGATGTCCGACCTCGACCGGCGCTGGGCCGTGCGACGGGTCGAGCTCGGCCTCGGCGACTGACTCCGGCAGGATGCCGTCCATGCGGATCGCGACCGACGACCCCCGGCGGGCCGACGTCCTGGCCCTGCTCGACGAGCACCTGGCCGACATGTACGCCACCTCGCCGGCCGAGAGCGTCCACGCCCTCGACCCCGAGGCGCTCGCGGCACCCGGGATCACGTTCTGGACCGCCCGTGACGCCGAGGCCGGCGACCTCCTCCTCGGCTGCGCCGCCCTCAAGCGCATCGACGACGACCACGCCGAGCTCAAGTCGATGCGCACCGCGACCGCCGCCCGCCGCCGCGGCGTCGCCGGACGGCTGCTCGACCACGTGCTCGACGCCGCACGCGCGGCCGGGCACCGCCGGGTCAGCCTCGAGACCGGCACCCAGGACTACTTCGCCGCGGCCCGCGCCCTCTACCTGAACCGTGGGTTCGAGGAGTGCGGACCGTTCGAGGGCTACGCCCTCGACCCGAGCAGCACCTTCCTCAGCCGGGCGCTGTAGGCGCGTTCACGACCTCGACAACCAGCGCCTGCGCGTCGCGGATCGCCTGGTCGAGGATCGTGCGCCGCGGGTCCGGTACGGCGAGCCACGGCCCCACCGCGCTCACCCCGGCCAGCCGTGGGTCGGCCAGCACCTCGGCCACCGCCGAGCGGTCGCCGCCCGCCACCACCAGCGGCGCCCCGTCGAGCACCCGCACGGCGTGGTCGGCCGCGGCCGCATAGGCGTCGCGCGCCTGGTTCGCCCGGCGCCGCGCGAACCGCTGCTGGGACTGCCCGCCGGCCTTGGTGCGGCCCTGCACGTGCCGCTGCCCGACCTTGCTCCCGGTCAGCTGCTCCCCCGTCAGCCGGGCGACCGCGAACCCGCCCTTGCGCACCAGGAGCAGGCCCCACGCCTCCGGCACCGTGGCCGCCTCGGCGAACGCCACCGGGTCGGCCGGGCCGTCGTACGGACGGGAGAAGGGGAGGCGGACCGTGAACCACGAGCCGTCGGCCGCCGTCCCGCGCAGGGCGGCGGCGTCGACCACGAGCTCGGGAGCGCCGTGGGAGACGGTGAAGTTCGCCAGCCAGCGCGCCCAGCGGGTGGTGGGGACGAGGACCTCGGGCACGGGACGACCCTACTGACGAGAACCTGTTCTAGTGTGCAGCCATGGCCTCGACCCCGACCCTGCACGCCTGCGACCGCGTCGATCTCGCCTGGATCGACACCGCGCCGCACCGCTTCACCAACAGCGTCGACCTCGCGATCACCCCGGCCCAGCTGTTCGACGTGCTCGCCGACGCGACCGCCTGGCCGCGGTGGGCGAAGGCGATCACCGACGTCACCTGGACGACACCCGAGCCGCGGGGCGTCGGGACCCGCCGCACCGTCACCATGCGCGGCGGGCTCGTCGGTGCCGAGGAGTTCATCGCCTGGGAGGAGCACACGCTCCTCGCCTTCCGGTTCGACCAGGCCTCAGAGAAGCGGATCAAGGCGTTCGGCGAGCGCTACGACGTCGTCGCGACCGCGGACGGCTGCCGCCTCACCTGGACCCTGGCGCTGGAGGTCACCGGAGCCGCACGCTTCACGCTCGCGCCGAGCAAGCCGCTCCTCGACGCGGCGTTCCGGTGGTTCCTCAAGAACCTGCGGACGTACACGGACGAGCGGTTCGGCGCACCGGCCGGCGCCCCCTGACGGTCACCGGTGCTGGTCCGGAGCCTAGCCTCGCCGGAACCCGCTCCGGGCTCTCCCGGCGCGATCGTGCGCCGTCCGGGCGCTGACTTGTCACCGAGGTGAGCACCGGCGCGACGGCGTCGGGTGCCCGGCGTGCGGGAGCGCAGGGCGAGACCGCAGCGGACGCCGGCCGCGCCCACTTCTTGTCACGCACGTCACAACATCCCGGCCGTTCCGGAGCCGGTCCGCCCGCGGCCCTTGGCCGGGCCGGGTCCGCATGGCTCAATCGAGGTGGTCGCCCCCTACGACCCGACGGTGAGTGCCGTCGCCGACGGAGGGAGGACAGCAATGCCCGTCTCGACCCTGCCGGTCTCGTTCCTGTCGATCGAGGCGTCCGGCAGCACGTCCACCGTCCGGCTCCGGCCGGACCGGCTGGCTCTCCTGTGCCATCGCATGGTGCGCGCGGTGAGCACGTCGCTCGGCACGCCGCCCGACGACCCGCACGTCCGGAGCGCGATCGCCGACGTCGTCCAGTGCTTCATCGCGGCCGGCGGTCGCGCTGAGGACGCCGCGCACGACGCCGAGCGCGTGGTCCGCGCCCTCGCGGTCGAGCTCAGCCACGCCGGCCTGCTGACCGTCGACGTCCACCGCCTGTTCCGGGCGGTGCACCCCGTCGTGGTCAGCGCGCTCGGCCAGGTCGTGGACGACACCCTGCGGGGCGACGCGATGCTCGCGCTACGCCGGGCCGCGCAGCGCTACCTGCACCTCGTGTGCACGACGATGACCGTCGAGCTCCGCCGCGAGAGCGCCCGCCGGGCGCACCGGCACGCGCACTGGAGGGCCGAGGTCGGTGGCACGGACGAGCCGCTCCCCCACGTCGCCCACCTCGACCACTCCGGCCGCGTGGGGCGGATCCGGGTGCTGGTCGCGGTCCGTGACGAGCTGCCGGTGCAGCTGCGCGCCGATCCGCGCTTCGTCGCCCGGTCGTCGGCCTACGAGCTCCTGGTCCCGGAGGAGGTCGCCCCGGAGACGCTCGAGCCGGCGCTGACCGGACAGGTCGTCGTCGGGCCACTCACCCCGTGGGCCGATCTCGGCGACAGCCTGCAGCTGGTGTGGCGCGCCACCCGGCTGCTCAGCGACGGCCTGGCCGCGGACGACCGGCTGCTGGTGCCGTGCACCGAGATGCTCGGCCACCTCCTCGTCGCCGGCAACCCGCTGCTGACGGGGCTGCTCGTGAGCAAGCACCTCGCCGTCTTCGACGGCGTCCGGGCGCTGCGCCGCAACGACCTCGCGCTCACCCTGCTGCGCTGGCTCGAGACCGCCGTCCCCACGAACCAGCTGGCCCGCGACATGGGCCTGCCTCCCCAGACGCTCCACAGCCGACTCGCCAAGCTGCGCGAGATGTTCGGTGCCAAGCTCGAGGACCCGCCCACGCGGCTCGAGCTCATCGTCGCCCTGCGCTCGGTCCTGCCGACCTGGGACGTCGCGGTCTGAGCGCACGGTGGCCCCCGGGCAGGTTCCGGGGGCCACCGTGCGCATCATCGTCGCCTACTTGACCTTCAGGACGGTGACCGCCGAGGCGTAGGGGTGGTAGCGGCCGTCACCCAGGTAGCTGACCTGGATCCGCCACTTGCCCTTGGCCAGCTTCGGCAGCTTGATGGCCCGCTGGCCGCCGCTGAGCGTCGCCGTCACGACCCGCTTGGTCTTGCCCTTGGTGAGGGTCACCCGCACCGTGCCGGTCGGCACCGGGGTCGCAGCACTGGCGCGCGCCACGACGACCGTCGCCTTGCCGGCCTTCCTGCTGGTCGGCTTCTTGGTGATCTTCAGGGTCGGCCGCTTCGGGTAGACCTTGACGATCGGCGCCGCCGTCACCGGACCCCGCGCCGCGGAGGCCGAGGTCAGCGTGTCCCCACCCCGCGTCGCCGTCGACTCGAAGGTGATGGTCTTGGCCTGCTGGGCCGCGGTCAGGGTGAGCGTGGTGCCCGTGGCCCCGCTGATCACCGCGCCGTTGGCCTTCCACTGGTTCGTCACGGTGGCCGAGCCGTCGTTGAAGACGGCGGGCGTCCCCGTCAGCTTCTGACCCACCTGGGCCGTGCCCGCGATGGTCGGGACGCTGGTGACCGCCAACGGCGCCGCGGCTGCCGCCACCGGCGCGGTCGGGGTCGACTCGGAGGTGAGCGTGTCCGAACCACGAGTGGCGGTGGACTCGAACGTGATCGTCTGACCCTGCAGCGCGGCCGTCAGGGCGAGCGTGGTGCCCGTCTCCCCGTCGATCGCCGTGCCGTTGGCCTTCCACCGGTTCGTCACCGTGGCCGACGCGTCGTTGAACGCCGCCGGGGTACCGGTCAGCGTCTCGCCCACGCGGGCGGTGCCGGCGACGGTCGGGCTGCTCGTGGCCTCCAGCGGAGGCGTCGCGTCGCCGGCCACGAGCGCGTAGGCGCCGTCGGCGATGTCGAGCACGTCTCCGCCGGTCATCGCCGCGGGGAGCGGAACGTCGGGGGCGGGCCCGCTGCCACCGGCCTGCGGCTCGGAGGACCACGCCACGACATTGCCCTGCTCGGTCAGCAGGAACTGCGGGCTGCCGGCAGCCGTGTCACCGGTGCTGTTGACCTCCTTCAGGGTCTCGCCCTCCGGGACGCCCGGGAAGTTGTCGTCCTGCCACGACTGGAAGGTCTGCGGGGCGCTTCCGGTGGCGGCCGAGAGCCGGAAGCCGTAGCTCTTGCCGCTCTGGGTGATGAAGGTTCCGGTCGCCGCGGTCTGCAGCGGGTCGAACCCGTCTGCGGCCTGGCTGCTGAAGGCCACGACGGGGTCGTCGCCGGCCGCGCGCAGCTCCGACCAGCCCACGCCGTCCGCGAGGACCACCAGCGAGCCGTCCGCGCGCAGCGCGATCGTGTTCGTGCTGTAGCCCCCGGCCGGCGCCCGGTTGACCGGACCCAGCGCGACCAGGTCGGTCACCGCCGTACCCGAACCGTTCTGCACGGGGACGACCCCTTCGAGGTCCCCGTTCGGGTCGGGGCTGAAGGCGATCACCACCGCGCTGCGCGCGCCGTCCGAGGCCTCCACGATGGCGTAGACGCGGTAGACGCCGCCGGTGACCGCGACTGCCTTGCCACCGAGCTGCTCCGCCGTCCAGGTCTGGTCCGGGATCGAACCGCGGGAACCGCCCCACTTGGTGATGCTGCCGTCGGCCGTGGCCGCCCAGATGGACCGGGAGCCACCCACGCTCAGCGACACCGTCCGCTGAGCGCTCACGCTCGCCGGCACGGACATGGCCGAGGGCTGGGCGGCGGCCAGCATGTCGACCGTGCCGTCCTCGCGGATCGCGCCGACGCCGTTCGGGCCCATGCCGTTGTCGCCGAGCTCGGCCCACGGACCCGCAGGGCCGCCCTCAGCCGGGTAGCTGGAGGTCTGGACGCCGTCGGCCCAGCCGATCACGTGTCCCGTCGTGGGGGCGTCGCCCGGCTCAGCCTGAGCCGGTGCCGCGAGTGCGGACGCGGTGCCCATCACCAGGGCCGCCGCGCTGAGCGCGCCGACCTTGGATCGCCAGTGATTCATGCCCTGCCTCCTGAGATGTCATGACCGCCGGCACCCACCGCGACGACGGTAACGGGCACCCTAGGTCCGACCGGCAGGCAGCAACGCCGCTCAGGAGGAAACGGCCGACAACTCGGACGGGCGTCCGACGACGACCCTCAGGAGGTCGACCTCAGGAGGCGGAGCCTCAGACGTTGAACCCCAGCGCCCGCAGCTGCTCGCGCCCGTCGGGCGTGATCTTGTCGGGGCCCCACGGCGGCATCCAGACCCAGTTGATGGCGACGTCGTTGACGAGGCCCTCGAGCGCGGACTCGGTCTGGTCGGTGATGACGTCGGTCAGCGGGCAGGCCGCGGAGGTGAGCGTCATGTCGAGGACGAGGTTGGTGTTCTCGTCGACGTGGATGCCGTAGACGAGGCCGAGGTCGACGACGTTGATGCCGAGCTCGGGGTCGACGACGTCCTTCATCGCCTCCTCGATGTCGGCGAGCGCGACGTTGGACGACGCGTTGGTGCTGGCCGCTGCGGCCTCGGGCACGTCGGGGAGGTCGCTGTGGTCGATGGACTCGGTCATGACTTGTCTCCGTCTCCGGCTGGTGAGTTCGTGGCGACGAGCTGGGCCGTCGCGTCCTTCCACGCCATCCACGACAGCAGCGCGCACTTGACGCGTGCCGGGAACTTGGCGACGCCGGCGAAGGCGATGCCGTCCTCGAGGACGTCCTCGTCGGGCTCGACGGTGCCCTTGCCCTGCATGAGGGTCAGGAACTCCTGGTGGATGGCCATCGCCTCGTCGACGCCCTTGCCGACCACGAGGTCGTAGAGCACCGAGGCGGAGGCCTGCGAGATCGAGCAGCCGAGCGCGTCGTACGAGACGTCGTCGACGACGCCGTCGGCCAGATGCACCCGCAGGGTCACCTCGTCACCGCAGGTCGGGTTGACGTGGTGCACCTCGGCCGTGCGGTCGGCGTGCTCACGCAGCCCCTTGCCGTGGGGGTTCTTGTAGTGGTCGAGGATGATCTCCTGGTAGAGAGCATCGAGGTCCTGAGCAGTCATCCTCAGTCCAACTTGAAGTAGGAACGGGTGTATTCCAGCGCCTCGACCAGGGCGTCGATCTCGCTCGGCTCCGTGTAGAGGTACGACGACATGCGCGTCGAGCTCTGCACGCCGAAGCGGGCGTGGGCCGGCTTGGCGCAGTGGTGCCCCGCCCGGACGGCGACGCCCCGGCTGTCGAGCACCTGGGCGATGTCGTGCGGGTGGACGCCGTCGAGCTCGAACGAGATCGCGCCGCCGCGGGCCGCGGGGTCGAGCGGGCCGAGCACGGTGAGGCCCTTGACGGTCTGCAGGCCCTGGAGGGCGTAGCCGGTGATGGCCTGCTCGTGGGCGTGGATGGCGTCCATGCCGATGTGGCCGAGGTAGTCGACCGCGGCACCGAGGCCGACGGCCTCGACGATCGGCGGGGTGCCGGCCTCGAACTTGTGCGGGATGCCCGCGTAGGTCGAGGACTCCATGCGGACGGTCTCGATCATCTCGCCGCCGCCGAGGAACGGCGGGAGGACGTCGAGGACCGCACGCGCGCCCCAGAGGACGCCGATGCCGGTCGGGCCGACGACCTTGTGGCCGGTGAAGGCGACGAGGTCGGGGCGCTCGTCGGCCGGCATCGCGGCGAGGTCGATCGGCAGCTGCGGCGCGGCCTGTGACGCGTCGACCACGACGAGAGCACCCACGGCGTGCGCGCGCTTGGTGATCGCGGCGACCGGGTTGATCGTGCCGAGCATGTTGGACACCCAGGTCAGCGAGACGACCTTGGTGCGCTCGGTGATCAGCTCGTCGATCGCCGACAGGTCGAGCCGGCCGTCGTCGGTGATCCCGAACCAGCGCAGCGTCGCGCCCGTGCGCTGGGTGAGCAGCTGCCACGGGACGATGTTGGAGTGGTGCTCCATCTCGGTGATGACCACCTCGTCACCGGCGCCGACCTGGCGCGGACCCGCCCAGGCCAGCGTGTTGGCGACCAGGTTGAGGGCCTCGGAGGCGTTCTTGGTGAAGATCACCTCGTCGCGCTCGGGCGCGCCGATGAACGCAGCCACCTTGTCGCGCGCCGCCTCGAACGCCTCGGTCGACTCGGCGCCGAGCTGGTGCATGGCGCGGGCGATGTTGGCGTTGTGCCGCTCGAGGTGGTCGACCATCGTGTCGATGACGACCTGCGGCTTCTGCGAGGTGTTGGCGCTGTCGAGGTAGACCAGCGGCAGCCCGCCCGCGAGCTCGCGCTCGAGGATCGGGAAGTCCTTGCGGATGACCGCCAGCTCCGGGAGGAGCCCCTCCAGGGCCATGATCAGACCGCCGCGGTGAGGAAGCGCTCGTAGCCGTTGGCCTCGAGCTCCTCGGCGAGCTCGGGACCGCCGGACTCGGCGACCTTGCCCGCGACGAAGACGTGCACGTGGTCGGGCTTGATGTAGCGCAGGATCCGCGTGTAGTGCGTGATCAGCAGGACGCCCTTGCCGTCGCGCTCGCGGAACCGGTTGACGCCCTCGGAGACGACCTTGAGCGCGTCGATGTCGAGGCCGGAGTCGGTCTCGTCGAGGATCGCGACCTTGGGGTCGAGCAGGTCGAGCTGGGCGATCTCGTGGCGCTTCTTCTCGCCGCCGGAGAAGCCCTCGTTGACCGAGCGCTGGGAGAAGGTGCCGTCGAGGTTCATCCGGTCGAGGGCGCCGGTGACGTCCTTGACCCACGTGCGGAGCTTGGGCGCCTCGCCGTCGATGGCGGTCTTGGCGGTGCGCAGGAAGTTCGACACCGAGACGCCGGGGACCTCGACCGGGTACTGCATGGCCAGGAAGAGGCCGGCGCGGGCGCGCTCGTCGACCGACATCGTGAGGACGTCCTCGCCGTCGAGGGTGACGGTGCCGCCGGTGACCTCGTAGCGCGGGTGGCCCGCGATGGAGTAGGCGAGCGTGGACTTGCCCGAGCCGTTGGGGCCCATGATCGCGTGCGTCTCGCCGTCGTTGATCGTCAGCGTGACGCCCTTGAGGATCTCCTTGGGGCCGTCCTCGGTCTGCACCTGGACCTGCAGGTCCTTGATCTCGAGGGTGCTCATGATGGGGTGACTCCGTTCAGCGTGGTGGTGACGTCGATGTAGACGTCGACGTCGCCCGAATCGGTCGGGCGCAGTTCGACGGGGAAGGTGGCGACCGGCTCGGTCGCCGGGAGCCCGGTGGGCTTTCCGGTGCGCAGGTCGAAGCGCGAGCCGTGGAGCCAGCACTCGACGGTGCAGTCCTCCACCTCGCCCTCGCTCAGCGCGACGGCGGCGTGCGAGCAGAGGTCCTGCAGCGCGAAGACCTCGTCGCCGTCGCGGGCGACGGCGACGTCGTACCGGTCGACGGTGACGGCGAGCGCCTCGTCGGTCGGTACGTCGGCCAGCGCGCAGGCCCGCTCGAAGGTCATGCCAGCTCCTTGAGCACGTTCTTGGCCAGCTCGGCCTCGACCGTCTCGAGCAGCTGGTCCTCGATCGAGGGGATGCCGACCTTGCGGATCAGGTCGTTGAAGAAGCCGTGCACGACCAGGCGCTGCGCCTCCTTCTCGGAGATGCCGCGCGAGCGCAGGTAGAACAGCTGCTCGTCGTCGAAGCGGGCCGTCGCCGAGGCGTGCCCGGCACCCTCGATCTCGCCGGTCTCGATCTCGAGGTTGGGCACCGAGTCGGCCTGGCAGCCGTCGGTGAGCACCAGGTTGCGGTTCTCCTCGTAGGTCTCGATGCCCTCGGCGACCTTGCGGATGAGGACGTTGCCGATCCACACCGTGTGCGCGCCCTGGCCCTGCAGCGCGCCCTTGTAGACCACGTGGCTCTTGGTCTTGGGGGCGTTGTGGTCGGCGAAGAGCCGGTGCTCGAGGTGCTGGCCCTCGTCGGCGAAGTAGAGGCCGAGCAGCTCGGCCTCGCCGCCCGGACCGGCGTACTCGACGTTGGCGTGCATGCGCACCAGGTCGCCCCCGAAGGAGATCGAGGTGTGCTTGACGAAGGCGTCGCGCCCGACCCGGATCGCATCGCGACCGAGGTGGACGGCGTCGTCGGCCCAGTCCTGCAGGCTCAGCACGTTGACCTTGGCGCCGTCGCCGACGAGGAAGGTCGAGATGGCCGAGTAGCGCACCGATCCGGTGTGCACGAGGACGATGGTGACCTCGGCGTGGGCGCCGATCCGGTAGAGCAGCCGGCCCCACACGAGGTCGTCGACCGACTCACCGGTGAGCCGGATGACGATCGGCTCGGCGACGACGGCCTCGGCCGGGACGTCGAGCAGCAGCGCGCTGCCGGCGTTGGCGGCGGCCAGCGCGGCCGGGCGCTCGTTGGGCCCGAGCTCGCCGAGCGCGACGGCCTCGTCGGCCGTGATCTCGCTGAGCGTGACGCCCTCGGGGAGGTTCGTCTCCCGGGTCAGCGCGGCCGCGGAGGCCTCGCCGTCGAGGATCCCGCGCAGGCGCTTGATCGGCGTGAACCGCCAGACCTCCTCGCGCCCGGTGGGCACGGGGTGGTCGGCCAGGTCGTACGACGCGGGCGGGTTCAGGTGGCTCTCGATGCGCTTCTCATGGCCCATCTCGACAGCCTCAGCCATGACATCTTGCAAGGCCGTCATCAGCCGACGGCTCCTTCCATCTGCAGTTCGATCAGTCGGTTGAGCTCGAGCGCGTACTCCATGGGCAGCTCCTTGGCGATGGGCTCGACGAAGCCGCGCACGATCATCGCCATCGCCTCGTCCTGCTCCATGCCGCGCGACATGAGGTAGAAGAGCTGGTCGTCGGAGACCTTCGAGACGGACGCCTCGTGGCCCATGGACACGTCGTCCTCGCGGATGTCGACGTAGGGGTAGGTGTCGGAGCGGCTGATCTGGTCGACCAGGAGCGCGTCGCACAGCACGTTGGACTTGGAGCCGTGGGCGCCCTCGTTGACCTGGATCAGGCCGCGGTACGACGTCCGGCCGCCGCCGCGCGCCACCGACTTGCTCAGGATCGAGCTCGAGGTGTGCGGGGCCGCGTGGACCATCTTGGCGCCGGCGTCCTGGTGCTGGCCCTCGCCGGCGAACGCGATCGAGAGCGTCTCGCCCTTGGCGTGCTCGCCCATCAGGTAGACGGCCGGGTACTTCATCGTCACCTTGGAGCCGATGTTGCCGTCGACCCACTCCATCGTCGCGCCGGCCTCGCAGACCGCGCGCTTGGTGACGAGGTTGTAGACGTTGTTCGACCAGTTCTGGATGGTCGTGTAGCGGCAGCGGCCGCCCTTCTTGACGATGATCTCGACGACCGCGGAGTGCAGCGAGTCGGACGAGTAGATCGGCGCCGTGCAGCCCTCGACGTAGTGCACGTAGGCGTCCTCGTCGACGATGATCAGCGTCCGCTCGAACTGGCCCATGTTCTCGGTGTTGATCCGGAAGTAGGCCTGGAGCGGGATGTCGACGTGGACACCCTTCGGGACGTAGATGAACGAGCCACCCGACCACACCGAGGTGTTGAGCGCGGAGAACTTGTTGTCACCGACCGGGATGACGGTGCCGAAGTACTCCTTGAAGAGCTCCTCGTGCTCCTTCAGCGCGGTGTCGGTGTCGAGGAAGAGCACGCCCTGCGCCTCGAGGTCCTCGCGGATCGAGTGGTAGACGACCTCGGACTCGTACTGCGCGGCGACGCCGGCGACGAGGCGCTGCTTCTCCGCCTCGGGGATGCCGAGCTTGTCGTAGGTGTTCTTGATGTCCTCGGGCAGGTCCTCCCAGCTCTGGGCCTGCTTCTCCGAGGAGCGCACGAAGTACTTGATGTTGTCGAAGTCGATCGCGCTGAGGTCGGAGCCCCAGGTCGGCATCGGCTTGCGGTCGAAGAGCTTGAGGCCCTTCAGGCGCAGGTCGAGCATCCAGCCCGGCTCGTTCTTCTTGCCGGAGATGTCGCGGACGACGTCCTCGTTGAGGCCGCGCTTGGCGTTGGCGCCGACGTCGTTCTTGTCGGACCAGCCGAAGTCGTAGCGACCGATCCCCTTGAGCTCGGGGTTCAGCTCTTCGATCGAGGTCATGACGTGACCTGCTCCTTCTTCTTGGTGGTCGAGCTCTTCTCGGTGGTCGAGCCTGTCGAGGCCGGGATGCACGTGGTGCAGACCCCGTCGCCGTGGGCGATGGTGGCCAGACGCTGGACGTGGGTGCCGAGGACCCGGCCGATGGCCTCGGTCTCGGCCTCGCACAGCTGGGGGAATTCGTGGGCGACGTGGGACACCGGGCAGTGCTGCTGGCACAGCTGCTCCCCCACGACCGGCAGCTCGCGGACGGTGGCGGCGTAGCCCTCGTCGGAGAACACCAGCGCCAGCACCTCGGCGGGCGAGGCGCCCGGGTGCGCCGCGGCGACCTCGGGGAAGCGCTTCTCGATGAAGGCCGCCCGCCGCTCGGCGAACGCGCGCACCGCGTCGTCGCCCGCCGTCTCGGCGAGGAAGCGCAGCGCCTCGGTGGCGAGGTCGTCGTACTGCTGGTCGAAGGCGTCGCGGCCGCGCTCGGTGAGCGCGAACACCTTGGCCGGCCGGCCGCGGCCCCGGGCCCCGGCGGGGCGGGGGTCGCGCGCGTCGACCGCGCCTTCGGCGAGCAGCTGGTCGAGGTGGCGCCGGACGGCGGCCGGCGTCAGGTCGAGACGCTCGGCGAGGGCCGCCGCGGTGGACGGACCGTTGACCAGGATCGCGCGCGCGACGCGCTGGCGCGTCGGCTCGTCGGTCTCGGTCAGCATTTCCACAACATCAGTGTGCCGATAATGCGGAGGGTCCTTCAAGGAAGGTCAGCCTTAGTTGCCGGGATCACGCTCGCGGAGGGCGGGTGTGCCGCAGCCACGCGAGCCCCGCGAAGGGCAGCACGAGCGGCAGGAAGCCGTAGCCCTGGCCGAAGTGCGACCAGACCGTCTTGTCCGGGAACAGGTCGGTGGCGACGTAGCTGAGCGTGCCGACCGAGAGCACGCCGAGCAGCTCGATGCTGACCGCGACGCCGGCGATCCGCCAGCCGGTGCGGCCGCCGAGCAGCAGGCAGGTGGTGGCGACGAGGTAGAGCACGGCGGCGACCAGCGAGAGCGAGTACGCCAGCGGCGCCCGGTCGGGCTCCATGCCGAGCTGGACGGCGGATCGGCCGGTGGCCGCGACGGCGAAGATGCCGTAGACGAAGACGAGCGCGCGGCCCCAGCCCTGCGAG
Organism: Pimelobacter simplex; assembly: GCF_900114845.1. Classification (GTDB taxonomy): domain Bacteria; phylum Actinomycetota; class Actinomycetes; order Propionibacteriales; family Nocardioidaceae; genus Nocardioides; species Nocardioides simplex. The sequence continues at coordinate 268,401 of NZ_FOUK01000003.1, forward strand.
AGCGCGTTGCCCTGGGTCACTCCCGGCTCAGGCACCCCGACCACCCCAGACGTCCCAGAGCCGGACCTCGAGCCCGGCGACGGTCACCACGGCGAGCAGCAGGATCGTCGTCCCGACCCGGGAGCGCTCGGCCAGCGAGAAGAAGGCGCCGACCACGGGGATGAGCGCGTTGGTGACCAGGTAGCTGACGAAGACGGCGCCCTCGACGTCACGCTCGGTGCGGGCCAGCGCCACGATGCCCACCACGAGCTGGACCAGCAGCGCCACCTCCAGCACCGCGAAGGCGATGTAGTGGGAGTCCTGGGCGGACCGGTCCCGGACCAGGTCGACCACGAGCAGCACGGCGGTCACGCCCGCGAGCACGAGCAGCACGCCGTAGAGCCAGGGAGTCACGGCCGCCAGCGTAGGGCGGAGCGTGGGTGTGGAACAAAGCACCGCGAGAGAAGGTTCTCGCGCAAGATTCTTGTGCCGGAGCGCAAGTCACGTCGCTTACGTGACGGCCGTCACCGCCCGTACGTTTCTCGTCATGGCTCCGACCGCACCACCGACCGCTGCCGCGCGCCCTGGGTCGCTGCGCTCCCAGCTGACCCGCCGCAAGCCCGTCGAGATGCTCCTCGCGGACGCCGGCGCCGGGGACGGCGGTCACCTGCGCCGCACGCTGGGCATGGGGCACCTGACGATGATCAGCATCGGGGCGACCCTCGGCACGGGCATCTTCGTCGTGCTCGGCGAGGCGGTCCCGGTCGCCGGACCGGCCGTCGTCCTGTCGTTCGTCGTGGCCGGCGTGATCGCGCTGCTCTCGGCCCTGTCGTACGCCGAGCTGGCCGGGATGATCCCGGCCGCGGGCTCGTCGTACTCCTACTCGTACGCGACGCTCGGCGAGCTCGCCGCGTGGGTCTGCGGCTGGTGCCTCGTCCTCGAGTACGGCGTCTCGGTCGCCGCGGTCGCGGTCGGCTGGGGCCAGTACGTCAACGAGCTCCTCGACGCGACCGTCGGCGTGACGATCCCCGACGCGTGGAGCCAGCCGCCCGGGGCCGGCGGCCACGTCAACCTGCCCGCGCTCGTCGTGGTCGTGCTCGCGACGCTCGTGCTGCTGCGCGGCGTCACCGAGAGCGCGCGGGTCAACACCGCGATGGTGGTCGTGAAGATCCTGGCGCTGCTGCTGTTCTGCGCGGTCGCCTTCACCGCCTTCCGGGCGGGCAACCTCACTCCCCTGTTCCCGCTCGGCCTGGCCGGGATGAGCTCGGGCGCGGCGACGCTGTTCTTCTCCTACATCGGCTTCGACGCCGCCTCCACCGCCGGTGAGGAGGCGCGCAACCCGCAGCGCGACCTGCCGCGCGCGATCATGCTGTCCCTCGGCATCGTCACGGTCCTCTACTGCCTGGTCGCGCTCGCGGCCGTCGGCGCGATGCCCTGGCGCCGGTTCGAGGGCACCGAGGCCGCGCTGGCCCGGATCGTCGACCAGGCCGGCGGCGGCTCCGTCGTGGTCGGGCTGCTCTCCCTCGGCGCGGTGGTGGCGATCGCGAGCGTGGTGCTGACCGTGCTCTACGGGCAGATCCGGATCCTGTTCGCGATGTCGCGCGACGGCCTCGTGCCGCCACTCTTCTCCCGGGTCGACCGCCGCACGGGCGTGCCGCGCGCGAACACGCTCGTGGTGGGGCTCTTCGTGAGCGCGCTCGCGGCCGTCGTCCCCCTGGGCGAGCTGGCGAACGCGACGTCGATCGGCACGCTGTTCGCGTTCGCGCTGGTCAACGTCGCCGTCGTCATCCTGCGCCGGACCCGGCCCGAGCTGCCCCGCGCGTTCCGCGTACCCCTGGCTCCTCTGGTCCCGGTGCTCGGCGCCGCGCTGTGCTGCTACGCGATGCTCAGCCTCGGCGCGTCCACCTGGATCGTGTTCCTGGGCTGGATGGCGCTGGGGCTGTGCCTCTACGCCGGCTACGGCCGCCGGCACTCGCGCCTCGGCCGCCCGGCCGCGGCTCCGGTTCCGCCACAATGAGCGCCATGCAGCTCGACCAGCTCGACCGCTCCATCATCGGCGTCCTCCTCGAGGACGGCCGGGCGACCTTCGCCCAGATCGGCGACCGGGTCGGGCTGTCGGCGCCCGCGGTGAAGCGCCGCGTCGACCGGCTCGTCGCGTCGGGCGCGATCACCGGGTTCACCGTCCGCGTCGACCCGGCCGTGGTCGGCTGGTCGACCGAGGGGTACGTCGAGATCTACTGCCGCGGCTCGACGTCCCCGGACCAGATCCTGGCCGCGGTCGAGAGGCTGCCCGAGGTGGTCTCCGCCTCGACCGTGACCGGCGAGGCCGACGCGATCCTGCACATCCTCGCCTCCGACGTGCGCCACTTCGAGCAGGTCGTCGAGCGGATCGCGCGCGAGGACTTCATGGTGCGCACCAAGAGCGAGCTCGTCATGTCGCCCCTCCTGCGCCGCGAGCAGGGCAGCCTGCCCTCGTAGGCGCCACAACGGATCGCCTGCGCGGGCCGTCGCGACGCAACGGATCTCCGCTGACCGGCAACGCGCATCTCTCGATCTTGCGTCGCCGCAGCAATAGCGTGAGCCCGTGACCGACACCACCGCCTCCCCCGGCGCCCCGGGGCTCGTCGTCGCGGCCTGGCAGGCCGACGGCCCGCTGCGCGACGTGCCCGCCGCGCTGGTCGCGCTCGACGCCGCCGCGGCCGACGCCGCCGCGCAGGGCGTCCGGCTCCTCGTCTGTCCCGAGCTCACGCTCACCGGCTACGACATCGGCCCGTACGCGGCCGAGCTGGCCGAGCCCGCCGGCGGTCCGATGGCCCAGGCGGTCGCCGCGATCGCCGCCGCGCACGGCCTCGCCATCGCGTGGAGCTGGCCCGAGCGCGACGGGGCGACGGTGCACATCTCCGCCGAGCTGGTCGACCGCGACGGCACCGTGCTCGCGCGGCACCGCAAGGCGCACCTCTACGGCCCGGACGAGGCCGCGGCGTACGTCCCCGGCGACGGGCACCCCGTCGTCGCCTCGCTCGACGGGTTCACCGTCGGGCTGCTGGTCTGCTACGACATCGAGTTCCCCGAGCAGGTCCGCCTGGTCGCGCTCGCGGGCGCCGACCTGCTCGTGTGCCCGACCGCGCTGATGGAGCCCTACGAGACGGTCAGCAGCCTGCTGGTGCGCGCCCGCGCGTACGAGAACCAGATGGCGATCGTCTACGCCAACCGGGCCGGCACCGAGAACGCCCTGACCTACTGCGGGAGCAGCTGCGTCGTCGGCGCCGACGGCACCGACCTCGCCCGCGCGGGCGACGAGGCCGCCCTCGTCGTCGGCACCGTCACCCCGGTCGCGCTCGCCGACGCGCGCCGCGCCAACACCCACCTGGCCGACCGCCGGCCCGAGGTCTACGGAGGCCTGCACCGATGACGACCGCCCAGACCACCCCGGACGCCGTCCCCGCCGACGGGGCGCCCACCGGCGTCACCATGCTCGGCCCCGACTTCCCCTTCTCGTACGACGAGCAGCTCGCCCACCCGGCCGGGCTCGGCTCCGTCCCGGCCGAGCACCACGGGCGCGAGGTGGCGATCGTCGGCGGCGGCTTGTCCGGGATCGTGACGGCCTACGAGCTGATGCGGCTCGGCCTGCGCCCCGTCATCTACGAGGCCGACCAGATCGGCGGCCGGCTCCGCTCGCAGCCGTTCGGCGGCGCCGACGGGCCCATCGCCGAGCTGGGGGGCATGCGCTTCCCCCTGTCGTCGCGGGCGCTCTTCCACTACATCGACAAGGTCGGGCTGCGCACCTCGCCGTTCCCCAACCCGCTCTCCGAGGCGACGCCGAGCACGGTGATCGAGCTGGGCGGCGAGTCCCACTACGCCCGCACCTACGACGACCTCCCGCCCTTCCTCAAGGACGTCGCCGACGCCTGGCACGAGGCCCTCGGCGAGGTCGGCTTCGCCGAGATGCAGCGGGCGCTCACCGACCGCGACGTCCCCCGCATCCGCGAGCTGTGGGCACGACTCGTGCTCGAGCTCGACGAGGAGCCGTTCTCGGGGTTCCTCGCCAACAGCAAGGCCTTCCAGGCCCGCAGCCACCGCCACCGCGAGGCGTTCGGGCAGGTCGGCTTCGGCACCGGAGGCTGGGACACCGACTTCCCGAACTCGATGCTCGAGATCCTCCGGGTGATCTTCACCAACGCCGACGAGGAGCACCAGATGGTCCACGGCGGCGCGCAGCAGCTGCCGGTCCGGCTCTGGAACGACGCCCCGGACGACTGCGTGCACTGGCCTGCCGGCACCAGTCTGGCGAGCCTCCACGGCGGCGCTCCGCTGCCCGGCGTCGCACGGATCGCGCCCGGCACCGACCGGCAGTTCGCGCTGACCGACCGCTGGGGCACCACCCGCGAGTACGACGCCGTCGTCGTCACCTGCCAGGTCTGGCTGCTCTCGGCGCGCATCGACGTCGACGAGTCGCTCTTCTCCCCCGCGCTGTGGATGGCGATGGAGCGCACGCACTACATGCAGTCGTCCAAGACGTTCGTGCGCGTCGACCGGCCCTTCTGGAAGGACGCCGACCCCGCGACCGGGCGGGACCTGATGAGCATGACGCTGACCGACCGGCTCAACCGGGCGACGTACCTGCTCGAGGACGACGGCGCCGCGTCCATCTGCCTGTCGTACACCTGGAACGACGACGCCCTGAAGTGGCTCGCCCTGCCGGTCGAGGAGCGGGTGCGCCTGCAGCTGCACTCGCTGCGCAAGATCTACCCGGACGTCGACATCGCGTCGCACATCGTGGGCGACCCGATCACCGTCTCGTGGGAGTCGGACCCCAACTTCATGGGCGCGTTCAAGGCCAACCTGCCGGGCCACTACCGCTACCAGCGACGGCTGTTCACGCACTTCGTGCAGGACGCCCTGCCCGCCCACCAGCGCGGCATCTTCCTGGCCGGCGACGACATCTCGTGGACCGCCGGATGGGCCGAGGGGGCGGTCACCACGGCCCTCAACGCGGTGTGGGGTGTCGTGCATCACCTCGGCGGCGCGAGCGCCCCGGCGAACCCCGGCCCGGGCGACCGGTTCGACGAGCTCGCCCCCCTGGCCCTGCCCGACGGCCTCTGAGAGCGCGTTCCTAGACTGTCGCCGTGTCTCTCGCTGGTGATCATGCAGTCGAGGTCGACGGACTGGTCATGCGGTACGGCGACACCGTCGCCGTCGACGGCCTCTCGCTGACCGTCGAGCGGGGCACGATCACCGCCGTCCTCGGCCCCAACGGTGCTGGCAAGACGACCACGCTCGAGACCTGCGAGGGCTACCGCCGTCCGCAGGCCGGCACGGTCCGGGTGCTCGGGCTCGACCCGGTGCGGGAGCGGCGGACGCTGCTCCCCCGGATCGGCGTCATGCTGCAGTCCGGCGGCGCGTGGAGCGGCGCCCGGGCCGACGAGATGCTCCACCACTTCGCCCGGCTCCACGCCCACCCCCTCGACACCGGCGTGCTCATGGAGCGGCTCGCGCTCCACGAGTGCGGGCGGACGCCGTACCGGCGGCTGTCGGGGGGCCAGCAGCAGCGGCTGGGCCTGGCGCTCGCACTCATCGGGCGGCCCGAGCTGGTCTTCGTCGACGAGCCGACCGCCGGCATGGACCCGCAGATCCGCCGCGCCGTCTGGGAGCTGCTCGACGAGCTGCGCCACGACGGCGTGACCGTGGTGCTGACCACGCACTACCTCGAGGAGGCCGAGCGCCTCGCCGACAAGGTGCACATCGTCGACCGCGGCCGGCTGGTCGCGAGCGGGACCCCCCTCGAGCTGACCCGCGGTGGCACCGTCGCCACCCTGCGCATCGTCGTCACCCAGCCGTTCCCCCCTGGCGCGCCTGCCGCCCTGGCCGCCGAGCTCGGGCCCGGTACCGAGCTGACCGAGCTCGACCCCCTCAGCATCCAGCTCTCCGGACCGGCCGACAGCAGCACGCTCGCCACCGTCGCCGCCTGGTGCGCCGCCCACGACGTCCTCCCCGAGTCGCTCTCGCTCGGGCAGCGCAACCTCGAGGACGTGTTTCTCGAGCTGACCGGCCGGGAGACCCTGTCATGAGCACGTTCGCGCCCGCCCCCGGCGCCGCGCCCGTCGGCCGCCAGCTCCTCACGCAGGCCGGCATGGAGGCCCGCCTCATGCTGCGCAACGGCGAGCAGCTCCTGATCGCCGTCGTGATCCCCGTGATCGTGCTCGTCGGCGCCGTCCGCGGCTCCGAGAAGGTCGGCCTCGACCTCGGCGGCAAGCCGATCGACGTGCTGACCCCCGGCGTGCTCGCCCTCGCCGTGATGTCGACGGCGTTCACCTCCCTGGCGATCGCGACCGGCTTCGAGCGCCGCTACGGGGTCCTCAAGCGGCTCGGCACCGCTCCCCTGTCCCGCGCCACGCTGCTCGGCGGCAAGGTGCTCGCCCTCCTGGTCGTCGAGGTGTTCCAGTTCGTCGTCATCGGCGGGGTCGGGCTCGCGCTCGGCTGGTCCGGCCCGTCCGGCGTCGTCGGCGTGCTCGGCGTCGTGCTCGCGGCGCTGTGCGGCACCGCCGCCTTCGCCGCCCTCGGCATGCTCCTCGCCGGCTCGCTGCGCGCCGAGGCCACGCTCGCCGCCGCGAACCTGGTCTACCTGCTGCTCCTGGCCGGCGGCGCCGTCGTCCTGCCGGCCGACCAGTACGGCGGCCTCGGCGACGTCGTCCGCTGGCTGCCCTCGGGAGCGCTCGGCGAGGCCATGCGCAGCGCGTGCGACGGCGCGATCGCCGTCCGCGACCTGGTCGTGCTCGCGGCCTGGGCCGTCGCCGGCTCGGCCCTGACCGCCCGAACCTTCAAGTGGGAGTGACCGTGACCACCACGACGACCCGACTGGCCGGCCTGCAGCGCACCCTGGCGGCACGCCTCGTGCCGCTCGCGTGGGCGAACCTCGTCGCCAACATCCTCATCGTCGTCACCGGCGGCGCCGTCCGCCTGACCGGCTCGGGCCTCGGCTGCCCCACCTGGCCCAAGTGCACTGACGAGTCCTACACCGCCCACGGCGCCCTCGGCATCCACGGCGTGATCGAATTCGGCAACCGGCTCCTGACCTACGTCCTCCTCGCCATCGCGCTCGCCTTCGTGGTCGCCGCCTGGCAGCGCGCCGGCCGGGTCCGCACGCTCGGCCTCGTCGTCCTCGCCGGCATCCCGGCCCAGGCGGTCGTCGGCGGCATCACCGTCCTCACCGACCTCAACCCGTGGGTCGTGGCGGGCCACCTGCTCGTCTCGATGGCCATGGTCGGCGTCTGCGTCTGGATCCTCGACGAGCTCACCGGCCCCACCCGCCCCGACGCCTCCGCCGTGTCGACGCGGCTCGCCTGGGTGACGTTCGCCGTCGGCTGGGTCGTCCTCTGGCTCGGCACCGTCGTCACCGGCTCCGGACCCCACTCCGGCGACCTCGACTCCCGCCGTACCGGCCTCGACCCGGCCACCGTCTCGCACATCCACGGCTACTCGGTGTGGCTGCTCGTCGTCCTGACGATCGCCCTCGCCCTCGTCGCCCGGCGTCGCGGCGACCACCGCCTCGCGATGTTCGCCGGCGTGCTGCTCGTCGTCGAGCTCGCGCAGGGGCTGCTCGGCTACGTCCAGTACTTCACCGACCTGCCCGAGATCCTGGTCGGGCTGCACATGCTCGGCGCCGCGGTGATCGCCGCGGGCATCGCGCGGGTCGTCGTCACCACCCGCGCCCGGGGATAAACCGGCCCGCAGCCGGCCGTCCGAGGTCGGGGCGAGGGGGCGCGAGCGGCCGTCTGGCCGCCAGCAAACCCCGCACCCAGCAAACCTCGACCGCGAGCGCGGCAGCGCGGCGTGAGCCGCTAGCGGGGCAGCTTGCTGCCTCTTCCAAGCGGCGAAGCCGCGCTCGCGCCAGTCAGCTCAGTGCAGCAGCGGGTCGATGGCCACCGCGACGAACAGCAGCGACAGGTACAGGTTCGACGAGTGGAACAGCCGCATCGGCTGGAGCACGCTCAGCTCGTCGGACGTCTTGGCCCGGCGGTGCAGCCCGTGCGCCTGCGCGAGGAAGACCGCGCCGAGCACGACGGCGACGATCGGGTAGAGCAGCCCGGTCGAGGCGACCGGCCACAGCAGGAGCGAGGTGGCGACCATGACCCAGCTGTAGATCACGATCTGGAGCGCGACGACGCGGGCCGACTTGACCACCGGCAGCATCGGGACGTCGACCTGCGCGTAGTCCTCGCGGTAGCGCAGGGCGAGGGCCCAGGTGTGCGGCGGCGTCCAGAAGAAGACGACGGCGAAGAGCACGATCGGCACCCAGGAGAGCTCACCGGTGACGGCGGTCCAGCCGATGAGGGCTGGGAAGCAGCCGGCGATGCCGCCCCACACGATGTTCTGCGTCGTACGGCGCTTGAGGAGCATCGTGTAGACGAAGACGTAGAAGGCGTTGGCGCTGACCGAGAGCACCGCGGAGAGCGGGTTGACCCACAGGGCCAGGACGACGGTCGAGAGCACGCCGAGGACGACGCCGAAGACGAGCGCCGCGGCCGGGGTGACGATGTGGCGGGGCAGCGCCCGCCGCCGCGTCCGGCGCATCTGCTCGTCGATGTCGCGGTCGTAGACGCAGTTGAAGACCGAGGCGGACCCGGCCGACAGCGTGCCGCCGATGACGGTCGCCACGACCAGCCCCAGCGGGGGCACGCCGCGCGCGGCGAAGAACATCACCGGCACGGTGGTCAGCAGCAGCAGCTCGATGACGCGCGGCTTGGTCAGCCCGACGTACGCCATCACCACGTCGCGGAAGGTCGCCCTCTGCGGTCCCTCGTCGTCAGCCAGCAGCTCGGGGCTGGTCGGGTCGACGTAGGTCACGGAAGTCCTCGCAAACAGGGGTAGAAGCGCTCCGAGTGTAGCCCGAGCGCTTCTCGGGGGAGAAAGCGGACACGGGGGTCAGTGCTGTGGGAAGAATCTCGCGACCAGCGGCCGCAGCCGGGCGTCCTCGAAGTCGTCGACCGGCAGGGCGAGGTGCTCGAGCACGAGACCGTTGACGGCGGTGAGCAGGTCGGCCGCCGCCGCCTCGGGGTCGGCGACCCCGGCGCCGCGCAGCTCGCCGGCGAAGGCGGCGCGCTGGGTGGTCCCCCAGGCGTCGAGGCTGGCGCGCAGCGCGGGACGGCGGGCGACGCCGAGGAAGAGCTCGTAGCGGGCGATCGCGGAGTCCCTGTCGTCGGTCAGCGCCGTCATCAGGTACGACGTCAGCCGGTCGACGCGCTGGGCGACGTCGACGTCGGGCAGCTCCTCGAAGACCGCGCGCACCTCGGCGATCTGGCGGTCGGCCAGGCGCCGGAGCGCCTCGTCGAGCAGCTGGTCGAGCGTCCCGAAGTAGTAGCGGGCGTTGCCGTGGGTGGTGCCGGCCTCGGCGGCGACCGACCGGTGGGTCAGGGCCCCGACGCCGTCGCGGGCGAGCAGCCGGACCGCGGCATCGAGGAGCGCCTCGCGCCGGGCGACGCCCCGGGCCATCCGGGGCTCGCGCACGGAGGGGGGCGGAGGCATGGCCGCATCGTATCCGGGCCGATTTCACCGACAGTCTTCTCCAAACGGAGAACACAGGACTACGGTGGCGCACGTCACTGTCGACCACGGCGAAAGGCCACTCATGACCAACACACTCATCACCGGTGGGCGCGTGCTCACCCTCGATCCGGACCGGCCCGAGGCCGAGGCGGTCGTGCTCTCCGGCGGGCGCGTGCTCGCCGTCGGCGACCGGCGCGAGATGGAGGACGTCGCCGGGTCCGGCGCCGACCGCGTCGACGCCGGTGGCGGCGTCGTGATGCCGGGCCTGGTGGACACCCACCCGCACGTCATGCACTTCGGGATCCTGTCCGGCGGCATGGTCGACCTGACCGACGCCGTCGACCACGCCGACATCGTGGCGCGGATCCGGGCCAAGGCCGCCACGACGCCGGCCGGCGAGTGGATCATGTGCACGCCCGTCGGCGAGCCGCACTACTTCATCCGGCGCAACGAGAAGGACCTGCTCGAGCGGCACCTGCCCGGCCGCCGGGTGCTCGACACGGCCACCGACGAGCACCCCGTGATGATCCAGGCCTGGGCGCCGCGGATGCCCAATGTCGTCGCCTTCAACAGCGCCGGCCTGCGCGCGGTCGGGCTCACCGCCTTCATCCCCGACAGGGTGTGCGACGTCGAGATCGAGAAGACCGACGACGGCGACCTCACGGGCATCCTGCGCGGCCCGGTCACCAACTACTACACCTACGACCCGTTCTGGGGTCAGATCCTCACCAAGCTCCCCCCGCCCAGCATGGACTCCGCAGCCGCGGGGACGCTCGCCGAGATGGCGCGGTTCACCGCCCAGGGCGTCACCACGGGGTACGAGGGCCACGCCATGGAGCCCGAGCACCTCGGTCTCTACCAGCACCTGCGCGCGTCCGGTGCCCTCACCATGCGGATCCAGGCGACCCTTGACGTCGAGTCGGTGATCTTCTACCCCTTCGACCCGCTCACCGACGAGGAGTTCGCGGCCCGGCTCCGCCAGTTCGCCGCCCAGGTCGGCGACCGCTCCGACGACCTGCTGCGCACCGACGGGCTCACCATCAGCCCCGGCGGGCCGTGCTTCTCGGGCTACTTCGCGACGTACGAGCCGGCGAAGAACCCGTTCGGCCGGCCCACCCGCGGCACCCGGTTCATCTCGGTCGAGAAGGAGGAGGCGTTCGTCCGCTTCTGCGCCACCGAGGGCATCCGCGCCAACATGTGCCTGGGCGCGTTCCGCGAGCACGACGACTTCCTCGAGATCGCCGAGCGCGTCGTCCAGGAGCACGACTTCCGCGACCGGAGCTGGATCCTCCAGCACGCGATCACCATCACCCCCGCGCAGGCCCGCCGGTACAAGGACCTGGGCTTCCAGGTCACCACGAGCGCGGGCTTCGCCTGGGGCAAGGGCGCCATGTACGGCGAGCGGATCGGCGAGCACGCCTGGCGCGACCTCGAGCCCCTCCAGCGGCTGACCGACCTGGGCCTCGAGCTGGCCGGCGGCTCCGACTGGGGACCGAAGAACCCCTGGGAGCAGATCGAGCTCGCCCAGACCCACCGGTTCGCGGGCAGCGACCACCGCAACGACGGTCCCGACCAGAGCCTCTCGCGGCTCGACGCGCTGCGGATGTGGACGTCCGGCGCGGCGAGCGTCCTCGGCTGGTCCGACATCGGCTCGCTGGCCCCCGGCAAGCACGCCGACGTGCTGATCGTCGACCGCGACCCGCTGACCTGCGACATCGACGACCTCCGCGACACGCGCGTGCTGCGGACCTACCTGGGCGGCGAGGTCGTCCACGACACGGCGGAGGTGACGGCATGATCGCCGTGGAGAAGGTCCTCGCCCGCCTCGACGGGATGCAGGACGAGCTCGTCGGCACGCTGCAGGAGGCGATCGCCGTCCGGAGCGTCAACCCGACGTACCCCGACCAGGACTACGACGACCTCGTCGGCGGCGAGACCGAGGTCGCCCGGCTGCTGGCCGGTCACTACCGCCAGGCGGGCGCCGAGACGCAGCTGTTCGGCGAGGCCCCCGGCCGCGACAACGTCGTCGGCGTGGTCCGCGGCACCGGTGGCGGCCGCTCGCTGATCTTCAACGGCCACCTGGACGTCGTCCCGGCCGGCGACGCGAGCACCTGGACCCACGATCCGTTCGCGGGGCACGTCGACGGCACGCACATCTGGGGCCGGGGCGCGGTCGACATGAAGAGCGGGCTCGTCGCGCAGGCGTTCGCGGCGCGGGCGCTGCGCGAGTCCGGCGTCCGGCTGCGGGGCGACCTCGTCCTCCAGGGGGTCGCCGGCGAGGAGAACCTCGAGCACCACCTCGGCACGTCCCTGGTGCTCGGCCACGGCTTCACCGCCCACGGCGCGATCATCGCCGAGCCCACCGGCGCGGTCGGCTCGCTCAGCGTGATGCCGGCGACGCCCGGCGTGCTGGTCATGCGGATCACCGTCGCCGGCAGGACCGGGCACGCCTCCGCCCGCTCGCTGATGCGCGCCCAGCTGCGCACCGCACCGGACGCCGAGCCCGTCGCCGCGAGCGCGGTCGACGGCGCCCTGCTCGTCCACGAGGCGCTGCGCCGGCTGGAGGAGGAGTGGGAGGTGACGCTCACCGACCCGCTGTTCGAGCCCGGCCAGTTCACGATCGGGCTCGACGTCATCGACGGCGGCGCCCGGGCCGCGCGCAATGTCGCGTTCATCCCCGACGAGACCACGCTCGACTACGCGATCTTCTACCCGCCCTCGGCAGAGGTCTCCGCGATCCAGTCCGAGATCACCGCGACGGTCGCCCGGGTCGCGCAGGGCGACCCGTGGCTGCGCCGCAACCTGCCGCGCGTCGAGTGGCCGATGCACTACCCCGGCGGACGGACCGACCGGGCGGACCCCTTCTGCCGCGCGGTCGTCGCCGCCCGCGAAGAGGCCGCCGCCGGGACGGCGTACGCGGGGGCGCCCGACGTCCGTCCCTTCCCGAGCGCGACCGACCTCACCTGGTTCACGGCCGCGGGCATCCCCGCCGTCGGCCTGGGCCCGGGCTCGCTGTCGATGGCCCACGCGGTCGACGAGCGCTGCGCGATCGACGAGATCATGGTCGCCGCGAAGGCCTACGCCACGGCGGCCGTCCGCTGGTGCGGTGCCGCATGAGCGCGAGCGCACCGGTGGCGCCGTACCTCGCGGTGGGGCTCTCGACGTTCGTCCACGGCATCGGCGCGCGCGAGCACATCGCCCGCAACCTGGACACCATCGAGGAGGCCTTCCACGCCGCGGTGTCGATCGTCGGGATCAACCTGCCGGTCAGGCTGGTCGCGCTCTCGGAGGGGGCGCTCACCGGGTTCACCGACGAGATCTACGACCTCCCCCACGTCCGCAGCGCGCGCGACCTGTTCATCGACATCCCCGGCCCCGAGACCGAGCGGATCGCCGAGCTGGCGCGCATGTACGACACCTACGTCATCGTGCAGTGCAAGGCCCGCTGGCCCGAGGTGATCGAGGACCGCTTCTTCAACGTCATGGTGGTGATCTCGCCGAGCGGCGAGATCGTCCACCGCGCGGCGAAGAACCACGTGTGGTGCCGCGAGCACTCGTGCACCCCGCACGACGTCTACGACCGCTGGGTGGAGCTGTTCGGCGACGGGATCGACGCCTTCTACCCGGTGCTGCGCACACCGGACATCGGCAACATCGGCACGCTCTGCTGCAGCGACGGGGAGTATCCCGAGGCGGTGCGGGCGCTCGCGCTCAACGGCGCCGAGCTCGTCTACCGGCCGAGCGAGGCGGTGCCGATGACCACCTCGGGACCGGACGACGGCGGCACGTGGCTCCTGCAGAACCGGGCGCACGCGCACTTCAACAGCCTCTACATGCTGTGCCCGAACACCGGACCGGTGTACTCCTCCCCCGCCGCCGAGCACCCGGTCGACATCGCCGGGGGCAACGGGCACGTCGTCGACTACAACGGGCACGTGATCGCCCGCGCCTCCTCGGGCGCGAACGCGATCATCGCGGCGCCGGTCGACATCGAGGCGCTGCGCCAGTTCCGGATGATGAACCTCAACTCGAACTGGCTCAAGGACGTGCGCACCGAGCTGTTCCGCAGGATGTACGACCGGCCGATCCACCCGGCCAACCTGTGGCTGGACGCCGAGCCGGGCCGCCATGCCGAGGTCGACGAGGTCTACCGGGCCAACATCGCCCGGCTGGTCGAGTCCGGGGCGTACACGGAGCCGTCGGTGCGGTTCCCGGGCGCCCGCCACTTCCCCACCCCGGCCGACGGCGACCTGGACGCCATCGCGTCCGACTGGTCGTAGGACGGCCCTCCGTGGCGCCCGGCCGGCAGCACGCCGTCCGGGCGCCATGCGAATGTCCCACTCCCACGCGCTCTCGGTAGGCTCGGAACCATGATCCCGGAGCTCGAGTGGACCGACCTCGACCGCAAGGCAGTTGACACCGCCCGCGTCCTCGCGATGGACGCCGTCCAGAAGGTGGGCAACGGTCACCCGGGTACGGCGATGAGCCTCGCGCCCGCCGCCTACCTGCTGTTCCAGAAGGTCATGCGCCACGACCCGGCCGACCCGGACTGGATGGCCCGCGACCGCTTCGTCCTCTCCTGCGGACACTCCTCGATCACCCTCTACACCCAGCTCTTCCTCGGCGGCTTCGGCCTCGAGCTCGCCGACCTCGAGGCGCTGCGCACCTGGGGCAGCAAGACCCCCGGCCACCCCGAGTTCGGCCACACCGCCGGCGTCGAGGTGACCACCGGCCCGCTGGGCCAGGGCGTCGCCAACGCGGTCGGCATGGCGATGGCCGCCCGCCGCGAGAAGGGCCTGCTCGACCCCGGCGCCGGCGACGGTCCGTCGCTGTTCGACCACCACGTCTACGTGCTCGCCTCCGACGGCGACCTCGAGGAGGGCGTGAGCAGCGAGGCGTCGTCCATCGCGGGCACCCAGGAGCTCGGCAACCTCACGGTCATCTACGACGCCAACCGGATCTCGATCGAGGGCGACACCCACATCGCGTTCAACGAGGACGTCGCGAAGCGCTACGAGGCCTACGGCTGGCACGTCCAGACCGTCGACTGGACCGGCACCGACCACTCCGACCTCGCCAACTACGAGGAGGACGTCCCGGCCCTCTACGCCGCCGTCAAGGCCGCCGACGAGGTCACCGACAAGCCGTCGCTGATCGTCCTCAAGACGGTCATCGCCTGGCCGGCCCCCAACGCGCAGAACACCGAGGCCGCCCACGGCTCCGCGCTCGGCGCCGACGAGGTCGCCGCGACCAAGGCGGTCCTCGGCTTCGACCCCGACAAGAGCTTCGAGGTCCCCGCCGACGTCCTCTCCCACACCCGCTCGCTCATCGCGCGCGGCAAGGAGTGGGCCGCCGCCTGGACCAAGGAGTACGACGTCTGGGCCGCGGCCAACCCCGAGCAGGCCGCGCTGCTGCACCGCATGAAGGACCGTCGCCTCCCCGACGGCATCGAGGACGCCCTGCCGGTCTTCGAGGCCGACGCCAAGGGGGTCGCCACCCGCGCGGCGTCCGGCAAGGTGATCAACGCCGTCGCCGCCGTGATGCCCGAGCTGTGGGGCGGCTCGGCCGACCTCGCCGGCTCCAACAACACCACCATCAAGGACGCGCCGTCCTTCCTGCCGCTCGACCGCTCCGTCGAGGAGTGGCAGGGCGACCCCTACCAGGGCCGGGTGCTGCACTTCGGCATCCGCGAGCACGGCATGGGCGCGATCATGAACGGCATCGCCGTGCACGGCGGCACCCGCGTCTTCGGCGGCACCTTCCTGACGTTCTCGGACTACATGCGCGGCGCGGTCCGCGTCGGTGCGCTGATGAAGGCGCCGGTCGTGTACGTCTGGACCCACGACTCCATCGGTCTCGGCGAGGACGGCCCCACCCACCAGCCGATCGAGCACCTCGCCGCGCTCCGCGCGATCCCCGGCCTCGACATCATCCGCCCGGCCGACGCCAACGAGACCGCGGCCGCCTGGCTCCAGGTCCTGCGCAACAGCGACCGTCCGGCGGGCCTCATCCTCAGCCGCCAGAACGTCCCCACGTTCCCGCGCGGCACCGACGGCTACGCCACGACCGACAACGTCGCCAAGGGCGGCTACGTGCTGCTCGACGCCGAGGGCGGCCAGCCCGACGTCGTCCTGCTGGCCACCGGCTCCGAGGTCCAGCACGCCGTCGCCGCGCGCGAGAAGCTCGCCGCCGAGGGCGTCGGCGCCCGCGTCGTCTCGCTCCCCTGCCTCGAGTGGTTCGAGGCCCAGACCCAGGCCTACCGCGACCAGGTCATCCCGCCCACGGTCAAGGCGCGCGTCTCCGTCGAGGCCGGCGTGAAGCAGGGCTGGCGCGAGTACGTCGGCGACGCCGGCCGCATCGTCAGCATCGACCACTACGGCGCCAGCGCCGACGCCGGCACGCTCTTCCGGGAGTTCGGGTTCACGCCCGAGGCCGTCGTCCAGGCCGCCAAGGAGAGCATCGCGGCGGCCGCCCGCAACTGATCGACCGCACCACCCCCGCAGCATCCACCGCACGAGGAGGATCCATGAGTGAACGACTGAAGGCCCTCGCTGACGCGGGGGTGTCCATCTGGCTCGACGACCTGTCCCGCGAGCGGATCGAGACCGGCAACCTCGCCGAGCTCGTCGCCGAGAAGTCCGTGGTCGGCGTGACCACCAACCCGACGATCTTCGCCGGAGCCATCGCCGACGGCGAGCGCTACGACGCACAGGTGCGCCAGCTCGTCGCCGACGGCGCGGACGCCGACAAGGTGATCTTCGCGCTCACCACCGACGACGTGCGCAACGCGTGCGACGTCCTCGCCCCGGTGGCCGCTGCGCACCCCGCCGACGGCCGGGTCTCGATCGAGGTCGAGCCCACCCTGGCCAACGACACCGACGCGACCATCGCCTCGGCGAAGGCGCTGTGGGCCGCGGTCGACCGTCCGAACGTGCTGATCAAGATCCCGGCGACCCTCGAGGGCCTGCCCGCGATCACGGCGGCGATCGCGGCCGGGATCAGCGTCAACGTCACGCTGATCTTCTCCGTCGAGCGCTACCGCGGCGTCATGGACGCCTACCTGGCCGGCCTCGAGCAGGCCAAGGACGCCGGCATCGACCTCGGCACCATCCAGTCGGTGGCGTCGTTCTTCGTGTCCCGCGTCGACACCGAGATCGACGCGCGGCTCGACAAGATCGGCACCGACGAGGCGCTCGCGCTGCGGGGCAAGGCCGCCGTCGCCAACGCCCGCCTGGCCTACGCGGCCTTCGAGGAGGTCCTCGCCTCCGACCGCTGGCAGGCGCTCGCGGCCGCGGGGGCGCACCCGCAGCGTCCGCTCTGGGCGTCCACCGGCGTGAAGAACCCGGCCTACCCCGACACCCTCTACGTCACCGACCTCGTCGTGGCCGACACGGTCAACACGATGCCCGAGAAGACGCTCCTCGCGTTCGCCGACCACGGCGAGGTCGAGGGCGACCGGGTCAGCGGCCAGGCCGCCGACGCGCAGGCGGTGTTCGACCAGCTCGTCGCGGCCGGCATCGACCTCGACGACGTCTTCCTGACGCTCGAGACCGAGGGTGTCGACAAGTTCAAGGCCTCCTGGACTGAGCTCGTCACCACTGTCGAGGCGCAGATGGCCCAGGCCGGAGCCTGAAGCCGTGGGCGCGGCTCCCGTCGACCCCCGGTCGACCGCTGCCTGGGCGAGCCTGACCCGGCTCGCCGACGGTTTCACCCCCGACCTGCGGCGCTGGTTCGCCGACGACCCGGAGCGCACCGAGCACCTGTCGTTCGACGCGGGCGACCTCCGCGTCGACCTGTCGCGCAACCTGCTCACCGGCGAGGTGCTCGACGCGCTCGTGGCGCTGGGCGGCGAGGTCGGCCTGCCGGACCGCCGCGACTCGATGTTCCGCGGTGACCACATCAACGTCACCGAGGACCGCGCGGTGCTCCACACCGCGCTGCGGCGCGCGGCCGGGTCCAACCTCGAGGTCGGCGGCGCCGACGTCGTCGAAGAGGTGCGCGCCGTGCTCCGCCGGATCTACGCCTTCGCCGACGACGTCCGCTCGGGCACCTGGCGCGGCTTCACCGGCGAGCGCATCCGCACGGTCGTCAACATCGGCATCGGCGGCTCCGACCTCGGCCCGGTGATGGCCTACGAGGCGCTCAAGCCGTACGCCCACGAGGGCCTCGAGTGCCGGTTCATCAGCAACATCGACCCGACCGACGCGGCCGAGAAGCTCGCCGGCCTCGACCCGGCGACGACGCTGTTCATCGTGTCCAGCAAGACGTTCGGGACGCTCGAGACGCTCACCAACGCGCGGCTCTCGCGCCGGTGGCTCGTCGACGGCATCCGCGCGGCGGCCGGCGCCGACGCCGTCCCCAGCGACGAGGCGGTCGTGGCGCGGCACTTCGTCGCCGTCTCGACGGCGCTCGACAAGGTCGCCGAGTTCGGCATCGACCCGGCCAACGCCTTCGGGTTCTGGGACTGGGTCGGCGGGCGCTACTCCGTCGACTCCGCGATCGGGACCTCCCTGGCGGTGGCGATCGGCCCGGAGCGCTTCGAGGAGTTCCTCGCCGGGTTCCGGACCGTCGACGAGCACTTCCAGACCCAGCCGATCGAGCGCAACGTGCCGGCCCTGATGGGGCTCCTCAACGTCTGGTACACCAACTTCCTCGGTGCCCAGACCCATGCGGTGCTCCCCTACGCCCAGTCGCTGCACCGGTTCCCGGCGTACCTCCAGCAGCTCACGATGGAGTCCAACGGCAAGCGGGTCCGCTGGGACGGCACTCCCGTCACCACCGACACCGGCGAGGTGTTCTGGGGCGAGCCCGGGACCAACGGGCAGCACGCCTTCTACCAGCTCATCCACCAGGGCACGCGTCTCGTGCCGGCCGACTTCATCGCGTTCGCGACGCCGGCCTACCCGCTCGTCGACGGCACGACCGACGTCCACGAGCTGCTGCTGGCCAACTTCCTCGCCCAGACCCGGGCGCTCGCGTTCGGCAAGACCGCCGACGAGGTGCGCGCCGAGGGCACCGACGAGGCGATCGTCCCGGCCCGGGTCTTCCCCGGCAACCGGCCCACGACGTCGATCATGGCGCCCGCGCTGACCCCGTCGGTGCTCGGCCAGCTGATCGCTCTCTACGAGCACATCACGTTCACCCAGGGCGTGGTCTGGGGCATCGACAGCTTCGACCAGTGGGGGGTCGAGCTCGGCAAGCAGCTCGCCGTCCAGATCGCGCCGGCGCTGTCCGGCGACGACGACGTCCTCGCCGCCCAGGACACCTCCACCCAGGCCTTCGTCCGCTACTACCAGGAGCACCGTCAGCGATGACCTCGCCGATCACCGACCGTCCGGCCCCCCTCGTCGAGGTCCACCCCGACCCGGGCGCGCTCGCGACCGCCGTCGCCGGCGAGCTCCTCAACCGGATCGCTGACGCCCAGGCCGCCGGCCACGTCCCCGACGTCGGGCTCACCGGCGGCACCATCGCCGAGGCGGTGCACCGCGAGATCGCCCGCCTGGCCCCGGCCTCCGGCGTCGACTGGGGCGCGGTGAGCTTCTGGTTCGGCGACGAGCGCTACGTGCCCGCCGACTCCCCCGACCGCAACCTCACCCAGGCCCGCGCCGCCTTCCTCGACGAGGTCGGCGCCTTCCGCGTCCACAGCGCCCCGGCCTCCGACGAGGCCGACTCGCTCGCCGCGTCGGCGACCTCCTACGGCGACACCATCCGCGCCGAGGGCGGCGGCGACTTCGACGTGCTCATGCTCGGCGTCGGCCCCGACGGGCACATCGCCTCGCTCTTCCCCGGCCACCCGGGTCTCGACGTCGTCGACGCGATCGCCGCCCCCGTCGAGGACTCCCCCAAGCCCCCGCCCTCCCGGGTCACCCTCACCTTCGAGGCCCTCAACCGCGCCCAGTCCGTCTGGTTCCTGGTCAGCGGCGACGCCAAGGCGGACGCCGTCCGCCGCGCCCTCGCCGACGACGGCACCGTCGCCGAGACGCCCGCCCGCGGCGTCACCGGCAAGACCGAGACGGTCTGGTTCCTCGACAGCGCGGCGGCCAGCGCGCTCTGAGCCCGGCCTCGCGGGGGCAGGGCGGGGCCTGCGGCCTCAGGCGTCTCCTGAGCCTCCTGGGTCCCCTGGTCAGCCACGAAGCGTCCACAGGCAGCTGTTCTCCGCCCGTCATCCCCAGGCCCGACCCGACCCGATCGCGCCTCGGCCGCTCGCCGCCGACGATCGGTCGCATGCGAACCTCCCTGCTGCGATCCCTGCTCCTCCTCGTCCTCGCGCTGCTCACCCCGCTGGCGGCGGTGCCGCTGGTGGGTGGTGCGGCGGCCGCACCCCCGGCGCCTGCACCGTCGGCGCCGTTGCCGCCCGGGCCTGTCGCCGAGCGGACCCCGGGCTTCGTCGGCCTGACCACCTCCGCTGGCCACGAGCTCGGCATCGCCCGCCTGCCCGGCGGCAGCCACGGCCTCTGCCTCGACACCGGCACCCGGGCCTGGCCGACCGCGGCCACCCCCAGCCACCTGGTCCGCGACCCCGTCGTCGGCTACCTGCTCACCACCCACCTCGACCGCGCCCGGCACGACCCGGTCCGCGCCGCGGCCCTCTGGTGGGCGGTCGGCGCCCTCCGCGGCCGCAACTCCGCGCCCGCCACCATGCGCGCCTACCTCGCCGAGCTCGACCGGACCGACGGCGCCCGCGCCGCCCGCGTGCGTCGTACGGCTCGGGGGTGGGTGCGCGACGCCGTCCGCCGCGCCGCCCCGCGCGGCGGCTACCGCGCGCCCAGGCCCGTCCTCCGGCCCGCCGCCGATCCGGCGCGGTCAGGAGCCGGGACGCTCACCGGTCTCGGCCTCCGCTCCGCGCGCGGGCTGCCCGTCCCGGGTGTCCGGGTCACCCTCCACCTCACCGGCGGGGCCACCTTCGCCGACGGCCGGAGCACCCGCACCCTCGTCACCACCACCTCCGCGCCGGCGCCGATCTCGTGGCGGCGCGGCTCCGCGGCTGGGCCGGTCGCTCTCCGGGTCCGCTACACGGGCGTGCCCGCGCACCACTACCGCCTGCACCACGGGTCCGCCCGCGCCCAGCGCGTCGCCACCGCCGCCGGCCCGCGCACCCTGACCGCATCGGCGACCGCCCCGGCACCGGTGCTCCGGACGCCGACCCTCCGCACCCAGGTCAACCTCCAGCGCGCCGAGCCCGGCGCGCAGCTCGTCGACGCCGTCACCGTCTCCGGACTCGGCGGACCGCCCCTGCCCACTCCCCTCACCGGCGAGTGGCAGCTCCTCGGCCCGGTCGCCCCGGCACCCGGCTCCGCGCCGGCATCGCCGGCGTCACCGACCCAGGCACCGGCGAGCTGCCGTGGCCGGGACTGGTCGCGCGCACCGGTCGCCGCCGGCGGCCGGTTCCCGGTGCCCCACGACGGCACCTTCTCCGTCGGCGCCACCCGCGTCTCGGCGACCGGCTGCTACACCTACCGCGAACGCCTCTTCGGCTCCGCCACCACCCTGCCCGTCCCCTGGACGTCGGCCGGCCTCCCCGAGGAGACCACTCTCGTCGCCGCCGCACCGCGCCTGCGGACCCTCGTCAACCACCAGCGCGCCACCGCAGGAGTCGAGCTGGTCGACCGGGTCGTGCTCACCGGCCTGCCCACGGGCCCGGCCGTCGCTGCGGTCGCCCCAGCGCCCGGCTCGGGCAACGGCACCGGATCGCTCACCGGCCAGTGGCAGCTCCTCGGACCGGTCGCCCCCGACGCCCAGGGCCGCTGCACCCGCGCCACCTGGACCGGCGCACCCGTCCTCGCCGCCGGCACGTTCGCGGTCCCGCTCACCGGCGAGCCCACGGCGACGCTCCTCGTCGGCCGGACCCGGATCGCCCGCGGCGGCTGCTATACGTACCGCGAGGCCCTCGCCGGGTCGGCGCAGAGCGCACCCGTGCCCTGGACCGCCGCGGGCATCGCCGACGAGACCTCGCTCGTCGGCCCCCGCCCGGTCGCCGTTCCCCAGCATCCGCGCGTCGACACCGGCGGCTCCCGCCCCGGATCCCCCCGCCCCGCCCGCGGGACCAGCACCGTCGCCCTCCCCCGCCTCGGCCTCACCGCCACCCTGACGGGCGTCGCCTTCCGCGGCGCGGTTCTCCCCGCACCCCGCGGCGCCCGGACCGCCGGTCAGTGGACCCACGGCGCGCCCCTGGACGCGCTCGTCGGCACCACCGTGCTCACCGGGCACGTCTCGGACGACCGTGACCGGCCCGGCGCGTTCGCCCGGCTCCGCTCAGCGCGCCGAGGTGACGTCGTACGGGTGGCAGATGGCGCGGGCGGAGCGGGCACCATCCACCGGTGGCGGGTCACCCGCACCTGGTCGGTCGACCGCCACCGGCTGCCCCGGAGCGTCTTCACCCAGGACGTCGCCCGCCGCCTCGTCCTCATCACCTGCACGGACCGCGTCACCACCCCCGGCGGCGGGTTCCACTACCGCCGGAACCTCATCGTCGAGGCCGTCCCGTGGTGACCCCACAACCCGCGAGCGCGCCGCAGCACCGCTCCACACCAGCCGCCGCGACGCGACACCAAGGTCTGGCCGCCCAGCAACCCCGCACCGAGCAAACCTCGACCGCGAGCGCGCCAGCGCGTCGAGAGCTGCCCATCGGGCAGCTTGCTGCCCCCCGAGTCAGCGAAGACGCGCTCGCGACGCGACACCGACGTCTTGCCGCCCAGCAACCCCGCACCGAGCAAACCTCGACCGCGAGCGCGGCAGCGCGTCGAGAGCTGCCCATCGGGCAGCTTGCTGCCCTCCATCACCGCGAAGACGCGCTCGCGCCCACCAGCTCAGAAGATGATCTCGCCGGACTTCCGCCGCGAGCGCAGCAGCTGGATCGCCTCGTCGAGGATGACCTCGGCCTCCTTGTCGGAGCGGCGCTCCTTCACGTAGGCGAGGTGCGTCTTGTACGGCTCGATCTTGGGCGCCGGGGGCGCGTTCTCGGAGTCGAGCCCGGCGGGCAGGCCGCACTTGGGGCAGTCCCACGACTCGGGGACCGAGGCCTCGACCGAGAAGGTGATCACGGCCCGGTGACCGTTGGCGCAGAAGTACGTCACCGCCTGCCGGGGAGCCGCCTCGCCACGCTCGGCCTCTCCCATCGGACCCGCGCCGACACGGCTCCCGCGGATCGCGTTTCCACCACCACCAGCCAACGGACTATCTCCTCAAAGCCTCGGACGGCCGCGGCTCTCCCGCGCGCCGGATGCAGTAGATCAGTTCTGGTACGCGAGCAGCAGGCCCAGCGCGATGACGCAGGCGAACCAGATCACGCCGATCCCGACCGTGAACCGGTCGAGGTTCCGCTCGGCAACGGAGGAGCCGCCGAGCGAGCTCGACACGCCGCCGCCGAACATGTCCGAGAGGCCGCCGCCCCGACCCTTGTGCAGCAGCACGAGCAGGATCAGGATCAGGCTCGTGATCACGAGCAGCACAGTCAGAAGCGTCGACACGCGAGGAATCCTACGTCAGGTCCGGTACTAGGACAGCACCGGCATGTCGTAGAAGCGGCAGATTCCCCCGAACTCGTCCGCCTCCAGGCTCGCCCCGCCCACGAGGGCGCCGTCGACGTCGGTCTTGGCCATGATCCCGGCGACGTTCGCGGCCTTCACCGAGCCCCCGTAGAGGATCCGTACGGCGTCCGCGGCCTCGTCGCCGAACAGCTCGCGCACCTTGCCGCGGATGGCGGCGCAGACCTCCTGCGCGTCGTCCGGGGTGGCGACCTCGCCGGTGCCGATGGCCCACACGGGCTCGTAGGCGATGACGAGGCCGGCAACCTGCTTCTTCGACAGCCCGGCGAGCGAGCCCTCGACCTGCGCGTTGGTGTGCGCGACGTGCTCGCCGGCCTGGCGGACGTCGAGGCCCTCGCCGACGCACACGATGGGCGTGATCTTCTCGCCCAGCGCCGCCTTCGCCTTGGCGTTGACGACGGCGTCGGTCTCGCCGTGGTACTGCCGGCGCTCGGAGTGGCCGACGACGATGTACGAGCAGCCGAGCTTGGCGAGCATGGCCGCGGAGATCTCGCCGGTGTACGCGCCGTTGGCGTGCTCCGAGACGTCCTGCGCGCCGTACCGGATCGCGAGCCGGTCGCCGTCGATGAGGGTCTGCACCGAGCGGATGTCGGTAAACGGCGGGATGACCGCGACCTCGACCTTGCCGTAGTCGTGGCGCTTGTCCGACAGCGTCCAGGCGAGCTTCTGCACCAGCACCACGGCCTCGGCGTGGTTGAGGTTCATCTTCCAGTTGCCCGCCATCAACGGCGTGCGCGTCGTGCTGGCCATTCAGTCCTCCAGAACCGTGATGCCGGGGAGTTCCTTGCCCTCGAGGTACTCGAGGCTTGCACCGCCACCGGTCGAGATGTGACCGAAGGCGGACTCGTCGAACCCGAGCGACCGGACGGCGGCCGCGGAGTCGCCGCCGCCGACGACCGAGAGCCCGTCGACCTCGGTGAGCGCCGCGGCGACCGCGCGGGTCCCGTCGGCGAAGGCGGGCTGCTCGAACACACCCATCGGGCCGTTCCAGAAGACGGTCCGCGCGTCGGCGAGGGCCGCGGCGAAGGCCTTGCCGGACTCGGGTCCGATGTCGAGCCCGAGCGTCCCGGCCGGGATCGCGGAGGCGGCGACGACGCGGGCCGACGCCTCGTCGCCGAAGCTGTCGGCGACGACGATGTCGGTGGGCAGCACGATCTCGACGCCGAGCTCCTTCGCCCGGGCCTGGTAGGCGCGGACCGTGTCGAGCTGGTCCTCCTCGAGCAGGCTCTGGCCGACCTCGAGGCCGTCGGCCTTGAGGAAGGTGAAGACCATGCCGCCGCCGATGAGCAGCTTGTCGGCCTTGCCGAGCAGGTTGTCGATGACGCCGAGCTTGTCCGAGACCTTCGAGCCGCCGAGGACGACGACGTAGGGCCGGGCCGGGTCGACGGTGAGCCGCCGCAGCACGTCGATCTCGGCGGCGACGAGGCCACCCATCGCGTGCGGGAGGCGCTGGGCGACGTCGTACACGCTGGCCTGCTTGCGGTGCACGACGCCGAAGCCGTCGGAGACGAAGACGTCGGCGAGGGCGGCGAGCTGGTCGGCGAAGGCGCCGCGCTCGGCGTCGTCCTTGCTGGTCTCGCCGGCGTTGAAGCGGACGTTCTCGAGCAGCGCGACGACACCGTCGGCCAGGCCGGCCACGGTCTCCTGGGCGGAGGTGCCGACGGTGTCGGTGGCGAACGCGACCCGCCGGCCGAGCAGCTCGCCGAGCCGCGCGGCGACGGGAGCCAGCGAGTAGGCCGGGTCCGGCTCGCCCTTGGGGCGGCCGAGGTGGGCCGCGACGACGACGCGGGCGCCCGCCGCGGCGAGCGCCTCGATCGTCGGGACGCTGGCCCGGATCCGCCCGTCGTCGGTGATGGTCGCCCCGTCGAGGGGGACGTTCAGGTCCGACCGGACGAGCACGCGCTTGCCCGCGACACCCTGGAGGAACGACTCGTCGAGCCCGTTGATTGCTGTCACAAGCGTCAGAGCCTAGACGATGCGGATCAGGCGCCGACGTGCGTGATGAGGTCGGCCAGCCGGTTGGAGTAGCCCCACTCGTTGTCGTACCAGCCCGCGACCTTGACCTGGTTGCCGATCACCTTGGTCAACGGCGCATCGAAGATGCACGAGGCCGGGTTGGTCACGATGTCCGACGACACGATCGGGTCCGTCGAGTAGACCAGGTAACGACCGTCGGCAGCCGCCTTCACGATCTCGTTGACCTCCTCGACCGAGGTGTCA
The DNA here is from genome assembly GCF_900114845.1 of Pimelobacter simplex. Taxonomy (GTDB): domain Bacteria; phylum Actinomycetota; class Actinomycetes; order Propionibacteriales; family Nocardioidaceae; genus Nocardioides; species Nocardioides simplex. The sequence goes on from NZ_FOUK01000003.1 coordinate 293,687, forward strand.
CGGGGCGCGGCGAACGACAGGTCCGTCAACGACCCCGTCGGCGTCGGAACGCGAAGGGCGTACCCGTCGAGCTTGCCCTTGAGCTCAGGCAGCACCAGACCGATCGCCTTGGCCGCACCCGTCGAGGTCGGCACGATGTTCAACGCCGCAGCACGGGCACGGCGCAGGTCCTTGTGGATGTTGTCCTGCAGGTTCTGGTCCGCGGTGTAGGCGTGCACCGTGGTCATCAGACCCGACACGATCCCCAGACCGTCGTTGAGGGCCTTCGCCATCGGCGCCAGGCAGTTCGTGGTGCACGAGGCGTTCGAGATCACCGTGTGCACGGCCGGGTCGTAGAGCTCGTGGTTGACGCCCATCACGATGGTGATGTCCTCGTTCGAGGCAGGCGCGGAGATGATCACCTTCTTCGCACCACCCCCATCCACGTGAGCCCGGGCCCTGGTGGCATCGGTGAAGAAGCCGGTCGACTCCACCACCACGTCGACACCCAGCTCACCCCAGCCCAGGGCGGCGGGGTCGCGCTCGGCGAACGCCTTGATCTCGGTGCCGCCGACCACGATCGCGTCATCGGTCGCCTCGACCTCGGCATCGAGCGGGCCCAGGATCGAGTCGTACTTCAGCAGGTGCGCCAGCGTCGCGTTGTCGGTCAGGTCGTTGACACCGACGATCTCGATATCGGCACCGCCGGCCCGGACGGCGCGGAAGAAGTTGCGGCCGATCCGGCCGAATCCATTGATTCCTACACGAACGGTCACTGCGATCCTCCTGGGAGTGCGGGACGTTGCCGGTGCTCCCGACCCTATCCCCCAGGTGGACGGCCGCGGCAGGGTCGACGCGGAGACGCCGGCGCAGCGCTCAGGCGTCGCCGGCGAGCATCTCCGGGGTGAGCGAGGCCTCGGTGTCCGGGATGCCGAGGTCCTCGGCGCGCTTGTCGGCCATGGCGAGGAGACGGCGGATCCGGCCGGCGATGGCGTCCTTGGTGAGGACCGGCTCGTGCAGCTGGCCGAGCTCCTCGAGCGAGGCCTGCTTGTGCTCGAGGCGGAGCTCGCCGGCCATCTTCAGGTGGTCGGGGACCTCGTCGCCGAGGATCTCCATGGCCCGGTGCACCCGGGCGCCGGCGGTGACGGCGGCGCGCGCGGAGCGGCGCAGGTTGGCGTCGTCGAAGTTCGCGAGACGGTTGGCGGTGGCCCGGACCTCGCGGCGCATCCGCCGCTCCTCCCAGGCCATCAGGGTCTCGTGGGCACCGAGGCGGGCGAGCAGCTGGCCGATGGCGTCACCGTCGCGGATGACGACGCGGTCGATGCCGCGGACCTCGCGGGCCTTGGCCTGGATCCCGAGGCGGCGCGAGACACCCACGAGGGCGAGCGCGGCCTCGGAGCCCGGGCACGTCACCTCGAGCGACGACGAGCGGCCCGGCTCGGTGAGCGAGCCGTGCGCGAGAAAGGCACCCCGCCAGGCGGCGACCGCGTCGCACGCACCACCCGACACGACGGCGGGCGGGAGCCCGCGGACCGGGCGGCCGCGCTGGTCGAGGAGCCCGGTCTGGCGGGCGAGCGCCTCGCCGTCCTTGACGACACGGACGATGTAGCGGCTGCCCTTGCGCAGGCCGTTGCCCTGCACCATGACGACCTCGGAGCCCTGGCCGTAGATCTCGGAGATGTCCTTGCGGAGGCGGCGGGCCGCGGCGCCGGTGTCGAGCTCGGCCTCGACCACGATCCGGCCGCCCACGATGTGCAGCCCGCCGGCGAAGCGCAGCATCGAGGCCACCTCGGCCTTGCGGCAGCAGACCTTCGTGACCGGGGTGCTGGCCAGCTCCGCCTTGACCTGTGCCGTCATCGCCATGGGGCCGATCTTTCCACGCGGGTCAACCACCCTCGCCGTCCAGGCGGTACGACGGCCCGCGGGCGAGCGATCCGCGCCACACACCGGCGCCGGGACTCAGCCCGCCGCGAAGATCCGGGCGTAGGCGGCGGCCAGCCGGACGGGGTCGTGCCGGGGTGCTCCGTCGTCGGCGGCGACGTCGTCGACGACGAGGCGGGCGCCGAGGGCGGCGACGGTCTCCTCGAGCTCGGCGAGCTCGGCGGGGTCGACGTCGGCCAGGGAGCGGCGGTCGGCGAGGACGGTGTGGATGGCGAGGTCCGGGGCGTGCTCGGAGAGGACGGCGAGGTGGTCCGCCGGCCCGAAGCCGGGGGTCTCGCCGGCCTGCTCCTCGAGGTTGAGCACGACGATGAGCCGGGCCTCGGTGGCGACGAGCGCGGAGCGCAGCCGCGGGACGAGGAGGTGCGGGAGGACGCTGGTGAACCAGGAGCCGGGGCCGAGGACGGCCCAGTCCGCGGCGGCGAGGGCGTCGACGACGGCGGGGCTGACCTCCGGGTCGGGCGGCTCGAGCGCGATCGCGGCGATGACGCCGTCGGTGGTGGCGACCTCGACCTGCCCGCGCACGGAGGTGAGGGCGTCGGGGTCGGCCGGGTCGAGACCGCGGACGTCGGCCGTGATGTCCATGGGCTCGGTGGCCATGGGGAGCACGCGCCCCTTGGCGCCGAGCAGCCGGCCGACCCAGTCAAGGGCGTCGACGTGGTCGCCGAGGAGCTCCCAGAGGCCGACGATGAGGAGGTTGCCGACGACGTGCCCGCGCATCTCGCCGTCGCCGGCGAAGCGGTGCTGGAGCACGCGGGCCCAGGTGTCGCCCCACTCGTCGTCCCCGCAGAGGGCGGCGAGCGCCATCCGCAGGTCGCCCGGCGGGAGGACGCCGAACTCGCCGCGCAGGCGGCCCGAGGAGCCGCCGTTGTCCGCGACGGTGACGACGGCGGTGAGCTCGTCGACGGTGAGGTCGTCCACGAGGTGACGCAGGGCGCTCAGCGACGCGTGGAGGCCGTGCCCGCCGCCGAGCGCGACCACCGCCTGGGCACGCTGGTCGCTCCCGAGGAAGTCCGAGCTCATCCGGTCGATCACTCCCGGCCCAGGTCGCGGTGGATCGCCCGGGCGACGTAGCCGCGCTCGCCGAACCGGCGCGCGATCTCCTCGCTCATGGCCACGCTGCGGTGCTTGCCGCCGGTGCAGCCGATGGCGACGCGCATGAAGCGCTTGCCCTCGCGGATGTAGCCCTCGGCGACCCCGGCGAGCAGGGGCACGTAGGCGTCGAGGAACTCCTCGGCGCCCGGGCGTCCGCGCACGTACGCCGCGACCTCCGGGTCCTGGCCGGTGCGCGGGCGCAGCTCGGGCACCCAGTGCGGGTTGGGCAGGAAGCGCATGTCGGCGACGTAGTCGGCGTCGACCGGGATGCCGTACTTGAAGCCGAAGCTGATCACCGAGACCCGCAGCCGGGTGGTCTGCAGGGTGCCGAAGGCGTCAGCGATCCGGTCGGTGAGCTGGTGCACGTTGAGGTTCGACGTGTCGATGACGAGGTCGGCCTCGGAGCGCAGGTCGGCGAGGACGACGCGCTCCCGGTGCAGGCCGTCGAGCAGCCGGCCGCCCTCCTGGAGCGGGTGCGGACGACGGGCGGCCTCCTGGCGGCGGACGAGCACCTCGTCGATCGCGTCGAGGAAGACCAGAGTGGTCTCGCGTCCGGCGACGCCGTGGGCGAGCGCGCTGCGCAGCCCCTGGAAGAACGAGCCGGACCGGACGTCGACCACGACGGCGACCGGCTGCGCGGGGCCGTGGCTCTCGTCGACCAGCCGGACGACGTCCGGCAGCAGGCTCGGCGGCAGGTTATCGACGACGTAGAAGCCGAGGTCCTCCAGCTCCTTGGCGGCCGTGCTGCGGCCGGCGCCGGTCATGCCGGTGACGACCACGAGCTGGCCGGGGGTGCTCTCGCTCATGGGGTCATTGTGGTGCAGGACCCGTCGAGGACGGGGATCGCGTCGCGTCGTCGGCCGCGATCGCCTCCTTGATGGCGGCCGCGGTGCGCGGTCCGACCCCCGGGACGGCGGCGATCTCGTCGAGCGTGGCGAGCCGCAGCTTGCGCAGCGAGCCGAAGTGGCGCAGCAGCGTCTTGCGGCGCACCTCGCCGAGGCCCGGGACGCCGTCGAGCATGCTCTCGACCATCGACTTCGAGCGCCGGTTGCGGTGGTGGGTGATGGCGAACCGGTGGGCCTCGTCGCGCACCCGCTGGAGCAGGTAGAGCCCCTCGGAGGTGCGCGGCAGGATCACCGGGTCCTCCTCGCGGGGCACCCAGACCTCCTCGAGCCGCTTGGCCAGCCCGCAGATCGGGATGTCGTCGATGCCGAGCTCGTCGAGCGCCCGCTGCGCGGCCGCGACCTGCGGAGCACCGCCGTCGACCACGACGAGGCCGGGCGCGTAGGCGAACTTGCGGGGCCGCCCGGTGTCGGGGTCGACCAGCATCGGCCCGGTGCCGGCGGCCGGGTCACCGGGACGCAGCTCGGAGCGCGCCTGCTCGTCGAGGAGCCGCCGGAAGCGCCGGGTGATCACCTCGTGCATGGCCTTGACGTCGTCGGAGCCCTCCTGGTCCTTGATCACGAAGCGGCGGTACTCGCCCTTGCGCGCGAGCCCGTCCTCGAAGACCACCATCGACGCGACGATCTCGGTGCCCTGGATGTGGGAGACGTCGTAGCACTCGATCCGCAGCGGCGCCTCGTCGAGGTCGAGCGCCTCGGCGATCTCGGCGAGCGCCCGGTTGCGCGTGGTGAGGTCGCTGGCGCGCTTGGTCTTGTGGAGCGCGAGCGACTCGACGGCGTTGCGGGCGACCGTCTCCTGGAGCGACTTCTTGTCGCCGCGCTGGGGCACCCGGATCTCGACCTTCGCCCCGCGCAGGTCGGAGAGCAGCCGCTCGAAGGTCGCGTGCTCGGGCGGCAGCTCGGGCACCAGGATCTCGCGCGGCACGGCGTCCCGGGCGTCCTCGGGCGCGACGCCGGCGTAGAGCTGCAGGAGGAAGTCCTCGACCAGGGACGACGTGTCGCCCTCGTCGGTGCGGTCGGCCACCCAGCCGCGCTGCCCGCGGATCCGGCCGCCGCGCACGTAGAACACCTGGACCGCGACCTCGAGCGGGTCCTCGGCGAGCGCGATGACGTCGGCGTCGGAGCCGTCGCCGAGGACGACGGCCTGCTTCTCGAGCGCCTTCTGCATCGCGCCGAGGTCGTCGCGCAGGCGTGCCGCCTTCTCGAAGTCGAGGGCGTCGGAGGCGGCGTACATCTCCTGCTCGATGCGCTTGGTGAACGGCCGGGTGCGGCCGGCCATGAACTCGCAGAAGTCGTCGACGATCGCGCGGTGGTCCTCGGGCGAGATGTTGCCGACGCAGGGCGCCGAGCACTTGTCGATGTAGCCGAGCAGGCAGGGCCGCCCGATCTGGCTCGAGCGCTTGAAGACGCCGTTGGTGCACGAGCGCATCGGGAAGACGCGCAGCAGGATGTCGACGGTCTCGCGGATCGCCCAGGCATGGCCGTAGGGGCCGAAGTAGCGGGTGCCCTTGCGCTTGGCGCCACGCCCGACCATGACCCGCGGGAACTCCTCGGAGACGGTCACCGCGAGCCACGGGTAGGACTTGTCGTCGCGGTACTTCACGTTGAAGCGCGGGTCGTACTCCTTGATCCAGGAGTACTCGAGCTGCAGCGCCTCGACCTCGGTGCCGACGACCGTCCACTCGACCGACGTCGCGGTGGTCACCATGGTGGCGGTGCGCGGGTGCAGGTTGCCGATGTCCTGGAAGTACGACGACAGGCGGGCGCGCAGGTTCTTCGCCTTGCCGACGTAGATCACCCGCTGGGAGCGGTCGCGGAACCGGTAGACCCCCGGCTGCGTCGGAATCGAGCCGGGCGCGGGCCGGTAACTCAGCGCTGGTGACACGCGGTCAACCCTACGGAGATGCACCGACATGTCTTTAAAAGACTTTGTCTGGTGGTTTACTTGACTTATGCCAGCACGCACCCGATGTCGCGACGCCTACGGATACGACCTCACCACCGGCTCGCTCGCTGCCGACGCCTACGTCGACGGTGTGCGCGACCTGCTGCGGCTCCGCTCGGGCGCGGCCAGCCGGATCGCCACCGCCATCGCGCTCGACCCGACCTTCGCGCTCGGCCATGCGGCGCTGGCGCTGCTCGGCCACGAGATGTGCGTCGAGGTGGACGTCGCAGCGCGGCTCGCCGACGCTCGGCTGCACGCGGGGCGCGCGACCGAGCGCGAGCGCAGCCACGTCCACGCCATCGACCGGCACCTGCAGGGCGATCCCGCGCCCCTGGTCGCCCACCTGGCGACCTACCCGCGCGACGCCCTGCTGCTCTCGGTCGCGATGCCGACCATCGCGTTCGCGGGCGTGACCGACGTCCCCGAGCAGGCCTGGCGGATCGTCGAGGGCGCCGCGCCGGCCTACGGCGACGACCCGTGGATCGCCGGCATCCTCGCGTTCGTGCGCCAGGAGCAGCGCCGCTTCGACGAGGCGATGGACCTCTCCTGCCGCTCGCTGGCGAGCGACCCGGGCGGCGGGCACGCGGCGCACGCCCGCGCGCACGCGCACTACGAGACCGGCGACCACGCCGCCGGCCTCGCCTGGATGGACGCCTGGATCCTCGGCGACGGCGCCGCCACCGACAGCCTCACCCACTTCTCCTGGCACGCCGCGCTCCACGAGCTCTCGATCGGCGACCTCGGCGCCGTCCGGACCCGCTACGAGAACCAGCTGCGTCCCCAGCACGCGGTCGGCTGCCGGGCGCTCGTCGACACCGGCGCCCTGCTGTTCCGCTGGGCGATCACCCCGGACGCCCACGACGTCCCGGCGCTCGACGAGGTCGCGGCGGTCACCGGCCGCACCGTCCTCGAGCAGCCCGCGACGGCCTTCCTGGCGCTGCACGCCGCCGTCGTCCTGCTGGCGACCGACGACCGGCCCGGGCTGCGCCGCCTTGCCGAGTGGAGCGCCGGGCACGCGAGCCCGACCCACCGCGAGGTCGTCGCTCCCCTGGCCCGGGCCCTCGACCTGCTCGCCGCGGGACGCTGCTCGCAGGCGGCCGACCGGCTCGCCGCGCTGAGCCCCCAGGTATGGCGCCTGGGCGGCTCCGACGCGCAGCGCGAGATCGTCGAGGAGGCCCGGATCGCGGCCCTCCTGCGCGCCGGCCGGTACGACGACGCCCGCACCGTGCTCGACGCCCGGCTCGACCGTCGTCCCGCGCTGCGCGACCTGCGCTGGAAGGAGACGGCGACGGCGCCGACCGGCATGCTGGTGCCGTGACCGCAGAGGACGCCGCCTGGGAGCGCATCGACGCCGCCTCCGCCGCGCACTCCCCCGCGCCGCTCGTGCGCTACGGCACCGACGCCGACCAGGTCGCCGAGACCTACGGGACCGGCGCCGGGGCCGGGACCCCGGTGATCGTCCTCGTGCACGGCGGCTACTTCCGGCCCTCGATCGACCGCGGCCACGCCCGCAGGCTGGCCGCCGACCTCGCCGCCACGACCGGGCAGCAGGTGTGGCTGGCGGAGTACCGCCGGATCCCCGGTGACCCCGCAGCCACCCTGGCCGACCTGCGCGCCCTGGACGCCCTGGTCCGCGCGACCGCGCCGGTGACGGCATGGGTCGGGCACTCGGCCGGCGGGACGCTCGTCCTGTGGCGCGCGTGCGCCGCCGACCTGCCGCCCGTCCCCGTCGTCGCGCTCGCCCCGGTGGCCGACCTGCGCCGGGCGGCCGAGGAGCGCCTCGGCGACGGCGCCGTCGTCGAGTGGATGGGCGGCACGCCTTCAGACGTGCCCGAGAGGTACGCCGCCGCGGACCCGCTGCCGCGCCTGCTCGCCGGCGCCGCCGACCGACCCGGGGGCGGCGTGACGGTGCTGCACGGCGACCTCGACGAGACCGTCCCGCTGCGTCAGTCGGCCGCGCTCACCGGCGCGCCGGGCGTCCGCGTCGAGGTGCTCGCGAACGCGCACCACTTCGACGCCTACGACCTCGGCGCCCCCGCGGGCCGGGCCCTCGTCGCGGCGCTCAGGCCGCGAGGATCCGCTGCCCGTCCTGCTTGATCGCGACCGACGCCAGCGCGGACGGCGCCGGACCGCCCTCGACCTCACCGGTCGAGATCGAGTACGACGACCCGTGGTGGGCGCACTGGATCCGCCCGTCGGCAACGGAGGTCACCGTGAGCCCCTGGTGCGTGCACACGGCGGTGAATGCCTCGAACTTCCCGGCGCTCGGCTGGGTGACGACCACCTTGGCATCGGTGAGCACGATCCCGCCGCCCACCGGCACCTGGTCGGTCGTGGTCAGCTCGTCGCCGGCCGCGACCTTGGGCTTGCCGCTGCCGCCGTCGTCGCCACCGGCGCACCCGGCGAGCGCGACGGCCACACCGAGCGCACCGAGACCGGAGAACACGATGCGGCGGGGGACGCGGACCTCAGGCACGCGTGACCTCGTCGCCGCTCACCGTGACCGCGACCTCGGGCAGCGGCGTCTGCGCCGGCCCTCCCTGGCTGGCGCCGTCGGAGACCGAGAACGAGCTGCCGTGGCACGGGCAGTGGATCTGCCCGTCGGAGACGCTGCCGACCAGGCAGCCCTGGTGGGTGCAGATCGCGCTGAACGCCTTGAACTGCCCCGCCGACGGCTGGGTGACGACGAGCTCGGCGTCCTTGATGATGACGCCGCCGCCCACCGGGACATCGGCCGTCGCGACGAGACCGCCGGCGCCACCGCCCCCGCTGCTCGGCGTCCCGGACGCGGTCTCGGTCGCCGTCGGCGAGGACGGCGTGCTCGGCGCGTCGGTGGCCGGGTCGGTCGCGGGATCCTTGGCCGCGCCGTCGTCACCGCTGCCGCACGCGGCGAGGAGCGGGACGCCCACCCCCAGCGTGGCCGCTCCGCTCAGGGCACGTCTCCTGCTCAGGGAGGAAGTCATGGGGGTCAGGCTACGGGCCGTGGCTGAGAACCGGCTGTGGGTTCGGCGTCGTGTCGCGGCCTGCGTCCGGGTCAGCCGAGCCGGCGCCAGGTCCAGCCGCCCGGGCGGACCCGGACCGGCGCCGCGAGCGTCCCGCCGCTCGCGTCGTCGGGGCGCAGCACCCGCTGGACCCGGGCGACCCCGGTGGTGCGATCGACCACCAGCAGCACGCCCGGGACCGGCGCGCCCGTGTAGCGGTCGTCGATGCAGGTGCCGGAGCGCAGCGCGGTCACCGCTGCGTAGCCCGAGGTCCGCAGCACGGTGTCGGTCGACTGCGCGCCCTCGTCCCGCACGACGTGGAGCGCACCGGCCCGGTCGGTGTAGTACACGCGGCTGCCGCCGCGCTCGGTCGTCGCCGCGGTCAGGGTGGTGGCCTGGCGGATCGGGACCGGGAGCGCCCGCGGCCGCACCAGGCGGCGTCCGTTCCAGGTGGCCCGGTGCAGCAGTCCGTCGGTGGCCACCCAGTACAGCGACCGGTCGTTGAAGGCGATCAGCCGGCTCGGGTAGCCGGAGCCGAGCACCTTGAGCACCGTGGTCCTCAGGCTGCCGCGGGTGTTCCACTCGGTCCGGACGAGCCGGACCTTGCCGTCGGTGGCCGCGACGACCTGGTGCGTCTCCTCGTGGCCGGGCCAGCTGTTGAGCATCACCAGGCCCCAGGCGACCGGGCGCCAGGAGACCGGCCGCGCCGTCGCCTTCGCGACCGTCACCCGGTTCCCGGTGATCTTGCGGAGGTGGATCCGTCCGTCCCGGGTGTGGCCGTAGGCGTCGATCTCGCAGCGGAGCTGCGGGGCCGCGGCGCTGGTGGTGGCGGCGGAGGCGCCGGCCGCCTCGGCGACCCCCGCGAGGAGCGACGAGGCGAGCAGCAGGCCGAGCAGCAGAGCCGGCACCGAGCGGCCGCGGGTACGTCGAGTCACGCACGAACCCTAGTGGACCGCCTGCGCCTGCCTCGGGCGGTTCGGGGGTTTCAGGCCTTCCGCTTGCGCGCCGTGCCCGTCGTCGACTTCTTGACCGCCGCCACCTTGCGCGCGGCGGTCTTCTTGGCCGCGGCCTTCTTGGCGGCCGGCGTCTTCTTGGCGTCGACGGCGGCCTTGGGCGCCCGCTTCGGCGCGCCCGGCTGGGCCGCGCCGCGACCGTCGAGCAGGGGGCGCAGGAAGTGGCCGGTGTGGCTCTCGGCGACCGCGGCGATCTCCTCGGGGGTGCCCTCGGCGACGACCGTGCCGCCGCGGGAGCCGCCCTCGGGGCCCATGTCGATGATCCAGTCGGCGGTCTTGATGACGTCGAGGTTGTGCTCGATCACCAGGACCGTGTTGCCCTTGTCGACCAGACCCGAGAGGACGCCGAGCAGCTTGCGGATGTCCTCGAAGTGGAGGCCGGTGGTCGGCTCGTCGAGGACGTAGACCGTGCGGCCGGTCGAGCGCTTCTGGAGCTCGGCGGCCAGCTTGACGCGCTGCGCCTCGCCACCGGAGAGCGTCGTGGCCGGCTGGCCGAGCCGGACGTAGCCGAGGCCGACCTCGGTGAGCGTCGTCATGTGCCGGGCGATCGCGGGGACGGCGGCGAAGAAGTCCTGCGCCTCCTCGATCGGCATGTCGAGGACCTCGGCGATGGTCTTGCCCTTGTAGTGGACCTCGAGCGTCTCGCGGTTGTAGCGGGCGCCGTGGCACACCTCGCACGGGACGTAGACGTCGGGCAGGAAGTTCATCTCGATCTTGATCGTGCCGTCGCCGGCGCACGCCTCGCAGCGCCCGCCCTTGACGTTGAACGAGAACCGGCCCTGCTGGTAGCCGCGCATCTTGGCCTCGGGCGTCTGCGCGAACAGCTTGCGGACGTGGTCGAAGACGCCCGTGTAGGTCGCCGGGTTGGAGCGCGGGGTGCGGCCGATCGGCGACTGGTCGACGTGGATCACCTTGTCGACGTGCTCGAGGCCCGTGATCTTCTGGTGCCGGCCCGGGATCGTGCGGGCGTTGTAGATCTGCTTGGCCAGCGACGTGTAGAGGATGTCGTTGACCAGCGTGGACTTGCCCGAGCCCGAGACGCCGGTGACCGCGGTGAACACGCCGAGCGGGAAGGCGACGTCGACGTTCTTGAGGTTGTGCTCGCGCGCGCCCAGCACCTTGAGCTCGCGCCCGACCGTGCGGGGACGGCGGATGGCGGGCACCGGGATCTCGCGGCGGCCCGAGAGGTACTGCCCGGTCATCGAGTCCGGGTGCTCGAGGAGCTCCTTGACGGTGCCGGAGTGGACCACCTGGCCGCCGTGCTCGCCGGCGCCGGGGCCGATGTCGACGATCCAGTCGGCGACCCGGATGGTGTCCTCGTCGTGCTCGACGACGATCAGCGTGTTGCCGAGGTCCTTGAGCCGGACCAGGGTCTCGATCAGCTTCTGGTTGTCGCGCTGGTGCAGGCCGATGGACGGCTCGTCGAGAACGTAGAGGACGCCGACCAGGCCGGCGCCGATCTGGGTGGCCAGCCGGATCCGCTGGGCCTCGCCGCCGGACAGGGAGCCCGAGGGCCGGTCGAGGGAGAGGTAGTCGAGGCCGACGTCGAGCAGGAAGTTGAGCCGCTCCTGGATCTCCTTGAGCACCCGCTCGCCGATCTGGCGCTCGCGCGCGGACAGGTCGAGGTCGGCCAGGTAGGCCGCAGTCTCGTTGATCGGCAGCGCGCAGACCTCGGCGATGTTCTTGCCGCCCTTGTCCTTGGCGCCCAGGGTGACCGCCATGGAGACCGGCTTGAGCCGGCTGCCGGAGCAGACCGGGCACGGGACCTCGCGCATGAAGCCCTCGAACCGCTCGCGGCTCGTGTCGCTCTCGGCCTCGCGGTGGCGCCGCTCGACGTACTTGCGCACGCCCTCGAAGTCGGCGTAGTAGGAGCGCTCGCGGCCGTAGCGGTTGCGGGTGACGACGTGCACCTTGGTGGCGTGGCCGTCGAGGATGGCGCGCTGGGCACGGGTGGTCAGCTGCTCCCAGGGCGTGTCGACGTCGAAGCCGAGCTCGTCGCCGAGCGCGACGAGGAGCCGGCCGAAGTAGTCGGCGACGTGGGCGTGGCTCCACGGCTGGAGCGCGCCCTCGGCCAGCGTGGCCGTCGGGTCGGGGACGACGAGCTCGGGGTCGACCTCCATGCGGGTGCCCAGGCCCGAGCACGACGGGCAGGCGCCGAACGGCGAGTTGAACGAGAACGAGCGCGGCTCGAGGTCGTCGGTCTCGATGGGGTGGTCGTTGGGGCACGCCATCTTCTCGGAGAACTTCAGCTCCTGGCCGGCGTCGACCAGGTCGAAGACGACCAGTCCCCCGGCCAGGCCGAGCGCGGTCTCGACCGAGTCGGTCAGCCGGCGCTTGGCGGAGGCCTTGACGGCGAGCCGGTCGACGACGACCTCGATGGTGTGCTTGAGCTTCTTGTCGAGCGTGGGCGGGCTGTCGAGGTTGTGCGTCTCGCCGTCGACCCGGGCCCGGGAGAAGCCCTGCGTCTGGAGCTGCTTGAACAGCTCGACGTACTCGCCCTTGCGGCCGCGCACGACCGGGGCCAGGACCTGGAAGCGGGTGCCCTCGTCGAGCTCGAGCATCCGGTCGACGATCTGCTGCGGCGTCTGCTGCTCGATGGGGGCGCCGCAGGTGGGGCAGTGCGCCCGGCCGGCCCGCGCGTAGAGCAGCCGCAGGTAGTCGTAGACCTCGGTGATGGTGCCGACCGTCGAGCGCGGGTTCTTGGAGGTCGACTTCTGGTCGATCGAGACCGCCGGCGAGAGCCCCTCGATGAAGTCGACGTCGGGCTTGTCCATCTGGCCGAGGAACTGCCGGGCGTACGCCGAGAGCGACTCGACGTAGCGGCGCTGGCCCTCGGCGAAGATCGTGTCGAACGCCAGGCTCGACTTGCCCGACCCGGACAGGCCCGTGAAGACGATGAGCGAGTCGCGCGGGAGGTCGATCGAGACGTCCTTGAGGTTGTGCTCACGGGCGCCGCGGATGATCAGCTGATCGGTCACTACCGGTCCTCTTGCGTGGTCGCTGGTTGGAGTGGGAGTCTTCGAACAAGTGTTCGCCATGGTACGTCGCGCAGGCAAGCCAGCGCGCCAGGAACCACCCTCTCACCCGGCACCGACAACGCCTCCCCGACGGGTCGGCAGGTGGGGTGCATGATGACTTCTGTGACCACTCTCTCCGCCGCGACCGAGCGCCTCCTCACCACCGCCGCCTCCCTGTCGGACGACGCCTGGGCCGCCCCGAGCCTGTGCGCCGGCTGGAGCCGCGCGCACGTGCTCGCCCATCTCGCGCTCAACGCCGAGGGCCTCGGCGGCATCCTGCGCGGCCTCCGCGACGGCGTGCCCCGCACGATGTACGTCTCCGAGGAGCGCCGCGACGGCGACATCGACGACCTCGTCGCCGCCGCCGGGCCGGCCGCCATCCTCGACCGCCTCCGCAGCGCCGTCGCCGGACTCGCCGAGGTGGTCGACGTGGCCACCGTCCTGCCCGAGGGCACCACCTTCGAGCGGACCCCCGGCGGCCGCCAGATGTCCGCCAACAACGTCCCCTTCCTGCGCCTGCGCGAGGTCGAGATCCACCACGCCGACCTCGGCGCCGGCTACACGGCCTCCGACTGGCCGCCGACCACCGCGACGTCCTTCCTCACCGCCTCCTCGCGCCAGTACGCCGGCCCCGGCTTCCACGTCGTCGCCACCGACGAGCCCGCCCGCTGGACCTTCGGCACCCCCGCCGAGGGCGCCGCCACCGTCAGCGGCCCCGTCGGCCCCCTCGCCTGGTGGGCCACCGGACGCGACGCCGACGGCGCCGTCACCAGCAGCGCCGGCGCCCTCCCGGACCTCACCAGCGCCTGAGGCTGCACCTAGGATCGGGACCGTGACCTACACCGGAGAAGTGACCGTCGGCGGCGCCCCCGCTATCCGCGAGCTGGCGAACCTGACCATCACCAAGGTCGCCGTCGACGAGAAGATGTCGAACAACTGCTACCTGCTGCGCTGCCACGACACCGGCTCGCAGGTCCTCATCGACGCCGCCGCCGCACCCGAGACCCTGCTCCCCCTCATCGGGGACGAGGGCGTCACCACCGTGATCACCACCCACCAGCACTGGGACCACCACCGCGCCCTCGCCGACGTCGTCCGGGCCTCGGGGGCGGGCGTCGTCGCCGGCGAGCCCGACGCCGACGCCATCACCGAGCAGACCGGCGTCAGCGTCGACCGCCGGGTCACCGACGGCGACGAGATCATGGTCGGCAGCTGCGCCCTCCAGGTCATCCGGATCACCGGCCACACCCCCGGCTCCATCTGCCTCCTCTACCGCGACCCCGCCGGCCACCCCCACCTGTTCACCGGCGACTCGCTGTTCCCGGGCGGCGTCGGCGGGACCTTCGGCGACGCCGACGCGTTCCGGAGCCTGATCGACGACGTCGAGACCAAGATCTTCGACACGCTGCCCGACGACACCTGGTTCTACCCGGGTCACGGGAGCGACGGGACCCTCGGCGAGCAGCGGCCGCACCTGGCGGAGTGGCGCGAGCGAGGTTGGTGACGCCCGCTCACCGTCCGGCTGCGCTCCGCGGCAGTTTCACCGCCTAGGCGGTGAAACTGCCCTCACCGCCTGACTGGCCGCCCGAAACTCCCCCTGGGCACACGGAGTTCCCGCTGCCCACCGGCAGTTTCACCGCCTAGGCGGTGAAACTGCCGCCGCTATCGTCGACCGCATGCCCCACCCCGACCCCGCCACCGAGCCCGTCGCCCTGTACGGCGACGACGGCCGCCCGACCGGCGAGGTGGCGCCCCGCGCCGAGGTCCGGGCCCGCAACCTGCGCCACGCGGCGACGCTGGTGGTGGTGCGCAACAGCGCGGGTGAGGTCTACGTCCACCGGCGCACCGACACAAAGGACGTGTTTCCCGGCCGCCACGACTTCGCGGCGGGCGGCGTCCTCCAGGCCGGCGAGATCCCGTACGACGCCGCGGTGCGCGAGGCCTTCGAGGAGCTCGGGGTGCACGGGGTCGAGCTGACGGCGCTCGGCGAGGCGGACTACTCCGACGAGCACACGGCGTACCACGCGTTCGCCTACACCTGCGTGTACGACGGTCCGATCACCTGGCAGCCCGAGGAGGTCGCCTGGGGTGCGTGGGTGAGCGTGGCGCGGCTGCGCGAGATGGTCGGCGAGGTGGAGTTCGTGCCCGACACGGTGGCCGTTCTGGGCGACTGGCTCACTGGCCGTAGCTGTACCTGAGGTCCGCGTAGAGCAGCTCGTTGAGCCGACGGCGGAGGTGGCCGACGGTCGCTGGGCCGGGCGGGTCGGGGATCACGGTGAGCTCGATGCGGTCGTCGGGCCGCGCCGGCCACAGCGACGACCACAAGACCTGCCTGCCCTCGACCGAGGACAGCACCTCGGGCGCCGCTCGTCGTCACGCAGCTCGAGCCAGCCGCGGGTGCCCTCAGCCCGGCAGCTCCTTGGTCCGGCGTCCGCGCTCGTGCATCGCCCGATGCTACGCCGCGACGGGCGGGGTGAACGCCGCCCGCGCCGCCTCGACCTCGCTCCGGGTCACGCAGCCGACGACGTGGTCGTTGAGCAGTCCCATCGCCTGCATGAACGCGAACATGGTGGTCGGCCCGACGAACTTCCAGCCGCGCTTCTTGAGGTCCTTGGAGAGGGCGATGGCGGCGGGCGAGGTGGTGAGGGTCTGCGGCGCGGCCAGCTCGGCGGCGGGGGTCTCGAAGGTCCAGAGGTAGGCGGCGAGCGAGCCGTGCTCGGCGACGGTCTCGAGGGCGCGGGCGGCGTTGTTGATGGTGGCCTCGATCTTGCCGCGGTGGCGGACGATGCCCGCGTCCCCCAGCAGGCGGACGACGTCGTGCTCGTCGAAGCCGGCGACCACGCGGTAGTCGAAGTCGGCGAAGGCCGCGCGGAAGGCCGGCCGCTTGACCAGGATGGTGCGCCAGCTCAGCCCGGACTGGAAGCCCTCGAGGCAGATCTTCTCGAACAGTCGCTGGTCGTCGGCGACCGGGAAGCCCCACTCGGTGTCGTGGTAGGGCAGCTCGACGGGCGAGAGCGACCACGGGCAGCGCGGGAGTCCGTCCGGGCCGGGCAGGGCAGCGTTCATGGTCCCGACCCTCCCACGGGACGCCGACAGCGCCCACAGCGCCGACCGTGCCGCGCACTGTCCGCGGCCGCCGCTACGGTCGCCCCATGACGCTCTCCCCCGCGATGATCACCCTCGACACCACCGACGCCCTCGCCCTCGGCCGCTGGTGGGCCGAGCGGACAGGGGGGCAGGTCGTCGAGGAGAACGACGGCTGGTTCGTCATGGTCGCGCTGCCGGACGGCCTGCGGCTGGGCTTCCAGAAGGTCGACGACCCCACGCCAGGCAAGAACCGGGTCCACGTCGACTTCGTCGCCGCCGATCTCGACGCGGCGGTCGCCGAGCTCCGTGCGGCGGGGGCGGGCCACGTGGGTGACCGCGAGATGCCGGGCTTCCGGTGGGTCACGCTGAGCGATCCCGACGGCAACGAGTTCTGCGTCTCCGGCGCGCACTGATCCGGGCGGGCTGTAACACGCCGGCTCGGTGGAGACATGTACTCGGTGAAAGCCGTCACCGATCCACAGGAGCCACGGATGAACCTCAGGAAGCACGCCGCCGTCACGGTGGCCGCGCTCGCTCTCGGACTGAGCGCCGCGCCCGTCGCCAGCGCCGTCGCCGCCGACGCGCCCACCAAGGCCCCCTGCGCCACCCAGCAGACCCAGCTGGACCGCGCCGAGGCCAAGCTCGACGCGCTGACCGCGAAGCTCGCGGCGAAGCAGGCCAAGGTCCGCGAGGCCAAGGGCGCCGTCAAGGCCGCCGACGCGGCCAAGGAGAAGCGCTCCGCCAAGGCCACGCTCGCGCTCGCCAAGGAGAAGAAGGCGAACGTCAAGAAGGCCAAGAAGGCCCAGGTCCAGCGCGTCGCGCACGCCCAGGCCCGCCTCGACAAGTGCACGGCGGCCCACCCGGCCGCCCCGGCTGCCTGACCGGGCGCTCCGCACGAGCCAGACGGACGACGGCCGCCGGCTGCAGCCTCGGGGGGTGCAGCCGGCGGCCGTCGTCGCTCAGCTGTAGGTGATCTTGACCGTGTCGGTCAGCGGGACGGACTGGCAGCCGAGCCGGATGCCGTCGTCCAGGTCGTCCTTGTCGAGGACGTCGTTGTAGAGCATCTTGACGTCGCCCTCGAGAAGCCGGATCGCGCAGGCCGAGCACTCCCCCTCGCGGCAGGAGTACGGCGCCTTGACGCCCTTGCTCTCGAGGAAGTCGAGGAGCTTGGTGCGCGGGTCCCAGTCGTCGAAGGTGAACTCCTCGCCGTCGAGCTCGACCTCGACCTTGACCGGCCCGGCCGGCGCGTCGGCGAAGACGTCGGCGCCGGGGCCGTCGTCGTCCGACTCGGCGAGGGCGATCTCGGCCTCGGCCTCCTGGAGCTCGGCGAGGTCGCCGAACGGGTTGCCGCCCAGCGACACGAACTTCTCCTGGTGGCGCAGGCTGCGCGGGACCTCGAGCTCCTTGAGCACGGTGGTGACCATCTTCATGAACGGCGCCGGGCCGCACACGAACGAGTCGTAGCCGCCGTACGCCGCCGCGAACGCCTTCATCTGCGCCTCGGTCGGCAGTCCCTGCACGGACTCGAGCCAGTGGATCACCTGGAGCCGGTCCGGGTGCTCGGCGGCGAGCCGGGTGAGCTCGGCGGCGAAGATGACCGAGCTCTCGTCGCGGTTGGCGTAGAAGACGACGATCCGCCCGGAGCCGTGCGCCAGCGCGGTGCGCGTGATCGACATCACCGGCGTGACGCCGGAGCCGCCGGCGAAGAGCAGCAGGTCGGCGTCGAGCGAGGCCGGCGTGAAGATCCCGGACGGCGGCAGCGCGCGGAGCGTGTCACCGACCTTCAGGTTGTCGCAGATCCAGTTCGAGGCGTAGCCGTCGGCGGTGCGCTTCACGGTGACCGTGAGCGGTCCCCCGTCGTGGGGGCTGCTCGAGAGCGAGTAGCAGCGCGCGGCGATGCCGGTCTGGTCGCTCGGCACCGCCACGGTCAGGAACTGGCCGGGCTTGTAGTCGAACTTCTCCTCCGCGCCCTCGGGCACGGCGAAGCTGATGGACTTCGCGTCGGCGGTCTCCTCGACCACACCGACGACGTCCAGCACGAAGGACTCGATGTCCACGGAACTCCCCTACTAAAAGATGGCTCAGTAGCCGTCGTACGCACCGATCGGGACGGCTCCGGCCCGAACGGCGTCGTCGATGCTAGCCATCAGCCGGGAGCAGGGCTTGTGCACGTCCCGCCCTCCGGGCGCCTGGCCTCGTCGCTGGAACTCTTGACAATCGGCGCGGGCCTCCGCACTCCACTGGACGGAGGTCTGGTGGTCGCTGTTCTTCTTGACCCGGACCTGGGCCAGGCAGTCGAGGCAGGCGACGTCGACCAGCCGGTCCTCGGTGTAGCGGCGCAGGTCCTCGAGGGTCTCGTCGCTGGTCGGGACGAACGAAGCCATGGCGTGGGCCTCAGGCGTCCGCGGGCGCGGCGGCCTCCGCGTCGGCCTCGGCGGCCGCGCGCTTGGCCAGGTTGTCGGCGACCTCGGCGTGCCAGTACTCGTTGGCCTTCGTGGTGTCGACCTCGAACTCGAAGCGGTCGGTCATCTCGGGCGCGATGTCGGCGACGTCGACGTAGAACTGCTCGTACCAGCGGCGCAGCTGGTAGACGGGACCGTCCTCCTCGCACAGCAGCGGGTTCTGGACGGCGACCTTGTTCTCCCAGATCGCGACGTCCTGCAGGAAGCCGTCGCCGAACGACTCGGTGTAGCGCTCGGCGATGTAGGCGCAGGTCTTCTCGTCGAGGCCCTCGGGCTTGCGCACGCTGATGCCGTACTGGAGCGTGAACGACGTCGGCCCGGTCGGGATGTGGCAGTTGATGAGGATGACCTCGGTGATGAAGCCCTTGTAGTCGACCTCGAGCCAGTTGATCATGTACGACGGCCCGTAGTACGTCGCGACGGACTTGAGCGTCGAGTTCTCGTCGCCGTACCCGCCGCCCATCGTGTCGGGCCGCCCCTTCGACTCCATGAACTGGGTCGCGGTGTGCCCGTCGAAGATGTTGCGGAAGCTCGTCGGGAAGGCGAAGTGCACGTAGTAGAAGTGCGCCATGTCCGCGACGTTGTCGATGAGCTCGCGGCAGTGCGAGCCGTTGATCTCCTTGGTGTGCCACGACCACGGCGTGTACTTGTCCGTCATCACGTCGGGCAGCTCGGGCGGGAGCAGCTCGTGGTCGGCGGCCGAGCCCTCGGGGTCGTGCCACATGAGCAGCTGGCCGTTGCGCACGACCGTCTCGTAGCGCTGGGTGCGCGCGCGCAGCGGGACCCGCCGGGCGTAGGGGATCTCCTTGCACTTGCCGTCGCCACCCCAGCGCCAGTCGTGGAACGGGCAGGCGATGTGGTCGCCCTTGACCTCGCCCTGGGTCAGGTCGCCGCCCATGTGCCGGCAGTAGCCGTCGAGGACGTTGAGCTCGCCGTTGCCGCCCTGCCAGACCACCAGCTTGGTCCCGAACCCCTGGACGGCGTGCGGCTTGCCGTCGGCGAAGTCCGAGGCCAGGCCCAGGCAGTGCCATCCGCGCGCGAAGCGGATCGGCTGGGTCCCCTGGTCGAGCATGCGGGTGTCGGTCATGTAGAACACGTTACAGTTTTGCCGTTAGGCTGACAACAACCGGCCGCCCCGAGCACCGTCACAGGAGACCCGATGCACATCGACCTGGAGCCGCAGCAGGTAGCCCTGCGCGAGGAGCTCCGCGCGTACTTCGCCCAGCTCGTCACCCCCGAGATCCGCGCCGGCCTGGCGTCGGCCACCGGTGAGTTCGGCGAGGCCGGCGTCTACAAGGACGTCATCCGCCAGATCGGCAAGGACGGCTGGCTCGGCATCGGCTGGCCCAAGGAGTACGGCGGCCAGGCCCGGTCCATGGTCGAGCAGCTGATCTTCACCGACGTCGCCGCGATCGCCGGCGTGCCGATCCCCTACCTGACCCTCAACACGGTCGGCCCGACGATCATGCGCTTCGGCAGCGACGAGCAGAAGGAGTTCTTCCTCCCGAAGATCCTCGCCGGCGAGCTGCACTTCTCGATCGGCTACTCCGAGCCCGGGTCGGGCACCGACCTCGCCTCGCTCCAGACCAAGGCGACGCTCGAGGGCGACGAGTGGGTCATCAACGGCCAGAAGATGTGGACCTCGCTCATCCAGTACGCCGACTGGCTCTGGATGGCCTGCCGCACCGAGCCCGACGCCCCGCGGCACAAGGGCCTGTCGATGATCCTGGTGCCGGCCGACGCGCCCGGCGTCTCGTACACCCCGGTGCACACCGTCGCCGGGGTCGGCACGTCGGCGACGTACTACTCCGACGTGCGGGTGCCGGCCACCAACCTGATCAGCGAGCGCGGCGGAGGCTGGGCGCTGATGACCAACCAGCTCAACCACGAGCGGGTGGCGCTCACCTCCGCGGCCCCGCTGGTCCACTCCCTGCAGCTCGTCAAGGACTGGGCGGCCGAGACCCGCAACCCCGACGGCACCCGGGTCATCGACACCGAGTGGGTGCAGATCGCGCTCGGCCGGGCCCACGCGCGCGTCGAGGCGCTCTCGCTGATCAACTGGAAGCTCGCCGCGGACGCCGACCACGGCGTCGCGCTCTCCCCCGCCGAGGCGTCGGCGACCAAGATCTACGGCTCCGAGCTGGCCACCGAGGTCTACCGCTCCCTGATGGAGGTGGTCGGCCCCCACGCCGGCATCACCGCCGACTCCCCCGGCGCCGTGCTCGCCGGTCGCCTGGAGCGCTTCCACCGCTCGTCGCTGGTGATGACCTTCGGCGGCGGCACCAACGAGATCCAGCGCGACATCATCGGGTACGTCGGCCTCGGCCTGCCCGCCGCCAAGCGAGCCTGAGGACCGAGGACACAACCATGGACTTTCTCTTCACCCCCGAGCAGGACGAGGCCGCGGAGCTCGCCGCCCAGATCCTGAAGGACAAGACCACCAACGCGCGGCTCAAGGAGGTCGAGGCCGGCGGCGACCGCTTCGACCGCGAGCTGTGGGCCACGCTGGGCGACGCCTTCGACTGGACCGAGCTCGACCTGGTCACGCTGGCCCGCGTGCTCGTCGAGGTCGGCCGCCACGTCGCGCCCCTCCCCCTGGCGACGCACACCGCGTGCACGACGCTGGTGACCGGTGCCGGTCAGGACGCCGGGCAGGGGCTCTACGCCGCCGCGGTCGCCGAGGAGCGCTCGCACCTGCCCGCCTCGCCGGCCGTCACGGCGGACGCGACTGGCGGTGACTACTGGTCCGTCACCGGCACCAAGACCCTGGTGCGGGCCGGCATGGCTGCCGACCTTCTTCTCGTCACCGCCACGGGCCCGGACGGTCCCGGTGTCTACCTGGTAGACGTGACCGCGGATGGTGTCGAGCGCGTCGCGCAGAAGACCAGTGACGGCGACGTCGCCGCGCTGATCACCTTCGCCAATGCCGCCGGCGTCCGTATCGGCGGGCCCGATTCAGCCGAGCGCCTCGGCCAGCTCCTCGTCGCGCTCGCCGCGGCCGAGCAGCTCGGCGTCACCGAGGGCGCGCTGCGGCTGACCTCCGAGTACGCCAAGACCCGCGAGCAGTTCGGCCGCCCGATCGGCACCTTCCAGGCCGTCTCGCAGCGGCTGGCCGACGGCTTCATCGACGTCCTGGGCCAGCGGCTGACGCTGTGGCAGGCGATCTGGCGCCTCGACGAGGGGCTGCCGGCCGGCACCGAGGTCGCCACCGCGAAGCTCTGGGCCGCGGACGCCGGGCACCGGATCGCGCACACCACCGTGCACGTCCACGGCGGGGTCGGCATCGACCTCGACGGCGAGGCGCACCGCTACTTCACGAGCGGCAAGCGGTTCGAGTTCCTCTTCGGGGGCGCGACCGAGCAGGCGCTGGCGATCGGCCGCAGCTTCGCATGACCGTCCGGGACCTGCTTCTCGCCCGCGCGGACGACGACCGGCCGGCACTGCGCTGGCGGGAGGCAGGCTCGGTCCACGAGCTGTCGTGGCGGCAGTACGTCGCCGCGGCGGCCCGGCTCGCCGCCGCGCTCGAGGAGCGCCTCGATCCGGCGCTGCCGCCGCACGTGGGGGTGCTCCTGCCCAACGGACCCGCCTTCGCGCTGCACCTGGCCGCGGCCGGCCTGGGCGGGCACGTCCTGGTCGGGCTGAACGCGACCCGGCGCGGCGACGCCCTCGCTGCCGACGTCGCGAAGGCCGACTGCCAGGTGGTCGTCGACTCCGCCGACGTCGCGCTCGGGGCCCTGGCGGACCCGGCCACGGTCCCCCCGCCGGACGCGGCGCCGGCGGACGGGTCGCTCTTCATGCTGATCTTCACCAGCGGCACCAGCGGGTCGCCGAAGGCGGTCCGCGTCACGCACGAGAAGATCACCGGCCCCGGCACCCACCTCGTCGGCCGGCTCGGCCTGGGTGCCGACGACGTGCACTACGTGTCGATGCCGATGTTCCACTCCAACGCCGTGATGGCGGGCTGGGCGCCGGCGCTCACCACCGGAGCCACCTTCGCCGTCGCGGGGTTCTCGGCCCGGGGCTTCCTGCCCGACGTCCGGGACTTCGGCGCGACCTACGCCAACTACGTCGGCAAGCCGCTCACCTACGTCCTCGCCACCCCCGAGCATGACGACGACGCCGACAACCCGCTGCGCCTGGTGTTCGGCAACGAGGCCAACGAGGCGGACATCGCCGCCTTCGGCCGCCGCTTCGGGTGCACGGTGGTCGACTCCTACTCCTCGACCGAGAACGCCGTCATCGTCCAGCGTCGCCCGGACATGCCGGCCGGCGCGCTCGGCATGCCCCTGCCCGGCGTCGCCGTGCTGTCGCCCGAGACCGGCGCGGTGACACCCGATGCGCGCTTCGACGACGCCGGCCGGCTCCTCAACGCCGACGAGGCCGTCGGCGAGCTCGTCAACACCACCGGCTCCGGCGCCTTCGCCGGCTACTACAACGACCCCGACGCCGAGGCGGAACGGATGCGTGGCGGGATGTACTGGTCGGGCGACCTCGCCTACCGCGACGCCGACGGCTGGGTCTACTTCGCCGGGCGCTCCGGCGAGTGGCTGCGCGTGGACGGCGAGAACCTCGCTGCCGCGCCCGTCGAGCGGATCCTGCTGCGGCACCCGGCGATCGGCGAGGCCGCCGTGTACGCCGTCCCGGACCCGAAGGTCGGCGACCAGGTCGCCTGCGCGCTGATCCTGCGCTCGCCCCTGACGGCGGCCGACCTCGAGCACTTCCTCGCGGCGCAGGACGACCTCTCGCCGAAGGCGTGGCCGCGCTACGTGCGGGTCGTCGACTCCCTGCCGCGCACCGCCACCAACAAGGTGGTCAAGCGCGACCTGGCCGCCGGCGGGGTCCCCGCGCCCGGGGACGGCGTGTGGGTGCGCGAGGAGCGCGGCACGGCGTACCGCTAGGGGGCGAGACCGAGGTGGCGCGCGAAGAAGCGCGTCGCGTCGTCGCCCGCGTGCTCCGGGACGCCGGTGTGCCCGCCGAGGTTGGCGAGGAGCGTCTTCTCGGACGAGCCGAACGCGTCGAACAGGTCGAGCGCGGCCTGCCGGTCGTTGCCCGCGTCGTCCCACTGGAGCAGGACGTGCACCGGGATCGTCACCGCGCGCGCCTCCTCCAGGATCGACGCGGGCACGAAGCTGCCCGCGAACAGGCCCGCCGCGACGAGCCGCGGCTCGACCCGGGCCAGGCGGACGCCGATCGCGATCACCCCGCCGGCGCAGGCCACCGGGCCGGTGATCCCGGGCCGGGCGAGGAGGACGTCGATGGCGGCCCGGAGCTCGGGCACCGCCCGGTCGACGAGCGGCAGGATCAGCCGGTCCACGACGTCGGCGGAGACCGGGCGGCCCGCCGCCAGCGCGGCGCGGAGGTCGGCCCGGGCGGCGTCCACGGTCGGCAGCCGGGGCCGCTCGCCGCTGCCGGGCAGCTCCAGCGTGGCCGCCGCGGCGCCCAGCCTGCCGAGTGCCCGGGCCCGGCCGGCCAGGCGCGGGTACATCGCGTCGATGCCGCCCGGGTGGCCCAGCAGGACGAGCGGGCCCGGACGCTGCGGGGTCCACAGGATGCCGGGGACGCCGTCGAGCGTGAACCGCTGCTCGAGGAGGCCGTCGTCGAGGTGCTGCTCGGAGGTGATCTGCACGCCGCTCCTCAGCGCGCCGCCAGCAGCGCCGCCGCCGGCCCGCGCAGGGCGACGGTGAAGAAGCCTTCGTCGGTGTCGGTGTACCAGACCTGGCGCCGCGCGACGTCCCACGCCGGCTGGGACATCGCCGATCCCCCGTTGGGGCCGGGCTGGTTGAAGTAGCCGACCTCGCGGGGCCGGGCCAGGTCGGAGATGTCGAACAGCCGGAGCCCGGAGCCGATCATCGAGCAGGCCGCGATGCGCGGCTCGTCGCGGGTCGGCAGCGAGCAGTAGTGACCGGTGTAGCTGCGGACGATCGTGCGCCCGCCGGGGTCGTCCATCACCTCGGCCCGCACCGCCGGGTCGTGCACCTCGAGCCGCACGTTGGACACGACAAAGGGCGCCCGCGGGTCGGTGACGTCGATGATGCGGGCGGCGCCGACAGGGCTGCGGGGCGAGTTGATCCGGCGGAGGTCGCCGAACAGGTCGCTGAACTCGTCGACCTCGAAGACGTACTGGCGCCCGTCGCGGGTGAACGGCTCGGCCACCTGCGGGATCGACCCCTCGTCCCAGGTGAGCCGGGACAGCGTGCGGATCTGCGGCCGCGGCCGGCGGTCCTGGATGTCCGACACGTCGAGGACGTCGAGCCCCGCCCCGTCGATGACGGAGGCGTTGCGCCCGCTCGGGCTTCCGATGTTGGCGACGTACATCGTGCGGCCGTCGTCGGAGAGCCGGAGACCGTGGTAGACGACGCCCGCCTTGGTGTGGAGCACGCGGGGCCGGCGCGGCTCGGTCAGGTCGACCGCGGTGAGCGTGAACCCGGCCGCGCCCGCCGTCCAGAACGTCTTGCCGTCGGGGGCGAACCCGCTCTCGTGCCCCATCACCCCGGAGAGCGTGGTCGACATCAGCCGGGGCCGGCGGCAGTCCCGGCTGACGTCGTAGACGTCGAGCACGCCGGGCGCGGTGCCAAGGGTGCCCAGCACCGCGGCGAGCAGGCCGCGGCCCTGGTTGACGAGGAGGGACTCGTGCGGCTGGAGCATCGCCGGGGTGATCAGGTTGGCCGTCCTGACCGGCTTGGCCGGGTCGGTCATGTCGAGCACGACGACGCCGAGCCCGGCGCCACCGGTGAGCAGGCCCGGCACGTTGAGCCCGGCCATCACGGCCGAGTCATAGTAGGCGCAGGTGCGGCCGGTCACGTCGGTGTAGCGCTGGACCTTGAAGCCGCCCGACCCCAGGAACGAGCGCCGGCCGTGGTGACCGACCTGCGCGGTGTTGCACCGGTAGCCCTGGGCGGCGCGGCCCGACCGGTAGTCCGAGGCGGGCACCCGGCCCTGGATCGACGTCTCGGGCAGGTCGCCGGGCGCGCAGCTCGCGCGCGGGACGCCCTCGAGCGACAGGTCCGCCTGGGAGGTGCCCGCGGTGAGCACCGCGCTCACCACCAGCGCCGCTGCCACGACGCACGCCAGCACCAGGCGTCGTCCGGTCGTGCTGTCCGCCATCATCCGACCCCCATGTCGATCCGCGCGTCGGCCCACCCTGGCACGGGCACGGCGGCCCCGTCGACCACCCACGACGTCCTGGCGCACGGGCGCGCCGCGCGCCGGCGAGCGTCTCGGCGTTCTGAGCGCCGGGGCTCAGCCGGTGTACGGCACCTCGGCCTGCCAGTCCGTCTCGTCCTGGTCGATCGCCGCCCGCAGCGCCACCGCGACGTTGTCGGGCGCGAACGGGCCCTCCTTGGCGAGCGTGCCCCGCACGGTCACCGACACGGCGCGGATGCCGTCGTCCGCGAGGGTCCGGTCGAGGCTGCGCACGAGGTTCTGCAGGCCCGCCTTCTGCACCCCCAGGGATGCCGCACCGTGCCACGGGCTGTCGGCCGCCATGCTCCCGGTCGCCGTCACCCGGCCGCCCGGTCCCATGAACGGCCGCGCCGCCTGGACGACGCTGAGCAGCGCGCCGACCCCGAGCCGGACGTCGTCGAGCAGCTCGTCGGGGGTCAGGCTCAGCGGGTCCTTCTCGCGGTACGCCGACGGGTTGAAGTGGACGACGTCGACATGGCCGAGCTGCTCGGCCATCCGGGTCACCGCGGAGCGCGTCGCGCCGTCGTCGGTCAGGTCGGCCACCGTGGTCAGCGCCTCGGCGCCGGCGCCCTCGACATCCGCCCGCAGCGCGGCCAGGACGTCGGCGTCGGCGCCGAGCAGGCCCACGCGGCCGCCCTCCGCGGCGTACAGGCGGGCGAGCGAACCGCTCACCCCGGGACCGGCACCGGCGATCAGGACGTTGCGCGTCATGGGGCCAGCGTAGGCCCCGTCGGCGCAGCCCCTCAGAGCCCCGCGATGCCCCCGAGCTTCTTGCTGGTCTCCTCGAACTCGGCAACGAGGTCGGCGACGACGGAGGCCACCGGCCGCACCTCGTTCATCCGCCCGACGATCTGCCCGATCGGCATCGAGATGACGTCCGGGTCGCCGGAGGCGTTGATCCGGTTGTGGGCGTCGGCGACGAGCAGGTTCTGCAGCGGCATGGGGAGCGGCGCGGGCGCGTCCTCGGACGACCAGGCCTCGGTCCACTTCGTCTTGAGCAGGCGGGCCGGCTTGCCGGTGTAGATGCGGGTGCGGACGGTGTCGGACGAGGTGGCGCGCAGGAAGGCGGTCTCCCAGCCCTTGTTGCCGGCCAGGTTGCGGTACTCCTCGGTGCCGAGCCAGATCGAGCCCGTCCACACGCCCTGCGCGCCGAGCGCGAGCGAGGCGGCGATCTGCCGGCCCGAGCCGATGCCGCCGGCGCCGAGGACCGGGACGTCGGGCCCGACGGCGTCGACGATGTCGGGGGTGAGCACCATGCTGGCGATCTCGCCGGTGTGTCCGCCGGCCTCGTAGCCCTGGGCGATGATGATGTCGACGCCGTTGGCGACGTGGCTCAGCGCGTGCTTGGGCGCGCCGGCGAGGGCGGCGACCTTGAGGCCGGCCTCGTGGCACTGCTCGATGACGTCGACCGGCGGGGAGCCGAGCGCGTTGGCGATGAGGACCGGGCGGTGCTGCAGGGCGATGTCGACGTGCGAGCGGGCCACGGAGTGCAGCCAGCCGAGGACGCCCTCGCGGCCCTCGCCCTCGGGCAGCGGCGGGACGCCGAGCTTGAGGAGCGTCTCGTCGACGAACTTCCGGTGCTCCTCCGGGATGTACGTCGACAGGTCGGCCGACGTGCCCTCGGTGGGGATCTTCATCGGCATCACGACGTCGACGCCGTAGGGCTTGCCGTCGGTGTTCTCGTCCATCCAGGTGAGCACCCGGTCGAGCTCGTCGGGGTCGTTGAACCGGACGCAGCCCAGGACGCCGAGGCCGCCCGCGCGCGAGACGGCGGCCGCGACGTGCTCGGAGGGGGTGAACGCGAAGATCGGGTAGTCGATGCCGAAGGCATCACAGAGCGCGGTGTGCATCAGGCGTTCGCCTCCACGGTGTCGGTGCGGTCATCGGTGCGGTCGTCGGTGCGGGCCGCGAGCGCGAGCTCCTTGGCCCGGGGGTACTGCGCCTTGCCGGTGGCATTGCGCGGGATCTCGGGCACGATCGTCAGGGCCCGCGGCAGCTTGTAGCCGGACAGGTGCGCGCGCAGGAAGGTGCGCAGCTCCTCGAGCTCGAGGCTCGCGCCCGGCCGCAGCTCGACGACGGCGGCCACGGTCTGGCCGTACTTCTCGTCGGGGAGGCCGACCACCAGGACGTCGTACACGCCGGGGTGGGCCTTGATGGCCTGCTCGACCTCTTCGGGGTAGACCTTCTCGCCGCCGGTGTTGACGCAGTTGGAGCCGCGGCCGAGCAGCGTGATCCGGTTGCCCTCCTCGATCCGGGCGTTGTCGCCGGGGATCGAGTAGCGGACGCCGTCGATCTCGATGAAGGTCTTGGCCGACTTCTCGGGGTCCTTGTAGTAGCCGACGGGGACGTTGCCCGCACGAGCGGTCCGGCCGATCTTGCCGACGTCGGTGGCCGGGTCGAGCGGGCGGTTGTCGTCGCCGAGGATCACCGTCGTGGGCGGGATCGAGACGACCGGCCCGTCGGTGGAGAGGGCGCTGGCGTCCTGCAGGCCGGTGCCCTGGAAGCCGGTCTCGGAGGAGCCGACGGAGTCGGTGAACACGGCGTTGGGAAACGCCTTCATCCAGCGCTCCTTGACCGACTTCGAGAAGATCGCGGCGCTCGAGGCGATCGCGAAGAGCGTCTGGCCGTCGTACCCGCCGGCCTCGTAGGCGTCGATGAGCGGCACCGCCATCGCGTCACCCGTCATGAAGAGCATCTGGACGCCGTGCTGGTCGACGAGCTCCCAGGTGCGGACCGGGTCGAACTTCGGCTCCAGGATGGTGACCTGGCCGGCGAAGAGGTGCATGAGCAGCGAGGCCTGCGCGCCGCCGTGCATGAGCGGGCTGAGCGGGAGGGTGACCAGGCTGTCCTGCAGCGCCTTCTTGGACTGGTCGTACTCCTCGAGCGGCTCGGAGGTCATGAAGTCGATGCCGCCGCCGAGCACCCGCCAGAAGTCCTCGTGGCGCCACATGACGCCCTTCGGGAAGCCGGTGGTGCCGCCGGTGTAGATGATGTGGATGTCGTCGGGGCTGCGCTCGCCGAAGTCACGCACGTCGGACTGGCCGGCCACGGCCTCCTCGAGCGTCACGCCGCCGAACGGCGACAGGTCGCTCGCGTCGTCGGGCTCGAGCGGGTTCGGGACGGCGATGACCGCCTTCATGGCGCCGACCTTGGGGAGCACCTCGGCGACGAGCGGCGCGTAGACGCGGTCGTGGACGAGGCCGACGAGGTCGGCGTTGTCGAAGAGGTACTCGAGCTCGCCGGCGACGTAGCGGAAGTTCACGTTGATCGAGACGGCCCGCACCTTGAGGATCGCGATCAGCGCGATCACGTGCTCGATGCTGTTCTTCGCGTACAGACCGACGTGGTCGCCGGTCCCGATGCCCTGCGCCTGCAGGTAGTGCGCGAGCTTGTTGGACTCCGCCTCCAGCTCGGCGAAGGTGATGACGCGGTCCCCCACCTGGACGGCAGGCTTGTCCGGGACGGCGTCGACGGCGTGTTCGAAGAGGTCGGCGATGTTCAGGGCCACGAGGCCGACAGTAGAACACGTTTCACTTTTTCGCTAGCGTTGTTCACATGTCCGCCACCGAAGTCGCCCCCGACGCCTCCCCCGACTGCCTCGTCGAGCAGGACGGCCACAAGCTGATCGTCACGATGAACCGCCCCGAGCGGCGCAACGCGCTGTCCGGACCGATGCTCCGGATCATGGAGGCGGCCTGGGACCGGGTCAACGAGGACCCGGAGATCCGGGTCTGCATCCTCACCGGCGCCGGCGGCTACTTCTGCGCCGGCATGGACCTCAAGGCCGCCGACGAGAAGCCGCCGTCGGAGAGCTTCGAGTCCGGCGAGTACGACCCCACCGTCATCAAGGGCCTGCTCAAGGGCTTCCGGCTCACCAAGCCGCTGATCGCCGCGGTCGAGGGCCCGGCGATCGCCGGCGGGACCGAGATCCTGCAGGGCACGGACATCCGGGTCGCGGGCGAGTCGGCGAAGTTCGGCGTCGCCGAGGCGCGCTGGTCGCTCTACCCGATGGGCGGCTCCGCGGTCCGGCTCCCCCGCCAGATCCCCTACACGGTCGCCGCCGAGCTGCTGCTGACCGGCCGCACGCTCAAGGCGCCCGAGGCCAAGGAGCTCGGCCTGATCGGGCACGTCGTCCCCGACGGCCAGGCGCTGGCCAAGGCCCACGAGCTCGCCGACCTGATCGCCGCCAACGGCCCGCTCGCCGTCCAGGCGATCCTCAAGACGATGCGCGACTCCGAGGGCAAGCACGAGGAGGACTGCTGGGCCGACGACGCCAAGGTCGGCGCCGCGGTCTTCTCGTCGGACGACGCCAAGGAGGGCCCGCGGGCCTTCCTCGAGAAGCGCGCCCCCCAGTTCAAGGGGCGCTGACGCCCGCTGCCTCCCGGCCGTCGAGGTGCCCGTCGAGCCAGGCGGGGAACTCCGCCAGGCTCTCGAGGACGACGTGCGTCCCCGCGGCCCGCAGCTCGTCGGCCGTGCAGCCGCCGGTGAGCACCGAGACGCTCGTGACGCCGGCGGCCAGCGCGCCCTCGACGTCGTGGACGTGGTCGCCGACGTAGACGGAGGCCGCCTCGCGGCGCAGCACCGCCGCCTTGCCGACGCCCCAGACCCAGCCCTCGAGCACGTCGACGTCGAGGCCGGTGTGGTCGAGGTGGAGCTGGGCGTTGGGCGCGAACTTGCCGGTGACCACGACCACCCGGCCGCCGCGCCGTCGTACGGCGGCGATGGCCTCGTGCGCGCCCGGCAGCACCGGCACGCCGGTGATCGCGTGGTGGGGGTAGAGCGCCCGGAAGCGCTCGCCCGCGGCCGGGATCTCCGCAGCCGGCAGGTAGGGCTCGAGCAGCAGGTCGAGGGGCGGGCCGAGCCGGCGGGTCATCTCCTCGACCGGGAACTCGACGCTCAGCTCGGCACCGAGCGCGTGCAGCACGTCGCGGAACCCGGGGGCGGTGTCGATGAGGGTCATGTCGAGGTTGAACCCGACGACGAGATCCGGCATGGGGCCACGTTATCGAGGGCCCGGACCGGGGCAGGATGGCGCCATGGTCGCCCTCCTGCTGTTCCTCGTCATCGGACTCGTCTTCGTCACGGTGCTCGCGCTGCTGGTCGTCGGCATCGTCGTGGGCACCAAGCGCGCCGCCGAGCGCCGCCAGGGCCTGGCCGCGTTCGCGCACAGCCGCGAGTGGGAGTACCGCCCCTCCGACCCGGCGCTCGTCGACCGCTTCCAGGGCGCACCGTTCGGGCGCGGGCACGGCCGGCACGTGAGCAACGTCCTCATCGGCCAGTACGACGGCCGCCCGTTCACCGCGTTCGACTACCAGTTCACGACCGGCAGCGGCGACGACTCCAGCCGGCACACCTACTCCGTGGTCGCGCTCAACCTGGGCGTGCGCGCGCCCGACCTCGCGGTCGGCCCCACCACCACCCTGCGCCGCTGGGCCGACTCGCTCACCGGCCGCGACATCGAGATCGGCGACCCGGCGTTCGACGCGGCGTTCACGATCCACTCGCCGGCGCCGGAGTTCGCGGCCGACGTCCTGCTCTCCGACGTGCGCGACGTGATGCGCCACCATCCCGGGCTGTCGTGGCGGATCACCGGCGACTCGCTGCTGATGATCCGGTCGGGCGCGCACGCCCCGGCCGAGATCGACGGGAAGCTCCAGGTGATGGACGCGCTGCTCGACCGCATCCCGGACCTGGTGTGGGAGCGGCTGCGCGGCGAGGCGCCGCGCTAGCCGCTCCCCGCGGCCGGCGCCTAGCGGTTCTCGGCGCGCGGGGCGCCGATGCCCGGGTCGACCTGGAACGGCCCGGAGGCCGAGGGGCGCACGTCGAAGTCGAAGATCGACGTCGGGATGTAGACCGTCGAGCACGAGTTCGGGATGTCGACGACACCCGAGAGCCGGCCCTCGATCGGCGCGGCGCCGAGGAGCAGGTAGGCCTGCTCGGGCGCGTAGCCGAACTTCGTCAGGTAGTCGATCGCGTGCAGGCACGCCCGCTGGTAGGACAGGTGCGAGTCGAGGTAGCGCTGCTCGCCGTCGAGGGTGACCGAGGTGCCGGAGAACGCGATCCACTCGCTGAACCGGGGGTCGACCCGGCCCGGCATGAAGATGGCGTTCTCGCTGACGCCGTAGGTCTCCATGCCGCCCTTGATGATGTCGACGCGCAGGTCGATGAACCCGCCCATCTCGATCGCGCCGCAGAACGTGATCTCGCCGTCGCCCTGCGAGAAGTGCAGGTCGCCGACCGACAGGTTCGCGCCGTCGACGAACACCGGGTAGAAGATCCGGGTGCCCTTGGACAGGTTCTTGATGTCCTGGTTGCCGCCGTTCTCGCGGGCCGGCGCGGTCCGCGCGGCCTCGGCGCCGACCCGGCCCCACTGGTCGCGGGCCAGGCCGCCGAGCACGGCGTGCTCGCCCTCGGGCGGCAGCGCCAGCGGCGGGACCCGGTCCGGGTCGGTGGCGATGAGCGCGCCCTCGCGGCGGTTCCAGGTGGCGAGCAGCTCGGCCGACGGCGCCGTCCCCATCAGGCCCGGGTGGATGAGGCCCTCGAAGCTGACGTGCGGCACGTGCCGGCTGGTCGCGACCTGGCCGTTGAAGTCCCAGATCGCCTTGTAGGCGTCGGGGAACTGGTCGGTGAGGAAGCCGCCGCCGTTGTTGCGGGCGAAGATGCCGGTGTAGCCCCAGCCCTGGCCGGCGAGCGGGCCGGAGTCCTCCTGCGGGATCGGGCCCACGTCGAGGATGTCGACGACGAGCAGGTCGCCGGGGCGAGCACCCTCGACCGCGAACGGACCCGACAGCTTGTGCACGGTCAGCAGCGGCGCGTTGAGGATGTCCTCGGCCGAGTCGTCGTTGACGATCGCGCCGTCGAACCACTCCCGGCAGTCGACCCGGAAGGAGTCGCCCGGCTTGACCGTCGCCACGGGCGGGATCTCGGGGTGCCACCGGTTGTGGCCGAGCTTCTGCTGGTCCTCGAACTTCTTTCCGCTGTCGAGCGGGAAGATCACTTCAGGCATGGGGTGTGCTCCTCGGGTGATGGGTGGCGGAACGGGACGATCAGGGGCGCGGCAGCTTCTGGTGCAGCGGGTTGCGGGTGACCCGCGCGCCTGCGCCGCCGCGGGGACCGGCGCCGGGCAGCGAGGTGACGACCTGCGGCTCGTGCGCCGTCGCGGTCGTGCTGTCGATCAGCCGGTACGCCGCACTGCCGGCGACCGACAGGCGCGGCGCGCTCATCCGGCGCCGGGCGGTCGCTCCGCACGCGGGGCAGTCCACGGACGCGGGGACCTCGCTCATCGGGTAGGTCCGGTCGAACTCGGTGCCCTCGGGGCACCGGAAGGCGTAGAGCGGCATGACTTCCTCTCAGGCGGCGGTGCGGGGTGCGGGCACGGTGGCGGCGGCGGGCGCCGTCCGGGCGAGAACGGCGGCCAGGCCCACCACCGCGACCGCCAGGGCGAGCGCGAGCACGCCGAAGCCGGTCGACGTGGGCCAGTTGCCGTGCAGCCCGAGCAGGGCGGGGACGGTGCAGGTCAGGTGGCTCCCGAGCACGAGCACCCAGCCGGCGAAGCGGGTCAGCTCGTCGCGGCCGAGCGCCAGGACGAGGAAGAACAGCAGCCACATGACGGCCCAGGTCAGCCAGATCGCGGTGAACGCGAGGTCGTCCTCGATCGAGAGCACCGCCTGGACGACCGCCATCACGGCGACGAAGGACGAGAACCACCCGAGGCCGGTGCCGTCCAGGCCGGCCAGGGCGTTGATCCCGACGTAGAGGTAGGTGAACCCGAACAGGTAGATCGGCGCCCAGCTCGCGGCCGTCGCGAGGTCGGGCGCCTGGATCAGCGCGATGGTCGGCAGCACCACCTGGAGCGTGCCGACGAGCAGGTTGAGCGGCGCTCCCCCGCGCGCGGTCACCAGGCCGAGGAGGCCCAGGCCGTTGACGAACAGCACCGCTCCGACGAACAGCAGTCCCACATTGGACACCGGGCACCTCCGCACAATCGTACCGATCTGGAACTATTGCAGATCGGAACCATAGGGGGCGCCGGAAAGGCCCGTCAACGGCCCTCGCCGGGGTTCGCTCAGGCGTCGAGAGCGGCGACGAGCGTGCGCCAGAGGTCGCGCCCGTCGTCCGAGGCGACGACGAGGACCCGGCGCCGGTCGGTGGCGTCGGCGCGCCGGAAGGCCAGCCCCTCGGTGACCAGGCGGTCGACGACGCGCGTGGTCGCGGGCGGCGTCGCGGAGATCAGCCGGCCCAGCTCGCCGACCGTGAGCCCCTCGGCCGCGTCGGAGAGCCGGCGCAGCGCCCGGAAGACGTCGAGCCCGACGCCGTGCGCGTCGAGCACCGGAAGCAGCCGGGCGACGACCAGGTCGTCGGCCGCGACGACGTCGGCCGCAGGGACGCGTGCGCCCGGGGCGGCGGCGCTCAGCTGTCCTCGGGGCATGGGACAACGCTAACCGACCGGCGACGCTGTTCCCCCCACGTGGACCGCGGCGCTAGGGTCCGAGCAGCGAAGGTCCCGTCCCCCAGGAGCGCCGATGCCGACCACGACGAACGAGTACGTCGTCGGCCTGCTCTACCCGCAGTCGGGGCCGGCCGGCCTGTTCGGACCCTCCTGCCTGACCTCCGCGCGACTGGCCGTCGACGACGTCAACGCGCGCGGCGGGATCCTCGGCCGCCAGGTCCGGATCGAGGCGATCGACGCCTCGGTCGCCGCCGCCGGCGCGGCGGGCTCCGTCGCCGGCCTGGTCGAGAGCGACCGGATCCAGGCGGTCGTGGGCTGGCACCGCTCCGACGTGCGGCGGGCGGTGGCCCGGCGCCTCGACCGGCGGGTCCCCTACGTCTACACCGCGCTCTACGAGGGCGGCGAGCACACCGAGGGCCTGTGGCTGACCGGCGAAACGCCGCGCCAGCAGGTGCTCCCGGCGCTGCGCTGGCTGCGCGACGAGCTCGCCGTGCGGCGGTGGTTCGTCGTGGGCAGCGAGTACCTCTGGCCGCGCCGGACGGCGGCCGCCTGCCACAACTACGCCCGCACGCTGGGCGTGCAGATCTGCGGCGAGGCCTACCGTTCCGTCGGCACCGAGGCCTACGACGACGTCCTGACGATGATCGAGGCGTCCGGGGCGACCGGCGTGATCCAGCTCCAGCTCGGCCAGGACGCCGTCCACTTCAACCGCCAGTTCGCCGCGCTCGGGCTCGCTGCGGGCATCGTCCGCTTCTCGCCGCTGATGGACGAGAGCATGCTGCTGGCCTCCGGTCCCGACGCCACCGCCGACCTCTTCGTGGCGTCGGCCTACTTCGGCTCGCTCGTCACCGACGCCGCGATGGACTTCGGCAGCCGCTACTTCGGCGCCTACGGACCCGACGCGTGCCCGCCGTCCGCGATGGGCGAGTCGTGCATGGAGGGCCTGCTGCTGCTCGAGTCGCTCGTCAACGGCGCCGGGTCGACGGCGGTCGACGACCTGCTGTCGTGCGCGCGCCCGACCCGGTACGACGGCCCGCGCGGCAGCCTGGCGCTGCGCTCGGCGCACACCGACCAGCCGGTCTACCTGGCCGCCGCGGCCGGGTGCGACTTCGACGTGCTCACGACCCTGCCCCGCGGCTGAGCGGGCGTCAGCCGACCGAGCGCTCCCCCGTCCAGAACCGCGCCCGCAGCGCCTTCTTGTCCGGCTTGCCGAGCGCGGTGAGCGGCAGCGCGTCGACGGCGATGACGTCCTTGGGCGTCTGGACCGAGCCCTTGCGCTCCTTGACGGCGTCCTTGATCTCGGCGACGACCTCGTCGGTCAGCTCCTGGCCCTCGCGCAGCACGACGACGGCGGTGACCGCCTCGCCGAACTTCTCGTGCGGGGTGCCGATCACGCCGACCTGGGCGATCGCGGGGTGCTCGGCGATGACGTCCTCGACCTCCCGCGGGAAGACGTTGAAGCCGCCGGTGACGATCATGTCCTTGGTCCGGTCGACGATGTACCAGAAGCCGTCCTCGTCCTCGCGCGCCACGTCACCGGTGTGCATCCAACCGTCGCGGAAGGTCTCGGCGGTGGCCTCGGGCAGCTGCCAGTAGCCCGCCGACAGCAGCGGCCCGGCCACGCAGATCTCCCCCGGCTCGCCCGGCGGGACCGGGTTGCCGGCCTCGTCGAGCAGCGCGGTCCGCAGGTACGCCGACGGCCGGCCGCACGACGTCAGCCGCGACTCGATCGGCACGCCCGCGGCGTCGACGTGGTCGCCCTTCGGGAAGTAGCTGATCACCATCGGCGCCTCGGACTGCCCGTAGTACTGGGCGAAGATCGGGCCGAACCGCTCGATCGCCTCCTTGAGCCGGACCGGGTTGATCGCGGACGCGCCGTAGTAGACGGTCTCGAGCGACGACAGGTCGCGGGTGCGCGAGTCGGGGTGGTCCATCAGCGCGTAGAGCATGGTGGGCACGAGCATCAGCGAGTTGATCCGCTTCTCCTCGATCGTCTTGAGCACGTCGGCCGGGTCGAACCGGGCCGAGACGAAGAGCGTGCCGCCCTGGAGCACGACCGGCACGAAGAACGCCGCGCCGGCGTGCGAGAGCGGCGTGCACATGAGGAAGCGCGGCTCGGCGGGCCACTCCCACTCCGCCATCTGGACCTGCGCCATCGTCGAGAAGGCGCGCACGTTGCCGATCACGCCCTTCGGCTTGCCCGTCGTGCCACCCGTGTAGGTGATCGACGTGATGTGCTCCGGCTCCAGCACCGCGGCGGTGAGCGGCTGCGGCTCGAAGGTCGCGGCGACGGCGG
This sequence comes from Pimelobacter simplex, assembly GCF_900114845.1. Taxonomy (GTDB): domain Bacteria; phylum Actinomycetota; class Actinomycetes; order Propionibacteriales; family Nocardioidaceae; genus Nocardioides; species Nocardioides simplex. Next base: position 330,033 of record NZ_FOUK01000003.1, read on the forward strand.
TGAGGTCGGTGCCGACGTCCGCGAGACCCTCGGGGACGGGACCGATCGTCAGCACCTGCTTGAGGCCCGGGCACTTGCCGAGCAGCTCGACCGCGCGGTCGGCGAAGTAGGGGTCGATCACGAGCGTCGTGATGCCGGCGTCGTTGATCACGTAGGCGTGGTCGTCGGCCGAGCCGAGCGGGTGCAGCGACGTGCGCTGGAAGCCCTGGGTCTGGCCGGCACCGAGGATGAAGAGCACCTCGGGCCGGTTGAGCGCGAGCAGCGCGCCCGGCGTGCCGCGGCCGGCGCCGAGCGACTCGAACGCCTGGATGTACTGCGAGATCCGCTCCGCCGTCTCGCGGCCGGTCAGCGTCACCTCGCCGAGGTGGACGATCGGGCGGTTCGCGTGCCGCTTGAGGGCCGCGACCATCAGGTGGCCGTTGTGGGCAGGGGTGCGGAGCGTGTCGGTCACCCTCGCAGACTAGAACGTGTTCTATTGCGGGGCAAGGACCCTACCTTGGTCGGGCAGGTCCCTACCTGCGACCGATGCCCGGCCCCCGCCCCGGCACCTAGCGTCGTCCCCATGCCGTACGACGACCTGGGCTCCACGCGCGAGGACAAGATCTGGACCTACGCCCTCTTCGCCGTCGGCGGCGTCCTGCTGCTCACCGTCGGACCGCTCCTCGCCCGCTGGCTCGCGGACGTGCCGTTCATCCCGTTCAAGGACGTCGTGCGCTGGGTCGGCGACTTCGACCAGCCGTGGGCCTGGGTCGCGCGGCCCGCGATCGGCCTCGTGGCGGGCCTGGTCGTCGCCTTCGTGGTGCTCGTCGACGAGTGGCGCCTGGAGGTGCACGACGACGCGATCGTCGTCGTCCACGACCGCGACCGGCGCCGGCTCGTGCGCGAGACGATCCTCGGCATCCACTTCGAGGGCAAGAAGGTCGTCATCGAGGGCACCGACGGCCGCCGGCTGTTCGACAAGCCGGTCGAGGCCAAGCGCGCCGTCGTCAAGGAGGCCTTCGCCTCGCGCGGCTACCCGCTCGAGTCGGAGTAGCGGCGGCGCAGGTCAGCCGGCAGGACGCTGCTCGACCGGCGCGACGAGCGGCCGCACCCCGCCCAGCCGCCGGTGGAACCGCACCTGGTCGGCGTGGGCGTCGAGCAGGTCCCAGAGCGTGCGGTGCGCCGACCACGGCAGCGGGTCGTCGCCGCGCGCCCAGCGCTCACCGAAGCTGATCCAGACCGGCGTCCAGGCGGCGGCGCAGTCCCAGGCGCCGCGCTGGGCCTCGACCAGGCGACGGCGCAGCTGGAACTCGGTGCGCGGCCCGTCGGCGCAGATCGGCGCCGAGCGGACCGGCCACACCCACAGGTCGCGCTCGACCAGCTCGAGCTCGAGGGCGGGCAGCAGCGCTGGGTCGACCAGCACCGTGGCGACGTTCTCGTGCGGCTCCCGCCTCATGCCCGAGACGGTAGCCCGGACCTCCGACAGCGACCAGCACCTCAGGAGGACGACGTCAGGCGAGCAGCTCCGCGATCTGCCGCACCTCGGCGGCGCTGCGGCACGAGAGCAGCAGCGTGGTCACGCCGGTCTCCTCCCACTGCGCCACCCGCTCGCGGACCTCGCCCGGCGTGCCGATGATGTGCATGTCGTCGACGAGCTCGTCGGGGATGAGCGCGGTGGCCTTGTCCTTCTCGCCGGACAGGTAGAGCTCCTGCACCTCGTCGGCCAGCTCGCCGTAGCCCATCCGGGTGAAGACCTGGTGGTGGAAGTTCTGCTCCTTGGCGCCCATGCCGCCCATGTAGAGCGAGACGAACGGCTTCATGCCGTCGATGACCTGCTGCTTCTGCTCGGCGTTCTCGACGATCTGCAGGTGGCAGGTGGCGGCGATCTCGAAGTCCGCCCGGGTACGACGGGCGCCCGGCCGCGCGAAGCCCTCGTCGAGCCAGGGCTGGTACATGCCCGCGCTCTTGGGCGTGTAGAAGATCGGGATCCAGCCGTCGGCGATCTCGGCGGTCTGGGCGACGTTCTTGGGGCCCTCGGCGCCCAGCCAGATCGGCAGGTCGGCGCGCAGGGGGTGCACGATCGGCTTGAGCGGCTTGCCGAGGCCGACCGCGCCGGGGCCGTCGTACGGCAGCGGGTGGTGCGGGCCGGCGTTGGTCACCGGCGCCTCGCGGGCCAGCACCTGGCGGATGATCGAGACCACCTCGCGGGTGCGCGCCAGCGGCTTCGAGAACGGGACGCCGTACCAGCCCTCGACGACCTGCGGGCCGCTCACGCCCATGCCGAGGACGACCCGGCCGCCGGTGAGGTGGTCGAGGGTCAGCGCGTGCATGGCGATCGAGGCCGGCGTCCGGCCGGACATCTGCACGATCGAGGTGCCGAGCCGGACCCGCGAGGTCTCCCGGCCCCACCAGGCCAGCGGGGTGAAGGCGTCGCTCCCCCAGGCCTCGGCGGTGAAGATCGCGTCGAAGCCCGCGTCCTCCGCGGCCGCGACGAGCTCGCCGACGCCCTGCGGCGGCTGTGCGGACCAGTAACCCAGCTGCAGACCCAGTTTCATGGCTGCATCATGCCCGGCTCGCGGACACGTTTCTAGAACGTGTTTCACTTTTGAGCAGAACATGTTTCACTTTGGCTCATGAGTCGCACCCTCTCGGCACCGGTGACGGTGTCCTTCGACTACACCCGATCGGTCGGCCCGGTGATCGGCCGCTTCCTCACCGGGCTGCGCGACGGCCGCTTCGTCGGCGCCCGGCTCAGCGACGGTCGCGTCGTCGTCCCGCCCCCGGAGTTCGACCCGGTCACCCACGAGGCCACGGCCGACTTCGTCGACCTGCCCGAGACCGGCACGGTCACCTCCTGGACCTGGGTCAGCGAGCCCGTGGCGGGCCAGCCGTTCGACCGGCCCTTCGCCTTCGCGCTCGTCACCCTCGACGGCGCCGACGCGCCCTTCCTGCACGCGGTCGACGTCGCGAGCCCCGACGAGATCAGCACCGGCCTGAAGGTCCGCGCCCGCTGGGCCGCGGAGCGCACCGGCGCGATGACCGACCTCGTCTTCGAGCCCGCGCCGGTCGAGCCTGTCGAGACCCCCACCGAGCCGGTCTCGACAAGCTCGACCAACGAGACCCCGGCAGAGCCGGTCACCGGCATCGTGACACCGGTCAGCCTCGACTACACCTACGCCGCCTCGCCCGAGGAGTCCGCCTTCTTCCGCGGCCTCTCCGAGGGCCGGATCGTCGGCCAGCGCTGCCCGAAGTGCGAGAAGGTCTACGTGCCGCCGCGCCCCGCGTGCCCGACCGACGGCGTCCCGACCGTCGAGGAGATCGAGCTCTCCGACACCGGCACCGTGACCACCTTCTGCATCGTCAACGTGCCCTTCCTCGGGCAGAAGATCGCGCCGCCGTACGTGTCGGCGTACATCCTGCTCGACGGCGCGGACATCGCGCTGCAGCACCTGATCCTCGACATCCCCGTCGACGAGATCCGGATGGGCCTGCGGGTGAAGGCGGTCTGGAAGCCCCGCGACGAGTGGGGCACCACGATCGAGAACATCAGCCACTTCGCGCCGGCCGACGAGCCCGACGCGGACTTCGACACCTACAAGCACCACCTCTGAGCGGCGGGAAGGACAAGACATGCGTGACGTTGCCGTCGTCGGGTTCGCGCAGCGACAGCTGCAGGACTACGACGGATCCCCCCAGTGCGCCGAGCTCCTGGTGCCGCTGTTCGCCGAGTGCTACGAGCAGACCGGGTGGACCAAGAAGGACATCGGCTTCTGGTGCTCCGGCTCCTCGGACTACCTGGCCGGCCGGTCGTTCTCGTTCGTGAGCGCGATCGACGCGATCGGCGTGCTCCCGCCGGTCAACGAGTCCCACGTCGAGATGGACGCCGCCTGGGCGCTCTACGAGGCGTGGCTCAAGATCCAGACCGGTGAGGTCGACACGGCCCTGGTGTTCGGCTTCGGCAAGGCCTCGGCCGGCGTCCTGCGCCGCACCCTGGCCCTGCAGCTCGACCCCTACACGCTCACCCCGCTGTGGCCCGACACCGTGTCGATCGCCGCGCTCCAGGCGCGCCTCGGCATCGACGCCGGCCTGTGGGACGAGACCGCCATGGCCGAGGTCGTCAACCGCTCGCTCTCCGACGCCGAGAAGAACGAGTACGCCGTCCGCGCGGGCGGCTCGTCCGTCGCGGATCTCCTCGCCCGGCCGATGTTCGCCGACCCGCTCCGCAAGCACGATGCCGCGCCGGTCACCGACGGTGCCGCCGCGATCGTCCTGGCCGCCGGCGACAAGGCCCGCGAGGTGCGCGAGCGCCCGGCCTGGATCACCGGCCTGTCCCACTTCACCGACGGGCTCCAGCTCGGCACCCGCGAGCTGACCCGCTCCGAGTCGGCCTCGCGCGCGGCCGCCGCGGTGGGCGGCCTCGACGGCGTCGAGATCGCCGAGGTGCACGCGCCGTTCAGCCACCAGGAGCTGATCCTGCGCCGCGACCTCGGGCTCGCCGACGACGTCCGGATCAACCCCTCGGGCGGCCCGCTCGCCGGCAACCCGATGTTCACCGGCGGCGCGATCCGGATCGGCGAGGCCGCTCGCCGGATCTGGGACGGCACCGCCGACAAGGTGCTCGGCCACGCGACCAGCGGGCCGGCACTGCAGCAGAACCTCGTCTGCGTCATGGAGGGAACGAACTGATGGGCAAGACCCCTGCCGCCGTCATCGGCGTCGGCCAGACCCACCACCGGGCCAAGCGCGAGGACGTCTCCATGGCGGGCCTGTGCCGCGAGGCCATGGACCGTGCGCTCGAGGACGCCGGGCTGACCCTCGACGAGATCGACGCGATCGTCGTCGGCAAGGCGCCGGACCTCTTCGAGGGCGTGATGATGCCCGAGCTCTACCTCGCCGAGGCGCTCGGCGCGGCCGGCAAGCCGCTGCTGCGCGTGCACACGGCCGGCTCGGTGGGCGGCTCGACCGCCATCGTCGCGGCCTCGCTCGTGCAGTCGGGCGTGCACAAGAAGGTGCTGACCGTCGCCTTCGAGAAGCAGTCCGAGTCCAACGCGATGTGGGCGCTGTCGGTGCCGGTGCCGTTCGTGATGCCGGTCCACGCCGGCGCGGGCGGCTACTTCGCCCCCCACGTGCGCTCCTACATCCGCCGCTCCGGCGCGCCCACCCACATCGGCGCGATCGTCGCCGCCAAGGACCGCACCAACGCGCTCAAGAACCCCTACGCGCACCTGCGCGAGGAGAAGACCGTCGACATGGTCCTCGCCTCGCAGATGCTGTGGGACCCGATCCGCTACGAGGAGACCTGCCCCTCCTCCGACGGCGCGTGCGCGCTGGTCATCGCCGACGAGGACGTCGCGAAGTCGTCGCCCAACCCGGCCTGGATCCACGGCACGGTGATGCGCTCCGAGCCGACCACGGCCGCCGAGCGCGACCAGGTCAACCCGCAGGCCGGCCGCGACGCCGCGGCCGCGCTGTGGAAGCAGGCCGGCATCACCAGCCCGATCGACGAGATCGACGCGGCCGAGATCTACGTCCCGTTCTCGTGGTTCGAGCCGATGTGGCTCGAGAACCTCGGCTTCGCGGCCGAGGGCGACGGCTGGAAGCTCACCGAGGCCGGCGAGACCGCGATGGGCGGCCGGATCCCGGTCAACTGCTCGGGCGGCGTGCTGTCCTCCAACCCGATCGGCGCCTCGGGCATGCTCCGCTTCGGCGAGGCGGCGCTGCAGGTGCGCGGCGCGGCCGGCGAGCACCAGGTCGACGGCGCCCGCAAGGCGCTCGGCCACGCCTACGGCGGTGGGTCGCAGTTCTTCGCGATGTGGGTCGTGGGGGCCGACAAGCCCACGAACTGACGGTTTGCGCGGGCCGGGAGGCGGTTAGGGTCCGAGGGTGAGCGAGCCCCCGGCGCCGTACCCGCCTCCCCCGCCCTGGCCGGCGTCCCCGGACGCCCCGCCCCCGCGCACGCCGCGCAACGGCATCGCCGTGGCCTCGCTCGTGCTGGGCATCATCGGGCTCTGCGCCTCGCCGATCCCGCTCCTCAACTTCGTCGGCGGCATCTGCGCACTGATCGGCCTCGTGCTCGGGACGATCGCCCTGCTCCGAGCCGGCCGCCTCGGGCGCCGGGGCCTGGCGGCCTGGGGCACCGGCCTGTCGGCGACGGCGCTCGTCATCTCCGTCGTCGTCGGCTTCATCGTGCTGCGCTACCTCGGCGACCTCCTCGACTTCGTCGACCCGCCCGATCCGAGCGCGAAGGTCGGCGAGCGCTTCACCACCGACGACGGCGACCTGTCGATCGTCGTCACCTCGATCACCTGCCCGGACTCGGAGCCCTGCGACTTCGCGTTCGAGGCGACCAACAAGAGCGACCGGACGATCTACCTCGACAACATCCGGGTGAAGGGAGTCGTCGACGGCCAATGGCGCGACCCCTGGCTCGACGGCACCACGTCGTCCGTCGACCCCGGCGAGTCGGTCTCCCGGACCGGCACGATCTCGGTGTCCGGCGGGCGCCTCGACGGGATCGCCTTCGACGCCGACGACGCGTCGAGCCACAGCGCCGTCGTGGTTGCCGCGCCGGGCCCGTAGTCTTGATCCCGTGATGGAGCTGCGTACCCCCACCCAGATCGAGCAGATGCGGCCCGCGGGCCGTTTCGTCGCCTCGGTGATCAAGGCGCTCGGCGAGAAGGCCGACGTCGGGGTCAACCTGCTCGAGCTCGACGAGCTGGCGCACCGGATGATCAAGGACGCCGGCGCCGAGTCGTGCTACATCGACTACCACCCGTCGTTCGGGGCCAGCCCCTTCGGCAAGGTGCTCTGCACGTCGGTCAACGACGCGGTGCTGCACGGGCTCCCCCACGACTACGTCCTCCAGGACGGCGACCTGCTCTCCGTCGACTTCGCGGCCTCGGTCGACAACTGGGTCGCCGACTCGGCGCTCTCCGTCGTCGTCGGCAAGCCCCGCGACGAGGACCTCCGCCTGATCGAGGTCACCGAGAAGGCGCTCGCCGCCGGCATCGACGCCGCCCGGGCCGGCAACCGGCTCGGCGACATCTCCTTCGCGATCGGCAGCGTCGCCCACGAGGCCGAGCTCAAGGTGAACCTCCAGTTCGGCGGCCACGGCGTCGGCCGGACCATGCACGGCGAGCCGCACGTCGCCAACGACGGTCGCGCCGGGCGCGGCCCCAAGCTCCGCCCGGGCCTGGTCATCGCCATCGAGCCGTGGTTCCTGCACACCACCGACGAGATCGTCTTCGACCCCGACGGCTGGACGATCCGCAGCGCCGACGGCTCCCGGGGCGCCCATGCCGAGCACACCGTCGCCATCACCGACGGCGACCCGATCATCCTCACCGCGCGCGACTGATCCGGCCGGCCGGGGACGCGACGACGTGAGCATCTTCCGGCGCCGGCGGCGCGACGACGAAGGTGACCAGCCGGGCCGCCCGGACCGAGCGGCCGCACCCGTCGTACCGGACGAGGCACTGCCCTTCCTGGGCGTCGACGAGGCCCAGCACCTGCGCGGGCTCGTGCGCACGGCGTTCGCCGAGCGCGGGGTCGAGGTGAGCGTCCACGCCGGCCACGTCGCCGACGACTCCGGGCGCCAGTTCGGGCTGTGGAACGTGGCGGCGTCGTGCCACCAGGACGACCGCGGCCACGCCGCCTGGCCCGCTCTGGTCGGCACCCACGTCGAGCGGGTGCTGGCCAGCATGGACGCGCCCGACCCGTTCGCCGACCTCAGTCCCCAGCAGGCGGCGACCCGGACCTACGTGCGGCTCTACGAGCGCGACGCGATCCCCCGCCTCGACGGCTTCCCCCACCGCGAGTTCGCGCCCGGCCTGGTCGAGATGCTCGCGCTCGACCTCCCCGACACCGTCGCCGTGTACGACGACGCCCGGGCCGCCCGCCTCGGTGGCACCGACGTGCTGCGCGCCCACGGGCTCACCAACCTGCACCGCCAGCCCGTCGAGCAGCTCGAGCGCCTCGACCTGCCCGACGGCGGCGGCGCCTTCCACGTGCTGCTCGGCGAGTCGGTGCACACCGCCAGCCGGGCCCTGCTGCTGCCCCGGCTGGCCACCGAGCTGACCGGCCACGAGAGCGGCCGGCACGGCTGGCTGCTGTGCGTCCCCAACCGGCACCAGGTCGCCTGGCACCTGGTCCGCGATGCGACGGTGGTGCCCGTCGTCCAGGCCATGGCCCGCTTCGCGGCGCTCGGCTTCGGCGACGCCCCCGGCCCGCTCAGCCCCCACCTCTACTGGTGGGACGGCGGCGGCTACCAGCAGCTCAGCCGCCTCGACGACGACGGCGCGCTCTCGATCGTCGTCGGGCCGGAGTTCCAGCGGGTGCTCGAGGAGCTCACCGGCGGGTCCTGAGCACCCCCACGAGCAGCCCGAGCGCCGCCACCTGGGCGACCGCGACGAGCACGCCGAGGAGCGTCGCGTGGTGGGTGACGAGCGCTCCGGCGACCGCACCGCCCACGATCGCCCCGAGCCCCTGGACCGCGGCGAACACGCCGTACCCGGTGGCGCGGCGGGGTCCGGGGACGACGGCCGCGACCTGCGCCTTGACGGTCGAGTCGAGGATCCCGGTGGCCACGCCCCACAGCGCGACGCCGGCCAGGACCGGGCCGAGGTGGTCGGCGAAGACCAGCGGCGGCAGCACCGCGACCAGCACCGGGACGGCGAGCAGCACCCGCGGCCCCCACCGGTCGAACAGCGCGCCGGTGCCGAGCGCGGCGACGGCCGCCGTCGCCATCGCGAGGGCGTAGACGACGGGAGCGGCGGCGAGCGGCACGAGCCCGATCTCGACGAACCGGAACGAGATGATGCCGAACGTCATCAGCCCGGCCGTGGCGAGCGCGGCGGCCGCCGAGAAGACGTGGAACCGGGCCGGCAGGTCGAGCCCCAGCGCGGCACCGAGCCCCCGTCGTACCGGACGATCTGGTTGTCCGGAGGCCTCTGCGACAGCCAGATCGTCCGGTACGACGGTGAGCTGCGGGGCACGGCGGGCCAGCTGGGCGAGCAGGAGCAGCGAGAGCGCGCCCGGGATCGCGAGCACCGCGAATCCGGGCCAGAGCGTGCCGGTCAGGGCCGCGATCCCGGCGACGACGAGCGGCCCGGCGAACGCGCCGACCTGGTCGAGCGCCTTGTGGACGCCGAACGCCCGGCCCATGCTGCCGCCGACGGCGACCCGGGCGAGCAGGGCGGACTTCGCCGGGCTCCGGATCGCCTTACCCGCCCGCTCGGCGAGGATGAGCGCCGCGGCGACCGCGACGCCCGCCGTCCCGAGCGCGGGGGCGACGGCCAGGAGCGGTACGCACACCGCGGTGAGCCCGTACCCGACGACGGTCAGCCGCCAGTGCCGACCGCTGCGGTCCGCCCACGGGCCGGTGCCGAGGCGCAGCAGCAGCGCCATCGCCTCGCCGGCGCCGGTGACCAGACCGACGACGAGCGCCGAGGCGCCGAGCGTGCCGAGGTACGGGCCCGCGACCGAGCGCATGCCCTCGTAGACCATGTCGGCGAGGAGGCTGACGAAACCGAAGGCGACGACGGTCCGCCACGGGCTCCAGGTCACGTGGAGGATCCTGTCAGGCGGCGTCGGCGACTGCCGCGGCGGCCTTCGGGTACCGCGCGCTCGCCATGGATCGACGCACCGTGGGGGTGGAGGAGGAGCTTCTCCTCATCGACCCCGAGAGCCGCCTTCCCGCACCGCGTGCGGAGCAGGTCCTCAAGTACGCCCGCGAGCACGGCAGCGGTGCGAGCGACGCTCTCGACCACGAGCTCTTCCGCCACCAGCTCGAGACGCGCACGCCACCGGTCACCTCGCTCGACGACCTCCGCCGGCACCTGGTCGGCGCCCGGCACGACGCGACCGAGGCGGCGGCCGCGGTCGGCCTCGCGGTGGCGGCGTCCGGCGCCGTCCCCCTGGGGGGCGGGGACCCGCGGACCTCGCCCGACGACCGCTACCGCGCGATGGTCGAGACGTACGGCGAGGTGGCCCGCCCGGGCGGCACGTGCGGGCTGCACGTCCACGTCGCCATCGACTCCGACGACGACGGCGTCCGCGCGATCGACACGATCACCCCGTGGCTGCCGGTGCTGCTCGCCATCAGCGCGAACTCGCCCTTCCACCACGGGCGCGACACCCGCTACGCCTCGTGGCGCTCGCAGGTCTGGACGCAGTGGCCGAGCGCCGGACCGACGGCGCCGTTCGGCTCCGCGGCCGGCTACCGCGAGGCCAGCCGGCAGCTGATCGCGTCGGGTGCGGCCCTCGATCCTGGGATGCTCTACTACGACGCCCGGCTCTCCGAGAGCTACCCGACCGTCGAGGTCCGGATCACCGACGTCTGCACCGATCCCGACGAGGCGGTGCTGATCGCCGCGCTCGTGCGCGGCCTGGTCGACCACGCCCTCGCCACCACGTCCGAACCGGCCCCCTGGCGTGCGGAGCTGCTCCGGGCGGCCCGCTGGCGCGCGGCCCGCTACGGGCTCACCGACCGCCTGCTCGACCCGCGCACCGGCCGGCTCGCCCCGGCGCGCGCCGTCGCGGAGAGCCTGGTGCACCGGGTCCGGGACCAGCTCGAGGCCCACGGCGACACCGCACTGGTGGACGCCGTGCTCCCCCAGGTCCTCGCCGAGGGCGGGGCCACCCGGCAGCGCGCCGCCTACGAGCGCGGGGGCGGCAACGTGGCGGACGTCGTCGACGACCTGGTCGCGCGCACCGGCGCCGCATGGCGCCAGGTCAGTGGTTGAGACCCCAGACGAAGCCGAAGACACCGGCCGCGACGCCCAGACCGACGATGACCCACAGGGAGATCCAGGCCAGGCTGTGCATGCCGTGCTGGTAGTGGTTCTCGGCGAATCCCGGGAACTGGTCGGCGTTGATCTGGCTCATCTCGCCCTCCTGGTGGTCGTCGGCCTGCTTCACAACCAGACGCTACTGCACCCGGGCAGCCGGCGTCAGCGGTCCTGGACCCGGTTCACCACGGCGAAGGCGGCGTCCAGGTCGACGTCCCACTCGACGCCGGAGCGGTCCCGCACCTCGACCTCGTAGGTCACGCCGGGGTCGTCGCTCGGGTCGACGTCCACCACGGTGCCGCCGCCGACCGCGGCGAGGGCGGCCTTCTCGGCTGCGGTGCGCTCGGGCGCGCCGATGGCGACCGGCCGGTCGTCGGCGTCGTCGTCGTTGTCGTCGTCGTCGGCGTCGCGGTCCAGTACCTTCAGGTCGTCGTCGAGGGTGACGTCGACCTCGCGGCCGTCGTCGAGGCGGACCTCGACCTCGTAGGCCTCCCCCGCGTCGTCGCTCTTCTCGACGTCGACCGCCCGGCCACCGCCGGCGGCCGCGACCGCGGCGGACTCGACCCGGTCCCGCTCGTCGCCACGGACCTCGTCGGCCGATGCGGCCCACACGGTCCCTCCGACGGCCAGGACGGCGACGGTGGCGAGGGCGGGGATGACGACGCGCTTGCGGCGCAGGGCGGTGGTCCTCATGGGAGTTCCTCTCGGGTGGTTCTCGGTGTGGCACCGAGCCTGCCGGGACGTCGCTGAACCCTTCCTGAAGGCGTCTGACGGCGCCTTCAGGAAGGCAGCCGGACGACCAGCCGCGCCCCGCCCAGCGGCGCGTCCTCGGCCGTGACGACGCCCCCGTGGGCCGCGACCAGCGCACGGACGATCGCCAGCCCCAGGCCGCTCCCACCGGCGTCGCGGGCCCGGGCGTCGTCGAGGCGCACGAAGCGCTCGAAGACCCGCTCCCGGTCGGCCGCGGGGATCCCGGGGCCGTCGTCGTCGACGGTCACGACGACGTGCCGGCCGTCCTCCGCGACGCCGAGCGCGATCCGCGACGCGGCGTGGCGCAGCGCGTTGTCGACGAGGTTGCGCACCACCTGGCCGAGCGCCACCGGATCGCCCTGGACCCGTCCCGGGCCCACGGCGGTGGTGTCGGCGGCGACCCCGGCCCGCGCGGCGCGACGGGCCTCGGCCAGCACGAGGTCGTCGACGTCGACGTCCACCCGCACCGCGCCCTCCCGGCCCGCACCGGCCCGGGTCAGCACGAGGAGCTGGTCGACCAGCGCCTGCATCCGGACCGTCTCCTCGTGCACCGTCGTGGCGAGCTCGCCCTCGTCGAGAGCGCCCGGGTGCGCCTGGGCGACCTCCGCCACCTGGCGCAGGCTGGCCAACGGCGAGCGCAGCTCGTGGGAGGCGTCCGCGACGAACTCCTCCTGGCGGCGCGCCGCGTCCTGGAGCCGGCCGAGCATGCCGTTCATCGTGCGCGCGAGACGACCGATCTCGTCCCGGGACGGCGGCTCCGGCACCCGCCGGTCGAGCCGGGTGCCGGTGATCTGCTCGACCTCGCGGCGGATCCGCTCCACCGGACCGAGCGCACGCGACACCACCAGCCACGTCGTCGCACCGACGACCAGGAGCAGCACGGGCAGCCCCACCAGGAGCGGGGTGAGGAGCGCGGCGGTCGTCTCGTCGACGTCCTCGAGCGAGACCGCCGCGACCACCACGTACGTCGTGCCGCCGTGCTCGGCCTCCTCGTTCACGACCACGTAGGGGTGATCGGCGCCGGGCAGGTCGACGACGTCGTCGTCCCCGGCCGGCAGTGGTCCGGCGAGCGGCTGCGAGGCGCTGACCACGGCACCGGACGGGTCGAGCACCTGCCAGACGACGTCGTCGGGGTCGTCGGGGTCGTCGGCGTCGTCGTCGCCCTGCTCCGCGACCGACGCCGCCGGCGGGCCGCTGGCGGCGACCTGCGCGGCGAGGTCGTCGGCCCGGTGCTCCGCGGTGGTCTCGGCCGCGTCGTGCAGCGACCCGCGGACCACCAGCACCAGCGCGGCGGCGCCGGCCAGCAGGGCGAGCGCCACGACGAGGACGGCACCGAGCGTGGTGCGGGTGCGGACCGCCACGGTCAGCCTCCGTCGCTCGCGAGGCGGTAGCCCGCACCGCGGACGGTCTGGATCGCGTCGCGCCCGAACGGCCGGTCGACCTTGTTGCGCAGGTGCCGGACGTAGACCTCGACGATATTCGGGTCGCCCTCGAAGTCGCCGTCCCAGACGGCGTCGAGGACCTGGCGCTTCGACACCACCTCACCGGGGTGCCGAGCGAGGAAGGCGAGCACCGAGAACTCCCGCGCAGTGAGGCTCACCTCGGTGCCGCCGCGGTGGACCCGGCGCGCGGCGGGGTCGACGACGAGGTCGCCGACCTCGAGCGCCGTGGGCCGCTCCCGAGCCCCGCGCCGGGCGACGGCGCGCAGCCGGGCCACGAGCACCGGGAACGAGAACGGCTTGGTGAGGTAGTCGTCGGCGCCGGTGTCGAGGCCCTCGACCTGGTCCCACTCGCCGTCCTTGGCGGTGAGCATCAGGATGGGCGTCCAGTTCTTCTCGGCCCGCAGCGTGGAGCAGACCCGGTAGCCGTTGATGCCGGGCAGCATGAGGTCGAGCACGATCGCGTCGTACTCGTTCTCGCGGGCCAGCCAGAGCCCGTCGGTGCCGTCGTGGGCGACGTCGACAGCGAAGCCCTCGGCCTCGAGACCGAGCCGCAGCGAGCGCGCGAGCCGCTGCTCGTCGTCGACCACCAGCACCCGCACACCGCACCTCCGGCGAGAAATGGACTCAGGGTGGCCCCATTCTCACGGAGCCACCCTGAACCTGCGCTGAAGGTCAGCGGTACTCGACCTGCATCTCCTTGATGGCGTTGAGCCAGCCGGAGCGGAGCCGGCGCGGCTCGCCCACGAGCTTGATGTCGGGAGCGAGGTCGGCGATCGCGTTGAAGATCAGGTTGATCTGCAGGCGGGCCAGGTTGGCGCCGAGGCAGTAGTGCGCCCCGTGGCCGCCGAAGGCGACGTGCGGGTTGTTCTCGCGCTTGATGTCGAACTTGAAGGGCTCGTCGAAGACGGTCTCGTCGAAGTTCGCGGAGGCGTAGAACATCGCCACCCGGTCGCCCTTCTTGATCGCCTGGCCGGCCAGCTCGGTGTCCTTCTTGGCGGTGCGCTGGAAGACCGTGACGGGGGTCGCCCAGCGGACGATCTCGTCGATGGCGGTCTCCGGGCGCTCCTTCTTCCACAGCTCCCACTGGTCGGGGTGCTCGAAGAAGGCGTGCATGCCGTGGCTCGTCGCGTTGCGCGTGGTCTCGTTGCCCGCGACGGTCAGCAGGATGACGAAGAAGCCGAACTCGTCGTTGGTCAGCGCGCCGTGGTCGTCGTCGGCACCGACGCTGATCAGCTTGGTGACGATGTCGTCCTGCGGGTTGGCCCGGCGCTCGTTGGCGAGCTGGTCGAAGTAGACCAGGATCTCCATCGACGCGACGGCCGGGTCGGCGCCGATGTCGGGGTCGTCGTAGCCCATCATCTGGTTGGACCACTCGAACAGCTTCTTGCGGTCCTCCTGCGGGACGCCGAGGAAGTCGGCGATCGCCTGCAGCGGCAGCTCGGCGGCGATGTCCTCGACGAAGTCGCCGGAGCCCTGGGCGACGGCGCCGGCGACGATCTCGCGGGCACGCTCCTCGAGGACCGTCCTGAGGGCGGCGATCACGCGCGGGGTGAAGCCGCGCGAGACGATGCCGCGCATCTGGGTGTGGTCCGGCGGGTCGTGGTGGATCAGCATCGCGCGCTGGACCTCGACCTGGTCCCGGGTCATGTCCGGCGCGAACCGGATGATGACGCCGTTCTCCATCGCCGACCAGTTCTCGTTGTCCTTGGAGACCTGGCGGACCTCGGCGTGCCGGGTCAGCGCCCAGTAGCCGGTGTCGAGGAAGCCGGCGCGCGCCTCGGGGACCTGCTCGATCCAGCGGATCGGCTCACTCTCGCGCAGCGCGCGGAACTGCTCGTGGGGCACGGCCACTTCGTTGATGTCGGGATCGGTGGGATCCCAATCCGTCGGGATGAGGAGCTCGGTCACGCGCTGAGCCTTTCGCTGCGGCTGATGGGGGTGAAACACGTTCTAGAGCCCTACCGTACAAAGCCTCGCGCGATTACGAAAGGGTTTCGTGAATCGTTTCTCCGGGACCGGGACGACTCGTAGAACGTGTTCTAGTTCGGTGCTACGGTGACCGCATGGGCAACCCTGTGATCGTCGATGCCGTCCGCACCCCGCTGGGCAAGCGCAAGGGCTGGCTGGCCGGCCTCCACCCCGCGCAGACCCTGGGCTTCGTCCAGGCCGAGGTGCTCCGCCGCGCCGGCGTCGACCCGGCCCTGGTCGAGCAGGTCGTCGGCGGCTGCGTCACCCAGGCGGGCGAGCAGTCCAACGACGCCGTCCGCCGCGCCTGGCTGTACGCCGGTCTCCCCCAGGCGACCGCCGGCACCGCGCTCGACGCGCAGTGCGGCTCGGGCCAGCAGGCCACCCACCTGGTCAACGACATGGTCGCCGCCGGCACGATCGACGTCGGCATCGCCTGCGGCGTCGAGATGATGTCGCGCATCCCCCTCGGCGCCAACGTGCCCCCGGGGATGGGCGACCCCCGCCCGGCCGACTGGTCGATCGACATGCCCAACCAGTTCGAGGCCGCCGACCGGATCGCGAAGAACCGCGGCCTGTCCCGCGCCGACCTCGAGGCGCTCGGCCTGGCCTCGCAGGCCAAGGCCCGTGTCGCCGTGGACGAGGGCCGGTTCAAGCGCGAGATCGCCCCGATCTCGGCGCCCGTCCTCGACGCCGACGGCAACCCCACCGGCGAGACCCGGGTCGTCGACGCCGACCAGGGCCTGCGCGAGACCACCGCCGAGGGCCTCGCCGGCCTGCGCACCGTCCTCGACGGCGGCCTGCACACCGCCGGCACGTCGTCCCAGATCTCCGACGGCGCCGCCGCCCTCCTCATCATGGACGAGTCGAAGGCGCGCGCCCTCGGCCTCACCCCGCGCGCCCGGATCGTCGCCCAGTGCCTCGTCGGCTCCGACCCCTACTACCACCTCGACGGCCCCATCGACGCCACCCAGCGCCTCCTCGACAAGACCGGCATGGCGATCGGCGACTTCGACCTCTTCGAGGTCAACGAGGCCTTCGCGTCCGTCGTCCTGTCGTGGGCGGGGGTGCACGGCGTCGACATGGACAAGGTCAACGTCAACGGCGGCGCCATCGCCCTCGGCCACCCCGTCGGCGCCACCGGCGTCCGCCTGATCACCACCGCGCTCCACGAGCTCGAGCGCCGCGACGCCTCCACGGCCCTGATCTCCATGTGCGCCGGCGGTGCGATGGCCACCGGCACGATCATCGAGCGGATCTAACCCCCCGCCCCGCCCCCTCAGCCTCCCTCCGTACGACGGGCAGTTTCACCGCCTAGGCGGTGAAACTGCCGGTGGGCGCACGGAAGTCCGTGCGCCCACGCCCAGATTCGTACGCCAACCGTCCACAGGCGTCTGCAGCCGACGCCCTGTCCACAAGCCGTGTACGAAGCGCTGGCAGGACCGGGACGGGGCACCCACGCTGGCCCGATGATCGAGCTGCTCGCCAACCAGGACGGCATCCTTCTCCGTCGAGACGCCATCGCGGCCGGTGCTGACGACAAGGCGCTCTCGCGAGCGGTCCGATCCGGTCACCTCATCCGGCTTCGCCAAGGCGCTTATGTCGTCCATCCCGTGTGGGCACAAGCCGACCCCGTGGACCGACATCGCCTCCTGGCGGCCGCGGTCCGTCAGCAGTACGGCATCGGGGTCGCGTTGTCCCACGTGAGCGCATGCATCGAGCAGGGCGGCCCGCACTGGGGCCTGAACCTCGCCACTGCCCATGTAACCCACCTCGACGGGACCAGCGGCCGGCGTCTCGCGCGAGTGATTCATCACCACGGCCGTTGCCTTGTCGACGACGTCACCCGCGATGCGGCCGGCTGGATCACGTCGCCCACGCGTACCGCACTGGACACCGCTAGCGGCGCGTCTCGCGACGCTGCGGTCGCAGTTCTCGACTGGTACCTCAACAGCGGTCTCACGACGGAGGACGATCTCGCTGTCGGCTTCCAGCGGATGACCAGCTGGCCGCGAACACTCCTCTTGCAGCTCGCGCTACGCCTCGCCGACTCTTCGGCAGAGTCGGTCGGCGAGACACGGACACGTCTGCTGTGCCTGGACGAGCACCTTCCCCCACCGACCACGCAGTTCGAGGTTCGCCACCCCAGCGGCCGCCTCGCCGGCCGGCTCGACTTCGCGTGGCCCCAGCATCGGACGATGCTCGAGTTCGACGGCCGCGAGAAGTACCACCGGTTTCGCCGTCCAGGCGAGAGGCTCGAGGAGATGGTGATGCGCGAGAAGCAGCGCGAGGACGAGATTCGCGAGCTGACCGGTTGGACGATGGTCCGCCTGACGTGGGCCGACCTCGACCGGCCTCACGCGACGTCCGAGCGCATCCGTCGGGCATTCCGCGCGAGCAGCGGGGTTGGACGCAACTAGGCCCACGGAACTCCCCCTTGGCATAGAGAATTCCGTGGGCCTACCGGCAGTTTCACCGCCTAGGCGGTGAAACTGCCGCCACTCAGGCGGTCCCGTAAACCGGCTCGGGCGCCGGCCCCTCGGCGAGCAGGTCACGGAGGGCGCCACCGACCTTCTCGGCCTCCCAGCGGGCGCCGGCGTCGCGGGAGGCGCCGTGGGTCCAGCCGTTCTCGACGGTGATCACCGAGCCGTCGATCTCGATCACCCGGCCGGTGACGTCGCCGGCCTCCTCGGAGGCGAGCCAGGCGACGATCGGGGAGTTGTCCTCGGGCAGGGCCATCGCGGAGGTGTCGAAGGCGCCCTCGGTCATCCGGGTCTTGGCGACGGGCGCGATCGCGTTGACGGTGACGCCGTAGCGGCCCATCTCGGCGGCGGCGACCAGGGTCAGGCCGGCGATGCCGGCCTTGGCGGCCGAGTACGTCGCCTGGCCGATCGAGCCCTGCAGGCCCGCACCCGACGACGTGTTGATCACGCGGGCCGCGCGGGTGCGGCCCTCCTTGGCCTCGGCGCGCCAGTAGGCGCCGGCGTGGCGCAGCGGGGCGAAGTGGCCCTTGAGGTGGACCCGGATGACGGCGTCCCACTCGTCCTCGGCGGTGTTCACGAGCATCCGGTCGCGCAGGAAGCCGGCGTTGTTGACGAGGATGTCGAGGCCGCCGAAGGTGTCGATCGCCTGGCGGATCATCGCCTCGGCCGCGGCGAAGTCGGCGACGTCGGCGCCGTTGACGACGGCCTGGCCGCCCATCGCCTCGATCTCCGCGACGACCGCGTGGGCCGGGGACTCGTCGGTGCCCTCACCGGCGGCGGAGACGCCGTAGTCGTTGACGACGACCTTGGCGCCGTGCCGGGCGAGCTCCAGGGCGTGGGCGCGGCCGATACCGCGGCCGGCTCCGGTGACGATGGCCACGCGGCCGTCGAGCAGCTTGCTCACGAGTTCTCTCCTGTGTTCTGGAAGATGTGCAGGAAGACCGGCATCTCGCCGCCGCCGTGGCAGGCGACGCTGGCGCCGGAGACATAGGTCGCCAGGTCGCTGGCGAGGAAGGCGGCGACATTGCCGATCTCGTCGAACCGGGCCATCCGGCGGGCCGGGATGGTCCGCTCGATCGCGGCGACGGTGGCGTCGCCGCCGTAGTGCTCCGCCGTGTCGGCGGTGCGCACCAGGCCGACGTCGATGCAGTTGACCCGCACCTTCGGGCCCCACTCCATCGCGAGCGACGTCGTCAGCGAGTCGACGCCGGCCTTCGCCGCGCCGTACGCCGCCGTACCCGGCGAGGGCCGCAGCGCCGAGACGGAGGAGATGTTGACGATCGCGCCGCCGCTCTCCTGGGTCTGCATGACCCGGTTGGCCGCCTGGCTGACGTGCAGTGCGGCCATCAGGTTGAGCCCGACGACCTTCTCGCTCAGCCGCGGCGAGGCCTCGTCGGCCATCACGAACGGGCCGCCGCCGGCGTTGTTGACGACGATGTCGAGCCGGCCGTGCCGGGTGACGACGGCGTCGACGAGGGCCGCCACCGAGTCGGGGTCACGGACGTCGCAGGTCAGGTGCGTCGCACCGGCGGGCGGCTCGGCCTCCGAGCGGCCACAGGTGACCACGGTGGCGCCGGCCGCGAGGAGCACCTCGGAGATCCCGCGGCCGATGCCGCGCGCCCCGCCGGTGACGAGGGCGACCCGGCCGCCAAGGTCCACGCTGAGTGTCATGACTCCACAATACCAAGCAAATGCTTGGTAGCATGCATCTATGACAGTCACCAGCGAGTTGCGACCGGACGGCATCCGCGTCGTCACGATGAACGCTCCCCCGGTCAACGCCCTCACCGTGCAGGGCTGGTTCGACGTGGCGGCCGCCCTCGACGAGGCGAGCGCCGACATGGCCACGAAGGTCGTCGTCCTCCGCGCGGAGGGCAAGGGCTTCAACGCCGGCGTCGACATCAAGGAGATGCAGAACACGACCGGCTTCGAGGCGCTCCTCGGTGCCAACCGGGGCTGCTTCGCCGCGTTCAAGGCTGTCTACGAGTGCTCGGTCCCGGTCGTCGCGGCGGTCAACGGCTTCTGCGTCGGCGGCGGCGTCGGCCTGGTCGGCAATGCCGACATCGTCGTCGCCAGCGAGGACGCCTACTTCGGCGTCCCCGAGGTCAACCAGGGGGCCCTCGGCGCGGCCACCCACATGGCGCGCCTCGTCCCCCAGCACATGATGCGCACGCTCTACTTCACCGCGCGCACCATCCCGGCCAAGGACCTCGTCCAGTTCGGCTCGGTGCTCGAGGTCGTCCCGCGCGAGGACCTGCTCGACGCCGCTCTCAAGGTGGCCGGCGAGATCGCCGCCAAGAACACCAAGGTCATCCGCGCCGCCAAGGAGGCGCTCAACGGGATCGACCCGATCGACGTCAACAAGTCCTACCGCTGGGAGCAGGGCTTCACGTTCGAGCTCAACCTGATGGGCGTCAGCGACGAGCTCCGTGACGACTTCGCCGGCACCACCAAGGCAGGAGGCGCCCAGTGAGCCGCAAGCCGCGCGACAAGCGGATGTCGATCGACGACGTCGTCGGCAGCCTCGAGAGCGGGATGACCATCGGCATCGGCGGCTGGGGCCCGCGGCGCAAGCCGATGGCACTGGTCCGCGCGATCTACAACTCCGACCTCACCGACCTGACGATCGTCAGCTGGGGCGGGGCCGACGTCGGTCTGCTCGCGCGGGCCGGCAAGATCCGCAAGCTGGTCTACGCGTTCGTCTCGCTCGACACCGTCCCCCTGGAGCCCAATTTCCAGCGCGCCCGCCAGGCCGCGTCGATCCCCGAGGTCGTCGAGCTCGACGAGGGCATGTTCCAGACCGGCCTCAAGGCGGCGGCCGAGCGGCTGCCGTTCCTGCCGATGCGTGCGGGACTCGGCTCCGACGTCCTCGTCAACAACCCCTGGATCAAGACGGTCACCAGCCCCTACGACGACGGTCACGGCCACGAGGAGCTCGTCGCCGTCCCGGCACTGCGCCTCGACGCCGCGCTCGTCCACCTCAACCGTGCCGACCAGCACGGCAACGCGTCGTACCTGGGACCGGACCCGTACTTCGACGACCTCTTCGCGATGGCCGCCGACAAGACCTACGTCAGCGTCGAGCAGGTCGTCGACACCGCCGGGCTGACCGTCGACGCCCCCGTCCAGCGCCTGCTGCTGAGCCGGATGATGGTCACCGGCGTCGTCGAGACCCCGAACGGTGCGCACTTCAGCACCTGCACGCCCGACTACGAGCGCGACGAGAAGTTCCAGCGCGCCTACGCCGCCGCGGCCGGCGGCACCGACGAGGAGTGGCAGGCCTTCCACGACCGCTTCCTCGCCGGCGACGAGGCGGCCTACCAGGCCGCCGTCCAGGCCTTCACCGAGGAGAACGCCCAGTGAGCGACACCGACTTCACCCGCGCGGACGTCTGCGCCGCCGCGATCGCGGACGCCTTCAGCCAGGACGGCGAGATCTTCGCCAGCCCGATGGGCCTGCTGCCGACGCTCGGCGTCCGGCTCGCCAAGCTGACGTCGAACCCCGACCTCGTCATCAGCGACGGCGAGTCGGTCTTCCTGGGCGGCACTCCCCCGCTGGGCGGCAAGGACGTCGTCGAGGGCTGGATCCCGTTCCGGCGCGTCTTCGACGTCGTCGCCTACGGCAAGCGGCACGTGATGATGGGCGCCACCCAGGTCGACCGGCACGGCAACCAGAACATCTCCGCGATCGGTCCGTTCGCCCAGCCCAAGCGCCAGCTCCTCGGCTCGCGCGGCGCGCCGGGCAACACCGTCAACAACCGGACGTCGTACTGGGTCCCGAAGCACTCGACCCGGGTCTTCGTCGAGCAGGTCGACATCGTCTCCGGCGTCGGGCCCGCGCGCGCGGCCGCCGCCGGGGCGGGCGCCTCGCGGTTCAACGACATCCACCGCGTCGTCAGCAACCTCGGCGTCTTCGACCTCGGCGGAGCGGGCGACACGATGCGCCTCGTCTCGGTGCACCCGGGCGTGGGCGTCGACGAGGTCGTCGCCGCGACGGGCTTCGCGCTGGAGGTCCCGGACGACGTCCCGGAGACCCGCGCGCCGTCGTACGAGGAGCTGGTGATCATCCGCGAGGTCCTCGACCCGAAGGGCCTGCGCTTCAAGGAGGTTCCCGCCGCATGATCGAGCAGCAGATCCGCACCGCGTTCACCGACCTGGTCGGCGTCCCGCACCCCGTCGTGCAGACCGGCATGGGCTGGGTCTCCGGCCCCCGCCTGGTCTCCGGGACCGCCGAGGCCGGCGGCCTCGGCATCCTCGCCTCGGCGACCATGACCTTCGCCGAGCTGGAGCAGGCGATCATCGAGGTCAAGGGCCGCACCGACAAGCCGTTCGGCGTCAACCTGCGTGCCGACGCCGCCGACGCGCCCGACCGCTGCCAGCTCCTCATCGACCACGGCGTCAAGGTCGCCTCGTTCGCGCTCGCGCCCAAGCCGGAGCTCATCGCCAAGCTCAAGGAGCACGACATCGTCGTGATGCCCTCGATCGGCGCGGCGAAGCACGCGGTCAAGGTCGCGTCCTGGGGCGCGGACGCCGTCATGGTCCAGGGCGGCGAGGGCGGCGGCCACACCGGCGCCGTCCCGACCACGCTCCTGCTGCCGACCGTCCTCGACGCCGTCGACATCCCGGTGATCGCCGCGGGCGGCTTCTTCGACGGCCGCGGCCTCGCCGCCGCCCTGTCGTACGGCGCCGCGGGCGTCGGCATGGGCACCCGCTTCCTGCTGACCCGCGACTCCGCCGTCCCCGACGCGGTCAAGGAGCTCTACCTCACCAAGGGCCTGGCCGACACCGTCGTCACCACCAAGGTCGACGGCATGCCGCACCGGATGCTCCGCACCGACCTCGTCGACTCGCTCGAGGAGACCTCCGCCGTCCGCCGCCTCGGGCCGACGATGCGCCGCACGCTGGAGTTCAAGAAGTCCTCCGGCATGTCGTGGACCGGCCTGCTCAAGGACGGCCGGGCCATGAAGAAGGCCCAGGGCCGCACCCTCGGCCAGATGGCCCTCGCCGCCAACACCCCGACCATGCTGCGCGCCGGCCTGGTCGAGGGCGACACCTCCGCGGGCGTCCTCGCCAGCGGGCAGGTGGTCGGCGTCATCGACGACCTGCCGTCGTGCGCGGAGCTCGTCGAGCGGATCGTCGTCCAGGCGGCCGCGGAGCTGAAGCGGGCGTCGTCGTACGTCGTGTGAGGTGAGCGCGCGCTCCGGGCCGGGCCCGGGCTCGCCGGCGACTGCGCCGGTCAGTCCGGGTCCGCCGCGGAGCGGCGGGCCTCGCGCTGCTGACGCCGCTCGTGCAGCCGCTGCTCGGCCGCCGGGAGGAACTCCAGGCACGGAGCCTCCGCCGCCGGGTGCTTCTCGCGCAGGTGGAAGATCCAGCGGTCCATGGCAGCCATGAACCCGTTGTCCTCGCCCGGCCGGTACGCCGACCACGGGCGGTCGTTCTTGACCACGCACTCGGTGCAGCTGATCTTGTAGACGAACTGCTCCTGCGCGCCGAGGTCGATCCGGACCCGGGCCAGGGGGCCCGCCTGGGTCCGCGCCTTGCGCTCCCGAGCAGCTCGGCTCGCCACCATGTCAGTACCTCACCGTTCGGGTGCTCGGGGTTTGGTCAGGGTCGGTCGGACGTCGTTCGGGGGTCGTCCGTCGGAGCCGCGAGCCTACCCGCGCCCGGTTCTGTCGGACCTCTGCCCTAGCGTCAGGGGCGTGATCAACCGATGAGCAAGCTCGATGCACTGCGGGCCATGCGCGAGGCCCGGTACCAGCAGGACCAGCAGCGCGCCGGACGACCGGGCACCCGGGCGCGGCCCGCCGTCGCGCCGCCGGCCTCCGACGCGAGTGGGTCGACCCCGGCGGCGACGGCGAAGCCCGCCAAGGCCACCATGTCCACCAAGTCCACCAAGTCCACCAAGTCCACCAAGTCCACCAAGGCCACCAAGGCCACCAAGGCGCGCAAGCCGGCCGCGAGCGACAACGAGAACGAGAACGAGCAGGAAGAGCTGTGCGGCCACCGCAACATGAGCGGCCGCACCTGCACCCGCGAGCGCGGCCACGCCGCCAAGTCGCACCGCTACTCCTAGGCCCTGCCGGTCAGCAGGTCTGCCGGTCAGCAGGTCAGCGGCTCAGCAGGGCCGCTGGTAGGTCCAGGCGCGCCCGAGGACGCGGTAGGCGAGCGCCTCGTTGACCTCGATCATCCGGTCGTTCGACTCCGCGTTCCAGGTGTCGATGGTGGCCAGGGCGGGGGCGGCGTCACGGAGCCAGCGGAGCATGTCGGTCTTGAGCAGCAGGCCGAGCCGGTGGCCGCGGTGCGCCCGGGTGACGGAGGTGTCGTGCTGGTCGCCCCAGGTCGGCTCGGTCCGGGAGACGGCGACGACCGTCTGGGCGGCGAGCTCGCCGGTCGGGACGTGCCGGGCGACGACGCGGTAGAGGTCGGCGCCGTGGGCGTCGACGGAGGTCTCGTAGGCGCGCATCCGGGCGCCGCTGAAGACCTCGTCCTCGTAGTCGAGGTCGTCGGTGGGGGCGTCGTTGATGGCCGAGGCCATCTCGGCGACGGCGTCGAGGGCGTCGTCCGGGGTCGGGCCGAAGCGGCGCTCGAGGACGTAGTCGGCGGCGTGGGGCAGGGCCTCGGCGTAGTGCCGGTCGAGGGTGTCCCAGTCGAGCTCGGCGAGGACCTGGCGGCGGTTGATCTCGGCCGACTTGCGCTCGAGGCCGTGCGCCTGGGCGAAGGCGTCGCCGGCGACGCTCTCCCAGGCCCCGATCGCGAGGCTGGTCCGGCCCAGGCGCCGGGCCTCGGCCTCCATCGCGGCCAGCAGCGCCGAGCCGTGACCCTGGCGCCGGGCGTCGGGGTGGACGCCGAGCTCGAGCCAGGCGAGGTGCAGGTTGTCGTGCTCGCTGGCCGCGACGCCGGCCCAGCCGACGACGCGATCGCCCACCCGCGCCAGGTACGGCGTCCCGGGCTCGCCGTCCCAGCCGTGCCGCCAGCGGGCGGCGGCGAGGGCGGGCGTCATCCGCCGCTCCCAGGGCGCGTCGGTCGCGGAGATCGCGGTGACGAGGTCGGTCCAGGCGGCGAGGGCCGCGGTGTCGTCGGGGCCGAACGGGTGAAGCTCCATGGCAGCAGCATGCGGTGCCGGAGCCGCCGGTTCCACTGGATATCCTGGCCGGGTGAACGCGACGCCGCCCACCGGTCCCGGCACTCCCGGCTCCGCTCGCCGGCGCCACCTGATGGACCCCAACGCCCCGCGCAAGGCGCCCGACCCGCGCGACCTCGAGCGTCTGCAGCGGGTCCAGCGCCGGGTGGTGTCGGTGCTGGTCGTGACCACGATCCTGCACCTCTCGGCCGGCTTCGTGATCGCCGCCGACCACGTCGACCCCGACCGGACCGACGCCCGGGTCGGCCTCAACATCATCGCCGTGGCGTTCATGGTCGGCGGCATCGCCGCCACGCTGCTGCTCAACGGCCGCTCGTGGAAGTCGCCGTGGCTGCTGCTCGGGCTCGCCCCCGGGGTCATCGGCCTCTGGTGGACGGTGCTCTGAGCCGCGACGCTCAGCCCGCGGCGACGTACTGGTGGGTGACCGCCTCGATGTTGTTGCCGTCGAGGTCGCGCACGAAGACGGCGTAGTAGCCGGGGTGGTACTCCGGCCAGGCGCGCGGCGCGTGGAGGACCTCCGCGCCGGCGGCGACGGCGGCCTCGTGGAAGGCATGGACGGCGGCGACGTCGGCGGCCTCGAAGGCGACGTGGACCTCGCGCTGGTCGGCCGGCATGTCGGCATAGCTGCTCAGCCAGAAGCCGGGGTGACCCTCGACGCCGTAGCCGCAGGCCACCCCGAAGTCCATCACGCGGGAGTGGCCGAGCGCGCCCAGGACGCGGTCGTAGAAGGTCTTGGACGTGTCGAGGTCGGCGCAGTTGATGCCCAGGTGATCGATCATGGGCCCCATCGAAGCAGCGGCCGCCGACACCCCGTGCCGAAACGTGCGCGATCGGCCTCAACCGCGCGACCGCGGTGCCGATCAGCACGACATGGTCATGGCACCGCCCGAGCTGCACCCTGCCGTGCTGCAGTCCGTCGCACTGACGGTCCGGCCGACGTCGGGCGCGCCGCTCGCGCTGCAGACGAAGGTCCTCGACCTGGAGCCGCAGCCGGACGGCTCGACCACCCTCGTCGTCGCTCCGCCGCCGGGCCTCGACCCGCGCGAGCACCACTTCGACGCGACCCTGGCCTGGACCTACCCGCTGGGCCGGATGGAGTGCACCGTGCGCACCCGTCCCGGCCGGCGCGCGTACGGCGACGTCTGGCTCGTGTGCGCCAACGCGCCCGCGACCCGGCTGCAGGAGCGGGCCTACTTCCGGGCCCGGCTCACCGTCCCGGTGCTGCTCACCTGGACCGAGGCGACCGAGGAGACCGAGGAGACCGAGGAGACCGAGGAGCAGCCGGAGCCCGTCGAGCTCCACGGCGTCGTGGTCGACCTCAGCGAGGGCGGCCTGCTGGCGACGGTCCCGAGCCGCCCGCCCGCGCTCGGCACCCGGGTCGAGGCGACGGTCCGGGTGGACGGGGAGAACCTCACCCAACCGGCGACGGTGGTGCGGCACGTGGCGTTCGCGAGCGGGGGCCACGGGGTGGCGGTGGCGTTCGCCGAGCCGCGCCGGCACGGCGACCGGCTGCGGGCGGTCGTGTTCGCGGTCGAGCGGCGCCGGCGCAGCCGTACCTGAGCGTCCCGGCCGCGCCCGTATGACAGATGTCATCGGGAACCGGTGACAGCGCGGCCTGCCGGACGCCGGCCTCCGGCGGCACCGTGGAGGCATGACCTCACCAGCGATCCAGGTCCGCGGCCTGCGCCGCTCCTACGGCTCCGGCGCGACGGCCTACGAGGCGGTCCGCGGCGTCGACCTCGACGTGCCCGCGGGGACCCTCACCGCCCTGCTCGGCACCAACGGCGCCGGCAAGACCTCCACGATGGAGGTCGTCGAGGGGCTCTGCTCCCCCAGCGCCGGCGAGGTCCGGGTGCTCGGCCTCGACCCGGTCGCCGCGCGCGACCAGGTACGGCGGCGCACCGGCACGCTGCTGCAGACGAGCGGCTTCTCCGGCGACCTGACCGTGGACGAGACGCTGCGGATGTGGGCCGGCACGCTGACCGCGCCGCGCCCGCTGGCCGAGGTGGTCGACCTGCTCCGCCTCGGGCATCGGGCGGACGTCGCGGTCCGGGCGCTGTCGGGCGGTGAGCGACGCCGGCTCGACCTGGCGTGCGCGCTGATGGGCCGACCCGAGGTGCTGCTCCTCGACGAGCCGACCACGGGGCTCGACCCCGAGAGCCGGCGCGACGTCTGGGCGCTGGTCCGGTCGCTGCGGGACGCCGGCACCACGGTGCTGCTGACCACGCACTACCTCGAGGAGGCCGAGGCGCTCGCCGACCGGCTCGAGATCATGCACGCCGGCCGGATCGTCCGGTCCGGGACGGCGGCTGAGGTGGTGGCCGGGCATCCCTCCCACATCCGGCTCCGCACGACGAGCGCGCCGGCCTGGCTCGACGAGCTCCCCGCGGGCCGTGGCGTCATCACCGACGGCGGCCGGACCACCGTCGAGACCGACGCGCTCCAGGAGACGCTGACGGCCCTGCTGGTCCGGGCCGGCGCCGAGGGGCTCCGGCTCGACGACCTGGAGGCCCGCCACGCCAGCCTGGAGTCGGTGTTCCTCGCGATCGCCGACGGCACCCACCCCGCGACCACCACCACGACCACCCCCGAGCCCGAGGCGGCCCTCCGATGAGCACCCTCCCCGTCGTCCCCCGCATCTCCGTGCCGCGCACCCTCCGGCTGGCCCGCTGGAACGCCGTCCTGCTGACCCGCAACCGGCTCGCGCTGACCTATGCGGCCGCGCTGCCCCTGCTCCCCCTCGCCCTGCTGCTCGGCGGCGACCGCGGCGACGAGGCGCTCGGCGCCGCGACCATCGCGACGACGCTGACCATGGCGCTCGTCTTCCCGGTCTTCTACAACGTCCTGTCGCAGTTCGTGACCCGCCGCGACGAGCTCGTCCTGAAGCGGCTGCGCACCGGCGAGGCCCGCGACGCCGAGCTGCTCACGGCGCTCGTGCTGCCGGGTGCGGTGATCGCCGTGGTGGTCGCGCTGGCGGCGATCCCGGTCGCCGCGGCGTTCGGCCAGGACCTCCCCCGCAACCCGCTCCTGTACGTCGTGGGCGTCCTCGCGTGCATCGCGCTGTACGCCGCGTTCGCCTTCTGGACGGCGGCCTGGACCCGCAACGCCGAGGCAGCCCAGCTGACCAGCCTCCCGGTGATCCTCCTGGCCGTGGGCGGCCAGCTCAGCCTGGCCCTCCCCGAGGCCGCCCAGCGCTGGGCCGAGCTCACGCCGGGTGCGGCGCTGACCGGCCTGGTCCGGGTCACCTGGTTCGGCCTGGACGACGGCCGGACCACCAGCAGCCTCGACCTCGCCGCCACCTGGGGCGCGGCCGCGCCGCACCTCGCGGTGCTGGTCGCCTGGACCGTGGCGGCGTTCGCGCTCGCGGCGCGCTCGCTGCACTGGGAGCCCCGGGTGTGAGAGCGCCTAGGCTCGACCCCATGCGCCGCTGGTCCGAGCTCAGCGAGGTCGAGCGGGTCGACGTCTACACCCGGCAGTCGCTCTACCTGCTGCTGTGGTTCTTCGTCGGCACGCTGACCATCTCCGCGATCGCGCAGGATCCCGAGCACCGCACGGCCTTCGCCGTCGCGGGCACCGGGATCCTCGTGCTCACGGTGCTGGCCACGAGCGTGCTGCACGCGGTGCTCGACCAGCAGCGCCCGTGGCGCCGGATCGCCCTGCTCCTCGCGCTCAGCGCGGTCGCGGTCGCGCTGGCGCTGCCACACCCGGTGTGGGAGGTCGTGGTCGTCGCGGTCTTCGTCAACGTGGTCTGGTCGCTGGGCGGGCTGCGGGACCGTTGGCTGACCGTGGCACTCGTCCTCGGGCTGGGCGTCCTCATCGGCGCGACGACCGGCGACCCGGCCCTGCTGGCCGGCGGGATGTTCATGGCGGCCTTCTGCGTCTTCACCGTGCGCGCCTCGCTGTGGCTGCTCGGCGTCGTCACCGAGCTCGACCAGGCACGATCCGCGCAGGCAGCGTTGGCGGTCGCCGAGGAGCGGCTGCGGTTCTCCCGCGACGTCCACGACGTGATGGGACGCCGGCTCTCCGCGATCGCCGTCCAGGCCGAGCTCGCGGCGTCGCTCGCCGACCGGCAGGACCCGCGTGCGGCGGCGCAGATCCTCGCTGTCCGCGGCGTCGCCCACGACGCCCTGCGCGAGGCGCGCGAGCTGGCCCGCGGCTACCGCCCGACCGACCTGCACCAGGAGCTGGAGGGTGCGCGGTCGCTGCTGCGATCGGCCGGCATCGACGTCCGCCTCGACGTCGCCGAGGTGCCCGCGCCCTGGCAGGAGCCGGCCGCCTGGATCGTGCGCGAGGCGGTCACCAACGTGCTCCGCCACTCCGCCGCGACCCAGGTCGCGATCACCTTCCGCGGGGACGAGCTCTCGATCACCAACGACGGCGTGACCGCGTCACCTCCGGGCGCCACCGGGCTCGGCCTCGACGGCCTGCGCGAGCGGCTCGCCCCGCTCGGCGCCACCCTGACGACGTCCGCCGACGTGCCGTCCTTCCGGCTCACCGCCCGCTTCGCCGACCCCCTGCAGGAGATCTCGTGACGTCACCGATCCGGGTGCTGCTCGCCGACGACGAGAACCTGATCCGCACCGCCCTCGTCCAGCTGCTCGGGCTCGAGCCCGACCTCGCCGTCGTCGCCGAGGCCGCGACCGGCGACGAGGCGCTGGCGATGGCGGTCAAGCACGCCGTTGACGTCGCGGTCCTCGACCTGCAGATGCCCGGCCCGGACGGCATCGCGGTCGCCGAGCAGCTCGCCGGCCGGCTGCCCGGGTGCGGCGTCGTGATCGTGACCAGCCACGGACGCCCGGGTCACCTCAAGCGCGCGCTGGGTGCCGGCGTCCGCGGCTTCCTGCCGAAGACGACGTCGGCGGTGACGCTCGCCGAGGTCGTCCGCAAGGTCCACGCCGGCGGGCGCCACGTCGACCCCGAGCTGGCCGCCGAGGCGATCGCCGCCGGCGACAGCCCGCTGACCCCGCGCGAGGCGGACGTCCTCGAGCTCGCCGCCGACGGCGCGCCCGTCGACGAGATCGCCGAGCGGGCCGCGCTGTCGCCGGGCACCGTCCGCAACTACCTGTCGAGCGCGGTCATCAAGCTCGGGGCGGCCAACCGGCACGACGCCGCCGCGACGGCGCGCCGGATGGGCTGGATCTGAGGCTCAGGTCGGCAGCGCGGCGGGAAGGGCACGCCGGGCAGCTTGCTGCCGCTCCGAAGCCCTGGAGACGCGCTCGACCCGACAAGCTCAGAGGCGCTCGATGATGGTCACGTTGGCCTGACCACCGCCCTCGCACATGGTCTGCAGGCCGTAGCGCCCGCCGGTGCGCTCGAGCTCGTTGAGCAGCGTGGTCATCAGGCGGGCGCCGGTGGCACCGATGGGGTGCCCGAGGGCGATGCCGCCGCCGTTGACGTTGAGCTTGTCGTGGGGGACGCCGGTCTCCTTCATCCAGGCCAGGACGACGGACGCGAACGCCTCGTTGCACTCGAACAGGTCGATGTCGTCGATCGACATCCCGCTCTTGGCCAGCGCGTGCTTCGTGGCGGGGATGGGGCCGGTGAGCATCCAGACCGGGTCGTCGCCGCGCACCGAGAGGTGCACGATCCGCGCCCGCGGGGTGAGTCCGTGGTCCTTGACCGCCTGCTCCGAGGCGACCAGCAGCGCGGCCGAGCCGTCGCAGATCTGCGAGGCGACGGCGGCGGTGATCCGGCCGCCGGGGGCGAGCGGCTCGAGGCCGGCCATCTTCTCCAGCGACGTGTCGCGGGGGCACTGGTCGGTGGCGAAGACCGTCCCGTCCTCCAGCGTGTACGGCGCGATCTCGCTCGCGAAGCGACCGGCGTCGATCGCGGCGCGGGCCCGCTCGTGCGAGGCGAGCGCGTAGCGCTCCATGTCCTCGCGCGAGATGTCCCACTTCTCCGCGATCATCTCGGCGGAGCGGAACTGGCTGACCTCCTGGTCGCCGTAGCGCTTGATCCAGCCGGGCGACTCGGCGAAGGGCGTCGAGAAGCCGTACTGCTGGCCCGCGAGCATCGCGGCCGAGATCGGGATGGCGCTCATGTTCTGCACGCCACCGGCGACGACGAGGTCCTGGGTGCCGGACATGACCGCCTGGGCCGCGAAGTGCACGGCCTGCTGGGACGAGCCGCACTGGCGGTCGATGGTGACGCCGGGGACGTGGTCGGGCAGGCCCGCGACGAGCCACGCCGTCCGCGCGATGTCGCCGGCCTGCGAGCCGAGCGTGTCGCAGCAGCCCAGGATGACGTCGTCCACGGCGCCCGGGTCGACACCGGTCCGCTCGACGAGCGCGCCGATCGAGTGCGCGCCGAGGTCGGCGGAGTGGACGCCGGCGAGCGCGCCGCCGCGCTTGCCGACCGCGGTGCGGACCGCGTCGACGATGTAGGCCTCAGCCATGGCAGGTCTCCTTGCGTTCGAAGTGAGGGGTGATCAGGCGTGCTGGCTGCTGACGGAGATGACCTCGCCGGTCAGGTACGACGAGTAGTCGCTGGCGAGGAACACCATCACGTTGGCGACCTCCCACGGGGCGGCCGCGCGGCCGAACGCCTCGCGCTGCTTGAGCTCGACGAGCAGCTCGGGCGAGGTGACCTTCTCGAGGAACGGGTGCATCGCCAGCGAGGGCGAGACCGCGTTGACCCGGATGCCGTGGGGCGCGAGGTCGAGCGCGGAGCACCGGGTCAGCGCCATCACGCCCGCCTTGGCGGCCGCGTAGTGGGCCTGGCCCTCCTGCGCGCGCCAGCCGATCACGGAGGCGTTGTTGACGATGACGCCCTTCTTGCCGGCCGCCACGAAGCGCTGGCCGACGGCGCGGGTGGCGCGCATGGTGCCGGTGAGGGTGATGTCGATGACCCGGTTCCAGGTCTCGTCGGTGACCTCGAGGATCGAGTCCGTGCCGCCCAGGCCCGCGTTGTTGATCATGATGTCGACGCCGCCGAGCTCGTCGGCCGCGTCGAGGAGGGCGGTGATGTCCTCCTCCTTGGTCACGTTGCAGACCAGCTGGCGGACCCGGTCGGCGCCGAACTCGGCGGCCAGCGCCTCCTCGGCCTCCTGGAGACGGCGCTCGTGGGTGTCGCTGAACACGACGGCCTTCGCGCCCTCCTCCAGCGCCCGGCGGACGACGGCCGCGCCGATGCCCGCCCCCGCGGCGGCGGTCACGACGACCACCTTGCCGGCGAGCAGGTCGTGGCCCGGGACGTAGTCGGGGGTCGGCTGTTCGGGTCGCATGGCGGTCATCGGGGCCCCCGCGAAGTTGTTCGGGGGAGCAAAGCGGAGGAGAAGAACTTTGTGGGGTGATTCATCCGCGGGGCTCCTTCGGTAGGCCGAGCACGCGCTCGGCGAGGATGTTGCGCTGGATCTCGTCGCTGCCGCCGTAGATGGTGTCGGCGCGCGAGAAGAGGAAGAGACGCTGGTGGTCGTCGAGGTCGTACGACGCCCCGGACTCCCGGGTGAGCAGCCCGTCGCGGCCGGCGACGTCCATCGCCACCTCGCCGAGGGTGCGGTGCCAGGTGGCCCAGGCGAGCTTGAAGATCGAGCCCGCTCCCCCGCCGGCCGCGGAGTCCTGGCCGCCCTCGACCAGGGCGAGCGCACGCAGCGCGTAGCTGCGGATGACGGCGAGCTCGACCTTGAGCTCGGCGAGCCGGTCGCGCACGACGGGGTCGTCGATGGAGCCGTTCTCCTTGGCCCGGGCGACGACGCTCTCGAGCTCGCGAGCGAAGCCGACGGTCTGGCCGAGGGTGGACACGCCGCGCTCGAAGCCGAGCAGGCCCATCGCCACGCCCCAGCCGCGGCCCGGCTCGCCGACGACGAGGTCGCCGGCCGTGCGGGCGCCGGTGAAGAAGACCTCGTTGAACTCCGAGCCGCTGGTGAGCTGCTCGATGGGGCGGACCTCGACGCCGTCCTGGTCGAGCGGGACGAGCAGGAAGGAGAGTCCCTGGTGGCGCGCCGAGCCGGCTTCGGTGCGCGCGACGACGAAGCACCAGTCGGACAGGTGCGCGAGCGACGTCCACACCTTCTGGCCGTCGATGACCCACTCCTCACCTCCGCCGGTCGAACCTGTCGAGACCAGACGCGCCCGGGTCTGCACGTTGGCGAGGTCGGAGCCGGCGCCGGGCTCGGAGTAGCCCTGCGCCCACAGCTCGCGGACCGCCACGATCTCGGGCAGGAAGCGCTGCTGCTGCTCGGGCGTGCCGAACGCGATGAGCGTCGGGCCGAGCAGCTGCTCACCGAGGTGGTTGACGCCGGCCGGCGCGTTGGAGCGTGCGTACTCCTCGTGGAAGATCACCTGCTGCCACAGGGACAGCCCGCGGCCGCCGTGCTCGGTGGGCCAGCCGACGGCCGTCCAGCCGTGCTCGGCGAGGTGCCGGTTCCAGGCGAGTCGCTCGTCGTGGGCCTCGTGCTCGCGCCCGGGACCGCCCAGCCCGCGCAGCGCCGCCCACTCGCCGGTGAGGTGGTCGCCCAGCCACTCCCGGATCTCGGCGCGGAAAGCGCGGTCCTCAGCACCCTCGGTCAGGTTCATGGCTGCTACCCTACCAAGCAAATGCTTGGTTCAAGCACGGACCGGGCCTAGATTCTCTCGCACAACGGTCCCGACGGGATGAGGAACACGAACTGACATGGATCTCGAACTGAGCGAGTCCGAGCTGGCCTTCCAGGCCGAGGCACGCGCCTGGCTCGCGGCCAACGTGCCGGCCGAGCCGCTGCCGTCCCTCGACACCGCCGAGGGCTTCGTGCGGCACCAGGAGTGGGAGGCGAAGCTCTCCGCCGACCGCTGGTCGGTCGTCTCCTGGCCGCGGGAGCACCACGGCCGCGAGGCGTCCCTCGTCGAGTGGGTCATCTTCGAGGAGGAGTACTACCGGGCCGGCGCGCCGCTGCGCGTGTCGCAGAACGGCATCTTCCTGCTCGCGCCGATCATCTTCGAGCACGGCACCCCCGAGCAGCAGAGCCGCTTCCTGCCCTCGATGGCGACCGGCGAGCGGATCTGGGCGCAGTGCTGGAGCGAGCCCGAGGCCGGCTCCGACCTCGCCTCGCTCAAGTCCACCGCGCGCCGCGACGACGAGCGCGGCGGCTGGGTGCTCAACGGCCAGAAGATCTGGTGCTCGCGGGCCGCGCTCGCGCACTGGGGCTTCGGCCTGTTCCGCAGCGACCCCGAGGCGCAGAAGCACGCGGGCCTGACCTACTTCCTCTTCCCGCTCGACGCCGAGGGCGTCACCGTGCGCCCGATCGCCCAGCTCGACGGCGAGGCGGGCTTCGCCGAGGTCTTCTTCGACGACGTCTTCGTCCCGGACGCCGACGTGCTCGGCGCGCCCGGCGACGGCTGGCGGGTCGCGATGAGCACCGCCGGCAACGAGCGCGGTCTCTCGCTGCGCTCCCCCGGCCGGTTCACCGCGGCCGCCGACCGGCTCCTCGCGCTCTACGACGAGACGCCCGACGGCCCGGACCGCGCGGCCGCCACCCAGGGCGTCGTCGACGCGTGGATCAAGGCCGAGGCGTACCGCCTCTACACGTGGGGCACCGTCACCCGGCTCAAGAACGGCGGGGACGTCGGCGCGGCGGGCTCGGTCAACAAGGTCTGGTGGAGCGAGCTCGACGTGGCGCTGCACGAGACCGCCCTCGGCCTGCTCGGCCCGGACGCCGAGGCCGAGTCGACCTGGCTCGACGGCTACACCTTCTCGTTGTCCGGCCCGATCTACGCGGGCACCAACGAGATCCAGCGCAACATCATCGCGGAGCGGATCCTCGGGCTCCCCCGCGAGCCGAAGGGAGTCCAGAAGTGAGGTTCGAGCTCACCACCGACCAGCGGGACTTCGCCGCGTCGCTCGACGCCCTGCTGTCCGCCGCCGACAGCGTCGCGGTGGCCCGGGCCTGGGCCGCCGGCGACCACGCCCCCGGACTCGCGCTCTGGGAGCGCCTCGCCGAGCAGGGCCTGACCATGCTCGCCACCGAGGCGACGCCGGTCGAGCTGTGCGTCGCGTTCGAGGCGCTGGGCCGGCACGCCGTGCCCGGTCCCTGGGTCGAGGCAGCCGCCTACCTGCCGCTCGCCCTCGGCGCCGAGGTCGACGGCGTTGCCACCGTCGCGATGCCGTACGCCCTCGATGCCGACGTCGCCGACCAGGTCTACGCCGTGGCCGGCGGCGCGCTGCACGCGGCGACCGTCGGCGCCGCGCTCACCTCGGTCGACCGGAGCCGCCACCTGTTCGAGGTCACCGTCGGCGACGCGGTCGACGCGGACGGCGACCTCGCCGCGGCGCACGACCTCGCGGTGCTGGCCACCGCCGCCCAGCTGCTCGGTGCCGGCGAGCGGGTGCTCGCCGACGCGGTCACCTACGTCAAGCAGCGCAAGCAGTTCGGCCGCGAGATCGGCTCGTACCAGGCGATCAAGCACAAGCTGGCCGACGTCCGGATCGCGCTCGACTTCGCCCGCCCCCTCGTGCACGGCGCCGCGCTCGACCCCACGCCGCGCGCGGTCTCGGCCGCCAAGGTGGCGTGCGCCGACGCGGCCTACCTCGCCTCGCGCACGGGGCTGCAGGTGCACGGCGCGATCGGCTACACGCAGGAGTTCGACCTGAGCGTCTGGATCACCAAGATCCGCGCGCTGGTCACCGCCTGGGGCACGCCGGCCGAGCACCGCGCACGCATCCTCGACTCGCTGGTCGGGAGCGCCTGATGCACTTCGACCTCAGCGAGGAGCAGGCCGAGCTGGCCGCGACCGTCCGCGGGCTGCTCGAGAAGCGCGCCGACTCGGCGGCCGTGCGGGCGGCGTCCGTCTCCCCGAGCGGGTACGACGAGACGCTCTGGGCGACCCTGTGCGAGCAGATCGGCGTGGCCGCGCTCGCGGTCCCCGAGGAGCACGACGGCGTCGGCGCCACCTTCTTCGAGACCGCCGTGGTGCTCGAGGAGCTCGGCAGGACCCTCGCGCCCAGCCCACTGCTGGCCACCACCGTCGCGACCGAGGCGCTGCTCGCCGGCGGCACCGACGACGCCAGGGCGCGGCTGCTCCCCCGCATCGCGGCGGGCGAGATCGCGACCCTCGCGCTCGACGACGGTGCCGTCCTCGACGGCGACCGCGCCGCGATCGTGCTCGCCGTGCGCGGTGACGACCTCGTCGAGGTGAGCGGCGCGAGCGCGACCTGGGTCGAGGCGATGGACCAGAGCGTCCGGCTCGCCCGGCTCGACCTGTCCGGCGCCGAGCTCACCGTGATCGGCGACGGCGTCGCCGCGCGCACCCGGGCCGAGCTCGTCGGTGCGGCCTCCGTGGCGGCCCTGGCCGTCGGCCTCGCCGACCGGGCGCTGCGGATGACGGTCGACTACAGCAAGGAGCGGGTGCAGTTCGGCCGGCCGATCGGCTCGTTCCAGGCGCTCAAGCACCGGATGGCCGACGTCCTGGCCCGCGTCGAGATGGCGCGCTCGGCGAGCTGGGCGGCGTCGTACGCGCTGAGCGACCCGGCGACCGACCCCGACGAGGCGGCCTTCCAGACGCACGCCGCGGCGTCGTACGCACTGGAGACGGCGAGCCTGGCCGCGAGCGAGTGCGTCCAGCTGCACGGCGGCATCGCGATCACCTGGGAGCACGACGCGCACCTGGTCTTCAAGCGGGCGCACGCGCTCGGTCAGCTGTTCGGCGCGCCGCACGCGCACCGGGGCGCCGTCGCGCTCTGAGCCCGCTCAGGCCGTGGGGCTGCTGCAACCGGTGGCAGCCACCACGGCCGCCCGCCGGTCGACCGGGAGCGGGCACGCCCGGACCACGACCTTGGCCTTCTTGCCGACCCGCTTGCCCTGCTTGAGCCGGAACCACACCGGACCGGCCGGCCCGCTGGCCCGGTTGAGGTCGACCACGCCCGAGGCCGGCATCCGGACCACGGTCAGCCGGCGCCAGCGCGCCGTCGCCGAGCGCCGGGCCTGGACGACGACGCGGGTCCCGGCCCGCGCCCGCAGCCGCAGCCGGTAGGGCTGGCCGCGCCCGGTGACCGCCGGGAGCGCGGCCACCGACAGCGGCCCGCGCCCACGGGGGCGCGCGGCGGTCGCCGTCGCCGTCGCCGAGCGGACGGCCGCGAGCAGCGTCAGGATCGTCCGGTCGAGCGGCCAGGCGAGCAGGAGCGCCGGGCCCTCGGTGGTCCGCCGGGAGGTGACCGCCCAGATGTAGCCGACGTCCGGGCTCACCATGCCGAGGAACCACGGGCCGCCGCTGGCGCCGCCGTTGAGCGGGCACGACATCTGCGCGTCGCCGGTCTCGGGGAACGCCGTGGTGGGGCCGGCGCACTGCTGCGCCCGCTCGCCGTCGTAGGGGGCCTCGGCCGGCCACCCGATCACCCGGACGCCGTCCTCGCGCGGCGGGTAGCCCCACGCGACGGCGTTGCCCCCGACCACGTCGACGAGCTGACGCCCGCCGAGAGGTGCGACCGTCAGGACGGCCTGGTCGTGGCTGAAGTTGCCGCACTGGTTGACCCAGTCGGGCTGGGCGAGCGCGGTGACGCCCGCCCAGGCGCCATAGGGGCGCGCGCCCGCGACGTAGCCGGGCACGAACAGGAAGCGCGTGAAGTAGCGCCCCGGCCGGCAGCCGAGCAGGCCGCGGGTCGCGCCGCTGTTGACGCAGTGCCCGGCGGTGAGCACGACATTGCGCTCCGGGGTGTTGACCGCGGCCCCGGAGCACACGTAGTCGGACGCGCCGTCGGAGAAGAACAGCTTGCCGGTGCTGCGCGGCGCCACCACCGCGCGCGCCCGGGCACCACCCGCGGCCGGACGGCGGCCGGCGACCGTGACGCCGGCGGAGCGGTCGACCGGCACGGCCGCGCGCATCCGCTGCGGCGTCCAGTAGGCCCGGACGTCGACCGGTCCCGCGCCGCCCCCGGCGGCCGGCGCGGGCGCGGCGGCCGTCGCCCCGGGCGCGGTCGTGAGCAGGCCGGCGAGCAGCAGCCACGCCAGCGCGGCGGTCGCGCGCCTCTTCGTCGCCATCGATCCCCCCAGACCGGGCCGTCGTACGTCGATCGGAGGATCAACGCGCGAGCGGCCCGCGAGGCTACGAAGCGGTGTTGGCGGTGTCGGTGGTGCGGTAGCGGCCCTTGAAGAAGAGCAGCGGCTCGGTGACCGCGGCCTGCGGGTCGTGCGTCTCGAGGTGCTCGACCCGGCCGACCACGATGAAGTGGTCCCCGCCCTCGTAGACCGCGTGGATCGTGCAGTCGAGGTGGGCGAGCGTCCCCGTGATGACCGGCGAGCCGGTCGCCGCGGCGGGCGTCCAGTCGATCCCGGCGAACTTGTCGACGCCCTTGGTCGCCATCTGACCGGAGACGTGCTCCTGGTCGGCGGCGAGGATGTTGACGCAGAACCGCCCCGCGCGCTGGATGAGCGGCCAGGCCCGCGACGAGCGGGCCGGGATGAACGTGATCAGCGGCGGGTCGAGCGAGACGCTGGAGAACGACTGGCAGGTGATACCGACCGGCTCGTCGCCGCTCATCGTCGTGACCACCGCGATGCCGGAGGCGAAGCAGCCGAGGACGTCACGGAACCGCCGAGCCGCCGCCTGGGCCTCGGGGTCGTCGTGGACCGCGACCTCCTCGCCCGGGCGGAGCTCGAAGTCGACCTCGGCATCGCCCAGCCACGACTGGATCAGCTCGGGGTGCGGCCAGGTGTCCCGGGCGTCGGAACTGATGCCGTCGGGGATCTCGCTCACGTCGCCCACGTTAGTCGCGCTCATTGTCCGCCGAAGTCGTGGCCCCAGTACGACACCGCCGTCGACTCGCGCGCCACCCAGCGGGCGTCGTCGACGGTCATGCCCTCGGTGCCGAACTCGACGTCGAAGCCGCCGGGCGACTTGACGTAGAACGAGATCATCTCGTCGTTCATGTGCCGCCCGAGCGTCGCCGACAGCGGCGCCTTGTGCTTGCGGACCCGCTCCAGCGCCCGTCCGACGTGGTCGAGCTCGTCGACCTCGAGCATCACGTGCACGCACTTGCTCGGGTTGGGCATCGGCAGGAACGCCAGCGAGTGGTGGCGCGGGTTCACGCCGAGGAAGCGCAGCCAGACCTTGCTGCCCGGCTCCTTGCCGACGAACTCGCCCGGCATGCTCATCGAGTCGCGCAGCCGGAAGCCCAGCACCTCGGTGTAGAACCGGAGCGCCTCGACGTCGTCGAGCACCGGGACGACGATGTGGCCCATGCCCTGGTCGCCGGTGACGAACCTCGCGGCGTACGGCGTCACGACGGGCCGCGACTCGTAGGTGATGCCGTGGAAGAGCTCGAAGACGTTGTCCCACGGGTCGCGGAACCGGATCAGCTCCTGGACCCGGCGCTCGGCGAGCTCGTCGCGGGTGCCCTCCTCGAACTCGACGCCGGCCTTCTGCAGGTGCTCGCGGGCGGCCTGGAGCGCCTGGTGGTCGGCGAGCTCCCAGCCGGTGCAGTCGAGCTGGTCGACGTCGCTCGGGAAGACGACGACGCGGGCGGACACGTCGTCGATGCGCCAGTACTGGTGCTCCGGGTTGGGCCCGCGGCCCGCGGCGAGGCCGAGGACCTTGCCGGCGAAGGTCTGCCAGGCGTCCAGGTCGGTGCTCGCGACCCGGATGTAGCCCATCGACCTGATGTCGATCGTCATGAACGCTCCTTGTGGCGGGCGAGGAAGGCGGTGCAGATCTCGGCGAACTCGTCGGCCGCCTCGATCTGCGCCCAGTGGCCGCAGTTCGGGAAGACGTGGAGCTGGGCCTTGGGGATCTGCTTGAGCGCGACCAGGGCGCCGTCGAGCGGGTTCACCCGGTCCTCGCGGCCCCAGGTCAGCAGGGTGTGCTTGCGCAGCCGGTGCGCCTCGCGCCAGAGCATGCCGTCCTCGGCCCACTCGGGGTTCCAGAACGACGCGCCCATCGAGCGCATCGCCTCGAGCGAGCCGGGCGCCGTGGCGTCGGCGAACCGCTCCTCGACGAGCTCGTCGGTGACGAGCGCCTGGTTGACGACCATCGTCGAGATGAACGCCCGCAGCGCCTCGCGGCTGGGGTTCATGCTGAAGTCCATCAGCCGCTGGACGCCCTCGGTCGGGTCGGCGTGGAAGAGGTTGACCGACATGCCGCCGGGGCCCATCAGGACGAGCCGGCCGACGCGGTCCGGGTACTCCAGCGCGAACCGGGTCGCCGTCCCTCCGCCGAGCGAGTTGCCGAGCAGGTGGATCCGGTCGATCTCGAGCTCGTCGAGCAGCCGGACGAGGTACGACGCCGAGTGGCGGAAGTAGTTGGCCGTCACCGGCGGCTTGTCCGAGGCGCCGAAGCCCGGCTGGTCGACCAGCAGGGTCCGAAAGGTCCCGGCGAACCGCGGCAGCGCCGAGCCGAAGTTGCTCCACGCCGAGGCACCCGGGCCGCCGCCGTGCAGCAGCACGAACGGCAGGCCGCCGCCGACCTGCGACCCACCCTCCGGGCCGGCCTCGTAGTAGTTGAGCGTGATGTCGCCGGCCTTGGCCGAGCGACGGGTCGCCTCCTGGGAGAAGTCGGCCATCAGTACATCCCCGGGTCGACCTTGTGGCCGAACTGCTGGGCGCCGTACATCTGCAGGGCGCGCTCGGGGTCGTTGGCCGCGTGCACCCGCCCGGCGTGGGCGTCGCGCCACGCGCGCTGCAGGTAGGTGCCCTCGGCGAGGGCACGGCCGCCGGAGGCCTCGAACAGCGCGTCGATCGCCTCGATCGCGCGGGCGGTGCCGAGCACCTGGTCGCGGCGCACGCGCAGCCGGAGCTCGAGCGGGATCTGCTCCCCCTTCGCCACGTGCGCCTGCTCCTCGCGGATGTTGCTCAGCAGCAGCGCCCAGGCCGCGTCGATCTCGGACGACGAGCGCGCGATGCGCACGGCGGCGAACGGGTCGAGCGACGCCTTCTCGCCCAGGTACGCCGCCCGCACCCGCTTCTGCTGCATCTCGACGTGCTCGGCGTACGCGCCCTTGGCCATGCCGATGATCGGCGTGGCGATGGTCGAGGTGAAGATGGAGTGGAACGGCAGCTTGTAGAGGTCGCTCGTGTTGACCGCCTGGCCCGGCCCCTTGCACTGGCCGGTCTCGCCCATCGAGAGCGTGAACTCCTCGGGGATGAAGGTCTCCTCGACGACGATGTCGTTCGAGCCGGTGCCGCGCAGGCCGACGACGTTCCAGACGTCGACGACCTGGTACTTCTCGCGCGGGACCATGAACGTCCGGAAGTCGACGACCTGGCCCTCGGCGTTGAACACGAGCCCGCCGAGCAGCACCCACGCGCAGTGGTCCGAGCCCGACGAGAAGCTCCACTTGCCCGAGAGCGTGAAGCCGCCCTCGGCGACGACGGCCTTGCCCGTCGGGGCGTACGACGACGAGAGCCGCACGCTCTGGTCGTCGCCCCACACGGCCTGCTGCGCCTTGTCGTCGAAGAGCGCCACCTGCCACGGGTGCACGCCGACCACGCTGGAGACCCAGCCGGTCGAGCCGTCGGCCGAGGCGATGTCGCGCACCGCGGTGTAGAACGCGACCGGGTCGGCCTCGAGGCCGCCGTACCGCTTCGGCTGGAGGAGGCGGAAGAACCCGGTCTCCTCGAGCTCCTTGATCGAGGCGTCCGGGATCACCCGGAGGCGGTCGCCCTCCTCGGCCCGCTCGCGGAAGGTGGGCAGCAGGTCGCGCACGCCCGCGAGGACGGCGGCTACCTCGGGAGTGAAGTCCTGGTTCATGGGAGCTCCTGTGTCTGCGACAGAGTGTGTGTCCAATAGTAGAACACGTTCTAGTTTTGGCAAGTCGGGATCGCCGCTGAGCGGGAGTTTCACCGCCTAGGCGGTGAAACTGCCACGTCAGACGCCCGCACCCGCCCGCGCCCTCAGCTGCAGCGCGATGTCGATCAGCTGGTCCTCCTGGCCACCGATCAGCTTGCGCCGCCCGGCCTCCAGCAGGATCTGCGCCCCGCTCACCCCGTACCGCTCGGCGGCGTTGCCGGCGTGCTTGAGGAACGAGGAGTAGACGCCGGCGTAGCCCATCATCAGCGTCATCCGGTCGAGCTGGCACTCCTCGGGCATGGCCGGCTTGATGACGTCCTCGGAGGCGTCGACGATCTTGAGGAAGTCGACGCCGGTGGTCCAGCCCAGCTTGTCGCACACGCCGATGAACGCCTCGAGCGG
This sequence comes from Pimelobacter simplex, assembly GCF_900114845.1. Lineage (GTDB taxonomy): Bacteria > Actinomycetota > Actinomycetes > Propionibacteriales > Nocardioidaceae > Nocardioides > Nocardioides simplex. The sequence continues at coordinate 371,669 of NZ_FOUK01000003.1, forward strand.
CGTGTTGCCGGCGCCCGCGCCGAAGCGGCGCACCGAGCCGTCGATCTGGGTCGCGCCCGCGCGGGCCGCGATCACCGTGTTGGCGACGCCGAGGCCGAGGTTCTCGTGGCCGTGGAAGCCGACGTCGGCCTGGCTCCCGATCTCGGCGACGACGGCGGCGACCCGGTCGGCGGTCTGCTCCATGATGAGCGCGCCGGCGGAATCGACGACGTAGACGCACTGGCAGCCGGCGTCGACCATGATCCGGGCCTGCTGCGCGAGCACCTCAGGCGGCTGGGTGTGGCTCATCATGAGGAAGCCGACCGTCTCGAGGCCGAGCTCACGGGCCAGCCCGAAGTGCTGGATCGAGACGTCGGCCTCGGTGCAGTGGGTGGCGATCCGGCAGATCTGGCCGCCGTTGTCCTGGGCGGCGCGGATGTCGTCCTTGGTGCCGACGCCGGGGAGCATCAGGAAGGCGATCTTGGCCCGCTTCGCCGTCGCGGCGGCGATCCGGATCAGCTCCTGCTCGGGCGTGCGCGAGAACCCGTAGTTGAACGACGAGCCGCCCAGGCCGTCGCCGTGGGTCACCTCGATCACCGGGATGCCGGACTCGTCGAGCGCGCGGACGACGTCCTCGACCTCCTGGGCCGTGAACTGGTGGCGCTTGTGGTGCGAGCCGTCGCGCAGGCAGGTGTCGGTGAGGCGCAGGTCGAGCGTCCCGAACGGCTCGTCGCCGTGGGTGCCGGACCAGGTGCGGGTGAGTGCGTCGGCCCGGTGGTCGAGCTTGTCGAGACCCATGTCAGTTGCCCTTCTCGATCAGGTGCCGGGCGATGTTCTCGCCGACCTGCGCGGCCGCGGCGGTCATGATGTCGAGGTTCCCCGAGTACGGCGGCAGGTAGTCGCCCGCCCCCTCGACCTCGACGAAGATCGAGACCCGGCGCATCCCGCGGGTGAAGTCCGAGGGCCCGTCGAACTGGGGCTCCTGGAGCAGCCGGTAGCCCGGCACGTACTGCTGGACGGCCTGCTCCATGAGGTGCACGGACTCGGCGATCGCGTCGGTGTCGGCGTCCGGGTCGACGGCGCAGAAGATCGTGTCGCGCATGATCATCGGTGGGTCGGCCGGGTTGAGGATGATGATCGCCTTGCCCTTCGCGGCGCCACCGATCGTCTCGACGCCCGCCGCGGTGGTACGCGTGAACTCGTCGATGTTGGCGCGCGTGCCCGGCCCGGCGCTGACGCTGGAGACGGACGCGACGATCTCGGCGTACGACACCGGGGTGACCCGGGAGACCGCGTTGACCATGGGGATCGTGGCCTGGCCGCCGCAGGTGATCATGTTGACGTTGAGCGCGCCGACGTGCTCGGTGCCGTTGACCGGCGGGATGACGGCGGGCCCGACCGCGGCCGGGGTCAGGTCGATCGCGCGGATGCCGGCCTCGGCGTAGCGCGGCGCGTACTCGCGGTGCACGTAGGCGGAGGTCGCCTCGAAGAGCAGGTCGGGCAGCTCGTCCTGCTTGAGCAGCCAGTCGACGCCCTCGTGGCTGACGGCGAGCCCGTGGTCGGCGGCGATCCGCAGGCCCTCGCTCGACGGGTCGACGCCGATCATCCAGCGCGGCTCGACGACGTCGCTGCGCCGGAGCTTGAAGAGCAGGTCGGTGCCGATGTTGCCGGGCCCGACGATCGCGGCGGTCAGCTTGCTCATCTCACTCCTCGAAGGTGACGGTCAGCGGCGCGAAGCCGCTGATGGACGCCGTGACGCGGTCGCCCGCGGCGAACGGCACGAACGGGCCCAGGGCCCCGGACAGGATCAGGTGGCCGGCGCGCAGCGGGTCGCCGAAGCGGTGCGCCTGGACGGCGAGCCAGCGCAGCGCCTCGAGCGGGTCGCCGAGGCAGGCGGCGCCGGTGCCGGCCGAGCGCTCCTCGCCGTTGATCGTCAGCGACATGACGACGTCGCGGGGCTCGATCCCGCTGAGCGGGAGTCCGTCACGGCCGACCACGAACAGCCCGCTGGAGGCGTTGTCGGCGACCGTGTCGGTGAACGTGATGTCCCAGCCCTCGATGCGCGAGTCGACGATCTCGAGTGCCGGCAGCGCGACGTCGACCGCCGCCCGGACCAGCTCGAGGGTGATCTCGTCCTCGCTCGCCGGCGCGAGGTCGGCGCCGAGCCGGAAGGCGACCTCCGCCTCGACCCGCGGCTGGACCAGCGTCCGCATCGAGACCGGTGCGCCAGCGGCGCCGTCGCTGACGTCCATGTCGCTCAGCAGGTAGCCGAAGTCGGGCTGGTCGACGCCGAGCTGGCGCTGCACGGCCTCGGAGGTGGCCCCGATCTTGCGGCCCACCACCCGCGCTCCGCCGGCGATCCGGGCCTGCACGAGACCCTGCTGGACGGCGTACGCGGCGGGCAGGTCGTCGGTCCCGATGAGGTCGCGGACGGCCGCGCACGGCACCCGCGTCGCCTGGGCCGAGGCGAGCCGGTCCACGGCCGCCGCGACGGCGTCTGGAGGGGTCACCCGGACATACTAGAACCTGTTACAGTTTTTCGCATGAAGGACTCCTACGACGTCGTCGTGGTCGGCGCCGGCGGTGCCGGCATGTCGGCCGCGCTCGCCGCCTCCGCCCAGGGCCTCGACACCGTCCTGGTCGAGAAGAGCAGCTACTTCGGTGGCTCGACCGCCCGCTCCGGCGGCGGCGTGTGGATCCCGGGCAACTATGCCCTGGAGGCGGCCGGCCAGGTCGACCCGGGCGACCGCGAGGCCGCCAAGACCTATCTCGACTCCATCGTGGGCGACGTCGTCCCGAAGGTCCGCCGCGACACCTACCTCGACCGCGGCCCCGAGGTCCTCGGCTTCCTGCGCGAGAAGACCCCGCTGCGCTTCACCTGGGTCCCCGAGTACGCCGACTACCTGCCCGAGCAGCCCGGCGGCCGCCCGCGCGGGCGCAGCGTCGAGCCGGTCCCGCTCGACGCGCGCTTCCTCGGTGACGAGCTCGAGCGGCTGCACCCGCCGTACACGAAGGCACCGGCCAACCTCATCGTCACCCAGGCCGACTTCCGCAAGATCAGCCTCGGCCTGCGCACCCTCCGCGGCCCGCTGACGATGGTGAAGGTGATGCTCAAGCGCCTCCTCGCGATCGTCACCGGCAAGAAGATGTTCGCGATGGGCAACGCCATCGCCATCGGCCTGCGCAAGGGCCTCGCCGACGCCGGTGTCCCGGTCGAGTACGACACCGCCCTGCTCGACCTGCTCGTCGAGGACGGGCGGGTCGTGGGCGTGGTGGTCTCGACAAGCTCGACCGACGGTGGGACGGAGCGCCGCGAGATCCGCGCCCGGCGCGGCGTCATCCTCGGCTCCGGCGGCTTCGAGCACAGCCAGGAGCTGCGCGAGAAGTTCCTCCCCCAGCCGACCGCCGCGGAGTGGTCGACCGGCGCGCCGGCCAACACCGGCGCGGGCCTGCTCGCCGGCACGGCGGCCGGTGCCGCCACCGACCTGCTCGACGACGCCTGGTGGGGGCCGACCATCCCGCTCCCAGGGCGCGCCTGGTTCTGCCTGGCCGAGCGCAACCTGCCCGGCTCGATCATCGTGAACTCCGCCGGGCAGCGCTACATGAACGAGGCGCTCCCCTACGTCGAGGCGACCCACGAGATCTACAAGGGCCAGGCCACGGGCGTCGACCACGTGCCGTCGTACATGGTGTTCGACCAGACCTACCGCAACCGCTACCTGTTCGCGGGCGTCGCGGGACGGCAGCCGTTCCCCGGCCGCTGGTACAAGGAGGGCGTCGTCGTCCGGGCCGACACGCTCGCCGAGCTGGCCGCCAAGGTCGGCCTGCCCGAGGGCTCGCTCGACGCGACCGTCGACAGGTTCAACGGCTTCGCCCGCTCGGGCACCGACGAGGACTTCCACCGCGGCGAGTCGGCGTACGACAAGTACTACTCCGACCCGACGGTGAAGCCGAACTGCTCGCTCGCGCCCATCGAGAAGGGCCCGTTCTACGCCGTCAAGATCGTCCCGGGCGACCTCGGCACCAAGGGCGGCCTCGTCACCGACGAGCGCGCCCGGGTGCTGCGCGAGGACGGCTCGGTGATCCCCGGCCTCTACGCCGCGGGCAACGTCTCGGCTGCCGTCATGGGCAACACCTACCCGGGCCCGGGTGGCACGATCGGGCCCGCCATCGTCTTCGGCTACCTGGCCGCGGAGGACCTCACCAAGGAGCGCAGCTGATGCCGATCGACCCGTCCGTCGCGATCGGCGCCGACCTCGGCGCCCGCACGTTCTCGTGGACCGAGTCCGACGTGCTGCTCTACCACCTGGCCATCGGCGCGGGCTCCCGGTCCGGCGACAACCTGTCGCCCGCGGCGCTGCGGTACACCCTCGACGACGCCGCCCTCCAGGTGCTGCCGTCGTTCGGCGTGGTCGCGCCCACCTTCCACGAGACCGACCCGCCGCCGCTCGACCTGCCGGGCTGCGACATCAACCTCGCCCAGGTCGTGCACGGCGCCCAGTCGATCTCCGTCTCCGGCGCGCTGCCGACCTCCGGCACGGCCACCGTGCGGACGACGATCACCGACGTCTGGGACAAGGGCAAGGCCGCCGTCATCTGGCAGGAGGGCGTCGCCACCGCCGGCAGCGACGGCAGCGGCGAGGAGCTCTGGCGGACCCGCTCGTCGATCTTCGTGCGCGGCGAGGGCGGCTGGGGTGGCGACCGGGGCTCGGCCACCGCCGTCGACGTCCCCGAGCGCGACGCGGACCACGTGTCGTCGTACGCCGTGACGCCGCAGCAGGCCCTGCTCTACCGCCTCTGCGGCGACCGCAACCCGCTGCACGCCGACCCGGGCTTCGCCAAGGCGGCCGGCTTCCCGGCGCCGATCCTGCACGGGCTGTGCTCCTACGGCATCGTCCTGCGCGAGCTCACCGACGGCCTGCTCGGCGGCGACGCCACCCAGGTCGGCGGCTTCACCGGACGCTTCGCCGGCGTCGTCTTCCCGGGCGAGACCATCCGGGTGTCCGGCTGGCGCGAGGGCGGGTCGATCATCGCCTCCGCGGCGATCGACGGCGGCGAGCGCGACGGCTCCCCCGTCCTCGCCGACTGCGTGCTGTCGCTGGCATAGGGGGCGGCGCTACGTTGGGTGCGTCCCCGACGCCCCGACGAAAGGTGTTCCCCCGATGCCCACGCGCACTGCCCGCACTGCTTGGAACGGCGGTCTCCAGGACGGCTCCGGCCAGGTCGAGCTGACCTCGTCCGGTGCCGGCACCTTCGACGTGTCGTTCCCCAAGCGCGCCGCCGACGACGCCGACGGTACGACGAGCCCCGAGGAGCTCATCGCCGCCGCCCACTCCGCCTGCTACTCGATGGCGCTGTCCAGCGAGATCGCCAAGGCCGGCGGCACCCCGGTCGCGCTCGACGTGACCGCCGACGTGACGCTGGGCGCCGGCCCCGCGATCACCGGCATCAAGCTCACCGTCCGTGCCGAGGTCGAGGGCCTCGACGAGGCCGCCTTCGCCGAGGCGGCCGCGGCCGCCAAGGCGGGCTGCCCGGTGAGCAAGGCGCTCACCGGCACCGAGATCACGCTGGACGCGGCTCTGGAGGGCTGAGCTCGACCGGGTCCCCCACGCGGATCGTCCCGCCCTCGAGGACCCGGAACACGGTCCCGGCCCGGCGCCGGAGCGCTTCTTGCGCTCCGGCGCCGATCGTGTCGTCGAGCAGCTTGCACGGCGCCGCCACCCGGACCACCTCCAGCAGCACCTCACCGACCCGGATCCGCTGCCCCGGGTCGCGTGGCACCACGCCGTGGCTGATCGTCAGGTTGCGCCTGGTCAGCTCGCTCGGGACCGGACGGCCGTAGACCTGCGCCGCCTCGTCGAGCGTCTCCCGGCTCTGCACCGTGACGTGCCGGTGCCGCGTGCCGTGGTAGCGGTCGCCCACGATCCCGCGGCCGGTCTCGACCTCGACGACGTCCTTGGCCTGCATCGGCAACCGGGTCGCCTTGGCGACGTGGATCTCGGCGACGACGGGCTGCTCCGGCACGACGCCGAGCGTAGGCGCTCAGAGGTAGGGCCGGGTGATCAGCTCGAGGTAGTGGCCCGACGGGTCGAGCAGGTAGACGCCCCGGCCCCCGTGCTCGTCGTTCACCTCACCGGGCCGGGTCTGCTGGGGATCGGCCCAGTGCTGCCGGGCCGCGGCCGTGATCCAGGCGTACGCCCGGTCGAAGTGCTCGTCGTCGAGCAGGTACGCGTAGTGCTGGGGCGGGAACTCGACCGGCGGCGTCGCGAACTGCAGCAGGACGTCGCCGCCGATGGTGAGGTTCGTGAACGGCCCCCACGAGGGCTGCTCGTCGGCCTCGAGCAGGTCGCGGTAGAAGGCGGCCATCGCCGCCGGGTCGGTCGACGCGATGATGGTGTGGTTGAAGTGCGCGGTCATGTCTCTCCTGAGGTGGTCTGCGTTCTGGTCGGGGTGACGCAGACGCCAGGAGGTGCGCGGATCAGACCACGACCAGGTCGCCGTTCCGGGAGCGGCCCGCACGGGCCCGACTGGTCATCATCGAGCCCAGCCTAGGACACGGTCAGCCGCGCGCGGCGTCGGCCTTCGCGCGCAGCGCGGCGATCATCGCGTCCGGGTCGTCGGCCGAGTAGACCGCGGAGCCCGCGACGAAGACGTCGGCGCCGGCCTCCGCGCACCGCTCGATGGTCTCGAGCGAGACCCCGCCGTCGACCTGGAGCCAGGTCTCGATGCCGTGCTTGTCCATCATCGCCCGGGCCCGGCGGATCTTCGGCAGGCACAGGTCGAGGAACTTCTGGCCGCCGAAGCCCGGCTCGACGGTCATGATGAGCAGCATGTCGAGCTCGGGCAGCAGGTCCTCGTAGGGCTCGATCGGCGTGGCCGGCTTGAGCGCCATCGACGCCCGGGCGCCGGCGGACCGGATCTCGCGGGCGAGCCGGACGGGCGCCTTGGCCGCCTCGACGTGGAAGGTCACCGAGCCGCACCCGGCCTCGACGTAGGCGACGGCGTTGCGGTCGGCGTCCTCGATCATCAGGTGCGCGTCGAGCGGCACCGGGCTGACCCGGGCGAGCGCCTCGACCATCGTCGGGCCGAACGTCAGGTTCGGCACGAAGTGGTTGTCCATGACGTCGACGTGGACCCAGTCGGCGCCCGGGATCCGGGCGACCTCCTCGCCTAGCCGGGCGAAGTCGGAGTTGAGGATCGACGGCGTGATCTGGATGTGGCCCACGGGCCGTCAGTCTACGGTCGGGCATGATCGGAGGCGTGCCCGAGGTCTCCACCAGCGATCGCGCCGCCGTCGAGGCCGTCGTCGCCCGCTTCTTCGCCGCCTTCGTCAGCGGTCCGGACGCTGCCGAGCGAGCCGCGGACCTGCGCGCGGTCCTGCTCCCCCAGGCGCTCGTCGTCCGCACCGCCCCGGCCGATCCGGCCGGCCCCACGACGTACGACGTCGAGGGGTTCATCGCCCCGCGCGTCGCCCTGCTGGCGTCGGGCACCATGACCGACTTCCGCGAGTGGGTGGTCGCCGGGCGCACCGACCTGGCCGGCGACATCGCCCAGCACTGGTGCACCTACGCGAAGTCCTGGCACCAGGACGGCGCCGAGGTCACCGGCTCCGGCACCAAGTCGATCCAGCTCGTCCGGACCGCCGACGGCTGGCGGATCAGCGCCGTCGCCTGGGTCGACGATCCCGCCTGACCTCGGCGATTCTCCTCCGATCCGGCGCCCGGCGGCCGATCATGGGAGGACGAGTCACCGCCGACTCGCCGTGGGGAGGCACCACCATGCCGATGATGAACAGCGAGGCCCGCAAGCGGGCCGCCGACGCCGCCGGCCGCGCGGCGGACCAGGCCGGCGTCCACCGCCTGGCCGACGCCTGGGACCAGGAGGCCGCGCTCGAGGAGGCCTCCGGCAACGGCTTCGCCGCCGTGATCCTGCACGCGCACGCCCGTGAGCTGCGCGCCGTCCTGGACCGGCCGCCGCTCAGCGCGTGAGCCACCCGGCCCCGGCTCGCCCGGACCCGATCCCAGCACGAGGCAACCTTCTGCCGCGCTCGTGCGTCCTCGGGTCGTGGAGCCACTGCTGACGGACACCCTGCCCGCCGATCGCGACGACACCGCGTTCGACGCGTTCGTGGCCGCCCGCCTGCCGCAGCTCCTCAAGCTCGGCCGCGCGCTGACCGGCGACGAGCAGCGCGGTGCCGACCTGGTGCAGGACGCCCTGGAGCGGGCCCTGCCCCGCTGGCGCAAGCTCGACGACCCCGAGGGCTTCGTCCGGCGGGCCATGGTCAACCGCAGCATCTCGGTGTGGCGCAAGCTGCGCCGCGAGCGTCTCCTGCCCGAGCTCCCCGACGCACCCCCGGCCTCGGCCTCCGCCGACCGGCCCCACGACCACGAGCTGTTCGCCGCCGTCCGCCGGCTCCCGCCGCGCCAGCGCGCCGTGATCGCCCTGCGCTACTACGAGGACCTCACCGAGGCGCAGACCGCCGAGGTGCTCGGCTGCTCGGTCGGCACGGTCAAGAGCCAGGCCCACCGCGCGCTCGCCGTCCTGCGGGAGCAGCTGCCGACGTTCGCCGACATGACGCCAGCCGACCCCGAGCAGGTCGCCGGCCAGGTCCGGGACGGCGTCCGCCGGCGCCAGCAGGCCCGGCGCCGCGCGGCCGCGGTGGGCGCCGGGGCGCTCGTCATCGCCCTCGTCGCGGTCGGCGCGGTCCTCGGCCTGCGGGGCAGCGACGGACCGCCGTCCCCCACCGGACGCCACGACCTGCGCGGCCTCGACCGCGCCGAGTGGCCCGAGGACGTCCAGCAGATCGCGATCACCGAGAAGGCCGCCTTCGCGGCCGCGGCGCCGCCCGACTGCGGGTGCACGGTGCTCCATCGCTACGACGACGGCGCCTGGCGCCGGGTGCACGTGTTCGACGACGCCCGCGTCCTCGGGCTCACGTTCGCCCCCGACGGCGAGCACGGCTGGGCGATCACCACCTCCGGGTGGGCCCTCCCGGGCCTGGAGCTCACCACCGACCCCAGCCGGGTCGTCACCACCACCGACGGCGGCGCCACCTGGACGCCGCTCCGCCTCCCCGCACCGCAGCGTGACGGCATCAGCTTCGCCGGCGTCCAGGTGGTCGCCCAGGACGACGGCGCCTGGGTCGCCACCGCCGGCGAGGAGGTGCTGCGCTGGTTCCCCGCGGGCAGCGACCGCGGCGAGGTCGTTCCGCTGCCCGACGGACGGCAGCCCGGATCGCTCGCCGTGGCCGGCGACGCGCTGCTGCTGACCTACGAGGGCGCCGGCAACGGGGCCGCGGCGACCACCGACCGGGGCCGGACCTGGACGCCCGTCGCCTTCCGGTGCGACAGCGAGGATGCCCTCTACCCGAGTGGCGGCGCGGTGCTCGCGCTGTGCGGGAACGACCAGACCCTCTACCGCTGGACCCCAGGCGACGACCAGGCGGCGCCGTACCTCCACCTCCCGATCGAGGCACCCACGGCCGTCGTCCCGATCGCGGGCGGCCGGGTCGCCGTCCTCAAGGAGAACCTCGACGGGTGGATCGTCTCCCCCGACGGTGACGAGTCCACCTCGCACGGGCCGCCCCAGAGCGTCGTGACCGGTCCGAGCTTCGTCGTCGGCGACACGACCTACCTCACGACCCTGGGCGGCGTCTTCCGCACCGACGACGGCGACCGCTGGGTGGCCGCCGACGGGACGGGCGACTAGCCGTCGAGCGCCGTCCGGATCGCCGCCACGCCCTCGGCCACCTCCGCGAACGACGTCGACAGCGGCGAGAGCCCGAGCCGCAGCCCGTCGGGCATCCGGAAGTCCGGGATCACGTCCCGCTCCCACAGCACGGCGGTGACCTCGCGCATCCGCGGGTGCGCGAGCGTGACGTGCCCGCCCCGGACGGCGGGGTCGCGCGGCGACGCCAGGCGGACATCGGGCAGGTCGCGGTCGACGAGCGCGATGGCGTACTCGGTGAGCGCGACGGACTTGGCCCGGACCGCCTCGATGCCGGCCTCGGCGACCAGCTCGACCATGTCGGCGAGGCCGAGCATCCCGACGATGGGCGGGGTGCCGCTGAGGAGGCGGCGGATGCCGGTCGCCGGCGCGTACGACGGCCCCATGGTGAACGAGTCGGCCGCACCCATCCAGCCCTGCACCGGCTGCGCGAACGTGCCGTCGGCGAGGTGGCGGGCCGCGACGTAGCCGAACGCGGGCGCGCCCGGACCGCCGTTGAGGTACTTGTAGGTGCAGCCGACGGCGACGTCGACCTCCCACGCGTCGAGCGCGACCGGGACCGCGCCGGTCGAGTGGCAGAGGTCGACGAGGATCCAGGCGCCCGCGTCGTGGGCGAGGCGGGTGAGCGCGGCGACGTCGGCCAGGTAGCCGGACTTGTAGGCCACATGGCTCACCACGACCAGCGCCGTGTCGGGGCCCAGCACGGCTGCCAGGTCGTCGGTCGTCATGCCCCCGTCGGGGTCGACGTCGAGCCAGCGGACGGTGAGCCCGCACTCGCGCGCGACGCCCTCGACGACGTACCGGTCGGTGGGGAAGTTGTCGCGGTCGACGACGATCTCGCGCCGTCCCGGCCGCGCGGCCACCGCCGCGCGGACCATCTTGTAGAGCAGCACCGTCGTCGAGTCGCCGACGGCGGTCTGCCCGGGCCCCGCGCCGAGCGCGACCTCGGCCAGCCGGTCACCGAGGGTGAGCGGCTGCTCGAACCAGCGCTCGTCCCACCCGCGGATCAGCCGGCCACCCCACTCCTCCTCGACGAACGCGGTCATCCGCGCCGCCGTCGACCGCAGCGGGCGGCCGAGCGAGTTGCCGTCGAGGTAGACGACGGGGCCGGCCGCGCCGACGAAGCGGTCCCGGTGGGCGGCGAGCGGGTCGGCGGCGTCGAGCGCCGCGGCGTCGAGCGAGGTCTGCGTCACCCTCGCAACCTACTCCGCGGGCAGGACCTGAGGGGACCGCCGCCCGACACGCCACGCGCCGACGGCCACCGCGACGGCGAGCACGAACGGCACCCACAGCCCGGCGTTCGCCCAGGGCGCCGTGTGCACGATGTTGTCGGCGTCGTCCCCCCGGCCGCCACCCGGCTGGTACACCGCCCGCACCGAGCGCCCCGGCTCGACGGTGCCGTCCAGCTCGATGTCCGCCTTCACCATCGAGCCGTCCTCGCTGACCCACGTCCCGGTCACGGTGCACCCCCGGCGCGGGCCGCCGTCGCAGACGGTCGACGTCTCGGTGAACGTGCCCCAGTGGCGCGGCAGGTTCCGGTCGTGCCACTCGACAGCGCCCACGGCGACGAGGACCAGCGCGCACAGCCCGAGCACGACGGCGGCGACCAACCGCGCGGCACGTTCGAGACGGCGCCTCAGCAGACGGACCCGGGCCACCTACTCCGCGCCCTCTGCGCTCTCGCCGCCCTCGTCGCCCTCATCCGGCAGATCGTCCCGATCGGCCCACGCCACCAGCGGCGCGAGGTCGAAGACGTGGTCGTCGATGTCGTGGTGCAGGTCGCCGAGCTCGGCGAACCGCGCGGGCACCGTGCGGATCGTGAAGTCGCGCGGGTCGGCGTCGTCGATCTCGTCCCAGCGGATGGGTGTCGAGACGCGGGCGTCGGGCAGCCCGCGCACCGAGTACGCCGCCGCGATGGTGTGGTCGCGGGCGTTCTGGTTGTAGTCGACGAACACCGCGGCCGGGTCGCGGTCCTTCTTCCACCAGGTCGTGGTGACGAGCTGGGGCGCGCGCCGCTCGACCTCGCGCGCGAAGGCGAGCGCCGCCCGTCGTACGCCCTTGTGGTCGAGCTCGGGCTTGATCCGGACGTAGACGTGCAGGCCCTTGCTGCCGCTGGTCTTCGGATAGCCGACGGCGCCCAGCTCGTCGAGCACCTCGTGGGCGACGTGGGCGACCCGGCGGATGTCGTCGTACGTCGAGGCCGGGCCGGGGTCGAGGTCGATGCGCCACTCGTCGGGCTGCTCGGTCGCGCCGCGCCGGCTGTTCCAGGGGTGGAACTCGACCGTCGACATCTGGACGGCCCAGATCACCGACGCCAGCTCGGTCACGCAGAGCTCGTCGGCGGTCCGCTTCCACCGGGGGAAGAAGAGCTGGACGGTCTCGACCCAGTCGGGCGCGCCCGCGGGCAGCCGCTTCTGGTGCACCTTGTCGCCGTCGAGCCCCTTGGGGAAGCGGTGCAGCATGCACGGGCGCTCCCACAGGGCGTTGACGATGCCGTCACCGACCGCGAGGTAGTACTCGACCAGGTCGAGCTTCGTCGCGCCGATCTCCGGGAAGTACACCCGGTCGGGGTTGCTCACCCGCACGACCCGGCTCTCGACCTCGATCTCGACCGCGGGGGACGCCATGGCGCGACAGTACCGAACCCCTCAGACGACGTCCGGCGACGCGACGAGCGCGAGCAGGAGCGCCGCCAGGCTGGACGCGTCCGCGATCGCACCCCCCACGATGAGGTCCGGTATCTCGGCGCGCGGCACCCGGCGCAGGCCGACGATCCCGTCGGCCGCGTGCTCCTCGCCGCCGACGTACGTCAGCCCGCGCGCCAGGTAGACCACCTGGGGCGCGTCCGCGACGCCGATCAAGGCGTTCATCCGGCCGATCTCGCGCCAGTCCGCCGCCGCGAACCCGGTCTCCTCGCGCAGCTCGCGCTGCACGGCGACCAGCGGGTCCTGGCCGTCGCTGCCGCCGGCGGGGACCTCGAGAGAGTCCGGATCGCCCGTCGGGTAGCGGTCGACCTCGACCATCAACACCTCGTCGTCGTCGGTGAGCGCCACCGCGAAGACCGCCGTCGAGCGCACCTCGACGACACCGTAGATCCCCTGGCCGCCGTCCGGCTGCACGACCTCGTCCTCGCGGACCCGGATCCACGGCGTCTCGTAGACCACCCGGCTCGACGTGCGCTTCCAGCGGCTCGCGCTCATCACACCACCGTAGTCGGACCCCGTCGCTACGGTGACGGCGTGGACTTCGATCAGCCGCCCGTCGTACGCGTCGAGGCCGACGAGCGCCTCGACGCCCGCGCCTGGCCGATGACCGTGCCGGCGGTGGCCCAGGTCGTCCGCGAGGGCCTGGACCTGCCCAAGGGGGTGACCTTCCTGGTCGGCGAGAACGGCTCCGGCAAGTCGACGCTGGTCGAGGCGATCGCGGTGGCCTTCGGCCTCTCCCCCGAGGGCGGCACCGCGCAGGGCCACCACAGCACCCGGCCCACCGAGTCGCCGCTGCACACGGCGCTGCGGCTCCAGCGGGGCATCGGCGCGGCCCGGTGGGGCTTCTTCCTGCGCGCCGAGACGATGCACGGCTGGTACAGCTTCCTCGAGAGCAACCGGGTCCCCTGGGCCGAGAACCGCGACGCGGCGTACCACGAGATGAGCCACGGCGAGTCCTTCCTCGAGCTGCTCCGCACCCGCTTCGACTCCCCCGGCTTCTACTGCCTCGACGAGCCCGAGGCCGCGCTGTCGTTCTCCTCGACGCTCGGGCTGATCTCGGTGCTCGACCGCGTGGTCGGCGAGGGCGGGCAGGTGCTGTGCGCGACCCACTCGCCCGTGCTCGCGGCGATGCCGGGCGCCACGATCCTCGAGGTCGGCGACGCCGGCCTGCACCGCACCACGTGGGCCGAGCTCGACCTCGTCCAGCACTGGCGTCGCTACCTCGACGACCCGCAGCGCTACCTGCGCCACGTCCTCGACTGAGGCCGATGTGAGATCGGCTGTCACGCGCCCGCCCACCTGGGGCGTCAGATGGGTGTGAAGGCAGACCGGCAGGCCGAGGAGTTCACCGCGTTCGTGCGGTCGAGCGGCACCCAGCTCCACCATGCGGCGATGCTCCTGACCGGCGACCACCACCTCGCCGAGGACCTGACCCAGGCGACGTACGCGAAGGTGTTCGTGCACTGGCGCCGCGTCCAGGCGGCCGACAGCCCGCTCGCCTACGCACGCACGACGCTGCTCAACACCTTCCTGTCCCACCGCCGGCTGCGCCGCAGCAGCGAGCACCCGAGCGAGCTGACCGATGCCGACCTGGGCCCACCGGCCGGGGCCGATCCCGATCCCGGTGCGCGCGTCGACCTCCTCGCCGCGCTCGCCGGACTGTCCCCGCTCGACCGCGCCGTCGTCGTCCTCCGCTACTGGGAGGACCGCAGCGTCGCCGACACCGCCACCGATCTCGGGATCAGCGAGTCCGCCGTGCGGACCCGCGCGCGCCGCGCCCTGCTGCGGCTGCGCCCCCTGATCGCACCCCACGCCGAGAGGACCCACCCGTGACCGACACCGACCCGAACCACGACCCCCGCCTCAGCACCGCCCTGCGCGAGCGGCTGCGCGACGAGCGCCCCGACCTGGAGCACCTCGCCCAGTCCTCCCTGCGCGCCGGCATCCGGGGCCGCCGGCGCCGCCGGGCCGGAGCCGCGGCCGGCGCCGTCCTCGGCGTTACGGCGGTTGCCGTCACCGCCGGCCTCCTGTCCGGGGGCGGCACGACCGCCCGCGACGGCACCGTCGCCACCACGCCGACGCCGTCGGCCACCGCCACGGTGACCGCGACGCCGACGCCCGGCGACCAGCAGAGCCACGACGTCGGCGCGCCGGGCGACCCGGCGCTGCCGTTCACGCTCGACCTGGCGGGCTGGACCTGCGAGTACTTCCCGGTCGACGACAAGGCCTGGTGCACGAGCACCCGGGGCGGCAACCTGTCGGTCGTCGTCCGCCCGGCCGAGGACCACGCCGCCTGGGCGGGCCAGCCCGACAAGGGCGCCGACCCGTCGACGCTGTGGACCAGCCCCGTGCACGGCAACTACTTCGTGACCGTGCAAGGAGGCGCCGGCGCTGACGGGCTTGGCCCCACGCCGCTGCAGGCCTTCATCGACGGGCTGCACCTCGCGCCGCGCTGGGACCGCCCCTGAGCGTCGCCGCCGCCAGACCCGCCGCGGCGGCCGCGACGAGCGCCGCGGCGGGGAGTCCGAGGCCGCCCACGCCGTACCGCGCGACGACGCCGGAGGCGAGGGCGGCACCGACCGCGATCCCGCCGTTGAACAGCACCGGGATGAGCGCGCCGGCCAGCCCGCGGTGCGCGGGACCGGCGAGGCGCAGCACCAGCGTCTGGGCCAGCGGCGGGAGCGCGCCGGAGGCCACGCCCCAGACCACGACGAGCGCCAGGCTGCCGGTCCCCGCGACGGCCAGGATCGCCGCCGCGGTCACGGCGGTCGCGACGACCATCGCGAGCCCGGTCCGGTCCGCGCGACCGGCCACCACCACGCCGAGCGCCGAGGCCAGCCCGAAGACCAGGAGCACCAGCGCCGGCGGGCCGGCCAGGCGGGTGATGAAGGTGTACGCGCCGTAGTGCCCGACGAGCACCAGCGCGACCAGCAGCGTGATCACCACCATCGGGCGCAGCGACGATCCGCCCGCACCGCTCGCCGTCACGCCCGGGTCGGCGGCCGGTGCGGCGGGAACCAGCCGCAGGACCAGCACGGCCATCGCCAGGCTCGCGACGGCCAGCAGCGCGAACGACGCCCGCCAGCCGGCCAGGTCCGCGACCAGCCGCCCGACCGGCGTCCCGAGCACGAGGCCCAGCGTGGCGCCCCCGAGCACGACGGAGGTGGCGCGGCCGAGCAGGCGGTCCGGGACGAGGTCCGCGACGTGCGCGTTGACCGTCGACCAGAGCAGACCGACCGACGCCGCGCCGAGGGTGCGCCCCGCCAGCACCACGCCGTACGACGGCGCGAGGGCGGTGAGTGCGGCCGCCACCGCGAAGGCGACCAGGCTGCCCGCGACGACGAGCGGCCGCGGCCAGCGCCGGGTCAGCCGCACGAGCGGGAAGCTCGCCACGACCACGACCGCCGCCCACAGGCTGACGAGCAGCCCGGTGGCCGACTCGGTGACCCCGAGCCCGCGGCTCATCGGCCCGAGCACGGCCGTGGGCAGCATCTCGCCGGTGACCATCACCAGCGTCGCGCCGCCGAGGACGAGGAGGGCGGGCCAGGGCAGCGCGGCGGCACCCGGCTCGGTGGTGGCGGGTTCGGGGGTACTGGTGAGCGTCATGCTTCGACGCTAGAGTTTGACACTGATGTCAATGTCAAGGTCTCTTCACGCGAAGGTGAGGCAGCAGACATGAAGATCGGCGAGCTGGCGGCGCGCACGGGGGTCGCGCCGCGCCTGATCCGCTACTACGAGCAGCAGGACCTGCTCACCGCCGACCGGCAGCCCAACGGCTACCGCGACTACGGCGAGGCCCACGTCGAGCGGGTCGAGCGGGTCGCCGGCCTGGTCCAGGCCGGCATCCCGACCCGGCTCGTCAAGGTGCTCATGGACGCCGAGGAGGCCTGCGCCCGCGAGGAGCCGACCTGCCCGGCCGAGGTCGCCGCGCTCCTCGCTGCCGAGCTCGACGGCCTCGAGAAGCGGATCGCCTGCCTGAGCCGCAGCCGCGACACGATCCACCGCTTCCTCGACCAGACCCGGGCGCAGGTCGCGCCCGCACCTGCGCCCGCCTCCGCCTGACCCGGCGTCAGCGCCAGCCGAGCGCCGGCGCCACGTGGGTGAGCACCGACTCCAGCACGTGCGCGTTGTAGTCGACGCCGAGCTGGTTGGGGACCGTCAGCAGCAGCGTGTCGGCCTCGGCGATGGCCTCGTCCTCGCGCAGCTGCTCGACGAGCGCGTCCGGCTCGGCGGCGTACGTGCGGCCGAAGATCGCGCGCATGTTGTCGATCTGACCGACCTGGTCGGACTCGTCGCGGCCGGTGCCGAAGTAGGCCCGGTCCTCGTCGGTGACCAGCGGGAAGAGCGAGCGGCTCACCGAGACCCGCGGCGCGTGCGCGTGACCCGCCTCGGCCCAGGCCGCGCGGAACTCGCGGATCTGGTCGGCCTGCTGGACGTGGAACGGCTGGCCGCTCTCGTCCTCCTTGAGCGTCGAGCTCATCAGGTTCATGCCGAGCCCGGCGGCCCAGCGGGCGGTGCCGTTGGAGGCCGCACCCCACCAGATCCGGTCGCGCAGGCCCTCGGAGTGGGGCTCGAGGCGCAGCAGGCCGGGCGGGTTGGCGAACATCGGGCGCGGGCTCGGCTGGGCGAAGCCCTCGCCCTTGAGGACGTCGAGCAGCACCTCGGTGTGCCGGCGGGCCATGTCCGCCTCGGTCTCGCCCTCGCCGGGGCCGTAGCCGAAGTAGCGCCAGCCGTCGACGACCTGCTCCGGTGACCCGCGCGAGATGCCGAGCTGGAGCCTGCCCTCGGAGATCAGGTCGGCCGCGCCGGCGTCCTCCGCGAAGTACAGGGGGTTCTCGTAGCGCATGTCGATCACCCCGGTGCCGATCTCGATCCGGCTGGTCCGGGCGCCGATCGCGGCGAGCAGGGGGAAGGGGCTGGCGAGCTGCCGGGCGAAGTGGTGCACCCGGAAGTACGCGCCGTCGGCGCCGAGCTCCTCGGCCGCGACCGCGAGGTCGATCGACTGGAGCAGCGCGTCGGAGGCCGTCCGCACCTGCGAGTGCGGGCTGGGCGTCCAGTGGCCGAAGGAGAGGAATCCGATCTTCTTCACACTGGTTGAACCGTCAACCATCTCGGGTCATTCCCGCCTGAGCAGGGCGAGGAACATCGCGTCCGTGCCGTGCCGGTGCGGCCAGAGCTGGACGGTGCCGGGCAGCGGCCCCTCGGCGTCCGGTACGGCGGGCAGGCTGCCCCGCACGTCGTCGAGCCGCAGCTGCGGGTGGGCGTCGAGGATCGCGGTGACGACCTCGGCGGTCTCGGCGAGCACCGGCGAGCACGTCGCGTAGAGCAGCGCTCCCCCGGGCCGCAGCACCCGCGCCGCCTCGGCGAGCAGGGCCCGCTGGAGGGTGACGAGCTCGGCCAGGTCGCCCGGCGTCCGCCGCCAGCGCGCCTCGGGACGCCGGCGCAGCGCGCCGAGGCCGGTGCAGGGCGCGTCGAGGAGGATCCGGTCGGCGCTCGCGTCGGCGAACGGCGCCCGGGTGGCGTCGGCCTGGACGACGCCGGCCAGGCCGGGCCCCGCGGCAGCGGCGCGGGCGACGAGGCGGGCCCGGTGGTGGTGCAGCTCGACGCCGGTCAGCGCCGCGCCGCGCTCGGCGGCCAGCGCCGCGAGCAGCGCCGCTTTGCCGCCGGGACCGGCGCACAGGTCGACCCACCGCTCGTCGCGGCCGGTCACGGCGGCGTTCGCGAGCGCCAGCGCGACGAGCTGGGAGCCCTCGTCCTGGACGCCCGCGCGCCCGTCGGCGACGGCCGGCACTCCGGCCGGGTCGCCGCCGTCGAGCGTCACGCCGTACGGCGAGTAGGGGGTCGGCGCACCGGGCAGCTCGTCACGGCTCGCCCGTCCGGGGCGGGCGACCAGCGTCACCCGCGGCGGGACGTTGTCGGCCGCCAGGAGCGCGGCCACGTCGTCCTCACCGACCGCCTCGGCGAGCGCGTCGACCACCCAGCGCGGGTGGCTCTCGGCCACCGCGAGGTGCCCGTGCGGGTCGGACCCGGCGTCGGGAGCGACCGCGGCGAGCCAGCCGTCGAGGTCGCGCGCCGAGACCTTGCGCAGGACGGCGTTGGCGAAGCCGCCCGCGCCGTGGCTGACCTTGGCCCGGACCAGGTCGACGGTCGTGCTGATCGCGGCGTGCGCAGGCACCCGCATGCCGAGCAGCTGGTGGGTGCCGAGCCGCAGCGCGTCGAGCACCGCGGACTCGACCTTGCGCAGCGGCCGGTCGATGCACGCGGCGAGCACCGCGTCGTAGGTCGCCCGGCGACGGATCGTGCCCGCGGCCAGCTCGGTCACGAAGGCGGCGTCGCGCCCGCCCAGGCCGTGCTGGGCGAGGACGGCGGGCAGCACCAGGTTGGTGTAGCCGTCCTCGACCCGGACCGCCCGCAGCACGTCGAGCGCCGCGACCCGCGCGGGATCGACCCGCTGCCGGCCGCGGCCGCTCACTCGAAGCTCGCGGTCTCGGGCAGTCGTACCCCGCGCGCCCAGTCGGCGGCGCCCATCTGCTTCTTGCCGAACGCCTTGACGTCGGTGAGCCGCACCGGGGCGGACGCCGTCCCGACGAGGACCTCGTTCTTGCCGGCCTGGATCGCGCCGGGCGCGAGGTCCGGGCCGTCGGTGACGATCTCGACCCGGCCGAGCTTGACCCGGTCGCCGTCGAGCGTCGTCCAGGCGCCGGGGCCGGGCGTGCAGGCCCGGATCCGGCGGTCGACGCCCACCGCGGGCTCGGACCAGTCGACCCGGGCGTCCTCGACCGAGATCTTGGGCGCCAGGCTGATCCCGTCGGTGGGCTGCTCGCGCGCCTCGATCGAGCCGTCGGCGATGCCGTCGAGCGTCGCCACCAGCAGGCCCGAGCCGCCCTCGGCGAGCCGGGTGAGCAGGTCGCCGGCGGTGTCGGTCGGGCGGATCCGCTCGGTCATCACGCCGAACGTCGGCCCGGCGTCGAGCTCCTTGACGATCCGGAACGTCGTGGCGCCGGTGTACTCGTCGCCGGCCCAGAGGGAGTGCTGGACGGGCGCCGCGCCGCGCCAGGCCGGCAGCACCGAGAAGTGCAGGTTGACCCAGCCGTGCTCGGGGATGTCGAGCGCGCTCTGCGGGATGAGGGCGCCGTAGGCCACGACCGGGCAGCAGTCGGGGCGCAGCGCGCGCAGCGCCTCCTGGAACTCCGGCTCGCGCGGGTGCTCCGGCTTGAGCACCGGGACGCCGAGATCGGCGGCCCGCTGGGCGACCGGGCTGGGGGTGAGCTTGCGGCCGCGGCCCGAGGGCGCGTCGGGGCGGGTGACCACGCCGACCAGCTCGTGGGGGGACGCGGCGATCGCGTCGAGCGCGGGGACGGCGACCTCGGGGGTGCCGGCGAAGACGACCCTCATCGGCCGAAGCCTCCCGTCGCGTGGGGCGAGACCCGGATGGTCGGCTTCTCGAGCCCGAACCACTCCGACTGGCGGATCTCGCGCATCGCCGCCTTGCGGCCGGCGTCGTCGAGGCGGTCGATGAAGAGGATGCCGTCGAGGTGGTCGGTCTCGTGCTGGATCGCGCGGGCCAGGTAGCCGCTGCCGTCGATCGTGACCGGCTCGCCGTGCATGTCGAAGCCGGTGGCGATCACCGAGAGCGCGCGCAGGCAGTCGTAGGTGAGCTCGGGCAGCGACAGGCAGCCCTCGGGGCCGTCCTGGGTCTCGTCGGACAGGCTCAGCTGCGGGTTGACCAGGTGGCCGACCTCGCCCTCGACGTTCCAGGTGAACACGCGCAGGCCGACACCGATCTGGGGCGCGGCCAGGCCGGCGCCGGGTGCCTCGAGCATCGTGTCGGTCAGGTCGGTGACCAACTGGCGCAGCTCGGCGTCGAAGTGGACGACCTCGATCGCCGGCTTGCGCAGGATCGGGTCGCCGAAGAGGCGGATGGGTCGGATAGCCACTGCGCAAGCCTACTGAGGCGCCTGGCCGGCAGCGCGGCGGGAGCCGCCCGCCAGGCAGCTTGCTGCCTTCCCCTGCGGCGGAGCCGCGCTCGGCCGCTCAGAGCAGCTCGCTGGGATCGACCTGGATCCGGACGGGTTCGAGCTTGCGTGCCGAGCGCAGCCGCTGCGCCTCGGCGAGCGCCCGGGACAGGTCGGCACCCTGGCTCCGCGGCACCCGGACGACGACCCGCTCGACGTCGTCGTCGCGGGTGGGCACCGGGCCCAGCACCTCACCCGGCTCGGGCAGGTCGAGCAGGGTGAGGACGTCGTCGAGCGCGCCCGGCGCCCCGCGGATGGTCGCGATGCGAGCGGCCGGAGGCAGCCGGGCCTCGCGCCGCTCCCCCGCCTCGCGCGCGGCGAAGCCGGCCGGGTCCCAGCGGACGAGCGCCTGGAGCGCGGGCAGCGCCGGGTCGCCGACCGCCAGTGCGCGCCCGCCGGCACCGAGCAGGCCGACGGCGTTGCACCAGCGGCGCAGCGCCTCCTCACCCGCGCGCATGCTGTCGCGGCCCAGCGCCCACCACGTGTCGAGCAGGACGACGACCGCGTAGCCGGCCTCGGCGACGGGCTCGGCGCCCGGGGTGGCGACGACGATCCGTGGCTCGGCACCGACCCGGGACCGGACCTGGTCGCCCGACGACGACAGCACCGGCACCTTGGGGAAGCTGCGCCCCAGCTCGTCGGCCGTGCGGGCGTCGCCCACGATCGGCGCCCGGAGCCCGGCCGCCCCGCACTCGGGGCACGACCAGGCCGGTGCCTCGGTCGCGCACCAGCGGCAGCGCGGTGGCGTGGTCGGCCCGGTGAGCTCGAGCGGGCCGGCGCAGGCGCCGCACCGGGCCGGCGTCCGGCAGCGCTCGCAGGCCAGCCGGAGCACGTAGCCCGCGCGCGGCGTCTGGACCAGCACCGGCCCGCGCTCGAGACCCCACCGCAGCGCGTCGTGGGCCTCGCGCGGCACCCGCGCGCCGCCCCCGCTGGGATCGCGGAGCAGGGCGATCTCGCTGGCGCCGCTGACGCCGATGAGCGCCCGCTCGCGCACCTGCGCCCGCGGCAGCGTGATCTCGCGGGCCCAGCCCGTGCGGAGCAGGTGGTGCGCCTCGACGGTCTGGCTGAAGCCGCCGATGAGCGCCGCCGTGCCCTCGTGCTCGGCGCGCAGCAGCAGCACCTCGCGGGCATGGGGGTACGGCGCCCGCGGCTCGGCGTGGAGGTCGTCGCCGTCGTCCCAGATGACGACGAGACCGAGGTCGTGGACCGGCGCGAAGGCGGCCGAACGGGTGCCGACGACGATGCGCCGCGCGCCCCGGCTGACCGCGAGGAACTCGCGGTAGCGCTTGGCCGGGCCGGGGTCGGCGTGGAGCGCGACGTGGTGCCCCGGCCCCAGGAGGTCGGTGAGCGCGGCGTCGAGCCGGGCGACGTCGCGGTGGTCGGGCAGGCACAGGATCGCGCCCCGGCCCGCCGCGCGGGCCGCGGCAGCGAGCTGGGCGAGCATCGCCGGCCAGTCGTCGCCGGGCGCGGCTCCCCACACGGCCCGCGGCGCGTGCCCCTCGCGGACGTGCGCCAGGAACGGCGCTGCCGCCGGGTACGCCGCCCACGCCCGGTCGGCCGCCGCGGGGTCGTGGTCGAGCGGCGGCTCGGGGGACGTGGGCTCGCGCTCGGTGGTCGCGTGGCGCGGCGGCACGGCGAGACGTCGTACGTCGGCGCTGACGCCGGCATAGCGCTCGGCCACCCGCCGGCACAGCGCCTCGACGGCCGGGCTCAGCACCGGCTCGGGACTGACCAGGCGCCGCAGCGGCACGAGCGTGCCGTCGTGGTCGGACGCCTCGGCGCGCGCCACGACGAAGCCGTCGGCCTCCTGCCCCGCGAACCGCACCTTGACCCGCGTCCCCGGCCGCGCCCCCTCGGCCATCGCTGCCGGCACCGCGTAGTCGAACACCCGGTCGAGGTGCGCCAGCGCCACGTCGAGCACCACCCGCGCCACCGGCTCGACCGCCGCGATCTCGGCCCCCGCGACCTTGCGCGCCCGCGTCGCCGCCGCCTTCGCCCGCCCCTCCTTGACCCGGTCGCGAACGAGCCCCGGCAGCTCGAGCGCCGGCTCGTCGGGGGTCGGGGTCATGGCGGCAGTTCTACCAGCGACCCCCGATCCAACCACGAAGTGCGCCGGTTGCGGGTCCGAGGTCCGGAGGTTGCGGGCGCGAAGTGCGCCGGTTGCGGGTCCGAGGTGCAGGTCGCCCGGCAACGTCCGCGCCTCACCCCCGCAACCTCCCCACTTCGCGCCCGCAACCAGTCCACTTCGCGCCCGCAACCGGCGCACTTCGGGGGAGACGGCACACGCCCGCCGTCCCCAGCGGGACGACGGGCGTGCGGGTGTCCGGGTGGTCAGGCTCCGACGGCGGCCTTGAGGGCGTCGGCACGGTCGGTGCGCTCCCAGGTGAACTCGGGCAGCTCGCGGCCGAAGTGGCCGTAGGCGGCCGTCTTGGCGTAGATCGGGCGGCGCAGGTCGAGGTCGCGCAGGATGGCGGCCGGGCGCAGGTCGAAGACCTCGAGAACGGCGGCCTGGATCTTCTCGTCCGGGACGACGCCGGTGCCGAAGGTCTCGACGAAGACGCCGACCGGCTTGGCGACGCCGATCGCGTAGGCGACCTGGACCTCGGCGCGACGGGCCAGGCCCGCGGCGACGATGTTCTTGGCGACCCAGCGCATGGCGTAGGCGGCCGAGCGGTCGACCTTGGACGGGTCCTTGCCGGAGAACGCGCCGCCACCGTGGCGGGCCATGCCGCCGTAGGTGTCGACGATGATCTTGCGGCCGGTCAGGCCGGCGTCGCCCATCGGGCCACCGACGACGAACTTGCCGGTGGGGTTGATGTGGAGCTTGTAGCCGTCGAACGGGACGCTCGTCTTGAACTGCTCGAGCACGGGCTCGATGACGTGCGTCGTGATGTCGGCGGCGATCTGCTCCTGGCTGACGTCCTCGGCGTGCTGCGTGGACAGCACGACGGTGTCGACGCGCACGGCGCGGTCGTCCTCGTCGTACTCGATGGTGACCTGGGTCTTGCCGTCGGGACGCAGGTAGGCGAGCGTGCCGTTCTTGCGGACCTCGGTGAGGCGCTCGGCGAGCGTCTGCGCGATCTTGATCGGCAGCGGGAACAGCTCGGGGGTGTCGTCGCAGGCGTAGCCGAACATCAGGCCCTGGTCGCCGGCACCCTGCTTGTCGAGCTCGTCGGAGGAGCCACCCAGGCGCACGTCCTCGGCGGTGTCGACGCCCTGGGCGATGTCGGGCGACTGGGCGCCGATCGCGACCTGGACGCCGCAGGAGTTGCCGTCGAAGCCCTTGGCGGAGGAGTCGTAGCCGATCTCGAGGATCTTGTCGCGCACCAGCTGGGCGACCGGGGCGTAGGCCTCGGTGGTGACCTCGCCGGCCACGACGACGAGACCGGTGGTCAGCAGCGTCTCGACGGCGACCCGGCTCTTGGGGTCGTGCTCGAGGAGGTAGTCGAGGACGGTGTCGCTGATCTGGTCAGCGATCTTGTCCGGGTGACCCTCGGTCACCGACTCCGACGTGAACAGACGTCCGGTCATGGTGGTGGGAACTCCTGATTGGGGGCTGGATGGGCGGTGGTCCAACGATACGGACGGCACGAGGTGATGCCTGGGAGTCTCAGGAAAGTCGGGTGACGACCTGGTCCCAGATGAGGTGCGCGAGGGCCGACTTCGAGCCGTGCGGTACGTCGACCGCGGACCCGTCGGCGCCCAGGATCACCGCTTCGTTGTCGGTGCTCCCGAAGACCGCGCCACCGCTCACGTCGTTGACGACGAGCAGGTCGCAGCCCTTGCGGGCCAGCTTGGCGCGGGCCAGGTCGAGCACGCTGCCGGTCGCGTCGCCGGTCTCGGCGGCGAAGCCCACGATCACCGACTCCGGGCGGGCCCGGTGGGTCGAGATCTCCTTGAGGATGTCGGGATTCTGTTGCAGCGTGATCGCCGGAGCCGATCCGTCGTCGGCCTTCTTGATCTTCACCTCGGAGGTGGTCACCGGCCGGAAGTCGGCCGGGGCCGCCGCCATGACCACCGCGTCGGCGCTCGCGGCGGCCGACAGGACGGCGTCGCGCAGCTCGGCGGTGGACTCGACGCGGACCACCTTGACGCCGGCCGGGTCGGGCAGCGCCACGTTGGCCGCGACGAGGGTGACCTCGGCGCCCCGGGCGGCCGCGGCGCGGGCCAGCGCGTAGCCCTGGCGTCCCGAGGAGCGGTTGCCCAGGAAGCGGACCGGGTCGAGCCGCTCCCGGGTGCCGCCCGCGGACACGACGACCTGGCGCCCGGCGAGGTCGTGCACGGCGGTGACCGTCGCGGACTGCGAGCGGGCCAGGACGTCGCGGGCGACCTCGAAGATCTCGTCGGGATCGGGGAGCCGGCCCTTGCCGGTGTCGGCCCCGGTCAGCCGGCCCTCGGCCGGCTCGATCACGATCACGCCGCGGGAGCGCAGCGTGGCGACGTTGGCGGTGGTCGCGGGGTGCTCCCACATCTCGGTGTGCATGGCCGGGGCCAGCACGACCGGGCAGCGGGCGGTGAGGAGCGTGTTGGTGAGCAGGTCGTCGGCCAGGCCGTGCGCGGCCTTGGCCATCAGGTCGGCCGTCGCCGGGGCGACGATCACCAGGTCGGCGCTCTGGCCCAGCCGGACGTGCGGCACCTCGTGCACGCCCGTCCACACCTCGGCCGACACCGGCTTGCCCGACAGCGCCGCCCAGGTGGGGGCGCCGACGAACTCCAGCGCGGCCGCGGTGGGGACCACGGTCACGTCGTGACCGGACTCGGTGAAGTGACGGAGCAGCTCGCAGGCCTTGTAGGCCGCGATGCCGCCGGAGACGCCGAGCACCACGCGGGGCCGGGTCATGGGGGCCGTCAGATCACTCGGCGTCGGCCGCGGGAGCCAGGGCGGCCGCCGCGGCAGCCGGCTCGACGAGCTCGGACGGGTCGATGTCCTCGCAGGTCAGGAGGTCCTCGTTGATCTCGCGCAGCGCGATCGAGAGAGGCTTCTCCTGGACGTGGGTCTCGACCAGCGGGCCGACGTACTCGAGCAGGCCCTCGCCCAGCTGGGAGTAGTAGGCGTTGATCTGCCGCGCCCGCTTGGCGCTGTAGAGGACCAGCTTGTACTTGCTGTCGGTCTTGGACAGCAGGTCGTCGATGGGCGGGTTGGTAACACCCTCAGCGGCGATGTTCGGGGCAGACACAGAGGTCCTCACTGATCGTGGACGGAATCAACCATCAAGGCTATCAACTCATCGACGGCAGCGTTAACTTCGCGGTTGACGATGGTCACGTCGAACTCGGCCTCGGCGGCCAGCTCGTCGCGCGCGGTGGCCAGCCGGCGCTCGCGCTCCTCCTCGCTCTCGGTGCCCCGGCCGACGAGCCGGCGCACCAGCTCGTCCCAGGACGGCGGCTTGAGGAAGACGAAGACGGCCTCCGGCGCGGTCTCGCGCACCTGGCGCGCGCCCTGCAGGTCGATCTCGAGCAGGGCCGGGCGACCGGCGGCGACCGCGGCCTCGACCGGTCCGCGCGGCGTGCCGTAGCGGTGCACGCCGTGGACGACGGCCCACTCGAGCATCTGGCCCTCGGCGACCAGCCGGTCGAACTCGGCGTCGTCGACGAAGTGGTAGTGGACGCCGTCGACCTCGCCGGGGCGCGGCGCCCGGGTGGTCGCGGAGACCGAGAGGTAGACCTCGGGGTGCTCCTCGCGGACGGCGGCGGCGACCGTGCCCTTGCCGACCGCGGTGGGCCCGGCGAGGACGAACAGACGGCTACTCACCGGCGGCGAACTCGCGCTCCAGCGCGGCGACCTGCTTGGCGCCCAGGCCGCGGACCCGCCGGGACTCGGCGATGCCGAGCCGCTCCATCACCTGGCGGGCGCGGACCTTGCCCAGGCCCGGCACGGACTGCAGGAGGTCGAGCACCTTCATCTTGCCGATGACCTCGTTGACCTGGCCCTGCGCGAGCACGTCGCTGATCGAGGCGCCGGAGTTCTTGAGCCGGTTCTTCACCTCGGCCCGCTCGCGGCGCGCGGCCGCTGCCTTCGCGAGCGCAGCCTGGCGCTGTTCGGGGGTCAGAGGAGGCAGAGCCACGGGTGCGGAGTCCTTCGGTGGGTGGTCGCGGGGCGGACGGAGCCGCCGTCGGCCAATCTAGCCAGAAGGGATCGGCGGCGGCAACGCGGGTGAACGCTCAGAGGCTCAGCGGGGTCTTGCAGACGTCGCGGGCCTGCTGCTGGACCCGGGACAGCGCCGCCGCGGTCTCGCGCGAGCCCAGCCGGACCGCGGCCGTGTCGATCGCCTTCCGGTCGTCGGCGGACACCGACGCGGGCGGGTCCTCGCGGTCGTAGGTCGCGGCGTCGACCCCGGCGTCCGAGAGCGCCTTCTCGAGGTCGGTGATCCGCGCGACGACGAGCTGCCAGTCGGCCCGGATGTCGTCGGGCGACTTCTCCTCGAGCGCCTCGAAGCTCGGCAGCGCCCGGATCAGGCCGACCTCGGGGCCGGCCGCGAGCGCGGCACCGACCTGCTCGCGGCGGTTCTCGACCTCGGAGCAGTACGACGCGAACGGGTCGTCGTCGCCGCTCCCCCGCAGCCACAGGAAGCCCACCACGAGCGCGACCGCCACGACGACGGCCGCGGCGGCGAGCCGGCGGCTCCGCGGACTCACCCGAGCAGCTCGCGGAGCTCGTCGTTGCTGCGCCGCACCGCGCCGGCGAGGGCGGCCGGGTCGGGCCCGAGCCGGAGGACGCCGCGGGAGGAGGTGGCCAGGACGTTGCGGACACCGGCCCCGAAGATCCGGCGCAGGTCGGCGGTGGTGCCGCCCTGCTCGCCGTACCCGGGGGCGAGGATGGGGCCGTTGAACGCGAGGTCCAGGCCGCGGTCGTCCTCGAGCGTGGCCCCGACGACGGCCCCGAACGAGCCGAGCGGGACCGCGTCGGCGTTGAGCCGGCGCAGGTGGTCGAGAACGGTGGCCGAGACGGTGCGCCCGCCGGTGACGGCCTCCTGCACCTCGGGGCCCTCCTTGTTGGAGGTCGCGGCGAGGACGAACAGGCCGGCGTCGAACTTCTCCGCGGTGTCGACGAACGGCTGCAGCGAGCCGAAGCCGAGGTAGGGGCTCACCGTGACCGCGTCGCAGGCCAGCGGCGAGGCCGGATCGAGGTAGGCGTCGGCGTAGGCCTGCGAGGTGGAGCCGATGTCGCCGCGCTTGATGTCGAGCAGCACGAGCGCGCCCGCCGCGCGGCCGGCCTCGATCACCCGCTCGAGGACGGCGACCCCGCGGCTGCCGAAGCGCTCGTAGAACGCCGACTGCGGCTTGATCACGCTGCAGTGGGGAGCCACCGCCTCGACCGCGCCGAGCGCGAACCGCTCGAGCCCGGCGACGTCGTCGTCGTACCCCCAGGCGTGGAGGAGGGACGCGTGCGGGTCGATGCCGACGCAGAACGGGCCGCGGTCGGCGACGGCGGCGACGAGTCGGGCACCGAAGGTCATCAGGAGGTCCTCCGCAGGGCGTCGGGGCCGAGGTCGGCCAGGGTCGGGTAGCCGTCGACGGCCATGATCAGGTCGGCCTCGGCGAGCATCGAGCGGATCTGGTGGACCGCGCCGGGGACGCCGCCGAGCGCCAGGGCGTAGGCGTAGGGGCGCCCGATGGCGACCGCGTCGGCTCCGAGCGCGACCGCCTTGACGACGTCGGCGCCGGAGCGCACGCCCGAGTCGAAGACCACCGGCGCCCGGCCGTCGACGGCCGCGACGACGTCGGGCAGCCAGTCGAGCGCCGCTCCCCCGCCGTTGGCCTGGCGGCCGCCGTGGTTGGAGCAGTAGATGCCGTCGACGCCCGCGTCGAGCGCCTGCCGGGCGTCGTCGGGGTGGCAGATGCCCTTGAGCACGATCGGCAGGTCGGTCAGCGAGCGCAGCCACGGCAGGTCCTCCCAGGTGACCGGGTGGCCGAACGTGCCGGCCCAGGTCATCACCACGGTGCCCGGGTCGGGGTTCGGCCCGGTCATCTCCTGGAACACCGGGTCGGAGGTGTAGTTGGCCAGCGCCTTGCCGCGCAGCTGCGGGAAGTTGCCCGAGGCGAGGTCGCGCGGGCGCCATCCCGGTACCCACGTGTCGAGCGTGACGACGATCGCCTCGTAGCCGGCCGCCTCGGCCCGGCGGACGAGGCTCTCGGCGAGCTCGCGGTTCTTGGGCGTGTAGAGCTGGAACCACTTCGGCGCGTCGCCGGCCGCGGCCGACACGACCTCGAGCGGGTCGCTCATCAGCGTGGAGCCGATGAACGGGACGCCGGTCGCCGCCGCGACCTCGGCTGCGTGGACGTCGCCGTGCTGGTCGGGCGTGCAGATCCCGATCACCCCGACCGGAGCCAGCAGGAGCGGGCTCGTCAGGGTCCGGCCGAGGAGCTCGACCGACAGGTCGCGCTCGGCCGGCGCGCGCAGCATCCGCGGCACGACGGCCCAGCGCTCGAACGCCGCGACGTTGGCACGCTGGGTGGACTCGTCGCCGGCCCCGCCCGCGACGTAGGTGCGCAGCTCGGGCGGCAGCGCCGCCAGCGCGCGCGCCTCGAGGTCGGCGTAGTCGAACGGGTGCGCGGGCAGGACGCCGCCGAGGGCGCCGAGGTAGAGCTCCAGCTGGTAGTCGCCGAAGCTCATGTCACAGCGCCTTGAGGATCTGTCGTGGCCACATCGGGCCACCGTAGATGAGCGCGCTGTAGGCCTGCACGAGATCCGCGCCGGCCGCGACCCGCGCCGCGGCCTGCTCTGGCGTGCTGATGCCGCCGACACCGATCAGCGTGAGCCGGTCGCCGACCCGCCCGCGCAGCAGCCGGAGCACCTCGGTGGAGCGCTCGGTGAGCGGGGCCCCGGAGAGCCCGCCCGCGCCGACCTCCTCGACCTTCGCCGACGGCGTGCGCAGCCCCTCGCGCGAGATCGTCGTGTTGGTCGCGATGACGCCGGCCAGGCCGAGGTCGAGCGCCATGTCGGCGACGGCGAGCACGTCGTCGTCGGACAGGTCGGGCGCGATCTTCACCAACAGCGGGATCGGGGCGGCCGTCACCTCGTCAGCCGTGCGACGGACGTGGCGCAGCAGGGGGGCGAGCTTCTCGACTGCCTGCAGGTTGCGCAGCCCGGGGGTGTTGGGCGAGCTCACGTTGACCACCAGGTAGTCCGCGTGCGGGGCGAGCCGGCGCGTCGACGTCTCGTAGTCGGCCTCGACGGCGGCCTGGTCGTCGTCGGGGACGACCTTGGACTTCCCGATGTTGACGCCGAGGACCAGGTCGCCGCGGCGGCGCTTGGCGAGCCGGGCCGCCACGACCGCCGAGCCGTCGTTGTTGAAGCCCATCCGGTTGACGATCGCGCGGTCCTCGGGCAGGCGGAACAGCCGCGGCTTCGGGTTGCCCGGCTGCGCGAGCGCGGTGACCGTGCCGATCTCGACGTGCCCGAACCCGAACGCACCCATCCGGTCGTAGACCCGCGCGTTCTTGTCGAAGCCCGGCGCGAGCCCCAGCCGGTTGGGGAAGGTCAGGCCCATCGCCTCGACCGGCGCGCGGCCGGGGATCGGTGCCCGGGAGAGCACCGGTCCCCCGGCTCGCAGCGCGTCGTAGGTCAGGTGGTGCGCCTTCTCGGCGTCCATCTTGACCAGGAGGTGGTCGAAGACCTTGTCGTAGAGCGTCACCGGGCGGCCTCGGCGGCGGCGTTCCACTCCTGGAGCGAGCGGACGCCGACCGAGCCCGCGCGGATCGCGGCGATGCCCTGCACCGCCGCGGCCAGACCCTGGACCGTCGTGATGCACGGCGTCCCGGTGAGCACCGCCGACGAGCGGATCTCGTAGCCGTCGACCCGCGAGTCGCCGCCGCCGGTCGATCCGTGCGGGGTGTTGACGATCAGGTCGATCTCGCCGTCGAGGATCATCTGCACGACCGTCGGCTGCCCGTCGGGGCCGGGGCCCTCGAAGTGCTTGCGCACGATGGTCGCCTGGATGCCGTTGCGGCGCAGCACCTCGGCCGTGCCCTGGGTCGCGAGGATCTCGAAGCCGTAGTCGGCCAGCACCCGCGCGGGGAACACCATCGTGCGCTTGTCGCGGTTGGCGATCGAGATGAAGACCTTGCCCGAGGTGGGCAGCGGGCCGTAGGCGGCAGCCTGGGACTTGCTGAACGCCGTACCGAAGTCGGCGTCGAAGCCCATCACCTCACCGGTCGACTTCATCTCGGGGCCGAGCACGGTGTCGACGAACTGGCCGTCCTTGGTGCGGAACCGGTTGAACGGCAGCACTGCCTCCTTGACCGCGATCGGCGCACCGGACGGCAGCGAGCCGCCGTCGCCCTCGGCCGGGAGCCCGCCGTTGGCGCGGAGCTCGGCGATCGACTCCCCCAGCATCACCCGGGCCGCGGCCTTGGCGAGCTGCGTACCCGTCGCCTTGGAGACGAACGGCACCGTGCGCGAGGCACGCGGGTTGGCCTCGATCACGTAGAGCACGTCGGCGCCCAGCGCGAACTGGATGTTGATCAGGCCGCGAACGCCGACGCCCTTGGCGATCGCCTCGGTGGCCGCGCGGATCCGGTCGATCTCGGCGTCGCCCAGCGTGATCGGCGGCAGCGCGCACGAGGAGTCACCGGAGTGGATGCCGGCCTCCTCGATGTGCTCCATCACGCCGCCGAGGAACAGCTCGGTGCCGTCGTAGAGCGCGTCGACGTCGATCTCGACCGCGTCGTCGATGAACCGGTCGACCAGGACCGGGCGGTCCGGGCTGATCTCGGTCGCGGCGTTGATGTACGCCTCGAGCGCCTGGTCGCTGTAGACGATCTGCATGCCCCGCCCGCCCAGCACGTACGACGGACGCACGAGCACCGGGTAGCCGATGGAGTGCGCGATCGCCTGGGCGTCCTCGTAGGACACCGCCGTGCCGTGCTTGGGCGCGACCAGGCCGGCCTCGGCGAGCACCCGCCCGAAGGCGCCGCGCTCCTCGGCGAGGTCGATCGCCTCGGGGCTGGTGCCGACGATCGGGACGCCGGCGTCCTGGAGGCCCTGCGCCAGGCCGAGCGGGGTCTGCCCGCCGAGCGTCGCGATGACGCCCGCGATCGGGCCGGCGGCCTTCTCGGCCTCGTAGATCTCCAGCACGTCCTCGAGCGTCAGGGGCTCGAAGTAGAGGCGGTCCGAGGTGTCGTAGTCGGTGGAGACGGTCTCGGGGTTGCAGTTGACCATGATCGTCTCGTAGCCCGCCTCGGCCAGCGCCAGGCTGGCGTGGACGCACGAGTAGTCGAACTCGATGCCCTGGCCGATCCGGTTGGGCCCGGAGCCGAGGATGATCACGGCCTGCTTGCCCTCGGCGCGCGGCTGCACCTCGGACTCCTCGTCGTAGGAGGAGTAGTAGTACGGCGTCTGCGCGGCGAACTCGGCCGCGCAGGTGTCGACGGTCTTGTAGACCGGGCGGACGCCGGTGGCGTGGCGCGCCGCGCGGACCTCGGCCTCGGAGATCCCCCGGATCTGCGCGACCTGCAGGTCGGAGAGCCCGTGCCGCTTGGCCAGCCGCAGCGCGCCGGCGTCGAGCGCCTCGGCCGCGGCGACCTTCTGCGCGATCTCGTCGATCAGGAAGAGCTGGTCGACGAACCAGGGGTCGATCTTGGTGGCGTCGTGGACCTCGTCCTGGGTCGCGCCGGCGCGGATCGCCTGCATGACCTCCTGGAGCCGGCCGTCGTGCGGGACCTTCGTGCCCTCGAGCAGGGCGGCCTTGTCGCCGAGCGGGGCCGCCCAGTCGAACGGCGCGTGCTTGTTCTCGAGCGAGCGCAGCGCCTTGTTGAGCGCCTCGCTGAAGCTGCGCCCGATCGCCATCGCCTCGCCCACCGACTTCATGTGGGTGGTCAGCGTCGGGTCGGCCGTCGGGAACTTCTCGAACGCGAACCGCGGGACCTTCACCACGACGTAGTCGAGGCTCGGCTCGAAGGACGCCGGCGTCTCCTTCGTGATGTCGTTGGGGATCTCGTCGAGCGTGTAGCCGACCGCGACCTTGGCCGCGATCTTGGCGATCGGGAAGCCCGTCGCCTTGGACGCCAGCGCCGAGGAGCGCGAGACCCGCGGGTTCATCTCGATGACGATGACCCGGCCGTCGGCGGGGTTCACGGCGTACTGGATGTTGCAGCCGCCGGTGTCGACGCCGACCTCGCGGATGATGCCGATCGCCAGGTCGCGCAGGTGCTGGTACTCGCGGTCGGTCAGCGTCATCGCCGGGGCGACGGTGATCGAGTCGCCGGTGTGGACGCCCATCGGGTCGAAGTTCTCGATCGAGCAGATGATGACGACGTTGTCGGCCTTGTCGCGCATCACCTCCAGCTCGTACTCCTTCCACCCGATGATCGACTCCTCGATCAGCACCTCGGTGGTGGGGCTGGCGGACAGGCCGGCACCGGCGATCCGCTGCAGGTCGGCACCGTCGTACGCGATGCCGGAGCCGAGACCGCCCATGGTGAACGACGGGCGGACGACGACCGGGAAGCCCAGCTCGCCGGCGGCCTTCTCGACCTCGTCCATCGAGTGGCACACGAACGAGCGGGCGACCTCGCCGCCGACCTTGTGCACGATGGCGTTGAACAGCTCGCGGTTCTCACCGCGGTGGATGGCCTCGAAGGAGGCGCCGATCATCTCGACGCCGTACTTCTCCAGGACGCCGCTCTCGTGAGCCGCGATCGCGGCGTTGAGCGCGGTCTGGCCGCCCAGCGTCGGCAGGATCGCGTCGGGGCGCTCCTTGGCGATGATCTTCTCGACGAACTCGGGCGTGATCGGCTCGACGTACGTCGCGTCGGCGAACTCCGGGTCGGTCATGATCGTGGCCGGGTTGGAGTTGATGAGGATGACCCGCAGGCCCTCCTCCTTGAGCACCCGGCACGCCTGCGTGCCGGAGTAGTCGAACTCGCAGGCCTGGCCGATCACGATCGGGCCGGAGCCGATGACCAGGACGGACTTGATGTCTTCGCGCTTCGGCATCAGGCGTTCTCCTCCAGGAGCGTGGTGAAGCGGTCGAAGAGGTACGCCGCGTCGTGCGGGCCGGCAGCGGCCTCGGGGTGGTACTGGACGGAGAAGCTCTTGAGCCTGCCGTCGGCGGTCCGCAGCTCGAGTCCCTCGACGACGTCGTCGTTGAGGCACACGTGGCTGACCGTCGCGACGCCGTAGGGCGTCTCGGTGGGCTCGCCGACCGGGGCGTCGACGGCGAACCCGTGGTTGTGCGCGGTGACCTCGACCTTGCGGGTGGTCAGGTCCATCACCGGCTGGTTGATGCCGCGGTGGCCGTACTTCAGCTTGTAGGTGCCGAAGCCGAGCGCCCGCCCGAACAGCTGGTTGCCGAAGCAGATGCCGAAGTAGGGCAGCTCGCGCTCCAGCGCCTGCTGCAGCAGCTGCACCTGGCCGGTCGTGGCGGCCGGGTCGCCGGGGCCGTTGGAGAAGAACAGGCCGTCCGGCTGCACGGCCAGGACGTCGTCGATGCTCGCGGTGGCGGGCAGGACGTGGACCTCGATGCCGCGCTCGCTCATCCGGTAGGGCGTCATGTCCTTGATGCCGAGGTCGAGCGCGGCCACGGTGAACCGCTTCTCGCCCTGCGCGGGCACGACGTAGGCCTCGCCGGTGGAGACCGCCTCGGACAGGTTGGCGCCGCTCATCTCGGCCGACTCCTTGACCCGGGCCAGCAGCGCCTCGGG
This sequence comes from Pimelobacter simplex, assembly GCF_900114845.1. Classification (GTDB taxonomy): domain Bacteria; phylum Actinomycetota; class Actinomycetes; order Propionibacteriales; family Nocardioidaceae; genus Nocardioides; species Nocardioides simplex. The sequence goes on from NZ_FOUK01000003.1 coordinate 405,738, forward strand.
GTCGGTCTCGACCGTGGAGATGCCCACCCGCATGGCACCGCGCTCGCGCAGGTGCCGGGTCAGCGCCCGGGTGTCGATGCCGGAGATGCCGACGACGCCCTGGGCGCGCAGCTCGTCGTCGAGCGTGCGGCGCGAGCGCCAGTTGCTCGGGATGCGCGCGGGCTCGCGGACGACGTACCCGGCGACCCAGATGCGCTTCGACTCCGGGTCCTCGTCGTTGACGCCGGTGTTGCCGATGTGCGGCGCGGTCATCACGACCACCTGGCGGTGGTACGACGGGTCGGTCAGTGTCTCCTGGTAGCCGGTCATGCCGGTGTTGAAGACGGCCTCGCCGAAGGTCTCCCCCTCGGCGCCGTAGGCCTCGCCGTGGAAGGTGCGCCCGTCCTCGAGGACGAGCAGCGCGGGCAGTGCAGCGGTGGTCATGCGAGAGCTCCTTCGAGCACCGTGGGCGTGCCGCGCAGCAGCGTGGCGACCACCCGTCCGGTGAGCTTGCGGTCGTGCCAGGGGTTGTTGCGGCTCAGCGAGACGCTGGCGGCGCGGTCGACGACGACCTTCGCGGCCGGGTCGACGAGCGTGAGGTTGGCCGGCTCGCCGACGGCGACCGGACGGCCGTGGACGTCGTCCAGACCGGCGATCCGGGCCGGGTTGACGCTCATCGTGCGGGCCACGCCGGCCCAGTCGAGCAGGCCGTTCTCGACCATCACCGTGGTGATGACCGGCAGCGCCGTCTCGAGCCCGAGCATGCCGAACGCCGCGTCGACGAAGGCGTGCTCCTTGTCGTGGCGCGCGTGCGGCGCGTGGTCGGTGGCGACGGCGTCGATGGTGCCGTCGGCCAGCGCCTCGCGCAGCGCCCGGACGTCCTCGTCGGGACGCAGCGGCGGGTTGACCTTGAACGTCGGGTCGTAGCCGGTGAGCAGGTCGGTGGTGAGCAGCAGGTGGTGCGGGGTGACCTCGGCGGTCACCGCGATCCCCTGCGCCTTGGCCCAGCGGACCACCTCGACGCTGCCGGCGGTCGAGACGTGCGCGACGTGGACCCGGCTGCCGGTGTGGCGGGCGAGCATCACGTCGCGGGCGACGATGACCTCCTCGGCGACGCCGGGCCAGCCGGGCAGGCCGAGCTGTCCCGAGAGCTCTCCCTCGTGGCAGCAGGCGGTCGGTCCGGCCAGCGACGGGTCCTGGCTGTGCTGGCTGACCACGCCGCCGAACGCCTTGACGTACTCGAGCGCGCGCCGCATGACGCGCGGGTCGTGGACGCACTTGCCGTCGTCGGAGAAGACCCGCACCTTGGCCCGGCTGCGGGCCATCAGCCCGAGCTCGGCGAGCTCCTCGCCGGCCAGGCCCTTGGTGACCGCGCCGACGGGCTGGACGTCGACCAGGCCCGCCGCGCGGCCCAGGTCGTAGACCCGCTCGGCGGCCTCGGCGGTGTCGGTCACCGGGCTGGTGTTGGCCATCGCGAGGACGGCGGTGAAACCGCCCACCGCGGCCGCGCGCGAGCCGGTGAGCACCGTCTCGGCGTCCTCGCGGCCGGGCTCGCGCAGGTGGGTGTGCAGGTCGACGAGGCCGGGCAGCAGGCGCAGGCCGTCGGCGTCGATGGTGCGGTCGGCCGTGGCCTTCACCGCGCCCAGCTCGGCGATGACGCCGTCCTGGACGAGGACGTCGGTCGTCGTGCCGTCGGGCAGGGTGGCGCCCTTGATCAGGGTCGAGGCGGTCACTTGGTCTCCTCCCCCGCCAGCAGGTGGTAGAGCACGGACATGCGGACGGCGACGCCGGCGGAGACCTGGTCGAGGACGACCGAGTCGAGCGCGTCGGCGGCGTCCGCGGAGATCTCCAGGCCGCGGTTCATCGGGCCCGGGTGCAGGATCGGCGTCCCCGGCTTCAGCACGGCGAGCCGGTCGCGGGTGAGCCCGTAGCCGACCGTGTACTCACGCGCGGTCGGGAAGAACCCGCCGCTCATCCGCTCGCGCTGGACGCGGAGCATCATCACCGCGTCGGCGCTCGGCAGCACCGCGTCGAGGTCGTACGACGTCGCGAAGCCCGCCGTCTTGGACCAGTCGCCCACGCCGGCCGGCATCAGCGTCGGCGGCGCCACCACGGTGACCGTCGCGCCCAGCTTGGCCAGGCACTTGACGTTGCTGCGGAAGACGCGGCTGTGGGTCAGGTCGCCCACGATCGCGACGTGCTTGCCCTCGAGCGAGCCGAGCTTGCGGGTCAGCGTGTAGCTGTCGAGCAGCGCCTGGGTGGGGTGCTCGTGGGTGCCGTCGCCGGCGTTGATCACCGGGACGTCGATCCACCGGCTGATCTGCTCGGCCGCACCGCTCGCGCCGTGGCGCACGACGAGGCCGTCGACGCCCATCGCGGTCACCGTCAGCACGGTGTCGCGCAGGGACTCGCCCTTGCTCGCGCTGCTGCCCTTGGCGGACAGGTTGATCACGTCGGCCGAGAGCCACTTGCCGGCGATCTCGAAGCTCGACCGGGTCCGGGTGGAGTCCTCGAAGAACAGGTTGATGACGGTGCGCCCGCGCAGCGCGGGAAGCTTCTTGACCTCGCGCCGCTGCACGTCGTGCATCTCGGCCGCCGTGGTGAAGAGCTGCTCGATGTCGCCGGCGCTCAGGTCGTCGATGCTGAGGAGGTGCTTGTTCATGCGATCCGCACCTCGTCCTCGCCGTCGGTCTCGACCAACCGCAGGCTGACCCGCTCGCTGCGCGCCGTCGGCAGGTTCTTGCCGACGTGGTCCGCGCGGATCGGCAGCTCGCGGTGGCCGCGGTCGACCAGCACCGCCAGCCGGACGACGGCCGGGCGGCCCAGGTCCGAGAGCGCGTCGAGCGCGGCCCGGATGGTGCGGCCGGAGTAGAGCACGTCGTCCACCAGGACGACGGTCTTGCCGTCGACGCCGCCGGCCGGCACCTGGGTGCGGTGGGGCGTGCGGGTCGGGTGGGAGCGCAGGTCGTCGCGGTACATCGTGACGTCGAGCTCGCCGGTCGCGACCGTCGTCCCCTCGACGTCGGCGATGTTCGCGGCGATGCGGTGGGCGAGCGGGACGCCGCGCGTGTGGAGCCCGAGAAGCAAGAGATCCTCGGCGCCCTTGTTGCGCTCGAGGATCTCGTGGGAAATGCGGATCAGCGCCCGGCTGATGTCGCCGGCGTCGAGAACGACGCGGCCCGTGCTCGCGGGCGTCTCCGGAGTCTGCTGTGCAGGCAAGACTGACGGAACCTCCTTCTCCGCCTCACAGGACGGCTCGTTAAAGGATGTTGCTGCGCCGACTCTACCGACTCCCGGGGCTCTGACGGGAACCGGGCCCGGCGTGGTTCGCACCACCCCGGGCCCGGCACGTCATGCCGACGTCACTTGAAGGCGTCCTTCACCTTCTCGCCGGCCTGCTTGAGGGCGCCCTTGGCCTGGTCGGCCTTGCCCTCCGCCTCGAGGTCCTTGTCGTCGGTCGCCTTGCCGGTGGCCTCCTTGGCCTCACCGATCTTCTCCTCGGCGGTGTTCTTGAGCTTGTCGTCGAGACCCATGCTGCTCCACTCCCTTCGGTGTCGGTGCCGCGCCAGGCGCGGCCGTGGACCCCAGGTACCCGGCACCCGGCACCCGATCCGGGCCCATCCCCCTGGGTGAGCGAGGTCACCGGCTACTCTCCCTCCCGGAGGTCGTGATGACGGGCGGTGAAGCGGAGGCGGTGCGGTCGGACCTGCCGCGCGTCGACGTCGTCCGCGTGCTGGGCGCGCTCGCGTTCGTCGTCGGCCTGGTCGTCTACATGCAGGTCGAGGGCCTGCCCCGGCAGGGCTACCAGGTGGTCCTCATCCTCTGGCTGGCCACGGTCGCCTGGGACGTGCGCCGTCCGGTGCGCGAGCACCTGGCCTTCCTGCGCGACTGGTGGCCGCCGTTCGTGGTGCTGCTCTTCTACCTCTACAGCCGCGGCGTCTCCGACGACCTCGGCATCTTCAGCGTGCACTTCACCGAGCCGATCGAGGCCGATCGCTGGCTGTTCGGCGGCACGCTCCCGACGCAGTTCCTGCAGGAGCACCTGTGCGGCGTGCCGTGCCGGCAGTCCCTGGCCCCGCGCTGGTACGACGTCGTGCTCACGACCGTCTACTACTCCCACTTCTTTGCCGCGCTCGCCATCGGCGCGGTGCTGTGGAAGCGCAAGCGCGACGAGTGGGTCTACTTCATGCGCCGCTACCTCGTGATCATCTCGCTGTCGGTGATCTGCTACGTCCTCTACCCGATGGCGCCGCCGTGGATGGCCGCGCGTGACGGCTACCTGACCGACGACGTCGCCCGGATCACCGGCCGCGGCTGGTTCGACCTCACCGCCTCGGCGGGCAGCACGACCACCGCGCACCAGAACGTCTCGACCATCGGCAACCAGGTCGCGGCGATGCCCTCGCTGCATTCCGCGCTGGCGATCTTCATCGCCTGGTGGGTGATCGCGCGCTTCGCGAGCCCGTGGCGCTGGACCGTGCTGCTCTACCCCGCCAGCATGCTGTTCTCGCTGGTCTACTACGCCGAGCACTACGTCATCGACGAGATCGCCGGCGCCCTGCTCGTCGTGGTCGTGATGGCGGGCTGGGCCTGGTGGGACCGGCGGCGGGCCGCGCGGTCCCCCGCCGCCGACGCCGCCGCCGCCCTCAGCTGATGTCGCCGAGGGCGGTCTCGATCGCCCGGTGGAAGGTCGGGTAGGCGAAGTGCATGCCGCGCAGGGTCGCCAACGGCACCCGCGCGTGGATCGCGGTGACGAGCATGCCGATCATCTCGCCGCCGGACGGCCCGACGGCGGTCGCCCCGACGAGGATGTCGCGGTCGAGGTCGGCGACGACCTTGATCAGGCCCTCGTTGCCGACCTTGTGGATCCAGCCGCGGCTCGACTCCGGGAGCTTCGCCAGCCCGACGCCCACCCGCAGGCCGGCATCGCGGGCCTGCTGCTCGGTCATCCCGACCGAGCCGACCTCGGGATCGGTGAACGTCGCCCGCGAGACGGCGCGGTAGTCGGCGCGCGGCTTGCCGTCGTCGGTGAGCACGCGGATGACGAGATCGGCCTGGTACATCGACATGTGCGTGAACGCGCCCTTGCCGGTGATGTCGCCGATCGCCCACAGGCCCCGGGTGCCCTTGACCCGCATCCGGCGGGTGACGTCGAGCGCGCGCACCGCCGGGTCGAGGCCGACGGTGTCGAGGCCGATGTCCCCCAGGTTGGTACGACGGCCCGCCGCGACGAGCAGCGCGTCGGCGCCGACCGACGTGCCGTCGGCGAGGCCGATGCTGAACGCGCCCTCGTGGGCGACCGCGGTGACGCCGACGCCGGTGCGGACCGTGATGCCCTCGGCCTCGAGCGCCGCACGAACGACAGCGCTGGCCTCGGGCTCCTCGGGACCGAGGATCCGGTCGAAGGCCTCGATCACGCTCACCTCGACGCCGAAGCGCGCGAACGCCTGGGCGAGCTCGCAGCCGATCGCCCCACCGCCGAGGACGGCGAGGCTCGCGGGCAGCTCGCGGACGCGCACGGCGTCCCGGTTGGTCCAGTACGGCGTGCCGGCCAGCCCCGGGATGGGCGGCACGGCCGGCTCGGTGCCGGTGTTGAGGACGACGCCGCGCCGCGCGGTGATCGCCACCTCGCCGTCGGCAGTGGTGACGACGACACGCCTGGGCCCGTCGAGGCGGCCGTGCCCGCGGACGAAGCGCGCCCCCGCCTTCTCGAGCCGCTCGACGGCGACCCGGTCGTCCCAGTCGTCGGTCGCCTCGTCCCGGATCCGGTCGGCGACCGTCGTCCAGCTCGCCCGGACCTCGGTCGCCCCACCCAGCGCCGGCACCCGGCGGGCCTCGGCGAGCGCGTCGGCGGCCCGGATCATCATCTTCGAGGGGATGCACCCGAAGTAGGGGCACTCACCCCCGACCAGGCGGCGGTCGACCCCGACCACCTCGAGCCCGGCGCGGGCGAGCGAGGCGGCGACGTGCTCGCCGCCCGGCCCCAGCCCGATGACGACGACATCGACCTCGTTCTCAGCAGCATCCGGCATGGCGACAGCCTGGCACGCGGGAACTCGTCGCGAAAGCCACTAGAACATCTGTTCGAACGTGTGCTAGTGTGCCCGCACGGCTGATGGCGGGGCGCTCGTGGTGGTCCCGGGTCCTGAGGTCGAGCTCCGCAGGACAAGACGCGCCTCAGCCAGAGGCAGTGCATCGCTGCACCCGAAGAGGTGCCTCCTGACAGAGCGACAGATCCTTTGTCGCGCCTGTCCTCAGGAGGTCCCCTTGTCCGCCGCCACTCTCGCTCCCCCGCACCCCGTGCTGGTCTGTGTCGACGCACTCGGTGACGCCCTCCGCGAGGTCGCCCACGTCGAGCCGGTGTTCATGACGACGGCCGACAAGCAGACGGCCCTGGTCCGGCTGGCCCAGGTCGAGTCGATGGTCCACGAGCTGCGGCTGCGGGTGCTCGCCGGCGCCGACGAGGTCGGCGACCAGTCCGGCGCGCGCGACTCCGCCGCCTGGCTCTCCAGCGCCGCGCAGCTCGACACCAAGGCAGCACGCGCCGACCGGCACCTCGCCAAGGCCCTCGACCAGCATCCCCAGCTCGCCGCCGGCATGCGGGCGGGCACCGTCTCGCCGGCCCAGGCGCACATCATCCTGAACGGCCTCGACGACCTGCCCGGCGACGTCGACGACGCCGTCGCCGCCGCCGCCGAGCACGAGCTCGTCGGCTACTGCGCCGACTTCCGCCCGCGCGAGCTGCGCCGGCTCACCCGCCGCCTGCTCGAGGTCCTCGACCCCGACGGCGCCGAGGCCGCCGAGGGCTCCCGGCTCGAGGCCGAGGAGCGCCGGGCGCGCGAGCGGGCCTCGCTCCGGTTCCGCGACCTCGGCAACGGCCGCACCCGGCTCTGGGGTGTGCTCCCGACGCCGGTCGCCCAGCGCTTCGAGCACTACCTCCAGGCCTACACCTCACCGCGCCGCCGGCCGGACGAGGCCACCTCGCCGACCGACGCCCCGCTCGTCGACGGACGCCGCGTCCCGCGCCACCGCGCGTACGCCCACGCCCTGGCCGCGCTGCTCGAGAACATCGATCCCGACGGCCTGCCGCTCCACGGTGGCGACGCGACATCGGTCTTCGTCACCATGACCCTCGACCAGGTCCGCGGCGAGCTGGCCACGGCCGGCGTCCTCGCCGCCGACGGCGAGGGCGAGATCAGCGCCACCGACGCCCGACGGCTCGCCTGCCAGGCCACCCTCCTGCCGGTCGTGCTCGGCGGCCGCGGCGAGGTCCTCGACCTCGGCCGGGCGCAGCGCCTGCACCGACCGGCCCAGCGCAAGGCCATCCGGCTGCGCGACCGGGGGTGCCGCGCCGAGGGCTGCACCACGCCGGCCGCCTGGTGCGAGATCCACCACCGCACCCCGTGGGCCCAGGGCGGGTCGACCACCGTCGACGACGCCGCGTGCCTCTGCCCGCACCACCATCACCGGATCCACGACCCGGCCTACGCCCACGAGTGGCTGAGCAGCGGTGCGGTCCGCTTCCACCGGCGCCAATAGCCAGGCGTCGTCGGTCGCCGTCGCGCGGACGGCCACCCGGTGCTCCTAGACGAGCGTGGACTTCTTCCGCTGGATCGCGCCGAGCACCCCGTTCACGAAGGCCGGCGACTCGTCGGTCGAGAGCTCGCGCACGAGCGTCATCGCCTCGGTGACGGCGACGGTGTCCGGCACGTCGTCGGCCCAGAGCAGCTCCCACACACCGATCCGGAGGACGTTGCGGTCGACCGCGGGCATCCGGGTCAGGCTCCAGTCGGTGGAGAACTCCTCGAGCACCTCGTCGATGCGGGCCTGGTGCTCGGAGACGCCGCGCACGAGGACGGCGGTGTAGGGGTTCGCGGGGGCCTCGGCCTCCGCGGTGACGCGCTCGAGCGCCTCGACGCCCGACTCGCCGCGCAGGTCGGCGGCGTAGAGGACGTCGAGGGCGCGCTTGCGGGCCTTGGTCCGGGCTCCCATCAGCCCTTCACACGGCTCAGGTAGGAGCCACCCTCGCGGGTGTCGACCTTGATCTTCTCGCCCTGCTCGATGAACAGCGGGACCTGGATCTCGGCGCCGGTCTCGAGCGTGGCGGGCTTGGTCCGGCCGGTGGCCGAGTCGCCGACGACGCCGGGCTCGGTGTAGGACACGAGCAGCTCGACGGAGGCGGGCATCTCGATGAAGAGCACCCGGCCCTCGTTGGTGGCCAGGATGACCTCCTGGTTCTCCAGGAGGAAGCCGGCGGCGGTGCCGACGATCGCCGGGTCGACCTCGAGCTGGTCGTAGTCCTGGACGTCCATGAAGACGAAGTTGTTGCCGTCGTTGTAGAGGTACTGGAACGACCGGCGGTCGACCGTGGCGGTCTCGACCTTGGTGCCGGCGTTGAAGGTCTTGTCGACGTTCTTGCCCGTCTCGACGTGCTTGAGCTTCGTGCGGACGAACGCGGGACCCTTGCCCGGCTTCACGTGCTGGAACTCGACCACCTGCCAGAGCTGGCCCTCCAGGTTCAGCACCATGCCGTTCTTGAGGTCGTTCGTCGTTGCCATGCGCCAGCCTTCTGTTGAGGTGTCCAAGAGCGAGGCCCGCAGCCGGGCCGACGGACAATCCTACTGGGCGCCGCCCTCTGCAAGGAAAACCAGCGCCTGCCGGTAGCCGTCGATGCCCTGCCCCTCGATCACCCTGGCCGCGTGCGGCGTCACCACCGAGGTGTGACGGAACTCCTCGGGCCGCTTCGACGGCGCGCTGATGTGCACCTCGACCAGCGGCGCCTCGAGCTGCGCGCACGCATCGAAGAGCGCGTACGAGTAGTGGGTCCAGGCGGCCGCGTTGAGCACGACCGGCCACCCGCGGTCGGCCGCGTCGTTCAGCCAGTCGAGCATCTCGCCCTCGTGGTTGGTCTGCTGGAACCTGACCGCGAGGCCGAGGTCCTGTCCCCACCGGACGCACTGCTTGCCGAGCTCGGCGAGCGTGGTCGTGCCATAGATCTCCGGCTGGCGGCGGCCGAGCCGGCCGAGGTTCGGGCCGTTGAGGACGTAGACGTCGCGCGGCCCGCTCATGCGGCGCCGCCCGAGATCGCCGCGTACGCCGCGCGCAGGTCGGCCTCGGACGGACCGGCCAGGACGACGGGCTGGGCGAGGTCCGCGAGGACGACGAAGCGCAGCTGGTTGCCGCGCGCCTTCTTGTCGACCCGCATGGTCGCGAGCAGGGTGTCGAAGTCGGCGCCGTCCCACGAGGTCGGCAGCCCGACCCGGCCGAAGGCGGCGCGGTGCCGGTCGACCAGCTCGGCAGGCAGCGCGCCGGCCCGGGCGGCGAGCTCGGCGACGAAGACGCAGCCGATCGCGACGGCCTCGCCGTGCCGGATCTCGTAGCCGGTCGCCTTCTCGATGGCGTGGGCGAGGGTGTGCCCGTAGTTGAGCGCCTCGCGGCCGGGGCGGCCGCCCGCGCCGCCGGTCTCGCGGAGGTCGCCGGCGACGACGTCGGCCTTGACCTGGACGGCGCGCTCGACGAGCTCGCGCAGCACCGGGGAGTCGGCGGTCAGCGCGGCCGGGTCGGTGGTCTCGACCAGCTCGAGGATGCGCGGGTCGGCGATGAAGCCGCACTTGACGACCTCGCCGAGGCCGGCGACGAGCTCCTCGCGCGGCAGCGTGGCGAGCAGCGCCAGGTCGCACAGGACGCCTGCCGGCTCGTGGAAGGAGCCGACCAGGTTCTTGCCCGCGGGCGTGTTGATGCCGGTCTTGCCGCCGACGGCCGCGTCGACCATGGCCAGCAGCGTCGTCGGCACGTGGACGACGGCGACCCCGCGGAGCCAGGTCGCGGCGACGAAGCCGCCCAGGTCGGTGGTGGCACCGCCGCCGAGCGTGACGACCGCGTCGGAGCGGGTGAAGCCCTCCTCGCCGAGCGCCTCCCAGCACGCGGCGGCGACCTCCCAGTTCTTCGCCTCCTCGCCGTCGGGCACCTGCAGGACGACGACGTCGAGGCCGTCGAGGAGGTCGGCGAAGGGCTCGAGGAGGTGTTCGAGCGACTCGGGGCAGATGATCGCGACGCGCTGGACGCCGTCGGGCAGCAGCCCGCGCAGCCGGTCGAGGACACCGTGGCCGACCACGACGTCGTACGGCGACGCGGTGGCCACGTGGAGGACGGTCGGTGCGGTCACGTGGGCTCTCCCTGGCTCGCGATGGCGGTGACGATCTCGGCGGCGACCTCGGCGGGGCCGCGGCCGTCGGTCTCGACGGTGATCCGGGCGACGCCCTCGTAGACGGGGGTGCGCTCGTCGAGCAGCTGCTTGACCCGGGACCGGACGTTGCCGAGCAGCAGCGGGCGGCCGGTGCCGAGGCCGACCCGCTTGACCGCGTCGGCCAGGCCGACCCGGAGGAAGACGACGGGGTGCGCGGCGAGCAGCGCGCGGGTGGCCGGGTCGAGCACGGCTCCCCCGCCCAGCGAGAGCACGCCGTCGTGGTGGGCCAGCGCCCACGCCACGGCCTCGCGCTCGAGCTCCCGGAAGGCGGCCTCGCCGTCCTCGACGAAGATGTCCTGGACGACCTTGCCGGCCCGCTCCTCGACGATCGCGTCGCTGTCGGCGAAGGCGACGCCGAGCCGCTCGGCCACGATCCGGCCCACGGTGGTCTTGCCGGCGCCCATGGTGCCGACCAGGACCGCCCGCGGCCCCTGCGCGCCGGGAGCGGTCACTTGAACCGGAGCGTGTCGAGGTAGGACTGCACGTTGCGGCGGGTCTCCTGCACCGAGTCGCCGCCGAACTTCTCGAGCACGGCCTCGGCGAGGACCAGCGCCACCATCGCCTCGGCGACGATGCCGGCCGCGGGGACCGCGCAGACGTCGGAGCGCTGGTGGTGGGCGACGGCCTCCTCGCCGGTGGCGAGGTCGACGGTGCGCAGCGCCCGCGGGACCGTGGCGATCGGCTTCATCGCCGCGCGGACGCGGAGGATCTCGCCGGTGGTCATGCCGCCCTCGGTGCCGCCGGAGCGACCCGAGACCCGGCGCAGGCCGTCCTCGGTGGGGACGATCTCGTCGTGCGCGAGCGAGCCGGGGGTGGCGGCGAGCTCGAAGCCGTCGCCGACCTCGACGCCCTTGATCGCCTGGATGCCCATGAGCGCACCGGCCAGCCGCGCGTCGAGGCGGCGGTCCCAGTGCACGTGCGATCCGAGGCCCGGGGGCAGCCCGTGGACGACGACCTCGACGACCCCGCCGAGCGTGTCGCCGTCCTTGTGGGCCTGGTCGATCCGCTCGACCATCTGCTTCGAGCCGTCGGCGTCGAGGCAGCGGACCGGGTCGGCGTCGAGGCGGGCGACGTCGTCGGGCGCGGGCAGCTCGGCGGACGGCGTGCGGACGCCGCCGATCTCGAGCACGTGGCTGACGATCCGGGCTCCGGTCGCCTGCTCGAGGAAGTTGCTGGCCACCCGGCCGAGCGCGACCCGGGCGGCGGTCTCGCGGGCCGAGGCCCGCTCGAGGATCGGGCGGGCGTCGGCGAAGTCGTACTTCTGCATTCCGGCGAGGTCGGCGTGGCCCGGGCGGGGGCGGGTGAGCGCGGCGTTGCGCGCCTGGGCCTCGAGGACGGCGGGGTCGACCGGGTCGGCCGACATCACGGTCTCCCACTTGGGCCACTCGGTGTTGCCGACCTGGATCGCGACCGGTCCGCCCTGGGTCCGGCCGTGCCGGACGCCACCGGTGACGGTGACCTCGTCGGCCTCGAACTTCATCCGTGCGCCGCGGCCGTAGCCGAGACGACGGCGGGCCAGGGCATCGGAGATGTCGTCGGTCGTGACCTCGACGTGGGCCGGCAGGCCCTCGAGGATCGCGACCAGGGAGGGGCCGTGGGACTCCCCCGCGGTCAGCCAGCGCAACATGGGAGAAGTCTCCCACGGGCGCCTCAGCCGCTCAGGACCTGTCCCACGACGACGGCGACGAGGGCGCCCAGCACGAGGAACGGGCCGTACGGGATGCGGTGCTTGAGCAGCGCCTTGCTGCCCGCGTTCCGGATCGCCCGGCCGCGCAGCAGCATCGGGACGTAGGCGAGCGCGCTGAGCACCGCCGCGGCCAGTGCCGACACCAGGAGCACGCCGGCGCCGAGCGGCCCCAGCGCGAGGCCCAGCAGGGCGCCGAGGCGGACGTCTCCCCCGGCCATCGCCCGCGGGCTGAGCAGCCGCATCAGCCCGTAGTAGCCGCCGAGCACGACGAAGCCGGCGGCCGACCACGCGAGCACGGCCGGGTCCGCGACCACGACCGAGACGCCCGCGACCAGGACGGCGACGACCGCGGCGGAGGGCCAGATCAGCCGGGTCGGCAGGTACCAGGTCACGTAGTCGATCACCGTGAGCGCACAGCAGACCGGCACCAGCGGCACCAGCCAGACCAGCGCCCAGCTCCAGCCGAGGACCAGGCCGAGGACGCCGGCCGCGAGGGCGCACGCCACCGCCGACCGGACAGCGAGCCCGGGGCGCGCCGCGAGCTCGGCGAACGGCACGTGGTCGGGGTAGTCGGCGGGGTTCTCGGCCGGGTCGTGCTCCGGCTCGGGGCACCATGCGACCAGTCGCGGGACGGCGAGGCCGCCGAGCGCGCCGGCGAGCGCGCACACCAGCGCCGGGACGAGCTCCATGCGGGGAACCTACCGGGCGGCGAGCGCCCGCTCGCCCGCCGCGCGCATCGCGTCGAGCGGTCCGTCGTGGCCGGTGAACATCGCGAACTGCAGCACCGCCTGGTGCACGAGCAGGTCGAGACCGCTGACGAGCGGCTGGGACCGGGCCGCGGCCGCGGCGGCCAGCGGCGTCGGCCACGGGTCGTAGACGACCTCGAAGACCACCGCGGCGGCGGCGGTCGCGGCGACCAGGACCTCGCTCTGCGCGGCGGCCGGGACGGTCGAGACGACGACCTCGCCGATGATCGCGCCGCCCTCGATCGGGACGACGTCGACCTCGAGGCCCGGGTGCCGCTCCAGCGCCGCGACGGTCTCGGCGGCCCGGGCCCGGTCGCGGGCCAGGAGCCGGATCGTGCAGGCACCGAGCTCGGCGAGCGCGAGGCCCGTGGAGGCCGCGGTGGCACCGGCGCCGACGATGGTGGCGGCGCCGACCGGGCCGTCGTACCGCTCGCGGACGGCGGCCGTGGCGCCCGGCAGGTCGGTGTTGTCGGCCGTCCAGCCGAAGCCGGTCTCACTGCGCACCAGCGTGTTGGCGCCCCCGGCGAGCTCGGCGCGCGCGCTGACCGTGTCGGCGAGCTCGAGCGCCTCGCGCTTGAGCGGCGCGGTCACCGACAGCCCGCGCCACTCCGGCCCGAGCCCGGCGACGAAGGCGGCCAGCTCACCGGCCGGCACCCGGATCGCGTCGTACGACGCGTCGAGGCCCAGGGCGGCGTACCCCGCCCGGTGCAGCACCGGGGAGAGCGAGTGGGCGATCGGGTCGCCGACGACCGCGCAGCGCATCAGCAGGCGTCGGACGTCCGGCAGTACTCGCGCAGCCGCTCGGTCGCCGCATTGTGCTCGGCGAGCGTCGTCGAGAACACCGTCTCGCCGGTCTTGAGGTTCACCACGACCCAGAAGAGCCACGGGCCGTCGGCCGGGTGCAGCGCCGCGTTCATGGTCTCCTCGCCCGGGTTGCCGATCGGCCCCGGGGGCAGGCCCTCGTTCGCGTAGGTGTTGTACGGCGAGTCGATCTGGCGCTGCTCGGAGGTGGTCCAGACCTCTCCGGAGAGCCCGTTGGCGTAGGCGACCGTCGCGTCCGACTGCAGGCGCATGCCGTCGTCGAGGCGGTTGTAGATCGCCCGGGCCACCTTCGGGTAGTCCTGGGTCCGGCTGGCCTCGAACTCGAGGATGCTCGCCACGGTGAGCACCTCGTGCGCGGTGAGCCCGATCTTCTGGGCCTGCGCGTCGAGGTCGAGCCCGGCGGCGGTCGTCTTCCACTTCTCGACCATCGCGGCCAGGATCGTCTGCGGCGTGTCGACCGGCGTGATGACGTACGTGGCCGGGAACAGGTAGCCCTCGGGGTTGCCGCCGGCGGACTCGGGCAGGCCGAGCGCGGCGGGGTCGGCGAGCACCTTGCGGTATTGCCGGGCCGAGAACTCCGTGTTCTTGGCGAGCAGCTTGACGATGTCGTCGGTGCGCTTGCCCTCGGGGACGGTCACCGTCTCGCGGGCCATCTTCGACGGGTCGACGAGGATGTCGACGACGTCGGAGGACTTCATCTTCTTCTTCAGCAGGTAGGTACCGGCCTGGATGCCGGTCGAGCGGTCGTTGTCGGCCGCGGCGTCGACGAAGGCGTCGGCCGAGGCGACCACGCCGAGCTTCTCGAGCTCGTCGCCCATCGAGCGGACCGACTGGCCCGGGTCGATGACCAGGATGACCTCGCCGCTGCCGGGGCCGGAGTAGTCCTCGGGCCCGGCGAGCAGGTCCTTGACGTCGGCGATCGCCCCGCGGGCGAACCAGGCGACGATGGCGCAGAAGAGCACCACGACGAGGAGGATCGGCAGGCAGCCCGAGCGGCGCTTGCTGGCGCGCCGGCGTCCGCCCGGCGCGGTCGGGACCGGATCGCCGCCCTCGGGGCTCATGTCCGGCAGGACCGACTCAGTCATGCGTCTCCTCGTCCATCGGGGTCACGAGCTCCCCGGGGGGTGTCCCCGTGGCACGCTCGGCGTCCAGCGCCTGCTGCAGGATGACGACGGCCGCGACCTGGTCGACCACGGCACGACGCTTCGCACCCTTGCGCTGGTCGCGCAGCATAGCCTCCGCGGTCACGGTCGTGAGGCGCTCGTCGACCAGGCGCACCGGGACCGGCGCGATCCGCCGCGCCAGGCGTTCGGCGAACACCCGGGTCTTGACCGCCGCCGGACCCTCGCCGCCCGACAGCGAGCGGGGCAGGCCCATCACCACCTCGACCGCGTTCTCGGCGGTGAGCAGCTGGTGGATCCGGCGCAGGTCGCCCTTGCCGCGGCGGACCGTCTCGACCGGGGTGGCCAGGACGCCGGACGGGTCGCTGCGCGCGACGCCGATCCGGGCGTCCCCGGGGTCCACGCCGAGGCGGACGCCGTGCCTCACGCCGATGCGACCGCCGCGGTCACGGCGGCGAGCGCCTCGTCGATGCGGGACACGTCGGTGCCGCCGCCCTGGGCCAGGTCGGCCTTGCCGCCGCCCTTGCCGTCGAGGAAGGGCACCGCCGCACGGACCAGGTCGCCGGCCGCGAGGCCGCGGGCCTGGGCCGCGTCGTTGAGTGCGGCGACCACGGCCGCCTTGCCGTCGGCGGCACCGATCAGGACGACGGCCGCCGGCGTGTCGCCGCCGAGCCGGGCCCGGACGTCGGTGGCGAGCGTGCGCACGTCGCCGCCGCCCGCACCGTCGAGCCGCTGCGCCACGAGCCGGACGCCGTTGACGTCGGTCGCACCCTCGGCGAGAGCGGCACCGCCGGCGAGCAGCTGCTGGAGGCGGATCTTCTCGATTTCCTTCTCGGTCTGCTTGAGCCGGTCGACCAGGTCGCCGACCCGGCCGACGATGTCGTCGGGCTGGGTCTTGAGCAGCGTGGAGAGCTGGCCGACGACGTCGCGCTCGCGGGCCAGGTAGGAGAAGCCCTCGATGCCGGTCAGCGCCTCGATGCGCCGGTTGCCCGAGCCCACCGACGCCTCGCCGGTGACCACGATGGTGCCCACCTGGCTGGAGTGGTCGACGTGCGTGCCACCGCACAGCTCGCGCGACCACGGGCCGCCGATCTCGACGACGCGGACCTTCTGGTCGTCGTAGGTCTCGCCGAAGAGGGCGAGCGCGCCCCAGTCGCGGGCCTCGCCGAGCGTCATGTACTGCCAGCCGACGGGGAGGTCGGCGCGCAGCGCGTTGTTGGCGACCTGCTCGATCTCGTGGACCTGCTCGGGCGAGAGCGCGCTCAGCCAGCCGAAGTCGAGACGCAGGTAGCCGGGCCGGTTGTAGGAGCCGGACTGCAGCGCCGTGGGCCCGAGCACCTCGCGCAGCGCCGCGTGGATGATGTGCGTGCCGGAGTGGGCCTGCCGGGCGCCGGTGCGCCACTGCGGGTCGACCTGGGCGTGCAGCTCGCGCGCGTCGGCGGGCAGCTCGCCGTCGACCACTCGCACCTGGTGCACGACCAGGCCGCGCACCGGACGCTGGACGTCGAGCACCTCGACCTTGCCGCCGGCGAACTCGATGACGCCGGCATCGGCGACCTGGCCGCCGGACTCGGCGTAGAACGGCGTCCGGTCGAGGACCAGCTCGCCGACCTCGCCGGTGCCCAGCGCCCGGACCGGCGCGCCCTCGCGCAGCAGCGCGAGCGGGCGCGACTCGGTCTCGAGCGTCTCGTAGGCCAGCCACTCGGTCGGGCCGTTGGCGTCGAGGATGTCGCGATAGACGCCGGTGTCGGCGTGGTGGCCCTTCTTCGCCTTCGCGTCGGCCTTGGCGCGGGCCCGCTGCTCGCTCATCAGCTCGCGGAAGCCGGGCTCGTCGACGGTCAGGCCGGCCTCGGACGCCATCTCGAGCGTGAGGTCGATGGGGAAGCCGTAGGTGTCGTGCAGCGCGAACGCCTTGTCACCGGAGATGGTGGTCGCGCCGGACTGCTTCACCTCGCCCGCGGCCAGGTCGAAGATCTGGGTGCCGGCCTGGAGGGTCTTGCGGAACGCCTCCTCCTCGGCGTACGCCACCTGCGCGATGCGGTCCCACCCGGAGACCAGCTCGGGGTAGCTCTCGCCCATCTTGTCGCGCGAGATCGGCAGCAGCTCGGGCAGCGCGGGGTCCTGGTAGCCGAGCAGGCGCATGTTGCGCACCGCGCGGCGCAGCAGGCGACGCAGCACGTAGCCGCGGCCCTCGTTGCCCGGCGTGACGCCGTCGCCGATGAGCATCAGCGAGCTGCGCACGTGGTCGGCGACCACGCGGAAGCGGACGTCGTCGAGGTGGGCGTCGGAGCCGGTGGCGCCGTACTTCTTGCCGGAGAGCTCCATCGCCTTCTCGATGACCGGGAAGACGGAGTCGATCTCGTAGAGGTTCTGCTTGCCCTGGAGCAGGTAGGCGACCCGCTCGAGACCCATGCCGGTGTCGATGTTCTTGCTCGGCAGCGGGCCGGCGATGTCGAAGTCGTCCTTGGCCCGGACGGCGCTGAGCTCCTCCTGCATGAAGACCAGGTTCCAGATCTCCAGGAAGCGGTCCTCGTCGGCGTCGGGGCCGCCGTCGGGGCCGTACTCGGGGCCGCGGTCGATGTAGATCTCGCTGCAGGGACCGCCCGGACCGGGCACGCCCATGTTCCAGTAGTTGTCCTTGAGCCCGCGGGGCTGGATCCGCTCGTCGGGCAGGCCGGCGACCTGCTTCCAGAGCTGGCGCGCCTCGTCGTCCTCGGGGAGCACGGTGACCCAGATCTTGTCGGGCTCGAAGCCGAGGCCACCCGAGGCCTGGTCGCCCGTGATGAGCTCCCAGGCGTACTGGATGGCGCCTTCCTTGAAGTAGTCGCCGAACGAGAAGTTGCCGTTCATCTGGAAGAACGTGCCGTGCCGGGTGGTCTTGCCGACCTCCTCGATGTCGAGGGTCCGCACGCACTTCTGGACGCTGGTCGCGCGCCGGTAGGGCGGCGTCTCCTGGCCGAGGAAGTAGGGCTTGAACGGCACCATGCCGGCGTTGACGAAGAGCAGGTTGGGGTCGTCCAGCAGCAGCGAGGCCGACGGTACGACGGTGTGGCCGCGCCCCTCGAAGTGGGCGAGGAACCGGTTGCGGATCTCCGCGCTGCTCAGGTACCGGTCGCTCATCGGGTGCTGCCTTCTTCCGTGTCGGAGGCGGCCGGGTCGGCCGTCGTGGTGGTGCGGGTCGCGAGCTGACGGCGGGTGCCGTCGTCGGGTGCGCTCAGCCGGGGTGGCCCGGCGTCGGCGCCGTCGAAGCGCTGGCGCAGGTGGATCTCGGCCTCGGCCTGGCCGCGAGCGACCTCGTCGCGGAACATCCGGGCGCCGACGAAGGCGGCGCCGATCCGGTCGCGCATGCCGTCGGGGGTGAACGCCTCGGCGAGCCGGCGCACGCGGACCACGCCGTAGACGCCGGCCGCGGCGCCCACGGTGAACCAGAGGCCCGACCTCACGAGGGCACCTCCACGCTCGCGCGCTGGCGGGCCTCGAGGTCGCGCCGGGCCTGCTTGAGCAGGAGCCGGCGCTCCTTGCGGGAGCGCTTGACCTCGCGCTTCATCTCGAACCGGATCCGGTTGCGGACCTCGGGCGAGAGCGCGCGGCGCAGGCCGGCGGCGAGCGCGGCGGTCTTGATGACGCTCTCGCGCAGCACGATGTCGGCGAACATCGGCGCCGGCACCACCCGTGCGGGGACCCGCGGGCCCCGCTCGGTGCCGAGGTCGGTGATGACGTACTCGCGGTCGTCGACGACGGCGACCGGGGCCCGCCCGCGGCCCGTGCCTGCGCTGGCCGCCTGCTGGGCGCGCAGCTCGTCCTCGATGCCGCTCAGCTGCTCGCGCAGCGCCTCGGCGTCGTGGGCGGCCGCGGCGAGCAGCGCGTCGGTGTGGCTGCGGGCCCGGCGCACGGACCGGACCAGGCTCGCCACGACCACCACGAGGGCCAGCAGGCCCCCGAGGGTCACGACGGCCAGCCAGGCCGGGACGGCGAGCTCGTTGGTCACGACGAGCAAGCCTACTTGCCGCGGATGATCCGGCGTACTCGCTCCCACCGCTGCTTGACCGCGGCCTCGGCGCCGAGCTCGGTCGGACGGTAGTAGCGGGCGTCGAGGACGACGTCGGGCGCGTACTGCTGCTCGGCGACGCCGAAGGGCGCGTCGTGGCTGTAGATGTAGCCCACGCCGTGCCCCAGGTCGCGCGCGCCGGAGTAGTGGGCGTCGCGCAGGTGGGGCGGGACCGCGCCGATCTTGCCGGCCCGCACGTCGGAGGTCGCCTCGCCGATGGCGGTGGTGACGGCATTGGACTTCGGCGCCACCGCGAGCGCGATGGTCGCGTGCGCCAGCGTGAGCCGGCCCTCGGGCAGCCCGATCATCTGGACCACCTGCGCGGCCGCCGCCGCGGTCTGCAGCGCCGTGGGATCGGCCAGGCCGATGTCCTCGCTGGCACTGATCATCAGCCGCCGCGCGATGAACCGGGGGTCCTCCCCCGCCTCGAGCATCCGGGCCAGGTAGTGCAGCGCCGCGTCGGCGTCGGAGCCGCGGATGGACTTGATGAACGCGCTCACGACGTCGTAGTGCTGGTCGCCGTCACGGTCGTAGCGGACGGCCGCCTGGTCGGCCGCCGTCTCGGCCGTGGCGACGTCGATGACGTCGGAGCCCTGGGAGGTCGCCGCCCCGGCCGCCGCCTCGAGATAGGTCAGCGAGCGCCGCGCGTCGCCCCCGGCCAGCCGCACCAGGTGCGCCCGCGCCTCGTCCTCGAGGGTCAGCTCGCCTCCGAGCCCCCGTTCGTCGGCCACCGCCCGGTCGAGGACCTCGGCGATGTCGTCGTCGGTCAGCGGCTGGAGCCGCAGCAGCAGGCTGCGCGAGAGCAGCGGCGAGATGACGCTGAACGACGGGTTCTCGGTCGTCGCCGCCACGAGCGTCACCCAGCGGTTCTCGACGCCCGGCAGCAGCGCGTCCTGCTGCGCCTTGCTGAACCGGTGCACCTCGTCGACGAAGAGGACCGTCTCCTCCCCCGTGGCCACCAGCTCGCGCCGCGCCTGGTCGATGGCCGCGCGCACCTCCTTGACACCCGCGGACACCGCCGAGATCTCGACGAACCGCCGGCCCGTCTGCTGGCTCACGATCGACGCGATCGTCGTCTTGCCCGTGCCCGGCGGCCCCCACAGCAGCAGCGAGAGCGACTTGTCGCCGTCGACCAGCTGGCGCAGCGGGGAGCCCGGCGCCCGCAGCTGGGACTGCCCCACCAGCTCGTCGAGCCCCCGCGGCCGCATCCGCACGGCCAGCGGCGCCGCGGCGTGGGCGGAGTCGCTCAGCGAGCCTCCGGTCCGCCCGGAGGGCGCGCCGGAGCCCGGCGTGTCGAACAGCTGGAGGTCGGAGTCCACGACATCGACTCTAGGACGTGCCGCCGACGTCCGAGGACGCGGGCGGCACGCCGCAGAGCGGCTCGCTCAGGCGCGGCCGATCGACTTGTTGTCGAGGTCGAACCAGGTGTCGGCGTACCCGGGCTGCTCGACCAGGTCGGTGCTCGGGCTGGCGCCCGGGTCCGGCCGGCCCTCGGCGTCGACGCCGAGCAGACCGGTGGTGAACGGCTCGCGGGGAGCCTCACCCAGGCGACCCGGGAAGTGGCACGCCACCTTGTGCTGGCGGCCGATCTGGAGCAGCGGCGGCTCGTGCCGGGCGCAGATCTCCTGGGCGATCGGGCAGCGGGTGCGGAACCGGCAGCCGGACGGCGGCTCGATCGGGCTGGGCACGTCGCCCTGCAGCCGGATGCGCTCGATCCGGCCACCCGTGGCGGCCTGCTTGACGTCGGGGACGGCCGAGAGCAGCGCCTGGGTGTAGGGGTGGTGAGCGTTGTTGTAGATCGACTCGCGGTCGCCGATCTCGACGATCTTGCCGAGGTACATGACGGCGATCTCGGGGCAGAAGTGCCGGACGATCGCGAGGTCGTGGGCGATGAACAGGAACGCGACGCCGAACTCGTTCTGGATGTCCTGGAGCAGGTTGATGACCTGGGCCTGGATGGACACGTCGAGCGCCGAGACCGGCTCGTCGGCGACGAGCAGCTTGGGCTGCAGCGTGAGCGCGCGGGCGATGCCGATGCGCTGGCGCTGGCCGCCGGAGAACTCGTGCGGGTAGCGGTTGTAGTGCTCCGGGTTGAGCCCGACGATCTCGAGCAGCTCCTGGACCCGCGGGAGGATCTTGTTCTTCGGCAGCACCTTGTGGATCGCCAGGGGCGCACCGACGATCGAGCCGACCGTCTGCCGCGGGTTCAGCGACGTGTAGGGGTCCTGGAAGATCATCTGGATCTCGCGGCGCAGCGGCTTGAGCTCGGACGCCCCCGCCTGCGCGATGTCCTTGCCCCCGAACCGGATCGCGCCGGCCGTGGGCTTGTAGAGCCGGGTGATCAGCCGGCCGGTGGTCGACTTGCCGCAGCCCGACTCGCCCACGAGGCCGAGCGAGGTGGCCTCGGCGACCTGGAAGGAGACGCCGTCGACGGCCTGGACCTGGCCGACCGTACGGCGGAACACGCCGGGCGCCTTGACCGGGAAGTACATCCGCAGCTGGTCGACCTCGAGGATCGGCTTGGCGTCGGCCCGGGCCACCGCGGCACCGTGGCCGGACGGCTGCGGCGCCGGGACGTCCTCGGGGTCCTGGTTGATGGTCTCGTTCGTCATCACAGCTCCTCGGCGAGGTCCGGTGCGATCACCGGGAGCACCTCGGCCGCGTAGATCGCGTCGGCGTTGGGCAGGTGGCAGCGCTTCGTGTGCATCTCGCCGCGCTGGCCCGGGACGAGCATCGGCAGCTGGGTGCGGCACAGGTCGCCGGGCACCTTGTCGCGGTGCGGGCACCGCGGGTGGAAGGCGCAGCCGGACGGCGGGTTGAGCAGGCTCGGCGGGTTGCCGGGGATCGGGATCAGCCGCGCGTCCGTGTCGCCGGTCAGGTCCGGCACGCTCGAGAGCAGGCCCCACGTGTAGGGCATCTCGGGGTGCGTGAGGATCTCCTTGCACGGGCCGTACTCGACGGCGCGCCCGGCGTACATCACGAGGACGTCGTCAGCCATCTCGGCCACGACCCCCAGGTCGTGGGTGATGATGATGACCGCCGAGTTGAACTCCCGCTGCAGGTCCTGGAGCAGGTCGAGGATCTGCGCCTGGACCGTCACGTCGAGCGCGGTGGTCGGCTCGTCGGCGATGAGCAGGTTGGGGTCGTTGATCAGCCCCATCGCGATCATGGCGCGCTGGCGCATGCCGCCGGAGTACTGGTGCGGGTAGTCGTTGACCCGCTTGTCCGGGTTGGGGATGCCGACCCGGTCGAGCATCTCGATCGCGCGCTGCTTGGCGATCTTGCGGGACACGTCGTGGTGCACCCGGTACGCCTCGGCGATCTGGTTGCCGACCGTGTAGTACGGGTGCATCGCCGACAGCGGGTCCTGGAAGATCATCGAGACCTCGCGGCCCCGCTTCTTGCGCATCTCCTCGGCCGAGATGTCGAGGAGGTTCACGCCGTCGAGGACGATCTCGCCCTCGATCTTCGCGTTGGTGCCGCGGTGCAGGCCCATGATCGCCATGCTCGAGACCGACTTGCCGGAGCCGGACTCGCCGACGATGCCGAGCGTCTTGCCCCGCTCGACGTCGAAGGTCAGGCCGTTGACGGCCTTGACGACGCCGTCCTGGGTCGGGAAGTGGACCTGCAGGTCGCGGACCGCGAGCAGCGGCGCGGACGACGTGGCCGTCGTGGCCGAGGTGGACGGGGAGGTGGTGGACATTCGGTTGTTCCTCTCAGCCCAGCCGCACGCGCGGGTCGATGACGGCGTACAACAGGTCCACGACGATGTTGGCGATGATGACGAAGGCGGCCAGCAGGACGACCAGGCCGACGGTGGTCGGCAGGTCGAAGTCCTGGCTGGCGCGCACCGCCAGCTTGCCCATGCCCGGGTAGTTGAAGACCGATTCGGTGATGATCGCGCCACCCATCAGGCCGGCGAAGTCGAGGCCCGCCATGGTCACGATCGGGGTGAGCGCGGCACGCAGTGCGTGCTTGAAGGTCACGGTGCGCTCCGGCAGGCCCTTGGACCGGGCCGTGCGCACGTAGTCCTCCTGGAACGACTCGATGACGTAGGAGCGCGTCATCCGGACGTAGGCCGCCATGAAGAACACCGCGAGGGTGATCGCCGGCAGCGTCAGGCTCGACAGCCAGCCGCCGACCCCGCCCTCGGCGATCGATGTGTAGCGGGGGATCTCGGTGAGACCCCACTTGATGGCGACGAACTTGTAGAGAACGAGGCCGACGAAGAACGTCGGGAAGGCGTAGACGATCAGCGAGAGGCCGACCAGGCCGCGGTCGATGACCGTGCCCTTCTTCAGGGCTGCGATGACGCCGAGCAGGACGCCACCGGTGATCCAGAGGATGAAGGCGGCGACCGCCAGGGAGAACGACACCGGGAAGGTGTCCTTGATCAGGTTGGTGACCGTGTCACCACGCTCGCGGGAGTAGCCGAGGCAGGGCGCGTCGCAGTGGACGATCGTCTCCGGCGCCGTCTCGCGCAGCTGGGGGTCGTCGGGGTAGTCGCGCCCCTGGACGACACCCTTCGCGAACTTCCACCACTGCTCCGCGAACGGGTCGTCGTAACCCATGGCGGCGGAGGTCTGCTTCTTCTGGGCGGCCGAGCAGTTCTTGCCGCAGATGAACGACGCCTCGTCGATCGGGGAGGCGAAGAACAGGGCGAAGGTGACGATGCTCATCACGATGAGCATGATCACGCCGGCGAAGAGCCGGCGGATGACGTACGCGAGCACAGCGGACCTCGGTCTGAGAGGAGTCGAGCAGTGGGCACCGACAGTCGGGGGCCGCCCTGGGGGCGACCCCCGACTGTCATCGTGAGAAGCGGAGAATCAGCTCTGCACGCCGAGCACGGCGAGGTCGGCGTAGCCGTTCACCGAGATGTTGTTGGCGTAGCCGGTGATCTTCCCTCCGTGGACGAAGTTGAAGATCGTGATCTCCAGCGGGATGTAGGCGACATCCTCACCCAGCTTGGCGTCGACCGCGGACCACTTGTCAGCGGCGGCGTCGAGGTCGGGCTCGGCGTAGGCGTCGTCGATCATCTGGTTGACCTCGGGGCCACCCTTGTAGTTGCCGTAGTCGTTGCCGTTCGAGTCACCGGTCAGGTTGATCCGGCTGTCGAAGAGCGGCGGGATGACGGTGCCGGCGGACGACCAGTCAGCACCCCAACCACCCCAGGTGACGTCGAAGTCGGCGTCCGGCTTCTGGATCACGGAGTAGTAGGTGTCCTCCAGCGGGTCGAGCTCGGTCTGGAAACCGGCCTTGTCCCAGCCGGCCTTCAGCGCGGAGGCCTGCTTGTCGGAGGTGGGGGTGCCACCCGAGTAGGTGAACTTGATCTTCACCGGCTTCGGGGCCGAGCACTTGTCGAGCGCAGCCTTGGCAGCGTCCGGGTCACCGGACTCGCCCATGGCCTCGAAGGCCGGGTTGGACTTGTAGCCGGGGACGCTCGGGTTGATGACCGAGTCGGCGGACTTGAAGTACTGGTCGCCACCGCCGGCCTTGATCCAGGCGGCGCGGTCGGTCGCGAGCTTCAGGGCCTCGCGGCAGTTGGCGTCCTTGAACACCGGCGAGTTGAAGTTCGGCAGCACGTAGTCGACGGACGGCGACTCGACCTGCGTGTAGCGGTCGCCCGCCTCGTCCTTGCGGCTGAACAGAGCCGGCGGGAGACGACGCTCGGTCACGGAGTACTGCGCGTCACCGGAGTCGGCGAGCAGCTGCTCGTAGATCGCCTCGTCGGTGTCACCCTCGCGGAAGTCCCAGGTGTCCGGGTAGGCCTTGCGGATGGGGTCCGTGTTCTCGTCCCAGTTCTCGTTGCGGACGAACTTGCCGCCGGTGCCCTCCTTCCAGGCGCCGTCGAGCTTGTAGGGACCGTTCGAGATGATCGCGAAGTTGTTCGCGTCACCCTTGTCGAGGTCCTCGCGGTACGGGTCCATGTACCGCAGCTGCGCGATCGACAGCGGGAAGTCCGGCCACGCCTTCTTGAAGCGGTACGTGATCGTCTTGCCGTCACACGTGACGGCCTTGTCGAACAGGTCCTGGCCCTTCTTGTTGTAGGGGCCCTTGTACTCCGGGAGGCCGTCGCTGCCCGACGGGATGTCCAGGTAGGTGAACAGGTAGTTCGCGGGACCACCGATGATCACGTCGGTCGCGAAGTTGCGCGAGGCGCCGTACTTGAAGTCCTCGCAGGAGATCTCCTTGCCGTCCTCCCACTTCACGCCGTCGCGGACGGTGAAGCTCCACGACTTGCCACCGTCGTTGGTGGTGCCGGTGTCGGTCGCGAGGTCGGCGATCGGCGTGGTGCCCTCGACCTTGTCGTTGGACGCCGGCAGCGCCACGAGGCTGCGGTAGAACAGCCGGCCCGAGTTGTTGAGGTCGCGGCCGAAGTACATGCGCTGGGGGTCCCAGTGCTCGACGTTCCGGACGCCGACGAGGAAGATCGCGTTGCCGCCCTTCTCCGCCTTGCCCCCGCTGCTTCCGCTGTTGTTGCCGTCGTCACTACCACCACCGCACGCGGCGAGTGTTGCCGCGAGCGCCGTGGCGGCCACTGCAGCCAATGGCTTCTTGAAGGCCATCCAACTATCTCCTTTTCAGTGAGTGACGCCGGCCCGGCCGGCGCCGCAGTGCTCCGGGTCCCGTGATGTCGGCGGAGCACCGGGTCTTTTTGTTATCGGTGCGACTTGGGGTCGAGCGCGTCGCGGGCGCCGTCACCGACGAGGTTGAACACCACGACGATCAGGGCGAGCAGGGCGCCGGGCAGGAAGAAGTACATCGGGTCGGCGCTGGTGTAGCTGACCGAGTCACCGAGGATGTTGCCCAGCGTGGGGGTCGGCGGCTTGATGCCGACGCCGAGGAAGTTGAACGCGGCCTCGGCCGAGATGTAGGCCGGCACGAGCAGCGTCACGTAGACCAGGACGGGCGCCCACACGTTGGGCAGCACCTCCTTGAAGTACAGCCGCCGCCGCGACGCACCGAGCAGGCGCGCCGCCTCGATGAACTCGCGCTCGCGGATCGAGAGCACCTGGCCACGCACGACACGTGCGACGGGCGGCCAGCCGAAGATCGCGAGGATGAGGATGACGTAGAACCCGTTGGACAGGTCGGCGCTCTCGAAGAAGCTGAGCGGCGCGAAGTCCGCGATCTGGGTGCGGAACATCAGCACCACCGGACCGGACAGCGCCAGCAGCATCAGGGTCTGCGGGAAGGACAGCGTCAGGTCGATGATCCGGCCGATGACGGCGTCGACGAAGCCACCGGAGAAGCCGGCGACGATGCCGAGCACCGAGCCGATGATGACGGTCAGGATCGTGCCGCTGATCGCGATCGTCAGCGACGACGTGATCGCCAGCATCAGCCGGGCGAGCAGGTCGCGCCCGGAGGCCGGGTCGACACCGAACGGGTGGTCCCAGCTGATGCCGCCGAAGCGGCCGGCCGGCGCGACGCCGTCGTCCGACAGCAGCTCCTGGTGGAACTCGTTGGGGTGCAGCACGCCCGTCGCCACGAGGATCGGCGCCGCGATCGCGCACAGGACGATGAACACGGTCACCGTGAACGAGATCATCGACAGCTTGTCGGCCCGGAACCGGGCGATGGCCAGCTGGGTCGGGGACCGGCCGGCCACCGAGACGACCGAGTCGTCCTCGACCGGGGCGTCAGTCTCGTGGATCTCCAGTTCGGAGCCCGGGATCGTCATCTTCACCTCGTCGCCGTGCGTCACGGATGCGACGCGGGCCACTCTGGCCGCGCGCCGTCCGTGACACTAGGCGCACCAGGTGCGTCAAGGCGATACCGACGCGGTAACGGTTTGGTCTCGACGACCGGCAAACCGTCCGGTGAGGATGCCCTCAGGCCTTCGTTTCGTCCTCCGGACGGGCGTCCACACCGGCTTCCTTCCGCTGCTCGGCGCTGATCGGCGCCGGCGCTGCGGTCAGCGGGTCGTAGCCGCCGCCGGTCTTGGGGAAGGCGATGACGTCGCGGATCGAGTCCGTGCCGGCGAGCAGCGCGGTGACCCGGTCCCAGCCGAAGGCGATGCCGCCGTGCGGCGGCGCGCCGTACTTGAAGGCCTCGAGGAGGAAGCCGAACTTCTCGTCGGCCTCCTCGGGGGTGATGCCCATGACCTCGAAGACGCGCTTCTGGATGTCCTCGCGGTGGATACGGACGGAGCCGCCGCCGATCTCGTTGCCGTTGCAGACGATGTCGTAGGCCCAGGCCAGGGCGTTGCCCGGGTCCTGGTCGAAGGTCTCGAGGTCCTGCGGGCTGGTGAAGGCGTGGTGGACGGCGGTCCACACTCCCCCGCCGACGGCGACGTCGCCGGCCGCGGTGGCCTCGTCGGCCGGCTCGAAGAGCGGCGCGTCGACGACCCACAGGAAGCTCCAGGCGTCCTCGTCGAGCAGGCCGGTACGACGGCCGATCTCGAGGCGCGCGGCGCCCAGGAGGGCCCGGCTGCTCTTGACCGCGCCGGCGGCGAAGAAGACGCAGTCGCCCGGCTTGGCGCCCACGTGGGCGGCGAGACCGGCCTTCTCGTCGTCGGAGAGGTTCTTGGCGACCGGGCCGCCGAGCTCGCCGTCCTCCTGGACCAGCACGTAGGCGAGGCCGCGCGCGCCGCGCTGCTTGGCCCACTCCTGCCAGGCGTCGAGCTGCTTGCGGGGCTGGCTCGCGCCGCCGGGCATGACCACCGCGCCGACGTACGGCGCCTGGAAGACGCGGAACGGCGTCTCCTTGAAGTAGTCGGTGCACTCGACGAGCTCGAGGCCCATGCGCAGGTCGGGCTTGTCGGAGCCGTAGCGGGCCATCGCCTCGGCGTAGGTCATCCGCTGCAGCGGCAGCGGGACGTCGACGCCGATCAGCTTCCACAGCGCGGCGACGATCTCCTCGCCCAGGGCGATCACGTCGTCCTGGGTCACGAAGCTCATCTCGATGTCGAGCTGGGTGAACTCGGGCTGACGGTCGGAGCGGAAGTCCTCGTCGCGGTAGCAGCGCGCGATCTGGTAGTAGCGCTCCAGACCACCGACCATGAGCAGCTGCTTGAACAGCTGGGGGCTCTGCGGCAGGGCGTACCAGCTGCCGGGCGCCAGGCGCGCGGGCACCAGGAAGTCGCGCGCGCCCTCGGGCGTGCTGCGGGTCAGCGTGGGGGTCTCGACCTCGACGAAGTCGTGACCGGCCAGGACGTCGCGCGCGGCCTTGTTGACCTGGCTGCGCAGCCGGATGGCCTGGGCCGGGCCGCTGCGGCGCAGGTCGAGGTAGCGGTGCTTGAGGCGCACCTCCTCGCCGACGTCGACGTGGTCGCTGATCGGGAAGGGCAGCGGCGCCGCGGCGCTCAGCACCTCGACCTCGCTGGCGACGACCTCGATGGCCCCGGTCGGCAGGTTGGGGTTCTCGCGGCCCTCACCGCGGGCGGTCACCTCGCCGGTGACCTTGAGGCAGAACTCCGAGCGCAGGCTGTGCGCGACGGCTTCGTCGCGGATGACGACCTGGACGACGCCGCTGGCCTCGCGCAGGTCGATGAAGGCCACACCGCCGTGATCGCGCCGGTTGGCCACCCACCCGGCGAGGGTGACGTTCTGGCCGACGTGCTCGGCGCGCAGGGCGCCGGCGTCTTGGGTGCGGATCACGAGGATTCCCCTTCAGAGGTGGAGGTGGAGGTGGTGGTGACGACGACCTGCGGTCGCAGGTCCTGGGTAGGAGGCTGCCAGGTGGCGGGGTCGGCCGCGACCTGGTTCCCGCTGCGGATGTCCTTGACCTCGCCGGCCCCCTCGGCGTCCGGGAACCAGACGTAGGGGATGCCGCGGCGCTCGGCGTGGCGGATCTGCTTGCCGAACTTCGCCGCGCTGGGCGCGACCTCGCACGGGATGCCGCGGGCGCGCAGGGCGGTCGCGACGGCGTCGGCCTCGGCGCGGGTCTCCTCGGCGGTGACCGCGACGACGACGACGCTGGGCACCGAGCGGTCGGCCGTCAGCACGCCGCGCTGGACGAGCGGGACGAGCAGCCGGCTCAGGCCGAGCGAGATGCCCACGCCGGGGTACGTCGTCCGGCCGTCGGAGGCGAGGGCGTCGTAGCGGCCGCCGGAGCAGATCGAGCCGAGCGACGCGAAGCCGTCGAGACGGGTCTCGAAGACGGTGCCGGTGTAGTAGTCGAGACCGCGGGCGATCGACAGGTCGGCCTCGATCCGCGTGCGCTCGGTGACGAGCGGCGCGCAGGCGCGCACGAGCGTGGCGAGCTCGTCGAGGCCCTCGTCGAGCAGCTCGCTCGACACGCCGAGCGCGCGGACCTGCTCGACGAACGAGTCGTCGGTGGTGCGGATCGTCGCCAGCGCGAGCGCCTTGTCGGCCTGCTCCTCGGTGACGCCGGCCTCGGTGAGCAGCAGCTCGCGGACCTTGGCCGGGTCGAGCTTGTCGAGCTTGTCGACCAGGCGCATGACCTCGTCGATCCCGTGCTCGTCGAGGCCCAGGCCGGCGTAGAAGCCCTGGATCAGCTTGCGGTTGTTGACCTGCAGCCGGAAGCCGGGCAGGAAGTCGAGCCTGGAGAGCGCCTCGAGCATGACCCGGGCGACCTCGACGTCGTGGTGGAAGGGCAGCGTGTCGCGCCCGACGATGTCGATGTCGGCCTGGGTGAACTCGCGGAAGCGGCCCTCCTGGGGCCGCTCGCCGCGCCAGACCTTCTGGATCTGGTAGCGGCGGAAGGGGAACTCGAGCTTGCCGGCGTTCTCGAGCACGTAGCGCGCGAACGGGACGGTCAGGTCGAAGTGGAGGCCGATCCCCCGGTCCTTGCCGCCGTCCTCCTCCTGCAGGCGGCGCAGGACGTAGACCTCCTTGGAGGTGTCGCCCTTGCGCAGCAGCTGGTCCATCGGCTCGACGGCGCGGGTCTCGACGTTGCCGAACCCGTGCAGCTCGAAGGTGCGCGCGAGGGTGGCGATCACCTCCTGCTCCACGAAGCGCTGGGCAGGCAGGAACTCGGGGAATCCGCTGAGCGGAGTGGGCTTGGCCATGCGGGTCGTCACAGTCCTCGGGTGACTCGTCCGGCGGTCTCGCCGCCGGTGTCGATCAGGTCGAGCAGGAAGGGGTTGGTCGCGCGCTCGCGGCCGATGGACGTCTGCTCGCCGTGCCCGGGCAGGACGACGACGTCGTCGGCCAGGGGCAGCACCTTGGCGCTGAGCGAGCGGAGCATCGCGGCATGGTCGCCGCCGGGGAGGTCGGTCCGGCCGATCGAGCCCTGGAAGAGCAGGTCGCCGGAGAACATCACCTCGGAGATGTCTGGTCCGCCGCTGGTCGAGCCTGTGGAGGCCCACGGCGTCCGGAAGGTGACCGAGCCGGCGGTGTGTCCCGGCGTGTGGTCGACCACGAACGTCAGGCCGGCGAGCTCGAGCGCCGCGCCGTCGGCGAGCTCCGCGACGTCGTCCGGCTCGGTGAACTCGTAGTCGCCGCCGAGCAGCATGCTCGCCGACTCCGCCGAGATGCCGGCCATCGGGTCGGTGAGCAGGTGCCGGTCACCGGGATGGATCCACGCGGTGGCGTCGTACGCGCCGGCGACGGGCGTCACCGACCACATGTGGTCGATGTGACCGTGGGTCAGCAGCACGGCGACGGGCTTCAGCTTGTGCTCGCGGACCACCTCGGCGACACCCGCCGCGGCGTCCTTGCCGGGGTCGATCACGACGCACTCGGCGCCCGGTGCCGTGGCCGCGACATAGCAATTGGTGCCCCATGGTCCGGCGGGGAAAGCGGCGATCAGCACCGGCCCAGCCTATCGACTGGGTCGGCTTTGATTAGCATGGGCCACTGTGACTACCTCCGACTGGGGCCGCGTCGGCGACGACGGCACCGTCTACGTGAAGACGACCGACGGCGAACGGGCGGTCGGGCAGATGCCTGACGCGACGCCCGAGGAGGCTCTTGCCTTCTACACCAAGCGGTACGACAACCTCGCTCTCGAGGTGGACCTGCTCCACCAGAGGGTGCTGACCGGAGTGCTCTCCCCCGAGGAAGCGCAGTCATCGGTCAAGGTCGTCCGCGAGCAGCTCGCCGACATCCACGCGGTCGGCGACCTCGCCGCCCTCGGGCGCAAGCTCGACGAGCTCGGCCCGGTGATCGCCACGCAGCGGGATGCGCGCAAGGCCGCCAAGGCCCAGCGCGTCGCCGACGCCCGGGCGGAGAAGGAGCGGCTGGCCGCCGAGGCCGAGAAGATCGCCGGCGGTCGCGACTGGCGCAACGGCGCCAACCGGCTGCGCGAGCTGCTCGAGGAGTGGAAGCAGCTCCCCCGCATCGACAAGGCCGCCGACGACGAGCTGTGGAAGCGGTTCTCGTCGGCGCGCTCGTCGTACACGAAGGCGCGCAAGGCGCACTTCGCCGAGCAGGACGAGAAGCGCGAGGGCGCGCGGATCGTGAAGGAGCGCCTGGTCACCGAGGCCGAGGCGCTGGCCGACTCCACCGACTGGGGTCCCACCTCGGGCCGCTACCGCGACCTGATGCGCGACTGGAAGGCCGCCGGCCCCGCGCCCAAGGCCGTCGACGACGAGCTCTGGCGCCGCTTCCGCGGCGCCCAGGACACCTTCTTCGGCAACCGCGACGCCGCCAACGCCGCCCTCGACTCGGAGTTCGCTGCGAACGCCGAGGTCAAGGAGGCCCTCCTGGTCGAGGCCGAGGCGATCCTGCCCGAGCTCCAGGCCTCCGGCGACCTCGCCGCCGCCAAGGCCGCCTTCCGCGTCGTCGCCGACAAGTGGGACGAGGCCGGCAAGGTCCCGCGCGACCGGATCAAGGACCTCGAGGGCCGGATGCGCGCCGTCGAGAGCACGATCCGCAAGGCCGAGGACGACCAGTGGAAGCGCAGCGACCCCGAGAAGTCCGCCCGCGCCGACGACATGGTCTCCAAGCTCGAGGCCGCCATCGCCGAGGCCGAGGCCAAGCTCGAGGCCGCCCGCGCGCGCGGCGACGAGAAGAAGGCCCGCGAGCTCGAGGAGAACCTCGAGGGCCGCCGGTCCTTCCTCGAGATGGCCAAGAAGGCCTCCGCCGAGTTCGGCTGAGCCAGCACCGCCCGGGCCCGGGCCCGGCCCCGGAATCGGGAGTCGTGTGCCTGAGACGCGTTCTCAGGCACACGACCCCGCACAAGCGCGCGGCGAGGCCGAGGTGGCGGCCGCGTAGCGGCGGCGCGGACGAGGTCCGTGCCGGCTGAGCGGCCGCCACCGCAACCCAGCTCACCCGACGGGCCCACCCACCCCGAAACACGAGCACCAGGTCGCACCTCGCACCCGCAACCCACGAACTTCGGCGGGCCGGACGACCCGCCCGCCTGCCTACTGGGTGACGCGGTAGGCGTCGAACACGCCCGGGACCGTCCGCACCGCCTTGAGCACCGTGTCGAGGTGCTTGGCGTCGGCCATCTCGAAGGTGAACCGGGACTTCGCCGTCCGGTCGCGTGAGGTGGTCAGGTTGGCCGACAGGATGTTCACGTGGGCGTCGGAGAGCGCCATGGTGATGTCGGAGAGCAGGCGGGAGCGGTCGAGCGCCTCGACCTGGATGTTGACCAGGAAGGTCGACTGGCCGGTCGGCGCCCACTCGACGTCGACCAGCTTCTCGGGCTGGGCCAGGAGGCCGGCCGCGTTGGTGCAGTCCTTGCGGTGCACCGAGACGCCGCCGCCCTTGGTGACGAAGCCCAGGATCGCGTCGGGCGGCACTGGCGTGCAGCACTTGGCGAGCTTGACCCAGACGTCGGGCGAGCCGGTCACGATGACGCCGGCGTCCCCGCTCGTGGGACGGGTCGGGCGGCCGCGGCGGCCGGTGATGGTGACGGCCTCGGCGAGGTCCTCCTGGGCCCCCTGGTCGCCGCCGTGCAGCTCGATGACCTTGCGGACGACGGTCTGCGCCCCGAGGTTGCCCTCGCCGACGGCGGCGTAGAGCGCGGTGACGTCGGTGAGCCGGAAGGCGGTGGCCACCAGCGTGAGCGAGTCGTGGGAGAGCAGCCGCTTGAGGGGCAGGCCCTCCTTGCGCATCAGCTTGCCGATCTCGTCCTTGCCGCGCTCGATCGCCTCTTCGCGCCGCTCCTTGGTGAACCACTGGCGGATCTTGGAGCGGGCGCGCGGCGACTTCACGAAGTTGAGCCAGTCGCGCGAGGGACCCGCGCCCTCGGCCTTGGAGGTGAAGACCTCGACCACGTCGCCGTTCTCGAGCGTCGACTCGAGCGGGACGAGGCGGCCGTTGACCCGGGCGCCGATGGTGCGGTTGCCGACCTCGGTGTGGACGGCGTACGCGAAGTCGACCGGGGTCGAGCCCGAGGGCAGCGCGATGACGTCGCCGCGCGGCGTGAAGACGTAGGTCTCGGCCTGGTTGATCTCGAAGCGCAGCGACTCGAGGAACTCGCCCGGGTCCTCGACCTCGCTCTGCCAGTCGAGGAGCTGGCGCACCCAGCTCATGTCGTCGAGGTCGCCGGGCCGGTCGGTGTCGTTGCCGGCGCGGCCGTCCTCCTTGTACTTCCAGTGCGCCGCGACGCCGTACTCGGCGCGACGGTGCATGGCGAAGGTCCGGATCTGCATCTCGACGGGCTTGCCCTGCGGGCCGATCACCGTGGTGTGCAGCGACTGGTACATGTTGAACTTCGGCATCGCGACGTAGTCCTTGAACCGGCCCAGGACCGGGTTCCAGCGCGAGTGCAGCACGCCGAGGACGCCGTAGCAGTCGCGGTCCTCCTCGACGAGGATGCGGATGCCGACCAGGTCGTAGATGTCGGAGAAGTCGCGGCCGCCGACGATCATCTTCTGGTAGATCGAGTAGTAGTGCTTCGGGCGTCCGGTGACGGTCGCCTTGATCTTGGCCTCGCGCAGGTCCTTCTCGACCTGGCTGATGACCTCGGCCAGGAACGAGTCGCGCGAGGGCGCCCGCTCGGCGACGAGACGGACGATCTCGTCGTAGATCTTGGGGTGCAGGGTCGCGAACGCGAGGTCCTCGAGCTCCCACTTGATCGTGTTCATGCCCAGCCGGTGGGCCAGCGGCGCGTAGATGTCGAGGGTCTCGCGGGCCTTGCGCTCCTGGGTCGACTGCTTCACGAAGCGCAGCGTGCGCATGTTGTGGAGCCGGTCGGCGAGCTTGATGACCAGGACCCGGATGTCGCGCGACATCGCCACGATCATCTTGCGGATGGTCTCGGCGTTGGCCGAGTCGCCGTAGACGACCTTGTCGAGCTTGGTCACGCCGTCGACGAGCAGCGCGACCTCGTCGCCGAACTCGCGACGACACTCCTCGAGCGTGTAGGGCGTGTCCTCGACCGTGTCGTGCAGCAGCGCGGCGACCAGCGTGGGCTCGGTCATCCCGATGCCCGCGAGGATCGTGGTCACCGCGAGCGGGTGGGTGATGTAGGGGTCGCCGCTCTTGCGCTTCTGCTCGGCGTGGAGCCGCTCGGCCGTGACGTAGGCGCGCTCGATCAGCGCCAGGTCGGCCTTGGGGTGGTTGGCGCGGACCGCGCGGAACAGCGGCTCGAGGACCGGGTTGGAGACCTGACCGCGGCTGCCCATCCGGGCCAGGCGAGCGCGGACGCTTCGCCCGGCGGGAGGCTCGGAGCTGACCGGGGCAGGGGCACCGGGCGCCCGCTGGGGGACGCGGGGTGTGATGCGCTCCTCGGTCATCTCCCCATTCTATGGGTCAGGTCGTGGTCAGCGCCGTCACCGGTACGTCGGTGAGCTGCTCACGCCCGGACAGGAAGCCCAGCTCCAGCAGCACCGCGAACGCCACCGGCTCCGCGCCGCAGCGCCGGACCAGCTCGCAGGTGGCCCGGGCGGTGCCGCCGGTGGCGAGCACGTCGTCGATGACGAGCACCCGCTCCCCCGGCGCGAACGCGTCCTGGTGCAGCTCGAGCACGGCCTCGCCGTACTCGAGCGCGTAGGCGACCTGGTGGGTGTCGTGGGGCAGCTTGCCGGCCTTGCGGACCGGCACGAAGCCGACACCCAGCGCGACGGCCACGGGGGCGGCGAGGATGAACCCGCGCGCCTCCATGCCGACCACCTTGTCGACGGCGGGGCGGCCCGCGTCGTCCCGGCCGAGGTCCGCGAGCGCCGCGACGACCGCCGCGAAGCCCGGGCCGTCGGCCAGGAGCGGCGCGATGTCCTTGAACAGCACGCCCGGCTCCGGGAAGTCGGGGACGTCCCGGACCAGCCGGGTCAGCGCGTCGACCGCGCGGTCCCGGATCTCCTGATCGGCCACCCGGCTACTTCTTGCCGCGCTTGGAGCGCGCCTGGCGCACCGGCTGCTTGCGTCCCGAGCTGCCGCTGTCGCTGACCGGCCGCGCGGCGTTGGGCACGTTGCGGCCCTTGCCGAGCGGGTCGGTCGACGACACGGTGCCCGCACCGGACCCGCCGCCGCCACGCCGGGGAGTCTCCTCCTCGGCGTACAGCTCGTCGTCGTCCTCGTCGAGGAGCTCGTCGGGGACCTCGAGGTCCGCGCCGCGCCGGCCCACGACCGGACCCTCGTCGACCGCGGCCGGGACCGACGCATAGCGGTCGGCGAGCGCCCGCTGCTTGGCCTTGGCCCGGCGCGCCTGGATCTGGACGTCGGTCTCCTGCATCTTGAGCTGCACGAGCACGCGCGGCGCCAGCATGACCGAGGAGTAGACACCGACGCCCATGCCGACGAACTGCGCGAGCGCGAGGTCCTGCAGCGAGCTGGCACCCAGCTGGACCGCGCTGACGTAGAGGATCGCGCCGATCGGGATCAGCGCCACGATCGAGGTGTTGATCGAGCGGACCAGCGTCTGGTTGACCGCGAGGTTGGCCGCGTCGGCGTAGGTCTGCGTGTTCTTGCGCAGGTGGCCGGTGTTCTCCTTGACCTTGTCGAAGACGACCACGGTGTCGTACAGCGAGAAGCCGAGGATCGCGAGCAGACCGGTGACCGCGGCCGGCGTGACCTGGAAGCCCGACAGCGCGTAGACGCCGACGGTCAGCATCACGTCGTGGATCAGCGCGATGAGCGCCGCCACCGACATCCGCCACTCGCGGAAGTAGGCCCAGATGAACAGCACGACCAGGACCAGGAAGATCAGGACGCCGGTCGCAGCGCGCTTGGCGACCTCCTGGCCCCAGCTGGGGCCGATCTCCTGGATCGAGATCTTGCTCTGGGTGACGTCCGGGAAGACCTCCTGGATCACCTTGCTGATCTCGTCGCGCTGCGCCTGGTTGAGGTTCTCGACCTGCGCGGTGAGCGAGGAGTTGCCCTCCGTCGTGACGATCGGGTTGGCGGCCGGCTCGATGCCGGACTTCGAGATCTCCTCACGGAGGTCGTCGGCGTTCTTCTGCGTCGCGTTGCCGTTGCCGACCTCGATCGACAGCGAGGAGCCGCCGGTGAACTCGACGCCCATGTTGAGCGGCTTGACGAAGAGGACGAGCACGGAGAGCGCGACCACGACGCCGGAGACGGCGTACCAGAGCCACGGCTTGCCGACGAAGTCGATCGACTTGCGCCCCTGGTACAGGTCGTTGCCGAGGCGGGACATCTTGCCCATCAGGCGTCCCCTCCCGCAGCGGCGGTGCGTCGCGGCGTGGGCACATCCATGCCGAGGGTCTCCTTGCTCAGGCCGGACAGCTTGTGACCGGAGTTGAACGCCTTGAACTGCGCGAGCCAGGACACCATCGGCTTGGTGAACCAGAACAGCACCGCGAGGTCGATCAGCGTGGTCAGGCCCAGCGCGAAGCCGAAGCCCTTCACCGCGCCGGTGGCGAAGATGTAGAGGACCACCGCCGAGAGGATCTGCACCGTGTTGGCCGCGACCCGGGTGACCCGGGCCCGCGCCCAGCCGGTCTCGACGGCGACCCGCATCGACTTGCCCTCACGCATCTCGTCCCGGATGCGTTCGAAGAAGATGACGAAGGAGTCGGCGGTGACACCTACCGCGATGATGAGTCCGGCGATGCCGGGCAGGGTCAGCGTGAAGCCGGCGGTCTTGCTCAGCAGCAGGACGAGCGCGTACGTGATGCCCGCCGCCACGAAGAGCGAGCTGACCACCACCAGGCCGAGGCCGCGGTAGTAGAAGAGGCAGTAGAGCATGACCAGCGCGAGACCGATCGCGCCGGCGGTGATGCCCGCCTTGAGCTGGTTGCCGGCGAGCGAGGGCCCGATCTCCTCGACCGAGGTGTTCTTGTCGCTGAACTTGATCGGCAGCGCACCGAACTTGAGGCTGTTGGCCAGGTCGAGGGCGCTCTGCTCGGTGAAGTTGCCGGTGATGCTCGAGCGTCCGTCGATGATGACCGCCGTCATCCGGGGCGCGGAGATGACCACCCCGTCGAGAACGATCGCGAACTGGTTCTCGGAGCCGTTGAAGGCTCGGGAGACGGCCTCGAAGTCGTCGGACGCGCCGGTGGTGCCCTTCGGGAAGGCACGGTTCTTGCTGTTGCCCATCGCGATCTGCACCTCCCAGTTGACACCGTTCGCGGGGGTGCCGGCGGAGGCGTTGTCGAGCTCGGTGCCCTCGATGACCGAAGCGCTCAACAGGTACTTGATGACCACGCCCTCTTCGGGCTTCGAGCAGGCGACGAGCGGCTTCGCCGGCTCGTCAGGCAGGTCGGCCGCCTTGCCCTGGGCATCGACGAGGACGCCCTTGGGGTCGCAGGCGTACTGGTTGAACTCGGCGATCGCGGCCTGGTCGGGCTGGTTGATCCACGCGAGCGCCGTCTTGACGCTCGTCGCCTTCGCGACGTCGTCGGCCGGCTGCTCGGCGCCCGGGGTACCGCTGGCGGTGTCGGTCGGCGTGCCGGTCGGCGTGCCGCTCGGCGTCCCGGAGGCGCTGTCCGACGGGGCCGGCGTCTCGTCGTCGGCGGCCAGGTCGAGCGGGGCCCGGCCGAGGCCGGCGGTCGGGTCGGGCGCGGCGCAGGGGCCGGGCGACTGGTCGGAGCAGGCGACCAGGCGGAAGCGCAGCTGCGCCTGGCGCCGCACGGTCTCCTCGAGCTGGTCGCGGTCGGCCGTCTTGCCGGGGACCTCGACGACGATGTTCCGGCCGCCCTGGGTCGCGACGGAGGCCTCGGCGACACCGGAGCCGTTGACGCGCTGGTCGATGATCCGGCGGGCCTCGTCGAGGTTCTCCTTCGACGTGCTGCCGTCGGCGGAGAGCGTGATCCGGACGCCGCCCTGGAGGTCGAGGCCCAGCGCGGGCTTCCACGCGGTCTCCCCCTTGTCGACGTGCGCCTGCGAGAGCGCCGTCAGGCCGTAGAGGATGGCGACCCCGATGAAGAAGACGACCAGGTGGCGTCCCGGGTGCGAACGGCGAGACGCCATGCTCAGCGCTCCTCGTTGTTGTCGTTGTCGTGGGCGACGGTGTCGTCACCGTCGGTGGCGTCGGTGCCGGCCGGCGCCTCGTCCTCGGTACGGCGCACCGAGGCGACCGCGCCGCGGACCACGCGGGCGACCACGCCGGGCGCGATCTCGACCTCGAAGTGGTCGTCGGCCACGCCGACGATCGTGCCGAAGATGCCGGAGGTCAGCATGACGTCGTCACCGACGGCCAGGCGGCCCTGGAGTGCGACCGCCTCCTTGCGCTGACGGGAGGCCGGCCGGACGATGAGCAGCCAGAAGATGGCCGCGATCGCCACGATCGGCAGCAGGGACAGCGCGTCTTTCACGAGGAACCTTCGGGTGAGGGGGCATGGTGGGACACCGCTCCGCGCGGGAGCGGGCGGACCGCGGCAAAGTGTAGCCACGGACCCCCCAGCGCGGTGGATCGGCGGCAGGTTCGGTCACATTCGTGCCGCTGGCCGCCCGCTGTCGGGCCCGCTCACTCGTCGAACAGCGTGGCGGCGGCGTCGTCGAACGGCAGGGGCGGCGGAGTCAGCCCGAGGTGGGTCCACGCGGCGGGCGTGGCGATCCGGCCGCGCGGCGTCCGGGCGAGGAAGCCGTTGCGGACCAGGAACGGCTCGGCGACCTCCTCGACCGTCTCGCGCTCCTCGCCCACGGCGACGGCGAGCGTGGAGACGCCGACCGGTCCCCCACCGAAGCGGCGGCACAGCGCGTCGAGCACCGCGCGGTCGAGCCGGTCGAGGCCGAGCGCGTCGACCTCGTAGAGGTCGAGTGCCGCCTGGGCGACCCCGCGGGTGACGACGCCGTCGGCGCGCACCTGGGCGTAGTCGCGGACCCGGCGCAGCAGCCGGTTGGCGATCCGGGGGGTGCCGCGCGAGCGTCCGGCGATCTCGGACGATCCCTCGTCGGTGAGCTCGACGCCGAGCAGCCCGGCGGAGCGGTGCACGATCAGGTCGAGCTCGTGCGGCTCGTAGAACTCCAGGTGCGCGGTGAAGCCGAACCGGTCGCGCAGCGGCCCCGGCAGCAGGCCGGCCCGGGTGGTGGCGCCGACCAGCGTGAACGGCGGGATCTCGAGCGGGATCGCGGTCGCGCCCGGCCCCTTGCCGATGACGACGTCGACCCGGAAGTCCTCCATGGCGAGGTAGAGCATCTCCTCGGCCGGTCGCGACATCCGGTGGATCTCGTCGACGAAGAGCACCTCGCCCTCGTTGAGCCCCGACAGGATCGCGGCGAGGTCACCCGCGTGGGTGATCGCCGGGCCGCTGGTGACCCGCAGCGGCGCGCTCATCTCGTGGGAGATGATCATCGCGAGCGTGGTCTTGCCCAGGCCCGGCGGACCCGACAGCAGCACGTGGTCCGGGGCCCGGCCGCGCTGGCGCGCCGCCTCGAGCACGAGCCCGAGCTGGTCGCGCACCCGGCTCTGGCCCACGACCTCGTCGAGGCTCCGCGGACGCAGCGCCGCCTCGACGGCGCGCTCGTCGCCCTCGGCCTCGGCGGCGGTGAGCGAGCGGAGGTGGACCTCCTCGGCCTCGGCGAGCTCGTCCTCGTGGAAGGGCATGGCTCAGCCTCTCAGGCCTTGGAGAGGCTGCGCAGCGCGGCGCGCAGCAGCGCACCGACGTCGGGGGCGTCGCCCGCGTCGGGCGCGACGGCGTCGACCGCCTTCTCGGCGTCCTTGGCGTTGTAGCCCAGCCCCACCAGGCCCTGGTGGACCTGGTCGCGCCACGCGTCGGCGCTCGGCCGCGCACTGGCGACGGACCCGCCGGTGGGCGCGCCGATCCGGTCCTTGAGCTCGAGGATGATCCGCTGCGCGCCCTTCTGCCCGATGCCCGGGACCTTGGTGAGCGTCTTGACGTCGTCGCCCGCGATCGCCGTGCGGACGCCGTCGGGCGAGAGCACGGCGAGGATCGCCTGGGCCACCTTGGGCCCGACGCCGGACGCCGTCTGGACGAGCTCGAAGAGCACCTTCTCATCCTCGTCGGCGAAGCCGTAGAGGGTCAGCGAGTCCTCGCGCACGATCATGCTCGTGGGCAGCGTGGCCTGGGCGCCGGTGCGCAGCTGGGCGAGCGTGCCCGGCGTGCACATGAGCTCGAGGCCGACTCCCCCAACCTCGACCACCGCGCTGGTCAGGCTGAGAGCGGCCACCTGGCCGCGGACGAAGGCGATCATCGGGCTCCTCCAGGGATGCGGGAACGGGCCGGGCGGGCGGCCGCGACGGCGGCATCGATGCGCGCCTGCGTCCCCCCGCGCCAGATGTGGGTGATGGCGAGCGCGAGCGCGTCGGCGGCGTCGGCCGGCTTGGGCATCGCGTCGAGGCGCAGGATCCGGGTGACCATCATGCCGACCTGGTTCTTGTCGGCGCGGCCGTTGCCCGACACCGCGGCCTTGACCTCGCTCGGCGTGTGCAGCGCGACCGGCAGACCGCGCCGGGCCGCGCACACCATTGCGATGCCCGCCGCCTGGGCAGTGCCCATGATCGTGCTGACGTCGGAGCGCGCGAAGATCCGCTCGATGGCCACCGCGTCGGGCCGGTACTCGTCGAGCCGCGCGTCGATGCCCTTCTCGATGGAGACCAGCCGCTCGGGGACGGCGAGCTCGGACGAGGTCCGCACGACGCTCACGTCGACCAGCGTCAGCGGCCGCCCGATCGAGCCCTCGACCACGCCGAGGCCGCAGCGGGTGAGCCCCGGGTCGATCCCGAGCACGCGCACGTCGTCACCTTTCGTCCGAACAGATGTTCGGACACCGACAGTAGACGACGTCCACAGAAAATAGACGAGACACGCGGAGGACCGCGCGTCTCGTCAGTCCTCGATCTGCTCCAGCACCTCGTCCGGGATGTCCGCATTCGAGAAGACGTTCTGCACGTCGTCGAGGTCGTCCACCGCGTCGACCAGCTTGAACACCTTGCCCGCGGCGGCCGGGTCGGCGACCGGGATGTCCATCGAGGCGACGAACTGGACCTCGGCGGAGTCGTAGTCGATGCCGGCGGTCTGCAGGGCCGTGCGGACGGCGACGACGTCGCTGGCCTCGGCCTGGATCTCGAAGCTGTCGCCGTGGTCGTTGACCTCCTCGGCGCCCGCGTCGAGGGTGGCCTCGAGGACGTCGTCCTCGGAGATGTCCTTGCCGTCCTGGTCCTTGGCGACCACGACGACGCCCTTGCGGGTGAAGAGGCGCGAGACCGAGCCGGGGTCGGCCATGGTGCCGCCGTTGCGGGTGACGGCGGTGCGGACCTCCATCGCGGCGCGGTTGCGGTTGTCGGTGAGGCACTCGACGAGGAGCGCGACGCCCTGGGGGCCGTAGACCTCGTACATGATCGTCTCGTAGTCGACGCCGCCGCCCTCGAGGCCACCGCCGCGCTTGACCGCGGAGTCGATGTTCTTGTTGGGGACCGACTGCTTCTTGGCCTTCTGGATGGCGTCGTAGAGGGTCGGGTTGCCGGACGGGTCGGGTCCGCCCATCTTGGCCGCGATCTCGATGTTCTTGATCAGCTTCGCGAAGAGCTTGCCTCGCTTGGCGTCGATCGCGGCCTTCTTGTGCTTGGTGGTCGCCCACTTGGAGTGGCCAGACATCAGTCCCTCTTCTACGTCGACAGTCCACGGCTGCTCGAAACAGCCGATGCAGTCTATCCCTGCGCCCGAACCCCGGCGCTCGCCACCATCTCCACGAACAGCCGGTGCACCCGGCCGTCGCCGTCGACCTCGGGGTGGAAGGAGGTCGCCATCAGGTGCCCCTGGCGTACGGCGACCGGGTGGTCCTGCGCCCGGGCGAGCACCTCGACCGACGGCCCGGTCGCCTCGACCCACGGCGCGCGGATGAAGACGGCGTGCACCGGCGCGTCGAGCCCGGTGAAGGGCAGGTCGGCCTCGAACGAGTCGACCTGGCGGCCGAAGGCGTTGCGGCGCACGGTGACGTCGAGGCCGCCGATGGTCTCCTGGTCGGCGGTGCCGCCCTCGATCCGGTCGGCGAGCAGGATCATCCCGGCGCAGGTGCCGAAGGTGGGCATGCCGCCGGCGATCCGCTCGCGCAGCGGGTCGAGGAGCTCGAAGGTGCGGGCCAGCTTGGACATCGTCGTCGACTCGCCGCCGGGCAGCACGAGGCCGTCGCAGCGGGCGAGCTCGGTGGGGCGTCGCACCGGGAAGGCGTCGGCGCCGAGGGCGGTCAGGGTCTGCAGGTGTTCACGGACGTCGCCCTGGAGGGCGAAGACACCGATGGCGGGCACGCGCGAAGGCTACGGCAGGCGGTCGCGGCGTCAGGCAGAGGGACAGAGCTTGTTGCCGTTGCCGGCGCCCGGGCCGAAGTCGAAGCTGATGCGCGTGGACTCGACCTCGTTCACGCCGTTGACCGCGACCACCCACACCTGACCGTTCCGGCTGGTGAAGCCGGCCGAGGTCCAGGTCCGCAGCGTCTTGGCGACGTCGACGGGAGTGCCGGGCACGCCGAGGCCGTTGGAGCGGACGACGAACTTCGTGGTCGGGTCGGGGCTGTAGGTCCAGTCGAGCTTGATCTTCCAGTCGCCGTTCGTACCGACGACCGAGCAGGACAGCACGGGCGCGACCGGTGCCGGCGTCGTCGCGGAGACGGTCGCGGTGGCGGTCGCGGCGTCGGTCCAGGCCGCGGAGGTGAACGCCCACGGCACCTGGCCGGTCAGGCCGAGCCCGCCGCCGACCCCGAGGACGGCGACCGCGCCGGCCCCGACGAGGGCGTGCCGGCGCGGACCGGTCCGCGGCCCGTTCCGCGGACCGAACGCGAGCACGAGCAGGCCGATCACCAGGAGTCCCCCGGCGGCGAGACCGGCGGGGCTCGAGGCCGCCGCGAGGACGTAGCCCGCATAGGGGACGTCGAGCACGACCCGGTCGGCGCTGGTGACCTCGTAGGTCTGCGCGTCGACGACGTCGTTCGTGTCGCCCTTGAGGGTCAGCACGGCGCCGTCGCCGCGGGCGTCGACGCCGACGATGCGGTGGGTCACCCGGCTCCCCCGGGCGTCGCGGACGCTGACCACGTCGCCCACGGCCAGCTCGGACGCCGGCACCTCGTGCGCGATGCCGAGCGAGCCGACGCCGTATGCCGGGGTCATCGAGCCGGACGCGAAGACCAGCGGGGTGACGTTGAACAGCCACCCGCCGAGGACGGCGAGGAAGCACAGGGTGCCGAGGATCCCGCCGGTCCAGAGGGCGGCCTCGCGGCCGAGCCGCAGCGTCCTGCTCATGAGACCACCTGCGTCGCGGAGAAGGTGAAGGTGAGGGCGGCCGTGCTGCCGCCGGTCACGCCGGAGCCCGCCGGCAGGGTGACCTGGACGCACAGGTCGTCGTACGGCGCCGCCGACCACGAGCTGATCGTGCCGACGGTCGCCGAGTAGGTCCGCAGGTTCGCGCCGGCGCCGCCGACGAGCGTGCCGCCGGTGCAGGACGTCCCGCTCACCGAGCCGCCCTTGCGCACGGTCACCTGCAGCGCGTTGCCGAAGGTCGTGTTCGGCGCGGACGCCGCGAGGTCGTAGCTGAACCGCACCGCCCCGGTGCTGTTGTTGCGCACCCGGATCACCTTCGCCTGCGAGCCGCCGGCCGTGGAGAGGTTGCCGCCCAGGTCGGTCCACGCGTAGGTCTCCGGCTTGACCCGCTGGGCGCCCGCGAGGTCGATGTGGATGGCGCCCGCGGTCGCCTGGACCCCGGTGACCGTGGCCCCCGTGCTCCAGTACGCCGAGGTCCCCACCGCGCCGACGCCCAGCAGCAGGCCGGTGGCCAGCAGGGCCCGGGTCCGGCCCCGGCCGAACCAGCGGCGGGACGCGCGATGAGACGCGCGATGACTAGCCACGGTCGGCCCCCTCGTCGTCACGGTCACGGCGGCGGACGAGCGCCAGGCCGGCGCCCACCAGCCCGGCGGCGAGCCAGAGCAGTCCCGGCGCGACGGCCGAGCCGGTGGCCGGCAGGCCCTCGCTCTCGCCGCCGACCTCCCCGCCGTTGCCGTTGCCGTTGCCGCCGCCCTCGTCGACACCCCCGACCTCGCCGTCCTCGGACAGCTGCAGGTGCACGGAGAACGGCACGCTCTGGTCCTGGCGGGTCGAGTCCCAGTCGAAGGTGGCCCGGACGGTCACTGTCGTCTGCGCTCCCTCGGCGACCTTCAGGCGGGTCGCGGTCCGGGTGGTCCCGGCGGCGACGGGCTGCCAGGGTCCGGCACCGACCCGCGCCTCGATGGTGAGGTCGCCGGAGCCGAGGAGGCCGTCGGGATCGGCCGAGTCGACGTCCACGGTGAGCAGGCCCGCCGAGGGCCCGTCGTTGCGGACCCGGAAGGTCCGGCTCTCCGCATCGCCCGGCACGATCCGGAAGCCCGGCGCGAACAACGGCGCGCTGAGCTGCTCCGCCCAGGTGACGCCGTCGGTGCTCAGCCCGATCTCGTCGTCCGCGTGGGCGGGCGCGGCCGCGGTCGCCACGACCGCGACGGCGGTGGTGGCGAGGGCGGCGAGCCGGCGGAACATCCGGGGGTTCTCCTTCGGTCGGTGCGGGAGGGTCAGGTGGTGCGGGTGCGGCGCCGGGCGAGTCCGGTGAGCAGGAGCCAGCCGGTCACCCCGGCGAC
The DNA here is from genome assembly GCF_900114845.1 of Pimelobacter simplex. GTDB lineage: Bacteria > Actinomycetota > Actinomycetes > Propionibacteriales > Nocardioidaceae > Nocardioides > Nocardioides simplex. The sequence goes on from NZ_FOUK01000003.1 coordinate 450,207, forward strand.
GCCGACCAGGAGGGCCGGGACGCCGCCGGCAGGGCCGGGCGCCGGTGCGGGCTCAGGCGCGGTCCGGGCGGCGGGAGCGGCAGTGGCAGGAACAGCAGGAAGGTCCGGTGCGACGCGTCCGCGCCGCCGGTCCCGGACCGACCCCACGAACATGAACGCCGCGTAGCCGACCAGGAGCCCGGCGACCACCCACACCGCCAGCTGGCGCTGCGATCCGCTGAGCGCCGTGTTGACGTGCCCCAGGTAGGGAACCGAGTACCACAGCTCTCCTCTCACCTGGACCGCCGTCACCGGCTGCGGGTCCGGGTCGCCGTTGGCATCGCCCTGCGTGATGAGCACCCGCGTCCCGTCGAACCGGTTGGCCTCCCCCACGACCCGGTGGGTCGCGACGGCCGGCTTGCCCGACTCGATCTGGTAGGTCACCACGTCGCCGATGCCGATCTGGTCGAAGTCGACCGGCTTGACCACCACCAAGGTCCCCGGTGGGTACGACGGCTCCATCGACCCGGTGAGCACGGTGTAGGGGGTCGCGCCGGCGATGCGGGGCACTGCCACCGCCACCGCCAGCACGCCCACCACGCCGAGGATCACCAGCCAGGCGAGCACCTGGCCGAGCCAACCGGCCGTCGCACGCACCGCAGGACTCAGTTGTGGACCTGCTGCAGCGCGAAGCCGAAGTCGCTGAGCGAGACGTTCTGCCCCTGGGTGCCGTTGCCGGACGTGCCGAGGAAGGTGATCGTGATCGACGCGTTGACGACGTTGCCGTCGTTCGCCTCGGTGATCACGCCGTCGGCGACGTCGACGCCGCCGATCTGGAACGAGTCGTCGATCGTCAGGTTGGTGCCGGACAGGCTGCCGCCGCGGGTCGGGTCGGTGACGTCGAGCGTGGCGCGCAGGTGCTCGCCGGTCGCCTGGATCTCGAACGAGCAGGTCTTGGTGAGGACGTCGCCGGGGACGATGAGGTCACCGGGCGCGTAGGTCTTGCCGGACACGGTCTCGGCGCTGTCGAACTTCCACGTCGCGTTCGCGCAGCTGTCGTTGATGATCTTCAGCTCGCCCGCGGTCACGGCGATGCCTTCGACGTCAGCGTCGGCCGTCCAGTACGCGAGGGTGCCCGCGCCGCCCATGAGGAGCACGGCTGCGGCACCGGCCGCGAGCGCACCCTTCGTCGACTTCTTCATGTGTGCCACCTTCGGATCGGGGGTCCCGAGTGACCAGGGAGGCCGGCGCGCCCGAAGCGCCGGAGGTACACACGACCAATGACCGAAAGGTGCTGCAGTTACGGAAGGGGGTGAAGATCCGGGTGAAGTTTTACCTTCCGCGGCCGGTCCGGCACCCGGACCGGCCGCGGCGGGTCACCAGCCGCGCTCGGAGAGGCGGTGGGCGACCGGGAGCTCGTCGACGTTGATGCCGACCATCGCCTCGCCCAGACCGCGCGAGACCTTCGCGACCACGTCGGGGTCGTCGTGGAAGGTGGTGGCCTTGACGATGGCCTCGGCCCGCTGGGCCGGGTTGCCGGACTTGAAGATGCCCGAGCCCACGAACACGCCCTCGGCGCCGAGCTGCATCATCATCGCCGCATCGGCCGGGGTCGCGATGCCGCCGGCGGTGAACAGGACGACGGGCAGCTTGCCCGTGCGGGCGACCTCGACGACCAGGTCGTAGGGCGCCTGCAGCTCCTTGGCTGCCACGTACAGCTCGTCGTCGCCGAGCACCGACAGACGACGGATCTCGCCGCGGATGGTGCGCATGTGGGTGACCGCGTTGGACACGTCACCGGTGCCGGCCTCGCCCTTGGAGCGGATCATCGCCGCGCCCTCGGTGATCCGGCGCAGCGCCTCGCCCAGGTTGGTCGCACCGCACACGAACGGGACCGTGAAGGCCCACTTGTCGATGTGGTTGGCGTAGTCGGCCGGGGTCAGCACCTCGGACTCGTCGATGTAGTCGACGCCCAGCGACTGCAGCACCTGCGCCTCGGCGAAGTGCCCGATCCGGGCCTTGGCCATCACCGGGATCGAGACGGCCTCGATGATGCCGTCGATCATGTCGGGATCGCTCATCCGCGACACCCCGCCCTGGGCGCGGATGTCGGCGGGGACCCGCTCCAGCGCCATCACGGCGACCGCGCCGGCGTCCTCGGCGATCTTGGCCTGCTCGGGGGTGACCACGTCCATGATCACACCGCCCTTGAGCATCTCGGCCATGCCGCGCTTGACCCGGGTCGTGCCGTGCTCCTGCTGCTCGCTCATGAGACCGAGTCTAGGGCCTCCCGAACGGTGTTCAGGAATCGGTCTCGCCCTCGGCGGACCCGGCTGCCGCGGCGTCGAGGGCGAGCGCCTGCCGGCGCACCTTCAGCACCCGGAAGACGACGGTGTAGGTGCTCGCCACGGCGAGCGCCCAGAGCGTGACGTACATGAGGATCGGGAGGTCGAGGAGGGCGCCCAGGCCGGTCATCACGAGGATCGAGACGAGCCGGTCGGCGCGCTCGGCGATGCCGCCCTTGGCGTCCATGCCGAGCGACTCGGCGCGGGCCCGGGCGTACGACGTCACCGAGCCCATCACCAGGCACCAGAGGGTCACGCAGAGGTAGAGGTAGCTGTCGCCCTGGTGTGCGCCGGTGCCGGCGAAGTAGAGGGCGAGGCCGCCGAAGATCGCACCGTCGCCGATCCGGTCGAGCGTGGAGTCCCAGAAGGCGCCGAACTTGGAGACCCGGCCCATCTCCCGGGCCATCCGCCCGTCGATCAGGTCGCTGAACACGAAGGCGGTGATGAAGAGGACGCCGATGAGGAGCTCGCCGCGCGGGAAGAAGATCAGCGCGCCGGCGCTGACGCCGAGCGTGCCCACCAGGGTCACCGCGTCCGGGCTGATGCCCATCCGGATGAACAGCCGCACGAACGGGTGCAGGAGGGTGCCCGCCCAGAACTCCTTGAAGCGTTCCAACACGGGTCAGGAACCTACTCGATCGTCGCGACAGCGGCGCTATCGCCAGGCGGCGGCGAGGAGGTCGCGGGTCTCGCCCAGCAGCTGCGGGAGCGTCTTGGTGCCGCCGATCACCGTCATGAAGTTCGCGTCCCCCGACCAGCGCGGGACCACGTGCTGGTGCAGGTGTCCCGACAGCGAGCCGCCGGCCGCTCCCCCGAGGTTCAGCCCGACGTTGAACGCGTGCGGCTGGGAGACCTCGCGGATCGTGCGCAGCGCCGCCTTGGTCAGCGCGGTCACCTCGTCGGTCTCGGCGTCGTCGAGGTCGAGGTAGTCGGCGACGTGCCGGTAGGGCAGCACCATCAGGTGGCCCGGGTTGTAGGGGTAGAGGTTGAGCACGACGTACGCCGTCTCTCCGCGCACCACGACCAGCTCGTCGTCGGTGGACGTCGCCGGGTCGCGGGTGATCCGGCAGAACGGGCACGACGGGCGCGGGTCGACGTGGGCCGGCCGGTCGGCCTCTCCCTCCTCGCCCCGCACGTAGGCCATCCGGTGGGGCGTCCAGAGACGCTCCAGGCCGTCGGGCCCGTTCACTCGTCGCCCCCGGGCTGCAGGGCCTGGAGCAGGTCGGAGACCGGCAGGTCGGGCAGGTTGAGCCCGCGGGAGAGCGCCATGCCGTTGATCTGGAGCCAGATCGACTCGGACAGGATGTTGATGCACGCGTCGATGCCGGGCTGGCGCACGTCGCGCTCGAGCCAGCGCCGCACGGCCGCGAAGACCGCGCCGATCATGCCGAACACCCAGGGGTCGAGCGCGGCCTTGTCGTCCTCGCTCAGCTCGACGCCCAGCGCGGCGACGACGATCGCCATGATCCCCTCGATGCCCTCGGCGACCTGCTCGACCGCCTGGCCCAGCGGGCTCGGTCCCCAGCCGGACAGGTCGCGCTCGGCGAACCAGTAGAGCGTGGGGTGCGCCTCGGCCCAGCGGATGAAGCTGCCGACGATGCGGTGGATGATCTGGTCCGGCGTGCCGTCGTACGAGAGGGCGGGCAGGAGCTCGTTGCCGACGTTCTCGCAGATCTGGCGCTGCACGGCGCGGTCGAGGTCGGAGCGGTCCTCGAAGTGCCGGTAGATCACCGTGCGGCTCATGCTCGCCTCGTCGGCGACGGCCTGCACCTGGACGTCCTCACCGGGTGCCTGGCGCTCCAGGACGGCGATCGCAGCGTCGATGATCACCTGGCGGCGCACCTGGTTGTGCTCCTGCCAGCGCCGGCGCCGTCCGTCGAGCACCTCGGGGGCGACGTCGTCCGAAGTCATTGGCAAACCTTCTCATGTCCTCCCGGCACGGCCGGGCTCAGGCGAAGCGGTGGAACCAGCGGCCGAGGTCGGCGGCGACCCCGTCACAGGTGACGTTCTGGTCGCGCTGCGCCTCGACCCACTGGCCGAGCACGGCCGGGCCGCCCTGGATCGACCAGTCGTCGCCGCAGCGGCGCAGCGCCTCGGCGCGCGAGGTCTGCCCGGCGGCCCGCCACTCGGGCACACCGCCGAGGGTGAGGTCGCCGACGACGGTGCGGTAGAGGTGGGGCGTCGAGTAGACGCCGATCTGGAAGCCGGCGTCGACGTAGCCGCGCGCCGCGCCCTCGATCACGGCCGCGTTGGCGGCGAGGTCGGTGCTCCACGAGAACAGCGGCACCGGCTCGACGTCGATCCACACGATGGGGCTGACCAGGCCGACCTGGCCCATCGTGCCCACGTTGAAGCGCGCCTGCTGGTAGCCGACGTTCTGGAGCCGCCCGGTCTTGGTCGACGCGTCGTAGGGACCGTCGGCGCCGTACTCGTCGAACTGGGCCTTGCTCGGGTAGCTCGACACGGCGTAGACGGAGACGAGGACGTCGTTCTGCTTGACCCAGGCGACCTGGTCGGCGAGGCACGGGTTGGGCGTGAAGCCCGGTCCGTTGGTGAGCCCGAGGACGACGTACTCGGCCTCGGGCAGCGGCATCGGCAGCCCCTGGCCTTGCTTCTGCGGGATGCCGACGCCCTTGGGGCACTGCGGCCAGCTCACGTCGCCGCCGAGGACGTTGCCGTCGCGCGGGGCGATCGTGCTGCCCGCGCCGCGCTCGGAGGCCAGGTCGCCGGCCCGCTCCTCGGCCATCTTGGCCAGGTCGCCGGCGTCGGTGCCCGGGTCGCCGGCGTCGCCGCCGGGCAGGGCCGCGTCGGTGCTCGCGGCCACGCTCGGCGTGGGCGTCGGCGGGCGCGAGGGCGCCGCCGACTCGTCCCCTCCGCCGCAGCCCGCCAGCACCGCCGTCGCGAGGACGGCGGCGCCGGCGAGCGCGGTGCGGCGCAAGGGGGTCATGCCCTAGACCTGCTCGTGGCTCGCCACGGCCGCGACGACGCGCTCGATCGCCTCGGCGATCGGGACGCCGTTGTCCTGGCGCCCGTCGCGGTAGCGGAAGCTGACCGCGCCCTTCTCGACGTCCTCACCGCCGGCGATGAGCATGAAGGGGATCTTCTGCAGCTGCGCGTTGCGGATCTTCTTCTGGAACCTGTCGTCGGACTCGTCGACCTCGACCCGGACGCCCCGCTTCTTGAGCTGGTCGGTGATCTCGTACAGGTAGTCGGTGAAGGCGTCCGCGACCGGGATCCCGACCACCTGCACCGGCGCGAGCCACGGAGGGAAGGCACCCGCGTAGTGCTCGACGAGGACGCCGAGGAAGCGCTCGATCGAGCCGAACTTGGCGGAGTGGATCATCACCGGCTGCTGCTTGGTGCCGTCGGACGAGGTGTACTCGAGGCCGAAGCGCGCGGGCTGGTTGAAGTCGTACTGGACGGTGCCCATCTGCCACGTCCGGCCGATGGCGTCCTTGGCCTGGACCGAGATCTTGGGGCCGTAGAAGGCGGCGCCGCCCGGGTCCGGGACCAGCTCGAGGCCGGTCTCGGCAGCGACGTCCTCGAGCACCTTGGTCGCGGTCGCCCAGTCCTCGTCGGAGCCGACGAACTTGTCGGGCTTGGCGTCGTCGCGGGTCGACAGCTCGAGGTAGAAGTCGTCGAGACCGAAGTCCTTGAGGACGCCGAGCATGAACGACAGCAGGTGCTTGACCTCGGCCGGCGCCTGCTCCGGGGTGCAGTAGGAGTGGGAGTCGTCCTGGGCGAAGCCGCGCACCCGGGTCAGGCCGTGGATGACGCCGGACTTCTCGTAGCGGTAGACGGAGCCGAACTCGAACAGGCGCAGCGGCAGCTCGCGGTAGGAGCGCCCGCGGCTGCTGAAGATCAGGTTGTGCATCGGGCAGTTCATCGCCTTGAGCTGGTAGTTCGCGCCCTCGAACTCCATCGGCGGGAACATCGTGTCGGCGTAGTACGGCAGGTGCCCCGAGGTGTGGAACAGGCCGTCCTTGGAGATGTGCGGCGTGCCGACGTAGGAGAAGCCCTCCTCGATGTGCCGCTGGCGGACGTAGTCCTCCATCTCGCGCTTGATCACGCCACCCTTGGGGTGGAACACCGGCAGCCCGGACCCGATCTCGTCGGGGAAGCTGAACAGGTCGAGCTCGCGGCCCAGCTTGCGGTGGTCACGGCGCTCGGCCTCCTCGAGCCGGTGCAGGTGCTCGTCGAGCGCCTCCTTGCTCGGCCAGGCGGTGCCGTAGATGCGCTGGAGCTGCTTGTTCTTCTCGTCGCCGCGCCAGTAGGCCGCGGCGCTGCGCATCAGCTTGAACGCCGGGATCCGCTTGGTGGTGGGCAGGTGCGGCCCCCGGCAGAGGTCCTTCCAGGCCACCTCGCCCTTGCGGTTGATGTTGTCGTAGATGGTCAGCTCGCCGGCGCCGACCTCGGCGCTCGCACCCTCGGCCGCATCGGCGGCGTTGCCCTTGAGGCCGATCAGCTCGACCTTGTAGGGCTCGTCGGCCAGCTCGACGAGGGCGTCCTCGTCGGTGGTGACCCGGCGGTCGAAGCGCTGGTTCTCCTTGACGATCTTGCGCATCGCGGACTCGAGCTTGACCAGGTCCTCGGGGACGAACGGGGTCGCCACGTCGAAGTCGTAGTAGAAGCCGTCCTGGATCGGCGGGCCGATGCCGAGCTTGGCGTCGGGGAAGACCTGCTGCACGGCCTGCGCCAGCACGTGGGCGGTCGAGTGCCGCAGGATGTCGAGGCCGTCGGGGCTGTCGATGGCGACCCCCTCGACCTCGTCGCCGTCGGCGAGCTCGTAGGACAGGTCCTTGAGCTGGCCCGCGACCCGTGCGGCGATGACGTCGGCGTCGTCCCGGAACAGCTCCCAGGCCTTGGTGCCCGTCGTGACGGTCGACTCCTGGCGCGCATCGGCGGACAGTACGACGACCTTGATGTCGGACACGGAGGTGCTCCCTTGGCGCAGTGATGGGCGCGGCCGGCCGGCCGCGTGACGATCGTACCGAGCCGGGCAGGGCCCGTGCGCGGGAGTAAGAGGTTGGACGTTTGAGGTCGCCGCGATCGCGTACCGATGGTCCATGAACTCAACCCCCGCCCTCCACTACACGACGCCCGGACTCGACGAGGCGACCGCGCAGCGCGTGGTCGCGCTCCTGCAGAGCCGGCTCGACGCCTGCACCGACCTCCACCTCACGCTCAAGCACGTGCACTGGAACGTGGTCGGCCCCCACTTCATCGCCGTCCACGAGATGCTCGACCCCCAGGTCGACGCGGTGCGCGGGTTCGCCGACGACCTGGCCGAGCGGATCGCCACCCTCGGCGGATCACCCCAGGGCACCCCGGGCGCGCTCGTCGCCGCGCGGACCTGGGACGACTACGCGATCGGCCGGGCCAGCACCCAGGAGCACCTCGGCGCGCTCGACCTCGTCTACCAGGGCGTGATCACCACCTACCGCGAGGGCATCGCCGAGCTCGACGACCTCGACCTGGTCACCCAGGACATGTTCATCGCGCAGACCGAGCAGCTCGAGCTCTTCCACTGGTTCGTCCGCGCCCACCTCGAGGACAAGGGCGGCCGGCTCAGCACCGAGGGCGCCCGCAGCGAGACCGACGCGGCTCGCGCCGCCGGCTGAGACCCCGGGCTCCTGGCCACTCGCCACGCGGCCGCTCAGGCGGCCGCGTGGTAGGGCTCGACCTCGAGCAGCTCGATCGACCGGCTCGCGCAGCCGGTGGTCGGGTGGGCCGCGTAGAGCGAGTGCGTCTCGTTGGGCGGGTAGACCCGCAGTCCGTCGACGGCGACCGGGTCGCAGTCGGCCCGCGAGTAGTTCTCGGCCCGGGTCTCGCGCAGCACCTGGACCGCCGCCTCGCCCGGCTCGAGCGTCAACGTCAGCACGTGGTCGGCGTCGACCCGCCTCGCGGGCGCGCCGATCTGGCTGCCGTCGCCGCTCCCCACGTACGACACCCCACCGAAGCCACCCGTCGTGCACGGGCTGTCGCTGCTGTTGGTCAGCACGATCTCGGTGTACTGCGAGCCCGCCGCGCCACCGCCCTTCGCCGGCCGCACGAGCAACGACAGCTGTGCCGCCGTGCACGCCTGCGGACCCGCCGCCGACTCGCTCGCGCCCGCGCTCATCCTCTCGCTGCTGGTCCCGCTGCCCGGCGTGCCGGAGCCGGTGGACGACGTACCGGGCTGGGGCGTGGCGTCCCCGCCGTCGTCGGTACCGCAGGCACTGACGGCCAGGGCGAGAGCGAACGTCAGGCCCGCCAGCAGGGCGAGCCGGTGGGTGGACCTCATGTCTCCCGACGGTAGCGCGCGGCCCGAGACGTCCCAGCGCCTCAGCCCTCGGCGGCGTAGGCCCCGGGCGTGCTGCCGAACGTGCGCCGGAAGACGTCGATGAAGGCGCTCGCGGACGACCAGCCGCACCGGTGCGCGACGGTGGTGACGGGGGTGCCCTCGGCCAGCAGCACCAGCGCGAGGTGCAGGCGCAGCTGGGTCCGCCACTGCGGGAAGGTCAGGCCGAGGTCGGCACGGAACAGGCGGGAGAGCGTGCGGTCGCTGGCGCCCACCACCCGGCCCAGATCGGCCAGCGTCCGGTCGTCGCCCGGGTCGTCCTGCAGGAGGCCGCACACCGCCCGGAGCACCGGGTGCGTGGGCACCGGCAGGTGCAGCGGCTGCTGCGGCGAGACCCGGAGCTGGTCGAGGAGGACGGCGCGCAGCCGCCTGCGTGCGGGAGTGTCGACGTCGTCGTCCTGGGTGTAGGCGACGATCAGCTCGCGCAGCAGCGGGCCGACGCCGAGCACCGCCGGCGAGCTCAGGTCCAGCGGGTTGACCGTCGTCGGCAGGCCGAGGAAGTGCAGCTCCACGCGGCCGTGCGCCCGGTGCGCGTGGACCGTCCCGGCCGGGACCCAGATCGCGCGGGTGGCCGGGGCGACCCAGGTGCCGCGGTCGGTGAGCACGGAGACCACGCCGTGGCCGGCGTACGCGATCTGGTGGTCCTCGTGCCGGTGCGCGTCGATGTGCCCCCCGGCCGCGAGCGAGCGGGTCACGGTGGGCGCGATCGGGGTGTGGCGGATCTCCGTCATCGATTGGCAGAGTATCGGAAGCGGGCCACCGTTCCGGCGACCCACGATGAGGCGTGACCTCTCCACGATCCATCGGACTCCTCGCCTTCGGGCACGCCTGCGTCGACGTCTACCAAGGAGCGGTGGCCGCCCTGGTGCCGTTCTTCATCGCCGAGCGGGACTACACCTACGCCGCCGCGTCGGGCATCGTGCTCGCCGCCTCGCTGCTCTCGTCGATCGCCCAGCCGGTCTTCGGCGCGCTGACCGACCGGTGGGCGCTGCCGTGGCTGGTGCCGGTCAGCACCTTCGTCGGCGGTGTCGGCATCGCGCTGAGCGGCGTCGGCGGCTCGTACGCGCTGACCCTCGGGTTCGCCGCCGTATCGGGGATCGGCGTGGCCGCCTACCACCCGGAGTCGGCGCGTCTCGCGCGGATCGCGAGCGCCGGCAGCCACCGGGCGATGGCGCTCTTCTCGACCGGCGGCAACATCGGCTTCGCCCTGGCGCCGCTCCTGGTCGCCGCCTTCGTCGCCACCGGCGGTCTCGCCCTGACGCCCCTGCTCGTGCTGCCGGCACTCGCCGGCATTCGCCGTCACCCTGCCCGTGCTCACCGCGCTCGCCCGCGACCGGACCGCCGGCGGCACCGACCACCTGCCGACCGGCGACGACGACATCCCGGCGTTCGTCCGCCTCTCGCTCGCCGTCGTCTTCCGCTCCATCGCCTTCGTCGGGCTCAGCACCTTCATCGCGCTCTTCGCCCAGCAGCGCCTCGGCGGGAGCTCGACGGCCGGCACCGCCGCCCTCTTCGTGCTCTACGCCGGCGGCATCGTCGGCTCCCTGGCCGGCGGCTCGCTCGCGCACCGCTGGGACCGGGTCAGCGTGTCGCGGTGGTCGTACGGCCTGAGCACCCTCGCCGTCGCCGGCGTCGTCTGGGTGCCGGGACCGCTGATGTACGTCTTCGTCGCGCTGACCTCGATCGGCCTCTACGTCCCGTTCTCGCTGCAGGTGACGCTCGGCCAGGACTACCTGCCCTCGCGGGTCGGCACCGCCAGCGGCATCACCCTCGGCCTGACCGTCAGCATCGGCGGCCTGGCCAGTCCCGCCATCGGCGCCCTGGCCGACGCCACCAGTCTCCAGACCGCGCTCGCGCCCCTGGTCCTGATGCCGCTGCTGACCTGGGCGCTCTACCGGACCCTGACCGATCCGGCCCCGCCGCAGCAGCCCGCCGCGGCCGCACCCGCGCACTCCCCCGCGGCGCCCTGAGGACCGGCCCGGGAAAGGCTCAGGCCCCTGGTCTGCCGTGCTGGCAGGTCAGGGGCCTGAGCTCTCCGGTGGGCGATACTGGGTTCGAACCAGTGACCTCTTCGGTGTGAACGAAGCGCGCTACCACTGCGCCAATCGCCCGGAGCGGAGCCCGAAGGAACCGCGGTCGGAGACTCTAACCTATCCCCCGCGCGCGGCTCTCATCCGGGGCGCTCACCCGGGTCGTTCGCACGCGCGGACCTCGGGCGGGCAGATGAGGAAGCCGGTCGACGTCGAGGTCCGGTACCGCCGGCCGCCGCTGGTGTAGGTGAGCTCGCTGCGAGGCCAGAACCAGTGGCCGTCGACGTCGACCGCGACCACGTAGAGGACCTCGACGGTCGCGCCAGGGGCGAGCACGTAGCCCTCGAGCGGAACTGCGTCGTCGGCGAAACGCTCGACGGGCCAGTCCGGCGCGGCGCCGAGGTAGTCCGCGCCGGCCGGGGTGTCGCGGACCAGGACCTGCACCACGCGGGCGCCGCCGTCGGCCACCTCGTCGGAGGGCCCGGTGAGCCGGGCACCGCGAAGGACGGCCGGCCGGTCGCCGTGGTTCGTGACCCCGAGCAGGCCGAACACCGGGCGCTGACCGGCACCGGCCAGGGCGTAGGCCCAGGCGGTGCCCTCCGTGCCCTCGGTGTCGAACCTCACCGGACCGGGCCGCGTGGCGGCCCATCCCACGCCGGCCAGGACCATGAGGACGACGGCACCGGCCAGGGCAGCAGCCATCCTGACCCGCGGCCGCCGCCTCGCCTCGCCGCTCCTCGCGGCGGGCGATCTCGCTGTCGACATGGGCTCCACCGTCCGGATGCGCGACCCCGCCGTCAACACCGTCGTCCCGGACGGTTCGCGAATCGTCGAGGGATCATCAAGCGGGCGGGTCGCAGGACCGCTCGACGCCGGGCGGACAGATCAGGAAGCCGGTCGAGGTCCGGTCGGTGTAGCCGATCCCGTCGATGGTGTAGCGCACCTCCGTGCGCGGCCAGTACCAGTGTCCGACGTCGTCGACCGTCAGGACGAAGAGCACCTCGACCGTGGCAGCCGGCGCCAGCTCGTACCCCTCCAGCGGCACGGTGCCGTCGCCGTAGTGCTCGTAGGGCCACGGTGCCGCGGCGACGTAGTCGTCGTCCGCGGAGACGTCGCGGACCAGCACCTCCGCGACCCGGGCGCCGTCGGCGACGACCTCGTCGGACGGACCGGTGAGATCCGCCCGGGCGAGGACGGCGGGGCGGTCACCGTGGTTGGTGAGGCCGAGCATGCCGAAGACCACCTGGTGGCCGGCGGCGGCCCTCATGAAGGCCCACTGGTCGACGCCGTCGGGAGCGTCGAAACGGACCGGTCCGGCCGCCGTCCCGGGTCTGTCGCTGCACGCTCCGAGAAGCGCGAGCAGGCAGAGTGCCGCGACGGCGACCGCACGGGTCAGGTGAGGACGTGCCACGCGCGCTACTTGTTCTGCGCGTGGATCACTCCCGCGGACTTCGGCTCGTAGTTGGTGCCGCACAGCCAGATCGGCCCCCGGACGGCGTCCCAGTGCACGTCGAGGTTCGACGAGAAGCCGCTCTGCGCGCCCACCTTGATCGGGCCGACATTGACCGCGCCCGTGATCTTCGCCGCGCGCTTGGTCGAGCGGGTGAACCCGCCGGACTTGGCGATGGAGTTGCGGTGGTCGGACTGCGGCTTCTTCAAGCAGCCGATGAACTCCGAGCCCGGCCCCGTGTTGGCGCCGACGCCGCCGTACCAGGAGCCGACCCGCTTGAGCTTGGTTCCCGGCGGGATGGTCGTGCCCTCGCACCACTTGCCGACGCCCAGCGCCTTGTAGTGGCCGTCGACGAAGGTGAAGGTCGTCGTACCGAAGTTGTTGGCCCGCTTCCCGCCGGTGTAGGTGCGGCGGACCGACCCGCTGTCCGTGTTGCCGACATGACGCGAGCCGTGGATGGACCAGCCGCCGTCACCGGAGTAGTCGACCGCGCCCTCGATGTCGGAGTCGGCGGACTCGCCGTAGACCCAGCCGGCGTCGCTGTTGCTCGCGTTGTGGAACTCGATGATGTTGACCGAGCGGACCGGGCGGGCGTCGACGACGTAGCTGCACGGCGTGTACACCGGCGTCTCCGCGGCGAGACCGGCCCGGTTCGAGGACGACGACGAGGCGGCCGGCGCGTCCGGCACGTCGGGCGAGTCGGAGGACAGCACGAAGTCCGGCTGCGCCTGGGGGTTCTCGACCTCGGGGTCGTCGCTGACCGGCGCGGCGAGCGCGTCGGGCGCGTCGTCGCCGGCCTCGGGGTCGTTGGGGTCGCCGGTGCCGTCGACGTCGGCGTCGGTGCTCACCGGCTCGGGCAGCGCCCACTGGCCCAGCGGGTTGAGCTTGCGGACGACGGTCGTGGTCTCGAGCTTGCCGAGCTCGTCGGAGATGACACCGATGTCGAGGTTGAGGTAGCCGCCGTTGGCCCGGGCGGCCTGCTGCATCTGCACCGTCGAGCTCAGCGGCAGCCGGTAGGACCCGTCGCTGGCGGTGAGCACGGTGCCGACGGTCTGGATCGGCAGGTCGGCACCGATCGCGCCGTCGAGCTCGCTGGGGACCCACCAGACCTTGACCTGGGCACCGGACACGGCGCGCAGCACCCCGTCGACCTCGGCGAGCACGGTGCCCACCACGTTGTCGGCCGTGGCCTCGCTCTCAGCGGCGCGCGCGTCGCCCGCCGGGCCGGACACCGGCACCATCGCCGCCGCGACGACGGCCGCGACACCTCCGATCAACAGCTTCCTCATCTTGCAAACCCCCGAGTGTGTGGTCGTTCACGTATGACCATCTGTGGATGGTCATCCAAAGTTGAGAACGGAAGGCGTGCTTTGTCAACAGGTCACCCCGGCACCTGTTCGCAAGACGTCGATCCGAGGGACGACGAACGGCCGGGCCCGCGCCGCGAGGGCACGGACCCGGCCGTGGCCAGGGTGGGCGGGGAGGGTGGCTCAGCCCAGGTGGTGCACCTCCTGCAGGCCGTGCACGGGCGTCTCGATCCCGGCGTGGCGGGCCTTGAGCTGGAGCGCGAGGTAGAGCGAGTAGTGCCGCGACTGGTGGAGGTTGCCCCCGTGGAACCACAGGTTCTCCTGCTGGGTCGGCTTCCACATGTTGCGCTGCTCCCCCTCCCACGGACCGGGGTCCTTGGTGGTGTCCGAGCCGAGCCCCCAGACCTTGCCGACGCGGTCGGCGACCTCCTGGCTGATCAGGTCGGCCGCCCAGCCGTTCATCGATCCGTAGCCGGTCGCGTAGACGACGAGGTCGGCGGGCAGCTCCGTCCCGTCGGCCAGGACGACGGACGTCTCGGTGAGCCGCTCCACCTGCCCGTGCGCGAGCTTCACGTCACCGCTGGCCACCAGCTCGGCCGCACCGACGTCGATGTAGTAGCCGGAGCCGCGGCGCAGGTACTTCATGAACAGCCCCGAGCCGTCGTCGCCCCAGTCGAGGTCGAAGCCGGCCGCGGCCATCCGGTCGTAGAAGTCCTTGTCCCGCTCCCGCATCTGGTCGTAGAGGGGGATCTGGAACTCGTGCATGATCCGGTACGGCAGCGAGGCGAAGACCAGGTCGGCCTTCTCGGTGGTCATCCCGGCCTCGACCGCACGCTCGGAGTAGAGGTCGCCGAGACCGATGTCCATCAGGGTGTCGCTCTTGACGATGTGGGTCGAGGAGCGCTGCACCATCGTGACGTCGGCGCCGGTCTCCCACAGGGCCCCGCAGATGTCGAAGGCCGAGTTGTTGCTGCCGATCACGACGACGCGCTTGCCGGCGTACGCGTCGGGGCCGGGGTGCTGCGAGGAGTGGTGCTGCTCGCCCTGGAAGACGTCCGCGCCCGGGACGACGGGGATGTTGGGCTTGCCGGACATCCCCGTCGCCATCACGAGGTGCGTCGGCTTGAGCACCAGCGGCTTGCCCTCGCGCTCGAGGTGAACGGTCCACTCCCCCGTCTCCTCGTCGTACGACGCGTCGGTGGCGACCGTGCTCGACCAGTACGGCACCTCCATCACCCGCGTGTAGAACTCCAGCCAGTCGCCGACCTTGTCCTTGGGCGCGAAGACCGGCCAGTTGTCGGGGAACTTCAGGTACGGCAGGTGGTCGTACCAGACCGGGTCGTGGAGGCACAGCGACTTGTAGCGGTTGCGCCACTGGTCGCCGGGGCGCGGGTGCTTGTCGATCACGAGCGCCGGGACGCCGAGCTGGCGCAGCCGGGCACCGAGCGCGATGCCGCCCTGGCCGCCGCCGACGACGAGCACGTACGGCTGGGTGTCGACGCCGAGCGCGGCGTCCTCGGCCTGCCGCTTCTCGAGCCACGTCACCCGTTCCTTGGTCGCGCCGTGCTCGGCACCCATCGGACGGCGTACGCCGCGCGGCTCCTCGTGGCCGGTGAGCTCGTAGAGGGTGGTCAGGAAGGTCCATGCCTTCGGGCCGTCCTCGTCGACGATCCGGACCAGGCCCCGCCCACGGCCGACGGAGGTCTCGAACTCGAACCACGCCGTCGTGACGCCGTCAGCGGTGTCGGCCGGCTCGGTGAGCCGGAAGCCGCGGGGGTCGACCCGGTCGAGCGTGCTGGCGAGCAGGCCGGCGACGCCGTCGGGGTTCTCGACCGTGGTGAGGTTCCAGGTGAAGGCGATCAGGTCGCGCCAGAAGCTGGTCGCGGCGAACAGGCCGGCGGCGCGGTCGACGTCGCGGGCGGTCAGGGCGTCCTCGAACGCGGCGAACCAGGCGGTCGCCGGGTCGGGGGCTTCGGTCGTGTCGGCCGCGGTGACGGGCCGGTCGTCGAGCTGGGTCATGCCGAGAAGTCGACCTCCGCGGCCACCCTCCCCGGAACCGTTGCACGTTGTTGCATGTGGCCCCGGTCACATCGCGGCGCCTACTGTGGGGGCATGGCCACGCACGACCTCGCGCTGCGGGCCCGCGACCTGGTCCGGATCCACGACGCGGTGCTCTCCGGCACCGCTCCCCCGGAGCGGCCGCGGGCGGTCGTGGCGCGCTCGTGGAGCCGGGTGCTCGGCCTCGGCATCGACCCCGACGGGCGCAACGGACGCGACCCCCTCACGCCGGCGGACGTCGACGAGCGCCGCCGCACGTCGCGGCTGGCGCTGGTCATCGACGAGATCCGCGAGCTGCTGCTCTCGGCCGCCGACGCGTCCAACTACCTGGTCGTGGTGACCGACGCCGACGGCATCGTGCTGTGGCGCAGCGGGTCACCGCGGGTGCGCCGCCAGGCCGACGGTCTGGGCTTCGCCGAGGGCGCCCGCTGGACCGAGGCTGCCGTCGGGACCAACGCCATCGGCACCGCCCTGGCCGAGGGCGCCCCGGTGCAGCTGTTCTCGGCCGAGCACTTCGAGAACGCCCAGGTGCCCTGGTACTGCACGGCGTCCCCCATCCACGACCCGATCGACGGCTCGCTGCTCGGCATCGTCGACGTCAGCGGCCCGGCGCTCACGCTGCACCCGGCGATCGAGGCGCTCGTGACGGCGTCCGTCCGGCTCGCCGAGGCACGGCTCTGGCGCCACCACGAGGAGGGCCTCGAGCAGCTCCGGCGGACCGCGGAGCCGCTGCTGTCCGGCGCCAACGGCCCCCTCCTCGTGGTCGACGACCACGGCTGGGTCGCCGCCCACCAGGGCGTGGCCGTGCGCGACCGGGTCGAGGCACCGCAGCCCGACCGGGCGCTGGCCGTCCCGGGGCTGGGGGTGTGCCTGCCCGAGCGGCTGCGCGGCGGCTGGCTGATCCGCCCGTCGGCGTCCGGCCCCGTGCTGACCGCCGAGCTCCACCTCGGCACCGGACCCGCGACCCTCGAGGTCCGCGGCGGCGACTCCCCCTGGCGGGTGGCGCTCACCCCGCGGCACGCCGAGCTGCTCGCCGCCATCGCCATGGCCGGACCGGCCGGGATGTCCGCCGGCCAGCTGAGCCGCCGGCTCTACGGCGACGCCGAGCACCAGGTCACCGTCCGCGCCGAGATCTCCCGGATGCGGCGGGTCCTGGGCGCCCTCCTCGCGACGAACCCCTACCGGCTCGGCGAGGGCGTCACGCTCACGGTCAACGATCGAACCCGATGAGCTCCGGCTCGCGCTCCCGCCAGGTGGCGGCCGCGGCCTGGGTCACCGGTCCCGGCGCCGGCAGCTCGCGCTCGTCCCAGCGGTGCACGCCCTGGACGTCGCGCGTCGTCGACGCCAGGAAGATCTCGTCGGCTCCCGCAACGACCTCGAGGGGCTCGTCGACCTCCGTCGCCCCGAACCACTCGATGACGAGCGCCCGGGTCACGCCCGCGAGGCAGCCGCTGGCCAGCGTGGGGGTGCGCAGCTCGCCTTCGACGACGTAGAAGACGTTGGTGCCGGTCCCCTCGCACAGGTGCCCCGCGAGGTTCGCGAACACCGCCTCGGTCGCCCCCGCCTTCTGCGCGGCCGCGAGCGCCACCACGTTCTCGGCGTACGACGTCGTCTTGAGGCCGGCCAGCGCCGCTCGCTCGTTGCGCGGCCACGGGACCGTGATCACCGACGTCGTCGCCGCGGCCGGCGCCATCGGGCTCGCCACCACGATCACGTTCAGCGGATCGGTGCCCCGCCCGCTGCCCAGCGGGGCGTTGCCGCCGGTGACCGTGATCCGGAGCCGGCCCAGCGCCAGGTGCTCCTCCCCCAGGACGGCGGCCACACCCCGCCGTACGTCGTCGAGCTCGAGGCCCTCGAGCCCCAGCCCCGCGGCCGATCGCTCCAGCCGGTCGAGGTGGCGCCGCAGCGCGAACGGCTGCCCGTCGACCACCTTGACCGCCTCGAACACCGCGTCGCCCACGGTCAGCCCGTGGTCGGTCACCGGCACCGCTGGCGCCGTCGGGTCGGACAGGAGCTGGCCATTGATCCACGCACGCATGGGGCCAGCCTAGGAGGGCTCCGGAACGCCCCGCGCCACGCCCGCAACACCCCCGCGACATCCCGAAGGCACCCCCCGTTTTGGCACGCACCTGGGGATCGGCTAATGTTCTCAACCGCACCGCAGAGCGGTCCGAAAGGGCCTCGAAGCAGTGCGATGCGGACGTAGCTCAGTTGGTAGAGCGCAACCTTGCCAAGGTTGAGGTCGCGAGTTCGAGCCTCGTCGTCCGCTCGGAGTGGTCAGACCCACTGCCTGACCAGGCCAGTGTGTAGGGCCACCGTGGTGGGTTGGCCGAGAGGCGAGGCAACGGACTGCAAATCCGTGTACACGGGTTCAAATCCCGTACCCACCTCGAAAGCACAACTCCACAGGGGCGATTGGCGCAGCGGTAGCGCGCTTCCTTGACACGGAAGAGGTCACTGGTTCAAACCCAGTATCGCCCACCAGCATCACGAAGGCCCTCTGACCAGCGGAAACGCGCGTCAGGGGGTCTTCTTCGTCGTTGGGACGGCCGCGGGCCTGCGGGCTCCGTGAGGACGCGGTGAGGACGGCCGATCCGACAATCAGTCCCCCCAGGCGTCGAGGACCTCGTCAAACGCTCCCGGCTTCAGGTGGGCGTACCGCAGCGTCGTGGAGTACTTCTCGTGCCCGAGCAGGTCCTGGACTCGCTTGAGGTCAACGCCCTTCTGGACCAGCCAGGACGCCGCGGTGTGCCGCATGTCGTACGGCGTGCCGAGCTTCACCCCGGCCCGCTTGATGGCCGGCGTGAAGATCCTGCGGGCGAAGTTCCGGTCGTCCCAGACTCCGCCGCCAGGTGCCGGGAACAGCAGGTCATCCGGGCCGAGGTCCTCGACGTGCTCGGCCACGCGCTCGCGCAGGCGCTTCGGGATCGGGGTCGCCCGGTGGGACCTCGTCGACTTCGCGTACGGCCGCCAGCCGGTGCGGGTCGCGACGCCGTGCACGTAGATCTGCCACGTGTGGACGTCGACGTAGCGGCGCGTGAGACCGAACAGCTCGCCCGGCCGGTAGCCAACGTGCATGTCGAGATCGACAGCCAGGGCGTACGGCTCCTCGAGCTCGAGGATGATCTTCTCGGCCTCCCAGCTGTGCCAGAAGAAGATCGGCTTGGGCCGGGCCGGCGGCAGGTTCAGTCGGAGGGCGGGGTTGGCGGGGATCAGGCCGTCCTCGACGGCGGAGGTGAGCAGACCGGAGAGGTGGGAGACGATCCCCTGGATCGTCCAGGCGCCCAGGCCGGGCTCGATGCCGCTGCCGGAGCAGCGCCGCACCGTCGGCTCCTCGCGGCGCTGGGCGCGCAGCAGCGCCGCGCCGGTGAGCGAGGTCTTGTGGACCTTGAGCAGCCCGTCGGCGCCGATGCCGGGGCTCGCGTGGCAGCGGCGGCACTGCTCGGTCGCGAGCTGCTTCACCCAGGTCTTCAGGTCGGGGCGCACGATGAGCCCGAGGGGGTGGCCGGCCCAGACAGGCTCGATGTGGACGCGCCAGTGGCTGTCGTTCTTCTCGATCGAGCTCGAATCGGCGACCTTCGTCGTCCGCCACACCGCGCGGTACTCCCCCAGTGTCGTCGCTGCGTTCTCGGGCGCGATCCAGGTGCCCGTGGCGATCGCCGCCTCGGTGCGCTTCGCCCAGTGCTCGACGACCGACTTCAGCGGGTCGGTCTTCGTGACTCGGCGGAACCGGCCGTTGGGCTGCTTGATGGGGGTGACGACCGTCGCGCGCCACTTCCCGGACGGCAGCCGATCAATGCTGGCCACTAGCCCGCCTCCTCTCCTCGCTCGATGTCTCCGTTCCAGGCGATCCCGATCTCGCTCCACGCGACGTCGTCGTACACGTCCTCGGGGAACCGTGCTTCTGCCGCGTCGACGACCTCCTGGATGTAGCGGCCCTCCTCCGGCGTGAGCCCCCGCAGTCGGACGCGGACGCTCGGCTCGTCGACCCACAGGACGAATGCCACCTCGTCGACGTCGTACGCCCAGACCATCGCCTCGGCCAGCGCCTCAAGGCTGATGAGCCGGCGGGCCGTGAGGTCGTCGACGATCCGCTCCTCGCGGTCTTCGTGACCGTCGGGCGCCGGGCCGCGCTCGATGTGGACCACCTCGTGCGTGACGGTGACCCGTTCTTGCCGGTTCTCCTGGTCGGGGTCGAGATGCATCGTCCGGTCCAGCCAGGTCGTCAGGCCTAGCCGGTCCTCGGGCAGGTCGGTGAGCGGTCGCCACTCGACCTTCCAGCCGTTGAGCCGGTGCAGCTCGAAGTCGTCCCACGGGTCGTACATGCCGACGGACCCTAGGCAGAGGGTCCGACGGATCTATCAGGCCTTCTCCACAATCAGGTGGAGGCCGCGGTCCGGGTGGTAGGTCCAGGAGACCTCCCAGTCGTCCCACGAGTCGCTCTGGCGCCCCTGGGCAGCGTTGGTGTCGAGCACTTTGCCCCGGACGCTGTCGGGGGCGTCGAGCTCGTCGAGTACACAGGTCGACGCCTTGTTCGCGACCTCCGCCTGGCCGTCGCCGACGGTGAGCGAGTCGCCGCCGTCGCCGACCGTGACGACCTCGGGAGCCTCGGAGATCTCGCAGGTTGCGGCGACATCTTTGAGGTCGGTGCCGCCCGTCAACGCGACGGCGGCACCGATCGTCACGCCGATCGCGACGACGGCGCCACCGACCATCGCGAGCACTCCACCCTTGCCGCTCATGCGCCCCCCTCGGGACCTTCGGGATCCGGTGCCTGACCGGCCTCATCTTGCTGTTGGCGAAGTTCGCGGAGGCGGGGCGTGCCACGTCGAGCTGCCTCGAGGTGGCGCGGGCGCTCAGCTGGGGCTTCTGCGCGTTCGCCGGCCGTGAGGATCGCGTCGACGACGCCCATCACGACGTCGCGCTCCCCTTGGGTGAGCCGGTCCGCTCGGCGCGGGAGCTCGAACCGTCCGAGGCGCGGGCGCTGGCCGGCTGCGACGAGGACGTCCCCGACCGGGACGTCCAGCATGGTGGCGAGCGCGTCCGCGGTCTCGTCGGTGATGTTGCTGTGGCCGGCCTGCCGGATGCGACGGAAGACTTCGTAGGTCGGTCGGCGCGCACCGTTCTCGTCTTCGGGCAGGCGCTGCCATGCCTCTCGAAGGCTGATGCTCTCACCGCGACCACGACGTCTCCCTAGTTCGTAGAGGCGACGCTCCATCAGGTCCTGGAGCGTCTCGTTCACGTCGCTCACGGTGGGGCCTCTCCTCGGGAGTTGTACAACGTCGATCGCCGAACTACATCGGTGTAAGCACAAGTAAACCGCGGCACTCGGAACGGCGCATGCGGGCTGACCTGCGGAGACGTTCCTACTTCACTACTTGTACAACTCACAACTGGTTGCTACTGTCTCGCGAGAGACTTGTAATCAACCGAGATGAGGAGCAGCATGAGCAACCGACCCCAAGCCCGGCCGCGACGCCGGGCTCGACCCCCGATCCGCGAGGTGTGGATGTACGTCATCGACCCCGGCAAGCTGAAGCGCCGCCGCAAGTCGCTCGGTCTGAGCCAGATGCAGGTCGCAGTCCTCTCGAAGTGCACCCAGCAGTACGTGTCGCTCCTCGAGTCGGGCCGAGACAGCGACTGCAGCGAGGACATCGCGATCCGGATCTGCAGGACCCTGCAGGTCGAGCTGGAGGACTACTTCGAGGCGCGCCCAATCATTCGCAACTCCGCGATTGCTACTCCCTCGCGTGGCACTGGCAACGGGAACGCCGCGTGAGTGCGGCGCCGATCACGCACGCCGCCGAGGCGGCGCGCGGCAACGGCAGCGGAGGTCTCCGGGTGATCTCGGTGCAGCGGGCCGCGGAGCGGCTCGACTGCTCGCGGCACCACGTCTACCGGCTCATCGCCGCCGGGAAGCTCCGCGCCGTCGAGATCAAGGTCTCCGGCGCCCGGCCCAAGACCCGCGTCTACCCCGAGGACCTCGACGAGTTCATCGAGGCCAACACCCGCACTGCCTGACCAGAAAAGCCGAGAGCCCCCAGCGCTCGCCGTCGGAAGCCGCGCCAGGGGTCTCGAACACCAATCGAAAGGGATCGTCTCATGACCGAGACCAACACCACCAGCAAGACACCTACCGTCCTCTACGCCGACAAGGGGCCGGTCCTGGCAGCGTCGCGGGTACTCGTCGAGAGCAGCACGCTCGACCGGTACGTCGAGATCATCTCCCCCGGTGTGAGCGTCGACGAGATCCGCTGGACCGGCGGCACGCACGCGCTGAGCATCGAGCAGGTCGGCACCGGGACCGCGGCGCTCTGGAAGCTGCTCGCGTCCATCTGCCACTCGGGCCCGACGGTCTCGCTCCACGACACGATCAGCCACCTGGACCTGCGCAACCGCGCGGCGGTCGCGAGGGCCATCAACGTGCTCGTCGGCTTCTCGGTGGTGGCGTGATGACGACGCCGACCACGAGCCAGCGCGCCGGCATCGTCGCCCACGCCCTCCACGCGCTCGCCAACCACATCGCCACCCACCACCTCCCCGAGCCCGGCTCCATCGAGATCGAGCACGACCACCTCGAGTTCCACATCGCCGGCGACGACGCCGCGGTCTGGATCGCCTCGCTCGGCGCCGGCGTCGACGACGTCATCGAGCAGCGCCGCGAGCACGGGCTCACCGTGCACCGCGTCGAGGGCCGCCTGCCCAACACCGGCGTGCGCGTCATCGTCGAGTGGATGCGGTTCGGCATCCGCGGCGCCGGCCTCAAGGCGGTGAGCAGCCGATGACCACCGCGACGTGCTCAACGTGCCCGCGCCGGGCCACCGCTCAGACCTACTCCGAGGCGTGGGACCAGCGCGATCCCTGGAACCCGGCCGGGTTCACCCTCTGGTGCAACCTGCACGCCCCGGCCGGCTCCTGGCCGGCCGTCGAGTCCAAGGCCGCCGACCAGCCCGCCCTGCAGGCCCTCGACCCGATCGGCCTCGAGGACGCCGTCCTCGTCCGCCGCGCGCTGCTCCGGTACGCCGACCGCCTCGCGGCCGACCTCGCCGAGCAGCCGAACGAGCCGTACCTCACCAAGTGGACCAACGACCTGATCCGCGTCCGCTGGCTCTCCGGCCGCACCTGGAACGGAGCGACGCTCCTGCCCAACTCCGGCGCCAACGACCGCGAGACCGCGATGCAGGAGCTGGTCACCATCGCCGCGGAGGTCGGCCGATGAGCACCTCGAACGTGAACCCCGAGTGGGACGACGACCTGCTCGCGATCGCCGAGGCCGTCGGCGTCACCGCCCGGCAGCACCCCGAGCTCTCCGTCGTCCACACCCCGCACCCCGCCCTCCGCGAGGAGTTCACCAACCTCGCGCTCGAGCTCACCCTCGGCGCCTGGTCCGACGAAGTCCTCGCCGACCTGCCCGTCGCGCTGCTCCCCACCGACCACGAGGACTGCGGCGGCTGTGGCGAGGTCCTGTGCGGCTGCATCAACCAGTGCGACGGCCTCGAGCGCGACGTCTGCAGCCACGACGGCCGGCAGTACTGCCCCGGCTGCGCGGCGCACCACTGCGTGTACTGCCGAGCCGACGAGGACCGGTGGGGCCGATGCTGACCGCGATCGCCACCGTCGAGCTGGCGTGGGCGTGCCCCGACTGCGGGGCTCCTGCCGGCGTCGAGTGCAACGAGCTGTGCCCCTCGGCCGCCGTCCAGCTCGCCGAGCAGACCGAGGCCGAGCTGGCCGAGACCGGCTGCCACCACGACGCCGTCACCGCGGCCGCGGACGGCTGCTACTGCCTCGGCACGAGCGGGAGGGCCGCAGCATGAGCGACCCCACCGACATGGCCCTCGACGGGCCGCTGCTCATCGACACCATCAACCCGCCCGCTGTCGAGGGCCGGCCGATGGACCACCGCAAGCAGCCGAAGAAGAAGGACCGCGGACCGATCCCCGCCCGGCAGGGCAACGGCTACTACGCCGACCACACCACCGGCGACCGGCTGCGCTCGGTCACCACCATCCTCGGCGGCGGGGTGCCGAAGCCGGCGCTGATCCACTGGGCCGGGAACATGGTCGCCGACTCGGCGATCGGGAACCTGCCCGCGCTGGTCGCGGCGTCGCGGAACCCTGAGCAGCTCGCCGAGCTGCGCCGGTGGATCACCAAGGCGCACACCCGGAAGAAGGACGAGCGCGCCGAGGTCGGCGGTCTGGTCCACAAGGTCATCGAGTCGCGGCTCCTCGGCACGCCCCTCCCCCAGGTGATCCGGGTCGGCGAGACCGAGTGGGCGATCGACGGACCCGAGCTCGCGCCCTTCCTCGAGCACTTCCTCCGGTTCGAGGATGAGTGGCAGCCGCGGTGGACGGCGTCCGAGATGGTTGTGGCGAACCCTGAGCACGGCTGGGCCGGCACGCTCGACTACCTCATCGGTGCCGACGGCCGGATCGGCGACGCCCTGCGCGCGGCGGGCTGGGAGGTCGACCCGGCGGGCGACCTGATGGGCGACACGAAGACCGGCGGCGACTGGATCGTGCCGGCCGACGGCGGCGCTCCGCACCCGAAGATCCTCGGTTCCGGGCACGTGCACGGCGTCTACCCCGAGGCCGGGCTGCAGATGTCGGCGTACCGGCAGGGCAAGGTCTGCTGGCTGCGCGACGGCTCGAAGGCTCCGATGCCCGCGACGGCCGAGGTCGGCGTCGTGCTGCACCTGCGCCCGGAGGGCTACCGGCTCTACCCGGCCCGGTGCGGCGAGCTGGAGTACCGGTACTTCCGGCACGCGCAGATGGTCGACGAGTGGTCGTCGCGGATCGCGTCGGCGAAGGCCGACGAGCCGGTGATCGGCAAGGCACTCGTGCCGCCTGCTCGCCCGGCCGAGGCGGTGGCGTGATGACCACTCAGCCCAGGACCGAGACCCGCACCAGCGTCTGCGCGCAGTGTCAGAGCCAGATCTCGATCTCCATCGCCGTCGGCGAGCAGCGCTGGTCCGACGCCGAGTGGGAGCACGCCGAGCCGCAGGAGGCCACCCGTCATCGCGCGATCCCCGAGGTGCGGATCGCCTGTGACGCCACCTGCCCCAACTGCAAGTACCCGGAGATCGGGTTCGCCCCGGCCCGCGACGAGTTCGTCTGCTCGCGCTGCGGCCACACCCAGACCGAACGACCGAAGGACTGAACCATGCCCATCCTCGACATCCAGAAGCGCGCCCGCGAGCTCGGCCGCATCCGCCTCGGCCAGAAGCAGGCCTTCACCCGCCGCGACGGCTCCGAGGGCGTCAAGCCCGTCAAGCTCGACCGCTTCCGCCTCACCTCCGCGTCCAAGCCGCTCCTCGAGAAGGTCGCCGAGCTCTACGGCGGCGACGTCGCCGAGTGGACCCCGCCCGGCGGCTCCCCGCAGTGGGAAGTCGTCACCGCCTCGGCCCGCCTCCCCATCATGGTCCCGCCGCAGCCCGTCACCCAGTGGTACGAGACCTGGTCCCGCGCCGGCTGCCAGCACCGCTGCGACGGCCAGCACAACGTCCTCACCGACGAGCCCTGCGACCCCGACGACCCCCAGCACATCGAGGCCCTGAAGAAGCCCACCACCCGCCTCAACGTCGTCCTGCGCGACGTCGAGGGCATCGGCGTGTGGCGCGTGGAGACCCACGGCTGGAACGCCGCCCTGGAACTCCCCGACGTGGCCGAGTTCCTCGCCCAGGCCGGCGGCTACGTCAACGGCTGGCTCGCCCTCGAGCAGCGCACGTCCGTCGGCCGCAACGAGAGCACGGGCCAGCCCGAGACCCGGCACTACATGGTCCCCATCATCGAGATCGACGTGACGCCGGCGCAGCTCATGGCCGGGCACGGGCGCGTCGCCGCCCCGGCGCTCGCGGGTGGTCCGGTCACCAGCGCGCCGGCGCTCGCAGCGGCGGGCCCGGACTACGTCGCGCTCGCCGCCGAGGCGACCGACGCCGAGGAGATCCGCGAGCTCTGGCGGCAGGCGAACGCCGCCGGACACATGACCCAGGGCCTCAACGAGCACCTGGTGAGGCGCGCGGCCGAGCTCCCCGACCCCGCGGCCGCCGCCGCGCCCGCTGAGCAGGCCGTCGACGAGGACGGCGCCGTCGAGGGCGAGGTCGTCGGCGACGACACGCCGGTCGCCGACCCGGGCCCGGACGCCGACGCGATCTGGCAGCGCATCGTCACCGAGGCCGGGCAGCAGGGCATGACGCTCCCCGACGTGCAGGACCACTTCGCGCAGGTCATGGGCGGGCTGACGTGTGACTCCGCCTCGGCGGCCGAGCTGCAGCACTATCTGACCCAGCTCCAGACGGGCCACGCGGCGTGAGCGCCGCCGCGAAGTGGGCGGGCTTCCCGGTCCTCGCCTTCGACACCGAGTCCACCGGCGTCGACCCGCTCAACGAGCGCATCGTCCAGGCCGCGCTCGTCGAGCTCCACCCCGGGCAGCGCCCCGTCACCGCGACCTACCTCGTCGACCCCGGCATCGACATCCCCGTCGAGGCGAGCGAGGTCCACGGCATCACCCGGGAGCACGCCATCGCCAACGCCACCCACACGCCCGAGCAGATGCTGTTCGAGGTCTCCGGCCGCATCGCCCGCTGGCTCGGTCAGGGCATGCCGGTGGTCGCGTTCAACGCGGCGTACGACATGACGCTCCTCGAGGCCGAGAACATGCGCCGCGGCCAGCCGACCCTGCTCGACCGCCTGGGGATGGGCAAGGTCACGCCGATCGTCGACGTCTTCGTGCTCGACAAGTTCGCCGACCCCTACCGCAAGGGCGGGCGGAAGCTCGCTCAGGTGTGCGAGCACTACGGCGTCGTGCACGCCGGTGAGCACGACGCGACGGCGGACGCGATCGCCGCGGCCCGGATCTTCCCCAGGCTGATGGCCAAGCACATCAGGAAGTTCCCCGGCATGACGCTCCCGGCGCTGCACGCCGAGCAGGTGAAGTGGCGCCGGCAGCAGGCGGACGGGCTGCGGGAGTACTTCGACAAGAAGGGCATCGAGCACGACGGCGTTGACCCCGGCTGGCCGACCTACCTCGGTCTGCAGCGTCACTACTCCGGCCAGACGGTGCCGGCGTGAGCGCCCTGGCGCGACGTGTCGACCGTCCGCTGGTCGTGGTGCCGATCGACACCACCGAGTCCGACGACGAGATCACCCAGGCAGTGATCGACGCCCAGCGCGAGGTCGGCATCCGCACCACCGTCGAGCTGCTCATCGCGGGCAACCGCGGCCGCGCGCACTACGAGCTCGTCCGCTCGGTGCGCCGGCAGTGGAAGGCGGCGTGCGGCGGCCAGTACCCGATCGAGCCCGCGGGGCTCACCCACGAGAGGAGCACCCGATGAAGTACACCGTCCGGCCCATCAGCGACCGCACCGCCTTCACCGGCCAGCACGAAGCGTCGCGGTTCACCGTGACGTACTCCGACGTCCTGGATCTGCTCGGGCGCGAGCTTGACCACCTCGACGCCGAGAACGTCGTCGTCGAGGTCGACGTCGAGGAGCGCCAGATCCGCCTCGACGGTTTGCTCCGTTCGGATGCCAAGGCGAAGAGCCCCGGGGTGCGACTCGCCTTCGACTCGAACGTCGGCCCGCTCGCCTACGCGACCGACGCGTTCGTCCGCGGACCCTCCTGGGCGTACGTCGGCACCGGAGCGAACCGTCGTCGGCGCGACACCATGGCCCACCCGTGGCAGCACAACCTCTATGCCATCGCGAAGGGCCTCGAGGCGCTGCGGATGGTCGACCGGTACGGCGTGACGAAGCGCGGTGAGCAGTACACCGGCTTCAAGGCGATCGGTGCCGGCACCGCGATGCCCGCGTCGCACATGACCCGAACTGAGGCCGCCGAGCTGCTCGAGCGGATCGCCATCGGCAACGAGGGACCGCTGCGCGACCGCACGGTTCGCGACATCCTCGACGACCCCGCAGTCGCGTTCGAGGTCAGGCGAGCCGCTCGGAAGATCGCGCACCCCGATCGACGGGGAGGCGACCACACTCTCTGGAACCAGGTCGAGCAGGCCGCGCGCGTTCTGGGGGTGGCTCGATGAAGCGCCTCTGGTTCAGCGCCCGCCGTACCGCCGCCCGCACCATCGCCGCGCCCGCCGTCGACCGCGTCGTCGCCCAGGTCGAGGACCTCCAGGTCACCGCGATCGACCGGCCTGTCTTCCGCGACGGCGCCGAGGCCATGCGTGCGGAGGTCCTGCGGATCCTCACCGGCGAGCCCGAGCTGGCCGACGACGGCTGCCACCCGGTGTGGCACGAGCTCGGTGTGCACGCTCCCGTCGGCAACGCCCGGTCGGTGACGCCATGAGCGACCGCAGCAACATCGAGTGGACCGACGCCACCTGGAACCCGGTCACGGGCTGCACGAAGGTGTCGCCCGGGTGCGACCACTGCTACGCCGAGACCCTGGCCGAGCGGTTCCGCGGCACGCCCGGCCACTACTACGAGCAGGGCTTCGACGTCGTGCTCCGGCCGACCAAGCTCGAGCAGCCGCTGCGGTGGACACGGCCGCGGCGGATCTTCGTCAACAGCATGAGCGACCTGTTCCACGACGAGATCTCGGACGAGTTCATCGTCCGCGTGTTCGCCGTCATGGCGCTGGCCGGCCAGCACACCTTCCAGCTCCTCACGAAGCGCCACGGGCGGATGCGGGCGCTCCTCAACGAGCGGCGACTGATCGACACGCCGAACGGCTGGCTCTCGTTCGAGGACGCGGTCCGCAACGTCGCGTTCAACGAGCGAAACCGCCTCTGCTCGAACGGCGTCCTGCCAGCCAGCACGCCGAACCCGGACGATCTGCCGTGGCCGCTGTCGAACGTCTGGCTCGGCGTCTCGGTCGAGAACCAGCAGTGGGCCGACATCCGGATCCCCGCGCTGCTCGCCACGCCGGCCGCGGTCAGGTTCCTCTCGATGGAGCCGCTCCTCGGGCCCGTCGAGCTGCGCACCTGGCTCGGGTGCCCGTGCAGCTGCGCGGACCCCAACTACGCCGCCGACCTGGACTGGGTGATCGTCGGCGGCGAGTCCGGCCGCGGCGCCCGGCCGATGCAGCCGGCCTGGGTGCGTTCCCTACGCGATCAGTGCGTGCGGGCGAGCGTCGCGTTCCACTTCAAGCAGTGGGGCTCCTACGGCCTCGCCAACGCGACCGACCAGCCCGACCAGATGATCCGCATGAACAAGAGGGCCGCCGGCCGCGAGCTCGACGGACGCACCTGGGACGAGTTCCCGGAGGTGACCCGGTGAGCGAGCACCTGGTCGACATCCCCGACGAGCGAGCGACCTACCAGATGCAGTCGTGGAGCCACGCCGACGCCTGCACCTGCCCCATCGCGCGCGACGGACATCTGCCCGGGTGCCCGTACCCAACCACCAGGCACTACTGGGAGCCGATGGAGAACGGTGCCGCGAAGGCACGCTGGAAGCCGAAGCGGGATGCCCGTGCCGCGGTCATGCAGGCCGCTCGGTGGGCAGGTGCCGTCGTCGGCCTCGGGATCCCCGCGATGCAGGTCGTCGAGCTGCCGTCCGGGCGCGTGATCTGGCGCGACTCAGCGCGATACCCGGCCGCGGGCGCGCCGGTCGCGCCACCGTGGCAGGCCGAGGCGTACGACGCGGCCCGCGTCGAGCAGCGCGTCGAGGACGGCGAGGACGCGGCACCGCCCTCCGTCGTGCTCGTCTCCACCACGCAGGCGGTGCTCTTCTGATGCCGCGCCTGATGTCCGTGACGCTCACCAAGGACGCCGTCATCGAGCGCCGCAAGACCGAGACCCGCCGCGGCGGCTGGACCATGCTCCGCCCCGGCGACCGGCTCACCCTCTGCGAGAAGGTCATGGGCCGCAAGGCCGGCGAGCCCCTCGTGCGGATCGTCGACGTCGAGGTCGTCGCCACCCGCCGCGAGCCCCTGAACGCGATCACCGACGACGCCGTCGCCCGCGAGGGGTTCACGGCCGCCGACCTCCGCGAGTTCCTGCCGCTCGACTGGCCCGCCCGTGGCGCGCTTGCCCGCGCGTTCGTCGCGTTCTTCACCAAGCACATGGGCGGCGCCGTCGACCAGGAGGTCACCGTCATCACCTGGCGCTACCTCGACACCGCCGCCGACTCGACGGGCGGTGCGCCGTGAACGAGTACTTCATCGTCGGCTCCCTGATCGTCGCGGTCCTCGCCACCGCCCTCCCCCTCATCGTCTGGCTCGACCGAGAGGACACCCGCCGATGACCACCCTCACCATCCACGCCGTCGGGACCCCCGCGCCCGCTGGATCCAAGCGCGCGTTCGTCGTCAACGGCCGCGCCCGCATGGTCGAGTCCAGCAGCAAGGTGCGGCCCTGGTGGCAGGCCGTCGCCGGCGCCACCCAAGAGGCGCTGCCTGACGGCTGGACCCCGATCGCCGGGCCCGTGCGCGTCAGCATCGAGTTCTTCCTCGCCCGGCCCCGCTACCACTACGGCACCGGGAAGAACGCCAGCCGGCTCAAGCCGACCGCGCCGTCGTACGCCGACAAGAAGCCGGACACCGACAAGCTCGAGCGCACCGTTCTGGACGCCCTCAAGGCCGCCGGCGTGTACCTCGACGACTGCCAGGTCGTCGATCTGCACGGGGTGAAGCGCTACGCCGACGCCGCCACGGGCGCCCGGATCGCCGTCACCCCGCTCACTGGCCCGACGCCCACCGTGTCGGTAGTCGAGGAGCCAACCCGGGCCGAGGGAGTGCTGTTCTGATGGTCCAGGTCCTCGGCAACGCCACCACCGGCGGCAACTACACCGACATGCCGCCCGTCGACCTCCCCCGCGACACCAGCACGATCCGCGCGGCCCACCAGCCCTGGTGTGCCGACTGCAAGCGCAAGGGCCGCGAGCTCGACGACGACGGCCGGTGCCCGCAGTGCGCCCGCGCGGCCATCACGCGCGCCGAAGGCGCCGCCCGCCGCGCGGCGGCCGAGGAGGCGCAGCAGGCCGCCGAGAAGGCCGCCCGAGCGACCACCACGAAACGACCAGCACCGACTCCTGCGCCGGCCCCCACCAAGCCGGCGACCACCGAGCTGCCCACGGAGGGGAAGCAGGGCAAGCCCACGACGCGGAGTAGCGCACCGCGGGCGACATCGACCAGCGACGTGCGAAGCACACCGGGCAGGGCTCCCGGCGCTGGTTCCTCCACCACCCAGGGGAAGAACCCGCCGGCGGCGCAGGAGACGCGCCCTGTCGTCGCCGGCGGCCCCTCCAAGCCGGTCGAGAATCGCCAACCGCCGGCCCCCTCCCGCCCGACCGCCAGCCAGATCCTCGACGCCCAGGTCGACCACGCCGGGCAGCTCCTGCGCTCGACGGCCAGCCACCCGCACCCCGCCGTTGCGGCCGCGCGCGCGGCGGTCGTCGCGGCCCTCGAGGCGCTCCACCTGCTCGCCGAGCTCACCCCAGCCGCGCCGCCCGCGCCGCCCCCGCCGGCGACGCCTGCTGTCGACGCCGCGGCACCCCGGCCGACGCCGGCGACCCCGCAGCGTCGCTCCGGGCCAGAGCGGATGGTGCTCCCCGCCGAGCAGATCGTCGCCGCGTACCGGGCCGGCCAGACCACCGGCGAGATCGCCGCGGCCCACGGCTGCAGCGCGCCGACCATCGGCCGGCTCCTCGAGGAGCACGGCGTCCCGCGACGCGGCGCCCCCGTCCCCCGCTCGGCGGACCTGGTCGAGCAGGTCCGCCGGCTCTACGTCGACGAGAACCTCACCCAGATCGAGGTGGGCCAGCGCCTCGGGATCGGGCTCAAGGTCGTCCAGTCCGTGATGGCCAAGGCCGACATCGAGCGCCGCCCCGCCAAGGCCCGCCAAGGCGCCGACAACGCCAGAACGCTCAAGCAGCGCATCGCCGACCTTCACACCACCGCGGCCGAGATCAAGCTCTGGGCCATCGCTGCTGGCCACCTCCCCGCAATGCACCGCGGCCTCCCCGCGCGCGCTCTCGTCGAGAAGTTCGCCGCCGCCCACGCCACCAGCTCCCCCACCCCTTCCGCCTGACCCGAGAGGAACACCCCCTTGCTGCCCACCATCACCATCGACGGCCGCCT
This sequence comes from Pimelobacter simplex, assembly GCF_900114845.1. Taxonomy (GTDB): domain Bacteria; phylum Actinomycetota; class Actinomycetes; order Propionibacteriales; family Nocardioidaceae; genus Nocardioides; species Nocardioides simplex. The sequence continues at coordinate 481,746 of NZ_FOUK01000003.1, forward strand.
CGTCGCCGACCCCGAGCTCCGCTTCACCCCCGCAGGCAAGCCCGTCTGCTCCATGCGCGTCGCCGCCAACGACTCCCGCCGCCTCGACGACGGCTCCTACGAGAACCTCGAGCAGATCTTCGTCAACGTCTCCCTCTGGGAGCAGGCTGCCGAGCCCGCCGCGGAGGCCTTCCGCCGAGGCGACCGGGTGCTGGTCACCGGTCGCATCTACCAGCGCGAGTACGAGACCCGCGACGGCGGCAAGGGCACCTCGCTCGAGATCAAGTTCCCCACCATCGCCAAGGTCCCCGCGGCCGCACGGCCCGCCCAGGGCGCCCAGCAGCGCACGGCCGCCACCTCGACGAACGCCGGCTGGGACACCCCGCCGGCCACCGACGAGCCCCCGTTCTGACCCACCGAGATCCGTCCTCACCAACCACCGAAGGAGCACCACCCGCATGACCACCACCGCCAAGATCGCCTCCAAGGGCACCAGCAACACCGGCATCACCGAGGACCTCGCCAAGCGCTGCCACGACCAGCTCGGCAAGAAGGTGCTCGCCGTCGTTGAGCTCGTCGCCGAGTCCCGCTCGGAGAAGCGCAGCGGCGACGAGGCCGTCTCCCTGTCCATCCTCACCATCGAGCCGGCCCCCGACTCCACCACCGAGGAGCACCTCCGCAACCTCGCCCGGTCCTTCCACTACGAGCGCCAGCTCGCCGCCGGCGAAGCCCCCACCCTCGAGTACGGCGACGGCCCCACCGAGCCCCACCTCGCCGCCGTCGTCGAGGCCGGCGCCCGCCACGAGCCACACCCCTACCTCTCCTCGACCCTCTCGATCGACGACTCCGAGCACGGCCCGGTCTGCGACCGCTGCGGCCAGATCGAGAGCGCCGCGGTGCACGCCGACCGCAGCGGCCTCGAGGACCCGTTCTCCGTGAGCACCACCAGCAGCGCCGCCGAGCCGGACGACCCAGACGACGACGAGCACGAGGACGACCAGGACGACCAGGACGAGGACGCCCTCATCGACAACCCCGACTTCCCCGGCCCCGCCGCCTGAGACCACCTGGCCCGGGGTCAACGAGTCCCCGAACTGTTCCTCGAAGGACGCCCACGACGCCGCACCTTTCCGGCCAGGCGTACCTGCCCCGGGCCAGGCACCACCCCTCCCCCGACCACCACCCCGACCACCACCAGGCGAAGGAGCCACCGACACCGTGAGCGCCGACGGAACCCCACCCCGTCACCACCTCCACGCCGTCGACCACCCCACCGGGACCGACGAGCCGCCCTTCGACCCTGACTACGACAAGCCGTTCGACGACCGACGCCCCGTCGCGTCCCGCGACGCCGAACGCGCCGTGCTCGGAGCCCTCCTCCTCGAGCCCACCCTCATCCCTGAACTCCGCGACGAGCTCACCGCCGCCGACTTCTACTGGCCCGAACACGCCACCGTCTGGCACGCCGTCCACGACCTCGCCGACACCGGCCGCACCGTCGACGCCGTCCTCGTCGCCGACCACCTCATCCGCACCGGCGACATCCAGCGCATCGGCGGCGCCACCTACCTCCACGACCTCATGCAGGCCTGCGCCATCCCCGCGAACGCCGGCCACTACGCCACCATCGTCCGCGACACCGCCCGCCTCCGCGGCGTCGCCACCATCGGCCAACGCTTCCTCCAGCTCGCCCGCACCGGCGACCCCAGCAGCGTCACGATGCAGGTCGAGACCGCCTACGAAGAGCTCGAGCAGATCGTCACCCGCTGGGGCCCCGCCACCCACAACGGCACCGGCCTCATCGACCTCTCCTGGGTCAACGGCGGCACCCCGCCCGTCGTCGACCCGCCCACCGTCTGCCGCCGCGTCGACGGCGCCGCCCTCTTCTACGCCGGCAAGGTCAACGGCATCTTCGGGGACCCCGAGTGCGGCAAGACCTGGCTCGCCCAAGCCGCCATCGTCGAAGCCCTCAACGCCGGCGACACCGCCGCCATGGTCGACGTCGACCACAACGGCCCCAACCACACCGCCGCCCGCCTCCTCCTCCTCGGCGCCCGCCTCGAGCACATCGCCGACTCCACCCGCTTCCGCTACTACCAGCCCGAAGACGGCCCCGAGCTCCGCGCCGCCATCGACGACGTCGTCCGCCACGCCCCCGACGTCGTCCTCATCGACTCCATCGGCGAAGCGATCCCCATGCTCGGCGCCAACACCAACGACGGCGACGAGATCTCCGGCGTCATGCGGCTCCTCTGCACCCGACCAGCCGACGCGGGCTCCTGCGTCATCACCATCGACCACCTCCCCAAGTCGACCGAGGCCCGAACCAGCGGCTACGCCATCGGGTCCATCGCGAAGAAGCGCATGATCCGCGGCACCTACCTCCGCGCCGAAGCCCGCACCCAGCCCGCCCCCGGCCAGATCGGCCGCATCACCCTCCGCATCGAGAAGGACACCGCCGGCGAACTCCGCAAGGCCTCCGGCGGCGGCTACGCCGGCACCCTCACCCTCGACTCCACCCGCTCCGAGACCCACGGCATCACCAACTGGTCCATCGCCCGCGAGGAAGCCCCCAAGAACGACGACGGCACCTTCCGCCCCACCAAGCTCATGGAGGCCATCAGCCGCTACGTCGAAGACAACGACCAGTGCACCCAGCGCGACATCGAGAACGACGTCGCCGGCAAGGGCACCTACCTCCGCCACGCCCTCAAGCTCCTCGTCACCGAGGGCTTCATCTCCACCATCCCCGGAGCCCGGAACTCCCGACTCCACCACTCCATCGCCCTGTACCGAGAGGCCGAAGATGACCACGTCGCCTGACCCCACCAACCAGCCCAACGACTGCGTCCCTGAGTGCGTCCCTGACTGCGTCCCGACCGGCGCCAGGGCACCCCGCGAGTCGAGTGCGTCCCACGTCCCCCACTCTTACGAGGGGGACGCACTCAGCGAGCCCTCCAGGGACGCACTCGCCAGTGCGTCCCCCCGGCAGGACGAGCACCACCCACCGCCCGGCTTCAGCACCGGCAGCCAGTGGCTCCTCACCCCCCGCTGCCGCCCCGCCTGGATCGCGATCCTCGACCTCCTCGACGACGACCAGTGGCACCCCACCACCGACCTCGCACAGCTCATGCGCAACACCGCCGACCTCAACGACCAGACGATCCGGAACCACCTCCGATCCGCCAGCCGCCGCGGCTGGATCACCACCCGCCGAGGACGCACCCGACTCCGAGACCGCAACCTCATCGAGACCGCCCTCAACGCCACCGACCCCGAGCACCACGACGACGTCGACGGCCTCCGACCCGATGCGCCGGGCGACGGCCCTGGTCACCTCTTGGGCGTGGCCCGTGGCGGGATGGTGGGTGACGCTCGGAAGCGTGGTCGGGAGTCGGGCGGGCAGGTCCTCACTGCCCGGTCGGCGTCGGCCACCGCGCTGCTCGCCCAGCTCGAGGCGCTGCGGCTCCAGCTGCGCGACGTCGAGGAGAACCGGAACGACCTGGCGCGGAAGGTCGCCGACCAGCGCGCGACCCTCGATGCCCTCGTCGGCGCGGCCCGGCACCCGTTCAAGGGCCCGAACGACACCGACGCCTCGATGCTCCTCGCCGCAGCGCAGCGCCTCGACGGCGGAGACGAGCCGGGCGGGAGCCACACGAAGCAGACGGTCGCGCGCGTGCTCCGCGTCGTGGCTGGCGCCGTCGCCGCGGAAGGTGCCTGACCATGTGCGACGGCATGCTCAGCAGCTACTGCGACGGGACCTGCGCGACACCGCAGCCCGAGCCGACAGCGCACCCGCCGGCCGAGCACCGGGCTCGCCTCGAGCTCTTGCCCGTCGACCTGGCCTGCGGCCACCAGCGCCGCGTCGACCCCGGCATCGGGTCGCTGGTCGTCGCGGGGCTCATCGACCACATGTGGTGCCTGCGCTGCGCCGCCGACCAGCCGACCGCCACCACTACGACCGACGGCGCCGCCGTCCACGAAGGAGACACCCATGCCTGAGACCCGCTACGCCCACGAGATCGAGCCACACCCCGGCGAGGGCGAGACCGTCCCCCTGGACCGCCTGGTGCGCTACCACTATGCGCAGGCTCAGGCGTGGCACCTCGCGTTCGCCGAGGTCGTGGGCGACCAGGAGGTCGGCGCGCGGCTCGACTTCGCGCTTGGCCAGTTCCTCGGCCACGCCAGGAGCGCGTTCCTGCTCGATGCCCTCGCCCAGGGTCTCGCTGGCCAGGAGGCGGCTGATTGGGCCAGCGTCCGTAACCACAGTGAGTCCGCCGAGATCGTCTGGGAGCGGGCGGTGCACTACGGCCTGAACCCGGACGAGATCCGCTCCTACGAGACCCGGCGGAAGGATGAGCGATGACCGGCCTGCACGCCGCGCTCGCCGCGCTGCTCGACAAGGCGATAGCCGAGGCCGCCGACCGAGGCGCCCGGTCGGAGCGGGCCGACGTCCGGTGCCTGGACTGTGGGCTGCGGTACGCCGAGCGGCAGCAGTACGGCTGCGGCGAGGAGGGCCGCGGGCACTCCTACGACGAGGACGACCTCGCAGAGGCGGACAAGCGGGGGCGGCAGGTCGACCTGGATTGCGTCTCGGTGTCGGTGGCCGCCCTCCGCGCGCTGCTCGACGAGCACCCGGCCGACCTGCCCGTGGCGACCGACAGCACGATGACGGCGCTGGTCGAGCGGTCGTCGTTCGGCACCCCGGAAGCCGTGGCTCTGCGCGCATCCGTCAGCGACGAGGTCGCCGCTCGTGTTGTGGCTCGCGCGAAGGAGCTGGAGGCCGACGCGCCCGCTCCCGAGCCGTCCGACCGGGCCAGGCTGAGCGAGCACCTGTTCCTGAGCGACCTCCGGCGCCACCCGACCGGCGAGGTCCGGCTGCACGTCGGCGACCGGCTCGTCAGCGGCACGGTCGCGGGCCAGGTCGTACGCGACATCGACGACCGGCTCGCGGTGGCCGCGCAGGAGGTCGCGGCGGACGAGCTCAAGAAGATCAGCGCGGAGCTGTTCCGAGACCACGACATGCCCCCGCGCAAGGACACCCGGTCCTACCGGTACCGAGACGGCTGGTGGGACGGCGTGCACCACGCCGCCAAGGTGGTCGAGCAGCGCGCTCGCCGCGTGCGGGACGGCGGCGAGCATGGCTAGGCGCCCCGAGGGTCAGTCTGCCGACTCGGCGCCCAGCTCCTCGGCTTCCTGCTCTTCGGCCATCTCGTCCTCGACGGGGTCGTACAGAGACGGCCGGTCGTCGCCCTCGAACACTTCCGGGTTGCCGATCCAGATGAAGGCGTGCGCGTGGATCGCGGCGGTCAGGAGATCGAACGCGAGCCAATCGATCTCGTCCGCACTGGCGATGCGGGTGAACTCGCGGTTGAACTCGTCCAACAGGGCAGAAAGGCCAGGAGCGGGGACACGCGCCACGGCACGACATGCGTGTGTCGCCTGCGAGATTTGGATCCGGATCCGCAGGAGGTCTGCGGCGTTGTCTCGGTCGAGTGTGAACACCGCGTCGTGCACCACCTCGCGGAACTGGAGGACCTGCTGCCGAAGCGTGTCCACCTCGGCGTTGCGACGCTCCTCGTCTCGAAGCCTCCGCTCATGTCGGATCGTCCGGCTGAGGGCCCACGCGGCGATCGCACCACCGAGCAGCCCGCCCCCGATGCCGTCGAGCGCGGTGAACCAGAGCCAGTCCCAGAACGAGGGGTCTTCCGTCATGGCGCTGACCGTACCGACCGGGTCCGACCCATTCAGCAGAACCGGAGGCCTCCACCGATGACCGCCTCGTCCCGCCCGCCGTGCGACCGCTGCGGTCAGGTCCACACGAAGTGCACCGCGCACTCCAAGCGCCACAAGGGACCCTGCGGCGCCCAACCCGTCAAGGGTCAGGAGGTCTGCGCCGCCCATGGCGGCAAGTCGCCCCAGGCCGTCGCCGCTGCCGCCCAGCGAGAGACCGAGCGCCAGGCGGACGAGGAGATCCGCAAGCTCTGGCCCGGCCTCGCCGGCCAGGACCCGATCAAGGACCCCGTCGACCTCCTCGCCCGCACCGCCGGCGCGCTCGAGCACATGGCCGACGTCGTCGGCGGCCGCGTCAACGACCTCAACACGAGCATCGCCGGCGGCAAGGACATGACCCAGCTTCGCGCCGAGGTCACGCTCCTCGACCGGCTGCTCGACAAGCTCCTCAAGGCCGGCGACACGATGGCGCGGCTCGGGATCGCGGAGCGGCACGTCGAGCTCGAGCAGGCGCGGGCGCAGATGGTGACCGCGGCGTTCCTCGGTGCGCTGGAGGTGCTGGCCGGGAGGGTGCAGCTGCTGCCGGCGGACCGGGACGCGGTGGTGCGGGCCTTCCTCGAGCTGCTCGGTGCGACGAACAGCACGGGCGGGCCGGACGCGATCGGCGGTGCAGCGTGAGCGACTTCGACATGGACGCGTTCCGCCAGCAGATGGCCGCCGACCTCCTCGACGCGGCGCGACGCAATCGCGACCGGCTCGTCGACCAGCTCCGGCAGGACCTCGCGGCAGGACGGATCTGGTCGAGCACCGACGCCGGCCAGGAGCAGCCCTACCGGCCGCGGCGCCACGGCTGCGACGTCATCCCGTCGATCTTCTGGGGCGACCTCGACCTGTCCGGCCACCAGCAGCGTGTGTTCATTGACCCCGCCACTGGGCTCGCTGTCGCCGCGGCGCGAGAGACCGACGACGGCGCGTTCGTCATCACCACGCTCGAGGAGCGACCGTGACCGGCGACCTGGAGCGGTTCCGCGACCACGCACGCGCGATGGCCGACTTCGCCCCGGGCCGCCCGTGCTCGGCCTGCGCCGGGAACCGGAACCCGTGGACCGTCACGACCTGGCGCGAGCCCGACCACGGCGCCTGCACCGCCGGCGACTGCCGCTGCTCGTGCAGGGCGCCGTCGCCCGCTGACGCCGAGCTGTGGGCACGGCTCGCTGACGAGGTCGACGCCCAGCGCGACCGGCCCCGCGCGCTGTGCGAGCCCCACCCAGACACCCCGGCCATCTGCACCGGAGAACCCGGATGCGACGCCGGCGAGCACATGCTCTGCTGCCCCGCCAACGTCGACGACCTCGACCACGCCGACCAGAACCGAGCCGACCAGGAGGACCTGTGACCCTGACCCCGAGCTGCCACTACGACCGCACCCTGCGCTACCGCGTCGCCCACGGCCCCCGCGGCGCCACGCCCCACCTCCCCGACTGCGCCAGCGACCACACCTGCCCCGGCCACCGCGGCTGCGCCCCCTGCGAGGAACGACACTGCGCGCTCTGCGGCCGCGAGCACGCCACCACCGCCCAGCCCCAGACCTGCCCCGAGTGCCAGGGCAAGGTCGACAACGACCTCGCCGACACCCAGGCCGGGTACGCCGCCCTGTCGGCCGAAGCGCTCGAGGCCGGCCACGACGGCAAGCTCGTCGCCGCGGCACCGATCCCGGGCGGCGACGCCCAGGTCCTCATCGGCCCCACCGTCCGCCTCGACGCCGTCCTCGTGTCCCGCACCTACCGCGACGACCACCGCCGCGCCGACGCCGTACCGCCGCTCGCCGTGCTTGCCCACTGGGAGGACGTCTACCGGACCTTCCTCGACCAGGCCGGCACCAGCCGGCCCCCGAAGACCGCACGGTGGGGGCAGAAGATCGCCGGGTACCGCCGGCCCACCATCAGCAGCGCGATCGCGTACCTCCGCGACCACCTCCCCGACATCGCCCAGCGCACCGACGGCCCCGACTTCCTCGCCTTCACCCGCGAGATCCGGTCCCTGCGCGCGCAGATCGAACGCGCGCTCCACGACGAGCGCGAGCCCGAGCGCGGCGTCGAGTGCTTCGAGTGCGGCGACGAGCTGGTCCGCCGGTTCCGTGACCCGAAGCGATGCCGGCACCGCACGCCGGCGCGCCGGCGGCTCCAGGCCGCGCTGGTCCGGCGAGCCGCGGCGCAGGACTGGCTGCGGGTGCTCGCGTCGTACCCCGAGCTCGGCGGCCCGCGCGTCGACGAGGTGAAGGCGGCGGCCGCGCTCCCGGCGTCGCTGGTCGCCGAGGCCCGTACGCCGTGCGGCGCGTGCTCGCGGGCGTGGAAGGAAAGCCAAGGCGGGCTCGACGACCCGGGCGCCGGCCGGTCGTGGGAGTGCCCGGGCTGCCGGAAGGAGTACTCCGTGGCCGAGTACGCGACGGCGGTCCGGTCGTCGCTGGTCGGCGGGACGGACGAGACGGGCTGGTGCACGCTGCAGGCGGCGGCCGACGCGGCGGCGGAGATCACGGGCCGGCCGATCAGCGCGCCGACGATCAGGGTGTGGATCGCGCGGGGCGACGACATCGGGATCGCGTGCCGGTGGGTCGAGGGCGCGCGGGGCGGGGTGCAGGTGGTGTCGTGGCCGGACGTGCTGCGACGCGCTGTCGAGCGGCGAAGCGGTCAGCGTGGTGGGAGGATCGGCGCATGACCACGATCAAGATCCACGAGGACGAGCGGTTCCCGGACTACTCCGTCGTCTCGACGTTCGGGGTCGAGATCGAGGCCACCGTGGAGCAGATCGAGCGCTGGCAGCGCGCCCGCGCGGCGTACGACGACGCGCAGCGCGAGATGGCCGAGCTCTACGACGCCGTCAAGGCCGCCACCCGTGAGCGCGAGGAGCGCGAGGAGGCCGAGCGGGCGGCCGCGGCCCGGGCGGAGCAGCAGCGGGCCGCGGAGGAGCGGCGGCGCGCCGAGCAGGAGCGGGCCGAGCAGCGCGACGCCATGCGGCAGCGGATCGCCGCGTCGGACGGCGTCGTCTACGACGCCCAGGGCAACCGGGTCGGCACGGTCCGCGACACCGGCCGGGGCATGACGCTGGAGCCCTGACCTCGTCGACCTGTCGCTGGTCCGCGCAGCGAGGTGTTATCTTCACATCAAGAACCCGTATGCCCAGACACTGGTGCACACGGGTTCTTGAGATTTCGGCGGCGTTGACTCAGGTGGCCTGCAGCACGCCAAGCGACCAGCCCTGGACCTCGCTCAGCCGACCACGCCAGAACGCCCCTGGGTCTCCGTTCGGCAGGAATCCCGCCGGAGAGACCACGCGTGCCTCGACGAGGTGCAGGAAGCCGGCGTACGCCGGCTCGGCCGGGTTCTGCTCCGCCTCCGCATCCATCTTGCTCCACGCCCGCGCGAAGCCGTCCATGTAGGCCACGGCCTCGCCGTAGTGATCCATCAGGTCGTTGATCCACTTGGTACGGCTGACCAGGACACCCGTGACGAGGGACCCTCCGACGGTCAACGTGACCTGCAGCGAACTGTCTCCGGCCATGATCGAGTCGGCGAGAAGGCCCAGCACCGGATCCGGCTGGGCAGCCGCCCTCTCCGCCAGGTAGTCGTCGCTCGGCTCGGGCATGTTGTTGTTCTCTTCGCTCATGCGAGCACCCTCTCAGGGGGGTCCGACAGAACGTCGTGGATTCGGGGAAGTGGGTGGTGTTGGATGACCACCGCCCCCGACCTGATGGTCGAGATGATCCGCACCCAGCTCGCCCCCGAGCTGCGGCAGCGCCCATGGAAGACGCCGGGCGAGATGGCCCAGGCCCTCGACCGCACCACCATCCAGACCCCCGCCCTCGACGCCATCGACGCACGTCTCGTCGCGGTCCGCGACGGCGACTGCGAGCGGCAGATCATCAACATGCCCCCGCAGGAGGGCAAGAGCCAGCGCACCTCGGTGTGGTTCCCCCTGTGGCTGCTCCATGGCAACCCCAACCTGCGGATCGCGATCGTGTCCTACGGCAAGGACGTCGCCCGCCGCTTCGGCCGCCGGATCCGCGACATCCTCCGCGAGCACCCCGAGCTCGGCCTCACGCTCTCCCAGTCCTCCCAGCGCCAGGACGAGTTCGAGCTGCTCGGCTACGCCGGCGGCGTCGTGTGCGTCGGCGTCGAGGGCGGCCTGACCTCGCGGCCCGTCGACGTGCTGATCATCGACGACCCGTACAAGGACGCGAAGCAGGCCGACTCCAAGGCCTGGAAGCAGACCGTCGAGGACTTCTGGCGCGAGGTCGCGCTCCCCCGCCTCGCTCCGGGCGCGCCGGTCGTGCTGATCCAGACCCGGTGGCGCGAGGACGACATGGCCGGCTGGCTCCAGAAGGAGTTCGCCGACGAGTGGGCGGCCCTCAACATCCCGGCCCAGGCCGACCACGACCCGGAGAAGGGCGAGATCGACGTGCTCGGCCGCGAGCCCGGCGAGTTCATGGTCTCCGCGCGCGGCCGGACGGTGAAGGACTGGCTGAAGAAGATCCGTGAGGTCGGGTCCCGCGCCTGGAACGCGCTCTACCAGGGCCGGCCGGCGCCGGCCGAGGGAACGATCCTGAAGCGCACCTGGTGGCAGCGGTACGACGAGCCGCTCTGGCTGGTCCGTGAGGACGGCTCCCGGATCGTGACCGGGTTCGACGACCTGCTGATCTCCTGGGACCTCACCTTCAAGAAGACCGAGGGCACCGACTACGTCTCCGGCCAGGTCTGGGGCCGCCGCGGCGCGAACGCCTACCTCCTCGACCGGGTCCACGGCCGGATGGACTTCGTCGAGACCCTCGCCGCGTTCCGCCGGCTCGCCGCCCGATGGCCACAGGCCACGCTGAAGCTCGTCGAGGACAAGGCCAACGGGCCGGCCGTGATCGCGATGCTGTCCAACAGCATCGGCGGGATCGTGCCCGTCGAGCCCGACGGCGGGAAGGAAGCCCGCGCCGCGGCCGTCTCCCCGCTCGTCGAGGCTGGGAACGTCTGGCTCCCCTCGAGCGAGCTCGCGCCGTGGGCCGACGACGTCATCGAGGAGGCCGCCGGCTTCCCGACCGCCGCCCACGACGACGACGTCGACGCGCTGTCGCAGGGCCTGAACCGGCTGTTGCTCCAGCCCCTCCTGATTAGCCAGGTCGTGACGGGCGAAGACCTCGAGCCCGAGCTCGACGCCTTCAGCATCACGCCCTACTGAGAATCAGCAACGACTGCACTGCGCCAGGTCGCGGGCGCGTAGCCGGCCGCTCGATCACCGGCCTTGTCAAACACCATCAGGTGGCCATCGTCGATGAGAAAGTCCACGCCGTCGTCGTGCGTGACGACGGTGTAGGTGCTCGTGCCGGCGCTTACCTCGGTGGTGGTGACCTTCACGGCCATGGTTGTTCCTTCCGTTAGGGGCGCCGTTCGCCGGCACCGATCTCCCCGACCCTAAGCCGGGGTTCCGACACAAACTGATCGAGCGTGAGAGGCAGGTGATCCGCCGTGCCCGACTGGCCCCAGGGCTCCGTCCCCGACACCGTCGACCTGCTGACCGAGGTCGCGGCGCTCAACAGCGACAACTCGCTGCTCCGCGAGCGCCTCGCTGACCTCGAGCTCGCCGCCGAGGACGTCGGCTGGGAGCGGGCCTCCACGAAGCTGCTCGAGGAGTTCTCCCGGCAGGGCCTCCAGCGCGTGACCCGCAACTGCCGCGTCATGGCCGTCGCGTCGCCGCTGATCAAGCGCGGCATCCAGCTCCGCGCCGGCTACATCTGGGGGCAGGGCGTCACCGTCCAGGCTCGTGCCGCTGGCGAGGACGCTGGCCAGGATGTCAACGCGGTCGTCCAGGCGTGGTGGGACGACGAGTCGAACCAGAAGGCGTTGACCAGCTCGCAGGCCCAAGAGGAGCTCGAGCGGGCGCTCGGTACCGACGGCCAGGTCTTCATCGCCTGCTTCACCAACCAGCTGACCGGGCGGGTGCAGGTCCGGTCCACCCCGTTCGAGGAGATCCTCGACGTCGTCAACAACCCCGATGACCGCGACGACCCCTGGTTCTACCTCCGCGAGTACAACGCCACGGTCGTCGAGCGCGGCTACTCCGGCCTCACCCGTCTGCGCCCGGAGACGCGGCGCGTGTTCCACCCGGCGCTCGGGTTCTGGCCGGCCACGCGGCCGAAGTCGATCGACGGCATCCCGGTCCAGTGGGACGTCCCGATCCTGCACGTCCCGGTGAATCGGCTCGACGGCTGGAAGTGGGGCGTCCCCGACGTCTACGCCTCCCTGCCGTGGGCACGCGCGTACGAGGGCTTCCTGACCGACTGGGCGCGCCTATGCAAGGCGCTGTCGAAGTTCGCGTGGAAGCTCACCGGGGACCGGGCGCCAAAGGTCCGCAGCGCGGTGGCCCGGATGCAGTCCGCGCTGCCCGCGGACGTCCCGCCGATCGGTGGCTCAGACGCAGGCGGCGTGGCCGCGATGGGACCGGGCGCGAACCTCGAGGCGATCCCGAAGACCGGCGCGACGATCGACAGCGACTCCGGGCGCCCGCTCGCCGCCCTGGCCGCGGCCGGGCTCGGGCTCCCGGTCACCACGCTGCTCTCGGATCCCGGTACGACGGGCGCGCGGGCAGTCGCGGAGACGCTGGAGCAGCCCACGATCCTCGAGATGGGGATGCGGCGCGAGCTGTGGGGAGCGGTGCTCCAGCAGCTCGCCGCGTACGCCGTCGATCAGGCGGTGAAGGCACCGCAGGGGCCGCTCCGCGGCGTCGTGCAGCAGGTCGGCAACCGGCAGGTCGTCACGCTCGCCGGCGACGTCGAGAAGACCGTGGTCGTCGAATGGCCCGACCTCAACGAGCTCGACCCGCTGAAGATGATCGAGGCGATCGTCGCAGCCGACAGCACCGGCGTGGTTCCCGGGTTGGAGACGCTACGGCTGCTCCTCACCGCGCTGCGGGTCAAGGACGTCGACGAGGTCCTCAAGGCCGTCACCGACGAGCAGGGCAACTTCGTCGATCCGCGGATCGAGGCCGCGGCCGCAGCGATTGCCCGCCAGCGCGAGGCAGCCTGACCGTGGCCGATCAGCACCGTGTCGTCGGCGTCGCCGTCGAGATCCTGCAGACCGAGCCCGGGCACTGGTGCACGAGGTGCGCCCTGCCTTCCGGGTGGATCGTGTGGGTCGTCGTACGGCACGGAGCTCGGATGCACCTGCAGGAACAGCGCTACTGCGACGAGTGCGGGAGCCGCCGCACCGTCGTGCCGGCCGACGGCTGATCGGAGCGCTGCTCGATGACGACCGGCACCCCCGAGCAGCCCAGCCCCTACGCCGTCGAGGTCGCGCTCGCCGCGGCGCTCGCCGAGCTGGCCAACGCCCAGGACGCCCAGATCGCGCAGGCCTGGGCGGCCGCGTGGTCCGAGGTCTCGGCCGACCTCCTCGACGTCCTCACCGTCATCCTGAGCGACGTCGGCCGCGTCAACGCCACCGCCGTCGTGCGCTACGAGCGGTTCGCCCGCGTGCTCGCCGCGATCGCGGACCGCCTCGACACCCTCGCTACCAACCTCGGCATCACGATCACCAACGACCTCGCCGACGTCCTCGCCCAGGCGCAGACCGGCACCGTCGAGCTGATCGCCGCCCAGCGCCTGTCCCGGCCACTGCCGCACCGCGAGGTGCCGACCGCGGCCCTCGACGCCATCGTCCGGCGTACGACGCAGCAGGTCACCTCGACCGCCCTCCCGCTCGCCGACGAGACGTACGCGATCGTGCTCGGCGAGCTCACCCGCGGCGTCGCGGCCGGCGACAACCCCCGCCAGACCGCGGCACGGATGGTGTCCCGGGCCGAGGACCACATGAACTTCGGCCGCGCGCGGGCGCAGAACATCGCGCGGACCGAGACCCTCGACGCCTACCGCGAAGGCGAGCGGGTCACCCAGCAGGCGCACGCCGACCTCCTCGCCGGCTGGGTGTGGGCGGCACACCTCGGGTCACGGACCTGCCGCTCGTGCCTGGCGATGCACGGCCAGGTGTTCGACCTCGAGGTCCCGGGCCCGAACGACCACCCGTCCGGCCGGTGCGGCCGGGTGCCGGTCGTGCGGGAGGAAGACGGCTCGGTCGACCTGTCCTGGTTGCCGTCGGCCGAGGAGCACTTCGCCGGCCTGTCGGTCGCCGACCAGAAGGCCATCCTCGGCAAGGACGGCTACCGGGCCTGGGCTGCCGGGGACTTCCCGATGGAGGCGTGGACGACGACCCGGCACGCCGACGGGTGGCGCGACTCCCAGGTGCCGGCCAGCCCGCCGAGCAAGGGCGGCGCCGCCGGCGGTGGCGGGGACGGTCGGCCGGGCGCGCCGGGCAGCGACGTGAGCGACGAGCCGCCGCCGTCGTACCGCGAAGCCGCGCTCGCCCGGTTCGGTCCGCCGCCGGTGGACGTCGAGCCGTGGGAGGCCCGCGAGTACTGGGCCCAGCGGCAGGGAGCGCTCCCCCTCGACTTCGGCGGCGACATCCTCAAGCCCCACGAGGTCGAGTTCGTCGAGCGGTTCCTCGACGCCGGCGAGGACATCGAGTGGATCCCCAAGGACCCCGCGCTGCCCACCAACGACTTCTTCTGGACCAGCCGCGAACGGCTGCCGGTCGAGCTGAAGTCCACCAAAGCCCGGGCCGCCACCATCCACGGCCGCCTCGTCGACGCGATGAGCCGGGCCGCACGGCAGGGCGTCACCAAGGAGAACTTCATCGTCGACCTCGGCGACCAGGCGCTACCCGGCGGGCTGATCGACGAGCTCGTCGACTTCAACGTCGACCGACGCAAGTACCTCGTCGCCGGCCTGTGGATCTTCGCCAGTGGCCGGGTGCACGCCGTGCCGCTCGTCCAGCCCTAGAAGTGAGTGTGGGGCCCCGTCCCCCCGTGGTACGGAGGCGGGCCCCACGACTTCAGGGTAACACCGCGGCGGCCACCGTCTAGGCCGTCCGACGGCCCCGATCGACGACGTACCGCATCGCGCCGCAGCCCGGCCGCGCGCACTGCTCCTCCGCCTCCGCCCCTCGCGTGAGGGAGAGGTGGATCCCCAACAACGCCCAGACGTGACCCGCCTCGACGGTGCACGGCTGGGCGGCGTCGCGCCCGGGGTCAGTAGCCATCTGCCACCGGCGCGAGCTCGGACTCGTTCCCCGGGCAATCGGGGTTCGGGCACCGAGCCACGAACCCGATCGTGACCGATGCCTCGTCCGGCGACACCTGGTCGGGCGCCTCGTCGTACACGAGCTCGGTACCGCACCGGGCACACCTTGATTCGTCAGTTTCGGACTCCATCCGCCGCACGCTACCCCGCTCGCCCCGCTACCGGGAGGTTCCTCATGTCCAAGAAGCTGCGCGAGACCGCGCGCCTGCTCGAGGCCGCCGACGGCCAGGGCCCCGGTCTCCGCCTCGTCCAGCTCATCTCCCCCGGCTGGGGCAGTTCGGGGTACTACTCGCCGGCCGTCCTCGAAGCCGCGGTCGCGGACCAGGTCATCCCGGCCGGCACGCACATGTACGCCGACCACCCCACCGACATCGAGCTGATGGAGCGTCCCGAGCGCTCGATCAAGGACCTGGTCTCGACCACGACCACCGAGGCGCGTCTCGCGACCGACGCCGACATCGCGGCCGGCGCCGAGCCGGGCGCACTGGTCGCCGAGGTCCGGGTCGTCACGCCGTACCGCGACCTGATCGACGACCTCGCCGACGACATCGGCGTCTCGATCCTCGGCTCGGCCACCGACACCAGCATCGGCGAGGCCGACGGCCGCCGCGGCACGATCATCGAGGGCCTCGCCTTCGTCCAGTCCGTCGACTGGGTGACCCGCGCCGGCCGCGGCGGCCGCGCGCTCAGCGTGCTCGAGTCCGCGCGTGCCGGCCGCCGCGCGGCGGGCCGCGGGCTGCGGGAGGCCACCGTCAACGACACCCGCGACGGGCTCGCTGTCGCGCTGCGCGACGCCTACGGCGGCAGCGAGCGGACCTGGGTGTGGGTGCGGGACTTCGACGACTCGACGGTCTGGTTCGAGATCGAGTCCGAGGGCGACGAGAACGGGATCTACGGCCAGCCCTACACGCAGAGCTCCAGCGGTGCTGTCGAGCTCACCGGCGATCGCACCGAGGTGCGGATCGTCACCACCTACGTCCCGGCCACCCGGCCGGACGAGAAGAAGACCACCAAGGAGTCCAAGGAGGACACCATGCCCAAGATCGAGATCGAGGAGTCCGAGCACACTCGGCTCGTCGAGACCGCCGGCCGGGTGGACGCTCTCGTCAGCGAGAACGCCGCCCTCAAGGAGAAGGACGCCCGCCGCACCCGTGCGGACCGGGCCCACGAGCTCGTCGCCGAGCGCGCCAAGGCCGCCGGCGTCACCTTCGACGTCCTGCAGACCCGCGGCCTGATCGCCGAGCTCCCGGTGACCGAGTCCGGCGACCTCGACGAGACCGCGTTCTCCGCCGCGGTCGACAAGGCCGCCTCCGACCTCAAGGAGGCGCAGGCCTCCGGCGGCGACGGCAACGTCGTCGGCTTCGGCGGCGCCCCGAGCGGCACGCCCGTCGCGGAGTCCGGCCACCGCACCAGCAACCCGTGGGGCCGCAGCCTCACCGAGGCCAGCAACCAGAAGGGAGCCTGACCATGGCCACCAACGAGAAGTTCCGCGACGCCGACCACCTCCCCCTGCCGGTCCCGGCCGGGAAGAAGGCCGGCGACCCCGTCCGCGTCGGCAGCCTCAACGGCGTCTGCGAGACCAACCGTGCCAAGACCGACGTCCCGGCCTACAACCAGGACGGCACCCGCAACACGTCGTACGACTTCGGCGGGGGCAACCAGACGGGCTACGCCTCGGTGTGGCTCAAGGGCGCCCACGTCTTCACCGTCGACTTCGCCGTCGCCAACATCGGCGACCCGGTCTACATCCTCGCCGACGGCTCCGGCCTCACCGGCACGGCGTCGGGCAACAACCTGTACGGCCACGCCCTCACCACCAAGGGCGCGCCCAGCGGCCCGCTGACCGTTCGCATCGCGAACTGAGAGGACCAGCACCATGACCAGCAACATCGAGGTCCTCCACGGCAACGCTGCCGTCGAGGCCGCCTCCGACGCCGACTTCCCCGGCGCCACGAACCCGCGGAACTACCAGATCACCGAGTCGCTGATGGACAAGGCGATGACGCTGATGGAGGACGCCTTCCGCGGGAAGTGGGGCGCCGCCCAGCGACTCGCCGAGGCGTTCGCGACCAGCGACTTCACCCTCGCAGCGTTCGCCGCCATCGACACCGAGATGCAGCGGCAGTACGACGAGCTGCCCTCGACCTGGCGCGGCTACACCGACGTGACCACGGTCAACGACTTCCGTCCGAAGCGGCTGCTCGACAAGTGGCGGAACACGGTCGGGTTCGACCTGGTGCCCGAGCTCACCGAGTACCCCGCCGAGGACGCGCGCGGGCACGCGCTCAACGAGATCGCGGTGGCCAAGTTCGGTCGCCGGTTCGCGATCTCCTGGGAGTCGTGGATCAACAACGAGGCGATCCAGGAGTTCGAGGACCTCCCGGGCGTCATCGCCCGCCAGGCCCGCGAGACCGAGGCGATCAACGCGGTCTCCAACCTGATCGCGGCGGACCGCAACGGCGTCAACACGGCGTTCTTCAAGGCCGGCAACGGGAACGCACCGACCGCGCTTCCCCTCACGCTCGACAACCTCGACGGCGTCCTCGACCTGATGGCGGCGAGGAAGTCGAAGATCTCCGGCCGCACGGTCGCGGCGCCGCCGCTGCAGGTCGTCGTGCCGCAGACCCTGAAGCGGACGATCGAGCGGATCCTCGCGGTCCGGACGATCAAGAAGACGACCACGTCGGGGTCGGACTCGACCGAGTTCGAGTACGACAACTACGTCAACGTCGACTACGTCGTCGACCCGATGCTCGACTACTGGAACACCGGCTCGAAGGCGGCCGGCACCTGGTTCGTCGTGCCGAAGCCGAAGACCGCGCGTCCCGCGCTGTGGGCTGCCTACCTGCGTGGTCACGAGCAGCCCGACATCCGGGTGAAGAGCTCGGCCAGCCAGCGGGTCGGCGGCGGCGACGTCTCGCCCCTCGAGGGGTCGTTCGAGATCGACGACATCCAGTACCGCGGTCGTCACATCGTCGGCCACCAGAACGGCGACCCGACGTTCACGTACGCCTCGAACGGCAGCTGACCGCGCACGCAGCTGCTCCCGCCGTGGGCGGCCCGGGCAACCGGGCCAGGGTCGCCCACGGCTCCACACCTGCACCACCTCGAGGAGGCTGAGCATGGCGATCGACTACAGCAGCAAGGTCGGCAAGGTCCGCCTCCTCATCAACGACGTCGACGAGGGCAACCTCGTCTTCCCCGACGACCAGCTCGAGGCGTTCCTCGCCCTCGAGCACGACAGCGTGAAGCGTGCGGCGGCTCAGGCGATCGACTCGCAGGCCACCAACGAGGCGCTCGCGCTGAAGGTCCTCAAGGACCACCAGGTGCAGACCGACGGCGCGAAGCTCGCCGACGCGATGCGCCGGCACGCCGACTCGTTGCGCAAGCAGGCCCGCGAGGACGAGGACGCCGAGGACGACGGGTTCTACTTCGACGTCATCGACATCGTGGGCGGCAACGGCAGCCACCCCGAGCTCACCGAACGGCCCCTGTGATGCCTCGCCCGGTGGGCTACGGCCGGCCCGGCACCCCGGTCTTCCCCGACGGCTGGGCGACGGCCGCCGCCGGCGTGCTGGACGGC
Organism: Pimelobacter simplex; assembly: GCF_900114845.1. Taxonomy (GTDB): domain Bacteria; phylum Actinomycetota; class Actinomycetes; order Propionibacteriales; family Nocardioidaceae; genus Nocardioides; species Nocardioides simplex. The sequence goes on from NZ_FOUK01000003.1 coordinate 500,210, forward strand.
ACCCACGAGTCGGTCGTGACGATCGCCGCGCCGGGCGCCACCCAGGGCTGGAGCGAGACCGACGGCCAGACCGTCACCACCCCTGCCGCGCCGTCCTACGACGGTCCCGCGACGGTCCGGCCGGCCAGCGAGTCCGAGGGCTCCAGCGAGCCCGTCGCCAGCGAGGAGCAGGTCACGGTCACCCGCTACCAGGTCGGACTCCCCCAGCCGACCGACGGCATCGCCGTCGGCCAGGTCGTGCACGTCGTGTCGTCGCCCGACGCCGCGCTGGTCGGCCGCGACCTCACGGTCGTCGACGTCGAGCACGGCGACCGGCGCTTCACCCGCTACCTCTACGCGACCCTCAACAGCTGACCACGGGAGGCGGTGACGGCCATGATCAACATCGACCTGACCGAGATCGACCACCTCGCCGCCGACCTCCGCTCCGCGCCCGCGCGCGTCGAGCCGGCCGTCGACGCCGAGGTCGGCCGCGGCGGCTACCGCGTCCAGGGCCGGGCGCAGGTGAACGCCCCGAAGGACACCGGCACTCTCGCCTCGTCGATCACCACCGATCTCGGCCACCTCTCCTACGAGGTCGGCCCCGAGGTGAACTACGGCGGATTCGTCGAGGAGGGCACCAGCGGCCCGTACCCGATCGAGAACGCCTTCGGCCTCGGGATCCTCGTCATGCACCCCGGCATCGATCCGCAGCCCTACCTCGGGCCGGCCTTCGACGCCGACCTGTCCCGCACCGAGCGCGGCATCCTCAAGGCCGCCGCCGACCGGACGCTGGGCTGACCGCAATGGCCACGATCCGGCGCCTGCTGCTCAGCCACCAGGTCGACGCCCGGCTCCGTGCGCTCCCGGTCGCTGGGCCGGCCGTCACGGTCTACGAAGGCGAGATCCCCAACCCCGCGCCGCTGCTCACGATGCCCGGCACCAACACCCCGGATCCGTCGGGCCGGGTCGCGCCGTACGTCGTCCACTTCGGTGGAGTCGGCACGCCGGTCGTCGAGCCCGACGTCGCCGACTCGATGGTCGAGCTCGACTGGCCGGTGCACCTGCTGTGCGTCGCCGGGTACCGCGACGACTGCCTCGACCTCGTCGACCGGGTGCACGCCTGGCTCTACCGGTGGTCACCAGTCGTCGACGGCGTCGCCGTCGGCCGCCTGACGCAGCCCCTCGGGTACGAGCCGGCTCCCCCGCGGCGGATCGACACCGTCCAGCCGGTCCGGTTCGAGGTGCCTCTGCAGTACCGGCTCGCGGCCACCGCGAGCTGACGCCTTCCCCCCCGACTCCCGACGCACCTTCCCCGGCGCCGGGCGCTTCCCCCTGCCCATCCACCAGCCCGACCAGCACCGAGGAGGACCCCGTCATGAACGACGGATTCGTCGAGGTCTACGCGAAGTCGACCGGCCAGAAGCAGTGGGTGCCCGAGCACTACCTCGAGCACCCCGTCCTCGGCCGCGACTTCGAGGAGACCCCCAGCAGCCGCGCCAACCGCGACGGCGACCAGCCGCCGGCCGGGCCGCCCGTCCAGGCCTGGACGCGCGCTCAGCTCGACCAGCACGCGTCGGTGGTGCTCGGGCTCGACACGAGCGACCTGGCCACGAAGGCCGACGTCGTCGCGGCGATCGAGCGCGAGACCCAGCACGACCAGGACGACCCGGACGACCCCACCCCCACCGACTCGGACGGCACCCCGCCGCCCGACCAGCCCCCGGCCGCCGGGGAGAACCAGGAGTAGCAGCATGCGCAGTCTCGCCGACGGCCACGAGAAGATCGCCGTCCTGACCACCAAGCCCGTCGACCCCGCCAACCCGACGGTGACCGAGCTCGCCGCCGGTATCGACGCCTCGTGCGCCGTGCTGGCCTCGGACTGGAACTTCGGACCGACCGACTCCGACACCTTCTCGGAGCCCGCGGTCTGCGAGGACTCCAACGCCCAGTCCTACGGCCGCTCCAACGGCCAGTTCGGCGCGACCATCTTCCGGCACTTCGCGACCGCGACCCCGGGCGAGGCCGACGCCACCGCCGACACCACCTTCGCCGCGGTCAAGGTCAAGGGCACCACGGTGTGGGTGTACTCGCGCCTCACCGCGAAGAAGTCCGCCGAGGCGTGGGCCGAGGACGACGAGATCCGCTACGGCGCCGAGGTCCTCACCGACACCCCGCAGCCGCCCCAGGAGTCCGGCGGCTACGTCAAGGCCCGCGTCCCCGGCCAGGTCCAGAAGTCCTGGCCGTACATCAAGGCCGCGCCCGCGACCCCCTGATCGGCCGCCCGAACTGGGGTGGCGGGCGTCGTGAGGACCGCCCGCCACCCCGCACCACCACCGTCCTCACACCCGTCCTCACACCCGTCCTCACACCCAGGAGCACGCCATGACCGACCAGCCCGCCGCCAACGTCCCCACCGCCGACACCGCCGGCCTCATCGACGACTTCCTCGACCTCGACGAGATCCTCTCCGCGCAGGTCCACCGCGCCGAGAAGACCGAGATCCTCTACCTCAAGCCGCACCTCGAGGCCGAGATCGACGCCCTCGAAGCCGAGCTGCAGAAGGTCTCCAGCGATCCCAGCCGGACGGACAGGTCGGGCGAGGCTGCTGTCGGCGACCAGCCCGCCGGCAGCGCCACCGTCGAGGAGCTGGCCGAGCAGATCCAGGCCAAGCGCCGCGAGTACGCCGAGTCCGGCAAGAAGGTGCTGCTTCGCCAGCTGCCGTCCGAGGAGTGGACCGGGTTCGAGGCCACCTGGAAGAAGGCCCTCGACACCGGCTCGCCGTACCCGGCGGAGATGTGGGACGACCTCATCTCGAAGTGCGCGGTCCGTCCGACGATGCCGGTCGACAAGGTCAAGGCCCTGCGCAAGAAGCTCGGCTACCCGCCGCTGCACAAGCTCGCCCTGACCGCGTGGAAGCTGAACACCGAGGGTGGTGTGTCCGTCCCTTTCTCGCGACTCTCCTCGGACGTCCTGAGGCCCAGCCCGTTCGGGACGAACTAGCGCTGGCGCTGGACCTCGGCATCCCGCCGTCGGTGCTCCGGGGTCGGACCTCCTCGACCTTCCACCTCCGCGACGAGGACGGGAACGTCGTACGCACGGTGACCGAGTCGCCGTGGACCGAGGAAGACCGAGCGCTGATGCTCGCCTACCGGATGTACCTCAACTCGCTGTGCAGCGGGGACTGCGGGCAACCCCGGGCGCTCGCCCACCACCCCGCGAACGACGGCTGGTACGGCGTCGGCGAGCGCGTCATCTGCCACGCCTGCACCGCGCTCAAGCGCGCCGCCAACGAAGGGTCGAAGGAGCCGGTGAAGCCGGTCGAGTACTACGTACTCGACCACGACCGGGACTACGACGCCAACCCGCTGCCCGTGCTCGACCTCAACCGCGACACGCCGGATCTCGGCGCCTTCGCGGCCTGAGCAGCACCCACGCTCCCCCTGATGACGAGAGGACGGTGACTTGATGGGCTCGAACGTCCGGTCCGTGACCGTCCGGCTCGAGGCGATGGTCGCGCGCTACATCCGCGACATGAACCGGGCCGGCGACGCCACCGAGAAGGCCTTCGACCGAGTCCACGCGTCGACGTCGCGGGCACGGGAGAGCTTCGTGGCCACGGAGCGCGACGCCGCGCACCTCTCGAACCGCCTCGGCGACCTGCGCGGCTCGACCTCGGGCGTCCAGCAGGAGTTCGTCGGCGCAACCCGCGCCGCGGAGCGGTACGCGACGTCGACGTCGAAGCTGAACACGACGACCCGCGTCGTGTCCCCGTCGCAGCAGCGGCTCGCCACCGACATCGACCGCGTGTCGGTGGCCGCCGTCCGTGGCCGCGCCTCGATCGACCAGTACTCCGGCCGCCTGCGGGTCCTGCTCGAGCTGCTCGCCACCCTCGGCCCCGGGCTGCTGCCGTTCGGCGCCGGCGGCATCGTCGGTCTGACCGGCCTGGCCGGCCTGTTCGGCGCCGGCGCGGCGGGCGGCCTCGGGATGCTCGTGTCCCTCCAGGGCATCGGCGACGCGCTCAAGGCGATGGAGAAGGCTCGCCTCGAGCCGACCGCCGCGAACCTCCAGGCAGCCGACGAGGCCATGCAGAAGCTCGGCCCGCACGCGCAGGACGCGGTCGTCAAGCTGCAGCAGTTCCTCCCCGTCCTGAAGTCCGTCCGCGACGCCGGCGCCGCCGAGCTGTTCCCGCACCTGCCGGGCACCATCGACTCCCTGACCCGCATGGCGCCCATCCTGCGCGAGCTCGCCGCCGCGGGCGCCGGCGCGAGCGGCTCCGCGATCGAGGACGTCGCCGGGTCGCTGAACAGCGACCGCTGGATGCCGTTCTGGAAGTTCCTCGTCGACGAGATCCCCCAGGGGGTCGAGAACACCACGCGGCTCGTCGGATCGCTCGCGCACGCGGGCGCCGAGATGTGGATGGCGTTCGACCCGACGAACGACAAGTTCGTCGACTGGCTGGTCGACGTCGCCGACAACCTCGACCGGTGGGCCGGCTCGTCGAAGGGCCAGCAGCAGATCCAGTCGTTCCTGGCGTACGCCGAGAAGAACGGCCCGAAGGTCGCCGACTTCTTCGTGGCGGTCGCCGATGCCATCACCCAGATCGTGCAGGCCGCCGCACCCCTGTCCGGGCCCGTGCTCGACGCCCTGACCCAGGTCGCCAAGGTGATCGCCGCGGTGGCCGACAGCAACCTCGGCACGCCGATCCTGACCGGCGTCGCCGCCCTCACGCTCTACAGCCGGGGACTCCAGGCCGCCGTCGCGCTCCAGAGCCGGCTGACCGGCGGAGCAGCCTCGGCGCGCCTGGCCGACCAGGGTGTCCTCGGGTTCACGCGCAGCAGCCTGCAGCAGACCCGGAACGGCATTCGACAGCTCGGCACCGACCTGAAGACCGTCGGCACCACCTGGGCGACCGTCGGCCGCGGAATGGAGCGCCAGAACGTCCGCATGAACGAGGCGCTCACCCGCACCGGCCGGACGCTGAAGACCGTCGGGAAGGGCGGCGCCGTCCTCGGCGGGCTGGCCATCGCGACGACCGGCGTCGCCGACGGCCTCGGAGTCACCAACACGGCGTCGCTCGCCCTGATGGGCACGTTCGCGGGCCCCTGGGGCGCGGCCCTCGGCGCCGGCGTCGGCGCGGTCATGGACCTCTCGCAGGCGCTCGATGCCGGTACGTCGTCGGCCGACTCCTTCAACCTCGCGCTCGCGTCCGGGGATACCCAGAAGATCCGGGATGAGCTCGCAGCGGTCAATCGGGAACTCAACAACCTCCGGGACATGAACGATCTCGGCGGCACGGGCGTCGACGACTTCTTCCAAGACCTCGGCCGGAGCACGAAGACGGGGCTGTCGGAGGGACTGTCGAAGATCGGGATCGGCGAGGGCCCCGACAGCGGCAGCGCGCTCAATGAGCGGAAGTCCGTGCTCGAGGGCTCTCTCGACGCCACCGAGCGCGCGGCGATGGCCGAGGCCGGTCTCTCGGCGGAGATCCTTCGCACCGGCGAGGCGGCCGGCTTCACGTCCGCCGAGCTCTTGAACCTCGCCGTCAGCACCCAGCAGGCCTCGACAGCGGCCTGGGGTGCCTTCGACGCGCAGACCAAGCTCGGCGCCGCGATCGACGGCGTCGCGGAGGCCGCGAAGAAGGGCAAGCGCGGCCTCAGCGACGCGACGGAGGGCGGCCGGGAGAACCGCAACGCACTGTCCGACCTCGCGGCGTCGTGGGAGAACACGAAGACGAAGATGGAGGAGAACGGCGCCTCCGCCAAGGCAATCCAGCGACGCTACGGCGAGGTGCGGGGGGCATTCATCGCAGCGGCGACCGCGATGACCGGGAGCCGGAAGGCCGCGGTCCGGCTCGCCAACCAGCTCGCGAAGCCGATGACCATCGTCGTCAAGTCCGAGCACCAGCAGGCGGTCGCCAGCGCGAGGGCGGCGATCGCGCAGCTGCGGCGGGAGATCGCCGGCAGCCCGATCGTGCAGCAGATCGTCGTCAACGGTCCGAGTGGGCGCACGAAGGCCACGGTGAAGTCGGACGAGCCTTTGGGCGCCGGGATGATCCCCGTCAAGAAGGCCGGCGGCGGTCTGGTGACTGGTCCCGGCGGCCCCCGTGAGGACCTCATCCCCGCGCTGCTCTCGAACCGCGAGTTCGTGATCCCCGCGGACGCCGTCGACCACTACGGCGTCGGGCTGTTCGAGGCTCTGCGGGCGAAGCGACTCGCCGACGGCGGCCGCGTCGGGGGCGGCCGCGACCCGCGCTGGTCGAGCGCCCCGGGGCTTCGCACGTCCTCGAGCTCCGAGGCGGACGGCGTCGCGCGCGGGCTCCGCGGCCTGCGCCGTGAGCTCGCGCTGGCGGAGAAGGCCGTCAAGTCGGAGCGTAAGCAGCGCGACGCAGCGGTAGAGCGGCGCGAGAGCCTGGTCTCGGGGATGCGGTCCGGGCTGGACCGGGGTATCTGGCGTCCAGGCGGCTCGGTCTGGGGTGAGAACTCTGGCGACCCGATCGCGGCGCTGCGCGCGAACATCGCCGACGTCCGGCAGTTCTCGGTGCTCACCGGCCGGCTTCTCAAGAACGTCAGCGGCCCTGCGCTCGACGCGATTCTGGCCGAGGGTGACCTCGCCACTGTCCAGGCGTACGCCGGCATGGACCCGAAGACGCTCAAGGAGTACCAGCGGCTCTACGGCGTCCTGCAGAAGGAGCTCTCGACCTCGACCGCCGACATCGGTGACTCGGTCTGGGGCCCAGAGATCCGGCGGCAGACCCGCGAGCTGAGGCAGGCGAACCGCGAGCTCAAGGGGCTGCGCCGCGACGTGCAGCGCTCGAACCGCGACAACAAGAACGAGCAGGCCAAGAACCGTGCCTCGCAGCGCAAGGGCGCCTCGAAGGCCAACCAGTCGAAGTCCAGGGGGTACGTGAAGTGACCACCGCGCTGCTCGACCAGCCGGCCGAGCTCACCTGGGGCAGCCAGGTCTTCCTCGACGCCGTCGAGCCGGACCTCCCCTGGCAGTTCATCGCGCTCTCCGACGAGTCGGACCTCGGCAACCCTGAGCCGCTCGTAGAGACCATCCGCTCGATGCTCACCGTCGGCGAGAAGTCTGAGCGCACCGGCTGGGGCAACCGTGAGTTCCCCGTTCGGATCAAGATCCTCGCCACCGACGGCCAGGCCATGGCGCAGGCGGAGAACGCCCTGTGGGCGGAGCTGTCCGCCGACCAGGTGGCGCCGCTGATCTGGACGCCGCCGCTGCTCGAGGCGTGGCCGATGGCGCTCGACGTCGACCGGGTCGACATGGTGCGCGCGTACGACAACATCGGCGAGCGGTGGGACCACCGCGAGCGGTTCGGCCGCTGCCGGATTTACGACCTCACGTTCCACACGCTGCCGTTCGCGCGGGACACCGAGCCGACCGTTGTGCCGGCCCTCCCGGTCCCCGAGGACCCGGACACCCCGGCGCGGATCGTGCTCGACCCGTGCGACTCCAAGGCCGGCTGGACGGCGACGCCCTGCCACACCAACCACTGGAACCCGCGGTTCATCGACAACGGCACCAGCGGCGGCAACACCTGGGTGCGGGTGTACGCCTCGAACACCTACACCGGCAGCCTCGGCTGGCTCGCCATCAACCGGCCCGGGACGCTGGTGCGCAGCGGCCGGCGCTACATCACGGTCGACTTCAGCCGCACCTCCAACCCGCCCGTGATGGAAGAGTGGGAGGCGAAGAAGCTCACGATCGTGGTCTCCGGCAAGGAGCTCGAACCGGCCGGGCAAGAGCCGGTTTCGTCGGGGATCACGCGGTTCTACTTCGACTGCATCGGGCTGCCCGACACGCTGACCAGTTTCCAGGCCCGCGGCTGGTGGGAAGCGGACGCCTGGAACACCTCCTCGCAGCCGACACGACGCCTGGCGCTCTACGAGATCGGCGCCGACGACCGCATCGGGATCAACGGCACCTCCGGCTTCCAGGTGCCACGCACCGTCCTGATCGAAGGCGCCGCGGAGACCCAGGCCAGCCTCCTCCTCGACGCCGGCCCGAACCCCCTCGTCGGGTCCACCGCGCTGATCTACACCGGCCGCAGCCCCGCGGTGTCCCTGCGAGCGCTCCGCGTCAACTCGGGAACCGTCACCCCCAGCGCGACCGCGATGTCCGGCGCGACCAACGGCCTCACCACCCCGATGACCGTCCGGATCCCCGTGGGCCGTCTCCGCAACGACACCACCTACACGATCCCCTGGCGCCTCAGCTTCACCGGCCAGCGCATCATCCACTGGTCCGCCCGCATGGTCGCCGGCACCGCGACTTGGCCCGCCGGCGAGATCCCCGGATCGGACGTCGTCGTCGAGGGCGACACCCTCGTCATCAACACCACCGCCGACCCCTGGCGCATCCACGACATCGCCGCCCTGCAGCTGCCGATCATCGGCAACATCTCCGACCCCACCCACGCCATCGACTTCACGCTGTCGCTCCCCTCAGGCAGCGACCCCGTCGGCGTCGACGAGGGATGGGCCCTCGACACCGGGAACGGCGCCTACACCGTCGTGCACGAGCCGTCGGCCTACCAGCTCTCCGCCATCGAGATCCGCTCCCCCGAGCTCGGTGCACCCAAGCCCGAGGTCGTCGGCACCTGGCTGGACTACGGCCGACAGGACATCTCGCGGCTCACCACCCTGGGCACCCATCGGTGGCTCCCCGGGCTGCTGCACATCTTCACCGCGACCGACCTCGCGAAGTACGCGCCGTGCTCGGCGACCTACTACCGCCGTTACCCCTTCCACGCCGGCCCCGATCTCCCCGTCGACGCGGCGGACGGCTGAGGGCGGCCGAGCATGCCGAACCGGCCCGGCGAGCCCGACCTCGAGGTCTACATCGGCGGGCAGCCGCTCTCCACGATCGCGGCATGGGGCGACGCCGAGATCACCCACGGCCGCAACGGCCCGATCGCAGCCACCTGGGGCATGGCCCTCAAGCCGAAGGAACGCCCCTACCAGCTGGTCCGCAACGCCCCGGTCACGTGGCGCTCGGGCGGGCGCCGGATCTCGTTCGGGATCCTCGACGAGCCCGACTGGGACGCCGGCGAGTTCACCATGATCGGCGGCGCCCGCCTGGGTGAGGGCGCCGAGCCCCTCACCGCTGCGGGGGCCATCACCTCGAAGCTGAACACCGCGATCGACCAGGCCGTCGCCCGCGGCGTGACCCGCGGATGGTTCCGCGGCGGCGACTTCGGCAACACCGACCTCGCCGGCCCGGAGGGCGCCTCCGGGGTGGACGACCCCAACCCCGGCAAGCTCAACGAGCTGATGGACCTGTGGGCCACCCAGGGCAGCGTCGGCGGGGTCACGCGGCAGTGGCGGGTCACCGGCGACGGCCTGGTCGTCCCGACCGTCGAGGACGAGAGCACCCCTCAGCTCCTCCTGCTGCCTGGCACGACGTCGATCGGGGTGTCGGGCACCGAGGTCACCGACCGGGTGTTCCTCAGGTACAACGACTCGGCCGCGACGCGGCTCCGCACGGCGTCGTACCCCGCGCAGACCCCCATCGGCGGGATCGAGCGCCGAGCGTCCATCGTGCATCTCGGTCCGATGACCGCCGCCCGGGCGACCACGATCGCGGAGGGCATGTATCGGCGCGCCCAGGCCGGCCGGACCGGGTGGACCAACGGCTGGGAGCTCTCGGCCGACCAGATGACCACGGTCGGCGGGCAGCGTCCCAGCCTGGCGCTCGTCCGGGCCGGCGTGACCGCGCAGGCGATGGACCAGCCCGACCCGCGCGGAGTCTCGCCGGCCTTGAACGTGGTCCTCGACGAGACCACCTGGCGGGTCGCCGAGGGGCTGATCCAGCTGAACCCCGTCGGCCTGGTCGCCCGGACGTGGGAGCAGGTCATGGCGGAGGCCCTCGCCCGTGACGAGTAGCGACCGATGTGTCCCGATCACCGCGCCGGCGGCCCCGGCCTCTCTGCAACGAGGAGCGCGCCCATGACCCAAGAGCCCGGCCCACGCCCGGACGTTCTCGCCGAGCGGATCGACGGCCTCGGGCGCCGTTTCGGCGCTGTCGAGCAGCGCCTCAACGGGCTCGCCACCAAGGACGAGCTGGTCGCGCTGATCCGCTCGCGTGACGAGCTGTCCAACGCCCGGATCGCCGCGCTGTCGGAGGACGTCAAGGAGCTCACCGCGCTCCTGGCCACCGAGCGGGCCGAGCGGATGGCTGCCGACCGCGAGAACGAGGACCGCGCCAACCGGGCCCGCACGTTCGCGCTGTCGGCGATCGGCCTCGTCGTGACCGTCGTACTCGGTCTCGTGGCGCTCATCAACCAGCTGAAGGGGATTCCGGCGTGAAGCTCTGGATGAAGGTGACAGCGGCGGTGGGTGCGGTTCTTGTGGGCGCCTGGCTTGTCTCGACGGTTCTGGGGCTGGTCGCATCCCAGGCTGAGCAGAAGCGCAGCCGGGAAGAGCTCATCGAGGACTTCGAGAAGCAGATCGCCGAGGTGCGAGCGGACGGCCAGGCCAACGAGGCCGCCCTGGCGGCCGCGAACGCTCAGCTGGTGCGTCTCGGCGAGGAGCCGATCGAGGCGCCGCCCGTGGCCGTCTCGCCGCAGCAGGGCCCGATGGGACCAGGTGGGCCGCCCGGTCCGCGGGGCCCGCGCGGACCAGGCTGCGTCGAGCAGCTCGGGCTGGAGCCCTGCCAGGGCGACGACGGCGCGTCAGGACCGACCGGACCGACGGGCACCGTCGGCCAGACCGGCGCCCAAGGCCCCGACGGGAAGACCGGCCCGGCCGGCCCGCCGGGCGAGCGGGGTCCCGACGGTCCTCCTGGAGCGCCGGGTGCACCAGGCGCGGAGGGCCGAGGCATCACCAGGACCTTCTGCGGTGACGACGGCCGCTGGTCCATCACCTACACCGACGGCACCACCACCGACGGCGGCGCCTGCCGCGCAGTCCTCACCCCGAACGGAGAACGACCGTGACCGACCCCCGACTCATCCGCCCGACCTGGCGCGAAGGCCGCACGAACCTCGACGCCCTCACGATCGCGTGCATCGAGCACGCCGAGCAGATCGTGCGCGAGCTCGCGCCGAAGATCGCGCATCCGTTCGTCGTCACTCAGGGCTCCTACCAGGCCGGCGCCGGTGACCCGAAGTCCGCCGGCACCCACGACCTCGGTGGCGTCGTCGACCTGCGCTGGTGCGGCCACCCCGTGTGTCTGCGCGCGCTCCGCCTGGCTGGCCTTGCCGCCTGGCACCGCACCCGTGCGCAGGGCGACTGGCCCGACCACATCCACGCCGTCGTGGCCGGACACCCGCGCCTTGCTGCGTCCGCGGCTCGGCAGGTCATTGCCTACCTCGCGCGCCGCAACGGCCTCGCGAGCAACGGCCCCGACGACGGGCCGCGGCTCTCTCCGATCCCGCGGCCAGTCTGGCCGTGGCCGCCGGCGCAGCGGAAGAAGACCCGGCCCGAGAAGGTCCGTGCCGCGCTCAAGCTGCTCCGCGAGCAGCTCAAGACCGCCGGCCCGGTCCAGGCGACCCGGATCCGCGCCGCGATCGCGAAGCTGCGGGAGATCGAGCCGCGATGAGCACGCCGACCGAGCGTCCCGTGCTCGCCGCGTGGGTCCGGATCTTCGCCGCGAACCTGGCGTTCACCACCGGTTGGCGCAAGGACAAGAGGCACCTCCTCCACCTGCTCGCCACCGTCGCGTACGGCGTGGTGATCGGCGCCCAGGAGGCCAAGAACATCAACCTCGCCGCCCTGGTCGGCAAGGCCGCCCGAGCGCTGCAGCGCACCACAAACCCCGCGGTCGCCGGGTCAGCCATCATCGGCCGCGGCGTCCGGCTGCGGCGCTTCCGGCTCGTGCTCGGCGCCCTGTCCCGGGCCACCCTCCCCCGCTACATCGCCCGCTCGCAGGCCTCCATCGACGGCGAGTGGGTGCGGGTCTTCTCCGCCCACGCCCCGCCCAGGCGCGCCGGACGAGCCGCACAGGACCGGTTCCTCGCCCGGCTGAAGAAGCTCACCGACCGCGCCGAGCGCAACGGCCACGCCTGGATCGTCTGCATCGACGGCAACCGCGACCTCCAGGCGATCGCGCGCCACCTCGGCGGCACCGGGTACGGCGCCCGCGGAGACCGCATCGTCGGCGTCATCGTGTCCGACCGCGTGATCGTCGCCGACCACGGTGTCGACCGGTACGGCGTCGCGCACAAGCTGACCGACCACCTCGCACCGTACGTCGACGTCGCCGGGCTCCGCCCGCACCGGCGGCGCACGCCGGTTCGATGATCCGCCCCGTCCAGAAGGAGACCATAATGTCCACGCCCACCCAGGTCCGCCGCCCGTGGCGCGCGACCGCCCGCACGCTGTTCGCCGCCGTCGTGGCGCTCGCCGCGATGCTCCCGCTCCTGGTCCAGGCATCCGGGCTCGACGACACCTGGGCGCCCGTCGCCGGCGCGCTCGCGATCGCCGGCGCCATCACCCGGATCATGGCGCTCCCGGTCGTCGAGGACTTCCTCGCCCGGTTCGTGCCCTGGCTCGCCGCCGAGCCTCCGGTGCGCGTCGCACCGGCCGGGTTCCTCGACACGCCCATGCCGGTCCCCGCGCCGCCGCTCGTCGCGTCCGTCGTCTGCCACATCTGCGCGCCCGGCGCCCAGCGGTTCGAGCTCCCGATCACGACCAACCTGTACGGCTTCACCACTGTCACCGACCTCGGCGAGATCACGGTGACCGCGCCGACCGGCGACCAGGCGTTCCGCGACCACATGGAGCAGCACCGCAGCGACGGCACCTTCGCCGCGAAGCTCCTCGAGCACGCCGAGAGCATGGGCGCGCGGGCCGACACGATCCGTCGCTACCAGGCCGGCGAGTAGCCAGGTCGGGCGTCGGCGTGAACGCCGTGCGGGTCGCGCTCGAGCTGCCTGTGATCGTCCTCGGCCCGGTGCTGTGCCGGCTCCGGGGCCACCGGTGGCATGCCTGGCAGCACCACGCCGCACCGACGCTGCGGATCTGCATCCGCTGCGGCCGCACCAGCTGACGAGCACCCGGGAGGTCCTCGATGCCGTACCCCGCCTACCAGGGCACGACGTACTACTTCGACATCGTGATCGGCCACGCCTGGGACCACGAGTTCGCCGTGATCGACCGCAACGACGGCGAGCCGATGGTCTTCGAGGACGGCTGGCAGGCGTCCTGCGTGCTGCGGGACAACGCAGGCGCCGCGCTCGCGCGACTCGACAACGCCGTCTCGAGCACCGCAGACGGCACCATCACCCTCACCACCGGCGTGGTCGCGCTCAACCTGCCGGGCTCGTTCACCGCGACCCTGCCCGCCACGACGCTCTACCGGCCCTCGGGCCCGAAGCCGTTCCTGTGGGCCGACATCACCCTGATCGACCCCCTCAACGGCGAGCCCTACATCTTCGCCCGCGGCAAGGGCGTCTCCTACCTCCCGACCACCATCGGCTAGACCAGAGCCAGAGCGGAGCAGCCTCGTGACCGACGTCCTCTTCCCTCGCGCCGTCCCCGCCGGCTCGCTGGTCGGCCGCCCCGGCAAGGACGGCCCCCCGGGCCCAGGCGGCACCACCGGCTCGGTGTGGCACACCGGATCCGGCAACCCCAACAGCGGCAGCACCCTCCTCGAGGGCTTCGAGTCCGGCGCCGTCGGAGAGGCCCTCGCCAGCAGCAACGTCCTCGACGCGGGCTCCGGGGCGCTGCTCTACACCTCGCAGGCCCATGCCGGCGCCCGGGGTCTCTCTGTCGCGCAGTTCGGCGGCGCCCTGTCCATGCCCGAGGACGCACCCTCGGCCGGCGTCTGGATCAAGCTGCCCTCGGCGATCCCCGACGGCGGCGCCGCGATCGTGGAGATCTACAGCATCGAGCTCGACATGTCCGCCGTCCACGGCATCGCGACTCTGGCGATCTTCGGCGCCACCACGTCGTCCGGCAACCCGCCGGGCCGGTTGATCTACGGCCTGCAGGGCAGCAGCCCAGGCAGCACCCAGAACCTCGGCCCCGCGGTCTACGGCGAGTGGATCAACGTCTCGTTCACTCGCGCTGGACAGGTCACGATCAAGAGCACGAGCGGGACCGTGCTCGGCACCGGTGCCGTCGCGCTGCCGCCCGGCCCGGGCCTTTCCGTCCTCGTCAACAACACGACGTCTGCTCAGCTGCTCTACGCCGACGACTTCTACGTCGGTGGAGCACCCGTCGCCGCGGAGCCCAACGGGTTCTACCTCGACGAGACGACTGGTGACTACTACGAGACGGCCGACGGCACGACCTGGGTGCTGCGCGGCAGCCTCCGCGGCCCACAGGGTCCCTCGGGCCCCGGGGTCGCGCCCGAGAGCCTCGCGGTCCTTCCTGGCACCGGCAACACCGCCGCCGGGACCGATGCTCACGCCGAGGGGACCGGCACCAGCGCGCCAGGCAACGCTGCGCGCGCCGAGGGCACCGGCACCACCTCGTCGGGATGGGCCTCGCACGCCGAAGGCAGCGGCACCGCCGCTACCGCCGACTTCGCGCACGCCGAGGGCAACCAGAGCCTCGCCGCCGGCAGAGCCTCCCACGCCGAGGGGTACGCCACCGCGACCGGCGACGGCGCCCACGCCGAAGGCGAGGCCGACTGCACCGCGGCCGGCTACTGCTCGCACGCCGAGGGCTACAGCCGCTCCAGCGGCGACTACGCCCACTCCGAAGGATCCGGGTCCCACGCCTTTCGACCGGCCGAGCACGCCGAGGGCACCGACGGCATCCAGCGGAGCAACGTCTACCTCAGCGGCACCGACGCCGGCTCCGGCACCAGCCCGGTCGAGCTCCCCATCCACGCGGGCCCGTGCTCGGCCCGCATCACCATCGTGAGCGCCGACGGCCTCGTGCGTTGGGACCTCCTGGTCTCAGCGACCAACGACGCCACCACCTTCGCTGGCCGCGGCGCTGGGACCGTGACCATCAACTCCGCAACCGGCGGCGGATCCACCAGCCACGGCAGTTCCGCCATCACCTGGACGGCGAGCGGCGACAACGCCGGGCAGATCGTCCTCACCCCCTCTGCGACGTTCGGCAACCGCCGCGTCATGGCCGAGCTGCTCGAGCTCGGCACCGTCTCGTGACCCTGAAGGAGAACCGAAACCCGATGCCCGAGATCGCCCACCTCGAGGTGGTCGTGACCGCGACCGCCGAGGTCACGCCCGCCCCCACCACCGCCCCCAGCACCACCGAGAAGGAGTAACCCACCATGACCGCAGGCTTCATCGCTGCCACCGTCAACGGCTGGCTCGACAGCATCCGCACCGGCGGCGCCAACGTCACCGCCGTCACGACCGCCTACGTCAAGCTCCACACCGGCGACCCGGGCGCCGCAGGGTCGGCGAACGCCGCGGCCGGATCGACCACCCGAGTCGCCGTCAGTCACACCGCCCCGGCCGGCGGCGCGATGACGATGAGCGGCACCGCGCCGGCATGGACCAACGGCGGCACCTCGGAGACCATCACCCACATCAGCGTCTGGGACAGCCTCACCGCCGGGTCCTGCAAGTACACCGGCCAGCTCTCGGCCTCGAAGGCGTGGGGCGCGGGCGACACCCTCACGCTGACCTCCCTCGGGGTGTCGATCACCCCCGTCGCGTCCTAGACCGAACAGCTCGACGTCAGGAGGTAGCCGGTGGGCATCGCGATCCAGAGTTACGCGATCGGTGGTGCGGGTGGGCTCGCGGCGACCGCGACGGTCGCCAAGCCCGCCGGCACCTCCACCGGCGACCTGCTGCTCGCGGTCGTCAACACCAGCAGCGCCGCATCGACCCTGACGGTGCCCTCCGGGTTCACGGGGGGCGGCCAGGTTGCCGGCACCGGCATGTGGGTGGTGTGGAACCCCGCGGCAGGCGGGTCCGAGCCGGCGTCGTACAGCTTCACGCGCGGCACCGCGCCGACCGCTCCGATCTACGCGCTGCTGATGCGAGTGACCGGCCACGACCCGGCCGCGCCGGTGGACGCCTTCTCGGGCGCATGGGGCACTAGCGCAGCGTCGGGCGCTTCGATCGATGCGCCGAGCGTCACGGCCGGCGCAGGCCGGTTCCTGATCTCGGTCGCCACCAGGGCCAACGACGTTGCGCCGACGGTCACCTTCCCCGCCGGGATGACGTCGGCCATCAACGACATCACGTCCACCACCTCCGCCGACTACGCCGCCACCCAGATCATTGGCGCAGGCCCCACAGGCGCCCGGACCTGGGGCTTCACGGGCTCCGGATCCACCGCTGGGTACGCCGTCGGCAACATCGTGGTCGCCGCCGTGCCGATCACGTCCGACACCACCATGAGCGGCGCGGGGACGGTCACGGCGGCAACCGCCCTCGGCCGTACGACCGCAGCCGCGGTCGCCGGGGTCGCGGCGATCACCGCCGGCGTCGCCCTGACCCGGCCAGCCGACGCGGCGCTGAGCGGGGCCGGCTCGATCGCGGTCGCGGCCCAGGCTGGACGCCCCGTAGCCACAGACCTCGGCGGAGCTGGGGCCCTCGACGCTTCAGCTCACCGCGCGACCTTCTCGACAGCCAACATCGACGGGGCCGCTGCCGTCGACGCAGCTGGAGCCCGCGGGACCAGCAGCACGAGCGTGGTGGCCGCGACCGGCGCAGTGGTCGCCACTGCAGGTACCGGGTCATCCTGCGAAGCCGCCCTGGCTGGGACCGGAGCGTACGACGTCACCGCTCGCCGAGGCGCCGGTGCGGGCAGCATCCTGACCGGCACCGCCACGGTCGACGCCTCGGCGACCGTGGCGGCCCCGGGCACCCTCGATGGAGAGCTCGCCGCAGTCGGCGGTCTCACCGCGGCCGCCAGCCTCGGGGTCTTCGAGGGGACCACGGTCAGCGTCTTCGCGATCGTCGCCCCCGTCGCTCGCGTCGACGTATCTGCTGACGCTGCGACTGATGGCCTCGGCGTCATCACCGCCGACGCCCAGCGACGCTGCATTGCCGACACGACCGTCGCCGCCGCCGGCGCGGTCGACGCCTCCCTCCGGCTCGACGCGACGGCCGGCGCCGCCCTAGACGGAAGCACCCTCCTCGAGCTGGTGCCCGTCACCAACCAGCTCATCGACGTCAGCGTCACCGCGGCCACGGTCGTGACCGCCAGCATCGCCCCCAAGCTCACGACCCCGCCCACCCGGATCGCGACCACGACGCACGAGCAGCGCACGACGCCCACCCAGGGCGAGCTGCGGACCACCCGCACCGCCGCCGAGTCCCGCACCCTTTAGGAGCACCCCATGGCGAACTTCACGAAGGACCCTGACGCCGACCTGGACTACACCCGGGACTGGGCCCCCTGGCTCGCCGGCGGCGACACCATCGAGACCTCGACGTGGATCGTCGAGGACGGCATCGATCACTCCCGGGAGTCTCACACGGACACCGCCGCCACCATCTGGCTCACGGGCGGGACCGTCGGAAGAACCTACAGCGTGACCAACCGGATCACGACCACCAGCGGTCGTACCGACGACCGCACCTTCACGATCGAGATCCGGCAACGCTGACTGCCCAAGTCGGCGACGGCCGCCCGCCTCCCCAATTTTGGGGAGGCGGGCGGCTTTCGGCATTCCGCCAGCTCGCCCGGATGCAGGCACGTGGTCCGGGTACGGCCCGACCAGTCGGCGTGTTCCCCGAGCACTCCGGCGAGGCCCTGGCTGGGTGGTGGGCCAAGACCGGCCAGGGCCGCCCCAAAGATCAGCTCAGATTCTCCGCGCCGCAGACCGTGCAGGTCCACCACGGGATGACGATGGCGCCGTTGGCCGCGACTGTCTCGTCGCCCTTGTCGATGTGGTCGGTGACCTGCTCGCAGACGTGACAGAAGATGCGCCCCGAGACCTGCTCATCCATGGCGCCATCGTCGCATCGAGGCCCCTGGACGACCAGATGACGTGGTGGCATCCTTGACGCCAGGCCCCCGAGTCGTAGCCGGAGCCCACCTCGGCCGACCGGGGGCCGCCAAGTACATCGGCGGAGCCGGACGCTTCACCCGTAGGCCGTGCCCTGACTCGGCGCCCTGTCGCCAACGGGCTTCAACCGCTCGGCCGGCACCCAGTCGGTCTCGAGCTGGCCGTCCGCGGTGCTCTGGTTGTCCCAGGTCACGAACGCCTCCCACTCGCCGTGCTGGTTCTGCCGCCAGGCGAGGATCAGCCCGGGCAGGTGCCGCGGCCCGAACTTCTCCCGCACCCACACGTGCCGCTGTCCCATCCATCGAGGATAGAACACCCGTTCGATAGAGTCCTGCGGTGCAGATTCGGATCGCCCACCGCCTCAAGACTGACGACACCACCGAACCCACGATCGCCACCCTCGACACCGAGGACTACGACGCCGGCCTCGCCGAGCTGAAGGCCGCGCTGCCCGAGGCCCACGTCCTGCTCTGGATCAACGTCGACCGCTAGTCGAGCTGCGCGTCGAGCTGAAACCCGAGCCGGCGCGCGGACCGCTGGCGGCGACGCGCGACGGCCTGGCGGTGGAGACGCTTCACGAGCAGCGGGTCGTACGCCATCGCCTCCGGGCGGGCGATGAGGTGGTGGAGCGACCGGTAGTAGACGGTCGCCGTCATGCCGAGCTGCTCGTGGATGGCGGACTCCTTCGCGCCCGGGTACTTCCACCAGCCCCGCTCGAGGTCCAGCATGGTCTTCTCGGCGTCGGTGAGCTCGTCCATGCCGGGCACGCTACGACCGAGGTCCGACAGAACCCGCCGCGGTGAGGATCCCGTGAGGACGGAACGGTTCACACCATGCACGAATGGACGCTATGCGACAGATAGAGCCGCAGGTCAGCGGGGGTGCAGGCCGCTGACCTGCGAAGATTGCACCATTGACACGGAAGAGGTCACTGGTTCAAACCCAGTATCGCCCACCAGGAACGACACACGAGAACGAGGAGCGGCCGGACCGGCCGCTCCTTTCCTCTTTTTCGGGCGTCGTGACGAGCGGGTGAACTCTGGCCCCGCCTCTCCCCCTCGCCCGCCCCGGCGGGCTACACAGGACCATGCGCACTCGGACGCCCACCCCCCTCACCCGACTCCTCCTCACCCTGGCCGCCGTCCTGGCCCTCCTGGCCACGGTGCCCGCGCCCGCCCGGGCGGCGAGCTTCTCCGGCAGCCTCGCCCAGGCCGTCGCGGCGGTCCCGACGGCCGCGGAGAGCAACAGCGGCTACGACCGCGCGCTCTTCCCCCACTGGGTCGATGCCGACGGCGACTGCCAGAACACGAGGGCGGAGGTGCTGGTCGCCGAGGCCGACGCGGCGGTGACCTACACGAGCAGCAGCCGGTGCACGGTGGCGACCGGGCGCTGGTTCTCGTACTACGACCGGGCCACCTGGACGAGCGCGAGCGACATCGACATCGACCACATGGTCCCGCTGGCCGAGGCGTGGGGCTCCGGCGCCCGCGGCTGGACGACGGCGCGGCGGCAGGCGTACGCCAACGACCTCGGCGACCGGCGCACGCTGGTGGGGGTCACCGACAGCGTCAACCAGGCCAAGTCCGACCAGGACCCGGCGACCTGGCTGCCGGCCTACGACAAGTGCCGGTACGTCGCCGAGTGGGTCGCGGTGAAGATCCGCTGGGGCCTCAGCGCCGACGCGGCGGAGAAGCAGGTCCTCAGCACGTACGCGGGCACCTGCAGCAACACCGTCACCGTGACGATCGCCTGACCCGGGCAGACGTCCGCCCCGTCGCAGGCGCGCTTTCCTGCGGCGGGGCGGACACCCGGACGTCTCCGGGGACCACGGTCAGGCGGAGTGGGGACGCCTCACCGTGCACGGCCCGGGGCGCGCAGGCGCGGGGCCGAGATCGGGGGTGGGTGGGGGATGGTGCGGTCGAGCGACCGCGAGGGGCTCCACGGGTCGGGCAGGCGCAGACCCCCATGGTCTTCGGTAGCGCGATGCCGGCCGCCCGAGCCTCGACCTGCGTCGTTCCGACCAGCGTAGGCCGCGCGGCGTGGCCCAGGTCACTTTCCGCCAAGGCTTTACCCGCTGGTCCGGACCGGCCCGAAATGGCGCGCGCCCCGTCCCGGTCGAGACCGGGACGGGGCGTCGCCGCGCCCGGCGAGTGTGGGGTCCGTCGGGCGCGTGTGGTTGGGGAACCGCTGGCGAGGTTAGTAGGTCCGGGTGGTCCGCCGTGGGGAAATGGCGGAGATCATCCGCGGATCACTCGGGGCGGTCCTGCGGGTCCGGTTCGGCGGGCGGCTCGGCTGCCCGCGGGTACGTCGTGGCGCGCGGCTCGTGCTGCGGCGGCGGCACCTGGGAGCGGCGGATCGCGACGAAGACCGCCGCGCCGACCGCGCCGAGACCGGCGAGCAGCAGGAGCTTGCGGCGCTTCCCGTGGCCGTGGCTGGGCAGCCGGTCGGAGACCGCGTCGGGCAGCCGGTCGACGACCGGGTCGGGGATGCGGTCGGCGAGGGCGCCGGCCAGCTGGGCCCCCTTCTCGCGGGTGAGCGTGCGGCTCTTCTCGATCAGCGGTGGCGTCTTCTCGACGACGGCGTGCGCTGCGGACTCGATGCTCGGCGACACGGCGTCGACGAGGTCCCTCAGCTCGTCAGCGAGGTCCTGCGCGGTGCTCGTGCGGTGCATGGTGGCTCCTCCTCGGATCAGGTTCGCCACGTCAGTACCCGTTCGCCGGGAACCAACCCCGCCGCCCGGCACCTCTCTGCCGCCGCGCCAGCCGCACTAGCCGCGCGGGCGGACGACGTCCGAGGAGCACTCGTGGCAGCGGACCCGCAGCTCGCCGCGCTCGGGCGGCTCCCCGAGCCGGCGCCGGTGCCAGCGCGACTGCTCCGTGCGCCGGAAGCACCGCGGACACCAGTCGTGCCGCACCCATGGTCCGTAAAGTCCGAAGTCCTTCCCCATGCCGGCAACCCTGCCGGACCAGACGTCGGATGTCGCGCCGCGCCACCCGCGTGCGGGCGTGTCGCGGCCAGGTCTGCACGATCGTCGCGGACCGGACTAGTTCGACCGGGCCAGGGACCATGGCCAACGTCCCGGCCTGTCCCGGGGCGGGTCCCGGGCGGGCGCGGGTCAGTCCTCGTCGGCGGCGAAGTCCTCGTTGTGGGTGCCGGGGCGCGGCGCCCAGGGCAGCTCCTTCGCCGGCCGGACGACGACCAGCCGGTCGCCGCGCGCGAGCAGGGTCACGACCGGGTCGAAGTAGCGGTAGACCCGGTCGTCGCGCACCACGGCGATGACCTGGTCGGGCAGCGACTGCGGCGGGCGGCCGACCTCGTTGACGAGCAGCTCGCGCTCGGCGACCTCGAGGCCCTCGCCGTAGGTGAGCAGGTCCTCCATCACGCTGCCGAGCGTCGGCGAGAGCGTCGAGAGGCCCAGCAGGCGGCCGACCGCGTCGGAGGACGTGATCACCGAGTCGGCGCCCGACTGGCGCATCAGCGGCGCGTTCTCCTGCTCGCTGACGGCGGCGACGATCCAAGCGTCGGGGTTGAGCTGGCGCACGGTGAGCGCGGCGAGCACGTTGGAGTCGTCGCGGCCGGTCGTGATGATCACCTGGTCGGCGTCCGCGACCCCCGCGCGCGTCAGGACGCCGCGACGGGTGGCGTCGCCCGTGACGACGGCGAGCTGGTCGGCGTGGGCGTCGGCGAGCGCGACCGGGCTCGGGTCGACGACGACGACGCGCTCGCGGTCGAGACCGTTGTTGACGAGCGTCTCGACGGCGCTGCGGCCCTTGGTCCCGTAGCCGATCACGACGACGTGGTGTCCCATGTTCTTCCTCCAGCGGGTGATCCGGAACATCTCGCGGCCGCGTTGGGCCAGCACCTCGAGGGTGGTGCCGATCAACAGGACGAGGAATGCGATGCGGGCGGGGGTGATGATGAAGGCGTTGACCAGCCGGGCGCCGTCGCTGACCGGCGTCACGTCGCCGTACCCGGTCGTGCTCAGGGTGACGGTCGTGTAGTAGATCGCGTCGACCAGGGTGATCTCGCCGTTGGGGTTCGCCGCGGTCGCCGGGTCGCCGCCGTCGCGGTAGCCGTGCCGGTCGAGGTAGACGAGCAGCACGGTGCCGACCAGGATGCCCAGCGCCATCAGCAGCCGGCGGCCCAGCTGCCACCACGGCGAGCGCGCCCGCTCGGGCAGGGCGACCTGTCCCGCCGAGCGGGTCTCCCCCAGTCGCGTCATGTCGGCCACGGCCGCGAACCTACTCCACCGGCGCCGGGTTGCGCCGCAGCAGGCGGCTCACCAGCTCGCGGCGCGCCCGTTGCGTCGTCTCCTGGGGGAAGACCTCGTCGAACGCGGCGTTGACGCCGGCGCCGATGAGCACGGCGAGCGCGGCGATGTAGAGCCACACCAGGATGGCGATCGGGGCGGCCAGCGGCCCGTAGATGGAGTGCGAGTCCTGGGCGGTCACGGTCAGCACCCAGCGCAGGAGGTAGGAGCCGAGGACCCAGCTCACCAGCGAGAACGTCGCACCCGGCAGGTTGAAGCTCCAGTTGGTCCGCACCGGCACCGACACGTGGTAGAGCGTGGCCAGGAAGCAGATGCAGATCACCACGATGAGCGGCCAGTAGAAGCCCATCAGGAACTCGGCGCGGTTGGGCAGCCAGGTCCGGACCAGCTTGGGCCCGGCCACCACCAGCGGCAGCGTGACCGCCCCCGTGACGACGGCGAGGATGTAGAGCAGGAACGACAGAGCCCGGGTCTTGACGATCCCCCGGTGCCCGCCGAGCCCGTGCATGATCGTGATGGTGTCGACGAAGACGTTGAGCGCCCGCGAGCCCGACCACAGCGCGAGCACGAAGCCGAGCGAGATGACGTCGAAGCGGCCGCCGTCGAGCACGTCGTTCATGGTCGGCTTGATGACCGTGTTGACGGCCGTGTCGGTCAGGAAGCGCGAGAAGAGGTCGAGCACCGCACGGCGGACCTCGTCGACCTGGGCCGCGGTGAAGTGCTCGGTCACGTAGCCGACGCCACCGGCGAGGGCGAAGATCAGCGGCGGCACCGAGACGACGGCGAAGAACGCGCCCTCGGCCGCGAGGCCGGTGACGCGGTACTTCAGGCAGGACCGGACTGTCGTGACGATCAGCCGCCACAGCAGGTGGCCCGCCCGCCTCGGCCACGACGCGCCCGGGTCACCGGTCCCGGGAGCGTCAGCCATGGCGTCACGCTATCCGTACGGGGCCGGTGACCCGGGGAACCTCAGCGTGAGGCGCCCGTCACCGCGAGACCGGGCTCGCGCTCCTGGACGTCGTCGTCGGTGGTCGCGGCGGCCGCGGGGAGCGGGTGCTCGTCGACCATCGTGGTCTCGTCGAACGGGTCCGCGCCGGACAGCACCCGGTCGAGCCGGTCCCGGTCGAGGCTGCCGGTCCAGTGGCCGACCAGGACGGTGCCCACGGCGTTGCCGGCGAAGTTGGTCAGCGCCCGGGCCTCGGACATGAACCGGTCGATGCCGACGATGAGCCCGACGCCGTCGACCAGCTCGGGCCGGTGCGACTGGAGCCCGCCGGCCAGGACGGCCATGCCGGAGCCGGTGACGCCGGCCGCGCCCTTGGCGGCGATCATCATGAACAGCAGGAGCGAGACCTGCTCGCCGACGGCGAGCGGGCTGCCGACCGCCTCGGCGATGAAGATCGAGGCCATGGTCAGGTAGATCGCGGTGCCGTCGAGGTTGAACGAGTAGCCCGTCGGGATGACGACGCCCACGGTGGTCTTGTCGACGCCGGCGTGCTCGAGCTTCGCGATCGCCCGGGGCAGCGCGGACTCCGAGGAGGACGTCGCCAGGATCAGCAGGAACTCGCGGCCCAGGTAGCGCAGCAGCGCGAAGATGTTGATGCCGGTGGCCAGCTTGAGGAGCGCGCCGAGCACGACGAAGACGAACAGCAGGCAGGTGACGTAGAACCCGATCATCAGCACGGCGAGGCTCTTGAGCGCGTCGACGCCGCCCTGGCCGGTCACGGCCGCCATCGCGCCGAACGCACCGACCGGCGCGACCCACATGATCATGGCGAGCAGCCGGAAGACGAGGCGCTGCAGGTGGCCCACGACGGTGAGGACGGGGGCGCCGACCGCGCCCATCCGCTGGAGCGCGAAGCCGACGAGCAGGGCGACGAAGAGCGTCTGCAGCACGCTGCCGCTGGTGAACGCGCTGAAGAGCGACGTCGGGATGATCCCCAGCAGGAAGGCCGTGGTGTCGGCGTGGCCCTCGGCCGCCTTCGCCTGGGCGGTCGCGGCCGCCTGCTCGGTGATGTGCAGGCCGTCGCCGGGGTGGAGCAGGTTGCCGACCACCATGCCGATGGTCAGCGCGACCGTCGACATCAGCAGGAAGTACCCGAGCGCCATGCCGCCGACCCGGCCGACCTTGGCCGCGCTGGCGACCGAGCCGACGCCCAGCACGATCGTGCAGAAGATGATCGGCTGGATCATCATCTTGATGAGGTTCACGAAGCCCTCGCCGAGCGGCTTCAGCTCGACCGCGAAGCCCGGGAAGAGCAGGCCGGTCGCGATGCCGAGCAGCACCGCGCCGATCACCGCGAGGTACAGGTAGTGGGTGCGCGCGCCCTGCCGGGCTGCGCTCGCCGTGCTGGTGGTGCCCATGGTTCCTCCTGGTCCGGGCTGGGGTTCTCCGCAACTGTGCGACCGGGAGTGACCACCGTCACCGTTGTGTTCGTTGAGTTCGTGACGGGCGCCACAACGGCTCCCCCGAAGCGCGGCCCCGGTGGGCGACAATGAGGACGTGCGCCTGCCCCGTCCGTTCCGCGACGCCCCCGTCGCCCGGCAGGTGCTGCTCCTCCAGGTCGGGCTGGTCCTGCTGCTCGTGCTGACCGGCATCCTGATGGCGTCGTACGACGCGCGCCGCGACTCGCGCAGCCGGGCGACCCAGCGCGCCGTCGCAGTCGCCCAGACCGTCGCCGACTCCCCCACCGTCCGTGCCGCGCTGCGCTCCGGCGACCCGACGGCGACCCTTCAGCCGTGGACCGAGGAGGTCCGCCGCGACACCGACACCGACTTCGTCGTCGTGATGGGACTCGACCGCACCCGCTACACCCACCCCGACCCGAGCCAGATCGGCGGGAGGTTCGTCGGCGACCTGGGCGATGCGCCGCAGGGCACGGTGTTCACCCAGCAGTACACGGGCACGCTCGGCCCGTCGGTGCGCACCGTCGTCCCCGTGCGCGACGGCGGGCAGGTCGTCGCGCTCGTCTCCGTCGGCATCCGGGTCAGCGACATCAACCGGGGACTGCGCCGCGACGTCACCGTGATCGGGCTCGTCGGCGGCGCGCTGCTGCTCGTCGCGCTCGCCGGCGCGTGGCTGCTGGGCCGGCGGGTGCACCGGGTCACCCACGGCCTGGGCGAGCAGGAGCTGGCCCGGATGTACGAGTACTACTCGGCGGTCCTCCACTCGGTGCGCGAGGGCCTGCTGCTGCTCGACGGCGCGGGCCGGGTCCAGCTCGTCAACGACGAGGCGCGCCGGCTGCTCGCGCTCCCCGACGACGTCCTCGGCACCGCGATCGAGGACCTGGGCCTCGCCCCGGCGCTCGTCGCCGCCGCTCGCGGGCGGACGGCGGAGTCCGACGACCTCTACCTGGCCGGTGAGCGGATCCTCGTCGTCTCGTCGGCGCCCGCCCGCTGGAACGGCCGGGACGTCGGCTCCGTCGTGACGCTGCGCGACCACACCGAGCTGCGGTCGGTGACCGGCGAGCTCGAGGTCGTCCGGCGGCTGACCGAGTCGCTGCGCTCGCAGAACCACGAGTCGGCGAACCGGCTGCACACGGTCGTGTCCTTGATCGAGATGGGCCGGCCCGACGACGCGGTCGCCTTCGCCACCGACGAGCTCCACCTCGCCCAGCTCCTCACCGACCGGGTGGTGGGCGCGGTCGACGACCCGGTCGTCGCCGCGCTGCTGCTCGGCAAGTCGGCCGAGGCCGCCGAGCACGGCGTCGACCTGCGGATCTCCGGCGAGCTGCCGCCCGGCAGCGGCGTCCCGCCGCGCGACCTGGTGACCGTCCTGGGCAACCTGGTCGACAATGCCTTCGACGCGGTCGCCGCGAGCGAGCCGCGCCAGGTCGAGGTCCGGCTCTCCGGCGACGGCACCGCCCTCACCGTTCAGGTCGGCGACAGCGGCCCGGGCCTCGACGACGCCGCGATCGCGCGCGTGCTCGACCGGGGCTGGACGACGAAGGCCCAGCCCGGCACCGGCCGCGGCCTGGGCCTGGCGCTCGTCGGCCAGGTGGCGCGCCGGCACGGCGGGGACGTCGCGATCGGGCGCTCGGCGCTCGGCGGCGCCGAGTTCACGGTCACCCTGCGCACGGAGGCCGGGCGATGACGGTGCGGGTCCTCGTCGTCGAGGACGAGGCGCTGGCCGCCGAGGCGCACGCGTCGTACGTCGACCGGGTCGGCGGCTTCACGCTCGCCGGCGTCGCGCGCTCGGCACGCGAGGCCGCGCGGGCCCTCGACGCCGCGCGGGACGCGGGCGCGCCCATCGACCTCGTCCTGCTCGACCTCAACCTGCCCGACGGGCACGGCCTGGGCCTGCTCGCCGGGCTGCGCAGCGCCGGCCACCACTGCGACGTCATCGCAGTCACCGCGGCGCGCGACACCCAGGTGGTCCGACAGGCCGTCGGCCAGGGGGTCGCCCTCTACCTGCTCAAGCCGTTCACGTTCGCGACCTTCCGCGCCAAGCTCGAGCAGTACGCCGACTACCGCGCCCAGCTCGCCGCCGCGCCCGCCGAGGTCGTCCAGGACGAGGTGGACCGGCTGCTGGGCTCGCTGCGTCCCACGGCCGGCACCCCGCTGCCCAAGGGGATGAGCGCCGAGACGCTGCGCGCCGTCACGACCGCGCTGCGCGAGGCCGCAGGCGACCTGTCGGCGAGCGAGGTCGCCGAGGTGATCGGCAGCTCCCGGGTGACCGCGCGGCGCTACCTCGAGCACCTCGCGGACCAGGGCCTGGCCGACCGCCGGGCCCGCTACCGCGGGGTCGGCGGCCGACCGGAGGTGGCCTACACCTGGCGCTGACTCAGGCCAGGTCGAGACCCGGGTAGAGCGGGTGCTTGTCGAGCAGCTCGGCCGAGCGGGCCCGGACCTTGTCGGCCACCCCGTCGCCGAGGACGTACGACGCCTTCGACGGCGCGCCCGCGGACGTCGTCCCGGCCTGGGTGTTCTGGAGCACCTCGACGATGAGGTCGGCGACCGCGTCGAACTCGTCGGCACCGAAGCCGCGGCTGGTCAGCGCCGGCGTGCCGACCCGGATGCCCGAGGTGTACCAGGCGCCGTTGGGGTCGGCCGGGACCGAGTTGCGGTTGGTGACCACGCCGGCGTCGAGCAGCGCCGACTCGGCCTGGCGGCCGGTCAGCCCGAACGAGCTGACGTCGAGCAGCACGATGTGGTTGTCGGTGCCGTCGGTGACGAGCTTGGTGCCGCGCTTCATCAGGCCCTCGGCCAGCGTCTGCGCGTTGTCGGCGATGTTCTGCGCGTAGGTCTGGAACTCGGGGGTCCGCGCCTCGGCGAACGCCACGGCCTTCGCCGCCATCACGTGCGAGAGCGGGCCACCGAGGACCATCGGGCAGCCGCGGTCGACGCTCGGGGCGTACTCCTCGGTGGCCAGGATGAAGCCGCCGCGCGGGCCGCGCAGCGACTTGTGCGAGGTCGAGGTGACGACGTGGGCGTGGGGCACCGGGTCCTCGTCGCCTGTGAACACCTTGCCGGCGACCAGACCGGCGAAGTGGGCCATGTCGACCATGAGGGTGGCGCCGACCTCGTCGGCGATCTCGCGCATCTTGGCGAAGTTCACCCGGCGCGGGTACGCCGAGTAGCCGGCGACCAGGATGAGCGGCTTGAACTCCTTGGCCTTGGCCCGCAGCGCGTCGTAGTCGACGAGCCCGGTGGCCGGGTCGGTGCCGTACTGGTTCTGGTGGAACATCTTGCCGCTGATGTTCGGGCGGAACCCGTGGGTCAGGTGGCCGCCCGCGTCGAGGCTCATGCCGAGCAGGCGCTGGTTGCCGAGCGCGGCCCGCAGCTTCTCCCAGTCGGCCTCGGACAGGTCGTTCATGTTCTTCACGCCGGCGTCGGTGAGCCAGGGGCCCTCGACCCGGTGGGCCAGGATCGCCCAGTAGGCCGTCAGGTTGGCGTCGATGCCGGAGTGCGGCTGGACGTAGGCGTACTCGGCACCGAACAGCTCGCGCGCGTGCTCGGCGGCGAGCGACTCGACGGTGTCGACGTTCTGGCAGCCGGCGTAGAAGCGGTGACCGACGGTTCCCTCGGCGTACTTGTCGCTGAACCAGGTGCCCATGGTCAGCAGGACGGCCGGCGAGGCGTAGTTCTCGCTGGCGATCAGCTTGAGCGAGGCCCGCTGGTCGGCCAGCTCCTGGCGGGTCGCCGCGGCGACCCGGGGCTCGACGGAGGCGATGACCTCGAGGGCCTGGTTGTAGGCGCTGCTGACGAGCCCGCCGTTCAGGGAGTTGTCGCTCATGGCGCCCAGCGTAGTGCCGCTCGCTCGGCGCGTTCGCAGGCCCGGGTACGGCGTCCTGGCTGGCGTCGTGAGAGGCGCCGCCTGGTGTGACGTGCGTCGCAGCTCCCGCGGGATCGGGCGGGCCCGACCACCCTTCTGCCCACATCGTGAGACGCGAGTCCGGATCATGAGATTCGAGGTTGTGGACCAGGCGTCCGAGGGATGAGACTCATTGACATGGTCACTGCTGCCACTCACGCGCACCTCGTGGTTCGACGCCACGTGGACTTCGGGCGCACGCGCAGCATGATGTGTTGGCCTCGCTGATCCCGCCGACACTCCCCCTCGACCGCGCGACTTCCCGCGCCCCTCAGCGAAGGACCTCCTCTCCGCATGCCTGACCTGCGCTTCCAGTCCCAGCCTCCGCGTCACACCGAGGTGCCCCGCCCCCGCCGTGCGGAGGGCCAGTGGGCCTTCGGGTACACCGAGCCGCTGAACAAGAACGAGCAGTCCAAGAAGGACGACGACCCGCTCAACGTCCGCGACCGGATCCTCTACACCTACTCCAAGCGCGGCTTCGACTCCATCGACCCCGCCGACCTGCGCGGCCGGTTCCGCTGGATGGGGCTCTACACCCAGCGCAAGCCCGGCATCGACGGCGGCCGCACCGGCTCGATGGAGGAGGAGGAGCTGGACGACCGCTACTTCATGCTGCGGGTCCGCTCCGACGGCAAGCTGCTCTCCGCCGACGCGGTGCGCACGCTGGGCCAGATCGGCGTCGACTTCGCGCGCGACACCGCCGACGTCACCGACCGCGAGAACATCCAGTACCACTGGATCGAGATCGAGAGCGTCCCGGAGATCTGGGAGCGGCTCGAGGCCGTCGGCCTGCACTCGCTGGAGGCCTGCGGCGACTCGCCCCGCCCCTTCCTCGGCTCGCCGGTCGCCGGCGTGGCCAAGGACGAGATCATCGACGGCACCTCGGCGCTGCAGGAGATCGAGCGCCGGTTCATCGGCAACAAGGACTTCTCGAACTTCCCCCGCAAGTTCAAGACCGCGCTCACCGGTCACCCGAGCCACGACGTCTCGCCCGAGACCAACGACGTCTCCTTCGTCGGCGCCGTCCACCCCGAGCACGGCCCCGGCTTCGACGTCTGGGTCGGCGGTGGCCTGTCGACCAACCCGATGCTCGCCCAGAAGCTCGGCGTGTGGATCCCGCTCGACGAGGTCCCCGACGTGTGGTCCGGCGTGGCCGGCATCTTCCGCGACTACGGCTACCGCCGGCTGCGGTCGCGGGCCCGGCTCAAGTTCCTGGTCGCCGACTGGGGCGTCGAGAAGTTCCGCGAGGTCCTCGAGAACGAGTACCTCGGCAAGAAGCTCGAGACGCTCGCCTCGCCGGACTCGCCGGTGGGTCAGCGCGACCACATCGGCGTGCACGAGCAGAAGGACGGCAAGTTCTACGTCGGCATCGCGCCGACGGCCGGCCGGGTCTCCGGGACGCTGCTGGTCCAGCTCGCCGACCTGATCGAGGAGTTCGGCGTCGCCGGCGCCCGCCTCACGCCGTACCAGAAGCTGGTGCTGATCGGCGTCGACGGCGACGTCGTCGACGCGCTGCTCGACCGTCTCGATGCGATCGGCCTCAGCGCCCGCCCGTCGGCCTGGCGGCGCAACACGATGGCCTGCACCGGCATCGAGTTCTGCAAGCTGGCCATCGTCGACACGAAGAACCGCGCCAGCGACCTGGTCGACGAGCTCGAGCGCCGCTTCCCCGACCTCGACACGCCCATCACCATCAACGTCAACGGCTGCCCCAACGCCTGCGCCCGCACCCAGGTCGCCGACTTCGGCCTCAAGGGCCAGCTCGTCGTCGACGAGCACGGCGAGCAGGTCGAGGGCTTCCAGGTGCACCTCGGCGGTGCGGTCGGCCTGCGCGCCAACTTCGGCCGCAAGCTGCGCGCCCACAAGGTCACCAGCGCGGGTCTCGACGACTACGTCTCGACCGTCGTGCGCAACTACCTCGCCGACCGCACCGAGGGCGAGGCGTTCGACGCCTGGGTGCACCGCGCCGACGAGGACCTGCTGCGCGGCGAGAAGGCGCTGGAGTCCGTCTGATGTCCGAGGAGTCGGTGTCGTCGCGGGCGGTTCCCTACCACTGCCCCTACTGCGGCGAGACCGACCTGTGGCCGCACGAGCCGACCGGCTGGGAATGCCGGGGCTGTCGCCGGGCCTTCAAGGTGGAGCTGCTCGGCCTCACCCGCCGGCCGTCGTCCGCCAGCAGCACCCACCCCACAGCCAACGAAGAAGGAGGTGCCTCATGACCACCGCCACCACGCGCGCGGCTCGCGAGTTCCGCGGGTCGCACACCGACGGCCGGTCGCCCGAGGAGCTCCGCGAGATCGTCTCCCACTGGGGCGCCGAGCTGGAGCTCGCCCCCGCCGAGGTCATCATCGAGTGGGCCGCCGCCACCTTCGGCGAGCGGTTCTGCATCACCTCCTCCATGGGGGACGCCGTCCTGGCGCACCTCGCCGAGAAGGTCGTGCCCGGCGTCGACGTCGTCTTCCTCGACACCGGCTACCACTTCGTCGAGACGATCGGCACCCGTGACGCCGTCCAGGCGACGATGAACGTCAACCTCATCTCCATCACCCCGGTGCAGACGGTCGCCGAGCAGGACGCCGAGCACGGCCCCGAGCTCTACAAGCGCGACCCCGACCTGTGCTGCGCGCTGCGCAAGGTCAAGCCGCTCGCCGACTCGCTCGCGCGCTACGACGCCTGGGCGACCGGCCTGCGCCGCGCCGAGACGCACAACCGGGTGATCGCTCCGGTGATCGGCTGGGACGCCAAGAAGCAGAAGGTCAAGGTCTCCCCCATCGCCCGGTGGAGCGACGAGCAGGTCGAGCGCTACATCGCCGAGAACGGCGTGCTCGTCAACCCGCTCGTCTACGACGGCTACCCGTCCATCGGCTGCGCGCCCTGCACCCGCCGGGTCGCCCCCGGCGAGGACCCGCGCAGTGGTCGCTGGGCCGGGACGAACAAGACCGAGTGCGGGATCCACTCATGACCGGATCGCCCGCACCCATCGAGGAAAGGGGTGACCGACGATGACCGCTCCGGCTCTCATCGCTCTGGCCCACGGCAGCCGAGACCCCCGCTCGGCCGCCACCGTCAGTGCTCTGGTCGACGCGACGAAGGCGTTGCGTCCCGACCTGCGCATCGAGAAGGCGTTCCTCGACCTCGCCAAGCCCGGCTTCCACACCGTCGTGGACCGGCTGGTGAAGGCCGGGTACGACGAGATCGTCGTCGTCCCGCTGCTGCTGGTCGAGGCGTTCCACGCACGGGTCGACGTGCCCGAGGCGATCGCCGAGGCGACGGCCCGGCACCCGGGCCTGCAGATCCGCGCCACCCAGGTGCTCGGCCTCGAGCCGCGCTTCCTCGAGGTGCTCGACGAGCGCCTGCGCGAGGCGCTCAGCGGCGCCCGGGTCCGCGAGCTCGACGCCCTCGTCCTGGCCGCCGCCGGCACGTCCGACCCGCTCGCCAACCAGGCCGTCGCCCGCCTCGCCCGGCTCTGGGGCACCCACCACCGGCTGCCCGTCACCGCGGCGTACGCCACCAGCGCTCCACCGGCCACCGGCGAGGCGGTCCGCGCCTTCCGCGCCGAGGGCCGCCGGCACATCGCCGTCGCCTCGCTCTTCCTGGCCCCGGGCAACCTGGTCGACCGGGCCACCGAGCTCGCCCTCGAGGCCGGCGCCGTCGCCGTCTCCGAGCCGCTCGGCGCGCACCCGGAGATCGCCCGGACGATCCTCGCGCGGTACGCGGTCGGCGCGGTCGAGCTCGTTCCGGTCTGAGACAGTTTCGCCGGTCGACCGGCGAAACTCGCACTGGACCGATGAAGTTCCGTCGGTCAAGCGTGAGTTTCGTCGGTCAAGTGCGGACGCCGCTCAGAGGACTAGCGCCTCGAGCAGGTGCTCCAGCGTCCGGGCGGGGTCAGCGGTCACGCCGCCGTGGACCGGGCCCGGCTGCAGCACCGTGCTCTTGGGCGCCTTGAGGAAGCCGAAGCGGGTGCTCGCGTCGTCCTTCTGCGCGCGCGAGCCGTAGGCGGTCGCGCGCTCGCCGATCCCGAAGCCGCGGTGCGCCTCGCCGCTGCACACCTTCTCGACGGCGGCCAGCGCCGCTTCGACGGCGCGGAGGTCGACGTCGGCGTGCAGCGCCCGGATCCGGTCGCCGTCGACTGCCGACCGCACGCCGAGGAAGTCGGCGCCCGGGCAGTAGACCACGACGCCCACGTTGACGAACTCCTCCCGCTCGACGCGGGGCACGCACCGCAGGGCGACGTACTGGTAGGGGTGGTACGTCGTCACGCGTCCGCCTCGGCGAGCACCTCGGGCAGCCACGGGCGGCCGCCGTCGCGGCGGGCGGTCAGGAAGGCGACGTACCGCTCGCGCAGGGCCTCGGGCGTCTCGGCGTCCGGGACCGGCTCGAGCCAGTCGTCGCAGACGTCGGCGAGGACGGCGGTGAGCGCCGCGTCGGTCAGCCGCGCGGCCAGGTCGGCGTCCTGGGCGCGCGCCTGCTCGGCGTACGCGCCGAGGACGTGCTCGGACGCGTCGTAGGGCTGCCTCGCGAAGCGCGCCGGGTCGCCCGGCCCGCCGGACCACGAGTGGTGGAAGTAGAGCGACGCCCCGTGGTCGATCGCCTGGAGCGTGCCGCGCCAGACCAGCAGGTTGGGGTTGCGCCAGCTGCGGTCGACGTTGGCCGTGAACGAGTCGAGCCACAGCACCCGGCCGGCGAGGTCGGGGTCGGGGGTGCTCGTCGGGTCGTAGCCGAAGCTGCCCGGCAGGAAGTCGATGCCCAGGTTGAGCCCCGCGCTCGCGTTGAGCAGGTCCTGGACCTCCTCGTCCGCCTCGTAGCGGGCGATCGCCGGGTCGACGTCGAGCACCACCTGGTCCGGCGTCGGGATGTCGAGCAGCCGGGCCAGCCCGGCGACGACCACCTCGGCGACCAGCACCCGCGGCCCCTGACCGGCGCCGCGGAACTTGCAGACGTACGTGCCGAGATCGTCCGCCTCGACCACACCTGGCAGGCTGCCGCCCTCGCGGAGGGGCGTGACGTAGCGGGTGACCTTGACCTGCTCCATGCTCAGAGAGGCTTCTCGTCGAGCAGCCGGCGCTTCTCGTGCTCGACGTCGAAGTCCGCCGGCGGCCAGCCCAGGTCGAACGAGCGCAGCGCATCGAGCAGCAGCGTGCCGATCGCGAGGTTGCGGTACCACTTCTTGTCGGCCGGGACGACGTGCCACGGCGCGACCTTGGTGTTGGTCCGCGCGATCGCGATCTCGTAGGCCTCCTGGTACGCCGGCCACAGCTCGCGCTCGTCGACGTCGCCGGGGTTGTACTTCCAGTACTTCGTCTCGTCGTCGAGCCGGGCCAGCAGGCGCTCCTTCTGCTCGGCGGCCGAGATGTGCAGCATGCACTTGATGATCGTCGTCCCCTCGGCGGCCAGCTCGGCCTCCCAGGCGTTGATCGCGTCGTAGCGGCGCTCGATCTCGTCCTTCGGCGCCAGCTCGCGGACCCGCGCGATGAGGACGTCCTCGTAGTGCGAGCGGTCGAACACCCCGAGCATGCCCACCTCGGGCAGCGCCTTGGTGATCCGCCACAGGAAGTCGTGGGCCAGCTCCTCGCGGGTCGGCGCCTTGAAGGACGTGATCCGGACGCCCTGCGGGTCGACCAGCCCCACCGTCGAGCGCAGCGTGCCGCCCTTGCCGGACGTGTCCATCCCCTGCAGGACCAGCAGGATGTTGCGGCGTCCCCCGGCCCGCCCCTCGGCGAACAGCCGCTCCTGCAGGTCGGCCAGCTCCGGCGCCAGCGCGAGCAGCGCGGCCTCCCCCGCCTTCTTGTCGCCGTCGAATCCGGGGGCCGCGTTCGTCTCGATCGCGGACAGGTCGATGGCGCCGGTGCCGGGCGGGATGCGGAGGGACGTCGTCAGGTCCGAGAGCGCGAAGGCGGTCATGCCGGAACCCTAGTGGGCGAGCCCACCCCGGCGGTCGACCAGCGGCGGCGTCGACGACCACGGGAAGTCGATCCAGCCCTCGGTGCGACGCCACACGTACTCCGGCCGGATGACGGTCCACGGCTTCTCGTAGATCACCGCGGTCCGCGCCTCGGCGACGTGGTCGACGAAGAAGTCGCGGACCACCTCGAGCGTCTTGCCGGTGTCGGCGACGTCGTCGGCGATGAGCACCTTCATCCCGGTCAGGTCGATCGCGGCCGGCGTCGGCGGCAGCATCATCGGGACGTCGAGGCGCTCGTTGACGCCGGTGTAGAACTCGACGTTGACCGCGGACAGGTTCTTCACGTCCAGCGCGTAGCCCAGTCCCATCGCCAGCCCCAGCCCACCCCGGGCGATCGCGAGCACGATGTCGGGCTCGAAGCCGTCGTCGACGACCTGCTGCGCCAGGTCCCGGACGGCGGTGCCGAACAGGTCGTAGGTGAGGATCTCGCGCTCGGGGGCCGGCGTCGGCTCGGCGGTGTCAGTCGTCGTCACCGGACCATTCTGCACCGGCGACCGCCCCGAGCTCACTCCGCACGACAGCGTGCGCCAGCCCGGCGCCGTACCCCTTGCGGGCGAGCATCCCGACCAGCCGCCGGGCCGCCACCTGCTCGTCGAGCCCACGCATGCTCCGCAGCTTCTTGCGGACCAGCGCCCGGGCCGCCTCCTCCTCGGCGCCCGGCTCGACCTCGTCGAGCACCTCGCGCGCCGTCTCGTCGGCGATCCCCTTGCGCCGCAGCTCGACCGCGAGCGCCGTGCGCGCCAACCCGCGGCTGCGCCGCCGTCCCTCGACCCACGCCCGCGCGAACGCCTCGTCGTCGACCAGGCCCACCTCCTCGAACCGGTCGAGCAGCTGGCTGGCCACCTCCTCGGGGACCTTGCGCCGCGCGAGCCGGTCCTCGAGCTCGCGCCGGCTGCGCGCCTTGATGCTGAGCTGGTCGAGCAGGATCTTGCGCGCGACGGATTCGGGGTCGGCGTCCTCGGTCCACCCGGGCTCGTCCTCGTCGGGCGGCTCGGCGGTGCGGTCGATCGGGGTGCGGGGGCGGAAGGAGCTCATGGGGTCACCGTCCGGTCACGGTCGTGGGGTGGGTGGGCGGTTGGGTGGGGCGGGGCTGAGCGGCGGGGTTCCCGCTGCGCCGGCCGTGGGACGGGCGGAGCGGGCCGCGGTGGACGAGGAGGCGGCCTCGGGCACGGCGGTACCCCGCCGAGCTGGGGGCCGCGGCGGGCGGTGGTGGGTGGAGAGGGACGGCGGGAACGGCGGGCGGCGACGGGCGCGGCTGGCGGCGGGGCGGGTGGCGGAGCGAGACCGGCGGGCCGGAGAGGACGGTGAGCGGCGGGCAGTGGTGGGTGGGGGGCGGCCGGTCGGTCGGAGCGGTGCGGCGGGCCGGGGTGGTGGGTGGAGCGGCGACAGCTCGCGCGCCGGCCCGGGCCGGGCGCAGGCGGGCCGAGGCGGGCCGAGACGGGCCGAGGCGGGCCGAGGCGGGCCGAGACGGGCCGAGACGGGCCGAGACGGGGCGGGGCGGGCGGGCCGAGCAGACCCGCCCCGGGGCGACGCAGCACCCCGCCCGGTCGCCCCGAAGGCGACCCCCGCCGAGGCAGCGGCGGGAACGCCGGCACCAAGGCGGAGAGAGCGAGGAACGAGCGACCGGAGCCGAGGCTGCCGGTGGCTACCGCCGCGCCGACCGTCGGCCGCCCGTCGCCCGCAACCCCCGCGGACCTCGACTGCGAGGCCGGCAGCGTGGCGCGAGGAACGAGCGACACGCTCGGCCCGACGAGGGCAGCGGCTACCGCCGCGCCGACCGCAGGCCGCCAGGCGACCCCGTGCCCTGCCGGCCTCGACTGCGAGGCCGGCAGCGTGGCGCGAGGAACGAGCGACACGCTCGGCCCATCCCACTCAGAACGAGTCGACGCCGATCGGCTCGTCGGAG
The DNA here is from genome assembly GCF_900114845.1 of Pimelobacter simplex. Taxonomy (GTDB): domain Bacteria; phylum Actinomycetota; class Actinomycetes; order Propionibacteriales; family Nocardioidaceae; genus Nocardioides; species Nocardioides simplex. The sequence goes on from NZ_FOUK01000003.1 coordinate 536,544, forward strand.
AGGTCGGTGAAGTCGCCCTCGACGGTGGGGGTGACGCCGAGCTTCTCGAGGATCTTCTTCTCCAGCTCGTTGGCCAGGTCCGGGTTGTCCTTGAGGAAGGTGCGGGCGTTCTCCTTGCCCTGGCCGAGCTGGTCGCCCTCGTAGGTGTACCAGGCGCCGGCCTTGCGGATGAGGCCTGCCTCGACGCCGACGTCGATGAGGCCACCCTCGCGGGAGATGCCCTTGCCGTACATGATGTCGAACTCGGCCTGCTTGAAGGGCGGGGCGACCTTGTTCTTGACGACCTTGACCCGGGTCCGGTTGCCGACCATGTCGGTGCCGTCCTTGAGGGTCTCGATGCGGCGGACGTCGAGGCGGACGGAGGAGTAGAACTTCAGCGCGCGGCCACCGGTGGTGGTCTCGGGCGAGCCGAACATGACGCCGATCTTCTCGCGCAGCTGGTTGATGAAGATGGCGGTGGTCTTGGACTGGTTGAGGGCACCGGTCATCTTGCGGAGGGCCTGGCTCATCAGGCGGGCCTGGAGGCCGACGTGGCTGTCGCCCATCTCGCCCTCGATCTCGGCGCGGGGCACGAGGGCCGCGACGGAGTCGATCACGATGAGGTCGAGGGCGCCGGAGCGGATGAGCATGTCGGCGATCTCGAGGGCCTGCTCACCGGAGTCGGGCTGGGAGACCAGGAGGGCGTCGGTGTCGACGCCGAGGGCCTTGGCGTAGTCGGGGTCGAGGGCGTGCTCGGCGTCGATGAAGGCGACGATGCCGCCGGCGGCCTGGGCGCTGGCCACCGAGTGGAGCGCGACGGTGGTCTTACCGCTCGACTCGGGGCCGTAGATCTCCACGACCCGTCCGCGCGGGAGACCACCGATGCCGAGAGCGACGTCGAGGGAGATGGATCCGGTCGGGATCACGTCGAGGGGGGCGCGCGAGTCGTCACCGAGTCGCATCACGGAGCCCTTGCCGTACGACTTCTCGATGTTGAGAAGCGCAGCGTCGAGGGCCTTCTGGCGGTCGTCTCCAGCCATGGTGTTCGTCCTTAGGGTTCGTGGTGAGCCAGGTACGTCGGCGACGCTACGGCGAGGGCCCGACACAACCTGATCAGTCGTGTCGTCGTTGTGGACGAACTCGGGTGAGCGTCGTACCTGTGGACAGCAGGTGGACGTTCCCGCCCGTTGTCGTGGGTCCGACACTAGCCGAACACCTGTTCGAAGTCGCGCTAGGCCGTCCGGCGTGTCGGGGACGCCGCCCGGACGGCGCAGCCGAGGACGCCCACGACCAGCACCAGGCTGAGGAGCGCGAGCATCGGGTAGTCGCCGAGCGAGACGATCAGCCCCGCGAGGGCGCCGCCGCCGGCGGCGGTGAGGCCCATGATCAGGTCCGAGACGCCCTGGACGTCGGTGCGCACCGCGATCGGCGTGTGCTCGGCGACCATGGTGGAGGCGGCGACCATCGAGAGCGACCAGCCGAGGCCGAGCAGGAAGAGGCCGGCGGTCACCTGCCACGACATCCCGGAGGGCGAGGACGCGCAGAGCACCAGCGCGACGAGCAGCACGACTCCCCCGGCACCGAGCACCTGCGGCCGGCCGAACCGGTCGGCGAGCATGCCGACGAGCGGCGAGAAGGCGAACATCCCGAGCACGTGGACGCTGATCACGATCCCGATCACCTCGAGCCCCGAGCCGCCGTGCTCCATGTGCAGCGGGGTCATGGTCATCACGCCGATCATCGTGGCGTGGGTGAGCGCGAGGCCGACGATGGCGAAGCCCAGCACCGGTCGCTCCCGAACGACGTCGCGCGCGCGGCTCCACGACGAGCCGGTCCGCACGATCCCGGTGCCGGTGCGCGCACCGCGCTCGCGGGTGCCGGCGGCCTCCTGGGCGAGCAGCAGCGGGTCGGGCCGGAGCAGGACGCCGACGACCACGGCGGCGGTGAGCATCCCGATGGCGCCGATGGCGAAGGGCCCGGTCAGCTCGGGGATGCCGAGGCGGTCGGCGAGGGAGCCGGCGGGTCCGGTGAGGTTCGGCCCGGCGACGGCGCCTATCGTGGTGGCCCACACGACGAGCGACAGCGAGCGCGCGCGGTTCTCGTCGGTGGCGAGGTCGGTGGCGGCGTAGCGGGCGGCGTTGTTGGCCGAGGTGGCCGCGCCCAGGAGCATCGCGCCGGAGAGGAGCACCGCCATCGAGCCGACGACACCGGCCAGGACGGCGGTGAGGCCGCCCGCGGCGCCGATGACGTACCCCGTCATCAGTCCCGTACGGCGCCCGCGGCGGGCCATGAGCGGCGCGAGCAGGAACGAGATGACCGCCGCCCCGAGCACCTGCGCGGTCTGCGCGAGCCCCGAGAGCGCCTCGGAGCCGGACAGGTCGCGGGCGAGGAGCGAGGCGGTGGCGATGCCGATGGTGATGCCGACGGCGCCGACCGCCTGGGTCAGCACCAGGACGCGGACGGTGCGGCGCTGCGCCGCCGCGGTCACCTCTCGCTCGCGGGCAGCTGGAGGACCTCCCAGACCGCGCGCCAGACCTGCTTCGGCGGCACGCCGGCGTCGAGCGCCTCGCGGACCGTGCGGCCGTCGAGCGCGCTGATCACCATCTGGTCCGCCCACGTGGGGGCGTAGCTCTCCCCCAGGTGCTGGTTCATCCGCGCCCAGAACTCGGTGTGCCTCACCCACCCATGATCCACCGCACGTCCCAGCGGTGGTGCACCAGGTCGTGCAGGTGGTACCGGCCGAGCGTCTCGACCGTGAACACGCTGCCGTTGCTGCGCCGTCCGGGACGCTCCCACTGGTCGCCGGCGACCCGGTCGTACCAGCCGGCGGCGAGCTCGGCCGCCGCCACCAGGTCCGGTACGACGGCCGCCGGCGCCTGCTCGTCGTACCGCTCGGCCCGGGCGGTCTCGTCCTGGTCCCAGTTGGCGAACTGGGGGTCGTCCTCGGTCAGCAGCTGCTCGACCCGGCCGGCGAAGACCCGGTTGACGTCGCGGACGTGGCAGCCGTACTCGGCCGGCGACCACACGCCGGGCGCGGGGCGGGCGGCGGCCCGCGGGTCGGCGAGCGTCGCTGCCCAGAAGTCCGCGTTGGCGCGGATCTCGGCGCCGAGGGCGCTGCGGTCGACCCTGGAGGCGTCGAAGCCGCACTCGGGGCAGGGGCGGTCGAGGACCCAGGTCCAGTCCTTGGTGTCGGGCTCGATCGTGGCGTGCTCGCTCGTCATGGCGGTCATCCTTCCGGGCCCGAAGGGTCCGCCACGAGCGGCGATCCGGTCATTCGCCGTCGATCAACTGCCAGCGTCGCTCGGTGGCGGGGCGGGTCAGTCCGAGGAGGTTGAACCGGGCGAGCCGGACGAGCACGTCGACCGGGTCGGCGTCGAGCAGGGCGGCGACGGAGTCGACGGCCTCGTCGGTGCTGTCGGCCGCCCGGATCAGGGCGAGCACCTCGTCGGCCCGCTCGCCGACGGACGCGACGAACCGCAGCCGGGCCAGGGCGGAGGCACGCTCGACCTCGGGGTCCTGGGGGTCGGGTGAGCGCCGGACCACCTCGTCGGCGTACTGCTGGCCGTCGACGGCCCACTGCGCGTCGGTCCGCTCGGCGACGGCGGTCAGCAGCGCGCACAGCATCGGCACCTGGTCGGTGCGGATGACGAGCTCCTCGAAGTCGGAGGCGCGCAGCCGGAGGTGGGGGCCGGGCGTCCCGGAGTCGGCGTGGCTGGCGAACCAGCCGTCGACCACCACCGACCGGTCGCGTCGCGCGCTCGGCATCGCCCCCTGGGCGTCGTGCTCAGGCAGATCCATGCCCGCACGGTAGCCGCAGTGGTCAGGCGCGCCGGCGGATCCTGGCGGCGACGAGGGCGCGGCGCTCGGACATCCGGCTCCACACGGCGTGCTGGAACGCGAGCGTCAGCCAGCCCGCGACGGCCATGCCGGTGATGTTGAGCAGGAGCTGGAGGAGGCTGCCGCGGACCTCGTCGAAGACGCCGAAGGCCAGGCCCAGCGCGACATTTCCCGCCGCGGGGATCGTGGTGACGGAGATGAAGACGCCGGAGAGACCGCCCACCTTGGCCGACGTCAGCGAGAGTGCTCCGGCCGCCGCGGCGATGACCGCGACGATGAAGGACCACTTGTCCGGCGTGTAGACGAACGCCGTCGCGGGTCGGGGCGCGGTGACCTGCTCGAGCGTGACCCAGCCGAGCGCGCGGGCGGCCAGCGCGGCGAGGGTGGCGACCGCGATCGCGACGGCGAAGCCGACCAGCAGCGATCGGGCGGCGTAGCGCAGCAGCGAGGGACGACGTCGCACGAGCGCCAGGCCGAGCGCGGCGATCGGGATGAACTCGGGCCCCAGCACCATCGCGCCGATCACGAGGATCTGCGAGTCGAGCACGATGGCGATGCTGGCGATGAGCGTCGCCAGGCTCATGAACGTCAGGAACGTCCAGTTGAGCTCGGACTCCTCGTAGGCCCGCTGCGTGACGTCGGCCCAGACCACGGAGTCGGCCGACGAGCCCGGCGTACGACGCTCGGCGTCGAGCGCCGGCTGCGACAGCCAGGTCGCCACGGGCACGACGTGGATCGCTCCCTCCTGCTGGACGCCGATCGCCCGCAGCGCGTCGACGACGTCGTTGACGGCCTCGCGCGGCACATCGGCCTCGACGAGGTCGCCGACGGGGACGAGGGAGGCGCCCCGCACGCAGGTGAGGCTGGTGACCGCCTCGTCGGCGCGGAGCGCGTCGAGGACCGCGGGCGTCAGGTCACGGGGCGAGGTGATCCGCAGGTGCTGCACGGGCTCAGGCTAGGGCCGCGGTGCCGAACGCCACGTTGAACCGGTCGCACCAGATCACGACCGAGCGCATCGCGGAGAGGTCGGCGGACGCCGGGATCTCGTAGCTCTGGCTGCCCTGGTTGCCCTTGAGCTCGCCGAGCCGGACGTAGTCGCCGTCGTCGTAGATGCCCCACGAGTCGCGGCATCCCGCGCAGTCACCGCCGCTGGGCCGGTCGCTCAGCCAGACGTGGAGATCCGGTCCGTTGGAGGTGTCGAGGTCGTCGAGCCGCAGGTAGCGCGTGCCGTCGCTGCGGCGGTAGACCGTCGCCGTGCCGGACGTGCCGTGCTCGCCGTCGATCAGCTCGGCCGTGGCGAGGACGACGCGGGTCGTGGTCCCGCCGCTCGCCGAGGGGACGTCGGTGCCGGCGATCCCGCCGGACGCCGTACCGACGACGGCGGCGGGATCGTCGCCCTCGTTGGCCGTCTTGTCGACGAACAGCAGCCAGGGCTGGAAGATCGCCAGACCCGCCACCAGGGCGACGACGAGCACACCGCCGATCGTCAGCCAGGTCGCACGCTTGCGGGACATGCGCCCCACCCTAGGAGGCGCGGCGCTCAGGCGCTCCAGGTTCGCGAGACCAGGGGGACGCCGGGCCGGTAGGCCAGGTGCACGTGGGTGGGCGCGTCGAGCAGCAGCAGGTCGGCGCGGGCCCCCGGGACGACGACGCCGACGTCGGTGCGGCCCAGCGCGCGTGCACCGCCCGCGGTGGCGGCCCAGACGGCCTCGGCGGGCGTCATCCCCATCTCGCGCACGGCGAGCGCGATGCAGAACGGCAGCGAGCTCGTGTAGCAGGAGCCCGGGTTGCAGTCGCTCGCGATCGCGACGGTGACACCGGCGTCGATCAGCCGGCGCCCGGACGGGTAGGGGTGGCGCGTGCTGAACTCGACGCCGGGCAGCAGCGTCGCGACCGTGCCGGCGTCGCGCAGCGCGTGGACGTCGTCGTCGCTCAGGTAGGTGCAGTGGTCGACGGCGGTGAGACCGAGCTCGGCGGCGAGCCGGACGCCCGGGCCCTCCCCCAGCTGGTTGGCGTGGAGACGGCCCTTCAGGCCGGCGGCAGCACCGGCGGCGAGGATCGTGCGGGCCTGGTCCTCGTCGAAGGCGCCGCGCTCGCAGAACACGTCGATCCACTTCGCGTGGGGTGCGGCGGCCTCGAGCATCGGGCCGGTCACGAGGTCGACGTAGGCGGCGGGGTCGTCGGCGTACTCGGGGGCGACGACGTGGGCGCCGAGGAAGGTCGTCTCGTCGGTGAACTCGCGGGCGACGCGCAGCGAGCGGGCCTCGTCGTCGACGGAGAGGCCGTAGCCGGACTTGATCTCCAGCGTGGTCGTGCCCTGGCGGCGCATCTCGGCGACATGGCGCGCGACGCCCGCGGCGAGCTGGTCGTCGGAGGCCGCGCGGGTGGCGGCGACGGTCGTGCGGATGCCGCCGGCGGCGTAGGACTCCCCCGCCATCCGGGCCTGGAACTCCAGCGCGCGGTCGCCCGCGAACACCAGGTGGCTGTGGCTGTCGACGAAGCCCGGCAGGACCGCACGGCCCTGGGCGTCGACGACCTCGTCGGCGGCGGGCGCGTCGGCCGCGGCACCGACCCACGACACGACGCCGTCGGCAAGGACGACGGCCGCGTCGGTCCGCACGCCGAGCAGGTCGCCGGCGTCGGCAGCCGGGTCGTTGGTGACGAGCTCGCCGATGTTGGTGATGAGCAGGCTCACGCCCAGATCCTTCCGATCGCGTCGTTGAGGGAGCGCCCGACGGCGCCGTGGTCGCCCTCGAAGACGACCTTGCCGTCGACCACAACGTGCGTGACGTCGGCGGGACCGGCGGCGAAGACGGCCGTGTGCTCGTCCCGCCCGGTACCGGCGGTGCGCGGCGAGGCGAGGTCGAGCGTGACGAGGTCGGCGCGCTGACCGACCGCGATCGCGCCGGCGTCGGCGAAGCCGAGGCTGCGGTGGCCGTCGGCGGTGCCGGCGAGCAGCAGCTCGGCGGCGCTCCAGTGACCGCGGGCCTGGGTGGCGAGGCGCTCGTCCATCTCGACGGCGCGCATCTCCTCGAAGGCGTCGATGACGGCGTGGCTGTCGGAGCCCAGGGTGAGCACCGATCCGGCTGCCTGCAGGGCACGGGCCGGGCCGATGCCGTCGCCGAGGTCGCGCTCGGTGGTGGGGCAGAACGACGCGAACGCGCGTGCCTCGCCGAGCAGCCGGACGTCGTCGTCGGTCAGGTGGGTGGCGTGGACGGCGCTCGTCATCGGGCCGAGGAAGCCGTGGTCGGCGAGCAGCCGGGTCGGCGTGACGCCGTGCGCCGCGACGCAGTCGGCGTTCTCCTTGACCTGCTCGGACAGGTGCACGTGGACCGGTACGCCGTCCTCGACGTAGGGGGTGAACGCCTTCAACGCCTCGGCGGGCACCGCCCGCACCGAGTGGGCGGCGACGCCGATCGCACCCTCTGCGCCCAGGGGGACCGAGAGTGCGGCGACCCGCTCGCGCCAGGCCTCGGCGCTGCCGTCGGAGAAGCGGCGCTGCACGCCCTCGGGCGCGGCACCGAAGCCGCTGGACAGGTAGAGCGTGTCGAGCAGCGTGATCCGGATGCCGGCGTCACGAGCGGCGGCGAGGAGGGCGTGGCCCATGGCGTTCGGCTCGTCGTACGGCGTCCCGTCGGCCTGGTGGTGCAGGTAGTGGAACTCCCCCACTGACGTGTAGCCCGCCGCGACCATCTCGGCGTACGTGGCCTTGGCGAGGTCGTAGTAGGTGTCGGGGTCGAGCCGCCCGGCGACGGCGTACATCTGCTCGCGCCAGGTCCAGAAGGTGCCGCGGTCGGTCTGGGTTCGCCCGCGCAGGGCCCGGTGGAAGGCGTGGCTGTGGGTGTTGGCGAGCCCGGGCAGGGTGAGCCCGCGCAGCGGGATGCCGGTCGAGGTGGCGTCGGCCTCGACGGACGTGATCCGGCCGTGCTCGACCTCGACCCGGACGGTGTCCCGCACCCGGCCGTCGACCCACGCGCGCTCGAGCAGGTACGCCGTCACGGCGCGACCAGCCCGGTGAGCGCGTCGGCGAGCGCCTCGACCCCGGCCAGGCAGTCGGCCGTCTCGGCGCTCTCGTACGGCGAGTGGGACACGCCCGACGGGTTGCGCACGAACAGCATCGCGGTGGGGATGCCGGCGTCCTGCAGGATGCCCGCGTCGTGGCCGGCCTGGGTCGGCAGGACCGGCACTCCACCAAGCCGGGCGGCGATCTCGTCGCGCAGGGCGACGTCGAACGCGACCTCGCCGCTGACCGACTCGGGGGTGACCGTGACGGTGGTGCCGTCGCGTCCCGCCCGGTCGGCGGCCTGCTTCTCGACCGCCGCGACGAGGGCGGCGAGTGCGTCGTCGGACGCGGCGCGGGCGTCGAGCCAGGCGGTGACGTGCGAGGGGACGGCGTTGGTGCCGTTGGGCCGGACGTCGATGCGGCCGAAGGTCGCGCGCTGCCCCGAGAGGCGGGCCTGCTTGTTGGCCGCGAGCGCGGTCATCGCGTAGGTGAGCATCGGGTCGGCGCGGTCCTCCATGCGGGTGGTGCCCGCGTGGTCGGCCCGGCCCGCGATGTCGTAGCGGTAGCGCCCGTGCGGCCAGATCGCGTCGTGCACGCCGACAGGGGCGTCGAGGTCGATCAGCCCGCGGCCCTGCTCGACGTGCAGCTCGACGTAGGTGGTGACGCCGTCGAGCAGCGTCGACTCACCCCCCTCGATGACGTCGCCGAGGCGGACGCCGTCGCGGTCGGTGAGCTCGCGCGCGTCGGCCCAGGTCGTCGCGCCCACGGCGAGCCGCGAGCCGAGGCAGGCCCGGCCGAAGCGCGAGCCCTCCTCCTCGACGAACGCGGAGACGCCGAGCCTCCGGGTCGGCTCCACGCCGCGCGAGCGCATCAGGTCGAGCGCCGCGAACGAGGAGACGACGCCGAGCGGGCCGTCGTACGCGCCGCCGTCGAGGACGGAGTCGAGGTGCGAGCCGGTGAGCACCTTGCCGGCCCCGGTGTCCGGCCCCCACCAGGCGACCAGGTTGCCGAACGGGTCCTCCTCGAGCTCGAGCCCACGGGCCGTGGCGGCCTCGCGGAACCACGCGCGGAGCTCGAGCTCGGCGGAGAGCCACGGCTGGCGGAAGTAGCCGCCGGAGGACGCCGAGCGCCCGACGGGCGCGAGGTCGCGCCACATCTGCTCGAAGTCGGCAACCTGGGTCACGGCTCTCAGCCCTCCTGCATCGGGATCCGGACGCCGCGCTCGGCGGCGATCTCGGCGGCCCGGTCGTAGCCCGCGTCGACGTGGCGGATGACGCCCATGCCCGGGTCGTTGGTCAGCACGGACTCGATCTTCGCAGCCGCCAGCTCGGTGCCGTCGGCGACGCACACCTGGCCGGAGTGGATCGAGCGACCCATGCCGACGCCGCCGCCGTGGTGCAGCGACACCCAGGTCGCGCCCGAGGCGGTCGCGGTCATCGCGTTGAGCAGCGGCCAGTCGGCGATCGCGTCGGAGCCGTCGAGCATGGCCTCCGTCTCGCGGTACGGCGACGCGACCGAGCCGCAGTCGAGGTGGTCGCGGCCGATCACGATCGGCGCCTTGAGCTCGCCGTTCTTGACCATCTCGTTGAACTTCAGGCCGGCCAGGTGGCGCTCGCCGTACCCGAGCCAGCAGATGCGCGCGGGCAGGCCCTGGTAGTGGACCCGCTCCTGGGCCATGCCGATCCACTTGTGGAGCCGCTCGTTGTCGGGGAAGAGCTCGAGGATCGCCTTGTCGGTGGCGGCGATGTCGGCCGGGTCGCCGGAGAGCGCGGCCCAGCGGAAGGGGCCCTTGCCCTCGCAGAACAGCGGGCGGATGTAGGCCGGCACGAAGCCCGGGAACTCGAACGCCCGGTCGTAGCCGCCCTTGCGCGCCTCGTCGCGGATCGAGTTGCCGTAGTCGAAGACCTCGGCGCCGGCGTCCTGGAACTCGACCATCGCCCGCACGTGCGCGGCCATCGACGCCTGCGCGTCCTTGGTGAAGCCGGCCGGGTCGCGCTCGGCCGCCTCGTGCCACTCCTCGAAGGCCACGCCGACCGGGAGGTACGACAGCGGGTCGTGCGCCGACGTCTGGTCGGTGACGACGTCGATCGGCGCCTTCATCTCCAGCAGTCTCGGGAAGATCTCGGCGGCGTTGCCGAGCAGGCCGATCGAGAGGCCACGGCGCTCGTCGCGCGCGGCCACCGCCAGCTCGAGCGCGTGGTCGAGGTCGTCGGCCTGGACGTCGAGGTAGCGGTGCTCGATGCGGCGGGTGATCCGGCTCTGGTCGACGTCGACGCAGATCGCGACGCCGTCGTTCATCGTCACGGCGAGCGGCTGGGCGCCGCCCATGCCGCCGAGGCCGGCGGTGAGGGTGATCGTGCCGGCCAGCGTGCCGTTGAAGCGCTTGTCGGCGACGGCGGCGAAGGTCTCGAACGTGCCCTGGAGGATGCCCTGGGTGCCGATGTAGATCCACGAGCCGGCCGTCATCTGGCCGTACATGGTGAGACCGAGCTCCTCGAGGCGGCGGAACTCCTCCCAGTTGGCCCAGTCGCCGACGAGGTTGGAGTTGGCGATGAGCACGCGGGGCGCCCACTTGTTGGTCTTGAAGACGCCGACCGGCTTGCCGCTCTGGACGAGCATCGTCTCGTCGTCCTCGAGGTCGCGCAGGGTGCGCACGAGGGCGTCGTACGCCTCCCAGCTGCGGGCGGCCTTGCCGGTGCCGCCGTAGACGACGAGGTCCTCGGGACGCTCGGCGTTCTCGGGGTCGAGGTTGTTCATCAGCATCCGCAGCGGCGCCTCGGTCTGCCACGACTTCGCGGTCAGCTCGGTGCCGGTGGCGGCGTGGATGGGGAGGCGGGGGTTGTCCTGCGTGGTGGTCATGCGAGTTCTCCGATCACGTTCGTGACGGCCGCGGTGACGGAGCGGTCGACGACGAGCTGGTAGGCGGTGTCGATCTCGGGGGCGAGGAACCGGTCGGTGCCGGGGCCGCCCACACCGGCGTCGCGGAGCAGCTCCACGACGGCGCCGGTGGCGGGGCTGGGGGTGAGCGGGGCGCGCAGGTTGAGCGCCCGGGCTGCCGTCATCAGCTCGATGGCGAGGACCCGGGTGAGCCCGTCGACCGAGCGGCGCAGCTTGCGCGCGGACGACCAGCCCATGGAGACGTGGTCCTCCTGCATCGCGCTGGAGGGGATGGAGTCGACGCTGGCCGGGTTGGCCAGGCGCTTGAGCTCGGAGACGATCGCGGCCTGGGTGTACTGGGCGATCATCAGGCCCGAGTCGACACCGGGGTCGTCGGCGAGGAACGGCGGGAGGCCGTGGTTGCGGGCCTTGTCGAGGAAGCGGTCGGTACGACGCTCCGCGATCGAGGCGAGGTCGGCGGCGACGATGGCGAGGAAGTCGAGGACGTAGGCGACCGGCGCTCCGTGGAAGTTGCCGTTGGACTCGACCCGGCCCTCGTCGGCGAGGACGACGGGGTTGTCGACGGCCGAGGCGAGCTCGCGCGCGGCGACCGAGGCCGCGTGGGCGACGGTGTCGCGGACCCCGCCGTGGACCTGGGGCGAGCAGCGCAGCGAGTAGGCATCCTGGACACGGTTGCAGTCGGGGCCGCGGTGCGAGGCGACGACGCCCGAGTCGCGCAGCAGCGTGGTGAGGTTGGCCGCGGAGGCCGCCTGGCCCGGGTGCGGGCGGATGGCCTGCAGCTCCGGCGCGAACACGCGGTCGGTGCCGAGCTGACCCTCGACCGACATGGCGGCCGAGATGTCGGCGACCTTGAGCAGCTCGGTGAGGTCGTGGATCGCGAGCACCAGCATGCCGAGCATGCCGTCGGTGCCGTTGATGAGGGCCAGGCCCTCCTTCTCCTGCAGCTCGACCGGCGTGAGGCCGGCCGCGGCGAGGGCGGTGGCGGCGTCGGTCAGCTCGCCGTCGGCGGTGCGGACCGGCCCCTCCCCCATGAGCGCGAGCGCGCAGTGCGCGAGCGGGGCGAGGTCGCCGGAGCAGCCGAGCGAGCCGTACTCGTGGACGACGGGCGTGATGCCGTGGCTGAGCAGCGCGGCGAGCAGCTCGGCGGTCTCGCGCCGTACGCCGGTGCGGCCGGTGGCCAGCGTCGAGAGGCGCAGCAGCATGAGGCCGCGGACGACCTCGCGCTCGACCTCGGGACCGCTGCCCGCGGCGTGCGAGCGGACCAGCGAGCGCTGCAGCTGGGCACGCAGCTCGGGGGCGATGTGCCGGGTCGCGAGCGCACCGAAGCCGGTGGAGACGCCGTAGTGGGGCGTCGGGGACGCGGCGAGGTCCTCGATGACCGCGCGCGCCTTGTCGATGGCGGCGAGGGCCTCGTCGCTGAGCACAACAGCGGCACCGCCACGGGCGACCGCAACCACGTCGTCGAACGAGAGCGCGCCCGTTCCGACCGTCACTTTGTCCATGGGTCGATTCCACCCCCCAGGAGTGGCGCGCGCCAGGGTGTGGCGGCATGATGAGTCTCAGATCCGAGACATGGTCGACCGGACGAGAGGAGCGCGGACGTGGCCCAGGTCCCCGCCGCCACCCGCGCCCTGCGGGTCCTGCGCTTCCTCGCCGGCCAGCCCGAGCCGGTCGCTGTCGAGCGGATCGCGCGCGAGCTCGGCATCCCGCGCTCCACGACGTACCACCTGCTGCAGGCGATGGCCGACGAGGGATTCGTCGTGCACCTGGCCGACGACCGGCGCTACGGGCTCGGCGTCGCGGCGTTCGAGGTCGGCTCGGGCTACGCCCGGCAGGCGCCGCTGCAGCGGATCGCGCGGCGACCGCTCGCCACGCTCGTCGACCGGACCGGGCACAGCGCGCACCTGGCGGTCCCCCACGGCCGCGATGTCCTCTACGTCGTCGAGGAGCGCGCACCCGGCCGGCCGCCGCTGGTGACCGACGTCGGCGTCCGGCTGCCGTCGCACCTGACGGCGAGCGGACGCGCGATCCTCGCCCGGCAGCCGGCCAGCCAGGTCCGCGCGCTCTACCCGGACCGGGAGTCGTTCGTCGACCGCACCGGCGTCGGCCCGGCCTCCCCCACGGCCCTGCGCTCGGTGCTCGCCGAGACCCGCCAGCGGGGCTACGCCGTCGAGCAGGGCGAGGTGACCGACGGGATGGCGAGCGTCGCGGCGGCCGTCGTCGACCACAACGAGCTGCCGGTGGCCGGCGTCGCGATCACCTACCCGACCGGCGGCTCCGTCGACGAGCGCCAGCGCGACCGGCTCGCCGCGGCCGTCGTCGCGACCGCGGACTCGCTCACCCGGCGGCTACGCGGCCGCTGACGGGTTGCCGCCGAAGCCGATCTCGTTGCCCTCGGGGTCGCGGTAGATCACCTTGCGCACGCCCTCGCCGTAGACCTCCTCGTCGGCCGGCTCGATCCCCCGGCCGGCGGCAGCCGCGACCCGCGCGTCGAGGTCGGCGACGAACAGCGTCTGGGTCGCGAAGCCCGCACGCTCGGGCCGCTGCTCGACGACGAGCCAGCGGTGCGGCGCGACCTCCCACACCGCCTCGGTCTCGTGCGCGAGGAAGGTCGGCGGTGTCCCGAGCAGTGCCTCGTACCAGGGGCGGGCCCGTTCGTAGTCGCGCACGCAGATGCCCGCGAACAGCTCGGCACCGTCAGCCAGGAACTCGCTCATGCAGGTGCCGACCCGGCGACCGCGCCGGACTCATCGGTGCGCCGCCGCACCCGCGCCGCCCACCACGCCAGCACGTCGTCGCCGGCGCCGTAGGCGGCCGTCATCACGCGCCCCGTCTCGACGAGCAGGCCGGCCCGCTCGTCGGCGTCGCCGGCGTGCTGAGCCCGCCGGGCGAGCTCCGCGCCCTCGGCCCACGCCGCGGCACCGGACGACGGCGGGAGCGGCAGCGCCGCGACCTGGCGGGCGCTCACCTTCACCGAGCCGGGGGTCAGGCCGGTCCCGAGGTAGCGCGTGGCCGCGTGGGCGACGACGGGCGGGGCGAGCAGGACGGCCAGGAGACGCCACAGGTCCGCGCTGTCACGCGGCACGACGCTGACCACGGGCACCGACGGCAGCCACGCGCCGTGCTCGTCGGCGACCGCCTCGATCACCCGCCCCTGGCCGGCCACCAGCAGCTTGGGCACGAGCCGGGCGTCGGCCCACCGGGCGAGGCTCCCGTCGGCCCGGAGGGCGGCGAGGTCGACCGACGGGGCGTCGTACCGGACCCGGGCGAAGCGGGTCGCCGTCGTCCCCCAGCGCGACTCGGCGGGGTCGATCAGGCCGGTGGTGACGAGCGGCGTGCCGCCGGGCAGCGCCTCGCGGACGAACGGCGCGAGGCCGTAGAACTGGTCGCGGAAGTCGGCCGTGCAGTCGGCGAGGTCGCCGACGAGCGGGCCGTCGTCGGGCAGCACCGGCGACGGGACGCCGAACGCCGGCGCCGCCAGCCGCCCCCACGCGTCGGGGTCGGTCGCCGGCCCCGCGCCTGCGCGGACCACCGGCACGCACGTCAGCACCGGCGTCCCCTCGAAGACCGGGCGGTCGGAGGTCCAGAAGTCGGTGATCGCCCCGCACGCGGCCACCGCCGCGCGCACCGGCCCGGCGTCGCGCGCGGCGAGCACCGACAGCGGCTGCACCAGCGCGACCACCCCGCCGGGCGCGACCAGCCCGAGGGCGCGGTGCAGGAAGACCGCGCTCGTGTCGGTGTAGGCGCCGAGCCCGCGGCGGTGCTCCTCGCTGCGCCCGGCCGAGCGCCGGCGCAGCTGGCCCAGGAACGGCGGGTTGCCCACGACGGCGTCGAAGGTCCGGCCGGCCCAGGCGGTCAGCCCGTCGGCCACCACCACCCGCTGCGCGATCTCGTCGGCCGTCACCGTGGCGTCGAGGGCCTGCAGCCGCTCGCGCGCGATCCGCACCGCCTCGGGGTCGAGGTCGGAGCCGTGCACCGCGCGCACCCCCAGCCGCTCGGCGGCGGCGACGAGGAAGTGCCCGGTCCCGCAGGCCGGATCGAGGACCGTCGCGTCCGCGGTGCGGGGCAGCGCGCGATCGAGGATCCAGCCGACGAGCTCCGGCGGCGTGTAGAACGAGCCTTGCGCCCGGCGCCGGTCGCGCTCGTGGTCGGCAAGATGCTGCTCGTACGCATCGGTGGCGCGCGCCATGCTGGTGAACGCTAGACCACCCCTGTTATAGTCACAATGACTACAACATCGAGGAGCTGCGATGGACCGCACCGGACTGCTCACCGACCGCTACGAGCTGACCATGCTCGACTCGTTCGTCCGCGACGGCAGCGCCAGCCGCCCCGCCGTGTTCGAGGCGTTCGCCCGCCGCCTGCCCGAGGGCCGCCGCTACGGCATGCTGGCCGGGCTGGGCCGCCTGCTCACCGCAATCGAGCACTTCACCTTCGACGCCGACGAGCTCGCGTGGCTCCAGGCCGAGGGGGTGATCGGCGAGCAGACCGCGCGCTACCTCGCGGAGTTCCGCTTCGGCGGCGACATCGACGGCTACCGCGAGGGCGACCTCTACTTCCCCGGCAGCCCGATCTTCACCGTCACCGGCACCCTCGGCGAGTGCGTCGTGCTCGAGACGCTGGTGCTCAGCATCCTCAACCACGACACCGCGATCGCGAGCGCCGCGGCGCGCATGGTCGACGCCGCGCAGGGCCGGCCGATCATCGAGATGGGCGGGCGCCGCACGCACGAGGAGGCGGCGGTCGCGACGGCGCGGGCGGCGTACCTCGCCGGGTTCGCGACGACGAGCAACCTCGCCGCCGGCCGCCGCTACGCCGTACCGACGGCAGGGACGGCGGCCCACGCTTTCACGCTCGCCCACGACACCGAGGCGGACGCCTTCCGCAGCCAGGTCGAGGCGCTCGGCGTCGGCACCACCCTGCTCGTCGACACCTACGACATCGCCGAGGGCATCCGGACGGCGGTCGAGGTCGCCGGCACCGGCCTCGGCGCGATCCGGATCGACTCCGGCGACCTGGCCGAGGAGTCCCACAAGGCGCGCGTCCTGCTCGACGAGCTCGGCGCCACCGGCACCCGGATCGTGGTGACCAGCGACCTCGACGAGTTCGTCATCGCGGCGCTCGCCGACGCCCCCATCGACGGCTACGGCGTCGGCACCCGCGTCGCGACCGGCTCGGGCCACCCCACGGCGAGCATGGTCTACAAGCTCGTCGCGATCGCCGACGGCGCGGGCGCTCCGCTCCGTCCCGTCGCCAAGAAGTCCAAGGACAAGGGCTCGGTCGGCGGACGCAAGCACCCCTTCCGCACGTACGACGAGCAGGGCCTCCTCGTCGCCGAGTGGTTCACCACGGCCGACGCTCCCCCGCCCGGCGACGGCGCGCGCCCGGTCCAGGTCCCCCTGGTCCGCTCCGGCGAGGTCGTGCACCGGCCCACGCTCGGCGAGGTCCGCGACTTCGCCGCCGCCACCCTGGCCGCGCTGCCCGCCGAGGCCCGCAGCGTCTCGGCCGGCGCGGCCTACCTGACCACCACCCTTCGAGAGGAGACCCCGATGGCCCCGAAGAGCAGCAGCACCAAGGCGCTCGTCGTCGTCGACGTCCAGAACGACTTCGTCGAGGGCGGCTCGCTCGGCGTCACCGGCGGGCGCGAGGTCGCCCGGCGGATCAGCGAGCACCTCGCCGCGCACGCGACCGACTACGCCCTGGTCGCCGCCTCGCGCGACTGGCACCGCGCCGGCGAGACCAACGGCGGGCACTTCCACGAGCCCGGCCAGGACCCCGACTTCGTGAGCACGTGGCCGGTGCACTGCGTGCAGGGCGAGACCGGCTCCGACTACGCGCCCGAGCTCACCACCGGCGCGGTCACCCACCACGTCGTCAAGGGGATGGGCGAGCCGGCGTACTCCGCGTTCGAGGGCGTGACCGAGACCGGCGAGCGCCTGGCCGACCTGCTCCACGCGGCCGGCGTCACCGAGGTCGACGTCACCGGCATCGCCACCGACTACTGCGTGCGCGCCACCGCGCTCGACGCGGTCAAGGCCGGCTTCACCGTCCGGCTCCTCGACGGCCTGCACGCCGGCGTCGCGCCCGACTCGTCGGCCGCGGCCCTCGACGAGCTGGCCGCGGCCGGGGTCGAGGTGGCGCGATGAGCGAGCACCCGCCGTTCGCCGTGGCGGTCGACCTCGCGGTGTTCACCATCCGTGACGGCGCGCTCGCCGTCCTGCTGGTCGAGCGCCGGGAGGAGCCGTTCGCCGGCTCGTGGGCCCTGCCCGGCGGCTTCGTCGAGCCCGACGAGGACGCCGAGCAGGCCGCCTGGCGCGAGCTGCGCGAGGAGACCGGCGTCGAGCGCTTCCCCGGCCACCTCGAGCAGCTGCGGACCTACTCCGCACCCGACCGCGACCCCCGCATGCGCGTGGTCTCGGTGGCCCACGTCGCGCTCGCCCCCGACCTGCCCGAGCCGCGCGCCGGCACCGATGCCGCCGACGCGCGGTGGTGGGTCGTCGACGACCTGCTCGAGGGCCCCGACGACGCGGACGGCCCGGCGCTCGCGTTCGACCACCGGCAGATCCTCGTCGACGCCCGGGAGCGGGTGCGCGCCAAGCTGGAGTACACGACGCTCGCCACCGAGTTCGTCGCCGAGCCGTTCACCCTCCCCGAGCTGCGCCGGGTCTACGCCGCGGTCTGGGGGACGCCGCCCGACCTCGGGAACTTCCGCCGCAAGGTGCTGGGGACCGACGGGTTCGTCGTCCCGACCGACACGCGGGGGCACGCCACCGAGGCGGGCGGACGCCGCGCGCTCCTCTACCGGCGCGGCGACGCGACGCTGATCTCGCCGCCGATGACGCGCGGCTGAGGGCACGACGATGACCGGCTTCGCCGACCTGGTCCAGGCCGCCCTGCCCGCCGGGCGGCGGCTGCCCGACGAGCTGCGCGCCGCCCTCGACCACCTCGAGGCCGTCGGCGCCCGGATCGACAACGAGCACGGCAGCTTCGTGCGGCTCTACCCGGGCGAGCCCGAGGACGGGCAGTCGGGCGTCTACTTCGCCGTCCCCGACCCGGACCACCTGCGTCACTACACCGGCAACCCCGACGCCGCCGAGACGTCGAGCGTCGTCCCGATCGCGCGCACCGGGGGCGACGGCTCCTACGCGGCCCTGTGGTTCGACGGCGACCGGACCCGCTACGGCCACCTCGGCTCGGGCTCCGGGTCGAGCTGGGTGGGGCTGATCGCCGACGACACGATCGGGTTCCTGCGCTTCCTCGCCATCGGGTACGGCGAGCCGGCCTGGCCCGAGGTGCACGCCCTCACGCCGGCCGAGGACCTCGCCCGCGAGCTCGCCGAGGCCGGCGGGGCCGACGAGGCCGACGGGGCCGAGACGTTCGCCTGGCAGCCGCCCGACGCGCTGCGCTCCTGGCTGCGCACGACCTTCGGCGTCGAGGTCCCCGAGCGGGCCGCCGAGATCGTCGCCGTCACGCCGCACATCGACGCCGAGTCCGACGACGACCCCTTCTGGCGCCACGTCGCCGCGATCAGTCGCTAGACCTTTCTCAACCCAACGGTTGACAACCGGACCGGACCGGGCGTTTACTCAACCTCATGGTTGAGCAAGACGACCGGCTGTCGCGGATCTTCGGCGCGCTCGCCGACCCGACCCGTCGCGACATGGTCGCCCGCCTGGCGGCCGGCGACGCGACGGTCGGCGAGCTCGCGGCGCCGTACGACGTGTCGCTCCAGGCCGTCTCCAAGCACCTCAAGGTGCTCGAGGAGGCCGGCCTGGTGCGGCGCAGCCGCGATGCCCAGCGGCGGCCCGTCCACCTGGAAGCGGAGGTGTTCGACCTGATGACCAAATGGATCGAGCGCTACCAGCAGCAGGCCGAGGAGCGCTACCGCCGCCTCGACACCGTCCTCGCCCGGATGCAGGGCCAGGACTCCCCCACCGAGATCAGCGACCCAGCAGAAGGAGCAGCAGGATGAGCACCGACACCACCACGCCCGCCACCCTCATCGAGGCGGACCCCGACGTCCCGACCGTGCGGATGGTCCGCGAGTTCGACGCCCCGCGCGAGCTCGTCTTCCGCGCCCACGTCGAGCCCGAGCTCGTCCGGCAGTGGATGGGCCCCGACTCGATCGGGATGGACATCGACGTGTGGGACATCCGCACCGGCGGCGAGTACCGCTACACCGCCACCCGCGAGGGCGCGGCCGTCGCGCACTTCTACGGCGCGGTCCACCGGGTGAACCAGAACGAGAAGATCGTGCAGACCTTCGGCTTCGAGGAGATGCCCGACGCGGTCAGCCTCGACACGCTGGTCTTCGTCGAGCTGCCCGGGGGCCGGACCCGGCTCGAGGCGCTCTCGGTCGTCTACGACTTCGAGTCCCGCGCCGGCATGCTCGCCAGCGGCATGGAGGTCGGCGTCAACGAGGGCTACGCCGCGCTCGACCGCCTCCTCGCCGAGCTCTCCGAGGCCGCAGAGTGACACCGGCCGACGAGCACCGCGCGGTCGCCGGGACCTTCGGCGACCGCGTGCGCGGCGTCGGCGCCGGCGACCACCGCGGCTGGGACGCCGCCACGCCCGTGCCGGACTGGCGGGCCCGCGACGTCGTCCGGCACCTCGTGGAGTGGTTCCCCCCGTTCCTCGCCGACGGCACGGACCTGCGCCTGGCACTCGGCCCGCCGGTCGACGACGACCCCGTCGGCGCGTGGGAGCACCACGCCGCCGCCGTCCAGGCCGTCCTCGACGACCCGGCCAACGACGAGGTCACCTTCGCCCACCCGCGCCTCCCCCAGATGCCGCTCCCCCAGGCGATCGCGCAGTTCTACACCAACGACGTCTTCCTGCACACGTGGGACCTCGCCCGCGCCACCGGCCAGGACGACCGTCTCGACGAGGAGCGCTGCCGCGCGATGCTCACCGGCATGGAGCCGATGGACGAGATGCTGCGCCAGAGCGGGCAGTACGGCCCCCGGGTGCCGGTCGCCGACGACGCGAGCTGGCAGGACCGGCTCGTCGGCTTCATCGGCCGCGACCCGCAGTGGTCGGCCTGAGCCGACAGGGCCGACATGGCCGACAGGGCCGATAACCGTTCGGCCACTGTCGGTGCCGGGCCCTAGCCTCGTCCCATGGCGTACGACGAGCTGCTGGCGGCCCGGCTCCGCGACCTCCTGGTCGACGAGCCGAGCGTCGCGGGACGCGAGGTGACCGAGCAGAAGATGTTCGGCGGGCTGGGCTTCATGGTCGGCGGCAACATGGCCGTCGCCGCGTCCGGCCAGGGCGGCATCATGGTGCGGGTGGCGCCCGACGAGACCGACCACTACGTCGAGACCACCGCCGCGGTGCCGATGGAGATGCAGGGCCGGAGCATGCGCGGCTGGCTCCGGGTCGCCGCCGACGACGTCAGCGACGACGCCACGCTCGGGACGTGGGTCGGGATCGGGGCGTCCTACGCCGCGAGCCTGCCACCCAAGCACCCGTGAGGGCGTTCTGGGGCGCGCTCCCCACCGAGGGCCGGTGGCTGCTGTCGACGGTCGCGATCCAGACCCTCGGCCGCGGGCTGACCCTGCCGTTCACGCTGATCTACCTCCACGAGGTGCGCGGCTTCGACCTCGGCCTGTCCGGCACGCTGATGGCGCTCATCGCCGTCGTCGGCTTCCTCGTCACCGGCCCCGGCGGCGCCCTCACCGACCGGTACGGCGCCCGCGCGGTGCTGCTGACCGGCACGGCCGCCATGATCGCCGGCAACGTCCTGCTCGCCTTCGCCACGACGCCCGCCCTCGCTGCGGCGGCGCTGGTCCTCATCGGGTTCAACTTCGGCGTCTCGTGGCCGGGCTTCAACGCGCTGATCGCGAGCGTGGTGAGCGGTGAGCTGCGCCAGCAGTACTTCGGCATCAACTTCGCGCTCGTCAACCTCGGCATCGGTGTCGGCGGTGTGGTCGGCGGGCTGTTCGCCGACGTGGGCCGGCCCGCGACCTTCACCACGATCTTCCTCGCCGACGCCGCCTCCGGGCTGATCCCCATGGCGCTCCTGCTCGGCCCCCTGCGCCACGTCCACGGCCGGGCGGCGGCACCGGCCGACGGGAGCGCGGCGCCCGCGACGGTCGGGTACCTGGCGATCCTGCGCGAGCCGGCGGTGCGCTGGCTGACGCTGCTCACGTTCGTCGGGACCTTCATCGGCTACGGCCAGCACGAGGCGGGCTTCCCCGGGTTCGCGCGCCAGGCCGCCGAGGTGTCGACCCGGACCATCGGGCTCGCGTTCGCGGTCAACACGGCGATCATCGTCGTGCTGCAGTTCGCCGTGCTCTCGCGGATCAGCGGACGCCGCCGCACCCGGGTGATGCTGGTGATGGCCGCGACCTGGGCGGTGTCCTGGGCCCTGCTCGGACTGGCCGGGCTCGCCCCGGGCGGCCTGGCCGCCGCCACCGGGGTGATCGCGTTCATGGGGGTGTTCGCGCTGGGCGAGACCCTGCTCCAGCCGACTGTCCCGGCGATGAGCAACGACCTCGCCTCCGACCACACCCGCGGTCGCTACAACGCGCTCACGGCCGCCGCCTTCCAGGGCGGCGCCATCGCCGGGCCCGTGGTGGCCGGCTTCCTGCTCCAGCACGACCTGAGCGCCGTCTACATCGGGCTCATGGTGCTCGGCTGCGCGGCCATCGCTGTCGTCGCCCGGGTGCTCGAGCGGCACGTCTCCCCCACGGTCAACGGGATGCCGAGTGAACCGGCCGCCCTTGGGGAAGGTTCGCCCGCATGAGACCGCTCCTCCGCGCCACCACGGCCGGCACCGCCGCCGCCACCGCCGTCCTGGTGCTCGCCTCGGGGTGCACGGTGCTCGGCGGCTCCGGCGACGACCTCGCCGCCGGCGAGGTGGTCCGGGCGACGACCGACGCCCCGGCGCCCGGCAGCGACGCGGCCGCCCGCGGCTGGACGGTCGACCTCCAGCTGCCCGACGGCCGCCTCACGGCGCGGATCGCCCCGCTGCCCGACGCCGGCACCGCCGCCACCGACGACGTCACCCCCGACGACGGCACCACGCTCGTCGCCGTCTCGTGGGCCACCGAGGCCGGGACCGGCGTCCCTGCGCCCGTGCAGACGTCGGTGCTCGACCCCCGGGTGCCCGACGAGCTCGCGCTCGTCGCCGGCGACCGCCGGATCCCGCTCGAGGTCGACGGCCTGAGCCGGACCGAGGGCTTCGTCTACGTCGCCCTCGCCGAGCCCGGCGACTGGGCGTTCGAGGTCGTGTTCGACGGCGTCGCCCAGTCGGTCACCGAGGGCGCGACCGCCCCCCACGTCGATGCCGCCGCCCAGCCGCTCTACGCGCCCGCGGCCTCCGAGGCGACCGACTACACCAGCTGTCTCTCCGCGGTGACGCCCGCGTCGTTCACCCGCACCGGCGGCAGCGCCTTCTGCCGCGCGCGGACGGCGAGCTGGCCCTGGGTCGCCGGCCAGGGCTGGTCCGCGGGCGGCCCGTGGCACGTCGTCCAGCTCGAGACCACGCTGCAGCCCGCGGCCGGCACCGCCGTCGTCGGTGCCGAGGTGAGCGCGACACTCGACGGCGCCGCGCCCGTCGCGACGAGCGACGACGACCGGAGCGGCTCGCCCGGGGCGACGTCGTCCACCCTCGTCTTCGCCCCCGGCGGCACCCGGTTCGAGGTCCGCCGCACCAGCACGGTCGGGGGCGACCCGGTCACGCTGACCGGGTCGCTCCCCCTCACCCGCTGAGGCTCAGGCCTTCTGCCAGGGCCCGTTGAGGTTGGGCAGGTCGACGCCCGTGAAGTCGGGCCACTTGTCGCCCTCGAAGCCGCGCTGGCCGAGCTTGGCCTGGATGGCGTCCCAGTCGCCGGCGTTGCCGACGTTGAGCGTGATCCAGTAGTCGACGGCCTCCTTGACGATCGAGGCCGCCTGCGACCCGGCCGTCACGATGATCTGCACGACGACGCCCGCGCCGCCGGTGAACCAGTTGCCGACGTCGCCGAGCTCGCCGGCCTTGCCGAGGATGGCCGCGGCCAGGTCGACCAGGTTCTTGAGCTGCGCGTTCCAGTGCTTGAGCAGGTTGACCTGGTGGTCGTCGAGCAGGTCGGCGGCCTCGGCGAACGAGTCGGACATGCCCTGCACGGCCTTGAGCTGGAACGCCGACGTGTTCTCGTACGCCGTGTAGGCGCGCCCGGTCCAGCTCTTGGCGAGGTAGCGGTTGGCCGCGTCGATGTCGATGCGGACCTGGCCGAGCTCCTCGACCGAGTCGCGGTAGCGGCTGGCGATGCTCGACATCCGCAGCGGGTCGCCGAGGATCGAGCCGATCGACTGCCGGATCGTCTCGGACGCCGTCTCCCACGCCTCGCTGATGTTGTCGATCGCGTCGTTGAACCGGTCCTCGAGCTCGTTGCCGATCAGTCCGCCGACGATCGCGCCGGGGATGCCGGCGGTCAGGAAGCCGCCGAGGATGCCGCCCTCGGTGAGGTGGTCGTTGATGAAGTTCGCCGACTTCTCGATGAACTGGCCGATGGCCTTGTTGACGTCCTCGATGGCGTCGTTGACCTGGGTGAGGAAGACCTGCGGGTCCTTGTCTGCTTCAGTCATTCGCCTGCCCGCTCCTTCAGCTTGCGAAAGTTCTCACCCTGGGTGGTGTCGGTGCCGCTGAGGTCGTTCGCGGTCTCGACCAGGCCGTTGGCCAGCGTCTGGGTGATCCAGTGGCCGTCGGCAGCGCCGTTGACGAGCACCTCGTTGATCGTCTGGTGCAGGCGGCCGGCGGTGTAGAGCGTGTCCTGCATGCCGAAGAGCCCGGGATAGCCCCAGCCCTCGGAGGCATAGCCCCACACCTTCTGCAGGGCCGCGGACAGCCCGTCCCAGGCCACCGACGCGGTGACCAGGTCCTGGATCTCGGCCGAGAACTCGCCGTTCGGGCCGCCCGGGGGGTGCGGCTCGCCGTAGCCCGGAGGATCGTCCGGCGGGTTCCACTGCGGCGGGACGAACGGCCCGTAGACCGGGCTCGGGTTGGGGGTCGTGCTCATCGCCGGCCTCCTTCCTGGGCGTCGGTGAACGCCTCGTTGAGAGCGTGGCGGAGCAGGTCCGCCGGGGCGGTCGCGAGGAACTGCGCGTCGGCCTCGAGCCGGCGCAGGCCGTCGACGTAGCCGAGCTCGATGCGCAGCTCGCCGTCGCGCGAGGTGCCGGTGACGGTCCGGTCGAGCCGGTCGTCGCGCCACGCGGAGCGCGGCTGCACCGGCCCGTCCGGCGCGACCAGCGGCGCCGCACGGTAGTACGGCGGCGGGACGAGCCGGCGCCGTCCCTCGACCAGCTCGCGGCCCCGCTCGAGGTCGGCCGGGCTCAGCCGGCGCCGCTCGGCGTTGCGGGCCAGGTGTCCGAGGACCGCGCCCCCGATCGCGCGCTCGAGCGCGCCGCGCAGGCCGGCCGCGTCGCGCAGCTCGGGCGCGACCGCGGTCAGCGCACCCACCCGCACGGGCCATCCCGTCGCGTCGACCTCGACCTCCAGGCCGGTGTGCTCGTCACGGCCACCGGTCGTCTCCTCCGATGCGAACCACTGCGGACCCCGGATCTCGCGCTGCAGCGCGGCCCGGTCGCCGTACGTCGCGGACAAGTTCATCGCTACCCCGTTGCTGGCTGGGCACTCGGAGCGGGCTGCCCCGAGCATCGCCCCCAGCCTTCCTCGGTCGTCGCCGATCGAATCCTCGGTTCGGCACCCAAACTGGGCCGATCGGCACGCACCCGGGCCACGGGCCGTGTCGTCCGCCACAACCGGGCCTTTTCGGGACCGGCAGATTTCCTCCGCTCGCGACCAGAACCGTAATGTTTTCGGTTGTGAAGTACTCGGTCCACGCATGATCTCGTTGAACTCGTTCTGGGCCGCACTTCCTCGTGAGGGACGCTGGCTGCTGTCCACCGTCGCGATCTCCACCCTCGGTCGCGGACTGGTGCTGCCGTTCACGCTCATCTACCTCCACGAGGTGCGCGGCTTCGACCTCGGCGTCGCCGGCGGCCTGATGGCGCTCATCGCCGCGGTCGCCTTCGTGGTGACCGGTCCGAGCGGCGCCCTCACCGACCGGTACGGCGCCCGCGTGGTCATGCTCGGCGGCCAGGTCTGCATGGTGGCGGGCACCGCGCTCCTCGCGTTCGCGACGACGCCGAGCGCCGCCGCGGTCGCGCTCACGCTGATCGGCATCAACTTCGGCGCCGCCTGGCCTGCCTTCAACTCGCTCATCGCGAGCGTGGTCGAGGGCGAGGTGCGCCAGCAGTACTTCGGCGTGAACTTCGCGCTCACCAACCTCGGCCTGGGCGTGGGCGGCGTCGTCGGCGGCCTCTTCGCCGACGTGGCCCGGCCCGAGACCTTCACCGCCATCTACCTCGCGGACGCGGTCGCCGGGCTGCTCCCGCTCGCTCTCTTCCTCGGCCCGCTGCGCCACCTGCACGGCCGGGCCCCGCGTCCGCCGCGCGGCCTGGCCGGGCCGGCGGCGCCGAGCTACCGCGCCATCCTGCGCAGCCCGGCCGTGCGCTGGCTGACCCTGCTCACCTTCGTCGCCACGTTCATCGGCTACGGCCAGTTCGAGGCCGGCCTGCCCGGCTACGCGCGGCAGACCGCCGAGCTCTCGACCGGCGTCATCGGCGCCGCCTTCGCCGTCAACACGTTCGTCATCGTGGGTCTGCAGTTCGGCGTGATGCGCCGCATCCGCGGCCGCCGCCGGACCCGGGTCCTCGTCGGCATGGCCGGCCTGTGGGCGATCGCCTGGCTCCTGGTCGGCCTCGGCGGCATCGCGCCGGGCGGGCTCGTCGCCGCGATCGGCCTGCTCGGCTTCGGCCTCATGTTCGGCATCGGCGAGACGCTGCTCCAGCCGACCGTCCCCGCGATCACCAACGACCTCGCCGAGGACCACCTCCGCGGGCGGGCCAACGCCATCAACGCGGGTGCGGTCCAGGCCGGCACCGTCGCCGGGCCCGTCGTCGCCGGACTGCTTCTCCAGCACGGCCAGGGCACGCTGCTCATCGTCCTCATGCTCGCCGGGTGCGCGGCGATCGTCGTCCTGGCCCGGGTGCTCGAGCAGCACCTGCCGGACGCCGCCAACGGCCGGCTCCCCGCGCCGGCTCAGGCTCAGGCTGCCGCGCGGGCGAACCAGAGCGTCCGGTGCGACCAGTCCCCCGGCCCCCGCCGGACGCCGGAGCACACCACGATGACCACCTCGGGCGAGCCGTCCACGGCGTCCCACCCGGGATAGCCGTCCTCGACCCGCACCTCGGTGCGCTCGGTCACGCGGTAGCAGGCGAGCTTCCCGCCGGCGCCGCGGAGCACGATCCGCCCGCCCTTGCGCAGGCCGTCGAGCAGCCGGTTGCCCAGCGCGGTGCCGTTCGGCCAGGTGTGGGCGTTGAGCAGCACGTGGCCCTGCCGGCTGCCGGGCTCGACCCCACCGAGGTCCCACGCGACGACGTCCTTGTCGGCGACCGGCGGGACGCCGGGCACCCCCTGCGCGTCGCGCGGGAACCCCCGGACGGCCGCCTGCCGCACCACACCGGGGATGCTCAGCGCCGTCGGGACGAACCCGCGGCGAGCCGGGGTCGCACAGGGGTCGCGCGGCGGCGTCGGGCTGGGCGCCGGAGTGGCGGCGGGCAGGGGCAGCGCGCCCGGTGGCGCGGGCGGGGGTGCCGGCACCGTGCGATCGCCCAGCAGGAACCACGCGAGCACGGCCCCGAGGACGAGCACCACCGCTCCCGCGACCACCGCCTGCCGGCGTTCCGTCCCCCGCACGCCACCATTGTGCGGGAGCCGACGCCCGGCTGACCCCACCGGGAGCCCGGCAGGCCGGCCTGCTGGGACGCCGGCTCGCCGGGTTGCCCCTCAGCTCGGTCGCGCACGGCCCGCTGCCGAGGACGACCGCGAGAGCAGCACTGGTGGCGGCCGAGCTCGGCGCCGGCGTGCCCCTGACCGAGCTGGACGCCGCCGGCGACTACGTCCCCCACGTTCCGTCGCTCCAGGAGATCCATGCCGACCACCGCGCCGGGGTGACCGCGTTCCTGGCCGGCGTGTCGGCCGAGGAGCAGGCCCGGGGAGCCGAGCTCGCCGCGGAGGCGATCCGGCGGTGGACCGGTGCCGAGGCCGGAGAGAACGACAGCCACCACCTCGTCGTGACCCACGCCTTCACCATCGGGTGGCTCGTCCGGCATGCGTGCGCGGCGCCACCCTGGCGGTGGCTGGGGCTCGACAGCGGGCACACCGCGCTGACGGTCCTGCGCTTCTCCGCGGACCGGGCGCCGGCCGTGGCGGTGTTCAACGACATGTCGCACCTGCCCGAGGAGCTGCGGTGGACGGGCTTCCCGGCGGGTCGGAGGGTGTGACCCGGGACCGATGTCGGAGGTCTGCGGGAGGATGGTCCGCATGGTGACCCCCGATCCGCTGGCGGCGTTCAGCGAGGCGACCCGCACGTGGTTCCGTGCGGCCTTCGCCGAGCCCACCGCCGCCCAGGCCGGCGCCTGGGACGCCATCGGCCGCGGTCACCACACGCTCGTCGTCGCACCGACCGGCTCCGGCAAGACGCTGAGCGCCTTCCTCGCGGGCATCGACCGGCTGCTCACCACGCCGCCGCCCGACGACAGGCTGCACCGCACGCGGGTGCTCTACGTGTCCCCGCTCAAGGCGCTGGCCGTCGATGTCGAGCGCAACCTGCGCGCCCCACTCACCGGCATCCGGCAGACGGCCGAGCGCCTCGACCCCGGACGGCCGCTGCCCGAGGTCACCGTCGGCATCCGCTCCGGCGACACCCCTGCGGGCGACCGGCGCCGGCTCGCGACCCGGCCGCCCGACGTCCTCATCACGACGCCCGAGTCACTGTTCCTCATCCTCACCAGCCAGGCCCGCGAGACGCTGCGGGGCGTCGACACGGTCATCCTCGACGAGGTGCATGCCGTGGCCGGCACCAAGCGCGGGGCGCACCTCGCGCTCAGCCTCGAGCGGCTCGACGCGCTGCTCCCCCGGCCGGCCCAGCGGGTCGGGCTGTCCGCGACGGTGCGGCCGACCGAGGAGGTGGCGCGCTTCCTCGGCGGCAGCGCGCCGGTCGAGATCGTGGCGCCGCCCGCTCACAAGTCCTGGGACCTGCGGGTCGAGGTGCCGGTCGAGGACATGACCGAGCTCGGCCAGGTCGTCGAGGACGACGACCCGACGGCGCCGCCGGCCAGGGCGAGCATCTGGCCCCACGTCGAGCAGCGGGTGGCCGAGCTCATCGGCGACCACCGCTCGACCATCGTGTTCACCAACGGCCGGCGCACGGCCGAGCGGCTGACCGCCCGGCTCAACGAGATCGCCGCGGGCGTCTCCGCCGACGGCGTCGAGCCGCCCGCCCAGATCATGGCCCAGTCCGGCGCCGCCGCGGGCGCGGCGCCGGTGCTCGCGCGCACCCACCACGGCTCGGTCTCCAAGGAGCAGCGCGCCCAGGTCGAGGACGACCTCAAGGCCGGGCGGCTGCCGGCCGTCGTCGCGACGAGCAGCCTCGAGCTCGGCATCGACATGGGCGCGGTCGACCTGGTCCTCCAGATCGCCTCGCCGCCCAGCGTGGCCAGCGCCCTGCAGCGGGTCGGCCGCGCTGGCCACCAGGTCGGCGAGACCTCCCACGGCGTCTTCTTCCCCCAGCACCGCGGCGACCTCGCGCCGGCGGCGGTCGCCGTGGCGCGGATGCGCACCGGCGGCATCGAGCAGCTCCACGTCCCGGCCAACCCGCTCGACGTCCTCGCCCAGCAGGTCGTGGCGGTGACCGCCGTCGACGAGTGGGACGTCGACGAGCTCTACGCCGTGGTCCGCCGAAGCGCGCCCTACGCCCACCTGCCCCGCTCGGCCTACGACGCCGTCCTCGACCTGCTCGCCGGGCGCTACCCGTCCGACGAGTTCGCCGAGCTGCGTCCCCGGATCACCTGGGACCGGGTGACCGGCGTGATCAGCGGGCGCCCCGGTGCCCAGCGGCTGGCGGTCACCAGCGGCGGCACGATCCCCGACCGCGGTCTCTACGGAGTCTTCCTGGCCGGCGAGGGCACCAACCGCCGGGTCGGCGAGCTCGACGAGGAGATGGTCTACGAGAGCCGGGTCGGCGACGTCTTCGCGCTCGGTGCGACGAGCTGGCGCATCGAGGACATCACCCACGACCGGGTCATCGTCACCCCCGCCCCCGGCGTGCCTGGCCGGCTGCCGTTCTGGAAGGGCGACACCGCGGGCCGGCCCACCGAGCTGGGCGAGGCGATCGGCGCCTTCACCCGCGAGCTCGGCGCGCTGCCCGAGGCCGACGCCACCGCCCGCGCCCGCGAGATCGGCCTCG
This sequence comes from Pimelobacter simplex, assembly GCF_900114845.1. GTDB lineage: Bacteria > Actinomycetota > Actinomycetes > Propionibacteriales > Nocardioidaceae > Nocardioides > Nocardioides simplex. The sequence continues at coordinate 565,554 of NZ_FOUK01000003.1, forward strand.
ACGACAACGCCGCCAGCAACCTGGTCGGCTACCTGCGCGAGCAGGTCGACGCCACCCGGCTGCTGCCCAGCGACCTCACCGTCCTGGTCGAGCGCTTCCGCGACGAGCTGGGCGACTGGCGGCTCGCGGTGCACTCGCCGTACGGCACGGCGGTGCACTCCCCCTGGGCGCTGGCGATCAACGCGCGCCTGCGCGAGCGCTACGGCATCGACGGCCAGGCGCTCGCCTCCGACGACGGCATCGTCATCCGCATCCCCGACACCGACGCCGAGCCGCCGGGCGCCGACCTGATCGTCTTCGAGCCCGACGAGATCGAGGAGATCGTCACCCGCGAGGTCGGCGGCTCCGCACTCTTCGCCGCCCGCTTCCGCGAGTGCGCGGCCCGCGCCCTGCTCCTGCCGCGGCGCGACCCGGGTCGCCGCTCGCCGCTGTGGCAGCAGCGCCAGCGCGCGGCCGCCCTGCTCGAGGTCGCCGTGCGCTACCCGTCGTTCCCCATCGTTCTCGAGACGGTCCGCGAGGTGCTCAACGACGTCTACGACCTGCCGGGCCTGGTCACCCTGCTGCGCCGCGTCGACCAGCGCGAGGTCGCGGTCACCGAGGTCGAGACCACCCAGCCCTCCCCCTACGCGCGCACGCTGATGTTCGGCTACGTCGCCCAGTTCGTCTACGAGGGCGACTCGCCGCTCGCCGAGCGCCGGGCCGCCGCGCTGACCCTCGACCAGGGCCTGCTCGCCGAGCTCCTCGGCCGCGCCGAGCTGCGTGAGCTGCTCGACCCCGACGTGCTCGCCGAGGTCGAGGCCGAGCTCCAGCGCACCGTCCCCGACCGGCGCGCCCGCGACGCCGAGGGGCTCACCGACCTGCTGCGCCTGCTCGGCCCGCTGACGCTCGACGAGGTGAGCCTCCGCGCCCGCGACGACGCCCCCGTCGCCGAGTGGCTGGCCGACCTCACCGCGGCCCGTCGGGTGGTCGCCGTCCGGATGCCCTACGGCGACGCGTGGGCCGCCGTCGAGGACGTCGCCCGCCTGCGCGACGGGCTGGGCGTCCCCGCCCCGCCCGGCACGCCCGCCGCCTTCACCGAGCCGGTCGACGACCCGCTCGCCGACCTGGTGGGGCGCTACGCCCGCACCCACGGGCCCTTCACCTCCGACCAGGTCGCGGTCCGGCTCGGGCTCGGCGTGGCCGTCGTCCGGCACACGCTGCAGCGGCTCGAGGCCCAGGGCCGGGTGCTGTCGGGCGAGTTCCGCCCGGTCGGCGCCGGCGAGGAGTGGTGCGACACCGAGGTGCTGCGCCGGCTGCGCCGCCGCTCGCTGGCCAAGCTGCGCCACGAGATCGAGCCGGTCGAGCCGACCACGCTCGCCCGGTTCGCGACCGCCTGGCACCAGATCACCACCGCCAAGGGCCCGCGGGGCGCCGACGGCCTACTCCGCGCCATCGAGCAGCTCGCCGGGGCCGCCGTCCCGGCCAGCGCGCTCGAGTCGCTGGTCCTGCCCGCCCGGGTGCGCGACTACGAGCCCGCCCTGCTCGACGAGCTGACCGCGACCGGCGAGGTGCTGTGGGCCGGGCACGGTCCGCTGCCCGGGTCCGACGGCTGGGTCTCGCTGCACCTGGCCGACCGGGCGCACCTCACCCTCCCGCCGCCAGGACCGGTCGGCGACCCGCTCCAGCAGCGGGTCCTCGACGTGCTGGCGCCGGGCGGCGCCTGGTTCTTCCGCCAGGTCGCCGACCAGGTGGCCCGGGCCGCCCTCGACGCCGGCGACGACGCCCCGCTCGACGAGGCCGTCAGCGCCGCGCTCTGGGCGCTCGTCTGGGACGGCCGGCTCACCAACGACACGCTCACCCCGCTCCGCGCGCTCACCCGATCCGGCCGGGCCGCCCACCGCACCCGTCGCGCCGCACCCCGCCCGGGCCGGCTCTCCCGCACCGGGCCGCCCGACACCGCCGGCCGGTGGGCCGTCCTCCCGCCGATCGACGCCGACCCGACCCGCCGCGCGCACGCCTCCGCCGAGCAGCTCCTCGAGCGGCACGGCGTCGTCACCCGCGGCGCCGTCGTCAACGAGCGGGTGCCGGGCGGGTTCGCCGCGATCTACAAGGTGCTCAGCGCCTTCGAGGAGTCCGGCCGCTGCCGGCGCGGCTACTTCGTCGAGGGTCTGGGCGCCGCCCAATTCGGGTCGGCCGGCGCCGTCGACCGGCTCCGCTCCTACGCTGCGCCCGCCGGCGGTGAGGCGCTCGACCACAAGCCGGTCGCCGTCGCGCTCGCCGCCACCGACCCGGCCAACCCCTACGGCGCCGCGCTGCCCTGGCCCGCGGCCGACTCCTCCGACGGCGGCGGGCACCGCCCCGGTCGCAAGGCCGGCGGTCTCGTCGTCCTGGTCGACGGCGCCCTCGTCCTCTACGTCGAGCGCGGCGGACGCACGCTGCTCACCTGGTCCGACGACCCCGACCTGCTCACCCCGGCCGCCGAGGCGCTCTCGGCCGCGGTCCGGCGCGGGACGCTCGGCCAGCTCACCGTCGAGAAGGCCGACGGCACCGCCCTGCTCGGCAGCGGCGGGCCGCTCCGCGACGCGCTCGCCACGGCCGGCTTCATCGCCACGCCGCGCGGGCTGCGGATCCGGGCCTGAGGCCGAGGACCGAGGAGCCGCCGTGCCCGAGGGAGACGCCGTCCGCCGTACGGCCGACCGGCTCGACCGGGCCCTCGCCGGCGCCACCCTGCTGGCCAGCGACTTCCGGGTCCCGCAGCTGGCCACCACCGACCTGTCCGGCGCCGTGGTCGAGCGGACCGGCACCCACGGCAAGCACCTGCTCACCCGGCTCACCACGGCCGACGGCGTCCCGCTGACCCTGCACACCCACCTCAAGATGGAGGGCAGCTGGCGCGTCGTCCGGGCCGGCGAGCACTGGCCGGGGCCGGCCCACGAGGCCCGGGTCGCGCTGCGCACCGACCGAGTCGAGGCGATCGGGTTCCGGCTCGGCCTGGTCGAGCTGCTGCCCACCGCCGGCGAGGACGCCGTCGTCGGCCACCTCGGGCCCGACCTGCTCGGCGCCTGGACCCCCGACGACGAGGCCACCGCGCTCGCCCGGCTGGTCGCCGTACCGGAGCGGGTGCTGGGCGAGGCGCTCCTCGACCAGACCGTCGTCGCCGGGATCGGCACCATCTGGCTCGCCGAGACCTGCTTCGTCCAGGGCGCCCACCCGCTCGGGCCGGTCGCCGCCGTCGCCGACCCGCTGCGCCTCCTGCGCCGGGCCCGGGCACTGCTCCGCTCCGGCCGCGAGCACGGCCAGCCGCTCACCACCGGCAACCGGCGCGACCCGGTCTGGGTCTACCGCCGCCAGCGCCGTCCCTGCCTGCGCTGCGGGACCCCCATCGAGGCCGGCACCGTCGGCCCACCCGGCCGCGAGCGGACGACGTACTGGTGCCCCCGCTGCCAGCCGGCACCTGCGTGACCTGGGTCTCCTCGCGCGCCAGGAACGTCCGACCGCCCGCCGTTCGTTGACCTGGCATGCACCGCCATTTCAACGGGCTCAAGACCGCGGGCCTCTTCGGCGCGATCTTCGCGCTGCTGCTCGCCGTCGGTGGCCTCATCGCCGCTGCCACGGGCAGCTCCGCCTTCATCTGGATCTTCGCGCTCATCGGTGTGGCCACCACGGCCTACGGCTACTGGAACTCCGACAAGCTCGCCATCAAGGCGATGCACGCCTACCCGGTGACCGAGTCCCAGCAGCCGGCCATGTACCGCATCGTCCGCGAGCTCTCCACCGCCGCGAACCAGCCGATGCCGGCCCTCTTCGTCTCCCCCACCCAGGCCCCCAACGCCTTCGCGACCGGCCGCAACCCCCAGAACGCCGCCGTCTGCTGCACCGAGGGCATCCTCGGCCTGCTCGACGAGCGCGAGCTGCGCGGCGTCCTCGGGCACGAGCTGATGCACGTCTACAACCGCGACATCCTCACCGGCTCGGTCGCGGCGGCCGTGGCCGGCGTGATCAGCTCGGTCGCGCAGTTCCTCGCCTTCTCGTCGATCTTCGGCGGCGGCAGCAACGACGAGCGCCCCAACCCGCTCGTCATGATCGGCACCGCCCTGCTCGCCCCCTTCGCCGCGGCCGTCATCCAGATGGCGATCAGCCGCACCCGCGAGTACGACGCCGACGAGGACGGCGCCCGCCTCACCGGCGACCCGCTCGCCCTGGCCTCGGCGCTGCGCAAGCTCGAGTCCGGCACCGCCCGCGCTCCCCTCGCGCCCACCCCGCAGCTGCAGAACGCCAGCCACATGATGATCGCGAACCCGTTCCGGGCGGCCGACGTCCAGCGGATGTTCTCGACCCACCCGCCGATGGACGAGCGGATCGCGCGGCTGGAGAACATGGCCCGGCAGCGCTGAGGCGCAACTAGACGTACAAAACTCACGCTGGACCGACGGAACTTCATCGGTCCAGCGTGAGTTTCGCCGGTCGACCGGCGAAACTCCCGCGGCCGAATCAGGCGGCCGAGGCCACGACCTCACCCGCACGACGCGGCGCGATCGGGGTCGGCACGGGGCCGAGCAGGGCGGCCTCTTCGAGGGCCACGGCGTCGGCGACGTCGCGCAGGACGTCGGACAGCGGGACGTCGAGGGCCTCGCAGAGCGAGGCGAGCAGCTCGGAGGAGGCCTCCTTCTGGCCGCGCTCGATCTCCGAGATGTAGCCGAGGCTGACCCGAGCAGCGCCGGAGACCTCGCGGAGGGTCAGCCCGAGCTCAGCACGACGGCTGCGCAGGATGTCACCGAGCGAGCGGCGGAAGAGCACCATCTCGATCTCCTCTCCGGGGTCGTGGAACGACGGGTCGTGGCTCCAACGCTACCCGAGCCCCGAATCTTCCGCGGGACGCCCGGCCGCTGAGACCCCGTCGAGCTCCTCGGTCAGCGCGGCGAGGGCCGCCAGGACCGTCGCGTCCTGGATCTCACCCCGCCCGCCGCCGAGCTCGAGCGCGACCACGCGCGTCGCCTCGGGGCCGGCCAGGCCGACGTACACGGTGCCGACGGGCTTGTCCTCCTGGCGCTCCGGACCGGCCACGCCCGTGGTGCTCAGCGCGTAGTCGGCGCCCACGAGACGCCGGACGCCCTCGGCCATGGCGCGGGCGCAGGGCGCCGAGACGACGCCGTCGCGGTCGACGACGTCCTGCGGGACGCCGAGCACCTCGACCTTGACCTGCGTCTGGTAGCTCACCACCCCGCCGACGAAGACGTGCGACGAGCCGGGCACGTCGGTCAGCCGCGCGGCGAGCCGCCCGCCGGTGAGCGACTCGGCGGTCGCGACGCTGGCCCCGCGCGCACGCAGGGCATGGACGAGAGCCTCGGCCGGTGTTCCCACGACACGCATGGTGTCACGGGCCACCGACCGAGGCTCTCGGCGAGGTGCTTCCCGGATCAGATCCGGTCAGGTCAGCGGCGGACCACCCAGACCGACGTGACCGTCTTCTGCGGCAGCAGCGCGCTGCTGCCCAGGTAGGTGACCGTGACCTTCTTGCGGCCGACCGAGGTCGACTTGCCGAGCTTGACCACGGCCTTGCCGTTGACCACGGTGACGGTCTTGGCGGGCAGGCCCTTGACCTTGACCTTCACCTTGCCGGTGACCGGCTCGCGGTCGGCGTTGACCAGCGAGACGGTGACGGTCAGCTTGGTCTTCTTGACCTTGATCTTGCCCGGAGCGGTCTTGACCGACATCGTCACCGCGCCCTTGGCGACCGGCACGGTCTGCGCGGACGAGACGATCGCGTCCTTGTAGTCGGGCGCGGTGGCCCGCACCTGGACGGTGATCCGCTTGCCGGCCAGGGCTCCCTTGAGCCGCAGCGTGCTCCCGGTGACCCCCGCGATCGGCGCGCCGTTGGCGAACCACTCGTAGGTCAGCGAGGCCGGCGTCGGCACCCAGGTCCCGGCGTTAGCCGTGAGCACCTTGCCGACCCGGACGGTCCCGGAGATCGTCGGCGTGGGCTGCGTGGTGAACGACTTCTTGTCCACCTCGGCCGTCGGGTCGGAGACCGCGACCCCGTCGTCGTAGCCGTCGGCCTTGACCGTGACCCGGACCGTGATCTCCTTGCCGACCTCGGCACCGGTGAGGGTGTACTTGTCGGCGGTGGCGCCGGTGATCTCGGCACCCTCGGCCAGCCACTGGTACGCCGTCGAGGTCGGCGTCGGCGTCCACGTGCCCGCCGTGGCGGACAGCTCGGAGCCGGCCTGCGCCGTACCGGTGATCGCCGGCTTGGCGTCGTTGGCGAACGCCCCCTTGGCCACGGCGGCCGTCGGGTCGGAGATCGCCACGCCGTCGGCGTAGCCGTCGGCCTTGACCGTCACCTCGACCGTGATCACCTTGCCGGCCTGTGCGGCCGTCGGGGTGAGCTTGTCCGTGGTGGCGCCGGTGATCTCGGCGCCGTCGGCCAGCCACTGGTAGGCGGTCGACGTCGGCGCCGGGGTCCAGGTGCCCGCCGTGGTGGACAGCTCGACGCCGACCTTCGGCGTACCGGTGATCGCCGGCTTGGTGTCGTTGACGAAGCCGCCCTGGGCAACGGTGATCGGGACGACCACCTCGGTACCGGTGGTGCCCCCGACCAGCGTCAGCGACGTGGCGCCGGCCGGCTGGTTCGCCGGCAGGGTGACGTCGACGTGGGCGGTGCCGTACTGGTCGTAGACGGCGGTGCCGATCGTGTTGTCGAGGGTCGCGGTCCCGATCTGCTGGTTGCCCAGCTTGACCTGGATCTCGGTGTCCTTGGCGTCCGCGGCCGTCGACATGGTCCACGAGCTCACGTCGAGGACGACGTGGCCCCCCGGCTGGTACGACGCCGGGGCGCCGGCCGGGAACACGATCCCGACCGCACGCTGGCTGGAGTCGAGCGGGAGCGGGGTGCTCGCCGCCTTGGCCGCGAGGTAGTCCACCATCGCCTGCAGGTCGACCTTGCCCGTGTCGGCCCGGCTGGTGCCCTCCTTGAGCTCGAAGAAGTTGTCACCGCCCGAGGCGAGGAACGAGTTCACCGTGACCGAGTACGTCGCGCCGAGGTCGATCGGCGTCCCGTTGAGCCACATGCCCGTGACCGTGCCCTCGAAGGTGGCCGTCCCCTGCACCGTCACCGGCTTCTCGGCGTAGGTGTAGGTGAAGCCCTCCGAGACGCCGAGCCGCAGGAACGGCCGGGTCGGGACCTTGCCGGTCCCGTCGCGCTGCCACTGCTGCTCGAGCACCTTCTTGATCTGGGCGCCGGTGAGCTTCATGTTCATCAGGGTGTTGGCGAACGGCTGGACGACGGCGGCCTGCTTGTAGCTCAGGACGCGGTCACCGATCTGCGCGGTGGAGTCGGGGTGCGCGTCGAGGTAGGCCTGGTCGACGACCGTGCCGCCCATGTCCTGACGCAGACCGCCCGGGTTCATGAACGCGATCTGCGCGCTTCCCGACTCCGGCTTCTCGGTCGCCCAGCGCTGGACCTCGGCGACGAGGTTGCCCAGTGCGGACTCGCCGCCGCGGTTCTCGTTGCCGTTGCTCAGCTTGGCCCGGTTGAAGACCCCGCCGAGCTCGCCGAGCTCCTTGGCACCGAGCACGTCGGCCTTGCTCACGGCGGCGTCGACGATGGCCTGCACCGCCGGGTCAGCCGGGTAGAGCGCCGTCGGCAGCAGCGGGCCGCTGCCGTCAGGGTCCGTCGTCATCAGCGGCAGGATCGCGGTGTCGAGCCCGACCACCTTGCCGGACTCGTCGACCGAGAACTCCAGCTGGTTGAGGTTCATGCCGTACTGGCCGGACGAGACGACCGGACGCTGGGTGACCGCGCGGCCCTCGCTCGCCCAGTCCGCCACCGGGAAGGAGCAGTTGTAGGCAAGGTGGGTGTGGCCGGAGACGATCGCGTCGACGTCGGAGGAGACGTTCTGGGTGATATTGCCCCAGGTCGTCGCCGGGTCGGTGAACTGCGTCGAGGTGCAGTCGGTGACCGGCGAGCCCTCGTGCACGAGCATGACCACCACGTCGGCGCCCTGCGTGCGCAGGTCGGCGGCCTCGGTGTTGACCGAGTCAACGATGTCGTCGACCCGCAGGTCGGCGATCCCGGACGGCGAGACCAGCGTGGGCAGGTCCTCGGTGACCGCACCCACGAACCCGACGTCGACCCCGTCGATCGTCTTGATCCAGGTCGCCGGGACGGCGTCGTCACCGGTGGCCTTGACCTTGAGGTTGGCCGCGAGGTACTTCCACTGCGCGCCGCCGAGCGGGTTGGAGGTGGCGTCGTAGTCGGCCATGATCCGGTTGACGAGGTCGTCGTAGCCCTGGTCGAGCTCGTGGTTGCCGACCGCCGAGACGTCGAGACCGGCCTCGTTGAGCGCGTCGATCGTCGGCTTGTCCTTCTGGATGAAGGACTCGAACGTCGAGGCTCCGACGAGGTCGCCCGCCGCCGCGAAGATCGTGTTCGGGTTGTCGGTCCGCAGCTTCTTGACCGCGCCGGAGAGGACGGCGGCGCCGGCCTCGCGGTTGGCGGCCGTGGGCAGGAGGCGGCCGTGGAAGTCGTTGGTGCCGAGCACCTGGATCTTCCGCACGTCGTCGACCTTGATGACGTAGGGCACCGAGGTCTTGGTCGTCGGCCCGTAGACCGTCAGCGTGACGTCGCCATCGGGCACGTCGGCGGGCAGCTGCACGGAGACCGCGGCGGTGCCGTAGTCGTCGTAGGGCCGGTTGCCGAGGGCGTTGTCGACGTCGACCGTGCCGAGCACGTCGTTGCCGAGCTTGACCTGGAGCTGGGTGTCGGTGGCGTCGCCGTTGGCCGACATCGCCCACGAGCCGACCGAGAACTTCACGGTGTCACCGGAGCGGTAGGTGTCCGGGGCGTCGGCGGCCGGCGTGAGGCGGACCGCACGCTGGCTGTAGTCGACCGGAAGCGGGCTCCCCACGGGGAACTGCTTCATGTAGTCGACCATCGCCTGCAGGTCGACCTGACCGGTGTCGACCTTCTGGGTGCCGTTGGCGAGCTCCCAGAAGTTGTCGCCACCGCCGCCGAGGAACGAGTTGACCGTCACCGAGTAGGTCGTGGCGGGGTCGATCGGCTGGCCGTCGAGCCACATGCCGGTGATCTCGCCCTTGACCGTCTGGACGGGCGGCGAGTTGGGCACGCTGACCGTCTCGGGCGTCTCGGTGTAGGTGTAGGTGAAGCCCTTCGACACGCCGAGGCGCAGGAACGGGCGCGACGGGACGCCGCCCTGGGCGGTGCGCTGCCACTGCTGCTCGAGGACCTTCTTGAGCTGGGCCCCGGTCAGCTTCATGTTGACCAGCGTGTTGGCGAACGGCTGGACGTCGGCCGCCTCGCGGTAGCTGAGCGAGCGCTGCCCGCCGTCGGCCGTCCCGGTCATGTCGGCACGCAGGCCGCCCGGGTTCATGAACGCGATGTCGGTGTCGATGCCGGCCTTGTCGGTGGCCCAGCGCTGGACCTCCGCGACCTGGTTGTTCAGCGTCGACTCGCCACCGCGGTTCTCGGTGGAGTTGCCGCCCGGCAGGTAGCGCGCCCGGTTGAAGCCACCCTCCATGTAGCCGAGCTTCACGGCGCCGGCGGTCTCCGCGTGGGTGACGGCGGCGTTGACGATGGCCTGGACGTCCGGGTCGGGCGCGTAGCCGACACCGGCGGCCGCGACGATCTCCTGGGTGACGACGGCGAGCTGGCCGGACGTCGTGTCGAACTTGAAGACCAGCTTGTTGAGGTTCGTGCCGTACTGACCGGCCGAGACCACCGGACGCTGCGTCACCGCGCGGCCACCGACGACCCACTGGGGCACGGTGTACTTGCAGTTGTAGGCCAGGTGGGTGTGCCCGGAGATGATCGCGTCGACCTGGGCCGACGTGTTCTGGACGATATTGCCCCACGTGGTGGAGGCGTCGGTGCCCGACGAGCAGCTCGTCGTCGGAGCGCCCTCGTGCACCAGCAGGATCACCAGGTCCGCACCGTCGTTCTTGAGGTCGGTGGCGGCGGCGTTGGTCGCGTCGACGACGTCGGACACGGTCACGCCCTGGATGCCAGCCGGGTTGACGAGGGCCGGGAGGTCCTCGGTCACCGCACCGACGAAGCCGACCTTGACGCCGTCGATGGTCTTGGTCCAGGTCTCGGCGAGCTTGTCCGGCTGGCCGGCCGGCTCGTTGACGTTGGCCGCGATGTACTCCCAGTCGGCCCGGTTCTGGATCCGGTTGACGAAGTCGTCGTAGCCGCGGTCGAACTCGTGGTTGCCCGCCGCGGAGACCTCGAGGCCCATCGCGTTGAGGGCGTCGATCGTCGGGTTGTCGTCCTGGATGAAGGACTCGAACGTCGAGGCGCCGACCAGGTCGCCGGCGGCGGCGAAGATGGTGTTCGGGTTCTCGGCGCGCAGCTCCTCGACGGCCGTCGCGAACGGCCCCGCGCCGGCCGCGTTGCCGCCGTCGGGCAGCAGGCGGCCGTGGAAGTCGTTGGTCCCGAGGACCTGGATCTCCTTGTACGTCGCACCGCTCGGCTCGGGCAGGTCCAGGCCGACGATCTCCGGGTTGTGGTCGGAGGTCGCGAACGGGAGGGTCGGCTGCCAGAAGTCGGTGACGTTGTAGTTGTAGCGGCTGTACTGGTACGAGATCGCCTCGTTGGCGTTGATCTCCCAGATGTCCGCGCCGGTCACCAGTGCCTTGGCGGCGGGGTTGCCGAGCACGTGGTCGAGCGAGCCGGACAGGCCCGAGTGCGAGTACGACATCTCGCCCTCGGTGTCGGACTCGATCGGGGCGTAGCCGCCGTTCTTGAGGATCTTGATCGGCTCCTCGCCCGAGTACGAGTTGAAGTCGCCGGCCAGGAAGATCGCGTCGATGCCGCGCTCGGCCGAGAAGTCGTCAGCGAACTGGACCAGGCGGGTGGCCTGGCGCTTGCGGTCGCCGTTGAAGGCGCCGGTGTCGTCGTTGTTGGCGTTGTCGCCGGTGGCCGGCGGGACGCCCGCGGGGTTGTCGCCCTTGGACTTGAAGTGGTTGACGATCACGCCGAAGGCGTCGTCGTCCGCGGCACCGGTGCGCTTGAACGCCTGGGCCAGCGGCTCGCGGGCGTTGGCGAACTCGTCGGTGCCGAAGAGGATCTCGGACTGGCCGACGGGGGTCACCGCGGCGGGCTTGTAGATGAAGGCCGGGCGGATGGTGTCCTGCTCGGCGATCGCCTGCGCGGTGGTCGCGGAGCCGGGGCTGCGCACGTACTTCCAGGTGCCGGCGCCCTCGATGTTGTTGAGGAGCTGGACCAGGCGCCCGACCGCGTCGTCGCGGTTGGTCTCGCCGGGGAGCTTGATCGAGTTCTCGATCTCCTCGAGGCCGATCACGTCGGCGTCCATGTCGACGATGGTCTTGGCGAGCTTGGCCTCCTGGCGCGCGAGGCTGTCGGCCGTCGCGGCACCGCGCGGGCCACGCCCGTCGTTCTTCGTCGGGTCGTCGATCAGGCGGACGCCGCAGGAGTTGTTGCCGATCTTGTTGCTCTGCCGGTCGGTGTACCAGGTGCACACCGTGTCGACCGGCGGCTTCTGCAGCGGGCCGGCGGCGACATAGGCCTCACCGGTGGTGTTGAAGTAGTTGAGGACGTTGAACGTCGCGATCTTGATGTCGCCGTCGGCGCCCAGGACGTCCTGCGGCGCGAGGTTCTGCGCGCGGGTGTCCTCGAAGCTGACGACGTCGGCGCCGTTGAGCGTCACCGGGCCTCGCGGCTGGAGCTTCCAGGCGTCGTTGCGCCAGTCGAGGACGACCGCGCTGTTGAACGTCACGCCTGCACCCACCCGCGGCGGCACCGCGCTGGACTGCCCGTTCGCACCCGTCAGGTACGGCACGGGGAGGCCCTTGGTGGTCTGGTTCTGCAGGAAGTTGGTCGTCGCACCGTCGTCGAGGACGACGGCCCGCTCGGCGTTCTCGTCCTTGACCGCCTGGAGCGCGGCCGGGTCGGTCGCGTCGGCGTACTCGGAGGGCTGCTTGAGCGGCAGGTCGCCGGTGGCGAGGCCGACCTCGCCGTACTGGTTGGTGGCGTAGACGTTGGAGACGGTCAGTGCGCCGGCCGGCTGGAGCAGCATGCCCTCGAGGGGCTCGCGCTCGGCGTCCGTCTTGGGGAACGCAACCGCCAGCGGGGTCACCGGCGGGAGCGCGGTCGGGAGCTTCGAGACACCCGTCGCGCCGGGCGAGATCTGGGTGGCGTTGTAGAACTCGCTCACCCAGCCGGTCACGTCGACGGAGTCACCGACGTCGATGCCGGCGGGGATGTTGGCCATGGTGCTGCCGCCGTACACGAAGATCGCGTCGGAGGCGTCGGGCGCGGGCCGCGGCGTCGTCCCGGTGCCCCCGGTCTGGATGAACATGCCGTTGAGGCCGCCCGTGCGGTACATCGCCGTGACGACGCCCTGGGTGCGCACCTTCTGGCCGCTGTCGTTGCCCGTCGCCGGCGCGTAGGGCGAGCGCGCGCCCGTGCCCTGGATGTCGGCGATCGTCTTGAGCTCGAGCGCCGCCTCGACCGTGATGGAGAACGTCGTCTCGGCGGTCGCCGCCGTCGGCGTGGCCGCGTCGGTCGCCGTGACCGTGACCGACGTCGTGCCGAGCGCGGTCGGGGTGCCCTCGATCTTGTTGCCGTTCAGCGTCAGGCCGGCCGGGAGCGTGGTGCTGGACCAGGAGTAGGGGCTGACGCCGCCGGTCGCCGCGAGGGTGATCGGGGCGATCGCGGAGCCCTGGTTGTAGGTCTTGTTGGTGACGTTGGTGACCGCGAGCGGGCTCGGCTGACCACCGGAGCTGTTGGTCGGGGTCATCGCTGCGCCGATGAGCACAGTGAAGTCGGCCTTGTTGTCGTCCGTGTCCTTGCCGACGCTGTCACGCGAGATGGACGCCGTCGCCGAGGGCGCCGCGGCCTTGTCGGATCCCTCGAACACGGTCGTGCCCGATCCGAAGCCGACCAGGTCGATCACGCGCGAGTCGAAGACCCAAGGCGCCGCCGGGTTCGTCTGGGCCGGGATCGAGGTGGCCGTGTCTGCCAGGTAGAGCTGGCCCGCTGTGCCGCTCAGCTGAAGGCCGCATGCAGTCGTGTCAGCGGTCTGCGGGAGCGGAGCCCCTACGGCCGCGTTGTTGGTCGCGCACTGAACCAGGTAGTGCTTGCCCGCGCCCAGCTGCACCGACGGCAACGCATACGTGTTCGAGGCAGATGGCACCCCCGTGTTGGCCGAGGCCCGGTACTGCAGGCTCTTGCCGCCGAGCGAGATCGGAGCGTTCGTCGGGTTGTAGAGCTCGACGAAGTCGTAGGTGTAGGTGGCATTCGCGTTGCCACCGCCTCCGTAGAGCTCGGAGATGACCAGGCCGGTGCCGCCCGGGTTGGCCTGGGCCGGCGAGGTGGTGAGCACGGTCAGGCCTGAGAAGGCCACGGCCGCGCCAAGAGAACCGAACAACAACTGCTTCACGGAGCGCATGGGCATCTTCCGGGTCGTCGAACAACGGCAAGAACTGCCGAAATCGCACGCCCGAGAAGCCGGCGAGATCGGGGGGAAGAGGCATGACCTTATGCCGACCCACCGACCCGTTGGCAAGCAACTGGGAAAAACTCCTGCAACGAATCGGTGAAGATTCGGCTCCCCGCGCTCCCGGGGACCGCACAGACGCGTGCGGAGGGAGTCAGGCCGCGGACGACTTGCTGCCGCCGCGGAGGGTGTCCCGCTGGCGCCAGACGTCGCGGAAGAACTCGTAGCCGGACCAGAGGGTCAGCACGAAGGCGACGAGCAGCAGTGCGATCGCGACGCCGTAGGTCACCTCGCCGGGGACGTCGAGCCAGCCGTCGACCTCGAGGAGGGGCAGGCTGAGCAGGCCGAGGGCGAGGGCCTGGGCGACGGTCTTCCACTTGCCGCTCTGGGCGGCGGCGATGACCACGGACTTGAGCACCGAGAGGCGGAGCAGGGTCACTGCCCACTCGCGGACCAGGACGACGACGGTGATCGTCCACATCCACCAGGTGTCCATGATGATCGAGAGGCCGATGAAGGCCATGCCGGTGATCGCCTTGTCGGCGATGGGGTCGGCGATCTTGCCGAAGTCGGTGACCAGGTTGCGGGCGCGGGCGATGTCGCCGTCGACCTTGTCGGTGACCATGGCGACGAAGAAGATGCCCCAGGCGACGGTCCGCCAGGTCACCGAGTCGCCGCCGTCGTGCAGGAGCACCCAGCCGTAGACGGGGACGAGCAGGATCCGCAGCGTGGTGAGCGCGTTGGGCAGGTTGAAGTTGCTCGGCTTCGCGGCGGCAGGGGTCTGGCCCGTGCTGGTCCCGGTCATCGCTGCTCTCCTGCCGGCTCGGCGATCAGGTCGACGCCGTCGGAGGCGACGACGACGGCGCGGACGAGGTCGCCCACCCGGGCGCCGGGGACGCCGAGCACGCGCGTCGTCCCGTCGACCTCGGGGCCCTGGAGCGCGGCCCGGCCCTCGACGGTGCCGTCGCCGGTCTGGTCGGGGTCGACCTCCTCGACGAGCACCTCGACGGTGCTGCCGATCCGCTCCTCGGCGCGCTGGGCGGTGAGCTCGCCGACCAGGTCGGTGACGTGCTGGACCCGGGCGCGGATCTCGTCGTCGTCGAGCTTGCCGGGGAGCTTCTCGGCCTCGGTGCCGTCCTCGTCGGAGTACCCGAAGACGCCGGTGACGTCCATCTGGGCGGCGACGAGGAAGTCGCACAGGGTCTGGAACTCCTCGTCGGTCTCGCCGGGGAAGCCGACGATCACGTTGGAGCGGACGCCGGCCTCGGGCGCGAGCTCGCGCACCTGGGCGAGCAGGCCGAGGAAGCTCTCGGGGTCGCCGAAGCGGCGCATCCGGCGCAGCACGGTCGCGCTCGCGTGCTGGAACGACAGGTCGAAGTACGGCGCCACGCCGGGCGTCGTCGCGATCGCGCGGACCAGGCCCGGCCGGGTCTCGGCGGGCTGCAGGTACGAGACCCGCACCCGCTCGATGCCGTCGACGGCGGCCAGCTCGGGCAGCAGCGTCTCGAGCAGGCCGAGGTCGCCGAGGTCCTTGCCGTAGGAGGTCGAGTTCTCCGAGACCAGGAACAGCTCCTTGACGCCCTGCTCGGCCAGCCACACCGCCTCCTGCAGCACGTCGGAGGGCCGGCGGCTGACGAAGGAGCCGCGGAACATCGGGATCGCGCAGAACGTGCAGCGCCGGTCGCAGCCGCTGGCGAGCTTGAGCGGCGCCATCGGCCCACCGTCGAGCCGGCGCCGGATGGCGGAGCGGCCGGGGATCGCGATGTCGACGTCGGCCGGCGTGAAGGACTCGACGGCGGCCTGCCGCTCGGCGGGGCTGATCGGCAGCAGCAGCCGTCGGTCGCGCGGGGTGTGCGGGTGCGGCTTCTCCCCCGCCAGGATCGACCGGAGCCGCCCGGAGATGTCCTGGTAGTCGTCGAAGCCGAGCACCGCGTCGGCCTCGGGCAGCGAGTCGGCCAGCTCCTCGCCGTACCGCTCGGCCAGGCAGCCCACCGCGACGACCGCCTGCGGCCGGCCGGACTCCTTGAGGTCGGCCGCCGCGAGCAGCGTGTCGATCGAGTCCTTCTTGGCGGCGTCGACGAAGCCGCAGGTGTTGACCACCACGGTGTCGGCGTCCTCGGGGTCGTCGACGAGCGTGAAGCCGTCGGCGGCGAGACGACCCGCCAGCTCTTCGGAGTCGACGTCGTTGCGGGCGCACCCGAGCGTGAGCAGGGCAACCGAGACGGGAGTGGCAGGCGTGCTGGTCATGTCCGGTCGAGGATACCGGCGAAAGCACCCGCGCCCGGCATCCACCGAACCCGGCTCCGTGCGCAGAACGACACCGCCCCGCTGACCACCGCCCGGGAAGGGCGGGACCAGCGGGGCGGCGCGGGCGGTGCGGAAGGTGGTTTCGGGGCTCGCTCAGCGGGCGACGAGCGTCTTGGAGACCTCGGCACCGGTCTCGCCGAGCGCCTGCTGCTTCTTGCCGGCCAGGGCGTAGGTGACCGAGCCGTCGGAGGACCAGATCCGCACCGGCGGGACCACCTTGAGCGAGGTGGACTGGCCGAACGCGAGGTTGCCGTCGAAGACGATCTCCCCCGCGGCGTCGCGGATCACGAGCTGCGCGCCACCGCCGGCGGCGGTCAGGCTCAGCTTGACCGGGTCCCCCTTGGCCGCGGCCGTCTTGGAGACGCCGCCGCTCTGGTTGAGGACCGGCGTGGACGAGACCGGCTCCGGGCCGTCCATCGCCAGCTTGGCGACCGACCAGATGAGCACGGCCCCCATCACGGCGGCGATGAGCACCGACCAGTTGCGCCCGCCGCGGGTGCTGCGGATCGAGCCGCCGGCGCCCGTCGCGAGCTCGGCCTCGAAGACCCGGCGCGGGTCGACCGGCGCGTGGGCGTAGCTCGCGTCGTACGAGGCGAGGAGGGGGCCGGCGTCGATGCCCAGGACCCGGGCCAGCGTGCGCAGGTGACCGCGGGCGTAGAAGTCCCCGCCGCAGGGCGCGAAGTCGTCGACCTCGATCGCCTCGATGACGTGGGGCCGGATCCGGGTCCGCTCCGAGAGCTGGTCGATGGTCAGCCGGAGCCGGTCGCGCGCGGCGGTCAGCTCGGGGCCGATCACCGGCTCGGCCGCGGGGCGGACGGCCAGGTCGTCGAGGACGACGGTGACCGGGTCGACGTCGTCCGCGGGAGCCACCGGCGTGACCGGGGCCGCCGCGGGCGCCTCGGGCAGATACGGGCGGTCGAGGGCGACCCGGGCCGGGAGCACCGTGGGGCGCTCCGGCTCGACGGCCGCGATCTCGCCGGTGTCCTCGTCGTCGGCGGCGTCGAGCGGGATCTCACCGGTCTCCTCGGCGTCGGCCTCGGCGTCGGCCTCGGCGTCGGCCTCGGTGTCGGCCTGGGCGTGGCCGGCGAGACCGGCGGCGACCCGGGCGGAGATCCCGTGCCGCTCCTCGGGGACGGCGGGCACGTCGTCCTCGGCGTAGAGGTCGCTCAGCTTCGGCACCGCGGCGGAGCCGGAGCGGTTCGCGGCCGGGCTGTCGTCGGGCAGGCCCGGAACGACCTCGGTGACGTCGGCGCGACCGTCGGCCAGCTCGGCGAGGACGTCGCTCAGCGTCGCGGACTCCGCGCCGACCAGGCGGGTGGCCAGCGTGAGCGGGACGACGAGCTGCTGGTCGTCGTACCCGTCGACGAGGAGGTGGCCGTCGCGCAGGAGGCCACGGCGGGGCAGGTGCTCGAGGCAGTCGACGTCGGCCCAAGCGATCCCGCGCCACTGCGCGCCCTGGCGCAGCCGGACGCCGTGCGCGTCGGCGACCAGGAGCGGCGCGCGGCCGTCGGCGATCGAGGCGGCGTGGGCGACGGCGACCAGGGCGAGGACGCCGAAGGCCAGCCAGTCGAGGGCGGTGCCGCCGGTGAACGCCCGGGCCGCGAAGGCCACGGTGAGCAGGCCGGCGAAGCCCGCGACCGCGGCGGACAGGCCGACGTTGCGGCGCACCTCGACCCGCAGGTCGGAGCCGATCGGCTCGGTGGGCTCGACGTGCTCGGTGGGCTCGACGTGCTCGGCGTGCTCGGCGTCCGGGCCGTCGGGCTGGGTCGGGAACTCGGTCATCTGGGTCACGCCTCCCCCTGGATGGTCATGATCACGGCGTCGATCTCGTCGGGCTTGACCAGGACGTCGCGGGCCTTGGAGCCCTCGCTCGGTCCGACCACGCCCCGGCTCTCGAGGATGTCCATCAGCCGGCCGGCCTTGGCGAAGCCGACGCGGAGCTTGCGCTGCAGCATCGACGTCGAGCCGAACTGCGTGGAGACGACGAGCTCGATCGCCTGGACCACGAGGTCCATGTCGTCGCCGATGTCGTCGTCGAGCACCTTGCTGGACGCGGCCGGTGCGGTGACGTCCTCGCGGTAGCTGGGCTCGAGCTGGCCCTTGCAGTGCTTGACGACCTGCTGGATCTCGGACTCGCTGACCCAGGAGCCCTGCACGCGGATGGGCTTGGAGGCGCCCATCGGCAGGAACAGGCCGTCGCCCTGGCCGACCAGCTTCTCGGCACCCGGGGTGTCGAGGATGACGCGGCTGTCGGCGAGGCTGGACGTCGCGAACGCCAGCCGGGACGGGACGTTCGCCTTGATCAGGCCGGTCACGACGTCGACCGAGGGGCGCTGCGTGGCGAGCACCAGGTGGATGCCGGCGGCCCGGGCGAGCTGGGTGATCCGGACGATCGAGCCCTCGACATCGCGCGGGGCGACCATCATCAGGTCGGCGAGCTCGTCGACGATCACCAGCAGGTACGGGTACGGCGTGAGCACGCGCTCGCTGCCCGGCGGCACCTCGACCTTGCCCTCGCGCACGGCCTTGTTGAAGTCGTTGATGTGCCGGAAGCCGAAGTTGGCGAGGTCGTCGTACCGCATGTCCATCTCGCGGCAGACCCACTCGAGCGCCTCGGCGGCCTTCTTGGGGTTGGTGATGATCGGCGTGATCAGGTGCGGCACGCCCTCGTAGGCGTTGAGCTCGACCCGCTTGGGGTCGACCATGATCATCCGCACCTCGTCGGGCGTGGAGCGCATGAGCACCGAGGTGATCATCGAGTTGATGAAGGACGACTTTCCGGAGCCGGTGGCGCCGGCGACCAGCAGGTGCGGCATCTTCGCGAGGTTCGCGACGACGAAGCCGCCCTCGACGTCCTTGCCCAGGCCGGAGATCAGCGGGTGGTGGTCGTTGCGCGCGACGTTGGAGCGCAGCACGTCGCCGAGGGAGACGATCTCCTTGTCGGAGTTGGGGATCTCGACACCGACCGCGGACTTGCCGGGGATCGGGCTGAGGATCCGCACGTCCTCCGAGCCGACGGCGTAGGAGATGTTGCGCTGGACGCCGAGGATCTTCTCGACCTTGACGCCGGTGCCGAGCTCGATCTCGTAGCGGGTGACCGTCGGGCCGCGGGTGTAGCCGGTGACCTGGGCGTCGACGTTGAACTCGTCGAGCACCGTCTGCAGCCGGTCGACCACGTCGTCGCTGGCCTTGGAGCGCGCCCGGTGCGGGTCGCCCGGCTTGAGCGCGGAGGCGTCGGGGAGCGTGTAGACGATGTCGCCGGACAGCGCGAGCTGCTCGACGCGCTGGGGCAGGTCGGCGTGCGGCGGCGGCTCGAGGTCGGCCGGGTCGTCGTCGGCGGCGGGGGTGGACCGGGCCAGCCGGCGCGCGATGAGGGCGTTGGAGCCCGCCTCGGGGTCGATCGGCTCGGGCTCGTCGTCGGTGAGCGGCAGGTCGATGGGCTCGAGCAGCTCCATCGACTCCTCGGCCGGGTCGGGCTCCTCGCTCTTCTTGCGGCGCCTCTTCTTCGGCTCGGCCAGCACCGGCGAGTCGTACGCCGGGTCGCCCATCCGCTCGAAGGTGTCGTCGAGGCGCATCGCCTGGGTCTGGTCGCCGTCGTCGTCGCCGTGGTGGCGCCCGAGCAGGACGTCGCCGAGGTCGCGCAGCCGGTCCGGGACGCGGTAGAGCGGCGTCGCGGTGATCACCAGGACGCCGAAGAACGCGAGCAGCGCCAGCAGCGGGACGACGACGCCCGGCGAGCGGAGCAGGTCGAGCAGCAGCGCCGAGACGACGTACCCGACCGCGCCGCCGCCGTCGCGCAGCGGCAGGGTGTCGCCCTGGACGGGCTCCGGGCTGCCGTTGGCGATGTGCACGATGCCGAGCAGGCCGAACGAGAGCGCCGTCCAGCCGACGACCTGGCGGCCGGCCGGCCCGTTGCCGGCCGGGTCGCGCATGATCCGCCAGCCGGCCAGCAGCACGATCAGCGGCACCAGCCACCCGACCTTGCCCACCGACCCGGACACGGCGGCCCGCGTGAAGTTCATGACCCCGCCGGGCAGCTCGAACCACACCGCAGCGGCGATGACGATCGAGACGGCGACCAGCAGCAGGCCGAAGCCGTCGCGGCGCTGCTCGGGCTCGATGTCGCGCGCGCCGTGCCCGACGCCGCGGGCGACCGCGCCGATCCCGTGCGCGAACGCGAGCCAGAGCGCCACCACCCCACGACCGAGCGCCGTGAACAGCCGCACGACCGGGCCGGGACCGCTGCGCACGGCGCGCGGAGCCGGCCGCCGGGCCGAAGCGGACTTCTTCGCGGCGGGCTTCTTCTTGGTGGTCGTACTCCGGGAACGCGAGCTGGCTGTCTTCTTCGCGCCCGAGCGGGAGGAAGAGGTGGTCCTGCTGCGCGACGCCGGCGGGGAAGACGTACGGGTCGCCATGACACCAAACCTAGGCGATCGTCCCACCCGTCCCAGGGACAACACGCGGGAGCGGGCTCCCCCGCTCGCGGTGGTCCCACCAGCACCACCCGTCTCCCGCGTCACACCTGGAACCCGGGACGATCTCCTGCGCCTCGACAAAGAAGGCGGATGCCTTCCGCAGAACCCCTGGACCTGCCGTATTCCTGCGCCCTAAGGTGCCGAGGACGTGTCCGGAGCGGGCGACACTCGGCCCCCGCCGACGACACGACTCACCCCCGAGGAGACATTTCGTGAGACACAACCTGTCCGGGCTCCTGCAGAAGGGAATCGGCCTCTCGCTCGTGGGCGCAGCCCTGGCCGTGGTCCCTTCGTCGCCCGTCACCGCGGCACCCAACGACCCGTCGGTCCTCCAGCAGATGCGCAACGAGGCCCAGGGCAGCGTCACCGCGCGGACCTCGCCGGCGACCGCCAAGGTCGGCTTCATCAGCGCCACCGGCGACCTCTACCCGAGTGAGGTCTCCGGCAGGTCGAAGTCCGGCGCCGCCGCCAAGGCGACGGAGTACGTCGACAAGTACGCCCGCGCCTTCGGCGCCACCTCCGCCCAGCTCGACCAGTCCACCGTCACCGCGACGCCGGCCGGCTACACGGTCGACTTCGACCAGACCTACCAGGGCGTGCCGGTGTTCGGCGCCAAGCTCCGCGCGCAGCTCGACTCCGACGGCGACCTGACCTCCGTGTCCGGATACGTCGCCCCGAAGCTCAACCTCGACGTGAAGCCGAGCATCGACCGCGCGACCGCCGAGGCGACGGCCAAGCGGCTCGCCAGCCGCGCGCCCGCCGGCGCCGGCGAGGACGCCGCCAAGCCCGACGCCGCGAAGCTCACGGTCACCAAGGCCGAGCTGAGCGTCTACCGGCTCGGCGCCCTGCAGGGCGTCGAGGGCCGCAACCTCCTCGCCTGGGTGGTCGAGGTGACCGACGGCCAGCAGGTCCGCGAGACGAGCATCCTCGACGCCACGACCGGCAAGGCGGTCAACCGGTACTCGATGATCGCCCACGCGCTCGACCGCGAGCTGCACGAGGAGACCATCGAGGACACCCCCGTCTGGAAGGAGGGCGACCCCTTCCCCGGCACTCTCGACCAGGACCAGCAGAACGAGGTCCAGGGCACCGGTGAGGCCTACTGGTTCTTCAAGAACTCCTTCGGCCGCGACTCCTTCGACGGCAACGGCAAGAAGATGATCACGGTCAACAACGACCCCGACATCGCCTGCCCCAACGCCAACTGGAACGGCACCTCGACCAACTACTGCTCGGGCGTCTCCTCCGACGACACCGTCGCCCACGAGTGGGGCCACGCGTACACCGAGTACACCTCCGGCCTGCTCTACCAGTGGCAGTCGGGCGCTATGAACGAGGCCTACTCCGACATCTGGGGCGAGACGGTCGACATGCTCAACGACCGCTTCAACACGCCCGACGAGACCGCGCTCCGCACCGACGGCCACTGCTCGCAGGGCACGCGCACCGCCATCACGCTCGTGGTCAACAGCCCGGCCGAGGCGGCCGGCAGCTGCGTCGTCGTCCCGGCGTCCTTCGGCCCGGTCATCGGCAGCGAGATCACCTCCGACATGGTGATCGGCACCGACGTCGACGAGAACCCCGGTGACCCGGCCGTCGGCACGACCACCGACGGCTGCTCGCCCTTCGACAACGCCGCGGCCATCGCGGGCAAGTTCGTCTACGTCGACCGCGGCTCCTGCAACTTCACCGTGAAGATCGACCACGCCGAGGACGCCGGGGCCACTGGCATCATCGTCGGCAACAACGACAGCCCCATCGGCTCGATCTCGGGTGACTCGCCGCTCTACGGTGCGATGGTCTCCAAGGCCGACGGCACCCGGATCAAGTCGGCCACCGGCACCCTCAACATCACGATGGCGCCGGCCGGCGCTCCCGTGCTGGACGCCAGCTACCGCTGGCTCTCGGGCGAGGACGACCCGGCCTTCGGCGGCGCGATCCGCGACATGTGGAACCCGAACTGCTACGGCGACCCGGGCAAGGTCTCCGACGAGGAGTACTACTGCGACACCGCCGACAACGGCGGCGTGCACACCAACTCCGGCGTGGTCAACCACACCTACGCCCTGCTCGTCGACGGCGGCACGTTCAACGGCGTCACCGTCCCGGGCATCGGGCTCGACAAGGCCGCGAACATCTTCTGGCGCACCCAGACGTCGTACCTGACGCCGATCTCGGGCTTCGCCGAGCTCGCCGACGGCCTCGACGCCTCGTGCCGCGACCTGACCGGCAACACCTCGCTGAAGAAGCTCACCGTGGGCACCGGCCCGACCGGTGGCGGGCAGGCCGACGGCGGTCCGATGCCGGCCATCACCGCCGCCGACTGCGCCGCGGTCACCAAGGTGGCCCAGGCCACCGAGCTGCGGGTCAAGCCCGTGCAGTGCAACTTCCGCCTGATGTTCCGCAAGGGCACGGTCGGCTGCGGCGACGGCACGGTCACCAAGAAGCTGTGGTCCCAGGAGTTCGAGGGGGCCGGTCTCCCGGCCGGCTGGACCACGGACATCGACGCCGACAACAGCTACTTCGAGCCGACCATCAGCCGCGCGCTGCCCCCGATCAGCGAGAAGGGGACCCCGCACAAGGGCGGCGCCGGGATGCTCTACTTCAACGACAAGGGCAATGCCGGCAACTACGGCAGCTGCAAGCCCAACGACCCGAACGACTACAGCTCGCGGGTCAGCGTGGCGACGCCCGAGCTGACGGTGCCCGAGGGTGACCTGCCCCGGCTCACCTTCGACCAGTACATGTCGTCCGAGGTCCGCACCGACGGCGGCAACGTCAAGGTCAGCGTCAACGGCGAGGCCTACGAGCTGGTCCCGGCCGACGCCTGGATCTACAACGGTCCGCGCACCACGCTGCTGAGCGCCGAGGAGGACAACACCAACCCGATGGCCGGCGAGGAGGCGTTCACCGGCACCGACGGCGGCGTGCCGACCGGTTCGTGGGGCTTCTCGGCGATCGACCTGTCCGAGATCGCGGACGAGGGCGACACCGTCCAGTTCCGGTTCGACTTCGGCATGGACGGCTGCAACGGCGTCGACGGCTGGTACATCGACAACGTGGCGCTGAGCATCTGCGACACGCCCGTCGCGCCGCCGGCGCCCAGCCCGGCCACGGTCGCCAAGACCGCGGTCGCCAAGAAGGGCGTCGTCAAGATCGGCGTCAAGGTCAAGAGCGGCGCCACGCCGAGCGGCAAGGTCAAGGTCACGATCAAGGGCCGCACCTACACGGGCAAGGTGGTCCGTGGGGTCCTGACGATCAAGGCCAAGCCGCAGCTGGCCAAGCTGTGGCGCCACCACGTCCGCAAGGTCGGGGCGAAGGTCACCTACAAGGGTGACGCCAAGGTCGCGCCCTTCGCCGGGAAGGTCACGGTGAAGCTCAAGGGCCGGCAGTAGAGCGGGGACAGTAGGAACGCCCCGTCCCCTCGTGGGGGCGGGGCGTTCCGCCGTTCTGGGGCTCCGGTCTCCTACGCTCCTCTCATGCGTCGCACCTCTCGGACCCGGCTGCCCCTGGTCACCGTGATCGCCGTGACCCTGACCGCGCTGCTCGCCACGCTCGCGCCGAGCGCCCAGGCCGCGCCCGTGCGATGGCGCGACGTCGTCAGCCGGGCGGACGTCGTCAAGGTGTTCCCCGCGCTCGCGCGCGAGGACCTGACGCGGGGCGTCGGCAACCCGAGCGTGAGCCACCCGAGCCCGGCAGGCTGCACGCCGACCGAGACGCGGGCGAAGAAGGTCCTGTGGTTCGGCAACAGGGACAACTGGGCCGCCCGGAAGCGGGGGTTCTACACCGCCCTGGTGCAGTTCCGCACCGTCGCGGAGGCCAAGCGGCTCGTCACGGACATGAAGCGCTACGTGCGCGCCTGCTCGCACTACCAGGTCGGCAGCGTCCTCACGGTGCGCGTGCGTCCCGCCGCGCTGCCGCGGCTGGGCGACCAGCGGGTGGCCTACCGGCAGGTCCAGGAGTGGTCGACCGACCCCGGAGTGCAGCGGAGCACGATCGTCTACGTCCGCGAGGGCAAGCGGGTGATGGCGATGCGGGTCATGCTGCCGAAGACCGTCCCCGCCCGCGACATCGCTCGGATCGCGCGGGCCGGGGCCGCCAAGATGGGCTGAGGCTCAGGCCTCGACGACCACCGGGATGATCATCGGGCGCCGCTTGTGCGCCGAGCTGACCCAGCGGCCGATGGTGCGGCGCACGGTCTGCTGGAGCTGGTAGGTGTCGGTGGTGCCCTCGGTCAGCGAGCGGTTGACCGCGTCGACGATGGGCTGCTTGATCGGCTCGAAGTCCGAGTCGGCCCAGGCGTGGCCGCGAGCGTGGATCTCGGGCCCGGCGGATACCTTGCCGGCCACCGAGTCGACGACGACGATGACCGAGATGAAGCCCTCCTCGCCGAGGATCCGGCGGTCCTTGAGCTCGGACTCGGTGACGTCGCCGACCGACTGGCCGTCGACGAACACGTAGCCGCACTCGACCTTGCCGACCACCGACGCGACGCCGTCGACGAGGTCGACGACGACGCCGTCCTCGGCGTAGACGACGTTCTCGACGCCGGTCTGCTTGGCCAGGTCGCCGTTGGCGAGCATGTGCCGGACCTCGCCGTGCACCGGCAGCACGTTGCGCGGCTTGACGATGTTGTAGCAGTAGAGCAGCTCGCCGGCGCTGGCGTGGCCGGAGACGTGGACCAGCGCGTTGCCCTTGTGGACGACGCGCGCGCCGAGCCGGGCCAGGCCGTTGATCACGCGGTAGACCGCGTTCTCGTTACCGGGGATCAGGCTCGAGGCGAGGACGACGGTGTCGCCCTCCTCGAGGTGCACGAAGTTGTGGGTGCGCTGGGCGATCCGGGCCAGGGCGCTGAGCGGTTCGCCCTGCGAGCCGGTGGAGATGAGCACCTGGCGCTCGGGGGCGAGGTCGGCGAGCTCCTTGGCCTCGACCATCACGCCCGGAGGCACGGTGAGGTAGCCGAGGTCGCGGGCGATGGCCATGTTGCGGACCATCGAGCGCCCGACGTAGGCGACCTTGCGGTTGTGCTTGACCGCCGCGTCGAGCACCTGCTGGACGCGGTGCACGTGGGAGGCGAAGCAGGCGACGATGATCCGCTGCTTCGACTCGGCGAAGGCCTGCTCGAGGACCGGGGTGATCTTGCGCTCGGCGGTGGTGAAGCCGGGCACCTCGGCGTTGGTCGAGTCGGTGAGGAAGAGGTCGACGCCCTCCTCACCGAGCCGCGCGAAGGCACGCAGGTCGGTGATCCGGCCGTCGAGCGGGAGCTGGTCCATCTTGAAGTCGCCGGTGTGGAGCACCATCCCGGCGCCGGTGCGGATGGCGACCGCGAGCGCGTCGGGGATGGAGTGGTTGACGGCGACGAACTCGAGGTCGAAGGGACCGAACGAGATCTTGTCGCCCTCCTTGACCGTGTAGAAGGGCGTCTGGCGCAGCCGGTGCTCGCGCAGCTTGGAGTTGAGCAGCGCCAGGGTCAGCTCGGAGCCGACGAGCGGGATGTCCTGACGCTCGCGCAGCAGGTACGGCGTCGCGCCGATGTGGTCCTCGTGCCCGTGGGTGAGCACGAGCGCCTCGACCTTGTCGAGCCGGTCCCGGATCGCCGCGAAGTCGGGGAGGATCAGGTCGACGCCCGGCTGGTGGTCGTCGGGGAAGAGCACGCCGCAGTCGACGATGAGCAGCCGGCCGTCGTACTCGAAGACCGTCATGTTGCGGCCGACCTCGCCGAGGCCGCCGAGCGGGATGACGCGCAGGCCGTTCTTCGGGAGCTTCGGCGGGGCGGAGAGCTCGGGGTGCGGGTGGCTCATCAGAGGAGGCCCGCCGCGGTCAGGCCGGCGCGGAGCCCGGCGACCTCACCGTCGTCGAGGGCCAGGAGTGGAGGTCGCACGACGCGGTTGCCGAGCACGCCGGCGAGCTCGAGCGCCCCCTTGGCGGTGGTGGCGCCGTAGTTGGCCACGCCCATGATCGCCTCGTAGGCGGGGATCAGGCCGGTGTGGATGCGCAGCGCCTCGGCGTGGTCGCCGGCGAGGAAGGCCTCGATCATCGCGCGCAGCTGGGTGCCCGCGACGTGGCCGACGACGGAGACCAGGCCGGTCGCGCCGTAGGCGAGGTAGCCGAGCGTGTTGACGTCGTCGCCGGAGTAGACGGCGTAGCCGAGGTCGACGAGCTGGGCCGTGCGCGACAGGTCGCCGGTGGCCTCCTTGACCGCGATCACGGTGTCCCACTGCTTCGCCGCGGCGTAGGTCTCGAGCGCGATCTTGGTGCCGGTGCGGCCGGGGACGTCGTAGAGCATCACCGGGACGCCGGTCGCCTCGACGACGTGGCGGAAGTGGTTGAGCACGCCGGGCTGGCTGGGCTTGTTGTAGTACGGCGTGACCAGCAGCAGCCCGTCGGCGCCGACCTTCTCGGCCTGCTTGGCCAGCTCGACCGAGTGCCGGGTGTCGTTGGTGCCGACGCCGGCCACGACCTTGGCCCGGTCGCCCACCGCGTCCTTGACCGCGGCGAGGGTCTCGCCGTCCTCGGCGCCGGTGGTGGTCGGGGACTCGCCGGTGGTGCCGGAGACGACGATGCCGTCGTTGCCGTGGTCGACCAGGTGCTTGGCCACCTTCTGCACCCCGTCGAGGTCAACGGAGCCGTCCTCGTGGAACGGCGTGACCATGGCGGTCAACAGGGTGCCGAAGGGTGCAGAAGTCATGGAGCCAGGCTATCGCCCCGGGCCCGGTATCCCTCACTCCGCCACCGCGGGCGGGCAAGTCGGGACCGACCTCACACGTGCGGCATGACCTCCGCGGCGACCAGCCGGAGGTGGTCGAGGTCGGCGAGATCGAGCGTCTGGAGGTAGATCCGCTGCGCGCCCAGCGCCTCGTAGCGCTTGATCTTGTCGACCACCTCGGCCGGCGTGCCGGCCAGGCCGTTGACCCGCAGCTCGTCGACCTCGCGGCCGATGACGGCGGCGCGCCGGGCGATCGCGGCCTCGTCCTCCCCCACGCACAGCACGAGCGCGTTGGACCAGGTGAGCGAGGCCGGGTCGCGGCCGATGTCCTCGGCGGCACGGCGCACCCGGGCGAACTGGGCGGCCGTCGTCTCCTCGTCGACGAACGGCAGGTTGAACTCGTCGGCGTACGCCGCCGCGAGGGCCGGCGTCTGCTTCTTGCCGAGCCCGCCGACCAGGACCGGGACGCCGCCCCGGTGCCCGCCGTCCTGGACCGGCTTGGGCAGCGCCGGGCTGTCGGCGAGCTGGTAGTGGGTGCCGTCGAAGGCGAAGCGCTCCCCGACCGGCGTGGTCCACAGGCCGGTGATCAGGTCGAGCTGCTCGGCGTACCGCTCGAAGCGCTCGCGGGTGTCGGGGAACGGGATGCCGTAGGCGGTGTGCTCCTGGCCGAACCACCCGGCGCCGAGGCCGAGCTCGATCCGGCCGCCGCTCATCTGGTCGACCTGGGCGACCTGGATCGCGAGGACGCCGGGGTGCCGGAAGGTGGCGCTGGTCATCAGCGTCCCGAGCCGGATCGTGCTGGTCTCGCGGGCGAGGCCGGCGAGCGTCGTCCACGCGTCGGTCGAGCCGGGCAGCCCGTCCCCGCTCATGTGGAGGTAGTGGTCGCTGCGGAAGAAGGCGCCGAAGCCGAGGCGCTCGGCCTCCTGGGCGACGGCCAGCAGATCGTCGTAGGTCGCGCCCTGCTGCGGTTCGGTGAAGACACGGAGCTCCATGGCTCCTACTGTGTCAGGCCCCTCCACACGCGAAGACGCGCTCCCACCACACGATGGTGAAACCGTCGCGCGGCTCACGCCGGACCTCGCGCCAGCGCTTCTTCCCGAACTCCGGGTAGTGGGTGTCGCCCGCGGGCGAGAGCGGGATCTCGGAGAGGATCTGCTCGTCGGCGTAGGGCAGCGCGGCCTCGTAGACGGCCGCTCCCCCGCCGATCATCACCTGGCGGTCGTCGGGCTGGCCGGCGAGCAGCCGGTCGGCCAGCGCGAGCGCGTCGGTGATCGAGTGGGCGACCTCGACGCCCTCGGCGGTGTAGCCGGGGTCGCGGGTCAGGACGACGGTGGTCCGGCCCGGCAGCGGCCGGCCGATCCCCTCGTGGGTGGTCCGGCCCATGATCAGGACGTGGCCGGTCGTGGTGGCCTTGAAGTGCTGGAAGTCCTCGGAGATCTTCCACGGGATGTTCGCCTCGGCACCGATGACGCCGTTCTCGGCGACGGCGGCCACCATCGTGACGCGCCGCCCTGCGGGAGTGCTCATACGGCGATCGGCGCCTTGATCGCGGGGTGCGGGTCGTAGCCCTCGACGGCGATGTCCTCGAGCTCGAAGGCGTCGATCTCGGTGACCGCGGGGTTCAGCACCAGGGTCGGCAGCGGCCGCGGCTCGCGGGTGAGCTGGAGCCGGGCCTGCTCGAGGTGGTTGGCGTAGAGGTGTGCGTCGCCGAGCGTGTGGACGAAGTCGCCGACGCCGAGGCCGGCCACCTGGGCGACCATGTGGGTGAGCAACGCGTACGACGCGATGTTGAACGGGACGCCCAGGAAGACGTCGGCCGAGCGCTGGTAGAGCTGGCAGCTCAGCCGGCCGTCGGCGACGTAGAACTGGAACATGCTGTGGCACGGCGGCAGCGCCATGTCGTCGACCTGGCTCGGGTTCCACGCCGAGACGATGTGCCGGCGGCTGTCGGGGTTGGCCCGGATCTGCGCGATCACCTGGGCGAGCTGGTCGATGTGGCCGCCGTCGGGCGTGGGCCACGAGCGCCACTGGGCGCCGTAGACGGGGCCGAGGTCGCCGTTCTCGTCGGCCCACTCGTCCCAGATCGAGATGCCGCGCTCCTGCAGCCAGCGCACGTTGGTGTCGCCGCGCAGGAACCAGAGCAGCTCACCGAAGACCGAGCGGGTGTGGATCTTCTTCGTCGTCACCAGCGGGAAGCCCGCGGTCAGGTCGAAGCGCATCTGGTGGCCGAACACGCTGAGCGTGCCGGTGCCGGTGCGGTCGCTCTTGTCGACGCCCTCGTCGAGGATCCGCTGGACGAGGTCGAGGTACGCGCGCACGCGCTCAGCCTAGGCGGCGACCGGTCGTCACAGCGTGACCGTCCCCTGGATGGTCGTGAGGGTGTCGCCGCCGACCCAGATCGTGCCGTCGTCACCGGTGTCGACGTGGATCCGGCCGCGCCGGCCGATCGCGGTGCCCTGGGCCGCGACGTACGACGCCGGGAGGACGCCGGTCGTCGTGAGCCACTGGGCCAGCGAGGCGTTGAGCGAGCCGGTCACCGGGTCCTCGACCATGGCGGGCTCGTCGGGGCAGAAGGCGCGGACCTCGACCGCGCACTCCGCGCCGTCGGGATGCGGCCCGATCACGCCGACCTTCTCGCCGAGCCGGCTCGGGTCCGGCGTGAGCGCGAGCACCTCCTCGGCGCTCGCGAGCCGGACGCCGACCCAGCCGGGCCCGTTGTCGGCCCAGGCGAGGTCGAGGATCCGGTCGCGCGCGATGCCCAGGCCCGCCGCGATCTGGACGGCGAGCGCCTCGTCGACCGGCCCCGAGCGGAGCAGGTCGGGCGCGGCGAAGGCAAGCCGGCCGCCGTCCCGGCGCAGCTCGACGAGACCGACCCCGCACTCCTGGACCAGCCGCTCGCCCTGCGGCACACCGCCGGCCTCGAGCCAGGCGTGCGCGGAGCCGAGCGTCGGGTGCCCCGCGAACGGGAGCTCGGTCTCGGTGGTGAAGATCCGCAGCCGGTAGTCGGCCGCCGGGTCGGTCGGCTCGAGCAGGAACGTCGTCTCGCTGAGGTTGGTCCAGCGGGCGAACCGCTGCATCTCCTCGTCGGACATGCCGTCGGCGCCGTGGACGACAGCCACGGGGTTGCCGAGCAGGGGCTCGGTGGTGAAGACGTCGACCTGGCGGAAGGCGCGGGTCATCGCGTCAGGCGCTCAACGACATCGGGCCGTAGACCTCGCGGTCGGCCTCGAAGAGCGTCACCTGGGCGACGCCGCGCTCGGCGAGCTCGGACCAGATCTCACCGATCCACGACTCCGCGTCGCCCTGGTTGGGGAACGCCTGGTCGCCGTACTCCTCGGCATCGGCGCCGCTCAGCACCACCTCGGCGCCGGAGGCGTCCTCGAGACGCCAGCGCCAGGGCTGCTCGGCCGGCGGCTGCGGGCGGTAGGGGGCGGGCTGCTCGGGAAGGGTCATGTCACGACTCTCGCACGGAGGGCTGGACGAACGGCGGCTTGGTGATCGTGAAGACCTCGGGGCGGCCCCGGACGTCGACCATCACCTCGGCGTCGTCGGCGACGACGGTCGAGACGAGCGCCAGGCCGATGCCCTTGCGCAGGGTCGGCGAGAAGGTGCCCGAGGTGACCTCCCCCAGGGGGACGTCGCGCAGCAGCCGGACGCTCATGTGCGGGCGCGGGATGGCGCGCCCGGCGGCGACGATGCCGACGAGCTTGCGGCGCGGGCCGGCCTCGCGCTCGGCGAGCAGCGTGTCGCGGCCCCAGAACGCCGGCTTCTTCCAGCCGACGGCCCAACCGAGCCGGGCCTCGTTGGGGGTGATGTCCGGGGAGATGTCCTGGCCGTGCAGGGGGTAGCCCATCTCGGTGCGCAGCGTGTCGCGCGCACCCAGGCCGGCCGGCACCAGGCCGTGGGGCTCGCCGGCCGCCATCAGCGCGTCCCACAGCGCCGGGGCGACCTCCGCCGGCGCGATGAGCTCGTAGCCGCGCTCACCGGTGTAGCCGGTCCGGCACACGATGACCTTCGCGCCGTCGTAGGGCGCCTCGACGAAGGTCAGGTAGTCGTGGCCGACGGGCAGGCCGACGCCCGCGAGCACCTCGTCGGACCGGGTGCCCTGGACCGCGAGCACGACGTAGTCCTCGTGGTGGTCGAGCACCTCGACGCCCTCGGGGGCGGCCTCGACCAGGCGCCGGCGCACCTCGGCGTTGTTCGCGGCGTTGGGGACGACCAGCACGTGCTCGTCGTCGCGGTAGTAGGTGAAGACGTCGTCGACGATGCCGCCGGTCGCGTCGTCCACGACGAGGCTGTACTGCGCCTTGCCGGGGCCGATCCGGTGCAGGTCGTTGGTGAGCGTGGCGTTGAGGAAGTCGACCGCGCCCGGGCCGCGCACCACGAGCTTGCCGAGGTGGCTGACGTCGAAGATGCCGACGCCCTCGCGGACCGCGGCGTGCTCCTTGACCACGCCCGTCGGGTACTCGAGCGGCATCAGCCAGCCGCCGAACTCCGAGAACTTGGCACCCAGCGCCTCGTGCCGGTCGTGGAGGGGTGAGTGCCGTGGGGTCGCATCCGCCATGGCGGGCAATCTATCGCGCCTGCGGCTCCGTGCGGGGGGCCGATATCCTGCCGCGGTGACGACCTTCGCCCTCCGCACGGCCAGCCCCGCCAAGACCCGAGCCGAGGCCGTGGTCGTGGGGGTGCTCCCCGACGGGGTCCTCGCTCCCGGAGCCGAGGACGTCGCCGCCGCCTACGGCCGCAAGCTGGCCGGGCTGCTCGCCACGATCGGGGTCAAGGGCGCACCCGGCGAGGTCGCCAAGGTGCCGACCTCCGGGACCATCGCCTCGCCGCTGCTCGTCCTCGTCGGGCTCGGCGCCGACCCCGGTCCGGACGACGTCCGCCGGGCCGCGGGCAACGCCGCGCGCGCCGTCACCAACGCCGCCTCCGTCGCGCTCGCGCTGCCCGCCGACACGCCCGAGCTTGTGCGGGCCGTCATCGAGGGCTACCGGCTCGGCGGCTACGCCTTCACGACGTACAAGAGCAAGCCGGCCACCCCCACGACGCCCGCCGAGATCGTCGTCCTCACGCCGGCGGCCCGGCGCGGCGAGGTCACCGCCGCCGTCGAGCCCGCCCAGGTCGTCGCCGACGCCGTGCTCGCCGCCCGCGACTGGGTCAACACCCCGCCCGCCGACCTCACCCCGCCCGCCTTCGCCGACGCGATCGCCGCGGCCGTCAAGGCGACCAACAAGGGCCTCGCGAAGGGTGCGGCGCGGGTCAAGGCCGAGGTCCTCGACGAGGAGCGCCTGGCCGAGCTCGGCTGCGGCGGCCTGCTCGCCGTCGGCGGCGGCTCGGCGGCGCCCCCGCGCCTGGTCGAGCTGTCGTACTCCCCCAAGGACGCCGTCGCGCACGTCGCGCTCGTCGGCAAGGGCATCACCTTCGACTCCGGCGGCCTGTGGATCAAGCCCGCCGCCAGCATGGCCACGATGAAGGAGGACATGGCCGGCGCCGCGGCCGTCGTCCAGGCCACCCTCGCGGCGGCCCGCCTCGGCCTGCCGGTCCGGATCTCCGCCTACGCCGCGCTGGCCGAGAACATGGTCGGCGAGGCCGCCATGCGCCCCGGCGACGTCCTCACGACGTACGGCGGGACCACGGTCGAGGTCACCAACACCGACGCCGAGGGCCGCCTGGTCCTCGCGGACGCCCTCGACCGCGCGGTCGAGGCGGCGCCCGACGTCGTCGTCGACATCGCGACCCTGACCGGGCACATGGCCCTCGCCCTCGGCGACCGGATCGCCGGCGTCATGGGCGACGACACGGTCGTGGCCGAGGTCCTCGCCGCCTCCGCCGCCGCCGGCGAGGACGCCTGGCCGATGCCGATCCCCGAGGCCATGGACGAGCGCATCCACAGCTCCACCGTCGCCGACCTCGCCCAGTACGACGGGATCCGCTGGGGCGGCGGGCTCTTCGCCGCGGCCTTCCTGCGCGAGTTCACCGGCGGCCTCCCCTGGGCGCACCTCGACATCGCCGGACCCACCTTCAACAAGGGCGGCCCGACCGGGCACCTCGCCACCGGCGCGACCGGGTACGGCGTCGCGACCCTGGTCGAGTGGCTCAGGAGTCGCGCTGCTGGCGCTCCCGCTCCCGCTGCTTCTGGGCCTGCCTGACCCGGGAGTTGTAGTCGCGCATCCGCTGCGGGACGCCGACCACCGCGGCGTCGTACGAGGGGATCTGCTGGCGGTTGCAGAAGTCGTGGGCCCACTTGATCGACGACACCCGCCGCCGGGTCCACTCGCCGTCGTGCGCGACCAGCAGCAGCGTGATCTCGCTGACCGCCGTCCGCGGCTCGACGAAGCCCTCGACACCCCGGCGGTCCTGGAGCCAGGCGAGCAGGTGCTCCTCGTCCGCCCGGTCCGAGGCGCGGACCCGGGTGGACCCCGTGCGCGCGGCGTCCTTGGCGGGGTTACTCATCCGTAGCTTGGAACCCCCGCGGAACCGGTCGAACATGCCCATGCCCCTAGTTTGCCCGATCCGTGGGTGGGCCGTTGCGACTTGCGTGACTCGTGGTGCAAGGATTGGCCCATGGCGACCGAAGTCACTCTCCCCGCGCTCGGTGAGTCCGTCACCGAAGGCACCGTCACCCGCTGGCTGAAGCAGGTCGGCGACCAGATCGCGATCGACGAGCCGCTGCTCGAGGTCTCGACCGACAAGGTCGACACCGAGATCCCCTCTCCGGTCGCCGGAACGCTCGTCGAGATCCGGGCCAACGAGGACGACACGGTCGAGGTCGGCGCCGTCCTGGCCGTGGTCGGCGAGGCCGGTGAGACCGGTGAGGCTCCGGCTGCCGAGGCGCCGGCGGCCGAGCCTGAGGCCGCGGCTGAGGCCGCTCCCGAGCCCGAGCCGGCGCCCGCGGCCGCGCCGGAGCCCGCCGCCGCCGAGCCCGCGCAGTCCGCGCCGCCCGCTGAGCCCGCGCAGCCCGCCGCCTCGGGCGGCGGCGGCGCCGCCGAGGGGACGGCCGTCACGCTCCCCGCCCTGGGCGAGTCCGTCACCGAGGGGACGGTCACCCGCTGGCTCAAGCAGGTCGGCGACGACGTCGCCGTCGACGAGCCGCTGCTCGAGGTGTCCACCGACAAGGTCGACACCGAGATCCCCTCGCCGGTCGCCGGCACCCTGCTCGAGATCAAGGCCGCCGAGGACGAGACCGTCGAGGTCGGCGCCGAGCTCGCGATCATCGGCTCGGGCTCCCCCGCACCGGCCGCGCCCGCTGCTCCCGAGGCCCCGGCCGCCCCTGAGGCACCCGAGGCCCCCGCCGCGCCCGAGGCTCCGGCTGCCCCTCAGGCGCCGGCCGCACCGGAGGCCCCGGCCGCTCCGGCCGCCCCCGCGGCTCCGGCCGCCCCGGCCCCGGCGGCACCCGCCGCTCCCTCCGAGCCCAGCGAGCCCGCCGAGTCCGCCGACGGCCCCGGCTACGTCACCCCGCTCGTCCGGAAGCTCGCCGCCCAGCACGGCGTCGACCTGGCGCAGGTCACCGGCTCCGGTGTCGGTGGCCGGATCCGCAAGCAGGACGTCCTCGACGCCGCGGCCGCCGCCAAGGCAGCGGCTGCCCCGGCACCGGCGGCCCAGGCCGCCCCGCCCGCCGCGTCGGGCTCGGACCGCGCCGCCTCCGCTGCCCCGTCGACGCCGTCCCCGCTGCGGGGCCAGACGGTCAAGGTGAGCCGGCTCCGGAAGATCATCGCCGAGCGGATGGTCGAGTCCCTCCACGTGTCGGCCCAGCTCACCCAGGTGGTCGAGGTCGACGTCACCAACATCGCGCGGCTGCGCGAGTCGGTGAAGGCGGACTTCCTCGCTCGCGAGGGCGTCAAGCTGTCGTACCTGCCCTTCTTCACGAAGGCGGCCATCGACACGCTCAAGCAGCACCCGGCGCTCAACGCGAACCTCGACCTCGAGAAGGGCGAGATCACCTACTACGACCGCGAGAACGTCGCGTTCGCCGTCGACACCGAGAAGGGTCTGCTGACCCCGGTCGTCAAGGACGCCGGCGACCTGTCGATCTCCGGGCTCGCCAAGAAGATCGCCGACGTCGCCGACCGCACGCGCAACAACAAGATCGGTCCCGACGAGCTCTCCGGCGGCACCTTCACGATCACCAACCTGGGCAGCTTCGGCGCCCTGTGGGACACGCCGATCATCAACCAGCCGCAGGTCGCCATCCTCGGCCCCGGTGCGGTCGTCAAGCGTCCCGTCGTGATCGACGACGACGACCTCGGCGAGACCATCGCGGTGCGCCACATGGTCTACTTCGCCCTCACCTACGACCACCGCGTGGTCGACGGTGCGGACGCCGGCCGCTTCCTGCGCGACCTCAAGAAGCGCCTCGAGTCCGGCCAGTTCGAGGTCTGAGCACCGACCCGGACCACCCACCGACGTACGCCCCCGGAGCCCGCCTGGCTCCGGGGGCGTCGTACGTCGGAGGGCGGGCGGTCAGCGCGTGGTGATCGTCATCTCGGTGGTGTACGTCGTGGTGACCCGCTGATCGCCGACCTCGACCACCGAGGTGCCGCGGATCGTGGAGGACGACCGGACCGGCAGCACCATCCCGTCACGCAGCTCGATCCGGCCCCGGCCGGAGCTGCTGCCCTCGACGATCGTGCCGCCGCCCTCCGCGCCTCCCGGCTGGGTGGTCTGCTCGATGGTGAGCGCGAGCGTCGCGCCGTCGTCGGTCAGCCGCACCACCTCGTGCGTCGACGACGCGCGCACCGTCGTCCCCCCGACCTCGAGGTCGTCGGTCGAGCGCCAGCGACCGCCCACTCCCACCTCGTCGGGGGGCAGCTGGGCCAGGCCGAAGCCCTGGGCGAGGAAGTCGTCGAGCATCCGGTCGACCATCTCGGGCGCGTCGTCGCCGAGGGCGACGTCGGTCGACAGCGTCGTCCCGTCGGGGCGCGCCACCACGGTCACGGTGGTGCCCTCGAGGAACTTCAACGCGGCGCGGATCGGCTCCACCAGGCTGGGCGCGATCTCGTCGGGATCGACCGACGTGGGGCCGAAGACGGACTCGACCGTCAGCGCGTCATCCGCGGCCTCGGTGACCGTCGAGGTCACCTGGGCCGTCATCGGCACCTGCATCGTCCCCTTGGTCTTGGGCACGCCCTCCAAGTGGGTGCCCACGGTGGTGGTGAGCTGGAGGGTCGAGCGCTCGGTGTGCCCCTTCTCGACGTCGATCCGGAGCAGCCGGCGCGGCGCCTGACCGGCGTCGAGGACGACCGGGGGCTCGGCTGCCGGGGTCGTGCCGGACGGTGATCCGGACGGTGATCCGGACGGCGATCCGGACGCCGCGGGCGCCGGGTTCCGGTCCCGGTCACCGTCCTTGCGGCCGTCACCACCGTCGCCGCAGGCGGAGAGCGTGCTCAGGGCGAGGGCCGCGAGGCTCGCCGCGGCGAGGGCGCGCAGGCGCGGACGGGTGGCGTTCATGGAGACTCCCTCGGTCGGTGGTGGCAGGCTTTCACACATGACACCTCTCCACGTCGTCATTGCCGGCTCGTCCGGCTCGCTCGGTCAGTCCCTCGTCCCCGCACTGCGCGAGCGCGGCCACGACGTCACCCGCCTCGTACGGCGTGAGGCCGGTGCCGGCGAGTCGACCTGGGACCCGCAGGCCGGCGTGGTCGACGCCGACCTGGTCCAGGGCGCGGACGTGGTGGTCAACCTCGCGGGCGCGCCGCTGATCGGCAACCCGCACTCGAAGAAGTGGGCGCACGACGTCCTCGAGAGCCGCCGGTCCACGACCGGGCTGCTGGCGGCCACCATCGCGGCCGCGCCGGAGCCTCCGGCGCTCGTCAACGCCTCCGGCATCAGCTGGTACGGCGACCACGGCTCCGCGCCGCTCACCGAGGCCTCCGACACCCGGGGGCACGCCCTCCTCACGCGGGTGTGCCGCGAGTGGGAGGCCGCGACCCGGCCGGCCGTGCAGGCGGGCGCCCGGGTGGCGCTGCTGCGGACGGCGCCGGTCCAGGACCGGAGCCACCCGCCCCTCCAGCAGCAGCGCCTGCTCTTCGCCGCCGGCCTGGGTGGCCGGCTGGGGAACGGCGAGCAGCACTACCCGCTGATCTCGCTGCGCGACTGGGTGGGCGCGGCTGTCTTCCTGGTCGAGCACCCGACCGCGTCCGGGCCGTTCAACCTGTGCGCGCCGACGACACCGACCAACGCGGAGTTCACCCGCGCGCTGGCCCGGCGGGTGCACCGGCCTGCGATCTTCGCGGTGCCCTCACCCGTGCTCCGGGTGGCCGCCGGCGCGATGGCCGACGAGGTGCTCGGCTCGCTCGACGTCCGCCCGGCCGCGCTGCTCGACCTCGGCTACGAGTTCGCGGACCCGGACGTCGACGCGGTGCTCGCGACCGGGCTCGCCCGCGGCTGAACCGAGGACAGCAGCCACCGCCCGGCCACCCGCAGGAACACCAGCCGTCGGGTGCTCGGCCGGTCACGCGGGAGCGCGCGGCGGCCCGTCCTCGGGCTCGGGTCGGCCCGGCCCACCGCGAGGCCGCCGGCCAGCCGATCGGTCACCACCAGCACCAGCCGGCGCCGGTCGCGCACGACCAGCGCGGCGTCGAGCACCTGCATGCGCAGCCCCTCGACGCGCAGCCCGCGCCGCAGCCAGGCCCGCAGCATGGCGACGTCGCGCTGCCCGGCCCGCGACCGTGGCGCGTAGAGGCGGGCCAGCGCGGCGGGGTCGCCCCGGGCCCAGGCCCGGGCGCGGGCCCGGTCCCAGCGGTGCAGCACCGCCAGCGCCCGGACCTCCGCCCCGGCGCCGGCCACCGCCGGCGCCCCGCCCGCCGCCGACGCCTCACCCCCACCTCCGCCGCGCGCCACCACTCCGGCGGCGACGGCCAGCGCCGTCACCACCATCGTCACCACCACCGCCACGACCACGCCGGAGAGTCCGGAGTGGCCGGCGCGGGTACCCGAGATCCGCATGGGACGTTCCTACTCCGAGGGTCCGACAGATGCACCTGGCTCTCCACAGGCCCGCGCGGAGCCCCGAGTAGGCTCGAGGCCGTGACGCTCACTTTCCGCGAGGACGGGCTCGGACCTGCGTTCGTCGACTACGTCACCGCTTGGGACCTCCAGCGCGAGCTCCACGCCGAGGTCGTCGCCGGCGAGCGGACCGACACGGTGCTGCTCCTGGAGCACCCGGCGGTCTTCACCGCGAGCCGGCGCACCGCCGAGCACGAGCGCCCGACCGACACGGCCGGCGCGCCGGTCATCGAGGTCGACCGCGGCGGCAAGATCACCTTCCACGGTCCCGGGCAGCTCGTGGGCTACCCGATCGTCCGGCTGCCCGACCACGTCAAGGTGGTCGACTACGTCCGCCGCCTCGAAGAGGCGATCATCGCCGTCTGCGCCGACTTCGGCGTGACGACGGCGCGGATCCCCGGGCGTACCGGCGTCTGGCTGCGGGCCGACGACAAGGGCGGTGAGCGCAAGATCGCGGCCATCGGCATCCGGGTCCGCAAGGGCGTCGCGATGCACGGCTTCTCGCTGAACTGCAATGTCGACCTGAGCTGGTACGACCGGTTCGTGCCGTGCGGAATCTCCGACGCCGACGTCACCTCGCTGAGCGCCGAGCTCGGGCGCGACGTGCCGGTGCGCGAGGTCGTCGCGTCCGTACGACGTCACCTCGACGAGCTGCTCGCCTGGGGCCCGTTCGTCCCGACCCCCGACTACGACGCGCGCCCCGATCCCGCCAAGACGCCCGCGCCTGTCGGCGTGGCGGTGCTCAGCTACCCCGCTCGCTGAGGTCACACTGTCCTCCTGCCCCACCCCCCGGGGCCGGCGAAGGAGGACGCGTGAGCGACCTGGTGATCGAGACGACGGGCCTCCGCAAGGAGTTCCGCACCGTCCGCGGAGGACAGCGCGTCGCCGTCCAGAGCCTCGACCTGGCGGTCCCGGCCGGCGGCGGCGTGCACGGCTTCCTGGGGCCGAACGGCTCCGGCAAGACGACGACGATCCGGATGCTGCTCGGCCTGGCACGGCCCACCCGCGGCACGATGCGGCTCTTCGGCCAGCCGGTGCCCGAGCGGCTCCCCCACGTCATCGACCGCGTCGGCGCGGTCGTCGAGTCGCCGAAGTTCGCCCCCAACTTCAGCGGCCGGCTCAACCTCCAGCTGCTCTCCGACGCGATCGGAGCACCCCGCGGACGCGTCGACGAGGCGCTCGAGACGGTCCAGCTCGGCGGCCGCGACCGGGACCGCTACAAGTCCTACTCGCTCGGCATGAAGCAGCGCCTCGCTATCGCCGCCACCCTCCTCAAGCGGCCCGACCTGCTCATCCTGGACGAGCCGACCAACGGCCTCGACCCGGCCGGCATCCGGGAGATCCGCGAGACGATCCGCGGCCTCGGGGAGGCCGGCGTCACCGTGCTGCTGAGCTCGCACATCCTCGCGGAGGTCCAGCAGGTCTGCACGTCCGCCACCATCATCGGCAACGGCCGGCTGCTGGCCTCGGGGCGCGTCGACGACCTGCTCGGCACGACGACGGCCCACCGGGTCGTCGTCGCGGACCCTGAGCGGGCGCAGGCGGTCCTCCGGGACGCCGGGCTGAGCGTCACCGTCGTCCCCGGCGACCCCGGGCCGGAGCACCCCGAGATCCGGGTCGAGACCGAGGACGCCGCGCGGATCACGCAGGTGCTCGGCGGCGCGGGCCTCTGGCTCAGCGAGCTGACGCCGCTGCGCCCCGACCTCGAGACCTTCTTCCTCGCCCTCACCGACGCCGAGCGGCTGGGGGCCGACCGATGAGCGCGTTCGTCCGGCTGCTCCGCGTCGAGCTCCTGCGCCTGGTACGACGGCGCGCGGTCCTGGTGCTCCTGGTGGGCGCGGTCGCCGTGCCCGTGGTGATGGGGGTCGCGGTCACGCTCAACACCCGGCCGCCGTCCGCTGCCGCGGTCGCCGACGCCGAGCGTCAGGTCGAGCAGGAGCTGCAGTCGTCCTGGTACGCCGAGTCGCGCGCGCAGTGCACCGAGAACCCGTCGGAATTCGGCATCGACAGCACCGACGCCGGCGAGATCGAGCGGCAGTGCACGCAGCAGCTCGAGCCCACCATCGACTCCTACCTGTGGCACCAGGAGCTGAGCCTCGCCTCGGAGTCCACCGAGGGCACCGGCGTCGCGCTGGTGGTGATCCTGGCACTGCTGATGATGGTGCTCGGCACGACGTTCACCGGCCACGACTGGGCCAGCGGATCGGTCAGCAACCAGCTGCTCTTCGAGCCGCGCCGGGTCCGGGTGTGGGGCGCGAAGGCGATCGTCGTCACGGGCAGTGCTCTCGTGCTGTCGGGGGTGCTGCTGTCGGCGTACTGGATCGGGCTCAATGCCGTCGCCGCCTCGCGCGACCTGCCCTCGGGAGGCGCCGTCCTGGTCGACTGCCTGCAGATGGGCGGGCGTGGTGCCGGGGTCGTCGCCGCGGCCGCACTGTGCGGCTTCGCCCTCACCATGCTCTTCCGCAGCACGGTCGCGACGCTCGGCATCCTCTTCGGCGTCGCGCTCGTCGGCGGTGTCGTGCTCGCGGTGCTCGGGGTGTCCGGACGGTTCGACCCGGCACTCAACACGCTCGCGGTCGTCGCCGACGGCGCGACGTACTACGTCGACGCGCCGTGCCCGCCTGAGCAGGGCATCGACCTGGAAGGCGGCTACTGCTCCGAGGAGCGGACCCTCTCGTTCGCGGCCGGCGCGGCGTACACCGGGACGGCGGTCGGCGCCTCGGCGCTCCTGTCGGTGCTGTGGTTCCGGCGGCGCGACGTGCCGTGAGGGGGGCGGAGTAGGCTGCTCGGGTGAGCGCAACACCCGAGGGACGCAAGCTCCTCCGCCTCGAAGTCCGCAACGCCGAGACCCCGATCGAGCGCAAGCCGTCGTGGATCAAGACCAAGGCGAAGATGGGTCCCGAGTACACCGCGCTGCAGAAGCTGGTGAAGTCCGAAGGACTCCACACCGTCTGCCAGGAAGCCGGCTGCCCCAACATCTTCGAGTGCTGGGAGGACCGCGAGGCCACCTTCCTCATCGGCGGCGACCAGTGCACCCGACGCTGCGACTTCTGCCAGATCGACACCGGCAAACCCCAACCCCTCGACCGCGACGAACCCCGCCGCGTCGCCGAATCCGTGCAGACCATGGGCCTCAAGTACGCCACCATCACCGGCGTCGCCCGCGACGACCTGCCCGACGGCGGCGCCTGGCTCTACGCCGAGACCGTCCGCGCCATCCACTCACTCAACCCCGACACCGGCGTCGAGAACCTCATCCCCGACTTCAACGGCCACCCCGACCTCCTCACCGAGGTCTTCGACTCCCGCCCCGAGGTCCTGGCCCACAACGTCGAGACCGTGCCGCGGATCTTCAAGCGCATCCGCCCCGCCTTCCGCTACGAACGCTCCCTCGACGTCCTCACCCAAGCCCGCACCTTCGGCCTGGTCACGAAGTCGAACCTGATCCTCGGCATGGGCGAGACCCGCGACGAGGTCTCCCAAGCCCTGCGCGACCTCCACGAAGCAGGCTGCGAGCTGGTCACCATCACCCAGTACCTGCGCCCCAGCCCCCGCCACCACCCCGTCGAGCGGTGGGTCAAGCCCGAGGAGTTCGTCGAGCTCGCCACCGAGGCCGAGGAGATCGGCTTCGCCGGAGTCCTGTCCGGACCCCTCGTCCGTTCGTCGTACCGCGCCGGACGTCTGTATCGTCAGGCGATGGCCGCCCGCGACGCTGCGACGGTCTGACGTTCTGAACCACGGCCGAGGAGATTGCAGCACCCCATGACGAACACTCCCGTCGACCCGTCCACGATGAGCCGCCGCCGGCAGATCCTCGAGACCTACAAGATGTCTCGCGAGGTCGACCCGGCGATCCGCTGGTGGATGCTCGGCTCCTTCGTCCTCTTCGGCGGACTGGGCTTCGCGCTCTTCCACTTCGTGCTGCCCGGCGACGGCGCCTTCAAGATGGTCCTGACGGTCATCGGCACCCTGCTCATCGGCCTGCTCGCGCTGATGATCGTCTTCGGCCGCCGCGCGCAGAAGGCCGCGTTCAAGCGCCTCGACGGCCAGGTCGGCGCCGCGGCCCGCGCGCTCACCATGCTGCGCCGCGGCTGGGTGATCGAGGAGGTCGTCGGCTTCACCAAGCAGCAGGACATGGTCCACCGCGTGGTCGGCCCTCCGGGCATCGTCCTCGTCGGCGAGGGCAACCCCGCCCGGCTCAAGGCGCTGCTGACCAGCGAGCACAAGAAGCACGAGCGGGTCGCCGGCGACTACCCCGTGCACGACGTCATGGTCGGCACCGGCGAGGGCCAGGTCCCGCTGACCAAGCTCGTGCGCCACGTCCAGAAGCTCGGCCGCCAGGTCAAGCCGGCCGAGATCACCGAGATCCGCCAGCGGCTGCGGGCGCTCGACGCGCAGCGCCCCAAGGTGCCGCTCCCCCGTGGCCCGGTCCCGACCTCGATGAAGGGCATGCGCGGCAACCTGCGCGGTCGCTGAGCCCCTGACTCTTCTGCGCGCCCTGGCTACTTGACCAGGGTGCGCAGCGTCGCGAAGGTGACGGTCGACGTCCCGGCGGCGAGGTCGTGGAGCCCACGGCCGTCGTTGCGGAACACCAGCGGCGGGATGACGAGCCCGATCATGATCTGCCGGATCAGCACCTTGATCGGGTTGAGCCGGTGCAGGTGCCCGTCGGCCGGGACGACGCACAGGCCGGTCAGCAGCTTGCCGATCGATCCCCCGGCCAGCCAGGTCAGCAGCGTCGACTCGACGATGTAGACGGGCAGCACGAGGATCGAGGCGACCGAGCCGGCCTTCGTGTACTCGTCGAGACCGAAGACCAGGACGACGGCCAGCGTGCAGAGCAGCCAGTCGACCAGCAGGGCGGCGATGCGGCGCCCCCAGGAGGCGGTCTCGAAGGACGACAGGTCGGGGCGCTTCGCGGTCGGGGACGGCACGGCCGCAAGCGTAGGCGAGCCACCGACGTGACGGGCACCACACCCGTCGCGGACCTTGTTACATCCCCGAAACATGAGGGCAACGGCCGGAGGTCTTCTCGTCCGTAGCGTCTCGCTCCGAACACCGATCCGAGGGATGCGCCCGGCGCGCCCCGTGCGAGGAGCAGAGATGACCGCGAACGCCGTCCGCCTGGCCGCCATCAAGGACGCCCAGTCCTTCGAGGGCCCGGCCCCCTTCTTCGATGTCGCCGAGAAGACCGGCGAGATCTTCGGGGCGAACGTCTTCTCGCTCGCGGTCATGCAGAAGCGGCTGCCGAAGGCGGTCTTCAAGTCCGTCGCGGCGACCATCCAGAACGGCGAGAAGCTCGACCCGGCCGTCGCGGACCTCGTCGCCGCCGCGATGAAGGACTGGGCGATGGAGCGCGGCGTCACGCACTACGCGCACGTCTTCTACCCGCTGACCGGCCTGACCGCCGAGAAGCACGACTCCTTCCTCGAGCCGGTCGGCGACGGAACGGCGATCTGGGAGTTCTCCGGCAAGACCCTGATCCAGGGCGAGCCCGACGCGTCGTCCTTCCCGAACGGCGGCATCCGCGCGACGTTCGAGGCGCGCGGCTACACCGGCTGGGATGTCCAGTCGCCGGCGTACATCCTCGAGAACGCCAACGGCAACAC
The DNA here is from genome assembly GCF_900114845.1 of Pimelobacter simplex. GTDB lineage: Bacteria > Actinomycetota > Actinomycetes > Propionibacteriales > Nocardioidaceae > Nocardioides > Nocardioides simplex. Next base: position 609,109 of record NZ_FOUK01000003.1, read on the forward strand.
CCTCTGCATCCCCACGATCTTCGTGTCGATGACCGGCGAGGCGCTCGACCACAAGACGCCGCTGCTGCGCTCGCAGGCCGCGATGGCCGCGCAGGCCCAGCGGGTGCTCGCGCTCTTCGGGCACCAGGACATCGACAACGTCGTGTCGTACTGCGGGCCCGAGCAGGAGTACTTCCTGATCGACTCGAGCTTCGTCAACGCGCGCCCCGACCTGCTCAACGCCGGCCGGACCCTCTTCGGCGCGAAGCCCCCCAAGGGCCAGGAGTTCGACGACCACTACTTCGGCGCGATCCCCGAGCGGGTCCTCGCGTTCATGCACGACACCGAGCGCGCGCTGTTCAAGCTCGGCATCCCCGCCAAGACCCGGCACAACGAGGTCGCTCCCGGCCAGTTCGAGATCGCGCCGGTGTTCGAGCGCGCCAACCTGGCCTCGGACCACCAGCAGCTGCTGATGAGCACCTTCCGCTCGATCGCCAAGCAGCACGGCATGGAGTGCCTCTTCCACGAGAAGCCGTTCGCCGGCGTCAACGGCTCGGGCAAGCACGTCAACTTCTCGTTCGGCAACGGCAACCAGGGCAACTTCCTCAACCCGGGCGACAACCCCCACGACAACGCGCAGTTCCTGGTCTTCTGCGCCGCGATCATCCGCGCCGTCCACCTGCACGGCGGACTGCTGCGGCTCACCGTCGCGTCGGCCGGCAACGACCACCGCCTGGGCGCCAACGAGGCCCCGCCGGCGATCATCTCGATCTTCCTCGGCGACCAGCTCGCCGACGTCTTCGACCAGATCGCCAAGGGCGGCGAGGCGACGAGCTCCAAGCAGCGGGGCATCCTGTCGGTCGGCGTCGACACCCTGCCCGACCTGGCCAAGGACGCCGGCGACCGCAACCGCACCTCGCCGTTCGCGTTCACCGGCAACCGCTTCGAGTTCCGCGCCGCGGGCTCCAACCAGACGGTCGCCGCCCCGATGGTCATCATCAACACGATCATGGCCGAGGCGCTCGACTTCGCCGCGACCGAGATCGAGGCCGCCGTCGCCGATGGCTCCGACTTCAACGACGCCGTCGCGGCGCTGCTGAAGAAGATCATCGAGCAGCACGGGGCGGTCATCTTCAACGGCAACGGCTACTCCGAGGAGTGGCACGCCGAGGCCGAGCAGCGCGGCCTGAAGAACCTCCGCACCACGGTCGACGCCCTCCCCGAGTGGCTCACCCCCGAGTCGAAGGAGCTCTTCTCGACGTACGGCGTCTTCAGCGAGGCCGAGCTCGAGTCGCGCTACGAGGTCGGCGTCGAGCAGTACGTCATGACCGTCGGCGTCGAGGCGAACCTGACCTCCGAGGTCGCCCGCACCATCGTGCTCCCGACCGCGCTCCGCTACCAGACCGAGCTCGCCCAGAACGTCGCCGCCCTCAAGGCCGCCGGCATCGAGGCCGACCTGACCACGCTCCAGAGCGTCTCCGCTCCCCTGGCCGACCTCACCGCGGCCCTCGCGGCGCTCGACACGGCCATCGCCGGCGCCCACGCGCACTCGGGGATCGCCGAGGCGGCGTACCTGCGCGACGTCGTCCTCACGGCGATGGCCGACGTCCGCACCGCGGCCGACGCGCTCGAGGCCGTCGTCGCCGACGACCTGTGGGCGCTGCCGACGTACCAGGAGATGCTCTACATCCGCTGACCGGGCCCGCCGGCGGGATCTGTAACACGGCCGAAACAATCCAGTGACGACCGGGAAACTGCCCGTTCGGTAGGTTGCTGGGAGTACGCAAGCCACGCGACGGAGGAACGAACGAATGTTCAACAACAGCGACGAGCTGCTCAAGTTCATCAAGGACGAGGGCGTCGAGATGGTCGACGTCCGGTTCTGCGACCTGCCCGGCGTCATGCAGCACTTCACCGTGCCGGTCTCGTCGTTCGACCAGTCGGTCTTCGACGACGGTCTGGGCTTCGACGGCTCCTCGATCCGCGGCTTCCAGGCCATCAACGAGTCGGACATGCAGCTCTTCCCCGACCCGACGACGGCGTACATCGACCCGTTCCGCAAGGCCAAGACGCTCAACGTCAACTTCTTCATCCACGACCCGATCACGGGCGAGGCCTACTCGCGCGACCCGCGCAACATCGCCAAGAAGGCGCTCGCGTACCTCGCCAGCACCGGCATCGCGGACACCGCCTTCTTCGCCCCCGAGGCCGAGTTCTACATCTTCGACAACGTCCGCTACTCGACGGGCGTCAACGAGGGCTACTACCACATCGACTCCGTCGAGGGCTGGTGGAACTCGGGCAAGGACGACGGCGAGAACAAGGGCTACAAGACCCGTCTCAAGGGCGGCTACTTCCCCGTCGAGCCCTACGACCACTACAGCGACCTGCGCGCCGACATGGTCAAGAACCTCGAGCTCTGCGGCCTCCACGTCGAGCGGGCCCACCACGAGGTCGGCACGGCCGGCCAGGCGGAGATCAACTACCGCTTCGACACGCTGCTCAAGGCCGCGGACGACGTGATGAAGTTCAAGTACCTCATCAAGAACACCGCCTGGGAGCAGGGCAAGTCCGTCACCTTCATGCCGAAGCCCATCTTCGGCGACAACGGCTCGGGCATGCACGTGCACTCGTCGCTCTGGAAGGACGGCTCGCCGCTCTTCTACGACGAGACCGGCTACGGCGGCCTCTCCGACCTCGCCCGCTGGTACATCGGCGGCATCCTGGCCCACGCCCCGGCCCTCCTCGCCTTCACCAACCCGACGGTGAACTCCTTCCACCGCCTGGTCCCCGGCTACGAGGCCCCCATCTCCCTGGTCTACTCCTCGCGCAACCGCTCGGCGTCCATCCGGATCCCGATCACCGGCAGCAACCCCAAGGCCAAGCGCGTCGAGGCCCGCTTCCCCGACCCGTCGGCGAACCCCTACCTCGCCTTCTCGGCCCTCATGCTCGCCGGCCTCGACGGCATCCAGAACAAGATCGAGCCGCCCGCCCCGGTCGACAAGGACATCTACGAGCTCCCGCCGGACGAGATGGCCGAGATCGCCCAGGTCCCGACCTCCCTCGGCGCCGTCCTCGAGGCGCTTGAGGCGGACCAGGAGTTCCTCACCGCCGGTGGGGTGTTCACTCCTGACCTGATCGAGACCTGGACGTCGTACAAGCGGGAGCACGAGATCGCTCCGGTGCAGCTGCGACCGCACCCGCATGAGTTCGAGCTGTACTACGACATCTGATCAGCGCGGTTCGCTGACCAGCGACGGCGTTTCCGCAGGGCATCTGACCTGCGGAAACGCCGTTCGTTGCTTTCCATCATTTTCATTGTGCGTGCTCTCGTGCCCCCACGGTGCGCGCCAGCGCGCTCGTTGACCGGACGAGGGCATGACATGGGTACATCCTGAGCGTGAAACCCGGATCGGCGTGCCCCAGGTGCTCCGATACGGCCTTGATGCTCGCGCCCTGTTCCAGCCAGGATGCGCACGCGTGTCGGAGTGCGTGCAGTCGTTAGTCGCTATGTGGGCAGTCTGGCAGCCCGTTCGTGCACATACTCAGGCTTCTGAGAAGTGCTCCTTTGGGCCCCGAAAGTGGCCTTGGTGATCCACGCCGCACTGGTGTCCGTGCAGTTTGCGGGTGCTGTGTTACGGAGAGCGCACCCGGGTCACGGGCACTAGCTGTTGATCTGGTGTGCGAAGTCCTCGAGGCGCGTTGTGAGTACGCGAACCCACTTCCGCGGATTCAGTGGGTCGCTGTTGTCGGCGCTTCTGAGAAAGTGCCCTGGACTCGTATGAAGGACTCCACTCAGTGCGGCCGTCGCCACTCCCAGCTTGGCCCGCGCATCTTGTGATCCATGCGCGATCGCGTGGCGTACGGCCGCGATGTTCTCGATCTCCGGCTGATTCGCGGTGACCACCGTTTCGATTGGGCAGGAGTCGAGCCAGCCCGATACCCGATTGATCACGGTCCGTGGGTTGTGCCAGAGCAGGTATGTACGGCTGTTGAATAGAACGGCCCGAGCGATCTGCTGCGTTCGAAAGGTGGTAACGCCGGGGGCCGCGAGGGGCGTATAGGTTGGCGTCCCCTTCCCCGCCATCAGCCTCACGCAGCTTGCCTCCAGATACTCCTCCCAGGCCGCGAAGATCCGCAAAAACGCCGCCTCGTACAGCGCCTCGAGCTGCGCGACAGTTAACTGTCGTCGCAGCTGCGACGTGGGCGCGGACGCAAGCCACAGTGACTCCGTCGCCGAAATGATGCGGATGCTCTCGTCAACAGACCGCTGAAAAGCCGCCAGTGGTAGCAGCATCGGGAGCCCTAGGCGACCGAAAGGTCCGCGCGCCGCCATAGCTCATGGAGGCGCGTTCTGCGAGGCGCCAGATTGTCAGTCTGGCCCGCCATCGCACCTAGGAAAATTCGGTCCACCGGAGGGACGGACTCGGGACGCGGCTTCGATGCAACCAGCTCGTCAAGAGCTTCCATCGCGTACCACAGCCTCCGAGCCGCCTGCGACGACAGTTCGACCAGGGGAGACTGTAGATCCCGCTCACGGGGCATGCCGTACATGCGGTGATAGACCGCCCCGAAGAGCGTGTAGAAGAGCACCGGCCTTCGAAACACGGTCGCGGGCAAAAGCTCCCCCACTGCGTCCGAAATGTTTGCTAGAACGTGCTCGAATCGAAAAACGGCCTCGTCGCGAGACAGCCAGTTCTGGGGCCGGTCGGGGCTATTAAGTTGCGCCTTGCTCGAGGGCCACCTGGCTGGCTCGTCGCCCCAGGACTCGTCAAGGTTTCGATAAAACTCATCCAAGCTAGTCTTCTTGTCCTGAAGCCCGTCCAGCTCGAGCGCAAAGAGCTCGCTCGTGAGCTCGGCCTCGCCCATCCGAGCAATGGCACGCTCCGACAGGATCTTGTGCGTTCGCCAGAACTCAAGGTGGCGGTATGAAGACTCGTAGACAGCTGTTTTGAACTGCCCGAAGTACTTTCCATTGCGTAGTTCCTGGCGAGACAAGCCTTCGGAGTAAGTATTCAACCGCGCGAAGATCTCGAGGACCTCAGGATCGCTTAGACCCTGGTACTGATAGACACTGAACTTGTAGTAAAAGAGCCTGTCGCGCACCTCGGCGGGAAGCTCGTCTAGAGAGCGCCCAGCCCACTCGGACTGCAGCGCGCGGGACAGCGCAAACCGACCTCCGATGAAGTCGAAAAGCGCTCTGAGGCGCTGCTGACCGTCAATGATCTCGCGTCTTGTCGACCGCTGACCGGGGCCGATGAGGCGGATATGTAGAGGGGGCACAGGAAACTCACGAAGAATTGAGTCCACGAAGTACGAGCGCGCCGCCGTCGTCCAGACCGGACGTCGCTGAAACTTCGGACTTAGTTCGAGCTCCCCTTGCTCGTACCACGCGAAGAGGTCGAAGGCGGTATAGGTCGTCAGGCCATAGTCGACGGGCATGCGCGCAGACTACAGACGCTCTGCGCCGCACGAGGACACCTGACACAGCACGCCGAGGAACGCCCCAGCAGGTAGCGAATCAACGGCAGCGCTTACGAGTTCCGGTAGAAGGTCGTCGTCGGGCACGTCGTTGATACTAGGGACGGCCGGTTCGGGGTGCGCGAGACGATGCTCAACCTCGGCGGCTCAACTTTGATCCTGGCTCTTTGCTGCTCGACGATCGACCCGCTTCATTCCGCCGCGATCGACGCTCCCCGTGAGTCATCCGTTCAAGATCCGCAGCGCGGTCTGGCCTTCGGCACGAGCATGGGCAGGCAGTGTTCGCCATTGGGAGGCCGCGTCCGGAAGAGCACGCGCCAGCGTGTGGAGTCGGGCGCGGTCTGAGCCGGCGAACTGCTCCCGCTCGGCGTAAGGATCGTCGATGACCGCAAGGAGGAGCGCGGCGTCCTGGAGATGACGTTCCCGATCGCGGGAGTCGGTCTGGTACGCGGCGGCCTTGAGGATGACGGCGCCGAAGGGCGACGGAACGCTCACCATGGTGGTGCGACCGTCAGCGATCTGGAGCCGTGCGTTGATCGTGCGACGTAGCGCTTGCGTGCCGCCCTCGATGGCGACCATCGCTCGACCTCGGAGCTTCTCGATCCGCGATGCGACATGGTCGGCGACGAGGACGTCGACCACGTCGGGAGCGTCAGTGACGACGTCGACCGTCGAGTCCCCTCGCTTGAAGCGGTGGGCTGTGTTGCTCCGTGGGTCGATCGATGGAGCAAGGACGTATCCGAGCGACTCGAGAGCCCGGGCGGTCTCCGCCGCAACCCCGCGGGTGGTCTCGACGTGGAGGACGATGTCGACGTCGTTGGTGGGGCGTACGGCATCGATCCCCGCACGGATGCCGTGCAGCTGAGCCATCAGACCGCCGACGAGGGTCCACCTGTCGTGAGGCAGCACGGCCTCGATCTCGGCGACATTCGGCCACGGCGCACCCCACCCACCAGCAGGCGTGGCGACGTCGATGGTCGGCCGGTCAGCCACGGAACTCCCCCAGCGCCCGATCGACTACGTCGGTTCCGGCGCGACGCTCGCGGACGTCCATGGACTCGGCCAGGTCGAGCGCGGCCAGGACATCACCGGTGCTGACGAGGTCGCGCACCACATCGAGGTCCATCGAGGTCCCGCGAAGGGTCACGCTCCCGGTGTCGTCGCGCATCAAGCCATGACGCGCTACGACCGCCTGCAGGTCTGTGGTGGCCAGGTAGCCGTCGATCGCGGTGGTCGCCGCCAACCCCAGTCGGGCTGCTGCGGACGACGTGTCGACGACGTCGGCGCGCAACCGCTCGCCCGCGCTGCGATGCGCGACGTATCGACTGACCACGGCGCGCCCTCGGGCACGCTCGACCAGCTCCTCTGCTCCGAGGGCACGGAGTCGTCCTCGGAGGCGGGAGCGCTGGCTCTCGCCCAGCCATGTCGCCGCTCGTCCGGACAGCAGCGCCACCGCGGCCCACGCCGTCGACTCCGCCCAGGGCCGGGTGTGCGAGCCGCGCCGGACGGCCAGCAGGCGCTCGACCGAGGTCTCGTCGACCACGCCGCGGGCCAACGACCGCAGCTCACCGCGCGCGACCAGGTGCTGGACCTGCCGCGTCGAGACACCGAGCCGCTCGGCGGCCTCGGAGACGGCGAGCAGTGACATGACATACATGTTCGCTTAGGCGAAGTTGTCCGTCAATATGTGCCCTGGCGGCTACTCCTGCGGCGGCCGACCATTGCTGATGATGAGCGGCCACTCCTCGTGCGCGAGCACCTGCCGGATCGACTCGTCCGCAGGTGACTCGCTGTCGAAGGGGATGACCAGGGTGGCCTCATCGTTGATGGCGGCGAGCTGGTCGGGCTCGGCGGGGAGGGGGGCGCTGGCCAGGAGGCGGGCTCCGTCGATCGATGCGGGGAGCTCGTCGGCGGGGAGGTCCAGGCGGGCGAGCGTCTCGTCCCAGGCGTGCACGCTGACGGTGACCACGCCGTCGGACAGGTCGCGCTCGGTCCAGGCGTCCGTGGCGATGACGTACAGGACGTCGTCGCCCTCGTGCCCCAGGTCGCCCAGACGTACGACGGCCCGGTCGCCGAGCGAGCCGTCGGCGTCGACGAGCAGGGTCAGCTCGGGCACGTCCGGGCGCTCGGCGTCGCCGCCGGTGATCCACCTCAGCTCTGCCATGGGCACAGGTTAGTGGCGGTCGCTGCAACCAACCTCTCCCCCGTCGCGTCTAGAGGTGGACAGGTACCGACCGGTGCCTTGCACACCACCTGCGACCTCGGGAGCAACGGCCATGCCGCAGCAGTCGGACGACGACTTCGCCGAGTGGATGGGCGCGCGCCAGGCGGCGCTGCAACGTACGGCGTACCTGCTGGCCGGCGACCACCACACGGCCGAGGACCTCGTGGCGACGACGCTCGCCAAGGTCTACCTCGCGTGGGACCGCATCGACCGGCGCGAGGCCGTCGACGCCTATGCCCGGCGCATCCTGCTGAACGAGAACAACTCGCTGTGGCGCCGGGCCTGGCGCCGGCGGGAGGTCACCAGCGATGAGCTGCCCGACTGGATCGCGCACCACGACGACCACGACGAGGGGTCGGCCGCGGAGGTGTGGCGGCTCCTCGCCACGTTGCCGCCGCGCCAGCGGTCCGTCCTGGTGCTGCGCTACTACGAGCAGCTGAGTGAGGCGGAGATCGCGGAGGCGCTCGGGGTCGCCACCGGCACCGTCAAGTCCCAGGCCAGCCGCGCACTGGCCGCCCTGCGGGAGCGCGTGCCCGCCCTCGGTCTGGAGATGAACCGATGAACCTCGAAGACGTCATGACCGCCCACGCCGACCGAGCCGGCGAGCCGGTGCTCACCCTGCGCGACGTTCAGCAGCGGGCGCAGCGGATCCAGCGGCGCCGGCGCACCGCTGCTGCGGTCGTGGTGGGTGCGGCGGTCGCGGCCATCGTCCTGCCGGCGACGCTGCTGGCCGGCGGTCACCCCGACTCCGCACCGCGGCCGGGGCCCGCGTCGTCCGGCCCCTCGATCAACGCGGACGCGGTCCAGCAGGACCCGCTCGACATGCGGATCGCGCGGGCCGAGGCCGGTGGGGCGCCGCCCACGGTCGCGTGGATCGAGGGCCGGACCCTGCACCGGCTCGACGGCTCCACGGTCCGGCTCGGGCACGACTACGACGAGCTCGACGTCGTCGGCGGGAACACCTATCTCGCCGTCCGCCGCGGGAACGAAGCCGAGACCGACGGCAGCAGTCTCGACGAGATCGGCGCCGACGGGAGCGTGGTCAGCACCCGCCTGGTCACTCCCACAGGACAGGCATCGGTGGTGACGTCGGCCGACCGCACGGTCGCCGCCTGGACGACGCCCGACGGCAAGGTCCAGGTCTGGGACCGGGACGGCGAGCGGACGCTCGCGAGCACCGGACAGACCAGCTGGACCGGCAACGCGGTCGCCGTCTTCGGCTCACAAACCTGCGGAGACCCCGGTGACGGCTGCCGGGTCGTGGTCAACCCTCCCGACGGTGACCCCGTGGCCTACACCAACGACGGCAGCGAGCCGGTCGGCGGCAACTTCTTGAACATCCTCACGATGTCACCCGACGGCGAGCTGGTGGCCGGCAACCGCGGTGACAACGATGGGGTGACCGCGTGCACGACGGTGTGGGACATGCAGGACGACAAGGACCTGCACCGCTGCCAGACCACCCCCTTCGGCTTCTCCCCCGACGGCCGGCACACCACCGAGTACGCCCCGCAACGCGACGGCGAGCCCGCGTGGATCGACATCCGCGACGCCCGCACCGGCGAGCTGGCCGCGAAGATCGTGGCCCGAGGCGACTCCGACACCAGCAACATCGAGCCCGTCGCCTGGGAGGACGCCCGCCACTACCTGGTGGTCGCGCTCCACCAGGGCCGATGGCTGCTCCTGCGCGGCGATCTCGACGGTCGCCTCGAGATCGTCGAAGGACCGACCGACGGTCCGAACGCCCAGCAGCCCTACGAGTCGCCCTACGTGATCGCGCGCTGAGGCGTGCCACACTGAGCCGCCCCCAGCCCGCTTCCCCCCAGCCGAGGAGTGTCGATGCCGAAGGTCGTCCTGCTGCTGGTCCTGGCGCTGGCCGGCGCGTCGGTCTCGTTGGCGTCGCCCGCAGCCGCCGAGGACGGGCAGGCCGGGCCGCCGAGCGCGTTCGTCGTGGGCAACCTGGGGCTCTACACCGTCAAGCCCGAGGTACGGCTCTACCTGGACCGCGGTGCCGTCGAGGCGCCTGGCTCCGCGGAGGGCGAGCTGCTCTCGTGGGACGTTCAGGTGCTGCGTGCGGACATGCGCGCGACGGCCCCTCCTGCCTGGCAGACGGCGTTCAACGGGACGACGGTTCGCCAGCACCGGCTCCCGATCGGATCGGGTCAGGTCCTCTGCGTACGAGCGCGCCAGCACATCTGGGGAATGACCAGCGACTGGTCGGAGCGGATGTGCGTCGTGCGGGCGCGGGACGACGAGGACCTGCGCCGCAAGGGCCCGGCCAAGGTGGTCCGTGACCGGCACTACGCCGACGGTCGCGCGTCGGTGCTCCGGCCCCGGACCAGGGTGCTGGTGCCCGGAGTGCCGGCCGGAGCGAGGTACGGCCCGGTCTTCACCGACCGCGGCATTCGCCCAGACGGCACGGTGTGCGCCGATCCGACATGGCGGATCCGCGGTCAGCGCATGCCCGGCCGCGCAAACGGAGTGACGACCGATCCGCTCGACCTCTGGTTCCACCGCACCAAGGTGGCGGGCACCGCCGTGCTCCGCTCGGAGCGGTGGGACGCGTGCCCGATCGGCGGCTTCGTCGTCGTACCGACCTGGATGCCGCAGTAGCGATGCCCACCCAGTGGTCCGGCGTCGGCCGGCTGCGACCGGGCCTCCTCGAGCTCGAGGGTCCGCTGGGCAGCCTGCCGCGCCACGCCCACCACTCCGTCCAGGTGGCGGTCGCCAGCGAGGGCTCCTTCGTCATCGAGGACGGCGACGGGCGCCGGCGCCGGACGACGGCGGCGATCGTCCCCGCGGGTCAGCCGCACGCGTTCCACGCCGCGGAGGCGTGGGGTCGGGTGACGCACGTCGAGCCGGAGTCGTCGTGGGGAGCCGAGCTGGCGAGCCTGGTCGAGGAGCCGGACGATGCCGACGCCTGGCACCGTGCCGGGCAGCGCTGGAAGGACGGGCGCCCCCAAGCACCGGAGGCAATGGGCGCCGGGCAGCCGCGGCACCCGGGCCTGGTCGCCGCGCTCGCCGTCCTCCGGGACGACCTGGACCAGCAGCCCGTCCGGCTGCGGGACGTCGCCGCGGCGGTGCACCTCTCCGAGAGCCGGCTGTCCCACCTGTTCGCCGAGGAGCTCGGCATCACCTTCCGGGCGTACGTCCGCTGGCTCCGGCTGCTGCGGGCGACGGCCGCGGTCGCCGAGGGCGGGACGCTGACCGAGGCCGCGCACCGGGCAGGGTTCACGGACAGCTCGCACCTGACCCGGACGTGCCGCCGCACGTTCGGCAGCACGCCGACCGCGTTCGGCGCGATCCGCTGGGAGATCCGGGCGGACTAGCAGGTTGGTCGAATCGCCGGCCAGCGAGGAGCGACGAGGCTCGGGGCGTGACCGACTCCCCCACCGCCGCCTTCCTGACGCCCGAGTCCGGCGGGCCCCGGCTCGCCACCCTGCGCTGGACGCCGCTCGGGCAGCCGCGTGCCAGCGTCGTCCTGCTGCACGGGCTCGGTGAGCACGCCGCCCGGTACGACGGCACGGCCCGGCTCCTGACCGCGGCCGGGTTTGCGGTGCTCGCCGTCGACCACGAGGGCTTCGGGCGGTCCGGGGGACGTCGCGGCGACGTCCGGTACGCCCCCACGGCGCGGGCCGTCGACCGGCTCGTCGCGCAGGAGCGCGAACGGACCGGCGGGGCGCCGGTGGTGCTGTACGGCCACAGTCTCGGCGGGCTCTACGCCTTCCTCTACGCGGCGGACCGGCCGGACGCGGACCTCGCCGCGGTGGTGGTGACCGGGCCCGCCTTCGACTCGGAGCTGCGGAGGCAGCGGCTCAAGGTGGCGGTGGTCCGGAGCCTCGGCCGGGTTCGGCCCACCCTGTCGTTGGCGAACGGGCTCAGGTTCGACCGGGTCAACCGCGACCCCGCGGTCGTCGCCGAGCGGGCCGGGGACCCGCTGGTCCACGGCCGGGCGACGGCCCGGTTCGCGCTCGACGTCCTGGCGCAGATGGACCGGGTGCCCGCCGCGGCCGGCCGGGTCGCCGTGCCGCTGCTGGTGGTGCACGGGGACGCCGACCCCGTCAACCCGCTCGCCGCCAGCCGCGCGGTGGTCGACCTCGTGCCGTCCGCGACGCTGCGGACCTGGCCCGGCGGCTACCACGGCCTGGAGGAGGAGCGTGAGGGTCCCGACGTGCTCGCCGAGGTCGTCGCCTGGATCGACCACGCGCTGCAGCGATGAGAACGGACGCCGGCGCGAGTCCGCACCCGGTATGAGACGGCTTCGGTATGCGATCAACGTGACCCTCGACGGCTGTGTCCACCACGAGGCGGGGATCCCGCCGGACGAGGAGGCGATGCAGTTCTGGACCGACGAGATGGAGCGCGCCGGCGCGCTGCTCTACGGCCGGGTCACCTACGAGATGATGGAGTCGGCCTGGCGGCGGCCGGTCTCGGGCCCGTGGCCCGACTGGATGGACACCTGGGAGGTGCCGTTCGCCGAGGCCATCGACCGCGCGCCGAAGCACGTCGTGTCGAGCACGCTGAGCGACGTCGACTGGAATGCCGAGCTGGTCCGCGGCGACCTCGGCGCGGCCGTCCAGCGGCTCAAGGACGAGCCCGGCGAGGGCGACCTGTTCGCGGGCGGCGTCACGCTCCCCCTGGCGCTGGCGGACCTCGGCCTGATCGACGAGTACGTCTTCGTCGTGCAGCCGGTCATCGCCGGGCACGGGCCGACGCTGTTCGCCGGGCTGCGCGAGCGCGTGCAGCTCGAGCTCGTCGACCGGCACGGGTTCGCGTCGGGAGCGCTGGTGCTGCGCTACCGTCCGGCGGCCGCGACGGGCTGACCCGGTAGCGTCCGGGGGTGGCCAGCTCCCGTCGTACCAGCACGCGGCGGCGCCGTGCCGCCCCGCGCAGGAGCGGGCCGCGGCCGCTGCCGTTCGCGGGGCCGGGTGAGCGGCTGTGGGTGCTCGACGTCCCCTACGGGACGCAGGTCGAGGGCGCTGCCTGGCACTCCGCCGTCAAGACCCACCTGTACGTCGGCCGCGCGCTCCCCGCGCACCTGCAGCCCTACGCACCCGGCCCCTACACGCTCGGCCGGTTCATCGAGAACACCCTCAACCCCGACGACCCCACGCCCGCGCCCGAGCCGACGGACGCGCTCGAGCCCCGGCGGATCCAGTTCGAGGCGGCCGACGCGATCGCGGCGCGGGCGGAGGCGGGCGGACGCCTGTTCCTGCTGGCCGACGAGCCCGGTGTGGGCAAGACGATCTCGGCGGTCCTCGGGGCGACGGCGGTCGGCAGCCTCCGGGGCGCGCGGCGGGTGCTCGTCGTCGCCGACCGGCCCGCGGCGATCACCATCGGCCACTGGTGCCGGACGATCACCGCGCTCGGCGACGGCGGTCTCGAGTGGGTCGTCATCACCTGGGACCGTCTGGAGAAGGTCAAGGACCACACCTGGGACGTGATCATCGCCGACGAGGCGCACGCGCTGCGGCGCACCACGACCAAGCGGTGGAAGCTCTGGGCGCGGATCTCCGGGCACGCCAAGGCGCACGACAAGGCGCCGTTCGTCATCGCGACGACGGCGACGCCCGGGCACACGCCGCTCGAGCTGCCGTACCTCGCGCCGGCCTACGCCCAGGTCCTGGGCGAGACGATGAAGGACTGGACCACGGCGACCCAGCCGGGCGCGACGTTCGCGGCCGCGCTCGAGCGCCACGGCGTCGGTGTGGAGCAGGGGCGGTACGGCGCCTCGTGGACCACCGACCCGGCCCGCCGCGCGGCCGACCTCGAGCTGGTGCGCGGCTGGCTCGCCGAGGACCAGCCGCCGGCGATGCTGCACCGGGCGGCGCCCTGGGGACCGGTGCCGATCTCGGGGATGCCGGTGACGCTCACGCCGGCGGAGCGGACGGCGTACGAGGCGGAGTGGGGTGAGTTCTGCCGCGAGATGGACCTCGCCCGGCGGGGCCGCAACGTCGCGAAGGGGCGGGCCGCGCTGCTGCGCTTCCGGCAGAAGGCCGGACTGATCCGGGTCGACTCGACCGTCGACTGGATCGTCCAGCAGGTGCAGGCCGAGCGCCAGGTGGCGTGCTCGGTCGAGTTCGTCGCCACCGCCGCCGACCCGATCGCCGACCGGCTCCGCGACGCCGGGATCGCCGTCGCCTCGATCTACGGCCGGGACCGGTTCGACGTCGAGGCGGAGCGGCTGCGCTTCCAGACCGGCGAGGCGAAGGTCTGCGTCTTCACGACGGTCGCGTCGATCAGCCTCCACGCCGGCGAGACCCTCGCCGACGGCCGGCAGGCGAGCACCGAGCCGCGGGTCGGCGTCTTCCACCAGGCCCGCTTCTCGGGCATCGCCGGGCGCCAGGTGACCGGCCGCACCCACCGCGACCACCAGGTCTCGCCGTGGCACATCGCGTACGCCGAGGGCACGGTCGAGGAGCAGGTCGGCAAGGTGATGGTGGAGCGGATCGCCGCGGCCGCCGACACCGTCGGCAGCGACACCACCGGGCTCGCCGACCTCGCCGAGCTGCTCGGCGCGGACTGGCTGCCGGCGTCATCCCTGACCGAGGACGGCGCCTGAGCGACGCGGCGGCCTCATCCCGGCGTCGCGTACGCCGCCACGCCGGTGTCGAGGATGACGCAGGCCTCGTCGCCGACGGTCCACGCGTCGTGACCGGGGTCGAGGTCGATGACGTCGCCCGGGCCGATGTCGAACTCGTCGCCGTCGTCCGGCTTGATGGTCATCCTGCCGGAGACGCAGATGCCGGTGTGGTGGACCTGGCAGGAGTCGGTGCCGGCGATGGGCTTGACGTCGTCGGACCAGCGCCAGCCGGGCTCGAAGGTACCGCGGCCGAGGGTGAACTCGCCGAGGGTGACGACGTCCATGTGGCCGTGGTCCTGGAAGGGCCGGCGCTCGTGCGGGGTGTCGATGCTGTGCTTGTCGGACATGAGGCTCTCCAGTTGTCAGACGGTCGCGCGGGGGCGGATGTTCTGGTTGCCGGCGAAGACGTTGCGCGGGTCGTACTCGGACTTGATCCCGACCAGGCGCTCGTACTTGGCGTCGCCGAACGCGGCCTTGATGCGGTCGTCGCCCTCGGCGCCGATGAAGTTGAGGTAGACGCCACCGGTGGTGAAGGGCGCGTTGGCGCGGCGGTAGTCGCGGACCCACGCGATGTTCGCCTCGTCGTCGGCGGGGTCCTCCCAGGTCGCGAACGGGTGGCTCACCCAGCGAGCGGCGCGCTGGCTGAGCGGCGTCGCGTCGGCGTCCACGCGGGCGAGGGCGCCGCCCCAGGGCAGCAGCAGGTGCTGGGTCATCGGTGAGGGACGGCGGGCGCCGGCGTCGAGGAAGACGTCGAGGGCCGCGTCGGGGAAGTCGTCGTGGTAGTCGGCGCTCCAGTACTGCCGCAGGCCCGGCGGGTCGTCGATCATCGACTGCAGCTGGGCATAGGGCATCGGGCCGACCAGGTCGACCTCCGGGGACAGGTCGCGCAGGACCTTCATGAGCTCCGCGCCTGTCGCGTGGTCGCCGTTCCAGCAGACCGCGACCGCGACCAGCGGCTCCCCCTGCAGGTGCGGCGGGATGAACTCCTCCGGTGGACCGCTGATGACGACCAGCGCGCTGCCGAGCTCGTCCGGCGCCGTGTCGGCCCAGTCCCGGTAGGCCGGCGCCACGTCAGCGGCGCGGTCGAAGGGCCACGCCATGAGGCCGCCGAGGATCATCGGGCCGACCGGGTGCAGCCGGAACTCCAGTGCGGTCACCACCCCGAAGTTGCCGCCCCCGCCCTTGCTCGCCCACAGCAGGTCCTGGTGCTGGCTCTCGTCGGCACGGATCTCGCGGCCGTCGGCGGTCACCAGCTCGAGCGCCAGCAGGTTGTCGCAGCTCAGCCCGTGCTGGCGCTCCAGCCAGCCCGAGCCACCACCGAGGGTCAGCCCGGCGACACCCGTGGTGGAGACCCGGCCGCCGGTGGTCGCCAGCCCGTGCTCCTGGGCCGCCGCGTCGAACTCACCCCACGTGCACCCGGCAGCCACCCGTGCCCGCCGGGCGTCCGGATCGATCTCGACGCCCTTCATCGCGCGGACGTCGATGACCAGCCCGTCGTCGTTGGTCGACTGCCCGGCCACCGAGTGCCCGCCCGAGCGGACGGCGACCGCGAGGCCGTCGGCGGCAGCGCGCTCCAGCGCCTCCTTGACGTCGCCCGGGCTGGCGCAGGACGCGATCAGCCGCGGCCTCTTGTCGATCATCGCGTTGAACAGCGCGCGCTGCTCGTCGTACTCGGGCTCGGTCGGCCCGCACCACCGTGTCATGTCGGCCTCCTGGTGGTCCCCAGGCCCTCACGCTCCTCGGAAGGGTGCGTTCGGTCATCCCGCGGACTGGGGAAAGCGGAGCAGCCCCGCCACCCACGCCGCCGCCGGCTCCGGCGCCCGCCGCGCCGCCAGGACGCCGGAGTGCCCGGTCCGCCACCACACCGCCTCCACCGGTACGCCGGCCCCGCGGTAGCGGCGCACGAGCGCCCGGGTCAGCCAGAAGGGAGCCACCTCGTCGGCCGCGGCGGCGTCGATGCGCAGCGGCATCCCGGTAGGCAGCGCGAGGCCGGCGACGTCGTGGGCACGCAGGGACGCCAGCAACGCCGACCTGACCGCGTCCCCGCGCGCCCCGAGGAGCGCCCGAGGCGGGAGGCCGCCGAAGGAGTCGCGGCGGGCGAGCTCGGTCAGCGTGCGCTCCCCCAGCGCGGGCCACAGTCGGCGGGCGCGGTCGCTCAGGCCGTCCGACTCGACCAGTGCGGCGAGCTCGGGGTCGACGGTCGCGGCGCCGCTGATCATAAGGGCGATCAGCGAGGGGACGACGCCGAAGCCGGGCGGCGTCGTCCGCCAGCGCAGTGACAGGCCGATGGTCTGGTCCATCCGGGTGACCGGTGCGAACACCGCGCAGCCCACCAGCCGTACGCCCGGCGGAGGCCCGGCAGCAGCGGCGTGGAGCGCGGCGACCGCGCCCTCGGAGTGCCCGGCCGCGACCCAGTGGTCACCCAGGACGAGTGCGGACGACGAGCGGGCGGCCACCAGCAGGTCGCGAACGGAGGTCGCGAGCGCGGGCCCGATCAGGTACGGGTGCGGGCCGGGGCTGCCCAGGCCCTCGTAGTCCGGCTGCAGGACGGCGATCCCGGAGCGCAGCAGGGCCGTGACGAAGTGGTCGCCCTGGGTCATCCGGCGCAGCTCCGGGCTGTCGTCGGTGGCCAGGCTGGGGGCGGAGCTGTCGCCGCCACCGGTGGTCATGTGGCCGTAGGTGACGACCGGCCAGCCGGTCGCGGGCGGCACCCCGGGCGGCAGGTGGACGAGCCCGGTGAGCACCGCCGGGGCGCCGCGGACCGATGTCGACGCGTACGTGACCCGCCACGACTCCCCCGCCGCCGCGAGTGCCGCGCGGCCCTGGGCCGGCTCGCGGGCAAGGATCGAGGGCGCGCTCACCAGCGCCCTCGCGGCAGCCGCCTGCGCACGGCGCGCGGGATCAGCCCGAGCCGGCCGGGGTGCCGGCTGTCGGCGGCCTCCATCAGGTCCGCGAAGGCACGGGCGACCGGGACGAGCTGGTCGACGTCGATCTTGTCGACGGTGTCGGCGTCGTCGTAGAGGTAGAGCGGCCCGGAGACCAGGCTGATCGTCGGGACGCCGGCGGTGAAGGTGAACGACGCGTCGGTGGGCATCCCGTCGAGGGTGAACTCGAGCAGGCTCGCGTTGAGCATCGACGTCGCCCCCAGTCCGTGCCTCCGGATGGCGCGTGCCACGGCGAGCTTCATCGGCGGTGAGACGTTCTCGAAGAACGCGCGCGGCTCGCTCTCGTCGAGCGTCTCGAAGCCGCCGTCGGCCCCCGCGCGGGCGCGCAGGCCGACGTGCTCGACGGTCAGGTTGAGGGCGAGCCGGTAGGGGCTGTCGGCATCGATCGTGTAGCGGCGCGCGAACGCCCGGTGCGCCTGGTAGCCGGTGAAGTGGCTGTCGAAGGTCACGAACATCAGTGTCTTCTGCCAGGGCCGACCGGCCCGGAAGCGCGCGACGGCGTGCTCGGCGAGGGCGATGACCTCCGCCGTACCGCTCGCGTCCTCCACCGCTCCCGGGCCGATCGAGTCGTGGTGGGACTGGACCATGACGGTCTCCGGCGACGCCCCGTGCAGCACGCCGATGACGGTCCGTGCGGTCACCCGCCGTCGCTCGGCGACCAGGGTCAGCCGGGCCTGCGCCCCCGGTCCCAGCCGGCGGCGCAGCGCTGCGCCGGCACTGCGGGTGAGCCACGCGCCGGGCAGGGTGAGCAGGGTCCGCCGGTAGTACTCGTTGTGGTAGCTCAGCGACTCCGGGTAGTCGCGCAGCACGCCGATCACGCCGACGGCGCCGGCCGCCGCGGCGTCGCGCATCGTGCGCGTCAGCGAGGTGATGTAGGGATTGCGCGAGCGGAGCGCCTCGCGGTTGAGCATCCGCCGGTCCGGGTCGTGCACGTACTCGCTCAGCGGCAGCAGCGCCCACTGCGGCAGGTCGAAGGTCAGGTCGAAGAGCACGATCCGGCCGGCGACGTCGTGGTCGGCGACCTTGCCGGCGCCGATGTCGACGAGCTCCGCGGTGACGCCGTCCGGTCCGGTGCCGAGGGTGCCGACGTGCTCGTGGCCGGGCAGGGCGCAGTGCCGGATCGGCGCGCAGGCGACCTCCTCGCCGTCGACGTGCACGGTGGTCAGCGAGGGCTCCCAGGCGAACGAGTCGGTCTCCTCGACCCACACCTCGTCGAGCCCGGCGCCGCGGAAGCGGTCGGCGACGTAGTCCGCGGCCTTCGCGCCGCCCGCCGTCCCGGTGGCCCGGGGTGCCATCGCGACCAGGTCGTCGATGGTGGCCATCAGCTGCTCGGTGGTGGCCACCTCGGGGACGCGCGGGGTCATGGTTCGACCCTAGGACTTCGTCATCTCCACTGCCTCACACGCCGGGAACCGCCACCACAGGCTCCCCGGATACGGAAGAATGGGAGCGTGCCGCTCCTCGACGACGAGATCCGTCAGCCCGAGATCCTGCCGGAGCTCGACCTGGCGCTGATCGACGCGCTCCAGGTCAACCCGCGGGCGCCCTGGACGACGATCGCCGCGGTCCTCGACATCGACGCCGCGACCGCCGCCCGCCGCTGGCGCCGGCTGCACGACGAGCGGCTGGCCTGGTGGGTGGTCCGGCCGTCGGCGGCCCGCCTCACGCCGTACCTCGACGCGACGTTGGTGCTGCTGCGCTGCACCCCCGGCAGCGCGGCCGAGGCCGCCCAGCGCGCGGCGGCGCCGGAGTGGGCACACACCGTCGACCTGCTCGCCGGGACGGCGGACCTGGGCGTCGTCGTCCTCGGCTCCGGCCTGGCCGAGGTCGGCGAGCGCGTCGACGACCTGGTGACGCGGTGCGGCGGCACGGTCTCCGAGGTGGTCGAGCGGCGGGTGGTCGCCGCCGTCCACGCCGAGGACGCCGGGTGGCGGCTCGGGGTCTGCTCCGCCTCCCAGCGCCAGGCGCTGCTGCCGCGCCGCGACCAGCCCGCTCCGCCTCCCCCGCGCTCGGCCCTGGTCGACGACCTGCTCGCCGCGCTCGGGGACGACGCCCGGCTCAGCGCACAGGAGCTCGCGACGCGGCTCGGTGGCTCCGAGCCGACCGTGCGTCGCGGGCTCGACCGGGCGCTGCGCTCGGGCGCGATCCAGCTCGGCTGCGACCTCGCGACGGCCGCCGCCGGACTCGGCCGCGGCGTCCTGCTGGAGGTCGAGGCGGACGACCCCGACCGCGCCGGCCGGGCGCTGGCTGCGGCCGGACCGGTGCACCGCTGCGTGCAGACCGTCGGGGCCGGAAACCTGACTCTCGGGGTCCGGCTGGCCTCGCTCGCCCACCTGCCGCGCACCGAGGCCGACCTCGCCGCGCTCGCCCCCGGCTGGCAGGTCCGCAGCCGGCTGACGGTGCTGCGCCCGGTCAAGCGCCAGGGGCAGCTGCTCGACTCACGAGGCCGTCGCGCTCTCGACGGGTGAGGGCGTCCGCAGGGCGTCGTCGAGCCGGTAGGCGCGGATCGCGAGCAGGCTGAGCAGCACCAGGGCGGCCGGCACGACCGACGTCCCCGCCAGGACGGCGAGCCGCGCCGCCGTGCCGTAGGAGTCCTGGCCGCCCTCGTAGCCACCGAGGGCGAGCACCACACCGAGCAGCCCGGGGCCCAGCGCGAAGCCGAGCAGCTCACACCCGGCCCACACGCCGGAGAACAGCCCGATCCGGTTGCGCCCGGTGGTGCGGGCGTCGTGGGCGGCGACGTCGGGCAGCATCGCCAGCGGGAAGACCTGGATGCCGGCGTACCCCGCGCCCGTCACAGCGGCCCAGACCAGGCACCACGCCAGGCTGCCGGTCCACACCCCGACCATCGCGACCAGACCGCAGCCCAGCACGGCCGTGGCGATGACGTACCCGCCGCGCTTGCCGTGCCGGCGCCCGACCCACGCCCACAGCGGCGCGGACAGCACACCGGGCACCACGAACGCGCCGAACAGGTAGCTGCCGGTGGCGGCGTCGCCGAGCAGCACCCGCGCGGCGTACGCCACGGCGGCGAGCAGCATGCTCGTCCCCGCGGCCTGCAGCACCAGCGCCGCGACCAGCGGACGGGCGTGGACGTCACCGAGGACGACGCGCAGCTGGTCGCGCAGCCCGCCACCGGCCGCCTCCGCGCGGACCACCGGCGCGCCCCGGGTGCACCACCACACCGCCAGCGAGCCGCCGACGACGACCAGTCCCGACAGCACGCCCATCGCCCGGTAGCCGCCCGCGGTCGTCGCCAGCCACGGCGCGACCACCCCGGAGACCGCGATCGCCGACGTCACGACGCCGACCCGCCAGGCCATCATCTGGGTGCGGACGCCGTAGTCGCCGGTCACCTCGGCGGACATCGCGAGGTAGGGCACCTGGAAGAACGCGTACGCCGTCGCCGCGGCCAGGTTCGCGACCAGCACCCAGGCGAGCGCGAGCAGGAAGGGCGTGCTGGGGCCGGTGAAGACGAAGGCCAGCCCGACCCCCATGAGCGGCCCGGCGACCAGGAGGAACGGGCGGCGCCGGTCGTGTCGTCGTACCCGGTCGCTGACCCGGCCGGCCAGCGGGTTGCAGACGAAGTCCCACGCCTTGGGCGCGAACACGACGAGCCCTGCCAGCAGCGCGCCGACCCCGAGCTCCTCGGTCAGGTAGGGCATCAGCAGCAGGGACGGCACGGTGCCGTAGACACCGGAGGCGACCCCGCCGAGCGCATAGCCCCGCCGGATCCGCGCGGGCAGCTCGTCGGACATGGGCCGAACGTAGAGGACGATCGGCACCGGGCCCGCGGATGCAGGAATCCGTCAGGGTGGGCCGCCGATATCCCGTGGTCAGTCGACTCCCGCTCCCCCTACGGTGGGCGCCATGACAGCCGAGCTCCGCATCCGTCCCACCGCCGGCCCGGCGGAGCACCCCGCACTGGTGGCGATCTGGCGCAGCGCGGTCCAGGCCACCCACGACTTCCTCGCGCCTGCCGACTTCGCCCGGATCGAGGGCGCGCTGGCCACCGACTACCTGCCCGCGGTGACGCTGGTCGTCGCCGAGCGCGACGGCGTCGCGGTCGGCTTCGCGGGCGTGCACGACGGCAGCCTGGAGATGCTGTTCGTGTCCGACGACGCGCGCGGCGGCGGCGTGGGCTCGGCCCTGCTCTCCGAGGTGATCGCTGCGCACGGCGTCACCCGGGTCGACGTCAACGAGCAGAACCCCGGCGCACTGGGCTTCTACGAGCACCGCGGGTTCCGGGTCACCGGACGGAGCCCCCTCGACGGCGACGGGCGGCCCTACCCGATCGTGCACCTCGAGCTCGCGGAGCCGGCCCCGACAAGCTAGCGGTGGAAGCGGTGCGCGCGGGATCGACCGCGAGGTCGGTGATCCCGTGCGTCGCGCCGTCGGGATCCCAGGCGACGCCGACGAGCGCGACCGCCGCACCGCCGCAGTCAGTGACGACGAGCTCGACGCCCTCCTGGTCGGCGAGGACGTGCTCGAGCCACTCCTCGTCGAGCGGGCCGAGCTCGCGATCGAGGGTCGCGTCCGTGAACCACGCCTGCACCCAGGCCCAGTCCGCGCGCACGAGCGGCCGGGCGTCGTACCTGGTCATGGCGCCGCGATGATCCCAGCGAGCCGTGCGCCCGCCCGCAGCAGGGCGAGAGCACGGCCCGCGATCGCGTCGAGACGGGCGTCGAGGGCGGCGACCGAGTCGCTGACGTCCTCCAGGTCGCGGACGGCGGCGATCGCGCGGCGCACGTCGGGGATCCGGTAGCCGCCGGCCCGCAGCGCCGCGGCGATGCGGGCCTCGCGGACGGCGGGCACGGGGTAGCGGCGCGCCGTACCGGCCCGGGTGGCGACGCGCTCGGGCGCGACCAGGCCGGCCTGCTCCCAGAACCGGAGCGTGGAGGCCTTCACGCCGAGGGCCTGCGCGAGCTCGGTGATGGTCATCGTGTCGGCCGGGACGGGCGGCGCGTCGGTGCCCGGCTCGGCGCCGATCGCGGTCAGCGCCGCGCGAGCCGCGAGCGCCTGCTCGCGCTCGGCCACGAGCCCGGCGTGCAGCCGGCCGACCAGCTCCGTCGCGGCGCCGGCCGGGAGCCGGCGTACCTCCCGCAGCGCCCGGCGGGCCTCGACGGGGCCGACGGCGGCGGCGAGGTCCCGGTAGGCGTGCAGGTCCTGGACGTGGTCCGCCGTGAACCGCCGGTAGCCGTTGGCGGCCCGCGCGGCCGGCGCGATCACGCCCCGGGCCTCGAGGTCGCGCACCTGCTGGACCGAGTAGCCGGACGCCGCGGCCACGGCGGCCGTCGTGAGGTCCGCCATCAACCCTCCATCAGCACTTCAACCTCATGCTCGAACCATGAGTATGGACCAGATCCTGCAGACCCTCCGCTCCCTCGACGGCGTCCTCGAGCTCGCTCCCGGCCCCGGGAGCGCCTTCCCCGAGCTCGCCTGGGGCGACCACTTCTTCTACTACGCCCCGGACGGCCGGCTCCCCGAGCGCGAGCAGCCCTTCGCCACGGTCGTCACGAAGGACTACCCCGACGACACCGGCAGCGCGCTCGACCCGCCCGGGCGCTGGCGGCTCAACATCCATGCCGGGCGCGGGGCGCTGGCCGCGCTCGCGAGCGACCCGGACCGCGCCGACCCCACCGACCACGCTGCGGCCGACGTCGTGCTGCCGCACCCGGTGTACGGCGCGCAGGGCTGGGTCGCGGTCGTCAACCCGGGCGAGCGCACCCGCTCGCTCGTGGCGCGGCTGCTGCGCCAGGCACACGCGGACGCCGTACGGCGGACGGAGCGGCGTCCCCGAATCCCCCTGCCCGACCCGGCGGGCGGCGTAGAGTGAGTCTCGCCCCGTCAGCCCTGCGCATCCCGGCGCCGGCCCGACCGGGCGGGCGCGGAGCGAGCAGATGTCAACGGCAGACCGACCGGACCAGCGCGACGACCGCGCCCTTCTCGCCGCCTGCCAGCAGGAGGTCAGCGCCGCGCGCGAACGTCTCGAGGACGCCCGCCGGCGTGGTGCCCGCCAGGAGGTCGAGCCGCTGCGCGACTCCCTGATCGCCGCGCTCGAGGGCTATGCCGCGGTGATCGAGCGGACCGGCGCGCCGCTCCCCCAGCGGCTGCAGGGCGAGCTGCGGCTCTACCGAGGTCTGGGCCGCCACTAGCCGGGCGACCTAGTTGCAGGGCGCGCCCTCGCAGCACGGCCGGATGTAGCCGCAGCCGTCGCAGCGCTCGTGGGACGTCTCCCAGCGCATCAGGGTGCCGCAGGCGGGACAGGGTTCGGTCAGGTCGGCCACGCGCCCAGGCTAGGCCTCCCGGTCGGCGCGACGGCGGAGGCGCGACGACACCGCCCTCGTTCTAGAGCGAACGCTCCACTATGCTGGGCACATGCCCCGCCAGCGCCTGCACTCGGTCGACGACCTGCTCGACGTCGCCGAGCAGCTCGTCACCAGCGGTGACCCCGCGGGCCTCACGCTGCGGGCGCTCGCGGCGAGCGCCGGCGCGTCGAACGGGACGATCTACCACGCGTTCGGCTCCCGCGAGGAGCTGCTGGCGCGGCTCTGGCTGCGGGCGACCGATCGGCTCGGGAGCCTGCTGAGCGTGGCCACCGAGGCGACCGCCGGCGTCGAGGCGGTCGTCGCGGCCGCGCTGGCGCCCGTCCGGTTCACCCGGGCGCACCCGGCGAGTGCGCAGCTGTTCTTCGCCCAGCGCAGCGACCAGCTCTTCACCGCCGACCTCCCCCGCGCACTCACCGACGCCCTGGCCGCTGACCGCCGACAGCTCACCGCGCTGCTCGCCCGGCTCGCCGACGGCGTCTGGGGCCGCCACGACCGCCACGCCGTCGCGGCGGTCGCCACGTGCGTCGTCGACGTGCCCGGCGGAGTCGTCCGGCGCGCCCTGCTCGAGCACCGGGCCGTCGACGCCGCTGCCGAGCGCCGCATCGAGGCCGCCGTCCGGGCGATCCTCGCTCTCCCCCTCGACCCGCCGCCCACCCGCACCCAGAGGAGACATCCATGAGCATCCTGACCGAGCACGACGGCGTCCACGTCCTCACGATCGGCGCCACCGAGAACCGCTTCACCGCCGACCTGCTGACCGCGATCGACGAGGCGCTCGACCATGTCGAGGCCGCGCCGGCGCCCCTGGTGACGGTCGCCGAGGGCAAGTTCTTCTCCAACGGCCTCGACCTCGACTGGGTGCTCGCCAACCCCGACGAGCTGGGGCCCTACTCGGCGCGCGTCGAGGCGCTGCTCGCGCGGTTCCTGACGCTGCCGGTGCCGACCGTGGCGGCCGTCAACGGGCACGCCTTCGGCGCCGGCGCGATGCTCGCCATGGCCCACGACTGGCGCGTGATGCGGGCCGACCGGGGCTACTTCTGCTTCCCCGAGGTCGACATCCGGATCCCGTTCACGCCCGGCATGGCGGCGCTGATCCAGGCCAAGCTGACGCCGCGCGCGGCACTCGACTCGATGGCGACCGGCCGGCGCTACGGCGGGGCCGAGGCCGAGGCGATCGGCCTCGTCGACGCGACCGCCACCGACGACCGGCTCCTCGCCGACGCCGTCGCGAGGGTCGCGCCGCTGGCCGGCAAGGACGCCCCTACACTCGGCGCCATCAAGTCGACGATGTACGCCGACGCCGCGCGCGCCCTGCGCCACGAGCAGCCGCAGACCTAGGAGAGCTCCCGTGCACATCGTCTCGGTCAACGCCTGGGGCGGTGCCCGCTTCGACGACCTGGCCGCCTGGCTGCCGGCGAGCAAGGCCGACGTCGTCTGCCTCCAGGAGGTCACCCGGACCGCGGACCTCGGCGGCTGGACGTCGTTCGAGGACGCCGACCGCTCCCTCCCCCAGCGCGCCAACCTGTACGACGACGTGCGCGCCCTGCTCCCCGACCACACCGCCCTCTTCGTCGCCAGCGACGCCGGCCCGGTCACCGACGCCCACGGCCGGCGCCACCACCAGGACTTCGGGCTCGGCACCTTCGTCGCCCCGCAGGTGCCCCTGCTCGGGACCGCCGAGGGCTTCGTGCACGGCGAGTTCACCGACCACGACGAGTGGGCGGTCAGCGAGCGGCCGCGCGCAGTGCAGGGACTCCGGGTCGCCGACCCGGTCGTGCCCGGTCGCACGGTGTGCGTCGTCCAGCTCCACGGGCTGCGCGACAGCGCCGGCAAGGGCGACACCCCGGCGCGGCAGGCGCAGGCCGAGCGGCTCGCGGCGTTCGTCGAGGACACCCGGGCCGACGGCGACCTCGTGGTCGTCGCGGGCGACCTCAACCTGCTGCCCGACAGCGCGACATTCGGGGTGCTCCGCGAGGTGGGCCTGATCGACCTGGTCGGCACGGCGGACACCCGGACCGCGGCGTACCCCAAGCCGGTGCGGCACGCGGGCTACCTGCTCGTCTCGGACCCCGGCGCGGTCGTGGACTTCGCCGTCCTGGAGGCACCGGAGGTCTCCGACCACCGGATCCTCGCGCTCACCCTCTGAGCGCCGCGGCGACCTCGCCCGCGACGGACGGTCAGGACCGGTTGAGCGCGACCGCCTCGCGCACCAGCGCGACGAACGCGTCGCCGTCGAGCTGCTCGCCCTCGAAGACGTCGACCGCGCGGCGGGTGCCGGCGTCGAGGCTCGCGTTGAACAGCCCGGTCGGGTCACCGAGCGCGGCACCCTTGGCGAAGGTGACCTTCACCTTGTCCTTGTAGGTCTCGACCGTGCAGATCAGCCCGTCGGCCGAGAACGTCGGGACGCCGTCGGGGTTGGAGGCCTTCTTCCACTTGGCCTCCTCGACGACGTCGGGCTCGGCCTGCACGATCAGGGTCCGCAGCTCGTCGACCAGGTCGCTGCGCCAGTCAGCACTCATACGGCCGACCCTACTCAGCCACGCTCAGGTACTCCGCCAGCAGCGCCGCCTCGGCGGTCATGCCGTGGGCGAGCAGGTCGTCGCGCTCGGCGACGACGATGGCCCGCACGTCGTCCTCACCGAGGTCGCGACGCGGCACCTCGGCGGCACCGAGCCCGACCACGGCACCGGCGATGACGCCCTCGGCCAACGGCGGCGCGGCCTGCGGGACGGGGACCGCCTCGGCGTTCGCGATCGCGCCGAGGACCGTGCGCAGCACGCTGGCGCGCGTCCGGTCGCGGGCGCGGAGGGCGGTGGTCAGGTCGGCGCGAAGCCGGTCGGCGAGGTCGCTCATCGCTCCACCGTAGGCGGCGCGGGGGCTGAGCGGCGCGGGAGTTTCGCCGGTCGACCGGCGAAACTGGCTCTTGACCGACGGAACTTCATCGGTCAAGTGTGAGTTTCGCCGGTCGACCGGCGAAACTCCCGCCGCACCCCGGCGATCAGCGCGCCCGCTGCAACGTCTCGCTCGGCGTCTCGCCGAAGATGGCCCGGTAGTCGCCGGAGAGCCGGCCCAGGTGGGTGACGCCCCAGCGCAGGGCGGCCTCGGTGACCGAGGCGGCGGTGCCGTCGCTGAGGTCGTCGCGGACCCGCCGGAGCCGGGCGTGGCGCAGGTAGGCCATCGGGGTGGTCGCGAAGTGCTCCTGGAAGCCGGCGCGCAGCACCCGGACGCTCAGCCCGACGGCCTCGGCGACGTCGGCGGTGCCGAGCGGCTCGGCGCAATGGTCCTCGATGAGCTGGGCGGCGCGCTTGACCACCCGCTCGTGGGGGGTCGTCACCGGCCCCGCCGCCCCGGCCGCGGCCCCGGCCCCGGCGGGGTCGGCGGCCAGGCTGGCGATGAGGCCGTCGACGAGGGCGACCTCGAGCGCCCCCGCCGCCAGCGGGACGGCGGTCAGCCCGCTCTCGCGCTCGAGGTCGGCGAGCAGGACGTCGAGCATCCCGCGCCAGGACCGGCCTCGGCCCTGGGTGAGGTCGAAGGTCGCCGCGACCCCCGGCGCAGGGGACGGCACCGCGCCGACCCGCTCGGCGAGTGCGAGCCGGTCGTGCAGGAGGGCCGCGCCGATCCGGACCATGAGTCGCGGGTTGCCGGCCGAGTAGCGCATCCGGACCGACTCGCCGACCGCGGTCACGGCCGCGGTCCGCTGGGTCGCGACGACGTGCTCGCGGCCGCAGCTGATGGTGGTCCGGCCGGCCAGGGGGATCTGGACGAGCTGGAAGTCCATGCCGTCGACGGCGACCTCGACCTCGGCGCCGTAGTCGATGTAGTGGACGCTCAGCCGGCCCAGGTGGGCGGCGTTGTGGAGCGCCCGGAAGCCGCCGGCACCGGCAAGGGGCGTCAGCCGGTGGGGTGCGAGCGAGGCGGCGATGGAGGCCCGCGCGTCGTCGACGTCGGTCGTGCGCAGGACGCCGTACGAGCCGAGCGGCATCACGGTTCCGGCCATGGCTCACCCCCTCCCCGCCGACGGTGCCACGGCACCCCGGCTGCCGGGAAGGGCGGCGCCGCCGTCGGCGGATAGTGCGCGACCTCGGCCGGATAGCAGCGCGGCCCGCCGGTGCGCACGATCACCGCCATGACCTGTGTGACTCCGACCACAGCCGAGGTGAGCCCGGCGATGCTCCGCGAGCAGCTGGCGCGCTGGCCCACCGGCGTGGCCGTCGTGACCGCGACCGGGCGCGACGGCCGGCCGATCGGCAAGACCGTCAACAGCTTCCACGCGACCTCGCTGGCGCCGCCGCTCGTCGGCTGGTGCATCGACCACCGCTCCAGCCAGGTCGACGACTGGCTCGCCGCCCCCGGGTACGTCGTCCACGTGGTGGCCGCGCACCAGGGCCCGCTGATGCGGCACTTCGCGACCCCCTCGGCCGACCGCTTCGCCGGCGTGGCGTGGCAGCCCGGCCTCGACGGCATGCCGGTCCTCGACGAGCCCGTGGCACTGCGCCTGGAGTGCCGTGCCGCGCACCGGTTCGCGGCCGGCGACCACACGTACCTGGTCGGCGAGGTCGTCATCCTCACCGCGGCGGACGCCGTCCCCCTCTGCCTGCAGCGCTGAAGTCCCCACCACCCGAAGGAGAACCCCCGCATGACCATCCCCATCGTCGAGGCCGACCACTTCCGCCTCGGACTCTTCTCGTCGAACTGCTCCGGCGGCCTCGCGGTCACCACCATCCCCGAGCGCTGGTCGGCGTCGTGGGAGGACAACCTCGCCCTGGCCCGGCTGGCCGACGAGGTCGGCATCGACTTCATGCTGCCGATCGCCCGCTGGATCGGGTACGGCGGCACGACCAACTTCCACGAGAGCGTGCTCGAGCCGATCCCCTGGGCGACCGCGATCCTGGCCCACACCGAGCGGCTCACCGCGTTCGCGACGGTCCACACCGCGTTCAACCACCCCGTCGTGACCGCCAAGCAGCTCGCCACCATCGACCAGATGGCGCCGGGCCGGGTGGGCGTCAACGTCGTGGCCGGCTGGAACCAGCCCGAGTACGAGGCGATGGGCGTCGACCTGCCGCAGGACCACGACTCCCGCTACGCGCTGGCCCAGGAGTGGGTCGACGCGCTCGGCACGCTGTGGTCGCGCGAGGGCCGCTACGACCTGCCCGGCCGGTTCTGGGACCTCAAGGGGGTCGAGGCCGAGCCCAAGCCCGCGGCCGGCCGGCTGCCGATCCTCAACGCCGGGTCGAGCACCCAGGGCCGCGCGTACGCCGCCCGCAACGCCGACTTCGTCTTCACCATCGTCGGCGGCCCCGAGGACGGCGCCGACGTCGTCACCCAGGTGCGCGCCGAGGCGAGCGTCCAGGGCCGCACGTCGGGCGTCCTGACGCCGACGCACGTCGTGTGCCGTCCCACCCGCGCCGAGGCCGAGGAGTTCCTGCACTACTACGCGGTCGAGAACGCCGACTGGGACGCGGTCGACAACCTGATGCGCCTGCAGGGCCTGCACGCGCAGTCGTTCACCCCGGAGATGCTGGCCGGCTTCCGCAGCCGGTTCGCCGCCGGGCACGGCACCTGCCCGCTGATCGGCACGCCGGACGACGTCGCCGACGAGATCGAGCGCTTCGCCAAGGCCGGCTTCGGCGGCATCACGATGGCGTTCGTGGACTACGTCGGGGAGCTCGACTACTTCGCCCAGGAGGTCATGCCGCGCCTGGTCGACAAGGGCCTGCGCCCCGAGCTCGCGCACGAGAAGACGACCTAGCCGGCAAGGGTCTGGGACGGGAGCTCCTGGTACATCGCGCGGTAGGACTGCGAGAACCGCCCGAGGTGGAAGAAGCCCCACCGCGCGGCGATGTCGGTCACCGACGTGTGCACCGGGTCGGCCTCGACCAGGTCGCGCCGGGCCCGCTCCATGCGGGTCCGGCGCAGCTGCTCGAGCGGGCTGGAGCCCAGCTCGCGCTGGAACGCCTCTTGGAGCGTGCGCGCCGAGACGCCGGCCTCGCCGGCCAGCTCGGCCAGCCGCCAGGCCCGCTCGGGCTCGGCGTCGATCAGGCCCATCACGGTGCGGACCACGCGGGAGCCGGCGGCCGGCTCGCGGGGCGCCTCGTTGCTGGAGTTGGGCTGCGCGGCGAGCAGGCCCGAGATCAGCGTCTGCTCGAAGTGGGTCGCGGCCAGCGGCGAGCGGAAGAGAGCTCCCCCGGCCTCGATGTCGTCGAGCGCGAGGTGGACCAGGCGCAGCCAGGCCCGCAGGGACGGCGTCTCGAGGTACATGGAGGGGTCGAAGACCACCGGCCGCGGGTCGTCGGCACCGCCGGCGAGCTCCTCGACCGCCTGGCGGCGCAGGTAGACGAGGAGCTGCTCGCAGCCGTCGCTCCAGACCATGTCGACCGGCTCGGTCGGCGAGCCGAGCGACCCGCGGACCCGGTCGGAGGCGACGACCCGGTCGCCGACCTTGACCCGCGCCGAGCCCGAGATCGGCACCTGGACCAGGAAGAAGTCGTCGAACCGACCCGGCGTGATCCGCACCTCGTCGCCGTAGCGCAGGTAGTTGAGGGTCACGTCGGGCCCGATCGCCGCGGCGTTGTGGAGCATGTCGAGCCGCCCCGTACGACGGGTCAGCTCGAGGCGGTGGGGGCAGAACCGGCGCGCGACCTCGTCCCGCGCCTGCTCCGGGTCGGCGGTCGCGATCTGCGGGTGGCGGGAGAGAAGAGTCGTGGGCATCGGAACACTCCTGTGAGTTGCTGCCCCCATTGGCGCACCTGGACCCGTGACATGTCAACGGATCCACGCTCGTCCGTGGGCGCGAATGCGCCGATCAGGACGCGGGTCGGACCAGCCGCTCGTCGGGGATCACCGCGACGCCCATGATCTCGATGAGCGCCTCGGGCTGCCACAGGCCGGTCGTGCCGATGCCGGCCATCGCCGGGTAGACCGGGCCGGCCAGCTCGCGCCAGACCCGGCCGATCTCGCGGCCGTGGGCCTGGTAGTCGGGGATGTCGGTGAGGAAGATCGTGATGCTCACCAGGTCCTCGGGCACGCCGCCGGCCTCGCGCACCGTCGCGAGCACGTTGCCGAAGGCCTGCCGGAACTGCTCGACGATGCCGCCCGGCACGATCCGCATCTCCTTGTCGAGCGCGGTCTGCCCGCCCAGGTAGAGCGTGTTGCCGCTCAGCGTGCCGTGCGAGAAGCCGCTCGGGACGGGCAGGGCGGCCGGGTTGACGGCCAGGGGCGTGAGATCGATGGACATGATCGCCACCGTAGCAATCTATTGACATCACGGCAACGAACGTGTGCAGAATGCAATATCGAACGATCCCGACGATGCACGAAGGAGGACCGATGCGGCTCGCGACGGTCACCACCCCCGGCGGTACGACGGCCGCGCTGCTCGGTGAGCACGGCTGGCGCGCGCTGCCGGCCCCCGACCTGTCGGCCCTGCTCGCCGCGGCCGAGGCCGACGGCGGCTGGGACCCCGCGCGGGTCGCCGCCCAGGCCGACGAGCTCGACCGGGACCTGCCCGGCGCCGTCCCCGTGCTGGCGCTGCCGCGCCCCGGGAAGGTGATCTGCTGCGGGCTCAACTACGGCGAGCACATCCAGGAGACCGGCCGCGACCTGCCGACGCACCCGACGCTCTTCGCGAAGTTCGCCGACACCCTGACCGGCCCCGACGACGACCTCGCCCTCGCCGACGGCGTCCAGTGGGACTGGGAGGCCGAGCTCGCCGTCGTCGTCGGCCGCACCCTGCGCCGCGCCGGGCGCGACGAGGCCCGCGCCGCGATCGCCGGCTACACCGTCGCGAACGACCTCTCGGCGCGCGACTGGCAGTACCGCACCCTGCAGTGGCTGCAGGGCAAGGCCTGGGACGCGACCACCCCGGTGGGTCCGGTCGTCGTCACCCCCGACGAGGTCGATCCGTTCGCCGGCGTCGACGTCGTCTGCCGGGTCAACGGCGAGGAGGTCCAGCGCGACAGCACTCGGACGCTCGTCTTCGACTGCGCCGACCTGCTCGCCTACGTCTCCACCTTCGCCACCCTGCGCCCCGGCGACCTGGTGCTGACCGGCACCCCCGGCGGCGTCGGTGTCGCCCGTGACCCGAAGCGCTTCCTCGCCGACGGCGACGTCCTCGAGACCGAGGTCGCCGGCATCGGCACGCTGCGCAACACCGTCCGTCTCACCCCTCTCACCACCCTCTCCCAGGAGCACCCTCATGGAGCCTGACCTCAGCAAGTACGAGCTGATCGGGGACAACTCGGTCTACGCCAACGAGAGCGGCATCGTGGTGCCGGTCGTGACCCGGGCCGGCTTCGAGCCCGACCTGACCGGCCAGAGCGAGGGCGCCACCCGGGTCTCCGGCGTGAGCATCCAGCACACGCCCGCGACGCGGATCTGGTTCGGCAAGGTGCACAACCTCGCCGGCTACCGCTCGGTCCCCCACCACCACGGCGAGGCCGAGACCGGCGGCTACGTGCTGTCCGGCCGGGCCAGGATCTACTTCGGCGAGAAGTTCGAGGACTACATCGACATGTCCGAGGGCGACTGGGTGTTCGTGCCGCCGTTCATGCCCCACGTCGAATGCAACCTCGACCGCAACAACCCGCTCACCTGGATGACCACCCGCACCCCCGAGAACATCGTCGTCAACCTCGCCCAGGTCACCGACGGCGAGCTGCCCGACTGGACGGACCGGCCGTGAACCCCACCTCGCAGATCTTCACCGACGCCGTCACCCTGAAGGAGTGCCCGGCCGAGGTCTTCGACCACGCCTTCACCGCGACCACCCAGCCCTGCCCGTGGCCCAAGGCCTACGGCGGCGACATGGTCGCCCAGGCGCTGGTCGCCGCGTCGCGCACCGTCGGTGACGGCAAGAGCATGCACTCGATGCACTCCTACTTCATGCGGCCCGTCGACATCGGCGCCGAGGTCCGCTACGAGGTCGAGGCGCTGCGTGACGGGCGCGGTTACAGCACCCGCCAGGTGCGCGGCTTCCAGAACGGCAAGCCCGTCTACGTCTGCCTCGCCAGCTTCGCCGCCGGCGAGCCGAGCGGCTCGTTCCAGGCAGAGATGCCGGCCGGCCTGCCCGGCCCCGACACGCTGCCGACCTCGGCGGCGTACCTCGCCGACCGCTCCGGCGGCACGATGACCGACGTCTCCAAGGACTACTGGCAGCACGGGCGCAGCTTCGACATGCGGCACGTGCCCGGCCCGGTCTACCTCACCGTCGAGGGCGAGCGGACGCCGCACCAGGCCATCTGGGTGCGCCCGTACGACGCGCTGCGCGACGTCGAGGGGCTGACCGCCGAGCAGCGCGATGCCGCCGCACTGGCCTACGTCTGCGACTACACGATCCTCGAGCCCGCACTGCGGGTGCTCGGCCTGGCCTGGGCCGACGAGGGCCTGGTCACCGCGAGCCTCGACCACGCGATGTGGTTCCACCGCCCGGTGCGGATGGACGACTGGCTGCTCTACGCCCAGGAGGCGGTCTCCGTCGACGACGGCCGCGGCATGGCGGTGGGCCGCTTCTTCACCCCCGACGGCGTCCTCGTGGCGTCCGTCGTCCAGGAGGGCATGATCCGCGCGGGAGGACGGTCGTCATGAGGATCGCTATCGCCGGTGGCGGCCCGGGCGGGCTCTACTTCGCCGCGCTGATGAAGCAGCTCGACCCGGCCCACGAGGTCACCGTCTGGGAGCGCAACGCCCCCGAGGACACGTTCGGCTTCGGCGTCGTCTTCTCCGACGAGACGCTCGGCAGCATCGAGGGTGCCGACCAGGTCGTGCACGACCGCATGGAGTCGCGGTTCGCGCGCTGGACCGACATCGACGTCGACGTCGACGGCCGCTCGTACACGATCGGCGGCCAGGGCTTCGCCGCGATGAGCCGCAAGGAGCTGCTGCAGATCCTGCAGGAGCGCGTCGCCGAGCTCGACGTCACCGTGCACTACCGGACCGAGGCGCCCGACGTCGACGAGCTCCGCGCGTCGTACGACCTGGTGCTGGCGGCCGACGGGCTCAACTCGTCGATCCGCACCAAGCACGCCGACGTGTTCGGGCCCTCGCTCGACCGCCGGCACAACAAGTACATCTGGCTGGGCACCGACCTGGTGTTCGAGGCGTTCCAGTTCTTCGTCAAGCAGACGGAGTGGGGCACCATGCAGATCCACGGCTACCCCTACTCCGCCGAGGGCTCGACGTTCATCGTCGAGATGCACGAGGACGTGTGGCGCCGGGCCGGCTTCGACGCGACCGAGCACGAGGTGTTCCCCCCGGGCGTGTCCGACGAGCACGCGGTGGCGAAGGTCAAGGAGATCTTCGCGCGCGAGCTGCAGGGCCACGAGGTGCTCACGAACAACTCGAAGTGGCTGAGCTTCCACACCGTGCGCAACGAGCGCTGGCACCACGACAACGTCGTCCTGCTGGGCGATGCCGCCCACACGGCGCACTTCTCGATCGGTTCCGGCACCAAGCTCGCCATGGAGGACGCGCTCGCGCTCGCCGCCTGCCTGCACGAGCACCCGACCGTCCCGGCGGCGCTCGAGGCCTACCAGACCGAGCGCAAGCCGGTCGTCGAGTCGACCCAGCGCGCGGCCCAGGCCTCGCTGGAGTGGTTCGAGAACATCGGCATGTACGCCGACCAGGACCCCACGGCGTTCGTCTTCAACCTGCTCACCCGCTCGCGCCGGATCACCTTCGACAACCTCAAGGACCGCGACCCCGGCTTCGCCGGCGTGGTCGAGGACGCCTTCGCCCGCACCTACGGCGACGGCTCGCCCGGGCCGGCCATGTTCCAGCCGACCCGGATCGGCCCGCTCGAGCTGGCCAACCGCATCGTCCTCTCCCCCATGGACATGTACTCGGCGGTCGACGGGATGCCTAGCGACTTCCACCTCGTGCACCTGGGCAGCAAGGCGATGGGTGGCGCCGGCCTGGTGATGACCGAGATGACCTGCGTGTCCCCCGAGGGCCGGATCACGCCCGGCTGCCCGGGGCTGTGGAACGACGAGCAGCGCGACGGCTGGGCCCGGATCACCTCCTTCGTGCACGAGCGCTCGAGGGGCAAGATCGGCGTCCAGATCGGCCACTCCGGCCGCAAGGGCTCGACCAAGCTGATGTGGGAGGGCATGGACGAGCCCCTCGACGACGGCAACTGGGAGGTCCTCGGGCCCTCACCGCTCCCCTACGGTCCGACCTGCCACGTCCCGCGCGAGGCGACCCGGGCCGACCTCGACCAGGTGGTCGCCGACTTCGTCGCCACCGCGCGGCGCGCGGTCGAGGCGGGCTTCGACCTGATCGAGGTGCACGCCGCCCACGGCTACCTGCTGTCGTCGTTCCTGTCCCCGGTCTCCAACCGGCGCACCGACGACTACGGCGGCTCGCTGGCCAACCGGCTGCGGTTCCCGCTCGAGGTGTTCGACGCCGTGCGCGCCGTCGTCCCGGAGTCGATCCCGGTCACCGTCCGCATCTCCGCGCACGACTGGCTGCCCGACGGCAACACCGACGACGACGCGGTCGAGATCGCCCGCGCGTTCATCGAGCACGGCGCCGCCGCGATCGACGTGTCGTCCGGGCAGGTGAGCAAGGACGAGAAGCCGGCGTTCGGGCGGTCCTACCAGACCCCCTTCGCCGACCGGATCCGGCACGAGGTCGCCGCCCCTGCCGGGGTCGCGGTGATCGCGGTGGGCGCCATCTCGTCCTACGACGACGTGAACTCGATCCTGCTCGCCGGGCGCGCCGACCTGTGCGCCCTGGGCCGCACGCACCTCTACGACCCGAGCTGGACGCTCCACGCGGCCGCCGAGCAGGACTACCGCGGACCCGGCGCCACCTGGCCGGTGCCGTGGCAGGCCGGGCGCCGCAAGCCCCCCACCTCGCGCACCGACAAGATCCCGCCCCGCCTCTCGCTGCTGCGCGACGGCGACGGCGACGGCCTGGTCCACGTGCGGTGGACGCCGTGACCGTGCAGGCCACCCACCGGGGCCGGGTCGAGTGGATCGACACCGACTCCGCGGGCATCCACCACAACACGGCGATCGCCCGCTACGTCGAGTCCGCCGAGGCCGCGCTCATGCGCGGCCTCGGCCTCGACGCCTACTTCGCGTCGGCACCGCGGGTCCGCTACGAGGTCGACTTCGAGGCGCCGCTGCGCTTCGGCGACGAGGTCACCGCGACCGTCCAGGTCGAGCGGGTGGGCACGTCGGCGCTGTCGCTCACGTTCGAGGTGCACGGCGGCCCGGAGGGCACCGCGCCCGTGCGGGTGGCCCGGGGCCGCTACGTGACGGTCCACATCGACCGGGCCACCGGGACGTCGTCCCCCTGGCCCGACGACTGGCGCGCCGCCCTGGGTGCCGCCGACTAGCCCGGTGGGTCGGGCACAATGCTCCCGATGAGCACCACGGAACCGGCGCAGACCGAGGCCCGCGGGCGCGGCTCCCGGACCGTGGTCGTGAGCTTCCTCGGCGCTGTCGTACGACGGATGGGCAACTGGATGCCGATCGGCGGCACCATCGACCTGATGGCGCCGCTGGGCATCGACGGGCCGTCGGTGCGCACCGCCGTCTTCCGGCTCAAGAAGCGCGGCTGGCTCGAGTCCGAGACCCGCGGCGGCATCCGCGGCTACGCGCTCACCGACGAGGCCCTGGGCGCGCTGGCCGCCGGCGACGAGGTCATCTGGCACGCTCGGCAGCCCGCCGCGCTCGAGGACGGCTGGTGCATCGTGAACTTCTCGGTGCCCGAGTCGCAGCGCAGCAAGCGCCAGCAGCTGCGCGCCCACCTCACCTCGCTGGGTTTCGGCAACGTCGGCACCGCCATGTGGATCGCGCCCGCACGCATGCAGGCCGCCGCCGAGCGGGCGATCGCCGAGCTCGGCCTGACCCGGCACAGCGCCGTCTTCGTCGGCGACCACGTGGCCGGGCAGGACCTCGCCGCGCTGCTCTACGAGAGCTGGGACCTGACCGGCATCGACGAGCGCTACCGCGCCTTCATCGCGGAGTTCGCACCGGTCGCCGACGAGCTCGGCGGCAGCGGGGTCGTCGACCCGGAGCGCGCCTTCGCGTCGTACCTGACCGTCGTGGACCGGTGGCGCCGGCTGCCCTTCCGCGACCCCGGGCTGCCCCGTGAGCTGCTCGCCGACGACTGGAGCGGACCCGACGCCGCCGCGCTCTTCGAGCGCCTCGTGGCGACCCTCGAGGGCCGCGCGCTGGCCCATGCCGCGCGCCTCTGGCCGACCTCCTGAGCGTCCCGCCGTCCCCCTCCTGAGCGGGCTCCGGACAACACGCCGCGGTTCGCGGATACCCGCCGCGCTTTCCGGATAGTGGCCGCCCGCGCCGGTGCCTAGTGTCCCGGTCCACGCGATGTGATCTGCATCGCAGCGAGGAGCGGAGGAATCAACATGGCCGATCTGACGGGTCGCACCGCGATCGTCACCGGCGGCGCCACGCTGCTGGCCCACGGCGTCATCGGCGCCCTGGCCCGGGCCGGGGCCCGGGTCGTGGTCGCCGACATCGACGAGGCCGGCGGTGCCGCGGCCGAGAAGCTCGGTGACGAGGTCGCGTTCGTACGCACGGACATCACCGACGACGCCGCCGTCGCGGACCTCGTGTCCGCCACCGTCGAGCGCTTCGGCGGCATCGACATCGTCGTCAACCTCGCCGCGACCTACCTCGACGACGGCTTCGCGACCAGCCGCGCCGACTGGCTCACCGCCCTGAACGTCAACCTGGTCAGCATCGTGGAGGTCGTCCGCGCGGCGCACCCCCACCTGCAGGCCAGCGAGCACGCGGCGGTCGTGAACTTCACGTCGATCTCCAGCAAGGTCGCGCAGACCGGGCGCTGGGTCTACCCGGCGTCGAAGGCCGCAATCGTCCAGCTCACCCGGTCGATGGCCACCGACCTCGCCGGCGACGGCATCCGGGTCAACTCGGTCAGCCCGGGCTGGACCTGGTCGAAGATCATGGACGACCTGTCCGGCAGCGACCGCGCCAAGACCGACCGCGTGGCCGCGCCCTTCCACCTGACCGGCCGGGTCGGCGACGGCGCCGAGATCGGCGAGGTCGTCGCCTTCCTCGCCTCGGACGCCGCATCCGTCGTGACCGGCGCGGACTGGGCCGCCGACGGCGGCTACTCCGCCCTCGGCCCCGAGCAGGCCGTCCCCACCATCCCGCAGCTCGCCGAGTGAGGACCCCTCCCATGAAGATCGCCATCGTCGGCGCCGGCTTCGCCGGCCTCTCGTCCGCCAAGGTCCTGCGCCAGCTCGGGCACGACGTCGTCGTCTACGAGAAGACCCAGGACGTGGGCGGCGTGTGGAGCGCCAGCCGCCGCTACCCCGGCCTGAAGACCCAGAACAACAAGGGCACCTACGCGCTGTCCGACCAGCCGATGCCCCGGGACTACCCCGAGTGGCCCTCCGGCGAGCAGGTGCAGAGCTATCTCTCGACGTACGCCGAGCGGTTCGGGCTCACGCCGTACCTGCGGCTCGGCACGGAGGTCGAGCTCGCCGTCCCCACCGACGGCGGCGGCTGGGACGTCACCACGGCGTCCGGCACGGAGCACTACGACCACCTGGTGCTGGCCAGCGGCATCTTCTCGCGCCCGTTCATCCCGCCGTTCGAGAACCTCGACCTGTTCGAGAAGCTCGGCGGCGAGGTGATGGCCGCCAGCGACTGGCACAGCCTCGACCAGGTCCGCGACAAGCACACGGTCGTGGTCGGGTACGGCAAGTCCGCCTGCGACATCACCGTGGAGATCGCCAAGGTCGCCGCGTCGACCACCGTGGTGGCGCGCGAGCTGCTCTGGAAGATGCCGCGCAAGGTCAAGGGCGTCCTCAACTACAAGTACCTGATGCTCACCCGCATGGGCGAGGGCCTGTTCCGCTACCGCTCGGTGTCCGGCCCGGAGCGGCTGCTCCACGCCCGCGACTCGGCGATGGCCAACGGCATGCTCGGCAGCGTCGAGAAGGTCACCACCAAGCAGCTCAAGCTGGAGGACCTCGGCCTGGTGCCGGAGGGGCAGTTCTCCGACATCGCCCGCTCCACCGTCTCGCTGGCCTCGGAGGGCTTCTTCGAGGGCGTCGACGAGGGCCGGATCGACGTCCAGCGCGACACGATCATCGAGCGCTTCGTCGAGCAGGACGGCAAGCCGTTCGCCGAGCTCAGCAACGGCCGGATCATCCCGGTCGACGTCGTCGTCGCGGCGACCGGCTGGTCGCAGGACCTGCCGTTCCTCCCCCCGGAGGTCATGGAGAAGCTCACCGACGAGAACGGCGACTACCTGCTCTACCGCCAGATCCACCCGATCTACCTGCCGGACCTGAGCTTCGCGGGCTACAACTCGTCGTTCTTCTCGCCGCTCTCGGCCGAGGTGTCGGCGATCTGGATCGGCTCGATGCTCGGCGGCAACCACACGCTGCCCAGCACGACGGAGATGCACGTCGCCGTGCGCGACCGGCTCACCTGGATGCGCGAGCGCACCCAGGGCCAGCACGCCCGCGGCACCAACATCATCCCGTTCTCGGTGCACAACATCGACGAGGTGCTCTCCGACGTCGGCCTCAACGTCGGCCCGCTCACCCGCGCCCGGCAGTGGCTGCTCCCGATCAACCCCAGCAACTACCGCAAGATCACGCCGCGGCTGGCCCGCCGGCTCGGTGTGAAGGCCTCATGAGCCGGCACTACGACGCCGTCGTCGTCGGCGCCGGGATCAACGGTCTCGTCGCCGCGGCCGAGCTCGCCGGCGCCGGCTGGCGGGTGGCCGTGGTCGAGGAGCGGGACCGGCTCGGCGGCTTCATCGCCTCCGACGAGCTGACCGCACGCGGCTTCGTGCACGACACGTTCAGCTCGTGGCACCCGCTCTTCGTCGCGGGCGGCGGCTACGCCACCCTCGGCGCGGACCTGCACCGGCACGGCCTCGTCTACCGCAACGCCGAGGGGCCGGTCACCGCATCGGTCTCCGAGCGCGGCACCGTCGTCGCCGACCGCGACCCGGAGAAGACGGCGGTCGACTTCGCCCACGCCGCCGACGCCCGCGCGTACGCCGACATGCTCGCGCAGCTCGACCAGTGGGCGCCGCACGTCTTCGGCGCCCTCGGCTCCGAGCTGCGCACGGGCGACCTCGCCCGCCTCGGGTACGGCGCTCTGCGGGGTCTCGGCCGCGACGGCCTCACCGAGCTGATGCGCGTGTCCACGCAGTCCGGGCGCGGCCTGGTCCGCGAGCGCTTCGCCGGCTTCGAGGTCGACCAGCTGTGGTCGCCCTGGCTCCTCCACGCCGGCCTCGCCCCCGACCAGGCCACCGGCGGGCTGATGCTGCCGGTGATGGCGTTCACCATGCACGCGATCGGACTGCCGGTGGTCGAGGGCGGGGCGGCCAACTTCGTCGCGGCCTTCGCCGGCCTGCTCGCCGAGCGCGGGGTCGACGTCCTGCTGGGCACCACGGTCGACCGGGTCGTCGTGCGCGACGGCCGCGCTGTCGCCGTCGAGGCCG
This sequence comes from Pimelobacter simplex, assembly GCF_900114845.1. Classification (GTDB taxonomy): domain Bacteria; phylum Actinomycetota; class Actinomycetes; order Propionibacteriales; family Nocardioidaceae; genus Nocardioides; species Nocardioides simplex. The sequence goes on from NZ_FOUK01000003.1 coordinate 649,108, forward strand.
GGGGCGAGCGGCTCGTCGCCGGCCGCGCCGTGCTCGCATCGACGTCGACGGGCCGCCTCTACGAGCAGCTGCTCTCCCCCGACGTGGTCACCGACGCCGGCCGGCAGGCCGTCGCCCGGCACCGCCCGGGGCGGGCAGCCACGCAGATCCACCTGGCACTGGACCGTCCGGTGCGCTGGGCCGACAGCCGGCTCGACGCCGTCCCCCTGATCCACGTCAGCAACGGCGCCGACAGCACCGCCGTGGCGTGCGCCCAGGCCGAGGCCGGGCTGCTGCCGTCCGCCCCGACGGTCGTGGTCGGCCAGCAGTGCGTGCTCGACCCCACCCGCGCCCCCGAGGGACAGGCCACGCTGTGGCTGCAGCTGCAGGAGGTGCCCTGGGCGCCGACGGGCGACGCGGCCGGCGAGATCGACGTCCGCGACGGGTGGACCGCCGAGCTCGCCGACGCCTACACCGACCGGGTGCTCGCCCGGGTCGCCGAGCACGCGCCCGGCCTGGCCGACAGCGTGATCGGCCGGCACGTCATCTCCCCCACCGCACTGAGCGCCGCCAACGCCAACGCCGTCCACGGCGACCCCTACGGCGGCGCCGCCGAGCTCGACCAGTCGCTCCTCTGGCGTCCCGGGACCGGCACCGGGCACCGCACCGGCGTCGCCGGGCTCTTCCACATCGGGGCGTTCACCCACCCCGGCCCCGGCCTCGGCGGCGGCTCCGGCCACCTCGTCGCCCAGCAGCTCCTCACCCCACGCGGCGTGCGCCGCCTCTCCGAAAGGTTCCGCCGATGACCACCACCCCCAGCACCACGACCGCCCTCGACGGTCTGCTCACCGCGCTCGCCACCGGCGCGGCCACCGTCGTCGACCTCACCGCGCCGCTCTCGTCCGAGACGCCGATCCTGCAGCTCCCGGAGCCGTTCGCGAACACGATCCCCCTCTCGCTCGAGAAGGTCAGCGACTTCGACGCCGACGGCCCGTTCTGGGGCTGGCACAACATCCACACCGGCGAGCACACCGGCACCCACCTCGACGCCCCCACCCACTGGGCGACCGGCCGCGACGGCGCCTCGGTCGACCAGATCGCGCCCGCGCGCCTGATCGGCCCGGCCGTCGTCATGGACTTCACCGCCGAGGCCGAGGCCGACCCCGACCTGCTGCTCGGCCCCGAGCACTTCGAGGCCTACGTCGCCGAGCACGGCCCGCTCCCCGACGGCGCCTGGCTGCTCTTCCGCACCGGCTGGAGCAAGTACAGCCGCGACGCCGTCGCGTTCGCCAACGCCGACGAGAACGGCCCCCACACGCCCGGCGTCTCGGCCGCGGGCGCGCAGTGGCTCGCGGCGTCGTCCATCAGCGGGTTCGGCGTCGAGACCGTCGGCATCGACGCCGGCCAGGCCGGCGGCCTGGAGCCGCCCTTCCCGGTCCACCACTTCCTGCTCGGCGCCGACAAGTACGGCCTGACCCAGCTGCAGAACCTCGACCGGCTGCCGCGCACCGGCGCGGTGATCATCGTCGCGCCGCTCCCGATCGTCGGCGGCACGGGCTCCCCCGCCCGTGCGCTCGCGATCGTCCCCGCCTGATGGCCGAGCGGTCCTTCGCCCACGAGGTGCTCAAGCTGCGCGCCGGGGAGGGCACGTCCTTCTCCGGCGAGGGCATCCTCGCCGTCACCAAGGCGCTGCTGCAGTCCGGCGTCGCATACGTCGGCGGCTACCAGGGCGCGCCGATCTCGCACCTGATGGACGTCCTCGGCGACGCGCACGAGATCCTCGAGGAGCTCGGCGTCTACTTCGAGAACAGCGCTTCCGAGGCGACGGCGGCGGCGATGCTCGCCGCGTCGGTGAGCTACCCGCTGCGCGGCGCGATCACGTTCAAGTCGACGGTCGGCACCAACGTCGCCTCCGACGCGCTCGCCAACCTCTCCAGCGGCGGCGTGACCGGCGGGGCGCTCGTCATCGTCGGCGAGGACTACGGCGAGGGCTCGAGCATCATGCAGGAGCGCTCGCACGCCTTCGCCATGAAGTCGCAGATGTGGCTGCTCGACCCGAGGCCCAACATCAGCGCCATCGTGGACGCCGTCGAGGCGGGCTTCGAGCTCTCCGAGGCGAGCAGCACGCCGGTCATGCTCCAGCTGCGGCTGCGCTCGTGCCACCTCTACGGCACGTTCACCGCCAAGGACAACAAGCGCCCGCCGATGACGGTGACCGACGCGATCGAGAACCCCCAGCGGCAGCTCGACCGGATCGTGCTGCCACCGGCGAGCTTCCTGCACGAGAAGGAGAAGATCGAGGACCGCTGGCCGGCCGCCGTCGAGTTCATCAAGCGGCGCGGGCTCAACGAGGTGCTCGGCGCCGACACCGCCGACATCGGCATCATCGTCCAGGGCGGCGTCTACAACACGCTCAACCGGGCGATGGAGCTGCTCGGCTGCTCCGACGCCTTCGGCAACACCGAGGTGCCGGTCTACGTCATGAACGTGACCTACCCGGTCGTCGACGAGGAGATCCTCGACTTCTGCGCCGGCAAGCGCGCGGTGCTGCTCGTCGAGGAGGGCCAGCCCGACTACATCGAGCAGAACCTCAACGCCATCCTGCGCCGGGCCGGCTCGCCGGTCGCGCTGCACGGCAAGGACCTGCTGCCGGTCGCGGGCGAGTACACCGCGGCCGCGGTCACCCGCGGGCTCGACGCCTTCCTGCAGAAGTACCTCCCCGACGTCGTGCGCAGCAGCCCCTCGCTGCTCATGCCCGAGGACGACGCGCGCAGCCCCTTCGCGCCGCGGGTCGACGCGGCCGTCGTCCGCCCGCGGCCGCCGGGGCTGTGCACCGGCTGCCCGGAGCGGCCGATCTTCAGCGCACTCAAGCTGGCCGAGAAGGAGACCGGCAAGCAGCACCACGTCAGCGCCGACATCGGCTGCCACCTGTTCGCCATCAACGAGCCGTTCAACCTCGGCGCCACGACGATGGGCTACGGCCTCGGCTCGGCCGGCGCGGCAGCGCTCAACTCCAAGGACGCCGACCGGCGCACCATCGCGGTGATGGGCGATGGCGGCTTCTGGCACAACGGCCTCACCAGCGGCGTCGGCAACGCGGTGTTCAACCAGAACGACCAGCTCCTGCTCGTCGTCGACAACGCCTACAGCGCGGCCACCGGTGGCCAGGACGTCCTCTCGTCCCAGGCCGACAGCGTGCTCCGCTCGACCAAGCACCCCATCGAGAAGGCGGTCCGCGGCGTCGGCGTGAACTGGGTCAAGACGGTCAGCAACACCTACAAGATCGGCGCCCTGCGCGACGTCTTCGTCAAGGCGCTGACCACCAAGGAGGCCGGCCCCAAGGTCGTCGTCGCGCAGAGCGAGTGCCAGCTCAACCGGCAGCGCCGGGTCAAGCCGCAGCGTGCGAAGGCGATCAAGGAGGGCAAGCGGGTCGTCAAGGAGCGCTTCGGTGTCGACGCCGACACCTGCACCGGCGACCACGCGTGCATCCGGGTCTCCGGCTGCCCGTCGCTGACCATCAAGGCCAACCCGGACCCGATGCGCACCGACCCGGTCGCCACCGTGCTCGACTCCTGCGTCGGGTGCGGGGTGTGCGGCGCCAACGCGCACGCGGCGTCCCTGTGCCCGTCGTTCTACCGGACCGACCTGGTCTACAACCCGACCTGGCGCGACCGCCTGCTGAGCCGGATGCGCGGCGGGTGGATCGGCCTTCTCACGTCCGGCGTCGAGCGCCGGGCCGCACGCTACGAGGTGAGTCTCTGATGTCCGCTCCCAGCAGCTGGTCCGCGGGCCGGCGGCCGATCACGATCGCGATCCTGGCGATGGGCGGCGAGGGCGGCGGCGTCCTCGCCGACTGGATCGTCGCGGTCGGCGAGCAGGCCGGCTACTACTCGCAGAACACGTCGGTGGCCGGCGTCGCCCAGCGCACCGGCGCGACCGTCTACTACGTCGAGCTCTACCCGCGCCCGGACGACCAGCCCGCCGGCGTCCGGACCGAGCCGGTGCTGAGCCTGTTCCCCACCCCCGGCGAGGTCGACGTCGTCATCGCCTCGGAGCTGATGGAGGCCGGACGCTCGGTCCAGCGCGGCTTCTCCACGCCCGACCGGACGACGCTCATCGCCTCGACGAACCGGGTCTACTCGATGGACGAGCGGCTCGCCGTCGGTGACGGCCGGGTCGACAGCAACGGCCTGCTGGAGGCCGCCCACGCCGGCTCGCGCCGGCTCATCGCGGCCGACTTCATGAAGCTCGCCGAGGACGCACGCAGCGTGATCAGCGCCGCCCTCTTCGGCGCGCTGGCCGGCTCCGGCGAGCTGCCGTTCGAGCGGGCCGCCTTCGAGGACGCCATCCGCGCCTCGGGCAAGGGCGTCGACGCCTCGCTCGCCGCCTTCGCCGCGGGGTACGACGCCGCTGGGCGCCCGGCACCCGTCCCGCTGCCGGAGCCCGCCCCGGCTGCCCCGGGGTCCGGCCCGGTCCCGATCACCATCGGCCGGCGTCGCCCCGTCGACCCCGCCGAGGAGGCCGCTGCCGAGGAGGAGCGCCGCCGCGACGAGATCGCCCGCAGCCACCCCGGCCACCTCGTCGGCCCGCACCTGCAGCCCCAGGCCGCCCGCGTGGCCGGCGCCTTCCCGGTCGCCGCCCGCTCGATGCTGCTGCACGGCTGCGTGCGCACGGCGGTCTACCAGGACCCGGCGTACAGCGACCGCTACCTCGCCCGGGTCGCCCGCCTGGCCGCGGTCGACCCGGACGCCGAGGGCGCGGCCGCGCTCACCACCGAGGCTGCCCGGCACGTCGCGCTCTGGATGACCTACCAGGACACGATCCACGTCGCGCAGCAGAAGATCCGCCGCCGTCGCATCGAGGGCGTGCGCACCGAGGCCAAGGCCGCGCCGGGCCAGCTCGTCAACGTCCGCGAGTACCTCCACCCCCAGGTCGAGGAGATCACCGACACCCTCCCCACCCGCCTCGGGCGCTGGCTGGCCGGCTCGTCGCTCTTCGCCAAGGTGGTCGGCAAGGTCACCCGCAACGGCATCGTGGTCAACACGACCGGGATCATCGGCTTCACGCTGCTCTGGATCATGGCCCGGTTCCGCCCCCTCCGGCCGCGCTCGCTGCGCTTCGGCCGCGAGCAGGTCGCCATCGACGCCTGGCTCGACCGGGCCGTCGCCGCAGCCGCCACGGACGCCGAGCTCGCCCGCGAGATCGTCGAGTGCCAGCGCGTGCTCAAGGGCTACGGCGCCACCCACCACCACGGGCAGGAGAGCTTCGGGCTGCTCATGGACGCCGTCGACGGGCTCTCCGGCCGCACCGACGCCGCTGCCGAGCTGGTCCGCCTGCGCACCGCCGCCCTCGCGGACGAGGACGGCACGGCGCTGCGGGCCGCGCTCGGCCCGCGGGTCGTCGTCCCCGCGCGGGCGGGGTGACGGGCGGCGCGGGAGTTTCGCCGGTCGACCGGCGAAACTGGCGCGACGACCCCGCACCATCTTCAGAACCGATGACTTGAGCCAAAAGGATTCGTTTGCCAGGTGACTCCGGGGGTCCGCACCATGGTGCTGCGCCTCACACTTGGAGTTGAAACCATGTCTGCTGACCAGTCTGTCGTCGAGAAGCACACCATCGGCTACGTCCCACCCGAGGACCGCCATGGCAAGGTGCGTGACCTTTTCACGCTCTGGTTCGGGACGAACATCGCCCCGCTGCCCGTCGTCACCGGCGCGGCCGGCGTGACCGTCTTCGGTCTCGACCTGTTCTGGTGCGTGGTCGCCATCGTCGTCGGCCACCTCGTCGGCGGCATCTTCATGGCGCTGCACTCCGCCCAGGGGCCCCAGATGGGCATCCCGCAGATGATCCAGAGCCGCGGCCAGTTCGGCTCGTACGGCGCGCTGATCGTCGTGGTGATCGCGGCGGTCATGTACCTCGCGTTCTTCGCCTCGAACATCGTGCTCGCCGGGCAGTCGCTGCACGGCATCGCCGACCCGGTCCCGGTCTCGACCGGCATCATCCTCGGCGCACTCGGCTCCGGGCTGATCTGCGTGATCGGCTACCGGTTCATCCACGCGCTCAACAAGATCGCCACCTGGGTCCTCGGCGTCGGCATCGTGCTGGCGATCGGCGCGATCTTCGTGTCCGGCCTGCCGGGCGACTTCTGGAGCCGCGGCGGCTACACCACCGCCGGCTTCCTCGCGACGGTCTCGCTGGCCGCGCTGTGGCAGATCGCCTTCGCGCCGTACGTGTCGGACTACTCGCGCTACCTGCCGGCCGAGGTCGGCGTCCGCGCCACCTTCAACGCGACCTACCTGGGCTGCACGCTCGGCTCGATCCTGCCGTTCGCCTTCGGCGCGGTCGTCGCGCTGGCGATGGTCCCCGGCACCGACGTGATGACCGGCGTCCGCGACACCACCGGCTCGCTCGGGACGCCGCTGCTCGTCCTCTTCCTGCTGTCGGTGATCAGCCACAACGCGCTGAACCTCTACGGCACGGTGCTCTCGATGATCACCTGCGTGCAGACCTTCGTCGCGCGGTGGATCCCGACCGCCCGCACCCGCGTCGTGCTGTCGGCCGTGGTGATGGCCGCGGCGGCGTACTTCGCGATCGGCGTCTCGGGCGACTTCATCTCCCACTTCGTCGACATCGTGCTCGCGCTGCTCGTCGTGCTCGTGCCGTGGACGGCGATCAACCTGATCGACTTCTACCTGATCCACCGCGGCAACTACGACCTCGACTCGATCTTCGCGGCCGACGGGGGGATCTACGGCCGGTTCAACCCGCAGGCGATCACCGCCTACGTGATCGGCATCCTGGTGCAGATCCCGTTCATGAACACCCCGCTCTACCAGGGCCCGATCTCGGACAACCTCGGCGGCGCGGACCTCAGCTGGATCATCGGCCTGGTCGCGACCGGCCCGGTCTACTACCTGCTGGCCCGGGGCCGGAAGCTCGCCCCGAGCGAGCTCACCGGAGCGGTGACCGCGGCCTGACGGTCCCCGACGCTCACCGGCCTCCCGCGCGCCGGCGTACCTCACGAACCGAGGAACGCACGAACGCCTGCGCGCGGGAGGTCAGTCGTACGCCCTTCATCGACGCCAGCACGATCTCGAGCGGCTCGACGGGGTCAGAGATCTCGAGGTTGACGACCTCCGCGCCGTCGTACGTCGTGCTGCTGGCGGGGCGCTGGTTGAGCACCGACCAGCCCTGGCCGTTGGCCACCATCGCGCGGACCGTCTCGAAGCCCGCCGAGCGGTGCCGGATGACCGGCCGCACACCGGACGACGTCACGACCCGCTCGAGGTAGGGGCCGCTGTGGGGCAGGTCGAGCAGCACCATCGGCTCGTCGGCGAGCTCGGCCAGCGCGACCTTCTTGCGGCGCGCGAGCCGGTGCCCCTTGGCGACGAGGACGTAGGGGGCGGCGACGCCGATCCGGACGTGGTCGATGTCGTCGTCGAGGTCGTAGCCGTAGAGCAGCGCGAGCTCGCAGCGGCCCGAGCGCAGGGCGTTCTTGAGCGCGGCGTGCTCGTCCTCGACCACGGAGATCCGGATGCCGGGGTGCTCCTCCTCGCAGACCGCGAGCAGCCGTGGCAGCTCGAAGGGTCCGAGCGTCGTGAAGCAGCCGATGCTCAGGTCGCCGACGAGCGCCTGGCCGGCCGAGCGGGCGACCTCGGCGAGCTCGGTCGTGTGGACCAGATAGCTGCGCAGCTCGCGGTAGAACTCCTCACCGGCCGCGGTCAGGGTCAGCCCGCGCGCGTGGTGGCGCAGCAGGAGCTGGACGCCGAGCTCCTTCTCGAGCTGCGCGACGGCGGTCGAGATCGCCGACTGGGAGACCATGAGCTGCCGTGAGGCCGCCGTCATGGAGCCCTGCTCCGCAGCGGCCGCGAAGTAGCGCAGCTGCGTCAGGGTGAAGCCGACCTCCGCCATGGCGGCCATCCTGCCGTACCGGCCGCCGCCGCGTCAGGGCTGGAGGTTGGCGAGCGTCTCGGGTCGCAGCAGCGCGTCGAGCACCTCGGCCTCCACGCCACCGGTGGCGAGCGCGAGGTCGCGGACGACGCCGGCGCCGCCCAGCGCGGCCTTGGCGATCTCGGCCGAGCGGGCGTAGCCCAGCAGCGGCGTCAGCGCGGTGGCCAGCCCGGCGTTCTGCGCGGCGACGGCGGCGAGCTTCGCGGCGTCCACCGTGATGCCGTCGACGCAGAGCTCGCGCAGGGCGTCGAAGGCCGACGTCGTCCAGGCGAAGCCCTGGAGCAGGCCGTGGCAGATCACCGGCTCGAACGCGTTGAGCTGGAGCTGCCCGCCCTCGGCGGCCATGGTCACCGTCATGTCGTTGCCGATCACCCAGAAGGCGACCTGGTTGACCATCTCGGGGATGACCGGGTTGACCTTGCCCGGCATGATGCTCGACCCGGCCTGGCGGGCGGGGAGCTGCAGCTCGCCGAAGCCGGCCTGCGGGCCGGAGGCGAGGAGCCGGAGGTCGTTGCAGATCTTCGACGCCTTGACCACGACCCGCTTGAGCACGCCCGAGACCTGGACGAAGGCGCCCGTGTCGCTGGTCGCCTCGACGAGGTCGCCGGCGCCGACGACCGGCTGGCCGGTCAGCGCGGCGAGGTGGACGACGACCCGGCGGTGGTACTCCGGGTGCGCGGTGATGCCGGTCCCGATCGCCGTGGCGCCGAGGTTGACCTCGCACAGCAGCCCGCGAGAGTCGGTGAGCCGGGCGAGCTCCTCGCGCAGCGTCGTCGCGAAGGCGCCGAGCTCCTGGCCCACCGTCATCGGTACGGCGTCCTGGAGCTGCGTGCGCCCGATCTTGGGCACCGCCCGGAACTCAGCGGCCTTGGCCGCGAAGGCGTCCGCCAGCGCCCCGGTCGCCGTCGCGAGCCGGTCGATCGCCGGCAGCAGCGCCAACCGGACCGCCGTCGGGTAGACGTCGTTGGTCGACTGGCAGCGGTTGACGTGGTCGAGGGGGTGGAGCTCGTCGTACGCACCGCGGGGGTGGCCGAGGATCTCCAGCGCGCGGTTGGCGATCACCTCGTTGGCGTTCATGTTGGTCGAGGTGCCGGCGCCGCCCTGGATGACGTCGACGACGAACTGGTCGTCGAGGTGGCCGGCCCGGACCTCCTCCGCCGCCGCGGCGATCGCCGCGAACCGGCGGTCGTCGAGGAGACCGAGGTCGTGGTTCGTGCGCGCCGCGGCGAGCTTGACCGTGCCGAGCGCGGCGACGAGCTCGCGGTGGGCGCCGACCGGCGTCCCGCTGATCGGGAAGTTCGCGAGCGCCCGGGCGGTGTGCACGCCCCAGTACGCCGTCGCGGGGACCTCGTAGGGGCCCAGGGAGTCGTGCTCGGTGCGGGTCGTCATCGCGTCGCCGCCACGTCGAGCGCGGTCCAGGCGAGCGCGGTCGCCGCGTCGAGCAGCGCCTTCTCGGCGTCGCCGCCGACGCAGTGCGCCGCGAACTCGGGCTGGTGGTTGAGCGCCGTGCCCGAGTTGATGCCGATGTAGGGGTGGATCGCGTTCACGACCTGGGAGACGTTGCCCATGTCGGTGGAGGCGCGGTTCATCCGGCGCGCCGGCGTGCCCGGGTCGAAGACCCGGCCGAGCTCGGTGGCATTGCGCTTGTAGGCGTCGAGCGCAGGCTCGAAGGTGCGGAACTCCGCGTAGGGCTTGCTCTCCGGGGTCACCTCGAGCGTCGCCCCGGTGGCGAGCGCGCCGGCCTCGAAGCAGCGCCAGACCTTGTCCTCGGTCTCGGCGAGCTGGGCGAGCGACTCCGCGCGGACGTACCAGCGACCCTCCGTCCGGGCCGGGATCGCGTTGGGCGCCTCTCCCCCGTTCGTCATCACGCCGTGCACGCGGACGGTGGGCGGAAGCTGCTGGCGCATCAGGCCGATCGCGACCTGGGCGATCGTGAACGCGTCGGCCGCGTTGACCCCCTGCTCGGGGTACGCCGCCGCGTGGGCCGCCTTGCCGCGGTACTCGACGTGCGAGTGGGACACCGCGAACGGCTCCGCCTCGGCGACGTCGACCGGCGCCGGGTGCGCCATCATCGCCAGGTCGAGGCCCTGGAAAGCACCGCGCTCGAGCAGCTCGATCTTGCCGCCGCCGCCCTCCTCGGCGGGCGTGCCGTAGACCTCGATCGTCAGGCCCGCCGCGTCGGCGAGTGGCGCGAGCGCCCGTGCGGCACCGACGGTGATCGCGGAGATCAGGTTGTGGCCGCACGCGTGGCCCAGGCCCGGCAGGGCGTCGTACTCGGCGCAGAGGCCGAGGCGGAACGGTCCGCTGCCGATGGTGGCGAGGAACGCCGTCTCGAGGCCGAGGTAGGCCGGCGTGACGTCGTACCCTGCCTCGGCGAGGGCCTCGGCGACCCAGCGCGAGGAGTTGTGCTCCTGCCAGCCGGTCTCGGGGTTCGCGTGGAGCTGCTCCGAGAGCCGGATGAGGCGCTCGGCGTCGGTGCTGATCGTGGCGGCGGCGGCCTGCTTGCTCATCGGGTCACTCGTCCCCGGGGACGCCGTACGAGGGGGCGGTCGTGGGGTCGATGCCCCGCGTCACGTAGTCGTCGCGCTGCGGCAGCCAGACCCCCAGCAGCTCACGGAGCTGCTCGATCGGCGCGTCGCTCCAGTCGACGCGGAGGTCGGTGACCCGCCAGTCGACGTCCCGGACGACGGAGAGGCCCGCCGAGCGGACCGGCCCGGCCTCGCCGCCGGCGGCCAGCCCGGCCTCCAGCGCGGCGAGCAGCCGCTCCTCGAGCTCGCCGGTGGCGGCTGCGAAGCCCGCCGCGACGGCGTCCACGACGGCGGTGTCGGCGAGCAGGTTGCCGGCCGCGACCACCCCGTCGGCGACGACGTGGTGGTGGACGCCGAGCGAGCCGGCGCCGGAGTAGGCCGCGCCGCTGCCGTCGAGGCCGAGCACGGTCAGCTGCCGGTGCTCGATGTGCTCGCGGCCCTCGGTGACGGCGGCCAGCGCCGCCCGGGCGTCGAGGCCCGACGCGAGCGCGTCGAGGAGCGCCGTACCGAGGCGGGGGTCGGTGATGTTCTGCGACGACGCCCCGCCCACGCCCGGGCGCAGGTGGATGCACCGCGCGGCCACGGCCGGGCTCGACGACGTCACGGCGATGCCGACGGCACCCTTGCCGTCGGTGCCGAGGACCGAGAACGTCACTGTGCGTCCTCGGAGATCACGGCGATCGCGTCGACCTCGACGAGCCACTCGGGGCGGGCCAGCGCGGAGACGACGATGCCGGTCGAGATCGGGTGGACGCCCTTGGTCCAGCGGCCGATCGTCCGGTAGACGGTCTCGCGGTAGCGCGGGTCGATGATGTAGATGGTGAGCTTGACCAGGTGCTCCATCCGGGCCCCGGCCTCCTCGAGCAGCATCTTGATGTTCGCCATCGCCTGCTCGGTCTGCGCCTCGACGTCCCCGATGCCCACGGACTCGCTGGTGTCCAGGTCCTGCCCGATCTGCCCTCGGACGTAGACGGTGTTGCCCGCGACCACGGCCTGGCACAGGTCGTTGTCGAGGTTCTGCTCCGGGTAGGTCACGCTCGTGTTGAACGGACGGATGCGGGTGTGCCCGCCGACGACGATGCTCATGCCCCCCAGTCCACTCCACCGCCCCCCATGTGTCCAACAGATCTTTCCCACAACCCCCATCTGTTTCCCTGATCCAACCTCCGCGAAGTAGCAAGGTTCGCCCCACGAAGTAGCACGGTTCGCCCCACGAAGTAGCACGGTTCGCCCCACGAAGTGGCACGGTCGGCCCACTGAGGTTGCGCGGATGGGTCCGCCGCATCCGCGCGCAACCTCGACGCGAAAAGCCTGCGACTTCGGCGGCGCAACGTTGCTACTTCGCGGGGCGAACCTTGCTACTTCGCGGGGCCAACCGTGCAACCTCGCGGGAGGACTGGATCGGGAGAATCGATGCAGTGGTCCTACAACATCTGTTGGACAGAGGACTCGGGGGCGTTCAGGATCGGTGTCGAGAGCACATCACGAGGTGTGCCGCGAGCTTCCGGCAGCAGCTGCCGTACGAGAGTGGAGGTGGAGGATGTCGCACCAGGAGGTGGAGGTCCTCGTCGTCGGGGCGGGCCAGGCGGGGGTGGCGATGAGCGAGCACCTCAGCGACAACGGGGTGCCGCACCTCGTGCTGGAGCGCAACCGGATCGCCGAGCGCTGGCGCACCGAGCGCTGGGACTCGCTGGTCGCCAACGGTCCCGCCTGGCACGACCGCTTCCCCGGCATGGAGTTCCCGGACGTCGACCCCGACGGGTTCGCGGGCAAGGAGCAGGTGGCCGCCTACTTCGAGGCGTACGCCGAGAAGATCGCCGCCCCCGTCCGCACCGGCGTCGAGGTCACCTCGGTGACCCGCCACGAGGGACGCCCCGGGTTCCGGGTCGAGACGTCCGAGGGCACGATCGACGCGCGCTTCGTCGTCGCGGCGACCGGTCCGTTCCAGCGTCCGGTCATCCCGCCGATCGTCCCCGAGGGCGCGGTGCCGGTGCAGATCCACTCGAGCGGCTACCGCAACCCGGACCAGCTGCCGGAGGGCGGCGTCCTGGTGGTGGGCGCGGGCTCGTCCGGCGTCCAGATCGCCGACGAGCTGCAGCGCTCGGGCCGTGACGTCTACCTCTCGGTCGGCCCGCACGACCGGCCGCCGCGGAGCTACCGCGGCCGCGACTTCTGCTGGTGGCTCGGCGTCCTCGACCTGTGGGACATGGAGACCCCGGTCGCCGGTGCCGAGCACGTCACCATCGCCGTGAGCGGCGCGCGCGGCGGCCACACGGTCGACTTCCGCGCGCTCGGCCGCCAGGGCGTGAACCTGGTCGGCATGACCGACAAGTACGACGACGGCGTGCTCTCGTTCCGCACCGACCTCACCGCCAACATCGCCGCCGGCGACGCCAACCTGTTCGCGCTGCTCGACCAGGCCGACGCGTACGTCGAGCGCAACGGCCTCGACCTGCCCGAGGAGCCGGAGGCGCGCGCCCTCGGCGCCGACCCCGCGTGCGTCACCGACCCGATCCTCCAGCTCGACCTGGCCGCCGCGGGCATCACCTCGATCGTCTGGGCGACCGGCTTCGCGGTCGACTACTCCTGGCTGCAGGTCGACGCCTTCGACGAGACCGGCAAGCCCGCACACCGTCGCGGCATCTCCACCGAGCCCGGCGTCTACTTCGTGGGCCTGCCCTGGCTCTCCCGCCGCGGCTCGAGCTTCATCTGGGGCGTGTGGCACGACGCCAAGCACGTCGCGGGGCACATCGCGACGCGCCGCAGCTACCTGACGTACGACGCCGAGCAGCGCGTCCACGACGACAACATGCGGGTCGCACCCTGACGCGAAGCCGTCTCCGGGCGGCGACGATGGGCGGATGCGAGCCAGAGCGCTGTCCGCCCTCGTCGCCGCGCTGCTGGTCCTCGTCGCCGTCCCCCTCGGTGCGGTCCACGGCGCGGGCACGGGCACGATCAGCGGCACCGTCACGGTCCCCCACGGGTACGACGTCCGCGCGGTGCGGGTCCTCGCGACCCCGGTCGGCAGCCCCGGCGGGGTCGTCGGCGCACCCGGCGCGTGGGTGCGTCCGGACGGCACCTTCGACCTGAGCGGACTCGCCCCCGGCGAGTACAACGTCGCCTTCGGGACGTACTGGTCCGACCTCAACCCGTGCAGCCACGGCCGAGACCGGTGGTGGACCTCCCCCGGCCAGGCCACCGGCACCTGCGCGGGCAGCACGCTCACCGGGGCCGGCGTCGTCACCGTCACCGACGACGGCACGACCGATCTCGGGACGACGCCCCTCCTCACGGTCTTCACGCCGCACCGCTTCGGCGGCCGCGTCGTCGCCGCAGCCGGCCGCACCACCGCCGGCGTCCGGGCCGAGGTGTGGTTCGGCGGCGACGGCATCTGGAACATCCCCGGCGGCTGGTACCGCCTGACGAGCGTCCCCGCCCAGGTGCTCGACGCGAGCGGCACGTTCGCCTTCGACCTGGTCGAGCCGCTGGGCAGCAACCAGCTGGCGGTCCGCCTCGTCGACGCGGCCGGGCAGGGCTACGCGTTCTCGTTCGGCACCGGCGGCCTGACCTCCGCCACCCCCGGCTCGGGCGGGGCCGACTTCGGCACCGGCGCGAGCGGCCTGCTGCTCGTCCCCTACGGCCGCACCGGCGACGTCGACGCCGGCACCCGCCAGCTCAAGCTCCCCGTCGGCTACGCCAGTGGCGGCGTCACCCTCTCGGGCGCGGCCGAGTGGGGCCGGACGCTGACCGCGCACTCGACCGTGGTCTGGTCCGACCCGGCGATCGGCACCACCTTCCAGTGGTACCGCAACGGCATCGCGATCGACGACGCGTTCGGTCCCACCTACGTCCTCGACGGCCTGGACGACGGCTGGGAGACCGGGATCAGCGCCCGCGCGATCCCGGCCGGCCCCTGGGCGTCGACCGGACCGCCCGCCGACTCCCCCGTCGCCGTCATCCAGAACACCACCCCGTTCTCGGCGGCGCCGCCGGTCGTGAGCGGGCGGTCCGAGGTCGGCGGGCGGCTGTCGGCGAGCCCGGGCACCTGGCGCCCGAGCGCCGGCGAGCTCACCTACCGCTATCAATGGTTCCGCGGCGCCACCGCGATCCCCGGCGCCACCGCGGCCACGTACACGGCGGGCCTGGCCGACCTCGGCCGGCAGCTCTCGGTCGAGGTGACCGCCGAGCACAACCCGTGGTTCACCGGTCCGGCCACGGCCCGCTCGGCCGCCACCCCGGTGATCGCCCGCGCGGCGATCCCGGCGTCCTGGGTCCGGCGCTGGCCGACCCGCTCCGGAGTCCCCCAGGTGGGGCGCACCGTCCGCGTGGGGCGGCCGGTGCTCTCCGCCACGGGGCTCGCGCAGCGCCCCACCACCACCTTCCGGTGGTACGCCGGCAAGCGCGCGCTGCCCCGCGCCACCACCCGCCAGCTGCGGATCACCCGCGCCCTGCGCGGCAAGGTGGTCACGGTCGTGGTGACGATCAGCAAGCCCGGCTACGTGCCGCGCAGCCGCACGGTGCGCATCGGACGAGTCCGCTGAACGGGATGCGCCCGGCACGGCGGCAGTCCCCTGCCGCCGTACCGGGCGCGACCCAGCCGGCAGAGTTGCGCCTCACGCCAGCTGGGTGACCTCCCGCCGGAACGGCACCTCGTCGTTCGAGGGCAGCACGGCGTCGAACTCCTCGGCAGCGCGGCGTCCGCTCCACACGGCGGCCGCGATGGTGCCGGGCGCCCAGGCGTCGCCGATGCCCCGCACCGACGCGATCTCGCCGGCGTCGCGGCGCGCGACCAGGTCGAGGTACAGCTCCTCGCGCGGCAGCCGCGCGGTGACCATGACGACGGCGTCGCACTCGAGCTCGCGCTCGATGCTCGCGTAGGTGTCGCGCACCGTGACGCCGCCCGCACCCACCGCGACCACCGCGTGGTCGGTGACCCGGGCGATGCCGTTCTCGATGAGCCGGCGCTGGATCCGGTTGACCTCGAAGGTGTTGTTGGTCCACGACGAGACCTGCGCGCCCGGCGTCACGATCGAGACCTCGTAGCCCTTCTGCGCGAGCAGCTCGGCCACGACACCCCCTAGGTAGTAGTGGTCGTCGTCGTAGACGACGACCTTCTTTCCGTCGGGAAGGCGTCCGGCGAACAGGTCGTCCGGTCCGAGCACCTGCATGCCCTCGGCGATCGGCAGTGCGGTGGTGTGGAAGCGCGCGACGCCGTCGGTGCGCCAGGTGGCGCCGGTCGCGGTGATCACGTGCTCGAAGCCGAACTCGACGATGTCGTCGCCGGTCATCGGGCTCTCGCGGTAGATCTCGACGTTGGGCAGCTCGGCCAGGACGGCCTCGCGGTACTCCTTGACCCGGCCCCAGGCCGAGAGCCCGGGCAGTGCGGACTCCTGGGTGACCCGGCCGCCGAGGTCGCGACCCGCCTCGGCGAGCACGACGTCGTACCCGCGGACGCCGAGCGCGCGCGCCGCCTCGAGGCCCGACGGACCGGCGCCGACCACGAGGACGCGGGCGTCGCTCTCCTTGGCCCGGATCCGCTCGGGGTGCCAGCCGCGCCGCCACTCCTCACCCATGCTGGGGTTCTGGGTGCAGCGGATCGGCGACATGGTGAGGTCGCCGGAGACGCAGATGTTGCAGCCGATGCACTCGCGGATCAGGTTGAGCCTGCCGTCGCGGATCTTGTTCGGCAGGAACGGGTCGGCGATCGAGGGCCGCGCAGCACCGATCAGGTCGAGGATGCCGGCCTTGATCTGGCGCACCATCGCGTCGGGCGAGGTGAACCGGCCGACGCCGACGACGGGCTTGGTGGTGAGCTTCTTGAGCCCCGCGACGAACTCCTCCTGGCGGCCCTCGGGGGCGAAGCGGGACGTGACGGAGTCGCCCTCCCAGCTGCCCATCGCGAAGTCCCAGAGGTCCGGCAGCTCGCCGAGCTCGCGCAGCACGCCCTCGATGTCCTCGCGGGTGATGCCGCCGTCGATCTCCTCCTCGACCGTGATCCGGCAGGCCACGGCCGCCCGGCCGGCGCACTCGTCGAGCGTGTCCTCCAGGAGCTCGCGCAGCAGGCGCATGCGGTTCTCGAGCGAACCGCCGTACTCGTCGGTGCGCTGGTTGTAGCGCTTCGAGAGGAAGTGGTGGACGCCGCTGTAGCCGTGTGCGCCGTACACGTAGACGATGTCGTAGCCCGCCTCGATCGAGCGCCGGACGGCGTTGCGGTGCCAGCGCCGCAGGTCGTCGATGTCCTGCTTGGTCATCGCCCGCGCCTGGATCGGCGCGATGGTGTCGGGCGCGACCGGCAGGTGACCGGGCCCGAGCGGCGTCTCGCGGCTGAGCTGGTTGGGCGCGTTCATGCCGTTGTGGGCCAGCTCGATGCCGGCCAGGCCGCCGCCCTCGTGGATCGCGTCGGCGATCCGCTTGAGTGCGGGCAGGTCCTGGTCGTCCCAGATCCGCAGCTCGATGAACGGCGCGATGTCGGACGTCGCGTGGATCTCGACCTGCTCGGTGCACACGACCGACCAGCCGCCCTCGGCCTTGATCTTGCGCATCGAGGCCTGGGCGCTCGGGTCGCGGTAGCCCATGCCGTTGCAGTGCGGCACCTGGTAGAAGCGGTTCTTCGTCGTGAACGGGCCGATCTGCACCGGCTCGAACAGGACGTCGTACGGCGCGGCCACGGCGGGCTGCTCGGTCATCGGGTCGCCTCCTGGGCGGGATCGTCGTGCTGGTCGAGGGTGGAGCCGGCGGCGGGGAGGTCGCGGACCTGCGCACGCACCGGCCGGCCGAGGACGTAGCCGACGGCGCACAGGAGCATCAGGCAGGCGAGCGTGCCGAGCGTGAAGGCCTCGAAGGTCAGCTGGCTGACGCCCCAGATCTCGCGGAAGTCGTACTCCTCGCCGAACAGGCGCTCGAGCGTGCCGGGGAAGACGGCGACCCACGAGCCGAGCACGATCCAGGCGAACGCCAGCCAGCCGAGGAGTGCGAAGCCGCGGTCGGAGACCGGCACCCGGAACGGCCGGGGGCGCTCGGGGTAGCGGGTCCGGAGCCGGATCGCGGCGGGGATGACCAGCAGGTAGCTGAGCAGGAACGTCGAGATCGAGATGGTGAGCACCACGGCGAAGATCGAGGCGCCCGAGCCGGTCACCTGCATGGCCACGAGCAGGAAGACGGTGGCGACGGCACCGGAGAGGAGGTTGACCCGGACCGGCGTACCGAGGCCGGGGTGGAAGCGGCCGAAGAAGCCACCGAAGAACGCGCCGTCGGCGGCGGTCATCGCCTGCATCCGGTCGGAGATGATCATCCACGCGGCGCCCTGGCTCATCAGGATGTAGACGAAGGCGATGGCGGTGATCTTGAGCAGGACGTCGGCCGCGCCGCCGTAGACCGAGTAGACGGTGCCCACCGCGTCGAGCAGGCCGCCGATGCCGGTGATGTCCTCGCTCGGGACGACGAGCAGGATCGCGAAGATCGGGATCAGGTAGCAGATCGCGGCGGTCGCGCAGGAGCGGAAGATCGAGACCGGGACGTCGCGCGCGGGGTTCTCCATCTCACCGGCGGCGCTGTTGGACGACTCGAAGCCGAGGTAGGCGAAGAGCAGGATCGGCACCGAGCCGAACAGGCCCAGCAGCGTGGGGCTGAAGTCGCCGGCGCTCAGGCCGACGACGCCGTGCTTGGCCGCGTAGATGATCGTGGTCAGCACGAAGAACGCGAGCAGGCCGACCTTGAGCAGTGCGCCGCTGGTCGGCAGCCACTTGCCCTTGGCCAGGCTGGCGATGGCGGCCAGGACGGTGATCCAGATGAAGACGATCTTGAAGACGTAGTCGCCGAAGGAGCCGAGCTCGAGCGGCGTGATGTAGGTGCTGACCGTCTGGGCGGCGAGGAAGGCCATCGAGCCGCCGACCCACACCGGCTGGGTGATCCAGGTGAGGATCGCGGCGACGGCGGCGGCCGGGCGCCCGAAGGCGTCGCGCACCCAGGTGTAGGCGCCGCCCTCCTCGCTGAAGGCGGCGCCGGTCTCGGCGAAGATCAGGCCGTAGGGCACGAGGAAGAACACCGCGAGCACGAGCGCCCAGGTGAACGCCTCGGCGCCGTACGTCGAGACCTGGCCGAGGGTCTCGAGACCGACGACGGCGGCGATGAGCAGGAAGACGATGTCGAAGCGTCGCAGCGTCTTGTGCAGGTGGGCCTGCTGCTCCGCGGCGAGCGCGGTCGGTTGGTTGGTCTGCGTCATGGTGCGTGTCCCTTGGGCGTGGTGGTGGCTCGCGAGCTCAATGGTTGATCCAGACGGTCTTGAGACCGACGTACTTGTCGAGGGCGTGGAGCGAGAGGTCGCGACCGAAGCCCGATCCCTTGAACCCGCCGAACGGCGTCCAGGCGCTGAAGGCGTCGACACCGTTGATGGTGACGGTGCCCGCGTGGATCCTTTCGGCCAGCCGGTGCGCCCGGCTGAGGCTTCCGGTGGCGACCGAGGCGGCGAGACCGTAGGCGGTGTCGTTGGCCAGCGCGACGGCCTCGTCCTCGGTGCCGAAGGGCGTGATCGCCAGCACCGGTCCGAACACCTCCTCACGGGCGAGGGCGTCGGTCGGGGCGACGCCGTCGAACACGGTCGGCTGCACGAAGCAGTCGCTGCCGTCGCGGGCGATCCGCTCGCCACCGGTGACCAGGCGGGCACCGGAGGCCTTGGCCCCGTCGACGTACTGCATGATCCGGTCGGTCTGCTCGGGCGAGACCACCGCCCCCATGCCGGACGCCGGGTCGAGCGGGTCGCCGGGCGCGTACGACGCCGCCTCGGCGGCCACGAGCGCGACGAACTCCTCGTGCACCTCGCGCTGGACCAGGACCCGCGAGTGCGCCGAGCACACGGCACCCTGGTTGAACCAGATCCCGAAGGCGGTGGCCTTGGCGGTGGCGGCGAGGTCCTCCGCATCGGCGAAGACGACGTGGGGGCTCTTGCCGCCGCACTCGAGCCAGACCTGCTTGAGGTTGGACTGCCCGGCGTACTGGAGGAAGTAGGCGCCCACCTCGGTCGAGCCCGTGAACGCCAGGACGTCGACGTCGGGGTGCAGGCCGAGGGCGCGGCCGGTGGTCTCCCCCAGCCCGGGGACGACGTTGAGCACGCCCTCGGGGATGCCGGCCTCGACGGCGAGCTCCGCGATCCGCAGCGCGGACGACGGCGACTGCTCGGCCGGCTTGAGGACGACGCTGTTGCCGGCCGCCATCGCGGGCGCGACCTTCCAGGCGAGCATGTCGACCGGGTAGTTCCACGGCACGACCGCACCGACGACGCCGAGCGGGACCCGGCGGATCAGGGCCGTCGTCCCGGGCGGGGTCGGGGCGACCTCGTCGTTGATCTTGTCGATCGCCTCGGCGTAGTAGCGGAAGAGGTCGACCGAGAACGGCAGGTCGAGCTCGTGCGCGTCGACGACCCGCTTGCCCATGTCGAGCGAGTCGAGGACCGCGAGCTCGGCCGCGTGCGTGGCGAGCAGGTCGGCGAAGCGCAGCATCCGCTCGCGGCGGAAGGCGACCCCCGCCCGGCTCCAGGTGCCGGCGGCGAAGGTCGCCCGGGCGCTGCGGACCGCGGCCTCGACGCCGGCGGCACCGGCGTCGGCGACCTCGCCCAGCAGGGCGCCGGTGGCGGGGTTGCGGTTCTCGAAGCTGCCCTCGGCGGTGTCGACGAACGCGCCGCCGACGAAGGGGCGGGTCCGGAAGGAGACCTCGGCGGCCTGCCCGATCCAGTCCTGATGTGTGCGCACAAGTGATCCTTTCTTTGCGCTTGAGCGCAAATATGGCTCGGATCACATCAGGCTGTCAATGCTCCCGCCGATTTCCGTCCCGGCCGCTACGGTGGGGCCATGGCACGACGCAAGGACCAGGCCGCCCGCCGCGAGCACCTCATCACGGCGACGCTGGCGATCATCGCCACCCACGGCCTCGGCGGCGTCACCATGAAGAACATCGCCGACGAGGCGGGCATCTCCCCGCGCCTCGTCGCCTACTACTACCCCGACCTCGAGAGCCTCGTCGAAGCCGCCCACCAGGCCGCGACCGAGCGCTACTACTGGGCCCGCCAGCGCGTCGTCGAGGACGATCTCCCCCCGGTCGAGAAGCTCGCTCGCCTCCTGCACTCAGGGCTTCCGCGCGGTGACGACCTGCTGCTCAGCCAGGTCCTCGACGAGATCTCGGTCAACGCCAGCCGCAGCCCGATGCACGCGACACTGATGACGTTGCTCTTCGACCGCGAGGTCTCGCTCTACACGGCGGTCCTCGAGGCGGGCCGGGCCAGCGGCGTCTTCACCCTCACCGACCCGGCCGACCTGATCGCGCGCAACTTCGTCGCGCTCGAGGACGCGCTCGGCCTGCACCTGCTCGCGCACAACTCCTCGCTCACGCTCGAGCGGGCCGAGCAGCAGCTGGCGAGCTACGCGTTCGCCGCCACCGGGGTCCGGGTCACGCCGGCCGCGCCGATTGCGGCGTCCAGCAAAGAATAGATCTCAGTCGCGCAGCACCCGGGCCACGAACGACCGCAGGTTCGTCTCGAGCCGGGCCACCCGCTGCTCGGTCGTCAGCGTCTCGAACATGCCGGGCGAGTCGGTGCGCAGCTTGCCGCGCACGGTGAGCGAGCAGGCGAGGTTGGCGCACACGTAGGTGCCCACCGAGTGCCCCTGCTTGCCGGCCTTCCCGGCCCGCGGAGCCACCCACAGGGCGACCCCGCCTGACTGCACCGTCAGGCACAGCGAGCACATGCTGCGCCGCGCCCCCACCCCGGACTCCGGCGCCCGCAGCACCGCGCCGACCAGCCGGCCGTCGTACGGCAGGACGAGGTGGCCGCGGGTCCGCGACTGCGGGTCGCGCCAGCCCAGGTAGTCGAGGTCGGCCCACGGCCGCCCGGCCAGGTCGCGCGGCACGTGGAGGCGCGACGCCTCGCCCTTCGAGCAGTTCACGAAGGAGGCCCGGATCTCGCGGTCGGTCAGGGGGTCCATGGTCACGACGGTACGTCTGCCTATATGCTTTAGGCAAAACCCAAGCATCTTTAGGAGACGCCGTGCCCCGCGCCGGACTCACCCCCGACCGCATCACCGCCGCCGCGGCCGACCTCGCCGACCGGATCGGGTACGACGCCCTCACCCTCTCCGCGCTCGCCCGCGAGCTCGGCGTCAAGACACCCAGCCTCTACGCCCACGTCGCCGGCCTCGACGCCCTGCGCACCGACCTCACCCGGCTCGCCCTCGACGAGCTCGCCGACCGCGCCGCAGCCGCCCTCGCCGGCCGCTCGGGCCGCGACGCCCTGCACGCCTTCGCCGACACCTACCGCACCTACGCCCACGCCCACCCCGGCCGGTACGAGGCGGCCCGCGCGCCGGTCACCCCGGACTCCCCCGACTCCCCCGACTCCCCCGTGATCGCCGCCGGGCGCCGCAACGCCGACCTCACCCGGTCGGTGCTGCGGGGGTACGCCCTCGCGCCGTCGTACGAGGTGCACGCGATCCGGCTCCTCGGCAGCCTCGTCCACGGCTTCGCCAGCCTGGAGCTCGCGGGCTCGTTCGCGCACAGCGCGCCGGCGAGCGACGAGAGCTGGGTCGCCGTCCTGGATGCGCTCGATGCGACCTTGCGGGGCTGGCCGGCCTAGCGGCTCAGCGCACGCCCCACGAGTACGTCTGCTTGCGCAGCTTCAGGTAGACGAGCGCCTCGGTCGTCATCACGCCCGGGATGGTGCGGATCCGGCGCGAGATGATCTCGAGCAGGTGCTCGTCGCTCTCGCACACCACCTCGGCGAGCAGGTCGAACGAGCCCGCCGTGATGACGACGTAGTCGACCTCCTTGACCTCCGCGAGCGCATCGGCGATGGGCTCGAGCTCGCCGGTCGCGCGGATGCCGATCATCGCCTGGCGCGCGAAGCCGATCTCGGTGGGGTCGGTGACCGCGACGACCTGCATGACCCCGCTGTCGACCAGGCGCTGCACGCGCTGGCGCACGGCCGCCTCGGAGAGGCCGACGGCCTTGCCGATGGCCGCGTAGGAGCGGCGCCCGTCCTCCTGCAGCTCGGCGATGATCGCCTTGGAGACGTCGTCGAGCGGAGTGGATCGCGGCTTGTTCACCCGCCGATCCTCACAGCACCGGGCACCCCTTTGCAACACGAAAGTACGGATTCCGTTGCAATCACGTTGAATCCCTTCGGAATCCCTTGTCATGTGATCTGAGTCATGTCACGATGCGACGTCGGCTCCGGGGGGTTCGGAGCGACGGGGAGGTGGCGATTCGTTGACTGGTCGATTGAGCCGGAGGACCGCGCTGCGGGGCGGGGCCGGGCTGGCGCTCGGGGCCGCGAGCCTGGGGGTGCTTCCCCTGTTCGGCACACCGGATCGCAAGCAGGATCCCGCGAAGTGCCGAACGGGCGACCTCTCGGCGTCCGAGAAGCGCCTGGTGGTGTCGAACTGGCCGGGCTACATGGACGAGGACGAGGACGGCAGTCCGTCCACGCTGACGATGTTCCAGAAGCGGACCGGCATCAAGGTCGACTACACCGCCGACGTCAACGACAACCTGGAGTTCTTCGCCAAGGTGGTCAACCAGCTCGGCTCGTGCACGTCGTCCCAGCGCGACATGTTCATGCTCACCGACTGGATGGCGGCCCGGATGATCCAGGTGGGCTGGATCCAGCCGCTCGACAAGGACAAGGTCCCCAACCTGCACGCCAACCTGATCGACTCGCTCGCGCACGTCGGCTGGGACGAGGACCGCTCCTACTCCGCGCCCTGGCAGAGCGGCCTGACCGGCATCGCCTACAACAAGGCCAAGGTCAAGGAGGTCCGCTCCTTCGACGAGCTCCTGACCCGCTCCGACCTCAAGGGCCGGATCTCGCTGCTCACCGAGATGCGCGACACGATGGGGTTGCTGCTGCTCGCCGAGGGCGCCGACCCGGCGAAGTTCACCGACAGCGAGTGGGACAACGCGATCGACCGGCTGCGCAAGGTACGTCGTGACGGCCAGATCCGCGCGTTCACCGGGAACGAGTACATCCAGGACCTCTCCGCGGGCAACATCCTCGCCTGCGAGGCCTGGTCGGGCGACGTCGCCGCCGCCGAGAACGAGGACCTCGTCTTCGTGGCGCCGGAGGAGGGCCAGATGATCTGGGCCGACAACATGCTGATCCCCAACCTGGCGACCCACCAGGGCAACGCCGAGGAGTGGATCAACTTCTACTACGAGCCGGAGATCGCGGCGAAGCTCGCGTCCTTCGTCTGGTACATCTGCCCGGTCAAGGGCGCCCAGCAGGCGATGGAGAAGGTCGACCCGAGCCTGGTCGACAACCCCCTGATCTTCCCGACCGAGGAGTCGCTGGCCACCACCCACGCGTTCATGGCCCTCGAGGAGTTCCAGATCCGCGCCTACGAAGGAGATTTCGCCGATGTCATTGGCGGCTGAGAGCACGTCCGGCAGCGCGCGGAGCCTCCGGCTCACCGCGCTCACCAAGGAGTTCGCGACCTTCACCGCGGTCCGCTCGCTCGACCTCGAGGTCCCGGCCGGCACCTTCTTCGCGCTGCTCGGCCCGTCGGGCTGCGGCAAGACGACGACGCTGCGCATGGTCGCCGGCCTCGACACCCCGACGTCAGGGACGATCCACCTCGGGCAGGACGAGATCACCTACCAGAAGCCCTACCGGCGTCCGGTCAACACGGTGTTCCAGAACTACGCGCTCTTCCCCCATCTCAACATCCACGACAACGTCGCCTTCGGGCTGCGCCGCCGCGGGGTCAAGGATGTCGATCGCCAGGTGCAGGAGATGCTGGCGCTGGTCGAGCTGGAGGCCCAGGCCCGCAAGAAGCCGACGCAGATGTCGGGCGGCCAGCAGCAGCGGGTCGCGCTCGCCCGGGCGCTCATCAACCGGCCCGAGGTGCTGCTGCTCGACGAGCCGCTCGGTGCCCTCGACCTCAAGCTGCGCCGCGGCATGCAGATCGAGCTCAAGCGGATCCAGACCGAGGTCGGCCTCACCTTCGTGCACGTCACGCACGACCAGGAGGAGGCGATGACCATGGCCGACACGATCGCGGTGATGAACGGCGGCGTGATCGAGCAGATGGGTTCGCCCGCCGAGCTCTACGAGAACCCGCGCACCACCTTCGTCGCCAACTTCCTCGGCCAGACCAACCTCATGCCCGGCACCGTCGCTGGCGCCGACAGCGACGTCGTCCGCGTCGACATGCACGGCACCCAGGTCTCGATCCCGGCCGACCGGGCGCACACCCGCGAGGGCAGCGGCTGGGTGGGCATCCGCCCTGAGAAGGTGCTCCTCGCTCCCGAGGGCGAGCCGATCGACGCCCCCGGCAACCACATGACCGGTGGCGTCATCACCGACGTGAGCTTCGTGGGCGTCAGCACCCAGTACCTCGTGCGGATGCCGTGGGGCCAGGAGCTGATGGCCTTCGAGCAGAACACCGGACGCCGCGCCGTCCTGGCGCACGGCACCAAGGTCGACGTCTCGTGGCGACCCGAGTTCGCCTTCCTGCTCCCGGCCACCCAGGACGTCAACGCAGGCGCCGTGGAGGAGGCCTGATGACCGGCCGCAAGCTCACCGGCTACTGGCTGATCCTGCCGGCGGCGCTGTGGCTCGGCCTCTTCTTCGCCATCCCGTTCTACTCGCTGCTCGCCAACAGCCTCTACGACCCTGAGGGCTCGGTCCTGACCGGCTACCACGTGAGCTACCGCTTCGCGAACTTCGCCGACGCGATCCGCGACTCGGGCCCCGAGCTGTGGCGCTCGCTCTGGTACGCCGGTCTCGCCACCGCGATCTGCCTGGTGCTGGGCTACGTGCTGGCCTACGCGATCGCGTTCAAGGCCGGCAAGTGGCGCAACCTCATGCTGGTGCTGGTGATCGCGCCGTTCTTCACCAGCTTCCTGGTCCGCACCCTGTCGTGGAAGCTGATCCTCGCCGACGACGGGTTCATCGTCGACACCCTGCGGTTCGTCCACATCCTCGGCGAGGACGGCCGCTTGCTCGCGACGCCGGTGGCGGTGATCGCCGGCCTGGTCTACAACTTCCTGCCCTTCATGGTGCTGCCGCTCTACGCCAGCCTCGAGAAGATCGACGGCCGGCTGGTCGAGGCGGCCGGCGACCTGTACGCCTCGCCCCTGCGCGGATTCCTCAAGGTGACCCTGCCGCTGTCGATGCCCGGCGTCGTGGCCGGCACGCTGCTCACCTTCATCCCCGCGGCCGGTGACTACATCAACGCCCAGCTCCTGGGCAGCCCCAACCAGCGCATGGTCGGCAACGTCATCCAGGACCTCTACACCGACACCGGCGACTTCGCCGCGGCCGGTGCTCTGTCGGTCACGCTGATGGTGATCATCGTGGCGGCGGTCCTGGTCTACATCCGCAGAGCCGGAACGGAGGAGCTGCTGTGAACGGAGTCCAGCGTCTCGGACGGTGGATCGGCGACCACCTCGTCCTCTTCGGCGGCCTGCTCGTCGTCGCCTACATGTTCACGCCGATCGCGGTCGTGATGCTGATGAGCTTCAACGACAACAGCCGGTCGCGCAACATCTACGCCTTCCGCGGGTTCACGCTCGACAACTGGACCAACGTCTGCGGCCCCAACGGCATGTGCGAGGCGGTCGCACGCAGCGTCGGCATCGGCCTGGCCGCGACGATCGCAGCCACGATCCTCGGCACGCTCGCGGCATTCGCGCTCGTGCGGCACTCGTTCGTCGGCCGCTCGGCGATGAACACCCTCATCTTCCTGCCGATGGCCTCGCCCGAGATCGTGATGGGCTCCTCACTGCTCGCCCTGTTCGTCGCGACCGGCAACAGCGGTCGGCTCGGCCTGGTCACGATCTTCATCGCCCACGTGATGTTCTGCCTGTCGTTCGTGGTGGTGACCGTCAAGGCCCGGCTGGCCGGGCTCGACCGCAACCTCGAGCAGGCGGCGATGGACCTCTACGCCTCCGAGGCGGTGACCTTCTGGAAGGTCACCTTCCCCCTGGTCCTGCCCGGCATCGCGGCGGCCGCGCTGCTCAGCTTCTCCCTGTCGTTCGACGACTTCATCATCACCAACCTCAACGCGGGCCAGACCGTCACCTTCCCGATGTTCGTGTGGGGCGTCGCGCAGCGCGGCGTACCGATGCAGGTCAACGTGATCGGCACGATCATGTTCCTGATCTCGCTGCTGATCGTGGTGGGGAACATGCTGGCGACGCGGCGGAAGCCGGCCGCGGCCTAGTTGCCCGGGCGCTCGAGTGGCTCGGGGTGCTCGGGCGGCTCGGGGTGCTCGGTGGTCGGGGCGCTCGCGGGGCCGGGCGCGTCGTCGATGCGGCGTCGGCCGGGCTTGCGTCCGAGCAGGCGGTAGGCCACGAGTACGGCGCCGGCCAGGACCGCCGCGGCCATGGTCAGCAGGACCCACCGGAGAGCGGAACCGTCGGTGGAGTCGTTGTCGTCTGCTGACGCTGCCGAGGCCTCGTCGTCGCTGGACGTGCTCGCGTCGACCGTGTGGACGCTGAAGGTGGTGGTGGCCTGCGGCTCCGGCGTCTCGGCACCGTCGCTGCTGTCGCTGCCGTCGCTGCTGTCGGTGTTCTCGGTGCCCGTGGGGACGAACCACACCTTGACCCGGTAGCTCCCCACGCGCAGGTAGGGGCCGTCCACGCGGAGCGGCTCGCCGTCGTACGCGACGCGGGTCTGCCACTCGCGCTTGTCCTTGGGGAGGCCCTTGCCCTTGCCGAACGTGCTCAGCACCGCGATCCGGAACCGGCCCGGGCCGGGCTCCGCGGAGGTCACCTCGAAGACGGGGCGGGTGCCGACCTCGACCGACTCCTCGGTGGTCCGGACGGTCACGCCGCCCTCGTCGGCGGCGACCCGCGTGACCGGGGCCGCCGGGGCCGCCGGGGCCGCCGGGGCCGTGGCCACCCCGGCGATCCCCAGCAGCGCGGCCAGGAGCAGCGCGACCGAACGCGCCGGCGTCATGCGCGGTTCCTGCGGCGCCCGACCCAGGTGAAGAGGAGGCCGCCGACCAGGGCCGCCACGCCGAGCCCGAGCAGGGCGGGCGAGACCTCGGAGCCGGTGGCGGGCAAGTCGCCGTTCTTGGCCGTCGTCCCCGGCGTCCCCGGCGTGCCGGGCTTGGCCGACTTCCCGGGCTTCCCGGGCTTGCTGGGCTCGCCCGGCCCCGGCTCGCCGGGCACGGGGGCGTCCGGCAGCACCGTCGGCGTGTACGTCGACTCGGTGGTCGTCCCGTTCACGTCCGCGACCCGGTAGCGGACCGGCGTCGCGGTGCCGGTGAAGTCCGGCTCGGGGGTGAAGACGATCTTGCCGTCCTCGATCGTGTAGACGCCCTCGCCGGGAACGGTCACGGTGTCGACCGGGTTGCCGTCCTTGTCGAGCAGCGTGAGCGAGCTCGGGTCGAGCGGGACGGCGGGGTCGCCGGCCTTGTCGTTGGCGAGCGGGTCGATCGACTGCGGCTTGCCCTTCGGGCCGGACGTCTTGTCCGGGCTGGCGGTGGGCGTGACCGGATCGATCGTGGGCGTGTACGTCGACCGCGCGGTGGTCCCGTTGACGTCGGCGATCCGGTAGTCGACCGGCGTCGCGGTGCCGGTGAACTGCGGCTCGGGGGTGAACACGATCTTGCCGTCCTCGATCGTGTAGGTGCCCTCACCGGGAACGGTGACCGAGTCGGCCGGGTTGCCCTCGGCATCGAGCAGCGTGAGCGAATCGGGGTCGAGCGGGACCGCCGGGTCGCCGGCCTCGTCGTTGGCCAGCGGGTCGATCGACTGCGGGACACCCTGCGGACCCGACGTCTTGTCCGGGTTCGCGACCGGGGTGACCGGGTCGATCGTGGGCGTGTACGTCGACTCGGCCGTCGTGCCGTTGACGTCCGCGATCCGGTAGTCGACCGGCGTCGCGGTGCCGGTGAACTGCGGCTCCGGCGTGAACACGATCCTGCCGTCCGCGACCGTGTAGGTGCCCTCACCGGGGATCGTCACCGACTCGACCGGGTTGCCCTCGGCATCCAGCAACGTCAGTGAATCGGGGTCGAGCGGCACCGCCGGGTCGCCCGCCTCGTCGTTGGCGAACGGGTCCGTCGACTGCGGCACACCCTGCGGACCGGACGTGGTGTCCGGGTTCGCCGTCGGCGTCACGGGCGTCACCGTCGGCGTGTACGTCGACTCGACGGTGTTCCCCTCGGAGTCCTTGACCTGGTAGCGCACCGGCGTTCCTTCACCGGTGAACTGCGGCTCGGGCGTGAAGACGATCTTGCCGTCCTCGATCGTGTAGCTGCCCTCGCCCGGCACCACCAGCTCGTCGACCGGGTTGCCGTCCGCGTCGACCAGGGTCAGCGTGTCGGGGTCCAGCTCGACACCCTCGGCGCTGTCGTTGGCGAGCGGGTCGACCGACTGCGGCACACCCTGCGGCCCGGACGTCGTGTCGGGCTGGGCCACCGGTGTCACGGTCGGGGTGTACGTCGAGTCGGCGGTCGTGCCGTTGACGTCCGCGATCCGGTAGTCGACCGGCGTGGCCTCACCGGTGAACTGCGGCTCCGGCGTGAAGACGATCTTGTCGCCCTCGACCGTGTAGGTGCCCTCGCCGGGGATCGTCACCGAGTCGACCGGGTTGCCCTCGGCGTCGAGCAGCGTGAGCGAGTCGCGGTCGAGCGGGACGTTGTCGTCACCGGGCTCGTCGTTGGCGAACGGGTCGACCGTCTGCTTCGCACCCTGCGGGCCGGAGGTGGTGTCCGGGTTCGCGACGGGGGCGACAGGGTCGATCGTGGGCGTGTACGTCGAGTCGGCGGTCGTGCCGTTGACATCGGCGATCCGGTAGTCGACCGGCGTCGCGGTGCCGGTGAACTGCGGCTCCGGCGTGAACACGATCTTGCCGCCCTCGACCGTGTAGACGCCCTCACCGTCGATCGTCACCGAGTCGACCGGGTTGCCCTCGGCATCGAGCAGCGTCAGCGACTCGGGGTCCAGCGGCACGGCGTCGTCGCCCGGCTCGTCGTTGGCGAAGGGGTCCGTCGACTGCGGCACACCCTGCGGACCGGAGGTGGTGTCCGGGTTCGCGACCGGAGTGACCGGGTTGAGCGTCGGGGTGTACGTCGAGTCGGCGGTCGTGCCGTTGACGTCGGCGATCCGGTAGTCGACCGGCGTCGCGGTGCCGGTGAAGTCCGGCTCGGGGGTGAAGACGATCTTGCCGTCCTCGACCGTGTAGACGCCCTCGCCCGGCACCTCGACGCGATCGGTCGGGTTGCCCTCGGCGTCCAGCAGTGTGAGCGACTCGGGGTCCAGCGGCACGGCGTCGTCGCCCGGCTCGTCGTTGGCGAACGGGTCGATCGACTGCGGCACACCCTGCGGACCCGACGTGGTGTCCGGGTTCGCGACCGGGGTCACCGGGTTGAGGGTCGGCGTGTAGGTCGACTCGACCGTGTTCCCCTCGGTGTCCTTGACCTGGTAGCGCACCGGCGTGGCCTCACCGACGAAGTCGGGCTCGGGGGTGAAGACGATCTGGCCGTCCTCGATCGTGTAGACACCCTGCCCCTCGACGGTCACCGAGTCGACCGGGTTGCCGTCGGCATCGACCAGGGTCAACGTGTCCGGGTCCAGGCTCACCTCGTCGGTGCCGTCGTTCGCGAGCGGGTCGACCCGCTGCGGGACGCCCTGCGGCCCCGAGGTGACATCCGGGTTGGCGACCGCACCCACCGTCGGGGTGTACGTCGAGTCCGCCGTGGTCCCGTTGACGTCCGCGACCTGGTAGCGCACCGGGGTCGCCTCGCCCGAGAAGCCGGGCTCGGGCTGGAACACCAGCTTGCCGTCGCGCACTGTGTAGGTGCCCTCACCGGGCACCACCACCTCGTCGACCGGGTTGCCGTCAGCATCCAGCAACGTCAGCGACTCGGGATCGAGCGGCACGTCCTCGTCACCCGGCTCGTCGTTGGCGAACGGGTCGACCGACTGCTCGGCACCCTGCGGCCCCGAGGAGACGTCCGGGTTGGCGGTCGGGCTCACCGGGTTGAGCGTCGGGGTGTACGTCGAGTCGGCGGTCGTGCCGTTGACGTCGGCGATCCGGTAGTCGACCGGCGTCGCGGTCCCGGTGAAGTCCGGCTCGGGGGTGAAGACGATCTTGCCGTCCTCGACCGTGTAGACACCCTCCCCCGGCACCGAGACCGTCGAGACCGGGTTGCCGGCGCCGTCCAGCAGCGTGAGCGAGTCACGGTCCAGCGGGACCGCGGGGTCGCCGGGCTCGTCGTTGGCGAACGGGTCGATCGACTGCGGGACACCCTGCGGACCCGACGTGCTGTCGGGGTTCGCCACCGGGGTCACCGGATCGAGGGTGGGGGTGTAGGTCGACTCGACCGTGTTCCCCTCGGTGTCCTTGACCTGGTAGCGGACCGGGGTGGCCTCACCGGTGAAGTCGGGCTCGGGGGTGAAGACGATCTGGCCGTCCTCGATCGTGTAGGTCCCCTCCCCCTCGACGGTCACCGAGTCGACCGGGTTGCCGTCCGCGTCGACCAGGGTCAACGTGTCCGGGTCGAGAGTCACCTCGTCGGTGCCGTCGTTGGCGAGCGGGTCGACCCGCTGCGGCACACCCTGCGGGCCGGACGTGGTGTCGGGCTCCGCGACCGGCGTCACGGTCGGGGTGTAGGTCGAGTCCGCCGTGGTCCCGTTGACGTCCGCGACCTGGTAGCGCACCGGGGTCGCCTCACCGGTGAAGCCCGGCTCGGGCTGGAACACCAGCTTGCCGTCGCGCACCGTGTAGGTGCCCTCACCGGGGACGGTGACCGAGTCGACCGGGTTGCCGGCGTCGTCGAGCAGCGTGAGCGAGTCGCGGTCGAGCGGGACGGCGTCGTCGCCGGCCTCGTCGTTGGTGAACGGGTCGACCGACTGCTCGGCACCCTGCGGACCCGACGTCTCGTCGGGGTTGGCCTGGGGCGTCACCGGCTCGATGGTCGGGGTGTACGTCGAGGTCGCCGGCGTGCCGTTCGCGTCCTCGATCCGGTAGTCGACCGCCGGCGCGGTGCCGGTGAAGCTCGGCACCGGCTGGAACACGATCCGCGGGTTGTCGGGGTCGGAGCGGTCGATCGTGTAGGTACCGATCTCGTTGCCCTCGTCGTCGCGGACGGTGACCGCATCGACCGGGTCGCCGTCGGGACCGTCGAGCAGGGTCAGCGACGACCGGACCAGAGGAGCGCTGTCGTCGCCGGGCGCGTCGTTGACGAACGGGTCGACCGACTGGGCCTGACCCTGCGGACCGGAGGTCTCGTCGGGCTGCGCCGTCGGGGTCACCGGCGTCACCGTCGGGGTGTACGTCGATTCGGCGGTACGGCCGTTGCTGTCGGCGATCCGGTAGTCGACCGGCGGGGCCTCGCCGGTGAACGTCGGGACGGGCTGGAAGGCGATCAGCGGCCGGTCGGGGTCGGAGCGGTCGATCGTGTAGGTGCCGATCTCGTTGCCCTCGGCGTCGTAGACGGTGACCGCGTCGGCCGGCTCACCGGCAGCGTCGAGCAGGGTCAGCGTGGAGGGATCGAGGGTGGAGCCCTGGCCGTCGCCGTCGTCGTTGACGAGCGGGTCGACCGTCTGCCGGGCGCCCTGCGGACCCGACGAGGTGTCGGGGCTGGCCGTGGGCCGGGGCGGGACCACGCCCGCGTCGACGGTGAGGTCCTCGGGCTGCTCGGAGGTCAGCGTGATGACGCCGCTCAGACCGCCCTCGCCCGCGTCGGAGTCGGAGGCCGGGTCGCCGGCACCGGTCGGCGAGAACTCCCGGCCGTCGGGCGCAGTGAACCGCACCCGGTAGTCGCCGAGCGGCAGGTCGGTGAAGCGGTAGGCGCCGTCGGCGCCGGTGGTCGCGGTGATCGGGTTGCCGTTGGCGTCGGTCACCGGGTTGCCGTCGCCGTCGAGCAGCTCGACGGTCGCGCCGGCGAGACCCGGCTCGCCCTCGTCCTGGATGCCGTCGCCGTTGGTGTCGGACCAGACCCGGTCGCCGATCACGCCGGGGGTGGGCAGGCGGAGCGAGACCCGCTGCATGTCGGAGTTACGGCTGCCGGTGGCGCGGCCCGGGAGCACGGCCTGCTCGGTCAGGTTGACGTTGTAGCCGTTGACGCCGTCGGCGTAC
Organism: Pimelobacter simplex; assembly: GCF_900114845.1. Taxonomy (GTDB): domain Bacteria; phylum Actinomycetota; class Actinomycetes; order Propionibacteriales; family Nocardioidaceae; genus Nocardioides; species Nocardioides simplex. Next base: position 681,640 of record NZ_FOUK01000003.1, read on the forward strand.
TGGTCGCCGTTGATGTTCTGGGAGTAGAGCGAGCCGGTCCCGTGCGTGCTCGCCGGGAAGGTGGAGTACGGCGTGACGTGGGAGTCGAGCCGGAAGGTGACCGAGGTGAACGTTCCCTGCAGGACGACCGAGCCGCAGCCGGCGGTCGTCATCCGCGGGCTGGCGATGTTGCCCGACTGCTCCTGGTGCCCGTCCTGGTCGCAGCGGGTGAAGGTGTTGTAGACACCGGGCCCCAGCGTCGTGCTGCCGACGGCGAGGTTGGTGCGACCGGCGGACGGCGCGGCGAAGGAGACGCCCGGCGTCTCGATCTCCCAGATGGTGGCGTTGAACGAACCACGGGCGCGGCCGTTGCTGTTGCGCTGGACGAAGCCGCCGAGACCCGAGATGTCGAGGACCGGGTCGGTGACCGGCTTGGAGAACTCCAGGGTCAGCGTGCCGACCTCGCAGGAGCCTGCGAAGTTCTGGTGGGCCGCGGTGCCCTGCGCGCCGCCGCACGTCGAGGCTCCGGTCAGGACGCCGAGCGCCGGCAGGTTGCCCGGCGTCGGAGCACCGGCGAACATCCCCGCACTCCCGCCGTAGCCGGACTGGTTGGTGCCGTTGGTGAGGTAGTTGGTTCCGGCCCGCTGGTCGCCGCCGGGGGCGAACCGCGCGGTGATCCCGATGGCGCCGGTCGACGTCGGCAGCGACGAGGTCGCGCTGTTGGTCGCGTCGGACTCGGCCGAGTCGTTGGTGCGGGTGGAACCGGGGTTCTGCAGCTGCCAGGCGTCGTTGAAGACGTAGCCGTTCTGCGCCGCGGCGGACGCGATCGGCGCCTCCGCGACGAGGGCGACCCCCGAGATCGCCAGGAGGGCGGCGGCGAGCAGTGCCGGTAGGCGTCGCCAGGACGGACGAGACATCAGTGTTCCCCTTCGGAGCAGCAAGCGCGCGACCCGGCCGGGTCGCCCGCGACCTGTCCGCCCGAGACGGGCAGGTCGCGCCGTGGGCCTGGTGGCCCAGAGGGAAACTAGGTGCGAAGCGAGGGCTCTCGCACGCTCGACGGGCACCCCGTTCGCATATCGTCGATTGCCGTGTCCGGCGCCTCACTCCCGGGCGGGCGTCACCACACCCAGGTGGCCGCGCCGCGAGAGAACGGCGCGCCGGGAATGCCGACGCGGCGGCCCGGTGCCGTCTCCGGCTCCGGACCGCCGCGTCGTGGCGGGCGGGTTGCTCTGCGTCCCCGTGGCTAGAGCAGCCCGGCCGCCTCGGTGAGGACCGCGCGCAGCTTCTGCTCGATCTCGTCGAAGTGCTCCTGGCCGCAGATCAGCGGCGGGGAGAGCTGGATGACCGGGTCGCCGCGGTCGTCGGCGCGGCAGTAGAGGCCGGCGTCGTAGAGCGCCTTGGACAGGAACCCGCGCAGCAGCCGCTCGGACTCGTCCTCGTCGAAGGTCTCCTTGGTCGCCTTGTCCTTGACCAGCTCGATGCCGTAGAAGAAGCCGTCGCCGCGCACGTCGCCGACGATGGGCAGGTCGAGCAGCTTCTCGAGGGTGCCGCGGAAGGCACCCTCACGCTCGCGCACGCCCTCGTTGATCTTCTCGTTCTCGAAGATCTCGAAGTTCTTGAGCGCCACCGCGGTCGAGACCGGGTGACCGCCGAAGGTGTAGCCGTGCAGGAAGGTCTCGGTGCCGTGGGCGAACGGCTCGTACAGCCGGTCGCTCACGATCATCGCGCCCAGCGGCGAGTAGCCGGACGTGATGCCCTTGGCGGAGGTGATGATGTCGGGCTGGTAGCCGTAGCGCGTGGCGCCGAACATGTGGCCGAGCCGGCCGTAGGCGCAGATGACCTCGTCGGAGACCAGCAGGACGTCGTACCGGTCGCAGATCTCGCGCACCCGCTCGAAGTAGCCCGGGGGCGGCGGGAAGCAGCCGCCGGCGTTCTGCACCGGCTCGAGGAAGACCGCGGCGACGGTGTCGGCGCCCTCGTTCTCGATGGCGACCGCGATCTGGTCGGCGGCCCAGCGGCCGAAGGCCTCGGGGTCGGAGCCGTCGAGGAAGCCGCCGGTGATCTCGGAGGCCCGGTAGGCGTTGGTGTTCGGTACCCGGAAGGTCGAGGGCACGAGGGGCTCGAAGGGCGCCTTGAGGCCGGGCAGGCCGGTGATGGACAGCGCGCCCTGGGTGGTGCCGTGGTAGGCGATGGCACGGCTGATCACCTTGTGCTTGCCGGGCTTGCCGACGAGCTTGAAGTAGTTCTTGGCCAGCTTCCAGGCCGACTCGACGGCCTCGCCGCCGCCGGTGGTGAAGAAGACCCGGTTGAGGTCACCGGGGGCGTAGTCCGCGATCTTCGCGGCGAGCTCGATGGCGCTCGGGTGGGCGTAGGACCAGAGCGGGAAGAACGCCAGCTCGGAGGCCTGCTTCGCGGCCGCCTCGGCGAGCTCGGTGCGGCCGTGGCCCAGCTGGCTGACGAAGAGCCCGCCGAGCGCGTCGAGGTACTTGCGGCCCTGGGCGTCCCAGACGTAGGGGCCGTCACCGCGGACGATGATCGGCACGTCCGCCGTGTCGTACGACGACATGCGGGTGAAGTGCATCCACAGGTGGTCCCGGGCGGACTGCTGGAGGGCGCTGTGCGCGGATTCGGCTGACACCCCACCATCTTGACGGCCGGACGCCGAAACAGCAAGTGAATCAGTGGCGCTTCGCGAATTCGGCAACGGATTTCGTTGCTCCGAGCCTTTCGCACAACGGGCTTGGTGACTACTCTCACCGCATGACCACGCTGCGCAACCTGATCGACGGCGGCTCCGTCGACGCCGCCTCCGGCGCCACGTACGACGTCGTCGACCCCGCGACCGGGCAGGCGTACGCCACCGCCCCGGCGAGCGGGCCCGAGGACGTCGACCGCGCCATGCGCGCCGCCGCCACCGCCTTCGAGACCTGGGGCGAGACCACGCCCAAGGAGCGCCAGGAGGCCCTGCTGCGCATCGCCCAGGGGCTCGAGGACCGCAGCGAGGAGTTCGTCGAGGCGGAGTGCCGCAACACCGGCAAGCCGGTCGGGCTGACCCGCGACGAGGAGCTGCCGCCCAGCGTCGACGAGCTGCGCTTCTTCGCGGGTGCCGCGCGGGTGCTGGAGGGCCGCAGCGCCGGGGAGTACCTCAAGGACCACACGTCGTGGGTCCGGCGCGAGCCGATCGGCGTCGTGGGCCAGGTGACGCCCTGGAACTACCCCCTGATGATGGCGATCTGGAAGATCGCCCCCGCGCTCGCGGCCGGCAACACCATCGTCCTCAAGCCGAGCGACACCACGCCCGCGAGCACCGTGCTGCTCGCCGAGCTCGCCGCGGAGCACCTGCCGCCCGGCGTCCTCAACGTCGTGTGCGGCGACCGCGACACCGGGCGCGCTCTCGTCGAGCACCCCACGCCGCAGCTGGTCGCGATCACCGGCTCGGTCCGGGCGGGCAGCGAGGTCGCCGCGTCCGCGGCCCCCGGCCTCAAGCGCGTTCACCTCGAGCTCGGCGGCAAGGCGCCGGTCGTGGTCTTCGAGGACGCCGACCTCGCCGCGGCCGCCGAGGCGATCGCCGGCGCCGGCTACTTCAACGCCGGCCAGGACTGCACCGCCGCCACCCGGGTCCTCGTCGCGGACGCGGTCCACGACGACTTCGTGGCGGCGCTCGCCGAGCAGGCGCGCGCGACCCGGACCGGGCTGCCGAGCGACCCCGGCGTCGCCTTCGGGGCGCTCAACAACCCCGACCAGCTGGCCCGGGTGGCGGGCATGGTCGACCGGCTCCCCGACCACGCCACCATCGAGGCGGGCGGCTCGCGGCCCGTCGTCCAAGGGGGTGAGGGCGGCTACTTCTACGACGCGACCGTCGTGTCCGGGCTGCGGCAGACCGACGAGGTGGTCCAGGACGAGATCTTCGGCCCGGTCATCACCGTGCAGCGCTTCGCCGACGAGGCCGAGGCGCTCCGCAACGCCAACGACGTCCGCTACGGCTTGTCCTCCAGCGTGTGGACCAAGGACCACGGCCGCGCGCTGCGGATGTCCAAGCGTCTCGACTTCGGCGTGGTGTGGATCAACACCCACATCCCGTTCGTCTCCGAGATGCCGCACGGCGGCTTCAAGCACTCCGGCTACGGCAAGGACCTGTCGATGTACGGCCTGGAGGACTACACCCGCATCAAGCACGTCATGTCCTACTCCGGGGAGTGAGCAGATGAGGATCCTGTTGGTCGGCGCGGGCGGCGTCGGCGGCGCCTTCGCCGCGATCGCCGCGCGCCGCGACTTCTTCGAGGCGATCGTGGTCGCCGACTACGACCTCGCGCGCGCCGAGAGGGCCGCTTCCGTGGACGCCCGGTTCACGGCCGCGCAGATCGACGCGTCGTCCGCCGAGTCGGTGAGCGCGCTGTGCCGCGCGCACCGGATCACGCACGTGATGAACGCCGTCGACCCGGTCTTCGACATGCCCGTCTTCGAGGGCGCGTTCGCCGCGGGCGCCGACTACCTCGACATGGCGATGTCGCTCTCGCAGCCTCACCCCGAGACGCCGTACGAGACGACGGGGGTCAAGCTCGGCGACGAGCAGTTCGCCGTCGCCGCCGAGTGGGAGGCAGCGGGCCGGCTCGCGCTCGTCGGGATGGGCGTCGAACCCGGCCTGTCCGACGTCTTCGCGCGCTACGCCGCCGACCACCTGTTCTCCGAGATCGACGAGCTCGGCACCCGCGACGGCGCCAACCTCGTGGTCACCGACGACGACGGCAACGAGATCTTCGCGCCGTCGTTCTCGATGTGGACCACGATCGAGGAGTGCCTCAACCCGCCGGTGATCTGGGAGAAGGACCGTGGCTGGTTCACCACTCCCCCGTTCAGCGAGCCGGAGGTCTTCGACTTCCCCGAGGGGATCGGGCCGGTCGAGTGCGTCAACGTCGAGCACGAGGAGGTGCTCCTCATGCCGCGCTGGGTCGACTGCCGGCGGGCGACCTTCAAGTACGGGCTGGGCGAGGAGTTCATCACCATCCTGAAGGTGCTCCACACCCTCGGCCTCGACCGCACCGACAAGGTGCGCGTCAAGGGTGTCGAGGTCTCCCCCCGTGACGTCGTCGCCGCCGTGCTGCCCGACCCGGCGACGGTCGGGCCGCGGATGACCGGCAAGACGTGCGCGGGGCTGTGGGTCACCGGCACCGGCAAGGACGGCGCGCCGCGCTCGACGTACCTCTACCACGTGGTCGACAACGCGTGGTCGATGGCGGAGTACGGCCACCAGTGCGTCGTGTGGCAGACCGCGGTCAACCCGGTCATCGCGCTCGAGCTGCTCGCGACCGGCGCCTGGAAGGGGGCCGGCGTGCTCGGGCCGGAGGCGTTCGACGCGGTGCCGTTCCTCGACCTGCTCAGCGCCTACGGCTCGCCGTGGGGGCAGCGGGAGCAGGAAGCGTCCTAGTCGCCGCTCAGCACGACCTCGAACGGAACCGCCGACGCTACCGCTCCGGCCTCCGCCCAGATCTCCTCGACCCACGCGGTGACCACCGCCGCGATCGCGTCGGCGAGGTCGTACGGCGTCGTGCCCGCAGGGGGCGCGGGCACCTCGGGGTCGAGGCCGGTCTCGGTGTGCACGACGCCGAAGAGGTGGCGCACGTCGTCGATCGGCTTGTTCAAGGCGAAGAAGTCGGCGCCGTCGAAGCGCGCCCAGACCTCGAAGGTGCCCTCGCCGTCCTGGTCGGGGAACACGTCGACCACGACGGCCTGCACCCGCGCCCCCTCCGGTCCGGTGGCGACCTCCGCGATCCGGCGCAGTCGGGTGGCGACGTCGGCGGTGCGGGTGTCGAGGATCCGGCGCAGGGCGCGGGTGTAGGCGTCGTGGTCCACGGCGCTGAGCCTAGAGAGGCTCAGGCCCCCGTGTAGTAGCGGTCGGCGATGTCGAGCGCCCGGTCGAGGATGGCGATCCCGGCCCGCGCCTCGTCGTCGCTGATCGTGCAGGGCGGTACGACGTGCGTGCGGTTGAAGTGGACGAACGGCCACAGGCCCTCGGCCTTGCAGGCCGCGGCGAGCTCGCCCATGGGGGCGGCCGCGGGACCGGCGGCGTTGAACGGCACGAGCGGCTCGCGCGTGGCGCGGTCGCGGACGAGCTCGAGCGCCCAGAAGGCGCCGAGTCCGCGGACCTCGCCGACGCTCGGGTGCCGCTCGGCGAGCGCGCGCAGCTCGGGGCCGAGCACCTCGTCGCCGAGGCGGCGGGCGTTCTCGACGACCTTCTCGTCGCGCATCACGTTGATGCTGGCGACGGCCGAGGCGCACGCGAGCGGGTGGCCGGAGTAGGTGAGCCCGCCGGGGAAAGGGCGATCGGCGAAGGTGGCCGCGATCTCGGCGGAGATCACGACGCCGCCGAGCGGCACGTACCCGGAGTTCACCCCCTTGGCGAACGTGATGAGGTCGGGGGTCACGCCCCAGCGGTCGACGGCGAACCACTCGCCGCAGCGGGCGAAGCCGGCCATCACCTCGTCGGCGACCAGCACGATGCCGAACTCGTCGCACAGCGCACGGACACCGGCCAGGTAGCCCTCGGGCGGGACCAGGATGCCGTTGGTGCCCACAACGGTCTCGAGGATGATCGCCGCGATCGTCTGCGGTCCCTCGACGGCGACGAGGTCGCGCAGGTGGCTCAGCGCGCGCTCGCACTCCTCGGCCTCGGTGGTGGCGTGGAAGGCCGAGCGGTACAGGTACGGGCCCCAGTAGCGGACGACGCCCGGCAGGCCCGGCTCGGAGGCCCAGCGCCGCGGGTCGCCGGTGAGCGCGATCGCGCCGGCCGTGGCGCCGTGGTAGCTGCGGTAGGCGGCGAGGACCTTGTGCCGTCCCGTGTGCAGGCGCGCCATCCGGATGGCGTTCTCGTTGGCCTCGGCGCCGCCGTTGGTGAAGAACACCTGGTCGAGGTCGCCCGGCGCGACCTCGGCGATGAGCCGCGCGGCCTCGGCCCGGACGTCGTTGGCGAAGCCGGGCGCGAGCGTGGTCAGCCGGCCCGCCTGCTCCTGGATCGCCGCGACGATCGCCGGGTGCTGGTGGCCGATGTTGACGTTGACCAGCTGCGAGGAGAAGTCGAGGTAGCGCTTGCCGTCGGCGTCCCAGAACCAGCTGCCCTCGGCGCCCGCGATCGGCAGCGGGCTGATCTGGGCCTGCGCGGACCACGAGTGGAAGACGTGGTCCTTGTCGAGACGCCGGATCGTGGCGGCGTCGTAGTCGAGGTCCATGGCCGCCTCCTCAGCGGGTCCGCGGGAAGCCGAGGTCGACGCTCGACGTGGCCGGGTCGGGCCAGCGCGAGGTGATCACCTTGCCGCGGGTGTAGAAGCTGATCCCCTCGGGGCCGTACATGTGGGTGTCGCCGAACAGCGAGTCCTTCCAGCCGCCGAACGAGTAGTAGGCCACGGGGACCGGGATCGGCACGTTGATGCCGACCATGCCGACCTCGACGTCGTACTGGAAGCGGCGCGCGGCACCGCCGTCGCGGGTGAAGATCGCAGTGCCGTTGGCGTAGCGGTTGGCGTTGATGAGCGCCAGGCCCTCGTCGTAGGTGTCGACCCGGACGACGCCGAGCACCGGCCCGAAGATCTCGTCGGTGTAGACCGTCATCTCGGGCGTCACGTTGTCGAGCAGCGTGGTGCCGAGGAAGAAGCCGTCGGCCGGTACGTCGGCCGCGCGGCCGTCGACGACCACGGTCGCCCCCTGCGCCTCGCCGGCGTCGACGTACCCGGCGACCTTGTCGCGGTGCTCGCGGGTGATCAGCGGACCCATGTCGGTGCCCTCGGCGGCGCCGTCGCCGACGACGAGCTTGGGCAGGCGCAGCGCGATCGCGTCGACCAGCGGGTCGGCGATGTCGCCCACGGCGACCGCGACGGACAGCGCCATGCAGCGCTCGCCCGCGGCGCCGTAGGCGGCCGAGACGATGGCGTCGGCGGCGACGTCGAGGTCGGCGTCGGGCAGCACCAGGGCGTGGTTCTTGGCGCCGCCGAGGGCCTGGACCCGCTTGCCGTGGGCGGTGCCGGTCTCGTAGATGTACTTGGCGATCGGGGTCGAGCCGACGAAGCTCACCGCGGCGACGTCGGGGTGCACGAGCAGTGCGTCGACCGCCTCCTTGTCGCCGTGCACGACGCTGAAGACGCCGTCGGGAAGCCCGGCCTCCTTCCAGAGCCGGGCGATGAAGAGCGCCGCGGACGGGTCCTTCTCGCTGGGCTTGAGCACGAACGCGTTGCCGCAGGCGATGGCGTTGGCGCACATCCACAGCGGGACCATGGCCGGGAAGTTGAACGGGGTGATGCCGGCGACCACGCCCAGCGGCTGGCGGATGTCGTAGACGTCGACCCCCGACGCGGCCTGCTCGGAGTAGCCGCCCTTGAGCAGCTGCGGGACGCCGGTCGCGAACTCGACGTTCTCGAGCCCGCGCGCGATCTCCCCCAGGGCGTCGGCGTGGACCTTGCCGTGCTCGGAGGTGATGATCCGGGCCAGCTCGTCGGAGCGGTCGTGCAGCAGCTCGCGGAAGGCGAACAGCACGGCCGCGCGCTGCGACAGCGAGGAGCCGCGCCAGGCGCGGGCGGCCTCGCCGGCGCGGGCCACGACCGCGGCGACCTCGCTCGCGGAGGCCAGGTCGACCTCGGCCGTCACGGCGCCGGTGGCGGGGTTGTGGACAGGTGCGGTGCGGCCGGAGGTGCCCGCGACGACCTGGCCGTCGATCCAGTGGGAGACGCGTTCGCTCATGCGGACGACGATATGTGCCAGCACCTACCCCTGCAAAGAGCAGTTTGACCTGTGACAATGCGCCCTGAGGCGAGGGTAAAGGTTTCCCCGAAGCCGCCAGGGGTGACCCGCGGAGTCCTAGCGTCGCCCCGAAGGGGGAACCATCATGGGGATGCTCGTCCGGCCGCTCCAGGGCGCGCTCACGACCACACTGCTCGCGGTCCTGCTGGTGGCGGCCGGGTCCGTCGTCCCGGCCCAGGCGGCCGCCCGGCCCTCGCCGCCGCGGGCGGTGCACGCCGCACCGGCCGACGGCGCGGTCCGGGTGACCTGGACCGCGCCCGCCCGCAAGGGCGGCAGCCGGATCGACAGGTACGCCGTGCAGCGGCGCACCGCCCCCTCCGGTGCCTGGTCGACGGTGCGCAAGGTCCCCGGCGCGGCCCGGGCCTGGACCGTGACCGGGCTGAGCAACGGCGTGCGCTACGGCGTCCGGGTGCGGGCGCACAGCGCGTCCGGGTGGGGTGCGTGGAGCGCTGAGGCGACGGCCGTCCCGCGCGGGACGCCCGGAGCCGTGCTGACGCCCGAGGCGGACGTCCACCGCGAGGCGCTCGGCGTCTACTGGCAGGCGCCGACGACGGCCAACGGCGCGGCGATCGACCGCTACCGCGTCGAGATCGGCACCGACGGCGCGACCTGGCGCACCCAGGTGGACCACACCGGCGTCGCCACCCCGGCCTCCCCCGTGCTCGTCACGGGACTCACGCCCGGCACCCGCTACTGGATCCGGGTCCGCGCGCACAACGCGGCCGGGTTCGGTCCGGCCAGCGGCGCCGGTCCCTACCGGGTGCTCACCGCGCCCAACCCGGTCACGAACCTCGTCGCCACCCCGGGCGACGGGAGCGTGGACCTGACGTGGGACGAGCCCGCGGTCGCCAACGGCATCCCCGCCGCGACCGGCTACAAGGTCGAGTCCAGCACCGACGGCGGCACCACCTGGACCGAGCTCGGCACGACGGCCGCCACCTCCTACGCCGCGACCGGCCTGGCCAACGGCACCTCCTACCTGTTCCGGGTCAGCGCCCGGGCCAGCAACGTGCGCCTCGGGTACGGTGCCCCGGCCCTCGCGTCCCCCGCGGTGCCGGCCGGCGCTCCGGGCGTGCCGCTCGGGCTCGGGCTCGGGGGGGACCCGGTCGCCGAGACCTACCGGCTCACCTGGGCCGCACCGGCCTCCGACGGCGGCGAACCGCTCACCCACTACCTCGTGCAGCAGGGCGCGCTCGCCCCGCAGCAGGTCGCCGCACCCGCGACCGGGTTCGACGCCGGCCCGGCCGCGCTCGACGACGGCTTCCGCGTCCAGGCGTGCAACGGCCGCGGCTGCGGCCCGTGGACCGCACTGGTCGGACCGGTGCCCGCGCCGGTGGGCGACCTGACCGCGAGTGCGGTGCGGGCCGGGTCGTCGTACACGGTGACGGTGGGGTGGACCGCGCCGGCCAACGCCGCGCCGACGTCGTACCAGGTGCTGCGCAGCACCGACGGGGTCACCTTCACCGAGGTCGGGACCACGACGGGCACGACCTTCGACGACCTGACCGGCGCGCCCGCGACGACGTACACCTACCGGGTGGTGGGCCGCTACCCCGGCGGCAGCGGCCGTCCGGCTGCCACCGACGTCACGACCGGACCGCTCTACGACCTGTCCGTCACACCCGGCACCCTCGTCGTCGACGAGGGCGGGTCGGCGGAGCTCGCGGTGTCCCTCGACCGGCCGGCGGTCACCGACACCGTCGTCGTGGTGACCTCCGACGACCCCGGCGCCGCCGCGCCCGCGAGCCCGACGGTGACGATCCCGGCCGGCCAGACCACGGCCACCGTCACCGTGGTCGCCCCACCCGACGCCGACTCCGACGACGAGCTGGTGACCCTCACCGCGGACCTCTCCGGCCAGACCCGGACCGTGACGGTGACCGTGCTCGACCCGTGATGTTGCGGCGGGCGTCACCTTCCCGTCGCCGGCGGCGCCTAGCCTCGGGGCATGCCCGAGCGCTGGGTCTCCTACGAGCCGACCGACGAGACCGAGCCCCCGCCGCCCTCACGGCTGCCCGGCGTGCTCGCGGTCGCGGCGGTGGGCGTCGTCGTCGCGGGGATCGTCGGGCTGGTCGCCGCGGCGTCGTCCGGCACGGAGGACGACGAGCCGGCCCGGCGGGTCACCACGGTCACGAGCACCTCATGGTCGACGTCGTGGTCGACATCGTGGTCGACGAGCTCGACGACCACCGCCACCTCACGCTGAGGGCACGTCGCTGATCGGCGTGATCCAGGACTGGTGCGAGCGGGCGTTCTTGGTGATCGCGAGCAGGTCGTCCATGTGCGGCTCGAGGCCGGTGACCTTGTCGAGCGGGACGCCGATGATGAGCTGGAAGCCCAGGCCCTTCCAGGCCTGCACCGCGCGGCCGGCGAACTCGGAGTCGGCCTTGACGAAGCCCTCGTCGAGGAAGACCGGCGCGAACCGCGGTCGCGAGCGCATCTCGTCGCCGAGCCGGAAGCGCAGCGCGGAGCCGACGATGAAGGCGACCAGCTCCTGGCTCTCGCCGCCGGACTTCTCCCCCAGCGTCCGGTACGTCGCGCGCAGCTCGCCGGTGAGGTGGTCGTAGCGCTCGGCGCTGATCTCGACGTGCCGTCGTACGTCGAGCAGGCGGTCGCGGTCGGTGGTGAGCGACGGTCCCTCGCCGGACTGGGAGGGGCGGCGGAGCTGGTTCATGAACCGGCTGAGCTCGGTGAAGCGCTTCTCGAGGCCGGCCTCGTCGAGCTCGGCGGTGGCGCCCGACGACAGTGCGCGCAGGTCCTTCATGAAGACCTGCACGTGGGCGGGGGCCAGCCGGCGCAGCCGGATCCGGAGCCGGTCGCCCTCGGCGCCGAACTCCAGGCGTCGCAGGATCGCGTTGATCGGCTCGAGCCGGTCCTCGATCTCCTCGACCGAGGACGACATGGCGCCGACCAGCGGAACGAGGTCCTGGCCGCTCCACTCGGTGAGCCGGCGGCGCCACTCGGCGCGGCGCTCGGCGAGACCGGTGCCGCGGATCTCGTCGAGGATCCGCGCGTAGTCGGCGTAGGAGTCGGCGGTGGCACCGAGGTTCGGCGAGTCCCACTGGAACTTGTAGTGCTTGAAGATGAGCGCCAGGTCGTCGTCGCAGCGCTTGATCTCGGCATCGGCGTCGGCGACGGCCGTGCGCAGCCGCTCGCCGAGGCGGTGCGCGTTGTCGGCGAAGCGGTCGAGGTCCTCGGGGTCGGCCGGGGCCGCGGCGGCGGCGAAGTCGGCCGCCAGGGCGGCCTCCTGCTCCTCGGTGAGGGCGACGGCGCCGGCGGCCTCCATCGCCTCGAGGCGGTCCTTGACGAGGTCCTCGGAGTCGACGAGCTCGCTGTGCGCGCCGTTGAGCTCGCGCTGGCGCTGCTCGAGCGCGAAGCGCTCCTGGCGGGTGTCGTCGAGCCGGTGCACCAGCTCGTCGATCTGCTGCTGGAGCACCTGCAGCTGGTCGTCGGAGGTGAGGATGTCGGTGCGCCGCTGCTCCAGCTCGGCGATGCGGCGGTCGCTGCCGGCCACGTCGACGTCGTCGAAGCGGACCATCGCGATCGCGTCGTACGCCTTGCGCTGCTGCTCGAGGAGCCGGCCCCGGCGGTCGAGCTCGGCGAGCTGGGCGTCGACCTGCTCCATCCGGCGCTCGAGCTCGGCGAGCTGGGCGTCGATCTCGGCGATCGCGTCCTCGTTGGAGAAGCCGATGATGTTGCGCTGGTCGTTGCGCCCGTGGGCGCCGCGGCGCCCGTTGCGGGTCTGGCCGGCGGCGGTCACCCGGAAGCCGGGCCCGTCGAGCTCGGCGGCGCTCTCGACGCAGTAGGCGTTGCGCGAGGGGTCCTCGACGTGCTGCTGCACCCAGCCCGAGAAGGGCGAGTCCTTGAAGAGGAGCTTGCCGGCCACCCGCTCGGGGTCGGCCGGGCCGCTGTCGGGCAGGTCGAGCTCGACGCCCTGGAACGTCAGCCGGGCCGGCAGCCGCAGGTCGTCGATGGCCGCGGAGAACTCGTCGAGGCGGTCGAGCGGGACGAGCATCATCCGGGCGGTGCCGCCGAGGACGGTCTCGATCGCCGTCCGCCAGCGCGCCTCCTCGGGCGCGAGGTCGATCAGCTCGGCGACGAAGGGCAGCTCGTCGACGCGCAGGCCGCTGGCCTGGGCGACGGCACTGCGCAGGTCGTGGAGGTACGACGGCACCCGGCCCGCGCGGTTCTCGAGCGACGCCCGCTCGCGCTGGAGCACGGACTGCTCGTTCTTGAGCGGCACCAGTCCGTCGCGGACCCGGTCGCGCTCGGCGCGCAGCGTGGCCTGCTCGGCCTCGCCGGCGGAGAGCCGCTTGCGGGCCAGGAGCTGCAGCTCGGCGAAGTTGGACGCCGAGTCCATCGCCGACTCGAGGTCGGGGGCGTCGGCGTCGGTGAGGCCGACGAGCGGGTAGACCCGCTCCTCGAGCTCGGCGAGCCGGTTGGCCCGCTCCTCGCGGATCACCCGCTCGTGCTCGGCCTGCGCCGCGAGCGCCTGCAGGTCGCCGCCGCCGGCGGCCCGGTGGGCCTCCTTGGCGGCCTCGAGGTCGCCGGAGAGCGTGGTCTCGGCCGAGCGGGCCGCCGTCAGTCCCTCGACAGTGCCCTGCCGGGCGTCGCGGTTGCCGCTGACCGCGCCCTCGATGAGGCGCAGGTGGGTCTTGAGCAGCCACAGCCGCAGGGGCGTGTCGCCGGACAGCGTGACGCCGTAGGAGTCGAGCTCGGCGAGGCGCGCCGAGGCGGCGACCTTGCGCTCCTGCAGCTCGGTGATCGGCTCGAGCAGCTCGAGCTTCTGCTCCTCGGTCCGCATCGCCGCGTAGGACGCGTCGAGGTCGTCGAAGTGCTCGATCGCGCGGTCGGCGGCGGCATAGGTCGACGGCCGCTCGAGGACCATCTCCTTGTAGAGCTCGTCGACGCTGCGCACCTGGTTGCCGGCCTGGATCCGGGCCAGCAGCCGCAGCGCCTTGGCGCCGTCACCGTTGGCGCCGATGCCCAGGCGGGCGTGCAGGACGGCCGTGAACTCGGCATACGTGCGGTGCACGCGGATGCCCGGGTAGAGCTTCTTGAGCGTGTTGGCGTGGAAGCGCTCGGGGACGGCGACCTCGAGCGTCTCGAGCGAGAGCGGCCCCTCGTGGGTGGCGAGCTGCATCTGCACCTCGCCGGAGCGCGAGGCGCGGCGCGGCACGTAGTACGTGCGCAGGGCGGTGAACTGGCCGCCCTGGTCGTTGACGAACGTCATCGCGACCGCGCCCCACGTGTCGGCGCCCTTGCCGCGCAGGAGCTTCTCCTCGGGCCGGCCGGTCTTGGGGTTGTCGACGACGTCGACCGCGCCCCGCAGGTACGACAGGAGGTTGCGCTGGCCGGCGCTGCGCGCGCGTCCCGCGACGGCGTCGTTGGAGGCGCCGTTGAACTTCGTGTCGGACGGCATCATCAGCGCCGTGTAGGCGTCGAGGATCGTGCTCTTGCCGACGCCCGAGGCGCCGGAGATCATCGTCGCGTCGCCGCGCAGCGGGACCGTGGTCAGGCCGCTGAAGCCGCCCCAGTTGACCAGCTGCAGCAGGGCCGCGCGCCACTGCACGGTGTCGTCGGCCGGGGTGGCCACGACCTCGCGCTCGAACAGGCCGCCGTCGCCCTGCTGGTCGACCCGGTCGAGACCCCGCTCGTCGATGCTCACTCGCCGTCCTCCTCGAACAGGTCGGCCGGCTCGGCGGTCTCGGCCGCGTCCGCCGGCTCGGTGCCCGTGGCCTTCTGCAGCGCCTCGAGCAGCTCCTGGAGCAGCTCGAGCGGCAGCAGCGGCTCGACGGCCTCGCTGATCTCGTACCTGTCGTCGGCGGCCGAGCCGATCAGCAGGCCGGCCTTGACGATGCTGACCACCGCGTTGCGGGCGCGCTTCTCGTCGCCCGCCTCGTCGGTGGCATGGGTGGGGCGGAAGCTCGCGACGTAGTCGACGATGTCCTCGCGGTCGATGTAGACGCGCGCGTCGCCGCCGGCCAGGCCGGCCCGGAGCCGGTCGCGCAGGTGCACCAGGACGAGCGTCTCCTCGCGCGACCACGCGGTGTCGTGGAGCAGCGTCGGGAACCGGCCACCGGTCTCGGAGAACGCCTGGCGCTTCCAGGCGACCTCGCGGGTCGGGTCGACCTGCAGGTCGAGGAAGAGGTCGTTGAGCCGGGAGCGGATGACCCGCTCGTGCTCGACCAGCACCTGCCAGTCGCGCGGGTGCGTGCGGGCGCTGATGAAGCGCTGCTTGAGGAGCGTGACCAGCGCGTGGCGCTGGGCGTACTCCAGGCCGCCCTCGTCGCCCTCGAAGAGCGAGACCGAGCGCTCGTCGGCGACCTCGTCGAGGTCGTCGAAGTCGTTGGTCACCTCGTCGGTCTGGTCCAGGTCGACGCTCATCGGCGCGACTCCTCTCGGTCGAGGTCGGGATCGGGCAGCGGCGTGCGCGGGACCGCGAAGGTGCGCCGCGTGCCGTCGGGGCGGACGGCGGCGAACGCCTCGACGACGTCCTCGGTCTCCCACCCCTGGTCGGCCGCGAGGTGCAGCAGCCCGAAGATCTCGACGGGGCGGCGCAGCGACGGCTCCAGGGTGTCGAACAGCTCGCCCAGCGAGCCGGCCGGCAGCAGGTCGCGCAGGACGTCGTCGAGGCGCTGGCGCAGCGAGCCCAGCTGGGGGCCGCCCTGCGCCATCAGCTCGGTCAGCGAGAGCGACGGGGCGTCGGCCGGGTCGGCGGCGGTGATCGGGTCGGGCAGGACGTCGTCGGCCGGGTCGTAGAAGCGCTCGCGCAGGTGGTCGACGCTCGCCCGGTCGGGCAGCAGGGCGACGTCGTGGGCGGCGCGCGGGCCCGTCGTCCCCATCCAGGTCATGAGCGCGGACTCGACCTGGCGCAGGGTCTGCTCGAGCTCGCGGTCGCGCGCGGCGTCGTGGGAGACGATGTACTCCTTGAGCGTCGCCGTCACCCGGCTGCGCTGGGCGAGCACGCGGTCGAGACCGTCGCGCACGAGCTTGACGGTGCCCCGCAGCTCGGCGCGGTCGGCGTCGCCGAGGATGCCCTCGGAGAGGGGGTGCTCCAGCAGCGCGCCGAGGTCCTCGCGCAGCTGGGTGACCAGGCCGTCGTCGCGCAGGAGCGCGAACGCCCCCTCGAACGCGCGCCCCTCGTGGGTCGCCGTCATCAGCGCGTCGGCACGGGCCAGGTAGTCGTCGATCACCTCGCCCGCCGGCCGGTCCTCGGCCCGGAACGCGGCCAGGATCTCGCCCCGGATGGTCGCGAACCGCTCCTCGACCCGCGCGAAGTCACTGGGCAGCGCGGAGATCAGCGACAGCAGCTCGGTGAAGCCCTCGGACATGTAGTCCTCGGTCGCGCTGACCAGCTCGGCGCCGTCGACCAGCCGGTCGCGCTCGGCCTTGAGCCGCGCGATCTCGTCGTTGAGCAGGGTCACCCGGGCACCGCGGTCGGGGTTCGCCTCGGAGTTGAACCGCCGCACCGTGCTGAGGATGGTCGTGATCCGGTGCTCGCTCAGCGTCGCCCGGTCGCGCGCCAGGTTCTTGACCAGCTCGAGCGCCTGCTGCGCGTACGACGTCAGCGAGTAGACCTCGTTGCCCTGCTCGTCGAGCGAGCGCACCAGCCACTGCCCACGCATCCAGCGCTGGCAGATGTCGCGCCCGGTGCCGCTGGGCAGGTCGGTCTCGCCCGTCTTGCGGAACTCGGCGAGGTGCTCCTCGACCTGCGTGTGCAGCCGCGCGGTCGGGATCGGCTTGTTGTTGCGGCCGAACGACTCGCGGAAGATCGTGATGACGACGGGCGCCTGGCGCTGGTGCAGCAGGGTCAGCGTGGGCTGCGCGAAGGCGCCCTTGACCCGCGCCAGCTCCCCGGCGATCTCGCTCATCTCTCCCCCGGTCGTTCCCGCATCGTGCCGTCGTGCTCGTCGGTGTCGCTCCGGCGGCCGTGGTGGAGGCGGCCGCGGGCGGACGGCCAAGCATGTCAGAGGGGGCGAGCGAGGCTGAATCGAGCCGGTGGGTGCATCTCGGTCAGAGGGTGTCCGCGATGTCGACCAGGTCCGCCGCGGGCGTCTCGCCGTCGCCGAGCAACTGGACCATCCAGCCCTCGACGAAGAACTGGGCAAGACCCCGGTGACTGCCGTCCGGCTCCTCCGTCACGCCGGCGCCACCGTGGATGGTCGCCGCCTGCCCGTACCCGTTGCTCTCGACGTAGCGAGCCCAGTAGTCCGCGGGCTCCACCTGGCCCCATCCGGGCATGACCGTCACGTCGACGCCGGAGTCGAAGACCGCCACGTAGCCACCGCCCTTGCACTCCCAGAGCTCGACGAGGTCCTCGAAGCGAGCCAGCTTCGAGCTGGGGACCAGGACGGGCGCACGGACCCGCAGCTCTGCCGCGACGCCGGGGAGGGTCAGCTGCGTACCGGCGCAGGGGCCGTTGTGCTCGACCACCGGCGGGACGTCGTCCGGGTGCGCGGGGGTGTGCCCGGCGGTCTGGTCGGGGCCGGTTCGGCCGCAGCCGTAGAGCGCGGCCGGGGTGAGAACGGTCAGCATTGCCGCGGTCGTCGCGAGAAGCCGCGATCGAGGGCGACGGGGAGGAGCTGTCGTCGATTCCATCAGTCCGCCACCACCTGTCCGTGCTGAGCCGAGATCCGGACGAAGTGGAACCCCGGGTCGTTGTCGGCGCCGCCGCGCAGGTTGTCGAAGTCGGACCCGGCGTTGAACAGCTCGTCCAGGTTGACGAACTCGGCGAACGCCGTGTCTGCGTTGTTGGAGCGCTCGGAGCCGATCAGCACCAGACCCGTAGCCCAGTTGGTCGTCACGGTGCTGTTGGCGACAAGGTCTGGGGAGGCTCGGCATGGGCCGGCGGCAACAGGGACGGCGCCAAGGTGGCGACGAGCGCCGCCGCCAGCCACGCGGCGAGTGCAATCCACATCTTCGACATCGGGGACCTCCGGCCTTCACGATCCTCGACTGGCGCGCCCGGTCAAGAGGCGTCGGCCTCCAAGTTCGCGATTCGTCGATGGCGTGCGGCTAACCCCGGTCCCACTCCTCCCGCAGGCGCGCCGCGATCGGCTCCAGCAGCGTGACCAGCTCGTCCAGCTCGGCCGGCGTCAGCCCCTCGTACGGCGCCGCGGCGAGGAGGTCGGTGAGCGCCTCGACCCGGTCCTTGACCGCGCGGCCGGCCGGCGTGAAGTGGCCCTCGGCGTCCACGAGGCCGCGGTCACGCAGCCCGCCCATCACCTCGGCCAGCAGCGCCGGGGGCAGGTGGTGGATCCGGCCGAAGGACTCGGGCGGGTGGATGCCGAGGTCGAGGGCGCTCAGGACGTGGGCCTCGAGTCCGCCGACCCGCTCCGAGACGAGGGCGGCGATGTGGCCGTCGCCGCGGTGCTCGCGGACCAGGTTGGCCGCGTGCCACAGGCGGGCCACGGGCTCCTCGGGGACGGGGAGGGAGCGGAGGCCGGCGTACATCACGCGGCCCTCGGTCGGTGCGCTCACGGCGGCCTTCGTGAGCAGCTCGGCGGCGCGGGCGAGGCCGGGGGTGTCGACGAGGTCGCCGAGGATGCGGCGCAGGCCCGCGACGCAGCCGCGCTCGCGCGCCGCGTGGGCCGCCTCCGGCGTCGTCGTCCGCCAGACCTTCGGGACGTGCCGGGCCGCCTCGCCCTCGGCGAAGTTGTAGAACGCCGCGTGCACGACCTCGGCCGGCACCTTCCCGAGGGGCGCGGAGCGGCCGGCGAAGTAGCCGTCCCAGTAGTTGCGGAAGCCGAGCTCGGCCATCGCCTCGTTAGGCTCGTCGGCGAAGAAGTTGACGAGCGCGATCGGCTCGGTGAGGTCGAACATCCGGCGGGCCGTGGGCTCCGGGTGCGGCATCGGGTCTCCTGGGGGTCGGGACGGTCGGATCATCTCTCACCAGCACCACGAACGACTCGACCGTCGTACGACCGATGGCGGAGAGTGGATCCCATGACACAGGTAAGACGGTTCGACCACGTCGGAATCACCGTTGCCGACCTCGACGCCGCCACGGCGTTCTTCGTGGGCCTCGGTCTGGAGGTCGAGGGCACCGGCTCCGTGCAGGGCGAGTTCGTCGAGACCGTCTGCGGGATCCCGGGCGCGCACTGCGAGATCGTCATGCTCCGCCCACCGGATGGCGGCTCGCGGCTCGAGCTGTCCCGCTTCATCACGCCCGACCACGTCCCGGGCTCCCCCGCGGCGATGGCCAACGAGCTCGGCCTGCGCAACGTCTCGTTCGAGGTCGCGGACCTGCAGGCGGCGCTCGACGCGGTGGCGGCCGACGGGTACGGGCTGGTCGCCGGGATCGGCGAGTACGAGGGCAGCGTGCGGATGGCGTACGTCCGCGGGCCCGAGGGGATCGTGGTGTCCCTGTTCGAGCAGCTCGGCTGAGTCACCGGGACGAACCCCTCGCCAACATCTAGAACACGTTCTACTCTCTGGTCATGGACCTCGTCGCGATCGAAGAGATCAAGCGCCTCAAGCACCGCTACTTCCGCACCCTCGACCTGAAGCTCTGGGACGAGTTCGCCGACTGCCTGGCCGAGGACGTGTCGGCGCGCTACGGGACCCAGGCGATGGACAAGCCGCTCCACTACGACAACCGGGCCGACGTCGTCGACTTCATGCGGAACAACCTCGGACCCGGGATCATCACGATCCACGTCGCCAACCACCCCGAGATCGACGTCGCCGCCGGCGGCGTCACCGCGACGGGCTCGTGGGCGTTCGAGGACACCGTGATCGTGCCGGACTTCAAGGTGCAGATCCGGGGCGGCGGCTACTACGTCGACTCCTACCGGCGGGACGCCGACGGCGCCTGGCGGATCGCGTCGACGCAGTACGAGCGCATCTACGAGGCGATGACGTCGCTCGACGACACCCCCAGCTTCAAGCTCATCGCCAACCGCTGGGACCCGTCGCTGCAGCACTGAGCCCGGCGGCACGGGATTCCGTCGGGCCCGCGACCTAGGGTGGGGCTCATGAACCTGACGCACGCACCGCTCCGGGCTGCCACGGGCGCCTTCATCCTCAACTCCGGGCTGACCAAGCTCGGCGCCGACGCCGCGACCGCCCAGCAGCTCCACGGGTTCGCGAGCACGGCCTACCCCCAGTTCAAGAACATGGACGCCGCCCAGTTCACCAAGATGCTCGCGATCGGCGAGCTCGCGCTGGGCAGCGCCCTGCTCACCCCCAAGGTGCCCTCGGCCGTCGCCGGTGCCGCGCTCACCGCGTTCGGGGTCGGGCTGGTCGGGCTCTACGCACGGGTGCCGGGGCTGCGCCAGCCCGGGAGCATCCGGCCCACCGAGGCCGGCGTACCGATCGCCAAGGACGTGTGGCTGGTCGGCGCGGGGGCGACGCTGGGCCTCCAGGGCTTCTTCAACGGCGCCCGGCGGGCCGGCAAGAAGGCGGCGTCCAAGGTCGGCGCGGCGGCCGAGAGCGCGCACGACGCGCTTCCGTTCTGAGCCGGGCCGACGACGACATGGCGTACACCGCGAAGGGCACGTCGTTCGACCGGGACATGAACTACATCCCCGACCGGATCACCCGCGAGCCCGGCCTCTCCCAGGACAAGCACGACGACCAGGAGCTCACCGTCCGCACCTGGCCCGCCGAGCCGGGCCGCTACCGCCTGGTCGCGGCCGCGGCGTGCCCCTGGGCCAACCGGGCGATCATCGTCCGCCGGCTGCTGGGTCTCGAGGACGTCATCTCGCTCGGCCTCGCGGGCCCCACCCACGACGAGCGCAGCTGGACCTTCGACCTCGACCCGGGCGGCGTCGACCCGGTGCTCGGCTACGAGCGCCTGCAGCAGGCCTACCTGGCGCGCTATCCCGACTACCCGCGCGGGATCACCGTCCCCGCCGTCGTCGACGTGGCGAGCAAGGAGGTCGTCACCAACGACTTCCCCTGGATCACCCACGACCTCTTCTTCGAGTGGCGCGACCACCACCGCCCCGACGCGCCGGACCTGTGGCCCGACGCCGTGCGCGACGAGATGGACGAGGTGATGCAGCGGATCTTCACCGAGCTCAACAACGGCGTCTACCGGTGCGGCTTCGCGGGCTCCCAGGAGGCCTACGACGCGGCGTACGACCGGCTGTGGACGACGATGGACTGGCTCGAGGAGCGGCTCGCCGACCGCCGCTACCTGATGGGCGACGCCATCACCGAGGCCGACGTGCGCCTGTTCACGACGCTCGCGCGCTTCGACGCCGTCTACCACGGCCACTTCAAGTGCAACCGCAACAAGCTGGCCGAGATGCCGGTGCTGTGGGCCTACGCGCGCGACCTGTTCCAGACGCCCGGGTTCGGCGAGACCATCGACTTCGACCAGATCAAGCGGCACTACTACGTCGTCCACCGCGACATCAACCCGACCCAGATCGTGCCGAAGGGGCCGGACCCGTCGGTCTGGCTGACGCCGCACGGGCGGGGGTAGTCGGGCAGTCGGGTCGTTCGCGGGCCGGGGGTTGTGTCGGACCCTGCTGATCTAATACGAGTATGACTTCTCGGACCGCTTTCACCCCGCTGCTGACCCGTCTGCGTGCGGGTGTCGAGCAGCGTGAGGAGTCGGTGGTCGCGGAGTGGGCGGGCATCGTGGAATGGGCCGCCGGAAACACCGTGACCGATCCGGCGGCGGGTGCGGCGACCATCCGGGACGGTTTCGTCGACACGGGTCTGCCGATCGCCGGTGAGGGTGCGCCGTTGGTCTCGGAGTTCGCGCTCATGGAGCTCGTGGCGGTGCTGGGCCGGTCGCCTGATGGTGGCCGGGTGTATGTGGGTCGGGTCCTGGAGTGTGCGTGGCGGCTGCCGCAGGTCTACGCCTCGGTGGTGGCGGGGCGGTTGGCGCCGTGGCGGGCTGAGCGGATCGCTGAGGCGACGCGGCCTCTGTGTCGTGAGGCGGCGGCGTTTGTGGACCGGCAGTTGTTCAACGCCACCGGGGTGGGTTGGGCGCAGCTGGAGCGGTTGATCGCGGAGGCGGTCATCAGGTTCGACCCGGAGCGCTACGAGGCAGAGCGTGCGGCCGCGGCCGACCATCGCTATGTCGAGGTCGGCGCGCCCGACGGCAACGGGCTGGTGTCGATCGACGGTCTCCTCGACGCCGCTGATGGCCGTGATCTGGATGATGCGATCAGCCGCCGCGCCACGCTGCTGGGCCGGCTGGGTAACGAGGCGAGCTTGGACGTGCGCCGCTCCCAGGCCCTGGGTGACCTGGCCCGCAGCGACCTCACCCTCGACATCGAGGGAACCCCAGGCCGCAAGGCCGTGCTGAACGTGCACATCACCGACGCGACGCTGCGCGGGACGGGCGCGAACCCGGTCGGCCGGTGGGACCAGACCCCGGTCAGCGCCGAGCAGATCCGCGAATGGCTGGCCCAGCCCGGGATGTCGGTGACGGTCCGGCCGGTGGTCGATGTGGCCGGGCATGTGCCGGTGACGGCCTACGAGATCCCCGACCGCCACCGCCAAGCCGTCGAGCTCCGCGACCACACCTGCCGCTTCCCGTACTGCACCCGTGCAGCGATGCGTTGCGACCTCGACCACGCACAACCCCACGGCCGGGGCGGACCGACGTGTCCGTGCAACCTCGTCCCCTTGTGTCGGCGCCACCACCGCGCGAAGACCCACAGCCAGTGGCGCTACCAGGTCACCAAGGTCGGCACATGCGTGTGGCGAAGCCCGTCGGGCTTCCACTTCGAGGTGAGCCACCGAGGAACACATCCGGTCGAGCACTCGGATGATGGTGACGACCCCGAGCCAGGGGTGTTCCGGCACGAACCCGACACCCGCTGAAGACCGCAACCAGGTACCGCAACCACTGCGGCGCGCCACCACGCTCTCAGTAAAGAAGACCCCAACCCAAGAAGCGCCGCAGCCCGAGCCACACCGAGCTACAGCACGCCCGGGTCCACCTCGTTGAACAGCTGGTCCCCGCCGGCGAGCAGGTCGAGCATCGGTCCGACCTTGGGGAGCTCGTGGGTGAGGAAGTACCGGCCGGCGGCGCGCTTGCCGTCGTAGAACGGTCCGGTCCGGCCGTGCGCGGCGACGAGCTGGTCGAGCCAGGTCCAGGCGAGGACGACGTGACCGGCCGCCTCGAGCCCGGAGGTCGCGTTGACGAGGGCGACGCGCGGGTCGCCGGACTCCCAGGCGGTGGCGACGGCGGTGGCGAGGCGGTCGGTGGCGGCCCCCACCGCGCCCGCGTACGACGTCAGGTCGGCGTCCCCGGTGGCCTCGGCGCGGGCGGTGGTGGCGCGGATGGTGTCGACGAGGAGCTGCAGGCCGGTGCCGCGGTTCATCACGAGCTTGCGGCCGAGGAGGTCGAGGGCCTGGATGCCGTGGGTGCCCTCGTGGATGGGGTTGAGCCGGTTGTCGCGGTAGAGCTGCTCGACGCCGTACTCGCGGGTGTAGCCGTAGCCGCCGTGGACCTGGATGGCGAGGTCGTTGGCCGCGAGGCACCACTGGGAGGGCCAGCTCTTCACGATCGGGGTGAGCACGTCGAGGAGGGCGCCGGCCGCCTCGCGGGCCTCGGCGGAGGGGTGGGTCTGCTGGTCGTCGAGGAGGAGCGCGGCGCGCAGGACGAGGGCGAGACCGCCCTCGACGTACGACTTGGCGGCGAGGAGCATCCGGCGGACGTCGGCGTGCTCGACGATCGGGACCGGTGCGGCGGCCGGGTCCTTGGCGCCGAGGGGGCGGCCCTGGGCGCGCTCGCGGGCGTAGGCGAGAGCGCGGCGGTAGCCGGTGTAGCCGAGGGCGACGGCGCCCGCGCCGACGCCGACGCGGGCCTCGTTCATCATGTGGAACATGACGGCGAGCCCGCGGCCCTCGTCGCCGACGAGCTCGCCGACGGCGCCGGGCGCGCCGCCGGGGCGGTGGCCGCCCTCGCCGAAGTTGAGGACCGTGTTGACGGTGCCGCGGAAGCCCATCTTGTGGTTGATCCCGGCAAGGGTGACGTCGTTGCGCTCGCCCCGCTCGCCGGCGGCGTCGACGACGTACTTGGGGGTCGCGAAGAGGGACAGGCCGGGCACGCCGGCGGGCGCGCCCTCGACCCGGGCGAGGACCAGGTGGACGATGTTCTCGCCGAGCTCGTGGTCGCCGCCGGAGATCCACATCTTGTTGCCGAACAGGCGGAAGGTGCCGTCGGGCTGGCGCACGGCGCGGGTCGCGACGTCGGCGAGCGACGAGCCGGCCTGGGGCTCGGAGAGGCACATCGTCCCGAACCAGCGGCCCTCGAGCATCGGCGGGACGAACCGGGCGACCTGCTCGGGCGTGGCGTGCGCGAGCAGCAGGTTGGCGTTGGCCATGGTGAGCATCGGGTAGCCCGAGGTCGACACGTTGGCGGCCTGGAACCAGGCGAAGCAGGCCTGCTGGACGACGTGCGGGAGCTGGACTCCCCCGGCCTCGGCGTCCATCGCGGCGCCGATCAGGCCGGCGTCAGCGAACGCGCGCAGCGCCGCCTTCACCTCGGGGATGATCGTGACGGTCGTGCCGTCGAACTGCGGCTCGTGCTCGTCGCTGAGCGCGTTGTGGGGCGCGAAGTGCTCGGCGGCGACCTCGGCGGACAGGTCGAGCACGGCGTCGAAGGTCTCGCGGCTGTGGTCGGCATACCGGTCGCGGTCGGTCAGCGCCCCCACCTCGAGCCACTCGTGCAGCAGGAAGTCGAGGTCGCGTCGGGACAGCAGGAGGTCGGGGCTCACCCGCCCAGTCTCTACCCGATCCTGGTGAGGCCCGCGACCGGGCGTCCGCCCTAACGTCGAGAGGTGGCCCGGCTCCTCGCGCGCGTCCTCGACGGCATCCTCGTCGGGCTGCTGGTGAGCCTGCTGCTGTGCCTGCCCGACCTCGGCGCCCCGCAGCTCACGCCCGCGGCGAGCACCCCGCCGGGGACGCCGTCCTCGTGGGGCGGCAACGTCTTCGGCGAGCTCGGCGACGGGACGACGACGCCGCACCGCACGGCCGTCGCGCTCGCCGGGCTGGACGACGTCGTCGACGTCCACACCGGGCGCGAGCACGTCGTCGCACTGCGGGCGGACGGCACGGTCGTGACCTGGGGCAGCAACCAGATGAGCCAGCTGGGGACCGGGGCCGGCGGCAACCGGTCCACGCCGGCGGCCGTCACCGGGCTGACCGACGTGACGATGGTCTCGACCGGCCACTACCACTCGCTCGCGCTGCGGGCGGACGGATCGGTGTGGACGTGGGGCTACAACTTCGCCGGCCAGCTCGGCGACGGCACCACCACGACCCGCAACCGCCCGGTCCGCGTCGCCGGCACGCGCACCTACCGGTACGTCGCCGCCGGGCGCGACATGAGCTATGCCATCGCGACCGACGGGACCCTGTGGGCCTGGGGGCTCAACGGCGACGGCCAGCTCGGCGACGGGACGACGACGACCCGGACCACGCCGGTCCGGGTCGGCACGCTCACCGACGTCACCCAGGTCGCCGGCGGACGCGACCACGGGCTCGCGCT
Organism: Pimelobacter simplex; assembly: GCF_900114845.1. GTDB lineage: Bacteria > Actinomycetota > Actinomycetes > Propionibacteriales > Nocardioidaceae > Nocardioides > Nocardioides simplex. The sequence continues at coordinate 706,868 of NZ_FOUK01000003.1, forward strand.
GCGCTCCGACGGTTCGGTCTGGTCGTGGGGCTGGAACGCCTACGGCCAGCTGGGCGACGGGACGCTCACCGACCGGACCTCGCCCGTCCCGGTCAGCACCCTCGGCGCCGGGCTGACCATGGTCGCCGCGGGCGCGCACCACTCCTACGCGCTGCGCGACGACGGCCGCGTGCAGGCCTGGGGCCGCAACTACCGCGACGAGCTGGGCGACGGGACGACGACGCAGCGGACCCGCCCGGTCGTCGTCCTCGGGGTGAGCGGCGCGGTGACGATCGGCTCGGGCCGCGACCACGGGCTGGCCGCGCTCGCCGACGGGACGGTCCGTGCGTGGGGGCACAACTCGTCCGGCCAGCTCGGCGACGGCACCACGACCAGCCGGACGTCGGCGGTGACCGTCGTCGGCGCCACCGACGTGACCCGGGTGAGCGGTGGCGCGGAGTTCTCCGTGGCGCTGTCGACGCCGGCCGGGCCACCGGTGAACCAGCCGCCGACCGCGCGCGCCACCGGGAGCTGCACCCTGCTCAGCTGTGCCACCTCGGGCGCCGGTTCGAGCGACGTCGACGGGACGATCACCGGCTACGCGTGGGACTTCGGTGATGGGACGACGGCCTCGGGCACCGATCCCACGGCCAGCCACGACTACGCCGCGGCAGGCACCTACACCGTGACGCTCACCGTCACCGACGACGACGGCGCCACCGGCACCACGACGCTCCCGGTGACCGCGACCGAGCCCGGCACCGGGACGACGGCCGAGCTGCGCGCGGTGACCGGAGTCAGCCGCAACGCGGCGAGCGCGGCCCTGGTCGTCCCGAGCACCGTGCAGCCCGACGACGTCCTCGTGCTCCTGGTCGCCACCAACCGGCTGGCCACGCTCGCCACGCCGGCCGGCTGGACGCCGCTCGGCACGGTCACCGACGGGACCGACCTGCGCTCGTGGGCGTTCACCCGGCTCGCCGCGGCCGGCACCCCCGGCTCGACCGTGACGCTCGCCCTCGATGCCCAGAGCAAGGTCGACGCCACCCTCGCGGCGTACGACGGGAGCGGCGTCACGGCGACGGCCTCGCGCGCCGAGACCGGCACCGGAGCGGCCCACCTGGCCCCGTCGGCGGCGGTCGGCGCCGACGGCTCGCGCGTCGTCCAGCACTGGGTGACGAAGGTCAACAGCGCCGTCACCTGGACCACGCCGGGCGACCTGGTCGTGCGGCGGACGGGCACCGGCAGCGGGAGCGGGCAGCTCGGCGTCCTCACCGCCGACGGCGGACCGGCGCCGGCCGGCACCTGGCCCGCGCACACGGCGACGGCGAGCGTGGCCTCGGGCAAGGCGGTCGCCTGGACGATCGTCGTCGCGCCCTAGGACGCCGGAGGCCCCGGCATCCCGGCCAGCGGCGCGCCCGCGACGGTCACCACGCCCACCATCCGTGCCCCGGCGCCGAGCAGCGTCGCGCCGTGGTCGGTGCGCAGCGCCGAGCGCCCGAACTGCACCTCGAGGACGCCGATCCGGAGCCGGCCGCCCTCGCGCACCAGCGCCACTTCCCCGCGGCGCGGGCGGCGGTCGGAGGAGACCAGGAGCTCGGTGCCCGCCGGCCAGCCGTGGGAGGCGAGGGCATCGTTGCGCAGCCGGATCCGGACGTCGTCGCCGTCGCCGGGCGCGGCCCGGGGCGGGGCCTTGCGGGCGGCCGGGCGCGGCACCGCCGGCTCGGGCGGCGGCAGGTCGAGCGGCAGGCACTCCTGGGCCTCGGCGGCCGCCCGTCGTCCCGAACGCATGTTCGAAGAGTAGCGCCCGTACGCTGTCGCCGTGGAGCCCCTCGGCCAGTACCCGGACCCGACCCACGTCGTCGCGCACCTCAGCGACCCCCACCTGCTCGCCGACCGGCTGCTCTACGACGCCGTCGACACGGCCGCGCACCTGGAGCGGGCGCTGGCCCGGCTGCGGCGGCTGCCGACTCCCCCGCAGGCGCTCGTGTTCACCGGCGACCTCGCCGACCGGGCCGAGCCCGGTGCCTACGCCCGGCTGCGTGCGATCGTCGAGCCGGTCGCCGACGAGCTCGGCGCCGAGGTGGTGTGGGTGATGGGCAACCACGACGAGCGCCGGGCGTTCGGGCAGGCCCTGCTCGGCACCGACGACGACGCCCCGCGCGACCGGGTGCACGACGTCGCCGGCCTGCGGATCGTCGCGCTCGACACCAGCGTGCCCGGCTGGCACCACGGCGAGCTGAGCGACGAGCAGCTCGCCTGGCTCGCCGACGTCCTGGCCACCCCGGCCCCGCACGGCACGCTCCTGGCGATGCACCACCCGCCGATCCCGGTGCCGATGCTGCGCCTGGCCGAGCTGATCGAGCTGCACGACCAGGAGCGGCTCGCCGCCGTCGTCCGGGGCAGCGACGTCCGGGGCATCCTGGGCGGGCACTTCCACTTCACGTCGTACTCGACGTTCGCGGGCGTGCCGGTCTCGGTCGCGTCGGCGACCTGCTACACCTCCGAGGTCGCGCCCGAGGCGCGGATGGTGGCCGGCGTCGACGGGCACCAGGCGTTCACCATGCTCCACCTGTACGACGATCGGGTGGTCCACTCCGTGGTGCCCGCGACCGACGCCACCGAGGTGACGGGCCGCGGCGAGGAGCTGCTCGAGGCGTTCCTGGCGCTCACCCCGGCCGAGCGGTTCGACCTGGTCGCGCGCAAGGACTCCCCGCTCAACGTCGAGCCGACCTGATGGCGTCCGCGACCGACCGCCCCCGCCGGCTCCTGCTGGCCGTCGACGCGCCCTCGCTGCTGCACCGCAACCACCACGCGCGCCGGCACACCCGGCTCCGCGACCGGACCGGCCGGCCCGCGTGGGCACTGCACGGGATGCTGCGCCAGATCATCGAGTCCATCGACGCCTTCGCCCCCGACGCCGTCATCTTCGGGCTCGACGACCGAACGGCGTCCGTGCGCCGCGACGCCTATCCCGACTACAAGGCCGGGCGCGCCGAGAAGGACCCCGAGCTCGTCGACCAGCTCGACCGCGCGGGCGCGCTCCTCGACGCCCTGGGCCTGGCGACGCTCACGCCGCCCGGGCTGGAGGCCGACGACGTCAACGCGTCGGCCGCGACCTGGGCCGAGACGAACGACTGGGACTGCGTGATCATCACGTCCGACCGCGACTCGTTCGCCCACATCAGCGACCACACCAAGGTGCTGCGCCTCATCGACGGCGGCATCCACGGCTCGCCGCTGCTGACCCCGGCCCGGATCAAGATGATGTACGGCGTCCCGGCCGACCGCTACCTCGAGTTCGCCGCCGTCCGGGGCGACGCGAGCGACAACCTGCCCGGCGTCCCGGGGATCGGTGAGAAGACCGCCGCCACGCTCCTCTCGCACATCGGCTCGATGCACGAGGTGTGGGCCGACGTCGAGCACGACGAGGGGCGCTCCGTGGCCGCCGCGCTCGACGCCTGGGGCGCCGAGACCGGTGGCCGGCGGATCGGCGCGACCGTCGTGAAGCGGCTGAGCGCGCCGGGCGCGCGCGAGGTCTACGAGTTCAACCTGCGGATGATGGCGGGGCGCACCGACCTCGACCTCGGGCTCACCCCCGACGTGCCGGGCTCCCCCGGGCTGCTGCCGCTCGACATCCAGCGGGTCGAGCGGGTGGTCGGGCACCTCAACATGGAGGCGACGACGGCGCTCGCGCTGCGGGTGCTCACCGGCGACCCGGCGTCGGTGCCCCGCGGCTGACGTCCGGCCTCCTGCGCCATGATGGGCCGGTGACCGACGACGCACCCGCCCCGGCCCAGGGACTCACGGAGGTGCTCGCCCGGCGCTTCCTCACCACCGACGCCGCGCGCGCCGAGAAGGTCGCGCGGTGGCACGCCCGCGGCCGCCGCACGGCCCGCGAGAACCTGGCCGACCTGGTCGACCCGGGCAGCTTCGTGGAGTACGGGCGCTTCGTCACGGCCGCCCAGGAGGGCCGGCGGCCGCTGGCCGACCTGGTCGTCGAGGCGCCGGCCGACGGCATCATCGGAGGGACGGCGACGATCGACGGGCGTCCGTGCGCGGTGCTGTCGTACGACTACCTCGTCATGGCCGGCACGCAGGGGATGCGCGGGCACCGCAAGTCCGACCGGCTCATCGAGCTGATCGGCCGGATGGGGCTGCCGACGGTCTTCTTCACCGAGGGCGGGGGCGGCCGCCCGGGCGACACCGACCTGCCGATGGTCTCGGCGCTCGACGTCGGCTCGTTCGCGCTGTGGGGCGCGCTCGAGGGCGTGGTGCCGCGGATCGCCGTGGTGTCGGGGCGCTGCTTCGCGGGCAACGCGGTGCTCGCCGGCTGCGCCGACCTGCGGGTGGCGACGCCGGACGCGAACCTCGGCATGGCCGGCCCGGCGATGATCGCGGGCGGTGGGCTCGGCCAGTTCGCGCCCGAGGAGATCGGGCCCGTCGACGAGCAGTCGGCCAACGGGGTGCTCGACGTCGTGGTGGACGACGAGGAGGAGGCCGTCGCGGTCGTCCGGCAGCTGCTCGGCTACCTCGCCGGTGCGCGGGAGCCGGGCGCCGCGGACGACCAGGACGCGCTGCGCACGATGCTCCCCGAGAACGATCGCGAGGCCTTCGACGTCCGCCCGGTCGTCACCGCGCTGGCCGACCACGACAGCGTGGTCTGGCTGCGCGAGGGCTGGGCGCCCGAGCTGGTGACCGCCTTCGCGCGCGTCGAGGGCATCCCGGTCGGCGTCGTCGCCAACCAGTCCACCCACCTGGCCGGTGCGCTGACGGCCGACGCGTCCGCCAAGGCCGCCGACTTCCTCGAGCTGTGCGAGCGCTGGCGGCTGCCGGTGGTCTCGCTGGTCGACACGCCGGGCTTCATGGTGGGTCCGGAGGCCGAGCGCACCGGACTGGTCCGGCACGCCTCGCGGATGGTGACCGCCGGCGCCCGGCTGAGCGTGCCGCTGGTCGGGGTGGTGCTGCGCCGCGGCTACGGCCTCGGAGCGCAGGCCATGCTCGGCGGCAGCACGCACCGCCCGCTGCTCACCATCGCCTGGCCCGACGCGCACCTCGGGCCGATGGGCCTCGAGGGCGCGGTCCGGCTGGCGATGGCGCACGAGCTCGCCGCGCTGCCGGAGGCCGAGCGCGAGGCCGTCGTCGCCGAGCAGACCGCGGCGTTCCGCAAGAACGCCAGTGCGCTCAACGCCGCCCGGGTCTTCGAGATCGACGACGTCGTCGACCCGGCCGAGACCCGCGCGATCATCGCGGCGACGCTGCGCGCGGCACCGACCAGCTGAGGCTCGTCCCGCGCCCGGGCGCCGAGTCGATGACGAGGCTGCCGCCGCGCTGCTCGGCCCGGGCCCGGATGTTGGCCAGGCCGCTCTCGGCGCCGGCGCCGGTCATCCCGCGCCCGTCGTCGCGCACGGTCAGCACGATCCGCTCCCCCGCCTCGACAACGACCTCGACCGCGCTCGCCCCGGCGTGCCGGCTGGCGTTGGACAGCCCCTCGGCCAGGACGGCGAGCAGGTCGGGCGCGATGTCGTCCGGGACGAGCGTGCGGACCGGGCCCTCGAAGCGCAGCGACGGCCGGAACTTCAAGGTCGCGGCCGCGCGGTCGACGAGCCGGGTCACCTCGGCCTGGATGTCGCCCGCGGTGTCGAGCGAGCTCAGCCCGAAGATCGCGCGGCGGATGTCCTTGATGGTCGCGTCGAGGTCGTCGACCGCCTGGTCGATCCGGGCCGCCGCGTCGGGGCGGTCCACCATCCGGGTGGTGCCCTGCAGGCCGAGGCCGACCGCGAACAACCGCTGGATGACGAGGTCGTGCAGGTCGCGGCCGATCCGGTCGCGGTCCTCGAGGACGGCGAGCCGGCGCTGGTCCTCGCGCGCCTCGGCCAGCTGGAGGGTGAGCGCCGCCTGCTCGGCGTACGCCGTGACGAGCTGCGGGTCGAGCGCGTGGAAGCGGTCCTCGTGCTCGGGCGCCCAGGCCAGCGAGAGCGTCCCGTCGGCGCCGGCGGCCGCGGCGAACGGCACGCTGAGGACCGGGCCGTCGTGGGACCGGTCGGCGTCGCCGGCCCAGGCGGCGTCCGCCTGGGCGATCTGCCGGGCCCGCTCGGCAACCGCGGCCACCGGGTCGCCGGCCGGCTCGGCGAGCAGCGAGGCGAGCCCGGCGCTCGCCCGCGCCCACTGCTCGCGGACCTGGGCCTCCTCGTAGAGGCGGGCGTTCTCGATCGCGACGCCGGCCGCGGCCGCGAGCGCGACGACGATCTCCTCGTCCTCGGCCGTGAAGTCGCCGCCACCGGCCTTCTCGGTCAGGTAGAGGTTGCCGAACACCCGGTCCCGGATGCGCACCGGGACGCCCAGGAACGAGCTCATCGGGGGGTGGTGCTCCGGGAACCCGTACGACGCCGGGTGCTCCGCGATGTCGTGGAGCCGCAGCGGCTCGGGGCGGTCGATGATCAGCCCCAGCAGCCCGTGCCCGGTCGGCAGCTCGCCGATCTCGGCGGCCAGGTCGTCGGCGATGCCGTGGTGGACGAACGTCCGCAGCCGACGCTGCTGGCCCGCGCTGAGGACGCCGAGCGCGGCGTACCGGGCGTCGACCAGCCGCGAGGCGATCGCGACGATCCGCGACAGCACGCCGTCGAGGCTGAGGTCGGCGGAGATCGTGACGACGGCGTCGAGCAGCAGCTGCAGCCGGGCCTGCTGGTCGAGCGCGCCGTGCATCCGGTCCAGCACCGCACGGACCAGGTCCTCGAACTCGACCTCCTCGAGGTTCACGGCGGCCACGCTAGCAGCGGCGGGACCAAGGACCTGGCGGGTGGGGACTCCCGCTCCTGGCCGTCCGGCCCGGCCCGGCGCAGGCTGGAGACGTCCCCGAAGGAGAAGCGGAGGTGGTCCCGGTGCCGATGTCCGAGACGCAGCCCGGCCGGCTGGTCGTGCTGGGCGAGCAGGAGTGCTGGGACCTCCTCCGTTCCCGGCCGGTGGGCCGGATCGCGTGGTCGGGGCCGCACGGCGTGGTTGTCGTGCCGGTCAACTTCGCCGTCGACGACGGCGCCGTGGTGCTCCGCACCTCTCCCTACTCCCAGCTCGCCCGGGAGGGCACCGACCGCGAGGTCGGTTTCGAGGTCGACCTGGTCGACGTCGAGGCGCACAGCGGCTGGAGCGTCCTGGTCCAGGGCCGGTGCACCCGCGACCGGCACGCCTCGGACGCCCCGACGCCCTGGGTCACCGGCCCCCGGACGCTCGGGCTGCGGATCGAGGCGCGGGCGGTCAGCGGGCGGCGGCTCAGTCCTCCGCACGCGGAGCGTGCTTGACGGCGTAGATCGCCGCCTGGGTGCGGCTCGACATGCCGAGCTTGGCGAGCAGCGAGGAGACGTAGTTCTTGACGGTCTTCTCGGCGAGGTGGATCTCGCGCGCGATCTGCCTGTTGGTCAGGCCCTGGCCGATCAGGTCGAGGATGCGCAGCTCCTGCTCGGTCAGCGACGCGAGCTCCTTGTTGACCGGCGGGCCGGAGCGGATCCGGTCGAGCACCTGGGCGGTGACGGACGGGTCGAGCGTCGACTGGCCGGCCGCGACCCGGCGCACGATGTCGAGGAGGTCGTGGCCGCGCACCTGCTTGAGGACGTAGCCGGCCGCGCCCGCCATGATCGCGGAGAAGAGCGCGTCGTCATCGTCGTACGACGTGAGGATGAGCGCCTTGATCGACGGGTCCTGCGAGCGGACCTCACGGCACACGTCGATGCCCGAGCCGTCGGGCAGCCGGCCGTCGAGGATGGCGACGTCGGGGCGCAGCGCCGGGATCCGGCGGGTCGCCTCGGGCGCGGAGTCGGACTCGCCCACGACCACGATGTCGCCCTCGCTCTCGAGGAGGTCGCGGATGCCGCGGCGGATCATCTCGTGGTCGTCGAGCAGGTAGACGCGGATCTGCGCGCCGTCGGCGGTGGCTTCGTCACTCACCTGCCCCACGGTAGCCGCGAACGGCCCGAGCGGGTGGGGACCGCGCGCCTCCCGGCTCGGGACCTTCGGCCCTCCCGCGGGCCCGGCGCGGCGGCGACAGTGGGACGGAGGAGAGAGGACCGTGCCATGAGCAGCCCCGCCGTGCCGCGCACCGAGATCGCGCCGACGACCATCGTCGAGCGCCTCGTGTCGTTCGCCTGCCTGGCACCGAGCGTGCACAACACCCAGCCCTGGCGCTGGCGGTACGACGCCGGCCTGCTCACGCTGCGCGCGGACCTCGATCGCCGGCTGCCCGCCGAGGACCCGCGCGGGCGCAACCTGACGATCAGCTGCGGGGCCGCGCTCCACCACCTGCAGCTCGCCGCCCGGGCGCTCGGCTGGGAGACCGACGTCCGGCGGCTGCCGCCCGGTGCCGACGAGACCGTGCTCGCCGACGTGCGGGTGCACCGCGACGCGCCGGCGCCCGTCGTGCCGTCGGACCTGGCGCTGCTGCGCACCCGCTGCACCGACCGGCGCCGGTTCACCGACTGGCCCGTGCCGCGGTACCGCCTGGAGGACCTGTGCCGGGAGGCCGCTCCGTGGGGCGTCCACGCTGCGGCGATCGTGGACGACGGCGCCCGGTTCCGGCTGGAGCTGCTCGCCAACCAGGCCCTCACCGACCTCGAGCTCGACGCCGGCCGGCAGGCCGAGCAGGACCGCTGGATCGGGCGGACCGGTGCCGACGGCATCCCCGCGTCCCTGCTGCCCGGCGACCCGGACCCCCTACGGGCCCGGTCCCGCTTCCGGCCCGGGCTCCTGGAGGACACCCGGATGGTGCTCCACGGCGGCGAGCGGGTGATCGCGCTCGGCGGCGCGCACGACGACGTGGCCGGCTGGCTGCGCACGGGCGAGGCGCTGAGCGCGCTGTGGCTGGAGGCCACGCGGGCGGGGCTGTCCGTCGTCCCGATGAGCCAGCCGATCGAGGTCGAGACGACCCGTCGCGAGATCGGCCGCAGCGTGCTCGGCGGCGCCTTCGAGCCGCACGTCCTGCTCCGGGTCGGCTGGCAGGCGATCGGCCGCAGCGGGCTGCCGCGCACCCCGCGCCGCCCGCTCGCCGACGTCCTCGAGGCCTGACGTCCTGACCGAGGGGGCCGAAGGTCCCTCCGCACGGGGGATTCCGGCCGTGGGCGCGGACCCCGGCGCCTTTCTAGCGTGAACGCGTCAGCACCCGCCCTCTGCCAGGAGCACCCGTGGACCCGACCGACATCGCCCGGTGGCAGTTCGCCATCACGACCGTCTACCACTTCCTGTTCGTCCCGATCACCATCGGTCTCTCGGCGATCATCGCCGGCTACGAGATCACCTGGCTGCGCACCCGCGACGAGCACTGGCTGCGGCTGACCAAGTTCTTCGGCAAGCTGTTCCTGATCAACTTCGCGATCGGCGTCGTGACGGGGATCGTGCAGGAGTTCCAGTTCGGCATGAACTGGAGCGACTACTCCCGCTTCGTCGGCGACGTCTTCGGCGCTCCCCTGGCCGTGGAGGGCCTGCTCGCCTTCTTCCTCGAGTCGACCTTCCTCGGGCTGTGGATCTTCGGCTGGGACCGGCTGAGCCCCCGGCTGCACGCGGCCTGCATGGTCCTGGTGCACGTCGGCACGCTGTTCTCGGCGTACTTCATCCTCGCCGCCAACTCGTGGATGCAGCACCCCGTCGGCTACGCCTTCAACCCCGACACCGGCCGCGCGGAGATGAACGACTTCGCGGCCGTGCTGCTCAACAAGGTCCAGCTCGTGACCTTCCCGCACGTCGTGCTGTCGGCGTACATGACCGGCGCGGCGTTCGTCGTCGGCGTCGCGCTGTGGCACCTGCGCCGGGCCCGCACCGACGAGGACCGGCGGATCTACCGGCCCGCCGTCCGCACCGGCGCGTGGATCGTGCTGGTGGCCGCGCTCGGCGTCGTCGTCAGCGGCGACATCCAGGGCAAGATCATGACCGAGGTCCAGCCGATGAAGATGGCCGCGGCCGAGGGCCTCTACAAGACCGAGGCGCCCGCCGACTTCTCCGTCTTCCAGCTCGGCACGCTCGACGGCGAGCACGAGACGTTCTCGATCAAGGTGCCCGGGCTGCTCTCCTTCCTCGCCACCGGGACGACGGACGGCAAGGTCGAGGGCATCGACGAGCTGCGCGAGAAGTACCGCGCCACCTACGGCGCCGACCCCGGCGCGGCGTACTACTCCCCCGGCGACTACACGCCGGTGATCCCGCTGACCTACTGGTCGTTCCGGCTGATGATGGGCCTCGGCATGGCCGGCGCCGCGATCGCCGCCTGGATCCTCTGGGCCACCCGGCGCGGCCGCGCCCCCGCCGGCAGGGCGGTTCTCGCCGCCGCCCTCGCGCTGCCCTTCCTGCCCCTGCTCGCCAACTCCTTCGGGTGGATCTTCACCGAGCTGGGCCGCCAGCCGTGGGCCGTCTTCGGCCTGATGACCACCGAGCACGCGGTCTCGCCCGGCCTGTCCACCGCCGAGGCGTGGATCTCGCTGATCGCACTGACCCTCGTGTACGGCGTGCTGGCGGTCGTCGAGGTGCGGCTGATGCTCACCTGGATCCGCAAGGGCGCCGAGGAGCTGCCGCCCGACGTCCCCGACGAAGCCGGCGAGGACCGCCCGCTCGCCTTCGCCTACTGAGAACCGGAGACAGACACCGCCATGGAGCTCACCACCATCTGGTTCGTCCTCATCGCCGTCCTCTGGATCGGCTACTTCACCCTCGAGGGCTTCGACTTCGGCGTCGGCATGCTGCTGCCGGTGCTGGGCCGCGACGACACCGAGCGCCGCGTCATGATCAACACCATCGGACCCGTGTGGGACGGCAACGAGGTGTGGCTGCTGGTCGCCGGCGGCGCGACGTTCGCGGCGTTCCCGGAGTGGTACGCCACGCTGTTCAGCGGGTTCTACCTGCCCCTGCTGCTGATCCTGCTGGCGCTCATCGTGCGCGGGCTCGCGTTCGAGTACCGCGCCAAGCGTCCGGACCTGCGCTGGAAGAGCCGCTGGGACCTGGCCATCATCGTGGGCTCGTTCGTGCCGTCGCTGCTGTGGGGAGTGGCGTTCGCGAACATCCTGCGCGGCGTGCCGATCGACGCGGACCTGGAGTACGCGGGCGGCTTCTTCAACCTGCTCAACCCCTACGCGCTGCTCGGCGGGCTGACCACGCTCGCGCTGTTCCTCACCCACGGCGCTCTCTTCATCGCGCTCAAGACGGACGGCGAGATCCGGCACCGCGCCCGCCGCCTGGCGGTGCCGCTGGTCGGCGTGACGGCCGTGCTCGCGGTCGCCTTCCTGGCGTGGACCCAGCAGCAGACGGGCTCGGTGGGCTCGGCGGTCGCGTTCGTGGTCGCCGCCGTGGGCCTGGTCGGTGCCGGGCTGGCGGCCCGCGCGGGACGCGAGGGCTGGGCGTTCCTCGGCACGTTCGTCGCGATCGGGCTCGCGGTCGCGGGTCTCTTCCTCGCGCTCTTCCCCGACGTCATGCCGACGACCCTGGCCGACGGCACCAGCCTGACGACCACGAACGCGGCCGCGACGGCGTACACGCTGAAGATCATGACCGTCACCGCGGTCGTCTTCACCCCGCTGGTGCTGGTCTACCAGGGCTGGACCTACTGGGTGTTCCGCAAGCGGATCGCCATCCACCACATCCCGGCGCCGCTCCCCGAGCCGGCCCGATGAGGCCCTCGGACCCGCGCCTGCGCGCGATGCTCGCCCCCGCCCGCGCCGGCCTCGCCGGTGTCGTGGCGGCGGGCGTGCTCGGCGGTCTCGTGGTGATCGCCCAGGCCTGGGCGGTGGCCGGGCTCGTCGTCGCCGTGCTGCGTGACGAGCCGCTCGGCGGCTGGATGCTCGCGGTCGTGGGCGTCCTGGTGCTCCGTGCGCTGACCGGCGCCGCGGCCGACCTGTGCGCGGCGCGAGCCGCCGCGGTGGTCGGCACGGTGCTGCGGCACCGCCTGGTCCGCGCGTACGTCGACCGCGCCGGCGCCGCGGAGGCACCCGGTGCGGCGGCGGTGCTGGCCACCCGCGGCGTCGCGGCGGCCGAGCCGTACGTCACCCGCTACGTCCCGGCGCTCGTGGTCGCGACGGTGCTGCCGCCGCTGACCGTCGTCGCGATCGCCACGCAGGACCTGCTCAGCGCGGTCATCGTGCTCGCGACGCTGCCGCTGGTCCCGGTGTTCGGCGCCCTGGTCGGCCTCGCCACGCGGGACCGCGCCGAGGAGCAGTGGCGCGCGATGGCCTCGCTGTCCGGCCACTTCCTCGACGTCGTGCGCGGCCTACCCACGCTCGTCGTCCACCGCCGCGCGCGGGCTCAGTCGGGACGGATCGCGGAGGTGACCGACCGCTACCGCCGGGCCTCGCTGCGCACGCTGCGGATCGCGTTCGCGTCGTCGGCCGTGCTCGAGCTGGTCGCGACGCTGTCGGTCGCGCTGGTCGCCGTCACGGTCGGCGTCCGGCTGGCGTCGGGGTCGATCGGGCTGCCGACCGCGCTCGTCGTCCTGCTGCTGGCGCCGGAGGCCTACTGGCCGCTGCGCCGCGTCGGCGCGGAGTTCCACGCCGCCGCCGAGGGCGCCGCCACCTTCACCGAGGCGCACGACCTGCTCGCGGCCGGTCCGGCCGACGCGACCGGCGCGACCGACACGCCCGCGCCGCTGGGCGCCACGCTCGTCCTCGACGGGGTCGCGGTCACCTACCCCGGCCGGACCGCGGCGGCGGTCGCCGGCGTCTCAGCGCTCGTCCCCGCCCGCGGGGTCACCGCGCTCGTCGGGCCCTCGGGCTGCGGCAAGTCCACCGTGCTCGCGGCCGTCGCGGGCCTCCTGCCCTCCGGGGCGGTCACGTCGGGCACCATCGCCGCGGGCGGCCGGCCGGTCCGCGGCCCCTCGTGGCAGGCCCAGGTCGCGTGGCTGCCCCAGCAGCCGCGGTTCGTCGCGGGCAGCGTCGCCGACAACCTCCGGCTCTCGCGCCCCGACGCCGACGACGACGATCTCTGGTCGGTGCTGCGCGAGGTCGCGCTCGAGGAGCGCGTCCGCGCCCTCCCCCAGGGCCTCGCCACCCCGCTCGGCGAGGACGGCGCGACGCTGTCGGCCGGCGAGCGCGCCCGGCTCGCCCTCGCCCGGGTGGTCCTCGCGGACCGGCCGTGGGTGCTGCTCGACGAGCCGACCGCGCACCTCGACGACCTCACCGAGCAGGTCATCGCCGACACGATCGTCGCACTGGGCCGGCGCAGCGGCGTCCTGGTCGTGGCGCACCGGCCGCGCCTGGTCGGGCTGGCCGACCACCGGATCGTGCTGCCCGCCCCCGCCCCGGCACTCGCACCCGCGGCCACCTCCGGGCCCGTGCCTGCCGGCGCTCCGGCCCCGGCGCCCGTCCCCCTCGCGGCCGACACGCCCCTCGGCGGCGAGCGCCGGATGCTCGCCGGCGCGGCCGTCGTCGGCGCCCTGGCCTCGGCGTCCGGCGTCGCGCTCACCGCGACCGCCGGCTGGCTGATCGTCCAGGCCTCCACCCGGCCCGCGGTGCTGACGCTGCTCGTCGCGGTGGTCGGCGTCCGGGCGTTCGGCCTGGCTCGCCCCGTGCTGCGGTACGTCGAGCGGCTGCGCTCCCACGATGCCGCCCTGCGGCTGCTGGCCCGCCGCCGCGTCGAGGTGTACGACGCCCTGGTCCCCCTCGTCCCCGGACGCCTCGGCCGCCGCCGCGGGGACGTGCTGACCTCCGTCGTCGACGACGTCGACAGCGTGGTCGACCGGCAGCTGCGGGTCCGGATGCCCCTCGTCCAGCTCGGCCTGGTCGGCGTGCTGGCCACCGCCGTCGCGACGCTGCTGCACCCTCCGGCCGGTCCGGTGGTCGCGGCCACGGGGCTGACCGGCGCGGTCGCCTTCCTGGTCGCCCGGCACGGCGCCCGGGGCGCCGAGCGCCGGCTGGTCGCGCTGCGCGCCGAGCTGTCGGCGTCCGTGGTCGAGGCCGTGCAGGTCGCCGACGAGCTGCGGATGTGGCAGCGCGCCGTCCCGACCGCCGACCGGGTCGCCGCCACGAGCGCTCGGATGGGCGCGGTCGCCACCACCGCCGCGCGCTGGCTGACCGCGGCCCGGGCGGTCGTCCTGGTCGGCTGCGGCGTGGCCGTCGCGGCGACCGCCGCGGTCAGCGCCGGAGCGGTCGCCCACGGGACCCTCGCGGGCCCCGTCATGGCGCTGCTCGTGCTGCTCCCGCTCGCGCTGGCCGACGTGGCACTCCCCGCCGCCGACGCGGGCCTGCTCGCCGCACGGACCGCCGCGGCCGACGACCGGCTGCGCGCGCTCGAGCACACCGCGCCCGCCGTCCCCGACCTCCCCGGGCGCGCCACCGCGCGCGGTCACGACCTCGCGCTCGATGCCCTGACCGCGCGCTGGGAGACCCGCGCGCCGCTGATCCGGCCGGTCACCCTGGACCTCGGTCCCGGCGACCGGGTCGCCGTCGTCGGTCCGTCGGGCTCGGGCAAGAGCACGCTGGCCGCGGTGCTGCTCCGCTTCCTCGACCCCGCCGGCGGCACGGCCGCGCTCGGGGGCGCGCCGCTGGAGGACCTCGCCCTCGACGACGTACGGCGTCAGGTCGGCCTCGTCGACGACCACCCCCACGTGTTCGCCACCACGGTGGCCGAGAACGTCCGCCTGGCCCGGCCCGGCGCGAGCGACGCCGAGGTCGAGCGGGCACTGCGCCAGGCCCACCTGGGCGCCTGGCTGGACGCGCTCCCCGACGGACTCGGCACCTGGCTCGGCACCGGCCACGCGAACGTCTCGGGTGGCGAGCGGGCCCGGCTCGGCGTCGCCCGCTCCCTGCTGGCCGACCAGCCGGTGCTCGTCCTCGACGAGCCGACCGCCCACCTCGACCACGCGACCGCCGTCGCACTGGCCGCGGAGGTGCTCGGCGGCGACCGCGACCGCTCGGTCCTGTGGATCACGCACACGTCGGCGGGGCTCGACCTGGTCGACCGCACGGTCGTGCTCGACGGCCCGGAGGGGGCCGAAGGTCCCGGCCGGTCGAGGGCCTCGGCCCGTGGCCCGCAGCCCCCGTCAGGGGGCAGGGTGGAGCCATGACCACCACGGAGCACGCCATCGACCCGTCGAGCATCGTCGTCGCCGCGGACGGCTCCGACGACGCCGACCGCGCGATCGACTGGGCCGCCGCCCAGGCGTTCCTGGAGCGCCGGCCGCTCGTCGTCCTCACCGCCGTCGGCATCGCCGGCGTCCCCGCCGTCACCTGGGCCGGCATGGGCGCGGCCTACGCCTACCAGCCCGACGACCTGCTCACCCACGGCCGCGCGAGCGCGGACGCCGGGCGGGACCGCGCCGAGCACCTGCACCCGGGGCTCGCCGTCACCACCGCCGTCCAGGTCGGCGACCCGCGCCAGGTGCTCGTCGACCTGTCCCGGCAGGTGCACCTCGTCGTCATGGGCTCGCGCGGGCGCGGGCTGTTCCGCAGCAAGGTGCTCGGCTCGGTCAGCGCCTCGGTCAGCCGCGACGCCGCGTGCCCGGTGGTCGTCTGCCGGCCCGGCACCGAGGACCGCGCCCCGGGAGCGGGCGCCGGGATCCTCGTCGGCGCCGACGGCACGCCCGAGTCGCTGCCCGTGCTGGAGCACGCCTTCCGGCTGGCCTCGCTGCGCGACCTGCCGCTCACCGTCATGCACTGCGTGTGGGAGCAGCCCGGCCCGACCGAGGAGCACCGCCTGCTGCTCGCCGAGAGCATCGCCGGCATCCGCTCGGCCTACCCGGAGGTCGCCGTCGAGCTCCGGCTCGCCAGCGGCCTCGCCGAGGAGGCGCTCGCCGCCGACAGCGCCCGGTGGGACGCCGTCGTGGTCGGCCGGCACCCCGTCGACACCCTCCTGCGCCTGGTCACCGGCGCCGTGGCCACCACGGTCGTCGAGCGGGCGCACACCACCGTCGCCGTCGTCCCCCAGGCCGATCCCTCTTGCTGAAGGAGAACCCGATGCACCCCACCCTCCACCCCGGCAGCATCGTCGTCGCCGCCGACGGCTCGACGCACGCCGACCGCGCCCTCCTGTGGGCCGCCGCTCAGGCCCGGGCCGAGCACCGTCCCGTGGTCGTCGTGACCGCCGACGAGGGCGACGCCGAGGCGATCAACGCCGACGCCGTCCGCCGCGTGGCCGAGGCCGCCCCCGACGCCGAGGTCGTCGGCCTGAGCGCGCCCGGTGACCCGCGCGGCGTCCTCGTCGAGCTCTCGACGGAGGCGTCCATGATCGTGCTCGGCTCCCGCGGCCGCGGCACGGTCCGCAGCATGCTCCTCGGCTCGGTCAGCACCGCGGTCAGCCGGCTCGCCCTCTGCCCCGTCGTCGTGTGCCGACCGCCGGCCGAGGACGGACCGGGCGCCGGCGTCCTCATCGGCGTCGACGGGACCCCCGAGTCAGGACCCGTGCTCGAGCTCGGCTTCACCCACGCGGCGCTGCACGGCCTGCCGGTCACCGTCGTCCACTGCGTGTGGGACGTGATGGCCGCCGTGGCCGGGCTCCGCAACGTCCGGGTCGAGGACCTCGACCTCGGCGAGGGCGACGAGGCCCACCTGCTGCTGGCCGAGTCCGTCGCCGGCTTCCGCGAGAAGTACCCGGACGTCCCGGTCACCCTCCGGGTCACCCACGGCCTCGTCGACGAGGTGCTCGGCGGACGCTCGGCCCCGTGGGACCTGGTCGTCGTCGGCCGGCACCCGCTCGACTCGGTCGGCCGGCTGGCCGTCGGCTCGATCGCGACCGCGGTGGTCGAGCGGGCCCGGACGACGGTCGCCGTGGTGCCGGTGCCGCGCGGCTGAGGACCGACCGCCCTCAGCGGTGCACGCGCAGCGCGAGGAACAGGTCGACCCGGTCGGCCGTCGAGGCGAGGCTGCGCCCGGTCAGCTCCTCGACCCGCTTGAGCCGGTGGCGCAGCGTGTTGATGTGGACGTGCAGCTCGTCGGCGGTCTCCTGCCAGCGGCCGCCGTGGTCGAGGAAGACGGTGAGCGTGTGCAGCAGGTCGCTGCCGCGCTCGGCGTCCGCGGCGAGCAGCCGGCCGAGCACGGCCTCGCCGGTCGCGCGCAGCAGCGCCGGGTCCTGCAGGTCGAGCAGCAGGGTCGGGCTGGCGAGCTGGTCGTGGGAGAGCCAGCCCGGTCGCCCGCGTGACTCCAGTGCCTCGACGGCCTTGCGGGCCTGCAGGATGCTGACCCGCAGGTCGTCGGTGGGGCCGCGTCGCCCGACGCCGACGTAGCCGTCGGTGGCGACGGCGTCGGGCGCCTGGGTGGCGATGACCACCACCTCGCCCGAGCGCTCGACGACGAGGCTGCCGGGCCGGACCAGGTCGTCGACGGCCTGGACGCCGAGCCCCCGGACGACGAGCGCGAGGACGCCGGCACCGGCGTCGGCCGGGAAGCCCAGCAGGGCGAGCCGGTGGGCGATCGCCGCCTGGTCGCCGACGCCGGACTCGATCCAGTCGAGCACCTCGAGCGCGTAGCGGCGCTCGGTCGCCCGGATGGCGCGCTCGCGCTCCAGCTCGAGCGCGAGGAACGGCATCGCGGTGGAGACCGCGGCCTGCAGGCCGACGTCGAGCTGGTCCATCTCCTCGGGCAGCAGCAGGGAGGCGTCGGCGAGACCGGCGCCGATCAACGGCACCTCGTACGACGGCTCGGGCGCCTCGCCGTACCCGACCCCCTGCGCGCGCAGCGCCACCGGCCGGCCGAGCAGCCGGCCCAGGACGCGCAGCACCGAGCCCGGCCCGCGCTCGGCCCGCAGCGCCGAGACCATCGCCGCGTGGTGGTCGAGCTGGCGGCGCAGCGGCGCCTCCCACTCGGTGCGCTTGCTGGCGACGAAGCGCTCGACGATCGCCACGAACGGGGTCGACACCGGTGCCACGAAGCAGGTCAGCCCGTGCTCCGCCGCGGCCGCGACGACGTCGTCGGGCCAGGGCTCGTCGGCGGCGACCAGGCCGTAGCCGAGCGCCGCCGCACCGGCCGCGGCCACCCGGGCGACGTAGTCGGCCGCGCCCAGGCCGCTGGAGCGCCACGCCCCCGCCGTCAGGACGACCTCGCCACCGCGCAGGAACTGCCCCGGGTCGGCCACCTCGATGATGTGCACCCAGCGCACGGGGAGGCCGAGGTTGCCCTCGGTCTCGACCCGGAGGTCCAGCTCGGGGTCGCGGACCAGCTCCTCGACCAGCACGCCGCTCATCGTAGGAGAGCCGGTGCCTCCTCCGCCGCAGCGACCGGCCGGGACGGCTCCGCCGGAGCCGCGGCGCGGGCGTGTCCCCGGGTCAGCGCGACGTAGGCGAGGCCGCCGGTGAGGCCGGCGAGCAGCGGGCTGAGGTCGATCCCACCGGTGACCTCGATGAGCGGGCCGTGCCAGATCGTGGTGTCGACCGACAGCAGGCCGACGACCGTGCCGAGCGCCCAGGCGACGACGGCCGGGACCGAGAAGCCGTGGGTGAACCAGTAGGCGCCGCCGCGCGAGCGCCGGTTGAGGACCTGGAGCGCGTCGGCGTCGTACACCCCGCGGGAGCGGCGGAAGCCGATGAGCGTGATGACGGCCCACGGCGTCCCGGCCGCGGTCATCAGCAGCACGAAGGCGGTGACGGCGTCGGCGGCGTCCCAGAGGAAGTAGCCGGCGAACACGAGCGCGGTGGCGACGAGCCCGGCGACCGTCGTCGACTGGACCCGGCTGACCTTGGGCACGATCGCGTCGAGGTCGAGGCCCATCGAGTACAGCAGCACGCCCGCGTTACCGACGGTGCCGAAGATCCCGTTGACCAGCAGCAGCACCAGGAACCAGGACGGGGCCGCGGCGACCAGACCGCCGACGTAGTCACCGGCGTCGCGGGCGGCGAAGGCCGTGAAGGTGCCGAACAGCTGGGCGATGAGGACGCCGGCGACCATCCCGCCGGTCGATGCGACGAGGACCCGGCGCTGCGAGTAGCGCTGCGGCGAGACGTAGCGGGTGTAGTCGCCGAGGAGCGTGATGAACGCGATCGGCCCGGAGATGCCGACGGCCACGAGGACGAGGAGCCAGGTGGTCCAGAAGTCGCCGAGCAGGTACCCGCCGGCGAGCACCGGCGCGGGGTCGAAGCGCGGCGCCAGCGCGATCACGCCGGCGAGCATCAGCGCGCTCATGATGACCGCGAGGAACGAGCTCATCCGGGTCAGCAGGCGGTAGCCGAAGACGGCCGCGAGGATCGAGCCGGCCGCGAGCACGACGTAGCCCACGGCGTACGCCGCGTCGCCGCCCGGCGTCCCGAGCAGCCGGGCCAGCGGGCCGACGACGGCGGCGCCGCCGGTCCAGACCGTCAGGGCGGCGTATCCCAGGGAGAGCAGGAGCCCGATGGCCGAGCCGAGCAGCCGGCCGCGGACGCCGAACTGGGCGCCGCTGCTCGTCGACAGGTTGGTGGCGGTGCGGAACGAGACGAGGGCGAGCGGTGCGACGAGGAGGCAGCCGAGCAGGGTGCCGGCGACCTGCGCGGTGACGCTCTCCCAGAAGCTCAGGCCGAAGGTCGCGGGCAGCCAGCCGAAGATGACGACGCCCAGGCACAGGTTGGAGCCGATCAGGATGGTCACCACGTCGCGGGGGCGACCGGTGCGGTCGGCGTCGGGGATGGTGTCGACGCCGTGCTGCTCGATGGTGATCGAGGCGTCCGCCGCGTGCGCCATGGCGTGCTCCTTGCTGTCGCTGCGTGCTCCGGATGAGAGGACTGACTGGTCATGCAGTCAGTCCGGCCCTCCTCATCGTGAGGGCGGTCACACCCGACCGGGAGGGAGTGATCCTCCAACGCGGGCCGGATCCGTCGTAGGAATCCACAACGCCGGCCCTCCGGCAGGTCCCGCCAGCCACCGCGGCAGGACCTCCCGCGGACCTCTCGTGAAATATGAGTCGATCACTACAGTTAACCCATGACCTCCCTCAGCACCGACCTCAACGGCGTCGACCTCGCCGCCGTCGGCTCCCTCGTCCAGGCCGTCGAGGCCGACCCGGCCGCCGCCCGGACCACCTGGGCCGCGCACGTCACCTGGACCGGCGCCTTCACCTCCGAGGCCGCCGTCCGCTCGTTCGCGCCCGTCCCCTCCGACGAGCCGCCCGCCCTCGGCGGCGGCGACACCGCGCCCAACCCGGTCGAGCAGCTGCTCGGCGCGCTCGGCAACTGCCTCGCCGTCGGCTACGCCGCCAACGCGAGCGTGGCGGGGATCGAGCTGCGCGACCTCCGGGTCGACCTGCGCGGCGACCTCGACCTGCACGTGTTCCTCGGGCTCACCGAGGGCCATGCCGGCTTCGACTCCATCCGCGCCACGGTCACCATCGACTCCCCCGCGAGCCGCGCGGACCTCGAGGCGCTGCACGACCGGGTGCTCGCCAGCTCACCGGTCGGGCACACCCTGCGCAGCGCGGTCCCGGTCGAGGTCGCCCTCGCCTGAGCCGCGCCCGGCTCAGCACCAGGCCCGGACCCCGCGGGGCCTCAGGTCCCGGTCGCGCAGGACGACGCCGAGCCGGTCGCCGTACTCCGCGCAGGTGCGGCGGAAGTCGCGCCGGCGGTACTCGACGACCAGCACCCGGTCGCCGTACGTCGCGACGTAGGCCCCGCACTCGTCGTAGCGACCGCACTCCTCGGCGACAGCGAAGTCGAAGCCCAGCCGGCGTCCGTCGAGGTCGGCCCAGTTCTTCTGGGCGACCGCGAGCCCGGCGGCATGGGCGCGGCGGGTGAGCAGGCGCGCGTACTTCTTGGCGTGGCGTGCCTTCAGCAGGCCGTGGCTGCGCGTGAACGAGTCCAGGTTGTCGAGCTCGACGCCGTCGAAGCCGTCGCGGGCGCAGCGGTCGATCCAGCGGCCGACGATCGCGGCGAGGCGCTGGCGCTTGGCCGGCGTGCGCAGGTCGAGCAGCCACTCGCCCCACGCCTCGTCGACGACGGGACGTCCACCGCGGCGCAGCACCAGGCCGGGGTGGCGGCGCCAGAGCCGGGCCTCGTCCGGCTGGGTCTGGAAGCCGTTGACGTAGCAGACGTTGTAGACGCCGGGCGCCGGCGCGGCCCGCCGGTCGCGGACCACCACGCCGACGTTCGGCGCGGGCGCGACGACGCCACCGAGCTGGTAGTCGACGTCCATGCCGCCGGGCGGCGGCGTCACCGTGGGCCCGGTCCCGAGCGCGAGCACGAGGCCGAGGAGGAGCGCGTGCAGCATCAGTGGATCTGCGTCCGCCAGTCGGCGGGCACCCGGCCACGCGGCCCGGGCGCGGGCTGGTCGTCAGGGTGGCTGGTCGGCGGCGCGAGCGCCGGGCCCTCGTAGTAGTCGTTGCTCGCGTAGTCCCAGAACCAGTCCTCACCCGGCTCGTACGACTGGATGAGCGGGTGCCCGCTCGCCCGG
Organism: Pimelobacter simplex; assembly: GCF_900114845.1. Taxonomy (GTDB): domain Bacteria; phylum Actinomycetota; class Actinomycetes; order Propionibacteriales; family Nocardioidaceae; genus Nocardioides; species Nocardioides simplex. Next base: position 728,146 of record NZ_FOUK01000003.1, read on the forward strand.
AAGTGCGCCGAGGCGTGCTGGGCCGGCGAGCTGTCGCAGCAGCCCACGTGACCGCAGGCCGCGCACCTGCGCAGGTGGACCCACCACCCTCCGGCGGCGTCGCAGTCGGCGCAGCCGGGACCGCTGGGCGGGACGTCGGTGGCGATCGGCGGGGAGTCGGGGGTCTCGTCGGCCATGCCGGCAAATCTACGCCCGGACGACGCACCGGCCGCTAGCCGGTGTCCGGTCCGGGGGCGGTGCGCTCCCAGGCCCGCCAGTGCGGGTGCGCGGTCGCACCGTGGTCCGGGTCGACGCCCACGATCCGGCCCCCGGCGAGCTCGATGGTGACGTGGCGCGCGTCCGCGTCGAGGTGCGCGTGCGGGACGAGCTCGGGGGCGAGACGCCAGGACCCGCTGCCCCAGTCGTACGCCGACGAGTGCCCGTGCACCTGGTCGACCGGGAGCGGCGTGCCGGCCCACGAGGGCACGAGCTCGCTCGCCGCGGCCGCCCACAGCGGGCCGGCCCGCGGGTCGGGCTCGCGTCCCTGGAGCATCGCGCCGGCCCGGAACAGCGCGGGATCGTCGGCGCGGGCCAGGGCGGCGAGCGCCTCGGCGATCTCGTCCGCGGTGCGCGGCGCGCCGAGCACCGCGCGCCAGAAGGGCGCCGTGACGCCGGCATGGGTGACGAGCACGTCCGGCGCGAGGACGGCGGCCGGGACCATCAGGCCCTCGCGCCACCAGGCGCGCACCCGGTCGGCCGCCGCCGGGTCGAGCGGGGTGGGCCACTGGAACGTGGCCGGGCGGACGTACTGCGCCTCGTGGTTGCCGATGAGCTGCACCCAGCGCCCCGGCTGGCGGCGCAGGTAGCCGTCGACCTGGCGGACCACCTCCTCGGACTCGGGGCCGCGGTGCACCAGGTCCCCCACCTGGACGACGACCAGTCCGTCGGGGATCGGACCGCGCCCCTCGTCGGGCACCCCGAGCCGGGCGAGCTCGGCGCGCAGCGCCCCGGCGTGCCCGCCGACGTCGCCGATCACCGCGTAGCGGGTGCTCACCGGCCCCACGACTCCGGGTCGTCGTACAGGGCGATGTTGTCGAGGCGCCGCTGCACGGCGGCGATCTCGCGCACGGCGCGGGTGATGATGCTGCGGTCGATCGCCGAGACGGCGGTGAGGTCGACCCGGTCGCCGGGCGCGACGCCCTGCTCGACCTGGCGCAGCTGGTGCCGCAGCCGGATCCGCTGCAGCACCTCGAAGACCTCGACGAGCGCGAGCGCCTGCGCCGCCGGTAGCGCGGTCGACCCGGCGGCGGCCCGCAGCCGCTCGGTGGTCGGCAGCGCCGGGGATCCCACGCTGAGCGCGGCCCAGCGGGCGAGGTTGACGATGGGCAGCAGCGCGTGGGACTTGAGGTCGAAGCCGGTCCGCCGTCCGGCGAGCACGTCGCGCAGCGAGCGCAGCCGGGCCCGCCGTGACAGCGACTCCTGGAGCAGCAGCCGCATCGTGCCCGGGTGCTCGCGCAGGCCGGCGAACACGCCGGTCACGGCCGGCAGGCCCGGGTCGCCGTAGATCGGGCGGCCGTCGACGAGCAGCGACGTCATCATCGCCCCGTTGTTGCTGGCCGGCGCGGCGAGCCACTGCCGGCCGGCCGCTCGCCAGGCGGCGTTGGTCCGCGCGAACAGCGGCCGGGACGCGGTCGCGCCGTGCCGGTCGCTGGTGAGCCCCGCGGCGGCGAGCCCGTCGTTGACCTCGGCGAAGACGTGCCGGTAGCGCACGATGTCGTCGGCGGTGACCCGGTCGTCGAAGGCCGCTGCCGAGTCGATGTCCGAGCTGGGGACCGCCTCGCCACGGCCGTTGCTGCCCAGCGAGAGCCAGGTGAAGGCGTCGGGGTCGAGCGCCGGGTGCCGGGCGAAGACGAGCTCGACCATGCGTCGCACGGTCGTGTCGAGCAGGGCCGTGTGGACGGTGATCACCTTGGCCGACGCGAGGCCCCCGTCGAGCAGCGTCACGAGGACGCCGGGGATGCCGCGCGCCCGCTCCTGGAGCTCCTCGACCGTCGCGGCGCGGCGCAGCTGCTCGTGCAGCGAGACGCCGGCGGTGGTCGACGAGACGACGAAGTCGCGCGGCTCGACGGCTCCGCGCAGCGTCCCGTCGCGGTCGACGACCAGGACGTAGTCGGCACGCCGGTCGAGCAGCAGGATCAGCGCCGTGGCCGCCGACTCACCGCTCACCACCTGGTCGGGCGTCTCGCCCGCGACCAGGTCGCCGACCGCGGTCTCGGCCGTGACGTCGCCGGCCAGCACCCGCTCGCGCAGCATCCGGTCGGTGACCATCCCCCAGCCCCCGGGCAGCTCGACGGCGGCGTACCCGTGGTCGGCCTCCGTCATCCGCCGGGCCACGTCGACCACCCGGTCGCCCGGCGCGGCAACCACCGGCCGGCTGACGACCAGCTCGTCCACGACGACGTATGCCGGGGACTCGGAGACGGGCGGACCGGCCAGCCGGTCCGGCACGACGACCGGACGCTCGCCCGCCAGCAGCGCGGAGACCCGCGCGGCCGGCAGCCGCAGCACGCTCACCGGGCCGGACGCGACCGCGAGCGGGCCGATCGCGCGTCCGGTCAGGGTCGCGTCGAGCCCGAAGACGTCGCCAGGACCGAGCACCAGGTCCGGCTCGTCGGTCGCGCTCTCCGGCTCGACCCACAGTCCGACCCGGCCCGAGCGGATCACGTGCACGTGGCGCGGCATCGCGGTGAACGCGTCGAGCAGGACGACGCCGTCGTCGTGCTCCTCGACCCGCGCGTCACGGGCGAGCTCGCGCAGCGCGCCGGCGTCGAGCTGGTCGAAGGGAGCGGTCGCGGCGAGCACCTCGGCCGCCTCGACCGCCTGGGGGACGGCGGCCACGGCTCAGGCCGTGCCGGGCGTCGGCGGGTCCGGGATGTCGTAGCCCGAGCCACCGACGGACTGCTCGAGCGCGGCGCGCCACGAGCCGTCGTCGACGTACTGCTTCAGAGCGGCGTCGACCTTCTCGACCAGCGCCGTGTCGCCCTTCTTGACGCCGACGCCGTAGCGCTCGTCGGTGAAGCCGTCGCCGACGACCTTGAGCTTGCCGCGGTAGCGGTCCTCGGCGGCGTAGCCCGCGAGGATCAGGTCGTCCGTGGTGACCGCGTCGACCTTCCCGTCGAGCAGCGCCTCGACGCATGCCGAGTAGCGGGGGTACTCCTGGAGCGTGATGTCGCCCTTGTAGTGCTCCTTGACGTACGCCGACGACGTGGTGCCCGTGACCGAGCACAGCACCCGGCCGTGCAGCGTCTTGGGCCCGGTGATCTCGGTGTCGTTGCGCCGGATCAGCAGGTCCTGGTGGGCGACGAAGTAGGGGCCGGCGAAGTCGACGACCTGCTTGCGCTCGTCGGTGATCGAGTACGTCGCGAACACCAGGTCGGCCTGCCCGCTCTCGAGCAGCTTCTCGCGCTCGCCGGGGTCGGCCCGGACCCAGGTGATGTCGGCAGGGTCGACGCCGAGCGCCTCGGCCACGTAGGTCGCGGTCGTGACGTCGAACCCGCTGTAGGAGCCGTTCTTCTCGAGCCCGACGCCGGGCTCGTCGTAGGAGATGCCGATGGTCAGCGAGCCGCCCTGCTGGGCGCCCTCGACGAGGTCGGGCTTCTTGACCTCGCCGTCGCTGCCGCACGCGGTGAGCACGGTGCTGACCAGCGCGGCGAGCACGAGCGTGCTCGCCCCGCGCCGGCGGATCGTCGTCCGCATCAGCGCTCCTCCCTTCCGGTCGGCGGCAGTGGCTCCTCGTCGGCATAGCGCGGGCCGTCGTCCGTCCACACCGACTGCATCCGGCCGCCGGTGTCGGCGACCACCTTCGGGCGGGCGTAGAGCCAGCCGATCCCCAGCACCAGCGCGATGACCGGGATGCCGATCACCACGACGAGGAAGTTGGTCTTCTCCCAGAAGTACGGCGAGGCCTGCCATCCCGAGATCGCCATGCCGACGATCACCAGCGCCAGGAAGACCAGCCCGACGATCGACGTCCACGGCGAGAACGGCGCCGGGAACGGACTGGGTGGGATGACGCCGCGGTCGGAGAGCCGGCGCAGCCGGATCTGGCACAGGAAGATCGAGGCCCAGGTGAACACGACGCCGATCGCGGCCGCTTCGAGCGCGATCTCGAAGGCGTGCTCGGCGAGGGCGTTGAGCAGCGCGCCGAAGACGTAGACGACCGACGTCATCACGATCCCGGCCCACGGGACGCCCGAGGCGCTCATCTTCAGCGTGAACGACGGCGCCTGCTTCGACATGCCGAGGCTGCGCAGCACGCGGCCGGTGGAGTAGAGGCCCGAGTTGAGGCTCGACATGGCCGCGATGATGAGGATGACCTGGATCGCGGCGCCCATCCAGTTGAGGCCGAGGCGGTCGAAGACGGTGACGAACGGGCTGATCCCGGGCACGAACTCGCTGGTCGGCAGCATCGAGACGAGCAGCAGGATCGAGCCGCAGTAGAAGACGGCGATCCGCATGATCACCGCGTTGACGGCCTTCGGAACCTCGCGCTCGGGGTTCTCCATCTCCCCCGCCGCGACGCCGACCATCTCGATCGCCGCGTAGGCGAAGATGACGCCCGACATCACCAGGATCGGCCCGTACCAGTCGAAGCCGCCCGCGGTCGGCCAGAACCCGCCCGGGTTGCTCCAGAGGTTCTGCACCCCCGCCTCGTGCCCGCCGATGTCGAAGTGGCCGACCACCACGACCAGCCCGACGATCAGGAAGACGACGATCGCGGCGACCTTGAGGATCGCGGCCCAGAACTCGAACTCACCGAACGCCCGCGCCGAGAGCAGGTTGATGGTCAGCACCACCGCGAGCGCGACGAGGACCGTCATCCACTTGGGCAGGTCCGGGAACCAGTACTGCATGTAGAGGCCGACGGCGGACAGCTCGGCGATCCCGGTGAGCGCCCAGTTGAGCCAGTACATCCAGCCCGTCACGTACGCCGCGCGCTCGCCGTAGAACTCCCGCATGTAGGAGACGAACGCCCCCGACGTCGCCCGGTGCAGGACCAGCTCGCCGAGGGCCCGCATCAGGAAGTAGGCGATCACCCCCACGAACGCGTAGCTGAAGATCAGCGCCGGGCCGGTGCTGTGCAGCCGGCTGGCCGAGCCCAGGAACAGGCCGGTGCCGATGGCCCCGCCGATCGCGATCATCTGGACGTGTCGCCGGCCGAGCGTCTGCTTGTACCCGACCTGCTCGGCGTCGAGCGCCGAGTGGGCGCCTTCCACTGCAGTCATGCGCACACTCCTCGAGGCAGCACCGGCCCCGAGTGGCCGGCGCAAGGTCGCGTCCGCGCATCGTCCACCCGCGACGCGCCACCTGACAAGGACTCACCCGGCGCGTCGGCGCGCGACGATCACCAGGGCGAGGGCGCGTAGTCCTTGACGAAGCAGCCGTACAGGTCCTCGCCCGCCTCGCCGCGCACGATCGGGTCGTACACACGGGCCGCACCGTCGACCAGGTCGAGCGGTGCGTGCCAGCCCTCGGCGGCGATCCGGAGCTTCTCGTGGTGCGGCCGCTCGTCGGTGATCCAGCCGGTGTCGACGGCGGTCATCAGGATCTTGTCGGTCTCGAACATCTCGCCCGACGACGTCCGGGTCATCATGTTGAGCGCGGCCTTCGCCATGTTGGTGTGCGGGTGCCCCGCCCCCTTGTAGCGGCGCGAGAACTGCCCCTCCATCGCCGACACGTTGACGATGTAGGCCCGCCGCGCCCCGTTCTGCACGGCGGCCCGCAACGCCGGGCGCAGCCGGGAGTTGATCAGGAACGGCGCGATCGAGTTGCAGAACTGCACCTCGAGCAGCTCCAGCGGGTCGACCTCGTCGAGCACCTGGGTCCACGAGTTGTTGTCCTGGATGTCGGGGATCAGCCCGCCCGCGTCGATCGCCGTCCCGGCCAGGTGCTGCTCCAGGGACGCATGGCCCGCCTTGAGCGCCAGCGCCGTCAGGGACGCCGCGTTGTGCGCCGCCACCGCCGCCTCGGCGGACTCGCCGTCGTGGTGCGCCACCGCCGTCGTCGACAGCGCACCGGCGATCGCCGCCGGGTGCGCCTCGGAGATCCGGTCGAACGTCACCATCTCGGGCAGCGCCTTCACCCCGAGGTCGTCGGCCGAGGGCAGCGGGGCGTTCTCGCCGTCGATGAGGTGGGAGTAGGCGCCGGGGAGGCGTCGTACGGTCTGGCAGGCGTTGTTGACGATGATGTCGAGCGGGCCGTCGGCCGCGACGTCGTCGGTCAGCGAGATCACCTGCGTGGGATCGCGCAGGTCGATCCCCACCACCTTGAGCCGGTGCAGCCAGTCGGCGGAGTCCTCCATCGCGGCGAAGCGCCGGACGGCGTCCTTGGGGAAGCGCGTCGTGATCGTGGTGTGCGCGCCGTCGCGCAGCAGCCGCAGCGCGATGTACATCCCGATCTTCGCCCGCCCACCGGTCAGCAGCGCCCGCTTGCCCGTCAGGTCGGTGCGCTGGTCGCGCTTGGCGTGGCTCATCGCCGCGCAGCGCGGGCACAGCCAGTGGTAGAAGGCGTCGACGAGGGTGAAGTCCTCCTTGCAGATGTAGCAGCCGCGCGCCGTCAGCAGCTCACCCGCGAACGCGCCCTGCGCCGTCGAGACCAGCGGGATGCCCGCCGTCTCGTCGTCGATCCGCATCGCCGAGCCGGTCGCCGTCTTCTCGATGATCTCCTGGTCGTGCTTCTGCCGCTCCATCCGGATCTCGGCCCGCCGCGCCCGCTTGATCATCTTGTACATGTACGACGCCGCCCGCTTCACCGTGCGGATGTCGTCATGGTCCGGCGGCAGCTGCGGCAGCTGCCCCAGCACCTTGAGAGTGATCGCGAGCTCGTCGGGGTCGATCCCGCTCAGCTGCTCGGAGGGGTCGACGAAGTACGGGCTGGGCACTGCGGAATCGTACGCGCGACCAGCGGGTGCAGCGGCATCTCCCCCGCCACCTGCGCCCGGAGCCCAGCCAGGCTCCCGGCCACCACCGTCGTCTCCTCGAACTCGGGCTCGGCACCGTGCACCACCGCGCCGTCGTCCTCACGGACGGCGAGGTAGGCGTACTCCCCCCGCACCGACATCACCACCACCCGGTGCCCCCGCCAGAACTCCCGGACCGCCGCCTCCTGCTCCGGCCCCACCGCGGCCTCGAGGCTGATCCGCTCGAACTCGTCAGGAGCGAACCCGTCGGAGCCGGAGCTGGTGGCGTCGTCGGAGACGAACCAGGCGTCGGCATCCTCGGGGTCGCCCGCGGGCGACGTACTGCGGTCCACCCCGTGACCCTACGGGGAGTCGCGACCCGCAACCGGCCGACCTCACCCCCGCAACCCCCACACCTCGCACCCGCAACCCCCGCACTTCGCGCACCCCACCGGCCCGCCGCGTTGACCCCACCCCCGTCGCCTCCTAGGCTCAGCGGCACAACTCCACATCGCGCTGTTCGAACCCCAGCGGGAGAGTCTCCGGCCCACGAGGCCGGGGCGCCGAAGGAGCAAATCTCCCCAAGAATCTCTCAGGCACCCTGACCGCTGGGACGAGGCGAACTCTGGAAAGTCGGACCGGATCCACCGGTCCGCACCCACGGTGCAAGCCGTCCGACCGGACGGTGAAGCTCTCAGGTAGCGATGACAGAGCGGGGAGGCAACCCAACCACGAGCGCGGCGTCGGCCGTGCCCTACGAGGAAGCCTCCCAATGACCACGATCCCTGCAGGGACCCCGCGGCTCACGCCGCTGCACGACGTGCACCTGGCGCTCGGTGCGTCGTTCACCGACTTCGCGGGCTGGCAGATGCCGGTCCGGTACGGCTCGGAGACCGCGGAGCACCGCGCCGTCCGCACCCAGGCCGGGCTCTTCGACCTCACCCACATGGGCGAGATCGAGCTGACCGGGCCCGGGGCCGGGGCCGCGCTCGACCGGGCACTGGTGGGCCGGCCGTCGGCGATCGGGGTGGGCCGGGCGCGCTACTCCATGATCTGCGCCGAGGACGGCGGGATCATCGACGACCTGGTCGTCTACCGGCTCGCTGACGAGCACTACCTCGTCGTCGCCAACGCGAGCAATGTCGCCGTGGTGGCGCCCGAGCTCGCCAGCCGCGCCCAGGGGTACGACGTCGAGGTCCGCGACGCGTCCGCCGACTGGGCGCTGCTGGCGGTCCAGGGGCCCGAGGCCGCGGCGATCGTCGCGGGGCTGACCGACCTCCACGTCCCCGACCTCAAGTACTACGCGATCGACGCCGGCACCGTCGCCGGGATCGACGTGCTGCTGGCGCGCACCGGCTACACCGGCGAGGACGGCTTCGAGATCTACTGCCGGCCGGACGACGCCGCGGCGATCTGGGCCGCGCTCACCGAGGCCGGCGCGGGGCACGGGCTGGTCCCGGCCGGGCTGGCGTGCCGCGACACGCTGCGGCTCGAGGCGGGCATGCCGCTCTACGGCAACGAGCTGAGCCGGGAGACCACGCCCTTCGAGGCGAACCTCGGGCGGGTCGTCGTCCTCGACAAGCCGGAGGGCTTCGTCGGAGACGCCGCGCTCGCGCGGCGCAAGGAGGAGGGTCCGCAGCGGGTCCTCGTGGGCCTGGTGGCGAGCGGGCGGCGCTCGCCGCGCGCCGGCTACCCGGTGCACGACCCCGCGACGGGCGCCGAGGTCGGCGTCGTCACCAGCGGCTCGCCGTCCCCGACGCTGGAGCGGCCGATCGCGATGGCCTACGTGCCGCCGGCGCTCGCGGAGCCGGGCACCCGCCTCGCCGTGTCGCTGCGCGGCACCCTCGAGGACGCCGAGGTCGTCGCCCTCCCGTTCTACTCCCGCACCCGCTGACCACCGACCTTCCCAGGAGAACCACGATGAGCAACCCCACGAACCTCCGCTACACCGCCGAGCACGAGTGGCTGGCCCTCGACGGCGAGCTCGCCCGGGTCGGCGTCACCGCCTTCGCCGCGGACGCCCTCGGCGACGTCGTGTACGTCGACCTCCCGCAGGTCGGCGCCACCATCACCGCCGGCGAGTCCTGCGGCGAGCTGGAGTCGACCAAGTCGGTCAGCGACCTCTACGCGCCCGTCACCGGCGAGGTGGTCGAGGTCAACGAGGCCGTCGACGCGGACCCGAGCCTCGTCAACTCCGACCCCTTCGGCGCCGGCTGGCTGTTCGTCGTCAAGGTCGCCGAGACCGGCGAGCTGCTCGACGCCGCCGCCTACGACGCGCTCCTGGACGCGTGATGGGCACCCCGGTGCTCGACGAGTCGCTGGCGAGCTTCGACCCCGACGTCCACGCCGCCATCACCGCCGAGCTCGCGCGCCAGCAGGGCACGCTCGAGCTCATCGCCTCCGAGAACTTCGCCCCCGTCGCGGTGATGGAGGCGCAGGGCTCGGTCCTCACCAACAAGTACGCCGAGGGCTACCCCGGCCGCCGCTACTACGGTGGCTGCGAGCACGTCGACGTCGTCGAGCAGCTCGCGATCGACCGGGTCAAGGAGCTCTTCGGCGCCGAGGCCGCCAACGTGCAGCCGCACTCCGGCGCGCAGGCCAACGCCGCCGCGATGTTCGCGCTGCTCGACCCGGGCGACACGATCCTCGGGCTCGACCTCGCCCACGGTGGTCACCTGACCCACGGCATGCGGCTCAACTTCTCCGGCAAGCTGTACGACGTGGTGGCCTACCACGTCGACGAGACCGACTTCCGGGTCGACATGGCCGAGGTGGAGCGGCTCGCGCTGGAGCACGAGCCGAAGCTGATCGTGGCCGGCTGGTCGGCGTACCCGCGCCAGCTCGACTTCGCCGAGTTCCGCCGGATCGCCGACATGGTCGGCGCCTACCTGATGGTCGACATGGCCCACTTCGCCGGCCTGGTCGCGACCGGCCTGCACCCGAGCCCGGTCCCCCACGCCGACGTCGTCACGACGACCACCCACAAGACGCTGGGCGGCCCGCGCGGCGGCGTCATCCTCAGCAAGGCCGGGCTGGCCAAGAAGATCAACAGCGCGGTCTTCCCCGGCCAGCAGGGCGGCCCGCTGGAGCACGTCGTCGCGGCCAAGGCGGTCGCGTTCAAGATGGCGGCGTCGCCGGACTTCAAGGAGCGCCAGGAGCGCACCCTCGAGGGCGCCCGGATCATCGCCGAGCGGCTGACCCGGCCCGACGTGGTCGAGGCGGGCGTCTCCGTGCTCACCGGCGGCACCGAGGTCCACCTCGTCCTCGTCGACCTGCGCGACTCCGCCCTCGACGGCCAGCAGGCCGAGGACCGCCTCCACGGCATCGGCCTGACGGTCAACCGCAACGCGGTCCCGTTCGACCCGCGCCCGCCGATGGTGACCTCCGGCCTGCGCATCGGGACGCCGGCCCTGGCCACCCGCGGCTTCGGCGCCGACGCGTTCGCCGAGGTCGCCGACGTGATCGCCGAGGCGCTCAAGCCGACCTACGACGAGGGCGCGGCCGCGAAGCTCCGCGAGCGCGTCGCCGCCCTCGCCGCCGCGCACCCGCTCTACCCGGGGCTCTGATGACCGCCGTCGTGCCGGAGGGGCGCAAGCTCCTCCGGCTCGAGGTCCGCAACGCCGAGACCCCGATCGAGCGCAAGCCGTCGTGGATCAAGACCAAGGCGAAGATGGGTCCCGAGTACACCGCGCTGCAGAAGCTGGTGAAGTCCGAAGGACTCCACACCGTCTGCCAGGAAGCCGGCTGCCCCAACATCTTCGAGTGCTGGGAGGACCGCGAAGCCACCTTCCTCATCGGCGGCGACCAGTGCACCCGACGCTGCGACTTCTGCCAGATCGACACCGGCAAACCCCAACCCCTCGACCGCGACGAACCCCGCCGCGTCGCCGAATCCGTGCAGACCATGGGCCTCAAGTACGCCACCATCACCGGCGTCGCCCGCGACGACCTGCCCGACGGCGGCGCCTGGCTCTACGCCGAGACCGTCCGCGCCATCCACTCACTGAATCCCGAGACCGGGGTCGAGAACCTCATCCCCGACTTCAACGGCCGCCCCGAGCTGCTCGCCGAGGTCTTCGAGTCCCGGCCGGAGGTGCTGGCGCACAACGTCGAGACCGTGCCGCGGATCTTCAAGCGGATCCGGCCCGCGTTCCGCTACGAGCGCTCCCTCGACGTCCTCACCCAGGCCCGTGCCTTCGGACTGGTGACGAAGTCGAACCTGATCCTCGGCATGGGTGAGACCCGCGTGGAGGTCTCCCAGGCCCTGCGCGACCTCCACGAGGCGGGTTGCGAGCTGGTCACCATCACCCAGTACCTGCGCCCGTCGCCGCGGCACCACCCCGTGGAGCGGTGGGTCAAGCCCGAGGAGTTCGTCGAGCTCGCCACCGAGGCCGACGAGATCGGGTTCAGCGGCGTCCTCTCCGGCCCCCTCGTGCGCTCCTCCTACCGGGCCGGGCGGTTGTACCGTCGAGCCATGGAACGCAGAAGCCTGTGATCACGTGGCACTGAGCGTCTTCGACCTCTACTCGATCGGCATCGGGCCGTCGTCGTCCCACACGGTCGGGCCGATGCGCGCGGCGCACACGTTCGCCGAGGGCCTCGCGACGGACGGCGAGATCGGTGCGGTCGACCGGGTCCGCGCCGAGCTGTTCGGCTCGCTCGGCGCGACCGGGCACGGGCACGGCTCGGTCAAGGCCGTCATCCTCGGGCTCGAGGGCGACGACCCGGCGACCACCGACACCACGACCTACGACGCCCGGGTGGCCGCCATCCTCGAGCGCCGGCGGCTGCAGCTGGCCGGCACCCACGAGATCCGCTTCGAGACGGACGACGTGGTCATGCACCGGCGCCAGTCGCTGCCGGCCCACCCCAACGGCATGATCTTCACCGCCTACGACGCCGACGGCGCCGTGCTGCGGGCCCGCACGTACTACTCGGTGGGCGGCGGCTTCGTCGTCGACGAGAACCAGGCCGGCGCCGACCGGGTGGTCACCGACGACACCGTGCTGCCGTACCCGTTCAGCACCGGCGCCGAGCTGCTCGCCGTCTGCGAGCGCGAGCAGATGAGCGTCTCCGACGTGATGCTCGCCAACGAGCTCACCTGGCGCACCGAGGACGACGTGCGCGCCGGGCTGCTGGAGATCTGGCGGGTGATGGCGCTGTGCGTCGAGGAGGGCTGCCACCGCGAGGGCGTGCTGCCGGGCGGGCTGCGGGTCCCCCGGCGCGCGCCCGAGCTCTACACCCGGCTGCAGGCCCGCGGCGGCGCCGACCCGCTCGACGTCATGGACTGGGTCAACCTCTACGCGCTCGCCGTCAACGAGCAGAACGCCTCGGGCGGGCGCGTCGTCACCGCGCCGACCAACGGCGCGGCCGGCATCGTCCCCGCCGTCCTGCACTACTGGGTGCGGTTCGTGGCGGCCGGCCGCGCGCCGGAGGAGGTCGACGACGGCATCGTCCGCTTCCTGCTCACCGGCGCCGCGATCGGCATCCTGGCCAAGACCAATGCGTCGATCTCGGGTGCCGAGGTCGGCTGCCAGGGCGAGGTCGGCTCGGCCTGCGCCATGGCCGCGGGCGCCCTCTGCGAGGTGCTCGGCGGCTCCCCGGAGCAGGTCGAGAACGCCGCCGAGGTGGGCATCGAGCACAACCTCGGCCTCACCTGCGACCCGGTCGGCGGGCTCGTCCAGATCCCCTGCATCGAGCGCAACGCGATCGCGTCGGTCAAGGCGATCAACGCCGCCCGGCTGGCCAGCCACGGCAACGGCTCGCACAAGGTCAGCCTCGACAAGGCGCTCAAGACCATGCGCGAGACCGGCGCCGACATGAAGACCAAGTACAAGGAGACCTCGCGCGGCGGCCTCGCCGTCAACGTGATCGAGTGCTGAGCACTCCCCCCACCACCTCTCTCGGGAAAGGCACGACCACCGCACATGAGCACCACCCACGGATCGAACGGCCGGGTCGCCGGCAAGGTCTGCATCGTCACCGGCGCCGGCTCCGGCATCGGCGAGGCCACCGCGCTGCGCCTCGGCGAGGAGGGCGGCCGGGTCACCTGCGCCGACCTCGACGGCGAGCGCGCGGCCCGGACGGCCGCGGCCGTGGTCGCCGCCGGCGGCGAGGCGATCGCGACCACCACCGACGTCGCGGACCGGTCCTCGGTCGAGGCGATGGTCGCCGACACCGTCACCGCCTGGGGCCGGGTCGACGTCCTCGTGAGCAATGCCGGGGTCAACCTGCCCGGACTGCTCCACGAGGTCAGCGACGAGGTCATCGACCGCACCCTCGACGTCAACGTCAAGGGCCAGCTGTACGGCGCCCGCGCCGTCATCCCGCACATGCTCGCCCAGGGCGGCGGCTCGATCGTCAACGTGTCGAGCGTCAACGGCATCGTCAGCGAGCCCTTCCTCACCGTCTACTCGGCCAGCAAGGGCGCGAGCGTGATGCTGACCAAGGGCATCGCCCTCGACTACGCGAAGCAGGGCATCCGCTGCAACGTCATCTGCCCGGGCTGGGTCGACACCCCGATCAACCACGCCCACGCCGACATGATGGGCGGGCTGACCCAGGTCTACGACACGATCGACTCGTTCCAGCCGATCGGACGCCCCGGCGAGCCGCGCGAGATCGCCCACGTGGCGCTCTTCCTGGCCAGCGACGAGGCGAGCTTCATGACCGGCAGCGTGGTGCCGGTCGACGGCGGGATGACGGCCCAGTAGCCCGGGCCGGCGCCGCCTCAGGCGTAGACGACCTGGCTGGACTTGAGCGTCTCGATCACGAGCGAGGTCTCCAGGCCCTGGACGTGGCCCGCCCAGTCCGAGGTGGTGATGAGCTCCTGGAGCGCGCCGAGGGTCGGGACGGCCACCTCGACGAGCAGCTGGAACTCCCCCAGCAGGCCGCTGGCGTAGCGGACGTACGGCGATGCCGCCAGCGCCGTGCCGACCTCGGCCACGTGCGCCGGTGGGGTGCGCAGCCACAGCAGCGCGTGCACCGGGAGTCCCATCACGGCGGGGTCGACGACGGCGCGGATGTAGACCTGGCCGGACTCGCGCAGCGCCTCGACCCGGCGCCGCGCCGTGCTCTCGGAGACCCGCGCGGCGCGGCTCAGCTCGTCGTAGGTCTGCCGGCCGTCCTCGGCCAGCGCGCGCAGCAGCACCTGGTCGGTCGGGCTGAGCCGGGTGTCGTCGTTGGACGGCGGCACCTGGGGCACCGCGCCCGCGCCGGTGCGCAGCGCGCCGGCCTCGTCGTCCGAGAGGATGCCGGGCTGCCACTCGTGGACGGTCTTGTAGTAGTGGAGCACCGGCGAGGTAGCGCACCAGGTGACGCCCGGCGTGCCGGGCAGCTCGTCGACGACCAGGCTCGCCATCCGGGCCGGCGGGCAGTAGAGCTCGGCGACCGCGCCCGCCACGCCGCTGAGCAGGTAGACGAACGTCGAGTCGGCACGACCGGCCCAGGCCTGGGTGCTCATCCGGAGCATGCCCGGCGCGGCCTGGGCCCGGGCGATCAGGCTGGTCCCGCGCACGTGCTTGCCGACCACCCGGACCAGGCCCTCGGCCAGCAGCCGGTGCCCGCGCCGGGTCACGGTCCGCTCCGGCTCGCCCAGCGTCTCGGCGACCAGGCGCCACGACGCGCGGCCGTCGACCTGGAGGGCGGCGACGATGCGCCGGTCGAGCAGGTCGAGCGGTGCCGGTGCCCGGCGCGAGGTCAGGTCCACGAGCGGTCACTCTACGTGATGTCAGCCACCGATGTGGCGGTATCCGCCACTTGGCGCGGAGTTCTTGTCGAGATTCGCCACGATCGCCCAGGATCTGGACGTTCCGTCCGTCCGCCCAGGAGGCACCATGAGCCCCACCCCCCGCCGCGGCAGCCCTGCCGTGGCGTCCCTCTTGCTGGTCCCGGTGGCCGCGCTGCTGGCCAGCGTGTACCTGCCCTTCGTCAACAACGCCGGACTCGTGCTCGGCCTGCCCCGGCTGTTCCTGTGGACGTCGTTCTGGGTCGTCGCGATCACGCCGCTGCTGCTCCTCGTCGAGCGCGGCCGCCGCGACGACGACACCGACGACGACGCCGACATCGATGCCGACGGCACCGGTGCCGAGCCCACCGAGGGAGCCTCCCGATGATCCTCGCCGTCACCCTGGCCGGGTGCGTCCTCATCGCCCTGTGCGGCTTCGTCGGCCGTCGCCGCCCCTCGGCCACGCTGGCCGAGTGGACCGTCGGCGGGCGCAGCTTCGGCGCCTACACGATGTGGTTCCTCCAGGCCGGTGAGGTCTTCACGACCTTCACCTTCCTCGCCGTGGCGGGCTTCGCGTTCGCCGGCGGCGTCGCGGCCACCTACGCGATCCCCTACCTCCCGATCGCCTTCATCGCCTGCTACTTCCTCACCCCGCGGGTGTGGGAGCTCGGGCACCGGCACGGCTACCTCACCCAGGCCGACTTCTTCGCCGACCGCTACCGCTCCCGGGGCTTCGGCCGGTTCACCGCCATCATCGCGGTCGTCTTCCTGCTGCCGTACCTGCAGATCCAGATCACCGGTCTCGGCGCCGTCGTGCTGCTGCTCACCGGCAGCGAGCAGGGGCGCACCTGGGCGATGATCCTGGCCGGCGTGCTGACGGTCGCCTTCGTGCTCTGGTCGGGCATCCGCGGCATCGCCAACACGGCGTACCTCAAGGACGTGCTGATGCTCGTCGCGATGCTCGTCCTGGTGATCGCGGTGCCCGCGCACTTCGCCGGCGGCATCGGGCCGATGTTCGCCGACCTCGCCGCGCACCGTCCCGAGCTGCTCACCGTGCCGAGCCACACCGAGACCGGCACCTTCACGAAGCTGTGGTGGGTGACCGGCGTGATGATCAGCGCGGTCGCCGTCGGCAGCCTGGCGACCGCGCACCAGTGGCCGGCGTACCTGTCGGCCAAGGGCAAGAAGCCGCTGCGCCAGAACTTCACCTGGCTGCCGATCTACCAGGTCGTCATCATCCTGCCGGTCATCATCGGCTTCGCCGGGCTCTACCTCGAGCCGCGGCCCGACGACAGCAACGGCGTCCTGCTGCTGCTCGCCCACGACGCGCTGCCCGGCTGGCTGACCGGCGTCATCGCCGTCGCGGCCGCGTCGTCGGCCATGGTGCCCGCGGGCGTCCTGTGCCTGTCGATGTCGAGCCTGATCGCGCACAACGTGGCCGGCCTGCGCAGCGAGCGCGCCAAGCTCTGGCTCAACCACTCCGTCGTGGTCGTCGCCACCGCCGCCTCGCTCTACCTCGCGCTGGCCCGTCCCGACCTGCTCGGCAACCTGCTGCTGCTCACCTTCGCCGGGCTGGCCCAGCTGGCGCCCGCGATCCTCGCGGCCATCGGCCGGCGCCGCCACCTCGGCCTGCCCGCCGCGTGCAGCGGACTGGTCGTCGGCGTGCTCGTCCTGTGGCAGATCACCGCGACCGCGCCGAACCTCGACGGCGTCCACCCCGGTGTCATCGCGCTGGGCGCCAACCTCGCCGTCGCCGCCGTCGTCGAGCTCGCCCTGCGGGCCGCGGGCCGTTCCGGGACCGTCGTCCTCGACGAGGACGACGCCGACCCCCACACCACCACCTCCAGGAGCAACGCGTGACCCACCTCTGCGACCTCCCCGCCACCGAGCAGGCCGGCCTGATCCGCTCCGGCGAGCTCTCCGCGCGCGAGCTGCTGCAGGCCTCGCTCGACCGGATCGAGGCCACCAACCCCGACGTCAACGCGATCGTCACCCTCGACGCCGAGGCCGCCGAGAAGGCGGCAGCCGCGGCCGACGACGCCTTCGCGGCGGGCCGGCTGCTCGGCCCCCTGCACGGCCTGACCCTGGCCGTGAAGGACCTCCACGCCACCGGCGGGATGCGGACGACGAGCGGCTCGCCCGCCTTCGCCGACCACGTCCCCGACACCGACGAGCTGATCGTCGAGCGGATGCGCGCCGCCGGCGCCGTCGTCGTCGGCAAGACCAACGTGCCCGAGTTCGGCGCCGGCTCGCACACCTTCAACCCGGTCTTCGGCCTCACCCGCAACCCCTATGCGCTCGACCGCTCGGCGGGCGGCTCCAGCGGCGGGGCCGCGGCGGCCCTCGCCACCGGCATGGTCTCGCTGGCCGACGGCAGCGACATGGGCGGCTCGCTGCGCAACCCGGCGTCGTTCTGCAATGTCGTCGGCCACCGGCCCGCGCCGGGCCGGGTGCCGACCTGGCCCGCGGGTGACCCCTGGTACACGCTCGGCGTCCAGGGCCCGATGGGGCGCACGGTCGCCGACACGGCGCTGCTGCTGGCAGTCCAGGCCGGACCCGACCCGCGCGCGCCGCTGAGCCTGCCCGAGCCCGGCCGGACGTTCCTGACCGGGCTGCCGCTCCGGCTCGACGGCAAGCGGATCGCGGTCTCCCCCGACCTCGGCGGCGCCGTCGCCGTCGATCCCGAGGTGGCGGCCGTGGTCGACGCCCAGGCCGAGACGCTGCGCGCGCTCGGGGCCGACGTCGTGCGCACCTCGCTCGACTTCACGGGCGCCGAGGAGGTCTTCCGCACCCTGCGCGGGCTCAACTACCTGATGGGCCTGGGCCCGCTCGTCGAGCGCGCCCCGGACCAGGTCAAGCAGACCATCCACGGCAATGTCGCGGTCGGGCGCGCCCTCACCGGCGACGACCTCGCCCGCGCGGGCCGGCTGCGCGCGGCACTGCTCGGCCGGGTCCAGGCCTTCTTCGCCGAGTACGACGCCCTGGTGCTCCCCGCCTGCCAGGCGCTGCCGTTCGACGCCGACCTCGAGTACCCGGCCGCCGTCGGCGGTGTCCCGGTCGAGGACTACCTCGACTGGATGATGGCCGCCTGCCTGGTGTCGGCGACGGAGTGCCCGGCGACCGCCGTCCCGGTGGGCTTCTCGGACGACGGGCTGCCCGTCGGCGTCCAGGTCGTCGCCGCGCCGCGCGACGACCTCGGTGCGCTCGAGGTCGCCCACGCGCTCGAGCAGGCCACCGGGGCCGGCCAGCGGCGTCCGGGTCTCATCCCATGAGGTCGGCCCCGGTGCGGATCGCCTGCCGGATCCGGGAGTAGGTGCCGCACCGGCACACGTTGCGGATGGCGTCGAGGTCGTCCTCGGTGATCGCCCGGTCCTCCTCGCGGACCCGGCGCACGAGGGCGACCGCGGCCATGATCTGGCCGGGCTGGCAGTAGCCGCACTGGGCGACGTCGTGCTCGAGCCAGGCCTCCTGCATCGGGTGCAGCCCGTCGCCGGGCACGGTGTCAGCGAGTCCCTCGATGGTGGTGATCTCGTCGTCGGGGCCGACGTCCTGGACCCGCACCGAGCACGGGTTGAACGCCTTGCCGTTGAGGTGCGAGGTGCAGGCCTTGCAGACGTTGATCCCGCAGCCGTACTTGGGGCCGGTGACGCCGAGGACGTCGCGCAGCACCCAGAGGATCCGGACGTCGTCCTCGACGTCGACGGTGACGGTCTCGCCGTTGAGCTGGAAAGTGTGCTGGGGCATGGCAGGCACCTCAGTTGACGTGGTCGAGGCCGTCGACCGGCGACGCCGGGACGGACGGGACGAAGGGCTTGGGCTCGAAGTGGAGCGGCGCATGGACGTTGATCGGGAACTCGGTCGGCATCGTCCCGGTGGCCCGTGCGTAGGCGCACGCGACGGCCGCCATCGATGCGGCGACCCCCGCCTCGCCGATGCCGCCCGGCTCGCGCCGGTCGGACTCCAGCACCTCGCAGCGGAAGTCGAAGGGCGTGTTCCACTGCCGCGTGTAGGCCGAGTTGTCCCAGCTGGCCTCGAGGAAGTGCCCGTCGACCAGGTGGTTGCTGTAGGTGAGTGCCTGGGCCATGCCGTCGGAGAAGCCGCCCATCATCTGCGCCTCGACCCCCAGCGGGTTGACCACGAGGCCGCAGTCGACGACCACGACCGCCTTGGTGACCCGCGGCCCGGTGACGGCGTCGCGGACCTTGCGGTGCACGGTCTCGGGGCGGCAGTCGATCTCGACCAGGACGGCGGTCGCCCCCTTGTACTCCTTGTGGATCGCGATGCCCTGGGCCGTGCCCGCGGGCATCGGCCGGCCCCACTCCCCCAGCTCGGCGGCCCGGGCGAGCACCCGCTTGACCGTCCGGCTCTTGAGGTGCCGGCGCCGGAACTCGACCGGGTCCTGCTTCAGCCGGGCCGCGAGCTGGTCGACGATCAGCTCGTTCGCCGTACGGACGTCGGGTGAGTAGATGTTGCGCACCGAGCTCGTGTTGAAGCGGTCGACGTCCTGGTTCGACTCGTTGAGCAGCTGGGTGACGACCCCGAAGTTGTAGGGCAGCTCCTGGCTGAGCAGGAAGATCGTCTCGGAGAACCCGAGGTTGGCCAGCCCGGTCGGCAGTGCGGCGACCTCGGCGGTGAGCCGCTCGCCGAGCCCGTGGGTGAAGTCGGTCGAGACCGACGTGTGCCGCTGCTCGAACGTGACCACGCTGCCGAGCAGCACGGTGGCCCGCACCCGCGAGGTCGCCATCGGGTGCACCCGGCCCTGGCGCGGCTCGTCGGCGCGGTGCCACATCAGCTTGACCGGGACGCCGAACGCCTTCGACGCGTGGGCCGCCTCGATCGCGGCGTCGCTGAACAGCTTGCGGCCGAAGGAGCCGCCGCCCTGCACCACGTTGACCGTCACCTTGCGCTGCGGCAGGCCGAGCGCCTTGGCCACCTTGGACTGCGCGTCGACGGGCGACTTCAGCCCGCCCCAGATGGTGGCGCCGCCGTCACGGACGTCGGCCACGGCGCAGTTGGGCTCGAGCGCCGAGCCGCTGCGGAAGTGGAAGACGAAGTCGCCCTCGACGGTGGTCGCGCCGATCTTGGGCACCGCGAGCGGCAGCTGGGCGCGGCGCAGCTCCTTGCGGATGTCGGCCGCCGACCTGCCGGGCACCGAGCCCGCGTTCCAGACGACGTCGAGCGCGCGCACGGCGTCGATGCACTGGCCGAACGTCCGGGCCCGCACGGCGACGCCGGTCGGGATCACCGCGACGTGGGTGACGCCCGGCATCGCCAGCACCGCCGCCCGGTTGCGGACCTCCCGGGCGGTGCCGTTGAGGTCGGGCGCGCGGCAGACCATGGTCGGCAGCGCACCGGGGACGTCCGCCTCGGTGAGGTCCATCGCGTACTTCTTGAGCCCGGTGACGGCGTCGAGCGCGTCGACCCGCCGCTGCGGCGTACCGACGACCTTCTGCTCGGCGGCGGTCTTGAGCGAGACCCGGACCTGCCGGGTCGTCGGCGGCGCCGCGAGCGCGGCCGCCTGGCCGTAGGTCAGCGACGAGCCGAGGCTGTCGAAGATCGTGCCGCCCTTGACGACCAGCGTCTCGACCAGCGCCCCGAGCTCGATCGCCGCGGCCTCGAGCAGCGCCCTGCGGGCGACGGCGGCGGCCACCCGGATCGGCGTGTACGTCGAGATGGTGGTGTTGGAGCCGCCGGTGAGCTGGTTGAACAGCAGCTCGGGACGCGCCGGCGCCAGTGTCACGTGGACCCGGTCGAGCGGCAGGTCGAGCTCGTCGGCGATGAGCATGCTCGTCGAGGTGGTGATGCCCTGGCCGACCTCCATCCGCGGCAGCGCGAAGTGGGCGTCGCCCTGCTCGTCGACGTGGATCGCGATCAGCTGCGAGGTCGGCAGCGCGCAGTGGGTCAGGAAGTCGTTGAGGTCGTAGACCTCGGGCACCTGCGGCACCGACGGGATCGGGAGGGCGTGCGCAGGCGCGGAGCCGAGCGCGAGGTCGGCGGCGACCACGAGCCCGGTCCCGCCCATGACGTAGCCGACGAACGAGCGCCGGCTGAGGTGGCGGGCGCGGCCGGTGCCGCTGCCCGAGGGCGCGGGAGGGCGCGCCGAAGAGTTCCCCATGAACTTTCTCCCCGAGTGAGAGTGACGGTCCCCACAGCAGACCACCCCGAGATTGGTCGAAGGTTGGTCCGCCCCCGTCGTACCGGACGAAATGGTCGTGATCCGCCCCGATCCACGACCATTTTGTCCGGTACGACGGGAGCCGGAAGTCCTTCGATCCGGGGGCGGGTGGCCGATCGGACCGGTGCCCCCCTACCGACCCGAACGGAGCACCACCGTGGCACGACGCCTGGTCCGGGCAGCGCTGCCGGCGCTGGGCTTCGCCGCGGCCGAGGCGCTCTCCGTCGCGGCCGGCCGGGCCGTGCGGGTCGACCACGGGGAGGTCGCGCTGGTCTGGCCGGCGGCCGCGGTCGGCGTCCTGTGGGCGCTGTACGTGCGCGGGCTCGGCCGGCGCCGGGCCGTGGCGCACGCGGCGCTGCTGGGCCTGACGACGTTCACCGCGACCCTGGCGACCGGGGCCACCGTCGGCCTGTCCCTCTGGTTCACCGGCGTCAACGGGGTGCTGGCCGCGGTCACCGCGGTCCTGCTCACGCCCGGCCGGCGTCCGGCGGCACTGCGCGAGCCCGCCGACCTCGCCCGGCTCGTGGTGGCGGTGACCGCCGGGACCCTGCTGTCCGCGGCCCTGGCCGTCGTCTACCTGGCGCACGTGGGGCACCGCGACCTGCCCGAGACGTTCGCACTGTTCGCCGTGCGCAACGGCGTCACCGCGCTGGCCGGGGTGGCGCTCGTGCTCCGCCTGCAGCACGCGCGGTGGCGGCGTCCGGTGCTCACCGGGCCCCGGGTGGCCGAGACCGTCGCCTGCGTCGTCGTCACGCTCGCCGTCTTCAGCCGGGTGTTCTGGGTCAACCCCGGCGAGCCGATCGCGTTCGCGATCATGCTGCCGGCGATGTGGGTCTCGCTGCGCTACTCGACGACGACCAGCACGCTCTTCCTCGCCGCCGCGGCCGTCTGCGTCCTCGTCGGCACGCTGCTCGACCTCGGCGCCCTGCAGGGCCTGCCGGCCGAGCAGCAGGCGCTGCTCGCGCAGGGGATGATCGGCAGCCTGACGCTCGTGGTGCTCACGCTCGCCCTGTTCCGCGACTCCCGCAACGCGCTCATCACCGAGCTGCGCCACCTGGCCCTGCACGACCCGCTGACCGGCCTGGCCAACCGCACCCTGCTCACCGAGCGGCTCGAGAGCGCGCTCGCGCACGGGCGTCCCGGCACGGTCGCCGTGGTGGCGATCGACCTCGACGGGTTCAAGTCGGTCAACGACGCGTGGGGCCACGACGAGGGCGACCTGCTGCTCACCGAGATCGCCCGCCGGCTCGCCGAGACCGCCGGGCCCGACGACACCGTGGCCCGGATCGGCGGCGACGAGTTCGTCGTGCTCCGGCCCCGCCTCGACGACCCCGGCGACCTCGAGGAGTACGTCGACCGGGTGCGCTCCCACGTCGCCCGGCCCTACGGCCAGGCCTCCGACGCCCCCTTCGACCGGATCACCGCGAGCGTCGGCCTCGCCGTCTCCGAGCGCAACGACACCCCGCGCAGCCTGCTCGCCCGCGCCGACCAGGCGATGTACGTCGTCAAGCGGGACACCCACGGACGGCCGGCCGCGGTGCGTGCCCGGGCGCTCAGAGTCGTGGGAGCACCGCTCGCACGATGACGAGCAGCGCCTCCCGCAGCAGGAGGTGCGCCTGGTCGCGGGTGAGGGCGCCGTCGCGCGACCACTCCCGGATCGCGCCGCGGGCCAGCTCGCCGTACGCCCGGACGGTGGCGCGCGCGGCGCGGTCGGCGGGATCGCCGCCGACCATCTCGAGCACCCGCCGGGCCGCGAGGTCGTGGGCCTCGTCGAGGATCGCCCGCACCTCGGCGTCCTCGCCCACGCCCTCGGCCGCCCGCACCGTCAGGTACGTCGCCCGCTCGGGCGTGATCGAGCCGAGGAACCAGGTCACCGCGGCCTCGACGCGCTCGTCGAGCGAGCCGGTCGGCAGCGGGACGTCCTCGAGGGTCGGGAGCAGCGCGGCGCGCCGGACGACCTCGAGGTAGAGCGCCCGCTTGTCGCCGAAGTAGTGGTTGAGCAGCCCGCGCGCGACCCCCGCCTCACGGGCGATCGCGGTGGTCGCCACCTCGGCATAGGGACGCTCGGCGAAGAGCCGTTCGGCAGCGGCGAGGATCTGCTCGCGCCGCTCGTCGGGGGGGAGACGGCGACGGGTCGCTGCTGCGGTCATGTCCCGGAGCCTACTATTGGCAGCGTGCCAACAACAGGCTAGCGTGGGGAGCGTGACCACCACTGCTCCGTCACCGCGCGCCCGCGCGCCGCGCGACGTGCCCGTGCCCGCCGGCTTCGACATGCGCGACCACGTGTCCGGCATCGGCGCGCACCTGGCCGGCCCGGCCAACGTGATCCTCCAGCTGAGCTGGCCCGGCGTCGGCTACGGCGTGATGAACAGCCGGGTCCACGACGGCTCGGCGATGAAGCACCCCTTCAAGCGCGGGCGCACCACGTTCACCTACCTCGCCGTCGCCCTCCTCGGCGACGACGCCGACCGAACCGCCTTCCGGCAGGCGGTCAACAAGCAGCACGCCCAGGTCTACTCGCGCCCCGGCGAGAAGGTCGCGTACCGCGCGATGGACCCGCGGCTGCAGACCTGGGTCGCCGCCTGCCTCTACTACGGCACCGCCGACATGATCGCCAAGATGCACGGCCCGCTGCCCGACGCCGAGGCCGATGCGCTCTACCTCCACTGCGCGCGGTTCGGCACCACGCTGCAGATGCCGGCCACGGCCTGGCCCGCCGACCGGGCGGCCTTCGACCGCTACTGGGAGGAGTCGCTCGCCGAGGTCGACATCGACCCCGCCGTGGCGTCGTACCTGCTGGAGCTGACCACGCTGCGCAACTTCCCGCGGCCCTTCCGGCTCCTGGCGCCGTTCCTGGTCTTCGTGACCACCGGCTTCCTGCCGCCGCCCTTCCGCGAGGCGATGGGGCTGGCGTGGAGCAGGCGCCGGCAGGCCCGGTTCGACCGGCTGCTGCGCGTCCTCGGCCGGGTCGAGCGGCTGCTCCCCCGCCCGCTGCGGATCTTCCCGTTCAACCTGTGGCTCGCCGACACCCGCCTGCGCCGCCGGTTCCGCCGTCCCCTCGTCTGAAGGAGCCTCCGTGGACTTCGACCTGCCCGAGAGCGCTCTCGCCGTCCGCGAGGGCGTCGCGGCCGTGGCCGCCAAGTACGACCACGCCTACTGGTCGCGCTGCGAGGAGGAGCACCGCTTCCCCCAGGAGGTCTTCGACGACCTCGGCAACGGCGGCTGGTTCGGGCTCTGCGTGCCCGAGGAGTACGGCGGGGGCGGCCAGGGCCTGCTCGAGCTGGCCGTCGCCAACATGACGCTGTGCGCGTCCGGCGGCGTGGCCGGCACGTTCTTCTACGTCACCACGCCCGGCTTCGGCGCGATGACGCTCACCCGGCACGGCAGCGCCGATCAGAAGCAACGGATCCTGCCCGGCCTCGCCACCGGCGACGTGCAGTTCTGCCTCGCCCTCACCGAGCCCGACGCCGGCAGCAACGCCATCGAGATCAAGACCGCCGCTCGTCGCGACCCTTCGACAGGCTCAGGGCAAGCGGCCGACTTCCTCATCAAGGGCCAGAAGGTCTGGATCTCCAACGTCGAGAACGCCGACTGGATGGTCGTGGTGACCCGCACGATCCCCGCCGCCGACACCCGCGAGCGCGGGCTGTCACGGACCGCCGGGTTCACGCTCTTCCTGGTCGACGTCAAGGAGGCGCTCGCCGCCGGCACGCTGTCGTACACGCCGATCCCCAAGATGGGCAGCAACATCCTGCAGTCCAGCCAGGTGTTCCTCGACGACGTCCGGGTGCCCGCGAGCCACGTCATCGGCGAGGTGGACGCCGGCTTCGCCGTCCTGTGGGACGTGCTCAACCCGGAGCGCATCCTGGCCGCCTCGGGCGGCATCGGCACCGCCGACGCGGCGCTGCGGATCGCCTGCGACTACGCCCGCGAGCGCGAGGTCTTCGGCCGCCCGATCGGCGCCAACCAGGGCCTGCAGTTCCCGCTGGCCCAGATCAAGGCGAAGACCGAGCTCGGCCGGCTGATGACCTACCAGGCCGCCTGGCTCTTCGACCAGGGCCGCCCCTGCGGCAACGAGGCCAATGTCGCCAAGCTGACCGGCGCCCAGGTCGGCTGGGAGGCGGCCAACCAGGCGTTCCAGACGCTCGGCGGGATGGCGTACTCGAAGGAGTACCCCGTCGAGCGGATCTTCCGCGACGCGCGGATCGCCAAGAACATCCCGGTCGCGGAGGAGCTCGTCCTCGCCCACATCGGGACGGCGATGCTGGGGCTCCCGAAGAGCTACTGAGCCTCACCGCGCGGCACGTCCGGGACCGCGAGGCGCGGGTTGGCGCCCGCCACCACCAGCCGCATGACGAACCCGGCCACCTCCTCGGCCTGCCGGGCGGCGTCCAGCCCGCCGACGACGGCGGCCCGGGCGCCGAGGTCCGCGACCAGGTCCCCTGCCCGGCCGAGCGCGGCCGGGTCGTCTCCGCAGAGCGCGACCACGGGGGCGGCACCGGACGGGCCTTCGTACGGCCAGGAGGCGCCGGCGAACAGGTGCAGCGCCTTGACGACGTGCGCGCCCGGGACCGCCGCGGCGACCCGCTCGGCGGCCGACCCGGACGCCGGCAGCAGCCGCCCGCTCGCGAAGTCGACCGGGTTGGTGCAGTCGAGGACGGTGCGCCCGGCCAGCCTCCCCTCGGGACCACCGGCGAGCGCCAGCGCGTCGTCCAGCCCGTCCCAGGCGACCGCGACGACGACCACCTCGGCCCGCTCCCCCAGCACCGCGGGTGCGACCGCGCCCGCGGCCCCGATCCGCTCCGCCGCCGCGCGCGCCCGGCCGGCGTCGCGGCCCGCGACGACCACGCCGTGCCCCGCCCGGGCCCAGGCCTCGCCCAACGCCGCGGCAAGGTTCCCCGTGCCCAGCAGTCCGATCTCCATGTGCGTCTCCTTCGTCTCGCGGGATGTCACGACGACGCTAGGAGCGCGCTTCCTACCGATCGGTGGGGACGGAGGTGGCAGGCTGGACGCATGGACGACCAGGGCTGCGAGACGTTCGTCTCCGACTGCCACGTGCGTGCGGGCGCCGACCTGATCAGCCACACCTGGGACCCCGTCGTCCTCTCGGCCCTGCGGCTGGGACCGACCCGGCGCAGCGTGCTGCTCGACCGGATCGCCGGCGCGAGCGACAAGGTGCTGACCGAGTCGCTGCGCCGGCTGACCGCGCGCGGCCTGGTCTCCCGGACGGCGTCCGCCGACCGCCGCGACGCGGCCGTCTACCGGCTCACCGCCCTCGGCACGTCGTTCGCCGAGGGACCGCTGGCCGGGCTCGCCACCTGGGCGGCCGGCCACCAGGCCGAGCTCGCCGCGGGCTCCTGAGCCGCCGGCCTCAGCCCGACAGCGCCCGGGTCACCTGGACGACGTCGTCCGCGGGGACGCCGGGGCTGTAGCGGTAGCCCTGCACCTCGTCGCACCCCCGCTCGCGCAGGTAGCGCTCCTGGACCGCGGTCTCGACGCCCTCGGCGACCACGGTCATGCCGAGCGCGTGCGCCATCACGATGATCGCGTCGACGATGGCCGCGTCGTTGTCGGCGCAGGTGATCTCGGAGATGAACGAGCGGTCGATCTTGATCTTGTCGATGGGGAACTTCGTCAGGTACGCGAGGCTGCTGTAGCCGCGGCCGAAGTCGTCGACCACGATCGCGACGCCCAGCGAGCGCAGCGACTCCAGCATCGCGACGACGTCCCCGTGGTCCTCGATGAGCAGGCCCTCGGTGATCTCGACCTCGAGCTGGGCGGGCGCGATGCCGGCGCTGCTGATGGCGTCGGCGATCTCCTCGAGCCAGGCGCGGCCGCGCAGCTGGCGCGGCGAGACGTTGACCGCGAGCCGCAGCGGGTGGCCGAGCTCCTCCTGCATCCGGACGAGCGCCTCGCACGCCGTGCGCAGCACCCAATTGCCCAGGTGGGTGATCATGCCGCCGTCCTCGGCCACCGGGATGAACCGGTCCGGGGGCACCGGGCCGAGGGTCGGGCTGGTCCAGCGGGCGAGCGCCTCGACGCCGACGACCTGGCCGGTCGCGAGGTCGAGCTGCGGCTGGTAGGCCAGCGACAGCTCGCCCTGCTCCAGGGCCTGGCGCAGGGCGGCCGAGAGCGCGAGCCGGCCGTCGTCGTCCTTGAGCATGCCGTGGTCGAACCAGCGGATGGCGTTGCGGCCGGCCGCCTTGGCCTCGTACATCGCGATGTCCGCGTGCTTGAGCAGGGTCGCCGGGTCCTCGCCGTCCGCGGGATAGCGGATGCCGCCGATGCTGCCGGTCACCGCCAGCTCGTAGCCGTGCACCACCACCGGAGCCAGGACGTCGACCATCAGCTCCTCCATCCGGCGCTCGAGGTCGGCGTACGGCGGCAGGTCGTGCAGGACGACGGCGAACTCGTCGCCGCCGAGCCGCGCGACCAGGTCGTCGGACCGGGTCCAGGCGAGCAGCCGCTCGGCGACCACCACGAGGAGCTCGTCGCCGATGTGGTGCCCGAGCGAGTCGTTGATCCGCTTGAAGTGGTCGAGGTCGAGCAGCACGAGGGCCAGGTGCAGCGAGGTCTGCTCGGCGCGCTCGAGCGCCCCCTCCAGGTGCCGCAGCAGGTGCGCCCGGTTGGGCAGGTTGGTCAGGCTGTCGTGGGTCGCGAGGTGCTCGACGTGGTCGCGGGTCCGCGCGCGGTGCGTGATGTCGTAGGCGACCACGAGGAAGCCGGGCGCCTCGCCGTCCTCGGCGTCCAGGGGGACGATCGCCTCCTGGACCGGCACCGTCGTCCCGTCGCGGCGCCGGTAGACCCACTCGACGTCGTCGCCCTGGTCGTCGGTGAGCGCAGGCGCACCGCCCGCGGACAGGCGGCGGCGCGCGCCGTCGACCACGCTCAGCGGCGCTCCGACGAGCTCGTCGCGGTCGTAGCCGAGCAACGCCGTGGTCGCCGGGTTGACCGTCACGATCCGGCCGCGCGCGTCCGTGGCGATGATGCTGAACGGGATGGTGTCCAGGATCGAGCGCCGCAGCGCAGCCCCCTCCGTGCGGGACTCCATCGCTCCTCCGTCCGGTACGCGGTGGCCCGGGCCCACCAGCCTGTTCACCTCCATCGGCCCCGGACCCCTGGACCGAAGGAGATCGGGACCTTCGTCCCGCACCGGGGTGTCGATCGGTCAGGTCTGGCGGATCTCGCTGCCCCGGCTCGGGCGGACTGCCTAGTCTCGATCGTGGAGGGACGTGCCAGGTGGTGACAAGAGGGAGGGAACCGTGCGCGGATTGCAGCGAGCCGTCGGCCTGCTGATCTTCGGGACCGCAGCGGCCGGGGCCGCACTGCTCTGGTGGTCGGTGTCGGGGACGCCGGGCCGCGAGGAACGACCGGCCGACGGCCTGGTCCTGGGTGCCTGGCACCTGCTCTACGACAACGAGGCACCGAGCGTGCCGACCCTGGCCGCGGCCGCCGGACTCGCGCTGCTCTTCGCGGCCGGCGTCGCACTGCTGGAGCGGCGCATCGCCAACCGGGCACGCCGCAGCGAGGACGGCGCCAGCCTGCCGCTCTCGCCGAAGCACGTGATGGCCGAGACCCGCGGCGTCTTCCACGGCCCGGTCACGCTGACCGTGCTCGTCCCCGCCCACAACGAGGCGGCGAGCATCGGCGCCACCCTGGCCTCGCTCTTCGCGCAGTCGCGCCCGCCCGAGCGGGTCGTCGTCGTCGCCGACAACTGCACCGACGACACCGCGGCCATCGCCCGCGCCGGCGGCGCCGAGGTCTTCGAGACCGTCGCCAACACCCACAAGAAGGCCGGCGGCCTCAACCAGGCGCTGCGCGACCTCCTGCCGGGCCAGGGCGAGAACGACCTGGTCATGGTGATGGACGCCGACACCGTCCTCGACGCCGGCTTCCTCGACTCCGTGGTCCGCCGGATGACCGACGACCGCGCGCTCATGGCGATCGGCGGCCTCTTCTACGGCGAGGAGGGCAAGGGCCTGATCGGGCAGTTCCAGCGCAACGAGTACACCCGCTACGCCCGCGACCTGCAGCGCCGCCGGGGCCGGGTCTTCGTGCTCACCGGCACCGCGACGGTCTTCCGGCCGCGCGCGCTGCGCACGGTCGCGGCCGAGCGGGGCCGGATCCTGCCCGGCGTCCCGGGCGACGTGTACGACACCCTGGTGCTGACCGAGGACAACGAGATCACGCTCGCGCTCAAGACCCTGGGCGGGCTGGTCATCTCCCCCAGCGACTGCACCGTCGTCACCGAGGTGATGCCGAGCTGGCGGACCCTGTGGGCGCAGCGGCTGCGCTGGCAGCGGGGCGCGCTCGAGAACCTCGGCGAGTACGGCATGCGCTCGTCGACCTTCCGCTACTGGGCCCAGCAGCTCGGCATCGGGTACGGCGTCATCGCGCTCGGCGCCTACCTGCTGCTGATGGTGCTGATGGCGCTGTCGTTCGACACCTGGGTGTGGTTCCCGTTCTGGCTCGGCACCGGCCTGATCTTCACGGTCGAGCGGATCGTCACCGTGTGGAAGGGCGGCTGGCGCGCCCGGCTGCTCGCGGCGACCCTGTTCCCCGAGCTCTTCTACGCGCTCTTCCTCGACATCGTCTACCTGAAGGGGATCATCGACATGTCGCTCGGCCGCACCGCCACCTGGAAGCACGTGGTCGCGACCACTCCGCACGACGTCCGGGTGGACTCGTGACCGGCCTCGTGAGCCAGCTCGTGAGCCAGGTCGGCAGCCTGGGGATCCTGTTCCCCGAGTCGCTGGTCCGCAGCCACGCGTTCGGCGTCCTCGCGGCCTTCGTCGCGATCAACACCGTCATCTACGTGGCGCTGTCGGTCGCCAAGGCACTCCCGAAGATCTACGTGCGCGACCACCTGCCGCGCACCTACGAGCGCGCCGAGACCCGGAGCATCCACCCCGACGCACCCCGCTGACCGGTCACCCGGTCAACTGCTCACGCGGTCACGGCCTCGAGCCACGTCCCGAGCGCCGCGACCGCGCCGGCCGAGACGCCGTGCCCGCCCGCGTCGCGCCACGGCGTCGTCACCGCGCCGGCGTCCGCGGCGAGGTAGTTCCAGGTGGCGTCGAGCAGCTCGCGCGGGATGACCGTGTCAGCCTCCCCCTGCGCCACGAACACCGGGACGCCGGCCAGCCGGTCCGGCGTCACCGGCACCCCGGCGTCGAACGGCAACGTGCCGTGCAGGATCGCAGCGCCCGCGAACCGCTCCGGCTCGGCGAGCAGCAGTCCCCCGGCGAACGCCGCACCACCGCTGAACCCGACCAGCACGACAGGCCGCCCGGACGTCACGGGCACTTCGGCGTCGAGCCAGCTCCGGAACCACGCCATCGTCTCGGCCAGCGACGCCGCCACCGGCCGCCCGATGCCCCGGTTGGCGAACCACGCATAGCCGCCGCCCTCGGCGATCGGCGCCCGCACCGCGACGTACGACGGTCCGGGCGGGAGGTGGGCGGCGAGGGCGATGATCGAGGACTCGTCCGCGCCGCGCCCGTGCAGCAGGACGACGACCGGGGTGGTGGGGGCGGCGGGGGCGACGGGGTCGCTGGGGTCGGCGTCCGGGGCGCCGCGGCGGACCACGACGGGGTCGGGGAAGGTGGTCATCCCGTCAGAGTACTACTTGAATGTTCAACCAGTTGCAGAGCCACTGGACGTACGAAACTCCCGGATGGCCGAGGGATATCCCTCGGCCAACCGGCAGTTTCACCGCCTAGGCGGTGAAACTGCCGGGCCGCTACTTCGCGACAACCCCCGCCAGCGTGTCAACGAGAGCCGGCAGCCCGTCCTTCCAGGTGAAGCTGAGCGCGGTGGGCGGGGAGACGGACGAGACGTTGACCCGGCCGACGACCTGGGCGACGGCGCCGTTCTTGACCGCCGGGATGGCGAGCGCCTTCTGGTCCTTCAGCATGGCCGCGGCCTCGGCGTCGGTGTCGTGGTAGCTGATGATCACGTCGGCGTCGAGCTCGTCGGCCTTCTCGTAGCTCATCTCGAAGAAGAAGCCGCCCTTGGACGAGTCGAGCTTCGCCACGCTGGGCGCGACCTCGAAGCCGAGCTTGGACATGATCGCCACCCGCGGGTCGAGGGCGGTGTAGACCGACAGCGAGTTGGGGCTGGCCCACACGCCGGCGATGGTCTTGCCCGCGAACTCGGGGTGCTTCTTGGCCTCGTCGGCGAAGTAGGTGTCGATGTCGCCGAGGATCTTCTCGCCCTGCGCGCTGCGGCCGAGGGCCTTCGCGGTGATCGAGATGGTCTCGTCCCAGGGCGTCGTCCACGGCGCCTCGGGGAAGGCGACGACGGGCGCGATGTCGCTGAGCGTCTTGTACTGCTCCTCGGTGAGGCCCGAGTAGGGCGCGAGGATCAGGTCGGGCTTGGCCGCGATGAACTCGTCGTACGGGACCGTGGTGCCGGAGCCGTCGTCGGTCAGCAGTGCGGGGTGCTCGACGTCGGCCTTGTCGTAGGCCTCCTCGACCCACGGCAGCAGGTTGCCCTTGCCGACGGTCCACAGCTGCTCGGCCACGGCGACCGGGTAGACGCCCGAGGCGATGGCGGCCTCGGTGGAGCCCCAGCCCCAGGTGGCGACGCGCTTCGGCTCCTCCTTGATGACGGTCTCGCCGTAGGCGTTCTCGACCGTGATCGGGAAGCTGTCGGTCGCCTTGCCGGTGGCGGCGCCACCGTCGGCAGCCTTGTCGTTGTCGCTGCCGCAGGCCGTCAGGGCCAGGGCGGCCGCCGTGGCCGCCAGCAGGGCGGTCGCGCGGCGGAAGGCACGTGTGGTGCGCACGCGGCTCTCCTCGTTCTCGGGGTTAGGTAAGCGTAACCTAACAGCATCCGGTCAGCGGGTCGCGATCGCCTCGGCCCGTGGACGCCCGCGCGGGACGACGAGCGGGCCGCCGGTGACCGGGTCGGGGATCACCTCGGCGTCGAGGCCGAAGGCGTCGCGCACGCACTCGACGGTCAGGACGTCGCCCGGCGCGCCCTCGGCCACCACCCGGCCGGCGGACATGACGACCATGTGGTCGGCGTAGCGCGCGGCGTGGTTGAGCTCGTGGAGCACCATCACCACGGTGGTCCCCCGCTCGGCGTTGAGGTCGGCGAGCAGGTCGAGCAGCTCGAGCTGGTGGGTGACGTCGAGGTAGGTGGTCGGCTCGTCGAGGAGCACCGCGCTCGTCTCCTGGGCGAGCACCATGGCGATCCACACGCGCTGCCGCTGGCCGCCGGAGAGCTCCTCGAGCCGGCGCTCGGCCAGCTCGGCGACGCCGGTCGCCTCGAGGGCGCGCAGCACGACCGCGTCGTCGTCGCTCGAGTGCCGGCCGAACCAGCCCTGGTGCGGGAACCGGCCGCGGCCGACCAGCTCGGCCACGCGGACGCCGTCGGGGGCGACCGACGTCTGGGGCAGCACGCCGATCAGCCGCGCGAGCTGCTTGCGCGAGAGCGCGCCGATCTCGTGCCCGTCGACCGTGACCGTGCCCGCGGAGTGCGGGTGCAGCCGGGCCAGGCCGCGCAGCAAGGTGGACTTGCCGCAGGCGTTGGGTCCCACGATCGCGGTGACCTTGCCGGGCGGCAGCACCAGGTCGAGGTTCTCGATGACGTGCCGGCCGCGGTAGCCGAGGGACAGCCCGCTCGCGGTGATCGCGGTGCTCATGAGGCCGCCTTTCGTTCGCTGCGGGCGAGCAGCCAGAGGAGGTAGGGCGCACCGACCAGGCCGGTCACGACGCCGACGGGCGCATCGAGCCCGAACGGCGCCACCTGGCCGACCACGTCGGAGGCGAGGGTGAGGGTCGCGCCGACCACCGCGGAGGGCAGCAGCGCGGCGCCGCCGTCGTCGACGAGGCGGCGCGCGATCGCGGGCGAGACGAGCGCGACGAAGGCGATCGGCCCGGCCACGGCGGTCGCCAGCGCGACGAGGCCGACGCCGACCAGCAGGGCCAGCGCCCGGGCTCGGTTGGGGGCGACGCCGAGTCCGCTCGCGTGGTCGTCGCCCAGCGCCAGCGGGCGCAGCTGGCGGCCCACGACGAGGCCGAGCACGAGCAGCACGCCCACGCCCAGCGCGAGCAGGCCGAGCATGCCGTCGCGGATGTCGGCCACGCTGCCGACCGTCCACAGCAGCACCGTGCCGCCCTCGCGCAGGTCGGCCTCGGAGAGGCGCCACGAGATGAGCGAGGCGCAGACGTAGGACAGGCCGACGCCGACGAGAACGAACCGGATGCCGTGCAGTCCCCCGCGCCAGGCCAGCGCCCAGATCGCGACGGCGGTGGCGAGGCCGCCGAGCAGGGCCGAGCCGGTGATGGCGAGCCCGGTGGCGCCGTACGCCGTGATGGCGGTGATCGCGCCGAGCGAGGCACCGCCGGAGATGCCGAGGATGTCGGGGCTCGCGAGGTTGTTGCGCAGCGTGTACTGGAAGAGCGCCCCGGACAGGCCGAACGCCAGCCCGGCCAGGATCGCGGCCAGCGCGCGCGGCAGCTGGAGCTTCTGCACTACGAGCAGGTCGAAGCGGTCGCCGACGCCGAAGATCGCCGGCAGCGCGCGCTCCGGCGGGACGCCGGCCATGCCCAGGTCGAGGCTGACCAGGACGAGCACGAGGCAGGCCGCGAGGCCGACGAGCACCACCGCGCCCGCGCGGGTACGACGGCGCCGGCGCAGCCGGACCAGCGGTTCGGTGGTCGGGGTGGACAGGGTGCTCACAGGCCGGCCACCCGCCGTCCGCGCGCGACCGCGACGAGCACGGGGGCGCCGATGAGGGCGGCGACGACGCCGGCCTCGAGCTCGTCCTGGCGGACCAGCCGGCCGATGATGTCGGCCGTGACGAGCAGGATCGGCCCCAGGAGCGCGCACAGCGGCACCACCCAGCGGTAGTCCTGCCCGACCAGGCGCCGCGCCGCGTGCGGCACGACGAGGCCGACGAGGGCGATCGGGCCGGCCAGCGCGGTGGCGGCGCCGGCCAGCGCGACGATGGCGATGCCCGCCAGCAGGCGCGTCGTCCCGACGCTCTGGCCGAGCGCCGCCGCGACGTCGTCGCCGAGCGCGAGGCCGTTGAGCCGGTGGGCGACGAAGAGCGCGATGAGCGCGCCGACCAGCAGGAACGGCCACAGCCCGGCGATCGCGTCGACGTCGCGGCCGGTGAGCGCGCCGACCGCCCAGAACCGGAGCTGGTTGAAGGCGTCGACGTCGCGGAACAGCAGCAGGTTCGAGATCGGCACCATGAGCGCCGACACGGTCGCCCCGGCGAGCGCTAGCTGGACCGGCCGGCCGTGCCCGATGGCGAACACCAGGACCGCCGCGAGCGCCGCCCCCAGGAAGCCGAACCAGACCGAGCCACCCGGGCTGACCACGCCGAACGCGGTCGCGGCCACGACGATGCCGAGGGAGGCGCCCGCGTTGAGGCCCAGCAGCCCGGGGTCGGCCAGCGGGTTGCGGGTGATCGCCTGCGCGAGCCCCCCGGCCAGTCCGAGTGCGGCCCCGGCGAGGACACCGATGATCGTCCGCGGCACCCGCTGTCCGCGGATCACGTCGTGGTCGACGTTGCCGGCGACCGGGTCGACGAGCGCCTGCCAGGTGTCGCGCAGCGCCACGCCCCGCACGCCCAGCGCGAGGCTGAGCGCCACCGCCACCAGCAGCAGGAGCACCGCTCCCACCAGGACGGCGGTCCGCCGGCCGCGACCGGTCCGCACCGGGACCCCGGGCAGCGCGCCCGTCGCCGCGACGGGCGCGACGCGCGCGACCGGGGCGACCGGGGCAGCCGCGTCCGCGTCCGCGTCCGCGTCGTCCGCACGAACTGAGGTTTGCATTACCTAAGCATGACACAGCCCGGACCTGACCCCGGCGCCCGCGGGCGTCCGCGGGCGCCGCGGTGCTCAGGGGTTGGCGAGGGCGATCGGCGGCAGCGCGGTGTTGGTCCAGTAGCCGCCGACGGCGATCGGGTCGCCCACCGCGACGTCGATCGTCACGCACGGCGCACCGCCCACCGCGGCGGAGACCTGGAGCCCGGAGGGCCCGGCGACCGGCGTGAACCGCTGGAGGCCGACCGCGAAGGTGCCGTTGACGACGCCGGTGACCTCGATGGCGCACCCGTAGACGACCCCGCTGATCTTCACCTCGGTCAGCCGCGCGGGCCACACCCCGCCGCTGGGGTCGCCGGTCATCGCGAGCCGCCACGTCGGCGCGAGGGCGAAGGTGACCGCTCCCCACCAGGTGTTGCTGCAGCCGGCGCTGGCCAGCGTCGGGAGGTTGACCGCAGGCGTCGGGTACGCGCGGCTGAGGCCGGGGCTGCTCACGCCCCCGGCCATCGTGAACGACCCGCACGAGATCGTCTGGCCGATCGGGATGTCGGTCAGGCCGATGCCGGTGCCGACGAGGTTGACCGCCGGGCCGCCCGACGGCGTGTACGTCGCATAGGCCTGGGCGGGCGGCGTCGCGGTCAGCAGCATCGTGGCCACCGCGGTGACCGCCACGAGCCGGCCGCGCAGGGTACGCAGGCTCCGCAGGATCGTCATGCGCCCACCCTCGGCACCGGCCCGTTAGCGGTCAACGCACCCGGCCCCCGGAGCGCCGGATCCCGGACGCACGTCCGGAAAAAGGGCGTCGGGCCGCGACCTCTGGGGGGGTCGGCCGCGGCCCGACACCGCACATCATGACATATCGATCGCGCCTGCGGGTGAGGGCTGCCGAACCTCACTCCCAGAAGACGCGGTCCACCACGGCATGGGCCCGACGGGTCACCCGGAGGTAGTCGTCGAGCAGCCGGTCGGTCTCGGTGAGCTGGTAGCCGAGGATGCCCGCGACGGCCCGGCGCTCGAGGGTCGCCATGGGGAACTGGTCGCCCGGGCGACCCCGCGCGAGCAGCAGCGCGTTGCGGACCCGGGTCGCCATCCGCCAGGCGGTACCGAGGGTCTCGGCCTCCTCGCGGGTGATCAGGTCGGCCTCGGCGGCCGCCGACAGGGCGGCGAGGGTCTGGGCCGTGCGGAGGCCGGGGACCTCGGCGCCGTGGCGCAGCTGGAGGAGCTGGATCGTCCACTCGATGTCGGCCAGTCCCCCGCGGCCGAGCTTGAGGTGGAGCGCGGGATCGGCGCCGCGGGGCAGCCGCTCCTTGTCGACGCGGCCCTTGATCCGGCGCACCTCGCGGACGGCGTCGTCGTCGAGCCCGCCGGCCGGGTAGCGCAGCGGGTCGATGAGCGCGGTGAACCGCTCGCGCAGGCCCGGGTCGCCGACGACGGCGTCGGCGCGCAGCAGCGCCTGTGCCTCCCACACCTGCGACCACTTGGCGTAGTAGGCCGCATAGGCGTCGAGGGTGCGCACCAGGGGCCCGTTGCGCCCCTCCGGGCGCAGGTCGGCGTCGACGACGAGCGCCGGGTCGGGCCCCGGGACGGCGAGCACCCGGCGCACCTCCTCGGCGACCAGGCGCGCGAAGGTCGCCGCCTCGTGGGCGTCGGCGCCGTCGACCGGCTCGTGCACGAACAGCACGTCGGCGTCGCTGCCGTAGGAGAGCTCGAAGCCGCCGTAGCGGCCCATCGCGACGATCGCCATCCGGGTGGGCGGCGTGTCGAGCCCGCGCGCCCGGGCGGTCGACTCGAGGGCGCCCCAGAGCGTGGCCTCGAGGGTCGCGTCGGTCAGCCGGGTGAGCGCGAAGCCGACCTCGGCGACGTCGGTCTGGCCGAGCACGTCGCCGGCGGCGATCCGCAGGAGCTCGCGGCGGCGGACCGCGCGCACCGCGCGCACGCCCTTCTCGAAGCCGTCCTGGCGACCCCCGGTCGCGAGCATCTCGTCGACCAGCGTCTCGGAGCCGAGCGGCGTCAGGTCGCCGGCGAGCAGCCGGACCCCCGCGGGCTCGCGCTCGAGCAGGTCGGTGCAGTAGCGCGAGGTGGCGAGCAGATGGGCGAGGCGCTCGGCGGCCTCGCCCTCGTCACGCAGTGTCGAGAGGTACCAGGGGGTGCGGCCGAGCGCCTCGCTGATCCGGCGGAAGCCGAAGAGGCCGCCGTCGGGGTCGGCGCACTCGGCGAACCACTGGAGCATGGCGGGCAGCAGCGTCCGCTGGATGGTCGCGGTGCGGGTGACCCCGGCGGTCAGTGCCTCGAGGTTGCGCAGCGCGGCCTGCGCGTCGGCGTACCCGAGGGCGGTCAGCCGGGCCCCGGCGGCCTCGGAGGAGAGCCGGACCTCGTCGGAGCCGATCCGCGCGACGGCCGAGAGCAGCGGGCGGTAGAAGATCTTCTGGTGCAGCCGGCTGACCTCGCGGCGGTGGTGCTGCCAGGTGGCGTCGAGCCGCTTCTCGGACTCCTTGAGGAACCCGAGGCTGCGGCCGAGCCGGCGCAGCGACGCCTCGTCCGACGGGACGACGTGGGTGCGCTGCAGGCGGTGCAGCTGGATCCGGTGCTCGAGCTGGCGCAGGAAGGCGTACGCGCGGTGCAGCGCCTCGCCGTCCTCGCGGCCGACGTACCCGGTCTCGGTGAGCCGGGCCAGGGCGCTCAGCGTCGTCGGCGGCCGGATCCGCTCGTCGGCCCGGCCGTGCACGAGCTGGAGCAGCTGGACGGCGAACTCGACGTCACGCAGGCCGCCGGCCCCGAGCTTGAGCTGGCGGTCGGCCTCCTTCGCCGGGATGTGGTCGAGCACCCGGCGGCGCATCGCGCGGGCGGCGTCGACGAAGCCCTCGCGGTCGGCGGCCGACCAGACCATCGGCGCGACCATCGCCACGAACTCCGCACCCAGGGCGAGGTCGCCGGCGACCGGCCGGGCCTTGAGCAGCGCCTGGAACTCCCACTGCTCGGCCCAGCGCTCGTAGTAGGCCTCGTGGCTGCCGATCGTCCGGCTCAGCGGGCCGGCCTTGCCCTCGGGCCGCAACGCCGCGTCGACCGGCCAGATCGTGCCCTCGGCCGTGTGGTCGGAGCAGACCTGCATCAGCTGCGCCGCGAGCCGCGCGGCGACCCGCTCGTCGCCCTCGTGCACGAAGATCACGTCGACGTCGGAGACGTAGTTGAGCTCGTGGCCACCGCACTTGCCCATCGCGATCACCGCGAGCCGCACGTCGTCAGCGGCGGCACCGATCCGCGTCCGGGCCACGGCGAGCGCCGCGTCGAGCGTGCCCGCGGCGAGGTCGGAGAGCTCGGCCGCGGCGTCGTCGACGGCGAGGTCGTGGGCCAGGTCGCGAGCGGCGAGCCGGAGTAGCTGGCGGCGGTACTCGACCCGCAGCCCGTCGACCGCCTCGCGCTCGGGTCGGTCGGTCACCGCCTCGAGGAGGGCCGCGCGCATCGCGTAGGCCGCAGGCCGGGTCGAGCCGAGCGCCGGGTCGGTCAGCTCGCGCCAGTGCTCGGGGTGGTGGCCGAGGTGGTCGGCCAGCGCCACGCTCGCGCCGAGCACCGAGAGCAGCCGCATCGCCGTGCCCTCGTCGTCGCGGACGGCGCGCAGCAGCTCGGCGCGCTCGTCGTCGCCCTGCTGCTCCCCCGCCGCGTCGGCGAGCCGGACCAGGCCGCGCAGCGCGGCGTCCGGGTCGGCCGTGCGGCCGAGGTAGGCCAGCAGGTCGGCCGCCCCCGGGCCGAGCTCGGCCAGCCCGGCCTGGGCCGCGTCGAGGTCGACGAAGCCGAGCCGGATCAGCTCGGTACGCGGTGTGGCGCGAGGCATGGCGTCGGCGCCGTGGTCACAGGACCGGCAGCATGCGATCCCGCTCGAACACCGAGACCTGGCCGCGGTACTCGTCCCACTCGGCGCGCTTGTTGCGCAGGAAGAAGTCGAAGACCTGCTCCCCCAGCGTCTCGGCGAGGAGCTCGGAGTGCTCGGCGACCACGATCGCCTCGTGCAGGCTCTTGGGCAGCGGCTCGATGCCGAGGCTGCGCCGCTCGCGCTCGGTGAGCGCCCAGACGTCGTCCTCGGCCTCGCGGGGCAGCTCGTAGTCGTTCTCGATGCCCTTGAGCCCGGCAGCGAGCACGGCGGCGTAGGCCAGGTAGGGGTTGCAGGCCGAGTCGATGGTGCGCAGCTCGATGCGGGTCGACTGGCCCTTGAGCGGCTTGTACATCGGCACCCGGATCATCGCGGAGCGGTTGTTGTGCCCCCAGCAGATGTACGACGGCGCCTCGCCGCCGAACATCAGCCGCTTGTAGGAGTTGACCCACTGGTTGGTGACGACGCTGATCTCGCTCGCGTGGCGCAGCACGCCGGCGATGAACTGGCGGCCGGTCTTGGAGAGCTGGTACTCCGCGCCCGCCTCGTAGAAGGCGTTCTGGTCGCCCTCGAAGAGCGAGACGTGCGTGTGCATGCCGGAGCCGGGGTGGTTGGTGAACGGCTTGGGCATGAACGTCGCCCAGATGCCCTGGTTGAGCGCGACCTCGCGGATGACCGTGCGGAAGGTCATGATGTTGTCGGCGGTGGTGAGCGCGTCGGCGTAGCGCAGGTCGATCTCCTGCTGGCCCGGGCCGCCCTCGTGGTGGCTGAACTCCACCGAGATGCCCATCGCCTCGAGCATCGTGATCGCCTCGCGGCGGAAGTCCGAGCCGTGCGAGTGGGCGGCGTGGTCGAAGTAGCCGCTCCGGTCGATCGGGACCGGCTCGACGCCCGGCTGCGGCTCGTCCTTGAACAGGTAGAACTCGATCTCGGGGTGCGTGTAGAAGGTGAAGCCCTGCTCGGCGGCCTTGCTCAGCGTCCGCTTGAGCACGTTGCGCGGGTCGGCGTACGACGCGGAGCCGTCGGGCATCACGATGTCGCAGAACATCCGCGCGGTCGCCGGGCCCTCCATGCTGCGCCACGGCAGGATCTGGAAGGTCGTCGGATCGGGCAGCGCGAGCATGTCGGCCTCGTAGACGCGCGCGAAGCCCTCGATCGCCGAGCCGTCGAAGCCGATGCCCTCGGAGAAGGCGCCCTCGAGCTCGGCAGGGGCGACGGCGACGGACTTCAGGAAGCCCAGCACGTCGGTGAACCAGAGCCGCACGAACCGGACGTCCCGCTCCTCGAGAGCGCGGAGAACGAAGTCCTCTTGCTTACCCATGGGCACACCCTAGGGGGTGTCTGTTTCGCGCCGGAGTCGGACACAGCACCCTGGCCCCGGCGGCACCGGTACGGCGGCGTGGACGCCGTCGTCGAGACGCCCCGCGAGGCCCGCCACGAAGGCCCGGTTGACGCCGCAGACCAGGTCGCGGTGCTCGGCCGCGAGCCGGTCGAACGGGCAGTTGCCGAGCGTGACGCCGTGCTCGTCGGCGCGCGGCTCGTAGCCGAGGGCGTCGAGGGTGGCGGCGAGCGGACGGTCGTCGGCGGCGACCTGGCCGGCTGCGTGCTCGGCGGCCTCGGTGAGCGCCGCAGCCATGGGCGTCCCGGCCAGCGCGCGCTCGGCGGCGTCGGCGAGCACCTGGCCGGCGAGGTCGTAGCGGCGGCTCGGGACGCTGACCGTCAGCTCGCGGCGGGCCCGGCGGTAGAGCTTGGCCGGGCGGCCGGCGCCGGGGCCGGTGCGCCCGGTGAGCCGGCGGAACTCGGTGACGAGCAGGCCCTCGTCGACGAGGCGCTCGAGGTGGAACTTCGCCGTGTGCCGAGGGACGTCGACCCCGCTGGCCGCCTGGTCCCGGCTCACCGCGCCGGGCTGCTCGGCGACGAAGCGGTAGAGCGCTCGTCGTACCGGGTCGGCCAGGCTGCCGACGCGCGCGACCCGTCGTCCGAACGCCTCGTCCACAGGCGCGCTCCTCTCCGGTTTTTCTAGCAGACACGAGTCTTGTCGAAAGATCGCGCCAGGTCTACCGTCGAATCTGATGTCCCTTACAGAGGGACCGCTCGAGAAAGGGGCCGACCATGGCCAGCACCCACGCGTGGGACCACCTCTCCCACGACATGCGCGAGGAGATGCACGACCTCACGCACTTCGCCACCATCGATGCCACCCACCAGGGCCGGGTGGCTCTCTGGGTGACCCTCACCGTGCTCCCGCTCCTGTGGGGGCTCGACATGTTGACCCATGTCGTGACCGACAGCGCCACCTGGCAGGCCACGCTCGCGACCTGGACCAACGACCTCCTGCCCGGCGACGCCGCCGACGCGGTCCTCTGGATCGGCGCGATCACGGTCCTGGCCGGCCTGCTCGTCGCCGCCATGCCGCAGATCGGCGGGGACGTGCTCGGCGTCTGGTTCGTGCTGCTCGCCGCCAACCTGTTCAGCGTCGACCAGCTGGCCTACCTGGCCGTCGGCATGCTCGCCCTCGCGTTCTGCAGCTTCGCGATGGCGTGGCTGATGCGCGGCGACCGCCGGCGGGAGGGCTAGCCCCCGGGGCCGCGGGGGCTCAGGAGCGCCGGCGCCAGTCGGTCGGCAGGGCGATGCCGTCGAGGCCGATGCCCTGGTAGATCAGCCGGTAGGCGTCCGGGTCCGCCTGGCGCTGGCGCTCGAACATCCGGTGCAGGTTCGCCCACAGCGGGGTGCTGCGCTGCGAGCCCAGGTACTCCCCCGTGGACGTCGCCGGGAGCACCTGGGTCTGCAGGCCCAGCGCCGAGAGCAGCCGGCGCGCGCCGGAGTCCATGATCATCACGACGTACTCGACGCCGTTGGCGAACGCCGCGGTGACGATGCCGTGGTAGAGCGCGGCCGCGCACAGCCCGCCCCGCCCCGACCCCGGCCGGACGGCGATCGTGGCGATGTCCCAGGTCTTGTCGACGTCGACGCCGGCCGAGCGCGCCGAGCGGAGCCCGTCGACGCCCCACGGCTCCCGGGCGGTGTCGTTGAGCGTCTTGAGGCCGGCCGGCCCGGGCTCGATGATGCGGGCCATCGCGACGGCCTCGTCGTTCTCGTCGAGCACCGTCATGAAGCCGGTGGCGCCGAGGTAGGGACCGTACTCGCGGTCCATCTCGTCGGCGGTGTTGCCGTAGGTGTCGAGGAAGACGTCGGCCTCGCACTTCAGCGCGGCCTCCAGCTCGGCACCGACGGGATCGAGGACGAAGCGCAGGGGGGCGGCGTTCATCCCAGCATCATCACCGCGGCCGCGTCCGCACGCCAATGCCGGACCCACTCGTCGATCTCGGTCGGCGGCATCGGCCGCGCGATGTGGTAGCCCTGGACGGTGTCGATGCCCATCTCGGCGAGGGCCGCCAGGTCGGCGGCGTTCTCGACGCCCTCGGCGACGATGCGCATGTCGAGGGCGTGGGCGAGCTGGATCGTCGAGGCCACGATCTCGCGGCTGCGGTCGTCGACGGCGACGTTGCGGACCAGCGAGCGGTCGATCTTGAGCTCCTGGACCGGCAGGTTGCGCAGGTAGGTCAGCGACGAGAACCCGGTGCCGTAGTCGTCGATCGACACCTGGACGCCGTGCTCGCGCAGGCCCATCAGCACCTCGCGGGTGTGGTGCGGGTCGGCGAGGAAGGAGTCCTCGGTGATCTCCAGGACCAGCCCCTCGGCGGGGATCTGGTGCTCGTCGATGGCCGCGTAGAGCTGGGGGAGGAAGGCCTGGCCGAGCAGCTCGGTGGGCGCGCAGTTGACCGCGACGCGCAGGTCGACCCCGGCGTCGAGGCGACGCCGGTGGTCGCGCACGGCCTGGCGCGCGATGGTCTCGGACAGCGCCGCCATCAGCCCGGCCCGGCGCGCGGCGGGCAGGAAGGACACCGGGCTGATCACGCCCTGCACCGGGTGCCGCCAGCGCACGAGCGCCTCGAGGCCGGAGATCCGCATCGACGCGACGTCGAGCTGCGGCTGGTACCAGACCTCGATCTGGCCGTCGGCGATCCCCTTGCGCAGCTCCTCGGCCAGCTGCAGACGGCCTCGCGAGAAGTCCTCGAGCTCGACGTCGTAGAGCGCCGCGCCCATGCTCGTCGCCTTGGCCTGGTACATCGCGACGTCGGCCCGGCGCAGCATCTCGCCGCTGCCCGGCTCGTCAGGTCCGGCGACCGTGATGCCGATCGAGCCCGACGGGCAGATCTCGATGCCGTCGACCGAGATCGGCTTGCCGAGCTCACGGAGCACCTCGTGCGCGGTCTCCATGAGCTCGATCTCGTCGCAGCCGGGGACGATGATCGCGAACTCGTCGCCGCCGAGGCGGGCCACGACGTCGCGGGGTCCGACCGCCTCGCGCATCCGCAGCGCGACCAGGCGCAGCACGGTGTCGCCGACCTGGTGGCCGAGCGCGTCGTTGATCTCCTTGAAGCCGTCGAGGTCGAGCAGCATCAGGGCGAGCGGTTCGCGGGCGGCGATGCTGTCTTCCAGCCGCACCCGCACGGCCCGCCGGTTCGGCAGCTTGGTCAGGTCGTCGGTGCGGGACAGCGCGAACGCCTCGGTCGCCCGGTTGGCGTCGCGCAGGGCGAGGCCCATCCGCCAGGCCACGGTCACCATCGTGAACACGGCCGGGGGCACCGTGTAGTAGGCGAGCTCCTCCTCGGGCCGGATCATCAGCACCGCCATCGCGACCGCGCCCGCGGCCACCAGCACCGCGGTGCCCGCCGC
This sequence comes from Pimelobacter simplex, assembly GCF_900114845.1. GTDB lineage: Bacteria > Actinomycetota > Actinomycetes > Propionibacteriales > Nocardioidaceae > Nocardioides > Nocardioides simplex. Next base: position 771,370 of record NZ_FOUK01000003.1, read on the forward strand.
CTTGGGGACGGTCCGGATCAAGGGCGTCGGCGGCCGGCACGCCGCCGTCACCAGCAGCGCGAAGGCGCCGCCCCACAGCGCGATGCTGATGTTGCCGAAGTCGTAGGTGCGGGCCGAGGCCTGCAGCGCGAAGGCGGAGTCCGCCGCGGCCAGCAGCGTGAACGCGACGCCGAGCATGACCGACTTCACCAGGTCCGTCCGGGCCAGCAGCAGCGACTGGCCCAGCACGGCCAGCGCGAGCACGAGGTCGGCGAGCGGGTAGATCATCGCCAGCAGCAGCGGGACGCCCTCCTGCCCCGAGGCCAGCCGGATCGGCGTGACCAGCAGGAGCGAGGCGACGCACGAGGTGCCGCCGCAGATCACGGCGATGTCGAGCCACCCGCGGGTGGGCTGCATCTGACGCCGGTCGACGTCGAGCATGAGGTAGCCGGCCATCCCGAGGTAGGACAGCAGGAAGAACCACTCGCCGGTCGCCGGGAACTGGTGCTGGGTGGCCACCCCGCCGGAGTTGACCGACATCGAGCCGATCGCCCACGCGGTCACCGCGGCCAGGAGCAGGAGCAGCCCGGTCCGGCGCCCGGAGTAGAGGCGGACGGCGAGCGCCAGGCGCAGCACCAGCATGGGGAAGAAGACGGTGAGCGTCGCCAGCAGGATGGTCTGGCTCCTCTGGTGGGTCGCCGACGCGGCCACCTGGTTGACCAGCAGCCCGACGATCAGCCAGCCCCACGAGGCGTACGCCACCACCCGCTCGGCGACAGCGACCCGGGGAGCACCCGAGGCGGTGGCTGTCCTGCGACCCACGGCCCGTCGACCTCCCTCGTCCCCTGAAAGGGGCCTGATCAGGCCCTCATGTGTCCTGTCGGCAGGTGTTTCCCCATCCTTACGCTTCCGGGACGTTTGCCGCCAGCTCGGCCAGCCAGGCGGCCGGGCTCGCGTCGGACGGCATCCGCCAGTCGCCCCGGGGTGACATCGTCCCACCCGGGCTCACCTTGGGCCCGTTGGGCAGCGCCGAGCGCTTGAACTGGCTGCTGAAGAAGCGGCGGACGAACACCTCGAGCCACTTGCGGATCGTCGCCAGGTCGTACGACGCCTCGCCGCTCCCCCACGCGTGGTGCGCCAGGAAGGCGATCTTGCTCGGCCGGTAGCCGCGGCGCAGCACGTGGTAGAGCGTGAAGTCCTGCAGCGCGTAGGGCCCCACCGAGTCCTCGGTGCGCTGCTCGCCACCCGGGATCAGCTCCGGGGTGATCTCCTGCTCGAGGATCGCCTGGAGCACCTTGTCGGCGTCGTCGTCGTAGTGCCCGTCGTGGAGCTGGTCGGTGTCGATCACCCAGCGGATCAGGTGCTGGATGAGCGTCTTCGGCACGCCGGCGTTGACGTTGTAGTGCGACATCTGGTCGCCCACGCCGTAGGTGCACCACCCGAGCGCGAGCTCGGAGAGGTCGCCGGTGCCGAGCACGATGCCGCCGCGGTGGTTGGCCAGCCGGAAGAGGTAGTCGGTGCGCAGCCCGGCCTGGACGTTCTCGAACGTGATGTCGTAGACCGGCTCGCCGTCGGAGAAGGGGTGCCCGAGGCCCTCGAGCATGGTCCGCGCGGCCGGCTTGATGTCGAGCTCCTCGAACGTGCAGCCGAGCGCGAGCGAGAGCCGCGTGGCGTACGACTTCGTGGTGTCGCCCGTCGCGAAGCCCGGCATCGTGAACGCGTGGATGTCGCTGCGCGGGCGGCCGAGCCGGTCCATCGCCTTGGCCGCCACGATGAGCGCGTGGGTGGAGTCGAGGCCGCCGCTGACGCCGATCACGATCTTGGGCTGGCCGATCGCGGACAGCCGCTGCTCGAGGCCCGAGACCTGGATGTTGTAGGCCTCGTAGCAGTCCTGCGCGAGCCGGGCCGGGTCGTCGGGCACGAACGGGTGGCGGGCCACCTTGCGCCGCAGCCCGAGGTCGCCGGCCGGCGGGTCGAGGGTGAGCTCGATCCAGCGGAAGTCACCGGCCTCGACGCCGGTCCCCCGCCGGTTGTCGTCGAAGGTGCCCTGGCGCAGCCGCTCCTGCCGGAGCCGGTCGAGGTCGACGTCGACGACGGTCCGGCGCGGTCCGTCGGGGAACCGCTCGCTCTGGCCGAGCAGGTCGCCCAGCTCGTAGACCATCGTCTGGCCGTCCCACGAGAGGTCCGTGGTCGACTCGCCCTGCCCGGCGGCGGCGTAGACGTACGCCGCGCTGCACCGGGCGCTCGCGCTGCGCGCCAGCAGGTGCCGGTCCTCGGCCCGGGCGATCGTGATCGGGCTGCCCGACAGGTTGGCCAGCACGGTGGCCCCCGCGAGCGCGGCCTGCGCGCTCGGCGGCACCGGCACCCACATGTCCTCGCAGATCTCGACGTGCAGGTGCAGCCCGGGCACGTCGGTGGCGGTGAAGATCAGGTCGGGCCCGAGCGGGACGCTCTCGCCGGCGACCACGATCTCCTGGCCGAGCAGGTCGTCGCCCGGCGCGAACCAGCGCCGCTCGTAGAACTCCCGGTAGGTCGGCAGGTACGACTTCGGCGCCACCCCCAGCACCGTGCCGCGGTGGATGACCACCCCGCAGTTGACCAGCCGGTTGCCGTGCCGCAGCGGCGCCCCCACGACCAGGATCGACATCAGGTCGCGCGAGGCCGCGACGATCTCGGCGATCCCGGCGTGCACCGCCTCGAGGAGCACGTCCTGCAGGAAGAGGTCGTCGACGGCGTAGCCGGTGAGCCCCAGCTCGGGGAAGACGGCGACCGCCACCCCCTCGTCGTGGCAGGCCCGCGCCTGCTCGATCGTGCGGGCGGCGTTGGTCGCCGGGTCGGCGACGGCGACCGGCAGCGTCACCGCGGCGACCCGGGCGAACCCGTGGGCATAGGCCGAGTAGAAGTCCACGGGGTCGAGTCTAGGGACCGGCCAGCGGACCCACCGCGACGCTCACGCCCCGCATCGACGGCGGCCCGCTGGTGAGCCGCTCGAACGCACCCGTGCTCGGGTGCCACGCGACGAGGTGCCAGGTCTCGTCACCGATCTCCATCTCGCCGAACCTCATCGGCCCGACCAGCGCCAGGAGGGTGTCGGCGTCGAGCAGCCCGACAGTGCGGAGGTAGCCGTTGTCGCCGTACACCGAGCTCGGGTCGGGCACCATCGCCGCGGCGACCAGGTCACCCGTGGTGTCGTCGAGCGCGACCAGGCCGGTCGTGCCTGCGGGCAGCCGGGTGCCCGCGCCGACGAACGCGATCCGGCCGAAACCGCTGACGATCCCCGTCGCCCAGTAGTTGGACGGCAGGCTCCGCACCCGGCGATCCCCCTGCCAGAGGTCGAAGCCCTGGAAGGCCTCCTGCTGCGTGACCACGGTGCCGTCGCGCGCGACCCTCACGGAGGTCCCGCCGGCGGTGCCGTAAGGCGCCCGCGTGCCGCTCCCGTCGGGACGGACCAGCCAGCCGCCGGTCCAGTGCGCCACGAACCAGCCCTCGCCGTCCGGGAGCCAGGTCAGCGCCGGCGGGTTGTCCCAGCGCTCGGCGAGGGGCTGCGGCCAGGGCACGGTCCGGTCGCCGACGGCGCCGCCGGCGGTCACGTCGACCACCCGGATGCCGTCGTACGTGGCGAACGCGACCTGCGTGCCGTCGTCCGACAGGGCGGGGACGACGGTGCCGCCGAGCGTGTCGGCGAGCAGGTCGCCGGTCCCCTTGACGCAGCGCCAGGTGCCGTCGGCGCCGAGCAGGCGCAGGTCGGCGCCGCGCTCGGGCCACGCGAGCACCGCGCCGCCCGGCAGTGGTTCGTCGCGGACGTTCGGCACCGTGCCGGCGGGCGGCGGGTCGAGGCGGCGCGGCAGCATCGAGGCGCGGACCGGGGCGCGGGGCACCGTGAACGGGTCCCACTGCTCGACGCCCGGCGCGGCCGACGCCGGATCGGTCGGCGCACTGGTCGGCGCACTGGTCGGCGCCGTGGTCGGCGCGATGGGCGGCGGCTCGGCGTCCCCGCCGCCGCGCAGCACCAGGACGCCGGCCAGCAGCACCAGCACGACGGCGACCGCCGTCCCGCCGAGCACCCGCCGCTGGGTCCGGCGGCCGGCCTCGCGCGCCGCCCGCTCCCCCAGGCCGGTGGGCACCACCAGGTCGAGCAGCTCGGGGGCGCCCGTCCGCAACCGGGTCAGCGCGGCCGCGTTCTGGCTCTTGACCGTGCCCACCGAGACGCCGAGCGCCTCGGCGGTCTCCTGCTCGCTCAGGTCGTCGAAGTGCCGCAGCACGACCACCGCGCGCTGCGACGGCGTGAGCCGGGCCAGCGCCTTCTGCACCACGAGCACCGCCTCGGGGTCGGACGAGACGGCGGACGCCCCGTCGTGGAGCGCGGCGACCGGCACCTCCCGCCCGTGCCGGCGCCACAGCGAGATGTGGTCGTTGGCGATGATCCGCCGCGCGTACGCCGTCGGGTGGCCGGCGCGCAGCCGCCGCCAGCGCAGTGCCACCTTGACGAGCGCCTCCTGGACGAGGTCCTCGGCCCGGTGCAGGTCCCCCGTGAGGAGGTACGCCGAGCGCAGCAGCGCCTGCTCCGCGCCCGCCGCCCAGGCGGTGAAGTCGTCGTCCATGGGGTTGCGTCCTCCGGTCCGTCCACCCATCCAACGCGAACCCGGCCCGGATGGTTGGCGCGACCTGCCGGCGGGCCGATGAGTCCCGCGCACGGCGGCGGTCTCCCTCCGCATGAGCATCACGAGGAGCCCGATCCAGCCGTGCCTGTGGTTCGACGACACGCTGGAAGAGGCGGCGCGCTTCTACACGGGCATCTTCCCGAACTCCTCGATCGACCACCTCAGCCGCTACGGCGACGCCGGCCCCGGCACGCCCGGCAGCGTGATGGCCGGGGAGTTCACGCTCGACGGGATGACGTTCCGGGGGATCAACGGCGGGCCCGCGTTCCCGTTCACCGAGGCGATCTCGTTCTCGATCGCCTGCCGCGACCAGTCCGAGGTCGACTACTACTGGGACTCGCTCGCCGACGGCGGCGAGGAGTCGGTGTGCGGGTGGCTCAAGGACCGGTTCGGGCTGTCCTGGCAGATCGTGCCGGTGCGGCTGTACGAGCTCGTCGCCGACCCCGTCCCGGAGCGGGCGATGGCCGCCACCCGGGCGATGCTCGGCATGCGCCGCATCGTCGTCGCCGAGCTCGAGGCGGCGGCCGACGCGGCGGTCGGTACGGCGGCTCCGGGGTGACCGAGCACACAGCGCGCACCGGGGCGGTCCACGACTAGCCTCGTCGGTGTCCGTCAACGAACGTGGACCCGCTGCTGCGGGCCGCGAGTCACCAGAAACGGAGCTCGACGATGAGCAACGCCCCCGAAGAAGCCGCCCCCTACGGCGGTCCCGCGGCACCTGCCGCGAGCGCGTCCGCGCCGATCAAGCGGATCCGCACCCATCACCTGCGTGAGATGAAGCAGCGCGGCGAGCGCTTCTCCATGCTCACCAGCTACGACCAGTACACCGCGCAGATCTTCGACGAGGCCGGGATCGAGATCCTCCTCGTCGGCGACAGCGCGTCCAACAACGTCTTCGGCAACACCACCTCGCTGCCGGTCACGGTCGACGAGCTGCTCCCCCTGACCCGGGCCGTGAGCCGCTCGGTCTCGCGGGCGCTCGTCGTCGGCGACCTGCCGTTCGGCTCGTACCAGGCCTCGCCCGAGCAGGGGTACCTGACGGCCGCCCGGTTCATGAAGGAGGCCGAGGCGCACTGCGTCAAGCTCGAGGGCGGTGCCGAGATGGCCCCGCAGATCGAGCGGATGACGCGCGGCGGCATCCCGGTGATGGCCCACATCGGCTTCACCCCCCAGTCCGAGCACACGCTCGGCGGCTACCGGGTGCAGGGCCGCGGCGCGACCGCCGACCGGATCCTGCGCGACGCCGAGGCGGTCCAGGAGGCCGGCGCGTTCGCCGTCGTCATGGAGATGGTGCCCGGCGACGTCGCCGCCGAGGTCACCGCCAAGCTCGAGATCCCGACCATCGGCATCGGCGCGGGCAACCAGTGCGACGGCCAGGTCCTCGTCTGGCAGGACGCCTTCGGCCTGCGCACCGGCCGGCTCCCCCGGTTCGTGAAGCAGTACGCCGACCTGCGCACCACGCTGCTCGACGCCGCCCGCGCCTACGACACCGAGGTGAAGTCCGGCGCTTTCCCGGCCGAGGAGCACACCTTCTAGCGCGCGCCGACCGGCGGGACGGCGTAGCGTCGTCGCATGCGCGTGCGTCGTCTCGTCGTCCTGCCGGTCCTCGCCCTGCTCGCCACCACCCTCTCGGCCGCGGGCTGCCGCGCCGACGAGCCCGGCCGGACGGCCGCCCCGGCACTGCAGGTCGGCGTCGTCGCCGACGGCCTCGACCACCCGTGGGAGGTCGCCGAGCTGCCCACCGGCGAGCTGCTCGTCACCCAGCGCGAGCGGCGCGCCCTGACCCTGGTCGACCCGGCCACCGGCAGCCACCGCGACCTGGGCTTCCCCAGCGCGAGCGTCTGGGCCCGCGGCGAGACCGGGCTGCTCGGCCTCGCGGTCGACCCGCAGTTCAGCGCCAACCGGCGGATCTACACCTGCGCCGGCTGGCGCCTGGCAGGCGGACGCCACGACATCCGGGTCATCGCCTGGACCCTCGACGCCGGCCTCACCCGCGCCACCGCGGTCCGCACCCTGCTCACCGGGCTGCCGTCCAACAGCATCGGCCGGCACGGCGGCTGTCGGCTGCTCGTGATGCGCAACGGGGCGCTCGTCGTCGGCACCGGCGACGCGGCCAAGGGGCGCAACCCCCAGAGCCTCCGCTCGCTCGGCGGCAAGGTGCTGCGGATCGACCGGATGACGGGACGCGCGTGGCCCACCAACCCGTGGGCCGACCGCAAGGGCAAGCGCCGCTACGTCCTCAGCTACGGCCACCGCAACGTCCAGGGGTTGGCCCAGCGCGCCGACGGCACGCTGTGGTCGGTCGAGCACGGCTCCTACCGCGACGACGAGATCAACCTGATCCGCAAGCGCGGCAACTACGGCTGGAACCCGGTGCCCGGCTACAACGAGGAGCGCCCCATGACCGACCAGCGGCTGCCCGGCAAGCAGCTCGCCGCCCGCTGGCGCTCGGGCGACCCGACGATCGCGCCGTCCGGCGCGGCCTTCGTCCGGGGCGCCGCCTGGGGACGCTACGACGGCGCGCTCGCCGTCGCCGTCCTCAAGGACCAGCGGCTGCTGTTCGTGCGGTTCAACCGCAAGGGCGTGCTGCGCTGGACCGCCGCCCCCACCGAGCTGCGCCGCTTCGGGCGGCTGCGCGACGTCACCGCGGCCCGCGACGGGTCGCTGCTGGTGACCACCGACAACGGCGACGGTCACGACGTCCTGCTGCGGGTGCGGCCGACCGGCTGAGCCGGGCCGGCGATATGACAGCATCGCCGTCATGTCGCAGACGCCGCACGTCGAGGGCCGCGCCCGGCTGAAGCACCAGCGAGTCTCGCGGGTGCGTATCGAGGGGCCGGTCCGGTTCATGGGCCCGACGGTCTCCAAGACCGCGCTCGAGATCGGCGCGTTCAGCTATCTCGTCGGCGGTGTGATCGACAGCTGCTCCTCGATCGGCCGCTACTGCTCGCTGGCCGCCGGCGTGCGGATCGGCGAGCCCGACCACCCCACCGGCTGGCTGTCCACCTCGCCCTTCCAGTACGACGGCAGCCGGTTCGGCTGGCATCCCTCCGCCGACGACGGCGCGCCCCTGAGGGCCGAGGGCTTCAGCCGCCCTCCCGCGACCATCGGCAACGACGTCTGGATCGGCGCGAACGCGGTCGTGCTCCGCGGCGTCCACGTCGGCGACGGGGCCGTCGTCGCCGCGGGCGCGGTCGTGACCCGCGACGTGCCGCCGTACGCCATCGTGGGCGGGGTCGCCGCGAAAGTGATCCGCTACCGCTTCGAGCCGGAGCTCGTCGCCGACCTCCTCGACGTCGCCTGGTGGCGCTTCAGCCCGAACCAGCTGGCCGGGCTGCGGTTCGACGACCCGCGCGCCGCCGTGGCCGAGCTGCGCCGGCGGATCGACGAGGACGGGCTGACGCCGTACGAGGGCGAGTGGCGCACCTATGAGGAAGCCCCGCCGACTGCCCCCAGCCCGGCGCCGCGGTCGCGCTGGCGCCGGTCCTGACTCAGTCGAGCCCGCGCCGGGCGAGCAGCGGCTCGATCGGCGCCGGCCGTCCGCGCCACTCCTCGTAGGACTCCAGCGGGTCGCGGGTGCCCCCGATCCCGATCACGTGGCGCAGGTACTGGTCGCCGTTCTCACGGGTCAGGCCGCCGTTGTCCTTGAACCAGGCGACCGTGTCGGCGTCGAGCAGCTCGCTCCAGATGTAGGAGTAGTAGGCGGAGGCGTAGCCCGAGCTGAAGCTGTGCGCGAAGTAGGGCGTCGAGTAGCGCGGCGGCACCGCCGCGTTGTCGAGGCCCGCGCCGGCCAGGGTCCGCTGCTCGAACGCCGCGACCTCGGCGACGTCGGACGGCACCTCGTCGGGACCGAGCTCGTGCCAGGCGAGGTCGATCAGCGCGGCGGCGAGGTACTCGCTCGTCGCGAACCCCTCGTTGAACGTCTCGGCCGCACGCAGCCGCTCGACCACCTCGGCCGGGATCGGCTCGCCGGTCTCGTGGTGCACCGCGTAGTTCGCGAGCACCTCGGGCCAGAGGATCCACATCTCGTTGACCTGCGACGGGTACTCGACGAAGTCGCGGAAGACCGCCGTCCCGCCGAACTTGGGGTAGGTCGCGCGGGCCAGCAGCCCGTGCAGCGCGTGGCCGAACTCGTGGAAGAGCGTGCGGGTCTCGTCCCAGGTCAGCAGCGTGGCCTCACCCGCGGCGGGCTTCGGCACGTTGAGGTTGTTGAACACGACCGCGGACTCGACGCCGAGCAGGGTCGAGGGCGTGACGAAGCTGCTCATCCAGGCCCCGCCGCGCTTGGAGTCGCGGGTGTAGAGGTCGAGCAGGTAGAGCCCGATGGGCGTGCCGTCGCGGCTCACCTCGAAGACCCGGACGTCGGGGTGGTAGCCCGGCAGGTCCGGGCGCTCGGTGAAGCTGAGGCCGTAGAGTCGCTCGGCGGCGAAGAAGACGCCGTCGCGCAGCACCCGCTCCGCCTCGAACCACGGTCGCAGCGCGGCCAGGTCGACGTCGTACCGGGCGGTGCGGACCTTCTCGGCGTAGTAGGGCCAGTCCCAGGGCTCGACCGCGAAGCCGGCCTCCTCGGAGAGCGCCTCCTGCTCGCGGCGGGCGTTGCGGGCGGCCGGCGCGGCGAGCCGCTCGAGGAGCGAGCGGACCGCCTTCGGCGTCCCGGCGGTGTTGTCGGCGGTCACCACGGCGGCGTGGTTGTCGAAGCCGAGCAGCCGGGCGCGCTCCGCGCGCAGCCGGAGGATGGCGAGCGCCAGCGCCCGGGTGTCGTGCTCGCCCCCGCGGCTGCCACGACTGCGCTGGGCCTCGGAGAGCCGGCGGCGCAGGTCGCGGTCGGTCAGGGAGGCCAGGTGCGGGTGGGCCGTCGGCAGCACGAGCGTGAGCAGGTGCTGGCCGGTCAGCCCGCGCGACTCCGCCGCCGCGGCCGCCGCGGACACCTCGCCCGGAGTGAGCCCGTCGAGCTGCGCCGGGTCGCCGACCACGACCGCGAGGTCGTTGCTGTCGGCCTGGAGGGCGAGCTCGAAGGCGGTCTCCTTGGTCGAGATCTCCTCGTTGAGCGCCCGCAGCCGCGCCTTGTCGTCGTCGCCGAGCGCCGCGCCCGCGAGCCGGAACTCGGTGACGTAGCGCTCGACCAGGTACGCCGCCTCCGCGTCGAGCGCGCCCCGGTCGGCATGGACCGCCTGGAGCCGCTCCCACAGCGCCGGGTCGAGCAGGATCGCGTCGCTGTGCGCGGCCAGCCGGGGCGCGAGCTCCGCCCGGACGGCGTCGATCGCCGGGTTGGAGTCGGCGCTGGCCTTGTTGCCGAACACCCGCAGCACCCGACCGAGCCGGACGCCGCTGCGCTCCAGCGGCTCCAGCGTGTTGGCGAACGTCGGTGGCTCCGGATCGGCGGCGATCGCCTCGATCGCCGCGATCTGCTCGGCCATCGCGGTCGCGACCGCGGGCGCGTAGTCGTCGTCGGTGATGGCCGCGAACCGCGGCAGCTGGTGGGGCAGGTCGCTGGTCCCGAGAAGTGCGTCCGTCGTCACGGACCCCACTCTAGGACGCCGGGCCGGACTCCGGCGTCGGCTCCGGGGCGGGCTCGGGAGCGGGCTCCTGGGTCGGCTCCTGGGTGGGGGTCGGGTCGTCCTGGGGGTCCGGGGTCGGCTCCGGTGTGGGCTTGGGCTCGGGCGTCGGCTCGGGCGTGGGCTCGGGCGTGGGCTCGGGCGTGGGCTCCGGCTCCGGTTCCGGGGTGGGCGTCGGCTGCGGGGCCGGCGTCGGCTTCGGCGGGGTGACCAGCGTGGGCTCGGGGGCGCGGACGAACTTCTTCTCCGGCGTCCGGGCGGTCATCGCGGGCACGGTGCCGTCGACGAGGTCGGCCGGGACCGGCGCGAGCCCTGAGCCCGGGAGCAGCACCGTCGTCGCGGCCAGGTCCTTCTCGTATCCGGCCACCAGGCGCCGCACGGCGGCCGGGAAGCCCTTCGTGGCGTCGTACCTCCCGAGGGCCTTGCGCAGCGCCTTCGGCCGGGCCAGGTCGTGGCCCTCGGCGCAGAGCAGGACGGCGGCACCGAGCGCGGCGTCGTCGAGGTCCTGCGGGTCGCGGACGGAGTCGCCGTCGGCGTCGACCGCCACGGTGCTCCAGGTGGCCGGGAGGAGTCCCATCGGCCCGACCGGCGCGTCCCACAGGGGGCGCGCGTCGAGGCGACCGCCGTCGGTGTCGGAGACCGCGGAGCGGCCGCCGCGGCCGTTGAGCGGCCGCCCGTAGTACGCCGGGCGGACCCGGCCCTTCGCCGTCACCCGGTAGGCGCCGGGCTCACCGAGGCCCAGCCCGTGACCGGACTCGATCCGGCCGAGCGCCGCGAGCACCAGCCAGTCGAGGTGGCACGTCGTCGCCGTGTCGATGACCGTCGCGGCCCGCTGGTAGGCGGTCACCGCCGGGAGCGGGGCCGCGGCCAGCCGGTCGGCGGCCGGCCGCGCGTCGATCTCGGGGACGACGAGGAGGCCGGCGGCCTGGACCGTCGCGGTCCGGTCCGCACTCGCGGCCGGAGCCGGAGCGGCCGGCGGGTCGACGGTCGCGGGAGCCGGGACGACGGGCGCGGGCGACGGCGCGGCCGGGGTCGGCGCCGCGGTGTCCGGGGCGGCCGGACCGGCGCTCGGCCGCGGCGGCCCACCGCGGTCCAGGATCCCGGTGGTGGCGAGCACGACCGCGACGAGCGCGAGCACCACGGCGAGCAGGAGGGCGCGCCGAGCGCCACGTCGTACGAGTGCGGCGACGTCCCCCACGTCCCCCACCTCCCTTGAGTCGGGCTGGAGTCCCAGTGTTCGCCCGGTTGGCCCCGAGCGCACCCGTTTCACCAGAACTTCACCGACCCGGCGCCGACGCGTCCCCAATCTTGGGGCGATGAGAGGATGCGCGGGTGGCCGAGCTGACCTTCCGCACCGGGACGATGGACACCGGGAAGTCGACCCTGGCGCTGCAGACCAACCACAACCACGCCGCGCGCGGCCGGGTCGGCCGCCTCTTCACCTCGCACGACCGGGCCGGCGTCGCGATCGTCTCCTCACGCCTCGGCCTCAGCGCCCACGCCCAGGAGGTCGACGGCGCCTTCGACTTCTGGCGCTACACCGTCGAGGCCCTCACCCAGGGCGCGCGGATCGACTACATGATCTGCGACGAGGCGCAGTTCTACACGCCCGACCAGATCGACCAGCTGGCCAAGGTCGTCGACGAGCTCCAGATCGACGTCTTCTGCTTCGGCATCCTCACCGACTTCCGCACCCGCCTCTTCCCCGGCGCGGCCCGCCTCGTCGAGCTCGCCGACCGCACCGAGGTCCTCCAGGTCGAGGCCCTCTGCTGGTGCGGCAAGCGCGCCACCCACAACGCCCGCACCGAGAACGGCGTCATGGTCACCGAGGGAGAGGTCGTCGTCGTCGGCGACGTCGACCCCACCGAGCAGGTGCCCGCCGTCGACGACGAGGTCGAGGTCGCCTACGAGGTCCTCTGCCGCCAGCACCACCGGCGTGGGCTGACCGCGGCCCGAGCCCGCGCGGTCAGCCTCTCGCCGGAGCCGCTGCCGTTCTCCTGATCAGCGGCAGGCGCTGTAGGCCCGGGTGACCTTGGCCTTGCCGCCACCCTTGAGCTTCACGACCGCCTTGATCGACGTCGCCGACGCCGGGATGCCCTTGAGCTTGATGTTCTGCCGCGCCCGCACGCCCTTGACCGCCGCGACCTTCTTGCCACCGGCAGTGAAGGTGATCGACTTGATCTTGCGCGCCTTCGCCTTGCCGGCCACCTGAACCGTGGCCTTCTTGCTGCCGCACGACACCTGCTCCGGCAGCTTCACGTACGACTTGCCCTTGCCCACGGCCACCGCGTTCGCGGAACCGGGCTGGAGGATGTCGAGCCGCCACGGGATGCCGGTCGGGCCGAGGGCGAAGAACTTGATCGTCACCCGGTCGCCCTTGGCGAAGACGATGTTGTCGAGGTCGGTGACGCCCTGGGAAGCCTCTGCGGCGTCGTCCGGCATGTAGTCGGCGGCGACGCAGGTGCCGTTGCGGTAGGCGTAGATGGCGAACGGCACCGGCGTGGGGAGGGTGCTCCGGACCGTGATCCGGCGCGGCCCGTTGGTCTTCGAGACGAACGCCACCGTGTCGTAGTGGGCGGTCTGGTTGCCCGGATCCACGGCCTTGACGCACTGGTCGGTGTTCGGGTCCGGCTCGAGGAAGTTCATCTGCGGGTCGCTGGTCTCGATCGTCCCGGTGGAGGTCGAGTCCGCGTGGGCGGCCGGGGCGACGAAGGCGACCGGCGCGATGACGGCAGCGGCGAGCGCTGCGATTCTGTGGGGGGTCCTCATGAAATTCGAACTTAGGACCCCGGCCCGGTCGGCGGAGGCGTTTTGCCGAGATCCGCCTCCGCCAACCGGACGCCGCGTCAGCGGCAGGCGCTGTAGGCCCGGGTGACCTTGGCCTTGCCGCCGCCCTTGAGCTTCACGACCGCCTTGATCGACGTCGCCGACGCCGGGATGCCCTTCAGCTTGATGTTCTGCCGCGCCCGCACGCCCTTGACCGCAGCGACCTTCTTGCCACCGGCAGTGAACGTGATCGACTTGATCTTGCGCGCCTTCGCCTTGCCGGCCACCTGCACCGTGGCCTTCTTGCTCGCGCAGCTCACCTGGTACGGCAGCTTCACGTACGACGCGCCCTTGCCTGCCGCGGCGGCGTTCGCCGTACCGGGCTGGAGGATGTCGAGGCGCCAAGCCGGGTTCGCGAACGAGATGATGCGCACCGAGACCCGGTCACCCTTCGCGAGGACGACGCGATCGAGGTCGACCGTCGCGGTGGACTCCTCGCCCGGGTCGGGCTGGTAGTCGGCAGCGACACAGACGCCGTTGCGGTAGACGTAGAACGCGAGCTGCGCGGCGGCGGGCACGTCCGCGGCGTGCACCACGAAGCGACGCGGCCCCGACGACTGCGAGACGTAGTCGACCGAGCTGTAGGGCAGCGCGACCGACGCGTTCGTCGTGCTGCAGGTCTCGTTCGCGTTGGGCTGGTAGAAGACTCCGATCGGAGCAGCACCGATCGAGCCGGCGTAGCTCTCGTCCGCGTGGGCGGCGGGCGCCGCGACCGTCAGGGCGAGAGGAGCGAGGAGGGCGGCAGCGCCGAGCGCTGCGATCTTGTGGGGGAGCATCATGAAATCGAAACTAGGACCGGGTCCCGGACAGTGGAGGCGGAATGCCCAGATTCGTGGCCGGGATCTTCGCGAGCTTGATGCCCGCCCCCGGCCGGCCCCGGTCGATCCTCCGACCTTCTGGCTGTGATCGGGCCAGCGAAGCTCAGTCGAGCAGCACCGGGATCAACATCTCGTCCGGCGTCAGCGACCCGTGCATGCCGATCAACCGCGACTCATAGGGGAACCCCTCGGTCGAGAGCACCGCGAACTCCCCCTTGCACGCGACGACGACGTCCCCGATCCGCGGCAGCACCGACGGGTCGACCGGGCCGAACCAGCCGCGGCCGATCGCGTCGGCCCGGGTCAGGACGTCGGCGCGCTCGCCGAGGCGCTCGCGCCAGGTGGCGACGACGTCGGGGACGGCGCCGCCGGCGCAGTAGAGGTGGCGGAACCGGGCCTCGCCGCCGACGAGGGCGACGCCGGAGCGCAGGTCGTCGTCGGCGGCGACGTCGATGCGGTGGTCGGGCCCGACGTCGACCATGCCGTGGTCGGCGATGACGAGGAGGCGGCGGTCGTGGGGCAGGGCCTCGCGGAGCTGCTCGGCCTCGTGGTCGATCATCGCGAGCTGCTGGAGCCACTGGCTGGAGGCGACGCCCCAGCGGTGACCGGTCCAGTCGAGGTCGCCGTCGTAGACGTAGGTGAGGGCCGCCTGGCCCGCGTGGGGGGTCGAGGCGTCGAGGACGGCGGCGATCCGCTCGCCGACCCGGTCGACGCCGACGTAGTCTGCACCGCGGTGGGCGGCGACGGTGAGCCCGCTGCCGTTGAACTCCCGCTTGTTGACGACGGTCACCCGCACGCCGGCGTTCTGCAGCGACGAGAACGCCGTCTGGTGCGGCTGCCACTGGGTCGGCTCGATGTCGTGGTCCCACAGCAGGGCGTTGAGCAGCTCGCTCGTGCCGGGGATGCGCGTGGTGAACCCGACCAGCCCGTGGGCGCCCGGCGTCAGGCCGGTGCCGAGCGAGGTCAGCGACGTCGAGGTGGTCGACGGCACGCCCGCCGTGGCCGGCGTCGAGCTCTCCAGCAGCGACGAGAGGTACGGCGCCGCGTGGGCGTAGCGCTCCAGCAGCCGGGCGCCGAGCCCGTCGATGAGGAAGACGACGTACGACGTCGCGTCCGGCAGGGTCAGCCCCGTGGGGGCCGGCCCGACAGGGCTCCCGAGCGCGTGGGCGATCGCGGGAACCACGTCGCCGAGCGAGCGGACGCCGTAGGCCGGCTCGCAGAAGGCGGCCTGCTCGACCTGGTCCACCCGGTCAGCCCCTCGTCAGCGCGGAGAGCGACGCGGCGAACGAGAGGAGCCCGCCGACCGCGTCGGTGCCGTCGGCGGCCGCGGAGACCCGCAGCGAGAAGTCGTCGGACGACGACGTCCCGGTGTAGCCGTGGTCGGCCTCGCACTGGGGGTCGCTGCAGCCGGCCGGCTCGAGGTCGATCCGGCTCACCGCACCCCAGCCGATGGTCAGCACCGCCTCGGCGGGCGGGCGCGGGCCGGCGGTCGGGTTGGTCGTCATCCGGGTGACGACGACGGAGGCGACGGCGCGCAGGCTGACCGCCTCGGTGGAGGTCGACGTGTACGGCTCGGGCAGCAGGTCGTCGCCGGCGTGCTCGTCGGTGTGCGCCAGGATCAGCCGGCTCGGGGTCAGCACGATCACGGTCTGGTGCCGGCGGACCTCGTCACGCTCGAAGGTCGGCTCGTGGTGCACGTAGTACGACACCACCGGCTCCCCGCCGAGTGCGTCGGTGACCGCGTCGGAGACGACCTCGGGGTAGTAGCCGGTCCGGTTGATCGCGGCCTGGAGCTCGGCGTGGCGGTCTCCCTCGTGAGCGCGGGCACGTGTGGGCATGCGGGAATCCTCGCACGACCGGCGCGGCAGCGCGGCGAGAGGCGCCCTCAGGCCCGCTTTCAGTCCGGGATGGTGGTGGCGAGGTCGGGCATCCGGCGCACGAGCGAGTCCGGCCGCGGGTCCTTGACCGCCGCCACCCGCGCGGACGCGGTGAGCACGGTGGCCGCGTCGACCCCGGCGAGCACGAGCGAGAGCTCGAGCGAGGCGACCTGCGGGAGGTCGTTCTGGAGCTCGGCGACCCGGGTGATGAGGTCCTCGATGGCCCCGACGTCGACCGGGTCGGCGCCGCGGTAGCCGAACAGCAGCGGCGAGCTCTTCACCTCGCGCACCATGGCGGCCACCTCGTGCTGGCCCAGGGGCGGGATCCGGTAGGACCAGTCCCCCAGCAGCTCGATGACCGGCCCGGAGATGCCGAACGAGACGACCGGCCCGAACAGCGGGTCCTCGAACGAGCGCACCGAGATCGGCACGCCCGTCGGAGCGTTGCGCTGGACGACGAAGCGCCCGATGCCCGGGTCGATCAGGCCGCCCAGGTAGTCCCAGGCCTCGCGCATCTCGGGAGCGGTGGGGATGTTGCGCCACACGTGGATCTGGTCGGGGCGCTCGCGCACCGCCGGCAGCGTGGACTTGAGGACGACGTCCCAGCCGAGCTGCTCGCCCGCCGCGATCGCCTCGTCGAGGTTCGCGACCGGGATCGTCGGCCAGAGCTGGATGCCGTAGGCGTTGAGCAGTGTCGTCAGCTGGGCCTGGTCGAGCTCGACCTCGCGATCGGTGGCGGCGACCTCGGGGTCGGCGAGGATCCGGTCGACCAGCCGCTTCGCGCTGCGGGCATCGACCTCGCCGGCATCGGCGGAGGGGCCGTCGGGTGCGTGCAGCCACACGGCATACTCGACGACGCGAGCCAGCGCGCGGACCGCTGCCTCGACCGCCGGGTACGACGGCACCGAGCCGCGGCCGGCCGAGGAGCCCGCGACGTCGGGAACCCGCAGCAGCTCGGGGATGCCCTCGGCGCCGAGGAAGGACGAGACGAGCGGCTTGTCGGACTGCTCCCCCACGGCCGCCAGGACGTTGGCGACCTCCTCGCCCGAGATGTCGAGCGGCGGGATGTAGACGGCGATGACCGAGTCGACGTCCGGGTCGTCGATGGCGTCGTCGAGGGCGTCCTCGAAGTCCTCGGCGGTGGCGTCGGCGCCGAGCGCGACCGAGCGGTTGACGACGAGCCCGACCGCGGAGGCGGCGTCGGCGGCGAGCAGCCCGAGCGCGTCGGAGTTGCCGACGATGGCGACCCGGCGCCCCCGCGGCAGCGGCTGGTGGGCGAGCAGCTGGGCGACGTCGAACATGTCGTCGAGGGTGTCGACCTGGATCACGCCGGCCTGGCGGAACATCGCGTCGACCGCGGCCTGCGGTGCGCCGATCCGGCGGACGGTGTGGCCCATCGGCACGCCCTGCGTCGTCCGCCCGGAGCGGACGGCGACGATCGGCTTGCGGTGCGAGACCCGGCGGGCGATCCGGGAGAACTTGCGCGGGTTACCGATGGACTCGAGGTACATCATGACGACCTCGGTCGCGTCGTCCTCCTCCCAGTACTGGAGGAGGTCGTTGCCGGAGACGTCGGCACGGTTGCCCGCGCTGACGAAGGTCGAGATGCCGAGACCACGGTTCTTGACCTTCTCGAGGATCGCCGAGCCGAGCGCGCCGGACTGGCAGAAGAAGCCCGCACGGCCGCGGGCCGGCATCACCGACGACAGCGACGCGTTGACCTGCACGGTCGGGTCGGTGTTGAGGACGCCCAGGCAGTTGGGGCCGATCAGCCGCAGGCCGTAGGAGCGGCACAGGCCGGCCAGGTGGCGCTGCCGCTTGCGCCCCTCCTCGCCGGTCTCGGCGAAGCCGGACGAGATGACGATGAGCCCGTGCACGCCCTTGTTGGCGCAGTCGAGCACGACGTCGGTCACCGCGTCGGCGGGCACCGCGACGATCGCGACGTCGACCTCGTCGGGGATCTCGTTGACGTTCTTGTACGCCGGCATGCCCGACACCGCGGGCGCGCTCGGGTTGACGACGTACACGCGGCCGGTGAAGTCGGCCGTCACCAGGTTGCGGACCAGGACCTGGCCGATCGTGTCCTGCCGGCGGCTGGCACCGATGATCGCGACCGAGCGGGGGTGGAAGAAGCGGTGGATCGACGCGGCCTCGGCGGCGTGCTCGCGGTCGCGCATCACGCCGATCGCGGTGTCGGTGGGGTCGATGGGGAACTCCAGCGTGATCACGCCGTCGTGGTAGCCGCTCGCCACCCGGTAGCCGGCGTCGCGGAAGGTCTGGATCATCCGGCTGTTGTCGGGCAGCACCTCGGCAGTGAACCGCTCGACGCCGCGCTCGCGGCCGGCCTGGGCGAGGTGCTCGAGCAGCAGCTGGGCGATCCCGCGGCCCTGGTGCTCGTCCTCGACCAGGAACGCGACCTCGGCCTCGCGGGCCTCGACGACGTCGTAGCGGCCGACGGCGATCATCCGCTCCTGGAGGATCAGCACCAGCGCGACCCGGTCGCGGTTGTCGACGTGGGTGAACCGTCGTACGTCGCGGTCGGAGAGGACCGGCATCGGCGAGAAGAAGCGGTAGTACTTCGACTCGTCGGAGACCCGCGCGTAGAACTCGACCAGCAGCTCGTCGTCCTCGGGCCGGATCGGCCGGATGTGCGCCGTCCGCCCGTCACGGAGCAGGACGTCGCCCTCCCAGTGCGCGGGCGGCGCCTCGATCTCGTCCGTCGGGGTCGGGTCGGGGCTCACGGGGAGAAATCTATCGGCCCCGGCCACACGCGTCAGCGGCGCACGCGGTACTTCAGGTGCAGGACCCGGTCCCCCTGCACGACGACGTCCGGATCCTCGAGCAGGTGCTGGCCCGCCACCGACCCGAAGTAGCGCCTCCCGGAGCCGAACACCACGGGCACGACATCGATCGCCACGACGTCCACCAGACCCGCGGCGAGCGCCTGCCCACCCATGTCGCCGGCGCAGATCGCCAGCACGCCGTCACCGGCTCGCCGCTTCCCCTCCTCGACCGCCGCCGCGATGTCGTCGAAGAACGGGACCTCGGCCTCCGGGTGCCAGCCCTCCGGCTTCGGCCGGTGCGAGACGACCAGCAGGTGCTCCCCCGCCGGCGGGGTCGCCTCCCAGCCGTTGGTCTGGTCGAACAGGCGCCGCCCCTGGATGATCGCCCGGATGCTCTGCCACATCGGCCGCACGTAGGCCGCCGACGCCTCCGAGACGGCGAAGGGACCGTGGTCGGCGCCGTCGGTGAGCGGCCGGCTCCCGTTGAAGTACCAGTCGAACAGCGGTCCGACGTCGTCGTTGTCATCGGCGATGAAGCCGTCGAGGGACGCCACCGCGTGCATCATCACTGTCGCCATGGTGGGTCAGACCGGCGCCCGCCCCAGGAATCATCGGCTGCACGCGGCCGCCGAAGGGGCACGTTCCGGCGGGCGAAGGAGCACGGAACGTGTCACTTCGCGGGAACACAGACGGGACACGGCGAGCCCCTGCCGCACCTGTCGGCGCCACCCGGAAGAATGCCCCCCATGGCACGGCGTACCCAGCAGGATCCCCTCCCGGAGGACTTCGAGGAGCACATCCTCGACACCGACATCCGCGACGAGATGCAGTCGTCCTTCCTGGAGTACGCGTACTCGGTGATCTACTCCCGCGCGCTGCCCGACGCGCGCGACGGTCTCAAGCCGGTCCAGCGGCGCATCCTCTACACGATGAACGACATGGGCCTGCGGCCCGACCGCGGGCACGTGAAGTCGGCGCGCGTCGTCGGTGAGGTCATGGGCCGGCTGCACCCGCATGGTGACGGCGCGATCTACGACGCCCTCGTGCGGACGGCGCAGTCGTGGTCGCTGCGGCTGCCGATGGTCGACGGCCACGGCAACTTCGGCTCGCCCGACGACCCGCCGGCGGCCATGCGCTACACCGAGTGCCGGATGGCGCCGCCCGCGCTGGCGATGACCGAGTCGATCGACGAGGACACCGTCGACTTCCGGCCCAACTACGACAGCCGCGAGTACGAGCCGTCGGTGCTGCCGTCGGCCATCCCCAACCTCGTCGTCAACGGGACGACGGGCATCGCGGTCGGCATGGCGACGAACATGGCGCCGCACAACCTGGTCGAGGTGGTCCAGGCGCTGCGCCACCTCATCCAGCACCCCAAGACCGACATCGAGGGGCTGATGAGGTTCATCCCGGGCCCCGACCTGCCGACGGGCGGCAAGATCGTCGGCCTCGACGGCATCCGCGACGCCTACGAGACCGGCCGCGGCGTCTTCAAGATGCGCGCGACCGCCCGGGTCGAGACGATCGGACGCCGCAAGGGCATCGTCGTCACCGAGCTCCCCTACGGCACGGGCACCGAGAAGATCGTCGAGCGGATCAAGATCCTGGTCCAGTCCAAGAAGCTCCAGGGCATCGCCGACATCAAGGACCTCACCGACCGCGAGAACGGCCTGCGCCTGGTGATCGAGGTCAAGAACGGCTTCGTCCCCGAGGCCCTGCTCGAGCAGCTCTACAAGCTGACGCCGCTCGAGGACTCCTTCGGCATCAACAACGTCGCCCTGGTCGACGGCCAGCCGCGCACGATGGGCCTCAAGGAGATGCTCGACGTCTTCCTCCAGCACCGCTACGAGGTCGTCCGGCGCCGCTCGCAGTTCCGCCGCAACAAGAAGGCCGCCCGGCTGCACCTGGTCGACGGCATGCTCCTCGCGCTGCTCGACATCGACGAGGTCATCCAGGTCATCCGCACCAGCGACAACGCCGCGGCCGCCAAGGAGCGGCTGATGAGCGTCTTCGAGCTCTCCGAGATCCAGGCCGAGTACATCCTCGGCATGGAGCTGCGCCGGCTCACCAAGTTCTCCCGGCTCGAGCTCGAGAAGGAGCAGGACGAGCTCCGCAAGGAGATCGCCGAGCTCGACGCCATCCTCGCCGACGAGGCGCTGCTCAAGAAGCTCGTCTCCTCCGAGCTGGCCGAGGTCGCCAAGACCTTCGGTACGCCGCGGCGCACCGTCCTGCTCGAGTCGGCCGGCACCACGGCGGTCGCCGCGGCCGCCGCGCCCCTCGAGGTTGCCGACGACCCGTGCTTCGCGCTGCTGTCCGCGACCGGCCTGCTCGCCCGGACGACGTCCGCCGACGAGATCGGCACCGGCGGCGGCCGCGCCAACCACGACGTCGTCGTCTCGGCGGTCCGCACCTCGGCGCGCGCCGACCTCGGCGTGCTGACCTCGGCCGGGCGGCTGCTGCGGCTCGCCGTCCTCGACCTGCCGGCGATCCCGCCCTCGGCCAACGAGCCCAACCTCCAGGGCGGCCTGCCGCTGAGCGAGGTCCTCGAGCTGGCCAAGGGCGAGCGCGCGCTCGCGCTCACCACGCTGACCACCGACGGTCCCGGGCTCGCGCTCGGCACCCGCCAGGGCGTGGTCAAGCGGGTCAACCCCGAGGTGCTCAACAAGGACGAGTGGGAGGTCATCTCCCTCAAGGACGGCGACGAGGTCGTCGGCGCGGTCCAGCTGACCACCGGCTCCGAGGAGCTCTGCTTCGTCACCTCCGACGCCCAGCTGCTCCACTACCCCGCCGACGGCGTGCGCCCCCAGGGCCGCTCCGGCGGCGGCATGGCCGGCATCAGGGTGACCGACAAGGAGCGGGTCGTCTGGTTCGGCGTGCTCGACCTCAACGCGCCCGGCGGCGTGGTCCTGGTGACCGCCTCGGGCTCGGCCACGGCCCTGCCCGGCACCGAGCCGGGCTCGGTCAAGGTGACCGACTTCTGGGAGTACCCCGCGAAGGGCCGGGCCACCGGCGGCGTGCGCTGCCACCGCTTCCTCAAGGGCGAGGACACGCTCGTCTTCGCCTGGGCCGGGCCCGCGCCCGCCCGGGCCACCGCGGCCAGCGGCGCGCCGGTCGACCTGCCCGAGGCCACCGGCCGTCGCGACGGCTCCGGCCTGCCCGGCAGCCAGCCGATCGTCGCGGTCGCCGGCCCGCTGTCCGTGGCCCTCGGCGCCGCCCCGTCCGGCGGCTCGTCCGCGGATCCCGCGCCGCCGTCCTCGGGCGATGTGTCAGGGTGAGCGCATGACGACCTCCACCCGTGTGGCCGCCGGCCTGCTCTCCACGCTCGTCGCCGTCGGCGGCCTGACCGCCTGCTCCGGCGACGACGGCGGTGGCGGCGACGGCGCGCCGTCCTGGTCCGACGCGGGCAAGAAGGCCAAGGAGCTGCTCGACGGCACGTCCGGCGTCGAGGTCTCCATCTCGACCTCCGACGACCCCGGTGTCGACTACCTCAAGTCGGCGAGCGGCACCATCGTCGCCGACCCGCCCGCCTTCGAGGGGACGGTCGACGGCAAGGTGTCCGGCTTCGCGGTCTCCGAGGTGCCGGTGATCTCGGTCGACGGCACGCTGTGGATCAACCACCTCGCGCTCGGCGGCTGGAGCGACCGGTTCCAGCCCAAGGAGCTGTGCGCCCCCGACCCGGCGCTGCTCCTCGACGCGACGAGCGGCGTCTCGTCGGTGCTCACCAGCAGCACCGACGTCAAGGCCGGCAAGTCCGAGCGCGGCGGCACGGACAACAAGGAGATCTTCACCACCTACGAGGGCACCGCCACGGGTGACTCGATCCGCAAGATCCTCCCCTGTGCCGAGGGCGACGACTTCGACGCGACCTACCGGGTCGACGACAGCGGTCACCTGCGCACGGCCCGGCTCTCCGGCACGTTCTTCCCCGACGCCGACCCGATGACGTACACGATCGACGTGACGAAGTACGACGTCGACAAGGACATCACGGCCCCCAAGTGAGCCCCGAGTGAGCACGGCGAACCGGCTGCTGCTGGGCTTCTGCGCGGTCGCGGTCGCCTTCGCGGCGGTCGACACCTATGTCGTCGTCCTCGCCCTGCCGGACATGATGGCGGGCGCCGGCATCCCCGTCGAGGAGCTGCAGCGCGCGGCCCCGATCGTCTCCGGGTTCCTGCTCGGGTACGTCGCGATGCTGCCGCTCATCGGGCGGATCGCCGACCTCCGCGGCCAGGTCCCCGTCCTCGCGATGTCGCTGGTGGTCTTCTCGGCGGGCTCGCTGATCACCGCGCTGTCCTACGACCTGCCGAGCATGGTCGCCGGACGCTTCCTCCAGGGCGTCGGCGGCGGCGGGCTCGTCCCGGCCACCATGTCGCTGGTCGCCGCGCTCTACCCCGTCGACCGGCGCGGGCTGCCGCTCGGCCTGGTCTCGGCCGTCCAGGAGTTCGGCAGCGTCCTCGGCCCGCTCTTCGGCGCCATGGTCCTGTCGTTCACGAGCTGGCGCGGGATCTTCGCGATCAACCTCGCGGTCGGCGCGCTCCTCACCGTCGCGGTGGGTGTGGTCGCGCGGGTCGCGGGCACGCCTGACTCCCCTGGCGCCGACGCGATGGCCGCACGGCGGCGCCGGCTGCCCGATGTCGTCGGCCTGGCGCTGCTCGCGGTGACCCTCGCCGCGGGCTTCCTCACGTTCGTCCAGCCCGGCGGCCTCCAGCGCGACCTGACCTGGGGCCAGCTCTTCATCCCCTACGTCGACGGCGGCAGCCGCTGGGTCACCCCCGTCGGCGTCGCGACGATCGCGGCGTTCGTGCTGCTCGCGCTGTGGTGCTGGTTCGGCCGCTGGCTCGGCGGTCCGCCGCTCGTCGACCTGCGCGGCTGGTTCGGCCACCTGCTCGCGGCCGACCTGCTCGGCGCGGGCCTGCTCGCCCTCGCGCTCGGCGGCATCGTGCTCGCCTTCGCGACCGCCGACCCTGAGGTCGCGGTGTTCTCGCCGCAGGGACCCTGGTTCCTCGCGGGGTCGGCGATCGCCGTCGTCCTGCTGCTGCTCCACCTGCGCCGGGCCGCGTCCCCCATCGTCCCCCGCGGCGCGCTGCGCCCGACGCCGGCCTGGGGGGCGCTCGTCGTCAGCTTCCTCGTCGGCTGGGCGCTCATCGCGGCCCTGGTCGACATCCCGCTCTTCGCCCGGACCACCACCGAGCGCTCCTCCCAGCTCGGCGCCGCGCTCGTCCTGCTCCGCTTCCTCGCCGCGCTGCCGGTCGGCGCCGTCCTCGGCGGCTGGCTGCTGCGCCGGGTCAACGCCGGCGTCCTCACCGCGGTGGGCATGAGCGCCGCCGGCGTGGGCTTCCTGCTGATGGCGCAGTGGGACGCGCACAGCCTCGACGGCTTCGCCGCCAACCTCCCACTCGTCCTGGGCGGGCTCGGGTTCGGGATCGCCCTCGCGCCGGTCAACGCCGCGATCCTCGCCACCACCGACGACGACACCCACGGCCTGGCCAGCGCCCTGGTCGTCGTGGCCCGGATGGTCGGCATGCTCGTCGGCATCTCCGCGCTCACCACCATCGGCCTGCGCCGCCTCTACGCCGCCCAGGAGGACGACCCGAAGCTCAGCATCACCGAGCTCGGCATCCTCCAGGAGCACTCGGTCTTCCTCGGTGCCGCGGTCGCCGCGTTCGCGGCCGCCGTCCTCGCGCTGGTCGTCTTCGCCCGGGCCCGTACTCGCGACGTGGACACCGCCGAGGTGCTCCGCGCCGGTGGCTAATCTTGGTCGCATGGGTGACTTCGACGACCTCCTGAAGGCGAACAACGACTACGCGGCCACCTTCGACCAGGGTGGGTTCGACGGCAAGGCCCATGCCGGGGTCGCCATCGTCACCTGCATGGACTCGCGCATCGACCCGCTGCGGATGCTCGGCCTCGACTACGGCGACGCCAAGATCTTCCGCAACCCGGGTGGCCGGGTGACCGAGGCGGCGCTCGAGGCGCTCGTGCTCGGCGCGCACCTGCTCAACGTCGACCGGATCCTGGTGATCCCCCACACCCGCTGCGCGATGGCCTCCAGCACCGAGGCCGAGATCCACGAGAAGATCGGCGCCGCCGTCGGCCACGACGTCACCTGGCACGCCTTCCACGTGATCGCCGACCAGAAGCAGTCGCTCGCCGAGGACGTCCGCAAGGTCCGCTCGCACCCGCTCATCCCCGAGTCGGTCAAGGTCGGCGGGTTCATCTACGACGTCGACACGGGTCTGCTCAGCCAGGAGGTCTGAGCAGGTCCCGCAGGGCCTGGTCGACCAGCGCGCCCGGCAGGTCGCCGAGCGCGGCCGACAGCGCGCCCAGGTCGCCGATCGCGCCGACCCGGGCGACGAGCTCGTCCGTGCGCGCCACCGGGTCGTCGCCGAGCGCGACGTCCAGCAGCAGCGGGCAGTCGACGGCGCCGCCGTCGGGCTCCGGCGGCAGCGCGGGCGGCCAGCAGCCGACCTCGAGCCGCAGCGCGGCACTCGGCCCGGCGCCCTCGACCCGCGGGTCGACGTACCAGAAGAGGTCGCCGACAGCGATCCTCAGGTGCCCGCGACGTGCCTTGGCGCCGTGAGACTTGAGCGCTTTGACGACGGCCGCGCGGTCGGCGCTCATCACCACTCTCAACGTATAGCGCCGATGGGGGCTTGCCGCAAGGCCCCGTCCGTACCGGAGAATCTCCCGCCGTGACGCCTCGGACCGCTTCCGCCTTCGCCCTGCCCGACCGCCTCTCCGCCAAGAACGACCCCACCCTGATCGCCCACGACGACGAGCACCTGGCCGCCGTCTCCGCCAGCATCGAGCACACCGTCGCCGACCTCACCGCCCGCCTCGACGAGGCCCGCCGCGCGCCCGGCGGCAGCGGCACCGGCGCCCTCGAGCGCGACCAGGAGGTGCACCGGCTGAGCAGCCGGCTGCGCGCCCTGCGCCGGTTCGGCCGCGACCTGTGCCTGGGTCGGATGGTCGCCGCCGACTCCCCCGAGCCCGTGTACGTCGGCCGGCTCGGCCTCACCGACCCCGACGGGCGCCGGCTGCTCGTCGACTGGCGCTCGCCCGCCGCGGAGGCCTTCTTCGCGGCCACCCACGCCCATCCGCTCGGCCTGGTCAGCCGGCGCCGCTACCGCTGGACCGGCGGCCGGATCACCGACTACTGGGACGAGGTGTTCACCGCCGAGGGCCTCGACGACCCCGGCAACCGGGCCGCGCTCGACGACCAGTCCGCGTTCATCGCCAGCCTCGGCAGCCACCGCTCGGAGCAGATGCGCGACGTCCTCGGCACCATCCAGGCCGACCAGGACGCGATCATCCGGGCCGGCTCGCGCGGGACCCTCGTCGTCGACGGCGGGCCCGGCACCGGCAAGACCGTCGTCGCGCTGCACCGCTCGGCCTACCTCCTGTACGCCGACCCGCGGCTGGGCCGCGCGGGACACCACCGCGGCGGCATCCTCTTCGTCGGCCCGCACCGCCCGTACCTGGCCTACGTCGCCGACGTCCTCCCGAGCCTCGGCGAGGAGGGCGTCCAGACCTGCACCCTGGCCGACCTGGTGCCCGAGGGCGCGGCCGCCGTCCGGGAGCCGGACCCGGAGGTCGCCCGGCTCAAGGCGTCCGCCGCGCTCGTCGGCGCGATCGAGAAGGCGGTCGCGATCTACGAGGAGCCCCCGACCCAGGGGATGTCGGTCGACACCCCCTGGGCGGACTTCTGGGTGAGCACCGCCGACTGGGCCGAGGCGTTCACCGCCCCCGAGCCCGGCGTCCCCCACAACGAGGCGCGCGACCAGGTCTGGGACGCGCTGCTCGACATCCTCGTCGACAAGCTGCCGGCGGACGCCGCCGCCGACGTGCCCGAGGACGCCGTCCGGGCCTCCCTGCGCCGCCATCCCGAGCTCGTCGACACGCTCCACGGCGCCTGGCCCCTACTCACCCACACCGACGTCGTCGGCGACCTGTGGGCGGTGCCCGCCTACCTCCGCGCGTGCGCCCCCTGGCTGAGCGCCGACGAGCTGCGGGCGCTGCGCCGCCCCGAGGGCTCGCCCTGGACCACCGCCGACCTGCCCCTCCTCGATGCCGCCCGGCAGCGCCTCGGCGACCCTGGCGCGTCCCGCCGCCGGCAGCGCCAGGCCGCGCAGCGGGCCGCGGACCGCGAGGAGATGTCCGCCGTCGTCGACCACCTCATCGCCGCCGACGACTCGGACCTGATGATCATGTCGATGCTGCGCGGCGAGGACCTGCGGGGCGCCCTCGACGACCCGTCCGCCGTCCCCGACGCCGACCCGGACCTCCTCGCCGGCCCCTTCGCCCACGTCGTCGTCGACGAGGCCCAGGAGCTGACCGACGCCGAGTGGCAGATGCTCCTCCTGCGCTGCCCGTCGCGCAGCTTCACCGTCGTCGGCGACCGCGCCCAGGCCCGCCACGGCTTCACCGACTCCTGGACCGACCGCCTCACCGCCGCCGGCCTCGACCGGATCACCCTCGCCTCGCTGACCGTGAACTACCGCACCCCCGAGGAGGTCATGCGCGAGGCCGAGCCCGTCATCCGCGCCGCCCTCCCCGACGCCAACGTCCCCACCTCCATCCGCCGCTCCGGCCTCCCCGTCCGCCACGGCTCCCCCGCCGACCTCGACGCCGTCGTCGACACCTGGCTGGCCGAGCACCCCGACGGCGAGGGCATCGCGTGCGTGATCGGCGCGCCGTCGTACCGGTCGCCGTCGGGGCGGGTGCGGTCGCTGTCGCCCGAGCTGGTCAAGGGCCTGGAGTTCGATCTCGTCGTCCTGGTGGAGCCGGAGGCCTTCGGCGACGGCATCGAGGGCGCCGTCGACCGCTACGTCGCGATGACCCGCGCCACGGGCGAGCTGGTCATCCTCGCGAAGTAGGGAGGTTGCGGGTCCGAAGTGCGGAGGTTGCGGGTGCGAGACCCGAGCGCGCCCTCGCATCTCGGACCCGCAACCGGCGCACTTCGGCCCCGCAACCCACGCACTTCGCGGGGGCGGGATCAGGCGTCGAGGGTCTCCATGTCGACCTCGTACGCCCCCTGGATGATGAACTCCTTGCGCGGTGCCACGTCGCTGCCCATCAGCAGCTCGAACACCTCCGAGGCGACCTCGAGCTCGTCGACCGTCAGCCGCCGCAGCGTACGACGGCGCGGGTCCATGGTGGTCTCGGCCAGCTGGTCAGCGTCCATCTCGCCGAGGCCCTTGTAGCGCTGGACCGGGTCCTTCCACTTGACGTTCTTCTTCTTGAGCTCGGCGAGCTTGCGCTGCAGCTCGTCGTCGGAATAGGTGTAGACGTACTTCTCCTGGCCCTTCTTGGGGTTGGAGATCTCGATCCGGTGCAGGGGCGGGACGGCGGAGTAGACGCGGCCGGCCTTGACCAGGTCGGGCATGTACTTGAAGAACAGGGTCGCGAGCAGGGTGCGGATGTGGGCGCCGTCGGAGTCGGCGTCGGCCATGAAGATGATCCGGCCGTAGCGGCGGGCGTCGAGCTCGAAGGTGCGGCCGGAGCCGGCGCCGACGACCTGGATGATCGAGGCGCACTCGGCGTTCTTGAGCATGTCGCCGACCGAGGCCTTCTGGACGTTGAGGATCTTGCCGCGGATGGGCAGCAGGGCCTGGAACTCGGCGTTGCGGGCGAGCTTGGCGGTGCCGAGTGCGGAGTCACCCTCGACGATGAAGAGCTCGGTGCGCTCGTTGTCGCCGGAGCGGCAGTCGGCGAGCTTCGCCGGCAGGGACGACGACTCCAGGGCGTTCTTGCGGCGCTGGGTCTCCTTGTGCTGGCGCGCCGCGATCCGGGTCTTGGACGCCCCGACGACCTTCTCCATGAGGAGCTTGGCCTGCGCCTTCTCGGCGCGCTTGGTCGAGGTGAGGAACTCCTTGAGCTCCTTGGCCACCACCTTGCGGACGACGGTCCGCGCGGCCGGCGTGCCGAGGATCTCCTTGGTCTGCCCCTCGAACTGCGGCTCGGCGAGCCGGACGGTGACGACGGCCGTCATCCCCTCGAGGATGTCGTCCTTGATCACGTCGTCGTCGTTGACCTTGAGCGCCTTCGAGGCGCGCATGGCGTCGTTGAAGGTCTTGGTCAGGGCGGTCTCGAAGCCCGACACGTGGGTGCCGCCCTTGGGGGTGGCGATCACGTTGACGAACGAGCGCAGCTCGCTCTCGTACCCCGTGCCCCAGCGGACGGCGACGTCGACGGTCAGCTCGCGCTCGACGTCCTGGGGGGTCATGTGCCCCTTGTCGTCGAGCAGCGGCACGGTCTCGGTGAACACGTCGCTGCCCTGCAGCCGCAGGACGTCGGTGACCGGGTCACCGGTCGCGAGGTAGTCGCAGAACTCGCCGATGCCGCCGTCGTGGCGGAACTTCTCCTCGGTCCACTCGGACTTGTCGGCGGCGCGCTGGTCGCGGATGACGAGCTCGAGGCCGGGCACGATGAACGAGGTCTGGCGAGCGCGGCCGATGAGACCGTCGAGGACGAACTCGGCGTCCTTGGTGAAGATCTGGCGGTCGGGCCAGAACTGGATCCGGGTGCCGGACTTGCCCTTGGCCACGCGGGCGCCCTTGCGGGTCAGGCCCGACTGCGGCTCGAAGGCGGCCGACGGGCCCTCGCCCGCGAAGACCCCGGGGACGCCGCGGCGGAAGCTCAGCCCCTGGCGCGCCGGCGAGCGGTCGACGTCGATGTCCATCCGGCTCGACAGCGCGTTGACGACGGACAGGCCGACGCCGTGCAGACCACCGGTGGCGACGTACGATCCGCCGCCGAACTTGCCGCCCGCGTGGAGCTTGGTCGCCACGACCTCGACGCCGGGGAGCCCGGTCTTGGGCTCCTTGTCGGTGGGGATGCCGCGACCGTCGTCGTAGACCTCGACGGAGTCGTCGGGGTGCAGGGTGACCTCGACCCGCCGGGCGAAGCCGCCGAGGGCCTCGTCGACGCCGTTGTCGATGATCTCCCAGAGGCAGTGCATCAGGCCGCGGGTGTCGGTGGAGCCGATGTACATCCCGGGACGCTTCCGCACGGCTTCGAGTCCCTCGAGGACCAGCAGGTGGGCGGCGTTGTAGGTGTTGTCGGCGATGACCGGCTCCTTCATCGGGGGTGGTGCTGGTGAAACGGTGTTCCGAAGGGATGAATCTACCCGCGACACGCCGGGAGTCGGTGCAGGCACACCCGTTCGTGCGGGAGGACCATGGCGAGCATCGGCCGCTCGCCCGCTCGGGTCAGGCGATCCTGGTCGATCGGATGGTCACAGCCTGGTTTCAGGCAGTGGAAAATGAACCACCGGACCTGGTCCGGGTGCTTGGATGGAGATGTGGCGAACGTGGCATGGACCACCCGAGGACGGGAATCTTTGACCTAGTCGCTACGTTGATCCGGACGACATCCGATACGGATGGCGATCGCTAGAAAGTGAGGCCGAGAGATGACAACTGCCGTTGCTCCCAGCGCTCCGCTGACCGCGGAGGACCGCTGCGACCGTTGTGGCGCACAGGCCTACCTCCGCGTAGAGCTCGCGTCCGGCGGCGAGCTTCTCTTCTGCGCCCACCACGCTCGTGAACACGGTGACGCGCTCAAGGAAGTGGCCGTCACCGTGCAGGACGAGACCCACAAGCTGTCCGACAAGCCGGCGCCCGTCGCCGACTGACCGGCCCGTCGGACCCGAGGCCCCGAGGCACTCCTCGGGGCCTCGGGCATTTTTGGGACTCCGCGGTCCTGCCAGATCGCTTAGGTTAGCCTTCCCTCATGAGATCCCCCCTGTCGCTCGTCACGGCCGCCGCGCTGGCCCTGGCGCTCGCCGCCTGCTCCTCCGACCTGCAGGAGGACGACGACACGCAGCCGGCCTCCGGCGCCTCGGCCACCCCCGAGGGCCCGTGGTCGTTCACCGACGGCTCCGGCGAGAAGGTCACCCTGGACGAGGTCCCGACCCGGATCATCGCCCACGCCGCCGAGGCGGCCGCGCTCATGTCGTACGGCATCCGCCCGGTCGGCATCTACGGCGACGAGTCGGTGAAGACCGACCCGAACCTGCAGGGCCTCGACCTCGACGGCATCGAGATCCTCGGCGAGGAGTGGGGCTCCATCGACGTCGCGAAGGCGTCCACCCTGTCCCCCGACCTGATCGTCGCCGACTGGTGGCCGGCCGAGAAGGCGCACTCGGGCATGGAGGAGGGCGTCAAGGCCAAGAGCAAGAAGATCGCCGAGCTCGCCCCGGTCGTCGGCGTCGCGCAGGGCGACTCGATCCTCGACCTCGCCGAGGGCTACGAGAAGCTCGCCGCGAGCCTCGGCGCGGACACCGAGAGCTCCCAGGGCGCCAAGGACAAGGCCGCCTTCGAGGAGGCGCGCGACACCTTCGTCGCCGCGATGAAGGAGAAGGACTTCACCGCCCTCGCCGTCTCCCCCGCCACCGACGTGCTCTACGTGGCGAACCCGGAGTACGCCCCCGAGCTGCTCGACTTCGACCGCTGGGGCCTCGACATCATCGAGCCGGACTCCCCGGACCCGAGCTTCCCCTACTGGGAGAACCTCAGCTGGGAGAACGCCGACAAGTACCAGCCCGACGTCCTCATGTTCGACAACCGGAGCATGGCCGCGGACCGCAAGACCGTGAAGTCGCAGCCCACGTGGTCGACGATCCGGGCCGCGAAGGCCGACCAGATCGTCGAGTGGCCGGGCTTCTGGCTGCACACCTACGGCCACTACGCGACGGCGCTGACCAAGCTGACCGAGCAGCTCTCCGGCCTCGACGACTCGATCGGTGACTGAGGCCCAGGCCCCGGCCCGGCGCGGTGTCCGCGCGGGCCGGCCGGCCGGCCTCGGCGTCCTGCTCGTCCTGCTGCTGGGCGTCGTCTTCCTCAGCATCACCCAGGGCTCGCGCGAGATCGGGCTGCACGACGTCCTCGACGCACTGCGCCACCTCAGCGCGGTGACCACCGACGACACCGTGACGGTGCGGCTCCGGGTGCCCCGGACGATCCTCGGCGTGCTGGTGGGCGCCGCGCTCGGCGTGGCCGGCGCGATCCTGCAGGGGCTGACCCGCAACCCGCTGGCCGACCCGTCGATCATGGGCATCGAGTCCGGCGCCGCGCTCGCCGTCGTCCTCGGCATCACCGCCGGCGGGCTGACCGCGATCGAGGTGCACGTCGTCCTCGCGTTCGTGGGGGCGCTCGCCGCAACCGCCCTCGTGTACGGCGTGGGCTCGCTCGGGCGCGACGGCGCGACGCCGGTGAAGATGGCGCTCGCCGGTGCGGCCATCACCGCCGGGCTGAGCGCGGTCACCATCGGGCTGCTGCTCACCGACCTCCAGGCGCAGAACGAGTTCCGCTTCTGGCAGGTCGGCTCGCTGTCCGGGCGCTACGCGCCGATCGTGACCGGCGTCGCGCCGGTGCTGCTGGTGGCGCTGGCGGTCGGCCTGCTGTGCGGGCGCCCGCTCAACGCCCTCGCCCTCGGGGACGACGCCGCGCGCGGCCTGGGCATCTCGCTGACCCGGACCCGGATCGGCCTGTTCGCCGTCGTCGCCGTGCTCTGCGGCGCGGCCACCGCCGCCTGCGGGCCGATCGTCTTCGTCGGCCTCGTCGTGCCGCACGTGGCGCGCGCGATCTGCGGGCCGGACTACCGCTGGATCCTCCCCTACTGCCTGCTGCTCGGGCCGCTGCTGCTCCTCGGCGCCGACATCCTCGGCCGGGTGCTCGGCTCGCCCGGCGAGCTCCAGGTCGGGGTGGTGCTCGGCGTGCTGGGCGCCCCCTTCTTCATCGCGCTCGTGCGCTCGACCCGGCTGGCGGAGCTGTGAGCACCGCGACGGTGGCGCTGCGCCAGGTCCGCCGGCGACGGGCACGCCGGGCGGTCCTCGTCCCGCTGGTGCTCCTGGCGCTCGCGGTGCTGCTCGGGCTGCTCACGCTGTGCTTCGGGTCGGTCCGGCTGAGCCTCGACCAGGTGCTGGGCTCGCTGCTGGGCACCCGGGAGAGCGCGGCGGTCGACTTCATCGTGCAGGACCTGGCGTTCCCGCAGGTCAAGGCGGCGATCGGCGTCGGCATCGCGCTCGGCGCCGCCGGCACCATCTTCCAGCAGCTGCTGCGCAACCCGCTGGCCTCGCCGGACTTCGTCGGGATCTCCGCAGGCGCGAGCGTGTTCGCCGTCGCCGGCATCGCGGTGCCGGCGCTGGCCGGGCTCAGCATCCCCGTGCTGGCGCTGGTCGGAGCGCTCGCCTTCGCGCTGGCGATGTACCTGCTGGCGTGGCGCGACGGGGTGAGCGGCTACCGGTTCATCCTGATCGGCATCGGGATGTCGGCCTTCGCGACCGGCATCACCGGCTACCTGCTGACCCGGACCTCGCTGACCGAGGCCCGCGAGGCGCTGCACTGGCTGACCGGCTCGATCGGCCAGGCCGGGGACGCCGAGAACGCCGTCCTCCTGTGGTGCCTGCTCGCGCTGGCGCCCACGGTCCCGCTGCTCCAGCGGATGCTGCGCGCACTCGAACTCGGCGACGACACCGCCCGCGGGCTCGGCACCCGCCTCGAGCTGTGCCGGCTCACGCTCATCGGCGTCGCCGTGCTGCTCACCGCGCTCGCCACGGCGGTCGCCGGGCCAATCACGTTCGTGGCGCTCGTCGCCGGACCGGTCGCCGACCGGCTCCTCGGCCCGGCGCGCGGCAGCATCGTCGCGGCGGGGGCGACGGGCGCGATCCTGTGCCTGGTCGCGGACTACATCGCCGTCAACCTCCTGCCCGTCGAGATGCCGACCGGCGTCGTCACCGGCGCCGTCGGGGCGCCGTACCTGCTGTGGCTGATCGCCACCACCAACCGGAAGGGCCTGGGCGGATGACCGCGACCCCACGACTGGCAGCGCGCGCGCTGTCGCTCGGCTACGACGACCGGACCGTCGTCGACGCCCTCGACCTCGACGTCCTCGACGGCCGGGTCACCGCGATCGTCGGCGCGAACGCCTGCGGCAAGTCGACCCTCCTGCGCGGGCTCGCCCGGCTGCTGCGCCCGTCGGCGGGCGAGGTGCTGCTCGACGGCACGCCCATCCTCGACCGCGCCTCGCGCGAGGTCGCCCGGGTGCTGGGCCTGCTCCCCCAGACGCCCGTCGCGCCCGACGGCATCACCGTCGCCGACCTCGTCTCGCGCGGTCGGCACCCTCACCAAGGCTGGTTCCGCAGCTGGTCGGCCGACGACGAGACGGCGGTCGCCGCCGCGCTCGCCGCGACCGACACCGTCGAGCTCGTCGACCGGCCGCTGCACGCCCTGTCCGGCGGCCAGCGGCAGCGGGTGTGGATCGCGATGGCGCTCGCGCAGGAGACCGACCTCCTGCTCCTCGACGAGCCCACGACGTACCTCGACATCAGTCACCAGGTCGACCTGCTGCGGCTGCTGCGCACGCTCAACCGGGCCACCGGCCGCACCATCGTCACCGTCCTGCACGACCTCAACCTCGCGTGCCGCTACAGCGACCACCTCGTCGTCATGGCCGGCGGCCGGGTCCTCGCCGAGGGACCGCCGGCCGAGGTGGTCACCGCCGCGGTGGTCGAGGAGGCGTTCGGGCTGCCGTGCGTCGTCGTCCCGGACCCGGTCGCGGGGACGCCGATGATCGTGCCGGCCGGCGACTGACCCGCGGCCGGGCTGCTGGACCCTGCCGCCGGGCTCGGCGACGATGACGGCATGACCCGGCGCCGCGGTGCTCTCGGGCTCGGCGTCCTCGGCGCCGGGCTCGGGCTGGTGCTCGGTTGCACGGCCCCGGCCGAGCAGCCACCGCCGGACCCGCCCTCCGCCGGCCGCACGCCCGCACCCGTGGCCCGCGACCCGCTCGTCGTCGCGGTGCACGCGTCGCGGCCCGCGCCCCGGCTGAGCGTCGCCGAGGCGGATGCGCTCGTGGCCGGCGAGGCCGACACCTGGCGCACCCTCGACGGTAGCGACCGGCCGCTGCGCCTGGTCACGACGGTGCGGGCCGTGCGCCGCGACCGGGACGCCGTCGCGCTGCTGCCCGCCTCGCAGCTCGATGCCACCGTGCGCGCGGCGCGGGTCGGCGGCGTCGACCCGCTGCGCCGGCCGGCCGACTACCCGCTGCTCGTCGCCGGCCCGCCACCGCCGGCGGTCACCACGCTGACGGTGGTCGGCGACGTCATGCTCGGGCGGCGCGTGGGCGTCCGCGCGACCGCGGCCGGCGACCCGAGCCTGCCGCTGCGTCCGCTCCAGCGCCGGCTCCGCTCCGCGGACCTCACCCTGGGCACGCTCGAGAGCACACTCTCCGACGACGGCCCGCCACAGCAGGGCGACGACTCCTTCGCCGCGCCGCCCGCGATCCTCGAGGGGCTCGCCGACGCCGGCTTCGACGCGGTCTCGCTGGCCGACAACCACACCGGCGACTTCGGCGAGCGCGCGCTGCTGCGCACGCTCGACCTGCTCGCCGACGGCCCGGTCCGGGCGTTCGGCGCAGGCCGCGACCTGGCCGAGGCGAGCACGGCGTACGTCGCCGAGCGCAACGGCGTGCGCTTCGGCGTGATCGGGTTCAACGCGATCGGCGAGACCCCGCGGGCGACCGCCCGGCGTCCCGGCGCGCTGTCGGTGCGGATGCCCCCGCGGACCGGCCCGCTCGTCGACAGCGACCTCGCGCACGTCGAGCGGCTGGTCCGCCGGCTCGACACCGAGGTCGATGTCGTCGTCGTGCTCCCGCACTGGGGCACCCAGTACACGCACGTCGCCGAGCCGATCCAGTCCCGCGTGGCTCGCCGGCTCACGCGCGCGGGCGCCGACCTCGTCGTGGGCGGGCACCCGCACTGGGTGCAGGGGCTGGAGTGGCACGACGGCACGCTCATCGCCCACTCGCTGGGCAACTTCGTGTTCGACATGGACTTCATGACCGAGACCCAGCAGGGCGTCGTCCTCGAGGCGGTGTTCTGGGGCACCGAGCTCAAGGGCTTCCAGCTCGTCCCCTACGCGATGGACGACGACTTCGCGCCGCGTCCGGTGCGGGGCCGGCTGGCCGCCGACATCCTGGGCGACGTCTGGACCAACAGCACCGGACCGTTCCGCTCCTCAGCCCCGTAGCCAGGCCAGCACCAGCCGGCCCACCCGGTCGAGCTGCCGGGCGTCGACGAGCCGGGGCAGGTCGCGCGCGTTGTGGTAGCCGGCGTACGGCGTGCTGCCGACGCGCAACCCGGGCAGGCCCGCCCGCACGAACGACCAGTGGTCGCTGGAGCGCTGGCCGGTCTCGGCCGCGGTCGGCACCCCGGCCCGGCGTCCCGCCCGCACCAGCGCCCGCGGCGGGTCCTCGGTCGCGCTGCCCACCGGGACGACGGCGCCGGTCCCGACCCGGTCGAGAGCGAGCATCCCGCGCACCGCCCGCCGCTCGGGAGCGCTCAGCCCGGCCACGTAGTGCCGCGAGCCGTAGTGGTGGTCGTCGTCGCCCGGGCCGCGCGGCTCCTCGGCCCCGAAGAGCACCAGCACCACCGGCAGCCGTGCGCGCAGGTCCGTTCGGGCCAGGGCGAGGAGCACGCCGACGCCGGACGCGTTGTCCTCAGCGCCGGGCGAGACCGCGACGGTGTCGAGGTGCGCGCCCAGCACCAGGTGCGGCCGGGTGGAGTCGAACCCCGGCGGGACGGCGACCACGTTCTGGCTGTGTCCGGCCGGCACCGGCACGCCCCACGAGTCACCCGCCGGGACGGCGAAGCGCTGCCGGCGCACCTCGTAGCCGGCGTCCTCCAGCTCGCCCGCCGCCCAGTCGGCGGCGCGGCGGAAGCCGGGACCGGTGGCCAGGCGCGGGCCGATCCGGACGGCGAGGTGGCGCACCGCGGCGTCGGCCCTCGCGGCGTCGAAGGTGACCGGGCGCGCGGGCGGCGGCGTCGGAGCCGGTGCCGCGGTCGCGGGCTGCTGGGAAGGGGGCGGCGTCCGGTCCCGGGTCGGCTCGGTGCTGCAGCCCGCCAGAAATGCGGCGAGGACGACCACACTCGTGGTCGTCCTCGCCGGCACGGCTGGTTCTCGTCAGTCGAGGTAGTCGCGCAGGACCTGCGAGCGCGACGGGTGCCGCAGCTTCGACATCGTCTTCGACTCGATCTGGCGGATCCGCTCGCGGGTGACCCCGTAGACCTTGCCGATCTCGTCGAGCGTCTTGGGCTGGCCGTCGGTGAGGCCGAACCTCATCGACACCACGCCCGCCTCGCGCTCGGACAGCGTGTCGAGGACGGCGTGCAGCTGCTCCTGCAGGAGCGTGAAGCTGACCGCGTCGGCCGGGACGATCGCCTCGGAGTCCTCGATCAGGTCGCCGAACTCCGAGTCGCCGTCCTCACCCAGGGGGGTGTGCAGCGAGATCGGCTCACGACCGTACTTCTGGACCTCGACGACCTTCTCGGGCGTCATGTCGAGCTCCTTGGCGAGCTCTTCGGGCGTGGGCTCGCGGCCGAGGTCCTGCAGCATCTGGCGCTGGACGCGGGCGAGCTTGTTGATGACCTCGACCATGTGCACCGGGATCCGGATGGTGCGGGCCTGGTCGGCCATGGCGCGGGTGATGGCCTGGCGGATCCACCACGTGGCGTAGGTCGAGAACTTGTAGCCCTTGGTGTAGTCGAACTTCTCGACCGCGCGGATCAGACCGAGGTTGCCCTCCTGGATGAGGTCCAGGAAGAGCATGCCGCGGCCGGTGTAGCGCTTGGCGAGGGAGACGACGAGACGCAGGTTGGCCTCGAGCAGGTGGTTCTTGGCGCGGCGGCCGTCCTCGGCGATCCACTCGAGCTCCTCGAGCATCTTCGGGGAGATCTTGCCGCCACGGGCGAGCTTCTCGTCGGAGAAGAGGCCGGCCTCGATCCGCTTGGCGAGGGAGACCTCCATCTCGGCGTTGAGGAGCGGGACCTTGCCGATCTGCTTGAGGTAGTCCTTGACCGGGTCGGCGGTGGCGCCGGCGACCATGACCTGCTGGGCAGGCTCGTCGGTGTCGTCGGCGGCCGAGACCACGAACGAGGACGTGGCGCTGGCCTCCTCCTCGTCCTCCTTGATGGTGGGGTCGGCGGCGACGTCCTTCTCGAACTGCTCGTCGGAGATGTCCGGGAGCACCTTCTTGCCGTCGGGGCCCACCGCGGGAGCGGCCGCCTCGGCGCCGGCGACCGGAGCGGCGTCGGCCTTCTTGGCGGGCGCGGCCTTCTTGGCCGCGGGTGCGGCCGGAGCCGCGGGCTTGGCCGGAGCGGGCTTCGGGGCCGGCTTGGCGGCCTCGGGCTTCGCGGGCGCCTTCTTGGCTGTCGTCGCCGTGCTCGCCGCCGTCTTGCGCGCGGCCGCGGCCACGGCACGCTGGTCGACGGGCGAGCCGAGCGCGACGGAGATGCCCAGGCCGGCGAGGTGCGCCATCAGGGCCTTGAGCTGGGCGGGCGCGACTTCAGCGGCGGCGAAGGCCTGCCGGACGTCTTCGGCCGTGACGCTGCCCACCGGAGCTCCGCGCTCGATCAGCGCGACGATGGACGGGTGGCCGAGCAGGGCGGGCGGGACCGAACGATGGTTCGAGGACACGAACACCTCTCGATGCTGACGGTTCTAGGGCGCGGCAAAGACCGGAGGTGTCAAGACCGCTGTCGTCATTCTGCCACGGGCCCTGAAGAGCCCGTGCCACCGGGCCCTCAGGAAGCTCTCAGGCCCCCGTCATCCCGCGTTCAACAAGCGATCAGCCGGCCGTGGCCGCCGCCTTGGTCGCTGCCTTGGCGGCCTTCTTGTAGTCGCGCACCTTCTGCAGCGAGACCGGGTCGACGACGTCGGCCACCGAGCGGAAGCCGTCGAGCGCGTAGTCACCGGCTGCCTTCTCCCAGCCCGCCGGGCGGACGCCGAGCTGCTTGGCCACCAGCGCCACGAAGATCTTCGCCTTCTGCGCCCCGAAGCCCGGCAGCGCCTGCAGCCGCTTCAGCAGGTCCTTGCCGTCGGCCGCCTCGGTCCAGATCCGCTCGGCGCGGCCGTCGTACTGGTCGACGACGATGCGCGCCAGCTCCTGCAGCCGCGCCGACATCGACCCCGGGAACCGGTGGATCGCCGGCGTCGTCGCGCACAGCGCCGCGAACTCCTCGGGGTCGGCCACCGCGATCGCCGCGGGGTCGAAGCTGCCGAAGCGGCCGACCACCTTCTGCGGGCCCAGGAACGCGTGCTCCATCGGGTACTGCTGGTCCAGCATCATCCCGACCAGGAGCGCGAAGGAGTTGTTGGTCAGCAGCTCGTCGGCGGCGGCGTCGTCGGTGATGTGGATGGCCATGGGGACATCCTGCCCCACGCCGCGGCGACCCCGGCAGCACCGGCCGACAGGGCCGCGGCGAGCGCGAACGGCAGGGCCGCTCCCCCGGCCGCGACCAGGCCGGCGACTGCGGTCCCGAGCGCGCTGCCGCCGTTGACGCCGACGTTGACCCACGTCGACATCTCGGTACGGCGTGCGACCGGGACGCGGTCGTCGACCGCGGCGTAGGCGACGACGAAGACCGGTGAGGCCGCGAGCCCGCCGACAGCCAGGACGGCGGCCGCGGCCACCAGTCCGCCGGCGAGGGCGACGACACCCTGGGCGAGCGCGAGGACGGCCAGCAGCACCGCGAGCACGAGCCCCGCCGGACGGCTCCGGCCGTGCCGGGCCCACAGGAGGCCGCCGGTGACGGCGCCGGCGGCGAGCGCGGCCTCGACCAGGCCGGCCAGGCCGGGCCGTCCGGCTCGGTCGGCCAGCGCCGCGATGCCGACGAAGGCGGCGGCGCTGCCGGCGCCGAACAGCGCCAGGGCGGCGACCAGGCCGCCGATCGCGCGGACCGCGCCGGCTGCGCGCACCCGGGCGCCACCGGAGGGGGCGGTGACGCCCCCGACCTCCGGGCGGTACGGCGACAGGACGAGGGCGAGCGTGCCGCACCACACGAGCGCGGGCGCGACGAGCAGCCCCATCCAGGCCGGCCCGGTGGCGAGCAGGAGGCCGGCGACGATCGGGCCGACGAGGTAGAGCGACTCCTCGCCGACCGCGTCGAGGGCGTAGGCCCGCCGCCGCTGCGGGCCCTCGGGCGCGATCTCGCACCACTGGGCGCGCATCGACGGCCCGAGCACCGGGCCGCTCAGGCCGGTGAGGAAGGCCAGGACGAGCCAGGTTGCGGGCCAGTGGTGGCCGCGGTGGGCGAGGACCGCCCCGGCGACCAGGCAGGCGGACCAGGCGCCGGCGGCGACGGGCAGCACGCGGCGCTGGCCGAGGCGGTCGAGCAGCCGCGCGTGGACGGGCATCGCCAGGGTGGCGAGACCGAGCAGGGCCGAGGCGGACGCCGCGAGCGCCAGCGATCCGGTGGCGTCGCGGACGGTGAACAGGAAGCAGAGCGGGAGCACGCCGTACGCGAGCCGGCCGAGCAGCGCGCACCCGAAGGTGCGCGCGACGGCAGGGCCCGCGAGAAGCAGGCGGGTGCTCCCGGCGTCGGTGACGCCGGACATGGGTGTCCTCCGGAAGGAACGAGGTGAGCAGGGACGCGGGAACGAGCCGCGGCGTCCTAGTGCTTCCGGAGGGTCATGCGGGCGATCCTAGCCGCTCCAGGCTGCCGAGCAGGTGCGCCTTCAACGCCGGCCACGACGGGTGCGCCGCCGTGGCACCGGGGATCGCGGCGACGACAACCGTGCCGCGGACGGTGGCCATGGCGATCTGGATGAAGTCGCCGAACCCCGCGCGCCCCGCGTACGACGGCAGCGCGGCCGCCGCGAGCGCCTCGATCTCGCTCATGCCGGCGCAGATGATCTCGGCGACCCGCTGGGCCAGGACCGGCTCCGTGCGGGCGACGTTGAAGAGCTCGAGGACCGCGGGCGTGATGGGGAGGTGGTGGATCTCCCAGATCAGGTCGAGCAGCGCCTCGGCGCGCTCGCGCTCGGTCGCGGCCTCGACGCCGCGGGCGGCGGCGTCGGCGAGGAGCTGCTCGACGAGGCGGGTCATCGCGGCGTCGACGAGCGCGGCCTTGGTCGGGAAGTAGTGCTGCTGGGCGCCCTGGCTGACGCCCGCACGCTCGGCGACGCGGCGGGTGGTCGTGGCGACGTACCCCTCGTCGGCGAGGCACTCGATGGTCGCGTCGAGGAGCCGCTCGGTCGTCGCGGCGCGACGATCGACCTGGCGGCGGACCCCGGTGCTCATGGCGCGATCGTGGCGCAGGTCTCGCGAGATTTGCAAGTCGGATGACTTGTCAAGTCACTCGACTGGGAACTAGGTTCGGCGCCCATGAAGGACTTCCAGGACAAGGTCGCCGCCGTCACCGGAGCCGGGTCCGGCATCGGCCGGGCACTCGCGCTCCAGCTCGCCGCCGAGGGCGCCCGGGTCGCGATCAGCGACTGGGACGCCGCCGGCCTCGCCGAGACCGCGGCGCTCCTCGACGCCCGCGGGACGACGGCGCACTGCACCGTGCTCGACGTCCGCGACCGGGCCGCCGTCCATGCCTGGGCCGACGCCGTCGCGGCGCACTTCGGCACCGTGAACCTGGTGGTCAACAACGCGGGCATCACCATCTTCGGCACCGTCGAGGAGAGCCCGTACGAGGACATCGAGAAGGTCGTCGACGTCGACTTCTGGGGCGTCGTGCACGGCACCAAGGCCTTCCTCCCCCACCTGGTCGCCTCCGGCGACGGGCACGTCGTCAACGTGTCGAGCATCTTCGGGCTCTTCGGGGTCCCGACCCAGAGCTCCTACAACGCGGCCAAGTTCGCGGTCCGCGGGTTCACCGAGGCGCTGCGCCAGGAGATGCTGCTGGCCGGTCATCCCGTCGGCGTCACGTGCGTCCACCCCGGCGGGATCAGGACCAACATCGTGAACAACGCCACCGCCAGCAACGCGGCCGACACCTCCTCGATCGCGCGGACGTTCAACGAGAAGCTCACCCGGACCTCGCCCGAGGACGCCGCCCGGACCATCCTGCGGGGCGTGCGCCGGCGCCGGCCCAAGGTCCTCATCGGCGCGGACGCCGTCGCCGTCGACCTGGTCGTGCGCGTGCTCGGCGCGGCGTACCAGCGCCCGTTCGCGGCCGTCTCCCGCCGGCTCACCACCTCGCTCGCCGCGCCCACGACGACGAAGAAGAAGGTCTCCGCATGACCACGCACCTCTCCTCCCCGCTCACCCTGCCCGGCGGCCAGCAGCTGGCCAACCGGTTCATGAAGTCGGCGCTGAGCGAGTCCCTCGGCGACCGCGACTGCGGCCCGTCCGAGCGGCTGCAGCGGCTCTACGCCTGGTGGGCGCGCGGCGGCTACGGCCTGGTCGTCACCGGCAACGTGATGGTCGACCGCCGCCACCGCGGCGAGCCCGGCAACGTCGTCATCGAGGACGAGCGGCACCTCGCCGGGCTCCGCGCCTGGGCGAGCGACTTCCAGGACGGCGGCACGCCGCTGTGGATGCAGGTCAACCACCCCGGCCGCCAGGCCAACGCCCTCGTCGGGCGGACCCGCCCCGTCGCCCCGAGCGCGATCCAGGCGCGCGTCCCCGGCTCGGTCAAGCCGCGCGCGCTCGAGGACGCCGAGATCCGCGACATCGTCGAGCGCTACGCCACCGCGTCCGCCGTCGCCGAGAGCGCCGGCTTCGCGGGCGTCCAGATCCACGGCGCGCACGGCTACCTCGTCACGCAGTTCCTCTCGCCGCTCACCAACCAGCGCGACGACGCCTGGGGCGGCGACGCCGAGCGCCGGCGCCGGTTCGTGATCGAGGTGCTCCGCGCGATCCGCGCCGCCACCTCCCCCGGCTTCGCGGTCGGCATCAAGCTCAACTCGGCGGACTTCCAGCGCGGCGGGTTCACCGAGGACGAGTCCCGCGAGGTCGTCGCCGCGCTCGTCGCCGAGGGCATCGACCTGATCGAGATCAGCGGCGGCTCGTACGAGGCGCCCGCGATGATGGGCACGATGCGGGCCTCCACGGCCGCGCGCGAGGCCTACTTCCTCGAGTACGCCGCCTCCGTGCGCGACCTCGCGGCCGGCGTGCCGATCGCGGTGACGGGCGGCTTCCGCTCCAGCGCCGCGATGGAGTCCGCCGTCGCCTCGGGCGACTGCGACGTCGTCGGCCTCGGCCGTCCGACCTGCCTGCTGCCCGACGCCCCGCGCGCGATCCTCCACGACGGCCTCGCCACCCTGCCGAGCTCCGAGGTCAAGGCCGGGCTGCGGCCGGTCCTCGGCAAGGTCGCCAACCTCAAGCAGCTCGACGGCGCGCTCGACCTCTCGTGGCACACCGACCAGCTGCACCGGATGGGCGCGGGCAAGGAGCCCGACCCCCGTCGTACCTGGGGCGAGGCGGCGCTGTGGCTCGGCCTGCGCAACGGCCCCGGGGCCTTCCGGGCGAAGCGCGGCTAGTCCGCCTCGGCGACGTCGCCCTCGGCGATCGTGCGCAGGCCGGTCCAGAGCGCGTCCATCATCCGCGCCACGAGGACGTCGACCGCGACCTCCGGGTGCCGGCGCCACCACTTCGCGAGCTGCTCGGCCGCCCCCGAGATCGCGTGGGCGTAGGCCGACGCGGCCTCGCCGTCGACGTGGGGTGCCGCCGTCCGCACCAGACCGGCGATGACCTCCGCCGTCCGGTAGCGCTGCTCGGCGGCCGCCTCCGCGACTCGGCCGGCGACCGCCGCGCCCCCGCCGAACAGCACGTCCCACGTGGAGCCGCGGTCGCGCACGAACCGGAAGTACGCCCCGAACCCCGCCCGCAGCTGGTCCTCCGGCGACGCCGCTCCCCCGGCCGCCGCGACGACCGCGGTGTCGAGCTCGTCGCGGGCCGCGCGCAGGCACTCGAGGTAGATCTCGTCCTTGTCGGCGAAGTACTTGTAGATCAGCGTCCGGGTGACCCCGGCCGCCGCCGCGATGTCCTCGACCGCCGTGCCCTGGTAGCCGTGCGCGACGAACACCTGCTCGGCGACGGCGATCAGCTGGGCCCGTCGTGCCTCGGGAGCGAGGCGGCGCCGTGGCTGCTCCCCCGCCATCTCAGGCGGTCCAGTCGAGGAACACCCCGCCGGCCGTGATCGCGGCGAACCACCAGACGAACGAGAACAACCCGAGCGTCACCGTCCAGCGCGGGTGCGAGGTCCACCACGCGAAGCAGAGGACCAGCATCACCAGCCACGACAGCAGCAGGAGCGCGACCGCCCACGCCGGGGCGAGGAGCCCCGACGCGACGTACAGGAAGAAGGAGGAGACGAGCAGCACCAGCCCCGCGAACGGCCACGGCGAGATCCGCCGTCCGGTCGCAGGGTCGATCGCCACCGGACGGATCCGGCGGCGGCGCGAGAGCACCAACGGGCTACTTGTCCTCGGCGTCGTCGTTCCAGGCCGGGTCGTCGTCCCAGGCCTCGGTGCGCTCCGCCGCCTTCTCCAGCGCCCGGGCGGCCTCCGCCTCGGTCGGGTAGGGACCGAGGCGGTCCTTGTTCGGGCAGCCTTCGACGCCCTCGACGGTGT
This sequence comes from Pimelobacter simplex, assembly GCF_900114845.1. Taxonomy (GTDB): domain Bacteria; phylum Actinomycetota; class Actinomycetes; order Propionibacteriales; family Nocardioidaceae; genus Nocardioides; species Nocardioides simplex. The sequence goes on from NZ_FOUK01000003.1 coordinate 815,230, forward strand.
GATGCTTCAGGCAGAACCAGTACTCGGCGTCCGTGGACATGCCCCGAACCTACTCCAGACGACCCGCCAGGCGCTCGACCCGCAGCACGTCGTACTCGTGCTCGGGGTCGCCGGTCATCGCCGCGGCCAGCCGCAGGTGCGGGAGCGCGTCGTCGTACTTCGACTGCCTCTCGAGCGCCCGCCCCAGCGCATGCCGGCTCCACACGTCGGCCGGGTCGTCGGCGACCAGCGTCGCCAGCTCGTCCGACGCCTTCACCAGCTGCGCCCGCATCAGGTACGCCCACGCGCGCAACGACCGCAGCCCCCGGTTGTCCGGCTCCTGCTCCAACGCCGGCTCCAGCACCTGCAGCGCCTCGCGCGGCGCCCTCCGGGACAGGAAGTCGTGGGCAATCCGGTACGCCGTCTCGTGGCGTGCCGTCGTACCCGGGAACACGATCGGCGGAAGGATCCGGATCTCGGGCGTCTCGTTCATGTGCCCCTCAACTGTCCGCCACCCGCCGTTGTTCCCTAGAGTGAGCCGCGGACGGGCTGGCCGGGCGACCGCGTGACCCCCGCCGTGAGGCGACGGGTCCCGAGGAAAGTCCGGGCTCCACAGAGCAGGGTGGTGGGTAACACCCACCCGGGGTGACCCGCGGGACAGTGCCACAGAGAACAGACCGCCTCCGGCTCGCCGGAGGTAAGGGTGAAACGGTGGGGCAAGAGCCCACCAGTGCGCCGGGTGACCGGCGCAGCTCGGCAAACCCCACCCGGAGCAAGACCAGACAGCACACGACGGCCTCGGCCGAGAGGGTGACTCGCCCGAGTGTGCGGGTAGGTCGCTGGAGGCTGCCGGCAACGGCAGTCCTAGATGGATGGTCGCCACGACAGAACCCGGCTTACAGGCCAGCCCGTCCCTCAAATGCCACTTGACCTGCGCAGACTCTGAATCTAGGCGTCGCCAGTCCCCACACAGTCCCCAAAACCGCGAGCCGCGGTCCCCAGAACGCTGTCGATCGCGGCGCGCGTCTGGTCGTCGGAGTCCGGCCACAGGTGGCTGTAGGTGTCGAGCGTCTCGGCCGCCGTCGCGTGCCCGAGCCGGGCCTGGACGACCTTCGGCGACTCGCCGTGCCGGATCAGCAGGGACGCGTAGTAGTGCCGCAGCGCGTGCATCCCGGTGCCGGTCTCGGCGTCGAGCCCAGCCGCCTTCGCCGCCGGGCGCCAGACGTGGCCGAACGCCTGCCGGGTGATCGGCTGGCCGTTCAGCGTGAAGAGCAGCTCGCCCGCGCCGACGTCGAACGTGGCGATGTGCGCGTTGAGCGCGACGACGACGACCTTGGGCAGCGGCACGTCCCTGTACGACGCCTTCGTCTTGAGCGGGCCGAACTCGGTCTTGCCGTTGCGGGTCGTGACAAGTTGGCGGTCGATCTTGACCATCGGGTTGGTGCCGAGCAGCCGAAGCCGCTCGTCTCGAGCCAGCGCCAGCGCCTCACCCTGCCGCGGCCCGACGCCGGCCGTGTACGTCACCAGGGCCTTGAGCTCGTCGGGAACCTTGTCGTACAGGACGTCGACCTGCTCGGTGGTCAGCGGCTTGACCTTGGTCCTCACCACGGTGGGTAGCTTGGTGCCCTCGCACGGGTTCGCCATGATGCGCCGGTCCCGGACCGCGGCCTTGAAGACCGACGACACGATCCCGTGGATGACGCCCACGGTCGACGGCGCCAGGCCCTCGCTCATCCGCTTCACCCACGCCTGAATCTCCGACGGCAGGATCGACGCCATCGCCCGGTCACCCAGGGCTGGGTACGCGTGCCGGCGCAGCATGGTCTCGACGTGCGCGGCCGAGCTGGGGCGGTGGACCTGCGCCTTGCGCCAGGTCTCGGCGTAGGCGCGAAAGGTGACCTGTCCGGCCTTCGGGTCGACGTACTGCCCGGTGACCACCGAGGTGGTGACCTCGTCAAGCCACCGCTGCGCGTCCATCTTCCGGCCGAAGTGCCGCGCGATCTGCTTGCCGGTCTGGTCGCGGTAGCGGGCGCGCCACTTGCCGTTCTCACGCCTCTGCAGATTCGCCATCGCCATCACCCCCGCCCTCGTCATCCCACGTCGCGGGCGGCATCGGGAACGCCAGCGGGTCGACCCGCACGAGGTGGCCCAACAACGAAGCTCCGATCTTCCGGAGCGCCTGCGCATCCTCCTCGGTTGGCGCCAGGACCGGGTCCCAGTCCCTGACGATGTCTTGGAGCCGCTGACGCACCCAGGACAGGTAGTCCTCCGGACTCTCGGGCCCTGGCACCGAGGCACTGCCCATCTCGGCGATCAGCCCAGGGTGAATCCTCAGGATGTGCCGGATGGTGCTCAACGTGCTCAGCCACACGGAGAGGTCCCGGCGCGCGGCACGCATCGACCGGTCGGCCTCGTCGCGCAGATCGCGAAGGCTCGATGTGCGCGATTCCCCGAAGAGCATTGCGACCGTCGTGTCGAGCGCTCCCGCGATCGCGCTGATCTCGGCGGTCCTGGCGCTGCGGTCCCCCTTCTCGATGCGGGTGATCGCTGACGGGTCGATCGTCAGCCCGTAGTCCGCTTGGATGCGCTCCGCAAGACCACGCTGAGTTAGCCCCACGCTCTCCCGAGCCGTTTTCACTCGATCACCGAACCGCCGGTTCGCGCGCTTGGCCGCGTCGTCGTCGGCCTCGCCGACCCCTACCTGTTCCTGGTGCACCACTGCACTGTAGTGCTTGCAGCACACCAAAGACAGTGGCAGCATGAGAGTGCGGTCAGCACACCTCGCTGTGGAGATCGCATCACCGATCCCCGGACCTTAGGAGGTATCTGATGACCGACATCCCCCGCGCCAGAGAGGGCGGCCAGCGCGAACGGCTACTCCGCGTCGACGAGGTCGCCAAGTGGACTGGCGTGTCGGAATACACGCTCCGCTACTGGCGCTCGCTGTCCTTCGGCGACGACCCGCAGTACGTCGGACCTCCGTCGGCGAAGTTCGGCAAGCGGATCGTCTACCGCGAGTCCGACGTCCAGGAGTGGATCGACGCCCAGTTCGAGAAGGCCACCGGATGACGTGGTGGGGAGCGCATCCCGCCAAGAACGACGCTCCCCGCCACGCACTGAACACGACTCCCCCACAGACGAGAGGAAGACGCATGTCCAAGCGTCACACCGCAGCTGACCCGACGGCAAACGCGGCCGTCGGCAACATCACCCGCCTGGCGCAGTTCGACGGCCCGATCGCCGAAGACCTTCGCCGCCGCGAGCTGCTCCGGCAGCAGGAAGATGCCGCCCGGAACGCCCGGCTCCGGCGCCTCCGTGAGCAGCAGGCCGGCCCCGCGGACGGGGGCCCGGTCTGATGATCCGGGTCCACTCCATCCTGTGCACGACCCCCGTCGAACTCGACGCTTACCCGCTCGATCCCAACATCTCGATGCTGCACGGCGTCGGGGCCGGCGCCGTCGTCATGAAGGTCGGACACTGGCCCGTGGTGATGACGCCGGCCGAGGCCCGGATGCTCGCGCGCCACCTGACCCTGACCGCCGAGCGGGCCGAGGAGGTGCCGGGTGACCTCGAAGACGTCTGAGTCCGTCTTCCAGCCGATGCCGCCGCTGAGCGAGGACCAGCTCGCGGCCCTCAGGGAGGACATCGCCAAGAACGGCGTCCTCGTCCCAGTCACCGTCGACCAGCACGGCCGGGTCCTCGACGGCCACAACCGATCCGCGATCGCCCGCGAACTCGGGATCGACTACCCCACCGTCGTAGTGGAGGTCGCCGACGACGAGGCCGCGATGGACCTCGCGGTCACCTTGAACGGCGCGCGCCGGCACCTCAACCAGGAGCAGAAGCGCGCCCTGATCGAGCACGAGCTGATCCGCCGGCCGGACGACTCGGACCGGGCTATCAGTCGCCGGGTCGGGTGTTCGCCGACCACCGTCGGGACCGTCCGCAGCGAGCGGCGCGCTCGGGCCGAGGAGTCGACTCAGCGTGCCCGAGACGCGTTCGGGATGGGCTTCGCGCACATGGTCTCGACCGGGTACGAACTGCTCATTCTCGGCGTCCCGCCGGCCACCCTCACCACCAGGTTGGAGTACGGGCGCGATCAGACCGAGGCCGGCTACCGCCGGATCATGGACGGCGGGCCCCCGGGTGTCGACGCCACCAACCAGGAGTTGGCCGACTTCATCAGCCACCAGGTCTACGTCGGCCTCATCGAGGAGATGAACAGCATCGTCGCCGAGGTCGAGTCCGACGGCGTCACCAAGTTTCCGCTGCCGGCCCGGCTCCCCGCCGAGTCCCTCGATGCCCTCGTGGAGCAGCTCTACCCGCTGCTCGACCCCGTCCAATTTGGACACTCGGAAACAAAGGGCTGCAAACAGCCCTTTGTTCCAGCCGGGTCAATTGGCCCGGCTGAGACGGCGGCGGTGCCCAGTTGATCACCGGGACCGTGGTCGTGAACCTGGCCCTCGCCGAGGACGGCCGGGAGCAGCTTGACGTCGACCGGCGCGCCCTCAGCGTCCTCCCCGTCTGCCCGGACGGCGCGCACGTGCTCATCGATCTCGGCGCCCGCAAGTACGTCAGCCACGAGGTTGCCCACCTCGTTCACGAACACGAGCACCGGCTGCTCCTCGACATTCGAGGCGCCCATCCCGCCGCCGTAGCCGACCTCGTTCGCGGCCCCCGCTAGGCGCCTCTCACCTAAGGAGTACGTACCCCATGTCGTGGATGAAGGTCGACGATCGACTTCACGCCCACCGCAAGACCCGCATCCTTCTCCGCAGCAATCCCGACGGCGTCCTGCGGGACGCCGCCCCCATGGGCCTCTGGGTCCTCGCCGGGTCCTGGGCCGGCCAGAACGACACCACCGGCTGGATCCCCGTCGACGAGCTCGAGCGGTTCGACGACAACTGGAAGGGGCACGCCGAGCGGCTAGTCGCGGCCGACTTCTGGTGGCCCGAGGAGCGCAGCGGCGAGGCCGGCTACGCGTTCATCGACTGGACCGACTGGAACATCAGCAAGGACCGCCAGTCCGAGGACGGGAAGTACGGCAACCACGTCAAGTGGCACGTCAAGCGCGGCATCGTGAAGCCGGGCTGTGAGTTCTGCCCCGAGGACCCCGAATCGGGTAGCGACTCGCCCCCCGATTCGGGGGCGATATCGGGGGCCGATCGGGTAGGCGATTCGGGTTTATCGCCTACCCCGACCCGACCCGAACCCGACCCGAACCCGAAAACCCCTTTACGTCCGAAGTCCGAAAACGAACGGGAAGACGTCGAGCGGATCTGCCAGCACCTCGCCGACCGCATCGAGGCCAACGGCTCCAAGCGCCCCGCCATCGTCAAGGGCTGGCGCACCTCCGCCCGGCTCCTCCTCGACCGCGACGGGCGCACCGAGGAGCAGGTGCACCGCGCCATCGACTGGTGCCAAGACCACGACTTCTGGCGCAGCAACATCCTCTCGATGCCGAAGCTGCGCGAGAAGTACGACCAGATCCGCCTCCAGGCCCAGCAGGGCCAGGCCGGCAACGTCATCCCCTACCCCACCGATCGGCCGCCCGCCGCCGGCGAGATCGCCCACGACGGCAGCCTCCTGCCGCCACTGCCGAAGGGAGTCTTCGAATGACCCAAGACGATGTTCGATCCGACCCCCAGGCCGAGCACGCCCTGCTCGCCGTCTGCATGGAGTCCAAGACCGCCCGGGCGAAGGCGCGCAAGGCGGTCATCGGCAGCGACTTCGACAGCCTCGTCAACGAGCGGATCTGGGACGCCATGGGCGCACTCGATCGAGCCGACAAGGACGTCGACTTCGTCAGCGTCGCCGCGATGTTCCCGGCCGGCACCCCCGAGCACGCCACCGTGCTCACCTTCGTCGGCGCCGCCAGCATCCCGGACCACGTCGAGACCTACGCCGCGATCGTCCGATCCTGGGCCATCCGCCGCAACGTCAACCGCACCGCCCGCGAGGCCCTCCAGGCGTCCATGAGCGAGACCGAAAACCCAGCCCTGCTCGCCGGGAAGTACGCGGCCAAGTTCACCGCGATCCGCGACAGCGGCCAGACCGAGGACGACTTCACCGCGGTCACGCTGGCCGAGCTGCTCGCCGAGAAAGACGACGAGCCCGACTGGCTGATACCCGGGCTCCTCGAGCGACGCGACCGGCTGCTGCTCACTGGCGAGGAGGGCCTCGGCAAGTCGCACCTCCTGCGCCAGTTCGCGGTGCACGCGTCGGCCGGCGCCCACCCGTTCGACTCCATGGTCAGGTTCAAGCCGATCCGGGCCGCGATCATCGACTGCGAGAACACCAAGGGCCAGGTCCGCCGCAAGCTCCGCGGCACCACCGACTGGGTCCAGCGCTACGTCGGCGACCCGACCCAGAACTTGATGGTCGACAACTTGCCGCGCATCGACATCACCCGTGACCGCGACCTGGCCAAGATCCACCACCTCCTCGACACTTGGGCCCCAGACCTCGTCGTCATCGGCCCGCTCTACCGGCTCTACCCCAAGGCCCTCCAGACCGACGACGACGCCGCCCCCGTGCTCGCCGCCATCGACAGCATCCGCGACCGCGGCATCGCCCTGCTGATCGAAGCCCACGCCGGTCACTCCGCCGGCAAGGAGGGCAAGCGCGACCTCCGGCCCCGCGGCTCCTCGGCGCTCATGGGCTGGCCCGAGTTCGGCTTCGGCCTCCGCAGCGTGGCCGCCGGGTACGCCGACTTCGTCCAGTGGCGTGGACCTCGGGAGGAACGCGCCTGGCCCCAGCGCATCAGGAAGGCCGACGGGTCCCGCTGGCTCCCCCACGGCGACGCCAACGACTACGCAGCAGGGATCGCATCTTGAGCACCGACATCTCCATCACCGACATGGTGGCCCAGCTGACCCGCCCCTTCCGGAACTCCGAGCCCTACACCGTCGAGAACGCCGGCACGTCGTACACCCAGCGCCACCACGTGGACGCGCCCTCGCTCCTCGACCAGCTCAACAACACCCTGCCGTCCATCGGGGGCGCGATCATCGGCAGCGGCAGCGGCCACGCATCCCGGCCGGCCGCGTCCATCGAGGCGATCGACACGTTCATCCACATCGACCGCGAGGCTTCCCGCTGGGTCCGCGACCTCGGCGAGGACGACCCCATCAACACAAAGCTGTGCGTCCGGTTGCTCGGCAGCCTCCTGCCCTCGACCGAGGTGTGCGGCCCACGTCCCCGACGAGACGGCAACCAGCCCCCCGACTGCTGCGCGCGCCACGCCATCGAGCACGACGTCCGCCGCTGGTGGACCCAGGCCCGCATCGTCAGCGGTTGGGACGTCGCCGCCTTCAAGCCCCGCAACACCTGCCCGCTCTGCGAGGGACGCGGCACCCTCCGCATCCGGATCAGCGACTACCCCGACGTCACCGCGCTGTGCGTGTCCTGCCGCGAGACCTGGGACCCGACCACCATCACCCTGCTCGCCGAGCACGTCAGGCTCGAGAACCAAGAGGACGATGCGGCCTGACGACGCGCGAACGGGGCGTGCTTGCGACGCCCCCGTTCGGTCGTGCACAATTGGTCGCACGGGAGAAGTGTTCCCGCAGCCAGGCGCCCCGCTCCATCGGACGGGGCGTCCGTCGTACCCGGGGGTGGGCATGAAGGTCTGCCTCGAACCCGGATGCCCCACGCTCACCAACGCCAGCCGCTGCCCCATCCACGCACGAGCGAAGGACCGGGCGCGCGGCACACGCCAGGCCCGCGGCTACGACAAGCACCACGACCGGCTGCGAGCTGACTACCAGCGACGCATGGACGCGGGCGAGCAGTTCATCTGCTGGCGCTGTGCCGAGCAGGGCAAGCCGCACCACGTCGACCCAGCCGACTGGCACCTAGGCCACGACGACCTGAACCGCAGCGTCTACCGCGGTCCCGAGTGCCCGCCCGGCAACCTCGCCACCGCTGGACGCTGGGACTGAGACCCCCACCCGACCCCCCTCGCGGATCGAGGGAAGAACCGGAAGTCAGGCGTCTCGGAGGTGCGCGGGGTTCAGAGCTTTCGGCGCCACCGCGCCAACCGCTGGGCGAGATGCCCGGCGGGTTGCCTACGCAGCGAGAGGCTGCGAGGGAGTTGAGGAACCATGACGAAGGGTGGAGCACGCAACCGTTCGGGGCCTGGCAAGGACCCGAACAGCCGCACCTCGGAGCGCCAGGGCTACACGCTGACCGCGCTTCCGAGCGAGGGCTATGACGGCGAGGTGCCGGACTTCCCGCTGATGACGTTCACGGTCTACCGGTGGGAGTTCGAGGACAAGCGCCGGTTCCAGGTGCTCGACGCCGAGGCGACCGAGGCGTTCCGCGAGCGCGAGCTCGAGCTGTGGGAGCAGGCGTGGTCCTACCCGCAGGCGTGTGCCTGGTCGATGGAGCCGTGGCGGTGGAACACGATCGCGATGTGGGTCCGCACCACCGTGGTGTGCGAGTCCAGCGAGGCGACGGCGGCCGACAAGGGCTCGATCCACCGGTTCGCCGACCAGATCGGGATGACGCCGGCCGGACTCAAGGAGAACGGCTGGGCGATCGCCCGCAACGAGGTCGGTGACAAGGCTGCCGAGAAGGCCGCGGAGCAGCGCGAGCCTGCGGAGGGTGACGAGGTCGGTCAGCGCCGGCAGAAGCGGCTGCGCTGATGCTGTCGGAGGGCCCGGGGAAGATCGACTTCCCGACGCTGGGCGATCTGGTTGATGAGTGGATCGAGCAGCATTGCGTGATCCCACAGGGGTTCAAGCGGGGGCGCCCGTTCCGTCAGTACGACTGGCAGTTCTGGTGCACCGCGAACCACTACCGGGTGCGCGAGGACGCGGTCTACGACCCGGAAGACCCGCCGATGAACCAGGCGTTCGTCTACCGGCTGACCCAGGTCATGGCGCCACAGAAGACCGGCAAGGGTCCGTGGGCTGCGTGCCTGACCTGCGTCTCGGCGGTCGGCCCGGAGCTGTTCGGCGGCTGGGCCAAGCGCGGCGACGTGTACCGCTGCGATCTCCACGGTTGCTCGTGTGGCTGGTACTACGAGTACGAGGTCGGCGAGCCGATGGGTGTGCGCCATCCCTCGCCGCTGATCCAGCTCACGGCCAACAGCCAGGAGCAGGTGAAGACGAACGTGTGGGGCCCACTGAACGCGATGATCCGCCGGCAGGGCTCCCCGCTGGCCGATCTGCTGCTGCCACGCGGGGAGTTCATGCGGATCGCGGCCGAGGGCACCGACCCGGAGACCGACCGGATCGACATGGTGTCCTCGAGCGCGAAGTCGCGGCTCGGGAACCCGATCTCGGACTACCTGCACGACGAGTCGGGGCTCTACACCAAGCAGAACGGGATGGTCGAGGTCGCCGACGCTCAGGAGCGCGGCGCGGCGGGCATGGGTGGGCGGGGCAAGCAGACCACCAACTGCTACGACCCGGCGATGGAGTCGTTCGCGCAGCTGACCCACGAGGCCGACCTGCCCAACGTGTTCACCTACTACCGCAACCCCGACACCAACCCGGACCTGCTGGGCGAGGACGGCAAGCCGCTGCCGTACTCAACGAAGGCGAACCGCCGCAAGATCCACGCCTACGTCTACGAGGGCTCCGACCACGTGGACCTCGACAGCATCGAGGGCCTCGCGGTCGCCCTGGTGCAGCGCGACCCGGCGCAGGCCGAGCGGTTCTTCGGCAACCGCATCCGCGCTGGTGGCGGCGCGTGGCTGCCGGACGGGGCATGGACAGCGAGGCGAGCCGATGTGGTTGCCACCGCCGCCTGAGGGCACCGCCGTTTGTGGCGGGTTCGACGGCTCGGAGAACAACGACTGGACCGTCATCAAGCTCGAGACCCGCGAGGGCTACCTCTTCACCCCCCGCTACGGTCCGGACCGGCTCCCGACGATCTGGAAGCCGAGCGACTGGGACAACAAGATCCCCCGCGGCCAGATCCGGGCGGCGTGGGCCGAGATCGTCGAGACCTACGACCTGCTGCGCGCCTACTGCGACCCCGGGTTCCACGACGAGACCTCCTATGAGACCGAGATCGAGGAGTGGGCCACCGAGTGGCCGCACGTGGACGGCTCGCCGCGGTTCGTGACGTTCCCGACGACTTCGGCTCAGCGGATGTATCCCGCGATCCGGCGCTTCGAGGCCGACCTGCAGTGGATCACCCACGACGGCTGTCCGCTGACCGAATCGGGCATGCGCAACGCCCGCAAGATCATCGCCCGCACTGGCCGCACGTACACCCTCGGCAAGCCGGCCCACCACCAGAAGATCGACACCGCCGTCACGTCGGTGATCTGCCACGAGGCCGCAGCCGACCAGCGTGCGGCGGGCTGGATCGTCGAGCCCGACTACGCCTCCGTCTCGTACTGACCTCGCCCACCCCCTACTACGCCAGAAGGAGGCCCTTTGATGGCTGAGCCTGGGACTCCCGACTGGTGGCTGGACCGGCTGTACAAGAAGCTGCGCGAGCGTCAGCCGACGATCAAGACGTGGAACGCCTGGTACACCGGCGCCCACCCCGCGCCGCAGGGCTATGCGGACGCCGAGGAACTGTTCCAGCGCCTCCTGGAGACGGTCGGGCTCAACATGCTCGGCGTCGTCTCGGATGCCCCGCTGGCGCGGATGCGGATCGCCGGGTTCAAGGTCGACGGCAAGCCGAATGACGACATCTGGGACGTCTGGCAGGCCAACAACTTCGACCGCGGCTCCCGGCTCGTGCGTCACGAGAAGCACTCGCTCTCAGAGGCATACGTGATGGTCGACCCCAACTCCGGCGTTCCGAAGATGACGCCGGAGCACCCCGAGCAGTGCATCGTCGAGTACGCGCCCGGGAGCAGTCGGACTCGGGTTGCCGGCCTGAAGGTGTGGCTCGACGAGACCGCCGTCGGCGGGCCGCTCATCATGGCGTTCCTCGACCTCGGCAGCGAAGGAGTGTTCACCTACGCCGCCAAGACCCGGGTCTACGCCACTCAAGCCCGCTCGGCGCTGTCGATGAAGCCGTCCTGGGAACTGCAGGAGCGGGGCACCGGCACGAACTCGCTGGGAGAGGTCGCACTGGTGCCGTTCCCCAACCGGTCCCGGATGCTCGACGCTCCCGTGCCGGAGTGGCACCGGGCGCTGCCTGCGCAGAAGCGGCTCAACAAGTCGCTGCTGGACCGGATGGCGATGCAGGACCAGGGCGCGTTCAAGGCCATGTGGGCCACCGGCCTCAAGATCCCCCGCGACCCGGTCACCAAGGAGCCCGTCGAGGGCTTCGTCAAGGCCGTGAACCGGATGTTCGTCAACGAGAACCCCGAGGGCAAGTACGGCCAGCTCCAGGCCGAGGACATCAAGCAGATGCTCGACGCCGTCCGTGACGACGTCATCGACTGCGCCGTGCTGGTGCCGACTTCGGCGGACTCGATCATGGGCAAGCTCGTCAACGTCGCCGCCGACGGTCTCAAGCTCGCCCAGTCCTCCGAGGTATCCCGCACTCGCGACCGGATGGCCGAAGAGGACGACTCGTGGGAGGACGTCAACCGGCTCGTGCTCAAGGCCGCCGGAAAGTCGGTGCCCAACATGAACCGGATGAGCACCGAGTGGCGCAACCCGGAGTTCGTCACCGACACCGAGCAGGCCAACGCCGCCAAGGTCGCCATCAGCGCCGGGATGCCCGAAGAGGTCGCCTGGGAGCGGTACTTCAACGCCGACGGGGACGACGTGAAGGACTGGGCCGAGAAGCGCCAGCGGCAGCTCCTCGACCCGATCACCGCCGCCGTCGCGGACCAGGTGCGCCGCGATGCTGCGGACCGCAACTGAGCACTACCGCCGCTCCGCGCTGACCGCCCGCTCGGCCGCCCGGGAGGCCCGCCGGGTCCGATCCCGCGGCACCATCGCCGTCGGGACGGTCGTCGCGAAGTACCAGGTCGCACAGGCCCAGCTCGCCAGCCGCGCTGTGGCCGCGATGCTCGATGAGCAGTCGCTCGACGCCGCCGCGGACGCGCTGCTGAACTCGGCCGCGTTCACCACCTCGGTCCAGATGCTCGAGGCGATGCTCGACGAGGCCGGCGACCTCGGCTTCGACCGCCTCGTCGAGTCCCTCGTCCAAGACGCAGGCCGGGCAGCCGAAGAGGTCGCCGTGGCGGTCCGCGAGGACATCGGACACGTCCGCTACCTCGACCCGCCCTCGTGCTCACGCTGCGTGGTCCTGGCTGGCCGGGTCTACCGCTACTCCACCGGGTTCCTGCGCCACCCCGGCTGCGACTGCGTCATGATCCCCACGACGCTCGCCAACCGCGACCTCGTGCAGGACCCCGTCGACCTCGCTCGCCGCGGACTCGTCACCGGCCTGTCGAAGGCCGACCGGCGGGCGATCCTCGAGCACGACGCCGACTTCAACCAGGTCGTCAACGTCCGCGCGAAGGCCGCTGGACTCAAGGAGTCCGGCCACGTTCTGGCCCGCAACGGCAAGATGACACCCGAGGGCATCTTCCGCGCGGCCGGCGAGGACCGCGACGCCCTCGTCGACCTGCTGTCCGACAACGGCTACGTCGACCTGTCCAGCCGCCGACGCACCCCCGCGCCAAGCGCCGACAGCTCCTCAGGAGACGGGCCACCGCAGCCGCCACGGCCACCGCAGCCGCCTACGCCCGCGCCGGAACCCGAGCCGGGCGACCCGGACTACGTGCGGTACTGGAATGCCCGACAAGCTGCACTCGAAGGCGAGCAGTTCACCGCCTCTGGCGAGTCGCTCGAGGACGACGAGGTCCGGTTCGCCGAGCGGATGGTCACCGGACTCGGCCAGCGCATCTCGTGGATTCCGACCGGGTCTAACGGCGCCGACGAGATCGGCACCCTGCCGGCCAACGACTTCGCGTGGCACAGCAGTGCCGAGTTCGACCCATCGCTCCCGGTCGACCTCCTGGTCGAACACAAGGGCCTGCGTGCGACGACCCCGGTCGATGCCAAGCACATCGCTCGACAGATCGCGAAGGCCACAGCCAAGAACAAGCGCCGTCCGACAGTCGCGAACGTCGTGGTTGACGTCGGAGACCGCGACGTAGCGCCGGAGGCTCTCGAGGCCCTGCGCGACTACAACCACACCGCGGGCCGCAAGATCGAGCGCCTGTGGGTCATGAGCCACGGCCGGCTGATCAGGGTCCCGCTGAACTAACAAAGCGGGGCGCATCCCCAGTTAACACCGAGGCCGCCCCGCTTCACCTTCGAGTGTACGCCGACAGCGCCATCCGGGCCACTGGATCGCCACCGACGCCACTCGACCCTCACCGACTCCCGCCGCGAGACGCGGACGGGGCCCACAGGGCTGCTCCGCGAGGGAGCGCCCGCAACCCTCAGGAGAACCCGAGATGGGCGACCCCACCCCGAACCCCGACCCCACCCCGGCTCCGGCCGACCCGGCTCCCGCGCCGAGCCCGACGCCTCCGGCGGACCCAGCCAACCCGCCGGCCGAGCCCGACCCCTCTAAGGGCGGCAAGGACGCGATCCTCGCCGACCTCGCCAAGGAACGCGACAAGCGCCAGGCGCTGGAGACCCAGGTCAGCGAGATGCAGACCGCGCACCAGCAGCAGATGGACGCCCTCGCCAAGGCCCTGGGCCTCAAGAAGGACGACGACGCCCCGCCCGACCCGGACGCCCTGGCCTCCGAGATCGCCACCGAGCGCAACAACGCCCGCACCGCGAACCTGCAGCTCGCCGTGTTCAAGGCCGCCGGAAAGCACGAGGCCAACGCGGCCCGGCTGCTCGACTCCGCCACGTTCCTGGCCTCCCTCAAGGACGTCGACCCCACCGACGCCGACGCGGTCAGCGCTGCCATCGAGACCGCGGTCGAGGCCGACCCCGTCTTCAAGACCACCCCGGCCGTCCCGGCCACCCCGCCGTTCCCCGGCGGCCCCCGACCGAACCCGCCCGCCCGGGCGGGGTCGCTGGGTGAGGCGATCGCCAACCGGCTCGCCGCCCAGACCCACTGACCCGTAGGCACTACGGGCAGAGCAAAGAAGGAGCACAGCAATGCCCGTTTCCCTCGCCCAGGCGAAGCTCAACACCACCGACGACGTCGACCTCTTCGTCATCAACGAGTTCCTCAAGCAGTCGTGGCTGGTGGGCAACCTGCCCTTCCACGACGCCGTCAACGGCGCCGGTGCCGGCGGCACCCTCACCTACGGCTACAACCGCCAGATCACGCAGGCCACCGCCGGCTTCCGCGCGATCAACAGCGAGTACACGCCGCAGGAGGTCACCAAGCAGCGGTTCTCCACCGACCTCAAGCCGCTCGGCGGGTCGTTCCAGATCGACCGCGTTCTCGACAAGGTCGCCGCCGCCGCGGAGACCGAGTTCCAGATGAAGAACAAGATCGAGGGCGCCGTCGCCGCGTTCAACGACGCCATCATTAACGGCGACACCGCGGTCGACGCCAACGGCTTCGACGGCCTGTCCAAGGCCCTCACCGGCTCCTCGACCGAGCTGGGCGCCGCCGCCGGCACCGACTGGACCACGGTCGCGGCCGGCAACGACACCGCGTTCGCGGCCATCGACGTGGTCGACGAGCTGCTCGCCATGCTCAACGGCCCCGCCACCGCCCTGCTCGGCAACACCAAGCTGCTCACCAAGCTCCGCGGCATCGCCCGCCGGGCCAGCATGTACGTCAGCGACCCCGTCATCATCGACGAGGGCCCCGAGGGCACCATCCGCGTCGAGAAGTTCGGCAACGTCTGGATCGTCGACATGGGCACCAAGGCCGGCACGAACACCGACGTCATCCCCGTCACCGCCAAGACCGTGGGCGGCCAGGCCGGCAACTACACCGACCTGTACGCCGTGCGCCTGGGCATGCAGGGCTTCCACGGCGTCTCCCTGGCCGGCCAGCCGCTCATCAACACGTGGCTGCCGGACTTCACCACCGCCGGTGCGGTCAAGACCGGAGAGGTCGAGCTGGGCCCCGTCTCGGTCGCCCTCAAGGCCACCAAGGCCGCCGCGGTCCGCCGCAACATCCGACTCTCCTGACCAAGAGCCGGGACCGAGACAGAAGGGAGTTGGTAGCCATGGCGAAGGTCGAGGCCCCCAACAAGCACTACGCCGGCCCCGGGCCCGGCGGCGCCGTCTTCACCGACGGCGTCGCCGAGGTCGAGGACGAGGCGGCTCTCAACTACTACCGAGCCGCGGGCTACACCGTGGACGGCGAGACCGAGAACCCCCACGCTGCACCCGAGCCGCCGGACCCGCGAGACCTCACCGAGGTCACCGTCGGCACCCGGCTGCGCGACGCAGCCGTCGACCCCGAGCCCGAGGACTTCCTCGCCCCCACCAACGCCGGCCAGGGCAACCCCCACGGCTCGGACGTGATCTCCCCCGAGATCCACGCCTCCGGGCCCGCGGGCATCCGTCCCGGCGAGGTGTTCGCCGAGGACGCCGGCAAGCAGGACAAGCGCGAGACCGAGTTCGCCCAGGCTCGACTGGTCGAGGGGAAGACGGCAGCCGAGGCTGCCGCCGTCGAGGTCCCCGACACCAGTGACCGCGGCGACCTCGACATCTCCGACCCCGGCTCCGCCAAGCAGGGACGCGCCAACGCCACGACCGACACCCAGCCCGACGCCGAGACCGAGACCAAGGCTGACGCCCAGGTCGAGGACGAGGCCGAGGCGCCGGCCAAGCCCGCCGCGAAGCGGACCGCCAAGAAGACCGCCACCCGGCGGTCCTGAGCACGAAGGAGGGGCGGTCATGGCACTCGCCACCTGGCAAGACGTAGCGGTCGCCCTCGGCCGCCCCTCCGACTCGCTCACCCCCGAGCAGCAGCACCAGATCACCTACTGGCTCAACGGCGTCGAACTCCACCTCAAGGCACGCCTGGGCCCCATCGCTGACCTCGACCCCGACGCCGTGAAGTACGTCGAGACCGAGATCGCCGCCGCCAAGGCCCGCCCCCTCCTCGCCGGTGGAGGCGCGACCAGCATCACCGTCTCGGTCGACGACGGCAACGTCACCCGCCGCTACGACCCCGTCACGCCCGCCGACATCACCGACGACCTCTGGAGCCTCTTCGGCCCCGCAGTCAACGCCACCAGCTACACCATCGCCATCCGATCCCCCCAGGACATCTCGTGAGCCTCGAGCCCACCATCAACGACGACATCACCGCCGCCCTCCCCGAGCTGCGACGCCAGGCCGAGTCGATGATGACCCTCACCCTGGCCGCCTACTCCCCCACCGGCCTCACCAAGGACGCCGACGGCTACGACATCCCCACCTTCACGTTCGAGGGCCAGACGTTCGGGAAGGTCCAGGCCGGCGCCCAGGCCGGCGGCGACACCCCGACCCGCTACATCAAGATCGGCGGCACCGACCGTCCCGTGCTTGCCAGCGGTCTGCACATCCCGATCACCGCGAAGATCCCGAACCCGGGCGAGGAGCGCGGCCAGGTCGGTGGCGCGTGGGAGTACGTCGTGCTCGCGGTCGGTTCGGACGCCGACCTCGCTCTGCTCGGGCGCCGCTACATGGTCGTCTCGGTGCCCGTGAAGTCCTACGCCACCGCACGGCGTCTCGACGTCATCGAGCTGGAGGTCTGATGCGCGTCCACGTGCAGCACCAGATCGACGAGCTGGTCGACGACATGACCACGATCGAGCGCCGCTTCCACCCTCAGGTGGCGAAGGTCGTCAAGGAGGCCGCCAAGCGCGGCAACGACGCCGCCAAGGGCTTCGCGTCCGAGCAGCACACGATGCACTCCGACGTCGACATCGACTACGCCCCCTCGTTCACCACCGAGCGCCGCGGGGACTTGGACTGGGAGTACGGGCCCGACTCCGCGCTGCCGCAGGGCTCGAAGGCCAGCGGCTACGAGTTCGGGTCGATCAACCAGGCGTCGCCGCACCAGAACCTCGACCGCTCCGTCGACATCCTCGCCGTCGAGTTCCCCAAGGCCATCGGCGACGAACTCGGCGGCCTGTTCCAGCGAGCCGGGTTCCGGTAGATGTCCACGGCCACCAACCTCGACGCCATCGTCGAGGCACTGAATGCTGCCCTGCCGCCGAAGTGCCGCGCCTACCCGCTCGGCCAGGTGCCCGCTGACCGGCCGACCGAGTACGTCGAGGTCATCGTGACCCGGCGCTTCGGCGGCAACCCCAAGGCCAGCGCGGTCTCCGACGTCGCCGGCTACCGAACCCTGCTCCGTGCCGTGTCCCAGGCCAGCGTCGACAACGTCCACAAGACGCTCGACACCTGCCGGATCGCACTCGAGTTCCAGTGCCTCCCGGTCGCCGGCCAGGTCACGACCCCGATCCAGTTCGAGACCGCTCGCCCTGCCGGCCCGGACAACGGCTGGTTCTCCGGCGCCGAGCAGTACACGCACGCCCTCTGAGTCGATCGACCACAAGGAGTCCTCATGTCCGATCTCGCCACCGACCTGGTCCGCGTCCGCGTCGGCGACACCGAGTTCAACGTCGGCCGCGCCGACGCCGAGCGTCGCGGCCTGACCGTCCTCGACGAGCCCACCCGCACCCGCTCCGGCAACCCCCGCCCCGAGACCCGGTCCGGCGGGCGGCCGGTCAAGCCCAAGACGTCCGTCGCCGACAAGGCGGCGGCGAAGAAGGCGGCGTCGGCTGCGTCGTCCGCCCCGGCTGCGTCGACCGGCGACAGCCCGATCACCAACCCGCCTTCCCAGGAGGACTGACATGACCGTCACCATGCCCGAGACCCAGAAGTCCCAGGGGTACTCCCGACTCGTGGTGCTCGACACCGCGACCAACCTCGCCGCCATCCCGCTCACCGCCGTCACCGCGGGCGAGATCCTCACCTGCCACCTCTACGGCGACTTCGTCTCCGAGGGCGGCGAGAACGTCGGCGAGGGCCCCCGCAAGATGTGCAGCCGCAAGGTGCCCCAGGAGTTCGGCAACACCACCGACACCATCACCGACCTGCAGTACAGCCACCTCCCGCAGGAGGACGACGCCGCCCCCGGCAACGAGGCCCGCACGCTCATGACCCCGGGCACGACCAAGATCCTGCTCGAGTTCCAGGGCATGGACGGCAAGGGCTCCACCTTCGTGGCCGGCGACTCCTACATCGCCCACAAGGTCAAGCTGGGCCGCCAGCGGCGCGGCCGCACGGGTGACGGCGAGTTCGACCAGTTCTCGATCACCCAGTCCGTGATCTACGCCGACGGCGGCGAGCCCATCAACGGCGTCGTCGCGGCCTGACCCACCCCAAGACGGCCCCGTCCGCGCTGCCGAGTCGCGGACGGGGCCCACTCGGCAACCACTCGGCAGGAGAACCCCATGCCCAAGACCCTCGCAGAGCTGCGCGCCGAGAAGGCCGCCAAGCTCCCCACCCGCTCCGAGCGCCTCTGCCTCAACCTCGAGCTCCTCGGCGAGGTCCAGCGCCTCTCTGCCGAGAAGGCCGACCTCGTCATCAACGCCAACGCCGCCGAGCCGGCGGTCAGCGACGAGGCGAAGGAGTCGAAGGCTCGCGTCCGCAAGGGCGGCGAGCGTGGCGACGGCCCCCTCAGCGATGAGGTCGCGGAGGAGGCGATCATGCCCCCTCGGGTCGCCGAGATCGAGGCCGAACTCGCGAGTCTGTGGGATCGGATGCGCGAGTACGAAGGTGACCTCGTGCTCCGTGGCATCGACGGTGACGCCTGGCAGACCTACAAGGACGAGCACCCGCCCCGCGAAGACAACGTCTCCGACGCACGCCACGGCAACAACGTCGTCAACACCACCGACCTGATGCGCGACCTCGGCGACTGGGCCGAGTCGTGGGAGGGCGAGCCCATCCCGGAGGGCGACTGGTCTGGCTGGCTTCGCAAGCGGATCGCGCCGGCCGACATGATCGGGCTGGTCCGTCGCGTAGTGGAGATGCAGGAGTCGAAGGTCACCGTCCTCCCAAAAGCCCTGAGCGACTCGCACTCGACCACTTCGATCGTGAGCGCCGACGCCTAGCCTTCGACCTCGGCATCTCCGAACGGCGCCTCAACGGTTGGGAGCCGTCCGAGCACCACGAGCACTACGACGCCGAGGGCAACCTCACCGGCTACACGGTCATCCACCGCGAGGCCGAGTGGTCTGACTCCGAGGTCGCCAAGATGCTTGAGCTGCGGCTCTACGAGGCCGGCGTCTGCTCAGGGTGCGGGTACCACGTCTCACTGACTTCCGACCTGGACAACCACTTCGCGATCGAGGTGGACCACTGCCCCGTGTGCGCTGGCGTCGCCAAGAACGACCGCATCCAGCACGCCGCCGACAAGAAGGCGCTCAAGGCGATGGGTGACGAGGACAAGATCCCGTCCACCCGCAAGCGTCCCGGCGACGGCCGCCGCGTCTCGGTCCGATACCGCGGGAAGAAGTCAGTCGAGCAGCAAGATCGCGACGACGGCCAGCAGCCCCGCGAGCACAAGCCCGCCGAGCGTGGCAACAACTAGCATCACGCGATCCTGACCGCCTGGCGCCATTCGACGCGGAAAGGCGAGGCGCCAGCCGAGGTGCCACAGGACCACGAAGACCCAGACGCCCGCGATGCCCGCGAGCGCGAAGAACGCCTGATCGAGGGCCCCGAGTCCGACCCCGACGTTCGCCACCAGCGCACCGAGGAGCGCCAGGCCGATGTCGCGGCGGACGAACGTCAGGTCGTCGGTCTGCACATCGCTCATGAACACGGACCGTAGCCGCACTCGCCGCGATCTGTCTCGACAACCCCCGCGTGAGGAGGCCCCATGTCGGTGCGTCTGGAATCGGTCCGCGTCTCCGCTGAGGACGCTGGCTTTTCGACGTCGATGGCGAAGATGACCGCCGCTGCGGCCATGTTCGGCGCCACGCTCGACCACGTTGATGGCGCCGGGGTGCGGGTCAAGAAGACCCTTCCGACCGTGTCCGACGGGATCGACGACATTGGTCGCTCCTCGCGCAAGGCTGGCCCCGAGATCGACCGCCTCTCGGGGCGAGTGCGGATCTTCGCGGACCTCATGGCTGTCCTCGGCCCCTCGGCGATCCCCATTGCTGGCACCGCCGTCCCCGCCGTCACTGGACTCGCCTCCCAGCTCGGGTTCGCGGCCATCGGCGCCATCTCGCTCGTCGCAGCGTCCCAGGGGGTTGGAGACGCCCTCAAGGCGGCGAACAAGGCAGCGATCGAGCCGACGGCCGAGAACCTGCAGAAGGCCCGCGAGGAAATGGAGCGCCTCGGGCCGGACGCGCGGAAGTTCGTGCGTGAGTTCGACAAGATCCGGCCGACCCTCACCTACATTCGCGACGCCTCGGCGGCGGGCTGGTTCCCGGGGCTGACGGAGGCGCTCAAGGACTTCGACCGGCTCGGGCCCCGGTTCGCCGACATCTCCGAACTGATCGGCCGCCGCGGCGGTGACCTGATCGCAGAAGGCGCCGACGCCCTCGCGGGCCCTGAGTGGGACGAGTTCTGGTCCTTCGTTGAGCAGGAGGCGCCCGGCGCTGTCGAAGACCTCCTCCGGACGGTCGGGAACCTCTCCAAGGGGCTGGCTGAGCTGTGGATGGCGTTCCAGCCGACCAACAACCAGTTCGGTGACTGGCTCCTTGAGCAGTCTCGCGACTTCGCGAAGTGGTCGGAGGAGCTGAAGGATTCCGACGGATTCCAGGAGTTCATCGACTACATCGAGACCAACGGTCCTCGAGTCGCTGCTGCCGCCGGTGCGATCGGCGACGCGATCCTCCAGATAATCGAGGCGCTCGCACCCCTCGGTGGTCCCTCGCTCAAGATTATCGAGATCTTCGGCGACGCCGTGTCGGCGATCGCCGACAGCGACCTCGGCACCCCGATCCTGGCCGGCGTCGCCGCGCTCGCGCTCTACTCCCGTGGCCTCCAGGCTGCCGCCGCCCTGCAGACCAAGCTCTACGGCGGCGCGGCCTCGGCCCGACTGGCCGAGCGAGGGGTCTTCGGCTTCACGCGCGGCCTCGGGAAGGATCTGAAGTCGGCGACACCCTCCATGAAGGAGTGGGGCACTGTCGCGTACCGGATGGGGCAGTCGTCCAAGTACGCCTCGGAGCAGACGCTGGCGGCGCGCAAGTCCGTCCGCTCGTTCTCGTCCCAGGCAGCAAAGGGCGCAGCCCCCGTCGCAGGGCTCGCGGTCGCTGCGTCTGGCGCGGCTGACGGCATCGGCCTGACGAACACGGCATCACTCGCCCTGGCGGGTTCGTTTGCGGGCCCCTGGGGCGCCGCGATGGGTGGCGGCATCGGCTTGATGATGGACTTCGCCTCCGCGTCGGGCGAGGCCACCAAGGGCATCGAGGGCATGCAGGCCGCCATCGACTCGATGGACCCCGAGGCGATCCGCGGACAGCTCGACGCCTTCGTTGCCGACAACCAGAAGTACCTCGACGACTGGACCTTCGGCGACACCCTCTCGGCAGGCTGGAAAGACCTCATCTCCGGAGGCCAGTTCTCGAAGACGGTCGAGCTGGCCGGCGCGCTCCCGGGCGCGCTCTCTGCCGCCGAGGCTCAGCAGCAGGAGTTCAACGACGCAATGCGCCAGGGCGGCCTGATCGCCGCCGAGTCCGCCTACGGCCTCCAGCGGCTCATCGGGGCTCTCAACGAGCAGCAGGCCACATCCCGCGGCGCGATCGACGCCCAGTACGCCTGGGGTGCCGCCGTCATGCAGGCGCGCGAGCAGATGAAGAACGGCAAGGACGGCTTCGACGAGTTCACCGAGGCTGGTCAGCAGAACATGACGATCGCGCGAGAGATGGCCGACGTCTGGAACCGCGACATGGAGGCCGCTCAGGCTTCCGGCCTGACCTACGACAAGGTCCGGAGCCAGATCGAACGGTTCGCGATGGCCCAGGGCAAGACTCGCGAGGAGGCCGAAGACCTCGCGCGCGAGCTGGTGGCTTTCCCAGAAGAAGTCAGCACTCGCCTGGCGTTCGAGTACGACCGCGAGAACCTCGAAGACGCCAAGGCAGCGTTCGACTCGCTGCCCAAGGATGTCCGCACCGACATCAAGGCGAACGGCATCCCGCAGACCGAGTCGGCGGTCGACGCGCTGGTTCGGAAGTACAAGCTCACAGAGAAGGAGCGCAAGGCGCTGGTCAAGCTCATGGACCAGGCGACTCCGTCGATCAACGCGATCATCGCGCGACTGAATGACATCCGAGACCGGAACGTCACGGTCACAACGACCTTCCGCAACTTCTATGAGAACGTCCCCAAGCCCGGGAAGCCGGGGAAGAAGCCCAAGCCCTCCATCCCTCCCGCCGTCCCTGGCTTCGACGCTCAGGGCAGCGCTGACGGCTCGACCGTTCCCGACGACGGCCGCGGCTACCGCGACTACATGCTCTACCGGCTCGCCCCGCGCGAGGAGGTCATCTCCAACCGCAGCGGGCAGGCCGACGAGTTCCGGCCCGAACTGAAGGACATCAACCGCGGCATGTCGCGCCGCGAGGTCGCCGAGCGGATGATGACGCGCGGTCTCGCCGGAGGCGGCACGGCCGGCCGTAATCCGTCGTGGTCCTCGGCCCTCGGACCGGTCGGACAGAGCGGCGGCGGGAAGAACCCGACGTGGCTGCCGGACGGCATGAAGGCCATCGAGCTCATCCAGTACGAGCTGCCCAAGTCGCTCAAGGGCCTGAACCGGGCGCTCAAGCGCTCCCAGAAGGCGGTCGACGACGAGACCGAGGCCCGCGACCGCGTCATCGCCAAGATGGACTCGATCCGCGGCGCAGCGAGCGACCGCGTCCGGTCTGGCCTGTTCCCCAACAACGACGTGTGGTCGGCCGGCGGATCGTTCGACGACGTCATGGCCGTCCTCAACGGCGACAACCTCAACGGTGCCCAGCTCGTCAAGGACATCGAGGCGCTGCGATCCAAGGGCGTCAACGAGGGCGCTCTCGAGGCGCTGCTGCGAGAGGCCCCAGACGCCCAGTCGCTGACCGATTTCGCGAACCGCTCGGCCGCTGACCTCGCCAAATACGTCTCCGCGCTCAACCTGCGCGAGCAGTACGCCACCAAGGCCGGCGACGCGGCCGCCGCGACCTACGCCAAGGAACTGGCGGCGCAGGTCCGCGAACTGCGCCAGGCCAACGGGCGTCTCGACGCGATCGAGAAGGCCATCAAGGCCGAGCACAAGGAAGACCGTCAAAGCCGCAACCGCGGCAACTCCAAGGGCCACCGCGGCCGGAACGGAAAATGACGTGACCGAGCAGATCGAACCCAGCCCGGCCGACGCCACGCTGAGCCCAACCGTGCCGCTGATCGACCAGCGGCTCGCTGAACTCGACGGCGGCGCCAACAGCATCGGGCTGCAGGAGGGCTGGATCGCCCAGGCCCGTGCCGACCTGGAGGCCGCCGAGGCGAAGCTCGCCGCCTGCCTGGCCGAGAAGGCACGGCTCGAGGCCGACCGTGCGCTGCTCGCTCCCGAGATCCCGATCGAGCCGGAGGAGACTGCATGAGCCAGCCGCACTCGCTGACGTGGGGCGACCTCCGCCTCGCTGGCGACACGGTCGACCCGGACGCGGAGTTCGTGATCGAGGCCATGGCTGATGGCACCAAGCTCGGCACTGCCAAGGCGCTAACCGAGTTCGTGAAGTCGCTGCAGGTCGACGGTTCGCTCGCGGTCATGAACGGCCACGACAACGCCGAGACGGTGCTGCAGCTTCGCGTGTCGGCGCCGGACGGTAAGGCGGCCGGACCGGCGGCTGCGAAGGCCGCCGCCGCCCTTGCCGCGAATGCGTCTGCGGACCCGATCCCGCCGCTGGTGTGGGTCTCTCCGCTCGAGGATGCCGCCACCTGTGTCTACGACGTCTACGCCGCGGACCCGGAGCGCGACGAGGGCAACGACTGGGACCTCGACGAGGAGGTCCAGGAGTGCCGCTACTTCACCGTCACGATGTCGCGGCACCCGTTCTCCCGCCCGACGGACCCGGTCACCGTGCCGGCGCTGCCGGTCCCGCCCGCGAGCGAGACCAAGACGGTCATCGACACCTGCGACTCCGCCTCCGGGTGGACCGTCCCCACCGCCTACGGGTTCGGCACGGTCCAGCGGACCAACGAGATCCTCAACCCCTCCCCGGTCCAGGGCATCGGCCAGTGGACGGCCGACCCCGGCACCGACGTCGTGGCAGTGCAGGCGGCCTCGGTGACCCCGCCGATGGACCACACGTGGGTCGACATCCTGGGCACGGCGTTCCAGCTGCGGCCCATCACCGGCGTCGCGAACCGGCGCATGCTCGCCGAGGCCGTCCAGGGCTCCTCCGCGCACGTCGTCGCGCCCGGCGACCGGATCTACCTGCGCAACGAGGTCGCGGTCCGCGTCACCGCGACCGGCGGGGGCGGGGCGGTCAAGGACGGCAGCACCATCAAGCTCGTCGTCGACCAGTGGAACGGCGCGACCAGTAGCGGGCAGACCGAGATCGGCAGCCTGGTGGCGATTGCCGGCGGCGCGGACGCGAACGGCTGGGTCTACAAGACCATCCAGGGGTACTACACCGTGCCCGCCGGAACGACCCGCATCCGCCTCGCGCTGGTCCACGCCTACGCCCCGGTCGCCGGGGAGAAGATCTACGCCTCCAACTTCATGATGGAGCGCGTCCCGGCCGGCGCCGTCGGCGCTCGGTCCTTCCTCATGGGGACGAACACCAACGGCGCGACCGGCTACAGCGGATGGACCGGCACGCCCTCCGGCTCGACTACGGTCGAGGTCGCCAAGCCGAGCCCGACCTCGGCCGGCGGAAGCGTGATCACCTCCGGCGCCCCGGTGGGCGTCTACGGGCCCCGGTCGCTCGAGCTGCGACGCACCGGGGTCACCGCCGCACCGGGCGCGCTGCCCTACCTGCGGATCTCGGCGGCCGCCTCCGTGGCCGGCGTGGCTACCGACCCGACGTTCAAGCGTGGCCTGGGCACCCTGAGCACGATCACCCCGATCGCGGTGACGCCGAGCCTGGTCAGCGGATACCTGGACTACTACTTCACCGCCGCGGACTTCGACCGGCTGTCCATCTCGCTCGCGGCACCGGCGCAGCCTGCGGCGCCGTCGGCATCGATCGCGGTCGCCGAGGTCGCCCACACCAACCTGATCGTGTCGAGCAGCACGAACCGTCAGCGCTCCCGCGCCGCGATCATCCTCGGGTCCGCGCCCACCCAGGCCGCGATCCGCCTCTACGACTCCACCACCCCGACGCCTGGGCCGCTGGGCAACGACATCCTCGTCTACAGCACGAAGAACGCTGCTCTCGCGCCACCGCTGCGGCCGTTCCTGACCTCCGGCGGCGCGACCGTCGACACGACGATGATCTCCGGGGCCCGCAACACCCTCGCGACCCCGGCGGTCTTCCGGATCCAGGCGACCAAGCTCCGCGACGGGATGCACGGCCTCGTCGGCCGGCTCAACGTCACCACCGCCGGCACCCTGACCTGGACGACGCGCATCGTCGACTCCACCGGCGCGGCCACCATCGGCTCCGGCGTCACCGACTCCGGCTCGATCGAGGTCCCGGTCACCAGCGGCTACCGCGCGATCAACCTCGCCGCCATGCTCCTCCCGCCGGTCGAGGTCGAGGGCAACCAGCTCGTCGAGATCACCATCGCCGGCACCGCGAACATGTCTTGGGACGAGTTCTGGCTCTTCAACCTCACCGAGGGCTCCCTGACCTGGGTCCGTGACGCCGACTCGATGACCTGGATCGAGATCCGACCCGCCGAGCTGGGCAAACTCCCCAGCATCTACGGCGGCACCGGCGCGTTCGGGACCAACCCCGTGTGCATCGACTACAAGACCATCGGCGCCGACTTCGGCGCCGCCGACCAGCACTACACCGACCCCGGGCCACTCCAGATCTTCGCCGTCACCTCGACCTCCCTCAAGGCCCAGTCCGAGCTCTGGTTCTACCCGCGCTACCTCGACGCCGTCATCGACGAGGCCGCCTGACATGGCCCGTAACCGCTTCC
>NZ_FOUK01000010.1 GCF_900114845.1 Pimelobacter simplex
ACGCCGCCACATCCTCGCGGGCGACGCCAAGCTGGCCCGCAGCCTCCGCGGTTGCAGCGATCTCCTGGTGGGTAGCAGGCATCGTCCGAGCCATCTCGCGCAACTGACCCTCAAGCTCCGCCATCTGCGAAGCGGTGCCGTCGGTCGTCTTCTGCACGCCCGCCCACGCGGACTCCCAGTCAACGGCCGCCTTCGTCGCGGCAGCAAGACCTCCCGCGGCGACCAGGCCGACCTTGCCGCCGACGTCGGCGATGCCCGACAGGCCCCGGCGCATCTTGTCGCCCTTGGCGTCGATCGCGAGCAGGTCGTCGCCGAACTTCTTCGTCGAAGCGCTCGCCTGAGCGAGGGAGGCGCGGAAGGAGCCAACCTCCGCCCGAAGTCTGTACACCACGGACCGGTCCGTCAACGCAGTCCTCCGATCGGCTGTAGGTTTGGGGCATGAACGACGAGTTCCGACTGCCGATAGCTGCCCTCTGTGTGGCGGCGTGCGCGGGCCTGATTTGGATCGCCACGCGGTCGAACGACATCAGTGGCGTGTTCGCGTTGATTGCCGTCGTGGCCGGACTCTGCGGCTTCGCGGGACTCGCAATGGCCGTCATGTCGTCCGACGAGAAGGAGTAGTCGCTCCCGGCTAGGCGAACTCGTCCTCGCTCGGCTCTGGCGCCTGGTCGGTCGCATAGATCGCGACCCCATCCAGGGGCGAGGCGCCATCCTCGGCCGCCTTGTCGCCCCACTTCTTCTGCAGCCTGCGCTGGCCCCACTGGACAGCAGCGGTCGCGTAACAGACCGAGGTGCGCGGGTGCCAGTCGATCGTCGGGTCGGAGCACGTCGACCGCAGGTTCCCGCAACTGGGACAAACGTCCCGCTCGAAGGACGTCAGCAGGTCTCGGTCGTCGTCGGGAAGCGCACGCCACTCGTCGAGCCGGTAGCCCCACGCCTTGGCGACCGTCAGTTCGTGGCGGAACTCCGGGTCAGCGAGGCGGGCAGCGCTTTTGGGTTGAACCGTGCCCGGTTCGCGTGCTCCCAAGCGGCGAAGGTCAGGGTCGTGAACTGACCGTTGGTGAGCTTGTCTGCCCACTCGTCGAACGCCGCCCGCGATGAGAACTCCGGGACCTGGATCGCGGCGTAGAGCAGGTCGTCGGAGGCGGTGTCGACGTTCAGCCCGGCAGCCCGGTCCGAGTCGATGTCTTCCTTCGCGTGCTCCTCGCCAACACGGGGCGGGTGCTTCTCCTTCAGCTCGCGCCACGCCTTGCGCTCGAGACGCATCTCGACGTGCCGGCTGTTTGCCTTCGCGTCCTCGATGGCCTCGGCGCGCAGGGCCTCGTACTGCTCGGCGAGTCGCACCGAGTCCGAGATCCCCTCGTCCAGGGTGCGCCCTGACGCGGCTTCACTTCCTGCGAGCCGGTCCTCGTTCTTCGCGGCCTCGTCGACCGCCCGCCACAGCACGTCGAGACGCTCTGCGTAGGACTCGGACAGGAGGTCGATGACCTTGACGTCACTCATCGTCCGACTCCTCGCAGATTGCGCGAACATCCATGGTGCCCACGCGCTCGACCTTCGGCTTCGCAGCCTTGCGAGGGCGCTCCAGGGCAATCCGAAGGTCGAGAGCCCAGATGCCACCCGGGTCGTCTCCCGTAGCCGTGATCACAGGCGCTGGGCTCGCGAGGATGTGGCTCGTGATGTCGAGGCCGTCAATGTAGACCGCCTCGATCGCGCCGCTAGGCGCAACCTTGATTGTTGCCATGAGAACTCCTTGCCGAGTTGCCGAGTGGGACCCCCGCCCGCCACTCGGCAGGACGGGCGGGGGTCGTTCAGATCAGGGACCCGCGACAGCCGCGACGTTGAACGCCTGGTCGAGCAGCGCCACCCCAGCGGTGAAGCTGTAGATGCCAGACGCGTCGTTGGCCGTCTTGCCCGGGGTCGCCTGGGACGCCTCGACCTTGAAGATGTCGAAGAACTGGCCCACGGCGGCCTCCGGGGTGTCCTGGTAGGCCACAACGCCCTGACGGCGGGCCAGGTAGCCCGGGTTGACCGGGTCCTGGAACAGCTCCCACGCCTTCTTGCCGAGCGAGCCGGCGGCGGCCTGGGGGTCGAACACGCCCGTGATGTCGGCCAGGCTCCACGTCTGCTCGCCGAGGCCCTCGGTGGTGGAGGTCTCGCAGAGAAGGCGAGCGAGGCGGACCTTCTCCGTGGTGGACGTGACGCCCTCCTGCTCGGCGAGCAGGTAGCAGGAGATGTTCACGCCGGACACGGCGTTGATCTCGGTGATCTTGGGGGTCTGGATGTTCGCGATGGCGGGGACCCAGAACCACGAGTCCTTGCCGTTCGCCTGGACCTTCTGAGGCTTGGACGGGGCGACCATGTGCTTACTCCTTCTCGGTTTCGGCCTTCTGGCCGCTCTCGGACGCCTTCTTGGCGGCCTGCTTGGTGGGGGTGCCGAGTGCGGTGCGGAACTTGGGCTGCACGAGGTCTCCGTGGGCGTCGCGGACCGGCTTCCCGGTCTTCTCGTGCGCCTCGTCGTTGAAGAGGTGCTCGGGGACGGCGTACTCGTGTCCGGTCTGCTTGTCGCGGACGTGGATGTGACCCATGGCGGGGCCTCCTAGAACTTGTAGGTCATCAGGGAGCCGAGGACGCCTGCGGTTGCTGCGTCCCGGTCGACGTCGGTTGACATCTCGAACTCGGCAACAGGGGAGCCGGGGAGAGGCAGGGCGCGGCCGTTGAGCCGGCTGTCGAGGGCTGCGCAGACTTCCTCGAGTCCGTCGGATGTGCGCGCGAACGCTCGGGCAACGATCCGCTTCGGCGTCGACTTGTGTCCGTCGCTCGTAGCGGGGCCCGGGGCGGCATGTGCCAGCGACAGCACGACGTAGGGGTAGTCGGGATTCTCGGGCACGGCGTTGGCTGGGTAGACGCGGGCGAGTGGCCCACCCGTCAGGAACGTGACCAGGGCGGCGATGTCGCTCACGGGAACAGGTGGCCGATCGCGGAGTCGAGCATCCGATCGACGCGTGCCTGGATCCCGTCGAGCGCACGGAGGCCGTCGAGGTGGGGCGGCTGGTTGACGGACCCGAACTCGAAGCCGCGGCCCATGCTGCCCTGCTTGCGAGCGGACTCGGGGCCGACGTCAACGGCCACACTCGTCACCGAGAACGCCAGCTCGGCGGTGATGCTCGCGGGGTAGTGCTTGCCGTGCTCGCCGGAAGTTGCTGTGGCGTTCGACCGCCACTCGTTGGCGAACGCGTCGCCCGCATCCGACATGACCTGCCGGACGGCCGGGATCGACTTCGCGCCAACCTGTGCGAGGTCGGCGCCGAGCTTGTAGATCTCGGAGGCGTCGCCGGAGATGAAGCTCATGTCAGCACCTCCACAACCTGTAGGCGGCGCGCGGTCTGTTGAGAGCCGGGCGCCGGGCCAGAGAGCCGGACGATCGTGCCGAGCAGAGTCGGGTCGGACAGCCGGCCAACGGCGGTGCACTGGGCGACCGCGTTGACCGGGGCACTTGGGGAGTTCCAGGGGATGTGCAGCTCGCGCCTGGTCTCGACCGCGGTGCGGTCACCAACCTGAGCCTCCTGGACGACGTTGCCACGTTCGCGGAGGCGGGCTTTGGTCGTGAAGAGTGGCGCCACCTGCCGGAATTCAACGCCGTCGACCATTGACCAGCCGAGGTCGGCACCGATGGCCCAGGTGTCGGTCATCAGCGCCTCGGCGAGTGCGCGCCCGGCAGTAAGGACGTCGTCCATCACGCCCCCGGCGGCAGGAAGGGGATCGGCTCCTCGAGCGTCCCGGGAGTGTCGGCGTTGACCACGTCGAGGTACTGGTCGGCGCAGTCGTCGCCCCGAGTGGTGCCGAGGGCCCACAGGCCCTTGGCCTTCGTGCGGTACTTCGACAGGAGGTCGCGCTCGCCCGAGGTCAGGTAGATCCCCGACTCCCCGCCCTGGTCCCAGCGACGGGAGTAGTCGTCGATGGAGTCGGCAATGAGCCCCTGAGGGTTGAACCAGACGCGAGCTGCGACCTGCACGGTGATCGCCGAGACGTCACCGGGCACTTCCGCCCAGTCCTCGGCTACCTTGGGGCCGACTTCGGCGATCACGACCTGCGAGGCAGCCAACAGCACAGCCGTCGCCCGCGGGTCTTCGGCAGGGATCTCCTGGCCGACCCATGCGGCGAGGTCACTCACCTCTGCGAACGGCGGCTGTGCCATTGGACTGCTCCGATCAGACCGCGGGCGTGAAGTTGATCGCGACGAGGCGCTTGTTGGAGCCGCCCTGCTCGACCGACGTGGCCCCGGCGAAGGCGTCGACCAGGGAGCGGTCGACCGGGCCGGTGCTGTTGGTCGGGTTGTAGTCGCGCAGGTATCGCAGGCCGATGCCCTCCTCGGAGACCTGCGAGCCGTCCGCGGCGCCAGTCGGGATCGCCGGGGCGAAGGCGCCGAAGGCGATCGCGGTCTGGTGGAAGGCGTAGGCCTCGTCCTCGCCCAGCGCGTTGGAGCCGACGATGGTGAAGCCGCCGATCCGCGGGAGCGACGCCTCGCGCAGCGCGTCGCTGGCGATCGCGTCGCCAGAGTTCTGCGCCTTGCTGATGCGGTCGTCCTCGAGGAGTGCGAGCTCGACCGAGGAGCCGACGACGAGCACCCGGTTGGCCCGGGGCACGTTGAGGTCGTTCAGCTTCTTGCGGGCGGCGAGGACGACCTTGTACGGGTCATTGGTGCCCTCGGCGAAGTCGACGGTCGCGGCCGGCGTGGCTGCGGCCAGTTCGGTGGCGATGACGTCCTCGAGACCCTCCGCGACGGACCGCATCTGCGGCTGCAGCACCTGAACGCCGAAGTCGCGGATGTCGAGGGTGAGCTGCTCGTCGGTGATGTTGAGCAGCTTGTAGACGTGGGTGTCGAGGGTGACGTCAACCTTGGTCTCGGTCAGGTCGTCGGCGGTCAGCGCGGTCGTCGAGCGCAGCACGCGGGTGCGGGCGTCGAACTGAGCCGGGACGACCATCGAGACGGTGTCGTTGGCGGCGTACTGGAACTGCTGCTTGGTGAAGTCCGACCACACGAGTCGGGGCAGCACGATCTCCCGCTGGAGCAGCAGGCGCGCCATCTGGACCACCTGGGTGGCCTTGATGAAGGTGTTCGCCACGATGACCTCCTAGGTCGAGGGATGGACCGCGGGCGGCCCGTGGCGGGGCCGTGCGGAGTGGTTACCGACGCGGGATCTGGTCGGCGATCTTGCGGAGGTCGACCTCGGGGTCTTCCTCGGGGTCACCGCCACCGCGAAGGTGCTCGGTGGGTCGGCGACTAGGTGCGGGCTTGTCGTCGGACTTGCCGCCGAAGGTGGCGAGCAGGTCGTCGGCGTCGGCTTCGAGCTCCTCCTTGGTAGAGCCCACGAGTCGGCGTGCCTGCGCCTCGGTCAGTCCCTTGGCGAGTCCGACGCGGAGCCGCATCAGCTCGCCCTCGGCCTGGTCGGCGCGGGTCTTGTGCGAGTCCCGGTCCTCGGTAAGGCGTTGGGCCTCGGTCTTGTCCTTGTCCTCGAGCTCCTGGAGCCGTTCGGCGGCGGACTTGTGCTTCTTCGCCAGGCCCTCCCACTTACGCGCCTCGGCCTTCCAGTCGGTCGGGTCCTCGGCTGCCGGGGCCGGGTCCTGTGCAGGGTCCGGGTCCGGCGTGGGGTCGGGCGTGGGGTTGGGGTCGTTCGACATGCGGGTCTCCCATGCGGGATAAGTCGCCCCCCATGCGGGGTGGCGGGGGTTCAGCGAAGGCCGGCCGTCTTGCGCATGAGCGCCAGCACGGCCTTCGAGTCGTTGGCGCCGCCAAGAGTGGCGGTCGCGTCGTAGTAGGCGTCGCGCCAGGCGGCGACGTAGGGTGCCTCCGCGTAGGCATCGCGATTCCAGACGGGAACGGCGACGCAGCGGCAGTGCTGGTGGTACTTGCCGGCAGCGGAGTTCTCGGAGCGGTACACGGGGCCGCGCAGGGCGTTAATCGCGCAGAACGCGCACGCGTTCGCGGAGGCGTATCGGGCGTACCGCGGCGCGGCGGGGTCTCGCTCGACGTTGATCTCGATAGTGACTCGGTCGCGGTCGGCGATCATCCGGTCAAGGAAAGCCGTGGCGTCACCGAGGGCCTTGTTGGAGTCGACGAAAGCGCCCCTGGCGGCCCATGCGGTGGATGCGGCGATCTGCTCGTCCGGCGCAGGCGGGGCGAGGCTGGCGGTGAACGAGCCAGGAATCTCGGCATCGTTGCGCAATTCCTCGTACCAGTCGGCGCCGATGGTGGCGGTCATGGCCGAGAAGTCGTCGACAAGGTCGCGGGTCAGGTCTCTGAGCGGTCCGGCCAGCGCGATCGGGTCGTCGATCGGAAGCCCAGGCCACTCCCTAACAAGTTCGGCAACGGCGAGCGTGGCGATGTCCTCGACCGCGGCGCGGTGCGCCTCGGCTTCAGTCAGCGTTGCCACGGCGCCGCATCAGGTCGGCGACCTGCGGGTTTCTCCGCGCCTGCGCCGCAGCCTCGGCGACGGCCGTGAGACGCTCGCGAGCGGCACTGCGCTGGGCGATGGACTGCCACTCGTCGACATCGGACTTCGTTACGCCCGGGATGCGGGACCACAGCGCCTCGGGCGGGACGCCGAGCATAGTGGCGTACTTCCCGAGGGCGTCCGCAGCCTGGGTCATCGAGCGGACCTGCATGTCTTGCCAGGTGACGCGGGCCATGACGTCGGAAGCCGCGGCAGTATCACCCTCAAGGGCGGCGGCGAGGCGAAGGGCCTGCGCGTGGGACTTGCCGAACGACACCTGCCGCTCGAACGCCTTCTGGGTTAGGCCCGCTCGAAGTTCGGCGATCGCGTCTGCAGAGAGGTTGGCGACCTTGCCGCCGTTCAGCGCTGTGGCAGGCACCTGGGCAATGCCCGCGAGGGTGTCGACATCGGCCCAGTACGCGGAGATGAACCCGTCGAGCGGGGTCTCGTCGAGGGTGCCGAACTTGGTGTCGTGGTCCTCGGCGACGAGCACGTCGTCCTGGCGCAGCTTGAGCTTCTTGCGGTTCGCCTCTTCATCGTTGTCGGCGAACTCCGCGAGCCCTGCGACGGTGCGGACCTTCCATGAGTTGAAGTGCTGAGTCAGCATCCGGTCGTAGGCGGTCTTGTCGACTCGGCCGGCGAGCGGGATCAGCGGTTCGACCTCGCCCGGGGCGCGTCCGTCGAGGTCGAGATCGTTGGTGTAGCGGACGACAGGGCAGACGTCAGAGCCATGTTCGCGCCACTCCAGGTAGGTCGGGGTGCCGGCGCCGTCGACAGAGAGGAAGTGGACGACCCCCTCCTCGTAGAGACGGACCATCCAGCCGGCGCGCTGCGGGGTGACCTGCATGGCGAACATCGGCCAGTCGTCGGACTCTGGCTCGGCGTAGACCGCCAGCATCTTCCGCGGACTGACGCCCCGCATTACCGAACGAGCACCATTGGCGTCCTGGCCGGGCGTGACGAGCACGTAGGAGTAGCCGTAAGCGAGCGCGGCGCGGTGAACGGCGGTCTGGCGCTGGTCGAAATCGTTGGCGTTCCATGTCCGCCATGCGCCGGAGTTCTGCGCCTGCTCGGGCGAGCGGTATCCGTCAACGTAGAGTGTCTGCGCGATCGTGGAGACCACCAGGCCCAGCCACGGGGTCTTTGACAGCTCGATCAGCGTCTTGAGCTCCTGTGTGGCACCGCGGGGGAGGCGGGGATCTTCGTGCTGCCAGCGGTACCACTTGTCGATCTTGTCGAGCTTCTTCTTCTCGTCGGCCCACTGCTCCCACAGGGAGTCGCGGACGAGCTCGCGCACGTCGTTCTGGGACAGCGGCACGTCAGATCACCACACCTTCCCTGAACGCTTCTTCGCGGGCTTCTTGGTCGAGTTGAGGGCGATCTGCCGACCCATCCGGGCGCCGACCATGCACACCGCGAGGTCGACGAGCTTGCTCGAGTCGCGGGTGACCTTGCCAAGCGAGACGCCCCACTGGTTCGGTCGACGGCGGGCGTTGTGGACATGGAGCCGGAGCATCGAGGAGCCGTCCCATGTCAGGGCCGCGTCCTCGTCGATGTCCTGGGCGGCCTGCATTGCAGCCTCGGTGAACTGCTTGTTGCGTTCGACGCCGCCGCGCTGAGAGAGTCGCATGTCGAACTTCACGGCGTGGCCGCTGGCGCCAGGGGTGGCCCAGATCGCGAGGCCGTCACGGAAGTCGCGGTGCCAGTCGTCGATGAGCTGGCCCCAATAGAGCGCTTCGTCCTCGTCGTCGCGAGCTGGAGACGGGTCGACGCCGAACCAGGAGACGGAGTAGCGGTCGAAGGCGGCGCGGACGGTGGAATCGACGACAGCGCGGGGGACGAGCCAGCCCTTGCCCCGAGCGCCACGGGGGCGCTGCCAGACGCCCAACTGGAAGACGTGTCCGTCAGAGAGTCGGCAGCCGACAAGGCCGGTCGCGTCCTCGGACTTGGAGCAGTCGAGGAACATCGCGATCTCGTCGCCATCGGCGATCGCGACGTCAGCACGGGCTAGGTCATCGAACTTGGTCGGCTCGACCCAGGCGTCTTCTTCGGCGGCGAGGCCATTGAGGTAGAACCGGATCGTGTCCGCGACGGTGGTTCGGGAGTCCATCATCTCGTCGCAGATGCGCTCGAGGTCTGCCCACGGGGCGTCGGAGTAGGCGGCGCGGGCGCCAGCCATACGGCCCTCGGCGGTGAGGATGTCGGTTGCCGGAGGCGCTTCGATCGAGTCATACAGCAGGTCCCGCTTACCGCGGTACCCGGGCGCCTGCTGCTTCTGGAACTCCTCGAACGTGGACTCGGCCACCGACCCCCCGCCCTGCTTGTGCGCGTTGGTGAACTCGCACAGACGGGCTTGGATCTCGGCCGGCGACTTGCCGACGTTGCGGCGGGCCATCGCGGCGACACGCTGGCCACCGGAGGTCTCGGTCATGTGGTGCGTTTCATTGAGTGCGACGAACGTTGCCGGGTCGCCCTCGCCTGAGGCTTCCGACGACGGCGGGATCTCAAACCGCCCGCCGTTGGAACGCAGCACGGTTCTGGTCTCGCCGCAGTCGAGGTCGTAGAACTCCCGGGCCTCGCGGGACCACATCGCGTTCGCGACCCGGAGCACGTCCTTCGACTGCGCCTCGGAGTTCGACATCACCTGCACCAACGGGAAGCCGCGAGGGCGACCGATCGGGCGGCCTGTCTTGTCATCCCAGTCGTACAGCTCGACCGGCCCGACAAGCTCGGTATTGCACATTCCGCCAGCCGTCGGGTCCTTGCCGGTGCCCTTCGCGCCGCGCTTGGCGCCCGAGCGGTAGGTGAAACGGCCGTCCTCGTTGACGTGGTACCAGAGGATCAGAAACCGCTTCTGCCCCGCCGTCCAGCGCCACGGCTGGCCGGTCATGTAGTGGATCAGGCCAGGGAGTTCCGTGCGACCCTCGGACCAGTCGATGATCGCCGGGCCAAGGCTGGAGCAGACCAGCGCCATCCGCTCATCCGGGTCAGTCGGCCACGGAAGCGTGCACCAGGCGCCAGTGGCCTCGTCAATCCAGTAGCCCGGCAGGAGCAGATCAGAGGTCGCGGTAGTCATCGAGGCTGGTCACGTTGTCGGCCTCGGTCTCGGGCTTCGGGTCGACGTAGCGGATGCGGAGATCGCGCCGATCATCGGCGGTGACGCCGAGCTTTTTCTCGCGCTGACGGATCTCGGTGGCCTGCTTGAAGTCACCGGCATCGAAGGCGGCAACCAGGCGCGCTGTGTGCTCAGCGAACATCCAGTCCGAGTCGGCCCAGAGTGTGCAGTGTGGCATCGTTGAGATCGCCGTCCACCACCGCTGGGTGCTCGATGACCACGGATCGCCGTTCGGCTTCGTTTCGGGCAACGGGGGAGCGGACTCGAACGGGACGTTGGCGACCTCGGTCCACTCGTGAGCCGGCTTGTTCCGGTTGACCGCCTGCCCCTGGGGCTTCGGCTTACGACCAGCAACGGGCATTGAACTCGCCTCCCGCCCCCGGTTTCGATTTCGTACAGACCGTCAGGCCCTATGCCCTCGGTCCTGCTCGAGGCGCTTGAGTCGGGGCCACCCCCCACCCGTCAGCCGTCAGATGCCTTCGCCTCGGCCTTCTTGGCAGGGGCTTTCTTCGCCTCGGCCTGGACCTCCTCAGCGAGCCCGGACGCGATCAGGCGCTTGCCTGCCGCGTCGAGCACGTCGGCCTCGGCGCCCTTGCGCTTGCCGTCGATGTAGCGGATCTTCATCGCACTTCTCCCGGGTGTGTGCGCCGCGGTCTGATGCGGCTGGGCTTCTCGAGCTGGGTCTTCTTTGTGTGACACGGTCCGCTCAGCCATCGCAGGTTGGCGAGGCCGTGGTCGTCACCACGCTTGTCGTGGTCGCAGTCGGCGCCGCGTCCGTCGCAGGTGTCGACATGCCAGCGTGGTTCGCCTCGGAGGCTGATGCCTTCGCACCGTCCGCCAGCCCGCTCCTTGGTGGCCTGGACTCTCTTGGGCCAGTCGTTGGGGAGTCGCGTGCGTCGATCACTGCTAGACCAAGCCAACGTCG
The DNA here is from genome assembly GCF_900114845.1 of Pimelobacter simplex. Classification (GTDB taxonomy): domain Bacteria; phylum Actinomycetota; class Actinomycetes; order Propionibacteriales; family Nocardioidaceae; genus Nocardioides; species Nocardioides simplex. Next base: position 10,535 of record NZ_FOUK01000010.1, read on the forward strand.
CACCCCCGAACATGCAGCGACCCCGGCTCGCGAGAATCGAGTCGAGGTCGTGGCTGCCGACTTCTAGAGACGCTTCCGCAGCGAGAAGCCGGCATAAGGAATTGTGCCACAGTCTCCCGACTGAATCACGCCAACCGATCAGGCGCGCCACTCGTCGCGGTAGTCCGGGTGGTCGGCGTACACCGAGGCGAGAGCAGTCACGACCTCGGGAACGTCGCCAAGCGCATCCATCTGCTCGATGCTCTTGCAGGTTCCCCACTCGCCTTCGATGCGCTCGTGGTCGTTCCACGCGGCGTTGATCGCCAGCCGCTTGGCCTCGCACTCGGCCAGCACGCGGGCGGGATTCCACTTGGCGATGTGCGGCGCGATCTGCCCATACGCCGAGTCGAACGTGTGCCCGAACTGGTCGTCGGCCGCGAGCAGGACCGTCTCGTTGAACTCGTCTCCGACTGACCACTGGGCTGAGTAGGTCCCCGCTTTCCGCGCGCCGGACTCATCCTCGGCGATCCGGGCCAGCAGGAACTCGGTGATGGTCATGCCGTCTTCTTCTCCCGCGTCTTGGTCATCAGGTGCTTCCTCCACAGGCTGGGCCACCAGCAGTAGACGTCGTGGGTGACGGGGTCGCAGTACGACTCGCCTTCCCCGTCGGCGAGCCACTTGCGGATGGTGCGTTCGGCTCGACCTTGGGCCTTGAGCGTACCGATGGCGTCGGCCTGGGGAATCCACTTCTCAGCGCCTTCGGACCGCAGCATCGCAGCGTGGGCGTCGCGCACTCCGTCGGCGTCGAGCCGGACCTTGCATGCCGGGCACTTCCACCGGTCGCCGCCTCCGTCGGTCTCGGGTCCGTAGAGGCGCAGCAGCCTCGGTCCGGCGTCGCAGTGGTTGCAGGTGATCCGGGTCCGTTCCTGCCTGGCTCCGGCGTACAGCAGGTCTTCGCTCCGGACGCGTGCCTGTCGGATGTCCCGCGCGAAGTCGTCCCACGCCATCTCGTTGTCCCATGCCCAGTCGAGGAGTGACCGGATGAGGTTGGCTTCGCTCGCCACGGTTGGTCGCCGCCCTTCGAGCGGGTAGCCCTTCTCGTTGCGCCACTGCTCGGACCAGAACAGCAGGGTTTGCAGGACGGGTTCATGGTCGGCGTCCTCATCCTCGGAGCCGGTCCAGCAGCGGGTGTGGTCGGTGCGCAGGCAGGTGGCGATGTGGTGTTCTTCGGCGAGTCCGACGCGACGCTCGTTGGTTTCGGGGTCGGCGACGTGGGCGAGGGCGACCATGGCGTCGCCGCCGGGGAGGCTGGTTCCGTCGATGGTGGCGCCGGCCTTCTGGATGGCTTGGGCGAGGGTCTGTTCGTGGAGCTTGGTGATCTCTGTGAGGTCGCGGGCGACCTTGGTGATGGGGGTTCCGACGAGTTCGTTGAATCCGAGGTCGGTCATTTTGCCTCCGTGGTTCCGTAGAGGTGCCAGACGAGGCCGGGGCCGTTGGTGACGCTGGCGAGGTGCTCGTAGCCGTTGGGGATCAAGTCGGTGCTGGCGACGGTGCGGACGGTTCGGGTGGGTTCGGGTTGGGGGGTGTTCTCCTCGGTCCAGACCTCAAGGACGAGGCCGAGGTTGTTGGCTATGAGGAGGACTGGGCCGGCACCCATGGGGTGGTTGTTGTCGTCGATAGGAATGTCCCAGCGGGTGGCGCGGCGGTAGGGCGCGGGCTCTTCGAGGGGCGTCTCGGTCACGGCTTGTCTCCCTCGCCGATGATCCAGGCGGCTGCGGTGAGCATCGAGACCATCCCCGTGCCGAGGCGGTAGGCGACGACCTCGGGCCATCGGTGCCGCGGGTTGAGGCGTGCTCGTGTGGGCGTGTTGTCCGGGATGTCAGCCATGGTCGCCGCCGTCCCGCACGCGGCGAGCGAGCTCACGGAGGAAGGTCACTGAGTTCTTGACCTCGCCTGGGTGCAGGGCTTGGATCGCGTCGGCCGCCTTTTCCAGCGCGGTCGCCTTGATCTGCTGGACGACCTGCGCCGAGTTGCCGAGAGCAGCGCGGAGGGCGTGGGCGTGCGGGTCCGGGAACCAGCCGATGACGCCCGGCTGGCCCTTCGGCTGCCACTCCTCGACGAGTGCCCACGCCGCCGCGACCTGGGAGCGCAGCGTGGCGGCCTCCTGCTCGGCGGCCTCGGCGCGGGCACGCTGCTCGTCGCGCTCGCGAGCGCACCGCACGGCCAGGTCGCCGTACTCGTTCGTGAGGTCCGGCGTCTGCTCGGCCACCGCGAGCCGGTCGGCAACCGCGCGTGCCAGGGTTTCGGCCACGTCGCGCGCGGCGGCGTGCAACCCCAGGCCCTCGATGCAGTAGCCCTCGCAGCACTGGCCCGGATGACTGATCACCAACGCCTCGCTCAGCCCGGCCCGGTCGGACGGCTCGGGAGCGAGCGCGTCCGGGCACGTGCTGCTCGTGTGGTTGCACTGGACCTTGCCGGGGCGCACGACCTGCAGGTCGCAACCCGGCCCGCACGTGGGCCAGCATCCGCCGAAGCCGTCCTCGATCTCCGCCGTCGTGCTGCCGGTCGCCACGGCGTCCAGCACGAAGCGGGCGAGCCGCTGGTCGCTGAAGTTGGGACCGGAGCATTCCTCGTGCCACTCGCAGTCGAAACGGTGAATGATGCGCGCGACCTTCTCGACGAGGGCGGGATCGTGCTCAGTGCTGTCGGTCGCCACGGGCAGGTGCTGGGCAGCGAGGGTGCGCAAGGTGCGGACGGCGTACTCGATGCTGACCTTCTGGGGTCCGAAGACACGGTGCGCCTCAGACCGGATGCCGTACTTGGTCTCCCACTCGTCGGCGAGCGCGGCGAGCGCGGCGTGCAGGCCGGTCATCGCGGCAGCCCCAGGTCGGCCCGCACCTTGGCGGCGTAGCGGTCCACGTACTGGAGCCCCTGGCGGCGCTCGGCCGCGAGGCGGCGCCGGTGGGCTTCCTCGGCGATGTGCTCGCGCTCCTGGGCGCTGAGCTCGATCACGCGGCGGCCGTAGCGCCCCTCGTCAAAGCCCGCCTGTACGAGCCGAGCGAACTCGAGGAGGCCCCGCTGGAAGGTGCCGAGCATGCGCCCGTACTGGTACGCCGGCTCGGTGCGGTCGATCGGAGTCTCAGGCATGGGTGTCTCCTTCGTGGACGGCGTCGCCGTCGGTCGTGGTGGTGTCGGCGCCGTCGAGTGCGGCACGGATCATCTGGCCGATCTCGGCGGCTGACTCGTAGACGCTGGTGGTGCCGAGCGACTCGAGGTGGTCGGCGAACTCCCGGACCCGCGCGATGACGGCCCGCTGTTCGGCGACCTTGTGCGCGAGGGCATCCCGGTTGGCCTGGATCTCGTCGCGCTGGTGGACGAGGTTCTCGATCGCGCCCGGCCAGTCGTTGCGGTACTGCCCTCCGTCCGCGACGGGGATGTTGATCGCGAACCAGCGCTCTCGATCACGTAGCCGGTCGCGGTCGGCTGTCACCCGGTCGTGCAGGGTGAGCAGCAGCTCGATGTCGGCCGGGGCGTGCGCGATGAACTCGGCGTCGGCGAAGTGGCTCGCGCCGACGTTCTCGCAGACGGCGTCGATGATCGTGCCGGAGCCTTCCTGGATGCGGCCCGTGAGCGGCTGGTCGTTGTCATCCCAGACCACCCCCAGGCACCAGCCGTTGTCCTTCTCGCCCACTGCCTCCCACGCCCACGGTCCCGGGGTCGCTGCTTCGGCTCTCGCGCGGATGTTGGCGAGCGTGTCGTCCAGGTCGGTCGAGGCGGTCATCGGTCGGCCTCCGGAGTGTCGATGCTCAGCTCGGCCGAGGCGAAGAGTCCCTTGATGTCCGCCAGCCCGAGGCCGTCGAGCGAGATCCAGCACGAGCAGACTCGGTCGTCGGGCTCACGGCACTCGGAGCACTGGACGGGAGGGCAGTGGCCGCACGAGTTGGGCCGTGGCGGGCAGCCAGGGCCCACGTCATGCCCGCAGCGTCGGCAAGGGTTGAGGGCGCTCATCGGTCGGCCTTCCGCTCGGCGATCACCAGCACCACGAGGCCGGGCACGGAGAACTGGAACGCCCTGGAATCCTGGGACTTCTCCAGGTACTGGATCACCGCGGCCGGGTTGTGCAGTCTCGGCAGCCGGAGGATCGGGAACCTCAGGAGGCCGATCGCCTTGCCGACGATCCACCAAGCCAGCGAGAGGGCAGCCGCGCCGATGGGTACGGCGCTCACGCCGAGCCAGAAGTCGGCGCTCATCGGTCCTGCTCCTGTCGTGCGGCGCGGTAGGGGTTGGGCGTGAGGCTCTGGTGGGTTAGCCCCTCCTTGGTGATGTCAACCCCGCGTGCGTCGTAGCCCTCGTCCCATGCCTCAGCCAGCGCGCGCTCGGCGATCTGCCGGTCGTGGTCGGCGAGCCAGGAGGACGCGAGGATCAGGTCGGCCTCCTCGTAGTGCTGCCGGTGAACCAGTTCGCCGCACAGGAGGTGCCCCATGTTGTGCCCAGACTTGGAGCACCAGGAGGCGAGGAGGTCGGCGAGGTCCGTTCGTGCCGCCTGGGCCTCAGAATCGGCCCCAGGAGCGCCTTCCAGGGTTCCGGTGGACTCGCTCATGCGACTTCCTCCCAGTAAGGCCGGTCCGAGTAGGCGAGCGCGACCTCATCACACAGGCCAAGTCCGGCAGGGTTCTCGATTCCTGAGTGCTGAAAGGCGCGCAGGTCGTAGGCGTGGTCATCGGGCCACGCAAGACGCAGGCGAACGCCACGGGCCTTGTTGTTGTTCTTGATCGCGACCGAACGCAGCTCGTGACCGAGTTCGTTGAGTTCGGCCTCGGACTTCTCCTTGCGCTCCAGCAGATGCCGGTTCTTCTTGGCGATCTTCTGCTGGGCGAGGATTCGACGGCGGCCGACATGGGGGTCGGGGAAGTCGTTGATGAATCCGTTGCACTCGCCGCACGACGGAACCACGAGGACGTACTTGCGCAGCGCCTCGCCCGTGTTCGGCTTGGGGAGCAGGTGATCCTTGCCGTCGCCCGGCAGTCCGCAGTAGATGCAGACGAATTCTGGGTAGTCGATTCGCTTGGGCGCGTGGACGGTCATGCACTCGACTCGCAAGCACATCTCGATGCCGCAGGCGAGGGTCACGTAGGACCACGGCAGGAGCGTCCTCTCGCGCTCGAGCGCGAAGAGGCGCAGTGCCTCACGCTGAAAGTCGCGTGGTCGGCCCTTCCAACGCCTGGCCCGAGAGTGGTCCGTCGGGTTGCTGGCAGCAATTCCAGCGGCGCGCTTCCGGGCCTCCGAGTTCATCATCGAACGCCCTCCGGCTCTTCCTCAGCGGAAGTGAAGCCGATCTGCTGGTGATGGCCGTACCAAGTGCTGCGGGCCAGCGTGGCCGCATCGAAGGCGGCGAGGCAGGCGAGAAGGTAGTCGGCGAGGACGTGATCGGGGGTGTCGGAGCCGTTCTCGGCCGACGCGCGGTTCAGGGCGTGCTTGATCTCGGACCGCAGGCCGTTCTGGTCATCGGCCTGCGTCGGGTGGTTGCTCATGGCTGGGTCTCCTTGGTTCGGGGGAGTCGGGTCTTCGGGCGGACGGTGCGGGTCCTGGTCGCGTCGGCAACCGAGACGAACTCGTGTCCGCTGTTGTTCGTGTGGCGGTGGGCAGGCAGCGAACACACGTCGCACGCCGTCGTCGGATCGAAGGGCTCATGGGCGACGGGACGCGTGCCGCGCTCCTGCCAGTTCGGCGCCGACGTGTTCGCGATGACGCCCGGGGTCTGAGCTTTCGCGTCATCCGCTGCCCGGATCACCGACAGCGCAACGTCGGCGAGGTGCAGGTGCCGGACCTTCGCGATCGCAGCTGCGATCCCGGCGTCGTCCCAACGGGGTGCGCCGGTGGGGCGGCAGCGCCCGGCGAGGTAGGTGAGGGCTCGGATGTCCTGGTCGTTCAGTGGCATCGCATCGTCACCCGCCCATCGCTCTACTACCGCTACGAAAATGCGATGCGTTAGATAGATATGGGTCGGGCCGGGCCGGGAGCATTCGCCCCCTAATAGGGTCACCCCATCGGAACCCCATCACTTTCCCTCCTTGCAGAAGGGGCAGTCTGGGTCCGTGATGCGACGCCCGATGTGCCAGCGGCGGTGCGCTCCAAGAGACCCTGCGGCACTCTCTGCCGCCCGAGCCTCCTTGACCTTTCCGGCGTCCGGCTGACGCTGGGACCACTCGTGGAACGCGTACCCAGTCGGCAGCCGCTCCCACAGCGCCGCGTCCACAAGCCGCTTCGCCAATGCCTTCCCGCCGAGCTGCTGCGCAACTGCATCGGGCACGAAGCCGCCCGTGAGCATCTGCTGCGACCACGCGCCAGCGCGCACCCACAGGCCCATCGCGGCGTTCCCGGCGGCCAGGGTCTTGTGATGGAACGCGAGGTTGTCGTCCACGCGGAACCACGGCACTCACGCCACCTCCTCGCCTGGTCGGTTCTCGAACTGGTGGAAGTCGTCGGCCATCGCCTGCACGCGCTCCTTGGTTTGTTCGCCGGGTGCGTCGTCGAACAGGGCGCCGTGACGGTGCCACCAGCCGGATTCGCCGTACTGCTCGCGGAGCAGCGCTCGCACACGTTGACGGCGCCACTCCGCGAGAGCTTCGGGAAGGCGCGCGATCCGTTCGGCGCGTTCGTCGTCGGTCCAGGGCTGCCAGCGCTGAACGCCGGCGATGGTGACCCACCTGCCGCCCGTCAGGCCGTCCCTGGGGTGACGGCATCCGGGGCAGGTGTCGAACGTGGTCGAACGGTGCTTGACGCCACAGTTCACGCACGCACGGGTCGGTCGGATCGGGTCGGACTCCTTGCATGCCCGGCAGATCGACACGACCGACTGGGTGGGCTTCCCGCAGCCGGTGCAGTCGGACCAGACGCGGGGTGGTCGAGTGGTCACCACGGGATCTCCTGGGGTGTGAGAACGAGGCGGACGGTGTGCGTGTTGGGGTCGCACTTGTTGCCGCGGAGGTAGGTGGGGCCGATGACGTGGGTGGAGTCGTCGTCCGGCCAGACGCCTGCGTCGACCAGTCCGTCGATCAGTGCCTTCACCGTCGGGAACGCGTTGGACGGGTCGGCCTTGCTGTTGCGCGGGTAGCCGATGAACGCGGCAACATGGGTGGTGCCGAGACCGCGAGGGAAGGCGCGGACGACACCAGCTCTTCCGAGCATCCGCAGCTCGCGTGTCCGCTTGGCGTTGTCAGCCCAGTGGCGGCGGTCGTTTGCCGACAGCCACAGGTCGTTGGGAATCGAGAACGTCAGAGTCGTCATGCGGCCACCTGGCCCCACCGCGCCATCTCGCGCAGGAACCTCAGACCCGCGACGGCCTGCTGTGGCAGGACGCCGTTGCCGCACGCCTTGAGCACCTCGTTCCAGGTGATCCCAGGGACGTCGGTGATCCAGCCAGCGAGCAGGCCCATGAGCCACTCGTCGAACTCGTCGGAGAGCTTCGGATTGCCCTCGGCGTTGAGCTTGGTTGGCTCGGGTGCTGGTCGGGTGATCGCCTCCCAGCGTCGGATCGCGGGCCCGTACTCGCCCCAACGATCAGGCTGCCGGACGGCGGCGTCAGTGAGGGTGGTTCCATCGTGACCGCTGTCGTAGCCCGCAGAGCCGGACTGCTTGCTGTCGCCAGCGGTCGGCGTGGGCAGCAGGTTGATCGCGCTCGGCAGCATCAGGTCGCCAGCGGAGCCACGCTGGTTTGGACCGCCCTTGGAGCCATCGGTTGCACGCGGCGTCGGCAAGAGCCGATCGGTGACAGCGGTGCGCAGATCCATCCCGCCGTCACCGTGATGCCCAGCACCGTTCGTGTCGGAGGTTCGAGGGCTAGGCAACAGCGCCATGTCCCTCGCCACTCCCGGCAGCGTCGTCTGGTGGCCCTCCGAGCTCAGGTGACCGCCGTCCCCGTCCGCCTTGCCCGGCGTAGGCAACAGTGAGACCGTCTCCGTGCTCAAAGATCCACGGCTGGCCCGCGGGGTAGGCAGCGCAGAACCACCGCTCGCGGCGATGGGCGGCTCCCACGCCGGACGCGGGAACAACCGTCCAGTCCGCATCGAACCCGATCGAGGCAAGGTCTGCGAGAACGGCATCAAGTGCCCGCAGATGCTCTCCTGATCCGTCTCCCAGACAGACCGGGCAGGGTTCCACGTCGCCAGCGGCTGACGCAGTGAAGATTCCGGGGACATTCTCGAGGACCACCAATCGGGGTGAGAGTTCGGTGATGGCGCGGACGACCTGCGACCAGAGGCCGGTGCGGGTGCCGTCGCGGAGGCCGGCTCGTCCGCCGGCGACGGAGACGTCCTGGCAGGGGAAGCCGGCGCACAGGATGTCGATGAGGCCGCGCCAGGGCGTCCAGTCGATGAGGGAGACGTCGCCGAGGTTCGGGGCGTCGGGGAAGCGGTGGGCGAGGATCGAACAAGGGGATCGGTGGGGCTCGTGGTGACCGATCGAACCGTCCTTGGCGACCTTGCAGACGTCGGCCACGAACACCGTCTCGGCGTCGAGCACCTCTGCGACCGCGAGATCCAGCCCGCCGTAACCGCTGAACAGGGAGCCCAATCGCGGCTTCATGCTGCGTCTCCGAGGATCATCTCGAGCACGTCGTCGGCCGAGTCGCCGTAGAGTGCGCGGATCTTGTTGGCCCACGCTGGCCCGTTTGCTGCGATCCAGTTGTTGAGGTGGTGGGCGGATTCGTGTGCGGCGTCGTTCTTGGGACCCATCACTCGCTCACCCACTCGTCCCAGGCGTCAGCGACCTCGTAGCCGTAGCCAACAATCAGGGCGGCCTTCGTGTCCGCCTCGTTCATCCCGGCTCGGTCGCGGGCACAATCGACAGCCCGGAAGAACTGGTCCATGGCCTGGTTCCAGTCGGCGAGCATCGAGTTCGCGAAGTCAATCCGCGTCTGCTCGGACATCATTCATCTCCCTCGCAGTCATCACACGTGTAGCGCGTCACGATGCGCGTGATCGCCTTCGCTTCAGAAACGTCAATCACCTTCCAGTCCGAAGCCCACGCCGACTCGCCCTCGCCCAAGATGCGCCCGCAAGAAAGGCACTCCACGTCGCTCACTCGGACGCACCGTCCTCGGTTGGCTGTGCGTCGATCTCGGCAACCCGGGCGAGGATCGACTCGCGCAGGGTCGGGAACTGTCGATGCCACTCGCGCAACTGGTCCTTGTCGGCGGCGCAGGCGATCGCGGCCTCGGACGGGGGAGTGGGCGCATCGGGCAGCGGGTCGACTGGGTAGACGCCTGGGCGTCCTTGCGACTCCAGCACGGGTGCCTGCATCGGCCCGTCGATGTGGCTCAAGTGGCTGATTCGTGCGCCGCCGACCTTTCTGCCGCCATACATGACATCGGGGTCGTAGAAGAGCGTGACCCGGCGGCCCACATAGGCGTCGTTCTGGCTCTTGCCCCAGCAGAAGGCGAGGACGCGGCGCTGGTTCCGTCCCGGCCTCCATGGACGGTCGAACTCTTCGAAGAAGATGCTCACTGGCTGCTCGGCTGCCGCGTTGACGGCGACCCGCTTCACGGTGAAGGTGCGCGGTCCCGCCGCCAGTTCAACCGCGTCGAGCTGGTCCGACTTGGGAGCGAGGGTCTCGGAGATGTCCATCAGTCCACCTCGTCGTAGGTGCCGTCGAACTCGAACTGGTCATGCATCTCGCGAACGAGCCGGATGATCTGGCGGCGACCCCGATCCTCATAGTCGTTGCCGCCGGTCTCGTAGTCCTCCCAGAGGTCCCAGACCTGACTCATCTCGCGTGCCGTGTTCTCGTGACGGCAGTACTCCATGCTCGGCATCTCAGAAGATCTCCATGTTGAAGTCGATGCGCTCTGCCAGGGGGAGTCCCTTGGTGGCGCGCTGGTGGGTGGCGGCGTGGCCCGCGATGTCTGCCTCGGCCTTCTCGGCGGCGGCGAGGATCGCGGCCTGCCAGGCGGGGTCCGGGGTGACACGCTTGGGCCACAGGTGCATCCCGCCGCAGTAGGACACGAAGTCGATCCACTTGCGGCCGGACACCAGGAGCGCGGTCTGCAACTGAGCCATGTGTTGGGCCGGGATCTCGCCGGTGACGATGGTCGAGAGGTGGCCCTTCTGTCGGGGCGCCTTGATCTCGATGAGTCCGTCGTCGCCAACGAGGCCGTCGGGGGAGTAGCCGATGTCGAACACCCACTCGTTGCCGATGAACTGGCGGATCATGAACCCGGCTTCGGTGACGGGCCGGTCGGTGCAGTGCTCGGCATACAGGTCGCGGGCGTAGGGCTCGGACTCGATGCCACGCCACATGTCGCGGTTGGTGGGGGTGTCCTCGACGTGGTTGGCGATCCGCTCGGCAGCAAGCGCGAGGATCAGCGCCTTGGACGTGTCGTTGTCGGCAGGTGCGTAGACCGGCGGCAGGGTCCGAGCCTTGGCTGCCCGGTCGTCGTGGAACGCCTTGATCGGCGTCGGCGTCTTGCGACCCACGGCGAGACACGGGGCCCCGGCTGCGACGTCGCAGGTCGGGCAGGCGACCGCCGTTGCATCGGGTGCCCCGATCGTCACCAGATCCTTCATCACGGACGCGGTGACGATCCCGCAGCGTGCGGCGTACCAAGCCTCCGAGCGCTGCTCGACGTCGATGATCCGAAGCTCGCTCATGACGCCCACCTCTCTGCCTCGTCGGCGTCGTACTGCTGCTCTCGTTCGGTCTCATCGATGACTCGCTCGATGCCGTGCCAGTGGCGGCAGTTCCAGCAGTCGCGGACGTCGCAGGTGTTGACGTCGTGGGGCTGCTTGGTCGGCGCGAGGATCGGCACGTCGGCTGCTGTGATGTCGCGGCAGGTTGGCTCACCGTCGTAGGCGGGGTGGTTACAGGCTCGGCACACTTGGGAGCCACCGCCCTTCCTGATTGCCCATGGCCTTCGGGGCGATCCCGTTGACCTCGTAGCAGTGCTGGCGCCACGCGTCCTCAGTGGCCTCGTAGGTGGTCTCGGAGAACTTGGTTCCGCAGGTGCAGGTGCCGAGCCACTTGGTTGCGCGGTAGTTGGCGTCGCGGGCGATGACCTCGAACCCGCAGCCGTGCTTGTCAGCCATCGGCGTCCTCCTTGAGGAAGGCGCGCGCGATATCGACGGCACAGGGGTGGGGCGGCATGTCGGGGATGAGGGAATGGGAGACGCGAGCCAAGTCGTGTTCGAGGAACGCGGCCACGACCAGCGCGGTCGCCGGATCCCAGTGCGCGATGTGCTCGGCCTGCTCTTCGGTGATCGCGTCACAGACGTTCACGGGCCCAGCGCCGACCATGTAGACGGTGCCGCGGTTGTCGTTCCACGAGATGCCGTCGGCGGCCCAGGGCTCGTCTCCGCTGGCGAGGATCGCATCCTCTGCAACCTCGCGCGCTCGGTTCGCGGCCCGGCGGATCAGGTCGAGATCGGCGGTCATCGGGCCACCTCCAGCCATGGCGCCGCACCCAGGCAGATGATGCCGACTGCGAAGACGCACCACCCGGCGGCAGCGAGGCGAGTGCGCAAGGGCCAGTCGGCCTCTGACGCTGCGAACGCCAGGACAAGCGCCGCAACCAACAGGGCGGCGCCAGTGATCGCGAGTGCGCCAGCGGCGGTCATCGGGCCCTCCGCTCAGCGAGGTCCGAGACGCCGCGCTTCCGGCGGCGGCCCGCCACGGCCTCGGCCTGCGCCTCACGCAGCGCGTCCACCAACGTCGCGTTCTCCCACACCAATACCGCCACCGCGACGGCCAACAGAATGCAGATGACGATCACGGCGACACCGCCTTCGCGATGAACGACAGGCCACTCACGAGCGCCAACTCCTGCGCAGCCACGATGTGCGCGAGATGCGCCTCCTCGCGGGCTTCGCGAGCCGACACGTAGCCATCGATCCAGTGCTGCTCAACTGGTCGACCAGCAGCAACGAGGTCGGCGATGTGGGCAGCACGACCATCGGCACGATGCTTGGCGTCCTCGAATCGCACGCGCGCCTCATGGGCTGCGCGGGCAGCAGACTCGGGGGTCACGACGGCTCACCCGGCTCAACGCCCGACGACAGCACCTTGACGGCGTCGATCTCCTGATAGGCGGTCCAACCTCCGACGTTGTCCGGGAAGCCTCCTGCGTGCGACCAGCCGTAGATGAAGTCCGGCCCCAGGGCGCGGACCCACTGATCGCCAGCACGGTCAACGACCACCGACCACCTGTTCGTGGGCTCGTCGGGCTTCGGAGGCGTCGGGGAGGCGAACTCACGGAGAGCGGCCTGCAGGGCTCCGCGACGGAAGACGCCCATGTACGGACCGCACTGGGAGATCAGGTCGGCCAAGCGGTCGATGTCGTCGTCGGACTCGGGGTCCAGCACCACCAACGGCTTGATGAGCTTGGACCGAACCTCATCTGTGGCGTCATGCAGGGCGCGGGAGACGGTGAGCCCCTGCTCTCGACGCACCTGATACGCGTCGCGCAACTCAGCCTTGAAGTCCTGGTGAACCGTCATGCGATACTCCTTCTCGAGATTCGTTCTCGGCCCCGGTCGTGTTGCACCACCACCGGGGCCACCTACGTTTTGGATGGGGCGCCCGAACGCCCCGCACCGACACCACGACGGCAAACACACGCCGCGGCGACGGAGAACTAGGGGGAGTAGGGGTTCTCGAACCGCCGCGTCCTCGGGAACGCCGGATGGTCCTGACCCGCCGCATCCATGAACCCGGCCTCCCACGCCCGAGCAAGCTCCTGGTCTATCCAGGGCTTGTCCCAGTGGCGAGAGACCTTCGCGCAGACGCCGAGCATGTGGTCACGAAGGCGGCGCTTCTTGCCCTGCCAAACATGGGCCAGCAGGGCATCGACGACCTCAGTGCACATGGCCGCGTAGGTCGGGGATGACCATCGGTGCGCCTTCCAGACCTCGCGCTGTTCGGCAGTGAGCGTCTTGAACTGGTGGGCACTCATGACGCGCCCCGGATCAGCGCGAACACCACAAACGCCACCGCGAAGAACACGCACGCGAACACCACCAAGCCGAGCACCAGCCAATGGGCCGGGCCGATCGGGGAATCGGAGTCAGTCATCAGAGCCTCCCGACACCCGCCACGTCACCAGCGCCGGACAACCAGCCGGCAGATCCATCGCCGCCAGATGCGACGCCACGCGATCCCGGAACGACGAAGGGCGAAGAAGCAGAGCCGTCTGCCACGCGCCGACGTTGTACGACTCACTCGAACGCGCACACCACGCCGCCAACGTCTTCGCGTCCCAGTCATCCCAGTCGATCGGGGAATCGGAGTTGGGGGTCGTCATGACGCATCACCTAGCCAGCGATAGACCCGCATCGGACGACCCGCGTTATGGCCGGCAACATCACGCGACACCGACCACTCATCCGTCTCCGCGATCAGCCGCTCGGCCTTCGCCTTGTTCACGAACGCACCAATCCGACGAGGCGCAACCACGCCACGAAGCTGCTCCCGGTAGTCGTTCTGATCCAGACGACCGCCATGCAGATGAGCAGTCGCACTGAGGACACCCACGAACGCGCGCCACTCGAAGTCAGCCGACGGGTGGTTCGTGTCGGCCACCAGGGACAGCAGGTCGGCCGTCGAGTCGTCCACGGGGGACCAGATGGGGGCGGTCATGACGCCTCCGTGCGGTCAACCGTCGGGACCGGCGTCAACATCGCCCGGACGTCGGCCTCGCTCACTCGAAGGGCCCGCGACCCCTTGATTCGGAAGGCGGGCAGCGTTCCGTCCGCAATACGGCGCCGAACCGTCAGAACCGACTGCTCCAAGATCGCCGCAGCCTCTTGCAACGTGATGTTCCTGCTCATGACGCCTTCCGATGGGGAGTTGATACATCGTCGTTGGAAACTTTGACCAAGAAGAGGTCGTCGACGCCCACCCCGAGATAGTGGGCGATGCGCAGAGCGGGGTCGGTGGAGAGCGTGCGGACGTCGCCCGCCAGGAGTCGATTCATGTACGAGTGCGACCTCCAGCCGGCGGCCCTTGCGAGCTGCCGAGCCGAGACGCCCTGAATGACCATCAGCTTCGCGAGCTGCTTTCGATCCTTCAGAAGCATGTAGATCTCCGAGTTGGTTCGGGGAGCGGCTTGGAGCTTCACGTTAGTTCCTTCTGTGAGTCTGTGTCCAGCGTGGTTGGGAAAAGTTTCCAACGGCAGTGTCCACCCGTCAAGCCCTCGCTGGAAACTTTCTCGCCTGACCTGCAGTTACGCCGGTGTAGTTCGTTACGATCTGGTGTCCACTTTTTTCGCAACGGGAGCCGAGGCGCGTGTCCGCGCTGGTTGCGCCCCTTGACAGGCAGTCGGGAGCATCAAGCCATGCGACCTACCGAGCGAGAGTCAGGCGCCGTTTGGCGCCTGCTAAGCGCTTGGGCGGCTGACGAACAGGCGAAGGATCGGCTCCACCGCAAGATCACCCAAGGCGACATGGCACGGATGTTTGGCGTCTCCAGCCAGACCATCAGCGCATGGAAGCGCTGCCAGGCGCGGATGCCGATGGCATCCCAGCTTCGCGTGATCAAGGCGACCGGGGTCACCCTCGATGACCTCACGGCTGCACTGGCCGAGGACGAGCATCGGATTGCCGACTGGGTCGCTGCCCGCCGCGAAGAAGAGGATGAAGGAGGTGGTGAGGGTGATGCAGGAGGTGCCCCCGCCAAGACGCCGCCGGGCTCGGGCCCGGACCGACCGCCGCTGCTCGCCGTTGCCTCGGGGGACGAGGGCGACGAGAAGTTGGCTCGCGAGGCGACCGAGCAGGCTCGGCGTGCGCGCGCCGAGCAGATGGAAGCCATCGCCGAGATGAAGCGGAAGAAGAAGGGCCGCGAGAAGTGAGCGAAGAGAGTGTGACTGATGAGGCAGCGGGAACACCTAGGAACACGGGCGACCCCGCGCTACCCTCGCAGCATGAGCACCCCTCAGGTTCTTCCCCACCTGAGCCGCCAGCAGAAGATGCGGTTCCGGGTGATCGCGATGCGCGCATTCGGCGATCGGACGGGCGGGAAGACCTTCCGCGCACTCCAGCGCGAACTTCCGGCGCCTCCGATGCGGACCCCGGCTCACTCGGTGAACATCGTCTCGAAGGCGCTGACCCCTCCGAAGTAGATCCGACCACTGCGCAGATCGCGCAGGTCGTGCTTCAGCAGATCCAAGCGCACCTGCATTTGCCCATGGAGGCGCCAGATGGCGCAGCGCTTGCCGAACTGAAGCGGCAGGATCCCGACGCGCACTCGATGTGGCTCCGGCAGGTCGAGAAGCAGATGGAGCACCAGCGCTTCATGGAGTCCGCCATCTATACGATGCCGCTCAAGGTCATGAAGAGCGCCCACCGCTCCGCGTTGGCTGCGCTCGTTGTCCTCACGGCGGTAACGGGATACGCGCTGTACCTCGACCACCAGTGGTTCGCGGCGATCTTCGGCGCCCTCGATGTGGTTGCCATTCTGGGCGTCTTTGCGAGGTCATCCGACCCGTCCGAGGAGTGATCCGTCGGACCCACTCTCTAGGGTCCGGCACATGTATCACCCGTTCCGTCACCTCCTGAGCTACTTCCGCGACGGCGACGGCATGACGATGTCCATCGAGCCGACGCCTGGCGGCAAGGCGGAGTGGTACTCGCCGGCCGAGGATCACATGATGCTCCGGCCCGGACAGCTTCAAGTAGAACGTCGATGCGCCGTAGCGCACGGGCTCGCCCACAGAGACCTGGGGCACTCGGGCGTCTGCGAGTACCCAGACGCCGTTCGCCAGGCGTCACGCGCCGAGATGGAGGCCGATGAACTCGCGGCGCGGCGTCTGATCCGACTGGCCCACTTCATTGAGGTCTTGTGTTGGACCGATGACAAGGATGAGGCGGCCGACGCTCTGTGGGTGACCCGGCACTACCTCGACGTTCGGCTCGAGCGGATGTACATGGGCGAGCAGAAGATCGTGCGTGAAGCCCTCATCGCCCGAGGCGTGCCTTAGCTGGCACCTACCAGCCGCCCTCTGTGGCGAGGTTGTTGAGCCTGTCGGTGAGCATGTCCATTCGCGACCTGGCCGCCCGCACATACCGCTGCGCAGCCTGCGGGGTCGAGTCCCCAAGGAACTCCTGGATCTCGGCCTCAGTGGCCCCCTGCTGCGCCAGGAGCGTGGCACCGGTCGCGCGGAGGTCGTGGAAGTGGAGCTGGGGGTGGCCGGCGGCGGTGCGGGCGTGGTACCAGCCGCGGGATCCGGTCGAGCTGGCTACGCGGCCCCTGCGCTTGGCGCCGGGTGCCGTGCCGTAGAACGTCTGGGGAGCGAGGTGCCCACCGGACTGAGCGGGGAACAGGAGCGAACCCTTCGCGCCGGCAGCGTGCTCGCGGAGGTGCTTCCGGATGTCGTCGACCAGGAAGGTCGGGACGCGCTGGTCGCGGACGCCCGCCTCAGACTTCGGCCCCTTGACGGGGTTCTCCTTGTCGCCCGAGACAGCGCGGCGGATCCGCAGCACGGCGCGAGCAAGGTCAACATCGCCGCGGCGCAGCTCGGCGATCTCCGAGTAGCGAAGCCCGGTCCAGAGGCCGAGCAAGACCAGAAGACGCCACTCGGGGCGGATCGTTGCCAGCATGACCTCGACCTCGTCGGCGGTCGCGAGCTCCTCGCGGAGCTTCGTGGGAGAGGCGCCGCCGCCGCGGATCGCGAAGGGGTTCGGCTGTCCAGCGAGGGGTCCTAGGGCACTGGTTGCGGTCGTCATAACGCCCCGGCCGAACGCGTAGGCGCGGGCCCGCTGGGTTGCGCCCGTGTCGCCCGGACGGGCACGACGTCGGCGGGGAGCCCAGGTCTCGAACCATGCGGTGACGACCGCTGGAGTGATGCGCTCTAGGGGCAGCCCGGCCAGCGGCGCAAGATCGTGCTCAAGCATGTCGGCGTACTTCGCACGGGTCCGCGGCGCCAGCGGCTGCGCGCCCTGCTTGGTGCGCCGCTCAGCGATCCAGCGCGTGGCATAGGACCGGAAGGTCTCGCCGGGGGTGTTCCTTCCGCCGGCCTCGGTCGCGGCGCGCGTAACGGCCTGGCGAGTAGCGGGCGAGGTCCACGTGCCAGACGCGATCAGGCCCTGCTCTCGACCGAGCCATGCCTCGGCGTCGCGTTTAGTGGTGAAGGTTGTGGGCGCGGCATGGCGGACGGGCGTGCGGCTGCCTGTCCGCGAAAGGCGAGTCGCGCCAGTAGGATCGGAGTAGAAGGCTTGCCAGCGGCCAGAGGGAAGTTTCCGTACCCGGCCAAAGCCTCTTGTCATCTGATTCTCCAGGGGTCGCTTCGTGCTACGAGCGTGCTACGAACATGCTATCGGGAGAGCATTCTTGATCACTCCCGAACCTTGGCGGATGCGCCTGTTTACCCAGGTCAGAGGGCATTTCCGCAAGTCAGATGCTAGATTTCCAAGGTAGCACGACAGTGGTTCGAATCCACTACCTGCCACGGC
>NZ_FOUK01000004.1 GCF_900114845.1 Pimelobacter simplex
AGCCCGAGAGAGCGAGGCACGAGCGACCGAAGCGGAGGGAGGCGCCGTCCCGAGCGCCGTCCCGCAAGACGCCCGACCACCCCAACCGAAGGCGACCTCGACAGCGCGCGCGGCAGCGCGGCGCGAGGCACGAGCGACGCGCTCGCGCCATCCAGCTCAGTACCAGCCGACCCGCTCCGAGTGCTCCCAGGCCTTCTGCGCGCTGCCGTACCGCGCCGCGATGTACGCCAGGCCCCACCGGATCTGGGTCTCGGGGTTGGTCCGCCAGTCGCTGCCGACGACCGCCATCTTGGTCGCCGGGAGCGACTGGGGGATGCCGTAGGCGCCGGAGCTGGGGTTCTCGGCGAGGTGGTTCCAACCGGACTCGCGCGCCCACAGGGCGTCGAGGTAGCGCCACTGGTCGGCGGGGAAGCCGAACTCGAGGAGGAGCTGGTAGCCCAGGGCGCGGTTGGAGCCGCGGTCGATGCCGGCCGGGACCGGTGCCTGCGGGAGGCGCTTCGCGATGCGCTCGGCGCGCCGGGCGAGCTGGGCCATGATCTCGACGGTCGGGACGTCGGCGCGGGCGCCGGAGTCGCGGGAGACCTCGGTCGGCCGGTCCGTGGCGCCGGGGGTCGTCGGAGCCGCCGTGGGCGGCGCGGACGACGGCGCCGGCGCAGCGGTCGCTGCGGGCGCGGCACTGCGACCGCCGCCGCCGTCGCCGCTGCCACCGCAGCCCGACACCAGCAGCACGAGCACGAGCACAAGCACGATCGCGCCGCCGGCGGCACCGGCCGCGTCAGCGGTCGCGAGCACCCGGCGCGGACCCCCCATGGGGCCCGACCCTAGGTCAGTCCTGGGGCTTGCGCGAGCGCTTCGGCGGACCGTAGTCGCGGGCGAGCTCGATGAGCTTGCCGCTGATCCGCGTCGACTTCAGCTTCTCCCAGGCCTCGGGCGGGAGGTTCGCCGGGAGCTCGACGATGGAGTAGTCGGGCCGGATGGTGATCTTGCCGAAGTCGCGCCGGTCGAGGCCGCCCTCGTTGGCGAGCGCGCCGACGATCTGGCGGGGCTCGACGCGGTGCCGCTTCCCCACCTGGATCTTGTACGACGCCAGGTTGCCCCCCGAGCGCGAGCCCCGGTCGCGACCACCGCGGCCACCGCGGTCGTCGTCCGCGCTCCAGTCGCGCTTGCGGTGGTCGCCGCGGTCGCCCCGGTCGCCACGGTCGTCGAACCGGCCACGGCGCGGCTCCGGCTCGGGCTCGAGGAGGAGCGGGGTGTCGCCCTGCATGGCGATGGCGAGGGCGGCGGCGACGTCGACCTCGGGCACGTCGTGCTCGCGGATGTAGTGGCCGACGACGTCGCGGAAGAACTCGATCTGCGGGGACTCGAGGGCCGCGGTGATCTGGTCGTCGAAGCGGGCCAGGCGGGTCACGTTGACCGCCTCGACGCTGGGCAGCTGCATCTGGTCGAGGGTCGAGCGGGTGGCCTTCTCGATGTGCTTGAGGAGGTAGCGCTCGCGCGGGGTGACGAACGAGATCGCGTCGCCGCTGCGGCCGGCGCGGCCGGTGCGGCCGATCCGGTGGACGTAGGCCTCGGTGTCGGTGGGGATGTCGTAGTTGACGACGTGGCTGATCCGCTCGACGTCGAGGCCGCGGGCGGCGACGTCGGTGGCGACGAGGATGTCGAGCTTGCCGTCCTTGAGCTGGTTGACGGTGCGCTCGCGCTGCTGCTGGGCGATGTCGCCGTTGATGGCGGCCGCGCTGTAGCCGCGGGCGCGCAGCTTCTCGGCGAGCGTCTCGGTCTCGCTCTTGGTGCGGACGAAGACGATCATCCCCTCGAAGTTCTCGACCTCGAGGATGCGCGTCAGCGCGTCGACCTTCTGGGGGTAGCTGACGATCAGGTAGCGCTGGGTGATGTTCTCGGCCGTGCGCGTCTTGCGCTCGATCGCGATCGACACCGGGTCGTTGAGGTACTTCGACGACAGCGCCTTGATCTGCTTGGGCATCGTCGCCGAGAACAGCGCGACCTGCTTGTCGGTGGGGGTGTCGGCGAGGATCGTCTCGACGTCCTCGGCGAAGCCCATGTTGAGCATCTCGTCGGCCTCGTCGAGCACGAGGAAGCGGAGCTCGCTGAGGTCGAGGGTGCCCTTGTCGAGGTGGTCCATGATCCGGCCGGGCGTGCCGACGACGATGTGGACGCCGCGGCGCAGCGCGGACAGCTGGACGCCGTAGCCCTGGCCGCCGTAGACCGGGAGGACGTGGACGCCGCGCAGGTCGGCGGCGTACTTCTCGAACGCCTCGCAGACCTGGAGCGCCAGCTCGCGGGTGGGCGCGAGGACGAGCGCCTGCGGCGTCTTCTGCGACAGGTCGAGGCGGTCGAGGATCGGCAGCGCGAACGCGGCGGTCTTGCCCGTGCCGGTCTGCGCGAGACCCATCACGTCCCGCCCGTCGAGCAGGTGGGGGATGGTCTGGGCCTGGATCGCGGACGGCGACTCGTAGCCGACGCCCTTGAGGGCCTTCAGGATCCGCTCGCCGAGACCGAGGTCGGCAAACGTGGCGGTCTCGTGCTCTGCGGTCTCACTCACCCGTCAAGGGTAGTGCCGTGAGCCTTCTCACCCCTGATCGTCGGCGCGGTGCGCTCAGTCACCCTGGGCCCTGTGGCAGCGCGCAGGCCCGGGACGGAGGTCCCGGCCGTCGCGGAAAGGGTGCACCCCGGCCGGTCACCACGTACGGTCGTGTCCGGAGTTTTACCCAATTTCGAGGGAGCACGATCCGGTGACGCGTACGACGAGGACACCGCTGGCGCTGCTGCTGGTCGCCGTGCTGGCCCTGGCCGGCGCGCTGGCCGCGGTGACGACGGCACCCGCCGAGGCCGCCCCGAAGCCGGGCCCCGTCGCCGGCGTGACGGTCGGCGACGCCCGGATCGCGGGCAGCAAGGCCAGCGTGCGCATCGCGTGGCGCAAGGCGCCCCGGGCCCGCGGCTACCAGGTGCTCTGGGCGCGCTCCGCGAAGATGAAGAAGGCGCGCACGGCGTCGGTCCGCAAGCGCTCCTACACGGTCCGCAACCTCGCGGTCGGGCAGACCTGGTGCTTCCAGGTGCGCGCGGTGGCCGGCAAGAAGAAGGGCAAGCGCTCCGCCCCGATCTGCCGCCGGGTCGCCAAGCCGGGCCAGTCCGCCTCGCCCTGGATCGCGGCCTCGAGCGTCACCGGGATCGGGACGGCGGCGCGCACCCAGCTCACCGTCCGCTGGCGGGCGACCGCCGGCGCGCGGTCCTACGAGCTCGACTACGCGATCACGCCGGAGCCCGTCGTCAACTACCCACTGTGGGAGAACAAGGCCCGGCAGACCAAGAAGGTCACCGGCCCCACCGCCGTCCTGCCCGGACTGACGCCCGGCAAGATCTACTGCTTCCAGGTCCGCGCGATCACCGCCGGCGGCGCCGGCGACCGCAGCCCGACGCACTGCAAGTACACGATGACCGCCGACCGCCGGCTCCCGTCGGGCTCGCCGCAGGCCCTCGACGTCGCGACGTGGAACATCTGCGCCAGCCCGGTCGCCTGCCGCACCCACCCGTTCAACAAGCGGGTCGACGCGATCGCCACCCGGATCAAGGCAGCGAACGTCGACGTCGCCGCGATCCAGGAGGCCCCGCCGGGTCCGGTGGACGACCTCACCCGCCGGCTGAGCGGCTTCGACCGCGCCTGCACCTCCGGCGCCGAGGCGGTCTTCGTGCGGACCTACCGCTACCGGGTGCTCTCGAGCAGCGACACGGTCGGCACGCCGCACACCAACCCGGGCGCCTGCTGGGCACGGATCGAGCCGGCCAACGGCGGCGACCCTGTCGTGGTCGTGAGCCTGCACCTCAAGCCGGGGCCCACCGCGGCCGACGACCGGGTCCGCCGGACGCAGGCCGCCGACGTGCTCGCCTGGGTGCGCGACCGGTTCCCCCGCGAGCACCTGGTGCTCGCCGGCGACACCAACTCCAACCGCGGCCACGACCTCGACGGCCCGCGCCTCGCCTGGCAGTCGGGCAGCCTGATGGACGCCTACGACATCGCCGGCGCCTTCCGCAGCTATCCCGTGCAGAACTCGATGAACAACTGGGAGACCACCCCCAAGGAGTCCACCCGCTGGGGTGCGCACATCGACCGGGTCTTCTCCTCGGCCGGCATCCACGTCGCGAGCTGGGAGATCATCGAGCCCCAGTCCGGCGGTCGCTACACCCAGCTCCTGTCCGACCACAGCCTGGTCCGGACCGGGCTCCTCATCCCCACCAGCTGACATGACCCCCACCTGCTCCCGCTCCCGCACCCACACCGCCGTCGTCGTCCTCGCGACGATCGCGACCGCCGTCGCCCTGCTCGGCGCCCTGCCCGCCCCGGCCGCCGACGCCGCCCGGGCCGCGGCGCCCGGCAAGGCCAAGCACGTCCGCCTGGTCCAGCCGACCGTGTCCGGCGACCGCGCCGGCCTCACCGTCAAGTGGAACCGCGCGAAGCGGGCGCGCACCTACCGGGTGCGCTGGTCGACGTCGCCCACGATGGCCGGGGCGCAGGCGACGAGCACGCGCGGCCGGTCGGTGGTGCTGCGCAACCTCGCCCAGGGGGTGACCTACTGCGCGCAGGTGCGGGCCAAGGCCGGCAAGCAGAAGGGGCCGTGGTCCCGCGCCGTCTGCCGGACGACGCCCCGGCTCGACCCGGTCGGTGCGCCCTGGGTGTCGGGCCAGGTCGTCCAGGGGACGGCGCCGAGCACGGTGGCGGTGACCTTCTCGTGGCCGCGGGTGGCCGGGGCCACGGGCTACCAGGTCGACTACGCGCCGGGCACCGGGTCGGTGCAGTCCAACCGCAAGAAGAAGACGGTCAAGGCCGACATCTCGGGCTCGCGGACGGTGCGCGGGCTGACCCCCGGCGGCACCTACTGCTTCCAGGTCCGCGCGCTGAGCAAGTGGGGCACCGGCCTGCGCAGCACCACCGGCTGCCGGCTGCTGACCCGGGCCGAGCGGACCGTCCCGCCGCGCGCGTTCGCGCTCGACTTCGCCACGTGGAACGTGTGCAGCACGATGTGCAGCAAGCCGTCGTGGGCCAAGCGCCAGGTCGCGGTGCGCGACCGGATCCTGCGGATGAACGCCGACGTCGTCGCCGTCCAGGAGGCGATCGCGGCCACGCCCTACCTCACCGCCAACCTCGGCGGGTACACCCGTGGCTGCCAGGTGGGCGACGGCACCACCGCCCAGGGCAACACGGTCGGCCGCCAGGCCCTCTACGTGCGCACGTCGACCTACCGCGTGGTCCCGGGCACCAACCAGGGCATCATCTTCAGCCAGGTCGGCGACGTCTACCCGTCCCACGGCGCCTGCTGGGTCGAGGTCCAGGACATCAGGACCGGCCAGCACGTCGTCGTGGCGAGCGTGCACCTCGTCCACCCCATCGGCACCAAGTACGACAAGGGCCGCGACCGGCAGACCCTGCAGCTGCTCGCCGCGATCGCGCAGCGCTACGCCGGCAAGCCGATGCCGCCGGTGGCGCTGGCGGGTGACTTCAACTCCCACCGCCAGCGCGCGTACGACGGACCGCGGGTGCGCCTGGAGGCCAACGGCTACCGCGACTCGTTCGACGTCGCCGCTCGCTTCCTGACGCCGAGCTACCGCAACTCCGCGCACGGCTGGGCGACCACGCCGCTGGTGACCCCGCGCACGGGCAACCACCTCGACCGGGTGTTCACCTCGGCCGGCATCCACGCGGCGAGCTGGCGGATCGACGAGCCGATGACGGCCGACGGCCGGTACTACGCCGGACTGCTGTCCGACCACAGCCCGGTCATCACGTCGTTGCGCATCCCCTACTGAGGGGGCGGCTCACTCCACGGTGACCGACTTGGCCAGGTTCCGCGGCTTGTCGATGTCGTGGCCCAGGCTGAGCGCGGCGTGGTAGGCCAGCACCTGCAGCGGGATCGTCAGCAGGATCGGGTCGAGCTCGCGCTCGCTGCGCGGCACGTCGATCCGGTCGGCCTTCGCGGCGGCGTCCCCGAGGTCGACGCCCTCGTGGGTGACGACGACGAGCGGGCCGCCGCGCGCGGCGATCTGCTCCAGGGCGGCGACATTGCGCTCGACGAGCTCGTCGTCGGGCACGATCGCGACGGTCGGGACCTGCGGTGAGATGAGCGCGAGCGGGCCGTGCTTGAGCTCGCTCGTCTGGTACGCCTCGGCGTGCCGGTAGCTGATCTCCTTGAACTTCTGCGCCCCCTCGCGCGCCACGGGGAAGCCGCGCACCCGGCCCACGAAGAACAGGCTCTCGGCCTCGGCCAGCCGGTGCGCGACGAGCGCCAGCTGGGGCTCGGTGGCGAGCACCTGCTCGATCTGGCCGGGCAGCGCGGTGAGGCCGGCGATCAGCCGCCTGCCGTCGGCGATCGAGAGGTCGCGGACCCGGCCGAGCTGGATCGCGAGCATCGCGAACGCGAGGTACATGTTGGTCAGCGCCTTCGTCGAGGCGACCGCGACCTCGGGACCGGCGTGCAGGTAGATGCCGCCGTCGACCTCGCGCGCGATGGCGGAGCCGACCACGTTGACCAGGCCGATCACCCGGCCGCCCTTGCGGCGCACCTCCTGGACGGCGAGCAGCGTGTCGATGGTCTCGCCGGACTGGCTGACCGCGACGTAGAGCGTATCCGGCTCGATGATCGGGTTGCGGTAGCGGAACTCGCTGGCCGGCTCGGCGTCGGCGGGCACCCGGGCGAGCTCCTCGATCAGCGAGGCGCCCATCTCGCCCACGTAGTACGCCGAGCCGCAGCCCAGGATCTTGACCCGCCGGATCGCCCGCAGCTCGCGGGCGTCGAGGTTGAGCCCGCCCAGGTGGCCGGTGCCGAAGCGCTCGTCGAGCCGGCCGCGCAGCACCGCCTCGGCGCGGGCCGGCTGCTCGAGCATCTCCTTGTGCATGAACGAGTCGTGCTCGCCCGCGTCGTACGCCGCGGGGTCGATGTCGACCTCCTTCGCCCGGCGGTCGGTGGCGGAGAGGCCCGACGGGTCGATCCGGTACGTCGTGAACCCGCTCGCCGTCACCGTCGCCATCTCGCCGTCGTCGAGGTGCGCGACCGTCGTCGTGTAGCGGACCAGCGCGGCGAGATCGGAGGCGACGTGCATCTCCTTCTCGCCGACGCCGATGATGAGCGGGCTGCCGTTGCGGGCCACCACCAGCCGGTCGGGGAAGTCGGCGTGGGCGACCGCGACGCCGTACGTGCCCTCGACCCGGGCGAGTGCCTCCGCCGTCCGCTGCTCCAGGGTGGCCGCGGTGGACCGGGCGACCAGGTGCGCGAGCACCTCGGTGTCGGTGTCGGAGACGAGCGGGACGCCGGCGTCGGCGAGCTCGGCCCGCAGCGCGGCGGCGTTGTCGATGATGCCGTTGTGCACGACCGCGACCCGGCCGGCCGCATCGGTGTGGGGGTGCGCGTTGACGTCGTTGGCCGGTCCGTGGGTGGCCCACCGGGTGTGGCCGATGCCGATCTTGCCGCCGAAGCGGTGGGGCAGGCTCTCGGCGAGGTCCCGGACCCGCCCGGCCCGCTTGGCCAGCCGGAGCCCGCTGCCGCCGAGGACGGCCAGCCCGGCCGAGTCGTAGCCGCGGTGCTCGAGCCGGGTCAGCCCCTCCACGAGGACGGGGGCCGCCTGCTGGGCGCCGATGTAGCCGACGATGCCGCACATGTTCTGGTTCTCCCTCAGCCGTAGATGATGCGCCGCAGCTGCCGCTCGGACAGGTCCGGCGGGGCGACGACGGTCGCCCGGAGCTCCTCGCGGAGCCGGGTGAAGATCTGCTCGTTGCGCGCGCCGTAGGTCTTCAGCTCGCGGTGCCGCCGGCGGACCCACTCCTCCACGCGCTCGTCGTGGAAGGCGAGCACGTCCTGGATCAGCCGGGCCGCCTCGGCGGCGTCCATCCCGCTGCTGTCCTGGACGTGGCGCAGCAGCCGCGGGTCGACGTACACCCGGAGAGCGTGCCCGATCGCATGAGTTGGCGCAATTTCCTGCCCGGAATCGGGCAGGAATCGTGACCTCGCCCCAGGGCGTTCCGGGCCAGTACGCCTAGGTGGAGCGTGGGTGGGGAGGCCGACCGATTTCGACGCCGTCCGTGGAGGGCGTGGGGCGATCCGAGTCGTCTTCTGGCCCAGCGAGTGGAGGACGTGCTATCTTGGTGAACACAAGGTGAACAGGAGGTGACCCATGACCAACACCAACGTGACCACTCATCTCGAGATGCGCTGGCTGCCCGTGACCGGAGCCGACGGCCGCACGCGGATGGAGGCTGTCTGGGTCGAGGTCGGCCAGCCCGTGGCCGCGCACTCGCACGCAGCCTGAGACAGCTCTCGCCGCACCCGCAGACCGAGCCCGAAGGCCCGCCCCCGACCACCGGGGGCGGGCCTTCGCACGTCCCGGGGACGTCGGCTCGGCCGAGGACGGCGCCCACCGCGGCGCGCGCCTGCATTTCTCCGCACGTTCATCTTTGTGAGCCAGGACACGCCTTGCCCGGGAATGGTTGACGTGTCACCATTGGTTGGAACAGTCGTTGACGATTCAACGAATCTTCGGAATCCACCACCCAAGGAGCCTCGCACCATGACCGAGTCCGCAGCCCTCACCGACATCAGCGGCGACTACACCCTCGACACCGCGCACAGCCGCCTCGGCTTCGTCGCGCGCCACGCGGTCGTCACCAAGGTCCGCGGCCAGTTCGCCGAGTGGACCGCCACGGCCCACATCGACACCGCCAACCCGGCGGCGTCCTCTGTCACGCTGACCATCAACCCCGCCAGCGTCAGCACCGGCAGCGCCGACCGCGACGGTCACCTGACCTCCCCCGACTTCTTCGACGTCGCGAACTTCCCGGAGTGGAAGTTCGTCTCCACCGACGTCGCGCGCGACGGCAACGAGTGGACCGTCACCGGCGACCTGACCATCAAGGACGTCACCAAGCCGGTCACCATCGAGTTCGACGAGACCGGCTCGGCCAAGGACCCGTTCGGCAACATCCGGGTCGGCTTCGAGGGTGACGTCACCGTCAACCGCAAGGACTGGGGCCTGACCTGGAACGCCGCGCTCGAGACCGGCGGCGTCCTCGTCTCCGAGAAGATCAAGCTCGAGTTCGACATCTCCGCGATCAAGAACGCCTGATCCTCCGCGCGAAAATCACGCGCCGGCACCCGGGTGAGTCGACCAGACTCTCCCGGGTGTCCGTCATTTCACTGCCCGCCGGGCTGACCACCCGCCCGCTCACCCTCGCCGACGCGCCGGCCGTGTTCGCGGTCATCGCCGCCCAGGAGCGCCACGACCTCGGCCGGGTCGAGGTCGAGGAGGCCGACCTGATCACCGACTGGCAGCGGCCGTCGTACGACCTGGGGGCGAGCTCGGTCGCGGTGCTCGACGGCGAGCAGATGGTGGCCTACGCCGAGCACCTCGGCGAGGAGCGGTACGACGCGGCCGTGGTGCCGTCGTACCGGGGACGCGGGGTGGGGACCTGGCTCGCGCAGTGGGTCCAGCGGCTCGGCCGCGAGCGCGGCGTGACGATCCTCGGCATGCCCGTCGCCGAGGGCTCCGACGGCGACCGGCTGCTCACCGCGCTCGGGTACGAGGTGCGCTGGACGAGCTGGGTGCTGCGGCTGCCGCCGGGCACCGAGATCCCCGCCCGCCCGCTGCCCGCCGGCTACGCGCTGCGCGAGGCCACGCCGGCCGACCACGAGCAGGTCTGGACCGTCACCGAGGACGCCTTCCTGGAGTGGTCCGCCCGCGAGCGCGCGACGCTCGCCGACTTCGCCGCGCAGGTCTGGCAGCGGCCGGGCTCCGCGCCGTGGCAGCTCCGCGTCGCCACCGGACCCGACGGGCAGGTCGTCGGCGTCGCGCACGTCTGGAACGCCGGCACCGACACCTACGTCTCCCGGCTCGCCGTCGCCCGCGCGCACCGCGGTCGCGGCCTGGCCCAGGCCCTGCTCGTCTCGGCCTTCGCCGCCGGCCGCGAGCACGGCGCGACGTCGTCCAGCCTGGCGACGGACTCGCGCACGGGCGCGCTCGGGCTCTACGAGAAGGTCGGGATGCGGGTGGAGTCGACCTGGGTGCACCGCGCGGTCCGGCTCGTCTGAGGAGCGCCTCTCGCTAGGCTCGCGGCCATGGGCGAGGTCTTCGCGGGACGCTACGAGCTGCTCGACCCCATCGCCACCGGTGGCATGGGGACGGTGTGGCGGGTCCTCGACCGCACGGCCGGCGACGTCAAGGCCGCGAAGATGCTGCGCCAGGCGGACGCGGCGATGCTGCTGCGGTTCGTCCGCGAGCAGTCCGTGCGGATCGACCACACGCACGTGGTGACGCCGCAGTCGTGGGCGGGCGTCGACGACCGCGTGCTCTTCACCATGCCGCTCGTGCGTGGCGGCTCGGTGTCGAGCCTGATGAAGAGCCACGGCGGGGCGCTGCCGCCGCGCTGGATCGCGGTGCTCGCCGACCAGACCCTGCAGGCGCTCGAGGCGGTCCACGCGGCGCGGATCGTGCACCGCGACATCAAGCCCGGCAACCTCCTGCTCGAGCCGACCGGCCGGACCCGCCCGCACCTGCGGCTCACCGACTTCGGGATCGCCGTCCCCAGCGACGAGCCGCGGCTGACGCACGTCGCGATGATGATCGGGACGCCGGGCTACATGCCGCCCGAGCAGTACCGCGGGGCCGACCCCCACCCGAGTGCCGACATCTACGCGCTCGGGGTCGTCGTCCTCGAGATGCTGACCGGCCGCCGCCCGCCCGCCGACGGCGAGCCGGAGCCGATCGACGTCGCGCCGCTGCGCACCGGCGTGCCCGAGCACGACGCGGTGCTCGAGGTCGTCGCCGCCGCCACGGCGTACGACGCCGGGCGCCGGCCGAGCGCGGCCGAGCTGCGCACCCACCCCGCGCTGCGCGGGCTCGTGGCGCGCTGGGACGACCCGGCGCTCGCCGACGACCTCAGCGTGCCGGACGAGTTCCCGCCGACGCCGGACGTCTCTGCGACGAACCTGCCCACCGCGCCGTACCCGCCGCCGCCTCCCCCGCCGCCCCCGCCGCGGACCCGGCCGGACCTCGACGTACCGGCTCCGGCGCCGGTGCGCGCGCGAGCCGGGGCGCCGCGCGATGCCTACGTGCTGATCGGCGTGGGCCTGATCGGGCTGCTGGTCGCGCTGTTCCTGCTGCTGGGCTGAGGGTTCAGCCGCGCCGGGAGCGCAGCCGGACCACCCCGGCCACAAGGCACGCCGCGCTGGCCGCGGCCAGGCCGAGACCGGCCCCGCGCCGGACGCTGAACCAGCCGTCGCCGTCGCCGACCGGGCTGCCCGAGGCGACCTCCGCGAAGGTGTCCTCGCCGACCAGGAAGGGCGTCTCGGGGGTGTAGCCCTCGGGCCCGGCCGACTTGTCCTGGGAGAGCACGGCGCTGTCGTAGGCGGGCGCACCGTCGGAGGTCCGCTCCACCGACACGGTCAGCGTCACCGGTACGTCGACCGGCTCGTCGCCCTCGGCCGGCGGCGCGACCGCCAGCGACACCCAGTAGTCGCCCGGGACCCGCTCGTCGACCTGGCTCACCGGGAAGCCGGACGCGACCAGCCGGGTCGGCTCGCCCACCTCGTCCTCGGGCGCCCCGCGGTAGTCGCCGGTGGCGGAGTCGTCGCTCGCGGAGTCGGTGAAGCGCAGCCGCCCGCGCAGCGGGTCGATCAGGTGCAGGGTCAGCGCGGGGCCGCCGTAGTCGAAC
Source organism: Pimelobacter simplex (assembly GCF_900114845.1). GTDB lineage: Bacteria > Actinomycetota > Actinomycetes > Propionibacteriales > Nocardioidaceae > Nocardioides > Nocardioides simplex. The sequence continues at coordinate 11,708 of NZ_FOUK01000004.1, forward strand.
TGGTCGCCCTCGGCGACCGGCACGTCGACCCGGACCACCGGCAGGTCGCCCCAGGTCAGCGGCACCCGCCAGAGCCGCTCGGTCCCCTGGCGGACCTGGGCGGTGACCGTGCGCGTCTCGTCCCGGGCGTCGAGCTCGGGCGCGTCGTCGAACGAGGTGCCTCCGGCGACCGCCTCGGGCTCGGCAACCGGCTCCGGGACGGCGTACGACGGCTCGTCGTCGGGCTCCGCGTCCTCGGGCAGCGCGGCCGAGGGGGCCTCCTCGACGACCTTGATCACGTAGGGCATCGCGGCCGGCTCGGAGCCGGCCCGGCTCACCTCGATGCGGACCGTGCCCGCGGACCGGCAGGCCTCGCCGGTGCTGCCGCTCTCGCCGCCGACGACCACCCGCTCGCCCAGGACCGCCTGGGGGACGTTGCTCTCGGCCGAGTCGTCCGCGGTGCCGCAGTCGGTGAGGTCGGTGCTGTCGGCGGTGGCCACGCCGGCGCTGATCCGCAGCCCGTCGCCGCTGGCACCCGGCGGCAGGCCGGCGACACCGATGTGCACCCGGCTGCCCGACATCCGGCGGTCGTAGCTGAAGTACTGCGGCAGGTCCGGCTCCAGCGGCGAGGCCCGCCACAGGCCGGGGGCGATCGCGGTGGGCCGGCCCCGGTCGGTGCTGGTCCGGTCCGGGAGGTCGGCGCCGCCGAGGTCGACCTGACCGGAGGCGGCCGCGGCGCCGTACCCGGAGGTCAGCGTCAGCCACGCCAGGCAGCCGGCGCCGGCGAGCAGGACGGGGACGGGGCGGGCTCTCACGGCACGAGAGCCTACGCAGAAAGAGTCCGCGGACCGACCAACCGGGGCTGCTCTTCGTGCGTCCTTCTCTGTGCCGACACCGCACGAGAGGATCCGCCCATGCCGCTGCACCCTTCTCGGGGACCCACCGACGAGCAGTTCGCCGAGCTCGTCCACACCGCGTGGCCCACGCTCTACCGCACGGCGGTCCTCCTGGTCCACGACCACGCGCTGGCCGAGGACCTGGTCCAGTCCGCGCTCGCCCGCACCTACGCCCGCTGGTCGGGTATCCGCGACGTCGGCGCGGCGCGGGGCTACGCCCGGCGGGCACTGGTGACCACGGCGACGAGCTGGTTCCGGCGGCGCTCGTTCCACGGCGAGCGGCCGACCGCCGAGCTTCCCGAGGTCGCCACCCACCGCGACCTCGGCGGCGGCACGGCGACCCGGGTCGACGTCCTCGCCGCGCTCGCCCAGCTGCCGCCCCGGCAGCGCGCCGTCGTCGTCCTGCGCTTCTACGACGACCTGTCCGTGGCCGAGACCGCCGACGCGCTCGGCGTCAGCACCGGCACGGTCAAGAGCCAGACCTCGGCCGCCCTCGACAAGCTCCGCGTCCTGCTCGGCGACGACGTCGACCTCGGCCACCCCGCTGCGACCCTCCCAGGAGGAACCCATGCCTGAGCACCTCACCGAGCTGCTCCACGACTCCGTCGACGAGCTCGCGATCCCGCGCCCCGACGCTCGCGTCATCGCCGCCCGCGGTCGCGCGCTGCGCACCCGGCGCCGGGCCGGCGCCGTCCTCGTCGCGGCGGCCGTGGTCGCCGCTGTCGGCGTCGGCACCGCGGTCGTCGCCGGGATCGGCGACGGCGACCCCGACTCCCGGGTCGCCCACCAGGACCGCACCGCCCCCGCCCCGGCCGCGTACGACGAGTGGGGCGCGTGGATCGCCGGCGACCGGGTCACCGTGGGCGAGACGTCCGTGCACCTGCCCGGGGCGTACTTCGTGGCCCAGACCTCGGTCGGCGCGGTCGTGCAGGTGGCGGAGGACGACGCCTGGTCGTGGGTGCTCGTCGACCCGGCCGGCGAGCAGACCCCGCTGTCGATCCCGTCCGACGTCGTCCACGTCGAGGGCGACCCGTCCCAGCCGCGGGTGGTGTGGCTCGAGCCCGGCGACGGTGAGCTCACCGCGCACGTCTGGGACGTCGCGACCGATCGCGAGCTGGTCGCGACCGGCCAGCCGTCGGCGGGCACCCGGGCCGACGACCCGGGCGCGGACATCCGGGTCCCGGTCCTCGACGGCGACTCCGTGTACTGGACCGCCGACGACGGCGTCAGCTGGCACGTCACCTGGCGCGGCGACCGCGCGATCCGGGCCGAGGAGCACCCGTTCCTCGGGGTGCGGCGCGGCACCGCGATCGCCCAGGACGGCGAGCGCTGGCTCCTGTGGGACGTCGCGACCGCGCGGGCGCTCGGGCCTCTCGATCAGCGCTTCAGCAACCCTCGGCTCTCCCCCGACGGGCGGTACCTGCTGGCCACCGACTACACCGGCGACGCGCCGTCGGTCTGGGTGGTGCCGGTCGCGGGCGGGACGCCGACCCGGCTGCCCGGGCTGAGCGGGCTCGCGGCCTGGACGCTCGACGGCCACGTCATCGGGCAGGTCGACGGCGCGCCGACGCTGCGGCGCTGCTCGGTCTCCGGAGCGTGCGACGACCGGCCGGTGGCCGGGCTCACCGACGAGGCGCCGACGCTGCTGGTCGCCGACTACCTCATGGTGGGCTGAGCCGGGACGCGGACAGGGCCCCGCACGGATCGCGTGCGGGGCCCTGCCTCTCGGGAACGACGGCGCCGGGTCAGGCGTCGTCGCGGTCCTCGGGGTCGGCCGGGTCGGCCGGGTCCTCGGGGTCGGCGGGGTCGGCGGGATCGGTCGGGTCGGCCGGGTCGCTGCCGGCGCTCGGACCGTCGGCGAGGATGCCGTAGAGGCTGCGCCGGGCCTCGACGAGCACGTCGACGGCGGCCTTGCGCTGGGCGTCGGAGCCGGCGGTGACGATCTGCCAGATCGCCCCCATGACCTGGCCGATCTCGGCCTTGAGGTCGGCATGACCCTGGTCGACCGGACCGCGGCCGCCCTCGCGGCTGCGGTCGAAGGGCGCCCAGACCGCGGCGAGCTCGTCGCCGTGCTCGGCGCACCAGGTGGCGCCCTCGGCGGTGAGCCGCAGGGCGCGGCGCCCGGCCTCGTCGTCGATCTCGACCAGGCCCTCGTCCTGGAGCTGCTGGACGGTCGGGTAGACCGAGCCGGGGCTCGGCTTCCACACACCGCCGCTGCGGTCGGTGATCGCCTGGATCACCTGGTAGCCGTTGGGCGACTCCTCGCGCTGGTTGGCCTCGCGGAGCACGTCCAGGATGGCCGAGCGGACGTCGCCGCGCCGGACCCGCGGGCCACGGCCCGGCTCGGGCCGGCCCATGCCGAACAGTCCGGCCAGCCACGGCGGCGGCATGCCGGGGCCGCCGAAGCCGGGGCCACCGGGCCCACCGGGCCCACCGCGGTGGCCGCGGGGCGACTCGCCCCACTGGGCCCAGCCGCCCCAGGCACCGCCCGGACCGCCGGGTCCGAAGCCGCCGCGCTGCCGGCGCTGACCGCCCCGGCCCTCGCGACCCTCGCGGCGACCCCAGGGGTCGCGGTCGTCGTACTGGTTGAAGTTCTCGTGGCGTCCCATGACGGGACCTCCTTCGCATCTCGTGGGCCTCGTGAGCCCGATGTTGAGTTCGTGATATCGCGAGAACAGTTCGTGTTCCTATCGCGATATATCGCAACCGTACGCCGGCTTCGCCCCGCACGCAAGGGTGGCAACTCATGTAACTACGTGTTACGTAGGGCTTTTAACGATCCAACTGCCCCAAACCTCGACGTAACACGTAGTTACATGAGTCAGCGGGCCAGCCAGGTGGCGTAGGCGTCGAAGGCGAAGGGGCGGCCGAGGAAGTCGGCGACCAGGTCGGCGGCGTCGCCGGCACCGCCGGGGACCAGCACCCGGTCGCGGTAGCGGTGGGCGACCTCGGGCGCGAAGAGGTCGGTCTCGTCGAAGGCGCTGAACAGGTCCTTGGCGATCACGAGCGACCACATGTAGGTGTAGTAGGCCGAGCTGTAGCCGCCGAGGTGGCCGAAGCTCGCGAACATGTGGGTGCCGGGCAGGTAGGGCAGCGCCGCGTAGCGCTCCTGCAGCTCGATCATCCGCGCCGTCAGGTCCGGGACGACGTCGCCCGCGCGGTCGGCGTGGAACCAGTAGGACATCGCCGCGTAGAACATCTGGGTGCGGGCGTAGATCCCCTTGCCGTAGTCGTCGGCGGCCCGCATCGCGGCGACGAGCTCGGCCGGGATCGGCGTACCGGACGCGTCGGTGGCGAAGGTGCGCAGCACGTCGGCGTGCCAGGCCCACTCCTCGAGCATCTGGCTGGGCGCCTCGACGAAGTCCCACTCGGTCGCGACGCCGGCGAACCGGTACCAGTCGCCCTGCCCCGCGAGGACGTGGTGGAGCAGGTGGCCGAACTCGTGGAAGAGCGTCACGACGTGGTCGTGCTCCATCAGGCCGCGGGAGAAGTTGCAGACGAGCACGCCCTCGGGCAGCTGGCCCTCGGTTCCGGCGACGCCGTCGGTCAGGGTGAACTGCGCGGCGTGCTTGTACTTGCCCTCGCGCGGGTGCAGGTCGAGGTAGATCCGGCCGATCCGCTCGGCACCCCGCAGGACGTCGTACGCCGTCACCTCGTCGTGCCACACCGCGACGTCGACCGCCTCGTAGCGCAGGTCGAAGAGCCGGCCGGTCACGTCGAGCAGGCCCTGGCGCACCTTGCCGAAGTCGAAGTAGGTGCGCACCTGCTGGGCGTCGACCTCGTAGTCCTCGACCCGGACCAGCTCGGCGTAGTGGTTGTAGTCGTAGCCCGGCACCTCGTTGGCGTCGGGGAAGTCGCGGCGGTAGCGGGCGAGCAGCTGGGCGAGGTCGCGGCGCATCGGCTCGTCGGCGGCCGCGGCGATCTTGTCGATGAAGGCGGGGATGGCCGGGCCCTCGCCGATCATCTTCACGTCGGCGTCGTACGACGGCCAGTCGGCGTAGCCGACGGTGGTGGCGAGCTCGTGGCGCAGCGCGAAGAGCTCGTCGAGGAGCGCGCCGGTGGCCGGCCAGCCGCGCTCGAGGAAGGCGACGGTGAGGTCGCGCCGGACCTCCTGGTCGCGGGCGAACATCCGCACCGGCACCGAGTCGGGGTAGTCGGTGGTGACGGTGACGAGACCGTCGTCGTCGGCCGGGTGGGCGGCCAGCCAGTCGTCGGGCATGCCGTCGAGCCGGTCGGGCGTCACCCGGATGGTGCGGACGTCGTCGCGCACCACGCGGCTGAACTCCTGGTCGAGCTCGGTGATCCGCTCGCGCACCTGCGCGATGCGGGCCCGGGTGGCCTCGTCGCGGTCGACGCCGGAGCGGCGGAAGTCGTCGCGCACCTTGGCCAGCAGCCGGGCGGCGGCCGGGTCGGCCGCGACCGCGTCGTCGTCGAGGGCGGCGAAGACGTCGTAGAGCGCGCGGTCGAGACCCCAGCCGGTGGCGACCCGCTCGGCCTCCTGCTCGGCGGCGTCGGCGAGGTCGCGGACCTCGGTGGCGGGGTGCACGTTGCCGAACAGCGAGCCGAGCGCGGCGACGTTGCCGAGGTGCCCGGTCGCGCGGTCCCACTGGCGCAGCACGGCGAGGGGATCGGCCGGCGGGTTCGCGCGCAGGTCGTCGACCAGCGCGGCGGCCCGGGCCAGCTCGGCCGCGGAGCGTTCGCGGACCCAGTCGGGCCAGGCGTCGGGGGTGGTCGGCAGGGCCAGCGGCGCGGACGTCATGCGGGCAAGGGTACGAGCGCCGGGCGACCGCGCCGCGCCGAACGTGGCGCCCTGTGGAGAAGCCGTGGAGCACCGTGCCGAGCTGTGTCCGGACCGGGGACCGGGTGGAGACGTCGTGTGGAGCGCCCGTGGAGCGCCGGCGACGAGAGTTGTCCCATCACCACAGCCGGTCCGCAGCTCGGGCCTCGTACCCAGGAGAAGCCCCCATGAAGATGTCCACCAAGGTCCTCGTCCCGCTCGCCACGCTGACTGCCGCCGGCGCGATCGCGGTGGGCTCCGGCGCCACGTTCACCTCGCAGACCGGCAACACGATCAGCGCGGTCACGTCCGGCACGCTGCAGCAGACCAACTCCAAGGACGGCGCGGCCATCTTCGACCTGAGCAACCTCAAGCCCGGGGACACGCTCAACGGCAACCTGACGCTGACCAACACCGGCAGCCTGCCGGCCTCCTTCGGCCTCACCGAGACCTCGTCGGCCAACGCCTTCAGCGCGGACAACCTGACGCTGACGATCACCGACACCACCACCGGTGCGAGCGTCTACGCGGGCACCTTCGGCGGCCTCGTCGACGGCACCCGCACCGACCTGGGCGTCGTCCAGCCGGGCGTGGCCGAGAGCTACCGGTTCACGGTCAAGCTCGCCACCGCCGCCCCGAACACCGACCAGGGCAAGACCGCGTCCGCCGCGTACAAGTGGGACGCCGTCCAGCTCAACGGCGAGACGAAGAGCCAGTGAAGCGGCTGGGCGCCTGGTTCGGCACCGCCCTGCTGGCGGTGGTGACGCTGGCCGCGACGGCGTACGTCCTGCCGTCGCTGCTCGGGTACGAGCGCTACGTCATCACCGGCGGCTCGATGGACGGCACCTACGACAAGGGCTCGATCGTCCTCGAGCGCGCCGTGCCGGCCGCCGACCTGCGGGTCGGCGACGTCATCACCTACCAGCCGCCCGCGTCGTCCGGCGTGACCACGCTGGTGACCCACCGGATCGTGCGCATCGGCCACGACGCCGCGGGCCGCCAGGTGCTGCGCACCCAGGGCGACGCCAACCCCGACCCGGACCCGTGGCGGTTCTCGCTCGAGTCCGACCAGCAGCCCGTCGTCACCGCGTCGTTCCCGTACGCCGGTCACGTCATGATCGCGCTCGCCGACCGGCACACCCGCATGGCGATCGTCGGCATTCCCGCCGCGATCGTCGCACTGATCAGCCTGGTGCAGCTGATCGGGGCGCTCAGGGAGCGCCCGGCGTCTCCAGTGGGGAGAGTCGCCGGAATCACCGGCCCCTGAGCCCGCCGCGGTGCCTGCCCCCACTGGGGGGTGGGGCAGGCACCGCGGTGTTCCATTTCGTGGAGATCGTGTGGTCTTCGTGTCGACCGGCCGTGGCGGCCTTCTCCCTAGCGTTGAGACATCGCCCGGAACCACCGTCGACCCCGCAGGGAGGAGAGCCCGATGCGCCGCAGCCTGGTCCCGCCGCTGGTCCTCCTCGCCGCCGTCCTCGTGGGCGGCGGACTGCGCTCCACCGGGTTCTCCGACGCCACCTACGTCAGCACCTCGACCAGCACCGCGACGGTCCGCGCGGCGGCCGACTGGACCGCCCCCGCCGTGACCGCGGAGGCACCGGCCTCGCCCCTGCAGGGCAGCGTCACGCTGACCGCGAGCGCGAGCGACGCCGAGTCCGGCATCGCCTCGGTGACCATCCAGTACCTCCCGCCGGGCACGAGCACCTGGACGACCGCCTGCGTCGACACCACTGCTCCGTTCAGCTGCGCGTGGGACACGCGCACCGGCCCCGACGGCGGGTACGACGTCCGGGCCCGCGCGACCAACGGCGCCGGCTACACCACGGTCTCCGAGCCGGTCCGCGCGACGGTCGCCAACAACGTCCTCGTCGTCCTCGCCGACCCCGGCGACGTCGTCCACGGCACGGTCCAGACCGGCGCGACCGTCTACAACGGCGGCGTGCTGCCGTGGCTGGTCTCCGTGCAGTACGCGCCGACGGGCACCACCCAGTGGAAGACGCTGTGCTCAGGCCTCAGCGCGCCGTTCTCGTGCAGCTGGCCCACGACGTCGTACGCCAACGACTCGTTCGACCTGCGCGCCGTCGCGACCTCCGGGGTCACCTCCGTCACCTCCGCCGTCGTCAGCGACGTGCTCGTCGACAACGCCGCGCCGAGCGTGAGCATGGTCGACCCGGGCTCCCCCCTGAGCGGGACGACGACCTTCGCGGCCTCGGCGAGCGACGCCGGGTCCGGTCTCCAGCAGGTCGTGCTGCAGTACTCGCGCTCCGGTGGGGCGTTCCAGACGCTCTGCACGCTGACCAGCGACCCCTACTCCTGCCGCTACGCCACCACGGCGTTGGCCGACGGCACCTACGGGTTCCGCGCCGTCGCGACCGACGTGGCCGGCAACACCGCCACCTCGGCGACCGTGGCCAACCGGGTCGTCGACAACACGGTCTCGTCGGTCTCGCTCGACGACCCGGGCGCGTTCCTGTCCGGGACCGTCGGCGTCACCGCGCAGGCCAACTCCAGCGCGGGCGTCACCTCGGTGCGGATCCAGCGCGCCCCGGCCGGCACGTCCGGGTGGACCGACCTGTGCACCGACACCACCGCGCCCTACGCCTGCTCGTGGGACACCCGTGCCGTCGCCGACGGCTCGTACGACCTGCGCGCCCTGCTCCTCGACGGACGCGGGATCACCACCACCTCGGCGGTCGTCTCCGGGCGCAAGGTCGACAACAGCCACCTGCGCGCGCTCGACGTGCAGACCAGCAACGGCGACGGCACCGTCGGCCGCCTCGACCAGGGGGACAGCCTCACGCTGACCTACAGCACCACCATCGCTCCCGGCAGCGTCACCGGCGGCTGGACGGGCAGCGCGCTGCCCGTCACGCTGCGCCTGCGCGACGGCAACCTGCTGGGGACCGGCAACCGCGGCGACGCGCTCGACGTCCTGCGCAGCGGCACGGCGCTACCGCTCGGCTCCGTCGCGCTGCGCGAGGACTACGTCAAGAGCCGGCGCACGGTCACCTTCAACGCGACGATGACCGCGACCACCGTCACCGTCGACGGCGCCGAGCGCACCGTGATCACGATCGTGGTCGGCACGCTCGCCTCCGGCTCCGGGCTGCGGACGGTCACCGCCGCGAGCACCGTCGTGTGGACGCCGGCGTCCGGCGTCACCTCGGTGACCGGGACGCCGTGCTCGACGGCACCGGCCACCGAGTCCGGCCCCGCCGACCGGGAGCTCTGATCCGGTGAGCACCTCGACCGGGGCCTCGCGCACCGCCGCCGCACTGGCCGGTCTGCTCGGCCTCGTCCAGCTGGTGTGGGCCGTGGGCCTGGGCGGGCCCGGCTCGACGACCGGCGCCCTCCTCGGCCCGCTCACGCTCGTCGCGGCCGCCGCCCTGGCCCGGATCAGCTGCCTCGAGACCCGGCTCGCGGTGGTGCTCCTGAGCGGCGCCCAGCTCGGGCTGACCGTGCTGAGCCTGACCATCGGCCTGCCCGGGCAGGCCCGCCACGCGTTCGACCTGCGCAGCCTGGCCGGGCTGGCGCTGCCGCTCGCCGTCCTGGTCGCGATCGATGTCGACCGCCGGCTGCGTACGCGCCGGTCGCGGTCCGACGGCACCACCGACGGCTCCCCCTATGCTCGGTGAATGCCCGTGCGCCTGCTGATCGTCGAGGACGACGACGCCATCGCCGCGCCGCTGCTGCGCGCCGTCCAGCGTGAGGGCTACGAGGTGGACCGGGTGTCCTCCGGGCAGGCGGCCATCGACACCGTCACGGCCGGCGGCATCGACCTCGTGCTGCTCGACCTCGGCCTCGGCGACATCGACGGGCTCGACGTGTGCCGCCGGCTGCGCGCCGACGGCTTCGCGGGCGGCATCGTCATCCTCACCGCCCGCGCGGGCGAGCTCGACCGCGTCGTCGGGCTCGATGTCGGGGCCGACGACTACCTGGCCAAGCCGTTCAGCCTCTCCGAGCTCCTCGCCCGGGTCCGCGCCCTGCTGCGGCGCTCGCACCGGCCGGAGGTCGTCACGGCGGACGACGTGGCGTCTCCGGCGCCGACCACCCCGACCGCCTCGACCACCCCGGCCGCACCGGCCGCACCCGCACCGGCGGCGACGCCCGGCGGGCTGCGGGTCGACCGCGCGGCACGGCGCGCCTGGGTCGCCACCGACGAGCTGCCGCTGACGGCCAAGGAGTTCGACGTGCTCGCCCTCCTCGACGACCAGCGCGGCGCGGTGGTCACCCGCGAGACGCTGATGGCCGAGGTCTGGGACGAGAACTGGTTCGGGTCCACGAAGACCCTCGATGCCACGGTCGGGCGGCTGCGCCAGAAGCTCCAGGAGAGCGCCGCGCCGATCCGCCTCGACACCGTGCGCGGCGTCGGCTTCCGGCTGGAGGACGCCGCCGGCGATGCGTGAACGGCTCGTGCTCGCGTTCGTCGGCCTCACGCTGGCGGTGATCGGCCTGTACGGCGTGCCCCGCGCGTACTTCATCGCCGACCTCGTCCGCAACCAGGAGCGGGCCCGGCTCGACGGCACGGCGACCGCCCTCCAGGAGCTCTTCGACGAGCACACCTCCGAGCACGGCAAGATCGACGAGAGGATGCTGGCGGTCGGCCTGGCCGCGGCCGACCGGGTCGAGCTGAGCCCGCCCAGCGGCCCGCCGGTCGCGGTGGGTGGCGCACCCGACAGGTCCGGCGGGATCACCGTCCGCCGGACCCTCGACGACGGCAGCACGCTGCGGCTGAGCGTCTCCGGCGACACCATCGGGACGACGATCCGGGACGCGATCATGCCGCTGGTGCTGCTCGGGCTGGCCCTGGCGGTGGTCTCGGCGATCCTCGGCGTGATCCTCGCCCGCCGGCTGTCGCGTCCCTTCCAGGAGCTCGCCGGCTACTCCCGCGAGCTCGGCCGCGGGCGCTTCGACCTCGACGTGCCGACGTACGCCGTGCCGGAGGCCGAGGCGATCGGCGTCTCGCTCCGCGGCGCGGCCACCCGGCTCGACGACCTCCTGCGCCGCGAGCGGGAGTTCGCCGCCAACGCCTCGCACCAGCTGCGCACCCCGATCACCGCGCTGCGGCTCAACCTCGAGGACCTCACCCTCTGGCCCGAGACCGACCCGGCGGTGGCCGCCGAGCTGGAGCGGGGGATCGGCGAGCTCGACCGGCTGACCGCCGCCATCAACGAGCTCCTCGACCTCGCCCGCGGCCGGCGCCTCGACGCGCAGGAGCAGGTCGACGTCGCCACCCTCGCCCGCGCGAGCGTGGCCCGGTGGGCGCCCCGGCTGGCCCAGGAGTCGCGCGAGATCGTCGTCCACAAGGCCGGACGGCGCTCGCGCGTCGGCATCCCGACGGGTCCGCTGGAGCAGGTGCTCGACGTCCTGATCGACAACGCCCGGGCGCACGGCCGCGGCACCATCACCGTCGAGGTCACCGATGCCGGCACCTACCTCGAGGTCGCGGTCGGCGACGAGGGCACCGCGACGCTCGACGCCGCCGTGTTCCGGCGCGGCGTGAGCACCGGGGGCGAGGGGTCCGAGGGCATCGGCCTGGCGGTCGCCTCCGAGCTCGCCGAGGTCTGCGGCGGGCACCTCTCCCTCGACGCGGCGTCCGCGACCACCCGGTTCGTCCTCTGGCTCCCCCTGCGGGGCCACCAGGTCAGCCGACCAGCTGGGCCCGACGCCGGCTGAGGTAGGCGCGCTCGGCGGTGTTGTCGCACACGGCCAGCGCGGCGTCGTACTGCTCGCGGGCGTCGGCGCTGCGCCCGAGCCGCCGCAGCAGCTCGGCCCGGGTGGCGTGCCACGCGTGGTAGCCCTCGAGCGGCAGCCGGTCGACGGCCGCCAGCGCGACCTCGGGTCCGTCGAGCTCGGCGACGGCGACCGCGCGGTTGAGCGCGACGATCGGCGACGGATCGATCCGGGCGAGCTGGTCGTAGAGCGCGACCACCTGCGACCAGTCCGTCGCGGCCGCGGTCGGCGCGTCGGTGTGGACGGCGTTGACCGCCGCCAGCACCTGGTAGCGCCCGGGCCGGTTGGCCGCGAGGCAGCGCCGGACCAGGTCGTGGCCCTCGGCGATGAGCGCGCGGTCCCAGCCACCGCGGTCCTGCTCCTCGAGCGGGACGAGCTCGCCGTCGCGCACCCGCGCCGCCCGGCGCGCCTCGGTGAGCAGCAGCATCGCGAGCAGCCCGGTCGCCTCGAGGTCGTCGGGCAGCAGGTCGTGGAGGGTCCGGGCCAGCCGGATCGCCTCACCGGTCAGCTCGGCACGCACCGGCGCACCGTCGCCCGACGCGAGGTAGCCCTCGTTGAAGATGAGCAGCAGCACCGCGAGCACCGCACCCACCCGCTCGGGCAGGTCGGCCGGCTCCGGCACGCGGTACGGGATGTGCGCGCCCTTGATCTTGCTCTTCGCCCGGGTGATGCGCTGGGCCATCGTCGTCTCCTGGACGAGGAAGGCGCTCGCGATCTCGGCCACGGTGAGGCCGCCGAGCAGCCGCAGCGTGAGCGCGATCCGGGCCTCCGGCGCGAGCGCCGGGTGGCAGCAGGTGAAGATCAGCCGCAACCGGTCGTCCTCGATGACGCCGGTGGGCTCGTGGGGGGTGGGGTCGTACGCCATGACGGCCGCCTGGTGCTTGCCGTCCCGCAGCTTCTCGCGACGCAACCGGTCGATCGCGCGGTTGCCGGCCGTGGTGGTGAGCCACCCGCCCGGGTTGGGCGGGACGCCGTCCACCGGCCACTTCTCGAGCGCGGCGACGAGCGCCTCCCCGGCCGCGTCCTCGGCGATGTCGATGTCGCCGAAGCGGCGGACCAGGGAGGCGATCAGCCGGCCGTACTCGTCGCGGAAGATCCGCTCGACGGCAGCGCCGGCAACGCTCACGCGCCGGCCGGGGCGTCGGCCGGGGGCTCGGCCTGGAAGGGCCGGACCTCGACCTTGCCCTGGCAGGCCTTCGAGCCGGCCGCGGCGTACTTCAGCGCGGCGTCGAGGTCGGGGACGTCGATGATCCAGAAGCCGCCGATGTGCTCCTTGGTCTCCAGGTAGGGACCGTCGGTGAACACGGGCGTCTCGCCCTGCCCGTCGACGACGGTCGCGGTCTCGACGCTCTCCAGGCCGCCGGCGAAGACCCACACGCCGTCGGTGCGCAGCTGGTCGTTGAAGCGGTCGACCGCGGCGAACATCGCGGGCCACTCCTCCTCGGGGACCGCCGCGTTGTCCTCGTCGCTGCCGTGCACGGTCAGCAGGTACTGCGTCATGGTGGTGCTCCTTGGGTTTCTGGTGGGGTGCTGCGGTGGCCCGATGACCGCCGCTCACCCTCACCACGAAGAGGGGACGTGCGGTACGACAGCCTGGCACGAAGTTTTTCGGCGGAGGGGGATCCGGGCTCGGCCCGCCGGGTCAGGCGAGGCGCTCGGTGAGGTGGATCTCGACGCTGTCGCCGGCCTGCTTGCCGGAGTCGACGCGCAGCGCGTTCGCCACGGGCAGCTTGTGGGTGCCGTCGCCGAGCGCCATGAACGACGTCTCGAAGGGCGCGCCGTCGACGGTCCCGCGGACCTTGACCCGGCCCCGCGTCCCGAACCGCTCGACGGAGCCGGGCCAGATGACGTAGGTCCAGCCGCCCTTGGCCTCGCTCTGGCGCAGGGTCTCGGTGAAGGTGATGTCGAGCGGACCGACGCCGCTCGGCTGCGATGAGGTGCTCATGGACCTACCGACCCCTGCACCGGACCCGATTCATCGGCGCCGGCGGCAGCGGCGCCGGCCCCCCGCGGTCAGCACCCCTCCGGCCACGAGCAGGAGGAGCCCGAGCGGCACCAGGGCGCGCGGCACGGGCGACCCGGCCGCCGGCAGCCCGGGCACCGGGGGCTGCGGCGCCGGCGTGAGGTCGACGCGCGAGCGCGGGCTGCGCACCGGGCCGTCGGGACCGGTCGCGACCGCCACCGCGACGTTGCGCAGCCGGCCGGACCGCACGTCGTCCGCGGTGGTCCGGTAGGTCGCCGTGCAGACGACGCGGGCCCCGGGGGCCAGGCCGCCGCTCAGGTCGGGGCACCGGACCGCGCCGAGCGGGCCGGAGCCGGAGAAGCGGACCTCCCGGACCCGGGCGCCGTGCAGCGTCACGTTGCCGGTGTTGGTCAGCTCGAAGGTGTAGGTCACCTGGTCGCCGGCGCGGAACCGCTGGCGATCACTCCGCTTGACCAGGTCGAGGCCGGGGTCGGCCGCGACCGGGATGCTCACCGTGGCGGGCGGTGAGGTGACCGGCGGGCCGGCGCCGGGCGGCGTCCCCGTGGCGGTGGCCGTGTTGGTGAGGCCGCCGGCGTCGACGTCGGCCTGGGTCGCGACGTAGGTCGCCGTGCAGGTCATCGCGTCGCCGGGGGCCAGCGTGGCGGCCGGGCACGCGATCGCGGACATCGCGCCGCTGCCGGAGAACGCCGTCTCGGCGACGCTCACCTCGCGGAGCCGCACGGTGCCGGTGTTGGTCACGACGAAGGAGTAGGTGACGGTCTCGCCGGCCCGCAGCGTGCTCCGGTCGGCCTTCTTGACGAGGGCGATCGCGGCTGCGGGCTCCTCGGTCAGCGTCACCGACGACGGCGGCGAGGTCACCGGCTCACCGGCCGGTGTCGACCCGGTGGCCGTCGCGGAGTTCTCGACGGCGCCGGCGTCGACGTCGTCCTGGGTCACCTCGTAGGTCGCCACGCAGGTGATCCGCGCGCCGGGCGCCAGGTCGCCGTCGGGGCAGGTGATCGCCGACAGGTCGCCGGACCCGGTGAACGTCTGCTCGTCGATCGCGACGTCGTGCAGGGTCACGTTGCCCGTGTTGGTGACGGCGAACGAGTAGGTCACCGTCCGGCCGGCGCGCAGCCCGGTGGGCTCGGCGGACTTCACGAGGCTGAGGGACGGCGCCGGCGGCGCGGTCACCGTGGCCGAGTCGGGCGGCGAGGTGACCGGCTCGGCGTCGTCGCCGGGCGGCGTGCCGGACGCGGTCGCCGTGTTGGTGATCGAGCCGGCGTCGACGTCGTCCTGGGTCACCTCGTACGTCGCGGTGCACGTCGTCCGCTCTCCCGGCGCCAGCCGCGTCTCGGGGCACCTGATCGCGGACAGCGCACCGGTCCCGCTGAACTCGCCCTCGGCGATCGCCACGTCGTGCAGCGTCACGTTGCCGGTGTTGGTCACGACGAACGAGTAGGTCACCGTCTCGCCCGCCCGCGCGACCGTCGCCGGCGACGCGGACTTGTCGAGGGTCAGCGACGGCGCGGGCTCGGCCGGCAGCTGCGCGCTCGACGGGTCCGAGGTGACCGGCGGCCCGGACGGCGGCGTCCCCTCGGCCGTCGCGGTGTTGTCGAGGGTGCCGGCATCGACGTCCTCCTGGGTCACCGTGTACGACGCCGTGCAGGTCTCCTGCTCCCCCGGCGCGAGCACGGGCTCCGGGCACGAGATCGCCGACATCTCGCCGGTCCCCGAGAACGAGCCCTCCGACACAGCGATCGCGCGCAGCGTCAGGTTGCCGGTGTTGGTCACGACGAACGAGTAGGTCACCGTCTCGCCCGCCCGGGTCAGCCGCAGCGGCGCGGCCGACTTGACCAGCGAGATCGCCGGCGCGGGCTCGGCCGTCACCTCGGCGTCCGACGGCGGCGAGGTGACCGGCTCGGTGCCGTCGCCGGGCGGCGTGCCGGACGCGGTCGCCGTGTTGGTGATCGAGCCGGCGTCGACGTCGTCCTGGGTCACCTCGTACGTCGCCGTGCACGTCGTCCGCTCTCCCGGCACGAGCCGCGTCTCGGGGCACCTGATCGCGGACAGCGCACCGGTCCCGCTGAACGCGCCCTCGGCGATCGCCACGTCGTGCAGCGTGACGTTGCCGGTGTTGGTCACCACGAACGAGTAGGTCACCGTCTCGCCGGCCTGAGCGATCGTCGCCGGCGAGGCCGACTTGTCCAGGGACACGGACGGCTCCGGATCGGCCGGCACCTGCGCGCTCGACGGGTCGGACGCGACCGGTGAGCCGGAGGGGGGCGTACCGGACGCGGTCGCGGTGTTGGTCAGCGTGCCGCGGTCGACGTCGTCCTGGGTCACCGTGTAGGTCGCCGCGCACGTCGTCTGCGCACCCGCCGCGAGGCTGTCGTCAGGGCACGAGACGGCCGACAGGGTGCCGGTCCCGTCGAAGGCGTCCTCGGACACCGCGAGGTCGTGCAGGGTCACCGTCCCGGTGTTGGTGACGACGAACGAGTACGTGATGGTCTCGCCGGCGACCAGGTCCTCGGTCGTCGTGGACTTCACCAGGTCGATGCTCGGCGTCTGGTCGGCGGTGACCTCGGCGTCGGCCGGCGGCGAGGTCACCGGCTGGGCGTCGTCGCCGGGCGGCGTGCCGGACGCGGTCGCGGTGTTGGTGATCGAGCCGGCGTCGACGTCGTCCTGGGTGACCTCGTACGTCGCCGTGCACGTCACCGCGCCTCCCGGCGCGAGCGGACCGCCCGGGCACTCGATCGCCGACATCGCCCCCGAGCCCGAGAACGAGCCCTCGGTGACGCCGACCGACGTCAGCGTCACGTTGCCGGTGTTGGTGACCAGGAACGAGTAGGTCACCACGTCGCCGGAGACCACGTCCGAGACCGGGTCGGCGGACTTGGCGAGGGTCAGCGCGGGCGCGGCCTCCGCGGTCAGCTCGGCCGAGGACGGGTCGGACCGGACGGGCTCGGCGCCGTCGCCGGGCGGAGTCCCGTGCGCGGTCGCAGTGTTGGTCACCGAGCCCGCATCGACATCGGCCTGGGTCACCTCGTAGGTCGCCGTGCAGGTCACCGAGTCGCCCGGCGCCAACGACCCGGACGGGCACTCGATCGCGGACATCGCGCCCGAACCCGTGAACGACCCTTCACTGATCCCGACGGACGACAGCGTCACGTTGCCGTCGTTGGTCACCTCGAACGAGTAGGTCACCATCTCGCCGGCCACGAGCCTGTCGGTGCTCGCCGACTTCACCAAGGAGACCGCGGGCTCGGCGTCGGCGGTCAGCTCGGCCGAGGACGGCGCCGACCGGACCGGCCCCGCGTCCTCGCCCGGCGGAGTCCCGTGCGCGGTCGCGGTGTTGCGCACCGCGCCCGCATCGACATCGGCCTGGGTCACCTCGTAGGTCGCCGTGCAGGTCACCGAGTCGCCGGGCGCCAACGCACCTGGCGGGCAGTCGATCGCGGACATCGCGCCCGAACCCGTGAACGCCCCCTCACTGATCCCCACCGACGACAGCGTCACGTTGCCGTCATTGGTCACCTCGAACGAGTAGGTCACCATCTCGCCGGCCACGAGCCTGTCGGTGCTCGCCGACTTCACCAAGGAGACCGCGGGCTCGGCCTCGGCGGTCAGCTCGGCCGAGGACGGCGCCGACCGGACCGGCTCCGCGCCCTCACCCGGCGGAGTCCCGTGCGCGGTCGCGGTGTTGCGCACCGAGCCCGCATCGACATCGGCTTGCGTCACCTCGTAGGTCGCCGTGCACGTCACCGACGCACCCGGCGCCAACAACCCGGACGGGCACTCGATCGCCGACATCGCCCCCGAACCCGTGAACGACCCCTCGGCGATCCCGACCGACGACAGCGTCACGTTGCCGTCATTGGTCACCCGGAACGAGTAGGTCACCGTCTCGCCGGCCACGAGCCTGTCGGTGCTCGCCGACTTCACCAGGGAGATCGCCGGAGCCGCCTCGAAGGGCGCCTTCGACGAGTCCGGCACGGACCACACCGGGTCACCTCCGGAGGGCGGGACGCCGCCCGCGGACGCGGTGTTGTCGATGGTGCCCGCGTCGACGTCGTCCTGGGTCACCTCGTAGGTGGCGCTGCAGGTCACCTGGTCGCCCGGCGGGAGCGCGGCCCGCAGGTCGTCCGGGGTGCAGGTGGCGGCGGGCATCGTGCCCGTCCCGGTGAAGGCGTCCTCGCGGATCCGGATGTCGGTCATCGTCACGTTGCCGGTGTTGGTCACCACGAAGGTGTAGGTGATCTGCTGCCCGGCCTCGAGCGGGCCGGTCGCGTCGTTGCTCTTCACCAGCGACAGGGCCGGATCCTGGTCGGCGGGGATCGACAGGCTGGCCCGGTCGGAGAGCACGCGCTCCCCCTGCGGCGGCAGACCCGAGGCGTCGGCGGTGTTGTCGAGACCGCCCTGGTCGACGTCGGCCTGGACGACCACGTAGTCGGCCCAGCACCGGATCGTCGCGCCGGGCGCGAGCACCTGGGTGTCGGAGGCGCGGCACAGGATCTCGAGCTCGTCGCCGTTGCCGGTGAAGTCCTGCCCGTCGAGCACGAGGATGTCGCGCAGCGTGACGTCGCCGGAGTTGGTGACGTCGAAGAAGTAGCGGATCGTCTCGCCGGCGACGACCTCGTCCTTGTCGGCCGACTTCTCGATCGCGATCGCCGGCCGCTGGTCGGCGGGCACTGACGCGTCGGCGGGACCGGACGTGACGTCGTCGCCCGTGGTCGTCCTTCCCCCGGCGGTGGCGGTGTTGTCGACCGAGCCGCGGTCGACGTCGGCCTGGGTCACCTCGTACGTCGCCGTGCAGTCGACGCTCTCGTCGGGCGCCAGCGAGGCGGCCGCCGCGCCGCAGGTGATCGCCGACAGGTCGCCGCTGCCGGTGAACGACCCCTCGGTGACGGTGACGTCGTCGATCGTCACGTTGCCGGTGTTGGTCACCGTGAAGGTGTAGGTGATCGTGTCCCCAAGCTCGTACGACGCCCGGTCGGCCGTCTTGACCAGGGTCAGCTCCGGCTGCCCGCGACCCGGGATCTCGAGCGCCGACGGGGTGGAGGTCAGCGACGAGCCGTCGGGCTGGGTCGCGGTCGCGACCGCGGTGTTGGAGATGCCGCCGGCGTCGACGTCGGCCTGGGTGGGCGTGTAGGTCGCCGTGCACGTCGTCGTCGCGTCGGGCGCGAGCGCCCCCTCAGGACAGGAGATCGCGCTGATCTCGCCCGTCCCGCTGAAGTCCCACTCGTCGATGGCGACATTGCCGAGCGTCACGTTGCCGGTGTTCGTCACGTCGAACGAGTAGGTCACCTGCTGGCCCACGACGATCTCGTCACGGTCGGCCCGCTTGACCAGCGAGATGCCGGGGGCCGGGGTGCCCGGCAGGCGCTTGGACGCCTCGTTGGACCGGGTCGGCCGGCGGTCCGGGTCGTCGTCGCCGGCGACGTGGGCCGAGGCGACGGCGGTGTTGGTGATCTCGCCCTGGTCGACGTCGGCCTGGGTGACCCGGTAGTCGGCCCAGCACAGCACCGAGCGGGTGGGGTAGAACGGCTCGTCGCGCTCCTGGCACGTGATGGCCGACAGCTGCCCGCTGCCGTCGAAGCTCAGCTCGTCGATGGTCGGCGTCTCCATCGTGACGTTGCCGGTGTTGGTGACCCGGAAGTAGTAGCGGATCGTCTCGCCGGCGACGAGATCGCGAGCGGGGCTGTCCTTGACCAGGGTGAGGGCGGGCCGCGGGTCGCCCGGCGTGCGGACCGTGTCGGTCTCGGTCAGCTCCTGCCCGTCGGGCGTCGTCGCCCGGGCCTGAGCGGTGTTGGTGAGCGCCTGGTTGTCGACGTCGTCCTGGGTGACGGTGTAGGTCGCCCGGCAGGTCATGTCGGTGTAGGCGGCCAGCGTGGTGCGTGGGCACTCGGGGACCGGCGGGTCGCCCGTGCCGGTGAACGACATCTCGTCGACGCGGATGTCGGAGAGCGTGACGTTGCCGTCGTTGTAGACCCGGAAGCGGTAGACGATCACCTGGCCGGCCCGGTCGATGGTGTTGGTGTCGGCGTACTTCTCGAAGCGCAGCGCGGGCTGCTGGTCGGCGGGGACGGACGCGGAGTCGGGGTCGGACGTCACGGCGGCCCCGGCGGGCGGCGTCCCGCTCGCGGTGGCGGTGTTGGTCAGCGAGCCCTGGTCGACGTCGGGCCCGGTGGCGGTGTAGGTCGCCGTGCACGTCATCGAGGCCCCTACGGCGAGGGTGGTCCGCGGGCAGGAGACCTCGGAGATCGACCCGGCGCCGTCGAACGCGGTCTCGTCGACGCGAACGTCGCTGAGCGGCACCTGCCCGGTGTTGGTGACCACGAACTTGTAGTGGACCGTGCCGTTCCACAGGTACGACGACTCGTCGACCGACTTGTCGAGCGTGATCGCCGGCAGCAGCACCTCGGTGCAGACCGCGCCCTGCTGGCCGCAGGCCGGGGAGGCCGGCGGGTCGTCGCCGTCGTAGGGGCCGTCGGCCGGGAACGCGGTGTTGGCGACCCTGCTGTCACCGCCCTTCTTGAGCACCACGTCGTAGTCGATGACGACGTCCTGGTCGACCGGCAGCGGCCCCTCCCAGACCAGCCGGCTGCCCTCGAGCCGCGGCGGGTCGACCGGGACGCCGTTGACCCGCGCGCGCAGCGAGCCCCCGACCAGGTCGGCGTCGTCGAGCACGCCGGACAGGTCGTCGACCACCACCGCGGGCTTGTCGGCGGTGTAGTTGCCGGTGCCGGTGTTGGTGCCGGTGACCGTGTAGCCGACGGTGTCGCCCACCCGCGAGGCGCCGGTGCCGGTGCTCGTCTTGGCGAGGGTCAGCTCGGGCCTCGTGAAGAACTCGACCTTGGCGGTGCCCGGCGGGTTGAGGCCGCTGGTGGTGAGGTTGTCGGGGCCGTTCTCGAACACGATCGGCGTCGGGTCGGCGGGCCCCGGGCGCTTCGAGGTGACCTGGACGGTGATCGTGCAGGAGCGCTCCCCCTCGGCGAGCGTGCCGTCGGCGACCGTGATCGTGCTCGACCCGGGGGTCGCGGTCGTGGTGGCGCGGCAGGTGCCGCCGATGCCGGCGGGGTCGGCGACCAGCAGGCCGTCGGGGAGCGCGTCGGTGAACGCCCAGCCCGCCTTCTCGGCCAGCTCGGAGGTGTTGGTGACGGTGAAGGTCAGCGTCGACGTCCCGCCGACGGGGACCGAGCCGGGCGAGAACGCCTTGTCGAGCTGGGGAGTCGCGTCGAAGAGCCGGAGCTCGTCCCAGCCGAAGTCGTTGCCCTGGCTCGAGCCGACCTGGTTGCGCATCCGCAGCGCGAGCTGGCTGACCTGGTCGGTGTCGATGAGCGCGGAGCTGTCGGAGTAGTAGCGCCCGGCCGCCACGTAGTTGCCGCCGTTGCCCCATCCCCCGAGCGGCGGCGACGTGTAGTAGCGGACGTTGCTGTCGCGGCAGGCCCGGATCGGGTCGCTGTTGACCGGGATCTCCTGGGTGCCCGCCAGGAGGACGAAGTCGAGCCGCGAGTTGTTCGCGCCGTTGAGGTAGGTGCAGGAGACCTCGGCCACGTTGACCGACGTGGTGTAGAACCGCTTGCCGTTGGGGGTGAGCCGGAACGGGGAGCTCTGCGCGACGATCTGGTTGTCGGCGCCGTTGACGTTGCCGGTCCAGGCGGTGACCGCGTGGTTGCGCTGGGTCGCCGCGGTCGAGCCGTTGACCGGGGTCGCCGTGCTGGTGCTGCCGACCACCCCTGCCTCGACCTGGCCGAGGACGTCGGCGATCCGGCGCACGTTGGGCTGGGCGGAGTTGCCGGTCGTGCAGAAGCCGCTCGGGAAGGTCGTGCTCGCGTACTGCAGGATGACGCCGTTGCACTGCCCCTGGTCGGTCCAGAAGGCGGCGCCCGTGTAGGTCTGCCCTTGGGCGCCGGTGTAGCCGGGCAGCCGGCTGGCGGTGGCGCCGACGCCGTTCTCGAAGTCCTCGTGGAAGACCTGGACCGGCGCCGCGGGCACCCCCGGGTTGCCGGGCGCGGCCGCCGCGAGCACGGACGACGCCGGTGCCATCGCGAGCGGCGCGGCGGTCCCGCTGGCGGCGAGGCCCGCCAGGAGCGCGAGGACGACCGCGCCGTGCCAGCCCGTGCGTCGCCGGTGACGCCTGCTGCGGAACCCCATGGCCGCATTGTCGAGAGCATCCGCCTGCGGGGCGCGCCGCGACGAGGTTCTGTGCGCAAATCGGCGATTTCCCGACGCAGTCCGGCGATTCTGCATCGCCGGGCCGAGGTCCGTAGCCTTGTCCGGTGAGTCTCCGCGGGTTGCTGGCCGACACCCGGCCGTTGCAGAACCCGCACTTCCGGCGGCTGTGGACGGCGAACATCATCACCGTCGTCGGTGCCCAGCTGACCGTGGTCGCCGTCCCGGCGCAGATCTACGCCGAGACCGGGTCGTCGGCGTACGTCGGCCTGACCGGGATCTTCGGCCTGGTCCCCCTTGTCGTGTTCGGCCTGTGGGGCGGCGCGCTCGCCGACCACTTCGACCGGCGCACGCTCCTGCTCGTCACCACGACCGGCCTGATCGGGACCGCTGCGCTGTTCTGGGTGCAGGCGGCGCTCGGGTCGGGGAACGTGTGGCTGCTGCTGAGCCTGTTCGCCGTCCAGCAGGCGTTCTTCGCGATCAACCAGCCCACCCGGGCGGCGGTCCTGCCCCGGCTGCTCGACGCCGACGTCCTGCCCGCCGCGAACTCGCTCAACATGACCGTCATGCAGGCCGGCGCCATCGGCGGCCCCCTCATCGCCGGCGTGCTCATCCCCTTCACCGGCTTCGCCTGGCTCTACCTCGCGGACGCCCTGTGCCTGCTCGCCACCCTCTGGGCCGTGCTCCGGCTGCCGCCGCTGCCGATCGAGGGCGTCACGACCGGCACTCCCGGCCTGCGCTCGGTGATCGAGGGCATCACCTACCTCCGCACCCAGCCGGTGCTGATGATGTCGTTCGTCGTCGACATCATCGCGATGCTCTTCGGCATGCCCCGGGCGCTGTTCCCCCAGGTCGCCCACGAGAGCTTCCTCGGCCCGGACGAGGGTGGCCTGGCGTTCGCGCTGCTGTTCGCCGGCATCCCCCTCGGCGCGGTGCTCGGCGGCGTCTTCTCCGGGTGGGTCTCGCGGGTGAGCGGGCAGGGCCGAGCCGTCATCTGGTGCATCATCGTCTGGGGCCTGGCGATGGTCGGCTTCGGCCTCGCGGTCCTCGGCGCCGACGCACTGCCCGGGTCGGTGCACGTGTGGCTCGTGGTCGCCGTCCTGATGCTCGTCATCGGCGGCGCTGCCGACATGGCCTCGGCCGCCTTCCGCACCTCGATGCTCCAGACCGCCGCCGCCGACGAGGTGCGCGGCCGGCTCCAGGGGATCTTCATCGTCGTCGTCGCCGGTGGCCCCCGCCTCGCCGACGTCGCCCACGGCGCCTCCGCCGCCATGGTCGGCACGGCCGCCGCGGCGGCCGGCGGCGGCGTGCTCGTCGTCGTGCTGACGGTCGTGGCGGCGCTGCTGGTGCCGTCGTTCGTGCGCTACCGGATCACCACCGCCGCGCCCGCGCCGCGGACCTGAGCCTCAGCGCAGGCTCGACTCCATCACCACGCACAGCTCACGCACGCACTCGTCGAGCGACTCGCCCGTCTCGTTGCGGAGCAGACCGAGGCTGAGCTCCGCCACGAGCAGTGCCCCGCCGGCGAGCTCGTGCTCGTCGGCGAAGGTCTGCAGCAGGTCCCTCGCGCCGGCCGCGTCGCCGCGGCCGCGGGCCGCGATGACGCCGGCCACCCGCTGGGCCGCCTCGACGACGGGCGCGAGCTCGGCCCGCCGTACCTGGTCGGTCATGCGATCAGGCCCGGGGTCTGCGAGAGCGCGGCGTCGAACCGGCGCTGGACGTCGGCCCAGTTGACGATATTCCACCACTGCTGCACGAAGGTGGCCTTGTCGTTCTTGTACTGCAGGTAGTACGTGTGCTCCCACATGTCGAGCATGAGCAGCGGGACCATGCAGACCGGGACGTTCCCCTGGTGGTCGAAGTGCTGGATGATGTACGGCCGCTGCCCCAGGACGTCCCACGTCAGCACCGACCACCCGGAGCCCTGGACGCCGAGCGCGTTGGCCTGGAAGTGCGCACGGAACTTGTCGAAGCCGCCGAAGTACTCGTCGATCGCCTGCGCGAGCTCACCGGTCGGCTTGTCACCGCCGTCGGGGGACATGTTCGGCCAGAAGACCGAGTGGTTGACGTGGCCGCCGAGGTGGAACGCGAGGTTCTTCTCCAGCGTCGAGAGGCTGCCGAAGGACTCCTGCTCGCGGGCCTCGGCGAGCTGCTCGACGGCGGTGTTGATGCCCGTGACGTAGGCGTTGTGGTGCTTGCTGTGGTGCAGCTCCATGATCTCGCCGGAGAGGTACGGCTCGAGCGCGGAGTAGTCGTAGGGGAGGTCGGGGAGGGCGTAGGCGGACATGTTGCCAATTTGTCGCTATTGCGAATGAATTGCAAATAGCGCCGGACGACGCCTCGCACTGCCGGGGCGGGCGAGCCGGCGGTGTTCAGGTGGGTGTCAGGCTCCCGGCACCACCCTGACGTCATGTTCGACCTCATCGACGGTCTCCCCGTCCACCCGCTCGTGGTCCACGCGGTCGTGGTGCTGCTGCCCCTCGCGGTGCTCGGCACCCTGGCGATCGCCGTGCGGCCCGCCTGGCGAGCCAGGTACGGCCACCTCGTCGTGGCCGCCGGACTCGTCGCGACGGTGCTCCTGCCGGTCGCCACGTCCAGCGGCGAGGCGCTCGAGCGCCACGTCGGCGATCCCGGCGCGCACGCCGCACTGGGCGAGCAGCTGATCTGGTTCGCGATCCCGCTCCTGGCCCTCGCGACGGCACTGACCTGGTCGGGACGCCGGGCCGCCGCCGGCGTGCAGGTCTACCGCGTCGGCGACTCCGGCGCGCGGGCGGCGTGGGGCGACCAGGTGACATCGAGCACGACCGCTCCCTGAGCCCGTGCCGGTGCGGGATGCTGGACGGGTGCCGCTGCTCGACTCCGACCTCCCCCTCGTCGCCGCGCCGATGGCCGGGGGCGCGTCCACGCCCGCTCTCGCCGCCGCGGTGGGCGCGGCGGGCGGCTTCGCCTTCTGGCCGGCCGGCTACCTGACCGCGGAGGCGTTCGCCGCCGACCTCGCCACGGCCCAGGCCGGCGCCGCGGCCACCGGGCGGTCGTTCGGGGTGAACCTGTTCGTGCCGCAGGAGGGGGCGATCGAGCCGGCCGCGTTCACGGCGTACGCGGCGGCGATCCGGGCCGAGGCCGAGGCGCTCGGCGTCGTGCTGCCCGACGAGCCCCGCCACGACGACGACGCCTGGCGGGCCAAGGTCGACCTGCTGCTCGCCACGCCGGTCCCGGTCGTGTCGCTGACGTTCGGGCTCCCCGGCCGTGCGGACATCGCGGCACTGCGGCGCGCGGGGACCCAGGTGCTCGCCACGGTCACGACGGCCGGCGAGGCGCGCGCGGCCGAGGAGGCCGGCGTCGACGGGCTCGTCGTCCAGGGACCGGGCGCGGGCGGGCACAGCGGGACCTTCGACCCGCGCCGGCCGATCGCCGACGGCCCCACGGCCGACGTCGTCCGCGCCGTGCGGGGCGTGTCGGCGCTGCCGCTGGTCGCCGGGGGCGGCGTCGACGGGAGCGCCGCCGTCCGGGCGCTGCTCGACGCCGGCGCCGAGGCGGTCGCCGTGGGGACGCTGCTGCTGCGCGCGACCGAGGCCGGCACCTCCGCCACGCACCGCGCGGCGCTCGCCGACCCGGCGTACGCGCGGACGACGGTGACGCACTCCTTCACCGGGCGTCCCGCGCGGGCCCTGGCCAACGGGTTCGTCGCGCGCCACCACAGCGAGGCGCCGCACGGGTACCCGGAGCTGCACCACCTGACCCGGGACCTGCGCCGCGCGGCAGCCCGCGCCGGCGACCCGGAACGCCTGCACCTGTGGGCCGGGACGGGCTACCGGGCCGCGCGCGAGGCGCCCGCCGCGACGATCGTCAGCGAGCTCGCCGCGGGGCTCTGACCACGACGTCCTCCTCGGGGACGTCGTGCCCGCCCGCGCACCGCACGACGGCGCGGACGCTCTCGCCGCAGCCGGCGTGACTCAGCTCGGGTCGCGCGGCCGTCGGCGCCGGCGTGTGCCGGTTGCCCCAGTCGAGGAAGGCGACCACGATCGGCAGGAGGTCGTGGCCGGCCTCGGTGAGGACGTAGCGCTGCCGGGTGCGCTGGCCCGGCTCGCGGTAGGCCTCCTTGGCGAGGACCCCCGCCTCGACCAGCTGGCGCAGCCGCTGGGCCGCGACCGCCTCGGTGACGCCCACGCGCTGGACGAGGTCGTCGAACCGGCTCGCGCCGTAGAAGGCCTCGCGCACCAGGAGCATCGCGGTCCGGGTGCCGACGACGTCGAGCGACCGGGAGATCGGGCAGTGGTCGCCGAGGGGGGCCTCGCGGGTGGCGAGGTGGCCTTCGAGCTGGAACGGCATGGTGCACATCATACCGGGCTGACTTTTCAAATCCATAGTCAGACCTCTACGGTCCTGACTATGGCAAACAGAAGTCAGCGAGGACCCCTGGTCCTCCTCGTCCTCACCGGCGCCGTCTGGCTCGCGGGGATCGACATGTTCATCGTCAACGTCGCCCTCGACGACATCGGCCGCGACCTCGGCGAGCCCGACCTCGGCGCGCTCAGCTGGATCCTCAACGGCTACGCCGTCACCTTCGCCGCCCTCCTCGTCCCCCTCGGCCGGGTCGCGGACCGGCGCGGCCGCAAGAACGTCTTCGTCATCGGGATGGCGCTCTTCACCGCGGCCAGCCTCGGCGCCGGCCTCGCCCCCGACGTCTGGACGCTCGTCGGCTCCCGCGTCGTCCAGGCCGTCGGCGCCGCCGCGATGATGCCGGCCAGCCTCGGCCTCCTCGTCGCCGCCGCGCCCCCGGAGAAGCGCGCGGCCGTCGCCCGGCTCTGGGCCCTCGTCGGCGCCGTATCGGCCGCCGTCGGACCGTCGGTCGGCGGCGTCCTCGTGCAGCTCTCGTGGGAGTGGGCCTTCTGGATCAACGTCCCTGCCGGCCTCCTGCTCATCGCGCTCGCCGTCCGCTACGTGCCGGACCTCGCCGGCCCGGCGGCCGCGGGCAGCCCGGACGGCGCACCCGCGCCGCGCCCCGACGTCCTCGGCGCGGTGCTCCTCGCCACCTCCGTCGGCGCCCTCGTGCTCGCCCTTGTCCAGGCCGACAGCTGGGGCTGGACCTCGGCGCGCGTCGGCACCGCCCTGGCCGTCGCCGTCGTGGCCGCGGGCGGCGTCCGCCTCGTCGCCGCCCGGCACCCCGCGCCCGTCGTGGACCCGCACCTGTTCCGCAACCGGCGGTTCACGCTCGCCAACCTCAGCACCATCGTCTTCAACATGGGCTTCGCGATGGCCCTGCTCGCCGGGATCCTCTGGATGCAGCGCGCCTGGGGCTACTCGCCGCTGCGCACCGGCCTCGCCCTGACGCCCGGCCCGCTCGCCGTCGCCGTCGTCGGCATCACCGCCGGACGCCTCTTCCCGCGTGCCCGCCTCGGCCACCTCATCGCCGCCGGATCGGCGATCTTCGCTGCCGGCGCGGTCTGGCAGGCGCTCGTGCTCAGCACCGAGCCGTCGTACGTCACCGGCTACCTGCTGCCCTGGATCACCATCGGCATCGCCGTCGGCCTCGTCATGCCCAACGTCACCGCCGCCGCGATCGCGGACCTGCCCGTGGCCGACGCCTCGACCGGATCCGGGATCGTCACCATGGCCCGCCAGGTCGCGCTCGCCCTCGGCGTGAGCGTGCTCGTCAGCCTGCTCGGGACGTCGTCCGGGACGCTGCCCGGGCGCGCCGAGTTCGAGACGGTCTGGTGGTGGACCGCGGGGATCGCGGCCGTCGCGGTCGTGGTCGCGCTGGCGATGGAGGGACGGGGTGGGGTCAGCCCAGCAGCACCCCCTTCACGTACGCCGCCTGCCCGGCGTGCTGCGAGCAGTCGTTGACCACGCTGACCAGCCGCACCCCCAGGGTGACCGGCGGGTCCCACCGGGTGTCGACGACCCGGTCGAGGTCGTCGGCCCCGAGCGTGGCCACGTAGGCCAGCGAGGCGGCGTGGGTCGCCCGGTAGTAGTCGAGCAGCAGGCCGGCCGGCGCCCGGACCAGCCCGACCTGCTCGCTCGTGTGGCCGTAGCCGTGGTCGCGGACGTCGAGCGGGAGCGCGAAGCGCTCGGCGTACCCCTGCGCGGTGTAGACCTGCTCGATGCCGGCCACGTCGGCCACGTGGTCGTCCTGGACCCGGGTCAGGTGCCAGACCAGCCACGCGATGGGGTTCGCGCCCGGCGCGGGACGCTGCGTCAGGACGTCGTCGTCGAGGCCGTCGAGCACCGCCTCGACGGAGTCGAGGACACGGGCGAGGCTGTCGGTCAGGAGGTCGGCGGGAGTCATGGGAAGGACGCTACGCCGGCCGAGCGGCGAACTGGACCGCTGAAACTCACGCTTGACCGACGGAACTTCATCGGTCAAGCGTGAGTTTCGCCGGTCGACCGGCGAAACTGGCGCGCGTCCCGACCTGTCAGCTGATGAGCTCGTCCAGCCGGTTGTAGACGTCGGCCGACCCGGTCAGCACCCGGCTCTCGCGGCCGTCGACGGACACCGGCACCGGTCCCTGCACCGTGATCCGGCGGACCTCGCGGAGCTGGGTGTCGAAGTCGGCGACGGCGTAGTGCTGGGTGGCGCGGTTGTCCCAGATGGCGACGTCGCCGGCGGCCCAGGTCCAGCGGACGGTGTTCTCGAGCTTGGTCACCCGGTCCTGCAGGAGGTTGTAGAGCGCGGCGGACTCCTTGGCGTTGAAGCCGACGAAGTTCTTGACGAAGTGCCCGAGCAGGAGGGAGCGCTCACCGGTCTCGGGGTGGACGCGGACCACGGGGTGCTCGGTCTGGTAGACGGTCGAGGCGAACTCGGAGCGGCTGAACTGCGTGTTGGCCTCGCCCTCCTCGGAGTAGTGGTTGGCGTAGTCGTAGTCGTTGGTGTGGATCGCCCAGAGGTCGTCGACGAGAGCCTTGAGCTGCGGCGGCAGGGTCTCGTACGCCGTCACGGTGTTGGCCCACACGGTGCTGCCGCCGTACTCGGGGATGGTGACGCCGCGCAGCACCGAGAAGGCGGGGATCCGGTCGACGAAGGTGACGTCGGTGTGCCAGGAGTTGGCCGCCATCCCCTTGGTCGCCTTGAGCGCGAGGACGCGCGCGCTGCCCGTGTTGACGGTCGGGTGGGCGGTGGTGAGCGGACCGAGGAGCTCGCCGAACGCGATCTGCGCGTCGTCGTCGAGGTGGTCCTGGCCGCGGAAGAAGACGACCTTGTGCTCGAGCAGCGCCGTCCGGATGCCGGCCACGGTCTCGGGGGCGAGGTCTCCGCCGAGGCGGACACCGTCGATGCGCGCGCCGATCCGGCTGCCCAGCTTGCTGACGGTGAGCTGGGCGGGAGCGGCGGTCGTCCGGTCGAGGCTGATGGTCATGGCGTGGCGGTCCTTCGTCGTCGGGGGTGGGGAACGAGGGTCCACGGTGAGGTCGGAAGGCCCACCCCACAAGGGTTCCGCTCACCGTGATCCGAACCCGACCGGATCGCGGGACGAATCCACGGGGTGAGCCGGAACGTGATCTACAGTTTGTCGAGTCACTTGATAGACAATTGCTTTCAGTCGCACCCGCCACGGACCCGGAAGGAGGCCGGCGTGCCCCGTTCGCCGATCATCACCGTGTCCCGCGGCCGGTTCAGCCCGACCGCCGCGCAGGTGCTGGAGCACGTCCGCTCCGCCGGCCGCGCGCACCGCGACGAGATCGCCGCGGCCTGCGGGCTGAGCATCGCCACGGTCGGCCGGACCGCCGCGCAGCTGGCCGAGCTCGGTCTCCTCCGCGAGCGCCCCGACCTCGCCCGTCCCGGTCTCACCGGCCGGCCCGGCGTCCCCGTCGAGATCGACCCGGACCACTACGTCACGCTCGGCTTCCACGTGGGACGCCGGATCGCGACGGTCGCCCTCGGCGACCTGACCGGGCGGGTCCTCGCCTCCCGCACCGTACGACGCCCGCTCGGCGCGGACCCCGACCTCGAGCAGCTGAGCCGGGTCGGCGCCGCGCTGCTCGGCACCCTGCCCGGCCGGATCCCCCTGGCCGCGGGCCTGGTCGCGCCCTGGCGCGAGATCGGCCTGGTGCCGACCGAGCGCGAGCACGAGCTGCGCGACCTGACCGGCCTCCCGGTGCGGACCGGCGACCACATCTCGGCGGTCGCCGCCTCGGAGTTCCTGCACCGCCGGCACGGCATCGGCGGGATGACGCTCTACGTCTACGCCCGCGACACCTTCGGCTGGTCGGTCGCGGTCGACCGCGGCGTGCAGACCGACGTCACCCGCGCGGCCAGCCTCACCCACTTCCCCACCGGTTCGCGGATCCCGTGCTCGTGCGGCCGCACCGGGTGCCTCGCGGCGTCGGTGCCGTCGCTGTCCCCCGCCGACCGGGCGCGGACGCTCGGCGCGGTCGCCGGCTCGGTGCGCGACATGCTCTCGCCGGACCGCGTCGTCCTCGTCGGGCAGGCGTTCACCGGCGACCCCGAGCAGCTCGACGCCGTCGTGGGCTCCTACGACGAGCACACCGCGCTCGACCACGCGGTCCCCGTCTCGTTCACCCGCTTCGGTGAGGACATCCAGGCGATCAGCGCCTGCACCGTCGCGCTGGGCCCGGTGCTCGACGACCCGCAGGGGTGCGTCGACGCCGCCGGGGCGTGTCGTCGCCGACGCGGCGCCTGAACGTCCCTTCTCCCCTCCCCCCTTCCCGGACCCGTCTCCCGTCCCCGAAAGGAACACCCGTGTCCACACCTGTCCCCGCGCCCCCGCGCCGCCGCCTGATCCGCCTGGCCGGCGCGCTCGTCGTCCTGCTCACCCTGGTGACGGCGACCGCCTGCTCGTCGGCCGTCGACGACCTGAAGACCAGCTCGGGAGAGCGCAAGGAGGGAGGCGTCCTGCGGGTCGGGGCGCTCCAGGACATCGTCCCCGCGCGGATCTTCACGAACTCCAGCGACTCCATCAACGTGCTGATCGGCAGCGTCTACGACTCGCTGATCGACTACCCGCGCGACAGCCTCGAGCCGCAGCCGTCGCTCGCCACGACGTGGCAGCTCTCCGACGACGGCAAGCAGCTCACCCTGCAGCTGCGCGACGACGTGAAGTTCCACTCCGGCCGGCCGTTCACGAGCAAGGACGTCGAGTTCAGCATCAAGACCTGGGCCGACCCCGCGTGGACCGTGCAGCTGCAGCGCACCGCCGCGGCGATCACCGGCTTCGACACGTCCGACGAGCACGCGATCACGCTGACGTTCGCGCACCCGTTGAGCAACATCTTCGACCTGCTCGACATGCTGCCGATCATCGACCGCGACACGATCGACCAGCTCCGCGAGGGCAAGGCGTTCGTGGGCACGGGCCCGTTCGAGTTCGACGCCTGGAGCCCGGGCGCGAAGATCTCGTTCAAGCGCAATGACGCCTACTGGCGCGGGAAGCCGGCGCTCGACGGCATCGAGGTCAGCGTCATCCCGGACCCGCAGGCGCAGGTCGCGCAGCTTCGCTCGCACCAGCTCGACCTCATCCTCGGGGCGTCGTACCGCGACTTCGAGAGCCTCGGCAAGGACGACCAGTTCCACGTCAACCAGTGGGCCGGCGCCGAGGGCCAGGTGTACGTCGGGACGAACGTCACCAACCCCGCACTCTCCGACATCCGGGTCCGCCAGGCGATCGCGTACGCCCTCGACCGCGAGCGAGTCGTCGACGAGGTCCTCCGCGGGGCCGGCGTCCCGATCAGCGCGCCGTGGCCGGACTACTCGCCGGCGTACGACGAGAAGGCGAACGCCACCTACGACTACGACCTCGACCAGGCGAAGAAGCTCGTCGACGAGGCGAAGGCCGACGGCGTCGCGATCCCGAAGCTGCCGCTCACCTATCCCTCGGAGAACCCCATCTACGGGGCGATCGCGCAGATCGTGCAGGCCGACCTGGCCAAGGTCGGCATCGAGGTCGAGCTCGACCCGCAGGAGCAGGCGCAGGTGATCCAGCAGCTCATCGGCGCGAAATTCCCGGCACTCTGGATCCTCAGCCACGGCTACGCGAACTGGACGCCGTCGACGCTCGCCGTGTCGGCGTACCCCTTCAACGCGGAGCACAACGCCTCGCTCTACGTCGACAAGGACTACCAGGCGATCGCCGACAAGGTCTGGAACCAGAAGCCCGGTGCGGTCGACCCGGCCGACTACGCGACGTTGAGCAAGGCGCTGCTCGACGGCTCGTTCCTGCTGGAGATCGCGATCACGCTGCCGCAGGACGCCAGCAGCACGCAGGTCCACGACATCGGCCAGACCAAGCGCGGCGAGCCGATCTTCTACGACACCTACCTCACGAAGTGAGCGAGCCGTCATGACCCGCTACCTCCTCAGCCGGCTGGGCTCCGCCCTGCTGGTGACGGCGCTCGCGTCGATCGGGATCTTCGCCCTGATCCGGCTGGTGCCCGGCGACCCGGTCACGGTGCTCGCCGGACCGGACGCCACCCCCGCTGCGCGCGACGCCATCCGCGCGCAGCTGGGGCTGGACCAGCCGTTCTGGAGCCAGTACGTGCACTGGCTGGGTGATCTCGCGCGGTTCGACCTCGGTCCGTCGTACAAGCTGGGCGGGGACGTCGGCAGCCTCATCGCCGACGGTGCGCTCAACACCGTGGTGCTGACGCTGTTCGCTCTCGTCCTCGCCGCCGTCGGCGCGATCGTCACGAGCACCGCGGCGGTCGTCGGGGACAGGCGCTGGCTCAACTCGCTGCTGTCGGGGCTCAACACCGCGGCCGTGGCCGTGCCCACGTTCGCGACGGCCCTCGTGCTGGTGCTGGTGTTCGCGGTGCGCTTCCCGGTCCTGCCTGCCGGGGGGACGCCGCCCGCCGGGTTCTTCGCCCAGCCCGACATCGCGTTGCAGTACCTCCTGCTGCCGGGCATCGCGCTTGCGCTGCCCGCCTGGGCCGCGCTGACGCGGTTCCTCACCGAGGCGCTGCGCACCCAGATGCGGCAGCCGTACGTGACGACCGCGCGAGCGCTCGGCATCCCGCGGCGCCGGATCGTGCTCACCCAGGCACTGCGCAACGCGCTTCCCTCCACGGTGACCGTGCTGGGTCTGCAGCTCGGAACCCTGCTGGGCGGGGCGATCCTGGTCGAGGCGGTCTTCGCCTGGCCCGGTCTCGGACGTCTCGTGGAGCAGGGGATCTCGGCCCGCGACTACCCCGTGGTGCAGGTCCTGCTGCTGCTCTCGGTCGTCGTCTTCGTCGTCACGCAGCTCGCCACCGACGTCATCCACGCGTGGCTCGACCCGCGCGTCCGGCTGAACGGAGTCTCCTGATGACCCTCGACGTCTCCCTGGAGGAGCCGCTCAGCCCGGTCCCCGTCGGGCCGGTCCCCGGCGACCTCGCCCCCGAGCGGCGGGACAGCCTGCTGCACGCGCTGCGCCACGGGCGCGGCCTGGTGGGGGTCGTGCTCGTCGCGACCGTGGTCGTGCTCGGCGTGCTCGGACCGCTGGTCGCGCCGTACGGGCCGACGGAGCAGATCAAGGGCGCGAACCTGCTGGGCCCCGGTGCCGGGCACTGGCTCGGCACCGACGAGCTCAACCGGGACATCCTGTCCCGCACGCTCTACGGCATCCGGGTCGACCTCGTCGTCGTCTTCGCGGCCGTGCCGGTCGGCGCCGCGGCCGGCGTCTTCCTCGGCCTCGTCACGAGCTGGTGGACGGTGACCGACGTGATCGCGCAGCGCGCGTTCGACCTGCTGCTCGCGTTCCCCGCGCTGATCCTGGGCATCCTGCTCACCGCCTTCCTCGGCCCGGGCGTGCTGACCGTCGGCGTCGTCATCGTGGCGCTGGAGATCCCGGTCTTCGGGCGGCTCGTGCGCACGTCGGTGCGGACCGTCCGCGAGATGCCGTTCGTCGAGGCCTCCCAGGTCGTCGGCGCCGGCCCCTGGTGGGTGCTGCGCCGGCACGTGCTGCCGAACTCGCTCGAGCCGCTGACCGTCCAGCTCGCCGTGTCGATGTCGGTGGCGGTGTTCATCGAGGGCGCGATGAGCTTCCTCGGTCTCGGCGTCCGCCCACCGCACCCCTCGCTCGGCTCCCTGATCAAGGACGGCGTGCGGCTGCTGCACGAGGCGCCCTTCTTCGCCGTCGGCCCGCTCGCCGTCGTGGTGGCGCTGGTCCTCGGCCTCCTGCTCATCTCCCAGTCCCTCGCGGAGGCCCGCCGTGCCTGAGTCCCCCGTGCTCGCGATCGAGCACCTCGCCATCTCGTTCGCCCAGCCACGACCCGCCGTCGAGGACGTCTCGGTCGTCCTCGAACGCGGCGAGATCCTCGCCCTGGTGGGCGAGTCCGGCTCCGGGAAGTCCATGACCGCACGCGCGGTGCTCGGTCTGCTGCCGCCGGGAGCCCGGGCGACCGGGTCGATCCGGTACGACGACCGGGAGCTCCTCGGGCTCGACGAGCGAGCGCTCGACCAGGTCCGCGGTGCCCGGATCGCGATGGTGTTCCAGGAGCCGCAGACCGCGCTCAACCCCGTGCGGACCATCGGCTGGCAGCTGCGCGAGGCCCTGCGCGCGCACGGCCTCCGCTCGCGGAAGGCCGCACGGGAGCGGGCGATCGAGCTGCTCCGCGCCGTCGAGATCCCCGAGCCCGAGCGGCGGCTCGACTCCTACCCGCACCAGCTCTCGGGCGGCCAGAAGCAGCGTGTCGTCCTCGCGCTCGCCCTCGCGAACGAACCGGAGGTGCTGCTCGCCGACGAGCCCACGACCGCGCTCGACGTCACCGTGCAGGCCGAGATCCTCCGCCTGCTCGACCGCATCCGCGAGCGGACCGGCACCGCGATCGTGCTCATCACCCACAACATGGGCGTGGTCGCCGAGATCGCCGACAGGGTCGTCGTCCTGCAGGCGGGCAAGGTGGTCGAGGAGGGCGAGACCCGGGCGCTGTTCGCGCACCCGCGCGAGCCGTACACCAAGACGCTGCTCGCCTCGGTGCTGCGCCTGCCCGAGCCCGCCGACGTCCTGCCGGTCGTCGCCGCCCCGGCGGCCGAGACCACGCCGGCGGTCGAGTTCCGCAACGTCCACGTGCGCTACGGATCGCGCCGCCGCGGCCGCGCCTTCCCCGCGATCAGCGACGTCTCGCTGCAGGTCGCCCCGGGCGAGGTGGTCGGCCTGGTTGGCGAGTCCGGGTCGGGCAAGACGACGTTGGGCCGCCTCGCGGCCGGTCTCGTGCCGCTCGCCGAGGGCCAGGTGCTGCTGCGCGGGACCGACGTCCTCGCCGCGCCGCGCGCGGAGCGGCGGAGCCTCCGCCGGGGACTGGCGTTCGTGCACCAGGACCCCGAGGCCTCCCTCGACCCGCGGTTCACCGTCGGCGCGAGCATCCGCGAACCGCTCGACATCCACCAGGTGGGTACGCCGGAAGAGCGCGACGCCCGGGTGGCCGAGCTCCTCGACGCCGTCCAGCTCCCCGCCTCGTACGCCGGACGCCGCCCCCGGGAGCTCTCCGGCGGCCAGCGGCAGCGGGTCGCGCTGGCCCGGGCGCTCGCGCTGGAGCCGACGCTCCTCGTGGCCGACGAGCCGACCAGCGCGCTCGACGTGTCGGTGCAGGCCCGCGTGCTGGAGCTGTTCCGCGACCTCCAGGAGCGGCTCGGCTTCGCGTGCCTCTTCATCAGCCACGACCTCGCCGTCATCCACCAGGTGGCGGACCGCGTGGCGGTGCTGCGTGCCGGGCAGGTGGTCGAGGAGGGGCCCGTCGGTGCGGTGTTCACGCGGCCGCGCGAGGACTACACGCGACGGCTGCTCGACGCCGTCCCGGTGCCCGACCCGAACCGGCGGGGCCGGCGGGTGCGGCGGGTGCGCGAGCTCGCGTCGTGAGCGGCGCCTGCTGCGCGGCCTCGGTCGGCCAGGGCGACCTGCTGACCATCGCGCCGGCCTCCCCCTACCGGCCGCCGGCCGAGCGTCGTACGACGCGCGGTCAGCAGCCGGTCCCCGGCGGGGCGTTCGCGATGGGCGACCCCTTCGGCGACGGCGACCCGGCCGACGGGGAGGGGCCGGTCCACGAGGTGACGCTGGCGCCGTACCTCGTGGACGAGACGACGGTGACCAACGCGCAGTTCGCGCGGTTCGTGCGCGCGACCGGCCACGTCACCGAGGCCGAGCAGCTCGGCGTCTCCGCGGTCTTCCACCTCGCCGTCGAGGCCGCGCGCGGCGACGTCCTGCACCGGCTCGACACGACCCCCTGGTGGCTCGCGGTGAAGGGCGCGGACTGGCGGCATCCGGCCGGACCGCGCTCCTCGATCGGCGACCTCCCGCACCACCCCGTCGTCCACGTGACCTGGTACGACGCACAGGCTTACTGCCGCTGGGCCGGCAAGCGGCTGCTGACCGAGGCGGAGTGGGAGTTCGCCGCACGTGGGGGGCTCTCAGGCCGCCGCTTCCCCTGGGGCGACGAGCTCCACGACGGCGGGGCCTGGCGGCTCAACGTGTGGCAGGGCGAGTTCCCCCTCCGCAACACGCTCGACGACGGGCACCTCACCACGGCGCCGGTGAAGGCGTACCGGCCCAACGGGTACGGGCTCTTCCAGACCGTCGGCAACGTCTGGGAGTGGTGCGCCGACTGGTTCGACCCCACCTACTACGCGGCCTCCCCCACCGACGACCCGCGCGGCCCGGAGCACGGCCACGCGCGCGTGATGCGGGGCGGCTCGTACCTCTGCCACGACTCGTACTGCAACCGCTACCGCGTCGCCGCCCGCAGCGGCAGCACGCCGGACTCGGCGTCGGCCAATGTCGGCTTCCGGTGCGGCAATTCCCTCCCGATCCCCTCATGAACGGAGACATCGTGTCCGACGAGCACCGCCTGAACCTGCCCTTCCACCGCGCCCGCGCGGACTACGACGCGGAGGTCGACGTCCGCGACCAGACCGGCCCCTTGCCCGGCCGGGAGCGGCTCCTGGCCCCCGAGGGCGCGCCGAACGTGCTCGTCGTCCTGCTCGACGACATGGGATTCGGCGCTCCCTCGGTCTTCGGCGGCCCGTGCCGGACGCCGGTCGCCGAGCAGCTCGCCGACGACGGCCTGCGCTACACGCGTTTCCACACCACGGCGCTCTGCTCCCCCACCCGCGCGGCGCTGATGACCGGCCGCAACCACCACGCGGTCGGCGTCGGCACGGTCATGGAGATCTCCACCGGCGCCCCCGGGTACGACGGCCTGCGCCCGCGCGATGCCGGCACGCTGGCCCAGGTCCTGCGCGGCAACGGCTACAGCACCGGGGCCTTCGGCAAATGGCACCAGACGCCACCGTGGGAGCAGACCGCCGCCGGGCCGTTCGACCGCTGGCCGACCGGCGAGGGATTCGACCGCTTCTACGGCTTCCTCGGCGGCGAGGCCAGCCAGTTCGAGCCGACCCTCGTCGACGGCACGACCTTCGTCGACCCGCCCCGCACGGCGGCCGAGGGCTACCACCTGTCCGAGGACCTCGCCGACCGCGCGATCGCGTGGACCGGCGACGTCCGCACGCACGCGCCCGACAAGCCGTGGTTCTGCTACCTCGCGTTCGGCGCGACGCACGCGCCCTTCCAGGTCCCGGAGTCGTGGCGGGACCGCTACCGCGGCGAGTTCGCCCACGGGTGGGACCGGCAGCGCGAGATCACGCTCGAGCGCCAGCGAGCGCTGGGCGTCGTCCCTCCGGACGCGGAGCTGGCGCCGTGGACGCCCGGTGTCCCTCACTGGGACGAGGTCTCCGAGCTCGAGCGGGAGACCGGGCAACGGCTCATGGAGCTCTACGCGGCGTTCGCCGAGCACACCGACGCCCAGGTGGGCCGGGTGGTCGACGCGCTGCGCGAGCGCGGCGAGCTCGACAACACGATCGTGCTCTACATCCTCGGTGACAACGGGGCTTCCGCCGAGGGCGGGCCGGCCGGGACGCTCAACGAGGGCCTGCACTTCAACGGGATCGAGGAGTCGCCCGAGCGGATCGCGCGTTTCCTGGAGGAGCGGCCCGGCGACCTCGGCGGCCCGGACACCTACGCGCACTACCCCGCCGGCTGGGCGGTGGCGATGGACACGCCGTACCAGTGGACGAAGCAGGTCGCCTCCCACTACGGCGGCACCCGCAACGGCCTGGTCGTGCACTGGCCCGCGGGCATCCGCGCGCGCGGCGAGGTGCGCCACCAGTGGCACCACGTGAACGACGTCCTCCCGACGCTGCTCGACGTGGCCGGCGTCCCGGTGCCGGAGACGATCGACGGCGTCCGCCAGGCGCCGCTCGACGGCGTCTCGTTCGCCTACTCGTTCGACCAGCCGGAGGCCGCGGAGCGGCACACCACGCAGTACTTCGAGATGTTCGGCAACCGCGGCATCTACCACGAGGGCTGGACCGCCGTCGCCGCGCACAAGGCGCCCTGGCACCCCGCCTCGGTCGAGACACCGCGGTTCGAGGACGACCGCTGGGAGCTCTACGACACCACCACCGACTGGACCCAGGCGCGCGACCTCGCGGCCGCGGAGCCGGAGCGCCTGGCCGCCCTGCAGGAGCTCTTCCTCGCCGAGGCCCGCCGCAACCACGTGCTCCCGATGGACGACAAGCTCGCGCGCCGCTTCAACGCCTCGGGCAGCGGGCGCCCAGCGCCGCCGTCGTCGATCGTGCTGGGGCCGACGTCGGGACGCCTGCGCGACGACGCCGTGCCGCCGGTGCGCAACGCGTCGCACGTCGTCCGGGCCCGCCTGGCGGGCGGCCCCGGCACGTCGGGCGTGATCGTCGCGCAGGGCGGCTACTTCGGCGGCTGGTCGCTCTACGTCAAGGACGGCATCCTCACCTGGGCCTACAGCTACGCGGCCATCGACTGGACCCACGTCCGCGCCACCTCACCGCTGACCGAGGGCACCCACGACGTCGAGGTCGCCGTCGCCTACGACGGGGGCGGCCTCGGCAGGGGCGCCACGATCACGCTGCGGGTCGACGGCACCGACGCCGGCTCCGGACGCCTGGAGCGCTCGCTGCCCTTCATGTTCTCGATGGACCAGACCCTCGACGTCGGCGTCGACCGCGGCACGCCCGTCACCGACGACTACGGCACCCGCGACGGGTTCCGGTTCACCGGGCGGATCGAGCGGGTGGAGATCGTGTCGGGGGACGACGCGCTGACGCCGTCGTTGGAGGAGCAGGTGAGCTCGGTCCTGGTCACGCAGTGACCGCGAGGCGCTCGACCTGCTGGCCGGTGACGTCCGCGATCAGCTCGAAGTCCTTGTCGAGGTGAAGCACCACGAGCCCCGCCAGCTCGGCCGCCGCGGCGATCAGCAGGTCGGGCACCGAGGGCGCGCGGTGCTGGCCCCGGGCCGCGAGGATCCGCTGGACGTCGAGCGCGCGGCGCTCGACAGCAGGGGTGAGGTACTCGACGGGGAACCACGACACGGGCGGTCCGGTGACCAGCGCCTGCCAGTCGTCGGCGGAGCGCGCCGAGAAGCCCGTCTCGAGCAGCGTCGGGGAGGTGATCCGGACCAGGCCACGGCGACAGCGCTCGAGCCATTCGTCGCGCTCGGCGGCGTGCGCCAGCCGGACGAGGGCCGACTTGTCGACCAGCCAGTGGGTCACGACCAGGCGTCCCGCATCACGTCGTCGTCGCCGAGGTCCTGGGCGAGGTCGGCGAACCGCGCGAAGACGTCGGCGCCCGGTTCGGCGTCGTCGACCCCGCGTGCCGCCTCCTGGACGATCAGCCGGCGGAAGTAGTCGGCCCGCGACAGGCCGAGCCGGCGGGCCTTGTCGTCGATCCGCCGCAGGTCGTCGTCAGACACGTTCCGGATGAGCAGGTCGGTCATCGTGCCACCTCCTGATATCAGACGCTATCAGGCTCACTCCCGCCGCTGGAACAGCCGCACGACCACCCGCAGCGCGAGCGTCACCCCGCAGAACCCCAGCGCCAGCGCCAGCAGCCCGAACAGTGAGAGGTCGTCGGTCAGCCGCGGCCCGTTGTCGCTGAGGGCGAGCAGGACGGCGAGGACGCAGGCGGTGATGCCGAAGGCGGCGGCGAGGCCGTTGTTGATCTGGTCGCGGAGCCAGGCGCGGTCCTCGACGTCGCCGAAGGCACGGGTGCGGACGGTGAAGGTGCCGTCGCTGAGGGCGCCGGTGACGTTCTCGAGGCGCTCGGGGAGGCGGCGCGCGATGGCGGCGACGACGCCGGCCTGGCTGGCGGCCTGGGCGGCGACGCGCTTCGGGGCGGCGAGGCGGCGCAGGAGGGTGGGGAGCTGGTCGCGCGCCGACGAGAGCAGGCTGTTGCTCGGGTCGAGGAGGGTGACGGCGGCCTCGACCGAGGTGAGGGTCCGGAATGCGGCGGCGACGTCGCCGGGGACACCGATCCCGTGGCGGCGCAGGACCGCGAAGATGCGCGCGAAGGTGTCTCCGCTGATGGTCGACTGCAGCTGGAGGGCGGCGATCTCGCGGCCGAGCTCGCGGCGCAGGAGGGGGACGTCGAGGTCGTCGGGGACGTCGAAGGCGAGCGTCATGGCGTCGACCGCGGAGACGGCGTCGTCGCTGAGGATCGCGAACAGCAGGAGCGCCAGGAGCTGGCGCGTCTCGCTGTCGAGGATGCCGACGGCGCCGAAGTCGAGCAGGCCGAGCCGGCCGTCGTCCAGGACCAGGATGTTGCCGGGGTGCAGGTCGGCGTGGAAGACACCGCTGACGAAGACGGTGTCGAGCAGCGCGGCGATCAGCGTCTCGGCCAGGTGGGCGCGGCGCTCGGCGTCGAGGCCCCCGACGGCGGCCTCGCCGGCCGACAGGGGGATGCCGTGCAGCCGCTCCATGACGAGCACGCGGCGGGTGCTGAGGCTGAGGTCGACGGCGGGGACGGCGATGTCGTCGCGGCCGCGGAGGGCGGCGGCGCCGGACGACGTGTTGCCGGCCTCGATGCGGTAGTCGAGCTCCTCGCGCAGCGACTGCGCGAGCCCGGCGGCGAGGCGGGAGACCGCCATGTCCCGGGCCCACGGCCAGCGCTGCTCCGCCGTCCGGGCCAGGCGGAGCAGGATGTCGGTGTCGACCTCGACCTGGCGGCGGGCCTTGCTCCGCTGCACCTTGACGACGACCTGGCGGCCGTCGTGCGTGGTCGCGGTGTGCACCTGGGCCACCGAGGCCGCGGCGAGCGGGGCGACGTCGAAGGTCGCGAAGAGGGCGTCGGGCGGACCGCCGAGCTCGGCGGCGATCGTGGCGGCGACCTTCTCGTAGGGCTCGGGGTCGGCGTCCGACTGCAGGGTGGCGAGGGCGCGCGTGGTCTCGGCGGGCAGCAGGTCGTCGCGGGTGGCGAGGATCTGGCCCAGCTTGACGAAGGTGACCCCCGACTTGTTGAACACCGACGCCAGCGCCGGCCCGAAGGACGACGACGACGGCCCGCCGCGTAGCACCGCGCCCAGCCCCGAACCGGTCGCGGCCCGCCCGATCTGGAGGTAGCGCCGGGTCCGCCGGGCCCGCGCCCGCAGGCGGACGACGCTCTCGCTCGGCCCCGGCACCGTCCCCGACGGGACGAGCACCTCGAGCAGCATGACGACGGCCAGCGCGGCCGCGAACACCCACAGGCAGCTGACCAGGAGGAAGGCGATCGCCGTCCCCTGGGACGTCGTCAGCTCGCCGCTCTCGGTGCCGACGCCGGCACCGACGGCGAGCTTGCCGGTGACCGGAATCCCCACCAGCAGGGCGATCCACGCCACCAGGAGGGTGCGCACCCAGCCGACGCGGGCGCCGAGGATCCGCCGGATCACCGCGCCGAGGCCGGCGGCCAGCACGAGACTCGACACGAGCGTGTAGAACCACACCACCACTGCCACGGGCACCACCGTAGGGGAGATCGCGGCCGCTGCCGGGCGGCTCAGGGGTCGGCCAGGGAGCGGTCAGGGACGACCCAGGGAGATCACCGGCCCGACGAACCGCTCCACCAGCCGCCGCTCGTCCCCCTCGTCCCCGCCCGGCACGGTCAGCAGCGAGACGATCACCCGGACCAGCCACTGCGCGGCCTCGGCGTCGGGAACGACCGCCAGGCCGAGCGCGGCGACGACCTCGGAGTCGTGGGCGAGACCGGCCGTGCGGCCGGCGTCGCCCGCGCGGAACCACGCGGCGAGCGTGGGCGTCGCGCGGACGTGGCGCAGTGCCGACAGCACGGCGTCGGTGAGCGAGCCCGAACCCGCGGTGTCGGCGGCGACGAGCGCCCCCACGTGGACCGCCTCGCGCTGCACGAACGCCCGCTGCAGCACGGTCCGGTCGGGGAAGTAGCGGTAGAGCGTGGCCCGCGAGCACCCCGCCGCGGTGGCGATCTCCCCCATCGCGACGGCGTCGACGCCCCGATCGGCGAAGAGCTCGCCGGCCGCGTCGAGGATGCGCTCCTCCGCCGCCGTGCGACGGTCGGCCCAGGCGCTCACCTCACGCCACCACCAGGGGGACCGAGAGCGGACGCCGTACGTAGGGGCCGGGCGCCCAGGTGACGGCGTCGAGGTCGATGGTGAAGTCGGGGATGCGGGCGAGCAGCTCCTGCAGCGCGACGGTGATCTGCAGCCGTGCGGCGGCCGCGCCGAGGCAGTGGTGGTGCCCCTGGCCGAAGCTGAGGATCTGGCTCGGGCGGCGCAGGACGTCGAGGGCGTCGGCGTCCGGCCCGTACTTGCGCGGGTCGCGGTTGCCGGCGCCGTAAAGCAGGAGCACCTTGCGGCCGGCGGGGATGACGGTGTCGTGCAGCGCGACGTCGCGCGTGGTGGTGCGCGCCAGCCCCTGGACCGGGGACGTGAGCCGGAGGAACTCCTCGACGGCGTCGGGCACCAGGTCCGGCTCGGCGGCGAGGAGGGCGCGCTGGTCGGGGCGCCCGGCGAGCAGCTGGACCGCACCGCCGAGCGCGCCGGTCGAGGTGTCGTTGCCGCCGGCCACCATGGTGAAGACGAAGGCGAGGATCGCCAGCAGGTCGACGTCGGCCTGGACGAGCTGCGAGACCGTGTCGTCGCCCGGGTCGCGGCGCCGGTGCTCGGCGAGGGTGGTGAAGTAGCCCATCATCTCGACCGTCGCGGCGGCCGCGTCGTCGGCGGCGGCGATGCCTCCGTCGGCCGCATTGGCCGCGACGATGGCGCCGCTCCAGTCGTCGAACCGGCCCTGGTCGTCGGGCGGGACGCCGAGGTAGTGGCCCACGACCAGGCTCGGCAGCGGCTTGAACAGCTCGGCGACGACGTCCCCGCCGCCGGCCGCGCGGAGCCGGTCGAGCCGCTCGACGACGAACGCCCGCACAGCCGGCTCGACGTCGCGCACCTGGCGCGGGGTGAACCCGCGCGCGACGAGCTTGCGGAAGGTGGTGTGGACCGGCGGGTCGGTCATCACGAACGGCGGGTTGTCGGCCAGGCCGATGCGCTCGAGCTCGTCGTACTCGACGGTGAGCCCGGCCGCGCTGGAGTAGGTCGCCGTGTCGACCGCCGCGGCGAGGACGTCGGCATGGCGCGAGAGCACGTAGTGGTCGTGCTCGGGGTGCCGCGCGGGGACGACGTGGTGGACCGGGTCGTGGTCGCGCAGCCAGGCGTACCCGGGCCACGGGTCGCGCCAGGCGGCGCCTCCTCCGGGACGGTAGCCATAGCCATGAGACAGATCAGCCGACATGTCTCAACAATGAGACATGTCGGCCGATCTGTCTAGTGCTTCTCGTGACGCGTCAGCCGACTCAGACGACGATCGCCTCCGGCACCGAGGCCCCCGGCGTCCGGCGCTCGGCGTCGGTCAGCCAGGCGAGCTGCTCGATGCGCTCGATGATCGTGTGCAGCAGGTCGGCGGTCGTCGGGTCGGCCGCGTCGACCTCGTCGTGGACCCGGCGGGCGGTGCCGGCGACGGCGTAGAGCGAGGCCACGATGGCGTCGATCACGGCACCGGTCTCGACCTCACCGCCGGGGAAGGCGGGGAGGCTGGACTGGGCGGCGGTCCGCGCCGAGGTGCCGTCGGGGACGACGTACAGGGCGCGCATCCGCTCCGCGACGTCGTCGGTGAAGGTGCGCGCGGCATCGACGATCTCGTCGAGCTGCAGGTGCAGGTCGCGGAAGTTGGGGCCGACGGCGTTCCAGTGGGCCTGCTTGCCCTGGAGCGCGAGGTCGTTGAGGTCGACGAGGACCTGCTGGAGGTGACCGGCGAGCTGCTCGTCGGCGCGGAAGGCGGGGTGCGAGACGTGCTGGCGGGTGCGGTGCTGGGTCGCGGTGGCGGCCATGGAGGGTGCTCCCT
The DNA here is from genome assembly GCF_900114845.1 of Pimelobacter simplex. GTDB lineage: Bacteria > Actinomycetota > Actinomycetes > Propionibacteriales > Nocardioidaceae > Nocardioides > Nocardioides simplex. The sequence goes on from NZ_FOUK01000004.1 coordinate 55,360, forward strand.
TTCGTTCGTTCTCTGGTTCGGTGACCCCCACCTTGCCACCTTTTCTTGAACCGTTCCAGGAAAGCGAGCCTTGCCTCAGTTGTGCCGGGAACCGCCTCCCGGCGATGAGTTCCGGTGTCGGCGCCGGTCTCTAGGGTGCGACGAACAGGGCATCCGAGAGGCACGAGGGGACGCAGGACGACGATGAGCGAACCGATGATCCGCGCGACCGGACTGGTCAAGCGCTACAAGGACGTCGAGGCCCTGGCCGGCCTCGACCTGGCCGTGCCCGAGGGCAAGGTGCTGGCCCTGCTGGGGCCCAACGGCGCCGGCAAGACCACCGCCGTCCGCTGCCTGACCACGCTGCTCAAGCCCGACGAGGGGACGGCGTCCGTGGCCGGCGTCGACGTGCTCGCGGAGCCCGCGGCGGCCAAGGCGAAGATCGGCCTGTCGGGCCAGTACGCCGCGGTCGACGAGCACCTGACGGCGTACGAGAACCTGGTGATGATCGGCCGGCTCTACCACCTCGGCCGGCAGCGGGCCCGGGCCCGCGCGCAGGAGCTGCTCGAGCGCTTCGACCTCACCGAGTTCGCCGGCCGCCCCACCAAGACCTACTCCGGCGGCCAGCGCCGGCGCCTCGACCTGGCCGGCGCCCTGGTCGCCGCGCCGCCGGTGATCGTGCTCGACGAGCCGACCACCGGGCTCGACCCGCGCAGCCGCCAGCTCATGTGGGACGTCATCCGCGAGCTGGTCGGCGAGGGCGCCACGCTGCTGCTGACCACCCAGTACCTCGAGGAGGCCGACGTCCTCGCCGACGACATCGTCGTCATCGACCACGGCCGCCAGATCGCGCACGGCACCGCCGACGAGCTCAAGGCCCAGACCGGCGGCCAGCGGATCGAGGTCGTGCTCACCAGCACCGCCGACACCGAGACCGCCTCCGCGATCCTCAACGAGGTCGCGGTCGGCGAGGTCCAGGTCGCTGCCGGCGGCCGCGAGCTGGCCGCCGCCGTCGGCGACGAGGCCGCGAGCGACCTGCTGCGCGTCCTCCAGGGCTTCGAGCGCGAGGCCGTCAAGGTCCTCGACGTCGGGCTGCGCCGGCCCACCCTCGACGACGTCTTCCTCAGCCTGACCGGGCACGACAGCAGCGAGAACGAGAGCACGGAGGCCGTGAAGTGAGCACCATGACGCAGGCCGTCAACGACGGCTGGGTGGTCGCCCAGCGCAACCTCATCAAGATCGTGCGGGTGCCGGAGATCCTGGTCTTCGTCCTCGTCAGCCCGATCATGTTCGTGCTGCTGTTCGCCTACGTCTTCGGCGGCGCGATCGACACCCCCGGCGTCAACTACCGCGAGTGGCTGATCGCCGGCATCTTCGGCCAGACCATCGTGTTCGGCGCGACCTTCACCGGCGCCGGCCTCGCCGAGGACATGCAGAAGGGCATCATCGACCGCTTCCGGTCGCTGCCGATGTCCAACTCCGCCGTGCTCGTCGGGCGGACGTCGTCCGACGTCGTCTACAACGTGCTCTCGCTCATCATCATGGCGCTGACCGGCCTGATCGTCGGCTGGCGCATCCGCGAGGGCTTCCTCGACGCGCTCGCCGGCTTCGCGCTGCTGCTCGTCTTCGGCTACGCGATCAGCTGGGTGATGGCGTGGGTCGGGCTGATGGTGCCGAGCGTCGAGGTGATCAACAACGCCTCGTTCATCGTGATCATGCCGCTGACCTTCGTCTCCAACGCGTTCGTGCCGACCAAGGACTTCAACAGCGTGCTCAAGCCGGTGGTGGAGTGGAACCCGGTCTCGGCGGTCACCCAGGCCAGCCGCGACCTGTTCGGCAACACCGGCGTCGGGCCAGGATCGGAGGCGTGGTCGCTGCAGCACCCGATCGCCTACACGCTGATCTGGGTGGTCGGGATCATCGCCGTCTTCGCGCCGCTCGCGGTGCGCCAGTACCGGATCGCGGCCAGTCGCTGACCCCTTGACCTCCTGAGAAGGGCAACCTAACCTCGGCGGCCCACCTATCTCGGGAGGACAAGACCCATGCTCAAACGACTGCTCTGCGTCTGCTTGCTCGCCGGAACGCTCCTGGTTCCCGTCGACAACGCCCTGCTCGGTGCCACGCCCGCCAGCGCCGCCTGCAAGCCCTCGGCGACGGGGAACCTGCACTGGTCGAAGGGGAAACCGGGCAAGACCTGGACCGGCGCGACCATCTCCTGCAAGAAGAAGACCTGGCACCGAGCCTGCGCCATCGTCTGGTACCACACGGCGTTGGCCTCACGGCCCGAGAAGTCGAAGTGCGTCAACCTCAAGGCCACGGTCAAGCAGGCCTGGCGCTCGCCCAGCGCGAAGTGCGTGCCCGGCCAGTTCCAGGGCTACCTCTACATCTACGAGAAGAAGAACGGGAAGTACCGGGTGGTGCACACGATGGTCACCCGGAACCTCGACGGCACGGCAGGGTGCCCGACCTCCGGCAGGACGCCGCTCAAGAAGGCCTGACGCCGGGCACCGGCCGGGCGGATCGACTCAGATCCGCTCGGCCAGCCTGCGCGCCGCGATCTGCAGCGCGTCCCACACGGTCGCGAACGGCGGCGCGTAGGCGAGGTCCATGCCGGCCAGGTCGTCGACGTCGAGGCCGCCCCACAGGGCGGCGGCCGCGGCGTCGATCCGCTTGCCGGCGCCGGGACCGCCGACGATCTGGATCCCCAGCAGGCGTCGGGTACGGCGGTCGGCGAGCACCTTGGTCGCGATCGGCTCGGCCTCGGGCATGTAGCCGCTGGCGGTGGTGCCCTCGGTGACGAGCGAGGTGACGTCGTACCCGGCGGCGGTGGCCTCGGCCGTGCTGAGCCCGGTCCGGGAGATCTCCAGGTGGACGTCGCCCGCGACGAAGCGGGTGATCGCGGTGCCGGTGGCGCCACCGAAGCGGCGGTCGCCGCCGAGGAGGTTGTCGCCGACGATCCGGCCGAGCTTGTTGGCGTGGGTGCCCAGGGGGAGGAAGGCGCGGGCGCCGGAGATCCGGTGCTCGACCTCGCAGCAGTCGCCGGCCGCCCAGAGGTGGGGGCCGATCCGGCCGCCCGGGTCGGGGAGGTAGCCGCCCGCCTCGCCGAGCGGGAGACCCGCGGCCGCACCGAGGGCGGTGGCGGGCTCGACGCCGAGGGCGAGCACGACGAGGGCCGCGTCGAGGCGTTCGCCCGAGTCGAGGACGACGCCGCGGACCCGGCCGTCGCCGCCGCCCTCCGTGACGAGCCGGTCGACCGTGTGCCTCGTGCGCAGCGTGACGCCGGCCGCCGTCATCGCCTTCTCGATCCGCTCGCCCTGGTCGGGGTCGAGCGAGCCCATCACCCCGCTCCGGGTGACCAGCGTCGTGCGGAACCCGCGTCGGACGAGGGCCTCGGCCATCTCGACGCCGATGTAGCCGCCGCCCACGACGACCGCGGGCCCGTCGGCCGCGACGAGCAGGTCGAGCCAGACCGCGCCGTCGTCGAGGTTCTTCACCGGGTGCACGCCGGGGACCAGACCGCCCTCCGGCGGCCGCGCCCAGACCGGCACGATGGGCATCGCGCCGGTGGCGAGCACCAGCTCGTCGTAGGGCACCTCGCCGGGGCCGGTCACCCCGTCGTACCGGACGACGCGGTCGTCGGTGTCGATCGCGACCGCTCGTGCGCCGAGGCGCAGGTCGAGGCCCGCGGCGCGGTGCTCGACGGCGGTCCGGGCGACGAGGTCGTCGCCGCTCGCGACGTCGCCGGCGATCCAGTACGGGATCCCGCACGCCGAGTACGACGTGTGCCCGGTCGCCTCCAGCACGGTGATCGTCACGTCCCGGCCGGCCGCCCGGGCCGCCCGCAGCGCCGTGTGGGCGGCGCTCATCCCCGCGGCGTCACCGCCGACGACCACGATCCGCATGATCAGGCCGTGGCCGGCTCGCGCTCGGTGCCGGTGTAGACCGGGAGCGCCTCGACGCCGTACACGGCGGAGAGCTTGCGGAAGTCGAGCGCGGAGATGTCGCTGGCCATGGCCAGGTCCGGGAAGCGCTCGGCGAGCATCCGGAGGGCGGTGCGCAGCTCCATCCGGGCCAGCTCGGCGCCGACGCAGCGGTGCATGCCCCAGCCGAACGCCAGGTGCCGCGTGGGCTCGCGCGAGGGGTCGAAGGTGTCGAGGCCGGGGGCCAGGCGCGGGTCGCGGTTGGCCGCGAGCAGCGAGACGCCGACCGCGTCGCCCTCCTTGATCTGCACGCCGCCGATCTCGACGTCCTGCTTGGCGAACCGCAGGAACGCCAGCTGGACGACGCACAGGTGGCGCAGCAGCTCCTCGACGACCTGGTTGACCTGCTCGCCGTCGTCGGAGCGCAGCATCTCGCCGGCCTTCGGGGTGGTGGCGATCAGGTAGGCGCCGAGCGCGAGCATGCTCGCCGACGTCTCGTAGCCACCGAGGAAGACGCCGTCGGCGATGCCGCCGAGCGTGACGTCGTCGAGCTCGTCGCCGTGCTCCTTGAGGAGCGCGCCGATCAGGCCGTCGCCGGGGTTCGCGCGCTGCTCGCGCACCGCGTTGATGAGGAACTCACGGGTGTGCGCGGCGGCACCGAAGGCACCCGCGCCGCCCTCGGTGAGGTCGAAGCGCGCGACGCCGAGCTCGAGGAACCGCGCCCGGTCGTCGACCGGCAGGCCGAGCAGGTCGCAGATGACGTCGAAGGGCACCGCGAACGCGAACTCCTCGACCATGTCGACGGGCTTGCCGTCGCGACCGGCCTCCGCCATCGCGTCGAGGCGCTGGCCGACGATCTGCTCGATGCCGGGCTGCAGCCGGGCCAGCCGGCGCATCGTGAACTCAGGGGTGAGGTAGCGGCGCAGTGCCGTGTGCAGCGGCGGGTCGGTCATGCCGAGGCCGCCGATCTGCTCCTCGTCGGAGCGGCCCTCCTGGGAGACGAACTGGCCCAGGTCGTTGGACCAGACCTCCGCACCCCCGGCGAGCACCTCGCGCGACTCGTCGTACCCGCTGACCAGCCAGACGCCCTTGCCGAAGAGGTCGGCCAGCTTCTTGACCGGCTCCTCGCCCTGGACCTTCATCATCGCGGGCAGCGGGTCGAGACCGTCGCGCTTGAGCGGCAGCGTCACGGACTCCGGAAGGAAGCGCAGCTTGCGGAGGTCGATGCCGTTGCGCATCGTCCGGTTGAGCAGCCAGACGCCGACGCGCTGCTTGACAGGGCCGAGCACCGGGCTGAGGAGGGGGAGCCGCATGGACGTTATTCCACCAGACGTGACGGCCCGATACATCGGGAGTGACCCGGATGAGTCCCTGGTGTGACCCGGATCGCCCCCCGACGCACCGCCGGTGTCAGCCGAGCAGGAGGCGGATGTCGCGCACCAGTGCGGCGCGGGCGTCCGTCGTCGCGGGGCGCGGGTCGTCGAGGGCGAGCAGGACGACGCGCCCGTCCCCGATGGTCAGGGCCGCGGGAAGGTCCTCGTGCTCCTGGAGCCGGGCGCGCACTGCGGGGAGCCAGTCCGGCTCCCGCGCACCCGCCTCCCGGGCCCAGGCCGGCGCCACGAGCATCGAGTCTGCCGACGTGCGGAGCGGGACCCAGGCGCGCGCCGTGCCCGTGGGCACGTCCGTGGCGACCACCTCGCGCCGACGGGGAGCGCGGCGCGAGCCACCCGCGGCCCGCAGCACCCAGGTCTCGGCCCGCACCGGCACGTCGTGGACGACGAGACGCAGCCGGCCGCACGCCTCCTCGACGCGCCACCCGCGCGGCAGTGCGAGCGCGACGTCCTGGGGGGACGCGGGCCCGTCCGGGTCGAGCACCGCGCCCGGGTGCGCGCGCACCCAGTCGGCCCGTGCCGCGCCGACCCGGACCTGTGCGGCCGCGGGTCCCCAGCGCCAGGTCAGCAGCAGGCCGGCCGCCACGCCGGCCACGAGCACGGCCAGCACGCCCGTCGGGCCCGCACCGACGGCCGCGGCGACGCTGCAGCCCGCGATCGTCGCCACACCGGCACCGGGCACGATGCCCGCCGCCCGTGTCCAGGTACGACGCGGCGGCGACGGGGTGGTGCCGGTTGTCATGTGCCCTAGCCTGAACCACGTGGCTCGGACGACAGTCGACTGGCAGGCCTGGGACGCGGTGCTCTTCGACCTCGACGGTGTGGTGACCCCCACAGCCGAGGTGCACATGCACGCCTGGGAGAAGATGTTCACGACGTACCTCACGGCGAGATCGACTGCCGACGGGGTCGCCTACGCGCCGTACACGGAGCAGGACTACTACTCCTACGTCGACGGCAAGCCCCGCTACGACGGGGTCCGGTCGCTCCTGGCCTCGCGCGGCATCGAGCTGCCCGAGGGGACGCCGGACGACCCGCCGACGGCCGAGACGATCTGCGGGCTGGGCAACCGCAAGAACGACGCGTTCAGCGAGATCCTCGCCGCCGAGGGGGTCACGGCGTACCCGGGCTCGAAGCGGCTCGTCGAGGAGCTGCACCGGCTCGGCATCCCGCTCGCCGTCGTGTCGTCGTCCCGCAACGCCCCGGCGGTGATCGAGGCCGCCGGGATGACCGACGACTTCGCGTTCGTCATGCACGGCGGCCTGGCCGCCGAGCTGCACCTGCCCGGGAAGCCGGCGCCGGACACCTTCGCTCACGCCGCCACCGTCCTCGGTACGACGAACGCGCGGGCCGTCGTCCTCGAGGACGCGATCAACGGCGTCGCGGCCGGGCACGCCGGCGACTTCGGACTGGTGATCGGCGTCGACCGCGGCGCCGGGGCCGACGCCCTCACCGAGGCCGGCGCCGACCTCGTCGTCACCGACCTGGCCCAGCTGCTCGGCGCCGACGGCGCACCCGAGGAGGACCGATGAACGCACCCGAGGGTCCCGGCCCGTCCCACGTCGCGCCGTCCGTCGCGGACCCGCTCGACCGCACCCGCTTCCCGGTCGACGAGTGGCGCCTGGTCGAGACCCGCTTCGACGGCTCGGACCTCGGCACAACCGAGTCGCTGTTCAGCGTCGGCAACGGCTACCTGGGCCTGCGGGGCAACTACTCCGAGAGCCGGGACGCCTACCAGGACGGCACGTTCATCAACGGCTTCCACGAGACCTGGCCGATCTCGCACGCCGAGGAGGCCTACGGCTTCGCGCGGATCGGGCAGACGATCGTCAACGTCCCCGACCCGAAGGTGATCCGGCTCTACGTCGACGACGAGCCGCTGCAGGTCTCGGTCGCCGACCTGATCGAGTACGAGCGCGCGCTCGACTTCCGCGACGGCGTCCTGTCGCGCGAGCTGCTGTGGCGCACGCCGGGGGGCAAGCGGGTCAGTGTGCGCAGCACCCGGATGGTGCCGCTGGAGCAGCGCCACCTCGCCGTCCTCACGTTCGAGGTGACCCTGCTCGACCAGCACGCCTCGCTCGCCATCTCGTCCCAGCTGGTCAACCGGCAGGACGAGGAGGTCGAGCAGCCCACCCCCGAGGCGGAGCTGGCCGGCGCGGCCGCGGGCGGGGGTGCCGACCCGCGCAAGGCCGAGGCGTTCGACCGGCGGGTGCTGCTGCCCCGGCTCCACGGCGCCGACCCCGAGACCGCGCGGATCAAGCTCGGCTACCGCACCGTGCAGAGCGGGATGACGGTCGGCGTCGTCGCGGACCACGCGCTCGAGACGACGTCGTCGTACTCGATGAGCGTGCACTCCGAGGACGACCTGGCCAAGGTGATCTACCGGATCGCCGCCGAGCCCGGCGTCCCCGTCCGGCTGACCAAGACCGTCGCCTTCCACACCGCGCAGACCGTGCCGCCGCGCGAGCTGATCGACCGCTGCGAGCGGACGCTCGACCGCACCCGCGAAGAGGGGATCGCCCGCCAGTACGCCGCGCAGCGCGCCTGGCTCGACGACTTCTGGAGCCGCGCCGACGTCGAGGTGCCCGGACAGCCCGCGCTGCAGCAGGCGATCCGGTGGAACCTCTTCGCCGTCCTGCAGGCCTCGGCGCGCGCCGAGGGCCAGGGCATCGCCGCCAAGGGGGTGAGCGGCTCGGGCTACGGCGGCCACTACTTCTGGGACACCGAGATCTACGTGATGCCGTTCCTCACCTACACGATGCCGTGGGCCGCCCGGAACGCCCTGCGCTTCCGGTACTCGCTGCTCGGCAACGCCCGGCACCGCGCCCGCGAGCTGTCCCAGAAGGGCGCGCTCTTCCCGTGGCGCACGATCAACGGGCACGAGGCATCGGCCTACTACGCGGCCGGCACTGCGCAGTACCACATCGACGCGGACATCGCCTACGCCCTCAGCCAGTACGTCGGCGCCACCGGCGACGAGGAGTTCCTGGCACGCGAGGCGGTCGACATCTTCGTCGAGACCGCCCGGCTGTGGGCCGATCTGGGGTTCTGGCGCGACGAGTCACGTCGTACGTTCCACATCCACGGCGTCACCGGGCCCGACGAGTACACGACCGTCGTCAACGACAACCTCTACACGAACGTCCTCGCCCGCTTCAACCTGCGCCGCGCGGCCCGCGCCGTGTGGGAATTGCAGCGCGACGACCCCGACGCCTACGAGGCCCTGGTGCGTCGTACGGGACTGTCGGTGGAGGAGCCCGACGAGTGGGCCGAGGCCGCCCAGGCGATGTCGATCCCGTTCGACGAGTTCCTCGGCATCCACCCCCAGGACGCCCACTTCCTCGAGCGCGAGATGTGGGACCTCGAGAACACGCCGCTCGAGAAGCGCCCCCTCCTCCTGCACTACCACCCGCTGGTGATCTACCGCTTCCAGGTGCTCAAGCAGGCGGACGTCGTCCTGGCGCTCTACCTGCAGGGCGAGGAGTTCACGGCCGAGCAGAAGAAGGCCGACTTCGACTACTACGACCCCATCACCACCGGCGACTCCACCCTCTCGGCCGTCATGCAGTCCGTGATGGCCGCCGAGGTCGGCTACCACGAGCTCGCCCTCCGCTACTTCATGTCGGCGCTCTTCGTCGACCTCGCCGACCGCCACAACAACACCGCCGACGGCGTCCACGTCGCGTCGACCGGCGGCGTCTGGAGCGCCCTCGTCTCCGGCTTCGGCGGCTTCCGCGACATCGGCTCGGCCGCCGGCGACCAGCAGTGGCAGATCGACCCCCGCCTCCCCGACGGCTGGGAGTCGCTGACCTACCGGGTCACCCTCCACGGCACCCGGGTCCGGGTCACCGTCCGGCCCACCGAGCTCGAGCTCGCCGTCGAGCACGGCACCGACCCGGTTCCGCTCTGCGTGCGCGGCGAGGTCGTCAAGCTCGCGCCGGGGGCACCGGTGGTGCTGCCGCTGGAGCACCAGGGGCCACGGCTCGAGGGCGAGCCGCCGTACCCGGCCGGCATCCAGCGGGCCGACGGCACGGTGATCTCGGCGATCATCCCCACCGGCGACTGAGCCGCCCCTGCCTGCCCCGCGAAGTGCGTGGGTTGCGGGCGCGAAGTGCGTGGGTTGCGGGTCCGAGATGCCGCGGACGTTGCCGCGTCAACCACCTCGCGCCCGCAACCGGCCTACTTCGGACCCGCAACCGGCGCACTTCGCGGGGAAGGATCACCCAGCAGCGGTGGGGGGTGGGGTGAACGGGGGGTCGCCGGCGGCGAGCTCGAGGCCGCGGCCGACCTCCAGGAGCAGTTGCTCGTGGCGGTAGGGGCCGACCAGCTGCATGCCGACCGGCAGGCCGCTGTCGGTGAAGCCGGCAGGGACCGACAGGGCGGGCAGGCCGATGGCGCTGACGTAGTACGACGACGCCATCCAGTCGAGGTAGGTCGGCTGGGCGACGCCCTCGATCACGGTGGGGTACTCGATGTCGGCGTCGAAGGGCAGCACCTGGCTGACCGGGAGCACGAGGACGTCGTACTCGTCGGCGAAGGCCGCGGCGAAGCGCTGGAAGAGCTCGCCCTGCATCTTCGACGCCCGGGCGACGTCGGCGGCGGTGACCTCGGCGCCCTCGCGGATGTTGGCCTCCAGGCTGGGCTTCAGCTGCCCCGGGTACGCCGCCAGCAGGTCCCCGAACGTCGCCTGGAACTGCCACGCACGCAAGGTGCGGAAGCAGCGGTCGGCGCCGGAGAAGTCGGGCTGGACCTCGATGACGTCGCAGCCGAGGTCCTCGAACAGGTGGAGCCGCTTCCGGATCACGTCGACCACCTCGCGCTCCACGGGCAGCGCCCCGCCGAGGTCGGGCGACCAGCCGATCCGCAGCCCGGTGAGGTCGCGCTCCAGCGAACCCCCGAACACCGCAGGGTCCTCGGTGATCGAGAGCGGCACCCGGTCGTCCGGGCCCGCGATGACGCCGAGCATGAGCGCGAGGTCGCCGACGTTGCGCGCCATCGGCCCCTGGACGGCGAGCGTCTGCCACGGCAGTGGGTTGGGGTGTATCGGCACCCGGCCCGGTGAGGGGCGCAGCCCGACCACGTTGCAGAAGGACGCCGGGTTGCGCAGCGATCCGCCCATGTCGGAGCCGTCGGCGAGCGGCTGCATGCCACTGGCCAGGCTGGCGGCGGCACCGCCGCTCGAGCCACCCGCCGACCGGGTCAGGTCGTAGGGGTTGCGGGTGGTGCCGAAGAGCCGGTTGAAGGTGTGCGAGCCCGACGCGAACTCGGGCACGTTCGTCTTCCCCAGCCGTACGACGCCCGCGGCGCGCAGCCGCGCGACCAGCAGCTCGCTCTCGGCGGGCCGGTTCTGCGCATGGATCGGCGACCCGTACGTCGTGGGGAACCCCGCGGCGTCGTGGGTGTCCTTGAACGCGACGGGCAGCCCGTGCAGCGGCCCGAGCAGCCGCCCCGAACGACGAGCGTCGTCCGCGGCCCGGGCGTCGGCGAGGGTGATCTCGGGGTCGAGCGAGACCACCGCGTTGACGGCCGGGTTCACCCGGTCCACCTGGTCGAGGTGGGCCTGGGCGACCTCGACCGCCGACACCTCGCCGGCCTCCATGAGGGCGACGAGCTCGCGGGCGGTGCGGAAGCAGAGCTCGCTCATCGCGACCGCGCCTCGCGGACGGCGTCGTGGAGCACGCTCGGGTTGAGCGGCACGTGCCACAGCGGGCCGATCCCCTCGGGCGCGAGCGCGTCCTGGATGCCGGAGGCGATGACGGCGGCGACCGGGATGGTGCCGGCCTCGCCGGCGCCCTTCGCGCCGATCGGGTTGAGCGGCGTGGGCGTCTCGAGGTGGTGCATCTCCATGTGCGGCACCTCGGTCGCGTACGGCATCAGGAACTCCATGAAGCTGGCGTTGCGCAGGTTGCCGTTGGCCTCGTACTCGAGCTTCTCGTAGAACGCGCCGCCCATCCCGGACGCGACGCCGCCGGCGATCTGGCCCTCGACGATCATCGGGTTGATCATCTTCCCGCAGTCGTGGACGATCACGTACCGCTTGACCTGCAGGTCGTAGCTGACCGGGTCGACCTCGACGATCGCCGCGTGGACGCCGTACGCCCAGGTGGCGTGGGGCGGGCTGTAGTACTCCTCGGTCTGGATGCCGGGGCGCGACTCCTCGGGCAGCGGCGGACCGTCGCCCTTGTTGGCCGGCGCGAACTGGGTGGCGATCTGCGCGGCGTCGTTGAAGGCGTAGCGCAGGGGGTTGGAGACCGTCGCGATCGCGGCGAGCGGGACCGACGTGCCGGTGCCGCGCACGGTGGCCGCGCCGTTCTCGAGCACGATGTCGGCCTGGTCGACCTCCAGCATGTTGGCGGCGATCTCGAGCACCCGCTCGCGCGCCTTGACGGCGGCCTTGTGGATCGCGCTGCCGCTGACCACCATCGCCCGGCTGGCGAACGTCGCGACGCCCCAGTCGAAGACCCCGGTGTCGCCCTCGACGACGATCACGTCGTCGACCGCGACACCGAGCTGGTCCGCCACGAGCTGGGCCATGGACGTCGCGTGGCCCTGGCCCTGCGTGGTCAGGCCGGTGTTGACGTAGACCTTGCCGGTGATCGGGTGGATGCGCACCCGGCCGCCCTCGTAGGGCCCGAGCCCGGTGCCCTCGACGTAGAACGACAGCCCGAGCCCGAGCCAGCGCCCCTCCGCCCGCGCCTGCTCCTGCTCGGCGCGGAACGCGGGGAGGTCGAGCTCCTCCTCCAGCAGGGCCAGCGCGGCGCCGTACTGACCGGAGTCGTAGGTGACCGGCAGCCCGTCGGCGAAGATCAGGCCCTCGCGCTTGTAGGGGAACTCGTCGTCGGCGATGAGGTTGCGCCGGCGGATCTCGAAGCGGTCGAGGCCGAGCTCCTCGGCGAGCTGGTCCATCGCCCGCTCCAGCGCGAAGTTGGCCTGGGGCCGCCCGCAGCCGCGGTACGGCGTCACCGGGACCGTCGGCGTGTAGACGCAGCGGAACTCCACCTCGATGTTCGGGATCCGGTAGGGCCCCGCGATCGCGGTCGAGGCGACCTGCGCGACGGCGATGCCGTAGGGGATGAACGCGCCCGTGTCGTGCAGGAAGACGTCGCGCAGGCCGATCACCTCGCCGTCCTTGGTGGCGGCGAGCTCGATCTCGTGGATCTGGGTGCGCTCGTGCGACATGTGCACGAAGTTCTCGGAGCGGTCCTCGATGTACTTGACCGGCCGGCCGAGCTCCATCGCCGCGAGCGGCACCAGCACCTCGTTGGCGTACGGGAAGTGGATCTTCGGGCCGAAGCCGCCGCCGACGTCGGGCGCGATCACCCGGACCTTGTCCTCGTCGAGCTCGAACAGCGACGCGAGCGCGCCGCGCAGCCCGATCGGCGCCTGCGTCCCGTCCCAGACGACGAGCTCGCCGGAGACCGGGTCCCAGCGGGCGGCCGTCGCCAGGCACTCCATCGGCGCACCGGTGCTGCGGTCGACCTGCACCCGGATCTTCGTGCGGTGCTCGGCCCGGGCGAACGCCGCGTCGGCGTCGCCGCAGTTCTGGACGAGCGCCGCGGCGATGTTGCCGGGGACGTCGGGGTGGACGAGCGGTGCGCCGTCGTCGACGGCCCGCTCCATGTCGACCTCGACCGGCAGCGGCTCGATGTCGACCGAGATCCGGCTGACGGCGTCCTCGGCGACGTAGCGGTCGACGGCGACGACGAACGCGATCGCCTGCCCGACGTAGTAGACGTCGTCGCGGGCCAGCGGTCGCTGGGTGCGGCCGTGGCTGATGCAGGGGTGCGGGATCAGCAGCGGCATCTCGCGGTCGAGCCCGCCGATGTTCTCGCAGGTGTAGACCGCGAGGACGCCGGGCAGCTGCTCGGCCTCGGTGGTGTCGAGCGCGACGATCCGGCCGCGGGCGACCGTGCTGCGCAGGAACGCACCGTGGACGCAGCCCTCCAGCGGGATGTCGTCGACGTAGCGGCCACGGCCGCGCAGCAGCCGCGGGTCCTCGTTGCGGCGCACCCGGGCGCCGGTGTGCACCATCGGCGGCGCGGACTGCTCAGGCTGTTCAGCCTTGGGTCGTGCCATCGGCCTGCTCCTTCGCGTCGCGGAGGGTCTCGGCGGCCTGCCGGGTCGCGGCGACGATCCCCTGGTAGCCCGTGCAGCGGCACAGGTTGCCGGCGATCCGCTCGCGGATCTCGGCGTCGGAGGCGTCGGCGACGTCGGGGTCCTCGTCGAGGAGCGCCGTCACCGACATCAGGAAGCCGGGCGTGCAGAAGCCGCACTGCAGGCCGTGGCAGTCGCGGAACGCGGCCTGCACGGGGCTCAGCGATCCGTCGGGACCCTCCAGGTCCTCGACGGTGCGCACCGTGGCGCCGTCGAGCTGGACGGCGAGGGTCAGGCAGCTGCGCGCGGCCCGGCCGTCGATGTGGACGGTGCACGCGCCGCACACGCCGTGCTCGCAGCCGACGTGGGTGCCGGTCAGCCCGAGGTGGTGGCGCAGGAAGTCGCTCAGCAGCAGGCGCGGGCTGACCGAGGCCTCGACCGGCCGGCCGTTGACGACCAGCGAGATGTCGAGGGTGGGGTCGTCGTTGACCGGCGACCGGTACGTCGAGGACGTCATGAGGTGACCTCTCGTGAGGTTCGTGCGGTGGCTCGTTCGGTGGCTCGTTGCCAGGAGGTGCGGAGCGCGCGCTCGACCAGGCCGACCAGCAGGTCGCGCCGGTAGGCGCTGGAGCAGGACTCGTCGTCGGGCACGGTGACGACGTCGGCCGCCAGGGCGGCGATCTCGCGGAACCGCGACGGATCGGCGGCGTCGTCGAGGAGCGCGTCCTCGACGGCGACCAGCCGGACCGGCGTCGTCGTGACGCCGCACGCGGCGAGCTGGCCCCACGCGATCGTGCCGTCGTCGGCCAGGGTGAGCGTGGCCGCGACCCCGGCGAGGGCGAAGTCCCCGTGCCGGCGGGCGAACTCGGTGAAGCACCAGCCGGTCCGCTCGGGCAGGACGGGGAACCGCACCTCGGTGAGGATCTCGTCGGGCTCCAGCGTCGTGGACAGGATGAACTCGAAGAGGTCCTGCGCGTCGATCGTCCGGGCCCCCGACGGACCGTGCGCGACGACCTCGCCGTCGAGGCACAGCAGCAGGCACGGCAGCTCGGCCGACGGGTCGGCGTGGGCGATGCTGCCGCCGACCGTGCCCCGGTTGCGGATCACCGGGTGGGCGACGTGGTGCAGGGTCTCCCGGATCAGCGGGTTGGCCGCGTGCACCGCGTCGTCCAGCTCGAGGTCGCGCTGCCGGGTCCGGCCGCCGACGTGGATCCACTCCCCCTCGACCCGGACGTCGTCCAGCCCCGGGACGAGCCGCAGGTCGATGACCGCCTCCGGGTTGGACAGCCGGAAGTTCAGCGTCGGGACCAGGCTCTGCCCGCCCGACAGCACCACCGTGTCCGCGTGCTCGACCCGGGCGGCGACCGCCTCCTCGATCGAGCGCGGCAGGACGTACTCGAACCGTGACGGCTTCATGCGCGCTCTCCTGCTCCGGCCGGACCGGCGCCGCGGCTCAGCCCCGCTGGACCACCTTGGCGTGCCGCAGCGGCTGCCAACCCAGTCCGAGCGAGAGCGTCTGCGCCACGCGCTGCACCAGCTCGACGATCTGCTCCTGCTTGTCGCCGGTCAGGCTGGACCGGCGCGAGACCGCGCAGATGCAGGCCTCGACCTGACCCTCGTCGTTGAAGACCGGCGCCGCCACCGAGCCCGTGAAGGACTGGACGTCGCCGACCGTCACGGCATAGCCCTGCTCGCGCACCTCGGCCAGCCGCTCGCGCAGCTCGTCGGGGTCGGTGACCGTCGCCGGGGTGAGCGAGATCAGCGGCTCGGAGAGGTAGCGGTCGATGAACTCCGGCTCGGCGTTGGCCAGGAAGACCCAGCCCTTCGAGCCGCAGTGGAGCGGGAAGTGGTGACCGTACGTCGTCCGGGTGATGACCTCCTTGGAGGCCGCCTCGCGCGAGAACAGCACCACCGTGGTGTCGCCGCTGCGCTCGACCAGCTGGAGCACCGAGGTGGGCACCAGGCTGGACTCGCGGGTCAGCAGCGGAACCGCGAGCTCCATCAGCCGGTGCCCCACCAGGTAGGTGCTGCCCAGCAGCCAGGTCTTGCGCCCGATGTGGAAGTTGCCCCGCTCGTCGCGGGAGATGAACTCGTCGGCCTCGAGCTGCGCCAGCGTCCGCTGCAGCGTCGCCCACGAGATACCCAGCTCCTCGGACAGCTCGGTCGTCCGCATCGGTCGCTGGGCGACCACGTCGAGCACCCGGAGCGCCCGGGAGACGCCCTGCAGCGTCGGCGAGGAGGCCTCGGCCGGCGCGGCCGCGCTGCTGCCGGTCCGGCCCTTCTTGTCGGCCACGACCACCCTCCCTTCGTAGCTCGTGAGGCAGATCCCACACTACCCAGGTCACGTCGTTCATCGGCACCTCCTCCGGCGCAGTCGGTCCCATGCTCCTCAGGACCGCCCGGCGAGGCAGTCGTCGGGGTCGCTCCAGCCGTCCGGCCAGCGCACACCGCCGTCGGCCTTGATCCGCTCGAAGTGCTCACCACGGTCGAACATCGCGACGTCGCCGCGCTCGGCGACGAGCTTGGCGCGCAGCTCCTCGGTGCCGGCCGCGTCGACGCTCAGGCCGGGGCCCTCGCCGACCAGCCGGACGCCGTAGTAGCCCTCGGCCGCCGCCAGCGAGACGTTGCCGCACAGGACGTCGTACCGGACCGACTCGACGTCGCGGCGCAGCGGGTCGCCCCAGCCGCCCCCGCCGGTCGTGCACAGCCGGACGACGTCGCCCTCGCGCACGGGGACGTTGTCGACCATGCCGTCGAGCACCTCCTCGGTGCCGTCGGCGCGGTGCAGCACGATCGAGTAGTTGCCACCGGCCTGGCCGCCGTTGACGCCGTAGGGGTTGAGGTCGGTGCGGTCGGCGTTCGACAGGAGCATGCAGTCCTTGAGCGCCCGGATCCGCTTGTCGTACCCGAGCCCGCCGCGGTGCTTGCCGGCGCCGCCGGAGTCCGGCCGCAGGGCGAGCTGCTCGACCAGCACCGGGTAGCGCTGCTCGGAGAACTCGGCCGGCAGGTTGCGGGAGTTCGGCACGATGTGGACGACGTCGCTGCCGTCGGCCCACGGCCGGCCGGGACCGCCGCCGCCGAGCACCTCGCGGAAGAGGCTGAGCTTCCCCTGCTGGTCGCGGCTGTGCATGCCCCAGATCCGGATCGTCTCGTGGTCGGCCGGCATCTGGCCGCCGGTCGCCTTCGCGAGCGCGCCGGCGAAGATGCCGAGCGAGCGGAGCAGGATGAAGAACCGCAGGCCGGTCGGGCGCCCGAAGTGCGGTGTCACCAGCGTGCCCTTCTCCGGGAACACGACGTCGATGACGTCGAGCGCGCCCTCGTTGATGTCGATCTCGGCGGCCCGCTCCGGCGAGCTCGCCAGGCAGCGCAGCACCGGCGCCATCCACTTGCGGACGAAGCGGCCCTCGCAGTAGTCGATCGCCCAGTTGATCGGGCCCTCGGCCTCCGGGTCGGTGCCGCTGAAGTCGAGCGTGATCTTGTCGGCGGTCTTGGTCATCGTGACCCGCATCGCGAAGAGCTGGCGGGTGAAGCCGTCGCACTCGATGTAGTCCTCGAACGTGTAGACGCCGTCCTCGATCTTCGGGAACAGCTCCTCGCGGATGGTCCGCGCGCAGTTCTCGATGATGCCGTCGAAGCCGGCCTCGAGGGTCTCGATGCCGTAGCGCTCGGCGAGCTCGACCAGGCGGCGCGAGCCCAGCTGGCAGGCGCCGATCTCGGAGTCGATGTCGCCACGCAGGTGCTCGGAGAGCCGGGAGTTGCGCTCGATGATCCGGAAGCCGGTCTCGTTGAGCACGCCCCGGTCGTACAGCTTGATCGGCGGGACGACGAGGCCCTCGCCCCACTGGTCGTGCACCTGCACGGGGAGGCTGCCGGGCACGCAGCCGCCGACGTCGTCGTGGTGGCCGAAGACCTGGCTGAACCCGATCAGCCGGTCGCCGACGAAGATCGGCACGGTCGTGCAGAGGTCGGGGACGTGACCGCAGGAGCCCGCGCTGTTGTAGGGGTCGTTCCAGAAGAAGACGTCGCCCGGGTTGATGTCGTCGCCGAAGAACTCGAAGACCGGCTCGATCAGGCTGCCGTAGGAGCGGCCGGTGAGCTTGCGCCCGCGGGCGTCGTACAGGCCGACGCGGTAGTCGTGCTGGTCGCGGATCATCGGCGAGCGCGCGGCGCGCTCGACGGCGGCCTCGATCTCGACCTCGGCCGAGCGGATCGTCCCGGTGATGACCTCGAGCTCGATCGGCCCCAGCTTCCTGGTGGTGTTCACGCGTCCTTCCTTTCACTGAGGATGTTGCCGAAGTGGTCGACGGTCGCGTCCCAGCCGACGGGGACGACGTAGGTGGAGCCGTACTCCTCGACGATCGCGGGGCCGGCGACCGCGTCGCCGTCGCCGAGCGTCGCCCGGTCGTACGTCGGGCAGTCGATCCAGCCGGTGGAGCGCCAGTAGACCGAGCGGGTGCCGGTCGGCTGGGGAGTGCCGCCGCCGCTGCGCGGCGCCGTCGCGAGCGACGGTCGGTGCAGCTCGCCGAGGGCCTGGACGCGCAGCGCGACCACCTCGACCTGCTGCTCACCGGCGTAGGAGAACCCGTAGACCCGGTTGTGCTCCTCGTGGAACGCGGCCTCGACGGCGCGGACGGCGTCGTCGCCGGTGAGGTCGTCGATCACGACGGAGACCTCGTAGCCCTCGCCGACGTAGCGCAGGTCGGCGCCGCGGACGAGCGAGACCTGCTCGGTCGGGACGCCCTCGGCGCGCAGCTCGCCGCGGCCGGCGGCCTCCAGCTCGAGCCACACCTTCTCGATCTCGTCGACGACGGTGGCGTCGTTGCCGGCGTCGAGGTCGCGGACCAGGGTGCGCACGTAGTCGCGCTTGACGTCGGAGACCTGCAGGCCGAACGCCGACAGGTTGCCCGGCGTCGGCGGCACCAGGACCCGGCGCATGCCGAGCGCCTCGGCGACCTCGTTGGCCAGCAGCGGGCCGGCGCCGCCGAAGGCGACCAGGGCGTAGGCGCTCGGGTCGCGGCCCTTGAGCGTGGAGACCTGGCGGATGCCGGCCACCTGGCCGATCACCGCCACCTCGAGCACGCCGGCCGCCGCCTCCTCGGCGCTGAGGCCGAACTGGGTGCCGAACTCCGCGAAGGCGCTGCGGGCGGCGTCCTTGGCCAGGTTCAGCTCGCCGCCGACGAGGGCGTCGGGGAGCCGGCCGAGGATGGCGGCCGCGTCGGTCACGGTCGGCGCGGTGCCGCCGCGCCCGTACGAGATCGGGCCGGGGTAGGCGCCCGCGCTCTTCGGGCCGACCTTGAGCGACTCGCCCGGCCCCTGCCAGGCGATCGAGCCGCCGCCGGTGCCGACGGTGGCGATGTCGATCATCGGCACCTTGACCGGGTAGTTCTCGATCACGGTCTCGCTGGTGAGCCGGATCCGGAGGTCCTCGATGAGGGCGACGTCGGTCGACGTCCCGCCGACGTCGAGGGTGATCAGGTCGCGCACGCCGGCGCTGCGGGCGGCCTCGATCGCGCCCAGGACGCCGCCGGCCGGGCCGGAGAGCAGCATGGTGACCGGCTTGTCGCCGGCCGTCTCGGCCGAGACGACGCCGCCGTTGGACTGCATGATCAGGAACGGCCGGCCGCCGGTGACCTCGTTGAGGTCGCGCTGGGCGGCACCGAGGTAGGTCTTGCAGTAGGGCTTGACCATCACGTCGATGAGGGTGGTCATCGCCCGCTCGTACTCGCGGTACTCGGGCAGCACCACCGACGAGAGCGACACGAAGAGGTCGGGGAACTCCTCGGCGAGCATCTGGCCGATCTCGCGCTCGTGCTTGTCGTTGGCGTACGCGTGCAGCAGGCACACGCCGAGCCGGTTGACGCCGGCCTCGACGAGCTCGGCGGCGGCGGCGCGCACGGCGTCGAGGTCGAGCGGCTCGAGCACCGAGCCGTCGTACGCGAGGCGCTCGGGGACCTCGCGCACCAGGTGCAGCGGGACGATCCGGGGCGGCTTCACCCAGAAGTACGAGTTGCCGTAGCCGTCGGGCACCGACTGGCGCGCGATCTCGACGAGGTGCCGGAAGCCGGTCGTGACCAGCAGCCCGATGCCGTCGAACTCGTGCTCCAGGACGGCGTTCGTCGCCGTCGTCGTGCCGTGGATGACGAGCTCGATCTCCTCCGGCGCCTTGCCCGCCGCCTCGAGCACCTTCGAGACGCCCTCCAGCAGCGCGCGACTCGGGTCCTCGCGGTTGCTCGGGGTCTTCACGGCGAACAGCTCCCCGGAGGAGGCGTCGACCCCGATCACGTCAGTGAAGGTCCCACCGGTGTCCACCGAGACCCTGAACGAACCTGCCATGTCTCCTGCTCCTATCCGCTGAGCGAATGTTGATTTCGCTGAATGAAGTAGAGCCCTCGGTTCCGAAGGCTGTCAAGGGGTCGAGCCTGCGGAGAATTCTTTTGCCTCGGGACTCTTGACAACCCGACCAGGGCAGGGACTTACTTGGCGAATATTCGTAGGCCGTATCCGGTGAACGGATACACATCCGAGGAGCCTCCATGGCACTGCTCAGTTGGTCCCTGCACGGGGACGGCAAGAAGGTCATCCCGGGACGCGTGGTCACGCCGGACGAGCGGCTGGCCTGGCCGCGCATGGCGGGACTCGGCGCCCAGCACGTCATCGCGATGTTCAGCGCGACGACGTTGGTCCCCGTCCTCACCGGCTTCCCGGTGAGCACCACCCTGTTCTTCAGCGGCGTCGGCACGCTGCTGTTCCTGGTGATCACCCGGAACAAGGTGCCGTCGTACACCGGCTCGGCGTTCGCGTTCATCGCGCCGGTGCTCGCGGCCCAGGCGCAGGGCGGCTACGCGGCCGCGCTGTGCGGCCTGGTCGCGACCGGCGTCGCCCTCATCATCACCGGCCTGATCATCAACCAGGTCGGCTACCAGATCATCGACCGCGTCGCGCCACCCGTGGTGACCGGCACGATCGTCACGATGGTCGGCCTCAACCTCGCCCCCGTGGCGTGGACCAACTACCAGGACGACGGCCTGCTCGCCTCGGTCACGCTCGCCGTCGTCGTCCTGGTCAGCGTGCTGCTGCGCGGGTTCATCAGCCGGCTCGCCGTCTTCATCGGCGTCGCGGTGGGCTACCTGCTCGCGGCCGGCCTCGGCCGGGTCGAGCTCGACCCGGTCCGCGACGCGTCCTGGCTGGGCTGGCCGGACTTCACGGCGCCGACGTTCAGCCTGCAGGCGATCCTGCTGATCGTCCCGGCGGTGCTGCTCGTGCTCGTCGTCGAGAACGCCGCTCACGTCAAGGCGGTCAGCGCCATGTGCGAGCGCAACCTCGACTCCAGCATCGGCAACGCGGTCATCGGCGACGGCGTCGCGACCACCGTCTCCGGCATGTTCGGCGGCTCGGGCCAGATCACGTACGCCGAGAACATCGGCGTCATGGCGCTGACCCGGATCTACTCCACCGCGGCCTACATGATCGCCGCCGGCATCGCCATCGCGCTCAGCATCTGCCCGAAGTTCGGCGCCCTGGTGGGCGCCGTACCGCTGGGGGTCCTGGGCGGCGTCTCCACCATCCTCTTCGGCATGATCGCCTGCATGGGCCTGCGGATGTACGTCGCGGCCGAGGTCGACTTCCGCGACCCGGTCAACCTGACGACGGCCGCCCTCGGCCTCATCGTCGGGGCCGCCAACTACACCCTCACGCTCGGCGACTACGTCTTCGCGGGCATCGCCCTCAGCGGCGTCGGGACGATCGTCGTCTACCACCTGCTGCGCTTCGCGGCCGACCGCGCCGAGCCCGGCGACCCGGGCCAGCACGCCGCCACCCCCGCTTCCCCCGCCCTCGACGTCCCCAAGGAGTTCTGAGATGCAGCTCGACCACACGTTCACCGTCCCGGTGACCACCGACCGGGCCTGGGAGGCCCTCCTGGACTTCGAGCGCGTGGCCCCCTGCCTGCCCGGTGCGACCCTGGCCGGGATGGACGGCGACGTCCTCGAGGGCGCGGTGAAGGTCAAGCTCGGCCCGGTGATGCTCAACTACCTCGGCACCGCCACCATCCTCGAGCGCGACGCCGGCCGCCGCGTGATGGTGATGGACGGCCGCGCCAAGGACGCCCGCGGCAACGGCACCGCCGCCGCCCGGATCACCGCCCGCCTCGAGGAGGTCGACCGCGACAGCACCGCCGTCCACGTGACGACCGAGCTGGACGTCACCGGACGGCCCGCGCAGTTCGGCCGCGGCCTGATGCAGGACGTGAGCAACAAGATCGTCGGCCAGTTCGCCACCCGGCTCGCCGACGAGCTGACCCAGCCGCGGGCCGCCGCGGTCGCGGCCCCCGCCACTCCCTCGGCTGCCGCGTCCACCGCCGCCCCGCTCCGCCCGGTCGCGCCCGCGGAGAACCCGCCCCTCGACCTGGGCAGCGTCCTCCCACAGCCGACCCCGCTCCAGGCCGCCGTCCTCGGGGCGATCGCGGCGCTGACCGGCCTCGCCGTCCTGCGCAAGCTGCTCGGCCGCTGACCCCGCACCCTCCCGGCGCCCGGGGGGTCGGCAACCGAGAGGCCGAAGGCGAACGCGAAACCGAGGTGGCGGCCGGCTAAGCGCGGCCGCCACCGCAACCGAGCTCACCCAGCGCCCAACCCTGCACCCTCGAGGGTCAAACCCTGCTACTTCGCGCCCGCAACCCACCCACTTCGCCGGGCCACCCACCCACCACCCCGATGCCGGGTTTCTCACACCCCCTCTTATGAGATGCGGCGGCCCCGGACCAGCCACCAGGCGTCTACTGGGTCCATGACGACGACCGCTCCGCGCCCGACCCCGGAGGCGGGGCCGGCGACGGTCTCGGCCGCGCGGCGGTGGGCGATGCTGGCGGCGGGCACCGGCGCTCAGGCGGCGACGTCCGCGATGATCACCGCACCGAGCTTCCTGATCCCCGAGCTGCACCGGCCGGTCGCCGAGGGTGGGTACGGCATGAGCCTCGCCGAGGCCGGGGTGGTCGCGGCGGCGTCGATGACCGGGATGATGTTCACCCTGGTGCTCTGGGGGCTGGTCGTCGACCGGCGCGGGGAGCGGTTCGCGCTGCTCGCCGGGCTGCTCGTGACCGCGGTCGGCGGGGGCGTGGCCGCCGTCCTCGCCTCGCCGTGGCCGATGGCCGCGGCCCTGTGCTTCGCCGGGATCGGCGCGGCCGCGACGAACTCCGCGTCGGGCCGGGTGGTGGTCGGCTGGTTCCCGCCCGAGCGGCGGGGGATCGCGATGGGGATCCGGCAGACGGGGCAGCCGCTCGGCGTCGGGCTCGCGGCCGGCACGGTCGCCGTCATCGCCCACCACCACGGCATCGGCCCGGCCCTGTGGGTGCCGACCGCCGCCGCCGTGCTGATGGCGGGACTCGTCGCGCTGGTCGTCCTCGACCCGCCCCGGCCGGCCACGGCCGCCGGGGTCCGCGCGGCCAACCCCTACCGGGCGGACGGCTACCTCACCCGGATCCACGCCGCGTCGGTGCTGCTCGTCGTCCCCCAGTTCCTGGTGTGGACCTTCGGCCTGACCTGGCTGGTCGACGACCTCGGCTGGTCGCCGGGCGTCGCCGGCCTGGTCGTCGCCGGCACCCAGGCCGCCGGCGCCGCCGCCCGGATCGGCGCCGGCTGGGCCTCCGACCTCGTCGGCAGCCGGATGCGGCCGATGCGCGCCGTCGCCTTCCTGGCCGCGGCCACCATGCTCCTGCTCGGCCTCGCCGCGACCGGCGCCGCCGGCTCGACCTCGATGACGGCGCTCGCCGTCGGGCTGCTCGTCGTCGCGTCCGCGGTCACCGTCGCCGACAACGGCCTCGCCTTCACCGCCGTCGCCGAGCGGGCGGGTCCGTTCTGGTCGGGACGCGCCCTCGGCCTGCAGAACACCGCCCAGCACCTCGCCGCCGTCGCCGTCCCGCCCGTCGCGGGACTGACCATCGCCGCCTGGGGGTACGGCGCGGCGTACGCCCTCGCGGCGGCGCTGCCGCTGCTGGCGGTCGCGGTCGTGCCCGTCGCCGGCGAGCGCCGGATCGACCGTTGAGGAGATTTGCGCCGAACCCTCGCCTCACCGACCGCGTCCCACTACTCTGACGCCGACCTCGGTGCGGCCGGCCGACCCGCCGTCCCGGACCGAGGACAGCACTGCTCCCTGCTGTCCGGAACCGCCTCTGCCGCGTGGCGAGCTCGTGCCGAACCGACCCTGTCGAGGCATCAGCGCATGCGGAGCGAGGAGCAGCGATGGCCAGCGTGGGAGCAGCACCGTCCGAGCGCCGGCGCACCCGGTTCCGGTGGCGGCGGACCGCCGTCGGCGCCGTCGTCGCGACCCTGGCGCTGGGCCTCCTGGTGGCACCGGCCCCCGGGGCCCCGGCGGCCGAGGCGCGCGCGGTCCCCGTGCTGAAGCGCCCCGCCTACCAAGGGACCTCGGTGACCTTCCGCGGACTCGCCCGGCCCCGGACCGCCGTCCGCCTGCAGGTGCGCAAGAGCGGTCGGTGGGACACGGTCGCCGTCCACCGGTCCTCGTCGTCCGGCCGGTTCTCGATCACGCTGCCGGCCCCCGGTCGTCCCCGCGTGTTCCGTGCCCACGCCGCTGGCCGGGCGAGCAAGTCGCGCCGCGTGCGTCCCGTCTCCGTCCCGGCCGCCTCGGCGCCTGCCGATGCCTGCGGTCCCCGCCCGAAGCGCGCCGACGGCACGTACTACTCCTGCAGCTTCCACGACGAGTTCGACGGCGCCGCGCTCGACCGCACCCGCTGGACGTCGCAGAACACCGCGCAGACGGGCGTGCTCACCGGGCAGGGTGGGTGCTACCGCGACAACGCCCGCACCATCGCCGTCGCGGGCGGGACCCTGCGCCTGACGGCGACCATCCACCCCCAGATGTTCCTGTGCCGCAGCCCCTTCACCCCGGTGACCACCCGCTCCGAGGTCGCGACCGTCACGACCACCTCCCGGTTCACGCAGACCTACGGGCGGTTCTCGGCCCGGCTCCGCTTCTCCGACGCCACCGGCGGCCATGCCGCGTTCTGGCTCTCTCCCGAGGACCACGCGTACGGCAAGTGGCCGCTCTCCGGCGAGATCGACGTCGCCGAGTGGTTCGGCAACGACCAGACCCACGTGTACCCGTCGGTCCACTACGTCGGCGAGGGCCGCCAGGAGAGCACCGGACGCGACTGCCCGGTGCCCACGGCGACCACCGGGTTCCACACCTACACCGTCGAGTGGTCGCCGACGGAGATGAGGTTCTTCTACGACGACCGGTTCTGCTGGTCCCACCGCTGGGTGCCGACCAACGTCCGCGCGCCCGCACCGTTCGACAAGCCGTTCAACCTGGTCCTCGCGCAGATCTGGGGCTCCGGCTGGGCCGCGCGACGGCTGTCGTCGCCGACCACCTCGACCCTCACCGTCGACTGGGTCCGCGTCTGGAAGTGACCGGAACCCCGGCACCCGATCTCTCGCCGACGGGCGGAGGCTCCCCAATCCTTGGGAAAAGACCGACCTGCCCGGATCGGCGGTTCCGCGCGGCCCTAACCTGAGATCACTCTCGGTGCCCGACCCCCCTCACCCTTCGATGCTCCCGAGGAGAGGGTCATGAACAGCATGGGGAAGCACTTCAGCGCGCGCCGGATCGCCGCCGTCGCAGCCCTGGCGGCGGCACTCGCCGCAAGCCTGCAGCTCGCGCCCGCGGCACCCGCCGCGCAGGCACAGGGCGGGACGAGCGCCGTCCGCCAGCTGGTCGACCCGGTCGACGCCTGCGGCACCCGACCGCAGCGCCCCGACGGGTCGTACTTCTCCTGCACCTTCCACGACGAGTTCGACGGCACGGCGCTGGACCGGACCCGCTGGATGGCTCAGGACACCGCACTGACCGGGGTGTTCACCGGGCAGGGCGGGTGCTACCGCGACAACAAGCGGACCATCAGCGTGGGTGACGGGACGCTGCGCCTGACCTCGTCCATCCTCGACCAGGTGTTCGTGTGCCAGAGCCCCTACGCACCGTTCCCGACCAGCTCGGAGGTGTCGACGGTCGCCACCATCTCCCGGTTCACCCAGGCCTACGGGCGCTTCTCCGCGCGGGTGCGCTTCTCGGCCGCCACCGGAGGTCACGCGGCGTTCTGGCTCTACCCCCAGGTGCAGACCTACGGCCGGTGGCCGCTCTCCGGTGAGGTCGACATCGCCGAGTGGATGGGCAACGACCCGAGCCACGTCTACCCGTCGGTCCACTACTTCGGCGAGGACAAGTCGAAGAGCACCGGCCACACCTGCCCCGGGCCCGCCGCGAGCACCGGCTTCCACACCTACACCCTCGACTGGACACCGACGGTCATGAGGTTCAGCTACGACGGCCGGCTGTGCTGGTCCCACTCCTGGACGCCGACGAACGTCCGCCCGCCGGCGCCGTTCGACAAGCCGTTCTACGTCGTCCTCACGCAGATCTGGGGCACCGGCTCGGCCGCCCGTACGTCGACCTCTCCCAAGACCGCGACCATGGACATCGACTGGGTCCGGGCCTGGAAGTAGCCGCTCAGCCGAACGCGTAGTCGACGACCACCGGCGCGTGGTCGCTGAGCCGGACGCCGGCGTGCTCGCGGTCGACCACCGCGGCCTGCGCCGTCCGGGCCAGGCCCGGCGTCGCCAGGTGGTAGTCGATGCGCCACCCGGCGTCCTTGGCGTAGGCCTGCCCGAGCCAGCTCCACCAGGAGTAGGGGCCGTCGACGTCCGGGTGCAGCCGGCGGACCACGTCGACCAGTGTGCGCGGGGTGAGCTGGGCGTCGAGCCACGCCCGCTCCTCGGGGAGGAAGCCCTCGACCTGGTTGCTGCGCCGCCAGTTCGCGACGTCCGCCTTCGTGTGCGCGACGTTGAGGTCGCCGGTCAGCAGGAACTCCCGGCCGCTCGCCGCGGCGGCCTTGCGGGAGGTCGCGAGGTGGCGCGCGAAGCCCGCCAGGAACGCCATCTTGCGCTCGTACTTCGCGCCGCCGTCGGGCGCCTCGCGCATCCGCTTCGGGTCCTGCAGGTGCGCCGGCAGGCCACCCTTGGGCAGGTAGAGGCTCGCCACGGTCAGCGGGACGTCGGCCAGGTCGACCTCGACGTAGCGCCCCTCGGTGGCGTGCTTGCGCAGCGCGCGGTGCAGCGGCCGGTCCGGGTCGGGCACCGACCAGGTGCGGACGGCGGCCGGCGGGGTCCGGGTGAGCACCGCGACCCCGTTGCGCCCGGCGATCTCGCCGGCGTCGTAGGCGACCTCGTAGTCGCCGAACGCGCCCTCGGGCAGCGCCTCGACCGGGCAGCGCACCTCCTGGAGGGTGACCACGTCGCAGTCGCGCGTCGCCAGCCAGTCGCCGAAGCCTCGTCGGTGGGCGGCGCGGATGCCGTTGATGTTGGCGGTGGCGATGCGGAACACCCGCTGGATGCTAGGGGGCGGCGCGCTAGAACCCCTGGCTGCCCCACCTGCTCAGCAGGTCGGCCTCGCGCTCGGCCGTGATCCCTCCGATCCGGGCGGCCGGGTCGGCGTCGAGCCAGGCCCGGGTGTCGCGGGTGGTCTCGGCGAGGGGGCGCGGGGTGAGCCCCGCTGCGAGGGCCGGCCCGGCGTCGTGGGCCAGCATGCCGTCGTAGGCGGGGCGCGGGAGCCAGAGGGGGATGCTGTCCGGCCCCGCCCAGGGCTGGACGCCGTCGGCCTCGAGGAACTCCTGGTCGACCCACACCAGGTTGGCGTCGGGCAGGCACTCGCCGAGCAGGTCGGCGATCGGCAGCGGGGCGCCGACCGCGTCGTACACGCCGCCGGTCCCGTCCTCGGCGAGGGTCACCAGCCAGGCGGCGAGGTCGCGGACGTCGATCACCTGCACCACGTCGCTCGGGCGCCCCGGCGCGAGCACGTCACCGGTCGCGGTGGACCGGCGCGCCCAGTACGCGAACCGCCCGCTCGGGTCGCCCGGGCCGACGACGAGGCCGGGCCGGACCACCGCCGCCCCCGGGAGCTCGTCGAGCACGAGCCGCTCGCACGCGACCTTCATGCCGCCATAGGCATCGACGCTCTCGGCGGCGTCGACGTCGTCGGTGATCGCGGGGCGCAGCGCGCCCTTGCCCGGGCCGGCCGGGTCGGCGTCGTCGGCGTAGACGGAGATGGTCGAGACGAACACCCAGTGCGCCTCCGGTACGGCGTCCAGCGCGCGCCGCACGTGCGACGGGTGCCGGGCGACGTCGACCACCGCGTCGTACGACGCACCGTCGGTCAGCTCCGCCGGCGCCTCCTCGGCGCGGTCCCAGCGCACCGTCCGGACCCCGGGCGGGACCGTGCCGGAGCGACCCCGGTTCGCGCACACGACGACGTGGCCGCGGCGGACCGCCTCGGCCGCCACCGCCCGGGACAGGAACTGGGTGCCACCCAGCAGGAGGAGCCTCATCGCCCCATCCCATCCCGCGGCACCGCGCACCGCAAGGGAATCCGCTGGCGGCGGAATCGCCGCGCAGGGGGTATCAGAGGAACTGAGCCGGGTCGAACTCGTCGATCGGGATGATCCGGACGCGCGGCAGCCGCTCGTTGAAGCAGTTCACGTCGTACTCGAGGTCGAAGAACTCGAGGCCGCGCGGCGCGAGCTGCAGGAACGCGCTGCTGCGGAACTCGGTGAAGCCCATGACGCCGACCCGGCGCCCGTCGAGGAGGGTGTCGACGTGGTCGACGAAGTCGCTGTCGTTGCTGACCAGGACGACGTCGGCCTCGCGCCGGGCGAGCTCCTCCATCGTCCGCTGGATGGCGATGTCGACGACCTTCTGGTTCGCCCCGCCCGACAGCGGGATCGGCCGGAAGCCGATTGCGAGCAGCGCCTGGACGAACGACATGGGCAGCTCGCCGTTGGCGGCGAGGAAGAACAGACCGCTCGCGTCCTGGCCCCACTGCCGCTCGACGAACTGGAGCAGCCGCTCCCAGCGCGGGCGCTCCTCGGACTTCGGCCGCCGGCCGAGGATGGACGTGCCCAGCGTGGCGTCGATGTTCTCGCCGTCGACGAGGACGTAGGTGGTGCGTGCGGTGTCGCCCATGGAAGGAGGCTAGGGCATGCCCGTGGTTGGCTGGTGCCGTGCGGACCCGGTGGAGCCTCGTGGCGGCGCTCGTCCTGCTGACGGCGTGCGGCGGGCCCGCGTCGTCCCCGCCGGCGCGCACCCCCACGTCGACGCCCACCCCGATGCCCACCCCGATGCCCACCGCGACGCCCACCGCGAACCCGACGCCCACGCCACGGCCGACGCCGCGCGAGGGCATCGACGCCTCCCACCACCAGGGCCCGATCGACTGGCGGAGGGTGGCCCGCGCCGGGATCACGTTCGCCTACCTCAAGGCCACCGAGGGCACCGGCTTCACCGATCCCCGCTTCGTCGCGCACCGGGCGGCGGCGACCCGGGCCGGGATCGACGTCGCGGGCTACCACTACTTCCAGCTCTGCTCCGACGGCGCCGCCCAGGCCGCGCACTTCCTCGACGTCGTCGGCCGGCGGCCGGGACCGCTCGCACCGGCGCTCGACCTCGAGCTCGTCGGCTCCTGCACGACGCCGCCCCCGCGCGCCGCGCTGCTCGCCGAGGTCCGCGCGTTCCTCCGCACGGTCGACGCCGCGCTGCGGACCCGCACGGTCGTCTACCTCTACCCGGACTTCGAGGAGCGCTACGGCCTCGCCGCCGACCTCGCCGACCACCCCCAGTGGGTCCGGCGGCTGGGCGAGCGGCCGCCGGCCCGCCCCTGGCACGTCTGGCAGTACGACGACCGGGGCACCGTGCCCGGCATCCGGGGCGGGGTCGACCGCAACCGGGAACAATCCGCGCCCGCGAACGTTGAGTAGACATGTCCACCATCGACCTCACCGCGGGCACCTTCGAGCAGACGGTGCTCGACAACGACATCGTCTTCGTCGACTTCTGGGCGTCCTGGTGCGGCCCGTGCCGCAACTTCGCGCCGATCTACCAGGCGGCGGCGGAGCAGCACGGCGACCTCGTGTTCGCCTCGGTCAACACCGAGGAGGAGCAGCAGCTCGCCGCGGCCGCCAAGATCACCTCGATCCCGACGCTGATGGCGTTCAAGAAGGGCGCGCTCGTCTTCTCCCAGGCCGGGGCACTGCCCGGGCCGGCGCTCGAGCAGGTCATCGCCGCCGTGCGCGACTTCGACGTCGACGCCGCGAAGGCCGCCGACGGTGAGTGAGACGCTCGACCTCCAGTTCGGCCTCGACACGTTCGGCGACGTCACGCTCGACCCCGCCACGAACGAGCCGCTGCCGCACGCGGCCGTCATCCGCAACATCGTCGAGCAGGCGGTGCTGGCCGACGAGGTCGGCGTCGACGTGTTCGGCATCGGCGAGCACCACCGCGACGACTTCGC
This sequence comes from Pimelobacter simplex, assembly GCF_900114845.1. Classification (GTDB taxonomy): domain Bacteria; phylum Actinomycetota; class Actinomycetes; order Propionibacteriales; family Nocardioidaceae; genus Nocardioides; species Nocardioides simplex. Next base: position 85,088 of record NZ_FOUK01000004.1, read on the forward strand.
GGTGACGAGTCCCGAGATGGTGCTGGCCGCGATCGCGGCGCGCACCGACCGCATCCGGCTCGGTACGGCGGTCACGGTGCTGAGCTCCGACGACCCGGTCCGCCTCTACGAGCGGTTCGCGACGCTCGACGCGCTGTCGGGCGGTCGCGCCGAGATCACCCTCGGCCGGGGCTCGTTCACCGAGTCCTTCCCCCTCTTCGGCTACGACCTGGCCGACTACGACCAGCTCTTCAGCGAGAAGCTCGACCTGTGGACCGCGCTCCAGGGCGAGCAGGCGGTCACCTGGGACCGCGGCCGGCTGCGGGCACCGCTGCGCGACGCGCGGATCTACCCGACCACCGAGCGCGGCTCGATCCCCACGTGGATCGGGGTCGGCGGCTCGCCGGAGTCGGTGGTGCGCGCCGCGCGCTACGGCTACCCGCTGGCAATCGCGATCATCGGCGGCGAGCCCGCGCGGTTCGCGCCGTTCACCGACCTCTACCGCCGCGCGCTCACCGAGTTCGAGCGCCCGGCGCTGCCGATCGCGGTCCACTCACCGGGCTTCGTCGCCGACACCGACGACGAGGCGCGCGAGTCGATGTACCCGCACTTCAAGGCGAGCCGCGACCGGATCGGCGCCGAGCGCGGCTGGGGTCCGGCCACCCGCTCCCAGTACGACGCCGAGGTCGACCACGGCGCCCTCTTCGTCGGCTCCCCCGAGACGGTCGCCCGCAAGATCGCGGCCGCCGTCCGCGACCTCGGCGTGCAGCGCTTCGACCTGAAGTACAGCAACGGAGCGATGCCGCACCCCCAGCTGCTGCGCAGCATCGAGCTGTTCGGCACCCAGGTGGCGCCGCGGGTCCGTGCGCTGCTGGCCGAGGAGCCGGTCAGCGCCTGAGGTTCGCGCCCAGGAACAGGTCGACCAGCACGTCGACCAGGTGCTCGCGCTCGACCCTCACGTCCCCCTGCAGGGCGGCGCTGAGGGCGTGCGCGACCCCGCCGATGAGGAAGCGCGCGGTGAGCAGCTCGTCGACGGGTACGTCGGCCGGCCCGCTCGGGTCGCCGGAGGACCGGGTCGCGGCGAGCATCCCCGCGAACCGCCGGCTCTCCTCGAGCACCCGCGGGCCGAGCACCGGCGAGGTGATCGACTCGACGAGCGCGATCCGTCCCTTGCGCGGGTCTTCGAGGAACAGGTCGGCCATCGCGGCGAGGACCGCCCGCGTCCGTGCGCGGACGTCGTCCGGCGCGGCGCCGAGCGCCGCCAGCGAGCGCTCGGCGGCCTCGGTGGCGATCTGGTCGAACACGGCGAGCTGGAGCTCCTCGATGCCGGCGAAGCTCTCGTAGAAGTACCGCGCGGCGATCCCGGACTGCTCGGCGACGCCGCGCACGGTCGTGCCGGCGACGCCGCGGGTGCCCATCAGCTCGAGCCCGGCGGCGAGGAGCCGGCCGCGGCGCTCGGCGACGCGCTCGGCGGCGGCGCGGCCGCCGTACACCCGGGCGTTCTCGGTCACCCGAGCATCTTGACACACGCGTTGACAGATGGGTTCATGGACCTGTCATGACCGAGACCACCGTCGCCCCCTGGCACCCGTCGCAGCCCCACCACGCGCTGGCGGACGACGTCCGCTGGTGGCTCGGGACGCCGGCGGCGTTCGCGCTCTTCGGCCGGCTCGCGCTCGACCAGGTCGCCTACCGCGAGGTCGCGGCGGCGGTCGACGCGTCGGGCCGGTTCGCGCAGAACTTCACCGACCGGGGCATCCGCAGCGGCCTGTGGGGGCCGCTGCTGCTGTTCGGCGACGACGCCGACCGGCGCGCCAGCGCGGAGCGGCTCAAGCGGCTGCACGGCGAGGTCCGCGGCACCGGCACCGGCCACTTCGCCGGCGAGCGCTACAGCGCGCTCAACCCGGCGCTGTGGAAGTGGGTCGGCACCACCAGCCTGCTCGTCTTCCACACCGGCTACGTCACGACCTACGGGCGCACGCTCGACGCGGAGCAGCGCGAGGTCGTCTACGCGACGATCCGGCACCTCGTCGACTTCGACCTGCCCAGCGAGCAGGCCCGGATGCCCGCCACGGCTGCCGAGGCCGAGGCCTACTACGACGAGGTGGCGGCCACCGAGCTCGCCGACAACGAGTTCCTCCAGTGGGCGAACCGCCGGTTCGACGCGCTGCCCGTGCCCACGCTCTTCGGTCCCCACTGGCTGCACCGGCTCGTGGCGCCCGCGTGGCGGCTCGCGACGCCCGTGCTCGGCCGGCCCGCCAAGGTCTGCGCCGAGGGGGCGGCGCACCCGCGGATGCGCGAGCTGCTCGGGACGCCCGACACCCGCCGGCGCCGGGCCGAGCTGCGGCTCTACCTGGCGCTCGTCCGGATCGCACGGCGCACGCTGCCCCGCCGGCTGCTGCTCGACCCGCTCGCCTACAACCGGTTCCGGTACGAGCGGCTGCGGGCGCTCTACGAGAAGCCGCAGCTCACCACGTTCGCGGCGCCCGGCTAGCCCGCGCGGCGCTCAGGCCTGCCGGTCCTCGGGACCGCGCGGCAGGAACTGCGCGGTGAAGGCCGGCCAGGCCTCGTCGATCAGCTCCTCCATGTCGAGGTGCGTGGCCCGCTGGACGTAGGGCTTGGCCAGCTCGGTGTCGAGCACCTTGAGCAGGAAGCGGCGCAGCTCGGCGTCCAGGCCCGCGACCTTGCGGAGCATCGCGCCGCGCCGGGTGTCGGTCTTGAGCTCGAGCCCGATCTGGTCCTCGGTGGGCGTCTTCAGCTCGAGCCGGAGCCTGAGCGGCGCCTCGGTGTGCACGACGAGCACGAGCGGGACGACGACCTCGGCGTTGAACGTCAGCCGGTCGAGCGGCAGGTCGAGGTCGAAGACCACGCTGATCGGCAGGTCGATCGCGTAGGCCAGCAGCTCGCCCGGGACGAGCTCGCCGGTCGTCGGCCGGTAGCGGCCCACGAAGCTCACGCTCGCGAACGCTCGCCCCGGACCGGCCCCGATCGGGCCGAGCGCGATCTGCTCGCCGAGCACCTGGTCGACGGTGTGCAGGATCCGGTCCTTGTGCAGCACCCGGCGGATCCAGCTGACGCCGAACTCCTCGTACGACGTCGCTCCCCCGGCGCCCGCGCCGTCCGGTGCCACGACCTCGACGACTCCCTCCACGACGTACCCCCCGTTGCTCGTGCTGTTCTCCCGCCCCCATCAACGTACGGTGCACGCGGACGTCATGGCACAATCGGCACTCGTCGATCCCCAGGAGCACGCATGACCGAGCTGGCCGCGGTCCGCTACCCGACCCCGACCCTCGTCCGCACCGCCGACGTCTCCGCGAAGGCCCTCCTGGTCCTGCTCCTGATGCTCGCCGTGATCGACCCCGACAGCGGCAACCTGCGCGACAAGGCCGCCGAGGCCCGGGCGATCGGATACCCCCTGGCGTCGTTCACCATCCCGGTGATCTGGCTGCTGGCGTGGAAGGAGCGGGCGTCGTTCCCCTGGCTGCCCGACCTGCTGGTGACCGTCACCTGCTTCACCGACATCCTCGGCAACCGGCTCGACCTCTACGACACGATCAGCTGGTTCGACGACCTCATGCACTTCGCGAACACGGGGCTCATCGCCGCCGCCGTCATCCTGCTGACGCTGCACCACAGCGCCACCCGCACCCGCGTCGTCGAGCGGGCGCTCGCGGTGGGGGCGACAGCCGCGATCGCCTGGGAGATCGCCGAATACTACGCGTTCATCAGCGGCCACTCCGAGCGCGCCTTCGCCTACGAGGACACGCTGAGCGACCTCGCCCTCGGCGTGATCGGCTCGGTCACCGCGGCGCTGGTGATCCACTTCGTCTGGAGGCGCGGCGGGCTGCGCTTCGTCGCCCCTCAGCTCGACGAGGCCGCGACGCGCTGAGCCTGTCGGAGCGATCGGCCATGATGAGCCCATGCCGAAGACTCCCCCCAGCACGCCGGCCGCGACGGCCCACCCGGCCGACGCCCACGAGCAGATCCGGGTGCAGGGCGCCCGCGAGAACAACCTCAAGGACGTCGACGTCGAGATCCCCAAGCGCCGGCTGAGCGTCTTCACCGGGGTCTCCGGCTCGGGCAAGAGCTCGCTCGTCTTCGGCACGATCGCCGCCGAGTCCCAGCGGATGATCAACGAGACGTACAGCACCTTCGTCCAGGGCTTCATGCCGACGCTGGCCCGCCCCGAGGTCGACGTCCTCGAGGGCATCACCACCGCGATCCTCGTCGACCAGGAGCGCATGGGCGCCAACGCCCGCTCCACCGTCGGCACCGCGACCGACGCCAACGCCATGCTGCGCGTGCTGTTCAGCCGGATCGGCGATCCGTTCATCGGCCCGCCCACGGCGTTCGCGTTCAACGTGCCGACCCGCAAGGCCAGCGGTGTCATGCAGACCGAGAAGTCCGGCGGCCGGGTCGAGAAGAACGTCGTGCGCCAGGCCGTCTACCTCGGCGGCATGTGCGCCGAGTGCGAGGGCCGGGGCACCGTCTCCGACCTCGACCTCACCCAGATCTTCGACGAGTCCAAGTCGCTGGTCGAGGGCGCGATCCTGGTGCCCGGCTACACGGCCGACGGCTGGATGGTCGCCGCGTTCAAGGCGGTGCTGCCGCCCGACAAGCCGATCGCGAAGTACACCAAGGCCGAGCGCGAGGACTTCCTCCACGCCGAGCCGCGCAAGGTCAAGGTCGACAAGATCAACGTCACCTACGAGGGCCTGATCCCCAAGATCCGCAAGTCGATGTTCAGCAAGGACCCCGACGCCCTGCAGCCGCACCTCAAGGCGTTCGTCGAGCGGGCCGCCGTCTTCGGCCGCTGCTCCGCCTGCGACGGCACCCGGCTCAACGAGGCCGCCCGCTCCGCGAAGATCAAGGGCAAGAGCATCGCCGACGTCTGCGCCCTGCAGATCACCGACGCCGCCGCCTGGGTGCGCGAGATCGACGACGCCTCCGTCGCGCCCCTGGTGCGCAACCTGCTGCACCTGTTCGACTCGTTCGTCGAGATCGGCCTCGGGTACCTCTCGCTCGACCGCCCCGCCGGCACCCTGTCGGGCGGCGAGGCCCAGCGCACCAAGATGATCCGGCACCTCGGCTCCGCGCTCACCGACGTCACCTACGTCTTCGACGAGCCCACCATCGGCCTGCACCCCCACGACATCCAGCGGATGAACAACCTCCTGCTCGAGCTGCGCGACAAGGGCAACACGGTCCTCGTCGTCGAGCACAAGCCCGAGACCATCGCGATCGCCGACCACGTCGTCGACCTCGGCCCGGGCGCCGGCACCAACGGCGGCACGGTCTGCTTCGAGGGCGACGTCGCGGGGCTGCGCGCCTCCGACACGCTCACCGGTCGGCACCTGTCCTACCGCGCCACGCTCAAGGACGAGGTGCGTGCGGCGACCGGCGTGATCGAGGTCCGCGGGGCGTCGTCCCACAACCTGCGCGACGTCGACGTCGACGTTCCGCTCGGCGTGCTGTGCGTCGTCACCGGCGTCGCCGGCTCGGGCAAGAGCTCGCTCATCCACGGCTCGATCGCCGGGCGCGACGACGTCGTCGTCATCGACCAGAGCGCGATCAAGGGCTCCCGGCGGAGCAACCCGGCGACGTACACGGGGCTGCTCGAGCCGATCCGCAAGGCGTTCGCCAAGGCCAACGGCGTCAAGCCCGCGCTGTTCAGCGCCAACTCCGAGGGCGCCTGCGAGAGCTGCAACGGCAACGGGATGATCTACACCGAGCTCGGCTTCATGGAGACCGTCGCGACCCTGTGCGACGAGTGCGGCGGCAAGCGCTTCCAGGCCTCCGTGCTCGAGCTGACCTTCGGCGGCCTCGACATCGCCGAGGTGCTCGACCTGCCGGTCGCCGAGGCGCACGCCTTCTTCGCGTCGGGCGACGCCAAGACCCCCGCCGCGGCGGCGATCCTGCAGCGCATGGAGGACGTCGGCCTCGGCTACCTCAAGCTCGGCCAGCCCCTCAACACGCTCTCCGGAGGCGAGCGGCAGCGGCTCAAGCTGGCGATGCGGATGGGCGACAAGGGCGGCGTCTACGTCCTCGACGAGCCCACCACCGGCCTCCACCTCGCCGACGTCGACAACCTGCTCCGGCTGCTCGACCGCCTGGTCGACGCCGGCAAGTCGGTGATCGTCATCGAGCACCACCAGGCCGTCATGGCCCACGCCGACTGGATCATCGACCTCGGCCCGGGCGCCGGCCACGACGGCGGCACCGTCGTCTTCGAGGGGACGCCGGCCGACCTGGTCGCCGGACGCTCGACCGTGACCGGCGAGCACCTGGCCGACTACGTGAGCAGCTAGCCCGCGGTCCTGCGTCGTACCGGACAATTCGGTCGTGAATTCGGCCAATTCACGACCAAATTGTCCGGTACGACGTGGGGGAACCGTCAGTCGCGCCCCTGCCAGGTGGCGACGTCGACCTCGTTGCCCTCGGGGTCGGCGAGCGTCCACCACGCGGGGGCGAACTCGTCGCGCACCACCCGGCCGCCGGCCGCGACGGCGGCGGCGACCCGGGCCTCGGCGACGTCGTGCGGGACGCCGAGGTCGATGTGGATCCGGTTGCGGCCCTCACGGGGGGCGTCCATCTGCTGCACGTAGACGGGCGGGTGGAGGCCGATCGGGTCGGCGATGTCGGTGTCGCCGGCCAGCTCGTAGCCGAGCACGGCCGCCCAGAACCGGCGGACGGCGTCGACGTCGACCGCGTCGAGGGCGAACTCCCAGGTGCGGATCGCGGCGGGGTCACCGGCGACGTCGAGCGCGCGGGCCGCCGCCGAGATGGCGCGGGCCAGGTCGAGATCGGTGGTCGTCAGCGACATCGTGTCGTGCGTGGAGAGCCGGACCTCGAGGACGCCGTAGCGGAAGTTGAGGTCCGGGTGGTGGTCGGCCTCCTCGGCGAGCCGCCCGATCTCGTTGACCAGGGCCAGGCCGGTCGCGAAGTTCTTGGTGCGGAACAGGGCGAACGCCTGCCACCACAGAACCCGCCAGTCGTCGACGCCCTCGGCGGCGCTGAACTCGGCGGCGGTGATCTTCTCGTAGGTGCGAGCCATGGTCCGACGCTAGGGCGCGACGCCGACATCCGGTAGGGGTGGGCGAACGAAAGACCGCCGCACGGGCTGGACCGCCGCACGACGACGCCGCAGGCCTGCGAGGATGCCGCTCGTGGGCACCGTCTTCGACTGCGAGATCCAGGCGCGACTGCGCGACGTCAACCTCGGCGGTCACGTCGACAACGTCGAGGCCCTGCGCGTCCTCGACGAGGCACGCCTGATGTTCTTCCGGCACGCGCCGTTGCCCGGCTCCGACCGGCCGGGCCTGCTCCGCGAGATGCCCGGCCACGTCACCGAGCTCGTCGGCTCGCAGCGGGTCGACTACCACACGGAGATGAGGTTCGCGCCCTTCCAGCCATTCCTCGTGCGGATCTGGGTGAGCCACGTCGGTCGCTCGTCGGCCGCCGTCTCGTACGAGCTGCGGATGGCGGCCGGCCACGCGCCGGCGGTGGTCGCGGAGAGCTCGGTCGTCTTCTGGGACACCGCCGCGGGCACGTCGTGGCCGATCGCGGACGACGTCCGCGCCACCCTGACGTCGTACGCCGGGGAGCCGGTGGCGCTCAGGGAGCGACCGGGTCGCTGACGTCGTCCGCGCCGGCCGGGGCCGGCGCGACCAGCCAGGCCACGGTGATGAGGGCCAGGCCCGCCGCGAGGGCGACGATGCCGGACACGGCCGTCCAGAACGCCACGATGTCGAGGCCGTGCTCGGTGTGCTCGAGCCCGCCGACGACACCGGCGACCCCGGCGAGGACGACGGCCGCGGGCAGGACCGTCGCCGGGAGCCGGCGCGGTCGTCGCGGCCCGGGCGGGAGGCGGCGCAGGTGCAGCAGCATCGCCGCGCCGACGACGAGCAGCCCGATCGCCGTCGAGCCGTACTGCGCCCAGGCGTCACCACGCAGCGGGCCGTGCACCTCGTGCAGCCACGCGACGTGCCGCACGCCCCAGCGTCCGGAGTGGGTGAACAGGTCCCACACGACATGGGTCGTCGAGCCGACCACGGCGGCCAGCGGCGCGAGGAGCCAGGCCCGGCCCCCGATCCGCGCCCGCCCCGGCAGGCGGTCCCGGACCGGCGACGGCGCGGTGTCGACGAGAGCGTCGCGACCGACGAGGTCCCAGAGAGCCAACAGCACGAGCGTCACCACCACGTCCAGCGTGAGGATCCCGACGAGGCTGTGGCTGAGCGCATAGCCCTCGTGCCAGCGCGCGAACACCGGAAGGTCGGGCGCCATCGAGCCGATCACCAGCCCGGCGAGGGGCAGGCCGAGGCCGCGGAGCGGGAGCACCACGGCCGGGTGAGCGAGGGTCAACGGCACCTCGTGAGGCTAGCCGCTACCCCCTAGGCGCCAGGTCGAGCGCCGCCTCGACGACCTGGCCGAGCTCGAGCCCCGCCTCACGTCGTACGGCGGCGCGGAGGGGCACCAGGTAGCGCCTGTCCTTGGGGAAGAGCGCGGTGCGGAAGTCGGTGCCGGCGATCCGCACGTCGACGGCGACCTGCCCCCAGTACTCCAGGCCGCGGGCGGCCTCCTTGATGTCCTCGCTCTGCTCGTCGGGCACCTCGACGAAGAAGTACGGCGCCGGCCCGCGCCACTCGACGACCGGACCCGAGAAGGTGAACTCCACGGGCCCGATCGTGCCACGCCTGGCTCAGGGCACCAGGACGGTGCGCAGCCCGGTCCCGGCGCGGAGGTCGTCGAAGGCGAGCGCGGCCTCGGCGAGCGGGCGCGTGGTGCCGATCAGGTCGTCGAGCGGGAGCCGCCCGGCGAGGTAGAGCCGGGCGAGCATGGGGATGTCGAGCTCGCCGACGCTGGAGCCGTAGTTGCAGCCGAGGATCCGCTTGCCCTGGTCGGCCAGCTCGAAGAGGTTGAACGAGCCGGTCGCGTCGATCGCGGCCATGCCGACGAGCACCGCGGCACCGCCCGAGGTCAGCATCCCCGGCAGCGTCTCGATGACGCGCGGACTGCCGATCGCCTCGAAGGCGTAGTCGACACCGCCCAGCTCGTCCTGGCACCAGGCCGCGACGTCGACCTCGCGGCCGTCGAGCACGTGGGTGGCACCGAAGGCACGCGCCGCGGCGAGCCGCTCGGCCGAGAGGTCCACCGCGACGATCGGGTCGGCGCCCGCGAGCCGCAGGCCCATGACGACGGAGAGGCCGACGCCACCGGTCCCGATGACGACAGCCGACTCACCGGGCCGGACGCCGGCCGTGTGGGTCACCGCGCCGACGCCGGTGGTCACCGAGCAGCCGAGCAGCGCGCCGACCGCGAAGGGCAGCTCGTCGGGCACCTTGACCGCCGCCGACTCCGGTACGACGACCCGGTCGGTGAACGCGCCGAGGCCGAGGTAGGGCCACCGCTCCTCGCCGTCGGGGCTCGTGAAGGGGGTGGTGCCGTCGGGCAGCGTGTTCTCGACGGCCTTGGTCCCGGTGCACAGCCAGGCCTGGCCGGCCGCGCAGCGCCGGCAGCGGCGGCACGGGGCGAACCACGACAGCACGACGTGGTCGCCGGGCCGGACCGACGTGACGCCGTCCCCGACCGCGCGGACGACGCCCGCCGCCTCGTGACCGAGCACCAGCGGACGGTCGGCCGGCCAGTCGCCGGACACGACGTGCAGGTCGGAGTGGCACACCCCCGCGGCGCGGACGTCGATCTCGACCTCGCCGGCCCGGGGCGCGCGGAGCTCGACCTCGCTCAGTCCGAGGCCGGCCTCCGGGTCGAGGACGACGGCAGGGGCACGGTGGGCGCTCATCGGGTGGGGGCCTTGTCAGCAGCAGGGGCGGGGACGGACGCGAGCTTGGTGTGGGGGCGGGCGAGCAGCACGTAGGCGAGCCCGACCAGGAAGAGCGCGGAGAACACGAGGATCACCGCCCAGACCTGGACCCAGCTGCCCCCCACCGGCGCGAGCTCGGTGCGCGGCCAGGCGATGTTGATCGCCTCGAAGAGCAGCCAGACGACGGCGAGGACGTTGACGACCAGGCCCAGCCGGCCGAGCCGGACCTGGCCCGAGTCCGGGTTCCAGCGGCCGGTGAGCCGGGCGACGAGCGCGGTCAGCGCGACGGCGAGGAAGACGAAGTAGAAGCCGCCCGAGCCGAACGAGATGAGCGTCGCGGCGGCATTGCCGTTGAGGCCGAGCAGCAGTCCGAGCGCGGCGAGGACAGCGGTCACGATCAGCGAGACGTAGGGGATCTGCCGCTCGCCGACGGTCGCCAGCACCGGCGAGAACGGGAGCTGGCGGTCGCGCGCGAACGCGAACACGGCCCGGCCGATGTAGGTCTGGATCGAGATGGCGCACGCGAAGAAGGCGATGAGCACGACCACGATGAACGGCTTCTCGGCCCAGGCGCCGATGCCGTCGGTGACCGCGGCGAACACGGGGTCGGCGATCGCGCCGCTCACGGCGTCCTCCGGCCGGCTCAGCGCGAGGGTGACCGCGAGGCCGGTGAGCAGCACGGTGAACGCGACGAAGAGGTACGCGCGGAGCAGCGCCCGGGGCACGTTGCGGCGCGGGTTCTCGGTCTCCTCGGCGACCTGCGTGGTGGCATCGAAGCCGAGGAAGGCCCAGCCGGCGACCGCGAGGCAGGCGAGGAAGCCGGCCGTGGCGGAGCCGCCGACGGCGGCCTCGGCGCCGAGGGTGTCGAACAGGATCCCGAAGCCGTTGTTGTGCACGAAGACGAGCAGCACGAGGCTCACCGCGATGGAGGCGACGCCCTCGGCGATGATGCCCGCGTTGAGGAAGTGCTTGACCGGCTCGACGCCGAGCAGGTTGATCGCGAGCGCGACGGCGACGAAGACGACGCCCAGAAGCACGTGCCCCCGCGCCGACAGCGCGCCGTCGCTGAACAGCAGGTGCAGCCAGGTCGCGCCGAGGTAGGCGACCGTCGTCAGCGAGGCGACGGCCGCGGACAGGTAGATCCAGCCGACCAGCCAGCCCAGGCGGGGACCGGCCAGGCGCCGGACCCACTGGTAGACGCCGCCGGTGACGGGGAACTGCGAGGCGAGCTCGGCGTAGACCACGGCGACGAGGAGCTGGCCGAGGAAGGCGACGACGGTCGCCCAGATCCAGACCGGCCCGGAGAACGCGAAGCCGAGCTGGATGACGGCGTAGATGCCGACCACCGGCGAGATGGTCGCGAAGCCGATGGCGAAGACCGCCCAGGCCGACAGCGTCCGCCGGAGCTCCTGCTCGTAGCCGTAGTCCGCCAGCTCGCGGGCATCGGTGCGCACGTCGTCCAACTTGCTCTCCTGACCGGGGGATCTCCTATTGGGCATGCGACCAATAAGTTGTTGGTCACGCATTCAATAACATGACCCGCATGACGTCAAGAGGAGCCGCGGCCAAGCGCGTGCGGAAGGCCCCGGCCGAGCGCCGGCAGGAGATCGTCGCGACCGCCGCGCAGGTCGGCCTCACCGAGGGCCTCGAGTGCGTCACGCTGCGGCGCGTCGCCGACGAGCTCGGCGTGCAGCCGGGACTGGTCGGGCACTACTTCCCCGCCGCCGACCACCTCGTCGCCGAGGCGTTCACGCACGCGACGATGGCCGAGCTCGACGGCCTGCTCCCGGAGGGCGACAACAGCGACAGCGGCACCAGTGGAGAGGGGGCGTTCCGGGCGTTCTTCGGCCTCATCGCGAGCCCCGAGTTCGACAACGTGAGCCGGCTCTGGCTCAACGCCCGCCACCTCTCGCGCTACCGGCCGGTGCTCCACGAGCACGTCGTGGCGCAGGAGCTGCTGTGGTGCCGGCGACTCGAGCAGGTCATCGCGGCGGGCCGCTTCGACTGCCCCGACCCGTGGGCCGCGGCGGTCCGGATCCTGGTCGCGATCGACGGCACGAGCGCCTACGTCAACACGAGCGTCGAGCACCGCCGTGCCCCGATGGCCGACATGGTCCGCACGGTCGCCGAGTCCGAGCTCGGACTGGCCCCGGGGGCGCTCGCCCCGGCCGGCTGAGCCCCTCAGCCGCGCAGCAGGGCCGCGATCTCGTCGTACCCGCGGCGCTCGGCGTGCTGCAGCGGCGTGACCCCGTCGCGGTCGGCGATGGTGCGGTCGGCGCCGTGAGCCAGGAGGATCCGGACGATCTCCTGGTGCGCCTCGCCGCCGTCGCCGAGGATGACCGCCTCGAGCAGCGCGGTCCAGCCGAGGTCGTTGACGTGGTCGAGGTCGACGCCGGTCTGCACGACCCGCCGCACGTAGTCGGCGTGCCCGCGCTCGCTGGCCGGGATCGGCGAGAGACCGCCGTACCGGTTGCGGATCGTGAGGTCGGGGTTCGCCGGGAGCAGCGCCTCGAGCATCCGGACGCTGCCGGTCACCCCGGTGACGAGCCAGGGCGTGTCGTGCCGGTCGTCGAGCGCGTCGGCGCTCGCCCCCATCGCGACCAGCACCTCGGCGACGGCGACCCGGTCGTACGTCGCCGCGAGCAGCAGCGCCGTGCGCTGGTGCTCGTCCCGGGTCTCGATGTCGGCGCCGGCGCGCAGGGCGACGGCGACCCCGTCGGCGTCACCGGTGCGGGCGGCGCGCAGCAGCGCGGCGTTCGCGGCGGCCCTGTCGGCCGGTCGGTCTGCGGTGGTCACGTGCTCCAGGATCCTCTCCAGTCCGGGGTACCCGCGCTCGCGGGCCATCTGCAGGGGGGTCAGGCCGGCGGAGGGCGAGACCCGGTCGAGCTCGACGCCGCCGGCGGCCAGCACCCGCACCGTCGTCGCGTACGACGCGGTGTCCTCGCCCAGCCAGATCGCCTCGTGGATCGCCTGGTAGCCGATCCGGTTGACGTGGTCGCGGTCGATCCCGGCCCGGAGCAGCTCGCCCACCACCAGGCCGTGGCCGCGCTCCGCCGCGCGGATCAGGCCGGTGCCGTTCCAGCTGTCCTTGTCGTCCACCTTCGCGCCGTGGCGCAGGGTGAGCCGGAGCAGGTCGAGGTGGCCCTCGCTCGTCGCCACCAGGTACGCCGACTGCTCGGTGTCGTCCTTGGCGTTGACGTCCGCACCCTGGCGGACCAGCCGGCGCGCCTGCGCCACGTCGTTCTTCCACGCGGCGTCGCGCAGCCGCCGGTCGAGCACCGCCTGGTCCGGCACCGGCACCGGCACCGGCTCCGCGGTCGCGGTGGCGGACGGCGTCCGCTCGACGGCGGCAGCGGTGTCGGGCGAGGCGTCCGGCGTCCCGGCCGGGTCGCCGGACCCGCACGCGCTCACCAGCAGCGCGAGCGGGAGCACGGCGGCGGCAGCGCGACGCACGCTCATCGGGTCGGGTCCGTGACGACCTGGTAGGGCCCCGACGCCACGGCCTCGTCGAACTTGCTGTCGACGTACAGCACCCGGCCGCGCAGCGTCTTCGCCGTGGTGAGCACGCGGTCGGCGGCGCTGGCCTCCTGCCCGAGCGTCACCAGGCGGCTGCCGTCGGCCGAGACCCGCAGCGTGGCGATCATCTTGCTGAAGTTGCGGACCACGGTGAGCCGGTTGCCCTGGCGCACGAGGCCGTCGGCGTTGACCAGGTCGGTGTCGGTCGCGATCGCGCTGACCGCGCCGGTCCGGGAGTCGAAGCGCCACATCCTGCCGACGTTGCCCTGGGCCACGACGAAGCCGCTGCCGTCCGCCGACAGCACGATGCCACCGAGGTTGAAGCCGGCCGCCCGGGTGATCGTGCCGGTCGCGTCGGCCCACAGCGAGGCCTGCCAGCCGTTCGTCCCCTTGGCCACGCGGAAGACCTGCGCGTCGTTGGAGTTCGTGAAGTACGCCGCGCCGTCGCGGCCGATCGCCACGTCGTTGAGGAAGGCGTCCGCGGTGCCGGGCACGCGCAGCGCGGCGAGGAGGTCGCCGTCCTTGCTGTAGACCCACAGGTCGGGCCGGCCGGTGCCGATGCCGTTGGGACCGCCCGCCACGTACACGTTGCCCGCGTCGTCGACCGTGATGCCGCGGGCCGTGTAGCGGCCGTCGGTGCCGTCGCCCTTCAGCCACTCGCGGGTCTGCGCCGTGCCCACCTGGCCACGGTGGATCTCGCCGCCGGTGACCTCGCTGACGTAGAACAGGCCGCGCCGCTCGTCGGCGCCGATGCCCTCGAACTTCGAGCCGACCGGGCTGTCGGCGTCCCCCTGCAGGACGTACGTCGACGGCCGGCCGTGGCCGTCCGCGGAGGCGGGAGCGGCGAGGGCGCCGAACGCCGTCACGGCGAGCAGGGTGCTGGAGATCAGGTGGGTTCGCTTCATGTCCTCCACCCTGCGCGCCGGACCGGGGTCCGGACGTCGGGCGCCCGGCTATCCCTCGGTAGCCAATCGGTTGATGCCGGAGACCGCCGTCCTCCCTAGGGTGGGCCCACCATGACCTTGCCGTCCCTGCCCGTCTCCGTCCGGCGTCCTGCCGGGGTGCACGGCATCCTCGCGCCTGCCGCCCGGCTCGACCGGTGGCTGCTGGCGGTGCTCGTGGTGCTGCTGGTCACCTCCGCCGCGCGGTACGTCGAGCGGCACGGCTTCCACGCGACGGGCGCCGCCGTGCTGGCGGGTGCGCTCGTGCTCGGCCTGGCCTACGCGACCCGCGGGCTGCTCGCCGGGCGCGCGTGGTGGCCGACGGTCTGGGTGACCGGGATGGTCGTGCTGTGGGGGGCGCTCACCGCCGTGGCGCCGTCGTTCGCGTGGTGCGCGGTGCCGGTGGCGTTCGCGGTGCTGCGGGTGCTGCCGTTCCCGTGGGCGGTGGGCACCGTCGTCCTCATGACGGTGCTGCTCACCGCGGCCTGGCAGCGGATCACCGACGGCTTCGACCCGGTCCAGGTGGCCGGCCCGATCGGCGTCGCCCTGGTCACCGTGCTCGCCTACCGCGCGCTCGACCTCGAGTCCCGCGCCCGGCAGGACCTGCTCGACCAGCTGGTCGAGGCGCAGGCCGAGCTGGCCGAGGAGCAGCACCGCACCGGCGCGCTCGCCGAGCGGACCCGGCTCTCCCGCGAGATCCACGACTCCGTCGGCCAGGGCCTGTCGAGCATCAACCTGCTCCTGCAGGCCGCCGAGCAGTCCTGGGACGCCCAGCCGGCGACCGCGCGCGAGCACGTCCGGACCGCCGCCGCCACCGCCCGCGACGGCCTCGACGAAGTACGCCGGGTGGTCCGCGACCTCGCACCCGCCGACCTCGCGGCCAGTGCCGCGGCGCTGCCGGACGCGCTGCGCCGCGCGGCCGAGCAGGCCGATCCCGGCGGGCTGCCGGCCGAGGTCCGCGTCGACGGCACGCCTGTCGTCGTCCCTGCTGACGTCGCCGCCGCCCTCGTCCGCACCGCCCGCGGCGCCCTCGCCAACGTGCGCGAGCACGCCGGGGCCGGCCGGGTCGCGCTGACCCTGACCTACCTCCTCGACGAGGTCGTGCTCGACGTGCGCGACGACGGCCGGGGCTTCGATCCCGCGCAGGTACGGGCCATCGGCACCCGCGGCCGGGGCCTGGCCGGCATCCGCGACCGGGCCGAGGCGCTCGGCGGGCAGGCCGACATCGAGAGCGCACCGGGCGAGGGGACCACCGTGTCGGTCCGCTTCCCCGTGCACCCCATCCCCCAGGAGGAGCGCCGGTGATCCGGATCGTGCTGGTCGACGACCACCCTGTCGTGCGGGCCGGGCTGCGCGCGCTGATCGACGGGCAGGACGACCTGTCCGTCGTCGGCGAGGCGGACGGGCTCGAGCGCGCGCTCGCCGTCGTGGGCGCGGACCGGCCGGACGTCGTCCTGATGGACCTCAGCCTGGGCGACGGGAAGGCCGGCGGCGCCGAGATCACCGCCGCGGTCCGGGCGCTCCCCGAGCCGCCCGAGGTGCTGGTGCTCACGACGTACGACACCGAGTCCGACATCCTGCGGGCCCTGGAGGCCGGCGCCCGCGGCTACCTCCTCAAGGACGCGCCGCCTGCCGAGCTGTTCGCCGGCATCCGCGCCACGGCACGGGGCGAGACCGTGCTCGCGCCGTCGGTGGCCGCGACGCTCGTCCGTCGTACGACGCCGGGCGCGACGACGATCACCGAGCGCGAGGTCGAGGTGCTCGAGCTGCTCTCGCGCGGGCTCGGCAACAAGGAGATGGCGCGCGAGCTGTTCGTCTCCGAGGCCACCGTGAAGTCCCACCTCTCCCACATCTACACCAAGCTCGGCGTCGACACCCGGGCCGGCGCCGTCGCGGCCGCGATCGAGCGCCGCATCATCCGAGCCTGAGGAGGCACCCGCCATGACCGTGTCCGCCGAGGACCTGCGCCACCTGGACCGCTGCGTCGAGCTCGCCGAGGCCGCCGTCGACGCCGGTGACGAGCCGTTCGGCTCCGTGCTCGTCGGCCCCGACGGGGCCGTGCTGATGGAGGACCACAACCGGGTCAGCGCCGGCGACGGCACCCGCCACCCCGAGCTCGCCATCGCCTTGTGGGCCGCGGCGAACGTGCCCCCGGCCGACCGCGCCGCGCTCACCGTGTACACCTCCGGCGAGCACTGCGCGATGTGCTCGGCCGCGCACGCCTGGGCCGGGCTGGGCCGGATCGTCTTCGCGACGTCGACCCCCCAGCTCGTCGCCTGGTACGCCGACCTCGGCCTCCCCGCCGCACCCGTGGCCGCGCTCCGGATCAGCGAGGTCGCGCCGGGCCTGCCGACCGACGGCCCGGTCGACGCGTACGCGGAGCGGGTGCGCGCGCTGCACGCGCGGCACCACACGCTCATGTAACTACGTGTTACATCGCCTTTCTGGGGCTTTGGATCGTTACAAAAGCGATGTAACACGTAGTTACATGAGTTCGGCGAGCGGCACCGACGGGTCGCGCACCGCGTCGGTCGCCGTCCCGCCGACCACCGCGCGGAGCGGGTCGATCGCGTCCCAGTCGTTGAGGTGCAGGCCGGCGAGGACGCGGTCGCCGCGCAGCCACAGGACGCTCGCGCTGCGGGCAGCCAGGTCGCCGCGGACCACCAGCTCGTCGTACCCCTGGCGGTCGACGTGGCCGACGTACTCCATGCCGAGGTCGTACTGGTCGGTGAAGAAGTAGGGCAGCCGCGTGTAGGGCTCGTCGCTCCCCAGCAGCACCCGCGCGGCGTGCTTACCGTGCTGGATGGCGGTGTCCCAGTGCTCGACGCGGATCCGGGTGCCCAGCACCGGGTGGTCGTGGTTGGCGACGTCGCCGATCGCCAGCACCCGCGGGTCGTCCGTGCGCAGCCGGGCGTCGACGAGGACGCCGTCGTCGGTGGCCAGGCCCGCGCTCGCCGCCAGGCCGTCGTTGGGCGTGACGCCGACCGCGACGAGCAGCAGGTCGGCGACCAGCGGCTCGGCCCCCGCCGTGCGGACGACGGCGCGGTCGCCGTCGTGCTCGATCCCGGTCACCTCGGCGCCGAGGCGCAGGTCGACGCCGTGCGCACGGTGCAGGTCGGCGAACACGGTCGCCAGCTCGTCGCCGAGCACGCGCTGCAAGGGCAGCGGCGCCGACTCGAGCACCGTGACCTCGGCGCCCGCCTGGCGCGCGGCGGAGGCCACCTCGAGCCCGATCCAGCCGGCCCCGATGATCGCGACGTGGCCGGTGAGCCGCTCGCGCAGCCGCAGCGCGTCGTCGAGCGTGCGGAGGTAGTGCACCGGGGCTCCCGACGTGTCGGCCATCGCGAGCCGCCGCGGGGCCGCCCCCGGCGCGAGCACCAGCTGGTCGTAGGCCACCTCGGTGGCGCCCAGCCGCACCCGCCGGCGGTCGAGGTCGAGCGCGGTGGCGGGCGTGCCGACCCGCAGGTCGACCCCGTGCTCGTCGTACCAGGCGCGGGGGTGGACGAACACCGAGTCCGGCTCGGCCGAGCCCAGCAGCAGGCCCTTGGACAGCGGCGGCCGCTCGTAGGGCGCGTGGGGCTCGTCGCCCACCAGCACGACGTCGCCGTCGTAGCCCTGGGCGCGGAGCTCGGTCACCACGTGGGCGGCGGCCAGGCCGGCGCCGATCACGGTCACGTTCATGGTCATCCTCTCGTCGGGTCGGGGGCGTCCTCGAAAACGCAGAGCTCGTTGCCCGCCGGGTCGGCCAGCACCGTCCACCCGATCTCGTCGTCGCGCGCCCGCAGGACCTGCGCGCCGTGCCGGACCACCGCGTCGACGTCCGGTGCCGTGAGGTCGAGGTGGACCCGGTTCTTCACCGTCTTCGGCTCCGGCACCGGGACGAACACCAGGTCGGCGAACGGCGCCCCGGGCACCTGCTCCACCCACGACCAGCGGCCCTGCTCGTCGTCGCGGTGGACGCCCCCGAGGAGCTCGGCCCACCACGCCGCCAGCACCGCCGGGTCGGCGCAGTCGACCACCACCTCGAGCAGCCGGTCACCCGATCCCGGGGCGTCCTCCCGCTCGAAGACGCACAGCTCACCGCCCTCGGGGTCGCGCAGCACCTTCCACGGGAACGCCTCGAGGTCGACCGGCGTCGCTCCGAGCGCCAGGACCTCCTCGACGTCCCGGGCGCGGATGTCGAGGTGCACCCGCTGCTTGACCAGCACCGGCTCCGGGACCGTGTTGACCCAGACCGTGTGCTGCGCCGTCGGCCCGGTCAGCCGGACGTCGCCGTCGTCGAGCGGCTCGACCTCGAGCCCCAGCGCCGCGCCCCAGAACTTCCCGAGGAGCGCCGCGTCGGTGGCGTCGAGGCACAGGTCCTTGTACGTCGCGAGGGCCATGGCCCCACGCTACGACGGCCTCCCGAGCCGGGGCGAGGGGTTGTGTCGGACCCTTGAGGAGACTGGTCCCATGACCGACGACGACCGCGACCTGCCCACCGAGCTCACCGATGCCGAGGTGGTCGCCGAGCGCTGGGACGGTGCCGACCTGTCCGGGCGCACGTTCCAGCGGGTGAGCTTCCTCGACGTCGACCTGACCGAGACCGCCGGCACCGGCGTCACGTTCGAGCACTGCACCTTCCGCGACTGCGACCTCAACGCGGTCCGGTTCACCGACTCGGCGTTCGTCAACTGCACCTTCATCCGCTCGTCGCTCTTCGGTGCCCGGCTCGAGGGCTGCAAGCTCGTCGGCACCCAGTTCGAGCGCTGCCGCTTCGGCGCCTTCGAGGCCGTCGGCGGCAGCTGGCGCTTCGTCCGGATGCCCGCCGCCGACCTCCGCAAGACCACCTTCCGCCGCGTCGACCTCCGCGAGGCCGACCTGTCCGGCGCCAAGCTCGGCGGCGCGACCCTGCACCACCTCGACCTGCTCGGCGCCGAGCTGCACCACACCGACTTCACCGGCGCCGACCTGCGCGGGTCCGACCTGTCGACGTTCGACCTGCGCACCACCACCGTGCGCAGGGCCATCGTCGACCTCGATCAGGCCGTCGCCCTGGTCCGCTCGCTCGGCATCGACGTCCGCGAGGAGGTGCCCCTGGATCCTGCCCTCTGACAACTCAACAGTGGACGCCGCGCGCGCCCCGCGCGCTCAGCCCGCCTGCACCGCCGCCAGCACGGCGTCGAGCTTCGCCTTGAGCTCGGGCACCTCGTCGAGCAGCACCAGCTTGTCGTTCAGGTCCCCGAGCAGGGTCTGCACCTGCCCGAGGACCTCACGGGTCTCGACGAGCGTCTGGTCGACGTTCACCATCCGCTGGTCGACGTTCGCGAGCTTCTCGTCGACGCCGGTCAGGGTGCCGTCGACCGAGCCGAGCGTGCGGTCGACGTTGGTCAGGGCGGTCTCGGCGCTCTTGAGCACCTTGTCGGCGCGCTTGAGGACGTCGGCGACGGGGTTGAGGCCCACAGGGTCTCCTTCGAGGACGGCGCACCGCGGCGGGCGCGGCACGGGAGCTGGTGGTGGTCAGCCTCGCAGACCGATGGCCTCGGGCGGCCCGAGCCGGCCGAGCACCGGCTCGGACTCGACCAGGCCCGCGTCGCTGGGCTCCTCGCCGCGGCCGAAGACCTTCTCGTGCTGCTTCGCGCGCCAGGCGAGGTGCGCCTCGGCGGGCTTGGCGTACCCGTAGCGCTCGCGGGCCTGCTCCGGCGTGAGCACCTCCGGGGTCACCGGTGGCACGCCGAGCAGGACCGGCGCGACCACCGGGACCGTGCTGGGCGAGAGCAGCCCGAGGATCCGCAGCTGCACCCGGGTGCTCAGCGCGACGGCGGCGAAGGTCGCGCGCAGCACCGGGCGGGCGACGACGTCCATGATCCGCGGCTGGCGCAGGTCGCCCATCTCGCGCATCCAGTGCGGGAGCGTGGCGATCACGCCGGCCCGGAAGAACCGGCCGACCACCCAGCGGGCCGGGCGCAGCACGGCGGGGACGTCGTCGACGAGCTGGCTGACGTCCATCAGGTGCGCCATCGCGCGGCGGGCGATCGGTGAGCCGGACATGACCGGGCGCATCCGCTCGTAGTAGGCATGCAGCTCGGCGCGCGAGCGCGGGACGTCGTCGGGCGAGCAGGTCTGCAGCTCGGCGGCGCGGGCGCACTCGGCCCAGTACTGCGCCTCGTCGGCCTCGGAGAGCCGGCCCGGGCCGTACCTCTCGTAGGCCTTGAGCACCGAGTGCCAGCCGGTGACGAGGATCCACAGCTGCGAGTCCGGGTCGTTGGCGTCGTACCGGCCGCCGCCGTAGGGCTCGGTGCCGATCGCCTTGCTGTGCACCTTGACCAGGACGTCGGCGGCGCGCGAGGTGGTCCGGCTGTCGCCGAACGCCACGAGAGCGAAGTAGTGGATGGTGCGGTCGTAGCGGGTCTTCGGGCGCCGGTAGATGTCCTGGGTGCGGTCGACCGAGGCCACCAGGTTCGGGTCGAGCTCCTCGACGACGACCGCCCGGCTGAAGCCGATGGTCAGCGACGTGGGATAGCCCCACACCTTCCAGGCCATCGAGCCCGGACCGAAGAAGCCATGGTCCTCGGCGGGCGTGATCGCGCGTCCGCGCTTGCTGGTCCCCATGGGAACCAGAATGCTACACCTGTGTAGTAAATGGAAGACCTTAGGCTGGCGCCATGCCCGAGCAGACCCGCAAGCGCCGGCCGTACGCGCCGCGCGTGCCGATGGCCGAGCGCCGGGAGCAGCTCCTCGACGCGGCGCTGACGATCATCGACCGCGACGGGTACGACGGGGTCTCGATCGACGCGATCGCCCGCGAGGCCGGCGTCACCCGGCCCGTCGTCTACGGCGCGTACGACGGCCTCGGCCCGCTGCTGACCGCTCTCCTCGACCGCCAGCAGGACCGGGCGCTGGGCCAGCTCTTCGCGGCGCTGCCGCTCGGTGCCGACGACGCCGACCCGCTGGCGGTGGTCGAGCGCGCCGTCCCGGCGCTTCACGCGATGGTGCTGGCCGACCCGGTCACCTGGCGGGCGATCCTGGCCTCCCCGGCCGACGTCCCCGACGTGGTGCGCGAGCGGATCGAGGGCGACCGGGAGCGGGTCCGCGGGGTGATCGAGCAGCTCGTCACCGTGGTCCTCGGCGCGCGTGCCGAGCAGCTCGACGCCGAGGTGGTGGCGCACGGGATCCTCGCGCTGCTCGACCACTTCGGAGGCCTGGTCCTCGCCGATCCCGGCCGGTTCACCGCGGAGCGGCTGTCGGCGGCCGCCCGCTCGCTCCTCGCGGCGTGGCTGCCGTGAGCGGCGGCGGCGACGTGCGGGTCCGGCTGGCCGGGCCGGCCGACGGGTACGTCGTGGGCGGGTTGCTGTTCGACTTCAACACCGAGTTCGAGGTGCCGACGCCGAGCGCGGCGGACTTCGGCGACCGGTTCACCGTGCTGCTGGCGCGCGAGGACGTCCTGGTCGTGCTCGCCGAGGACCCTGCCCCCGGCGCGGCCCCCGGCGCGGCCCCCGAGCCGACCGGCTTCGGCTACCTCACCCTGCGCCCCACGCCGTACGGCGACGGGCCGCTGGCGCAGCTCGAGGAGCTCTACGTACGCCCGGACCTGCGCGACCGCGGCATCGGCACCGCGCTGCTCACCCGCGCGGTCGCGGAGGTCGCCGCGCGCGGGGCGATCGAGATGCACATCAACGTCGACGAGGTCGACGTCGACACCCGGCGCTTCTACGAGCGGCACGGCTTCACCAACATCGAGCCCGGCCAGGAGTACCGGATGCTCTGCTACCTGCGGGAGCTGGCATGACGAACCACCCGACCCACCTGCGTGCCGCCGTCCCCGGCGAGGCCGGACTGCTCTCGGCGCTGGCGCTGCGGTCGAAGGGGCACTGGGGCTACGATGCCGACTTCCTCGCCGCCTGCCGCGACGAGCTGACCCTGCGCGACGACGAGCTGGCCGCGCGCCGCACGGTCGTCGCCGAGGTCGACGGGACGGTCGCGGGCTTCGGGACGCTCGAGGGCGACGCGCCCGTCGGCGAGCTCGGGATGCTTTTCGTCGACCCGGACGCGATCGGCCGCGGGGTCGGCCGGGCCCTGCTCGGCCACCTCGTCGAGGCGGCCCGGGCGCTCGGCTTCACGACGCTCACCATCGACGCCGACCCGAACGCGGAGGCGTTCTACGTGGCGGCGGGGGCGGTCCGGGTGCGGGCGGTGCCGTCGGAGTCGATCCCGGGACGGGTCCTGCCGCAGCTCGAGCTCAGCCTCGATCCGGCCCCGCCGGCTCCGCGCTGAACTCCCCCGGGGTCAGCCCGGTGACGGCGCGGAAGTCCCGGGTGAAGTGCGCCTGGTCGGCATACCCGAGGTCGGCCGCGACCCGGGCCAGGTCGACGCTGGCGCCGGCGCGGAGCAGGTCCGCGGCGTCGTGGAGGCGACGGCGCTGGATCAGCCACTTCGGCGAGAGCCCGATCCGGCGGCGCAGCAGGCGCTGCAGGGCGCGCTCGCCGAGGTCGAACTTCGCGCACACCTGCCCGACCCGCTGCACCTCGCGGTCGCCCTCGACGTACTCGACGACGGCGTTGACGAGCCGCCCCTCGTCGTCGGCCGGGAGGAGCGCGGCGAGCGCCTCGGCGACCAGGGCGCAGGCCTCCTGCTGCCGCTCGACGGCGGCCGGCTCGGCGCCGAGCGCGGCACCCACGGCAGCGACCAGGCCGGCTCCGTCGAGGGCGGCGATGTCGGCGAGGTCCCGCCGCTCGTTGGTCAGGGCGACGACGGGACCGCCGGCGAGCGCGAGCCCGGCGGCGGGCTGCATCATGGCGCCGACCACCCAGCCGCGGCCGGCGAGCTCCTGCGTGCTGAGCCCGCTGTGCGGCCCGACCAGCTGGCCGCCGTCCGGGCCGACGACGACCTGGCAGACGGGGTACTGCAGCACCCGCTGCACCGACACCTCGCCGTCGGGCAGCGACCACACCGGCACCCAGAACCGGCGGACGACGTCGGCGAGCGCGGCCGGGGGCGCGTACCGCCGCAGCGACGGGCTGAACCCGCGCGCGTCGCGCAGGTGGGCCGCCTCGGTGAGGTCGAGCGGGCCGTCGGGGGTCCAGCGGGTCATGTGTCGGATTCTTTCAAGACCGGTGTCGGTGGCCCAGGCCATCGTGGGATCCATGACCACCACGACCTCCCCGACCTCCACGCCCGTCACCGAGCTCGTCGCGTTCACCATCGACACCCCCGACGCCGGCGCGCTCGCCCGCTTCTACGCCGACCTCACCGGCGGCGAGGTGACCTTCGAGGACGCGACCTACGGCTACGCCCAGGCCGCGCTGCTCGGCGCGACCTTCAACTTCCAGACGGTCGCCGACTACTCCCGGCCGCAGTGGCCGGGCCAGGAGCACCCCCAGCAGTTCCACCTCGACTTCCGGGTCAGCGACCTCGACAGCGCCCGCGCCCACGCCGAGGGTCTCGGCGCGAGCCTGGCGCCGGGTCAGCCCGGCGAGGGCGGCTGGCTGGTCATGCTCGACCCCGACGGGCATCCGTTCTGCCTGTGCCCGCCGCCGGCCGACGCCGCGACCGACGCCGGCGCCGCGCAGGAAGGCTGACCCACCCCTGGGCTGCGGCCGACGGATTCGCCCGACCCGATGACAACGCGCCCGGCGCGGCGCATGATGGATCGATGCGGACGCGCCGGGTGCAGCCCCTCCCCCGCGCGGGCGGCGCCTACCTCGACGCCCGCGGCGACGGGCGCGCGCTCCGGGTCAGCTGGCACACGGAGGCCGAGGTGGTGGTGCTGTCGCTGTGGCGCGACAACGTGTGCACCGGGACCTTCCAGCTCGCGGTCGAGGACGTCCCCGGGCTGCTCGACGTGCTGAGCCAGGGGTGGCGGGCGGCGTACCCGACCGCGGGCTGAGGTCCGGTGGTCCCGGCGCGGGGATGATCAGCCGTTGATCCGGATCATCTTCTTGTTCACGAACTCCTCCATGCCGAAGCGGCCGAGCTCGCGGCCGAAGCCGGAGCGCTTGATGCCGCCGAAGGGCAGCTCGGCGCCCTCGAGGCCGACGCCGTTGACGAAGACCATGCCGGCGTCGATCCGGTCGGCGACCCGCTCGGCCTGGGCGGCGTCCGTGGTGAAGACGTAGGAGCCGAGGCCGTAGGGGGTGTCGTTGGCGATCCGGACGGCGTCGTCCTCGTCGCTGGCGCGGAACACCATGGCGACGGGACCGAACAGCTCCTGGCGGTACGCCGGGTTGCCGGTCTCGATGCCGGACAGCACGCCCGTCGGGAAGAAGGCGCCCTGCCGCTCGCCCGCGGTGGCGAGCGAGGCGCCGCCGGCGACGGCCTCGTCGACCTGGCGGGCCAGGTTGTCGGCAGCGGTCTGGGACGAGAGCGGCGAGCCCGGCGAGGCGGCGAGGAGCGCGTCGGTGAAGCGGGCGACGAAGTCGTCGTAGAGGTCGTCAACGACGACGAAGCGCTTGCCGGCGTTGCAGGCCTGGCCGGTGTTCTCGAGGCGGGCGGCGACGGCGGCCTCGACGGTGGCGTCGAGGTCGTCGCTGGAGAGCAGGATGAAGGGGTCGGAGCCGCCGAGCTCGAGGACGACCTTCTTGAGGTGGCGCCCGGCGATCTCGGCGACGGCGGCGCCGGCGCGCTCGGAGCCGGTGAGCGAGACGCCCTGGACGCGCGGGTCGGCGATCACGTCGGCGATCTGCTCGTTGGTGGCGTACACGTTGACGTACGCACCCTCGGGGAAGCCGGCGTCGCGGAAGATCTGCTCCTGGATCGCCGCCGACCGCGGGCACTGCGGGGCGTGCTTGAGCACGATGGTGTTGCCGAGGGTCAGGTTCGGGCCGGCGAAGCGGGCGATCTGGTAGACCGGGTAGTTCCACGGCATGATCCCGAGCAGCACGCCGACGGGCGAGCGCCGGATGACCGCGCTGCCGGCGCCGTCGAGCAGGTCGATCGGCTCGTCGGCGAGGAACTTCTCGGCGTTGTCGGCGTAGAAGTCGTAGATCGCGGCCGAGAAGTCGACCTCGCCCTCGGCGTCCGCCGGCGCCTTGCCCATCTCCTCGGTCATCGCCGCCGCCAGCTCGGCCCGGCGCTCCCGGTGCAGCTCGGCGACCCGGCGGATGAGCGCGGCACGCTCGGCCGCGGTCGAGGTCCGGCCCCAGCTGTCGTACGCCGCGCTGGCGGCGTCGACGGCGGCGCCGACCTCGGCGTCGGTGGCGGTCGGGAAGGTCTCCACCAGCTCACCGGTGGCGGGGTTGCGGACGGCGTACTCGGTCATGGGGTGCTCCTTCGGGAAAGGTCTGAGCGGGTGGTGCGGTCGTGCGTCAGCGCGCGGCCTCGACGTCCGAGGACAGCCGCTGGGCCAACCACACCGGGATGATGGAGAACACGATCAGGACCACGGCGACCACGTTGACCACGGGGGCCTGGTTGGGACGGAACATGTTGTTCAGGATCCAGATCGGAAGGGTGGTGGCGCCGTTGCCGGCGGTGAAGGTCGTCACGATGATCTCGTCGAAGCTGAGTGCGAAGGCAAGCATGCCACCCGCCAGCAACGCCGAGCGCAGCTGCGGCAGGGTGACGAGCCGGAAGGTGGTGAGCACCCCCGCGCCGAGGTCGGCCGAGGCCTCCTCGAGGCTGGTCCCCATCCGGCGCAGCCGGGCCTGCACGTTGTTGAACACGGTGACGATGCAGAAGGTCGCGTGCGCCACGACGATCGTCCACAGCGACAGGTCGATGCCGAGGATCCCCTTGAAGCCGTTGTTCAGCGCGATGCCGGTGACCACGCCCGGCAGCGCGATCGGCAGGATCACCAGCAGGTTCACCGAGTGCTTGCCGAAGAACGAGTAGCGCTGCAGGGCCAGCGCGAGCAGGGTCCCGAGGACCAGCGCCAGGGCGGTCGCGATGACGGCCACCTGGAGACTGGTCACCAGCGCGTCGCGGGCACCGGCGCTGTGCGCCGCCCGGCGCCACCACTCGAAGGTGACGCCGTCGGGCGGCCAGGTCATCGACTGGCTCGGGTTGACCGAGTTGACGACCACCACGAGCAGCGGCAGGTAGATCAGCGCCAGGACGCCGAAGGTGAGGCCGGCGAGCAGGCGCCGGGTGGTGCGGCTCAGGGTCATTACATGTTCTCCAGTGCACCGGTACGGCGGATCGCGGTCAGCAGCACGAGCATCACGACGATGGGGATCATCGCGATGGCCGCGGCGAGCGGCAGGTTGTTGGCCGCGCCGGCGTTGATGAAGATCAGGTTGCCGAGCATCTGGCTCGCGCCGCCGACGATGTTGACGGTGATGTAGTCGCCCATGGTCAGCGAGAAGCTGAAGATCGCGCCGGCCACGATGCCGGGCACGAGCAGCGGCAGGACGACGGTGCGCACCACCATCCGGCTCGGGGCGCCGAGGTCGCCGGCCGCCTCGAGCAGCGAGTCGGGGACCCGCTCCAGCGCGGCGAAGATGGGCAGGATGACGTACGGCAGCCAGATGTAGGACTGCGCGATGACCACGGCGGTGAGGCCGTAGCCGGGCGAGCCGAGGTGGCTCCACTCGGCCAGGCCGCCCTCGGAGAGGACGACGCGCCAGGCGAAGACCTTGACCAGGTAGCTCGCCCACAGCGGCGTGAGGACCGCGACGACGAGCATCCGGCGGACCCGCGGCGAGGCGACCTTGGCCATGTAGAAGGCGATCGGCAGCGCGATCGCGACGTCGATGACGGTGACCGCGGCGGCGACGCCCACGGTGCGCAGCGCGACCTTGCGGTAGACCTCGTTGTCGAGGAGCGTGCGGAAGTTGTCGAGCGTCCAGGTGCGGTCGATCTCGCTGCTGAGGCTGTCCACCGACCACAGCGAGGTGACCAGCAGCGCCGCGAGCGCGACGACGTACACGAGGAGCATCCAGGCGAGGGGCGCGGAGAGCAGGAGGCTCAGGCGCAGCCACACCCAGCGGTGCAGCAGCCGGGACCCCGGCCGGGCCACCGGCCCCCGCAGTGCGGGGGCCGGGGCCTGGTCGGGCCGGGCGTCGGCGACGTCGGTGGTGGCCATGATCAGCCCTTGATCTCCGTCCACGCCTGCGTCCACTGGGCGTAGTCCGTGCACTCGACGTCGGTACGGCCGTCGAGGCACTTCTTGATGGGCGTGCGCCAGAACCACAGCTGCTTGGCGTAGTCCTCGTCACCGGCGTGGAACGTCGCGCAGTGCTGCGGGTCGGTGGTCTTCTCGCACGCCTGCGGGCTGTTGGGCGCCTCGCCGAAGTACTCGGTCGCCTGCGCGTTGGCCTCGGGGCTGAGGATGTAGTCCATCCACTTGTAGGCACAGTTGGGGTTCTTCGCCTGCGACGACAGCATCCAGGTGTCGTTCCACGCGGTCGCGCCCTCGGTGGGCAGCGTGACGTCGACGTCCTTGTTCTCGATGCTGTTCTTGATCACCTGCCAGGTGGTGCCGACGACGGAGTTGCCGGTCTCGAAGGCCTGCACCTCCTTGAGGTAGTCCGACCAGTACTCGCCGACGTACTTGCGCTGCTCCTTGAGCAGGGCGGTCGCGGCCGCGAGCTGGTCGGCGTCGAGCGCGTAGGGGTTGGTGATCTTCAGGTCGGGCTGCGTCTTCATCAGGTAGAGCGCGGCGTCGGCGATGTAGATCGGCGAGTCGTACGCCGTCACCTTGCCCTTGTTCTTGGCGAGCTGGTCCTTCTCGAAGACCGCGCCCCACGAGGTCGGCGCCTCGGGGAAGTCCTTCTTGTTGAACATCAGCAGGTTGGCGCCGTAGCCGTGCGGGACGCCGTAGTTCTTGCCGTCCACCGAGTTCCACTCGGTGTCCTTGAGGAAGTCGTAGACGTTCTTGTAGTTGGGCACCAGGTCGGTGTTGATCTGCTGGGCCTCGTCGGAGGCGATCAGCCGCAGCGACAGGTCGCCGGAGGCGGCGATGACGTCGTACTCACCGGACTTGGCGAGGTTGAGCGCCTCGTCGGAGGTGCCGTAGACCTTGCTGGTCACCTGGCAGCCGGTCTCCTTCTCGAAGGCGGAGACCCAGTCGACCTTGGGGTCGTTGCTGCCGTCCTCGACGTAGCCGGGCCAGGCCAGGATCGAGACCTGGCCCTCGGTCTTGCCGAGCTTCTCGACGGCCTCGGTCTTCTTGTCGCTGTCGCTGCTGCCGCAGGCCGACAGCACGGAGACCGACAGCAGGGTCAGGCAGGCCGCGGCCACACGGCCGCGCCGGAGGGTGGATTTCATCGGGTTCTCCGCTTTCTCGTTGGGTTGCTGGAGGGGAGGGAGCTGGAAGCCGGGTCAGGACTCGGCGGCGGTGAGGCGGACGACGTCCGCCCGGGCGAACCGGACGGTCACCCGGTCGCCGCGGGCCTCCTGGCCGGCGGCGGCGCCGGTGGACTGCTCGAGCGCGACGAGCTCGGTGCCGTCGGCGGTGCGCAGGTGCACCCGGTTGCCCGTGCCGAGGTAGATCGTCTCGGTGACGGTCGCGTCGACCCGGACGTCGCCGGGCGCGGCCGGCGCGGTGTCGCGGGCGTCGGTGATGCGCAGCCGCTCCGGGCGGACGGCGTGCTCGTCGGCGACGCCGAGCAGGCGCTGGGAGGTCGCGGCGTCGAGCAGGTTCGTCGTCCCGACGAAGCCGGCGACGTACGCCGAGGCGGGGTTCTCGTAGATCTCGCGCGGGGAGCCGAGCTGCTGGATGCGGCCGGCGTCGAAGACGGCGATCCGGTCGCTGAGCGTGAGCGCCTCCTCCTGGTCGTGGGTGACGAACACGAAGGTGATGCCGAGGTCGCGCTGGAGCTGCTTGAGCTCGACCTGCATCTGCTCGCGGAGCTTGAGGTCGAGCGCGCCGAGCGGCTCGTCGAGCAGGAGCACCCGCGGCTCGAGGACGATCGCCCGGGCGAGCGCGACCCGCTGCCGCTGGCCGCCGGAGAGCTGGCTGGGGCGGCGGTCGCCCAGGTGACCGAGGCGGACCTTGTCGAGCGCCTGCTGGGCCCGCTCGCGGCGCTCCTTCTTGCCCAGCCCGCGCACCCGCAGGCCGTAGCCGACGTTGTCGAGCACGCTCATGTGCGGGAAGAGCGCGTAGTCCTGGAAGACCGTGTGCACGTCGCGCTCGAACGGCGCGCTGCGGGTGACGTCGGTGCCGTCGAGCCGGATGGTGCCGGCGGTGGGCGCCTCGAAGCCCGCGATCATCCGCAGCACCGTGGTCTTGCCCGAGCCCGACGGGCCCAGCATCGAGAAGAACTCGCCGTTGGCGATGTCGATGTCGACGTGGTCGACCGCGGTCACGCTGCCGAACGTCTTGCGCAGGCCGCGGATCGAGATCGCGGGGACCTCGACGGCCTCGGTGGCCGCGACGGGAGCGCTGGTCGAGAGTGACATCACGATGTGCCTTTCGTCTCATCCGGGGTGGATGGTGCGATAACATATGACTTCACAGTTCAAAGCACAAGAGGGTCGGGCAAGATGGACCCCGACCAGCTCGACCTGGGGGACACGACAGGAGGGGAAACGGTGGCCGTGCCGTTCTACGGACGCGCGTCGGCGGCGGTGTTCTCGCCGCTGGAGTCGCTCAGTCGCTCGGAGCTCGTCGTCCGGCGGCTCACCGACGCGATCGCGCTCGGCCTGCTCCCCGACGCCGAGCAGCTGCCCGGCGAGCTCGACCTCGCCGGGATCTTCGGCGTCTCCACGGTCACCGTGCGCGAGGCGCTGTCGGTGCTGCGCTCCGAGGGCCTGATCGAGACCCGCCGCGGGCGCGGCGGCGGCAGCTTCGTGCGCACCCCCGAGGACGGCATCAGCCACCTCGCCCGGCGCCGGCTCGACGGGTTCAGCCTCGGCGAGCTGCGCGACCTCGGCGACGTCTACGCCGCCATCTGCGGCGCCAGCGCGGCCCTCGCCGCCCGCCGCTCCAGCCCCGAGGACGTCGACCGGCTGCGCCGCGTCGCCGACGCCCTCGCCGACGCCGAGAAGCCCGACGCCCGGCGCCGGGCCGACGCGCAGTTCCACATCGAGGTGGCCGCCGCCGCCCAGTCCCCCCGGCTCTACCACGAGGAGGTCAGCCTCCAGGCGGAGTTCGGCACCCTCCTCTGGCTGGCCTTCGGGGACGACGACAGCCACGCCCAGATGGTCCGCAGCTGCCGGGCCGTCGTCGCCGCGATCGCCGACCGGGATCCCCATGCCGCCCGCGAGGCGGCCGAGCAGCGGGTGGCCGACTCCACCGCCCGCCTCATCGACTACCAGCTGAGCGAGGCTGCCTCATGACCGCACCGACCCTGACCGACGTCGCCCGCGCGCGCGACGCCGTCACCGAGCTCGCCGCGCACGCCCTCGGGCTCGCCGACCGGATCGCCGACGCCGTCGGCCGCTCCCTCGCCACCCGGCCGGCCCCGCGCCGGGCCGACCTCGAGGCGGTCGAGCCGCTCGTCGTCCCGGTCCTCGCCGACGCCGCCCAGCCCGTCCAGGGCGCCGGCTTCGTCGCCGCCCCGGCCCTGCTCCGCGACGCCGAGTGGTGGCTCGAGTGGTTCGCCCGCGACCCCGACGGCCGCCCGCAGCGGCTCGTCACCCACTCGGAGCCGCAGGCGATCGGGTTCTACGACTACGAGCACCTGCCCTGGTACGTCGTCCCCCGCGACACGGGCGCGCGCCACGTCACCGGCCCGTACGTCGACTACCTCTGCACCGAGGAGTACACGCTGACCTTCACCACGCCGGTGCTGGTCGCCGGTCGCTTCTGCGGCGTCGCCGGCGCGGACATCGCGGTCAAGAACGCCGAGCAGGCGCTGCTCCCCGCGCTGCGCGCCTCCGCGGCCCGGATCGCGGTGGTCAACAGCTTCGGCCGGATCCTGTCGAGCAACAGCGGCCGGCACCTGTGCGGCGACCTGCTCGAGGGCGTCGACCTCGCCGCGCTGCCCGCCGACCAGCGGATCGGCGACCTGCCGCTCGCCGTGGTGGCGCTCGACGACCGAGGCCGCTACGCCGAGGCGCGGCGGTAGGTCACGTGGGTGACGTGCGGCGTGCCACGCACCGCGACCGGCACCAGCGGGGTCGCGGGGACGCCGGCGAACAGGCGTGAGCCGGCGTCGAGGCCGGAGACGAAGGGCGCGACGTGCACCCGCAGCTCGTCGACCTGCCCGGCGGCCAGGTAGGCGTTGAGGGTGCCGGCGCCACCCGCGATGGAGACGTTGCGCTCCCCGGCGGCCGCCCGGGCGCGCTCGAGCGCCGCCTCCGGACCGTCGGTGACGAAGTGGAAGGTGGTGCCGCCGTCCATCTCGAGCGGCGGGCGCTCGTGGTGGGTGAGCACGAACACCGGCGCCCGGTACGGCGGCTCCTCGCCCCACCAGCCCCGCCAGTCGAGGTCCCAGGGCCCGCGGCCGGGGCTGAACATGTTGCGCCCCATGACGAACGCGCCGGCGTCGAGGATCGCGGCGACCTCGGCGGCGTTGTCGTCGCCGTGGTCGAACATCCAGGCGTGCAGCCGGTCCTGGTCGATCGAGCCGAACGGGTGGGCGAGGGACTGGTCCGCGGCGGCGCCGAAGCCGTCGGCGGAGACGCTGATGTCCGCGGTGACGATGCTCATGCGGGGATCGACCGGCGCCCGCCCCCGAACTCATCGCAAACGAGTGGGAGCGCGGGGCACCCCCGTGGGAGGATCGTCCCCGTGCTGGGCATCACCGACCTCTCGACGTACCTCGTCGGCCTGATCCTCATCATCCTGCTGCCCGGACCGAACTCGATCTACGTGCTCTCGGTGGCCGCGCGGCGGGGGGTCCGCGACGGCTACGCCGCCGCGGCCGGGGTGTGGACGGGCGACGCGGTGCTGATGACGCTGTCCGCGGCGGGCGTCGCCTCGCTGCTCCAGGCCAACGACCTGGCCTTCTCGATAGTGAAGTTCGCGGGCGCGACCTACCTCGGCTGGCTGGCCTTCACGATGCTGCGCGGTGCCCTCGCGACCTGGCGCTCCCGGCGCACGGTCGCCGAGGTCGCGGCCGACGCCGCCGACGCGGCGGCCCCGGCGACGCCGGGCGAGCGGCCCTACCGCCGGGCCCTGGTGATCAGCCTGCTCAACCCGAAGGCGATCTTGTTCTTCGTCGCCTTCTTCGTGCAGTTCGTCGACCCGTCCTACGCCCACCCGGCGCTGTCGTTCGTCGTCCTCGGCACGCTGGCCCAGGTCGCGAGCGTCGCCTACCTGAGCGCGCTGATCTTCTTCGGGACCCGCCTCGCCGCCGCGTTCCGGCGGCGCAAGGCGCTCTCGGCGGGCGCGACGTCCGCCGTGGGTGCGGTGTTCCTGGGGTTCGCGGTCAAGCTCTCCCTCGCCCACGGCTGAGGTCCCACCGGTCGTACGGTCGGGATCACCAGGTGACGGCGTCGCACGCGGCCGAGCGGTGCCCCTCGATCTGCAGCGTGGCGTGCTCGATCTGGAAGCGCTCGCGCAGCAGCACCTGCCCCTCGCGCAGCACCCCCGCGCCGTCGACGCCGTCGAGCAGGACCAGGTGGGCGGTGGCGACGTTCATGCCGGAGGTCAGCGTCCAGGCGTGCAGGTCGTGGACGTCGCGGACCCCGTCGAGGCCGCCGAGCGCGCCGGTCACCTCGTCGATGTCGAGGCCGGCCGGGACGTGCTGGCCGAGGACGGCGAGCACCTCGCGGCCGAGCATGACCGCCCGCACCGCGACGAAGGCGCCGATGGCGAAGGCGACCACGGTGTCCCAGATGCTGCTGCCGGTGGCGAGGATCAGCCCGCCGGCCACCATGACGCCGACGCTGCCGGCGGTGTCGGCGATGACCTCGAAGTAGGCGCCCTTGACGTTGAGGGAGTCCTGCGCGCCGCTGCGCAGCAGCAGGAGCGCGATGACGTTGACGACCAGGCCGAGGAAGCCGACGACGAGCATCGGGCCGGTCGCGACGTCGGGCTCGGCACCGATCCGGCCGATCGCCTCGACCACGACGTAGGCGGCGACGCCGAGCATCATCAGCACGGCGAGGCCGGAGGCGAAGACCTCGGCCCGGTAGGAGCCGTAGGTACGGCGTCCGCTGCTGTCGGCCCGGGTCGCGATCTTGGTCGCGACGAGCGCCGCGCCGAGCGCGACGACGTCGGCGGCCATGTGCCCGGCGTCCGAGATGAGCGCCAGCGAGCCGCTGATGATGCCGACGACGAGCTCGACGACGAAGAACGTCGCGATCAGGCCGAAGGAGACCCCCAGCCGCCAGCGGTGCCGCGCCCCCGCGTGGCCGCTCGCGGCGGCGGGCTGGTGGCCGTGCCCGTGTCCGACACCCATGATCAGGCCGCCCCGCAGGGACCGCTGGTGACGTCGAGCAGCCGGACGGTCGCGGCCAGGACGGCGTGGGTCAGCTCGGGCTGGGCCAGCGAGATCATCGAGGCGCGGCCGCTCGGCCGGGAGACGACCAGGCCGCAGTCGCGCAGGCACGCGAGGTGCTTGGAGACGGTGGACTGCGCGAGGCCGAGGTGCGCGGTCAGGTCGACGACGCGGTGCTCGCCGAGCGCGAGGTGCTCGAGGATGGCCAGCCGGTTGGGGTCGCTGAGCGCGTGGAGCAGGCCCGCCACCGCGGAGAGCGCGTCGACCTCGGTGGGGACGCCGGTCACCTCCGCGACGTCCGGGGCGGTGCCGCCCTGCTGATTCATCGCCATATGACGATGTAATCACCGAACGGCGAACGGTGTCAACCGCGCCTCGGCCGCGGTCCTATGCTCGGGCACGTGATGATGCGACCGGCCGAGCTCGAGGGTGTCCGTGCGGGAACGGTCGATCTCGCCTTCCGCCGCTGGGACCGGCCGCGGGTCAAGGTCGGCAGCCGGCTGCGCACCGCCGTCGGCGTGATCGAGGTGGTCAGCGTCGAGGAGGTCGCCCTCTCCCGGCTCCGCGCGGACGACGCCCGCCGGGCCGGCGCCGCCTCGCTCGCCGCGCTCAAGGCGGCACTCTCCGCGCAGCCCGACCGGGCGGACCGTCCGGTCTTCCGCGTCGGCCTCACGTACGGCGGCGCCGACCCGCGCGAGGCACTGCGCGCGACGGTCCCCGACGCCGCCGAGATCCGCACGATCCTGACGGGGCTCGACCGGCTCGACACGGCGTCCCCGATCGGTCCGTGGACCCGGACCACGCTGCGGATCATCGACCGCAACCCCGAGGTCCGCGCCCCCGACCTCGCCGCCGAGCTCGGCCGCGAGACGCCGGACTTCAAGAAGGACGTGCGCAAGCTCAAGGAGCGCGGGCTCACCGAGTCCCTCGCCATCGGCTACCGCCTCTCGCCGCGCGGCGAGGCCGTCCTCGACAGCGAGGACGGTCCGCGCGAGCGCGCCCCCCGCCGTACCGGGACGCCGCTGCCGCGGACCATCGGCGCGCCCGCCACTCGGGCACTGCGAGCGGTCGACGTCCACACGCTCGAGGCGGTCAGCGGCTGGCGCCGCGCCGACCTCGCCGCGCTCCACGGCGTCGGCCCGATCGCGCTCGACCGGCTCGAGGCGGCGATGGCCGCGATCGGCCTGGGCTATGCGCCGTGACCTGACCCTGGCCCGGCGGGTGCTCGTCACGCTCGCGGCGCTGGCCGGCCTCTTCGCGATGCACGGCATGGCCGACCACGGGGTCGCCTCCGTAGCCGTAGCCGTGCCCGTGCCCGCACCCCTGGCGGCGACCGGCGCCCACCACGACACACCCACCGGCGAGCACGGCGGCCAGCACGGCGACGGGCACGGCGGGGGCGGGACGAGCGGTCACGGCATGGCCGAGCTCTGCCTGGCGCTGCTCGTCCTCGCCGCGGCCGGGCTCGCCGCCGGCCTGCTCGCCCGCGGCCGCCCGCTGCTCCGGCTGCTGCTCCGCCGGCTCCCTCCGCGCGGGCAGGTCGTCGTCGCCCGGGCCGCCCGCTTCCGCGATCCACCCGATCTCCTCCGGCTGTCGGTGCAGCGCTGCTGAGAGGGGCCCCGCCCCACCAGCAACGCACCACCCACCGACACCAGGAGAAGCAATGCACCGCACCACCCTCCGCCGGCTGGCCTCCGCCACCGGCGCGATCACCCTCGCCCTCAGCCTCGCCGCCTGCGGCGACGACGGCGGCGACGGCGACGCGAAGCAGCGGCCCACCGCCGTCGAGACCGCCCGCAACGGCGACGTCTTCAACCAGGCCGACGTCGACTTCGCGACGGCGATGATCCCGCACCACGCGCAGGCGCTGCAGATGGCGCTGCTCGCGCAGGACCGCCCCCTCCCGCCGGAGGTCCGCACGCTCGTCGACCAGGTCCAGGCCGCGCAGACCCCCGAGGTCGAGACCATGACGACCTGGCTGACCGACTGGGACCAGGACATCCCCGCCACGTCGATGGACCACGCCAACGCGGGCCACGACATGGGCGACACGGGCGAGATGGAGGGGATGGAGGGGATGATGTCCGGCACCGCGATGGCCGAGCTCGAGGACGCCTCCGACGAGGCGTTCCCGAAGCTCTGGATGACGATGATGATCGAGCACCACGAGGGCGCGATCACCATGGCGCGCACCGAGCAGGAGGACGGCCGGTTCCCCGACGCCGTCGCGCTCGCCCGCGCCATCGTCGACGGCCAGGCCGCTGAGATCGCCACGATGAAGGCCCTGCTGGGGCAGCAGTAGCCGGACCCCGGTCGGGCCCGGTCGTCCTGGCGGCGGCCGGCCCGACCGGCAGACGGGGCCGAGGACTCCTCGAGACGCGCACCTCCCCACGGCGTGGGCTAGTGACGTCAGGGCGGACGAAGACCAAGGAGACCGACGTGGAGTCTTCTGCAGTCACAGACTCATTGACTTCTCGGCCGGGAGAATGTTAAGAAGATCTGGCTTCTCGGGACGGACCTTCTTGCTTCGTCGACCGACATCGGCCTCGGGGTCGAGCGGGGATGCCGCGAGTGGCGCGCCTCTGGCGAGACGATCGTTGGTCACGACGCTCAGAGATAGTCGAGCGCCTCATTCATGTCGCTTCACCGTCCTTTCTCATTGCGGAGAGGAGGTAGAACCATGCCGAAGGCCACTACGCAGGCCGAGGACGTTGCCAAGCTCGGGCTGAAGGAGATCGAGAGCTACGGCCTCGCCGATCTTCAGTGCGACATCAGCATGCCCGTCTTCGACGAAGTCGGCGCCGGTGACGGAATTCAGGCTCAGTGCTGAATCCTGCGTGGGAGCCGGGCGTCATGCCCGGTTCCCACGCGTGGCCCGCTCCGCGGCTAGGAGGAACCATGCGGAATCCGCAGATGTCCGGCGCCAGCGTCCAGCTCGCTCCGAACCACGTGCTCGCCATGACAGCCGATCCATCCGGCCGCTTCCGTGTGCGCCGCACGACTGAGCGATGGGATGCATTGCTCTCGAACGAACAAGCGGCGCTGGCCGCACTCGCCGTGAAGCCTTCGACGATCGGCGACCTCGTCCATGAAGCGGAGCGGGAGCTCGGCCTGCCAGCGAGCGTCACCACTCCTCTGGTCATGGAGCTGCTCAAGGCCGGGATCCTCATCTCCAGAGCAGACGACGTCGTCCGCTTCGGTTGGCGACATGCCTCCCGCTACCACAGCATCACCTTCGACTATCCCTTTCACTACTACGGCACCCCGAGCGGCGGGTACCGCGAGGACGTCCGCCGCATGAACGCCAAGGCAGCGGTCGAGCCTGACGACGACCGGGAGAAGCTGACCGTAGGTCCGATCACTCGGCTCCCCGCCCCCCGGCAGGCAGCAGCTCTGCTCCAAGAGCGTCCGCTGACGGAGAACTTCGGAGATCGGCTGTCAGCCGCACTCAGCCTGGCCTTCGGCGCGGTCGGATGGGCTCAGCCCGCGTGGACAGGGGCACCGACGATGAGACGCACCAGTCCTTCGGGTGGCGCTCGCCACCCGTCCGAGTGCTATCTCCTGGCCCGGTCCGTCGACGGACTGTCGCCGGGATGGCACCACCTGCATCCGCGTACTCCAGCGCTGTGTCAGCTGAACTCCACGGCCGACGACGAAGAGCAGCTGGCCGTCGACTACCCGGGCAGCTTCGGAAGAGCAGATTTCGAGGTGGCCGCTCTCGTCGTCATCACCACCGTGTTCCGCCGCAACATGTACCGCTATCGCGAACCTCGGACCTTCCGGACAGTTCACATGGACGTCGGGCACCTTGCCGCCACCTTCATGGCCCTCTGCTCGGTTGCCCGGATCGAAACCTGCGCTCACGACGCCACCTCACCCGCTGCCACCGAGAGCGCCTTGGGGCTCGATTGGCTCGACGAGGGCGCCCAGTACGTCATCGCCGTGGGCGAGAGAGGCGACCGATGATCACCGCGGCAGCCCACCAGCAGTCGGATCTCGGTCTCGCCGAGTTGCAGGCGGGCGACAGCAGCGCTGCCGAGATCGACACCCTGTTCCCCCCGCGCCAGCTCACCATCGACCGGATCGAGGCCGCGAGGTCATTCCTCGACCCCACCACCCGATCGGTGATCCGACGTGGACTCGAGCAGATCGGCACATCCCCCGACGTTCCCGCCCGCGCCGCGAGCTGGATCGAGAACGGATGGGAGGAGTCACTTCGCTACTACGCGTGGAGTCGGTGCGTGACCTACGCCGACGGGGCAGACCCGACCGGGGAGAAGCGGCGGCGCACAGTGGCGCAGTATCGTGAAACATCGGAGCCGCCTGATGTACCAGCGCTTCCAAGTGAACATGCCTACCGACTGCCGAGCCCGATCGAACCGGCCGCGGCAGAGATCGTCGAGGGTCTTCTCACCCGTCGATCCATCCGGCATTTCAAGGGCACGATCTCGACCGAGCACCTGAGCACCATCTTGACCGGTGGGTGGAGAAGCGCGGGTTTCGCCGCCGGCCCTGAGGTCGCGTCGAGTCTCGACTACTTCCGAGGCGCCCCCGGCGTCTACTCCGTGGCTCTGTGGATCTGGGGCATTGATGACGTCGAGCCGGGCGTCTACCTGTGGACGCGCGGCTCGAGCGGCGGCGACCACCTCACCCGGATACGCCGAGGCGCGTCCGGCACCGAGGTCTCCGAGATCCTCCAGGGCCTTCAGGCACCACGCAGTGCCTCGGCGACGGCATTCCTGCTGGGCGATCTGGAGCGCTACAGCTGGATCTATCGCCACGAGCACGCGCTTCGCAGCATGTACATCGCGAGCGGCCGCTGGGCGCAGGGAGCCACGATGGCGGCGGCTGCGCTGCGACTCGGCAGCGTCGTCACCCCCGCAACCACGGACTCCGTTGTGTTGGACGAGCTCCACCTCGGGCGCCAACGATTCGCCCCGCTCCACACCATCACCTTCGGGCGCCCGTCGTCCTCGGTCGGACGTGCCTGATGCGGGCCACGACGCGCATGGTTCGTGCGTGGTGGTGGCGGGCGTCGAACGGAGCAATGGTGCTGCACCAGCCATCAACGGGACGGCAGCTGAGGATGGACGGCCTCGACGTCGAGCAAGCGGCTCGACTCCTCGACGTTCTCCATGCGGGGGTGCCCGCTCAGACGTCGCCGCTTCAGGTGGCCGCGCTCGCCCAGATCGACGCAGATGCGGCCAGCGTGATGATCGAGCAACTCGCTGACCAAGGCATCGTCGCCACCTTCCGCGAGGAAGACTCACGCGCTCCCGCGGACAGACAAGAGGCGTTCCTGGGACTGTGGGAAAGGCCTGACCTCTCCGCACGAGAGGCGGACCAGCGACTCAGATCGGCGACGGTGACGCTCGTGGGAGCCGGCGGATACGGCTCGTGGGTCAGTGCGATCCTCGGGCGAATCGGCGTCCGCAAGCTCGTTCTCTTCGACGGAGATATCGTCTCGCCCGCCAATCTGTCGCGGCAGATTCTCTACACCGCGGATGACATCGGGTCGATGAAGACCGAGGTCGCCAAGGATGTCATCGAGCGCGTCGGCCGGGGCACGTCCGTCCAGGCGATGAGCCAGTGGGCCGACGAATCGCCGGAGCTCCACGATGCCATCGAGGAGTCGGACCTCGTCCTGAGTGAGTGGACCTGGGGTTCGACCTGGAGCAGGCCGGACAGCGACTTCGCGATCGGAGAACACCTGCTGCGCACATGCGCCCGCACCCGAACCCCCCTGCTGTCCTACGTCGGCAACGTCATCGGACCGCTGACGATTCCGGGGAAGACCGCGTGCCCGTTCTGCCTGCGCCACGCCGATGGCGATGGCGATGGCGATGTCTTCGGCATCACTCATTCTGCGATGTCGATGCGACGCAACGGCGCACCATCCATGGCCCCGCGGTTGGCCCTGACCGCAGGGGCAGTCACCTGGGAAGCAGCCAGATACCTGTCCGGGCACGACTCCGTCACCGAGCGTTCGGTCATCCACCTCTCGCCCTTCGATTGGAGCGCACATCTGGTCCCCGCGGCGCGAGATGATCGATGCACCTACTGCCAACCCACCATCGAGCGGTGACCCCGTGGACGCCGAAGCGGAGGCACCGTCATCCCCCAGCCCCGTCGCCGCGGCGGGGGCGGCGGGACTCCTGGGAGGATCGGTCTTCTTCGGCTGCACTGGTGCACTGGCAGCGATCTCGGTACCGACCTACGTGATGCACCTGCGCGACACCCTCGGGGTGAGCGTCACGATCGGAATGACCAGAATGGCCGAGCGGTTCATTCCAGCCACCACCATGCGCACAGTCGCGCAACGGGTGATCACCAATGACGGCGAGTGTGACGGGCGACTGTGGAGTCCTGGCGAGATCGCGTCCGACGTCGACGCGGTGGTCATTCTCCCGGCCAGCGCGGACTTCGTCGCGCAGATGGCCAACGGCTTCTGCCCGTCGATCGTCGCTGGGGTGGCCCTCCACTTCGAACCTCCATGTCTCGTGGTGCCCTCGATCCCGGGGACGTTGGAGGCTCGTTCCCCGTATCGTCGCAATCTCGCCCAGATCGAAGCGGATGGTCACGTCATCCCGCCGACTCGTCCCGGCCCCGTGCTCCGGCTGAGCGACGACTCGGTCACCAAACAGGCCTCGATCCTGCCGCCAGCGGGTGTGACCCATCACGTTCGACAACTCATCATCGAGCGCCGCAACCGCGCGGTGGACGACCATCATGTCTAGCTCCCGCCCGGTCACGCACTCGGAGACCCGATACACCCGCCTCCTGCGGGACCGCAGTATCGGACCTGTCTGGGTGGGGCAGTCGATCTCAGAATTCGGCACCGCAGTCGGGCAGGTCATCCTTGCCTGGACGGTGCTCGACACGACCGGGAGCGCCGCCGCGGTCGGGGCGGTACTCGCGTGCAATGTCGCAGCCGTCGTGCTCTGCTCGCCGCTCGCGGGCCACGTCGTCGACCACCTCGCGCGGTGGAAGGTCGTCGCCGCTGCGGACGCTGCCTCGTGCGGGGCATCCGGACTTCTCGCGGTGTCGACCGCGCTCGGCTCTCGCAACCTCGTCGTCTACCTGCTCGCCTCGTTCATCCTTGGTGGGGCGTCGTCGTTCTTCAAGACCGGCTTCTTCGCCTGGCGGGCAGAACTGGCCGGAGAGGAGCGACTGACCTCCGTCAACGGGCTCTTCACGGCGGGTTCGAGCCTCGGGCGGTTGCTCGGCCCGGCTTCGGCTGGAGTCGTCGCGGCTCTCGGCGGCGCCCCCGCAGGATTCTCGCTGAACGCCCTCTCCTTCGGGGTCGCCCTCACCGCGACGCTCCTCACGCCTCGCTCGCACCTCGTGGTTTCGAGAACCGCACCGAGACGGACCGTGGGGCAGGACTTCAAGTCCGGTCTTCGATACGTGCTGCGTAGTCGATGGCTGGTCTGGATCTTCGTGACGTACCTGGTGGCGAACGTCGCCGTTCTTGCGGCCGCGCGCATCTTCTTCCCGCTGGTCGCGGGGTCGGGAACGGAGGGAGCTGCTCGCTTGGGATGGATCGTCAGCGCGCAGGTGCTCGCCGAGCTCGTGGGCGCGCTCGTCATGGGCGCCCCCCGGCTCGCCGACGTGCCGGGGTCGGCGACGATCCCGCTTCTCGCGGGGTTGCTGGCTTGCGGTGCGGCCGTCCCGGCGGTCCTCCATGGAAGTGCCGGCGCCCTCCTCTGCGCCGTGTTGATCGGCGCCGGCACGTCGCTGGGCGTCGTGGGCGACTCGATGATCCAGTCCAGAGTCCCCCGGGATCACCTTGGGCGAGTGCGCTCCGTCGAGCAGATCGTGTCCTTCGCACCGATGCCCATCGGATACATCGCGCTCGGCCTGGTGAGCTCAGCCGACAACGTGCCGGCGATCGCGACGAGCTGCGCCATCGCCATGGCGATAGCCGGCCTCACTCTCTGGGCCGTCCTGCGCCACGACGCCGACGGCTCGCCGACGCCGGATCCGCGACGGCCCGTCGCTCGACGTCCGCATGACGACGCGATTCCGCAGCCTGAGGAGACGCCATGACGCTGGAAGCGCCGCTTCGTCCGCCGATCGCTGCCAAGAAGGCCCATTCCCACCCGGGCCTCCGGGGGCCCCGGCCAGACCCTTGGGCATGGATGGAGTCGGAGGAGGCGGAGCTGGCGGATTACCTCCAGCAGGAGAACGCCTTCGCCTCCGAGCTGATCGCCACCCTTCCCGAGACACCCGAGCGCTTTGCGGCCGAGCTCCAGTCAGCCGTTCCGCCCATCACGACTTCTCCGCCGTCGCGGGAGGGAAGGTGGGTCTACTACTCACGAACCGACGTGCCGACCGGACGAACGGTGCACTGCCGCCAGCCCTGGCGCGGTCGCTTG
This sequence comes from Pimelobacter simplex, assembly GCF_900114845.1. GTDB lineage: Bacteria > Actinomycetota > Actinomycetes > Propionibacteriales > Nocardioidaceae > Nocardioides > Nocardioides simplex. Next base: position 126,972 of record NZ_FOUK01000004.1, read on the forward strand.
CCGACGGCTGAACAGATCGATGCCGGGCGCGACGAGGGCACGGAGCAGGAGGTCCTGGACACCGGAGCCCTGCCTCCCGCTCCAGGTGGACGCCTCGGCGGGTGGCAGGTCGATCCGACCGGTCGGTTGGTTGCCTATCTGGTGGACCCCGACGGGGGCGAGAGCTATGCGCTCTTCGTCCGAGATCTCGACGGTTCGGTCGGCTCGGATGCTCGGCCAGTGGCGTACGACTGCATGCCTGGGCTGGTGTGGCACACCGATGCCGAGCACCTCGTCTTCGTCAGTCGGCACCGCCAAGGCAAGCAGCTGACGTCGTGGAGCCGGCTCTCGGCCACAGTCGAAACCGTTGCCACCACGTCGGCACATGCGGACCGCTTGTCGGTCCGACGCTCCAACGACAGGCTCCAGATCATCGTCACGCACCAGACGTCATCGGGGACGACCGTCAGCAGCCTCGCCCGGCGCCATGGACGGCTACTCCTGCGACCTGTCGGAGGCTGGCCCCCTGACATCGCGGTCGAGGTCGAGCACCATGCCACCGATGGAGGCGGCGGGGACTGGATCGTCGCGTCCGGCCCACGAGGTGGGCACCTCGAACTGATCGAACGCACGGATCTGCCGGACCAGCACCGGACTACTCCGATGTTCCGATGCCGGGCCGACGAGTCCATTGACGGATTCCGAGTGTTCCGCGACTTCCTGGCGGTCTCCGTGACGGGCGCCGGCTGCCGCCGCATCCTGTCCGTCCCGTTCGGTCCTGGAGCAGAGGCCGGCACCCACGTCGTCGACCAATCGAGCTTGACCAGCTGGATCTTCGGCGGCAGCAGCGTCGAGTACGCGCGGCCACTCCTCACCTATGGGCGGTGCTCACTTGCCGAACCCCCTCGATCGGTTCAGATCGATCTTCACACCCGAGATCGCCGTACCGTCGACGGGTTCGCCTCACTTCCCGGGTATCTGCAGGACGACTACCTGGAGGCAAGCCTCGAAGCACGGGCGGACGACGGCGAGTCGGTCCCCATCACCCTCGTGTGCCGCAGGAGCGTCCGTGATCGAGGCGACCCGGCACCCTGCCTGCTCAACGTCTACGGCTCCTACGGTGCCAGCATCGGTGGTGCCTTCTCGCCTTCCCGCCTGCCGCTGCTCGATCGCGGCTGGATCTGGGCATACGCCCACGTCCGCGGAGGCGGTGAACGCGGGCCTGCCTGGCACCACGCGGGTCGTGGCCATGCAAAGCCACGCTCGATCAGTGATCTGGCAGCTGTCATCGGAAAGCTGGTCTCCGAAGGCATCACGTCCAGTGACCTGCTCGCGCTCAGAGGACGGAGCGCAGGCGCGACGCTGGTGGCCGCCACGCTGAATGATTCCCCCGGACGATGCGGTGCGGCAGTCCTCGAGTTCCCCTATCTGGACTGCCTCTCGTCTCTGGAGCGGCCAGATCCTAGATATGCCGTCGCCGATTGGCGGGAGTTCGGCAACCCGAACGCCGGGCTGCAAAGCCACGACCGCATCGCAAGCTGGTCGCCATACGACAACATCGCCCGCCACCGATATCCGGCGATCTACATCTGCGCTGCCCTGAACGACGAGCGAACACCCCCGTGGCACGCCGCCAAGTGGGTGGCCCGACTCAGAGATCAGGTCGCTACTCACCAGTCTCCGGTCCTGAGAGTCGTCGGATCCGCAGGACATCTCGGACCAGTAGTGCCGGCCGACAGCGTCCGGCTGGAGGCTGAGATCCAGGCCTTCTTGGCCGGTCATATCCGAAGAGGAACGGAGTAGCCCATGTACGACGGTTTTGCGCAGTACTACGACGCCGTGATGGGCGCCCCGACGGCGCGGCTCGAGCGTCTCGCCGAGTTCGTGGCCGACTACGGGCCGACCGGCGGGAGGGCACTGGAGCTCGGTTGCGGGACCGGACTCCTGCTCGAGCATCTGCAACCGGACTTCGAGTGCTCCGGGCTCGACAGCTCGCCATCCATGCTGGAGATCGCAGGGCGACGCTGTCCGGCCGCGAGCCTCTATCTCGCGGACATGACGAACTTTCGGATCGGCGAAGCATTCGACGTCATCTACTCCCTCTTCGACACCCTCAACCACGTCTCTCCCGTCGAGAGGTGGGGCGACGTGTTCCGGCTTGCAGCCGAGCATCTTCGGGTCGGTGGTCTGCTGGTCTTCGACGTCAACACCCGCACTCGGCTCGCGGATCTCTCACGGGCTGAGCCGTGGAGTCTGGAGGTCGACGGAGCCCGGGTCGTCCTGGACGTCACCCAGGCGGACAGCTCCACGGACATCTTCGAGTTCCACATCGAAGTGAGCCCACCGGGCGAGCGCGAGCCCTTCTCGGAGGTCGTGCCCGAGCTGGCGGTCGGTCTCGAGGAGATCGAGGCTCGTCTTCACCCGTGGTTCTCCGTCCTGGCCCGAGTGGACGAGGCCGGCCGGCCAGCTGGAGAGATCTCAGGACACGTCTACTACGCGTGTCGGCGACGTTGAGCCGTCGACATGATGAAGAGGTCTGAGGAATGGACGAGCGCCTCCGCGCTGCGACGGGTGCCTCGTCCGTTCGAGACATGGACCGAGCGCGTTCTCACGGGCCTCGGCCCACAACCTGACCATACCGTCGCGGACCTCGGCGTCGGCCGCGGTCGAACGCTTGCCTCGCTGTTCGAAATCTCGGGCGCCGCCCACGTGGTCGCAGTCGATCGAAGCCGGTTGAATCTTGAGGCAGTCGGGGCGCAGTACCCGCCCACGAGGGTGACGACCGTGCTCGATGACGCTTCCCGGGTCGGCTGTGACCTGAGCGGTGGCCATGGCCACGTCGACGCCCTGATGAGCATCGCAACTCTTCACCACATCAGCGATCACCAGGCAGTCGTGTCGAACATCGGTCGAGCACTTCGACCAGGCGGAGTGCTGTCCCTCGAGGCGGCCGCCGTCGGCAACGTCGCGGCCGTGAGAGCGTCCGCCTCGGCGGTCGGTCTATCGGTGGGAGCCCAGCACCCCGTGGACCCGAACGGCCTTCACGAGGCACTGAAGGGTGCTGGCTTTCAATCAGTGACGGTTCGGACCTACCGGGACCCCGTCACGATCAACGACCGGCAGGTGCTCAAGGCCCACCTGTTCGCCATGTTCTCGGGACTGCTTGGTCACGTCTCCCGAGATGACCTGAGCCAGGCCATCGACCGGATGATGCAGGAGCTCCCGGCACCGGTGATCGACTACAGCAGGGTCCAGGTCCGAGCCATCCGCTGACCCCTCATGCGCAGAACTGTCACACCGGGCGCGCGGCCGGTGTCTTCATGTCCGACCACCCACCAAGGAGGACGACATGACCACCACCCCCCGGATCCCCGCCGCCCCGATCACCGGCATCTACGGCGCCCTCGTCAAGAAGTTCGCCGGCCGGATGTTCGGCAGCGTGCCCGAGTCGCTCGGCGTGATGTGGCACCACCTGCCGGCGCTCAAGGCGAGCATGGCCTACGGCCAGAAGCTGCAGAAGTGGGACACCTGCGACGAGACCCTCAAGACCTACGCGCACATGGCCGTCGCCTCGCTCGTCGGCTGCTCGTGGTGCCTCGACTTCAACTACTTCATGGCCAAGGACAAGGGGCTCGACCTCGACAAGGCGCGCGAGGTGCCGCGCTGGCGCGACTCCGACGTGTTCTCGCCGCTCGAGCGCCAGGTCCTGGAGTACGCCGAGGCCGCGAGCCTGACGCCGCCGACGGTGACCGACGAGATGGTCGCGCCGCTGCTCGAGGCGCTCGGGCCGGCGGGCCTGCTCGAGCTGACGAGCGTGATCGGCTTCGCGAACCTGACCACCCGCTCGAACACGGCTCTGGGCATCGAGTCCGAGGGCTTCGCCTCGGCCTGCGGCATGAAGCCGCTCGCGCAGCCCGGGCCGTCGGCCGCCGCCGTAGGCTCGCGCGCATGACCTCCCGGGACGGCGATCCCTTCGTCCGCCACCGCAACCTGCTCTTCACCGTCGCCTACGAGATGCTCGGCTCCGCGGCCGACGCGGAGGACGTCGTCCAGGAGACCTGGCTGCGGTGGGCGGACGTCGACCGGGCCGAGGTGCGCGACGCCCGCGCGTACCTCGTCCGGATCGTCACCCGGCAGTCGCTCAACCGGCTCCGGACGCTGGCCCGGCGCCGCGAGGACTACGTCGGCGAGTGGCTGCCGGAGCCGCTGCTCACCGCGCCCGACGTCGCCGACGACATCGAGCTCGCCGAGAGCGTGTCGATGGCGATGCTGACCGTCCTCGAGACGCTCGGCCCGGCCGAGCGGGCGGTGTTCGTGCTGCGCGAGGTCTTCGACATGCCGTACGACGAGATCGCCGAGGCCGTCGGGAAGACCAGCGCCGCGGTCCGCCAGATCGCGCTGCGGGCGCGCAACCACGTGGCGGCCCGGCGTCCCCGCCAGGACGTCGGGCGGGCCGAGCAGCAGGCGGTCGTCGACCGCTTCCTCGGCGCGGTGCGCACCGGCGACATCCAGGCGCTCCTCGACGCGCTCGCGCCCGACGTGGTCATGCTGGCCGACGGCGGCGGGGTCGCCCAGGCGATCCGCAAGCCGCTGACCGGCGCCGAGCCGGTGGCCCGGCTGCTGGCGAACTTCGCCCTGCTGGCACCGACCGCGACCATCACGCCGGCCTGGCTCAACGGTGCGCCGGCCGCACTGATCGACGCCGACGGCGACCTGACCGCCGTCAGCCTGGTGATCGACGGGGGCCGGATCACCCGGATCCTCGCCGTCCGCAACCCGGCCAAGCTCACCGCGCTCGGCAAGGAGGCGACGCTCAGCCGCGAGGGCTGAGCGTCGCCGCCGGGTCATCCGGTCTTGCGCGCGAACACCATCGTCCGCTGGGAGTAGTCGCCGGGCTTGCAGGCGATGAGCACCACCCGCGGTGCCCCGTCGACGCGGAACAGCCCCTTGACCGAGCGGGTCGCCGGCCAGTGCGCGACCTTGGTCACCCGGAAGGAGCAGCCGCCGACCCGGAACCGGTCGCCGGGGCGCAGCGAGCCCCAGCGGTCGGCCACCCCGGCGCCCGCCCGCCAGGCGTGCCCGGCGTAGACGGTGGTGCCGAGCGGGTCGCAGGGCGGGTCACCCTGGTTCCAGGTGTAGACCGTGCCGGTGAGCTCGCGACCGACCGCGAGCTGGCCCCTGCGGACGGGCACCGTGACCACCTTGGCGTCGGTCCCGGTGCGGGGGATGACCAGCCGGGAGCTCGCCGTCCGGGCGGCCGGACGGGCGCCGGTGGCCGGCGACGTGACCGGGGGCGCGGCGCACGAGCGGGTGTACGGGAAGCGCACCTTGATGACCTTCTTGCCCACCACCCGGTAGGCCGGGCTCGCCGCGAGCACGCGGACCTTGACCACCTTGGTGCGCGCCTTGACCCACACGCCCTGCGGCACCGTCGAGCGGCCGACGACATAGCGGATGCCGGTGACCTTGGCTGCCCGGTAGAAGTCGTTGCGGCCGCACTTGTCGAGCTTGGCGACCGCACCGCGCACCGCCACGGGCACCGCCGGACGCGGCGGGCACTGCTGGTCGGTGGCCGGGACGGTCTGCTCGGAGCCGGGCGTCCTCGTCCACGGCGTCCAGGCGCCGGGAAGGTAGCGGTTCTCGGCCGCGCTCCACTCGTAGCCGCGCGAGCGCTCCTCGGACCACGACGTCACCGTGCGGGTGACGCAGTCGGGCGCCCCGGGGACCGTGCGGCTCTCGACCTCGGCGGCGGGTGCGGGACCCGCGCACTCCTGGCCCGAGCGGCGATCGGCCAGCGACCCGGTGAACGTCCGCGTCCGGGCGCCGTCGGCGAAGACGTGGCCGTCGGTGGCCGTCGCGACGACCGAGTACGCACCCGGACCCGTCGTCCGGGTCGGCGTCCCCCACGTCGCATTGGCCGTGCGACCCAGCACCAGCGTCTCGGCCGTGTCGCAGGTGGGCGGCGTCGTCGAGACGGCGGCCGTCGCGTCGGGGATGGCCGCCGGCGGGCACTGCTCGTCGGTGGCCGGAGCCGTGCGCTCGGAGCCGGCGACCTTGGTCCACGTCGACCACGCACCCGGGACGTAGCGGCCCTCGGCCTCGCTCCACGCGTAGGAGCGGCTGCGCTCCTCGGTCCACGAGGTCACCGTCCGCGGCCCGCAGTCGGGCGTGCCTGCGACCGGGCGGGTCTGCCGCTCGTCGGCGGGTGCCGGACCGGCGCACTCCTGGCCCGAGCGGCGATCGGCCAGCGACCCGGTGAACGTCCGCGTCCGGGCGCCGTCGGCGAAGACGTGGCCGTCGGTGGCCGTCGCGACGACCGAGTACGCACCCGGACCCGTCGTCCGGGTCGGCGTCCCCCACGTCGCATTGGCCGTGCGACCCAGCACCAGCGTCTCGGCCGTGTCGCAGGTGGGCGGCGTCGTCGAGACGGCGGCCGTCGCGTCGCGGGCGGGGGCCGGTGGGGCGCAGCGGTTCCAGTCGACGCCCTCGACGCGGGTGTCGTTGTAGCGGTTGCCGGTGTAGCCGTCGGTCCACGGGGCGTAGACGTACTCCCACGGCCCGTTGCCGCCGCTGAACTGCGCGCGGCGCAGGGTGACCGTCCAGCTGACGCTGCCCGAGGCGGTGCTGACGGTGGTCAGCGGGGCGCCGCCGCGGCCGCTCCAGCTGCCCTCGAACGCGGTGGTGCCGGTCTTGCGCACCACCCGCGTCCCGTACGACGCGCGCGGCACGTTGCTCCAGGACCACCGGTAGGTGGCCTGGATGGTGTCGGCGTCGACGCACACCGCGCCGGTGACGCGGATCGAGCCTTGGTGGGCCTCGGCCGCCACGGTGGTGACGGCCAGCAGCCCGGTCGCCGCGATCGCGGTGACGACGAGCGCGCCCAGGGCCTGTCTGGCCCGGGTAAGGGTTCTCACTCTGGTTCTCCTCAGGGTTGTCCCCACCTCGTGGCAGGGCGCGATGACGTGAGCCGGTCACCACGGCATGTGGTCAGGCAGCGCCCGCCGGGGAAGGTGCAGGCGAGCAGCGGCCGGCCACCCGGCCGGCCGGGGCGACCGACGGGAAGCGTGGGGATCGACGACACCTGCCGACCCCTCGTGCGGACGTCGCCCGACCCGAGATGCGGGCGACGCCTTCGCAAGACTGACGAGGGCGGCGGGCCGGGGTGATGCCGAAGGGCCAGGGTGTTCGCGAATCGGCGATCGCGGTGCCGCAGGGCGAGATCGCCGTCCCGCGGAAGCCGCCTAGGGTGGCGCCATGGCGGCAACACCTCAGGCCCGGGTCGAGCAGTTCGTCACCGACTACTTCGCACGGTGGGAGGCGGTCGCGCCGCACTTCGAGACCGCCGGCGGCGACGGCTTCGCGCACTGGCTGCCGGCCCTGGCCGGGCTGGAGGAGCGTCATCTCGCGCCCGGCACCGGCTTCCGGATCGAGACCTCGTTCGGCCGCCCCGCGCCCTTCCGGCCCGGCGGCGAGACCGTCACCGCGGTCACCACCGACGGCGACACGAGCACGGTGCGGGTCGCGGTCGACGACGTCTTCGAGAGCATCCGCGAGTACGTCCTGCGGCGGACCCCGGACGGCTGGCTCATCGACCACTACGTGACCTACGACGACGACCCCGACCTGCCCTACGTCACCGCCGGCGAGGCCGCCGCGCTCGTGGCCGCCTGCTCCCCCACGGCGCCGCTGGCCCCGCTCGGCCCCGAGGACGACGAGCGGGACCCGCGCGCGCCCTTCCGCCCCGGCCCGGCGAGGCTCGACGACCTCGAGGGCACCGTCGAGGTGCGCCCCGCCGGCACCTTGACCACCACGTCGGGCGTGCTCACGGTGGTCGACCTGGGCTACGAGAACGACGACGCGCGGCCGCTCGCGCGCACCGTCCCACCGGGCACCTACCCGGTCGAGGTGAGCACCGTGTTCGGACGCAATGCCGGGCTACGGCTGCTGCTCGGGCCCGGCGAGCCGGTCGCCTGGCGCCGCGCGGAGGTCGCCGGCGGCGGGCACGTCTTCGGCGTCGACGCCGGCAACCTGTGCCTGGCCGACTACCCGTCGTACGCCGTGGTCGTGCGCCGCGACAAGGAGCACGCGCTCGACCTGCTGGCCCGCGAGACCGCGCGTCCCGCCGTGCGCGGGCACGCCTTCGGGGACGACGACCGGGTCACCGCGGTGGTCGCCGGCTCCGGCTGGGGCGACGGCGCCTACCCGGCGTACTGGGGCCTCGACGCGGCCGGGACGCCCGTCCAGCTGGTCGTCGACTTCGTGGTCGTGCCGTAGGAGCGACTCAGGGCGCGAGCAGCACCGGCATCAGCCGGTGCACCTGCGCGCGCAGGTCGTCGAGGACGCCCTCGAGGTCGCAGAGGTAGCCGAGCAGCGCCTGCTGGAAGAGGCCGTCGAGCAGGCCGTAGGCGACGTGCGGCGTCATCGCCGGCTCGCGGCCGGCGAGCTCGGCGTAGGTGCCGACGACCCTCCAGATCATGTCCTCGAGCGTCTGGTCGATCTGCAGGACCGCCTCGCGCAGGCTCTCCTCGAACATGCTCTGGGAGCGCAGGTCGTACCAGAGGCGGTGCATCGGCGCCTCGTCGACGATGGTCTCGACCAGCTTGTCGGCGAACGCCGCGACCAGGCCCTCGGGTGTGGTCGCGTCGGCGACGACGCCGTCGTAGCGGTGCACGCACGTCGCCTTGTACTGGCGCACGCAGTAGACGATCAGGTCGAGCTTGTCGTGGAAGTAGTAGTGGACGACGCCGTGGGAGAACTCCGAGTTGTTCGCGATCTCGCGCAGGCTGGCCCGGGCGTAGCCGAGCTCGCCGAGGGTCCGCAGGGCGGAGTCGGCGAGGGCACGCCGCCGCTCGTCGTGCTTGTCGGCAGGCGTGCGACGCGCGGTCGCTGTCGTCATGAGGCCCGACCCTACCGCCTCCGGGCCGGTTTTCTGGACGGTCGTCCGAAGTTTTCTGGACAATCGTCAAGAGAAGTCTTGACAGTCGTCAAGAAAACGGAGTTGTGTGGCTCACGTCACCCACCGCAGCACCGACGAAGGAGTCGCACACCATGACCGAAGCCGAACTGTCCGGGCGCACGGCGCTCGTCACCGGCGGCGCCCAGGGGCTGGGCAAGAAGTTCGCCGAGCACCTCGCCGCGGCCGGGGCCACGGTCGTGGTCGGCGACCTGCAGGACGCCAAGGGCCAGGAGGTCGCCGCGGCGGTCGGCGGGCACTACGTCCACCTCGACGTCACCGACGACGCCTCGTGGGCGGCCGGCGTCGCTGCCGCCGTCGAGCAGGCGGGCGGACTCGACATCGTCGTCAACAACGCGGGCATCGAGATCGCCGGGCTGTTCGTCGACCTCGACCCGGACGTCGTCCGCCGGATCTTCGACGTCAACGTCGTGGGCACCTCGCTCGGCGTCAAGCACGCCTTCCGGACCATGGGCCCGGGCGGCCCCGCGGGCAAGGGCGGCGTGGTCATCAACATCGCCTCGGTCGCCGCGACCATCGCGTTCCCCGCGCTGTCGGCGTACTCGGCCTCGAAGTCGGCCGTCGACCGGATCACCCGGATCGCCGCGATGGAGAGCGGCAAGCTCGGCCTCGGCGTGCGGGTCAACTGCATCTACCCCGGTCTGGTCCCCAACGAGATGGGCGCCGGGCTGGCCAACGAGATGACCACGCTCGGGCTGTTCCCCTCTGCCGAGGAGGCGGTCGCCGGCGTGGTCGGCCTGACCCCGTCGGGCCGGCTGGCGACCGAGGACGAGATCGCGGACGCCGTGGTCTTCCTCGCCTCCGACCGCGCGAAGTTCGTCAACGGCGCCGGCCTCCCGGTCGACGGCGGCATGGGAATGTGAGGAGAGGGACCATGAGCGAGACCACCAAGCCCGTCATCGTCTACGGCGCGTCCGGCTACACCGGCCGGCTGATCTGCGAGTACCTGCGCGAGTTCGGCGTCCCGTTCGTCGCCGCCGGCCGCTCCGCCGACAAGCTCAAGGCCTCGATGGAGGCCAACGTGCCCGGCATCGAGACCGCCGACTACGACATCGTCGAGGTCGGCCACGACGTCGACGCGCTCACCGAGCTGTTCCGCGGCGCCTCGGTCGTCTGCAACACCGTCGGCCCGTTCAGCAAGTACGGCCCCGAGGTCGTCGAGGCGTGCCTCGCCGCCGGCACCCACTACCTCGACACCACCGGCGAGCAGGACTGGCTCATCACCTGCGACGAGAAGTGGGGCGCCGACTTCGCCGCGGCCGGCCTGCTGCTCTCGCCGGGCATCGCGCAGATGTACACGACCGGTGAGATCGCCGCCGAGCTCTGCCTCGAGAAGCCGGGCCTCGACAGCCTCGACATCGCCGTGTTCTGGGGCGGTTCGCCGACGATCGCGTCCACGCAGACGATCCTCGTCAACGCGGCGACGTCGCGCGCGCACTTCCTGCAGCAGAACCAGTACGTCGAGTTCGACCCCACGCAGGGGCTGGTCCCGCTCGTCGTCCCGGGTCAGCACGAGCTCGCGCTCTCGCTGCCGTGGGGCGGCACCTCGCACCCGGTCTGGTACCGCAAGGACCCACGGGTCGCGAACTGCAAGGCGCAGGGCGGCGTCTTCAACGCGGCCCTCATGCACGGCGTCCCGCAGATCGTCGCGGGCGCGCTCGAGGCGACCAAGGACATGTCCGAGGCCGAGCGCGACGAGGCGCTCACCGCGACCGCGGCCCAGGTGATGAACCAGATGCCGCCGCGCGAGAACCCGCGGCTCAACAAGTCGCTCGACTCGGTGCACGCCTCCGGTCCGCTCGGCCGCGCGCACTGCGTCATCCACGGCAACCAGAACTACAAGCAGACCGGGCTCCTGCAGGCCTACGCGGCCTACTCGCTCCTGCAGCAGCCGCCGCTGCGCGTGGGCTTCGCGTCGGGCTGCAAGGCGTTCGGGCACCGCGAGCTGCTCGGCCAGCTGCGCGCGTTCGGGCTCGTCGCCGAGCCGGTCCTGACGGTCGAGGGCTGAGGAGGAGACGCCGGTGCGACTGGTCGACTACCTGGACAAGGGAGCGTCGCTGGGGGGCGACGCGCCCTGCCTGGTCTGCGACGGGCGGACGTGGACCTACGACGAGGTCCGCGACCTCGCCGGACAGGTCGCGTCCGCCCTCGTGGGACGCGGGGTCGCGCCCGGTGAGAAGGTCGCGATCCTCGCGTCCAACGACCCGGTCGCGTTCACCTGCGTCTTCGGGATCAGCCGCGCCGGCGCGGTCTGGTGCCCCATCAACCCGCGCAACGAGGCCGCCGAGAACCGCGACCTGCTGGCGCTCTTCGAGTGCACGACGCTGGTCTTCCAGTCGTCGTACGCCGGGCTGGTGGACCAGATCCGCGGCGACCTCCCCGGGGTGCGCACCTACGTGTGCCTCGACGGGTCGTTCCCCTGGGCGCTCGGGTGGGACGACTTCCTCGCGTTCGGGGGCGAGGAGGTCGACCACCCGGCGGACGACGACCTGGCGATGATCGTCGGCACCGGCGGCACCACCGGGCGGCCCAAGGGCGTGATGCTCACCGGCACCAACATCGAGACGATGACGGCGCTCACGCTGATGAGCTACCCGTGGCCGGAGCGGCCCGCGCGGCCGACGTACCTCGCGCTGGCGCCGCTGACCCACGCGGCCGGCGTGCTGTGCTTCCCGGTGCTCGCGTCGGGCGGCTCGGTGGTCATCATGCGGACGCCCGACGTCGGCGCCTTCCTCGAGCTGGTCGCGGCCGAGCGGGTGACCCACACGTTCCTGCCGCCGACGCTGATCTACATGGTGCTCGACCACCCGGCGCTGGAGACGACGGACCTCTCGTCCCTGCAGTGCTTCTGGTACGGCGCCGCTCCCATGTCGTCGCGCCGCCTCGAGGAGGCGCTCACCCGGATCGGCCCGGTGATGGCGCAGCTCTTCGGCCAGACCGAGGCGCCGATGATGATCTCGACCATGTCCCCGCGCGACCACTTCCGCCCCGACGGATCGGTCGCCCACGAACGGCTGTCATCAGCGGGGCGGCCCGCACCGCTGGTGACGGTCTCCATCATGGATGACGACGGGCGGCTGCTGCCCGACGGCGAGCGCGGCGAGATCGTGGTCCGCAGCTCGCTCGTGATGCGCGGCTACTACAAGAACCCGGAGGCGACGGCCGAGGCGTCGGCGCACGGCTGGCACCACACCGGCGACATCGGGTACCTCAGTGCCGAGCCGGGCGACGAGGGCTTCCTGCACATCGTCGACCGGGCCAAGGACATGGTGATCACCGGCGGCTTCAACGTCTACTCGACCGAGGTCGAGCAGGCCCTGATGGCGCACCCCGCGGTCGCCGACTGCGCCGTGATCGGGCTGCCCGACGAGAAGTGGGGCGAGCGGCTGACCGCCGTCCTGCAGCTGCGCCCGGGGCAGTCGGTGACGCCCGAGGAGGTGCAGGCGTTCGTCAAGGAGCGGATCGGCAGCGTCAAGACGCCCAAGCAGGTCGAGGTCTGGGACGACCTGCCGCGCTCGAAGGTCGGGAAGGTGCTGAAGACCGAGATCAAGCAGGTGCTGGGCGCGAGCTGACCGGCAGCCCCAGGCGCAGGTGCTCGCCGTGGTAGATCGCCTGGTCGAGCAGCGCCGAGACGTGGTCGTCGTAGAGCTCGTAGACGATGCTGCGCCCCTCGCGGTTGCCGGTGACGAGCCCGAGGTTGCGCAGCACCCGCAGCTGCTGGGAGACCGCGGGCTGCTCCATGCCGATCGCCTCGACGAGCTCGGAGACCGTGGCCGGGCCGCGCCGGAGCCGGTCGAGGATGAGCAGCCGGCTCGGCGTGGCCAGCGCCTGGAGGGTCGCGGCGAGCGACTTCGCGGCGGCGGCGTCGAGCGGACGCGGCTCGCTGCGGTCCTCGGCATGTCCCACGGGGGCATCGTAGTCGGCCCGCCGGGACCGGGGCGTCCTGCTCGCATATTTGCATGCACATATGTGCATGTCTCTATATTGGGGTCCATGAAGGCGCGGTGGGGTCACGGGCACGGCCATGGGCACGGTCACGGGCACGGTCACGGGCACGGGCATGCGGGGCTGGCCGACGCGGCGGAGAGCAGCAGCGTCGGCATCCGGGCGGCCTGGATCGGCCTGGCCGGGATGATGGCGACCGCGGCGGCGCAGGTGGTGATCGTCGCGATCTCCGGGTCGGCGGCGCTGCTGGCCGACACCGTGCACAACCTCGGGCACGCGGCGACCACGATCCCGCTGATCATCGCGTTCCGGATCGGCCGGCGGCCGAGCAGCCGGCGCTACCCCTACGGACTGCGCCGCGCGGAGGACCTGGTCGGCCTGCTCATCGGGCTCATCGTCGCGCTGTCGGCGGTGTGGATCATCGTCGACTCGTTCGACGCCCTGCTGCACCCGCGTCGCATCGAGCACCTGGGCTGGGTGTTCGCGGCCGGCGTGGTGGGCTTCCTCGGCAACGAGCTGGTCGCGGTGCACCGCATCCGGGCCGGGCGCCGGATCGGCTCGGCGGCGCTGGTCGCCGAGGGCCAGCACGCCCGCGCCGACGGGCTCAGCTCGATCGCCGTCGTGGCCGGCGTCGTCGGCGTCTGGTGCGGGATCGCCCGCGCCGACGCGGTCGTCGGGCTGCTGGTGGGCCTGATGATCCTCACCGTCCTGGTCACCACCATGCGCTCCGTCGTCCGGCGCCTCATGGACGGCGTCGAGGACGACGTCCTCACCCGGCTGACCACGGCCGCCGGCACCGTCGCCGGGGTCGCGGGCGTGGACCGGGTCCGCGCCCGCTGGACCGGGCACCGGATCGAGGGCGACGTCGTCGTCCGGGTGGCGCCGGACCTGACGGTGGCCGCCGCCCACGACCTCACCGAGGAGGTAGAGCGGGCGCTGGTGCGGGCGATCCCGAACCTGGAGACGACCGTGGTCCACGTGCGTCCGCTCGCGACGCCCTGACCCGCGGCGCCATCGGCTGCAGCTCGACGAGCTGTCGACGGACCTGCGCCGCGACCCGGATCGTCCAGTGGGTCGCCCGGGCCTGGGGAGGCACCACCTCGGCGATCGCCGCGTGGACCCGCAGCAGCGAGCCGATCCGCGCGGGTCCCAGCCGCGGGCTCTCGACCGCGAGCAGCGTGCTCGGCTGCGCGAGCCCGAGCGCCACCGCGAGGGTCACGTCGTCGAGCAGCCGCGCGCTCTCGCCCAGCCGCCACATCTGCAGCCGCGGCGGCAGCGGGCCGAGGAGCTCCGCCGTGCGCCGCGCCTCCTCGCGCAGCTGGTGCCCGGTTCGCATCGCCGCCCCCTCCGGTCAGCCCTGCTGGTCGTGGTGGTCGCGGACGAGACGCACGCGCGCGACCCCCAGGTCGAGCAGCACGGTGACGAGCAGGACGCCGAGAGCGGTGACGAGAATCGGAAACACGCCAGGTGGACACCGAGGGCCGGCGGGTGCTTACGCGGGTCCGTCCGCACCGGGCAGCACCATCAGGACGACGGGCACGTCGGGCGGCGCCCACGGTGCGCTCACCCGCGCCGCCTCGGTCCAGCCGACGGCGCGGTAGAGCCCGTGCGCGGCCGCGTGCAACGGCAGCACCTCGAGGCACGGCCGCCGACCGGCCCGCCGCACGTCGGCGACGACGGTGTCGAGCAGCATCCGGCCGACCCCGTGGCCGCGCGCGGCCGCGCCGACGAACAGCGTGCTCACCCAGCCCAGGTCGGCGACGGAGCAGCCGTGCGCCTCGGCGCAGTGCCGGTCCCGCTCGCCGGCGTCGTCCGGTGCGGTCCAGCAGACATGACCCACCGGACGGCCGCCGAGCTCGGCCGTCCACGCCGCGCGGGCGTCGTCCGCGTGGAGGAACTGCTCGACCGGGACCGGCAGCGGGTTCCGGTACGGGTAGCGGGTCTCGGGCTGCTGGGCAAAGAGGACGTCGGCGAGCGCCGGCAGGTCAGCAGCACGGCGGGGGCGGATCCGGGGCGAGCCGAGGTCCTGCATGGGCCGATGCTCCCACGAGGCGGGTGGCGAGCGCCGCGGCGGCGCACCGCACGGCGCAGGCCGCCGCTCCCCGCACGACGTCGCGCGGGCTCATGCGCCGGCCCCCTTGCCGCGCAGCAGCACGCCCGTGGCGAGCGCGCCGACGCCGGCCACGACGGCCGCGCCGACGAACGCCGCCGAGTAGCCGTCGGTGAGAGCCACCGGGTCGCCGAGCCGGCCGGCTCCGTGGGCGGCGGCGAGCGCTGTCATCACGGCGAGGCCGAGGGCCGAGCCGATCTGGTAGCTGGTGTTGACGATGCCGGAGGCGAGGCCGCCCTCCTCGGGCGGCGCGGCCGAGATCGCGGTGCCGAGCGTGGGGATGAAGGCGAGCGACATGCCGAGCGCGGCGACCAGCGAGGCCGGGAGCACGTCGGCGGCATAGCTGCCGTCGGGCCGGATGAGCGCGAGCCAGCCCATGCCCACCGCGAGGAGCGCGAGACCGGTGACGGTCGCGGCCCGCACGCCGACGACGGCGAGCACCCGGGGGGCGAGCACGACCATGCCGACCATGATCAGCAGCGTCATCGGCAGCAGCGCGGCGCCGCTGGGGAAGGCGCTGAGCCCGAGCACCTGCTGGAGGTAGAGGTTCAGGAAGAACCACATCGGGATCCACGCGGCACCGAGCAGCAGCTGGCCGAGGTTGGCGGCGGCGAGGTCGGGCGCGCGGAAGATGCCGAGGCGCAGCAGCGGCTCGCGGCCACGGGCCTGCTGGGCGACGAAGCCGGCGAGCAGGACGACGCCCGCGCCGAGGACCCACCAGGTGCGGGCCGCGCCCCAGCCCACCTCGGGCGCCTGGACGACGGCGTACACGAGTGCGGCGAGGCCGGCGGTCACGGTGACGGCGCCGACGAGGTCGACGCGGCGCGAGCCCGGGAAGCGGCCGGCCGGCATCGAGGCCGGCACCAGGGCCAGGATCAGCACGGCGATGGGCAGGTTGATGGCGAAGACCCACGGCCAGCTGAGGTACTCGGTGATGACACCGCCGAGGAAGACGCCGGCAGTGCCGCCGGCGGGCGCGGCCGCGCCGTACAGCGCGAGTGCCTTGGTGAGCTCGCGCGGGCTGTTGCCGAACAGCATCATCAGCAGGGTCAGCGCGGCAGGCGCGATGAGCGCCGCACCCGCGCCCTGGATCGCGCGGCCCGCGAGCTCGACCTCGGCGTTGCCGGCGACCGCCGCGACGAGCGAGCCGGCGGCGAGGACGACCCAGCCGGCGGCGAAGACGGTGCGGGCCCCGAGGACGTCGGAGATCTTGCCGCCGAGCAGCAGCAGACCGCCGAAGGCGACGACGTACGCGTTGAACACCCACGACAGGTTCTCGGGCGTGAAGCCGAGATCGCGCTGCATCTCCGGCAGCGCGACGCCGATGATCGAGGTGTCCATGATGACCATGAACTGGGCCGCGGCGATGACCGCGAGCCCGAGCCAGCGACGGTCCGTCGCCGGCGCGGTGATGACTGACATCCGAGTTCTCCTTCTCGATGACTTGACTTCATACCCTAGGGGGGTATGGTTCCTTTCAAGATCGGGACGTTAGCACGGAATACCGCAGGGGGGTATCCTCGACGTGAGAGGTCGAACCACCCCAGCAACGAAGGGCACAGGCATGGCACACAGCGACGCCGGCACGGAGAACCAGCACAGCTACATCGCGAACCGGACCAAGGACGACTACCTCAAGCGGCTGCGCCGCATCGAGGGCCAGGCGCGCGGTCTGCAGCGGATGGTCGAGGAGGAGAAGTACTGCATCGACATCCTCACGCAGGTCTCCGCCATGACGAAGGCACTCCAGTCCGTCGCGCTGGGTCTGCTCGACGAGCACATGGCCCACTGCGTGGTCAACGCCGCCAAGGAAGGCGGTGAGGAGGCCGACATCAAGCTCAAGGAGGCCTCCGACGCCATCGCCCGCCTGGTCCGCTCCTGACCTGACCCACCGATCGCCCCACCCACCCCTACCGAGAGGACCTCTCCGATGAGCACCACCCAGACCTTCACCGTCACCGGCATGACCTGCGGCCACTGCGTCTCGTCCGTCACCGAGGAGGTGCAGGAGATCGCCGGCGTCGAGAACGTCGCCGTCGACCTGCCCACCGGTGCGGTCACCATCGTCAGCGCGGCCCCCCTCGACGAGTCCGCCGTGAAGGCCGCCGTCGAGGAGGCCGGCTACCAGCTCGCATGAGCACCCCGACCCGACTCGCCGGCTTCGCCGCGATCGCCGCGGCCGTGTTCGGCATCGCCCTCCTCGCCGGCCGGGCCATCGGCCCGGTCGACGCGGAGCCGGCGGGCCACGACACCCACGCCGCCGACACGACCGCGGGTCCCTCGGAGCAGCAGGCCACCGGGACGGCAGAAGAGATCCCAGGAGGACTCATGACGTCGCAGAACGGCTACACCCTCACCCTCGCCGACGACCGCGCGCCCGCCGGGCGCGACGTCCCGGTGCGGTTCACCATCACCGGTCCCGACGGCGCCCCCGTGACGTCGTACGACGAGCAGCACGAGAAGCAGCTGCACCTGATCGCCGTCCGGCGTGACTTCAGCGGCTTCCAGCACGTGCACCCGACGCTCGCCGACGGCGTCTGGAGCACCGACCTCGACCTGACCCCCGGCAGCTGGCGGGTGTTCGCCGACTTCAAGGCCACCGGGGCCGACGCGCTTACCCTCGGCGGCGACCTCAGCGTCGCCGGCGACTACGCACCCGTCGCGCCGGCCGGGGACAACCGCACCGCCACGGTCGACGGCTACCAGGTGACCCTCGACGGCGACCTGTCCGCCGGCGCGGACGCGAAGCTCACGCTGAGCGTCGCCAAGGACGGCGCGCCGGTCACCGACCTGCAGCCGTACCTCGGCGCCTACGGCCACCTGGTCGCGCTGCGCAGCGGCGACCTCGCCTACCTCCACGTCCACCCGGACGGCGAGCCCGGCGACGGCACGACGGAGCCCGGCCCCGACGTGGTCTTCCACACCCCGGTCCCGAGCGCCGGGACCTACCACCTCTACCTCGACTTCCAGCACGACGGCGTCGTCCGCACCGCGGCCTTCACCGTCACCGCCGGCGGCACGAGCACGAGCCAGCCCCAGGAGCACGGAGAGAGCAGTGGACACGCACACTGACCCCACCCAGCAGCAGGTCGAGCTCGCCCTCACCGGGATGACCTGCGCCTCGTGCGCCAACCGGATCGAGCGCAAGCTCAACAAGCTCGACGGCGTCACCGCGACGGTCAACTACGCGACCGAGAAGGCGAAGGTCTCCTACGCCGAGGGCGTCACCGCCGACGCGCTGGTCGCGGCGGTCGAGGCGGCCGGCTACGGTGCCGCGCTGCCGAAGCCGCCGGCCTCCGAGGGCGGTGCCGAGGGCGCGGGCGGCGACGACGCCGACCCGATCGCGCCGCTGCGCAACCGCCTGCTGATCTCGGCAGTGCTCTCGGTGCCGGTGATCGCGATGGCGATGGTGCCGGCGCTCCAGTTCGACAACTGGCAGTGGCTCTCGCTGACGCTGGCCGCGCCGGTCGTCGTGTGGGGGGCCTGGCCGTTCCACAAGGCGGCCTGGACCAACCTGCGCCACGGCACCTCGACCATGGACACGCTGATCTCGCTCGGCACGCTCGCCGCGCTGGGCTGGTCGCTCTACGCGCTGTTCTGGGGCACCGCCGGCACCACCGGGATGAAGCACCCGTTCGAGCTCACCATCGAGCGCAGCGACGGCAGCGGCAACATCTACCTCGAGGCCGCGGCGGGCGTCACGACGTTCATCCTGGCCGGGCGCTACTTCGAGCAGCGCTCGAAGCGGCGGGCGGGGGCGGCGCTCAAGGCGCTGCTCGAGCTGGGCGCCAAGGAGGTCGCGGTGCTCGGGCCCGACGGCGTCACCGAGACCAGGATCCCGGTGGCGGACCTGGAGGTCGACGACCTGTTCGTCGTCCGGCCGGGCGAGAAGATCGCGACCGACGGCGTGGTCGAGCGCGGCACCTCGGCGGTCGACGCCTCGATGCTCACCGGCGAGTCCGTGCCGGTCGAGGTCGGCGCGGGCGACGCCGTCGTCGGCGCGACCGTCAACGCGGGCGGCCGGCTCGTCGTCCGGGCCACCCGGGTCGGCGGCGACACCCAGCTCGCCCAGATGGCGCGGCTGGTCGAGGACGCCCAGAACGGCAAGGCCCAGGTCCAGCGCCTGGCCGACCGGATCTCCGGCATCTTCGTGCCGATCGTCATCGTGCTCGCGACCGGCACCCTCGGCTTCTGGCTCGGGACGGGCAACGGCCTGGCGGCGGCGTTCACGGCCGCGGTCGCCGTCCTCATCATCGCCTGCCCCTGCGCGCTGGGCCTGGCCACGCCGACCGCCCTCATGGTCGGCACCGGCCGCGGCGCCCAGCTCGGCATCCTGATCAAGGGGCCCGAGGTGCTGGAGTCGACCCGCGCGGTCGACACCGTCGTCCTCGACAAGACCGGCACGGTCACCACCGGCCGGATGACGCTGCGCGACGTGATCGCCGGCGAGGGCGAGTCGGCCGACGACGTGCTGCGCTACGCCGGCGCGCTCGAGGACGCCTCCGAGCACCCCATCGCCCGCGCCATCGCCGACGCGGCGCGCGAGGCCGGGCCGCTGCCCGCGGTCGAGGACTTCGCCAACGTCGAGGGACTCGGTGTCCAGGGCGTCCTGGTCGAGGGCGACGTGTCGCACGCCGTCCTCGTGGGCCGGCCCCGGCTGCTCGAGGAGTGGTCGCAGCACCTCTCCCCCGCGCTCACCGAGGCCCTCGAGGAGGCCCAGCGCACCGGCGGCACCGCCGTCGCGGTGGGCTGGGACGGCCAGGCCCGTGGCGTCGTCGTGGTCGCCGACGCCATCAAGCCGACCTCGGCCACCGCCATCGCCCAGCTGCGCGAGCTCGGCCTGCGCCCGGTCCTGCTCACCGGCGACAACGCCGTCGTGGCCCGGACCGTCGCGGCCGAGGTCGGCATCGCCGAGGACGACGTCATCGCCGACGTCCTGCCGGCCGACAAGGTCGACGTGGTCAAGCGGCTCCAGGGCGAGGGCAAGGTCGTCGCGATGGTCGGGGACGGCGTCAACGACGCCGCCGCGCTCGCCCAGGCCGACCTCGGCCTGGCCATGGGCACCGGCACCGACGTGGCGATCGAGGCGAGCGACCTGACGCTCGTCCGGGGCGACCTGCAGGTCGCGGTCGACGCGATCCGGCTCTCCCGCCGGACGCTCGCCACCATCAAGGGCAACCTGTTCTGGGCCTTCGCCTACAACGTGGCGGCCCTGCCCCTGGCCGCCGCCGGCCTGCTCAACCCGATGCTGGCGGGCGCCGCGATGGCGTTCTCGTCGGTGTTCGTGGTGTCGAACAGCCTGCGGCTGCGGAGGTTCCGGGCCACCGCCGGCTGAGCGGCCGCTGCTCCCGCCGCCCCCGCTGCATCCGCGGCGGGGGCGGCGGAGGCGTCAGGCGCGGATGCCGGCGAGGTAGAGCGCGATGCACTCCTCCTCGAGCCGCTCGAGCGGGTAGACCTCCGAGGGCTCGTACCAGCGCACGGTCAGCCACAGCCCGTCCCGGATCAGCCGGAAGGCGACCCGCACGTCGAGCCCCGCGCGCACCGAGCCGTCGGCCATCCCGTCGCGCAGGCTGGCCAGCCAGGACTCCTGCAGGCCGTTGGTGATCTCGCGCAGCCGCGGCGGCGTCCCGGCCTCGCGCAGGAGGGCCGCGTCGCGCTCGTAGATCTGGGTCGCGTGCGGGTGGCGGTGCATCACGCGCAGCGAGGCGCGGATCAGGCCGACCACGCGGTCGGCCCCGGTCGCGGCGGCGGCCACCTCGACGTCGTACGCCGTCGCGAGCTCGTCGACGTAGGCCGCCACGATCTCGCCGGCGATCTCCTCCTTGGCCGCGAACTGGTGGTAGAGGCTGCCGGACTTGAGGTCCGCGGCGCTCGCGATGTCGCGCACCGAGGTCGCGGCGACGCCGTGCTCGGCGAACAGCGGGGCGGCCGCGTCGAGGATCTGGCGGCGCCGCGCGGAGACCGGGCGCGCGCTCATGGGTGCAGCGTAGCGATCGCACCGCTCCTCGGCGGAAGCCCGGTCCCGGCGTTGATCGAGACCGTAGCGATCGCTACGGTAGAGGAATGAGACCGCACCCCCTGGCCCTGGTCACCGGTGCCGCCGGTGACGTCGGCGCGGCGACCGCCGCCCGGCTGCACGCCGACGGCTGGCGGGTCCTGCTGGCGGACGTCGACCTGGCGGCCGCC
This sequence comes from Pimelobacter simplex, assembly GCF_900114845.1. GTDB lineage: Bacteria > Actinomycetota > Actinomycetes > Propionibacteriales > Nocardioidaceae > Nocardioides > Nocardioides simplex. Next base: position 148,166 of record NZ_FOUK01000004.1, read on the forward strand.
CGGCAGCGGGCCGACGAGCTGGGTGAGCACGCCGAGGCCGTGCACGTCGACCTGGCCGACGACGACTCCGTGCGCGCGCTGGCCGCGCACACCGCCGCACAGAGCCCGGCCGCGCTCGTCTCGTGCGCGGGGGTGGCTGCGGTCGGGCGGTTCGTCGACAGCACGCCGGCCACCTGGGAGCTGCTGCACCGGGTCAACCTGCACGGGCCGATGCTGCTGACCCAGGCGCTGCTGCCGGCGCTCGCGGGCGCCGCGCACCCGCGGATCGTCTACGTCGCCTCGGACAGCGCCCGGGCGGGCGCCGCCCACGAGGCGGCGTACGCCGCGAGCAAGGCGGGGCTGCTCGGGCTCGCCAAGTCGCTGGCCCGGGAGCACGCGCGCGACGGCATCACCGTCAACGTGGTGTGCCCCGGACCCGTCCACGGCCGGATGGTCGACGAGCTGATGGCGGACAAGCAGGCCATGCTGGACAAGCTCGTCGCCGCGATCCCGAGCCGCCGCCTCGCCGAGCCCGACGACGTCGCCGCGGCGATCGCCTGGCTCAGCAGCCCCGACGCCGCCTACGTGACCGGCCAGACGCTCAGCGTCAGCGGCGGCCTGACGATGCACTGACCCCCCGAGAAGCAGCCCGAGGAGCCCCCATGAGCACCAGCCCCACGATCGTCGACGCCCACGCCCACCTGTGGGACCCCGCGGCCAACGACTGGTACCCGGGCCTGCGCGCCTTCGCCGAGCACGCGGCCAGCCCGTGGCTCCTCGACCGGCACCGGTACGCCGACTACGCCGCGCACCACCCGGGCGTCACGCTCGCCGGGCTGGTGCACGTCTCGGCGGCGACCGCACCGCACGCCTACCTCGACGAGGCGCGCTGGCTCGAGGACGAGCTGTCGGCCGCGAACGTCCCGGCGGTCACCATCGGCACCGTCGACCCGCAGCTGCCGGCCGCCGAGCTGGTGGCGCACCTCGACCAGCAGGCGGCGCACGAGCGCTTCCGCGGGGCCCGCGTCTACGGGGCGCTGGAGCCGGACTCCCCCGCCACCCCGGTGCTCCTCGACTGGCTCGACGAGCGCGGACTGGTCTTCGACCTGGTCGCCTCACCGGGCTCGCTGCCCGCCTGGGTCGACGTGCTGGCGCAGCGGCCCGGGCTGTCCGTCGTCCTGGAGCACCTCGGCACGCCCCACGACGTCACCCCCGAGGGCGTCGCCGCGTGGGCCGCCTCGATGCGCGAGGTCGCCGGGAGCACCGACTGGGTCTGCAAGTTCTCCGGCCTGGGCATGGTGCTGCCGAGCGTCACCACCGACACCGTCCGGCCCTGGCTCGACGGCGCGGTCGCCTCCTGGGGCTGGGACCGGCTGCTGTTCGGCTCGAACATGCCCATCGACTCGCTCCACGTCGCGCACGCCGACCTGCTGCGCGCGATCGTGCCGCTGGTGCAGTCGGTCGCGAGCCCCGACGAGAGCGCGCGCTTCTTCGCCGACAACACCCGGGCGGCGTACCGGCTGCCGGCCTCGGCCTAGGAGACCCGGCCGCTGACCCGGTCAGCCACCCGCGCGATCACCGACGTGCGCCGCGCCCCCCGCGCCTCGATCCGGTCGGCGAGCCCGTACGCCCGGTAGAGCCCGTGGATCCCCAGCCAGCGCAGGGGCTCCGGCTCCCACCGGCGGGCGCGCTGGTCGACCCAGGGCAGCGTGGTGCGGTCGGTGCGCTCGCCGGCCACGAGGTCGGCGAGGGTCCGGCCGGCCAGGTGGGCCGCCGTGACGCCCGTGCCGACGTAGCCGCCGGCCCAGCCGAGACCGCTCGCGACGTCGTACCCCACGGTGGCGCGCCAGTTGCGGGGGACGCCGAGCACGCCGCTCCACCCGTGCGCGACCGGTACGTCGGCCAGCGCAGGGAACCACGACACGAGGATCGCCCGCAGGTGGGCGACCGTGCGCGGATCGATGTCGCCGTCGCTGTCGGTCTGCGAGCCGTAGCGGTAGGGGTGGCCGCGGCCGCCGATCGCGATCCGGCCGTCGGCGGTGCGCTGCGCGTAGGAGTAGACGTGCGCGAGGTCCTCGAGCGTGTCGAAGTGCTCCCACCCGATCGCCGCCCAGGCGTCGGCGGGCAGCGGCTCGGTGACGATCATCGAGGAGTTCATCGGCACCCAGGTGCGGCGCTCGCCCGCCAGGTTCGCGGTGAAGCCCTCGGTCGCGCGGATGACGTGCCGCGCGCGCACGACCCCGCGGTCGGTGTCGACCCGGCCGGGCGCGATCGCACGGACCGTCGTCCCCTCGTGGATCCGCACGCCCCGCTCGCGCACCACGCGAGCCAGGCCGGCGGCCAGCCGGGCCGGGTGGATGCGGGCGCAGTGCGGCTCCCAGACGGCCGCGCGCGTGCCGGCGACCCGGACCCGGCGATCGGCGGCGTCCGCCGCGAGCAGCTCGACGCCGACCTCGGGCCAGCGCTCACCGAAGGCCGCGAACGCCTGCGCCCGCTCGGCCTGGGCCGGGTTGCGGGCGACGAGCAGGGTGCCGCCCTTGCGGACCTCGGCGTCGATGGCGTGCCGCTCGGTGACGGCGATGACCTCGTCGACCGCGTCGTTCATCGCGAGCTGGAAGCGGGCGACGTCGGCCCGCGGGTGGGTGCGCGCGTAGCCGTCGAGCCCTCCGGTCACCGAGGCCGACAGCCAGCCGCCGTTGCGGCCGGACGCGCCGTACCCGGCGAACCGCTGCTCGACCACCCGGATGTCGAGGTCGGGCCGCAGCCCGCTCAGGTAGTACGCCGTCCACAGCCCGGTGTAGCCCGCCCCCACCACCACGACGTCGGCAGTCACGTCGCCGTCGAGGACGTCGTCCGGCTCCGGCCGGCCCCGGTCGGCCCACCAGAAGGACACCTCACCCGTGCGCACCGGGCCAGCCTGCCGGAACGGTCAGGAATCGAGAAGCACCGCGGCCGTCCCCGGACCTAGCGTCGGGGACATGAGCTTCATCGACACCCTGATCATCGAGGCGGCCGACCCGGCCGCCGCCCGTGCCTTCTACGACCAGGCCTTCGGGCCCGGCCTGCCCGTCGACGTCCGCGCCGGCGCGACCCCCACCTCCGGCTTCCGCGGCTTCCACGTCTCCCTCACCCTGGCCCAGCCGGCCGACGTCGACGCGCTCGGGGAGTCCGCTATCGCCGCCGGCGCCGAGGTGATCAAGCCGGTGACGAAGTCCTTCTGGGGCTACGGTGGCGTGCTCCGCGCCCCCGACGGCGCCATCTGGAAGGTGGTCAGCTCGTCGAAGAAGAACACCGGCCCGGTCAGCCGCGCCTACGAGAGCGTGGTGCTGCTCATCGGCGCCGACGACGTGCTCGCGACCAAGCGCTACTACACCGAGCGCGGCTTCGGCGTGGCGAAGAGCTTCGGCCGCAAGTACGTCGAGTTCGAACCCGGCGCGGGCGCGGTCACCCTCGGCCTGCTCAGCCGCAAGGCGCTCGCCAAGGACGCCGGTGTGCCGATCGACGGCACCGGGTCGCACCGCCTCGTCCTGCGCGGCGGGACGACGGCCGGCACCGACCCCGACGGCTTCGCCTGGGAGCCCGCGCACGCTGCCGCCGACCACGAGGCCTAGGAGCGCCCCGTGTGCACGCCGGCCCAGCTGTACGCCGCGTGGCTGGGCCGGGAGTCAGCCGCGCAGGGCGGCGTCGACGGCGGCGAGGTCGTCAGCGGTGAGCGTCCACCCGAGGGCGGCGGCGTTGGCGACCACCTGGCCGGGCGTGCTGGCGCCGGCGATCACCGAGGTGACGCCGTCCTGGGCGAGCAGCCAGCCGAACGCGAGCGTGACCAGGTCGTGGCCACGGCTCTCGGCCAGCGCGGCGAGCCGGGCGACGGCGGCGAAGTTGTCGTCGGTCGCGACCTCGGCGAAGAAGGGGATCACCGCGAAGCGGGAGCCGTCGGGGTAGGGCTGCCCGGCGGCGTACTTGCCGGTGAGCAGGCCCGAGGCGAGCGGGAAGTAGGGCACCACGCCCAGCCCCTCGGCCCGGGCGGCCGGCACCACCTCGGCCTCGACGGCGCGGGAGAGCAGGTTCCACTCGATCTGGACGCCGGTGAAGGTCGCGAGCCCGCGCTCGCGCGCCGCCGCGGCCTGGCCGGCGATCCGCTCCGCGCTCACGTTGGACGTCGCGAGATGGCGCACCTTGCCCGCGCGGACCAGCTCGTCGAGGGTCGTGACGACCTCGTCGTCGGGCGCCTCGGTGTCGGGGTAGTGCTGGTAGTAGACGTCGATCCGGTCGGTGCCCAGCCGGCGCAGGCTGCCCTCGACGCCCTCGCGGATGCGGCGGGCCAGCGCGCCCGGCGCGTACACCTCGTCCTGCGGGCGCGGGAGGTACTTGCTCGCGATGACGACGTCGTCGCGGCGGCTGCCGAGCGCGGCGCCGAGGAACTCCTCGGAGCGGCCCCCGCCGTACATCTCGGCGGTGTCGAAGTGGGTGATCCCCGCGTCGAGCGCCGCGGCGACGACCTCGCGGGTCTGGGCGGCGTCGAGCTTCATGCCGAAGTTGTTGCAGCCCAGGCCGAGCACCGACAGCTCCGGGCCGCCGGTGCCCAGGGTGCGCTTGTCCATCAGGAGCTCCTCGTCGTCGCGGGATGACTAGCCGATCGGCTAGTTATCGTAGTCGGCGTCCGGAGGGCCGCGCTCAGCGCAGTGCGTCGGCGCCCGCGCCGCTCAGGTCGGCGGCCGCCGCCGTGCGCCCGGACGCGGCGAGCAGCAGCGCCACCACCGGCCCCCGGACGAGCGTGCCGCCCGGCTCGCCCAGCGCGAGGTCGGCGTCGGTCGCCTCGAGGCGCAGACCGGCGATGCGCTGCTTCGCGCCGCCCATGCCGACCGACGTGCGGGCCTGGTAGCGCAGGGCGCGCTCGACCGCGGTGGGCGCGTAGGCGTGCGCGATGCCGAGCGGACGACGGATGTCCTCGCCGTGCACGACCTCCTCGACCAGCCGGCTGTCGAGCGGCGCCGGCGGGGTCGTCGTCCGGGTGACGACGTCGCGCAGCCGGTCGAGCGTCTCGGCAGGCGTCGCGCACCGCTCGCGGCGGACGCCGTCGGCGTTCTGCCGGTCGAAGTCGAAGCGCGCCCGCACCATCGCGCGGACGATGCCCAGCCGCGTCGTCCGGGCGTTGTCGACCAGGTGGGCCACGACGTCGTGGACGCTCCACCCGGGGCACAGCGACGGCGTCTCCCACTGCTCGGCACTCACCGCGGCGAGATCGGCGACCAGTGCGGCCCGCTCGGCACGGACCCAGGTCCAGACGTCCTTCATGCGGCTCACCCTGGCACGGGCCTCCGACACCGGTGCCGGAGAGCGGGAGAACGCCGGCACCGGCCCGTCCCCGCTTCCTACGGTCGGCCGCACCCGAACCGTGCACAGGAAGGACAGCCGTCATGACGACCGCTCCCGACATCCCCCGCCAGATCGAGGCGGACCCGATCGCGCAGCGCTACGCCCGGGGCTGGCACTGCCTCGGGCTCTCCCAGGACTTCCGCGACGGCCAGCCGCACCAGGTGCTGGCCTTCGGCACCAAGCTCGTCGTGTGGGAGGACTCCGACGGCGAGCTCCGCGTGCTCGACGCGTTCTGCCGGCACATGGGCGGCGACCTCTCCCAGGGCACGGTGAAGGACGGCAACATCGCGTGCCCCTTCCACGACTGGCGCTGGGGCGGCGACGGTCGCTGCAAGCAGATCCCCTACTCGCGCCGGGTGCCGCTGCGCGCGCGGACGTCGGCGTGGCCCACGCTCGACCAGGACGGCATGCTCTTCGTCTGGAACGACCCGCAGGGCAACCCGCCGATCGCCGAGCAGGCGATCCCCAAGATCCCCGGCGCGAGCAGCGACGAGTGGACCGACTGGCACTGGTACTCCATCAAGATCGACGGCTCCAACTGCCGCGAGATCGTCGACAACGTCGTCGACATGGCGCACTTCTTCTACGTGCACTACTCGATGCCGACGTACTTCAAGAACATCTTCGAGGGTCACGTCGCCACCCAGGTCATGAACGGCACCGACCGCGGCGACGTCGCCGTCCCGAGCGACGACGGCTCCACCCTGCTCGCCGTGAAGTCGACGGCGTCGTACTTCGGGCCGTCGTTCATGATCGACGACCTCGTCTACGAGTACGACACGGGCAACTTCGAGTCGATCCTGATCAACTGCCACTACCCGGTCGACACCGACTCGTTCGTCCTGCAGTACGGCATCATCGTGAAGAAGCCGCAGGGCGTCTCCGACGAGTACGCGAGCGCCTCGGCCGCGACCATGGGCGACTTCATCAAGACCGGCTTCGAGCAGGACGTCGCGATCTGGCAGAACAAGGCCCGCATCGACAACCCCCTGCTGTGCGAGGAGGACGGCCCGGTCTACCAGCTGCGCCGCTGGTACCAGCAGTTCTACACCGACGTCGACGCCGTCCTGCCCGAGATGACCGAGCGCTTCGAGTTCGAGCTCGACATGACCCGCCCCGCCGAGGCCTGGTCGCAGGAGGTCGCCGAGAACATCGCCCGGGCCGCCGAGAACGAGTCGGTCTGATGGGCGCGCCGATCGCTCCCGTGACGGTCCGTCCCGACGTCCGGCTCGAGACCGCGCCGATGTCGCCGGTCTCGTGCGACACGTGCGGGGCGGCGGTCGAGGCGCGCAAGAGCAGCTGGGAGCAGACGAGCATCCAGTGGCACGCCGCCGACGTGGAGCGCTGCCTGGAGCGGCGCGCCGCGATGCCGCCGCGCATCGAGGGGACGCTGTTCGCCGGGTGCGTCTCGCTGCGCCAGGCCCTGGCCAAGGCCGTCGAGCGCGGTGACCTCCCGGTGCTCGCCGACGACTGACGCACGGACAGCAAGGAGCCCCGGCCGCGAGCGCGGGCGGGGCTCCTTCGCGTCGCGGGCGGGTCAGCCGTCGTACGAGACCCGGACCCGGTCGCTGACCGGCCGCGCCTGGCAGCCCAGCACGAGCCCGTCGGCGAGGTCGGCGTCGTCGAGGACCTGGTTGACCTCCATCGCCACCTCCCCCTCGGTGACCACGCAGGCGCAGGCGCTGCACGCCCCCTCCCGGCACGAGTACGGCGCCGGCAGCCCCGCCGCCAGCAGGACGTCGGTCAGCGGGCGCGAGCGCACCCACGGCAGGGTGCGGGTCTCGCCGTCGAGGGTGACCTCGAGCTCGGCGGCACCCTCGTCCTCGTCGGCGCCGGCCGCCAGCGGCTCGGGCGCCGCGAACGGGTCGCCGGTGAGCGAGACGAACTCCTCGACGTGGACGAGCGCCGGGTCGGCGCCGGCGGCGGCGAGGGCCTTCTCGACCGCCCGCATGAACAGCGCGGGGCCGCAGACGAAGGCCTCGCGGGCGGCGTACGGCGTGAGCCGGGCCGCCAGCCGCTCGTCGTCCGGCAGGCCGTGCAGGCTCTCCAGCCAGTGCAGGACGACGAGCCGGCCCGGGTGCGCCTGCTCCAGCGCGGCGAGCTCGGCGGCGAAGATCACCGAGCGCTCGTCGCGGTTGGCGTAGAGCACGGTGACGTGCCCGGTGCCGGCCGCCAGCGCGGAGCGCAGGATCGACAGGACCGGCGTGATCCCGCTGCCGGCGGCGACCAGGAGCAGGTCGCGGTCGAGGTCGCGCGGGGTGAACGTGCCGGCCGGGCGGAGCGCATCGACGACGTCGCCCTCGGCCAGCTCGTCGCACATCCAGGCCGAGCCGCGCCCGCCGGGGATCCGCTTCACCGTCACCACGAGCCGCTCCGGCTCGTGGTGCGGCGAGCTGCTCAGCGAGTAGCAGCGGGCGAGCGCCCCCTCGGCGACCGGCACCCGGAAGGTGAGGAACTGCCCGGGCCGGTAGCCCACCGGGGCGCCGTCCTCGGCCGCGAGCACCACCGAGCGGGCGTCGTCCGTCTCGGCGACGGTGGCGACGACCCGCAGCCGCAGAGGGGCGGTGCTCATGCGCCGTCGGGTCGGGTGAGGAACGCCTCGACGACGCTCTCCCACGCGTGCTTGGCCTCGATCATCGCCCAGTGGCCGCAGTTGGGCAGCACGTGGAGCTCGACGTCGGGGATGGTCCGCATCGGGATGAGCGCCATGTCCATCGGGCTGACCCGGTCGTCGCGGCCCCAGGTGATGAGGGTCTTGGCCTTGATCTTGTGCAGCATCGCCCAGTACGGCACGTGGTCCGCGGCGGCCGCGGCGGCGGCGTTGCGGGCGAAGGCCTCGCTGCCGTAGAGCGTGCGCGCGCTGGCGAGCGTCTCGGGGTCGGTGGCTTGCTTCCAGCGGTCCTCGATCATCTCCTCGGTGATCATCGCCGGGTTGTAGACCATCGAGTGCAGCCAGGCGACCAGCTTGTCGCGGGTCGGGTTGTCGGTGAAGTCGACGAGCAGCTTGATGCCCTCGCCGGGCGCCGGGGAGAAGACGTTCCGGCCCAGGCCGCCGACGGTGACCAGACGACGTACCCGGTCGGGCTGCTCCATCGCGACGAGCGCGCCGGCGATGCCGCCGAGGGAGTTGCCGATGATGTCGACCTGGTCGAGCCCGAGCGCGTCCACGAAGCGGATCGTCGCCGCGGCCGCGCCGGGGAGCAGGCCCTCGCCGGTCGCGTCGCTGATCCCGAAGCCGGGCAGCTCCAGCACCAGGCAGCGGAAGTGCTGCGAGAACCGGGCGAGGTTGCCCGCGAAGTTCTTCATCCCGGTGACCCCGGGACCCGAGCCGTGCAGCATCACGAGCGGCGGGCCGTCGCCGGCCTCGTGGTAGCGCAGCACGCCGCGGTCGGTGGCGACCTCGCGGAGGGTCGCGCCGGCGTCGAGAGTCGAGGTCTGGTTCATGGACGGCGACGCTAGGTCGGCTCCGCCCGGTCGCGCCCGGCTCGTTCCGTTCTCCGGGAGAAGAGGCCGGCGCGGGTGGACCGCCCGCCTACCGTCACCCGGTCGGACCAGCGACGTGGAGGAGTACCGATGACCCAGACCACCCTCGCCGTGCACGAGCCCAGCCCCGAGCGGATGCGCCGCGCCCTGAGCAGCTTCGCCAGCGGCGTCACCGTGGTCGCCGGCCTCGACGCCGACGGCCCCGCGGGCTTCGCCTGCCAGTCCTTCGCCTCGGTCTCGCTGACCCCGCCGCTCGTCCTCTTCTGCGCCGACCACGGCGGCCGCACCTGGCCCCGGATCCGCGCCACCGGCCGGTTCAGCGTCAACGTCCTCGCCGAGGACCAGACCGACCTGTGCGGCCGCTTCGGCTCCAGCCGCGGCCGCAAGTTCGACGACCTCGGCTGGACGACGTCCGCCTGGGGGACGCCGTCCCTGCCGGACGTGCTGTGCCGGGTGCACGCCGAGGTCGCCTCGGTGCACGTCGAGGGCGACCACGACGTGGTGATCGGCCGGGTGCTGGCCCTGGAGACCCCCCGCACCGGCCGCCCGCTCGTGTTCTACCGCGGCCGGTTCGGCGTCGACGGCGACGGCGCCGTCGTCCCGCCGGACCTCTTCGGCTGGAACGAGCACTGGCGCTGAGTTCATGTAACTACGTGTTCAGACCACTACCAGGGGTGTCGACCACCCTGGTAGTGGTCTGAACACTGAGTTACAAGCGCGCGCAGGCCCCGCTCCCGGGGGAGCGGGGCCTGGGCGGCGGGGTTCAGGCGGACGGCGGGACGAACGCGGCGAGCGGCTCGGCGCCGGACCAGTCGTGGCCCCAGTAGGAGTCGGCGGTGATCTCCTCGGCCGTGTACGACGTCTCGTCGACCCGGCTGCCGTCGGTGCCGTACTCGACGTCCCAGCCACCGGGGGCGCGGACGTAGAAGGACACCATCTTGTCGTTGGTGTGCCGGCCGAGCGTGGACGAGATCGAGAAGCCGCGCTGGTTGACCTGGTCGAGCGCACGGCCGACGGCGTCGAGGTCGTCGACCTCGACCATGAAGTGCACCAGGCCGGGCGCCTCGCCGTGAGGGGCGCCGATGAGCGCGAGGCTGTGGTGGCGCTGGTTGACGCCGAGGAAGCGGACGCGCGGCTGGTAGCCGTCGATCGGCGGGCCGGCCTTCATCGCGCCGCGCGGCAGGAAGCCGAGCACCTCGGTGTAGAAGGCGAAGGTCTCCTCCGGCGCGGTCGTCGGGACGACGACGTGGCCGAGGCCCTGGTCGCCGGTGACGAACTTCTGCGCGAAGCCGGTGCGGACCGGGCTGTGGTCGAGCTCGGGGGCGAAGAAGATCTCGGTCGGGTTGCCGCCCGGGTCGGTGAACCCGATGGCGCCCTCGACCCGGCGGTCGGCGAGCTCGTCGTCGGTGAGCGGCTTGACGGCGATGCCGGCGGCCTCGAGGTCACGGGTGACGGCGGCGAGCGCCAGGTGGTCGCGGACCTCCCAGCCGATGCTGAGCACCCGGTCCGGACCCCCCGGGACGACGACGAGGCGCGCCGGGCGCTCGTCCATCCGCAGGTAGAGGGCGTCGGGGTTCGCGCCGGCGACCTCCTGGAAGCCGAGGGTGTCGATCGCGAGCTCGCGCCAGCGGGCGATGTCCTGGCTCTGCATCCGGATGTAGCCGAGCGAGCGGATGTGACGGACGTTCTGGGTCATGCGTCTGTTCCTTCCTGGGTCAGATCATCGAGTGCAGCGGGCCGGGCGGCGGGACGATGTCCATCTCGCCGAGGGCCGAGGCGTGCAGGACGGGTCCGGGGACGTTGATGGCGTGCGCCAGGCCCATGTGGCCGTCGCGCCAGAAGCGCTGCATCGGGTGGTCCATCCGCAGGCCGTTGCCGCCCGAGCGGGCGACGATCTCGTCCATCGCGCGCACCGCGCGCCACGACGCGGTGACCTGGGTCTGCCGGTTCTTGGACCGCTCGGCGAAGGTCAGCTCGTGACCCGCGGCGGCGCGGTCGTAGCTCCAGCGCAGGCTGTCGAGCAGCGCGATCTTGGAGGCGTGGATCTCGGCCGCCGCGGCGCCGATGGCGGAGAGGACGTAGGGGTCCTCGCGCACCGCGGTGCCGCTGATCTGCAGCCGGTTGGTCTGGTAGGCGAGGTGGTGCGCGAGCGCACCCTCGCAGATGCCGAGGACGGCGGAGGTGATGCCGCTCGGGAAGACGGTCGTGAACGGCATCAGGTACGTCGGGTCGTCGAGCCCGGCGTCGCGCGGAGCGGAGCCGTCGGTGAGCCGCTCGTAGGCGAGCACCCGGTAGTCGGGGATGAACGCGCCGTCGACGACGACGTCCTTGCTGCCGGTGCCGCGCAGGCCCACGACGTCCCAGGAGTCCTCGACGATCGTGTAGTCCGCACGCGGCAGGACGACGTGCCACATGCCCGCCGCGAAGTCGGGGTTGCCGTCGGCGTCGGCCTTGGTGGCGCCCAGGAAGATCCAGTCGCAGTGGTCGGTGCCCGACGAGAACTGCCAGCGCCCGGAGAGGTGGAAGCCGCCGTCGGCCGGGGTCAGCATGCCCATCGGCGCGTAGGGGGAGGCGATCCAGACGTCGGGGTCGCTGCCCCAGACCTCCTCCTGCAGGCGGGAGTCCATCATCGCCATCTCCCACGGGTGCAGGCCCACGATGCCGGCGACCCAGCCGGTGGCGCCGTCGCAGGCGGCCACCTTCATGACGGCCTCGGCGAACTCCGCCGGGGTGGACTGCCGGCCGCCGTACTTGGCCGGCTGCAGCATCCGCATCACGCCGGTCTCGCGCAGCAGGGCGACCGCCTGGTCGTCCAGCCGGCCGAGCTTCTCGTTGGCCGCACCGGTCGCGGCGATCTGCTCGGCGCGCTCCTCGATCGCGGACAGGACATCGTTGCCCATGGTTCTCCTCCTCCAGGACTGCTCGGGCAGTCGGAGCCCCACGGTCGCAACCCGTCCGGACCGGCGCGGGCGTTCTCCCACCAGGCGGGAATTGCGGGCCGACCGGTCGCCGACCGGCTCGCTCCTCTCCCGCTGTCCGGCAGCGGGAGGCGGCGCGGGAGAATCGGGCGCGAGCCTGACGACGCCGACCGGAGGGAGCCCGTGGTGACGACCGAGCCGAGCGAGGCGACGCCCCCGCTCGAGGCCACGACGCTGGCGCTGCTCAACGTCTTCGCCCGCATCGCCGAGAGCCGCGAGCACTCGCGGATCTTCGAGGAGATGGGCGGCGTCTCGCTGCCGGCCGCCGACCTCCGCCTGCTGGAGTACCTCAACGGCCGCCCGCCGGTCCCGACCAGCACGGTGGCCGCCGCCCTGGTCACCGACCTGTCCCGGACCAGCCGCCAGGCCCGCCGGCTCGAGGAGCTGGGGTACGTCGCCCGGGTGCCCGACCCGGCCGACGGACGACGCACGCTGCTCCAGGTCGCGCCCGGCGCCCAGCCGGTGATGAACCGGTCGCTGACCAGCTGGGCCGGGGCGTCGCTGACCGCGACCGCCGACTGGACCGACGACGAGGTCGCCGCACTGGCCGCCTGGCTGCGCCTCGTGCACGACCGGCTCAGTGCCTGGCTGACCGACCGACCCGACTCCGCGGCACCCGAGCTGTGGCGCCGGCTCGTCGCCGCCGACGGCGGCCACCGCTCGGAGGCGCGGCTCGCGCTCGGCGAGACGGCGGTCCGGCTGTTCGCGTGGCTGCCGCAGGCGCGCTGGTTCGAGCAGCTGCTGCGCGACCACGCCACCGACCTGAGCCCGCAGACCTACCTGACGCTCGTCGTCATCGGGCGGCACGGACCGCTGGCCGTCTCCGACCTCGCCGAGCGGACCTGGGTCGACCACACCCAGGCGAGCAAGCGGGTCACCCGGCTGCAGGAGCTCGGCCTGGTCGAGCGGGCCGCGGACACCTTCGACCGGCGCACCACGCTGGTCCGCTGCTCGCGCCGCGGCGTCGCCCAGGTACGCCGGCTCGCGGCCGCCCAGCGCGCCGACCTAGCCGCCGCGCTCGGTCCGGTCGACCCGGCCGACCGGGACCGCTGGACGGTGCTCGTGGAGCGCTACGTGCGGGCTCTCGAGGCCCGCGGGCTCATCTCCGAGCTGTGACTCGCCGGTAAGTTCAGAGAACATTATGTGCAAACGGTCCAGTAAAACTAGCCGTTCGGCAAGTAGATTGGTGACCCATCGCATTCTGTGTTTCCGCAGGTCAGAGGCACAGTTTCGGAGGTGACCGCAGTCCCGGTGACCGGGAGTGCCGATTCACGGCGGAAACCTCACCGAAAAATATGTGCGTTCGATCCACTTGATTTGCCCTGTGTCAGTGCTCACACTCGACGGGAGGCCGCACTCCCGAGGAGCACCCGCATGACCGTCACCGCACTGCCCACGACCACGCCCGCCGGCTCCGGCGCACCCGCCCTGGACCCCGACGACCGCCGCACGCCCCTGGGCGTCGTGGGCCGGGTGACCCGGATCCTCAACGCCTTCAGCGAGTCCCCCGACCGCCTCATGCTCGAGGACGTGATGGCGCTGACCGGCCTGCCCCGGTCGACCGCCTTCCGGATCCTCGGCCAGCTCATCGACGAGGGGTGGGTCGAGCACGACACCCGCGGCTACCGGCTCGGGCCGCACGCGCCCACGCTCACCGGCCGGCCCGGCGAGCACCAGGAGGTGCGGGTCGCCGCGTCGCCGTACCTCAACGAGCTGCACGCCCTCACCGGCGCGGTCGCCCACCTCTCGGTGCTCGAGGGCGACCGGGTCCACTACCTCGACAAGATCGGCGGCTCCGCGGCTCGCGCCGTCCCCTCGCGGGTCGGCGCCCGGCTGCTCGCCTCCGACACCGTCAGCGGCCGCGCGCTGCTCGCCTGCCGCTCCCCCGAGTACGTCGACGACGTCCTCGGCCCGCGGCTGCCCGCGCCCCGGCTCGCCCTGCTCCACCGCGACCTCGCCGCCGCCCGCCAGCGCCGCGGCGTCGTGCACGCCCCGGCCGACCCGACCACCGGCATCGCCTCGATCGCCGCACCCGTCCTCGGCCCGCACGGAGCCGTCGCCGCGATCTCGCTGGCCCTGCCCGGCGAGCTGCCGCCCGCCCGGCTCGCACCCCTGCTGCTCAACCAGGCCCACCGGATCGCCGGCGTCCTGTTCCCCCAGCGCCGCCTGCACGGACGATCCTGGCTGCGCTGATCCCGCCCCCGCCCGGAGACTCCCGCAGGACGGGAGAACCCACCGGGGCACCCGGGGCCGCTGCCTAGCGTCGCCGCCACGACGCCGGAGGTCGGCGTCGGTCAACCCGGCGAGAGGATCACGATGGACTGGGCAGAGGAGTACGACGTACTGGTGGCGGGCTCCGGCGCCGGCGGCATGGCCGGGACCTACACCGCGGCCCGCGAGGGGCTCAGCGTGTGCCTGGTCGAGGCCGGGGACAAGTTCGGCGGGACGACCGCCTACTCCGGCGGCGGTGGGGCCTGGTTCCCCGCGAACCCGGTGCTGCTGCGGGCGGGCACCGACGACACGATCGAGGACGCTCTCGAGTACTACCGAGCGGTCGTCGGCGACCGCACCCCCGCGGACCTGCAGGAGACCTACGTCCGCGGCGGCGCCGGCCTGGTCGCCTACCTCGAGGAGGACGACCACTTCTCCTTCGAGTCCTACCCGTGGCCGGACTACTTCGGCGACGCCCCCAAGGCCCGTCGCGACGGCCAGCGGCACATCATCCCGACGCCGCTGCCGGTGCCCTCCGCACCCGAGCTGCGCGAGGTGGTCCGCGGGCCGCTCGACAACGACCGGCTCGGCACGCCGCAGCCCGACGACCTGTTCATCGGCGGACGGGCGCTCGTCGCCCGCTTCCTGACCGCGCTCGCGACCTACCCCCACGCCACGCTCGTGCGCGAGACCGCACTGGCCGAGCTCGTCGTCGAGGACGGCGTCGTGGTCGGCGCGATCGTCGAGACCGACGGCGTCCGCCGCGCGATCCGGGCCCGCCGCGGCGTCCTCCTGGCCGCGGGCGGCTTCGAGGCCAATGACGAGCTCCGCCAGAAGTACGGCGTCCCCGGCGTCGCGCGCGACACGATGGGCCCGCCGACCAACGTCGGCGCCGCGCACCAGGCCGCGATCGCGGTCGGCGCCGACACCGACCTGATGGGCGAGGCCTGGTGGTCCCCCGGGCTGACCCACCCCGACGGACGATCGGCGTTCGCGCTCTGGTTCACCGGCGGCATCTTCGTCGACGGCGCCGGCCGGCGCTTCGTCAACGAGTCGGCGCCGTACGACCGGCTCGGCCGCGCCGTCATCGACCACCTCACCGAGGGCGGCGTCACCCCGCGGTACTGGATGGTCTACGACCACAAGGAGGGCTCGATCCCCCCGGTGCGCGCCACCAACGTCTCGATGGTCGACGAGGAGCAGTACGTCGCCGCGGGCCTGTGGCACACCGCCGACACGCTGCCCGAGCTGGCCGCGCTGATCGGCGTCCCCGCCGACGCGCTGGTCGCCACGGTCGCGCGCTTCAACGAGCTCGTCGCCGACGGGTACGACGCGGACTTCGGCCGCGGCGGCGAGGCCTACGACCGGTTCTTCTCCGGCGGCGAGCCGCCGCTGGTGAGCATCGACGAGGGGCCGTTCCACGCGGCCGCCTTCGGCATCTCCGACCTCGGCACCAAGGGCGGGCTGCGCACCGACACGTCCGCGCGCGTGCTGACCGCGGACGGCACGCCGATCGGGGGCCTCTACGCAGCCGGCAATACGATGGCGGCGCCGAGCGGCACCACCTACCCGGGCGGTGGCAACCCGATCGGGACAAGCATGCTCTTCAGCCACCTCGCCGTGCGGCACATGGGCACCGAGGACGCGCGATGAGCGCCGAGGTGAAGGCCGCCGTGGCGCGCTACCTCGATGCTGTCGCCGGCGGCTCGCCGGCCGCGATCGCCGCGCTCTACGCCCCCGACGCCACGCTCGAGGACCCCGTCGGCGCCGACCTCGTCCGCGGCCGCGCGGCGATCGAAGAGTTCTACGGCGCCCTCGCCGGCGCGAAGGTCAGCACCGAGCTGCTCGCCGTCCGCGCCGTCGCGGGCCACGCCGCGTTCTCGTTCCGGGTCACCACCGACGCCGGCGACCAGCAGTACGTCGTCGAGCCGATCGACGTGATGACGTTCGACGCGGACGGCCAGATCACGTCCATGCGGGCGTTCTGGGCGCCCGGGGACATGGTCGTCACGCCGGCCTGACGGTCCCGCTGTAACACGCTGTCCACCGCGCTTCCCGGCGGTTGTCGACGCGCTCTCGGCGTGTCGCACGGCGTGTCGCGCCGTGGACAGCGTGTTACAGCGGCGGGGGCCGTCAGGCGGTGGCCGCGTGGGTGGCGACGATGTGGCCGAAGACCAGACCCTGGCCGATGGTCGCGCCGGCCCCCGGGTAGCTGCGCCCGAAGACGTTGCCCGCGGTGTTGCCGATCGCGTAGAGCCCCTCGATCGGGCTGCCGTCGGCGCGCAGCGGACGGCCGAGCTCGTCGGCGCTGAGGCCGCCGCAGGTGCCGAGGTCGCTCAGCACCACCTTGACGGCGTACAGGTCGCCGCGGTCGAGGGGGCGCAGGTTCGGGTTCGGCGTCACGGTCGGGTCGCCGTAGTAGCGGTCGTAGGCGCTGTTGCCCCGGTGGAAGTCGTCGTCGATGCCGGCGGCCGCCATCGTGTTGAACCGGCGCAGGGTCGCGGTGAACGCGTCCTCGGGCAGGCCGGCGGCGCGGGCCAGCTCGGCGGCGGTGCCGGCGCGGTGCGCGATCCCCGCGTCGTACCACTCCTGGGGGAGGGCCATCCGCGGGAAGAGCGAGCCGGCGAGCACGTAGCTGTTGCGGTACGACTGGTCGAAGACCAGCCACATCGAGCCGACCGGGTCGCCGGCCCGGTCGCGGCCGAGCACGGTCTGCCCGAAGGTCATGTAGTCGGTCGACTCGTTGATGAACCGGCGGCCGTGGCCGTCGACCATGATCGAGCCGGGCAGCGAGCGCTCGGCCAGCAGCACCTGCGGCGTCCCGCCGGGCAGCGGGGCGACGGCGGGGAACCACCAGGTCTGGTCCATCAGCGTCAGCTCGGCGCCCACCTCGGCGGCGAGCTTGATCGCGTCGCCGGTGTTGCCCTCGTTGCCCAGGCTCCAGTTGTCGAGGAACTCGGCCTGGTAGCGGTGCCGCATGTCCATGTCGTGGTCGAACCCGCCGGCCGCGAGGACGACGCCCCGGCGCGCGGTCACGGTGACCCGGCCGCCGTCGCGCTCGAGCACCGCGCCGACCACCCGGTCGCCCTCGGTGACCAGCTCGACCAGCGTGGTCTCGCGCCAGATCGGGATGCCGGCGCGCAGCGCGCCGTCGAACAGCCCGGCCGCGAGCGCCTGCCCGCCGGCCAGGTAGTCGCGGCCGATCACCATGCCGCCGATGCCCTGAGCGGCGCGGCGCAGGACGCGCGGCAGGCCCTTGCCGGGCTTGCGCGCGACCAGGTTCATCCACTTGTAGTCCGCACCGGTGACCGGCATCGGGACCGGTGCCTCGACGACGCCCGGCCGCAGCAGCGCCCGGGACTCGCCCAGCACCGACGCGTCGAACGGCTTGCTCTCGATGCTGCGCCCCGCGGCGTCGCCGCCCGGCAGCTCCGGGTGGTAGTCGGAGTAGCCGCGCGCCCACATCAGCTGGAGCGACGTCGTCCGCCGCAGCATCCGGATGGTCTCGGGGCCGTGCCGCAGGAACGCCTGCCAGCGGGCCTTCGGGGCGTCGTCACCCACCACCGCCTCGAGGTAGGTCTCGCCGCGCTCGAGCGTGTCGCGCGAGCCGGCCTCGGTGAGCGCCGGGTTGGCCGGGATCCAGAAGGCGCCGCCCGAGCGGGCGGTCGAGCCTCCGACGTACTCGGTCTTCTCGACGACGAGGACGTCGAGCCCCTGCTCGCGCGCGCTGAGGGCAGCGGCGAGCCCGGTGCCCGAGCCGATGACGAGCAGGTCCACGGTGGTGTCGGACATGACGGGGTCCTTTCGCAGGTCGCGGCCTAACTAGCCGTTCGGCTAGTTATTCTAGACCGCATGACAGGGAAAGCCCAGGATCCGCGGGCGACCGACCATGGGCGATGATGCGGTCATGAGCAGCACCGCCGAACGCATCCGCCCGGGCCGCAGCGGCATCCTCGCCGCCGCGACCCGGCTCTTCGCCACGCACGGCGTCTCCGGCACCTCGCTGCAGCAGATCGCGGACGCCACCGGGATCACCAAGGCCGCCGTCTACCACCACTTCCCCACCAAGGAGGAGGTCGTCGTCGCCGTCCTGGCGCCCGCGCTCGAGGCGATCCAGGGCATCGTCCGCACCGCCGGCGCCCACGAGGACCCGCGGGCCGCGACCGAGGCCGCCATCATCGGCCTCGCCGACCAGGCCGTCACCCACCGCCAGCGCTGGGCCGTGCTCCTCCAGGACGCCGCCGTCGAGGAGTACGTCCGCAACAACCCCGACCACGACGAGCTCTTCACCCGGCTGCGCCTGCTCCTCACCGGCCCGGATCCCACCCCGGGCACCCGGCTCCAGGTCTCCCTCTTCCTCTCCGGCCTGCTCGGGCCCGCGCAGGACCCCAGCTGCGCCGACATCGACGACGACGCGCTGCGCGCGGGCATCGTCCGGGCCGGACGCCGGCTCCTGCTGGCCGACGACGACGCCTGACCTGGCGGGGGGTTGAGCCCGCAGCGAGGCGGGCAGGATCGCGTCCATGACCGCTCCTGAGGCGTTCCCCCCGCCGCCGCCGTACGCTCCCACGCCCGCGCCGACGCCCGGGTCGGCGCCCGTCCCCCGGTCACCCGCCCGGAGCTCGATGGTGCTGCGCCACCTCGCGGGCGCCGTCATCGGGCTGGTCGTCACACCTGTCGGCATCCTGGTGTTCGACTACGGGTCGGGCAAGTACCTCCAGGAGCGCGCCCGCAACTTCGGTGACGCCGCGATCACGGGCAACCTCGTCGTGATGGCCCTCGGCGCCCTGATCCTCCTGGCCGTCGCGGCCAGCGCCCGGCTCTCCGGGCTCGGCCCGGTCCTCGCCGGTCTCGTCTGGGGAGGGCTGCCGTTCGTCTGGTACCTCGTCGACCTGACGGGCTTCTTCAAGCTGTCCCGGGACCTGCCCTCGACGTTCTTCTGGTTCGCCGTGCCGTCGTACCTGTTCCCGCTGGTGGGCGCGCTGCTCGTCGGCGCCGGGCTGGGTGGGCGCTGGCGCGGGACGGTGCGGACGACGTAGCGCCCGCCAGCGTCAGCCGCGGTCCTCGCGCAGGGTGTGCGCGACGAGAGCGTTGGCGTGCCCGTGCCCCAGCGCGTGCTCGGTCTTGAGGAAGGCGACGAGCTCGCCGTGCTTGGCGCTCGCGTAGCCGGGGTGGCTGCGCAGGACCTCCTGCCACGCGGCGATGGGTCGGCCGTACTTCTTCTCGATCGAGGGGAAGTACGACGCGGGGCCGGTGACTGCCTTGGCGGTGTCGCTCATGCCCCTACCGACCCGTCGTCGCCCGCGGACTCATCGGTCAACCCGGTGGCGGCGAACATCCGGGCGTAGATCTCGCGGACCACCCGCTCCTTGCGGGCGTTGTACTGCATCGCGTGCTCGCCGGCGGCAGTCGCGGCATCGGCCGCGGCCCGCTTGGCCTCCGCGTAGCGGGCGCACTCGTCGGGGTTGCCGCGCAGCCAGTCGCGGAACAGCCGGTGCCGGACGACCTCGGGGCTGTCCGGGCCAAACACGTGGAGGTGGCAGGCCGGCAGGCCGGCGTCCGCCCGGGGGCGCAGCAGGCGGTGCTCGAACCACCACGGCTCACGCACCCGCAGCTCGAAGCCGGCGTCCTCGAGCGCCGGCACGTACGACCTCTCGTCGCCAGGGTCGGCCACCACGAGGTCGATGTCGATCACCGGCTTCGCCGGCAGCCCCGGCACCGCGGTCGAGCCGACGTGCTCGATCACCAGTGCTCGCCAGCCGAGCACGCGGGCGACGGTCGCGGCGAGGTCGGCGAACTGGTCGGGCCAGGCGGGGTCGGGCTCGACGACCCGGACGTCCGGGCTCGGCCCGGACCCCGGCACCCACGGCGAGGCGCCCGGCGGCACCGGCGGGTCGTGGAAGGTGACGATGGCGTGGCGGCTGGGCACCGCGTCAGCCTAGGCAGCCGGGCGCGGGGCGGTGTGCCGCGCGATCGCGTCGACCAGCGCCGGCCACAGCTCCGGCGGCCGGTCGTGGCCCATGTCCGGGACGAGCAGCAGCTCGGCCCCCGGCACCAGCGCGGCCGTGCGCCGTCCCCCGCTCGGGTCGATGAGCGTGTCGTCGGTCCCGTGCACCACCAGGGTGGGGACGGCGAGGGTGGCGAGCGCGTCGGCCCGCGACCCCGCGAGGACCATCGCCGCGAGCTGGCGGGGGACGCCGGCCGGGTAGTAGGCGCGGTCCCACGCGGCTCCGGCCAGGTCACGGAGCGCCGCCGCGTCGCCGTACCGGCGCGAGGCCCAGACGAGCTCGCGATCGGCGGAGGCGACGTAGCCCTCGCGGTCGGCCGGCCGCAGGGCGAACAGCGCGGCCTGCGCCTCCGGTGTCGACTGGCCCACCTCGGGCTCTCCGGTCGACGACATCATCGACGTCAGCGTGAGCACCCGCTCGGGCCACTCGATCGCCATGGTCTGCGCGATCATCCCGCCCATCGACGCACCGACGACGTGCGCGCGCTCGATGCCGAGCGCGGTGAGCAGGCCGAGGCCGTCGGCGGCCATGTCCCGCAGCGAGTACGGCGCCATGGCCTGGGCCGCGGCGAGGTCGCCCGTGCTGACGGCGGCGATGAAGGCACCGAGGTCGACGGGCCGGTCGTCGAAGCGTGTCGACAGGCCGCAGTCGCGGTTGTCGTAGCGGATGACGTGGCGACCGCGCGCGGCCAGCAGCCGGCAGAGGTCCTCGTGCCAGGCGATCAGCTGGGCGCCGAAGCCCATCACCAGCAGGACCGGCGGATCGGCGGGGTCGCCGAAGGTGTCGTAGGCGATCGAGACGTCGGAGGAGACCTGGGCGTGCGGCACGCTCAGATTCCTACCAGCCCGTGCTCGTGAGCGAAAACGACTATTTGGACGCGGTCGCGCAGCCCGAGCTTGCGCAGGATCGCACCGACGTGGGTCTTCACCGTCGACTCGCTGAGGAAGACCTGGCCCGCGATCTCCTGGTTCGACAGGCCCTTCGCGACGGCGGCGAAGACCTCGCGCTCCTTGTCGGTCAGCGAGAGGTACGACGACGGCGGGGTCACCGCGGCCTGGAACTGGCTGTCGAGCAGCGTCGACAGGTCGGCCGGCGCGAGCACGGCGTTGCCCGCGTGGACCGTGCGGATCGCGTCGCGCAGCATCACCGGGGTGGTCCCCTTGAGCAGGAACCCGCTGGCGCCGTACCGGATCGCGGCGGCAGCGCGGTCGTCGAGGTTGAAGGTGGTGAGCACGACCACGCGGACCGGGCGCTCCCGGCGGGCCGCACGGTCGGGGAGGAAGATCTGGCGGGTCGCCTCGACGCCGTCCATCTCGGGCATCCGGATGTCCATCAGGACCACGTCGGGCACCAGCTCGTCGACGAGCCGGACCGCCTCGACGCCGTCGGCCGCGGTACCGACGATCGTCATCCCCTCCTGGGCGTTGACGATCACCCGGACGCCCTCGCGGAAGAGCTCCTGGTCGTCGACGAGCAGCACGCGGATCGGTTCGCTCACCGCCCCATCATGGCGGGCGGGGCGTCAGCGGGAGCGCATCGGGACCCACGCCGTGGCGGTGAACGTCGGCGGGTCGGTCCGGCGTCGTACGTCGAGGTGGCCGCCGACCGCCTCGAGCCGGCGCCGCATCCCGTCGAGGCCCTGGCCACCGCCTGCGGTGGCGGTGGGGGCGGCGACGGTCGGCAGCGCGGACGGTGGCGGCGGCGGAGGAGGCGGGACGGCGATCGGCTGGGTCTCGGCGAGAGGGGGCGTCTCCTCGGGGATCGCGTTCCGCACCTCGATCCGCAGGTCGCCCTCCCAGTGCCGCTCGACCAGCACCGGCCGGTCGCGCCGGCCGTGCTTGATGGCGTTGGTCAGCATCTCCTGCAGCACCCGGAAGGCGACCACCCCCAGCTCGGGCGGCAGCGGCTGCGGCGTCCCCACCTCGGTGGTGACCACCTCGTGCCCACTGGCCCGGACCCCTTCGATGAGGCTGTCGAGGTCAGCGTTCCGGGTGACCGGTGCGGCCTGCCCCCGGCCGTTGCTCGCAGTCGACGACAGCACCTGGCGGACGTCGTCGAGGGAGGAGCGCGCGGAGGTGGCGATGTTGGCCATGGTGATCTTGAGGCCCCGGGTGTCGGCGTCCTCGAGGTACTGCGCCGACTCGGCCTGGGCGAGGATCACCGCGAGCGAGTGCCCCACCACGTCGTGGACGTCGCGCGCGAGCTGGGCCTGCTCCTCACGGAGCTGGGCGATCTCCTCGGCCTGGTCGCGCTGCGCCTCGGCGGCGACCTGGGAGCGGCGGGAGTCCTCGGAGCGGGCGGCGAAGCGGAGCGCGAGGCCCAGCAGCCAGGGGGTGGCGAGCAGCGCGATGCCGACGACGGAGCCGATGACCCGCCAGTCGAAGCGGCCGGTGCGGTAGGCGTCGGCCGCGATCCCGTCGATGCCGATGATCTGCAGCGCTTGGTAGAACTCGTAGGGGCTGAGCCACAGCACGGCCACGACGGCGGCGACCGGGACCGACAGCCCGCTCAGCCAGACCGTGGGCATCCGCCCCCAGCGGGCACACCCGAAGGCGACCACGGCGAGCAGCACCTCGGTCAGCATCGGCCGGGTGCCGGTGACCAGCTGGAACAGCGCCGTCATCCACGCCACGGCCAGCGCGAGGGCCGGCTGGGCGCGGGCCAGGCCCACCGCCAGGGCGACGCCCGCGGTGACGGCGACCGCGAGCCACGCGTTGTCGTAGGTGTAGCGGTTGACCTCGGCCATACCGATCACGAACGTGGCCGCGCCGCCGGCAGCGTCCGGCAGCCACCGGGTCACGCGGTTCATGCCGGGACCTCCGCCGCCGCGGACACCGCCCGCCGCCGGTCCGCCCAGCGCTGGACCGGCTGCTCGACGTACCGCCACGACAGGGCGGCCGCCACCAGCGTCAGCAGTGCCGCGGGGAGCGCGGGCAGCCACTGGGCGAGCGGGTAGTTCCAGAGGTAGGCCGCGTAGGACACGGTGCCCAGCGCGACCAGGACGCGCAGCGGCCCGGTCACGGTGGTCCACTGCCGCCAGGCGAGGATCAGGACACCGGTGAGCGCGGCGATGGCCGGACCTCCTGCCAGGTACGTGAGGGCATGTCCCCGCAAGGGAACCACACTCAGCACCGCCAGGACGGCGAGGGCCGCGGGCGCCGCCCAGGCCGGGACGGCGAGCCGGTCGCCGTGCAGCCGGACGGCGGCGCCGACGACGAAGCAGAGCGCCCAGCTGGTGGGCAGGGAGTAGGCGAGATCGGGGTCCTCGGCGAGCCAGGCGGTCGTGGCGAGGCAGGCCAGCACGGTCGCCGCGCCCGCGACGAGAAGCGCCCGGCGCCGGCCCAGGAGCAGGAGGGTGGCCGGCCAGAGCAGGTAGAACTGCTCCTCGGTGGCGAGCGTCCACAGGTGGAAGGTGGCGTCGCTGGCGTGGCCGAACGGGAGGTTGCCCGTCCAGGTCAGTGCCCAGAGCACGGTCCAGCCGAGCTCGTCGCGGTCGCCGAGGGGGTCGAGGAGGAGCGTTACGACCACCACGCCGGCGACCAGCACCACCAGCGGCGGCACCAGCCGGATCGCCCGGCGGGCGTAGAAGTCCCGCAGCCGCGGGCCCTTCTCCAGCACCCCGGTGATCAGGTAGCCCGACAGCGCGAAGAACATCACCACGCCCACGACGCCCGCGCCCGGCGCGATGTCGGGCACCGCGTGGCGCAGGATCACCAGCCCGACCGCGATCCCGCGGAGCAGGTCGAGCCCGTCGATCCTCACCGGTGCGCGCCGCGGACGAGCTCGTCGAGAAGGTCCGGGTAGGGCAGGCCGGCCGCCGCGAACATCCGCGGCGCCTGCGAGTGCTCCGTCATCCCCGGCACCGTGTTGACCTCGTTGAGGACGGGGCCTGCGTCGGTGAGGAAGAAGTCGATCCGGGCCACGCCGGCGCAGCCCAGCGCCTCGTACGCCGTGACGGCGGCGTCCTCGAGCGCCTTGGCGTCCGCCTCCTCGACGGCGGCGGGGATCCGGAAGTCGGCGTGGCCGCCGTACTTGGCGTCGTAGTCGAAGAGGCCGTCGACGACGATCTCCAGCGCGGGCGGGACGAGCAGGCTGCCGTCGGGACGGCGCAGCACGGCGACGTCGATCTCGCGGCCGGTGACGACGTCCTCGACCAGGACCCGGTCGTCGAGCGCGAACGCCGCGTCGAGCGCGGGCCGCAGCGCCGCGGGGCGGTCGACGAGCGTGACGCCCTGGCTCGAGCCGGCGGCGACGGGCTTGACCACGACGGGGTGCGACCACGCGAGGTGCGCGGCGGTGGCGCGGGTGACGAGCCGTCCGGGCGCGGTGGCGAGGCCGACGGCCTGGGCGACGAGCTTGGTCGCCCACTTGTCCATGGCGAGCGCGCCGGGGCGGATGCCGGAGCCGACATAGGGGAGTCCGGCCAGCTCGCACAGCGCGGCCAGGGCGCCGTCCTCGCCGCGGGGTCCGTGCACGACGGGGAAGACGACGTCGCAGCCGCGCAGCACCTGCGCCGCGCCGCTGAGCCCGATCGGGCGCTGCCCGCGGTCGTGCCAGGTGCCGTCGCGGCCGATGGTCAGCGGGACCACCTCGTAGTGCTCGGGGTCGAGCGCCGCCGCGACCGACGCCGCGGAGGCGAGGGAGACGTCGTGCTCGCAGTTCTGCCCCCCGCCGATGACGGCGACCCGGGTGCGGGTTTTCAGGTCGGTCCTCATGCCAGGCTCCTCAGGTGCGGCACCGCGACCGTGCGGCGGGCCACCCGCGCGCCCAGCCCGGTGACGATCTCGTGCTCGATGGTGCCGGCCCATCCGGCCCACTCGGCGACGGTCGGCTCGCCGGCCGTGCCGGGACCGAACACGGTCACCGGCTCCCCCGCCTCCGCGCCGCAGCTGCCGAGGTCGACGACGAGCTGGTCCATCGAGATCCGGCCGACGACGGGACGCCGGGTGCCGCGGACCAGCACCTCGGCGCGGTCCGACGCGACCCGGGGCAGGCCGTCGGCGTAGCCCAGCGGCACCAGCCCCAGGTACGTCGACCCGCCGGTGCGGTGCGCGTGGCCGTAGCCGACGCTCGTCCCGCCGCGCACCCGTCGTATTTGGACGAGGGGGGCGGTGAGCGTCATCGCGGGGGCCAGGGACGTCGTCCGGGACGGGTCGATGCCGACCAGGCCGGCACCGATCCGGCTCATCGTGTGGTGGGTCCGCGGGTCGGTGAGGGTCGCCGCGGTGGCGGCGAGGTGGCGCTGGCGCGGGCGGAGGCCGGCGCCGCGGGCGACCTCGACGGCCCACGCGAAGCGGTTGCGGCCCAAGGAGTTGCAGGCATCGGCCGGGTCGTCGGCGCAGCCCAGGTGGCCCATCACGCCGACCACCTCGACCGCGCCGCACAGCTCGGCCCGCCGCGCGACCCGGCACAGCTCGGGCCAGGCCGCGGGCTCGGCGCCGTCGCGGGCCATGCCGGCGTCGACGTGGAGGTGGATCCGGGTTCGCCCGGGCGCGGCGACGACCGCGCCCAGGTGGGCCGCGCTCGGGACCGCGACCTCGACGTCCTGCGCCGTCGCGGCTGCGAAGTCGGCATCCACCGGGTTGAGCCAGCTCAGCACCGGCGCGACCAGGCCTGCCTCGCGCAGCGGCCACGCCTCGGCCAGGCTCGTCACGCCGAGCCGGGTGGCGCCGTGCGCGAGCGCCGTCCGGGCGACGTCGAGGGCGCCGTGGCCGAAGCCGTCGGCCTTCACCACGGCCATCAGCTCGCCGTGCGTGCGCGCCGCGAGGAGGGCGGTGTTGCGGGCGACCGCGGTGAGGTCGACGCTCAGCTGCGGTCCGGCCACCACGGCCGGTCCGCTCGTCCGGGGCTGCACGGCGACGCCGCTCATGCCGCCACCGCCGCGGACAGCGGCCCGTAGAGCGCGTGCGGAGCACCGGTCGTCAGCGCCCAGTAGCGGTCGCCGTGGCTCCAGTGCCACCACTCCGTCGGGTAGTTGACCAGACCCTGGTCCCCCAGCACCGCGGCGAGCAGGTCCCGGTGCGCCCGCGCGTCGGGCCCGATCCCGGCCGCGGCGAACCAGCAGCGGCCGTCGCTCTGCTCGGGGGTCGCGTCGATCGGCGTACCGAGGTCGAGCTCGTCGCCGAGGACGTCGACCAGGGTCAGGTCCACCGCGGCCCCGGCCACGTGCGGCGCGACCTCGACCGGCGCTACGAACCGGCTGCTCAGCCGGGCCAGCTCCGCGGCGTCGATCCCGGGGTGCAGCGCGCGCAGCTCGCCGTCGTACCGGGCGATGATCGCGCGCTGCTGCTCGACGGGCCGGAAGCCCTCCACCACCCGCAGCCGGACGCCGGCCGGCAGCTGCCGGTCCGCCGCGATCAGCCGCTCGGCGAGGCCGGCGCGCACCAGCGCGCCCGCCGGGGACAGCTCGCGCGGGAGCCGGACCAGCGGCTCCCCGCTCTCGGCCACGGGGACCGCGCACACACGGGGATCGGACAGGAGGATCGTCATGCCGTCCACGCTAGGAAGCGGGGAGGGGTCACCACCTCCGCCTGAGGTGCCGCGGGACGGTCCTCAGGTGCCGCACAGGTCAGTCCTCGGAATCCCTTGACGTTCGAACACATGTTCGAATAGGCTGCGCGCATGACCACCTCCACCGCGCTCGACCAGGCCACCGTCGTGGCCGAGGCCGCGAGCGCGCTGGCGGGTCTCGACCACGACCAGCTCGCGCCGGACGAGGCCGTGCTGGTCGCCGCCGAGATCGCCCGGGCCAAGGCCCTGCTCGACGCCGCCCTCCTCGAGGTGACCGCGCGGCTCGAGGAGACGGCCGCCGTCCAGGACCAGGGCTGGGCCACGACCAAGGACTTCCTCACCCACACCCTCGGCGGCCACAAGGGCAGCGGCGGAGGCCTGGTCCGCGCGACGAAGCAGCTGCGCGAGCTGCCCGACGTGCGCGCCGCGCTCCGCGCCGGCGAGGTCTCCCTCGCCCAGGCGCGCACCGTCGCCACCGAGGTCGGCACGCTGCCCCACGACCCTGAGCTGCGCGCGACCGTCGCCGGCCGCCTGCTCGACCTGGTCCGCACCCAGGGACATGACGCGAGCGACCTGCGGGCGGCCTTCCCCGACGTCGTCCGCGAGGTCGACCCGGAGCGCAGCGCGATCACGCTCGACCTCGCTCGGTCCAAGAACGAGCGCGGCGCCCACCACGCACGCTTCCTCTCCTTCGCCCCCGACCACCTCGGGGGCATGAGGATCCGCGGCTACTGCACGACCGAGGACGCCGAGCGGGTCCTGACCGTCCTGCTCCCGCTGTCCGCGCCGGTCACGACCGAGCCCGAGGCCTGCGGTGGACGCCGCATCCGTCCCGACGACCCGCTGGTCGACGCCGCGGGTCTGCCGTCCCGCCGCACCTGCCCGACTCCCGGCTGCAACCACGACGGTCGCGACCCGCGTGACCACGGGGTCCGCCTGTGGGACGCCCTGGTCGATGCGTGCCACCGGCTGTCGGCCGCCGATCTCCTTCCTCACGATCACGGCGCTCGGCCCCGGGTCGTCGTGACCATCGACCACGCGTTCCTGCGTCACGAGGTCGTCGCCGCCGGACATGCGCCCGCCGGCGATCTCGCCTCCGGGCGCCACCTCTCTGCCGCGGCGGTCCGGCGCCTCGCCTGCGACGCCGAGATCATCCCCGCCGTGCTCGGCTCCGCCAGCCGGGTGCTCGACCTCGGTCGGTCCCAGCGACTCGTCACTCCGGCGCTGTGGCAGGCGCTGGTGCTGCGTGACCGGCACTGCTCCTTCCCGGGGTGCCGTCGGCTGCCCCTCGCCTGCGACGCCCACCACGTCGTCCACTGGGCCGACGGTGGCCGGACCAGCCTCGACAACATGGCTCTGCTCTGCCGGCACCATCACCTGCTCACCCACGAGTCGCCGTGGACGGTGACCATCGACACCGCCACCGGACGGCCCACCTGGACGGGGCCGCCCCGGGTCGGACCGCAGGGGCGGGTCACCGTCGTACCCGCCCGGGCTGGACCGGGGCGGTCACCGCTCGTGGCGTGAGTGGGGGCGTCGCTGCGGCGGCTCGGCCCGGCCCGGACCCGGTCAGTCGCCGGTCGGGCAGGTCCCGATGGCCAGTGGCACCTTCGCCACGTCCCCCAGCGCATCGGAGGCCCGGGACCGGCCGAGGTTCCACTCGAGCCAGTCGTCGTCTGACCGGGTCCAGCCCGACAGCGCGCACGCTCGCTCGGTGGCCGGCAGGTCGGAGAGGACCGGGACGGCGTCGTCCGAGAGGCCGCCGAGGTAGGACCAGTCGACCCGGCCGGTCTCGTGGTAGCGGTCGAGGTTGTGCCGGGCGATCCACGCGTCGGGGTTGACCGCGGCGAGGCCGAGCAGGCCAACCGTCCCGCTGATGAGCGCGAACCGGGGCAGCCAGCCGGCCCTGAGCACGACTCCGGCGGCGATCACGGCGAGGACGAGCAGACCGAGCCAGGCCTCGAAGACGTCGACCAGCAGCCGGAGCCGGGTGAACCCGTAGGCCTCCTGGTAGACGTCCATCCGGTACATCGCGGAGGCGACCACGACGAGCGTCTCGACGCAGAGCGCGCCCAGGGCCACGCGCAACCAGAGCCGGTCGGACGGCGTCTCGCGAGGCGCCTTGCGGGCGGCGACGGCGATCACCAGCAGGGTCAGCGCGGTGGCGACGGTGAGCTGGGCGAAGCCCTGGTGGACGTACTCGGCATACGTGAGGCCGGTGGTGCGGCGCAGGTAGGCGTGGCCGCCGAAGACGACGGTGGCCTGAGCCACCAGGAAGACGGCGAACATGCCGACCACGACCAGCACGGGGGCCAGCCACTCGTAGCGGCGGGCGACCGGGCGGCTGCCGCCACCGACGCCGGCGCCGGCGCTCTCGCGCTCGATCCGCGGTGGGTTGAGGGCGAGGTAGGCCGCTGCGAGGACGGTCCCGCCGACCGCGATCGTCACGAAGCCGCGCAGGACGACGTTCTCGGCGCTGAGGTCGGGCACCACGGCGCCGAACCACTCGGCGACCAGCGCGTCGGCCGAGGCGAAGAGCGCCCCGAAGACGACGAGCCCGAGCGCCGACCAGACGACCGTTCGGACCAGCGCCGCGCCGTGACCGAGACCGGGCAGTGCGCCGAGGGTCCGGCCCAGCCATGGCAGCCCGCGCAGTCCGGCGCCGGGCCACATCAGGCCGGCGAGCAGGAAGCCGCCGAGGCTCCGCCCGCGCGTGACGCCGCAGACGCAGACCCCGGCGCCGGTGAGCAGGCAGAGCACGACGATCCACTCCGCGTCCCGGACGACGGCCGTGCCGGCGAGCAGCACGCACAGCGCGGCGCAGGTCAGCGTGAACGGGTCCCGGCGCTGCGGGCTCGCGGCGAGCACGACGGCACCCGCAGCCAGCAGGACGAGGAAGGTGCCGATGCCGAGGGCGCGCTCCGGCAGGACGAGGCCGCCGAGGAGGCCCGCGCCGAGGGCCCCCGCGAGCAGGCCGACCCGGGCCGGGACGCCGCGCTCGGGCCAGAAGGCGCCCAGCAGGTCGTCGGTCACGGGCACCGGGGCGACGGAGGCCGCCGGCCGGGACCCCGCCGCCGGCGGCGGGGGCGGGGACGGGGGCGTGGGCGGGAGCGTGGGTGCGGACACGGGAACCTCCAGAGGTCGGGGTGCGGGAGCAAGGGGGAGGTCGACGCGGACCCGGGCACCGGTGGTCCCGGGGACGGGGTCGACGAAGCCGATGGAGCCGCCGTGCAGGTCGGTCACCCAGCGGGCGATGGCGAGGCCGAGACCGGTCCCCCCGGTGCCGGCGGACGCGGCGAGGGTGCCGAAGGGCTCGAACACCCGCTCCCGGTCCTCGGCCGGGACGCCGGGCCCGGTGTCGCGGACCTCGAGCAGGTAGCGCTCGCCCTGCGCCCGGGCGGTGACGACGACGGACCCGCCGGCCGGGCTGTGCCGGGACGCGTTGTCGAGCAGGTTGGCGACGAGCTGGTGCAGCCGGGCCGGGTCGGCGGTGACCACGAGGTCCGCAGGGACCACGTGGACGTCGTACTCCACGCCGCGGCCGAGCGCCTCCGCCTCCCCGACGGCATCCGCCAGCAGGACGGCGAGCGGGACCGGCCGGGCCGCGAGCGGGGCGCGACCGGCGTCCACCCGGGCGAGGTCGAGGAGGTCCTCCACGAGGCCGCTCATCCGCTCGGCCTGGGCCAGTGCGGTGCCGAGCGCGTCGAGGTCGCGCGGGCCGACGCCGTCGACCACGTTCTCGAGGACGGCGCGCAGCCCGGCGAGCGGGGTCCGCAGCTCGTGGCTGACGTTGGCGACGAGGTCGCGGCGCTGCTTGTCGACGCCGGCCAGGTCGCGGGCCATCGTGTTGAACGCGCGGGCCAGCTCCCCGACCTCGTCACGCGAGGTGTCGGTGACGCGGACGTCGTAGTCGCCGGTCGCCATCCGCCGCGCCGCCGCGGTCATCTCGCGCAGCGGCGAGGTCATCCCGACGGCGAGCAGCTGAGTGAGGGCGAGCGCGAGCCCCACGGTGACCGGGATGCTCAGCCAGGCCGGGACGCCGCCCGCGCTCCCGATCACGCCGACGGCGGCGGCCAGCGTGGCACTGGCGGCGACGAGGAGGCCGAGCTTGACCTTGATCGAGCGGACGCCGACGAGCGGCTGGGCGCTCACGGCCGGTCGCCGCCGATCTCCAGCGCGTACCCGACCCCGTGCGCGGTGCGGACCAGGTCCGCGCCCACCTTGGCACGCAGCCCCTTCACATGGCTGTCGACCGTGCGGGTGCCGGTCGCGCCGTCCCAGCCCCAGACCTCGGCGAGCAGCTTCTCCCGGGTCACCACGGCGCCCGGGGTCGCGGCGAGGCAGAGCAGGAGGTCGAACTCGGTGGGCGTGAGGCGCACCTCGTCGTCCCCGCGCCACAGCCGCCGCGCGGGGGCGTCGACCCGGAGGTCGCCCAGCTCGAGCGCTCGTCGCCCCGCGAGCTCGGCGGCCCGGTCCACCCGCCGCAGCAGGGCGGCCACCCGGGCGACCAGCTCACGCATCCGGAACGGCTTGGTCAGGTAGTCGTCCGCCCCCACCCCCAGCCCGACGAGCACGTCGGCCTCGTCGGCGCGGGCGGTGAGCATGAGCACGGGCACCGGGCGCTCGGCCTGGATCCGCCGGCAGACCTCGTGACCGTCGTACCCGGGCAGCATCACGTCGAGCAGCACCAGGTCGGGCGCGTGCTCGGCATGGGCGGCGACGGCGCCCGGCCCGTCCCAGGCGCGCAGGACGGCGTACCCCTCGGCGTCGAGGCGGTCGGCCAGCGCCTGGTTGATGACCGGGTCGTCCTCGACGACGAGGACCGTCCGACGGCGCGCGCTCTCCATGCTCCGAGGCTACGAGTGCGCGCGGCCGGGATGCGGGGACGACGTGTGCAGGTTCTGTGCAGATCGCCGGCCGCGCCACCGGCTCAGCAGCTCGGCGGCTCAGCGACTCAGCGACTCAGCGGTAGGTCACCCGCCGGACCAGAACCTCGAACGGCCCGCGCCGCCCGCGCCGGGCCAACCCGTCGGCGAGCAGCACGGACCCGGCCCAGACCGCTGTCGCCAGCAGCGCCGTCGTCGCCACGGTGAGCCGGCCCGAGAGGTCGAGCAGGAACGGCGTGAACAAGATCGCCCACGCCACCGACTGCAGCAGGTAGCAGGTCATCGAGCGCTGCCCCGCCGCCGCGAGCGCACCGACCACCCGGCCCTGCGGCCGGCCCCGCGCCTCGAGCCGCTGGGCCACGAGCGTGACCAGCGCGGCATAGCCGAGGCCGCCCAGCACCCCGGTGGCGTCGTGCAGCGGCCCGATCAGGTCGAGCACGTCGGCGTCCGGCACTCCGGTGACGCCGGCCAGGACCAGCGCCACCGGCTGCGCCCCCAGCACCGCCACGGGTACGCCGACCGCCGCGATCGCGACCAGCGCCCGCCGGGTCTCGGCCGGCCGCTCGAGCAGCCGCCGTCGTCCGGCCCACAGCCCGAGCAGCGCCGGGCACGCGAACCCGAGCGGACCCAGCAGCGCCACGATCGCGAGGCCGACGGGCCGGTCGGTGAGCAGCGTGGCGAGGTCCGGCGGCAGCATCGACGGATCCGGCCGGTCGGTGCTCACCGACGACGAGCCCTCCGAAGGCAGCGCGTTGAGCACGAAGAACAGCGCCGCCGTCACGAGCAGCCACCGGTCGGGCCAGAACACGACCCAGGCGCCCACGAGCAGCAGCGCGCCGTACATAGCGAGGATGTCGCCCACGTAGAAGAACAGCCCGTCGATGAGCCCGACCCCGACCAGCACTGCGGCTCGGCGCCACAGCAGGTGCCGCACCTCCCGCCGCGGCCGGTCCCCCTGGCGGCGGACGATGTGCGCGACGCCGTACCCGAAGAGGAAGCCGAACATCGGGAACGCCCGGCCGTCCACGAAGGTCGAGATCGCCCACGTCACCGCGTGGTCGACCGCGGAGCCCGCGACGGGGAACCCGCCGCGGACCTCCGCGCCGGCACCGAGGAAGTAGTGCGTGTTGGCCAGCGCGATGAACAGCAGCATCCAGCCCCGCGCCAGGTCCGGCCCGAGCGCCCGCGCGGACAGCGCGATCGGCCCGCCGGTGCCGGACGTGGTGGTCACCGGCTCAGTCAACCCTGTTCAGCGCTGGGAGTACGAGCGTCCCGCTTGCGGCGTGCCGAGCAGCTCGCTCACCGTGACCAGGTGGTAGCCCTTGCGCCGCAGCAGCTTGATCACCCGGGGCACCGCGTCGACCGACGTGCGGTGGATGTCGTGCATCAGGATGATCCGCCCCGGCCGGGCGCCGCTGCGGACCTTCGCCAGGATCGGCCGCACCGCGCGGTTCTTCCAGTCGAGCGTGTCGACGCTCCACAGCACCTGGGCGAGCCCCAGGCTGCGCGCGATCCGCAGGACCCGGGCGTCGCTGGCGCCGTACGGCGGCCGGAACAGGGTGGGCTTGTGCCCGGTGACCTGCTCGACCAGGAGCTGGCTGCGGACCAGCTCGCCGCGGATCTTGCGCGGGCGCAGCGTGGTGAGCTGCCGGTGGTCCCAGGTGTGGATGCCGATCTCGTGGCCCTGCCGGGCGACCCGGGCGAGCGTCTCGGGGTAGGTCTGCACCTGCTGGCCGAGGACGAAGAACGTCGCCGGGGCGTCCGCGCGGCGCAGTACCCGCAGCAGCCGGTTGGTGTCGGAGACCGGACCGTCGTCGAAGGTCAGCGCCACGCACTTCACCTTGCGGCAGTTCACCGGCGGGCGCCCCTTGCCGGGAGCACCGGAGGTACCGGAGGTACCGGGGGTGCCGGTAGTGCCCGGCGGCGTGGGCGGGGTCGGCGTCGTGGCGGTGGCCGGCGGGGCGCTCGGCAGGTCCTCGCCGACCGGCTTCTGGCCGACGGCGGCGGCCCGCGCACGCTTGCCGTACGGCGAGAGCAGCGCCTCGGTCGCCGCGTCGTCGAGGACGACCGCGACCACGCCGCTGCTGCCGGGCGCGACGTCGTACTGGGCGAACCGGACGCGCAGCCGGCCGTCGTCGGTGAAGTCGACGTCCGGCGCCCCCTGCCGCAGGCTCGACGACACGAGCGCCGGGTCGACGTCGGGGTCCGCGACGGCCGCGAGCACGGCGGCCTCGAGCGGAGCGGTCCCCCGGACCAGCCCGGCGTTGGCGCGCAGCCGGCCGGAGGTGCGGTCGTACCACCAGGTGCGGCCGGCGGTCTCGCCGTTGGCACCGGCGAACAGGTAGCT
Organism: Pimelobacter simplex; assembly: GCF_900114845.1. Taxonomy (GTDB): domain Bacteria; phylum Actinomycetota; class Actinomycetes; order Propionibacteriales; family Nocardioidaceae; genus Nocardioides; species Nocardioides simplex. The sequence continues at coordinate 181,944 of NZ_FOUK01000004.1, forward strand.
CTCGAGCCGGACGCCGACCACCTTGTCGTCGTCCGCGACCAGGCGCCAGGCGATGTTGAGCTCGGGCGCGGCCGTGCCACCGTGCGTGTCGCCGTACTCGGCGGCGAACTCGTCGACCGTCGTCTTCACGTAGCGGTCGAGCGTCTTGCTCAGCCGCTGCGCGTCCCGCACGTGCGGCCAGCTCGCGTGGAAGCGCGGATCGTTCGAGCTCAGCGAGCGCGTCTCCACCTCCGGTTCCGCGTGCCGGTCGCGGGGCGCGGGACGAGCCGCGTCGGCATTGCACGCGGCGAGCGCCGCGACGCAGACGAGCAGCCAGGGGACGAGCAGGCCGGCGTACCGGCGACGGGGGGTGGAGTGACGCACACCCGTGAGACGCTCCAGGTGCGCCGGAGGTTGCCGCGATCTCACGTGCCCGACGCCACACCCGCAGCGCGCACCCGTTCGAGCTGCTCCGGCTCGGTGTACGTCTCGATCTCGACGATCCGCCCCGCCACCACGGTGAACGCCATGACGCTGAACAGCTCGCCGTGCAGCGTGATGACCACACCGGCCTGGCCGTTGACGAGGACCGGGTGGGTGACCCGGTCCGGGTGGGCGAACATCAGGGCGTTGCTCGCGATCCGCTCGGCACCGCGGTAGAGCGCGCCCGAGTCCGAGCGCAGGACGACGTCCGGCGCAAGGACGCCGACCAGCCGGGCGAGATCGCCGTCCCGGGCGGCGGCGAAGAAGGCATCGACGACCTCCCGCTGGCGGCGCGGGTCGTCCGGGTCGGCCGCCGCGGAGCCGCGGACCCGGCGGCGGGCCCGGCTCGCGAGCTGCCGGGTGGCGGCGGGGGTGCGCTCGACGACCGGCGCGATCTCCTCGAAGGGGACGCCGAACAGGTCGTGGAGGACGAACGCGATCCGCTCGGCGGGCCCCAGCTGGTCGAGGACGACGAGCAGCGCCAGGCCGACCGAGTCGGCGAGCAGCGCCTGCTGCTCCGGCTGGTCGAGCCGGTCGGACAGCGGGAGGTCGTCGTCCACGCGGGTGATCACCGGGTCCGGCAGCCGCTCGGCGCGCTCCTCCAGGGAGTCCTCGCGCCGGGTGGCACGCGAGCGGAGCGTGTTGAGCGCGATCCGCCCGACCACCGTCGTCAGCCAGCCGCCCAGGTTGTCGATCTCGGCGGCGTCGCTGCGGTGCAGCCGCAGCCACGCCTCCTGGACGGCGTCCTCGGCCTCGGCCACCGAGCCGAGCACCCGGTAGGCGACCGTGTGCAGGTGGCGGCGGTGCTGCTCGAAGGCCTCGGCCAGGGTGACGTCGTCGTTCACGGGGTTCCTCTCGTCGCGGGGTCACCTCCCTGACCCGCGCGGGAGCGCCAGTGTGACAGCGCCCGCCGCGAGAGATTCTTCGGGCGATCCGGTCACATCCGGGGACCCCCGCGGGTCAGGGACGTCGACAAGCCAGCACGACGCCCATGGCGACCACGACACCCCAGGAGCACGCGATGACCACCGTCCAGCCCCGCATGACCAACCCCGCCCAGGTCCTCCCCGACGCCTTCAAGGGCATCGGCAGCCTGCTGACCGCCGTCGCCAAGGGCGGCGTCCCGACCGCCACGCTCGAGCTGGTCGCCCTGCGCGCCAGCCAGCTCAACGGCTGCAGCGCCTGCGTCCAGGGCCACCTCGAGGCGCTCCAGGGCGCCGGCGAGTCCGTGGACCGCATCGTCGGCGTCGCGACGTGGGGCGAGTCGCCGTACTACGACGAGGCGGAGCGCGCCGCGCTCGCCCTGACCGACGCGCTCACCCGCCTCGCCGACCGCCACGACCCGGTCCCGGACGAGCTGTGGCGCGAGGTGACGAAGCACTACGACGAGAAGCAGGTCTCCGCGCTGATCCTGCAGATCGCGACGCTCAACCTGTTCAACCGGATCAACGTCACCGTCCGCGAGCGGGCCGACCAGCCGAGCTGGAAGCAGGGCTGAGCTCAGGCGCCGGACCACTCCGGGCGCAGCACGCTGTAGAGGTAGAGGTCCCGGTAGGCACCGTCGCGCCACTGCGAGCCGCGCGCGGTGCCCTCACGGGTGAAGCCGGCCTTCTCGAGCGAGCGCTGCTCGGCGTGGTTCGCGACGTCGGTCGCGGCCTCGACCCGGTGCACCGCGGTGTGCCGGAAGAAGAGGTCGACCAGCGCGACCTGGGCCGCGGTGCCGGCGCCGCGGCCCCGGGCCTCCGGGCGCAGCCAGATGCCGATCATCGGGTTGCGGGAGTCCGGCATCGGTCCCCACTGCTGCCAGATCCAGGTGACGTCGCCGAGCAGCACCCCCGCCCCGTCCCGGACGGCGAGCGCCCCCGGCTCGCGCAGCACGGCCGGCGGGGGACCCGATCGCGCCGGTCGCGGCCCGAAGTCGTCGAAGGGCGACTGCCCGCCGCCGAGGTGCGGCAGGTCGGCCTCGGTCACGGGATCCAGCCGGATGTCCATGCCGACGATCGTGGCACGGGGCCGGATCAGCAGTCGCCGACGACCTGGCCGACGACCTTGCGCAGGGCCCGGCGCAGCACCTGCTGCTCCTCGTCGTCGAGGACGTCGATGACGAGCTTGCGCACCTGGGCGACGTGGCCGGGCGCGGCAGCGACCAGGACGTCGTACCCGGCGGGCGTGAGGATCGCGTGGGTGAACCGGCCGTCGCTGGGATCGGGCTCGCGGCGGACCAGGCCGCGCTTCTCCAGGCGCCTCATCAGGTGGGAGAGGCGGGAGAGCTCGGAGCCGGCGAGCAGGGCCAGCCGGCTCATCCGCATGGTGTGCTCGGGCTGGTCGGAGAGGCCGGCCAGGACGTAGTACTCGAGGAAGCTGAGCTCCGCGTCGGCCTGGAGCTGGCTGCCCAGCGCACCGGGCAGGGTGCTCAGCGCGAGGTGCAGGATCTGCCAGGTCTCCAGCTCGTCGGGAGTCAGCCAGTGCGGCTCGTCGGGCATGGTCGCAGTCTAGGTGACTTGAATGTTCAAGCCAATCCGGTCTAGGGTTCCCATGAACATTCAAGTCATCTCAAGGAGCACCTCGTGAATGTCGTCGTCTGGGTCGTCACCGGCCTCCTCGCCGCCCTCTTCCTCATGGCCGGGTCGATGAAGCTGGCCAAGTCCAAGGGGCAGATCCTCGAAGACCCCCGGATGGGCTGGGCCGAGGCCTACTCGCCCGCGATGATCAAGGTCATCGGCGGCGCCGAGGTCCTCGGGGCGCTCGGGCTGGTCCTGCCCGGCGTGCTCGAGATCGCCACCTGGCTGGTCCCCGCCGCCGCCATCGGCCTGGCCGTGATCATGGTGGGCGCGGTGCTCACCCACCTGCGCCGTGGCGAGATGCAGAGCGTCGTGATGAACGTCGTCCTGCTCGCGCTCGCCGTCTTCGTCGCCGTCGAGCGGATCGGCCCGCAGGCCTTCTGAGCCACCGGGCCGGGCTCAGCGCCGGCTCTTGATCGACTTCATGGTCAGTCGCGAGTCGACGCGGCTGATCGCCGGGTCGCCCATGAGCCGGGTGCTGAGCCACTGCTCGTAGGACTCCAGGTCGCGGGTGCGCACCCGGATGAAGTAGTCGGGCAGGCCGAACATCCGGCGGAACTCGACGACCTCGTCCATCGCCGCGGTGCGCTCCTCGAAGGCCTCCACGGTGACCCGGTCCTTGGCCACGATCTCGGCGTGGATGATCACCTCGAAGCCGCGGCCCAGCGCCGCGTGGTCGACGGTGGCGGTGTAGCCGGTGATGATCCCCTCGGCCTCGAGCCGGCGGACCCGGCGCAGGCAGGGGGCCGGGGTGAGGCCGACCCGGTCGGCCAGCTCCTGGTTGCTCAGGCGCCCCTCGCGCTCGAGGAGCTCGATGATGGCGCGATCCAGCGAATCCACGAAAGCATCTTGCGCCATCAGTGCAGGTGCGAGCAATCTTCGCAATCAAAGTGCGCGGCAATTCGCCTAGCGTCGACGTCATGACCCAGCACCTCCGGACGGCGGCCCGCGACGCCGGCGGCGTGTGGGCCGGACTCTTCGCGCTGGGCATCGGCTTCGGCGTCCTGGTCACCGAGCACGGCCTGCCCTGGTGGCTGGCGCCGATCATCTCGGGGGTGGTGTTCGCCGGCTCCGCGGAGTTCGTGCTCGTCGGTCTCGTCGCCGTCGCCGCACCCGTCGCCACGGTCGCGCTGACCACCTTCCTGGTCAACAGCCGGCACCTGTTCTACGGCCTCTCCTTCCCGCTGCACCGGGTCGAGGGTCGCGCGGCCAAGGCGTACAGCGTCTTCGCACTGTGCGACGAGGCGTTCGCGATCCTCACCGCGCGCGGTGCGCGCGAGCTCAACGCGGGCCGGGCCGTGGCCACCCAGCTCGGCATGCACCTGTCGTGGGTGAGCGGCGCGGCCGTCGGCGCCCTGGCCGGGTCCGCCTTCCTGCACGGCCTGCAGGGCGTGGACTTCGTGCTCACCGCGCTGTTCGTCGTCCTCGCCCTGGACGCCTACCGCGACTGCCCCGACCGCCTCGCCCTCGGTACGGCGCTCGGTGCCGCCGTGCTCGCCTGGGCGATCGCGCCCGGCTCGATGCTCCTGGTCGCGCTGAGCGGCTACACCGCCGTGCTCGTGGTCCGGCACTGGTACGCGCCGCGGTCGGTGGAGCATGCCTGAGCCCGGGTACGTCGTCGGCGCGCTCGCCGCCGCGGTCGCGGTCACGGTCGCCCTGCGCGCGCTCCCCTTCGTCGCGAGGGCCGCGGTCAAGGACTCCCCACTCCTCGCCGACCTGGGCCGCTGGATGCCGCTGGGCGCGGTCACCGTGCTCGCCGTCTACGGCCTCACGAGGCTCGACCTGCACGGCGCCGACCGCGGCGCCGGCCCCCTGCTCGGTCTCGTGGTGACCGTCGTCGTCCACCTGTGGCGGCGCAGCCTGCTGCTGAGCATCGTCGCCGGGACGGTGGTCTGCGTGGCAGTCAGCTCCCTGGCCTGAGCGCCGCGAGCCCGTCGAGCGCCCGCTCGAGGGCGAACGACCATGCCGCGGCGGGATCCGCGACATCGCCCATCGCCGCACCGGCCGCCGCCCCCACGCGCTGCGCGAGGGCGAAGTCGTCCCCCAGGTACGCCGACAGCCGGGCGCTCCACTCCGGCCAGTGCGCGGCGAGCTCGCCGGCGCGCGGGTCGGGTCGCGTCGCCCGGGCGGCGGAGCGGACGAGGTCGAGCACGAACGTCAGCGCCGCGTCGCAGGTGACGTCGTCCAGCCCGAGCGGGGCGAAGGCGGCGAGCTCGTGGTCGTACTTGGCGATCGTGCCCGGCCCGAGCGCGGTGCGCTGGTCGGTGACGTCGAGCAGCCACGGGTGCCGGGCGAGCAGCACGTGGTTGGCCTCGGCCACCCGCCGGACCCGGGTCCGCCACCCCGCCCGCCCGTACGACGGGAGCGCCATCCGCGCGTGCGCCGTGTCGGCCATCAGCACCAGCAGGTCGTCGCGGCTGTTGACGTGCGTGTAGACCGACATCGCCGACAGGCCCAGCTCGGCCGCGAGCGTGCGCACCGAGACCGCGGCCAGGCCGTCCGCGTCCGCGTCGGCGAGCGCGATCGCCGCGTCGACCACCTCGGAGGCGCTGACCCGCGCCTTCGGCCCGCGTCGCCCGGACGGCGGCGCGTCAGGGTGGTCGCGCCACAGCAGGTCGACGATCTCGCGCGGCATCGGAATCTCCTCCGGTTCTCGGGAACCCGAGCGCCATCGTAGGCGTTCTCACTCCGTACGCCGCACGGTGTACGCTGTACATAGTTTAACGAGAGGACTGCTCATGCAGATCACCAGCAGCGCGATCTCCCTCAACGTCCCGGACCCCGCGGCCTCGGCCCGGTTCGCCGCCCACCTCGGGTTCACCGAGGAGATGTCGGCCGACGGCTTCATCTCGCTCGGCCACCCCACCGCGGGGATGAACGTCATCTTCCTGCGCACCGGCCTGGCGACCTTCAAGCCGGCTCGCATCGCCGGGGACGCCGGCCAGGGCACCCTCCTCGCCTTCGTCGTCACCGGCCTCGACGCCGAGTTCGAGCGGATCGTGGCGGCGGGCGCCACCGTCGTCACCCCACCCGAGACCGAGCCGTGGGGCGAGCGCTACTGCCAGTTCAGCGACGACAACGGGTTGGTCTGGCAGCTCGTCGAGTGGGTCTCCTGAGTACCCGTACCCTGACGCGGCGCGCCCCGCAGGGGTGAAGGTAGGGGCATGCGCACCCCCCATGCCCTCATCGCCACCGCACGCGTGCTCGCCGCCGCGATCGTCGCCCTGTTCGTCGCCGTCCTCGCTCTCCCGCGGAGCGGGGACGGCGTCGCGATCGCCGCCACCGGCCTGGTCGCGCTCGCGCTGACCGGCATCCTCGTCGTCGGCCACCTCAGCCGCCGCATCCGGACGGCGCCCGCCGTGCTCACCGCGGCCGGCGGGCTGGCGGTCGCCGGCGCCGAGATGTACCTGCACAGCCTGCCCGCCGACGGCGCCGACATCCCCCTGGCCGGGGTGGGGATCCTCTTCCTCGGGCTCGTCGCCCTGGTCGTCGGCGCCGTCGTGCTGCGGGGGCAGCCCGGTCAGAAGTCCTCGTCGAACCCCACCGAGCCGGTCACCCCGACCTGGTAGGCCGAGACCCGCCGCTCGAAGAAGTTCGAGAGCTCCTGGACGTCCTGCAGCTCCATGAACGCCAGCGGGTTGGCCGAGCCGTAGATCGGCTCCAGCCCCAGCCGCTGCATCCGGCGGTCGGCGACGTGCTCCAGGTAGGCGCGCATGTCGGCGGTCGAGAGCCCGGCCACGCCCTGGCCGAGCAGGTCCTCGGCGAACTGCGCCTCGGCGTCCACGCCCTCGACGAGCATCTGCCGGATCTCGGCGGCCATCGCGTCGTCGAACAGGTCCGGCTCCTCCTCGCGCACCGTGTCGACGACGTCGAACGCGAATGCCATGTGCATCGACTCGTCACGGAACACCCAGTTCGTCCCGGACGCCAGCCCGTTGAGCAGCCCGCGCGAGCGCAGGAAGTAGACGTAGGCGAACGCGCCGTAGAAGAACAGCCCCTCGATCACGGCCGCGAAGCAGATCAGGTTGAGCAGGAAGGCGCGCCGGTGCTCGCGGGTCTCGAGCCGGTCCAGCTCGAAGACCCGGTCGATCCACTTGAAGCAGTAGTCGGCCTTGTGCTTGATCGACGGGATGTTGTCGACGGCGGCGAACGCCTCGTGCCGCTCGGCCTCGTCGGGCACGTAGGTGTCGAGCAGGGTCAGGTAGAACTGCACGTGCACCGCCTCCTCGAAGAGCTGGCGGCTCAGGTAGAGCCGGCCCTCCGGGGAGTTGATGTGCTGGTAGAGGTTGAGCACCAGGTTGTTGGCGACGATCGTGTCGCCGGTCGCGAAGAACGCGACCAGCCGCGAGACGAGGTGCCGCTCGGCGTCGGTGAGCCGGCCGAGGTCCTGCAGGTCGGAGTGGAGGTCCACCTCCTCGACCGTCCAGGTGTTCTTGATCGCGTCGCGGTAGCGCTCGTAGAAGTGCGGGTAGCGCATCGGCCGCAGCGTGAGGTTCATGCCCGGGTCGAGCAGCATCCGGGTGGGGGCGTGGTCGGTGGTCACTGGCAGGCCTCGCAGCTCTCGGGGTTCTCGAGGGAGCAGGCGAGCGCTTCCTCCTCGGACGGGACGGTGGCGGCGGCCGGCGTCACCGACACCGTCGCCTGCTGGATGCGCGTCGCGGGACGCGAGCGCAGGTAGTACGTCGTCTTCAGGCCGCTCTTCCAGGCGAAGGCGTACATCGACGACAGCTTCCCGATCGTCGGCGCGGCCAGGAACAGGTTGAGCGACTGGGACTGGTCGATGAAGGCCTGCCGCTCGGCGGCCATCTCGATGAGCGCCTTCTGCGGCAGCTCCCACGCGGTCCGGTAGAGCAGCCGGACGTCGTCGGGCAGGGCCGTGATGCCCTGGACCGAGCCCTCGGCGCGCTTGATCGCCTCGCGTACCTCGGCGGTCCACAGCCCGCGCGCCTTGAGCTCGCGGACCAGCGCGGAGTTCACCTGCAGGAACTCCCCCGACAGGGTCTCGCGCTTGAACAGGTTGGAGACCTGCGGCTCGATGCACTCGTAGCAGCCGGCGATCGAGGCGATGGTCGCGGTCGGCGCGATCGCGACGAGGAGCGAGTTGCGCAGCCCGTACTCGGCCACGCGCGCCTTGAGCGCGGCCCAGCGCTCCGGCTGGGTCACCGTCGCGCCCCACAGGTCGGGGTGCAGGTCCCCGCGCGCGGCGCGCGTCTCGCCGTACGCCGGGTGCGGGCCGTGCTCCTCCGCCAGGTCGCACGAGACCTCGAGCGCGGTCAGGTGGATCTCCTCCGAGATCCGGGTCGACAACGCCTTCGCCTCCGCGGAGTCGAACGGCAGGCCGAGCGCGAAGAAGACGTCCTGCAGGCCCATCAGGCCCAGCCCGACCGGGCGCCAGCGCGGGTTGGACGCCGCCGCCTCGGGGCTCGGGTAGTAGTTGATGTCGATCACCCGGTCCAGGAAGGGCACCGCGGTCCGGACCGTCGCGCGCAGCTTGTCCCAGTCGACGCCCACGCCTCCGCTGGCCGACCCCCCGCTGGTCGAGCTTGTCGAGACCAGGTGCTGCGCCAGGTTCACCGAGCCGAGGTTGCACACCGCGGTCTCCCCGTCGGAGGACACCTCGACGATCTCGGTGCACAGGTTCGACAGGTGCACCACCGGCTGACCCGGTCCCGGGGTGTCGGTGGTCTGGTTGCAGAACCTGTTGGCGGCGTCCTTGAAGGTCATCCAGCCGTTGCCGGTCTGCGCGAGCGTGCGCATCATCTTGGCGTAGAGGTCGCGCGCCCGGACCTGGCGCACGTAGCGACCCTCGGCCTCGATCCGGCGGTAGGCCTCGTCGAACGCCGTCCCCCACAGGTCGGGCAGCTCGGGCGCCTCGTCCGGGTCGACCAGCGACCACGTCTCGTCGGCCTCGACCCGGCGCATGAACTCGTCGGGGATCCAGTGGGCGAGGTTGAGGTTGTGGGTGCGCCGCGCGTCCTCGCCGGTGTTGTCGCGCAGCTCGAGGAACTCCTCGACGTCGGGGTGCCACGGCTCCAGGTAGACGCAGGCCGCACCCTTGCGGCGTCCGCCCTGGTTGACCGCGGCGACCGACGCGTCGAGGGTGCGCAGGAACGGGACGATCCCGTTGGACTGGCCGTTGGTGCCGCGGATCAGCGCCCCGCGCGAGCGGATCCGGGAGAAGGCGATGCCGATGCCGCCGGCGAACTTGCTGAGCTGGGCGACCTGCAGGTAGCGCGCGTAGATCGAGTCGAGCTCGTCGCGCGGGCTGTCGACCAGGTAGCAGGACGACATCTGGGTGTGCCGGGTGCCGGAGTTGAAGAGGGTCGGGCTGCTCGGCAGGTACGCCAGGCTCGCCATCAGCCGGTAGAAGCCGATCGCCTCCTGCGGCGTCCGGGCCAGGCCGCAGGCGACGCGGAGCAGGAAGTACTGCGGCGTCTCGATCACCAGCCGCGACGTCGGGTGGCGCAGCAGGTAGCGGTCGTAGACGGTGCGCAGGCCGAAGTACTCGAAGCGGCGGTCCGCGTCGACGTCGATGGCGAAGTCGAGCTTGCGGGCGTTGTCCTTGACGAAGGCGGCGGTGGCGTCGCCGATCAGCCCCTCGGCGTGGCCGAGCGCCACGGACTGGCTGAAGGAGGCGACGCCCTGGTTGCGCACCTCCTTGTCGACGTAGCCGGACAGCAGCCGCGCGGCCAGCCGGGAGTACGCCGGCTCCTCGCCGATCAGCTCGGCGGCGGTCTGGATCGAGAGCCGGTCCAGCTCGGCGGTGGACGCGCCGTCGTACAGGCCGCTGATGGTGCGGGTGGCGATGCGCATCGGGTCGACGTCGGGCAGGTCGGCCCCGACCCGGTCGACGGCCCGCACGATCTTGGTGACGTCGACCCGCTCGGTATCGCCGTTGCGCTTACGCACGGTCATGGTGGTGCGGGTGGGTGACTCGGTGACGGTCACGGTGCTTCTCCCCTCGGAGTCTGGCTCGCGAGGGGACGACAGCGGGGCGGCGCCGCGCGCGGACGCACGGCACCTGCTCAGCCGTCGGCCTTCCCACGAGGCCTCGGACCACCGCACCCGGCGGGTGCGGTGCGCTGGCAGGTCTTCGGACTCGCGGGCATCTCCTCGAAAGGAGTCCTAGTGGCCGTCGCTTCCCAGGTCGTGCACGTGCGACCCAGTGCTTGGTGACGGCGGTCGTTCCCACTCACCGCTGCGGGGCAGTCCCGGAGTCACACCGGGTTCCCTCTTGCCTCCGCGCCCCTGGGTGGGACGAGGAACCAGCTATGACGACCACCATATGTAGGGGTGCCCCGGATCCGTGGGACCTAGATCTGGGGTGGGCGTGTCGCGCGCGGCCCGGGTGAGATATCCCACCAAGAGCGCACGAGCGGCGCGTGCTAGCGTCCGCAGCGCCAGTCAACTCACACCCGTGAGCAGGGAACCCGGTGCGAATCCGGGACTGACGCGCAGCGGTAAGGGTGACGGGCGGGGCACTGAGCAATCAGGGCAAGCCACTGGATCGGCACGACGTGATCCGGGAAGGCGCTCCGTCCGGCCGATCCCGAGTCCGAAGACCTGCTGGCCGTGGACCCCTGGGTCCGCGACACCCCCGCACCACAGGCTTCGCGCAAGAGCCTCGGACCGAAAAGAGTGACCGTGACGTCGTCCCGTCGTACCCGCTTCCTGCCTGCCCTCGCCGGGCTGGCCGCCCTCCCCCTCGTGCTCGGCGCCTGTGCCGGCGCCCCGGAGGCCGAGGACAAGGGCCCCGCCGCCAGCGGCTACCCCGTCGAGGCATCGAGCTGCGGCTTCACCTCGACCTTCACCGCCGCGCCCGAGCGCGCGGTCACCATGAACCAGGGCGCGACCGAGGTGATGCTCGCGCTCGACCTGTCCGACCGGATGGCGGGGACGGCGTACCTCGACGACGCGGTGCCCGAGAAGTGGGCGCAGGACTACGGCACCGTGAAGGTGCTCTCGGACGAGTACCCCGACAACGAGACGCTCCTGGCCGCGAAGCCGGACTTCGTCTACGCCTCGTACGCCAGCGCGTTCGGGCCCGAGGCCGGCGGCGCGCAGGACGAGCTGACGAAGCTCGGCATCGGCTCCTTCCTCTCGCTCTTCGGCTGCGGCGAGAACAAGCCCAGCGCCGACGTGTCGTTCGCGTCCGTGTGGGACGAGATCGAGATCGTCGCCGACGTCTTCGGCGTGCCCGAGCGGGCCGACGCGCTGGAGAAGGAGCAGCAGGGCGAGCTCGACCGGCTCGCCGCGGCGAAGCCCGGCGCCGGGCTCGACGTGTTCTGGTTCGACTCCGGTGACAAGACGGCGTTCGCCGGCGCGGGTGAGGGCGGCCCGCAGCTGATCCTCGACGCGGTCGGCGCGACCAACATCTTCGCCGACCTCGACGGCGGCTGGGCCGACGTGAGCTGGGAGCGCGTGGTCGAGGCCGACCCCGACGTGATCGTGCTGGCCGACGCGAGCTGGTCCACGGCCGCCGACAAGATCAAGCAGCTCGAGAAGGACCCGGCCCTCAAGGGCCTGCGCGCGGTCAAGGCGAAGAAGTACGTCGTGATCCCGTTCTCGGAGTCGACCCCCGGCGTCCGGCTGGCCGACGGCGCCGTCTCGGTCGGCGAGCAGCTGACCGACCTCGCGCAGCAGGGCTGATGCTGCAGGCGGCCCGGCCGGTGCGCAACCGGCCGGGGACCGGCCTAGCGGCCGGGGCCGCGCTCGCGGTCGTGCTGGTCGCGACCGTGGTCGTGGCGGTGGGCATCGGCTCGGTGCACGTGCCGGCCGGCGACGTGGTGGACGTCGTCCTGCGCCGGCTCGGCGTCCCCGTCGACGGCGTCACGCTGATCGACGACCGGATCGTCTGGCAGCTGCGGATGCCCCGCGTGGTCGGGGCCGCGGCGACCGGGGCGGGGCTGGCCCTGGCCGGCGCCGTCCTGCAGTCACTGACCCGCAACGACCTGGCCGACCCCTACCTGCTCGGCATCTCCGGCGGCGCGTCCGTCGGCGCGGTCGCGGTGATCGTCCTCGGTGTCGGCGTCGGCAGCCTGGGCGGCAGCGCCGCGCTGGGCGCGGCGGCGTTCGTCACCGCGCTCGTCGCGCTGCTGCTCGTGCTCGCGCTCGCGACCGGACGCTCCGGCGACCTGCCGCCCGCGCGGACCGTGCTGGCCGGCGTGGCCGTCGGTCAGATGTGCGCGGCGTTCACCTCGTTCGCGGTGATGATGAGCGGCGACCACGACGCCGCCCGCCGGGTGCTCGCCTGGACCATGGGCTCGCTGGCCGGGGTCCGCTGGCTCGGCGCCGGCGTCCTGGTCGTCGTCGCGCTGGTGGCGCTCGTCGGGATCGTCGCGCACGCCGCGGACCTCGACGCCTTCGCGTTCGGCGACTCCTCGGCGGCCTCGCTCGGCGTCTCGATCCGGCGCACCCGCTGGGTGCTGCTGGTCGGGACGGCGCTGCTGACCGCCTGCCTGGTCGCCTACACCGGGGCGATCGGCTTCGTCGGGCTCGTCGTCCCGCACGTGGTCCGGCTGGTGTGCGGACCCCTGCACCGGCGGCTGCTGCCGCTGAGCGCGCTCGCCGGCGCGGTGCTCATGATCTGGGCCGACACGCTGGCCCGCTCGCTCATCGACGGCCAGGAGATCCCGATCGGGGTGGTGACCGCGGTGCTCGGGGCGCCGCTGTTCGCCTACCTGCTGCGGCGCGAGTCGAGGGCGCGATGAGGCTCGCCGCGCACGGCGTCACCTGGGGCGTCCGGGACCGCACGATCGTCGAGGACATCACGCTCGACTGCCCGGCCGGCTCGGTCACCGGCCTGCTCGGCCCCAACGGGTCGGGCAAGACCACGCTGCTGCACGTGATGGCGGGGCTGCGCCGGCCAGGCGCGGGCACCGTCCGGCTCGGGGACGACGACGTGCACCGGCTCCCCGCCCGGGTCCGGGCCCGGCGGATCGCCGTCCTGGAGCAGCACGCGTCGACGTCGCTCCCGCTGACCGCACGCCAGGTCGTCGAGCTGGGCCGGATCCCGCACCGCGGCCGCTGGCCCGCGGCCCACGACGAGGGCGCCGACCAGGTCGCCGAGGCGATGCGGCGCAGTGGGGTCGACCACCTCGCCGACCAGGACTGGAGCACGCTCTCGGGCGGCGAGCGGCAGCGCGTCCAGCTCGCCCGCGCGCTCAGCCAGGAGCCCGACGTCCTCATGCTCGACGAGCCGACCAACCACCTCGACCTGGCCCACCAGCTCGACCTGCTGGCCACGGTCCGCGCCCTCGGCCGGACGACGGTCGCGGCGCTGCACGACCTCGACCTCGCCGCCGCGTTCTGCGACCGGCTGGTCGTGCTGCGGGCCGGCCGGGTCGTCGCGTCCGGACCGCCGGACGAGGTGCTGACCGCCGACCTGGTCCGCGACGTCTACGGCGTCGAGGCGACCGTCGGGCGGCACGAGCACTCCGGCCGGCTGCACGTCGTGTGGCACGACGGGAGGGTCCGCAGCCATGGCTGAGCCAGGGTCCGCGGTGGTGCTCGTCGTGATGGGCGCCGAGGGGGCACGGCACGCGCCCGAGCTCGACGCGGTGGCGCGGGCGACCGGCGCCACCCTCGCCTACCTGCAGCTGGGCACGCCCAGCCTGGCCGAGGAGCTCGACCGGCTCCACGCCGCCGGGACCACGCGGGTCGAGCTGGTCGGGCTGTCCCTCGGCGCCGCGACGGCGCGGTCGTGGCTGCGCCGGGTGGCCGGGCACTGGCGGCGCGCGCACCCCGAGGTCGAGGTCGTCATCGACGAGCGCGCGGTCACCGGCACCGAGGCGGCGCTGACGTCCTCGGCGTGGGAGGAGGTGCCGGGCCACGCCCGCCAGGTCCTGGTCTGCCGGGGACCGCGCTGCTCGGCGCGCGGCTCGGGCGCCGTGCTGGCGGCCGTCGACGACGAGCTGCGCCGCCAGGGCCTGGGCGACGACGACGTGCTGGTCACCCAGACCGGGTGCCTGTTCCCCTGCAACCAGGCGCCCGTCGTGGTGGTCCACCCCGACGACGCCTGGTACGGCGGGGTCACCGCCGAGTCGGCCCGGGCGATCGTCGTCGACCACCCGGGCGCGACCGGTGCTGCTGGTCCGGCCCGGCTCAGACGAGAACCGGCGGCTCGGTCTTCTCCCGCACCTCGTCCTCGGTGACGCCGGGGGCGAGCTCGACGAGCCGCAGTCCCTCGGGCGTGATGTCGAGGACGCACAGGTCGGTGATGATCCGCTGGACGACGCCCTTGCCCGTGTAGGGCAGGCCGCACTCCTCGACGATCTTGTAGGAGCCGTCGCGGGCGACGTGCTCCATGAGGACGACGACCTTCTTGGCGCCGTGCACCAGGTCCATCGCGCCGCCCATGCCCTTGACCATCTTGCCGGGGATCATCCAGTTGGCGATGTCACCGCGGACCGAGACCTGCATGGCGCCGAGGATCGCGGCGTCGATCTTGCCGCCGCGGATCATCCCGAAGCTGAGCGCGGAGTCGAAGAAGCTGGCGCCGGGGCGGACCGTCACGGTCTCCTTGCCGGCGTTGATCAGGTCGGCGTCGACGTCCTCGTCGGCCGGGTAGGGGCCGACGCCGAGGATGCCGTTCTCGCTCTGGAGCACGAGCTCGACGTCGTCGGGGACGTAGTTGGGCACCAGCGTCGGCAGCCCGATGCCGAGGTTGACGTAGTCGCCGTCGACCAGCTCGGCGGCGGCGCGGGCCGCCATCTCCTCACGTGTCCATGCCATGTCAGCGGACCGTCCTCTTCTCGATGCGCTTGTCGGCCGCCTGCTCGGGGGTGAGCGGGACGACGCGGTGCACGTAGACGCCGGGCAGGTGCACCTGGTTGGGGTCGATGTCGCCGGGCTCGACGAGCTCCTCGACCTCGGCGACCGTGACCCGGCCGGCCATCGCGGCCAGCGGGTTGAAGTTGCGGGCGGAGTCGCGGAAGACGAGGTTGCCGTGCCGGTCGCCCTTCCAGGCGCGGATCAGGCCGAAGTCGCCGACGATCGCCTCCTCGAGGACGAACTCCTGCTCGCCGTCGCGGGTGTCGAACGTCATCACCGGCTTCTGGGGCGAGGTCTTGATGACGTTGCCCTGGTCGTCGTACTTCCAGGGCAGGCCGCCGTCGGCGACCTGGGTGCCGACGCCGGTGCGCGTGTAGAAGGCCGCGATGCCGGAGCCGCCGGCACGCATCCGCTCGGCGAGCGTGCCCTGCGGCGTGAGCTCGACCTCGAGCTCGCCGGAGAGGTACTGGCGCGCGAACTCCTTGTTCTCGCCGACGTACGACGCGACGACGCGCCGCAGCCGCCCGGCCGTGAGCAGCATGCCCAGGCCCCAGTCGTCGACGCCGGCGTTGTTCGAGACCACCTCGAGGTCCTTGACGCCCGCGTCGAGGAGGGCCTGGATGAGCACCGACGGAATGCCGCAGAGCCCGAAGCCGCCGACCGTGAGGGTCGACCCGTCCGGGATGTCGGCGACCGCCTCGGCCGCCGAACCGATCACCTTGTCCATGCCCGCCAGTCAACGGGGCGCGGGGCGCGGGGTCAATGAACGGACGCCGGCCGGCGCCGGATCTCCCGGAGGTCGGCCGCTCGCCGTGGGCGGCGTCCACTGAGTGGACGCCGTCGCGCTAGCCTGGGCGCTGTGGACACCGGACCCAGCGTCGTCGGCCGGGTCGGCAGCCTGCTCCGGGCACTGGCCGCCCGCGAGCCGGACGGCGTCAGCACCACCGCGCTCGCCGCCGCCACCGACCTCCCCCGGGCGACCAGCCACCGGCTGCTGAGCGCGCTGCGCGACGAGGGCCTGGTCGAGCGCGACGAGGCCACCGGCTCCTGGCACCTGGGCCCCGAGTGCTTCCTGCTCGGCGCCGCCGCGACCAGCCGCCACGACATCACTCCCATCGCCCGCGCGACCGTGCTCCGGCTGGCCCGCGAGACCGGTGAGAGCGCGTTCTTCTCGGTGCGCCGTGGTGACGAGACCGTGTGCCTGCTGCGCGAGGACGGCAGCTTCCCGATCCGCTCGCACGTGCTGCACGAGGGCATCCGGTTCCCGCTCGGCGTCGCCTCGGCCGGGCTGGTGCTGCTGGCGTTCCTGGGCGAGCGGGAGCGGACGTCGTACCTGGCCCAGGCGCGGCTCGAGGAGCAGTACGGCGCCGAGCACACCGCCACCCGCCTGCGCTCCCGCATCGACGCGACCCGGTCCACCGGCTACGCCGTGAACCCCGGGCTCATCGTGCCCGGCAGCTGGGGCCTGGGCGCCGCCGTCTTCGACGCGCACGGCGAGGCGCGCTGGGCGCTGAGCCTGACCGGCATCGAGGCCCGGCTCGCCCCACCGCGCCAGCAGGAGCTCGGCGAGCTGCTCCTGCGCGAGGCGCACGCCCTCACCGGTCGGCTGGCGCCGCGACGGGGGCACCGCTGAGCCGGTCCGGGCCGGTGGGAGGCTGGTCGCATGCACGACGACTCCGCGACGACCGGTGAGCGGCTCGCCACCTGGCTCGAGGGCCTCGGCCTCGCCGACCACCTGGCGAACGCCGGGCTGCCGAGCTTCGAGCGCGACCTGGGCGGCCTCGTCCGCTGGCGCGACCCCGGCACCGGCCAGCCGCTGACCGCGGAGCAGCTCGCCGACCTCGACCGGGTCCTGCACCAGGACGGCGACGACCCGGCCCACGCCGTCCCGCTGGCGCTGGTGCAGCTGCGCCGCCGCGCGCAGGTCCGCGCCGCGCTGCTGGCCAGCGCGTGGCACACCTACGCGAGCCTGGCCGCGGTCCGCGGCGCCTCGGAGAACGCGACCCGGTTCGCCGTCCACAAGGCGGCCGAGCGGCACGCGCTGCTCGTCGTCGCGCACGACGGCGGGGTGCTGGTCCCCGCCTTCCAGCTCACCGACGCGGGCGAGCTGCGGCCCGAGCTCGGCGCCGTCCTGGAGCCGCTGCTGGCCGCCCGGATGGACCCGTGGCAGGTGTGGTCCTGGCTCACCCAGCCGGCCGGGCTGCTCGGTGGGGACGTGCCGCACGAGCTGGCGCGGGACGCCGCCGAGGTGGACGTCGTCCGGCACGCGGCCGTGCGGCTGGCCGAGCGGGCGTCGGCGGGCTCCTAGGCGGGGCGGTTCCAGCGGGGTGCGTGGTCCTTGTCGACCAGCACCGCCCGGACCCCCTCGACGAAGTCGTCGCTCGCGATCGTCGTGCGGGCCGCGTCGAGCTCGGCGGCCAGGCACCCGGCCAGGTCGCGCTCGCGGCCCTCGGCGAGGAGCCGTTCGGTGAGCGCGAGGCTCGCGGGAGAGGCGGCGTCGAGGGCGGCGCGGGTCTCCTTCGCCCACTCGCTGTCGAGCTCACCCCGTTCGTCGAGCCTGTCGAGACGCTCCCGCACGCCGGCCAGGTCGGGGGCGCCGAACACCCGGTCGATGTCGGCCCGGGCGGCGGTCAGCGGTCCCGGCCGGTCGAGCACGTCGGCGGGCGCGAGCGAGCGCAGCAGCGTCTCGAGCGGCCCGTCGTGGGCGTCGATGAGCGCCGGGAGGCGGGCCAGGTCGGCGTCGGAGCAGGCGTGGGTGGCGAGGCCGAGGGCCAGCGCGTCGGCGGCGCCGACCCGGGCGCCGGTGAGGCCGAGGTAGCGTCCGACCGCGCCGGGCAGCCGGGGCAGGAAGTGGGTGGCGCCGACGTCGGGGAAGAAGCCGATCTTGGTCTCCGGCATGGCGAAGGAGGCGTTCGGCCCGACCACGCGGAACGGTCCGTGCACGCTCAGGCCCATGCCGCCGCCGAGGCAGAGACCGCCGACGAGCGCCACGACGGGGACCGGGTAGCTGCCGAGGAGCGCGTTGACGGCGTACTCGGTGGTGAAGAAGCGCAGGCTCTCGTCGTGCCGGCCGGCGAGCGTGTTCTCGCGGACCCGGCGGATGTCGCCGCCCGCGCAGAACGCGCGCTCCGAGGCGCTCTCGACGGTGACCGCACGCAGGCCGGGGTCGTGGCGCCACTCCTCGAGGGCGGCGTGGATCCGCTCGACCATGCCGAGCGTGAGCGCGTTGAGGGCGCGGGGGCGGTCGAGCACGATCCGGCCGACGCGGCCGAGCCGCTCGATGCGGACGTCGTCCGGCGAGCCGGTGGGCGAGGCGGTCACCTGATGGGCAGGCCCTGGAGCCGCTCGGCGGTGTCGTTGACCCGGGCGTCGCTGACCCGGGTGCCGCGGCCCGGCAGGCTGCCGGCCTGCCAGTCGCTGACCGTCGAGCGGGCCTCGAGGTCGACGCCCGGGTTGGCGCGGGCGTACTCCGCGACCACCCGCTCGGGGTCGACCCGCTCGCCGTTGACGATCAGCCGGCGGTAGGCGACGAGCTGTCGTACCGGATAGGTCCGCGTGGCGTGTGCAAGATCCCGAGTCACGAGTCCCACGTTAGCGCCCGACCGGCCAGGACGGGAGGTCGTGGTCACTCGATGATCCGCTGCTGGCGGGTCCAGCCGGACCAGCCGCGCTCCTCCATGAGCCGCAGGAGTCGCGGCGCGATCGGCACCAGATCGAGGAAGACCGAGTCGAGAAGGTCCACCAGACTGTCCGGGATCGCGACCTCGTCCCAGGTCGCCTGGTCGCCCTCCTCGGCCTCCTCCAGGCTCTGGGCGAGACGGTCGGCCAGCGCCGGGAGCCGCGGGTCGTCGGGCTCCCACTCGATCGCCCGGCCGAGGTCGCGCAGCAGCTCGTCGGTCTCCGCGTTGTCGAGCTGCGCCTCCTTGAGCGCCATGAACAGCGGCATGTGCTCGGGCACCTGCGCGGCGACGAGGATCCAGGCGTCCCGCTCGCCGGCGATGAGCAGGTCGGAGAAGCCCCGCTTCCGCATCCGGTCGAGGTAGGCGACCGCCTCGGGCGGCAGCGCCAGGTTGTCGCCCGCGGCGAGCTGCGCGATGCGCTCCCGGTGCCGCTGCCGCGCCCGAATCTCGGCCCGCAGCCGCCGGTCGATGTCGGCGACCGCCGCGGCGAACTCCGCCTCCCCCGCCGCGAGCAGCTCGCCCACCCGGGCCAGCGGGACGCCGGCTTCGGCGAGCGTGCGGATCTTGATCAGGTCGGCCACCGCGCGGGCGTCGTAGCGGCGGTAGCCGGAGTGGTCCCGCTCGGGCTCCGGCAGCAGCCCCTTGGCGTGGTAGTGCCGGACAGCACGGACGGTCACCCCGGCGTACGACGCGAGCTCGCCGATGGTCAGCACGGCCTCAGCCTGCCCGAACCTTCGAGAAGAGGCGACGCGACCACGCGAAGCAGAGCACCGTGACGAGCAGGCACCACCCGATCGCCCAGACGGCGTCCGAGCCCGGGTCGCGACCGTCGAGGAAGGCGCGCAGGGTGTCGATGACCGGGGTGAACGGCTGGTGCTCGGCCACCCAGGCCAGGCCGGTCGACATCGAGTCGGTCGGCACGAACGCACTGGACAGGAACGGCATGATCATCAGGAACATCGGGGTGTTGCTCGCCGTCTCCACGCTGCCCGCCGCGAGGCCGAGCGCGACGCACAGCCAGGTCAGCGCGATCGCCAGCAGGGTCAGGATGCCGATCGCGCCGAGCCAACCGGGCACGCCCGCATCGGGCCGGTAGCCCAGCGCCAGCGCGAGCCCGAGCACCACGGTGACCGCGAAGGCGGTCTGGACGACGGCCGCCGCGACGAGCCCGGTGAGCACCGAGGACCTCGCGATCGGCATCGTCCGGAACCGGTCGATGATCCCCTCGGTGGCGTCCTTGGCGGCGTAGATCGCGATGCTCAGCGCCACCGACGAGACGGTGATGACGAGGATCGCGGGGGCGACGTACCCGAGGTAGGCGTCGCGGCCGCCGCCTCCCGGCAGGCCGGCGCCCATGGTGCCGCCGAAGACGTAGACGAACAGCAGCAGGAAGAGCACCGGCTGGGCGATGAGCATGATCGTCAGGGACGGGTAGCGCAGCATGTGCTTGAGGTTGCGGCGCAGCATCGTGCGGGAGTCGCGGACGGCGTAGGCGAGGGTGGTCATCGGACGACCTCCGCCGCGTGGCCGGTGAGCGCGAGGAAGACGTCGTCCAGCGTCTCGCCGCCGGACTGCGCCTTGAGCTCGGCGGGCGTCCCCTCGGCGACCAGCCGGCCGCCGTCCAGGAGGCCGACGGTGTGCGCGAGCTGGTCGGCCTCCTCGAGGTACTGCGTGGTGAGCAGGATCGTGACGCCGTCGGCGACGAGCTCGCGCACGATCTGCCACAGGTCCCGGCGGCTGCGCGGGTCGAGCCCGGTGGTGGGCTCGTCGAGGAAGATCACCTGCGGCCGGCTGACCAGCGTCATCGCCAGGTCGAGGCGCCGCTTCATCCCCCCGGAGTACGTCGCCGCACGCCGGTCGGCGGCCTCGGTCAGCCCGAACCGGGCGAGCTGCTCGTCGACCCGGGCCCGGGCGTCCGGCCTGGACAGGTGCGCGAGATCGGCCATCAGCCGCAGGTTCTCCCGCCCGGTGAGCAGCTCGTCGATCGCCGAGAACTGCCCGGTCAGCCCGATCGAGCGGCGGACCGCGTCGGACCGGGTCCGGACGTCGTGCCCGGCGACCGCGACCGTGCCCGCGTCGGGCGCCAGCAGCGTCGAGCAGATGTTGACCGTGGTGGTCTTGCCGGCCCCGTTGGGGCCGAGGAGGGCGTAGACCGTGCCCGCCGGCACGGTGAGGTCGAGGCCGTCGAGGACGACCTGGTCGCCGTACGCCTTGCGGAGGGCGGCGACCTCGATGGCGGGTGTCGTGAGGTTCATGACGACAGCGTGGAAGGTTGACGCTGCGTCAGGGTCAAGAGGGATCTGCGCGGCTACTGGGGGAGCCGGACCCGAAGGAAGCGCGGCCGGTACCGCCGCGGGTCGTCGCGGACGACGGTGAAGTCGGTGTTGTTCTCGCTGTAGCTGACGACGACGGTGCCCGGCTCGGGCAGCAGGTCCGGGTGGGCCAGCGGGAGGTAGCGCAGCGTGCCCGAGACGGCGTCCGACGGGATCTCGGCGACCGGGGGCGCGGCGACGAAGGGGCCGGTCGGCCCGGGCGCCTGCCAGACGACGAGGTCCCGGCCGAGCACCTCGTCGCGCTTGCTGACGGCGTACCAGCGGTCGCCGTCGTGGAACACGCTCAGCGTCTGCGAGACGCCGCCCCGGCGCGGGATCAGCACCCGGGCCCGGGCCTCGTCCGGCGTCCACGCGCGGCCGTCCCAGAACTCCCAGGCGGTGGGGTCGCCCACCGTCTCCGGCCGGCTCCGGGCGACCCGCAGGTCGAAGCCGGTGCTGACCGCCGCGCGGTCGCGCGAGGTGCCGTAGACGTAGACCCAGCCGTCGTCGATGGCGGTGGCCGCGCCCCACATGGGCCGGCTCGGGTCGACGGTGTCCGGGCCGACGTCGCGCAGCGAGACGAGGTCGGGTGCCTGGCCGGGCAGCACCCGGAAGAGCGCGACGGCCGGCCCCAGGATCTCGAAGTCGAAGACCCCGGACCCCTTGGTCGACCGGACCCGCTGCACGCTGACGCCCACCAGGTCGTAGCCGTCACGGGGGACGCTCGCGATCGACATCGGCCAGTAGCCGACGCCGTCCGGCCGGTCCGGGACGACGGCGCCCCGGTCGCGCGGCAGCACCACCCGGCCGCAGCCGGGTGAGAAGAGCAGCATCGAGTTCCGCACGAACTGCTGACCGTCGAAGTCGGGCCCGCGCAGGGTGTCGCCGAAGACGAACATGCCGCGGCCGTCCTGGAGCCGCACGCTCGCGCCGACGTCCCCGCCCGCGAACGCGACGCTGCCGCGGGTGCGGGTCACGAAGGCGTTGAGCTGGTCGACGGTCGCGAGGTCGCCGGTGGGGATGCACGGCTCGAGGACCGTGGTCGGCTCCTTCGGCGTGAGCGTGAGCCGGTCCGGGCCGGCGGAGCGGTCCGCGTGGTCGAGCGCGAGGCCGGCGCCGACGCCGCCGACGACGAGCACCGCGCCCGTCACCAGCGCCACGGCGGCTCGTCTGCCCATGGAGGCATCCTGCCCGCTCAGGGCGTCCCGACGTACTCCCAGTGCCACGGCTCCGGCCGCGACCCGTGCTCGCGCGCCCAGCCCGGGTTGACCCAGCCGAAGGCGGCGGCGTTCTCGCTCATCCAGAGGTGGGGCGTGGTGCCGAAGCGCTCGATGCCGCCGCACAGGTCGACGGCCACGCCCCAGCCGTGGTTGCTGGTGCCGGGGCGGGCGGCGAGGCCGGGCTTGACGGCGGCCAGGCGCTGCTGGGAGGCGAGGTCGCGGTAGCCGTCGGTCATGCAGAGCTCGGTGCCGAACCGGCGCTCGTACGCCGCGGCGAGGCGGGACCAGGCCGCGGCGGCGTCGCCGCGGAGGAGGAAGCCGTCGGGCAGCGCGCAGAGGTCGTCGGTGGGGATCTGGCCGTTGGGGCTGTCCGAGGTCTGCGGGGTGCGGCGGCAGCCCTCGAGCCAGCCGGGGACCCGGTTCGCCGTCCCGGAGGTGGCGCGGGGGGCGCTGCGGCTGAGCGTGCCGGAGAGGAGCCGCTCGTCGACCTCGCGCTCCCGCTCCCGCGCGCCGGTGCCCGGGCCGTCGAGGTCGGCCGGTGCGGGGCGCGGAGCGCCGAGGGCGGCGGCCGCGGAGGGGGCGTCCTCGTGGTCGCCGAGCAGCGCCGGGGACAGGCTGCCGACGGCGACTGCGGCGAGCGTCGCGCCGGCGGCGAGCGCGGCGCTCCCCCGGTGCGGACGGCGGCGGCGCGGCCGGACGGCCTTGCGGCGACCCGCGGGCGCGCGGTGGCGCGCTTCCGAACCCACCCGTGACTCTCCTTGCGCACCGCGACGACCGACGACTACTAGCGAGGATAGTAATTGCCGCCCAGCGCCTCCGCACGCAGGACGTCGAGCCGGGCGAACCGGGGCACCCCGACGAGCAGCGCGCCGACCAGGCTCGCCAGCAGGCCGAGGGCGGCGGCGCGCAGGGCCCAGGGGGTCCCCGCGGCGCCGGCGACGACGCCCCCGAGCGCGGCGCCGAGCGGGCTGCCGCCCCAGGCGATGAGCCGCGCGGTCGTGTTCACCCGGGACTGCAGGTGGTCGGGGGTGACCACCTGGCGGGTGACGATCCCGTTGACGATGAGCGTCGTCATCGCGAAGTTGAGGACGGCGAGCAGCGGCAGCGCGACCACGACGGTCGAGCTCGCGGCGAGCGCGAGCAGGGCGAGGAGCGCGACGGCGTAGCCGGCGGTCGTGATCAGGCCGACGCCGAGCCGGCGCTGCACCCGGGGCAGGGCCAGGCTCGCGACGAACGTGCCGAGCGCGCCCGCCGCGAACAGCCAGCCCAGCGCTGGGGAGTCCGAGGCGAGGCCGAGCTGCTCGACCCCGACCACCACGAGCAGCCCGGACGTCGCACCGCCGGCCAGGCTCGCCCCGGTCCCGAGGACGGTCAGCCAGCGCACCACCGGCATCGCCCAGAGGTAGCGCAGGCCCTCGCCGACCTCGCGGCCGAGCCGGCGTCCGGGGACGGCGTCCGGGACACTCTCGCTGCCGGGCCACCGCAGCCGCGCGACGACCGCGGCGGCGACCAGGTAGGCGAGCCCGTCGATGCCGAGCACGAGCGCCGGGGAGGTGGTGGTGACGAGGAGGCCCGCGACCAGCGGCCCGACCAGCCCGATCGCCGTCCCCACCGTGACCAGGGTGGACGTCGCCGAGGCGACCCGGTCGCGCCCGACCAGCTGCGGGACCAGCCCGAACGAGGCGGCGTCGGCGAACACGAACAGCGTCGAGATGACGAGCGCGACCCCCAGCAGCTGGGCGAAGGTCAGCACGCCCAGCAGGTCGGCGACCGGGACGGTGAGCAGCGCGAGGCCGCTCGACGCGCCGGTGCCCGCGAGCACCCGGCGGCGGTTCCACCGGTCGGCGAGGGCGCCGGCCGGCAGTCCCACGACGAGGTACGGCGCGGTCTCGGCCGCCGCGATCAGCGCGGTCAGCGTCGCGCTCCCGGTGAGCCGGTAGACGAGGACCGGCAGCGCCACCAGGGTGAGCGCGTTGCCCGCCATGGCGACGGTCCGCGCGGCGAGGAAGCGGCGGTACGTCGGGTCGGTCAGCGCCCCGGTCGACCGCTCGGGCACCGGCTCGGTCACAGGCTCGGCGGGGGCAGCAGGAGCAGCGACTCCGGCGTCGGCGCCCGGCCGGCGACGTCGGTCCACCGCGGCAGCCCGTAGTAGGGGAAGCCCGCCGGGGCGTTGGGGACCAGCCCGCGGGCGCAGACCCGGACCACGCGCAGCGGGGTGAGCGCGATGTCCGGCGTGGTGAGCTCGCAGACGACGACCTCGTGGCCCGCGGCCGCCAGGGCCGCGCGCAGCCCGGACTCGGTGCCGACGGGCAGCGCGTCGAGCCCGACCGTCGTCCCGGGGTCGGTGAACCGGGGCAGCAGCGCGGCCTGCACGGCGGGGTCGAGCCAGACCTGGGCCTGGGCGCCGAGGTCCCGCACGCCCGCGCAGTGCTCCCCGGCGATCGCGAGGTAGTCGCGCTCGGGCCGGTGCGGGAGGTAGAGCCCCTCGGACAGGATCCCGGCCCGCACCGCCTCGAACACCCAGCCGTCCTCGTCGAGCAGGCCCTGGGTGAAGACCCAGCTGTGGATCGCCTCGAGGACCGCCTTGCGCGCCGTCTCGGCCGGGTCGAGCTTGGCGGAGAAGCCGCCGGCGACGATCCCCGTCTCCGGGTCGTGGACGACGGCCGCGACGACGGGCACCCCGAACCACGACGGCAGCGCCAGCAGGTGCACCTCCAGGCGGGAGCCGGCCAGGTCGTCGAGCAGCCCCGGGACGCCGGCCGGGTCGATCCCCGCGGCCGGCAGCCGGAGGTGCCACCACAGGGAGAGGGCGTCGCGCTCGACCAGCTCGAGCAGGCCGCGGCGGGTGGCGTCCGCGACGTCCTGCCCGGTCGCGATGCCGGCGTAGTTCACCGGGTGCAGGAAGGGATCGCGGCGCCGCGACCCGGTGCGCCAGTTGAGGTGGGCCCACGACGCGGGGACGAGCACCGGGCCGTCGTCGCCGCGTCCCTCGACCCAGGCGATCTCGACGTCCTCGGTGAAGCGCGCGAACGGGAAGCCGGGCCGCTCGTGCTGCCAGTCCGTGAAGAACCGCAGGTCGTCGGGGCCGAGCAGCCGGTGGCCCGCCGCGGCGAGCTCGCGGGCGCTGCCCCGGAGCAGGCCGTCGGGGACGTAGTTGCCGCAGTAGCGCTCGACCGCCTCGCCGATCGCCGCGATCCGGGCGCCGTCGAGGTCGTCGAAGGTGGTGCCCAGGGACACCCGGTCGCTCGGCCAGTTGCCGTGCACCCGGGCGTCGGCGACCTCGGCAGTCAGGCCGACGTACGCCGGCGGCATGCCGTCGAGGCGGGGCACCGGGTGCAGTCCGGTGACCAGCCCGAGGTGGGGGTCGACGAGGCTGTCGACGGGGAGGACGGGGAGGGTCGTCATGCGGTGAGCTCCAGGTGGTGGTCGGGGACCCGGCCCGGACGCAGCGCCGGGTGCGCCGGGCGGGCGTAGCGGGGGAAGTCGTCGGCGCCGACCCGCAGCGCGAGCGCGGCGCGCTCGGCGTCGGTGAGGACGAGCGGGCCGAGGGTGATCCGGTCGCCGCGGGCGGCACCGTGCGCGACCTCGCGGGCGGTCCCGTCGGGGGCGCGGACGACGAGCGAGGCGCACCACTGGTCGTCCGCGGCGACGCCGGGCAGCCGCACGGTCGCCAGCGGGGGTGGGTCCGCCCGGGTCGTGCCGTCGCGGTCGACGGTCAGCACGCCGGTGGCCGGGTGTCCCGCGCGCAGGTCGTCGAGCCAGGCCAGGATCCGGGCGGCACGGCGCGCGCCCGCGAGCCAGTGGTCCCACGGCCCCAGGACCAGCCGGGCCGGACCGCCCCAGGCCGACCACAGGTCGACGGTGTCGTGCGCGAAGTAGTCGTCGGTCCCGCCGATGGCGAGCAGCGGGCAGTCGATCCGGGCCACCGCGGCGGCCCGCTCGGCGTCGGTCCGGCGGGCGGCCAGGACGTCGGCCCACGGCCGGCGGACGTCCTGGGCCAGCCACCAGCCGAGCCGCGAGGCGAGCTGGAGGACGCCGCCGCGGGTCCGCGCCGTCTCGCCGAGGCCGAGCGCGGGGACGGCGACGACCACGCCGTCGGGCGCGGCGACCTCCGCCGTCGCGAGCGCCGTCGCGAGCGCCGCGTGGGCACCGTACGACGTGCCCATCAGGACCACGGGCGCCTCCGCCCAGCCCCGCACCCAGGCCAGCAGGTCGGGTCCGTCGGCGCTGCCGTGCTCGGCGTACGGCACGAACTCGCCGGGCGAGGCGTGGCGCCCGCGGACGTCCTGGACGACGAGCCCGATGCCGTGCGCCGTCCAGCCGCGGGCCTCGGCCGCGTGCCCGGCGGCGCCGTACGGCGTGCGGACGACGAGGACCGCCCGCGGTGCGTCGTCCGGCAGCCACCCGAACGTGGCGAGCCCGCCGACGCGCGTGCGCGACGACCTCACCGCGGCGCGGCCGGCACCGGGAGCACGGGGTGCCGCGACGTGGTCAGCGCGACCAGGTCCACCACCACCGCCTCGTAGGGCGCCCGCTCGGGCCGGACCAGCTCGGCAGCCACCTGGACCGCGGCCAGCTCGAGCCCCGCCCCGGCCAGCACCGGCCGGCCCGAGCGGACCCCGACCGCGTCCGGACGGCGGACCACCCGCCGGTCGGTGGCGCGGCGCCCGGTCGCCGCCCGGTGCCGCGCGGCCACCTGGCCGGCGGGGACGGCCGGGGGCGAGAGCACCACGCGGTGCCCGCTCACCCAGCAGGCGGGGGTCGTCGCGGGCAGCGCGGCCGGGAGGACGTCGTCGTCCACGGCCAGCACCGGCGCCCCGCCGGGCCCGAGGTCGGCGCCCATCCGGGTGAGCGCGGCGCGCAGCGCGGCGGCGAGCCGGCCCTCCCCCGCGACCGTCAGGTGCGGGGGGACGACGTCGACCAGGCCGGCGTCCACGAGCGAGCCGAGCGCAGCCCGGGCGCGCGGGGAGTGCGGCTCCCCGCCGTCGACGAGCGCCGCGACGAGCGCGGTGAGCTCGGCCGGGTCGAGGTGGACGTGGTGGTGCGCGTCGCCGGCCAGCAGCACGTGGCCGCCCTCGACGGCGTACAGCGCGACGTCGGGACGCAGGCGGGCGGAGAGGGGGAGGTTCATGGGGCCTTCGGTTCCGGGGTCGGTCCCCCCGCACCCGAGGTGCGCGGGGGGACCGACCGGTGGGACAGCGGACGACGGGTCAGTCGCCCTCGGTGCCCTCGACCTCGTCGAAGGGGTTCTCGACCAGCGCGTTGCTGTGGCCGGCGCTGTGCGTCGAGAGCTGGGCGCGGTGGCTGACGGGGGTGAAGAACTCGTTCATCGGTGTCTCCTTCGGTGGGGGTGCGACCCGCGGATCGGGGCCGCGCCACGGACCGTACCGAAGATGAGAATGATTCTCAATCTTATTTGCGAAGAGTCTTCTCGACCGTGTCGAGCACCAGCCCCAGCGAGCGGGTCCCGCGCCCGGTCGCCCACACCGGGGCCTCGACCTCGACCACCCGGTCCTGCCGGGTCGCGCTCAGCCGGGCCCAGACCGGGTCGCTGGCGAGCCGGTCGCTCAGCGGTTCGGCGTCCGCCGACGCCGAGAACGCCTGGGCGAAGATGACGTCCGGGTCGACCTCGGCGATCTGCTCCACGGCGACGCTCGCGAACGGGTCGTCCCCGGCCGGCCACGGGTAGTCGCTCACCTCGGCCAGCAGCGAGCCGACCGGCGTCTCGACCGAGTCGACGCCGAGGCTGCCCGGCTCGCCGTACATCGAGAGCGTGGTCAGCTCGCTCCGCGACGACGCCGCCGCCGCGACGCGGTCGGTGAAGGCCCGCGCCTTCTCGTCGGCGAGCTCCTCGGTGCCGGTCAGCTCGCCGATCGTGCGCAGGAAGGCCACCGAGTCCCGCCAGGAGCGCGGGTCGACGAGGAGCAGCGGGGCGTGCGCCTCGACCGCGGCCCGCAGCCCGTCCTGGGCGCCGGCCAGGCCGATCACCAGGTCCGGCGTGGCGAGCGCGATGTCCTCGACGTTCTCCTCGCCGAAGCCGCCGGTGATCTCGCGCATGTCGGCGTCCGGGCCGGCGTACCGCTCGTCGCGGGCGAGCGCCTCGCGGTAGGCGACGGGCGTCAGCCCGACCTCGGTCAGCGCGTCGACGCAGATCATCGTGAGGCAGGCGATCCGGTCGACGGGACCGTCGAGGGTGAGCTCGGCACCGGTCGCGTCGGTCAGCGTGATCGGCTCCGCGGACGCGTCGGGCTTGTCGGCCTCGTCCGCCTCGGACGTCCCGCCGCAGGCGGCGAGGAGGCTGACGGCGAGCAGGGCGGCCGGCGCGAGGACGGCGGCTCGGGTGGGGGTGGGTTTGCGCATGGGTTCTCCTGTGGTGGACGATGAGTTGGAAATGATAATCATTCCCGATTGCTCGGTGCGCTCCCGCCCGCACTCACGGACCGTGCTCGTCACGGTCGCGGCCACGGCCCTCGCAGCCGGCTGCCTGCTCGCCGCGCTGTGCCTCGGGCAGCCGAGCGTCGGCCCGGCCGCCGCGCTCGCCGCCGTAACCGACCCGGAGCACCCGCTGCGCGTCGCGGTCGTCGAGGTGCGCCTGCCGCGGGCGCTGCTCGGTCTCGTGGCGGGGGCCGGGCTGGGCGTCGCCGGGCTGCTGCTCCAGGACGCCCTGCGCAACCCGATCGCCGGACCCGAGCTGCTCGGGGTGTCCTCGGGCGCGACCGTCGTCGTCGCCGCGATCGTGGTGCTCGGCCTCGGCGTGCCGCTCGCCCTCCAGCCGTGGCTCGCGCTCGGCGGGGCCCTGCTCGCCGGCGCCCTCGTCCTGCTCGCCATCGGCCGCACCCGCGACCCGGCCCACGTCGTGCTGGTCGGCGCCGCGATGTCGGCCGCCTGCGGGGGCCTGGTCGTGGCGGTCGTCGGGCTCGGCACCCAGGGCAACGTCGTGGTGCTCTTCCGCTACCTGCTCGGCAGCCTCGCCGCACGCGGCTGGCCGCACCTGGAGACCGTCGCCCCGATCGTCGGTGCCGGTCTCGCCGGCGCCTGGCTTCTGCGCCGCCGGATCGAGGCCCTCACGCTCGGCGACGAGGTCGCCGCGGGCCTCGGCGTGCCCGTCGTCCGGACCCGGGTGGCGGCGGTCGGGCTCGCGGCGCTGCTCGCGGCCGCGGTCGCCGCGGCCTGCGGACCGATCGCCTTCGTCGCCCTGCTCGCACCCCACCTGGCCCGCCGGGCGACCGGGACGACGAGCACCCGGCGCGTGCTCCCCCTCGTCGCCGTGGCCGGCGGGCTGCTGCTGGTGGCCGCCGACCTCGCCGCGCGCCGGCTGCTCTACCCCGTCGAGATGCCGGTCGGCATCGCAACCACCCTGGTCGGGGTGCCGGCCCTCCTGCTGCTGCGCCGGCGGCGGCAGCCGCGTCCGGCGGTGACCGGGTGACGCCGTCCGCGCGGGCGGTCGCCGTCGTCGCCGGCGGGCTGCTGGCCGGGCTCGCGCTCGTCCTGGCCCACCTCCTCACCGGCCGCTCCGACCTGCCGGCCGGGGAGGTCGTGCGGGCCCTCGTGGGCCGGTCCGAGCACCCGGCGTACGAGGTGATCGTGCTCGACTACCGGCTGCCCCGGGTGCTCGTCGGGCTCGGGGCCGGCGCCCTGCTCGCGGTCTCCGGCGTGCTCGTCCAGGCCGTGGTCCGCAACCCCCTCGCCGAGCCGGCCACCACGGGCGTCGGCGCGGGTGCGGCCCTCGCGGTCACCGGCACGCTCGTCCTGTGGCCCGGTCACCCGCTCGTCTACCCGGCCGCACTGCTGGGCGCGCTCGCCACCGGCGCCGTCCTGTACGTCGTCGGGCGGCGCTCGTTCGCGGTGGCCGGCGTGCTGCTGGGGGCGGTCCTCGCGGCCGTGACCTCGCTCCTGCTCGTCGTCGACTCGGCCCCGATCGGCGTCGTCCTCCGCTGGCTGGTCGGCTCGCTCAACGCCCGCACCCCGGTGGACTGGGCGCAGCTGTGGCCGTGGCTCGTCGTCGTCCTGCCGGTGGCGTGGCTGCTCGCGTCCCGGCTCAACGTGTGGGCGCTCGGCGAGCCGGCCGCGATCGGGCTGGGCCTCCGCGCCGGGCCGTTCCTGGCCGTCGTCCTGCTGGTCGCCGTCGCCGCCGCGGCGGCCGCGATCGCCGCCGCGGGCGCGGTCGCCTTCGTCGGCCTGGTCGCCCCCCACGTCGGACGGCTCCTCGTCGGCGCCGACCACCGGCTGCTGGTGCCGGTCAGCGCCGTCCTCGGCGCCGTGCTGCTCAGCCTCGCGGACCTCGCCGCGTTCTCGGTGTCGGTGCAGCTGCCCGGGCTGGCCACCGACGTCTCCGGCGTCCCCGTCGGCGCGGTCACCGCGCTGCTGGGCGCCCCCGTCCTGATCAGCCTCGTCCGCAGGGAGAGCCGCCGATGACCACCCACCCCACCGCCGTGCTCGCCGCCCGGGACCTCGCCGCCGGGCACGGCCGGCGGACCGTCGTCCCGGCGCTCACGCTGGACGTCGCGCCGCGCACCGTCACCGCGCTCGTCGGCCCCAACGGCTCGGGCAAGTCGACGCTGCTGATGACGCTGGCCCGGGTGCTCCCCCGCCGCGGCGGCGAGGTGCTCCTCGACGGGCGCCCGATGGGGGCGCACTCCTCGCGCGAGGTCGCCCGGCGGCTCGGCGTGCTGCCGCAGACGGCGGTGGTCCCCACGGGCGCGACGGTCCGCGAGCTGGTCGAGCAGGGCCGCTACCCCCAGCGCGGAGCGTGGGCGATGATGCGCCACCAGGACGACGGCGCGCTGCGCCGCGCCCTCGACCTGACCGGCCTCACCGCGCTCGCCGACCGGCGTCTCGACACGCTCTCCGGGGGCGAGCGGCAGCGGGCCTGGATCGCGATGACGCTCGCCCAGGAGACCGGGATCCTGCTGCTCGACGAGCCCACCACCTATCTCGACGTCCGGCACCAGATCGACCTCATGCGCCTGGTCGAGGCGCTCCGGGACGAGCACGGGATCACCGTCGTGATGGTGCTGCACGACCTCAACCAGGCCGCCCGGCACGCCGACCGGATCGTCGCGCTGCGCGAGGGCCGGGTGCTCGCCGACGGTCCTCCCGGCCAGGTGCTGACCGGCGCGACCCTGCGCGCGGTGTTCGACATCGACGCCGTCGTCCTCGACGACCCGGTGAGCGGCCGGCCGCTGTTCGTCGCCCGGTGAGCGAGCTCGTCCACGCGGTCCACGACGCGCTCAACCGGACCGCCGTCCCACGCACGCCGGAGCCGGACCTGCTCCCCGCCCGGGTGCGCTCGGGCACCCGCGCGCTCCCCGCCCCGCGCGTGCCCGCCGTCGACCTGGCCGCCACGCTGCGTGGCCGGCGCTCGCGCTACGCCTTCGCCGCGGCCCAGCCCGCGCTCGCCGACCTGGCCGCCCTGCTCCGGCTCGGTGCCGGCACCGCACCGCACGCCGGCGGCCTGCCCTCCGTGGTCCCGTACCTCGTCGTGCGCGGGCCCGGCGACCTCGCGCCGGGCGTGCACCGGGCCGACCTGCGGCTGCCGCTGCCCGGCCTGGTCGCGCTGCGCGCCGGCGACCCCACGGCCTACGTCGCGGCCGCGCTCGACCAGCCGGCCTTCGCCACCCGGGTCCCGCTCTGGATCGCGCTCGGCATCGACCTCGGCGCCACCCTCGGCCGCTACCCGCCGCGCCACTACCGGACGCTGCACCTCGACGCCGGCGCCACGCTGCAGAACCTGCTGCTCGTGGCCACCGCGCTCGGACTCGCCGCCTGCCCCGTCATGGGGTACGACGACCGTGCGTGGGGCCGGCTGCTCGACCTGCCCGACGACGTCCTGGTCGCGGGACTGGTGGCGGTCGGCTGATCCGGACACGATGGCCCGGTGGCGACCATCGACGACGTGCTGGCGCTAGGCTCCGAGCTCGAGCGCTCGTACCCGGTCCACGTCCGCCGCCGGCTGAAGTTCCGGGTCGGCCAGATCGTCTACGTCGCGTTCTCGCTCGACGAGCAGGTGATGGGCTTCGCCTTCCCCAAGGACGAGCGCGACGCCCTCGTCGGGGGCGCCCCGGACAAGTTCGCGCTGCCGGCCGCGTCCGACCTGCGCTACTCCTGGGTCCACGCCCACCTCGCCGCGCTCGACCCGGTCGAGGCCCGCGAGCTCGTCGTCGACGCCTGGCGGATGGTCGTCCCCCAGAAGCTCGCGCGCGCCTACGACCTGACCCACCCCCACGGCCCGGGAGAGCCCTGAGTCCACGCCGTAGGATCCCGGCGTGGAGATCCAGCACCTCGTCGACGGCCTGACCCCGCTCCTGCGCGAGCCCGCGGCCGAGGAGGACTTCGCCTACGGGCTGGCCGCCTTCCCGGCCGCCGGCGCCGACGTCATGGTCAACGTCGACCCCGAGCTCGAGGACCGCGACGACGTCGAGGTGCCCGCGCTCGTCGACCGGGTCGCCGCGTTCCTGGCGCTCTCCCC
Source organism: Pimelobacter simplex (assembly GCF_900114845.1). Lineage (GTDB taxonomy): Bacteria > Actinomycetota > Actinomycetes > Propionibacteriales > Nocardioidaceae > Nocardioides > Nocardioides simplex. Next base: position 214,419 of record NZ_FOUK01000004.1, read on the forward strand.
CGAGCAGTGGGACCAGGTCGTCACCCGCACCGTCACCGAGATCGAGGAGGCGGCCGGCGAGGTCGCCGTCCCGGTGGCGCTGCGCGACGACCTCGACCTCACCTCGGTCGTCGTCTTCCTCGACGCCGTGCTGCTCTCGTTCGTCGCGCCGCTGCAGCTGCCCGACGGCGTCGTACGCGTGCAGCTCGACGCGGACCTCGCGTTCGAGGACATCGAGGTGCAGATCGAGGACGGCGTCGAGACCGTCACCTTCGACACCATGGACGACCTGCTCGACCACCTGTCCCAGGACGACTGAGCCCCCGCGGCCAGCCACCGGAGGACTAGCCTTCCCCCATGCGGTGGCGGAGGCCCGAGGTCCTGCTCACGACGGGCGTCCTCGCCGGGGTGCTCTACTCGAACTTCCTCCTCGACGCACTGCTCTCCCGCCGCCACGACTGGTTCGCGGTGGTCAGCGAGCTCGAGATGCCGGGCTACCCCACGGCCACCCTGCTCCGCACGACGGACGTCGTCTGCTCGCTGCTGGTGATCGGCATCGCCGGGGTGCTGTGGACCGCGCGCCGGGCCCGCGGCGCGGAGCGGCTGGCCGCGGCGGCCATGGTGGTGTTCGCGCTCGGGGGGATCGTGGCGGCGCTCGTCCCGCTGCCGTGCCGCCCGGGGGCGTCGTCGTGCCCGGCACCGCGCCAGGTGCTGCAGGACGGCGTCCACGACACCGCCAGCCTCGTCTCCCAGGTCGCCGTCTTCGTCAGCGCCGGTGCCATCGCGCTGGCCCTGCGGACCGAGGGTCCGCGCTGGCTCGTGCGCCACGGCCACGCGACCTTCTGGGTGGGCGGGATCGCCGGCACCGTCCTCCTGGTCACCCTCGACCAGACCCACCCGGGCTCCTGGCAGGCCGGCCTCGTGCAGCGCCTCCAGCTCGCCTGGATGAGCACCTGGATCTACGGCTTCGCCGTCGCCACCGTGGTGGCGAGGTCCCGGGCGGAGCGCCCGGTCAGGAGTGCGGCCGCCACCCCCTGACCTCGTGGAGAGCGCCGCACCGCGCCCGCTAACGTACGAGCGTGGCACGGCACCCCGGCGACGTCGTTCCGCTGCGCGAGGCCGTCCGCACCTGGTTCGCGATCTCGCTGCAGACCTTCGGCGGGCCGGCCGGCCAGATCGCGGTCATGCAGCACAAGCTGGTCGACGAGAAGCGGTGGATCGGCCAGCAGCGGTTCCTGCACGCGCTCAACTACTGCATGCTCCTCCCCGGCCCGGAGGCCCAGCAGCTCGCCATCTACGTCGGCTGGCTGCTCAACGGGACGCTCGGCGGCCTGATCGCGGGCATCCTGTTCGTCCTCCCCGGCGCCATCGCCCTGCTCGCCCTGTCCGCGCTGTACGTCGGCGCCGGGTCGACCGCCGTCGTCACCGGACTCTTCGCCGGCCTGGCGCCGGCGGTGATCGCGATCGTCGTCCAGGCGGTGCACCGGGTCGGCACCCGCGCGCTGCACCATCCCGCCCTGGTCGCGATCGCCGTCGCGTCGTTCGTCGCGCTGACCGGCTTCCGGGTGCCGTTCCCGGCAGTGATCGTCGTCGCCGGCCTGCTCGGCTGGCTGCTCGGCCGGCGGTTCCCGCAGATCGCCCGCGGCAAGGCCCACGGCGCCGCCGCGGACGGCCCCCCTCCCCTGATCAGCGACGACGCCCTGCACCACGACGCCCCCTCCACCGCCCGCGGCGCGAAGGTCCTCGCGCTGGGCCTCGTCCTCTGGTTCACGCCCGTGGCGATCGCCGCCCTCGTGTTCAGCCGCGAGAGCGTCTTCGTCGACCAGGGGCTGTTCTTCTCCGGCGCCGCCGTGGTCACCTTCGGCGGCGCGTACGCCGTCCTCTCGTACGTCGCCCACCAGGCGGTCAACGTCTTCGGCTGGCTCAAGGCCGGCGAGATGGTCCGCGGCCTCGCCCTCGCCGAGACCACCCCCGGCCCGCTGATCATGGTCGTCCAGTTCGTCGCCTTCGTCGGCGCCTACCGCAACCCGGGCTCCCTCGACCCCTGGGTCGCCGCCGTCCTCGCGTCGCTGCTGGTGACCTGGGTGACCTTCGTGCCCTGCTTCCTCTTCATCTTCCTCGGCGCCCCCTACGTCGAGCGCCTGCGCAACAACCACCACCTGACCGCGGCCCTGACCGGGATCACCGCCACCGTGGTCGGCGTGATCGCCAACCTCGCCGTCTTCTTCGCGCTCCACAACCTCTTCGACCGCTCCCGCCGGCTCACCTGGGGCCCCGTGGACGTCGACGTCCCGGTGCTGTCGTCGTGGGACCCGGTCGCCTTCGCCATCACCGCCGTCGCCGTCGCGCTGATCTTCGGGCTGAAGTGGTCGACGCTGCGGACCCTCGGTGCGTGTGCGCTGCTGGGGCTCGCGTCGCTGCTCGTGACCTGAGCTAAGGCACCAGGTTCGAGAAGAGCTCCCGCCCAGCTCATCCAGCGCCGCCTCGTCGCGGGTGAGCCTGACGTAGCGGCTCGCCTCGACGACGAAGGCCCCCGGCTGCGCCGGCTAGAGCCGATGCGGTCAGTCCCAGGTCTCCTTCAACCACTTGCTGCCTCGGTCATCGAACCCACGCCATGCACGCGCGTCACCGGTGACATCGACGACGAGCAATTCGTCCCCACTGTCGATGTGCTTCGCCAGCCGGTCACGGATGTCTGACGCGCTCACGCCGGTCTTCACCAGCCAGGTGGAGTCCAGGTGGTGCCACCAGGCACCCAGGCCCTTGATGGCGTCGATCAGGGCGTCATAGTTCTGCCCGGGTGCATTGAGGTCGTAGGCAATGAGCTTGGTCGACACTTCGATTCCGATCGGTGAGGGGACGACAGTTCGACCCGCTGCCTAGCGCGCCAGCGCACGGGCAGCGAGCCGCACTGGTGGGTTCAGCGCCGAGGCAGGGACAGCAAGTTGTTCGTCCACTGCCCGTCGGCGTAGGTACGCAGGTACTTGGCCCCGACCTGAGGCTTCACAACCCCTACGTCAGCACGGTGGCCAGCGGAGTCCTCGACGTACGCCTTGCCGTTCTGATCCTCGATCCACGACACGACCGCGGACCGCGTGTTGTCCCCGCGCTCTCCAGTACTCGGATTCGTCCACCACAGGTGCACGATGTGCTCGTGGTTCGTCCCGCCCGACAGGCGGATGTCAGTAATACGGATGGCCATGACGGCCCCTTTCGCTCGATGTTGTTACCGGTCAAGCGAGGCCGTAGGCTCCGAACTGCACGACGGTTGCCTAGCAGCCTCTATCGGGACGGGCGCGCCAACGCCCGTCCCGATCTACTTCCAGCACCGTCCTCCTGACCACCCTCGTCGAGGATGTCCCTGTCGGTCAGTGCCAAGAAGAACCCTAGTGATTGCCGCCGACGCGAACCGCCCCCCGTCACACACACTCACGCCTCCGTCACGCCCGGCCTCGCGTCCCTGCTGACATCCAGGCGTCGCACTTCATCAGTGCGCCATGTCGACGAACCGGCTGTAGTGACCCTGGAAGGCCACGACGATGTCGCGGGTGGCGCCGTTGCGGTGCTTGGCGACGATGAGGTCGGCCTCGCCGGGGCGGGTCGACTCCTTCTCGTAGACGTCGTCGCGGTGGAGCAGGACGACCATGTCGGCGTCCTGCTCGATCGAGCCGGACTCGCGGAGGTCGCTGACGGCGGGGCGCTTGTCGGCGCGCTGCTCGGGGCCACGGTTGAGCTGGGAGAGGGCGATGACGGGGATCTCGAGCTCCTTGGCGAGGAGCTTGATCTGGCGGGAGAACTCGGAGACCTCGAGCTGGCGGGACTCGACCTTCTTGCCCGAGCTCATCAGCTGGAGGTAGTCGATCACCATCAGCTTGAGGTCGTGCTTCTGCTTGAGCCGGCGGGCCTTGGCCCGGATCTCGGTCATCGTCATGTTGGGCGAGTCGTCGATGAACATGGGGGCCGCGGAGATCTTGGCGACGTGGCGCGCGAGGCGGTCCCACTCCTCGGTGCCCATCTTGCCGTTGCGGATGTGGTTGAGGGGGATGCGGGCCTCGGCGGAGAGCAGGCGCATGACGATCTCACCGCGCGTCATCTCCAGGCTGAAGAAGGCGGCGGTGAGGTTGTTGTGGATGGCGGCCGCGCGGCAGAAGTCGAGGGCCAGGGTGGACTTGCCCATGGCGGGACGGGCGGCGACGACGATCATCTGGCCGGAGTGGAAGCCGTTGGTGAGCTCGTCGAAGTCGGCGAAGCCGGTCGGCACGCCGTAGATGCCGGCCTCGCGGTTCTCCATCGCCTCGATCTCGTCGAGGACGCCGTCCATGATGTCGGACAGCGGCGCGTAGTCCTCGGACTTGTTGCGGTCGGTGACCTTGTAGATCTCGGACTGGGCCTCGTTGACGATGCCCTCGACCTCGCCCTCGCCCGCGTAGCTGATCTGGACGATCTTGGTGCCCGCGTTGACGAGGCGGCGCAGGATCGCCTTCTCGTAGACGATCTCGGCGTAGAAGCCGGCGTTGGCCGCGATGGGGACGTTGGCCGCCAGCGTGTGCAGGTACGGCGCGCCGCCGATCTTCTGCAGCTCGCCGCGCCGCTGGAGCTCGCCGGCGACGGTGACCATGTCGGCCGGCTCGCCGCGGCTGTAGAGGTCGAGGATCGCCTCGTGGATCGACTCGTGCGCGGGGCGGTAGTAGTCGTTGCCGCGGATGACCTCGACGACGTCGGCGATCGCGTCCTTGGAGATCATCATCGCGCCGAGCACGGACTGCTCGGCGGCGAGGTCCTGCGGCGGGGTGCGCCCGCCCGAGGGCGCCTCGCCCGGGGCGTACGACGCGGGGCCGTCGCCCCAGTCCTGGGGTGGCTCCGCGGTCCAGGACGGCGCGTCGTCCGTGAGGCTCACGGCCTGCTCCCCTCCTGGTCGATCGGTACGGCGGATCGGTGTGCTCGGTCGGTGCCCACCTTGCCGAGGGGGTCCGACACAATGGCGGGCGCCGGTCCCGCACGGCCGTTCTCCGACGGCTCCGAACCGGCAACTTACGGGCCCCGGACGGCCCGGCGAAAGCGGGCTATGCACAAGGGTTGGGGATAACTCGCGGCCGCCCGTGGACGACACGCGGAAACGGTGTGCACGGGCTGGGGAGGAACTTGTGGAGAGACGGGGTGCTCGGCTGTTGAAACCGCGTCTGACCTGCACAAACGCCGTTACACACCTGTGGACGGCGAAAAAGAGCGGTGTGATCCCGTTCACCTTTCAGCCACCTCGGCGTTGCAGGGGGTCCGCCACCGCGACCCAGGGAGCGCCTACCTCAGTGCGCCGGTTTCCACAAGCTGACCCCAGTTATCCACCGACGCCCGCGGGGCGCCCGTGAGCTCCCCCACGCGGACGACGACCGAGCGGCGCGCGCTCGACCGCGAGATCGCCCGGCTGGCGGTCCCCGCCTTCCTCGCGCTCGTCGCCGAGCCGCTGTTCCTGCTCGGCGACGCGGCCGTCGTCGGCCACCTGGGCACCCCCGAGCTGGCCGGCCTCGGCATCGCCGGCACGATCGTGATGACGGTCGTCGGGCTGTGCATCTTCCTCGCCTACGGCACCACCGCCGGGGTCGCCCGCCAGCTCGGCGCCGGTCACCGGACGGCGGCCCTGGCCCAGGGGCTCGACGGCCTCTGGCTGGCCGCCGCCATCGGCGTCCCGGTCACCCTCGCGACGGCGCTGCTGGCCGATCCGCTGGTCGCCCTCTTCGGCGCCTCCCCCGACGTCGTGGAACCCGCGACGACGTACCTGCGGATCGCCGCGCTGGGCCTCACCCCGCTGCTGCTCATCCTGGCCGGCACAGGAGTGCTGCGCGGCCTGCAGGACACCCGGACGCCGCTCGTCGTCGCCGTCCTCGGCAACGTGGCCAACCTGGCGCTCAACGTCCTGCTCGTCTTCGGCGCCGGGCCGGTCCCGCGGATGGGCATCGCCGGCTCCGCGCTCGGCTCGGTGCTCGCCCAGACCGGCATGGCGCTCGCGCTGACCGTCGTCGTGGTCCGGGCCGCCCGCCGGGAGGGCGCTCCCCTGCGCCCGCACCTGCCGGGCGTGCGCGCGGCGGCGCGAGCCGGGGTCCCGCTGATCATCCGGACGCTCACGCTGCGCACCTCGCTGCTCGTCACCACCTACGCCGTCGTGCTGACCGCGACCGACGCCGCCAGCAGCGCCGTCCCGATCGCGACCCACCAGCTCGCGATGACGCTGTGGAGCTTCCTGGCCTACGTCCTCGACGCCATCGCGATCGCCGCCCAGGCGATCACCGGGCGCCACCTCGGGGCCGGGGACGTCGCCGCCACCCGCGCGGTCACCCGGCGGATGCTGGGGTGGGGCGTGGTCGGCGGGATCGTGACCGGCGTGCTCCTCGCCGCCACGAGCCCCTGGCTGGGCGCGCTGTTCACGCCCGACCACGGCGTGCGCGAGGCGCTCGTCCCGGTGCTGCTGGTCGCTGCGGCAGCGCAGCCGGTCGCCGGGGTCGTCTTCGTCCTCGACGGCGTGCTCATCGGCGCCGGCGACGGCCGCTACCTGGCGTACGCCGGCGTGCTGGTCCTGGCCGGATACGCTCCGCTCGTGCTGGTGACGAGTGCCCTGGGCGGCGGCCTGCCCTGGCTGTGGGTGGTGTTCGCCGTCCTGTTCATGGGTGGGCGGATGCTCACCCTGCTCCACCGCGCCGCCGGCGAGCGCTGGCTGGTCACCGGCGCCGGGACGCGCGCGTGAAGCCGCTCCAGGCGGTCGGGCTCGGCCTGGTCCTGCTCGCGCTCGGCCCGACCGACCCGAAGCCGGGCGTCTTCGACCCGCTGCCCGACCCGCTCGGGTGGCTCCTGGTGCTGATCGGCCTGCACGGGCTGGCCGGTTCGCTCGACACGCGCCGGGTGCCGGTGCTGCGCTTCCTCGGCGTGCTGGCGCTGGCCATCTCGGTCGCGCTCGTCGTCCCCGCCGCAGCGCGCTGGGTCGACACCGACCCCTCGCTGGGCTGGGCGGCCGACGTCCCCCGGTTCGCGTTCTTCGCGCTGCTCTGCCACGAGCTCAGCCAGGCCGCGCTGCGCGCCCGCCAGACCGGCGGGGCGAGCACGTTCAGCATGGCCACGCTGCTGCTGCTGTTCGTGCTGGCCGCGCCGCCGCTGGCGTTCGGCGCCGGGTGGACCGGCGTCGGCCCGGCCGGCGAGGCCGCCGCGCAGCTCGGCCAGATCGCGCTGGTCGTGCTCTGCTTCGTCTTCGCCGGACGGACCTGGGCCGGGGCGCCGGCCGAGGCCGCCGACCAGCCCGAGGTCTAGCCGACAGGTCTAGCCCTGCAGGTCGGCCAGGATCTGCTCGGCGAACGCGATCGAGTCGTTGCGCGGGTCGCCCTGGTAGTCGACGCCGTCCTCGTAGTCGAGCTCGATGTCGAGCAGCGCGTCCGCGGTGCAGGCGCGCAGCGTCGCCTCGAGCGGCGGCGCGTCGCTGACCTTCCACCAGCCCTTGGTGGCGCCGGCGATGTCGTCGGCCGGGTCGACGATCGCGCCGACCTCGTTGGGCTGCGGGCAGCCGAAGGTGCCCTTGGTGAAGTCACCGGGTCCGGTCAGCTTCACGGTGATCTCGACCAGGTCCTTGGCCTCGAAGGAGCAGTCGTCGCTCTTCCACGCGCTCCCGCCCTCGCTCGTCGCGCCGCTGCCGTCGTCGGCCGGGCCGACGGTGACGCCGTACGCCCGCGCCACCGCGTCGGAGGTGACGACGTCGCAGGCCGCGGGCAGGGTCGCCGCCGGCGGCGCCGAGGACGGCGCGGCGGAGGTCACGCTCGTGGGCGTCGCGCTCGGCGTGATCGCGCTGGGCGTCGTCGGGGCGTCGCTCGTCGGCTCCGTCGGGGACGACGACGCGTCGGCGTCGGGTCCGTCGCCGTCGTCGCCGCAGGCGGCCAGCGCGGGCGTCAGCAGGAGGAGGGCGGCGGGCAACGTACGGCGAAGGCGCATGGGGAAGGCTCCTGGATCGGGGAAGCTGCGGTGCAGTGGTCCGAAAATAGCCGCGTGGCCGGCCCCGAAGGGACCGGCCACGCGGGTGAAGCCTGGATCAGGCGGGGATCACGTTGAGCGCGACCGCCGCCGAGACCTCGTCGTGCAGCTTGACCGACACGGCGTGGCTGCCCAGCGCCTTGATCGGGTTGCCGAGGACGATGGTCCGCTTGTCGATCGACTCGCCGGCCGCCTCGCCGAGCGCCGCCGCGATGTCGGCAGCGGTGACCGCGCCGAACAGACGGCCGCCCTGGCCCGCCTTCACCTTGACGTCGACCGGGCTGCCCTCGAGCTTGGCCTTGATCTCGGCCGCGTGGGCCTCGTCGCGGACCGCACGCGCACTGCGGGCGGCCTTGATCGAGTCGGCCTGGGCCTGCGCACCGCGGGTCCAGCGGATGCCGAAGCCCCGCGGGATGAGGTAGTTGCGGCCGTAGCCGTCCTTGACCTCCACCACGTCACCCGCGGCGCCGAGGTTCTCGACCTCCTGGGTCAGGATGATCTTCATGTCGTCAGTCTCCTTCTACCCGAGGCGGATCAGCGGCCGGCGGAGGTGTAGGGCAGCAGCGCGACCTCGCGAGCGTTCTTCACCGCGATCGCGATGTCCCGCTGGTGCTGGACGCAGTTGCCGGTCACCCGACGGGCGCGGATCTTGCCGCGGTCGGAGATGAACTTCTTCAGAAGGGCGGTGTCCTTGTAGTCGACACCGGTGGCCTTCTCCTTGCAGAACTGGCAAACCTTCTTCTTCGGCTTGCGGACGACTGCCTTCGCCATTGTGGTGCTCCTCCTCAGAGCCCGGCCGCGTCAGTCCAACGAACGGCCGGAATGGTTGATGTGTTGTTGCTCAGAACGGGGGTTCGTGGTTGGACGAGACGCCCGGCGCGGCCCACGGGTCGTTGGCCGGAGCGCCACCGCCGCCCCCGTAGTTGGATCCGCCACCCTGGTTGCCGCCACCACCGCCGGACGAGCCCCACGGGTCGGCCGCGGGAGCACCGCCACCACCCTGGGGAGCGCCGCCGCCGTAGCCGCCGCCACCGCCGCCGGCCCCACCGCGCGCCGCGCGGTTGACCTTGGCCGTGGCGTAGCGGAGCGCGGGACCGACCTCTTCGACGTCGATCTCCATGGCGGTGCGCTTCTCACCCTCGCGGGTCTCGTACTGCCGCGACTTCAGCCGGCCGGTCACGATCACGCGCATCCCCTTGGTGAGGGACTCGGCGACGTTCTCGGCGTACTGCCGCCAGACCGCGCAGGAGAGGAACAGCGCGTCGCCGTCCTTCCACTCGTTGGTCTGCCGGTCGAAGGTGCGCGGCGTCGACGCGATCCGGAAGTTCGCCACGGCCGCACCCGACGGGGTGAAGCGCAGCTCCGGGTCGTCGACGAGGTTGCCGACGACGGTGATGACGGTCTCGCCTGCCATGGTGATCTCCTGATGAGGGTGGGAACGAACGGCCTAGCCCGGGTCAACCCCGGACGACGGCCCCCATCGTGTCTCGGACCACCGACTTCGGGAAGCGGCAATCCACAGGCACGGATCCTTCGGGTACCTCAGATGGTCGGGCGCAGGACCTTCGTCCGGAGCACCGACTCGTTGAGGGTCAGCTGACGGTCGAACTCGTCGACGGTCGCCGGAGCGGCAGTCAGCTTGATGATCGCGTAGATGCCTTCGGCGTTCTTCTTGATCTCGTACGCCAGGCGGCGCTTGCCCCACACGTCGACGTTGTCGACGGTGCCGCCGTCGTTGCGGACGACGTTCAGGTACTTGTCGAGCGACGGCTGGACCGTCCGCTCGTCGAGGCTCGGGTCGAGGATGACCACGACTTCATAGTTGCGCAAAGCGGTCTCCACCTCCTCTGGACTCAGGCGGCCGCGGACTTTCCGCGGCAGGAGGGCTCTGCTTCTCCGGCTGGTTCGGCCCAGCCGGAAGTACGGCGCCGTGCGGCACCGGACAGGAGAGGTTAACAGCGCGCGGCGGAGGGGGCCGAATCGCGACGGCGCAGGACCGGGATGACAGGTTGAGTTGGCAACTTGTCTAGAGCATTGACATGTCCGGTCAGGCTGCGATTCGATGCGGAACCCCCTCCCGACCCGAGAACGTCCTCGCCGCTGCCCGTTGGAGGAGCGTTGGAACAGCCCGACCGCAGCGACGCGTCCCTCTGGACCGCCTCGGACTACCTGTTGCGCAGCGAGTTCTGCCCGCCGGCGCAGATCCAGGGCGAGCTGGATCGGCTTCGGCTCGCCCACGGCGCAGAGTGGGTCGTGCTGCTCGCCTTCGACGCGGACTCGTTCCTCCGAAACCTGATCTTCGTCTCGACCCGGTCCGCTGAGCACCACGCCGCGATCACGGCGCGGATCAAGACGACCAACTTCAGACGCTGGACGCCGCGAAGCATGTCGGCGTCGGCGGTCCGGGATGCCGTGAGGGCCGAGCTCGTCGCCGAGGCGGCGCCGGTCGACTCGCCGGCTCACGCCGATCGGCTGCCGGGCGAGCGGGTCGGACCCTCCGGTCTGGCGTATTGGCTCGTGTCCGACCAGGAGAGCGCCTCCGGGGCGGCGCTTCGACGCGATTCGGCACCGTTCGCCGACATGCTGAACGGGACGGTCGTCGCGACGATCAGCCGTGACCTCCGTATCGGCCGCCAGGTCCTCAATGCCATGCCGCGCGCCGTGGGGGGTCCCGAGGCGCGGGATGTTCGCGAGGCGCAGGTCAGCGCCTTGGTCGAGCTCGCCCAGGACGTCGCGAGCGCCTCCGACGTCGGCCTCTACCTTGCGGACCGATCGAGCTCCGAGCTGCACCTCGACCCGAGCCACTCCGTGATGCGCGGCGCTGATCTCCCGACCCGGATCCCCTACGGCGACGACGCAGTCCGTGGCGGCGCGCTCGAGGCGCTCGGCCGGTCCTGCTACCGCGAGAGCGCCACCCGGTTGTGGCCGCCGCCGAGCACCCACGGCACGGCGCCAGCCGTCGACAGTCCAGCGCGGAGCTCCGTCGCCTGCCTGGTCATCCCCTACAGCCTGGCCGGACGGTCGATTCCGAACCTCGGCATCCTCGTCGTCCGGCGATCACCGGATCACGGCAGCCAGCACTTCAACAACGTCGAGCTGGCACTCCTCCGCAACGTCGCTCTGCGCCTGGCGTTCGCGCTGAGCCAGATGCGGTTTGACCGGATCGGCAGCCTGCAGGCCGAGCTGACCCGACAGCTGGGAGCAGGCTTCGCCGGCGAGCCGCAGGATGCCAACCGCGACATCAGCGTCGCGGAAGGTGTGCCCTGGGACATCCAGCTGGCGCAACGGGAGCTCACCACTCTGATTCGGCGGGTCCAGGAGGTCACCCAGAGTGCCAGCGTGACGCTGCGCGTCCTCACTCCCGGATGGCAGGACGGCGAGTCTGGACTGGTCCTCCGGCGCTACCTCAGCACCTCGTCGGCCGACGAGTCTCACCAGGACCTTCCGCTCGAGGGCAAAGACGGCAGCGGACGTGCTCGCTGGCGACAGTCTGCGAACACGTTCGCCGCCGTGACCGGGGAGAAGGTCCACCTGTGGGACCTCGACCGTCCACTCGGCCAGCAGTGCCCCAACCTGATCGACCTCGTCCGGGTTCCCGAACGCGCCTCGGTCGGCTCCGAGCTCTGCTTCCCGGTCTACTCCGGGTCGGCGCTCGTCGGCACGATGAACCTGGAGAGCCCGAACGCCGGTGCGTTTCTCGCGGACGAGAGCTCGATCGCGACGTTCGCCGCGCTGGCCGGTACAACGATCTCGGCCACCCGCTCCCAGATCATGCTCGAGACGGTCAACCGATCGTCGACCCTGCGGATGGGCCTCCACGAGGCCTGGAACGTCGACAAGCTGGTGGCGCACCTCGCCGAGGGAGCTCCGCCCGAGACACGCGCAGCGCTGGAAGAGCTGCGGGAGTACGCGCTGCGCCCGCCGGTGGCCCCTCCCCAAGGCGGCCTTCGGGTCAACGGCACGGGGACGGACTTCGGGAGCCTGGTCGAGGACTCGCTCGACAGGCTGCCGATCACCACTCACCCAGGTGTCCGCCTCTACGACAGCCCGCTCGTCGCCGAGGAGGCGATCCCGCCGGTGACGGCGATCCTGGACGAGCTCCTGCGCAATCTCGCCCAGCACGACCATCGCGAACGCCACATCGATCCCGTGGTCGCGGTCAGCGCCCTCGAGCTCGGAGGTCGCGAGCACGCGGTCTTCCGGATCAGGAACGCACCGAAGAACCTGCCCTCTGCACGCTTCCTCGCCCAGGGCTACAACTACCCCTTCTACAAGGATCAGGTGGATCACGCGAGCCTCGGCTGCTACACGGTAGGCAACCTGGCCCGCGGGCTCGGCGGGGGCGCCTTCATGTCGATGGCACCCGACCACACCTTGGTCACGACGGTCTTCCTACCCGCGCACTCGTCGACGAGCCAGGAGCGGCCATGAACACCATCCACGTCCTCGTCGCCGACAACGATCCCGACGTCGAGAAGATGTTCAACCGCCAGCTCGAGGAGTACGAGCTGTCCGCGTCGATCAGCTACACCTACGCCGATTCCGCAGACGCAGCCATCGAGGCCGCACAGGCACAGTTCTTCCACATCGCCTTCATCGACCTCCGACTGAGCGAGCGCGACAAGTCCGAGGACGGGCTCGTCGTGCTCCAGCACGTGGTCGAGAAGTCGCGCGCATGCGTCCCGGTGCTGATGACCCGCTTCGTGAAGGAGAACTTCGCCAAGGTCGCGCACGAGACGACGTCCATGACCGGTGGCCGGATCTACCTCCTGAACAAGTCCGACCAGAACACCGCGCAGTTCCCCACCTTCATCCACAACTTCTTCCAGGATCGTCTCGATGCCCGTTGGACGCCGGACGTCCCTGCCGACGCCGTTGATCTCCTGCTCCGGAAGAACCGCCGAGCGCCGAGCTTCGCCACGCGCGGACGCACCGGCATCGTCCACGAGGTGCGCGACCTGCTCTTCGACCTGTTCGACGAGTCGTCGTCGATGGGAGTCGTCGGTAACGAATTCCGGGTCGACCTCACCACGATGACGCCTGGGCTCAGCTCCTCCATCACGCTGCGCGCTCGTCCCAACTTCGGTCAGGACTCCCAGGGTCGGCAGATCCTCGGCAACAGGTGTGTCGTCAAGATCGGTCCGCGCGACGGCATCCACGACGAAGCCGTGCGATACAACCGCCTCGTCAAGCTCGGGGTGCCGACCGAGTTCCGCGTCGAGCTGATCGGCACTGCACTGGGAGATCTGCTCGGCGCGGTCTGCTACTCCTTCGCCGGGGGCACGGCGAGCGATGACATCGTCTCGTTGGACGACCTCGTGCGTCGCGGCGAGCGTGACGAGGTCGAACGGGTGCTGACCAGCATCTACGGCCGCGACTCGAAGAGCTGGTACGCCATCGCGGGAGCCGACACGGCGATGCAGACCTACTACAAGCGGCAATTCGGCGTCACCACCGCTGACGCCATCGGCGCTCTGCACCAATTCGTCGAGAAGCACCAGCCGGCAGGGGCGTACGTGAGGTCGGCCGGAAAGCTCAACCTCAACGGCTTCACGATGACCCTCCCGCGCGAGAGCGATCTCGGAACGGGCGCGTACTACCGCGCAGGCTCCACCCCGACAAGGTTGATCCACGGAGACCTTCACGGCGGCAACGTCCTCGTCGACGACACCGGCCGCGTGAGCCTGATCGACTACGCGACTGCCGACTTCGGTCCCCGCTTCGCCGATGTCGCCGCCACCCTCGCCACCCTGCGCCTGCAGGTCGCATCCGCAGCCGAGCCGGTGGCGGCAGCGAGCGCGTACCAGGACGAACGGCGCCTGCTGTCACAGCGCGAACTGCGCGAGGAACCGGCCGACCTCTGGTGGGGCCTTTCCCGGGTCGCCGTGCAGAGGGCGAGCGAGAATTTCGAGTCCGACGACGAGCGCGACAGTGCTGCCGCCCTCCGACTCGAGTCGGTGATGACGCAGCTCCACTACGCGCTGAGCATCTTCCCCCTGCCGGTGTGGGACGAGTGGCAGCGCTGGCGCCTGGTGACCTGGATCGCCGCGCTGCACGACTTCGCCTCCAAGGCGGACAAGCGATGACCACTCCGAGCATGCCCGAGATCCGCGCCGCGCAGAACGCGACGGAGAACCTGCGTCTCCAAGCTGCGGCACGACGGCTCTACTCACGGACCAAGCTGCTCGACGGGCTCGGCCTGACCTTCTCGCTCGCGCTCGCCCTCGCGGCGCCGGTGATCGCCAGCATGTCCGACCGGGCGGGACTCTGGGTCGCAGCGCTCGCGGGGGTGTGGCTCTTCGCCAGCCGCCTGGTACTGGCGCCGGTCGCACGCCGAGTCCAGCGAGCGGCCGCCGGAGTTCAGGACTCGTTCGACGCGGCCGTGCTCGGCACCCCCTGCGGCAGGTCGCTCGCCACACCCGCCTCCGGCGAGGAGATCCACGCTGCGACGCGCGAGGTAGACCTGGGTCGCTTCCGGAACTGGTACCCGGCCGAGAGCACGAGTCCGTGGCCCCTCAGCGTCGCGCTGTGCCAGCGAGCCAATGCGGTCTGGGCCCGGCGCCAGCACCGGCTCTACGGACGACTGCTCACCGGAGCAACCGTCGCGGTGACCGCGCTCGGGATCACGGTCGCCATCACGAACGCGCAGAGCCTGCAGACCTATCTGGCCGTCATCCTGCTGCCGTCACTCCCACTGCTCCTCGACGCGAGCGAGCTCGCGGGAGCGCATCGGGCAGCCGCACGGAAGCGGGGGGCGATCGAGGCGGCTCTCGACGAGTTCTGCCGTGCGCCTGACCCCGCCACGGCCAGCGACACCGTCAGCGCCGCGCAGCGCGACCTGCTCGAGCTGCGGAGCCGTGGTCCACTCGTCCCCGACTGGCTGTACCGCCTGGTCGCCCCCCGGTACGACGACGACATGCGCTTCGCGGCGAGGTCGGCGACGACGCCCTGACCGCCGGCAGGCCCCTACCGGAACAGCACCGGGTTCTGGATCGACGTCTCGTCGATCACCAGCACCGCGATGGCCCCGACCAATCCCTCGGGCAGGTCGAGCGAGACGGCGGCGCAGACCTCGCCGGAGCCGAGGCTCCACGCGCCGTCGAGGGAGCCGAGCAGCTCGCCCTCGGGGTTGCGCAGCTCGATGGTGAAGGGCGTGCCGTCCGGGAGGCCGGTGACCGCGAAGTGGGCGTAGAGGCTGGTCGGCAGGGTGACGCCTTCGAGGACCTGGGGGTCGTCGAGGGTGCTGGTGGTGGAGCAGTCGCTGTTGCCGTCGACGCTCCAGCCGGACGGCGCCGCGGTGGCCTGGCCCATCGGGTCGGTGGGGGGCTCCGGCACGTCCTTCAGGTACGGCGACACGTACTCCGGGTCGCCGCCCTTGCGGGCGATCTCGATGATGTCCATGGTCAGGTTGACCGGCCGGATGCGGGCCGAGCCGCCGGTGAAGGCGCCGCCCTCGCCGCTGTCGCCGACGGTGGACTCGGTGACGACGGCGCTGTTGACGCCGATCAGCTCGCCGTCGGTGTTGATCGAGGCGCCGCCGGAGTTGCCGGAGCCGATCCGGATGTCGCTGTCGATCCAGGCGCGGCTGCCGGGGACGGCGGCCTCCTTGAGGAAGGTCGACACGACGCCGCGGGTGACCGTCAGCGCGCGGTCGAGGCCGTCGTCCGAGGCGACGTGGGCGACGGCGGGAAAGCCGAGGGCGGTGAGCTCGTCGCCGGTGCGCAGGTCGTCGCTGTCGCCGAGGGGGAGCGGGTCGGGGAGGGCGGCGAGGTCCTTGTCGTCGACCTTCTCGCCCTCGGCGTCCGCGGTGATCTTGATGACGGCGAGGTCGAGGACGCCGTCGGAGACGATCGGCTCCGCGGAGAACGAGGGGGCGGCGGGCTTGTCGTCCTCGGCCGAGGTGAGCGCGACGAGCAGGCCCGCGGGGTCCTCGGCGGGCGGGACCTGACCCGGCGAGCTCGGCTTGCCGACGTGGGCGTTGGTGAGGATCAGGCCGTCCTCGCTGATGATCGTGCCGGAGCCGGTGTAGAGCGGCTGGCCGGTCGCGTCGACGGCGATGATGAGGACGCTCGCCAGCTTGGCCCGGTCCAGCTCGGCGGTGGTGAGGCCGGCCGCCTGCTCCGGGCGGTCGTTGCCGCCGGGCTCGTCGTCGTCCCCACCCCCGAGGACGACGGCCGCGGTCACGCCGCCGCCGACCAGGACGAGCGCGGCGACGATGCCGCCGACGAGGGCGGCGGTGCGCTTGCGCTTCTTCTTCGCGATGGACTTCTGCGCGACCCCGGCGGCGACGATCGGGACCACCTCGATCTCGGCGCCCGCGGTGGGGTGACCGAGCATGAGCGTGGTGGGTCCTTCCAGCTTGCGCTGGGTGACCCGGTCCTCCTCGAGGAAGGTGCCGGCCGACGAGCGGTCGACGTACCACCAGCCGTCGGGGCGGCCCTCGACCACGCCGTGCAGCCGGGAGACCGACGGGTCGTCGACGACGACCTCGTTGCCCGGGTCGCGCCCGACCCGGACGACGCTGCCGGGCGGGAACCTCTTCGCGTCGCCGCCCGCGCGCACGAGGACGCCGGGCCCGCTGGCGTAGCCGGGGCCGACCGGGCCGGTGCCGGGCAGGACCGTCTGGGCGAGGCCGGCGGGGATGCCCCCGACGTCGATCGTCGACGTCGGGCGGGCCTCCGCGCCGGCCGGCGCGAGCACGAGCTCCTCGCCGTCCGCGGAGCCGAACCGGACCGACGTGCGCGCGGTGATCCGCACCTCGCTGACCCGCGCGCCGTTGAGCCAGGTGCCGCTGCTCGACCCAACGTCGACCAGCACCCAGCCGGTGCCGTCGGAGCGGAGCTCGGCGTGCCGCCGCGAGGCGGTCGGCGTGGTGAGGACGATGTCGGAGCTGAGCTCGCGGCCGATCACGACGACACGCGGCTCCTCGAACGACCAGTGCTGGCCGCTGCCGGAGACGTTGAGGGTGGTCACGACCGGGACGCTAGTCGCCGCAGCGCGCGGTCGCCGTGCGTTTTGCCCAAGAGGGACGCCGTCGGTGCCGCTCTTTACGATGGCGCCATGAGCGAGCTGCGTATCGGTGCCCACGTCGACCAGACCGACCCGATCGCCGAGGCGGCGGCCCGCAAGGCCCCGCTCGTGCAGTTCTTCCTCGGCAACCCGCAGTCCTACAAGGGCCCCGTCCTCGCGTACGACGGCGGCGCCGCGGCCCTGCGCTCGGCGGCCGAGGAGGCCGGCGTCGACCTCTACGTGCACGCGCCGTACCTGATCAACGTGGCCACCACCAACAACCGTCAGCGGATCCCCAGCCGCAAGCTCCTCCAGCAGCACATGGACGCCGCCGCCGAGCTCGGCGCGAAGGGGCTGATCGTGCACGGCGGTCACGTCACCGACGACGACGACCCGGCAAAGGGCTTCGACAACTGGCGCAAGGCGATCGAGGCCACCGACCTCAAGATCCCGCTGCTCATCGAGAACACGGCGGGCGGCACCAACGCGATGACCCGCTACCTCGACCGGATCAAGGGCACCTGGGACGCCATCGCGTCCGCCGAGGGCGCCGACATGGTCGGCTTCTGCCTCGACACCTGCCACGCCCACGCGGGCGGCAACGCGCTCGAGACCATCGTCGACGACGTCCGCGCCATCACCGGCCGGATCGACCTGGTCCACGCCAACGACAGCCGCGACGAGTTCGACTCCGGCGCCGATCGGCACGCCAACTTCGGCGCCGGCCGGATCGACCCCGACCTGCTCGCCCAGGTCGTCCGCGACGCCGGCGCCCCCGTCGTCTGCGAGACGCCCGGCGGGGCCGACGAGCACCTCACCGACTTCGCCTGGCTGCGCGAGCGCCTCTGACCGTTTCCGGGCGGCCTCGCCGGGGGAGGCTGCCCGCCGTGCTGCTCCGCGTCTCGGCCCTGACCACCGCGCTCGTCCTGCTGCTCTCCGCGTGCTCGCACGAGGACGACGGCAAGCGCCCCGCGCCGGCCGAGCGTGAGGTGCTGCCGCTCCAGGTCGCCTGGCAGGTGCCGGTGGACCACGCCTTCGGCGACTCCGACCGGCGCCGTGGCGACGGGCTGTGGACCACCTCCGAGCAGGTGAGCGTCATCGGCGACACCACTGTGACGACGTACGACATCGCCACGGGGGAGCAGCTGTCCCAGGTCCGGCTCCCGGCCAGCGTGTGCGCGGCCTCGCCCGACGTCAACGGCGACGGCATCGGGGTGGTCGCCGTCGGCGCCCGCGAGGACGGCGTCCACGTCACCCACTGCGCGAAGGTCGTCGCCGTCGACACCGTCGCCGGGACGGTCCGCTGGCAGGCGCCGGTGCGCGAGGAGGCCTACCTGAGCGAGATCGCGGTGGGCGCGCGCACCGTCGCGGTCACCGATGCCGCGGCCGGTGCCCGGCGGCTCGACCTCCGCGACGGCACCCGGCTGGCCACGCTCGGCACCGGCGGCTCCAGCGCCGACGGCGTGACCGTGGTGGCGCAGAACGCCGGCAGCACCGCGCTGCAGGTGTTCGAGCAGGACTCCGGCCGGCTCGTGCGGACCCTGCCCAGCACGCGCGCCTACGACGTCGACCTGCTCCTGCCCGGCACCGACCCGGCCCTCGTGGCGATCAACGACGAGAAGGGCTTCTTCTTCCGCGACCTCTCCGGCAAGCGCCCGCGCGCCGTCGGTCGCGGCGCCTCCACCTCGTTCCCCCGGTTCGAGCGGACGGCCGTCGTCGGCGATACCCCCGTCGTCCAGTACGGCGGCGCCGGCGTGGTCGACCGCTGGGACCCGGCGACCCGCCGGCTCGAGCCGCTCACGGTGCTCGAGCCGTCCGAGATCCTGGTCGGCGTCCGCGAGGACCGGCTGATCACGCTCGCCTACGACGGCGACCTGCTCGCCCCCGGCGCCGTCGTCCGCTCCTTCGACCCGGACGACCCGGCCGAGGTGGCCGACCCCGAGGTGCTGGGCACCGTCGAGCGCTCCACCGGCGCCGCCCTCGGCGTCAGCGGTCCGCTCGCCGTGGTCGGCGACCTGCTCCTCGCCGAGACCGACGACGGCCTCACCGCCTTCAAGCTGCGGGCCTCGGGCCGGCCGACCAGCGACTTCCTGCCCGCACCCGCGCCGGCCGCCGTCCCTCCGCGCCAGGTCGCCGACCTGTGCACCGGGCTGACCCCCGCGACGCTGGACCTGCTCGGCTACCGCGGGGCCGGCGCGCCGGTCGGCTGCAGCTACTACGTCCGGGCGGCGAACGACACCGACTACACCCAGCTCCGGATCGCGGCCTTCGCCCAGCAGGGCGAGGGCGAGCTCACCCCGATCGCCCAGGCCGGGGCGCTGTTCGCCAACACCGCCGCCGGCGACGAGGCCGGCGACCAGCCGGTGCTCACCCCGCTCCCCGGGGACGGTGCCGACGGTGACGGCGGTGACGGCGACCTCGGCGACGAGGCCGCACTCGATGCCGGCGCCCGGACCCTCCTGGTGCGGGAGGGCAGCGTCGTCCTGCACCTGCGGATGACCGGAAGCGCACTGGCGCCCGCCGCCCGGCGCGAGGCGCTCACCGCGGTCGCGGGCGACCTGCTCGCCGAGCTGGCGCGCCGGACCGCCTCCGCAGCGACGCCCTAGCCCGCGGACTCCAGCCAGCCGAGGCTGCGGGCGACCTTCTCCAGCCCGGCCAGCAACGCGTCCTGCTCCGCAGGCGAGAGGTCCGCGACGGCCCGGTCGGCGACCGCCTGCACCGGGCCCTCCTGGAGCTCGGCGACGCGGTCGTGGCCGGTCGCGGTGAGCCGGTACTCCGCGCCGTGGTGCTCGACGAGCCCGGCGTCGCCGAGTGCGCGGACGTCGTCCTCGGCGCCGGGGTCGAGCGAGCCCTCGGTGATCGCGCCGAGCGCGAGCCGGCTCAGCACGCGCCACTGCGAGCGGCGCAGCCCGCTCGCCTCGACGGCATCGGCGATCTGCTCCTCGACGAGCCGGTCGAGGGTGGTCAACCAGTAGCCGAGCGGGCGCGGTGCGGTCATGGTCACCCGGTACCCGGCGCCTGCCGCGCCACCCCCGGAGGCCCAGGGCACGACCGATACCCTGGCCCCCATGCCCAGCGTGCGCCCGATCAGTCCGACCGAGCACCGCGACCACCTCGCCGGCCTGCCGTCGGCGAGCTTCCTGCAGACGCCCGGATGGGCGAAGGTGAAGAGCGAGTGGCGCAGCGAGTCGCTCGGCTGGTTCGACGACGCGGGACGGCAGGTGGGGGCCGCGCTGGTGCTCTACCGGCAGCTCCCGAAGGTGAACCGCTCGCTGGCCTACCTGCCCGAGGGGCCGGTCATCGACTGGACCGGCGACGACCTCGCCGGCTGGCTCGACCCGATGGTGCGCCACCTCAGGAAGCAGGGGGCGTTCGCCGTCCGGATCGGGCCGCCCGTCGTCACCCGGCGCTGGACGACGGCCCAGGTCAAGGAGGGCATCGCCGACCCGGGCGTGCGCCTGCTCGGCCAGATCCCGCCCGCCGAGCGGACGCCCGGCGGCGCGCGCGTCGTCGCCCAGCTCCACGAGCTCGGCTGGCGGCACCAGGGGGTCGAGGGTGGCTTCGCCGCGGGCCAGCCGCAGTTCGTCTTCCAGGTGCCGCTGCGCCACCCCGACGGCACGCAGCGCACCGAGGACGAGGTCCTCAAGGGCATGAACCAGCTCTGGCGCCGCAACATCAAGAAGGCCGCCAAGGAGGGCGTCGAGGTGGTCCGCGGCAGCCGCGAGGACCTGCCCGCGTTCCACGAGCTCTACGTGCACACCGCGCAGCGCGACCACTTCACGCCGCGCCCGCTGCGCTACTTCGAGACCATGTACGACGCCCTGTGCGCCGACGACCCCGAGCGGCTCACGCTGTGGCTCGCCCGCCACGACGGCGACCTGGTCGCCTCGACGATCGCGATCCGGGTCGGCGAGCACGCCTGGTACTCCTACGGCGCCTCCTCCACCGAGAAGCGCGAGGTGCGCGGCTCTAACGCCGTCCAGTGGGCGATGATCCGCGACGCCATCGCCGCCGGGGCAGCCGTCTACGACCTGCGCGGGATCACCGAGACCCTCGACGCCGAGGACTCCCACGTCGGGCTCATCCAGTTCAAGGTGGGCACCGGCGGCGAGGCCGTCGAGTACGCCGGCGAGTGGGACCTTCCGATCAACCGGCCGTTGTACAAGGCGTTCCAGCTCTACCTGAAGCGGAGGGGCTGACATGACCCTCACCCTCACCGTCGACGGCCCGCGCTGGCGGGCCCACCTTGAGTCCGTCGCGGCCGCCCACCCGGGTCTGGTGCCGGTCGCCAAGGGCAACGGCTACGGCTTCACGCTCGGCCGGCTGGCCCGCAAGACGCAGTGGCTCGCCGAGCGCGGCCACGACGTCCGCACGCTCGCCGTCGGCACGTACGACGAGCTGCCCGAGGTCGCCCGGCGCTGGGACGGCGACCTGCTCGTCCTCACCCCGTGGCGCCCGTGGGTGCCGCTGCCCGAGCCGGCGCTCGCGCCGCGCCTGGTGCACACGGTCAGCCGGCTCGCCGACCTGCGCGACCTGCTCCACCGCGACCCGTCGGCCCGCATCGTCCTCGAGCGGATGACGTCGATGCGCCGCCACGGCATGGCGGCGCGCGAGCTGTGGGAGGCCGGCGACCTGCTGCGCAAGCACCCCGGCGCCCGGATCGAGGGCCTCGCCCTGCACCTGCCGCTCGGCCAGGGCGGGCACGTCGGCGAGGTCACCCGGCTGGTGAACGACTACGTCGGCGCCGAGATCCCCGCCCGCGGCACGCCGTCGGTCTGGGTCAGCCACCTCACCGACGCCGAGCTGGGCACCCTGCGCGGCCAGTACGGCGACTTCACCTTCCGCCCCCGGATCGGCACCGGCCTGTGGCTCGGCGAGCGCGGCGCGCTCCGGGTCACCGCGACGGTGCTCGACGTCCACCCCGTCGAGCGGGGCGACGCCTTCGGCTACCGCGGCCGGACCGCCCCCAAGTCGGGCCACGTGCTCGTCGTCAGCGGCGGCACCGCCCACGGCATCGGCCTGGAGGCACCGACCGGCGAGCAGTCGATCAAGGCCCGCGCGGCGACGCTCGCGCGCGGCGGTCTCGACGCGGTCGGCTTCGTGCGCTCGCCGTACTCCATCGACGGCAAGCAGCGCCTCTTCGCCGAGCCGCCGCACATGCAGGCCTCGATGCTGTTCGTGCCGCACGGCGCACGGGTCCCCGAGGTCGGCGAGGACGTCGACGTCCGGGTCCGCTACACCGCCACCGCGTTCGACCGGGTCGAGATCACCGGCTGAGGGCCGGCGCGGCCGGATCAGCCGTAGCGCTGGTCCAGCCCGGTCAGCGTCACGCCGTTCTGGCCGGCGTGGGTGACGCCCAGGGGCGCGAGCTCCTCGGCCGCGGCCCGCAGGTCGACGCCGACCGCCTCGGCGGGGTCGGCGGCATCGGTGACGGCGATCAGCCGGAGCGAGCTGATCTCCCAGGGCACGGCGGTCCGGATCGTGCGGACGACGTCGTCCAGCTGCTCGGCGGTGAACGGGTCGGCCGCGTCGGTGACCAGCGTGAACCCCGCCGCGTTGCCGAAGCCATTGGTCCAGCGGTCGGCGTCCTCGACCCGGACCACCCGCGGCACCGCGGCCGGCACCGCCCGGGTGACGTCGCCGAAGTCGACCGGCCGGCCGCGCTTCTCGTCGAGCTCGGTCTTCAGCGCCCCGCAGCCGGTCAGGCCGACGAGGGCCGCCGGCGCCGCTGCGAGGAGTGCCCGCCGGTGCACGGACCCGGTCCGCATCACGCCGCGGTCAGCACGCGCGGCGGCGCGGCGGCACCGACCGGGTCGTGCCGCGGCCGGTAGAGGTCCCGCACGATCACGGCCGCCAGGTAGAGCTCGCCGAGCACCCGGATCGCGATGCCGACCCAGTAGAAGCCCGCGTCGCCCCCGCCGGCCGGGGCCAGGAAGCCGCCCAGGTACCACCAGACCATGCAGAAGTAGACGACCTCGCTCGCCTGCCAGATGATCTGGTCGCGCCAGCGCGGGCGGGCGAGCACGGCCAGCGGCAGCAGCCACAGGACGTACTGCGGCGAGTACACCTTGTTGACCAGCAGGAAGCCGACCACGATCAGGTAGCCGAGCTGGGCCATCCGCGGGACCGTGTCGACGGGCGCCCGGCGTCCCGCGGTCATGCCGATGGCGAACACCCCGAGGCACCAGGCGCCGAACAGGCCCCAGGACCACACGTTGATGGTGTGCGACGAGAAGCCCGCGTCGGCCGCCTGGTCGACGAGCAGCCAGACCGAGCCCAGGTCGGCGGTGCGGTCGGCGTTGAACTTCCAGAACACCTTCCACTGCTCGGCCCCGCTGAGGTACGCCGGAGCGTTGGCGACCGCCCAGGCGGCGACCGCCCACACGGTGGCGATCACGAACCGGCCGATCTGGCGCCGGCGCAGGCAGATCACCAGGAGCGCGCCGAGCAGGAAGAGCGGGTAGAGCTTCACGGCAGTGCCCAGGCCGATCAGCACGCCCGTGAGCACCGGGCGCTCGCGCGACCACGCCCACAGCGCGCCGGCCACCAGGGCGACCGCGAGCAGGTCCCAGTTGATCAGCCCGGTCAGCAGCAGCGTGGGGGAGAGCGCGAACGCGGCGGCGTCCCAGGGCCGCGCCGGGTGGACGCCGGCCAGGAGCCAGACCGAGAGCAGCGCCAGCAGCCCGAAGCCGACGGCGTTGACCAGCAGGAAGATCGTCTGCTCGTCGTCGACCTTCGGGTCGCCGTACAGGTCGCTGACGGGGGAGCGGTAGCGCTCGTCGAGGTCGGGCGAGCCGTTGAGCCAGTGCGTCACCCACGCGGTGCCCCAGGCCCAGTAGGAGATCCCGGCCGGGTACTCCATCGTCTCGTAGCGCGCCCGGGTCTGCTCGTCACCCGAGTACGGCCAGGCCACCTCGGCCAGCCCGCGCGACACGTAGAGCGGGCGCAGGTCGGTGTAGCACATGTGGGAGTAGACCCAGTTCTGGTCCTTGCCCTCCGCGAGCGAGCAGGGCGCCTTCTGCACCATGCCGAGCGCGAACACCGCCGCGGTCAGCAGGAGCAGGACGCGCACCGGCGTCCACCACCGGTGCGGGCGCGCCCGCTCGCCCATCGGGCCGCCGACGACCTCGCTGAGCGCGGCGACGACGCGGTCGTCCCGGGTGGGGTGGACGTGGGTCATGGCTCAGCCGGCGGCGACCGCACGACGGCGCCGGCGCCCACCCCGGCGGCGCTGCGTCGTGCCCTGGCTCCGCCCCGGCGGGGTGCTCGGCCGGGGCTTGAGGATGCCGCCCGGGTTCGTCGTCGGGTCGGTGGGGGTCTCGGTCGGCTGCTCGGTCGTCGGAGGAGCGGTCGTCGGCGGCGCGGTCGGCACCGTCGGCGTGGTCGGCTCCTTCGTCGGCTTCTCGGTCGGCTTGTCCTTCTTCGGCTTGCGCGTCGGCTTCGGGGGCGGCGGCGGAGCCGGGGCGTGCCCGGTGCTCGGCGCCTCGCCGGTCACGTACGCGGCCGGCGGCAGCGACTCGACGTCCTCGCCGTCGAGCGCCTTCTTCATCACCGCGGTCCAGGTGGCCGCGGGGTAGGAGCCGCCGAAGTACGACGGCAGCCAGCCCTTGAGCTCCTCGTTGCCCTTGCCGCGCACGTACATCACGGCCGTGGCGAGCTGCGGCGTGTAGCCGGTGAACCAGGCCGAGGAGACCTCGCCCTTGCCGTTGGTCGCGGTGCCGGTCTTGCCGCCCGCCGGGCGGGCCAGGCCGAGCGCGGCCGAGCCGGAGCCCGCCTTGACCACCTGCTGGAGCGCGTAGCCCACGTCGTCGGAGATGCCCTCGTCGATCGCCCGGTGGTTGGTGACCTTGTGGTCGTAGCGGACCACGCCGTCACGGTCGACGACCTTCTCGATGATGTACGGGTCGGCGGCGACGCCGCGGTTGGCGATCGTCGCGTACCCGTTGGCCATGTTGATCGGGCTCACCGTCTGCGAGCCGAGCGAGACACCGGTGTTGGGCTCGAGCCCGTCGCTGTAGGTCGGGAAGCCGAAGGGCTTGGCGGCCGGCTTCTCCGGCGGGATGCCCATGTCGTTGGCGGTCTCGATGATCTTCTTCGGCCCGTCCGGGATCGCCAGGGTCAGGTCGATGTAGGCGGTGTTGATCGAGTCCTGGGTGGCCTTGATCAGGTTCACCCGGCCGTACGAGTGGTTGCCCTGGTTCTCGAACGGGCGACCCCCGCCGGGCAGGTAGTAGGGCGAGTTGCCGTCGAACGTGTCCTTGAGCTCGAAGCCGGCCTTGATCCCCGCGGCCAGCGCGAACGGCTTGAACGTCGAGCCGGCCTGACCGCCGGCGACGGCCCAGTTGAGCTGGGACTGGAGGTAGTCCTGGCCCGCGTAGATGCCGCGCACCGCGCCGGTGCCCGGCTGCACGGAGGCGACCGCGACGTGGAGCTGCTTGGGGCCGAAGCCCTCGGGACGCTCCTCGGCGACGCCCTCGGCCGCGGCGTTCATCGCCTTGCGGGTGAACGTGGTGGTGACCTGGAGCCCGCCGCCGTTGATCTCCTGCTCGCTGAAGCCGAGCCGGAGCAGGTCCTTGCGGACCATCGTGAGCACGTGGCCGCGCTGGCCGCCGTACTGCGTGGTCTGGCGGATCTTCGGGAACTTGGGGAGCCCCGCGGCGAGGGCCTTGTCGCCCTCGGCGGCGGTGATGGTGTCCATCCCCTGCATGTTCTTGACGATCCGGTCGAAGCGCGCCTGCAGGCGGGCCCGGGCGTTGTCACCGTTGGCCGGGTCGTAGAGCGTCGGGTTGTTGAGGACGGCGGCCAGCACGACGGACTGGCGCAGGTTGAGGTCCTTGGCGTCCCGGTCGAAGTAGGCCCGCGCGGCCGACTGGATGCCGTAGGCGCCGCGGCCGAAGTAGATGGTGTTGAGGTAGCCCTCGAGGATCTTCTTCTTGCTCAGCTGGTTCTTGATCTTGAGCGAGAGGATCGCTTCCTTGACCTTGCGCTTCCAGGTGCGCTCCTGGGTCAGGTAGAGGATCTTCACGTACTGCTGGGTGATGGTCGACGCGCCCTGGGTCGAGTTGCCCTGGGCGTTGCTGAACGCGGCGCGCAGGATGCCCTTGGGGTCGAGACCGTTGTCGGTCCAGAAGGTCTGGTTCTCGGAGGCGACCACCGCGTCCTTGACGGTCTGCGGCATCTCGTCGTAGTCGATCGAGTCACGCTTCTGCACCGCGAACTGGCCCAGCGGGGCCTTGCCGTCGGCGTAGAACACCTGCGTCGTCTCGGTCAGGAACTCCTCGTTGGGGTTCGGGATGTCGATCGACTTGTACGCGAACACGAACGCCCCGACCGCGAGCAGCGCGAGCACCAGGCCGGTGACCAGGCTCCACAGCGTGAACCTCTTGAGCCGCTGCTTCCAGGTGCGCGGCTCGCGCACCTTGCCTGCCTTGGCCGACCGCGAGGAGCGCCCGGAGGCGCCGGCGGACTTGCGTTTTCCCTTCACCACGCACGACAGGGTACGGCGCCGGTGTCAACCGACCCGATTTCCGGTGATCTGCTCACGGAGTGTCGCCAGCGCCCGCGACGAGTGGCTCTTCACCGTCCCCTCGGCCATGCCGAGCTCGGCAGCGGTCTCCGCGACCGACAGCCCGAGCCAGTGCCGGAGCACCACCACGCGGCGCTGCGGCAGCGGCAGCGCCCGGACGGCGGCCAGCAGGTCGGTCCGCTCGTCGGGCGGCAGCCCGGCGCGCGCCGGCGGATCGTGACCGTCGAGCCCGGGCCGCTCTCGGCGCCACGGACGGCGGCGGTCGTCGACGTCCGCGTTGACGATGATCCGCCGGGCGTAGGCGAGCTCGGTGCCGGAGCGGTGCAGCCGCGGCCAGCTGACGTAGAGCTTGGCCAGAGCGGTCTGGAGCACGTCCTCGGCGCGCGACCAGTCGCCGCACACGGCGTACGCGACCCGGCGCAGCAGGACCTGGTGCGCCTCGACGAAGGCGGTGAACTCGGCGTCGCGGCTCACCGCAGGCCCTCACCCGAGGCGTAGCGGTCCCGGGCGTGGGCGAGGAAGGCCGCAAGCGTCGGCTCGTCGAGCAGGTCGGCCTGGTACGGGATGGTGTCGGTCGCGCCGTCGCCCGAGCGCCGGGCCAGCACGAAGTAGGTCAGTCCGTCGACCTCGACCTTGGCGACGGCCGTGGTGTCACCGGGCGCGGCGAAGCCGGGGACGTCCGGGTCGGGCCACTGGCGCAGGATCCGGGCGCCGATGCCGGGCTCCAGGACCGGCCCCGCGCCGGCGAACGACACCAGGTCGACCGGCTGGTCGCCGTTCTGCAGGTCGACCTGGTCGTCGAGCCACTGCTCGAACCGGGCGTACGTCGTCCCGGCCGGGTCCCACGACGCGCCACCACCCGTCCGGGTGTGGTCGAGCAGGTACCAGTAGCGCTGCGTGCCCTTGACCACCACGAGGCCGACCGAGGCCTCCGGGGCGGTCCGGCGCAGCGGGTTGGCGACCTGGCGCTCGATCCGCCAGCCCGGGCGGAGCACCACCCGGCCCGCTTCGTCGTACCCGGCGTGCTGGCCGGGGGTCAGCACCTCCGAGATCCGCTGGGACGGCGGCCCCGGCGCGGTCCCGGTCGCCGTCGCCGTCGCCGTGGCGGACGGCGTCCCGGCGACCGGCGCCCGGTCCGGCGCGGCGTCGGGGCCACCGCCGCCCACGAGCAGGCCGGCGCCCACCGCCAGCGCCCCGACCGCGCTCACCGCGGCGGCGCCCAGGCCGAGGCGCCGGTGCCGCTGCCGGCGCCGGCCGAGTGCCACGTAGGCGCCCGCGGGGCGCGGTGCCGGCTCGCCGGCGTAGCCGGCCTCGAAGGCGGTCGCGATCTGGTCGGTCAGCTCCGGGCTCATGACTCCTCTACGTAACGCGCCGCGGATCGGTTGCGCGAACGCCACCGACACCCTCGATCCATCGAATGTTCACGTTTCGCGGATATATCGCTACGATAGATCGCATGGCACGGCGCGGGGACACCATCGAGCTCGCAGTCCTCGGACTGCTGCACGAGGGACCCATGCACGGCTACGAGCTGCGCAAGCGGCTCAACCTGATGCTCGGATGGGGCCGCCTGCTGTCGTACGGCTCGCTCTACCCGGCGCTGAAGAAGATGCTCCGCGGCAACCTCATCGAGGAGGTCGTCCCGTCGGGTCCCCAGAGCCGGCGGCAGCGGATCGTCTACGCGGTGACCGAGCTGGGCACCGCCGAGTTCTCCCGCCTGATGTCGGAGGTGGGTCCTGCCGCATGGGAGGACGACAACTTCGACATCCGGTTCCGGTTCTTCTCCTCCACCGACATGGAGATCCGCCTGCGCGTCCTCGAAGGACGTCGCTCGCGGCTGCAGGAGCGCCTGGACCGGGTGCAGCGCGAGCTCGCGATGACCCAGAAGGAGGTCGACCGGTACGCCACCGAGCTGCAGCGGCACGGTGTCGAGTCGGTCGAGCGCGAGGTCCGGTGGCTCTCCGACCTCATCAACGCCGAGCGCGGCGCGCAGGGCAACGGCGCCGCCGCTCCCGAGGCGCCGTCGTCGGCGCCCTCCACCTGACAGACACCCCCACCCACCTGAGCAGTCAGCAGTCATGAGTACCAAGGAAGGAACACCCCCAATGGGTTCGGTTCGAGTAGCAATCGCGGGCGTGGGCAACTGCGCCACGTCCCTCATCCAGGGCGTGCAGTACTACCGGGACGCCGATGCCTCGAGCACCGTCCCGGGGCTCATGCACGTCCAGTTCGGCGACTACCACGTCGGTGACGTCCAGTTCGTCGCCGCGTTCGACGTCGACGACAAGAAGGTCGGCAAGGACCTGTCCGAGGCCATCAACGCCTCGGAGAACAACACGATCAAGATCGCCGACGTCCCGACCCTGGGTGTCGAGGTCCAGCGCGGCCCGACGCTCGACGGTCTCGGCAAGTACTACCGGATGACCATCGAGGAGTCGGCCGCCGAGGCGGTCGACGTCGTCCAGGCGCTCAAGGACGCCGAGGTCGACGTGCTCGTCTCCTACCTCCCGGTGGGCTCCGAGGAGGCCGACAAGTTCTACGCCCAGTGCGCGATCGACGCCGGCGTGGCCTTCGTCAACGCCCTCCCCGTCTTCATCGCCTCCGACCCGGTCTGGGCCAAGAAGTTCGAGGACGCCGGCGTCCCGATCGTCGGTGACGACATCAAGTCGCAGGTCGGCGCCACCATCACCCACCGCGTGATGGCGAAGCTGTTCGAGGACCGCGGCGTGACGCTGGACCGCACCTACCAGCTCAACGTCGGCGGCAACATGGACTTCAAGAACATGCTCGAGCGCGAGCGCCTGGAGTCCAAGAAGGTCTCCAAGACCCAGGCCGTCACGTCCAACCTCAACGGCCCGCTGGCCGGCGTGGGTGCCGACGACCGCAACGTGCACATCGGCCCGTCCGACTACGTCGCGTGGCTCGACGACCGCAAGTGGGCCTACGTCCGCCTCGAGGGTCGCGCGTTCGGTGACGTCCCGCTCAACCTCGAGTACAAGCTCGAGGTCTGGGACTCGCCGAACTCGGCCGGCATCATCATCGACGCCGTCCGCGCGGCCAAGATCGCCAAGGACCGCGGCATCGGCGGCCCGATCATCCCCGCGTCGGCGTACCTCATGAAGAGCCCGCCGGTGCAGATCGAGGACACCGAGGGCCGCTCGCAGCTCGAGGCCTTCATCAAGGGCGTCTGAGCACCTCGCTCGTCCCACGACCCCGTGCCCTTCCGGGTGCGGGGTCGTGGCTTTTTCTGCCTCAGGCCGGCGCCAGCGAGGCCAGCACGTCGAACTCGTAGTCGTCGGCCCGGGCGATGTGCACGTCCTGGTACGACGACCCGGCGCCCAGCCGCACCGTGCCGCGCGGTCCGTCGTAGGTGACGCCGTGCTCGGCGATGGCGGCCAGCATCCGGGCCGGGTCGGCGCTGCCGACGGCGCCGGCCGCCGCGGCCAGGGCCAGGATGCCCTCGAAGCAGGACTCGGCGGCGTTGTTGAGCGCCGGGGCGCCCGGCCCGAAGCGGTCGGCGTACGAGCCGGTGAAGTCCATCGCCGATGCGGTCACCAGGCTGTTGAAGTAGGCCGCCGCGACGTAGAGGTCGCGGGTGGCGCCGGCGCCGGAGGCGAGCAGCATGTTCTCCTCCATGAGCGGGCTGAACCGGATCAACCGGTCCTGCAGCCCACCGGCCGCGAACTGCCGGTTGAACAGCACCGCGTCGCGCCCGACCAGGAGCATCACGACGCCCTGGGCGTCGCTGCGGCGCACGTCGTGCAGGACGCCGCGGAAGTCACGGCAGCCGTAGCGGACGAACTCCTCGTGGACGATGTCGAGCCCGGTGGCGCGCGCGTAGTCGCGGATCACCCGGACCGTGCGCCGCGGCCAGACGTAGTCGGCGCCGACCACCGACCAGCGGCGGATGCCGAGGTGCTCACGCAGCCAGGCCAGCCCCGGCGCGACCTGGAAGGACGGCGTCTCGCCCGGGCAGAGCACGGCCTCGCGGTCGGCGCCCTCGTGCAGCGAGGTGTAGACGTACGGGACGCCCAGCCCGGCCAGCACCGGCGCCATGTGCTGGCGCACCGACGAGATGTGCCAGCCGACCACCGCGTGGATCCGGCCGGCGGCGACCGCCGCGGCGGTGCTGTCGCAGAACTGCTCGAGCGGGGCGCCGGCGTCGAGCACCTCGACGTCGACGGGGCGCCCGAGGATGCCGGTGCCCTGGTTGAGCTGGGCGACGGCGAGCTCGGCGACCTTCTCGCAGGAGGGCCCGAAGATCCCGCCGGGACCCTGCAGCGGGATCGCCAGCCCGACGCGGAACGGCTCCACGCGCCACCCCCTCTGTCCGGTCTCGCCGCGGCAATAGCACCGAATGGAATAGTTTGGGAGTATGGAGCGTCGCACCGCACGGGTCAAGGGAGAGGGGACGCACTGATGGCAGCCACACTCGGGGAGCTCGCCAGCCTGCTCATCGGCCGCGCCTCGCGGCTGGAGCGGGCGATCGGCGCCGCGCTCTCCGGCACCCCTCTCGGCGCACCGCACTGGCTGGTGCTGACCGCCCTGCACGGCCGCGCCGACGGCGCCACGATGAGCGACGTCGCGCAGGTCGTCAGCCTGCCGGCGGCCACGCTGACGCGCAGCGTCGACCGGCTCGTCGACCACGCCCTGGTGCACCGCACGCTCGACGGCGCCGACCGGCGCCGGGTCCTGGTCGGACTGACCGACCGCGGCCGCACGACGTACGACGAGCACCGGGCCGCCGTCGAGGCGGCGCTGGCCGCCGAGCTCGACGCGCTCGCCGGCTGGGAGCGCGAGGCGCTGCGGGGGCTGCTCGCCCGCACCCCTTGATTTACTTCCAAATGGAAGTAATGTGCTCCGCGTCACCCCCGACGAACGGAGCCTCAGCCATGTCCAACACCACCGACTTCACCCGGTCCGGCGTCTCCCGCTTCCCCGACCGCGACCTCGGCGTCCCGCGCTTCCGCTGCGAGGTCGGCGTCCCGCTGGCCGAGCAGAAGCACCTCGGCCACAACCGCTGGCACCCCGACATCCCGCCGCTCATCGAGGTCGGCCTCGGGGACGAGCTGATCCTCGAGAGCGGCGGCTACGACGACTACCAGCTCCGCGACGTCGACGACGACCAGGACATCCACGCCTTCGACCTGACCCGGACCCACCCGCTGACCGGGCCGGTGAAGGTCGACGGGGTCAAGGCCGGCGACCTGCTCGTCGTCGACATCCTCGACGTCCAGCCGCTCTCCGGCATCGGCTACTCCAACATCCTGCCGGGCATGGGCGGACCGCTCGCGGCGGACTTCCCCGACGGCTACAAGACCGTCTGGGACCTGCACGGCCTGTTCGCGACCAGCCGGCAGATCCCGGGCGTGGAGATCCCGGCGATCAGCCACCCCGGGATCATCGGCGTCGCCCCCTCGCACGACCTGCTGCGCACGTGGAACGAGCGCGAGGACCCGTTCATCGCCGACGGCCTCGCCGCCCCGCGCGCCGACGCCCGCGACACCGCGGTGCTGCGCGACCTCGAGGGGGAGGAGTGGGCCCGGGTCGCCGAGACGGCCGCGCGCACCATCCCGCCGCGCGAGAACGGCGGCAACATGGACATCAAGAACCTCTCCCGCGGCTCCCGGGTCTACTTCCCGGTCTTCGTCGACGGCGCGCTCTTCTCCAGCGGCGACTTCCACTTCGCCGAGGGCGACGGCGAGATCACCTGGAACGCCATCGAGATGGACGGCGTCGGCTGGTACCGCTTCGGCGTGATCAAGGACGGCATGGCCCGCTACGGCGTCCGGACACCGATGTTCCGGCCCTCACCTGTCGACCCGCAGTTCGGCACCCGGTACCTGTCCTTCACCGGCCTCTCCGCCGGCGGCAAGGAGCAGCGCTACCTCGACACGACCATGGCGGTGACCCAGGTGGTGGAGCAGGCGATCGAGTACCTCGGGAAGTTCGGCTACAGCCCGGAGCAGGCCTACACGATCATCTCGGTGGCGCCGTGCGAGATGCACGTGGGCGGCGTGGTCGACATCCCCAATGCGGCCGTGGTGCTGAAGATCCCGCTCGACATCTTCGACCAGGACATCCTCCCGCAGCCGAAGTAGCCCTCGCCGCGACGGGACGGACCCGGGTCGGGTCAGGTCAGGTCGGGGTCGGGCTACTCGCCGATCTTGAAGCAGCCGAGCTCCTTGCGGAACTCGACCCGGGTCCACACCGCGCGGTGGTCGGAGATCGCCGAGCGCAGCACCGCCGACTGCAGCGGCGTGAACCAGCCGTCGTGCAGGACGTAGTCGATCCGGTTGCGCGGGGCGCGCGCCGGGACGGTGTTCCCCGACCCGGTGCCGACCGCCCAGACGTCGCCGAGGCCGGCCGTGCGCAGCACCTGCAGGGGCGCCGTCCCGGGGCCGGCGTTGAGGTCGCCGCCGAAGATCTTGGGGTTCGGGTCGGCCGCCAGGATCTGCACGGTGGCGCGCGCCTGCGCCATCCGGGCGGTGCCGGCGCCCTGGTCGAAGTGCGTCGAGTAGACGCTGATGGTCGTCCCGTCGACGTTGATCGCCGCGTGCAGCAGGCCCCGCTGCTCGCGCCCGCCGGCGACCGGCAGGAGGGTGTTGCGCCACGTGGTCACCGGGAACCGGGACAGGATCGCGTTCCCGATCGGCCCGGAGCGGCCGCTGCGCTGGTTGCCGCCGTAGACCCAGTTCAGACCGGTCGCCTCGCCGAGCGCCTCGGCCTGGCGGATGCCGCCGGTGCGCGAGCGGCCCTCGTCGACCTCCTGGAGCAGGACGACGTCCGCCTTCCAGGAGGTGATCTCCTTGGCGATCGCGCGCAGGTCGACCCGCTCCTCGGGCGTCGCCGCGTGGTGGATGTTGAACGAGAGCACCGTCAGCGGCCGCTTCAGCGGGGCCGACGGGCACAGCGACGACGGGATGCTCGGCAGCGGCGGCAGCGGCTCGCCCCGGGTCGGCTCGTAGCCCGACGACGGGGGAGCGGGGACCGTGGTCGCCTCGCTGCCGCTCCCGGGGCCGGCGCCGGGCGGCTGCGCCGGGTCGT
Organism: Pimelobacter simplex; assembly: GCF_900114845.1. Taxonomy (GTDB): domain Bacteria; phylum Actinomycetota; class Actinomycetes; order Propionibacteriales; family Nocardioidaceae; genus Nocardioides; species Nocardioides simplex. Next base: position 247,984 of record NZ_FOUK01000004.1, read on the forward strand.
GCGCACCCTGGACGACGAACACGATCCCGACCACCAGCAGCACCACGACCGCCGCCGCCACCGTCGCCACCTGGACCGCCGGGCTCGCCCCGGGGGCGGCCTTGGGTGGCGCTGGCTTGGGTGGCGCCGGCTGGGGCTGGGGCTCGTCGGGAGCGGGCTCGTCGGCGGCGGGCTCGTCGGCGGCGGGCTCGTCGCTGTCCGGCTCCGGCGGACCCTCGTCGTTCACGGGGCTATTCAACCGGGCCGGCGGTCAGGACCGGATCAGGCCGGGGTCTCGGCCTCGGCCTTGATCCGCTCGAGGGTCTGCCGGATGCCGCGGCGCAGCTCGTCGGTGAAGCCGTCCTGGCCGCCGAGCACGATCTTGGTCAGCACCATCGAGAGCCCGGACACGCCGTCCGGGGTCTCCCGGCGCTCGGTGAGCCGGGTGCCGCCGTCGGCGGTGGGCTCGAGCTCGAAGGACCACACCGTCCGGTTCTCCTTGATCCGGAAGGCGAAGTCACCGGGCGTCGTCGCCGTCGGCGGCTGGAAGCGGACCACCTTGCCGCCGGTGGGCCAGCGCTTGATGCCCTGCTTGTTGAGGTTGCTGAAGCTCGCGCCCAGCTTGACCACCCCACCCTTGACGGTGGACTTCACCACCTGCGGGCTGCGCCGGGACATCGCGGGGATGTCGGTGACCAGGCTCCACACCTTGTCGGTGGGCGCGGCGATCTCGATCGAGTCCTCGATCAGCTTCTCGTACGTGTCGGCCATGGCCGGACGCTACCCGCAAGTAGCAGACCGACGGTATGTGAGCCGCGCCACAGATCCGCCGAGCAGCCCCGACGACGTCAGTCCCGCGCGGCCCACCACTCCCGCAGCGCCGCGGCGGCGTCCTCGGGAGCCATCGGCCCGTTGTCGAGCCGCAGGTCGAGCAGGAACCGGTAGGCCTGGCCGACCTCGCGGCCGGGGCCGATGCCGAGGATCTCCATGATCTGGTTGCCGTCGAGGTCGGGCCGCAGGGCGGCGAGCTCCTCCTCGGCGGCCAGGCGGTCGATCCGGGCCTCCAGGTCGTCGTAGGTACGGCGGAGCCGGTCGGCCTTGCGCTTGTTGCGGGTGGTGCAGTCGGCGCGGGTGAGCACGTGCAGGCGCTCGAGCTGGTCGCCGGCGTCGCGGACGTAGCGGCGGACGGCGGAGTCGGTCCACTCGCCGGAGCCGTAGCCGTGGAAGCGCAGGTGCAGCTCGACCAGGTCGCCGACGGCGTCGGTCTGGTCGTTGGAGAAGCGGAGCGCCTTCATCCGCTTGCGGGTGAGCTTGGCGCCCACGACGTCGTGGTGGTGGAAGGTGACGACGCCGTCGTCCTGGAAGCGGCGGGTCCGCGGCTTGCCGACGTCGTGCATGAGCGCGGCGAAGCGGGAGACGAAGTCGGGGCCCTCGGGGAGGCCGGCGCGGGCGGCGAGGCGCGGCTCGAGGTCGATCGCCTGCTCCAGCACGGTCAGGGTGTGCTCGTAGACGTCCTTGTGGCGGTGGTGCTCGTCGCGCTCCAGCTTGAGCGCCGGCAGCTCGGGCAGCACGTGGTCGGCGAGCCCGGTGTCGACGAGGAGCGCCAGGCCGAGACGGGGGTGGGGGGCGCAGATCAGCTTGACCAGCTCGTCGCGCACCCGCTCGGCGGAGATGATGTCGATCCGGCCGGCCATCTCGGTCATCGCCCGGACGACGTCCGGGTCGACGGTGAAGCCGAGCTGCGCGGCGAAGCGCGCGGCCCGCATCATCCGCAGCGGGTCGTCGGAGAAGGACTGCTCGGGGGTGCCGGGGGTCCGCAGCACCCGGTGGGCGAGGTCGACGACGCCGCCGAACGGGTCCTCGAGCTCGCGGCCGGGCAGCCGCACCGCCATCGCATTGACGGTGAAGTCGCGCCGTCCCAGGTCGCCGGCCAGGCTGTCGCCGTACTTGACCTGCGGCTTGCGGCTGTGGGGGTCGTAGGCCTCGGAGCGGTACGTCGTCACCTCGACGACCCAGTCGCCCTTGCGGCAGCCGATGGTGCCGAAGTCGCGCCCCATGTCCCACCAGGCGTCGCCCCAGGCCTTGAGGATCTTGTCGGTCTCGTCGGGCAGTGCCGAGGTGGTGAAGTCGAGGTCGTTGGAGCGCCGTCCGAGCATCGCGTCGCGCACCGGGCCACCGACCAGGGCCAGCTCGTGGCCGGCCGCGGCGAAGCGGGCGCCGAGGTCGTCGATGACCGGGGCGATCCGGTCCATCTCGGCGGCGACCGCGGCCTGCACGTCGACCAGCCGCAGGGGCGCGCCCGGCTCGCCCGGGGCGGGCTGCGGCGTGGGGTCGTCGGAGGCGTCGGTCACGGGCCGCAAGTCTAGGGCGGAGAGTCCAGGCCGGGACCCACAGGTGGTCCCACTACCCTCGGGACCGTGGTCCGCCCTTCCTCACGCCTGCTCCGAGGCGTGGCGACCCTGCTCCTGATGGCGCCGGCCGGCGTCGCCGCGGCCCCCGCGCCGAGCGCGTCGGCGACCCCCGGCACCAAGGCGTACGACGCCCCGCTCGAGGTCACCATCGACGACCTGGCGCCGGGAGTGCTGCCCCGCACCGGGCCGATCACCGTCTCCGGAACGGTCACCAACGTCGACCTCGAGGAGTGGACCCACATCCGCCTCTACCCGATGTTCGGCGCCTGCGCCTCGTGCGCCCCGCAGATGACGACCGAGGCCGAGCTCGCCACCGCGTCCGGCAGCGACCCCGAGGCGTTCGTGGGCGAGCGCTACACGCAGAGCCCGGTGGCGCGCGCCGACATCGGCACGCTCGGTCCCGGCGAGACGCTGCGCTACTCCTTCAAGATCCCGCAGCAGGTGCTGCGCAGCGCGATCCCGTCGCCCCGGCCGGGCGTCTACTGGTTCGGCGTCCACGCGCTGGGGGCGAGCACGTCGGTCGGCGACGACGACAAGGCCGACGGCCGGGCCCGGACCTTCCTTCCCTACCTGCCGCCGTCGACCGACGCGCGCATCGACGCCGCGGTCGTCGTCCCGCTGCGCGGCCGGATCGCGCACGCCGCCGACGGCGAGCTCGGCCGGACCGTCGCCTGGGAGCAGGCGCTCTCGCAGGAGGGGACGCTCGGCGGGCCGCTCGCGTTCGGCTCCGCCCGCGGCACCGACCCGGTCACCTGGCTGCTCGACCCGGCGCTGCCCGACGCCGTCGCCCAGCTGGCCCTGGGCAACCCGACCCGCGAGGTCGAGCCGGTCGCTCCCGACGACGAGCCGTCCAGCAGCGACGACCCCACCGACGACGAGAGCCCGTCGGGCGACGCCGGCGAGGGCGGGGACGACGCTGCCGAGGTCGGCGGCGCGACGCTCGACCCGGACAGCCCGGTGGTCGCCGCCGCCGAGACCTGGCTGCGCCAGGCGCGCAGCGCGCTCACCGGCGGCACCGTCGCGCTCCTCCCGTACGGCGACCCGGACCTGGCCGGCGCCGCCAGCACGCTGCCCGACCTGTACGAGACCGCCCGCGAGCACAGCTCGCCCACGCTGGCCGCCTGGGACATCGAGGGCACCCCCGTCGTCGGCGCGCCCAACGGCTACCTCGACGCCGACGCCATCCGCAAGGTCGACGACGGCGCGGTGCTGCTGCTCGGCGACCAGATGTTCCCCGAGGAGACGTTCTCCGGGCGCGCCCCCGTCGGCGGCCTGGTCGGCAACCGGCCGGTCGTGGTGACCAGCGCCGGCGCTGCCCGCGGCGGTCCCGGCCCGGACCCGGCGCAGGCACCCGTCGCGCTGCGCCAGCGGCTGCTGAGCGAGGCCGTCGTCCGGGTGCTCGCGGCCGGCGCCGACGAGGACCCCGAGCCGATCACCGTCGTCGTCCCGGCCAGCATCGACGCCGCGGGCGCCCGCTCCTTCTGGGCCGGGCTCGACGACCAGCCGTGGCTCAACCTCGTCGACCTGCCCTCCCTGGTGAGCTCCGGCAGCGCGAGCGGCGGCACCGCGCAGGACCGCCAGGTCGACCCCGACGAGCTGTCCTACCCCGACGGCCAGCGCGACGCCGAGGTCCCGCCGTCGGTCTTCGCCGAGGCCGGCGCGCTGATCCGCTCCGGGCGGACGCTGCAGAGCATCCTCGGCAAGGACTACGCCATCGGCGACACCCTGGTCGGCGAGGCGCTCACCGGGACCTCGTACGACGTGCGCGACGACGTCGACGCCGGACCGCGCCTGGCCCGCTCCCGCGAGTGGGTCGACGAGCGGCTCGACGGCGTGACCCTCGACGCGCCCCAGGGCGTCACCCTGTCGAGCACCTCGGGCAGCTTCAACATCGCGGTGCGCAACACCCTCGACCAGCCGGTCACCGTCCGGATCGAGGCGAGCACCGACCGCGAGGCGACGATCAAGGCCGCGAACCCGATCGTGCTGCCGGCCAACAGCCGCGCCTCGGTGCCGATCAGCGCGGACATGAGGGGGCCCGGCGTCCACAACGTCCGGCTCCGGCTCACCGACGCCGACGGCAACCCGCTCGGCACCGAGGACGAGCTCCCGATCCGCTCGGGCCAGGTCGGCGTCGTGATCTGGGTGATCATGGGCACCGGCGCCGGCATCCTCTTCATCGCCATCGCCATCCGGCTGGTCCGCCGCTTCCGCCGCCGTGGGGAGGCCGAGCCCGCGGACGCCGGGGCCACCGCATGAGCGACGACAGCACCACCGGCGAGCAGCGCCGGATCCTCGCCAACACCGCGGTGATGGCGGCCGGCACGGTCGTCTCGCGGCTCAGCGGCTTCGTCCGGCTGACCCTGCTCGCCGCCGCGCTCGGCGTGGGCCTGCACGCGGACATCTTCACGGTGGCCAACACCGTGCCCAACATGCTCTACATCCTGCTGGCCGGCGGCGTCTTCAACGCGGTGCTCGTGCCCCAGCTGGTGCGCTCGATGAAGAACGACGCCGACGGGGGAGCGGCGTACATCAACCGGGTGGTCACGCTCGCCGGGCTCTTCCTCGGCATCGTCACCGTGCTGCTGGTGGTGGCCGCGCCGCTGGTCATGCGGCTGATGCTCAACAGCGACTTCAACGGCCCCGAGCTGGCCGCGCAGCGGCAGTCGGCGATCGACTTCGCCCGCTACTGCCTGCCGCAGGTCTTCTTCTACGGCATGTTCGTGCTGGTCGGGCAGGTGCTCAACGCCCGCAACCGGTTCGGCCCCATGATGTGGGCGCCGATCGCCAACAACGTGATCTCGGTGGCGGTCATCGGCGCCTACCTGTGGATCTACGGCCCGGCCACGGCCGCCCAGCAGCGCGGCGCGTTCAGCACCGACCAGGAGCTGCTGCTCGGCATCGGCTCCACCGTCGGCATCGCCGCCCAGCTGCTCATCCTGATCCCGTACCTGCGGGCCGCGGGCGTGCGCTACCGCCCGCGCTTCGACTTCCGCGGCGTCGGCCTGGGCCACACGCTGCACCTGGGCATCTGGACCGTCCTGTTCGTCGTCGCCAACCAGATCGCGTACGTCGTCGTGGTCCGGCTCGCCTCGGGCGGCAGCGCGGGCGCCGCGGACGGCACCGGCATCACCATCTACTCCGGCGTGATGCTGCTGGTGATGGTGCCGCACTCGGTCATCACCGTCTCCCTGGCCACCGCGATCCTGCCCCGCCTCTCGGCCGCGGCCGCCGCCGGCGACATGGGCCGGCTCGCCACGACGCTGAGCAGCACGATGCGCACGGCGCTCGCTGTCGTCGTCCCGTTCGCGGCGCTGCTGCCCTCGATCGCGCTGCCCCTGGCCCAGGTCGTGTGGGGGCACGGCGCGAGCGCGGCGAGCTACTACCGCTTCGAGTCGTCGATGGTGCTCTTCGGCTTCGCCGTCGTCGCGTTCACCGTGCACTACCTGGTGCTGCGCGGCTTCTACGCCCTCGAGCTCAACCGGCTCGTCTTCTTCGTGCAGTGCGCGGTCGCCGCGACCAACATCTCGCTCGCGCTGCTCTTCGTCTCCCGGGTCGACCCGTGGGACACCGCGCCCATGCTCGTCCTCGCCTACGGCGGCGCCTACACGGTCGGCGCCCTCATCTCCACGCTCGTCCTGGTCCGCCGGCTGCGCCGCGGTGGCGCGCCGTCCACGGTCCGTCCCTGGCTCGGGTACGCCGGGCGGCTGCTCGGCGTCGCGGTGATCGTCTTCGCCGTGGCCCGGTTCCTCGACATCGTCGTCACCGACACCGTCGTCGAGCTCGTCGGGACCGACCCGCACTGGGCCTTCGCGGCGCTCGAGGTGGCCGTGGTGAGCATCGGTGCGGGCGGGACGCTGCTCGGCGCGGCCCGGCTCCTGCACCTCGACGAGGTGACGTCGGTGGCCGGCACGGTCCTGGGGCGGCTGCGGCGGGGCTAGGGTGACTAGTGTCCTCTCACGAGGAGCGATCACGAGGGGGATCGAGTGGCGACGTCGACGCGGTCGGGGGATGTCCTCGCCGGCCGCTACCGGTTGATCGACCTGCTGAGTGAGAGCGGCGGCGGGCGATTCTGGCGTGCCCACGACAACGTCCTCGAGCGCTTCGTCGCGCTCCACGTCATCGCCGAGGACGACGACCGCGCGGTCGGCCTGGTCGAGGCGGCGCGGATCTCCGCGCGGGTGCTCGACCCGCGCATCCTGCGCGTCCTCGACGCCGAGGAGGAGCAGGGCCGCTGCTTCGTGGTCAACGAGTGGGGGACCGGCATCTCCCTCGACATCCTCGTCACCCACGCCGGCCCGCTCGACCCGCGCCGCGCGGCCTGGCTGGTCGCCGACGTGGCCGGCGCGCTGGCCAAGGCCCACGCCGCTGGGGTGACCCATGGCCGGCTCAACCCCGAGAACGTCCTCATCGACCGCTACGGCTCGGTCCGGATCATCGGCATGTGCGTCGACGCCGCGCTCCACGGGCTCTCGCCCGGCGACGTGCGCAGCGACCTCGAGGACCTCGGCGGGCTGCTCTACTGCGCGCTCACCGGCACCTGGCCCGGCCCGTCCGGGTCGATCGTGCCCGCCGCCCCCCGCGAGAGCGGCGTCTTCCTCAGCCCGCGGCAGGTGGTGGCCGGCGTCCCCAAGCCGCTCGACCTGCTCTGGCGCGAGTTCGACTGCCGCAGCATCCACGGCCGCCGGCTGCTCGGCGCCGAGCACCCCGACGTCAGCTCGGCCGAGGCGATCGCTGCCGAGCTGCTCGCCTTCGTCGGCGACCCCACGGGGATGCCCGAGGCGCTGGCGCGCGCCGTCCCGGCCATCAACGAGCTGCGCCCGGTCTGGCTGCCGGCGCTCGCCGATCCGCTGCCCCACGACTCCTCGCGCGACGACCTCCCCGTCGTACCGGACGAAATGGTCGCCGCCGAGCCCGATGAGCAACCAGATCGTCCGGTACGACGGGAGCCGGCCGAGCCCCCGATCGCCGACGTCGACGACGGCCCGCCCATCCCGCTCGTCACCGAGCTGCCCACCGAGGCCGGGATGCCGGTCTTCGACGACGACGACGTCTCCTGGCTGCGCACCCGCAGCACGCCGCCGCCCCCACCGCCGCCGTTCGAGGAGCCGCCCGAGCGGCCGCTGTTCGCGCCCGACCCGCCCGGCGGCGCCCGCCGTCCGCGGATCGCGCCGGTGCCCTCCGAGGCGCCGGTCCCCGTGGGAGCCACCGACTACTGGCCGTGGGAGACCGGCGGCGGCGGGGGAGCCGGCGCCGACGACGACACCGCCGAGGACGAGCGCGTCCCCGGCCGCAGCTGGCTGCGGCTGGCGATGGCGGTCGGCCTGGCCGTGCTGCTGCTCGTCGCGGTCGCGATCGCCTTCAACCTCGGCCGTGGCCGGACCGCCCTGGGCGGCGACCCCGACGCCGACCGCACCCCCAGCGAGACCGCCAGCGCGACGACCGCGCCCGGCACCGTGCTGCCGGTGGCCAAGATCCGCGACTTCGACCCGCTCGGCACCGACGGCGGCGAGGAGAACCCCGACAGCGTCGGCAACGCCATCGACGGCGACCCGGCCACCACCTGGCGGACCTCGACCTACACCGACCAGCTCGGCCCCCGCGCACCCGCGCTCAAGCCCGGCGTCGGCCTGCTGCTCGACCTCGGCAAGGTCCACACCCTGCGCTCGGTCGACATCCGCGCGACCCCGGGCGAGGCGACCGTCTCCCTCTACGCGTACGACGACCCGCCGGCCCAGGCGCCGACCGGCGACCCGGTGGCGACCACCACAGGATCGGGCCGGCTGAGCCTGACCCCGAGCACCACGACGGCCCGGGGCCGCTACCTTGTCCTCTGGTGGACGGTGTTGCCCGCGGTCGACGGGGGCTTCCGGGCAGAGACAGCTGAGGTGGTGGTCCGTGGCGAGTGAGCTGTCGGACGCCGATCTCCTCTCCGCCCACGTCACGGGCGATCCCGATGCGTTCGGCCTGCTCTTCGCCCGGCACCGCGACCGGCTCTGGGCCGTCGCGCTGCGCACCTGCGGTCACCCCGAGGTCGCCGCCGACGGGCTCCAGGAGGGCGTCGCCGCCGCGTTCCGGCGCGCGGACTCGTTCCGCGGCGAGGCGGCCGTGACCACCTGGCTGCACCGGATCGTCGTCAACGCCTGCCTCGACCGGCTCCGCGCCGAGAAGGTACGGCGGGCAGAGCCGCTCCCCGACGACCTCGACGAGGCCGGCCGGGCGCCGCGCGCGACCGTCGGCACCGAGCTCGACCCTGCCGAGCAGGAGCTGGTCGCCGAGCGCCGGCGGCAGGTGCTCGATGCCCTCGCCACCCTGCCCGCCGCGCAGCGCGCGGCCGTCGTCCTGGTCGACATGGAGGGCTACTCCGTCGCCGAGGTCGCCCAGATCCTCGAGTGCGCCGAGGGCACGGTCAAGAGCCGCTGCTCGCGGGGCCGGGCGCGGCTCGCCGTCCTGCTGGCGCCGCTGCTCGGCGACGACGACGTGACCACGCCCACCCGGCCGAGCGGGAACCCTCCCGCCCCGCCGGACGTCGGACCGATGACCTCGCGCGGACCACCCGCCGGCACCGCCACCGTCGACTGACCCGCGCCCGGTCCCCTCCGGACCCACCAGCAACGAGAGCCCCGATGACCGACACCCCCGAGCACGACCCGCCGCTGAGCCCCGCTCAGGAGGCCGCGGTCCGGCGCGCCCTGGCCGAGGCCGGCGGCCCCGAGCCGATGCCCGACGAGGTCGCCGGCCGGCTCGACGCGGTGATCGCCGGGCTGTCCGCCGAGCGCACCGGCAGCGCGCTCCCGCCGGGGGGCGTGCCCGAGAACCACCCCGAGGCGCCGGCCGTCATCCCGCTCGACCCGGCCGCGCGCCGCCGTCGTACCCGGGCCCGGGTGCTGCTGGGCGCCGCCGCGGCGGTCGCCGTCGTTGCCGTCGGGGTCGGCATCGCCAACGACCACGGGGTCGGCGCCGACGACTCGGCCGCCACCGCCGACCAGCTCTCCGAGAAGGACCCGGCCCGCTCCGCCGAGGGCGCGGGGTCGGCCGACTCCCCCAACGCGGTGCAGGACGCCGACCCGAGTGCCCCCGCCTACGGCTCCCAGGGCGACCTGGGCTCGACGTCCACGCTCGAGAGCCAGGCCGGCGCGACGCCGCGCCGGGTGCCCACCGACGAACCGCTGCGCACCGTCCGGGTCGACCGGCTGCGCGAGGACCTGATGGCGCTGCAGCGGGTCACGCTGCCCGCCGCCGCGGCCGCCGACTACACGGGCACCACGCTCGCCGTGCCCCCGGACTTCCTGTGCGCGGAGGCCTCCTACGGGCCCGGCCAGCTGGTCGGCGTCCGGTACGACGGCAAGCCGGCCGTGGTCGCCTTCCGCGCGCCGGTGGGCTCGACCCAGGAGGCCGAGGTGCTCGCCTGCGGCACCGGCGACGTCCTGCGCTCGATGACGCTGGCCACCCAGGACTGAGCCCCGCTGGAGCGCGGGAATGCCGGCGCCTACCATCGGGTTTGCTCAAGAGCCGTCTTTCCTCTGCCTGGGAGTCCCATGTCCGAGTCCGCTGTGACCACCACCGAGCCCCGCAACGTCATCGTCGTCGGGTCCGGTCCCTCCGGCTACACCGCAGCGATCTACGCCGCGCGGGCGCAGCTGAACCCCCTCGTCTTCGAGGGCTCGGTCACCGCCGGCGGTGCGCTGATGAACACCACCGAGGTCGAGAACTTCCCCGGCTTCCGCGACGGCATCCAGGGTCCGGCCCTGATGGACGAGATGCGGGCCCAGGCCGAGCGCTTCGGCGCCGAGCTGATCGCCGACGACATCGTCGAGGTCGACCTCACCGGTGACATCAAGGTCGTCAAGACCGCCACCGACACCTACACCGCCCGCGCGGTGATCCTGGCGACCGGCTCGGGCTACCGCAAGCTCGACCTGCCCAACGAGGAGAAGCTCTCCGGCCGCGGCGTCTCCTACTGCGCGACCTGCGACGGCTTCTTCTTCCGCGAGCAGCACATCGCCGTGGTCGGCGGCGGCGACTCCGCCGTCGAGGAGGCGACCTTCCTGACCCGCTTCGGCTCCAAGGTCTCCCTGATCGTGCGCCGCGACGAGCTGCGCGCCTCGAAGATCATGCAGGAGCGCGCCTTCGCCGACCCCAAGCTCGAGATCATCTGGAACTCGGTCGTCGACACCATCAACGGCGACGACTCCCTCGCCTCGCTGACCCTGAGCGACACGGTCACCGGCGAGAAGTCCGAGCTGCCCGCGACCGGCCTCTTCGTCGCCATCGGCCACATCCCGCGCTCCGAGCTGCTCGTGGGCCAGGTCGACCTCGACGACAACGGCTACGTGCTCGTCCGGCCCGGCTCGACGGCGACCAACATCCCCGGCGTCTTCGCCGCGGGCGACCTGGTCGACCACACCTACCGCCAGGCGATCACCGCCGCCGGCACCGGCTGCTCGGCCGCCCTCGACGCGGAGCGCTACCTCGCCGAGGTGGCCCACGTCGCCGCGACGGCGGGGAATGTCCCGGCCGACGCGTAGGTTCTACCACCAGACTTCACGTTCACCAGATCCGAAGGGGTGCCCACCGTGGCCGACAACATCTCCGCCGTGACCGACGCCGAGTTCGACGCGCAGGTCCTCAAGTCCGACAAGCCCGTCCTCGTGGACTTCTGGGCCGAGTGGTGCGGCCCGTGCCGCCAGGTCGCCCCGATCCTCGACGAGATCGCCGGCGCGCACGGCGACAAGATCAGCTTCTACAAGCTGAACGTCGACGAGAACCCCGTCACCCCGGCGTCCTACCGGGTCACCGGCATCCCGACGATCAACGTCTACCAGGGCGGCGAGGTCGTCAAGACCATCGTCGGCGCCCGCCCCAAGGCCGCCATCCTCAAGGAGCTCGACGAGTTCATCAACGTCTGACGGGCCGAGCGTGTCTCCGGCGTAGGGAGAGGCAGCAAGCTGCCGATCACGCCTCCCGACACGCTGCCGGCCAAGTGATCCTCGGCTGAGCCTGGCTCTCCACCACGAACCCCCGGTCCTCAGGGCCGGGGGTTCCGTGCTTCCCGGGGCGCCGCAGGCGTCGGCTTGGGCTGCGGGCGCCGGACGACGCCGACCAGGCGCTCCCAGGCGGCCTCCACCTCACCGCGCCAGGTGACGAGCGAGCGCAGCTCCATCCGCATCCGGGGGGTGACCGGGTGCGCGCGGTGGGTCTTGAAGCCCACCCGGGCCAGGAACGGACCCGGCACCACGCAGTCCGTCGTCCCGCGGCGGGAGCGGCCGGTGCGGGCGAACGCCTCGACCGCGCGCAGCCCCTCGCGGCCCACCAGGTCGCGGGCCATGCCCTGCACGAGGAGCCGGCCGAGCCCGCCGCCGGTGTGCTCCGGCCGGATCCAGGCCGTGGTGAGCAGCACGGCGTCGCTCGAGACGGGCGCCGTCGGGAACGCCGCGACCCCGGGCACAAAGGCGGCGGGTGCGTAGGTCAGGTAGCCGACCGGGCGCCCGTCGACGAGCACCACCCGGCCGCACGAGCCCCACTCGCGCAGCACCTCGGAGACCCAGGCCTCCTTCTCGCGGGCCCGGGCCTCGTGGTCGAGCTGGTCGCGGTGCACCGGGTCGCGCTCCCAGAACAGGCAGCTGCGGCACGGCGCGTCGAGCGCGTCGAGCAGGTCGAGCGTCAAGGGGACCGTGGTCCGAGCCACACCTGATGCTACGCCGGGAAGACGAGAGAAAATCCCTGGCGCGGACCTGGAACAATGAGGTTCGTGCGCAAGATCCGCCAGAGCAAGAAGCTCCGCAACGTCCGCTACGACGTCCGGGGACCGATCCTCGTCGAGGCCCAGCGCCTCGAGGCAGAGGGTCACAAGATCCTCAAGCTCAACATCGGCAATCCCGCACCCTTCGGCTTCGAGGCACCCGAGGCGATCGTCGCCGACATGGTGCACAACCTGCCCGACGCCCAGGGCTACTCCGACTCGCGCGGCATCTACTCGGCCCGCACCGCCGTGGCGCAGTACTACCAGTCGCGCGGCCTGAAGGACGTCGCCGTCGAGGACGTCTTCATCGGCAACGGCGTCTCCGAGATGATCTCGATGGTGCTCCAGGCCTTCCTCGACGACGGCAACGAGATCCTCGTCCCCGCGCCGGACTACCCGCTGTGGACGGGCGCCGTCTCGCTGTCCGGCGGCACCCCCGTGCACTACCGGTGCGACGAGGAGAACGGCTGGATGCCGGACCTCGCTGACATCGAGTCCAAGATCACCGAGAACACGCACGGCATCGTCATCATCAACCCCAACAACCCCACGGGTGCCGTCTACAGCAAGGAGATGGTGGCCGCGCTGGTCGACATCGCCCGGCGCCACGACCTCGTCGTCTTCTCCGACGAGATCTACGAGAAGATCCTCTTCGACGACGCGGTGCACCACCACGCGGCCCAGGCGGCCGGCAGCGACGTCCTCTGCCTCACGTTCAGCGGCCTGTCCAAGGCCTACCGCGTCTGCGGCTACCGGGCCGGCTGGGTGATGGTCTCCGGGCCGCAGGAGCTCGCCGAGGACTTCCTCGAGGGCCTCACCACGCTCTCGAACATGCGCATGTGCGCCAACGTCCCCGCGCAGCACGCCATCCAGACCGCGCTCGGCGGCTACCAGTCGATCAACGAGCTGATCGTGCCCGGCGGCCGCTTCTACGAGCAGGCGATGCTCGCCGACAAGCTGCTCAACGAGATCCCGGGCGTCACCTCGGTGCGCCCCCGCGGCGCGCTCTACTGCTTCCCGCGGCTCGACCCGGAGATGTACCCCATCGACGACGACGAGAGCTTCGTCATCGAGCTGCTGCGCGCCAAGAAGATCCTGGTCACCCACGGCACCGGGTTCAACTGGTTCGACACCGACCACTTCCGGCTGGTGACGCTGCCCGACGTCGACGTCCTCGAAGAGGCCATCGGCCGGATCGCCGACTTCCTCGCCACCCGGCGCTGACACACTGGGCCCACCGACTTCCCGTCCGAGAGGCCCACCGATGCTCGACATCACCTATCCGCCCGTCATCGTCACCGCCAAGGTGCTCTTCAAGCTGATGCGCCAGCGGGTCGTCGTCACCGGCTCGGAGTCGGTGCCGCGCAAGGGCGGCGCGCTCCTGGCGATCAACCACACGGGCTACGTCGACTTCATCTACGCCGGCGCGGGGGCCGAGCCGCGCAAGCGCCTGGTCCGGTTCATGATCAAGAAGGAGATGATGGACGCCCCTGGCGTCGGTCACCTGCTGCGCTCCTTCCACCACATCCGCGTCGACCGGGCCTCCGGCGTGCAGTCGATGAAGGACGCACTGGCCTACCTCGAGGCCGGCGAGGTCGTGGGCATCTACCCCGAGGCGACCATCTCCCGCTCCTTCGAGATCAAGGAGCTCAAGTCGGGCGCGGCCCGGATCGCCACCGACGCCGGCGTCCCGCTGATCCCGGTCATCGTGTGGGGCGCCCACCGGCTGATGACCAAGGACCACCCGCGCGACTTCTCCCGCTCGCCCAAGACGATCGTGGTCAAGGTCGGCGAGCCGATCACCCCGACCGGCGACGTCACCGCCGACACCGCGACCCTGCGCGCCGCGATGCAGCAGATGCTCGACGAGGTCATCGCCGACTACCCCGAGGACGAGAAGAAGCCCGGCTCCTGGTGGATCCCCGCCCGCTTCGGCGGCGGCGCCCCCACGCCCGAGGAGGCCGACAAGCTCGACCGCGAGGAGCTGCGCGCCCGAGCCGCCCGCCGGGCCGCCAAGGCCGCGGAGAAGAAGAAGTCCTGACCCCGGCCTCGCGTTGTTTCCCGTGAAACAACGCACTGTCGATCTGTCGCCCTAGCGACAAGGCGACATGTCGTTTTGTCGACAAAGCCGGAGCGCCCCGGTACGCATCGCGTACCGGGGCGCTGTCGCGTGGTGCTCAGATCGGGCGGTCCGCCCGGTTGCGCGGGTCGATCAGGTCGACGATGCGCTGCAGGTCGCCGGTGTTGGCGAACTCGATGGAGATCCGGCCCTTGGCCTTGCCCAGGTCGATCTTGACCCGGGTCTCGAGCCGGTCGCCCAGCCGCTCGGAGATCTCGCTCAGGCCCGGCGCCTTGGGCTTGGCGCGGCGCGGGGTCGGGGCCGGCGTGCCGGTGCCGTCGCCGACCGCCACGATCTCCTCGAGGCCGCGCACCGAGATGCCCTCGGCGACGACGCGCTGGGCGAGCCGGTCCTGCTGCTCGGCGTCCCCGACGCCCAGGAGGGCGCGGGCGTGACCGGCGGACAGGATGCCCGCAGCGACCCGGCGCTGGACCGCGGGGGAGAGCTTGAGCAGCCGCAGCGTGTTGCTGATCTGGGGCCGGGAGCGGCCGATCCGCTGGGCGAGCTGGTCGTGGGTGCAGGAGAAGTCCTCGAGCAGCTGCTGGTAGGCCGCGGCCTCCTCGAGCGGGTTGAGGTTGCTGCGGTGCAGGTTCTCGAGCAGCGCGTCGCGCAGCATGTCGGTGTCGTCGGTCTCGCGGACGATCGCGGGGATCGTGGCGAGCCCGGCCTCCTGGGTCGCGCGCCAGCGGCGCTCACCCATCACCAGCTCGTACGACGACGGGCCGGTCCGGCGGACCACGACGGGCTGGAGGAGGCCGATCTCCTTGATGGAGTGGACCAGCTCGGCCATCGCCTCCTCGTCGAAGACGGTCCGCGGGTTCACCGCATTGGGCCGGATCTCCCCGACCGGCAGCTCGGCGAAGTAGGCGCCCTCGACGGCCTGCAGACCCGAATCTTCGATCTGAGCGCCGTTCCCGGTGCCGGTGGACCCCAGGTCCGCCGATGCGCTGGGAGGCGCTCCAGCGGAAAGGTCCGCATGCTGGTCGCCTGAGTTGACACCGTTGTCATTCGTCCCGGCGGGAGCGGGCGCCGGCGGCGCGGTCGGGATCAGTGACCCGAGACCGCGGCCGAGACCCCGTCGGGGGGCTCCGGCGTTCACGAGAGGCTCCCGCGGACGACGATCTCGCGCGCCGCCTCGAGGTAGCTGAGGGCCCCCGGGGAGCCCGGGTCGTAGGTCATCACGGTCTGCCCGTACGACGGCGCCTCCGAGACGCGCACCGAGCGCGGGATGGCCGTCTTGAGCACCTGGTCGCCGAAGTGCTCGCGCACCTCGCTCGCCACGCCCGACGCGAGCCGGGTCCGGGCGTCGAACATGGTGAGCACGATCGTCGAGACCGCGAGGTCGGGGTTGAGGTGCGCGCGCACCATGTCGACCGTCGAGAGGAGCTGGCCGAGCCCCTCGAGCGCGTAGTACTCCGCCTGGATCGGGATGAGCATCTCCGCGCCCGCGACGAGCGCGTTGAGCGTGAGCAGGCCGAGCGAGGGCGGGCAGTCGATGAAGACGTAGTCGAAGCGCTCCTCGCCGACCGCCTCGGCCGTGCCGATGCGGGGGTGGGCGTCGAGTGCCTTCTTGAGCCGCTGCTCGCGGGCCACGACGCTGACGAGCTCGATCTCGGCGCCGGCCAGGTCGATGGTCGCCGGGACCACCCAGAGACCGCTGGCGTCGGGGCAGGGCTGCACCAGGTCGGCGATCGCGACGCCGTCGACGAGCAGCTCGTACGACGACGGGGTGCCCTGGCGGTGCTCGATGTTGAGCGCCGTGGAGGCATTGCCCTGGGGGTCGAGGTCGATGACGAGGACCCGCTGGCCGAGCTGGGTCAGCGCGGCCGCGAGGTTGACCGTCGAGGTGGTCTTGCCGACGCCACCCTTCTGGTTGGCGACCACGAAGACCCGGGTCTCGCCGGGTCGGCTGAGCTGCTCCTGCGGGATGCCTGCGCGGACCATCACCGTGGCCTGGGCGGCCCGCGCGAGCGGGGTCAGGTCGTTGTCCTCGGCCGCGGCCCGCTCGGCGAGCTGGGCTGCCGTCAGGGGTGCCGTGGAGGACGGCGGGGGAGGAGCGTCGTCCGTTTCACGTGAAACGTCGTGGGTCGCCTCGGCGCCGGTTTCACGTGAAACGCCTCCCTCGGGCTCCGTCGCCGTCAGGGAGCCGCCCTGTGGATAACCACCCCCGGTCTGTGGAGACTCACGCTCAGCACTGCCCTCTGGACCGGTGGAAAACCCAGGACCGGGACCCAACGAGTCGCTCACGACTTCCTCCTCTTCTTCTTCGTGGCGCCACGCCCCGACCCCCGAGGATCGCGCTGACCACGAAGCGGC
Organism: Pimelobacter simplex; assembly: GCF_900114845.1. Lineage (GTDB taxonomy): Bacteria > Actinomycetota > Actinomycetes > Propionibacteriales > Nocardioidaceae > Nocardioides > Nocardioides simplex. The sequence goes on from NZ_FOUK01000004.1 coordinate 264,551, forward strand.
AACGATACGCGGGCCGGATCGGCCCACGACAGACGGACGATGCGGATCGGCTCGACCGCGCCCTCGGCGGCGAGCTCACGACCCAGCTCCTCGATCACGGCCGGCGTGCAGCCGAGCCGGTCCAGCACGGGCCGGGCGGCGGCCACCTCGTCCTCGGCGCTCGTCCCCTTCATCGCGAGCAGCGCGCCCTCAGGGGCGACGAGCGGCATGCACCAGGTGGCGAGCTTGTCGAGCGCGGCGACCGCGCGGGCGGTGACGACGTCGAAGGTGGCGGTCCCGTGGACCGCGTCCGCACGACCGCGGACGACGGTGACGTTCGTGAGGCCGAGGCGGTCCACGACCTCCTCGAGGAAGGTGGTCCGGCGCAGCAGCGGCTCGATCAGCGTGACCCGCACGTCGGGGCGGGCGATGGCGAGAACCAGGCCGGGCAGGCCCGCTCCGGACCCGACGTCGGCAACCGAGGCGTCGGCGGGCAGGGCGGCGGCCAGCAGGCCGCAGTTGATCAGGTGGCGCTCCCAGAGCCGGGGCGTCTCGCGGGGGCCGATCAGACCGCGCACGACCCCGTCGGTCGCGAGCAGCTCGGCGTACTCCAGCACGAGCGGGAGGCGGTCGGCGGAGAAGACCTCCGCCAGGACCGCCGGGGGAGCAGGCAGCACCCCCGGGCCCGCACGGTCCTCATCGTCAGGACCGGGGGACACCGGGGGTGCAGTGTCGTCGTGTTTCACGTGAAACGTCGACTCGTACGGACCGGGACGCTCAGGCGTCCGCGGGCAGCACGACGACGTAGCGGCGCGGCTCGACGCCCGCGGACTCCGAGCGAAGTCCGGCGGCGGCGACGGCGTCGTGCACGATCTTGCGCTCGAAGGGCGACATCGGCTCGAGCGAGACCGGCTCGCCCGAGGCGGCGACGGCCGCAGCGGTCTCGGAGCCCAGCACGGTGAGCCGCGAGCGCTTGTCGGCGCGGTAGCCGGAGATGTCGAGCATCAGCCGGGAGCGCTCGCCGGTCTCGCGGTAGACCGCGAGCCGGGTCAGCTCCTGCAGCGCCTCGAGCACCTTGCCGTCCTGGCCGACCAGCTGGGAGAGCTCGGCGCCGACGATGGAGACCGCCGCGCGGTCCGCCTCGACGTCGATGTCGAGGTCGCCGTCGAGGTCGGCGATGTCGAGGAGCTCCTCGAGGTAGTCGGCCGCGATGTCGCCCTCCTGCTCCAGGCGGGACACCTGGTCACCGTCGCCGTCGGCCGCCTCGGCGGCGGGGGCCTCGGTCTGGTCCTCGGTGTCGATCGCGGTGTCGGTCTCGGTCTCGATCTCGGCGCTCACTTGGTGTCTCCCTGCTCGTTCGGGTTCTCGTCGGTCCCCTCGGTCGGCGACTGGCTCGCCGTCCCGCCGGGGTTGTTCGGGGTGCCGCCGCCGCTGCCGCCCGCGACGGGAGTCCGCGGACCGCCCTTGCGCTGGGACCGGCTCTGCCGCTTGGGCTGCTGGCGCGTCGAGGGACGCACCTCGACCTCGGGACGCTCCTCGACCGCGGTCTCGGTACTGGCGTGCCCGTGCCGGGCCGCCTTGGCCTTGTCGCGGGCCACCTTGGCGTCGAAGGCCGGCGTGCCGGGGGCGGGGTTGTTGCGGATGACGTAGAACTGCTGGCTCATGGTCCACAGGTTCGACGTGGTCCAGTAGAGGAGGACGCCGACCGGGAACGCCACACCACCGAGGCCGAAGGCCACCGGGAGGATGTAGAGCAGCATCTTCTGCTGCTGGGCGTAGGGACCGCTCATCGCCTCGGCGGGCATGTTCTTGGCCATCAGCTGGCGCTGGGTGGTGAAGGTGGTCGCGGTCATCGCGAGCACCAGGATCAGGGCGACCACCATGACCAGACCGTTGGGGTCGTCGCCCCAGGTCCGCGAGCCCCAGAAGGAGTCGGCCAGCGGGATCTTGCCGAAGATCTCGGACTGGCCGAACTCACGGGCCCGGTCGGCGTCGAGGAAGCCGTGCGGCTTGCCGGTCTTGGCGGCCTGGTCGAGCAGCCGGAAGAGGGCGAAGAAGATCGGCATCTGCAGCAGGATCGGCAAGCACGACGCGAACGGGTTGGTGCCCGCCTCGCGGTAGAGCTTCATCGTCTCCTCGGCCAGCTTCTGCCGGTCGTGGCCGTACTTCTTCTGCAGCTCCTTGACCTTCGGCTGCAGCATCTGCATGTTGCGGCTGGACTTGATCTGCTTGACGAAGAGTGGGATCAGGGCCGCCCGGATGACCAGGGTGAGGCCGATGATCGACAGCGCCCACGACAGGCCGCCCTCGGGGTCGAGGACCAGGCTGAGCAGCTCGTGCCAGCCGATGAGCACCGCCGAGATGATGTAGTACAGCGGCACCATGATGAAGTGGCCGATGTCGCCGATGAATCCCACGGATCAGGCTCCTTGCTGGGAGTGGCCGCCGGCGACGGTCGCCGGGCGGAAGTCAGGGGCGCGCTCGGCGCCGGGGTCGAGCTCGGACTCGGACTCGTTCGCGGCCGCGGTGTCATCCGCGGGGGAGGAGCCCCGGGTCCGCCGCGGCGGGACGTGGTCGACGCCGCCCGGTGCCCAGGGGTGGCAGCGCAGCAGCCGCCGGATCGCGAGCCAGGTGCCCTTGATCGCGCCGTGCACCCGCAGCGCCTCGACGGCGTACGCCGAGCAGGAGGGGTAGTAGCGGCAGGACGGGCCCAGGAACGGGCTGACCACCAGCTGGTAGCCCCGCACCAGGCCGATCAACAGCCACTTCATCGAGCCTCCCGCTGCTCCGCGCGCACGCGGTCCAGACAACGGTCGAGATCGTCCAGCAGTTCCGGGTACGACGCCGCGGCCGCGGGCGGCTGCGCCCGGACGACGAGCACGGACCGGTCCGGCAGCGCCGTCACCCGCTCGCGCATCGCGTGCCGCAGGCGGCGCTTGACCCGGTTGCGGACCACCGCGCCGCCGACCGCCTTGCTCACCACGAAGCCGATCTGGACCGGCGCCGGATCGGGCGCGCCCCCGGACATGCCGGAAACCTGCTGCTCCGCAGGGAGCAGCAGGTGGGCGACGAGGGTGCGCGATCCCGCACGACGGCCGCGACGGCTGGCGACCCGGAAGAGCTCCGGGTCGGTCAGCCGGTGGCCTGCAGCGAGCACGTCAGCCCCACGGGAACCGCTGGGCGGACACGCTGGTCCGTCCTCAGACGGACAGGCTCGAGCGGCCCTTCCGGCGACGGTTCGCCAGGATGGCGCGACCGGCGCGGGTGCGCATCCGCAGTCGGAAACCGTGCACCTTGTGACGGCGACGGTTGTTGGGCTGGTACGTCCGCTTGCTCACGAATCGGCCTCTCAAATACAGGTACGGGAAGGGTCGTGCCGGCAGCCTCCAGCGCGCCCCGATCGGGGGCCCGCCCAGCACGTCGGCCGGCACCGCGCAGCCACGACGACCCCACGAGGAGCAGGAAGGTCGTGGACATGCGGCACCGGTCGACACCGGCTGACCGATCAACGGTACGCGGAGCCCGGATCGGGGGTCAAACCGACGGGCCCTCGAGCACGCCTTCTGTGATGCATCTCCACCAGGAGTCACAACCTGTGGATGACAGGTTGATCCACAGGCACCACGGCGGTTAGGTTCGACCGATCCGGGTTTCCCCGCCGGTTCCGACCGCCCCCCTCGGCCACCGCCGGGCAGGCTCCCACCACCACTCGGGATCCTGCCGCTGACCTGCGGAAACGTCCGCCGGAGAAGGCATCGGAACGACCTCGGTGCCGCATCACCAGCCCGGTGATGCAAATGTTCACAACCTGTGGACAAACTTGTGGAGCCAGCCCCGGCCACCGCCGGTCCACCGCCCACCAGCAGCCACCACGAACGAGAGGGAGAGGCGTGACCGGCAACCCGGATCAGCCCCAGGACGAGACCGATACCCCCGCCCCGGACATCCCTCCCGTCGACCCGGCCACCGCGCGCCTGGTCCACGAGTGGACCGCGGTGGTCGGCGACCTGCAGACCCACCAGCGCGCCTGGCTCCAGGCCAGCCGGCCGGTCACCCTCCACGGCACCACCGCGATCGTCGCGGTGCCCGACGACTTCACCCGCAAGCGCCTCGAGGGGCGGTTGCGCGGCGAGCTCGAGGACGCCCTCACCGAGCGTTTCGGCCACGACGTCCAGCTCGCGGTGACCGTGGACGCCTCCTTGCGCCACGAGCTCGGTGCCGAGTCGGCGTCGTACGACGACGGCCCGGCCTACGACCCGCCCACTTACGACGCCCCGGCCTACGAGCGCCCCCGCGCCGAGACCGACGGCGACGCGATCCACCCCGACCGCGCGGATCGACAAGTCGCCATGTCGACAAATCCACCTGTCGACACGTCGACTCCCGGCGCCCCGGCCGCCGCCGTCCCCCCGATGCCCGGGCTGCCCGACCTCGGCGCCGCGAGCAGCGCGGGCCCGTCGACGACGCCGGCCGGCGAGGCGCGGCTCAACCCCAAGTACACGTTCGAGACCTTCGTCATCGGCTCGTCCAACCGCTTCCCCCACGCGGCCGCGGTCGCGGTGAGTGAGGCACCCGGGCGCAGCTACAACCCGCTGCTGGTCTACGGCGAGTCCGGCCTCGGCAAGACCCACCTGCTCCACGCGATCGGTCACTACGTCCGGACCATCTACGCCGGCTCCAAGGTGCGCTACGTCTCCAGCGAGGAGTTCACCAACGAGTTCATCAACGCGATCCGCGACGACCGCCAGGACCGGTTCAAGCGGAAGTACCGCGACATCGACGTGCTGCTCATCGACGACATCCAATTCCTCGAGGGCAAGACGCAGACCCAGGAAGAGTTCTTCCACACCTTCAACACGCTCCACAACGCGAACAAGCAGATCGTGCTCACCTCCGACCGCCCGCCCAAGCGGCTCGAGGCGCTCGAGGACCGGCTGCGCAACCGGTTCGAGTGGGGCCTGATCACCGACGTCCAGCCGCCCGACCTCGAGACCCGGATCGCGATCCTGCGCAAGAAGGCCGCGATGGACCGGCTCACCGCGCCCTCCGACGTCCTCGAGTTCATCGCCTCGAAGATCCAGACCAACATCCGCGAGCTCGAGGGCGCCCTGATCCGGGTGACGGCGTTCGCCAACCTCAACCGGCAGGACGTCGACATGACGCTCGCCGAGATCGTGCTCAAGGACCTCATCCCCGAGGGCGGCGAGCCGGAGATCACCGCCTCGCTGATCATCGCCCAGACCGCGGCGTACTTCGGGCTCTCGATCGACGAGCTGACCGGGCCCAGCCGCGGCCGGCACCTGGTGATGGCCCGGCAGATCGCGATGTACCTGTGCCGCGAGCTGACCGGCCTCTCGCTGCCCAAGATCGGCGCCCAGTTCGGCAACCGCGACCACACCACCGTCATGTACGCCGAGCGGAAGATCAACCAGCTCCTCGGTGAGCGGCGTGCGGTCTTCAACCAGGTCAGCGAGCTCACCAACCGGGTGAAGATGCAGGCCCGGCAGAGCTGAGCCGGGGGTCGTGGGCCCGGTGCACCGACGGCAGTTTCACCGCCTAGGCGGTGAAACTGCCCTGTGGACAGAGGCGGTGAAATTGTGAGAACTACACGGGGAGGATTCCGTGGAGCCACGAGGACGCCCCTCCACAACGCCCCCGCCGTCCACACCCGGACCTTGTCGTCCCGATTTCGTCCACAGCCTTCATCCACCGGCAAAACCGCCGCTCACCTGCGCAAACGCCGGTTCTCCACAGTTTCCACCGCCGCTATGACCACTCCCTGACGACCTGCATCCCTCGATCGCCGGAACTCCTCCGAGCTCCCTTCCTGTGGATCGATCCCTCCCCGTGCCGACGTCACCGACGACGTGGCAGGATGCAACTCCCACCCAACTCGTGAAGAGGTAGGACGACGTGAAGTTCCGTGTCGAACGCGATGTGCTCGCTGACGCCGTCGCCTGGGCAGCGCGCAGCCTGCCCGTCCGACCGAGCGCGCCGGTGCTCGCCGGACTGCTCATCGAGGCCGGCCACGACGGCCTGGTGCTCTCCACGTTCGACTACGAGACCTCCGCTCGCGCCACCCTCACCGCCGAGGTGAACGACGAGGGCAAGGCGCTGGTCAGCGGCCGGCTGCTCGCCGACATCTGCCGCAGCCTGCCCAACAAGCCCGTCGAGCTGGCGCTCGACGGCGCCCGGGTCTCGCTGACCTGCGGCTCCTCGCGCTTCTCGCTGCAGACGATGCCGGTCGAGGACTACCCCTCGATCCCCGAGATGCCGGCCGCGACGGGCACCGTGCCCAGCGACGCCTTTGCCCACGCGGTCGCCCAGGCGGTCACCGCCGCCGGTCGCGACGACATGCTGCCGGTGCTGACCGGCGTCCGGCTCGAGATCGAGGGCGACACGATCGCGCTCCTCGCCACCGACCGCTTCCGGCTCTCCCAGCGCGAGCTGGCCTGGAACCCGGGCACCCCCGACGCCACCGTCGCCGCCCTGGTCCCGGCCAAGGTGCTCGGCGACACGGCCAAGTCGCTCACCGCCGGCCCCGAGGTGACCATCGCGCTGTCGGCGTCCGGCTCCGGCGACGGGATCATCGGCTTCGAGGGCACCGGCCCCGGCGGCGTCCGGCGGACGACGACCCGGCTGCTCGACGGCGAGTTCCCCAAGGTCCGCAGCCTGTTCCCCTCCGAGAAGCTGACGGTCGCCAAGATCGACCGCCAGGAGCTCATCGAGTCGGTCAAGCGCGTCTCGCTCGTCGCCGACCGCAACACCGCCGTCCAGCTGAGCTTCCGCGACGGCGCGCTCATCCTCGACGCCGGCTCGGGCGACGACGCCCAGGCCTCCGAGTCGGTGGCCGCCGAGATCGACGGCGACGACCTGGTCACCGGCTTCAACCCGAACTTCCTGCTCGACGGGCTCGGCGCGATCGACGAGGCGGTCGTCGAGCTCGCGTTCACCCAGGCCTCCAAGCCGGTCGTCATCAGCGGCACCGGCGACGCGGCGGCCGACGAGGGCGGCAGCTTCCGCTACCTGCTGATGCCGCGCCGCCTGCTGAGCTGAGCCCACCGCACCCACCGCCACCAACCCCGCGACCAGAGGGAGATGCGCCATGCACATCGGACTCGTAGGACTCGGAAAGATGGGTGGCAACATGCGCACCCGGTTGCGCAACGCCGGCCACACCGTGGTCGGATACGACCGCAACCCGGACCTCGCCGACGTCCCCGACCTGGCGGCGATGGTCGAGGCGCTGCCCGCGCCCAAGGTGGTGTGGGTGATGGTGCCGGCCGGTGACCCGACCCGGTCGACGATCGCCGAGCTGCGCGAGCTGCTCGGCGAAGGCGACCTGGTCGTCGACGGCGGCAACTCCAAGTACACCGACGATGCCGTCAACGCCGCCTCGCTCGCCGAGAAGGGCATCGGCTTCGTCGACTGCGGCGTCTCCGGCGGCGTGTGGGGGCTCGAGAACGGCTACGCCCTCATGTGCGGCGGCGCGCCGGACGACGTCGCCAAGGTGCAGCCCGCCTTCGACTCCCTCAAGCCCGACGACGGCGGGTTCGTCCACGCCGGCCCGACGCCGGGCGCCGGGCACTTCGCCAAGATGGTCCACAACGGCATCGAGTACGCGATGATGCAGGCCTACGCCGAGGGCTGGGAGCTGCTCGAGAAGGTCGACCTCGTCGAGAACGTGCCCGACGTCTTCGACTCGTGGCGCCACGGCACGGTGATCCGGTCCTGGCTGCTCGACCTGCTCACCGAGGCGATCCAGGACGACCAGCACCTCGACAAGCTGCGCGGCTACGCCGACGACTCCGGCGAGGGTCGGTGGACCGTCGAGGCCGCGATCGACAACGCCGTGCCGATGCACGTCATCGCCTCGTCGCTGTTCGCCCGCTTCACCTCGCGCCAGGACGACAGCCCGGCGATGAAGGCGATCGCGGCGATGCGCAACCAGTTCGGCGGCCACGCGGTGCACACCGAGCCGCCGCCGGGCGGCGAGGCGAACCCGGCCGGTGCCTGACTAGACCGCCAGCACCGCGCGGACCACGGCGAAGCCGAGCCACGCGGCCAGCACGGCGATCGCGAGCGGTCGCCGGACCAGCCGGTCGAGCGACGGCGGCGGCGTCCGGCGCACCCGCGCGCGGACCACGGCGACGGCCAGCGCGACGACGACCAGCGCGAGCACGATCCCGAACGGGTTGGCCGCGACGCCGTCGCGCCACCAGCCGTGGGAGAGGTAGACCCAGGAACGGGTCAGGCCGCAGCCGGGGCACGGCAGGCCGGTGAGACGACGGAACGGGCAGATCACCGGCCCGTCCTCGATGTGCTCGGGCGAGAGCAAGAAGCTCGCCCCGAGCGCGACGACCCCGGCGGCCGCGAGCACCTCGGTGCTCGCGATCCGCCGGGAGGTCGTCGGTTGCTGCGTGGTGGTCACCTCACACCAACGTCAGCGGAGCGGACGGCCCTGGGCGTCGGGGATCTTGCGGAGCAGGACCAGGACCAGGTCGATGATCGCCCAGATGCCGAGGCCGCCGCAGGTAAGCAGCTTGGCCACGCCCAGGCCGGTGTAGCCCAGGTAGAAGCGGTCGACGCCGAAGGTGCCGGTCAGCCACGACAGCAGGACCGTGGTCAGCCACTCCTTATCGGAGAACAGACCGGGGACGTCCTTGGCGAGCACGTAGTTCTGCGACTCCGCGGTGCGCACGGCCGTGTCGGACTTGATCTGCCCGGAGACGGCCATCTGGGCGAGCTGTCCGAACTCGATCGGACCCTGCTCCTGGCCGAGGTAGTTGATGTAGAACGGGCCGGCCGGGGCGCCGTAGCCGCCGGGAACGCCCGGCGCGCCGTAGCCCGGAGGGGGACCGCCGTACGGCGGGGGAGGGGTGGGTGGTTGCGTCATGCCGGTCAGCCTAGGGTGATCCAGCCCGGTCCAAACCCGATCGCGGTGACAATCGGGGAGAATCGGATCACGGGAGGAGGTGGACCGGTGCACGTGGCGCACCTGACGCTGCACGACTTCCGCTCGTACGCCGACATCGACGTCGCGCTCGAGCCTGGGGTCACCGCCTTCGTCGGGAGCAACGGGCAGGGCAAGACCAACCTCGTCGAGGCGGTCGACTACCTCTCGCGGCTCTCCTCCCACCGGGTCGCCACCGACGCCCCGCTGATCCGGGCCGGTGCCGACCAGGCGATCGTGCGCGCCGCGGTGGTCCGCGACGGCCGGACGGCGGTCCTCGAGGTCGAGCTCAACCCGGGCCGCGCCAACCGGGCCCGGATCAACCGCTCCCCGCTCTCCCGCGCCCGGGACCTGGCGGGCATCGTGCGCACCGTCGTCTTCAGCCCCGAGGACCTCGCCCTCGTCAAGGGCGACCCGGGCCAGCGCCGGCGCTTCCTCGACGACCTGCTCGTGCTCCGCACCCCCCGCTACGCCGGCGTCCTCGCCGACTACGAGCGCGTCCTCAAGCAGCGCAACACCCTGCTCAAGACGCTCTACGCCGCGCGCGGATCCTCGCGCGAGGCGGCGCTGGCCACGCTCGCGGTCTGGGACGACCATCTCGTCGCCACCGGCAGCGAGCTGCTCGGCGCGCGCCGGGCGCTGACCACCGACCTGGCGCCGTACGTCGGGAAGGCGTACGAGGCGGTGGCCCGCGGCGCCTCGCGCGACGACGCCCGGATCGAGTACCAGGCGACCGTCCCCGAGCCGACCCCCGAGGCCTTCCGGGCCGAGCTCGAGCGCCGGCAGGGCGACGAGATCGGGCGCGGGCTGACCCTGGTCGGCCCGCACCGCGACGACGTGCTGCTCACCCTCGGGCCCGGCGACGACCAGCGGCTGCCGGTGCGCGGCTACGCCAGCCACGGTGAGTCGTGGTCGTTCGCGCTCGCGCTGCGGCTGGCGTCGTACGACCTGCTGCGCGCCGACGGCGACGACCCGATCCTCGTCCTCGACGACGTCTTCGCCGAGCTCGACGCCGACCGGCGGGTCCAGCTCGCCGCGCTCGTTGCCGGCGCGGAGCAGGTGCTGGTCACCGCCGCGGTGGCGGCCGACGTCCCCGAGCAGCTGAGCGGCGCGACCTTCCACGTGGCGGCCGGCGAGGTGACCCGTGGCTGAGCCGGACGAGCCCGCCGAGGCCACCGATCCTCCCGAGCCCAACGAGCCCACCGAGGCGCACCGCGCCGACGGTCTCGACCTGGCCCGGGCCCAGATGCTCGGCACCGCCGGGTCGAGCACCACGCCCGCGGCCCGCCGTCCCCGGCGCAGCGGCAGCGGCAGCGGCAGCGGTGGTGGCAGCGGCGCGACCGGCTGGACCCCGCGCGGCCGGAGGGTGCGCGGCGAGGCCCAGCTGAGCAGCGCCTACCCCGACGGCCGCGACCCCCAGGGCCTCGGTCCCGAGCTCGGCCGGCTCATCGACGACCGCGGCTGGGCGCTCGACCTGCAGGTCCGCGGGGTGTTCGCGCGCTGGGCCGAGATCGTCGGTGCCGAGATCGGCGCCCACTCGACGCCGGAGTCCCTGGTCGACGGCGTCCTCGTCGTCCGCACCGACTCGACGGCGTGGGCCACCCAGCTCAAGCTCCTCGCGGCCACCGTGGTCAAGCGCCTCAACGAGGAGCTCGGCCACGGCACGGTGACCGTCGTCGAGGTGCTCGGCCCGCACGCGCCCAGCTGGAAGCACGGCCGCCGCAAGGCGCCGGGCAGCCGTGGGCCGCGCGACACCTACGGCTGAACCAGACCTCCCGGGGCGCCCGCCGACGTACGGGGACCCGTCCGCCCCCCTGTTCGGCGCTCCGATCGCCGTTTACGGGCCGTCCAGAGGCACTTTTCAGCAGCTGACCCCCGTTTCGACACGCGCGAAGCGTGTCTGCAGGCCCTCAGAAGGCTAGAATCGACAACTGGGCCGGGAATGCGTCTCGGGACGCCTGACTCGGCCTTCGCCATGCTCCCGGCAGGCGGTTCGTATGTCGATCAAAGTGAATGAGGTCCCGCGTGTCCACTGACGACCAGTCCCCTGAGGTCGTGTCCGAGGTCTCCGCGACGCTGCCGGAGTACGACGCCTCCGCCATCCAGGTCCTCGAGGGTCTCGAGGCGGTCCGCAAGCGACCCGGCATGTACATCGGCTCCACCGGTGAGCGCGGCCTGCACCACCTGATCTGGGAGATCGTCGACAACGCGGTCGACGAGGCGCTCGCCGGCTACTGCGACACCATCAAGGTGACGCTCAACCCCGACGGTTCGGTGAGCGTGTCCGACAACGGGCGCGGCATCCCCACCGACACCGCCCCCGGCCAGGAGCTGCCCGCCGCGACGCTGGCGCTGACCGTGCTCCACGCCGGCGGCAAGTTCGGCGGCGGCGGCTACAAGGTCTCCGGCGGTCTGCACGGCGTCGGCTCGTCGGTGGTCAACGCGCTCTCGACCAAGCTGCGCCTGGAGATCAAGAACCGCGGCTACCTGTGGGAGCAGGACTTCTCCCTCGGCGTCCCTGACTTCGACCTGCGCCAGGTCCGGCCCCTCGAGGACGGCGAGCGTACGGGGACGACGGTCACCTGGTTCGCCTCGCCCGAGATCTTCGAGACCACCGACTACACGCTCGAGACGATCTCGACCCGCTTCCGCGAGATGGCCTTCCTCAACAAGGGCCTGCGCATCGAGCTGCGCGACGCCCGGCCCAAGGCCGAGGACCTCGCCGACGCCGTCGAGGACGGCACCGTCGACGAGACCGCCGGCGTCGCCGTGGCGGCGTCCGCGGTGCACGCGGTCGACGTCGACGGGCACAAGGCGCTCGAGCAGGTCTTCCAGTACGAGCGCGGCCTGGCCGACTACGTCGACTTCCTCAACCGCAGCAAGACGCCGATCAGCTCGATCATCGCGTTCGAGGACCAGACCTCCGACGACGCGGCCAACCCGATGAGCCTCGAGATCGCGATGCAGTGGCAGGCGTCGTCGTACAACGAGTCGGTGCACACCTTCGCCAACACGATCAACACCCCCGAGGGCGGCACGCACGAAGAGGGCTTCCGCGCCGCGCTCACCTCGCTGGTCAACCGGTGGGGCGAGGAGTGGGGCCTGATCAAGAAGAAGGAGGACCGGCTGACCGGTGACGACATCCGCGAGGGTCTCACCGCGATCATCAGCCTGAAGATCTCCGAGCCGCAGTTCGAGGGCCAGACGAAGGCCAAGCTCGGCAACACCGAGGCCAAGGGCTTCGTGCAGTCGGCGGTCAACGACGAGCTCGGTGCCTGGTTGGAGCAGAACCCCAACGAGGGCAAGGAGATCATCCGCAAGGCGCAGGCCGCGGCCACCGCGCGGATCGCCGCGCGCAAGGCGCGTGACCTGGCCCGCAACCGCAAGGGCCTGCTCGGCGGCGGCGGCCTGCCCGGCAAGCTGCGCGACTGCAGCTCGCGCAACCCCGAGGAGTGCGAGGTCTTCATCGTCGAGGGCGACTCGGCGGGCGGCTCCGCGGTGATGGGCCGCGACAACCGGATCCAGGCGATCCTCCCGATCCGCGGCAAGATCCTCAACGTCGAGAAGGCGCGCATCGACAAGGTCCTGGCCAACCAGGAGGTGCAGGCGATCATCTCGGCGCTCGGCACGGGCGTCCACGAGGAGTTCGGCCTCGAGAAGCTGCGCTACCACAAGATCGTGCTGATGGCCGACGCCGACGTCGACGGCCACCACATCAACACGCTGCTGCTGACCCTGCTGTTCCGCTTCATGCGTCCGCTGATCGAGGCCGGCCACGTCTACCTCGCCCAGCCGCCGCTCTACCGGATCAAGTGGAACAAGCCGCACGAGCACGAGTTCGTCTACTCCGACGCCGAGCGCGACGCGATGATCCGCGACGGGCTCGAGCAGGGCAAGAAGCTGCCGAAGGACGCTCCGATCCAGCGGTACAAGGGTCTGGGCGAGATGAACGCCGACGAGCTGTGGGACACCACCCTCGACCCCGACCAGCGCGTGCTGCTGCAGGTGACGCTGGAGGACGCGGCCCAGGCCGACGAGATCTTCTCGATCCTGATGGGGGAGGACGTCGAGCAGCGGCGCTCCTTCATCCAGCGCAACGCGAAAGATGTCCGATTCCTCGATATCTGAGTTTCTAGCAGATTCCTTAGATATCGATAGATCGAGCCAGAGAGAGCAATCGTGACTGAAACCCAGAGCAACCTCGGCGACGGAGACGGCGGCGGACGCGTCCAGGCCGTCGACCTCCAGGAGTCGATGAAGCGCTCCTACATCGACTACGCCATGGCGGTCATCGTCGGGCGCGCGCTGCCCGACGTCCGCGACGGGCTCAAGCCCGTGCACCGGCGCGTCCTCTACGCCATGTACGACGGCGGCTACCGCCCCGACCGCGGCTTCAACAAGTGCGCCCGCGTCGTCGGCGACGTGATGGGTAACTACCACCCCCACGGCGACTCCGCGATCTACGACACCCTCGTGCGCCTCGCGCAGCCGTGGGTGATGCGCAACCCGCTCGTCGCCGGCCAGGGCAACTTCGGCTCGCCGGGCAACGACCCCGCCGCGGCCATGCGGTACACCGAGTGCCGGATGGCGCCGCTGGCCATGGAGATGGTCCGCGACATCGACCGCGAGACGGTCGACATGACGCCGAACTACGACGGCAAGACCGAGGAGCCGACGATCCTGCCGGCCCGGTTCCCGAACCTGCTGGTCAACGGCTCCGCCGGCATCGCGGTCGGCATGGCCACCAACATCCCGCCGCACAACCTGCGCGAGGTCGCCGAGGGCGCCGTCTGGGCGCTCGAGCACCCCGACGCCTCCCGCGAGGAGCTGCAGGACGCGCTGATCGAGCGGATCAAGGGCCCCGACTTCCCCAACGGCGCGCTCATCGTCGGCCGCGAGGGCATCGAGCAGGCCTACCGCACCGGCCGCGGCTCGATCACCCAGCGCGCGATCATCGAGGTCGACGAGGAGAAGTCGGGCCGCACCGTGCTCGTCATCACCGACCTGCCCTACATGGTCAACCCCGACAGCCTGCTGATGAAGATCGCCGAGCTGGCCGACGCCGGCAAGGTGCAGGGCATCGCCGACGTCCGCAACGAGACGTCCTCGCGCGTGGGCCAGCGGATCGTCGTCGTCCTCAAGCGCGACGCCGTCGCCCGCGTCGTCCTCAACAACCTGCTCAAGCACACCGAGCTGCAGACGAACTTCTCGGCCAACATGCTGGCGCTGGTCGACGGCGTCCCGCGCACGCTGAGCGTCGACCAGTTCATCAGCAACTGGGTCGAGCACCAGATCGAGGTCATCCGGCGTCGTACCGAGTACCTCCTGCGCGAGGCCGAGGCCCGGGCCCACATCCTGCGCGGTCTGGCCAAGGCGCTCGACATGCTCGACGACGTCATCGCCCTCATCCGGCGCTCGCCCGAGGTCGACGACGCCCGCCGCGGCCTGATCGAGCTGCTCGACATCGACGAGCTCCAGGCCAACGCCATCCTCGACATGCAGCTGCGGCGCCTGGCCGCCCTCGAGCGGCAGAAGATCATCGACGAGCTGGCCAAGATCGAGGCCGAGATCGCCGACCTCAAGGACATCCTCGCCAACGTCAGCCGCCAGCGGCGGATCGTCATCGAGGAGCTCAACGGCATCGTCGAGAAGTACGGCGACGACCGTCGTACCCAGATCATCGCGGCCGCCGGCGACATGTCGATGGAGGACCTGATCCCCGACGAGGACCAGGTCGTCTCCATCACCCGCGGCGGCTACGCCAAGCGGACGCGCGCCGACCAGTACCGCACCCAGAAGCGCGGCGGCAAGGGCGTCCGCGGCGCCTCGCTGCGCGGCGACGACGTGGTGGACCACTTCATCTCCACCACCAGCCACCACTGGCTGCTGTTCTTCACCACCGCCGGCCGGGTCTACCGGACCAAGGTCTACAACCTGCCCGAGGCCTCCCGCGACGCGAAGGGCGGCCACGTCGCCGGCCTGCTGTCGTTCCAGCCCGACGAGTCGATCGCCCAGGTGCTCGCGATCCGCGACTACGAGCAGGCGCCGTACCTGGTGCTCGCCACGCGCAGCGGCCTGGTCAAGAAGACCCGCCTCGGCGACTACAACAGCCCGCGCCAGGCCGGCGTCATCGCGATCAACTTCCGCGACGACGACGACGAGCTGATCGGCGCCGAGCTGGTCGACAGCGAGGACCACATCCTGCTCGTCTCCCGCAAGGGCCAGGCCATCCGCTTCCCCGCGGACGACAGCCAGCTGCGCCCGATGGGCCGCGCGACGTCCGGCGTGACCGGCATGAAGTTCCGCGACGGCGACGCCCTGCTCTCGATGGCCGTCATCCGCGCCGCCGACATCGCCCACGAGGAGTCCGACGCCGACGTCCAGTACGTCTTCACCATCACCGACGGCGGCTTCGCCAAGCGGACCCGGATCTCCGAGTACCGCCTCCAGTCGCGCGGCGGCATCGGCATCAAGGCGATGGCCCTGGCCAACGAGGACCGTGGCGTCCTGGTCGGCGCCTTCATCGTCGTCGACGGCGACGAGATCCTCTCCATCACCCAGTCCGGCCAGGTCGTCCGCAGCCCCATCAACGACGACTTCCGCCCCACCGGCCGCTCCACCCAGGGCGTGAAGTTCGTCAGCCCCAAGAAGGGCGACGCCGTCGCCGTCGTCGCCCGCTCCGTCGAGGCGAAGGACGCCGACGAGGACGAGGCGGCCGAGGGTGCTCCCGAGGCCGGTGCCGAGGGGGCTGCTGAGGCGGGTGCCGAGGCGACGGAATCGCCCGTTCAGGGTTCGGATGCCACAATCGTGGAATCGGACGCGGACGAGTCCGGGGAGAGTGAGAGCTGATGACCGAGCGCGTCGAGGACACCGTGATCCGACCGGCGGCCGAGGGTGGCCGGCCGGCGGGCGCAGCGTCCCCGACCCACCCGGCCCCCACCACCCCGCCGCCCGCCCCGGGCGCCACCGACGCCCCGGCCGCCGCCCGCGGCCGGGCCCCGCGCCGGGCCCGCCTGCGCCTCACCCGGGTCGACCCCTGGTCGGTGATGAAGACGTCGTTCCTGCTCTCCATCGCCTTCGCCGTCGTCACCGTGGTCGCCGTCGCGATGGTCTGGCAGGTCCTCGGCGCCGCCGGCGTCTGGGACTCGATCAACTCGACCATCAAGGAGGGCATCGGCGGCAAGGACGTCGAGTCCTTCCGGATCGAGGACTACCTCGGCACCAGCCGCGTGCTCGGCTTCACCATGCTCGTGGCCGCCATCGACGTCGTCCTCATCACCGCAGCGGCCACCCTCACCGCCTTCCTCTACAACATGTCCGCCGCCCTCCTCGGCGGCGTCGAGATCACCCTCGCCGAGGACGGCAACTGACCACCCGCCCCGTTTTGTCCCCGGCGAACCGCCTCCGGTAGTGTCTGTCCTCGGCTTGCTGCCGAGGGGCTTCCACCCAGAGCGGCTCGCCACCCGGGCCTATAGCTCAGACGGTTAGAGCACCACACTGATAATGTGGGGGTCAGAGGTTCAAGTCCTCTTAGGCCCACAGCAAGCCCCGGCCGCGCATCCCGCGGACCGGGGCTTCTTGGGAAGAAGGAGCGAAGCAGTGAAGAAGATTCTTCTCGCGGTCCTCGCCGCGGCCGGCGTCGTCATCGCCGGCAAGAAGCTCCAGGAGAGCAAGGCCGAGCAGGCCCTCTGGGCCGAGGCCACCGACACGCTCCCGAAGAACTGAATCACCCGCCCGGCCGTCGTACGGCTGGGCTGGGGGCCTTGGCGCAATTGGTAGCGCACCTGCTTTGCAAGCAGGGGGTTAGGGGTTCGAGTCCCCTAGGCTCCACTGGAGAAGCCGCAGGTCAGCCTGCGGCTACTTTCATTTGTAGAGTGGTCTGGTTCGGTTCGGGATCACTGGCTAGGGGAAGATCGTCACCGAACAGGCATGGCTACGTTTGAGAACATGTTCGTCGACGCCTCGCTGTTCGGGACGATCCCGCTGACTCGGCACCCACCGCTGACAAGCCATAGGTAGGTCCGACCTGGCAGATCGACGCTCTCCGGGCAGCCCTGGACCGATGTGGCGTCGCGACCATGGATGACCGCTACAGGCGCCTCGGCGTCGAGATCGTCGGCCGTCCCGTCACGGTTCTGAAGGACCTCACTGCGCTGAAGCCGGGCTGCATCTGGTCGAGCCCAAGTACTTGGGATGCGGTCAAATCTGCGGCGGCTAGCGATCAGAACTCTCGTCCTCTGGCTCGTCGTCCTCGCGAGGCCGAAGCGTCGCGAGGATCCGAGCGACAACGAGCTCCGGAGGGTCGTGTTCCCACGCCCGGAGAACAGTCCATCCGGCCTCGAGGAGCAGCTCGTCGGTGTTGGCGTCACGCGCCCGGTTGCTTAAGACCTTGTCAGCCCAGAAGGCAGCGTTCGTCCTCGCGACGGTGTGATGCTCGGGGCAGCCATGCCAGAAGCAGCCGTCGACGAACACGGCTATCTTCGCTCGCGTGAACACGAGATCTGCCCGCCGATTGAGGTTCGGAATCGGTCGGAAGTCGACGCGATAGCGCAGGCCCGCCGCATGAGCGGCTCGCCGTACAGCGAGCTCGGGCTTGGTGTCACGCCCACGATTGGCCTGCATCCCTCGCCGCACGCCGTCTGATGAAGCCCAACCCGACACGGTCAGAGTCTCTCGGCGTGCGCAACAAGTTCGTCGTAGTCGCGGACGCGCCGTTGCTCGACGAGACGGTTGAACACCGCCACGATGCGTTGGGACGTTCTGTCGGTCTTTCGGCCGTAGACGTCATCGACGGCAGCTTGCAGCGCGGGCAGATGCAGGTGGTAGACGCAGTCGACGTCCCCGGAACCGCCTCCCAGAAGGTTGAGCATGTACGGCCGAGGCTCCATCGTCACTGCTGCGAAGTGGGGCATGCGACCGCGACGGAGTGCAGAGAGCTTCGCGCCCTGAGATCTACAGTCTTGGGCGCGGTCAGTGCGCAGCGACCAATTGAGCGACAGGCCGATCTCGAGCTCGGGCAGGCGGGGCCGCTGATCCTGTGCGACGGCGACGTCCAGCTTCAGAAGCGATTCCGTTCCAATCTCGGCCAGGGCTGTCTGCCGAGCCTCGACCTCAGCCGAGGTCGCCCTCTCCACGTCCTCGATGAGTTGCTCGAGCCGGGTGACGGCGGCCGGCGGAGCAATGACCCGCTTCCTTGCTTCCGCCGTCAGGCGTCGCCAGGCCTTCTCGTACGCCGCAGACGGTTCGACGGCAATGTCAGCGAGGGCACCCACGTGGCGATACTGCTGGAAGGTGTTCACCACGCCTTCGGGAGCAACAAGCAGTCCGTGACCCGAGGCACTCAGCCGCGCCGCGAGGTCCGCAGCCACCCTCTGAGCGAACGGCAGTCCTGTCTCGTCCTGTCCAGGGGTGTCCCGCCGAACGCCGAGAGCGTCGAACAGAGCGAATCCCAGTGCGACGGAATCGGACTTGGTCTTGTCCGATGTGTTCGGCTTGCCGTGGTCGCGGTAACCGCACAGGTCCTTGGCGAATGGGGCTGGCACAGATGTGACCCTAGCTCCGGAGCAACGGACCACCCTCTCCACGTCCCACATCGGCGTTGCTTCCGGAAATGTCGGCCCTCGAACGTACGATCGAGCCATGACCACCGCCAAGCCCACTACCATCGACCTGTTCGCCGGGTGCGGAGGCATGACGGTCGGGTTCGCTGATGAAGGCTTTCAGCCGGTTCTGGCGGTCGAGTGGGACCGCTACGCTGCGGCGACCTACGCCGCGAACTGGGGCGAGGATCACGTCATCCCCGGCGACATCGCTGAGGTGGCGAAGAACCAGATCCCGGTCGCCGACGTCATCATCGGTGGCCCGCCGTGCCAGGGGTTCTCCAACCTGGGTCTGAAGCGCCTCGACGATCCGCGTAACCAGCTCTGGCGCGAGTACGTGCGCTTCATCAGGACCGCGAAGCCGCAGGTTTTCGTGATCGAGAACGTCGACAGGTTCGCGAAGTCGCCCGAGTTCGCGATGCTCCAGGCGGAGATCGATCACGGGCTGCTGAAGAACTACGAGATCTCCTACGGCGTCCTCAACGCCGCCGATTACGGCGTCTCGCAACGGCGACGACGCACGATCATCATCGGCTCACGTGTCGGCAGGATCGAGTTGCCGGAGCCGACACATGCTCGTGAGGCGGCCTCGGGCCTGAAGCCCTGGCGCACCGTTCGTGACCGAATCGAGGGGCTTCCCGCACGTCCTGACACCACGGAGCTTCCGCAGTCGGTGACCTCCTTCTTCGGCGAGCCGATGCCCGGGGTGTTCAAGGGTCTCGACATCCACTTCCGTCGAGACCCGCGTCAGCTGTCCCTCGACCGGTACTCGTACGTTCCGCCGGGCGGCGGCCGCTTCGACGTTCCGCCCGAGTTGTTGCCTCGTTGCTGGCGAGAGAAGGCCACCGGCACCACGGACGTCATGGGCCGAATGCGCTGGGACTTCCCGTCGCACACCATTCGTACGGAGTTCTTCAAGCCGGAGAAGGGTTCCTACCTGCACCCGCAGTGGGAGGCCGGCGTCCAGGACCGTCGTGAGGAGCGCCTGTACGTGCGGGGCAATCCACGCAAGTCGGTGAACCGCGTCGTCACCCACTACGAGGCGTCATTGATCCAGGACTTCCCGGAGGCCTACCAGTGGGTCGGACCGAAGATCGCGATCGCCAAGCAGATCGGCAACGCTGTACCGTCCGGCCTGGCTCGGGCGATCGCTCGACACATCAAGCCCTACATCGCCTGAACCCTCAGTTGCGGCGTCAGCCGCCGGTTCGCTCCATCATGGCCTTGGCGGCTTCGTAGTCTTCGCCCAGCGTTTTCGGACGGACTGCGACCCAGGCGTCACCTGACAGGTCGAAGCCATGTTTCTGCGCCAGTTCGCGCTGAGGCGTCCAGGTCCCCATCAGTACGACCAGCTCGTGGTTGAAGAAGACGTCTGGCTTCGCCTGTCGCGCGCGTCGCAAAGGGTCTTTAGCCATTGCGGCGACGGTCTCGATTGCTACTCGCGGGATGACCACCTCCGGCAGGTAGCCGAAGAGTGACGTCACCCTTCGCTTGATGCCTACCCGAGCAGCGAATACGACATCGAGCTGCTCGGGACTGAGGTCCTTCAGGGGGTTCCGCGGGAGCGGTGTCCAGCCCAGCACAGGGATGCCGTACTCGTCGCGTGCGTCAGCGCGGATCGTGCGCTTCGAGTCCTGGTTCTGACCCTCGTTCAGCCATCGCCTGTGAGTACGCATCAAGAACACCCTGAAGCGATCTCTCCGCGAATCGACCTGGGTCAGGAGACAGATCTCGCACTGGCCCTCACGCGGGATGGCCCAGTTGCCACCGATGGTCGCCTTCAACTCGACGGGGATGCCGACGATCGTGGTGTCGAGCGGCCGTTCCTTGGGCAGCCCGAACGCCTCGAGGATTCGGTATTGGAGCTTCACGCCTACGGTCCGCCGCTCGTCCGAATCGACCTCGGGGGAGTCGAGGTCGAATCGGAAGGTCCGAGCGCCGTCGAGAACGTACTCGATGGCTTCGACAACTGCGCCCGTCATCAGCTGCCCGACGGGGGTGCTCCTCAGCCAGGCGAGGACCTGCTGCACTTCGACATCGTCGTCCGGGTGCAGGATCTGGTGCACGACACCAGTGCGATCCGAAATGCACTCGTCGCCGGGTTGAGCAAGCGGCGGCTGTTCGCGAGGCACCATAGGAACCTATCGGCAAGACCACCCGCGCATGCCCAAAATAGCAGCAGCGGACGCGTCAGGCGGCGTGACGAGCCGGTTCGTGGGCCCACGTTCGCCGGCTAAAGGTCCTCAAACATCCAATGGGGGATGTCAGGAAGTACCTTCGGGTGACTGGAACCGCCGCTGGGGGCCGACGGTGAACGCTCCGCGCTGCGAGTCGGCTGCGCCAGGGCGGCCCTTGTCTGGTCCTGCGCATGGCCGAGCTCGGCGCGCTCGATCCTTCGAGCCTCGCCACCACACCGCGGACAGGTCCAGGACTCTGGCACGGTGGCCGCAATATGGAGCGTGAGATCGAACGTGTGGAACTGCCAGCACCGATACCAGACCGCTTGACGAGGGGCGTATTCGCTGGGCTCATATGCGAGTACCTGCCCCGCGACGTAGCTCCCGCGATAGTCCTTGAGGACCTTGCTCCTGGACGGATGCTCCAGCTTGAGCATCGTCTTTTCCTGGATCTGGCGGACTCGCTCACGGGTCACGCCGTAGACCTTGCCGATCTCTTCGAGCGTCTTCTCCTGACCATCGGTAAGTCCGAACCGCATCGAGATGACTCCGGCTTCGCGCTCGCTCAATGTGTCCAGCACGGCATGGAGCTGCTCCTGTAGGAAGACGAACTCGAGTTCGTGAACCGGATTGAAGCTGTCGTCCCCGAGGTCAAGCAGATCGCCAAGTGTGGCCTCGCCCTCCGGACTAACAGGCAGGTCCAGTGAGAGGGGCTCGAACCGGCCCAGTCGGATTGCTTCGCGAACCTGATCGTCCGTGAAACCGGTGGCGAGTGCGAGCGCATGGACCGAGGGCGGTTCTCCGTCCACGGTCAGGCGGTCACGAGTGCGCCAGACCTTCTGAAGGCGCTCGACCATGTGAACTGGGAATCGGATCAGACGTGCGTGGTCGGCGATTCCGCGAGTGATCGACTGACGGATCCACCAGGTCGCGTACGTCGAGAACTTGAAGCCGGCCGTCGGGTCGAACTTCTCCACAGCGCGGATCAGACCGAGAAATCCGAACTGGGCCAGGTCTTCGTAGGCCATGCCCGTCGCGGGGTACTTCTGCGAGATCTTGTGTACCAGTCGCTGGTTGTGCAGGAAGAGCGCCTCGGCTGCATGCCGCGCTTCGCCGGTGAGTTCCCCGAAGACCACATCGCTGGTAACCGCGCGTGCGCCACCACGCATCAGCAGCGCGAGTCCGACCTCGAGCTCCGCCGTGAGGAGCCGCTTGTGGCGCTGGCGTTCCGAGATGAGGGCGTCGGTCGACAGCAGTCGCCGGGCCGCGGCGAGTGCGGCCGCGCGGTGATCACTTCCACTCGCCGCGAGAGCCTCGTTACTGCGAGGCATTGCTGGCGGTGTTGTGACATCCGCCCGTGCGGTTTCACCAATCCAACTCGCTTTCGAGATCCCCGCGGCCGTTGCCTCTGAATCGGCGCGCGTCGGCTGTGGGTGGGCGGCTTCGCTGAGCGCTCCAACTTCAGGCGACTCCGCAGGCGCATCCTCGGTGATAGCGACGCCGACCTTCGCGAGCATCCGTTCGACGTCCGCACGGACCGATTCGGCGGGGACGGATCCCGCGCTCAGGACGCGTTCCAGGCGTGAGCGTCGGAGTTCGTCGTCACGGATCAGCGGTCGTAGCCGTGCCAGCACGTGTCCGACGTACTCGAGATCCACGCCCAGCGCCCTCCTTTCTATTCACCGGTGATCCTTGTGTCTCTCAATCTAGGGACGGGGTCCGACAGTTTCCGGCAGGATGTCACGCGGCGTATGGAGCGGGGAGCAGTTCGATGAAGATGGTTCCGCCAGAACTCGGCGCGGAGGAGGTCACCACCTCCGAACGCCGGGTATTTGAGGCCTTGGCGTGCAGCCCGCTCAGCGGTGCTGCATTGCACTCGCTGAACTTGCCGGACCACGAATACAAGCTGACGGCCGAGCTCGACTTCGTGCTGATCCTCGACGACCTGATCCTCGCGGTCGAGGTCAAGGGCGGGCAGGTCTCGTGCCGAGATGGTTTATGGACTTACAGCGACCGGGCCGGACACCGCCGGACGTCCCGCGAAGGTCCGTTCAAGCAGGTTCAGACCGCGATGTATGCCCTGCGGGAGCGTCTGAAGGAGCGCCTCGGCATCGAGATCAACGACGTGGCGTTCGGTTATCTCGTCATCACGCCGGACGTAGATCTTGCGGGCAGTTTCGAGTGGGACGAGGAGACCCACTGCGGCAGAGGGCCGTTCAACCGCGGCATTGAGAAGGCGGTCGATCGAGCGCGCAGATACTGGCTCGGCAAGCAGCCGAACAAGTTTCCGATCGGCAAGGAACTGAACGCTCGGATCATGCAGGATCTTCGGCCATCGTTCGACCGCTCACCGCTTCTCGACGCTCGGGCAACCATCCTCGACGCGGCGATGGTCCGCCTGACCGATGAGCAATACGCCCGGCTCGACCTGATCAGTGATGAGCCCAGGGTCATCTGCAGCGGCGGTGCCGGTACCGGCAAGACCTTCCTCGCGGCAGAGGTGGCGCGTCGGCAGTCGCTCCTCGGTCAGCGGGTGCTTTTTGCCTGCCGGAGCGAGGTACTGGCGGCGTTCGCATCGCGGATGCTCGCAGGGACAGCGGTCGAGGTCAGGGCGGCTTCGCAGTTGGGCTATGTGACGCCCTATGACGTGCTCGTGGTCGACGAGGCGCAGGACCTCATGACCTTCGAAAGCCTGGAGGATCTGGAGCAGGCGGTTGTCGGCGGCTGGGCGGACGGCCGCTGGACAATGTTCCTCGATCAGAACAGCCAGGCACACCTGTACGGCGACTTCGACCCAGACGCCTTGGCCTACGTCCAGTCGTTCGGACCGGTGAAGCCGTCGCTCAAGTTCAACTGCCGGAACACTCGTGAGATTGCCTTCCAGACCAGGGCATACACCGGCGCCGACACCGGAGTGGCAGCCGCCGGCACCGGCCCCGAGGTCGTCTTCGTCGCGGTCGACGACCAGGAGGCCGAGCTGGCCGCCCTTGAGAAGCACCTGCGTTCCCTCGCGGAGCAAGAGGTAGCCCAGGAGCACATCACCATCGTGTCGCTGCGGGGCGACTGGGAGACCTCGGTCGCCAAGAGTCTTCGTGCTGCTCGGAAAGGACGCCTGACGCAGATGTCGCCGGCCCTCGCCTCGGTGTGGCCCGGTGGAGGCATGACCTGGTCATCTGCCGTGGACATCAAGGGGATGGAGAACCGTTTCGTCTGCGTGGTCGACATCGACTCAGTCGCCACTCAGACAGAGCTGGATCTCCTGTACGTCGCCCTGAGCCGCCCGCGGGCGGGTCTCTGGGTGGCGACCTCGCCCCAGGTCACGGAGCAGCTCGGCGAGCTGTTAAAGCAGCACCTCGACGGTGCAATGGACGCATACAAGAAGGCAGCCGTATGACCGACCTGACTCAGACCAGAGACGACTTCGTGGCCTACGTCAGGCGGCAGCTCGTCGGCCCCTTCGACGGGCCGGCAGAGATCATCTTCGATCCGCCGAACCGGCGTTACCTCATGGGCATCCTGTTCCCGCGTCAGGTCGCCTTCGAGGGCTACGTGGAGGCCGAAGGCGAGGAGCGCGACGAGACCTCCGTCACCGACACGGGCGAAGAGAGTCAGTTCAGCGACGACCCGGTCTCGGCGGCCAACGACTTCCTGCCTGCCTCTCAGGGGCTGTCGTTCTTCACGACGGCGCCTGAGCTCACCGTGCGGGCCCGTGCCGCCGAGTACGAGACGCTCACTGGCGCCGTCGCCGAAGAGGCGCTCAAGGAACTGTCGGTTCAGGGTCGGGCGACGGAGGAACTCGAGGAAGAAGATCCACGGCAGAAGGCCAAGGGCTCCTCGAGGATCTGGCGTCGCCACCAGTTGGATGAGGCCACCGTCAAGGTGAGCGCCACCGACAAGGAGCCCACCAAGGTCTGGGGCGACAAGGCAGAGGTGCATGTCCGCTGGCGCAGCTACCCGCATGGCTCGCTGGTCACGATCACACTGGTCAACGCGCGCAAGGCGGATGACGAACGGCCGGAGCGTCACTGGGACGACATGCTCATGCAGGTCGAGTTCGACGTGACGGTGCCGGCTGGTTTCCAGGTGCTGGAGTACCCGAGCGTTGCACTGGCATCTCATGATCCTGAAGAAGACGAGCTCCGCCTGATCCACCGCGACGCCAAGGTCTACGCGATCGGGCATGGGTGCTCCCCAGAGTGGTCGACCACTGACGGCGTCGTGTCCGCGGTGCGGTCCGAGGTGATGCCGTCGCACGTCGTGCCGCGGGTCAGTGCCGACGGTGACGCTGCGCAGGCGTTAGACGTCGCCTGGCTGGCCGACGAGGCGATCTCGGCGGATGTCCTGCAAGCCGAGCTGAACGCGTTCATCGATCCGTACGAGGACTGGATCGGCAAGGTCACGAAGAAGGCAGCCGGACTCGACGAGCACTATCGGGGAGCCACTACCTCGATCATTCAACGTCTGGAGCGTGCACTGGAGCGCATGCGCGACGGGGCCCGCGTCTTCACGGACCACCCAGACCGGGTCAAGGTCCTCCAAGCATTCCGTCTGGCCAATCGCGCGATGCTGATCCAGATGCGCCACAGCCAGAAGGACATGGCGGGCTCTCGCCGACCGCTCGGCGCGGCTCCCGACATGCCCACGACATACGGGCCGGGCGCGAGCTGGCGACCTTTCCAGCTCGGCTTCTTCCTGACGACGCTGCGTGGCCTGGTCGACGACCAGCACGACGATCGCGAGGTCGTCGACCTGATCTGGTTCCCGACCGGTGGAGGCAAAACCGAGGCCTATCTGCTCGTCGCGGCGTTCGAGATCTTCCGTCGCCGCTTGGTGCTCGGTGACACGGGGGGTGGCACTGCCGTCGTCAGTCGGTACACGCTGTCGCTCTTGACCGCCGATCAGTTCAAGCGCACGGCTTCCACCACGGCCGCGTGCGAGTACCTGCGCCGCCAGCGCCCCGATCTGGGCGACGAGCCGATCTCGGTCGGACTCTGGGTCGGCAAAGCGACATCGCCCAACAGGTATGCCAAGGCACGTGAGCGCTTCGAGGAGTTGCGGGATGCCGGCGAGACGGACGAGCGGTTCCTGCTCGACCGCTGCCCCTGGTGCGGCACCGAGATCGTCCCGCGCGAGCACCGTGAGGACGACGCCCTCTACGGAATCACGTCGACCGACCGCTCATTCGCGTTCAATTGCCCGTCGACCAAGTGCGAGTTCCACGAGCAGATCCCGGTGCAGGTCATCGACGACGGACTCTACGACGCGCCCCCGACGTTCCTGCTGGGGACGGTCGACAAGTTCGCGCAGCTCGCGTGGGTGGCCGAGTCCGGTGTGCTGTTCGGTCGTAGCGCAGGAAACCGCCCGCCGACCCTGGTCATTCAGGACGAGTTGCACCTGCTGACTGGACCGCTCGGCACCACCGTCGGTCTGTACGAGGCCGCGATCAATCTGCTGTGCGAGGTCGATGGCCGTCCGCCGAAGGTCATCTCAAGCACGGCGACGATCAGGCGCGCCTCCGCGCAGATCATGGGCCTCTTCGGGCGGCAGGTCGACCTGTTCCCGCCGTCGGGAATCGACGCCGACAATTCCTACTTCGCACGTCCCGACGAGGAGACACCGGGGCGGCTCTACGTCGGCATGATGGCGCAGGGTCACACATCAGACACTGCCGTCGTGCATTCCGGCACGGCGCTGCTGCAGGCGCCGGTGGATCTTGGTCTGTCAGGGGACGCCCAAGACGCCTACTGGACCGTGGTGGCATACCACAGCTCGCTCCGTGAGCTCGGCCGAACCGTCACCATCGCGCGCGACGATATCAATGCCCGACTGGGCAGCCTGGTCGTCGGCCGGCCCCGCCGCGAGTACGACGTCGAGGAGCTGTCGTCGTCTGTGCCGCGTGCCTTGCAACCCCGCTTGTTGGAGCGCCTCAATCTCCCGGTGTCGAGCGGCTCGGTGATCGACTTCCTCGCCAGCACCAACATGTTGTCGGTCGGTGTCGATGTTTCGCGTCTCGGTCTGATGCTTGTGAACGGGCAGCCCAAGGCGACGGCCGAGTACATCCAGGCCACCAGCCGAGTCGGTCGCTCGACGGCTCCGGGTCTGGTCTTCGGGCTATTCCGCTCAACCAAGCCGCGCGATCGCTCGCACTACGAGAATTTCCGTGCCTTCCACTCGGCGCTGTATCGCCACGTGGAGCCCACGAGCGTGACGCCGTACTCGCCACCGTCGCGTGACCGCGCTCTCCACGCCGCACTGGTCATCCTGGCCCGCCATCGCCTGGGCATGCAGTCGGACGGGAGCGCGGGCAAGATCCTGGACCGACGGTCTGAGGTCGAGCACATGGCCGCCAAGCTGGTCGACGTCGTCGAGCGCGTCGAGCCCCGTGAGAAGCAGGGCGCCCAGCAGTACCTCGACCACTTCATCGAGGACTGGGTCGAGCGCGCTGAACGGGCCGACGAGGAGAGCAAGCTTCTGTACTACGAGCCCAACGGCAAGGGTCAGATCAACCTGATCCGTCCGTTCAACACCAAGGCGGTCGGCTGGCAGACGCTCGGATCGATGCGCAACGTGGACATGGAGTCGCTCATCGAGGTCGCGCGCAGCGGCGGCGGCCCGGCCGCCAAGGGGGATTGATGCAACGCAAGATTCGGCAGTCGCAGACCATCGTCCCATTCGGTGTCGGCGCCATCTTCGATCTCCAAGGTGAGTCGTTAGTCGCGTGTGACACCTTCCGCTGGGGTCCGCGCGGTGAACGGATCCAGAGTGATCGACTCGCCGCTGTCCTCGGTGTGTCGGAGTTTCGCGCCGCACCGGCCGTCGCCAGTAACGCTTGGGCTGCTCCGTCCGCAGGTGTGCCTTACGCCCGCTTCCCAGCGTGGCTGTTCTGCCAGAGGTGCCGACGCATGACCCGCTGGTCGCGGGCGCTCGAGCAATCGGACAAGGCGCCGACCTGCGGAAGCTGTCCCGGCAAGAAGCAGCTTGTGCCCATGCGCTGGATCCAGATCTGCCCGAACGGGCATATGGACGATCTGGACTGGAAGCGATGGGCGCACTCACGCAACACCAACCCCGAAGCGCGGCAGTGCCAGAAGGACAACCTGTTCTTCGAGTCCGTCTCGGGCAAGGGAGCCGGTGGTCTCGACACGCTCCAGGTCCACTGCCACAGCTGCCACAGCCGACGGAACCTGATGGGCATCACGAGCAAGGGATCGCTCAAGTCGATCGGCGTGACCTGCATCGGCCGGCAGCCCTGGCAGCGCTGGGACGAACGCGCGGACTGCGACGAGGTGCCGCTGGCAGTCCAGCGGGGCGCTTCCAACGTCTACTTCCCACTGGTGCACTCGTCGATCGAGATCCCCAACGCCTCACGGGCAGACTCCCAGAGCGAGAAAGCCCTCGCGATCAAGGCGGACGACTTCTTCCGGCCTCTGCTGGGCGTCAACGAGGACGCCCCGATGTTCGACATGATGGTCGAGACCCTGGCCAAGGCGCACGACATCACGCCTGAGTACGTCAAGGGCCTGGTCCGTGACGAGAAGCAGCGTGAGGCTGGCAAGGCCACCACAGTCGACGCGACGCCGGGTGACCTCCTGGGAGAGGAATGGGCTGCCTTCCTGACGGAGCTCGACAACTCCGACGACCCGCACTTCCGTACCCGGCACGTCGACCTTGTGCAAACCAAGACCAAGGTCACCTCGCTCCTGGCTGATCGCCTCGACAAGGTGGTGCTGGCCGACCGTCTCCGCGAAGTGCGAGCCCTCGAGGGGTTCCATCGGGTCACCCCGGCGGGTAGCGACAAGCTGGTGCCCGTGGCACTCAACCACAAGGCCACGGTCGACTGGCTGCCCGCCATCGACGTGCGCGGCGAGGGCATCTTCCTTTCGCTGGACGAGGGACGCCTGGCTGTCTGGGAAGAGCAGGGCGCAGTTCGTGATCGCGTCCTGGAGCTGGAGAAGCGCCTCAACGCGTCGTTCATGGAACCGCGACTGCGTGAACGGACCGGCCCCATTCTGGCGCCCCGGTACGTCCTGCTGCACACGCTCGCCCACCTGCTGATTCGTCGGCTGGCGTTCGAGTCCGGCTATGCCGCCACAAGTCTCCGCGAGCGCATCTACGCCCGGAGTGCGGCGGATCCAGGCGGCGCTTCCAAGCAGGCGGGCATCCTGATCTACACCGCCGCCGGGGACTCGGAAGGCACGCTGGGCGGTCTGGTGCGCCAGGGTGAGCCGCCGCAGCTGCAGGGCACAGTGCTGGAAGCCCTGCAGGACGCCATGTGGTGTTCGTCCGATCCGCTCTGCAGCGAGAACCTTGCCTCGACGTTCGCCAGCCTCAACTTCGCGGCCTGTCACGCCTGCACCCTGGTCGCAGAGACGAGCTGCGAAAGCGGCAACTACCTCCTCGACCGGGTCCTCGTCGTTGGGAGTGGCAAGGTGCCCGGCTTCTTCCAGGATGTGCTCGACGCAGCCGTCGAAGCAGCCGGAGAAGGGATCCGAGGGATCTCGTGAGACTGCCGGCTTTCGAGGACCTCTCCAAAGAGCAGGACCTCATCTACAACCTCGACTTGGATGGCAACTACCTCGTCTCCGGCCCACCGGGCACGGGCAAGTCGGTCATGGCGCTCTACCGAGCGCAGGTGCTGACCTTCGACGACCGTGAGCCGGCCCTGCTGATGTACAACAACGTGCTCCAGCAGTACACCGCGCAGGCGGCCGACACCCTCGAAGTCGCCGGCTTCGTGCGGACTTTCCACAGCTGGATCTGGCAATTCTGGCGCGAGCACTTCAAGCAGCAGCCACCGACGCTGGAGGGCAACTCCTATGCGCACGACTGGGCTGAGATGACCCGCCAGTTCTTCGCGTCGCCACCAGACCCCGGCACCCTCGCCGACCTCCTCGTCGACGAGGGGCAGGATCTGTCGCTCGGTTTCTTCCGGCTGACGCGATTCTTCACGAAGAACATCACCGTCTTTGCTGACGAGAACCAGCAGCTGTCAGAGCAGAACACGACTCTCGACGAGATCGCGAAGGCCATCAGCGCCGACGAGCAACTCGAACTGAAGCGGAATTACCGCAACACGGCTGAGATCGCTGCAGTGGCAGCGAAGTTCTACTCGGGCACACCCACGGGCATCCCAGCGTTGCCGACTCGGCACGGTGAGAAGCCGACCTTGCGCCGGTACGACTCGGACGCCGACCTGGCCGACTTCGTCGCACGCTACGTCAAGGCGCGCAACAACCTGACGATCGGCATCGCCTGCGAGAACAAGCGAATGCAATTCCGACTGCTGCGCCTCCTTGAGGAGCGCAAGTTGCCGGTGCCAGTGCAGATGTACGCCTCGGGTGACAAGCAGCACAAGACGCTCGACTTCGATGTCCCCGCCGTGACCATCGTGAACTTCCGTTCGCTCAAGGGCCTTGAGTTCGACACGCTCTTCGTGCCCGAGCTGCAGCAGCACTCCGCTGACCCGACGTCGGCGGCAACGAGGATGATGTTCTACGTGGTTATGTCCCGCGCTAGGGACGAGCTGCATCTTTCTTACAGCGGTAGTGGGGGACTTCCGCCGATCCTCAGCGACGTGAAAGGCCTGGTGCGCGGACTGTGACCGAGGACGATCAACTTCCATTCGATGGTCCGAGCGACGAACAGCAGAACCAGCCCACGCTCAACGCCCGGGACACGTCCGCCGAGGCGGATGTCGCGTCGAGCGCCAGGGATCGTGACGACCACTCCGACGAGTCGGTGGAAGTGAATGCGCCAGCGTCAGAGGAACCAATCGCCGATCGATCCGAGCAGCCGCCGACGCCTGGGGAGTACGACGTCGCGGCGCAGCCGTCCGCGTCCGGGACCGTCCTGACTGGGACGAGCGAGTCATCCGCTACCGGCGCCGCGGTGAGCGAGTCTGCCGTTCCCGCTCAGACGCGCTACTTCCTGACCAACCGGATGAACCTCAACGGCATTCTGAGTTCCCGGCTCGTGGCGCCCCGCGAGTCGTTCCAGAAGTACTACACCGATCTTCTTCAGCAGACACCCGGCTGGGTTCCACTTCTCCGAGACGCACCGACCCCTGCGCAGATCGAAACGGTGACCAGCGAACGGGGCGCAGGCGCACCGGTGCTGGTGGAGTTCCCGCTCGATGTCCTCGGGAAGGTGAGGTCGGACGCCCCGGTTGTCTACGTGCCCGCGGTCGCCTTGTCAGAGGCCGTGGCGATCCACCTTCCGTCCGAGCGAGACCTACGCGAGCACCGCGCTCGCGGCTACAGCAACGTCCATCCGCACGACCAGCTCCTGCGAGTGACGCCCGAGCTGTTCCAGTCGGACGCCTCGGATGTAATCACTCTCAGCCCGGCGAGCCCGGCAGCTGCTGTCGACTGGCGCAGTGTCGACCGAATCCGTGGAGCCATCAACGCCGCGTTCGCATCGGTCAGTTCCGGCGAGCAGCTGGTTCTTGCGGCTGCGCTGCTCGGCGCCACCAAACTGCCGGCCGCCGTGAGTGTGCCCGCGTGGTTCGGATGGCTCGATCTCGACGATCACGCCGCCCCCGATGCTCGCCCCGAGCCCGACAACACGCGGCCGGACCACGTCGGGTTCAGGGCGGCCTATGACGTCCTGGGCGACCGAGACGTAAGCGAGGCATGGAGCCCAAATGAGGTGCTCGACGCAGTGGAGAGCCGCGTCCGCGAGGCCGGCTTGGCCGACGACGCGGCCGACGCGATGGTCCAGAACCTCGCCCGCGTGCGCTCGATCGTCAACGTCGAGGTCGACTTCGAGCCGTTCCGGCCGTCGGCCCGCGCTCTCGTCAGTGCCAAGGCGCTGCTCCTGGTTCTCCTGCGACAGGAACTCGATCAACTGCTCGGCTGGCCGGACGATGAGACTGGGGCTGACGACGTCACACGGGTCCTGGCAGCTGCTCTCGCTGGCCGGCTCCGCGGCCTGGCACGGGAATCGACTGAGCTGCGCTCGCTGGCGTTGGACGATCTGACCGCTGCGTGGGCAGTCCGCGTGGCTCACGGAGGACCGGCGTCGCTCGGAAAGGCACAGCTTGTCGCCAACAGTCGCGGCACCTCGCTGAAGATCAACGGCGTCGAGGTGGCCTCGCAGGGCGCCCTGTTGCCGGACCTGGTGTCGAAGTACCAGAAGACCGCGGAAGCAAAGAAGGAGTCACTCCGCATCAAGGTCTCCCGAGCGATGGGATGGCCGGTCGAGCACAGGGTGCGGATTCCAGCCGGCGCCTCGGTAGAGACAGACGAAGCTCTCATCACGATCGCAACGTCGCACGAGGTTGTCATGGACGTCGCCATCGACGAGGACGGTTTCGTTCACCGCCTCGAATCGCTAACGGGTGGCGAACGGCGACGCGCTGCGGAGGCGTTCGCAGCTCGGCGGTAGACCGACTGGACCGCACGGCCGCGAGGTGTCGCGTGGTCGCCACGCACCCTTGCCGCCATCGGGTGACAGTCGTTGTCCGTGGCGTGCTGCGCAGCGTGCTGGAACGACGAAGAGGCCTATCTGGAGGAGGCCGCAGCTCGATGAGTGCGCCGTACGTGTCAACAAGCGCCTCGCCGACAACTCGCTCTCGGCGATGCTGTCGGCGGTGGAGATCTACAACAAGCCGCAGATGACTTATCGCGACGAGGTCACCGTGATGCTCGTCGTGAACGCCTGGGAGCTGGCCCTCAATGCGACCCTGCGCCAGAAGAACCGCTCGATCTTCCATGCCAAGCAGCGTGGCGAGCGCTACCTGTCGATCGGGATCGACCACGCGCTCGGGCGCGTCACCGCAAACAACCTCCGGCCCGCTGACATCGACGGCCCTGCCGTGACGGCGACATCAAGGCGCTCACCGAGTACCGCGACCGCGCAATCCACCTTTACAACGCGAAGGATCTTGGCGCGGTGATCTATCCCTTCCTGCACGCAGGACTCGGGCGGTGACATGACGCGAGTCGCCACGGTCTACGACATCAACATGCAGTCCGTGAAGAAGATGTCGAGTGCGGACCTCGTCGTGGCGGTGTCGCCGACCGCAGACGGTCAGGTGGCGGTTCAAAGGACCGATCCGAACCAGACCCATCCGTACAGCGTTACTGAGCTGCTTAACAAGGTGAATGCGAAGCGAAAGGGGCGCAAGCTCACCAGCTACGACATCCAGGCGATCTGCTGGAAGGAGTCCCTGCGCGGCAACGCAAGGTACGCCTGGAAGCACAGCAACGGTGCCTCGCACGTGTGGTCCGGCGACGCGCTTTCGTACTTGGCATCGCTCTCCGACGAGCGCTACGACGAGGTTCGTACGAAGTACGGAGCTCACCTTCGGACCAAGGCCAGCAAGTGAGCATGCGGACCGACCTCTTCTCCGCGAGCTGGGCGGGTGGATCGGCTGGCGGACTTAACGAACCCGTGTGACGGGGACCCGGAAAGTGTCGGTGGTTACACCTAGCCTCTCGGCCAGGACCGCGAGAGAAGGAACCCGGACATGTCAGATCGCGTCGACGAAGCGCTCAAGCATCGCTACATCTACCTCCCGCGCGGTACGGATAAGGACACACTCGGTCTCGGCAAGCAGCTTGCGCTCGTGCTCGCCCGACGTCACGGCGCGCGGCTGACCGTCGTCACGGTCCAGAAGAACGGCGCCACCCATCATCCCGAACTGGCGAAACAGACCATCGTGACGGAGCGCAGCGGCAGCGTCGATGACGGCGGGGTCGTCCTCGCATGGTGTCCGCGCCACAAGACGATGGAGAAGCTGCACCACTTGAAGAAGAGCGTCGTCGTGCTCGTGGAGTGGATCCCAGGCGAGATGGAGGCCTGGGCCAAGCTCAACCAGGCCTACAACGTCGTCACGGGTGAGGTAATGGACGTTGCTTTGAGCGACCAGGCCACCCAGATCCTCGAGAGCATCGTGCGCGAGGGGTACAAGGGTTGGACCGACAGCATCTCCGAGCCGATGGTGCGCAGCTGGCTCGACGACCTCGCCGCTCTCGGCGAATACGACCGTGATCTGGTGCTTGCCTACGCGAGGCAGACGAAGTACGAGGCGAGCATCGAGCGCCTGGAAAAGATCATCGACAAGTTCACAGCGAGCCGAGGTGTCGCGCCCGACACTTCCCGTCGGTGGGAGTTGTGATCAGCCTTCGCCGCGCGGGCAGGAAGTGTCCCCGGTCGCCAGGGAATCTCCGTTGCCTTGCGCCGAGTCCGGATACGCTCGTGCCGCCGAAGGGAGAGCGTCGGGGTGTCTAGCGAAATCGAGTTGGCTAGTGACGGCGAGGGCGTCGTTGTTGTTGGCGATCGCGGAACCGTCGCGCGGTTTCTGGATGGAGCGGGTCTTGTCGAGCAGGCCCGCGAGTTCGCATTGGGCAAGCTCAGCATCACGCTCCGGGCGGGCTCTGACCTCGCCGAGGTGGCGTCCGGCATCGCGGAGCAGTCGGCGATGTACCTAAAGCTCACTCCTGAGTCCGCCCAGGCACTCAAGGACGCGGGTGGTCTCATGAAGACCAAGACCGGAGGCGTCAGCCACGCCATGCTTGGAGACCCCGGCCGAATCGGAAAGTGGCTTCAGGTGGAGGACGGGCCAGCGTCGTTGTTGACAAACCCTGCGGTCCTCTCCGGCGTCGGCGGCCTCATGAGCCAGCTCGCCCAGCAGGCCGAGGCGCAGGAGCTCAAGGCGCTGCTCCTCAGGATTGACGCCAAGCTCGATGACGTGCGACGCGATCAACGCGACGAGGTGCTCGCAAAGGTGGACCGCGCGGCTGTAGCCATCGAAGAAGCCATGACCATCCACGACCACGGCGGGGACCCCAAGACGCTGTGGACGAAGGTCAGCGGCGAGTCAGCCACAATCCTGGAAGTTCAGAACCGAGCCCTCCTCAAGCTGGGTGCGCTCGCGGAGAAGGTGCCGGACCTCAACCGACCCGGCCAGATCAAGAAGACGATGCGCGAACTCGAGCAGGAAGTGGGCTTGCAGCTCTCGATCCTGGCCCGGTGCTTCGAGTTGCAAGACCAGTTTCGGGTGGTCGAGCTCGACTTCGTGCTGGCTACGGCGCCCGAGAGCCTGGACGGACACCGCAGAGGTGTCGCCGAAGCCCGGGAGAACCGGAGAGCGAGCGTTCTGGAGACCACCGCACGACTCATGAGTCAACTGACAGCAGCGGGCGGAGTTGCGAATGACAACGTTCTCCTGCACTCGAGGGCGGTCAGCTCAGTCTTCGGATCGCTCGACAGGATCGGGGTGAGTGTCGACGAGTTCCATGCACCGTTGAGCATCGCTGCGACGGAACGTGCCTCCTTAACCGCGACCCCGTGGCGCGCCGCCCTGCGCGATTCGGCTCAGGTCAAGACGGCTGCGACCGAGGTGGGTCAGAAGGCAGCGGTCGTTGTTGGCGGGATCGCGCTGGTTGCTGTCGGCAAGGAGAAGTTTTCGAAGCCGGAAGCCTAATGTCGAACGGCCGCGAGCGATCCGAAGGCGTTGCTGACTCCCGTGCCGCGATGATGGGTCCTACAGAATTGATCTCCGACAACGTGACGTCCCGCAGCGGCATTGCGCCGAAGTGGGGAGGATCCGGCTCTCCAGCAGTGTGCGGTAGCCACGCATCGTGGCGGGCCGCAGACCGCGCTCGACGACGTACTGCTCGGCAAAGGAACCGACCGTGCTCCTCGCTTGCTCGCGCTCCCGGCTGGCCGCGGCGGCCTTGCGGTACTCCGGCGGACTCCACTCGTCGCGGTCGATCAGGGATCGCTCGCTGGCCAGCCACATCTCCGCATCCATCTTGGTCCGGAAGTTCCGGGAGGCCTCGTACCGTCCGGCATCGCGTACCTGGCCCGGTAGGACGGCCCGGTCGCGCCGTTGCGTCGTTCGAGCTCGCCAAAGCCTCGCCGTCGTGTCATTGCAGGTCCGTCCCGAGAGCGGCGAGGGAACGACCGTTCTAGTTAACCCCCCTGCCTTGGCAGCAGCACCATGGGGCTACTAGGGGGAAACGATGTCCGTTCTGGTCCTCGACCGTACTTCTCTGACCTGCGGTGGCACGCTCAGATCGACGAGTTTCCTGGTGCTCCGAGGCAGTTTGCAAGCAGGGGGTTAGGGGATTCGAACCCCCTGCCCCCTGCTGCCCCGGTGGCGCTACCACCGCAGTGGTGGAACTAGGTCCGAGAGCGCGGTCGGCTGACCGATTGGGCCCGGGCGCAGCGACGTAGTGCGCAAGATCGACGGACGCGCCGTCTTGCCCGCCGTGATGCGGCTGCCCGGTGCGGATCGCACAGTGTCTCCTTCAGCCCGTCGACGCGACGGGTCCGACCCAGGCGTCCGCACACCTCGCAGGTCCTCGCCGATGCGCTCATCGCGCTCCGGATGGCCATCTCAAACGGCCTGCGGGCACACACGTCAGAACTTGGTCTGGCCTCGTAGACGAGGCGTCCGCGGTCGCGACCGACGTACAGAAGCACGTAGTGCGGGTCGATCGTGGCCAAGGCGTTGTCGAGGCCTTCGATCAGGTCGTGCCAGCCTGCCCCGCACTCGATCGAGGCCGGCGCCTCCTCGATCCGCTCAGCGATCGCCTTAAGAGAGGCCATGGCACGTCCTTTCGAGTGGCTCCCAGTTTGGAAACTACGCTATAAATGGAAGAGCGTCAACGGTGGGTGTCGGCGTCTTCGCAGATCGTGCCTCCTAGGTTGGGGGGGTGCCGAAGCCGCGAACCACGATGCCTCGCCTGTTCCTCGAGCACCCGGACCTGTTCGGGCGCCCGGGCGACGTCCGCTGGCGCCAGCCCGCCTCTGCGGATGAGTACATCGGCCTGCGCGCTGCCGAGCTCCAGCACCACCTCTCGCTCGTCGTAGCTGATCGCGCTCGCACTTCCGGAGAACCGAACGGGCGGCTAGAGGAGCGTTCGGGGTTGGCTGCCGGCCGCCTGAGCAAGCTGCTTCGCGGTCATGGCCAGATGACGTTCCGTGACGTCATGGCAATTGAGGGAGCGCTCGGCCCGGTGCTCGCGGTGTTGGACTACCAACGGGTTCAGATTGAAGATGCGGTGCTACGGGAGCGGTTCACCGGCGAAGCCGTGTAGCAGGCGGCGCATTCAGATCTGTCGCCGTCCTGCCATCCTGACCCCATGTACGACGAGTCGCCGCTCACCCACGGCGCCGCTCTCTGGCAGTCGTACGACGCTCGCGCGGCGGTGATCCCCGCCGACGGCTGTGTCGACCTGATCCTGCGCGGCGACGCGGTCGACGTGGCGGGGCCGTCGACGCGGTGGATCGCGACGCTCGGCGACAGTCCGATCGGCACGCTCGGGGTGCGGCTGGCGCCGGGGACGGCGTGGAGGGCACTGAGGGTGGACCTGGCGGAGGTCAGTGACCAGCTCGTGCCGCTCGACGCCCTCGTCAGCCAGCACGAGGTGCGGCGGTGGCGGGAGGTGCTGCTGCGGACCCGGACGACGACGACCCCCGCGGGTGAGCTGGTCGAGGCCGAGCTGCGGCCGGCCGAGGCCTGGACCGGTGCCGCGAGGTTCCATGCGGCGAGGGCGGCCACTGCGGAGGACGTGGCGCGGGAACTCGGCTGGTCCGAGCGGACGTTCAGGCGCCAGATGCAGCGCAGCTTCGGGTACGGCTACGCGACCCTCGTCCGGATCCGCCGCGCCCAGCACGCCCACCGCCTGCTGACCGGCGGCACGACGCCCGCCGCCGCAGCGGCCGACGCAGGCTACGCCGACCAGCCGCACCTCTCCCGCGAGCTCCGCCGCCTCGCGGGGGTCAGCCCGGCTCAGCTCGTGGGGGCAAGCAGGGCGAACAGCTCCACCGAGTTCCCGTCCGGGTCGAGCAGCGTCGCGTAGCGCTGCCCCCAGAAGGCGTCCCAGGGGGCGATGTGGCCGGTGTGGCCGGCCGCGACCATGGCGGCGTACGTCGTGTCGACGGCGGCCGGCGTCTCCTGGTCGAAGGCGAGGGCGATCCGGTGCCCACCCGTCGGTACGACATAGGAGGGGTCGAAGCCGCGGATGGTGTCGACGGTGTCCCAGGCGAGGGCGGTGCCGTTCTCGAGCTGGGCGTCGACGTGGGGGGAGGCGGGGTCGACGTCGTCCGGGATCGGGACGCCGAGGTCGCGGTAGAACGCGAGCGAGGCGGTGAGGTCCTGGGTGACGATGCCGATGAAGCCGAGTCGGAGAGCCATGCCGGCCACGCTACGGGCGCGCACCGACGGCAGTCGTGAACAGAACGGCCACGCGCCTACCCGCCCTGGGGTACGCCGACCTCCCCGTCAGCGGGGACGTCCGGCCGGCCCGGCACCGCGAGGGTGGAGCCATGACCGCCACGCTCCCCACCCGTGAACCCACCAGGAGCCCCGGAGACAAGGGGTGGTGGGCGTGGTTCGCCCTCAGCTCGCTGGCGATCACCGTGCTCGCCGTCGGTCCCTACGCCACCGCCTCGCTCGCCCAGCTCAGCGCCGACGACCACGGCGTCGCGAGCAACTACGCCGACCGCGCGGCGTTCTTCCAGGCCGCGCTCTACGTCCACGCCGGTGCCGCCGGGTTGGCGCTGCTGCTGTCCCCCCTCCAGTTCGCAGCCCGCATCCGGCGCAGTAAGCCCCGCGTCCACCGCACCGTCGGCAAGGTCGTCCTCGCCGCGATCGCCGTGGCGGGCGTGGCCGGGCTGGTGCTGTCGTTCGTCAACGAGGCCGGCCTCATCGGGGTGATGGGCTTCGGCGGGCTGGCGCTCGCCTGGCTGGGATCGGCGACCTGCGCCTACCGGGCCGCCCGGCACCGCGACTTCACCGCCCACCGGCGGTGGGCGGTCCGCACCTTCGCCCTCACGTACGCCGGCGTGACGCTGCGGCTGCAGACGATCGTGTTCGTCTCGCTCCAGGTCGCGTTCGGTGCCGACGCGGCGGATGCCTTCGACCGGGCCTACTACGTCGTGACGTTCTCGTGCTGGGTCCCCAACCTGCTCGTCGCCGAGTGGTACCTGCGCCGCGCCGGCCGCGCCAGGTGATTCACTCGTGCGCGTGCTGAACCGCCTGCTGCCGCTGCTCGCGGTGGCCTATGCGGCGGTCGCGCTCACCGACCTGCTCAGCCGGACGACGCGTCCCGCCGCCGAGCTCGCGGTCGGGGTCGCCGGGACGCTGGTGCTGAGCGCGACCATGGTCCTCGCGCCACGCGTCCCCCTGGCCGCGCTGCTCACCGCGGGCGCGACGATCACGATCGAGTCGGCCGTGCACGCGGACGTCGCGATCTCACCGGCCGCGACACTCGTCAGCATCTTCGCGGTCGGCCGCCTCGCCGACCGGCGCCGCGCGCTGGTCGGCCTGGCCGCGGCGATCGCCAGCGTCCTGGGCTACTACGCCTTCAGCCCGCCGGGGTCGCCGGCCGAGCTCGTCTCCACCCTGGCCGCGTACGGCGCCTTCTGGGCGGTCGCGTACGCCTGGGCGCGGCGCGACGAGGAGGCCGAGCGGGCGCGACGCGCGGACCGGGCGCTGCTGCTGGCCGAGCTGCGGACCCAGATGGCGCGCGACCTGCACGACATCGCCGGGCACACTCTCAACGTGGTCGTCGTGCACGCCGGGGCCGCCCGGCTCTCGCTCGACGCCGCCCCGGACACCAGCCGCGCGCTCCTCCGCCAGATCGAGAGCGTCGGGACCGACGCGCTCGGCGACCTCGACGACGCCCTCGGCATGCTGGGCGAGCCCGCCGCCGAGCTGCGGCCGACGACGGTGGGCCTGGCCGATCTCCCCGCACTTGTACGGCGCTTCGCCGGCTCCGGCGTCGACGTCACCCTCACCGTCGGGCTCGCGACCGACGCCGAGGCCCAGGGCAGGACGGAGCGCGAGGCCTACCGGATCGTCCAGGAGGCGCTCACCAACGTCCTCAAGCACGCGGCCCCCTGCACCGTCCGGGTCGAGGTCGTCACCGACGGCGGCGACCTCGTCGTCACCGTCACCGACGACGGCAGCGGCCCCGAGCCGGACTGGGCGCCGGGCCGCGGGATCGCCGGCATGCGTGAGCGTGCGGCGCGCCTGGGCGGCACCGCCGAGGCCGGCCCGGACCCCGAGCAGCGCGGCTTCCGGGTCCGCGCCCGCCTGCCGCTCACCGCACCGGACCGGCGGCCATGACGACCCGCGTCCTCATCGCCGACGACGACGCCCTGCTCCGCGCGGGGCTCGCTGTCGTCGTCGGCACCGATCCCGGGCTCGCGCTGGTCGGTGAGGCAGCCGACGGTCTGGACGCCGTCCGGCTCACCCAGGAGCACCGGCCTGACGTCGTCCTGATGGACGTCCGGATGCCCGGGGTCGACGGCATCGAGGCGACCCGCCGGATCGTCGCGAGCGGCAGTCCCGCACGGGTGCTCGTGCTCACCACCTTCGCCGACGACGACTACGTCGCCCAGGCGCTGCGGGCCGGGGCGTCCGGCTTCCTGCTCAAGCGGGTCGCGCCGGAGCGGCTGCTGGAGGCGATCCGCACCGTCGCGCAGGGCGACGCGCTGCTCGACCCCGCCGTCACCCGCGCGGTCGTCGCCCGCTCGCTGACTGCCGTACCGACCACGGCGGACCCACGTCTCGTCGCCGCCCTCACCGAGCGCGAGCGCGAGGTGCTCGCGCTGGTCGGGGAGGGCCGGTCCAACCCGGAGATCGCGGCGCTGCTGACCCTCGCCGAGTCGACCGTGCAGACCCACGTGAAGCGGATCCTGGCCAAGCTCGGCGCCCGGGACCGCGCCCAGGCGGTGGTCGTCGCCTACCGCAGCGGCCTCGTCAGTCCGTGAACGTGCCCTCGATGAAGGCCAGCACCCTCTGCTCCAGGGCCGGCCCCGTGCCGGGCGCGCCGAGCATGTCGGTCCCGTGGAAGCCGCTCGGGTCGATGACGAGCTCCTTGTCCGCCGCGGCCGAGGCCTTGTGGACGACGCGGACCTGCTCCTCGACCGCTCCGTCCATGTCGCCGGGAGAGACGACGAACAGGCTGGGTGCGGTGATCCTCTTGACCGCGCGGGGGCTGTTCAGCCCGCCGCACCAGGCCGGCGAGGACATGTTGAGCAGCCCGACGAGCCGCTCCCTCACGCCGTCGCGGGCGCCGACCACCGCGCTCGCCGTCCCGCCGCAGGAGGCGCCACCCAGGAAGACCCGCTCGGCACCCTGGCGCTCCAGCTCGGCGAGGGCGGCCTCGGTGTCGCGCTCGATGTGCTCGTTGTCGGGCGTGCCCTCCGAGGCACCGTGGTTGCGGTACTCGGGCAGCACGACGAGGTAGCCGTCGGCGGCGAGCCGGCGCGCCAGGCCGAGGAACGAGCAGATGTAGTAGCCCTGCTCGTGCGAGAGCAGGACGCCCTTGGTGCCGCTGCCGAGCACCAGCGTCGACAGGTGGACGCCGTCGCTCGTGGTGAGTGTCGTGGCGTGCCGGCGCAGGGAGGGCGGCACGCAGCGGTTGACGAGGTAGCCGCCCGGCGTGCGCACGGTGCGGTCGGGCACGGACGAGCGGTAGCGCGCCGGCGGCAGCGGCGTCACGGTGGGCGCCTCGGAGCCCGGCGCTCCCGAGGACGGCGCTCCCGAGGCCCGCGTCGGCGGGGCGTCGACCTCCGGGTCCGCCGTACCCGAGCACCCGACGAGCACCAGGAGAGGCAGGGCGGCCAGCAGGTGCATCAGGCGCCGGGTCACGCCGGAAGTCTAGGAGTGCGTGTGAACATCTCCTGACGCCTGCCCCGGGCCCCTGGGCATTGTCGGTGGTCCGGCCTACTGTCGAATCCATGACCGTTACCCAGTGGACGGCAGATGCTCTCCTGACGCGGTACGACGAGGTGCGCGGGCACACCGAGCGGCTGGCCGCGCCGCTGTCGCCCGAGGACCAGACCGTCCAGTCGATGCCCGACGTGTCGCCCACGAAGTGGCACCGGGCGCACGTGACGTGGTTCTTCGAGACGTTCGTGCTGGCCGACAACGAGGCGGGCTTCGCGCCGTACCAGGACCAGTACTGGTTCCTGTTCAACAGCTACTACGAGGCCGTCGGGCCGCGCTACAACCGCGCCGAGCGCGGGGTGATCAGCCGTCCGGGGGCGCACGACGTCGGGCGCTACCGCGGCAACGTCGACGAGCGCTTCCGCACCCTCGTCGACGGCCTCGACCAGGGCAGCCTCGACAAGCTGGCCGGCACGATCGAGCTCGGCTTCCACCACGAGCAGCAGCACCAGGAGCTGCTCCTCATGGACATCAAGCACGTGCTCTCGCTCAACCCCCTCCAGCCGGTCTACGCCGGCGCCCCGGCCGAGCGCAGCGAGCCCGACGGGCTCGGCTGGGTCGACGTCGAGGGCGGGCTGGTCGAGATCGGGCACCGGGACGCCGGCTTCTCGTTCGACAACGAGCTGCCGCCGCACCAGGTGTGGCTCGAGCCGTTCCGGATGGCCGACCGGCTCGTCACCAACGGCGAGTGGCTCGCGTTCATGGCCGACGGCGGCTACCGGCGTCCCGAGCTGTGGCTCTCCGACGGGTGGGCGCAGGTCAAGACCCACGGCTGGGCGGCGCCGTTCTACTGGATCGAGCTCGACGGGGTGTGGTTCGAGCACACGCTGCACGGCACGTTCCCGGTCGACCCCGGGCTGCCGGTGAGCCACGTCAGCCACTACGAGGCCGACGCCTACGCCGCGTGGGCCGGCAAGCGGCTGCCCACCGAGGCCGAGTGGGAGCACGCCGTCCGCAGCGACGACGCGCAGGCCGAGGTCGCCGGCAACCTCGCCGACACCGAGACCTACCACCCGCGCGCCGCCGGGCCGAGCACCGGCCGGCTGCGCCAGGTCTACGGCGACTGCTGGGAGTGGACGTCGTCGGCGTACCTGCCCTACCCCGGCTTCCACCCCGCCGCGGGCGCGATCGGCGAGTACAACGGCAAGTTCATGTCGAACCAGATGGTGCTGCGCGGCGGCTGCGCGCTGACGCCGCCGGGCCACGCGCGCGCCAGCTACCGCAACTTCTTCCCACCGGGCGCGCGGTGGGCGCTGAGCGGGGTCCGGCTCGCCGACGGCGGGGTGCGCGCATGAGCCACCGCGAGCCCGAGGTGACCGTGCTGCTGGCGCCCGACTGGGCCAGCGGCAGCCTCGCCGACGACGTCCGCCGGGGCCTGACCCGGCACCCGCGCACCCTCCCGCCCCGCTGGCTCTACGACGACCACGGGTCCGCGCTCTTCGACCAGATCACCCGGCTGCCGGAGTACTACCCCTTCGCGGCCGAGCGCGCGATCCTCGAGACCCACGCCGACGAGATCGTCACCGCGAGCGGCGCGACCTCGCTCATCGAGCTCGGCAGCGGCACCAGCGAGAAGACCCGGTTGCTGCTCGACGCCTTCACCCGGTCCGGGCAGCTGACCCGCTTCGCGCCGGTCGACGTCTCCGAGGCCACGCTGCGCGAGGCCGCCGACCAGATCGCCGAGCGCTATCCCGATCTCGAGGTGGCGGCGGTGGTCGGCGACTTCACCCTCCACCTGGCCCAGCTGCCGGCCGGCGGACGACGCATGGTCGCCTTCCTCGGCGGCACCATCGGCAACCTCTACCTCGAGGAGCGGCGGGCGTTCCTCGGTGCCGTCGCCGACGTCCTCGAGCCCGGCGACTCGCTGCTGCTCGGCACCGACCTGGTCAAGAGCGCCGACCGCCTGATCGCGGCCTACGACGACGCGCAGGGCGTCACCGAGGAGTTCGTCCGCAACGCCCTCGTCGTCGTCAACCGCGAGCTCGGCGGCGACTTCGACCCCGCCGCGTTCTCCTACGTGCCCTTCTGGGACCCGCACATGGAGCGGATGGACCTGCGGCTGCGCGCCGAGGTCCCCCAGCGGGTCACGATCCCGGGTGCCGAGCTGGTCCTCGACCTCGCGGTCGGCGAGGAGATCCGGATCGAGATCTCGTCGAAGTTCCGGGTCAGCCGGATCGCGGCCGAGCTCGAGGGCGCTGGGCTCGGGGTGGCCCGGGTCTGGACCGACGCCGCGGGCGACTTCGCGCTGACTCTTGCGGTCAAGTCCTGAACCCACCGCAATTTTTCCCGGGATTGGGTATGGACGCGGACCCGGTGGAGGAGGCAAGGTCGGTCGGGTGCCGGGTCGTCCCCGGCCGCTTCTCACTCGGAGGGATGAACCACGTGAAGAGATCACTCACGATCCTCGCCTCGCTCGCGGTGGGCGCCGCGGTGCTGGTGCCGACGGCCAGCAGCACGGCCGCGCCGGCAGCGAGGACGACGGCGACGGGCGCGGCCGGCGCCGCCGAGCGGGCGCCGCTGGTCTGGGGCGCGTGCGAGAGCGAGCGCCTGCAGAACGCGGGCGCCCAGTGCGCGATGCTCACGGTGCCGCTCGACTACGCCAAGCCGGCGGGCAAGAAGATCAAGATCGCCGTCAGCCGGGTGCTGCACACCGATGCCGACTACAAGGGCATGATCGCGGTCAACCCGGGCGGACCGGGCGGCTCCGGCCTCGGCCTGGCGACGCTGGGTGGCGCGATC
The DNA here is from genome assembly GCF_900114845.1 of Pimelobacter simplex. Taxonomy (GTDB): domain Bacteria; phylum Actinomycetota; class Actinomycetes; order Propionibacteriales; family Nocardioidaceae; genus Nocardioides; species Nocardioides simplex. The sequence continues at coordinate 308,690 of NZ_FOUK01000004.1, forward strand.
CCCAACGGCGTCGGCGCGAAGTACGACTGGTACGGCTTCGACCCACGCGGTGTCGGCAGCAGCGAGCCCGCGCTCAGCTGCAACCCGAACTACAAGGGAGCCGGCTTCAACCGGCCCAACTACGTGCCGACCAAGCCGTCGATCATGAGCTGGTGGCGCAAGGTGACGCGCAATTACGCCAAGGCGTGCGGCAAGGCCGACGCCCGACGCCTGCTCAACCACATGAAGACCACCGACGTGGCGCGCGACCTCGACAGCCTGCGCAAGGCGGTCGGCCAGAAGAAGCTCAACTACTACGGCTTCTCCTACGGCACCTACCTCGGCCAGGTCTACGCGACCCTGTTCCCGAAGCGGGTCGGCCGGTTCGTGTGGGACGGCGTCCTCAACGCCAAGAACGCCTTCTACAAGGCCAACCTCGAGCAGAACGTCCAGTTCGACAAGAACATGAACGTCTACTTCCGCTGGCTCGCCAAGAACAACGCGACCTACCACCTCGGCAGCGACTGGAAGGCCATCAAGAAGGGCTACTACAAGCTCCGCAAGAAGCTCGACCGCACGCCCGCGGCGGGCGGCAAGCTCGGCCCCGACGAGCTGGACGACGTGATGCTGGGCGCCGGCTACTACGTCTACGGCTGGGCCGAGATCGGTGCGGCGTACGCCAAGCTGGTCCGCACCGGTGACGGTGCCGACGTCCTCGCCCAGTACGCCGGTCCCGGCGACGACAACGGCTTCGCGGTCTACAACGGCGTGCAGTGCACCGACGCGAAGTGGCCCGGCTGGCAGAAGACCAAGGCCGACGCGTGGCGGATCCACCGCAAGCACCCGTTCCTGACGTGGGGGAACACCTGGTACAACGCGCCCTGCCTCAACTGGCCGGCCAAGTCCCGCAAGGCCTTCGCGGTCAGCGGCAAGAAGGTGAAGTCGCGCATCCTGCTCATCGGTGAGACCCGGGACGCGGCGACCGTGTTCACCGGTGCCCTCGCCACGCGGCAGGCGTTCCCGTCGTCGTACCTGATCGAGGGCGTGGGCGGGACGACGCACTCGGGCTCGCTGTCCGGGATCGCGTGCACCGACAACCTGGTGGCGAGCTACCTCGACACCGGCAAGCTGCCGGCGCGCAAGCCCGGCAAGCGCAGCGACCGCAAGTGCGACCCGGTCCCGCCGCCGCCGGCGTCGACCGGATCGGAGCGCCGCAGCGGGGCCGACGGCTTCCGCGACCTCCTGATCGAGGCGCAGCTGATCGGCCGCTGATCCACCTCACCCCAGGGGCGTCGACGCGAGATGTCGGCGCCCCTGGGTGCTTCTCTGGCAAGATCTGGCTGGTGAGGGGCATCCGGGTCGGCGCGGCGCTCGCCGGTGTGGTCCTCCTGGCCGCGTGCAGCAGCGACCCGAAGCCCGTCTACCAGCGCTCCCCGGAGCCCCGGGCCGAGGTCAGCGAGTACGACGGCTCGCAGGAGCCCTCGGCCGCGGTGCTGGCGCTCGTGCCCACCGCCGCGACCACCCTCGCGGTCACCGACTTCGACCAGCTCCGCCTGGTCCTCGGCTTCGGCACGCTCAAGGGCTCGAGCCCGGCGCCGGAGCGGGAGCGCTTCTGGCGCCAGGTGCCGCGCACCGCGAGCCTGTCCACCGGTCTGCTGCGCCCGGTGGAGGCCCAGCTGCGCGAGCGCTTCGGCTTCGGCCAGGACGACGTTGCCTGGGAGGCGACCTACTCCGGCGGCGGCGCCGAGGGCTGGGTGCTGGCGTTCCACGGCGACCTCGCGATGGCCTCGGTACGACGGGCGGTCGGGGCCGGCGTCGGGCCGCTGCGCGGCGCGGTGGTCGACGCCGACCACCGGCTGGTCACGTCCGCGACCCCACCGGACGCGGCGCAGTCGTGGGGGGCCGAGCCGGACCTGGTCGCGCTGACCGGCGGCGAGGCGGTGGCCACCTACCTGCAGCGGGGCTGCGATCCCTTCGACACCGTCTTCGGTGCGGGCATGCAGGCCCAGCTGGCCGCGGCGCCTGCGGCGGCCCTCGACAGCCTCGACCCGCTCGACGCGTACTCGGTCGCGCTCGGCACCGAGCTGGTCACGGCGCGCCTCGGCGAGAACCGGTCCGACGCCTTCGAGCGGGCCCGGCTGGCCGACGTGATGCCGCCGACGAAGCCCGACTTCGGGTTGGTGATGAGCCGGGCGGTGGCCGACCCGGCGAGCGGCCGGATCGGCTACGTGCTCGCCGACCCGGCGGCCGCGGCGCGGCTCACCCGGACCCACCACCTGCCGTTCACGGTGTGCCCGGGCTGATCTCCGTGCGCAGGGCGTCGTACTGCGCCTTGTCGTGGGCGCAGATCACGGTGACCTCGCCGGACCGCCCCTGGGCGAGCTCCTGCAGCCGGGCCAGGTTGTCGAGCCGGCGCCGGTTGTCGACCGCCATCAGCCGCTGGAACGCGGTCAGCGAGGCGGGGCAGCGGGCCGGCACGTCGAGCTGCCCGCCGTGGAAGAAGGCGTCGCCCGCGTGGAGCAGCCAGGTGCCGTCGTCGCGGCGGACGGCGACGCCTGCGTGCCCGCGGGTGTGGCCGGGCAGCGGGATGATGAGGACGTCGTCGTCGAGCGCGGTCACCGACGCGAAGCCGAACCACGCGTCGGAGCCCTCGGTGTGCGGCGTCCAGCGCGGGCCGTGCGCCCACTGGCCGGCGACGTAGCGCGCCTTCTCGCGCGCGGTCGGGGTCGTCGCGGCGGCGTGCTCGCGGGCGTGGACGTGGACCCGCGCCTGCGGGAAGTCGCCGATCCCGCCGGCGTGGTCGAGGTCGAGGTGGGTGAGCACGATGTCGGTGACGTCGGACGGCGCGAAGCCGCGCGCCTTGACCTGGGCCAGCGCGGTCTCGGCCGGGTCGAGGTCGGGACGGACGGTGAGCAGGAAGGGACGCCCGAGCCGCCGGCGCCGGGCCAGGTCCTCGGTACCGAAGCCGGTGTCGACCAGGGCCAGGCCGTCCGGGCGCTCGAGGAGCAGCACGTGGGCGACCATGGTCGGCCCGAGGGCCGGGCGCATGGTCGCGCAGTTGAGGTGGTGGATCCGCACGCCCTGCATCCTCACACGCTTCCGTGCAGGTTGCGGGCGGTCGGCGAGGTCGGGACGGTGCTCGGGTCGGGCGCGGTGCCGAACAGGCGGTCCGCCGTCCCGGCGGAGGTGACGGTGAACCAGTAGTGCTCGCTCTTGAAGTGGTGCAGGCGGTGGTGGCGCCAGATCCGGCGGTACCAGGCGGAGCGCGGCCGGTAGTCGCTGTGGAGCAGGTAGTGCGTCCACTCGTAGGCCGACTTGATCGCGTAGATCGCCACGAGCAGCGAGAACATCGCGGTCGGCGTGGGGGTGACCAGCCAGGCGAGGGCGGTCCAGGCGGGTGCCAGCCACAGCTGGACCTGCCAGGGGATGAAGACGAGCGGGAGGGCGCGCGGGTCGGCGTGGTGCGCCCGGTGCTTGCGGGCGAGCAGCGGGTCGAGGGTCAGCCCGGCGACCCGGCGCGGGCGCCAGTGCAGGATGCAGACGTGGACGACCCACTCGACGACGGGCAGGACGGCGACCAGGCCGACGGGGATCGCCAGCTCCCACCACGAGCCGGCGCCGGCCAGCACCCGGCCCGTGATCGCGGCGACCAGGCAGGTGCCGAGCAGGTAGGGGCTCGGGTGCCGCCAGAACTCGGCGTGCACCTCGGCCAGCGACGGGCTGGAGGTCCGGCGCTCGACGGTGCTCACTGCTCGGCCTCCGACGTCTCGAGCGCCGCGAAGGCGGTGAGCAGTGCCTCGGCGGTCGGCGTCAGGACCCGGCTCGCGGCGGCGCGCGCGGTCTGCGCGTCACCGGCCCGGATCGCCGCGGCGAGCAGCCGGTAGGGCTCGACCTGGCCGACCTCGTCGGCGAGGACCGCGGCCAGCGCGGGGAGCGCCGGCTCGTACGCCGTGCGCAGGCTGTTGTACATGAGCCGGAAGACGAGCGAGTCGGCGCCGTCGACCAGCAGGTCCCAGTAGTCGAGGGCGAGCTCCTGCCAGGCGATGGCGTCGGCCGTCGCCGTCATCCGGTCGATCACCTCGTCGAGCCCCGCGGCCAGGCCCGGCCCCCCGCGGGTCGCGGCCAGGGCCGCGATCCCGGGGCCCACCTCAGCCCGGGCCTCGATGACGCTGCGCCCGATCGCCGCGTCGAGGCGGCCGCCGCGCACGAGCAGCCGCGGGAGCAGGTCGAGGCCGGCCGCCCGCCGGAAGTCGCGCACCGTCGTCGCGCCCCCGTGCCGGACCTCGACCAGGCCGGTCTGGGCGATCCGCTGCAGCGCCTCGCGCACGGCGGGCCGGGAGATGCCGAGCACCTCGGCCAGGCGGCGCTCGCTCGGCAGCGGCTCGCCGGCGACGAGATCGCCGTCGACGACGCCGTCGAGGAGCTGGTCGAAGACCTCGTCGGAGACCGAGCGGCGGGTGACAGGGCGCAGGGGCATGGCCGCCACGCTAGGCGGCGGCGGCCAAGTGGTCAAGTGGTAAGACCAGTTGCGATCGGTGGTGGGGAACTGAGCAGCCCGCCGCCGCCCGCGGTGGGACCGGCTCGTACCCTGCAGGGGTGGTGCGGTGGTGGAGCGTGCGGATGTGGGGGGCCCACCTGCTCGGCCTGCTCTGCGTCAGCATCGCGGTCGGCATGGGCGTGTGGCAGTACGACGCCTGGCAGACCCGGCGCGCGGCCGAGCGGGTCGACCTGACGAAGTCCGACCCGGTCCCGATCACGAAGGTGATCGGCCCCGACGACCCGTTCCCCACCGCCGGCCTGGGCCGCCCGGTCGACGTCCGCGGGACCTTCCTGCCGGGGGGCACCGTCCTGGTCGCCGACCGGCCCAGCGACGACGGGCGCTCCGGCGCCTGGCTGGTCACCCCGCTGACCGTCGGCGACGCGGCCGCCCCCGCCGTCCCGGTGGTGCGCGGGTGGGTCCCCGACGGCACCGACCCGGCCTCGCTGCCGGCGCCGCCCACCGGCGAGGTCGCCGTCCTCGGCTGGCTGCAGCCGCCCGAGAGCAGCGGTCCGGTCGACGACGACCCGAACGACGACGTCCTGCCGGTGCTGCGGATCGCCGACCTGGTCCAGCGCGTCGACCAGGACCTCTACGGCGCCTACGTCATCGCCGAGGAGCCGCTGCCGTCCGACGCGGCGGCCGGCGTCGACCACGCGACCCTCGACCAGCTCCCGCAGGCGAGCCGGTTCACCGCGCTGCGCAACATCCTCTACGCGATCGAGTGGTGGGTCTTCGCCGCCTTCGCGGCCTTCATCTGGTTCCGCTATGTGCGCGACGCCACGGCCGAGCCGGACCTCGAGGAGGCCGACGCCGAGGACGCCGGGGACGACGCCGTACCCTCGAAGCCGTGACCAAGCTCTTCAACGTCTACCGCGTGCTCGCGCTCGTGGTCGGCGTGCTGCTCGTCGTCGGCACCCTCGGCTCGCTGCTGAAGTACCTGCTCGAGGACGGCTCCACCCTGCAGCAGCTCGGCGACGACCTGACGCCGATCTGGCTCGTGCACGGGTGGATCTACATCGTGTACGTCGTCGTGGCGTTCCTGCTCAGCCAGAAGGCGCGCTGGAGCATCCCGCAGCTGCTGCTGATGCTCGTCGCCGGGCTGATCCCCGGGCTCATCTTCTGGGTCGAGCACCGCGTGGCCGTCCGCCTGCGCGAGGACCACCCGGAGCTCGCCCGCAGCTAGCGCGTGGCTCCCAAGTCCGCCGTAGGGCCGTGTGGCCCGCGCACCGCGCGGGCGCGGCTGGTGAGGTTGGACGGTCGAAGGCCGCGGTCGTGGGGAGCCGCGGTTGTTCTCATCAGGTGCCGTCTTGAGCGGTCACTGCTGCGGAGACAACCGGTCGCCGAGGCGCCAGCGTTCAGAGCAGGCTTCGGATGTCCCTGAGGGAGTCGATGACGGCCGGGATCGCGTCCTCGCCCCGTGACTTCCGATCGAGTTGGCCGGTCGAATCGACCTGATAGACGCCCGCGCCCCCAGGGACGACCCATTCGCCGGTCGGCTTTCCGCGTTCCCATTCGAACGGGGTGAGGAACAGGACGTAGTCCTCGCCCTCGACGAGCGCGGGCGGCACCTCCGATTCCTGATCGGGAGCGGTGATCATCCGGACAACGAGCTGCTTGTCCGCCGTGCCCTTGAGGAAGTCGAGGACCTCGACGGTCACTGAGGTGGCTGGCACCGGTGCCGCCCCTGCTTGGTCCGCGGGGACCTCTTTGGCAGTGCCCGGGACGACCCGTACCTTCGCGATGACCGGTACGTCTTTCACCAGGTCCTCAAGTGAGGTGTAGGTCTTCACACGGCTGACCTGGATCCGGGGAGCGGTCTGGCCAGACTCAGGACTTGCGACGGGCGCTTCGGACTCAAGCCCGCATCCTGCGATGGCAAGGCTCAGGACGGCCGTGGCAGCCACTTTCACTGCGGAGTTCATGAGATCTCCCTTGGCCTCGGGCCGCTAGTAGATGAAGTTGATGCCGTCGGCCTGTGGCTTGACGTGATTGCAGACGAAGTAGCGGCTCGAGGAGGTGTACATGATCGGCTGGGTGGCGCAGTTGGATCCCCCGGCATGGCCGAGACCCAACGCGTGGCCGATCTCGTGCACAGCCACCTGTCGCCGTCCGGTTGAGCTGTAGTCAGCTGTGCAGTACCGGTTGTAGTCGGTCTTCGACGGATCAGTCTGTGTTCCGGTTCCACACCAGGTGTGGCTGGGCGAGCACGTCGACTGATGGCCGCGGGCCAGAGCAGGACGTCTGCTCTCCCGGTGTGCCCGAAGCCCAGGGTTCGAGCCGGCCGTCGACTGATGTGCGACTTCAGCGCGTGGGCGTGCCGGCACGCATTGAGGGGGTTCGTCGACCAGCTGCGCCAGGCCTGAGCTGCCGTCCCAGATCCGCCCCGGACCGGCGGGGCGGATCTGGGACCTAGCGGGCAGCAGGTCGCCGACACGCGCAGAGGGCTGGAGTACTGGTGGGCGAGGCCTCGAACCTGCCAGTGATCACGGAACGGTCGCGACTTCACGCCGTCCGAGGGCGGCACTAGCGGCGCGGTCTGCTCCCCCCGAACATCGGCCAGGACTCGTCGCGAGGCATGCCAGTGTCAGGCAGCACTACCTGCTGCGCTGCCAGTCGGAGTCTCACGCTAGGCCGAGCGGCCCTGCTCAGCCCTGCTGCGGCTCCTCCGGGAGCGGGTCGGTCAGCGGGTCCGGCGCGCTCGCCGGCTCCGGTGCGTTGTCGACCGCGCGCGGGTCGACGGCCTGCGGCTCGGGGGCCGGGTCCGGCGACGGCACCGGCGGGGGCGTGGGCACGGGCGGCGCGGGGGGCGTCGTCGTCCCGGCGGGCTCGGGGGCGGACTGCCACAGCGAGGCGTCGTCGGCGCCACCGGCCTGCAGCTTCTTGGCGATCGTGGCGACGAGCGCGCCCAGCGCTCCGAGCACCACCAGCTTCTTCAGCTTCTTCATCCCGAGCTCTCCTTCGACCAGTGTGCGCGGCCCGGACGGGCCGTTCCTCCATCCCACCATGGCACGGGACCGGTGCCGGGCACGAGGTCAGTAGGATCGAGGGCGTCCGCATCACCGATGCACCACTCACCCCGATCAGCCGGAGACGAGGCACTTCCATGGCAGCGCAGCAGGCCGTCCTCAAGACCAACAAGGGCGACATCACGCTCAACCTGTTCCCGAACCACGCACCTGAGACGGTCGCGAACTTCACCGGCCTCGCCAGCGGCGAGAAGGCGTACGACGCCGGCAACGGCGCGACCGGTCCGTTCTACGACGGCCTGACCTTCCACCGGGTCATCCCGGGCTTCATGATCCAGGGCGGCTGCCCGCTCGGCACCGGCACCGGCGGCCCGGGCTACCAGTTCAAGGACGAGCCGCACCCCGAGCTCGTCTTCGACAAGCCCTACCTGCTCGCCATGGCCAACGCCGGCCCGGGCACCAACGGCTCGCAGTTCTTCATCACCGTCGGCGCGACCACGTGGCTGAACTTCAAGCACACCATCTTCGGTGAGGTCGCCGACCAGGCCGGCCGCGACGTCGTCGACGCGATCGCCGCCGTCCCGACCGCGGCGGGCGACCGTCCCGTCGAGCCGGTCGTCATCGAGTCCGTCGAGCTCGTCGGCTGACGCTCTCCGCGAACCCACGATGAGCACCCCTCCGGTCGGAGTGCCGACCTGCTACCGGCACTCCGACCGCGAGACCTACATCCGCTGCCAGCGCTGCGAACGTCCCATCTGCCCGGACTGCATGCGCGACGCCTCGGTCGGCTTCCAGTGCCCCGAGTGCGTGGCCGAGGGCCAGCGCTCGGTGCGCCAGGCCAAGACGGCGTACGGCGGCGTGATCTCGGCGAACCCGGGGACGACCTCGCTGGTGCTCATCGCGATCAATGTCGTCGTCTGGGTGGCGATCGTCGCCTCCGGCGGCAGTGACAGCCTGCTGGCCAGCTGGCTGGAGGTGCACCTGTGGGGCATCTGCCAGGACGGCGACGTCGGCTTCTACGCGACCCAGCAGGTCTGCGACGCCGGCGCCAACGCCACCTGGATCCCGGGTCTGAAGGAGGGGGCCTGGTGGCAGCTGGTCACCGGCTCCTTCGTCCACGTCCAGCCGTGGCACATCGGCATGAACATGCTCGCCCTCTGGTCGCTCGGCCCGCTCGTCGAGGGGCTGCTGGGCCGGGTCCGGTATGTCGTCCTGTACCTCCTGGCCAGCGCGGCCAGCGCCCTGTCGGTCTACTGGCTCGGGAGCGAGTTCAGCATCACCGTCGGCGCCTCAGGTGCCATCTTCGGCCTGCTCGGCGCCTCCTTGGTCGCCGGCTGGAAGTCCGGCGCCGACCTCTCCGTCTTCCGCACGACGATCGTGCTGGCGGTCATCATCAGCATCATCCCCGGGGTCTCCTGGCAGGGCCACCTCGGCGGCTTCGTCGGCGGCGCGCTCGCCGCCGCGATCCTCGCCTTCGCCCCGCGCGGCCGGCACCGGGCGCTCGTCCAGGCCGCCGGGCTGAGCCTGCTCGGCGCCGTCGTCCTCGCCGGGACGCTGCTGCGCACCCTCACCCTCTGACCCGCGGCGGCGACCGGCCGACCGGGTGACCGGGGAGACCCGGGGTCGATTTCCCCAGGTTTCTCCACCGCTGTGGATGAATGACACCCGTGTAGTTCTCCCCAGCTGTGGAGAAACCTGGGGGTAACCGGGTGGGAAAACGAGCGCCGCGCCGGTGCCCGGAGGGGCGACCGGCGCGGCGGCGGCTGCGCGGGGTGGGGCGGGCCTACTCCCAGCGGGTGGCGAAGGCGAAGCCGACGGCCATGAAGCCGATGCCGACGAACAGGTTCTTCTGCCCGAGGTCGGTCATGATCGGGATGTCGGACGGGTCGTTGCCGGTGAGGAAGATGTAGAAGACGCAGATCCACAGCAGGCCGATCAGGAAGCAGCCGAGCATGCCGACCACGACGCCGCGGCCGCGGCCGAGCGGGGTCTTGGGGTGCGCCGAGAAGATCAGGCCCGCGAAGAACAGCAGGAAGCCGATCAGGTAGTTCTTGCCCTCGAGGTCCTGGAGGAACGACGGGCCGCCGGCCGGGTTGGGCTTGCCCTTGGCGTTGATGCTGCCGAAGCCGTCGGTGGGCCGCACGCCGAAGTAGTAGTACAGGATCCAGGCGATGCCACCGAGGATGAGCAGCAGGGCGATGGCGAACCGCAGGCTCATCACCGGGCCGCGGTCGGGGTCGCCGAAGACCTCGCGCTCCTTGCGCTTCGACAGGCGGGTCGGCTTGGCCACAGGGGGCTCCTCGTTGAGACTCGGTGGCCGCACGCTCGCCCCTGCGGGCGCGCGCTCGACCAGTGGTGGACACTGTCAGTATGACGGGTAGCCACGCCGGAGGTACGACGGGCCGCCGAACCGGGTCCGGCCGGCGCTCCCTGGGGTGGCGGATCGGGACGCCGGTGGTGGCCGTCCTCAGCGGCAGCCTGCTCGCCGTCTCGGCCACCAACAGCGAGGGAACCGACCTGCGTCCGGGCCGCTACACCGACCTCGCGGGACTGGTCGAGGGCGAGGCGGCGAACTACCGCACGGTCGAGGACCGGTTCAACGACCTCTCCGACGAGGTGGAGCGGCTCAGCGCCGGGGTCAAGGACAAGAGCGTCGACCGGGCCCGGGGCGAGGTCGCCCAGCTGCGCGACCCGGCCGGGATGACGCCCCACGCGGGTCCGGGCCTGCAGATCACGCTCTCCGACGCGCCCGAGGACCTCGTCGACGACGCGGTCGAGCGCAACAAGCACGTCGAGCCCGAGAAGCGGCTCAACCTGAACCGGTTCGTCGTCCACCAGCAGGACATCCAGGCCGTGGTCAACGCCCTGTGGAACGGCGGCGCCAGCGCGGTCACCATCGCCGGCCAGCGCGTCATCTCCACGACGGGCATCAAGTGCGAGGGCAACGCCGTCCAGCTCCAGGGCGTGCCCTACCCGCAGCCCTACGTCATCGAGGCCGTCGGCGACCCGTCGGCGCTCTACGGCAGCGTGTCGTCCGACCCGATCGTCTCGGGCTACCGCACCGACTCCGAGAACCCGCAGATCGGGATCGGTTGGTCGCTCGACCTCAAGGAGCGGGTCGAGGCGCCGGCGTACGACGGCGTCGTCGACCTGCAGTACGCGAAGCCGCTCCGCTAGCGGCCGGCGGCAGCGCCGGCACCCGGCCGGCGCCCTGCCCCGGAGCCGGGTCGAGGGGGTTGAGCGGGTCGGTACCTGCGGCGACCTCCTGGCCGTCGCTGATGCCGTCGCCGTCGGTGTCCGGGTTGGTCGGGTCGGTGCCGCGGGTCGCCTCGTCCTCGTCGGAGAGCCCGTCGCCGTCGGTGTCGGTCGGCGTGGTCGGCGGCGGCGCCTCGTAGATCGAGATGAAGATGTAGACCCGGTTGCCCTGGTCGAGCGGCTCGCCGGGGGCGGGGTCCTGCTCGGTGACCCGGCCCTTCTTCTGGCTCGAGTCGTCGGCGGAGGCGTCGCGCACGACGGGCTCGAAGCCGGCGTCCTTGATCGCCTTGACCGCCTCGGCCTGCTTGAGGCCGACCAGCTTCGGGACCTCCTCGGGGCCGTCGGAGATGCACAGCTCGACGGTCGCGTCCTTCTCGATCATCGTGTTGGCCGGCGGGACCTGCTCGACGACGGTGCCCTTCTCGTCGTCGGTGTCGCACTCGCGCTCGGTGATGTTGCGGCGCAGGATGCCTTGGGCGAGGAGCGTCTGGATCGCTTCCTTCTTGGGCATCTTGACCACCGACTGCAGCGCGAACTGGCCGGGGCCGATCGAGACGACGAGGTTGATCTTGGTGTCGGGCGCGACGTAGTCGTCGCCCGCGGGATCCTGCTCGATCACCTGCCCGGCCTCGATCGTGTCGTCGTTGCGGACGCTGACTGTGCCGACCTGGAGGCCGGCCTCGCCGATGGCGCTGCGGGCGTCCTCCTCGCTCATCCGCACGACGTTCGGCACCCGCTTGTCGGTGGGGGTGTCGTCGAAGAGCCGCGGCCACACGAGGTAGGCCGTCGCGATGATCGCCGCAATGAGCAGCCCGAGCACGACCCAGAGGCCGACCTTGCTGCGCTGCTCGTCGTCGCGGGCGGGCGGCAGCGGCGGGCGGATCGCCGTCTCGCCCGGTCCGGGCGGCGGCGGGGTCGGCGGGACGGCGGCGGTGGCGCCGGTCGCCCCGGGGACGACGGCCTGGACCGGCCGGCCGGCCAGGTAGCGCTCGATGTCGGCGCGCATCTGCGCGGCGGACTGGTAGCGGTCCTCGACCCGCTTGGCGAGCGACTTCATCACGATGGCGTCGATCTCGGGGGTGAGGTCGTCCTCGTGCTGCGACGGCGGGACGGCGGGCTCGCGCACGTGCTGGTAGGCGACCGCGACGGGGGAGTCGCCGACGAACGGCGGCCGTCCGGTGAGGAGCTCGTAGAGCAGGCAGCCGGCGGAGTAGACGTCGGAGCGGGAGTCGACGGTCTCGCCGCGCGCCTGCTCGGGGGAGAGGTACTGGGCGGTGCCGACGACGGCCGCGGTCTGGGTCATCGACGACTGGGCGTCGCTCATCGCGCGGGCGATGCCGAAGTCCATCACCTTGATGTCACCCGACGGCGTGAGCATCACGTTGCCGGGCTTGATGTCGCGGTGGATGATCCCCGCGCGGTGGCTGTAGTCGAGCGCGGAGAGCACGCCGCTCGTGATCTCGAGCGCGCGCTCGGGCAGGATCTTGCGCCCCTCGCGAAGGATGTCGCGCAGCGTCCGGCCGGCGACGTGCTCCATCACGATGTAGGGGACGACCTCGGTGCTGCCGTCGGGCTGCGCGGTGCGCTCCTCGCCGGTGTCGTAGACGGCGACGATCGCGGGGTGGTTGAGCGAGGCCGACGACTGTGCCTCACGGCGGAAGCGCGCCTGGAAGGTGGGGTCGCTGGCAAGGTCGGAGCGCAGTCGCTTGACCGCCACGACCCGGCCGAGGCGGGTGTCGGTGCCCTTGCGGACCTCCGCCATGCCGCCACGGCCCAGCAGCTCGCCGAGCTCGTACCGCCCGCCGACGACGGGCCGGCCCGAGCCGGGTTCGGTCGGGGGAGTGCTCATTCCGTACCTCTCGGAAGGGTCAGCGGGCTGCTGGTGTCGGTGGGGGTGCCGGTGTCGGTCGGCTCGGTGCTCGGAGCCTCCGGCTCGCCCCAGTAGTAGACGACGATCCGGTCGCCCTGGTTGAGCTCACCGTTGGGTGAGAAGCGCGACACGGTGCCGGCGTCGCACGAGCCGTCGTTGGGCTGGCTGTCCTGCTCCCAGCTGACCCGGAGCCCGAGGGCCCGCAGGTCGGAGACCGCGTCCTGGTAGCTCTTGAAGCAGGTGTACTGGTCCTGGTCGACCTCGACCGAGGTGTCCTCGGTGGTCGCCTCGGTGGTCGGCTCCGGGGGAGTGGTCGGCTCGGTGGGGGTGTCCTCGGTGGTCTGCTCGGTCGTGGGCGTCGTCGGCGGCGGGGTGGTCTCCCCGGTCGGCTCGTCGTCACCCCCGCGGCCGAGGAGGATCGCGGCGACCGCGATCGCCGCGACGACCAGGAGGATCACCGCGATGGCGATCGGCCACGGCGACTTGCGGCGCTCCTCGCCCGGGTCGTCGCCGGCGTAGGCGGCCGGGGAGTCGAGGCGGCGCATCGGCTCGGCGGGCGTGCGCGGGCCGGGCACCGGCACCGGGACCGGCGGGACCACGCCGGTGAGCACCTGGGTGCCGTCGTCGTCACCGAGCGGCGCGCCCACGGCGCCCGCGGCGCCCGCGACGGACGGGTCGCGCAGGGCGGCAGCGAAGGCCGCGCCGTCGGCGTACCGCTCGGCGGGCTCCTTGGCGAGCGCCCGGCGGACGACGGCCGCGAGCGGTCCGGGGATGCTCGGCGGCAGCTGCGGCACCGGCTGCTGCAGGTGCGCGAGCGCGGTGGCGACGGGCGTCTCGGCCTCGAACGGACGGCGTCCGGTCAGGCACTCGAAGGTCACCACGCCGAGCGAGTAGACGTCGGAGGCGGGCGTCGACGGGTTGCCGCGCGCCTGCTCGGGGCTGAGGTACTGCGGCGTCCCCATCACGGAGCCGGTGCGGGTCAGCGCGACCGAGTCGGCCGCGCGGGCGATGCCGAAGTCGGTGATCTTGACCGTGCGGTCGGCCGTGACGAGGAGGTTGGCGGGCTTGACGTCGCGGTGCACGATGCCGGCCCGGTGGGCCACGCCGAGCGCGTCGGCGGCCTGCGCCATCAGGTCCTGGACGACGGCGACGTCGAGCGTGCGGCCGCTGTTGCGCGCGCCGGCGAGCAGGGTCGAGAGCGGCTGGCCGTCGACCAGCTCCATCACCAGGTACGGCGGGTGGCTCTCGTCGTCGCCGGCGCCGTAGTCGTAGACGCCCGCGATGCCCGGGTGGTGCAGTGCCGCGGCGCTGCGTGCCTCGCCGTCGAAGCGCGTGCGGAACATCGGGTCGTGGGCGTACTCGGCCTTGAGCACCTTGACCGCGACCGGCCGGTTGAGCCGGGTGTCGGTCGCGCGCCAGACGACCCCCATGCCGCCGGTGGCGATCATGGAGTCGAGTCGGTAGCGACCGGCCTGGTCGGCGTACCTGCCCTGGACGTCGTTCACGCGTGACTCACTTCTTCAGCACCGCTTCCATGACTGCCTTGGCGATCGGGCCGCCGAGCTGGCCGCCGGCGATCTCGTCGCACGCCCGGTCGGGCGCCTCCTCGATCATGACGGCCACCGCGACCTCGGCGTTGTCCGCCGGCGCGTACGAGACGAACCACGCGTACGGCGGCTTGCCGCCCGCGGAGCACCGGGTCGAGGTGCGCTGCGCCGTACCGGTCTTGCCGGCCACCTTGACGCCGGAGATGGCGGCGGGCGAGGCGGTGCCGTTGTCGACGACCGAGACGAGCAGGTCGGTCAGCTCGCGCGCGGTCTGCGGCGACACGGCGTCGCTGAGCTTGTCGGGCTCGGTGGTGCGCAGGACGTCGAAGCCGGCGGTCTGCACCTGCTCGACCAGGTAGGGCCGCATGAGCGTGCCCTGGTTGGCGATCGCGGCGGTGACCATCGCCATCTGCAGCGGCGTCGACTGCACCTCGAACTGGCCGATGCCGGTCTGCGCGGTCTCGGCGTCGCTGAGCTCGCGGGTGCCGCCGCCGTCCTTGTCGCTGAGGGGGATGCCGGTCGGGTAGACCGACTGGGCCTGACCCTTGAGGTCGAGGAGGTAGTTGCTGTTGAAGCCGAACTTCTCGGCCTGGTCGCGCATCTTCTCGGGGCCGACCTCGACCGCGAGGTGCGCGAACGTGGTGTTGCACGACCAGTCGAGCGCCGTGGCGAACGAGATCTTGCTCGGGTTGCACTGGCTGCGGCCGTCGTTGCCGATCGTCCGCGTGGTCCCCGGCGGCTGGTACGACGAGCCGGCCGGCACCTGGTCGTCGCCGTGGTACTTGCCGCTCTCGATCGCCGCGGCCGCGGTGACCAGCTTGAACGTGGATCCGGGGAAGAGCCGGGTCTGGATCGCGCGGTTGACGAGCGGGTCGCGGGGGTCCTTGTCGAGCTGCTCGTAGGCCGCCGCCGCGCTCTTGGAGTCGTGGGTGGCCAGCTCGTTGGGGTCGTACGACGGGTAGGACGCCATCGCCAGCACCCGCCCGGTCTTGGGCTGGATCGCCACGACCGAGCCCTCGCCGCGCGGGCCGAGCGTGTCGCGCAGCCCCTCGAAGGCGGCCTTCTGCGCCGCGGCGTTGAGCGTCAGCACGACGTTGCCGCCCTGGGTCTGGTCGCCCTTGAGCAGGTCGACGAGCCGGGTCACGAACAGCTGGGGGTCCTCGCCGGTGAGCACGGCGTTCTGGCTGCGCTCGATGCCGGTCTGGCTGCCGAGCTGGAGGTAGCCGGTGACCGGCGCGAACATCCGGGCGCCCGAGGACGGGTAGACGCGCAGGTACTTGTACTGGTCGTCGGAGGGCTTGCTCGTCGCGACGGGCTCGTCGCCCACCAGGATCTGACCGCGCTCGCGGCTGAACGACGCCTCGGCGACGCGCGCGTTGCGCGGGTCGGTGTTGTAGTCCTCGGCCTTCCAGAACTGCACGTAGGTCACGTTCGCCATCAGGGCGAGGAACAGGAACATGCAGAAGATCGAGACGGTGCGGATCGGCTTGTTCATCGCGGCACCACCTTCACGACCTGGGTGGCCTGCTCGTCGGGGTCGTCGGCGTCGGCGGTCAGGTCGGGCAGCGGGCGCCGGGCCTGGTCGGAGATGCGGAGCAGGATCGCGACGATCACCCAGTTGGCGACGAGCGACGATCCGCCGTACGACAGGAAGGGTGTGGTGAGGCCGGTCAGCGGGATCAGCCGGGTCACCCCCCCGACCACGACGAAGACCTGGAGCGCGAACACCGCGGCGAGGCCGGTGGCGACGAGCTTGCCGAAGCCGTCGCGCGAGATCAGCGCGGCCCGCAGGGCCCGCTCGACGACGAGGCCGTAGAGGAGCAGGACGGCGATGACAGCGGTGAGGCCGAGCTCCTCACCGATCGCGGCGAGGATGAAGTCGGACTCGACGTACGGCACCCGCTGGGGCATGCCCTCGCCGAGACCGCGGCCCACGAGGCCGCCCCACGCGAAGCCGTAGAGCGCCTGGACGAGCTGGTAGCCGTTGCCGTTGGGGTCGGCGAACGGGTCGAGCCAGATGTCGACCCGGTTCTGCACGTGGGCGAAGATCCGGAAGGCGACGGTCGCGCCGCCGAAGAAGAGCAGGCCGCCGACCACCAGCCAGCCGGGTCGCTCGGTGGCGACGTAGAGCATGATCAGGAAGAGGCCGAAGAACAGCAGGCTCGAGCCCAGGTCGCGCTGCAGCACGAGGATGCCGAGGCTGACCACCCACATCATGAGGATCGGGCCCAGGTCGCGGCCGCGGGGCAGGTCGACGAAGACCACGCGGCGCCCGGCGAGCGCGAGCGCGTCGCGGTGCACGACCAGGTAGCCGGCGAACGTGATGACGAGCAGCAGCTTGGCGACCTCGCCGGGCTGGAAGCTGAACGGGCCGAGCGAGATCCAGATCTTCGCGCCGTTGATGGACGTCCCGAGGCCCGGGATCATCGGCAGGATCAGCAGCACGATGGCGGCCAGGCCCGACGTGTAGGTGAAGCGCGCGAGCAGGCGGTGGTCGGGCAGCGCGATCAGGGTGCCGATGAAGAGGGCGACGCCGAGCGTCATCCAGGTCAGCTGCTGGCTCGCCAGGCCCGTGTCGCGGGCCAGGTCGATGCGGTGGATGATCGCCAGGCCGAGGCCGTTGAGGGCCGCGACCACGGGGAGCAGCACCGGGTCGGCGTACGGGGCGACGAGGCGGACGGCGACGTGGGCGCCGACCACGAGGATGGCCAGCCAGCCGCCGTACCCGAGGAGGTTGGTGGGGACCTCGCCGTCGACGCCGAGGCCGACCGCGGCGTAGGCGCCGATCCCGACGACGAGCGCCAGGATCAGCAGGAAGAGCTCCGCACCCCGCCGGCGGCGGTGCACGAAGCCCATCAGGGCGGAGTTGGCGCTCACGAACCGCCACCGGGCGTGACGCTGGTCAGGTCGGCGGCACCGCCCTGGGTGGACGGCGCGGCCGGCGCCTCGGAGTCCGAGCCGGGCGCGGTGGTCGTCGGGCTGGTGGTCGTCTCGGTCGGGTCCGTCGCGTCGGTCGTGTCGGTCGGGTCGGTGGCCGGGTCGCTCTGGCGGGCGTTGGCGCCGATCCGGGTGACCTCGTCGCGGGCGCCCTCGAAGCTGTCGAAGGTCATGTCGCCGTCGCGGATCTGCTCCTGGGTGGAGTCCCGCAGCTGCTCGATCTGCAGGTCGGAGACCTGGTAGACGTTCGACAGGCCCGGCACGTTGACCCCGCGGTAGATGACGACGTGGCCGTCGTCCTCGCCGATGTAGTACTGCTGCTGGCTCCACCAGTACGCCGTCCCGACGGCGATCCAGGCGAGGCCCAGCACGACGGCGGCGGCCAGCAGCCGGCGCGCCCACACGAAGCGGGGCGGCGGCTGGGGGGCGTAGCGCAGCGTCTCGGCGTCGAGCGGCGGGTCGGCCGGGATGGCGTGGTCGATGCCCTCGGGGATCTCGGCCGCCACCGGCTCGAGCTCGCCCGTGTCGCCGGAGCGGTGCCCGCGGAACAGCGCGCGCGGACGGCGCCGGCCCAGGTCGGCGGCGGCGCCGACGACCATCGGCTCGAGCGGGGCGGGCAGGTCGGCGGGCGACTCGGCGGCCGTGGCGGCCGGGTCGACGACGTCGGCGACCACGCAGGTGACGTTGTCGGAGCTGCCGGCGTCGAGGCTGGCGCGGACCAGCTCGATGGCGGCGAACTCCGGCGAGCCGTCGGAGAGCAGCTCGGTGATCCGGTCGTCCTCGAGGACGCCGCACGCGCCGTCGCTGCACAGGAAGAGCCGGTCGCCGGCGACGAGCTCGAGCGCGAACAGGTCGGGCTCCACCTCGTGCAGGCCGTCGAGCGCCTTGAGGATGAGGTTGCGGTGCGGGTGCACCCGGGCCTCGGCCTCGGTGATCCGGCCCTCGTCGATGAGGCTCTGCACGAAGGTGTGGTCGTTGGTGAGCTGGGACAGCTCGCCGTCGCGCAGCAGGTAGGCGCGGGAGTCGCCGACGTGGCCGACCGCGAGCCGGTTGCCGTCGAAGAGGGCGACCGTGGCCGTCGTGCTGGTGCCGTTGAGGGCGGGGTCGTGGTCGACCTGCGCGCCGATGGCGTTGTGCGCCTCGTGGATGCCGTCGTTGACCCGGTCGATCACGTCGGCCGAGCCGGGCGGCTCGTCGAGCTGGCGCAGCTCGCCGATCGCGGTGCTCGACGCGATGTCACCGCGGGCCGCGCCGCCGACGCCGTCGCACACGGCGAGCAGCCACGGTCCGGCGTACCCGGAGTCCTGGTTGTCCTTGCGGACCCGGCCCACGTCGGAGACCGCGGAGAAGCGCAGCTGCAGCAGCGGCCGGGCCGCCGGGGTGGGCACGTCGACCGTCTCGGGGGGTCCCTCGGTCGTCGCCGCCGCCTCGGTCGGGGCGTCGGGCCGCGTGCCGCTGAGCTCGTCCGGGGCCATCGCGTCGGAGGAGTCGTTGCCGGGTTCGGACATGCCCTACTTCCTCAGCTCCACGATGGTCTTCCCGATCCGGATCTGCGAGCCCAGGCCCACCGGGACCGGCTGGGTGAGCCGCTGGCTGCCGAGATAGGTGCCGTTGGTGGAGCCGAGGTCCTCGACGTACCACTGGCCGCCGGAGGACACGATCCGCGCGTGCCGGGTGGAGACGTAGTCGTCGTCCAGCCGGATGGCCGCGTCGTTGCCGCGCCCGATCAGGATCGGCGCCTGCGACAGGTCGGCGGTGATGCCGGTGTTGACGCCCTGGACGACGGCGACCTGCGTGGGCTGACCACGGCGGGGCGACGACGTCTTGGGGGGCTTCGGCTGCTTGCCGGGCGCGGCCGGCGCCGGGACCCGCGCCCCGAACATGTCGGAGCGGATCACCGAGATCGCCGAGAGCACGAAGATCCACAGGATCGCGAGGTACGCGATCCTGACCAGGAACAGGGTCAGCTCAGACAACGTCCACCTCTCGGTCCGCCTCCTGGAGCAGCCGCAGCACGAGCGACGTGTGCCCGATCTGCACCCGCGACCCGTCACGCAGCGTCGCCCGCGCGACCTTCTGCCCGTCGACCCGGATGCCGTTGGTCGAGCCCATGTCGTGGACCTCGACGTGCACCGGACCCTCGCCCGGCGCCATCCCGGCCGCCTGCTCCGTCGTGATCAGGAACTCCGCGTGCCGCCGGCTCACCCCGGGATCGTTGATCCGCAGGTCCGCCTCGCTGCCGCGACCGACCACCAGGCCCGGCGCCTGCAGCGGGTGCTGCGTGCCGTTGACCTCGAGGACCGCCCGCGTGCGCTGCCCGCCACCCCGCCGGGAGTGCCCCGTGACCGCCGCCTCCGCCTGGCTCCGCACCCGGAACCGCCCGGTCCCCAGGTCGTCCGCGGACTCGAACCCGATCCGGATCGGCCCCGGGAAGACGTACGACTGCAGCTCCGCGTGCTCCGTCAGCTGCTCGCCCAGCTCACCGGCCAGCGTCGAGTCGTACGGCGAGAGCCGCTCGAGGTCACCCTCGGAGAGCTCCACCACGAAGCTGTTCGGCACCAGCCGCCGCTGCCGCGACAGCACCTGCGCCTTGTTGTCGAGCTCCCTCTGGAGGGCCGCCGCGATCTCCACCGGCTGGACGGCACTGCGGAACGTGCGCGCGAACACGCCCGAGATCGCCTGCTCGAGCTTCTGCTCGAAGCGCTGCAGTCCCCCCACGTCCCTGCCCTCCTCTCGCACGGCTCGCTCGACTGGTCCCTCCGGACGAATCACTCGATCGTATCGGTGAGCCCCCTGTCGCCCCGGGACCTTCACCCTCTCACCGGCCCGTCGCCGTGGTCGTCGTGGCCTGGTTTTGGGTGCGGCGGCCGGACTGGGCTAACCTTGCGGGGCTTCACGCGCGAGTGGCGGAATAGGCAGACGCGCACGGTTCAGGTCCGTGTGTCCGAAAGGACGTGGGGGTTCAACTCCCCCCTCGCGCACGTTAAGCAAAGTGGCCCCTGACCAGCCAAGACGGCTGTCAGGGGCCACTAGCGTTTTTGGCTCTGTCCGCTCCTGTCCACATGGGTTGTGTCGGACCTGCACGGCAGCATCGCAGCAGCGAGACAGGAGCAAGCCGTGCCGAACCCACGAAAGCGCACCAGCGCCACCACTGGACGCACCACCTCGCAGGTCCGCTTCCGCCCTGGCGGCATCAACGGAGGGCCTAGCTCGGAAGTTCGGCGCTGGTTACTGTCGCCTCCGCCAGTAATGCCAACTGGAGGCCAAGTGCGTCACCGATGGCGGCGAACGCCGCCCAGAACGGCGATTCCAGAACTGAGTAGTAGTGCCGGCGACCGTCCTCGAACATCGTGAGCATCCCGTGTGCCATGAAGCCCTCGATCTCCTTGGATACGCCGCTGTGAGCTTCGCCGAAGACGATCATCGCTCGCTGGGCCTCGCCGAGATAGAACGGCTGCCCTTGGCGCGCGAGGATCCAGCACGCGAGGGCAACGCGGAGAGGGCGGCCGAACAGATCTTTCGCGGCTGCCTTCTGCGTGTCTCCCCAGGAACTTGTCACGAGCCTCTAGATTCTAGATTGATGATGATCGGGCTAGTCGAACTGAGGGGTGATGAAGATGAGCGAAGAGCGCTATAAAGGGGCGATGGTGTACGACGAGCCGCTCACGATCTTGTTCACCGACTCGACTGGCGTCAACCGCGAGCGCTCCGTGATCCCTCAGCGAGTCTGGTTCGGCTGCACCGAATGGTACCCGCAGGAGCAGTGGTTGCTGGATGCCTACGACACCGAGCGACACGTTGTCAGGAGCTTCTCCCTCGCCGCGATCCACGGCTTCGAGGGTCATACTGACCTCCGTGTACCTCACGGATCAGCAGATCACTGCGCGGCTGGCTGAGCTTCAGCTTGAGGCCGACGATCTGGCTGACCCGTTCGACCCGCAGCAGATTGGCCCGTGTTCGATCGATCTTCGCCTGTCTCGCATCTACTGGCTCCCGCGAGCGCGTTCGCACTGGAGGTTCGGGCGGCCGCCGGCGATCGACCTTAACCTGGGTCAGCTGATGGAACTTAACCCGAGCCGTGGATGGCGCCGCGTCGAGGCTAAGCCGCAGGACAGCATCACGATTAAGCCCGGCCAACTGGTCCTGGCCCGCACGTCTGAACGCTTCCACGTGCCCAGCGACTGCGCGGCGGCGCTTGAAGGGCGGAGCAGCTTCGCGCGCCTTGGACTCTCGATCCATGCCGCCGGCGGATTCATCAACCCCGGCTACACAGGCCGCATGCCGCTCACTCTGTTCAACCAGAGCCCCTTCACGCTGCGGATCCCCGTAGGCACGCCCCTGTGCCAGTTGATGTTCATCAAGCTCAAGGAGGCACCCAAAGCCGACTACGCGCAGTTGAACGACAGGAAGTACCGGGACGACTACGGCGGTCCCTCCTACTGGTGGCGCGACGAAGCCATGCGACGACTGCGCGATCGCGCGGCTGGTGCGAAGCTGGGACCGCGCGTCTTCGACGAACTCGACGAGCTGTTCGCGAAGGATGAGCCCGACATTGGCGTCTACGAACGCCTCGAGACTCACATCTCGAAGCGCGGCAGCCTGACATACGGCACCGCCGACGAGCTCCTCTCCTCGTTCAGCGAGCGTGAACAGCGCCGAGAGTTGGTGGCGAAGATCGGCATCTATAGCGCTCGCGCGGCTCTGCCGCTTGCCCTCGGCGCCGCCATTCCCTACTGGGCTTTCACGGAGCACGTAAGCAAGGTCGTGGCGCTCCTCGCCGCCCTCGCCTGTGTGCTCGCCGGGCTCGTGACCCTGTGGGGGGTCTACCAGCCCGTGCCGAACTACCTGACGAAGGATCGTCTTCGGAAGCTTCAGGCGGCAGGGACTTCCAGGCCAACTCCCAGCCAGCCGACCGCGCCCTGATCGGTAGGGCCAGCAATGGCGATGCTGGCCGGCGGCTGACCGAAGGAGGTCGTGATCAGGCGCCCCAGGCGCCCCAGGCGCTGTCCGACTCCGCGCGCAGGGACGGGGTACCCCACCAGCGCCGCAACCCCTCGACGATGACCGGGTCAGGTCGAGTTCGAGTGCGCTCGCGTGGACGCCGTGCTCGACCATCCGCTCCGCCGCGGAGTATTCCGCTGGGGTGATGATGACTTGGGCCGCGTACTCCCACGCCCGGCGTTCGCTGAAGATGGTCGAGCAGCGTCGTTGCAAACGTGGTGGGCGAACTCGTGCGCCAGGCCGGGCATGAGTTGGTGGAGAGTGGGGGTCGAGTTGAGTTCGATGCGCCGGCGGCGCTGGAGGTACTGACATGCCGGAGAGGCCCGAGGTCGACGTACTCGATCGTTAACCCGTGCTCGGCGCAGGTCAAGCAGCCATGCGAAGCGCTGCTGATTCATCGCTGAGTCGTGCTGACCTGACGCCTCCGTTCTCCGGCTCCCGCCCGTGAGCTCGGGCGTGGCCCAGATCGTGCAAGAGGGACGGACGCAACGTGTGTACCGCGTACATGCAGCAACCGTCAGCAAGGATCTAGAATTGTCGACAGCCGAGAAGCCGCAGGTCAGACGTTGCCTTGTGACCAGTCGGTCCAAGCCGCAGTGCTGGCCGGCACCTCGATGTCGAGGACCCGCGTGGAGCGCCCGGCCAGTGCGGCCTCATCCACCTCGATGCCCAGCCCCGGCCCCGTCGGCACCGCGAACGCACCCCCGTCCAGGTGCTCGAGGGTGAAGGGGTTCGCGTCGAGGATCTCGTGCCACGGCTCCGCCATCGAGTAGGGGAACTCCACCAGGCGCAGGGTCGTGAGGGCGCTGGAGGCGTGCAGGTTCGCGGCGAAGGCGACGGGACCGGCGGCCGAGTGCGGCATCACCGGGACACCGGCCCGCTCGGCGATCTCCCCGATCCGCACCATCTCGAGCAGCCCTCCGGAGGTGGCCGGGTCCGGCTGGAGGACGTCGGCACGCCCGTCCCTGATGGCGCGGTCGTAGTCCCCCGCCATGCCGAAGTGCTCGCCGTACCCGATCGCCACCGCCGACTGATCCACCAGCCGTTGCACGCCCAGGTGCCGCTCCTGGGGGAGGGGCTCCTCGAACATCGAGACCCCCAGGTCGGCCAGGGCCCGGCTGACGCGCAGGGCCGTGTCCAGGCTGTAGTGCTCGGTGCCGTCCACGAAGATGTCGACCGCCGGCCCCAGTCGATCGCGCACCTGAGCCAGGGTCGCCAGGTCCGTGCGCCAGTCCAGCCCCAGCCGGAGCTTCACCGCACTCACCCCCCTCGCCAGCCAGGGCTCGAGGTGGTGCACGTGCCAGTCGGCATCGCCCTGGAAGAGGAAGTGGCTGGAGGCGTAGACCCCGAGTCGCTCCCGGTGGCCGCCCAGCATGCTGCGCACGCTGAGCCCGTCCCGGCGACCCACCGCGTCCCACAGGGCCATCTCCACCGCGCTCACGGCGTGGCCGACCGGCCCGGCGAGCCCGGGGCGGCGTCGCAGCTCCGCCTTCAGCAGACCGGCGACCTGGGGCACCGAGACCAGGCCCGGTCGTCCCAGCAGCGGCGCCAGCACGTCCTGCACGATCGTGCGCAGCAGGCCGGGATGGGCGAACCCGTACCCGTCGCTCGCCTCGCCGAATCCCGTCACTCCCTGGTCGAGTCGCACCCGCACCATGGCGTGCGGCAACCCGTCGAACTCGAAGTCGTACACACGCAGGTCCTCGACCCTGAACGCAGGCAACGACATCTCCCCTCCTCCACTCCGGTTCGTGATGAACGAGCTCCCCGGCGGCACGCGCCCGGGGGCGGCAGGTGGGGCGGGACCGGCTGGAGCCGGCCCCGACCCCACCGGTCAGAACGAGTTCCTGCGGGACAGGATCTTGTGCACCAGCGGCTCGAAGTGCTCCAGTGGCGCACTCGTGTAGTCCGGGTCGAAGGCGGCCTGGTCGTACTTGAAGCAGAACTCCTCGGTGTACTCGAAGTACTCGGAGCCACGGAACTTCTCCCGGGTGTTGCGGTCCCACCCGAGGTGGTGCCAGAAGTAGTACCCCTGGAAGACGTCGTGGTTGGCGACCATCCAGTGGTTCGCCTCGGAGACGAACGGCTTCAGGATCGCCGCGGCGATGTCGGGGTGGTTGGCCGGAGCCATCACGTCCCCGATGTCGTGCAGCAGCGCGCAGAGGATGTACTCCTCGTCCCGACCGTCTGCCTCGGCGCGGGTGGCCGTCTGCAGGGAGTGCTCGAGCCGGGTGATCGGGAACTCGCCCTTGGCGTCCCCCAGGGTCCGCAACATCTGCAGGGCGTGCTCGGGCACCTTGCTCTGCTCGGTCGCCCAGCCCGGCGTGATGAGGTCCCAGTCCTCCTTCGTGGACTCGATCATGCTGGTGAACTTCACTCCAGGTTTCACAACGAACACCTTTCTTCTCTCACTCATCTGTGGACTCTTGAACGTCACTGCCGGCCGCCCGTCTGCGCGGGCCCGGGCCGGCTCCGGCACTACTTGGGGGCGCGGCCGTGGTTGTCCCACCACAGGATCCGACGGCGCAGCAGCGTCAACGCGGCGACGAAGAGCAGGCCGAGCACGCAGAACATCGAGATCCCGGCCCAGGTCACTTCGAGGTTCGCCTGGGATGCGGCGATGGAGACCATGGCTCCCAGTCCGGCCGCCTCTCCAGCAGCCACGAACTCGGCGACCGCGGCCCCGATGATGGCGAAGGGGATGGCGATCCTCAGCCCGGCGAAGAAGTAGGGCATGCTCCCCGGGAACCGCAGCCTCCAGAAGATCTCCCACCTGCTCGCGTCGACCACCCGGAGCACGTCCAGCGTGCCCGGGTCCACGGCCCTGAGCCCGGCCAGCGAGTTGATCAGGATCGGGAAGATCGCCACGATGATGGTGACGATGTACTTGGGCAGCATCCCGAATCCGAAGGCCACCACCAGCGCCGGAGCGATCGCGATGACCGGGGTCACCATGATGACCATCACCACCGGCATGAGAGCGCGTTCCAGGATCTTGAACTCGCACATCAGAACGGCCAGGAGATAACCCAGGACGATGGCCGCGCCGCCTCCCACGGCCACCTCTTTCAGGGTGACCAGGAGGTTGTTCCAGTAGGCGCTCGGGTCGTTGGTGATGCTCTCGGCGATATTTCCCAGGGGCGGGATGACGAAGGGGTTCGAGTGGGCCACGTACTCCCAGGCGATCCCCAGCGCCACGAAGGTGACCAGGGGTGGAACCCACAGTCCGAAACGCCAGCGCGCCCAGGCAGAGACCTTGGGAACCGCACTCTTCACGGGCTTTCCGGCGGCCTTCTCGGCACGTGGTCGACGCGTCTGCTCCAGCTCCATGGTCATGCTGGATGCCTTCTCAGTCCTGGGCATTCTTCATCACCCTCCTCAGCCCCTCGCGGATTCGGATCTCGTACTCACGGAACTGCGGACTCAGGAACACCGATTCGTCCCGGGGCCGGGGCAGGTCGATCTCGGTGATCTCGGCGATGCGTCCCGGTCGAGCCGCCATCAGCACCACGCGGTCCGAGAGGAGGATCGCCTCGGGTACCGAGTGCGTGATGAACATGACCGAGCGCCGGTTGGACTGCCAGAAGTCCAGGAGCCCGAGTCGTTGCTGGTCTCGCGTGATCTCGTCCAGGGCCGAGAACGGCTCGTCCATGAGCAGGACGGGCGGGTCGAACACGAAGGCGCGGGCGATCGCGACGCGCTGCTGCATGCCGCCGGACAGCTGCCGCGGGTACTTGCGCAGGTCCTTGCCCAGGCCGAAGGAGGTGAGCAGCTCGTCGACGTCCAGCAGGTTGCGGCCCGCGTTGGCAGCGGTGTTCACCTGCGTGGGCAGCAGGACGTTGTCGCGCACCGAGCGCCAGGGCAGCAGGGCCGGGGTCTGCGGCACCAGTCCCATCGCCTTGTGGCGGATCGCCTGGGGAACTGCCTCGCCGTTGATCGCGACCGAGCCCTCGTCGGCATCCAGGAGGCCGGCGATGATGCGCAGCAGCGTGGACTTCCCGCAGCCGCTGGGGCCGATCACCGAGACGAACTCGCCCGGGGCGATGCGCAGGTCGACGTCATCGAGAACCGTGACCGGTTGGCCCCGGACGCCGAACCTCTTGGTGACTCCTCGGGCCAGGACCTCGGCACCTGTGGTGGTCAGCGCCGCGTTCATTCGCCGGGCCAGATCAGCACGTCGTCGGCGTCGTACAAGTCCGTGACCAGGTCGAAGTCGACCACGGTGTCGAGGTCCGGGATGTCCTTCACGTCGCTGAACTCCCGGGTCAGCGCAGCGGCTGCCTCCCACTCGTCGCGGGTGTGGGCGCCCAGCGGCTTGACCGTGCTGTCCCGGATCCACTGCGACTCCACGGCCCAGGTTCGCCTCTGCTGGTCCAGCGGGAAGGAGTCGCCCTGGTTGTCCTCGCCGGCCAGCTCGGTCACGTGCTCCACGCACGTGTCCTCGTTGTCCAGGCAGTACTGGAGCGCCTTCAAGGTGGCCCGCATGAAGTCGGCGGCGGTGTCCCGGTGCTCCTTCAGGAAGGTCGAGTTCACCTCCATCACGCTGTAGGTGCTCTCGACGCCTGCGTCGGCCGGCAGGAACTCGCTGAACTCGATGCCCTGGTCCTTGAGGCTGGCGCACTGGCTCGACGCGTAGGCGATCTCGGCGTCGATCGTGCCGCGGGTGACGATGGTCGGGTCGTAGTTGGTGATCTTGGTGAACTTCACCTTGTCCAGGTCGACGCCGGCCTTGGCGAGCTGGGCCCGGGCGACCGGGGCGACCTGGGTGAAGTAGCCGAGCCGCTTGCCCTCCAGGTCCTTGAGGGTCTTGATGTCCTTATTGGCCAGGATGCAGTGGGGGTCGGTGGTGCCGTAGGTCGCCACGGCGGTGATGTTGTCGGCGTTCGCCACGGTGTCCAGGACGCTGGGCGCCGAACCCACGGAGGTGAACTGGGCCTTGTTGGCGTTGACCAGCTGCTGGCCCGACGCACCGGCGGTGTTCATCTCGACGTCGAGGCACAGGGCGTCGTAGTAGCCCAGGTCCCGCGCCATGAAGACGTCCAT
Organism: Pimelobacter simplex; assembly: GCF_900114845.1. Lineage (GTDB taxonomy): Bacteria > Actinomycetota > Actinomycetes > Propionibacteriales > Nocardioidaceae > Nocardioides > Nocardioides simplex. The sequence continues at coordinate 335,828 of NZ_FOUK01000004.1, forward strand.
GATCGAGCCGCTGGCGGCGTAGCTGTAGGACGAGATGTAGGTGATCTTCCCGGCATCCTTGTTCCGCTGGCATGCCGCGTCGTCGGGGGCGTAGCCCGCGATGTCGGCCACGCCCTCCACCGGCTGGCGGGCCGACTTGTCGCCGGCGTCGGAGTCCGAACCACACGCGCTGATGGTCAATCCGAGAACAACGGTCAATCCGCTGAGCACAAACTTCGAAAAGGGCTTCATCGTTCCTCACTTGTAGGCAGCGATCGGATTTCTTGGGTCGCCAAAAGAGGCTCGCGCCCCGGAATCAGGGCGACACGAATCGACGTCGCGGGAACGACGTCGAATCAGAGAGGGGGTGTCGCGCTCTCACCAACGGCCGACGAGGGCCCGCCGCTGAGTGGCGGGTGCGACCCAGGGGAGATGAGTCGCAGCAGATGGTGAGGTATTCGGATCGACTCCTTTCTGACGTAGCGTCCGTCACGCGCGATTCATGGCGTGCATCGAACGGGTGGATACGTCAGCAGAAGGTCGGCCATCGGGGCACTCGGCATCACCGTGACCGTCGATCTACATCTCGACCGCTTGCAGAACCTCATTCACGTCAAGCGATACGCCATGTTGACATGTGAGATATCTCCTGTCAACGATTTCCGTTGCCCCTGGCGGTCGCTCGAAATGCGACCCTTTCGCCCGCGGCGGACCGTCGCACTCGGCGGGAGCTAGGGCCGGGCCTCGGCGGCGTGCACCAGGGCCACGGGAGCGGGTAGTGGGCCGCGCGCGGCCGGCCAGGCCGCTCGGGTGGTCCGCGGTACCGGTGGCGTCCGGTTGAAGACGTGGACGCCCGCCACCACCAGTGCCAGTGCGACGACCATGCCGCCGCCGAGGGTCTCGCCGAACAGCGGGACGGCCGCGAGCGCGGTGAGGACCGGGCTGAGCGCGCCGCCGACCGCGGCGACGCTGCTGCCGAGGACGCGGACGGCGTGGACGTAGCAGAGCGTGGAGAGCAGCCCGGTCCCGACGCCCTGCAGGACGACGAACCCCAGCACGTCGCCCACCCGGACCTCGCCCGGCGAGGTCAGCAGGTGCGCGGGCACCGCGCCGGTGAGCGCGAGCGCGAGGCCGCCGAGCGCCGAGATCGCGCAGACCGTGACGACGACCTCGAGAGGCGCCAGCCCGGTCCGCTGCAGGCCCAGCGTGTAGAACGCCCAGATGCCGCCGGCGGAGACCAGCAGCACGATGCCGGTCGCGCCGCCGTCGGTGCCGACCAGGGTCGCGCTGGCGAGGATGCCCGCGACGATCGCCCCCAGGGCGAGGAGGCCGCGGGCGGGGACCCGCTGGCGGCGGACGAGCAGGAGGGTCACGAAGAGCGGCACGGTGCCGGGGACGAGGAGGCCGGTCAGGCCGGCGTTGGTCAGGCCGGCGCCGAGGGCCATGACGAGGTAGTGCGGCAGGCCGCCGGCGAGCAGGAGCAGCAGGGTCGTCGTCCGCTCGCGGGCGAGGGCGCGGACGGTGCGCGGCACCAACGGCGCCAGGACGACGAGCGGCACCAGGAAGCGGATCAGTGCCGCGTCGGTGTCGGTGAGGCTCGACGTTCCGATCGCGCGCGAGGAGAGCGCGAACGACGACCACAGCACCACCGTCATCGCCAGCGCGGCGTACCCCGTCGTCCTCGCACCGCTCTCGCGCACCACGTTGCTCGCCCTCTCGTCGATCCGACCTGCGAGCAACGATAGGGAAATCGGCGAGGCTTACGATTGCCAATCGTGCCCCGATTCCGGCGATCTGTAGCAGAATCTGCCACGTGACCACCCTGGACGACATCGACCGCCACATCCTCCTGGAGCTCCAGCTCGACGGACGCCTCAGCAACCAGGAGCTCGCCGACCGGGTCGGCCTCTCGCCGTCCCCGTGCCTGCGCCGGGTCCGGGCGCTCGAGCAGGCGGGCGTCATCACCGGCTACCGCGCCGTGGTCTCCCCCGAGGCGGTCGGCCTCAGCATCACCGCGTTCGTCCGGCTCACCCTGTCGCTGCACGGCGCCGACGTCGTCGACGCGGTCGAGGAGCAGCTGCGCGGGGTCCCCCAGATCGTCGAGGCCTACCTCCTCGCCGGCGACCAGGACTACCTGGTCAAGGTCGTCGTCCCGTCGTTCGCGGCGTACGAGGACTTCGTCCGGGAGCGGCTGCGTGGCATCCCGTCGCTCGCCTCGATCGAGACCACCTTCGCCTTCGGGACGACGAAGCCGGTCTCGCCGCTGCCGGTGGACTATCCGGTCGGCTGAGCGGCGGCTACGGCTGGTTGAGGATGTTGCCGATCTCCTGGCGTCGCTCGTCGAGCTGCTGCTCGACCGAGAATCCGGTGATGATCGCCCCGATTGCGATGAGGACGCAGATGGCCCGTGCCCACCCGGGGATCGTCTTGACCACCCAGGTGACGAAGGACGCCGCGACGCAGAGCGCTACACCCGTCCACACGATCCCGCTGCCCGACATGACCGACACCGATTGCTGGCTCAGGATGCCGCCGCCGACGGAGGCGGCGACGACGAGGGCGGTGATGACCTGTTTCGAGGAGCCCGCGTCCATGGCGTGCGGCGGGAGGGAGGTGAGGGGTGCGACGTTGTCGGTCCACCTCTCGCCGTCCCAATAGCGCTGGGTGCTGGTCATCTCGGGATCCGGGTACCAGCCGGGCGGCACGACGCGCGGCGCCTGTTCATCCATGGCAGCAGGCTAGGGGCGTGTCGGAGGCCCCGCAGGAGATCGGCGGCTCAGGCCTCGACGGGCCGGTCGTTGTAGACGCCCGCCTCGTCCTGCCCGGTGAGCGCCTGGATCGCGGCCATGATCTCGTCGGTCGCCTCGCGCCGCGCCCGTCCCGGCGCGACCCCCTCGAACCGCCCGGTGAAGTCGAGCGGCGCGCCGAACCGCACCGTCACCTTGGCCAGGCGCGGCCAGCGGGCGTCGACGGGCTGCAGCTCGTCGGTCCCGATCAGGCCCACCGGGACGACGGGCACGCCGGCGGTGAGCGCGAGCTGCGCGACGCCGGTGCGCCCGCGGTAGAGACGCCCGTCCCGCGAGCGGGTGCCCTCGGGGTAGATGCCGAAGGCGTCCCCGCGGCCGAGGACGTCGAGGGCGACGTCGAGCGAGTTGAGCGCGGCGCGGGTGTCGCTGCGGTCGACCGGCACCATGCCGAGTCCCTCGAACCACGCCTTGCTGAGCCGGCCCCGGATCCCGGACCCGGTGAAGTACTCGGCCTTGGCCAGAAAGACGACCTTGCGCGGCGCCACGATCGGGATCACCACGCTGTCGGCGAAGCTCAGGTGGTTGCTCGCGAGCAGCACCGCGCCGGAGGCCGGCACGTTCTCGATGCCCTCGACGCGCGGCCGCCAGGCCGCACGAGCGAGCGGCGGGACGACGGAGTGGAGGACCTCGTAGAGCACGGGGTCAGCCTAGGGCCGGTGCTCCCGGCGCCGGCTCACGCCTTCGTCGACAGCGACGCCGCGTGCAGCAGCTTCCCCAGCCCCCGCTCGTACCGCACCGGGTCGAGCGCCAGCCGCGCCCGCGACTCGACGGCCATCCGGTCGGTGTCGCACGTCCACTCGCCCCGTGCCATCGCGCGCAGGCCGACGGACGCGATGTCGCGCGGCTGCTCCTTGGTGCCGTCGACGTGGGCGGCCATCCGGGTGTCGACCGAGCCGACGATGAGGGAGGTGACGGTGATGCCGTGGGGCTCGAGCTCGGCGCGGGCGATGCCGCCGAGGGAGAGGGCGGCGGCCTTGGAGGGGGAGTAGCCGCCCATGAAGGGGGTGGGGGCGATCGCGGCGACCGAGAGGACGTTGACGATCGAGCCGCCGCCCTGGGCCGCGAGGACGGGGGCGAAGGCGCGGGTGAGGGCGAGGGGGGCGAAGTAGTTGACCTCCATCTCGCGGCGGGCGACCGCGGCGTCGTCGGTCTCGACGAGGCGGTGGTTGCCGAAGTAGCCGGCGTTGTTGACGAGGACGTTCACGTCGGTGCACGCGGCGGCGGCCGCGGCGATGTCGTCGGCCGACGTCACCTCCAGCCGGACGACGCGCGCGCCGGTGGCGGCCAGCTCGGGGGTGATGTCGTCCGGGTCGCGGACGCCGGCGTAGACGGTGGCGGCACCGCGGGCGAGGGCCTCCTCGACGAAGGCGAGGCCGATGCCGCGGTTGGCGCCGGTGACGAGGATGCGGGCGCCCTCGACGCGGGCCCCCTTCAGGGTGCTCATGCGTGGGCCTCCGGGGCGAGCGAGTCGGCGTACAGGACGTCGTCGGGGTGCTTGGCGCTGCGACGCAGCGGGCTGTCGGGGCCGGCGATCAGGCCGAACGCCCAGCCCTCGGTGCGGTCCATGTCGTGGTTCCACTCCCAGCGCAGGACGCGGTGCCGGATGCCCCAGCGGCCGTCCTCGCGGGCGAACTCGTCGACGATCCGGGCGGCGGTGAGGGTGTCGCCGACACCCCCGTCGGGACGGCGCACCCGGGCGAAGGCGAGGACGTACGACTCGACCCGCGCGGTGTCGGCGTCCTCGGGGGGCAGCTCGACGAGCACGTTGGTCGTGAAGTGGGTGGTGACCGCGCGGGGGTGGGTGAGGGCGTCCGCGACGGAGGCGAGGTAGTCGGTCGCCGGGCCGACGAAGAGGCCGCCGTGGTCCTCGGTGGCGCCGGGCAGGTAGCAGCCGGCGACGGTCGCCAGGTCGCCGCGGTCGATGCCCCGCATGTAGCGGACGACGACCTCCTGGATCTCCTGCTTGTCGAGCAGGACCGCCAGTCGGGTGGGTTCGGAAGGGCTCATCGGGGACCTCTCGGGGATCGTTGACCACTAACTCTGTTTGCGATAGTAATGGCTGTCACAGCGCCGCGCGAGACGGATGGAGCACCGATGGACAACCTGCAGCTCGACGCCGAGGTGGCGGCCGACGACACGACCGGCTTCAGCCGGCTCGGCTACGAGAAGCGCCGGCCCACGTGGGACGACACCGACATGGCGCACGTCGCCGGCAAGACGGTCGTCGTCACCGGGTCCACCGCCGGGCTGGGCCGCGCGGCGGCCGAGGAGCTGGCCCGGCTCGGTGCGCACGTCGTGGTGATGGGCCGTGATCGGGCGCGGACCGAGGCCGCGGCGCGGGAGATCCAGGAGGCCGGCGGCAACGGCGCCGTCGAGGCCGTCACCTGCGACCTCGCGTCGCTCGCCTCGGTCCGGGCCACCGCGGCCGAGCTGCTGGAGCGGTTCCCGCGCATCGACGTCCTCGTCAACAACGCCGGCGGCATGCAGGACGAGCGGCTCCTGTCGGTCGACGGCGTCGAGCTGACCTGGGCGACCAACATGGTCGGGCCCTACCTGCTGACCGAGCTGCTCCTCGACCGGATCGTCGCCTCCGCGCCGTCCCGGATCATCGAGATGACGTCGGGCGGCGCGTACAGCCAGCGCATCGACCTCGGCGACCTGACCGGTGCGAACGAGGTCTTCGACCCCAAGGCCGTCTACTCGCGCACCAAGCGCGCGCAGATCATCGTGACCGAGGAGCGCGCCGCGCAGCTCGCCGACGCCGGCGTGGTCTGCCACGTCACCCACCCCGGCTGGGCGTCCACGCCCGGCCTGCTCGAGAGCGCCTCGATGGACAGCTTCGTGCGCCGCTTCGGCGACGTGCTGCGGACCGCGGCCCAGGGCGCGGACACCGCCGTCTGGCTGGCCTCCGCCGACGAGCCGGCCCGCAGCTCGGGGCAGTTCTGGCACGACCGGCGTCCTCGCGAGACCCACCGCACCGAGGCCACCCGGGAGACGCCCGAGGAGCGCAGCGCCCTCATCGCGACCCTGCGCCGCGTCACCGGCCTGGACCGCTGAGCATGGACTCCGTCGCGGACATGGTCCGCCGCGCGGCCGCCGCCCACCCCGGCGATCCCGCTATCGTCGGCGAGGGCCGGCCGGTGACCTTCGGCGAGCTCGACACCCGGTCCAGCCGGGTCGCGGCGGGCCTCGTCGCGCTCGGTCTCGTCGAGGGCGACCGCGTCGCCTACCTCGCGCGCAACGCCACCGAGTACTGGGAGCTCTTCTTCGGCGCGGCCAAGGCCGGCGTCGCGCTCGTCCCGCTCAACTTCCGGCTCTCCGCGAGCGAGATCGAGTGGATCCTCGGGGACGCCGACCCGGCAGTCGTCGTCGCCGAGGAGCACCTCGCCGACCTCGTCCCCCCGGCGTACGACGGGCACCGTCTCGTCTTCGCCCAGGGCGACGCGACGCCGACGGCCCGCCCCGGCTGGCAGGCGTTCGAGGACTGGCTCGGCACCCACCCGGCGACCGACCCGCACCGCGAGGTGACCGGCGACGGCCTGCTCACCCTCATCTACTCGTCGGGCACGACCGGGCGGCCCAAGGGCGTCATGACCACGGTCGCGAGCATGCTGTGGGCGGTCGAGGCGTTCAGCGCGCAGTTCGACGCCGGCCGCGACGCCGTCAGCCTGGTGCCGACGCCGTACTACCACGTGGCGGCGGGCGGCTGGTCGCTCCTCGCGCTCAACGCCGGCGGCCGGATCGTGCAGTTCACCGAGGTGACGCCGCAGAACATCCTCGGCCAGCTGGTGGGCCACCGCGCGACCCACGTGATCATGGTGCCGACGCTGATGCAGCTCTTCATCAGCAGCCCCGAGGCCTCGGCCGCCGACTACTCCAGCGTCCGCTGCGTCGTGTACGGCGGCTCGCCGATCTCGGAGACCGTCATGGTGGGCGCGCAGGAGATGTTCGGTGCGGACCTGGCGCAGAGCTACGGGCTCACCGAGACGATCGGCGTCACCACGGTGCTGGCGCCGGCCGACCACGTCGTCGGCCCGGACAGCAAGCTGCGCTCGGCCGGGCGCGCGGTGCCCGGCATCGAGCTGCGGATCGTCGACCCCGACACGGGTGCGGACCTCCCGGCCGGCGCGGTCGGCGAGATCTGCGCGCGCGGGCCGTCGGTGACGGCGGGCTACTGGCGGCGTCCCGACGAGACGGCCGCGGCGTTCTGGCCCGGCGGCTGGTTCCGCACCGGAGACGCCGGCTACCGGGACGAGGACGGCTACGTCTTCATCATGGACCGGATCAAGGACCTCCTCATGTCCGGCGGCGAGAACATCTACCCGGCCGAGGTGGAGAACGCGATCATGGCGCACCCCGCCGTCCAGGAGGTCGCGGTGATCGGCGTCCCCTCGGAGAAGTGGGGCGAGACGCCGCTCGCGGTCGTCGTCCCCCGGGCCGGGGCGACGATCGACGGCGCCGAGCTGATCGCGTTCACCCGCGAGCGGCTCGCCCACTACAAGTGCCCGACCGCGGTCGAGGTCGTCGCCGCACTGCCCCGCAACCCGTCGGGGAAGGTGCTCAAGAGAGAGCTGCGGGCCCCCTGGTGGGCCGGCCACGAGAGGAGTGTCGGATGACGCACTGGTCGATCCTGCGCCAGGTGGTGCTGGGTGTGGAGGACGTCGAGGTGGCGGCCAAGGAGGTCCGCGAGGAGCTCGGTCTGGGGGCGGGCTTCGAGGACCCGATGCTCGCCGACATCGGACTGGCCGACCACACCATCCGGGTCGGCCCGGTCGCCCACCTCGAGCTCGTCGCGCCGCTGCACGCGGACGTGTCGATCGCGCAGTGGCTGGCCAAGGGCGGCGGTCCGGGCGGCTACTGCCTCTCGATCCAGGTCTCCGACGTCGACGAGCGCGCGGCGGCGGCCGAGCGCCTCGGCATCCGCCTGGTCGCGGACCTTCCGGTCGACGGGCACCGCGTCGTCCAGCTGCACCCGGCGGACATGGGCCTGCTCGTCGAGCTCGACGGCATCGCCGACCCGGACGTGTGGTTCTGGGACGCCATCGAGGTGCCCGAGCCCGCGGCGCCGCAGGTGGTCGACGTCCTCGCGGTGGAGATGTCATCGCCGGACCCGCAGGCCCAGGCCGAGCGGTGGAGCGCAGTGTTCGACGTCCCCCTCGAGGAGGTGGACGGGACGCCGCAGCTGCGCCTCGGCGAGCGCGTCGTGCGCTTCGTCGCGGGCGAGCGCAAGACGTTCACGGCGGTCGACCTGGCCGCGGCGCCCGGCGTCGCGCCGCGGACCGTCCAGCTGAGCGGGGTCGAGGTGCGGGTCCGCTGAGCGTGCGGGTCTTCACCCGGGTCGAGGAGCTCGCCGGCGCGGTCGGCGAGCACCTCGGCCACTCGGACTGGGTGGTCGTCGACCGCGCGCGCCTCGACGGGTTCGCCGCCGCCACCGGGACGACGGACTACCTCGCGCTGACCCTGGTGCCGCTGCTGAGCGCGCAGGTGCACGACTTCCGCGGCTTCTCGATGGGCGTCAACTACGGCTGCGACCGGGTCCGCTTCCCGGCGCCGTTGTCGCCCGGCGCGCGGGTCCGGGCCGGCGTCGAGGTGACGGCGGTCGAGGCGTTCGGCGCCGGCGTCCAGGTGCGCACGACGGTGACGATCGAGCGCGAGCACGCGGACCAGCCGGTGTGTGTGGCCGAGACGATCGCCTACCTGGTGCCCTAGCTCTCGGGGGTCGTCCCCGCGGCGCTCGGCACGGAGCCGAGCTCGATCTGCGCGCCGGTGAGCGTCTCGCCGCACTGGTCGCACACGAGGACGCCGTGGAAGGCGCTCCCGCACGCGGGATGCTTGATCTCGATGGCCGGTCCGTCCGGCGAGCCCACCCAGCGCTCGGACCACTCGATCGTCGTCGCGATCACGGGGAAGACCGCCAGGCCCTTCTCGGTGAGCCGGTACTCGGCCCAGTCGGGCCGCGTCGCCGTCCGCACCTGCTCGAGGATGCCCCGCTCGCACAGCGCGCTCAGCCGGTCGGCCAGCAGCCCCGGCGGGACGCCGAGCAGCGTCTGGAAGTCGGTGAACCGGTGCACCCGCAGGAAGGCCGCGCCGACCAGCGCCGACGACCACCGGTTGCCGAAGACCGCCATCGTGTCGGGGTAGAAGCTGTGGTCGACCGCCGTCCCCCGCGAGCCGGACCGGCGTCGCGTCGTCGTCTCGGGCACCGACTCACGCCATCCCCCCGTCGGCCCCCACGCGGCCCGCAGGTCGCGCGCCGTGACCGGCTGCCGGCAGTGCCCGCAGGTGAGGACGGGCGCGAAGTCCTTGCCGCACGCCCGGTGGTGCATCGGCGGCGTCTCGTACGAGTGGTGCGACACCCACGCCAGCTCCCACCCCCAGATCGACGTCAGGATCGGCCACGTCGAGCGCCCCCGCTCGGTCAGCACGTACTCCGAGCGCGGCGGGCGCTCGGAGTACATCCGCTTCTCGATCAGCCCCTCGCGGACCAGGGTGTCGAGCCGGTTGGTGAGCACGGCATGGGAGATCGGCAGCTGGGCGCGGAACTCGGAGTACTTGCTGCGCCCCAGCAGCGCCAGGCGCAGCAGGAACAGCGACCACTCGTCGCCGAGCAGACCGAAGCCACGGGAGAGCGAGTTCGAGCCGGGCCGGTGAGGGGGGACCGAGTGGTCCGCGGTCGGGTCGGCGGCGGGCACCGGAGCAGGATACGACCCGGGGGGTCGGGCGTCCTGGTGGGTCGGGGCGCGAAGTGGGTGGGTTGCGGGTGCGAGGTGGGTGGGTTGCGGGTGCGAGGTGCGACCTGGTGCTCGTGTTCGGTAGTGGGTGGGCCTGCCGGGTGAGCTGGGTTGCGGTGGCGGCCGCGCTTGGCCGGCCGTCTCCCGCCGTCAAGGCCCTCGCTTCGCTCGTCCGCTGCGCGGCGGGCTTCGCCCGGCCTTGACTGCGGGGCCCTGACGGCCGGCTTTGCGGCGCGGGTTGCCGGCACGGACTTCGTCCGCGCCGCCGCTACGCGGCCGCCACCTCGGCTTCGCCTTCGGCCTCTCGGTTGCCGGTTTCCCCGCTGCGACTACTCCCGGGAGCCGGAGGGGCAAGCGTCCGTTGAGTAACTCTGTTTGTTGCAGTAACCTGCCTCACACAGCGCAGCGCCCCGGCCCTCGGGTGAGCCGGCCCGCCCCGACCCGACCAAGGAGAACGAGCAACGTGAGCGTGACCGTCGTCAAGGGCCTCCATCCGCAGGAGCGGGTCGAGGAGTTCGTCTCCCGGGGCTGGTGGACCGACGAGACCGGGGACGGGCTGTTCCGGACCCGGGTCGCGGCCCACCCGGACCGCCTCGCGATCGTCGATCCGGCCAACCGGCAGGACCTGGTCGGCTCCGCGCCGCGTCGGCTCACCTGGCGCGACCTGGACGGCGAGGTCACCCACCTCGCAGCCCGCCTCCTCGAGCTCGGGGTGACGGCGGGCGACGTGGTCGGCGTCCAGCTGCCCAACACCGCCGAGCTGGCGGAGGTCTACCTCGCAGCATGGACGATCGGGGCGGCGGTGTCGCCGCTGGCGATGCAGTACCGCGAGCACGAGGTCGTCACCATGGCGAGCGCGGCGGGGATGAAGGTGCTCGTCACCGCCGAGCGCTTCGGCGACCGGGCGATGGCGGCCGAGGCCGTCGCCGCTCAGACGCGCATCCCGAGCCTCGCCGCCGTCCTCGCGTACGGCGCCGAGCTCACCGCCGCGAGCAGCGTCGAGGGCGCGGTGGTCGTCGTCCCCCAGGCCGCGTCCGACGCGGACCGCCGGGCGGTCGAGCAGCACCGCGACCAGCACCCCAGCGACCCCAACCGGCTCGCCACGATCTGCTGGACGTCGGGCACGGAGAGCGCGCCCAAGGGCGTGATGCGCGCGCACTACGACTGGATGCTCTTCTCGTGGTGCACGGTCGACGCGCCGCGCATCGTCGAGGACGACGTCATCCTCAACACCTTCCCGATCATCAACATGGCCGGCATCAACGGGATGCTGCTGCCCTGGCTGCGGACCGGCGCGACGATGGTCCAGCACCACCCGTTCGACATGACGACGTTCTTCGCGCAGATCGCGCAGGAGCGGGTCACCTACACGCTCGCGCCGCCCGCGCTGCTGTGGATGCTGCTCAACAACGAGGAGCTGCTCGCGAAGATCGACCTGTCGAGCGTCACCCGGATCGGCTCCGGCTCGGCGCCGCTGCAGCCGGCGATGGTGCACGGGTGGCAGGAGCGGCACGGGATCGGGATCATCAACTTCTTCGGCTCCAACGAGGGCATCTGCCTGCTGTCGAGCCTCGAGGACTTCCCCGACCCGGACGACCGCGCGCAGTACTTCCCGCGCTACGGCCACCACGGCACGTCCTGGACGGGCAATGCGGCCGAGTGGACGCGGATCAAGCTCGTCGACCAGTCCACCGGCGAGGAGGTCACCGAGCCCGGCCGGCCCGGTGAGCTGTTCATCGGCGGACCCCAGCTCTTCGCCGGGTACGTCGGCGGGGCGCGGCTCGCCGACCTCCTCGACGACGACGGCATGCTCCGCACCGGCGACATCTTCGAGATCGCCGGCGACGACGACCAGTTCCTCAAGTACGTCGACCGCTCCAAGGACATGGTCATCCGGGGTGGCATGAACATCGCCCCCGCCGAGCTCGAGGGTCTCGTCGCGCAGCACCCCGCGGTCGCCGAGGTCGCGATCATCGGCGACCCCGACGAGATGCTGGGGGAGCGGGTCGCGGCCGTCGTGGCGCTGCGGCCCGACGCGACGCTGACGCTGGACGAGCTGGTCGAGTTCCTGCGCGGCCACAAGATCGCCAGCTACAAGCTGCCCGAGCGGCTGGAGGTGCGCGACGCGCTGCCGCGCAACCCGGTCGGCAAGCTCCTCAAGCGCGAGCTGCGGCAGGAGGTCGCCCGATGACCGAGGCCTACGTCTACGACGCCGTCCGCACGCCCCGCGGCCGGGTCCGCAAGGACGGCGGCACGCTCGCCGGCGTCCCGGCGTACGAGCTGTTCGCGGGCCTGCTCACCGAGCTCGCCGACCGCGGCGTCCCGCCCGAGGCGGTCGACGACATCGTCGCCGGGGTCAGCACGATCCACGGCGAGCAGGCGGCCGACGTCCCGCGGATGGCGGTGATGAAGGCCGGCTGGCCCGACACCACGCCCGCCGGGATGGTCTCCCGGATGTGCACCTCCGGGCTCGACGCGCTCGCCACCGGTGCCGCGCAGGTGAAGGCCGGGATGGCCGAGCTGGTGGTCGCGGGCGGCGCCGAGTCGATGTCGCGGGTTCCGATGTTCAGCGACCGTCCGGCCTTCGCGCTGGACGAGGAGCTCGGCGAGCTCACCGGCTTCGTGACCATCGGCGTCTCCGCCGACCTGACCGCCGCCAAGCACGGCTTCTCGCGCACCGAGCTCGACGCCTGGGCGGTGCGCTCCCACGAGCGCGCGGCCGCGGCCGAGCCGGGCCGCCACGTCGTCCCCGTCCGGCAGGACGGCGTCGTCCTGCTCGACCGCGACGAGGGCGCCCGCGCCGGGACGACGCTCGAGGGCCTCGCGCAGATGTCCCCCCTGTTCGGCGACGACCCCCTGTGGGCGCGCGTGGAGCGCCGGTTCCCCGGATTCACCCGTCCGGCCGAGGGTCTGCACACCGTCGCCACCGCGCCGCAGCTGTGCGACGGCGCCTCGGCCGCGGTGATCGGCTCCGAGCGTGTGGCCGAGTACCTGGGCCGCCCGCCGGTCGGTCGGATCGTCAGCTGGGCCCACACCGCCGTCCGCTCGCCCGGTCTCGACGGCACCGTCGAGGCCGCGCGCCTGGCGCTGAAGCGCGCTGGGATCGCCGCGAGCGACGTCGACGTCGCCGAGCTCAACGAGTCGTTCTCGGTGACGCCGCTGCTGCTCGTGCGCGAGCTCGGCCTCGACCCGGAGCGGGTCAACATCGAGGGCGGCGCGGTCGCCGTCGGGCACCCGCTCGGCGCGAGCGGCGGCATCATCCTCGCCAACGCGCTCGACCTGCTCGCCCGGCGCGAGGGCCGCTACGGCCTGCTCGTCATCCCGGCGGCGCTCGGCGTCTCGATGGCCATGGTCGTGGAGAGGACCGCACGATGACCTACCGCGTGGTGCAGTGGGCGACCGGCGCGATGGGCAAGGCCGCGCTGCGCTCGATGATCGACCACCCGGGCGTCGACGTCGTCGGCGTCTACGTCTACGGCGCGGGCAAGGTCGGCCGGGACGCCGGCGAGCTCGCGAACCGCGCACCTACGGGGGTCCTGGCGACGAACGACGTCGACGAGATCCTCGCGCTGAAGGCGGACGTCGTCGTCCACGCGGGCCGGCTCGGCCCCTACGGCAGCCACGACGACGACCTGGTGCGGATCCTCGCGTCGGGCAGCAACGTGATCAGCATCAACGGCTACAGCCACCCCGAGCACTGGGGCGGCGAGCGGCTCGCGCGGCTGCAGAAGGCCTGCCAGGAGGGCGGTTCCTCGCTGATGGGCGCCGGCCTCAACCCGGGGTTCATCGCCGAGCAGGTCGCCACCGTCGCCACCAGCGTGTGCCTGTCGGTCGACCACATCGAGATCGTCGAGGCGGCCGACGCCTCGGAGGTCCGCAACCCGGCCTACCTGTTCGACGCCCTCGGCTTCGGCGCCGACCCGGCGTCCGTCGACCCGAACGACCTGTCCTGGGGCCCGGTCTCGTCCCTCAACGGGATGTACGAGGAGACGCTCTCCGCGGTCGCCCACCGGCTCGGCATGACCCTCGACCGGGTCGAGTCCGACCACGTCGTCCACGCGACGGCGCGCGACCTCGAGGTCCCCGCCGGCGTCATCCCGGCCGGGACGATCGGCCACACCAACTGGCGCTGGCACGCGATCGTGGACGGCGAGCGCCGGCTCACCATGTCGATCCACTGGTACGTCGACCGCAGCCACCTCGACGACGCCGAGCCGCCGCTGTGGCGGGTCGACGTGACCGGGCACCCCGGCGTCCGGATCGCGATCGACATGGTCAAGCACCCCGACGACCTCAGCCGGATGGGCGCCGAGCAGTACGGCCTCGCCGGCCAGGTGATCAACGGCCTGCCGTTCGTGGTCGCGGCCGAGCCAGGAGTCCTGACCCGGCCGCTCGCCACGCCCTTCCGTGCTGACTACGCCTAGCGACTACGCCTGACGGCGCAGCAGCGCCTGCTGCGTCACGTGGCAGACCGCCGCGCCGTCGGCGGTGAACGCCGTTGCCTGGACCAGCGCCCGGGAGGCGTGCGCCATCGGCGTCACGTGCTCCCACATCAGCCAGTCGTCGGCGCGGAAGTCGCCCTGGAACCACATCGCGTGGTCGAGCGAGACCGCCCACCAGTCGCGAGCGAAGGTGTTCTCCATGCCGACCGCGAGCCCCTGGGGGGTGACCGCGGTCGACATCAGCATCAGGTCGCTCTGGTAGCCCGCGGCGGCGATGTGGAAGAGCCGGTCGTCGGGCAGCTCGTCGGTGGCGCGCATCCACACGTGGACCGGCGGTGCGGCCGAGTGCGCGGCGTGAGCGGCCGGGTCGACGTCGCCGACCCGGACCTCGACGCTGTCCATGCCGTCCCACATCGCGCTCAGGCCGCCGTCGGCCTCGGCCAGCTCGGCGAACGGCGGCGAGTCGTGGGGGGCCCGGGTCTGCGGGGCCGGACGCTGGTGCGCGATGCCGTCGTCGACGACGCCGCCGGTGACGGTCGAGACGCAGAGCAGCCGGTCGCCCTGCTGCACCTCGACCCGGATCGTGGCCTGCTGGCGCCCCGCCCGCACGACTTCGGCCGCGAGCGTGAGCGGCTCGTCGTGACGTCCGGCCCGCAGGAACGACGTGTACGACGAGTGGATCGTCTTGTCGTCGCCGAGCGCGCGTCCGGCCGCGACGAGCGTCTGCCCGACGAGCTGGCCGCCGAAGAGCTGCGGCAGGCCGAGGTTGTCGGACGCGGTGGTCCACCGCAGCTCCCCGACCTCGGTGAGGTCGAGGAGCCCGGCGAGCTTGGACGTCGTCCGCATCAGCCGGCCCGGACCCGGCGCGGCGGCATCGGGAAGAAGCCGCTGGTGCGCTCGAGGTAGGCGGCGTACGCGTCGCCCTTGCTGCGCAGCATCCGCCGCTCCAGCAGGGCCTTTCCGCTGTAGCGCAGCAGCAGGACGGTCATGATCACCGGCGAGAGCACGGTGACCAGGCCGATCGGGTGGCCGAGCGCGAGCAGCCAGAGTGCCGCCCACACGCAGGAGTCCCCGAAGTAGTTGGGGTGCCGGGTCCACGCCCACAGGCCGCGGTCCATGACCTTGCCCTGGTTGGCGGGGTCCGCCTTGAACCGGGTGAGCTGCCAGTCGCCGATCGACTCGAAGCCGAAGCCGACCACCCAGACCGCGATCGCGAGCGCGCCGAGCACGCCGAGCGCGGCGTCCTCGTACATCGCGACCTGCACGGGGAGCGAGACCAACCACATCAGGACGCCCTGCAGGCCGTAGATCTTGCGCACGAGGAACACCACGAGGTTGCCCTCCTGGTGGCGCATCAGCGCGGTGTAGCGGGGGTCCTCGCCGTGGCCGAGGTTGCGCTTGCCGATGTAGAAGCCGAGGCGCAGGCCCCAGATCGCCGTCAGCAGCAGGACGACGAGACGCCGGGTGTCGTCGCCGTCCGAGCCGGACGAGACCAGGTAGCTGACCGCCGCGACGACGACGAAGCCCGGCCCCCAGACGATGTCGATGATCGACTGGTTCTTGATCAGGCACGCGACCGCCATGACGATCGCCATGACGGCGACGACGGCGCCCGCGCTGACGGCGAGGTTGAGGGCGAGATCGCCCCAGGGGTAGGACATGTGGGGTTTCCTTCGGTGGAGTGGGGGATCCGCGCTCAGACGAGGTCGGCGGCGAAGTCCTGGAAGGCGGCCTGCGCCTCGGGGAACGTGCGCCGCTCGCCGGCCCGGCTGCGGTCGACGAGGGCGACGAGCTCCTCGGGGGCGATCTCGGTGCCGGGGAAGCGCACGGTCGCGCCCTCGGCGGTCTCGCCGATCCGGATGCCGTCGGCCGCCGCGACGATGGTGGTGCCGTTGAGCGCGCACCGCGGGTCGACGAGGGCGGTCGCGACGGGGGCGACCTTCTCGGACGTGAGCAGGTCGGCATAGCGCCCGTCCATGTTGGTCTCCGTCATCTGCGTGGTCGCGTAGGGGAGCAGGACGTTGGTGTGGACGCCCTTCGGGGCGCCCTCGGCGGCTGCGGTCTTGGCGAGCGCGATCACCGCGCCCTTGCTCGCGGCGTACGCCGACACGGTGGTCTCGCCGTGGAGCCCGGCCGTCGAGGCGACCATGAGGATCCGGCCGCGCCCGGCCTCGCGCATGACCCGCGCGGCCTCGGAGGTCACGAGCACGGTGCCGAGCACGTTGACGTCGAGAACCTGCCGGAAGTTCTCCGGGGTGGTCTTGTGGAACATCTGCGGGTTGCTGATGCCGGCGCTGGTGATCACGCTGTCGAGGCGGCCCCAGGTGTCGAGCGCGAGGGCGACCATGGAGCGGGCGGAGTCGGGGTCCTCGACCGCGCCGTGGTGCGCGATCGCCGTCCCGCCGGCAGCGGTGATCTCGGCGACCACGTGGTCGGCCGGGCCACGACCGTCGGCGTCGACCTGGCGGTTGCGGTTGTTGACGACCACGCGGGCGCCGCGGCGGGCGAGGTCGAGCGCGAAGGCGCGGCCCAGGCCCTTCCCGCCGCCGGTCACGATGGCGACCTGGTCGGCCCAGACGTCCTCGGGCTGCGTCGATCCGTTCACGTTCGGGTGTCCTCTCGGGGGCGATTCACGGCGATGTCGTGCGGTTCGGGGACGCTTCTTCCCTAGAACCTCTGTTAGTTGTAGTGTGAACGGGACGCTGTGGCAAGCGCCCTGCGCAAAGACGTGAGGAGATGAGGCGGATGAGCCTGCGGACGACGGACGTGTGGGTGCTGGGCGGCTACCAGTCGGACTTCGCACGCAACCTGCACCGCGAGGGCAAGGACTTCGCCGACCTGGCCTCCGAGGTCGTCGACGCGACCCTCGCGGCCGCCGGCGTCGACGCCGAGCAGATCGGCGTCATCCACGTCGGCAACGCGTTCGGGCAGCTCTTCACGCACCAGGGACACCTCGGCGCGATGCCCGCCACCGTCCACCCCGGCCTCTGGGGCGTCCCCGCCGCGCGGCACGAGGCGGCTTGCGCGTCCGGCAGCATCGCCGTCCTCGGGGCGATGGCGGACCTGCGGGCCGGCAACTACGACGTCGCGCTCGTGCTCGGTCTCGAGCTCGAGAAGACCGTCGGCGGCGACGAGGCCGCGCGCCACCTCGGCGCGGCCGCGTGGACCGGGCACGAGGGCGAGGACGCCTCGTTCATGTGGCCCTACATGTTCGACAAGGTCATCGACGAGTACGACGCCCGCTACGGCATCGACCAGGCCCACCTCTCGCGCATCGCCGAGATCAACTTCGCCAACGCGCGCCGCAACCCCAACGCCCAGACCCGCGGCTGGGACGTCCCCGACCTCGGCCCGGCCGGCGACCCGGCCGACAACCCGTCGGTCGAGGGCCGCGTGCGCCGCTTCGACTGCAGCCAGATCACCGACGGCGGCGCGGGCGTCGTCCTGGTGTCGGACGCGTTCCTGGCCCGCAACCCGGGCCTGCGCCCGATCGCCCGGATCGCCGGCTGGGGGCACACCACCGTCGGCCTCGACATCCAGCAGAAGCTCACGCGGGCGGAGGGTCAGCCGTACGTCATGCCGCACCTGCGCCAGGCCGTGCTGTCGGCCTTCGACCGCGCGCAGGTCCGCCTCGACGACGTCGACGCGCTCGAGACCCACGACTGCTTCACGCCCAGCGAGTACATCGCGATCGACCACATCGGCCTCACCGAGCCGGGCGAGTCCTGGAAGGCGGTCGAGAACGGCGACATCGAGCTCGGCGGCCGGTTCCCGATCAACCCCAGCGGCGGGCTCATCGGCGGCGGGCACCCGGTCGGGGCGTCCGGCGTGCGGATGCTGCTCGACGCGGGCAAGCAGGTCAGCGGGACCGCCGGCGACTACCAGGTCGACGGCGCCGACACCGTGGCCACGCTCAACTTCGGCGGCTCGACCGCCACCACCGTCAGCCTCGTCGTCACGGCGAGCTGACCCCCTAGACACTCCCCCGACGAGAGGAAGCACACTGTGGATGTCGAGCTGATCGGCCGGGTCCTGTCGACGTTGCCCGAGGACGACGACCACCCCTACCGGACCGGTCCCTGGCGGCCGCAGACCGACGAGTGGAGCACCGACGACCTCGAGGTCGTCGAGGGCCAGATCCCCACCGACCTCGACGGGCTCTACCTGCGCAACACCGAGAACCCGGTGCACCCGGCGAAGAAGTTCTACCACCCGTTCGACGGCGACGGGATGGTCCACGTCGTCGGCTTCCGCGACGGCAAGGCGTTCTACCGCAACCGGTTCATCCGCACTGACGGGCTGCAGGCCGAGATCGACTCGGGACGCGCCCTGTGGGCGGGGATCTCGGAGTCGCCGTCCCTCAGCGAGCGCACCGACGGCTGGGGCGCGCGGCAGCGGATGAAGGACGCATCGAGCACGGACGTCGTCGTCCACCGGGGGGTCGCGCTGACGAGCTTCTACCAGTGCGGCGACCTCTACCGGATGGACCCGTTCTCGCTGCAGACGCTCGGCAAGGAGAGCTGGAACGGGCACTTCCCGTTCGACTGGGGCGTCTCCGCGCACCCGAAGGTCGACGAGCGCACCGGCGAGATGCTGTTCTTCAACTACAGCAAGGAGGCGCCGCACATGAAGTACGGCGTCGTCGACGAGAACAACGACCTCGTCCACTACGTCGACGTCCCGCTGCCGGGACCGCGGCTCCCGCACGACATGGCGTTCACCGAGAACTACGCGATCCTCAACGACTTCCCCCTGTTCTGGGACGAGAACCTGCTCCAGAAGGGCGTCCACGCGCCCCGCTTCCACCGCGACCTGCCCTCGCGCCTCGGCGTCATCCCGCGGCGCGGCGACACCTCGCAGATCCGCTGGTTCGAGGCGGAGTCGACGTACGTGCTGCACTTCGTGAACGCCTACGAGGACGGCGACGAGATCGTCCTCGACGGCTTCTTCCAGGGCGAGCCCGAGCCGAAGGACATCCCCGAGGGCGACCGCTGGGAGCGCGCCTTCCGCTTCCTCGCCCTCGACCGCCTCCAGGCCCGCCTGCACCGCTGGCGCCTCAACCTGCGCACCGGGCTGGTGAAGGAGGAGCAGCTCAGCGACACCATCACCGAGTTCGGGATGATGAACGGCGCGCACATCGGCCAGGAGTACCGCTACGCCTACGCCGCGACCGGCAAGCCCGGCTGGTTCCTCTTCGACGGCCTCGTCCGGCACGACCTCAAGGACGGGACCGAGGAGCGGTACGGCTTCGGCGACGGCGTCTACGGCAGCGAGACCGCCATGGCCCCGCGGGTCGGCTCGACCGCCGAGGACGACGGCTACCTCGTCACCCTCACCACCGACATGAACCAGGACGCCTCCTTCTGCCTGGTCTTCGACGCCGCCCGCGTCGCGGACGGGCCGGTGTGCAAGCTGAAGCTCCCCCAGCGGATCTCCAGCGGCACCCACTCCACCTGGGCCGCCGGCGACGAGCTCCGCCGCTGGCGGACCACCGACACCGCCGCCGAGGCCGTCGGACTCTGACCCCCTCCCGCCGAAGTGCGTGGGTTGCGGGTCCGAAGTCGGCCGCAACCCCCTTACTTCGGACCCGCAACCGGCGTACTTCGGCGGGGGGGAGCGTCAGGCCGAGGTCAGCCGGGCGAGGCGGCCGGCGGCGGCGTCGTACTCCTTGGCCAGGCGGTCGACGACGTCGGCGACGGGCTCGACGGCGCGGATGGTCTGCAGGCCCTGGCCGGCGGCCCAGAGGTCCTTCCATCGGGTGGCGTTCCCGGACGACGAGTCGTAGTCCCGCGCGGTGGGCTTGACCAGGGTGTCCGGGTCGATGCCGTTGGCGAGCAGGCTCGGCCGCAGCCAGGACGCCGGCGTCCCGGTGATGCCGTCGGTGACGATCAGGTCGTCGGGGCCGTGCTCGACGACCATCTGCTTGTAGGCGTCGGGGGCGAGGCTCTCGCTGGTGGCGAGGAAGCGGGTGCCCATGTAGACGAGGTTCGCTCCGGCGGCGACCGCGCCGGCGATGCCGGCGCCGTCGGTGATCCCGCCGCCGACCGTGACGAGGCCGTCGAAGAAGTCGCGCACCGCCGAGATGAAGGCGAAGGGCGACATCATCCCGGTGTGGCCCCCCGCGCCGGCGGAGACGCAGGCGAGACCGTCGGCTCCCGCGGCGACGGCCTTGCGCGCGAGGTTGATGTTGACGACGTCGGCGATCACGGTGCCGCCGTACTCCTTGACCGTCTCGATCGCGGGGATCGGGGAGCCGAGGGCGGTGATGACCAGCGACGGCTGGTACTCCGCGACGAGGCGGAGGTCGTCGGCCAGGCGGGTGTTGGTCCGGTGGGTGACGAGGTTGAGGGCCCAGGGGGCGCTGTCGGTGCCGGCGAGCTGGTCGGTGATCGTGCCCATCCAGGTGTCGAGGTCCTCGACGGTGCGGCAGTTGGGGCTCGGGAACGAGCCGATCACCCCCGAGCGGCAGGCGGCGACGACGAGGTCGGGCCCGGAGATCAGGAACATCGGCGCCGCGACGACGGGCAGCCGGAGGTGGTCGAACGTGGTCATGGTGGTGGTGCCTCGTCTCAGTGGGTGGGGTCGATCCGCAGGCCGGGGAAGGCCGGGGGACGTCGTTCGAGCAGGCTGTCGAGGCCCTCGCGGAACTCCGCCGACCCGAGGACGGCGTCGAGCGTGGCGTCCACGCGCGTCACCGCCTCCTCGATCCGCGGCAGCCAGGGCGCCAGCAGCGCCTGCTTCATGGTCATCAGGGACGTCGGCGCGCACGTCGCCGCGATCCGCTCGGCCAGCTCGGTCGCCTGCGCCAGGGGGTTCTCGCTGACCGACGTCACGACGCCGAGCCGGAGCGCCTCGTCACCGCTGAAGGTGCGGGCGGTGAGCAGCAGCTCGGCGGCCGCCGCATCGCCGGCAACGCGGGTGAGCAGGGGGACCATCCCGTGCATAGGGGGAAGGGCGCGCTTGGCGAACGCCGTGGTGAAGCGGGTGTCGGGGGCGGCGATCCGCAGGTCGCACAGCAGCGCCTGGGCCAGGCCGACGCCCGCGCACATGCCGCTGATCGCGGCGATCATCGGCTTCGGCACGAGCGCGGGGTACCACTCGGGCTGCTCGATGAGCGCCATCGCGGGGTTCGTCGTCCCGGTCTCGGAGTAGCGGCTGAGCGCCTCGGTGTCGGCGCCCGGGCAGAAGGTGTCGCCGGCGCCGGTCACCACGATCACCCGCACGTCCGGGTCGGCGGCGAGCTCCTCCAGCGCGGTGAAGTACGCCGCCTGCATCCCGACGGTCCAGGCGTTGTGCCGCTCGGGCCGGTTGAGGGTCACCCGGGCGACGCCCGCCTGGGTGGGTGCGACGAGGACGTCGGTCATCTGGCTCTCCGATCTGGTGCTGTCGAAAACGTACCTAAATGACTCGGATGAGCGCCAGAGCCTCGCACAGACAAGATTTCTGTCACTTTCGATCTAGTAGTTCCGCGCTGTCGATCGTAGACTGCGACGCGTGGAGCTCTACGACGAGGACCGACGTGCCGCGTTCGTCGCCGACGGCTGGTGGACCGGCATCACCTGGAGCGGGCTGGTCGAGCGCTGGGCGCGCGAGCGGCCCGAGCGCCCGTCCCTGGCCGACGCGGTCAACCGCGAGAGCTTCCTGAGCGGCGCCCCGCGCGAGCTGACCTGGGCTCAGGTCGACGACGAGGTGCGCGCGATCGCCGCCACCCTCCACGCCCGAGGCGTACGACGCGGCAGCGTGGTCGCCGTGCAGCTCCCCAACTGCGTCGAGCTCCCCCTCGTCATGGTCGCGATCGCCCGCCTGGGTGCGGTGGTCTCGCCGTTCCCCGTGCAGTACCGCCGCCACGAGCTCGAGCGGATGTGCACGCTCGCCGGTGCCGAGGTCTTCGTCACCGCCGAGCAGGCCGTCGGCCGTCCGCTCGCCGCCGAGGCTCGCGAGCTGGTCCCGACGGTCGTCACCATCGACGACATCGCTCCCACCGCGCCCCAGCAGGACCAGGCGGATGCCTACGCCGCGAGCCTCGACCTCACCTCCGCCGACCTGGTCACCATCGTGTGGACCTCCGGCACCGAGGGCCTGCCCAAGGGCGTCCCGCGCGGGTACGGCGACTGGGAGGTCCTCGGCACCGCGACCTCGCAGTCCCCCCGCCTCACCGGTGACGACGTCCTGCTCAACCCGTTCCCCATGGTCAACGGCGGCGGCCTGGCCGGGATGTTCCTGCCCTGGCTGCTCCACGGCACCTTCCTCGTCCAGCACCACCCGTTCGACATCGAGACGTTCTGCGCGCAGGTCGAGCGACACGGCGTCACCTACACGTGCGCCCCGCCGCCGGTCCTCAACGCGCTCGTCTCCGACGGCGCCCCGGACCGCGACCTCTCCAGCCTGCGCGCGGTCTCGTCCGGCTCGGCCCCCCTGTCGGGCTGGATGATCGACGCCTGGGAGCGCGGCCGCGGGGTCGAGGTACTCAACCTGTTCGGCTCCAACGAGGGCGGCATGCTCTTCGCCGAGCCCGAGACGGTGCCCGACCCGGCCCAGCGCGGGCGCCTCTTCCCGCGTTACGGAGTGCCCGGCATGCCCTACCGGACGGCGGTCGCCGCCGCCATGCGCAGCCGCCTGGTCGACCTGACCACCGGCGAGGAGGTCACCGAGCCCGGCCAGGCCGGCGAGCTGCGGCTGCAGGGTCCCGCGATCTTCTCGGGCTACCTCGGCCGCGGCCGCGAGGGCTTCGACGACGACGGCTGGTTCTGCACCGGCGACGTCTTCGAGATCAGCGCCGAGAACGCCGACCTGCTCGTGCACGTCGACCGGGCCAAGGACCTGGTGATCCGCGGCGGCTTCAAGATCTCCGCCGCCGAGATCGAGAACCTCCTCGTCGCCGATCCCCGGGTCGCGGAGGTCGCTGCGGTCGGCATGCCCGACCCCGACCTCGGCGAGCGCCTGTGCGTGTACGTCGTCCCCGCCGATCCCGCGGCCCCGCCACCCACCCTCGACGACATGATCGCCGTCGTGCGCGCCGCGGACGTCGCGAAGTTCAAGTGGCCCGAGCGCCTCGAGATCGTCGACGCCCTGCCCCGCAACGCGATCGGCAAGGTCCTCAAGCGCGAGCTGCGCACCCGGTTGCAGCCCACCCCCACCCCGCCGGAACGGAGCACCGTCTGATGTCCCACCCCCGCCTGCGGCAGGTCGTCCTGATCACCGCCGATCTCGACTCCGCCCTCACCCGGGCCCGCGACGTGCTCGGCTTCGGGACCGGCGTCCGGGACGAGGCCGAGATGGCGAAGCTCGGCTTCGAGCACGAGGTGCTGACCCTCGCCGACACGTTCGTCGAGATCGTCGCGCCCCTCGACCCGGAGTCGTCGTTCGGCCAGCTCGTGCGGCGCAACGGCGACGGCGGCTACATGGCCGTCGTCCAGGTGCCCGACCTGCAGGGCGTCGTCGACACGGCGGCCGCGATCGGGGTCACGCCGGTGATCCACCAGGACTACGAGGGTCACCGGATCAGCCAGTGGCACCCCAAGCACCTCGGAACGCTGGCCGAGCTCGACCAGATCGAGCCCGCCGAGACCTGGCACTTCGCTCCCGCGGTCTTCGAGAACAAGGCGCAGGGTCCGGGCGGCGACATCGTCGCGTGCACCATCGCGACCCCGGATCCCCAGCAGGTGGCGGGGAATTGGGCGACCATGCTCGGCCTCGACGTAGGGGAGGCAGACATCGTCCTGCGCCTGCCCGGCGAGGAGATCCGCTTCGTGGCATCGGGGGACGGCCCCCGCGGCCTGGTCGCCGTCGACCTGGTCGCCCTCGACCCGGCCCGCGCCGGCGAGGTCATCGAGCTGTGCGGCGTCCGCTTCACCCTCGTCCCGGCGCCGACCCGGCAGGGGGAGGACGCATGAGCGAGCACGTCCACTACGACGTCGACGAGGGCGTCGCGACGATCACCATCGACCGCCCGGAGAAGCGCAACGCGCTCTCCTACGCGATGTACGACGCGATCCGCGACGGCGTCGCCCGAGCGGAGGCCGACCCGGAGGTGCGCGCGATCGTGCTGACCGGCGTACCTGGGCAGTTCTCGGCCGGCACCGACCTGAGCCAGCTCGAGAAGGTCGAGACCGAGACCCGCCCCGAGGACCGTGGCGAGCACTCCGACGGCCGGCACTGGTTCCTGTGGTCGTGCACCAAGCCGGTGATCGCCGCCGTGGACGGCCCGTGCGCGGGCGTCGCGGTGGAGTTCGCGACCCAGGCCGACTTCCGGATCGCCTCGACCCGGGCGCGGTTCTCGTGGATCTTCGTGCAGCGCGGCCTGATCCCCGACCAGGGCGTCGGCACCTGGGTGCTGCCGCAGCTCATCGGCGCGCAGTGGGCGAAGCGGCTGATCTTCTCCGGCGAGTTCGTCGACGCCGCGCAGGCCCGCGACATCGGCTTCGTGATGGACGTCGTCGAGCCCGAGCAGCTGCCGCAGGCGGCGCGTGAGCTCGCGCTGGCGGTGTCGTCCGGCTCGCCGTTCGCACTGCGCCGCGCGAAGGCGCTGATCAACGACGGCGCCTCGCGCACCCGCGACGAGCACCTGCAGGCGCACGTCGTCGCGCTCACCGAGTGCGAGCAGTCCGAGGACCACCGCGAGGGCGTCGCCGCCTTCTTCGAGCGACGGCCCGCGCGGTTCACAGGTCGCTGATCGCGCCCTCGAAGCGGATCTGGTCCCGCTCGATCACGCCGTTGCAGGCGTTGCAGGTGTACTGCGGGACCAGCTCCGCACCGCACGTCGTGTGGGTCAGCGACAGCCCGGACCGGCCGTCGGACGCGACCCACTGCTGAGCCCAGTGGTTGATGGTGGTGGTGACCTCCCAGAAGTCCAGCGCCTTGGGGGTCAGCCGGTACTCGGTGCGCTTGCTGCCCTCGATCGCGTCCTGCGACATCAGGCCGCCCTCGACGAACAGGTTGAGCCGCTGGGTCAGCGTGACCGGCGAGATCTGCAGCTTGGTCTGGAAGTCGTTGAACCGGCGCGACCCGGTGAACGCGTCGGAGAGCAGGAAGGTCGACCAGCGGTCGCCCAGCACGCCGGTGGCGTCGATCGGCGTCGTCATCGACGGCGAGCGCCGCGACCGCTTCTGGTGGGTGTCGACGTGCAGCCGCTCGTCGACCTGGCCGGCGGTGTCGCGGATGCCGACGCCGATCGCGCCGCACACCGCGCAGCCGAAGACCGGCCGGGTGAGGTGACCGCAGGGCAGGTGCCGCAGGTGCATGTGCGCGTCGCGGTGCTGGTGCCCCGCCCAGCGCCGGTCCCAGACCCACAGCGCGACCAGGATCGGCCACAGCGCGCGCCCCGACTCGGTGAGCAGGTACTCCTTGCGCGGCGGGTTCTGCTGGTACTCCTCGGTGTAGAGGATGTCGTGCTCGATGAGGACGGTGAGCCGGCGCGAGAGCACCGGGTCGGAGATCGCGAGCGACGTGCGGATGTCCTGGAAGCGCCGGCGCCCGGAGAACACGAGCATCACGATGCGCAGCGTCCACATGTCGCCGAGCAGTGCGAGCGCCGTGCCGAGAGGGGACACCTCGGGTGCGTCGTCGACGTCGCGTTCGCTCTCGCTTGGTGTCACGGGGAGTGACGCTACATCGTTAGTGAAAGTTACAGAAGATGCGTCATCACTTCTATTGACGGAGTGACTCCTGCGCCGCCATAGTGTCTCCATCCCTGGCGACAGGTGATCGGGGTCACAGCCTTCTCGGGCCCGAGGAAAGCACGAAAGATTCGGCTAGGAAAGGTACATCTGATGCTGAGGGTGGAAGGCGTGGTGCTCCGCTTCGGAGGACTCACCGCACTCGACGAGGTCACCTTCTCGGTCGGGGACAACGAGATCTGCGGCCTGATCGGGCCCAACGGAGCGGGCAAGACCTCCCTGTTCAACTGCGTGACCCGCGTGTACCAGCCCAGCGCCGGCACCATCACGTACGACGACCGCGACCTGCTGGCCCTGCGCCGGCACCAGGTGGTCCGTGCCGGCGTGGCGCGGACCTTCCAGAACCTGGCGCTGTGGCCCTCGCGCACCGTCCTCGAGAACGTCGTCGTCGGCGCCCACGCCCGCTCCGTGCCCCACCTGCTGCCCTCGCTCGTCGGCTGGCCGGGCGCGCTGCGGCGCACCCGGGCGATCGAGGGCGAGGCCTGGGCGCTGCTCGAGCGCTTCGACCTGGTCGACGTCGCGCACCACCCGGCGCGGGGCCTGCCCTTCGGGACGCTCAAGCGCGTCGAGCTGGCCCGGGCGCTGCTCAGCCGGCCGCGGCTGCTGCTCCTCGACGAGCCGGCCGGTGGCCTGACCCATGCCGAGGTCGCCGAGCTCGGCGGGCTGATCC
The DNA here is from genome assembly GCF_900114845.1 of Pimelobacter simplex. Classification (GTDB taxonomy): domain Bacteria; phylum Actinomycetota; class Actinomycetes; order Propionibacteriales; family Nocardioidaceae; genus Nocardioides; species Nocardioides simplex. The sequence continues at coordinate 362,132 of NZ_FOUK01000004.1, forward strand.
GCGAGCTGCGCGACGAGCTCGGGTTCAGCGCCCTGCTGGTCGAGCACCACATGGGCCTGGTGATGGGCGTCTCCGACCACGTCGTCGCGATGGACCACGGCGCGACGATCGCCGACGGCTCCCCGACCGACGTCCAGCGCGACCCGGCCGTGATCGCCGCCTACCTCGGGAGGGCCGCATGAGCGCCGTCCTGGAGGCCCGCGACCTGGTCGCCGGGTACGGCGGCCTCACGGTCCTGCGCGAGGTGTCGGTCAGCGTCGACCCGAGCGAGGTCGTCGTCGTCCTCGGCGCCAACGGCGCGGGCAAGTCGACGCTGCTGAGCGCCCTGTCGGGCCAGCTGCCCCTCACCGGCGGTCAGCTGCTCGTCGACGGCACGCCGGTGCGCAACGCCCGTCCCGACGTCATGCTCGCCAAGGGCGTCAGCCTCGTGCCGCAGGGCCGCGGCACGCTCACCGGCCTGTCGGTGATGGACAACCTGCGGCTCGGCGCGGTCACCCGCAAGGACAAGGCCGAGGTCGGCACCGACATCGACCGCTGGTTCACCGTCTTCCCGCGGCTCGCCGAGCGCCGCGACCAGGTCGCCGGCACGCTGTCCGGAGGCGAGCAGCAGATGCTCGCCGTGGCCCGGGCCATGATGAGCCGGCCCCGCCTGCTGCTGTGCGACGAGATCAGCCTCGGCCTCGCGCCCGTCGTGGTGCAGGAGCTCTTCGTGACGCTCGCCGAGGTCAACCGCGAACTCGGCACCGCCCTGCTCCTCGTCGAGCAGAACGCCGAGCTGGCGCTCGAGATCGCCTCCCGCGTCTACCTCCTCGAGGTCGGCGAGGTCGGCGCGAGCGGCTCCGCGGAGTCGTTCCGCGACGACAACAGCATCCGTGCCGCGTACCTGGGCTACTGAGGAGGGAACCCATGGACATCTTCTTGTCGCGACTGTTCGCGGGCACCACGTCGGGCGCGGTCTACGTGCTGATCGCGCTGTGCCTGGTGATGGTCTTCCGCAGCTCGTCCACGATCAACTTCGCCCAGGGCGAGTTCGCGCTCTTCACGTCGTACGTCACCTGGTGGCTGGCGGGCAAGGGCGTCAACATCTGGCTGGCCGTCGTCCCGGCCATCCTGATCGGCTTCCTGATGGGCGCGCTGGCCGAGCGCTGGCTGGTCCGTCCGGTGCGCAAGCGGGACGAGACGGCCGTGCTCATCGTCGGTCTGGCCCTGTTCACCGGGCTCAACGGCCTCAGCGGCTGGATCTGGGGGTCGGACGAGAAGCCGTTCCCGCGGATGCTGCCGACCGGTGAGGACACCTACATCGACATCGCCGGTGCCCGGCTGCACTACGACACGATCCTCATCGTCGCCATCATGGCCGCGGTCGTCGCCGGGCTCACGCTGTTCTTCAACAAGACGAGCATCGGCCTGCAGATGCGGGCGGTCGCCACGAACCCCGACTCCGCGGCCCTGTGCGGCGTCCGCGTCGGACGGGTGCTCACGCTCTCGTGGGGGATGTCGGCCGCCGTCGGCGCGCTGGCCGGACCGCTGCTCGTCCCCCTCGTGCCGCCCGGGCAGCTCGGCCTCTCGTCGATGTTCCCGGTCCTGATCTTCGCCACCGCCGCGGCCCTCCTGGGCGGGCTCGACAGCATCAAGGGCGCCGTCGTCGGCGGCCTGGCGCTGGGCATCGGGCTCGCCATGGTCAACGGCTACGTCACCTTCCTCGGCGGCTCGATGTCGCTGACCTCGGCCCTCGTCGTCATCGTCGCCGTCCTGCTGGTGAAGCCCACCGGCCTGTTCGGCGCCCGTCGTCTGGAGCGGGTATGAAACTCCCTGTCATCGTCGAGCGCGGCACCACGCCGTACCGCGCGATCCTCGCCGCCGTCGTGGCGGCCGGCGTCCTCGCCGCCCTGTGGGGCAGCGGCCTCGAGCCCTTCGAGCAGGGCCAGGTCACCCGGTTCATGATCTACGCGGTCGCGATCGCGGGGCTCAACGTCGCCACCGGGTACGTCGGGCTGCTCTCGGTCGGGCACTCGGCCTTCCTCGGCATGGGCGCGTTCACGACCGGCATCCTGGTCGTGCACCAGGGCTGGGAGCCGTGGGCGACCATCCCCGCCGCGTTCGGCGTCTGCCTCGTCGCCGGCCTGCTCGTCGGCCTGCCCGCGCTGCGCATCAAGGGGCTCTACCTCGCGATGGTGACACTGGCCTTCGCGGTCGCCTTCCCCGAGCTGGTCGCCCGCTTCGACGGGCTGACCGGCGGGTCCAGCGGCATGAACATCCCGCGGCTGTCGATGCGGCCGCCGGAGTGGTCGGGCTTCACGCTCGGCGAGAAGGACCAGTGGCTCTACTGGCTCGGCGTCGTCGTGCTCGCGCTCACCCTCTACGTGACCCACTGCCTGACCCGCAGCCGCTACGGGCTGGCGATGGCGGCGGTCCGTGAGAACGAGATCGCGGCGTCGTCGTCCGGGATCAACATCGCGGTCGTCAAGACGCTGATGTTCGGCCTCTCGGGCGGCATCACCGGCGCCGCGGGTGCACTCTTCGCGATCTACATGGGCACGCTGTTCGCCGAGGGGTCCTTCACCCTGATGGCCGGCATCACCCTGCTCATCGGCCTCGTCATCGGCGGCGAGCGCACGATCTTCGGGCCGATCATCGGTGCCGCGTGCGTCGTCTACATCCCGTACTACACGTCGTCGATCGGGCAGGGCCAGGGCTCCGCGGTTCTCTTCGCGGTGATCCTGCTGCTCGTCATCTTCCTCGCCCCCTCGGGCATCGCCGGCGCCCTCGGGTCGCTGGTCAACCGATTCGTCGTGGTGCGCGCGGCTCGGCCGCGCACCGCGCCGCCGTCCCGAACCGGGCCGGCCGTCTCCTCCGCAGAACCCGAGCGCGGACCCGTCCTCGCTCCGTGAACACCGGAAACCAGAAAGGCAGTGCAATGACCGCACTCAAGCGATCCCGAGCCCGCTCCCTCGCGGCGGCTTCGGGACTGGCCCTCTGCCTCGCGCTCACCGCGTGCAACAGCGCCGCGGACGACGACAGCGGCGGCAGCTCGGCCGGAGGCGTCAACCTCGACGACTGCCCGGACCCGGGTGCGGTCGAGAAGGAGATCAAGGACGAGATCACCCTCGGCTACAGCGCGCCGCTGTCCGGCCCGGTCGCCGGTGTCGTCGAGGTGTCCTCGCGCGGCTTCAAGGCCCGGATCGAGGCCGCCAACGCCGCGGGCGGCATCAACGGCGTCCCGATCAAGATCGAGTACCTCGACGACGCCTTCTCGCCCGACAAGGCGAAGGCCAACGTCACCCAGTTCATCGAGAAGATGGACGTCGACATCCTCAACACCTTCGGTGCCGGTCAGGTCGGCGCGATGGCCGACGACCAGAACGCCGCGTGCGTGCCGCTGCTCTACCCGAGCTCGAGCGACCCGAAGTACCTCGACATGAAGAACTACCCGTGGACGGTGCAGTTCCTGCCGTCGGCGTCGGCGGAGACCGCCGTCCTGGTGCACCTGATCCAGGAGAAGGTGCCGGACGCCGTCGTCGGCGTCGCGGAGAACGAGACCGCCAGCGGCAAGGCGCAGAGCGAGGCCTTCCAGGAGGCCGCGAAGGAGGCGGGGCTCGAGATCAAGCTCGTCACCTCCGACACCGACCCGAACGCGGCCGCGACCGCGCTCAAGGAGGCCGGCGCCACGGTCGTCTACCACGCCGGCGTGGTCGGCACCTGCGGTGCGTTCGACACCGCCCGCGGCCGGATCGGCTACGAGCCCGAGCTCGTCGTCGCCGCCAGCAACTGCGCCAACGCGGCGGAGTACCTCGCGTCCGGCGACGCCGCCGACGGCGTGACGATCCTGCGCTACTACAAGGACCCTGCCGACCCGGCGCTCAAGGACGACGCCGCCGTCAAGGAGTACCTCGACGCCCTCGGCGACGCCGACGACCCGTCGAACTCCATCACCGTCGCCGGCTGGCTCCAGGCCGACCTCCTGGTCAACACCCTCCAGCAGGCCGCCGACTCCGACGCCGGCCTCAGCCAGCTCGGCATCATCGAGGCCGCCCGTGACCAGGACTACGCCTCGCCCATCCTGATCGACGGCATCCACTGGCTCAGCACCTCGGACCGCCCCGCGGGCGTGAACGGCTTCGAGCCGATCTCGTGGAGCACCGCCGAGAAGCGCTTCGTCTCCGCCGGGGACGTCGTCCCGGCCAAGTGAGGCGCTGACCTCGCACCCCACGAGAAGGGCCCCCGCCACCGAACCCGGTGGCGGGGGCCCTTCGTCCTGCGCGAAGTGCGCGGGTTGCGGGCCCGAAGTACGCGGGTTGCGGGTCCGAAGTACGCCGGTTGCGGGTGCGAGGACTGACAGCTCGTCAGTTCTCGCACCCGCAAGTGGCGCACTTCGCGCCCGCAACCTCCCGACTTCGTGGGGCGGGAAGGTCAGCGGAGGAGCTCGACCGCGCCGTGGTCGCCGAGGCCCGCAGCCAGTCGATGCAGGTGGAAGCCGGTGTCGCCCCAGAGGTGCTCGATGACCTCGAGGCGGGCGGTGACGTAGCCGATGGCGTGCTCGTCGGTCATGCCGATGCCGCCGTGCAGCTGGATCGCCTCCTGGCCGATCAGCCGGCCGGCGCGGCCGGTCTGCACCTTGAGGCGCGACGCGACCGCGGGGTCGACGACGTCCTCGGCCAGGCACGCCGTCGCGTACAGGACGGCGCTGCGGGCCAGCTCGAGCGCGACGTAGGCGTCGGCGGCGCGGTGGGTAAGGGCCTGGAACGACGCCAGCGGTACGCCGAACTGGTGCCGGGTCCGGAGGTAGGCGACGGTCCGCTCGAGGGCGTCCTCCATCGCGCCCAGCGCCTCGGCGCCGTACGCCGTCACGGCGCGGACGCTCGCCGCCGTGAGCAGCTCATCCGCATGAGGGGGTGCGGCCAGGAGGGTCGCGGGGGTGCGGTCCAGGTCGATCCGCGCCGTGGGGGAGCGGTCGTGCGAGAGGTAGGAGTGGATCGCCGCGTCCGCGGGGTCGACAACGAACAGGCCCAGCCCCTCGGGGCCGGTTGCGGAGACGACCAGGAGGTCGGCCGCGGCGCCGTGCAGGACGGGCTCCTTGGTGCCGGTCAGCCGCCAGGTGCCGCCGGTGGGCTCGGGCTCGGCGCGGACGCCGGCGCCGGGGTGCCAGCGGCGGCCGGGCTCGTCGTGGGCCAGGACGACGAGCCGGTCGGCCGGCCCGGGGAGCAGGGAGCCGCCCACCACCCCCTCGACGTACGGCGTCCGGGCCCCGGCGCGGCCGAGCGCGCGGGCCACGACGAAGACGTCCGCGAAGGTGCCGCCGGCGCCGCCGTCGGCCTCGGGGACGCCGAGCCCGAGCAGGCCCATCTCGGCGAGGCCGGCCCAGGCGTCGGGAGCGGTGGCGAGCATCCGGGTGACCGCGCGCTCGAGGTCGTCCTGCTCGGGGGTGAGGGTCAGGTCCATGTCAGAGTCCCAGCACGTTCTTGGCGATGATGGTGCGCTGGATCTCGTTGGCTCCGCCGTAGATCGAGACCTTGCGCATGTTCAGGTGCTGCAGGGCCGAGCGGCGCTCCCAGGCGCCCGCACCCGTGCGCTCGGACGGCGTGCCGGTCGCGGTCGAGCCGGGCCCGGCGAGGTCCATGGTCAGCTCGGCGACGAGCTGCTGGAGGTGGGTGCCCTGCAGCTTGAGCACCGAGGACGCCGGCTGCGGCTGCCCGTCGCTCGACCCCGCGGCGACGCGCAGCGCGGTGAGCTCGAGCGCGGCGAGGGAGGCCTCCGCCTCCGCGATCCGGACGGCGAGCAGCGGGTCGTCGACGAGCTGGCTGCCGTCGTCCTGGCGGGCGAGCGCGTGCTCCTTCACGAGGGCCAGGCGCAGCTTGGTCGCGCCGATCTGGGCGACGTTGACCCGCTCGTTGCCGAGCAGGAACTTCGCGTAGGACCAGCCCTCGTGGGGGGTGCCGACGAGCTGGTCGGCCGGCACCCGGACGTCGTCGAAGAAGACCTCGTTGACCTCGGCCTCGCCGTCGATCATCCGGATCGGCCGGACGGTGATGCCCGGCGTCGCGAGGTCGACCAGCAGGAACGAGATGCCCTGCTGCCGCTTCGGTGCGTCGGGGTCGGTGCGGACGAGGCAGAAGATCCAGTCCGCCCAGTGCGCGAGGCTGGTCCACGTCTTCTGGCCGTTGACGACGTACTCGTCGCCGTCGCGGACGGCGGTCGTGCGCAGCGCGGCGAGGTCGGAGCCGGCATCCGGCTCGGAGAAGCCCTGGCACCAGAAGATGTCGAGGGCGGCCGTAGGGGGAAGGAAGCGCCGCTTCTGCTCCTCGGTCCCGAAGGCCGCGATGACCGGCCCGACGAGACCGGTGTTCGGGCTGAGCGGCGGGAAGACCGCGGCGCGGTGCATCTCCTCGGCCCACAGGTGGTGCTGCAGCGGCGTCCAGTCGCGTCCGCCCCAGGCGAGCGGCCAGTCGGGGACGGCGAGCCCGGCGCGGTGCAGGATCCGGTGGGTCTCCACGATCACGTCGCGGTCGAGCGGGGCGCCGTGCGCCACGGGCTCGCGCAGCTCCCACGGCACCTGGGTCTCGAAGAACTCCCGCAGCTCCTGCCGGAAGGCGGCGAGCTCGGGGGACAGGGCAAGCCTCATGGCGTCATTGAAGCGTGCTCGTGAGTGACTGTCTACCGGATAGTGAATTGGACAGAGGCTCAGGCTTGAGCGAGTTTTGACGCACCTCTTCCTCGATGTCGCTGTTGTAGTTAGCATGCCGCCATGAGCAACCCGAGCATGCACGCGGCGCGCCATCCCGACAAGCCGGCGGTGATCCTCGCCGAGACCGGCGCCACGCTCACCTACGGCGAGCTCGACCGGGAGTCGATGCAGCTCGCCCAGGCCTTCCGCGCGGCCGGGCTGCGTCCCGGCGACCACGTCGCCTCGGCGGTCGCCAACCACCTGCGCAACCCGGTCGTCTACTGGGCCGCGATGCGGGCGGGGCTCTACTACACGCCGATCAACACCTACCTGACCGATGCCGAGGCGCGCTTCATCGTCGACAACTGCGGCGCCCGCGCGGTCGTCGTCGACGGCCGGCTCGACGCGCTCGCGGCCGGCCTGGCCGACCTCGACCTCCCGCTGCGGATCAGCCTCGACGTCGCGCTGCCCGGCTTCGACGAGCTGGCCACCGTGCTCGACCGGCACCCCGCCGTACCGGTCGACGAGGACGTGCTCGGCGCCTCGATGGTCTACAGCTCGGGCAGCACCGGCCGGCCCAAGGGGATCAAGCGCCCGCTCGCGGCGCGCACCTACGCCGAGGGCAACGTCCCGCTGCTCGAGTTCGCCCGCACGGCGTACGACGTCGGGACCGACACCGTGAACCTCAGCCCGGCCCCGCTCTACCACGCCGCGCCGAACTCGTTCGCGAGCGCGGTCCTCGGCCTGGGCGGCACGCTGCTGCTGATGGAGCGCTTCGACGCGTCGGCGTTCCTCGACGCGGTCGGCCGCTACCGCGCGACCCACGCGCTCGTCGTACCGACCATGTTCGTGCGGCTGCTCCGCCTTCCCGAGGCCGAGCGTGCGGCGGCGGACCTGTCGTCGCTGCGCTTCGCGATGCACGGCGCGAGCCCCTGCCCGGTGCCGGTGAAGCGGGCGATGATCGACTGGTGGGGCCCGGTGATCATGGAGTACTACGCCGGCAGCGAGGACAACGGCTCGACGGTCATCACCTCGCAGGAGTGGCTCGCCCACCCGGGCTCGGTGGGCCGGGCGTTCGGCTCCGCCGTGATCCACATCTGCGGCCCTGACGGGGCGGAGCTCCCGACCGGCCAGGACGGCGTCGTCTACTTCGAGACGCCGGGCGGGCTGCCCGCCTTCGAGTACCACGGCGAGCCCGACAAGACCGACTCCACCCGGCACCCGGTGCACCGCGGCTGGAGCACGCTCGGCGACGTCGGCCACCTCGACGCCGAGGGCTACCTCTACCTGACCGACCGCACCGACTACATGATCATCTCCGGCGGGGTGAACATCTCGCCGCAGGAGATCGAGGACGTCATCTCCGCGCACCCGCAGGTGCTCGACGTCGCCGTGTTCGGCGTGCCGAACGAGGAGTTCGGCGAGGAGGTCAAGGCGGTCGTCGAGCTCGACCCCGAGGCCGAGGCGGCGGGGATCGACGACGAGATCCGCGCCTTCGTGCGCGACCGGCTCGCCCGGCACAAGGTTCCCCGCACCGTCGACGTCATCGACGTGATGCCCCGATCGCCCGCCGGCAAGCTCTACAAGCGGCAGCTGCGCGAGCGCTACCTGAAGGAGACCCCCACCCATGGCTGAGCAGCGCACCGCCATCGTCACCGGAGCGGCCCGCGGCATCGGCCGCGCGATCGCCGAGCGGCTGGCCGGCGACGGCCTCGCCGTCGCGGTCGTCGACCTCGACGAGGCCGCCTGCGCCGACGCGGTCTCCGCGATCCGTGCAGCGGGCGGCCGGGCCCTCGCCGTCGGCGGCGACGTGGCCGACCCCGACAGCGTCGGGACGACGGTCGAGCGGGTCGCCGCCGAGCTCGGCGCCCCGACGGTGCTGGTCAACAACGCCGGGATCATCCGCGACAACCTGCTCCACAAGATGTCGCTCGACGACTGGGAGGCGGTCATGGGCGTGCACCTGCGCGGTGCCTTCCTGATGACCCAGGCCTGCCTTCCGGCCATGCGCGAGGCGGGTTTCGGCCGCGTGGTGAACATGTCGAGCGGCTCGGCCCTCGGCAACCGCGGCCAGGCCAACTACTCGTCGGCCAAGGCCGGGCTCCAGGGCTTCACCAAGACGCTCGCGATCGAGCTCGGCCCGTCGGGCGTGACCGTCAACGCGATCGCGCCGGGCTTCATCCAGACCGAGATGACCGTCGCCACCGCCGAGCGGATGGGCTTCGAGTTCGACGACTTCGTCGCCAAGTACGCCGACCAGATCCCGGTCCGCCGCGTCGGGCAGCCCGACGACGTGGCCCACGCGACGTCGTACCTGGTGAGTGAGGGGGCGGGCTACGTGTCGGGCCAGGTCCTCTACGTCGCCGGCGGTCCGCTGGGATGAGCGCCCTCGCGCCCGACGACGTGGTGATCGTCGCGACCGCCCGGACCCCGATCGGCCGCGCCCACAAGGGATCGCTGCGCGACGTCCGCCCCGACGACCTGGGCGGCTTCGCGGTCCGCGCGGTGCTCGACCAGTTGCCCGCGCTCGACCCGGCCACGGTGGACGACGTGGTGATCGGCTGCGCGGTGCCCGAGGGCCAGCAGGGCTTCGGGATCGCCCGCGCAGTGGGCCTTCTCGCCGGGCTGCCGGTCTCGGTGCCGGGGCTGACCGTGAGCCGCGCGTGCGCGTCGTCCCTCCAGGCGATCCGGTCGGGGGCGCACTCGATCGCCGCCGGTGAGGCCGACGTCGTCATCGCAGGGGGAGTCGAGAGCGTCTCGAAGGTCCCGGTGCCGCTCGGGTACGACGACCTCAACCCGCGCCTGTCCGACCCCACCGCCGACGGCTTCGTCACGGACCTCTACTCGTCGATGCTGCAGACCGCCGAGAACGTCGCCCACCGCCACGCCGTCACGCGCGAGCGGATGGACGAGTACGCCGCCCTCTCCCAGGCCCGCGCGGCCGCGGCCCGCGCCGACGGCTTCTTCGCCCGCGAGATCACGCCCTTCCCCCTCGCCGACGGCACCCTCGCCACCGAGGACGACTCGCCGCGGCCCGGCACGACGTACGAGACGCTCGCGGCGCTCGCCCCCGTCCTCGGCCCCGACGGCACCGTCACCGCCGGCAACTCCTGCCCGCTCAACGACGGCGCCGCCGCCGTCGCCCTCATGTCCGCCCGCCGCGCGGAGACGCTCGGCCTCCCACCGCTGGCGCGGATCGTCGCGTCCACGGTGACCGGGCTCGAGCCGTCCCACATGGGGGTGGGCCCGATCGCCGCCGTCGCGCGGCTGCTCGAGACGACCGGTCACGTGATCGGGGACATCGACGTCATCGAGCTCAACGAGGCCTTCGCCGCGCAGGTCCTCGCCGTCGTCGACGCTCTCGGCATCGACGTCGACCGCCAGCTCAACCCCTACGGCGGCGCGATCGCGCTCGGGCACCCCTTCGGGATGACCGGCGCCCGGATCATGACGACGCTGCTGCACGGGCTGGCCGAGCGGGACCAGGAGCTCGGGATCGAGACGATGTGCATCGGTGGGGGGATGGGGATGGCAATGCTGGTGCAGCGGTTGTGAGGCTCAGCCGCCCGCCGGGCGCAACCGGTGCTCCGCCGCCAACCACGGCTTGACCCACGTCATGTCCTCGGGCCGCAGCGGCTCACCGCACGCCGAGCAGGTCTCGGCCTGCGTGGTCTCGTGCCCGCAGGTCTCGTGGCGCAGCGTCATGTGCGCGCCGCCGTCGGGCTCGGTGGTGTGCCGCTCCCCCCAGATGGCGAGCTGCTGGAGCAGGGGGAGGAGGTCAGCGGCGGCGTCGGTGGCGACGTAGCGCTGGCGGGTGCGGCCGCCGCGCTCGTAGTCGACGGTGGTGAGCAGGCCGGCCTCGCGCATGGTGCGCAGGCGGCGGCTGAGGACGGCCTCGGAGATGCCGAGGTTGTCGCGGAGCTGCTCGAAGCGGCCCGTGCCGTGCAGGACGTCGCGGACGATGAGGAGGATCCACGGGTCGCCGAGGACGTCGAGCGAGCGGCGGACCGGGCAGAGCTCGGTCGACCAGTCGGAGCGCAGCGCCATGCGTGCTAGCGTACCCGCCGTGACTTCGTTCAAGAAAGTCAGCCGCGTGCACCCGGCCTGGGCGGTGGCGGCGGTGGTGTTCCTGGCGCTGATCGGGGCGGCAGGATTCCGGGCCGCGCCGGGGGCGCTGATGGTCCCGCTGCACGACGAGTTCGGGTGGTCGACGAGCGTCATGTCGCTCGCGGTCAGCATCAACCTGCTCCTCTTCGGACTGACCGCGCCGTTCGCGGCGGCGCTGATGGACAGCTTCGGCATCCGGTACGTCGTCGCGGCCGCCCTCACGCTCGTCGCGCTCGGGGCCGGCGGCAGCGTGCTGATGACGGCGTCGTGGCAGCTGCTGGTGTGCTGGGGCGTCCTGATCGGCCTGGGCACCGGATCGATGGCGCTCGTGCTGGCGGCGACGATCGCGAACCGCTGGTTCGAGCAGCGTCGCGGCCTGGTCATGGGCGTGCTGACGGCGGGCTCGGCGACCGGGCAGCTCGTCTTCCTGCCGGTGGTCGCGAGCCTGGCCGAGCACGCCGGCTGGCGCCCGGCGTCGCTGGTGATCGCGGCGGCGGCGCTGGCCGTCGTCCCGGTGGTGTGGCTGGTGGTCCGCGACCACCCCGAGGACCGCGGCGTCGCCCCCTACGGCGCCGCGCCCGGCTGGACGGCCCCGCCCCGTGTCGCCGGCGGCGCGACCCGGCGCGCTCTCGAGGGCCTCGCGTACGCCGCCCGGCACCGCGCCTTCTGGGCGCTCGCGGTCGCCTTCGCCATCTGCGGCGCCACCACCAACGGCCTGATCGGCATCCACTTCATCCCGTCGGCCCACGACCACGGCATGTCGAGCACGACGGCCGCGGCGCTCCTCGCCGCCGTCGGGATCTTCGACATCGCCGGTACCATCGCCTCCGGCTGGCTCACCGACAAGTTCGACCCCCGGATCCTGCTCCTGGCCTACTACACCTTCCGCGGCCTCGGCCTCCTCCTGCTCCCTTCGCTGCTCGCGGACAGCGTGCACCCGAGCATGGTGCTGTTCATCGTGATCTACGGCCTCGACTGGGTCGCCACGGTGCCGCCGACGGCCACGCTGTGCCGGGAGATCTTCGGCGAGCGCGGGACCATCGTGTTCGGCTGGGTCTTCGCGGCGCACCAGCTCGGTGCGGCGGTCGCGGCGCTGGGGGCGGGCGTGATCCGGGACCACCTCGGCAGCTACACCTATGCCTGGTGGGCGGGGGCGGCGCTGTGCGCGGTCGCGGCGGTGCTGTCGGTCGTCGTCCGGCCGGCGGGGGAGGGGCAGCCCTCAGGGCAGCAGCGTGCGCCCCTGCCAGAGTCCGTGCTCTGACAACGGCCGGAACCGCAGGAACGCCGACTCGTGGTGGAACTCCCGCCGCCGCTGCTCCGCCATCGCCACCGCATGGGTCGGGGCCTCGGCGACGGACGGGTCGCGGCCGTGGACCATCGAGGTCATCTCGCGGACGCTGCGCCAGATCGAGAACGTCGAGAACGTGCGCGGTGGTCGTACGGCAGCGGTGGCGAAGACCGCGGCTGGGTGGCCGGCGACGAGGCGCTCGACGGGCTTGCCGAGGCGGAGGAAGCGGGGGAGCTCGGGGAGCCGGAGGCGGGCGAGGGTGACGGCGACGGCGGGCTCGTCGGGGTCCCAGTCGCCGGCGCGCTGGGGGAGGGGCCCGAGGGCGGCGACGGCGCCGAAGCGGCGCAGGTACTGCAGGCGCACGTGCCAGCCGCCGGCCAGGCGGCGGCCGAGGGGGTCGCGGTCGAGGTAGCGGTCGAGCGCGTCGGCGTCGTCCCAGGTGGCGAAGACGGCGAGGCGGCGCACCTGGAAGCGCTCCAGGGAGACGGTCGGGGCGCCGAGCCGCATCATCGCGAGGCACTCCGCGTGCCGCAGCCCCGGGACGGCGGACGGCGGGCGCACCAGGGTCCGCGCGGTCACGGTCGGGGGCAGCTCGGCGAGGTGGAAGGAGTGCAGCACCCGGCACATTGAACCAGCCTGGTGCGCCGGGGTCGGCCGGAGAAATCGGCATTTTGCGCACGTCTCGGCGCTCTCCCGCGCCCGGGCCCGGGATGTGTCGTTGCTCACCCCAGAGGCGCGGGTCTTCGACTCGCGCGACCACGAGGGAGATCGAGATGAGCAAGAGTCGTGCGGGTGCGATCGGCGCCCTGGTCCTGGTCGGGGTGGGCTCGCTGACGCTGGCCGGCGGGGGCGATCCGAGCTACGCGGCGGGCGCGCCGTCGTCGGCCTACGGGCTGGCCGCGACGGGGCTGATCCCCATCGACGCGGTCCCCTCCGTCGTCTCGTACGACGGCGAGCCGGTCACCGACGCGCTCGCCGAGGTGCCCGACAACCCGCTGCTGTCGGCGTCCGCGTTCGCGGTGAGCGCCCAGAACGGCCGGGCGTCCTCGGGGGTGGTCGACCTCGCGGTGGGCCGCGGGGTGCTGTCCCAGCTGCCCGACGACCTGGCCGAGCAGCTCCAGCCGGTGTGCGACCAGCTGGGCCAGGTCGACTTCGACGACGTCACCGACGACGTCGGCAATTTCGTCATCGACCCGCTGCAGGACGCGCTCAACGAGGGCACCGCCGACTCCCCGATCGACCTCGGCGCGATCACCGCGCTCGACTTCTCCGCCCTGGTCCCCGGCGACCTGACCGGCCTGTGCGACGTGCTCGACGGCGGCTCGCTCGTCTCGGCCGACGCGGTCGAGGCCTCCTGCACCGGCCGGCGGGGCGCGATCGAGATCGTCAACCTGCGGGCCCTGGGCCTGCCGATGGAGGTCGACACCAGCGAGGCCGGCTCGTCCGCCGAGATCCCGGGCGTGGTCAAGGTGACCGTCAACCGGCAGACGCAGCGCGCCGACGGCACCTTCACCGTCGACGCGCTGGTCGTGAACCTCTTCGGTCAGCAGGAGGTCGTGGTCGCCTCGGCCACCTGCGGCGAGGTGATCGTGGGACGCGGGCCCGGTGACGGCAACCCCGCTCCGAGCCCGACCCCGGTGCCGGGCGACCTGCCGGTCACCGGCTGACGGGCAGCAGCTCGCCGTCGGCCGAGGTCCAGGTGGTCGGCCCGGTCGCGGTCACCTCGCCGGGGACCGGACGACCGCGCCGCGGCCAGGCCCGCTCGCCCAGCAGCACGAGCACCGCCGGCAGCACGACCAGCCGGATGACGGTGGCGTCGATGAGGATCGCGGCGGCCAGGCCGACGCCCATCATCTTCATCTCCATCATCGAGAGCGTCGCGAAGATCGCGAAGACCGACACCATCACCGCCGCGGCGCTGGTGATCACGCCCGCGGTGTCGGCGATCCCGCGGTGCACGGCTGTGCGGGCCGGCATCCCGCCGTCGACCAGCTCGCGGATCCGGCTGAGCACGAAGACGTGGTAGTCCATCGACAGCCCGACCAGGACGACGAGGACGAACACCGGGATCCAGTCGATGACGAAGCCGGGACTGGTGAAGTCGAGCAGCCCGGCCCCGACGCCGTGCTGGAAGACGAGCGACAGCAGGCCGAAGGCGACGCCGACCGAGGTCAGGTTGAGCACCGTCGAGACCAGGCCGAGCAGCACGCTGCGGAACGCCAGCACCATCATCACCAGGGTCAGCAGCAGCACGATCCCCAGCAGGATCGGCATCCGGTCGCCCTGCTTGGTGGCGTGGTCGAGGGACGCCGCCGCGTCGCCGCCGACCGCCCACGAGACGCCCGGCCCGAGCGGGGCGAGCGCGTCCGGCACGTCGTGGTCGCGCAGCCGCTCGATCGCCCGCGCCGCGCGGTCGTCGGACTCCTCGTAGGGCAGGGGCACGGTGAGCACCGACGTCCGCCCGTCGGTCGAGGTCCGCACCTCGCCGCCCAGGGTCCGCAGCCGCGGGGTCACGGCCGCCGCGTCGGCACCGCTGACGACGACCTGCGCCGACGTGCCCTCCGCGGGGAAGGCCGTGGTGATCGTCCGCAGGGTCTGCACGACCGGGATGTCGCGCGGCAGCGTCTCGGCGCTGGCCTGGTGGGTCTTCATCGTCAGCGCCGGGACGGCGAGCGCGGCGAGGGCGAGCCCGGACACCACGAGCGCCACCACCGGGTGCCGGACGACGGGCCCCAGCAGCCGGCCGCTGATGGTGCCGGTGCGCACGCGGCGGGTGAGCCGCCACAGCAGCGGGACCCGCGGCCGGTCGACCCAGCGGCCGAGCTTGACGAGCAGCGCCGGCAGCACGGTGATCGAGCCGAGGACGGCGACCGCCACGACCAGGATCGCGCCGGTGGCCAGCGAGTTGAAGGTGACGTCGGTGAGCACGAAGAGGGCCGCGAGCGAGGCGATCACGGCACCACCGGAGACGAGGATCGCGTGGCCCGAGGTCTCCGCGGCGATCGAGACGGCGTCGAGCGTCGAGCGTCCGGCGGCGCGCTCCTGGCGCTCGCGCTTGAGGTAGAAGAGCGAGTAGTCCACGCCCACGGCCATGCCGATGAGCACGATCATCGAGTACACGGTCGGCTCGGCCGGCACGAGGTACGAGATCGGCCCGGTGATCCCGATGGTCGCGGCGACACTGGTCGCGGCGAGCAGCACGGGCAGCCCGGCGGCGATGAGGGCGCCGAAGGCGAGCAGCATCAGCACGAGCGTGATCGGCAGGCTGACGAGCTCCGCCGAGGCCAGGTCCTCGCCCACGCGGTCGTCGATCGCGTCGCCGATGGTGACGTCGCCGGCCTGCTCGACCCGCAGGTCGGGGTGCGCCTTCTGCACGGCGGCGGTCGCGTCGAGCAGCGGGGCGGCGTCGATGTCGTCGGCGGTGAGCGCGACCGGCACGAGCAGTGCCGTCCCGTCCGCGCTCGGGACGACGTCCCCGACCCCGGCGACGCCGTCGAGGCCCGCCATCCGGTCGGCCACCTCGCTCGCGGCGGCGCGCGCCTCGGCGGCGTCGAGCCCACCGCTGCGGGCACCGATGAGGACGTTCTCGGTGGGCGGCGCATCGAGGTCGGCCTGCTCCATCAGCGCGGCCGCGCGGCCGGACTCGCCGATCCGGTAGTCGGCGTCGGCGACCTCGTTGGTGGGGACGGTCGCCGACAGGCCGACCGCGATGACGACGAACGCCAGCCAGGCGCCGATCGCCCGCCACGGATGGGTGGCGCTCCAGCGGGCGGCCCGGGAAGGCAGACCGCTCAGGGGAATGCGTGACATGGAAGCTCCTACGGGGGGGTGGAGGACGTGCCCTCAAGGCTGTCGCCGCGAGCGCCCCCGGTCAGGGGTGGAGCGACCCGAGCCGGAGTGGTGCCTGCACCACTGCGCGCGCAGCGCGGGCCGGGGAGAATCGGGGGGTGAGCAACCGCTTCCCCGAGCCCGACGTCGACGCCCGTGCCGGGCGTCTCGAGACCACGGGGTACGCCGCGCTGCACGTCCTCCTCTTCGTCCCCGTCGTGGTGACCTTCGTGCTGGTGGTGGTGAGCGCCGTGCTGGTCGCGGTGTGGGTGGGCATCGCCCTGCTGCTGCTCTTCGTCCCGCTGATGCGCGCGCTGGTGCAGGCGCACCGCTGGATGTCGGGCCGGATCCTCGGCGCGCCGACCACGGCGCCGTACGCGCCGCTGCCGGGTGGCCTGCTCGCCAACCTGCGCACCCAGGCGGCCGACCCGATGACCTGGCGCGACCTGCTCTGGATGCTGTGGGCGATGACCTTCGGCTTCGTGGTCTCGCTGCTCTCGCTCGTCCTCTTCCTCGGCGTGGTCACCCTCCCGATCTGGTGGTACGGCGTCGGCCCGCTGATGCGCGCCCGGGCCTCGGTCGACCGGGCGCTGCTCACGGTCGGGCGCACCGAGCGCCTGGAGCAGCGGGTCGAGGCGCTGACCCGTTCCCGTGCGGTCGTCGTCGACCACTCCGCCGCCGAGCTGCGCCGGATCGAGCGCGACCTCCACGACGGCCCGCAGGCCCGGCTGGCGGCCGTGTCGCTCAGCCTGGGCCTGGCCGACGACCTCTTCGACACCGACCCGGAGGCCGCACGCCGGCTCCTCAACGACGCCCGCGGGACGTCGTCCACCGCGCTCGGCGAGCTGCGCGACGTCGTCCGCGGCATCCACCCGCCGGTGCTGGCCGACCGCGGCCTGGCCGGGGCTGTGGCCGCCCTGGCGATCGACATGGCGGTGCCGGTCGAGCTCGCGCTCGACGTGCCGGACCGGCTGCCGGCGCCGGTCGAGTCGGCCGTCTACTTCACCGTCGCCGAGTGCCTGGCCAACACCGCGAAGCACTCCGCCGCCGACCAGTCCTGGGTCAGCCTGACCCATGCCGACGGCGTGCTGCGCGGCGAGGTCGGCGACGACGGGCGCGGGGGCGCCGACCCGCGCCGGGGGTCCGGGCTTCCGGGGATCGCCGCCCGTCTGGCAGCCTTCGACGGCACCCTCACGGTCTCCAGTCCGGCGGGTGGCCCGACCGTCGTGAGCTGGGAGGTTCCGTGCGCATCGTCCTCGCCGAAGACCATGCCCTCCTGAGGGCGGGCCTGACCCAGCTCCTCGAGGCGAAGGGCTTCGAGGTCGTGGCGGCGGTCGACAACCTCGCCGACCTCGAGCAGGCGCTCGCCGACCCCGCCGCCGAGGCCGCCGTGGTCGACGTGCGGATGCCGCCGACGTTCACCGACGAGGGGCTGCGCGCGGCGATCGACGTGCGCGGCCGGCGTCC
Source organism: Pimelobacter simplex (assembly GCF_900114845.1). Classification (GTDB taxonomy): domain Bacteria; phylum Actinomycetota; class Actinomycetes; order Propionibacteriales; family Nocardioidaceae; genus Nocardioides; species Nocardioides simplex. The sequence continues at coordinate 379,483 of NZ_FOUK01000004.1, forward strand.
CGGCTTCCCGGTGCTCGTGCTCTCGCAGTACGTCGAGCAGCTCTACGCCCGCGAGCTGCTGGCCTCGGGCGAGGGCGCGGTCGGCTACCTCCTCAAGGACCGGGTCTCCGACGTCGGGGAGTTCGTCGAGGCGCTGCACCGGGTGGCCGACGGCGGCACGGTGCTCGACCCGTCGGTCGTCGCGGCGGTCCTGGAGCGGCGCAAGGACACCCCGGTCGACCGGCTCACCGAGCGCGAGCGCGAGGTGCTCGCGCTGATGGCCGAGGGCCGCGCCAACGCCGGCATCGCACAGGCGCTCGTGGTCACCGAGAAGGCCGTGGCCAAGCACATCAACAGCATCTTCGCGAAGCTCGACCTGCCAGCCGACACCGACGACCACCGCCGGGTGCGCGCGGTGCTGGAGTGGCTGCGGTTCTGAGCTCCTAGCGGGCCAGCTCGTCGAGGAGGAGCCGCGCGGCGTCCGCGTCGGCGGGCAGCGCCTCGGTCCAGGTCCGGCAGCGCCCGCCGCTGGGGGAGAGGGCGAGCCGCCGGTCCACCTCGGCCGCGGCCGCGGCGAGGTGCTGGCTCAGCTCGTCGGTCCGCCGGCCCAGGGCGACGAGCCGGCGCGGGTGCACCTCGGCCGGCGGGGCGCAGTCGGGCAGCGCCGTGCGCAGCGCCTCGGCCGCCGCGGCCCGGCGCAGCGCTCCCTCGAGCCCGCCGAAGGCGTCGTCGACGTCCCCGCGCACGGCGGGCAGCTCGAGGACGAGGAGGACGTGGCTGTGCGCGACGTCGGGATCGGCCAGCAGCCCGTCGCCGGCGGCGCGGTAGAGGCCGGCGACCTCGGACCGCAGGTGCGGGACGCTCCCCAGCCCGGTGACCGGGTCGGCGCAGGCGAGGGTCGGGAACAGCCGCTCGAGGGCCGCGCCCCAGCCCAGCGCGGCGTGCCGCACGAGCGCCGGCGGGGCGGCGCCGCCGTCGACCGCCCGGCAGACGTCGTCGAGGGCGTCCAGGCAGGCGCCGAGCCCGTCGCCGGCGGTGGCGCACGCCTTGCCGAACGCGGTGGCGGCGCCGCTCTGCCCGGTCCCCCGGAGGAGCGCGTCCGTGAGCGCGCGGGCGGCCGGCGACACGTCATGCACGGGCAGGCCCTCCGCGGTGGTCGGGAAAGGAGATGTCGGGCGCCCTCCCTCCAGGCGCCCGACATCTCTCGGACACCGCTGGGCGGGGCTGCTTATGCGAGTGGCCGACCGGGTCCGGTCAGCCGGTGTGCAGAAAGTCACGTGGAGGCCCGTAAGGAAGTGCCTGCTGTGGTGTCCAGAGGTTGGCAGCACTGTGTGCTGCTCCCCCTGATGAGAAGGAAGTCCTGTGTCCCCCTGGTCCGTCCGCCCATTCCTGCTAGTCCTTTGGGACCAGTCGGGATATCTGGCGCCGTCCTCAGACGTTGCATCGGCATGACCGCTCATCTGGTCGACCCGGTCCAGGACGGCGACCCCGTCCTGCTGAGTCGTGTCCGCGCCGGTGACCCCGACGCCTACGCCCTGCTGTTCCGCCGGCACCGCGCCTCCGCGACCGCCTTCGCGGGCCGTCTCGCGGGGCCGAGCCATGCCGACGACCTCGTCGCCGAGGCCTTCACCAAGGTCTACGACGCGCTGCAGCGCGACCTGGGTCCCACCATCTCGTTCCGCTCCTACCTGCTGACCGCGATCCGCAGCGTCTGGAGCAACACCGTCCGCACCGAGCGCCGCTACGACCTGGTCGAGGACTACGAGACCCTCCCGCCGAACGACGCGCTCACGCTCACCGACGACCCCGACGGCCGCTTCGACAACCACGCCGTGGGCGAGGCCTTCCGCAGCCTCCCGGAGCGCTGGCAGGCGGTGCTCTGGTACACCGCCGTCGAGGGACTCCCGCAGAGCGAGGTCGCCCTCTACCTCGGCATCAAGCCCAATGCGGTCGCCGCGCTCGCCTTCCGGGCCCGGGAGGGACTGCGCCAGGCCTACCTCTCGGCGCACCTCAACGGCGCCGGCGCGAGCGCCACGCCCGACTGCGCGACCTGGCAGCCGCTGCTGCCCGGCTACGCGCGCGGCGCGGTCGACAAGCGCAAGCGGCCCGGTCTCGAGGCGCACCTCGACGGCTGCCTGTCCTGCACCACCGCGCTGGCCGACCTCAGCGACGTCAACAACCGCCTCGGCGCGCTCCTGGTGCCGGCCGTGCTCGGCACCGGGGTGCTGGGGCTGCCGGGTCTGTCCGGGCTCTGGGCCGGGATCACCGGCGCCACGGCGGCCACGGGGGCCACCACCGGCGCCACCACCGGGGTCGTGGCCGGGCTGGGCAAGCTGGCCGGGCTCGGCAAGAACGGGCTGCTCACCACGGCCGCGGCGACCGTCGCGGCCGGGGTCGTGGGCGCCGCGATCGTCGTCCCGGTGCTGGTCGGCAGCTCCGACGACGCGCCCGCCGCCGGCGCCCGGCCGAGCACGTCGTCGAGCGCGGCGCCCAGCGACGCGAGCGCGACGACGCCGATGCGGACCCCGCCGCTCGTGCCACCGCCGCCGCCGGCGCCCGTGCCGCCGCCGTCCGAGGCCGCGACGCCGTCCAGCTCGGCGGCGAGCCCGCTGCCGCCCGCGCCCGTCCCGACGTCGAAGCCGAGCCGGGATCCCAGTGCGACCCGGGAGCAGCCGACGCCGACCCCCACGCCGACGCCCACGCCGACGCCCACGCCGACCCCCACGCCGACCCCGACGCCGACCGAGCCCGCGTTCTCCGACGACATCGCCCTGGGGACGCCGAGCGCGGTCCCGTCCGGCACGCTCGGCGACAGCCACGTCGAGCTGACGCTGCCGGTGTCGAACCTGCGGCCCGAGGCCACGGTCACCGTCGTGCTCGGCCAGATCGTGCTCTTCCCGGTGCTGATGAGCGACGGCTGGCAGTGCCACGGGGCGCTCACCGGGCTCAGCGAGACCACGGTCGAGTGCCGGTGGACCGGCGGCGAGACGGCCGCGGGCTCCCTGGTCCTCGGCATCCTGGTCACGACCCCCCTGCCGGTGACCGCCACGGTCACCCAGGCGCCGGGGGTCACCGACCCGGTGCCCGGCAACGACACCGCCTCGATCGTCCTCGAGCCGACCTCCCCCGCCGTCCCGTGACCCCGGGCTGGCTCTTCGACCAGCTGGCCCGGATCGAGGTGGAGCTCCTCGACGAGCCGCACATCCTGGTCTGCACCGACGTGACGACGGGCGCGACGACGTACCTCGGCCCGTTCGGCAGCGCGTACCTGGCCATGGCCGGCCTGGAGGAGTGCGAGCAGAATCTCGGGGTCTGCTGCTCGATGGCGCCACTCTTTCCGGCGAGCTGAGCAAATTCCCGGTGAATCCGCCGCACCGCGGCAAGTGAGCGCCTAGGGTGCCGCGATGGGCTGGAAGGACATCGCGAAGCTCGGCAAGGACTGGGCCGAGGCGAAGAAGACCGAGCTGCTCACCACCGACAACCAGCGGCGCGAGCAGGCCCGGGGTGACCTCGAGGACGTCGAGCGGGCCTCGCAGACCGAGGCGGTGACCTCGTTCCTCGAGCACGCGCTGCCCGAGGAGTGGTCCCGCCGGGTGACGGCGGCGCGCCCCGAGAACGTCGCCGCCCGGGCCGAGGCCGCTGACGCGGCCGCCGCCACCGAGCGGCGCGAGCGCCTCGCCATGCAGGCCACCGGTCTGGTCCGGCTGAGCATCTCCGGCGGCGAGCAGGGCGAGCTCGACCTCGCACTGCCCGTCAGCGTCGAGGAGCGCGACGGCGGCGAGCCGTACGACGACGGACCGCCCCCGCTCGACTGGCTGGTCGTGCGCGTCGAGTCCGCCGAGCCGGTCGGCTTCGGCACCACCACCCTCACCGAGCTGTCGCTGGCGGTGCCGGCCTACACGGGCCCGGGCCGCTACGACCTGGTCGACCTGATGCGCCGCGGCGAGGCCGGTGAGATCGGCTGGTGGGAGGTGCTCGACACCTACCTCGCGCGCGACGCCGAGGCCGACGACTGCACCTGGTACCCCGACCTGTCCGGCGCCGCGGGTGCCGCCTGGGTCGAGGTCGGCGACGGCGAGATCACCCTCGACCTGCCGCTGCAGTCGGCGGTGTGCGCGGTCCGGCTGCGCGGGACGGTGCGCTGGGAGGACCAGCCGGCGAGCTGATCGACCGGAGCACCGGACGGCCCGCGCGCCGGCGCGCGCCGCCGTAGATACTCGACCCATGAACCCGGTCGAGATCGCCGAGCCTCTCCGGTCGCGCTGGAGCCCGAGCGTCTTCGACGCCGCGCACGTGCTGACCGACACCGACATCACCCGGCTGCTCGAGGCGGCCCAGTGGGCGCCGAGCTCGGGCAACCGCCAGCCGTGGCGCTACGTCGTCGCGCCGCGGGGCAGCGCCCAGCACCAGGCGCTCGTGCCGCACCTCAGCCGGGGCAACTCCGGCTGGGTGCCGCGGGCGTCGGTGGTCTTCCTGTCCGTGGTCGAGCTCGGCCAGGACGGCGTCGAGCTGAGCGACGTCCTGATCCCGGCGCACGACGTCGGCCAGGCGTCCGCGCACCTCACGCTGCAGGCCCAGGCGATGGGCCTGCACGCCCACCAGTTCGGCGGCTTCGACCACGACGGCGCCGCCGCGGCACTCGGGATCCCCGACACCGCGCGGCTCCTCGCCGGCATCGCCGTCGGCGTGCGCGGCAACCCGGCCGAGGTCTCCGAGCGCGACGCCGAGCGCGACCACCGCGAGCGGCACCGCCGCCCCCTCGACGAGACCGCCTACGAGCGGTGGGGCGTGACCTGGCCCGGCCTGGCGCCGTCGGGCCCCACGGTCGCCTGACGTGCGGGGCGGGCGCGGGTCCGTCGCGGTCCTGCTGCTCCTCGCGGTGGTGGTCAACCTGCCGCTGCTGCACCAGGCGTGGCAGCACCGCCAGCTCGACCGGGACGGTCGCGACGTCACCGCCGAGGTGACCGACGCCGACGTGCTCCGGGCCGACAGCGCCGACCCCGTGTACGTCGTCCGGTTCCGGCTGCCGGAGTCCGTCGACCCCACCGGTCAGACCTGGCCCGCCGACGTCGATCGCGCCATCTACGACCACGCGGAGCGGACCCAGGAGCTCGCCGTCCGGGTGCTTCCGGGCAAGCCCGGCACCCAGCAGGTCGCCGGCGCGACGGGCAGCTCGCTCGGGTACGTCGTCATCGGGGTCGTCGACGCCATCGTGCTCGCGCTCGGCCTGCTCCTGTGGGCGCACCGGCGCCGCGGACGCGACGACGATCGCGACGAACCTGCCACACTGGCCGGGTGACCAACCTCCACGACTTCGCCGCGACCGGGATCGACGGCCAGGAGATCGACCTGTCGTCGTACGACGGTTCGGTGGTCCTGGTCGTCAACACCGCCTCCAAGTGCGGCTTCACCCCCCAGTACCAGGGCCTCCAGGAGCTCCACGACACCTACGGCGAGCGCGGCTTCACCGTGCTCGGCTTCCCGTGCGACCAGTTCGCGCACCAGGAGCCCGGGACCGACGACGAGATCGCCGCCTTCTGCGAGCGCAACTACGGCGTGAGCTTCCCGATGTTCGCCAAGGTCGAGGTCAACGGCAAGGGCGCGCACCCGCTCTACCGCTGGCTGAAGGACCAGAAGGGCGGCCTGATCGGCGGCGCCATCAAGTGGAACTTCACGAAGTTCCTGATCGGCCGCGACGGCACCGTCCTCGACCGCTACGCGCCGACCACCGAGCCGGCCAAGATCTCCGGCGACATCGAGCAGGCCCTGGCCTGACCCCGGGAGCACGACGACGGGGCCGCCCCAGCCTGCGCTGGGACGGCCCCGTCGTACGTGCGGGTCGGGTCAGACCCCGGCCAGCTCGCGCTCGGTCTCGACGTGCACCGGCGCCGAGTCGCGCTCGAGCGACTCGCCCTCGACGTCGACGTTCGGCAGGATCCGGTCGAGCCAGGCCGGCAGCCACCAGGCCTTGTCGCCGAGGAGGTAGAGCACGGCCGGGATCAGGATCATCCGGACGATGAAGGCGTCGAAGATGATCGAGGCGGCGAGTGCGAAGCCCATCGACTTGACCACGGCGTCGTCCTCGAGGATGAAGCCGGAGAAGACGGCGATCATGATCGAGGCGGCGGCGGTGACGACGCGGGCGCTGTTGCGGAAGCCGTCGACGACGGCCTCGTGCATGGGCAGCCCGTGGACGTGCGCCTCGCGCATCCGGGTCACCAGGAACACCTGGTAGTCCATCGCCAGGCCGAACACCACGCCGATCAGGAAGATCGGCATGAAGCTCACGATCGGCTGGCCCTCGAAGAGGCCGAGCGCGCCCTCCTGGAAGATCGCGACCGTCGCGCCGAGCGTCGCCAGCACCGAGAGCAGGAAGCCCAGGGTGGCGGTGAGCGGGACCAGGATCGAGCGGAACACCAGCACCAGCAGGATGAACGCCAGGCCGATGACGACAGCCAGGTAGATCGGCAGTGCGCCGTTGAGGCGGTCCGAGACGTCGGTGGTGATCGCGGTCAGGCCGGTCACGCCGACGACGGTGCCGGTCGAGCGCTCGATGCCGCTCTGGCCGTCGCGCAGCGCGTCGAGCAGGTCGAGCGTCTCGGGCTCGTCCGGCCCGGAGGACGGGGTCACCTGGATCATCGCGCCCGTGCCTGTGCCGGTCGGCTGGCCGTCGTCGCCGGTGGGGGCGTTGGTGATGACGAGGTCGGCGCTCTTGACGTCGTCCTGGCCGGCGGCCCACGCGGTGACGTCGTCGAACGCCTTCTGGCGCTGGGCGTCGTCGGCGATCTTGCGGCCGTCGACGACGAGCAGCAGCGGCCCCTCGCGACCGGGGCCGAACGCGTCGGTGATCAGGTCGGACGCCTTGCGCTGCGTGGTGTCCGGAGCGGCGGTGCTGTCGGTCGGGAACGCGAGGTACATCTGGCTGATCGGCGCGGCGAGCGCACCGAGCAGGATGACGACACCGAGCACCCAGGCGACGGGCGCCCGGGCGATCAGCTTCGCCCAGCGCACGCCGTTGTTGTGGATCCGGCCGTGCTCGTCCCGCTTCGGGTTGTACTTGCGGACCTGGCCGCGGAACGCCCAGGACTTGGTCAGGCCGAGCAGTGCGGGCAGGAGGGTCAGCGCCACGAGCACCGCGATGAACACGGTGGCGGCGGCCGCGAGGCCCATCGCCGTCAGGAACGGGATCCGGACGACGGCCAGCGCGGAGAGCGCGATGAGGACCGTGAGGCCGGCGAACACCACGGCGGAGCCCGCCGTGCCGACGGCGATGCCGGCCGCGTGCGCGCGGTCCTTGGTGTGGTGCAGCTCGGTCCGGTAGCGGGCGAGGATGAAGAGGGTGTAGTCGATGCCGACCGCGAGGCCGATCATCGTGGCCAGCATCGGCGTGCTGGAGCCTATGTTCATCAGCGCGGTCATCGCGGTGATGCCGGTCATGCCGAGCCCGACGCCGAAGATCGCGTTGATCAGCGGCATGCCGGCGGCGATGAGGGAGCCGAAGGTGAGCACCAGCACGACGAGTGCGATGAGCAGGCCGAACAGCTCGGCGGTGCCGCCGGGCGGGGTCATGACCGCCATGCCGGGACCGTTGGCCTCGGCGACGAGGCCGGTCTCGTCGGTGGTCTTGTCGAGGAGCTTCTCGAGGTCCTCGACGGTCGCGACCTTCAGGTCGGCGGGGGAGTCGACGTCCCACTCGAAGGAGAGCGTGCCGACCGTGCCGTCCTCGGAGAGCGTGGAGAACGCGGCCGGGGCACCCTCGGGCGCCGGGGCCGGCGGGACCAGGCCCGGGTTCTCGTCACCGGCCTGCGGCAGCGACGGGACGGCCTTGATCAGGCCGTCGATCGCCGACTGGTAGGCGGGCTCGTCGAGGGTGTGCCCCTTCGGCGCGGCGACGACGATGGTGACCGTCGCGTCGTCGAAGGCGTCCCCGGACTGGGGGAAGAGCTCCTTCTGGATGTCCGCGGCCTTCTCCGACGGGATGCCGGGGATGGTGAACTCGTCGGACATCGGCTTCGAGAAGGCGGCGGCGAGACTGCCGACGATGACCGCGAGAAGCAGCCATCCGGCGATGAAGAACGGCCACCGCCGATAGGCGGTCGATCCGATCCGGTAGAGCAGGCGGGCCATGTGAGGTCTCCTGGGTGTCTCCTGCGCCGGGGTCTCCAGGCAGGGGTGGGGGCGGGGGAAGGTGGTGCGGTCGAGCGGGTGCTGCGTCAGATGATCGAGTGATCAGGCGAGAGCGGTTCGGGCGTCGGCGATCGTCGCGTCGAAGTGCTCGGTGAAGGTGTGGCCCGGGTCGGCCGAGGTGCGGTCGAGGGCGTGGTCGAAGAAGGTGAGCAGCAGCTTGAGCAGCAGGCGGGCCTGCTGGGCCGGGAAGTCGTCGCCCTCGCGCTGCCGGACGCACTCGACCAGGCCGGTGGCGGCCTCCTCGAGCCGGTTGTGGACGAGGACGAGGAGGCGGCTGTCCTTGACGATGGCCTCGCGCATCAAGGTGATGAGCTGGTCGTCGCCGGTGCGGTCCTTGATCGCCTCGTGGGCGAGCAGGATGAGGTCGTCGAAGAGCCGGCCGCTCGGTCCGCCGGCCACGAAGGCGTCGACGTGCTCGGGATCGACCTCGATGCCCGGGCCCAGGACGACGTCGGCCTTGCCGTCGAAGTAGTTGAACACCGTGCGGCGGGACACGTCGGCCGCGACGGCGAGGTCGTCGATGGTCCAGCCGTCGAAGCCCTTGTCGACAGTCAGCTGCAGCCCGCACTGCTGGAGGCGGAGCGCGGTCAGGAGCCGCTTGGCCTCACGCCGGTTGGTGCACACTTCGGGCATGAGTGCATCTTTGCACTCCTCTGGCGACAAGTGCAACTTTGTGACGGCCGTCACGTCGGGTCGGTCGCCGCGTGCTCCCGTGCGGACGCCGTCCCCCGGCCGACGATCGCGGGCGCCTCGTGGACGAGCGTGTCGTCGGTGAGCGCGGCGACCATGAAGAGCGCGTAGTCGGTGCGCATGGTCAGGTTGCTCGCGAGCAGCGGGTCGCCGACGTGGCGCGCCCAGACTGGGAGCCCCTCGGAGGGGCCCTCGGCCAGGTCGCTGCCCCGGACGACGGTCCACGCCGTGTCGCTGGCGAAGACCCGGTCGCAGGCCCGGACCTGGTCGTCGATGTCGGCGAACCGGACGGCCCGGGCCACGACCGTCATCACCCGGACCATCGCCCGGAACCGCCGGGTGTAGCGGTCGCCGTCGCCGCGGGTGATGTGCCAGCCGCAGGAGAAGACGAGCCGGGCGCCCGGCTCGGCGTGGTCGAGCACCGCCTGGGCGGTGCCGCTGGCGTAGTCGTGCACGCCGAACGGCACGAGCACGGTGAGGACGCCGTCGCAGCCGGCGAGGGCCCGGGCGACGGCCGCCCGGTCGTCGGTGCGCCCGGGGACGACGGTGATCCGGTCGGCGAGGTCGGCCAGCTTGCCGACGCTCTCGGGGCGGCACACCACCGTGACGTCGTACCCGCGCTCGAGGCAGTGACCGATGAGGTGGCGGCCGAGCTTGCCGGAGCCTCCGATGATGCCGACCTTACGCATGTAAGGGAACGTAGCACGCGGCCTTACGGGTGTAAAGTGCCGCGGGTGCCGCCCCGCTCCCCGTCCCGGACCCCGCTCTCGCCCCAGCGGATCGTCGTCGCCGCGGTCGAGGTCGCCGACCGCGACGGGCTGGGCGCGGTGAGCATGCGCAACGTGGGCAAGGCCCTGGGCGTCGAGGCGATGTCGCTCTACCACCACGTGGCCGGCAAGGAGGCGCTGCTCGACGCCCTCGTCGAGTGGGTCTTCGCCGGCATCGACCTGCCCGAACCCGGCGAGCCCTGGCGCCCGGCGATGCGTCGGCGCGCGGCGTCGGCCCGGGACCGGCTGGCCGCACACCCGTGGGCGGTCGGGCTGATCGAGTCGCGCAGCGCGCCCGGCCCCACGCTGCTGCGCCACCACGACGCCGTCCTCGGCAGCCTGCGCGCGGGTGGCTTTCCGGTCGCCGACGCGGCGCACGCCTTCTCGGTGATCGACGCCTACGTCTACGGCTTCGTGGTCACCGAGGTGAACCTGCCGTTCGACTCGCAGGCCGAGGTCGCCGACATCGCCGCCGCGATGATGGAGACGATGCCCGAGGGGGACTACCCGCACCTCACCGAGCTGATCGTGAGCCACGCGCTGCAGCCGGGCTACGACCACACGAGCGAGTTCGGCTTCGGGCTCGACCTGATCCTCGACGGCCTCGCCCGGCTCGTGGAGGCCTGAGCGGCCGCGCGGTTTGCCGACGTGCTGTCCGGATACGATCCCCGGACCCCCCTCGTCCTTCGGAGCCCACGGAGCCCTCGTTGACCGTCTTCCTCGTCCTCGGCATCGCCGGACTCGTCGTCCTCGCCCTGTCGCTGGTCGCCGGTGACCTCTTCGACGGCGCCTTCCAGGCGCTCGAGGCCGACTGGATCTCGACGGCCGCGATCGGCGGCTTCGTCTCCGCCTTCGGCTTCGGCGGCGCCGCGTCCGACGGCGCGGGCCTGCCGCTGCCGGTCTCGCTGGCGATCGGCACCGGCGCGGGCGTCGTCGTCGCCTGGTTCGCCTGGTGGCTGACCCGGCTGGTCAAGGACGGCCCCAGCGACGGCACCGTGTCGATCACCGACAGCGTCGGCCAGGTCGCGCGGGTGATCACCGACATCCCCGGCGACGGGTACGGCGTCGTGCGCGTCGTCGTCGGCGGCCACACCCTGCGCTTCAACGCCAGCGCCCACCAGCCCATCGCCGCCGGTACCGAGGTCAACGTGACCGGCGTCCTCTCTCCGACCGCGGTGAGCGTCACCGAGGTCTGGCAGCCCTGATCGACCGCCGACCCTGAACCCCCCACCCCAATGAATCGGAGACCGACGTCATGAACGCCGAAGTCCTCGGGCCCATCGCCGGCATCGTGGTCCTGCTCATCCTGCTGGTGCTGCTCGTCACCAGCCGCTACAAGGTGGCGGGGCCGAACCAGGCCTTCATCGTCACCGGCCGCAAGGGCAAGGCGGTGATCAACCCCGAGACCGGTGAGCTCACCACCGACCTCTCCGGCCAGAAGGTCGTGCTGGGTGGCGGCGTCTTCGTCATCCCGTTCGTGCAGAAGCTCGCCACGATGGACCTCTCCAGCCGCCGGATCTCGGTGCAGATCCGCGGCGCCGTGTCCGGCCAGGGCATCAAGCTCAACCTCGACGGCGTCGCCATCGTCAAGGTCGGCGGCAACGCCGACCAGATCCGGCTCGGTGCGCAGCGCTTCCTGAGCCAGCAGGGCGACATCGAGACCTTCACCCAGGAGGTGCTCGCCGGTGCGCTCCGCTCCATCGTCGGTGGCCTGACCGTCGAGCAGATCATCCGCGACCGCGCCGCCTTCGCGCAGCGCGTGGCCGACGAGTCCGAGAGCTCGCTGACCGGCCAGGGCCTGATCCTCGACGCCTTCCAGATCCAGGACGTCACCGACGACGGCACCTACCTCGCCGACCTCGGCCGTCCCGAGGCCGCCCGCATCCAGCAGGCCGCCGCCATCGCCGAGGCCAACGCCCGCCAGGCCGCCGAGCAGGCGCAGATCGCCGCCGAGCAGGAGATCGCGGTCGCTCAGCGCACGCTCGCGCTCAAGCAGGCCGAGATCAAGTCCGAGACCGACGCCGCCGCGGCCCAGGCCGCCGCGTCCGGTCCGCTGGCCCAGGCCGAGCGCGACCAGGCGATCCTCGCCGAGCAGGAGAAGGTCGCCGTCCAGCAGGCCGCGCTGACCGAGCGCCAGCTCGAGACCCAGGTCCGCAAGCCCGCCGACGCCGAGCGCTACCGGGTCGAGCAGGAGGCCGAGGGACGTCGTACGGCCGAGATCGCGGGCGCCGACGCCCGCAAGGCCGCCACCATCGCCGCGGCCCAGGCCAAGGCCGAGGAGACCAAGCTCAGCGGTGAGGCCGAGAAGGCGCGGCGTGCCGCGCTCGCCGAGGCCGAGGCGATCGAGGGTCTCAAGCGCGGTGAGGCCGAGAAGGGCCGGCGTCTGGCCGAGGCCGACGCCACCCGGGCCGAAGGTGAGGCGCAGGCCGCCGCGACCCTCGCCATCGGCCAGGCCGAGGCCGAGGCGATGGACAAGCGGGCCGAGGCGTTCGCGCACTACAACGACGCCGCCGTCCTGCAGATGCTCATCGAGGTGCTGCCGCAGATCGCCAAGGAGGTCGCCTCGCCGATCGCCGCGATCGACCAGCTCACCGTGCTCTCCACCGACGGCGCCGGCGCCCTGCCCAAGCAGGTCACCGACAACGTCACCCAGACCCTGCAGATGCTCAAGACCTCGACCGGTCTCGACCTCGAGTCGCTGATCAAGAAGTCGGTCGGCAAGGCCGCCGAGGGCGCGATCGCCGGCGAGCTCGACGGCACCGGCAACGGGACCGGCGCCGGGGCCTGACGTGGCTTCCTCGACAAGGTCAAGGCCGCCTTCGCCGGCCCCGACATCGACATCGCGGAGGAGATCGCGAAGGTCGAGCCGGGGCACCGGGTGATCGGTCACGCGCGCGTCGTCGCCAGCGCCTTCGAGCGCGGCGGCGGCGTCGCCTCGGGTCCCAACAAGCTGCTCGGCAAGGCGGTCGAGGCCGCCTCGACCGCCGCGTCCGGCGCGCGCCACGTCGGCGGCGACGACGGCACCGTCGCCCGCGACCTGCCGCGGGCGGCCGACCTGCACGTGCTGGTGCTCTCCGACCGCGGCCTGTCGCTGTGGGACTTCGGCATGACCGGGACGTCGACCCCGCCCGACCACGTCGCCAGCGTGCCGCGGGCGTCGGTCGCGGCGATCACCGACACCGGCAAGAAGGCCCAGGGCGGGGTCACCGTCGCCCGGGTCTCCTTCACCGACGGGTCGTTCTTCGACTACCGGATCATGGAGAGGCCCGACACCGCCTTCTGGGAGGCGGTCGCCCGCTTCGACGACGCGGGCTAGGCCCGGCCGGGAGCGACCAGGCCGTGGTCGTACGCGTAGACGATCGCGGCCGGTCGGTCCCGCAGGCCCAGCTTGGTGAAGATCCGGCCGACGTGGCTCTTCACGGTCAGCTCGGAGATCACCAGCTCGGCGGCGATCTCGCCGTTGCTGCGGCCCAGTGCGATCGCGCGCAGCACCTCGAGCTCGCGCGCGGTCAGCGGGTCGACGGCGGCACTGGGCGCGGCGGCGGTCAGGCCGCGGAAGCGGTCGAGCACGCGGCCGGTGACGGCGGGGTCGAGCCAGCTGCCGCCCTCGGCGACGGTCCGCACCGCCCGGATGAGGTCGTCGGCCGAGGAGTCCTTGAGCAGGAACCCGGCCGCGCCGGCCCGCAGGGCGCCGGAGAGCATCTCGTCGTCGTCGAAGGTGGTCAGCACCAGCACCGGCGGGCCGCCGGCGTCGACGACGGCCTGGGTGGCGGTGATGCCGTCGACGACCCGCATCCGCAGGTCCATCACGACGACGTCGACCCCCGCCTCGCCGAGGCGGTCGAGGGTGCCGGGGAGCTCGCCGCCGTCGGCGCACTCGGCGGCGATCTCGAAGCCGTCGCGGCGGCGCAGGATCCGGCGCAGGCCGGAGCGGACGAGCTCCTGGTCGTCGACGAGGACGACCCGGACGGGGGTGGGGCTCACGCGGTCTCCGCCTTCCAGAGGGTGCGGCCGCAGGGCAGCTCGCCGCGGGAGCGCCCCGGCGCTCCCAGCCGTACGTCGACCACCCACGCGCCGCCGTCCGGCCCGGCCTCGAGCCGGGCACCGAGCTGGGCCGCGCGCGCCTGCATGCCGGCCAGACCGGAGCCGAGCCCGTCGGGGCGGGGGCGTCCGGCGGGCAGCGGGTTCGTCACCAGCAGCCGGGCCCGCGCGCCGGTCACCGCGAGGCGCACCTGCACCTGGGCGTCGGCGCCGCCGTGCTTGACGACATTGGCGAGGGACTCCTGCGCGATCCGGTAGAGCCCCAGGCCGGCCGCGGCCGGGAGCCGCCCGGGGTCGCCCTGCTCGTCGTACTCGACGGCGAGGCCGGCGTCGGCCAGCTGCCGCACCAGCGCGCCGATGTCGCTCGCGCCGGGCAGGGCGCGGCGCTCCGCGGTGCCGTCGGCCAGCGTGCTGACCGCGCGGCGGATGTCGCCCATCGCGCGGCGGCCGACCTGCTCGGCGTCGGCGAGCGCGGCATCGACCTCGGCGACCGCCTCGGCGGTCTCGTCGGGCCCGCTCGCCTCGCGGACGTCGCGCAGCGCGTGCCGGGCGCCCGTGATCTGGAGCAGCGAGACGCTGAGCGAGTGGGCGACGAGGTCGTGGATCTCGCGGGCGATCCGCTCCCGCTCGGTCGTGGTCGCCCGCTCCCAGGCCTGCTCGCGGGCGTGCCGCTCGGCGATGAGCGCTCGCATCTGCCACAGCAGCATGGCGCCGATGACGAAGCCCAGCAGCAGCTCGGCGGTGTAGAGCGGGGCGCCGGTCAGGCCCGGCCCGAGCGCGGCGCCGATGAGCACGACCTGCCCGACGCCGGCCACCGCGAGCCCCTCGCGCAGCCCGTCGCGCGCGGTGATCTCGGCCGTGGCGAGGGCCAGCAGGACGGGCGCGAGGTCGAGCGCGCCGTCGACCGGGCGGGACAGCAGCAGCGCGGCCGCGGTCACGCTGCCCGCGGCGTCGATCCACCACGGCAGCCAGCGGTTGGTGGTGAACTGGACCAGCGGCGAGGCGAGGACCAGCGGGACGCACACCAGCAGCGGGTCGAGCGGCCAGAGCGCGTCGCGGAGCGCGAGTGCGACGAGGAGCGACGCCACCTGCCCGAGGTGGGACGCGAGCGGCACCCACCACGGGTAGAGGATCTGGTGCCGTTCGAGGTTCGTCTCGATCCCGGCGCGCAACCAGCGCAGCATGCCCACCAGCCTAGGGAGCGCGGCGCGCGCGGTCATCCCGCGGCGGAAGGGCGGTCGTCTCCTCCCCTGGTAGGAGACGCAGTGCCTGCCGTCGTCCGATGTCCCCAGGGGTACCGCGCTCGTAGGTTCGAGCCATGACCTGGACCGAGACCAACCGCCGCTGGCAGGCGCTGCGCGTCGTCGAGGAGCAGCTCCGCACCTCGGTGCACCCGGTGCTGCCGTGGGACGACGAGCTCGCCCTCATCTTCGGCGACCGCGCCGGTCTGGTGGCGGCGCTCCGCTACCGCTGGCGGCTCACGATGAGCACCCAGCTCGACACGCACCTGCCCGAGCACGTCCTCGAGCAGAACCGGCGTGACCTCACCGCGCGCTTCCGCGCCCTGCGCGAGGCACTGGACAACGCGGCCGACGACGAGTTGGGTACGACGCATGCGGTCGCCTGATCTCGCTCGCGCCGCCGACCTGCCGCGCTCGTTCACCGCGTGGGCGCTGGCGCACGGTCTGCAGCGCTCGCTCATCCAGCGCGGTGCCCGCAAGGGCGACCTGATCAGCCGGATGGTGATGGACCCCGCGCTGCGGGTGGACCCGTTCCCGGCGTACGAGGAGCTGCGGGGACGGGGCCCGATCAGCGCCAACGACCTGATCTCGGCCAGCGTCGACCACGCGGTCTGCAACGAGGTGCTGCGCAGCGACGCCTTCGGCACGGCCGGCGGTCAGGGCGAGCTGCCCAAACCGCTGCAGTGGCTGCACCACAAGGTGCTCGACCCCGACACGCTCGGCCCGGTCGACCCGCCGTCCATGCTCGCGGTCGACCCGCCGCTGCACACCCGCTACCGCAAGCAGGTGGCCCGGGCGTTCACCGCCCGCAAGGTCGGCCGGATGGGCGACCGCGTCGAGCAGGTCGCCGCGAGCCTGCTCGACGACCTGGCCGGCGTCGAGGACTTCGACCTCATCGACCGCTACGCCTCGCAGCTGCCGGTGACCGTGATCGCCGACCTGCTCGGCGTCCGCGAGGAGGACCGCGGACGCCTCCTCGAGCTCGGCAACGAGGCCGCGGTGACGCTCGACCCGGGCCTGTCCTGGCGCCAGTTCCGGCGCGCCGAGAGCGCGCTGCGCGAGATGCACACGTGGTTCCGCGGGCACGTCGAGCGGCTGGCCGCCGACCCCGGTGACGACCTGATCAGCCAGCTCACGCTCCTCGAGGGCGACGACAGGCTGACGCCGGTCGAGCTGCACCAGGTCGGCCTGCTCGTCCTGGCCGCCGGCTTCGAAACCACCGTCAACCTGATCGGCAACGCCGTGGCGCTGCTCGACGCGCACCCCGAGCAGCTGCGCTGGCTGCAGGAGAACCCGGACGGCTGGACCAATGCCGTCGACGAGGTGCTGCGCCACCAGTCGCCGGTCCAGCTGACGCTGCGGATCGCGCTGCGCGAGACCGAGGTGGCCGGCAAGCGGTTCGAGCCGGGGCACGGCATCCTGCTCTACCTCGGCGGCGCCAACCGCGACCCGGCCGTCTTCACCGACCCGGCGTCGTTCGACGTCACCCGGGCCAATGCCGACCAGCACATCGGCTTCTCCGCCGGCGTGCACTTCTGCCTCGGCGCGAGCCTGGCCCGGCTCGAGACGGCGGTCGCGCTGCGCGCGCTGTACGAGCGGCACCCGGACCTGCACGTCGCCGGGCGCTCCGAGCGGCGCGGCACCCGCGTGCTGCGCGGCTACGAGCGACTGCCGGTGCGCACCTCGGCGTCCGTCACCGCCTGACCGGCAGTCTCCCCGAACCGCCGCGCGCGCCACCGCCGGGCCGCTAGATTCACCCGGTGAGAGTCTCCTCCCGACTCTCCGGCCTGGTGGGGCGCGCGCCGGCGCCGGAAGGGCCCCCCGAGCTCACCGCCCCCGAGCTCCGCACCCGCCTGCGCCGCGCCCGGGCGCGGGCGCGCCGCCTGCAGGCGGAGCTGGCCGACCTCAGGGCGCGGTACGACGGCCCCTCCCACCAGGCCCAGCTGACCGCCGCCTGGCGCGAGTGGCGCCACGTCCGGACCGCCGGCGGGGTCGAGGAGGGGCGCCAGTTCGACAACAAGCTCGTCTCCTACGCCTTCGCCCAGTCGCACGGCGTGGCCTTCCCCGCGCTGCACGGGCGCTGGGAGTCCCTCGACGACGTCGACCCGGTCGCCCTCGCGGCCGCCCCCGAGTCGGCCTTCCTCAAGGCCGCGCACGGGGCCGCCGCCCTGGGCGTGGTCGCCACCGACGACGCCGCCGAGATCGCCTCCGCCCTGAGCCGCTGGCGGACCCTGGCCCGGCCCACCGAGCTGCGCCTCGACCCGCCGGTGATCGCGCCGCCGTACTTCACCGAGGAGCGGCTGCGCCCCGAGGGCGAGCTGCTGCTCGACATCAAGGTGTTCGCGTTCTACGGCGAGGTCGCCCAGGTGCTGCTGCTGGCCGTGCCGGACTACCGCGACCGCAGCGCCAACCGGATGCGCGTGCTCGGCCCCGACGGCGCCGACCTCGGCCCCGTCGTCACCACCGCCCCCATCGACCCGGACCTGCCCGTCCCCCGCCACCTCGCGGAGATCGTTGACGTCGCCCGCCGGCTCTCGCTCGCGCTGCGCCGTCCCTTCGTGCGCCTCGACTTCTACGACACCGGTGACCGCGCGCTGCTCGGCGAGATCACCCCCATGCCGGGCAACGTGAACCGCTACGTCCGCGCGCACGACGCCTTCCTCGGCGAGCACTGGGAGCGGTCCCGCGGCCGGATGCGCGCCGACGTCGCGGCCGGCCTGGACCCGCGCGTCGTCTGGGGCCCGGGCCCGCGCGAGCTGGTCTTCCGGGACGCCTCGCCGTGGCGGCCGGGCGAGCTCGCGCACCGCTGAGCCTGCCTCAGTCGTCGACGGCCTCGGCGTCGCTGAGGTCCTCGACGCGGACGGGCCGGGAGCCGGCGAAGACCACGCTCACGCCGTACGGGTCGCAGAGCGGGAGGTCGCCCTCCGCGAAGCGCAGGTGCCACTCGTCGGCGTAGAAGTTCGCCTGCGCGCGCTCCAGCGGAAGGTCGGCGGCGGGACGGGCGACCAGGTCGGCCGCCGCGCCGGGGGTGAGTCCGTAGAAGGCGGGATCGGCGGCGAGGTGCGCGTGCAGGTGCTCGATCGCCGCGGCGACGTACGTGTCGACCTCGCGGACCACGCGCGCGACCAGGTCGAGGTCGAGCGTGGTGAGCGGGGCGTCGTCCTCGAGGAGGAGGTTGACCTCGACCGGCTGGTCGAGCAGCGCGCTGTGCGGGAGCGGGGTCGGCTGCCAGAGCGTGGTGGTCACGACGGCCACCCTAGGGATGTGACGGCGAGCACTTTACAACTCCGCCCCTCTTGTCAAACGCCTTTACAAGTCCTACGGTCTTGTCAAACAGCAGGCGATGCCGACTGCGAGGAGGGCACGACGATGACCGGACCGACCATCGGTGCGACGGTTCCCGAGGGATCGACCGAGGAGTGGAAGGACAAGAAGCGCTACCTGTGGCTGCTCGGGCTGATGGTGCCCGGGCTGGGCATCATGGCGGTGGTCGGCTGGCTCTACACCGACTGGGTCTGGCTGCTGCTCGCCGGGCCGCTCCTGGTCAACGTGATCATCCCGGTGCTCGACCTGGCGTTCGGGCTCGACCCGTCGAACCCGCCGGACGACGTCATGGAGGAGCTCGAGAACGACCGCTACTACCGGTGGGTCGTGTTCATGTACATGCCCGCCCAGTTCCTCATCCTCTTCGCGGGCTTCGCCCTCATCGCCGGCATCAACCCCGTCCTGTGGTTCACCGACCTCGTCGGCGCGACCGGCTGGGTCACCGACCACCTCGGCGCCGACGTCGTGCGCTCGATCGACATGGCCTGGTACGAGAAGGTCTTCCTCGCGGTCTCGATCGCCGGCGTCCAGGGCATCGGCATCAACACCGCGCACGAGCTCGGCCACAAGAAGGAGTCCGTCGAGCGCTGGCTGAGCAAGATCGCGCTCGCGCCGACGTTCTACGGCCACTTCTACATCGAACACAACCGGGGTCACCACGTCCGCGTCGCGACCCCGGAGGACCCGGCGTCCAGCCGCCTCGGTGAGTCCTTCTGGGCGTTCTGGCCGCGCACGGTCAGCGGCTCGCTCAAGTCGGCCTGGGAGGTCGAGGCCAAGCGCTACCGCCGCAAGAACACCCACCCGTTCCACCTCGGCAACGACGTCCTCAACGCGTGGCTCATGTCGGTGGTCGTGTACGGCGCCATGTTCGCGCTCTACGGCTGGCAGATCGCGCCCTACGCGCTCATCACGATCGTCTTCGGCTTCTCGCTGCTCGAGATCATCAACTACCTCGAGCACTACGGCATGAAGCGCCAGAAGGTCGGCGCGAAGCAGCGCTACGAGCGGGTGCTGCCGATGCACAGCTGGAACAGCAACAACATCGTCACCAACATCTTCCTGTACCACCTGCAGCGCCACAGCGACCACCACGCGAACCCGACCCGGCGCTACCAGACGCTGCGCGACTTCAAGGAGTCCCCGGCGCTCCCCACCGGCTACGCCGGCATGCTGACCATCGCCCTGTTCCCGCCGCTGTGGCGCCGGGTGATGGACCACCGCGTCGTCCAGCACCTCGACGGCGACGTGACGCTGGCCAACATCCAGCCGGGCAAGGAGGCGAAGTACCTCGCCAAGTTCCCGCCGCCGGCCGACCACGCGGTCAAGTCCGACGACCTCTTCGCGCAGCAGTTCGTGGGCGAGGTCCTCGCCGCCCGGTGCCCCGGCTGCTCCTACGTGTACGACGTCGCCGCCGGTGACGAGCACGAGGGCTTCGCCGCCGGCACCGCCTGGTCCGACATCCCGGACGACTGGTGCTGCCCCGACTGCGGGGTTCGCGAGAAGATCGACTTCATCCCCTTCGACCCCGAGAAGATCGGAGCCTGACGTCGTGAAGATCTCCGTCGACATCGACAAGTGCGAGGGCCTCGGCATGTGCGAGGCCATGGCCAACGACTACTTCGAGGTGGACGAGGACGAGGACAAGGTCGTCATCCTCGACGACAGCCCGGACGAGAGCGAGCGCGGCCACGTGTACGCCGCCGTCCAGGCCTGCCCCGTGCTCGCGCTGACCCTCGAGGGCTGACCGCGCCCATGTCGCTCCTCGCGGGCCGACCCGCGCCGTTCGTCGTGGGAGGGCAGGTGGCTACCCTCGGTGAGGTGGCCACCTCCCCCCTGCGCGAGCGCCTGATCGAGGCCGCGGTGCAGATCACCACCGACTCCGGGTGGGCCAAGGTCACCATGGCCCGGCTCGCCGACGACGTGGGCGTGAGCCGGCAGACGGTCTACAACGAGATCGGCACCAAGACCGACCTCGCCGAGGCCATGGTCATGCGCGAGCTCGACCGCTTCCTCGCCGGCGTGACCCGCTCGTTCGACGAGAACCCCACCGACCTCATCGGCGCCATCCGCGACTCGGCCCGCCGGGTGCTCAAGTACGCCCAGAACAACGCGCTCCTCCACGCCGTCGTCTCCGCCACCCACGGCGCCGACACCGAGCTCCTGCCGCTGCTGACCACCCACTCCGAGTACCTGCTCGAGGGGGCCAAGCAGGTCATCACGGAGCGCGTCGCGTCGTACGACGTCGCCCTGCCGGACCACCGCCTCGACGCCAGCATCGACATGGTCGTCCGCCTCGTCCTGAGCCACGTCATGCAGCCCACGGCCGACCCCGCGCAGACCGGTGACGACATCGCCTGGATCGCAGAACGCGTCCTGCGCTGAGGTGACCCGTACTACCCTCGGGCCAGGGAGGACTGCCGGGAGGACCGGCGGCAGGGAAGGGGCCATGCGGTGCGCGCGACGCCACAGGGCGCTGACGGCTGGGCTGTCGGCGGCCGCCGTCGTGCTCGCGCTCGGCGCCTGCGCCACCCCTGAGAAGGGCACCCCCGAGTCCGACCCGAGCGAGGCCGCCGCCTCCACCACCGCCACCGACCCCCCAGCCGACGACGCGGCCGACCCGGGCCACGCCGTCGCCCCGCCGGGCGACTTCGACGGCACGCTGTTCGGCGACGACCTGCTCGTCGTCTCGCAGGACACGCTGACCGAGGACGAGATCGCGGCGATCACGGGGGTCAAGGTCAACGGCGAGAAGGGCGTCGCCGCCTTCACCCAGCTGTCCTACGGCCAGTTCACGATGCAGAACCGGCTCTTCAACATCGCCGCGGTCGACCCGGCCGGCTACCGCCCCTTCACGGGCAGCGACAACGCCGCCTTCCAGCAGCAGTGGGACCGGATCGCGGGCGGCGAGGTCGCCGTCCTCGAGTCGTTGAAGAAGGAGCTGCCCACCGACGACGACGGCTACCTCACCGTCGACGACCAGCGGATCCACGTCGGTGCCTGGTCCCGCCCCGGCGTCGACGGCGTCGACGCCGTGGTCAACGCCAAGTGGGGTGCCGACCTGGGCCTGCCGCCGCGCAACGCCGTCCTGATCAACACGGGCATCGCCTCGCCGCAGGTCGTGCGCGCCAAGATCGAGAAGGCCGTCGGCGTCAAGACCTACGCCATCAGCAACCTCGACATCGTCGCCCAGCGCGGCCTCGACCTCGACACGTTCCAGAACGTCGTGCCGGTCGGCGCTTTCCGGGACGCGGTCGGGGTCTTCCGGTACACCGCCATCGGTGGCGGCCGGATCGCGCCTGACCCGGCCTGGGTGCGCTCGCACATCGTCAAGGAGGCTGTGCCGATCCTTGGTGTGGTCACGTGCAACAAGTACATGATGCCGCAGCTCAAGGCCGCCCTCCAGGAGGTCGTGAGGCGCGGGCTCGAGAACGAGATCCGTCGCGACCAGTACGCCGGCTGCTACTACCCACGCTTCATCGCCGGGTCGACGCAGCTCTCGAACCACTCCTTCGGGCTGGCCCTCGACCTCAATGTGCCCGGAAATCAGCGCGGCACGGTCGGTGACATGAACCGCGAGGTCGTCGCGATCTTCAAGTACTGGGGCTTTGCGTGGGGCGGTGACTGGGCCTACACGGATCCCATGCACTTCGAGCTGCACAAGATCGTGAATCCGGGCTAAGTCCCCAGTTTGTCCCTTGCCTTGTCTGTACGTGCCGGGCTACCGTGCCGGGACCCTGTTCTCGGCCAAGGGGGAAGTGGTGGCACTCAGCGCGATGGTCCTGGTGGGCGTGCTCTCGGGCGGTTTGATCGCAGGGGTGCCGCCGGTGACCGCTGCCGACGGCAGCGCGGCGCCGCGCTTGGCAGCGGCCACCGACCCGTGCCCGGACCTGTGCAGCTTCGACGTCAGAACCCCGATGGGTGGCGCATCGGCCAACGGCAACGCCGGCGGCCAGGCACGTGGCTGGGGTGACCTCTACTTCTTATCTGCGAAGAAGGTGAGCGTCTTCGTGAAGGTTCGCGACATCTGCAATGCCGCAGGGACGGGCGACGGACTGGGGGCCTATCTCTGGCTGCAGGCGGAAGAAGCAGGGACTGGCTTCAGGAATTTCGCTCTCCAGTACAAGACACCGTTCAAGGATGACAACGGTTGTGGGAACGGCTTCTACCAAGGGAATGCGGCACTGACCGAGGCATACAAGATCGCGCGGGTTCGGTTCAAGATCGTCGAATGTGACTACGACGGCGCGGTCAGGTGCTATGACAGCACCTGGAGCAACTGGAAGAACAACCCGTACGCCTGAGTGCCAAGCTCACCTTCGAACGAGAGCGTCAGCCGATCCGGCAGGCATTGGTCGCCCCCGGCAGCCGGTAGCGGTAGCGCGCGACGATCCGGTAGCCCACCGCCGCGAACGGCCGCACCACCCGCCAGGTCAGCACCCGCCCGGCCCAGCGCCAGGGAGCGCCGCAGGTCAGCAGCGCCTGGGCGACGGCGTCCGCGCCGCTCGCCGTGACCCGGCCGTCGGCGTCCTGCCACTGGACGGCGGAGGTGACCTGCTCCTCGGTGAGGCCGAGGGCGGCGAGGTCGAGGGCCTGCCAGGGGACGATCGCGCAGCTGCCGTGGCGCTCGAGCCACTGCGCGGACTGGGTGCAGAAGCCGCAGTCGCCGTCGTAGATGCAGGTGCCGGCCATGTCCTCAGCCTAGGTCGGTCGGGTGTCGCTCGGGTGCCGGGACGGCCGTGAACTCTGACACCATCGCTGTCACGTTCATGCCATGATCGCCCCATGACGTTCGCGCTGGGTCAGGGAACCGGTCCGCTCAAGGGCCTCAAGGTCGTCGAGATCGCCGGGATCGGGCCCAGCCCGCACGCGTGCATGATCCTGGCCGACCTGGGGGCCGACGTGATCCGGGTCGAGCGCCCGGGGGGCCAGATGCTCACCGGGGGCTCGCACGACCTGCTCAACCGGGGTCGGCCGAGCGTCGCGCTCAACCTCAAGGACGCTGAGGCGGTGGCCACGGTCCTCGACCTGGTCGAGCAGGCCGACGTGCTGGTCGAGGGCATGCGGCCGGGGGTCGCGGAGCGGCTCGGGTTCGGTCCCGAGGAGTGCCACGCGCGCAACCCGCGGCTGGTCTACGGCCGGATGACCGGCTGGGGGCAGGACGGGCCGTGGTCGCAGGCGGCCGGGCACGACATGAACTACATCGCGATCACCGGCACCCTCCACGGCCTGGGTCAGGTCAAGGAGAGGCCGCAGTTCCCGACCAACCTCGTCGGCGACTTCGGCGGCGGGTCGACGTACCTGGTGATCGGCATCCTGGCCGCGGTCTTCGAGGCCAAGGCGTCGGGCCAGGGGCAGGTCGTGGACGCCGCGATCGTCGACGGGACGGCGAACCTCAACGCCATGACGTCCGCCTTCCTCGCCGGCGGCGGGTTCAAGGAGGAGCGGGCGGCGAACCTGCTCGACGGCGGCGCGCCGTACTACGACATCTACGAGACCGCCGACGGCGAGCACATGTCGGTCGGCGCGCTGGAGCCGCAGTTCTACGACCTCTTCGTCGAGCTGCTCGGCATCAAGGACACCGCGCCCGACCGCTGGGACCTCGCCCAGACCGACGCGCTGCGCGAGCTCATCGCGTCGACGTTCAAGCAGCGCACCCGCGACGAGTGGTGCGCGGTCTTCGACGGCACCGACGCCTGCGTCGCGCCGGTCCTGAGGATGAGCGAGGCGCAGCACCACCCGCACATCAAGGGCCGCGAGATCTTCGTCGAGCACGAGGGCATCGTCCAGCCGCAGCCGGCGCCGCGCTTCTCCCGCACGAAGGCGACGCTGTCGCACCCGCCGGCCGCTGGCGCCGGCGTCCACACCCGCGAGGCGCTCACCGCGTGGGGCGTCAAGGACGTCGACGGGCTCATCGAGCGCGGCGCTGCGGTGCAGATCACGCCGTGACCAGGGCCCGGGATTGAGGGGTCACGGCTCCGAACCCCTAGGCTGGATGCACCGATCCGGCCAGTCTTGCCCCGGATCCCGGCGCTCCGCTCGCGGTGGCGCCCCTCATCTGAGGCACCGCTCCACCGCCCGTCGCCGACGGGCAGCACGGCGAGACGCCCATGAGGGGAACGCGCCGACCCGTGCTGCGGTCCCCGGAGAGAACCACGTGACCACCACCTTCGCCGAGCTCGGCGTGCCCACCGACCTGCTCGCCGTCCTGACGGCCGACCAGATCACCATCCCCACCCCCATCCAGGCGGCGACGCTGCCGGACTCGCTGGCCGGACGCGACGTTCTCGGCCGCGGTCGCACGGGGTCGGGCAAGACCTATGCCTTCGGGCTGCCGCTCGTCGCCCGCCTCGCGGCCGACGGCCGCCGTCGTCCCGCCCCCAAGCGGCCCCGCGCGCTCGTGCTCGCGCCGACCCGGGAGCTCGCCTCCCAGATCGCCGCGACCGTCGCGCCGCTGGCCAAGGCCGTCGGCCTCAGCACCACCACCGTCTTCGGTGGCGTCGGCCAGGGCCCGCAGGTCAACGCGCTGCGCAACGGCGTCGACATCCTCATCGCCTGCCCCGGCCGGCTCGAGGACCTCATCGGGCAGGGCTTCTGCAGCCTGGCCGACGTCCAGGTGACCGTGCTCGACGAGGCCGACCACATGGCCGACCTCGGCTTCCTGCCCGCCGTGCGGCGCCTGCTCGACCAGACCCCCAAGGGTGGCCAGCGGATGCTCTTCTCCGCCACCCTCGACGGCGCGATCAACGTGCTCGTCAAGCGCTTCCTCGACAACCCGGCCGTCCATGAGGCCGACTCGGCGCAGTCGCCGGTCGCCAAGATGGACCACCACGTCCTCCACGTCGAGCGCGAGCAGCGCCTCCCCGTGCTGCTCGACCTGGTCAGCGCGCCGGGCCGCACCGTCGTCTTCACCCGCACCAAGCACGGCGCCAAGGCGCTCGCCCGCCAGCTCAACAAGAACGGCGTGCCCGCGGTCGACCTGCACGGCAACCTCAGCCAGGGCGCCCGCACCCGCAACATGGACGCCTTCCACAGCGGAACGGCCACCACCCTCGTCGCCACCGACATCGCGGCCCGCGGCATCCACGTCGACGACGTCTCGCTCGTCGTCCACGCCGACCCGCCGGCCGAGCACAAGGCCTACCTGCACCGCTCCGGCCGGACGGCGCGCGCCGGTGCCGCCGGCACGGTCATCACCCTGATGACCAGCGACCAGCGCCGCGACGTCAGCGACCTCACCCGCGCGGCCGGCATCAAGCCGACCACCACGCGGGTCCAGGGCCCCGACCACCCGGTGCTCCAGGACCTCGCCCCCGGCGAGCGCACGCGGCCCGGCGGCATCGACCTCACCCCGGCCACGCCCCAGGGCGGCGGCAAGGGCGGCAGTGGCGGCGGCAACGGGGGCGGCGGCGGTCGCAACCGCAACCGCCGCTCGGGCGCCAAGCCCGCGGCCAAGGCCGGCGCCGGTGCCAAGACCTCCGGCGGCGCCAAGACCTCGGGTGCGCCCAAGGCGAGCGGCGGCGGCCAGGGCGGCAACCGCAACCGGCGTCGTCGTGGCGCCGGTGGTGCTGGTGGGTCCGGTGGGTCCGGCGGCGGCCACAGCGCCGCCAGCTTCAGCGGCCGGCGCTGAGCACGCGCGGCAGTTTCACCGCCTAGGCGGTGAAACTGCCCCTGGGCGCACGGAACTCCGTGCGCCCAGGACCAGTTTCGTACGCCGAGTCCGCGCGATCAGCGCACCCGCCGCGGCTGCCGTGCCGCCCGCGCGACGGCCGCCTCGTACGCCGTCACGAGCCCGCCGACCGACAGCGGCTTGAGCCGCTCCATGATCTCGCGGAAGTGCTCGGACTTGTCGTTGTCGTACAGCGGCGCCAGCTGGTCGTTGATGACGGCGTACAGCTCCTCGGCCATCTGCTGGCCGTGCTCCTGGTAGACCTTTGCGGCGGCGACGGCGACGTCGCGCGGGAAGCCCAGCTCCAGCAGTCGCACGCCGATGGCGAGCTGGTTGCTCGCCACGAGGTACGCCGACCCGCGCAGCCGGATCACGCCCAGCGCCTGGAGCGTGGCGACGTCGTCGTCCGACAGTGCCCGCCCGGCCTTCTTCTGCAGCTGGGCCGCGTCCATCTCGACCGGGAGGTCGGACTGCCAGGGCGCGAGCATCGTGCGCGCCAGGGCGATGTCCTCGGGGGAGGCGTCGTCCGGGATGCCGGCGACGTAGCGCTCGATCGCGGACAGCGTGAAGCCGTGGCTCTGCAGCTCGAGGACCAGCTCGATCCGGGCCACGTGCACGGCGGAGTAGTAGCCCGACCGGCCGCGCCGGATCGGCGGCGGCACCAGCCCCCGGGACGTGTAGAAGCGCACCGTGCGCACCGACAGCCCGACCCGGGCGGTGAGCTCCTCCAGGGTGAGCAGCGTGTCCGCCGGTGCGTCGTGGGTCACACCGTCCCCTGGGCCCTCGCTCTTGACCATGACAGTAATAGTGTCACAATCGTCCTCAGAGACACCGCCGAGAAACGCAGAGAACAAGGACGGTCATGGCAGAAGCATTCGTGTACGACCACCTCCGCACGCCGCGCGGGCGCGGCAAGGCCAACGGCTCCCTCCACGAGGTGAAGCCGATCGACCTCGCGGTCGGCCTCCTCGACGCCGTCAAGGAGCGCAACCCCGGTCTCGACGCGAACCGCGTCGACGACGTGATCCTCGGCGTCGTCTCGCCGATCGGCGACCAGGGCGGCGACATCGCCAAGTCCGCCGCCATCGCGGCCGGCTACCCCGACACCGTCGCGGGCGTCCAGCTCAACCGCTTCTGCGCCTCCGGGCTCGAGGCCGTCAACCAGGCCGCCGGCCGGGTCCGCGGTGGCTTCGAGGACCTCATCATCGCCGGTGGCGTCGAGTCCATGAGCCGCGTCCCGATGGGCTCCGACGGCGGCGCCTGGGCCTCCGACCCGGCCACCGCGTTCAAGGCGGGCTTCGTGCCGCAGGGCATCGGTGCCGACC
Organism: Pimelobacter simplex; assembly: GCF_900114845.1. Lineage (GTDB taxonomy): Bacteria > Actinomycetota > Actinomycetes > Propionibacteriales > Nocardioidaceae > Nocardioides > Nocardioides simplex. The sequence continues at coordinate 406,703 of NZ_FOUK01000004.1, forward strand.
TCATCGCCACGATCGAGGGCTGGAGCCGCGAGGACGTCGACGCCTACGCCGCCGAGTCCCACCACCGCGCCGCCAAGGCGCAGGCCAACGGCTACTTCGACGGCGCCATCGTGCCGGTCAAGGACATCAGCGGCCTCACCGTGCTCGACCGTGACGAGACCGTCCGTCCCGGCACCTCGGTCGAGGGCCTGGCCGGCCTCAAGCCGTCATTCGCCCAGCTCGGCGCCGACGCCGGCTTCGACGACGTGGCGCTCGAGAAGTACCACTGGCTCGAGAAGATCAACCACGTCCACCACGCCGGCAACTCGTCGGGCATCGTCGACGGCGCCGCGCTCACCCTGATCGGCAACGAGCAGGTCGGCAAGGACCTCGGCCTCACCCCGCGCGCCCGCGTCCTCGCGACCGCGGTCTCCGGTGCCGACCCGATCATCATGCTGACCGGCCCCGCCCCGGCGGCCCGCAAGGCGCTGGCCAAGGCCGGCCTCGAGGTCGGCGACATCGACCTGTTCGAGATCAACGAGGCGTTCGCCGCCGTCGCCATGCGGTTCATGCGCGACATGGGCATCGGCCCCGACATCACCAACGTCAACGGCGGCGCGATCGCCATGGGTCACCCGCTCGGCGCGACCGGCGCGATGATCCTCGGCACCCTCATCGACGAGCTCGAGCGGCGCGACCTGCGCCGCGGCCTCGCCACGCTCTGCGTCGGCGGCGGCATGGGCATCGCCACCATCGTCGAGCGCGTCTGAGCGCCCCTCCCTCGTACCTCTCGAACTCAAGGAACGACATTGAGCACCGACACCCAGACCGCAGTGCGCTACGAGCGTGACGCCGACGGCATCGTCACCCTGACCCTCGACGACCCCAACCAGAGCGCCAACACCATGAACGAGCTCTACCGCGCCTCCATGGCGGCCGCGGTCGAGCGCCTCTACGACGAGCAGGACGACGTCACCGGCGTCGTCATCGCCTCCGCCAAGAAGACCTTCTTCGCCGGCGGCGACCTCAAGCTCATGGTGCAGACCACCAAGGAGAACGCGGGCGACGTCTTCGCCCAGTGCGAGAGCATCAAGGCCGCGCTGCGCCGCCTCGAGCTCTTCCCCAAGCCGGTCGTGGCCGCCATCAACGGCGCCGCGCTCGGCGGTGGCTACGAGATCACCCTCGCCACCCAGCGCCGGATCGCCGTCGCCGGCTCCTACAAGGTCGGCCTGCCCGAGGCGAGCCTCGGCCTGCTGCCCGGCGGTGGCGGCGTCACCCGCACCGTGCGCAAGTTCGGCCTGCAGACCGCGCTGATGGACGTCCTGCTCCAGGGCACCCAGTTCGGCATCGACGCCGCGCTCGCCAAGGGCATCGTCGACGAGGTCGTCGCGACCCAGGACGAGCTGATCCCCGCCGCGAAGGCGTGGATCAAGGCCAACCCCGAGGCCGCGCTCTCCCCGTGGGACGCCCCCGGCTACAAGATGCCCGGCGGCACCCCGAAGTCCCCGGCCCTGGCCGGCTTCCTGCCCGCCTTCCCGGCGCTGCTGCGCAAGCAGACCAAGGGCGCCGTCTACCCCGCCGCCCGGGCGATCCTGTCCGCGGCCGTCGAGGGTGCGCAGGTCGACTTCGACACCGCCTCGCGGATCGAGTCGCGCTACCTCACCAACCTGGTCGTCAACCAGAGCTCGAAGAACATGATCCAGGCGTTCTTCTTCGACCTGCAGGCGATCAACTCCGGCTCGCTGCGCCCGCAGGGCATCGAGCCCTTCAAGGCCACCAAGGTCGGCGTCCTCGGCGCGGGCATGATGGGCGCGGGCATCGCCTACGTCTGCGCGCGCGCCGGCATGGACGTCGTCCTCAAGGACGTCGCCCTCGAGAACGCCGAGAAGGGCAAGGCCTACAGCGAGGGCATCAACACCAAGGCGATCTCGCGCGGCAAGCTCACCGAGGAGAAGTCGCAGGCGCTGCTCGACCGGATCACCCCCACCGCCGACCCTGCCGACCTCGCCGGCTGCGACCTCGTCATCGAGGCCGTCTTCGAGGACCCGGCCCTCAAGGCCAAGGTGTTCGCCGAGATCCTGCCGCACGTCAACCCTGACGCGCTGCTGTGCTCCAACACCTCGACCCTGCCGATCTCCGGCCTGGCCGAGGGCATCGAGGACGCGTCGAAGCGCCCGCAGTTCATCGGTCTGCACTTCTTCTCGCCCGTCGACAAGATGCCGCTGGTCGAGATCATCGCCGGCAAGGAGACCTCCGACGAGGCGCTCGCGAAGGCCTACGACGTCGTCCTGCAGATCCGGAAGACGCCGATCGTCGTCAACGACAGCCGCGGCTTCTACACCTCGCGCGTCATCGGCTACATGGTCAACGAGGGCATGGCGATGCTCGCCGAGGGCGTGGCGCCGTACACGATCGAGCGGGCGACCACCTCGGCCGGCTACCCGGCCCCGGTGCTGCAGCTCTCCGACGAGCTCAACCTCGAGCTGATGGCCAAGATCGCCAAGGCGACCGCCGACGCCAACCCCGACCTGCCGGTGCACCCGGGCCAGGCCGTGGTCACCAAGATGCTCGAGGCGGGTCGCGCGGGTCGCCTGCGCGGCGCCGGCTTCTACGACTACGAGGACGGCAAGCGCGGCTCCATCTGGGCCGGTCTCGCCGACCTGTTCCCCGTGGCCGAGGAGCAGCCCGACATCCAGGACGTCCGCGACCGGATGCTCTTCGCCGAGGCGCTCGAGACCGCGAAGTGCTTCGAGGAGAACGTCATCACCTCGGCCGCCGCGGCCAACATCGGCTCGATCATGGGAATCGGCTTCCCGCCGATGACCGGTGGCGCCGCGCAGTTCATGACCGGCTACGAGGACAAGGCGACCGGCGAGGTCGGACTCAACGCGTTCCTCAAGCGGGCCGACGAGCTGGCCGCGAAGTACGGCGACCGCTTCGCGGCGACGCCGTGGCTGCGCGAGCTGGCGGCTTCGGGTGGGTCGTTCCCGGCCTGATCGTGGGCTGATCCAGCGCTGAACCAAGAGGGAGTTTCGCCGGTCGACCGGCGAAACTCCCTCTTGTCGTACGAAACTCCCGCCTCCCCCTCACCCCCATCCCGGTACCTTTCCGGCATGGAACGGCCGCGCCGCACGGTGCTCAGGGTGATCGCGGCGAGCCTGCTCGGGCTCGCGCTGCTCACCGGCGTGGGCGTGGTCGCCGTCTACAACAGTTGGAACGGCAACCTCGAGCACCCCGACGTCGTCGGCAAGAACCGCCCGACGAAGAAGACCAAGGCGCTCAACATCCTGGTGATGGGCACCGACACCCGCGACTGCGCGGGCTGCGGGATCGACAGCGAGGCCGGGGGCGGGCTGTCCGACACGACGATCCTGTTCCACCTCTCGGCCGACCGGACGTTCGCCTACGGCATCTCGATCCCGCGCGACACCGCGGTGCTGCGGCCGGCCTGCTACCGGGCCGACGGCAGCGAGATCCCCGCCGGGACGACGTACGAGAAGTGGAACGAGGCCTACAAGGTCGGGGGCCCCGGGTGCACCCGTCAGCAGCTCGAGCAGCTCACCGGGATCCCGGTCGACAGGTTCGTCGTCGTCGACTTCAGCCAGTTCAAGGACATGGTCGACGCGCTCGACGGCGTCGAGATCTGCGTGCCGCAGGAGATCGACGACACCACCGGCAACATCCACCTCGACGCCGGCACCCGGGAGGTCGACGGCGACGAGGCGCTGGACTACGCCCGGGTCCGGTACGGCGTCAGCGGCGGCATCGATCCCTACCGGACGCGGCGCCAGCAGGCGCTGATGGGCGCCATGATCGACAAGGCGCTCACCGGCGGGATGCTCGCCCGGCCTGATCGGATCGTCAGCTTCGTCGACGCCGCGACGACCGAGCTGCAGACCGACTTCAAGTCCGTCGCCCAGATGGCGAAGGTGGCCACGAGTGCCAAGGGCATCGACGCCGACGACATCAAGTTCATCACCACGCCGTGGACGCTCGACACCGACAAGGTCAGCGGCGGGGTCGAGTGGCTGCCGTCGGTCGAGCGGCTGTGGCCGCTGGTGATCGACGACCGGCCGCTCACCCGGGAGTTCCTGGCCGGCTCGATCAGCGCGGGCCGGCCGCCGTCGGACCAGCCGTCCGACCAGCCGTCGGGTACGCCGTCCGTGGCGCCCACCGCGCAGCCCGGCGGGCAGCCGTCGGGTGGCGGGCTGTCGCCCGAGGAGCGGGACAAGGCGGGGCTCTGCTCCTGAGTCCCGGGACCACTCAGGACCTTGGGCCCGGAGCCGATGCCACCGGTATGAGCAGCGGCGGTGTCGAGGTGACCGGCCTGCGCGTCCGGTTCGGCCCGGTCGAGGCGGTCGCGGGCGTGGACCTGCGGGTCGAGCCGGGCCAGGCGCTGGCGCTGCTCGGGCGCAACGGCGCGGGCAAGTCGACGACGATGCGGGTGCTCGCGGGCGTGGTGCCGCCGAGTGCCGGCACCGCGCGCGTCGCCGGGTACGACGTCCGCGCGGCGCCGCTCGAGGCCAAGCGCATGGTCGGCTACTGCCCGGACGTCGGCGGCCTGGTGCCGCGGGCGACGCCCTGGGAGCACCTCCAGCTGAGTGCCCGGCTGCGCCGGCTCACCGGCTGGGAGGAGCGGGGCCGGCTGCTCCTGGAGCAGCTCGACCTGGGAGGCGTCGCGCACCGGGTCACGGCCGGCTTCAGCCACGGGATGAGCCGGCGGCTGAGCGTCGTCCTCGCGGCGCTGCACGAGCCCGCGGTGCTGCTCCTCGACGAGCCGTTCGACGGGGTCGACCCGATCGGCGTCGAGGCGACCTTCGGCGTGATCGAGGACGCCCGGGCGCGCGGCGCCGCCGTCCTGGTGTCGACGCACCTGCGTGACCTCGCGGTGCAGGTCTGTGCCGAGGTCGCGGTGCTGCGCGGCGGGACCCGGACGGCGACCGTCCCCGCCGGTTTCATGAGCGGCGACGAGGGCGCCCGTGCGTACCGCGCTCTCCTGGCCTGAGCTGAGCCGGTCGCTGGCCGACCTGCGGCACCTGCTCTGGTTCCGCGCCGCGACCGTACGACGTCCGCGGGCCGTCGTGCTCGCGCTGGCCGCGCTGACCGGGGTCACGGTCGCCGCGGCGACGCTGCCGGCCGCGGCGCCGAGCCCGGCCGAGCTGGACGGGTGGGTCCGGCCGGCGCTGGCAGCCATCGTGGTGGCCGCGGTCGGCGCGGCGGTGGCGGCCGGGGGCGGCCGCGAGCTGCTCGCCCGCGACCCGGCCGCCGTCCACCCGATCGCCCCGGTCACCGACCACCTCGGCGCGCTGGTGCTGGCGCCGTTGAGCGCCGGCTGGCTGATCCAGGCCTGGGCCCTGCTCGCCCTGGCGGCCGCGTCGGCGGGCCCCGCCGCCCAGCCGGTAGCGCTGGCCTGGCTGCTCGCCGTGACCGCGCTGGCCCAGGCCGTGGGCTGGGCCGCCGAGTGGCTGCGCCGGCGCCGGCTCCCGGCCGGGCTCGCGCTGCCGCTGGCCGGTGCGGGCCTCGCGCCGACCGCGCCGGTGGCCGCGGTGCTCGTCGACGGCTCCGCCGCCGGGCGCGGGCTCACCGCGGCCGCGCTGCTGCTCGCGGCCGGCGTCCTGGCCGCCCTCGGCGGGATCCTGGCCGTGGCGGCCGCGCGGCGCGCCCCGCGCGACGAGGTGCGCCGCGAGACCCGGCTCCACCCCGCGCGTCCGACGCCCGCCTCGGACCTCGCGATGGTCCGCCGGATCGACCGGGCGTCGGTGTGGCGCAGTGTCCCGCTGCGCCGCGGCAGCCTCTTCCTCGGTGTGGCGCCCGGCGCGGCGGCGCTGGCCGGCGGCCTGGACTGGTCGATGCTCGTGCTCGTGCCCGGCCTGGTGGCCTCCGGCTGCGTGCTGCTCTTCGGCGTGAACCTGTGGTGCCTCGACGGCCGCGGCCTGCTCTGGCGGGAGTCGCTGCCCGTGCCGCCGCGCACCGTCGTCGCCGCCCGGGTGTGGGTCCTGGCCGAGGTCCTGCTCGGGGGCGGTCTGCTGACGCTCGTCCTGGGATCGCTGCGCGCCGGGCGCCCGACCGGACCGGAGGCGCTGGCCGTCGTCCTCGCGCTGGCGGCGGTGGTCGGCCAGGCCGTCTCCGCGGCGCTGCGCTGGTCGGCCGCGCACCCCCACGCGGTCGACCTCCGCTCCGCGCGGGCCACCCCGGCGCCGCCGCTGGCGATGGTCGGCTACTCGATCCGGCTCGCCGTCGCGACGACGCTGACCGGGCTCCTGCTCGGCGGTCTCTGCGTGGCCGGCCGGGTCGACCTGCTGCTGGCGGCGGCAGCCGTGCTGCTCACGGTCTCGGCGGTCCGGATCGTGCGGGCCGCGCGCCGCTGGGCCGATCCCGTACGACGCGCGGCCGTGGTCGCCGTCGTCGCGGCCTAGGTGACCAGCCCCTCGGTCACCAGCGCCGCGCCGCCCAGGTAGCCCGCGAGCAGCGCCCGGGCGACCGCGCGAAGGTCGGCGTCGCTGGGCAGGAAGGTCGCGGTGTGCAGGGAGGCGTCGGTCTCGCTGCCGACGAACATCATGGTCGCCGGCATCCGCTCGGAGAAGAACGAGAAGTCGTCGGCGCCGAGCGAGCGCAGGTCGGTCGAGACCGGCATGCCCTGCGCGTTGAGCTGGGTGGCGACGACCTCGACCAGGCGCGGGTCGTTCTCGAGGACCGGCTCGCCGTGGGTGATCCGGACCTCGGCCTCGCAGTCGTGGGCGCGAGCGATGTTCTCGGAGACGGAGACGATCCGCTCGTGCAGGAGCGCCCGGGTCTCGGACGACAGTGCGCGGATGGTGCCGGTGGCCCGGGCGAAGTCCGGGACGACGTTCGCGGCCTGGCCGGCCTGGAACGACGAGACGCCGACGACGGCCGAGCGCATCGGGTCGACCGAGCGGCTGACCACGCTCTGGAGCGCGACGACGGTCTCGGCGAGCGCGAGCAGCGGGTCGTCGGCCAGGTGCGGGTAGGCCGCGTGCCCGGACTCGCCGCGCACCACGATCTCGAACTCGTCGGACGACGCGTTGACCCCGCCCGGCACGCAGGCGACGACGCCGGCGGGCAGGGCCGGCTGGATGTGCGCGCCGATCATGACGACGCACTCCTCGGCGTCGAGGACGCCGTGCTCGGCGATGTCCTTGGCGCCCGAGGGGTAGGTCTCCTCGCGCGGCTGGAGCACGACGAGCAGTGGCACCGGCACGCCCGCGTCGTGGATCGTCCGGGCGACCGCGACGAGCGCGGCCAGGTGGACGTCGTGACCGCAGGCGTGCATCACGCCCGGGTTCTGCGAGGACCAGGGGACGCCGGTCGCCTCGGTGACCGGCAGCGCGTCCATCTCGCCGCGGACGCCGACGCAGGGCCCGGGGCCGCCGATCCGGAGCACCGCGCCGGTCTCGGCGACCTTGACCGGCGTCGACGTCCCGGGCAGCGCCTGGAGCACGAGGTCCCGGGTGAGGGACTCGTCGCCGGAGAGGTCCGGCTGCCGGTGCAGCGCCTGGCGCAGCACGGCGGCGTCGGCGAGATGGCTGTCGAGGACGGCCCAGAGGTCAGCCACGACGGCCTCCGTAGACCCGCTCGGCGTTGTCGCGCCCGACCAGGGTGGCGACCCGGACGGCGTCCGCGACCGACCACTCGCCGGCGTCGACCCAGCGGGAGAGCACCTCGGTCATCCCGCGGCGCCAGAGCACGGCGCCGAGCAGGTGCAGCTCGGAGGGACCCCAGGCGTCGGAGGAGTAGAGGACCTTGCCGAACGGCGCCAGCTCGAGCGACTCGGCGAGCACGGTGGGGGAGGCGGCGCCGGTGTAGTTCACCGCGAGGCCGACGTCGAGGTAGACGTGCGGGAACGCCTGGGCCAGGAAGCCCGCCTGGCGCTGGAAGGGGTAGCAGTGCAGCAGCAGGACGTCGCTGCCCGACGGCTCGACCAGGCGCAGCCAGTCGGCGAGCAGCAGCGGGTCGCAGCGGCGCAGGTCGAGGTCGGGGTCGCCGAAGCCGGCGTGCAGCTGCAGCGGCAGGCCGGTGTCGACGCCGTGCCAGAGCAGCATCCGCAGCAGCACCGGGTGGTCGACGCGGGGGACGACGGTCTCGTCCTCGAGCGCGGCGAGCCAGTGCGACGCGGCCTCCCGGACCTCCTCGGGCGTGGGCCGGGTCGGGTCGAAATCGAAGCCGTGCCGGTAGGCGATGACCGACTTGAGGCCGGCGGCGCCGGTGGTGGCGCTCGCGAGGGCGGTCAGGAAGCGCTCCTCGAGCCCAGCGGCGTCGCCGTCGCGGGCGACCGACTCGAGCACGGTCTCGAGGCGGACGATCTCCTCGACGGACGCACCGGGGACCCGGGCGCCGAAGTCGTCGAGGCTCACCAGCGCGTCGCCGCGGAAGCCGGTGTCGATCAGCCAGCGCTCGACGCCGGCCGCGCCGAGCAGGCGCCGGTCGACCTCGTCGGTGGGGAGTGCGGCGCGCGCGGCGACGTAGTCCCCGATGGGGGCGTGCGGGTCGAGGCCGAGCAGCGGCGCGCAGTGCCGTCGTACGGCGAACGCGACCTGGCTGTCGAAGGGGGAGGTGCCGGCGGCGGCCGGGCGGTCGGACTCGGTGAGCAGGTCGCCGAGCTCGGCCAGTCCGACGGGTGCCGCGAGCGCGGAGTGGACGTGGTGGTCGACCAGGCGCAGCGCGCCGATCGCCTCGGCCAGCGCCGCGGTGGCGCCGGAGGGCTCAGTAGACATCGGCGAACCTCGCGCAGCGCTCGACGTCCGACAGGTCGGCGACGGCGGCCAGCTCGGCCCGCTTGACGGCGACGTGGGTGTCGAGCAGGTCGGGGTGGAACCAGCCGGTGACGACAGGGTCGGCGGCCAGGTCGTCGAGGGCCGCGGAGAGGTCCTTGGGCAGCAGCGGGACGCCGGCCAGCTCGTCCTCGGTGACCGTCTCGGGCCAGATGGTGGGCTCGGGCAGCTCGCCGGTGAGCCCGGCCAGGCCGGCCCGGATCAGCACGCCGAGGGTGAGCCACGGGTTGGCCGTCGCGTCGGCGGCGCGGAACTCCAGGTTGTACTGGCGCGCGGGGTCGCCACCGCCGACCGTGCTGGTCGGGCAGATGCGCAGCAGCGCCTCGCGGTTGCGCTCGGCGAGGAAGACGCCGCCGGCGCTCCACCGGTGCGGGGTGAGCCGCAGGTAGGACACCGGGCTGGGCGCGGTGAAGGCGAGCAGCGCCTGGGCGTGGGCGAGGATGCCCGCGGCGAAGCGCCGGCCGACCTCGCTCAGCGCGGCCGGGGCCGACGGGTCGTAGAGGGCGGGCGCGCCGTCGGCGGTCTGCAGCGAGAGGTGGACGTGGACGCCGTTGCCGCTGCCGTCGGGGTGGGTGAGCGGCGCGAAGGTGACGGAGCGCCCGTGCCGGCGGGCCAGGTCGCGGACGAGCTCCTTGACCAGCACGGCGCGGTCGGCCGCGACCAGCCCGGGCGCGGGCTCGAGGGTGACCTCGAACTGGTCGGCGCCGAACTCGGGCAGCCAGTTCTCCGGCTGCAGGCCGGTCGCGGCCAGCAGCGCGACGAGCTCGGAGCCGAAGGGCTCGATGCTGCGGTGCCGGGCGAAGGAGAAGGGAGCGGTCGTGGGCAGGCCCTCGACCATGAACTCGTGCTCGAAGGACGCGGTGACCTCGAGCCCGGTCGCCGTCCGGAGGTCGTCGAGGGCCTGCCGGGCGAACGTGCGCGGGCAGCACGCCCACGGCGTGCCGTCGGGCTGGGTCTGGTCGGCGAGCACCAGCGACACCGCCGGGTCGTCGCCGCGCGCGGGGATCTCGACCCGGGTGCCGGCGTCGGGCATCAGCTTGAGGTCGCCGGTGGAGCCGAAGACGTTGGGGGCGATCGCGCCGAAGGCGGTGATCGCGAGGTCCGCGGGGACCCAGCCGACGCCGCGCTGGAGGACGGAGTCCGCGGCGGCCGCGGGCACCGAGCGTCCGCGCAGCTGGCCGGCGAGGTCGCTGGTCGCGACGAAGAGCGTCTGGTCGGGGGTCATCGTCCACCTTCTCGGTCGGGAGCAGGCACGTCCGCGCACCGGCTAGAACGATTGGTACACGCATTACAGGATCAGGTCAAGAGATCCATTCTGCAATGGGCGTTACGAAACTGTGCTGCTCTCGATCATCTCATCCCGGGTCCGCGGGACTGGCACGGCCGTTACAGAAAGTTCTCCGAAGGGTATTGCCGTAAGAAACGTTTCAGCCTACGGTGATCCGGGTCTCGCCATCGTCGAAGGAGTTCCCCGATGAGCAAGCGCATCCGGTTCCGCAACCTGGCGGAGGCCGAGCGACTGGCCAAGCGCCGCCTGCCGCGTGCGGTCTGGCTGGCCGTCAAGGCCGGCAACGAGCAGGGCTGGACGCTGGACGAGAACATCCAGGCGTTCAACGAGCTCGGCTTCTCGCCCACCGTCTTCGACCGCCCGACGAGCATCGACCTGAAGACGTCGCTGCTGGGCCTCGACATCGACTTCCCCGTCGTCATCTCGCCGGTGGGCGCCCAGGCGATCCACCCCGACGGCGAGATCGGCGTCGCCCGGGCCGCCGCCCGGGCCGGGACGGCGGTCGGCCTCAGCTCGTGGGCCTCCGACCCCGTCCAGGAGGTCGCCCGCGCCAACGACAAGACGATCTTCCAGCTCTACTGGGTCGGCACCAAGGCCGAGATCGAGGCCCGCGTCGAGGCGGCCCGCGCCGCCGGCGCGAAGGCGCTCATCGTCACCCTCGACTGGTCGCACACCCCGCGCCGCGACTGGGGCGTCCCGCCGGCTCCGCCGAGCGACATGAAGCTGCGCACCATGGCCGAGCTCGCCCCCGAGGCGCTCTCCCGCCCGCTGTGGTTCGGCAGCTACCTGCGCCGCGGCCGGATCCCCGACCTCAAGGTGCCCAACCTGTTCGAGCTCGACGGCTCGACGCCGTACTTCGGCGCCGCCTGGTCGCGCTTCGAGGAGACCCCCGCTCCCACCTGGGACGACGTCAAGTGGCTCCGCGAGCTGTGGGGCGGACCGTTCATGGTCAAGGGCATCAACACGGTCAAGGACGCCAAGCTCTGCGTCGACCTCGGTGCCGACGCGATCGGCATCTCCAACCACGGCGGCAACAACATCGACGGCAGCCCCTCGCCGCTGCGCTACCTGCCGAGCATCGTCGACGCGGTCGGCGACCAGGTCGAGGTCACCCTCGACGGCGGCATCCGCCGCGGCTCGGACGTCGTCAAGGCGCTCGCGCTCGGTGCCCGTGCGGTCTTCGTCGGCCGGGCCTTCCTCTACGGCCTCGCGGTCAACGGCGAGGACGGCGTCCACGAGGTCCTGCAGATCCTGCGCAGCGGGATCCGCGAGACCATGTTCGGTATCGGGCGCAGCTCGCTCTCGGAGCTGAGCCGCGAGGACCTGATGGTGCTCAACCCGCACTTCTTCGTCCCGCCGGCGAGCTGACCCACCCGGCGACCGCACGGAACGGAGAGAGCAGATGGCACGCATCATCATCGTCGGAGCCGGCAGCGCCGGCTGCGTCGCCGCCGCCCGGCTGAGCGAGGAGCACGAGGTCGTGCTGCTCGAGGCCGGCCCCGACTGGCAGGGCACCGCCACCGGCGCCCGGCTCGCCTCGGCGAACTGGATGGACGCGATGGTCTCGCCCGAGGCCTTCGACCCCGGCCTGACCGCTACCCGGCTCTCCGGCGACGCGCCGCGGCAGTACCACCGCGGCCGCGGCGTCGGCGGCTCGTCGTCGGTCAACGCGATGCTGGCCCTGCCCGGGCTGCCCCGCGACTACGACCGCTGGGCCGAGCACTACGGGCTCGACGACTGGTCGTGGGACGCCGTGGCGCCGACCTTCGAGCGGCTCGCCCGCGACCTGGTCGCCACCCCGGCCGACGACTACACGCCGATGGACCGGGCACTCGTCGACGCCGCCGGCGCGCTCGGCCTGGCGACCGGCGTGAACACGCTGACCCCGGACGACGGCGGCGGCACGCTCTGGCGCAACGCCGACGCGCTCGGGCGCCGCTCCAGCGCCGAGGTCTACCTGCGCCCCGCTCTCGACCGTGGCGCGGTCGAGCTGCGGACCGAGGCCCGCGTCGACCGGCTGCTGCGGGAGGGGGACGCCGTCGTCGGCGTCGTGCTCCTCGACGGCACCCAGCTGCGCGCCGACCAGGTCGTCCTCGCGGCCGGCGCCATCGAGACGCCCGCGATCCTGCTGCGCAGCGGCTGCGACCGGCCCGGCGTCGGCAAGGGCCTGCAGGACCACCCCGCCGCCTCGATCCTGCTCGCGCTGCGCCCCGAGGCCCGCGCGGTCCGGGCCGGGCAGCCGTGCATCAACGCCGTGGTCCGCACGTCGTCCAGCATCGAGGATGGCGACATCCACGTGCTGCCCATGCAGGGCGCGCTCGCGGAGACCTCGCCCGCGCACCACGCCGTGGTGATGGCCGCCGTCATGACGGTGACCTCCACCGGCGAGGTCCGGCTGAACCCCGAGGACCCCACCGGCCCGCCGGTCATCGCCGAGCGGATGCTCACCACCGACCGCGACCGCCAGGTCATGCGCGAGGCGGTCGACGTCGCCCGGCGGCTGCTGGGCACCGCGCCCTTCCAGGAGATCGTCGAGGAGGCGTTCATCGACGCCACCGGCACCCACGTCTCGGCGCTCGACGACCCCGCGACGTACGACGCCTGGCTGACCTCGTCGATCGGCGACTACTTCCACGCCGTCGGCACCGCCCGGATGGGCCGCGCCGACGACCCCGGCGCCGTCGTCGACCAGCGCGGCCGGGTGCACGGCCTGGCCGGCGTCCGGGTGCTCGACTGCTCGGTGATCCCCGAGGTCCCCGCGGCCAACACCCACCTGCCGGTCGTGATGGTGGCCGAGCGGCTCAGCGCCGCCCTGCTCGCCGACCTGGCCCCGAACCCCGCCGACTCCGAAGGAGCCACCGACCGTGTCCACTCTGTCTGAGCCCACCGTGACCGAGCCCGCCGACCAGGCCGCGACCTGGCGGCGCTCCGAGGCCGTCGTCCCGCGCGGCGTCTCGTCGGGCCACCGGGTCGGCTGGAAGCAGGTCTTCGTCCGCACCCAGGGTGCCTACATCTGGGACCAGGAGGGCCGGCAGTACGTCGACTACCTCAACGCCTGGGGCCCGATCGTGCTCGGCCACAGCGACCGCCGGGTCAACGAGGCCGTGCTCACCGCCGCCAACACCTGCGACCTGACCGGCGTCGGCCCCCAGGCCGGCGAGGCCGAGCTGGCCGAGCGGATCTGCGCGGTGATGCCGTCGGCCGACAAGGTCGCCTTCTGCACCTCCGGCACCGACGCCACCATGCACGCCGTGCACGTGGCCCGGGCCGCGACCGGCCGGCTCAAGATCCTCAAGTTCCACGGCTCGTACCACGGCTGGAACGACCACGTCGCCGTCGGCAGCTCGCGCAAGGACCTCACCGAGGGCTCGGCGCTCAACACCCCCAACGGCGGCGGGCTGCACCCGGCCGTGGTCGCCGACGTCGTCGTCGTCGAGTGGAACGACGCCGCGGGCCTGCGTGCCGCCTTCGACCAGCACGGCGCCGAGCTGGCCGCCGCGTTCACCGAGGGCTACGTGCACAGCTTCGGCTGCGTCCCGGCCGCGCCCGGCTTCCTCGAGCTGCTCCGGGAGCTCTGCACCGCGCACGGCGTCGTCATGGTCATGGACGAGGTCAAGACGGGCTTCCGCGCCGCGATCGGCGGCTACCAGTCGATCTGCGGCGTCACGCCCGACCTCACCGCCTTCGGCAAGGCCGTCGCCAACGGCTACTCGCTCGCCGGCCTGGCCGGGATCGACGCGCTGATGGGCCACCTGGGCGCCTACAGCAAGACCGAGGCGACGATCGACGGCACCTACAACGCCTCGCCGTACGCGCTCGCCGCGGCCAACAAGACGATGCAGATCATGGAGAGCGACGACATCTTCACCACGCTCTACGCGCGCGGTGAGCAGATGCGCACCGGCATCGCCGACGCCATCGCCGAGACCGGCGCCCCGGCGACCGTGACCGGCCTCGGCTCGGAGTGGTGCGTCTACTTCCGTCCCGAGCTCCCCACCAACTTCCGCGAGGCGATGCAGTCCGACGCGGAGATGTACGGGCGTTACCACGCCTCGCTGCTCAGCCAGGGCGTCCTCGAGCCGGCCTTCCCCACCGGGGACCGCCGCCTCAACGCGGCCACCACCGAGGCCGACGTCGCCACCACGATCGAGTGCGTCCGGGTCGCACTGCGGGCCGCCGTCTCCTAGCGGCCTCCCGCCCCGGGCGGCGTCCCGCCCGCATCCACCACCACTCCGACCCCACCTCCTCTCACCCTAGGTAGGACCCATGCTTGGTTTCGCGCGCCCTTTTACAGGCCGTAAGGCCCTGGTGGCGGCTGCTGTCGCCCCTCTCGTCCTGACCGCCGCCTGCTCCGGCGGCTCCGACGCCGCGAGCGGGGACGACGACCAGCTCGTCATCGGCTTCGCCCTCAGCCAGAGCGGCAACATGGCGCCGTTCGACGTCGAGCCCGGTAACGCCGCGCTGCTGCGGATCAAGGAGATCAACGACGACGGCGGCATCGACGGCAAGAAGATCAAGGTGATCAGCAAGGACGTCCGCTCCAACCCCGACACCGTCGGCACGGCGGCCACCGAGCTGATCGCCGAGGGCATCGACCTCCTCGTCACCCCCTGCGACTTCGACCTCAGCGCCCCCGGCGCCTCGGTCGCGCAGGCCTCGGAGATCCCGTCGGTCTCGATCTGCGCGGGCGACCCGAAGATGGCCGACACCAAGACGCTCGGCGACTACGTCTTCTCCGCCAACGCGGGCAGCGACGTCGAGGGCTCCTCGGGCGCGGCCTGGGCCTACGAGAAGGGCTGGCGCACGGCGTACGTGCTGCAGGACGAGAGCATCGAGTACACCAAGTCGGCCGGCCGCTACTTCACCGCGAAGTTCGAGGACCTCGGCGGCAAGATCGTCGGCGACGACGCGTTCCCCGGCGGCGACAACGTCAACATCAGCAGCCAGGCGAGCCGGCTCAAGGGCCTCTCGACCCAGCCCGACTTCGTGTACGTCGCCAGCTGGAACCCCGGTGGCGCCACGGCGATCCGCCAGCTCCGCGAGGCCGGCGTGACCGTCCCGATCGTCGGCCCGGCCGCGCTCGACGGCCAGGTGCTGCTCGACGTCGTCGGTGAGAAGGCCAGCGACATCTACTACACCGGCTTCGCCTGCTACGTGTACTGCACCGGCGCCGACTCCGCGGCCGACCTCGACGCCTTCGTCAAGGCCTACCAGGCCGAGTACAAGTCCGAGCCGGCGTCCAGCTACGCACTGCTCGGCTACAACATGGTCACCGCGCTCGCGGATGCCGCGGGCAAGGCGAAGTCCTTCTCCGGCGGCGACCTGAAGGCGGCCCTCGAGGGCGACGGCTCGGTGAAGACGCCGATCGGCGACGTCGCCTACTTCTCGAAGACCTGCCACAAGATCATCGACACGCCGATGACGGTGGTCGAGGTCGCCGACGGTGCGATGACGTTCGCCGGGCAGCAGCGCGTCGACTCCATCCCGGACGTCGGCGACGGCAACTCCTGCGCGTCATGACCACCGCCACCCAGCTCTCCCGTCGGTCATCCGTGCTGCGGATGGCCGACGGGGGGATCCACTTCGACGGCGTCAAGGCCGTCGACGGCGTCTCGATCGAGGTGCGCAGCGGTGAGGTGCTCGGCCTGATCGGGCCGAACGGCTCGGGCAAGACGAGCACGCTCAACCTGCTCAGCGGGATGCTGCGCGCGACGTCCGGGACGATCTGGCTCGACGACATGAACCTCACCCGGCACTCGATGCGGCAGCGCGCCCGCCGGGGCGTCGTCCGGACGTTCCAGAGCGGGCGCGTGTTCGGCCGGCTCACCGTCCGCGAGAACGTCGAGGCCGCCGCGCTCGGCGCCGGCCTCGGGCGGCGCGAGGGGCGCGCTCTCACCGAGGAGATCCTCGAGGAGCTCGCGCTCGACGGCGTCGCCCACGACCGGGCCGAGCAGCTCACCGCGGGCCGGGTCCGCACGACGGCGATCGCCCGCGCGCTCGCCGCCCGGCCGCGCTTCCTGCTCCTCGACGAGCCGGCCGCGGGGCAGAACGAGACCGAGGCGGTCGAGCTCATCACCGCGATCCGCGGCTTCGCGCAGCGGCGCGAGTGCGGCGTCCTGCTCGTCGAGCACGACATGTCCGTGGTGATGGGCACCTGCGACCGGCTGCACGTCCTCGACAGCGGCCGGACCGTCATCGAGGGCGCGCCGGCGGCCGTCCGCTCCGATCCCCAGGTCATCGAGATCTACTTCGGAAAGCGACACTGACATGGTCCTGCGCATCGAGGACGTCCACCTCCAGTACGGCTCGTCCGTTCGTGCCGTCCAGGGCTGCTCGCTCGACGTCGGCGAGGGCGAGCTGGTCTCGCTCATCGGCCAGAACGGCGCCGGAAAGAGCACCCTGGTCAAGGCGATCATGGGCGAGGTGCCCGTGGCGTCCGGCTCGATCACCGTCGACGGGGCGTCGGTGGCGAGCAAGTCCTACTCGACGATCCGGGCCGGCGTCTCGCACGTCCCCGAGAGCCGGGGCATCTTCGCCAGCCTCACCGTCGGCGAGAACCTCCGCCTCGGCGCGGTCACCCGCAAGGACAAGGCGCAGGTGGCCGCCGACATCGAGCGCGAGCTCGAGCGGTTCCCGATCCTGCGCACCTACTGGAACCGCGGCGCCAGCCTGCTCTCCGGTGGGGAGCAGCAGCAGCTCGCGATCGCGCGGGCGCTGCTGCTCAACCCCCGCATCCTCCTGCTCGACGAGCCGACGCTGGGCCTGGCGCCCATCGTCGTCGACCTGATCTTCGACGTCGTCGTCGCGCTGCGCGAGCAGGGCATGACGATCCTGCTCGTCGAGCAGAACGCCGTCCGCTCGCTCGAGGTCTCCGACCGCTCCTACGTGCTCCAGGCACCCGGCAAGGTGCTGGGCAGCGGGACCGCGGCCGAGCTCGGCCGGATGCCGGCCGTCGTGGAGTACCTCGGCTTCTCTCCTGCTGAAGTGGGTGTCACCCGATGATCCTGGAGTTCCTGATCAACGCGGTCGGGCTGGGCGCGCTCTACGCCCTGCTGACGATCGGCGTCGCGCTGCTGTTCGGCGTGCTCGGCCTGATGAACTTCGCGTACGGCGAGCTCATCCTCGCCGGCGCGTTCGCGATGTACCTGTTCCGCGACCAGCCCTGGCCGTTCGCGCTGCTGATGGCGATCGTCTTCGCCGTCGTGGTGGCGCTCGTCAGCGAGCGGCTCGCCTTCCACCCCCTGCGCAACGCCGACCCGGTGACGCTGATGATCGCGTCGTTCGCGGTCAGCCTCGCGCTGCAGAGCCTGGCCCGGATGACCGTGCTGCCCCGCACCCGCGGCGTGCCGCCGGAGCGCTTCCTGTCGCACCGGGTGAGCATCCTCGGCGCCGACGTGAGCGTGCTCGACCTCGTCACCCTGGTGCTGTGCGGCCTGATGCTGCTCGTCGTCGCGTGGCTGATGGGCCGCACCAGCCTGGGCATCCAGCTGCGCGCCGCGGCCGAGGACTTCCGGATGGCGTCCAGCCTCGGCGTCAAGGCCAACCTCGTCATCCCCGCGGCCTTCGTCATCGTCGGCGTGCTGTCGGCGATCGGCGGCGCGGTGCTCGTGGCCCGGCAGGGCTCGGTCGGCGCCGACATGGGCCTGCAGCCGATGCTCATCGGCGTCGTGGGCGCCGTCCTCGGTGGGATGAGCAGCCTCAAGGGCGCCGCACTCGGCGGCTTCCTGCTCGGTGCGGCGACGGCGCTCCTGGAGTCGCTGCTGCCGACCGACCTCATCGCGTTCCGCGACGCGTTCCTCTTCTCGGCGCTCATCGCGGTGCTCGTCGTCCGGCCCCAGGGCCTCCTCTCCGGTGCGAAGGTGCGTGTCTCGTGAAGAACCTGAACCGTCTCCTCGCCGCGGTGCAGACGCCCGCGATCCTCGTCGGCCTCGTCCTGCTCGCCGCTCTCGTCGGCGTGACGGGCGACGTCACGACCGCCCGGGTGGCGACGCTCGCGCTGGTCTCGGTCGTCTTCGTCGTCGGCCTGTCGGTCTTCTCCGGCAACTCCGGCGTGATGTCGTTCGGGCACGTCATGTTCATGGCGGCCGGCGCGTACACGACGGCGTACCTCACGATCCCGGTGCCCCTGAAGAAGACGCTCTTCTCCGATCTGCCCGGCTGGCTGTCGTGGCTGGCCGAGGTGCACAGCAGCTTCCCCGTCGCTCTGCTGGCCGGCGGCCTCGTCGCCGCCGTCGTCGGCCTGGTGACGGCGCCCGTCGTCGCCCGCCTCAGCGGCCTGCAGTCGGGCATCGCGACGCTGGCGATGCTGCTCATCACCTACAACGTCCTCAACAGCTGGACCGAGGTGACCCGCGGCTCGTCGAGCATGATCGGCATCCCCCGCGGGACGACGACCTGGTGGGCGTTCGGCGTCGCCGCGGCCGCCGTCGTCGTGGCCTGGCTGTATCGCTGCTCGCGCAGTGGCCTCCAGCTCCGCGCCTCCCGAGAGGACTTCTGGGCTGCGCAGGCCTCCGGCATCGCCGTCGGCCGCCACCGCGCGACCGCCTGGGTGCTCAGCGCCCTGGTCTGCGGCCTGGCCGGCGCGCTCTACGCCGGCTACCTGACGTCGTTCAACGTCAACGGCTTCTTCCTCACCGCGACCTTCTCGTTCGTCGTGATGATCGTGCTCGGCGGCTACCTCTCGCTCAGCGGCGCCGTCGTCGGCGCCCTGGCCGTGAGCGCGCTCCAGGAGGTCCTGCGACGCTTCCAGGACGGCCAGTTCACGGGCGGCAACGAGCTGCCGGCCGGCGTGGCCGACCTGATCGTGGCGGCGGTGCTGCTCGTGGTCCTGGTGAAGGCGCCGTACGGGCTGATGGGGGTGCGCGAGCTGCGGCTGCCGCGCCTCACGCGCCGCGGCCGGGGCGACGCCGAGCGGTCCGCTGACGCGACGGCGAAGGAGCCGGTCAGCGTCGCCTGAGCCTGCTGAGCCCGCTGAGCGGGAGTCGTGTGCCTGAGAACTCGCCTGGGCGGGTTCTCGGGCACACGACTCTGCTCGCCGGCGACTACTCCGGCGACTCCTCCAGCAGCTCGAGCCGCTTCACCCCCGCCTCGCCGAGCTCGGCCGCGACGGCCGCGACGATGCTCTCGGTGAGCGCCATCGACGCGACGAGCGAGTCGAAGGGGGACGCCGAGTCGACCCGGGTCGGCAGGACGACGCGCGCGATCTTGGCGATCGGCGAGAGCCAGTTGTCGGTCATCAGGCAGACGGTCGCGCCGCGGGCGGCCATCCGCTCGGCGAAGCCGAGGTTCTGCTCGGTGTAGCGGCGGTAGTCGTAGATCACGAAGACCGTGCTCCCCGAGGCGTCCGCGATCGTCGTCCGGCGGTCGAGGTCGTCGTTGCTGACGTGGTGGACGCCGGAGCGGAGCAGCCGCAGGTGGGCGACGAGGTACTCGGAGACCGAGCCGCTGAAGCGGCCGCCGGCCACCCGGACCTCGCGGCCCGGGTCGCACAGCAGCTTGACCAGCTTGGCGAACTCCGACTCCGGGAGCTCGTCGTACGACGCCGAGAGCATCGCCGCGAACGCCTGGTGGGTCTCGGTGAGCACGCCCTCCTCTGAGGGACCGCCCTTCTCGGGGTACTGCTTGAGGGGTGAGCCCAGCTCGCCGTTGAGCTCGTGGACCAGTGCCCGCTGGAAGGCGGGGAAGCCGGGGAAGCCCAGTCGGGTCACGAAGCGGACGACGGTGGGCGGGCTGACCGAGGCCGCCGACGCGAGGTCGACGACGGTGGTCAGGCCGGCCGTGGGGTACTGCGCGAGCAGTGCCCGCCCGACCTTGCGCTCGCTGTTGCTGAGCTCGTCGAGCGTGGCCATGAGCAGCTTGCGCACCGACGCGTGTCCGCCGGGGATGTCAGTCACTGTCCGAACCTAACGCAGCCGCCGGTGTCGGGCCCGATCATCGCCGGATCACCAGACCCGGTCGGTCAGGTCGACCTCGCGCGGGTCCTGCATGTGCGGGTAGGTGTGGGCGACGGCCGGGACGAACGTCTCCTTGATCGAGCGCGGGCTCGTCCAGCGCAGCAGGTTGGTCGCGGCGCCGGCCTTGTCGTTGGTGCCCGAGGCCCGCCCGCCGCCGAACGGCTGCTGGCCGACGACGGCGCCGGTGGGCTTGTCGTTGACGTAGAAGTTGCCGGCCGCGAAGCGCAGCCGCTCCGACAGCCGGTGGACGACGGTCCGGTCGGTGGCGAACACCGCCCCCGTCAGGGCGTACGGCGACGTCGCGTCCACGATGCCGGCGATCGCGTCGAGCGCGCCGGGCAGGCTGTCGTCGTAGACGTGGACGGCGAGGATCGGGCCGAAGTACTCCGTGCTGAACGCGGGGTGCTCGGGGTCGTCGATGCGCAGCACCGTGGGCCGGACGAACCAGCCCTTGCTGTCGTCGTACGTGCCGCCGGCGACGACCTCGACCTTCGGGTCGGCCTGGGCCTCGTCCAGCATGGCGCGGTGCTTCGCGAAGGCGCGCTCGTCGATGACGGCACCGATGAAGTTGCGGTGGTCGCGGACGTCGCCCATCGGCAGTGCGTCGACGATCTCGGCGAGGTCGTCGCGGATCTGCTCCCACAGGCTGGAGGGCAGGTACGCGCGCGACGCGGCCGAGCACTTCTGGCCCTGGTACTCGAAGGCGCCGCGGACCAGCGCGGTGCGCAGCGCGACCGGCTCGGCGCAGGGGGCGGCGAGCACGAAGTCCTTGCCGCCGGTCTCTCCGACGAGCCGCGGGTACGACGCGTAGGTGTCCAGCCGCTGCGCCGTCTCGCGCCACAGGTGCCGGAAGGTCGGGGTCGAGCCGGTGAAGTGGATGCCGGCCAGGTCGGGCTGCTCGAGCACGACCTCGCTGACGGCGAGACCGTCGCCGGTGACCATGTTGATGACGCCCGGCGGGAGGCCCGCCTCGCGGAGCAGCTCCATGGTCAGCGACGCGGCGCGCTGCTGGGTGGGGCTGGGCTTCCAGATCACGGTGTTGCCCATCAGCGCGGGCGCGGTGGGGAGGTTGCCGGCGATGGCGGTGAAGTTGAACGGGGTGATCGCGTAGACGAAGCCCTCGAGCGGGCGGTGGTCCGTGCGGTTCCAGATGCCCGCGCTGTTGGCGACGGGCTGCTCGGCGAGCACCTCGCGGCCGAAGTGCGCGTTGAACCGCCAGAAGTCGATGAGCTCGCAGGCGGCGTCGATCTCGGCCTGGTACGACGTCTTCGACTGCCCGAGCATGGTGGCGGCCACGAGGCGCGCGCGCCAGGGACCGGCGAGCAGGTCCGCGGCCCGGAGGAAGACGGCGGCGCGCTCGTCGTACGGCAGGGCGCGCCAGGCGGGCGCCGCGGCACGCGCGGCGTCGACCGCGGCCTGGGCGTCGGCGGTCGTGGCGTTGCGCAGGGTGCCGAGCAGCAGCTTGTGGTCGTGCGGCGCGCGGACCTCGATCGGCTCGCCCGTGCCGGTGACCGGGTGGCCGCCGATGACGTGGGGGAGCTCCCCCGGAGTGCTCGCCAGCACGGCGAGCGCGTCGTTCAGGGCAGCCCGCTCGGGGCTGCCGGGGGCGTAGTCGAGCACCGGCTCGTTGACGGGTGCCGGCACACGGGTGATCGAGTCCACGGGTTCCTCCTGATTCGTAACAGAGATTTCAGAATAGCCCCTTGCGAACCAAAGTGGAATGAATCATTCTATCCACATGACGACGACCACCGCCGTGTCCAGCGCCCCCGGGACGACGCCGCCGGAGGGCGCCGACCCGGGCTCCACCGCGTCCCACATCGCGCGCACCGAGACGCACGCCGCGCACAACTACCACCCGCTGCCCGTCGTCCTCGCCTCCGGCGAGGGCGCCTGGGTCACCGACGTCGAGGGCAACCGCTACCTCGACTGCCTCGCCGGCTACTCCGCGCTCAACTTCGGCCACGGCCACCCGCGCCTGGTCGCCCGCGCCGCCGCGCAGCTGCAGCGGCTCACGCTGACCAGCCGGGCGTTCTTCAACGACCAGCTCGGCCCGTTCGCGCAGGCCCTCGCCGAGCTCACCGGCAAGGACATGGTGCTGCCGATGAACTCCGGCGCCGAGGCCGTCGAGACCGCCATCAAGGTCAGCCGCAAGTGGGGCTACCAGGTCAAGGGCGTCGCGCCGGGCACGGCGAAGATCATCACGATGCACGGCAACTTCCACGGCCGGACCACCACGATCGTCAGCTTCTCCGACGACGACGAGGCGACCGCCGACTACGGCCCGTTCACGCCGGGCTTCGTCAGCGTCCCCTATGGCGACATCGACGCCGTGGCTGCCGCTATCGACGACTCGACCGTCGCCGTGCTCTTCGAGCCGATCCAGGGCGAGGGCGGGGTCGTCGTCCCCACCGAGGGCTTCCTGCCGGCGCTGCGCGCGCTGTGCACCGAGCGCAACGTGCTCATGGTCGCCGACGAGATCCAGTCCGGTCTCGCCCGGACCGGGCGCACCTTCGCCTGCGACCACGACGACGTCGTCCCGGACGTCTACGTGCTCGGCAAGGCGCTCGGCGGCGGGCTCTACCCGGTCTCCGCGATCGCCGCCGACAGGGACGTGCTGGACGTCGTCCGTCCCGGCACGCACGGCTCGACCTTCGGCGGCAACCCGCTCGCCGCCGCCATCGGCCACGAGGTGGTCCAGCTGCTCGCGACCGGCGAGTTCCAGGAGCGCGCGCAGGTCCTCGGCGCGCGGCTCGAGAAGGGCCTGCGCGAGCTGATCGGGACCGGCCTGGTCGCCGTCCGGGTGCGGGGGCTGTGGGCCGGCGTGGACGTCGACCCGTCCCTGCTCACCGGTCGCCAGGTCTGCGAGGGCCTGATGCGGCACGGCATCCTCGCCAAGGACACGCACGGCTCGACGGTGCGCTTCGCGCCGCCGCTGGTCGCCACCGAGTCCGACATCGACCTCCTCGTCACCACGCTGCGCACCGTGCTGGAGGAAGCGCGCCGATGACCGCCACGCTCGCGGCTCCGGTCCAGGACCGGAACCCGCTCGTCGCCGCGCGCAGCCAGCTCGCCGACGCCATCGCGCTGCTCGACTACGGCCCGGGCATGCTCGACATGCTCGGCACCCCGCGCCGCGAGGTGACCGTCTCGGTGCCCCTCCGCCGCGACGACGGCAGCGTCGAGGTGCTCATCGGGCACCGCGTCCAGCACAACCTGTCCCGCGGCCCGGCCAAGGGCGGCGTCCGGTTCGGCCCCCACGTCTCGCTGGACGAGGTCCGGGCACTGGCGATGTGGATGACCTGGAAGTGCGCGCTGGTCAACATCCCCTACGGCGGCGCGAAGGGCGGCGTCACCCTCGACCCGCGTCAGTACTCGCGCGGCGAGCTGCAGCGCGTGACCCGCCGCTACACCTCCGAGCTGATGCCGCTCCTCGGGCCCACCACCGACATCCCCGCGCCCGACATCGGCACCGACGAGCAGGTCATGTCCTGGATGATGGACACCTACTCCGTCAACCGCGGCCACACCGTGCTCGGCGTCGTCACCGGCAAGCCCGTCGCCCTCGGCGGCTCGCTCGGCCGGGCCAGCGCCACCTCGCGCGGCGTCGTCCACGTGGCGCTCGCGGCGCTCGGCCACCGCGGCATCGCCGTCCGCGGTGCCACGGCCGCGGTCCAGGGCTTCGGCAAGGTCGGCCGCGACGCCGCCCGCCTCCTCGCCGACGCCGGCGTCCGGGTGCTCGCCGTCAGCGACCAGTACGGCGCGGTCCACGACCCCGCCGGGCTCGACGTACCGGCCCTCATGGAGCACGTCGACAGCACCGGCAGCGTGGTCGGCTTCGCCGCCTCCGAGCCGATGGACGCCGGTGACGACCTCCTCTACCTCGACGTCGACCTGCTCGTCCCGGCCGCCGTCGAGGCGGTCATCAACGCCGACAACGCCCACCGGGTGCAGGCCTCCGTCATCGCCGAGGGCGCCAACGGCCCCACCACCCCCGCCGCGGACGAGGTGCTCGCCGAGGCCGGTGTGCTCGTCGTACCGGACATCCTGGCGAACGCCGGCGGCGTGATCGTGTCGTACTTCGAGTGGGTCCAGGCCAACCAGGCCTACTGGTGGAGCGAGGACGACGTCAACGCCCGCCTCGCCGAGCGCATGCAGTCGGCCTGGGAGGGCGTCGTCGCGTACGCCGAGCGGCGCGCCATCTCGCTGCGGCGGGCGGCCACCACGCTCGCGGTCGAGACGGTCGCGAACGCGCACCTGGCGCGGGGGCTCTACCCGTAGCAGGGAATGATCGGCGCCGTGGTGCGCGGCGTGATCGACGGAGTGGGACTGGTCGTCCTGGTCGTGCTGGTACTCCGCGCCGTGCCCCACCTCTCGGCGAAGGCGCTGTGGTTCGGCACGGCCGCGGTGCTGGGCCCGCTGGTCACCCAGCTCTCGCTCAGCAGCCGCGGGTACCGGGCGTCCATCTCGCTCGACCTCGCCTACGTGGCGATCGTCGTGGTCACGGCGGTGTGGTCCCGGGGCGGCGTCTGGCGCTACTTCCCCGAGGCCTACCGGCGTCCCGGCTCTCCCGGGGCCACCCTGCCGAAGACGGACATCGGGTGGACGGGTGGCGTGGCGATCATCGCGCTCTTCCTCCTGCTCGAGCACTTCGTCGGGAGCGGCATCACCGGCGAGTGACCGAAGCACTACTGTCGGCCGGGTGACCGACGCACCCCTCGACGCACCACTGAGAGTCCTCGTCACCGGCGCCGCCTCCGGGCTCGGCGCGGCCCTCGCGGCCGCCTGGGAGGCCCGGGGTGCCCAGGTGCTCCGCACCGACCGCGCCGCCGACGACGCCGGCATCCACCCGCTCGACATCACCAGCGACGCCGACTGGGCCGCGGCGCGCGAGCACGTCGAGCGAACCTGGGGCGGGCTTGACGTCCTGGTCAACAACGCCGGCATCGCCGGTGGGGGGCGGCTCGACGTGGCCGGGATGGACGAGTGGCAGCGGCTGGTCGAGATCAACCTGCTCGGTGCGGTGCGGGGGACGGCGACGTTCACGCCGGTCTTCAAGCGCCAGCGGAGCGGGCGGGTCGTCAACGTCGCCTCGCTCGCCGGCCTCGTGCACCCGGCGGGGATGGCGGGCTACAACGCGACCAAGGCGGCGGTCGTCGCCCTGACCGAGACGACCGGCCACGAGCTGGCGTCGTACGGCGTGACGGCGCACGTGGTGTGCCCGTCGTACTTCCGGACCAACCTGATGGCGGGCGTCGAGGGACGCGACGCGGCGCTGCAGACCGTGATGACGCGGCTCGTCGAGGACAGCCCGCTCGGGGCCGACGACATCGCGGCGGCCGTGCTCGACGCGATCGACGCCGGCACCGAGATGATCCTGCCCGACCCGGCCGCGCGCTCGGCGTACGAGCTGAAGGTGAGCGACCGGGCGTCGTACGACGCGGTGATGCGCGCGCAGGCCCGCAAGCTGGAGGCGATCGCCGATGAGTGACGACTCCCGTCCGGTCCGCGACGAGGACGCCTTCGACGTCCGCGCGGTCGAGAAGTGGCTCGGGCGCGGGGTGATCACCGAGGTGCGCCAGTTCCCCGGCGGCGCCTCGAACCTGACGTACCTGCTGACGATGGCCGAGGGGCCGGCGCTCATCCTGCGTCGTCCTCCGGTGGGCACCAAGGCCAAGGGCGCCCACGACATGGGCCGCGAGTACCGCATCCAGGACGCGCTCGCCCCGGTCTTCCCCCAGGTCCCGGCGATGGTCGCCTACGCCACCGAGGCCGACAGCCCCATCGGCAGCGAGCTCTACGTGATGGAGCGGCTCGACGGCCGCATCCCGCGGCGCGACTTCGGCTTCCCGGTCTCGCCGGAGCAGGCCTCGGCGCTGTGCGACGCGGCGGTCGACACGCTCGTCGCGCTGCACTCGATCGACGTGTCCGCCGTCCCGGGCCTGGCGGCGCTCGACAAGGGCGACGGGTACGTCGCCCGCCAGATCGGCGGCTGGACGCAGCGTCTCGCCAACGCCCGCACCGACGACACCGGCGACTGGTCGGACATCACGGGCTGGCTCGCCGACAACCAGCCCGCCGACTCCGGCTCGGCGATGATCCACAACGACTTCCGCTTCGACAACCTGGTCCTCGCCGAGGACGACCCGACGCGCGTCGTCGGGGTCCTCGACTGGGAGCTGGCGACCGTCGGCGACCCGCTGATGGACCTCGGCTGCACGCTCGCCTACTGGGTCCAGGCCGACGACGACGAGTTCTTCCTCGCGTTCCGCCGCCAGCCCACGACCACGCCGGGCATGTGGACCCGCGAGCAGCTCGTCGACGCCTACCTGTCGCGCCGCGGCCTCACCCTCAGCGACGACGAGCTGCGGTTCTACGAGGTCTACGGCCTGTTCCGGCTCGCCGTGATCGCGCAGCAGATCTGGTACCGCTACGCCACCGGCCAGACCACCAACGAGGCGTACGCCGCGTTCGGGCCGGCCGTCGGCTACCTCGAGGCGCGCTGCCGCCGGATCCTGTTCGGCTGAGGGGGCGCACGATGGGTGTTCTCCTGCTGGTCCGCCACGGCCAGGCGTCCTTCGGCGCCGACGACTACGACGTCCTCTCCGAGACCGGGTGGGAGCAGGGCCGCACGCTCGGCCGCTGGCTCGCCGCCCAGGACGGACCGCTGCCCGTGTCCGCCGTGCACGGCGGCATGCGCCGGCACCGCGAGACCTGGGAGGCCCTCGCCGAGGGTGCCGGGCTCTCCCTGACCGCCGACGTCGACGAGGACTGGGCGGAGTTCGACCACACCGCCGTCCTCGCCCGCCACGCCGCGCTGACCGGCGGCGTGGTCGACCACGGCGTCGACCGCCGCGCCTTCCAGGAGCAGTTCGAGATCTCCACCGCGCACTGGTCCGCCGCCGGCCCCGACGCCGGCTACCCCGAGCCGTACGACGCCTTCGTGGCCCGCGCCCGGACCGCCCTCCACGCCGCCGCCGCTCGCCCCGGACCCACGCTCGTCGTCACGTCCGGGGGAGTGATCGCCGCGCTGGCTGCGCTGCTCGTCGTACCGGAGGGTGGGGCGGGGACGGTGCTCGGGCCGGTGTGGGCGCGGTTCAACACGGTCATCGCGAACACGTCGGTGACGCGCGTGATCGTCGGCAAGACCGGGGCGCGGCTGCTCACGTTCAACGAGCACCCGCACGTCGGCACGGAGCTGCTGACCTACCGGTGAGGTGAGCCCGTGTCCGACCAGCTGATGAACGGCGTCCTCGCCACCGCGCTCGGCAGCGTGGTGGCGGTCGTCCTGCTGCTCCCCGTCGCGGCCGTGGAGTACCGCCGCGACGGCCGGCTCAGCCCACGCGACCTGCTCACCCTCCTGGCGGTCGCGGTCTACGGCCTCGCGCTGTGGACCTACACGCTGCTGCCGATGCCGGTCGAGGGCGACTTCACCTGCGTGGGCCGGCAGACCACGCCCTTCGACACGATCGGCGCGATCGCCTGGGGCGACGCGGGCTCGCGGGCGGGGTTGTCGGCGCTCGTGCGCGACGCGGCGTTCCTGCAGGTGGCGCTCAACGTGCTGCTGTTCGTCCCGCTCGGCTACTTCGTACGGCGTATCGCGCGGCGCGGCGTCGTCGTCGCGACGGTGCTCGGCTTCGGTGTCTCGCTGCTCATCGAGACCACCCAGACCACCGGGGTGTGGCACCTCTACGACTGCGCGTACCGGCTCTTCGACGTCGACGACCTGATCCTCAACACCCTCGGTGCGACCGCGGGATCGCTCGTCGCGGCGATCTTCATCCGGCGGACCCGGCCCGAGGTGGTGTGGCCGACGTCGATCACGTTCGGCCGGCGGATGATCGGCATGGTGTGCGACGTGCTGTTCGTCGTGCTCACCGGCGCGGCGCTCGTCGTCGCCTACCGCGCGTTCCAGCTCTATGTCGTCGGCGTCGAGCTCGACGACCTCCGCGCACAGCCGCAACGCCTGCTCCAGTGGGGCGTTCCGGCCGCGGTCGAGGCCGCGGCGGTGCTGCTCGGCGGGCGCACGGTCGGCGAGTGGGCGGTCGCAGTCCGGGCGGTCGCCCGGCGTCGTCCCGCCGTGCTGGCCCGGCTGGTCAAGCTGCTCACCGGCGTCGGTCCGCTCGTCGCCCTGATGGCGACGCCGCAGGCGTGGTCCGGTCCGGCGCTGCTGCTCTTCGGGGTCGTGACGGTCGCGGCAGCGGTCCGCGGGCGCGAGCACCGCGGGCTCTCGCACACCGTGGCCGGCATGGACCTCGAGATCGTGCAGCCCCGGGCCTACGAGCAGGTGTCGCGGCCGGGCTGACCGGCGAACCGCTCCTCGGTCCAGGTCAGCAGGTCCGCGATCGCCGGTGAGTCCGCCTCGACCAGGCCCACGTGGTCGCGTCCCGGGTAGGTCCGGTGGTCGATCGGCTGGCCGTCGGCGCAGCGGTCGGCGACGTAGGCGTCCTGCGCGGCCGGTGTCACGAGCTCGTCGGCCGCGCCCTGCGCGAGCAGCAGCGGCGCGGTGACGGGACCGGTGGGCACGTTCTCGCGCAGCCGGACGGCGAACGGGCCGGCGCCCGGGTCGCGCGACCAGATCGGCTTGTCGAGCGAGAGCACCGTCGCGACCGAGACCAGCATGCTCGGCTCGCCCAGGCAGCGGGCGGCCGTCTCGCGGACGATCGGGCGTGCAGCCGGGCGGACGTAGTCGGCGAGCCGGATGTCGTCGTAGGCGCGGGCGTAGGCGTCGATCACGTACGACGCGAAGATCTCGCCGCCGGTCACCTCGTCGAGGCTGTCGACCAGGGCCGGCAGGTTGGCGGCCGGCGCGAGCGCGGCGACGCCGTCGAGCCGCACGTCCGGCGCGTACGACGGCGCCAGGGCGCCCGCCCAGAGCGCCGCGTGCCCGCCCTGGCTGTGTCCCCACACCACCGTCTGCTCCCCGAGCCCGGCGGCGGTCAGCTCGCGCGCAGCCCGGGTCGCGTCGAGCACCGAGCGCCCCTCGCCCTGCCCGATCAGGTAGGGGTGCGGGCCCGCGGTGCCGAGCCCGGGGTAGTCGGTGGCGACCAGTCCCCAGCCCCGGTCGAGCACGTCGTCCAGCGCGTAGAACGCACCCGACTCGAACGGCTCGCCGACCGTCGGGGCGCAGCCACGGGCGGCGCCGGTGGTGCCGTGCGCCCAGGCGACGACGGGCAGCGGGCCGCTCCGCTCGCGCGGCACGACGACGAGCGCGCTCGCCAGCGCGGGCACGCCGTCGTCGAGCGTGGTCGTGTAGAGGATCCGCCACGCCTGCGCGCCGTCCGGGATGTCGCGGGTGAACGGCTCGCTGCGCAGCAGCCGTCCCGGCTCCGACGGAACCGACGCGGGCGCGCTGTAGAAGGCGTCCGGCCGTGGCGCGGCGCGGTCGAGGGTGAGCCCGAGCACCAGCAGGGCCAGCGCGAGGGCGGCGACGAGCGCGCTGCCGGCGACGCTGCGGCGCTCCCGGCGCCGGCGACCGGTGAGCACCCGGGCGCCGAGCAGCACCAGCCGGACGCCGAACAGCACCCCGACCAGCACGACGCTCACGTCCGGCCAGGTCAGCGCGAGCAGGCCGAGCGCCACCGAGGCGATGCCGCCCAGCGCCGCACTCCACCGCTCGGTCGCGTGCAGCCGGCGGGCGGTCCAGAGCTCCAGGACGCCGTGCCCGAGCAGGCCGGCCCCGACGACCACGACGACGGCAGCGATGCCGGCGCCCGTCCACAGCACGAGGACGGCCGCCGCCAGCACCGCCACCGCGGCGCGGGCCTGGGCGAGCCGGCGGTGCACCGGGTCGTCGGGGAGGTCGACCAGCTCGCCCGCCGCGAGCACGACGAGGCCCACGACGAGCAGCAGGAGCAGCACCGCGAGCGACGTGAACGGCCGCACCGCGAGCACCGCGCCGAGCGCCACCAGCACGAGAGCGGTCGTCGTCCGGGCGGCGAGGAGGACGGCTGGGGGGATCGCCACGACCGCAGCGTAAGCCTTGACGCCGGCCGCGGGAGCCGATGGGGTGATGCCTGGTGGGCGCCTCCAGCCCGCCGCCCATCTCGGACCGGAGGACAACTTCATGCACGTCTCGGGAAGACTCGTGGTGGCCGCAGCCTCGGTGCTCGGCCTCACCCTCACGCTCGGCTCACCTGCCGTCGCGGACCCGTCCGGACCGGGTGATCCCGGGCCCGGCGCGGCCGACGGCACCGGTCGCACCGCGCAGCGCGACGACCTGACCCGCTACCAGGCAGGGCGCTACGTCGTCATGCTCGCGGCGCCGGGCGCGACGACGTACGGCAAGACCCGCGCGGCAGGGGGCAAGCAGTTCGACGCGAAGGGGACCGGCGTCGCGTCGTACACGAAGAAGCTGCGGGGCAGCCACGACCGGCTGGCCGACGACCTCGGCTTCGACATCGCGGAGCACTACACCATCTCGGCCAACGGCTTCGTCGCCGACCTCACCGCGAAGCAGGCCACCGAGCTCGCCACCGACCGGCGCGTGCTGATGGTGCAGAAGGACACGATCGTCCACGCCGACACCTGGAACACCCCCGACTTCCTGGGCCTGACCGGCAAGCGCGGCGTGTGGAAGCAGGCGGGCGGGCAGGACCGCGCGGGCGACGGCGTCGTCGTGGGCGTCATCGACAGCGGCATCTGGCCGGAGTCGGCGTCGTTCCGCGGCAGCCGGCTCACCGCCAAGCCGCAGGGCCGCTGGGGCCTGAAGATCAGCGGCCGGGTGACGTCGATGAAGAAGTCCGACGGCAACGTCTTCCGCGGCGAGTGCGAGACCGGTGAGGAGTTCGCCGTCACCGACTGCAACAGCAAGCTCATCTCGGCGCGCTCGTTCGTCAAGGGGTACGGCGAGAACCGCACCATCGAGGCCGACTACCTCTCCGCGCGCGACGGCAACGGCCACGGCTCGCACACGGCGTCGACGGCGGCCGGCAACCCGGTGCGCGACGTCGCCACCGAGGGCGTCGAGTTCGGCGACGTCAGCGGCGTCGCGCCGGGCGCCAGGATCGCCGTCTACAAGGCACTGTGGGCGACCGACGACGGCCGCGCCTCCGGGACGACGTCCGACCTGGTCGCCGCGATCGAGCAGGCGGTCACCGACGGCGTCGACGTGCTCAACTACTCGATCTCCGGGCCGACCGACACCACGCTCGAGGCCGCGGAGATCGCCTTCGAGGGTGCCGCCGAGGCCGGTGTCTTCGTCGCCGCCTCCGCGGGCAACGAGGGTCCGGGTGCGTCGACGGTCGCGCACAACAGCCCGTGGGTGACCACGGTCGCCGCGAGCACGCACCACAGCTTCGAGAACACCGCGGTCCTGGGCAACGGCGAGAAGCTCGTCGGCGCCTCGATCAGCAGCACCGCGCTGCCCTCGACCCGCCTCGTCTCCGCGGCCGAGGCCGGTGACGGCACGGCGCTCTGCGCACCTGGCAGCCTCGACCCGGCCGAGGTCGCCGGCGCGGTCGTGGTGTGCGAGCGCGGCGGTGTCGACCGGGTCGTGAAGAGCGAGGAGGTCGAGCGCGCCGGAGGCGTGGGCATGCTCCTGGTCAACGTCACCGAGGGCAGCCTCGACGCCGATTTCCACGCCGTACCGACGGTGCACGTGTCGCACGTGGACGCCCCCAAGGTCGACGCGTACCTCTCCTCGGCGGGAGCCGGTGCCACGGTGAGCTTCGTGCTCGGCAACCAGACCGGCACCGTCACGCCGGTGCCGCAGGTCGCCGGCTTCTCCTCGCGCGGCCCGGCCGCCTCCGACGACAGCGACCTGCTCAAGCCGGACCTCGCCGCGCCGGGCGTCTCGGTCCTCGCGGCGGTCGCGCCGCCGTCCAACCACGGGCGCGACTACGACCTCTACTCCGGCACCTCGATGGCCGCCCCCCACGTCGCCGGCCTCGCCGCGATCGTCCAGGGCGTGCACCCGGCGTGGACGCCGATGCAGATCAAGTCGGCGATGATGACCACCGCCTACGACCTGAAGGATGCGGCCGGCAAGCCCTCGCGCGACCTGTTCGCCCAGGGCGCCGGGCACGTGAACCCCCGGTCCTTCCTCGATCCCGGCCTGTTCGTGCTCTCCGACTGGGAGCAGTGGCGCGGCTACGTCACCGGCCTCGGCCTCGACACCGGCGTCCCCGCGCTCGCGCCCAACGAGGTCAACCTGCCGTCGCTCGCCGAGGGCCACGTGATGACATCCGCGACCCTGACCCGCACCTTCACCGCCGCCCGCCGTGGCACCTGGCGGGTCAAGGTCGACGTCCCGGGCTTCCGGAGCACCGCCAGCCGGAGCACCGTCTCGGCCCGCCGCGCCGGCCAGGAGACCGCGGTCGACTTCCGGTTCGACCGGACGACCGCCCCCCTCAGCGCGTGGGCCTTCGGCCACATCACCCTCACCGGGCCCACCACCGTCCGCCTGCCCGTCGCCCTCCGCCCGGTCTCGGTCAAGGCACCCGCCTCGGTCGCCGGCACCGGCACCGACGGCTCGGTGCCGGTTCCCATCACCGGCGGCTTCACCGGCGAGCTCGACGTCGCCCACGCCGGCCTGGTGAAGGGACAGGTCGCCGAGGGCGGGCTCGAGGTCGGCGACTACGCCCTCGAGTGCGTCACCGTCGGCGCCGGCAACGACCTCGCGCAGTTCGACCTGGTCGCCCCCGACGCCGAGAGCGACCTCGACATGTACGTCTACAAGTCGCGCACCTGCGACCCCGGCTCGGTCACCGCCGTCGCCGGCGAGATCGCGACGCCGTCCGCCGGCGAGACGTTCTCCCTCGAGAACGCCCCCGCCGGCACCTACATCGTCGAGATCGACGCCTTCGCCGCCGGCGACCAGGGCACCCCCGTGCCCTACTCGCTGCGCGTCTACGACCTCGGCGGCTCCCCCTCGGTCGGCAACCTGAAGGTCGACCCCGACCCGGTCCCGGTCACCACCGGCGGCGACACCTCGTTCGACGTCTCCTGGACCGGCCTCGACCCGGACGGCCACTACTTCGGGCTGCTCGGGTACGACGGGGCGCCGGGGTCGACGTACGTGTACGTGGACACGACCGTCAGCCCCTGACGGACGCCGAGGGCCCGGCTCCGCGCTGCGCGGGCCGGGCCCTCGGTGCGCATCATCGACGTTCTGCGAACAGGGACCGCCGTCCGGATTGACTCCTGCGCGGACGAGACGAGATTGGACCTCCCGGGGGCTCGGACCACGAGGAGGAACCATGGAGGAGCGGCGGCCGGTGTCGCGGCCCCGGCGTTCGCCGAGGCGACGAGGACCAGCTCGATGACCGGCTGGACCAGCGGTGACGCGTCGAACAGCTGGTACGACGGCAACACCGACGCCGTCTACGCCGGCGACGTGCCCGCGGGCAACTACCACTTCGACGTCACCGAGTTCTCCGGCAGCACCACCGTCAAGAAGCTCACCGAGCACTGGTGAGCGAGCCCGTTCTCGAGGCAGCCGGCCTGCGGTTCTCGTACGGCCGGCTGCGCCGGACCCGGGTGTTCGACGACTTCACCTGGCAGGTCGCACCGCACGAGACCACCCTCCTGCTCGGGCCCAATGGCGCGGGGAAGTCGACGCTGCTGCGTCTCCTCAGCGGCTTCGACCGGCCCACCGGCGGCGAGGTGCGCGTCGGCGGGGTGGCGTCGCGTCGCGAGCTCTTCCGGCGGGTCGGGTGGATGCCGCAGGACGTCCAGCCGGGGCGCGGCATGACCGTTGCGGAGCAGGTCGAGTACGTCGCCTGGGTCGGTGGGCTCTCGCGCCGCCAGGCGCGCGACGCGGCGGGGGAGGCCATCAGCCGGGTCGACCTGGACGACAA
The DNA here is from genome assembly GCF_900114845.1 of Pimelobacter simplex. Taxonomy (GTDB): domain Bacteria; phylum Actinomycetota; class Actinomycetes; order Propionibacteriales; family Nocardioidaceae; genus Nocardioides; species Nocardioides simplex. The sequence goes on from NZ_FOUK01000004.1 coordinate 440,511, forward strand.
GCGCGCCGTCCGCACCGACCGTCTCTCGGGAGGGCAGCTGCGCCGCGTCGGCCTGGCGCAGGCCCTCGTGCGCCGGGGCGACGTGCTGCTGCTCGATGAGCCGACCGCGGGCCTCGACCCGGCGCAGACACTGGGCTTCCGCGCCCTGGTCAAGGACATCGCCTGCCCGGGCGGCGTGGTCATCTCGACCCACCAGATCAGCGACCTCGTCGACGACGTCGACCGCGTGGTGATCCTGGCCGACGGCCGCATCAGGTTCGACGGGACGCCGGCCGGGTTCGTCCAGCAGCACGTGTCTGCCGCCGGCGGCGCCACGACCCTGGCGGAGGCCTTCAGCGCGATCGTCGGCGGGGGCCGGCATTGACGCCGGTGCGCGCGGTCGTGCGCAGTGGCGCGGCCTGGTTCCTGCCGGTCCTGTTCGCCCTCGCGGCCTGGTACGGCGCGCGGCTGACGGTCCCGATCGGCTACGCCGCGGGTGATCTCGCGCAGGCCGGCATCGGCCTCTACGTCGCGGCCCCGGCGACGGCGGCCTTCATGGCCCTGCAGTACCGCGGCTTCACGAGCCTCACCCGCCCGCTCCGGTCGGTCCGCTCGGGACTCCGGCTCGCCGTCCGGGCCTGGTGGCCGCTCCTCCTGGGCGCGCCCACGGCACTGTGCCTCGCCGTGCTCGTGAGCGGACGAGCCGTCCCGGACGACGGGCCTGCGTGGGCGCTCCTGGCGATCGACTTCCTGACCGTCCTGACGGCAGGTCTGACGGGTCTGGCGTGCGCCTGGGCGTTCCCCGCCGTCGTGGCGGTGCCGCTGGCGGCCGTCGGCTGGTTCGCCTGGATCGGCTACGGGCCGGCGAGCGCGAGCACCCTCGTGCACAACCTCGACTCGACCTTCGGCTGCTGCTCGTCCGACACCCGGCCCGCCGCGGTCGCGGTCCAGGCCACGCTGCTGCTGCTCCTGGTGACCAGCGCGAGCATCGCGTGCCTGCTGGCGCCCGCGCGCTCCCCGCGGATCCCGCGGCTCCTGGTCGCCGTCGCACTGGTCGCTGCGCTCGCTGCCGGGTTCGGGGCGGGCGCGGCCACCCTGGGCACGTCGGACCGCCCGCTCGACCTCACCGCGACCGAGCCGCGCACGACGTCGCTGACCTGCCGGACGACGTACGACGTCGAGGTCTGCCTGTGGCCGGAGAACGGTGACCGGGCGGTCGCACTGGCCCGCATCGTCAACGCGCTGGGCCCCGAGCTGCGGCTGCTCGGCCTGGCGCCCGTCCACCGCCTGGTCCAGGGCGGCCCCGTCCCGGACGCCGTATCGGTCGAGGCGGGCGCCGGCCTCTCGTCGCAGGACCTGCGCCTCGGCGTCGCCTCCGGTTACGTCGACGCTCGCGCCGGATGTCGCTCGGCCCCGAGCGCCGCCCGCGACAGGTCGGTGGCGCTGGTCGCCCTGCTGACCGGGCTCCGCCCCGACGACGTCGTCCCGCGGCTCGGGACCGGGCCGGTCGCCGCGGCCGAGGACGCGCTGGCGCTGCGGGAGCGGACGCCCCCGGAGGTGGCGCGCTGGTTCCGCGCGAGCGTCGCCGAGATCAGGTGCGCGCGGACCCGATGATCCTCTGGCTCCGGGCCCGGCGCGCGGGCTGGCTGGCCGCCGCCGCTCTCGCGCTGGTGGCCCTCGACCGTGCGGCCGGCGAGCTCTCGCTCAGCGTCCCCGCGCTCTTCGGGACGACGTCGGGCGTGGTCTTCCTGGACACCTTCCTGCCGCTGATCTGGGCCGCCGCGATCGCCGACGCGTTCACCGGGCGCGGGCTCGGCACGGAGGCCAGGCCTGCCCTCCTCGCGCGGCTCCCGGCGTCGCGCCTCGGCGTCCACGACGCCGGTCTCTTCCTGACGGGATCAGCAGCCGCGGGCGGGCTCGTCGCGGGGGTCGCGGGCGGTGGGGTGCACGGCCTGGCCGCCGTCCTCATGCTCGCCGGTCTCACCTGCGCCGGGACGCTCCGTGCTGGACCGGCCGCGGGCATCTTCGCGAGCACCCTGCTGGCCCTGCTCACGTCGGTCTACCCCCGCAACGCTCCCGCAGCCCGCTTCGTCCACCTGCTGCAGCCCGACGGCGAACCCGCCTGGGCTCTCGGCTGCGGGATCGCGACCTGCCTCGTCGCGGCCGGACTGCTGGTCACCGGGAGGGTGCACGTCCGCCTCTACGCCACCGACGTCGGCGCGCTGTGACGGGTCGGCCGGCCCTCCCCTCAGATCAGCTTCTTCAGCACCCCGAGCGGCGCGTGCTTCATCACCGGCGCCATCGCGGCCCACGGCAGCGGCGGCACGCACGCGTCGGCGACCTCCTTCTCGATCGCCGCGACCATCGCCCGCACGCCCTTCTCGGTCGACGACATCAGCGGCGTCGACTGCTCCACCTTGTCGTTCATCTCCGAGCGGATGTAGCCCGGGTAGAGCACCGTGACCTTGATCCTCTTCTGCAGCCGGGTGCCGTGCAGCTCGGTCCGCAGCCCCTCGGCCAGGTGGGCGACGCCGGCCTTCGTGGCGGCGTACGTCGTCATGGACGACGGCATCCCGCGCATCGCGGACATCGACGACACCATCACCAGGTGCCCCGCCTCCTGGGCGCGGAAGATCTCCATCGCCGCCTCGGTCTGCGCGAGCGCCCCGACGAAGTTGGTCATCGCGGTCTCGAGGTTGGCGTCGAACCGCCCGGTGCCGAGCTTGGCACCCTTGCCGAGCCCGGCGTTGACGACCACCCGGTCGAGCCGACCGAGCTCGTCGCGCAGCTCGCCGAAGACCCGGAAGACCGCCTCGTGGTCGGTCACGTCGAGCGCCCGGTAGGCGACCTTGCGCTCGGGGTGCTTCGCCGTGATCTCGCTCGCCAGCTCCTCCAGCCGCTCGGTGCGCCGCGCGGCCAGCCCGACGTCGTACCCCTTGTCGGAGAGCTGGCGGGCCATCTCGGCGCCCAGGCCGCTGGACGCGCCGGTGATCAGGATCGTCTTCGCCATGGGGTCAGTGTGGCTCACCGGACGGGCGTCCGGACTTGGTGAGGGATCGCCGAGTGAGCGTTGACGGGAGGCACCGGGACTCTGACAGTGGTGGATCCACCGCACCCGAGGAGACCCCCATGGCCATCACCCACCGCGCCGCTCGGGCCGTGCTGGCCGCGACCGCGGCGACCAGCGCGACGCTGGCCCTGACGGCAACCTCGGCCCAGGCCTGGACGACCTACAAGCCGACCGGCGGACCAGCGGTCAGCTTCGTCAACCAGGGCGCCATCAAGATCGACTTCCCGCTGGGAGGGTTCACGCTCGACTGCACGTCGTTCACCCTGGGAGGCACCGTCTCCAGCCCGGGCACCAGCCGCGCCTACGCCGCTCCGACCGGTAGCACCGGCCCGGCGGCCGCCTCGATGGGCACCACGAGCAGCGGGTGCAGCCATCCGGTCTGGTCCTCCACGGTGACACCGCAGGGCACCTGGAAGCTCGCCCTCACCGGCGACCCCGTCGTCGTCCCGAGCGCGACGGGCACGACCGGGCTCCGGGCGGTCGCCGAGTACCCCGCCAAGATCTACGACATCCGGGCGTACGTCGACGTGGCCGGCTGCACGTTCTACGTCGGTGGCGCGGCCGACACGGCCACCACCACGACCGGCACTGGCTGGGTCAGTGGCACCTTCGATCCCCTGACCCAGGTGTTCAAGGCGAAGGCGACGTCGGCCGGCCTGGTCGTGGCGACGGTGCCCTCAGGGCCCATGTGCACCGTCCTCGACTACTTCTACGAGGACGACCCGGTGGCGATCATCGGCGCCACCACCGGATCGGCGGCACTGTGGAAGAACATGCCGCCCGCCGGTTCGACGTCGCTGCTGGTCGGCTACCCCTGACTCCGGACGACCGAGGGCGAGGGCGCGCGCCGGTTCGACCAGCGACCACATACCGGGTATACATATCCCCATACCCGGTATGTACCCCTGGACGGAGACCCCCGCATGTCCGTGAAGCACGCTCTCCTCGCCCTGCTGGAGCAGGAGCCGATGTACGGCTACCAGCTGCGCGCGGAGTTCGAGCAGCGCACCGGCACCACCTGGCCGCTCAACGTCGGGCAGGTCTACACGACGCTGAGCCGGCTCGAGCGCGACGGCCTGGCGCAGGGTGGCGGTGAGGACACCGAGGGGCACGTGATCTACCGGATCACCGACGCCGGCCGCGACGAGGTCGCGACCTGGTTCACCACGCCGGTGGCGCGGACCCAGCCGCCGCGCGACGAGCTGGCGATCAAGCTCGCCCTGGCGGTGACCGTGCCCGGGGTGGACGTCGCGACGGTCATCCAGCAGCAGCGCAGCGCCACGATGGCTGCGCTGCAGGACTACACCCGCCTCAAGCGCCAGGCCACCGGCACCGCGCGCGCCGAGCTCGCCTGGAGCCTGGTGCTCGACTCGCTGGTCTTCGCGGCCGAGGCCGAGGTCCGCTGGCTCGACCACTGTGAGGCCCGGCTGCGGCGGGCGGCGGCGGAACTTGACGTACAAAACTCACGCTTGACCGACGGAACTTCATCGGTCAAGCGTGAGTTTCGCCGGTCGACCGGCGAAACTCACGCCGACCGGACGCGCCGATGACCCCCGACGAGCAGGCAGCCCGCCGCCTCGCCCACGCCGAGCGCCGCTGGCTCGCCGACGCCCGCGCCCGGCTGAGCACCCACCCCACCGCGCCCCCCACCCGCGCCATCCGCGCCACCCGCGCCGCCCGCCCCACCCCGACCCACCCGGAGGCCGACCGATGACCGCCGTCCTGCAGCTCACCGACGTCGTGCGCGTGCACGGCGAGGCGCCCCACGAGGTCCAGGCGCTGCGCGGCGTCTCGTTCGCCGCGTACGCCGGCGAGCTGGTCGCCGTGATGGGCCCGTCGGGCTCCGGCAAGTCCACTCTGCTCACGATCGCCGGGGGTCTCGACCAGCCGACGAGCGGCGCGGTCACGGTCGAGGGCGTCGACCTGGCCCGGCTCGGGCAGCCCGAGCGGGCCCGGATGCGGCGGACGTCGATCGGCTACGTGTTCCAGGGCTTCAACCTGATCCCCGCGCTGACCGCGGCCGAGAACGTCGCCCTGCCGCGCGAGCTCGACGGCGTCGCGCCGCGCCAGGCCCGCGCGGAGGCCCGCCAGGCGCTCGAGGAGGTCGGCATCCCGCACCTCGCCGACCGGTTCCCGGACGACATGTCGGGCGGCCAGCAGCAGCGGGTCGCGATCGCGCGCGCGGTCGTCGCCGAGCGGCGGCTGATCCTCGCCGACGAGCCCACGGGTGCGCTCGACACCGAGACCGGCGAGGAGATCCTGCGCCTGCTCCGGGCGCGCTGCGACGCCGGCGCGGCCGGCGTCCTGGTCACCCACGAGGCGCGCCACGCGGCGTGGGCCGACCGGGTCGTGTTCCTGCGGGACGGCGTGGTGGTCGACGAGACCGGTGCCGACCGCGCCGAGACGCTCACCGAGCCCGCCGCCCGATGAGCGGCGGTACGACGAGCAGCCGGCTCGGCGGCTGGCGGGTCGCTCTGCGCCTGGCCCGCCGCGAGGCCTGGCGCCGCAAGGCGCAGACCGCGCTGATGCTTCTCCTCATCTGCCTGCCGGTGATGGCGGTGAGCGCGGCGACCGTCGTGTGGCGCACCTCGGACGTCAGCTCCGCCGAGAGCGTGACCCGCCGGATGGGCGCCGCGGCGGCGGTCCTGACGCCGCAGCAGACGCGCGACGTGGCCCAGAAGTTCGACCCGGACGACGGCACGGCGTGGGGCGCCGAGAACGAGCCGCCCGCGACCGAGGCCGAGATCCGCACCGTCCTCGGCGACCGTCCGCTGCTGCCGGTGCGCCGCGACTCCGCCGACTACCGGACCACGCACGGGATCGCGGGCACCAACCTGCTCGTGGCCGACCTCCGCCAGCCGCTCGCCGCCGGGCTGTTCCGCCTCGACGACGGCCGCTTCCCCCGCTCCGTGGACGAGGTCGTCGTCAACCAGGCGGTCGCCGACCGCGGTCCGGGGCTCGGCGACACGCTCGTGCTCGAGCGCCGGGCGCCCGACGGCACGAAGGTCCCGATCGAGCTGCGCGTCGTCGGTGTCGGCGACTACGCCGACAGCCGCACCCGGGCGTGGGCGGCGGTCCTGCCCGGCGCGCTCGGCGAGCCGACGGCCGACGACGGTCCGCCCCAGCTGCTCGTCGGGGGCGGTCCGGTGACCTGGTCCGACGTGCGCGCGCTCAACGCGCTCGGTGTCATCGTCGCCTCGCGCCAGGTGCTCACCGACCCGCCGCCGGAGTCCGCGCTCGCCCCCGACATGCGCGGCGGCGACGAAGGTGACGACACCGCGCTCACCGTGCTCGGCCTGGTCGTCGCGATGGTGCTGCTCGAGGTGGTGCTGCTCGCCGGGCCGGCGTTCGCGGTCCGGGCGCGCGCCCAGGCGCACACCCTCGCCCTCGTCGCGGCCAGCGGCGGGACGCCGGCCCAGGCGCGCCGTACCGTCCTCGCCTCGGGCGTCGTCGTCGGTCTGGTGGGCGGCGTGCTCGGCGTGGGTCTCGGGATCGCCGGCTCGACGCTCGCCGTGCCGATCGCGCAGCGGCTCGACGCCGCCTGGTTCGGGCCGTTCGAGGTGCCGTGGGCGCTGGTCGCGCTGGTGGCCGGGTTCGGCTTCCTGTCCGCGCTGCTCGCGGCCGTCGTCCCCGCGTTCGCGGCCTCGCGCCAGGACGTCGTCGCGGTGCTCGCGGGCCGCCGCGGCGAGGGCCGGCCCTCGCGCCGCTCGCCGGTGGTCGGCCTGGTCCTGATCGGGCTCGGCGTGGCCGGCTCCGTGGCCGGTTCCCGGCCCGGCGGCGGCAGCTCGGCGCTGCTCGTCGGCGGCTCCGCGATCGTCTCCGTGGTCGGCATGATCTTCCTGGTCCCGGTGGTCGTGGCCGCCGTCGCCCGGCTCGCCGCGCGGCTCCCGCTGCCCCTGCGCTTCGCCGCCCGCGACGCCGCGCGGCACCGGATGCGGACGGTCCCGGCGATCGCCGCCGTCGGAGCCACCGTCGCCGGCGTGATCGCGCTCGGCATCGCCGTCACCAGCCAGGCGGCCTCCGACGAGCAGGGCTACTCGCCGATGCTGCCGATCGGCAACGGCGCCGTGTCCCTGCCGACCGATGCCACCCCCGGCCAGGTCGACGAGGTCGAGGAGATCCTCCGCAAGGGACTGCCCGACGCCCCGCGCGAGCGGGTCACCGGCGTGGTCATGGACGGCGCGGACCACTCGCTCGACATCGGGCTCGCCCACGGGGACCAGCGCGTGATGACCAGCTACTGGGGGATCCTCGGGACGTCGTTCCTCGTCGCGGACGAGCTGCCCGGCTACCTCGGCACCCGCCCCGACGACCGCGCCGCGGCCGACCGGGTGCTGGCCGACGGCGGGATCGTCGTGCTGCGCAACCGGAGCGAGAAGGCGCTCCCCGCCGACCGGCTCACCGTCGAGGTCGGCGAGGTGCCGTTCGAGGGCGGCGAGATCGCGCACCTGCGCCACGCCGACCTCCCGGCCGCAGCCGCCCGGGTCCCCGAGCGCTCGTCGCCCGTGGCCGCGGTGCTCTCGCCCGAGGCCGCCGCGCTGCTCCGGCTGCCCACCGCAACGACGGCGATCGCCGTACGACCGACGATCGAGAAGGGCGCGCTCAAGAACGTCAACGAGCAGCTCGCCGCCAGCACTGCCAACGTCGAGCTCCAGGTCGAGCGCGGCTACCAGCCCGAGGCCGCGACCCGGATCATCAAGATCGTCCTCGCCGTGCTGGGTGGGATCCTCATGCTCGGCGGCACCCTGACCGCGACCTTCCTCGCCCTCTCCGACGCCCGGCCCGACTTCGCCACCATGGCCGCCGTCGGCGCCCGGCCCCGGACCCGGCGCGGGGTCGCGGCGTCGTACGCCTTGGTGGTGGGCCTCGTGGGCGCGCTGCTCGGCGCCCCGATCGGCTTCATCCCCGGGGTCGCGATCAGCCGCCCGCTGACCTATGACGACGTCACCAGCAGCACCCTCCTCGCCATCCCGTGGCCCCTGCTGGGTGCCGTGGTCGTGGGGCTGCCGCTGCTGACCGCGCTGATCGTCGGGCTGGCGGCCCGCAGCCGGCTCCCGCTCGTCGCGCGCCTCGACTGATCACGCGGCGGCGGCGCGCCGCGCCGCCGCCGGGGAGCCCGGTGTCGGGAACCACCGCGTGATCACGGCGCTCTGCCCGAGGGTCCAGCCGGCGTTGCACACCCAGTAGGCGAGGAGCGCGACCGGCGCGATGCCACCGGTGAGTAGCAGGCCCGCCGCGGAGAGCAGCGGCATCAGCTGCTGGGCCTGGACCATCGCGTCCGGGAGGTCGGCGAGCACGGTGTTGGGCGCGACGACGAAGCGCTGGGTGACGAAGCTCAGCGCGGCCGCGGTCCCGGCCAGGGTGGCGACGACGGCCAGGTGCGCGGCGCCGCCGCCGAGGTAGCCGTGCGCCGCCAGCGGGACGCCGGCCAGGGTGGCCGCGCCGAACGAGGCGACCAGTGCGGGCGTGAGCGCGCCGACCGCCGTCCCGCCGGCGACCTGGGCGAGCAGGTGGTAGAGCGCCATCCAGACCGGGATCTGCAGGAGCAGGGGCAGGCAGCCGAGCCGGGAGATGCCGTGCTCCGCGTTGACCTCGCGGCGCGCGGCGAACAGCTCGCGCATGCTCTCGGGATCGGTCCGCCCGCGGAAGCGCTCGGTGACCTCCTTGAGGTGCGGGCGGGCGCGGGCCCCGGCGTGCGCCTGCCGGACGCCGCGGATCGCCAGGGGCAGCAGCGCCAGCCGGACGACGACAACGACCCCCGCGATGCTCAGCAGCCAGGCGGCGCCACCGCCGGGGTCCAGACCGAGTGCGGCCGCGAGGGCGTGGGTGCCGGCGACGATGCCGGAGAGGGCGTGCGAGATCGGTTCGAGAGGGGACATGCGGAAGCTCCTGGGGTGATGCGGGAAGGGTCGCGTCGTGGCTCGCGGCGGGCGCGAGCGTCAGACCGCCCCAGGAGCGCGCGGCCGGACCGGGTGGTGCACCGGGTCGGTGATGCGCGAGGTCAGCGCGGGCGCGGATCGACCGGCGCGCGCGTGGGCCGGCACCGGGCTCGGTGCGAGGGAGCCGGCGACGGTGAGGTGGAGCAGCGCGGCGAGCGCCAGCGCGAGCACGGTCAGGCCCACCGACGTCGGGGACTCGGCGGCCAGGGCGGGCGTCGCGAGCAGCGCGAGGAGTCCGGCGAGCAGGCCGGCGACCAGCACGGAGGCCCGTGCGGTCAGCGGGTCGGCGTCGCGGCGCATGCGGCGAGCGTAGCCCGGCGTCCGGACTGGACGTACGAAACTCACGCTGGACCGACGGAACTTCATCGGTCCAGCGTGAGTTTCGCCGGTCGACCGGCGAAACTCCCGCCGCCTCCGGGCCACCCCCGATCCAACTTAAAGTCAGGCTTGACTGTTTGTTTGTCCCGCGACATGCTGGCTCCGTGAGCGCCACCACCCGCGTCCCCCAGGAGGAGCGGACCCGCGTCATGCGGCAGCGGCTGATGGACGCCACGGTCGAGCTGCTCGTCGAGAAGGGCTTCGGCGGGACGACGACCACCCTCGTCTCCGAGCGCGCCGGCGTCAGCCGGGGTGCCCAGCTGCACCACTTCCCGACCAAGAACGACCTCGTCGTCGCGGCGGTCAGCCACCTCACCGCGATCCGCGGCTCCGACCTCGAGGCCGCGGTCGCGCGGCTGCCGCGGGGCGAGGGGCGGACCGAGGCGGTTGTGCAGATGCTGGGCGACCACTTCGCCTCCGACGTCTTCACCGCGGCGCTCGAGCTCTGGGTCGCCGCCCGCACCGACGAGCACCTGCACGAGGCCGTCGCGCCGCTCGAGCAGCACCTCGGGCGCGAGACGCACCGGCTGACCGTCGAGCTGCTCGGGATCGACGAGGGGCGGCCCGGGACGCGCGAGCTGGTCCAGGCGACGCTCGACCTGGTCCGCGGCCTCGGCCTCGCCAACACGCTCGGCGACGACGCCCGCCGGCGCCGCCGCATCCTCACCGAGTGGGCGCGCACGCTCGACGCCGCGCTCCGCAACCCGCAAGGAGACGACGCATGAGTGTCCTCGACGACGTCATCGCCGACCTGGAGGCGGAGGGCGACCAGCTCCGCGCGACGGTCGCCGCCCTCGACGCCGACGGCTGGCGCACGACGACCCCCGCCGAGGGCTGGGACGTCGCCACCACCGTCGCGCACCTCCTGTGGACCGACGAGGTCGCGGTGCTCGCCGCGGGCGCGCTCGCCGACGACGCGGGCAAGCAGGCCTGGGACGCGGTCGTCCTCACCGCCATCGAGGACCCCACCGGCTTCGTCGACGCCGAGGCGCTGCGCATCGGCGCGGCGAGCTCCGACGAGCTCCTCGCCCGGTGGGACGCCGCCCGCCCCGCGCTCGTCGCGGCCCTCCGCGAGCACCCCGACGGCCAGAAGCTCCCGTGGTTCGGGCCGCCGATGTCGCCGACGTCGATGGCGACGGCGCGCTACATGGAGACCTGGGCCCACGCGCTCGACGTCTACGACGCGATCGGCGCCCGGCCCGAGGTCACCGACCGGATCCGGCACGTCGCCCACATCGGCGTCCGCACCCGCAACTTCGCCTACGCCAACAACGGGCTCGAGGCGCCCGCCGAGGAGTTCCGCGTCGAGCTCACCGCTCCGAGCGGCACTCTCTGGACCTGGGGTCCCGAGGACGCCGCCCAGCGCGTCACCGGCGACGCGTACGAGTTCTGCCAGCTCGTCACCCAGCGCATCCACCGCGACGACACCGGCCTGAAAGCGGTCGGCGACGACGCCGAGAAGTGGCTGACCATCGCCCAGGCCTTCGCGGGCCCGGCCGGCGGCGGGCGGGACCCCCGATGACCCAGCCGATCAAGATCGCCAACTGCAGCGGCTTCTACGGCGACCGTCTCTCCGCCCTGCGCGAGCAGCTCGAGGGCGGCGAGGTCGACGTCGTCACCGGCGACTACCTCGCCGAGCTGACCATGCTCATCCTCGGCATGGACACCCTGCGCGACGCCGACCTCGGTTACGCGCGCACCTTCCTCAAGCAGCTCGACGACACCCTCGGCCTCGCGCTCGACAAGGGCGTGAAGATCGTCAGCAACGCCGGCGGCCTCAACCCGGCGGCCCTCGCCAAGAAGATCGACGAGCTCGGCACCGGCGCCAAGGTGGCGTACGTCGAGGGCGACGACCTGCGCCCGGCCGACCTCTTCGAGGGCGCGCTCACCGCCAACGCCTACCTCGGCGCGTTCGGCATCGCGTCGGCGCTGAGCAACGGCGCGGACGTCGTCGTCACCGGCCGGGTCACCGACGCGAGCGTCGTTGTCGGTCCCGCGATCGCCCACCACGGCTGGGCTCCCACCGACTACGACGCCCTCGCCGGCGCCGTCGTCGCGGGCCACGTGATCGAGTGCGGGACGCAGGCCACCGGCGGCAACTTCTCCGGGTTCACCGACCTGTTCCGCGCCGGTGCACCGATGACGAAGCCGCTGGGCTTCCCGATCGCCGAGATCGCCGCCGACGGCAGCAGCGTGATCACCAAGCACGACGGCACCGGCGGGGCGGTCACCGTCGACACGGTCACCGCGCAGCTGCTCTACGAGATCCAGTCGACCCGCTACCTCAACCCCGACGTGACCACCCGGCTCGACTCGATCCGGCTCCGCCAGCAGGGTCCGGACCGGGTCGAGATCAGCGGCGTCACCGGCGCGGCGCCCGCCGAGCAGCTCAAGGTCGCGGTCAACACGCTCGGTGGCTACCGCAACCAGGTCGAGTTCGTGCTCACCGGCCTCGACATCGACGCCAAGGCCGATTGGCTGCGCAGCCAGCTCGACCCGCAGCTCACCGCGCAGAGCGTCACCTGGACCCAGACCCCCGCACGTACGGGCGATGCGGACACCGAGGAGGGTGCCTCGGTCATCCTGCGCTGCATCGGCAAGGACCCCGAGGCGGGCCCGCTCGGCAAGCCGTTCACGGGTCCCGCGGTCGAGCTCGCGCTCGCCAGCTACCCGGGCTTCACGATGACCACGCCGCCCCAGAAGCCCAGTCCCTTCGGCATCTACCGCCCCGAGTACGTCGACCGCGCCGCCGTCGAGCACACCGTCGTCCACCACGACGGCACCCGTGAGGTGATCGCCGACCCCACCGAGTTCGCCGACCCGGCGGAGCTCGACCCGGACCTCGGCAAGCGCCCGTCGCCGTACCCGGCGCCGGCCGACACGATCACCCGCCGGATGCCGCTGGGCACGTTCGTGCACGCCCGCTCCGGCGACAAGGGGGGCAACGCCAACCTCGGCCTGTGGGTCAAGAACGACGGCTCGGAGCGCTACGAGGCGCGCGTCCAGTGGCTCGCCAAGATCGTCAAGGACCGCAAGATCCGCGAGCTGGTGCCCGAGGCGAAGGACCTCGACATCGACGTCTACGTGCTGCCCAACCTCGGCGCGGTCAACGTCGTCATCCACGGCCTGCTCGGCGACGGCGTCGCCGCGTCCACGCGGTTCGACCCCCAGGCCAAGGGCCTCGGCGAGTGGGTCCGCAGCCGCATCGTCCACATCCAGGAGGACCTCGTATGACCAGCTTCGACCACGGCTGGACCGACGAGCAGCGCGCGCTCAAGCAGAGCGCGATCGCCTTCACCCAGCGCGAGGTGACTCCCCACCTCGACCAGTGGGAGAGGGACGGCGAGCTGCCGCGCGAGCTGCAGAAGAAGCTCGCCCACGCAGGCCTGCTCGGCGTCGGCGTCCCCGAGGAGGTCGGTGGCGACGGCGGCACGCTGCTCGACATCTGCGCGGCCCAGGAGGGCTTCATGGAGGCCGGCTGGTCCGGCGGCGCGATGGCGTCGGCGTTCACCCACGGCATCGCGATCCCGCACATCATCCAGAACGGCAGCCCCGAGCTGATCGACGCGTGGGTGCGCCCGACCCTGGCCGGCGACCTGATCGGCTCGATGGCGGTCACCGAGCCGGGCACCGGCTCCGACGTCGCGAGCATCACCACCCGCGCCGTCCGCGACGGCGACCACTGGGTGATCAACGGCGCCAAGACGTTCATCACCTCCAGCGTCCGCGGCGACTTCGTCACCACCGCGGTCCGCACCGGCGAGGCCGGGGCGCACGGCATCTCGATGATCGTCGTCCCCAAGGGGACGCCGGGCTTCACCGTCTCGCGCAAGCTCGACAAGATGGGCTGGCTGGCCTCCGACACCGGCGAGCTGTCGTACGTCGACGTGCGCGTCCCGGTCGGCAACCTGGTCGGCGAGGAGAACCACGGGTTCTACTACATCGCCGAGAACTTCGTGACCGAGCGGATCTTCCTCGCGCTGATGGGCTACGGCCACGCGCTGCGCTGCCTCAACCTCTCGGTCCAGTACTGCAAGGACCGCGAGACCTTCGGCAAGCCGCTGGTGAAGAACCAGGTGGTGCGCGCCAAGCTCGTCGAGATGCACCGCCAGGTCGCGATCGCCCGCACCTACACGCTCGAGGTCGCCCAGCGCTACGTCGCCGGCGAGAACGTCATCGCCGAGGCCTGCCTGGCCAAGCAGACCGCCGTCGACACGGCGGTGTGGGTCGCCGACCAGGCGGTCCAATTGCACGGAGGAATGGGGTACATGCGCGAGTCCGAGGTCGAGCGGCACTACCGCGACGTCCGGCTGCTGCCGATCGGCGGCGGCGCCACCGAGGTCCTCACCGACCTCGCGGCCAAGCTGCTGGGGTACTCCTGATGGGCATCCTGAAGCCGCTGGGCGGCGAGGTGACGGTGCACATGAAGGCGCCCGTCGAGGACGTCTGGGCGCTGGTCAGCGACGTCACCCGGATCGGTGAGTTCTCGCCCGAGACCTTCGAGGCGCAGTGGACCCACGGCGCCACCGGCCCGGTGGCCGGCGCGCGCTTCAAGGGACACGTGAAGCGAAACGGCGTCGGCCCCGTCTACTGGACGCCGTGCACGGTCACGAAGGCCGAGCCCAACCAGGTGTTCGAGTTCGCCGTCGGTCTCGACGGCAACGCCCTCAACACGTGGGGCTACCGGATGCAGGCCGAGAACGGCGGCACGAGCGTCACCGAGTACTTCCGGCTCACGCCGGCCTGGTACATGCGCGGCTACTGGCTGGTCCTCGGCCGGCTCCGCGGCAAGACCAACGAGCGCGGCATGCGCACGACCCTGGAGAGGATGAAGGCGGTGGTGGAGGCATGACCACGACAGAGGCCACGGAGGTCGAGCCTGTCGAGAGCCCGGAGCAGTCCCGTCGTACCGCGATGGAGGCCAAGCTCGCCGACCTGCACGCCGAGCAGGCGAAGGCGGTCGAGGCCGGCGGCAAGTACATCGCCCGGCACAAGGAGCGCGGCAAGCTCACCGCCCGCGAGCGGATCGACCTGCTCGTCGACGAGGGCTCGGCCTTCCTCGAGCTGATGCCGCTGGCCGGTTGGGGGAGCGACTTCGCGGTCGGCGCCTCGCTGGTGACCGGCATCGGCGTCGTCGAGGGCGTCGAGTGCCTGATCGTCGCGAACGACCCCACGGTCAAGGGCGGCGCGCTCAACCCGTGGTCGCTGAAGAAGTCCTTCCGGGCGGCCGAGATCGCTGAGAAGAACTTCCTCCCCACGATCAACCTGACCGAGTCCGGCGGCGCGGATCTCCCCACGCAGAAGGAGATCTTCATCCCCGGCGGTCGCGGCTTCCGCGACCTGACCCGCTCATCGGCGCGCAAGCAGCCCACCATCTCGGTGGTCTTCGGCAACTCGACCGCCGGCGGCGCCTACGTCCCCGGCATGAGCGACTACGTGATCATGGTCAAGGAGCAGGCCAAGGTGTTCCTGGCCGGCCCGCCGCTGGTGAAGATGGCGACCGGTGAGGAGTCCGACGACGAGACGCTCGGCGGTGCCGAGATGCACTCGCGGACCTCCGGTCTGTCCGACGCTCTCGCGATCGACGAGCACGACGCGATCCGCCTCGCCCGTCGTACGGTCGCCCGGCTCAACTGGCGCAAGCAGGGCGACGTCCCCACCGAGGCGTTCGCCGAGCCCGACCTCGACCCCGAGGACCTGCTCGACCTGATCCCCACCGACCTCAAGGAGCCGTTCGACCCGCGTGACGCGATCCTGCGGATCGTCGACGGCACCGGTCCGGGCAACGAGCTCGCGTTCGACGAGTTCAAGCCGCTCTACGGCTCGGCGCTCTGCGTCGGCTGGGCCAAGCTGCACGGCCACCCGATCGGCATCCTCGCCAACGCGCGCGGCGTGCTGATGAGCGAGGAGGCCCAGAAGGCCGCGCAGTTCATCCAGCTGGCCAACCAGAAGGACACGCCGCTCCTCTTCCTGCACAACACCACCGGTTACATGGTCGGCGCGGAGTACGAGCAGGGCGGCATCATCAAGCACGGCGCGATGATGATCAACGCGGTCTCCAACTCGAAGGTGCCGCACCTGACCGTGATCATGGGCGCGTCCTACGGCGCCGGCAACTACGGCATGAACGGCCGCGCGTACGACCCGCGCTTCCTGTTCACCTGGCCCTCGGCCAAGTCGTCGGTGATGGGCCCCGCCCAGCTCGCCGGCGTGCTCGAGATCGTCGCCCGCGAGTCCGCGGAGAAGAAGGGCCAGCCCTTCGACGCCGAGGGCTTCGTCGCCATCAAGCAGATGGTCGAGGAGCAGATCGAGGAGCAGTCGCTGCCCTACGTCCTCTCCGGGATGGTGTACGACGACGGTGTCATCGACCCGCGCGACACCCGGACGGTGCTGGGCATCTGCCTGTCCGTCATCGACAACCAGCCGATCGAGGGCGCCATGAACTTCGGCGTCTTCAGGATGTGAGCGCCATGATCACGCGACTTCTGGTGGCCAACCGCGGCGAGATCGCGCGCCGCGTCTTCCGCACCTGCCGCGACCTCGGCATCGAGACCGTCGCCGTCCACTCGGACGCCGACGCGGGGATGCCGTTCGTGCGCGACGCGGACGCCGCCGTCCGCCTGCCGGGGAGCACGCCGGCCGAGACCTACCTGCGCGGCGACCTCGTCATCGCCGCCGCGCTCAAGGCCGGCGCCGACGCCGTCCACCCGGGCTACGGCTTCCTCTCCGAGAACGCCGCGTTCGCCCGCCAGGTCGCCGAGGCCGGGCTGACCTGGGTCGGCCCGGACCCGTCGTCGATCGAGCGGATGGGCTCGAAGATCGAGTCCAAGAAGCTGATGGAGGCGGCCGGCGTCCCGGTGCTCGGCAACTTCACGGCCGACACGGCGAGCGACGACGACCTGCCGCTGCTGGTCAAGGCGTCGGCCGGTGGCGGCGGTCGCGGCATGCGCATCGTGCGCACGTTGGCGGACCTGCCGGGTGAGATCGAGAAGGCCGCATCCGAGGCCGAGTCGGCGTTCGGCGACGGCACCGTCTTCGTCGAGCCGTACGTCGAGAGCGGGCGGCACATCGAGGTCCAGGTGCTCGGGACGCCGGACGGCACGATCGTCCTCGGCGAGCGCGACTGCTCGGTGCAGCGCCGGCACCAGAAGGTGATCGAGGAGGCGCCCGCGCCCGGGCTTCCCTCCTCGACCCGGCAGGCCCTGCACGAGGCGGCCCAGGCCGCGGCCGAGGCGATCGACTACCGCGGCGCCGGCACCGTCGAGTTCCTCTACGACCCGGCCAAGGACCGCTTCTACTTCCTGGAGATGAACACCCGCCTCCAGGTGGAGCACCCCGTCACCGAGGCGATCTACGGCGTCGACCTGGTCGCGCTGCAGATCGCGGTCGCCGAGGGACATTCCCCCCAGGTCGACGTGGGGGAGCCGAACGGGCACGCCGTCGAGGTCCGGCTCTACGCCGAGGACCCGGCCCACGACTACCAGCCGCAGAGCGGGCGCATCGCCCGGTTCGAGGTGCCCGGTGTGGTCAGCGCGTTCGAGGGCCCTTCGTCGTACGGCATCCGGCTCGACTCGGGCGTCGGCTCGGGCGACGAGATCGGCACCTTCTACGACGCGATGATCGCCAAGGTGATCGTGCACGCGCCGACCCGCGAGCAGGCGCTGCGCCAGCTCGCCGGCGCGCTCGCCAAGGCGCGGCTGCACGGCCTGGTCACCAACCGCGACCTGCTGGTCAACCTGCTGCGCGACCCGGTGCTCACCGGTGGCGACATGCACACGACCTGGCTCGACACCGCCGATCTGGCCGCGCTCGCGGCCGGTCCCGGTGCCGAGGGCACCGCGCAGCTGTCGGCCTTCGCCGCGGCCGTGGCGCTCGCCGAGGCCGCACGGCTCGGACGTCCGGTGCAGAGCCGGATCCCGTCCGGCTGGCGCAATGTCGTCGCCGGCCCGCAGGTCACGACGTTCCTGCACGGCACCGACGAGCTGCCCGTGCACTGGTACGGCGGCCGCACGTTCCGCTCCGCCGACCTGGAGTGTGTCGTGGTCACGGCGGCCGGGCCCGACGTCGTCGAGATCGAGGTCGACGGGGTGGCCCGCACGTTCCGGGTGTTCACCGAGGGGGATCGCGTCGACGTCGAGTCGTCGCTCGGGCACGTCGCGCTGCGCCGCAAGCCGCGCTTCGTCGACCCGTCCACCCAGGTGGCGGCCGGCTCGATGCTCGCTCCCATGCCGGGCAGCGTGATCGCGGTCCGCGCGGCGGTCGGGGACGTCGTCGCCGAGGGGCAGCCCATCCTCGTGATGGAGGCCATGAAGATGCAGCACACCATCGCGGCGCCCTACGCGGGCACCGTCACCGAGCTGTCGGCGGTCGCCGGTCAGCAGGTCGAGGCGGGCGCCGTGCTCGCCGTCGTCGAACCCGCCGAGTCCGAAGGAGAGGACGCATGACGCAGACGATGTTCACCGAGCCGGAGGAGCGCGTCGCGCTGCGCGAGGCGGTCAAGAAGCTCGCGAGCAAGTACGGCCGCGAGTACGTCGAGAAGCAGGCCCGCGAGGGCGGCAAGATGACCGACATGTGGCTCGAGATGGGCCGCAACGGCTTCCTCGGCGTCAACATCCCCGAGGAGTACGGCGGCGGTGGCGGCGGCATGGCCGACCTGGCCGCCGTCCTGGAGGAGTCGGCCGCGGCCGGCGCCCCGCTGCTGATGATGGTCGTCTCGCCCGCCATCTGCGGCTCGATCATCACGCGCTGCGGCACCGAGGAGCAGAAGCAGCGCTGGCTCCCCGCGATCGCCGACGGCACGCACCTGATGGCCTTCGGCATCACCGAGGCCGACGCCGGCTCGAACTCGCACCAGATCACCACGACCGCCACCCGCGACGGCGACCACTGGGTGATCTCGGGCCAGAAGACGTTCATCTCCGGCGTCGACGAGGCCCAGTCGGTGCTCATCGTCTCGCGCACCGAGGACGCCAAGACGGGCAAGCTCAAGCCCGCGCTGTTCGTCGTACCGACCGACGCGGAGGGGTTCACGAAGCAGCCCATCCCCATGTCGTGGCAGGCCCCGGAGAAGCAGTTCACGCTCTTCCTCGACAACGTGCGGGTCCCCGTCGACGCGCTGGTCGGCGACGAGGACGGCGGCCTCTGGCAGCTCTTCGCCGGCCTCAACCCGGAGCGGATCATGGGCGGCGCCTTCTCGTGCGGCATCGCCCGCTACGCGCTCGAGAAGGCGACGTCGTACGCCAAGGAGCGCTCGGTGTGGAAGGACCAGCCCATCGGCGCCCACCAGGGCATCGCGCACCCCCTCGCCAAGGTGAAGATCGAGCTCGAGCAGGCCCGCCTCCTCTGGCAGAAGGCCGCCGCGCTCTACGACGCCGGCGACGACTTCACGGCCGGCGAGTACGCCAACATGGCCAAGTACGCCGGCGGCGAGGTCGCCTGCAACGCCACCGACGTCGCCGTCCACACCCACGGCGGCAACGGCCTGACCCAGGAGTACGGCCTCGGCAACATGCTCGTCGCCGCCCGCCTCGGCCGGATCGCCCCGGTCAGCCGCGAGATGATCCTCAACTTCGTCGCCATGCACTCCCTGGGCCTCCCCAAGTCCTACTGAGCTCCGTCGTACCGGACAAAACGGTCGTGAAATCGCCTGTTTCACGACCGAATTGTCCGGTACGACGCTCAACCCCGGAGGTCGTCGCGGCGGATCTTGCCGGTGGCGGTCTTCGGGAGCTCGGGGACCAGGTGCACCTCGCGCGGGGCCTTGTACGCCGCCAGGCGGGTGCGGGTGTGGGCGATGAGCTCGTCGGCGGTGGCGGTCCGTCCCGCGGCCAGGACGACGTGGGCGACGACGATCTCGCCGCGGTAGTCGTCCGGGCGGCCGACGACGGCGGCCTCGTGGACGGCGGGGTGCTCGTAGAGGACGTCCTCGACCTCGCGCGGCCAGACCTTGTAGCCGGAGACGTTGATCTGGTCCTTGAGCCGGTCGACGAGGTAGATCCAGCCGTGGGTGTCGACCACGACGACGTCGCCGGTGTGCAGGCGGCCGGCGGGCATCGTGCGCGCGGTGGCCTCGGGGTTCGCCCAGTAGCCCGGGACGACCTGGGGGCCGGTGACGACGAGCTCGCCCGGCTCGCCCGGGGCGGCGGGGTCGTCCTCGTCGGTGACGACCTCGATGCCGACGCCGGGGAGGGCGCGGCCGATGGCGACCGCTCCTGAGAGCGGGTCGACCGGGGCGGCCTCGCCGAGGGGGACGGCGACGACGGCGGACGTCGTCTCGGTCATGCCGTAGACGTTGTGGAGGGCGATCCCGAAGCGGTCGCGGAAGCGGTCGATCGACGCCTGGGGGACGGGCGCGCCCCCGGTGTAGACCGCGCGCAGGGACGCGAGGTGGCGGCGGTCGGCCCACGCCAGCTGCTCGATCGCGTGGAAGGCGGTGATCGAGGCGATCGTGTACGTCGCCCGCTCGGCCTCGATCGTCGCGACCGCGTCGGCGGGGTCGAAGCGGCCGGACAGCGCGAGCATCGCGCCACCGCCACCGCCACCGCCACCGCCACCGACGAGCGCCAGCGCGCCCGAGGCGACCGCGCCGGTGATGTGGAAGAGCGGCGCGGCGGCGTAGACGACGTCGTCCTCGGTGAGCCCGATCCAGGCACCGAAGCGCTCGACCGTGGCGAGCACGTTGGCGTGGGTGTTCATCGCGCCCTTGGGCGGACCGGTGGTGCCGGAGGTGTAGGTCAGCATCGCGACGTCGTCCGGTGCGACCTCGGCCTCCGGCACGACGACGTCGCCCGGCCGCACCGGGTCGACGGCGCCGTCGCCCACCGCGAGCCACCACCCGACCGCGGTGCCGTCGGCGGCCGGCCGGAGCGCCTCCGCGTCCGCGGCGCCGGTGATGACGCCGACCGCGCCGGAGTCGGCGAGCAGGTGGTGCAGCTCGCGGTCGCGGTACATCGGGTTCGCCAGGACGCCGACTGCGCCGAGCCGCCACAGCGCGAGCAGGGCGAGCGGGAAGGCGGGGACGTTCTGCAGGTGCAGCGCGACCCGGTCACCCGCTCCTACACCGCGGGCGGCGAGGTCGGTGGCGAGGACGGCGGCGTCGGCGTCCAGCTCGGCGGCGGTCCAGCGCCGGCCGCGGTGGCTCAGCGCGACCCGGTCGGGTGCCGCGAGGACCCGCGCTCGCCAGGCGGCGGTCAGCGTCGTCACGGCAGGTTCCGCGGCAGTGTGACGTGGCGCGGCGCGAGCTCGGCGACCGAGCGGGCGCCGAGCAGCCGCATGGTGCGCGCCAGCTGGGTCTCGAGGATGTCGATGCTGCGCTCGACGCCGGGCAGCCCGCCGGCCATCAGCCCGTAGAGGTAGGCACGGCCGATGAGGACGAAGTCGGCGCCGAGCGCGAGCGCGGCGGCGATGTCCTGGCCGTGCATGATGCCGGTGTCGAGGATGATCTCGGCGTCGGTGCCCAGCGCGGCTCGGGTCTCGGGCAGCAGCGTCAGCGGGACGGGCGCGCGGTCGAGCTGGCGGCCCCCGTGGTTCGAGAGGACGACGGCGTCGGCCCCCGCGTCGACGGCGCGGCGCGCGTCCTCGACGGTCTGGATGCCCTTGACGACGAGCTTGCCGGGCCAGCGCTCGCGCAGCCAGGTGAGGTCGTCGAACGAGACCGACGGGTCGAACATCGCGTCGAGCAGCTCGGCGATCGTGCCCGACCAGCTGTTGAGCGAGGCGAAGGTCAGCGGCGGCGTGGTCAGCAGGTCGACCCACCAGCGCGGCCGCGGGATCGCGTCGAGGACCGTGCGGGGGGTGAGGGTGGGCGGGATCGTCATCCCGTTGCGGACGTCGCGCAGCCGCGCGCCCGCCACCGGGACGTCGACCGTGACGACGAGCGTGTCGTACCCGGCCGCGGCCGCCCGGTCGACGAGGCCGATCGAGCGTTCCCGGTCGGTCCACATGTAGAGCTGGAACCAGCGCCGGACGCCGGGTGCGGCGGCGGCGACGTCCTCGAGCGACGTCGTCGCCATCGTCGACAGCGTGTAGGGGATGCCGGCGCGCTGGGCGGCGACCGCGCCGGCGATCTCGCCCTCGGTGTGCATCAGCCGGGTGAAGCCGGTGGGCGCGATGCCGAACGGCAGCCGGCTGGTCGCGCCGAGGATCTCGACGGACGTGTCGAGCGTGCTCACGTCGCGGAGGATCTCGGGGTGGAAGGTCAGCTCGCGGAAGGTCGCGCGGGCGCGCTCGAGCGAGATCTCCGCGTCGGCGGCGCCGTCGGTGTAGTCGAACGCCGCCCGGGGCGTCCGCCGCCGGGCCATCGCGCGCAGCTCCTCGATGGTGTGCGCCTGGGCGAGCCGGTGCCGGCGGCCGAAGGCGGGACGGCGGAACCGGATGAGCGGCGCGAGGTCGCCCCAGCGGGGGAACCGGCGGGGCGTACGCGGCATCTCCGCAGGTTCACATCCTTGAACTTTGGTTCGCATACTTGACATGTGATGGACGATACACGAGGGTGAGGTCATCCGCCGAGCACGTCCGCTGCCGGACGACGGCGGGGATCGCGAGGGGCGAACGAGCCGCGCTGCCGCCTGCCGGGCGGGCGTGCCGGCCTGCCCTGACGCGTCCGTGCGTGGCCGTGCCGAGAAGGAAGTGAGAGTGTCGTGAAGCAGGTTCCCGTCGAGGAGGCGAGCGTCCGCGCGCCGCTGGCCGTGCCGGCCGCCGGCGTGGCCGCGACGCTCCCCGCACGCGACGACCACCGCCTCCGCGCCGGCTTCCGCCGGCAGGCGCTCGGGCTGCCCGTGCGCGCCACGACGCTGACCTGGGAGCCCGGCGCCGCCGTCGCGCCGGGCACCGGGTTCGTGGTCGAGGCGACGCTCGCCGGTGAGCAGGTCTGGAGGACCGCGGCCGACCGTCCGGTCGCGGTCCTCCCGGCCGAGGTCGCCGCGACCGCCCGCCGTCTGGAGTGGCAGGTGCGCAGCGCCGACGGCGCCTGGGCCAGCGAGCGCGCGAGCGTCGAGTTCGGCCTCGCCGACGCGGCCGCCTGGCAGGCGCCCTGGGTCGCCGCCCCGGCCAACCCCTTCGCCCGCGAGACCGACGACCCCGCGCCGCACCTGCGCCGCGAGGTCGAGCTCGCCGAGGTGCCGGACACCGCGCGCCTCTACGTCACCGCGCTCGGCATCTACCGGATCTGGGTCAACGGCACCGAGGTCACCGCCGACGACCTGCTCCGCCCCGGCTGGACCGAGTACGGCGTCCGGGTGCACCACCAGACCTTCGCCGTCGAGCAGCACCTGCGCCCCGGCCGCAACGTGGTCGCCGTCGTCCTCGCCAAGGGCTGGTACGCCGGCCGGCTCGGCCTGCTCCGCTACCCCGGCCTGTACGGCGAGCGCCCGGCCCTGCGCCTGCAGCTCGAGGCCACCACCGCCGCCGGCGAGCGCGACCTGCTGCTCGGCACGTCCGAGGAGTGGCGCGCGAGCACCGGCGCGATCCGGGCCACCGACATGCTGCGCGGCGAGATCCTCGACCTGCGCCGCGAGCCCACCGGCTGGACCGAGCCCGGCTACGACGACAGCACCTGGGCCGCCGTCGAGGCGATCACGCCCGACCCGCTGCCCGAGATCACCCCGCAGCCGCACGACTCGGTGAGCGTCCTCGAGGTCCGCACCGGCGAGCTGGTCCGCGAGCACGGCCGCGGCCCGGTGGTCTTCGACTTCGGCCAGAACCTCGTCGGCTGGACCCGGATCACCTCCGCGCTGCTGCCGCGCACCGAGGTCGTCGTCCGGACCGGGGAGATGCTCACCCCCGAGGACCTCGTCTACCGCGACAACCTGCGCGGCGCCTTCCAGGAGGACCGGATCGCCGGCGACGGTGAGGACCGCCAGGTCCTCGAGACCCGGTTCACCGTGCACGGCTTCCGCTACGCCGAGATCTGGGGCCTGCCGAGCGAGAACCCCTACGGCAACTACGAGCTGCCGGCCGGCGTCGAGGTCGAGGCGGTCACGCTGACCGCGCTGCCCGAGGAGGTCGGCCGGTTCGAGAGCAGCAACGAGCTGCTCAACACGTTCGCCTCGGCGGTCGAGTGGACCGTCCGCGACAACTTCATCGAGGTGCCGACCGACTGCCCGCAGCGCGACGAGCGCCTCGGCTGGCTGGGCGACGCCGGCGTGATCTCCCCGACCGCGCGCTACTTCCTCGACGTGGCGGCCTTCCTGGGCAAGTTCGTCCAGGACATCGCCGACACCCAGGGCCCCGACGGCGAGGTCTGGTCGTACGTCCCGCCGGTGCCGCCGGGCAGCGCTCGTCCGGGCGCGCCGGGCTGGGCCGACGGCTTCGTGCGGATGGCGCACGTCCTCGCCGACACCTACGGCGACCTGACCACCGTGGACCGCGTCTTCCCCGCCCTGGAGCGCTTCTGCGCGCACGTCGACCGGGAGAACCCCGACGGCCTGCGGGTCAACGCGGTCGGCGCCGACTTCGCCGACTGGCTCTCGCTGCCCGAGAAGGACGGCGAGCCGACCCACCCCGGCTACGCCTGGACCGGCGCCCGCTCCACGGCGCCGCGCCCGGTGGTCGGCACCGCCCACACCTACCGCTCGCTGCGCCAGCTCGCCGACCTCGCCCGCTGGACCGGCCGCGACGCCGAGGCCCGCCGCCTCGACGAGCGCGCCGAGGAGGTGCGCGCGGCGTACCGCAAGGCGTTCGTGGGCGACGGTTCGGAGATCGCCGACGCGACCCAGACCGTCTACGCCCAGGCGATCGGCTTCGGCCTGCTCGAGGGCGACGACGCGACCGTGGCCGCCGAGCGGCTCGCCTCCATGATCCGCAGCCGCGGCTACGTCACCACCGGCATCCATGGCGTCCAGCACGTCATGCCCGCGCTCATGCGGCACGGCCACGCCGACCTGGCGTACGACGTCCTCCTGCGCGAGGACATGCCCGGCTGGCTCTACATGGCCGCGCGCGGTGCGACCACCGTGTGGGAGAAGTGGGACGGGCTGCGCCCCGACGCCACGCTGTCCACCGCGCAGATGAACTCCTTCAACCACTGCGCGCTCGGCGCGGTCGGTGCGTCCCTGTTCGAGGAGGTCGCCGGCATCGGCGTCGGCGGCGCCCTCCGCTCGGGCCGGATCGACGTCCGCCCGGTCTACACCGAGCGGCTCGGCTGGGCCGGCGCGGCGCACGACAGCGCGCTCGGCCGGGTCGGCAGTCGCTGGGTGCACCAGGGCGACACGGTCGCCCAGGAGGTCGTCGTCCCCGCGGGTGCCACGGTCGCGTTCACCGCGCCCGACGGCTGGCAGCTCGACGGCGGCACCACCGCCGCCGACCTCGCTCCCGGCACCCACCAGCTCACCCTGACCCGGGGGCGTCCGTGAACCGCACGCGCCTGCTCCGCGTCGGGCTCAAGGTGCTGCGGCTCGCCGCGGTGCTGCTGGTCGTCTCGACGCTCTGCTTCTTCAGCCTCGCGCTGCTGCCGGGCGATCCCGCGCGGCTGATGCTCGGCGACGCCGCGACCGCCGACGCGGTCGCGACGCTGCGGGCACAGCTGGGCCTCGACCTGCCCACGATGGAGCGCTTCGGGCACTGGATCGGCGGTGTCCTCCAGGGCGACCTCGGCGAGTCCTACCGGACCGGCCAGTCGGTCACCGAGATCCTCGGCGAGCGGGCGCCAGTCACCGTCGAGCTCATCGTCCTCAGCCAGGTCATCGCGCTGGGCCTGGCGGTTCCCGCCGCGATCGTCGCCGCGCACCGCCGCCGGACCGGCACCGACCGGGCGCTGAGCCTGTGGGTGTTCACGGCCCTGTCGACGCCGGACTTCGTGGTCGGCGTGGTGCTCATCTGGATCCTGTCGGTGCACCTGGGCTGGTTCCCGGCCAACGGGTACGCCCCCTGGTCGGACGGCGTCGGGCCGCACCTGTCGTCGCTGATCATGCCCGCCATCGCCCTGGCCGGGACGTCGTTCGCGCTCTACCAGCGCGTGCTGCGGGCCGACCTGGTCGAGACGCTGCGCCAGGACTACATCGAGGTCGCCCGGGCCAAGGGCCTCTCGCTGACCCGGATCACCTTCCGGCACGCGCTGCGCCCCAGCCTGCTCGGCCTCAGCACCCAGATCGGCGTCACGGTGGGCATGCTCATCGGCTCGACCGTCGTCGTGGAGTCGCTCTTCGGGCTGCCCGGCATCGGCGACGAGCTCGCCGGAGCGGTCACCGCCCGTGACTACGTCGAGGTGCAGGGCCTGGTGCTCGTCATCGCCACCTGCTTCGTCCTCGTCAACGCGCTGGTCGACGTCCTCTACCCCGTGATCGACCCGCGGCTGGCCTCGTCGCGCCGTACCCGAGGAGGTGCCCGATGACCGCCGCCGCACCCGTGCCCGCTCCCGTCCCGACGCCCGAGCCCGCACCGGCGAAGCGCCGCCGGCGTCGCCGCGGCGGCCGCTGGACGATCGCCGAGCGGCTCTCGGCCGGCTGGCTGATCCTGCTCGTCGGCGGCATGCTCGTGCTGCCCACCCTGCGCGGCATCGACCCGCTCGACATCGGTGCCGAGAGCCGGTTCGCCAAGCTCAGCCCCGAGCACTGGCTCGGCGCCGACAACCTCGGCCGCGACCTGCTCGCCCGGGCTCTCGACGGCGCCCAGGTCTCCGTGCTGATCGGCGTCGGGTCGGTGCTCATCGCCGCGCTGATCGGCGTCCCGCTGGGCATGCTGTCGGCCTACTACGGCGGCGTGATCGCTGCCGTCATCTCGTTCGTGGTCGACGTGATCCTCGCCTTCCCCGGCCTGGTGCTGGCCCTGGGCCTGGCGTCGTTCCTGGGCGCCAGCGTCACCAACGTGATGATCGCGATCACCGTGCCGATGTTCCCGGTCTTCGTCCGGCTCGCCCGCGCCCAGACGCTCGCGCTGCTGGAGACCGAGTACCTGGAGGCCAGCGAGGTGATCGGCACCCCGGTGCTGTCGATCATGCGCCGCGACGTGCTGCCCAACATCTCCGAGGCGATCCTCGCGTTCGGCTTCGTCAGCATCGGCCGCGCGATCCTGATCGAGGGCAGCCTGAGCTTCCTCGGCATCGGCGTGCCCCGCACCCAGCCCACCTGGGGCGGGATGATCAACGAGGGCCGGATCTACATGACCACCGACCCGCTGCTGATCCTCGTCCCGGGCGCCTTCCTGCTGCTGACGATCCTCAGCCTCAACCTCATCTCCGACCGGTTCCTGGTCGACGGTGACGCCGTGACGGGAGCCCGCGCATGAGCGAGCCACTGCTCCAGGTCCGTGACCTGGTCGTCGAGTTCCGCACCGCCAACGGCCCGCTGCGCGCCGTCGACGGCGTCAGCCTGGACGTCGCCCGCGGCGAGCGGGTCGGCATCGTGGGGGAGTCCGGATCGGGCAAGTCCGTGCTCTCCCGGACGGCGATGGGCCTGCTCGGCCGCAAGGACGCACGCATCTCGGGCGAGATCACCTTCCGTGGCCAGGACCTGCTCGCGATGAGCGACAAGCAGCGCCGCGACCTGTGGGGCCGCGAGATCGCCATGGTCTTCCAGGACCCACTGAGCTCGCTGCACCCGATCACCCCCGTGGGCCAGCAGATCGTCGAGACCCTGCGCCGCGATCCCGCGATGGACAAGACCAAGGCGCGTGCCCGGGCGATCGAGCTGCTCGACATGGTCGGCATCCCGCAGGCCGAGCGCCGGTTCAGGTCCCGCGCCCACGAGCTGTCCGGTGGCATGCGCCAGCGCGTGATGATCGCGATCGCGGTCGCGAACAGCCCGTCGCTGCTCTTCGCCGACGAGCCGACCACGGCGCTCGACGTGACGGTGCAGGCGCGCATCCTCGAGCTGTTCGACGAGCTGTGCCGCGAGCTGTCCATCGGACTCGTGATGGTGAGCCACGACCTCGGGGTCGTGGCCCGCCACACCGACGCCGTCTCGGTGATGTACGCCGGCCGGATCTCCGAGCAGGGCACGGTCGACGACGTCCTGCGCTCGCCGCGGATGCGCTACACCAGCGCGCTGCTGGCGGCGATCCCGCGCATCGACCACGGCCGGCGCGCGCTGCCCCAGCCGATCGGCGGGCTCCCGCCCGACCTGGTGAACCCGCCCGCAGGCTGCCGGTTCGCGCCGCGCTGCGCGCACGCGGTCGCCGCGTGCGCCGACCAGGTGCCGCCGCTGGAGCCGGCCGCCGACGTGCCGGGCCACGCCTTCGCCTGCTGGAACCCGACCCCGACGGAGGTCGCGCGATGACCACGACGACCACGCCCGTGCTGGAGGTCCGCGGCGGCGGGGTCACCTTCCGTGACGCCGACCGCAACGAGTTCCGGGCCATCGACGGCGTCGACCTGCAGCTGCGCCGCGGCGAGATCCTCGGCCTGGTGGGGGAGTCCGGCTGCGGCAAGTCCACGACGGCGCGCGTGCTCATGGGCCTGCAGCGGCTGACCAGCGGTCAGGTGCTGCTCGACGGAGCGCCGGTCACGCCGGGACGTCGTCGCTCGCTCGCGCCGCGGGTGCAGGCGATCTTCCAGAACCCCGCCGGCTCGTTCAACCCGCGCCGCTCGCTGCTCGACTCCGTGGCCGAGCCGCTGCGGGTGTGGAAGCAGGGCAACGCGGCCGAGCGCCGCGAGCGGGCGCTCGAGGAGCTCGCCCGGGTCGGCATCTCCCCGCAGATGGCGCAGCGGCGTCCTTCCGAGGTCTCGGGCGGTCAGTGCCAGCGCGCCGCGATCGCCCGGGCGACCGTGCTGCGGCCCGAGGTGCTCATCTGCGACGAGCCGGTCTCCGCGCTCGACGTGTCGATCCAGGCCCAGATCCTCGAGCTCCTCGCCGAGCTGCGCGAGGAGCAGGGCCTGGCCATGCTCTTCATCTCCCACGACCTCTCGGTGGTCGCGACGCTCTGCGACCGCACCGCCGTGATGTACGCCGGCACGGTGGTCGAGCAGGGTGACACCCCTGCCGTCACCGACCGGCCGCGGCACCCGTACACCGCGATCCTCCACGACTCGGTCCCGACGCTGGTCCCGTCCGCCCCCACGGCGACGGGCCTGCGGATGCGGCCCGCGACCGGCACGGTCGACGGCCGTGCCGAACCCGGCTGCCGGTTCGCCGGCCTGTGCCCCCTGGTGCAGGACGACTGCCGTGCCGCCCGACCAGAGCTGCAGCCAGGTGCCCACACCGCTGCCTGCCTGCACCCGCTGGGTGCCTGAGCCTCCGCTCAGCACCTGCACCCCAACGCACGCCGACGTGCGTCGATCACAAGGAGAAGAGATGACCACATTCGGATCTGGCGGGCTCGGACGCCTCCGGACCGCGATGGCTGCCTCGGTAGCGGGCGTCCTGCTGTTCGCCGCCTGCTCCGGCGGCGGCTCGAGCTCCGACTCCGGTGACCCGCAGTCCGGCGGCACCCTCAAGGTCGGCATGAGCTCGGAGGTGACCACGCTCGACCCCGCCAAGGGCTCGGCCAACGCGATGGCGCTCACCGGCTACGCCATCTACGACACGCTGATGAAGGTCGAGAAGCTCGGCGACGAGCCGCAGCCCAACATCGCGCAGTCGATGGAGCCCAACGCCGACTTCACCGAGTGGACGATGAAGCTCCCCACCGGCCTGAAGTTCAGCGACGGGACGCCGTTCGACGCCGCCGCGGTGAAGTTCAACATGGACCGCCACCTCGACCCGAAGACCGCCTCGACCGCCGCCTCGCTGCTCTCGTCGGTCGAGTCCGTCGACGCCCCCGACGCGACCACCGTCGTCTTCCACCTCAAGCACGCCTACGCAGGCCTCCCCTACGCCTTCTCGTACGACGGCAGCGGCACCGCCGGCTACATCGCCTCGCCGACGGCCCTCAAGGAGTTCGGCGACGACTACACCGGCCACGCGGCCGGCGTCGGCCCGTACAAGCTCGAGTCCTGGGGCCCGGGCAAGGACACCGTCCTGGTCCGCAACCCGGAGTACTGGGGTACTGACGAGCCCTACCTCGACAAGGTGCAGATCCGCCTGATCGAGGACGAGCAGGCCCGCTTCCAGGCCCTGCAGGCCGGGGACATCGACTACGCGCCGACCATCAACCCGACGATCATGCTGCAGGCCAAGAACGACGCCTCGGTCAACTTCGTCCAGGGCGTCGGCAGCGACCAGGACTCGATCGTCCTCAACACGACGAAGGCTCCGTTCGACGACATCCGGGTCCGCAAGGCCGTCTCGATGGCGCTCGACCGCGACGAGATCGTCGACCTGACCAAGGAGGGCATGGCCGAGCCGGCCGTCAACCTGTTCCCGAAGGCCGACCCCTTCAACGACGAGCACGAGGTCCCCGGCTTCGACCTCGACGAGGCCAAGAAGCTGATCGACGAGTACAAGGCCGACACTGGCAAGGACGTCTCGTTCACGTACATGTGCCGTCCCACGGTCAACACCACCGACGTCATCGAGCGCCAGCTGGCCAAGGCCGGCATGGACGTCAAGGTCGACGTGCAGGAGAGCACCACCGCGGTCTCCAACTTCATCGCGGGCAAGTACGACGCCGCGTGCTGGACGATGGCCGGCTTCCTCACCCCCGACCTGCTGCCGTACCGGTTCTTCTACTCGTCCGGCGACCTCAACAGCACCGGCTTCGCGAACCAGGAGTTCGACAAGCTCGTCGACGACGCGCGGCTGACCGACGACACGGCGCAGCGCAAGGAGCTGTGGGGCCAGGCCGACGGCATCCTCACCGAGGAGCTGCCGTGGGTGTGGACGACGAGCCAGCCGATCGGGTTCATCTCATCGAAGAAGGTGCACAGCGCCGACCTCGACGACCCGAGCCGCCTGCGCTACTCGGTGCCCACGATCAACAACGTGTGGCTGTCGAAGTAACGACCTGAGCAACTCGACCCGGAGGAAGGGAACACCATGGAGAACGCAGCACCGCGGCCGAAGGTCGCCCTCGTGACCGGCGCCGCCTCGGGCATCGGCCGGGCCACCGCCGAGCTCTTCGCCGAGCGCGGCTACACCGTGGCTGCGCTCGACATCGCCGAGTCCCCTTCCTCCGGGTCCGCACGGATCCACCCGCTCCTGGTCGACGTCGCCGACCGGGACCGGGTGGGCGCGGCCGTCGACGAGGTGGCCGCCACCCACGGCGGCATCGACGTCGTCGTCAACTGCGCCGCGAGCTTCCTGGCCCGCGGCGTCGACGTCACCCCGCAGGAGTGGGACTCCGTGCTGCGGATCAACGTGCAGGGCATCAGCAACGTCGTCCAGGCGGCGCACCCGCACCTGGCCCGCTCCGAGGGTGCGGCCGTCGTCAACACCGCCAGCATCTCGGCGCACGTCGCCCAGCCGCAGCGCTGGACCTACAACACCACCAAGAGCGCGATCGTCGGCCTGACCCGCTGCATGGCGATGGACCTGGCCGCCGACGGGATCCGGGTCAACTCGGTCTCGCCCGGCTGGATCTGGACCCCCGAGGTCGCCGCCGCGGCCGCCGACGGAGGGCGTGAGCGCTGGGAGCCCGTCTGGGGCCGCTTCCACCTGCTCCGCCGGCTCGGCGAGGCGGCCGAGGTCGCCGCCGCCATCGGCTTCCTCTGCTCGCCCGACGCGAGCTTCATCACCGGTGTCGACCTGCCCGTCGACGGCGGCTACCTCGCCATGGGCCCCGAGGGCCTCGGCGACTCCTCCAGCTTCGCCGGCTCGGCCTGAGCCTCGGCGTCTACCGACACGAACAAGAGAGTTCCCATGCGAAGAATCGTCATCACCGACACCAACCTGGGCGACGGGTCCCACGAGCGCGCCGAGCTCGGCGACGGGTACGACGTGACGCTGGCCGGCGTGCTCACCGAGGACGAGGTGATCGCGGCCGCGCAGGACGCCGAGGGACTCCTCGTGCAGTGGGCGCCGATGACCGAGCGGGTCTTCGCCGCGCTGCCCGGCCTGCGCGCGGTCGTGCGCTACGGCATCGGCCTCGACAACATCGACCTCGACGCCGCGGCCCGCCACGACGTCGCGGTCAGCAATGTCGACGACTACTGCATCGACGAGGTGGCCGACCACGCCGCCGCCTCGATCTACGCCCACAGCCGCCGGCTCACCGCGGCCGCGCGCCGGGTCGCCGAGGCCGGTTGGGGCACTTCCGGGATCGCCGCGCCGCTGCCGCCGGCCCAGGACCCCGTCGGCATCGCCGGCTTCGGGCGGATCGGCCGCGCCGTCGCCGCCCGGGTCTCCGCGCTGGGCTTCCCGGTCCACGTGTGGGACCCGTTCGCCACCGACGTCCCGGCGTCGGTCACCCGGCACGAGACACTCGCCGGGCTCGCGGCCGCGGTCCACCACCTGACCCTGCACATGCCGTCGACCGCCGAGACCGCCGGCGCGGTCGACGCCGGCGTGCTCGCCGCGCTCGGCGAGGGCGGCCACCTCGTCAACACCGCCCGCGGGGCGCTCGTCGACGAGGAGGCGCTGCTCGCCGCGCTCGACGCCGGCACGCTCGGCTTCGCCTCGCTCGACGTGCTCACCAGCGAGCCGCCGGCCGGCGTCGCGGCCCAGGTCGCCGCGCACCCGCGGGTGCTCGTCAACCCGCACATCGCCTACCTGTCGACCGAGTCCCTGCCCCAGCTGCGCATCCGCGCCGCGGTCAAGCTCGCCGCCCTGCTCGAGGACGCCGCGCGATGAAGGCCCTCGTGTTCACCGGTCCCGGCGTGGTCGAGCTCCAGGACGTCCCCGAGCCCGTCGCGGGCGACGGCGAGGTCGAGATCCAGGTGGTCGCCTCCGGGATCTGCGGCAGCGAGCTGCACGGCATCGCCCACACCGAGTTCCGCAAGCCGCCGCTGGTGATGGGCCACGAGTTCTCCGGGACGACGGCCGACGGCCGGCGGGTCACCGTCAACCCGCTGCTCAGCTGCGGCACCTGCGCGGCCTGCACCCGTGGCGACGAGCAGCTCTGCGAGACCCGGGCGATCATCGGCATCGACGCCCCCGGCGCCTTCGCCGAGCGGGTCGTCGTCCCCGAGCGGGCGGTGCGCGAGCTGCCCGACGAGCTCTCCTTCACCCAGGCGGCACTCGTCGAGCCGCTCGCCAACGCCGTGCACGCCGTCCGGCTGGCGGGGCTGGGGCCCGACAGCCGGGTCGCGATCCTCGGCGCCGGCACGATCGGCCTGAGCTGCCTGCTCGTCGCGCTCCAGCACACGGCCGACGTCACGGTCACCGACCTCGCGCCGGGGCGTCTCGAGCTGGCCGCGAGCCTCGGTGCCGCGCACACCGGCACCGGCCTCGACGGCCGCTACGACGCGATCATCGACGCCGTCGGGGCCGAGGCGACGCACCAGGCGTCGGTCGACTTCCTGCGTCCCGGCGGTACCGCCGTCTGGATCGGGCTGCTCAGCCCGTCGGCCGGCTTCGACGGCCAGGAGATCGTCCGCGCCGAGAAGCGCGTGGTCGGCTCGTACTGCTACTCGCCCCGCGATTTCGACGCGGCACTCGACCTGGCGACCCGGGTTCGGCTGGACTGGGCCACTACCTTCCCTCTCAGTGAGGGTGCCGCGGTGTTCACGAGCCTCATGTCGGGCGTCACCGAGACGACCAAAGCAGTGTTGATGCCGTGATCGACGAGGGCAGGGAGAAAGAGGAGCGATGACGTTCGGAGTGCGGATCCTTCCGCTCGGCACCGGTGAGGTGCCCGGGCCGGAGGTCTACTGGATGTCCGACTGGGACCAGTGGTACGAGCTGGCCTTCCAGGCCTTCCTCGTCGAGGGCGACGGCGTCCGGGCGCTCGTGGGCACCGGTCCCGCGGAGGACCTGACCGCCATGAACGAGGGCTGGGCCTCCTTCCTCGGCGAGCGTGCCGCCTTCCGCCGTGACCCCGGGCAGTGGCTGCCCGCGCAGCTCGACGCGCTCGGCGTCCCGCTCGACAGCATCACGCACGTGCTGCTGACGCCGCTCCAGCTGTACACGACGTCCAACGTGCGGGCCTTCGACAACGCGCAGATCTGCCTCACCCGCCGCGGCTGGACGCACTTCCACACCAGCCACCGGCACCCGCACGACGACCGGGACACCTCGCTCACGCCCGACGTCGTCGCGCACCTGACCGGACCCGCGTGGGACCGGGTCCGGCTGCTCGACGACGAGGACGAGATCGTCCCCGGCCTGCGCACCTGGTGGACCGGTTCGCACCACCGGGCCTCGATGGCCGTCGAGGTCGACACGGCGGCCGGCGTCGTCACCATGACCGACGCCTACTTCACCGAGCGGAACCTGCGCGAGGACCACCCCATCGGCATCTGCGAGAACATCTACGAGGCGCTCGCCGCGCACGACCGGGTCCGCCGTACCGCCGACATCGCGCTCACCCTGTACGACGCCGGGCAGCTCACCCGCTTCCCCGACCGCGTCGTCGCGCCGGTGCCGCGATGAGCACGCCGGTCAAGTCCGCCGACCGGGTGCTGCTCATCTTCGAGCTGCTCACCGAGCACCCCGACGGGCTCACCCTCGCCGAGGTGCAGCAGAAGATGGCGCTGCCCAAGAGCAGCGCCCACGGCCTGCTGCACACCATGGTGTCGCGGGGCTTCCTCGACCTCGACCAGACCACGAAGAGGTTCCGGATCGGCATCCGGCTCTGGCAGGCCGGGCGCAGCTACCTCAGCGCCGCGTCGATCGAGAACCTCGCGCTCCCCTACATGGCCGCGGTGCGCGACGAGCTCAACGAGACCGTGCAGCTCGCCGTGCTCGACGGCGCCGACAACGTCTACGTCGCCAAGGTCGACCCCGACCACCAGCTGCGCCTGGCCTCGCACGTCGGCGCCCGGCTGCCGGCGTACGCCACCGGGATAGGGAAGGCCCTGCTCAGCACGCTCGACGACGACGAGGTGCTGCGCCGCGTGGGGGACGAGCCGTTCACCCGCTACACCAGCACGACCCTGCCCGGCCCCGACGCCCTGATCGCCGAGCTCCACGAGATCCGCACCCAGGGCTACGCCGAGGACCACGCCGAGTACACGCCCGGCGTCTTCTGCGTCGCCGTCCCCCTGGCCCGCACGGCCGAGCACCAGCCGGCGATCAGCGTCTCGATCCCCGATGTCCGCAAGACCGACGAGCTCATCGCCCAGGCGATCCGCTCGCTCCAGGACGCCGCCGCGGCCATCGCCGCGCGGATCGCCTGACCCCTCCCTCCCCTCCCACCAGCAAGGAGCAGTTCCCCCATGGAGTTCTTCAGGTACGGCGCGCCCGGCACCGAGCAGCCGGCGGTCCGCGACGACGCCGGGACGACGTACGACCTGCGCGGCCTGACCGCCGACATCGACGGCGCCTTCCTCGCCGCCGACGGCATCGCCCGGGCCCGCGCGGCCCTCGCCGCCGGGGAGCTGCCCGCGCTCGCACTGGCCGACGACGTGCGGATCGGTGCCGCGATCGCCCGGCCCCAGGCGGTCAGCTGCATCGGCATGAACTACGCGGCCCACGCGGCCGAGTCGGGCGCCGAGCCGCCCGCCGTCCCGGTGCTCTTCTACAAGCACCCCGGCACCGTCGTCGGCCCCGACGACGACGTCCTGCTCCCCGTGGGCTCGACCCGCAGCGACTGGGAGGTCGAGCTCGGCGTCGTCATCAAGGACACCCCGCGCCACCTCTCCGACGACGCCGACCCGCTGGCGTACGTCGCCGGCTACGTCACCGCCAACGACCTCTCCGAGCGGGCCAGCCAGCTCGAGCACTCCGGCGGCCAGTGGTCCAAGGGCAAGTCGGCCGAGACCTTCTGCCCCGTCGGCCCGGTGCTGCGCCCCGCCGACGAGATCGACCCGCAGGCGCTGCGCCTGCGCTCCTGGGTCAACGACGAGCCGCGCCAGGACTCCTCGACCGCCGACATGGTCTTCACCGTCGCCGAGATCATCCGGCACCTGAGCCGGCACGTGTACCTCGCGCCGGGCGACCTCGTCCTCACCGGGACGCCCGAGGGCGTCGCGCTGTCGGGCCGCTTCCCCTACCTCGCCGAGGGCGACGTGATGGACCTCGAGATCGAGGGGCTCGGGCACCAGCGCCAGCGGGTCCGCCAGGCCACCGCCACGTCCTAGCGAACTCCCGCTCGTCGTACCGGACAATTTGGTCGTGATTCGGGCTCGATCACGACCAAATTGTCCGGTACGACGGTGCCCGGGTGCCTGGATTCTGCCCCGCAGTGAGGCAGATCCGGGCACAATGCCGCCATGCTGCGCCTGCTGCCCCCGGTCCTGATCCTCGTCCTCTGGCTCTTCTGCGTCGTCGACGTGATCACCTCGCGCGAGGACAGCGTCCGCAACCTCGCCAAGACGTGGTGGCTCCTCATCGTGCTGTTCTTCCCGCTGGCCGGCTCGATCGCCTGGTTCGTCGCGGGGCGGCCCCAGCCGGAGCGCCCGATGACGCGCCTGGACGGCGCCGCCCCCGGCTTCCCGGAGTACGAGCGCCGTGGCCGGTTCGCCGCCGAGGACCCGGCCAAGGACGAGGAGTTCCTCCGCAAGGTCCGCGAGCGCGCCGAGGAGCAGCGCAAGCGGGGCGAGCAGCAGCGCCGTGCCGCCGAGGAGGAGGACGGCGCCGGCGCCTGACCCGCCCGCGCGCGGCGCCGCACCCGTCTGCCCGGCGGCCGACCGGGTATGCCAGGAAGATGGATGACGACGTGCTGCACGGCTACCTCCAGCACCACTGGGTCGGCTCGACCGGTGGGGTGTCGCTGTTCCACCGCGTCGCCCGCACCCACCCGGACCCCCTGGTCGCCGCCACGGTCGGCGAGATCGCCGGCGAGGTCGCGGCCGAGCGCGAGACGCTGCGCACGATCATGAGCATCGTCGGCGTCACCCCCAGCCGCCTCGGCGCCCTCACCGCCCGCACCGGCGAGCTGCTCGGCCGCCTCAAGCCCAACGGCCACCTCCTCACCCGCTCGCCCCTGACCGACGTCGTCGAGGTCGAGGCCCTCCGCATCGCCGTGTCCGGCAAGCACGCTGGCTGGCAGCTCCTCCGCTCCGTCGCCGACGCCGACCCCCGGCTCGACCCCGTCCTGCTCGACGACCTCGTCCAGCTCGCCGAGAGCCAGCTCGACCGGCTCGAGCAGGCGCACCTGGGGATCGCGCGCAAGCGGCTGCTGACGTGAGGGTGGTCGTCACCGGGGCCTCGGGGAACATCGGCAGCGCGACGGTCCGGGAGCTCGCGGCCGGTGGCCGGCACGACGTGCTGGCGCTCGCCCGGCGCCGCCCCGATCTCCCGCCCGACGACGTGCCGGCGGCGGTCACCTGGGCGGCCGCCGACGTCGGCCGCGACGACCTCGACCCGCTGCTCGCCGGAGCCGACGCCGTGGTCCACCTGGCGTGGCGGTTCCAGCCCACGCACCACCCCGCCGAGACCTGGCGCACCAACGCCGTCGGCACCCGGCGCGTGCTCGCCGCCGTCCGGCGCCAGGGCGTCCCGGCCGCCGTCTGCGCCTCGTCGGTGGCGGCCTACTCCCCGGTCGGCCACGACCGGCCGGTGACCGAGGAGTGGGAGACCGATGGTGCCTCGCCGGCGACGTACTGCCGGGAGAAGGCGTACAACGAGCGGGCGCTCGACGCCTTCGAGGCGACCGGCGACACCCGCGTGGTCCGGGTCCGGCCCGCGTTCGTCTTCCAGCGCTCGGCCGCCAGTGAGCAGCGCCGCATCTTCGGCGGTCCGCTGCTGCGCCCCGCCTTCCTCGACCGCCGGTTCGTGCCGGTGCTCCCGGTGCCCGCCGGGCTGCGGCTGCAGGCCGTGCACGCCGGCGACGTCGCCCGGGCCCTCGTCGCGGCCGTCGAGCGCCCGGTGCACGGCGCCGTCAACCTCGCGTCCGACGGCGTCCTGCGCCGTGCCGACCTCGGCGCCCTGCTCGGCGCCCCCACCGTGGAGGTCCCGGCCGGGCTCGTCCGCGGCGCGATCGACGCCGCGTGGCGCGCCCACGTCGCGCCGGTGCCCGGCTCGCTGCTCTCGGCGCTCCTCGCGGTCCCGCTCCTCGACGCGGGCCGCGCGCGGGCCGAGCTCGACTGGCAGCCGCGGCACACGGCGGCGGAGGCGGTCGCGGCCATGCTCAGCGGCGCCGCGGCACGAGCCGGCTCGACGCTGCCGCCGCTGCATCCGTGAGACCGGGGCCGCCCGCCCCGACCGCAGGTGATGGGATCACCCCGTGGGAGGTGTCCTCGAAGGCTTCGCGACGATAGCTGTCGTCATCGCCCTCGGGGCCCTGCTCGCCGACCGCGGCATCGTCGACGCGCACGGCCAGCGCAGCCTCTCGCTGGCGTCGTTCTACCTCGCCAGCCCGGCGCTGCTGGTGACCGTGCTGGCCGACTCCGACCCCTCGCGGGTGCTGTCCGGGCCGCTGGTCGCGACGGCGGCGGGCGTGGTCGTCAGTGCCGGGCTCATGGTCGTCATCGCGCGGGTCCGCCGTCTCGACTCGGGGACGGCGGTCGTGGCGAGCCTCTGCTCGGCGTACGTCAACGCGGGCAACCTGGGCCTCCCGATCGCCGCCTACGCCCTGGGGGACGCCGCGCTGGTCGTGCCGGCGCTGCTCATGCAGCTGCTGGTCCTCCAGCCGCTGGCGCTGACGGTGCTCGACGTCGTCACGAGCCCCCAGCGGCCGAGCATCGGCAAGATCCTCTCCCGGCCGGTCACCAACCCCCTGACGATCGCGTCGTTCGCCGGGCTGCTGCTGGCGACGACGGACACGGCGCTGCCGCACCCCGTGCAGGCGCCGCTCGAGCTGGTGGGTGGGATGGCGGTGCCCGCCATGCTCATCGCGTACGGCGTCGCGCTCCGGCTCGGGCCGCTGCCGGGGCGCGGGGTGACCCCGCGGGCGCTGGCCACGGTGACGTTGCTGAAGATGGTCGTCCAGCCCGTGGCGGCGTACGTCGTGGGCCGGTTCGGGGTGGGCCTGGAGGGCCACGACCTGTTCGCGGTCACGCTGCTCTCGGCGCTGCCGACGGCGCAGAACGTGTTCGTCGTGGCGATGCGGTACGACCGGGCGGTGCTGCTCGCGCGGGACGCCATCTTCGTCTCGACGCTGGCGTCCGCGCCGGTCGCCGTGGGGATCGCCGCGCTGCTCGCCTAGCGCACCCTCCCGAGGTCCGCAGGGCCGATGCCGTAGGTTCTGGCCGTGGGTGTCGTCGGCAACATCGATCGCGGACAGCGGAAGAATTCCGTCTTCGGCTTCCCGCTTGCCGTCATCTACAAGTTCTTCGACGACCAGGGCAACTACCTCGCGGCGATCCTGACGTTCTACGCCTTCCTCTCGATCTTCCCGCTGCTGCTGCTCGCCACGTCGATCCTCGGCTTCATCCTCGAGGGCAACCCGCGGCTCCAGGAGCAGGTGCTCGACTCCGCGCTCGGCCAGTTCCCGATCATCGGCGACGCGCTCGGCCGGCCCAACGGCATCCAGGGCTCGACCGGCGGCATCATCGTCGGCTCCCTGACCGCGCTCTACGGTGCGCTCGGCCTCGGGCTCGCTCTCCAGAACGTCCAGTCGGCCGCCTGGGCGGTGCCGCGCAACAGCCGCCCGCACCCGGTGATGACCCGGGTCAACAGCCTCTTCCTCCTGCTGGTCGCGGGCACCTTCATCTTCATCATCTCGGTCGGCTCGGCCGTGCTCACCGAGACCAACCTGGTCGGCGCGCTGTCCCAGCACACGTGGTTCCACTGGCTCGTGCGCCTGCTGACGGTCGCGATCCTCGGCTCGTCGATGACCGTCCTGCTCCGGATGGCGGCCGCCCGGGCGATCCGCGATCGCGGCATCCGCGCAGCGCCGGGCGGGTTCACGGTCGCCGTGCTCTGGCAGTTCCTGCAGTGGATCGGCACGGCCTACGTCACCAACGTCGTGGCCAGCACCGACCGCAACGGCATGGCGACCTTCGGCCTGGTCCTCGGCCTGATGGGCCTGCTCTACATCGGTGCGGTCATGGGCGTGCTCGGCATCGAGGTCAACGTCGTGCTCGCGCGCAAGCTGTGGCCCCGCGCGCTGCTCACCCCCTTCACCGACTCCGTCGACCTCACCGAGGCCGACCGTCGCGCGTACGCGATGTACGCCCAGATGCAGCGCCACAAGGGCTTCGAGACCGTCGCGGTGCGCTTCGACGGGCGCGACGGCGACTCCCACGAGATCGTCCTCGACCCGCGCACCGAGGAGGTGCTCAAGCAGCACATCCCCGGCCGGCCACCGCGGCCGGAGGCGGCCGACGAGCCCACCCAGCCGTTCCGGCTGCCGCCGCCGCCCGCGATCTGAGCCGGGCCGGTCATGGCGCAGAACTCCTTCACCCGCGGCCTCGACGTCCTCATCGCGATCGCCCGCAACGGCCAGGTGACCGTCGCCGAGGTCGCCGACGAGCTGGGGCTGGCGACGAGCACGGCGTACCGGTACGTCCGCTCGCTGCGCGACTACGGCCTGATCGAGGAGTCCCAGGGCGTCTACGTGCCCGGCTGGCGGCTGATGGAGATCTCCGGCGAGCACCTCACCCACACCCGGCTCGCGGAGATCTCGGGGGAGTACCTCCGCACGCTGACCTACCAGACCGGTGAGACCGCGGTGCTCGCCGTCCGGGCGGGCTCCCACGCGATCTGCCTGCGCCAGTCGGTCTCGTCGGCGCCCGACCACTACGCCTTCCGGATCAACGAGCTGCTCCCGCTGTACGCCGGCGCCGGCCAGCGGCTGCTCCTGGCCTACGCGCCCCGCCCGATCGTCGAGGTGGCCCTCGCGAACCTCGTCGCGTACTCGTCGGCGACGGTCCGGGCGGCCGACCTGCCGGCCGTCCTCGCCCAGGTGCGGCGCGACCAGTTCGCCGTCTCCCGGGGCGAGTTCAAGGAGGGCGCGATCGCGGTCGCCGTCCCCGTCTTCAGCAACGGCGAGGTGACCGCGTCGCTGACCATCGCCGGGCCCTCGGACCGCTGCGACAACCCCGACTGGGTACGCCGCGCGACCCGCCTGCTGCGCGCCGCGGCGACCGACATGTCGGCCGCGCTGGAGAAGTAGCCCGAGAAGTAACAGGGCCGAAACCGCCGTTTCCCACGCCATGGGAACGGCGATTGTTGCCGACCTCCTCGGGGCCGGATCCTCCTGTGATCCACGACACTCAAGGAGCGCACCGCATCATGACGCGACCCCGCCACCTCACCCTCTCGGCCGCCGCCCTCGCCCTGGCCCTGCCGGCGCTGCTCTCCGCCTGCGGCGGCAGCAGCGAGGCCGACGACAAGCCGTCCTTCGACAAGGCCGCCCCGCTCCACAGCGCGCTCCCGAAGGACCTGCAGGACAAGAAGTCGATCACCATCGCGAGCAACGTCGAGTACCCGCCGTTCGAGTTCTACGACACCGACAACAAGACCGTGCTCGGCATCGACCGGGAGATCGCCGACGGCCTCGAGAAGCAGCTCGGCATCGACATCGAGTTCGAGAACATCGCCTTCGACGCGATCATCCCCGGTCTCGTCTCCGGCCGCTACGAGATGGCGATGTCGGCGATGACCGACAACAAGGAGCGGCAGAAGGAGGTCGACTTCGTCGACTACTTCGCCGCCGGAGCCGGCGTCCTCGCGCACGAGGCGGACGCCGAGAAGTACGCGACGCTCGAGGACATGTGCGGGACCACGGTCGGCATCGTCAAGGGCACCACCGAGGTCGCCCAGGCCGAGGAGCAGTCGAAGAAGTGCGAGGCCGCCGGCGACGACAAGATCGAGTCGATCGTCTTCCCCGGCCAGAACCAGGTGATCCTCGCGCTGCAGAACGACCGCGTCGACGCCGTCCTCATGGACAGCGCGCCCGGTGCGTACGCCGCCTCGCAGACCGAGGGCCTGGTGATGAGCAAGCCGTACGAGTCGCAGCCGTTCGGCATCGTCTTCGCCAAGGGCAGCACCGAGCTGCAGAAGGCCGTCCAGCAGGCGCTCGAGGCGCTGCTGAAGGACGGCGACTACCTCAAGGCGCTCGAGAAGTACGGCCTGGAGAGCGGTGCCGTCGATGCCTTCCCGGTCAACGGCGGCACCCAGTGACCGCCACCCCCGTGACCGACTCGCCCGCTCGTCCCGCGTTCGCGCGGGACGCGCGGGTCGTCGTCCCGACGCGGCACCCGGGACGCTGGGCGATGGCCGCCGTGATCCTCGTGCTCGTGGCGGGGGCGATCACCCAGGTGATCGGCAACGAGCGGTTCCAGTGGGACGTCGTGGGCGACTACCTGTTCGCGGAGCCGATCCTCCAGGGCGTCGCCCGCACGCTGATGCTCACCGTGGCCGCGATGACGATCGGTGTCGTGCTCGGCGTCGTCGTCGCGGTGCTGCGGCTCTCGCCCAACCCGATCCTGTCGTCGGCGGCATGGGCGTACTCCTGGTTCTTCCGCGGTACGCCGCTGCTGGTCCAGCTGCTCTTCTGGTACTTCCTCGGTGCCCTCTACCCGACCATCGGCGCGGGCAGCTTCTCGTGGAGCGCCAACGACCTGATCTCCCCGCTCACCGCGGCCCTGCTCGGCCTCGGGCTCAACGAGGCGG
Organism: Pimelobacter simplex; assembly: GCF_900114845.1. Classification (GTDB taxonomy): domain Bacteria; phylum Actinomycetota; class Actinomycetes; order Propionibacteriales; family Nocardioidaceae; genus Nocardioides; species Nocardioides simplex. Next base: position 482,285 of record NZ_FOUK01000004.1, read on the forward strand.
CGTACATGAGCGAGATCGTGCGCGGCGGCATCCTCTCGGTGCCGCCGGGCCAGGCCGAGGCGGCGAGCGCGGTCGGGATGCGGCGCTCGCAGGTGATGCGGCGGGTCGTGCTGCCGCAGGCGATGCGGGTGATCATCCCGCCCACCGGCAACGAGACCATCGGCATGCTCAAGCACACCGCGCTCGTGCTCGTCATCGGCTACAGCGAGCTGATGACGTCGGCCTCGCTCATCTACTCGCGGACCTACCAGACGATCCCGCTGCTCATCGTGGCCGCGCTCTGGTACCTCGCGATCTCGGCGGTGCTCTCCGTCGGGCAGTTCTTCATCGAGCGGCACTTCGGCCGCGGCTTCTCCCACCACCGGGTGAGCCGCCGCGGGAGCCGCGCGACGCGCAAGGGGGAGGCGGTCGCATGACCACGACGACAGCGGACGAGCCGATGTTCCAGGCCTGGGACGTGCACAAGTCGTTCGGCCACGTCGAGGTGCTCAAGGGCATCGACATGTCGGTCGAGCGCGGCGAGGTGGTCTGCCTGCTGGGGCCGTCGGGCTCGGGCAAGAGCACGTTCCTGCGCTGCATCAACCACCTCGAGAAGTTCGACCGCGGCGAGATGTGGGTGGGTGGCCAGCGGGTCGGCTACCGGCCGCACGGCGACAAGCTCAAGGAGCTCAACGAGCGCGAGGTGGCGCAGCGCCGCTCCGGCATCGGGATGGTGTTCCAGGGGTTCAACCTCTTCGGCCACCGGACCGCGCTGGAGAACGTGATGGAGGGCCCGGTGGTCGTGCGTCGCGAGAAGCGGGCCGTCGCGGAGCAGCGGGCCCGCGACCTGCTCGGCCGGGTCGGCCTGGCGGACCGCGTCGACAACTACCCCTCGCAGCTCTCCGGCGGCCAGCAGCAGCGGGTCGCGATCGCCCGGGCGCTGGCCATGCAGCCCGACCTCATGCTCTTCGACGAGCCCACCTCCGCGCTCGACCCCGAGCTGGTCGGCGACGTGCTGGCGGTGATGCGCCAGCTGGCCGAGGACGGCATGACGATGATCGTGGTGACCCACGAGCTCGGCTTCGCCCGCGAGGTCGCCGACCGCGTCTACTTCATGGACGGCGGCGTGGTCGTCGAGTCCGGGCCGCCGTCGGAGGTGCTGGAGCGGCCCCGCGAGGCGCGGACCCAGGCGTTCCTCTCCAAGGTGCTCGCGTGACGGTGTCGACCGGACCGGTGCCCCGGCCCGAGCTGAGCGGCCTGGCGGCGTACTCGTCGGTGGCCCCCGGGCCGGTCCCGGTCCGGGTCCGCGCCTCCTCCAACGAGGCACCCGGCGGGCTGGCCGGCCCGGTCCTCGACGCCGCCGTGGCGGCGGTGGGCGGCGCGTCGCGCTACCCGCTCATCGGCGGAGGCGACCTGGCGGCCGCGCTCGCGTCGTCCCTCGGGGTGGCCGCGGACGCCGTCGCCGTCGCGGACGGTGCGCTGCCCCTGCTCGACCGGCTCCTGCTGGCCTACGTCCGCCCGGGCGACGAGGTGGTCATGGCCTGGCGCTCGTACGAGGCCTACCCGCTCAGCGTCCAGGTCGCCGGAGGGCGCCCGGTCGGCGTGCCGCTGACCGCCGACGGCGCGCACGACCTGCCCGCGATGGCTGCCGCGGTCGGCCCGGCGACCCGGATCGTGCTCGTCTGCAACCCCAACAACCCGACCGGGACCGTGGTGCCGTGGGACGCGCTGGTGTCGTTCGTCGACGCCCTGCCGCCCGACGTCCTGGTCGTGCTCGACGAGGCCTACACGGAGTACGACGAGCGCCCCCGCCCCGACGACGCCGCCGTCGCCGCGCTGGCCGACCGCGGCAACGTGGTCGTGCTGCGGACCTTCTCCAAGGCGCACGGACTGGCCGGCCTGCGCGCCGGCTACCTCGTCGCGTCGTCCGCGGTCGCGGGCGCGGTCCGCTCGGTGCTGCCGCCGTTCCCGGTCTCGTCGGTCGCGGTGGCCGCGGCGCTCGCCTCGCTCGCCCACCCCGACGTCCTCGCCGACCGGGTCGCCGGCACCCGGGTGGAGCGCTCCCGGGTGCGCGCGCTCCTGGCGGCCCGCGGCTTGCCCGCGCTGCCGTCGTCGGCCAACTTCGTGTGGCTGCCGCTCGCCGAGCGGGCGGTCGACTTCGCGGACCTGTGCCGCGCGCACGGGCTGCTGGTGCGGCCGTTCGCGGGGGAGGGCGTCCGGATCACCGTCGGCGACCCGCACCTGCGGGCGGTGCTAGGGGAGGTGCTCGACGTCTGGTGCCGCGGCTGACGCCGGCGAGGCCCAGTGCCGGAGGTCGGCGAGCAGGAGCGGTGGATCGGTGCCGGAGCTGATCGGCACCACGACCGCGCTCGGCTGCAGCCGGCGCCAGCCGGCCGGCGTCCGGCCCTCGATGCGGCGGAACGTGCGGATGAACGTGTTGACGTCGGCGAACCCCGCCCGCCGCGCCACCTGGTCGATCGTCGCCGAGCGGTCGGCGACCAGCAGCCGGCGGGCATGGGCGCACCGCACCGCGCGGAGGTACGCCGCCGGCGACGTGCCCTGCCGCGCGAACTGCTGCTCCAGGTGGCGCCGCGACACCATGAACCGGCTCGCGACGTCGTCGATGCCGAGCGTGCGCTCGTCGTGGTGCTGGTCGATGTACCACCGCGCGCTCGCCCACAGCGCCACGCCGCTGAGGTAGGGCCGCGAGCGGTCGCCGTACTGGAGGCGGTGGGTGACCGCGTGGAGCAGGTCGACCAGCAGGTCCTGGTCGGCCGCCGGGGTCAGCGGCTCGCGGCCCAGCAGCGTGTTCGCGAGCTCGCGCCCGAGGACCTGGTTCTCCGCGATCCCCGGCGGCATCGACTGCCCCGCGATCGTCCGCAGCGTGCGGGCCCCGAGCCCCGTGTGCTCGGTCGGCAGCCGCAGGCTGAGGACGTCGGTGCGCCCGTGGAACCGGATCCCGTAGGGCTGGTCGGACTCCATCACGTACGCCCCGCCCGCCACGACGTCCTGGGCCCGCCCGTGGTGCGCGATCAGCCGGCTGCCCCGCAGCAGGACCGAGAACATCACCGCCTCGCGCGGATCGGCGGACACCAGCCGCGGCGTGCGCTGCACCGTGGACGGCGTCGCCCCCAGCTGGCTGATGCTCAGCGGCCCGAGCGTCCGGTAGCGGATCGACCCCAGGAAGCCCTCGTCGGCACTCACCTGCAGCGGGACGCACGCACTGCGGCACAGGCTCGACCACTCGTCGAGGCCCGAGACCTCGAGGTGCTGGTGCTCGTCCTCGTCCTGTGGCACTGGTGTTCGCTCCCGATCGCTCACACCTGCCTAACCGTGCCTGGGGCGGGGTGTGCGCGTAGTGGGCACGGTTGTGCGCAAAACGTCGATTGTTCGTGGTGGGTGGTGGGTGGTGGGTGGCGGGTGAGCTGGGTTGCGGTGGCGGCCGCGCTTAGCCGGCCGTCTCCCGCCGTCAAGGCCCTCGCTTCGCTCGGCCGCTGCGCGGCGGGCTTCGCCCGGCCTTGACTGCGGGGCCCTGACGGCCGGCTTGGCGGCGCGGGGTGCCGGCACGGACTTCGTCCGCGCCGCCGCTACGCGGCCGCCACCTTCGGCCGCTCGGCTCCTAGGCGAGCACCTTGCCCGGGTTCATCAGCCCCAGCGGGTCGAAGGCGGCCTTGACCGCGCGCTGGAGGGCCATGGCGTCCGGGCCGACCTGGCGCTCGAGCCAGTCCCGCTTCAGGATGCCGACGCCGTGCTCGCCCGTGATGGTGCCGCCGAGCTCGAGGGCCGCGGCGAACACCTCGTCCGCCGCCGCGGCGACCGGGTCGGGGATGCCGGTGGCGCCGTGGTCGAAGACGAAGGTCGGGTGCAGGTTGCCGTCGCCGGCGTGGGCGACGGTCAGCACCGTCACCCCGTGCCTCGCGGCTGCGGCCTCGACCCGGCGGATCATCTCGGGCAGGCGCGAGACGGGGACGCCGACGTCCTCGACGAGGCACTGGCCGAGGCGTTCGGCGGCGGGGTAGGCGAGGCGGCGGATGGCGAGGAGCTCGTCGGCCTCGGCCGGGTCGTCCGAGACGGCGGGCTCGTCGACGGCGCCGGCGGCGGTGCAGAGGGTGGCGACGAGGGCGGCGTCGTCGGGCAGCCGCCCGTCGACCTGGACGACGAGCATGGCCTCGATGCCGGAGAGGCCCATCCGCTTCCAGGTGTCGATCGAGCGCAGGGTGGTGCCGTCGAGCAGCTCCATCAGCAGGACGTCGGGCCCGGCGGCGACGATCTGGGCGACGGCGGCGCCGGCGGCCTCGAGGGAGCCGAAGGCCGCCACGATGGTCGCCGGCGGGACGACGGGGCGCCGGTGCAGGCGGACGGTGGCGGCGGTGATCACGCCGAGCGTCCCCTCGGAGCCGACGAGGAGGCCGGTCAGGTCGTAGCCGGCGACGTTCTTCGTGGTGGCCGCTCCGGTCTCGACGACGCGCCCGTCGGCGAGCACGACCTCGAGCCCGAGCACCGACTGGCGGGTGACGCCGTACTTCACGCAGCGCAGGCCGCCGGCGTTGGTGGCGACGTTGCCGCCGATCGTGGAGATCTCGAAGCTCGACGGGTCCGGCGCGTACATCAGGCCGTGCTCGGCGGCGGCGCGGTCGAGGTGCGCGTTGACGACGCCCGCCTCGACCACGGCGACCCGGTCGAGCGGGTCGAGGGAGCGGATCGCGTTCATCGCCTCGGTGGAGAGCACGAGGCAGCCGTCGACGGCGCTGGCGCCGCCGGCCAGGCTGGTCCCGGCGCCGCGTGGCACCACCGGCACGCCGTACGACGACGCGAGCCGCAGCGCCGTCGCGACGTCGGCGGTGGTCCGCGGCAGCACCGCGGCGGCGGGCATCCCGCCCGGGACGACGGTCGCCATGTCCTGCCGGTACGACGTCAGGAGGTCGCCGTCGGTGACCACCCGGCAGCGTCCGCCGAGCTCGTCGACCAGCGCCGCGACGAAGGGTGAAGTGCTCACGCCGGGACGATACGCACGGGCAGCGACGACAGGCCGCGCAGGGTGTTGTGCAGGAAGGGCACCGGCTCGCCGGCGGGCTCGATCGAGCGCACCCGCTTGGCGAGCTCGCCGAACAGGACCTCCATCTCCAGGCGGGAGACGGGCTGCCCGACGCACTGGTGGATGCCCATCCCGAACGTGAGGTGGCCGCCCGCCTCGCGCTCGATCCGGTACTGGTCGGCGTCCGGGCCGAAGCGGTCGACGTCGCGGTTGGCGGCGCCGGGGAAGACGATGAGCTTGCTGTCCTCGGGCAGCGTGAGGCCGCCGATCTCGACGTCGCGCGCCGTGGTCCGGAAGAACGACTGGAAGGGCGACTCGAAGCGCAGCGCCTCGTCGATGGCGAACCTCGTCAGCCGCGGCGTCGCGTGCACGAGGTCCCACTGGTCCGGGTTCGCGACCAGGCAGCCGAGGGTGTTGCCGATGGCGATGACGGTGGTGTCGAGGCCCGCCGAGAGCAGCGCCCGGACCAGGACGGCGGCCTCCTCGGGCGCGATCGCGCCGGCGTCCGCGTGCGCCCAGATCTTGGCGCCGAGGCCGTCGGGGGACAGGTTCTCGCGGGCGCAGTTCTGCATCGTCCACTCGATGGTGTGCTCGCCGGCCCTCATGAAATACTCGTAGCGCGCGTCCTCGGGGCCGAACTGGGCGAAGTTCATGGCGCCGTGGGGGAGCAGGTTCTCGGCGCGGCCCTCGCGGGGGATGCCGACCGCGTCGCCGAACACCCGGATGGGGAACAGCTCGGCGAGGTCGGTGATCGCGTCGAACTCGCGCAGGTCGAGCAGCTGGTCGACCAGCGGGGTGGCGAACTCCTGGAAGCCCGCGCGCAGCGGCCGCATGTTGCGGGGGCTGATCACGTCGGCCATCGCGGCCCGCAGCGGCGTGTGCATCGGCGGGTCGGAGTCGAGGATGCCGGGCTTCCGCCACGGCGGCTGGTGGTGGTAGTTGCGCGGGCCCACGCCCGCGCCGGAGATGAAGGTCTCGTGGTCGACGAGGATCTCGCGCACCTCGGCGAACCGGGTGAACGCCGCGACGTCGTACTTGTCGAGCCAGACGGCGGGACCGGCCTCGCGCATCCGCTGGAAGAGCGGGTACGGGTCCGTGAGGTTCGCGTCGTCGTACGGGTCGTCGGCAAGGTGCATGGCGGGACGCTAGGAGCGCGCGGAAGGGCGGAACAACGGAGGTTCCCGTCCCATGAGAATGAGAATTGCCGGGGGTCGGCGCGCTTCCCGACGATGGCTCCATGACGCAGAACTCGCGGGTCGTCGTCCTCGGCGGCGCCCGGCTCTCCCTCACCGACCTCGTCGCCGTCGCCCGCCACGGTGCGCGCGTGGAGCTGGACGACGCCGTGGCCGACCGGCTGCGGGCGAGCCAGGAGTGGGTCGAGAGCGCCGGCCTGGAGCGCCCGATCTACTCGATCAACACCGGCTTCGGCTCCCTCGCGGGGCGCCAGGCGTTCGCCGACCCGGCCGACGCCGCCGAGCTGTCGCGCCGCCTCGTGCTGAGCAACGCCTCCGGCATCGGCCGGTACGTCGACACCGAGCTGGTCCGCGCGACCATGCTCATCCGCACGGTCAGCCTGCTGTCCGGGCACTCCGGCGTCCGTCCCGAGGTGGCCCGGCTCGTCGTCGACATGCTCAACGCGGGCGTGCACCCGGCGATCCCGGAGTACGGCTCGCTCGGTGCCTCCGGCGACCTGATCCCCCTCGCCCACCTCGCCCTGGTGATGACCAAGGGCGTCGCGGGCCGCGAGAGCGCCGAGGAGGACGTGCGCAACTCCGGCGAGGTGCTCGTCGACGGGCACGTCGTCCCGGGTGCGGAGGCGATGGCCGCCGCGGGCCTCGACCGGATCGCGCTCGCCGCCAAGGAGGGCCTGGCGCTCCTCAACGGGACGTCGTTCTCGTGCGCCCAGGTGGCGCTCGCGCTGCACGACGCGCAGACCCTGCTCGACACGAACATCATCACCGCCGCGATGTCGATCGAGGCGCTCAAGGGGTTCGGCGACGCGTTCATCGCCGAGCTGCACGAGGCGCGCGGCCAGGCCGGCCAGATCGAGGTCGCCGCCCGGATCCGCGGCCTGCTGGAGGGCGCCACGCTCACCGACGGCGACCGCGACCACGACCCGGTCCGGCAGCCGCCGCAGGACGCGTACTCGCTGCGCTGCGTCCCCCAGGTGCTCGGCCCGATCATCGACACGCTCCGCTTCGTGTCCGGCCTCGTCGAGAACGAGATGAACGCGGCGACCGACAACCCGCTGATCTTCCCCGCGCTGCCGCGCCCCCTCAAGGCGGTCTCGGGCGGCAACTTCCACGCCGAGTACATGGCGTTCGCCGCGGACTTCCTCAGCATCGCGGTCACCGAGATCGGCAACATCACCGAGCGCCGGCTCTTCCGGATGGACGACGGCACGCTCAACCGCGGCCTGCCGGACATGCTCGTCAACAGCGAGCAGGTCGGCATGGACTGCGGCTACATGCTGCCGCAGTACCTCGCCGCGGCACTGGTCTCCGACTGCAAGACGCTCGCGCACCCCGACTCCGTCGACTCGATCCCCACCTGCGCCAACCAGGAGGACCACGTCTCGATGGCCAACAACGCCGGCCGGCACGCCCGCCAGGTCGTCGCCAACATCGAGGCCGTCGTCGCGATCGAGCTGCTCATGGCCGCGCAGGCGCTCGACCTGCGGATCCTCCAGGACGAGGTCACCGAGGCCGGCCTGGCGCCGTCCAGCCGCGCGGTGCGGGCGCTCGTGCGAGCGTCGTCCGACAAGCAGGGGCAGCCGGTCGCGCACCTCACCCAGGACCGCGTGCTCTACCCGTGGCTGCGCCGCGCGGTCGAGCTCGTGCACTCCGGCGCCGTGGTCGCGACCGTGGCGGAGCTGTCGTGAGCAGCGACGTCCGGGTCCGGGTCGCGGCTGCCCGCCAGGTCGCGGAGCGGGTCCGCGAGCTGGTCCTCGCCCCGGCCAACGGGACGCCGCTGCCGGGCTGGACGCCAGGTGCCCACGTCGACCTCGTCCTCGCGCCCGACCTGGTCCGCTCCTACTCGCTGTGCTCGGCCCCCGGTGCGGACACCTGGCGGATCGCCGTGCTGGAGGAGTCGGCCGGCCGCGGCGGCTCCCGCCACGTGCACCACACCCTCGCGGTCGGGGACGAGCTGGTCACCTCGGCACCGCGCAACAACTTCGAGCTCGTGCTGGGGGCGCGGCCGGTGCTGCTCGTGTCCGGTGGCATCGGCGTCACGCCGATCCTCCCGATGGCCGCGGCCGCCGAGAAGGCCGGCGCCGACTGGCGGCTGCTGCACCTGGCCCGCAGCGAGGCCGCGGCGGCCTACGTCGACGAGCTCACGGCGTACGGCGACCGCGTGGTCCGCCACGTCGACACCGACGGCGGCCCGCTCGACCTCGCTGCCACGCTCGACCGGCTCGGCGGGGCGGAGTCCGACGTGTACGCCTGCGGCCCCGCGCCGCTGCTCGCCGCGCTGGAGGACTACGCCGCGGCCCGCCCCGGCACCCGGCTCGTCCTGGAGCGGTTCACCGGCTCGGGCGACGCGGTGCGCGAGGGCGACCACGCGTTCGTCGTCGAGATCGCCGACGGCACCGAGATCCCGGTCGCCGCCGACCAGACCATGCTCGAGGCGCTCACCGAGGCTGGCATCCGGGTGCTCAGCTCGTGCCAGGAGGGCGTGTGCGGGACCTGCGAGACCGTCGTCCTGGAGGGCGAGCCGGACCACCGCGACCACGTCCTCGGTGACGACGAACGGGCGAGTGGTGAGATGGTCATGCCGTGCGTGTCGCGATGCCGTGGCGCGCGGATCGTTCTGGATCTCTGAGAGAGGGAGCAACCACAGATGAGTCAGCAGGTGAAGGCCGTCGTCGCTCGTACGAAGGGCGCCCCGGTCGAGGTCGTGACGATCAACGTGCCGGACGCCGGTCCGGGCGAGGCGGTGGTGAAGGTCTTGTCGTGCGGGGTGTGCCACACCGACCTCCACTACCGCGAGGGTGGGATCAACGACGACTTCCCGTTCCTGCTGGGCCATGAGGCCTCCGGGATCGTGGAGGCCGTCGGTCCCGACGTGACGTCGGTGGCCGTGGGTGACTTCGTGGTGCTGAACTGGCGGGCGGTGTGCGGGGAGTGTCGTGCGTGCAAGCGGGGTGAGGCGCAGTACTGCTTCGCCACTCACAACGCCAAGCAGAAGATGACGCTGGCTGATGGGCCGGACGCCGGGACCGAGCTGTCGCCGGCGCTGGGCATCGGGGCGTTCGCGGAGAAGACCCTGGTCGCGGCGGGTCAGTGCACGAAGGTCGACCCGTCGGCTCGTCCGGCCGCCGTCGGCCTGCTGGGCTGCGGCGTGATGGCGGGTATCGGTGCGGCGATCAACACGGGTGCGATCACGCGCGGGAAGTCGATCGCGGTGATCGGCTGCGGCGGTGTGGGTGTGGCTGCGATCGCGGGTGCGGCGCTGGCGGGTGCGTCCCCGATCATCGCGGTCGACATCGACGCGAAGAAGCTCGAGAAGGCGAAGTCGATGGGCGCGACCCACACGGTCGACTCCTCGAAGGTCGACCCGGTCGAGGAGATCAAGCGGATCTGTGCGGAGACCTACGAGGGTGCTGAGGGTGCCGATGTCGTGGTCGAGGCCGTGGGCCGTCCGGAGACGTGGAAGCAGGCGTTCTACGCCCGTGACCTGGCCGGCACGGTGGTCCTGGTCGGCGTCCCGACGCCGGACATGAAGGTCCCCGACCTGCCGTTGATCGACGTGTTCGGTCGTGGGGGTGCGCTGAAGTCGTCGTGGTACGGCGACTGCCTGCCCAGCCGGGACTTCCCGATGCTGGTCGACCTGTACCGGCAGGGCCGGCTGGACCTGGATGCGTTCGTGACCGAGGAGATCGGTATCGACGACATCGAGGCCGCCTTCGAGCGGATGCACCACGGCGACGTCCTGCGCTCGGTCGTGGTCCTGTGACAGCGCGGGTCGACCACGCGGTCACCTCGGGCACGTTCAGCCTCGACGGCGAGACCTTCGACGTCGACAACAACGTGTGGGTGGTGGGCGACGACGTCGAGTGCGTCGTGATCGACGCCCCGCACAGCGTCTCGGACATCGTGAAGGTGGTCGGGGACCGCAAGGTCAAGGCGATCATCTGCACCCACGCCCACGACGACCACGTCCGCGTGGCGCCGGCGCTGCGCGAGAAGGTGGTCGCGCCGATCCTGCTGCACCCCGACGACAAGGTCCTCTGGGAGCTCACGCACACCGACCACCTCTGGGACGTCGACCTGGCCGACGGCCAGACCCTCGAGGTCGCCGGCACCACCCTCCAGGTGATCCACACGCCCGGCCACGCGCCGGGCGCGGTGTGCCTCTACGCCCCCGACCTGGGCTGCGTGTTCACCGGCGACACCCTGTTCCAGGGTGGCCCCGGCGCGACCGGCCGCTCGCACAGCGACCGCGGCACGCTCGAGTCGTCGATCCGGACCAAGCTGTTCTCGCTCCCGGGCGAGACCGTCGTCCACACCGGGCACGGGGACGACACGACCATCGCGGCCGAGCAGGTCCTGCTCGGGTAACACGCTGTCCACCGTGCTGGACGCCGGTTGTCGTCGCGACACGCCGTGAATTCGGCGTGTCCGGCGACGACAGGCGCCGGGTAGTGCGGCGGACAGCGTGTTACAGCACCTCCGCCAGCCAGCGACGGCCGCCGGCCGCCGGCCCGCTCGCTACGAGCTGACCCGCAGCATCCCCCGCAGCTCACCCAGCACGTCGTCGTCGAGCCCCAGCCCGTCCCGCAGGTACGACGTCCGCCCGCCGAAGTGCCGGTCCACGGCCGTCCAGGCGGCGTCGAGGTACTCGGTGGCGACGACCAGGGTGGGCTCGTAGACGGCGACCGCGTCGGGGCCGAGGTGGGTGGCGATCTCCGCCTCCACCCGGGCCCGGCTCGCGGCGCTGCGGGCGTTGGTGAGCAGGTAGTCGCTCTCGATCGTCGGGTCGTCGACGCCGGCGATGTGGAGCAGGAGGGCGGAGACCCAGCCGGTGCGGTCCTTGCCGGCCGAGCAGTGGAAGAGCTGGGGGCCGCCGGTGGCGAGCTGGCGCAGGACGCCGCCGAAGGCGGTGCGCGAGCGGTCCTCGGTGACGAAGGTCCGGTAGACGTCGTCCATCAGGGCGACGGCGTCCTCGCGGCGCTCCAGGCCGGACATCCGCTCCATGGGGATGCCGATGGCGTCGAAGTGGAGCGGCTCGGCGCCCGGGACGGCGGGGTCCGGGTGCAGGTCGACCTCGGTGGGGGAGCGCAGGTCGATCACGGCGCGCAGCCCGATCGCGCCGAGCCGGCCGTGGTCGTCGTCGGTCAGGCGCAGGTCGTTGGAGCGGTAGAAGACGCCGGTGCGCAGCCGCGCGCCGTCGGTGGTGGCGTAGCCGCTGCCGGCGACGTCGCGGAAGTTGTCGGCCGACGCCAGGCGCAGGTACTCCTCGTCCGTGCTCACGAGCAAACCCTAGGCGGCGGCGCCAGGGGAGGTGCCGGCCGGTCCTGGTCGCTTGTGGCTGCGCTCCGGCAAGCGGTGAGACAGGCGGAGTGTCTCGTTGTGTCGGAGGGATGGCATACGCTCACGGCACCCCCCAATGAAGAGAGGAACACCACATGCACAACATGTCCCCCGTGGGTCCGAGCATGGCTGGCAAGCGCTCCCGGATCCGATCCTGGTGGCTCGGCCTTCTCGGCGCCACTGTCGCGGTCGGTTCGACCGTCGCTCTCGCCGCCACTGCGCCGCAGGCCCAGGCCGCCGGGCAGTGCGCCGTCACGAACGCGAACTACCAGATGTGCTGGACGGACGGCGCCGACAGCAACACGCTTCTGTTCCAGAAGGCTGCGGAGCGCATCGCGGTCGCCCCGGCCGGCTCCACCATCCACGTGGCTATGTACCAGTGGCACAATCTCACGAACGATCCACTGTTCGACGCGCTGCGGCAGGCAGTCATCGACGGCAAGCCGGTGAAGGTCCTTCTTGGCAACAAGTCTGGGGTCAACGACCCGGCAAAGGACGGCGCCGGGGCGAAGATCCAGGGTGCGGTCGGCGCCGGCAACGTCTTCTGGTGCACGGCCGCCCAGCAGAACGAGGCATGCCTCCAGCGGAGCGAGACGAGCCCCGGTCTGATGCACGCGAAGTTCGTGCTGATCAAGTACCCGACCGGCCGCACCGAGGTGATCACGTTCTCGTCGAACATCACCTCGGGTCAGTACGGCCGGGCTCAGAACAGCCTGGCGGTGTTCGGCGACGTCGCGCTCTACGACGCCTACTACGGGTTCTGGGATCGCTTGGTGCAGAAGAAGTGGCTCGGCTGGACCACCGACGGCGACCTAGGGCGCGACGGGTCGTTCGGCGGCAACAAGGCGTACTTCTTCCCACGTGCCGCTGGTGACCCGATGGCCAGCATCATCGACGGAAAGCACTGCGCGGGCGATGGCGAGCAGATCCGGATCCTGTCCAGCGACGACGACCTTCGGCCGACCATGAGGACGGCGATTCAGAAGGCCAAGACGCGCGGTTGCTTCATTCGGATCACGGTGACGTCCGAGACGATCAAGAGCGCGATCCTCAACGCCCCCGGGAACAACCTCACGGGCTCGAACATCAACGTCAACGGCGAGGTCCACAGCAAGGTCGTCTACATCCGGGCGCGGACCAGCGCGTCGAGCGCGCTCAGCGAGGTGGTGTTCACCGGATCGCACAACCTTGGCCAGTACGCACTCCGGTACGCCGACGACGTCATGGTGCGCACCCAGGAGCCGACCGTGACCGCCGCCTACCGCACCTACGTGATGAGCTTCCAGTCCTGACCCGAGCCTGAGAATGGTTCCGGCGGCCGGCTACGGCTGGTCGCCGGAACGCCTCGGTGTCAGGGCCTGGACGAACGCGGAGGCCGGGGGAAGAACCGCGCCGTCCGGGCCGCGTACGCCGGGTAGCCCGGCCGCTGCATCATCGTCTTCTCCAGCAGGCGGGCCCCGGTGGCCTCGCTGAGGAAGTAGGTCATCGCGATCGGCGCGACGAGGGTGGCCAGGCCCGCGACCCAGCCGGTGGCGAGTCCACCGGCGAGCCACAGACCCCACCAGACGCAGGCGTCGCCGAAGTAGTTGGGGTGCCGGGACCAGGCCCAGAGGCCGGTGTCGAGGACCTGCGGACGCTCGTCCCGGGGCCGGGCCCGGTACGCCGCGAGCTGGGCGTCGCCGACGGCCTCGAAGACCAGCCCGACCACCCAGAGCACGGCGCCGGCGACGACGACGGGCCACCAGCGGACGTCGCGGACCATGCCGACCGAGACGGGCAGCGCGATCACCGCGAGGGCGAGGCCCTGGACGGCGAAGACCTTGCGGACGGCGACCGCGAGGCCGACGTCGGGCAGCGTGCCGCCGAGCACCTTCTCGTAACGAGGATCCTCGTCGGTGTGGCCCGTGCTCCGGCGACGGACGTGCTCCGCCAGCCGCAGCCCCCACACGGTCACGAGTGCGACGAGGATCCCCGAGCGGAGGGCGTCGCCCGCGTCGGCGACGACAGCGACGACGGCGCACGCGAGGGCGGCGAGCACGAAGCCCAGGCCCCAGGCGATGTCGACGACGACGACGCGGCCCTGGCGGCGGGCGACGAGGGCGGTCGCGGTCATGAGGAGGGCCGCGACCACGACGGAGGTGGCGACCGAGACCAGGACGGTGGACATCAGCGCACCCACGGCAGGGAGTGGGCCGCGCCGGGCCGGACCATCAGCAGCTGGTCGACGCCCATCCGGCCGTCCCGGAAGGCCATCGAGCCGCCGACCAGGTAGAGCCGCCAGACCCGGACCAGCTCCTCGCCGACGAGGGCGGTGATCAGCTCGATGTTCTCCTCGAAGCGGCGCAGCCACCCGGCCACGGTGAGCACGTAGTGCTCGCGCAGCGCGTGCACGTCGCGCACCTCGAGGCCGCTGCGCTCCAGCAGCGCGGCGGTCTCGCCGACCGGGCGCATGTACATGTCCGGCGCGATGAACGACTCGATGAAGGGGCCGCCGCCGGGCCAGCGCCCGGTGCGCGACATCTGCTGGACGAGCACCCGGCCGCCGGGGCGCACGGAGTCGTGCAGCACCCGCGCGTACGACGGGTAGTTGCGCTCGCCGACGTGCTCGCCCATCTCGAGGGAGGCGACCGCGTCGTACTCCGCGCCCGGCAGGGGCACGGCGTCGCGGTAGTCGCAGAGCAGGATCTCGACCTTGTCGGAGAGCCCGCGGCGGCGTGCCGCCGCCTGCGCGAAGCGGCGCTGCTCGGCGGAGATGGTGACGCCGACGACGCGGGCGCCGTAGTGCTCGGCAGCGTGGAGCGACAGCGAGCCCCAGCCGCAGCCGACGTCGAGGAGCCGCATCCCCGGCTCCAGCCCGAGCTTGCGGCAGACCAGGTCGAGCTTGGCCTCCTGGGCGTCGGCGAGCGGCTGCTCCGGGGAGGAGTGGTAGCCGCAGGAGTACGCCATCGTCCGCTCGTCGAGGATCAGCGAGTAGAAGTCGGCGGTCGTGTCGTAGTGGTGGCTGATCGCGCGGCGGTCGCGGTCCTTGCTGTGCAGCCGGCCGCGGACCCGGGCCTGGGTGGCGGGCGGTGCGGGCGGCCGGCCGATCAGGTCGAGCCCGATCGCGGCGCGCAGCGCGCCGGCCATCGCGCGCACGGACGGACGCCGTCCGGACAGCCCGCGCGAGCGCGCCACCGAGAACGCGTGGGTGAGCGCCGCGTCGAGGTCGCCGGGCACGTCGAGCTCGCCGGTGACGTAGGCCTGCGCGGCGCCGAGCTCGCCGGGGTGCCGGATCAGCCGGCGCAGCGCGTCGGGTGAGCGCAGCTCGACCACGGGGGCGTCGGCCGGGCCGGCGGTGGTGCCGTCCCAGGAGACGAGCCGGACGGGCAGGTCGCCTCCCACGAACGGGCGGAGGGCGTCGGCGAGCACGGTGGCGGTCATCGGGACTCCTCGTCGGGGCGGGTCAGGGTGAGCTGGTGGTCGTCGATGTAGCCGGCGGCGAAGCCGGCGCGGCAGTACTCCAGGTAGAAGTGCCACATCCGGGCGAAGGTCTCGTCGAAGCCGAGGCGCGTCACCTCGTCGTGCGCGGCGGTGAACGCCTCGTCCCAGCGCTGCAGCGTGGTCGCGTAGTGCGGCCCGATGGCGAGGTCGTCGGCGATCCGCAGCCCGGTGTGCGCCCGGGTCACCTCGTCGATCGCGCGCACCGACGGCAGCGCGCCGCCGGGGAAGACGTACTTGGTGATGAAGGTGTGCGTCGAACGCGTCGCCAGCATCCGGTCGTGCGGCATCGTGATCGCCTGGATCGCGACTCGTCCGCCCGGCGCGAGGACGTGGTCGAGCGTCCGGAAGTACGCCGGCCAGAACTCCTGGCCGACCGCCTCGATCATCTCCACCGAGACCACCGCGTCGTACGCCGCGCCGGGCTCGTCGAGCAGTGCCCGGTAGTCGCACAGGTCGACCCGCACCCGTTCGGCCTGCCCGGCGGCGGCGATCCGCTCCCGGGCCAGCTCCTGCTGCTCGACCGACAGCGTGATCGAGCGGACGTCGGCGCCCCGGGCCGCGGCCCGGATCGCCAGCTCGCCCCAGCCGGTGCCGATCTCCAGCAGCCGGGTGCCGGGGCCGACGCCGGCCTGGTCGAGCAGCCGGTCGATCTTGCGGTGCTGCGCGGCGACGAGGTCCTCGCTCGGGGAGCCCGGGTCGGTGAAGAGCGCGCTGGAGTAGGACAGGGTCGGGTCGAGGAAGGCCGCGAACAGGTCGTTCGAGAGGTCGTAGTGGTGCGCGACGTTGGCCCGGGTGTTGTCCTGGGTGCCGCGCTGGCTGCGCGGCAGCCGGGTGACCACGAGCCCGCGCAGCCGCTGCAGCGGACGCGGCACGAGCGTGGTCAGCTCGGCGGCCAGGACGGTCAGGAAGTCGCCCAGGACGCCGTCGCCGGGGACGCCGTCCTCGGTCCAGGCGCCGGTCATGTAGGCCTCGCCGAATCCGATCAGCTGGTCCCGGCCGAGCCGGGCGAACAGCTCGTCGGGACGCCGCACGACGATCGCCGGGCCGCCGCGGCCGAGCACCTCGACGTGCCCGCCGGCGTGCTCCAGCCGCACCGTGACGGCGAGCCGGCCGACGGCCGTGCGGAACAGGCGCTCCGCGACCCGGGCGGCGATCCCGCCGGTGGGGACCGGCCCGAGCGCGGCCTCGGGGCGGGGCTGCACGGGCACGCGCCGGGCCCAGAGCGCGATCCCGTGCGCCCGGATGAGCGCCGCGCCGCGCAGTCCGGCGAGCGGGAGCCGGGGCGGATCCGTGGGCACGCCGTCGAGCGTGGCGTCGAACCGGGCGCCGTCGTCGGTGACGAGGCGGACCCCGAGCCGGAGCCGGCCGTCGGGCCCGGGCGGCGGCGCGAGCACCTCGTAGTGGCCGTCGGTGCCGTGGAAGGGCGAGACGTACATGGCCTTGTCGACCACGACGCGTCCCTCGGCGGTGGCGGGCCCGTCGAGCAGGTAGGCGTGCCGGTCGCCGTAGGTGTTGTGCACCTCGACGACGGTCGCGGCGGGGTCGCCGTCGGAGCGGTCCGGCGGCCAGCACCAGTGCACCGAGATCGGGTTGAAGCAGTGCCCGAAGGCCCGCGGCTGCGCCGCCATCAGGACGCGCCCGCCGCGCAGGTCCGTCCCGAGGCCCTGCTCGCCGAGGAAGCGGTCGAGCCCCTCGCGGACGGTCAGGGTGTCGCCGGCGAAGTGGTCGCGACCCTCGAAGCGTCCCGGCACGCCGGGGACGGTGCCGTCGGCGGCGACCTGGTCGAGGTCGACGACGCTCAGGTGCGAGCGCAGCGTGAAGGCGTTGCGGACCGGCTCGCGCCGCCGGTGCACCAGGGTCGTCGCGTACGACGTCGCCGCCGGTGCACCGGCGTCCTCCCATGCGAGCCCGAGACGCTCCGCGGCGCGCAGGCCCGAGCGGGCGCCGTCCTCGTGGAAGCCCCAGCCGTGGTACGCCCCGGCGAACACGATCCGGTCGCTGTCGATCTCGGGCAGCCGGGCCTGCGCCGCGACGGAGGCGGGGGTGTAGCGCGGGTGGGCGTAGTCGCGCCGGACCAGCACGCTCGCGGGGTCGACGACGTCCTCGCCGCCGAGGGTGACCAGGTAGGCGGTGTCGGTGGGCAGCCGCTGCAGCCGGGTCAGGTCGTAGGTCACCTGGACGTGGTCCTGGGCGATCCGCGGGCGCCGGAAGTTCCACGACGCCCACGCGTCGCGCGCCTGCGGCATCAGCCGGGTGTCGGTGTGCAGCAGCGCGGTGTTGGCGGAGTACGGGATCGCGTCGAGCAGCTCCTTCTGGAGCAGCGTCGGCGCGGCGAGCATGCCGAGCGCCTGGTCGGGGTGCGTCGCGACGACCACCGCGTCGTAGACCTCGCGGCCGGCCGGGGTGCTGACCTCGACGCCGTCGGCGGTCTCCTCGATCGCGAGCACGGGGGTCCCGGTGCGGATCGTGCCGCCCGCCGCCCGGATCGCGTCGGCGACCCGGGTGACGTAGGCCGCGGAGCCGCCGGTGACGGTCCGCCAGGTGGGCGAGCCGAAGACGGCGAGCATGCCGTGGTGCTGCAGGAAGGCGAAGAGGTAGGCGGCGGGGTAGTCCAGCGCCGTGTCCGGGTCGCACGACCACACGGCCGCGACGAGCGGCTCGACGAAGTGCCGCCGGAAGTACGGCGAGAAGCCGCCGTGGTCGAGGAAGGCGGCGAGCGTGGTCAGGTCGGTGCTGCCCGCGTCGAGCAGGCGCCGGGCCGCCCGGTGGAAGCGCGGCACCTCGGCGAGCATCCGCAGGTACGCCGGGTTGCGGTGGTTGCCCGCGCCTGCCGGGAAGAGCCCGCGCCGGCCGAGCGCGCCGGCCCACTCCAGGCCGGTCCGCTCGTCGCTGATCGACATCGACATCTCGGAGTCCTGCGTCGGCACGCCGAGCTCGTCGAACAGCCGGCCGAGCACCGGGTAGGTGCGCCGGTTGTGCACGATGAAGCCGCTGTCGATGCGCAGCGTGCGCCCGGTCGGGTCGGTGACGTCGTGGGTGTCCGCGTGCCCGCCGAGCCGGTGGTCGGCCTCGAGCAGGGTGACGTCGGCGTGGCGCGAGGAGACGTACGCCGCGGTGAGTCCGGCGACGCCGGAGCCCACCACGGCGATCCGCCGTGGTGTGGGGGTGGTCATCACGACTCCAGCGGGAAGACCGCGATCGGCTGGGTGGTCGGCTGCTCCGAGCCGCCGTCGGGCTCGACGGTGATGCCGACCCCGGTGGCCTCGGCGGCGTCGCCGTCGAGGACGTACGTCGTGTCCGACTCGTCCGGCATCAGCCCGGCCGGGATCATCTTGCCGGCGGGCGTCTGGAGCCAGAGCTCGTAGACCTTGCCGTCAGGGGCCGGCGCCATGTCCTTCGTCCGGATGAGCGCCTTGCCCTGGCTGCGCGAGAGCACGATCGTCGCCTGCGAGCCGTCGGGGAAGGCCTTCTCGACGTGGGTCGCGTCGCCGGCCCGCAGGATCTGCTCGGCTGCGCTCAGCTGCGGCGGGGGCTCGGTACCGTCGGACCAGGGCCGCAGCACCGCCAGCCCCACCCCGAGGAGCAGGACGACGGCCGCGGCCGCCGCGAGCAGCGTCGGCAGCCGGCGGAACAGCGGGGTCACCGTCGCCGGCTCCCGGGTGAGCGGCGGCAGCGGACGGATCCGCTCGATGCCGGCCAGCACGTCGTCGCGCAGCGCGGGCGGCGGGCCGACCTCGTCGGCGATGCCCAGCAGGGCGGCGGCCTCGCGGAGGCTGTCCACCTCGGCGCGGCAGTCCGCGCACTGGCTCAGGTGCGTCTCGAACCGGGCCCGCTCGTCGGCGTCGAGCGCGTCGACGGCGTAGGCGCCGGACAGGGCGTGGTCGTGATCGGTCGTCATCGGCCTACTCCGATCGTGTCGCGCAGCCGGATCAGGCCGTCGCGGATCCTCGTCTTCGCGGTCCCGACCGGGAGGTCGAGAAGGGCGGCCACCTCCGTGTGGGTGTAGCCGCCGAAGTACGCCAGCTCGATCGCCTCGCGCTGGACGTCGGTGAGCTGCGCCAGTGCCGCACGCACCCGGTGCGCCTCGAGCGAGGCGTGGGCGGCGTCGGCGGTGACGTCGTGCTCGACACTCTGGTTGGCCTGCTCGTAGGCCAGGTCGCGCCGGGTCGTCGCCTCGGCGCTGCGGACCCGGTCGACCGCCTTGCGGTGGGCGATCGTCATCATCCAGGCGAGAGCCGAGCCGCGTGCGGCGTCGTACCGGCTCGCCTGGCGCCAGACCTCGAGGAACACCTCCTGGGTGACCTCCTCGGCCTGCGCCGGGTCGCGCACGACCCGCAGCGCGAGTCCGTGCACGCGGGGCGCCGTGGCGTCGTACAGCTCGGCGAAGGCGGCCTTGTCGCCGCGGGCCGCTCGGTTGAGCAGCGCGCCGAGGTCCGTGCCGTGCCCGCCGGCCGGCGCCCCCGCGTGGGGGACGCCGGCCGGCTCGCCGGGGACCGGATCCATGGACTTGATCCTTCCGGTTCCTGTGGTTCCTGACGAGGGGTCACTTGACCCCGGTCAGCACCTTGTCGATGACGTAGACGGTCGCGTTGGACGTCGGGATGTTGCCGCACAGGACGTTCGCCGTGACGGTGCCGTCGGTGACGGTCATGCCGCTCTCGGCGTCGCCGGAGATGGTCAGCTTGTCGCCGGCCAGGGTCTCCTGGTCGCCGACGACGGCCATCGGGTCGTCGTTGGCGCCGAGCACGTGGTGCGCCAGGACCTTGTAGAGGGCGCTGTCCTGGCCCTTCGACTTGCCCTCGGCGACCAGGCCGTTGAGGTCCTTCTCGGGGATGGCGGCGAATGCGTCGTTGTAGGGCGCGAACACGGTCAGGGCCGGCGCTCCGTTGAGCGTGTCGGCGAGGCCGTCGATGCTGGTGACCGCGGTGACCAGGGTGCTGAGCAGCGGGTTGTTGCTCGCGGCGGTCGCGACCGGGTCCTTGACCATGCCGTCGAACGAGCCGGCGCCGGAGGTCGGGATCTTCGAGCAGCCGGGGCCGAAGGTCTGGGCGCCGGCGTCGGCGTTGCCGTCGGTGCTCGGCGCGTCGCTGGTCATGCCGCCGTCCTGCGACGACGTGCTGTCGCCGTCGGCGGCCTTCGAGTCGTCGTCGCTGCCGCAGGCGGCGAGCGAGACGGAGAGGGCGAGCACGGCGGCGGTGGCGCCGGCGGTCCGGGTGAGCCGGTGGAGCTTCATGATGGGGCCTTCCGTAGGAGCGGATGTGCAAGTAGTTCGGCGTCGTGCGGAGATCGGATGGGTCCCGGGCCGAGAAAATTCTCAGCCGACCTGGACGAGCAGCTCGTGCAGCCCGCTGGCGCCGTTCGGGAACGGCTCGGCACGGACGGCGGTCTGCGGCTCGCCGTCGCCGGAGCGGGCGCGGACGGCGATCCGGTGCGACCCGGAGCCGGCCTCCCAGCGGTAGAACCACTGGCGCCAGTAGTCGTCCCCACCACTGGGCCCGAGCTGGGCGTCGACCCAGGCGCCGCCGTCGATCCGGACCTGGACGCCGGCCACCCCGCCACGCTCCTGCGCCCAGGCGACACCGCCGATGACGACGTCACCGGCGTCGACCTTGGCGAGCGCCCGCGGGGTGTCGATGCGCGCCGAGATCTTGATGGGGGCGTCGGTCGCCCAGCCACGCTCGGTCCAGTAGGCGTCCTGCGCCGCGTACGTCGTCAGGGTGAGCCGGGTGACCCACTTGGTGGCGCTGATGAACCCGTAGAGGCCGGGGATCACCATCCGCACCGGGAAGCCGTGCTCGCGGGGCAGGGCCTTGCCGTTCATGCCGACCGCCAGCATCGCGTCGCGCCCGTCGGTGGCGAGGGCGAGCGGCGTGCTGATGGTCATGCCGTCGACGTCGGTGGAGAGGATCTGGTCGGCCTTCGTCGTGTCGATGCCGGCCCGGTCCAGCACGTCGCGCAGCGGGACGCCGAGCCAGCGGGCGGCGCCGACGTAGGGGCCGCCGACGCTGTTGGACACGCAGGTGAGCGTGATGTCGCGCTCGATCATCGGCATGCCGAGCAGGTCGTCGAAGCTCAAGGTCACCTTCCGGTCGACGTCCCCGTCGATGGTGAGCGTCCAGTCGTCGGTGCCCACGACGGGCACGTCCAGCCGGGTGTCGACCCGGTAGAAGTCGCGGGTCGGCGTGCGGAAGGGGGTGATCCCCGGGACCTGGTCGTCGAGCCCGCGCGGCAGCGGCGGCGCCGGGTCGGCGGGCCGGGGCAGGGTCACGTCCTCGGGGCGCAGCCGCAGCGACGACACGAAGCGCCCCGCCGCCC
The DNA here is from genome assembly GCF_900114845.1 of Pimelobacter simplex. Taxonomy (GTDB): domain Bacteria; phylum Actinomycetota; class Actinomycetes; order Propionibacteriales; family Nocardioidaceae; genus Nocardioides; species Nocardioides simplex. The sequence continues at coordinate 503,627 of NZ_FOUK01000004.1, forward strand.
CGCCGGCCACGGCGAGGGCGCCGAGGACGGCCGCCGTCAGCAGCAGCGCGCGACGACCGTCCTCGCCCCTCCCCGCCCGGCGGGCCTCCTGGGCGGCGCGGTCGGCGCGGGCCAGCAGCACCAGGGCCAGCGGGCCGGTCACGGCCGCCACCAGGCTGGGCAGCAGGTCCAGCGCGCCGGTCTCGGCGCGGGTGAGCACCGCGGCGACCGCGATGCCCACGAGCGCGACCAGGATCGCCGCGCCCACGGCCAGGCGGCGGCGGGCGACGGCGCCGGCCAGGGCCGCCAGCACCAGCACCCCCACCAGCACCGAGCCGACCAGGACCACCTTGTCGCCGGTGCCGAAGCGCCGGATCGCCCACTCCTTGAGCGGGGTGGGCGTCAGGTCGATCACCGCCGAGCCCACGGCCAGGACGGGGGACGACGCCGGGTGCGTGAGCGCGGCCGCCAGGTGGGCGAGCCCGATGCCGACCAGGGTCGCCAGGACGCCGTACCCGGCCCAACGCAGGTGCTTCCTCATGGGAGAGGTTCGGTGCGGACCCCCCGAGCGGATGGCTCCCCTCGGGTGCAGCCGCCCGACGCTGAGGAACAATGACCGGCGTCCGACCACACACTCGACTCGGGGGAGAGACACATGCGCGTGCCGGGCGTCGGTGAGCAGATCGGCCGCTACCACCTCGACCGGGTGCTCGGCCAGGGCGGCATGGGCGTCGTCTTCGCGGCGAGCGACCCGCGTCTGCAGCGGACGGTCGCGCTCAAGGTGATCACCGGGACGCTGGCGCAGTCGCCGGAGTTCCGGCAGCGGTTCCAGGACGAGGCGGCCGTGCTCGCCCGGCTGGACTCGCCGCACGTGATCGCGATCCACGACCACGACGAGGTCGACGGCACGCCGTTCATCGTGACCCAGTTCATCGACGGCCGCGACCTGTGGAGCTGGCTGCGCGAGAACGGCCCGATGCCCGCCCGGCAGGCGCTGCAGCTCTGTGCCCAGCTGGCCCGGAGTCTCGCCGACGCGCACCGGGTCGGGGTCGTGCACCGGGACGTGAAGCCGTCCAACGTGCTGATCCGCGACCCCGGCACGGCCGACCAGCACGCCTACCTCTGCGACTTCGGCATCGCCCGGGCCGACGGCATCGAGAGCCCGGCGCCGACCGCCGCCGGCACCGTCGCCGGCAGCTGGTCGTACCTGGCCCCGGAGCGCACCGAGGGCGAGCCGGCGACGCCGGCCAGCGACATCTACGCCCTCGGCTGCGTGCTGTGGGCGTGCCTGACCGGCCACGAGCCCTACCGCGGCACCGAGGTCCAGGTCGCGCTCGCCCACCAGCAGGCGCCCGTCCCGCGACTGGGCGGCGACTCCGCCTTCACCGCCGACCTCAACGCCGTGCTCGGCCGGGCGCTGGCCAAGGACCCGGCCCAGCGGTACGGCGACGCCACCGCGCTCCGCGAGGACCTCGAGCGCCTCGCCGCGCTCGCCCCGGCCGACACGCTCGAAGGCGCGCCGGGTGGCCCGGCCGGCCCGCCGGCCGGCACCGCGGTGCGCCCGGCCACGGTGGTCCCGTCCGCGCGCCGCCGCTGGCCGCTCGTGGTGGCCGCGGTCGTCGCTCTCGCCCTGGTCGCCGGCGGCATCACCACCTGGCTGCTCGTCCGCGACGACGACGAGCCGGCCGCGGCCGAGCCTGTGGCGGTCGCCGGCGACCTCACCGGCGACGACTACGGCGACGTGCTGGTCCACCAGACCCGCTTCGAGGCGCTCAGCCCGCTGTCGACCTGGACCGTGCCGTCGTCCGGGATGCAGTTCGGCGCGCCCCGGCGGGCCGGCGCCGAGGAGGGCCACCCGCTCCTCGCCGACGTCGACGGCGACCGCCGTCCCGACGTCGTGTGGCTCGACGAGGACGACGACCGGCTGTCCGTCGTCGTGGTGCCGGGTGACGGCGAGCGGTGGACGACCGAGCTGGCTCTCGACCCGGCCTTCGACATCAAGGACTACAACGCGGCCGCCGCCGACCTCGACGGCGACGGCAAGGACGACCTGGTCCTCTACGGCGACGCGGACGACGACTCCGACGGCCTGCACGTCGCGCTCGCCGAGGACGGCGGCTTCGCCGCACCGACCCAGTGGTACACCTCGACGCTGTCCCAGAGCCTGCCGGTGGCCGGCGACCTCGACGGCGACGGCAAGGACGAGGTCGTCTACTTCGCCCGCGACGACGCCGCCGAGGCGAACATCATGCGCGTCCTGCGGCCCGAGGACGGCGAGCTCGTCGAGGTCAGCGAGAAGGTCATCGAGGGCGCCGCCGTCAACCCGCTGTTCGTGAAGTGGCTGCCGGGCGACGTCGACGGCGACGGTGCCGACGAGCTCGTCGCCGCCAACGCGACCGGCCGGGCGATCTTCGTCTACGACTTCGTCGACGACGTCGTCGCGCCCCGGACCCGCTGGTTCACCGCCGAGGTCGGCCTCGACGAGGCGCGCAAGAACCTCTACGACAGCGGCATCGCGGGTGAGGCGCTCAGCGACGTCGACGGTGACGGCGCCGCCGACTTCGTCTCGCTCCGCTACGCCGCCAACAACGGTGCCGCGGACGACGGGCTGGTGCTGTGGGTCCAGCTGTCCGACGGGGCGTCGTTCGGCGATCCGGTGAAGTGGGGCGAGCTGGCCTGCGCGCCGGAGTGCGAGGACGGGTTCAAGCTGGTCAGCTGATCACGTGGTCAGATGATCAGGTGGCGGGCGAGGCGATGTGCACGAGCGCGTCGCCCGCGTTGACGATCGGTGCCCGGGTCAGCCCGATCACGATGCCGTCGCGGTCGGCATGGACCAGGCGCACCCGGCGCCCGAAGGTGTCGGAGAGGCCGCCGAGCCGCTGCCCCGTCTCGACCCGGTCGCCCAGCCGGACGTCGAGGTGCAGGATGCCGGTGCCGCGCGCCCGGACCCACGCGCTGGAGCGGCACTCCTCGGGCGCGGGATGCTCGGCCCAGGCGGGGTCGGGGTCGATCATGCCGAGCGAGGCCAGCACCCGTCGGACGCCGGCGACGCCCACCGCGATCGGCTCGGCCTGGAAGCGCATCGCCTCGCCGGCCTCGTAGAGCAGCACCCGTGCGCCGCGGTCGCGCCCGGCCTGCCGCAGCGACCCGTCGCGCAGCCGGGCGTGCAGCATCACCGGCGCGCCGAACGCCTCGGCCAGCTCGCGGGTGCGGGGGTCGTCGAGGTCGGCCCGGATCTGGGGGAGGTTGCTCCGCCGGTCGGCTGCCGTGTGCAGGTCGATGCCGACGTCGCACGTGCCGACCACCTCGGTCATGAACAGGTGCGCGATCCGGCTGGCCAGCGAGCCGCGGGCCGAGCCGGGGAACGACCGGTTGAGGTCACGGCGGTCGGGGAGGTAGCGCTCGCCGGTCATGAAGCCGAAGACGTTGACGACGGGGACGGCGAGCAGCGTGCCGCGCAGCGTCTTGGGCGACAGGCTCGCCACGATCTGCTGCACCACCTCGACGCCCATCACCTCGTCGCCGTGGATCGCCGCGTTGACCCAGACCGCCGGTCCGGGCTCGCGCCCGTGGAGGACGCGCACCGGCAGGCTGATGTCGCCACCGGTCACCAGGCGGGTGATCGGCAGCTCGACCTCCTTGCTCGCGCCCGCGCGGACCCGGACGTTGCCGATCGCGAACGACTCACGCAGTGCCATCGGCGCCACCCCCACCCGCGGCGCGCCCGCGGTTCTTGCGGCGCACCTTCCGCGGCGGGCGTCCGCCGAGGTAGGAGCGGCCGGAGTCGACGACGAAGCCCTGGCGCAGCGCCTCGCGGCCCACCAGCATCCGGAAGCCCATCGTGTCGCGGCGGGTGAGCGTCATCTCGGTGGTGATCGTGTGGCCGAGCAGCTCGACGTCGGTGAGGACGACGATCCGCTCCTGGGCGTGCCCGGTCGAGCTGCGGACCACCCGCCGGTCGTGGACCGGGCACTCGACGAGGACCGCGTCGTCTGAGGAGCGCTGCCACGGGTACACCGAGAACCTGACCCAGTCGACACCGTCGTGGGTGAGCTCCTCGATGTCGAAGGCGTGCAGGGCCGAGGTCCGCGCCCCGGTGTCGAGCTTGGCCTTGACGGAACCGACCCCCCACCCCGGCAGGCGCACCCACTCGCGCCATCCGGCAACCACCGGAGGACTGATTGAATGGGGCCTGACCACACGGCAATCCAATCAGGTCGGGTATGAAGCTCGCGATCCTCTCCCGCGCTCCGCGGTCCTACAGCACCCAGCGCCTCCGCACGGCGGCCCTCGACAGAGGGCACCAGGTGAAGGTGCTCAACACGCTGCGGTTCTCGATCGACCTGTCCGGCGACGAGCCCGATCTCCAGTTCCGCGGCAAGCAGCTCTCCGACTACGACGCCGTGCTGCCGCGGATCGGCAACTCGATCACCTACTTCGGCACGGCCGTCGTCCGCCAGTTCGAGCAGATGGACGTCTACACGCCCAACACCGCCAACGGCATCGCCAACTCGCGCGACAAGCTGCGCGCCACGCAGATCCTGTCCCGCCACAACATCGGGATGCCGGCCACGACCTTCGTCCGGGACCGCGCCGACGTGATCCCCGCGATCGAGCGGGTCGGCGGCGCGCCGGTCGTGATCAAGCTGCTCGAGGGCACCCAGGGCATCGGCGTCATCCTCGCGCCCAGCATCAAGGTCGCCGAGGCGATCATCGAGACCCTGCAGAGCACCAAGCAGCAGGTTCTCATCCAGCGCTTCGTCAAGGAGTCCAAGGGCCGCGACGTGCGCGCCCTGGTCGTCGGCGACCGCGTGGTCGCGGCGATGCGCCGGGTTGCCCAGGGCGACGAGTTCCGCTCCAACGTGCACCGCGGCGGCAGTGTCGAGCGGGTCGAGCTCGACCCGGAGTACGAGCAGGTCGCCGTCCGCGCCGCCCAGATCATGGGCCTCAAGGTCGCCGGTGTCGACATGCTCGAGGGCAACGACGGCCCGCTCGTCATGGAGGTCAACTCGTCGCCGGGCCTCGAGGGCATCGAGTCCGCCACCAAGCTCGACGTGGCCGGCGCGATCATCGACTACATCGACAACCAGGTCGCCTTCCCCCAGATCGACGTGCGCGAGCGGCTCAGCGTCTCGACCGGGTACGGCGTCGCCGAGCTCGTCGTCCACGGCGACGCCGACCTCGTCGGCAAGACCCTCGGCGAGTCAGGCCTGCGCGAGCGCGACATGACCGTGCTGACCCTGCACCGCGGCACCCTCGTCATCCCGAACCCCTACGACCGGCACGTCCTGCAGGCCGAGGACCGGCTGCTCTGCTTCGGCAAGCTCGAGGAGATGCGCTCGATGATCCCGGCCCGCCCGCGGCGCCGGGCCCGGGTCAAGAAGCTGCCCAAGCAGCCGATCATGGACTCCTAGACCACCACTAGACCACCGTGCGGCAGGCGTCGGCGTGGGCCCGGTCGAGCCGGGTGCCGATCGGGCCGGGGTCGAACGAGCACTCGCCGTCGACGATCGACAGCACGAGCTCGTCCCCCACCTGCACGTCGTACGACGCGGAGCCGGCACCGCCGAGGATCGCGAGGTGCCGGTCGACGACGGCGGCCGTGGCCGCGGGCGTCGTCCCGGCCGGCAGGGTGACGCTCGCCCAGCCGTCGTCCCCGAGCCAGACCGCCGCCGCGCGCGGGAGACCGGCGCGCAACCGGTGGAACAGGGTCAGCTGGTCGGCGCCGGGCAGGCCGTCCGACGAGTGCAGCGCCCAGGTGCCCTCGGTGCCGGCCTGCACGGTCCAGTCGGCCCGCGGGAGGTCGCCGTACTTCTGCTCGAGTGCGGGCAGCGCGCCCAGCAGCGCGTCGACCCCCGGCTCGGTGGTGACCGTGAGGAGCGAGTGCACGTGGGGCGCGGCGTCGACGTCCTGGGTCTCGAGGTCCAGCCGGACCCGGGCGCCCTCCAGCACCGGCAGCGCCCGCTCGGCCGCCTCCTCGACCGCGGACCGGTCGGCCTCCGGCTCGAAGCTGCGGAGGTGGACGACGTCGTCACCCCAGGTGACGTCGAGGTCGCCCTCCTCCCCGTGGTGGGTGCCCGCGAAGGCGGCGTACGTCGTCGACACCACGTCGACGACCGCCCCCGCATCGGCATCGGGCCGCATCGCGACGTTGATCCCGACCTTCCCGGAGTCGAGCGTGACCGGCTCGGTGTAGTCGAGGTCCGCCGACGCGACCCCGGGCAGCGCCGCGAGCCGGTCGCGCAGGCTGTCCGCCTCGCTCGCGTGGCTGGGGTTGGCGCAGGCCGCGGCGAGCGGCAGCAGGGCACAGGTCAGCAGGGCGAGCGCGGGGGGCGGCTTCATGGGTCCCACCGTTCCAGTGTGGCGCCGAGGGCGCCTGAGTACGGGGCCTCAGCCGGGGCCGCCACCTACCGCCAGGCCCCGTCCAGCGTCTCGTCGAGCGCGGCGTCGATGAGCGCGACGAGCGACTGCTCGTCGGCCGCCGGGTCGATCCAGCGGCCGTAGGCGTACTCGGCGGCGGCGAGCACCAGGTGCACGACCAGTCCGGAGCCGCCGCGCTCGGTGGCGAGCCGGACCAGCTCGCCCCGGTCGGCGTCGGCGATCAGGGTCACCCGGGAGCCGAGCTCGGGCGCGGTCCGCATCGCCGCGCGCCAGCGGCGCAGGTCGGTGTCGGCGGCCTCGGCGGTCCGGCCGCGGATCGCCGCCGCGAGCCCGCGGGCGACGGGCTCGTCGGCCGGGCGGGCGGCGTACGCCGCGACGATGTCGGCGCTGCTGGCGAGCATCGGCTGGAGGAGCAGGTCCTCCTTGCCGGCGACGTGGCGGAAGTAGGTGCTCGTCGAGACGCCCGCGGCGCTCGCGATCTCCTGCGTGGTGACGGCCGCGAAGCCGTGCTCGGTGAAGAGCCGCCAGGCGGCGTCCTGGATCTCGTGGCGCACCCGGGCCCGGTTGCGGGCGCGCAGGGAGGCCATGGCGGCAGGCTCGCAGGTTGCGGAGCCGCTCGCAAGTTGATAGAAACTCCCAACTTGCAATCGAATCCCAAGAATCAGGAGCAGGCCGTGGACGAGACCTTCGACGTCGTGGTGGTGGGTTCCGGCGCGGCCGGGCTGGCTGCCGCGATCACCGCCGCCGGGCACGGCCTGAGCGTGGTCGTTCTCGAGAAGTCCGAGCGCTGGGGCGGGACGACGGCCCGCTCCGGCGGCGGCGTCTGGGTGCCCGGCAACCCGGCGATCCAGGACCACGTCCCGGCCGGTGACCTCGGCGAGGCCCGGCGCTACCTCCACGCGATCGTCGACGAGGTCGACCCCGCCCGGATCGACACCTTCGTCGACCGCGGTGCCGAGGCGATGGGCTACCTGGCCGACCACTCCGCCCTCGACCTCGCGTGGGTGCGCGGCTACGCCGACTACTTCCCCGAGGCGCCCGGCGGTCGCGCCGCGGGCCGCTCGGCCGAGCCGCGGCCGTTCGACGCGCGCCGGATCGGCGACGACCTGGCCACGATGGAGCCCTTCTACACGAAGACCCCGCTCAACGTGGTCGTCCTGCAGTCCGACTACCGCTGGCTCAGCACGGGGCGGCGGCACTGGCGCGGCCCGCTGCACATGGCGCGGATCGGGCTGCGCTTCGCGTGGGCCCGGCTGCGCCGTCGCCGGCTCGTCGGTCTCGGCAGCGCGCTCGTCGCCTCGCTCATGGTGGGCGTCCGCGAGGCGGGCATCCCCCTCCGGCTCGGTACGGCGATGGCCGGCCTGGTCGAGGACGACGGCCGCGTGGTCGGCGTCCGGACCGGTGGCGGCGACCGGGTGCTGGCGCGGCGCGGGGTGGTCCTCGCGTGCGGCGGCTTCGACCACGACGCGGAGCTGCGGCGCACCCACCAGCGCCGTCCGGCCGGCCCCGAGCTCTCGCTGGGCGTCGCCACCAACACCGGCGACGGCATCCGGGCGGCCCAGGTCGCCGGCGCCGCCACCGACCTGATGGACGACGCCTGGTGGGCGCCGTCCATCCCGCTGCCCAAGGGTCCCTGGTTCGCGCTCTCGGAGCGCTCGCTGCCCGGCGGGATCATCGTCAACCGGCACGGTGAGCGGTTCATGAACGAGTCGCTGCCCTACGTCGAGGCGACGCACCGGATGTTCGGCGGCACCCACGGCCGCGGGACCGGCCCGGACGACGACGCCGAGAACCTGCCGTGCTGGCTGGTCTTCGACCAGACCTACCGCGACCGCTACCTGTTCGCCGGCGTCCAGCCGGGGCGGGCGCTGCCGAAGTCGTGGCTGGCGAGCGGCGCGATCACCAAGGCCGGCTCGCTGGACGAGCTGGCCGCCGCGATCGGCGTCCCGGCCGCGGGACTGGCCGCCACCGTCGCCCGGTTCAACGGCTTCGCGGCCGAGGGCGTCGACCACGACCACCACCGGGGGGAGTCGGCGTACGACCACTACTACGGCGACCTGACCAACAAGCCCAACCCGAGCCTCGGCCCGATCGCGAAGGGCCCGTTCTACGCGGCCCGGATGGTGCCCGCCGACCTCGGCACCAAGGGCGGCATCCGGACCGACCCGCGGGCTCGCGCGCTGCGCGCCGACGGTACCCCGATCCCCGGCCTCTACGCCGCCGGCAACACGAGCGCCGCCGTCATGGGCCACACCTACGCCGGCCCCGGCGCCACCATCGGCCCGGCCCTGGTGTTCGGCTACCTGGCCGCCCTCGACTGCGCCGCGGTGCGGCAGGATGAGGCGCATGACTGACGCACCCGCGGAGCTGGTCCACCTCGAGGTCGCCGACGGCGTCGCGACCATCACCCTCGACTCGCCCCACAACCGCAATGCGCTCTCCCGCCAGCTCGTCACCGAGCTGATCGCCCACCTCGGCACCGCCGACGCGGCGGACGACGTCCGCGTGGTCGTGCTGCGCTCGTCGGGCCGGGTGTTCTGCTCGGGCGCCGACCTCTCCGAGGCCGCCACCGTGCCGATGCACGAGGGCGCCCGCGCGATCGTCGGCCTGCAGCGCCAGATCGTCGCGCTGTCGAAGCCCGTCGTCACCGTGGTCGAGGGGGCGGCCCGCGCGGGCGGGATCGGCATCGTGGCCGCCTCCGACGTCGTGGTCGTCGCCGAGGACGCCACCTTCGCGCTGACCGAGGTCAAGCTCGGCCTCACCCCGGCCGTCATCTCGCTCACGGTCTTCCCGCGGATGACGCCGCGCGGCGCCGCGCTCACTGCCCTCGGGGGCGAGGTCTTCAGCGGTGCCGAGGCCCGCGACTACGGCCTCGCGACGTACGCCGTCCCCGCCGCCACGCTGCAGGCGCAGGTCGACGAGGTGGTCGGCCAGATCGCCACCGGCGCCGCCCAGGGCCTGCGCGAGACCAAGAAGCTGCTCGGCGCCGAGCTGCTGGAGCGGATCGACGCCAAGGGCGAGGAGCTCGTCGAGCTCAGCGCCCGGCTCTTCGGCTCCGACGAGGCGCGCGAGGCGATGACCGCCTTCCTGTCGCGCAAGAAGGGTTGACCTCGCCGCACCCCTAGAACCTGTTCTAGTTCTCGCCTAGGCTGCGCGCGTGGACTTCGCGATGGTGACCGCCTACCACCCGATCGACGAGATCGTCCCGCTCGCGCGGGCCGCCGAGGAGGCGGGCTTCGGAGCGCTCAGCCTGGCCGACCACGTGGTCGACCTCGAGACGATCGAGACGCCGTACCCCTACACCTCGGACGGCCGGCGGCGCTGGGACACCGACGTCGACTGGCCCGACCCCTGGGTCACCATCGGCGCCCTCTCGCAGGTGACCACGCGGCTGCAGTTCTTCACCTCGATCTACGTCTCCGCCATGCGCAACCCCTTCGTCGTCGCCAAGGCCGTCGGCACCGCCGCCGCCCTGTCCGGCGGCCGGGTCGCGCTCGGCGTCGGCGTCGGCTGGTGCCGCGACGAGTTCGAGCTGCTCGACGAGGACTTCGGGACCCGCGGCCGCCGTACCGACGAGGGACTCGACCTCATGCGCGAGCTGTGGCAGCCCGGCTGGACCGAGTTCGCCGGCGAGTTCTACCGCTGCGACCGCCTCGTCATGCGCCCCGAGCCGCCGGGCCCGATCCCGGTCTGGGTCGGCGGCATGTCCGACGTCGCCCTGCGCCGCGCGGCCCGCAACGACGGCTGGATCGGCGACATGGCCACCGTCGACGAGGCCATCGAGATCGGCGCCCGCCTCCGCGAGATGCGCCGCGTCGCCGGCCGTGACCCCGAGGAGCCCTTCGCCGTCGTCCCCGCGCTGACGGACGCCCTGCGGCCCGAGGACTTCGCCCGCGCCTCGCGCGGCGGCGTCACCATGTGCATGACGATGCCGTGGATGTACTACTACCCGCAGCACGCTCCGCTGGAGCAGAAGCTCGACGGGATCACCCGGTTCGGGGCGGACGTCATCGCGCCGACCCGCGCGCTGCTGGCCGGCTGAGGTCCGCCGCTCTGCGGACTGCCTCGACCTGTCGGGGCCTGGCCGTAGCGTCGCCGGCATGGACCGGCTCACCGGGCCGCACGTCTTCGTGGACGAGACGAAGCACCGTGACTACGTCATGGCGGCGGCCTCCCTTTCTCCGCGTGATGTCGCGGTGGCGCGCAGACACGTGCGGGCGCTGGCGCTGCCCGGGGCGGAGCGGGTGCACTTCACGCACGAGAGGCCCGCACGACGGCGGCAGCTCCTCGCGAGCATGCGCGAGATCGACGTCCAGGTGACGCTCTACGTGGCCCGGACGCGCGATCATGCCGCCGGGCGGAGCGCCTGCCTGAAGGCGATCCTCGACGACGTCGTCGAGGTCAAGGCCGCGATGCTCGTCCTCGAGCTGGACGACTCGGTGGCGGTCGCGGATCGGCGGCTGATCGCGCAGCGGTTCCGGTACGAACCCGACGTACCGCACTACCGTCAGCTGCGCGCGAAGGAGGAACCGCTCCTGTGGATCAGCGATGCCGTCGCGTGGTGCGCCCAGCGCGGTGGGGAGTGGGCCGAGGCGTGCGCTCCACTCGTCGTCGAGACGCGCCTGGTGTAGCCCCAAAAAGGCGCGAGCCCGGCTCGTTCACCGTCCGGAGAACTGCCGGGCCTACTTCGCAGGGCTAGTGCCCCTTGCGCCCACCAGTATGCCTCCGGGCGCCTCCGGCGTTCAACCCCCTTCAGGGCGGACCCCCACCGCCGACCCGCGCGCTGCTGGCCGGCTGAGGTCCGCCCCGCGGGCTCACCCCTCCAAGTACGTCGTCAGCGCTGTCACCAACGTCCGGTGGGCACGGTCGATGTCGACCGTCGTCCCGAACTGCTGGTCGGCCCGCAGCCCGCGCAGGGCACTCGGCAGCAGCGCCGCCACGTCCGAGGCGCGGTCGGCGTCGACCGGTGGACCGTCGAGCGTGGCGAAGAAGTGCAGGAACGCCTCGGCCCACAGCTCGTCGAGCCTCGCGAGCGAGGCGGACGTGCGCGGGTGCGACTCGGCGAGGACGTCGAGCGGCCGGGGCAGCCCGGCGCGGACGGTCTCGATCGCGACGCCGTACGGCGAGGCGAGCACCGAGCGGTAGAGCTCGGCCACCTCGGCGACCCGGCCCTGCACGGTGGCGCTCTCCGGCGCGGCCCACAGCTCGGGTCCGGCTTCGATGATCAGCTCGATCACCGACGACCAGAACCCGTCGGAGTCGCCGAAGAGGTTCTGGACCGAGCCCCAGCTCAGCCCCGCCTCCTTGGCGACCATGTTGATGGAGACCGTCTCCGGTCGTCCCGTCCCGAGCATCTCCAGTGCGGTGGAGAGCAGCTTCTCGCGAGCTGCCACTCCTCTTTTGTTCGGTTTGCGCGGCGGAGCCGCAGGCGTCGTTCTCATCGTGTTCCCCCCTAGGACGCAGCGATGCCTTGTTGATATTCAACCAACAACCTGGCAGCGCGCTACGTCTCCGTCCCGGCCTGTAGAGTTGGTGGCTTGCCGCGCCCGGGGTGCGGTGGTCAGAACACGAGTGCGGACGGCAGGGGTCACGTCGGTGGCAGATGAGCTGGTGGAGCGCGAGGTCGCAGCAGAACAGGCCTTCGTCGACCGGGTCTATCGGCAGCTGGAGCACGCCGGCCAGGCCGCCCAGTCGCTGGCCCGCGAGGGTCATTCTCGGGCCCACCTCGGGCACGAAGGTGGTCTGGTCGAGCGGGACGCGATGGTCTTCCAGGCCGCCAAGCGGATCGCCCAGCTCGACGCCGCCCACGAGGGTCTGGTGTTCGGTCGTCTCGACCTCGACGCCACCGTCGACGCCGAGCCCCGGTACGTCGGCCGGATCGGTCTGCGCGACGACCAGCACGACTCGCTGCTGATCGACTGGCGCGCGCCCGCCGCCGCGGTGTTCTACCAGGCCACCGCCGCCGAGCCCCAGCACGTGCTGCGCCGCCGGGTGCTGCGCAGCACCGGCCGCGCCGTTGTCGGCGTCGAGGACGAGCTGCTCGACGCCGAGGGCATGGCCGCCGCCGAGGAGGCCGGCCGCGCGCTGCCGATCATCGGCGAGGGCGCGCTCATGGCGCAGCTCTCCCGGGCCCGCGACCGCTCGATGCACTCGATCGTCGCCACCATCCAGGCCGAGCAGGACAAGGCGATCCGGGCGCCCTCGAAGGGCGTCGTCAGCATCTCCGGCGGTCCCGGCACCGGCAAGACGGTCGTCGCGCTGCACCGCGCGGCGTACCTCCTCTACACCGACCGGCAGCGCTACGAGCGCGGCGGCGTGCTCGTCGTCGGGCCGTCCGGCGTCTTCATGCGCTACATCGAGCGGGTGCTGCCGTCCCTCGGCGAGACCGCCGTCGCCCTGCGCAGCCTCGGCGAGGTCGTCGACGAGGTCCGCGCCACCCGCCACGACGAGCCCGCCGTCGCCGACGTCAAGGGCTCGGCGCGGATGGCCGAGGTGATGCGCCGCGTCTCCCGTCAGCAGGCGCCCGGCAGTCCGCGCGAGTACCGCGTCTTCTGGCGCGACGACCGCCTGGTGCTCGACCGTGGCCGGCTCGGCCAGGTGCGCCGGCAGCTGATGTCCCAGGGGCTGCGCAACAAGCAGCTCCCGCGCGTCTCCAACGCCCTCCTCGACGCGCTGTGGCGCCAGGTCCGTGGTGAGCGCGGCCGCGACCAGGGCCGCGAGAAGTTCAACGACGAGATGCTCTCGCGCCAGGACTTCCTCGACTTCGCCCTCGCCTGGTGGCCGCCGCTCGACGCGGCCGGCGTCCTGTGCTGGCTGCGCGAGCCCGAGCTCCTCGCCCGGGTCGCCGAGGGCGTCCTGTCCGCCGAGGAGCAGCGCCTCCTCGCCAAGTCCTGGGCCGGGCTCGACCCGAACCGCCCCATCAGCGGCCAGATCTCGATCGAGGACGTCCCGCTCCTCGACGAGCTGCGCTACGCCCTCGGCGACGTCCCGCAGAAGGCCGACGACGAGCGCGACGACCCGCTCGCCCTGATCGAGGGCGCGGTCAACATCCAGGAGCTGATGACCGCCGCCGACCGCGAGTACGCCCCCGCGGGCCGCGCCTGGCGCCCCCCGGTCAGCAGCATCGAGGACGACGGGTACGCCCACGTCCTCATCGACGAGGCCCAGGACCTCACCCCCATGCAGTGGCGGATGGTCGGGCGCCGCGGCCGCACCGCCTCCTGGACCATCGTCGGCGACCCCGCCCAGTCCTCCTGGCCCGAGCCGGCCGAGGCCGACGCCGCCCGCGCCGCGGCCCTGGAGCGCAAGCAGATCCACCGCTTCCACCTGTCGACCAACTACCGCAACTCGGCCGAGATCTACGCCCACGCCGCCGCCTACGCCGAACGCGTCGGCCTCGACGCCGACCTCCCCGACGCCGTCCGCCGCACCGGCGTCCCGCCCCGCGAGGTACGCCTCACCGACGGTGCCGACCTCGAGTCCGCCACCCGCGAGGCCGTCCTCGAGCTGGCCGGAGCCGTCTCGGGCACCGTGGGCATCGTCGTCCCGGTCGCCCGGCGCTCGGAGGTCAACGCCTGGCTGGCCTCCTGGCCCGAGCTCGCCTCCGACGCCGCCGGCGCCCGCGCCGCCGTCGACTCCTCGGTCACGCCCTCGGGCGACGACCGGGTCGTCGTCCTGACCGGGCTCGACACGAAGGGGCTGGAGTTCGACGGCATCGTCGTCGTCCGGCCGCAGGAGATCGAGGACGAGTCGCAGACCGGGCGGGCGACGCTGTACGTCGTCCTGACCCGGGCGACGCAGCTGCTCACCACGATCAGCTGAGCTGAGGACACGCCGGCGAGTCCCCGCCGACGTAGCATGAGCCCATGGAGCGCCGCGACGACGAGCCCCGCGACGACGACGAGGGTGCCGTCGCCTGGACCCAGGCCGAGCACATCCCCGCCGACGCGCGCCGGATGGGCCTGAGCCGGTCGGTGCCCGACGGCGCGCTGCTCGAGCTGGCCGGCTCGCTCGACAGCGGCAAGCGCTCGCACCGGATCGTCGCGTGGGTGCTGCTGTTCGCGTTCGCCGTGCCGGTGCTGCTGAGCCTGCTCAGCTTGCTGCGCTGACCGCGTCGCCCCCCTCCGGGCGACAGCGTGCCTGACACCCGACCCCGATGCGGGGGTCATTCTCCCTCGACGGCGCCTGGTTGGTGGCTGGGGACGCGCGCCGCGACCTAGTGTCGCCGCACAGGCGCCGACAACTCGGGCAGCTCGGCGTTTCCGCCGCGTCCGGTCAGCGCAGTCGACGGAGGGGGTCGGAAGTGAATTGCGCCGTGACCAGGCCGGGCGCACGGTCGGGTGGGACCGACACCGGGCACGGGGGCCGGAACGCTGCCGGGGTCGGGGTCGCGGCGGCGTGAGGAACGGTGGGGTGGTGCGCCGGCCGAGGCCGGCGGACCACGGGGGGATGTCGTGAGCCGTCCTGCGGTGGGCGCGCAGCGCTACGAGTGGCGGATCGCCGTCGTCGAGGACCACCTGCTCCAGCGCAAGCGGACCGAGGAGCTGCTCCACGCGCAGTCCGGCCTGAGTGTGGTGTGGTCGGGGGAGACCTTCCCCGAGTTCACCGCCTGGTTGGACGACGCGCCTGAGTCGCGACGGCCGCACCTGGTGGTCCTCGACCTCATGGTCGAGCGCGGGCCGAGTGTCGACCCGGCGCGGGTCCGCGAGCTCACCCGGTCGGGGGTCCGGGTGCTGGTCCTCTCGGCGATGGGCTCGCCCGAGCTGGTCCGCAAGATCCTGCAGGCCGGGATCGGCGGCATCGTCGGCAAGCGGGACCCCGAGGAGGACATCGTCGCCGCGATCTGGACGGTGCTGGGCCGCGGTCAGTGGCTGACGCCCGAGCTGGCGAGCGTGATCGCCGGGGACGCCGACCGTCCGCGACTCAGCGACCAGGAGGAGCGGGCGCTCGTCCTCTATGCCTCCGGCCTGACGCTCGATGCGGTCGCGACGGCGCTCGGTGTCAGGAAGGACACCGCGAAGAAGTACCTCAGCCGGGTCAAGGCGAAGTACGCCGCGGCGGGTCGTCCGGCGAGCACGAAGCTCGAGCTCAACGCGATCGCCCAGCAGGACGGATACCTCGATCCACCCGCGCGGGTCTGACCGGCAGAGCCAGGACCCCCGAACGTGGGGCATTTGCCCGTTCCTCCTGGGAAACGCCGACGCCCACCGGCGGCGCACCTCATGATGCAGGGGCTCGCCTGCACGCCCGCCGGTGAGTCCGTGGTCATCCGGGGGAACGTCCTGCGGCCACGGCACGAGGAGCTGGGAGAGACGGTGCCTGATCGGGAGGTGGAGGTGCTCACCGCGATCGAGCTCGCCGGCCTGCTGGCGGAGGGTCGCTTCCCGGCGGACGCCGACGGCGCGTCGCGGTCCGGCGCGCTCCTGCTGAAGGTGCTCGTGCACATGAGCCAGCACGCCTGCTCGCCGACGACCACCGTCGAGTCGATCGCCGCCGCCCACGGGGTCACCCGCCGCGCCCTGGAGCTGCACTTCGCCAAGGTGGGGGCGACCCCGGCGACGATGCTGCGCTCGTTCCGGATCGGCCGGGCGAGCGGCCTGATGCTGAAGGGCGACCGGCCGGAGCAGGTGGCGACGATCGCCGAGCGCGCCGGGTTCGGGAGCGTCTCGGCCCTGTCCCGCGCCTTCCAGCGGGAGACGGGCATGACCCCGGCGGCCTGGCGCCGTCAGTACCGCAGCCTCACCGGCTGAGCGGACCGGCTGAGCGGAGCAGCGGCCGGGAAGGCCGTTGTGCAACCTGCCAACGCCTCCCGGCAAGGTTGTGCAGCCGACCCGAGAGCCGCGGGGCGCGCCGCTGCGACCGTTGCCGGGTACGGCGACGAGGCGGTCGCCCGACCCGAGGAGGCTCCCGATGGCGAAGTACGCAACCCATGGCGCGGACGGCACGTCCGTCCCCTGGCGCGACAAGAAGCGGTACCTGTGGATGCTGGGCCTGGTGGTCCCGGCCACGCCGCTCGTCGGGATCGCGCTCTTCCAGGCGACCGACCGCGCGCTGTGGTTCTGGCTGACGCCGGTCGTGTTCTTCGCGCTCATCCCGCTCCTCGACCTGATCGCCGGGTACGACGACACGAACCCGCCCGACGACGTCATCGAGGCGCTCGAGAACGACCGCTACTACCGGTGGGTGACCTACCTCTACCTCCCGGTGCAGTACGTCGGCTTCGTCATCGCGATGTGGTTCCTGGCGACCGCGGACCTGAGCGTGGCGGCCAAGGTGGGCCTGGCGATCTCGGTCGGCGTCGTCGGCGGCGTCGCGATCAACACCGCGCACGAGCTGGGCCACAAGCGCGAGTCGGTGGAGCGCTGGGCGTCGAAGATCGCGCTGGCGCAGACGTTCTACGGCCACTTCTACATCGAGCACAACCGCGGCCACCACGTCCGCGTCGCCACGCCCGAGGACCCGGCGTCGAGCCGGATGGGGGAGAGCGTCTACCGGTTCTGGCCGCGCACGGTGGCCGGCTCGCTGAAGAGCTCGTGGGGACTGGAGGCCCGGCGCTACCAGCGCAAGGGGACGCACCCGTTCCACCTCGGCAACGACGTCCTCAACGCGTGGCTGATGACCGTGGCGCTGTGGGGCGGGCTGCTGCTCTGGCTCGGCCTGGCGTACGACGTCAACCCGGCCGCCCTGCTGCCGTACCTCGTGCTGCAGGCGGTCGTCGGCTTCTCGCTGCTCGAGGTCGTCAACTACATGGAGCACTACGGCATGCTGCGCCAGAAGGTCGGCGTCGGCGCGAAGCAGAGGTTCGAGCGGGTCGCGCCGTCGCACTCGTGGAACTCCAACAACATCGCGACCAACGTGCTGCTCTACCACCTGCAGCGGCACAGCGACCACCACGCGAACCCCACCCGTCGCTACCAGACGCTGCGCGACTTCAAGGACGCCCCGGTGCTGCCGACCGGCTACACGGGCATGATCGTCGTCGCCCTGTTCCCGCCCGTCTTCCGGGCGCTCATGGACAAGCGCGTCGTCGCCCACTACGACGGCGACCTCCGCCGGGCCAACCTGCTGCCGAGCAAGCGCGAGAAGCTGCTGCGCCGCTATCCCGTCCCCGCCGCCGTCACCGCGGCCGAGCGCGAGGCCGAGCTCCGGGCCGACGCCAGCGCCCACGAGTTCGACGGCGAGGTGCTCGCCGCGCAGTGCCCCGGCTGCCAGTACACCTACGAGGTCGCGGAGGGCAACGAGCTCGAGGGCTTCGCCGCCGGGACCGCCTGGAAGGACATCCCCGACGACTGGTGCTGCCCCGACTGCGGGGTGCGCGAGAAGGTCGACTTCAAGGCCGTCGAGCCGCGCTACAAGGTCGGTGCGTGATGCGGATCGTCGCCGACAAGGGCAAGTGCGAGGGCCTGGGGATGTGCGAGTCCATGGCCGACGACTACTTCGAGGTCGACGAGGACGACGAGCTGGTGCAGGTCCTCGTCGACACCCCGCCGGAGACTGACCGCGCCCACGTCTTCGCCGCCGTCCAGGCCTGCCCGGTGCTGGCCCTCACCCTCGAGGGCTGACCCCGCCGGCCCCGCGAAGTGGGTGGGCTGCGGGTCCGAAGTGGGCCGGTTGCGGGCGCGAGGTGGTTGACGCGACAACGTCCGCGGGATCTCGGACCCGCAACCCACGCACTTCGGCCCCGCAACCCACCCACTTCGGACCCGCAACCCACCCACTTCGGGGAGGGGTCAGGGTCGGTGGAACAGGTCGTGGTGGCGCAGCGCCACCGCGAGCTGGGGGCTGATCCGGGCGATGGGGTGGCCGAGCATCTCCTCGGCCTGCCCGAGCCGGTACCGGATCGTGTTGCGGTGGACGACGAGCGCGCGGGCGGCCTCCTCGGCGCTGCCGCCGCTGTCGAGGTACGCCGTCAGGGTCTCCCGGATCCGCTGGGTGCTCTCGTCCTCGCCGACGAGCGGGCCGAGCTGGCGGCCGACGAAGCGGTCGACCTCGGGGGAGCAGCCGAGGAGGACGGGGAGCTCGACGTCGGTGTAGAGCGCCAGCCAGTCGGGGGTGTCCGGGGTGGTGACGCGGAGGGCGCCCTGGGCCTCGCGGTGGGAGGCGGCGAAGCCGGCGATGCCAGTGGTGGCCGAGCCGACGCCGACGACGACGCCCTCGTGGGCCAGGGCATCAGGGTCGGCGGCCGGGCCGGCGAGAGCGGCGAGGCCGCTCAGGTCGGGGGCGTCGCGGGTGCCGAGCCACATCCAGAGCTGGCGGCCGCCGGGCTTGACCACGAGCGGGCTGGCGGCGCCGATCCGGCGGGCGAGCTCGGTGGCGAGCTGCTCGAGGGTGCCGACGCGCTCGGCGTCCCCCACGGAGAGGACGACGGCCGTGTGGTGCACCGAGATCGGGTACCCCCCGAGCGCGGACGACGCCTCGCGCGGGTCGCTCAGCTCGCCGGCCAGGATCGAGCGGGCCGCCTCGTAGCGCTGGGCCGCCGCGCCGGCCAGGACCCGCGAGCGCGCGGCCTGGTAGGTGGCGACGGACTCGGTGATCGACTCGTCGAGCCAGACCCCGGCCCGGTTCCAGAAGTACATGAGCAGGTCGGCCCGGTCGAAGTCGGCCGGGGGCAGCGCCTTGATCAGCTCGCTGACGTAGTCCCACACCTCCTGCTGGGCGACCCGGTAGAACCGGATGAGCATCTCGAGCGGCAGCTGCCGGTCGGCCAGCTCGACCGAGAGCCGGCGGGCGGCGTCGACGAGGTGGAAGTGCTGCTCGGGCTGCGCGAAGTCGCCGAGGAAGGCGATCCAGTGCTCGCGGACGGTGAGCCGGACCTGCTCGGGCAGCCCCTCGACGGCGGCGACCTCGGGGATCTCGGTGTAGATGGCGTTGGTGACCCGGTCGACCCAGACGTCGACCTCGTCGGGCTGGGCCTGCGCGGCGACGTACGCCAGGAGCCAGGGCGCCAGGTCCGACGGCATCGACTCGCTCACGGCCTCACCCTAGGGCGTGCCGACCGTCTTTGTGCACCGGGACAAAGGCCCTCGCCATCTTTGGACCGCCGCCACGAGAGCGTGACGCCCGTCACCGAGTGAGATGGGCGCTCACAGGCCGGCCCGGCACAGGGGCCCGGCCGTTCCCATGGGGGTGCTTCGCCATGCACGCAGAAGACCGCGCCGCAGACTTCGCGTACGACGTGGTGGTCGTCGGCTCCGGCTTCGGCGGCTCGGTGACGGCGCTGCGCCTCGCCGAGAAGGGCTACCGGGTCTGCGTGCTGGAGGCCGGCCGGCGCTTCGCGGACGACGAGTTCGCGACGACCTCGTGGGACGTGCGCAAGTTCCTGTTCGCCCCGCGGCTGGGCTGCTTCGGCATCCAGCGGATCCGGCTGCTGCGCGACGTCGTCGTGCTCGCCGGGGCGGGTGTCGGCGGCGGCTCGCTGGTGTACGCGAACACGCTCTACCAGCCCAAGTCGGACGCCTTCTACAACGACCCGCAGTGGGCGCACATCACCGACTGGAAGGCCGAGCTGGCGCCGTACTACGACCAGGCGAGCCGGATGCTCGGCGTGGTCCCGAACCCGACCGCCACGCCGAGCGACGAGATCATGAAGCAGGTCGCCGACGAGATGGGCGTGGGCCACACCTACCGCCCGACCCCGGTCGGCGTCTGCTTCGGGACGCCGGGCGCGGCGATCCCGGACCCGTACTTCGGCGGTGCCGGCCCCGAGCGCCGTGGGTGCCTGGAGTGCGGCGAGTGCATGACCGGGTGCCGGCACAACGCGAAGAACACGCTGCTCAAGAACTACCTCTACCTCGCCGAGAAGCTGGGCGCCGAGGTCCGCGAGCGCACGACCGTCGCCGCGATCAAGCCTCGCCCCGGCGGCGGGTACGACGTCGTCACCCACCGCTCCGGCGGCTCCGCGCGGCGGACGACGAGCATCGCCGCCGCCCAGGTCGTCGTCGCGGCCGGCACGTGGGGCACCCAGGAGCTGCTGCACGGGATGCGCCGCTCCGGCGACCTGCCGCAGCTCTCCGAGCGGCTCGGCTACCTGACCCGGACCAACTCCGAGGCGCTGTGCGCGTCGAGCACGAAGCTGCGCAGCAAGGACCAGCACGACTTCCACCACGGCGTCGCGATCACGTCGTCGATCCACCCCGACGAGGTCACCCACGTCGAGCCGGTCCGCTACGGCAAGGGCTCCGGCCTGATGGGCCTCCTGCTGACGCTGATGACGGACGGCGGCGGCCGGGTGCCGCGCTGGCTGCGCTGGCTCGGCCAGGCCGTGCGCCACCCCGGCCTGCTGCTCTCCACGTACGCCGGCCTCGGGAGCTGGCCCGAGCGCACGATCATCGCGCTGGTCATGCAGACCAGCGACAACTCGATCACCGTCTCCCCGAAGAAGCGCCGGCGCAAGGTCCGGCTGACCTCGACGCAGGGCCACGGCGAGCCCAACCCGACGTGGATCCCGGCGGGCAACGAGGTCGTCCGCCGGATCAGCGACAAGATCGACGGCGGCTCGTACAGCAGTGCCGGCGAGATCTTCAACATCCCCATGACGGCGCACTTCCTGGGCGGCTGCCCGATCGGCGACTCCGCCGAGCACGGCGTGATCGACCCGTACCACCGGGTCTACGGCCACCCCGGCCTGCACGTCGTCGACGGCGCCGCGATCTCCGCGAACCTCGGCGTGAACCCCAGCCTCACCATCACCGCGCAGGCCGAGCGCGCGATGGCGGTGTGGCCCAACCGCGGCGAGGCCGACCCCCGCCCCGCCCTCGGAGCCGGCTACGAGCGGCTCTCCCCGATCGCGCCGGTGCGGCCGGCTGTGCCCCCGACCGCACCGGCTGCGCTGCGTCTCCCCTTGTACGTCGTGAAGAGTGACCAGAGCGAGAAGACCGAGGCCACCGCGTGACGGCCGCCCCCGCGGGGCTGACCGACGAGACCCGCCAGGTCGCCCGGGACGCCGTCCGCTCGACCTTCCTGTTCAAGACCCTCGGCACGTTCGGCGACTTCTACGCCTTCGTCGGCAAGGTCTTCGCGCAGATGTTCACCCGGCGCTTCCAGTTCCGCGAGTTCATCTCCCAGGCCTGGTTCATCACGACGGTCTCGTTCGGGCCCGCACTGCTGGTGTCGATCCCGTTCTGCGTCGTCATCATCTTCCAGGTCAACCAGCTGCTCATCCAGATCGGCGCGGTCGACCTGGCCGGCGCGGGCGCGGCGGTCGCCGTCGTCCGCGAGATCGGCCCGATCGTCTCGGTTCTCGTCGTGGCCGGCGCCGGGGCGACGGCGATCTGCGCCGACCTCGGCTCCCGCAAGATCCGCGAGGAGATCGACGCCATGGTCACCCTGGGCATCGACCCGATCGAGCGGCTCGTCGTCCCGCGGGTGATCGCGTCGACGCTGGTCGGGATCGCGCTCAACGGCATGGTGACGGTGGTCGGCCTGGTCGGCGGGTACTTCTTCTCGGTCGTCCTCCAGGGCGCCACCCCGGGGCTGTACCTGTCCGACCTGACGCTGCTCGTCGGCCTGCCGGACTTCCTCGCCTCGGAGGCCAAGGCCGCTGTCTTCGGCATGCTCGCCGGCCTCACCGCCTGCTACCTCGGGCTCAACGCCAAGGGCGGGCCGAAGGGCGTCGGCGAGGCCGTCAACCAGACGGTCGTCTTCGCGTTCATGCTGCTCTTCGCCGCCAACAGCGTGATCAGCGCCCTGTTCCTGCAGATCAAGCTCGGAGCCTGAATGCCCATGTCCCAGCTCTCCCGCCACCTGGCGAAGCCCACGACGTCGCTGCGCAACCTCGGCGACCAGCTCAGCTTCCACGGCAACGCCTACGCGCACATGCCCCGTGCGCTCAAGCACTACCCCAAGGAGGTCGTCCGGTTGCTGGCCGAGGTCTCCCTCGGCTCCGGCGCGCTCGCCCTCATCGGCGGCACGGTGCTGGTGATCGGCTTCCTCACCGCCGCCTCGGGCATCGAGGTCGGCCTGCAGGCCTACACGTCGTTCGACAACATCGGCGTCTCGACGCTGTCGGGCTTCTTCTCGGCGTACTTCAACACCCGCGAGGTCGCGCCGATCATCGCGGGCATCGCGCTCACCGCGACCGTCGGCGCCGGGTTCACCGCGCAGATCGGCGCGATGCGGGTCAGCGAGGAGATCGACGCGCTCGAGGTGATGGCGGTCCCGCCGGTGCCCTACCTGGTCACCACGCGGATCATCGCCGGCCTGATCGCGGTCGTGCCGCTCTTCGCCATCGCGCTGATGATGTGCTGGCTCGCGACCTACCTCGTCGTCACGGTCGGCTACGACCAGGCGCCCGGCACCTACCAGCACTACTTCGACACCTTCCTCATCTCCAGCGACCTGTTCCTGGCGATGGTCAAGGTGGCGCTGATGGCACTCGTCATCGTCTCGATCTGCTGCTACCACGGCTTCCGCGCCTCGGGCGGTCCCGCCGGTGTGGGCAAGGCGGTCGGCAAGGCCGTGCGCTCGGCGCTCATCTGCACGATGTTCATCGACCTGATCTTCGCGATCGCCGTCTGGGGCGGTCCGTCGGTCCACATCGCGGGGTGAGCGCCATGACCACCCAGAACGCCCACCGGATCGACCGCCAGGTCGTCTACGGCTTCCTCTTCCTCGCGCTCGTCGCCGCGCTCGTCGCGGGCACGATCGCCAAGTACCGCGGGGTCTTCGACGACAACGTCCTGGTCACCGTCGAGGCCGACCGGGCCGGGCTGACCCTGGCCTCCGGCGCCCCGATCAAGCTGCGCGGCGTCGAGATCGGCCGCGTCGGCAAGGTCGAGTCGGACGGCGAGAAGGTCCGCATCGAGCTCAAGATCGACGCCGACAAGGTCGACCGGGTCTCCGCGGACGTGACCGCGCAGATCGTGCCGCCGACGGCGTTCGGAGCGAAGTACGTCCAGCTCACCCCGCCCGCCGACAGCACCAGCGGCGACGGCGCCATGATCCGCGCCGGTGCGGTGATCCCGGCCGACCGGGTCACCGTCGAGGTCGACGAGGCGTTCGAGAACCTCACCAAGGTCCTGGACGTCGCCCGCCCGGCCGAGGTCAGCTCCGCGCTCACCGCGGTCGCCGGCGCCGTCGAGCAGCGCGGCGAGCTGATCGGCGCGCTCATCACCCAGACCGACGCCTACCTGCGCTCGTTCAACCCGTCGCTGCGCACCCTCAGCGCCGACCTCCGGGTCGCCGACGACGTCGCCGACGTCTACGCGATCGCCCGGCCCGACCTGGTCGACGCGCTCAGCCAGGCCGGTGAGGTCTCGCAGACGCTGGTCCAGCAGCAGGCCTCGCTGCGTGCCCTGGAGCGCAGCCTCACCGGCTTCAGCGACAGCGCCGACGTGCTGCTGCGCGACTCGGAGCAGGGCCTGGTCACCTCGCTGCGCCTGCTCCAGCCGGTCTCGGCCGTGGTGGAGCGCTACTCGCCGGAGCTGCCCTGCCTGCTGCTCGGACTGGCCTCGGCGAACAAGCTCGCCGAGGCCGCCGTCGGCGGCACCCACCCGGGCGTCACGACGTACACGCGGGTGGTGCCGGGCCGCGACCCCTACACCTACGAGGAGAACCTCCCGCAGATCGGCGCCGACAACGGTCCCGCCTGCTACGGCCTCCCCTATGTCACGCCCGAGGAGGCCCGGGTGCCGCCGCCGTCGTTCCGGACCGGGGCCAACCCCTACGTCGGGCCGCAGCCCACGCCGAGCGAGGCCGTCGTCGACACGCTGCTCGGCCTGCTCAAGGGAGGGACGAACCTGCCGTGACGAACCGTGCCCACCGGCTCAGCCCGGAGAAGCGCCGTCAGCGCTCCGACCTCATCAAGTTCACCTCCTTCCTCGCGATCGCCGCCGTCTTCACGGTGTGGGTCGCCGCGGTCACCGGCGAGTACCGCCCCGGCGGGCGCGACGACTACCGCGCGGTCTTCGACGACGTCTCCGGCCTCGCGGTCGGCGACGAGGTTCGGGTCGCCGGCGTCGATGTCGGCAAGGTGACCGGCATCGACGTCCAGCCCGACAGCTCGGTGATCGTGAGCTTCGACGTCCGCGAGGGCCAGCGCCTGACGAAGGACACCCACGCGACCATCCAGTACCGCAACCTGATCGGCGACCGCGTCGTCCAGCTCACCCCGGGAGACGCGAAGGGCGACGGCGCGCAGCCGCTCGCGGCCGGCGGGACGCTGCCCGCGGCGCAGACCGCGTCGGCGCTCGACCTCGACACGCTGCTCAACGGCTTCAAGCCGCTGTTCGCCGGGCTCAGCCCGACCCAGGTCAACGAGCTGTCCGGCCAGCTGGTGCAGGTGCTCCAGGGCCAGCAGGCCGCGGTGGCCACGCTCGTCCAGCACGTCGCCTCGTTCACCACGACGATAGGCAGCCGCGAGGAGGTGATCGGACAGGTGATCCGCAACCTCAACAGCGTCCTCAGGACGGTCGACAGCCGCAAGGAGACCGTCGGGCTGCTGCTCGACCGGCTCGACACCCTGCTGAAGGGACTCGACGAGCAGGACACCCAGGTGCTCGACGCCGCCGCCCGGATCGACAGGTTCGCGACGGACGCCGCTTCGCTCGCCAGCCGGGCGCGCGGCGACCTGCGCACCGACCTGCAGGGACTCGCGGTCTCGGCGCGCGGGATCAACCGCAGGTCCGACGTGCTGGAGGCCGTCCTGCAGAACCTGCCGGCCCACTACCGGGCGATCCAGAACACCGCTTCGTACGGCAACTTCTTCAACTTCTTCCTCTGCGGCGTGCGGGTCGAGACCGGGCTCGGCAAGGCCCAGGTCACCACGCCGTGGATCTACTCCGACGCACCGAGGTGCAAGTGATGAGCCGCGTGATCAGCCCCGACCGCCGCGCCGTGCGCGGACTCGTGGGGACCGTCGCCCTGGTGCTGGTGGTGCTCGCCGCGCTCAACATCAACCGGCTGCCGCTCATCGGCAACAGCGACATCCTGCACGTGCAGTTCGTCGAGGCGGGCGGCCTCAAGGGCGGCGACGCGGTGATGATCTCCGGTGCCCAGGTGGGCAAGGTCCGCACGGTCCGGCTCGACGGTCAGCACGTCGTCGCCGACATCGTGCTCACCGACGGGGACGTCGTGCTGGGCGAGGACACCGAGGCCCGGATCATCACGATCACGCTGCTCGGACGTGCGGCGGTCGAGCTCGAGCCGCGGGGTTCGGGCGAGCTGGCGGCCGGGGACGCGATCCCGCTCGAGCGGACGTCGTCGCCGTACAACCTGACGAGCACGCTCAACCAGCTCACCGAGACCACCGCGGACATCGACAAGGCGCAGCTCGCGCACGCGCTCGACCAGGCCTCGACGACCCTGAACGCCTCGAGCCCCGAGCTCGGCCCGGCGCTCGACGGCATCACCGCACTGTCGCGGGCGGTGTCGTCCAACGACGACGAGCTGCGCTCGCTCGTCGCTCACGCCGACAACGTGACCGGCGTGCTGGCCAGCCGGGACCAGCAGATCGCCTCGCTGCTCGGGTCGGGCCGCTCCCTGCTGAGCGAGCTGGACGCGCGGCAGGAGGTCGTCGTCAGCCTGCTGAAGAGCGCCCGGGCCCTGGCGACCGAGCTGCGCGCGCTGCTGAAGGACACCGACGACGTGCTCGGCCCGGCGCTCGACGAGCTCGACGGCGTGGTCGACGTCCTCAACCGCAACAAGGCGGACCTGCAGGCCTCGATCCACGGGCTGCGGGGCTACGCCACCGCCTTCGGCGAGGCGATCTCGAGCGGTCCGTGGTTCGACGCCTACATCCAGAACCTGACCGCGCCCGGCACCCTCGCCCCCATCCTCTCGGGAGTCATTCCGTGACGAAGAAGATCCTCATCGCGCTCGTGGCCGCCGCTCTCGTGGCCGGTGCCTTCGTGTGGCAGCGCGACAGCGGCAGCACGACGGTCCGGGCGTACTTCGCCAGCGCTGAGGGCCTCAACGTCGGCGACGACGTCAAGGTGCTCGGCGTCAAGGTCGGCACGATCGACAAGATCGAGAACGAGCCGAAGGGCGTCCTGGTGACCCTGCAGGTCGACGCCGGCCAGCCGATCCCGGCCGACGCGCACGCCGCGATCGTCTCGCCCAGCCTGGTCAGCGGCCGGTTCGTCCAGCTCGACCCCGTGTACGACGGCGGCGAGCGGATGGCCGACGGCGCGACCATCGCCCTGGAGAGGACCGCGGTCCCGGTCACCTTCGACGACGTCAAGCAGCAGCTCACCGACCTCGCCACCACGCTCGGTCCCGACGCCGGCAAGAAGGCGGGCCCGCTCGCGGTCGCCATCACCGCGCTGGAGCGGAGCCTGCGGGACGGCAACTCCACCCAGCTGCGGACCTCGATCGACGAGCTGCGCGGTGCGGCGACCGCCCTGTCCGACGGGCGCTCGGACCTGTTCTCGACGATCAAGAACCTCGACGCCTTCACCCGCAACCTGGCGCTCAACGACGCGGCCGTGCGCGGCTTCACGACCGAGCTGGACGACGTGAGCGCCGTCCTCGCCTCGAACCGGACGAACCTCACGGGCGCACTCGAGGACCTCGCGACGGTGCTCGCCGCGACCGACGCCTACTTCACGAAGCACCGCAAGCGGCTGCGCAGCACCACCAAGGACGTCAACCTGCTGGCGGCCGCGCTGGCCGACCGGTCCAACGAGCTGGCCGGCGTCCTGCACGTCGCCCCGCACGCGCTCATCGACCTCAGCAACACGATCCAGGACCAGGCGATCACCGGCCGGGCGACGCTGTCGGCGCTCGACAACGTGCCGCAGCTCCTGTGCGGGGCCGTCCTGGGGGTCGGCGGCACGGCGGAGCAGTGCGCCCAGGTGCTGCAGCCGCTCGCCGACCTGCTCGGCCTCGACCTGACAGGAGGCCGGCGATGACCCGGGCCCGACCCTGGCTGCGCCGGGTGCTCCCGGCCCTGGCGGCGGCACTGCTGCTCGCGACCGGCTGCGACATCCAGCCCAACGACAACACGCTGCCCGGCCAGGTCGCCGTCGGCGACGACGGCTACACGGTCGAGGTGCACTTCGACCAGATCGAGAACCTCGTCCCGAACTCGACGGTCCAGAAGGACAACGTCGTGATCGGCACGGTCGGCGAGATCCGCACCGAGGGCTGGGAGGCCGTGGTCACGCTGCACCTCCTCGAGGAGGTGGCGCTGCCGGCCGACGCGGTCTTCTCGATCGGGCAGAAGACCCTCCTCGGTGCGCAGTACGTCGAGGTGGCGGCGCCGGCGAGGTCCGCGGGCGGCCGGCTGGCCGACGGCGCCGTGGTCCCGGTGGCGCAGACGGGGACCTACCCCGCCACCGAGCAGGTCCTCGGTGCGGTCGCGCTGCTGCTCAACAACGGCGGGCTCTCGCAGATCAGCAGCATCACCGGCGAGCTCTCGACCGCCCTGCGCAGCCGGGTGCCCGACACCCGTGGGCTGATCCGGCACGCGAACGACCTGCTCGCCGTCCTCGACGCGAACCGGACCGAGATCGTCACCGCGCTCGACTCGCTCAACAGCCTCAGCGCCGGCCTGCGCCAGGACCAGGACCGGATCGTGACCGCCATCGACCGGATCACGCCCGGTCTGGAGGTGCTCGAGCGCGAGCGGAACCGGCTGGTCAAGGCGGTCACCGCGACCGGCCGGGCCGGCGACCGCGCGGTGCGCGTCGTCCGGGCGAGCGAGGAGGCGCTGCTCGCGAACCTCGACGCGCTCGGCCCGATCCTCGCCCACCTCGGCAAGGCGAGCGAGTCGCTGCCCGAGGCGCTCAAGATCGGCCTCACCATCCCGTTCCCGGCGATGACCACGCGCAACGCGCTCAAGGGCGACTACGCCAACCTCTTCGCCACCCTCGACCTGCGCGGGCAGAGCCTGCTCGGCAGCTGGCTCGGGCTGATCGGCACCCCGCCGGCGCTCCAGGCCGGCGATCCCGTCGAGGACCCGCTGACGCCGCCGTCCGCCGGGACGCCGACCGCCCCCGCGACGCCCGCACCGGCCGACGCGCCCACCCCCACGCCCACCCCGACCGACGAGCCGTCGAGCTGCGGTCTGCTGGGCAAGATCCTGGGAGCCTGCTGATGCTGCTCACCCCCCTGATCAAGCGCCAGCTCCGCATCTTCGCGGTGCTCTCGGCGATCGCGCTCGGGCTCGCCTTCTTCCAGTACGCCCGGGTGCCGGCGATGCTCGGCATCGGCGTGTACGACGTCCAGGTCGACTTCGCCGACGCCAGCGGTCTCTACCCGAAGGCCGCCGTGACCTACCGCGGCGTCGAGGTCGGTGAGGTCTCGGGCCTCGAGGTCACCGCGCACGGCGCGATCGCCACGCTGCGGCTCGAGAACGACGCGAAGGTGCCCGCCGGCGCATCGGCCGAGCTGCACAGCACGTCGGCCATCGGCGAGCAGTACGTCGACCTGGTCGACCCGCGCGGCGGCGTCCCCGAGGACGGCGACGTGCTCGCCGAGGGCGCGCGGATCCCGCGCGAGCGCGCTGTCGAGATGCCCCAGATCACGCCGGTGCTCGACTCGGTCAACCGGCTGCTGGAGTCGGTCCCGAAGGAGGCCACGAAGCGCGTCCTCGACCAGGTCGACGACGGCCTCGGCGGCACCGGGCCGCAGCTCAACGAGCTCGTCGACGCCTCCGGCAAGCTGCTCACGGAGGCCCAGTCGCAGATCGACGCGACAACCTCGCTGATCTCGGCGCTGCAGCCGGTCCTGGAGACCCAGCGCGACCTCGGCCCGGCGACGAAGGACTACGCCACCCAGCTCGACCGGCTGACCGGAGCCCTCGCCGCCGACGACAGCGCCGCCCTGCGCGGCCTGCTGAAGACCGGCCCCGGCGGCCTGGACGCGGCCACCGCCACGATCGGCGACCTGCAGCCGGTGCTGCCGATGATGCTCGCCAACCTGACCACCAACGCCCAGGTGCTCAACACCTACCTGCCGCAGGTCCGGCAGACGCTCGTCGTCTACCCGTCGGTCGTCGCGCGCCTGCAGTCGGCGGTCAACCCGCGCGCGGCCGAGGGCGACGTCAAGCTCGACCTCCGGGCCGCGCTCAACAACCCGCCCACCTGCCGCAGCGGCTACCTGGACGCTCGCGACCGGCGCAACCCCCGCGCCACCGATGTCCGCGACGTCGACACGCTCGCCCACTGCGAGCTGCCGCCCGCGCACCCGACCGCCGTCCGCGGCGCGCGCAACCTGCCCTGCCCCCAGGGCGCCGACCGCGGGCCGACGCCGGCCGCGTGCGGCATCCGGTTCCGCGACGGCGTCTGGCCCGAGACCGGCGGCACCGTCGCGTACGACCTCGCGGTCGGCCGGGCGGGCGACCGGACGCCGGCGACGGGCCCGGCGCCGACCGACGACACCGAGGGAGACGACCTGTGGAAGATCCTCGTGCTGGCACCCCTGGGGCTGCGATGAGCACCCCGGCCTCCCGGCGGTACGCCCTCGGCGGCGCCGCGCTGCTCGCCGTGGCGCTGCTGGTGCTCGCCGGCCAGCGCGCGCTGGCCTGGCAGGACGAGCGGGGCCGGGTCGACGACCTCGCGGCAGCCGCCTCGGCGGCGACGGCGGAGGTCGAGGGGCTCATCGACATCAGCGGCTCGACGTCCGACGCCGACATGGAGAAGCTGCTCGCGGGCGCCACCGCCGGCTTCCGCAAGGAGCTCGAGGAGCAGGCCGAGCGGCTCACCAAGGCGCTCGCCGACAACGAGGTGAAGGCGAGCGGCGAGGCGGTCTCGACCGGTGTCGTCAAGCTCGACGGCGACCGGGCGACGGTCATCGTCGCCGCGGCCGGTACGGTCGAGAACAAGCAGACCAAGGCCGCGGAGCCGCGCAACTACCGGCTCAGCGTCGACCTGCAGAAGCACGACGGGGCCTGGCTGGTCGCGGGACTGGAGTTCGTCGCATGAGCATCCTCAAGCAGCGAGCCGGCCTCGTCGCCGGCGTCGTCCTCGTCCTCGCGCTGGCCGCGGCCGTGGTCGCCGGGATCGGCGCGCACCGGGCCGCCGCGACCGCCGACGCCCGCGCCGCCGCGCTGGCCGCCGCGAAGGAGCGGGTCCCCGAGCTGCTCAGCTACGACGCGGCGACCCTGGACGACGACCTGTCCCGGGCCCGCGCCCAGACCACCGGCTCGTTCGCCGACGACTACGGCAAGATCCTCGACGACGTCGTGAAGCCCAACGCGTCGGAGCGGACGATCAGCACCGCCGCGACGGTCAGTGCCGCCGGCGTCGTGTCGGGCGGGCGCGACCGGGTCGTCGTCCTGCTGTTCCTGACCCAGACCACGACGACCGGAGCCAAGGACTCCTCGGTCTCGGGCAGCCGGGTCGAGGTGACCATGCAGCCGGCGGGCGACGGCTGGAAGATCGCCGGCCTGAAGCCGCTCTGATGCTGGTGTCCTTCGACCGCGACCTGCGTCGCTGGGTCGCCCGGTTCGTCGGCGTCGAGTCCGAGGGCGCGGCCGTCGACGCCTGGGTCGCGCACGTGCTCGGCCGGATCGTCGACCAGGTGCCCGAGGTCCGCGAGGACGCCGCCCTGCAGGGCGTCGTCCGCGATGCCTGCGATGCGCACTGGCGCTCGTTCCTGGCCAACCTGGGCCAGCCCGAGCAGACCTTCCACCTCGTCCACGAGGCGCGGCACGTGCCGCTCGTCGTCGCCCAGCACGGCTACCCGCTGCCGGTGATCTTCCAGATCTACACGGCCGGCGAGCAGGCGGTCTGGGAGTTCATCACCGCCGCGGTCAAGGAGGCGACCGCCTCCGGCGTGGCCGAGGCCGACGCGCTCGTGCACTTCTGGACCCGGTCGAGCATGTGGTTCGACCGCTCCGTCGAGATGTCGGTGACGCTCTACCAGGAGGAGGTCGAGCGGATCCGCCAAGGCGACGCGGCCCGCCGGCTCGAGGTGGTCCGCGCGGTCCTGGCCGGGACGGCGGTCGACCCGCGCGAGATCTCCGCCGGACTGGGCGGGCACCCGGTGTCGGCGTACCAGACGGCGGTGCTGCTGCACACCGACGACGACACCCGGATCGCCGACCTGCCGCAGGCCGCGCACTCGCTGACCACCGCGCTCGGGCTGCGCCAGCCGCTCGTCGTCCACCCGGGCGGGCGGGACCTGTGGGCCTGGATCACCTCGTCCGAGGCGCCCGACCTGACGCCGCTCAACGACTGCGCCGGCTGGCTGAGCGAGCGCCGGATCCTCGCCACCATCGGCGCCCCGGCGCCCGGCGTCGACGGCTTCTGCTCCTCGCACGGCGAGGCGCTCGCCACCCAGCGGCTCGTGCTGGCTGCCGAGCGCCCGACCCCGCTGACGTTCTTCACCGATGTCGAGCTGATGACCCTCATCGGCGACGGCGAGGCGATGCGCCGCTACGTGCACCGCACGCTCGGCCGGCTCGCCGCTCCCGACGACCAGGCCGAGCGGCTGCGCGCCACCCTCCGGGCGCTGCTCTCGACCGGCAGCGTCGACGGCGCCGCGCGCCACCTGCTCGTGCACAAGAACACCGTGCGCTACCGCGTGGAGCGGGCCGAGGAGCTGATGGGCCGCCGGCTGGGGGAGTACGCCACCGCGGTCGACGTCGCGCTGCGCTGCCACGCGGCGTTCATGACCGTCCCGGCCGCCCGCGGTTCAGCAGACCCAGCAGCGACCTGATCGCCCGGGTGCGCCCGGACCGGTAGGGATAGGTGTGCACGTCGCGGCGCAGGTGGACGCGCGAGACCAGCAGCGACTGCTGGCGGCAGTACTTCGTGATGCCGTCCTTGCCGTGCCGCCGCCCGATCCCCGACGCCGGCTTGGCGCCACCCATCGGCAGCTCCAGCGCGGTGTAGTTGACCACCGCGTCGTTGACCGTGACCGCGCCCGCCTCCAGGCGCCGGGCGACGTCCTCGGCGCGGGCGAGGTCGCGGCCGAAGACCGACGCGCACAGGCCGTACTCGGAGTCGTTGGCGAGCCGGACCGCCTCGTCGGCGTCGCGCACCGCCATGATCGGCAGCGTCGGGCCGAACGTCTCCTCGCGCATGATCGCCATCGAGTGGTCGACGTCGACCAGCACGGTCGGTGGGTACCAGTGACCGGCGCGCTCCGGCCGGGCACCGCCGGTCAGCGCCCGCGCCCCGGCTGCGAGCGCCTCGCTCACGTGCCGGTCGACGACGTCGACCTGTGGGGGGAAGGTCAGCGAGCCGACGTCCACGCTGCCGGGACCGGCGGGGACACCTTGGCGCAGCGCCTTGACCTTCGCGGTGACCAGCTCGACGAAGGCCGGGTAGACGGACTCCTCGACGTAGCAGCGCTCGATCGAGATGCAGGTCTGGCCGCAGTTGAACATCGCGTAGTACGCCGCGTGCGTGGCCGCCCGCTCCAGGTCGGCGTCGGCGAGCACGATCATCGGGTCCTTGCCACCGAGCTCGAGCGACGCCGGGATCAGCCGCTCGGCGGCGCGGGCCGCGACCCGCCGTCCGGTCGCGGTGGACCCGGTGAACATCACCATGTCGACCTCGTCGACCAGCGCCGCGCCCGTCTCGCCGCGACCGGTGACGACGCCGAAGACGCCGTCCGGCAGGCCGGAGGCGGCCAGCCCCTCGGCGAGCAGCAGCGAGGTCAGCGGCGTCACCTCCGACGGCTTGAGCAGCACCGCGTTGCCCGCCGCCAGTGCGGGGATGCAGTCGCCGAACGAGTTCGTCAGCGGGTAGTTCCACGGCCCGATCACGCCGACCAGACCGAGCGGGCAGTAGCGCTGCACGAGCCGCTTGCCGGCGACCAGCGGCTGGCTGGAGCGGACCTTCGTGTCGGCCAGGTAGCGCGGCGCCTCCTTGGCCCAGAAGCCGAATGCCGCGGCGCCGTAGTTCACCTCGGCCAGCAGCGCGTCCTCGTACGCCTTGCCGGTCTCGGCGCAGATCGTCGCGACGACCTCGTCGGTGTGGTCGACGATCCAGCGCTGCATCCGGCGCAGCACGGCGGCACGGCCGTCGTACCCGAGGGCCTGCCAGGCGGGCTGCGCGGCGCGGGCGCGGCGGGCGGCGGCCGCGACGTCGTCCGCGGTGAGGTCGGGGACGGTGCCGATGACCTGTCCGGTGGCGGGGTTCTCGACCGCGATCGTCATGGCGGCAAGTCTCGGGACCTCAGATCCCCGCAGGTACGGGCCTGCGGACAAATGAAGGACCTTCTTTGGTGCGGGCGTCCAACGACCTGAGGGGGGTCGGGCTCCTACGTTCACGTCCATGCCGAGCCTTCCGACCTCCACCGAGCCGCGCGCCCAGCTCAAGCAGCCCGTCAGCGGCCTGCCGGACCCCGGCGAGCGGGTCCCGGCGCTCGCCTGGCCCACCGTCGCGCTGTACGTCGGCACGCTGGCCCTGTTCGCCGTCGAGATGGCGGGTGTGCTGGTGTGGGACCTCTCGCCGTGGCTGACCGTGCCGATGGGCGCCGCCGTCACCTTCCTGATGTTCAGCGTGCTGCACGAGTCGACGCACCACGCGATCAGCACCAACACCCACGTCAACAACGCGCTCGGGCACCTGTCGGTGCTGCTGGTGGTGCCGTGGGCGACGTACCCCCTGGTGAAGTTCATCCACATCGAGCACCACCGCAACACCAACGAGCCCAAGTCGATCGACCCCGACGCCTGGTGCGAGGAGGGGCCCGCCTGGCAGCTGCCGCTGCGCTGGGCGACCATCGACATCTGGTACGTCGTGTTCTACCTGCGCCGGCTGCCCGACCGCCCGCGCGGCGAGGTCGCGGCGACGTTCACGCTCTTCACCGCGGTGCTCGGCGGCTTCGTCGCGATCGCGGCCGCGGGCTACGGAAGTGAGCTGTTCTGGGGCTTCCTGCTGCCGCAGCGCTTCGGGATGCTCATCCTGGCCTGGTGGTTCGACTACCTGCCGCACCACGGACTGACCGTGACGCAGCGCGAGGACAAGTACCGCGCGACGCGGGTGCGGGTCGGTGGCGAGGGACTGCTGACGCCGCTGTTCGTCTACCAGAACTACCACCTGGTGCACCACCTGCACCCGAGCATCCCGTTCTACCGCTACATCCGCGCCTGGCGGCGCAACGAGGAGGCCTACCTCGACCGCAACGCCGCCATCTCCACGTGGTTCGGCCGGTCCCTGACGACCAGCGAGTACCGCACCTGGCGCCGGCTGACCGACGAGATCACCCGCCGGCCCACGTTCCACCCCCTCCGGGTGCGCGCGGTCGAGCCGGTGAGCAGCGACGCGGTCGCGGTCACCTTCGACGTGCCGGCCGACCTCGCGGCGTCGTACCGGTACGTGCAGGGGCAGCACCTCACCCTGCGCGCGGTGATCGACGGCGAGGAGGTGCGGCGCAGCTACTCACTCGTCGCGCCCGCGGCCTCCGACGGGCCGCGGACCCTGCGGGTGGCGGTGAAGCACGTGCCGGGCGGGCAGTTCTCGTCGTACGTCAACGAGAGGCTGGTCGCCGGCGACCTGCTCGACGTGATGACGCCCGCCGGTGCCTTCCACGTGCGCCTCGACCCGTCCGCCGCACGCCATCACGTGGGGGTGGTGGCCGGATCGGGCGTCACGCCGCTGATGTCGACCGTCGCGACCACGCTCGACGCCGAGCCGGGCAGCCGGTTCACCCTCGTCTACGGCAACCGCACCCCCGAGTCGACGATGTTCGCTGCCGAGCTCGCCGAGTGGCAGGAGCGGTACGGCGAGCGCCTCGTCGTCCACCACGTGCACTCGCGTACGACCTCACCCGCGGACGGCGTCCACCAGGGCCGGATCACGCCTGCCCTGGTCGACGAGCTCGTCCCTGACCCGGCCGAGGTGGCCGCGTGGTACCTGTGCGGACCGCAGGAGATGGTCGACGACCTCCGCGCCTCCCTCGCCGGCGGGGCGGGCGGGGCCGGCACGGGACAGGTGCTGACCGAGGTCTTCCACGTCGTCGCGGGCAGTGCACCTGCGCTGGCCGAGCTCACCAGTCAGGTCACCGTCGCGCTCGACGGCGCCGAGACCACCTTCCCGCTGGCCTCCACCGGCGACTCGGTGCTCGACGCGGCCCTGCGGCGCGGGATCGATCCGCCGTACTCGTGCGCGGGCGGGGCGTGCGGCACCTGCCGGGCGAAGGTCGTCCTCGGCCGCGCGGTGATGGACCAGAACCACGTCCTCGACGAGCAGGAGGTCGCCGACGGCTACGTCCTCACCTGCCAGGCGCACCCCGTCACCGAGGAGCTGCGGGTCGACTACGACGAGTGAGTACGTCCTCGACCTGCGCCAGCAGCGGGTCGCGCAGGCCGGCCGCGTCGTGCTCCCACCACACCTCGCGGTACACGATGCGGCCGGTCATCCACTCCTCGTGCCCCTCCAGCAGCACCACCTGGAAGGCCGGCCCCGGGACCCGCGGCGTCGCCGCCTCGATCCCGTGCTCCGCGCCCGGCACCCACCCGCGCCGCGAGTAGTAGCCCGGATCGCCCTCCAGCACCACCATCGGCGCCCCCAGCCGCTCCGCCTCCGCGACGGCGGCCGCCAGCAGCGCCGTCCCGATGCCCGCGGCCTGGCGGTCGGGCGCCACGCTCAACGGGCTCAGCACCAGGACGTCGACCAGCGCCCGCCGCGCGTCCAGCCACCCGTGGCTGAGGCCCACGTGACCGACCACCTGGTCGTCGTCCACCGCGACGAGCTGGGCGCGGTCGAGCCCGCGCGCCACGACGTCCGCCCACAAGGTGGCGACCGCCGTCCCCTCGGCGCCGAAGGCGGCCGTGATCACCTCCGCGATCCCGCCGTCGTCGGCGGGTCGCCGGAGCCGGATCACCCGCGCCGCCTCAGGTAGTGCTCGGTCCAGACCAACCCGACCAGCACCCCCACCCAGAGCAGCGCCCCGCCGTCCGCGGTCTCGAAGGTCACGTCCGGCACCAGTGCCAGCACGCCCGACACCGTCAGCAGCGCGACCGGGAACGTCAGCCGGTCCACCAGGTCCCGCCGATAGGCGAGCTGCCACAGCACACCACCGACCACCCCCGCCAGACCCCACACCGCGCGCGGCGATCCGGTCATCGGCGCCACCAGGCTCGCGACGAGGCCCGCCGCAAGGGGGATCAGGTACGCATTGCGCTGCTGCCACGGCAGCCGTCCGAGCGCCCGCCCCTCGACCCCCGCGATCACCCTCGTCCTGCCCATGCCGCCGATCGTGCCATGTTCCCGCCCGCCGAAGTGCGCCGGTTGCGGGTCCGAAGTGCGCTGGTTGCGGGGTCGAGATCGCGATCTCGACCCCGCAACCAGCGCACTTCGACCCCGCAACCGTGCTACTTCGTGAGGGCCTGAACGGTCGCCAGGTCGTAGGTGCCGGCGTCGGTGCCGAGGCCCTGGGCGACCTGGGCGGCGGTGGCGCAGCCGAGGGCGGCGGCGGCGATCGGGGGGTGGCCGAGGGAGAGGCCGCGCAGGAAGCCGGCGGAGAAGGCGTCGCCGCAGCCGGTGGTGTCCACCACGTCGACCGGGTACGCCGGCACCTCGGTCACGTCGTCCCCGACCGCGACGAGTGCCCCCCGCGCCCCCTGGGTGACGGCGACGCACCCGACGCCGTGCCCGAGCAGCGCCCGGGCGCCCTCGGCGAGGGTCGGGGCGCCGGTGAAGCCGAGGACCTGCTCGTCGTTGGGCAGGAGGTAGTCGGTGTGGGGGAGAGCGGCGGCGATCCAGGCGAGCATGTCCGGGTCCCCGGGCGCCAGGACGTCGACCGACGTGGTGATCCCCGCCGCGCGGGCCCGCGCGAGGAGCTCGCCCGCCGCGTCGCCGCCGAGGAACTCCGGTCCGCCGAGGTGCAGGTGCGTCACCCCGTCGAGGACGTCGGCGGGCAGGTCGGCGAGCGTGAACGCGCCGTTGGCGCCGATGCAGTGCCAGGCCGGGCGGTCGCCGTTGGGCTGCACGGGCAGGACCGAGGCGGAGGTCTGGGCGTTGGGCTTGCGCACCAGCCCACCGACGTCGACGCCCGAGCGCCGCAGCAGCGCGAGGAGGGTGTCGCCGACGGGGTCGTCGCCGACGGCACCGTAGGAGCGGACGGTCGCGCCGAGGCGGGCGAGGACGAGGGCGGTGCCGCCGGCGGTGCCGGCCGCGGACATCCGGATCGTCTCGACCAGCTGGCCGTCGGACCCGGAGGGGATCGAGGAGATCCCGAGCACGTGGGTGTCGAGGACGTGCACGCCCACGGCGGCGACGGTCATGGTCATTCAGATCTCCTGGGGGGTGCCGTAGCCGCGCGCGAGCGCCGCGTGGATGACGTCGAGCTGCTGCTCCTCGGTGAGCACACGCGGCGTCCCGAGGGCGCTCGCGCGGTGGTGGAGCTGGCACAGCCACTCGAGCAGCAGCGCGTTCTCGACGGCGGCATCGAGCGACGCGCCGACGGTGACGGAGCCGTGGTTGGCGAGCAGCGCGGCGCTGCGCCCGTGGAGCGCGGCCCGCACGTGCCCGGCGAGCGCGACCGACCCGAACGTCGCGTACGGCGCCACGCGGACCTCGCCGCCGAGCGCGAGCTGCTGGTAGTGCAGCACCGGCAGCGCGTCGAGCACGCAGGCCACGGCCGTGGCGAAGGGGGCGTGGGTGTGCACGACCGCGGCGGAGGGTCCGTCGGCGTAGACGCCGAGGTGCAGGGCCAGCTCGCTGGTCGGCGCGAGCGTCCCGGTGACGACCGCGCCGTCGAGCGACACAACAGTGACGTCGGACGGCGAGCACGTCCCGAGCGCCACCCCGGTCGCGGTGATCGCGACGAGGTCGCCCGCCCGGGCGCTGACGTTGCCCGCGGTGCCGACGAGGAGACCGGCCTCGGCGAGCCGGCGGGACGCCGCGGCGACCTCGGCCCGGAGGGCGTCGGTCACTGCTCGCTCGCGATCCGGTCGAGGTAGCCGGTGACCAGCTCGATCGCCTGGTCGACGAGGAACGCGTCGCCGCGCGGGTCGCGCTCGAAGGCGAGCTGGAAGGCCCGGTCGCCCACCTCGACGGCGAGCTCGGCGACGGCGACGAGCTGGTCGGCGCCGAACCGGGTGGTCGCGATGAGGCCGGTGTCGACGCCGAAGGCGAGCAGGTTCTCGGCGATCCGCTTGTTGTGGTGGCGGCCGTAGTCGTAGACGGCGGCGTTGGTCCGCCCGCGCATCCAGATCTGCATGAACGCCGGACGCCGGTGGTAGACGACGACGAACGCCCGCATCGCGGTCTCGACCATGGCGGCCAGCGAGAGCCGGCCGCTCTCGGCGAGCCGGGCGAGGTCGGTGGCGACCTGGTCGTCCATCTCGGCCATGTCGCGCTCGCAGAGGGCGAGGAGCACCGACTCCTTGTCGGCGAAGTACTGGTAGAGCGAGGCCACGGGCAGCGCCGCCGCCTCGGCGATGGAGCGCGTGGTGAGTCCCTCGACGCCCTCGGTGAGCACGAGCTGGGCGGCGGCGTCGAGGATCCGCTCGACCCGCTCGCGGGAGCGCGCCTGGGTGGGCAGCCGGCGCCGGGTGGGCCCGGCGGCACCGCGCGGCGGCTCGTTCGTTGGGCCGTCGACGGTGGCGGAGGACATGCGCGCAGTGTAGCCTCCGAAGCCGAACCTGACACAGATTCACTTTCGGAGGTGCCAGTGAGCACGCTGAGCTCGAGCCCGCTGGGTCGTCGTGGGGTCCTGGCCGGAGGTGCGGCCGCGGTCGGCCTGCTCGCCACGGACGCCCTCGAGCAGGAGGTCGTCGCGGCCACGCTGCAGGGCCGCCTCCCCCGCAAGGTGGACGTCGTCGTGGTCGGCGCCGGCATCGCCGGGCTGGTCGCGGCCCGCCAGGTCGCCCGCTCCGGCAAGTCGGTCCTCGTCGTCGAGGCGCGCAAGCGGGTCGGCGGCCGGGTGCTCAACCACGAGCTCCGCACCGGCGGCACGATCGAGGCCGGCGGCGCTTTCGTCGGCCCCACGCAGGACCACATCAAGCGGCTGGCCCGCCAGCTCGGGGTCGCCACCTTCGACGAGTACGTCACCGGCAAGAACGTCTACATCTCCTCGCTGCTGGGCCGCCAGGAGTTCACCGGCACCGTCCCGCCGGACCCGACGATCCTGCTCGACGCCGCCCTCGCCCTCAAGCGGCTCAACGCCTTCGCCGCGCAGGTCCCGGTCGACGCGCCGTGGGCCCACCCGCGCGCCGCCGAGTGGGACCGGACGACGCTCGGCGACTGGCTGCGCCGCAACACGCTCAACAGCCGCGGGGTCGAGCACCTCATCCGCGCCTGGACCCAGCCCGGCTTCGGCTCCGACCCCGACGAGCTCTCGCTGCTCTTCGTCCTCCACTACATCGCCTGCTCGGGCAACGAGGCCACCATCGGCACGTTCGAGCGCAACTCCGACACCGTCGACGGCGCCCAGGAGAGCCGCTTCGTCGGCGGCTCCCAGCGGGTGCCGCTCCTGCTGGCCAAGAAGCTCGGCAAGCGGGTCGCGCTCGGCGCGGCCGTCACCCGCATCGAGCACGTCGGGCACGGCGTCCGGGTGCACACCCGCCGCGGCCGGGTCCAGGCCCGCCGCGTGATCGTCGCCGCCCCGCCGAAGCAGGTCCTCGGCATCGACTTCGCCCCCGGCCTGCCCGCCGGGCGCCGCGCGCTCCTCCAGCACCTCCAGATGGGCAAGCTGATGAAGTGCGACGCCGTCTACGACAAGCCGTTCTGGCGTGACGCCGGCCTGACCGGCTTCGGCATCGCCGACTCCGGCGCCGTCCGCGCGGCCTTCGACAACGGCGTCAAGGACACCGGCCACGGCATCCTGCTGGCGTTCGTCGGCGGCTCGACCTGGCGCCAGTACGGCACCCGCTCGGTCGCCGAGCGCCGCACCGCCGTCCTCGAGGGCTTCGCCCGGATGTTCGGCGACCAGGCGCTGCACCCCCTCGAGTACACCGAGCACGACTGGACCAAGGAGCGCTGGACCGGCGGTGGCCCGACCGCGATCTACGCCCCCGGCGTGATGACGGCGCACGGGCGGCACATCCGCACGCCCTTCCGGCGCATCCACTGGGCCGGCACCGAGACGTCGACCTACTGGAACGGCTACATGGACGGCGCCGTCCGCTCCGGCGAGCGCGCCGCGATCGAGGTGCTGGACAAGCTGTGATCGCCCGCCTCCTCGCGCTCGCCGTCGTCGCCGCGCTCGCCCTCGTCGCGCCCGCGTCGGCCGCGGAAGCCCCGCCCTGGGAGACTCGCGTCTTCGCGCGCGTCGGCGCGCCGGGCTTCCCGGCCTACGTCCACGTGGCACCCAACGGCCGCGTCTACGCCGCGACCTACACGAACCCGATGGGCGACAAGATCGCCTCCCGGGTCTTCGAGTGGACGGCGAGCGGGACGCTCCTGCGCTCGTGGACCGTGCCCGGGCAGGACCTCGGCAAGCCGCACGGCGTCCAGGTCGCGGCGTCCGACGCGCGCGGGCGCCTGGTGCTGCTGGAGAAGTCCCGCTCGCGCGTGCTCACGCTCAACCTCCGCACCGGCCGGTTCAAGGTGCAGGCGACGCTCCCCGACCTGCCCGGCGGGGGCAAGCCGATCCCCAACTACGCCACCTGGGGCCCGGGCGGCGCGCTGTTCGTCAGCGACTACGGCCAGGACGTGATCTGGCGGATCCCCGCCGCCGGAGGGACGCCGCGCGCGTGGTTCCGGTCGAAGAAGCTCGCCGGTGCGGCCGGCTTCGGCACCACCGGACTGGTCTACGACCGGGCCCGGCGCTCGTTCCTGGTCTCGCAGCAGACCACGACCGACCCGCGCGACCTGCTCCGCGGTCACCTCTACCGGCTGCCGGTGCGCGCCGACGGCAGCCCCGGTCCGCTC
Source organism: Pimelobacter simplex (assembly GCF_900114845.1). Classification (GTDB taxonomy): domain Bacteria; phylum Actinomycetota; class Actinomycetes; order Propionibacteriales; family Nocardioidaceae; genus Nocardioides; species Nocardioides simplex. The sequence continues at coordinate 544,699 of NZ_FOUK01000004.1, forward strand.
ACCACGCTGTGGACCTCGGGCCCGCTCGACCTGCCCGACGGCTTCGGGATCGCCCGCTCCGGCAACATCTACGTGGCGCTCCTCGGCACCAACCAGGTCGTCAGGCTCGGCCCGGACGGGCGCCCGCTCGGCCGCTTCCCCCAGGCGCCGCTCGGTGGCGGCAACGGGTCCGCGATCCCGTTCGACAGCCCGTCCAACGCGACCTTCCTCGGCACCCGGCTGCTCGTCGCGAACCAGTCCGCGATCCTCGGGACCACCGCGCACCACGCGATCCTGTCGGTCGAGACGGGCGAGCGGGGCGCGCCGGTCGTCGTCCCGCGGAAGGCGCGGCTGCGCTGAGATGCCGGTCAGCCTGACGTCGTGACCGGTTCGGGCTCCGGGCCGACCGTCGGGCGCCGGGTGAGCCCGCGCACCGACGACGAGCCGAGCGCGGCGAGCGAGCTGAGCCCGATCACCGACGCCACGACGACCAGCCAGAGGTCGACCCCGACGAGCGCCGCGACCGGGCCGGTGAGCGCGTAGCCGATCGGCCGGCACACGAACGAGCCGACCAGGTCGAACGAGTAGACGCGGGAGAGCATGTCGGGGGCGATGTTCTCCTGGATCGCCAGGTCCCAGCCGACGCTGAACAGCTGCAGCCCCACGCCGTGGACGAAGGCGCCGAGCAGCACGAGCCACAGCTCGCCGGACAGGGCCATCGCGAGCGGGAAGGCCGCGGTGAGGGCGAGCATGGCGACGCCCGAGCGGAGCAGGTGGCGCGGACGCCAGCGCAGGGCCACGAGGCCGCCGGTGACGAAGCCGGCCATGAGCGCCGAGAGCGCCCAGCCCCAGGCCTCCTCGCCCCAGGTGTCGCCGACCACGATCGGGCCGAGGACGCCCTGCGCGCCGCCATAGAACAGGTGGTAGAGCAGCGCCTGCCCGATGAGCAGCCACAGCCAGGTGTGGCGGAGGACCTCGCGGGCGCCGTCGGCGAGCTCGCTGAGGATCCTGGCGCCGCTGCTCGACGGCGTGTGGGCCACCCGGATCAGCGAGTAGAGGATCGCCGCGATGGTGTAGGTGCCGGCGTCGACCGCGATCGCCCAGCCCGGGCCGGCGAAGGCCACGACGATGCCGCCCACCGCGAAGCCGACCGCGGACGCCGTCTGGCTGGCGAGGCTGCGCAGGACGACGGCGCGGGGCAGCTGCGCCTCGGTGACCGTCGCCCGGGTCATCGCGCTGGACGCCGGCTGGGCGAGCGCGCCGAGGCAGCCGTTGACCATGCCGATCAGGCTGAGGAACAGGATCGAGCCGTGCCCGGTGATGAGGACGGCGGCGCAGACGGCCTGGCTGAGCGCGGTCGCCGCCGACGAGCCCTGCATCAGGAGCTGGCGGGGCAGCCGGTCGCCGAGCACGCCGCCGTACAGGATGGTGACGACCTCGGCCGCCGAGAACGCCGCGACGACGAGGCCGAGCTGCGTGGCCGTGCCGCCGAGGTGGAGCACCGCGAACGCCAGTGCCACCGGTGTCATCGCCGAGCCCAGCGCGCTGACCGTCACGCCGCCGACGAGCGCGCGGAAGTCGCGGGAGGCGAGCGGGGAGGTGGTCACCGCAGAAAGGTACTTCGCTACCTAAGTATTTGGCAAGCGAACTACTTGCTGGCGAAGGACCGTGCCGTAGGCTCCGCCCATGGCCGAGGACTGGACCGACCGGCACGTCGCCCGGTGGCGCGACCACTGGCTCGACATCGGCTTCGACGAGGACGTCGAGGGTGTCTTCACCCGGATCGGCCGGCTCGCGCGCCACCTGCGCGACGCCAAGGCCGCGGCCCTGGCCGAGGTAGGCCTCACCGACTTCGAGTACGACACCCTCCACGCGCTGATGATCCGGGACACCCCCGGCTCGGCCTCGCCGACCGAGCTGGCCGCCGAGGTCGGCGTCTCCGGCGCCGGGATGACCGGCCGCCTCGACGGTCTGGAGCGGGCCGGCTGGATCCGGCGGATCCCGTCGGTCGACGACCGGCGCCGGGTGATCGTCGAGGTGACCCGGCAGGGGCTGGCCATCTGGCGCCGGGCGATGGACATCCGCGGCGAGGCCGAGCACGCCCTCGCCGCCGCGCTCACCGAGCGCGAGCTCGCGACCGTCAACCGGCTGCTGCGGAAGATGACGCTGCGCTCCGAGGCCGAGGACGGCGGCAGCCCGGGCGCCTCGTGAGCCCGCCCGCGGGGCCGATGATCGACCATTTGCGAACGGACCTGGCGCTCCCGTGGCCCCGGGCGGGCCGCTCTGCCTAGCGTGTGCGTCGAGGCCCGGGCCCGTCTCCCTTCATCACGAGCCCGGGACTGCCGGCGTCGTCCCGTTCCAGGGATCGCGACGTGGGCGTGCTCCGTTTCTCGTGTCCGGGGGGTGCGAGAAACGGAGCGTCCGCCGGCGCCGCCAAGCGGTGCAGGTCGCTCAGCAGCTCAGTGGTCTGCGGGGGCGGAGGGGTCGCGGCCACGCCTCGCCCCGGCTGCTGGCGCCGCCAGTCGGCGGGTGTCTGGCCGTGCCGGCGCCGGAACGCCCGGATGAACGTGTCGACGCCGTTGAACCCCGCCGTCTGCGCGACGCGCTCGACGGTGGCCGAGCGGTCCGCGAGGAGCAGTCGGCGGGCGCTCTCGCCCCGCACCTGGCGCAGGTACGCCGCGGGCGTCGTCCCCCGCCGGGCGAACTGCTTCTCGAGGTGGCGGCGCGAGACCATGAACCGGGCGGCGAGCTCCTCGACGCCGAGGCCGGGGTCGCCGTGGTGGCGCTCGAGGTACCAGCGCGCGCTCGCCCACAGTGCCGCGCCGCTCAGGTAGGGCCGGGAGCGGTCGCCATACCGCATCCGGTGGGTGACGGCCCGCAGCAGGTCGACCAGGAGCTCCTGGCGGTCCGCGCCCGCGCCGCGGAGCAGCGCCGCGGCGAGCTCACGGCCGAGGACGTCGATCTCGCCGGTGCCCGGCGGCAGGGCGCGTCCGGCGATCTCGCGCAGGGTGGCCGGTCCGAGACCGGCGAGCGCGGTGGGGACGCGGAGGACGAGGATGTCGGTGGGCGACTGCAGCCGGATGCCGTACGGCTGGTCCGACGCGAGGAGGTAGCCGCCGCCGGACGCGACCGGGCCGGCGTGGCCGTGCTGGGCGATGACCGTGCTGCCGTGCAGGAAGACCGAGAGCAGCACCGACTCGCGCGGGTCCGCCGCGACCCGCCGGGCGGTACGACGGACGACCGACGGCGTCGCGCCGACCTGGCTCACGCCGAGGGGCCCGAGCTCCCGGGCGCGCAGGGCGCCCTGGAAGTCCCCGTCGGCGTCGACCTCGAGGGGCACGTAGGCGGTGCTGCACCGGTGCGACCACTCGTCGAGTCCGGTCACGGCGAGGTGCTCGCGGGGTGGGGCGTCGTCGGTCACGTGCTGCCCAACCACACGGACGCCCCGCTGTTCGCAGAATGAGGGTGATCGTGCGCAAATCGTCGATCGAGCGACCTGCCGAGGCGGTCGACCTCACCCGTCGAAGCCCGGCGCGGTCCAGTCGAAGCCGCTCAGGTCGGTGAGCAGGTCGGGCGTCCCGGACCCGAGGACGCCGGAGGGTGGGCGGCGCTGCTGGGCCCGGCGCCACTCGTCGGGGGTGGCGCCGTACTCGCGGCGGAAGGCGCGGACGAACGTGTTGACGTCGCTGAAGCCGACCTCTCCGGCGATGGCGCCGGCCTGGCCGCGGCGGCTGGTGACGAGCAGCTGGGCGGCGTGGCGCAGTCGCAGCCGGCGCAGGTACGCCGCCGGGCCGGTGCCGAGCCGGGCGAACTGCATCTCCAGGTGCCGGCGCGAGACGAGGTACTCACGGGCCACGTCCTCGATGGTCAGCCGCGCGTCGGCGTGGTGCTGCTCGATGAACCACCGGGCGCTGGCCAGGATCGCCGAGCCGCTCATCAGGGCGCGGGAGCGGTCGGAGTAGACCATCGGGTGCAGCGCGGCGTGGAGCAGCTCGAGGGCGACCTCGTGGTGCTCGTCGACCTCGTCGTCGGCGAGCGGGCGGTGCCGGCCGACCAGGCCGGAGACGTAGCGGCGCAGCACGTTGAGCCCGGCGGCGTCGTCGGGGACGGCCTGGCTGGTCAGCCGGTTCCGGGAGCGCTCGCGGATCGCCAGGTACTGCACCGGGACCCGCAGCGTGAGCAGCTCGTTGCCGTCGCCGAAGCGCAGGCTGTAGGGCTGGTCGCCGTTGAGCAGGAAGCCGCCGCCGCTGGAGAACCGGGCGATCCGGCCGTCCTGGACGGTGGTCCCGCCACCGCGCACGAACATGCACAGCAGGAAGACGTCGCGCGGGTCGGTGGTGACCGAGCGCGCGGTGCGCGAGACGGTCACCCGGGTCGAGGCGACCTGGCTGATCGCGAGGTCGCCGACGAGCCCCTCGCGCAGCGCGCCGCGGAAGCCCGGCTCGTCGGAGTCGACGCGCAGCGGCACGTAGGCGTGCGCGACCAGCTCCGCCCAGGCGTCGCGGCCCGCGACGTCGAGCCGGTTGCCGGGTCCCGATGGGTGCTCCTCCCTCACACTCGCGCCCAACGCCTCGCCCGCGGCTCCGATCGCAGAACGTCGATGACTGTTCGCAATTCGGCGATTGGGCGCGGGATCGCCCGCGGGCCGGCGCGTGGGAGACGACCTCGGATCGACGTTTTGCGCAGGCTGCTCGCGGATCGCTGGTGGAAGGCGGGCGCAGGTCCCTAGGTTCGGCGCGGCACCGAGAGCACGACGAGGAGGAACGCCATGTCGACGACGTCCACGGACGACGCGCGCCCGCGGCACCGCGCGGCCGTGCCGCCCCGGCCCGGGGTCCGCCGCCCGGCGCGCGCCCGGCTCCGGATCGTGCTCGGCAGCGCCGCCCTGCTGGTCGCGCTCGCCGCCCCGCTGCTGCACGCGCTGCTGCGCTAGCGGCACCACGAGCCACGGCCGCCCCTCGCCCTGTCCCCATCGTCGAGCCGGCCGTGAAGGGCCGGCGACCTGGCCCCACCCGGTCGCCGGCCCCGCCGGCCCCGTGCCCGCGCGCCCGTCACCCGGGGTGTGCGGCACGGGGTCTGGTCGCGTCCCGCCTCCGCGTCCTGGCCCCCCACCGGGCAGGACGCGGAGGCGTTCCGCGTCGCAGGTCCGCCCTAGGGCGTGCCCGGGGGTGCGGACTGCAGCAGGGTGAGCACCGCGAGGACCCGGCGGTCCAGGTGCGGCGTCGGCGTCAGCTCGAGGGTCGCGAAGATCCGCGTGCAGAGCTCCTCGACCGTGGGCGGGGCGAGGTAGAGCCGGGCCGCGATCTGGTTGCGGCTGTGGCCGAGCGCGACGAGCTGGAGCACCTCGCGCTCGCGCCGGTCGAGCAGCGGCAGCCGCGTCGTCGCGGCGACGTACGTCGCGTCGAGGCTCATGCCGCACCTCCGCCGTGCCGAGGGGTGCGGCGGGCCCGCTCCGGGAGGAGGGTGGAAGTGCGGCGCGGGCCCGCCAGTCTCAGGACGTCGAGGTCGGCGCCGCCGCGCGCCTCGACGCTGCGGAGGATCTCCAGCACCCCGCACTCGGTACGACGCAGCCGGCGGTGCGCGTCGTGGAGCTGGTCCTCGCCCTGGGCGGCGTCGAGCTGGGCCTCGCACATGCGCAGCCAGCGCGAGCGGAGCGCGGCGACGAGGCCGTCGGGACCGTCGAAGTGGCGCTGCCACTCCGTGCGCCAGGGCACCGCACCGGACATGTCGGCGGCGGCGATCGCCTCGACCTCGCGGATGATGCGCAGGCGTTCGTGGGTCTCGGTCCAGGTCATAGGGGGGCCGGTCCTTCCGGGACGGGCCGGGCGAGGGGGTCGCCGCGGCTCCGGTGCAGAGAGGAGCGGCCCGGGCGGCCCGGTGATACGCCGAATCTCGATGTATCACGCCTGCTGGCTCGCGGGTCCGTTGTGCGGGACGATGCCTCCGTGACCGGTCCGCTCTCGATGCTCGTCCCCGCGGCGCGGGAAGGAGACCAGCATGCGTGGGACACGATCGTCGACCGCTTCGCGCCGCTCGTGGACGCGATCATCCGCGGCCACCGGCTCTCCGAGGCCGACGGTGACGACGTCAGCCAGACGGTGTGGCTGCGCCTGGTCGAGCACCTCGGCGACCTGCGCGAGCCGGATGCCCTGCCGGGCTGGATCCGGACCACGACCCGGCACGAGTGCCTGCGCCTGCTCGCCGCCCGCGGCCGGGTGCGCCCCGTCGACCCGCAGGACGACGCCGGGCTCGACGCCGTCGCCGAGGACACCACCGACACCGGCCTGCTCGACGCCGAGCGCGCCCAGCTGCTGCGCGAGGCGCTGGCCGAGCTGCCCGAGGCGCGCCGCGCGCTGCTCCTGCTGCTGCTCGCCGACCCGCCCGTGGCCTACGACGAGATCAGCCGCCTGCTGGGCATGCCGATCGGCAGCATCGGGCCCACCCGGGCCCGCGCCCTCGACCAGCTTCGCCGGACCCGCGCCCTGCGCGGGCTCGGACCCGACCTCGTGGGGAGACGCGGATGAGCGAGCCTGACGCCCTGGGCGACGACCAGCTGCTCGAGCTGCTGGGCCGGGCGCTGGCCGAGGACGCCGCCGTCCCCGAGCGGCGCCGCGCGGCTGCGCGGGCCGCGCTCGGCTGGCGCTCGGTCGACGCCGAGCTGGCCGCGCTGCTGCACGACTCCGCGCTCGAGGCGGGCGCCGCGGTCCGCTCGTCGGGCGCCGGCGCCGGGCCGCGCACGCTGTCGTTCGAGGACGACGGGACCACCCTCGAGCTGGAGCACGACGGCGCCGGCGGCGAGCTGCTCGGCGAGGTGGTCGGCGTGCCCGGTGCGGTGGTCCGCGTCGAGCGGGCGGACGCCGAGCCGGTCGCCGTGCGCGCCGACGCGTCCGGGTTCTTCCGCATCGAGGGCGTCGGGACCGGCCCGGTGCGGGTGGTCGTCGAGCGCGACGGCCGGGCGCTCACCACGCCCTGGGTGACCCTCTAGTCAGGTCAGCGGCCCCACCGTCGTGATGTGCCCGCCGCGCGGGTCGACCGAGCTCGTCCCCGCGGCCCGCACCGCGGCCCAGGCGGTCCGCGCGGACTCGCCGGTGGCGCTCATCCGGGCCGCCACCAGGCCGGTGACGACGGGGGTCGAGAACGACGTCCCGCTCCACCGGGCGAGCCCGTCGAAGTGACGGACCTCGCCCAGGTGCGGCGGCTCGTAGCAGGTGTAGCTGCCCTGCGGGAAGGCGTTGACGAGGTCGCGCCCGCGCGCGTAGACGTCGACCCAGGACGGGCCGACGTTGGAGTAGTCCGAGACCGCGCCGTCGGGGTCGACCGAGCCGACCGCGACCACCCAGGGGAAGGCGGCCGGCCAGAACCGGTCGCTGCTGGCGTCGTTGCCGGCCGCGGCGACGACGAGCGTCTCCTCGCCGTCGTCGAGCCCGTGCGCGGCGGCGAGGATCTCGAACGCGAGCAGCGCGAAGTCGCGCCGGGTGTGGGTGCCCGCCGAGATGCTGATCAGCTGGGGGTGGTCGTCGTCGCGCAGCGCCTCGTCGAGCTGGGCCACGATCTCGGACTCGAAGACGGCGCCGCCGTGGGTGAGCACGCCCTCGACCTCGATCCGGGTGCCCGGCGCCAGGCACCGGATCACGCCGGCGACGAACGTGCCGTGGCCGGCGTAGGGGTGGATGTGGGCGGGGTCGACGACCTCCTGGTCGGCCGGGTCGGCGACCACGCCGTCGAGCCACGGGGTGACCGGGCTGGTCACCGCGGGCACCCACAGGCCGGTGTCGACGACGCCGACCCGCACGCCCTTGCCGACCGACGGGTCGCCCTCGGGCTTCGGGAAGACCGCGTCGGGGAGGTCCTTGCCGGCGACCGGCTCGGTGGCGGGGCACATGGTCCCGGTGGGCGTCACGTAGACGACGTGGTCGGGCGTCACCCGGCCCGGCCCGAGCTCGCGGTCGAGCTCGTCGAGGGTGGCCAGGACGTCGTCCTTGCCGTCGAGGCGCCGGGGCAGCTCGACGAGGGCGAGCCCGGGCAGCCGGGTCTCCTTGCGGAGCAGGCCGCCGCGGAACTCCCGGCCGCGCGCGGCGAAGAACCGCTCCAGGCGCGGAGTGTCCTTCTCGTGCACGAGGGCGTGCCCGGCCCGGAAGAGGTAGTGCACCTCGCCGTCGTCGCGGGGTGGCACCGAGCCCTTCGCGGGACCGGCGCCGATCCGGTGCCGCATCGCCTTGCGGATCACGCCCACCTGGATGCGCAGCCGCTCGGCGTCGTGGCGAGGACGGACGAAATCGCTCATGGCCGCTCCTGGTGCGTGGAGCCGGTGGCTCGGACCCCGGCGGCGCTACCGTAGTGCCGGCTCCACGGGCCCGACAAGGAGGGCGACCGGCGGCCGGTCGAGAACGCGGGGACGTCGATGGAGGAGCTGCTCGGGCTCGCGAACGAGGACGCCGACGCGGCCGTGCGCGGCGCCGAGGCGGTGCTCGCGGGCGAGACCGACCCGCGCGCCCGGTCCTTCGCCCACCACGCGCTGGGCATCGTGCACCGCGACCGGGGCCGGATGCCCGAGGCGCTCGCCGCCCTGCGCGCCGCGCTCGCTGACGCCCGCCGGAGCGGTGACGCCGACCGGGAGCGCGACGTGCGGGCGACGTACGGGGCGACGCTGGTGTTCGCCGGCCGGACGGCGTCCGGGCTCGCCGAGCTGGAGCGGGCCTCCGCCGGGGCGCAGGGCGCGCTGGGCGCCCAGGTCCTGCTCCGGTACGGCGGCACGCTCGCCGTGCTCGGCCGGTTCGCCGAGGCGCTGCCGGTGCTGCGGGCCGCGCGCGACGGTGCCGGTGCCGCCGGGCTGCCCCTGTGGGAGGCGCGGGCCCGGATCTGGCTCGGCCACGTCCACCTCGCGCTCGGCCAGGTCGACCTCGCCGAGCGGGAGGTCGTCGCCGGGGAGCGGGCGCTGGCGGCGCAGGGCGCGGCCCGGGAGCGGCTGACCGCGCTCGAGAACCTGGCCGAGATCGCGGGTGCCCGCGGCGACCTGGCAGCCTGCCTGCGGCTCTACGGCGAGGTGCTCGCGGCCCACCGTGCCGCCGGCCGGCCGTCCCGCTTCGAGGCGGTCGCGCTGCACGCCGCGGCCTACCGCCGGGCGGGGCTGCCGGCCGAGGCGGCGCGCCTGCTGCGCGACTTCGGCGCCGCCACGACGCTGGCGCCGCACGAGGACGCCCAGTTCCGGCTCGCGCTGGCCGAGGCGCTCCTGGCCGCCGGCGAGCCCGGCGAGGCGCTGGACCAGGCCCGGGCGGCGAGGGCCAGCTTCACCCGGCAGGGGCGCGCGTGGTTCGCGCTGCGGGCCCGGCTGGTCGCGCTGCAGGTCCGCGGCGGCCGGGCCGAGGCCCGCGCGGTCGCCGACGCGCTCGATGCCGAGCGGGCCGACGAGGCTCCGCTCGCGCTCACGCTCGCCGGCCGGTTGAGCCGCGACGGTGAGCGGCAGGAGGCGTGGGATCGGGCGGCGTCGTACCGCCGGCACCCGAACGCGCTCGTCCGCGCGGGCGCCTGGCAGGCCCGGGCGCTCGACCGCGAGGAGCGCGGCGACCGCGGCGGTGTGCTGCGGGCGGCCGCGGCCGGCCTCGATGCGCTCGACGAGCACCGGCGCCTGATCGGCTCGTCCGAGCTGCGCGCGCTGGCGACCACGCACGGCCGCGAGCTCACCACGCTCGCGCTGCGGCACGCGGCGCGCGACCCCCGCAGCCTGCTCCGCTGGAGCGAGCGGACCCGCGCCACCGCGCTGGCCCAGCCGCCCGCGACGTCGGACGCCGGGAGCACGTCGGAGGCCCTGGCCGCGCTGCGTGACAACGGCCGCCGGCTGGCCGAGGCGCGGCGCGAGGGCGCATCCGTCGACGACCTGGAGCGCGAGCGGCGCCGGCTGGAGCGCGCCGTCCGGGCCGCGAGCCACCTGCGGGCTGCCGCCGGAGAGCGTCACCGCAGCGTCGACGTCGACGAGGTGCTCGCCGCCGCGGACGACACCTGCCTGGTCGAGCTGGTCGACGTCGACGGGGTGCTCCACGTCCTCGTCGCCCACCGCGGGAGGGTCCGGCGCCGCGTCGCCGGCCCGGTCGCCGAGCTCCCCGCGCTCCTCGGCCCGGCCGGGATGCTGCTGCGCCGCGCGGCCCGCGGGCGTCCGGCCGACCCCGCCGCCCTGGGCCGCCGCCTGGAGGAGGCGGTGCTGGGCGACGCGGTGCGGCTGCTGCCCGACGCCCCGGTCGTGCTCGCCCCGACCGCGCGGCTGCACGGGCTCGCCTGGTCGCTGCTGCCGGCGCTGGGCGCGCGCCCGTTCGCGGTGGTGCCGTCGGCGGCCCAGTGGCTGCGCGCCCGGGCTGCCGTCCCGGGCACCGGCACGGTGCTCGTCGCCGGCCCCGACCTGGCCTCGGGAGGGGCCGAGGTCCCGGTGCTCGCCGGCCGGCACCCCGGGGCCGTGCTCCTCGACGGACCGCGGGCCACGGTCGACGCCGTGCTCGGCCACCTCGACGGCGCCGGGCTCGGGCACCTCGCCACGCACGGCCGGTTCCGGGCCGACAGCCCGCTGTTCTCCGCGCTCGACCTGGCGGACGGGCCGCTCACCGTGCACGACCTCGAGCGGGTCCGGCGGGCGCCGTACCGGGTGGTGCTGTCGGCGTGCGAGTCCGGCGTCCTCGCGCCGGTGGGCGCCGGCGAGCTGCTCGGCCTCGCCGCCGCGCTCTTCTCCCTCGGCACGGCGGGGCTGGTCTGCAGCGTGGGCGAGGTCAACGACGCCGCCACCGCCGACCTCATGGTCGGGCTGCACGCGGCGCTGGCCGCCGGGAGCGACCCCGCCGCTGCGCTGCTCGAGGTGCGCCGACGTACGGCGGGCGACGCGGTGGCCGCCGGCACGGCCGCGGCCTTCGTCGCGCTCGGGGTGTGAGCGCGCGTCGCTACGACGCGCGGGTCCAGGTGAGCCGGCTGAGGTCGGTGAGCAGCCGGTCGGCCGGCGGGCGGAGCGGGACGACGACGTCGGGCCGGCTGCGCCGCCAGTCGTCGGGCGTGGTTTCCCACTGCCGCCGGAAGGCGCGGATGAACGTGTTGACCTCGCCGAAGCCGGCCTGGCGCGCGGCCGCGGCGACCGTGAGGTCGCGGTCGGCGGCGAGGAGCTGGCTGGCCCGGCGCAGCCGCAGCGTGCGCAGGTGGGCGCCCGGACCGGCGCCGCGGCGCGTGAACACGATCTCGAGGTGGCGCCGCGAGACGCCGTACGCCCGGGCGACGTCGTCGACGCCGAAGGAGGCGTCGGCGTGGTGGCGCAGCAGGTACCACTGCGCGTGGACGACCAGCGCGTCGTTGCTGAGGCGGGCCAGCGGGCGCTCGGGGTGGCGCAGCCGGTGGGCGAGCGCACCGAGGAGCTCGGCCAGCACGGCGTGCTCGGTCGCGACCGCGTCGTCGGCGGGCGGCGCGTCGACCAGCTGCGCGAGGTGCCCGCGCAGCACGCCCAGCTCGGGCACCGCCGGCCCGATCGGACGCCCCGTGAGGTCGGCGAGGGCGCGGTGGTCGAGGCCGGTGTGCTCGGTGGGGAGCCGCAGCGCGAGCATGTCGTACGGCTGGTCGAAGCGGACGCTGTAGGGCCGGTCGCTCTCGAGCAGGTAGCCCGTGCCGGCGGTGACGCCCACCGGCCGGGTGCCCTGCAGGACGGTGCCGCCGCCGGTGAGGAAGATCGACAGGATCAGCGCCTCGCGCGGGTCGGTGCGCACCCGGGGGCGCCCCCGCTGGATCGTCGCCGCCGTCGAGCCGACCTGGCTGACGCTGGCGTCGCCGACCCTGGTCTCGTGCATCGAGCCGCGGAAGTCGGGCGCGGCCACGGTCGCCAGCGGGACGTAGGCCGTGCTGCACAGGCTCGACCAGGCGTCGATCCCCGCGACGTGCAGCGGCTCGACGCGGGACCGGTTCAGACCGGTGGGCGACGTCCGGGGCACCCCACGAGGATGCGTTCCGGACGGCGGCGCGGCCAAATCCCTGCACTCCCTAGAATCGACCCATGTCTGATCAGCCCAGCACGCCCCGCACCGCCCGGGAAGCCATCGCGGCCGTCCGGGGGCACGAGGCCTGGGCGATCATCCGGCGCTCCACCCGGGCGGGCGACCGCGACACCGTCGGCGTCCTCGGCGGCACCCGCAGCGTCGTCGAGTCGATCCTCGACATCCCGCTCGAGGACGGAGTCCCCGCGCCGGGGCGCACCTGCGACCGGCTGGTCGCCGTCCCCTTCCGGCAGGTGAGCGAGCGCGGCTTCGAGGCCCACGACGACGGGACGCCGCTCGTCGTCGTCGACGTCACCGAGGAGCACGAGTTCAGCGTCGCCGACGTCGTCGCGGCGATCGACGAGGTGCCCGTCGAGTTCGACGACCGCGGTGGCTTCGACACCGACGACGAGGCGTACGCCAAGATCGTCGGGTCGATCATCGACGAGGAGATCGGCCAGGGCGAGGGTGCCAACCTCGTGATCGGCCGCACCTACCGGGCGCTCGTCGCCGACTGGAGCGCCGAGGTCGCGCTCGCCGTCTACCGCCGGCTGCTCGAGCGCGAGCGCGGCGCGTACTGGACCTACGTCTTCTTCACCGGCGACCGCTTCCTGATCGGCGCCAGCCCCGAGCGGCACGTGTCCGTGCACGGGGGCGACGTCCGGATGAACCCGATCTCCGGCACCTTCCGGCTCCGGCCGCCCGAGGGCGACACGCGCAGCACCGAGACCCGGCTGCGCGAGTTCCTCGAGGACGAGAAGGAGATCTACGAGCTCTTCATGGTCGTCGACGAAGAGCTCAAGATGATGTGCGACATCTGCACCGAGGGCGGCCAGGTGCTCGGCCCCTTCCTCAAGCCGATGACCCACCTCATCCACACCGAGTACCTCCTCGCGGGGCGCACCACGCGCGACGTCCGCGAGGTGCTGCGCGACACGATGTACGCCGCCACCGTCACCGGCTCGCCGGTCGAGAACGCGTGCCGCCTGATCAAGAAGTACGAGCCCGAGGGCCGCGGCTACTACGCCTCCGCGCTCGCGCTCTTCGGCCGCGACGCCGACGGCGCGCCCGTCGTCGACAGCCCCATCGTGATCCGCACGGCTGACGTCGACCTCGACGGCCGGCTCAAGGTCAGCGCCGGCGCCACCCTGGTCCGCGACTCCGACCCCGCCTACGAGGTGGCCGAGACGCACGCCAAGGCCGGCGGCATCCTGAGCGCCTTCGGCCTCGTGCCGGCAGCGCCCGTCCCGACCACCGACGTCACCACGCTGGTCGCCGACGAAGAGGTGCTCATCGCCCTCAACGGCCGCAACAACCGGCTCTCCGGCTTCTGGCTCGCCGACCAGGCCGGGACGCCGTCCGACCCACGGCTGGCCGGCAAGAGCGCCGTGATCCTCGACGGCGAGGACGACTTCGTGAACATGCTGCGCCACATGCTCGCCCGGATGGGCATGACGAGCGCCGTCGTCCGGCACGAGGACTACGCCGACGGCGTCCTCGACGGCTACGACCTCGTCATCGTCGGACCCGGACCCGGCGACCCCCGCGACGACAGCGACCCCAAGATGGCCCAGCTGCGCGCCGCCGTCGCCTGGCTGCTGGACCACGAGAAGCCGTTCGTCGCGGTCTGCCTCGGCCACCAGGCGCTGTGCCACCAGCTCGGCATCCCGCTCGCCTACAAGGACATCGTCTTCCAGGGCACCCAGGCCTCGGTGCTGCTCGGCGGGCGGCCCGAGAAGGTCGGCTTCTACAACACCTTCGTGGGCCGGGTCGCGCCCGGCGACGCGCTGCCGGCAGGGGTGTCGGTCGACGCCGACGCCGCGACCGGCGACGTCAACGCGCTCGCCGGCCCGCACTACCGGGGCGTGCAGTTCCACGCCGAGTCGATCCTGACCGAGCGGGGCTTCGACATCGTGCACGACCTGGTGTCGGGCGTCCTGCTCTAGGCCCGGACGGCTGACGTGGAGCTGATCGCCGGTCCGCCGGCGGCGTACCTGGGAGCCGACGAGGTCGTCGAGACGTCCGCTCCGGCCGTCGTCGCGCTCGCGGCGCGGCTGGGTGCGAACCAGGCCGGCGACCCGGTCGCCTTCGCCCGCGCGGCGTTCGACTGGGTGCGCGACGAGATCGCCCACGCCGGCGACGCGGGCGACCCGCGGTTCGCCGTCTCCGCGACCGAGGTGCTCGCCGACGGCGCAGGCTGGTGCTACGCGAAGGCGCACCTGCTCGCGGCGGTGCTCCGCGCGGGCGGCGTGCCGACCGGCCTCTGCTACCAGCGGCTGGGCGACGGTGACGGTCACGTGCTGCACGGACTGGTCGCCGTCCACCTCGACGGGGCGTGGCACCGCCAGGACCCGCGCGGCAACAAGCCGGGCGTCGCGGCCGAGTTCTCGCTCGACGGCGAGCGGCTGGCGTGGCCGGTCGACCCCGCCGCCGGCGAGGCCGACCTGCCCGAGGTGCACGTCGCGCCGGCGCCCGGCGTGGTGGCCGCCCTGCGGCGGCACGAGCTCGCGGTCGCGCTGTGACCGCGCCGGACGTCGTGGTCGTCGACCACCACGACTCCTACACGTGGAACCTGGTGCACCTGGTCGCGGGCGTCACCGGCGTGCTGCCGACGGTGGTCCAGCACGACGAGGTGGCCGCCGCCGACGTCCTGAGCCATGCGTACGTGGTCCTGTCGCCCGGCCCCGGGCACCCCGACGTCGAGCGCGACTTCGCGGTCGGCCGGGCGGTGCTGCAGGCGGCGACCCGGCCGGTGCTGGGGGTCTGCCTGGGGATGCAGGGCATCGTCACGGCGTACGGCGGCCGGGTGGCGCGCGTCGCGCCCGGGCACGGCGTCAGCGCGCGCGTGCGGCACGACGGCACCGGGCTCTTCGCGGGCGTGCCGGCGCCGTTCGAGGCGATCCGGTACCACTCGCTCGCGGCCGTCGAGCTGCCCGACAGCCTGCGGGTCACCGCTGTCGACGAGCGCAGTGGGTTGACCATGGGCGTCGAACACGTGACGCTGCCGATCATGGGCGTCCAGTTCCACCCCGAGTCGGTGCTCACCGAGCACGGCGCTCGCCTGGTCGCGAACTTCCTCCGCCGATGGTGACCCAGGGCGACCCGGCCGAGGCGTTCGCCCGGATCCAGGCCCGCCACGCGCGCTGCGTCTGGCTCGACGGCGGGGGCGCCCGGGACTGGTCGCGGCGCCGCTCCATCCTCGGCTGGCTCGAGGACGACGACGTCTCGCTCACCTACGACGCCGCGCGCCGCGAGGTCACCCGGCACGCCGGCGGCCGCTCCGAGGTCGTCGGCGACGACCCGTTCGCCGTCCTCGAGGGCGAGCTCGCGGCGGGCAGCCCGGCCGACCAGTGGTTCGGCTACTTCGGGTACGCCGCGCGTGCCGACCTCCCCGCCGCGCCCGACCCGGACCTGCCGGACGCCGTCTGGCTGCGCCCCTCGCACCTGCGCGAGTACGAGCACCCGGTCGCCGCCCCCGCGACCAGCCTGGGCGTGACCGGCGCCGACCCGGTGCCGACGCCGCCCGCCTACGCCGCGGCGTTCGCGACCGTCCAGGAGCACCTCCACGCCGGCAACTCCTACGAGGTCAACCTGACCTACCGCACCCGCGCGAGCAGCCCGCTCAGCCCCGCGGCGGCGTACCTTCGGCTCCGCGCGCTCAACCCGGCGCCGTACGCCGGCTTCCTGCAGCACGACGTCGACGGCGCCCGGGGCTGGCTGCTCAGCTCGTCGCCCGAGCGCTACGCCCTCGTCACCGAGGACCGCACGCTCGAGACGAAGCCGATCAAGGGGACGACCCAGCGCGGCGCCACCCCCGCCGACGACGCCGAGGCCCGCGAGCGGCTCGCCAGCGACCCGAAGTTCCGCGCCGAGAACCTGATGATCGTCGACCTGCTCCGCAACGACCTCGCGACCGTCTGCGACGTCGGGACGGTCGAGGTGCCGGCGCTGATGGAGGTGGAGTCCTACGCCTCGGTGCACCAGCTCGTCTCGACGGTCCGTGGGCGTCTGCGCGGCGACGTCACGACGGTGGGCGCGCTGCGCGCGCTCTTCCCGGCCGGCTCCATGACCGGTGCGCCCAAGCTGCGCACGATGGAGATCATCGAGGAGGTCGAGTCGTCGCCGCGCGGGGCCTACGCCGGCGCCTTCGGCTGGATCTCCGGCGACGGCCGGGCCGACCTCGGCGTGATCATCCGGTCGCTGGTGACCACCGGCGGCTGCGACGAGTACGTGCTCGGCACCGGCGGCGGGATCACCGTCGCCAGCGACGTCGACGAGGAGCACGCCGAGACGGAGTGGAAGGCTGCCCGCCTGCTGCAGGCGATCAACCCCTAGCCCTTCCCCCTAGAAGCGCCATCGGGTCGCGCCGTGCGGCTCGACCGTCTGGACGGCGTGGGCCGACGCCGCGACGAGCCGGAACACGTGCCACGGCGGGCCGCCGGCCGACTGCGCGCTGAACGGCGCGGTGAGCGCGGGACCGGGCTCGGCCGCGGCATCGAGCTCGCACGGCCACCCCTCGGCGTTCCACAGCGGGATGAGCGCGGCGAGCTGCTCGGGGTCGGTGACCAGGTCGGCCCGGCCCTCGATGACCAGGTCGAGCTCGCGCAGGCTCAGGGCGAGGTTGCAGCGGGGGTCACGGCGCAGGTTGCGGCCGCGCCGCGTGGTCAGCCCGGTGACGAACCAGAACGAGCCGTCGCGCCACAGCCCGCCGACCGCGTTGGTGTGCGGGCTGCCGTCGGCGTTGAGGCTGGTCAGCCAGCAGGTGTGCCGGCCGGGGCCGGCGTCCTCGGTGGCCTGGGCGTAGCCGGCGTCCACCAGGCCGGTGACCTCGGCCCAGTCGATCGGCGGCGCGGAGTAGCGCTCCGCGAGGTTGAGGGTGTCCATGCCGGTACCGACCCCGCGGCGCCGGCGGACTCATCGGGGGCGGCGCCAGCTAGCTCGCGGACGGGCTCGGCCCCGGGGACCTGCCGGCGTCCATCTGGTCGGCCGCGCGCGAGAGCACCGTGAGGGTCTGCTCGACGGCCCGCACGATGCGCGCCTCGTCGTACGGCTTCGGGTCGACGACGTCGACCTGCTGGATGAGGACGCCGTTCTGCACGAAGCCCGTGACGTAGAGCTGCTTCTTCGTGGCGTTGACGACGATCCGGGCGTCGTCGGCGTCGGCGATCCTCGGACGGCGGACGTCGGCGTCGTCGCGCTGGCCCATCGTCTGCCAGGCGTCGTCGAGCGTGCCGGGGAAGAGGATGTAGTTGGCGGTCACGACGGGATCGCCGGACTTCTCGTCCTCCGGCGTGAACCGGCACTCCGGCTTCTCCGGGCTGCCCGCGTGCTTGGTGCTCGCGACGCCGTACTGCTGCTTCACGAAGGCCACGTCGAGCCCGTCGCACGGGTTCCACAGGGCGGTCTTGGTGGTCGGCAGGTCCGGCTTGGGACCGACCTTCTCGCCGCCGCAGGCGGCGAGGAGGACGCCGAGCACGGCGATCCCGGCGACCTGGAGGGGGACGGCGCTACGTCGTGACATGGGGGTTCTTCTCCCGTCCGGGGATGCGGAGCACGAGGCGTGCTCCGCCACTGGCGTTGGCGGTGGCGTGGACCGATCCGGAGTGGCGCTCGGCGACCTGGCGCACGATCGCCAGGCCCAGGCCCGAGCCGGGCATCGTCCGGGCATCGGGGGATCGCCAGAAGCGGTCGAAGATGCTCGACCTGTCGTTCTCGGCGATGCCGGGGCCCTGGTCGTCGACGGTGAGCACGCCGTCGCTGAGACGGACGTCGACCTGGCCGCCGTCGGGACTCCACTTGGCGGCGTTGTCGAGCAGGTTGGTGACCGCCCGCTCGAGCTCGGCGTCCTCGCCGATCACCCACCAGGGGCGGGTGAAGACCTCGAAGGTGATCCCGGGCGCGCGCCGGCGCACGCGCTGCACGGCGTGGTCGACGACGTCGGCGAGGTCGACCGCCTCGACCTGGACCGGGATCGGCTCGTCGCGGGCGAGCTCGGTGAGGTCGCCGATGAGCGTGGTGAGCTCCTCGATCTGGGCGCGCACGTCGTCGAGCAGCTCGTCGCGCGCCTCGGGGGGCAGGCCCTCGAAGCCGCCGTCCTGGCGCGCGGTCATGGCGAGCAGGTCGATGTTGGTGCGCAGCGCGGTCAGCGGCGTGCGGAGCTCGTGGCTCGCGTCGGCGACCAGCTGGCGCTGCCGGGTCCGGCTGGCGTCGAGCGCGATGAGCAGGTGGTTGAACGCGGTCGACAGGCGGGCCACCTCGTCGTCCCCCTCGACCCGGAGGGGGGTGAAGTCCTCGGTGCGGGCGATCTCCTCGACCGAGGCGCTGAGCCGGCGGACCGGGCGCAGGCCGTTGCTCGCGACCGCCCAGCCGCCCAGGCCGGCGGCGAGCACGCCGAGGATGCCGAACGCGAGCGTCACCCAGCCGAGCCGGGCGAGCGTGCGGTCCTGGTCGGCCAGCGGCTGGGCGATGACCAGCGCGAGGCCGGACTTGCTCTGGACCGGCACCGCGACCATCCGGTAGCGCGCACCGCCGATGATGATGGTGCGCAGGCTCTCGGACCGCTTGCCCTGCGCGACCGCCAGCTCCGCCTCGCCGAACTGGATGTCCGGGCCGCGGTCGAGGATCACCCGCGTGCCCTCGAAATAGAGGAACGCGATCCGGACGTCGCCGGCGCCCAGCGCCCAGGGCGGGACCCCGGCCGCGCCCGCGTTGAGCAGGGTGTCGGACTTCGCCGCGTTCTGGGCCCGCGAGACCAGCGCGTCGTCCAGCGCCTGCTGCATCTGCACCCGCGCGGTGATGTAGGCGCCGACCGCGACCAGCGCCACCGACATCGCGACGGCAATGGTGGTCAGCCAGATCACCCGGCTCGCGAGCGAGCGGCGGTAGTGCCAGCGGCCGTCGACGCCGGGGCCGACCGCGAGACCCCAGCCGGTCATGACTCGGTCGCGCGCAGGACGTACCCGATGCCGCGGACGGTGTGGATCAGCCGGGGCTCGCCCTCGGCCTCGGTCTTGCGCCGCAGGTAGCCGACGTAGACCTCGAGGGAGTTGGCGGTGGTGGGGAAGTCGTAGCCCCACACCTCCTCGAGGATGAAGCTGCGGTCGAGCACCCGCCGGGGCCGGCGCAGGAACATCTCGAGCAGCGTGAACTCGGTCCGGGTCAGCTCGATCAGCCGGCTGCCGCGGCGAACCTCGCGGGTGGTCACGTTCATGGTGAGGTCGGCGAAGGAGAGGACCTCCTCCTCGGCGCCGTCCTCGATCGGCGCCACCCGCCGCAGCAGCGCCCGCAGCCGGGCCAGCAGCTCCTCGAGCGCGAACGGCTTGGTCAGGTAGTCGTCGGCCCCCGCGTCGAGCCCCTCGACCCGGTCGCCCACGGCATCGCGCGCGGTCAGCACCAGGATCGGGATGTCGTTGCCCGCCGCCCGCAGCGCCCGCGTCGTCTCGAGCCCGTCGAGCTTGGGCATCATCACGTCCATCACGACCACGTCGGGCGCCACCGCCCCGATCCCGGCCAGCGCCTCCGCCCCGTCGCCGGCCAGGTGCACGTCGTACCCGTTGAAGGCGAGGGAGCGCCGCAGCGACTCGCGCACGGCGCGGTCGTCGTCGACGACGAGGACGCGGTGGGGCACGGCGGAGCGGGTGGACACGCCCCCATCATGGCCCAACCCCCTGAGTGCGGGCTGAGAGGTGCGCGAAGTGCGCCGGTTGCGGGTCCGAAGTGCGTGGGTTGCGGGTCCGAGATGCCCGCAACCCGCGCACCTCGGACCCGCAACCCGCGCACTTCGCGGAGGGGTCAGAGGTAGCGCTGGGCGACCTGGGCGGCGCGGGCGCCGTACTGGCCCCCGAACAGGCAGGCGTGCACGAGGAGGGGGAAGAGCTGGTGGAAGCCGAGCCGGTCCTCCCAGCCGTCGGCGAGTGGGGCCGCCTCGTCGTACGCCGCCATCACCTGGGGGAGCTGGGGGAGACCGAAGAGGGCGAGCATGGCGAGGTCGACCTCGCGGTGGCCGCCGTACGCCGCCGGGTCGACGACGACGGCGCGGTCGTCGTTGGTCCAGATGACGTTGCCGTTCCAGAGGTCGCCGTGCAGGCGGGCCGGCGCCTCGTCCGGGACGACGGACGCACCGCGCGCGACCGCCGCCTCGATGGTCCCGGCGTGGTCGGCCGACACGATCCCCTTGTCGCGCAGCACCTTGAGGTAGGGCGCGATCCGGCGCTCGGCGTAGAACTCGGCCCAGGTGGGCAGCGCGCGGTTGGGGAGGGGGAGCCGGCCGATGTAGCCGTCGTCGGGGGCGCCGAAGCCGTCGGCACCGCGGGCGTGGGTGGCGGCGAGGGCGCGGCCGAAGCGGCTCGCGGACTCGGTGTGGGGGCGGCCGGCCTCGACCCACTCGAGGATCAGGCAGTCGTCGTCGACGGCGAGGACCTCGGGCGTGGCGACGCCGCCGTCAGCGGCGCCGTCGGCGAGCCAGCGCAGGCCGGCGGCCTCGGCCGCGAAGAAGCGCGGCGGGGCGTGGGTCAGCGTCTTGAGGAAGGCGGTCCGGCCGTTGGAGAGCCGGAGCTTGACGGCGGTCGAGATGTCGCCGCCGGCCACGGGCGCCGTCGCCACCACGGCCGAGCCGAGCAGCTGTTCGGCTCTGCCGGCGACGACCGGCTGCCGTGCCATCGGCCCTCCTCACACTCCTCGCGTCAGGCCTGGCCCTTGAGGGCGCGCGGGATCTCGCGGCCCTGCTCGATGGCGCGCTCGGGTGCCTTGACCTTCTTGAAGCTGCGCACCGCGAGGAACACCAGCAGCGCCGCGAGCAGCACGTAGAAGCCGAAGACGATGAGGAAGGCCCAGTGCAGGCTCAGCCCGTGGCCGTTCCAGTGGATGAAGTAGGCGATCGCCACCGAGAGCATGATCACCGCGAGCACCAGCAGGAAGCCCGCGGCCGCGACCAGGCCCAGGCCGACGCCGCCGGCCGTCACGCTGACCTTCAGCTCCGCCTTGGCGAGCTGGATCTCCTTGCGCATGATCGTGGAGAAGTCGGTCTGCGCGTCCTTGATGAGGCGCCCGATGGTCGGCTCTTCGCGGAGCGGTTCGATGGCCATGCGGCCGACCTTACCGATAGCGGTAGGGTCGAGCACAGGTGAGCCGGGAAGTCTGGTCGGCATGTGTACGCCCCTACCCACCTGACGCCAGGAGCCACTCGTGCCCGCATCTCCGCCCCCCTCCGACGACCTCTGGCGCCAAGGGCCGGTCTGGACGGCGAGCGACAAGCCGCTGGCCAAGTACGTCGGCCGCCCCGTGCGCGAGTTCCTGCGCATCGAGTCCGCGGGCTCGGTGCTGCTGCTCCTGGCCACCATCGCCGCGCTGCTGTGGGTGAACCTGCCGTTCCACGGCTGGGCCGAGGGCTACGACCACTTCTGGCACACCCCCATCGCGCTCGAGATCGGCAGCTGGCGGATCGAGGAGTCGCTCCAGCACTGGGTCAACGACGGCCTGATGACCATCTTCTTCTTCGTCGTCGGCCTCGAGATCAAGCACGAGATGGTCCACGGCGACCTCCGCGACCCGCGCACGGCCGCGCTGCCGATCGTCGCGGCCGTGGGGGGCATGGCCGTGCCCGCGCTGATCTACGTCGCGATCGCCGGCGGTCCCGAGACGGGCGCCGGGTGGGGCATCCCGATGGCCACCGACATCGCCTTCGCGGTCGGCGTCCTGGGCCTGCTCGGACGCCGCATCCCGTCGGCCGCGCGCCTGTTCCTGCTCACCCTCGCGATCGTCGACGACATCGGCGCCATCGTGGTGATCGCCGTGTTCTACACGGCCGACCTCTCCTTCACCTGGCTCGCCGTCGCCGTCGCCCTGATCGCGCTGATGGCGGTGCTGCGCGCGCTGCGCGTGTGGGCCGTCCCCGTGTACGTCGTGATCGGCATCGCCGCGTGGTTCGCGCTGCTCGAGTCCGGCGTCCACGCGACGTTGGCCGGCGTCGCCATCGGCCTGCTCACCCCCGCCGGCGCCCTGCTGCGACCCGAGGTCGCGACCGACTACGCCGTCGAGGGCCTGCGCGACAACGAGCTGGACGCCGACGAGCTGCGCCGGCTGCGCTTCCTCATCGGTGAGTCCGTGCCGATGGTCGAGCGCCTCCAGACGCGCCTGCACCCGCTCTCGTCGTACGTCGTCCTGCCGGTGTTCGCGCTCGCCAACGCCGGCGTCGCGCTCGGCGGCGGCGTCCTGGGTGACGCCCTCACCTCGACCGTCGGCCTCGGCATCGGTGCCGGCCTGGTCCTCGGCAAGCCCATCGGCATCGCGCTCGCCTGCTTCGTCGCCGTCAAGGTCGGCATCGCCCGGATGCCCGAGGGCACCAGCTGGGCGCAGGTCGTCGGCGTCGGCGCGGTCGCCGGCATCGGCTTCACCGTGTCGCTCTTCATCGCCGGTCTGTCGTTCCCCGACTCGCCGGTGCTGACCGACGACGCCAAGGTCGGCATCCTGGTCGCGTCGGTGGTCGCGGCCGCCGTCGGTGTCGGGTTGCTGCTGCTCGCCTCGCGTCAGAAGGGCACCGCGGTCGCGAGCAGCCCCGCACCGGAGCCCCGGCCCGAGAGCACCCGGCAGAACTGAACGGCGTCGAGCTCGACCTCGGGTCCGTCGGTGCCGGCGTGCCAGGTGCCGCCGGCCGGCCCGGTCAGCGTCAGCCGGTACGGCGTCCGGTGCCGCCCGGCCCACTCGGCGACGACGTCGGCGACGATCCGGCCGTCGTGGCCGGCGGTCGGATCGAGCGGCGTACCGGTCGCGGTGGCGATGTCGACCCGGTGCATCCACGTGTCCCGGGTCAGGATCACGTCGACCAGGTAGCCGAGCGTCCAGACCTCGGCGACCCCGCCGACCACCTGGGGCACGGGCATCCGCATCCTGCGGACGACGAAGGGGGTCAGCCGCCGCCCGCGCGCGGCCCGCGGGGCGAGGGCGCGCGCCTCGGCGGCCAGCCGGGCCGGGTCGTGGCCGGCGCGCTCGCGGACCTGGAGGTCGGTGAGCGCGTCGATGAAGGCGACGCCGCTCGCCGCGGCGTCCGCGGTGGCGACCCGCCGCTGGCGGGCCCCCTCGCGGATCCCGGCGGCCATCGCCTCCATGCCGACGACATGGGCGGCGACCTGGCGCACGTCCCAGGCCGGGCAGTCGGTGGGCCGCTCCCAGTCGGCCGCGTCGAGCCGCTCGAGCGCGGCCGCGAAGCGGCGGTACTCCTCCGCGGCGAGGGTCATCGCGGTGCGCCGGTCCAGCGCGGACCGGCGCACCGCGCCGGTGGTGGTCGAGGTGGTCATGGTGGTGCTCGTTCCGGACAGGTGCTGCCTCAGGCCGGTACGCCGACGGCGTCCGCCCACATGTCGATGGCCCGTTCGAGCAGCCGCGCGTAGCGGTCACCACCCGGGTCGTTGGCGTGCTGCTGGTCGACGAGCCCGCCGACGAGCGCCAGCCAGATGTCGATGTCGGCCCGCTCGGTGACGCCGAGCGTGGCCAGCACCTCGATCGCCCGGTCGAGCACCCGGACCGCGATCGCGTAGGTCTCCGGCGAGGGCTCGAACCCGGGGATCGTGCGCTGGTTCATCAGCTGGTGGCGGGCCAGGTCGGCCGCCGCGAAGTCGAAGAACACCCGGCCGATCCGCTGCACCGCCGCGCGCGGACGGTCCGGCAGGGGCGCCAGCGCGGTGGCGGCGTGGGCCTCGTAGCCGGCCCACGCCTCGCCGTACATGGCGTCGTAGACGGCGTTCTTGGAGTCGAAGTGCGAGTAGAGCGAGGGTGGCTGCATGCCCACGCTGCGGGCGATGTCGCGCAGCGTGATGCTGGCGATGCCGACCTCGCGCGCCTGTGCCCACGCCGCGTCGAGGATCTCCCGGCGGGTCGCCGCACGTCGTTCGACAATCCTATTGCGCGTCGGATTGCCTACCATGGTTAGGAGAATGCGCCCGCCGAGGCGCTCCTGTCAACGGCTCACTCCGAGGCCAGCACCTGGGCCGAGCCGCGGATCCGGGCCACCGCGACCCGGACGGCGACCCGCTCCGGGTTGGGCGTCGGCGGGCGGTACCGGGCGGCGTACATCGCGCAGGCCCGGGCGACCGACTCGTCGTCCTCGAGCACCTCGCCGGTGCCGACGATCGAGGCCCACCGGCCGCGGTCGACCTGGGTGATGCTCAGCCGGGGGTCGCGCAGGAGGTTGCGCACCTTCTGCGAGCCGCGCCGGGTGATCACCCAGGCGCACTGCTGCTCGACGTCGAGCGTGGCCCCGACCGGGACGGCGTGCGGGGCGCCGTCCCGGTCGAGGGTGCTCAGCGTGCAGAGGTGGTACTCGGTCCAGAAGTCGGCCAGCGGTGCGGGGACCGCCGACCAATCGGGCTGCCAGCTCGGCATGGGGTGGGTCAGTCCTCCGTCGACGTGGCCTGACCGGCCGAGATGAGGTCCATGATCGAGGCGTCCGCAAGCGTCTGCGTGTCCCCGACGGCGCGGCCCTCGGCGACGTCGCGCAGCAGCCGGCGCATGATCTTGCCCGAGCGGGTCTTGGGCAGCTCGGGGACGATCATGATCTGGCGCGGCTTGGCGATCGGCCCGATCTGGCTGCGGACGTGGTCGGAGAGCTCCTTGATGATGTCGGGGCCGCCGTCGCCGGCCTCGTCGCGCAGGATGACGTAGGCGACCACGGCCTGCCCGGTGTCGGGGTCGGAGGCGCCGACCACGGCGGACTCGGCGACCTTGGGGTGCGAGACCAGGGCGGACTCGATCTCGGTGGTCGAGAGGCGGTGGCCCGAGACGTTCATGACGTCGTCGACGCGGCCCAGGACCCAGATGTCGCCGTCCTCGTCCTTCTTGGCGCCGTCGCCGGCGAAGTAGTAGCCCTGCTGCTTGAACCGCGACCAGTAGGTGTCGACGTAGCGGTCGTCGTCGCCCCACAGGGTGCGCAGCATCGAGGGCCACGGCGAGGTGACGACGAGGTAGCCGCCCGAGCCGTTGGGCACCGGGTTGCCGTCGTCGTCGACGACGTCGGCCCCGATGCCGGGGATGGGGGTCATCGCGGAGCCGGGCTTGCCGGAGGTGACGCCGGGCAGGGGGGAGATCATCACCGCGCCGGTCTCGGTCTGCCACCAGGTGTCGACGACCGGCGTGCGGTCGCCGCCGATGACGTGGCGGTACCAGACGTAGGCCTCGGGGTTGATCGGCTCACCGACGGAGCCGAGGATCCGCAGCGAGGACATGTCGTGGCGGTCGGGGACCTCGCGGCCCTGCTTCATGAAGGAGCGGATCGCCGTGGGGGCGGTGTAGAACAGCGAGACCTTGTAGTCGGCGATGATCTTCCACCAGCGGCCGGGCTCGGGGGAGTCGGGCGTGCCCTCGTAGAGCACCTGCGTGACGCCGTTGGCGAGCGGCCCGTAGACGATGTAGGAGTGCCCGGTGACCCAGCCGATGTCGGCGGTGCACCAGTAGACGTCGGTCTCGGGCTTGAGGTCGAAGACGGCGTGGTGGGTGTAGGACGCGCCGGTCAGGTAGCCGCCGGTGGTGTGCAGGATGCCCTTGGGCTTGCCCGTCGTCCCCGAGGTGTACATGACGTAGAGCGGGTGCTCGGAGTCGAACGCCTCGGGGGTGTGCTCGGTCGACGCGCCACCGACGGCGTCGTGCCACCAGACGTCGACGTCGTCGTCCCAGCCGTTCTCGCCGAGGTCCTGACCGGTGCGGCGGACGACGAGGACCTTCTCGATCTTGTCGGTCTTGGTGCGGGCCTCGTCGACGGCGGGCTTGAGGGCCGAGGGGGCGCCGCGCCGGTAGCCGCCGTCGGAGGTGATGACGACCTTGGCCTGGCAGTCGTCGATCCTGCTCGCGAGGGCATCGGCGGAGAACCCGCCGAACACGACCGTGTGGGGCGCGCCGATCCGGGCGCAGGCGAGCATCGCGACGATCGCCTCGGGGATCATCGGCATGTAGATCGCGACCCGGTCACCGGTGCCGACGCCGAGGGCGGTCAGCGCGTTGGCGGCCTGGGAGACCTCGTCCTTGAGCTGGGCGTAGGTGATGTCCCGCGTGTCACCCTCGGGCTCGCCCACCCAGTGGATCGCGACCTTGTCGCCGCGACCGGCCTCGACGTGGCGGTCGACGCAGTTGTAGGAGGCGTTGAGGGTGCCGCCGACGAACCACTTCGCGAACGGTGCGTTCGACCAGTCGAGGACCTGGTCCCACTTGGTGGCCCAGGTCAGCCGCTCGGCCTGCTCGGCCCAGAAGGCGTCGCGGTCGGTGCGCGCGGCGTCGTACGCGTCGGCCTTGACGTTGGCGGCGGCGGCGAGGTCGGCCGGCGGCTCGAACCGACGGTCCTCCCGCAGCAGGTTCGCCAGGGTCTCCTCGGTGTCACTCACGGTCGTGCCTTTCGACGTTCGGGAAGCGGGGTGGCTCTGATCACATTAGGGGTCGGCGTCAGTGTGCCGACAAGGGGTTGCATGTGGGTTGCTCGTGCGGGCTTGTAACTCAGTGTTCAGAGCACTACCCGGGTGCTGTGACCAGCCACAGCACCCGGGTAGATGACTGAACACTGAGTTACAAGCGCTCAGTGCGTCACGGCCCGCTCCGCGCCCGCACCGGTGAGCGCGCGGACCTCGAGCTCGGTGAAGCGCTCCTCGGCGGCGGGCTCCTTGGACGTCACGGTCCCGAGCCAGCCGAAGAAGAAGCCGAGCGGGATCGAGACCAGGCCGGGGTTCTCGAGCGGGAACCAGTGGAAGTCCACGCCGGCCGGGAAGAGCGCGGCGTTGGAGCCGTCGGCGTTCAGCTTGCCGGAGACGACGGGCGAGAAGAACACCAGCGTCACGCAGGAGATGAGGCCGCCGTAGATGCTCCAGGTGGCGCCGCGGGTGTTGAAGCGCCGCCAGAACATGTTGTAGACGATCGCCGGCAGGTTCGCCGACGCCGCGACCGCGAAGGCCAGGGCCACCAGGAACGCGATGTTGAGGTTGCGCGCCGGGATGGCGAGGAGGATCGAGACGATGCCGAGGCCGGCCGCGGCGTACCGCGTCACCCGGATCTCCTCCTTCTCGGTGGCCTTCCCCTTGCGGATCACCGAGTTGTAGATGTCGTGCGCGACCGAGGTGGACGACGTCAGGGTGAGCCCGGCGACGACCGCGAGGATCGTCGCGAAGGCGACCGCCGAGATCACCGCGAGCAGGATCGCGCCTCCGGTCGAGCCCGCGCCACCGCCGACCGCCTCGGCGAGCAGGGGTGAGGCCAGGTTGCCGCTGCTGGTCGCGACCGCGCTCTCCTTGCCGGTGTCGAGCAGCGCCGCGGCACCGAAGCCGAGGACCAGCGTGAACAGGTAGAAGACCCCGATCAGGCCGATCGCCCAGAGCACCGACTTCCGGGCGTCGCGCGAGGTCGGCACCGTGTAGAAGCGGACCAGGATGTGCGGCAGGCCGGCGGTACCGAGCACGAGCGCGATGCCGAGGCTGAGGAAGTCGAGCTTGTGGGTGGCGTCGATGCCGTACTTCAGGCCGGGCTCGAGGAAGCCCTCCTTGCCCGAGTTGGACGCCGCGGCGCCGAGCAGCTCGGAGAGGTTGAAGTCGAACTTCGCGAGCACCAGGACGACGATCACGGCCGAGCCGACCATCAGCAGGACGGCCTTGACGATCTGCACCCAGGTGGTGCCCTTCATGCCGCCGACCGTGACGTAGACGATCATCAGCGCGCCGACGCCGGCGATGACCGCGCTGACGGCGAGGGTGTTCTCCTTGTCGATGCCGAGCAGCAGGACGACGAGGCTGCCCGCACCGACCATCTGGGCCAGCAGGTAGAAGATCGACACGGTGACCGTGGACGCCGCGGCCGCCGTCCGGACGGGGCGCTGGCGCATCCGGTAGGCCAGCTGGTCGGCCATCGTGAACTTGCCGGAGTTGCGCAGCATCTCGGCCACGAGCAGCAGCGCGACGAGCCAGGCGACGAGGAAGCCGATCGAGTAGAGGAAGCCGTCGTACCCGGAGAGCGCGATGGCGCCCGAGATGCCGAGGAAGGAGGCGGCCGACATGTAGTCGCCGCCGATCGCGAGGCCGTTCTGGAAGCCCGAGAACGAGCGTCCGCCGGCGTAGAAGTCCGCGGTGCCGCTGGTCTGCCGGCTCGCCCGGATCGTGATGAAGAGGGTGAGCGCGACGACCGAGAGGAAGAGGATCGCGGTGAGTGCCTGGTGGTCCATCAGTGGTCACTCCGCCCGTCGGAGGCCTTGCCGGCGAGCTCGACGAACCGCTCGTCGAGGGTGCGGGCCAGCGGGTCGAGCCGGCTGGTGGAGTAGCGGCTGTAGAGCCACGCGATGGCGAACGTCGTCACGAACTGCAGCAGCCCGAAGACGAGCGCCACGTTGATGTTGCCGACGACCTGCTTGCTCATGAAGTCGCCGCCCCAGTTGGAGAGAGCGACGTAGAGCAGGTACCAGGCCAGGAAGGCGATCGTGGCCGGGAAGACGAAGCTGCGGTAGCGCCGCTTGAGCTCGGCGAACTCCGGTGCGGCGTGGAGCTCGTCGTACACGGGATCGTGGCGTGCGGCCACGTCGTGCGGCGAGATGTCGGACGTCACGGCGTACCTCCTCGGGTGGGTGCATGTGACCGCGGTCACGGACGTCTCCGACGCTAGGAGTGACCCCGGTCACCCCGGCAGGGGTCCGGTCCGGCTGCGCGCCGAGCGGGGTCGAGCAGTCGGCGAGCGGTCGGTCCGGCGCGACGAACGGTCGGCCGTCGTTCACCTGGACGACGACGGGCGCTCGCGGTGCCGCCACCGCGGGCGGCTTGCCTGTTCGCCATGTCTGCAACCCGTCGCACGATGATCGCCGGCGGTGCCGCTGCCGGAGTCGGCCTGGCCGTCACCGGCGCCGTGCCGTCCCTCGCCTCCGCCACGCCCGGCCACCGCGGCCCCGGCAACGGGCACGGCCACGGCCACGGCCGTCCCGACCGTGCCGTCACGCCCTTCCCGCCGCTCGTCGACGACCCCGCGGGCCTGCTCGCGCTGCCCGCCGGCTTCACCTACACCGTCGTCACCCGGGCCGGCGTGACCCGCCTCGAGGACGGCGGCCTCACCCCCAACGCCCACGACGGCACCGCCGCGTTCACCGTCGGCCGGGGCCGCTACCGCCTCATCCAGAACCACGAGCTCAAGGCCGGCTCGTCGCTCGGCGTGCCCCACCTGCGCGGCACCGTGTACGACGAGGGCGCGGTCGACGCGGGCGGCTGCACCGTCATCGAGACCGACAGCCGCGGCCGCAACCTCGGCGAGCACGTCGCCATCTCCGGCACCTCGACCAACTGCGCCGGTGGCCCGACCCCGTGGGGCACCTGGCTGACCTGCGAGGAGACCGAGGACCGTGCCGGCAAGGCCTGGAGCGGCAACGGCAAGAGCGGCACCTACGCCAAGGACCACGGCTACGTCTTCGAGGTCTTCCACGACGGCCGGGTCCTCCCGAAGCCGATCAAGGCGCTCGGCCGCTACGCCCACGAGGCGCTCGCCGTCGACCAGGAGAACAAGCACATCTTCCTGTCCGAGGACGCCTCCGGCCCCAACGGCCTCTTCTACCGTTGGACCGCCCCGCGCGGCACCAAGCTCGGCCCCGGTCTCGCCGACCGCCTCGCCGACGACGCCGGTGTCCTCGAGGCCATGCAGATCCTCATGCCCGACGGCTCCGTCCTCCCCGATGTCGCCCACCTGACCTCCGCCCAGCTCGGCCTCCCCTTCCCGGTCCGCTGGAAGGCCGTCCCCGACCGCGACGCGCGGACCACCTCCTGCCGCAAGCAGTTCGCGGCCACGGGCGAGGTGACCCGCGGCAAGAAGTTCGAGGGCGTGTGGGGCAACGAGCGCGGCTGCTACGTCGTGAACTCCTACGCCTTCTCCGACGGCGACCTGCCCGCGGACGCCGTCCCGCACGACGGCATGGTCTGGTTCTACGACTACGAGGCCGAGACCATCCAGCTCGTCGCCTACTTCCCCCACCAGAAGACGGCCTCCTCCGGCGCCGCCGCCCGCTACGACGACCTCACGTTCGACGGCCCCGACAACGTCACGCTCACCCCCTGGGGCACGCTCGTCCTCGCCGAGGACGGCAACGGCGCCTCGCACGTGCTGTCCTCGTCGCCGTACGGGCCGACGCAGGCGATCGCGCGCAACGCGCTCAACGACTCGGAGTTCACCGGGCCCACGTTCTCGGACGACGGCAAGGTGCTGTTCGTGAACATGCAGACGCCGGGGCTGACGTTCGCGATCACGGGGCCGTGGGAGAAGTACCTGGGCTGAGCCGTCCGGCCGGGCCGTAGGCTCGGGCGATGGACCCGGAACAGGTGGCCGCTCGCTGGTTCGTGCTCCGGTTCGACCAGGTGCCCCTCACCAGGTGGCAGCTGACCCGGATCGGCTTCGTGGACTTCGTGACGGGCCTCGTGCCGTTCGGCTTCTCCTTCTACGAGGCCAACCCGCGCGCGCTCATCGAGGTCGTCCGCCGGGACGACGACACGGTCCTCGCGAGCTTCACCGAGGCCGGCGAGCGCCGGACCTCCGAGCGGATGCTCGAGCTGCGCACCGCCCTTCTCGGCCTGGACCCTGCGGCGTTCTGCGACCGCTACGACATCCCGCGGGACGCCGTGACCGGCCCCGGTGAGGACGTCGTCGAGGACGAGCTCGTCCGCTAGGCGGGCCGCGCCGCCCGCAGGTGCACGACGACCCCGCGCCCGGGCACGACATACCGGCTGTGCTCGGTGAGGCCGACGCGTCCCCAGGCCTGCCCGAGCCGGTCGGCCTGCTCGTTCGTGCCGAGCTGGAGGAGCACGGAGCCGCCGGGGGCGAGGTGGGCGGCGGCGAGGTCGACGCACTGACGGGCGACGTCGAGGCCGTCGGGGCCGCCGTCGATGGCGGTGACCGGGTCGTCGGGGTGGCGGCCGATGTCGTCGTGGGGGACCCAGGGCGGGTCGGCGATGACGAGGGGGAAGCTCTCGTCGGGCTGGAGGGCGTCGCTCAGGGACGTCTCGCGCACGTCGGCCCGCAGGCCGTTGCTGGCGGCGTTGTGGCGGGCCCAGGCGCAGGCGGTGGGGCTGGCGTCGACGGCGACGAGGGTGCGGCGGGTGCCGTGGACGGCGAGGAGGCCGATCTGGCCGGCGCCGGCGCAGAGCTCGAGGACGGGTCCTGGGGGGAGGGCGGGCAGGAGGGTGGCGGCCCAACGGCCCTGGGCGACGGTCCAGCGGCGCGGGCGCAGCACGGTCTCGTCGTACTCGATGGCAAGAGGGCCGAACGCCATGATCCGCGACATGGGGTGGTGCTACCCGTTGTGACGCTCCGCACCCGCCCTGGGGATGACAGCCGAGGGTCAAGCCTGCTTAGGTAAGGCTTACCTGATCTCGGACTAGGAGAGCCTGTCGTGCCTCAGCTCCCGCTGCACCACGTCTTCCACCCCGGCCACGCCGACCACTATGCCGCCACCCTCGGCGAGGGCCTCGACCACCTGCTGCGCCACCTCAAGGGGGTGGCCGGGCCGGCGACCGGGGCGAGCCCCGACCAGGCCGCCGCGCGGGTGGCGGAGGTCGACCTCGACCGGCCGCTCGCCGACACCGGAGCGGTCCTCGACGAGATGTCGCGGCTCTGGCTGGACGACGCGGTGTGGTTCCACGAGCCGTCGT
Source organism: Pimelobacter simplex (assembly GCF_900114845.1). Lineage (GTDB taxonomy): Bacteria > Actinomycetota > Actinomycetes > Propionibacteriales > Nocardioidaceae > Nocardioides > Nocardioides simplex. The sequence continues at coordinate 576,299 of NZ_FOUK01000004.1, forward strand.
ACGCCGCGCACCTCAATTGCCCGGTCGTCGTGCCGGCGCTGCTGGCCGAGCTGTTCGTGGCCTCGGTCAACAGCTCGATGGACACGTTCGACCAGAGCGTCGGCGGCACCTTCATCGAGCGCCGGCTGATCGAGTGGACCGCCGAGCGCATCGGGTACGGCGAGGGCGCCGACCCCGACGGCGTGTTCACCAGCGGCGGCAGCCAGTCGAACCTCCAGGGCCTGCTGCTCGCCCGTGGCCGCCTCGAGCGGGTGCCGGCCGAGCGGCTGCGGATCCTGGCGTCCGCCGAGAGCCACTTCTCGGTGCAGAAGTCCGCGCGGCTGCTGGGCCTCGGAGACGAGTCGGTGGTGAGCGTCCCGACCGACGAGCGGCACCGGCTCGACCCGGTCGCGCTGGAGCGCTCGCTCGCGGCGTGCACCGCGCTGGGCCTGCGACCGATGGCGATCGTCGCCACCGCCGGGACGACGGACTTCGGCGCGATCGACCCGCTCGAGGCCGTCGCCGACCTGGCCCTCGCGTACGACGCGTGGTTCCACGTCGACGCCGCGTACGGCGGTGGCCTGCTCGTCTCGCCGACCCGGCGCGGGCGGCTGCAGGGGATCGAGCGGGCCGACTCGGTGACCGTCGACTTCCACAAGACCTTCTTCCAGCCGGTGTCCTCGAGCGCGATCATCGTGCGCGACCGGGCGACGCTGCGCCCGGCGACCTGGCACGCCGACTACCTCAACCCGCGGGAGGCGACCAACCCCAACCAGGTCGACAAGAGCCTGCAGACCACCCGCCGCTTCGACGCGCTCAAGCTCTGGGTGACGCTGCGGACGATGGGTCCACGGCTCATCGGCGAGTACGTCGACGCGGTGGTCGACCTGGCGACCGCCGTCCACGAGGCGCACCGCGACGCCGCGGACCTGGAGTTCGCCGCCGCGCCCGAGCTGAGCACGCTCGTGTTCCGCTACGTCCCGCCCGGTCCCGCGCTCGACGAGCAGCGGAGCGCCGCGCTCAACAACGCGATCCGCGAGTCGCTCTACGCCTCGGGCCGGGCGATGGTGGCCGCGACGAAGGTCGACGGCGTGCAGCACCTCAAGCTGACGCTGCTCAACCCGATGGCGACGCTCGCCGACATCACCGCGGTCCTCGACCTGGTCCGCGCCACCGGCGCCCGCCTCGCACCGGAGGCCCGGCTCGCGCCCGAGGCCCGCCCGGCGCTGGAGGTGGCGCGATGATCACCCACGACTTCGTCGGCATCGGCCTGGGCCCCTTCAACCTCGGCCTGGCCTGCCTCGCCGACCCGCTGCGCGGCAGCGACGACCTCGACGGCGTCTTCCTCGAGGCCCGCGACCGCTTCGACTGGCACCCCGGCATGCTCCTCGACGACGCGACCCTGCAGGTCCCGTTCCTCGCGGACCTCGTCACCATGGCCGATCCCACCTCGCGCTGGTCGTTCCTCAGCTTCCTCAAGGAGACCGGCAACCTCTACCCGTTCTACATCCGCGAGAGCTTCTACCCCCTCCGCCGCGAGTACGACGACTACTGCCGCTGGGCCGCCGACCGCCTCGACGGCGTCCGGTACGGCGAGCAGGTGACCGGCGTCGAGCACGACGGCGCGGCGTACGTCGTGAGCACCGGCACGGGGGCCGCGTTCCGCACCCGCCGGCTCGTGCTCGGCATCGGCACGGCGCCGCGGGTGCCCGAGCCGCTGCGCCCGCTGCTGCACCACGGCGGCGGCACGGTCACCCACTCGGCCGACTACCTCGCGCACAAGGCGGCGCTGCAGCAGCAGGACACGATCACGATCGTCGGCAGCGGACAGAGCGCGGCCGAGATCTACCAGGACCTGCTGGCCGAGGCGCCCGACCACGGCTACGAGCTGGTCTGGCTGACGCGCAGCCCGCGGTTCTTCCCGATGGAGTACACCAAGCTCACCCTCGAGATGACCTCGCCCGAGTACGGCGAGTACCACCGCGCGCTGCCGCTCGACACCCGCGACCGGCTGGCCCGCGAGCAGCGCCACCTGTTCAAGGGGATCAGCGGTGACCTGGTCGACGCGATCTTCGACCTGCACTACCAGCAGCGGGTCACCGGGGCCGGCCCGCGCACGACCCTGCTCACCAACACCGAGGTGCGCGGCGCGCGCCCGCTCGGGGGTGGCGCGAGCGAGCTCGACCTGCTCCACGTCGAGACCGGCGAGGCCTTCGGCCTGCGCACCGGCGGGCTGGTGCTGGCGACCGGCTACGCGCCCTCCCAGCCGGCCTTCCTCGACGGCGTCCGCGACCGGATCAGGTACGACGAGCGCGGCCGCTACGACGTCGCCGGCGACTACTCGGTCGACGTCCACGGGGGCGAGATCTTCGTCCAGAACGCCGAGGAGCACACGCACTCGCTGCTCGCGCCCGACCTCGGCATGGGGGCCTACCGCAACTCGGTGATCCTCGCCGCGATGCTCGGCCGCGAGGTCTACCCGGTCGAGAAGCGGATCGCCGTCCAGACGTTCGGCGTCCCCGACCACCTGAGGAGCGTGTCGTGATCACGATCGAGCCGCTCGACGTCGAGCGCGACCTCGACGTGCTGCACGCCTGGGTCACCCACCCGCGCTCGGTCTACTGGATGATGCAGGGCGCGAGCCGTGCCGACGTCCGCGACGAGTACGACGGCATCGTGGCGAACCCCCATCACCACGCCTGGCTGGGCCGGGTCGACGGACGTCCCACGTTCCTCGCCGAGACCTACGACCCGGCCCACTCGCCCCTGGCCGGGCTGCCCGAGATCGCCGACGGGGACCTGGGCATGCACGTCCTCGTCGCACCCCCCGTCGGGCAGCCCGAGCCAGGCCTCACCACGCGCGTCTTCACCGCAGTGATGGCGCACTGCTTCGCCGACCCGTCGGTGCGCCGGGTCGTCGTCGAGCCCGACGTCCGCAACGCGGCGATCCGCGCCAAGAACGCCGCCGCCGGCTTCGTCGAGCTGCGCGAGGTCCCGCTGGAGGCCAAGACCGCGATGCTCTCGGCCTGCACCCGGGCGGCGTTCGCTGCCGCGACCGGCGCCGACCACCTCACCCCGGACCTGATGGACCGGGCCCAGCGGCACCTCGTCGCCAAGGCCCTGGGCGAGCTCACCCACGAGCGTCTCGTCGCGCCCTCGCCGGTGCCGGGCGAGGAGCGCTGGCGGGTGGTGGCCGGCCCGTCGTCGTACGCGTTCACGGCACGGCGGCACCTGCTCGACCACTGGGTCGTCGACCCAGGGTCGATCGAGCGCGTCCGCGACGGCGTCCCGGCGGCGCCCGACGCGCAGGAGCTGATCGCCGAGCTGGCGCCCACGCTGGGGATCCCCGACCAGCTGCTGCCGACCTACCTCGAGGAGATCGCGGCGACGCTGGCCGCGGGCGCCTGGAAGCTGCGCCACCGGCGGGTGCCGGTCGCCCGGCTGGTCGACGCGGGCTACCAGGAGATCGAGTCGGCGATGACCGAGGGACACCCCGCGTTCGTCGCCAACAACGGGCGGATCGGGTTCGGTCTCGACGACTACCGCGCGTACGCGCCCGAGACCGGCGCCCCGGTCCGGCTGCACTGGGTCGCCGCTCGCCGCGACCTCAGCCGGCTCTCCCTCGCCGCCGACGGCACCGAGCAGGCGCTCTACGACGGAGAGCTGGCGCCCGAGGTCCGCGGCCGCTTCGCGCGGCGGCTGCAGGTGCTCGGGCTCGACCCGTCCGACTACCTCTACCTGCCGGTGCACCCGTGGCAGTGGCAGCACAAGCTGGCGATCACCTTCGCGCCCGACGTCGCCCGGCGCGACCTCGTCCACCTCGGCGAGGGGGACGACGACCACCACCCGCAGCAGTCGATCCGGACGTTCTTCAACGGCAGCCGGCCCGAGCGGCACTACGTGAAGACCGCGCTCGCGATCCAGAACATGGGCTTCGTGCGCGGGCTCTCCCCGGCCTACATGGCGGCGACGCCGGCGATCAACGACTGGGTCGCCTCCGTCGTGCACGCCGACGACGAGCTGCGCGGCTGCGGGTTCGAGGTGCTGCGCGAGGTCGCGGCCGTCGGCTACACCGGCGACGCCTTCCACCGCACGGCCGAGCCGTCGCCGTACCGGAAGATGATCGCCGCGCTGTGGCGCGAGAGCCCGGTGCCGCGCACGCCTCCGGGCGAGCAGCTCACGACGATGGCCGCGCTGCTGCACCGCGATGCCGACGGCGACGCGCTCGTCACCGCGTGGATCAAGGCGTCCCCGGTGGATGCGGCGACGTGGGTGCGGGCCTACCTCCGCGCCTACCTGCGCCCGCTCGTGCACTGCCTGCACGCCTACGACCTGGCGTTCATGCCGCACGGCGAGAACCTGCTGCTGCGGCTGCGCGACCACGTCCCGGTCGGCGCGTTCATGAAGGACATCGGCGAGGAGGTCGCCGTGATGGGCGACCTGCCGCTACCGGCCGAGGTCGAGCGGATCCGCGGCACCTTCCCCGACGACGTCAAGGCGCTCGCCGTCCACACCGACGTGCTCGACGGCGTGCTGCGCTTCGTCGCCGCCATCCTGGACGACGACGGGGTGCTCCCCGAGGCCGAGTTCTGGGCGATCGCGCGCGCGACGATCGAGGAGCACGCCGCCGACCACCCCGAGCTGGCCGAGGCGGCGGCGCGCTACGACCTGCTCCGGCCGGAGTTCCGGCACAGCTGCCTCAACCGGCTCCAGCTGCGCAACACTCTTCAGATGGTCGACCTCACGGATCAGGCGGAGTCGCTGATCTTCGCCGGCACCCTGGCCAACCCGGTCGCGGTGACGCCATGACGATCACCCGCGACGAGCACGGAATCCCCCACGTGGTGGGCGACTCCGTGCTCGCCGTCGCGCGTGCGCAGGGCCGGGCGACCGCTCAGGACCGGGCCTGGCAGCTCGACGTCGAGCGCCGCCGCGGCGAGGGGACCTGCGCCGAGGTCTTCGGCGCCGCCGCGCTCGAGTGGGACGTCCTGGCCCGCCGGGCGCTGCTCCCCGACATCGCCCGGCGTGCGTACGCCGCGCTGTCGGCCGAGAGCCGGGCGTTCGTCGACGCCTACGTCGAGGGAGTCAACGAGGTCGTCGAGCGCCGGTGGCAGCCGTGGACGCCGCTCGTCGTGTTCGCCGCCCAGCACCTGCTGTTCTCGGGCTTCCCGAGCAAGCTCTGGCGTCGTCACCTCGCCTCGACTGCCGGTCCCGAGTGGGTCGAGCTGTTCCGCGTCGAGGGTCTCCCCGGCGGCAGCAACGCCTTCGTCGTCGACGGCGCGCTCACCGCGAGCGGGCTGCCGATCGTGGCCGGCGACCCGCACCGGGTGATCGAGGCGCCGGGCTGCTACGCCCAGGTGCGCCTCGTCTGCACCGACCCCGACGACTCCTTCGACGTCAGCGGGCTCACCTTCGTCGGCGTCCCCGGTGTGCAGCACTTCGCCCACGCGGGCGACGTCGCCTGGGGCATCACCAACGCCGTCGCCGACGACGAGGACATCGCTGCCGAGGAGCTCGAGCGCCGCCATGGCGGGGTGATCGCGCGCGGACCGTCCGGCTGGGAGCCGGTCGGCCGGCGCGTCGAGCAGGTCCGGGTCCGCACCGACGCCGACCGGTACGACGTGCACGAGGTCGAGGTCCTCGTCACCGAGCGCGGACCGGTCGTGATCGGCGGGCCCGACGAGCGGGAGGCGTTCAGCCTGCGCACGCCGCCGTACGTGCTCGGCGACCTCGGCTTCGACACGATCCTGCCGCTGGTGCGGGCGCGGACCACGGACGACGTCACGGCCGCCTTCGCCGGCCACTGGGTGGGTCCGGTCGACAACCTGGTCGTCGCCGACGTGCACGGCGCCGTCGAGCACCGCGTCGTCGGGCGGATCCCCGAGCGCGACGCCGGCGGCCGCTGGACCGGCTGGGTCGGCGACCTGCCGCGCCGCGTCGGCCCGCTGCTCGTCACCGCCAACGACCGCGCCACCCCCGAGTTCGCGCGGGTGGGTGCCGACTTCGCCCCGCCGCACCGGGCGACCCGGATCCGGGCGCTGCTCCAGGAGCGGGTCGCCACCGGGCCGCTGAGCGTCGAGGACGCCGGGGCCGTCCTGGCCGACGTCCGGCAGAACGCCGGCGCGGCGCTCCTCGACACGATCGCCACGCTCGGCGACCTGACCTGGCCCGCGGCCGCGCTGCGCGAGCGACTGCTCGCCTGGGACCGCACGATGGCGACCGACAGCGTCGAGGCCGCGCTCTTCGCCGCGGTGCGGGCTGCGGTCGTCGAGGGCCTGCACGCCGCCCCGGCGCTGCGCGGCGCCGACGGCTCCCCCTATGGCGAGCTGTTCGCGCCGTGGTTCGACCTGCGCGGACGCCTCCGCCTGTGCCTGCCGGCGATCCTGGCCACCGACAAGCCGTTCGGCGTCGATGCCCTCCAGGTCGTCGCGGCCGCGCTCCACGACGTCGCCACCCGCGCGGAAGCGCCCGTGCCATGGGGGAGCGGGCACGTCGTCGTCCCGCTGACCCCGCACCAGCAGTTCGGCCTCGCCGCGCCCGACCCGGTCCCGTCGGTCGCCGTACCGGGGGACGGCGACTGCGTCTTCGCGGCCCGCGCGCTCGGCGGCACCGGCGCCTGCGTGCACGGACCGGTCGCCCGCTACGTCTGGGACCTCGCCGGTGCGAGCCGCTGGGTGGTGCCGCTCGGCGCGTCGGGCGACGCCGCGTCACCCCACCACCACGACCAGCAGGGGGTCTGGGCCGCCGGCGGCACCGTCCCCGTCAAGGAGCCCCGATGAGCGTCACGATCCGACCCGTCGTCCCGGCCGAGGACGCCGCGCTGCTGCACGCCTGGGTGAGCGCCCCACGGGCGGCGTTCTGGGGCATGGCCGACCACTCGGTCGAGGACGTCGCGCACGTCTACACCTACATCGCGGAGCAGGAGCACCTCGCGGCCTACCTGTTCGAGCTCGACGGCCACCCCGTGGGACTGCTCCAGACCTACGACCCGGCGGTCGACGAGATCGGTGAGTGGTACGAGCGCCGGACCGGCGACGTCGGCGTCCACCTCCTGCTCGCCGACGACCACCGCCGGGCCGGCCGCACCCCCGAGGTCATCGCCGCGGGCATGGACTTCGTCGCGCACCTGCCGGGCTGCCTCCGGATCGTGTTCGAGCCCGACGCCCGCAACGCCGCCTCCGTCGGCCTGATGGAGCGGCTCGGCGCCGCGCGCGGCCCGCTCGTCGACCTGCGCACGAGCATCGCCGAGAAGCCCGCGCAGTTCTTCTTCCTCGACCGGGAGCGGGCGCTGGAGGTGGCACGCGGGCTGCGGCCGGTGAGCCCGTGAGCCCCGTGAGCCCGTGAGCAGGAGTTGACCTGACGACATCCGCGCACGCCGCGCGCCGAAACGGCGCCGCCCCAGGCTGAGGGACGACCACCCGACCCGAGCCCGGAGGAATCCCGATGACGCTCACCAGCCCGCAACCCGATCAGCTGGTCGCGCCCGCCCGGCGCCGCCGGGGCCGCTGGATCGAGGACTGGCGCCCCGAGGACCCTGCCTTCTGGGAGTCCACCGGTGCGCCGATCGCCCGCCGCAACCTGATCTGGTCCATCTTCGCCGAGCACCTCGGCTTCTCGGTGTGGCTGATCTGGAGCGTCAGCTCGGCGTTCCTGCTCGCCCAGGGCTTCACGTTCTCGCCGCAGCAGCTCTTCTTCCTGGTCGCGATCCCCAACCTGGTGGGCGCGCTGATCCGGGTCCCCTACACGTTGGCGGTCGGCCGCTTCGGCGGCCGGAGCTGGACGATGGCCAGCGCCGCGCTGCTGCTCGTCCCCACGCTGACCTTCGCGTACTTCGTGACCCAGCCGGGCACGCCGTACTGGGTGTTCTGCGTGATCGCGGCGACCGCGGGCTTCGGCGGCGGCAACTTCGCGAGCTCGATGGCGAACATCAACTTCTTCTACCCGGCCCACCTCAAGGGGGCGGCGCTCGGCCTCAACGCGGCCGGCGGCAACCTCGGCGTGGCGATCATCCAGCTGTTCCTGCCCGTCCTCGTCGGCGGCGCCGGCCTCTTCGGCCTCGTCACGGCGAGCGCCGGCGGCGTCCATCTCGAGCGTGCCGCCTGGGTGTATGCCGGGCTGGCCGTCGTCGCCGTGCTCGCGGCGTGCTTCCGGATGGACAACCTGGCCACCGCCCGCACCGACGTCCGCCAGCAGCTCGGCGTCGTCCGGCACCGCCACACCTGGGTGCTGGCCCTGCTCTACATCGGCACGTTCGGCTCGTTCATCGGCTACTCCGCGGCGATGCCGCTGCTGATCAAGCTGAACTTCTGGCACCAGGCCGGCCCGGGCGCCCCCGGCACCGGCATCAACTTCGCCTACTACGCCTTCCTCGGCGCCCTCGTCGGCTCGGTCACCCGGCCGCTCGGCGGCCACCTCGCCGACCGCTTCGGCGGCGCCCGGGTCACGCTCGTCGCCTTCGCCGGACTGGTGCTCGGCACCCTCGGGATCCTCGGCACCCTCAGCCTGCTCACGCCCATCCCGGCCGCGGCCGGCCCGGCGCAGGCCGCGGCGGTCGACGCCAACGCCGACGTCTTCCCGCTGTTCCTCGGGGTCTTCCTCGTCGTCTTCGCGTGCACCGGGATCGGCAACGGCTCGACGTACAAGATGATCCCGGCGATCCACCGCTCCGACGCGGTGCGCGCCACCGCCGCGGGCAGCCCCGAGCGCGAGCTCGCCCTGCTCGACGGCACCCGGACGTCGTCCGCCGCGGTCGGGATCATCGGCGCCGTCGGCGCGATCGGCGGCTTCCTCATCCCGATCACGTTCAACAGCCCGTGGGTGAGCGAGCCGCTCGCGGCGACGAAGAGCGCCTTCGCGGTGTTCACGGCGTTCTACGCGCTGTGCGGGGTGGTCACCTGGGCGGTGTACGTGCGCCGGGGGCGCAGGTACACCGGGGTGTGAGCCTCAGATGACCCCGAGCGCCAGCATCGCGTCGGCGACCTGGATGAACCCCGCGATGTTGGCCCCGGCGACGTAGTTGCCGGGGACGCCGTAGGCGTCGGCCGTCTCGAGGCAGCGGGCGTGGATGCCGACCATGATCTGCTCGAGCCGCTCCTCGGTGTGGGCGAAGCTCCACGAGTCGCGCGAGGCGTTCTGCTGCATCTCCAGGGCGCTGGTCGCGACGCCGCCGGCGTTCGCGGCCTTGCCGGGGGCGAAGGCGACGCCGGCCTCGGTGAGCACCTTCACGGCGTCCGGGGTGCAGGGCATGTTGGCGCCCTCGGCGACGACGGTGCAGCCGTTGCGGACGAGGGCGAGGGCGTGGTCGCCGTCGAGCTCGTTCTGGGTGGCGCAGGGGAGGGCGATGTCGCAGGGAACGTCCCAGACCGAGGTGGTGGGGCTGCCGGCGACGAAGCGGGCGGACTCGCGCTCGTCGGCGTACGCCGAGAGGCGCTCGCGGCGGACCTCCTTGACGTCCTTGAGGAGCGCCAGGTCGAGGCCCTTCTCGTCGACGACGTAGCCGCTCGAGTCGGAGCAGGCGACGACGGTGGCGCCGAGCTCGATCGCCTTCTCGGCGGCGTAGATGGCGACATTGCCGGAGCCCGAGATCACGACCGTCTTGCCCTCGAACGAGCTCTTGCGGGCCTTGAGGATCTCGTTGGCGAAGTAGACCGTGCCGTAACCGGTCGCCTCGGTGCGGACGAGCGAGCCGCCCCAGCCGATGCCCTTGCCGGTGAGGACGCCGGACTCGTAGCGGTTGGTGATCCGCTTGTACTGGCCGAACAGGTAGCCGATCTCGCGGCCGCCGACGCCGATGTCGCCGGCGGGGACGTCGGTGTACTCGCCGATGTGGCGGTAGAGCTCGGTCATGAACGACTGGCAGAAGCGCATGACCTCGGCGTCGCTGCGACCCTTGGGGTCGAAGTCCGAGCCGCCCTTGCCGCCGCCGATGGGCATGCCGGTGAGCGCGTTCTTGAAGATCTGCTCGAAGCCGAGGAACTTCACGATGCCGAGGTAGACCGACGGGTGGAAGCGCAGGCCGCCCTTGTAGGGGCCGAGCGCCGAGTTGAACTCCACGCGGAAGCCGCGGTTGAGCTGGACCTGGCCGGCGTCGTCGACCCACGGGACCCGGAAGATGATCTGCCGCTCCGGCTCGCAGATGCGGCGGATGATCGCGGCGTCGGTGTACTCCGGGTGCCGGCGGACGACGGGACCCATGCTGTCGAGCAGCTCCCGGGTGGCCTGGTGGAACTCGGTCTCGCCGGGGTTGCGGGCCAGGATCTCGTCGAAGATCGGCTGCAGGGTGGGGTTCAGATCGGTCACGGGGGGCTCCTTCTTCCTCGGCCCCACACTGCCGAGGGGTCTCAACAAGAAGGGGACACGGTCTCATCCCGGCGCGAGGCCGCCGGACACGGGGGTCGTCCGTGAGACCGTGAGCAGACGTTGACCCGGGGGTGTGCCCACGCGCGCCGCAGTGAAATGGGCGCACCGTGGAATGGCGCCATGAGCGTCACCGAGACCCACTGCCCCTACTGCAGCCTCCAGTGCGGGATGCGGGTCGCGCGCTCGGGCCGGGTGGGCATCGAGATCCGCCCCTGGGAGGAGTTCCCGGTCAACCAGGGCGCGCTCTGCCGCAAGGGCTGGACGGCGGGCGAGCTGCGCGGCAGTCGCGAGCGGCTCACCTCACCCCTCGTCCGCGACCGGACGACGGGTGAGCTGCGGCGGGCCGAGTGGGACGAGGCACTCGACCTGGTCGCCACGCGGCTGCGCGCCGTCCAGGACGCGCACGGCGCCGACGCGGTCGCCGTCTTCGGCGGGGGCGGGCTGACCAACGAGAAGGCCTACCAGCTCGGCAAGCTCGCCCGGGTCGCGCTCGGCACCAGCCAGATCGACTACAACGGCCGCTGGTGCATGAGCTCGGCAGCCAGCGCCGCCAACCAGGCGTTCGGGATCGACCGCGGGCTGCCGTTCCCCCTCGCCGACGTCGAGCAGGCGGACGTCGTCGTGCTCGTCGGCTCCAACCTCGCCGAGACCATGCCGCCGGCCGCGCGCCACCTCGACCGGCTCCGCGAGCGCGGCGGCCGGGTGGTCGTCGTCGACCCCCGGCTCACGCCGACAGCCGAGCGGGCCGACCTCTTCGTGCAGCCGGTCCCCGGGACCGACCTGGCGCTGGCGCTCGGGCTGCTCCACCTGCTCGACGCGGCGGGCGCGGTCGACGAGGAGTACGTCGCGACGCGCACCACCGGCTTCGACGCCGTACGGCGTGCGGTGGCGGCGTGGTGGCCCGAGCGGGTCGAGCGGGTCACCGGCGTCGCGAGCGACGAGCTGCGCGCCCTGGCCGACCTGCTCGCGGGTGCGGAGAGGGTGGTGGTGCTGACCGCGCGTGGCGCCGAGCAGCACGCCCAGGGGACCGCGACGGTGCTGGCCTGGATCAACGTGGCGCTCGCACTCGGGATGCCCGGCCGCCCCTCCGCCGGCTACGGCTGCCTCACCGGCCAGGGCAACGGCCAGGGTGGGCGCGAGCACGGCCAGAAGGCCGACCAGCTGCCGGGCTACCGGATGATCGACGACCCGGCCGCCCGCGAGCACGTGGCGCGGGTGTGGGGGGTCGACCCGGCGTCGCTGCCGGGCAAGGGACGCTCGGCGTACGAGCTGCTCGATGCCCTCGGCACGCCCGGCGGTCCGCGCGCCCTGCTCGTGCACGGCTCCAACATCGTGGTGTCCGCGCCCAACGCCACCCACGTCACCCGGCGGCTGGAGGCGCTCGACCTGCTCGTCGTCTGCGACCTCGTGATGTCGGAGACGGCCGCGCTCGCTGACGTCGTCCTGCCGGTGACCCAGTGGGCGGAGGAGACCGGCACGATGACCAACCTGGAGGGCCGTGTGGTCCTGCGGCAGCGGGCGGTCACCCCGCCCGAGGGGGTGCGCAGCGACCTCGACGTGATCGCCGGGCTCGCCGAGCGGCTCGGTGCCCCGGTGCCGTTCGCGACCGATCCGGAGGAGGTCTTCGCCGAGCTCGGCCGCGCGTCGGCGGGTGGGCGCGCCGACTACTCGGGCATCACCTACGACCGGATCCGCGCCGAGGGCGGCGTCTTCTGGGGCACGCCGCGGATGTTCGCCGACGGCTTCGCGACGCCCGACGGCCGCGCCCGGTTCGTCGTGACGGAGCTCGTGGGCGCCGCGGAGCAGCCCGACGCGGCCTACCCGGTGCACCTGACGACGGGCCGGGTGCTCGCGCAGTACCAGTCCGGCGCGCAGACCCGGCGCATCCGCTCGCTCCCCGACGACGGCCCCTACGTCGAGATGCACCCGCTCCTCGCCGAGCGCGTGGGCGCCCACGACGGCCAGCCGGTGGTGGTCCGCACCCGGCGGGGCGAGCTCAGCGCGCCGGCACGCGTGGTCTCCACGATCCGCCCGGACACCGTGTTCGTGCCCTTCCACTGGGTCGGCGCCAACCGGCTCACCAACGACGCGCTCGACCCGTCGAGCCGGATGCCGGAGTTCAAGGTGTGCGCGGCGGAGGTGTGCGGCTGAGGCTCAGGGGACGCGCAGGAACCACTCGACCCCGAGCAGCCGCCGGGCGAGCGGCCGCGGCAGCGCGAGCAGGAGCCGCAACGTCCGGACGCCGCCCCCGGCCTGGGTGGCGTGCGCGGCGAGCGCGGCACGCTTGGCGGCGAGCCGGTCGCGGACGTCGACGCGCAGCAGCGCCGGTCCCCGTGGGGAGTAGATGTCGTCGCCGGGCAGCGTGAGCCCGGGCAGCCGCCGGGCGAGCGGCCGGACGACGCGCAGCAGCCGGACCAGCCAGGTCCGGTCGAGCGTCGCCTCCAGCAGCAGCGGGCGCCGGGTGGCGAGCTCCTGCGCCCGGCGGGCGATCCGGTGCACCTGGAGGTGGTCGGGGTGCCCGTAGCCGCCGCGGTCGTCGTACCCGGTGAGCAGGTCGGCGTCCTCGTCGTCGAGCACGTCGGCGACGACCCGGGCTGCCGTCTCGACATCGGCGTCGGCGAGCCGGCCGGGTCCGGTGCTCGGTGCGCCGGCCATCCCGGAGTCGGCGTACCCGAGCCACACCACGCGCGCCACGCCCAGCGCGGCGGCGGAGACGTCCGCCTCGGCACGGCGGGTCCGTCCGAGGTCCCGGAGGTCACCGGCGCCGACGAGCCCGGCGGCGCCGTCGGTCGCGAACGCGAGGACGACGCGGTCGCCTGCCGCGGCGCGCTGGGCGAGCCAGCCGGCGGTGAGCAGCGCCTCGTCGTCCGGGTGCGCGTGGAGGGAGACGATGGTGGCCATCGCGCTCAGACCCCCAGCACCACGGGGGTCCGGGCGGCCGGCGCCGCGGCAGGTGCGGCGCCGGCCTGGTCGGCCGCGGCGCGGTAGAGCGCCGAGGTGCGCTCGAGCACGTCGGACCAGTCCAGCCGCGGGGCGACCCGGCGGTTGTGCGCCGCGATCCGCGCCCGCAGCGCGTCGTCCTGGACCAGGTCGGCGAGCGCGACGGCCATCTCGGTGTCGTCGCGCACCAGCAGCCCGTCGATCCGGTCCCGGACGAACTCGGTGACCCCGCTGCTGCGGCGGGCCACCACCGGCAGGCCCGCGCACCGGGCCTCCAGCGCGGCGATCCCGAACGACTCCTTGGGCGCCGGCGCGACGTACAGCGACGCGGCCCCCAGGACGTCGCGCACCTCGCGCCGGCTGACCCGGCCGGTGATCGTCACGCACTCGCTCAGCCCGTGCCGGCGCACGTAGCGATCGGTCCGCCCCCAGAGCGGCCCGTCCCCCACGAGCACCAGCCGGACGTCGCGTCCCGGGGTCAGCCGGCGGACCTCCCGGAACATCTTCAGCAGCGCCACCGGGCGCTTGCGCGGCATCAGCCGCATCACGCTCACGATCACGACCGAGCGGTCGTCGTCGCCGGGGGCGGCCGAGGGGCGCCACTGGTCGACGTCGATCGCGTCCGGCAGGACGGCGACGTCGGTGCCCCGCAGCGCGCGGCGGCAGACCTGTGCGGCCGCCTCGCTCACCGCCGACCAGGCCACGGGCCAGCGGCGCAGCCAGGCGGCCGCGGCCAGCCGGACGATCCCCCCGGCGCCGGTCCACAGGGAGTGCACCGTGATCAGTGTCGGCACGCCGGCCGCGCCGGCCGCCCGCGCGACCCCGAGTCCGTAGGGGGAGAACAGGGAGACGTGCACGTGCACCGCGTCGTACTCGCCGAGCCGGACGGCTCGCCGGGCCGCGCGGAGGGGGACTCGGCGAACCCAGGCGGGGTCGTCGGCGGCGCCCGCGGACGGTGGCGTCAGCACCACCGCGTCGATGCCGGCGGCGCGCTGGTGGCGGACCAGGTCGTCGACGTGGGTCTCGATCCCGCCCAGCCGGGGCAGGAAGACGTCCGTCACGTGGGCCACGCGGCGCACGGCTCCCCGCGGCACGGCCAGCGCGGGCGCCCGCCGCGCGGTGCGCCGCTGGCCGAGCAGCCAGAGGCCGAGGGTCCCGCCGCCCACCGGGATCTCGACGGCGAACACGAACAGCCGGTAGAGCACCACCGCCGCGGCCACGCCGGCCGGGTCGCCGCCCAGGGCGAGCAGGACCCCCGCCAGGCCGACGTCGGCGAGGCCGACACCGCCGGGCGTCACCGGGACGATCGTGACCAGCCGCTCGACCGCGAAGCCGGCGACCACCTCGGCGGCCGTCGTCCCGGCGCCGGTGAGGTGGAGGCAGAGGCCGAGGAGGACGCACTGCAGGGTGAGGTAGCCGGCGATCCCCAGGGACATCCGGACCCAGCCGCGGGCGACGAGGTCCGCGCACTCACGGCGGACGTCGTGCAGGGCCGCGGTGATCCGCACCGGACGATCGCGCCGGACGAGCCGGAGCACCGCGTGGGCGGACCCTTCGAGCACGCGCCCGACCAGGCCGGGTCCGCGCGGGGTGGCGAGCAGGGCACCGGCGCCGCCCACCAGCACCACGAAGCCGGCCGAGGCCAGCAGCGCCGCGTCGCGCAGCGGGGGGAGGACCGTCTCGCCGGCCCGGGTCAGGGCGAGCACGCCGACGAGGGGGAGGAGCAGCTTGGCGCCGACGTCCCAGAGGTTGGTGAGCACCGTGTAGCCGGTGAAGGAGCGGGTGCCGATGCCCCACGACCGCATCATCCGCCGGTTGAGCTCGACGCCTGCGGCGCCGCCGAGCGGGACCACGTTGGCGACCGCGCTGCCGGTCACGTTCAAGGTGAGCGCGCGGCGGTGGGTCAGGCTGGGCGCGGCCGCGGTGAGCACGAACGAGTGGACGTAGAGCCCGAGCAGCCACACGCCGGCCAGGGCCAGCGCCGCGGTCCAGGGGACGGCCAGCACGACCGGCAGCACGCCCGTCCACGACACGTCCACGACGCGCGGGACGACGACCGCGACGAGGCCCAGTGCCACGAGCCACGACACGGCGAACCGCAACCAGGCCCGGCGGCTCGCACCGGGCCGCCCGTCCGGGTTCACGCTGCGCATGCCCGGAACGTAGGAGGACCTCGATGAAGGGACGATGAAGCCGCCGGCCGTCAGGGGGTACGCCGCTCCCACACGTGCAGGACGCCGTAGCTGACGCGCGCGGTGTAGGTCCGGGCGAGCTGCGCCTGGACCCGCCGGGCCGCGACCGGGTCGAGGCCCCAGGTCGCCACGCCGTCACCCGAGACGACGACCCAGCGCGGCGCATCGGGACCGTCGAGGACGTGGCGCAGCGTGGTCAGCTCGGGGTCGCGGACCCGGACCGGCAGGCTCCACAGGTGGAGGTAGGGGCTGTGCAGGCCGCTGCCCGCGACGACCTGCGGGTGACCGAAGGTGACGACGACGCCGTCCGTGGGCTCCGCATGGGCGCGCAGCCAGGTCTCGACGCGGGCATCCGAGTCGATGCGGTGCGGGGTGCGGACCTGGTGGCCCCAGCCGATGCCGGCCGAGACGACGCACAGCGCGACGCAGGCACCCAGCAGCGCCCGGTGGGCCGGTCGGGGCGCGGTGCCGGGCGTGCCGGGCGTGCTGGGCGTGCCGGTGCGGGCGACGCTGACGAGCAGGACCAGCCCCGGCACGAGCCCGGTGAGGTAGTGCAGCCAGTAGCTCCCGCCGCCCACCACGCCGACCACCTCCCAGGCGACCAGGACGAGGGCGGCGACCGCGAGCGCCCGCGGGCCGGGGCGGAGCGCCCGGCGGACCACCAGCACGGCCGCCGCCACGAGCACCACGGCCGCGCCGCTGACGACGAACGCCACGACGACCTCGCCCAGGCGCGCCGGGGTCGCCGCCGAGGCCGAGGACCCGATCACGGCGGACGCCTCGACCCGGAAGGTGACGACGGCGTCCGCCAGCTCGGCCGGGGAGGTGCCGCGGGCGGCGGCGCCCGCGAGCGCGGCACCGAGGACGGCGAGCGCGCCCGCGGCCAGCGCGGCGAGGCGCCGGCCGACCCGGTCGAGGTGCCGGTGCGACAGCACGAGCACGACGACGCCGAAGACCAGCACGTCGACGAGGTTCTGCTTGACGAGCGCGGCGGCCGTGCCCGCGCCGCCCGCGGCCGCCGTCAGCGCGAGGGTACGACGACCGGCGGGCGCGTCGAGCGCCCCGACGAGGAGCGCCAGCCCGAGCACCACGAACGGCACCCCCAGCACCTCGCCGTTGGCCTCGGGCAGGCCGAGCAGGGGGGAGCAGAGGAGCGCCGCGGCCAGCAGGGGCGCGAGCAGCGACGGCCGCCGTCCCTCGACCCGCGCCGCGAGGAGCCCGGTCAGCAGCACCGTCAGCCCGGCCGCGACGAGCCCGACCCAGCGCACGCCCGGCACGCTCAGGCCGTCGGCCGGCAGGCGCGGCCCGCCGAGGGCGTCGCCGAGGCGGAACAGCCACAGCAGCAGGGGCGGGCGGTCGACCCAGTAGTCGCCGTACAGCGACGAGCCGGGAGACCAGTCGCGGGCGAGCAGCCAGTAGCCCGCCTCGTCGGAGCTGAGCGGCCGGCCCAGGAAGGGCAGCCGGGCCAGCACGGTGACGCCGGCGGCGATCAGCACGCCGACGACGTAGGGGCTCCGGGGCGCGGGGACGCGCCGGTCCGGTGCGGGCATGAGCCCATCGTGCCCCGGACCCGGCTGCCCTCCGGTGAGGCCGTGAGGACTAGTTGACCTAGGGGTGCAGCGCGACGATCCCGGTGCGAAACCTCGACCCCGTTGCATGAGCGCCATGGACCCGAGCCCCCGCCGCATCGTCGTGGTGGGCTCCGGCATGGCCGCGACCCGGCTGGTCGAGGAGCTCGTCGCCCGCGGCGCGCACCGCTCACTCAGCATCACGGTGCTCGGCGACGAGGAGGCGGCGCCGTACAACCGGATCCTGCTGTCCGCCGTGCTCGAGGGCACCCACCGGCCGGAGGCGCTGACGCTCCGCTCCCCCCAGTGGTACGGCGAGCACGCCATCACGCTGCGCCGCGGCGTGCGGGTGACCGAGCTCGACCGGGGCCTCCGGGAGGTCGTGCTCGCCGACGGCACCCGGGTCCCGTACGACGCCCTGGTGCTCGCCACCGGCGCCCTCCCCACGCTGCCGCCGATCCGCGGCCTCGTCCGCGAGGACGGCGCACTGCACGACGCGGTGCACGCCTTCCGCTCGCTCGCCGACTGCGAGCGGCTGCTGGCCGCGCTGCCGTCCGGTCGCCGCGCCGTCGTCGTGGGGGGCGGCCTGCTGGGCCTCCAGGTGGCCCGGGCGCTGGGCGCGCGGGGGATCGTGACCGAGATCGTCGAGGGCGCCGGCCACGTCCTCCACCAGCAGCTCACGTCGGCCGCGGGGCGGGTCCTGGCCCGGGACCTGCGCCGGCTCGGCGTCGCGGTCTACACGAGCGCCCGCGCCGTCCGGCTCCTCGACCAGGCCGGCGACCCGGCGGCCGGCAGCGTGGCGCTGCAGCTCGACAACGGCTGCACGCTCGACACCGACCTGGTCGTGCTGACCGCGGGCGGCCGCCCGTCCACCGGTCTCGCGCGCGCCGCGGGACTCGCGGTCGGGCGCGGCGTCGTCGTCGACGACCGGCTGACGAGCGTCACCGACCCGGCGATCCACGCGCTCGGCGACTGCGCCGAGCACGACGGGCGCACGACCGGCTTCGTCTCGCCCGCCTGGGAGCAGGCCGGCGTCCTGGCGGGGGTCCTGACCGGCGACGCGACCCGGTACGACGGCAGCCGGGTCGTCGCCCGGCTGCGCGCGACCGGCCTCGAGGTCGCGGTGCTCGGCGATGCCGCGGCCGAGGTGGCCGCCGGCGGCGAGGTGGTCGAGGTCGCCAACCCGATCGCCGGCTCGCACCGGCGTCTCGTCGTCCGGGCGGGTCGGATCGTCGCGGCGACCCTGGTCGGCGACCTGTCCCGGGTCGGCCTCATCACCCAGCACTTCGACCGGCGCACCGCGCTCGGTCCCGGCGAGCCCGGCCGGCTGCTCCTCCCGGAGCCGGCGGCCGGGGTGCGCCCCCTGCCCGACGACGCCGAGGTGTGCGCCTGCGCCGGCGTCACCGCGGGCCGGATCCGGGCCTGCTCCTCGCTGGAGCAGGTCCGCGACACCACCCGGGCGACCACCGGCTGCGGTGGCTGCGCCGGCACCGTCCGCCACCTGCTCGCCCACCGCGCCGCCCACCCGGCACTCGCCACGAAAGGCCCGTAGTCATGCCCTCTCATCTCCGCAAGCAGCTGGTGGTCGTCGGCCACGGCATGGTCGGCCACCGCTTCGTGCAAGCCGCCGTCGAGCGCGGGCTCACCGAGACCCACGACATCACGGTGCTCGGCGCGGAGCCGCGCCCGGCGTACGACCGGGTGGCGCTGACGTCGTACTTCGAGGTGGGCGCCGAGGCGTTGTCGTTCCTCCCCGGCGGCACGTACGACGACCCGCGGGTGACGCTGCGGCTCGCCACCGAGGTCGTGGCGATCTCGCCGCGCCAGCGGGTGATCACGCTCGCCGGCGGCGAGGACCTGCACTACGACGAGCTGGTGCTCGCGACCGGTGCCTTCCCGTTCGTGCCGCCGGTGCCGGGCAAGGACCTCGAGAACGTCTTCGTCTACCGCACCATCGAGGACCTCGAGGCGATCCGCGCGGCGTCCAGGAAGGCCAAGGTCGGTGCGGTCATCGGCGGCGGCCTGCTCGGGCTGGAGGCCGCCAACGCGCTGCACCAGCTCGGCCTGGAGACCCACGTGGTCGAGCTCGCCCCGCGGCTGATGGCGGTGCAGATCGACGACGCCGCGGGCTCGACGCTCAGCCGGCACATCGAGACCCTCGGCCTCACCGTCCACACCGGCGCGATGACCGAGGCGGTGCTCGGCAGGCGCAAGGTCACCGGCCTGGCGCTCAAGGACCGCAACCCGCTCGACGTCGACCTCGTGGTCTTCTCCGCCGGCATCCGTCCCCGGGACGCGCTCGGCCGGGCCGCCGACCTCGAGATCGCCGAGCGTGGCGGCATCCTGGTCGACGAGCGCTGCCGCACCAGCGACGAGCACATCTGGGCGATCGGCGAGTGCGCCGCGCCCGGCGGACGGATGTACGGCCTGGTCGCGCCCGGCTACACGATGGCCGAGGTCGTCGTCGACGCGCTGCTCGGCGGTGGCGCCGGCGCCTTCACCGGTGCCGACCTCTCGACCAAGCTCAAGCTGCTCGGCGTCGACGTCGCCTCGTTCGGCGACGCCTTCGCAGCCGACGAGGACGCCCTCGAGGTGGTCTACGCCGATGCCGTGGCCGGCATCTACAAGAAGCTCGTGGTCAAGGAGCTCGCGAGCGGCGGCTACGAGCTGCTGGGCGGCATCCTGGTCGGCGACGCCTCGGCGTACGGGGTGCTGCGTCCGCTCGTCGGCTCCGGGATGGAGCTGCCCGACAACCCCGAGGAGCTCATCCTCCCGGCCGGCCGGGGCTCGACCGGCTCGGCCAGCGACCTGCTGCCCGACGACGCGCAGGTCTGCTCGTGCAACGACGTCACCAAGGCCGAGATCGTCGCCGCCGTCTCCGAGGGTGGCGCCTGCGACAGCGCGGCCTGCGTCACCGCGTGCACCAGGGCCGGGTCCACCTGCGGCTCGTGCAAGAACGTGGTCAAGAAGATCGTCGAGGACCACTTCGCCGCGACCGGCCGCACCGTCGACAAGTCGCTCTGCGAGCACTTCGCGATGACCCGCCAGGAGCTCTTCGAGGTCGTCGCCGTGCACGGCTACCAGCGCTTCGACGACATCGTCGCCGGGCACGGCCGGGGCCGTGGCTGCGACATCTGCAAGCCCGCCGTCGCGTCGATCCTCGCCAGCCTGCTCCACCACCACGTCCTCGACGGCGCCAACGCGACCCTGCAGGACACCAACGACGCCTACCTCGCGAACCTCCAGAAGAACGGCACGTACTCCGTCGTCCCCCGGCTGCCCGGCGGCGAGGTGACGCCCGACAAGCTGATCGTGATCGGGGAGGTGGCGCGCGACTTCGGCCTCTACACGAAGGTCACCGGCGGTCAGCGGATCGACCTCTTCGGCGCCCGGCTGGAGGACCTCCCGGCGATCTGGAGGCGGCTCGTCGACGCCGGCATGGAGTCCGGCCACGCCTACGGGAAGTCGCTGCGGACCGTGAAGTCGTGCGTCGGCTCCGCCTGGTGCCGCTACGGCGTGCAGGACTCCGTCGGCCTCGCCGTCGAGCTGGAGCTGCGCTACCGCGGGCTGCGCTCGCCGCACAAGCTCAAGGGCGGCGTCTCCGGCTGCGCCCGCGAGTGCGCCGAGGCGCGCGGCAAGGACTTCGGCATCATCGCGACCGAGAAGGGCTGGAACCTCTACGTCGGCGGCAACGGCGGCGCCGTCCCGGCCCATGCCCAGCTGCTCGCCGGCGATCTCTCGCACGACGAGCTCGTCCGCTACCTCGACCGCTTCCTCATGTACTACGTGCGCACCGCCGACCGGCTGCAGCGCACGTCCACGTGGCTGGCCGAGATCGGCGGCGTGGCGCGGGTCCGCGCGGTCGTCGTGGACGACGCGCTCGGCCTCGGCGACGAGCTGGAGGCGGCGATGGCCCAGCACGTCGACTCCTACTTCGACGAGTGGCGCGCGACCATCGAGGACCCGGAGAAGCTCGCCCGGTTCGTCTCCTTCGTCAACGCGCCCGGCGCGCCCGAGCCCGCCGTCGCCTTCCAGGAGGAGGCCCGCGCGACCACCCTCACCCTGGGCACGGCCGTGTGCCGCCTCGACCAGGTCCAGCGCGAGTCCGGTGTCGTCGCGCTGGTGGGCGGTGCCGACGTCGCCGTCTTCCGGACGTACGACGACGAGGTGTTCGCGCTCGCCAACGTCGACCCGTTCGGGCAGGCCTCGGTGCTCTCCCGCGGCATCGTCGGCACCACTGCCCGCGACGGGGCCGACGTCCCGTTCGTCGCGAGCCCCCTGCTCAAGCAGCGCTTCGACCTGCGCACCGGCGTCTGCCTGGACGACCCGGAGGTCGCCGTCGCGACCTACGACGTCCGCGTGGTCGACGGCGTTGTGGTCGTGGGCGCGCGGCGCGAGACAATCGCCTCGTGAGCGACCTGCCCCTGTCCGGCTTCACCATCGGCGTGACCGCGGCGCGGCGTGCCGAGGAGCAGATCGCGCTGCTGGAGCGGCGCGGTGCCTCGGTCGTCCACGCGCCCGCGCTGTCGGTCGACCCCAACCGGATCGACGAGGCGGGGCTGCGCGCCGCGACCGAGGACGTGCTCGCCCAGCCGGTCGACATCTTCGTCGCCACCACCGGGATCGGCCTGAAGTCGTGGTTCACCGCGGCCGAGCGGTGGGGCCTGCTCGACGACCTCACCACGCACCTCGGTGGCGCGGAGATCCTGGCCCGCGGGCCCAAGAGCGTCGGCGCCCTGCGCCGGTTCGGCCTGCGCGAGCTGTGGGCGCCGGAGTCCGAGGCGTTCGACGACGTCCTCCTCCACCTGCGCGGGCGCGACCTGCGGGGCCGCCGGATCGTCGTCCAGGAGCACGGTCAGTCGCTGTCGCTCGCCGCCCACGCGCTGCGCCGGCTCGGTGCCGACGTCACCACCGTCGCCGTCTACCGGGTCGAGGGCGCGGCCGACCCGGAGCCGATGTTCGGCCTGATCGAGGCCGTCGCCGAGCGCCGGGTGCACGCCGTCACCTTCACCGCGGCCCCGGCGATCGCCGCGATGATGGAGGCCGCCGGCACCACCGGCCACCGCGACGAGGTGGTCGGCGCCTTCCAGGCCGACGTCATCGCCTCGTGCGTCGGGCCGGTCACCGCCGCCGCCTTCGAGATGTGGGGGGTGCCGTCGATCTACCCCGACCGCTCCCGCCTCGCCGCGATGGTCAAGCAGCTCGAGGCCGAGCTCCCCTCGCGCGCCGCCGGGACGTCGATCGACGTGGCCGGCCACACCCTCCTGCTGCACGGCGACGACGTGCTGCTCGACGGCGTCGAGGTCCGGCTCTCGCCCGCCCCCTACGCCGTCCTGCAGGCGCTGCTCGTCAACCCCGGCACCGTCGTGTCCCGCCGCGACCTGCTCGCCGCGCTCCCGTCCGGCACCGCCGGCTCGGAGCACGCCGTCGAGATGGCCGTCGCCCGCCTCCGCGCCGCGCTCGGCACCCGCGTCGTGCAGACCGTGGTCAAGCGCGGCTACCGGCTGGCGGTCGCCTCGTGACCGGCACGCCCCGGCTCGTCACCGTCGCCCACGGCACCCGGACCGCTGCCGGCAACGAGGTCGCCCGGGTCCTCACCCGGGCCGCGGGGGAGCGGCTCGGGTGGGCCGCCACGACGTCGTACGTCGAGCTGTGCGCGCCGCTGTTCTCCGACGTCGTCGCCGCGGCGTCCGAGGCGGTCGTCGCCGTGCCGCTGCTGCTCTCGACCGGCTACCACCTGCGCCACGACCTGCCCGCCGCCGTCGCGGCCGCCGCCCGTCCCCACCTGGTCCGGCTCGGCCCCGCGCTCGGCCCGGACCCGCACCTCGCGGCCGCCCAGGCCGACCGGCTCCGCGCCGCCGGTGCCCTGCCCGGCCAGCCCGTCGTCATGGTCGCCGCCGGATCGACCGACCCCGCCGCGCTCGACGACCTCGACCACGCCGTCCACCTCCTCACCGAGGCCTGGGGCGCCCCCGTGCGTCTCGCGACCCTGGCCGGGCGCGGGCCTCGCCCGGCGGCGGTCGTCCGGCGCGGGGACGCCGTGTCGCCGTACCTGCTGGCGACGGGGCACTTCCACCGCCGGGCCCGCCACGACGCGCTCGCTGCCGGCGCCCACGCCGTCGCCGACGTGATCGGCCCGCACCCGCGCGTCGCCGAGCTGGTCGCCGCGCGCGCCCGGGCGCTCGTCCCGGCGCTCGCGGTCGCCTAGCCCGCCACCCCCCGCCCCGGGTGGGTCGGGCCGTCCTCATGTAACTACGTGTTACTGCATTCGGCCGTGGACGTCGCTACCCGGGTGTTCTTGCCACTACCCGGGCGCTGTGACGCCCGAATTGGCGACGTAACACGTAGTTACATGGGGCGATGCGCCTACGGCTAGCCGGTCGCCGCGACCGACCCCACGAATCCCGCGAGCCCGGCCAGCTCGGGGATCTCGCGCGCCTCGTCGAGCGTGGTGCGCAGCACCTCGTCGTGCAGCGGACGCGCCTGCTCGAGCAGCGCGCGCCCGGCCGGCGTGAGCTCGGTGTAGATCCCGCGCCGATCGTCGGCGCACAGGATCCGGGTGAGCAGCCCGCGGTTCTCGAGCCGGGTGACCAGCCGGGTCGTGGCGGACGCCGACAGCGCCGCCGCGCGGGCGAGCTGCTGCATGCGCATGTGCCAGCCGTCCTGGCGGCTGAGCGCGTCGAGGACGGTGAACTCGACGACGGAGAGCCCGTGCTCGCGCTGCAGCGCCTTCTCGAGCGCCGTCTCGATGATGCCGTGCACGGCGGCCAGCGTGCGCCAGCCCTGGGCGCGGATCTCCACCGCGTCGTCGGCGATGCCCATGGGGGGCTCCTCTCGTCGGTCCTGCGGCGTCCAGCATACCCGAGTTGCGCTGGTAGTGCGCGTGTGCAACTATCAATAAGACGCGTGTGCAACTAATGCAGACGCTGACTATCTCACCACGCTAGGAGCCTCCACCCCATGCCTGTCGCACTCCTCGCCCTCGCGATCGGCGGCTTCGGGATCGGTCTGACGGAGTTCGTGATCATGGGCCTGCTGCCCGAGGTCGCGGACGACTTCGCCGTGACCGAGACGACCGCCGGCTACCTGATCTCCGGTTACGCGCTCAGCGTCGCGGTCGGCGCGATCGTGCTGACCCTCGCGCTCACCCGGGTGCCGCGCAAGACCGCGCTGCTCGGCCTGATGGTGCTCTTCGTCCTCGGCAACCTGATCTCCGCGCTCGCCCCCGACTACGCCACCATGATGACCGGCCGGGTCGTCGCGGCCCTGTGCCACGGCGCCTTCTTCGGCATCGGCGCGGTCGTCGCCGCCCAGCTCGTGGCCCCCGAGCGCAAGGCGAGCGCCATCGCCTTCATGTTCGGCGGACTCACCCTCGCCAACGTGCTCGGCGTCCCGCTCGGCACCCTGCTCGGCCAGGCCGCCGGCTGGCGCTCGACCTTCTGGGCCATCACCGTGATCGGCGTCGCCGCCCTCGTCGGCATCGCGGCCCTCGTCCCCGCCGCGCGTGGCGCCGAGCCCGCCTCCAGCCCCCGTGCCGAGCTCGCGGCCTTCCGCAGCCCCCAGGTGTGGCTCTCGATCGTCATCACCGTCCTCGGGTACGGCGGCATGTTCGGCGGGTTCACCTACATCGCGTTCACCCTCACCGAGGTGAGCGGCTTCGCCTCCGGCGCCGTCCCGGCCCTGCTGGTGCTCTTCGGTGCCGGCATGGTCGCCGGCAACGTCCTCGGCGGCCGGGCCGCCGACCGCAACCTGGTCCGCACACTCCTCGTCGTCCTCGCGGCGCTGATCGTGGTCCTGGCCGGCTTCGCGCTCACCGCGAGCAGCCCGGTCCTGACGGTCGTCGCGCTCGTCCTCATGGGCGGCGTCGGCTTCGCCACCGTGCCCGGCCTCCAGATGCGCGTGATGGCGTACGCCGACCGCGCCCCCACCCTCGCCTCCGGCGCCAACATCGCCGCCTTCAACCTCGGCAACGCCCTCGGCGCCTGGATCGGCGGCCTGACTCTCGCCGCCGGCCTCGGCTACACCTCGCCCCTGTGGGCGGGCGCCGCGATCACCGCCGCGGGCCTCGTCGTCCTCGTCGTCGCCGCGACGGCGCCCGGCGGCGAGCTGCGTCGTCCCTCCGTCCCTGCCGAGAACGCGGCCGCGGCTCCCGCTGCCGCCGTCTGAACCCCACCAACCGAACCAGGAGAATCCCCATGCAGGTCACGCTCAACAACGGTGTCGTCATGCCGCAGGTCGGCTTCGGCGTCTTCCAGGTCCCGAACGACGAGACCGAGGCGGCGGTCAGCGCCGCGCTGGAGGCCGGCTACCGCAGCATCGACACCGCCGCGATCTACGGCAACGAGGAAGGCGTCGGCCGGGCGATCGCCGCCTCCGGCATCGCCCGCGACGAGCTGTTCGTCACCACCAAGCTCTGGAACAGCGACCACGCCTCCGCCCGCGACGCCTACGACGCCAGCCTCGAGCGGCTCGGCCTCGACCGGCTCGACCTCTACCTCATCCACTGGCCGGCGCCCGCGAACGACCGCTACCTCGACGCCTGGGCCGCCCTCGAGGAGCTGTACGCCGCCGGCCGGGTCCGCGCCATCGGCGTCTCCAACTTCCTGCCCGAGCACCTGCGCCGCGTCGCCGACCTCGGCGGCACCGTCCCCGCCGTCAACCAGGTCGAGCTGCACCCCGCCCTCCAGCAGCGCGACGTCGTCGCCGCGAACGACGCCCTCGGCACCACCACCGAGGCGTGGAGCCCCCTCGCCCAGGGCGCCCTCCTCACCGACCCCACCATCACGACGATCGCGGAGCGCCTCGGCCGCACCCCCGCCCAGGTGATCCTGCGCTGGCACCTCCAGCAGGGCCGCGTGATCATCCCCAAGTCGGTCACGCCGTCCCGGATCGCCGCCAACCTCGACCTCGCCGGGTTCGAGCTGAGCGACGCCGACCTGGTCGCGATCGACGGGTTGGAGCGGGACGGACGGGTGGGTCCGCACCCGGCGGAGTTCAACGGCTGAGCACTACTGCCTACTCGTCGAAGCTGACCCGCAGCACCATCCGCTGCCGGTCGCCGTCGTCCGTGACGACCAGGCCGGCGGCGTCGAGCGGCGCGATGTCCGCCTCGGACAGGTCAGTCAAGGTGGAGTCGACCAGCCAGTCGCCCGCGTCAAAGTCGGCATAGGCGATGGTGACGGCGTCCTCGGCGTCGCGCACGACCCGGCCGAAGGTCTCGTCGTCCGCGAGCGTCGCGGCCGGCTTCGCGAGCTCGTCGAGGAAGGCCGTGCTCGGCCCGATCAGCACGCCACCGTCGATCCGCTGCGAGGAGAGGTACGACGCCACCTCCGGCCCCAGGGTCGTCCGCAGCGTCGTGAGGGCCTGCTCGATCGCGTCGGCGTCGCCGGTGACCCGGGCGGCGACGGGCACGTCGCCCGGCTTGCCGGACTCGGCCCGGGCGGTGAAGTCGGCGCGGGCCGCGAACGCCAACCGCTCGCCGCCCAGTGCCGCCAGGTCGGCCGCGGACAGTCCGGTCGCCTTCTCGAAGGCGGCGGCCGGGTCCTTCTCGCCGTCGCCGAACCACGAGCCCAGGGGGGAGTAGTCCGCCACGGTGTCCTCGGCCCAGCCGTCGGCGAACCCGCCGCCGAACGCGATCGCGACGTCGGCCGGCAGCTCGGCGACGGCGGCCAGCGCGTCCGTGCCGTCGTACCGGTGGGTGGCGCCGGGCAGCGCCGGCTCGGCGACGAGCTCGACCTCGAGCGCGCCGTCCTCGAAGCGGGCGACGCCGCCGAGCCCGCCGAAGTCCGCCAGCTCCTTGCGCAGCTCCGGCGGGATCAGGTCGGCCAGGGTCTCGTCGAACGCCTCGTCGAAGGACTCGTCGTCGGGGAGGTCGTCGCCTTCGTCGTCGAACGAGACGTCGCCGGGCGGGATGGGCATCTCGCCCACCGGGTCGTCCCCCGACGCCTCGAGGCCGGCGACCCACGCGTCCAGCTCGGTCGCCGCGACGGCCGAGAGCAGCGGGCCGACGGGGTCGATCTCGGTCAGCGTCCCGAACGCGAACAGAGCGAAGAACGGGTCCTCCTCGATCGTGTCGAGCAGCACCTGCCCGGCCTCCGGGGAGGCGTAGATCGTGACCACGCCGGGATCGCCCGCCGCTCCGGTCAGCTCGCGGAACGAGCGGTCGTCGGCGAGCCGCGCCTTCCGGCTGTCGGCCAGCACCTGCCGCGCCACCGCCTCGTTGCGCGCCACCACGGCCCACCCGTCGCCGGTCGCGAAGCCGGCGTCGTCCCCGCAGCCCGCGATCGCCTTCTCCAGCCCGGCCCGCGCCGCGTCCGCATCGCCGGCCTGCACGACCAGCACCGGCTCCGG
The DNA here is from genome assembly GCF_900114845.1 of Pimelobacter simplex. Lineage (GTDB taxonomy): Bacteria > Actinomycetota > Actinomycetes > Propionibacteriales > Nocardioidaceae > Nocardioides > Nocardioides simplex. Next base: position 603,687 of record NZ_FOUK01000004.1, read on the forward strand.
CTGCTCCTGAGGGACGACGGCCAGCGCGGCCCGGTCGCCTGCCCAGTCGTCGAGGTCGTCGTACGACAGGTCGCAGCCGCTGTCGGACCTCACCCCCTCGACGAGCGAGCGGCGCAGGTCGTCCTGGCTCGACAGCCCCAGGTGCTTCTTGAGGCTCGGGAACCGCCGCAGCGTGTCGTACGCCGCCAGCTTCTGCCCACCCGGCGGGTCGAGGTCCACCCCGACGTACGCGAGCGTGTCTGCGGGCAGCGCCTCCGCAGCCTGCGGCCCCTGGGCGAACCAGCCCTGCCACGCCCACACCCCGGCGCCGGCGACGGCCACGACGCCCACGGCGCCGGCCGCGACCACCGCCGTGCGGCGGCGCCGGCGCGACGGGGCGGGCGGGGCGGACGGCGCGATGTCGTCGAGTGAGCTCATCGCGACACCCTAGGGGACAAGACGGGGCAAGGGAGGGTGATCAGCCCGGTCCGGCGCCCAGGACCTCCGGCGTGTGCAGCCGGACGAGGAACCGCCGCGCGTGCGCCGGCTCCCGTCCGGCCGTCGCGAGCGACACCCCGACCATGACGAGGACGGCGAGCGGCACGCTCCACGCCGCCGGCTGCCCCAGCAGGGCCCCGGCCCAGCCGCCGGGGGAGTAGCCCGCGAGCGTGGCGATCGCCGCCCCGCCCGCGCCCAGCCCGCCCGCGGCGAGGCCGGCGAGCGCCCCGGCGTCGGTCAGCCGGCGCCACCAGATGCCGAGCACCAGGAGGGGGCAGAACGTCGACGCAGCCACCGCGAACGCCAACCCGACCGACTGGGCGACTCCGACGTTGCGCACCAGCAGCGCGCCCACCAGCGGGATCACCACCGCGACGACAGCCGCGAGCCGGAAGGCGGCCACGCCGCCGCGCTGCTCGCCGACGAGCCGGGTGGTCACGTCCTGGGTGAGGACGCCGGAGACCGCGATCGCGAGCCCGGACGACGTCGAGAGGAAGGCCGCGAAGGCGCCGGCCGTGACCAGGCCGGTCAGCAGGTCCCCGCCGAGCCCGTCGAGCATCAGCCGCGGCAGCTCCAGCACCAGGACGTCGGAGCGTCCCTCGGCGACCAGGCGGCCGGCGTACACGCGGCCGAGGGCGGCGTACACCGGCGGCCAGAGGTAGAAGAGGCCCAGCAGCGCGAGCACGACGACCGTGGTCCGGCGCGCGGCGCGGCCGTCCGGGTTCGTGTAGAAGCGGACCACCACGTGCGGCAGCCCCATCGTGCCGAGGAACAGCGCGGCGATCAGCGAGTACGTCGTGTAGAGGCCGATCCCGCCGTCGCCCGCGACCGGCACCGACCAGCCGTCCGCACCCGCCCGCGCGTGCGGCCGGCCGTCACCCCACCACACGACGAGCAGGACGGCGACCGGGACGAGCAGCGCCGTCAGCTTGAGCCAGTACTGGAACGCCTGGACGAACGTCACCGACCGCATCCCGCCGGACGTCACGTTGGCGAGCACCACCCCGCCGACGACGACCGGCCCGGCCCACTCCGGCGCCCCGATCGCGGTCCGCAGGGTCAGTCCCGCCCCCTCGAACTGCGGGATCAGGTAGAGCCAGCCGATGCCGACCACCAGCAGCGAGCACGCCGCGCGGACCGCCCGCGAGCCCAGCCGGGCCTCGGCGAAGTCCGGCAGCGTGTAGGCACCCGATCGGCGCAGCGGTGCCGCCACCAGCACCAGCAGGACCAGGTAGCCGGCGGTCCACCCGACCGGGTACCAGAGCATGTCGGCGCCGCCCACGAGCAGCAGCCCGGCGATGCCGAGGAAGGACGCCGCCGACAGGTACTCCCCGCCGATCGCCGACGCGTTCAGCGCCGGGCGCACCGTGCGCGAGGCGACGAAGAAGTCGCTCGTCGTCCGGGAGAAGCGCAGCCCCCAGGTGCCGATCGCCAGCGTCACCAGGGTGACCAGGACGACCGCGACCAGGCCGGGGACGGCGGCGGTGTTCATGAGGTCTCGGGGCTGTCGGCGTTGTCGGCGTTGTCGCCGTGGACCAGGTCGGCGAACGCGCGCTCGTTGCGCTCGGCCCGTCGTACGTAGCGCCAGGCGAGCAGCAGCAGGAACGGGTGCGCCAGGACGCCGAGCAGCAGCCACGGCAGCGGGATCCCCAGCGGCTGCGCGTCCGCCAGCCCGGGCGCGAGGTGGAAGACCAGCGGCACGATCCCGAGCGTCGCCGCCAGCAGCCCCAGCACCCGGACCGCGAGCCCGAGCTGCTCGCGCAGCAGCGAGCGGAGGTAGACGTCGCCCAGCGCCGTCTGCTCGTGGACGTCGCCGAGCCGGCTCGCCGGACGCCCCGCGGCCGGGTGCCGCGGAGGACCGGTGACCCGCACCCGCTCGGTCATGACCCCGCGCGTGCCCGCCGGACCAGGACGTCGCGCAGCCCCCGGGTGTGCCGCCGGCTGACCGGCAGCTCGTCCCCGGTCGCGCCGATCCGCACCGACGTGCGCCCCGCCTCGGTCCGCACCTCGGTCACGTGGGCCAGCGCGACCAGCAGCGAGCGGTGGATCCGGTGGAAGCCCGCCTCCGCCCACTCCTCCTCCAGCGTCGTCAGCGGGATCCGGACCAGGTACGCCTCCCCGCCCGTCGTGTGCAGCCGGGCGTAGTCGCCCTGCGCCTCGACGTACGTGATGTCGCCGCGGTCGACGAACCGGGTCACGCCCCCGCGCTCGACGGCGACCTGGGTGTCGGTCGCGGCCCGCTGCGGCGCCGCGCCGCCGAGGACCCGCCGGACGGCCTCGGCGAGCCGCTCGGGCCGGACCGGCTTGAGCACGTAGTCGACCGCCCGCAGGTCGAAGGCGTCGACCGCGTGCTGCTCGTGCGCGGTCACGAACACCACCGGCGGCGGCTGCTTGAACCGGCCCAGCACCTCGGCCAGCTCGAGCCCGCTCAGCCCGGGCATCTGGACGTCGAGGAAGACGCAGTCGACCTCGCGCTCGCGCAGGATCCGCAGCCCGTCGGTCGCCGACTGGCAGGCGATCACCTCCGCCACCCGCTCGTCGGCCTCGAGGAGGTAGGTGAGCTCGTCGAGGGCGGGGCGCTCGTCGTCGACCGCCAGCACCCGGAGGCCCCCGCGCTGCTCGCGCTGCTCGCGCTGCTCGCGCTGGTCGCGCTGGTCGCGCTGGTCGCGCTGGTCGAGCTTGTCGAGACCCGTCACACCGTCACCCCCGGGGCGAACTTCGGCACGCGCACGATCACCTTGGTCCCGGCCCCCGGTGCGGTCTCCACGACCAGACCGTAGTCGTCGCCGAAGGTCGCGCGCAGCCGCGCGTCCACGTTGCCCAGGCCGACCGAGTCGAGCGAGGCATCGCCGGCGAGCGCACGTCGTACCTTGTCGGGGTCCTCGCCGACCCCGTTGTCCTCCACCTCGAGGACCGCCTCGTGCCCGCGATCATGGGCGACGATCGTCAGCTGGCCGACCTGCTCGACGCTCTCGAGCCCGTGCCGGACCGCGTTCTCGACCAGCGGCTGGATGCACAGGAACGGCACCACGACCGGCAGCACCTCCGGCGCCACGTTGAGCGTCACCTGCAGCCGGTCGCCGAACCGCGCCTGCTCGAGCAGCAGGTAGCGCTCGATCGAGCGCAGCTCCTCGGCGAGCGTCGTGAACTCGCCGTGGCGCCGGAACGAGTACCGCGTGAAGTCGGCGAACTCCAGCAGCAGCTCGCGCGCCCGGTCCGGGTCGGTGCGGACGAAGCTGGCGATCGCGTTGAGCGAGTTGTAGACGAAGTGCGGGCTGATCTGCGCCCGCAGCGCCCGGACCTCGGCCTCGATCATCCGGTTGCGGTGCGCGTCGAGCTCGGCCAGCGCGAGCTGCCCGGAGACCCACTCGGCGACCTCCTCGGTCGCCCGGACCAGCCCCGCTGTCGGCGTCGGCGCGAACGCCTGGACGGTCCCCAGCACCCGGCCCTCGACGACCAGCGGGCTCACCACCCCGGTCCGGATCGGGCACCCGTTCGTCGTGCACCCGAGCTGGCCGCGGTCCACCGTGCGGGTCGTGCCCTTCTCGATCGCGAGCAGCCCCACCGCCGCCGCCTGCTCGACGTGGTGCTGCCCCAGCCCGTCCCACGCGAGGACCGCCTCGGTGTCGGTGATCGCCACCGCCGGCGTCCCCAGCAGGTTCCGCAGGTGCCGGACCGCGCGCTCCGCGCTCTGCGTCGTCAGCCCCTCCCGCAGCGCCGGCGCCGCCAGGGACGCCTGGTGCAGCGCCCGGAACGCCGCCCGGTCGGCCTCGCTCCCGAGCCGCCCCCGCCGCCACCGCCGGTCCGTCCGCATGGGACTCATCATGCCCGCCGAAGTGCGCGGGTTGCGGGTGCGAGGTGCGGGGGTTGCGGGTGCGAGGTGCGGGCGTTGCGGGTTCGAGGTGGGCGCGCGCGGGAGCGGGCCGGCGCCCGGCCGCGGGTCAGCGGAAGTCGATGAGCAGCATGCCCGAGTCGTCGTCGGCCGGCGGCTCGACGGCGGGCGCCAGCGCGACCGGGACGGTCGGCTCGCCGATGTACTCGCCCTCGGCCAGGCGCGCGTCAGCCCCGACCGGGTCCCTGCCGGTGTCGCTGCTTGCCTCTGCGCTCGCGGCACGGGCGTCGGCGTGGGCGGCGGGGCCGTCGGCTCCGTCGGTCTCGGCAGCAGCCACCCGCTCCGGCGCCGGGTTCTTCGCGACGGTCTTGGGCTGGATGGCCACGACCGCCCGGTAGCACTCGGTCACGTAGGGCAGCTGCATCCCGTCCATGCCGCGGCCGAAGTCGTCGTAGAACGCCAGCACCTCGCGCACGCGCGACTCCTGCGCGCTGCGCTCCAGCCCGGCCACGTCCGGCAGCGAGCGGACCAGGTCCTGCACCGACGAGCGGTCGATCACCTGCCACTGCTTGAACGAGATCTCCTCGACCGGTCCGAAGTACACCGACGACTCGAGCTCGTCGCCCGCGCCCGTACCGGCGCTCTGGCGCCCGATCAGCCCGCCGAGGCGCTTGACCCACGGGATCCGCTCGTCGCGCACGTTGCGCACGAGCGCGAGCGAACCGCCGCGCTTGAGCACCCGCGCGATCTCGGGCAGCGCCTTCTCGTGGTCGAACCACTCGTACGCCTCGCCCACCACCACGATGTCGAAGGTCGCGTCGGCGGCCGGGATCTCCTCGGCGCTCGTCTGGGAGACCCGCAGCTCGGGCAGCCGCAGGGCCAGCCGGTCGAGCATCCGCGGGTCGGGGTCGGTGGCATGCACGTCGTGCCCGAGCGCGACCAGGTGCTCGGTGAGCTTGCCGGTGCCGGCACCCAGCTCCAGCACGGTCAGCGGCTCGTCGCCGACCAACCACTCCGCCGCCTCCCGCGGGTAGCCGGGCCGGCCGCGGTCGTACGCCTCCGCCACGGCCCCGAAGGACAGGCCGGGCGCTGCGCTGGGAGTGGAGTCGGTAGCCATCCCGCCGAGGGTACGGCGAGCGCGGCCCCGGATCGTGGAGGCACGCTCAGCGGGCGCGCAGGACGTCAGTGTGCGTGAAGTCCACCCCCTTGAAGAGCAGCGGCTCACCCGAGGTGGCGCTCAGCGCGTACGCGAAGCAGTCACCGAAGTTGAGCCGGGCCGGTGAGCCGGACCCGCGACCGTAGCGACGGAAGGCGATCCGGGCCGCCCGTGCGTGGGTCTCGGTGACCGGCTCGATGGTGACGCCGAGCTCGCCCATCAACCGGTCGAGCCGGTCGCCCGCGGCGACCCGCTTCCCGTCGGCCACCATCGTCGCCTCGACCCAGTTCGCCGCCGAGACCCGCGCCGGCTGCGCTGCCATCAGGTCGGCGAAGTCGGAGGCCTCCTTCTCCGCGAAGAGGACCGCGATCAGGGCCGAGGTGTCGACGATCATGCGGGCAGGCCCGTCTCCGGGTCGTACAGGTCGTTCTCCTCGCGGATCCGGTCGTCCCCGGCTGTGGCGGGTAGGTCGGCCACCTCCACCTGGATGCGGTGGATCGCGTCGAGCCGCCGCTCCCGGTCGGCAGCCACCGGGTCGCTCCCGTAGTTCTTCAGCAGCAACTCCAACGCCTCCTCGATCGCACTCGTCTGGGTCTTGCCGGTCACCCGCGCCGCCTCGCGGGCGAGCGCGTGCACCCGCTCGTTCTTGATGTTCAGGCTCATCTCGACCTCCGCAGGCAGTCTACCCTCTACCTTCTGTCAAATCTACCTTTCTACCCTTCTAGGCTGCAGCCGTGACCACCGACCCGCATGCCTGGCTCGTCTCGCTCGAGGGCGTCCCGTCCGGCTTCGCCGGCGCCCGCGACGGCATCGACGTCCTCCTGCGTGACCGCGGCCTGCGCCGGACCGGACCGGACCTGACCGCCGAGTCGCTCCTGCGCGGCGCCCACGCGAGCGCCGTCCTCGAGGGCTCCGGCTCGACGCTCGCACAGGTGCGCACGGGTGCGGGCGACGAGATCTCCGCCGATGCGGTGCGGCTGGCGACCGAGCTGCTGTCCCTGGTCCCGGTGCTGCGCCGGCAGCCGCTCCAGGCGCTGGCGCGGATGCACACCCTCGCGGCGCGGGGCACGCTGCCCGACGAGCTCCTCGGCCGGCCGCGCGACGGCGAGTCCGCGGCCAAGCTGCGCGGCATCGCCGAGCTGGTCACCGCGCCCACCGAGGCGCCGGCGCTCGCGGTCGCGGCCGTCGTCCACGCCGAGCTGGTGACCGCGGCGCCCTTCGGCTCCCACAACGGCATCGTGGCGCGCGCGGCGGAGCGGCTGGTGCTGGCCGCGAAGGGCGTCGACGAGAAGTCGCTGGTTGTTCCCGAGGCGGCCCACCTGGCGCTGCGCCCGCAGTACGAGTCGAACCTGCGCGGCTGGTCCATCGGCGGTCCGGCGGGCATGCACGCGTGGCTGCTCTACGCGACGGAGGCCTACGCGGCCGCGGCCGAGGCCAGCCCGCTCGTGCGCGACGCCGAGTAGCGGGGGGGGCGAAAGAGCCCGGACATGCAGGTGGCACCCGAGCCGTAGTCGTCTCGGGTGCCACCGCTGACACGTGAACCATGGCTACCAGGCGTGCACCGGTAATTGCTGCCCCGGACATCTTCCGGGTTTCAGCGCCCTGTTAGGAAGGGTGGATCGCCGCGTGGGTACCGGGATCACGTGTTGCTCTTCTGTTCTTGGTGTCCTTTGTACGCCGCTCCCCGAGCACCTTCAAGGGTTGTCTTTTACTCTCGACCGGGGGAGTGTGGCCGGTTGGGGAGCCGGCTCCCTCAGGCGCTGAAGGTGCGGCGCCGGGCGCCGATCCAGACCGCGGCACCGACGGCGACGACACCGCCGACCGCGAGTGCCGCGAGCGTCGGCTTCGGCGGCGGGAGGTGCAGCCGGGACTGCAGCGCCACCGGCCGGGTGAACACCAGCACCGGCCACCCGCGCGAGGCCGCGACCTTGCGCAGCTCCTTGTCCGGGTTGACGGCGTGGGGGTGGCCGACCGCCTCCAGCATCGGGACGTCGGTCACCGAGTCGGAGTAGCCGTAGCTGTTGTCGAGGTCGTAGCCGACGCTCGCGGCGAGCTCCCGGATCGCGGTCGCCTTCTCGTCGGCGTACGCGTAGTACTCGATCTCGCCGGTGTAGCGGCCGTCCTCGACCTTGAGCCGGGTCGCGACGACGCGGTCGGCGCCGAGGAGGGCGCCGATCGGCTCGACCACCTCGCTGCCGGACGTCGACACGATGACGACGTCACGCCCGGCGGCGTGGTGCTCTTCGATGAGGCGGACCGCCTCGTCGTACACCAGGGGGTCGACGACGTTGTGCAGCGTGTCCGCGACGATCTCGCGGACCGTCGCGACGTCCCAGCCGGCGCAGAGCTGCGACATGAACTGCCGCATCTTCTCGACCTGGTCGTGGTCGGCGCCGCCGACCATGAAGACGAACTGGGCGTAGGCCGAGCGCAGGACCGCTCGCCGTGAGATCAGACCGCCGGCCTGGAACGGCTTGCTGAAGGCCAGCACGCTCGACTTGGCGATGATCGTCTTGTCGAGGTCGAAGAACGCAGCGGTCGGCGGCGTACCCGCGGGGGCCATGGGTCCCATCGTAGGTCTCACCCGTCACCCGCCCGGCCACCAGTCGTCCACAACGTCCCGTGCGGCGGTGCTCCTCCACAGCCGGGACCCGCGCCGGCGTGGGGTTGTCGGCCCCGGGCGAGAAGGTCGTCATGACCCGCAACCGACCCTCGAACCTCTCCCGGACCGCCCGTCGTCGTACGGACGGACCGCCCTTGGTGGTGACCGCTGATGACACCCTCCTGGCCGAGCTCCTGCCGCTCGCCGCCGCGGCTGACGTGACCCCGGCGATCGCTCGCGACCCGCAGACCGCGCTCGTGACGTGGACTCGCGCGCCGCTGGTGCTCGTGGGTGCCGACCTCGCCGACGCTCTCGCCCGCGTGGTCCCCGAGACGCGCCCGCACGTCTTCGTCCTCGCCCGCGATGAGGCTCCGGACGAGCTCTTCCGCACGACGCTGCAGCTGGGCGCCGAGCAGGTCGTCGAGCTGCCCGCCTCCGCGGGGTGGCTGGTCGAGCTGCTCGCCGACCTCACCGAGCAGCAGCCGGACCGCGGCCGGGTGATCGGTGTCGTCGGCGCCACCGGCGGGGCCGGCGCGACCACGCTCGCGTGCGCCCTCGGGCAGTGGGCGGCGCGCTCCGGCCCGGCGGCTCTCGTCGACTGCGACCCGCAGGGGCCGGGCCTGGACCGGATGCTCGGCCTCGAAGGGCGCGAGGGCTTCCGCTGGGACGCACTGGGCCGCACCACCGGACGGCTCTCCGCGCGCGCCCTCCGGGAGGCACTGCCGCGCCGCGGGAGGCTCGGGGTCCTCTCCTGGTACGTCGACGAGCGGGTGCAGACGCTCCAGGCGTTCGCCGTGCGCGAGGTCCTCTCGGCCGCGCGGCGCGGGCACCAGGTGGTCGTCGTCGACCTCCCGCGCTCGCCGGACCCGCTCGTCGACGAGGTGGCCGCGCGCTGCGACCAGCTGCTCGTCGTCACCGTCGCGAGCGTCACGGGAGTCGCCGGCGCGACCCGCATGCGGGCGCGCTTCGCCGACCACGCCGATCCGGGCGTGGTGCTGCGCGGCGAGGCGTTCGCGCCCGACGAGGTGGCGCGCGCGGTGGGACTGCCGGTGCTCGCCCAGATGCGTGACCAGCGCGGGCTGGCCGAGGCGGTCGACCTGGGGCTGGGACCGCTGCGCTCCCTGCGCGGCCCGCTCGCTCGCGCCGCCGCGCAGCTCCTCGGCGAGCCGGCGCGCGCCCGGACCGACGAGGCGGTGGCCTGATGGACGCCGACGCTCCCGCGCTCGCCGCCCTGGTCGAGGAGGCGCGTGTGCGGCTCACCGCCGGTCCGGGCTCGCTCAGCCCGCACCGGGTCGCCGAGGCCCTGCGGGCCGCGGGGCGTCCGGTCGGGGACGCGGCGGTGCTCGCGGTCTACGAGATGCTGCGTCGCGACGTCGTCGGTGCCGGGCCGCTCGAACCGCTCCTGCGCCTGCCGGGCGTCACCGACGTCCTCGTCAACGGTCCGGGACCGGTGCGGATCGACCGCGGTCGCGGCCTCGAGCCGACCGAGGTCCGGATCGACTCCGAGGAGAGCTGCCGGCGCCTCGCCCAGCGCCTCGTCGCGAGCGGTGGACGGCGGCTGGACGACGCGTCGCCGTACGCCGACGTCCGGCTTCCCGACGGCACCCGCTGCCACGCCGTCCTCGCGCCGCTGGCGCAGCCCGGCACCGCGATCTCGCTCCGCATCCCACGCCGGGGTGGCTTCTCGCTGGACGAGCTCCGGGCGGCCGGTGCGCTCACCGCCGAGGGCCACGACCTGGTCGGCGCCGTCGTCCGGGCCCGCGCGGCCTTCCTGGTCTCCGGCGGCACCGGGACCGGGAAGACGACGCTGCTCGCTGCCCTCCTGGCCGCCGTCGACCCGGCCGAGCGCATCCTCGTCGTCGAGGACGCCGCCGAGCTGCGTCCCGCTCACCCGCAGGTCGTCGCCCTCGAGGCGCGGCCCGCGAACGTCGAAGGAGCCGGCGCGGTCCTGCTGCGCGACCTGGTCCGCCAGGCCCTGCGGATGCGTCCGGACCGGCTCGTCGTCGGCGAGGTGCGCGACGCCGCCGTCGTCGACCTCCTCGCGGCGCTCAACACCGGCCACGAGGGAGGGTGCGGGACGCTCCACGCCAACTCCGCGGCCGACGTACCGGCCCGGGTCGAAGCGCTCGCCCTCAGCGCCGGCCTCGGCCGGGAGGCCACCCACAGCCAGCTCGCGTCCGCGCTCGACGTCGTCCTGCACGTTGTCCGCGACCGGGGTTCGGGACGCCGTCGGCTCGGCGAGATCGCCGTCCTCGACCGGGACGAGCGGACCGGCCTCGTCCGGACGGTCCCCGCCGTCACCTTCACCGACTCGGGGCAGTCGGTGCCCGGGCCGGACCCGGCGGTCGCCGACCTCCGCGCGGTGCTCCACGGTGAAGGGCGAGCCGGGAGGGGTGAGGCAGGTGCACGCTGACCCGGTCCTGCTCACCGCGCTCCTCCTCGCCGCGGCGACCGTGCTGCTGGGGCCGCTGAGGCCTCTGCCCGCGCGGCTGCCGCCGGCGCCCGACCGCCTCGCTGGTCCCGGCCCCCGCTCCCGCTCCCGTCGCCGGTGGCGGCGGTGGCTGCCCGGGTTCCCGCTCCCATTCCTGGTCCCGGCTCCCGTTGTGGTCGCCGGTGCCCTGGTACTGCCGTTCGGCGTCGTCCAGCTGCCCGCACGCCACGTGGTCCTGGCCGGACTTGCCGTCGCGCTTGCCGTCGGCGCCGGCCGACTCCTCGCGGCCCGCCGCCGGGACCGGTCCGCCACTGACCTCCGCCGCGGCGTCGTCGACCTCTGCGACGTCCTCCAGGCGGAGCTGTCCGCCGGCCAGACACCTGCCGCCGCCCTCGGCCACGCCGCGGCCGAGTGGCCGTACGTCGCTCCCGCCTCCCGCGCGGCGGCCTCCGGCGGCGACGTGCCCGCCGCCCTCCGCGCCCTCGCCGAGCCGCCCGGAGCCGAGGCACTCCGCGTCGTCGCGGCCGCCTGGTACGTCTCCCACCGCGCGGGCCACGGTCTGGCCGACGTCCTCGCCCGCGTCGCCGCCGACCTCCGCGCCGCCGAGCACACCCGCCGGATCGTCGCCGGTGAGCTCGCCTCCGCCCGGGCTACCGCCCGCCTCCTGGCCGCCCTGCCGGTCCTCGCGCTCCTCATCGGCGCGGGAGCCGGCGCGGGAGCCGGCGCCGCTTCGGGGCCCTGGACGTTCCTCCTCACCCAGCCGGCCGGTCTCGCCTGCCTCTGCGCGGGCCTCGGCTTCGGGTACGCCGGACTCGCCTGGATCGAGGCCCTCGCCCGCGACGTGGACCGGGTCGCATGAGCGCCCTCGCCGCAGCCTCAGCCGCGATCGCGTGCAGCCTCGCCGGCGCGGTCCTCCTGCTCACCCCGCATCGCCCGCGCCTCTCGCGTCCGGGTCAGCCGGCGCCCGACGCTGCCCGCTCCGGCACCGGCTCCGACATTGGCTCCGACATCGCCGTCTCCGCGCCCGGACTGCTCCGCCGCGGCCGCCCGGTCTGGGCCGCGCTCGCCGGAGCCGGTGCCGCCGTTTTCCTCGGCGGCGTCCTGGCCCTCCCCGCCGGTCTCGTCGCGGCCGCTGCCACCTGGATCGCCGCCACCCGCGTCGAGCCGCCCTCCGTCCGGCGCCGGCGCGAACTGGTCCGCCGGGACCTCCCCCACGTCGTGACCCTCCTCGCCGCGGCCCTCCGCTCCGGCCTCGACCCGGCCGCCGCGATCGACCTCGTCTGCCGGGCGCTGCCCGGTCCGGCCTCGGCCCGGCTCGGACCCACGGCCGCCCGCCTCCACCTCGGCGGCGACGTCGCCGCCGTCTGGGCCGGACTCGCCCACGACCCCGAGCTCGCACCCCTCGGCCGGACCCTCGCCCGCACCCACCGCACCGGCGCCCCCGTCGTCGCCGCGGTCGAGCGGCTCGCCGCGGACCTCGCCGCCCACGCTCGGTCCGAGGTCGAGGACCGGGCTCGGGCTGTCGGCGTACGGGCCGCCGTACCGCTGGGGCTGTGCCTGCTCCCGGCCTTCCTCCTGCTCGGCATCGTACCGCTCGCCGTCTCCCTGGCCGCCACCATCGTCTGAACATCCGTCACTCCTGCCCCATCCCCGACCCCCTTTCCTCCCCAGCCCCACCCCGGCGCCCACCCCCTCCACAGCCCCGCCTCACCCCCACCGCTCCCGTCGCCACCCCCGCGCACTATCGGCACTCCCACGCCGCACCCGCGGCCCCGACGAATGGAGCGACATGAACCACCACCCCTCCCGCCACCTGTCCCGCCACCCCACCCGCGCCCACCCCCGCCCCCGTCTCCGTCCCCGATGCCGGGACGAGCGCGGCGTCACGACCGCCGAGTACGCCGTCGCCACCGCCGCCGGAGCCGGTTTCGCCGGGCTCCTCTTCAAGCTGCTCACCGGAGGCTTCGGCAACCGGCTCATCAAGAGCCTCTTCGACCATGTCCTCGCGGTCCTCGGGCTCGGGTGAGGGGGAGTGCTCGCCCGACGTACCGGCCGGCAGCGGGGTGCCGTGACCGCGGAGCTGGCGCTGGCCCTCCCGACCCTGCTGCTCGTCACCGCCGGCCTCGTCTGGCTGCTCGCGGTCGCCGTCGGCCAGATCCGGACCGTCGACGCTGCCCGCGAGACCGCCCGCGCCCTCGCCCGCGGTGACGACTCCGCAGCCGCCCTCGCCCTCGGTCGCCAGGTCGCCCCTGACGGGGTACGGCTGTCCGTCTCTCAGGACGGCGACCGGATCGTCGTCACCGCCCGCGGCCGGATCGCCGGTCCCGGGGGACTGTTCCGGTCCCTCCCCGGCGCCGAGCTCCGGGCCGAGGCGATCGCCGCCGCCGAGGAGCGACCGTGATCGCCCGCCGAGCCCCCACCCGGGCTCGCGCCCGCTCCCGTTGGCGTTGGCGTTGGCGGCGGGTCGCCCAAGCCGTCACGGTCCTCCGCGCCCGCCTGGCCTGGCGCCGCCACCGCTGCAACCGCCGCCGCGGGACACCGCCACCCACCCCGACCGACGAGCGCGGGGCAGCGACCGTCCTGGCGGTGGCGATGGCAGGGGTGCTGCTGCTCGTCGGCGCCGCGACGGGCGTGGTCGGCGCGATCGTCGTCGACCACCGGAGGGCCCAGGCGGCAGCGGATCTCGCCGCGCTCGCCGCCGCGGCTCATCCCGGCCGCGACCCCTGTACGACGGCCGCCCGGGTCGCGACCGCCAACGACGCCACCCTCCGGTCCTGCCGCCGCGACGGACCAGACGTCGTCGTCACGGTGGTCGTCCAGGGACCGCGCTGGCTCGGCCAGGAGGGCGACCTCACCGCCTCAGCTCGCGCTGGCCCCGACCCAGCCCCGGCGCCAGCTCGGGCGCCAGCTCGGGCGCCAGCTCGGGCGCCGACTCAGGTGCCCGCCGTGACACCCGTCGCGAGCAGACCAGCCGTCAGACTCGGGCTCAGACGTCCCCGTCGTCGCGCCGGTCCCGGTCGCGCCGCTCGAGGTCCGCCTCGTCCAGCTTCTCCGACAGCTCGGCGAGCCGCTTGTGCTCCTTGCGCCGCTTCCAGGACTGCTTCATGCCGCCCTTCATCATCCAGAGCCCGAGGACGGTGAGCAGCATGGAGACCGCGCCCCAGAGCACCAGGGTGCGGGGGGCGACGTCCATGTTGAGGATCTCCGCCGAACGATGGTTGTAGTCGATGCTGGCGCCGAAGAAGCTGAGAACGAGCCCGAGCACTCCGAGCACCAGTACGACCAGTCCGAGCAGGAGCATGGCGGCAGGCTACGCCACGTCGGGGGGTGCGTCGGTGAGCAACGCGTCGAGCAGGGCCACGGCGCCGGCCTTGTCGAGCGGGTCGTTGCCGTTGCCGCACTTGGGTGACTGGATGCACGAGGGGCAGCCGCTGGCGCACTCGCAGGAGGCGATGGTGGCGCGGGTGGCGCGGAGCCAGGTGGCGGCGGTCCGGTAGCCGCGCTCGGCGAAGCCGGCACCGCCGGGGTGGCCGTCGTGCACGAAGACGGTGAGGACGCCGGTGTCGGGGTGGCGGGCGGTGGAGACGCCGCCGATGTCCCAGCGGTCGCAGGTCGCGAAGAGAGGAAGGAGGCCGATCGAGCAGTGCTCGGCGGCGTGGGCGGCGCCAGGGAGGTCGGCGAGGTCGAGGCCGGTGGTGGCGAGCATCCGGGTGACGACCTCGTCGGGGACGGTCCACCAGACGGCCGCGGTGGAGAGGGTGCGCGCGGGCAGGTCGAGGGGAGTCTCGTCGATGACCTCGCCGGTGCGGAGCCGGCGGCGGAGGTACGACGTGACCTGGTTGGTCACCTCGACGGTGCCGAAGGAGACCTGGCACGGGCCCCAGGCGACGTGCTCGCGCTCGTCGACGATCCGGATGTCGGTGATGTCGCGGGCGGTGGTGGTGTGGTCGACGGCGACCCGGGTCAGGGTGGCGACCCGGTCGTCGAGGTCGAGCTCGTCGACACGCCAGGTCTGGCCGCGGTGGAGGTAGATGGCGCCGGTGTGGGCGGTGCTGTGGGCGCGGCCGCCGTCGACGGTGCCGACGACGCGGCCGGTCGCGCCCTCGACGAGCTGGACCTGGGCGCCGCCGGCGGAGCGGATGTCGGCGAGGTCGGCGGCCCGGGAGCGGTCGGTCCAGTACCAGCCGGCGGCGCGGCGGCGGAGCAGGCCGCGCTCGACGAGGGAGCCGAGCACCTCGCGCATGCGGGGGCCGAAGAGGGCGGCGTCGGCGACGGTCACCGGCAGCTCCTGGGCGGCGGCGCAGAGGTGGGGGCCGAGGATGTAGGGGTTGTCGGTGTCGAAGACGGTGCCCTCGACGGGGCGGCCGAGCAGGGCGTCCGGGTGGTGGACGAGGTAGGTGTCGAGCGGGTCGTCGCGGGCGACGAAGAGGCCCAAGGCGCCGCCGGCGTCGCGTCCGGCGCGGCCGACCTGCTGCCAGAAGGCCGCCCGGGTGCCGGGGTAGCCGGTGACGAGGACGGCGTCGAGGCCGCTGACGTCGATGCCGAGCTCGAGGGCGTTGGTCGCGGCCATGCCGAGGAGGCGGCCGCTGCGGAGGTCGTCCTCGAGCGCCCGGCGCTCCTCGGGGAGATAGCCGCCGCGGTAGGAGTCGACCCGTCCTGCCAGCGAGGGGTCGACCTCGGCGACGAGCTCGCCGGCGCGCTGGGCGACGGTCTCGACGCCGTGGCGGGAGCGGACGAAGGCGAGGGTCCGGACGTCGTCGACGACGAGGTCGGCGAGGAGGTCGGCGGTCTCGGCGGTGGCGGGACGGCGGACCGGCGCCCCGTTCTCGCCCTGGTACGACGTGAGGGGCGGCTCCCACAGCCCCACCTGGAGCGCGCCTCGGGGCGACCCGTCGGCAGTGACGGCGGTGACGTCGAGGCCGGTCATCCGGCGCGCGGTCAGGTCGGGGTCGGCGACCGTGGCGGAGGCGAGCATGAAGGTGGGGGAGGCGCCGTAGGCCGCGCAGACCCGCCGCAGCCGGCGCACGATCTGGGCGACGTGGGCGCCGAACACGCCGCGGTAGTGGTGGCACTCGTCGATGACGACGTAGCGCAGCGAGCGGAAGAACTGGGTCCAGCGCTCGTGCCCGGGCAGCAGGGAGCGGTGGAGCATGTCGGGGTTGGAGAGGACGTACTCGGCGTGGTCGCGGGTCCACTCCCGCTCCTCGGGAGTGGAGTCGCCGTCGTGGGTGGCGACCCGGACGTCGAGCCCGAGGTCGTGGAGCGAGGACCACTGGTCGTGCGCGAGAGCCTTGGTCGGGGCGAGGTAGAGCACGGCGGCGCCGCGCTGGCCGCGGGGGCCGCGGGCGGCGCGGACCGCGGACAGGGCGGGGAGCAGGTAGGCGAGGGACTTGCCGGACGCCGTCCCGGTGGCGACGACGACGTGCTCGCCGCGGTGGGCGGCCTCGGCGACGGCGACCTGGTGGGCCCAGGGCCGGGCGATGCCGCGCGCCTCGTAGGCCGCGACGACGGCCGGGTCGGCCCAGGCCGGCCAGTCGGCGTGGACCGCGGCGCGGGCGGGCACCTCGCGGCGGTGGGTGAGCCGCTCGGCCCGTCCGGGGAGCGCGGTGAGCCGGTCGAGGAGCGCGCCCGGGTCGCGCCGGCCGGCGGTGGCCGGGAGGCGGAGATCGGGCTGCGCGGTCATGCTTCCGATTGTCGCAACTGCCCCCGACACAACTGAACACGCCGCGGCGGAACGAGGTGATCAGGTTCCGCGGATTCCGCGCTCACTGTGCGCCCGGGCGGTCGACATGGTTTGATGAGTGCCACTGCATACGTAAGTGAGTGCTCCCGGGGTGAGGGTCGTGAATCTGACACTGTCGACGCGCGAGGTCGGTGGGCGCACCGTCGTTGCCGTGGGTGGCGAGATCGACGTCTACACGGCTCCGAAGCTGCGCGACACGATCACCGAGCTGGTCGCCGCGGGCACGTACCACCTGGTGGTGGACATGGTGGACGTCGAGTTCCTCGACTCCACCGGTCTCGGCGTGCTGGTCGGCGGCCTCAAGAAGGTCCGCGCCCACGACGGCTCGCTCGAGCTGGTCTGCAATGCCGACCGGCTGCTGAAGATCTTCAAGATCACCGGGCTGGCGAAGGTCTTCGTCATCCACGACTCCGCCGACGCCGCCCTGGCCTGAGCGGCCCGTGCGGTCCGCGGTACGACGTCCGAGCGCTCGCCGCTGTGCGTGAGCTGCTCTCGGCCATCGAGGCCCGCCTGGACGAGCCGACCGCGCGGGGTCTCGCCGCGGCGGTCGGGCGGGCGCTGCGCGACGGCGAGCTGACCGGCGGGGAGCGGCTGCCGCCGATCCGCACCGTCGCCCGCGAGCTGGCGCTGTCGCCGACCACGGTGAGCGCGGCGTGGTCGATCCTGGCGCGGGCCGGCGCGATCCGCACGGCGGGGCGCAACGGCACGATCGTGGCCGAGCAGGCGCAGCCGGCGGAGGGCCGGATCCGGCGGGTGGTCGACCCGCGGGCGCAGTTCGCGCTCGACCTGTCCACGGGCGTCCCCGACATGGCGCTGCTGCCGTCGTTGACGACCGCGCTGCAGGCGCTGAGCAAGGCGGGCGCGGCGGAGAGCTACCTGGAGGACCCGGTGCTGCCGGCGCTGCAGGAGCGGATCCTCGCGGACTGGCCGACTCCGGCGTCCTCGCTGGCGATCGTCGACGGCGCGATGGACGCGGTCGAGCTGGTGGTCCGCTCCCAGCTCCAGTACGGCGACACGGTGGTCGTGGAGCACCCCGAGTTCCCGCCGGCGCTCGACATCTTCGAGGCCGCCGGCGTCGGGGTGATCGGCGTCCGTCTCGACGACGAAGGCGTGGTCCCCGCCGAGCTGGAGGCCGCCCTGGCGAAGGGACCGCGGGCGTTCTTCCTCCAGCCGCGGGCGCACAACCCGACGGGGATCTCGACGACGCCCGGCCGCGCCGAGGAGCTGGCCCGGGTGCTGGCGGCGGCGCCGTCCCCGGTGCTCGTGGTCGAGGACGACTCGGCGGGCGCGATCAGCACGTCCCCCGACGTCAGCCTGGGGGCCTTCCTGCCCGAGCGGACGGTGCACGTCCGCAGCTTCGGCAAGTCCCACGGCCCGGACCTGCGGCTGGCGGCGGTGTCCGGTCCCGACGAGGTCCTCGCGGGGATCGCCCGCCTGCGCCAGCTCGGCCAGGGCTGGAGCAGCCGGCTGCTGCAGCGGGTCCTGCTGGAGCTGCTCTCCGACGAGGTGGCGCTCGCCCAGGTCGCCACCGCCCGCACGACGTACGCCGAGCGGCGGGCGGCGTTCTGCGCGGTCCTGCGGCGCCACGACATCGAGGTGACCGGCCGCGACGGGCTCAACGTGTGGGTGCCGGTCCGCGACGAGTCCGCCGCGCTCGTGCGGCTCGCGTCGCTCGGGATCGGCGTGATGCCGGGCGCGCCGTTCCAGGTGTTCCCGGGGGAGGGCGCCTACGTGCGGGTCACCGTCGGCCTGCTGGGCGACGACCTCGAGGAGGTCGCGGAGAGCGTCGCGGAGGCCGCACAGATGGGTTCCTGGCACAGCCGGGTGCGCTGAGACACGCCCGAACGGTGTGACTCGCGTCACAACGTCCATGTGTTCTGCGCCACACCCTGCGTAGACTCCGGCCCACGATCTCAGACCTGGGTCCCCGCGGCCCGTCGCTGAACTCCCTCAGGAGGCAAGTCGTATGCCCCGTCCGTTCGTCGTCGATGTCGAAGTCACCGGGGGCGACCTCGCCCTGGTAGCGATCGTGGCCGTGATCGCTCTCGGTTCCCTGGGAATGGCCGTGCTGTTCAGATCGGAGGTCCTGCGCGCCGGCGAGGGCACACCGAACATGCAGCGGATCGCCCAGGCCGTGCAGGAGGGGGCGAACGCCTACCTGACGCGGCAGTTCCGGACCCTGACGATCTTCGCGGGCATCGCGTTCGTCGTCCTCCTCGCGCTGCCGGCCCACACCGCCGACGGCGCGTCGGGGCTGCAGTCCGAGTGGGGGGTGCGGATCTCGCGGTCGATCTTCTTCCTCGTGGGCGCCGGGTTCTCCGGAGCGGTCGGCTACCTCGGTATGTCCCTCGCCGTCCGCGCGAACCTCCGCGTCGCCGCCGCTGCCAACGAGCAGGGCCGCGACCCGGCGATGAACATCGGCTTCCGGACGGGCGCCTTCGTCGGCATGTTCACCGTCGGCCTGGGCCTGCTGGGCGCGAGCGTCGTCGTCATGGTCTTCCAGGAGACGGCGCCCAACGTGCTCGAGGGCTTCGGCTTCGGTGCCGCGCTGCTGGCGATGTTCATGCGGGTCGGCGGCGGCATCTTCACCAAGGCCGCCGACGTCGGTGCCGACCTGGTGGGCAAGGTCGAGCAGAACATCCCCGAGGACGACCCGCGCAACGCCGCGACGATCGCCGACAACGTGGGCGACAACGTCGGTGACTGCGCCGGCATGGCGGCCGACCTCTTCGAGTCGTACGCCGTCACGCTGGTCGCCGCGCTGATCCTCGGCTCGCAGGCGTTCGGCGACAAGGGCCTGGTGTTCCCGCTCATCGTCCCGGCGATCGGCGCGCTGTCCGCGATCGCGGGCGTCTACCTGACCAAGCCGCGGGCCGGCGAGAACGGCCTGCAGACGATCAACCGGGCGTTCTACCTCTCGGCCGCCGTCGGACTCGTGGCGAGCGCGATCGCCGCCTTCGTCTACCTGCCGAGCGAGTGGAGCGAGCTCGGTACCGGCGCGGACGCCGACCTCACGCCCCAGCTGTTCGCCGCGGGCGCCGTCGCCATCGGCATCGTGCTGGCGGCCGCGATCCTCGCCCTGACCGGCTACTTCACCGGCACCGAGCACCGGCCGGTCAACGACGTCGCCCGGACGTCGCTCACCGGGCACGCGACCGTCATCCTGTCCGGCCTCTCGGTCGGCCTCGAGTCGGCCGTCTACACCGCGATCGTGATCGGTGCCGCGGTCTTCGGCGCGGCACTCCTCGCCGGCGGTACGACGGGCCTCGCGCTGTTCGCCGTCGCCCTGGCCGGCTGCGGCCTGCTCACCACCGTCGGCGTCATCGTCGCGATGGACACCTTCGGCCCGGTCTCCGACAACGCCCAGGGCATCGCGGAGATGTCCGGCGACGTGAGCGAGGAGGGGGCCCAGATCCTCACCGAGCTCGACGCGGTCGGCAACACGACGAAGGCGATCACCAAGGGCATCGCGATCGCGACCGCCGTGCTCGCCGCGAGCGCGCTGTTCGCGTCGTACACGCAGAGCGCGTTCGCCGAGGCGGGCGACGTCCTCTACGACGACTTCCTCGTCTACGACGCCAAGCTGATCGTCGGCGCCCTGCTGGGCGCGGGCGTGGTGTTCCTCTTCTCCGGCCTGGCGATCAACGCCGTCGGCCGGGCGGCCGGCGCGGTCGTCTACGAGGTCCGCCGCCAGTTCCGCGAGATCCCCGGGATCATGGAGGGCACCGGTCGCCCGGAGTACGGCCGCGTGGTCGACATCGTCACCCGCGACTCGCTGCGCGAGCTGGCCACGCCGGGCATCCTCGCCATCCTCAGCCCGATCGCGGTCGGCTTCGGTCTCGGGGTCGGTCCGCTGGCCGGCTTCCTGGTCGGCGCGATCGCGTCCGGCACGCTGATGGCGGTCTTCCTGGCCAACGCCGGTGGTGCCTGGGACAACGCGAAGAAGCTCGTCGAGGACGGCCATTTCGGCGGCAAGGGCTCCGAGGCCCATGCCGCGACCGTCACCGGCGACACGGTCGGCGACCCGTTCAAGGACACCGCCGGACCGGCGATCAACCCGCTGCTCAAGGTGATGAACCTGGTCTCGCTGCTCATCGTCGGCGCGATCGTCAGCCTGTCGTACGGCGACGACAAGAACGACGTCGTGCGCATCCTGATCGCGCTCGCCGCGGCCGCGGGCATCTTCGCCGCGGTCTACATCTCGAAGCAGCGCTCGTCCGCGATCGACGACGGCGCGGCCGAGCCCGCCGCGACGGAGACCGTCTGATCGTGCGCCGTCTCCTGGCCGCGCTGGCGGCGACCTGCACGGTCGTCGCCGGCGCGGCTGCCGTCGTCCCGGAGCCGGCCGGCGCCACCGCCCCTGCCGCTGCCACGTCCACTGCTCCTGCCGCCGCGCCCGGCACCGTCACCCGCACCGTGATCGGCCACTCAGTGCGCGGCCGCCCGATCCGGGCGTTCTACCGCGGCGATCCCGGCGCCACGCACGTCCTGGTCGTCCTCGGCCAGATGCACGGCGACGAGAAGGCGGGCCCCGCGACGGCCCGCTGGCTCAAGAAGCACCTGACGCCCAAGCCCGGCACCGGCATCTGGGTGGTGCCGACGATGAACCCCGACGGCGACGCGCGGCGCACCCGCACCAACGCGCGCGGCGTCGACCTCAATCGCAACTGGCCCACCAGCGGTTGGTCGGACGCCCGGCGGGGCACCCGCTACTGGGGCGGTCCGCGACCGGCCAGCGAGCCCGAGACCCGGGCGATGATCGCCTTCCTGCGGAAGGTCACGCCGGACTACATCGCCTCGATCCACCAGCCCCTGCGCGGGATCGGCCGCAGCGGGCGCGACGTCCCCTGGGAGAAGCGGCTCGCCCGCAACCTGCACCTGCCGCGCCGCCACTTCGGCGTGGGCAACCCGTCCGGGACGATCTCGCCGACGCTGACCGGCTGGTACGACAGCACGCTCGGCCGGCACGGTGTCGCCACCACGATCGAGTACGGCGCCCGCACGTCGCTCCGGTTCCGCACCAAGGTCGCCGGGCGCGGCATCGCGAGAGCGGCCCGGGTCCGCTAGAAGCCCGAGATCTAGGGGTCTTCCCCTGACGCGGAGCGGCCGTCCCGCCTGGCCGAATGGTGCGGTGACCAGAGCCCTGCGCATCACCGCCGTCCTCGTCGCCCTCCTCCTCGGGACCGGCCTCCTCCACCCCACGCCCGCGAGCGCGGCCGATCGCCCGGGCGGCTGGTACGACGGCTCCATCGGCTACACGCGGGTCGTCAACTGCTTCGGCCTGATCCAGGGGACGCCGTACACCGAGGCGGGGATCGGCGCGTACGCCGGCTACTGGTCCGACCCGGACAGCGGGGTGCCCGCCGTCGGCCAGACGTTCTGGATCCACTACTCCGTGCACGGGTTGGGGAATCCCTGCCTCGGCGGCACCTACTTCCGGCCCCGGATCGCGCTGCCGCCGGGCGTCGTCTTCGACACCTCCCAGCAGATCCGCTGCGGCTACAACGGCTCCGGCGGACCCGCGCCGATGCAGGGCTGCCCGGGCTGGGGCAACCTCGCGAACGGCACCTACTCCAACAACCGCGACCAGGGGCTGTGGGGCGTCGCGCAGGGTGGGCGCTGGGAGTTCCAGTTCCCGGTGCGCGCCACCCAGCCCGTGTCGGGGGCGAACCTCAGCATCGCCCTCGACACCGTCGACGGGAACTCCGACAGCACGGTCGCCCTGCGCGCGCCGGTCTACGTCTTCGCGGTCGCGGGCAGCGGCGGGACGCCGGCCACGCCGTCGTACCAGGTCCTCTACGACACCCCCTCGACCGTCGCCGCCGCGCAGAACCCCGACGGCGGCGCGACGCCGTACGGGATCGTGTCGGAGTTCCAGGCCATCACGAACAACCGCGCGGGCGTGCTCCGCATCGAGTTCGCGACCGGACTCGACCAGCCGATCTACCAGGTCGAGGTGCCGGTCCCCGCGAACTTCGGCGCCTCCGTCTACGGCTGGACCGACTGGGCGCCCTTCGCCGGCCTGATCGTGCCCGGCCGCAAGAACTACTGGCGCGGCGCGTTCACCCCCACGGGCGGCACCACCGTCTATGGCCCGATGCAGACGTTCACCGTCGCCAGCTCCGGCACCGGGACGGCGGGCACCGGACCCATCGGCGGCACCACCGGCGGGACGCCCGGCGGCCTCTCCGGCAGCAGCGGCGCGATCGGCGGCTCGGTCACCTCGCTCAAGGTCGCGGCACGGGTCAGCGCCAAGGTGGTCGGCAAGCCCACCGCCCGGCGCAAGGCGAAGGTCCAGGTCGTCGTCCGGCCGGCACGCGGCGTCGCGACGGGCGCGGTCACCGTGACCGAGAAGGGCCGCAAGGTCGGCAGCGGCGTGCTGCGCGGCGGCAAGGTCGTGGTGACCCTCAAGAAGCTCAAGGCCGGCAAGCACCGCCTCGTCGTGCGGTACGCCGGCAGCCAGGCGACGTCGCCGGCGAGCGCGACGGTGGTGCTGCGGGTGCGTCGCTAGGACGGGCGGCCGGATCCGGACGGCGACCTGAGCAGCGCACGTTCTACCGTTGCTCCGTGCTGCCCGTCGCCCTCGCCGCGCCCCTGCGCGAAGCCCTCCTCGCCGCCGACTTCACCTACGACGCCGTCAGCGACCTGCTCGGCCCCGAGGCCCACCAGGCGCTGTCGCGCAACGAGACCCGGCCCGGCCTGCGTCGTACGACGGACGGGAGCCCGCTCGCGACGCTGGTGCGGCTCTTCCTGCTGCAGGCGGCGGTCCCGGTCGCCGACGCGGAGCGGGCGCTGCCGGGCGGGCTGGTCGACCGGCTCGCCAATGCCGGCGCGCTCGCGCAGAGCGTGGGGGAGGTCGCGGCGCGGCTCGACGTCCGCCCCTATGGCTCGGAGGAGGGGGACCTGTGGGTGGTCAGCGACCTGACGCCGGGTCTCGACGGCGTCCCGA
The DNA here is from genome assembly GCF_900114845.1 of Pimelobacter simplex. Classification (GTDB taxonomy): domain Bacteria; phylum Actinomycetota; class Actinomycetes; order Propionibacteriales; family Nocardioidaceae; genus Nocardioides; species Nocardioides simplex. The sequence continues at coordinate 626,877 of NZ_FOUK01000004.1, forward strand.
CGGCGGTGACGGGCGACTACGTGCTCGGGATCAGTCCCGCCTCGTCGAGCCTGGCCCAGCTGACGCTGCGCCATGACGTGGGGACGGCGCTCGACCTGGGCACGGGGTGCGGGGTCCAGGCGCTGCACCTGGCGACGCACAGCGACCGGGTCGTCGCGACGGACGTCAACCAGCGGGCGCTGGCGATCGCCCGGTTCAACGCGGCGCTCAACGACGTCGACGACAAGGTCGAGGTGCGGGACGGGTCGTTCTTCGCGCCGGTGGCGGGGGAGCGGTTCGACCTGATCGCGACCAACCCGCCGTTCGTGATCTCGCCGGCGACGGGGGAGCGCCTCGTCTACCGCGACTCCGGCCTGCCCGGCGACCAGGTCGTCGAGCACATCGTCCGGACCGCGCCCGACCACCTGACCGACGGCGGCTGGTGCCAGGTCCTCGCCAACTGGGTGATCGAGAAGGACCGCCCCTGGGACGAGCGCCTGGCCGGCTGGCTGCCCGACGAGTGCGACGCGCTGGTGGTCCAGCGCGAGGTGCTCGACCCGGCGTCGTACGTCGAGCTGTGGCTCAAGGACTCCGGCCACCACCCGGCGACCGGCGGTGACCCCGCGACGTACGGGCAGCGCTACGACACCTGGCTCTCGTGGCTCGAGCAGCAGGGTGTGGCAGGCGTCGGCTTCGGCTGGCTCAACCTGCGCCGGCGCGCGGACGTCGCGCCCGGCGCGCTGGTCCGCGACCTCCTCGAGTGGCCGTACGACGTCGAGCAGCCCATCGCGCCGGCGATCTCCGCCTGGGCCGACGCGGCGCTGGCCGCGCGGTCGCTCGACGCCGGGACCCGTCTGGTGCTGCGCGAGGACGTCGTCCAGGAGACCTCCGGCCCCGTCGGCGGCGAGGACCCGGCCACGATCGTGCTCCGCCAGCAGCGCGGGTTCCGCCGCGCGCGCCAGGTCGACACGGTCGTCGCGGCCGTGGCCGGCGCGTGCGACGGCGAGCTCGCCGTGGGCCCGCTGGTGGACGCCGTCGGGCAGCTCCTGGACCGTGCGCCGGCCGGTCTGCACGACGTCTACCTGCCCGAGCTGGCCGAATTGGTGGCCGAGGGGTTCCTCGCTCCGGAGGAGTGAGCGGGCCTCGTGCGGCAGACTGGGCGCCGTGACGAACGCAGGCTGGTACCCCGACCCCGCGGGCGCGCCCGACACCTTCCGCTACTGGGACGGTCAGGCGTGGAGCCAGATGACCACCTCCCAGCCCTCGGGTGGCGCGGCCGCGGCCACCCCCGCTCCCGCGACGCCGCCGCCGGCGACGCCTCCCCCGGCGACCCCGCCGACCCCGGCGACCGCGCTGCCCCCGTCCCAGCAGCCGTACCAGCCGCAGTACCAGCAGCAACCCCAGCCCACCTGGAACCCGACCCCGCCCCCGGGCGGCGGCACCGGCGGCATCGGCGGCGGGAGCACCGGCAAGACGGTCGGCATCGTCGTCGCGGCGGTGCTCGTGCTCGCCCTGCTGGGCGTCGGCGGCTTCTTCGGCATCCGCGCGCTCAGCGGTGACGACGACGGCGACGGCGGCGACAAGAAGGCCGACGACCCGACCTCGCAGGCCACCGACGGCCCCACCGACGGCCCGACCGACGAGACGTCGTCCACCGTGCGCCCGTCCGGCATCCAGTGCACCGGCGGCAAGCCGGAGCCGACGACCGCGCCGGACCCCAAGGCGACCACGCTGACCGGCGGCGGGCTCACCATCCCGAAGCTCGACGGCTACACCACCGACGTCCGCCAGTCGCCGGCGCACACCTACGCCGACGGGTTCATCTCCCAGTACGTCGAGGTGGTGCCCCAGAAGTGGATCGGGCTGTACGGCGTGGGCGCCATCCCGCGCGCCAACGGTTTCGAGGGCATCGACACCACGGCCGAGATCATCATGCAGTGCCTGACCACCAACGACCAGATCTACAAGGGCTTCAAGGACCGCAAGGACCTGAAGAACGAGGAGATCACCGTCGACGGCAAGCCGGCCCACCGGATCACCTCGGAGCTCCGGGTCGACGACAGCACCCTCCCGATCGAGGGTGACGTCACCACCGTCGTCATCGTCGACACCGGCGACCCGGCGTCGTACGGCGTGTTCGTCGGGGTCGCGCCGATCGGCGACACCGCCCGGATCGCGCAGGAGGAACAGGTCATCGGGGAGATCTCCGTCGGCTGAGGCCCACCTCACTTCCGGGCGTCCGGTGGACGCCCGGAAGTGCGTGCTGGACACCACGCGCTACCGTGAACCGCCGGATCAGGCAGCGCACGAGAAGTAGAGAAGGTCCCCGTGTCCCACAAGTTGGTGATCGTCGAGTCGCCGGCCAAGGCCCGCACCATTGGCGGATACCTCGGCGACGGCTTCGTCGTCGAGTCCTCCATCGGCCACATCCGGGACCTCCCGAACAACGCCGCCGACACCCCGGCCAAGATCAAGGACAAGCCGTGGGGGCGGCTGGCGATCGACGTCGACCACGACTTCACGCCGTACTACATCGTCCCGCGCGACAAGAAGTCCCACATCGCCAAGCTCAAGCAGCTCCTCAAGGACGCCGACGAGCTCTACCTCGCCACCGATGAGGACCGCGAGGGCGAGGCGATCGCCTGGCACCTCCTCGACGAGCTGAAGCCGAAGGGCATCCCGGTCAAGCGGATGACCTTCAACGAGATCACCCGCGCGGCGATCCAGGCCGCGGCCGCCAACACCCGCGACCTCGACATGGACCTCGTCGAGGCCCAGGAGACGCGGCGCATCCTCGACCGGCTCTACGGCTACGAGGTCTCGCCGGTGCTGTGGCGCAAGGTGATGTCGGGCCTGTCGGCCGGCCGCGTGCAGTCGGTCGCGACCCGGCTCGTGGTCGACCGCGAGAAGGAGCGGATGGCCTTCAAGGTCGCCTCCTACTGGGACCTCGAGGGCACCTTCGACGCCGGCAGCAAGCACGACCAGCGGATGTTCCCGGCCAAGCTCCACAGCATCGACGGGACCCGCGTCGCCAGCGGCTCGAACTTCGGCCCCGACGGTCAGCTCAAGGGCAAGGCCGACGTCGTCCACCTCGACCAGCGGCGGGCCCAGGCGCTCGTCAGCGCCCTCGCCGACACGACGTACGACGTCCGGTCGGTCGAGGCCAAGCCCTACCGCCGTTCCCCCTACGCCCCCTTCCGCACGACCACGCTGCAGCAGGAGGCCAGCCGCAAGCTCGGCATGAGCTCCAGCGTGACGATGTCGGTCGCGCAGCGGCTGTACGAGAACGGCTTCATCACCTACATGCGTACCGACTCCACGACGCTGTCCGGCAGCGCCATCGGGGCGGCGCGGGCGCAGGTGCAGGAGCTCTACGGCGCCGAGTACCTCCCCGACGCCCCGCGCACCTACGCCAACAAGGTCAAGAACGCGCAGGAGGCGCACGAGGCGATCCGTCCCGCGGGCGACTCGTTCCGGACGCCGGCGCAGACCGGTCTCAAGGGCGACCAGTTCCGGCTCTACGAGCTGATCTGGATGCGCACCGTCGCCTCGCAGATGAAGGACGCCGTCGGCCAGTCGGTCACGATCCGCCTCGGCGGCGCGGCCAGCAGCGGCGAGGACGTCGTCTTCTCCGCGTCCGGCCGGGTGATCACCTTCCACGGCTTCCTCAAGGCCTACGTCGAGGGCACCGACGACAACGCGGCCAAGGACGACCAGGAGACCCGGCTCCCCAACCTGCACGAGGGGGACGCCGTCTCGGCGGCGTCGCTGAGTGCCAACGGTCACGAGACGAAGCCGCCGGCGCGCTACACCGAGGCCACGCTGATCAAGGAGCTCGAGGAGCGCGAGATCGGCCGGCCCTCGACGTACGCCTCGATCATCGGGACGATCCTCAACCGCGGCTACGTCTACAAGAAGGGCACCGCGCTGGTGCCCGCCTGGATCGCGTTCTCGGTGGTGCGCCTGCTCCAGGAGCACTTCTCGCGGCTGGTCGACTACGACTTCACCGCGAGCATGGAGACCGTCCTCGACGACATCGCCCAGGGCCGCAAGGACCGGGTCAGCGAGCTCAGCGAGTTCTACTACGGCTCCGACCGGCTCGAGGGCCTCAAGCGGCTGGTCGAGGACCTCGGCGACATCGACGCCAAGGAGCTCGCGACCTTCCCGGTCGGCACCGAGGCCGACGGCATCCACCTACGGGTCGGCAAGTACGGCCCCTACCTCGAGGGCCCGGGCGACGACGGCACCGCCTTCGCCAAGCGCGCCAACGTGCCCGACGACCTGCCCCCCGACGAGCTGACCGTGGCCAAGGCCACCGAGCTGCTGGCCAACCCGGCCGGTGAGGAGATCGAACTCGGCGTCGACCCCGAGACCGACCTGCGCGTGGTGGCCAAGAACGGCCGCTACGGCCCGTACGTCACCGAGGTGCTGCCCGACGACGCGCCCAAGAGCGCGAAGCCGCGCACCGGCTCGCTCTTCAAGTCGATGTCGCTCGACACCGTCACGCTCGCCGACGCGGTCAAGCTGCTCGCCCTGCCCCGCGTCGTCGGCGTCGGCGAGGACGGCGAGGAGATCACCGCCCAGAACGGCCGCTACGGGCCGTACCTCAAGAAGGGCACCGACTCCCGCTCGCTCACCAGCGAGGACCAGATCTTCGGCATCACGCTCGACGAGGCCCTCAAGATCTACAGCCAGCCCAAGCAGCGCGGCCGCGCCGCCGCGGCGCCGCCGCTCAAGGAGCTGGGCAACGACCCCGTCTCCGGGCAGCCGGTGGTCGTGAAGGCCGGCCGGTTCGGCGAGTACGTCACCGACGGCGAGTACAACGCGACCCTGCGCAAGGACGACTCGGTCGAGGAGATCACCCTCGAGCGGGCCGCCGAGCTGCTGGCCGAGCGCCGGGCGAAGGGCCCGGCCAAGAAGGCCGCCAAGAAGGGCGCGAAGAAGACCGCCGCCAAGAAGACGACGGCCAAGAAGACCACCACCAAGAAGGCCGCGGCGAAGAAGACGGCGGCCAAGAAGGCCGCCAAGAAGTCCTAGCCGCGGGGTGGGAGCGGTCCTGCGGGAGTTTCGCCGGTCGACCGGCGAAACTCACACTGGACCGATGAAGTTCCGTCGGTCAGGCGTGAGTTTTGTACGTCAAGTCCGACAGTTTCGCCGGTCGACCGGCGAAACTGTCGCCGCTCCAGCGCCCCGGGCGGCCCCGGCCGTGGCACGTGTCGGACCCGTCTCGTAGGTTCACTCCCGTGACCCGCTATCCCGGCCGCTACACCTCGACCGGCGTCTTCGTCTGCTTCGAGGGCGGCGAGGGCGGTGGCAAGTCGACGCAGTCCCGGCTGCTGCGCGACCGGCTGGCCGAGGAGGGGTACGCCGTCCGGCTCACCCACGAGCCGGGCGACACGCCCGTCGGCAAGGACCTGCGCCGGATCGTGCTCAGTCCCGAGACGGGCGCGCTCGCGCACAAGACCGAGTTCCTGCTCTATGCCGCCGACAAGGCCGAGCACGTCGAGACGCTCGTGCTGCCCGCGCTCGACCGCGGCGAGGTCGTCCTCACCGACCGCTACGTCGACTCGACCCTCGCCTACCAGGGGGCCGGCCGCGCGCTCGACCGTGACGAGCTCGAGGAGGTCTCCCGGTGGGCCACGGGCGATCTGCGGCCGCACCTGACCGTCGTCCTCGACCTCGAGCCCGAGGCGGGCCTGGGCCGGTTCGAGGAGCGGGACCGGATCGAGGGCGAGGGGCTGGCGTTCCACCAGCGGGTGCGGCAGTCGTTCCTCGACCTGGCCGCGCACGACCCCGAGCACTACCTGGTCGTCGACGCGCGGCGCTCGATCGACGAGATCGCGGCGCTGATCGCCGAGCGGGTCGCCCCACTGCTGGTGCAGGCGAGGAGGCTGGCACCGTGACGATCTGGGACACGCTCGTCGGCCAGCGGCCGACCATCGACGCGCTCGAGAAGGCCGTCGCCGGGCACGGGATGACCCACGCCTGGCTGTTCACCGGACCGCCGGGCTCCGGCCGGTCCAACGCCGCCATCGCGTTCGCGGCCGCGCTCCAGTGCGACCAGGGCGGCCGCGGCCCCGACTGTCCCGACACCTGCCACGCCTGCCACACCGTCCTGGCCGGCTCCCACGCCGACGTGTCGGTGATCCGCACCCAGAAGCTCTCCATCGGCGTCGACGAGGTCCGCGACCTGGTTCGCCGTGCCTCGCTGAGCCCGATGGGCGACCGCTGGCAGATCCTCATCGTCGAGGACGCCGACCGGCTCACCGACCAGGCCTGCAACGCGCTGCTCAAGGCGATCGAGGAGCCGAACGGCCGCACGGTCTGGATGCTCTGCGCGCCCACCGTCGAGGACGTCCTGCCCACGATCCGCTCGCGCTGCCGCCTGGTCACCCTCGCGACGCCGACGACCGTCGAGGTGGCCGGCTTCCTGCAGGCGCGGGGCATCGAGGCCCGCCTGGCGTCGTACGCGGCGCGGGCGAGCCAGGGGCACATCGGCCGCGCCCGGGCGCTCGCGTTCGACGAGGACGTCCGCAACCGCCGCCAGGAGGTCGTCGGCATGCCCGCCCGGCTGACCACCCTCGGCCGCTGCATGGACGCCGCCACCCGCCTCGCGAGCGCCGCCAAGGACGAGGCCGACGCGATCACCGCCGAGCTCGACGCGCGTGAGAAGACCGACCTCGACGCCGCCTACGGCGTGGTCGAGCGGGGCCGCCGTCCGCGCGAGTACGGCCCGGCGCTCGCCGCCCTCGAGAAGAGCCAGCGCACGCGCGCCAAGCGCCGTCACCTCGACGTCGTCGACCGCGGGCTCACCGACCTGATGTCGGTCTACCGCGACGCCATCGCGCTCGCCACCGGCGCGCCCGGCGAGCTGGTCAACGAGGACATCCGCGAACAGGTCCAGACCATCGTCGACAGCTCCACTCCCGAGCTGAACCTCCGCAGGATCGGTTGGATCTTCGCTGCGCGGGAACAGATGCTGGAGTTCAACGTGCCGGTGGCCTTGGCCCTGGAGTCGATGATGGTGGCGTTGAAGGCGCCACAACGATGAGGAGCTGCTGGTGAGCAAGAAGCTGATCGTCGCGGTCGTCGTGGTGTGGGCCCTGGTGCTCGCCGGCGGCGTCGGCATCGGAGTGGTGCTGCTGACCCGCGGTGACGACGACTCGGGCAAGCCCGGCGCCGACGGCTCCACGCCGCCGTCCACGAAGACCCAGGGCCCCGACGGCCGCACGATCGAGGACTTCTACCAGCAGAAGCTCAGCTGGTCGGCCTGCGGCTCCAACGAGTGCACCACCCTCGAGGTGCCCATCGACTACCAGAAGCCCGGCGACGGCTCCATCGAGCTCGCCCTCGAGCGGACCAAGGCGACCGGCACCCGGATCGGCTCCCTCGTGATCAACCCCGGCGGCCCGGGCGCCCCCGGCACCTCGACCGTCCGCGACGCGCAGTACTACTTCGCGCCCGAGCTGATGGCGGCGTACGACATCGTCGGCTTCGACCCGCGCGGCACCGGCAAGTCCGCGCCTGTCGACTGCCTCAGCGACTCCGCCCTCGACGCCTACATCGCCGCCGACCCCGACCCGGACACCCCCGAGGAGGTGAAGCAGGCCGAGGAGAACTCCGCCGACTTCTGGGCCGGCTGCAAGGCCCGCTCCGGCACCCTCGGCGGCCACGTCAGCACCGTCGAGGCCGCCCGCGACATGGACGTCCTGCGCGCCGCCCTCGGCGAGGACAAGCTCGACTACCTCGGCTTCTCCTACGGCACCCGCCTCGGCGCGACGTACGCCGAGCTCTACCCGGAGAACACCGGCCGCCTCGTCCTCGACGGCGCCATCGACCCCTCCCTGTCCTCGCGCGACGGCGCCCTCAGCCAGGCCGCCGGCTTCGAGACCGCCCTGCGCTCGTACGTCCAGAGCTGCGTCGACGCCGGCAGCTGCTTCCTCGGCGACAGCGTCGACGCCGGCCTGAGCACCATCAAGGGCCTGCTCGACACCATCGACAAGGAGCCGCTCACCACCAAGGACCCCGAGGGCCGCAAGCTCACCGTCGGCCTCGCGTTCTACGGCCTGATCACCCCGCTCTACGCCAAGGACAACTGGTCCTACCTCGACGACGGCCTCAAGGCCGCCCTCGACGGCGACGGCTCGACCCTCCTCACGCTCGCCGACTTCTACGGTTCGCGCGAGGGCGGTCGCTACACCGACAACAGCCTCGAGGCCATCTCGGTCATCAACTGCCTCGACGACCCCTGGTCCATCACCCCCGACGAGGTCCCCGGCCAGTTCTCCGACTTCGAGAAGGCCTCGCCCACCTTCGGCAAGGTCTTCGCCTGGGGCCTCACCGCCTGCGACGGCGAGCCCTTCACCTCCACCGACGAGCCCGACCTGAAGATCGACGGCTCCGGCGCCGCGCCCATCGTCGTCCTCGGTACGACGCGCGACCCGGCGACGCCGTACAAGGAGGCGGTGGCGATGGCCCAGCAGCTCGAGTCCGCCGTCCTGGTCACCCGCGAGGGCGACGGGCACACGGCGTACAACAAGGGGAACAGCTGCATCGACGACGCCGTCCACGCCTACCTGATCGAGGGCACCGTCCCCCGGGACGGACTCAAGTGCTGAGGTAGCCCCCGGATTCCTGCTCTCGGGTCCGGTCCCGGTATGCTGCCGCGGTCGCCGGTGCAGACCGGTGTCGGCCGCCTTAGCTCAGTCGGTAGAGCGAATCACTCGTAATGATTAGGTCGTCGGTTCGATTCCGACAGGCGGCTCCAGCAGATCCGGCCCTGACCAGCGCGAACGCGCAGGTCAGGGCCGGTTTCGTTTCATCAGATCGCGTTCTTTCTCCGGGAACCAGACCAGAAGTTCAGGGCGGTGACAGCAATCTAATTGCTGCCTAGATTGCTGCCCCGCCTGATCCGGAGGAGGCACCCGATGGCCCGCACGAGGACCCCGAAGAAGCGCACCTATGCCGAGGGCTCCGTGTACCAGCGCTGCGACGAACGACGTGGCTGCCCGCCGACCACCGGCGCCGGCCGACCCGCGCACCGCTGCAGCGGCCCCTGGGTCGGAGCCTTCGTGCACGGGTTCACCGAGCGCGGCACCCGCCGGCGCTACACGGTCAAGGGCGACACCGAGGCCCAGGCCCGGACGCGGATGCGGAAGCGCATGGGCGAGGTGCTCGACGGCGGGGGAGCGGCCGCCAGCTCGAAGACCACGGTGAAGCAGTGGGCCGAGGAGTGGCTTGACATCGTCGAGCGCGAGCTCCGGCCGCAGCCCTTCACGAGCGCCCGCTCCGCCGTGCGCCGTTGGATCGTGCCGACCATCGGCCACAAGCGGCTCTCCGACCTCGCGCCCGCCGACGTCCGGAAGGTCGCCAACGCCCAGCGCTCGGCCGGCCTCAAACCGTCCAGCCAGCGGCGCACCCACTCCGTGCTGATCACCATGCTCAAGGCCGCTCGCGCGGACGGCTACGCTGTGCCTAGCATCGTGGTCGAGGTCAAGGCTCCCGCGGCGGGCCCATCCGACCGCTCTGACCTCCCTCTCGACCTCGCCGTCGAGATCCTCGGCGTCGCCGCGGAGATCCCCCAGGGCTCGCGATGGGTGGCCGCGCTGCTCCAGGGACTCCGCCAGGCCGAGGCGCTCGGGCTCACGTGGGACGAGGTCGACCTCGAGCGCGGCCTGCTCACGATCTCGTGGCAGCTCCAGCCGCTGCCGTACCGCTTCCCGCGTGACCGCTCCTCCGGCTTCCGGGTGCCCGACGGCTACGAGGCGCGGCAGGTCAAGGGCCGCTGGCACCTCGTCCGGCCGAAGACTCGCGCCGGCTGGCGCGTGATCCCCCTCGTGCCATGGATGGTGACCTCGCTCAAGGCGTGGCGCGAGATCGCCCCGGAGTCCGAGCACGGCCTCGTGTGGCCGACGCTCGACGGCGGTCCCTGCGACCCGAAGCTCGACGATGTCGAGTGGTATGCCCTCCAGGAGACCGTGGCGGCCCAGCGGGGCGCCGACGTGCAGCACCCTGCTGGCCGGCCGTTCACGATCCACGAGGCACGCCACACCACCGCGACCCTCCTCCTCGAGGCTGGCGTCGACCCCGCGGTCATCATCGCGATCCTGGGCCACTCGTCGATGCTGTCGACCAAGGGCTACTTGCACGTAAAGACTGCGCCGCTGGCGGCTGCCATGGCGGCCGTCGCCGAGCGGCTGCAGCTCGCTGCGTAGGCGCGACCTGTGGATTGCCTTGGGGAGAACCTGGGGACAAAGTCCCCTATGGCTGTGAATTTTCTCGTCCGCGCGCCATTTGGGAAGCAGCCCCGCCGTAGCCAAGGGTCGGCTAAGGTGCGAGCGTGACCACGGGGCAGGAGTCGTTGAAGTTCAAGACACCGCCGGTGAAGACGGTCGTGCTGACTGTCTACTTCGAGGCCTTGGAGACGCTGCAGCCCATTCATCTGTCGATGCTGCGGGAACGTTGGCGCGACTACTACCCGTCTGTCGGCAGCCTCCCGCCGCTCCGCGCACATCCGCACGCAGGGTCGGGCACCACAGGCGGTGACGACAACGTCCCGTCGTGGCCCTTCCCCTACATGATCTTCGCCACGGTGGACGAGACCGAGGCCATCGCCATCCAGAACGACCGCCTGATCCGCACATGGGGGTTCAGCGACGGGGCTTCCTACCCCGGCTACCAGACGCTCTCCCGCGACCTGAGGCAGCGCCTGGGCGAGTTCGCCGAGGTCGTCAAGGTGGAGCTCGACAGGGAGCTCACGCTGACATCAAGCGACTGCCGATACTCGAACCACCTCGGCGAGGCAGACATCGCCGACCTACTCGTTGGCGTCGCTTCGTCGTGGAGCGGAACCTCCAACGGAGCGGCCTTGGACAACGTCCACTACGCAGGGCTTCGTCTTCACATCGACAATCCTGACGACCCCGCGTCGCATGTCTACATCGACGTCGACACCTACGAGGACGGCGCCGAACTGGAGATCACCTCCCGCTACGAGATTGTCGTGCCCGAGGGGGACAGCAGCGCTGAACTCGGTGGTCTCGACAAGGCGCACGACGCTCTTCTGGGCGCGTTCGAGCGCTTCACGAGTGCGTCCATGAAGTCGGATTGGGGGCAGGAGCAGTGACAGCGCAGATCGTTGAGGATGTCTACCGACGCGAACAGGTAGAGGGAATCTGGAGCCGGAAGCACCCACCTTCGAAGGCCCCGTGTCGACTCATTGCGACGAAGCCGCAGGACGGTGTCGACTACACGCTGCCCGCCGCCAGGATCTCAACGAGGTGGAAGCTCTACACCGCCGGCGTCTGGAGCGGACGTTCAGTGGGCTTCGAGTACGCCAAGTGGCAGCTCGTTCAGATCACTGAGCATCACATCGAGCAGGGTCTCGAGATGCCCGACCGCGCGGCCGAGGCGTTGATGCTGCACCACCTTCGATCACTCGTGCAGCCGGGGACTCTCTACCCCACGATGTCAGTGGAGGACGGCGACGTCATCGCCGAGTGGCGAGTTGGTGAGTACGGCCTCGAGTTGCTCACGACTGCTAGCAGTGCCCGCTGGACTCTTCGCCGTCGAGGGGTCCGGATCAGCAGGTCAACCAGCATGCTCGGACTGAAGACCCTGCTCACCTCGTTCACGGCCGCCGCTGACGAGCTCAATCCGGACTGGCCAGCCCTCTTCCCGCAGGCTGCTCAGCACGCGCGGTGAGCGAGGCGGTGGTGTGGGATGACCCGGGCATCCCACCAGACGAGATGTTGCTGCGGCGGATCCCGCGCCACCCAGATTTTCGCGTGCCTGACGTTCTCAGTGGCCGCTTGCTGATTAAGAAGTCGGCTCTCCGCTACAACCCCGACGGGATGTCGGTCCAGGCTGACAGCCTTCTTCCGGTCGCAGGCGTCGCGCGGCACGAGATCTACAACTGGGAGACGCACAACGGGATCGAGTTCCCCGTCGACGCGGCGCGTCGAACGGAACAGGCCGGCGTTGTCGCCGAGCCAGACCCGGACGACGAGCGGCTGGGGGAGGCCCACGCATCCGTGCGTCTTCGCCCCGACTGCGCGGACAAGAAGGGCGACTGGGATGACGTGCGGGCCGTGATCGCCGAGGAGGCCCGATTGATGCCGGAGGACCCGAACCCTCCGGAGTGAGCGCGACATAGTTCTCCTGAGCAACGCCAGAAGCTCCGCCCTCCACGCCGGAGGGCGGAGCTTCTGGCGTTTCTGGAAACGGCAGTCAGGCGCCCCAGGCGTCCTCGGGCTCACCGTCGAGGCGGGGCAAGGGCCGCGAGGTGGCCTCCTACGCGCCGATGGCCCCCTGCCGACCGCGGAGGTAGTGCAGCTCTGAGGGGTGGAGGTTCGCCAGGCGCGTTCGGACGATGTGCAGCGAGACGCCCAGATCGCGCGCGAGCGTCGGGTGATGCTCGCCGTGCGCCGCGACGACCTCGCCGAGGTCGTGCACGTCGACAAGCAGCCGGGCGGCGTCGCGGTCGGCTCGGCGCTCCTGGAGCAGATTGGTCCGACCGCAGTGGGTGACGACGTCGCACGCCGCGACGTGCCGGAGCTCATGGCAGAGCACGCTGCGCGCCTGGTGCCGGCGCATCCGCGGGTCGAGCGCGATCCGCTGCTCCCAGTGCCGGTACTCGCCCTTGCGATCGCTGAGGCGCTCCCACACGAGGTCGATGTGTGGCAGCGACGCCAACTCGTCCCACGGGCTGTACGTGTTCTTCATCCTCAGTCCTCGAGGTCTCCCGGCTCGAAGTCACCGGCCTCGGTGCTGGCGACAGCGCCGAGGTTCTCACGGGGGCCCGACAGATTGATGGCCTCTTCGGCTCGGCGAACGAGGTCGGAGAACGTCAAGCCGAGGGCGGCAGAGATCCGCCACACGTCGGCCGTGGCGGCCGCGGCGGCCACGTTGCCCCGCTCGATGCGGCCGATCGTTGTCTCCGAGAGGTCGACCAGAGCGCCCAGATCGCCGCGGGAGAGCTTGCGGCGCTTGCGCCACGACGCGATCTCTGCGCCGAGCGCTGCGGCGAAGTCGCGCGAGTCCTGTTCGGTCATGACACGAAACGGTACTAGTTAGAAACGAAACGCGCCAGATCTGGCATGAGAACGACTTGACCGTGCCAAATTTGGCACGTAGCGTTCCAGTCATGACAAGCCACATCGACCCCGAGGCCGTGGCGATCGGCCGCGCCGTGCATGGGGCGATCATCACCGCCGGGTTCACGTTGGTGGAAGCCGCGGAGCGGACCGGGATCGGGTACCGGACGCTGTCTCGTCGGGTCAACGGCACGCTCCCCTTCACCTTCCCGGAGCTCGCGCGCATCGCGACGCTCTGTGGCGTCAAGGTCAGCGACCTCGCCGCCGCCGCCGAGCGCATCTCAGCGAGCGCAGCCTGATGCCGGCTGCAGCTCGTCCAGTCCCTGCGCGCAAGTGGCTGACCCTCAAGGAGGCCGCGGAGTGGTGCGGGATGCACCCCGACACGCTCGCCGAGAAGGCGCGGGTTCCCGGTTCACCGATCGTCCGCAAGCGACAGCACGACCGCGGCAGCAAGCACCTCTACAGCGTCGCCAGCCTCGACGCGTGGATCGAGTCCTGGGCGGACGCATGACCGCACCACCGGGCCGCGTGCCCACCACTGCCCACCGCGGGGCCTCGAACCGCGTGATCCAGCGAGTAGTCGCTGACCGAGCCTTCGCTCTCGCTCGCCGGGCCGGCGTCATCCTCACCGGCCGCGACGTCCGGGAGCTCGCCAAGTCGTTCATCGAGGCGGCCGACCTGCCCGACGACGAGCAGGAGCGGGATCGGGTCATCCTCGAGCGGCTGATGCAGCAGGCGCCGGGCGGGCGGAAGCCGGTCGTGCGCCGGCACGGGCTCGGCGGCCCGGGATGGAGGACGGCGTCATGACGAGCCACATCCAGAGCGGCGACCCGGACTCGATCGTCTGCCGCTGGTGCAAGGGCGTGCGCAGCGTCCGGCGACGCGGGGAGACCACCTTCCGCCTGTGCCCAACGTGCGATGCCCGGGCGGACGAGGTTGATGCGACCTGGGAGACGGAGTCCACGCCGTGAGCGCCGGGCCGCGCCACTCCCGCAAGGAGATCCGCGTCTTCGCCGCCTGGCTCCGCAAGCAGGGCTGGACCTACGAGTCGACGGATGCGAAGGGTCACACGCTCTGGTCGCACCCCAGGGCCGCCGGGCTCTACAAGCTCGCCGAGACGCCGAAGCACTTCAACGTCCAGCTCGCCCGCCGCGACGTGCTGCGGATGGTGGGGGGGAAGATCGAAGGGAAGAGGCGACCGAAGCCGTCGCCGTCGGCCGTGCCCCGACCCAGTGCCCCGCGCGCGCCGCGGCCGGCCGAGACCCTGCCCAAGGTGAGTAGCCAGCGCCCGCTCCTCACTGCCGGCCAGGCTCGCGCGATCGAGTCGGCCGAGGCGAACCGTCGGTTCTACGAGGGCCTCATGCGGAGGTCGGCGTGACCGTCGTCGGCAGCGGCCGGCTCGACGAGCCCGACCTCCTCGACCTGCTCGCCGACCAGGCCACCCCGCTCGGACGGCTGCGGATGGACGACTTCCGCGCCGCGTGCCGGGCCGACGCCGACGCGCACGACGGCGTCGTGCACCCCTCCCGCGTTTCGGCTCTGCTGCGGAACCGGTTCGGGGAGATCGACCCGCGGTCGTTCTCCGCTCGGTGGGCGCCGGCCTGTGGCCCGGACGGGTTCCTCGACAAGACCGACGACCTCGCGCCGATCGACCCCGCGCACTCGCGCGGCAACGGCAACAAGCTCGTCCCGCTCCGCCGCTGGCGCGGATGGACGCCCACGCTCCACCACACAGAGACGGGCAGCCCACCGGCGTAGGACCCACGACACGGCACACGGCCGGCCACCACCCGCAACCCGGGAGGTGGCCGGCCGTCTGCATTTCCACCCACCACAGAAGGAAGGCAGATGACCGACACCACCACCGAGGGCGACGGCGACGCGCACGTCCGGCCCTTCGCCGACTGGCTGCGCGAGCAGGCCGGCGGCAAGTCCCACGACGAGCTGAGCGACGCGGTCTACGACCTCGTCCAGCGGGTCAAGGACACGGGCAAGAAGGGCTCGCTCGTCTACACGATCAACATCGGGCCGATGAAGGGCGACAAGGACGTCCTCATGATCGACGACCAGATCAAGCTCAAGCTCCCCGAGCACGACCGCAAGGCGTCGCTCTTCTACACCGACAAGGTCGGAAACCTCACCCGGACCGACCCGAACCAGCTCGTGTTCGAGTCGCTGAGGGAGGTCGAGGGCGGCCAGCTCGTCGACGTCCAGACCGGCGAGCTCCGCGAGGTCACCTGATGGGCTGGGCAGTCGGCTGGGACCCCGTCCACCGCCGTCACCGCGGGTACGGCGTCCCGGCCTACTGCGACGCCTACGCCAAGGGCTGCCGCCAGGAGATCGACCGCGGACTCGGGCACGTCGCGCCGCCCGCGCCGCCGGACGGCCTCACCGACGACGAGCACGACGAGTTCCACGAGCAGTTCGTCGACACCGACGGCGGCGTCACCATCGTCGACCTCGACACGCTCCGCGACAAGGCCAAGTACGCCCACCAGCCGCGCCGCAAGGAGGGCACCTACAAGGTCCACGACGCCCAGTCGTTCGTCGCCTACCTCGCCAAGCACCACGACCTCGACACCGAGGTCTGGGCCGACGCCGTCGCCGCGAAGATCACCGGCATCCTCGACGCCCACGAGTCCACCGACGGCAGCGTGCCGGGCGCCCGGCACGAGCAGCACCGCGTCGAGTACGCCGTCCTGCTCACCGAGGCGTGGAAGGCCTGGCAGGCCCACGACGGCAAGCTGCTCGACCAGTCGACCCTCGCCGAGCACTTCGAGGCCCGGTCGATCGACATCCTCCAGCCGACGGCCGCCGACATGCTCGAGCTCGCCCAGTCGTTCCGGGCCACGACGTCGTCGGCGTTCGAGTCCTCGAAGCGGCTCTCCGACGGGCAGCGGCAGTTCGAGCACCGGGAGACGATCGACGCGCACGCCGGGAAGAAGGGCCAGCTCACGATCCCGGAGACGTTCGTGATCGCGCTCAAGCCGTTCGAGGGCGCCGAGGCGTTCAAGGTGACCGCGCGGTTCCGGTACCGCATCACCGACGGCGTGCTGCGGATCGGCTACAAGCTCGACCGGCCCGAGGACGTGCTCCGACAGGCGTTCCTCAGCGTCGTCGAGAACGTCGAGGAGGGGATCTCGCAGAACGACGAGATCGACCTCAACTCGCCCATCTTCCGCGGCTCCCGCTGACCCGTCCCGAGAGGACCCTGCATGTTCATCACCATCCTGTCCGCCCTCCTGATCCTCGTCGGGATCGCCCTGCTCGCGTCCGGCCCGCGGGTCGGCACCGGTCAGTACGAGCGGCGCGAGACCGGCGAGACCACGCGGTACGGCGAGGCGATCACCGAGCGCGTGGAGATCACGGTCAGCACCCGCCCGGGCGCGCTGATCCCGCTGGTCCTCGCCGCGGTCCTGCTGTTCCTCGGCAGCATCACCACGGTCGAGGCCAAGCAGGTCGGCGTCGTGACCACCTTCGGCCGCCCCTCTGACCAGACCCTCTCCTCCGGCTTCCACTTCAAGGCGCCCTGGCAGAAGGTCACCGAGATCGACGCCACCATCCAGACCGACGAGTACCACGGCAAGTCCGGCATCGACGTCCGGCTCAGCGACGGCAACACCGCCACCATCTCGGCCACGATCCGGTGGAGCGTCAGCGACGACAACGCCAACAAGGTCTACGAGGACTTCCGCTCCGACGACCCGACCAAGAGCCTCCGCGACGCCGTCGTCTCCACCCAGTTCAAGGCCGCCATGAACGCCGTGTTCGCCGGCTTCGACCCGCTCACCCTCGCCGGCGCCACCGGCGACCAGCCCGACTACAACGCCCTCGCCGACAAGGTCCGCGACGTCATGCTCGCCAAGACCAACAGCCTGGTCGAGGTCGACTCCGTCACGATCAGCCTCGTCAGCCTGGACAAGGACTCGCAGAAGAAGATCGACAACTACATCGGCGAGGTCAGCAAGACCCGCATCGCCGAGCAGGCCCAGAAGACCGCCAAGGCCCAGGCCGAGGCGAACCGGATCCTGTCCGACTCGATCAGCCGCGACCCCAACGTCTTGGTCTCGAAGTGCCTCGACCTCCTCGCCGACGGCTACAACGCCCCGGCCGGCTTCACCTGCTGGCCCGGCGCCGGCGGCGGGGTCGTCATCCCCGGCACCCGCTGACCCAGCCACCACCCGGCACGAAGGCCGGCCCCCGCACTCCGCGGGTGGCCGGCCTTCGTGCGTTCCCACCTCCGAAAGGACCCCGATGAGCACCACCACCGACCTCACCATCGCCGCCGGCACCGTCTTCGCCGACGCCCGCCGCGGCGAGCTCCCCGACCCGGTCGGCGTCGCCGCAGCGGCCCACTCGCCCGGCGGCGCCGTCCAGATCCACCTCAGCACCCTCGCCGACCTCGCCCAGTGGGCGCAGTGGGCCGAGACCACGATCGAGACCAGCGACCCCAAGCACTGGGACGGCGAGAAGTGGACCCGCCACCACACCGCCGAAGGCCACATCCACGAGCTCCCCGTGATGCTCGTCGCTGTCGAGATCGGCGTCATGGTCCCCGCCGAGCACTACGACTGCCCCCGCTGCGGCGGCAGCATCGGCACCAGCGCCGGATTCGTCGTGATGGGCGAGTACGACGACGCCTTCGAGCTCGAGGTCGCCCGCCACCAGACCGGCGAGTGCACGCCCCTGGCGGTGGCCCCGTGATCGCCGGGCTCTGCATCGGGTTCGCGATCGCCGGCACGCTGTTCGGCATCCGCGAGATCCTCCAGGGTCTCGCCAAGCGCCGGGCCGCCCGCGCGCAGGCGCAGTGGGAGGCGGACATCGCCGAGGCCGTTGCCCTCGGCGAGGCAGCGACGGAGGCCGACCGGTGACCTTCTACGTGTTGCGGTACCTGCCCGAGGTCCCGATGGACCGGCGGAAGCACGCGTCCACCGCCGGTCGATTCCCGACCTGGCTGGACGCCGAGGAGCAGCGTCTCACCCAGCCCAACAAGGACGACCTGCAGATCGAGGTCCGCGAGGACGAGCGATGACCACGCGTCCCTATCGGTCCGGGTTCTGCAGCCCGTCCAATCCGCCCGACTCCCACGCGCGCTGCGCCGGCGTCTACTCCGGCAGGGAGTGCTCTTGCATGTGCCACTGGGAGCCCGAGCCCGCCAACGCTGAGGAGACCCCGCCCGGCCGCGAGCCCGGGTTCTACCCCGACATCCCCGAGGCCGACTACCACGCCGACCAGACCAGCCTGTCCCACTCCGGCGCCAAGACCCTCCTCAAGGCCCCCGCGCTGTTCCGCCACGAGCAGGACAACCCGGCGCCGTTCAAGAAGGCCTGGGACTACGGCACCGCCGCCCACGCCAAGGTGCTCGGCGTCGGCGCCGAGATCCGCACCATCCCTCCGAGCTCGCTCGCGAAGAACGGCGCCGCCAGCACCGCCGAGGCCAAGGCGTTCATCGAGCAGGCCCGCAAAGAGGGCGCGGTCCCGCTCAAGGCCGCCGAGGTCCAGCAGATCGACGACATGGCCGACCAGCTCGCCGGCCACCACCTCGCCATGGAGCTCCTCGCCGACGGGCAGCCCGAGGTCTCCGCCTACGCCCCCGACCCCGAGACCGGGATCCTGCGCCGCTGCCGGTTCGACTGGCTCGGCCCCACCGTGCTCACCGACTACAAGAGCGCGACCTCGTCCGAGCCGGCCGCGTTCGCCAAGGCCGCCAAGGACTTCGGCTACTACCAGCAGCACCCCTGGTACCTCGACCTCGCCCGCGACCTCGGCCACCCCGCCGAGGCCTTCGCGTTCATCGTCCAGATGAAGACGGCGCCCTACCTCGTCACCGTCATCGAGCTCAAGGAACCCGCCGTCCGGCTCGGCCGCGAGCGCAACCAGCAGGCCCTCCAGATCTACCGCGACTGCACCGAGGCCGGCGCCTGGCCCGGCTACGTCCCCGACACCGAGTTCGCCCGCATCGACCTCCCGACCTACGCCTACTACGACCACGAAGTGGAGACCGCAGCATGAGCACCACCGACCTCGCCACCACCCAGACCGGGTCCGGCCTCGTCCTCCAGGCCGACCAGGACCGCTGGACCCCCCAGCAGCTTGCCGCGCTGCGCCAGATCGGCATCGAGAACGCCCCCGAGGGCGACCTCGCCGTCTTCATGCACGTCGCGCAGCGCACCGGCCTCGACCCGTTCGCCCGGCAGATCCACATGATCGGCCGCAAGGCCTCGGTCTGGGACCCCGAGACCCGGCAGACCCGCTACGAGACCCGCTACACCATCCAGACCGGCATCGACGGCTACCGCGTCACCGCCACCCGCGCCGCCAACGCCGCCGGCGACGTCCTCGAGTACGAGGACACCCAGTGGTGCGGCCCGGACGGCCAGTGGGTCGACGCGTGGGTCGACCCCATCAACCCGCCCGCCGCCGCCCGGGTCGTGGTCGTCAAGAACGGCCGTCGCTACGCCGGCACGGCGATGTACGCCGAGTACGTCCAGACCTACGTCGACCGGCAGACCAAGGAGATGAAGCCGAACTCGATGTGGGCCAAGATGCCCGCCGGGCAGCTCGCGAAGTGCGCCGAAGCCCTCGCCCTGCGCCGCGCCTACCCCCACGACCTCGCCGCGCTCTACACCGACGACGAGATGGGCCAGGCCGACAACCAGCCCACCGCCCCGCAGCCGAGCAGCAGCGGTCTCGCCGGCGCCCGGGCGCGGCAGCGCGCCGAGCAGGACGCCGCCGCGCCGCTCGAGCCGTCCAGCGCGCTCGCGGCCGAGATGTTCCGGCTCTTCGACGAGCTCGGCATCGACACCGAGGCGCGGCTGGAGTACGTCGGCGACGCCGTCGGGCGCGAGATCTCCAACCCCGCGACCGTGACCGTCGGCGACGCGACCAAGGTCGTCGCGGTCCTGCGGTCCCGGCTCGAGGAGCCGTTCCCCGACACGGTCGACGCCGAGACGGTGCCCGAGGGCGTCAACGCCGAGACCGGCGAGGTGCAGGGCTGATGGTCAAGCACGAGCTCAAGACCTGGCCGGCCATGTTCGAGGCGGTCTGGCGCGGCGACAAGACGTTCGAGGTCCGCCTCGACGACCGCGGCTACCAGCGCGGCGACCACGTCGTCCTCCGCGAGTGGGACCGGAACCTGCTGTGCGACTGCGCGTCCGGCGACCACGCCGCGGACTGCCCGAAGTACTCCGGCCGCCGCATCGAGGCCCGCGTGGGCCACGTTCTCGCGTCGACCGCGCCGCGGGGCAACCAGCGCGGCTTCAACGGCAACGGTTACGTCGTGTTCTCGCTGTGCGAGCCGACCAAGTTCGACGGCCGCCGGTCCGCCGCGACGGCCGCGGCCGCCGCCCAGGTCGCGGGAGCCCCGCGATGAGCCGCGAGGTCGACGCGACCTTCTACGCGCAGGTCGAGCCCGAGTGGGGCAACTACATCGACAGCGACGGCAACCGCTCCATCCACGGCGCCAAGGTCACCACCATCACCCAGAAGCGCCCTCAGCGTCCCCGCGGCGGCACCGTCCTGGTCAAGCTCACCATCCGCGTCCCCCAGGCCGCGTTCCAGCCGCTCCGGCCTGAGGCGATCGTCGTGATCCCCGAGGACATGACCGCCGTGACGCCGGTCGAGGTTGTCGCTGAGGACCCGACGTGAGGGTCCGGCGCCGCGGCCGCGGGTATGGCGGAGCTGGTCTCGCCAGGTCCAGCGGCGAGAACGAGTGCCCCCGATGCGGCGACGACATCGAGGACTGGGGCGACGCCTGCAAGGTCAACGGCCGCTGGATCCACAAGACCTGCCACGGAGGTGCAGACGATGGGTGACTCGATCCCCGAGAACCTGGTCGACGCGATAGAGACCGCGCTCGTCGACTACGACAAGGACGGCCGGATCTTCGGCAGCTCCGGTGCAGGCGCCTTCTTCCTCGCCGACCACCTCGCGAAGTCCGGCGCGTTCACGATGCCGGCAGTCCTCTGCGCCCACGATCATCCGGCGGCGTTCGCGGATGCCTGGGACGGACTGATGGACGAGCTCGGCGACCTGCGAGCCGCCCGCGACCGGGTCCGCGACCTCGTCGAGACCGCTCGGAAGCACGCCGGCGGGCCGTACACCGCGGCGGTCGACGCGCTCACCATCGAGCGGGCCTACGAAGGTCGGTGGGCGCGATGAGCCTTCACGCCGTCGTGCAGTTCACCCACGGCACCGAGAACGGGTTCGTCGACTTCTTCCCGAACGAGGCCGAGGCCCGTGCGTTCGTCGAGGACCCGCCCGAGGTCTGGGCGCCCAGACCGCAGGACTCGCTGCGGATCTTCGAGCTCGTCGAGGTCGAAGACTAATGGGCCGCTCACGCGCGTCGGCCAAGAGCGCCGGGACCCGCTTCGAGCGGTCCATCGCCGACTGCCTCGCCCGGCACGTCGATGACCGGATCGACCGTCGCGGCGACATCGGCGGCCTCCGCATCAGCAGCGCGATCTACGACCAGGACCAGCTCCTCCACCCCCGTGTCGTCGTCGAGTGCAAGGACGTCGCCCGCCTCAACCTCGCCGGCTGGGTCGACGAGGCCGACATCGAGCGCGGCAACGACGACGCCCTGATCGGCCTCGTCGTCCACAAGCGCCGTGGTACCGCCGACCCCCTCGACCAGTACGTCACCACCACCTTGCGCGACCTGATCGCGCTCCTCACTGGAGAACGCCCATGAGCACCACGCCCCAGCCCGCCACCACGGCGCCCGAGACCACCGGTCCGGGCGCCGTTTCCGTTCCGGCAGACGAGCGCCTGGCGCCGTTCCCTGGCACCGACGCCGAGACCTTCATCCAGTGGAAGGGCACCACGGTGTGCCTGGACTTCTACTGCGCCTGCGGAGCACACGGTCACTACGACGGCGACTTCGCCTACGCCGTCCGCTGCCCGACGTGCGACGCCATCTACGAGCTCGGCACCCAGGTGCTGGCCCGCCGCGTCGAGGCCACCACCAGCACAGCGCGGCTGCTCACCGCCGACACCGAGCTGTTCGGATCGGAGGAGCCGTGCTGACGGTCACCGACATCTTCTGCGGCGGTGGTGGCTCGTCGACCGGCATGGTCGCGGTCCCCGGTGTCGAGGTCGTGATGGCCGCGAACCACTGGGACCTCGCGATCGCGGTGCACAACGAGAACCACCCGGACGCCGACCACGCCGCCGTCGACCTCCACGAGGAAGACCCCCGGTTCTTCCCGACCACCGACATCCTCTGGGCCTCCCCGGAGTGCACGAAGTGGTCGCAGGCCTCCGGCGGGAAGTACTCCGGGATCTCGACCTCGATCGACGGCGACCTCCTCGACCTCCTCAACCCCGACCTCGTCGAGGACGAGGACCCCGAGAAGGCCATCGTGCAGCGCTCCCGCCTCCTGATGTTCGACGTCCTCCGGTTCGTCGAGCACCACCGCTACGCCGCGATGGTCATCGAGAACGTCGTCGACATCGCCACCAACGCCAAGTTCGCGCCCGAGTGGGCGCTGTGGCGCAAGGGCCTGCGGAACCTCGGCTACGACTTCCGCGTCGTCTCGCTCAACAGCATGCACGCCCAGGCGCTCGGCGACCCCGCGCCCCAGTCCCGCGACCGGCTCTACATCGTCGCCTGGCAGCGCGGGAACCGCGTCCCGAACATCGACGCCGTCCTCCGCCCCCTCGCCTGGTGCCCCGACTGCTCCGAGGTCGTCGAGGCCCAGCAGGCATGGAAGAACGGCAAGACCGTCGGGAAGTACCGCTCCCAGTACGTCTACGTCCACGGCGGCTGCGGCACCACCGTCGAGCCGGGCTACCTCCCGGCCGCCGCCGCGATCGACTGGTCGCTGCGCGGCACCCGCATCGGGGACCGGACCAAGCCCCTCGCGGACAAGACCCGCCGCCGGATCGCCGCCGGGATCGCGAAGTACTGGCAGCCGTTCACCGCAGAGGTCGCGGGCAACACCTTCGAGCGCCGTCCCGGCGTCCGCACCTGGTCGATCTACGAGTACCTCCGCACCCTGCACACCACGCAGTCCAAGGCCCTGGTCGTGCCGCTCGAGGGCCGTGCCGGCGACCGGGTGAATGCGGCCGAGCAGCCGCTGCGCACCCAGACCTCGCGCCACCTCGACGCCCTGTGCGTGCCCGCCGGCGGGACGTGGAACGACGACGCCCGCGCTGCCATCGAGCCGCACCGCACGATGACGACCCGCGAGACGACCGCAGTCGTCGAGGCCCCGTTCATCGCCGAGCTGCGCGGCGGCGGGTCCGATGCGCGCCCAGCCGCCCACCCGCTGTCCACCGTCACCGCGTCCGGCAACCACCACGCGCTCGTCACCCGCCACTACGGCATCGAGGGCGGTGCCGCCGAGCGGCACACCACCCCGACCGATGAGTACCTGCGGACCCTGACCGCGAATGGCGGGAACATGTCGCTCCTGACGCCGTACTACGGCGCCAGCAAGACCGCGAAGCCCACCGACCAGCCGATGGGCGCCCTGACCACGGTCGACCGACACGCCCTCATCCAGCGGATGAACTCCGGCGGCGCCGAGATGACCACCCCGGCTACCGAGTACCTCCGCACCCTCACCACCGCGGGACACCAGTCCGTCCTCACCCCGGGCGACATCGACGCCGCCGCCGCGCAGGTCGACGACTGCCTCTTCCGGATGCTCGAGCCCCACGAGGTCGCCGCCGGCATGGCCTTCCCCCGCGACTACAAGTGGTCCGGCACCCGCCGTGAGCGCGTCAAGCTCGCCGGGAACGCCGTCACCCCGCCCGCCGCACGCGACCTCATCGCCGCTGTCGCCGAGTCCCTGGTCGGTGCCGCATGAGCCCCGACGACCCCCGCCACGGCACGATCGCCGGCTGCTCGGCCCACCTCCGGACCAAGACCCCCGCCTGCGACGCCTGCAAGCGCGCCAAGATGC
Organism: Pimelobacter simplex; assembly: GCF_900114845.1. GTDB lineage: Bacteria > Actinomycetota > Actinomycetes > Propionibacteriales > Nocardioidaceae > Nocardioides > Nocardioides simplex. Next base: position 650,860 of record NZ_FOUK01000004.1, read on the forward strand.
GCTACGAGAAGCAGCGGCTCCTCGCCGGCGGCGCGACCAAGGTCGCCGCCCACGGCACCCGGCGCCGCATCCAGGCACTCCGAGCCCTCGGCTACAGCCTCCGCGAACTCGCCGAAGTCGGCGGCTGGGGAAGCGCCCACGCGGCGTTCAAGTACCCCCTCATCGCCAACACCATCACCGCCGAGACCGCCCGACGCGTCCTCAAGGTCTACAACCGCCTGTCGATGACACCCGCCTCCGGTCCCCGCGTCGGCCGGAACCTCCGCCTCGCGCGCCGCAACGGCTGGGCGCCCCCGCTCGCGTGGGAGGGCATCGACATGGACGACCCGACCGCGGAGCCGTGGCGGCCCGACTCCCGGCGCCGCGTGGGCCGGCCCGACGTCGTGCACGCCCGGGTCGAGGACTTCGACTGGCTGGTGTCGCAGGGGGAGTCCGAGGAGCAGGCCGCCGTGCGCCTGGGCGTCCGGCTCGACACTCTCCGCGACCAGCGCCGCCGGCTCGACGGGCAGGCTGTCGCATGAGGCTCGCGATCGCCGACCCTCCCTACCCGCCCCGCCTCGCTGAACGGCGCGACCGGCCCGGCGGCCCAGTCCGCGTCACCTCGTACAGCCGGGCGCGCCGCTACTACGGCGACGGCACGCGCCCCCGCAAGGAGACGCCCGCCGACTTCCACCCCGACGCCGGCGAGTGGGACCAGCCCGAACGCCACCGCCAGCTCCTCGAGGACCTCCGCGCGCGCTATGACGGCTGGGCGATCGCGACCACCCCGGACGGCCTGGCCTACTACCACCCCTGGCCCATCTCGGCCCGGATCATGGTCTGGCACCGGCCGAACACCCAGCACGGCAGCAACCGGATCGCGTCGAAGTGGGAAGCGGTCCTGGTCTACACCCCGGAGGACCGCCGCGCCGGCCGAGGCGCGATCCAGGTGCACGACGTCCTGACCGCACCGGTGGAGTACGTCGGATTCGCCGGCGCGAAGCCACCCGCCTGGACCCGCTGGGTGCTCGACGCCCTCGGGTACGACGCCGAGCACGACACGGTCGACGACCTCTTCCCCGGGTCGGGCGCCGTGGCCAGCGCGGTCGCGCAGGGGGTGCTGCTGTGACCGGCCCGGTGCGGATCCAGCGGCAGCGGACCGCGGGGTGGCGGGCACCGCTCGGCACGATCTACGTCGGCCGCCCGACCCCCTGGGGCAACCCGTTCCCCGTCGCCCGCACCGCCGGCGGCATGTTCCCCCGCGCCGACGCCGTCCGCATGTACCGCGAGCTCGTGGTCGACGGCGCCACCACGTTCGACGGCCACCAGTTCGCCCGCACCGACCGCCGCGGCCCACTCCACGTCCCCACCGTCGCCGACATCCGCCGCGTCCTCGCCGGCCACGACCTCGCCTGCTGGTGCCCCCTCAAGGACGCCGACGGGAAGCCGGTGCCCTGCCACGCGGATGTGCTGCTGGAGCTCGCCAATGAGTAGGGCGGTGGACTACGCCGGGGTGTCCGGCGATGCTGACGCGTCGCGGGGATCCGCTGAGCGACGCGGGGCGAGCTCGGACTTCAGCCTCTCCCAGGTCTGGGCATCGAGGTTGGAAGACCACACCGGCTTCTTCTTCCTGCTGCGGTGGTGGACGAGCAAGATCAGCAAGCAGTACACCATCGCTCCGATGGACAGCACCATGACGCTGTTCCGGGCGCTCTCCAGCGAGTCGACCGTCTCCGCGTGCAAGGCACGCCTTGCGAACGCGAGCACCAGCGACATGACCCAGCTCGCCACCGCGGTCAGCATTGCCAACCCGAGCATGAGCCGCCCAAAGCCGATCATGTACGCCTGGTCTCGGGTCTGCCAGAACGAATCGGCGAGGTACCTAGAGACGCCGACCCGCAGATGGTCGTCGAGCATCTGCCGCTCAACTGAGCCTTCCGGGAACTGCGAGACGAACTCGAGCTCAGCCGACAGCGTGCGGCGCTGGATCTCGCCCCCGCTCCGGATCAACGGCCGGCGGCCGCCCCAGGAGCCGAGAGCCAGCAGCAACGAGCCTGCGACCGGGAGAGCGGCGAGCAGTACTTCCTTCACGGGCCCGAACCGTACCCGCGCGCGTGCCGGCGCGGTGCGGATCACGCGAAGTCGCGCGGCGTGACGGCCGACAAGGAGGCCCGGTACATCCCGCCCGGCTCCTGCCTCTGGTGCGGCCACCCACCCCACACCGCCACCTGCCCCAAGACCATCCGCACCGCCACCGCGGCCGCCGCCCCCTGCCCCTGCGCCCGCGCGCGCTGGACCACCGGAAGGACCACACCATGACCGACCACGACATCACCGCGCAGCACGGCGTCCGCGACCACCTCGACCGCGGCCAGCCCGCCACAGACCGCGCCGCCTCCTGCCCGGAGTGCCCCGACGCCGAGCCCGCGATGGGCTGCGCAGCGTGCGGGACACCGCTGCCCGAGACCGCTGGGCTGGCCGAGCTGCGCGGAGAGATCAGCCTCCTGTTCCCCGACGCCCGGACCGGGTCCCCCAACTACCGGCACCGACGCCGCCTGCTCGACCTACTCGCGGCGGCCGAGCAGGAGCAGGCGCGGCTCACCGACTGGGTCCTGACGCTGGGCGGCGACGCCGAACGCGCCGAAGCCCAGGCGCCGCGACCGCGATCGAGAGCGACGATGCCTGAACGCGACGAGGCCGCCGAGCTCGCGGCGTTCTTCCATCGCCAGTGGTGCGCGTCCAGCCACCACCTCACCGAATTCTGCCAGCGCCAGATGGCGCCCGGCGGCCTCGACCACGACAAGGCACGCACCCTCATGGCCTCCTCCTGGCTCGCCGACCACGACCGCCAGATCGCCGAACGCGCCTGGGAGGAAGGCGCGCAGGCCGAGTACGACCTCGACCGCGGCCATATCGACGAATCCAGCAACCCCTACTCCGAGGAGGCCCACCGTGGCTGAACTCACCGACACCCAGCGCGACGCACTCGCCTCGAAGATCAAGGACGCCTTCTACGAGGCTCGGGACCACGGCCGCACCATGCACCAGGCCGCCGAGCACGAGCGCATCTTCGACGCGGCCGCGGCCGTCGTCCGTGAGCACGTCACCGCCGCACTCGACGACGTCGAGACGGTCGTCGCTGCCCAGCGTGATGCGTTCCTGCCCTCGCCGAACCTCGACCCAGCCTGGATCGCTGGTTGGCACTCGGCTGTCGACCACGTCTCCCACGCCGTCCGCGGATACCGGCAGGAGCAGGACCGTGGCTGAGGAGTGCAAGTGCCCACCGTGCCCCGGCCGCGGAACCGACGGCCATGGGATGAACCACTGCGCCGAGTGCTGCTTCGGGACCGGCGTCGAAGCGGACATGGACTGCCCGCAGCACGGCATCCCGGTGACCGCCTCGACCGACCTGGACGACACGCTCGCCAACATCCGCGCGAGAGCCGAAGCCGCGACCCCGGGGCCGTGGGACATCTGGCTCGGCGCCGACTGGGTCATCCTCGCCCCAGACGGAAACCGAGAGATCGCGCGCGTTCCCGAACCGTGCGGCGAGAATGCCGTGTTCATCGCGCACGCCCGTGCCGACATCGAACTGCTCCTCACCCTGCTCGACCAGGTCACGACCCAGCGCGACGAGATCCAGGCCAACCGGGACGCCCTCGCGCGCAAGGTCGCCGAACAGCGGGCCGTCATCGCGCGGGTCCGGGACTGGCTGGCGGCTCACCCGACCACTCACGACGTGCGTCAGACCGAGGGCTACTGGCGCGCGCAGCAGGATCTCCGCGCCGCGCTCGACGGCGCCGACACCACCACGGCCGACGGGAGCGAGGCATGAGCCCGTGTCCGTACTGCTCAACCCTCAGCAACGGCTTCCGGCTCTACGGACCGAATCACCCCTGCTTCACCGTCTACGACCCCAAGACCACGACCGACGGCGACGCCGTCCACGAAGGAGACACCCGTGCCTGAGTACCGCATCGAGTTCCAGATCCAGCGCCGCGACGAGGCGGCCGACGAGGACGACTTCACCGAGATCGGCTTTGGCTCGTCCGGTGGGTGCGGATCGCTCGACGGCGCGGTGTACGCGCTCGAGTCCTACGTCTGCAACGGGCAGTGGGAGACCGAGCCCGGCCAGCCCGACCCCGACGAGATCCTGGCCGAGATCCGAAAGGCGCGTGCGTGATGACCGGCCTGCATGCCGCGCTCGCCGCGCTGGCCGACGAGCTGCACGACGACAACATGGAGCACCGACTCCGCGCGCTGCTGGACGAGCACCCGGCCGACCTGCCCGTGGCGACCGACAGCACGACGGCGGACGCGCACGTCATCCACGTCACCGCTACCCCCGTGGCCGAGGACGTCGTGTGGTGCGACGAGTGCGAGGAGTGGGTGGCGTCGGGAGCGCCGGAGCGCGCCCCCGCTCCCGAGCCGTCCGACCGGGCCGGGCTGAGCGAGGTCGAGCGGACCGACCTGTGCGCCACCGTCTACAAGGCGCTGAACCGCAAGCTCGGCGAGCCGGACCAAGGGAGCGGGACGAACGGCCGGCGCTGGGACCTTGCCTGGGAGATCACCAGTGCGGTCGAGTCGGACGTCGCCGACCGGCTCGCGGAGGCCGAGCGGGAGCGGAACCGCCAGCGCGAGGCGCGTGATCGATGGATCGGGATCGCTCAGCAGTTCCAGGCCAAGGCCGAGGCCGCCGAGCAGGAGGCCGCCACGCTGCGCACCCAGGTCGCGGCGGTGTGGTCGCTGCACGGGAAGACGCACTGGTGCTTCGGGGGCGACGACGTCAACGACCTGCGCGACGACAAGGTCTTCGAGCCCGGGACGGAGCACTGGCCGTGCCCGACCGTCGCTGCTCTCGGTGACTCGGCGCAGGTCGTCCAGCGGATCAAGGACGAAGCCACCGAGGCCGCCGCGGCGCTGGTCGACGCAGAGGTCGAGAGCGAGGTCAAGCGGCTGACCGACGCCTTCGGCGGCGACCCGCTGAAGAGCCCGATGCTGAACAACTGGCTGGGCGGGATGTGGACGGCGGCCAAGGTCATCCGCGGGGAGCGGTCATGACGACCTACATGCCCCCGGTGATCACTGTCGCCGCGATGCTGGCACCGACGTTGGTGGCCGTCGAGCCAATCCACTTGGCCACACTCTTCAGGGAGGACTTCACCTCGGGGTCGTCGGCCTGCTCAGCCGCCTCGGTGAGCGCGGCGACCAGGCGCTCGAGCGCTACCTCCGTGGTCGGCCACGTGCCCACGGCCCGCAGCGCGCGCTCGGAGTACCCGACGACCGACTCACCGGGCGTCCACGACGCCAACCGATTGCGCAGACTCGGCTCTTCGAGGTACCCGCCGATCACGAGGCGCTTCAACGAAGCTCGCGCCTGGTCCTCGGTGATGCCGTCAAGGTGTGCGTCGGCGAGGTGCTCAGCGGTCACCTCGAACGCGTCAGGGTCCTCGTCGAGCGCCTCCACCGCTGCTCGAAGCACCGGAAGGTCTTGGTCGTTCCACACATCGCTCATGCCTTGGACCGTATCCACGCTTCACGCTTCCTCGCAGACAATCACGCCACGCCGCCGAGCCCCGGATCCGGCCCCGACCTCGCTCCTCGAGCCCCTCGACGAGCGCCGGTGGCATCCTCGATCGGCGTCTACGTCAGCCCTTCGCTGCGCCCCGCCCGGTCGGGCGACGCGCTGCAGCCGAGTACGTCGTCCACTGGCCGTTCGCGGACTTGTGCACGACCCGCTTCCCCGCGCGGGTGGAGACGTTCTCGACCTGACCGTTCCGTGCAAGCTCGCGGGCCGCCGCGACCGCCTCATCGCGGGTCTCGAAGAGCTGCCCGACCCGCTGGTGCGAGATCCCCAGCAGCACGGCGGTGTCCCGGTTGGTGAGGTTCTCCTGTTCCCGGAAGTACGCCACGGCGTCCCGCATCAGGGTTGACGCGATGGCCTGTGCCTTCGACGCCGCGGCAGCCGCGTCGAGGGCCTCGTTGAGACGCTGAACAGCCTCGTCGGCCAGCGCCGGCGCTAGTTCGACCTCGACGTCGTCGACCGGGATGTCAAGCAGGTCCGCGACCGCTTCCGCAGCGGCTTCGCCGACCTGGTCGAGGCGCTTCACCTGGGTGAAGGCGCCCGGGACCTCCGGGACCTCCACGGCCCACCATCCGCCGGAGCGGGTGGCCTGCGCGGTGACCTTCATTCGCTCGCCTCCATGTGCTTGATGATCGCCTTCGCGGTGATCTCGTTGACCTCGTTGTGCCGGGGGACCGTGGTCTGGCGGCTCCCGATCTTCACGACCGTGTGGCTCCCGCCCTCGCGGATCTCCACCGTCTCGCCCTGGCTCTTGGCGATCTTGCGGAGCCGCTTCATCAGGTCCGTCCTCTTCATGAGCGTAAGTCTAGGCCTCTAGCCAGATCAAGGCAAGGGGTATTGCCAACCATTTCCGACCAAGGAGTCTGACGCCCCGATGGCGCGCATCCGCACGATCAAGCCCGAACTGCTCACCAGCCGCAACGTCTCGACCTACTCCGACGCCCTCTTCCGCACCTTCGTCGGCCTCTTCTGCTACGTCGACGACCAGGGCCGCGGAGAGAACGACCCCGAGCTCATCAAGGCCGAGATCGCCCCCCGGATCAAGGCCAAGACCCCCAGGGTCATCGCCGGCCACATCGCTCAACTCGCCGCGGGAGACGACCCTCCGCTCTGCCGCTACGAGGTCGCAGACGTCCCCTACTTCCACCTCGTGAACTTCGTGCAAGGCGCGAAGCACCAGCGGATCAACCGGCCCACGAAGAGCAAGATCCCTCCGTGCCCGATCCACGAGCCGGACGGGCTGTGGTGATGGGCGACTCCCGCATTCCTCACGGAGCCCTCACTGAGTCCGACGTGAGCGGCTCACCCACACCTCACCCCCGGAAGGGAAGGGAAGGGAACAGGGAAGGGAAAAGGGAAGGGAAAACGTGGTCACCCATCCATGAACCTCACGGTCCCGCGCGCGACGCCGAGCCTGTGGATAACCCCACCGCCGACACCGGCCAGGGCATGGATGCGGAGCACCACGACCAGCCGCTCTTCGGCGGCTACGAGCCGCCTCGAGCAGAGCGCCTCTCCCCGGACCAGCGCCGCACCCGCCGCCAGGCCGCCGACATCGCCGCCGGCCGCCACCCCCTCACCGGCCGCCGCCTTCACCCCGACGCCGACGCCACCCGCACCGCCACCAGCCCCCAAGACGGCACACCCACCTGCGGCACCTGCCAGTTCCGCGGCCTGATCGGCCACCACAACAAGGCCTTCCCGAAGTGCCAGCGCCCCGGCGCCGTCATCACCCACGGCGCCGCCAGTGACGTCCGTGCCTGGTGGCCCGCCTGCGGCTCCTGGGTTCCGAAGGCGGGCGCCTGATGCCCGTCACCGACCAGTGGGCAGACCGGCTCGTCACCCTCGCCCAAGACCTCCGCCCCCACGGCGCACGCCGCTGGGACGCACCCGGGATCCTCGCCCACATCCGCAAGGTCCAACACCTCGCCCTCGGCGACGTCGTCCTCGCCGTCACCCGCGCCGCCTGCGACACCACCCTCGACACCCCCGCCGCGATCAGCAACACCCGCTCCTCGGCCTGGCGCGAGCGCGTCGCCGAGACCACCGGCAGCCCGGCGCCCTACGACCGGCACACCTTCTGCGGCACCTGCGGCCAACCCGAGACCCGCTGCCGCAACAACCCCCACGCCGACCACGACTACGAGAGCAGCGCCGCCCGCGACGCACGCGTCGCCCAAGCCCGCACCGCCCGACAGGAGACCCCGTGACCCCCGAGCCCACCGACATGGTCCGCGAGCTCACCACCACCCACCGCCACTCCGAGCCCTACACCCACCAGGCCAACGGCACCACCTACACCCAGCACCACCACGTCACCGTCCCCGCCCTCCTAGACCAGCTCCAGCACGCCACCCCACTCACCGGCGGCGACGACCGCACCGGCAGCGGCTACGGCTCCCGCCCCGTCGCCTCCCTCGAAGCCCTCGACACCCTCATCCGCATCGACCTCGAAGCCGCACGCTGGGTCCGCGACCTCGGCCTCGACGACCCCGGCGACACCAAGGCGTGCGTCCGCCTCGCCGGCTCACTCCTCCCGCAGACCACCACCTGCACCACCGACGCCCGGGCCACAGGATGCTGCCTCCACCACGACATCACCCGCTGGTGGCACCAGGCCCGCATCGTCTCCGGCTGGGACGTCGCCGCCTGGAAGCCCAACAACACCTGCCCCCTCTGCGGGAAGCGCGGCACCCTCCGCATCCGCCCAGCCGACCACGCCGCCCTCTGCATCGACTGCCGCTCCACCTGGGAGCCGGGCACCATAAGCCTGCTCGCCGAGCACATCCGCGCCGAGAACCACGACCAGGACGAACCCGACGCCGAGGAGATGATCACCGCGTGACGATCACCGAGTTCCTGCTGGCCCAGATCGCCGAAGACGAGGCGATCGGGCGCGACTGGCAACACCACCGGGGCAAGGTCGAGATCCGCGGAGGTGGGACGGGATACATCCGATTGGCGAGCCCCGACCGCGTGCTGGCCGAGTGCAAGGCCAAGCGCCGGATCGTGGAGCTGCACGAGCCCGGTCCGGGCGCGTGGTGCTCAGAGACCTGCGACAGCGAAAGCCCGATCGGCTGCGACACCCTCCTCGCCCTCGCCTCGGTGTACGCCGACTGCCCCGACTTCAACCCCGCCTGGCGCACCTGACCACGACGGCCGCTTGCGCGCACCCCCGCCGCCATGCACAATTGGCCGCACGGGAGAAGTGTCTCCCCATCCCAACGCCCCGAGAGCCACACGGCCCGGGGCGTTCTCCATCCCCACCGGAGACGACCCATGAAGGTCTGCCTCGAGCCCGGCTGCCCCACACTCACCAAGGCCACACGGTGCGCCAAGCACACCCGAGCCAAGGACCGAGCGCGCGGCACCCGACAGGAACGCGGCTATGACGCCGCACACGACCGCCTCCGCGCCGAGCACCAACGACGCATGGACGCAGGCGAACGGTTCACCTGCTGGCGCTGCCGAAAGCCCATCGACCCGAACAACTGGACGCTCGGCCACTGCGACGACGACCGCAGCCGCTACCACGGCCCCGAATGCCCACCCTGCGACTACGCCACCAGCGGCCGCGCCCGATGCCCACACCGCACCCACCGCGATATCTCATGAGACGCATACAGGGTGGGGCATCCCCATCCCACCCCACCCCGGCAGAGGACCGTGGGAGAGGTGTCTCGCAGTTTCCAGACCTGAGTTCTCCTTCTCGTACATCACCAGACGGGTACGGCGCGATGCCGGCTCGGCGTTGGGCGCGATGCCCCGGAGAGGTGACCCCCCAGATGACGAACCCTCGCATGCCCTCGGGCCTTGGCCCGGGTGGGCGGATGCTGTGGAAGTCGATCACCGATGACCACGAGCTCGACGGCCCGCAGGTCGTGCAGTTGACCGAGGCGTGTCGGATGAAGGACCGCTGCGACAAGCTCGACGAGCTGCTGCGGGGCGACGTCGATGCGTGGGCCACCCTGGTCCCGGCCGACATGGTCGGGGTCGAGTTCAAGCTGCAGATCGTAGGGGCGCTGTCGAAGGCGAACGAGACGGCGAACTCGATGAAGCAGCTCATCGCCGCCCTGCGGCTCCCCGACCCGGCGACCGGCAAGCGCCCTCAGCACCGCGGGCCCCGCGGGGCGCAGAAGCCGACCGTGCCTGGTGGTGCGGACGGCGCGGGCAAGGTCTCCTCGATCGACCGGGCCAGGGAGCGCGCCGCGCGCAAGTCGGGCTGATCCCCGATGCCGTTCGTCCCGGCGTTCGAGGGGCAGGTCTGCTCCCTGGGCTACACGATCGTCGACTGGCTCAACGAGTACGCCTGCCATGGCCCGGGCGACGTCATGGGCCAACCGCTTGACCTCGGTTCCGACCCGGAGATCGAGGACTTCATCATCGCGGCCTACGAGCTCGACCCCGAGACCGGCCGGCGCAAGAAGCGCCGCGGCGTCCTCTCGATGCCGAAGGGCCGGTCGAAGTCGGAGAAGGCGGGGATCATCGGCGTCGCCGAGGCTCTCGGTCCGGTCCGCTTCGATGGGTTCGATGCCAACGGTCAGCCCGTCGGCCGCCCTGTCACCTCGCCGTTCATCCGCTGCCTGGCCACCGAGGAGAAGCAGGCCGGCAACACGTTCCAGAACATCGCCTACATCATGGGCGAGTGGGGCCCGGATGCCCACCCCGACATCTACGGCGGCGTCCGCGGTGTCCGGGACTACATGAGGGCCACCGCGATTTCCCTGCCCGACGGTGGCGAGTGCGTGCTGTCGACTGCCGGCGCTGCGTCGAAGGACGGGGGCAAGGAGACCTTCCTCGTCCCCGACGAGGTTCACCTCTACGTCACCGCTGAGCTGCGCGACATGTACGCCACGGCTCTGCGGAACACCGGCAAGCGCAAGCACGCCGAGCCGTGGGCGCTCCTGACCACCACGGCCTGCCGCCTCGGAGAGGAGTCGGTGTGGGAAGTCCTTGAGCGGATGTACCGCAAGGGCCAGCTCGGCGACGACTGGATCGTGCTGCACCGCGAGGCCAAGGGCCGGATCGACATCACCGACCGTGACCGAACCCTCCGGCAGCTCCGAGACGTGTACGGCGTCGCGATGGACCCCGAGCGCGGCTGGATGGTTGCCGAGGACGTCTACAGCGACATGCTCGACCCGACCGTCTGCCGAGACGAGGCCGAGGCGGCCCGCTACTTCCTCAACAGGTCGATGGCCGGCTCGGATGCATGGATCGCGAAGAACATCCACGACAGGCAGGCGCGACCGGGCGAGAAGGTCGAGCTCGGAACCGCCATCTCGATCGGGTTCGACGGGTCGCTGAACGACGACACCACCGTGCTGCGTGGATGCCGGATGTCCGACGGCTTCCTGTTCAAGCTCGGCTCGTGGGCCAAGCCGCAGGGCGCGGCGGGCGCGGGCTGGTCGGTGCCTCGCAACGAGGTGCTCGCCCGCATCCGCGAGGTCCACCGCGACTACCGCGTGGTCCGGGGCTACTACGACCCGCACGAGTGGCGATCGGACATCGAGACCCTAGCCGCCGAGCTCGGTCACGAGCGCTACGTCGTCGACGGCAAGACGACGGAGATGCCCCGCGTCATCTCGTGGCCGACGAGCCGCGACGTGGCGATGGCGGGCGCGCTCAACCGGCTGCACACCGACCTGACCAACCGCGTCACCTGGCACGACGGCGACAAGGAAGCCTCCGACCACTACGGCAACGCCTACGTGTGGTGGAAGGGCCGGCTGCGTCTGGTCCGCAAGGAGAACCCGAACTCGGCCCGCAAGATCGACACCGTCGTGGGCGACGCGCTCGCGCTCGAAGCTCGGGCCGACGCCATCACCGCCGGCTGGACCGATGCCCCGGTCGAGGAACTCCCTCCACTCGTCTTCGGACTCTGACCACACGACCCCCAGGAGGTTGCCGATGCCCACGATCATGCAGTGGACCAAGCACCTGCTGGAGAAGATCGACAAGCAGAAGGCGTACTCGGCGGGCTTCCAGCGTCGCTACGCCAACGAGCACATCCTGCCGTTCCTCGCGCGCGAGTACGCCGAGGTCTATCCCGGCCTCATCGTCGCCTCGGCCGGCGGCACGGAGACCGCGCTCGTCACCGGCAACATGTTCTCCGCCCTCGACGTCCCGAAGACGGGCACGGCGGCCGTGGTGGTCGACGCGCTGACTGAGCGGCTGCTGGTCGGCGGCCTGGACGCGGTCGACGACAAGGAGACCAGCAAGATCCTCCAGAACGCCTGGGAGGGCAGCGACCTCGACGTGATGCACCAGGAGGGCCACCGCGAGGCGCTGATCGACTCTCGCGCGTTCGCGTCCGCGTCCCGAGAGAAGAACGGCGACCGGGCAGTGGTCGGCATCGAGTCGGCCACCCAGGCGGCCGTGCACCGGTCGCAGGCGCCGCCCTACGACGTCGACGCGTACCTCAAGATCTGGACCGACGAGTGGACCGGTGACCGACGCGGGATGCTGCGCCTCGACGGCATCGACCAGCCGCTGCGCGAAGACTCTGTGGTCCACGATGACCCGCAGGGTTCCGGCGTGGCCTCGCGCTGGATCCCGGACGGCGACCCGATCTCGACCGGCATCAAGGGCGTGCCCGTGGTCGAGTTCGCGCCCCGCGCGCGCCTGTTGCTCGAGCCGACCTCCGAGATCGACCGGATCGCGACGGCAGTCGACGTGATCGACCTCATCGAGGGCCTGATGGTCTTCGCCGGCCATTTCGGCGCGGTCCCGATCCGGTACGGCAAGGGCCTCGACATCCCACGCGATCCCAAGGACCCGTCCAAGCCCCTCGTGGGCCCCGACGGCAAGCCGGTGCTGGGCTTCAAGCCGCGCGCCGACCACTTCTGGGGCACGACCAGCAAGGACGCCGAGTTCGGTCAGCTCGAGCCCGCTGGCCTTGCGTCCTTCGTGACCTGGGCAGACCACGCGGCCGGGGTGATCCGTCGGCAGACCAAGCTCCCGTCCGGCTACTTCTCGCTCGACCTCAAGTCCCACATGACCGGAGAGCTCCTCAAGGTCGACGAAGCGCCGATGGTGCGGCGCATCAACGGCATGGGCCGGATGGGGTCGCTGAACCAGTCCTGGCGTCGTCTCGGCCAGATCATCCTCGCGATCGAGGTCCCGTCCGCACGCGTGCGCGTGGCTCCTCGGTGGGTGGATCCGGAGACCCGGATCGAGTCGCAGCAGGTCGACCAGGCGACGAAGCTGATCGCGTCGGGCTACGACATGCGGGTGGTGGCCGAGCGGGTGCTCCGGTGGGACCCGGACGTGATCGACGCCGCCGTCGGCGCTGCCGAGTCCGGCGCGAATGCGGACGTCTTCGCGCTGCTCGACCCGGCCACGCGCGCCCGTCTCAAGGCGATCCCGAGTGCCGACAGCGACCCCGCAGCAAGCGCGTGAGGCGCACGCCCAGCAGGCGGCTCTTGCTGCTGCCGCAGGCCTGGGCATCCAGCGCCTCCTGGCCGCTGGCGCCGGCTGGGCGGAGATCCTGACCGAGGTCGCTGGATTCCAGCTCCGCGCTGCAGCGCTGGCGATCGCGACGGTCTCGACTCGTCTTGACCGACCGCCCCTGATCTCCCCGGCCCCGTTCGCCGGCGTCTCGGCGCTCGGGTATCCGATCTCCGAGCCGCTGGTCGCCACGATCGACGCGCGAGTCCCTGCCCCCGTCGAAGCGCTCCCACCCCCGTGGTGGGACGACCCGACACGGTTCCAAGCCGCACTCGCGCAGCTCATGGCCTCCGAGGTGCAGGACGCGGCCCGCTCGGCCGGTCAGGCCGAGATGTACGCGCAGGGGCAGGCGTTCTACGTCCGCATCCTGGTCCCGCCGTCGTGCAAGCGCTGCACGGTGCTGGCGGGGAGGATCTACCGCACCGACGCTGCCTTCGACCGCCACCCCGGCTGCGACTGCACGAGCGAGTCGTGCGCGTCCCTTCAAGATGCCCTCGACCGCGGGCTGGTCGTCACCCCGGAGGACGCCTTTGAGCGCGGTTGGATCCGGGACTTGACTGAGGCCGAGATGCAGGCGATCCGCGATGGTTCCGACGTCACGACCGTCATCAACTCGGCGTCCGGAATCTCGACCGCGGAGGTGTTCGGTCACCGGGTCAAGGTCACCCGCTACGGCACCACGCGACGTGCGGCCTGGCGCAAGAGGAACCCGTCTCGCCCGGTCCGCCTACGCCCCGAGTCGATCTACGAGATCGCCGCCGACCGCGAAGACGCGCTGCGGCTGCTCCGCCTCTACGGCTACCTCACCTGATCTCGCCCGCGATGGACGAGGAGCGCCCGGCGCCGCGTACCAAGCGCGCCAGATCCACAGGAGGACGCGATGTCCAACCCCACCCCTGCCCGACTTCTGCCGCTGCTCGGCAAGAACCACCCGCTGACCGGCGAGCCGATCCGCGCGATCGGGTTCCGCCGCGACGGCCGCCCGATCTTCCCGATCATGGGCGGCGACCCGTCCAACGACCCGCCCGAGCGCCCCGAGGACGTGCCGCAGGAGACGTGGGACGCGCTCGGCGACCCCGGCAAGACGGCGCTGGTCCGCGAGCGGTCCGCCCGCGTCCAGGCCGAGCGGGATCGCGACACGGCCGTCCGTGAGCGTGACGCCGCCCGGGCCAAGCCCGCCCCGCCGAAGCCCGCGGATCCCCCGAAGCCGGCCGACCCTCCGAAGCCCGGCGAGGCGCCCGACATCGCAGCGATCGTCCAGCAGGCCGTCTCCGCGGCGATCAAGCCGTTCCAGGACGCCGAGCAGCAGCGCACCGCCGAGGCCGCCGCCAACAAGGTCCGCGACGCGGTCCTCGAGGCCGCCAAGCCGCTGCTGCACGACCCGACCGACGCGCTCGCCAACGTCGACCTCACGACGATCGTGGACGCCGACGGTCGTGCCGACGTCGAGAAGGTCAAGGCCGCGCTCGACAAGGTCGTCGAGGCCAAGCCCCACCTCGCGAAGTCCACCACTCGCATCGCCCCCGTCGGCATCGGTGGAGGAGGCCCCATCGCCACTCCGGACGCCGACAAGGTCAAGGAGATCCTCGCGCAGATGCAGCTCACGGCCGGCGTCCGTACCGCCCCGACTGCCTGAGCGACACCGAACCACCCGAAGGCGCAGGCGCGAGGCCGCAGCCCACGGGCATCACCCATCCGGACACACCAACCGAAGGAGAAGCACCGTGTCCAACTTCGCGCCCAAGCGCACCACCTACAGCAACGGCGACACCCGCTGGCTGCGCAACATGCTCAAGGCCAGCACCCGCGGCGTCAGCGTCACGTTCGCCGACGTCGTCAAGGACGCCAACGGGCTCGTCAAGTCCGGGTCCCTGGTCGCCGGCAAGGGGCTCGTGCTCAACGAGTACACCCACAAGGCCGGGGAGACGCACCTGATCTCCGTCGTCGACGGCGGTGACGTGGACCGGCGCTTCCTGCCGGCCGCTCTCACCCTCGCGCAGGAGAACGCGCTCAAGAACGTCAACTTCATCAACGGCGTCACGCCGGCCTGACCCGAGAGGACCACCGATCATGCAGCTCATCGATCTCGTCCCGGACCTGCGGCCCACGATCCTCGCGGCTCGCCAGCTCCAGGACGCACGCAACTCGCTGGCGCGGTTCTTCCCCGTGGTCAACGTGCCCAGCGTCACCTACCGTCTCGGTCGGCGCACTCGCAACGACCAGACCGTCCCGATCCGGGCGTTCGACGCGCCGGCGATCCCCATCCAGAAGCAGGGCATCATCGACGTGCGCGGTGACCTGCCCGCCGTCACCCCGCTGGTGAACCTGACGGAGGTCGACCTCAACCAGGAGTTCATCCTCGCGCAGCAGCTCGCCGGCCAGGCGGTCGACTGGCAGCCCGCCGTGACGTCGGCGGCCGGCCAGTGCGCGGCGACCGTGGACAACACCATGGAGGCGATGCGCGGCCAGCTCCTCTCGACCGGGATCATCTCCCTGGTCACCGAGGACGGCACCACGCACAGCGTCGACTTCGGCATCCCGGGCGCCCAGATCATCACCGCTGGCGCCCCGCTCAACCCGGCCGACGGTGCGGCCGTGTGGAACGCCTACGCCGCGGCCCACGACGTCTACGCGGCGGTCGCCGGCGATGCCGCCGGCGTCGCAGTGACGACGCGCAAGGTCTACAGCCTGCTGGTCGCTGCGCTGCAGGTGGCGTTCCCGCAGGGCCCGGTCGGCGCCGACCAGGTCGCCGCCTACGCCGCCAACCGGAATCTCCCGGTGCCGGTGACCTACGACCGGCAGATGAAGGACGCTGCCGGCGCCCGGACGCGGTTCTTCGCCGAGGGCACCCTGGTGTTCCTGCCCAGCAACGACGACCCGGTCGGTCGCACCGAGCTCGGCATCACCCAGGAGGCCGTCCAGCAGGTCCAGCGGGTCCAGCCGAACGGCGGAACCGCGCTGTCCGCGGCCGAGGTCCCCGGCCTCACCATCGTGACGCTCGGCAACGACAACCCGGTCCAGCGTGCCGTCAAGGGCGCCGCGGTCGGGATGCCCGTCCTCCAGGACAACGACGCGATCGTGATCTGGAAGGGCCTCGTCTGATGGGCCGCAAGCTGAGCACCACAGTGCAGGTCGGCCCGTACATCTACGAGGCCGGGACCGACGAGGCCGACATCAAGGGCGCCGACACGATCGCCGCCGACGTGTGGGGCAGCGAGGTCGCCTCCACCGAGCCGGAGACTGGCGAGTTCGCGGTGGCGGAGGTCGCCGCGCTGCGCCAGCAGTACGACGCCCAGCTCGCCGAGCGCGACGACCGGATCGTCGACCTCGAGGTGGAGATCAAGGCCCTGACGGCGGAGATCGAGCAGCTCAAGGCGGAGGCACCCGACCCCGCCCCCGCGGCGCCCGCGGACTACTCGAGCCTCGACCTCGATGCGCTCAAGGCCGAGATCGACGGCCGCAACGAGGGACGCCCCGACGGCGACCGGATCAGCAAGCGAGGCAGCGTGGAGACCCTCGTCGCCGCGCTGATCGCTGACGACGAGGCTCAGGGCTGATGAACAACCCGGCGAGCGCCCCGATCCCCGGCTACACCGGCTCAGCCGACGACGAGCTCCAGCAGTACTGGCTCGATGTCGCCTGGCGCCAGCTGCAGCGCGAGGATCGGGGCCTCGTCGGTCGCATCGAAGCAGGGCAGATCGACGCCACGACCGTGGCTGACGTCGTCACCGCGGCAGCGCGCCGGGTCCTGCGCAACCCCGAGGGCCGCGAGTCCGAGTCCGGCTCGATCGACGACTACCAGGAAGCCTGGAAGAAGGCCGACGCCACCGAGGACATCTACTTCACCGCGGCCGAGCTCCGACGCCTCCAGTCCGCAGACGCGGCCGTGCTCAACGGCTGGTCCGGCTCGATCAAGTACTGCTGATGGACGCCGCGGGGCTCCCGGCGCGGCTGGCCGCACGGCTTGCTCGCGGCCGGGCGATGGCCGAGGCTCGGATGACGTCCCGCTGCGCCGTCATGCGCAAGACGGGCTACACCGAGCAGGACGAGGAGACCGGGCTCGAGGTCCCCGTCTGGGCGGCCATCCACGTCGATCTCCCATTGCGTCTCGCCGGAGTGCCCCGCGGCGCCGCGACCCACCGCACCGTCAACGTCGGCGGCGTCGACATCGAGGTCCCCGTCCGCACCGCCAACCACCCCCACGACACCGCCGACCTGCACGACGGCGACCTGCTCGACATCTACGCCGGCGAGACCCCGGTCGTCTGCCAGATCCTCGAGTCGACCGGCCAGGACCAGGCCACGGCCCGTCGGATGCTCGTGTTCGTCGTCGATCGCCCCGAGGAGTGGACCTGATGCGAGTACGTGTTGAGCACGACATCCACGACCTCGTCAACGACATGGCGGGCACGGCACGCACGCTGGGTCGCGAGGCGAGCAAGCTGGTCCGCAAGACCATCCGCGAGGGCAATCGCCGCACCATCCCGATCGCGCGCGAGTCTGCCGGCGCTCACGGCAAGCACTACCCCAGCGCGTTCACCGCGGAGATGCTCAGCCCCCTGGAAGGCGAGTACGGCCCTGAGTCGGACCGTGCGCAGGGCGACATGTCGTTCAACTTCGGCTCGCGCAACCAGCCGCCGCACCTCGACATCGAGAAGGGCTGGGACCTGCAGGAGCCGGAGTTCGTCAGGGACATCGGGAAGATGATGGACCAGCTCTCGTTCACCTCTGGTGGTGAGCGATGACGAGCGCTCCCGTGGTCGACGAGCGCGTCCACCGAGACGTCATCGTCGGGCTCCTGACCGCAGCCGGTCTGGTCGACAGCGCCGCGAAGCCGATCGTCTTCGACTACGGCAACGTCCCCGGCGCCGACGGCAACGCCGGCACGCTGCCCCCGATCCACCTCCTGCTGACCGTCGAGCGCCGCGCCGCCGGGGTCTTCCGAGCTGGTCGCGCGGGCGTCTCCGGCTGGCGCATCACCCTGCGCGGCGTCGGCCGCACCGTGGACGAGGCCCGCTGGGCGCTGAACAAGGCAACCGGGGCCCTCGACGAGCAGAACCTTCTGATCGGCGGGAAGACCTCGACGCCGGTCACCTTCAACATCAGCCAGGCCATCAGCAAGGACGACGGCCGGTTCTCCGGGCTCGTCGCCTGGACCTACGCCCTCTGACCTCCCGGGAGCCTCGCCGGGTGCACATCGGCCGCGGCCGGCATTCCCGCCGTCGCGGTGCGGACGGCAGACCAAGTGGGGCGTCCACCCGACCACGAAGGAGCCACCCATGTCCGATCTCGTCCGCGTCCGTGTCGGCGACCGCGAGTACAACGCCGGTCGCGCTGACGCCGAGCGCCGAGGCCTGACCATCCTCGACGAGCCCACGCACACCCGCTCCGGCAACCCCCGCCCCGAGACCCGGGCCGGCGGGCGGCCGGTCAAGCCCAAGACGTCCGTCGCCAAGAAGGTGGCGGCGAAGAAGGCGGCGTCGGCTGCGTCGTCCGCCCCGGCTGCGTCGACCGGCGACAGCTCGACCACCAACCCGCCTTCCCAGGAGGACTGACATGACCGTCACCATGCCCGAGACCCAGAAGTCCCAGGGGTACTCCCGGCTCGTGGTGCTCGACACCGCGACCAACCTCGCCGCCATCCCGCTCACCGGCGTCACCGCGGGCGAGATCCTCACCTGCCACCTCTACGGCGACTTCGTCTCCGAGGGCGGCGAGAACGTCGGCGAGGGCCCGCGCAAGATGTGCAGCCGCAAGGTGCCCCAGGAGTTCGGCAACACGACCGACACCATCACCGACCTGCAGTACTCCCACCTCCCGCAGGAGGACGACGCCGCCCCCGGCAACGAGGCGCGCACGCTCATGACACCGGGCACGACCAAGATCCTGCTCGAGTTCCAGGGCATGGACGGCACGGGCTCCACCTTCGCGGCCGGCGACTCCTACATCGCCCACAAGGTCAAGCTCGGCCGCCAGCGCCGCGGCCGCACCGGCGAGGGGGAGTTCGACCAGTTCGCGATCACGCAGTCCGTGATCTACGCCGACGGCGGCGAGCCCATCAACGGCGTCGTCGCGGCCTGACCCACCCAAGACGGCCCCGTCCGCGCTGCCGAGTCGCGGACGGGGCCACTCGGCAACCACCCGGCAGGAGAACCCCATGCCCAAGACCCTCGCGGAGCTGCGTGCCGAGAAGGCCGCCAAGCTTCCCACCCGCTCTGTTCGCCTGTGCCTCAACCTGGAGCTCGTCGAGAAGGTCCAGCGCCTCAGCTCGGAGAAGGCCGACCTCATCATCAACGCCACCGCCACCGCCGGCCAGGGCGACGAGGACCGCGAGGCCAAGGCCCGCGTCCGCAAGTCCGCCGAGCGCGCCGAGCCCGAGATGCCGCCGCGGGTGGCCGAGATCGACGCCGAGCTGACCGCGCTGTGGGACCAGATGCGCGACTACGAGGGCGACCTGCAGCTCAACGGTGTCGACGGCGCCGCCTGGCAGGCGTACAAGGACGACCATCCCCCGCGTGAGGGCAACATCTCCGACACCCGCAACGGCAACGGCGTGGTCAACACCACCGACCTCATGGCCGACCTCGGCGACTGGGCAGTCTCGTGGAACGACGAGAAGCTCACCGAGGGCGACTGGTCCGGCTGGCTCTCCAAGCGGATCGCGCCGGCAGACATGACCGACCTCGTGCGCCGCGTCGTGGAGATGCAGGAGTTCAAGGTCACCGTTCCCCCAAAAGCCCTGAGCGGCTCGCCCTCGACCCTCTCGGCCGAGAGCGCAGACGCCTAGCCTTCGATCTCGGCGTCTCCGAACGGCGCCTCAACGGCTGGGAACCGGCCGAGCACCACGAGCACTACGACGCCGAGGGCAACCTCACCGGCTACACAGTCATCCACCGCGAGGCGGAGTGGACCGAGGCCGAGGTCACGAAGATGGTCGAGCTGCGGATCTACGAGGCCGGCGTCTGCTCAGGCTGCGGCTACCACAAGTCCCTGACCGGGGACCTGGACAACCACTTCGCGATCGAGGTCGAGCACTGCAATGTGTGCGCCGGCGTAGCCAAGAACGACCGCATCCAGCAGGCCGCCGACCGGAAGGCCCTCAAGGCGATGGGCGACGAGGACAAGATCCCGCCCACCCGCAAGCGCCCCGGCGACGGGCGCCACGTGATGGTCCAGTTCCGCGGCCGCAAGACCGCCACGGCCGAGCACGCTGAACCGCCGGAGCCGGGCTCGGCGAGCCAGTCACTGCAGGGCTGAGGACCCGACGGCCTTGCACTCGGCAGCCATGTTGTCGAGCGCGTCGAGGTACTCGCCCTGCCTGTCGAGGACATCGTCGACACCCTCGCCTCCGTACTCGTTGGCTGCTGCCGACGCGATCCTGAGGAGGGCGGCGCGCGTCTCGGGGTCAGACGATCCCGCCAGGGTGGTCAGGTAGGCGGCGAACTGCTCCTGGTCGGCTTCGCTGTCGCCGTACTTCGATACCTGCTGCTCCAGCAGCCTGCACGCGTCCAGCATGTCGAGGACGACCGTCGGCGTCTCGCTGGGAGCCCCGGTGTTCGCCGGCTCGCTCGACACCTCGGGCTCCTCGTCGCCTCCGCACGAGGCGAGCGACACGGCAAGCAGCAGTCCCGTCAGCGCCCCGAGAGCCTTCCTGATCATGCCCGGAGCGTAATCGACCAGCGCGTCTTCTGGTGCCCCTTCTCCGACAACCCCGAGCCGAAGGAGGGACCAGATGGCCGTTCGCCGTGAGTCGGTCCGCGTCTCCGCCGAAGACGCCGGCTTCACCACCACGATGGCGAAGATGACCACCGCTGCCGCGGTGTTCGGCAGCACGCTCGACCACGTTGACGGCTCCGGGATGCGGGTCAAGCAGACCCTCCCGCAAGTCTCCGACGGGGTCGAGGGCGTCGGCCGCTCTGCCCGGAAGTCGGGCCCGGAGATCGACCGGCTCTCGGGTCGGGTGCGGATTCTCGCTGACGTCATGGCGATCCTCGGTCCCTCAGCGGTCCCGATCGCCGGCATCGCGGTGCCGGCCGTGACCGGGCTCGCCTCCCAGCTCGGCTTCGCTGCCATCGCAGGCGTCTCGTTCGTCGGCGCGATGCAGGGTGTGGGCGACGCCCTCAAGGCCGTCGAGACGGCCCGCCTGGAGCCGACCGCCGCGAACCTCGAGAAGGCCGAAGCGGCGATGTCCAACATCGGCCCGGACGCCCGCAAGTTCGTCACCGAGTTCCAGAAACTCCGACCTGTGCTGCGCGAGATGCGCGACTCCGCCGCCGCGGGCTGGTTCCCCGGCCTGACCGAGGCCCTCGACGACCTCGAGCGGCTGGCCCCCAAGCTCGGCGACATCTCCCAGGCCATCGGAGAGCGAGGCGGGTCCCTCATCGCCGAGGGCGCCGACCAGCTCGCCGGCCCGGAGTGGGAGGAGTTCTGGGACTTCGTCGAGCACAACGCCCCCGACGCCATCGACGACCTCTTCCGCACCCTCGGCAACCTCACCAAGGGCCTCGCCGAGCTGTGGATGGCCTTCGACCCCACCAACGACAAGTTCGGCGAGTGGCTGCTGGAGCAGTCCCGCGACTTCGCGAAGTGGTCCGAGGAGCTGTCCGGCACCAACGGCTACCGCGAGTTCATCGACTACATCGACACCAACGGCCCCCGGGTCGCGGACGCCGCAGGGGCGCTCGCGGACGCGATCTTGCAGATCATCGAGGCCGTCGCCCCGCTCGGCGGCCCGTCGCTGAAGATCATCGAGCTATTCGGCGATGCCGTGTCGGCGATCGCCGACAGCGACCTCGGGACCCCGATCCTTGCCGGCGTCGCCGCGCTCGCGCTCTACTCCCGCGGCCTGCAGGCGGCCGCCGCGCTGCAGACCAAGCTCTACGGCGGGACGGCCTCCCAGCGCCTGGCCCAGCAGGGCGTACTTGGGTTCACCAAGACCGCCGCGCGCGATGCCAAGGCCGCCATCCCCTCGATGTCGAAGTTTGGCACCGTGGCCTACCGCATGGGCCAGTCCTCCAAGCACGCCTCCGAGCAGACCCTCGCGGCCCGCAAGGAGGTTCGGGCCTTCTCCGCCGAGGCCGCCAAGGGCGCCGCCCCCGTCGCCGGCCTCGCCCTCGCGGGCACCGGGCTCGCTGACAACCTCGGCGTCGCCAACACCGTCTCCCTCGGCCTCCTGGGCACCCTCGGCGGCCCCTGGGGCGTCGCCGTCGGCGCAGCAGCCGGCGGGATCATGGACCTCGACAACGCCACGGTCGGCTTCTCCGACACCGTCGACAAGGTCCAGAAGCAGATCTCCGAGGGCCAGTTCAGCAAGGCCGCCGACGAGCTCGCCCAGCTCAAGGAGCAGGCCAAGGACAGCAACGAGATCTCCAGCATCGGCGACGCCCTGGACGACGTCGGCAAGGGCCTCGAGCGCGTCTTCACCGGCGACTTCGGCTTCCTGTTCGGCAAGGACGAGGAGAAGATCCGCCAGCTCGCCGACAGCCTGCGCGACGCCGAAGACGCCGCCTCCGACCAGATCGCCTTCGACGCACTCGCCGAGCGGTACGGCACCGCAGGCGAGAAGGCCGCCGCCGCAGCCCACCAAACAGAGCGGCTCCAGCAGGCCATCACCAACCTCAACGCAGTCGTCGACAAGCAGGCCGCCTGGATCGCCTACCAGGCTGCGATCGACAACGTCACGGAGTCGATCAAGCAGAACGGAGAGGGCCTCAACCCGGACCTGGCTGGCGGCCGCGAGAACCTGACCAATCTCCATGACCTGATCGCGGCAACAGAGCAGTACTCCGAGCAGCTCTCCGGCCTCCAGCGGGTGAAGTTCCTCAAGGGTGCTCTTGCTGACTTCGACGCGGCCGTCGAGAAGGCCGGCGGAGCCACGAAGGCCACGCGGGACCTGCGCGACGTTCTCCGCGACCTGCTCAAGGCCACGAAGATCGACATCGACACCGGCGACGTCAAGAAGGCCCGCGAGCAGGTGATCGGTCTCGAGGATCTTCTCGGCAACCTCGACGGCTCCAACACCAAGCCGAACGTGGACGCCAACATCAACCCCTTCATCGGGAAGATCTCCACGGTCGACGGCCGCCTGGTCAGCACCACGAACAAGGGCGCCCGCCCGCACGTGACGCTCACCGGCATCGCCGAAGCGAAGGCCCAGCTCGATGCGATCACCGCCGCGCGCACCGCCTGGGTCCGCATCCAGACCATCTTCGGCGGCAAGGGGTCGGCCGACGGTTCCACGGTGCCCAAGGACGGCGGGCCCTACGCCGACCGCTACCCGTACATGCTGGCGCCTGGCGAAGAGGTCACCTCCAACCGCGACGGCCAGGCCGACACCTTCCGGTCCGAGCTGAAGGACATCAACCGCGGCATGTCGCGCCGCGAGGTCGCCGAGCGGATGATGGCCCGCGGCCTCGCCGGTGGCGGCACGGCCGGGCGCAACCCGTCGTGGTCCTCGGCCCTCGCGCCACTCGGACAGAGTGGCGGCGGGAGGAACCCGACGTGGCTGCCGGACGGCATGAAGGCCATCGAGGTCATCCAGTACGAGCTGCCCAACTCGCTCAAGGGCCTGAACCGGGCACTCAAGCGGTCCGAGAAGGCGGTCGACGATGAGACTGAGGCCCGCGACCGCGTCATCGACAAGATGGACTCGATCCGCGACGCAGCGAGCGACCGCGTCCGCTCAGATCTGTTCCCCAACAACGACGTGTGGTCGGCCGGCGGATCGTTTGACGACGTCATGGCCGTCCTCAATGGCGACAACCTGAACGGCGCCCAGCTCGCCAAGGACATCGAGGCGCTGCGCTCCAAGGGCGTCAACCAGGGCGCTCTCGAGGCGCTGCTGCGAGAGGCCCCGGACGCCCGGGCGCTGACCGACTTCGCGAACCGCTCGGCCGCCGACCTCGCCAAGTACGTCTCCGCATTCAACCTGCGCGAGCAGTACGCCACCAAGGCCGGCGACGCCGCCGCGGCGACCTACGCCAAGGAGCTCGCCGCATCGAACCGCGAGCTGCGCCAGGCCAACGCGCGTCTCGACGCGATCGAGAAGGCCATCAAGGCCGAGCACAAGGAAGACCGCCAGAGCCGCGGCCGCGGCAACTCCAAGGGCCACCGCGGCCGGAACGGGAAGAAGTGACGTGACCGAGCAGATCGAACCCGGCAACCCGGCCGACGCGACGGCGAGCCCGACGGTGGCGCTGATCGACCAGCGCCTGGCCGAACTCGACGGCGGCCCGGAGAGCATCGGAATCCAGGAAGGCCACATCGCCCAGGCCAAGGCGGACCTCGCGGACCTCGAGCTGCGCCTCGCCGGCTGCCTGGCCGAGAAGGCACAGCTCGAGGCCGACCGCGCGCGGCTGGTCCCTGCCGTGCCTGAGCCCCCGACCGAGCCGGAGGAGACCGCATGAGCCAGCCGCACTCCCTGACGTGGGGCGACATCCGTCTCGCCGGCGATGTTGTCGACCCGGACGCGGAGTTCGTGATCGAGGCGATGGCCGACGGCACCAAGCTCGGCACGGCCAAGGCGCTGACCGAGTTCGTGAAGTCGCTGCAGGTCGACGGTTCGCTCGCGGTGATGAACGGCCACGACAACGCCGAGACGGTGCTGCAGCTTCGCGTGTCTGCACCGGACGGGAAGGCGGCCGGGCCCGCGACTGCGAAGGCCGCTGCCGCCCTCGCGGCGAACGCGTCCGCGGACCCGATCCCGCCACTGGTGTGGGTCTCCCCGCTCGAGGAGGCCGCCACCTGTGTCTACGACGTCTACGCCGCCGCCCCGGAGCGCGACGAGGGCAACGACTGGGACCTCGACGAGGAGGTCCAGGAGTGCCGCTACTTCACCGTCACGATGTCGCGGCACCCGTTCTCCCGCCCGCCGGACCCGGTCACCGTGCCGGCGCTGCCGGTCCCGCCCGCGAGCGAGACCAAGACGGTCGTCGACACCTGCGACTCCGCCTCCGGGTGGACCGTCCCCACCGCCTACGGGTTCGGCACGGTCCAGCGGACGAACGAGATCCTCAACCCCTCCCCGGTCCAGGGCATCAGCCGGTGGACCGCCGACCCCGGCACCGCCATCGGGGCGGTCTCGGCCGCCTCCGTGACGCCGCCGATGGACCACACGTGGGTCGACATCCTGGTCACGGCGTTCGAGCTGGAGCCGATCGTCGGGCTCGCGAACCGGCGCATGCTCGCCGAATCTGTCGAGGGCTCCTCCGCGCACGTCGTCGCCCCCGGTGACCGGATCTACCTGCGCAACGAGGTCGCGGTCCGCGTCACCGCGGCCGGCGGGGGCGGGGCGGTCAAGGACGGCAGCACCATCAAGCTCGTCGTCGACCAGTGGAACGGGGCGACCAGTAGCGGGCAGACCGAGATCGGCAGCCTGGTGGCGATTGCCGGCGGCGCGGACGCGAACGGCTGGGTCTACAAGACCATCCAGGGGTACTACACCGTTCCCGCCGGAACGACCCGCATCCGCCTCGCGCTGGTCCACGCCTACGCCCCGGTCGCCAGGGAGAAGATCTACGCCTCCAACTTCATGATGGAGCGCGTCCCGGCCGGCGCCGTCGGCGCTCGGTCCTTCCTCATGGGGACGAACACCAACAGCGCGACCAGCTACAGCGGATGGACCGGCACGCCCTACAGCTCGACCACGGTCGAGGTCGCCAAGCCGAGCCCGACCTCGGCCGGGGGAAGCGTGATCGCCTCCGGCGCCCCGGTGGGCGTCTACGGCGCCCGGTCGCTCGAGCTGCGACGCACCGGGGTCACCGCCGCCCCGGGGGCGCTGCCCTATCTGCGGATCTCGGCGGCCGCCTCCGTGGCCGGCGTGGCTACCGACCCGACGTTCAAGCGCGGCCTGGGCACCCTGAGCCCGATCACCCCGATCGCGGTGATGCCGAGCCTGGTCAGCGGATACCTGGACTACTACTTCACCGCCGCGGACTTCGACCGGCTGTCGATCTCGCTCGCAGCACCAGCGCAGCCTGCGGCGCCGTCGGCATCGATCGCGGTCGCCGAGGTCGCCCACACCAACCTGATCGTGTCGAGCAGCACGAACCGTCAGCGCTCACGCACCGCGATCATCCTCGGGTCTGCCGCCACCCAGGCCGCGATCCGCCTCTACGACTCCACCACCCCCACGCCTGGGCCGCTGGGCACCGACATCCTCGTCTACAGCACGAAGAACGCCGCTCTCGCGCCACCGATGCGGCCGTTCCTGACCTCCGGTGGCGCGACCGTCGACACGGCGATGATCTCCGGGGCCCGCAACACCCTCGCGACCCCGGCAGTCTTCCGGATCCAGGCGACCAAGCTCCGCGACGGGATGCACGGCCTCGTCGGCCGGCTCAACGTCACCACAGCCGGCACCCTGACCTGGACGACGCGCATCGTCGACTCCGCCGGCGCGGCCACCATCGGCTCCGGCGTCACCGACTCCGGCTCGATCGAGGTCCCGGTCACCAGCGGCTACCGGGCCATCAACCTCGCCGCCATGCTCCTCCCGCCGGTCGAGGTCGAGGGCAACCAGCTCGTCGAGATCACCATCACCGGCACCGCGAACATGTCCTGGGACGAGTTCTGGCTCTTCAACCTCACCGAGGGCTCCCTGACCTGGGTCCGTGACGCCGACTCGATGACCTGGATCGAGATCCGACCCGCCGAGCTGGGCAAACTCCCCAGCATCTACGGCGGCACCGGCGCGTTCGGGACCAACCCCGTGTGCATCGACTACAAGACCATCGGCGCCGACTTCGGCGCCGCCGACCAGCACTACACCGACCCCGGGCCACTCCAGATCTTCGCCGTCACCTCGACCTCCCTCAAGGCCCAGTCCGATCTCTGGTTCTACCCCCGCTACCTCGACGCCGTCATCGACGAGGCCGCCTGACATGGCCCGTAACCGCTTCC
>NZ_FOUK01000006.1:0-133790 GCF_900114845.1 Pimelobacter simplex
CGGATGCCCGAGTGGGTCTTGTACTTGCGGTTGATCGAGATGAGGACCGCGGTGAAGGGCTCGAGGACGCGGGCGAGGCGGAGCTTGCCGCCGTCGATGCCGGGGCGTCCGGTGACCGAGGCGGCGAGGTCGATGGCGACCTGCTTGCCCTCGAGGGAGTCGCCGACCACGATGACGTCCTCGTCGAGGAAGTCGTCCTCGCCCCACAGGGCGGGGGCGGCGACGTTGTGGAAGGCGCCGACCACGGTGGCCTCGGGGGCGATCTCGGCGGCGGACTCGGCGGCGGAGCCCTCGCCGCCGTTGATGACGCGGCCGTGGGCGCCGCGCTTGTCGAAGGCCAGGGGGTTGACGCAGGAGATGACGGTCTTCCCGGCCAATGCCGAGGCCAACGACGCGACGAGCTCGTCGTGGCCGTCGTAGGGCACGGCGAGGAGGACGACGTCGGCGGCGGCGATGGCGTCGGCGTTGGCGGCGCCGCGGGCGGTGCCGGCACCGGCCACCCCGGCGAGTCGCTCGTTGACCTCGGTGGCGACGGTCTCGGCCTTCTCGGCGGCGCGGGAGCCGAGGACGATGTCGTGGCCGTGGCGGGCGAAGCGGTAGCCCAGGCCCTTGCCCTGCGGGCCGGTACCGCCGATCACGGCGACGGTGTAGCGGGGGGTCTCGGCGGGCGAGTTCTCAGAAGTCACGTGTCTCCTCCTATCACGTCGCGCGCCCCGCGCCCGCACGGCGTCTCACCGGGCGCCACCCGTTGCATCGTGACAGTATTACTGTCACAGTTGTGCCGCCGGGCGGACGCCCCTGCCTCCTCCCGTGACCGTCACCGTCGGCCGAACGGCCAGAAGGGACCTCCATGAAGCTCTCGATGCCCCTCGTCTACGCGGGCAACCCGCGCGAGTCGGCCGACCAGGTCGTCGCGCTCGAGAAGGCCGGGCTCGACACCATCTGGGTGGCCGAGCCGTACGGCTTCGACGCCCCGACCCTGATGGGCTACCTGGCCGCCAAGACCGAGACGGTCGAGATCGGCGCCGGCATCCTCAACGTCTACTCGCGGACGCCGGGCGCCCTGCTGCAGACCGCGGCCGGCCTCGACAACGTCTCCGGCGGGCGCGCGGTCCTCGGCCTCGGCGCCTCCGGCCCGCAGGTCATCGAGGGCTTCCACGGCCTTCCGTACGACCGCCCGCTGACCCGCACCCGCGAGGTGATCGAGGTGCTGCGGATGGGCCTGCGCGGCGAGCGCCTCGACTACCAGGGCAAGACCGTCCAGGTCCCGCTCCCCGAGGGCCAGGGCCTCGGCCTGGGCAAGCCGCTCAAGCTGCTCAACCGCCCCGAGCGCGCCGACCTCCCGCTGTGGGTCGCCGCGCTGGGCGACAAGAACGTGGCGATGACCGCCGAGGTCGCCGACGGCTGGCTGCCCTTCCTCTACTACCCCGAGAAGGCGCAGGAGGTCTGGGGCGACGCCCTGGCCCGCGGCGCCGCGAAGCGCTCGGCCGAGCTCGGTCCGCTGCAGATCTCCGCGGGCGGCATGGTCGCCATCGGCGAGGGCCCGGAGACCAAGGCGCTGCTCGACTTCATGCGCCCCCTCTACGCGCTGTACGTCGGCGGCATGGGCGCGCGCGACAAGAACTTCTACAACCAGCTGGCCTGCGAGTACGGCTTCGAGAAGGAGGCCAAGGAGATCCAGGACCTCTACCTCTCCGGCAAGAAGAAGGAGGCCGAGGCCGTGGTCCCGCTCGCGTGGCTGGAGGCCGGCAACCTGGTCGGCCCCGCGTCGTACGTCCAGGAGCGGATCGCCGCCTTCCGGGAGTCCGGCGTGACGAACCTGTCCGTCTCCCCCGCGAGCGACGACCCCGCCGCGACCATCGCACAGATCAAGGAATGGGTGAGCTGATGCCCGAGCGTCCCAGCATTCTCGAGACCGAGCACGAGGACTTCCGCGCCACCGCGCGCACCTTCCTCGAGCGCGAGGTCGTGCCGCACCACGAGCAGTGGGAGAAGGACGGCATGGTCGACCGCGAGGTCTGGCGCAAGGCGGGCCAGGCCGGCCTGCTCGGCTTCGACGTCCCCGAGGCCCACGACGGCCCCGGCATCAAGGACTTCCGCTACAACATGGTCCTCACCGAGGAGATCACCCGCGTCGGCGCGAGCGGCCTCGGCTTCGCCCTCCACAACGACATCACCGTGCCCTACCTCGTCGCGCTGGCGAACGACGAGCAGCAGGCCCGGTGGCTGCCCGGCACCGTCTCAGGCGACATCGTCACCGCCATCGCGATGACCGAGCCCGGTGCCGGCTCCGACCTGCAGGGCATCCGGACCACCGCCGTCGACAAGGGCGACCACTACGTCCTCAACGGCTCCAAGACGTTCATCACCAACGGCATCCACGCCGATCTGGTGATCGTGGTGGCCCGCACCGACCCCGACGCCGGCGCGCACGGCATCAGCCTGCTCGTCGTCGAGGACGGCATGGCCGGCTTCACCCGCGGCCGCAACCTCGACAAGCTCGGCCTCAAGGCCCAGGACACCGCCGAGCTCAGCTTCGACAACGTCGAGGTGCCCAAGGCGAACCTGCTCGGCGAGGAGGGCCAGGGCTTCGTCTACCTGATGCAGAACCTCCCCCAGGAGCGGGTCTCGATCGCCACCATCGCGATCGCGGCCATCGAGGCCGTGCTCGACATGACGCTCGACTACGTGAAGAGCCGCGAGGCCTTCGGCAAGCCGATCGGCAAGTTCCAGAACACCCGCTTCGTGCTCGCCGAGATGGCCACGGAGGCCTACATCGCGCGCACGTTCGTCAACCACTGCGTCGAGCTCCTCAACGCCGGGCAGGTCGACACCTCGCTGGCGTCGATGGCGAAGTGGTGGACCACCGAGCTGCAGAAGAAGATCGTCGACCAGGGCCTGCAGATGCACGGCGGCTACGGCTACATGATGGAGTACCCCATCGCCCGGGCCTACGCCGACAGCCGCATCCAGACGATCTACGGCGGCACCACCGAGATCCAGAAGGAGATCATCGGCCGGTTCCTCGGCCTCTGAGTTTCCCCAAAAAAGAGCCCGCCCGACGGCCCCGGGATGTCACATCCTGGGGTCGTCGCGTGTCTTGAGGACGGCGGGCGCACGCGTGCACGGCAGAGAGTTCCCGCCGACCGATGATTCGGGGCGGATCTCAGGGTCGGATCCGGACGAATCCCGATGTCGACCGAGCCACCCCCTGGGAAGAGTGAACGCCATGCACCGTCAGATCGCCGGAAAGCTGACCGGCCCCGTCACCAAGTGGGTCGTGCTGGTCGTCGTCCTGCTCCTGACCGGGGGCCTCGGGTTCCTCGGCTCGAAGCTGGCCGACGTCAAGGACAACCAGGCCTCGTCCTGGCTGCCGGGCTCCGCGGAGTCGTCCCGGGTCGCCGACGAGCTGTCGACCGACCTCGATCCCAACGACATCCCCACGCTCGTCGTCTACCACCGCGAGGGCGGGCTGACCCCGGCCGACCTCGACGCGATGGACGCCCAGGCGGCGAAGATCGCCCAGGTCGAGGGCGTCACCGCCACCGGCGTGCTCACCCCCCACGGCGCCGAGGCGCTGGCGGCGGCCGGGAAGCCGGCGCCCCGGCTGATCTCCGAGGACGGCGAGGTCGCCTACTCGTTCTTCAACTTCAACTTCGGCGACGGCGGGTGGGCCAAGGTCCCCGCCAGCGCCAAGGACGTCCGCAAGATCGCGAAGATCGACGGCGTCACGACGTACGTCGGCGGCTTCGGCGGCCAGGCCTCCGACTTCGCCGAGTCGTTCGAGGGCTCGCACGTCCAGCTGCTGATGATCACGTTCGGCGTGGTGATCCTGATCCTCCTGCTCACCTACCGCAGCCCGATCCTCTGGATCCTCCCCATCCTGTGCGCCGCGCTCGCCTACATGATGTCGCGCGGCGTGGTCTACCTGCTCGCGAAGTACGTCGACCTGACGGTCAACGACCAGAGCGAGTACATCCTCAGCATCCTGTGCATCGGTGCCGGGACGGATTACGCCCTGCTGCTGGTCGCCCGCTACCGCGAGGAGCTGCGCCGCCACGAGGACCGGCACGAGGCGATGGCGTTCGCGCTGCACCGCGCGACCCCGGCCCTCATCGCGAGCGCCGCCACCGTCGCGGTCGGCCTGCTGTGCCTGGTCTTCGCCGACCTCAACTCCACGGCGAGCCTCGGCCCGGTGCTCGCGGTCGGCGTCGTCGTCACCCTGCTCACGATGATCACGCTGCTGCCCGCCCTCCTGGTGATCGTGGGCCGCTGGATCTTCTGGCCCAAGCGCCCGTCCTTCGGCTCCGACGAGCCGACCGCGCACGGCCTGTGGGCCCGGGTCGGCGCCCGGATCGCCCCGCGCCCCCGCGCGGTGTGGGTGGTCACGACCGGGGTGCTGCTCATCGCCTGCCTCGGCCTGTTCCGGCTCGACGCCACCGGGCTGACCACCGAGGAGTCGGTGACCGGCGAGATCGACTCGGTGACCGCCCAGAAGCTGATGGCCGAGCACGGCCTGGCCGACAGCTCGGTCACCCTCCAGGTCGTGGCCGATGCCGACCGGATCGACGCCGTCCGCACCGCGGTCGGGACCGTCGACGGGCTCGGCGCGCCGACGCCCGTGCGTCCGCTCGCCGACGGACGGGCGTGGTTCGAGTCGGCGGTCAGCGTCGACATCGCCTCGCCCACCGCCTTCCGGCTGGTCGAGGACGCCCGGGCCGCCGTCCGCGAGGCCGACGGGGCGCACGCCCTGGTCGGCGGCGGGCCCGCGGTCTACCTCGACTCCAAGATCGCCGCGGACCACGACAACCGGCTGATCATCCCCATCGTGCTCGTCGTGGTGTTCCTCATCCTGGTGCTGCTGCTGCGGGCGCTGCTGGCCCCGCTGCTGCTGATGGCGACCGTCGTCCTGTCGTTCGGCGCCGCGCTCGGCATCTCGGCCCTGCTGTTCGAGTACGTGCTCGGCTTCGCCGGGTCCGATCCCGGGTTCCCGCTCTTCGCGTTCGTCTTCCTCGTCGCGCTGGGCATCGACTACAACATCTTCCTGATGACCCGGGTCCGCGAGGAGACGGTCACCCACGGCACCCGCAAGGGCTCGCTCATCGCGCTGTCCTCGACCGGCGGCGTGATCACCTCGGCCGGACTGGTGCTGGCCGCGACCTTCCTCGCCCTCGGCACCCTGCCCCTGGTGTTCCTCGCCGAGCTCGGCGTGGCCGTGGCCCTGGGCGTCCTCCTCGACACGATGATCGTCCGGTCGGTGCTCGTGACGGCGCTCAACCTCGACCTGGGCGGCCGGATCTGGTGGCCCAGCAAGCTCGACCGCGGGACGCCGTCCGCACCCGAGCCGCCGGCTCCGGCCACCGAGAAGGTTCCGGCGCTCGACTGAGGGGAAGGGTGACCATGCCTTAGCCTGACCCGCGGTGTGCGCCGCACGGGTCGGCGGACCCGGGACGAGGGGCGAGACCAGATGAGCGGTACGTACGGACAGCAGGGTTGGCCGACCACCCCGGCCGGTGGCCGGCCCACGGGCCCACCGCCCTCGGGACCGCCCCCGCAGCAGCCGCCGACCGCCCTGCCGCCGTCGGGCCCGCCCTCCGGTCCGCCGTCGGGGCCCCCGCTCGCACCGCCGCCCGGGCCTCCGGGCGGCGGCTGGGGCGGACCACCGCCTCCCGGCTGGGGCCCGCCGCCGCGCAGGAAGCGCCGCTGGCCGCTCTTCGTGGCGCTCGCCGCGGTCCTGGTGCTGGTCGTGGGCCTCGGCATCGGCGGCTGGGCCTACGGCACCGGCCGGCTCGGCTTCGGCCCGCTCAGCGCGGCCGACAAGGCCGCGGCCAGCGCGATCGCCGACGGCGTCGAGGCGCCCGAGTGGGTCGACGCCGACCAGCTCGACTGCGCGGCCGACGACCTGATCCGCGACGCCCGCTCGGGCGAGCTCGAGAAGCGCGGCCTCGTCGAGCGCGACGGCGACGACTGGACCTACACCGGCGCCTGGCGGACCGACGACGCCGAGGCGTTCTACGAGAGCGTCCTCGACTGCTCCGACGACTGGGAGAAGCAGGTCGGCGAGGAGTGGCAGCTCGACGACACCGACTGCCTCGACGACATCGGGACGGCGACCCTCGGCGCCTTCTTCGCCGCCGACCTCGTGCCCGACGACCCGCCGGCCGGCCACGACGAGGCGGTCGAGAAGCTCGACGAGTGCTACGCCGAGGCGCCCGCCGCGCCGCAGGCGCAGGCCCGCCCCGCGTACCGCGCCGTCCAGTTCACGTTCACCGCGCCCGAGGCGAGCGGCGGCGACGTCGTCCTCAACACCGGCGGACCGGGCGCGTGGAAGCCGCTGAGCGGCACCGCGGCCGAGGTCGAGACCAAGGCCGGCGGCCAGCGCGGCTGCATCCAGGCACAGACCCAGGTCAGCTACGGCTGGGGCACCAGCACCACCACCGAGAAGGAGTTCTGCGGCGTCGCCCAGGCCCCGCGGATCTGGTGGAAGAAGACCGGCTGCACCGCCTCCCCGGGCTGCCGGGCGTGGGAGCTGCGCTACGAGGGCTTCGCCGACCTGAGCCGGATCACGGCCCGCTACACGAGCAACGGTGGCAACTGCCTGGCGGTCAGCGGCAGCTGCTCCGACACCGTGCTCGTGGCTCCCGGCGGACGCGGCAAGGTCGTCACCTGGAGCTTCCCGGGCTCCTACCGCGGCGTCTTCGTGGCGACCGTCGGCAAGCTCCGCACCCGGCTGCCCAACTAGGCCCGGTCCCCGGTCCCGGTCACAGGGCGATACGCCGCGCCGCGCGGACACCCACCCGATAGCCTGAAGCGGATGTCCGAGGCCCCCACCCCCCAGCAAGTACGACGTGCGCTCGCCCGCGCCGAGCGTGGCGCGGCGCTCGACGTGGCCGAGGCGACGGCGCTGCTCGCCGCCACCGGCGACGAGCTCGACCGGCTCACGGCGGCTGCCGCGAAGGTCCGCGACGCGGGCCTGGTCGCGGCGGGACGCCCGGGCGTGGTGACGTACTCCCCCAAGGTGTTCATCCCGATCACCCGGCTGTGCCGCGACCGGTGCCACTACTGCACGTTCGTCGAGACCCCGGCCCAGGCGGCGCGCGAGGGGCGGGCGCCGTACCTCTCGCCGGACGAGATCCTCGACATCGCCCGCCAGGGCGCCGAGCTGGGCTGCCTCGAGGCGCTCTTCACGCTCGGCGACCGGCCCGAGGACCGCTGGCCCGAGGCGCAGGCGTGGCTCGACGAGCAGGGCTACGACTCCACGCTGGCCTACATCCGCGCGATGGCGGTGCGGGTGCTCGAGGAGACCGGCCTGCTGCCCCACCTCAACCCCGGCGTGATGTCGTGGGAGGAGCTCAACCGGCTCAAGCCCGTCTCCCCCTCGATGGGGATGATGCTCGAGACCACGTCGCGGCGGCTGTTCGAGACCAAGGGCCTGGCCCACTTCGGCTCGCCCGACAAGGACCCCGAGGTCCGCCTCCGCGTGCTCGAGGACGCCGGCCGGCTCGGCATCCCCTTCACCACCGGGCTGCTGGTCGGCATCGGCGAGACGCTCACCGAGCGCGCCGAGACGATCTTCGCGCTGCGCGCCACCCAGCGTGCCTACGGCGCCGTCCAGGAGGTCATCGTCCAGAACTTCCGGGCCAAGCCCGACACCGCGATGCGGCACACCGACGACCTCGGCCTCGCCGAGTACCGCGCCGCCATCGCGGTCACCCGCCTGCTGCTCGGCCCCAAGGCCCGGATCCAGGCACCGCCCAACCTGGTCGACCTCGACGAGTGCCGGGCGCTGCTCGGCGCCGGCGTCGACGACTGGGGCGGCGTCTCGCCGCTCACCCCGGACCACGTCAACCCCGAGCGGCCCTGGCCCTCCCTCGACCGGCTCCGCTCGCTCTCGCAGACCTGCGGCTTCGACCTCAGGGCCCGGCTGACCGTCCACCCCGAGTACGTCACCGGTGCGCTGCAGCGCGGCGAGGCGTGGATCGACCCGCGGCTGCACGCCCACGTCGCCGCCCTCGCGGGCCCGGACGGGCTCGCGATCCCCGAGGTCCGCCCGACCGGGCTGCCCTGGCAGGAGCCCGACGGCGGCTTCGACGCCGACCACGGGCGCGGCCGCACCGACCTGCACGAGGCGGTCGACACCGAGGGCCGCACCGACGACCGGCGCAGCGACTTCGGCTCGGTCTACGGCGACTGGGCCGCCGTCGGCGAGGCGGCCGCGATCACCGGCGCCCCCGCCGTCCTCCACGCCGAGGGAGGCGAGGCGCTGCGCGCCGCCGAGGCCGACCCCGGCAGCCTGTCCGACGAGCACGCGCTGACCCTGATGACCGCCGAGGGCGACCTGCTCCGCTCCGTGGTCCGGCTGGCCGACGACCTGCGCCGTGCGGCCGTGGGCGACGACGTCACCTACGTCGTCAACCGGAACATCAACTTCACCAACGTCTGCTACGTCGGCTGCCGGTTCTGCGCGTTCGCGCAGCGCCGTACCGACGCCGACGCCTACTCGCTCTCCTACGCCGAGGTCGCCGACCGCGCCCAGGAGGCCTGGGACCTCGGCGCCACCGAGGTCTGCATGCAGGGCGGCATCGACCCCGAGCTGCCCGCGTCGGCGTACTTCGACATCGCGGCCGCCGTGAAGCAGCGGGTGCCCGACATGCACGTGCACGCCTTCAGCCCGATGGAGGTCGTCAACGGCACCTCCCGCACCGGCCTGTCGATCGAGGACTTCCTGATCAAGGCCCGCGAGGCCGGCCTCGGCTCACTGCCCGGCACGGCCGCCGAGATCCTCGACGACGAGGTCCGCTGGGTCCTCACCAAGGGCAAGCTGCCCGCCCGGACCTGGATCGAGATCGTCTCGACCGCCCACCGCATCGGCCTGCCCACGACGAGCACGATGATGTACGGCCACGTCGACAACCCGCGGCACTGGGTCGGCCACCTCAACGTCCTCAAGTCCATCCAGGACACCGCCCGCGAGAACGGCTCCAGCGGCTTCACCGAGTTCGTGCCGCTGCCCTTCGTGCACACCTCGGCACCGATCTACCTCGCCGGCGTGGCCCGCCCCGGCCCGACGCTGCGCGACAACCTCGCCGTGCACGCGATGGCGCGCATCCTGCTCCACGGCCGGATCTCGAACATCCAGACCTCGTGGGTCAAGCTCGGCGTCGACGGCACCCGCGCCATGCTCAACGCCGGCGCCAACGACCTCGGCGGCACCCTCATGGAGGAGACCATCTCGCGGATGGCCGGCTCCGAGCACGGCTCGGCCAAGACCGTCGCCGAGCTCGTCGAGATCGGTGCGGGCATCGAGAGGCCGGTGCGCGAGCGGACCACCCTGTACGGCGAGCCGCCGGCGCGACCGGCGCCCCGGCCCTAGCCTCTGCCCGAGCTCGACCGGGCGCGCCGGGCGACGGAGTCGATCGTCACCGCGAGCAGCAGCACGCCGCCGGTCACGATGTAGCGGACGTCGGAGTCGACGTTCATCAGGTTGAGGCCCGACTCGATCGACTGGAGCACCAGGATGCCGAGCAGCGCGGCGTAGGCCGAGCCGCGGCCGCCGAACAGGCTGGTCCCGCCGATCACCGCGGCTGCGATCGCGGTGAGGTTGGTGTCGGTGGTGCCGGAGTCCTGGGAGACCGAGGTCAGCTGGGCCGCGGCGAGCAGGCCGCCGAGCGCGGCCAGCACCGAGCAGAGCACGAACGCCGAGCAGTAGGTCCAGCCGACCCGGACGCCGGCCCGGCGCGCGGCCTCCTCGTTGCCGCCCACAGCGAACAGGTGGCGTCCCCAGCGGGTCTTGCGCAGCAGCAGGTCGAGCACCACGACGAGCGCCGCGAAGAGCACGGTGAGGTAGCCCCAGCCGCGGGCGATGCCGAGGTAGTAGGTCAGCCAGCCCAGGCCGCCGCCCAGCAGCGCCGCCTTGATCAGCACGGCCAGCAGGTTCGGCGGGGTCAGCCCCGCCGCCCGCCGGCGCCGGATCGTCCACAGCCGCGAGCCGAGGTAGCAGGCCACCACGACGGCGACCAGCGCATAGGCCTGGGCGTCGGTGAGGAACTTGTTGCGTGCGAACTGGGCCAGCCCCGACTCGCGCGGGATGTTGATGCTGCCGTCGGCGAGCACCCACAGCAGGGCCCCCTCGAAGGCGAGCAGCCCGGCCAAGGAGAACACGAAGCTGGGCACCCCGACCCGCACGTGGAGCACCGCGTACGCCGTCCCGATGAGGGCGCCGACACCGAGCGCGGCCGCGATCCCGAGCCACAGGGAGTGCCCCTGGTCGACGACGATCACCGCCATCACCGCCGCGCAGAAGCCGGACACCGAGCCGACGCTGAGGTCGATCTCGCCGAGCAGCAGGACGACGACGATGCCGAGCGCGATGATGCCGGTGGGTGCGGCGTAGAGCAGCATCGACACCAGGCTGCGCGACGACAGGAAGGTCGGCTCGTAGGCGTAGAAGACCGCGCAGATGATGACCAGGCCGAGGACGACCGGCAGCATCCCGAGGTCGCCGCCCCGGATCCGGCCCCAGCCCTGGCGCAGGTAGTCGCCCGGTGAGACCGCGCGGATCAGCCGCTCGTCGGCGGCGTCGGTGGCCGCGACGCTCTCCTTGGTGGCGGTCATCCCCGCTCCTCCGTACGACGGGCCGCGCGCTGCGCGACGACATTGTCGGACGCCCCGGTGATCGCGGCGACCAGCTGGTCGGTGGTGGCCTCCTCGGTCCGGAACTCCGCGGCATTGCGCCCGAGGCGCAGCACGACGATCCGGTCGGCGACCGCCTGGACGTCGGCCATGTTGTGGCTGACCAGGATCACGCCGAGGCCGTGGTCGCGCAGCCGCTCGACGAGGTTGAGCACCTCGGCGGTCTGGGCCACGCCCAGGGCCGCCGTCGGCTCGTCGAGCAGGACGACGCGCGGGTCACCGACCAGGGAGCGGGCGATCGCCACGGTCTGCCGCTGCCCGCCCGAGAGCGAGGCCACCGGGATCCGGACCGACGGGATCTTCGCGGACAGCGTGCGCAGCAGCCGCCACGCCTCCTGCTCCATCGAGACCTCGTCGAGCAACGGCCCGCGCCGGTGCTCCTTGCCGAGGAAGAGGTTGGCGACGACGTCGAGGTTGTCGCACAGCGCCAGGTCCTGGAAGACGGTCGCGATGCCGAGCTCCTGGGCGCCGGCCGGGCCGCCCACGACGACCGGCCGGCTCTCGAACTCGATCGTCCCCGCGTCGGGCTGGTAGACGCCGGAGATGACCTTGACGAGCGTGGACTTGCCGGCGCCGTTGTCGCCGACCAGGGCGACGACCTCGCCGGCACGGACGGTCAGGCTCACGTCGGTGAGCGCCTGGACCGCGCCGAACCGCTTGTGGATCCCGGCCAGCGACAGGACGGCCTCGCCGGTGCCGCTGGCCGGGGTCGGAGGTGCAGTGAGGGTCATCAGGACAGACCGGCCTCCGCACAGGCCTTCGCGTAGTCGGCCGTGCAGATGTCGGAGACCTCGTAGAAGCCGTCGGCGATGACGGTGTCCTTGATCTTGTCGGCGGTGACCGCGATCGGCGTGAAGATGTACGACGCCACGCCCTCGAAGTCGCTCTGGTCGATCCCGGTCGTGGTCTTCGCCGGCGCGTCGTCGCCCTTGGCGAGCGCCACCGCCACCTCGGCCGCGGTCTCGGCCTCGATCTTGATCGGCTTGTAGATCGTCATCGTCTGCTCACCGGCCACGATGCGCTGCAGGGCGGCGATCTCGGCGTCCTGCCCGACGATCGGCGGCAGCTTGTCGGCGGCGACGCCGGCCCCGGTCAGCGCCGCGACGACACCGCCGGCCTGCCCGTCGTTGGCGGCGTAGACGCCCTGGACCTTGCCCGCGTCGTACT
The DNA here is from genome assembly GCF_900114845.1 of Pimelobacter simplex. Taxonomy (GTDB): domain Bacteria; phylum Actinomycetota; class Actinomycetes; order Propionibacteriales; family Nocardioidaceae; genus Nocardioides; species Nocardioides simplex. The sequence continues at coordinate 11,860 of NZ_FOUK01000006.1, forward strand.
TGTTGAGCTGGTCGGTGGTCCACTGCTGGGCGTTGTCGGGGCTCCAGTCGGGGTTGTCGTACTCGGCCAGGATCTTGACCCCGCTGCCGTCGAGCACGCTGTGCGCGCCCTTCTTGAACTGGGCCGCGTTGGGGTCGGAGGGCGCCCCGTTGAGCATCAGGATGTTGCCCTTGTCGCCCATCGCGTCGACCAGCGACTGGGCCTGCATCTTGCCGACGGTCTCGTTGTCGAAGGACATGTAGTAGTCGGCGTTCTCGATGAACCGGTCGTAGGCGACCACCGGGACGTCCTGGCCCTTCGCCTCGTCGACCATGCCGGCGGCGGTCTTGCCGTTGACCGGGTCGAGGACGACCACGTCGGCGCCCTGGTCGAGCGCGCTGGTCAGCTGCTGGGCCTGCTTCTTCTCGTCCTGGTCGGCGTTGAAGTAGAGGACCTTGCAGTCGCTGCACAGGTCCTTGACCTTCGCCTCGAAGAGCGGGCGGTCGTGGGCCTCGTAGCGGGTGGTCTTGGTCTCGGGCAGCAGCAGGGCGATGGTCGCACCGTCACTCCCACTCTTGCTGTCGTTGGCACCGCACGCGCTGAGCGCGGTGGCACCGAGGAACAAGGCAGCGCTGAGGGCTGCGATGCGGCGTACCAGGGTGGACATGGGCTCTCCTCGAGGGTCCGGCGAATGCACCCGAGTGTTGTAGGTCACATGCTTGTCGTCAAGACTTGAACACAAAAGTTGCTCAAACTGGTACCGGGACCTCCTTGTGTTCGCTACTTGACCATTCTCCGGCTCCCCCGGCACAGTGTGCGCATGTCTTCGACCGGCGCCGCTCCTGGCTCGACGGCGTCCCTGCGGACCGCCAACCAGCGCCGGGTGCTGCTCGCGCTGCGCGACGCGGCGCCCGACGACGGGGCGTTCACCCAGGCCGAGCTGGCCCGGGTCACCGGCCTGGCGCCGGCGACCGTGTCCAACATCGTGCGCGACCTCAGCCAGGCCGGCCTGGTCGACACCGAGGCGGGCAGCGGGCGCCGCGGCTCCGCCGTCCGGATGTCGCTGGGGGCCGGCGTCGTCGCAGGCGTCGACATCGGCCACCGCCACCTCGCCGTCGCGATCGGCGACGTCACCGGCCGGCTGCTCGTCGAGGAGCGCTGCCCGATCGACCCCGACCTGGGCCACCGCGAGGCGCTCGCCCTCGCCGGCACGATGGTCGAGCGGCTGCGTCCCGACGGCACGGTGCTGCGCCAGATCGGCCTCGGCCTGGCCGGCCCGGTCACCGACGGCGTCATCCAGAGCGCGGCGATCCTGCCCGGCTGGCGGGGGGTCGACGCCCGGAGCGCCACCCGCGAGGCGTTCGGCACCGCGGTCCAGATCGAGAACGACGCCAACCTCGCCGCCCTCGCCGAGCACCGGATCGGCGTGGCCCGCGGCCACGACAGCTCGGTGACCGTCAAGATCTCCTCCGGCGTGGGCGCGGGCATCGTCATCGCCAACGAGCTCTTCCGCGGGTCCTCCGGCAGCGCCGGCGAGCTCGGCCACCTGACCGTCGACGAGCACGGCCCGCTCTGCCGCTGCGGCAGCCGCGGCTGCCTCGAGACCTACACCTCCGTCGAGGCGATCCAGGCGCTCATCGGCGGCCAGCTGCCGGGCGCGACGCTCGACGAGATCGTGGCCGCTGCCGCCGCGGGCGACGTGTCCGCCCGGCGCGCCTTCGAGGACGCCGGCCTGCACCTCGGCCGGGGCCTCGCCGCCGTGGTCAACCTGCTCAACCCCTCCATGGTGGTCATCGGCGGCGACATGGCCCAGGCCGGCGAGCTCATCCTCGAGTCGGTCCGGATGGGGCTGCGGCGCCACGCCCTCGACCCGGTGGCGCAGACCCCCGTCGCCGCCAGCGGCCTCGGCGAGCGGGCCAGCCTGCTCGGCTCGCTGCTGCTCGCCGCCGAGAGCACCGAGCTACTGCTCGAGGCCTGAGCCCTCCCCCGCGCCGACCGGCCCGGCTCGACCGGCTCGACCCGCTCGACCCGCTCACCGCTCCCGCCAGGCCCGGAACCGGGCCCACCCCCGTCGTACCGTGCGCCAGGCGAGCCAGAGCAGCACCAGCCCGGCGGCCAGCAGCACCGCGGCGATCGCCGCGGCGGCGTACGGGTGCTCGATCGCGAACCACACCACGGCGAGCACCGCGACGTCCTCGCCGACGCTGATGCTGATATTGCTGAACGGCTCGGGCACCGTGTTGACCGCCATCCGGGTGCCGGTCTTGACCGAGTGCGAGGCGAGCGCGCTGCCGCCGCCCACGAGACCGCCGACGAGCTCGTCGACCGAGGCCGAGTCGCCGGCGATGAGGACGCCGACGACGCCGCCGACGAGCGGGCGGATCGCGGTGGAGACGACATCCCAGGCGGAGTCGACATAGGGGATCTTGTCGGCGACGAACTCGAAGGCGTAGAGGGCCGCGGCGACCGCGAGCACCTCCCAGCGCCCGAGCACGTCGGGGATCGAGCCGAACGAGCCGAGCCGGTCCGCCACGCCGAGGACGAGAACGACGAGGTAGCTGTTGATCCCGCTGGCCCATCCCGAGGAGAACGCCAGGGCGAGTGATTCCACGGGTTCAGCGTAGGTCCCCGCGACCTTGGGGTACCGGACCTCCATGACCAACAGCGATCCGCAGCTCCCGACCGAGGACACCCTGCTCGGCGACGACGTCGACGACGAGCTCGACCGCGGCTACTCGCCGCCGGAGAAGCCCTCCGCCGCCCAGCGCTACGGCACCACCCCGTGGGAGCAGGCCCACGACCGGCCGCTCGCCGACCGCCTGGCCGAGGAGGTGCCCGACGAGCCGGTCGACCCCGCCGACGACGCCGACGACGGCCTCGCCCACGAGGCGGACGAGGCCGGCACCGAGGTCGGCGACGAGCGCGCCGGCCGGCTGGTCGAGCCGGACGCCGCGCTCGGCGAGGACGTCGACTCCGACCTCGTCGCCGAGGACGTCGGCATCGACGGCGCCGCGGCCAGCGCGGAGGAGGCCGCCGTCCACGTGATCCCCGACGACGAGGAGCTCTAGGCCGATCCGGCGCCGGGCCGGCTCAGGGCCGGCGCAGGTCCAGCCAGACCAGCCGGTGGTCGGAGGTCGGGAAGGGGTAGACCCCGGTCAGCCGGGCCAGCGGGTCCGCCGCGACCGGCCAGAACACCCCACCGCGCAGCGGGTGGAGACCGCGCGAGGGCAGCACGTGGTCGACGCGCAGGTTGCCCGGTGCGCCGTCGGCGAAGTCGGCCGTGTCCTGGGCCGGATCGCCCCGGTGGCTCGCGTTGGCACCACCCTGCAGGGCCGCGGCCTCGGCCGCACCCGCCGACGTCGGCACCACGCGGGCGTCGATCCGCGGGTGGTCGAGGAGCTGGCGTGCGGCGTGGTCGACCGAGTCGCCGTCGTAGGGGTCGGCGTTGAGGTCACCGGCGATGACGAAGCGCGAGCCGGGCCGCAGGCCGCCCCGCCGGCCGGCGTCGTCGTAGATGTAGCGGCTGCGGGCCGAGCCGGCGACGTAGTCGGCCCAGAACCGGATCTCGTCGTGGTTGCGCTTGCCGTTGCGGTCCTCGGGACCGTCGAAGGTGGGCGGCGTCGGGTGCGCCACCAGGAAGTGGACGGTCCGGCGGCCGACCCGGATCGGCACGTCCCAGTGCGACTTCGACGAGAGCCGGAAGGCCGCCTGCTCCGCGGGCGAGTACCAGTCGCCGGGCAGCAGCGAGCCGGGCATGTCCTTCCAGAGGAAGTGCTGGAACGTCCGCACGTGCGCGGTGTCGATCGGGAAGCGCGAGTAGACGACCATGCCGTACTGGCCGGGGAACAGGCCGAAGCCGTAGGCGTCGTCGCCGCCCCCGACCTGGCCGTCGTTGTTGAGGTCGAAGCCGCTCGGCACGCCGGTGTTGACCGGCGCGACGTACGCATAGGGGTAGTCGATCGGCGCGGCCCCCCGCTGGCCGACCTCGAGGTAGTTGTCGCGGAAGAGGTCGGCCGCGCCGGGCGCGTAGTCGAACTCGTTGACCAGGACGACGTCCGGGCGGGCCCGCTGGATCGTCTCGGCGACATTGGCCGCCTGCACGTCGTCCCGGGTGCTGAGGTCGGCGACGAGCTGTCCCTCGGTGCCGCGGTTGAGCGAGGCGTTGAAGGTGGCGAACCGGACGGCCGGGCGCTCCTGCGCGGCCGGGGCCGGGCCCGCGGTGGCCGGTGCGCCGGTCGAGACCGCAGGGGCGGTGAGCGTGGTCAGTGCCGCGAGCGCGGCGAGCACGGCAGGGGTACGTCGCATGGGGATCCTCCGAGCAGGGATGCGGACACCGCGACCCTAGGCCGGGTCGGCGCCGAACGCACCCGCCCGAGCGTGAAGGGTGGATGAACCGTCTGCTCGGGCGATCCCGGGGTACCGGGCTGAACGGGGGTCATCCGGCCCCGACGACAGGAGGGAAACCGTGGCATTCATCTTGTGGATCCTTGCCGTGATCCTGGTCGTGGCAGGCATTGTCAGCCTGTTCCGCGGCCAGCTGCTGTGGGGGATCGTGCTGATCGTGGTCGGGCTGCTCGTCGGTCCCGGAGGCGTCAGCATCTTCACCTAGGCGGGCCTGAGGACTGCGCGGCGTACTCGTCGCGCAGCCTGCCCTTGACCATCTTCCCGGTGGGAGTTCGGGGCAGGGACGCCCGGAAGTGGATCTCGCGCGGCACCTTGTAGTGCGCGATCCGCTCCCGGGCGTACGCCGCCAGGGCGGCGGCGAGCGTCGCGTCGTCTTCGTCGCGCACGCTCGCCGCCGGCTGCACGAAGGCCACGACCCGCTCGCCCATGTCGTCGTCCGGCACGCCGATGACCGCGATGTCCGCGACCGCCGGGTGGAGCGTGAAGAGGTCCTCGATCTCCTGGGGGTAGATGTTGACGCCCCCGCTGATGATCATGAACGCCTTGCGGTCGGTGAGGTAGAGGAAGCCCTCGTCGTCGAGGTAGCCGAGATCGCCCACCGTGGTCCAGCTCGGGTGCTCCGGGTGCTCGGTGGCCCGGGTCCGCTCCGGGTCGTTGTGGTAGCTGAACGTCCGCGTCTCGCGCTCGAAGTAGATCGTGCCGATCTCGCCCGCGGGCAGCTCGGCGCCGTCCTCACCGACGATGTGCGGCAGGCCGAGCAGCGGCCGGCCGACCGATCCGGGGTGCTGCAGCCAGGTCGCCGAGTCGATCCGGGTGGCGCCGTTGGCCTCGGTCGAGGCGTAGTACTCCTCGAGGACCGGTCCCAGCCACTCGATCATCCGCCGCTTGACGTCGACCGGGCAGGGCGCTGCGGCGTGCACCACGCAGCGCAGCGTCGACAGGTCGTGCCGCAACCGGACCTCGTCGTCGAGCTTGAGCAGCCGGACGAACATCGTCGGCACCATCTGGGTGTGCGTGACGCCGTACTTCTCGACGGCGGCGAGCGCGGCCTCGGCGTCGAACCTCTCCATCATCACCAGCGTCCCGCCGACGGTGTGGATCACGCCGCCGAAGCGCAGCGGCGCCGCGTGGTAGACCGGCGCCGGCGAGAGGTAGACCGTGTCGGCGTCGAAGCCGTAGGCCGGCGCGAACATCGCCGGGTAGAGGTAGCCCGGCTCGTCGACCGCGATCGCCGGGAGCGGCGGCTTGATCCCCTTCGGACGCCCCGTGGTGCCGCTGGAGTAGAGCAGGTCGTCGCCGTGCGGCTGCGCGGGCAGCGAGTCGGTGCCGGCTGCGGCGAGCGCGGCCTCGTAGTCGTCGTACCCCGCGACGGGGCCGCCGTAGGCCAGCCGGACCGGGACGTCGAGGTCCGCGTCGAGACCGCCCACCACGTCGGCGAGCGCCGCCGAGACGACGAGCGCGCGGGCCCCGCAGTCGCGCACGATGTACGACGCCTCGCCGGCCGTGAGGTGGCTGTTGACCGCCGTGATGTAGAGCCCCGAGCGCAGCGCGGCCCAGTAGACCTCGTAGGTCTCGGGCCGGTTGTCGCTGATCATGGCGACGACGTCGCCGGCGCTCAGTCCCGCCGCGCGCAGGTGACGCGCGAGCCGCAGGCTGCGCTCGTCGAGCTCACCGTAGGGGAGGGTCCGGCCGCTGCCGGCCATGATCAGGGCCGGTTTGTCCGGCGTGGTCGCGGCCCAGGTCCCGGGATACATGGCGCGACTCTGCCACCGAAGGTGTCACCGGGGAAGGTCGCGGATCCCGCGGTAGATCCCGCGCCGCACGATCCACGGCTGGAGCACCGCGCCGACGGTCCACGCGGGGAACCGGAACGGCCGGCCGGCCGGTGTGAAGACGCGGAGGCCGTCGTCCTCGACGCCGAGGACCGAGCCCCACCGGCGCCGGGCGGGCCGGAACTCCCCCAGCGGCCGGCCGGCCAGGTGCGCCCGGACGTTGGCGGCGACCAGCTTGTCGGCGCGGTTGCGGGCCGAGGAGCGCAGCGGGTCGGTCGCGGCGACGTCGCCGACGGCGAAGGCGTCCTGCAGGCCGGCGATCCGCAGGTCCGGACCGACCCGGACGAAGCCCTGGTCGTCGAGGAGGTCGGCGGACAGCCAGCCGGTGTTGGGCCGGACCCGGCCGATCGCCCAGAGCACGGCGTCGGCCGGCAACGGCTCCGGGCCGCTGCTCCAGGCGACCGGCCCCGCCGTGATCCGGTCGCAGTCGAAGCCCTCGGGGACGACCGCGCGGTGGCCCGGGCGCAGCTCGACGCCGGCGGCGAGCAGCCGCCGCCGCACGTGGGCCCAGGTGCGCGGGTGGTGCTGCGGCAGGGCCCGCTCCCCCGGGAACGCGAGGGTCACCCGCAGCGCCGGCCAGCGGGTCGCGCACTGGTAGGCACTCGCGACCGCGGCGGCACCGCCACCGACCACGAGCAGCGTCGCGGCGCCGGCGATCTGCTCGTGGGCCTGTGCCAGGGTCGCGGTGACCTCGGCCTCGGTCTGCAGCGCGGGTCGGCGCCAGAAGCCGTTGCTGACCCCGGTCGCGACCACCAGGACGTCGTAGTCGATGGCGCGGGTGGCGCGGCCGTCGTCGACCGTCACCGTGCGGGTGGCGGGATCGAGCCTGGTCAGCTCCGCATGGACCAGCTCGGCGCCGTCGAGCCGCCGGAACCGGTCGAAGCCGACCCGGTAGTCGCGGGCCCAGGCCTCCGGCCGGGCCAGGCGCATCCCGAGCTCCTGGCCGCTGACGAGCCCGGGCTTGCTCGAGATGCCGACCACGTCGACGTCCGCCCGGGCGAGGTGGATGGCGGTCAGCAGTCCGCTGTCGCCCAGCCCGGCGACGACGACCCGCGGGCGGCTCACCCGGCCGACCGGGCTGACCGGGGTGGCCGGGGCACCAGGACCGGCACCCGGGCGACCACCTCGCGGTAGGCCGGGCGGCGCTCCAGGCTGCGCTGCTCCATCATCGGGATGCTCGCGCCCAGGAACATCGCGAGCATCGCGACGCCGCCGACCGGCAGCCACCACCAGTCCGCCGGCGAGGCGGCGATCCCGAACAGCGCCAGGCTCCACCAGAAGGAGATCTCGCCGAAGTAGTTGGGGTGCCGCGACCAGGCCCACAGGCCGCGGTCCATCACCTGCCCGGGCGTCCGCTCCCGCGCGAACCGCTGCATCTGCCGGTCGGCGACGAACGCCAGCACGACCGCCCCGACGCCGACGACGAGCGCGACCCCGTCGAGCCACCGCAGCCCGGGACCGGAGCGGGTCAGGACGACGTACGCCGGGACCAGGCCGAGGAACACCTGCAGGGTCGGCACCAGGTGGATGCCGACGAGGTCGGCCAGCAGCTCCAGCCGGCCGGCCCGCGCCCGGACCAGCGGGTAGCGCCAGTCCTCGTGGTGCAGCCCGGGGAAGGTGACGATCCAGTTGCCGGTCAGCCGCACCGCCCACAGCGCGATCACGCCGAGCACCAGCCACGCGCGGGCGTCGTCCCGGGCGGCGTCGGCGGCGAGCCACCAGTAGAGCGCGAGGTACGGCGGCAGGATGCTCCAGTAGGCGTCGTAGAAGCTCGAGTTGCGGTGCACCCGGCTCGCCGCGAACACGACCAGCGTCGCGACGAGGTCGCCCAGGAGACCGTCCAGCCACAGCCACCGCGTGTCCGGCCCCCACAGCAGCCAGCCGGTCGCGGCGCCGAACGCGAGGACGTACGCGATCGCGACCCTGGTCAGCGAGGCAGCCTTGCTCACCCCACGACCATAGTGGAACGTGTTCTAGTTTGGCAGCCCTTCGTCGAGGAAGACGACCGCGTGCGGCGGCGCGGGGTCGCCGAGGGCGTTGAGCGGCGCCGCGGCGATCACCCGCCGCGCCTGCCGCCGGACGACCGCGTCGCGCCGGCCCTGCTCGTCGATCAGCACCACCCGGTGCCCGTGCCGCAGCGACGGCACCGCGGGCAGCCCCGCGCTCGCCAGCGCCGCGAGCACCGCGGTCGGGTCCTGCCCGTTGGGCACCTCGTAGGCGAGCACGTCGCGGTCGCGGCGGTCCAGCTCGTCCTCACGCGCCTGCTCGGCACGTATCCACGGCACCATCAGGAGGACGCCCGCGCACGCCAGCACGACGGCGACTCCCCCGAGGACCATCCACGGCAATCCCGCTCCGCCCATGGCACACCTCCTGCTGCACCTCGGCGGTACCCCGCCCCTCCCCCGCCAACCACCCTCAGGGTCGCGGCTGCAGGTGCGTGGTGATCCCCGCCATGTTCCAGGTGTTGATGGCACCCACCGCCACGATCAGGTCGGCCCGCCGCTCCTCGCCGAGCACCCGCCCCGCCTCGGCCCACAGGTCGTCGTCGACGGCACCGATGCCCCCGGTCAACGTCTCGGTGAAGGCGAGGGCGACCCGCTCGTCGTCCTCGAAGAAGGGGCTCTCGCCCCACGCCGCGAGGCCGTGGATCTTCCGGGTCGCGACCCCGCGCCGCTCGAGATCGGTCGCGTGCATGTCGACGCAGTAGGCGCAGCCGTTGAGCTGCGACGCGCGGAGCTTGACCAGGTCGTAGAGCACCGCGCCGAGCGCCTCCTTGAGCCGGCCGTCGAGCGCCAGCAGGGCCTGTAGGTCGCGGGCGACGCGTCGCGGATCGGGGTTCGGGTCATGTTCTCTTTCCTCTCATTAACTGGACATTGAATATCCAGATTTGGGGCAACGGTGGCGCGAAGGTAGCCCCCGCGCCCGGTCTCAGGTGCGGGCGAAGTGCCGCCGCGCGTCGGCCGCGACCCGCCGCGGCGTCCGCGCCGCCAGGTCGAGGATCGACGTCGCCGCCAGCTCCCGGCGCCACGCGAGCTCGGCCCCCCGCATCGCGTGCGCGATCCCGCACGGCTTCGCGAAGTCCCGCGCCGGCCGGTCCTCGTTCATCCCCCGCTGCCGGATCTCGGTGCACGCGAACGCGTCGTCCGGCCCCTCGATCGCGGCGACGACGTCCATCAACGTGATCCGCCCCGCGGGGCGCGCGAGCCGCACGCCGCCGTACTTGCCGGGGACGGACTCGGTGATGCCCGCACGGGTGAGCGCCTGGACCTGCTTGACGAGGTACGCGGCGGGGAGGTCGTAGGCCTCCGCCAGTCGGGCGACCGGGGTCGGAGCGGGGCCGTCGTGGCCGTCGTCCTCGTGGAGCCAGTGGAGCAGCACGCAGACGTGGGCGGCCCACTCGACGCCCTCGTTCATCCGCATGGCTCCACCTCTCGTTAACTGGATACAGAGTATCCAGGTAGACCCGGTGCCGCAAAGACCGCGTCGCGGATTAACCGACGGGCACACTCAGGTCGCGCACGGGCATGAGGCACACCTCGCTGCAGGCTCCGTAGGTGACGACGACCGTGCTGTCGCGCGAGTGGTCCGGGGCGACCGGCAGCACTACACCGCCGCGTAAAAGTCCCGGCATCGACGTCGGCGGTCAGCAGCGCCGCGAGGATGAGCGCGTACCTGGAGATGTCGCGCGTCCACGAGGACGTGTTCCCCCGGCTCCCCGAAATCGCTCGAGTCGACCTTGGCTTTCCCAACGATCTCGGCATCCACGGGCCGAGATTCACCCAGACGCCTCAGAACGAATCGAAGAGCTAACAGCTGTCCCCTGTTGGGTACGCCTCTTCTAAAGACTGGCAGAGCTTCCGATCCTCGGCTTCCCCGCTCTGGACGGCCCAGACGACCATGAAGAACATGATCACCAGGACGATGCCCAACACGAGGCCCCAGGTCGGAAGGAACTGCTCCTTTGGACGGCTTCCCTTCGCCTCAGGAGCCAGCGGGGCCATCTGATCTGTCCAAGCATCGCCGTCCCAGTAGCGCTGGGTGTTCCGTGCCGATGGGTCGGGGTACCAGCCGGGCTGGCTCGGATTTCCTGTCATGGGGCGATGGTGGACCTGGGGTTCGCTCTTCGTCAGGGTTCCGCGCAGGCTTAACCAAGCGTGATTTGTCCCAGTCCGGGAGGGCTGACTGCAACTCTCCCCTCAGGAACAAGCCAAGCCTCGTCTCCGCAGGTCAGAGTGCCGGCGTCACTCCCACTCGATGGTGCCCGGCGGCTTCGACGTGATGTCGACCGTGACCCGGTTGACCTCGGCCACCTCGTTGGTGATCCGGGTCGAGATCTTCTCGAGCACCTCGTACGGCAACCGGGCCCAGTCGGCGGTCATGGCGTCCTCGGAGGTGACCGGGCGCAGTACGACGGGGTGGCCGTACGTGCGGCCGTCGCCCTGGACGCCGACCGAGCGGACGTCGGCCAGGAGCACGACCGGCATCTGCCAGATGTCGCCGTCGAGGCCGGCGGCGGTCATCTCCTCGCGGGCGATGGCGTCGGCCTCGCGGAGGAGGTCGAGGCGCTCGCGGGTGACCTCGCCGATGATCCGGATGCCGAGGCCGGGGCCGGGGAAGGGCTGGCGCTGGACGATGACGCTGGGGAGGCCGAGCTGGGCGCCGACCGCGCGGACCTCGTCCTTGAAGAGCTCGCGGAGGGGCTCGACGAGCTCGAACTCGAGGTCCTCGGGCAGGCCGCCGACGTTGTGGTGGGACTTGATGGTCGAGGTGCCGGCGCCGTGGCCGGACTCGACGATGTCGGGGTACAGGGTGCCCTGGACGAGGAAGCCGACCTTGGTGCCCTCGGGGGCGTCCTTGATGACCTCGAGCTCGGCGCCCTCGAAGGCGCGGATGAACTCGCGGCCGATGATCTTGCGCTTGGCCTCGGGCTCGCTGACGCCGGCGAGGGCGTCGAGGAACTGCTTCTCGGCGTCGACGATGACGAGCTTGGCGCCGGTGGCGGCGACGAAGTCGCGCTCGATCTGCTCGGTCTCGCCCTTGCGCATGAGGCCGTGGTCGACGTACACGCAGGTGAGGCGGTCGCCGATGGCCTTCTGGACGATGGCGGCCGCGACGGCGGAGTCGACGCCGCCGGACAGGCCGCAGATGGCGCGGCCGTCGGGGCCGATCTGGTCGCGGATGCGGGCGATCTGCTCCTCGGCGATGTTGCCGATGGTCCAGGTCTGGCGGCAGCCCGCGATGTCCCAGAGGAAGTGCTCGAGGATCTTCTGGCCGTGCTCGGAGTGCAGCACCTCGGGGTGCCACTGGACGCCGGCCAGGCCGCGGTCGACGTTCTCGAAGGCGGCGACCGGGGTGACCTCGGTCGAGGCGAGGACGGTGAAGCCGTCGGGCGCCGCGCTCACCGAGTCGCCGTGCGACATCCAGGCGTTGTGCTCGGCCGGGAGGCCGGCCAGGAGCGTGCCGGGCAGGCTGGTGGTGACCCGGGTGCGGCCGTACTCGCGGGCTCCGGTCGCCGAGACGGTGCCACCGAGGTGGGCGGCCATCAGCTGGAAGCCGTAGCACATGCCGAAGACGGCGGGGCCCGACGTGAAGATGGCCGGGTCGATCGTGGGCGCGCCCTCGGCGTAGACCGACGACGGCCCGCCGGACAGGATGATCGCCTTCGGCTTGCGGGCCACCATCTCGGCCACGGGCATCGTGTGCGGGACGATCTCGGAGTAGACCCGGGCCTCGCGCACGCGGCGGGCGATCAGCTGGGCGTACTGTGCCCCGAAGTCCACCACCAGGACCAGGTCGTGGTCGTGGTCGTGCTCGGGCTGGTTCTCCACGGCCGCCGTCATGGGCGAATCGTATCGAGGGGACGCCGCCGGCCCCGAACCGGTCAGCGCGAAGTTCCGGACTTTCATTTCAGAGCCCTCCTCAAAACGGTAGCGTCCGCTCGTGACGTGCCTCCCCGCAACCGGCGGCCCGGCCGCCGGTCTCCTCGTCCTCGGGGTGGCCCTCGTGGCCGTGGGCCTCGTCCTGACCTTCCCCCGGCGTACGACGCGCGTGCTCACCGCGAGCCTGCTGGTGCTGGCCGTGGTCGGCGCGAGCACCTTCACCCCGACCGAGGCGCACGCCGCGAGCCAGGACTGCGTGCCGGGCGGCACCGGTGCCGATCCCGGCTGGTCCGGCGCCGGCGACGAGAGCGACGGCCCGTACGACGTCACCTACTCCCCCGGCCGCGGTGGCCGGATCACCGGCCCCGCCGAGCAGCGGGTCCGGGCCGGCCAGGACGCCGCACCCGTCCGGGCCGTGGCCGACGCCGGGCACCGCTTCACCGGCTGGAGCGACGGCGTCACCACTCCCCGCCGCCACGACCGCGACATCGACGCCGACCTGCACGTCTCCGCGCGCTTCGCACCGCTGCAGCACACCCTGACCTACCTCGCCGGTCCCGGCGGCACCCTCGGCGGGACGACGCCGCAGCGCGTGGACCACGGCAGCTCCGGCACCGCGGTCACCGCCGTCCCCGACGCCGGTCAGCGCTTCGTGCGCTGGAGCGACGGCAGCACCGCCAACCCGCGCACCGACACCGACGTGACCGCGGACCTCACCGTCACCGCCGAGTTCGCCTCCGCGACGCACCGGGTCCGCTACCTGGCGGGCGCCGGGGGCACCGTCACCGGCGACGTCGACCAGACGGTCGCCCACGGCGCCGATGCCACCCCGGTCACGGCACTCGCCGGCGCCAGCCACCACTTCGTGCGCTGGAGCGACGGCAGTACCACCAACCCGCGCACCGACGCCGCCGTCGTCGCCGACCTCACCGTGACCGCCGAGTTCGCGGTCACCCTCCACCGCCTCCAGTACGTCGCCGGTCCCGGCGGCAGCCTGACCGGCGACCTCGACCAGCAGGTCCAGCACGGCGCCGCCGGCTCCGCGGTCACGGCCGTGCCCGACGCCGGCCGGACGTTCGTGCAGTGGAGCGACGGCAGCACCGACAACCCCCGCACCGACACGGCCGTCATCGCCGACGCGACCCTGACGGCCGTCTTCGCGACCCAGACCTACGTCCTCACGTACGCCGCCGCCCCGGGCGGCTCGGTGAGCCCGGCCGGACCCCAGGTGGTCGACCACGGCAGCAACGGGCCGAGCGTCACCGCGAGCCCGCAGACCGGCTACCGCTTCGTGCGGTGGAGCGACGGCAGCACCGCCAACCCCCGCACCGACACCGGCATCACCGCGAACCTCACCGTGACGGCCGAGTTCGCCGTGCGCACCTACACGGTCACCTACGCCGCCGGCCCCGGCGGCAGCCTCGGCGGGACGACGCCCCAGACGGTCGACCACGGCACCGCAACGACGCCGGTGACCGCCGTCCCGGACACCGGCTACCGCTTCGTGCGGTGGAGCGACGGCAGCACGGCCAACCCCCGTACCGACAACCCGGTCACGGCCGACCTGACCGTCACCGCCGAGTTCGCCGTGCGGACCTACGACCTCCGCTACCTGGCCGGCGCCGGCGGCTCGGTCAGCGGTGACACCGACCAGACGGTCGACCACGGCTCTGACGGGACGCCCGTGACGGCGGTCCCCGACGCGGGCTTCCGCTTCGTGCAGTGGAGCGACGGCAGCACGACCAACCCGCGCACCGACGCCGCCGTCGTCGCGGACCTCACGGTCACCGCCGAGTTCGACGACGCCCTCGACCTGGCGGTGCACGAGTCGGCCCGGGGCGCGCTGACCACGACGACCCCGCGCGACCTCGTGGTCACCAACCCGGACGCCGTCGAGGCCGAGTACGTCCTGGTCCCGACCAACACCGGCGCCGGGACGACCGATCTCACCGTCGCCGTCGCCGGCAATGCGCCGATGCCGGCCGCGAACCCGGGCGGCACGGCTGTCGCCGCGGACCCGCACGCGACGAGCCGGCGCGACGCGGTGGCGCTCGCCCAGGCCGCCCGCGGCAGCACCGGCACCGGGACCCCGCTGAGCCCGCCGGCCCGGCTCCCCTCCGGCACGCCCACCGTGGGCGACCCGCTGCGGCTCAACGTCGACCTCGACGGGAGCTGCACGACCGGCCTGGCCGCCACCGCGACGGTCCAGGCGGTGGGCACCCACGTCGTGATCGCCTCCGACGACAGCAATCCCGTCGGCGGCTTCGTCGACACCGACTACACCGAGCTGCTCACCACGCTCGACGCGATGGTTCCGGGAGTGACCGGAGCGCTGGGCGACCTGCCCGACCGCGACGCCAACGACCGGGTCGTCGTCCTCGTCACCCGCGCGGTCAACGAGCTCACTCCCCCGGCCACCAGCACCAGCGACTACGTGTACTCGCGTCCCCGTGACCTGCTCGGCCAGACGGCGTGCCCGACCAGCAACGTGGGCGAGATCGTCTACACGATGGCCCCCGACCCGACCGGGGCGGTCAACTCCAACGTGCGGACCCTCTCGTCGGTCAAGGGGCAGATCGCGACCGGTCTGGCTCACGAGCTCGGCCACCAGATCATGGACGGCGTCCGCCTCGACGCCGGGACGCCCCTGGACGGCACCTGGCTCGCCGAGGCGGTCGCTGACAGCGCCCTCGACGCCGCCTTCTACGCGCGCTCGGTCGGCCTGACCCCCTTGCAGAACCTCGTCCTCTCGAACCTCACCACCGGGCCCAACGCCTCCCTCCGGGTGGCCGCGTTCAACACCTACATCAACGCCGACTTCACCCGCTACCGCCCCTGGCTGCAGGCGCCCACCGTCAACTCCGTGCTGGCCGGGACGCCGAGCCAGGCCAGTCGCGGCGGCGCGTGGGCCTTCCTCGGGTACGCCGCCGACCGCAAGTCCGGCGGCAGCCTGAGCGCCCGCACGGCCTTCCTGCGCTCGCTGGTGACCGGCCCCGGCACCGGCACCGCCACGCTGGCGGCAGCCCTCGGCGAGGCGCCGGGGCGCTGGCTCGAGGACTTCGCCGTCGCCGCCTACACCGACGACCTGGTCGAGGCGGGTCCGCTCGGCACGTCCGGCCCGTTCGCGATGCTGTCGTGGCACTTCCGCTCGCTCTACCAGGCGCTGAACGTCACCTACCCGCTCGTGCCCTCCGCTCTCGACGCCGACACGAGCATCACCCGGATCTACGCACCGAGGGGCGGGTCGCGGCACGTGCTCTTCCGGGTCGCCGCCGGCGCCACCGCGACCCTGACCCTGACCGCGCTCACCGTGAACCCGGAGATCGGCTACCGGCTCGTCCGGCTGCGCTGAACCCGGGCCGTCTCGAGCCCGCCCACCCGCTCAGCCCGGCCGGAAAACGCACCAGGGCCCGGCCGGGGAGGGAGGGTGGCCGGGCCCTGATTGTCCACGCAACTGATGGACAGTGCCTGGACCGAGCCCGGGCTTCGGGAGGGAGCGTGAATTCCCGGGCTCGCTCAGTTCAACGACCCCGTGAGGGGTGGGTTACGCAGGCTCCGGACAACTTCGACAAAAGTTCGGGGGCGGCCCCAGGATCTCCCGGGACCGCCCCACGAGGCGTCAGCTTTCGCTCCGCTCCCTCAGCTCACGCCCACGATGGGCAGCCGCAGGGCCGCCGGGGCGTCGTCCGGGACGACGGGCGACTGGGGCGCGACCGGCTGGATCCGCTCGTACGACGCCCCGAGCGCCGGGCGGGTGTCCGCCTCGCCCTTGTTGGGCCAGAAGGCCATCGCCCGCTCCGCCTGCGCGGTGATCGTCAGCGACGGGTTCACGCCCAGGTTGGCCGAGATCGCCGAGCCGTCGACGATGTGCAGGCCCGGGTGGCCGTACATCCGCTGGTAGCCGTCGACCACGCCCGTCTCGGGGCTGTCGCCGATGGTGCAGCCGCCGATGAAGTGGGCGGTCAGCGGGCGGTTGAAGGGCTCGCCGATGGTGCCGCCGGCCGTGCCGCCACCCATCACCGCGGCCATGCGTCGTACGGCGTCGTTGGCGGCGGGGATCCAGGTGGGGTTCGGCTCGCCGTGACCCTGCTTGGACGACAGGATCCACTTGCCCGCGACCTTCTTGGGCAAGGTGGTGATGGAGTTGTCGACCGACTGCATCACCAGCGCGATGACGACCCGCTCGGACCAGTGCTTGACGTCGTAGAGGTCGCGGACCCGGCGGCGCTCCTTCCAGAGCTCCTTGAGCCACACCTTCCAGCGCGGGTCGGGCCCGTCGCCGTCGGTGAGCACGGTCTGCATGAGCGACATCGCGTTGCTGCCCTTGCCGTAGCGGACGGGCTCGATGTGGGTGTGCTCGTCGGGGTGCCACGACGAGGTGATCGCGACGCCCTCGGTGTAGTCGACGTCGGCGCCCTGGGGCGCGATCGCGCCGAGGATCGACTCGGAGTTGGTCCGGGTCAGGTGGCCGAGGCGGTCGGAGACGTGCGGCAGGTCGCCCTCGGCCTTGAGCCGGTGGAGCAGCTTCTGGGTGCCGAGCGCCGCAGCGGAGAAGACGACCTGCTCGGCGGTGTAGGTCTTGGTCGCCGTGCGCCGCGAGAGCTTGGCCTTCGTCCAGCGGGTGTCGACCTGGTAACCGCCGCCGGCCAGCGGCCGGACCCGGGTCACCGTGGTGAGCGGGTGGACGTCGGCGCCGTTCTGCTCAGCCAGGTAGAGGTAGTTCTTGACCAGCGTGTTCTTCGCGTTGTGCCGGCACCCGGTCATGCACTCACCGCAGTCGCGACAGGTGTTGCGCCGCGGTCCGGCGCCGCCGAAGTAGGGGTCCTCGACCTGCGTGCCCGCCGCCTGCTCGGGGCCGCCGAAGAAGACCCCGACCGGCGTGGGGTGGAAGGAGTCGCCGACCCCCATCTCGTCGGCGACCTTCTTCATCACCTCATCCGAGGGGGTCATCTTGGGGTACTCGACGACGCCGAGCATCCGCTTGGCCTGGTCGTAGTACGGCGCGAGCTCGGCCTTCCAGTCGGTGATGTGCGACCAGGAGGGGTCCTTGTAGAACGGCGCGAGCGGCTCGTAGAGCGTGTTGGCGTAGACCAGCGAGCCGCCGCCGACGCCCGCGCCGGCCAGGATCAGGCAGTCCTTGACCATGTCGATGCGCTGGATGCCGTAGCAGCCGGCGGACGGCGCGTAGAGGTACTTCTTGAGGTCCCAGGAGTTGCCGGCGAAGTCGGCGTCGCTGAACCGCGCGCCGGCCTCGAGGACGCCGACCTTGTAGCCCTTCTCGGTGAGCCGCAGCGCGGTGACCGAGCCGCCGAAGCCGGAGCCGATGACGAGGACGTCGTAGTCGAAGGTCATGGTCACGCCCGCCCCAGCTTGTCCATGAACCGCAGCGAGGCGGTCATGAACTTCGCATAGCCCTCGTCGGACATCCCGAGCATCGGCCCGAACCGGATCAGCCGCTGCGTGGCGACCGACTGGGTCTCGGTGTAGCGGTGGATGCCCTCGGCGCCCTGGCGCCGGCCCATGCCGGACTCGCGCATGCCGCCCATGGGCGCGTCGATGCTGGCGAAGGTGGCGCCGAACGCCTCGTTGACGTTGACCGTGCCGCACTTGATCTGGCGCGCGACCTGGCGCCCGCGCTCGGTGTCGCGGGTGTAGACCGAGCCGTTGAGGCCGTACTCGCCGTCGTTGGCGCGCGCGATCGCGTCGGCCTCGTCGTGGAAGCGGTAGATCGACACGACCGGGCCGAACGTCTCGTTGCCGAAGCAGGTCATCTCCGGCGTGACGCCCTCGAGGATGGTCGGCTCGAAGTAGTACGGCGCCAGGTCGGGCCGCGCACTGCCGCCGGCGAGCACCCGGGCGCCCTTGGCGACGGCGTCGTCGACGTGGGCGGTCACCGTGTCGAGCTGGTCGGCGGAGATGAGCGTGCCCATGTCGGCGTCCCAGTCCATCGTGGCGCCGAGGCTCATCGCCTTGGTGCGCGCGACGAAGCGCTCGACGAAGCGGTCGTAGACGGCGTCGGCGACGAACATCCGCTCGGTCGAGACGCACAGCTGGCCCGCGTTGGAGAAGCAGGCCCGGACCGCGCCCTCGGCGGCCCGCTCGATGTCGGCGTCGCGCAGCACCAGGATCGGGTTCTTGCCGCCCAGCTCGAGCGAGCAGCCGATGAGCCGCTCGGCCGCCTGCTTGGCGATGATCTTGCCGGTGGCGGTGGAGCCGGTGAAGCAGATGTAGTCGGAGCGCTCGATGATCGGCGTACCGAGCTCACGACCGGGCCCGGCCACGACCTGCCACAGGTCGCGCGGGAAGCCGGCGTCCTCGAGCAGCTGCGCGCCGAGCAGCGCGGACAGCATGGTCTGCGCGTCGGGCTTGGCGACCACGGCGTTGCCGGCGAGCAGCGCCGGGAGGCCGTCGCACAGCGCCATCGTGAACGGGTAGTTCCACGGCGAGATGATCCCGACGACACCCTTCGGCACCCGGTTCAGCTCGACCCGGGTGAGCACCGGGACGACGCCCGGGCGGCGCTGGGTGTCGAGGTGCCGGTGCGCGGTGCGGGCGTAGTAGCGCGCGGTGAGGGCGATGTGGAGCGGCTCGTCGAAGGCGTGCTTGCGCGCCTTGCCGGACTCGAGCTGGATCAGGTCCATGATCTCGTCCTGGCGGTCGAGCACGATGTCGTGGAGGCGGTGCAGGATCCGCGCCCGCTCGTCGACCGACACCCGCGCCCACGCCGCCTGCGCCACCCGCGCCCGGCGGAACGCCTCGGCGACGTCCTCGGTGCTCGACTGCGGGATGTTCGCCAGCGGCGCCCCGTTGATCGGCGAGTGCACCTGGGCGCTCGTGCCGGTGGTGGCGACGATCCGGGCGGTCAGCCGGGCGACGTGCTCCGGCTCGAGGACGTAGGACGCGCGCGGGTCGTGCTCAGGATCGTGGGGGCCCTCGACGACGGGGCCGCCGCTCGAGCCGTCGGCGCCGGAACCGGGGATCGCTTCGCTCATGTGACGAGCGTAGGTGAGCGGGGTCACCTACGGCTACTGATCGGTAACGGATGTGGGGGTTTACACATCACGTCTTGATGTCAAGGGACCTGACAGTTTCGCCGGTCGACCGGCGAAACTCACACTTGACCGCTGAAGCATCGTCGGTCAAGCGTGAGTTTTGTACGACAAGTCCGCCAGTTTCGCCGGTCGACCGGCGAAACTGGCGCGACCGCAACGACCTACATCGGCGGCGCCGACAGGTACACCGACTTCGCCTCCGTGTACTGCGCGAGCCCCTCCGGCCCGAACTCCCGCCCGAGTCCCGACGCCTTGAACCCACCGAACGGCGCCGCGAAGTCCATCGTGTAGGTGTTGATGCCGTAGGTGCCGGTGCGCACCCCGCGGGCGACCTCGAGCCCCGCGTCGGCGTCGGCGGTCCAGACGGTGCCGGCCAGGCCGTACTCGGAGTCGTTGGCGATCCGGATCGCGTCCGCGACGTCGTCGTAGGCGATGACCGACAGGACCGGGCCGAAGATCTCCTCCTGGGCGATCCGCATCTTGTTGTCGACCCCCGCGAAGACGGTGGGCCGGACGTACCAGCCGCGGTCGAGGCCGTCGGGGCGGCCTTCGCCGCCGGCGAGCAGCTGGGCGCCCTCCTCCTGCCCGATCCGGATGTACGACGTCACGCGCTCCTGCTGGCGCTGCGCGACCATCGGGCCGATCTCGGTCGCGGGGTCGAGCGGGTCGCCCACCTTCATGGACCCGATCGCCGCCGCCAGCGAGGCGGCGAACGCGTCGTGCCGCTCGCGCGAGACCAGGACGCGGGTCTGGGCGACGCAGGCCTGTCCGGAGTTCATCACGCCGAGGAATTTCAGGCCCTCGATCGCGGCGGCCTCGTCGGCGTCGTCCAGGATGATGGCGGCGGACTTGCCGCCGAGCTCGAGCGAGACCCGCTTGAGCTGCTCGCCGCAGATCGCGCCGATCTTGCGCCCGGCGGCGGTGGATCCGGTGAACGCGACCTTGTCGACGCCGGGGTGGCGCACCAGGTGCTCCCCCACCTCGCGGCCGCCGGCGACGATCGACACGACGCCCTCGGGGACGCCGGCCTCGACCAGCAGCTCGGCGAGCAGGTAGCCGTCGAGCGGGGTCTCCGGCGCCGGCTTCACGACGACGGTGCAGCCGGCGAGCAGCGCCGGGACGACCTTGGACAGGATCGTGAACTGCGGGACGTTCCACGGCGGAATCGCCGCGACGACGCCGACCGGCTCGTGCCGCACGACGACGTCCGCGCCGAGCACGCCGGGGCGCCGCTCCTCCCAGGGGAACTCGCGCGCGATGCCGAGGAACGCCTCGATCTGCATCCACGGCGCGGGCGCCTGGGCCAGCGAGCTGAACGAGATCGGCGAGCCCATCTCGGTGGAGATGATGGTCGCCATCTCGTCGAGCTTGGCGGCGTACAGGCCCGACAGGTTCTGGACGACGTCGATCCGCTCGGCCGGGCTCATCCGCGGCCACGGCCCCTCGTCGAACGCCCGGCGCGCGGCGGCGACGGCGGCGTCGATGTCGGCGGTCGAGCCCTCGGGGACCCGTGCGACGACCTCCTCGGAGTGCGGCGAGACCACCTCCAGCACGGCATCGGCGGCGGGCGCGGCCCAGGTGCCACCGATGAAGAGGGCGTCGCGGTCGAGGGTGGTCATGAGTTCTCCTTCGCAAGATCGAACCAGTCGCTGAATCCCGAGGGGTCGTGCCGGCCGAGGGCGCCGTGCTCGAACAGGCCCCAACCCTCGGAGCCCTCCGGTACGCCGGCCCCCGGGCCGTGGATCGTGGCCTGGCCGACGTGGTCGATCACGCCGAACATCACCCGGCCGGCGACGGCGGGGTCGTTCATGTCGTAGGTGAGCCGCTCGGTGAAGGCCGGGCCCTTCCACTGGCCGTGGGTCCAGTCGGAGTCGCCGCCGTACCCGCCGCCGACGTGGATCGGCACCGGCAGCTTCGAGGCGACCTGGAGCACGAGCTCCTTCCCGTCGGGCGTGGTGCAGACGATGGTCGCGCCGGTCGGCACCCGGGTGCCCGGGGTGTAGCGGATCTCGACGCGCGGCCAGCCGAGCTGCTCGACCCGGCCGTCCTTCCAGATCCGGGTGCAGTCGTTGAGCGTGCGGAAGCCGTCGGGCGTCTCCTGGATGATGAGGACGACGCAGAACTCCTCGAAGCGCAGCGGCACGTAGAGCCACCACATCCCCTCGAACGCCGGGTCGGCCGGCTTGCCGGCGGGCGCCGCCTCACCGACGGGCCGGATCCCCCACGAGCGGTCGCGCGAGCCGAGCCAGCGGTCCGGAGTGACGGCGATGTCGGTGCCGTCGACGCTGAGGACGCCCTCCCAGGTGCCGAGCTGGGCGAAGCGCTGCGCGTCGAGCGTCGTCCCGCTGCCCTGGCGCATCACGTGCGGCAGCTCCTGGACGACGGGGAACGAGCCCTCCCAGGTGAGGTCCATCGCGACGCCCTCGGTCTCCTCCAGCACCAGGCGCAGCTTGTGGAGCGGCTCGATGATCTCGACCCGGTAGCCCCCCACCTGCTGGGCCATCCGGTCGGCGCCGCGCGGGTCGGCGGCGTCGCTGAGGTGGACGGCGGTCTGCTCGTCGCCGCGGCGGAGCAGGACGAAGGCGTCCTTGGTGCCGAGGTTGGGGTAGAACCCGAGCCCGGTGATCAGGAACAGGTCGCCGGTGCGGTCGTGGGCGTTGAGGTAGCAGCGGTCGTAGAAGTTCCGGTCGCTGCTGCCGGCCCAGGCGACCGGCCGCGGGAGCTGGTGGATCGGGTACTCGTCGAGCGGGCCGAGGCCGTAGTACTCGCCGTGCAGACCGTGGTCGTGGCGGGTGCTCATGCGCCGACCTCCTCGAGGAGACGCTCCAGGAGCGGGCGGTGGTGGAAGACGGACTCGGGGTCGTCGGGCCGCTCGATCTCGCCGAAGTGGATCTGCCGCGCGCTCGTGCGCAGGAAGACGCAGCCCCAGTTGACCGCCGCGTGCAGCAGGAACCAGGTGAGGTCGCCGGTCTCGACGCCGGTCAGCTCGCGGTAGGTCGCGACGACGTCGTCGGGCGCCAGGAACTCCGGCATGCCCGGCAGGCCGAGCATGGTCGCGATCTCCTGGAAGACCTGGTGGGCGAAGACCAGCCAGGCGAGGTCCATCTCGCGCGGCCCGAGGGTCGCCATCTCCCAGTCGAGGACGGCGACCGGCTCGAAGTCGCGGTACATCATGTTGCCGATCCGGGAGTCGCCCCAGACGAGCACCGGCTCGCCCTCCTCGGCGGGCAGGTTCGCCTCGAGCCAGGCCAGGCCGCGCTCGATGAGCGGCGAGCGCGGGCTCGCCTCCGCGGTGGTGATCGCGTACTCGTACCAGGCGCGGGTCTTGGCGAGGTTGCGCGCCAGCGGCGTCGCCCCCTCGTGGCCGGTGACCGCCGGGTCGAGGAAGCCGAACGTCGTCGCGGCGTCGGGGATGCCGTGCAGCCGGGCCAGGACGTCGACGGTGCTGCGCTGGAGCCGCTCCTGCTGCTCGGGCGAGGCGTCGAAGAGCCAGTTGTCGCCGAACGGGTAGGGCAGGACGTCGGGCGGGACCGCGCCGTCGAGGCGGTCCATCAGGAAGAACGGCGTGCCGAGCACGTCACCGGTCGGCTCGTTGAGGCCGACCGTGGGCACCGGGACGCCGGCCAGCTCGCCGGCGAGGCGCATCGCGTCGTACTGGTCGGTGAGGCGGTACTCCGCGAACACCGGCAGGTCGCTCGCCGCCGGCGCCACGCGGGCGACGTACTCGCGGGTGACGCGGGCGCCGTCCTCGGTGGTGGTGATCGCCAGCAGGACCGTCTCGCTCGACATGCCGTTGGTCTGGATGCCCTCGTGCAGGGTCACCTCGGGCGCGGCGCCGTCGGGCAGCACCGCGGTGAGCCACTCCTCGAGCCGGTCGTGGACCGCGCCCTGGTCGCGACTGGAGCGCTGCAGGGTCATCTCGGTGATGTCCGCGGGCAACGGGGACTGGGTCACGGGGTCCTCCTGGGGTGATCACAGCCTGTTAGAACGTGTTCTAACTTGTCAATGGCCGATTACGGTACCCTCGGTAACGAAAGAGGGGAAGAGCTCATGGGGACCAGATCCGCCGGGCGCCCGCGCGACCCGCGGATCGAGCAGGCCGCCCTCGCCGCCGTCCGCTCGCTGCTCGCCGAGGGCGGGTACGGCGCCGTGACCGTCGCCGCCGTCGCCGCCCGCGCCGGCACCACCAAGCCCGCGCTCTACCGCCGCTGGCCCGCGCTCCCCCACCTCGTCCACGAGGCCGCCTTCCCCGGCGAGCTGGCCGGCGAGCTGCGCCTCGGCGCCGACCTCACCACCGACCTGGCCGGCGTCGTCCGCGGCACCCGCGACGCCCTCTGCGACCCCGTCGCCGCGGCCGCGCTCCCCGGTCTCCTCGCCGAGGTCAGCACCTGGCCCGACCTGCACGCCGCGATGCTGCAGCGGTTCGCCGGCGTCTTCCGGGCCCTCGACGAGCGGCTGCGCACCGCCGTCGACGCCGGCGAGGCACACCCCGACGCGCGTGCCGACGACCTGCTGCGGCTCGTCATCGACGCGGTGATCTCGGGGGTGCTGCTCACGCCGGACGAGCTGGACGACGCGTGGGTGGAGCGGTTGACCGGGACGTTGGCGCGGAGCCTGCGGCCCTAGCTGCGGACCGGCTCCCTGCGGAAGGTGTGGCCGGCCAGGCCGAGCAGGACGACGCCGAACACGATGTCGCCGCCGACGACCATGATCAGGTCGGCCTCACTCATGATGCCGTCGTCCCCGTGCCGGGGATGGGTGAGGAGGAACGGGCAGAGGGCCACGGCGGCAACGGCGACGGCGAAGCGCCGGCGCACGAACCACGCTCCGGCGACGACCGCGGCCAGGACGTTGCCGAGGCCGAGCCCCCACCCGAGCACGCCCGCCCAGCGGTCCCCCAGCAGGTCACGCGTCACGCCGATCCGCGGGACGTCGAACGCCCAGATGACGACCGCGAGGGCGGCGATCACGGTCGCCCGGGTCCGCGGGTGCGCGTCGACGAAACGCTCGAGACGTCCCCTCACCCGAGGATCTCGGCGACCGCCACGCCCTCCTCGTCCCCCAGCCGGACGAGCGCCGTGCTGTCGGGGGCGTAGACCGCCGAGCCGCCGATGAACGTGTGCGGTCCGCACCGCCCGGTCAGCCCCGCGACGACGACGTGCAGGCCGTGGTCGAGCGCGCGGGCGGCGTAGGTGACGTCGAGGCGGCGGGCGCCGCCCGGGAAGTAGGCGACCGAGGCGAGGTAGACGGTCGCACCGGCTGCGGCCGCTGCCGCGGCGTGCGACGGGATGCTGCCGTCGCGGCAGATCGAGAGGCCGAGCACCCGCCCGTCGACGGTCAGCGTCGCCAGGTGGTCGCCGGCGACGAACCAGGTGGGCTCGTCGCCGTCCAGGTGCTGCTTGTCGTACGGCGCCGCGACGGTGCCGTCGGGCTCGACGACGATCGCGCTGAGGGTCCGGCGCCCCGCGGCGCGGGCCAGTGCCGCGGAGGCCACGACCGTCGTTCCGGTGGCGGCGGCCGCGGCGCGGAGCGGGTCGAGCACGGGGCCGGACAGCGTGGCGAGGGTCGGCGGCGTGGCGAAGGCCGCAGCGTCGTACCCGGTGAGGAACGCCTCCGGCAGGACCGCGACCCGCGCCTCGGCCTGGCGGACCAGGCGGGCGGCGGTGGCGACGTTGTGGGCGAGGTCGCCCGAGCGGGCCTCGGCCTGGAGCGCGGCGACGATCACCGGGGCTGTGCCGCCGCGCTCAGTGCGCGACGACCTCGACCCGCTGGAACTCCTTGAGCTCGGTGTAGCCGGTCGTGGCCATCGAGCGCTTGAGCGCGCCGACCAGGTTCATCGTGCCGTCGGCGACGCGGGAGGGCCCGAACAGGATCTCCTCGATGGTGCCGACCTGGTCGAACTGCACGCGCTGGCCGCGCGGGAGGTCGGCGTGGTGCGCCTCGGCACCCCAGTGGAAGCCGCGGCCGGGCGCGTCGGTGGCGCGCGCGAACGGCGAGCCGACCATGACCGCGTCGGCGCCGCAGGCGATGGCCTTGGCCAGGTCGCCCGACGTACCGATGGAGCCGTCGGCGATGACGTGGACGTAGCGGCCGCCCGACTCGTCGAGGTAGTCGCGACGGGCCGCGGCGACGTCGGCCACCGCGCTCGCCATCGGGACCGCGACGCCGAGCACGGTACGCGTGGTGTGGGCGGCGCCGCCGCCGAAGCCGACGAGGACGCCCGCCGCGCCGGTGCGCATCAGGTGCAGCGCGGCCTGGTGGGTCGCGCAGCCGCCGACGATGACCGGCACGTCGAGCTCGTAGATGAACTCCTTGAGGTTGAGCGGCTCGGCCTGGCTCGAGACGTGCTCGGCGGACACCGTCGTCCCGCGGATGACGAACAGGTCGACGCCCGCGTCGGTGACCGCCTTGGCGAACTCCTTGGTGCGCTGCGGCGAGAGCGAGGCCGCGACCGTGACGCCCGCGTCGCGCATCTCGCGCAGCCGCTCGGCGATCAGCTCGGCCTTGATCGGCTCGGTGTAGATCTCCTGGAGCCGCCGGGTCGCCTCGACGCCCTGCAGCCCGGCGACCTCGTCGAGCAGCGGCTCGGGGTCGGCGAAGCGGGTCCACAGGCCCTCGAGGTTGAGCACGCCGAGGCCGCCGTACCGGCCGAACTCGATGGCGGTCTTGGGCGACATCACCGAGTCCATCGGCGCCGCCAGGATCGGCAGCGAGAAGCGGTAGGCGTCGATCTGCCAGTCGACGCTGACCTCCTCGGGGTCGCGCGTGCGCCGGGAGGGCACGATCGCGATGTCGTCGAAGGA
This sequence comes from Pimelobacter simplex, assembly GCF_900114845.1. Lineage (GTDB taxonomy): Bacteria > Actinomycetota > Actinomycetes > Propionibacteriales > Nocardioidaceae > Nocardioides > Nocardioides simplex. The sequence continues at coordinate 37,812 of NZ_FOUK01000006.1, forward strand.
GTACGCGCGGCGGGCCCGCTTGGCGCGGCCGATCTCGATGTCGCTCACCGGAGCAGGTTACCGAGCCGCGCCTCGGGGGGAGGAAAGCAGGCGTGTCCCCCCGCCTCGTCCCCGCGCTCGCCGTCCTCGCCCTGACCGTCCCGGTCGCCGCCTGCTCCGACGACGAGCCGCGCCCGCGGGCCGCGGGGACCACACCCGAGACCGGCTGCCCCACCGCGCCGGCACACGCCGCCGAGTCGCCGCTGCGCAGCGTGGCCCGGGTCGACGGCGTCCTTTACGGCGTCGGCACGTCCGGGATCGACCGCCTCGACGGCGCCACCCCGACCCGGATCCACGACGAGGGACCCGACCTCGACCTCGAGCTGGTCGCCTCCTACGACGGCGACCTCATCGTCGCCGCCAACCCCGGCCGCACCGACCCCGCCCCGCACGTCTTCCGGCTCACCACCGACGGCGACGTCGTCTGGGACCACGCCGGCCCCGGCGCCGTCGTCCGCGAGCCCGACCCGGTCATCTCCACCGGCGACGCCTTCGTCAGCCTCGACACCGGCAAGGAGGTCGACTGGGACGACCCCGTCGACGTCGACGAGTACGTCCTCGAGCACGAGGGCCGCGACTACTCGCTCTACGACTACAGCGCCGACGCCCGCGTCTACCTCGACATCCGCGGCGGGGTCGCGATCACCGCCCCGTCGAAGAAGGTGCTCGAGACGATGGACGGCAGCGCCGCCGTCTGCGGCGACCGGGTCTACGCGCTGTCGGCAGACCGGCTGCGGCTGACGACGTACCGCCTCGGGGACGACGGGCTCGAGGAGGTCGGCGAAGTGGTGCTGCCGGAGCCGGCCACGCAGACCGCCGTACGGACGACGGAGGGGGCGGTGCTGCTCGAGGTCGGCGGGCGGACGTGGGTGGTCAGCGACTGAGCCCGGCACCCAGGTCGAGGTACATCACGTGCAGCCCGGCGAACGACCCGTCGGGCCGCCGGAAGGCGCCGGGCACCGTCCCGATCACCTCGAACCCCAGGCTGCGCCACAGCGCGACGGCGGCCATGTTGGTCGCCACCACCGCGTTGAACTGGATGCCGGCGAAGCCCTCGGCGCGGTGCCAGGCGACGACGTGCTCGCCCAGTGCCCGGCCGATGCCGCGGCCGCGGGCGGCGGAGCCGACCATGAAGGAAGCGGTGCCGACGTGACTGCCCTGGGCAGGCCGGTTCGGCCCCATCTTGGCGGTGCCGACGACGACGCCGTCGACCTCGGCGACGGCGACCACGCCCGGTTGGTCGAGCCAGAAGTTGCGCGCCGCCGCGTCGTCGAGGACCGGCATCGCATAGGTCTCACCGGCGGTGAGGACCTCGTCGATGATCGCGGCGACCGCCGGCCAGTCGTCGGCGACGAAGGGCCAGATCGTCGCGCTCATCAGCGGTGGTAATTCGGCGCCTCGACGGTCATCTCGATGTCGTGCGGGTGGCTCTCCTTGAGCGAGGCGGAGGTGATCCGGACGAACCGGCCCTTCTCCTGCAGCTCGGGGATCGACTGCGCGCCGACGTAGAACATCGACTGCGAGAGGCCGCCCAGGAGCTGGTGGGCAACCCCGGCGAGGGGGCCCTTGTAGGCGACCCGGCCCTCGATGCCCTCGGGGACGATCTTGTCGTCGCTGGTGACCTCGGCCTGGAAGTAGCGGTCCTTGGAGTAGGACTTCTTGCCGCGCGAGGACATCGCGCCGAGCGAGCCCATGCCGCGGTAGGCCTTGTACTGCTTGCCCTGGTGGAAGACGACCTCGCCGGGCGACTCCTCGCAGCCGGCGAGCATGGAGCCGATCATGACCGACTCGGCGCCGGCGACAATGGCCTTGGCGATGTCGCCGGACTGCTGGAGGCCGCCGTCGGCGATGACGGGGACGCCGGCCGGCTGGGCGGCGAGGGATGCCTCGTAGACCGCGGTGACCTGCGGGACGCCGCAGCCGGTGACGACGCGCGTGGTGCAGATGGAACCGGGGCCGAAGCCGACCTTGACGGCGTCGGCGCCGGCGTCGACGAAGGCCTGGGCGCCCTCGCGGGTGGCGACGTTGCCGCCGATGACCTGGACGTGCTTGGTGGCCGGGTCGGACTTGAGCCGGCGGACCATGTCGAGGAGGAGGGTGACGTGACCGTGCGCGGTGTCGGCGACGAGGACGTCGACACCGGCCTCGATCAGGCCGGTGGCCCGCTCCCAGGCGTCACCGAAGTAGCCGATGGCGGCACCGACGAGGAGCCGGCCGTCGGCATCCTTGGAGGCGAGGGGGAACTGCTCGGACTTCACGAAGTCCTTGACGGTGATGAGGCCGCCGAGGCGACCCTCGGCGTCGACCAGCGGGAGCCGCTCGCGCTTGTGCTTGCGCAGCAGCGCGGTGGCGTCGTCGCGGCTGATGCCGACGTCGCCGGTGAACAGCGGCATCGGGGTCATCACCTCCTCGACCTTGGTGGTCGCCCACTCCGCGACGGGGGTGAAGCGCAGGTCGCGGTTGGTGCAGATGCCGAGCAGCCGGTTGTCGGCGTCGACGACCGGGAGACCGGAGACGCGGTACTCGCCGCAGATCCGGTCGAGCTCCTCGAGCGTCGCGTCGGGGCCGATGGTGACCGGGTTGGAGATGATCCCGGTCTGGGTCCGCTTCACGAGGTCGACCTGGTAGGCCTGCTCCTCGGCGGAGAGATTGCGGTGCAGGATGCCGATGCCGCCCTGGCGGGCCATCGCGATCGCCATCCGCGACTCGGTCACGGTGTCCATCGCGGCACTGATCAGCGGCGATTTGAGCGAGATCTCGCGGGTCAACCGCGAGGTGGTGTCGATGTCGTCCGGCGCCAGGTCGGAATGACCCGGGAGCAGGAGGACGTCGTCGTAGGTGAGACCAAGAGCTGCGAACTTGTCCGGAACCTCCACCCGTCCCATTCTACGGGCGAAGGGCCAGGACGAAGCATCCGCGTCCGCGGCTGCCTCGCCCTGGCCCCACCCACCCCCTAGCGGCGTACGACGAGCCGCACGTAGCCGCTCGCCGACGGCAGCTGCACGGCACTGCCGAGCAGCTCGACCCGCAGGTGGTGGACGCCGCGCTTCAGCCGCGGCAGACGCACCGCGACCTTGCCCGAGGCGTCCTTGCGCAGGGTCGCCACGGCGAGCACCCGGCCCCGCTCACGGACCACGACCTGTCCGGTCGCGGGCACCCCGTTCGCGCCGGGGATCCGGGCGGTCACCCGGACGACCGCACGCGCCGACGGGCGGACCTTCTTCTTGGCCGGCCGGGCGGTGACGACGGGACGGGCCCGGGTCACGGTGAGGGTGGTGGCCGCGCTGGAGGCGAGGGCGCCGTCCGCGCCCTCGTACCGGGCGGCGACCTGGAGGCTGCCCGGCCGCAGGTTGGCGGGCAGGGTCACCCGGGCCCGGCCGGCGGCCAGCGTGGCGCTGACGGAGCGCCCGCCCACGGTGAGCGTGACCAGGCCGGCGACCGGGGCGCCGTCGGCGCCGGTCACCTGGACCGTGGCCACCGGGGCCCGGCCGTAGGCCACCTTGGCCCCGGCCAGCGCGACCGTCGTCGTGGTCGCGACGTCGACCGGCTCGGTGATCTCGGCGCCGAGCTGCCCGTCGAGGGTGATCGGGTCGAGCTCGGCGCCCGCGGCGTAGAAGCCGGCGAAGGCGGCCGCGCCGGACGAGGTCAGCGTCGCCGGCAGCGCCCGGGCGGTGACCCGGTCCTTGCCCGTGGCCCAGTCCCCCGCGTCGAACGAGGCGAGCTCGACGGCCGGGTAGGCCACCACCTGGTGGGTGGTCTCGTCCTTGGACTCCACGTCGGCGACGAGGACGCCGTGGTCACCGTCGACACGCAGCACGGGGTCGCTGATCCGCAGCGCGAGGCACGGCGAGTGCTCCACGGCGCAGGTCGGTGGGCCGTCGTGGCCGGTGAACCGCACGGTGCCGCCCATCCGGACCTCGGCGGTGCCGGCCGCGGGGTCGCTCCAGCCACCGGTGACCGGGAAGGCGAACGTGCCGTCGGCGTTCTGGGTGACTCCCCCGTCGAGGCTGACCGTGCCGTGCGCGATCGGGCCGGCGAGGTAGTCGCGGAACGACTTCTTCACGCCCCAGGTGAGGGTGCCGCCGTCGATCGCGCGCTTGACCGTCGAGGGCTCGGCCACGTCGAGCGTGGCGGCCCGCGAGTACGTCGTCCCGAGGGCGTTGGTGAGCTTGGCCCGGACCTTGAGACCGGCCTGGTCCGCGGTGGTGTCGCGGAGGGTGAGGAAGCCGCCGTCGACGACGACGCTCTCGTCGTCGGCACCGATCGACTGCCACAGGCCGCCGACCCGGCGCTGCCAGGTGATGGCCGGGTAGGGGTTGCCCGCCGGCATCACCTTGAAGAGCGCGTCGTCGCCCGGCGCGGTCGCGACGTCGTCCGGCTGGGCCGCGACGCGCGGGAAGAACTCCACCGAGAGCGTCGCCGTGAGCGAGGTGGACGTGGCGTGCGCGTTGGTCGCGAGCACCCGGAACTGGCGGCCGTTGTCGTCGCTCGTCGCCGGCCAGGTCAGGCTCGGGCCCGTCGCGCCGGGCACGTCGGCGAACTTGCCGGTGCCCCCGAGCCGGGTCTGCCAGCGCAGGCTGTCGGCGTCGGTGAGCTCGCTGGTGAGCGTGACGTCCTTGCGGACCACGCCCTCGCCGAGCTGCACGGTGGCATCGGCCGGCGACGTGGTCGCGGTCGGCGCGATGCCCTTCAGCCGGAAGCGCAGCACGCGACGGTCGTCGTCGGTGGTGCTGGCGACGAACACGGTCTGGTCGGTGCCGATGTCGCCACCGAGGTTGTTGAAGAACGAGCCGGAGCCCAGGTTGGGGACGTTGATGTCCGCCCAGCCGTCGTCCTTCCACACCCGCACCCGGCGGCCCGAGAAGTCGAGCATGATCGCGGTGTTGGTGACGTGCTCCTTGCGGTCGGCCAGGAACGAGCCGACGCTCGCCCGCAGCCAGGGGCCGGCGGCGCGGTAGGCGCCGTCGATCGCGGCGACCCGGATCTTGCTGCCCGTGTACGCCGAGAGCCAGACGCCGGTGTTGTCGCGGAAGGCCATCGTCGGCTGGTCGAACTGGCCGGGCTGGTTCGCCTTCTCGTCGGCCACGCCGGGGATCGGCGTCGCGACGAGGGTCTTGTCCGATGCCATGAGGCGGATGTAGCGGGCGCCCTTCCTGGCGCTGGCGGCCGTCGCGATCACCGCGGTGGCGCTCACCCCGGCGACGGACTCACGGTCGCTGAACGACAGCCCCGTGTAGGCGGCCACGGCGTAGCCGGTGGGCTCCGCGGCGTCGTGGGTGAGGACGGCGAGCCCGCTCGTCCCGAGCACGAGGACCCGGTCGCGGGGTGCGTCGTAGCCGATCTCGACGACCGTGCCGACCGTGGTGTCGACGGTGACGGGCGTGTAGCCGGCCTGCGCGTCGTACCGGTAGCCGGCGAGGGTGCTGCCCTGCGCCATGAGCACGACGCCGTTGCCGGGGTCGAGCACCATGCCCGGGTAGGCCTGGTTCGCGGCCGGCACCGTGCCGGTCGGCAGCGGCGCGAGGCTCGTGTAGTCGTAGGCCTGCAGCACCGCGGCGTTCTCGCCGGCGGGCACGTGCTGGACGTGCAGGACGCCGCGCGCGGTGTCCGCGACCACGTTGGAGACGCTCGCGAGGCCCTCGATCGCGCCGGCCGGCTCGTACATCGGCGCACCGGAGGCGACGACGTTCTCGGCCGTGTAGACCGGGACGCCGCCGGGGCCGGCGTAGTCGATGTCGATCGTGTCCATCGAGCTGCCGGCCTGGTAGAAGCCGGCGAACGCGGGCGCGGTCTCCTCGGTCAGCACCGACGGCAGGTCGGTCCACACCGTGCGGCCGCCCGCGAGCTGCGGCGCCTTGCCCTCGAACGGGATGTCGACCACCGGGACGTGGCCGAAGTCGACCAGCTCACCGGTCAGGGCCCGCGAGGTGACGTCGGCGAGGATCGCCGGCCGCTGGCCCTCGAGGACCAGCTCGAGGTTGCGGAAGGTCATGTCGAGCGCACCCTCGTGGGCCTCGAAGTGCACGCTGCCGACGAGGTCGAGCTGGAGGCGCTTGCTGTCCGCGTCGTAGCTGCCGCCGGAGACGTCGAACACGAACTCGCCGTCGTCGTTGGTGGTGAGCCCGTCGCCGACGGTGATCCCACCGGCGCCGATGTACTGGCGGAACGACGCGCGCACGCCCCACACGACGGTGCCCTCCGTGATCGCGGACGGCGCCGCGGCCGAGGCAGCGGCCGGGGCTGCGGCACCGGCGCGGCCCGGAGCGGCGACGAAGGCCGGGAGGAGCAGCGCGAGCGCGAGGAGCAGGAGGAGGGGTGGGCGCGCCAGAGCGCGCCACCGGGACGACGACGAGGTCACCGGAGGTCCTTTCGAGAAGGGGGGACGGACCCGAGAAGCCAAGATTTAGGCAAGCCTTACCTTAGTCATTGTGGTGACACTTTGTCGAGAAGTCCACGGGTCGGTCGCCCTTGACGGGCGCGAGAGGCTGGGAGGGTGACCTCGGACCTTCCTCCGCACGTCCTCGTCCTCTTCGGCGCGACCGGCGACCTCGCCTCGCGCAAGCTCTTCCCCGGCCTCTACCACCTCGCGGTCGACGGGCGGCTGCCCGATCACCTCGAGGTGATCGGCAGTGGCCGGCACTCCCCCGGCACCGACGATGAGTTCCGCGCCCACGTGCGCGGCGCCCTCGACGAGTTCGTCGGCGACGTCGACGACGCGGTGGCCGGCCCGCTGCTGGAGCGGATCCGCTTCGTCCCCTCCTCCGCCGACGACGGCGCCGGCCTCGCCGAGGCGGTCCGCGAGGCCGAGGACCGGCTGATCGACGCGGCGCACTGCCTGCTCTCCGACGTACGACGGCTGCTCTACCTGTCGGTGCCGCCGGGGGCGGTCAAGGGCATGATCGGCATGCTCGACCGCGAGGACCTCGTGGCCCGCACCCGCCTGGTCGCCGAGAAGCCGTTCGGCACCGACCTGGCCACCGCGCGCGAGCTGCACTCGGTGCTCACCTCGGCGTTCAGCGAGGAGCAGGTGTTCCGGATCGACCACTTCCTCGGCAAGGAGGCGGTGCAGAACATCCTCGCGCTGCGCTTCGCCAACGGGCTCTTCGAGCCGGCCTGGAACCGGCACACCATCGAGTCGGTCCAGATCGACGTCCCCGAGAGCCTCACGGTCGAGGGCCGGGGCAGCTTCTACGAGGGCACCGGCTGCCTGCGCGACATGGTGACCACCCACCTCGCCCAGCTGCTCGGCTTCGTCGCGCTCGAGGACCCGCACGCCTTCCGCGCCTCCGCCATCCGCGCCGCGAAGGCGGCCACGTTCTCGGCGGTGCGCCCGATCGACCCCGAGCGCGTCGTCTTCGGCCAGTACGACGGCTACCGCGACGAGCCCGACGTCGCGGCCGACTCCGAGGTCGAGACGTTCGTGGCCGCCGAGGTCTGGATCGACAACGACCGCTGGCGCGACGTCCCCTTCTACCTGCGCACCGGCAAGGCGCTCGCCGCCGGCCGGCGCACGATCACGGTCCGCTTCCGCGATCCGCGGCACCGCTGGCTCAAGCCCGAGGGCGGCGGCGTCCCCGAGCCCAACGAGCTCGTCATCGACCTGGCCGACCGGCCCAAGATCGCGATCGAGGTGCGCGCCAAGCGGCCCGGTCCGGACATGGCGCTGGTCGAGGGCGTCTTCCGGCTCGACCTGGTCTGCGACGTGCCCGGCGCCGACCCGCTCGAGGCCTACGAGCGGCTGCTCCTCGACGTCATGCGTGGCGACCGGACGCTGTTCATCAGCTCCGACGAGGTCGAGCGGCTCTGGGAGATCTTCCAGCCGGTGCTCGACCGGCGCCCGCGCACGCAGGTCTACGCGGCCGGCTCCTGGGGGCCGGCCTCGGCACTCGACCTGCCGCTCGGCGGCTGGCGGCTCGGCGGCGCTAGTGCGGAGAGCTCTTCGTCCACTCCTCCGACTGGGTGAGCCGGAAGAGGTAGGCCAGCGGCGGGACGACGACCACGACCGCCAGCCCGACCGCGACCAGCAGCCCCTGGAGGGTGGCCCGGGCGCCGGCGGCGTCGGCGATGGTGACCTCGTCGACGAGCAGCCACGGGTACTGGCCGACGCCCCAGCCGGACACGACCGCCGCGACCGCGAGCACGGCGGTGATCCGGGCGACGGCGTAGCGGCGGGTCCAGAGCAGCGCCATGGTGGCGAGCCCCGCCAGGCCGGCCAGGACGACGAGCGGCGCGGCGCGGCCCTCGAGACCCGCGGCCAGCGTGGGGGCGTCGTGGTCGATCGGCACGAGCGCGGCGAAGACGAGGGCGCCGGTGAGGGCTCCGACGACCAGCGCCCGGACCCGGAGCTCGCCGGCCAACCGGTGCTGGCCGCTGCGCTCCGCGTCCGCGACCAGGAAGGTGCCGGCCAGGAAGGCGCAGGTGCCGACCGCGATCACACCGCCGAAGATCGACGTCGGGTTGAGCCACGACGCCCACAGGTCGCCCCGGCCCTCGAGCGGCACCCGTCCCGAGGCGATCCCACCCGCGACGGTGCCGAGGAAGAACGGCGTGATGATCGACGAGGTCGCGAAGACGATGCCGAACAGGCGCGCCTGGGCGAGCGTGGCGGCGTACTTGCGGAAGGCGAAGCTCGCGCCGCGCAGCACGATCCCGAGCAGCGCGAACAGCAGCGGGAACACCAGCGTCGACATCGCGGCCGCGAACGACTCGGGGAAGCCCGTCCACCAGATCACGAGCACGTAGATCAGCCAGACGTGGTTGGCCTCCCAGACCGGGCCGATGCTGTGGTCGACGAGCGTGCGCAGCTCGGCGCCGCGGGTGCTGCTGCCGGCGGTGAGGTCGAAGAAGCCGGAGCCGAAGTCGGCGCCACCGAGCACGGCGTACGCGATGATCCCCACGAAGAGCGCGGCGGCCACCGCGAGCTCGAGGCTCATCGCTGCGCCTCCCCGTCGGTCGAGCCGGTCGAGACCGGGGCGTACGGGCTGGGCAGGTCGACGTCACCGGCCCGCCAGCGTCGCGCCATCGAGCGCAGGACGACGACCGCGCCGATCGTCATCCCGGTGTAGACGACCGAGCTGATCCCGAGCAGCCACCACAGGCTGGCGGTGTAGTCGCCGACCGCCTCGGGGGTGCGCATGATGCCGTAGACGATCCACGGCTGCCGGCCCACCTCGGTCGCGATCCAGCCTGCCTCGAGGGCGATCACGGCGAGCGGCCCGGCCGCTGCGGCGAACCTCAGGAACCACCTCTTCTCGAGCAGGTCCCGGCCACGCCGTCGCTGGAACCAGAAGAGGACGACCGCCGCGGCGAGCAGCGTCCCGATCCCGACCATGGTCTGGAACGCCAGGTGCGTCATGTTGACCGGCGGGTGGTCCTCCTCGGGGATCGTGTCGAGCCCGGGGACCGGCTTGTCCGGCGAGTTCATCGCGATCAGCGAGCCGAGGAGGGGGATGTCGATCGAGTACTTCACCTCGCCGTCGACCAGGACCCCGCCCAGCCGCAGCGGCGACGGGCTCTCAGTGGTCTCGGCGAGCTCGAACGCCGAGAGCTTGGCCGGCTGCCGCTCGTCCAGCCCGAAGCCGAGGACGTGACCGACGAACGGCTGGGTGACGGCGGCGATCGACGCGAACACGAAGGGCACCATGAAGCCCAGCCGGTGGTGGGCGTCGCGCCGGCCGCGGAGCATGCCGACGGCGTACACGCCGGCGATGGTGAACCCCGCGAGCATGTAGGCGCCGACCCACATGTGCGCGAACTGCAGGAAGGTGTGCCCGTTGAACAGCACCTTCCACGGCTCGACGTCGGTGACCTCGCCGTCGACGAGACGGAAGCCGGTGGGCACGTTCATCCAGGCGTTGACCGCGAGCACGCAGTAGGCGCCGATGATCCCGGTGATCGCCATCGGCAGCACCATCAGCACGTGCCGCTTGGGAGGCATCCGGTTCCAGCCGTACAGGTAGATGCCGAGGAAGATCGCCTCGAGGAAGAACGCGAGCCCCTCGAACGCGAACGGGAGGCCGAGCACGTCGCCGTACTTGCCCATGAGGCCGGGCCAGAGCAGCCCCATCTCGAAGCTGAGCACCGTGCCCGAGACCGCGCCGATGGCGAACAGCACCGCGGACACCTTCGCCCACCGCTGCGCGAGACCGAGCGCGACCGGGTCGTTGCGGCGGATGCCGCGCAGGTGCATCACGAAGATCATCGCCGGGAAGGCCACGCCGAAGCACGCCAGGATGATGTGCCACCCCAGCGACAGCGCCATCTGCTGGCGCGCGGGCAGCAGCCCCGCAGGCTCGTCGGGCGCCGCGGCGGCCACCTGGGAGGCGACCTCGGTGACGGCGTGGGTGAGGACGTCGACGCTCAGCACACCCCCGACGCTACGCCCGTCCCCACCCCCGTTCACGAGTTTGTGAACCGATTCACAAGCGGGGTGGGGGTGGGTGGGGCCGGTGGCGTCGCCGCTTGTAACTACGTGTTAAGACCACTACCCGGGTGGTCGACACCCCTGGTAGTGGTCTGAACACGTAGTTACATGAGTCAGCGCGAGCGGCGCAGGTCGTTGAGCGCGATCCGGACGGTGAGCGATTCGCCCGCCATCCGGATCCGGCCGCGCATGCCGGCGGCGAGGACCATCGGGAGGACGGCCTGGCTGTCGGACGGGGCGGTCAGCACGATCTCGTCGGCGCCCTTGTCGCGCGCGGCGCGGGCGACGTCGGCGAGGAGACGCGTGCCGACGCCGCGGCGCTGCCAGGCCGGGTCGACCCAGAGGTCGACGGGCCAGGGGACGTCGGCGTCGTCGTGGGGGGTGACCTCGGCGCGGCCGGCGACGAGGCCGCCGGAGAGGGCCGAGACCGTGGTGTCGGTGGTGACGTAGTCGGGCTCCGCGGTGCCCGGCTGCTGCGGCGCGGGCGGGACCTGGGCGTCGAGGACCTGTCCGACGAGTCCCGCGAGGGCCGCGGCGCGGGCCCGCTCGGTGGGGGTGAAGGGCGGGTCGCGGCGGATCTGGATGGTGGTGGACTCCCCCACCGCCATCTCGAGGACGTCCTCGGTGCCGGTGCTCGGCGCGACCGCCGCGTCGAAGAGGTGGGCGGCGACCTCGGGGAAGGTCGCCGGCTGGGCGATGATCGAGCGGACCGCCTCGACGTACCGCGTCGGCTGGTCCTCGAGCGCGGCGCCGGTGGCGGGGACGGCGGAGACGGTCACGCCGCCGGCCTTGTCGATGAGTGCGTGCAGCTCGGCGGCCGTCCAGCCCTCGGGCACCTGGAGGACGAGCTCGTCGGTGACGTGCGCGGCGTCCGGGAAGACCTGGACGGTCTGGATGTTGACGCCCGCGCGGCCGCAGGCCGTGGCCAGCTGGGCCAGGGCGCCGGGGCGGTCGGGCAGTCCGGCACGGACTCTCCAGAGCATGGGTCCACTATGCCGGAGAGATGTGTGGCGCGCGATCATCGATGTTGCGGACCCGTGGCCGGTGGGAGGGCCGGCGCCGGGCCGGAAAAGGCCAGGCGGCCCGGCTCGTCGCAACGAGCCGGGCCGCCGGGGTGGTGCTGGTGGGACGGAGGGCCTCAGTGGCCGTGGCCGTGACCGTGGCCGTGACCGGCCGCCTCGGGCTCCTCGTCCTCGGGCTTGTCGACGACCAGGGTCTCGGTCGTCAGCAGCATGCCCGCGACGGAGACGGCGTTGGCCAGGGCCGACCGGGTCACCTTGACCGGGTCGATGACGCCCTGGGCGACGAGGTCGCCGTACTCGCCGGTGGCGGCGTTGTAGCCGTTGCCGACGCCGAGCTCGCGCACCTTGTTGGTGATGACGTAGCCGTTCTCGCCGCCGTTCTCGGCGATCCAGCGCAGCGGCTCGTCGGCGGCCTTGCGGACGATCCGGACGCCGAACGCCTCGTCGCCGGTGAGGCCGAGGTCGTCGTCGAGCACGGAGACGGCGTGGATGATCGCCGAGCCGCCGCCGGGGACGATGCCCTCCTCGATCGCGGCGCGCGTCGCGGAGACGGCGTCCTCGATCCGGTGCTTCTTCTCCTTGAGCTCGACCTCGGTGTGCGCGCCGACCTTGATCACCACGACGCCGCCGGAGAGCTTCGCGAGCCGCTCCTGGAGCTTCTCGGTGTCCCAGTCGGAGTCGGAGGCCTCGATCTCCTTCTTGATCTGCTCGACGCGACCGGCGACCTCGGTGTCGTCGCCGGCACCGTCGATGATCGTGGTGTTGTCCTTGGTGACCACGATGCGGCGGGCCTGGCCCAGCACGTCGAGGCCGACCTGGTCGAGCTTGAGGCCGACCTCGGGCGAGATGACCTGGCCGCCGGTGAGGACCGCGATGTCCTGCAGCATCGCCTTGCGGCGGTCGCCGAAGGCGGGGGCCTTGACGGCGACGGCGTTGAACGTGCCGCGGATCTTGTTGACCACGAGGGTCGACAGCGCCTCGCCCTCGACGTCCTCGGAGAGGATGAAGAGCGGCTTGCCGGCCTGGATGACCTTCTCGAGCAGCGGCAGCAGGTCGGCGATCGCCGAGATCTTGCCCTGGTGGATGAGGATGTACGGGTCGTCGAGCACGGCCTCCTGGCGCTCGGCGTCGGTGACGAAGTACGCCGAGATGAAGCCCTTGTCGAACTGCATGCCCTCGGTGAACTCGAGCTCGGTCGAGGGGGTGTTGGACTCCTCGACCGTGATGACGCCGTCCTTGCCGACCTTGCCGAAGGCCTCGGCGAGGAGCTCGCCGATGTGGCTGTCGCGCGAGGAGACGGTGGCCACGGAGGCGATGTCCTTGGCGTCGTCGACCTCGCGGGCGGCGGACTTGAGCGCGTCGCTCACCGCGGCGGCGGCGGCGTCCATGCCGCGCTTGAGGCCCATCGGGTTGACGCCGGCCGCGACGGCGCGCAGGCCCTCGTGGACCAGCGCCTGGGCGAGCACGGTCGCGGTCGTCGTGCCGTCACCGGCGACGTCGTTGGTCTTGGTCGCGACCTCCTTGGTGAGCTGGGCACCGAGGTTCTCGAACGGGTCGTCCAGCTCGACCTCACGGGCGACGGTGACACCGTCGTTGGTGATGGTCGGCGCGCCCCACTTCTTGTCGAGGACGACGTAGCGGCCCTTGGGGCCGAGGGTCACCTTGACGGTGTTGGCGAGCGCGTCGACGCCGCGCTCGAGGGCGCGGCGGGCGTTCTCGTCGAACTCCAGGATCTTGGGCACTGCTTACTCCTTGGGTGTGGAAAGCCGAACGCCCGGGACGTCAGGCACCGTGGCAACGGTGCACGGACGTCCCGGGCGGCGTGAAGCTCGGATCAGGCCAGAACCGCGAGGACGTCGCGGGCCGAGAGGATGAGGTACTCCTGGCCGGCGTACTTGACCTCGGTGCCGCCGTACTTGCTGTAGATGACCTTGTCACCCACGGCGACGTCGAGCGGGACGCGGTTGCCGTTGTCGTCGATGCGACCGGGGCCGATCGCGAGGACCTCGCCCTCCTGGGGCTTCTCCTTGGCCGTGTCCGGGATGACGAGACCAGAGGCGGTGGTCTGCTCCGCCTCGAGAGGCTTGACGACGATCCGGTCCTCGAGCGGCTTGATGTTGACCGACACGATGTCGACCTCCACTTTCTGAGCTGACGTTGTGCTGCTGACTCTTCGGGGCAGGGCCGGGATGATCCCGACCTGCACTGGCACTCTCGGTTCGAGTGTGCCAACGACGAAACTAGCACTCTCCGCAAGGGAGTGCCAGACCTACCCCACTCGACCCTCCCCTCGGCGCCTCGCTCCCTACCAAAGTCGGTTGACCGGGCCCGGCAGGCACCGGCAGCGTTCTCCCTATGTTCGGTGCCCTCGGCCGTCTCGTGTCCCGTCGTCCCTGGTACGTCATCGCCGCCTGGTTGGTCGCGACCGTGCTCGTCGTCCTGTTCCACCCCAAGGTGGAGGCGACGACCGACCAGGCCGACTTCCTCCCCGACTCCTATGACTCGATCAAGGCGGCCAACCTCATGGCCGACGCCTTCCCCGACCAGACCGACTCCGGCGCGACCGTCGTCTTCGACCGCACCGACGGCGCCAAGCTCGCCGCCGCGGACGTCACGAAGATCGGCGCGATCATGTCCGGCCTCGACCTGCCGGAGGTCTTCACCACCGCGACGCCGCCGATCGCCTCGCCGACCAACGAGGTCGCCATCTCCAACCTGCAGCTCGCCGAGGGCGTGACCGGGCAGGACGAGAAGGAGCTCGACCAGGTCAAGGACCTGCGCGACGAGCTGAAGAAGGCGACCGACGGGACCGGGCTGCGGGCGCTGACGACGGGCTCGCTGCCGCAGAGCTACGACCAGATCCAGTCCGGCAGCAACGCCGAGGCGATCGTCGGCCTCGCCACGCTCGTGCTGATCGTCGTGCTGCTCGGCATCATCTTCCGCAGCGTCATCATCACGCTGCTGCCGATCCTGTCGGTGATCTTCTTCCTCATGCCGATGACCAACGGCCTGATCGACATCGCCGCCAAGGTCTTCGGCCTGCAGAAGGACCCCTCGACGAGCGTCATCCTGATCGTCGTCCTGTTCGGCGTCGGCACCGACTACATCCTGTTCTTCGTGTTCCGCTACCGCGAGCGACTGCGCGAGGGTGAGGAGCACCGGGCCGCGGTGGCCCACGCGATCGAGCGCGCCGGCGAGGCGATCGCCTCGGCCGGAGGCGCGGTCATCGTCGCCTTCCTCGCGCTGCTGCTCTCGACGCTCGGCATGTTCCGCTCCATCGGCCCGTCGCTGGCGATCGCCGTCGGCGTCACCGTGGTCGCGGCCCTCACGCTGATCCCGGCCCTGGCCACCGTCGTGGGCCGCGCCTTCTTCTGGCCCTCGAAGAAGTGGAAGGTCCCCTCGCCGGGTGCCCGCTTCGAGAAGGTCGGGGCGGCCGTGGGTCGCCGGCCGGTCCGCTACGCCCTGCTGTCCGGCGGTGTGCTGGCGGTGCTCTCCGTCTTCGCGCTCAGCTTCACGCCGACCTTCGACATCGGCTCGTCGAGCTCGTCGTCGACCGTCGAGTCCGCCAAGGCCTCCAAGGCGCTCGAGGACGGCGGCTTCTCGGCCGGCGCGACCCAGCCGGCTCCCGTCGTCCTGCACTCCGACAAGGCCCTCGACCCGGCCGCCCTCCCGGCGTTCAAGGACGCACTCGCCGAGGCCAAGGGCGTCGCCTCGGTGGCCGACCCGCTGCCGTCCGCCGACGGCCGGACCGCGGTGTTCATGACCACCCTCAAGGACGACCCGGCCTCCGACGCGGCGCTGGCCGACCTGCGCGACGGGCTGCGCCCGGCCGCCGAGAAGGCCGCCCCTGACGGCTCGACCGCGTACGTCGGCGGCCTGACCGGCATCTTCGTCGACTTCCAGGCCGCGATGAACCGCGACTACAAGGTGGTCTTCCCGGTCGCGGCGGGGATCATCCTGCTCATCCTCGCGCTGCTGCTGCGCTCGCTGGTCGCCCCCTGGTACCTGATGCTCTCGGTGGGTCTCGGGTTCGCGGCGACGCTCGGTGCGACGACGATCGTCTTCCAGTTCATCGGCGGCGAGGAGGGCCTGATCTTCATGCTGCCGATCTACATCTACCTGTTCGTGGTGGCGCTCGGCACCGACTACAACATCCTGATGGTCGCCCGGCTGCGCGAGGAGGCACGCGAGGGCCTCGAACCGCGCCAGGCCGCGGCGAAGGCGATCCACCACAGCGGCCCGACGATCGCGGCGGCCGGCGTCATCCTGGCCGGCACGTTCGCCTCGCTCATGCTGGCCGGCAACTCGCTGCTGACCTCGATGGGCTTCGCGATCGCGTTCGGCATCTGCGTCGCGGCGTTCGTGATGTCGATGTTCTTCACGCCGGCGCTCACCGCGCTCATCGGGCACGCCGCCTGGTGGCCCGGCCACGGCGACGAGGCGAGGACGGGCGGCGACGAGGAGCCGGAGAAGGAGCTCGTCCCGACCGCCTGACAGGATCAGGGGGTGGACCTCGACGACTTCCGGTGGCTGCTGACCGACGAGGGGCAGGCCCTGCTCGCCGAGGCCACCGCCCTGGTCGCCTCCGGCACGGCCCCGCTCGCCGCCGGCTCCGCGCTCCGTCGTACGACGTCGCCGGAGCGGGCGGCGACGGCGCTCACGCAGGTCGACCTGCGGGGGCGCGCGGCGGCCAAGTTCGGTGACCTGGCGGCGCGGATGTACTTCACGCCCGACGCGCTCGAGCAGGCCACCCGGCTCCGGGTGGCCCAGCACCGGGCGGGCCGGGCGGCCGCCTTCGGCACCCGCACGCTGATCGACCTCGGCTGCGGCATCGGCGGCGACCTCCTCGCCGCGGCGCAGGCCGGGATCATCTGCGCGGGCGTCGACCTCGACCCCGTGCGGGTGGCCGTGGCCGAGGCCAACCTCGCGGCACTCGGCCTGGCCGGCGCCGTCCAGGTCGCCGACGCCACCGAGATCGACCACCGCGGCTTCGACCTCGCGTACGCCGACCCGGCCCGCCGCAGCGGGGCCGGACGCACCTTCCGGGTGGACGACTGGACGCCGCCGTGGTCGTGGGTCGAGGGGCTGCTGGCGCGCGACGCGTGCGTGAAGGTGGCCCCCGGCATCCCCCACGCCCTGGTGCCCGACGGCGTCGAGGCCGAGTGGGTCAGCGACGAGGGCGAGGTCAAGGAGGCGGCGCTGTGGGCCGGCCGGACCGCGACCGTGCGACGGCGCGCCACCGTGATCGGCCCCGGGGGGCTCGCGACGATCACCGATGAGGACGACCCCGGCGCCGGCGCGGTGGGCGTCCGCGCGGTCGGCCCCTACCTCTACGAGCCCGACGGCGCAGTCATCCGGGCGGGCCTGGTCACCGCGGTCGCCGCCGGTGTGGGCGGAGCGCTGATCGACCCGAAGATCGCCTACGTCACCGCCGACGCGTCGTTCCGGTCGCCGTTCGTGCGGGGCTACCGCGTGGTCGAGGAGCTCCCCTACCGCGAGAAGCAGCTCAAGGCCGCACTGCGCGAGCGCGGCATCGGCCGGCTGACGATCAAGAAGCGCGGCGTGGACGTCGTCCCGGAGGCGCTGCGGAAGCGGCTCGGGCTGCAGGGGGAAGCGGAGGCGACGATCGTGCTCACGCGGGTCGCGGGTGAGGGCACGGCGCTGCTGGTGGAGCCGTTCTGAGTCTTCTGAGGCCTCCCTAGTCGCGCAGCCAGCCCTGGTTGCGCGCCCAAGCCACGTAAGCGATGCCCGAGAGATGACTCGGCGAGGCGGGCGCAAGTGACATCGCTCGGTAGACCGCCTCGACGTGCCCCACGATCGTCGAGCCCCACTGAGCGAGCGAGAGCCAGCGACCGGCCTGGGCAGCCTGCGATTCCGTCGCCGGCGTCGTGCCATCGACCCGAAGGTAAGCCGTGCTCGTCCCGGCCTTGACGTGGTTGAGGTAGGTCGCGACCAGCCGGGACGTGTCGAGGGCACCGGCTTCCGTGCCGGCCCGGGCGGCCGCGGCGAGAAATTCCACCGAGATCGCGCCATGACTGATGTCCTCGATGTGCCTGGTGGCCGGGTATGCCGTGGTGTACTCGGAACGACCGGAGACGGCGGCATACCCGTTGTAGAGCTCACTGTGGGTCGGCCAGTACGGCCACTTCCAGGCCGTGCCGACCTCGGTTGCGCACACCCGGAACGTGCGCACCATCGCGTTAATTCGGGGGCGGAACGCCGGCGTCCGGTCGATCCTGTAGAGCTCGGCGAGCAGTTGGCCCATCGCGTGGCTGAGGTTGAGCGGTTGAACAAGTCCGTCGAACGGAACGGGGGCGCCGTAGGGCCAGGCATAGTCGCCGCCTACGTGGCCGTTGCTCAATGTGGCGAATCGCCACTCGGGATCGTGGAATGCGACCGCACGACGGACGCGCGCAAGGTAGTCGATGGCGACGGACTTGAGCGGCACACCCTGCGCCGAGGCGAGGTCCCCTCTGAGGACCAGCCGGGCGAACATCGCGATGGGATAGGCGATCTGACCGGTATGACCGGAAAACGCCGAATAGCGCTGCTCCAGTGACGTTGTGCCGGCGACGGGCACCGCGTCGACGCTGCCTCCCAGCCTCTTCACGGTCCACAGCCTCTTGTTCGGATCGCCCGTCTCGGGCAGGTGGTAGGCGCCGGCCACCTTGTTCTCGATGCTGCTGGCACTTGCCGGGTCGAGCGTGACGCCGGTCAGCGTCACTGTGCTCGGGCTGTAGGAAGGGTGGCTCAGGGTCAGGCTGAAGGAACCGCCCGTGATACTGCCGACAGTGATCGTCGCGCCCGACGCTCCGGGGTCGGGGCTCCGGATCTCGAACAGCGCCTTGCCGTTCACGTCCGCCACGACGGCGGCAGCAGCCGCGTAGCTGCCACCGGCCCGCCACACCGGCCCGGACCGCCCCTGCCCATCAGTGACCCCGCGGGCCTCGTCCGTCTTAGCCCAGACGGCATCGGCCTGCTCCACGAACCGGTCGAGGTAGAGGGCATTTCCCGTTGCCTGGTACATGCGGACCAACGACAGGAGCGTGTACGAAGACCCCCAGGCCAACTGGCCGAGCTCGTTGTCGTGGACGGTGGTGTCGACCACCTGCCAAGCCGCCTCGTAGGAGGCGACGAAGTCATTGCCCGGAAGCAGCAGCGCTGCCGATGCGCCGGGGGCCGTGGCGGTGCTCGCGACCGCATACGCAGCCAGCCCCATGGCACCTCCGACGACCTGTCGCCGCGTCGGCTTCCACGAATCCATCGCCCGCATACCTCTCGACAACGCTGTTGTCTGAACGAGGATAGACGTGGGCACAAGCCCGGTCGCTAGGTTGGCAGGTCCATCGTCCGGCCACCCCGCGCCAGCACGGCCCGCTCGCTGCGGATCACCGTCTTGTGCAGGTCGGCGTTGTCGCCGAACCGCACCCGGTGGGGGACGACGTGCCGCGAGGTCCGCGCGAACGTCGTGGCGCCGTGCCAGGCGAGCGCGTGGGCGGGCGTCCACGGCAGGCCGTAGAGACGGCGCACCTCGGCGGGCAGCATGCCGATGACAAGCAGGTTGGTCACGCTGACGCCGGGTCGCGCGACGAGCGGGACCGGCAGGTTGCGGGCGATGGCGCGGCCGACGGCGCGGGCCTCGGCGGTGAGGTGCATCCGGCCGGAGGCGTACCAGTCGCGCATCCACTGCTCGAACGCACCGGCCGTCGCGGGCGCGATCGACCGGGGCATGCCGAAGAGCTCACCGAAGCGCACCCAGTCGGCCCACAGGCCCTCGCGCTCCCCTGCGCTGAGCGGGCGCACGAGCGTCTCGAAGGCGACCCGCGACGAGTCGGCGAGCATCGCCATCGTCCAGAGCATGAGCTCGGGGTCGAAGGCGTCGTAGGGGGTCCCGCGGGGGAAGGTGCCCTCGTCCTGGGCGAGCGAGCCGCGCACCCGGGTGTGCAGGTCGTGCACGGCGGCGAGCAGCCGGTCGGCCTCGGCGCGCGGGGCGAAGAAGATCGTCTCGAAGGCGAGCGCGGTGCGGGCCAGGCGCTCGAACGGGCGCTCCTTGGCGAGCGTCGACTGCGAGGTGCCGACGTAGGGCACCGGGTGGGTGGCGCCGATGAGGAGCGCGCGCTGCCCGTAGGTCTGCCCGACGGCCCGGTGCGACTGCACGCGGCGCAGCACCGACCCCTTGGGGAAGTACCCCTCGCCGTCGCGCGCCGCGTCCATCACCTCAGCCTGCCAGGACCTCGGTGACCGGGAGGCTCGAGTCGGCCGGGAGGTCGAGCGGCGAGGGAGTCCGGCCGCGCTCGACCATGGTGGCCCCGAGCGCCGCGACCATCGCGCCGTTGTCGGTGCACAGGCCCGGCCGGGGCACCCGGACCCGGATCCCGAGCTTGCTCGCACGCTCCTCGGCGAGCACGCGCAGCCGCGAGTTGGCCGCGACCCCGCCGCCGATCATCAGGTCCTCGATGCCCTCGGACGCAGCGGCGTCGAGCGCCTTGCGGACGAGCACGTCGCAGACCGCCTCCTGGAAGGACGCCGCCACGTCGGCCACCGGCACCGGCTCGCCGGAGCGCTCGCGGGCCTCGACCCAGCGCGCGACGGCGGTCTTGAGGCCCGAGAAGGAGAAGTCGAAGCGGTGCCGCTCGAGGTCGCGCCGGCTGGTGAGCCCGCGCGGGAAGTCGATGGCGACCTGGTTGCCCTCGCGGGCCGCCCTGTCGATGTGGGGACCACCCGGGAAGGGCAGGCCGAGCAGCCGGGCGACCTTGTCGAAGGCCTCGCCGGCGGCGTCGTCGATGGTGGCGCCGAGCGGGTCGACGCCGCCGTCGTGGCCGGTGATGTCGGTGACCTTGAGCAGGCTGGAGTGGCCGCCCGAGACGAGCAGCGCGAGCGAGGGCTCGGGCAGGGGGCCGTGCTCGAGCTGGTCGACGGCGACGTGCGCGGCGAGGTGGTTGACGCCGTAGATCGGCTTGCCGAGCGAGAGCGCGAGCGCCTTGGCCGAGGCGACGCCGACGAGCAGCGCGCCGGCCAGGCCGGGGCCGTGGGTGACCGCGATCGCGTCGACGTCGCGCAGGCTGACGCCCGCGGTGTCGCAGGCCCGCTGGATCGTCGGCACCATCGCCTCGAGGTGCGCCCGGCTGGCCACCTCGGGGACGACGCCCCCGAACCGCGCGTGCTGCTCGACGCTGCTGGCCACGGCGTCGGCGAGGAGCGTGTGGCCGCGGACGATCCCGACACCGGTCTCGTCGCACGAGGTCTCGATGCCGAGGACCAGGGGTTCGTCGCGGGTCATGGGTCCATTGTGACGGGTGTGCTGAGCACGAGCGCGGTGGTCCCGTCCCGGTAGTAGCGCGGACGCCGGCCGAGCTCGGCGAAGCCGTGCCGGTCGTAGAACGTGCGGGCGATGACGTTGTCCTCGCGCACCTCGAGCAGCAGCCGGGTCGCGCCCCGCTCGGCGGCGAGGGCGCGGGTGGCGGCGAGGAGCGCCGCCGCCACGCCGGTACGACGCAGCGCGGGCGGGACCGCGATCCGCTGCAGCTCGGCGTCCACGTCGACGACGCTGACCACCGCGTAGCCGGCGAAGACGCCGTCGTCAGGAGAGCGGGCGGCGAGCAGCGCCATCGTCGGCACCAGGCCGCCGACGGCCTCGCGGAGCAGGTTCGGCGACCACGGGTCGAGCGGGAAGGCGGCGGTCTCCAGCGCGGCGATCTCGTCGATGTCGCCGGATCCGGCCGGGCCGACCCGGACGTTCACCGCGGCGACGGCTCGTCGGCGAGGACCGCCTTGGGCGCGCGCGGGATCTCGGCGTCGGGACGACGCAGGTAGAGCGGCTCGGGCTCCAGCACCGTGAAGCGGCCGGCGACCACGCCGCGCGCCAGCCAGGCGGCGCTCGGCCGCTGCGGTCCCCGGGCCACCGGGAAGGCGTCGGGGTAGAGGGTCGCGCCCTCCCCCACGACCGGACGGTCGCTGGCGAGGGTGGCCGGCCGGTCGACGACCGGGTCGTCCTGGCGCACCGCACCGGCGTCGTACGACGCGAGGTAGACCTCCTTGCGCCGGGCGTCGGTCGCGACGAGGAAGTCGCCGTCGACCGCGCCGGTCTCGACCGCCTCGAGCGCGAGCGGGTCGAGCGAGCAGACGCCGTGGACCGGGACGTCGAGCACGTGGGCCATGGTGCGCGCGGTGACCAGGCCGACCCGCAGCCCGGTGAACGGGCCGGGGCCGACGCCCACCGCGATGCCGGTCAGGTCGGCGGGCGTCGCGCCGCCGTCGGCGAGGACCTGGGCGATGAGCGGAGCGAGCTGCTCACCGTGGCGCATGCTGCTGGTGGCGGTCGCCTCGGCGACGACGTCCGTGCCGTCGTGGAGGGCGACGGTGACCGTCGGGGAGGCGGTGTCGAACGCGAGCAGCACGCTCCGAGCGTAGTCGGTGCGTGCCGCCGCGCCCTCAGGACCAGGCCTTGACCCAGTCCACCGTCAGCGTCGAGGTGTCGGGCATCTTGGCCGTGCGGGTGTTCCACGCGAGCCCCCACACCTGGGTGAGGATCATGTAGAACGGCTTGTCGAACGGCTGCGCCCCGGTCATGCCGGTGGGCTTCCAGGAGTGCGAGTAGCAGAGCCGGCCGTCGTAGTAGAAGCGCATGACCTTCGGCGTCCACTCGACCGCGTAGTTGTGGAACGCGGTGCTCGCGGTCGGCATCTTGCAGTTGTAGCCCGAGCTGAGCCGGGTGTCCTCGCCCGCGTAGTGCACCGACGGGTAGACGTTGGCCGGCAGCCCGCTGAACCACTCGGCGATGTCGACCTCGCCCGAGCCGGGCCAGCGTCCGTAGGCCTGGTCCTGCGGGTAGAGCCAGAAGGCCGAGTGCGAGCCGGGGATCCCCGACTCGGCGGGCAGCTTGAGCCGAGCCTCGAAGCGGCCGTACGTCTGGGTGAACTTCGAGCGGGTGGCGACGGTCGAGACCTCGGCGTTGGTCGTGAACGAGCCGTAGGGGCTGCGGCAGAGGAACTCGGTGGGCAGGATCGTGGACGTCAGCCGGAGCAGTCCGCCGCGGACCTGGACGGTGCGGTCGTTGTCGACGTAGCAGCCCTTGCTGCCGCCGTACATGCCGCTGAACGCGGTCTGCTGGACCATCCACTTGCTGCGGTCGAGCGTGTCGCCGTCGAAGTCGTCGTAGAAGCTGCAGGCGTAGTAGCCGCCCTCAGCGCGCTTCGGGCGGCTGCCGCAGGTGTCGACCGGCGCCGGAGCGGCGGGAGCGGCAGGCGCCACGACGGGCGTCACCTGGCGCTTCTGGCTCACCCGGCCGGCCGCCTTGACCCGGTAGGTCCGTGCGGTTGCCGGCCGCGCCACCACGATCTTGAACGCGCCCTTCTTGGTCGCCCGGCGCTGGGCGACCGTTGCCCAGCTCGCGTGCCGGCGCTCCTGCAGCCGGACGACGGCCCGGGCGCGGGTGCGGCCCGAGAAGACGACGGTGGAGCTGCGCGCCACCGGCTTCGTCAGCACCGGGCGCTCCGCGCGCTCCGGCGCGGCACTCGCCGTCTCGGCGGTGACGGGCGCGGCCAGCGCGCCCATGCAGATCAGGGCCGTCAGCACGGCCTTCAGTCCCCCCATGGAACTTCCCCTCCAGAAAGTTGAACCCTCGCTCTGGAGACTAGGAAGGAAGCACTTCCTGACGACACGGGTACGCGGTCGGACTCGACCGGGTCCGTGGGGACTACGGCGTGCGGGACCGGTCCTCGATCAGCGGGCCTAAGGTCCCAGGTCGGGAAGCGCGGTCGCGAGCCAGCGCAGGCCGACCGGGTCGAGCTCGACGACGCGGGGGTCGGCCTCGGGGTCGACGTCGGTGCGCGCGGTGGCGCGCGCGATCCGGATCTCGAGCCGGTCGTCGGACAGGCTCTCGGCCACGCCGGTCCCCCACTCGACGACGGTCACCGCCGCGTCGAGGTCGGTGTCGAGGTCGAGGTCGTCGAGCTCGGCCTGCCCGCCGAGGCGGTAGGCGTCGACGTGGACGAGCGCCGGGCCGTCGGCCAGCGAGGGGTGCACCCGGGCGATGACGAACGTCGGCGACGTGATGCCGCCGCGCACGCCCAGTCCTGCGCCGAGACCCTGCGTGAAGGTGGTCTTGCCGGCACCGAGCTCGCCACTCAGGACGAGCACGTCGCCCGCGCGCAGGTGACCGGCCACCCGGTGGCCCAGGTCGCGCATCGCCTCGGCGCTCGGGACGTCGACCGTGACCGGCACCGGCCGCGCCATCTCGACGTACGGCGCATGCCGGGCCGTCTGCACGAAGCCCATGTCGCGCCAGAAGCCCACGGTGCGCGGGAGCTCCTCGCGGGCCAGGATGACCACCCTGGTCGCGCCCATCGTCCCGGCGGCGCGGAGCCCGGCCCGGACCAGGGCCCGGGCGAACCCACGCCCCTGGGCGGCCGGGTCGATGCCGAACCGGCGCAGGTAGACCGCGTCGCCGACCGGGTCGAGCACGACCGCACCGACCGGCTTGCCGTCGGCGCGGATCAGCAGCCCGCCGCCGGGCGCGAGCATCGCGGCGATCGACGCCTCGTCCTCGGCGAGCGCCTCGGTGGGCGGGTCGAGCACCGGGCGCGCGGCGAACGCGGCCCGGACGACGGCCAGGACGTCGGCGGCGGCCTCGGGGCCGACGCGCGTGGTCTCGACGGTCACCGGGCCGCTGCCCTCGCGGTGGCGGCGGTGATGAGCTGGTCGAGCTCGGCGTTGACCAGCTCGTGGCGCTCCATGATGACCATGTGCCCGGCGCCCTCGCACTCGAGGAGGCGGGAGCCGGGGATGCGCGAGTGCAGCTTGCGGGAGTGGCCGATCGAGGTCAGCTTGTCGGCGGTGCCGCAGATGACCGACGTCGGCACCTGGCCGAGCAGCTCGACGAAGTCGAACTTGTCGAGGCCGGCGAAGTTCGGGAAGAAGTCGGCGACGACCTCGAAGGGCGTCGCGGCGAGCATCCTGTCGACGAACTCGACGTAGCCGCGCGGCACCTCCTCGCCGAAGGCGAAGCGGTCGGTGGCGACCGTCGCGACGGCGCCGCCCGCCCGTCGTACGCCGTCGATGGCGTGGTGGCCGAGGTGCAGCGTGCGGACCGCGCCCCGGGTGAAGGGGCCGGCGAGCCGGGCCGGCACCATCGGCAGCAGCACCCGGCTCGGGTCGAGCCCGCCGGCCGTCGTCGAGATGAGCCCGACGCCGATGATCCGGTCGCCGATCAGCTCGGGCAGCTGCTCGGCGAGCGCGACGATCGACATGCCGCCCATCGAGTGGCCGACGAGCACGACCGGTCCGTCGGGGACGACCTCGTCGAGCACGCGCTGCAGGTCGCGGCCGAGCTGGTCGATGGTCGCGTGGGCCCGGTCGGAGCGCCCGGAGCGGCCGTGGGAGCGCTGGTCGTAGTAGACCGCGCGGACCAGGCCGCGGTAGGCCGCCCGCTGGAAGTGCCAGCAGTCGAGGTTGAGGCAGTAGCCGTGGACGAAGACGACAGTGACCGGCGACGGGCTCGTCCCGCGGCGCAGCAGCCGCTCGACGGCACCGCCCGGCGGGGGCGGGTCGACCTCGTCGACCTCGACGTGGAGCGGCACGCCGTCGTCGGCGACGACGGTGATGGGGGGCGAGTGCAGGGAGCCGAAGGGAATGTCGTCGCCGGCCCGGCGGCTGATCGCCCGCTGCTGGCGGGCGATGCCGAGCGCGGCGCCACCGGCCGCGGCGACGCCGAGGGCGCCCGCGACCGAGCCGAGGATCCGGCTGCGGCGGCTCATGAGGCGTCCCCGGTGGCCTGGCCGACGTACCTGCGGGTCATCCGGCCCCCGATCCTGGTGACGATCTCGTAGTTGATGGTGCCGCACGCCTCGGCCCAGTCCTGGGCGGTGGGCCCGCCCGCGGAGGGCGGCCCGAACAGGATCACCTCGCTGCCGACCGGCGGGCGGTCGCCACCGAGGTCGACGACGACCTGGTCCATGCACACGGTGCCCCGGATCGGACGGCGCTTGCCCTCGATGCCGACGGCCGCGGCAGCGTCGGGCGCGTCGGGCCGCGAGGCGTGGCGCGGGAGCCCCTCGCCGTAGCCGACCGGGACGAGGCCGACGGTCGTCGGGTGCTCGGCGACCCAGTGCTGGCCGTAGGAGACGGCGTCGCCGGGGGCGAGGTCCTTGACCATGAGCAGCGGGGCGCGGACGGTCATCGCCGGGACGAGGCCGATGTCGGTGGCCTCGCCGGGCGCCGGGTCGAGCCCGTAGAGCGCGATGCCGCAGCGCACGGCGTCGAAGCGGGACGACGGCCGCAGGATCGCCGCGGCCGAGTTGGCCAGGTGGCGCAGCTCGGGGCGCAGCCCGTGCTCGCCGGCGAGCGCGAGCGCGTCGTGGAAGGCCTGCTCCTGGCTGTCGTTGGCCGGGTGGTCCGGCTCGTCGGCGCAGGCGAAGTGCGACCAGAGGCCGGTGATCGTCCAGGAGCCGGCCTGCTCGCCCTCGCGGGCCCGGGCGAAGAGCTCGGCCCAGGCGGCGCGGGGGGCGCCGCTGCGCGACAGCCCGGTGTCGACCTTCAGCTGCACCCGCGCGGGCCGGCCCGCCGTCGCGGCCGCCGCGGCGAGCGCGTCGAGGTGGGCGGCGCTGGACGCGGTCACGTCGAGGTCGGCGGCGACCGCGGCCGCCAGGTCGGTCGCGGGCCCGATGATCCAGCAGAGCACGCGGCCCTCGACGCCGGCCGCGCGCAGCGCAAGCGCCTCTTCGACGGTGGCGGCGGCGAGCCACTCGGCACCGCCCTCTTGCGCGGCGCGGGCGCAGGCCACCATGCCGTGGCCGTAGCCGTCGGCCTTGACCACGGCGATGAGCGGGACGCCCGCGGTCGCGCGCAGCAGCCGCGCGTTGGCCCGGACCGCGGCCAGGTCGACGACGATCTCGGCGGGGCCGAGGGGCTGGGTCATCTGCCTATCGTCCCATCACCGGGTGGTCAGGGTGGCGAGCAGGTCCGGGAGCGCCGCGGCCACGTCGGAGGCCACGATGGGTCCGTCCTGGGCCGCCAGCGTGGCTGCGGCCCCGTGCAGCCAGGAGCCCACGGAGGCCGCGTCGAAGGGGTCCAGGCCGGTTGCGAGCAGCGCGCCGACGAGGCCGCCGAGGACGTCGCCCGCGCCGGCCGTGGCCAGCCAGGGGGTGCCGGTCGTGGTCACCCGGGCCCGGCCGTCGGGACGGGCGACGACGGTGTGCCGGCCCTTGAGCAGGACGACCGCGTCGTGCTCGCGCGCGGCCCGGCGGGCGTGCTCGAGCCAGCGGGCCTCGACGTCGGCGCGCTCGACACCGAGCAGCCGGGCCAGCTCGCCGGCATGCGGGGTCAGCACCGCGGGACGGCCCCGGGTCAGCCGGGCGAAGGCGAGCGCGTCGGCGTCGACCACGATCGGGACGCCGTCGGCGACCGCGGCGCGCAGCGCGTCCTCGGCGCCGTCGTCGCTGCCCGAGCCGACCACCCAGGCCTGCACCCGGCCGGGACCCACGACCTCGGGGTGCGCGGCCCGGACCAGGTCGAGGGCGGCCGGGTCGCCGTCGTAGCGGACCATGCCGGCCAGGCCGCAGGCCGCGCCGGCCACGCTGAGCAGGGCGGCACCCGGGTAGGCGGCGGAGCCGGAGCGGACGCCGACGACGCCGCGGGTGTACTTGTGGGCGTCGGCGGCCGGGCGCGGCAGCAGGGCCGCGACGTCGGCGGCCTGGAGCGCCTCGACGGGTGCCTCGGGGAGGTCGAGCCCGATGTCGACCAGCTGGAGCGCGCCGCACGCCTGGGCCGCCGGGTCGACCAGGTGGCAGACCTTGTGGGTGCCGAAGGTGACCGTCAGGTCGGCGGTGACGTGGGAGCCGCTGATCTCGCCGGTGTCGACGTCGACGCCCGACGGCGTGTCGACGGCGACCACCGGGACGCCGGCCACGTGGGCGAGCGCCGCGACCGCGTCGGGCCGCAGCCCGGGCCGCCCACCGATGCCGACGATCCCGTCGACCACCACGTCGAGGCGGCCCGTGGGGCCCGGGGTGCCGATCCGGCCACCGGCACCGCGGAGCGCGGCGACGCCGCCCTCGTGCGCCGACGACGACAGCAGCCAGGCCTCGACCTGGACGCCGCGCCGGGCGAGCACGGCTCCCGCGTGGAGAGCGTCGCCGCCGTTGTCGCCGGAGCCGACGAGGAGCAGCACCCGGCGGCCGTAGCCGCCGCCGAGCAGGTCGAGCACGGCATAGGCCAGGCCGGCCGCGGCGCGCTGCATGAGCGCGCCCTCGGGCAGCCGGGCCAGCAGCGCGGCCTCGGCCGTGCGGACCTGCTCGACTGTGTGGGCGCGGAGCATCAGGACTCCAGGACGACCACGGCGGAGGCGATGCCGCCGTCGTGGGTCAGGGACAGGTGGACCGAGCGCACGCCCTGCGCGTCGGCCTCGGCGAGCACGGTGCCGCGCAGCACGAAGCGCGGGCGGCCGCTGTCCTCGGAGACCACCTCGGCGTCGTGCCAGGACATCCCGCGCGGGGCGCCGAGCGCCTTGGCGAGCGCCTCCTTGGCCGCGAAGCGGGCCGCGAGCGAGCGGACGTGCAGCGTGCGCTCGGCCTCGGTGAAGAGCTTGTCGACCAGCGCCGGCGTACGACGGCACGACTCCTCGAACCGGGCGATCTCGCACACGTCGATGCCGACGCCCACCACCGGCATCGGGTTACTCGACGGTGACGGACTTGGCGAGGTTGCGCGGCTGGTCGACGTCGTGACCGAGCACGGTCGCGAGCTCGCAGGCGAACAGCTGCAGCGGGACGATCGCGACGAGCGGCTGGAGCAGCACGGGCACCTTGGGCAGCCGGATCAGCTCGTCGGCGTAGGGCTCGATGGAGGTGTCGCCCTCCTCGGCCAGGCAGATGGTCCGGGCACCGCGCGCGCGGACCTCCTGGATGCCGCTGAGCATCTTGCCGTGCAGCTGGTCGCGGCCCTTGGGCGGCACCACGCACAGCACCGGCAGGCCGTCCTCGACGAGCGCGATCGGGCCGTGCTTGAGCTCGCCGGCGGCGAAGCCCTCGGCGTGGAGGTAGGCGAGCTCCTTGAGCTTGAGCGCCCCCTCGAGCGCCACCGGGTAGCCCGCGTGGCGGCCCAGGAAGAGCACCGAGCGGGACGACGCGTGGTCGGCGGCGAGCGAGTAGACGGCGTCGGCACCGGAGAGCACGGTCTCGATGTGGCCGGGCATGGCCTCGAGGTGCTCCATGATCTCGTCGATCTCGTCGCCGAAGCGGGTGCCCTTGACCTGCGCGATGTAGAGCGCGAGCAGGTAGCAGGCGACGAGCTGGGTCAGGAAGCCCTTGGTCGAGGCGACGCCGATCTCGGGGCCGGCGTGGGTGTAGATCACCGCGTCGGACTCGCGCGGGATCGAGGAGCCGTTGGTGTTGCAGATCGCGAGCACCTTGGCGCGCTGGGAGCGCGCGTGCCGGATCGCCTGGAGCGTGTCGGCGGTCTCGCCGGACTGGCTGATCGCGACGATCAGCGTGGTCGCGTCGATGATCGGGTCGCGGTAGCGGAACTCGGAGGCGAGCTCGACCTCGACCGGCGTCCGGGTCCAGTGCTCGATGGCGTACTTGGCGACCATGCCCGCGTAGAAGGACGTGCCGCAGGCGATGATGATGATCTTGTCGATGTCGCGCAGCTCCTCGTCGGCCAGGCGCATCTCGTCGAGCTGCAGCCGACCGCTCGCGTCGCGCCGGCCGAGCAGGGAGTCGGCGACCGCGCGCGGCTGCTCGAAGATCTCCTTGCGCATGAACCAGTCGTGGCCGTCCTTCTCGGCCGACGAGAGGTCCCAGTCGACGTGGAAGCGCTTGGCCTCGACCGGCCGACCGTGGAAGTCGGTGACGTCGACCCGGTCGCGGGTCATCACGACGATCTGGTCCTGGCCCAGCTCGAGCGCCTCGCGGGTGAACTCGATGAACGCGGCGACGTCGGAGCCGAGGAAGTTCTCGCCCTCGCCCAGGCCGACGACCAGCGGCGAGTTGCGGCGCGCGGCGACGACCGTGTCGGGGTCCTCGCCGTCGATGGCGACGAGCGTGAACGCACCCTCGAGCTGCTGGCACACCCGCTGCATCGCGGTGACCAGGTCGATGCCCGACCGGACCTGCAGCTCGAGCAGGCGCGCCACGATCTCGGTGTCGGTCTCGGAGACCAGCTCGTGGTCGTCGGCCTCGAGCCGCGCGCGCAGCTCGAGGAAGTTCTCGATGATGCCGTTGTGCACCAGCGCCACCCGGCGGGCCTCACCGGTGTGCGGGTGCGCGTTGACGTCGTTGGGCGGCCCGTGGGTGGCCCAGCGGGTGTGCCCGATGCCGATCTGCGCCCGCGGCATGGGCGTCTCGTCGAGCACCTTCTCGAGGTTGGCCAGCTTGCCGGCCCGCTTCTCGGTGCTCAGGACGCCGTCGCTCACGACGGCGACGCCGGCGGAGTCGTAGCCGCGGTACTCGAGCCTGCGGAGACCGTCGATGACGGTGTCCTGGGCCGACCGGGGCCCGATGTATCCGACGATGCCGCACATGATCGGCCAGTCTAGGCGCTGCGGCCCCGCTTCCCCGCCTCGGCAGCGGTGTGGCGCCCGACGCGCCGGCCCGCCGCGCTCCCCCGCGACGTCCGGATCGAGGACGCACCGGAGGCCGCGCCCGACCCGGCTGGAATGATCGGCGCCATGACGACGGGCGCGAGCACGGCGGAGCCGCACCACGGCGAGGAGGCGCCGCGGGAGGCATCGCCGTACGTCGAGCTCGACCGGGCGACCTGGGCGCTGCTGGCCTCCGAGACCGAGAGCCCGCTCACCAAGGACGAGGTGCACCGGCTCCGGGGCATCGGCGACTCGCTCGACCTGCGCGAGATCCGCGACGTCTACCTGCCGCTCTCGCGGCTGCTGTCGATGCGGGTGAGCGCGGCGACCGAGCTGCACCACGCGCAGGAGGAGTTCCTGCACGGACGGACGCCGCCGCGCACCCCGTTCGTGATCGGCCTGGCCGGCTCGGTCGCCGTCGGCAAGTCGACCGCCGCTCGCGTGCTCCAGCAGATGCTGGCGCGCTGGCCCGAGCACCCCAACGTCGCGCTCGTCACCACCGACGGCTTCCTCTACCCCAACGCCGAGCTCGAGGCGCGGGGGCTGCTGCAGCGCAAGGGCTTCCCCGAGTCGTACGACCGGCGCAAGCTGCTGAAGTTCGTGATCGACATCAAGTCGGGCATCGACGAGGTCGAGGCGCCGGTCTACTCGCACCTCGTGTACGACGTGGTGCCCGACGAGAAGATCGTCGTCAAGCGCCCCGACATCGTCATCGTCGAGGGGCTCAACGTCCTGCAGCCCGCCCGGGTCCGCGGGGACGGCAAGACCGGCCTGGGGCTGTCGGACTTCTTCGACTTCTCGATCTTCGTCGACGCCAACACCAACCACATCCGCGACTGGTACGTCGACCGCTTCCTCAAGCTGCGCGAGACCGCCTTCCGCGACCCGTCGTCGTACTTCGCGAAGTACGCGTCGCTGACCCACGACGAGGCCGTCGACGAGGCGCGCCGGATCTGGGACGCCATCAACGGCCCCAACCTCGCCCAGAACGTGCTGCCCACCCGGTCCCGGGCGACGCTGGTGCTGCGCAAGGCGGCCGACCACTCGGTGCGCTACGTCAGGTTGCGCAAGATCTGAGGCAGAACGGCCGGATCGCGCGGATTCCGCGGGTTTCCGACCCCCTTTCGGGGCAAGTACTCAGAGCATGAACACGCGCAAGAAGCTGACCGTGCTCACCGCCCTGCTCGCCACGTCGACCCTCGCGCTCTCCGCGTGCGGCGACGACGAGCCCGACAGCAAGGGCAGCGACCCGACCCCCGAGGCGACGACGGAGGCGACCGAGGCCAGCACCGACGCCAGCACCGCGACCACCGAGTCGACCGAGACCGGCGCCGCGACCACCGGCGACGAGACCGCGCCGGGCACCGAGCTCGCGTTCGGCGAGCCGGCCGTCGTCCCGTTCTCGTCGGGCGACGCCACCGGCACCGTCCAGGTGACCGTCACCGGCATCACCCAGGGCTCCCCCGCCGACCTGGAGCCGCTGAACCTGGGCGACAAGGCCAAGGGCTTCGTGCCGTACTACATCATGCTCGACGTCAAGGGCGTCTCCGGCAGCGCGGACCTGTCGAGCTACTCGATCAACGAGTCGATCGAGGGCACGCTGCCCGACGGCAGCGAGGCCCAGAACATCTCCATCATCGGCACCTACGCGCCGTGCGACGGCGAGTCGTTCCCGAGCGGCTTCTCCGACGGCGCCACCTTCACGACCTGCGTGCCCTACCTGGCGCAGGAGTCCTCCGAGGTCAGCGGCGCCCGCTACGCCCCCAACGACGGCCCCTACGCCTCGTTCGACGGCAAGCCGGTCGTCTGGAAGCGGTAGTCCCCGCCCCCACCTGACCCACCGACCCACGCGGCCGACGTCCCCCGCCCGGGAGGGGACGTCGGCCGCGTCAGCGGTAGTCGTCGAGCGCGAACCGCTCCCGCACCAGCCGGGTCCGCCCGTGATCGGCGAGCACCGTGACGACGAGCGTCTCGGCCGCGCGCAGCACCGGGACGCCGCCGGGACAGCGCAGCTCGGGGCACAGCGAGCGGTACGGGCTGTCGGCGGTGATCCGGAGCTCGGAGACCGACGCGGTGCCGTCGGCGCCGGCGACCACGGAGTGCCGCGCCACCTTGGGGTTGCCCGGCAGCTCCCACTGCACCGCCAGGGTCTGGTCCGTCGCGAAGCCGCGCAGCTGGAGGTCGAACCAGTCGCACGGCGCGGGCACCCGCTGGCCGGTCTGCGCCTCGACCAGGTCCGTGGCGTCGCAGGTCGCCGACGGCACCGGGACCAGCTCGACCGAGCGTGGCTTGGCCGTGCCGCAGACCTCCCGCTCCGGTCCGTCGGTACGGCGCTCGCCCGCCACCGCGACCAGCCGGAGCCGAGCACAGCCCTCCGCTCCCCCCACCGGCACGTCGATCGCGAACGCCGGCTCGACCTGGCGCCACTGCCCGGCGTCGTCCTGGCGCTGGACGACGGTCCGCACGTCCCCCTCGTCGGGCGGCAGGTCGACCGTGACCGCCACGGCCCGGTCCCGGGCCACGACGCTCGCCTCGACCGCGGCCGGGGCGGCCGGCGCGGTCGCGCCGGCGTCCGCGGCCGGCGGCGGGGCGTCGTCGCGGGTGACCCACCAGGCCCCGGCCGCGAGGGCCGCGGCGACGAGCACCCCGGCAGCGAGGAGCACCGGCACCCGCCGGCGCCCGCCCCGCGACGGCGGTGGCGGCGGTGGTGGCGGTGGCGGGGCGGGGGGCCGGATCACGGTGTCCGCGGGCCGCGGCGGCGTCCACGCGCGCAGCACGGCGGCCAGCTCGGCAGCGCTCGCGTAGCGGTCATCGGGCCGCTTGGCCAGGCACCGGGCGACCACCTCGTCGAGCGCCTCCGCTCCCGGCACCGTTGCGGGCAGCGCCGGGACCGGCTCGTTGATGTGCGCGTGCGCGGCCTGGAAGCTCGTCCCCTCGTAGGGCGCCCGCCCGGCGAGCAGGTTGTAGAGCAGGCAGCCCATCGCGTAGATGTCCGTGGCCTCCGTCGCCGGCTCGCCCAGGTGCCGCTCGGGCGCCATGAACGGCGGGCTGCCGGGCACGGCGCCGGTCTGGGTGAGGCTGAGGTCCGCGGCGACCGCGATCCCGAAGTCGGCGAGCACCGGCCGCAGCTCCTCGCCGCGGCGCCACAGCAGCACGTTGGCCGGCTTCACGTCGCGGTGGATCACGCCGAGCGCGTGCGCGTCGGCCAGCCCCTCGGCGAGCGCCGCGACCAGCGGGACGGCGACCGCGGGCGGCATCGTGCCGTGCCGCTCCAGCCAGCCGGCCAGGTCGCCGTCGCCGAGGAAGTCGGTGACGAGGTAGAACCGGCCGTCGCTGCGGCCGTAGTCGAAGATCACCACGACGGACGGCGACCGGACCCGCGCCAGGATCGCGGCCTCGCGCTCGAACCGGCGCACGAACTCGGCGTCCACCAGCTCCTGGCGGATCACCTTCACCGCCACGATCCGGTCGAGCACCCGGTCCCGCGCGCGGTGGACGACGCCCATGCCGCCGCTGCCGACGATCTCCAGCAGCTCGTAGCGGTCGTCGATCACCTCGCGCGGCGTCGGCGTCGGTCCCGGGGTCACGGCCGCTCCCTCAGTACCGCACCTGGAACGCGCACGTGGCCGCGCGCCCGGGGTAGAAGGCGCCCAGCACGTCGAGCGGGTCGACCGTGGGCCCGGTCGGCGCGGTGGTCGTCTGCTCGGCCGGCCGCACGTCGCGGACCACGGCCGGGGCCGGCGGCCGCGGCGGCGGGGCCTTGACCCGCACCCGGACCGCCCGGCGCGACATCGCCGTGGTCAGCCCGTCCTTGCCCTGGACCTGGACGGCCAGGACGTAGCGACCGGCCCGCGGCGGCTTGTAGGCGACGGTGAACCGGCCCTTGCGGTCGGTGCGGACCCGGACGTTCGCGCGGCGCAGCAGGCCGCTGCGGCCCGCCACGCGCACGGCGTACAGGTCGACGACGCGCTTGCCGCCGGGCACGACGCGGCCGGCGAGCAGCAGCCGGCGGCCGGCCAGCGCCGCCTTGCTGCGCTGGGCGAAGGTGACCGTCGGCGTGGCGACGACCCGGAAGGCGCCGGACGACTCGTCGGTCCCGTCGGCGCCTCGGGCCTGCGCCGCCACCCAGCCGTTGCGGCTGAACCTGATCGGCACCTGGTTGATCCCGGCCTGCGCGGTGCGGTCGTGCACCAGCGTGCCGGTGGCCTGGGTGTTCTCCACCGTCGAGAACCACACGCGCAACCGGCCCGCCCGCGCCATCCGGACCGGCTGGGTCGAGACGTTCGGGTACGACGGGTGCATGACCAGGCAGCCGCTCCGGCTGCCCACGAGCGGGTCGACGAGCCGCACGAAGTCGACACCCGAGGGCCGCAGCGTCCACCGGCCGCCCGGGTCGGCCGCGTTGACCCGGAACCGGACCTCGTCGCTCACCACGAACCGCCCGGTCACGCAGGCGGTCACCTTGGCGGGGATCGCGCCACCCCTGCGGCAGAGCGGGATCCGCTCGGAGGCCAGACCCGGCCGGCGGCGGAAGAGCGCGAGCTGCGGCACGGCGGGCAGGGCATCGTCGTGGAAGGCGAAGGAGAGCGAGCCCGGGCTCACCGGCGCGGTGACGTCGACCGCCGGCTGGAGGTCGCCGCTCGCGGCGTCGGTCGTCGTTCCCTCGACGACGGCCACGCCGGCCGCGGTCCGATCGGGGCGGTAGACGGCGTACAGCGGGTCGTCCGCGCTCGTCGCCGGGTCGCAGGGGCGACTCGCGTCACCCGCGGCGCCCGCCGTCCCGCAGCTGCCGGTGCCGAGCCGGGCCCCGCCCACGACGGTCCCGGTCGCGCCGACCGCGGCGCCGCCCGCGACGCTGAGCCCGCCGGAGAGCACCTCGATCCGGCCGGTGCCGTCGTACCGGACGTTGAGCGAGCTGCGCCCGCTCCCGGCCGACTTGGTCACCGTTCCGGCATTGGTGAGGTGCGCGAGCTCACCGTCCGGTCGGGCATTGGCCATGCCCTCGAAGACGCTGCCGTCGCCCTTCAACTCGAGCGTCCCGCCTGCTTCGACGGAGATCGCGGTGTCCCGGTCGGCGGCGACGTAGCCGGTGCCGCCGTCGACCCGGATCCGGCCACCGGAGGCCGCCTCGAGCCGGTAGCCGTCGGAGAGGTTCACGCCCCGTCCATGCACCTCGAGCGAGCCGCCGTCGCGCACGCGCAGCACGCCGGTCGTGGCGATGCCGGCGCAGGCAGCCACCTGCTGGCCGACGGGAAAGTCGGCGCAGTAGTCGTTGTCGAGCGTGGCCGCCCCCGTCCCCGACTCTCCCCACACGACGGTCCCGTCGAGGTCGATCTCGCCTGGTCCGCCGAGTGTGCTCTCCCGCAGGATCAGCGTCGCCGTGTCGTGGATGGTGGAGGTCCGGCTGGCGGCGGGTCCGTAGACCATGATCCGCGCGCCGGTCGCGTCGAGCGTGGCGTTGGCGACCTCGAGCGCCTGGACGTGCACGTGGGCACTGCTGTCGAGCGTGATCGTGGCGTGGCTGCTCGGCTGCACACAGACGAAGCCGCGCGCGCTGTCGTCAGTGCCGGGTACGGCGCCGTAGTACGTCGGCACGTCGTGGCCCACGTTCGCGCCGGTGCGCTGCCAGTGGCTCGGGTCGGTCCACGAGCCGCTCCCGCCGATCCAGGTGAAGCGGACATCGTTCGTCCCCAGTGCTCCGGTGCAGCCGGTCACCGTGGCGGCGCGCGCCGGAGCGGCAGCCCCGAGCACAGCCAGCACCGGCACCACCAGGCCCAGTACCACCAGGACCAGCACACCGCCGGCCCGTCGTCGTCTCGACATGACACCCCCCGGTCGTCGCCCGAGACCCGGGTTCAGCCTAGGCCGAGCGGCGACCGGCGTCCTGGGTTCAGCCGATGTCGCGACGCAGGGTGGTGAGCCGGCCGATCACGCCGAGCACGACGACGTACGCCAGGAGCACGAGGACCGCCGCCCAGCGCGGGAGCAGGTCGACGTCACCGGTGGCGCCGAGGAAGGAGGCGCCGATGAGCGAGTCCGCCGCTCCCCCGGGCAGGTACGCCGCCACGCCGGCCAGCGCGTCGACCTGGCTCAGCACCACGCGGGCCAGCGGCTCGACGAACTGCGTGAACGCCAGGATGACGACGATCGCGGCCACCTGGTTCGAGAGCACCGAGCCGACGGCGACGCCGATCACCGCCCAGAGCGCGATCGCGACGACGCTGAACAGCAGGCCGACCAGCACGTCGCTGCGACCGAGCATCGCGCCGTCGCCCTTGATCTGCAGCAGCGGGGCGCCGCCGGCCACCGTGGCGAGGACGCCGACCAGGCCGGCCACCAGACCGACCGGCACCACCGAGAGGACCTTGGCGACCAGGAAGCGGGTCCGGTCCGGCTCGACGAGCAGGCTCTGGGTGATCGTCTTGTGCCGGAACTCCGTGGTCATCGCCAGGCTGCCGATGATGAGCGGGAAGACGTAGCCGACGCCGTTGACGACCGAGTAGACCGACCGTGCCGCGGCCTCGCCGGCCAGCGGCGGCTCCTGGCCGTCGGGCACGAACACGAACGTCGTCGACACCACAGCGGCGATGAAGACCAGGTAGCCGACCATCACGATCAGCAGCAGCCACCACAGCCGCGTGGTGAGCAGCTTGCGGTACTCCGCGACCAGTGCGGCCCTCATCGGGCCTCCTCCGGCCGGGTCAGCTCGAAGAAGAGCGCCTCCAGGTCGACGTCGCGGCGGACGAGCTCGTGCAGCTCCAGTCCGGCCGCGTGCGCGGCGGCGCCCACCTCGGCCGCGTTCGCGCCGTCGACGAGGGTGCCGTCGCCGTCGGGCTGGACGGTCCAGCCGCGGTCGGCGGCGAGGGTCGCCAGGGCGTCGGGCCGCGGCGTCTCGACGTACGCCGCGGGGGTGGCGCGGGTGCGCAGCTCGGCGAGCGTCGAGGCGTGCCGGAGCCGCCCCTGCGCGATGACCACGACGTCGTCCACGCTCGCCTCGACCTCGCGCAGGAGGTGGCTGGAGACGAGGACGGTGCGGCCCTCCGCCGCGAACTGGCGCAGCAGCCGGCGGATCCACACGATGCCCTCGGGGTCGAGCCCGTTGGTCGGCTCGTCGAGCACGATGACGGGCGGGTCGGCGAGCAGCGCCGTCGCCAGACCGAGCCGCTGGCGCATGCCGAGCGAGTACTTGCCCACGCGCTGCTTGGCCGCGTGGTCGAGCCCGACCGCCTCGAGCACCTGGCGGCAGCGCTGCTTCGAGACCCCCACCTGGGGTGCGAACACCTCGAGGTGCCCGAGCCCGGTGCGGCCGGGGTGGAAGCTCGACGCCTCGAGCGCCGCGCCCACGACCGTGCCCGGCCGCTCGTACGACGTGTAGGGCCGGTCGCCGACCAGGGCCCGGCCCGCGGTGGGCCGGGTGAGCCCGAGCAGCATCCGCAGCGTCGTCGTCTTGCCGGCGCCGTTGGGCCCGAGGAATCCGGTGACGGCGCCCGGGCGGACCGTGAAGGCGAGGTCGTCCACCGCCTTCACGGCGCCGAATTGCTTGGTGAGTCCGTCGATGACCAGTGGGGGGACTGTCATGGCCCCACCCTGTCAGGTCGGCTCCGGGCTCAGATCGCGAGGCGCTCCCGGACGACGTCGGCGAGGCCGTGCGCCACGTCGTGGGCCTGCTCGGCGGTCGGCGCCTCGACCATCACGCGCACCAGCGGCTCGGTGCCGGAGGGCCGCAGCAGGATCCGCCCGGTGTCGCCGAGCTCCTCCTCGGCCGCCGCGACGGCCGCGAGCAGGGCCGCGTCGTCGGTGCGGGCACGGTCGACGCCGGCGACGTTGACGAGCACCTGGGGCAGGCGCGTCATCACGCCGGCGAGGTCGGCGATCGACCTGCCCGTCGCGACCATCCGGTGCAGCACCTGCAGCGCGGTGAGCAGGCCGTCGCCGGTGGTGGCGTACTCGCTCATGATCACGTGCCCGGACTGCTCGCCGCCGAGCACGTAGCCGCCGGCCTTCATGTCCTCGAGCACGTAGCGGTCGCCCACGGCGGTCTGCCGCACGGTCACGCCGGCCGCGGTGAGCGCCTGGACGAAGCCGAGGTTCGACATCACGGTCGCGACGACGGTGTCGTCGGTGAGCCGGCCCTGCTCGCGCAGCGAGAGCGCCAGGACGGCGAGGATCTGGTCGCCGTCGACGACCTGGCCGGCCGCGTCGACGGCGAGGCAGCGGTCGGCGTCGCCGTCGAGCGCGAAGCCGACGTCGGCCCCGTGCTCGCGCACCGCCGCCTGCAGCACCTCGAGGTGGGTCGATCCGCAGCCGTCGTTGATGTTGAGGCCGTCGGGCTCCGCACAGATCGCGACCACCTCGACGCCCGCGTCGCGCAGCGCCTTCGGCCCGACCACGGACGCCGCCCCGTGGGCGCAGTCGAGGACGACCTTGAGCGGGCGCCCCCCGGTGCCCGCCGCGGGCGCGAGGTCGCCCACGGTCGCGACCAGGTGGGCGGCGTACTCGTCGACGGCGGTGGGGTGCGGGGTGACCCGGCCGACGTCCGCGCCGGTGGGGCGGTCCCACGGCTCCTCGAGGCGCGCCTCGATGGCGTCCTCGATCGCGTCGTCGAGCTTGACGCCGCCGCGGGCCAGGAACTTGATCCCGTTGTCGGGCATCGCGTTGTGCGACGCCGACAGCATCACGCCGAGGTCGGCGCCGAGCGCCGCGGTCAGGTGCGCCACGCCGGGCGTCGGCAGCTCGCCGAGGAGCAGCACGTCGACGCCGGCCGAGGCCAGCCCGGCCACGACGGCGGCCTCGAGGAACTGCCCGGAGATCCGGGTGTCCCGCCCGACCACGGCCAGCGGCCGGTGCCCGGCGAAGGTGCCTCGCTCGGCCAGGACGTGGGCCGCGGAGACGGACAGGTCCAGCGCCAGCTCGGCGGTGAGCTTGTCGTTGGCCAGGCCACGGACCCCGTCGGTTCCAAAGATGCGCGCCACGCGCTCCCCCTTCAGTGCGGTGTGCTGGGAGTAAAACGGCCGACAGGGCCACGGACCGCGGCAGCGGTGCGTGGCCCTGTCGTGTGCTGTCTGCCTGGGCGGCGGATCAGCGCTTCGAGTACTGCGGGGCCTTGCGGGCCTTCTTGAGACCGGCCTTCTTGCGCTCGGTCGCCCGGGCGTCGCGGGTCAGCAGACCGGCCTTCTTGAGGGTCGGGCGGTTGGCGTCGAGGTCGATCGCGTTGAGCGAGCGAGCCACGCCGAGGCGCAGGGCGCCGGCCTGACCGGTGATGCCGCCGCCGTGGATGCGGGCGATGACGTCGAAGCGGCCCTCCAGGCCGAGCGCCGCGAAGGGCTCGTTGACGACCTGCTGGTGCAGCTTGTTGGGGAAGTAGTCCTCGATGGTCCGGCCGTTGATGGTCCAGGTGCCGGTGCCGGGGACGATGCGCACGCGGGCCACGGCCTCCTTGCGGCGGCCGGTGGCCGCGCCGGGCGCGATCGTGGCGGGGCGGGCGTCGACGGCGGCCGACGGAGAGGTCTCGCTGGTGTAGGCGACACCCTGCTCGTCGGTCTCGAAGGTCTCCTCGACCTCGGTGGTGTTCTCAGTCACTTGATAAGTCCTCAGTCCTGGTCAGCTCTGTCGAGAAGTCACTGGGAGATCTGGGTGATCTCGTAGGGAACGGCCTTCTGGGCCTGGTGGGGGTGAGCCGGGCCGCTGTAGACCTTCAGCTTCTTGATCATCTGCCGGCCGAGGCGGTTCTTCGGCAGCATGCCCCACACGGCCTTCTCGACGGCCTTGCGGGCGTCCTTGTCGAGGATCTCGCCGATCGGGGTCGCGGTCAGACCACCCGGGAAGCCGGAGTGGCGGTAGACCATCTTGTCGGCGCGCTTGTTGCCGGACAGGGCGACCTTGTCGGCGTTCACGATGATGACGAAGTCACCCGTGTCGGCGTTGGGCGCGAAGATCGGCTTGTGCTTGCCGCGCAGCAGGTTCGCGGCGGTGACAGCCAGGCGACCGAGGACGACGTCCGTCGCGTCGATCACGAGCCAGGCGCGCTCGACGTCGTCGGGCTTCGGAGCGTAGGTGCGCATGATGCGTACCCTCCTTGCTAGTTCGTTTCCACGGGCGACGGTCGTCGCCCGGGTGGTGCCCTCGCAGCGGGCTGCTCGGGCGACGTCTCCTGACGAACTCAGCCCGGCCCACGCACGCTCGTCGTCACGACGATCCGAGGGCGATCCGGGTCTGCCTCACGAACGGGCGCGAAGCGGCAGAAGACGCGACCGCCAAGGCTACGGGAGCCTGAGAACGCAGGTCAAAACGGTGCGCCGCCCGGCCCACGCCGCCGACGACCCTGTGACCTGTGCCACACTCGGGCCGCATGGACTCCGGACTGGTCGCGGTCGGCCTGCCCGCCGCACTGGCGATCATCATGTTCGGTCTCGGCCTGGCCCTGACCGTCGACGACTTCCGCCGGGTCGGCAGCGCGCCGCGACCGGTCGTCGTCGCGCTGCTCGCCCAGCTGGTGCTGCTGCCCCTGCTCTGCTTCGGGCTGGTCCTCGCGCTCGAGCTCGAGGCGATCCTCGCGGTCGGCATGATGCTGCTCGCCGCCTCGCCCGGCGGCACCACGGCGAACCTCTTCAGCCACCTCTTCCGCGGCGACGTCGCTCTCAACATCACGCTGACCGCGGTCAACTCGGTGATCGCCGTGGTCAGCCTCCCGCTGGTGGTCAACTTCGCCGTCGGGTGGTTCGACCCCGCCGGCGCCGACGACATCGGCCTGCAGCCGGCCAAGACCGCCCAGGTGTTCGCGATCGTGCTGGTGCCCGTGGCGATCGGGATGCTCGTGCGCCGCTCCTCCCCCACGTTCGCCGAGCGGGCCGACCGGCCGGTGCGGATCGCCTCGGCCGTCGTCCTGGCGCTCGTCATCGTCGGCGCGCTCGTGGGCGAGCGCGAGAACCTGGGCGACTACCTGGCCGACATCGGCATCGCGACCACGCTGTTCTGCGCGGCGAGCCTGGCGATCGGCTACACGCTGCCCCGGCTGCTCGGCGTACCGGAGCGCCAGGCGCTGTCGTCGGCCTTCGAGGTCGGCATCCACAACAGCACGCTGGCGATCGCGGTCGCGCTGAGCGTCCTCGACAACGACACCCTGGCGGTCCCCGCCGCCGTGTACGGCGTCCTCATGTTCCCGCTCGCGCTGCTCGCCGGATGGCTGCTCAGCCGCGGCCGGCCGAGGGGCCCGGGTCACGCTTCGGGACACCGGCTACCGGCTCTGTGACCTGGCCGACTAAGTTGGCAGGGTGACTGACTCTCTCACCGTACGCGACAACCGCACCGGCGCGGAGTACGAGATCCCGATCGTCGACGGCACCATCAAGGCCGCGGACCTCGGGCAGATCAAGCTCAACGACGACGAGCCGGGACTGGCCACCTACGACCCGGGATTCGTCAACACCGCCTCGTGTCGTAGCGCCATCACCTTCATCGATGGCGACAAGGGCATCCTCGAGTACCGCGGCTACCCGATCGAGCAGCTGGCGGAGAAGTCGAACTTCCTCGAGGTCGCCTACCTCCTGATCCACGGCGAGCTGCCCACCAAGGAGCAGTACGAGAACTGGGTCCACGAGATCACGTTCCACACGTTCGTCCACGAGAACGTCAAGGGCTTCATGCAGGGCTTCCGCTACGACGCGCACCCGATGGGGATGCTGATGGCGTCGGTGGGGGCCCTGTCCACGTTCTACCCGGAGTCGAGCCGCATCTCCGACCCCGACAACCGGCACATCCAGATCGTCCGGATGATCGCCAAGATGCCGACCCTCGGCGCCTGGTCGTTCCGCCACGCGCAGGGCAAGCCCTACGTCTACCCGGACAACGAGCTGTCCTACGCCGAGAACTTCCTCTCGATGCTCTTCAAGATGAGCGAGACGAAGTACGCCGGCGACCCGCGCATCGTCAAGGCGCTCGACACCCTCTTCATCCTCCACGCCGACCACGAGCAGAACTGCTCGACCAACGCGGTCCGCTCCGTCGGCTCCTCGCAGGTCGACCCGTACTCCGCCGTCGCCGCCGGCATCGGCGCCCTCTTCGGCCCGCTCCACGGTGGCGCCAACGAGGCCGTCCTCAAGATGCTGCGCCGGATCGGCACCGTCGAGAACATCCCCGCGTTCATCGAGGGCGTCAAGAACGGCGAAGAGCGCCTGATGGGCTTCGGCCACCGGGTCTACAAGAACTTCGACCCGCGCGCCAAGATCATCAAGAAGGCCTGCGACGACGTCTTCGAGGTCACCGGGGTCAACCCGCTCCTCGCCGTCGCCAAGGAGCTCGAGAAGATCGCGCTCGAGGACGAGTACTTCATCAAGCGCAAGCTCTACCCCAACGTGGACTTCTACTCCGGCCTCATCTACGAGGCCCTCGAGTTCCCGCCCGAGATGTTCACCGTCCTCTTCGCGATCGGCCGCACCCCCGGCTGGCTCGCGCAGTGGCTCGAGCTGACCCAGGACAAGGAGCAGAAGATCGCTCGTCCCAAGCAGATCTACACCGGCGCCCGGACGCTCGACTTCGTCCCCGCCGAGGAGCGCTGGGCCTGAGCCCTCGCCCCGATCGCACCGCGACCCCGACCGCTGCCTGCAGTGGTCGGGGTCGTTGGTTTTCCAGTGTGCTCAGGCGAGCAGGGCGTCGAGGTCGACGGGGACCTCGACATCGCCGTAGGTGAGCACGACCTGGCCGCCGGTGTGGCGGGCGGTCTCGACGTAGAACTCGTCGACGAGCCGCATCGTGACCACGACGTGGTCGCGCGGATCGACGATCCAGTACGACGGCGCCCGCCAGGCGGCGTAGCGCTGGACCTTGGCGACGTAGTCGTTGGCCCGGTTGGACGACACGATCTCGGCGACCAGGTGCGGGACGCCGGACAGCGCCCGCTGCTCCTCGGTCTCGTCGTGGACCATGAGGTCGGGCCCGAGCTCCTCGCGCACCCCGGTCGGGATCCAGCCCCAGCCCCCGGTGACGTCCGTGCCGGGCGCGAGGTGCTGGAGCAGGATGGCCTGCAGGCGGAACTGGATCTTCTGATGACGTTGAGAAGGTTGTGCGGCCACGACGAGTGCGCCTCCGTAGTACTCACTCGGGACCACGTCCGCTTCGAGGTACTCCTCCCACGTCATCGGAAAGCGCTGCAGCTCGTCACCTCGACGGATCGCCTCCATCGCCCCAGTCAACGCAACCCGCGACGCCCTGGCAACCAGCGGCCTCAGCCCTGTGGAAAACCCGGCAGCGCCGTCTCGTACAACCACGGCCCCAGCAGCCCCGCGACGTCCGCCCCGGTCCGCTCCCCCGCGAAGTCGAGGAACTCCGACGTCGTCACCGACGCCCCGCGCCGCTCGGTCGCCCACGCCTTCAGCAGCCCGAAGAACGCCTCGTCGCCGACGGCGGCCCGCAGCGCGTGCAGCGTCAGCGCGCCGCGCTTGTAGACCCGGTCGTCGAACATGAGCTCCGGCCCCGGGTCTGCGAGCACCAGGTCCTGGGGCAGCGAGGCGAGGCGCTCGTGGTGGTGGCGGGCCCACTCGTCGCAGGTGCGGGGGCCGCCGGACTCCTCGGACCACAGCCACTCGGCGTAGCAGGCGAAGCCCTCGTGCAGCCAGATGTCCTGCCAGCGGCGCAGGGTGACGGCGTTGCCGAACCACTGGTGCGCCATCTCGTGGGCGATGAGGCGCACCTGCGACCAGTCGGTCGAGCAGAAGTTGCGGCCGAACGTCGACAGGCTCTGGCTCTCGAGGGGGATCTCGAGGTCGTCGTCGGTGACCACGGCGGCGTAGGCGTCGAAGGGGTAGTCGCCGAAGACGCGCTCGAAGAACGCCATCATCGCGGGCTGCTCGTCGAACGAGCCGGCCAGGTCGGCGTCGGGCGGCGCGATCGTGGTCAGGCCGGGGGCGTGCTCGGTCGTGACGTAGCGGCCGATCTGCACCGTCGCCAGGTACGACGACATCGGCCGGTCCATCACGTAGGTCCACGTGTCGACGCTGGCCCGGCGGCGCTTCTGCGCGAGCGTCCCGTTGGCGACGACGGTGTAGCCGGAGGGTGCCGACAGCTCGATCCGGTAGGTCGCTTTGTCGTCGGGCCGGTCGTTGCAGGGGAACCACGTGGGGGCGCCGTGGGGCTGGGCGGCGACGATGACGCCGTCCTCGAGCTCCTCCCAGCCGGCGTCGCCGTGGTGCGGGTCGATGACGGGCTGGGGCGAGCCGCCGTACGCGATGGTCAGGGTGAGCTCGCCGCCGGCGGAGACCGTGCGGTCGAGCTGCAGGATCAGCCGGCCCGAGCGGGCCGACCACTTCTTCAGCCGGGCGCCCTCGACGCGCAGCTTCGAGGCGGCGAGGCCGGCGAGGTCGAGCACGAGCCGCGAGGTGTCGTCGAGGACGACGACCGACAGGACGGCCGTGCCCCGCAGCCGGTTGCCGTCGGGCACGTAGGTCAGGTCGAGGTCGTAGTGCCGCACCGAGTACGACGGATCGCCGTGTCCCGGAAGGTAGGGGTCAGCGGTGGGAAGGCCGGGCACGTCGCGTCAGTCCTCGACCCACGGCCCGATCGGGTTCCCGATCCACCTCGTCTTGTCCGGCACCGTCTCCCCCCTCATCACCAACGACACCGGACCGACCGTAGCGTGCTTGCCCAGCGACGCCGCGGGCAGCA
Organism: Pimelobacter simplex; assembly: GCF_900114845.1. Taxonomy (GTDB): domain Bacteria; phylum Actinomycetota; class Actinomycetes; order Propionibacteriales; family Nocardioidaceae; genus Nocardioides; species Nocardioides simplex. The sequence goes on from NZ_FOUK01000006.1 coordinate 82,525, forward strand.
CGACCGAGTTGGGTCCGAGGGTGGCGCCCCTGCGGAGCCGGACGGCGTCGGTGGCGAGCAGCCGGTCGTGGAAGAGGTGGGTCTGCACGACGCTGCCCTGGTTGACGGTCGCGCCGTCGCCGAGCTCGACGAGGTCGGGCTCGGGCAGCCAGTAGGACTCGCACCACACGCCGCGCCCGACCGTGGCGCCCATCGCGCGGAACCAGATGTTGATGAGCGGCGAGCCGGTCGCGAGGCCGGCGAACCACGGCGTCGCGACGACCTCGACGAAGGTGTCGGCGAGCTCGTTGCGCCAGACGAACGAGCTCCACAGGGGGTGCGCGCCGGCGCGGACCCGGCCGACCAGCAGCCACTTCGCGGCGATCGCGACGACGGCGGCCACCAGGCCCGTCCCCCACAGCAGCAGCGGTACGACGAGCACGCCGGCCGTCGCGCCGTGATCGGCCCACACGGCGAGGCTGCCGAGCACGACCAGCCCGTGGAGGGCGACGGCGAGCGCGACCGGGACGAACCGGGCGAGCTCCCAGCAGGCGCGGGCGACCTTGAGCCGGGTCGGTGGCGCATAGGTCCGCTCGTCGGCCGAGCCCTGCGCGGCCCGGCGCAGCGGGGCCGGCGGGCTGCCCAGCCAGGACTCCCCTGCCTTGACCGTGCCGCGCGCCGGCGCGGCGGAGAGGACCGCGACCAGCGAGCGCTTGGGCACCTTGCGGCCCGGCGCGGCCATCGCGGAGTTGCCGACGAAGGCGCGCTTGCCGACCTTGACCCGCTCCGCGCGCAGCCAGCCACCACCGAGCTCGTAGCCGCCGATCAGCGTGTCGTCGGCCAGGAAGGCCTGGTCGCTCACCGTCGTCAGCGACGGGATCATCAGCACCGTCGAGGCCTCGACGTCCTTGCCGATCCGGGCGCCGAGCAGCCGCAGCCAGACCGGCGTGAGCTGCGAGCTGTAGAGCGGGAAGAGCCAGGTCCGGGCCTCGTCGAGGACCCGGATCGTGCCCCACACGCACAGCGCCGAGCCGCTCTGCAGGGGGTGCGCACCGGGCTTGATCCCGCGCGCCAGCAGCCGGACGACGAGCAGCACCAGCAGCGCCAGCACGACGCAGCCGGCGACCACGCCGGGCACCAGCCACGGCAGCAGCGCCCGGACGGCGTCGCCGGCCGACGAGGTCGCCCCGAGGTCGGCCAGCAGCAGCACCGGGACGACGACCGCCAGGATCGCGAGGAGCGGCAGCAGCGCGAGCCCCGCCGCCGTGGCGGCGTACGACACGGCCCACAGGCGAAGCGAGCCGCGCGAGGCCGGCGGGCGCTCGGCCCACGGACCGCGCGCGGCCGAGCTGGCCCGGGTCGCGGGCGCGCCCGACCAGAACTCGCCGGCGGGCACCTGCCCGAACACCGCGGAGCCGGGCGCCACCTCGGCGTCGTCCCCGACGACGGCGCCGGGGCAGAGCATCGAGCGGGTGCCGACGCGCGCCCGCCGGCCGACCCGGATCCCGCCGACGTGGAGCGTGTCGCCGTCGATCCAGTAGCCGGTGAGGTCGACCTCGGGCTCGATCGAGGCGCCCTTGCCGACGGTCAGGTGACCGGTGATCGGCGGCAGCGAGTGGAGGTCGGCGCCGCGGGCCACCTTGGCGCCGAGCAGCCGCGCGTACCAGGTGATGTACGGCGCCCCGGCCAGCCTGGTGGCGCCCAGCTCGTCGGCGAGCCGGTCGGCCGCCCAGATCCGCAGGTGCACCTTGCCGCCGCGCGGGTAGGCGCCCGGCTCGACGCCGGCGAGCACCGCCTGGGCGAGCTTGGCCGCGACCAGCATCCGCCCCGGCGGGCTGACGAAGACGGCGAGCAGCAGCACGAGCACCCACCACGGCGCGGCCGGCAGCCAGGACACGTCGAGCAGGTCGTGCGCCAGCCGGGCCGCGGTGAGCGTCCCGGCGACCCAGCGGGGCGCGGCGAGCGCCCGCAGCACCGGGACGGCGAGCACCTGCGCGAGCTGGGTCTTGGGCGGGATCGGCTTCACCTTGCGGCTCTGCTCGGCCAGCGCCGACGGCTCGAGGGAGTCGAGGAAGCGCGCGAGAGCGTCGACCGTGGGGTTCTCGTAGAGGTCCGCGACGGTGAGCTCGGCGTGCTCGGCACGCAGCAGCGTGACCACCTGGGCGGCGGTGAGGCTGCCGCCGCCGAGGTCGAAGAAGTCGGCGCCCGGGCCGTCAGGTGCGGCCCCGATGACCTTCTGCCAGACCTCGGCGATGCGCGCGGACGTGCCGTGCAGGCCGGCGTCGGCGGGGTCGGCGGTCGGCAGCGGCCAGGGCAGCGCGTCGCGGTCGACCTTGCCGGACGTGCGGGTCGGGATGTCGTCGACGACCGCGAGCCGGGGGACGAGCGCCGCCGGCATCGTGGCCCGCAGGTGCGCGGTCGCCGCCGCGCCGTCGTACGAGGGGGTGGTGGCGAGGTAGCCGACGAGCAGCTGGTTGCCGGTGCTGGTGCGGCGCACGGCCGCCGCGGCGGCCGAGACGCCGGGCAGGGCCAGCAGCGCGGAGTCGATCTCGCCGAGCTCGATCCGGCGCCCGCCGACCTTGACCTGGTCGTCGGCGCGGCCGGCGAAGAGCAGGCCGGCCGGGTCGTTCACGACGATGTCGCCGCTGCGGTAGGCGCGCTCCCACCCGAGCGTCGGCATGGGGGCGTACTTCTCGGCGTCCTTGGCCGGGTCGAGGTAGCGGGCCAGCCCGACGCCGCCGATGATCAGCTCACCGCGTTCGCCCTCGGCGACCGGCTCGCCGCTCGCGGGGTCGACCACCACCAGGTCCCAGCCGGCCAGGGGCAGGCCGATCCGGACCGGGCCGTCGGCATCGACGAGCGCTCCGCAGGCGACGACGGTCGCCTCGGTGGGGCCGTAGGTGTTCCAGACCTCCCGGCCCTCGCGCACCAGGCGGGCGGCCAGCTCGGGCGGCAGCGCCTCGCCACCGAGGATGAGCAGCCGGACCTTCTCCAGCGCGTCGTCCGGCCAGAGGCTGACCAGGGTGGGCACGGTGGAGACCACGGAGATGTCGTTGGCGGTGAGCCAGGGGCCGACGTCGACCCCGCTGCGCACGAGTGCGCGCGGGGCAGGAACCAGGCAGGCGCCGTAGCGCCAGGCGAGCCACATCTCCTCACAGCTCGCGTCGAAGGCGACGCTCAGGCCCGCCATCACCCGGTCGTGCGGGCCGATCGGCGCGTCCTGGAGGAACATCCCGGCCTCGGCGTCGACGAACGCCGCCGCACTGCGGTGGGTCACCGCCACGCCCTTCGGCGTGCCGGTCGAGCCGGAGGTGAAGATGACCCAGGCGTCGTCGTCGACGCCGGGGTCGCGCCGGCTGCGGGCCGCCGCCTCGCGGCGCGGCTCGATGACCAGGCCGGTGCCGATGATCGCGGCCACCCGGGCCTCCCCGAACACCAGCCGCGCCCGCTCCTCCGGGTCGTCGGCGTCGACCGGGACGTAGGCCGCGCCGGCGAACAGGATCCCCATGATGGCCACGTAGAGGTCGGTCGTGCCCGACGGCAGCCGGACGCCGACCTTGTCGCCGGGCCCGATCCCGAGGTCGGCGAGGTCGACGGCCACCGCCTCGGCGGCCTCGGCGAACTCGGCGTACGTGACCGTGTCGTTGCCACTGTCGAGCGCCATCGCGTCCGGGTGGTCGGCGGCCGTGCGCCGCAGGACCTCGACCAGCGTGCGCGGCGCGGGTGCCTCGTCGCCGCGGAGCAGGGGGTTCACCTCTCGATCCTCGTCGATCGAGGTGAACGGGACGTGACCGGTTCGCAGGCACTCCGTTGTGCGGCTTTGTGATGTGGGCCACAATCGGCGAGGTGAGTGCGATGACGGAGCCCGAGAACCCCGCCCCTGCCACCCGCGCCTGGCCCCCTGCCACGCCGCCGGAGCCGACGTACGTCGACGACCGGCTCAACTACTGGGCCGAGGCGACCCCCGACGCCGAGGCGATGACCTACCTCGGCCGGACCTGGACCTGGAAGGAGTGGCACGACCGCGTCCACCGCGCGGCCGGTGGCCTGCGCGACCTCGGCGTCGCGCGCGGCGACGTCGTGTCCTTCCTCGACAAGAACCACCCGGCCTGCGTCGAGATCAGTCTCGCCGCCGGCTCGATCGGCGCCGCCAACGCGATCATCAACTGGCGCTCGGCCGGCGACGAGATCGACTACGCCGTCAACGACTCCGGCGCCAAGGTGCTCTTCGTCGGTCGCGAGCTGATGCCGACCATCACCGCGATCCGCGACCGGCTGCCGAACGTCGAGAAGATCATCGAGGTCACCCCCGACGGGGGCGAGGACGACGAGTACGAGCAGTTCCTCGCCGCGTCCACCGCCTGCGCCGACGGCCCCGACGTGCTCGAGGACGACGTCTGCCTGGTGATGTACTCCTCCGGCACGACCGGGCGGCCCAAGGGGGTGATGCTCACCCACCGCAACATGGTCCAGCACACGATCAACGCCCATGACGGCTGGGGATTCGAGCCCGGCGACAAGTCCATGGTGGCCATGCCGCTCTTCCACGTGGGCGGGTCGTCGTACGTGCTGTTCGGGATCCACGACGGCATCCCCAGCGTGATGACCCGCGAGCCCGACGCCGCCTCGCTCGCCGGCGCGATCCTGGCCGGCGCCAACCGGACCTTCCTGGTGCCCGCCGTCCTCGCGCAGGTGCTGCAGGCCGGGCCGGACGCCGTCCAGCTGTTCGGGCTGCTCAAGACCTACACCTACGGCGCGGCCCCGATGCCGCCGCCGCTGCTGCGCGCGGCGATGAAGGCGTGGCCCGACACCGACTTCATCCAGGTCTACGGCCTCACCGAGGTGGCCGGCGTCGCCACCCACCTGATGCCCGAGGACCACCGCACCGCCGAGGCCGACGGTCACCCCGAGCGCCTCGTCTCGGCCGGCAAGCCCGTCCCCGGCTGCGAGGTCCGCATCGTCGACCCGGCCACCCTCAGCGACGTCGGCACGGGCGAGCACGGCGAGATCTGGCTCAAGACGCCGCAGCTGATGAAGGGCTTCCTCAACAAGCCCGAGGCCACCGCCGAGGTGATCACCGACGACGGCTGGTTCCGCACCGGCGACATGGGCCACGTCGACGACGACGGCTTCGTCTTCGTCTCCGACCGGCTCAAGGACATGATCATCACCGGCGGCGAGAACGTCTACTCCCCCGAGGTCGAGCGCGTGCTCTCCGAGCACCCGGCCGTCCTCGAGGTCGCCGTGATCGGCGTCCCGGACGAGCGCTGGGGCGAGTCGGTCAAGGGCGTCGTCGCGCTCAAGGAGGGCTCCGACGCCAGCGAGGTCGAGCTCATCGAGTGGACCCGCGAGCGCCTCGCCCACTTCAAGGCCCCCAAGAGCGTCGACATCATCCCCGCCCTCCCCCGCAACCCCACCGGCAAGATCCTCAAGCGCGAGCTCCGCAAGCCCTACTGGGACTCCCAGGAGCGCCAGGTCTGACCCACGAAGTACGCCGGTTGCGGGTCCGAGATGCGAGCATCACTCGTATCTCGGACCCGCAACCTCCCCACTTCGCGCCCGCAACCCACCCACTTCGTCAGTGCGCGATCGCCGCCCGGACGCGGGCGGCGGTCGCGCCGAACTTGGGGAGAGCGCGGATCTCGTCCGGGGCGAGGTCCGGGTCGGCGGAGAACGGGACGAGCTCGTCGAGCACGATCCGGCCCGGGCGGGGGCTCATCACGAGCACCCGGGAGCCGAGGAAGACCGCCTCGTCGACGCTGTGCGTGATGAACAGGATGGTCTTGCCGGTGGCGCGCCACAGCGACAGCAGCTCGCCCTGCAGGCGTTCGCGGGTGAGCGCGTCGAGGGCGCCGTAGGGCTCGTCCATGAGGATCACCTCGGGGTCGCCGGCGAGCACCCGGGCGATCTGGGCACGCTGCTGCATGCCGCCCGACAGCTCGTAGGGACGGCGGTCCGCGGCGTCGCTGAGCCCTACCAGGTCGAGGTACCGGTCCGCGATCGCGAGCCGCTCGGCCCGGCCGACGCCGCGCAGCCGCGGCCCGAGCGCCACGTTGCGGCGGACGTCGAGCCAGGGGTAGAGGTTCGGCTGCTGGAAGACGACGCCCCGCTCCACCCCGGGCCCGGTGACCGGCACCCCGCCCACCGAGATCGACCCCGTCGACGGCGACGCGAAGCCGGCGATCATCCGCAGCAGCGTGGTCTTCCCGCACCCCGACGGCCCGGCGAGGGTGACGAGCTCGCCGGGCGCGATGTCGAGGTCGATCCGGCCCAGCGCCGCGACGGCGCCGCCGCGGGCCGGGAAGGCGTGCTCCAGACCGGCGACGGCGATGCCCTTGCTCATCGGCGCCCGCTCATCGGCCCGCGGCCGCCGCACCGGACGGGTCGACGCCGGCGGCGTACACGTCGGGCGCGGCGACGGCGTCGATGCCGTCCTGGGTGAGCAGGAACTGCGCCGTGGCGTGGAGGTCCTGGCCGAGCTTCTCACCGAGCCACTCCGCCTTGGCCTGGTCGACCGCGCGGAGGTAGGTCAGCCCGGCGAACTGCGCCTTCGCCTCGTCGGGCGTCACGCCGACCTCGACCGCCACGCTCTCCGCGGCCTTGTCGGGGTCGGTGAGGATCTGCTCGATGGCGTAGTCCTGCGCCTTCGCCCACACCTCGAGCACCTTCGGGTTCTCCTCGATGAACGACGTGCTCGCCAGCCCGAGGTCGTACGTCGGCTTCCCGGCCGCCGCGGTGTCCGCGCTGGACAGGATGACGGTGCCGCCGTCCTTCTTCAGCTGGGACAGGGTCGGGTCCCAGATCCAGGCGGCGTCGATGTCGCCCTTGGCCCAGGCCGGCGCGATCTGCTCGGGCTCGCTGTTGACGAGCTTGTAGTCGGACGGGTCCTCGCCGGCGTCGGCGATCGCCTGGAGCAGCGAGTAGTGCGCCGTCGACCCGTACGGCGTCGCGATCGTCTTGCCGACGAGCCCCTTGATGTCGGTGATCTTCGGGTCCCGGACGACGAGCGACTCGGCCTCACCGATGACGTCGTGGATCCAGACCACCTTCACCGGCAGGTTCAGCGGCGCCGAGAGCGCCTTCGTGGACGGCGACGAGCCGGCCAGGCCGAGGTCGAGGCTGCCCCCGCCGAACGCCTGGATGACGTCGCCGCCGGAGGCGAAGTTGCTCCACTCGATGGTGGCCTCGGGCAGGCAGGACTCCAGGATCCGCTGGTCCTTCACGACGACGTCGCCGTTGGGGATCTTCTGGTAGCCGATCCGCACCTTGCCGGTGACGGAGCTGTCGGCCTTCCAGGGGCAGTCGCTCGCGGACGCCTCCTTGTCCTCCCCCAGGCTGCAGGCCGACAGGGGCAGGACGAGCGCGGCGACGAGACCGGCGGCGGCGGTCCAACGGGTGCGGTTCATTTCAGGCCTTTCCTCGCCAGGGCACGACGAGCTTCTCGATGGAGCGGATGACGGCGTCAAGGGCGATCGCGGTGAGGCCGATGACGAGGATGCAGGCGACCGACAGCGCGATCTTGTTCTGCGTTCCCGAGAGATAGGCCAGGCCCCCGATGCCCGGCAGTCCGTTGACGAGCTCCGCCGCGACGACCGTCGTCCAGGCGAAGCCGACGGCGACCCGCAGGCCCGACAGGATGTCGGGCAGGGTCGCCGGGAGGATCACGTGCCGCGTGGTCTGCAGGCGCGAGGCCCCCAGGCTCCGTACGGCGTTGAGCTGGTCGAGGCGCACGCCTCGCACGCCGTTGACGGTGGCGAGCGTGATCGGCGGGAACGCGGCGAGGAACAGCAGCCACACCTTCAACGTGTCGTAGATGCCGAACCACGCCACCAGAAAGCCGATGTAGGCCAGCGGCGGCAGCGAGCGCAGGAAGTCGACGTACGGGCCGACGAGGTCGCCGATCCAGCGCACGCTGCCCATGAGCAGGCCGAGCGGGACGCCGACGACCACACCGAGCGCGAGCCCGAGGCCGATCCGGCGCAGGCTGACGAGCAGGTGCTCCCAGAGGAAGTAGTTCTCCTCGCCCCGCACGACCCGGTCGATCCCGCCCCCGACCGCGTGGTGGCTGTTGGCCCGCACGAACGCGTGCCACACCTCCAGCGGGCTGGGCGTCAGGTAGTGCGGCTGGACCAGGTCGGCCGCCGCGACCACCGACCAGACGACCAGCAGCACGACCAGGCTGAGGGCGAGGCCGGCCCAGCGGCGGGGCGCGGAGACGGAGGAGCGGGTGGGCACGCGCCGTAATCTATAGCGAGTTGGTCAACTTTGTGCATTTGGGTCTGGTGCGCGAGACGCCGACGCCCTGTGCAGGCTCAGAGGAAGTCCTCACCTCGGTCTCAGCGGGATCACAGGGAGCCTGCGCACCATGGAGGACATGACCCAGGTCCCGCCTCCCCCGCCGTTCCCGCCGCCCTCCCCCTTCGAAGGAGTGCCGGCTTCCCCGGGCCGGCGTCCCCGGCGGACCGGCTTCGCGGTCGCCGTGCTGAGCGGCGCACTGCTGGTGGTAGGCGGGGCCGGGGTCGCCGGCGCCGCGCTCTACGACAACGCCAACGGCGACGGGAGCCCGACGAGCAGCAGCTCACCGCTCCCCGTCGTCGACAACGGCAACCCGCCGGCGGCGTCCGGCAGCGTCGAGTCCGTCGCGTCGGCCGTGCTGCCGTCGGTCGTCGAGCTCAACGTGAGCGGCGGCGGCTCCGGCGGCAGCGGCTCGGGCGTGATCCTCGACGCCAGCGGCCTGATCCTCACCAACGACCACGTCGTCACGCTGGGTGGCCAGATCAAGGCCGACCAGGCCGAGGTCACCGTCTCGTTCAACGACGGCAAGAAGGCCCGCGCCACCGTGGTCGGCACCGACCCGCTCACCGACACCGCGCTGGTGAAGGTCGAGGGCGTCGACGGCCTCAAGCCGATCACCATCGGCAAGTCCAGCAACCTCGACGTCGGCGAGCAGGTGGTCGCGGTGGGGTCGCCGTTCGGCCTCGCCGCCACCGTCACCAGCGGCATCGTGAGCGCGCTCGACCGCCCCGTCGAGGTGGCCCGGGACCAGAACGGCAATGCGACGGCGTACCCCGCCATCCAGACCGATGCGGCGATCAACCCCGGCAACAGCGGCGGTCCGCTCGTCAACATGGACGGCCAGCTCGTCGGCATCAACGCCTCGATCCGCTCGACGGGCTCGGCCCAGGGCGGTGCGGAGTCCGGCTCGATCGGGCTCGGCTTCGCGATCCCGATCGACGAGGTGCTGCCGATCATCGACCAGCTCCGGGCCGGCGAGACGCCGACCCACGCCCGGCTGGGCATCCAGGTCCAGGACGCCGCCGGTCAGGCCGGGTCGAGCGACACCACGCTGACCGGCGCCCGGATCCAGAGCATCGAGAGCGGCTCCGCGGCCGGCAAGGCCGGGCTCGAGAACGGCGACATCATCACCGGGATCGACGACCACCAGATCGACACGACCGAGGGCCTGATCGCGACCGTCCGCTCGTACCGCCCCGGCGACACGGTCAAGGTGACCTACCAGCGCGACGGCAAGCAGGCCACCACCGACCTCGAGCTCGGCTCGGACGGCTGATCCGGGCTCGGGGTCGGGGCCGGACCCCACCAGACGGGCCGGTGGAGCGCGGCCGACCTGCGGGGCGTGTCGGGGGGCACGCCCGCAGGAGCCTCTTAGGAGCCGCCTCCGCCGGCCTTCCGCCGGTGCATCCGCGGTCCGCCGCCGGCCACCTCGGAGCCGTGGGCCTTCTCCTTGACCGGGCCCTCCTCGTGGACGCCCTTCTCCTTGTTGTTCTTGCGGTCCAGGGCCTCGCGCATCTTGGCCTTCAGGTCATCGTTCGCGTTGCTGGCAGCCATGGGTCCACCGTCGCACCCGGGACCCGTCCGGGCCAAGGGGTTATCCGGCGCGGCGTTGCAGCTCTGCCGAACGGGCCCGCGGGACGAAGCCCAGCTGCTCGTTGATGCCGATCATCGGCCCGTTCTCCTCGGCGTTCCAGGTGACCACCCGGCGGCCCGCGACGTCGGCGTCGCGCTGCAGGCCCAGCAGGTTGGCCACCTTGAGCGCGGCGCCGAGCCGGTGCCCGCGGTGGTCGCGGCGCACGAGCGTGCCCCACTGGTGCACCCAGTCCGTGTCGTACGACGGCAGGACGAGCTCGCTGTAGGCCACCACCTCGCCGTCGCCGGTGAGCGCCACGGCGTGCCAGGACGTGCGCCGCTGGCGGGCGTGGATCGCCTCGCGCTGGCGGAAGGCGGCGACGTCGGCGGACTCGGCCTCGCGCTCCACCTCACCGGTCGGCGCCTCCGTGGTCAGCGTGCTCGACACCGCGAGCCAGCCTGCGACGAGCGCGTCGGGCACCGGACCGCACCACGCCTCGATCCGGTACGCCGCGTGGTGCGGCGCCGCGGCCGCGGCGAGCGCGGCGAGCCGCTCCTCGGCGACCGGCAGGTCGAGCTCGCGCTGCACCTCGCCGATCCCGAAGCGGTACCCGCGCCGCGCGGCGAACGCGATGCCCGGCGTGCGGGCGCCGTCAGCAGGGCCGCCGTAGGGCCACTGGGCGCGGGCGTCGAGGCGGCTCCGGCCGTCGTGCGCGGCGATCTCCTCGAGCCGGTCGAGCACCTGGCCGCCGTACCCCAGCCGGCGGTGCGCGGGCAGCACGTGCACGTCGACCTGGGCGCCGTCGAGGTTGTCGAGGAGCCGCAGCGCGAGCCAGCCCGCGGCGACCGGCTCGCCGTCGACCAGCCCGAGGTGGAAGCCGTCGCGGCGCAGGCCGTCCGGCTCCTGCGCCACGACCGCGAGCTCCTCGGCCAGCCACGGTGTCGCGTGCCGGCCGATCTCGTGACGCAGGGACGCGGCGACCACGTCGGCCCAGGCCCGCAGGCCGGCGTCGTCGCCGGGCCGGACCTCGACGATCTCGAGGGCCGCGCTCACCGGGTCCGCTCCACCCGTCCCTCGTCCCAGACCGGGCCGTCGGACTCGTAGACCGTCCCGTCGGAGCCGAACACGCAGAACCTGTCGAAGCCGCGCGCGAACCAGCGGTCGTGGGTGACCGCGACGACCGTCCCGTCGAAGGCCTCGAGCCCCTCCTCCAGCGCCTCGGCGGACTGCACGTCGAGGTTGTCGGTCGGCTCGTCGAGCAGCAGCAGGGTGGCGCCGGACAGCTCGAGCAGCAGGATCTGGAAGCGCGCCTGCTGGCCGCCCGAGAGCGACTCGAACGGCTGCTCGGCGCTGTCGGCGAGCTCGTAGCGGTCGAGCACCCGGCTCGCCTGCTCGCGGCCCATCCCCTGCCGGCCCTGCGGCGTCCCGTCGCCGCGGTGCAGGATCTCGAGCAGCGTGCGCCCGGTCAGCTCGGGGTGCTCGTGCGTCTGGACGAACCAGCCCGGCCGCACCCGTGCGCCCAGCCGGGCCCGCCCGGTGTGCGCGACCGGCGCGATCGGCACGTCGCCGACCGGCCGGTGCTCGACGTCCGGATCGGAGCCGCCCGCCGCCAGCAGGCGCAGGAAGTGCGACTTGCCCGACCCGTTGGAGCCCAGCACGGCGACCCGGTCGCCGTACCAGACCTCGAGGTCGAAGGGCTTCATCAAGCCGGTCAGCTCGAGGTCCTCGCAGACCACCGCCCGCTTGCCGGTCCGGGCGCCGGACAGCCGCATCGTCACCTGCTGCTCGCGCGGCTGCTCGGTCGGCGGCCCGGCCTCCTCGAACTTGCGCAGCCGGGTCTGCGCGGCGCGGTACTGCGACGACATGCCGTCGTTGTACTCGGCCTTGATCTTGAGCCGCAGCACGAGCGCCTTGATCTTGGCGTGCTCCTCGTCCCAGCGCCGGCGCAGCTCGGCGAACCGGGCGAACCGGTCCTTGCGCGCCTCGTGGTACGACGCGAAGCCACCCGGGTGGGTCCACGCGCTGTTGCCCGTGCCCCCGGCCCCGAGCTCGACGGTGACCACGTGCGTGGCCGCATTGGCCAGCAGCTCGCGGTCGTGGCTGATGAACAGGATCGTCTTGTCCGAGGCCGCGATCCGCTGCTCCAGCCAGATCTTGCCGGGCACGTCGAGGAAGTTGTCCGGCTCGTCGAGCAGCAGCACCTCCTCGGGCCCCGCCAGCAGGTACTCCAGCACCAGCCGCTTCTGCTCGCCACCGCTCAGCGTGCGCAGCTCGCGGTACTTCGCCCGGTCGTAGGGCACCGCCAGCGCCTTGACGGTGCACACGTCCCAGACCACCTCGACGTCGTACCCGCCGGCGTCGGCGTACTCGGCCAGCGCGTGCGCGTAGGCCAGCTGGGTCGCCTCGTCGTCGGTGTCCATCAGCGCCAGCTCGAAGCGATCCACCTCGGCGGCCGCCCTCTGCACGCGCTCGGGCGCGAGACCGAGCAGCAGGTCCGCGACGGTCGGCTCCTCCCCCAGCCCACGGTCGACCATCTGCCGCATCACGCCCAGCCCACCGGAGCGCGTCACCGCGCCGGCGTGCGGCTGGAGGTCGCCGGTGATGATCCGGAACAGGGTGGTCTTGCCCGCGCCGTTGGCTCCGACGAGCGCGACCTTGGCCCCCTCGCCCACCCGGAACGACACGTCGTCCAGGAGCACCCGCCCGTCGGGCAGCTCGTACCGGACGCCGGAGACCTCTACATGACCCACGAGGGTCGATTGTCCGGGGTCGGCGGTTGGTTCGCGAACGAGTTTCGGGCGGCGGTCGTCACCGGACCTGGTCGAGCAGCGCGGCAACGGCATCGCGGTCGTCGCGCACGACGAGGACGGCGTGCCGCCCCTGCCGGACGAAACCGGACCACCGGGACCGGCCGCCGGCCTCCGCGCGGGACACCTCGCCCTCGGCCGTGGCCGGCTGGAAGGTGGCGTCGTCGAGGAACCAGACCCCCTCGCTGTCGGCGCTCGGCCCCACGCACTCCGGGCCGGGCGTGACCTGGACGTAGGCGCCGCAGTCCTTGCGCGACCAGGCGCCCGGGACGGTGAGCCGGACGCCGTCGTAGGTGACGACCTGCTCGTCGCCCCCGCACGGCGCACCCCCGGTGGCGGACGGGTCGGCCCGGACCGTCGCCCGCACCAGCGCCGTCACCGCGGGCGTCGGCGCCCGGACCGTCACCGCGAGACCGTCGACCGCCGTCCCTCCGGGGCAGACGGTGACGGCGGCGCCCCGCGGCTGCTCCCAGCGCAGGCCCCGGCCAGCGGTGTCCTCCCACGCGCTGCCGTCGACGACGGGGTCGCCGTCCCGGCGGGCGGTGGCGAGCACCCGGCGGACCAGGTCACGGTCGGCACCGGTGACGTGAAGCGCCCGGTCACCGGCCGGCACGTAGCCCGTCCAGGCGGTGCCGACGTCGGAGCGGACCAGGACGCCGGGTCCCACCGTCAGGGTGACGGCATCCGTCCCGAGGAAGGTCGCCAGGCTCGGCCCCGCGCACGGCTCGTCGCCGGGCGGCGCCCACCGGCTCGTTCCGCCCTCGCACCGGACCTCGCGCCAGTCGGCCGGCACCTCGGCCCGCGCGTCGCCCTGCGCGATCGTCTGCCAGCCGCCGGTCGGCCGGGGGTCGTGAGCGACGGGTCCGGCGCCGGGTCGGCTGCCCCACAGCACGGCCGACCCGGCGACGACCAGCAGGACGACCGCGACGAGCACCCGCCGCTGCCGCCGGACCCGCCCCCGGCGGCGCGCACCGTCGGCCAGCGCGCCGGCGGCCGGGGTCGGCGCCTGGCGTGCGACCGCCGCCAGGATCGTGCTCACCCGCTCCTCGGCATCACGCATCCTGCTCACCTCGCTCACCTCGCCCGTCGTGGTCCACGAAGTGGGTCCGCAGCGCGGCGAGTCCCCGGGAGACCCGGGAGCGGACCGTTCCCTCGCGCACCCCGGTCAGCGCAGCGATCTCGGCGTAGTCGAGCTGCTCGTAGTAGCGCAGCACCACCGCGGTGCGCTGCGCCTCGGGGAGCGCCTGGCACGCGGACCAGACGGCGCGGCGCTCGTCGTGCTCCGGTCCGTCGCCCTCGCCCGGACCGGGCACGGTCTCACCTGTCGCGACGAACGCGCTCGGGGACTCACGCCGCCGGAACCGGCGCCACCAGGACGTGTGCGCGTTGACCACCATCCGGCGGACGTAGGCGTCCAGGTCGTCGGCCTGCACGATGCGGTCCCAGCGCGGCAGGGCCCGCGAGAGCGCGTCCTGGACGGCGTCCTCGGCGTCCGCGGCATTGCCGGTCAGGACGTACGCCAGGCGCAGCAGCGCCGGTCCGCGTGCGGCCACCCAGGCGTCGAACGCGGGCGGGCTCGCCGTCTCCGCGTCCTCGCCGTCGTCCGTGATCACTGCCTCCACGCCCTTCCGACGCCGCACCGGCCGTTTCCGTTGCGAGCGACCGGGAGCAGTCTGCCTGTTCGGCCGCGCGATCCGGCAAATCCGGTTAACCTGCGGCGATGATCCCCCGACTCTCCGCCTGGCTCGCCCTGATCCTGGCCGCCGGCTCATTGGCCCTCGTCACCACCGCCACCGCACCCGCCCACGCGAGCGCACCGGCGCACGCCCGCGCCGACCGGGACTGCTCGGACTTCCCCAACCAGGCCGCCGCGCAGGCGTTCTACATCGCCAACGGCGGCCCCGCCTCCGACCCGCACCGCCTCGACGCCGAGGGCGACGGCGTCGCGTGCGAGACGCTTCCCTGCCCGTGCTCGACGAGCACCGGCGGCGGGGGCGGGGGCGGGCACCAGCCGCCGGCGGCGCCGGCCAAGACCCGCGTGGTCAAGGTGCTCAGCGGCGAGCTGGTGCGTGTCCGCAAGGGCAAGCAGCGCCCGTACGTCGTCCACCTGATGGGTGTGAAGGTCCCGCGCGACGCGTGCCGGTCACGCGCCGCCAAGCGCGACCTCCGCTCGTGGGTCGAGCCGGGCATGGTGGTGCGCGTGGTCGACGGGCGGAAGTCCCGCAAGCGCGACAAGCAGGGCCACCTCTACCGCTACCTCGTGCGCGTCAAGGGCGGCTACGACGTCGGCGGCTCGCAGATCGCCACCGGCTTCGGCCAGGTCGACCGCAAGCTGCGGTTCGCGAAGAAGCAGCGCTACCTGCGCGCGGAGTCGCGGGCGCGGGCCGAGAGCCGCGGGTACCACGGCACCTGCTGAGGACTCCTCAGCGAGCCCACTCGGCCGGGCAGTGCTCGTGCTCGCGGCAGCAGGCGTGGGGGTACATCTCCTCGTCGGGCCACGGGTGCGACCAGCCGGCGCCGGACAGCTCGGGGTGCGTGCACTTGTAGCGCTCCGGGCGGTCCGGCGCCGCCGCCTGCTGCAGGACGGCGGCGCGCGCGTGCGTCAGCTCGCCCTGCCGGTCGAGCAGCCGGGCGACGTCGGAGAGCCGGCTCACTCCGCGACGAACCGGGCGTCGACCTCGGAGGACACCTCGATGTCCTCGGGCGAGAGCTCGAGCTCGTGGCCGCCGGCGCTGTCCTTGGCCGCGGCCATCCGCGAGAACTGCGCGCTCCCGCCCCCACCCATCGGGGTGATCCCCTCGCCGAGCATGCCGGCGTCGGCCACCGCGACGGGGCGGACCGGGCCGAGGCCGAGCGCCTCGGCGTACTCCTGGGCGCGACGGGCGGCGTCCTGGACGGCGCGCGTGCGGACGGCGCGCTCGAGGTCGTGCCGGTTGCTCTCGGTGAGCGCCCAGACGACGCCGTCGAGGCGGAAGCCCTCGGTGCCGGCGACGTGCTCGCTCACCCAGGCCGAGAGGGCGGCGAAGTCGCGGAACTTCACGTCGACGCCGACGCTCGCGTGGTGGACCAGCGGAAGCTGCTTGCCGTCCTGGTTCCAGGGCCGGTTGGCCCAGGTCCGGATGTGCTTGGTCGACCACCAGGTGACCGGACCGGCCTCGGGGTTGTGCAGGCGCTCGACGGACTTCTTCACCGTGTCGAGGTCACGGACCACGCGGTCGTAGACGGGCTGCATCTTCGGACCCTCGAAGCCCAGGGTGACCTGGGCGGTGCCCCGCTCGGGGCGCTGGAACGCGGTGTGCGAGCCGCGGACGGTGAACTCGGTCGGCATGCGCCCACTGTAGGGCGCCCGCGGTGGGGCCGGCCGCGGCTCAGCCGCGCCGCGCCTCGAGGACCCGGAACCCCTTCGCGCTCGCGATCCGCTCGGCCGGGAAGCCCTGCTCTCCCAGCCAGCGCTGCAGCGAGTCCGCACCGAGGTTCTTGCCCACCACCAGGACCGCCCGTCCGCCGGGGGCGAGCCGGGGCAGCCAGGTCAGCAGCAGCTCGTGCAGCGCGGCCTTGCCGATCCGGATCGGCGGGTTCGACCAGATCTCGTCGTACGTCGCCGCTGGGTCGACCTCCTCGGGCGTGGACGCCGCATAGCGGTCGGTGACGCCGAGCGCCTCGGCGTTCTCGTTGGCGAGCAGCACCGCACGCTGGTTGACGTCGACCGCCGTGACCACCGCCCCCGGGACCGCGACGGCGACTGCCAGCCCGATCACGCCGTACCCGCAGCCGAGGTCGAGGACCCGGCCCCCGGCCGGCGGCTCGGTCTCGCGGAACAGGACCGCCGTCCCGATGTCGACACGGCCTTGGGCGAACACCCCGGAGCCGCTCACCAGGTCGAGCTCGTGCCCCCACACCTCGGCCCGGACCGGCGCGCGCTGGAAGGCCACCGACGGGTCGGCGGAGAAGTAGTGCTCGTCGCTCATCCCTCGGCTCCTTCGGGCTCCGGCAGGGTACGGCGCGCCGAGGCCTGCGCGACCCGGTCGGCGAGCTCGGCGTCGTCGGGGTAGGCGACCTCCTCGAGCGTCAGCCCGTGCGCCGGGACGACGACCACGTTCTGGTCGCGCTGCCGCCCGGTCAGGATCTCCACCGCCCACGCCGGGTCCTTGCGCCCCTCGCCGACCGCGATCATGCAGCCGACCAGCGCCCGCACCATCGAGTGGCAGAACGCGTCGGCCTTGACGTGGCCGACCAGCAGGCCGTCGTCGGTACGACGCCAGCCGAACTCCAGCAGCGTGCGGATCGTCGTCGCACCCTCACGGTGCTTGCAGAACGCCGCGAAGTCGTGGAGCCCCACCAGCGAGCCCGCCGCTGCGTCCATCGCCGCCACGTCGAGCGCCCGCGGCCAGAACAGCACGTGGTTGCGCACGAGCGGGTCGACCCGGGCCGGGTCGTCGACGATCCGGTACGCGTAGCGCCGCCACAGCGCCGCGAACCGCGCGTCGAACCCCTCGGGCGCCACGCCGATCCGCCGCACCCGCGCGTCCTTGGCCAGCACCCCGTTGACCCGCCGGGCCAGGACGTCGAGCTGCCCGAGCTGCCGCGCCGCCGTCTCGGAGCCCACCGCGGGGTCCTCCGGCACGTCGACGTGGACCACCTGCCCGCGCGCGTGGACACCTGAGTCGGTGCGCCCCGCGCACGTCACCCGCAGCGAGCCCTCCGGCAGCCGGAGCACCGTGGTCAGCGCGTGGGTCAGCTCGGCCTGCACCGTCCGCAGCCCCGGCTGCGCCGCCCAGCCGCGGAAGTCGGCGCCGTCGTAGGCGAGGTCGATCCGCAGGCGCACCCGAGAAGCCTAGGGGGTGGCGGTCTTGGGAGTCAGTCCCGGTGCTGTGCCTCGGCGATGAGGAGCAGGAGGTCCGTCTGACGTCGCTGCTGCACGGTGACCAGCCGCAGCTGGAAGACCGTCACCAGCACCAGGCAGCCGACGCCCGCCAACGCTTGGACGGAGCTGTCCGCGAGCAACAGCAACAGGACGCCACCGAGACCGACGAGGGCGCAGGCGATGTCTTCGAGAATTCGAATCACGGCGTCATCGTGCCCGACGAACAGGACCCGCGGCGCAAGTCAGCGGATCTCCAGAGCGTCCAGGTCCTCCCGGGTCGGCGGGTCCGCCCCCACCCGGCCGACGGTCACCGCCGCCGCCCGCGCGGCGTACGCCAGTGCGGCGGCCCAGTCGTCCGGCGCCAGCGCGCAGATCCGCTCCCGCCCGCCGGGCCCGAGGAGCGGCCACAGGTGGTCGACGAGGGCGGCGGCGAAGGTGTCGCCGGCGCCGATGGTGTCGGCGACGTCGACCGGCGGCGCGTGCACCCCGCCCGTCGACCAGTCCGCGCCGGAGCAGGCGTGCCACGAGGCGCCCTCGCCCCCGTGCGTGACGACGACGGCGACCGGGCCGCCGTCGAGCGCGAGGAGGGCGGTGGCCGACTCCCCCACGAACCGGTCGGGCCAGAGGGCGAGGAGGTCCTCGTCGGAGGCCTTGACGACGTCGGCGAGCGCGGCCATCCGCAGGACGGCGTCGGCCACGTCGGGTCCGGTGCCGGTGATGGCGGGGCGCAGGTTGATGTCGTAGGTGATGGTGGCACCGGCGCCGCGCAGCCGCTCGACGAGGGCGAAGGTGTCGGCGGCGCCGGGGGCGAGCAGCGGCGCCTGCGAGGTCACGTGGACGACGTGCACGGCGCCGTCGCCCTCGAGGTCGAGGTCGGCGTCGAGACCCGAGGGCAGCGCCCACCCCATCTCGAACGTGTACGACGCCCCGCCGTCCGCGCCGATCACCGCCTCCGCGCGCGAGGTCGCCCCCAGCACCAACGGCGAGCCGGCCGGCGCCACGCCCGCGGCGCGCAGGTGCGCGGCGACGAGGGCACCGGCCGGGTCGTCGCCGTACGACGTCGCGAGCCGGACCGGCCGACCCAGGCGGGCCAGGGCGACGGCCACGTTGACGGCGGACCCGCCCGGCCGCTCCACGGGCGCGCGTCCCGGGGCCCGGACGACGTCGAGCACGGACTCCCCGATCACCAGCGCATCCATCACGACACTCTAGGCTCGCAGCCGTGTCCCTGGAGACGTCCCTCGAGAAGCCGGCACCGGTCCGGGCGATCGCGAACGCGATCTCCGGCTGGATCGACCGGCTCGGGGCGGTGTGGGTCGAGGGCCAGGTGACCCAGGTGAGCCGGCGGCCCGGGCTGGCGACGGTCTTCCTGACACTGCGCGACTCGGTCGCCGACATCTCCGTCCCGGTCACCTGCTCGCGGGTGATGTTCGACAGCCTGCCGACACCGGTCACCGAGGGCGCGAGCGTCGTCATCCACGCGCGGCCGTCGTACTACGCCAACCGCGGCACGCTCTCGCTGCAGGCCCGCGAGATCCGGATGGTGGGGCTCGGCGAGCTGCTCGCCCGGCTGGAGCGACGCCGCCAGCTGCTCGCCGCCGAGGGACTCTTCGCGCCGGAGCGCAAGCGCCGGCTGCCGACCGTCCCGACCCGGGTCGGCCTGGTCACCGCGCCCAGCTCGGCCGCCGAGCGCGACGTGGTCGAGAACGCCACCCGCCGCTGGCCCGCCGTCGTCTTCACCACGGCCTACGCCTCGATGCAGGGCAGCCGCTCGGCCGCCGAGGTCATCGAGGCGGTACGACGCCTCGACGCCGACCCCGCCGTCGACGTGATCGTCGTGGCCCGCGGCGGCGGCTCGGTCGAGGACCTGCTGCCCTTCTCCGACGAGGGCCTGATCCGGGTGGTCGCCGCCACCCGGACCGCCGTCGTCTCGGCGATCGGCCACGAGCCCGACACCCCGCTGCTCGACCTGGTCGCCGACGTCCGCGCGTCGACGCCGACCGACGCGGCGAAGCTGATCGTCCCCGACATCGACCAGGAGCGGGCGATGCTCGACCGCGCCCGCGACGCCCTGCGCCGCGCGGCCCGGGGCCGGCTCGACCGCGAGCAGGCCCAGCTCGACGCGATCCGCTCGCGGCCCGCGCTCGCCCACCCCGGCAGCCTGCTCGACGCGCGCCTCGACGAGCTCGACGACTGGCGCGCCCGGATCCGCCGTCAGCTCGAGTGGCAGCTCGACCGCGCCGCCGACGACCTCGACCACCGGCGGGCCCGGGTCCGTGCGCTGTCGCCGCTGGCGACGCTGCGCCGCGGGTACGCCGTCCTCCAGGACGACGCCGGGCGCGTCGTCACCTCCGTCCACGAGGTCGCCGCCGACGCCCCGCTCTCGGTCCGCGTCGCCGACGGCCGCATCCACGTCACCGCCACCACGACCGAGCCGATCGAGGAGACCCATGACTGAGCGCACCGACGAGCCCTCCTACGAGGAGGCCCGCGCCGAGCTGGTCGAGGTCGTCCGCCAGCTCGAGGCCGGCGGGACGACGCTCGAGGAGTCCCTCGCGCTCTGGGAGCGCGGCGAGGCACTGGCCACCGTCTGCCAGGGCTGGATCGACGGCGCCCGGGCCCGGCTCGACGCCGTGCTGGGCGACGCCGAGGACGCCGACGACCTCGCGGACGATGAGGACTAGGACGAGGACGAGGTCGAGCGGATCGGCGTCGTGACGAGCGCGTCGATGATCGACTGCAGGTCCTGCTTCGAGGCGGAGCCGAACACCAGCACGGTGTTCTCGCCGACCTTCGCGACGTACGCCGAGTCGCCGCCCTTGTCGGTGTAGCCCTTCCACTCCCGCGCCACCGGCGCCGCGACCGACGCCGGGACGGTGTAGCCCGCACCCGCCTGGGTCTCCTCGTCGACCCACTTGGTCAGCAGCGCGGACGACGTCGCGCGCTCCTGGCGGACCGCGACGAACCGCTCGTCGTCGCTGAGCATCCGGATCATGAAGACCGGGTCCTCCGGCGAGGGCGTGACGTCGACACCGGTCGCGATCCAGCCCTTCGGCAGCGCGCTCGGGTAGACGGGCGTCAGCCCGGCCTGCTGGGCCGACTGCACCGTCTCGAGGTAGTCGACCGCCTCGGGCTCGATCTCCGTCGAGTTGCGGAAGGCGCCCATGAAGTAGAGGAGGCCGCCGATGACCAGGACCGTCACCAGCAGCGAGGAGATGAGGCCGTTGAAGGAGCGCTGGTAGCGGCCGGGACGGCCGGGGGACTCGGTCTGCTGCGTGCTCATCTCGCCCCCAGTCTCCCAGCCGTCCCCCAGGAGGACGCATCCGGGCGCCGATCCGTCTCACCTGCGACCTTTTTTCGCGCAGAACAGTTGCAGATGCGGCAGGATGGCGCCATGACCGACTACCGCGTCGCCGAGGCCGCCGAGCTGCTCGGCGTCAGCACCGACACCGTGCGCCGGTGGATCGACGCCGGCCGGGTCGCCAGCGCGACCGCCGAGGGCCGCACCGTCATCCCGGGCGCCGATCTCGCCGCGCTGGCCGCGTCGCTGGTCGACGAGGCGGACCGGACCCGGACCCGCTCCGGCGAGGTCAGCGCCCGCAACCGGATGACGGGGATCGTCACCCGGGTCCTCGCCGACACGGTGATGGCCCAGGTCGAGATGGTCTGCGGTCCCTACCGGGTGGTCTCGCTGATGAGCGCGGAGGCCGCAGCCGAGCTCGGCCTCGAGCCGGGCGTGAAGGCGATCGCGTCGGTCAAGTCCACCACCGTCGTCGTCGAACGACCCGTCTCCCCGAGGAAGAGCTCCTGATGAAGAACACCTGGCTCCGGCTCGGTGCCGCGAGCGCCGCCGTCCTGCTGACCCTCCCCCTCGCCGCCTGCGGCGACGACGGCGACAGCAAGGGCGCGGACGGCAAGGGCGGCGACAAGACCGTGCTGACGGTGTTCGCCGCCGCGTCGCTGACGAAGACGTTCGAGGAGCTGGAGAAGGAGTTCGAGGCCGCCCACTCCGACGTCGACGTCAAGCTCTCCTTCGGCGGGTCCTCCGACCTGGTCGCGCAGATCACCGAGGGCGCCTCGGCCGACGTCTTCGCCTCGGCCGACACCGCCAACATGGACAAGCTGGTCGCCGCCGGTCTCACCGAGGGCGAGCCGGAGGAGTTCGCCACCAACACGCTCATGATCGCCGTCCCGCCGGGCAACCCGGCCGGGATCACGAGCCTCGCCGACCTGACCAAGAAGGACGTCGACCTGGTGCTGTGCCAGCCCGAGGTCCCGTGCGGCAGCGCGTCGGCCAAGGTCGCCGACGCCGCCGGGCTCGAGCTCAAGCCGGTCAGCGAGGAGCAGTCGGTGACCGACGTCCTCGCCAAGGTCGAGTCGGGCGAGGCCGACGCGGGCCTGGTCTACGTCACCGACGTGACCGCGGCCGGCACCAAGGTCGAGGGCGTCGAGTTCCCCGAGGCGGCCGACGTCGTCAACCACTACCCGATCGTGGCGGTCAAGGACGCGAAGCAGGCCGAGCTCGCCCAGCAGTGGATCGAGCTCGTCCTCGGCGAGGGCCAGAAGGTCCTCGAGCAGGCCGGCTTCGGCGCGCCCACCCCGTGAGCCACCGGTGAGCCGCGGCGGGCGCACCCGGCACGTCGGCCTGCCGCGTTGGCTCTTCGGACCGGCGCTGCTGGCCGCCGTGTTCGTGGTGCTGCCCGTCGTCGCCATGACGACGCGGATCGCCTGGGGGGACTTCTTCTCGCTCGTCTCGTCCGAGGCCGCCCGCTCCGCGCTCTGGCTCAGCCTGCGCACGTCGACCGCGAGCACGCTGCTCTGCCTCGTGCTCGGCATCCCGCTGGCCACGGTGCTCGCGCGGAGCGAGGCGCGGTGGCTGGGCGTGCTGCGCTCGCTCGTGCTGCTCCCGCTCGTCCTGCCGCCCGTCGTCGGCGGCATCGCGCTGCTCTCGGCGTTCGGGCGCCAGGGGCTGCTCGGCTCCGAGCTGGAGGCGCTCGGGATCCGGATCGCGTTCAGCACCGTCGCCGTCGTCCTCGCGCAGACGTTCGTGTCGCTGCCCTTTCTCGTGGTCAGCCTGGAGGGGGCGCTGCGCACCGCCGGCGAGCGGTACGACGTCGTGGCGGCCTCGCTCGGCGCGCGGCCCACGACGGTGCTGCGCCGGGTGACCCTCCCCCTGGTCCTGCCCGGCCTCGCCTCGGGCGCCGTGCTCGCGTTCGCCCGCTCCCTGGGCGAGTTCGGCGCCACCATCACGTTCGCCGGCAGCCTCGAGGGCACCACCCGCACGCTCCCCCTGCTGATCTACAACCTCCGGGTCACCGACGCCGACGCCGCGGTGGCGATGTCCCTCGTGCTGGTCGCCGTCGCCGTGCTGGTGATCGGCCTGGTCCGGCCGCGGGGGGCGCTGTGAGCGCGCTCGTCGACGTGACCGTCACCGAGCGGGACGTCGACGTCAGCTTCGAGGTCGCCGACGGCGAGACGGTCGCGCTGCTCGGCCCCAACGGCGCCGGGAAGTCCACCACGCTGTCGGTGCTCGGCGGCCTGCTGCGCCCCGACGCCGGACGGATCGTGCTCGACGGCGAGGAGCTCACCGGCCCCGGGACCTGGGTCGCGCCGCACGCCCGTCGTACGGCGCTGCTGGCGCAGGACCCGCTGCTCTTCCCGCACCTGTCGGTGCTCGAGAACGTCGCCTTCGGCCCCCGCAGCACGGGGACCGGACGCCGCGCCGCCCGCGCCGCCGCCGAGCACTGGCTCGCCGAAGTCGACGCCGCCGAGCTCGCCGGGCGTAGGCCCGCCCAGCTCTCCGGCGGCCAGGCGCAGCGGGTCGCGGTCGCCCGGGCACTCGCCGCGGACCCCCGTCTGCTGCTGCTCGACGAGCCGATGGCCGCGCTCGACGTGGCCGTCGCGCCGGCGCTGCGGACCCTCCTGCGCCGGGTCCTCGCCGACCGCACCGCCGTCATCGTCACCCACCACGTGCTCGACGCGCTGCTGCTCGCCGACCGCGTGGTCGTCGTCGAGGGCGGCCGGGTCGCCGAGCAGGGGCCGACGTCCGAGGTGCTGTCGCGGCCGCGCAGCGCCTTCGCGGCGCGGTTCGCGGGGCTCAACCTGGTCTCCGGCGTGGCCACGCCCGACGGCGTACGGCGTCCGGACGGGCTGCTCCTGCACGGGACCGCCGCCACCGGCGACCACCCGCCCCCCGGCTCCCCCGCCGTCGCGGTGTTCCGCCCCTCGGCGGTCGCGGTGCACCGGGAGCCGCCCGGCGGCAGCCCGCGCAACGCCCTCGCGGTCGTGGTGACCGAGCTCGAGCCGCTCGGGGACGTCGTCCGGGTGCGGGCGGGCGAGCTCGCCGCGGACGTCACCGTCGCGTCGGTCGCCGAGCTCGGGCTCGCCCCGGGCAGCGACGCGACGTTCGTCGTCAAGGCGACCGAGGTCGACGTGTACGCCCAGTGAGAAAGCGACCGATAAGGTTCGCCCTATGAACGACGCCCTCGCCGTGGAGCCGCCCGCCCCCGACCGCAACCTCGCTCTCGAGCTGGTACGGGTCACCGAGGCGGCTGCCATGGCGGCCGGCCGGTGGGTCGGCCGGGGCGACAAGAACGGCGCCGACGGCGTGGCCGTCCAGGCGATGCGCGTGATGATCTCGACGGTCAGCATGAACGGCACCGTGGTCATCGGCGAGGGCGAGAAGGACAACGCCCCCATGCTCTACAACGGCGAGACCGTCGGCGACGGCACCGGCCCCGAGTGCGACGTCGCCGTCGACCCCATCGACGGCACCACGCTGACCGCGAAGGGCATGGCCAACGCGGTCGCCGTCCTCGCAGTCGCGCCGCGCGGCACCATGTACGACCCCTCCGCCGTCTTCTACATGGAGAAGCTCGTCACCGGCCCCGAGGCCGCCGACCTGGTCGACATCCGCTACCCGGTCGCCGAGAACATCCACCAGGTCGCCAAGGCCAAGGGCTCGAACCCGTCCGACGTGACCGTCGTCCTCCTCGACCGGCCGCGCCACGACAAGCTCGTCGACGAGATCCGCGCCACCGGCGCCCGGATCAAGTTCATCACCGACGGCGACGTCGCCGGCGCCATCATGGCCGCCCGCGCCGACACCGGCATCGACCTCCTCCTCGGCATCGGCGGCACGCCCGAGGGCATCATCGCCGCCTGCGCCATGAAGGCCATGGGCGGCACCATCCAGGGCCGCCTCTGGCCCACCGACGACGACGAGCGCCAGCGCGCCATCGACGCCGGCCACAACCTCGACCCCGACCACATCCTCACCACCGACACCCTGGTCACCGGCGACGACTGCTTCTTCGTCGCCACCGGCATCACCGACGGCGAGCTCGTCCGCGGCGTCCGCTACCGCGGCGGCGGCGCCGTCACCCAGTCGCTCGTCATGCGCTCGCGCAGCGGCACCATCCGGACCATCACGTCCGAGCACCAGCTCTCCAAGCTGCGCGGCTTCAGCGCGATCAACTTCGACTGAGCCCACGGTCGTACCGGACAAAATGGTCGTGAATCGGCCCGATCAACGACCGAATTGTCCGGTACGACGGGGTCAGCGGGCGTCACGGACCAGCTCGAGCAGCCGCGCCACGTCGGCCACCGCGTCGGCGACGGGATCCTCGTCGCCGGCCGCGGCGCCGTAGAGCAGCGCCGCGTCGAGCATCCGGACGACGAGGTCGAAGTCCGCGCTCGCGCCGACCTCCCCCCATCCGCACCGGTCGAGCGTCTCGCGCAGCGCGGCGAGCAGGGCGGGCCGGGAGGCGGCCATGATCGGACGCAGGTCCGGGTCCGAGGTGGCCTCGAGCATCGGCTGGAGGCGGCGGGTGACGACGGCGCGGTCGAGCGCCGGCGCATAGAGCACCTCCAGGAGCAGGGCGGCCGTGGCCGTGGCCGAGCGCCGGCGCCGGGGCAGGGCCGCCGCACGGGCGGCGGCACCGGCAGTCCGCACGCCCTCGGCCGCGGCGACCGCAGCGGCGTAGAGCTCCTGGCGCGTCGGGAAGTAGTAGCCGGCCGAGCCGGCGGGCACTCCCGCGGCGGCGGCGACCTTGCGGTGGGTGACCGCGTCGGGTCCCTCCTCGATCAGCAGGCGAGCGGCGGCGTCGACCATCGCCTGCTGGCGCTGGGCGCTGCGTGCCCGCGCCTTGGGTCGGGGTGCGGTGGCCACGGCGCCAACCCTACGGGCGACCCCGCGGCCACGGAATAACTAAACGCGCGTATAGGTTCTGCCTGGTGAGGGCCGAGATCCGGCCCCACGGTTGGACTCGAGGTGCAGCACGATGAACACCCTGGTGGCCCAGGAGGGCCTGAAGATCGACTGGGCGAACATGCCCACGTACAACACGATCATGGCGGTCGCCGTCGGCGCCGCACTGATCGGACTGGTGATGCTGGGCCGCCAGCTCCTCACCTCTCCCGAGGAGGTGGAGGCGGACGGCTGGGCGCTCACCTTCGGCGTCCTCGGCGGCATCCTCACCGCGACCGGTCTGCACATGACGCTGACCTGGCCGCTCGCCGCCGGCGGATTCCCCTTCGACAACATCATCTTCGGCGAGACGAGCCTCGGGTTCGGCGTCCTGCTGCTCGGCGCGGCGCTCTACCTGTGGAAGCGCGGCGCGGCCGCCCTCGCCTCGAGCAAGCCCGTCGAGAAGCTGGCGCGTGTCGCCCAGCCGATCACGGTCTTCGTCGGCGGCCTCGGGCTGAGCCTGGTCGCGATCGCCGTCGCCGGCATCAAGTACAAGCTGTTCGCCGCACCCGCCGAGGAGCCCATCTCGGGCCAGTTCGCGGACTACCCGATGGTCGAGGCGACCTTCATGTCCCTGCTCATCGCCGTCGTCGGCCTCGGCGCCCTGGCCTTCGCCGTCCTGGTGAACCGCCTGCGCAGCACCGGTACGGCGGGCGTGTGGGCCCGGATCACCGGTTGGCTGTGGACCGTCTCGGGCGTGCTGCTCCTGCTGTTCGGCGCGATGAACTTCTTCACCCACATCGGGCTCATCGTCAACACGATGTGAGCCGCCGGCTCAGGCCGAGTCACGCCCCATCCGCACGGAGACCCCGGCGGGTGGGGCGTTCAGCGCCCGGACGACGACCTCGATCACCCGCGGGTCGACGGCCATGCCGATGTGCGAGGCGCGCACCTCGACCGCCTCGCCCTGCGGGTCGCGGCAGGCCCGCCAGTCGACGATCCCGTCGCGGCGCGAGTAGATGTTCGTCATCGCGACGTCGGCCCGCAGCGGCTCCTGCGACTCGGTGAAGCTCAGGTGGGCGCACTCCCCCGCGACGCAGTCGGCCGACATCAGGCCGGGCACGCCGGCGTCGGCGAGCCGGTTGAGGACCCGCACCCCCCGGGTCAGGACGGCGTGGTGCGCAGCCGGCGCCCGCATCGGGCTGCCCATCGTCACGATGCCGGCGACCAGGTCGGGGCGCCGGGCGGCGAGGCCGCGGGCGATCATCCCGCCGAGACTGTGCCCGACGATCCGGACCCGGGCGTCGCGCCGCTCGGCGAGCTGCTCGAGGCGGGCCTCGAGGACCAGTGCGGAGCTCAGCGTGCAGCCGATGTTGGCGTGGATCTGCGAGCGGTAGGTCCGGAACCCCTGGGCCCGCAGCTCGGCGGCCATCGCGGTGAGGGTCCAGTCGCCGGCCAGGAAGCCGGGCACGAGCAGCACCGGCTCGGCGGCCCGGGCCGCGGCACGCGCCGCATAGGGCGTTCGCCGGCGGGCGTGGCGGGTCGCGCTCCGGCGGGCGGCGTAGCGCCCGGCCTCGGTCACCAGACTGCCCTCGCGCAGCAGCGCGGCCAGCGCCGGACGGCCGTAGCCGTCGGGCAGCAGCCAGGGCGCCAACGTGTTGCTCACGTCACAGACGTTACCCAGTTGAATGAGCAACTAGTCGCAATTGTGCAGACTGGAGGGCATGTCAGCCGAAATGACCGTCTCGGACGAGCTGCTGGCGCCACTGACCAGCGGGGTCGAGCTCTGCTACCAGACCTTCGGCGACCCGGAGGCCGAGCCGCTGCTCCTCGTGATGGGCCTGGGTGGCCCGATGACGTGGTGGCCGCGCGACCTGTGCGTGCAGCTGGCCGAGGCCGGCTTCTACGTCATCCGCTACGACAACCGCGACACCGGGCGCTCGAGCCGGGCGACCGGGCGGGTCACCACCAGCCGCCTGGCCCGCGCCTTCGTCGGCGCGCGGACGCCGGCGCCGTACTCGATCGGCGACCTGGCCGCCGACGCGCTCGGGCTGCTCGACCACCTCGGGCTGCCTGCCGCGCACGTCGCCGGCATCTCGATGGGCGGCATGATCGCGCAGACCCTCGCGCTCGAGGCGCCCGAACGGGTCCTCAGCCTGGTGAGCATCATGTCGACGACGGGCCGGCGCGGCGTGGGCTGGCAGAGCCCCGCCCTGCTGCCCACGCTGGCCTCCCCGCGCGGTCCGGGCAAGGAGGCCTACATTCGACGGGCGCTCGTCGTCTGGCGGATCATCGGCTCCCCCGGCTTCCCCACCGACGAGACCGACCTGCGGGCGCGGGCCGGCGAGACCTGGGACCGCGGCGTCGACGAGGCCGGCGTGCTGCGCCAGATGCTCGCCGTCCTCACCCAGCCCGACCGCACCCGGCGGCTGGCCGAGGTCACCGCACCGACGCTGGTGATGCACGGCCTGGCCGACAAGATGGTGCACGTGTCGGGCGGGCGGGCCACCGCGGCCGCCATCCGCGGCGCGGAGGTCGTCGTCGTCCCCGGCTGGGGCCACGACCTCCCGGCGCCGCTCTTCCCGACGTTCGTCCGCGGGATCCGGCGGACGGCCGACCGGGCCGCCCGCCGCTAGCCCTCCGCTACCCCTCCGTGGGTGCACCAGCCGCGACCTCGGCGCCCGGGATCCGCCCGGCCCGCTCGTGGTCGACGGTGAGGTTCTCGCCGGTCGCCGGGTCGAACAGGTGCATCCGGCTGCCGTCGACCCAGATCTCGGCCTCCTCGCCCTCGGCGATCCGGCTGCCGCCGTCGAGCGAGACGACGAGCTGGGTGCGCAGCGCCTCGCCGTCGAGGTCCTTCTCGAGCTGCAGCAGCTGCGCCTTGACCTCGTCGGGCGACTCGAACGGGATGTAGGCGTAGGTCTCGTTGCCCAGCCACTCGACGACCTCGACCTTGGCCCGGAAGGTCGAGCCGGTGCGCCCGTCGGCCGCGGCGAGCGAGGCGTCCTCGAAGTGCTCGGGCCGGATGCCGGCGATGAGCAGGCCCCGCCCGGCAGCCCGCTCCGCACGGTCGGCCGGGATGTCGACGCTGCCGAAGGGCAGCTGGACCTTCGTGCCCTCGACGGTCGCGGGGAGGAAGTTCATCGGCGGTGAGCCGATGAAGCCGGCCACGAAGAGGTTGCCGGGGTTCTCGTAGAGCTCGCGCGGCGTCGCGAGCTGCTGCAGCAGCCCCCGCTTGAGGACGGCGACCCGGTCGCCGAGCGTCATCGCCTCGGTCTGGTCGTGGGTGACGTAGACCGTCGTGATGCCGAGCCGCTTCTGCAGGCGCGCGATCTCGGTGCGCATCTGGCCGCGCAGCTTGGCGTCGAGGTTCGACAGCGGCTCGTCGAAGAGGAACGCGTCGGCCTGGCGGACGATCGCGCGGCCCATCGCCACCCGCTGCCGCTGGCCACCGGACAGGTTGCCCGGCTTGCGCTCCAGGTGCTCGTTGAGCTCGAGGGTGTCGGCCGCGTCGCGCACCAGCCGGTCGACCTCGTCGTCGGGCATCTTGGCCAGGCGCAGCGGGAAGGCGATGTTCTCGTAGACCGTCAGGTGCGGGTAGAGCGCGTAGTTCTGGAAGACCATCGCGAGGTTGCGCTCGCGCGGGGCCAGGTCGTTGACCCGGCGGTCCCCGATGATCATGTCGCCCGAGGTGATGTCCTCGAGGCCGACGATCATCCGCAGCAGCGTGGACTTCCCGCAGCCGGAGGGCCCGACGAGGATCATGAACTCGCCGTCGGCGACGTCGATCGAGACGTCGTTCACGGCGGGGAAGCCGTCGCCGTACTTCTTGACGATGTGGTCCATCGTGATGCGGGCCATGGGAACCTCACCCCTTCACCGCGCCGGACGTCAGGCCGGCAACGATCTTGCGTTGGAAAATCAGGACGATGACGATGATCGGGATGGTCGCGATGACGGCTCCCGCGGCCAGCAGCGAGGCCGGCCGGTTGAACGGATCGGCGCCGACGAAGAACGACAGCGACGCCGGGATGGGTCGGGCGTTCTCGGTCGAGGTCAGCGAGATGCCGAAGACGAAGTCGTTCCAGGCGAAGAAGAACGTCAGGATCGCCGCGGTGAAGACACCCGGCGCCGCCAGCGGCACGATCACCTTGCGGAACGCCTGCCAGGACGTCGCGCCGTCGACCTGGGCGGCCTGCTCCATCTCCCAAGGGATCTCGCGGAAGAAGGCGGACAGCGTCCAGATCGCCAGCGGCAGCGTGAACGACATGTAGGGGATGATCAGGCCCGGCCACGTGTCGTAGAGCCCGGTCGCCCGCCACATGTCGAACAGCGGGCCGATCAGCGAGACCACCGGGAACATCGCGATCGCGAGGGCGATCGTGAGCACGAGCTTCTTGCCGCGGAACTCCAGGCGCGCGATGGCGTACGCCGCGAGGGTCGCGACGATCACCGACAGCAGCGTCGCGATCAGGCTGATGCCGATCGAGTTGAAGATCGCGCGGCGGAACTGCTCGTTGTCCCAGACCGCCTTGTAGTTGTCCCAGCCCGCGCCCGTGCCGTCACCCGGGAAGAAGCCCGGGTTGCCGTTGGTGATCGAGGCCTCGGACTTGAAGGACAGCGAGATGATCCAGGCCACGGGCAGCAGGCACCAGATGAGGATCAGGATGCAGCCGACGACGAGGCCGACACGATTGCTGGTGCGATTCATCTCAGGACTCCTGCCGTGCCTGCGCCAGGTCGACGCGGAAGAGCTTGACGATCAGGAAGGCGACCAGCAGGACCGAGAGGAACAGCAGCACCGACAGCGCGGAGCCCATGCCCAGCTGGAACTGCTCGATGGTCTGGCGGTAGGTCAGGAAGCTGATCGACTCGGTCTTCACCGCGCCCGCGGTCATCACGAAGATGTTGTCGAAGATCCGGTAGGCGTCGAGCGCCCGGAACAGGACGGCGACCATGATCGCGGCCCGCATGTTCGGCAGGATCACCTTGGTCAGCCGTTGCGTCCAGGTGGCGCCGTCGACCTTCGCCGCCTCGATCATGTCCTCGCTGACCTGGGCCAGGCCGGCCAGCAGGAGGAGCGACATGAACGGCGTCGTCTTCCAGATCTCGGAGACCATGATCGCCACGATCCCGGAGCCGGTCTGGCCGAACCAGTTGAAGTCGTCGCCCACGAACGGCAGCCAGCCGTTGATGAAGCCGTTCTGGTAGGAGAACGCGAACTGCCACGCGAAGCCCGAGACGACCGTGATGATGCCGTAGGGCACCAGGATCGAGGTCCGGATGACGCCCCGGGCGAAGATCACCCGGTGCATCACCATCGCGAAGATGAAGCCGATCACGAGCTCGATCGCGACGGTGATGACCATGTAGAGCACGGTCACGCCGGTCGTCTGCCAGAACAGCGGGTCGGTCAGCGCCGTGACGTAGTTGCGAACGCCGATGAAGTTGCGGTCGTCGGGAGCGGTGAGCGCGTAGTCGAAGGTGGACAGGTAGATCGCCCGCAGCATCGGGAACGCCGTGACGATGAGCATCAGGATGACGGCCGGCGCCACGAGCCGCTGGCCGAGCCGGGTCTCGGCCCGGGCCCGGTCGCTGACCTCGGGCTTGTCGGCCCTGCGGTGCCCGCCGGTGGCGGGCGCGGTGACGGTGGTCATAGCAGCGACTTCCCTTCGAGCACGTCCTTGAGGTACTTCGCGGAGTCCTCGGGCGTGCTGCCCGGGTCGACCGACGTGGGCGAGTGCCACTTGGCCTGGATGGCGCCCGAGATCATCGCGTAGAAGGCGCTCTTGGGGCGCGGGCCGCCCTCGTCGACGCTGGTCCGGAAGAGCTCGATCAGGTCCTTGGGGAACTTGCCGCTGGCCGCGACCTGGTCGTAGGCCGCGTTGGTCGACGGCATCAGGCCGTCGTTGAGCGCGAGGTCGACCTGGGCCTTCTCGGAGGTGATGCAGCGGGCCGCCTCCATGGCCCAGTCGCCGTGCTTCGTGTAGGCGCCCACGCCGATGTCGATGCCACCGACCGGGGGCTTGGAGGCCTCGCCCTCGACCGTGGCGGGGTAGCGGGCCCAGCCGAGGTCGGCGAACTGCTCCTTGGTGGGAC
Source organism: Pimelobacter simplex (assembly GCF_900114845.1). Classification (GTDB taxonomy): domain Bacteria; phylum Actinomycetota; class Actinomycetes; order Propionibacteriales; family Nocardioidaceae; genus Nocardioides; species Nocardioides simplex. The sequence goes on from NZ_FOUK01000006.1 coordinate 114,330, forward strand.
CGCCGGCCTGGCCGATCAGCCCCTCGTAGTTCTTGTAGACGAACGTCCAGTTGACCATGAACTCGCCGGGCCCCGACGCGGGGAACATCTGCCCCAGGCTGGTTCCCTCGTTCGACACCGAGAGGTCGGGCTGGGCGGCCTTGGAGTCGGCGAGCTGCTGGATGATCGTCGCCGCGTCGCGCCCGGCCTCGGAGTCGACGTCGACCTTGGCGTCGCGGCCGGCCTCGGTGTCGGAGACGATGTCGCCGCCGGCGCCCTGGATGAGGGCGTTGATCCAGACGACGTAGGCCTCGTACTTGTTGGCCTGGACGCCGACCGTGCCGCCCTGGCTGGACGCCGCGTCGATGACCTGCTTCCAGGTCACCGGCTGGGTCATGTCGAGACCGGCGGCCTGGGCGAGCGACTTGCGGTACCAGAGCACCTGCGTGTTGGCCCAGAGCGGGATCGCGTAGACCTTGTCGTTCCAGGTGACCGTGTCGGCCGCGCCCGAGAGGTAGTCGCCGTCGCCCTCGACACTGGCGCTGATCGAGTCGGCGAGGTCACCCTCGACGGGCTCGAGCCAGCCGGCGTTGGCGAACTCGGCCACGAACACCGGGTCGAGGTTCATCAGGTCCGTCGAGGAGTCCTTGGCCGCGAGCCGGCGCGCCAGCTGCGTGCGCTGGTCGGTCGCCGAGCTCGGCAGCAGCTGCACCGAGATGTCGTAGTCGCCGGTGCTGCAGGCCTTCGCGTACTTCTCGAACGTGGCGACCCCGTCGGGGTTGACGTACCAGTTCAGGACCGGCTTGCCCGAGTCGCCGCAGGCACTCAGCGTCGTGGCGGCGAGCACCGCCACCGCGGCTCCGGCGACTCTGCGCCGTCTGCGTCGGGAACCCCGTTCCGGCATCCCGCTTGTCGACCTCATCGCCTGATCACCCCTCCCAAGAGTGTGGCGTGCGTCACCCAGTCCTAGCCCAGCGGAGGCACTCTTGTCCACGCCCGCGACGCAACAGTGCCCGTGACGCGCGATTCCAGACGTCGTAACTTTGCTTGCATGGCGCTCCACGTCGTGGCCGCACGCACCGATCCGGCCCTCTTCCGCCTGCCGTGGTCGCGTCCGCTCGCGGACTGGGAGGACTGGTACGTCGTCCCGCTGCCGCTCGGCCTGTCCCGCCATGTCGTCCGGGTGGTCCAGGTGAACCGGCAGTTCATCGCCGTCAAGGAGACCGCCGAGCCGATCGCGCTGCGCGAGTACCACCTGCTGCGCGACCTCCAGCGGCTCGACCAGCCGGCCGTCGTCCCCCGTGGGGTGGTGACCGGCCGCGTCTCCGGCTCCGGCGAGCCGCTCCCCGCGGCCCTGCTCACCGAGCACCTGCACTACTCGCTCCCCTACCGCACGCTCTTCCAGCGCGGGCTGCGCGCCGAGCAGGTGCCGGCTCTCGTCGACGCCCTCGTGGTGCTGCTCGTGCGGCTGCACCTGGCCGGCTTCTTCTGGGGGGACGTGTCGCTCTCGAACGCGCTCTTCCGCCGCAGCGCCGGCGGATTCTCGGCCTTCCTCGTCGACGCCGAGACCGGCGAGCTGCGCTCGCACCTGTCCGACGCGATGCGCGAGCACGACGTCACCGTCGGCGTCGAGAACATCTTCGCCGAGCTGATGGACCTGCAGGCCAGCGGCGACACCGACATCGACGTCGACGGCCAGGAGGTCGTCGCCCAGCTCGCCGACCGCTACCACGCGCTGTGGGACGAGCTCACCGCCGCCGAGGAGTTCGGCACCGACGAGTGGTACCGCGTCGAGCAGCGGATCGCGCGGCTCAACGACCTCGGCTTCGACGTCGACGAGCTCGACGTGCAGACCGACTCCGACCGGGTGCGCATCCAGCCCAAGGTGGTCGAGGCCGGCCACCACCGGCGCGAGCTGCGCGAGCTCACCGGCCTGGTCGCCGAGGACAGCCAGGCGCGCAAGCTGCTCAACGACCTGGCGGCGTACACCGCGCACTTCGGGTACGACGACGAGGACCGCGAGACCGTCGCCCGGCGCTGGCTCACCACGATCTACACCCCCATCGTGGCGCTGCTCCCGCCCGAGCTGCGCCGCGCGATCGCGCCGGCGGAGTACTTCCACGAGGTGATGGAGCACCGCTGGGCGCTGTCGGACGAGGCCGGCCACGAGGTCGACATCTTCGACTCCGCGCGCGACTACGTCGCCAACGTCCTCCCCCACCGGCCCCCGGACCAGCCGGGACCGGCCACGGTCCCGGAGGGAGGCTAGGGGGTGCCTCGCGCGGTGAGCTCGTCGCGCAGCCGCGCCGTGTCGGCGGGACCGGTCGCGAGCAGCGCCCACAGCAGCAGCCGGGCCTTGACCGGCGGCAGCCAGCCGGCCCCGATCGCGCCCCGCGCGAGCAGGTCGATCTCCGAGCCCGGGTAGCCGTACATCGCCCGTCCGGTGGGGCCGGAGCCCGTCCGCGACGCGAACACCACCGGCATCCGCTCGGCCGCACGACCCACCGCCCGGGCCATCGCGGCCGACACGTGACCGGCGCCGAAGCCCGCGATCACCACGCCGTCGACCCCGCTGTCGCGGACCGCGTCGAGGACGTGCCCGTCGTCGCCGAGGTAGGTCGCCAGCAGCGGCACCCGCGGGTCGGGGGTGTCGGGGGTGTCGGCGGACGGCAGGTCCAGCGCGGGCGCCCGGCTCGCCGGGACGCCGTACACGACCTCGGCCTCGACGCACCGGCCGATCGGCCCGAAGCCCGCGGACCGGAAGGCGCTCGTGGACATCGAGTCGGTCTTGGCGACCCAGCGCGCCTGGTGCACCTCGTCGTCGAACGCGACGAGCGCCCCGCGCTCGCGCGAACCCGGCGCCAGCGCGCACCGCACGGCCGTCAGCAGGTTGGCCGGACCGTCCGCGCCGGCTGCCTGCGCCGAGCGCATCGCACCGGTCAGCACCAGCGGCTCGGGCCGGTCCCAGAACAGGTCGAGCAGGTACGCCGACTCCTCCAGCGTGTCGGTCCCCTGCGTGATCACCACCCCCGCCGCGCCCGCGTCGACGGCGTCCCGCGCCCAGCGCAGCGTCCGCAGCACCGTCGGCTCGTCGAGCGACGGGCTGGGCAGCTGCGCCAGCGTCTCGGCCCGGACCGTCGCGATCGCGCCGAGCCCCGGCACCGCCGCGACCAGCCGCTCGGCGCTCAGGGTCGGCACGATCTCGCTGCCGTCGTCGGCATCCGACGTGGACGCGATCGTGCCGCCGAGCGCGCCGATCGCCACCAGAGGACTGCTCATGGCGCCATCCTCGCGGATGCGCCCGCGCTGTCGGCGGCGGGTGGCAGGCTGACGCCATGCCGGACGACGCCACCCCCGGCCGCCTCGGCGGCTCCCCCGAGCGGCCTGCCCGCTTCTTCGCCGACGCCGCCGAGTTCGGCGCCTGGCTCGCCCTCCACCACGACACCGAGACCGAGCTGTGGATGGGCCTCTACAAGAAGCACGTCCCCGACCGCGGGCTCACCTGGGCCGACGCCGTCCCCGAGGCCCTGTGCTGGGGCTGGATCGACTCCGTCGCCCAGCGCATCGACGAGGACGCCACCCGCCAGCGCTGGACGCCGCGCCGCAAGACCAGCATCTGGAGCAAGGTCAACATCGACCTCGTCGAGCAGCTCCGCGCCGAGGGCCGGATGCAGCCCTCCGGCCTGGCGATCTGGGAAGCCCGGCGGCGCGACGTCGCCCCCTACACCCACGAGGTCGAGGGCACGCTCGAGCTGCCCCCGCCGTACGCCGCCCAGCTCGCCGCCTCCCCCGCCGCCACCGCCTTCTGGGACGAGGCCACCGCGACCTACCGCCGGATCTGCACCAACTGGGTGCTCACCGCCAAGCAGGAGGCCACCCGCGACCGCCGCATGGCCCAGCTCGTCGACTGCTCGGCCACCGGGGAGCTGATCCCCAGCCAGCGCTACGGCGAGGTGCCCAAGTGGGTGACGCGGGCGGCTGCCGCTGCGGCGGCTGCGGCTGGTGCTGCTGCCGCTGGTGGGGCGGAGTGATTGGGCTTTCGCTCGAGGTCTGCTCGGGTCAGGGTCTTCTTTACTGATGGCGTGGTGGCGCGCCGCAGTGGCTGCAGTACCTGGTTGCGGTGGTCAGCGGGTTGCGGGTTGCTGCCGGTACACCCCTGGCTCGGGGTCCTCGCGATCATCGGAGTGGTCGTGCTGGTGTGTTCCGCGGTGGCTCACCTCGAAGTGGAAGCCCGCGGGGCTTCGCCACACGTAGGTGCCGATCTTGGTGACCTGGTAGCGCCAGGCGCTGTGGGTCTTGGCCCGGTGGTGGCGCCTGCACAACGGCACCAGGTTGCACGGACACGTCGGTCCGCCCCGGTTGTGGGGTATGGCGTGGTCGAGGTCGCAGCGCATGGCTGCTCGGGTGCAGTACGGGAAGCGGCAGGTGTGGTCGCGGAGCTCGACTTGCTGGCGGTGGCGGTCCGGGATCTCGTAGGCCGTCACCGGGACGTGCCCGGCGAGGTCGATCACCGGCCGGACCGTCACCGACATCCCGGGCTGGGCCAGCCACTCGCGGATCTGCTCGGCGCTGATCGGCTGCTGGTCCCACCGGCCGACTGGGTTGCTTCCCGCAAGGGTCGTGTTGGTGAGGTGGATGTTGAGGACGGCCTTGCGACCTGGGGTTCCCTCGATGTCGAGGGTGAGGTCGTTGCGGGCCAGATCACCGAGGGCTTGGGAGCGGCGCACGTCCAGGCTCGCCTCGTTGCCGAGCCGGCCGAGCAGCGTGGCTCGGCGGCTGATCGCCTGGTCGAGGTCGCGGCCGTCGGCGGCGTCGAGGAGGCCGTCGATGGACACGAGGCCGTTGGTGTCGGGGGCGCCGACCTCGACGTAGCGGTGGTCGCTCGCCGCCGCCCGTTCGGCTTCATAGCGCTCGGGGTCGAACCGGATGACCGCCTCCGCGATCAGCCGCTCCAGCTGGGCCCAGCCGACGCCGGTGGCGTTGAACAGCTGCCGGTCGACAAAGGCGGCGGCATCGGGGCAGAGCGGGCGGGTGGCCTCGGCGATCCGCTCGGCCCGCCACGGCGCCAACCGGCCCGCGACCACTGAGGCGTAGACCTGCGGCAGCCGCCACGCACACTCCAAGACCCGGCCCACATAGACCCGGCCACCATCAGGGGAACGGCCCAGCACGGCCACGAGCTCCATGAGTGCGAACTCCGAGACCAGCGGGGCGCCCTCGCCGGCGATCGGGAGGCCGGTGTCGACGAAACCGTCCCGGATGGTCGCCGCACCCGCCCCCGGGCCGGTCACGGTGTTGCCCGCGGCCCACTCCACGATGCCCGCCCACTCCCGCACCACCGACTCCTCGCGCCCGCGCACCTCGGCACGAAGGTCGGCGAGAAGGGCGGTCGAAGTCATACCCGTATTAGATCAGGAGGGTCCGACACAACCCCGGGCCAAACCCGCGCCGCGCTCACCCCCTACGCCTCCACGTACACCGTCCCGCCCAGCTCGACGAACTCCGCCGACTTCTGCGCCATCCCGTCGGTGGCGAAGCGGTCCCGGACGTCCTGGCTGATCCGCATCGAGCAGAACTTCGGGCCGCACATCGAGCAGAAGTGCGCGGTCTTGGCGTTCTCGGCGGGCAGCGTCTCGTCGTGGAACGACTCGGCCGTCACGGGGTCGAGGGAGAGGGCGAACTGGTCGCGCCAGCGGAACTCGAAGCGGGCCTTGGACAGGGCGTCGTCCCAGTCCCGGGCGCCGGGGTGGCCCTTGGCGACGTCGGCCGCGTGCGCGGCGAGCTTGTAGGTGATGACGCCGGTCTTGACGTCGTCGCGGTTGGGCAGGCCCAGGTGCTCCTTGGGGGTGACGTAGCAGAGCATCGCGGTGCCGTGCATGGCGATGGTGGCCGCGCCGATGGCCGAGGTGATGTGGTCGTAGCCGGGCGCGATGTCGGTGGCGAGGGGGCCGAGCGTGTAGAAGGGCGCGCCGTGGCACCAGTCCTGCTGGAGGCGGACGTTCTCCTCGACCAGGTGCAGCGGGACGTGGCCGGGGCCCTCGACCATCACCTGGACGTCGTGCTCCCAGGCGCGCGCGGTCAGCTCGGCAAGCGTGCGGAGCTCGGAGAGCTGGGCCTCGTCGTTGGCGTCGGCGGTGGAGCCGGGCCGGAGGCCGTCGCCGAGCGAGAAGGAGACGTCGTACTGGCGGAAGATCTCGCACAGCTCGTCGAAGTGCGTGTAGAGGAAGTTCTCCTCGTGGTGCGCGAGGCACCAGCCGGCCATGATCGAGCCGCCCCGGCTGACGATCCCGGTCACCCGGTTCGCGGTGAGCGGCACGTAGCGCAGCAGAACGCCGGCGTGGATGGTCATGTAGTCGACACCCTGCTCGCACTGCTCGACCACGGTGTCGCGGAAGACCTCCCAGGAGAGCTGGTCCGCCTCCCCGTTCACCTTCTCGAGCGCCTGGTAGATCGGCACCGTGCCGATCGGGACGGGCGAGTTGCGGATGATCCACTCGCGCGTGGTGTGGATGTCCTCGCCGGTCGACAGGTCCATCACCGTGTCCGCGCCCCAGGTGATGGCGTGGGTGAGCTTGTCGACCTCCTCGGCGATGGACGACGTCACGGCCGAGTTGCCGATGTTGGCGTTGATCTTCACCAGGAACCGCCTGCCGATGATCATCGGCTCGGACTCGGGGTGGTTCACGTTGGCCGGGATGATCGCGCGGCCGGCGGCGACCTCGCTGCGGACCAGCTCGACGTCGCAGCCCTCGCGGACGGCGACGTACCGCATCTCCTCGGTCACCTTCCCGGCACGGGCGTAGGCCATCTGCGTCACGTTCGCGCCCCGCCGCGGCTGCCGCTTCTCGCCGCGCCACTCGTCGCGGGCCTCGCCGCGCCGGATCGCGCTGCGGCCGTTGTCGACGAGCTGCGGCGCGCGCCCGTCGTACGGCGTGGTGTCGCCGCGGCCGTCGATCCACGCGGAGCGCAGCGGGGGCAGCCCCACCTCGGGGTCGGAGCCGGGACCCTCGGTGCAGTAGCGGTCGAAGGTCTCGCCGTTGGTGAGCGCGACCCGGGTGAACGGGACGGCGAGCTCGCCGGTCTCGTCACTCGTCAGGACACGGGTGTGGGCGGGGTGGACGGTCATGCGATCTCTCCTCGGTGGGGGGTGGTGTGGACGTGCGCGACGGGTCCTCGGCCGCGGCCGAGGGTCCAGTCCTTGCCGGCGACGAGCTGCTGGGTGACGTACGCCGCGGCCCGGTCGGCCGCGGTCGTGAGGGAGGCGCCGTGCGCCAGGTGGGCGGCGAGCGCGGCCGAGTAGGTGCAGCCCGTGCCGTGGTCGTTGGTGGTCGGGACGTCGCCGCCGCGGGTGACGATGACGCCGGGGCCGTCCGGCCGGCCGAGCGACGCGTGCTCCTCCTCGTTGGGGGTGGCGACGGTGGCGACGGGCAGCAGGTGCTCGCGGTACGCGGCGACCACGGCCTCCGACGCCAGCACGGCGCCCGACGTCGCGACCATGACCGGGTCGACGACGAGGAGCCGTCCCGCGCAGCGCTCCGCGACGAGGCGGACGACCTCGGGAGTCCCGAGCATCCCGGTCTTGACCGCGACCGGGTCGAGGTCGTCGAGCACCGCGTCGAGCTGGGCGACCACGACGTCGTACGGGACCGGGTGGACGGCGTGCACGCCGGTCGTGTCCTGCGCGGTGACGGCGGTGACGACGCACGCGCCGTGCACGCCGAGGGCGGCGAACGTGGCGAGGTCCGCGGCGATCCCGGCGGCACCGCCGGAGTCGGTGCCGGCGATCGTGACGACGACCGGCGGGTTCACCGGACCACCTCGCGCAGCAGCGCGGCGACCACGGTGGCCGGGTCGGCGGCCCGCATGACCGCACCCATCACGGCGACCCCGTAGGCACCCGATCGCCGCGCCACTGCGGCGTTCTCGGGCGTGATCCCCCCGAGCGCGAAGACGGGCAGCGGGGGCGCGGCGAAGGCAGAGGCAGGCAGCGGCGGCCCGTAGCCGGGCTTGCTCTCCGTCACCCCGTACGGCGACAGCGTGGCCCACCAGGCCCCGTCGGCCGCCGCGCGGAGCAGGTCGGCCCGGCCGTGGCACGAGCGCCCCCACCGGGTGGCGACCTCCGGCAGCGCGCCGTCGGCCGGCAGGTGCACGCCCACGCACCCGGCGACCGGGCGGTGCGCGGCGATCACCTCCAGGCCCGCGGACCGGGCGTGGTCGGCGATCTTGGCGCGCTCGTCGTCGGGGAGGTCCACCTCGCGCAGCAGCACGATGCGCAGCCCGGCGTCGGCCGCCGCCCCCAGGACGTCGCGCAGCGACCGGCCCTCGGGGACCTGGCGGCGGTCGGTGAGCACCACCAGCCGGCGGCTCATCCGACCCTCCCGAGCACGGGGCTGGAGGCGCGGGCCGAGGTCCGTCGGGGGATCCGGCCGGCGGCCCGCGCCAGCAGGCCCGCCTCGACCCCGAGCCGCAGAGCGGCGGCCATGGCGACGGGGTCGTCGGCCCGGGTGACCGCGGTGGCGGCGAGGACCGCGTCGCAGCCGAGCTCCATCGCGAGCGCGGCGTCGCTGGCCGTGCCGACGCCCGCGTCGAGGACCACCGGCACGTCGACCGCGGCCCGCACGGCCGCGATGGCGTGGGGGTTGAGCACGCCCAGCCCCGACCCGATGGGTGACCCGAGCGGCATCACCGCGGCGCAGCCGGCGTCCACGAGCCGGCGCGCGAGCACCGGGTCGTCGGTCGTGTAGGGCAGCACGACGAAGCCGCGCCGGACCAGCTCCTCGGCGGCGTCGAGCAGCTCGACCGTGTCGGGCAGCAGCGAGTGCTCGTCGCCGACCACCTCGAGCTTCACCCAGTCGGTGCCGAGCGCCTCGCGGGCGAGCTCGGCGGTCAGCACCGCCTCGCGCGCCGACAGGCAGCCGGCGGTGTTGGGCAGCAGCCGGGCGCCGGCCGTGCGCAGGGCCGCGAGCAGCCCGCCCTCGGCCAGGGACGACGTCCGCCGCATCGACACCGTCACCAGTGCCGGGCGGGCGGCGTCGAGGACGGGCCCGAGCAGGGCGACGTTGGGCAGGCCGCCGGTGCCGAGGAAGAGCCGGGACGACAGCGCCTCGCCGGCGATCACGAGGTCGCTCATCCGCCCTGCACCGCCGTCACCACGTCGACGACGGCGCCGTCGGCCAGCGGCCGGTCCGCCCAGGCCGAGCGCGGCACCACCTCCCCGTCGACCGCGACCGCGACGCCGTCGGGCGCGGCGGAGCCCAGCCGCTCGCGCAGCAGGTCGGCGACCGACGCGGCGCCGGTGCGCAGCTCCTCTCCGTTGCAGGTGCAGGTGATCGTCATCGTGCTCCTTCGGTCGTGCGGCGGGGATCCACCGCGGGGTCGACGTGACCGGTCTCGAGGTGGTCCGCGACGAGGCGGGCGGTCAGCGGCGCCAGCAGCACCCCGTGGCGGTAGTGGCCGGCCGCGAGGACGACGCCCGCCACGCCGCTCGGGCCGATCAGCGGCAGGCCGTCGGCGGTGGCCGGCCGGTCGCGGGCGGTCCCCTCGACCAGCTCGGCACGGTCGAGCGCGGGCCACAGCGCGCGGGCCGACGCCAGCAGCCGCAGCGCGCCGCCGCCGGTGAGCACCGGCGGCGCGGAGTGCGCCTCCGAGGTCGCGCCGAGCACGACCCGGCCGTCGCCACGCGGGACGAGGTAGACGGCCTCGCCGCCCACCCAGCCGCGGACGGTACGACGCGGCGGGTCGTCCGAGCGCAGCCGCAGGACCTCGCCGCGCACGCCGCTCACCAGGCCGGTCCACGGCGCGGGGAGGCCGGCCCCGGTTGCCACCACCGTCACCGCGGCGTCCGGGCGCGGGACCTCGCGCAGCGCGACCCGGTCGAGCAGCGCGGCGCAGACGGCACGCGGGTCGACGCTCGCCTCGTCCGGCAGCAGCGCGCCGCCGGCCACCCGGGCCAGCGCCGGCTCGGTAGCGCGGACGCCTGCACGGCCCAGCAGGCGCGCCTCGTGACCGTGCCGGCCGAGCAGCGCGACCTGGCGCTCGACCTGCTGCAGGTCACCGCCGTCGTACCCGACGAGGAGGGTGCCGGTCCGGCGCAGCGCGACCCCCAACCGCTCCGCGAGCGCCGGCCACAGCGCCAGCGAGGCCAGGCCGAGCCGGAGGATCTCCTCCTCGCCGTGCCACACCTCGGCGCCGGGGCTCAGCATCCCCGCCGCCGCGTACGACGCCCCGCTCGCCGGGTCGCGGTCGACCACGGCGACGTCGTACCCGCGCCGGCCGAGCTCCTCGGCGACCGTCAGCCCGACGATCCCCGCGCCCAGCACGTCGACGCGCATCAGCCGGCCGCCGCGACGAGCTCCTTCGCTGCACCGAGGGGGTCGGGATGTCGCCAGATCGCGCCGATCACGGCGACGCCGTGCGCGCCCGCGGCCCGCACCTCGGCGGCCCGCGCGGCGTCCAGGCCGCCGATGGCCACCAGCGGCAGCACCCCGGCCGCCGCGGTCACGGCCGCGACGCCCAGTGCGGCGGGCAGGCCGTCCTTCGACGACGTGGCGTGCACGGGTCCGAAGCCCGCGTAGTCGGCCCCCGCCTCCGCCGCCGCCACGACCTCGTCGCGCGAGCGGCAGGTCGCGCCGACCAGCAGCCCAGGGGCGAGCCGTCGGGCGTCGGCGACGGCGAGGTCGCTCGCGCCGAGGTGGACGCCGTCCGCGCCCGCCGCGAGCGCGACGTCGAGCCGGTCGTTGACGACGACCGTCGACCCGCGCGGCCGGACGGCGGCGAGCACCGACCGGGTCAGTGCGACGAGGTCCCCGGTGCCCAGGGACTTCTCCCGCACCTGGAAGCCGTCGATGCCGGCGTCCGCCAGTGCGGGCAGGAGGGAGAGGTCGTCCGCGGCGGACAACAGGCAGAAGATGCGTGCGCTCATCAGGTCCGTTCCTTCGCCGGCATGATCCGGATCAGGTGTGACGGTCGGAGCGGCTCCAGCTCCCTCTCAGCCCGCTGCCGCGGACTCCCGTGGGTGGTCGTGCGTCACGCTAGCGCACGATCCTCGGCGAGCTCCAGGGGGTGCTCGGCCAGGTAGCGCCGGACGGCGACCGCCGCCGCCCGTCCGGCCCGGTTGCCGCCGATGGTGCTGGCCGAGGGCCCGTAGCCCACCAGCTGCACGCGCGGGTCACGCACGGCCGTCGTCGCCGTCTGCACGTCGGCGCCGCTCTGCAGCAGGGCGATCCCGCCGTGCTCGCTGCGCAGCTGCAGCGGCGCCAGGTGGCCGACGGCGGGGCGGAAGCCCGTCGCCCAGAGGATCACGTCGGCGGGCTCGAACGAGCCGTCGGCCCAGCGCACGCCGTCGGGCTCGATCCGCGCGAACATGGGCCGCCGCCGCTCGTAGACCCCGAGGCGGGCGGCCTCCTGCTCCTGCGGGCGCAGGGCCAGCCCGGTCACGCTCACCACGCTCGCCGGCGGCAGGCCCGCGCGCACCCGCTCCTGGACGAGCTCGATCGCGTGCCGGCCGGCGTCCGCGTCGAAGTGGTCGCGCCACACGGGCGGCTTGCGGGTCACCCAGACCACGTCGGTGCGCGGTCCCAGCTCGCCGAGGAACTGGACGGCCGACGCCCCGCCGCCGACCACGACCACGCGCTTGCCGTCGAAGTGCTCGGGCCCGGGGTAGTCCGCCGTGTGCAGCTGCTCGCCGCGGAAGCTCTCGGCGCCCGGGTAGTACGGCACGAACGGCTGGGTCCACGTCCCGGTCGCGTTGACCAGCGTGCGCGTGGTCCACGACCGCTCCCCCGCGTGGACGACGAGGAGGCCGTCGTCGCCGTCGGTGACCCGGTCGACCCGCACCGGCCGGACGACGGGCAGGCCGTGCTCGCTCTCGTAGCGGCCGAACCAGGCCGGCAGCACCGCGTTGGCCCGCGCGCCGGAGTCACCCGGGGCGGCGGCGTCGGGCAGGTCGGCGACACCGTGCACGTCGTGCATCGACAGCGAGTCCCAGCGGTGCTGCCAGGCGCCACCGGGCTGCGGGTTGGCGTCGAGGACGACGTGGTCCAGGCCCAGCCGGGTGAGGTGGAAGGACGCCGAGAGCCCGGCCTGGCCGGCCCCGATGACCACCGCGTCGTACACGTGCACGCCGGTACAACGGCACCGCCCGGCCGGCTATGCCCGGGCCCCGCCATCTCGCCTCGGGTTCGTGCGTGACTTCCGGGCAGACCCTTCGTTAAATTGTCGCGCGGAATGCCCTTGCGCACTCGTCACGAGCGCGTGCGCGGTGGTTTCCTTGGGGGGCTAACTTCACAACGTCAAAAACACGAATGGGAATGGGGTCCCGTGAACGTGCGGAAGCTCGTCACTCTTGTCGCCTTTGCTCTCGGGGGCGCTGGGCTGGTCGCCGTACCGGCACCTGCCCACGCTGCCGACCCGGTCTACTGGTCCTACTCGGCGAGCACCGGCGCGACGTACATCAAGGTCCTCGACGGGGTCGTCCAGTCCGACCTGACCGCTCAGTCCGGGGTCACCGGCGGCGCGAAGTCGAGCACCTCCAAGAACAGCACCGCGGCCGTCAAGGTGCTCAACCTCGCCGACGTCGGCGCGGTCGAGACCAAGACCGACGCGGTGGTCCAGAAGGCCCTCGTCGGCCAGACGACCACGCTGAAGTCGTTCGCCCGCACGGCGCACGTCAGCCTCCTCGGCGGCCTCATCTCGGCCGACGCCCTCGAGACCAACGTGACGACCACCGGTCGCGCCGACGGCTCGGCGTCCTACACGGCCAACAGCCGCCTGGCGAACATCAAGATCGCCGGCATCAAGCTGCCGCTCAACATTCCCAAGAACTACGCGGTCACCATCCCGGGCGTCGCGAGCGTCACGCTCAACTACGCGCTGCACGGCAAGTACGACCAGCCCGAGGGCGACCTGGCCGGCACGATGGCCTGGGCCGTCGGCGTCACGCTGCTCAAGCCGCTCGGCGGCTACTCGGCCGGCGTGACCCTGCTGGTCAACCCGGTCAACCAGTACCTCTCCGAGGTCGCGCCGTCCTCCGGCGCCTCGCTCGGCGGCACTGCCTACGGCACGCGCATCCAGGCGCACGTCGGCGACGACATCCAGGTCGTCAGCGACCCGACCGCCCGGGTCGGCACGCCCGTCGGCTCCAGCAACGGCCGCACGCTGACCAACTCCACGCTCGGTGTCCGGGTGCCCGGCATCCTCACCACCGGCGTGATCAGCTCCGCCACGACGTCCAAGAAGGACGCCTACGGCAACGCCGAGGTCACCAACACCAACCAGACCGCGGGCATCAACCTGCTCGGCGGCCTGGTCAAGGCCAACGCCATCAAGGTGTCCGCCGCCGGCAAGCTGCAGGACGGCAAGTGGACGTCGGCGATGAACATGGAGCTGGTCAACCTGGTGATCGCGGGCCAGAAGATCCCGATCAACGTCTCGCCCAACACGATCCTCGACATCGCCGGGCTCGGCAAGGTCGCGCTGAACCTCCAGCAGACCAGCACCAACGGCGCCTACCAGAACGCCATCACGGCCGTGAAGATCACCCTCGACACCGCGCAGGCGGGTCTCCCGATCGGAGCGACCATCGAGCTGGGCGTGGCCTACACCGCCATCGCCCCGGCTGCCGGCTGACGCCGCACGTACCACCCTCCGAGGGGCCGGGTCGCCAACAGGCGGCCCGGCCCCTCGGGCGTTCCCCGGCGGGATATCCTGTCGTCTCGTGGCTGAAGCTGAGTTCCGTTACTCCGACCTCCTCCCCACCGGCAAGGACGACACGCCCTACCGGTTGCTCACGAAGGAGGGCGTCGAGACCGTCGAGGGCCCCGACGGCCGGACCTTCCTCAAGGTCTCCCCCGAGGCGATCCAGCGACTCACCGCCGAGGCGATGCACGACATCAGCCACTACCTGCGGCCCGCCCACCTGGCGCAGCTGCGGAAGATCATCGACGACCCCGAGGCGTCGGGCAACGACCGCTTCGTGGCGCTCGACCTGCTCAAGAACGTCAACATCTCCGCGGGCGGCGTGCTGCCGATGTGCCAGGACACCGGCACCGCGATCGTGATGGGCAAGAAGTCCGAGGGCGTGCTCACCGGCGCCGACGACGGCGAGTGGATCAGCAAGGGCGTCTACGACGCCTACACCAAGCTCAACCTGCGCTACAGCCAGCTCGCGCCGCTGACGACGTACGACGAGAAGAACACCGGCTCCAACCTGCCCGCCCAGATCGAGCTCTACTCGACCCCCGGCGCCGACGGGAAGTCGCCCGAGTACAAGTTCCTCTTCATGGCCAAGGGCGGCGGCTCGGCCAACAAGTCGTTCCTGTTCCAGGAGACGAAGGCCATCCTCAACCCGAAGCGGATGCTCGAGTTCCTCGACGAGAAGATCCGCTCGCTCGGCACGGCCGCCTGCCCGCCGTACCACCTGGCGGTGGTGATCGGCGGCACGTCGGCCGAGTTCGCGCTCAAGACGGCCAAGTACGCCAGCGCGCACTACCTCGACAACCTCCCCACCGAGGGCTCGATGGACGCGCACGGCTTCCGCGACCTCGAGCTCGAGGAGGAGGTCTTCAAGCTCACCCAGTCGTTCGGCATCGGCGCGCAGTTCGGCGGCAAGTACTTCTGCCACGACGTCCGCGTGGTCCGGCTCCCCCGCCACGGCGCCTCCTGCCCCGTCGCCATCGCCGTGTCCTGCTCGGCCGACCGCCAGGCGCTCGGCAAGATCACCGCCGAGGGCGTCTTCCTCGAGCAGCTCGAGACCGACCCCGCCCAGTACATGCCCGACGCCGGCGTCGCCGAGGACATCTCCGGCGGCGAGGTCGTCAAGGTCGACCTCAACCGGCCGATGAGCGAGATCCTCGCCCAGCTGTCGTCGTACCCGGTGAAGACGCGGCTCTCGCTGACCGGCCCGCTCGTCGTCGCCCGCGACATCGCGCACGCCAAGATCCAGGAGCGCCTCGACGCCGGCGAGGAGATGCCCGACTACCTCAAGAACCACCCCGTCTACTACGCCGGCCCGGCCAAGACCCCCGAGGGCATGGCCTCCGGCTCGTTCGGCCCCACCACCGCCGGCCGGATGGACTCCTACGTGAAGTCCTTCCAGGCCGCCGGCGGCTCGATGGTCATGCTCGCCAAGGGCAACCGCTCGAAGCAGGTCACCGAGGCCTGCAACGAGCACGGCGGCTTCTACCTCGGCTCCATCGGCGGCCCGGCCGCGCGCCTGGCCCAGGACTGCATCAAGAGCCAGGAGGTCATCGAGTACCCCGAGCTCGGCATGGAGGCGGTCTGGAAGATCGAGGTCGAGGACTTCCCCGCGTTCATCGTCGTCGACGACAAGGGCAACGACTTCTTCACCGACCCGGGCGGCGCGGTCACCGTACCGATCACCGGGATCCGGGTGCGCTCGGCGGAGTAGCCCCTCGGGCCCCGGGTACCGCCCGGGGCATGGCTGTCACCGCGTTCCAGGACCTCCCGCTCGCCGACCGCGACCGCGCGTGGGACGGCGACGCGGCCGAGAAGCGCGTCCGGCGCTGGGCGGGCGCCGAGGACGAGCCCAACGCGAGATACCGCGACGCCCACGTCTGGTACGACGCCGACGCCAAGGACAACTTCACGGCCTACAAGCTGCTGATCGCCGATGTGGTGGACGACCGCCTGGTCGCCGTCCCGCGCGGCGTGATGGCGGCCGCCGGGGTGGTCCAGGGCGCCCGCGGGGGCGTCGACATCCCGGCCCGGGACGCCGACCGCGTCCGCAGCCACCTCGCGAAGTACTACCGCAAGATGGACGACACCGCTCCCTGGGACGACTGAGCCGGGAACCTCGGGCTGGGGCCGTCCGTTCACCAGGCATGCGCTGCCCTGTGGACGAGACGACGCTGGTGATGAGCGAGCGGAGCGGGATCGAGATCGACTACTGCCCCCAGTGCCGCGGGGTGTGGCTCGACCGCGGCGAGCTCGACAAGATCATCGACCGCTCCGCCGAGGTGCCGCCGCCCGCGGCCGCGCCGCAGCAGAAGCCGCAGTACGACAGCTACCGCGAGCCGCGCCAGCAGCAGCAGTACCCGCCGCAGCAGCAGGGCTACTACAAGAAGCGTAAGCGCGAGTCCTGGCTCAGCGAGCTGTTCGACTGAGCCGTCCGACCAGGGCGTTCACGAGCTCCGCGGCGGCCTCGGGCCGGTCGACGGTGGCCGCGAACTGCTGACCGTCGCGCAGCGTGAGCACCAGGCCCGGCCCGCGGCGCGCGACGGCGGCCCGCCCGCGCGTCGCCCTCCGGTAGCCCCAGCCGCCCCAGCGCAGCGGCTCGATCTCGGCGGCCTCGGCCGCCGCGATGTCCGCGAGGTCGATCCGGACCCGCGGCCACTGTGCGGGGCCCCACGAGACCGCGACCCCGGCGTCGTCGACCCGGGCGGTCACCACGTGCACCCACGCCACGGCGACGGCGGCCAGCGCGGTGGCGAGCGCCGCCGGCCAGACGGCGAACCACAGGGGCAGCGTGCCGAGGCCGAGCACGATCCCGGCGACGAGCAGCCGCCGCGACGAGGCCTGGCCGACCCACACCACGCGCTCGCCGTCGGCCAGCGCCACGCTCGAGGCCGGCACCGGGACCGGAGCGCCCGGACCACTGGTCCCCGGCAGCAGCCGGTGCACGACGAGGGCGGCGACGAACGGCAGCACCGTGGCCAGCACGATGCTCACGACGGGCAGCCGGACGTCGTCGGCCCGGGCGGCCCCCTCGGCGGCGAGCAGCGTGGCGACGTACAGGCTGGCGGGGAGGGCGGCGAACCAGGTCGCGCCCGCGGCCCCGAGCCCGGCGAGCGCCGTCCCGCGTCCCGCGCGGGCGATGCAGCCGAGCGCCACCAGCGAGGCGAGGACGACGACGGCCAGCACTGCCGTCGTGAAGGCACCCAGCCCGAGCGTGCCGTCGACCTCCCCGCCGATCCCCCAGTGCGTCGGCACCGGGTCGGGGACGTCGCCGCGCAGGCACAGCGCCACCCCGGCGGCCCACAGGGGCGCCTGGAGCACGGCGACGGCGGCGAGGAGCTGGCGGAGGCGGAGGTTCATGAGGAGGCCTTTCGGAGCTCGTCGGCGAGCTGGTCGGGGGTGAGGCCGATCCGGGCGGCGCGGTCGAGCAGCGCACGCAGCTCGCGCCGCAGCGCGATCCGCTCGCGGTCGGGCTCGGCGAGGTCGCTGCGCACGTGGGCGCCGCGGCCGCGGCGCAGCTCGACGATGCCCTCGTCGCGCAGCACGCCGTACGCGCGCAGCACGGTGTGCATGTTGACGTCGAGCCCGGCCGCGAGCTCGCGGGCCGGGGGGAGCTTGTCGCCGCCGCGCAGGCTGCCGTCGATCACCGCGGCCCGGACCTGGGCGGCGATCTGCTCGGCGAGCCCGAGCGGGCTGGCGGGGTCCACGCGGATCAACATGTTTGCATCGTACTAGAACAACTCAAGCACCGCACCCCGGGCGGGGGCAGCGGACGGCTGGCCCGGCCGAGTAGCGTCGGACCCGTGAGCACTCCCGACGGCTTCCGCACCGAGCACGACTCCATGGGCGAGGTCCTCGTCCCGGCCGACGCCCTCTGGCGCGCGCAGACCCAGCGCGCCGTCGAGAACTTCCCCATCAGCGGGACGCCGATCGAGCCGGCCCTCATCCACGCCCTCGGCCACGTCAAGGGCGCGGCCGCGAGCGCCAACGTCGCGCTCGGCGTCCTCGACCCCGAGCTCGCCACCGCGATCACCACCGCCGCCCGCGCCGTCGCCGACGGTCAGTACGACGACCAGTTCCCCATCGACGTCTTCCAGACCGGGTCCGGCACCAGCTCCAACATGAACGCCAACGAGGTGATCGCCTCGCTGTGCGCCCTCGACGGCGTCACCGCGCACCCCAACGACCACGTCAACGCGAGCCAGTCGAGCAACGACACGTTCCCGACCGCCATCCACGTCGCCGCGGCCCTGGCCGTCACCGACGACCTGGTCCCGGCGCTCGCCCAGCTGGCGACGTCCCTCGAGGTCAAGGCGCAGGAGTTCGCCGGGCTCGTGAAGTCCGGGCGCACCCACCTGATGGACGCCACTCCGGTCACCCTCGGCCAGGAGCTCGGCGGCTACGCCGCCACCGTCCGGTACGGCGTCGAGCGGCTCGCCGCCGTCCTCCCCCGGGTCCGCGAGCTGCCCCTCGGCGGCACCGCCGTCGGCACCGGCATCAACACCCCGCCCGGCTTCGCCGCCGCGGCCATCGAGGCGCTCAGCGAGGCGACCGGCCAGGAGTTCACCGAGGCCCGCAACCACTTCGAGGCCCAGGGCACCCGCGACTCGCTGGTCGAGCTCAGCGGCGCCCTGCGCACGATCGCCGTCGGCCTGACCAAGATCTGCAACGACCTGCGCTGGATGGGCTCCGGCCCCACCACGGGCCTGGCCGAAATCCACCTCCCCGACCTGCAGCCCGGCTCGTCGATCATGCCCGGCAAGGTCAACCCGGTGCTGCCCGAGGCGACCCTCATGGTCTGCATGCAGGTGATCGGCAACGACGCCGCCGTCACCGTGGCCGGTGCGAGCGGGAGCTTCGAGCTCAACGTCGCCATGCCCGTCCTCGCCCGCAACGTGCTTGAGTCGGTCCGGCTCCTCGCCGCCGCCTCCCGCACCCTCGCCGAGCGCTGCGTCGACGGCATCACCGCCGACGCCGAGCGGATGCTGCGCTACGCGGCGTCCTCACCCTCGGTGGTGACCCCGCTCAACAAGCACATCGGCTACGAGGCCGCCGCCGCGATCGCCAAGCAGGCGCTCGCCACCGGCAGCACCATCCGCGAGACCGTCCTCGCCCTCGGGTACGTCGACCGCGGCGAGCTCACCCTCGAGCAGCTCGACGCCGCCCTCGACCTCACCTCGATGACGCACCCGTAGCCGTCCGGGCGCCGACCTCAGGCCCGCCTGCGCCCCGTCAACGTCGCCGCCACGATCACCGCGACCGCCGCCACCGCGATCTGCCACAGGTGCCGCAGCCAGTCGATGCCGTTGGTCGCGTTGTCCCACGTGGCCTCGTGCCCGTCGAACGGCTTGTTGTTGTGCCCGAACAGCACCCAGTAGAGCAGGCTGCCGACGAGCATGCCGACGATGCCGCACACCACGGTGAGCCAGAGCGGGAACTTCGTGCGGTCCCCCGGAGCCACGGCCTTGCCGATGAGCCCGATGATGGTGCCGCCGACCAGGGTGACGATGATGGTCCAGAGCATGAGCGTGCCCCTTCTGTCGTACGGGGCACCCGGAAGCCCCGGCTAAGCGCCATCATGCACCTTCGGGAGGTCGCCGTGCGTCCGCGCGGCGTGTCGCGGCAGCCGGCGCGACGCGCTCGCGCCAGCAAGCCCCGCGAAGGCCGACGCCGAGGCCTGGCCGCCCAGAACCAACGACCGGGCAGAACCTCGACCGCGAGCGCGGCAGCGCGGCGCGACGAAGGAGCGACCCGCTCGCGCCAGAAAGCCCCGCCAAGGCCGATCGGCGG
>NZ_FOUK01000006.1:134047-397715 GCF_900114845.1 Pimelobacter simplex
CGCCGACGCCGGCGTCTGGCCGCCAAGAATCAAGGACCGGGCAGAACCTCGACCGCGAGCGCGGCAGCGCGGCGCGACGAAGGAGCGACGCGCTCGCGCCATCCAGCTCAGTACCAGCCGACGGACTCGCTGTGCCCCCACGCGCTGCAGGGGCTGCCGTAGCGGTTCTTGATGTACCCGAGCCCCCAGCGGATCTGCGTCGCCGGGTTGGTCGCCCAGTCGGAGCCCTCGCTCGACATCTTGGAGCCGGGCAGCGCCTGCGGGATGCCGTAGGCGCTGGACGACGGGTTGTCGGCGTTGACGCGCCAGTTGGACTCGCGGGTCCACAGCGAGTCGAGGCAGCCGAACTGGTCGGAGGAGAAGCCGAACTCGCCCAGCAGGGCGCGGGCGATGTCGCGGGGGTCGGAGTCGGACAGCTTGCGCTCGTCGGTCATGGCCGCCGTCCGCGCCTCGCTGAGGTCGAGGGCCTTTGCCGGCACCGACTCGGGACGGCGGTCGCTGCGCGACAGGACCGCCTCGCGGCGCGGGGCGGCCGGCGCGGAGGCGGTGGCCGAGGCGCTGCTGTCGGCGGTGCCGGAACCGGAGCCGGCGGCGCCGGCGAGGGCGTCGAGGTCGGCGCTGGCGGCGGCCGGTGGGGCGACCTGCTGGCCGGCCAGGCCGGCGGCGATCGAGACGCCCGTCACGGCGACCGCGACGGAGGAGAAGACGACGGCATTGCGCGCGGCCTTGCGCGGCGCACGGGCCAGATGGGCGTGCTTCGGCGCTCCGCGGTGCTTGGGCGCGGGCTTGGCGTGATTCGACAAGTGCTCGTATCCGGGCTCGACGTCAGGGGGCTCGGCCACCGCCCGATCGGGCCCGACTCGATGTCATCACCGCCGGTGGCCAAGCGCCCACGATGCCTGAGGTGGCGGAGGGACGCAAACCGAACCGCGGAAGAACCGCCGGTTCCCGCGAACCCGTCTGCCCCCTGGGGCACACGAGTCACAGGCGTCCCACCCGCCACCCCGACCGATCAGAGGACGACGTTCTCCAGCATCTCGGTCACCAGCGCGGCGATGGGCGAGCGCTCGGACCGGGTCAGCGTCACGTGGGCGAAGAGCGGGTGCCCCTTGAGCTTCTCGACCACGGCGACGATGCCGTCGTGCCGGCCGACCCGCAGGTTGTCGCGCTGGGCGACGTCGTGGGTGAGCACGACCTTCGAGTTGGCGCCGATCCGGGAGAGCACGGTGAGGAGCACGTTGCGCTCGAGCGACTGCGCCTCGTCGACGATGACGAACGAGTCGTGCAGCGAGCGCCCGCGGATGTGGGTCAGCGGGAGCACCTCGAGCATGCCGCGGTCGAGGATCTCGTCGACCACGTCGCGCGAGGTGAGCGCGCCGAGGGTGTCGAAGACGGCCTGGCCCCAGGGCGACATCTTCTCCGACTCCGAGCCCGGCAGGTAGCCGAGCTCCTGGCCGCCGACGGCGAACAGCGGGCGGAAGACGACGACCTTCTTGTGCTGCTGGCGCTCCATCACCGCCTCGAGGCCCGCGCAGAGGGCCAGCGCGGACTTGCCGGTGCCGGCCCGGCCACCAAGGGAGACGATGCCCACCTCGGGGTCGAGGAGCAGGTCGAGGGCCACCCGCTGCTCGGCGCTGCGGCCGTGGATGCCGAACGCCTCGCGGTCGCCGCGCACGAGGTGCACCTGCTTGTCGGGGCCGACCCGGCCCAGCGCCGTCCCCCGCTCGGAGAGCAGGACCAGGCCGGTGTGGCAGGGCAGCTCGCGCGCCTCGGCGTGGTCGAGCGTCCCGTCGTCGTACAGCTCGTCGAGGTCGGTCGCGGTGACCTCGAGCTCGGCCATCCCGCTGTAGCCGGTGTCGGAGTCGCTGATCGTCTCGCCGCGGTACTCCTCGGCCGCGAGGCCGACCGCCGAGGCCTTGATCCGCATCGGCAGGTCCTTGGAGACCAGCGTGACGTCGTGCCCCTCGTCGGCGAGGTTGCGGGCCACCGCGAGGATCCGGGTGTCGTTGTCGCCGAGCCGGAAGCCCGACGGCAGCGACGAGGCGTCGGTGTGGTTGAGCTCGACCCGGACGCTGCCCCCCTCGTCCCCCACCGGGACGGGGGTGTCGAGCCGGCCGTGGCTCACGCGCATCTCGTCGAGCGAGCGCAGCGCGCTGCGTGCGAAGTACCCGAGCTCGGGGTGGTGCCGCTTGCCCTCGAGCTCGGTGATCACGACCACCGGCAGGACGACCTCGTGCTCCGCGAACCGGCGCAGGGCGGCCGGGTCGGCCAGCAGGACGCTGGTGTCGAGGACGTAGGTACGGCGCTGCGTGCTGGTCTGTGCCCCATCGTGAACGGTTCCCACGACTCACCTCACCGGACCGCACGCGCCCCTCAGGGCCGCCCCGGCCCTATTCCTTGTGGACGGACCGGGCTGCGCTTCCGTGATGTGTCACGTCGGGCCTCCCGATGTGGCCGGCTTCCCCACCTGCCACTGCTTCGGAAGGTACGCCCGGCGTCCAACCAAACCGGGCGCCACGCCGGTCCGCGAACGTTAATGTCAGGTGACGCGACGGTAGGCCAGGTCGGTGATGACCCGGTCCTTGGCGAGCCCCTTGCGCTCGAACTTCGTCACCGGCCGGTCGGCCCAGCGCTCGACCACCCCGCCCTCGAGCAGCGGCTCGGCGTCGAGCACCTCGACCATCTGCTCGGCGTAGTCGGCCCAGTCGGTGGCCAGCCGCCACACCGCGCCCGGCGCGAGCCGGGAGGCGACCAGGGCCGCGTTCTCGGCGTTGACCAGCCGGCGCTTGTGGTGCCGGGTCTTGTGCCACGGGTCGGGGAAGAACGTCCACAGCTCGCTGATCGCGCCCGGCCCGAGCAGGTGCTCCAGGGTCCAGACCGCGTCGACGCCGCAGAAGCGCACGTTGGTCGCGCCGGCCGCGGCCACCCGGCCCAGGCTCTCGGCGACACCCGGCTGCCAGACCTCCAGCGCCAGCACGTTGACCTCGGGACGCGCGGCGGCCAGCGCCGCCGTCGCCTCGCCGACGCCGCCCCCGATCTCGACGACCAGCGGCGCCTCGCGCTCGAAGCACGCGGCGAACGAGAAGCCCGGACGGTCGACGGCCTCGTCGGGGATGACCCACCGCTCGGCGTGCGCGTCCCAGGCGGCCTGCTGCTTGGGCGAGAACCGGCTGCCGCGGCGCGCGTAGGTCAGCACCTCGCGCAGCCGCCGGCCGTCGTCGGTGAGCTTGTGGTGCGGTCGCGCGGGCGTCACCCCACCACTCATGCCGAGCTCCCGATCAGGATCACGATGAAGATCACGTAGAGCACCACGAACGCCAGCCCGAGCAGCAGCAGGCAGCTGCCGACGATGCCGAGCACCCAGCCGATGGTGACCATCTGGGAGCCGCCGACGGTCCCCCGGGACGCCTCGATCTCCTTGCGGACCCGCCCGCCCATCACCCACGCGAACGGCGCCAGCACCTGGCACAGCGAGACGCCGAGGATGCCCAGGATCAGCACCGTCGTCGCCTGCGGGTGGTCCGGCGGCGGCGCCGGCGGCAGCCCGTGGCCGCCGTACGGCTGGTACGGCTGGGGGTCGTAGGGGTTCGGTCCGGGCGGCTGGCTCACCGGCCAATTCTCCCATTCGGCGCCCGCGCCGCAAAAGCAGAGGAGCCCCTGCCGCCGAAGCGGCAGGGGCTCCCCCCGAAGCAGGTCAGATCACTTGGTGATCTTCGTGACCCGGCCGGCGCCGACGGTGCGGCCACCCTCACGGATCGCGAACTTCAGGCCCTCGTCCATGGCGATCGGCTGGATCAGCTCGACCGTCATGTCCGTGTTGTCGCCCGGCATGACCATCTCGGTGCCCTCGGGGAGGGTCACGACGCCGGTCACGTCGGTGGTCCGGAAGTAGAACTGCGGACGGTAGTTGTTGAAGAACGGCGTGTGGCGGCCGCCCTCCTCCTTCGAGAGGATGTAGACGCTCGCCTCGAAGTTGGTGTGCGGGGTGGTGGTCCCCGGCTTCACCACGACCATGCCGCGCTCGACGTCCTCGCGCTTGGTGCCGCGGAGGAGCAGACCGACGTTCTCACCGGCCTGGCCCTCGTCGAGCAGCTTGCGGAACATCTCGACACCGGTGACGGTGGTCTTCTGCGAGGTGTCGCGGATGCCGATGATCTCGACCTCCTCGTTCACCTTGACGATGCCGCGCTCGATACGACCGGTGATGACGGTGCCACGACCGGTGATCGTGAAGACGTCCTCGACGGGCATGAGGAACGGCTTGTCGACCTCACGCTCGGGCTGCGGGATGTACTCGTCCACGGCCGACATGAGCTCGAGGACCGACTTGCCCCACTTCTCGTCGCCGTTCAGCGCCGGGAAGGCAGCAACGCGCACGACCGGAACGTCGTCGCCCGGGTACTCGTACTCGGAGAGGAGCTCGCGCACCTCCATCTCGACGAGCTCGATGAGCTCGTCGTCGTCGACCATGTCGCACTTGTTGAGCGCGACGACCAGGGCGGGGACGCCGACCTGGCGGGCGAGCAGCACGTGCTCACGGGTCTGCGGCATCGGACCGTCGGTCGCGGCGACCACGAGGATCGCGCCGTCCATCTGCGCGGCACCGGTGATCATGTTCTTGATGTAGTCCGCGTGACCGGGGCAGTCGACGTGCGCGTAGTGGCGCGCCTCGGTCTGGTACTCGATGTGCGCGATCGAGATCGTGATGCCGCGCTGGCGCTCCTCGGGAGCCTTGTCGATCTGGTCGAACGGCGAGGCCTCGTTGAGCTCGGGGTACGCGTCGTGCAGGACCTTCGAGATCGCCGCGGTCAGCGTGGTCTTGCCGTGGTCGATGTGACCGATCGTGCCGATGTTGACGTGCGGCTTGGTCCGCTCGAACTTCGCCTTAGCCACTGGGGCTCCTCCTGGATGTGTTGTTACTTGACTCGTACAAAGGGGTGGTGCGCCGAGGGTCTGCGACGATTACTCGCCGCGCGCCTTCTTGATGATCTCGTCGGCGATGTTCGTGGGAACCTCGGCGTACGAGTCGAACTCCATCGAGTACGACGCCTGGCCGGAGGTCTTGGACCTCAGGTCGCCAACGTACCCGAACATCTCGGACAGCGGCACGAGGGACGACACGACGATGTCGCCGTGACGCTCCTCCTGCGCGCGGATCTGGCCGCGACGGCTGTTGATGTCACCGATGACCGTACCGAGGAAGCTCTCGGGGGTGGTGACCTCGACGGCGAACATCGGCTCGAGGAGGCACGGCCGCGCCTTGCGGGCCGCCTCCTTGAACGACTGGATGCCGGCGATCTTGAACGCGAGCTCGGACGAGTCGACGTCGTGGTAGGCGCCGTCCTCGAGGGTGAACTTCACGTCCACCATCGGGTAGCCCGCCAGGACACCGAACTCCATGGCCTCCTGGCCACCCTGGTCGACCGAGGGGATGTACTCCTTCGGCACCCGACCACCGGACACGTTGTTGACGAACTCGTAGCCCGCACCCAGACCGGTCTCGGGGTCGGTGTTCGGCGCGAGGGAGATGACGACCTTCGCGAACTGACCCGAGCCACCCGTCTGCTTCTTGTGGGTGTAGGAGTGGTTGTTGACCTCGCCGCGGATGGTCTCGCGGTAGGCGACCTGCGGCTTGCCGACGGTCGCCTCGACCTTGAACTCGCGCTTCATCCGGTCGACGAGGATCTCGAGGTGGAGCTCGCCCATGCCGGCGATGATGGTCTGGCCGGTCTCCTCGTCGGTCTTGACGACGAAGGTCGGGTCCTCCTCGGAGAGCCGCTGGATGGCGGTGCCGAGCTTCTCCTGGTCGCTCTTGGTCTTCGGCTCGATGGCGACCTCGATCACCGGGGCCGGGAACGTCATCGACTCGAGGACGACCTGGTTGTTCGGGTCGCTCAGCGTGTGGCCGGTCTTGGTGTCCTTGAGACCCATGACGGCGACGATCTGACCAGCACCGACCGACGCGATCTCCTCGCGCTTGTTGGCGTGCATCTGGTAGACCTTGCCGATCCGCTCCTTGCGGCCGTTGACCGAGTTGACCACGGTCGAGCCGGCCTCGAGCTTGCCCGAGTAGACCCGGACGTAGATCAGCTTGCCGAGGTGCGGGTCGGAGGCGATCTTGTAGGCGAGGCCGGAGAACGGCTCGTCGTCGGAGGGCTTCCGGCTGATCGCCTTCTCCTCGTCGCGCGGGTCGTGACCGACGATCGCGTCGATGTCGAGCGGCGAGGGGAGGTAGTCGACGACCGCGTCGAGCAGGGGCTGGACGCCCTTGTTCTTGAACGCGGTGCCGCACAGGACCGGGTTGATCTTGTCGGCGAGGGTCGCGCGACGGATGGCGGTCTTGAGGGTCGGCACATCGAACGTGTCGCCGTCCTCGAGGTAGACCTCCATGATGTCGTCGTCGGCCTCGGCGAGGGTCTCGACGAGCTTCTCGCGGTACTCGGCGGCCTTGTCGGCCAGGTCCGCGGGGATCTCCTCGACGACGTAGTCCTCACCCATGGTCGTCTCGCCGCGCCAGACCTTGGCGTTCATCTCGACCAGGTCGACGACGCCGATGAAGTCGGACTCGGCACCGATCGGGAGCTGGAGGACGAGCGGGGTGGAGTTGAGGCGCTCGACGATCATGTCGACGCAGCGGAAGAAGTCGGCACCGGTGCGGTCCAGCTTGTTGACGAAGCACATCCGGGGCACGGAGTACTTGTTGGCCTGGCGCCACACCGTCATCGTCTGGGGCTCGACGCCCGCGACACCGTCGAACACCGCGACAGCGCCGTCGAGGACGCGCAGCGAGCGCTCGACCTCGGCCGTGAAGTCCACGTGGCCGGGGGTGTCGATGATGTTGATCTGGTGCTTCTTCCACCAACAGGTCGTCGCGGCCGACGTGATGGTGATGCCGCGCTCCTGCTCCTGCTCCATCCAGTCCATCGTGGCGCCGCCGTCGTGGACCTCACCGATCTTGTACGTGATGCCGGTGTAGAACAGGATGCGCTCGGTGGTGGTGGTCTTGCCGGCGTCGATGTGCGCCATGATGCCGATGTTGCGGACGACGTTCAGGTCCGTCGTGATGTCGACTGCCACGTGAGTCAGCGTTCCTTAGGTTCGGGTTGGAACCGGTGTGCCGGAGCGGGCGCCGCCGTGGCGGGCCCGCTCCGACGAAGTCACCAGCGGTAGTGAGCGAAGGCCTTGTTGGACTCGGCCATCTTGTGCGTGTCCTCGCGCTTCTTCACCGCGGCACCAAGGCCGTTGGCGGCGTCGAGGATCTCGTTCTGCAGGCGCTCGGCCATCGTCTTCTCACGACGGTCGGCGGCGTAGCCGACGAGCCAGCGCAGCGCGAGCGTGGTGCCACGCGTGCCCTTGACCTCGATCGGGACCTGGTAGGTCGCGCCACCGACGCGGCGGGACTTGACCTCGATCGCGGGGCGGACGTTGTCCAGCGCGCGCTTGAGGGTGATGACCGGGTCGGTGCCGGTCTTCTCGCGGGTGCCTTCGAGCGCGCCGTAGACGATGCGCTGCGCGACCTGCTTCTTGCCGTCCTGCAGCACCTTCGACACGAGCTGGCTCACCAGCTGCGACCCGTAGACCGGGTCGACGTCGATCGGCCGCTTCGGCGCGGGGCCCTTGCGCGGCATGTCAGCTCTTCTCCTTCTTGGCGCCGTAGCGGCTGCGAGCCTGCTTACGGTTCTTCACGGCCTGGGTGTCCAGAGCGCCGCGGATGACCTTGTAGCGAACACCGGGGAGGTCCTTCACACGACCGCCGCGGACGAGCACGATCGAGTGCTCCTGGAGGTTGTGACCCTCACCCGGGATGTAGGCGGTGACCTCGACGCCGCTGGACAGGCGCACACGGGCGACCTTGCGCAGGGCGGAGTTCGGCTTCTTGGGGGTGGTGGTGTAGACGCGGGTGCACACACCGCGACGCTGGGGCGAACCCTTCAGGGCAGGCGTCTTGGTCTTCGACACCTTGTCCTGGCGGCCCTTGCGGACCAACTGATTGATGGTGGGCACCTGGTGGTTCCCTTTCGGTTTGTTCTCACGGCTCGGCGCCTTGCCGGGCTCGGGATCCTGCTTGCTGCGATAGTGCCGGTGCGATCCTCGCGAGGGGCTGCCGGGAACCGGTGAACCTCGTAGGGCATGCTCGACGTGCCGGGTCACCCCAGACACGGGATTCGAGATTACCGGCCGGTCAGAGGCGGGTCAAAATGCCGACCGCACGCTCGCGGCCGGGGTGGGTCACGTCAGCAGCCGGGTGATCGGCTCGATGGCGAAGTAGACGACGAACAGGCCGGCCACGACCCACAGCAGCGGGTGCAGCTCGCGGGCCTTGCCGCGCACGATCTTGAGGAAGACGTACGACACGAAGCCGGCGCCGATGCCGACCGAGATCGAGTACGTGAACGGCATCAGCACGATGGTCAGGAAGGCCGGGACGGCGATCTCGACGTCGTTCCAGGAGATGCCGGTGATCTGCTGCATCATCAGGAAGCCGACCAGCACCAGCGCCGGGACGGCCGCCTCGGACGGGATCATCGCCACGAACGGCGAGAGGAAGATCGTCACCAGGAACAGCAGGCCGGTGACCACCGAGGCCAGCCCGGTCCGGGCCCCCTCCCCCACGCCCGACGCGGACTCGATGTACGACGTGTTGGACGAGACGCCCGCGGCGCCACCGGCGATCGCGGCGACGGAGTCGATGACGAGGATCCGCTCGGTGTTCGGCGGGGTGCCGTCCTCCTGGAGCAGGCCCGCCTCGGAGCCGATGGCGGTCATCGTGCCCATGGTGTCGAAGAAGTCGGCCAGCATCAGCGAGAAGACGAGGAGCAGGACGGTGACGACGCCGACCTTGTCCCACGAGCCGAGCAGGTTGAACTGGCCCAGGGTCCCGAAGTCGGGCGCCTGGAACAGGTCGTGGGGCCACGCCGGGACGGTCAGCGACCAGCCGCCGGCCTGCTCGGAGCGGCGGCCGAGGTCGGCGATCGACTCGAGGACGACCGAGGCGACCGTCATCACGATGATCGAGATGAGGATCGCGCCGCGCACCTGGCGCACCCACAGCGCGAGCATGAGCAGCAGGCCGACGACGAACACGAGCACCGGCCAGCCGTCGAGGTGACCGGAGACGCCGAGCTGGACGGGGACGGTGGTCTGCGCGGCGTCGGGCATCCGGCCGACCACACCCGCGTCGACGAAGCCGATGAGCGCGATGAACAGGCCGATGCCGACCGAGATCGCGACCTTGAGCTGCGCGGGGACGGCGCGGAAGACCGCCGTCCGGAAGCCGGTGAGGACGAGGACCAGGATGAGCACGCCCTCGATCACCACGAGGCCCATCGCGTCGGCCCAGGTCATCTGCCCGGCCACCGCGAGCGCGAGGAACGCGTTGAGCCCGAGCCCGGTGGCCAGCGCCAGCGGGTAGTTCGCCACCACCCCCATGAGGATCGTGATGACGCCCGCGACCAGCGCGGTGCCCGCGGCGATCGCCGGCAGGTTCGGCGCGCTGCCGCCGCCGAGGTACTTGCCGTCGACGTCGGTCGCGTAGCCGAGGATCAGCGGGTTGAGCACCACGATGTAGGCCATCGTGAAGAACGTGACCACACCGCCGCGGATCTCGCGCCCGACGGTCGAGCCACGCTCGCCGATCTTGAAGTAGCGGGCGATCGGGTGGGTGCTGACGCTGGAGGATTCGGCCGAGCTCACGACGGAAGCATGGCAGGCCGGGGCTCCGTGGTCCGCAGGGTGGTCGCGCTGCGGGACCGGTGCACCAGCACCGCCAGCCCGACGCCGACCAGGACGAGGGCGCCGCCGAGGATGAGCGTCCAGCGGGCGCCGTACTGCTCGCCGACCCAGCCGATGACCGGGGCACCGAGCGGGGTGCCGCCCATGACGATGGTCATGTAGATCGCCATCACCCGGCCGCGCAGCGCGGGTGCGGACTCGATCTGGAGCAGGGCGTTGCAGGAGTTGAGCACCGTGATCACCGAGAAGCCCAGCAGCGGGCACAGCAGCACGAAGGTCAGGTACGACGGCACGAGCCCCGCCGCGATCTCGAGGACGCCGAACGCGATCGCCGCCCCCAGCAGCAGCCGCAGCCGGACCTTGGCGCGCCCCGCGGCGACCAGGGCGCCGGTCAGCGAGCCGATCGCCAGGAACGAGCCGAGGATGCCGTACTCCTCGGCGCCCTTCCCGAAGACCTCGGTCGCCATCAGGGCGGAGGTGATCTGGAAGTTCATGCCGAAGGTGCCGACGAAGAAGACGAGCACCAGGATCATCAGCATCTTGGGCTGGCCGCGCAGGTAGGCGACGCCCTCGCGGAGCATGCCCGGCGTCCTCGCGGCCGCCTTGGGCGAGTGCAGCTCGGCCGGGTCCATCCGGCGCAGCTGGTAGATCACGGCCAGGTAGGACACCGCGTTGGCCAGGATCACCCAGCCGGTCGCGCGCATCCCACCGCCGCCGACGCCGATGAGCAGGCCGGCGAGGCCGGGGCCGATCAGGCGCGCGGAGTTGAACGCCGCGGAGTTGAGGCTGACCGCGTTGGCGACGTCGTCGGTGCCGACCATCTCGGACACGAACGCCTGGCGGGCGGGCGCGTCGAAGGCGGCGCCGATGCCGAACACGAACGCGATCACGTAGACGTGCCAGGTCTGCGCGCTGCCCGTCGCGGCGATCACGCCGAGCAGGAGCGCGGAGAGCGCCATCACGGCCTGGGTGACCTGGAGCAGCCGGCGCTTGGAGAAGCGGTCCGCGACCACGCCGGCGTACGGCGAGAGGAGGAGGACCGGGAGGAACTGCAGCCCGGTGGTGATGCCGAGCGCGGCACCGCCGTTGCCGGGGATGGTGAGGACCAGCCAGTCCTGGGCGACGCGCTGCATCCAGGTCCCGATGTTGGAGATCAGGCTGCCGGCGAAGTACAGGCGGTAGTTCGGGTGGGTCAGGGAGCGGAATCGGGGGCTCGTGGGGACTCCTTCGGGTCAGTCGGCTTCGGCGAGTCGTTGCAGGATGGGGGCGGCGCGGCGCAGGACGTCGCGCTCCTCCGGGGTCAGGTCGGCGAGCCGCTTGGAGAGCCAGCGGTCGCGGCGGGTCACGTCGGCGGCGACGACGGCGCGTCCCTCGTCGGTGATCCGGACGACGACCTGCCGGCCGTCGCTCGGGTGCGGGCGACGCTCGACGAGCTCGGCGTCGGCGAGCGCGGTGACCGTCCGGGTCATGCTCGGCGGCTGCACCTGCTCGCGGCCCGCCAGCGCCCCGACGGTGAGGTCGCCCTGCCGGTTGAGCGCGTAGAGCACCGCCATCGACGAGACGCTCAGGTCGTTGTCGGGGTGGCGCTCGCGGAACAGCCGGCGCCGCAGGCGCATCACCGCGAAGCGGAGCTCGGTCGCCAGCCCCGCGTTGCTGCGCACGCGCTTCTCAACAGTCGGCATATCGTTAGCATAAGTCGTTACCTGCGGTAACTATTCCCGGCGGCTTCCCGGCAGCCGCTCGCGGGGGCCGGGCGACCGTCGTACGATCGCGGTGTGGAGCTCCGCGACGACCAGCCGACCCAGCACGAGTTCGGCAAGCGCACCTACCTGATCGCGCCCGTCGAGCCCCTCGACGTCGACGGCGTGCGGACCGTCCAGGTCGGGACCCTGCTCTTCCTCGTCGCCTTCGTCGGGCTGCTGCCGTTCTACGGCCGGCTCCAGGACGACGGCCACACCTGGCTGCTGTGGATGTGCCTGACCGGCGTCGGCCTCGGCGTGCTCGGCACCGAGTACTGCAAGCGCCGCCGCCAGGTCCGCGCCGAGCGCGACTCCGACGATGACTGACACCCTCCCCCCGACCCGCTGGGCGCTCGGCGGGCCCCGCAACACCGGCTACGGCGAGCGCTTCGCCGACCTCATCGCGCAGGGCGAGGACGTCGTCGGCGAGGGCCGCCTCGCCGACGCGATGGCCGCCCGCGGCGCCCGGATCCTCGACGCCGGCTCCGGCATGGGCCGGATCGGCGCCTACCTCCAGGCCTGCGGCCACCAGGTCACCGCGGCCGAGCCCGACCCCGACCTCGTCGCGCAGTCACGCCGCACCTTCCCCGACCTGCCCGTCGTCCCCCTCGAGATCCTGGCCCTCACCCCCGCCGCCCTCGCCGATGCCGGCGTCGCGACCGAGTACGACCTGGTCGTGTGCGTGGGCAACGTCCTGACGTTCGTCGCCGAGGACACCGAGGTCGCCGTCCTGTCCCGGCTCGGGTCGCTGCTCGCGCCCGGCGGCCGGATCCTCGCCGGCTTCCACCTCCAGGACGGCCCCGCCACCGCCCGCCGCTACCCGCCCGACGAGTTCGCGGCCGACGTCGCCGCCGCCGGGCTGCGGGTCGAGCAGCGGTTCGGCGGGTACGACCTGCGCCCGGTCGACGACAGGTACGCCGTCTGGGTGCTCGGGCGGGGCTGAGCCCGACCCGGGCGCCGGCCGCACGGGACGAAGCCGGCCCGGAGCCCGAGGGAGCGAGGCACGAGCGACCGAAGCGGAGGGAGGCGCCGTTCCGGGCGCCGGCCGGCTGGCCGCCAGGTCGCCCCGGGCCCGGCTCACGCCGACGGCGTGCGCGGCAGCGCGGCGCGAGCGACGCGCTCGCGCCCTCCAGGTCAGAACGCTTCGAGGTCGTCGAGCGAGACGGTGTCGATGACCGGCGGGGCCGGCGGCTGCGGCTGCTGGCGCTTGGTCAGCCGGACCTCGGAGTGCCCGCCGCAGCCGTGGTCGTGGGCGACCACGCGGCCGTCGTCGTTGGCGTCGCCGTTGGCACAGACGCCGAACAGCTCGGAGAGCGGCCCGGAGAGCCGGACCAGGAAGCCGCAGGAGTGGCAGTGGTGCGGCGCGGCCTTGGCGATCGGGGCGTCGGGGCCGGGCTCGCCGTCGTACCAGCGCTCGGCGGCGGCGTCGCGGCCCTCGGGCGAGAGCACCCGGACCCGGCCGAGGCCGAGGTCCTTGGCGACCGTGCGGATCTGGGCCTTGTCGTCGGTGTCGAGCGGGTCGTCGCCGAAGGAGTACGTCGGCACGAGCCGCGGGTCGTCGTCGGCGACGGGGAGCAGGTCGCCGGGCGACATGTCGCCGGGCTGGAGCCGCTCGCGGTAGGGCACCCAGGCGGGGGCGACGATCGCCTCCGGGCCGGGCAGCAGCACGACCTCGACGACGGTGACCTTCTTCTGCCGCGAGGCGCGGGTCAGGGTGACCGCCCACTGCCAGCCGCGGTAGCCCTTCCGGCTGCAGTCGAACAGGTGGGTGACGACGCGCAGCCCGTCGGTCTGGTGACCGAGGTGCTCGCCCACGTCGGAGGCGTCGACCTCGGCGAGCAGTGCCGTGCGCGCCGTGTCGATGGCGTCGGCGATGACGGCGTCGGTCAGCTTGCGCTCGAGGGTGGACACGCGGACAGCATCCCCCATCGGGGCGACGGTCGTCACGTCGGGGCGGCGCGCGGCACCTGTCGGGGCCACCAGGCAAGATAGGAGGGGTGAGCAGCAACGGACCCGACCCGCGCCGTCCGGAGGCGCCATCCGGTCCACTGCCGGGCCCCGATCCCGCCTCCGAGCCGACGGCCGAGGCCGGGTCTGTGCGGGCCGCCAAGGCGACCGCGCGCGGGATGAAGGGCTTCGCCCGGGTGACCGGGCGCGCGAGCAAGGCCACCGTGCGGACGGCGCGGAAGGCCGCCGGCGCCCAGGGCGCCGACCGGTCGGGCCTCAACCGGCTGATCGAGCTGCACGCCGCCAACGCGGCGGGAGACTCGGCGTTCGCGATCGCGCTGGCCGGCACCGTCTTCTTCGCTGGCGCGACGAGCGGCGAGCGCGGCCCGGTCCTGCTGTTCCTCGGCCTCACGATGGTCCCGTTCGCCATCGTCGCGCCGCTGATCGGCCCCTTCCTCGACCGGTTCAGCCACGGCCGCCGGTGGGCGATCGGCGCGACCTTCGCGCTGCGCGCCTTCCTGTGCTGGGTGCTGGCCGGGACCCTGGGCAGCGGCTCGCCCTGGTTCTACGTCGCGGCACTCGGCGTCCTCGTCTCCTCCAAGGCGTACGGCGTGGCCAAGGCCGCCGCCGTACCCCGTCTGGTGCCGCCCGAGATCACCCTGGTCAAGGCCAACGGCCGGGTGGCGCTCGCCGGCGTGGTCGGCGCGTGCGTGTCCGGGCCGCTGGCGGGCCTGGCGTTCTGGATCGGCCCGGAGTGGGCCTGCCGCTACGCATTCCTCGTCTTCACCCTCGGCACGATCGCCGCGATCCTGCTGCCCAAGCAGATCGACGCGACCAGTGGCGAGGAGTCCGTCGACGCGCCGCGCACGGACGGCACCCGCCGCAGCAGCGGGCTCCCGCCCAAGGTCGCCTTCGCGCTGCGGGCCAACTGCGGGCCCCGCCTGCTGTCCGGCTTCCTGACCATGTTCATGACCTTCCTGCTGGCCACCGAGCCGCTCGACGGGTGGGAGACGAAGACGAAGTCGACCCTGCTGGTCGGCCTCGTGATCGGCGCCGCCGGCCTCGGCAACACGCTGGGGATCGTGGTCGCGTCGCTCGCCCGCAAGATCAACCCCGCCGTGATGGTGGTCGTCGCGCTGATCGCCGACATCGCGGCGCTGGTGCTCGCGACGGTGTTCTACAGCCTGCTGCCGCTGCTCGTGCTCGGCCTGACCGTGGGCCTCATGCAGTACCTCGCCAAGGTCTCCCTCGACTCGACGATCCAGGCCGGCGTCCCGGTGCGGGCGCACGCCAGCGCCTTCGCCA
The DNA here is from genome assembly GCF_900114845.1 of Pimelobacter simplex. GTDB lineage: Bacteria > Actinomycetota > Actinomycetes > Propionibacteriales > Nocardioidaceae > Nocardioides > Nocardioides simplex. The sequence goes on from NZ_FOUK01000006.1 coordinate 148,771, forward strand.
AGGGCGACACCACGCTCCAGCTGGCGTGGGTGATCGGCGGCTTCCTCGGCGTGATCTTGTCCTACCCGGCGATCAACGGCGTCGGCCTCGGCTTCGCTGCCGTCCTGCTGACGGCCTGGGCCGTCTTCGTGCTGCGCACCGCGCCGGCGCGCCGGAAGAAGGACACCGACCAGCCGGTCACGGCCGGCGGCTGAGCCCGCGCACGTCGCGGAGGCTCAGCCCTCGAGCTCGTCGGCGAGGGCGCGCAGGAGCATCGCCACCGGCTGCGCCGTCCGGCGGTCGGGGTGGCGACCGTGCCGGTAGGCCTCCCCCACGCCGTCGAGCAGCCGGATCAGGTCCTCGACGATCGGGACCATCTCCTCCGGCTTCTTGCGCCGCGCCTCCTTCTGGTTGCGCGAGACCGACGCCGGGGCGTCGACGAGGCGGACCTGCAGGGCCTGGTCGCCACGGCGACCCTGGGCGATGCCGAACTCGACGCGGGTCCCCGCCTTGAGGGTGGTGACGCCCTCGGGGAGCGCGTCGGCACGCACGTAGACGTCGGCCCCGTCGGGCTGCGAGAGGAAGCCGAAGCCCTTCTCCGCGTCGTACCACTTCACCTTGCCAGTAGGCACGGCTCTCGGCCCACCTCTCGTGTCGTCGTCGGGAACGGCACATCGTAGGACATGCCGTGTCGCCACCTATTCTCACGATCGTGGCAACCCAATTGATGCCGCCGGTCCTGCCGGCCCCCGCCCTGCCTCTGCGCACCGAGCGCCTGGTGCTGCGCACCGTGCGCCCCGACGACCGCGCCGCCATCGGCGCCTACTGCGCCGACCCCGAGGTCACCCGGTACCTGCCCTTCCCCGCACTGGACGACGACGGCCTCACCACCCGCATGGACCGCCTCGTCGCCGGCACCGCGCCGTCCACGACCGGCGAGATCCTCGCCCTCGCCGTCGAGCACGACGGGACCCTCGTCGGCGACCTCATGCTCCGCCTCGCCGCCGCCCACTCCCCCGACTCGTCGCCCTCGATCGCCGAGCTGGGCTGGGTGTTCGCGCCGTCGTACGCGGGGCGCGGGTTCGCCACCGAGGCGGCCACCGCGCTCATTGACCTCGCCTTCACCCACTACCCGCTGCACCGCCTCATGGCGCAGCTCGACCCGCGCAACCTGGCGTCGTCCCGGCTGTGCGAGCGGCTCGGGATGACGCTCGAGGCGCACACCCGCGAGGACTACGCCGAGCGCGGCGGCGGGTGGAGCGACACCGCCGTCTACGGACTGCTGCGGCGCGAGTGGGAGAGCCGGGACTCCGGCTCCTAGGCCTGCTCGACCCGCATGCTGCGGTCGCCGAACCGGACCACGTCGCCGGCCAGCAGCGTGCTCGGCCGGCCCGGGGTCAGCGACCGGGACATCCCCTGGCGGACCACGTAGGAGCCGTTGGTCGAGCCGCGGTCCATCACCACCAGCGCGCCGTCGGGCGCCACCTGGAATTGCGCGTGGGTCTTGGACAGCGACATGTCGCTCGACCGCAGCGGCACCACGTGCCGGACCGGCTCGCCCGGACGCGCCTCCGGACGCCGTCCCACCAGCGCGAGGCCCTCGACCTCGAACGCCTCGCCCGTGTCGAACTCGACCCGCCAGCGGAGCGCCGGGGGCGGGACGGCGGGCGCGGCGCCGGCGCCGGCGCCGGCGCTGCTGCCGGTCGGGGGGCGGACCCGGGTCTGCTCGGCGGCCGGGGCGAGGGGGGCGGCAGGCTGTGCGGGCTGGGCGGGGGTGGCTCGGTGCGCGCCGGGCGCCGGCGCCGGTGCCGGGGGCGGGGTCGGCGCCGGGGCGGGGGGTGGCGTCGGGGCCGGGGCGGGTGTCGGCGTGGGCGTCGGGGTGGGTGTCGGGGTGGGTGTCGGGGTCGGGGTCGGCGTGTCCAGGACCGGCGACGGCAGCAGCCGCATCGCCGTCAGGTTCACCACCTGCTGCGGCCGGGCGACCTCCTCCTCGGCGAGGGGCTCGGGGCGCGGGCGGGCGTCGACCACCACCGCGTCCCCGATCCGGTCGTGGAGGGCGCGGCGCTGCCGGTCCGGGTCCATCGCCGCGGTCCAGGCGAGGGTGGCCCAGCCGAGACCGACGGTCGGCAGTCCGGCCACACCGAGCGCCAGCGCGCGGCCGATCGCCGGGAGGACGCCGATCGGGCGCCCGGTGCTCCGCCGCACCACCCGGAGGCCGGCCAGCGCCTTGCCGGGCGTCCGTCCCGTCGTCCCGAGGACGATCGCGAGCACCAGCCCGACCAGCACCACGACCCCGGCGAACGCCAGGACCGCCATCAGCACGTCGTCGCTGACCAGCCACACGCCCGCGGCGGCCGCCGCCCCCAGCCCCCAGCCGAGGACCCGGTCGACGAGGAACGCCGTGAACCGGCGGTCCATCTCGGCAGGCCGGTGGTCCGCGACCGCCCCGGACGCCCCGAGGGCGCCCAGGGGGGAGCCGAGGGACGGGGGTGGCGCGAGGGACGACATGCGGGGTGCTCCGAGCAGCGAGGTGGGCGGGTGTTTTCGTGTGTGTGGGGGGTCAGGCGGTGGTCAGGGTCGGGTCACCTGGATGGTGACGCCGTCGCCGAGGTTGATGATCGCGCCCGGGATGAGCTGGACCGCGATTCCCGGCTTGAGGTCCTCCGGCCCGAGCCCCGGCTGGACCAGGACGGTGCCGTTGGTGGAGCCCATGTCGGTGACCACGGCGGTCCCGAGGTCGGCGCCGGTGCCGGGCCGCACCTCGACGTGCGTGGACGAGATCTCGTGCAGCCGGCTCGGCACCGTGACCAGCGTCGGCTGCTCGGTCGAGGTGAACCTCCGCGCCTCCGGCGCGCGCCCGATCAGGACCGCGCGGTCGACCACGATCGTCTGGCCGTCGGAGACGAGCAGCTGGGCCACCGGCTGGGTGACCGCGGGCACCTGCGGCTGACCGGGGATCCCCGGGATCGGCGGGGACGGCGGCTCGCCACCGCCCACCACCGTGTGCCCGTCGTGCTCGACGCCGGGCAGGCCGGGGGCGGCCGGGGCGGCCGGAGCGGAGGGTGTGGGAGGTGCGGGAGGGGCGGGCGGCGGCGGGTAGGCGCCGGTGACCGGCTCCCAGGAGCCGATGGGGAGCGGCGGCGCGTCGGGGGCAGCGTCGGGGGTCGGGACGGGGACACCCGGCGGCGGGGGCGGGATCCAGCCCGGGGGCGCCACCTCGGTCGCGGCGCCGGTGCCTGCACCGGCATCGAGCGGCAGGACGGACGGGGTCGGCTCGGGGTCGACGGCGGCGGGCTGGTCCCAGGGGGTGACCCAGCCGTCGGGAGCCGGCTCGGGCGCGGGCTCGGGCTCGGGTGCGGGCTCGGGTGCGGGCTCGGGCGTGGCTTCGGCCGCGGGCTCGGCGTCGGGCTCTGCGGCGAGCTCGGCGGCCTCGGCGGACTCGGCGACGGGGAGCGGGTCGGTGAGCGGGTCGCCCACGAGGGGCTCGTCGACGACCTCCATGACCTCGGTGAGCGGGCCGTCGTCCGGGACGTCGACGACCGCGGGGGTCACGACCGGCACGTCCGGAACCTCCGGCACCGCCGGCGCCTCCGGCGCCTCGGTGGCACTGGTCCCGACGACCGAGGGCCGGTCGATCCGGCCGACCCGGACCAGGCCGGTGTCGATGGCGAAGTCCGCACCGCTCCCGGCCGACCCGGAGCCGGCGCCGGACGCGTCGCCGGACTCGTCGGGCAGGGTGATCGTGAGCGCGGTGACGTCGTCGACCGTCTGCTCGACCCAGGTGTGGCTGGCGGCGCCGTCGACGGTGACCGTCTCGCCGGCGCTGCCCGTGCCGCCCGTGCCGCCCGTGCCACCAGAGGTGACGGTGGCGACGACGCCGGTGCCGCGCAGCAGGAAGCGGGTGGGGCCGTCGGGGTGGGTGCTGATCAGGACGAAGCCGGGGATCCGGCTCAGGCCGGAGGCGAGCAGACCGTCGAGGACCTCGTCGAAGCCGGCGCCGCCGTCGACGGTCGCCCAGAGGGCGACGACCTGGTCCTTCTGCGACGCGGGCAGGACGATGGCGGCCTGCGGACCGAACACGGCGAGCCAGGAGCCCGTGCGGTAGGACCAGGCTCCGGTCCCGCCCGGCGTCCCCGGCGTCCCGGGCGTCCCGGGCGTTGCGGTCGGCCCGGTCGTGGCGGGCGTGGCGGCGGGCTCGGCGTCGCTGACGTTCTCGCTCATGGGAGTGCTCCCAACTTCTGCTCCAGACTCATCCGCTGGGCGGCCGAGTCGTACGGATCTTCGTGCGCCAATCCCACCACATCGACCACGACGGCAGTCGCGTTGTCGTGTCCGCCGGCGGCCACGGCCGCGGCGACGAGGGCGTCGGCGGCGTCGCGGGGGTCGTCGTGACGGGCGAGGATCTCGGCGATGCTGGGGTCGTCGATCATCCCGCTGACGCCGTCGGAGCACAGGACGAGGCGCTCGACGGCGGAGAGCGGGAGCAGGAAGTAGTCGGCGGCGCCGCTGACGCTGCTCGGCATGGCCGCGCCCCCGAGGGCGCGGGTGACCACGTTGCGGCTCGGGTGGACGGCGGCGGCGGCCGGGGTGAGGCGGCCGGCGTCGACGAGCTCCTGGACGACACTGTGGTCGACGCTGACCTGCTCCAGCTCGCCCTCGGAGAAGCGGTAGATGCGCGAGTCGCCAACATTGGCCAGCAGCCAGCGCGGGCCGTCCGGGGACTCGACGAGGAGGGCGATCACGGCCGTCGTCCCGGCGGCGAAGGTGTCGCCGGCGCCGGCCGCGCGCTGCTCGGCGTCGTAGGCGAGCAGGCGGTCCTGGACCGCCTGGAGGGTCGCGTCGACGACGGCGGTCCCGCGCTCGAGGTCGTAGCGGCCCTCGGCGAGGCGGGCGAACTCCTCGACGACGAACGCGCTCGCGATGTCGCCGCGGTCGTGGCCGCCCATGCCGTCGGCGACGACGAAGACGGGAGGGGTCGCGAGGTAGGCATCCTCGTTGGCCTGGCGGACGAGACCGACGTCCGTGGCGGCCCCGTGGTGGAGCTCGACGTGGGTCATGCGACCCGGGGCCCTGACCGCGTCGGTAGCGTTGCCCTCGTGGGAGCAGGCCCGAGCGGACACCGGTCGCTGGCCGACCAGTTGCGGTCGTGGCCGGACGAGCGGATCCGACGCCTGCTCACGGAACGTCCCGACCTGGCCACCCCTGCCCCTCACGACTTCGGACAACTCGCTTCGCGCGCCGCGGTGAGGAGCTCGATCGCTCGCGCGCTCGACGGCCTCACCCGAGGCGAGCTTTCGGTCCTAGATGCCCTCGTGGTCGCGGGCCAAACCACCGATTCCGAACTCGTCGCGATCGTCCACGCCGAGCCCGGGTACGTCGCCGCGGTGCTCGACCGGTTGCGCGGCCTCGCGCTCGCCTGGGACTCCCCCGAGGGACTGCGCCCGCTCAGCGGGATCTCGGACGCCCTCATCGGCGGCCGGGACGCCGGCGTCAGCGGGCTGCGCCCCTGCAGTTCCACCCCGCGACCGCGGGAGGAGATCGTCGCCGCCGTCGCCGCGCTGCCCGACGGCGCCCGGCGGATGCTCGACCACGTCGTCGCCGAGGGCGGCACCGCCAAGTCCGGCAGCGCCCGGATCGGGCTGTCCCCCGACGACGCCGAGACGCCCGCCGAGCTGCTCATCGCGCTGCGGCTGCTCGTCCCCGGCGGCTCGCTGCTGCCCGGCCTGCTCGTCGTCCCCGGCGAGGTCGGGCTCGCCCTGCGCGGCGGGCGGACGACGACCGAGCCGGTCGACGTCGTCCCGGAGGTCGCGTCGGCGGAGCGACCGTCGCGACTCACGCTCAGCGCGGCGGCCGGCGCCGCCACCGACGTCGTACGGCGGGTCGAGCTGCTGCTCGAGTGGTGGGGCCACCGCCCCGCGGCCGCCCTGCGCACGACCGGGCTGGGGGTGCGCGAGCTCAAGGCGACCGCGGCCCACCTCCAGGTCGGGGAGAGCGAGGCGGCGCTCGTCGTCGAGGTCGCCGGCGAGGCCGGTCTGCTCGGGACCCGCGCGGACGCCGACGGCAACCAGGTGTGGGTGCCGACCGCCGAGTTCGACCGCTGGCGCGCGCTGCCCACCGCCGAGCGCTGGTCCCGGCTGGCCCGGGCGTGGCTGGCCAGCCCGCGGCTGCCGTCGCTGGTCGGCGAGCGCGGACCGGACCAGAAGCCCTGGAACGCCCTCACCCCCGAGCTGTCGGCGGCCGGGATGCCCGAGGCCAAGGCGATGGCCCTCGCCGCGCTCGCGGAGCTGCCGGAGGGGCACGGCCTCGCCGCCGGGACCGGGCTCCCCTCGCTCGTCGCCCGGCTCGCGTGGGAGCGCCCCCGGCGGCCCCGCACCCGGCCGGACCTCGTCGCGTGGGCGGTCGCCGAGGCGGCTGTCCTCGGCATCACCGGCGCCGAGACGCTGGCGCCGTACGCCCGGCCCCTCCTCGCCGGTGAGGACCCCGCCCCCGCCCTGGCCGAGCTGCTCCCCCCGCCCGTCGACCACGTGCTGGTCCAGGCCGACCTCACCGCCGTCGCCCCCGGCCCGCTCGAGCCCGACCTGGCCCGGCAGCTTCAGCAGGTCGCGGACGTCGAGTCGCACGGCGCGGCGACGGTGTACCGCTTCACCGCCGACTCCGTGCGCCGCGCGCTCGACGCCGGCTGGACCGCGGCCGAGCTGCACGCCTTCGTCCTCGCCGCCTCCCGGACGCCGATCCCCCAACCGCTCAGCTACCTGATCGACGACGTCGTCCGCAGCTTCGGCCGGCTCCGGGTCGGCGTCGCGTCGTCGTTCGTCCGCTCCGAGGACGAGGCCGCTCTCGCCGCGCTCGAGAACCACCAGAAGGCGGCCGGGCTCGGCCTGCTGCGGATCGCGCCGACCGTGCTCGTCTCGACCGTGCCGATCGACGTCCTCCTCCCCCGCCTGCGCGAGCTCGGCGCCGCGCCCGTCGTCGAGGGACCGGACGGCGTCGTCCGCGTCGGCGCCGCCGAGGCCCTCCGCGCCCGGACCCCCCGCACTCGCGAGGTCGCCGACACCGCCCGCGCCGCCGCCCGTCAGTCGGCCCAGGTCGCCGCCGCCGTGACGGCCCTGCGCGACGGCGACGAGGCCGCCCGGAACCGGCCCGCCTCGGCCTCCGTCGCCGGCGGCGGGGTGCTCTCCGCGCTGCGGGACGCGATCGAGCGGCGCGGGATCGTCCTCATCGGGTTCACCGACAACCAGGGCGTGGTCGCCGAGCGCGCCATCCGGCCGCTGAGCGTCGAGGGCGGCCAGCTCACCGCCCGCGACGCCGACGCCGAGCCGGACGACCTCGATGCCGAGCGTCGCTATGCCGTGCACCGCATCAGCCGGGTGGTACCGACCGGCACGTAGACTCGACCGGTGACCGATGGACCCCTGATCGTGCAGTCGGACAAGTCCCTGCTCCTCGAGGTGGACCATCCTCAGGCCGCCGAGTGCCGCAAGGCGATCGCGCCGTTCGCCGAGCTGGAGCGCTCGCCCGAGCACATCCACACCTACCGCCTCACCCCCCTCGGTCTCTGGAACGCCCGCGCTGCCGGCCACGACGCCGAGCAGGTCGTCGACACCCTGCTCGCCTACTCGCGCTACCCGGTGCCCCACGCCCTCCTCGTCGACGTCGCCGAGACGATGGCGCGCTACGGCCGGCTCCGGCTGGAGAAGCACCCCACCCACGGCCTCGTCCTCGCCTCGTCCGACCGGCCGGTGCTCGAGGAGGTGCTGCGCGCCAAGAAGATCGCCGGCATGCTCGGCAGCCGTCTCGACGACGACACCGTCGCCGTGCACCCCTCGGAGCGCGGCAACCTCAAGCAGGCCCTCCTCAAGCTCGGCTGGCCGGCAGAGGACTACGCCGGCTACGTCGACGGCGAGGCCCACGCCATCGACCTCGCCGAGGACGGCTGGACGCTGCGCGACTACCAGCGCGACGCCGCCGAGTCGTTCTGGCACGGCGGCTCCGGCGTCGTCGTCCTGCCCTGCGGGGCGGGCAAGACGCTCGTCGGTGCGGCCGCCATGGCCCACGCCCGGGCGACGACCCTGATCCTGGTGACCAACACCGTGAGCGCCCGGCAGTGGAAGGACGAGCTCGTCCGTCGTACCTCGTTGACGCCCGACGAGATCGGCGAGTACTCCGGCACCGTCAAGGAGATCCGCCCCGTCACCATCGCGACCTACCAGGTCATCACGACCAAGCGGAAGGGCGTCTACCCGCACCTCGAGCTGTTCGACGCCCGCGACTGGGGCCTCATCGTGTACGACGAGGTGCACCTCCTCCCTGCTCCGATCTTCCGGATGACCGCCGACCTCCAGGCGCGCCGCCGGATCGGCCTGACCGCCACGCTCGTCCGCGAGGACGGGCGTGAGGGCGACGTGTTCTCCCTCATCGGCCCCAAGCGGTACGACGCCCCGTGGAAGGACATCGAGGCGCAGGGCTGGATCGCGCCCGCCGACTGCATCGAGGTCCGGGTCTCGCTGCCCGACGCCTCCCGGATGACCTACGCGACCGCCGAGCCCGAGGAGCGCTACCGCCTCGCCGCCTGCACCCCCGAGAAGGTCGGCGTCGTCCGCGACCTGGTCACCCGCCACTCCGGCCAGCCGACCCTGGTGATCGGGCAGTACCTCGAGCAGCTCGAGGAGCTCGCCACCGCGCTGGACGCCCCCGTCATCACCGGCCAGACCCCGGTCAAGGAGCGCCAGCGCCTCTTCGACGCCTTCCGGTCCGGCGAGATCGGGCTGCTCGTCGTGTCGAAGGTCGCGAACTTCTCCATCGACCTGCCCACCGCCGAGGTGGCGATCCAGGTGTCGGGCTCGTTCGGCTCCCGCCAGGAGGAGGCCCAGCGCCTCGGCCGCCTGCTCCGTCCCGGCGACCCCGGGCCGGACGGCGAGCGCAAGATCGCGCACTTCTACACGATCGTCGCGCGCGACACGGTCGACGCCGAGTTCGCCCAGAACCGGCAGCGGTTCCTCGCCGAGCAGGGGTACGCCTACCGGATCGTCGACGCCGGGGACGAGCTCGCCGGCCGCTGAGGCCGCGCGGGCGGCGGGTCGCCGTCAGCGGCGCAGCCGGGCGGGGACGACGGTGACGTCGAAGGGCACAGCCGCCGTCCAGGTCTCGTCGCCGGCGATCGCCGCGGCGGCGGCGAAGGTGCCGTCGCGCAGCTCCCAGGCAGTGAGGGCGACCTCGTCGCCGGCGACGTCGACCACCCAGTAGGCGGCGACGCCGGCCTGCTCGTAGACGCGCTTCTTCTGGCCGAGGTCGCGTCCGCGAGTGCTCGGGGAGAGCACCTCGACGGCCAGGAGGGGCGGACCGTTGAGCCCACGGTCGTCGGTCGCGGCGGGATCGAGAACGAGGACGTCGGGCTGGACGACGGTGTGCTCGCCCAGCACGACGTCGACCGGCGCGTGGAGGACCTCGAGCTGGTCGGGACAGGCGGCAGCGAGGGTGATGACCAGGCGGGCGGCTGCGACCTGGTGAGCCAGGATCGGGGCGGCGGACACGACGATCTCACCCTCGATCAGCTCGTACCGGTTGCCGTCGTCGGGCATCCGGTCGAGGTCTTCGCGGGTGAGCAGCCCAGCAGGGGATGCGGCCATGGTCGTCATGGTGCCTCACTTTCGGTGGCGGTTGAAGGTCCATGGACCGACCCTCACGCGAATCGTCGATAGCCGGGAACGACAGGTCGGGGGCTGTGGAGACCGCACACGCAGAAGGCCACCTGTGGATGACAGGTGGCCTTCTGTGGTGGAGGTGGGACGGAGGAGGTGCGGATCAGGCCGCGGCGACGCCGCCCTCGCCCGCCACACCCTCGGCCCCGGCGGCGGCCTGGACGAGCGCCCGCTCCAGGATCTCGGTGACCGCACCGACCGGCGTGACGGTGAGCTGCTCCAGGATCTCGGCCGGCACGTCGTCCAGGTCCGGCCGGTTCCGCTCGGGGATGAACACCTCGGCGACCCCGGCCCGCTGGGCGGCGAGGAGCTTCTGCTTCACCCCGCCGATCGGGAGCACCCGGCCGGACAGGGTGACCTCGCCGGTCATCGCGATGTCGGAGCGCACCGGGCGGCCGGTGAGCAGCGAGACGAGGGCGGTGACCATGGTGACGCCGGCCGACGGCCCGTCCTTGGGCACGGCGCCCGCGGGGAAGTGCACGTGGATCGAGCGCTCGAAGGCCGAGGCGGGGATCCCGAGCTCGTCCGCGTGGGAGCGCACCCAGGAGAGGGCGATCCGCGCGGACTCCTTCATGACGTCGCCGAGCTGGCCGGTCACGGTCAGGCCGGGCTCGCCGGTCGCGACGGAGGTCTCGACGTAGAGGACGTCCCCGCCCATGCCGGTGACGGCGAGACCGGTGGCGACGCCGGGGACCGAGGTCCGCTCGGCGACGTCAGGGGTGAACCGGGGCCGGCCGATGAGGTCGACCAATGAGGCGACGTCGATGTCGACCCGGGTCGCGGACCCGGCGGCCAGCTGTGCGGTCGCCTTGCGGAAGGCCTTGGCGAGGAGCCGCTCGACCTGCCGGACGCCCGCCTCGCGGGTGTAGTTGGCGGCGATCTCGCGCAGCGCGTCGTCGCTGATGGTGACCTCGTCGGCGGTCAGCGCAGCCCGCTCGAGCTGGCGCGGCACCAGGAAGTCGCGGGCGATGGCGACCTTGTCCTCCTCGGTGTAGCCGTCGATGGAGACGAGCTCCATGCGGTCGAGCAGGGCGGCCGGGATCGAGCCGATGTCGTTCGCCGTGGCGATGAACAGGACGTCGGACAGGTCCAGGTCGAGCTCGAGGTAGTGGTCGCGGAAGGTGTGGTTCTGCGCGGGGTCGAGCACCTCGAGCAGCGCCGCGGCGGGGTCGCCGCGGTAGTCCGAGCCGACCTTGTCGACCTCGTCGAGCAGGACGACCGGGTTCATCGAGCCGGCCTCCTTGATCGCGCGGACGATGCGACCGGGCAGTGCGCCGACGTACGTACGACGGTGCCCGCGGACCTCCGCCTCGTCGCGGACGCCGCCGAGGGCGACGCGCACGAACTTGCGGCCGAGTGCCCGCGCGACGGACTCGCCGAGCGACGTCTTGCCGACGCCCGGAGGCCCGGCGAGCAGGACGACGGCGCCCGACCCGCGCCCGCCGACGACCTCGAGGCCGCGCTCGGCACGGCGCGCGCGGACGGCGAGGTACTCGGTGATCCGGTCCTTCACCTCGTCGAGACCGTGGTGGTCCGCGTCGAGGACGGAGCGGGCCGCGGCGACGTCGTTGTCGTCCTCGGTGCGCACCGACCAGGGCAGGTCGAGGACGGTGTCGAGCCAGGTGCGGATCCAGCCCGCCTCGGGGCTCTGGTCGCTGGAGCGCTCCAGCTTGTCGACCTCGCGCAGCAGCGCCTCGCGCACGGCGTCCGGCACGTCGGCCGCCTCGATCCGGCTGCGGTAGTCGTCCCCTCCCTCGGGGTCGCCCTCACCGAGCTCCTTGCGGATCGCGGCGAGCTGCTGGCGCAGCAGGAACTCGCGCTGGGACTTCTCCAGCGACTCGCGCACCTCGGAGTCGATCTTGTCGCTGACCTCGGACTCGGCGACGTGGTCGCGGGTCCACTCGACGACCAGCCGCAGCCGCTCCGCGACGTCGGGGGTCTCGAGCAGCTGGCGCTTGCGGTCGTCGGAGAGCCAGGGCGCGTAGCCGGCGGTGTCGGCCAGGATGGCCGGGTCGTCGATCCGGGTGACCGTGTCGGCGACCTGCCAGGCCTCGCGACGCTGCAGGAGCCCGACGACGAGCGACTTGTACTCGTCGGCGAGCGCGCGCACCTCGTCGGTGACCGTGCCGGTGTCGACCTCGTCGACCTCGACCCACAGGGCCGCACCGGGGCCGGTCACGCCGCTGCCGATGCGAGCCCGGCCGCCGGCCTTGAGGACGGCGGCGGGCGCGCCGCCGGAGAACCGGCCGACCTTCTCGACGGTCGCCACGACGCCGTACGACGCGTAGTGGTCCTCGAGACGCGGGGCGACCAGGACCTGCGCGGGGTCGCCCGACTCGCGAGCGGCCAGCTGGGCGGCGTCGATGGCGGCACGGGCGGGCTCGTCGAGCTCGACCCGGACCACCATCCCGGGAAGCACCACCACATCGGAGAGGAACAGCACCGGAAGCTGGATCGGGTTCGTCATGAACCGTTCAATGCCCTACCGGGGCGGGGTGTTCCGGCGTTCGCCAACGGCGAACCGGGGAACTACGGGGCGATGCGGCGGTAGACGTCGTCGGCGCGGACCAGGAAGCCCTCGTCGACGAGTGCGCGGCGCAGCGCCGCATGGTCATGGTGGATCTCGCGGAGCAGCTCGTCGACCTCGCGCCAGTCGTGGTCGCGGCCCGGCTCGAGGCGCCGCGCGACGTGGGCGAGCAGGAACCGGCGTCGGGAGTGGCGGTCCGGCAGGTCGAGCAGGCGGCCGTCAGGGCTGAAGAAGCGACGCAGGGCCTGGCGACCGGCGTCGGCGTCCGGGCTCACTCGTCCTTTGTAGCCAACGGGAGGTCGAGCCGCTCGCGGAGCTCCGCGACCGAGGCCCCCCACGTCTCGCGCACCACGACGACGTCGCCACCGAGCTCGAAGACGCCGTGGTCGGTGTAGACCCGGCTGACGCAGCCGACCCCGGTCAACGGGTAGGTGCACGCCGGGACGAGCTTGGGCGAGCCGTCCTTGCCGAAGAGGGACATCATCACGAGGACGTCCTTGGCGCCGATCGCGAGGTCCATCGCGCCGCCGACGGCGGGGATGGCGCCGGGCTTGCCGGTGTGCCAGTTGGCGAGGTCGCCGTTGCCGGCGACCTGGTAGGCGCCCAGGACGCACACGTCGAGGTGGCCGCCGCGCATCATGGCGAACGAGTCGGCGTGGTGGAAGTACGACGCCCCCGGCAGCTCGGTGACGGGCACCTTGCCGGCATTGGTCAGGTCGGCGTCCACGTCGTCGCCGTGGGCGGCGGGGCCCATGCCGAGCATGCCGTTCTCGGTGTGGAGGACGACGCCCCGCTCGGCCGGCAGGTGGTCGGCGATCTTGGTGGGCTGGCCGATGCCGAGATTGACGAACGAGCCCTCGGGGATGTCACGGGCGATCACCTCGGCGAGCTCGTCCATCGAGAGCGGCCCGCGGTCGACGTGCTCGGTGGTCATCGTGCCCCCTGGACGGTGTAGTGCCGCGCCTCGGCGGCGACGACGCGGTCGACGTAGATGGACGGCGTGACGACGGCCTCGGGATCGAGCTCGCCGGTGGCGACGACCTCGCTCACCTGGACGATCGTGGTGGTGGCGGCCGCCGCCATCACCGGGCCGAAGTTGCGGGCGGTCTTGCGGTAGACGAGGTTGCCGAGCCGGTCGGCGCGATCGGCCGAGACGAGCGCGTAGTCGCCCTTGATGGGGAGTTCCAGCAGATAGGGACGCCCGTCGAAGTCGCGGACCTCCTTGCCCTCGGCCAGTGGCGTGCCGACCGCGGTGGGGCTGTAGAAGGCGCCGATCCCGGCGCCGGCGGCGCGCATCCGCTCGGCGAGGTTGCCCTGCGGCACGACCTCGAGCTCGATCCGGCCGGCGAGGTAGAGCTCGTCGAAGACGTAGGAGTCGGCCTGCCGCGGGAACGAGCAGACCACCTTGCGCACCCTGCCCGCCTTGAGGAGGGCGGCGAGCCCGACCTCGCCGTTGCCGGCGTTGTTGGACACGATGGTGAGGTCCTTCGCGCCCTGGCGGATGAGGGCGTCGATCAGGTCGAACGGCATGCCGGCCAGGCCGAAGCCGCCCACCAGGACGGTCGATCCGTCCTCGATCCCGGCGACGGCCTCGTCGACCGTGTCGAGCAGCGCGGTGCGGGCCATCAGCGCGCCTCCTCGTTCTCGAGGACGACGGCCAGGCCCTGCCCGACGCCGATGCAGATCGCCGCGACCCCCCACCGGGCGCCACGCTCGCGAAGTGTCGCCGCGAGGGTGCCGACGATGCGGCCGCCGGAGGCACCTAGGGGGTGGCCGAGCGCGATGGCGCCGCCGCGGGTGTTGACCATCTCGGGGTCGATCCTCCAGGCGTCGACGCACGCGAGGGACTGGACGGCGAACGCCTCGTTGAGCTCGACGGCGCCCACGTCGGACCACGAGATGCCGGCCCGCGCGAGGGCCAGGTTGGCGGCCTCGACCGGGGCGTAGCCGAAGGCCTGGGGCTCGAGGGCGAAGGCGCCTCGGCCGGCGACGCGGGCGATCGGGTCGGTGCCGATCAGGCCGGCTGCGCGCTCCGAGCCCAGTAGGACGGCGGAGGCACCGTCACTCAGGGGGGACGCGTTGCCAGCGGTGATCGTGCCGTCCTTGCGGAAGACCGGCTTGAGCCCGGCCAGGGTCTCGGGCGTGCTGCCCGCGCGGATGCCCTCGTCGCGGGCCAGGTCGACGCCGTCGACGGGGACGACGAGGTCGTCGTAGAAGCCGTCCTCCCAGGCCTGGTGGGCGAGCCGGTGCGATCGGGCGGCGAAGGCGTCCTGGCGCTCGCGGGAGATGCCGAAGCGCTCCTGCAGCTGCTCGTTGGCCTCCCCCAGGCTGACGGTCCACTCGGACGGCATCGCGGGGTTGACCAGGCGCCAGCCGAGTGCGGTCGAGACGGCGGTGACGTCGCCGGCGGGGAACGGGCGCGACGGCTTGGGGAGCACCCAGGGGGCGCGGGTCATCGACTCGACGCCGCCGGTGAGCACGACGTCGGCGTCGCCGGTCTCGATGGTCCGCGAGCCGACGAGGACGGCGTCCAGGCTGGAGCCGCAGAGCCGGTTGACCGTCGTGGCCGGGACGCTGACGGGCAGACCTGCGAGCAGGACCGCCATCCGGCCGACGTTGCGGTTGTCCTCGCCCGCGCCGTTGGCGTTGCCCCAGACGACGTCGCCGATGGCGGCGGGATCGAGGTCCGGCGTCCGAGCGAGGGCGGCGCGGACCACGCCCGCGGCGAGGTCGTCGGGACGCACGTCGGCGAGGCTCCCGTTGAACTTGCCGAACGGCGTGCGGACCGCGGAGTAGACGTAGGCGCTCACGGCTCCGACCGTAGGCTGGAGGCTTGATATTGTGAAGTATCAATATCAGACCGATCTGAGACGAGTTCGGATATGGATCTGCTGCGCCACCTCCGGTACTTCGTGACCGTCGCCGAGGAACGGCACTTCGGCCGCGCCGCCGAGCGCCTGCACATGGCCCAACCGCCGCTCTCCCAGCAGATCCGGCGGTTGGAGGCGGAGCTGGGCGTCGACCTCTTCGTCCGCACGACCCGCCGGGTCGACCTGACCGAGGCGGGGACGGCGTACCTCGAGCGCGCCCGGGCGATCCTCGGGTCGGTGGACGCCGCCGCCGAGGAGGCGCGACGGGTGGCGGCCGGCGTGATCGGGCGGCTGGCGATCGGGTGCGTCGGCTCGGCGACCTACAGCCTGCTGCCGGACCTGTCCCGGCGCCTGGCCGACGAGCTGCCCGGCGTCGACTTCGCGTTCCGGGGCGAGATGCTCGTCGCCGACCAGGTCGACGCCCTGCGCGCCGGCGAGATCGACATCGCGCTGCTCCGCCCGCCCGTCGACGACGCCGGCCTGAGCGTCACAACCTTGCGCGAGGAGCGCCTCGTCGTCGCCGTCCCGACGGCCCACCCGCTGGCAGGACGCCGGCAGGTCCGGGTCGCCGACCTCGCGGGCACCGACCTGATCGTGCACTCGGCCGGCCGCCGCTCCGCCATGTACGACGTGGTGCGCGGCCTGTTCGCCGACGCCGGTGTCGTGCCGCAGATCCGGCACGAGGTCGGCGAGACCTCGACGCTGGTGACGCTCGTGGCGGGTGGGCTCGGCGCGGCCGTCGTCCCGGAGCCGGTGGGGGCGCTGGCACTGGCAGGTGTGGCCTACCGGCCGCTGGTGCGGCCCGCGCGCTCGGTCGAGCTCGCTGCGGCGTACCGGGCCGAGCGCACCGAGCCGCACCTGCAGCGGACGCTGGGGGTGCTGGGTGAGCTGGTGGGCGGCAGTTTCACCGCCTAGGCGGTGAAACTGCCCTCCCGCCCCGGGAGGATTCATAATCGGGAGTTATGAATCCCCGAACTATTCGTCTTTGTGTTTCTGGATCCCTCGGATCTAGCGTGAACGAGCCGCGTGACGACCACCACACCGGCCCGACGCCCCCGAGGAGGTGACCATGGACCTCAAGCAGCTGCGCTACTTCGACGCCGTCGCCGAGACCTGTCACTTCGGCCAGGCCGCCGAGCGCCTGCACCTGGCCCAGCCGGCGCTGTCCCAGGCGATCCGTCGGCTCGAGGCCGAGCTGGGCGTGCTGCTCCTCGCTCGCACGACCCGCCAGGTCGCGCTGACCCCGGCCGGCGAGTTTTTCCACCGCGAGGTGCGCCGGATCCTCGGCGACCTCGACGCGTCGGTGCTGGGCGCCAAGAGCATCGCCGAGGGCAGCCGCGGGCTGCTCCGGGTCGGCTTCACCGGCACCAGCGCGTTCACCCAGCTCGCCCGGCTGTCCCGGATGATCCGCTCGGCGCTGCCCGGCGTCGTCCTCGAGGTGCAGGCCGACCTGCTCACCCCCGCGCAGGTGGAGCGGCTGCTCGACGGGCGGCTCGACCTCGGCGTCCTGCGCGGCCCGGTGGCCGAGCCCGGCATCGAGACCCGCACGCTGCTGCAGGAGCCGCTCGTCCTCGCCCTGCCAACCGACCACCGGCTCGTCGCCGAGCCCGCGCTGGAGGTCGTCGACGTGTCCGCCGACGAGTTCGTCGCCTACGCCGACACCCGCTCGGCGGTCAACGAGGCGATGCAGTCGAGCTGCCGCCGGGCCGGCTTCTCCCCCAACATCACCCACCGCGCTCCCGGGACGGCGGCGCTGCTCGCGCTGGTCGCCGCCCACCTGGGCGTCGCGCTCGTCCCCGAGTCGGTGCGCAGCATGCAGCTCAAGGGCGTCGTGTTCCGCGACGTCGCCGAGGCCGCGACCATCGACCTGTCCCTGGCCTGGCGGGCCGACGAGCCGTCGGCGCTGGTCGTCGGCGCGCTCGACGTCCTCGACCGGCACGGCTTCTTCTCCCCGCATCCCTCCCCCACGAGCTGAGGACCCCGTGAAGATCACCGCGATCGAGGCGATCCCGTTCCGGATCCCCTACGTCAAGCCGCTGAAGTTCGCCAGCGGCGAGGTGCACGTCGCCGACCACGTCCTGGTCCGCGTCCGCACCGACGACGGGATCGTCGGCGTCGCCGAGGCCCCGCCGCGCCCGTTCACGTACGGCGAAACGCAGCGCGGCATCATCGCGGTGATCGAGACGATCTTCGCCCCCCAGGTGGTCGGCCTCTCGCTGACCGACCGCGAGCAGCTGGCGGCGCTGCTCGGCCGCACCGTCGGCAACCCGACGGCCAAGGCCGCCATCGACATGGCCGTCGGCGACGCGCTCGGCCGCACCCTCGGGCTCACCGTCACCGAGCTGCTCGGCGGCTACACCGACCGGATGCGGGTCTCCCACATGCTCGGCTTCGACCAGCCGCAGGCGATGGTCGACGAGGCCGAGCGGATGCGCGACGTGCACGGCATCACGACGTTCAAGGTCAAGGTCGGACGGCGCCCCGCCTCGCTCGACGTCGCCGTGGTCCGCGCGCTGCGCGAGGGGCTCGGCCCCGACGTCGTCCTGTACGTCGACGGCAACCGCGGCTGGACCGCCTCGGAGTCCGCCCGCGCGATGCGCCAGATGGCCGACCTCGACCTCGCGTTCGCCGAGGAGCTCAGCCCCGCGGACGACGTCCTGGGCCGGCGCTGGCTGGTCCAGCAGCTCGACGTCCCCTTCATCGCCGACGAGTCGGCCACGACGCCCGCCGAGGTGACCCGCGAGGTGCTCGGCGGCTCGGCCACCGCGATCTCGATCAAGACCGCGCGCACCGGCTTCACCGGTTCGCAGCGGGTCCTCCACCTCGCCGAGGGACTCGGCCTCGAGGTGGTCATGGGCAACCAGATCGACGGCCAGCTCGGCTCGATCTGCACCGTCGCGTTCGGGGCCGCCCACCAGCGCAGCAGCGTGCACGCCGGCGAGCTCTCGAACTTCCTCGACATGAGCGACGACCTGCTCACTGAGCCGCTTCGCATCGAGAACGGCGAGCTCGCCCTCCGCCCCGGCGCCGGCCTCGGCATCGAGATCGACGACGACAAGCTCCGCCACTACCGCACCGACAGCTGAAACAACCCGAGAGGACAACCGCCATGACCACCGAGGTCGCCACCGCCGCCGCTTCCGGCGCCAGCGCCACCGAGCGCTTCCACTCCGACAAGTCGCCCTACGCCGCGGTCAAGGACACCCCGCCCGAGCGGGTCGACCGCCTGGCCCGGCGCGTGCTGGAGGCCGTCTACCAGACGGTCCGCGACGAGAAGGTCACCTACGACGAGTTCAACGCGCTCAAGGCGTGGATGATCGGCGTCGGCGAGGACGGCGAGTGGCCGCTCTTCCTCGACGTGTGGCTCGAGCACGTCGTCGAGGACGTCAACACCGCCCACCGCGAGGGCAACAAGGGCTCCATCGAGGGTCCGTACTACGTCCCCGGCGCCCCCGAGCAGGGCGCGAAGGGCACCATCGAGATGCGCGAGGGCGAGGCCGGGACGCCGCTGGCGTGGACCGGCACGGTCACCTCGACCGACGGCACGCCGCTCGACGGCGCTCTCGTCGAGCTCTGGCACGCCGACAGCGACGGCTTCTACTCGCAGTTCGCGCCGGGCATCCCCGAGTGGAACCTGCGCGGCAACTTCCGGGTCGGTGCCGACGGCGCCTTCGAGATCCACACGATCCAGCCCGCGCCGTACCAGATCCCGACCGACGGCTCCTGCGGCAAGCTCATCGCCGCCGCCGGCTGGCACGCGTGGCGTCCGGCCCACCTGCACGTCAAGGTCTCCGCACCCGGCCACGAGCTGCTCACCGCGCAGCTCTACTTCCCCGGCGACGAGCACAACGACGACGACATCGCCTCGGCCGTCAAGCCCGAGCTGATGCTGGCGCCGCAGCCCCAGGCCGACGGCTCGGTCACCGTCGACTACAGCTTCGTCCTGGACCCGGTGCGCGGCTGATGCTGTTCCAGGTCCGGATGGACGTCGACATCCCGCGCGACCTCGACCCTTCCGTGAGGGAGGACGTGGTCGCGCGGGAGCGGGCGTACTCCCAGGAGCTGCAGCGCAACGGCGAGTGGGCCCACCTGTGGCGCATCGTCGGGCACTACTCGAACATCAGCGTGTTCGACGTGGAGTCGAACGCGCGCCTGCACGAGATCCTGTCGAGCCTGCCGCTCTTCCCCTACATGCGGATCGAGGTCACCCCGCTGACCACGCACCCGTCGGCGATCTGAGGCCGCCCGTGCGCCCCCAGCTCGCCCTGCGCCACCTCGCCGGCGCCCCACGACGCCCGCTGCTGGTGGTCGGCCCGTCGCTCGGGACGACGACCGACCGGCTCTGGGGCGAGGTCGCCACCCGGCTGGAGGGCTGGAACGTGCTCGGCTGGGACCTGCCCGGCCACGGCCACAGCCCCGCCGCCGACCGGCTCACACCGGGCTTCTCGATGGCGGTGCTCGCCGACGCGGTGCTCGCCGCCGTCAGCGAGGCCCTCGGGGCGGACGTGCCGTTCGCCTACGCCGGCGACTCCGTCGGCGGCGCGGTCGGCCTCCAGCTCGCCCTCGACCACCCCGACCGGCTCTCGTCGCTCACCGTGCTCTGCAGTGCGGCCTCGTTCGGGGGTCCGGCCGGCTGGGCCGACCGGGCCGCGCTCGTGCGCGCCGAGGGGACGGCGCCGATGGTGGTCTCCTCACCGGCGCGGTGGTTCGGCAGCGCGATCGCCGAGGATCGGCGGGACGCCGCTCTCCGGGACCTCGCCCGCGTCGACCCCGAGGGCTACGCCCGGGTGTGCGCGGCCCTCGGCGGCTTCGACGTGCGCGACCGGCTCGGCGAGGTCGCCGTGCCGGTGCTCGCCGTGGCCGGTGCCGACGACGTCGCCACCCCGCCCGTCGTGCTCGCCGAGGTCGCCGACGGCGTCGCGGACGGGCGGCTCGAGGTGCTCGACGGGGTGGGCCACCTGGCGCCCTACGAGGCGCCCGAGCGGGTGGCAACGCTGCTGCGCGACCACCTCGCCCGCACCGCTCACTCCGACCGCAGCAGCGCCGCCAGCCGGGCCTGATCGGCGTCGCGCTCGGCCAGCGCCCGGCCACCGGTGAACGTCACCGACCTCAGCTCGCCGGTCCACGCGAACGGCGGCGCATAGGCGTCACTGACCGGGAACCCCGCGTCGTGGCCGAGCCGGAGCCCGCCGCCGCCGATCTGGATGCCGCTCGCGCCCATGCCCTGCACGAACGGCGCCCGGGCGACCTCGGCCCCGTCGACCAGCAGGACGCCGTCGGCCCCGGCCAGGCGGAACCCGACCGTGTGCGGGCCGGGGGTGAGCGGCGCGGCCGACGTGACGTCGTACGGCGTGCTGGTGGCGTTGAGCAGGAAGCGCGGGCAGCCGTCGACCACGACGAGTGCCCAGCCGTTCGACCAGTCGCCGATCGCGGCGAGCACGCCCTCCCCTCCCCCGTCCGGTACGACGACGTCCGCCTCGACGAGCGCCCCCAGCGCGAGCGAGGGGACGGCCTCGTCGGCGACCGGGTTCGCGCCGGGCCGGACGACGAGCCGCTCGGGCACCGGCCACAGCGGCGGCTCGATGCCGGGCAGGTGGCCGTAGAGCCCGTCGGTCAGGGGGAACACCTGGTTGGCCGCGGCCTCCGCCTCCCACCGCGCGGCCAGGTCGGCGACCACGTCGGGGTGCTGGTCGGCGAGGTCGTGCGCCTCGGAGAAGTCGTCGTCCAGCCGGTAGAGGCACCAGCGGTCGGTCGCGAAGTCGCGGCTGCCGGGCAGCAGCCGCTCGTCGTCGACGCCGGTGGAGACGTGGTCGGTGGTGGCCTTCCAGCCGTCGTGGATGATCGAGCGCGAGCCGAGCATCTCGAAGTACTGCGTGGTCCGCGGCGCCGGCGCCGCAGGATCGGCCAGGGTCCCGCGCAGCGAGGCGCCCGCCATCGGCTGCTGCGCGACGCCGTCGACCTGGTCGGGCGCGGCGACCCCGCACAGGTCGAGCACCGTCGGCGCGACGTCGACGATGTGGCACCACTGCTCGCGGATCCCACCGGGCTCGGCGACCCCCCGGGGCGGCTTCAGCACCATCGGGACCCGGACGCCGCCGAGCCAGGAGTAGCGCTTCCACAGGTGGAACGGGGTGTTGCCCGCCCACGCCCAGCCCCACGGGTAGTGGTTGTAGCCCCGCCAGCCGCCGATGTCGTCGATCGCGGCGAGGTTGTCGTCGAGGTCGTCGCCGACGCCGAACCCGAAGCGGTGCTCGTTGAGCGAGCCGATCTGCCCGCCCTCGGCGCTGGCGCCGTTGTCCGAGGTGAGCAGGACGATCGTGTCGTCGAGGATCCCCAGCTCCTCCAGGGTGTCGAGCAGCCGGCCGAGGTGGTGGTCGAAGTGCGCGACGAAGCCGGCGTGCGCCTCGGCGTACCGCGCGAAGAGACGGCGCTCGTCGGCGCCGAGGTCGGCCCAGTCCTGCACCCACGGGGGCCGGGGCGGCAGCGTGGTGCCCTCGGGGACGAGCCCCGCGGCCTGCTGGCGCGCGAAGACCCGCTCGCGCAGACGCTCCCAGCCGTCGTCGAAGCGGCCGGCGTACCGGTCGATCCACGGGGACGGCACCTGGTGCGGCGCGTGTCCCGCCCCGGGGGCGAGGTACATCAGGAACGGCTTGTCCGGAGCGGCGTGCTTCTGGTCCTTGACCATCCGCACCGCCTCGTCGACCAGGTCCTCGGTGAGGTGGTAGCCCTGCTCCGGGGTCGCGGGCGGCTCGACCGGCGAGTTGTCGCGGTAGAGCGTCGGCGTCCACTGGTTGGCGTCGCCGTGGAGGAAGCCGTAGAAGCGCTCGAAGCCCTGCCCCAGCGGCCAGGTGCCGAACGGCCCGGCGGCGGTGCGGTCGTTGCGCGGGGTCAGGTGCCACTTGCCGACGGCCATCGTGCTCCACCCGGCGTCGCGCAGGATCCGCGGCAGGGTGGCGGCGGACGCCGGGATCCGCCCGCTGTAGCCGGGATAGCCGCCGGGCATGTCGGCGAGGAAGCCGATGCCGACCGCGTGGGAGTTGCGGCCGGTGAGCAGCGAGGCCCGGCTGGGCGAGCACATCGCCGTCACGTGGAAGCGGTTGTAGCGCAGGCCCTGGCCGGCGATCCGGTCGATCGTGGGCGTCTCGATCTCGCCGCCGAACGTGCCGAGCTGGCCGAACCCGATGTCGTCGAGCAGGACGACGAGCACGTTCGGCCGGCCCGCCGGGCGCGGGCGTGGCGGGTGGTGGGGCGTCGAGTCGGCCACGGTGCGGCCGATCACCGGGCCGGGGCCGGAGGGATCACTCACGACGGGCTCCTACGATGCTCGGGTGACGGACTTCGGTGTGCTGCTGAGCCTGGCGGGCGTGGTGTTCGTGGACGCCCTGCACGACCGGCTGGCCGAGGAGGGGTTCGCGGAGTTCACCGTCCGCAGCGGATGGGTGCTGCGCACGCTGGGGGACGACGAGCTGAGCCTGCGCGACCTGGCCGAGCGGATGGACCTGAGCAGCCCCGGTGCGCTCAAGGCGATCAACCCGATGCTCGACGCGGGCTACCTCGAACGTGCCGGGACCAGCGACAAGCGGGTCCGCGCGGTGCGCGTCACCGAGCGCGGCCGGGCGGCACTCGCCTGCGCCAGCGCCTTCCACGCGGAGTTCGAGGCGAGCCTCGCCGCCGCGGTCGGGGCCGCCGACGCCGCCGCGACCCGGCGCGGACTGGAGTCGCTGGTCGAGCGCGGGTCGGCGCACCTGCCGCGCGCGCTCATGCCCTAGCGGTCTCACCGGGCCGGCTCCGGCGGTCGCCGGCGCCACGCCGTCGACAGCAGCAACCCGGTCAGCACGTCCCACAGCGCCCAGAACGCGACCACCAGCGCGACCCCGCCGAGCTGGTCGAAGTAGGCCAGCGCGAGCACCAGCCCGAGCGCCGTGTTGCGGATGCCGGTCTCGAAGGTCATCGCCCGCACGCCCGGGGGTGGCAGCAGGAACGCGCGGCCCACGACGTACCCGACGAGCAGGACGACGGCGTTCTGGATGATCGCCGGCACCGCGACCTCGTCCAGGTGCGCCACGATGACGCCACCACGGGTGGCCAGCCCGGCCACGATCACCAGCAGCAGCGCGACCAGGACGGCGATCTCGACCGGCCGGCGCAGCCGGGCCGCGAGGCCCGGCCGGCGCGCGGCCACCGCGATCCCGATCGCGAACGGCAGCCCGATGAGGAGTGCCACCTCGACGCCCATCTCGACCGGGTCGAGCCGGATGTCGCTGAGCAGCGCGTCGGCCGCCGGGTAGCGCGCGGCCCAGAAGGCGAACGCGACCGGTGTCGCCACGACCGCCAGCAGGTTGGAGCAGGTGGTCAGCGCGAT
This sequence comes from Pimelobacter simplex, assembly GCF_900114845.1. Lineage (GTDB taxonomy): Bacteria > Actinomycetota > Actinomycetes > Propionibacteriales > Nocardioidaceae > Nocardioides > Nocardioides simplex. The sequence continues at coordinate 172,207 of NZ_FOUK01000006.1, forward strand.
CGAGAGCGCGACGTCGCCGTGGGCCCGGTGCGTGAGCAGGTTGGACAGGTTGCCGGCCGGACAGCAGGCGATGAGCAGCATCCCCAGCGCGGCCGAGCCGCCGACGTCCAGGGCCCGGCACAGCAGCAGGGTCAGCGCCGGCAGCAGCGCGAACTGCGCGGCCAGGCCGCCCACCAGCACGAGCGGGCGCCGTAGGACGGCGCGGAGGTCGGCGAGCCGCACGTCGAGCGCGACGCCCAGCAGGAAGACCGCGATCAGGACCTTGATGCCGGTCTGGCCGCCCTGGCCCAGCGAGAGCCGGAGGGCGTCCAGGTCGGACGCAGCAGCGAGCACCGCCCCTCCCTCCCGAATTGCTTAACCGCAGTTAAGCATATGGGGAGCGTGGGGCCGAGGCGCTTGTAACTACGTGTTACGTCACGAAAAGCCATGTCACAGCACCCGGGTAGCAGTCACAGCACCCGGGCAGACGTCCGCTCAGCGCGGCACGGCCCGCGGCCGGTCCGCGCACGCCCGACCGCACTCCCGAAACGATCTACCCGGGCGGTGTTGCCGCTTCCCGGGCGCTGTGGCAGCCGAATTCGCGACGTAACACGTAGTTACATGAGCTGGCGGGCCTCAGCCCTCGCGCTCCTCGGCGAACTGCTCGTGGTTGCGGATGACCTCGCCGATGATCACGTTGAGGATCTTCTCGGCGAAGTGCGGGTCGAGGCCCGAGCTCTCGGCCATCGACCGCAGCCGCGCGATCTGGACGGCCTCGCGCGCCGGGTCGGCAGGCGGCATCCCGGCCCGGGCCTTGAGCCGGCCGACCGTCTCGGTGCACTTGAACCGCTCGGCCAGCAGGTGGATGAGGGCGGCGTCGAGGTTGTCGATGCTCGACCGCAGGCGGTGGAGCTCGGCGCGGGCGGCGTCTTCTGCACTCACACCCCGCATCCTGCCCTACCGCTCCGGACGGAGGTCACCGACCTGCCGGGCGTACCAGGGGTCACCCACGTGGGCGGCGATCTCGCGCAGCGTCCACTCCGCACCCCGCGCCCGGTCCCACTCGTCCGGGCCGGCCGTGAGCAGCCGCAGCCGGAACGTGCGGGAGAGCCGGGTCAGCCGCTCGGTCGCCTCGACCAGGTCCGCCTCGGTGAACGGCGCCAGGTCGGCCGGCGTCGTGACGGCACTCTCGAACCAGCCGTTGGGCCGCGTGGGTACGCCGGCCAGCAGTGCCTCGACCTGGGCCAGGTGGTCGACGAGGTGGTCGGCGTAGCGGCGCACGGCCTTGTGGGGCGTGTAGAGACGGGCGCCCTCCTCGGCCAGTCGCGGACGGCCGTCCCACGCCAGCCACGTGCGGGCCAGGGTGAGGACCTCCGCGGTGGCCTCCTCGACGACGAGTCCGGGGTCCGTCGTGCTCTCCTCGATGCTCATGGCGGCGACGCTAGGGCGCGGACGTCTCGGTCGTGGCCGAGACGTCGCCGCGCGATGATCGACCCATGAGCGCCGACCTCGCCCGGATCGGCCGGGCCCTCGGAGCACCGGCCCGGGCCGCGATGATCCACGTCCTCCTCGACGGGGCGCCGCACTCCGCAGGCGAGCTGGCGCGGGCGGCCGGGGTCAGCTCCGCGACGGCGAGCGAGCACCTCGCCGTCCTCGTCGCGGCAGGGCTGGCCGGGGTCGAGCAGGACGGCCGGCACCGGAGGTTCACGATGACCGACCCGCGGATCGCCCAGGCGCTCGAGCTGCTCGGCGGGCCGGCACCCGAGCCGGTGACCTCGCTGCGGCTCTCCCGCGAGCAGCAGCGAGTACGACGAGCGCGCACCTGCTACGACCACCTCGCCGGCCTGCTCGGGGTCGCCCTCACCGAGCGGCTGGTCACTCTGGGATGGGTCGACGCCGCGCTCACCACGGTCACGCCGGCCGGCCGGGTCGGGCTCGCCGGCCAGCTCGGCATCCACCTCGACGACGCCCGCCCGACACGGCGCCCGCTGCTGCGCGCGTGCCGCGACTGGACCGAGCGCCGCGACCACGTCGCCGGCGTCCTCGGCGCCCGGCTCGCCGCCCACGCGCTCGCCGACGGATGGGTGCTCCGCAAGCCCGGGAGCCGCGGGCTCACCGTCACCGCCCACGGAGAGGACGTGCTCGGAGCGCTGGGCGTGAGGCTCCCCTAGGATCCGAGAACCCGAGCACCGAGCACGCTTCCCGAGAGGACCCCCATGAGCGACCAGGTGATGTACACCCTCGAGCCCGACGAGCAGCCGAAGCGCTGGTACAACATCGTCGCCGACCTCCCGGTGCCCCCTCCGCCGCCGCTGCACCCCGGCACGCACGAGCCGGTCGGCCCCGACGACCTCGCGCCGCTGTTCCCACCGGACCTCATCGCCCAGGAGGTCACCACCGAGCGGTACGTCGACATCCCCGAGCCGGTGCTCGACGTCTACCGCCAGTACCGGCCGAGCCCGCTCTACCGCGCGCGCCGCTGGGAGGAGAAGCTCGGCACGAGCGCCCGGATCTACTTCAAGTACGAAGGCGTCTCGCCGGCCGGCTCGCACAAGGTCAACACGGCGGTCCCGCAGGTCTACTACAACAAGATCAACGGCATCAACCGGCTCACCACCGAGACCGGCGCCGGCCAGTGGGGCACGGCGCTGTCCTACGCGAGCTCGCTGTTCGGGGTCGAGTGCGAGGTGTGGCAGGTCGGCGCGTCGTTCGACACCAAGCCGCAGCGGCGCACGCTGATCGAGGTCTTCGGCGGCAAGGTGCACCGCTCCCCCAGCCGGCTCACCGAGTCGGGCAAGGCGTTCGCGGAGGACCACCCGGGCTCGCTGGGCATCGCGATCTCCGAGGCGGTCGAGGTCGCCGCGCAGGACCCCGAGGCCAAGTACGCGCTGGGCTCGGTGCTCAACCACGTCCTGCTCCACCAGACGGTGATCGGCGAGGAGGCGCTGCTGCAGCTCGCCAAGGCGGGCGAGTCCGGGGCCGACCTCGTCGTCGGCTGCGCGGGCGGCGGCTCGAACTTCGCCGGCCTCGCGTTCCCGTTCCTGCGCGAGAAGCTCGCCGGCAGCCAGGACCCGCGGATCCTCGCCGTCGAGCCCAGCTCGTGCCCGACGCTGACCCGTGGCGAGTACCGCTACGACTTCGGCGACACCGCGGGCCTGACGCCGCTGATGAAGATGCACACGCTCGGCCACGACTTCGTGCCGTCGCCCATCCACGCCGGCGGCCTGCGCTACCACGGCATGGCGCCGCTGGTCTCGCACGCGGTCAACGAGGGCTACATCGACGCCGTCGCGCTGCACCAGAACGAGTGCTTCGAGGCCGCGGTCGAGTTCGCCCGCACCCAGGGCATCGTCCCGGCGCCCGAGTCGTCGCACGCGCTCGCCCAGGTCCGGCGCGAGGCGCTCGCGGCCGCCGAGACCGGCGCCGAGCCGGTCATCGTCGTCGGCCTGTCGGGCCACGGCCTGCTCGAGCTCGGTGCCTACGCGAGCTTCCTCGGCGGCAACCTCGAGGACGACCCGCTGTCGGACGAGGCGCTGAGCGAGGCGCTGGCCAACGTGCCGGTGATCTGACGCCGGTCCGCCCGGCCCGCCTGTACGGCCCGGGAAATGCGTGCGCAACGCATTTCCCGGGCCGTAGCGTTTCCGGCCGGCCGCACCCGCGGCCGGATCCCGAGAAAGGCCACGACACAGGAACCACCGATGCACAAGATCACCCCGAAGCTCCTCAGCTGGGCTTCGATCCTCGAGCAGGGCACCCGCGAGCAGGCGATGACGACGGCCCGGATGCCGTTCATCCATCCCCACCTCGCGCTGATGCCCGACGCCCACCTGGGCCTTGGCGCGACCGTGGGCTCGGTCATCCCGACCCTCGGCGCGATCATCCCGGCCGCGGTCGGCGTCGACATCGGCTGCGGCATGATCGCGATGCGCACGCGGCTCACCACCGACGAGCTGCCGGCCGACCGGCGACCGCTGCGGGAGGCGATCGAGCGGGCCGTCCCGCTCTCCGCCGGCGCCGCCAACAAGACGATCAGCCGCCCGCACACGGAGCGGCGGCTCGACGAGCTGACGGCCGCCGCCGACCAGGCGGGCTTCGCGCCGGGCCGCTACGCGTCGCGCTGGGACCTGCAGCTCGGCACGCTCGGCTCGGGCAACCACTTCATCGAGGTCACCGTCGACGAGGAGCAGCGGGTCTGGCTCTTCCTGCACTCGGGCTCGCGGGGCGTGGGCAACAAGATCGCGCAGCACCACATCAAGGTCGCTCGCGAGCTGTGCGAGAAGTGGTGGATCAAGCTCCCCGACAAGGACCTGGCCTACCTCGCGGAGGGCACCGACGAGTTCTGGGCCTACATCCGGGAGATGCGGTGGGCGCAGCGCTACGCGCTGCTCAACCGTGAGGAGATGATGGACCGGGTGGTCCGGCAGTTCGCGGAGTGGGTCGGTCTCGGCTCGGCCGACGAGCTCGAGCGGGTCGAGGAGATCAACTGCCACCACAACTACACCGAGCAGGAGACCCACTTCGGCCGGAAGGTGTGGCTCTCGCGGAAGGGCGCGATCAACGCCGAGCGCGGCCGGCCGGGCCTCATCCCGGGCTCGATGGGCACCGCGTCGTACGTCGTGAGCGGGCTCGGCAACCCGGTGGCACTGCACTCGGCGCCGCACGGCGCCGGGCGGGAGTACTCCCGGTCCAAGGCCCGGCGGACCTTCACCCACGAGCAGCTGCGTGAGGCGATGGCGGGCATCGAGTACCGGGACACCGACGCGTTCATCGACGAGATCCCCGCGGCGTACAAGGACATCGACCGGGTGATGGCCGACGCCGCCGACCTCGTCGAGGTCCGGCACACGCTGCGCCAGATCGTGAACGTGAAGGGCGACTGAGCCCGGATCCGGACCCGGCGATGACAGCGGCCGGGGCGGTCGGTTTGAATGTGCGGATGGAGGACGACCATCCCACCCACTCCGACCTGCCCTGGCCGCTGACCGGCGCCGACGCCGTGCGCGACGAGCTCCTGGCTGCCTACGGCGACCCGAGCCGCGGCCACCACGGCACCCGGCACCTCGGCGAGGTGCTGGCGCGCCTCGACGAGCTCGCCGCGTCCGGGGCGGTCTTCGACCGGACGCCGGTGCAGCTGGCCGCCTGGTTCCACGACGCCGTCTACGACGGCGAGCGCGACGCCGAGGAGCGCTCCGCGACGTGGGCCGAGGACGCGCTGCCCGCGCACACCGACGCGGCCACGGTCGCCGAGGTGGCCCGGCTGGTGCGGCTCACCGAGCACCACCGCCCCGAGCCGGACGACGCCAACGGCTGCGCGCTCTCCGACGCGGACCTCTCGATCCTCGCGGCCGACCGCGAGCGCTACGACGAGTACGTCGCGGCGGTCCGCACCGAGTACGCGCACCTGCCCGACGACGTCTTCGCCGCGGGGCGGGCCGGCGTCCTGCGGGCGCTGACCGACGTGCCCGAGCTGTTCCGCACGGCGCCCGGCCGGGCCCGCTGGGAGGAGCCCGCGCGGGCCAACGTGGCCCGTGAGCTCGCCGAGCTGACCGCCTCGCTCTAGGGACGCCCGTCACAATGGGCGGGTGGACGACAGCGCTATCTACACGGCCCGTGCGCGGGTGCTGGCCGACCTCGAGGCCCGCGGCCTCGGGAGCCCGGCGTCCGTGACCCTGCTCGAGGAGGCGTGCTCGGAGCGCCGGTGGTGGCTGAGCCAGTGGCCGCCAGGACAGGAGTTCGTGGCGGGACTGGTCGCCCAGGACGTCCAGGACGGTCTCGCCGACCAGTTCGGGCGCGACGCCCGCGAGGGACTGTGGCCGGTGTGCACCCACTGCGCGGGCGGTCCGGTGCACGCGCTCCACATCGAGCCCGACCTCGGCGGCCCCGATCCCACCTGGGTGTGCGAGGAGTCCGGGACGGCGGTCGCGCCGCTCGGCGCGCTCGGCGCCTCCTAGCCGGGCGCCGGCCCGCAGCGGCCGCGGCCGGGCTCCCTCAGGAGCAGAGCTGCACGTTGAGCGTGTAGGCGTCGCCGCGGTAGACGGTCCGCGACACTTCCACGACCGCGTCGCCGGCCAGTGCCCGCCGGTGGTGGCGCAGCACGGCGGCACCGGAGGGGACCTCCAGCAGGGCCGCCTCCTCGGGCGTCGCGGTCGCCGCGGCGAGCATGTCCTCGGCCCAGCTGGGGCGCAGACCGCGCGCGGCCAGGTCGTCGTACAGGCTGGTGGGGAGGGACTCGAGCAGGCCCGGCACCCGGGTCCGGTCGAGGTAGGCGTCGGTGAGGCAGACCGGGCGGCCGTCGGCCGTCCGCAGCCGCCGCCAGTGCACCACGGGGATGCCGGCCGGCACCTGCAGCGCCCGGGCCAGGTTCTCGCCGGCGGGCAGCTGGTCGGCGGCGAGGGTGCGCGAGTCGGCGACGATCCCGCGGCGCGCCATCTCCTCGCTGAAGCCGGTCACCCCACTGGCCGTGCGCCGGGGCGCGGCGACGAAGGTGCCGCGCCCGGGGAAGCGCTCCAGCACGCCCTCACTCACCAGGGCGTCGAGCGCCTGGCGCACCGTCATCCGCGCCACGCCGAAGCGGTCCACCAGGTCGCGCTCGGACGGCGCGGCCGTGCCCGGCGCGCTGCCCTCGACCAGGCTGCGTACGTACTCTCGGATCGCGACATGCTTGAGTGAGCGGCTCATCGTGCCGAAAGGCTAGAGAGGGCGCGCGAGGGCCGTCCGGCGAATCGACGATTCTTTGCCCGGCGTACGAACATCTGTTCGAACCTGGGGTACGCTCGACGCCATGACGGTCGACTTCCAGACCAGCCTGTTCGACCCCGCGACGCCGGCCGCCGAGCCCGTCCCGGAGCGGCGCCCGCTCAGCGCCGGCGCCTGGGTCGACGTGGCCCGCAACTGGCTGCCCGACGCCGACGACGTCTTCGCGACCCTGGTCACCGAGGTGCCCTGGCGTGCCGAGCGGCGCACGATGTACGACCGCGTGGTCGACGTGCCGCGCCTCGTCTTCACCTACATGATCGGCGACGAGCTGCCGCACCCCGCGCTCACCGCCGCGCGCGAGCGGCTCACCGCCCACTACCAGCCCGAGCTGGGCGAGCCCTTCCGGACCGCCGGCTGCTGCTACTACCGCGACGGTCGCGACAGCGTCGCCTGGCACGGCGACACCATCGGCCGGGGCTCCACCCACGACACGATGGTGGCCATCGTCTCGCTCGGCGATCCACGCCGGCTGCACCTGCGTCCGCGCGACGCCGAGCGGCGCGACGAGGCGTTCGCCGTCGAGATGGGGCACGGCGACCTGGTCGTGATGGGCGGGACGTGCCAGCGCACGTGGGAGCACGCGGTGCCCAAGGTCGCCGCGGCCGGGCCGCGGGTCTCCGTCCAGTTCCGGCCCCTGAACGTGTTCTGACGGAGCGCCAGCGCCGGGAGCCCGGTCCCGCCGCTAGGCCTGGGCCGGCGGAGGCTGCTGCTCGTCGAGCTCGGCCTGCGAGCGCAGGATGCAGAACTCGTTGCCCTCCGGGTCGGCGAGCACGACCCAGCCCGAGCCGGGACCGTAGATGCCGCGGTGGTCGGCGACCTGGGTCGCGCCGAGGTCGAGCAGCCGCTCGAGCTCGTCGTCCCGGCTGCCGGAGCCGGGACGCGGGCGCAGGTCGAGGTGCAGCCGGTTCTTGGTGACCTTGCGGTCGGGGGTCTCGAGGAAGAGCACCTGCTGGCCCGTGTCGGGGTCGACGATCATGCACTCCTCGTGCCCGGGCTCGTTGGGGTCGCCGGGCAGGTCGGTGAAGCCGAGGACCGGCTTCCACCACTCCGAGAGCTCGAACGCGTTGGCGCAGTCGACCGTCAGGTGCGAGATGAACGACGTCATCGGGTCAGGGTACGGCGGGCGCCCCGTTCGGCGTCGGGGTCGGTGTCGGCGTGGGTGTCCCGGCGCCCGGGTCCGGCCCGCTGGGCGCCGTCCCCGGATCGGTGGGCCCGGTCGTGGGTGCCTCGGTGGGACCGGTCGGCCCGGTCGTCGCGTCGGTGGGCGCGGTGCCGGGGTCACTCGGTCCGGTGGTCGGCGCGTCGGTCGGGCCGGTCGGCGTCGCGTCGTCGGTCGGCTGCTGGCGGTCACGGTCGCGGCTGTCGTCGGTCCGGTCGCCGAAGATCCCGGTCAGCGACGTCCGGTCGGAGCCGTCGGTGCCGCCGGTGATCGTCGAGACGCTCTTGCCGGCGATCAGCTCGACCAGGCTGATCACCACGATGGCGATCACGAAGACGAGCGCGGCGAGGAGGGCGAGCTTCTTCCACGGCAGCTGGGCCCAGCGGCTGGGCTCGGCGTCCTCGAGGTCGCTGCTGGCGGCGTCGAGGTGCCGGTGGGCGCGGTCGAGCTCGCGCTCGGCGGCCTCGGGGTCGGAGCGGCGGGCGGCCCGTCGTACGTTCTGGTCGGCGAGGTTGACCCGCTGCAGGGCGGCGGCCTGGACGTCGGCCATCCGGCGTCGGCTCGACTCGATGCCCTGCTTGTAGAGCGCCGAGCTGACCGTCGCGATGATGCTGCCGAGGGCGGCGCCGATCAGGGTGCCGGCTGCGCCCAGCGTCGAGAGGAGCACCGCGACCGTGACGGCCGCGGCGGCCCCCGCGAAGGTCGCGGGCCAGTCGATCCGGGCCCCGCGCTCCTGGGTTGCTTCGTCCGCCATCGCGCCCTCCCCGACCGTCAGTCGGTGCCGTTCGCGGCGATGAAGGACAGGATCTTGTCGGCCAGCTCGGGCCGGCACACGATGACGTCGGGCAGGTAGACGTCGGCCTGGTTGTAGACCAGCTCGCTGCCGTCGACCCGCGAGGTGAACAGGCCGGCCGCCCGCGCCACCGCCACCGGTGCCGCGGAGTCCCACTCGTACTGCCCACCCGCGTGGACGTAGGCGTCGGCGACGTCGCGCACGACCGACATCATCTTCACGCCCGCCGACCCCATCGGGACCAGCTCGGCGTCGAGCTCCTCGGCCAGCGCCTGGACGAACGCCGGCGGACGCGTCCGCGACACCGCGATCCGCGGCCGCTGCGACGTCCGCGCCGGGACGACGGGCGGCGTGCCCGTGTTGAACGTCTCGCCGATCACCGGCTGCGCGACCGCACCGGCCACCAGCGTGCCGTCCTGCCACAGCGCCACGTGCACGGCCCAGTCGTCGCGCGGCGGCTCGGAGAACTCCCGCGTCCCGTCGAGCGGGTCGACGATCCACACCTTCGCGGCCGTGAGCCGGGCGTCCTTGTCGGCCGCGCTCTCGAGCGCCTCCTCGGACAGCACCGCGTCGTCGGGCCGGTACGCCGCCAGCAGCTCCATGAGCAGCACGTGCGCGGCCCGGTCGCCGGCGTCCTTGAGCTCCTTGCCCTCGAGCCCCTCGCCCCGCACCTCGAGCAGGCGGGCGCCGGCCGCCTCGGCCAGCCAGGCGGCGAACAGGTGGTCGTCGGCGACGACCTCGGGAGCGGGGGTACCGGGCTCGAAAGTCACCCGGTCAGCGTAGTGGCCCGACGCCAACCCGGCGTCGGGGGCTGCGCGCTTGTAACTACGTGTTCAGACCACTACCAGGGGTGTCGACCACCCTGGTAGTGGTCTGAACACTGAGTTACAAGGGGCTCGACCCGGCCTCGGCGCGCGGGCCGGGGTCAGGAGTTGAAGCGCTGCTGGGTCTTCTCGAGGCCGTCGGCGATCAGGGACTCGACGGCGTCGGCGGCGCTGTCGACCTGGAAGGGCAGCTCCTTGCGCTCGGTCGTCGAGTAGTTGGAGAGCACGAAGTCGGCGACCTCCTGGCGGCCCGGGGGGCGGCCGATGCCGGCGCGGACGCGGTAGAAGTCGCCGGTGCCGAGCGAGGAGCGCATGGACTTGAGGCCGTTGTGGCCGTTGTCGCCGCCGCCGAGCTTGATCCGGAGGGTGCCGAAGTCGATGTCGAGCTCGTCGTGGACGGCGATGATCCGGGCGGGCGGGACCTTGTAGAAGGTGGCGAGCGCCTTGACCGGGCCGCCGGACTCGTTCATGTAGGAGCGCGACTTGGCCAGCACCACGCGGGGGGCGGGAGTGCCGGGGGCGCCGAGGCGGCCCTCGACGACGTCGGCGCGGCCGGTCTTGTGGGCGCGGAAGCCGCTGCCCATCCGGCGGGCCAGCTCGTCGACGACGAGGTAGCCGATGTTGTGCCGGTGTCCCGCGTACGACGGCCCGGGGTTGCCGAGGCCGACCACCAGCCACACGTCAGCGTCCGCCACGTTCTCGCTCCCGGTCTCGTCGGTGGGCAGGGGGGTGGGAAATGCGGAGCTCCCCGGTGCGCCGGAGCGCACCGGGGAGATCAGTCGGCCCAGGAACCACCTGAGCCGGCCGAAGGTCACTCGCTGTCGGCCTCGGCGGCGGCCTCGGGCTCGTCCTTCTCGATGCCGGCCTCGGCCTCGGCGGCCTCGAGCTCGGCCTCGGCGGCCTCGGCCGTCTGGGCGGCGGTCACGTTGATGACGAGCACGTCGGCGTCGCTGAGCAGGGTGACGCCGGAGGGCAGCGCGATCTCGCTGGCGAGGATCTGGGTGCCGGCCTCGGCGCCCGTCACGTCGACCTCGAACTGCTCGGGGATGTGGGTGGCCTCGGCCTCGACCTGGATGGTCGCGGCGTCGGTGACGACGAGGGTCTCGGGGGCGGCGTCGCCGACGACGTGGATCGGGACGTCGACGGTGACCTTCTCGCCGCGCTTCACGGCGACGAAGTCGACGTGCTCGAGGACGCGGCGGACCGGGTCGACCTGGACCTGCTTGGTCAGGGCGAGCTGCGAGGTGCCGTCGATGTCGAGCTCGAGGAGCGCGTTGGCGCCGCCGTGCTTGAGCGCCATCATCGTGTCGTGGCCCGGGAGGCTCAGGTGGATCGGCTCGTTGCCGTGGCCGTAGACGACCGCGGGGACCTTGTGCTCGCGGCGGATGCGGCGGGCGGCGCCCTTGCCGAACTCGGTGCGGACCTCGGCCTTGATCTTCTCGGTGCTCATGGGAATCTCCTGGTTCGTACTACGACGGGGCGGCTGCTGCCCGGAGACGAAGAACGCCGCGCTTCCCTCACCCGGTGATCGGCGGGGCGCGCGGCGTCGTGCAAGACGAACCGGCCCAGTCGATCACGGAGTCACAGAAGCGGGAGCTCCCTCGCCGAGGCAACCGGAGAAGGCTACCCAACGGCCCCATGCCCCGCGAAATCCGCAGGTCAGCGGTAGGGGTCGGTGATCTCGCGCAGCGCGGTCAGCGCGTCCTGGAGCACTGCCATCCGCTCGGCGCCGAGGTGCGCGGCCCACTCCCGCTCGATCGCGGCCTCCTCGCGCCGGGCGACCCGCTGCACCGCCCGCCCCCGCGGCGCGAGGACGACGAGCCGGGCGCGGGCGTCACCCGGGTCCGGCACCCGGACGACGTACGCCGCGCGCTCGAGCTGGTCGACCAGGACACTCGCGCTCTGCTTGGTGATCCGCGCCTGGGCGGCGAGGTCGGTGACCCGGCTGCCGTCCTCGCCGAGTCGGGCCGCGACCCGTGCCATGGCAGGGGTGAGGTCGTCGTAGCCGGCGGCGGCGACGGCCTCGGCGACGCGCTGCTCGACGTACCGCGCGCCGATGAACATGAGCAGGCCCGGGTGCGGTCGGTCCATCGCGCACTCCTCGGGCCTTGACGAACTAGTCAGGAAGACTGACCATATCAGGGAAGGGAGCCACCATGGACAGGTCGCAGCTGTGGGACCACATCCACGCCGAGCGCGCCGCCCTCGCCTCGACGCTTGCCGGCCTCGACCCGGCGGACTGGGCGCACGACACGCTCTGCCCCGGCTGGACCGTCCACGACGTCGCGGCGCACGTCATCTCCACGCCGCAGATCGGCTGGCGGCAGATGCCGGGGATGCTGGCCCGCAACGCCGGGCGCGGCTACAACACGATGATCTTCCGCGAGGTGAAGCGGCTCGGCGCCCGCGAGACCCGGGAGAGCATCCTCGCCGACTTCGAGCGCCACGCCACGAGCCGGCACCACGTCCCCACGACGACATCGGTCGAGCCGCTCATCGACGCGCTTCTCCACCACCAGGACATCCTGCGCCCGCTCGGACTGCGGCACCCGATGGCACCCGCGGCCGCCGCCCTCGCCGCCGAGCGCGTACGACGGCTCGCGCCGCTGATGGGCACCGGCCGGCTGGTGCGCAGCATCCGGCTGGTCGCGACCGACGTCGACTGGGCGCGGGGCAGCGGTCCCGCCGTCCGCGGGCCGGTGCAGGAGCTGCTGATGCTGGCCTCCGGCCGGGCTCCCGACCCCGAGCTGGTCGAGGGTGACGGGCTGGCGCTCGTGCCGCCCCGCCCGCGCGGGTAGCGCCGTTGTCGGATACCTGCTGATACTTTCATGAAGTATCGGCGGGTATCGACCTTCGGGAGCGCGGATGACAGCCAACCCCTACACCCCCGGCCAGGTGCCGCGGGTCTTCGCCGGACGCGCCGCTGAGCTGCGCCGGATCGAGGACCAGCTGGCCCGCGTCCTCACGTTCGGCGAGCTGGGCGGGCCGCTGCTCGTCTTCCACGCGCCGAGGGGCATCGGCAAGACCTCCCTGCTCCGCACCGCGCAGCGTCGCGCCGAGGAGCTGGGCTTCGTCGCCGCCTGGGTGGCCTGCAGCCGCGAGCGGCCGGTGCTCCCCGAGCTGGTGGGCAGCCTGCGCACCGCGCTGGAGCGCGCCGAGGTCCTCCCCCGCGGCGGCGCCGGCGGCGTGTGGCGCAAGCGGCTCGAGCGGGTCTCGGTCGAGGTCGGCCTGCCGGGCGCGAAGGTCGCCGCCGAGGTCGCCTCGCCACCCGGCGAGAAGCCCGACGACACGCTCGGGCTGGCCCCGATCCACGCGCTCGGGACGTTGCTCCACGACGCGGCCGCCCTCGTCCGGCGCCGCGGGGGCGCCGGGCTCCTCGTGCTGGTCGACGAGCTCCACGTCGCGCTCCCCGACGACATGTCCATCCTGCTCAACACCCTGCAGAACCTCGACGGCGACCGGGAGCACAACCCCCTCGCCGTCGTCTCCGCCGGGCTGCCGGTGACCCCTGAGGCGCTGACCCGCGCGGCGACCTTCGGCGAGCGCAGCGCGTTCGTCCCCCTCGACGTCCTCAACGGCGCCGACGCCCGGGCGGTGCTCACCGCGCCCGCTGAGGAGGCCGGGGTCGGCTGGACCGACGGCGCGCTCACCGCCGTCGTCGACGAGGCCCGCGGCCACCCGTACCTGCTCCAGCTGATCGGCAGCGGCACCTGGGACGCCGCCCGGCCGCGGCGCGGGACCAAGCTCGGCCTCGCCGACGTACGACGCGGGCTGCCCGCCGCCCAGCAGCAGCTGACCGCCATGCACCGGGCCCGCTGGGGCTCCGCGACGCCGACGGAGCAGGCGTTCCTGGCTGCGATGGCCGCCACCGGGCTCGACAACGTCACCCGGGTCGCGATCGCCACCGGCATGGGCCGCGACTCGCGCTCGATCAGCGCCCCGCGCGAGCGGCTCATCGACAAGGGCGTGATCGAGCCGGTGGGCCACGGACTGGTCCGGTTCACGTTGCCCGGCTTCGGCGCCTTCGTGCGCGGCCTCGACGACGCCTGAGCGCACCCTCCTCCCCCTAGGCTGGCTCCGTGCGCATCGACTTCCACGGCTCACCGAGGCCGACGATCGGCGTGGAGTGGGAGTTCGCACTCGTCGACCGCCGCACTCGCGACCTCCGCAACGAGGCGGCCCACCTGTTCGCGCGGGCCAAGCCCCGGATGCCCGACCCGGGCAAGCTCCACAAGGAGCTGCTCAAGAACACGGTCGAGGTCGTCACCGGCGTCTGCGACACCGTCGGCGGCGCGATGGCCGACCTGCGCGACACGCTGCAGCACGTCACCGCCGCGGCCGACGCCCTCGACCTCGACCTGTACGGCGCCGGCACCCACCCCTTCGCGTCGTGGACCGGCCAGCAGCTCACCGAGGGCCACCGGTACGCCGAGCTGATCAACCGCACCCAGTGGTGGGGCCGGCAGATGCTGATCTGGGGCGTGCACGTGCACGTCGGGCTGCCGGAGCGGGACCGGGTGCTGCCCGTGCTCAACGGCCTGCTCACCTACTACCCGCACCTGCAGGCGCTCTCCGCGTCGTCCCCGATCTGGATGGGCGTCGACACCGGCTACGCCTCCAACCGGGCGCTCATGTTCCAGCAGCTGCCCACCGCGGGCCTGCCCTTCCAGTTCGAGCGCTGGGAGGAGTTCGAGCAGTTCGCGCACGACCAGATGACCACCGGCGTCATCGACGAGCTGAGCGAGATCCGCTGGGACGTGCGCCCCGCGACCAAGCACGGCACGCTCGAGAACCGGATCTGCGACGGCGTCTCGACGCTCGCCGACATGGAGGCGCTCGTCGCGCTCATGCACTGCCTCGTCGTGTGGCTCGACGAGCGGGTCGCGGCCGGCGAGACGCTCACGACGATGCCGCCCTGGCACGTCCAGGAGAACAAGTGGCGCGCCGCGCGCTACGGCGTCGACGCGATCGTCATCCTCGACGGCGCGTCCCACGAGCGGCTGGTGACCGACGACCTCGCCGACCTGGTCCCCCGGCTGATGCCGACCGCCGCGCGCCTGGGCTGCGAGGCCGAGCTCGCCTCGGTGCTGGACGTCGCGACCCGCGGGCCGTCGTACGTCCGGCAGCGGGCGGTCGCCGAGCGCACCGGCGGCGACCTGGTCGCCGTGGTCGACTCGGTGGTGGCCGAGCTGCGCGCGGGTCTCTAGCGCCGGGGTCGACGTGATCAAGGTGAACCAGGTGGTCTCCGCGGCGGAGGCGCAGAGGCTGAGGCATGTCGATGTGCTGGGCGTCTACGTCGGCAGTGGCGACGAGCACGATCGAGCGGTCGCCAGCGGAGAGGTGCCGGCGATCAGGGCGGCGTCCGGGGCGAGGCTCTCCGTCGCCCTGACCCCTTCGCGGAGGTTGACGGCGGATGCGGTCCACCAGGCGTTGCGCGACCTCCGGCCGGACTACTTCGAGTTCACCGCCGTGGATCCGGAGAAGACCGAGGACGTGCGCCGGCAGATGGATCTCCTCGAGGAGATCGACGTCCCCAAGGTGGCGAACGGCTTCTTCCTGCTCGACGACGACCTCTCGTTGACGGATCGAGCCGACTACCTCGACCAGCTGAGAGCAGCCGGCGTCGCACTGTTCCAGGTGGAGCTGGAGTTGGTCGCCGAGCCTGGTTGCCGGATCTCGGCGTCGGGGCTGAAGACCGTCTCCCGCATGTTCGCCGACCTGCCCTTCCTGATCTCCGACCGGTTCCGCCGGATCTCCGACGTGCCGGACCTGGGGCAGCACGGCGTCTCCTTCACCATCGGCAAGGACGGAGCCGTCAGCTACGACCACTCGACCCGATCGATGTCGTTGCCGAGGGTGCTTCGAGCGACGTCCGCGCCGGAGCCCCGGTGACGGACGCGGCACCGGGCCTGCTCGATGCCGCGCCGCTCCCTAGTACCGGCGGGTGTCGGGGAAGACGACCCGGCAGCCGTCGTCGGCGCACTCCGGCGTCTCGGCCCACACGAGCGCGGGGTCGAAGGCCGACCCGGTCGAGCGCATCACCTGGACGCCGGTGAACGCCTTCTCCTTGTAGGCCTTGACCACGAACACGATGTCGCCCTTGCCGTCGCCATCGACGTCGCTGAGGGTCGCGCCCTGGAGCGCGCGGTTGCCGATGGTGCTCGACCCGGTGAAGGACGTGACCGGCTGGGGCCGGCCGGAGGAGAGGTCGTAGACGGTGACCTCGACCTTCTCCTTGACCGAATTGGCGCTGACGCCGATCAGGCTGGTCGTCCCGTCGCCGGTGACGTCGCCGACGAGGAAGGCGTCCTCGTAGATGCTCGCCTTGTTGACCGCGCCGGCCTCGAAGGCGCTGCCGGTGGAGTGGAGCATCGCGTAGCCGGTGTCGCCGGCGTAGTAACCCGAGTAGTCGGAGTCGCTCAGCTTGCCGGCGGGCAGCTGGGCCCACAGGTCGGTGCGGCCGTCGTCGTCGAAGTCGCCGGCCCGGACGAGCGTGCTGTCGATCGTGGCGTTGGGCAGCGCCAGCCAGCGCTCCGGCTCGGCGAACGTGCCGGAGCCGTCGCCGCGGAGGACGGAGACGTCGACGACCTTGTCGTTGGGCCCCGCGACGACGAGGTCGGCCTTGCCGTCGCCGTCGAAGTCGCCGGCCTGGACCTGGATCTTGACGCCGTAGTCCTTGAGCGACGACAGGTCGAGGGTGAACCGCTGCTCGCCGGGGAAGTCGGGGTCGCCCGAGCTGAGCGTCAGCTGGTTGCCGGACTCGACGAACGTCCAGCGCAGCTCCTCGGCCACGCCGTCGCCGTCCCAGTCGAGGTGCAGGACGCTGGGCTCCTTGTAGGGCTCGACCGAGGCGGACTGGGTGGTGAACACCTTGCCGTTGCTGCTCGCCGTGACCCGCTGGACGTGGTCGTAGTCGCGGTAGACGAGGTAGGTGGCGTCGCCGTAGCCGTTGCCGTCGAGGTCGCCCTGGATCGCCTTCTTGCCGTCCTTGCCGTCCTTGCCGCCGGTGCCGCCCTGGCCGCCGTCCCCTCCGTCGCCTGCCGTGGTCGTGTCGTCGGCCCAGGGCTGCAGCGCGGCGAGCGTCACGCCCGTGCCGACGAGCAGGACGAGGACGACGCCCAGCGCCACCCACAGCCCGGTCCGGCGCTCGCGCGGGCCCGGCACCCCGGGCGGCGCCGACGGCGCCGACGGGTGCGGCGGGTGGGTCGGCTGCGCCGACCAGGCCGGGGGGACCTGGCCGTAGCTCGGCGTCGGCGTCGGTGCGACCGGGGCCGGGGCGGGTGCCGGCGCCGGGGCCGGGGCGGCGGGCCGGACCTGGGTCGGGGTGGGCGCCTCGGGCGGCGGAGGGGGCTCGGGCATCCGGCGCCGGTCGTCGGTCCAGCCGGATCCGTCCCAGCGGCGCTCCCAGCCGTCACCGTCGGGATACCACCCGGGGGGCGTGGTGTAGTCGCTCAAGGCCGAGATCCTTTCGTGAGGCGGTGCGAACATACCCCGGGCCCAGCGCTTGTGAGCGGCGTCACGACGCGCGAGGATCGCCGGACCTGCAACGAAAGGGGCTCCCGCATGGTCTCCCTACCCGGTTTCCACCCGATCGACCCGACCTCCACCGCATTCCTGCTCGCGGAGAACCGGAACATGCCCATGCACGTCGGCGGCCTCCAGCTCTTCGAGCCTCCGGCGGGGGCGGGGCCGGACTTCGTGCGGCGGATGTTCGAGTCGATGCGCGACACCGAGCGGATCGCCCCGCTGTTCCTCAAGCACCCCCACCGCTCCGTGCGCACCGGCGGCACGCTGGTGTGGCGCGAGGACGAGCAGTTCGACATCGAGCACCACGTGCGGCACAGCGCGCTCCCCCAGCCCGGGCGGGTCCGCGAGCTCCTCGAGCTCGTCGGCCGGCTGCACTCGACCCGGCTGGCCTGGGAGCGGCCGCTGTGGGAGACCCACGTGATCGAGGGCCTGGCCGACGGCCGGGTCGCGATGTACACCAAGCTCCACCACGCGCTGGTCGACGGCATCTCCGCGATGCGGCTGATGGCGAGCGTCCTCTCGTCCGACCCCGACCGGCGCAGCATGCCGGCCCCCTTCGCCGAGGGCGCCGCGCGGCGACGCCGGGCCGAGGCTGAGGCCGTGGCGGACGCTCCCGAGTCGCTCCCCGCGGCCGCCGTCGACGCGGCGACCACCGCGGCCCGCACGCTCGCCGACCTGCCCGCCGACGCCGTCCGCACGGCGCTCAGCGTCAGCGCCGACGCCGCCGGGATGCCGCTCGCCCTGGTCCGCACCCTGCGCAAGGGCCTCAAGAACGAGACGTCCGCGGTCTCGCTCGCCGCACCGCGCACGATCTTCAACCAGTCGATCACCGGCGCCCGCCGGTTCGCCGCACAGGACTGGCCGATCGAGCGGATCCGCGGCGTCGGCAAGGCGAGCGGGACCACGATCAACGACGTCGTGCTCGCCATGTGCAGCGGCGCGATGCGCACCTACCTCACCGAGCTCGACGCGCTGCCCGAGCAGTCGATGGTCTCGATGGTCCCGGTCGGGCTCAAGGGCCGGCAGGCCGGGACGCCGTCCGCCGACGGCGGCAACGCCATCGGGTCGGTGATGGTCCGGCTCGCCACCGACAAGGCCGACCCGGCCGACCGGCTGCGCACGATCAGCCAGTCGATGAAGGACGGCAAGGAGGCGCTCTCGTCGATGACGCCCACCCAGATCGTCGCGATGAGCGCGATCGGCATGGCGCCCTCGATCGTCGTCCCGATGCTGAAGATGCAGGGCATCGTCCGGCCGCCGTACAACCTGATCATCAGCAACGTCCCGGGGCCACGGGTGCCGCACTACTGGAACGGCGCGCAGCTGGTCGGCAACTACCCCGTCTCGATCCCGATCAACGGCATGGCGCTCAACATCACCTGCACGTCGTACGCCGGCAACATGGGCTTCGGCCTCACCGGCTGCCGCCGCACGGTGCCGCACCTGCAGCGGCTGCTGACCTTCCTGGACGACGAGCTGGCCGCGCTCGAGAAGGCAGCCGGCGTCAGCTGAGCTCGGCGAAGCCCCCGCCGACCCGCTCGGCGACCGCCCGCAGCCGGGCCCGGGTCACCGCCGAGACGGTCGCGTAGCCCGCCCGCTCGGCGTTGGAGCCGACCCGGGTGGGCTCGGCGGAGTTCACCGACAGGCACGTGCGACGGCCGCCGTCGGCGGCGTTGGCCAGCGCGACGGCGTGCCCGGTGGTGCCGGAGCCGGCGAAGTAGTCGAGCACCCGGGCGTCGTCCGGCATCGTGCCGAGCACCCGCAGCAGCAGCCCGGTCGGCTTCGGCGACTCGAAGACGTGGCCGACCAGGTCCTTGAGCTCGGCGACCGCGGTGTCGGTGGAGCCGATCTCCTCGGCGAGCCAGATGGTGCGCAGCTTCTTGCGCCGACCGCCCACGGGATGGCGCCAGTCGCGCTGGTAGACGTCGACCCGGTCGCCGCGCACGCCCCGGACGACCCGGCACTCGAGGTCGTCGGGCCGCTCCTCGATCAGCGGCCGCGACCAGCGCCACACCGCCGGCGTGCCGTCGCCGAACACCGGCTTGATCTCCACCCCGCCGGCGAAGGGGTCCGCGGCCACCCGGCCGGTCTCCGGGTCACCCCAGAGCGGGAAGTGCAGCGTCGGCGAGCTGAGCGGGTTGAACTTCTTGTTGGTGTTGCGCAGCGGCAGCCGGCGGTAGCGGCGCCCGTCGTCGGTCTCGAGCGGGAAGTCGGCCTCGACCACCGTGTGCGGCGACGACGCGTCGAGCACGCAGCGGGCGGCGTCCTTGGCGTAGACGAGGAGGTACTCGTGCGAGGTCGCGAACCCCTTGCCCAGCTGGCGGCCCTTGGCGTTGAGGTTGACCACGACCTGGGCCAGGAAGTTGGCCTCGCCGTACACCTCGTCGAGGAGCAGCCGCAGGTGGGCCACCTCGTGGTCGTCGATGCTGACGAAGAGCGCTCCGGTGTCGGCGAGCACCCGGTGCCCGGCCTCGATCCGCGGGCGCAGGTAGGCCAGCCACGTCGCGTGCCGCCCCGCCGCGCCCGCGCCGCGCTTGCCCTTGAAGTCGTCGCGGTAGGCGAAGTCGTTGCCCGTGTTGTACGGCGGGTCGAGGTAGACGAGGTCGTACGACGCGTCGGGCAGCCCGGCGACCACCTCGAGGTTGTCCCCCTCGGCGAAGGTGTTCCACGGTGCTCCCGGCTCGGCGCCCACCGGGCCATCGTGACAGGCTCGGCGCGTGGCCCGTCGTACCTTCACCCGAGCCGAGCTGGAGTCCTTCCGCGACGCCGTCGTCCCCGACCTGCTGCCGAACGCCCCGGACCAGCGGCTGCGGCTGCTCTTCGTCGGCATCAACCCCGGCCTGTGGACCGCCGCCACGCAGACCCACTTCGCCCACCCGGGCAACCGCTTCTACCCCGCGCTGCTGCGCGGCGGCGTCATCACCGAGCCGATCGACCCCGCCGACGGCATGTCCGACGCCGACCGCACGATGATGCGCGAGCGCGGGATCGGGATCAGCAATGTCGTCCACCGGGCCACGGCCAAGGCGTCCGAGCTGAGCAGCGAGGAGCTGCGGGAGGGCGGCGTCCAGCTCACCGCGCTCGTCGCCCGCGAGAAGCCCGATGTCGTCGCGATCGCCGGCATCACGGCCTACCGGACCGCGTTCGGGCACCCCAAGGCCGTGATGGGCCGCCAGCCGGCCACCCTGGACGACCTCTGGTCCGGCGCCGAGCTGTGGGTGGTGCCGAACCCGAGCGGGCTCAACGCCCACGAGACGGTCGAGACGCTCGCCGCGGCCTACCGCGAGGTCGCGGTGGCGGCGGGGATCGTCACGGACGCGCCGTCGTAGCCGCCCCCACCACCATCGGGACGACGGTCAGCGCGCCCGCGGGCATCCGCAGCTCGTCGACGTCGGCCACGGTGAACGGCGAGCGCCGCAGCAGGCCGACGAAGTCGCGGTTGGGCCGGCAGCCGTCAGCGATCCGGCGCTGCACCGGCGTGGCGACCTCCTGCACCACCCGGCGCAGGCCCGTGCCGCGGACGTGCTCGTGGAACAGGAAGGTGCCGCCCGGGCGCAGCACCCGGGCCAGCTCGGCGAGCGCGGCGGCGGGGCGATCGAGCGAGCAGAAGACGAGCGAGGCGGCCACGGTGTCGAACGAGGCGTCCGCGAACGGCAGTGCGTAGGCGTCGCCGTCGACGATCTGCCAGGCCCGCGCCCGGATGTCCGCCGTACGGCGCTGGAGCTGGGCGCGCAGCGCCGGGTTGGGCTCGAGCATCACGAGCTCGGTCACCTCGGCGGTGTAGTGCGGCACCGAGAAGCCGTTGCCGGTGCCGAGGTCGAGCACCCGACCCCGGGCCCGGGCCAGGTGCCGCGCGCGGATCTCGGCCTGGCCGGCGTCCTCGGCCCGCTGCATGACGTCGGGGTACCAGCGCGCGAAGAACCGCTGGCTCCGGGTGCCCGCTCCCTCGCTCATGGGGTCGCTCCTCCGGTCCGCAGGACGTCGCTCACCTCGACAGCATCGGACGCGCTGACGTCGGTCGTCATCACCACGTCGCGGGACGCGGGGTCGACCTGGATCTCGAGGCGCCAGGCCCAGGCGCCCTCCGCCCGGTCGAGCGCCGCGCGGACCTGGTCGATCATCGCGCCGGGCGCGGCGAGGTCGAGCGGGAAGCGGCCGGGGGCGTAGTCGTCGTACTCGTTCTCGCGGTTGCGCACCCGGTAGCCGTCCGGGTCGTAGTGGGCGGTCTCGATGGTGCGGACCACCTCGGTGTTGGGGTCGAAGTACTCCACGCTGAGGCCGTACTCGTCGAGCCGCACCGAGACCGGCTGCTGCCCGGGCGCAACCTCCACGGCGTGCGCGAGCGCGGTGGTCACGAAGTCCCCGTCGAGGACCTCGGTGTCGACCTCGTTGCGGGCCGGGCCGTCGTCCCCGCCGCGGGCGAGCACCGCGACGAGCGCGATGACGCCGACCACCGCCACGACCACACCCGCGACCAGCCACGGCCGGTTGCGGGAGGTGGGGGCGGCCGGCTTCTTCGGAGCGGTGGGCGCAGCCGGCTTCTTCGGGGCGGTGGGCGTGCGCGGCGTCGCGGGGGTGCCGTCCTCGGTCCGCGGGTCACCGGGGCGGCGGTAGCGCTTCCAGCGGGGCTGCTGTGCCATGTCGCGGAGTGTAGGCACTCACCGCCACCGGGCTCAGAGCGGCTCGATGCCGGTGACCTTCCAGGTGCCGTCGCGCCGCTCGGCCTGCACCTCGAGCTGCGCCGCGGAGTACGACGCCTCGTCGTCGGTCGCCCGCTGCGAGGCCTGGTCGAGGAACACGAGCAGCTCGGCCCGGTCGCCGTGGAGCTCCTTGACCGCCGCCACCTGCACCTGGGCCGTCAGCGTGAGCTTCTGGTCGGGCGCCTTCTCCTTGAGCGCGGCGAAGAGCGTGTCGTACTGCTCGCGGGCCGCGCCGGCGAGCAGGTCGTCGGCGGCCTGCTCGGTGGCCTCGGGGTTGGCGTAGTCGTAGCTGAGCACGCGGACCAGCGCGGCCGCGACCGCCGACTGGACGTCGGTCGTGGCGCGGTCGTCGACGATCGCCCGGTTGTCGACGTTGTCGGCGGCGCGGGCCCGGTCGGCCTGCCAGAAGGCGACCCCGGCCCCGGCGAGCAGGAGCACGGCGAGGACGAGCGCGGCGTGACGGCGCAGCGTGCCGAGGAGCGCGTTCACGACCGGCTCACCGCCACCTGGTCGAGGGCCTCGAGGAGCCACCTGCCGCCGACCTTGACCAGGTCGGCGGCCATCCGGTTGCGCTTGACGGTGGGCGCCTGGTCGGGCTTGGCGGAGTCGACGACGGTCGTCTCGACGGAGGCGATCACCGTCGCCGTGCTCGACGTCAGGTCGACGACCGCTGCGTCGGTCACCTTGCCCGTCGAGATCATCCCGCGCTCGGCCATCAGCTTGCGGGTCTCGGCGTCGGTGGCGGCGATCTGGTCCTTGAGCGTCCCCGTGGAGACGTCCTCCCACTTGTCGAGGCCGCCGTCGATGTCGTTGAAGTCGAGGGTGTTCATCGTCTCGATGTGGCTGCGCGCGGTGATGAGCACCGTGTCGCGCAGCTGCGCCCGGTCGACGTCCGCGGCGTCGTGGTCGCCCGCGCGCCACCAGCTGACCAGGCCGACCACGAGGACCACGGCGGCGAGCACGGCCAGGCCGAGCTCGATGGCGGTCCGGTTGCCGCCGCCTCCGGTCACGGGGTCGGGACGGTCGCGCTCGTCGTCGCTGATGGTGCTCTCCTCCACGTCTGCCAGGTCCTGCACGTCGTGCGGGGTCACTGTCCGCCTCCCAGCAGGTCGTCGAGGTCGTCCACCACGTCGATGCCCGGCCGGACGGCGACCCCGCCGCCGCTGCCCCCCTTGACGGCCTGCGGACCGCGGACGTTGCCCTCGCGGCGCGGCGCGGTGCAGCCGGCCCGCGTGTTCAACGGTGGCCCCTCGTCCGTCACGGTGCCCCGGCGCTGGGTCGTGCCACTGTAGCCAGTCACGCACGGCAGCGGGTTGAAGAAGGTGGGCACCATGCCGAGGCTGACGCCGCGCCCGCTCGTCGTCGCCCAGCCGATGCTGACCGCCTCGGGCAGCCGGACCATCGCGTCGCGCACGCCGGCGGAGTTGACGCCGAAGATCGTCGCGGTCGAGACGAGGTTGTTCATCAGGATCGACAGCGGCGTCCCGACGTCGCGGATCAGCAGGCTCACCTCGCGCGAGGCGCCCGGCGTGGCGGCGATCAGGGTGCGCAGGTCGGCGTCGGAGTCGGCCAGCGTCGCGGAGAACAGCGCCAGGTCCTCGCTGTAGGAGCGCATCGCGTCCCCGGCCTCGTCCTGGGTCTGCAGCACCCGCTCGGCGTTGCGGATCAGGGAGGCGCTGACCAGGAAGTTGTCGTCGGCGGCCTTCTGGAACTCCATCGAGGTCCGCAGCAGCCGCCCGAAGTCGTCGCCCACTCCGCGGGAGAGGTCGTAGCCCTCGTCGATGACGGTGGTCAGCGAGTCGGAGGGGATGGAGGCGGCGAGGTCGCGTCCGGAGCGCAGTACCTCGGCGAGGTCCTGGGGCAGCGCGTCCGGTCCGCCGCGCAGGTGGTCGCCGTCGGCGAGCACCTCGTCGTCGTCGGAGCCGCGCAGGTCGAGGTACTGCTCGCCGATCGACGAGCGGTTGCGCACCGCGGCCGTCGCGTCGGCCGGGATGTCCGGCGCGTCGGGGCGGATCTCGACGTCGATGTCGACGCCGTCGGAGGTCGGGGTCATGTCGGTGACCTCGCCGACCTGGACGCCGCGGTAGGTCACCTCGGAGTTGACGAAGAGACCGCCGGCGTCGGGCAGCGAGACGGTGACCCGGTAGCCGCTGCTGAACGGCGTGAAGCCGACGTAGGAGGCACCGAGGTAGCTGGTGCCGAGCAGTGCCACGAGCACGAACAGGCCGAGCTTGACGTGGACACCGCGGGTGAGCTGCTGCATCTCACTCGCCTCCTTCTGCGACCCGGGAGTCGCTCTGGCTCGGGGCCGAACCGCTGCCGGACGGCGTTCCCGACGGCGTCCCGCCGGACGTGCCGGGGCTGCTCGGCGTGCCGGTGGTGCCGGACGGCGAGCCGCCGGGCGTGGTCGGCAGGATCGACGGCCCCGGGATGGTCGGCGTCCCGAGCCCGGGGGCCGCGCTGTCGGTGGGCGGCAGGACGGTCGGCGGCGGGTCCGCTGGGAGGTGGGAGCGGCCGGAGCCCGCCACCGGCCTGCCGGCCAGCGGCTGAGGCCACTGGCAGCCGATGGCCGCACACCCGTCGGGCAGGGTGCGGAAGTTCGTCGTCATGAAGACGTTGAGGTAGTCGCCCTTGATCGCGCCCAGGACCGAGTCCGGGAACGGGTAGGTCAGCAGGATCTCCATCGAGTACGGGAGGTCCGCGCCGGCCTTCGCGAGCTCGGAGAGGATCGGGTCGAGCGCCTCGAGGTCGGCGACCATGTCGGCCTGCGAGGCGTCGAGGGTGCGCACGGTGACCTTGGAGAGCCGGTCGAGGGCGCTCAGCATCCGGGTCAGCTGGGGACGCTGCTCGGTGAGCACCTTCATGCCGGGCGAGAGCCCGTCGAGGACGTCGGCGATCTGCTCGCGGTCGCCGTCGAGCGTCGTGGCGAGCCGGGCCAGGCCGTCGATGGCCGTGGTGATGGCCTCCTTGCGGTCGTCGAGGACGCCGACGAACCGGTCGACCTCGGTCAGGAAGGCCTTCACCTCGCCGGTGCGGCCCTCGCCGGCCGCCTGCAGCTCGCGCGAGATCTCCTGGAACTGGCCGATCCCGCCGCCGTTGAGGACGAGCGAGAGCGCGCCGAGCACCTGCTCCGCGGTCGCCGCGGCGTCGGTGTCGGCGGTGCTGAGCCGGGCGCCGTCGGCGAGGGTGCCCGGGGCCGGGGAGCCCGCTCCCCCACCCTCGGGGCGGACGAGCGCGACGTACTTCTCGCCCAGCAGCGAGGTCTGCTGCAGCCGGGCGATCGTCTGCGCCGGGAGGTCCACGTCGCCGCGCACCTCCATCTTCACCACGGCGGTGCGCCCGTCGGAGCCGAGAGACACCTTGGTCACCCGCCCGACCGCGACGTTGTCGACCTTGACGTTCGACTGGGGCACGAGGTCGAGCACGTCGGTGAACTCGGCGGTGAGCGTGATCGGGTCGTCGCCGACGTCGGCGCCGCCGGGCAGCGGGGCGTCGTAGACGCCGCCGCCGAGGATGCCGCAGCCGGTCAGGCCGAGGCTGAGGGCGGCCAGCAGGGCGGCCGCCGTACGACGGACGCGGGTGGTCGGTGCGCGCATGGTCACTGTCCTCCGTCCACGCCGGGCAGGAGCAGCGGCGGCGCGTCGCCCGAGGTCCGGGCGGACTTGCCGTCCTTGCTCCAGACAGTCAGCTCGTTGAGGTTGCCGCGCCCCTGCAGCGTCCCGGACGCCGGGTCGTAGGCGTTGATGAAGTTCTGCAGCGCGAGCGGGATCAGGCGCACCGCCTCGGCCAGCGACCGGCGCTGGTTGACGAGCACCTGGGTGGGCCCGCGCAGGCCGTCGACGCTCTTCTTGAGCGCGGCCCGGTTGTCCTTGACGAAGCCCTCGAGCATGCCCAGCGCCTTGCCGAGCTCGGTGATCGAGGCGGCGAGGTTCTCGCGGTCCTCGGCGAGGTACTCGGCGACCAGGGCGAGCTTCTCGTTGGCGCCGGCGACGCCCTTGTCGTGCTTGAGGAGCGTCTCGTTGAGGGTGTCGAGGTTGCGCACCGTCGCGAAGAAGTCCTGGTCGAAGCCGGCGATCGTCGTGGACGCGTCGGAGAAGTTGCCGATCATCCGGTTGATCGAGACGCCCTGCCCGTCGAGGTTCTTCGCGAGCACCTGCAGGAAGTCCGACAGCGCGCCGTTGCGGTTGACGCCGTTGGGCCCGAGCTGCTCGCCGATGTCGGCCAGGCTGCGGTACATCTCGTCGATCTCGACCGGCACCGCGGTCCGCGCGATGTGCGTGCCGTCCTTGATCGAGGGGCCGCTCACCCAGGCCTCGGTGAGCTGCACGTAGCGGTCGCTGACCAGGGTCGGGGCGACGACGACCGCGCCGGTGTCGGGGGCGATCTTGCGGCCCTCGTCGATCTTCATGGTGACCCGGACCTTCTCGCCGACCGGCTGCACCGCGGTGACCTTGCCGACCGGGACGCCCAGCACCTGCACGTCGGAGCCCGGGTAGAGGCCGACCGCGGAGTCGAACTCCGCGGTGAGCTCGGTGCCGGGTCGCAGCATCCGCAGGCCCACGACCGCGGCGGTGACCACGATCGCGAGACCGAGGACGAGCGCGATCCAGCGCATCGAGGGGGACTTCATCGGGCACCTCCGGGCCGGCAGTTGCGGACCACGTCGTTGTCGAGCACCGGTGCGCTCTGGGCGTCGAACAGGCCGCAGATGTAGGAGTCGACCCAGCGGCCGTTGCCCATCGCGGAGGAGAGCATCCGGTAGTAGGGGCCGAGCACCGCGATCGCGTCGTTGAGGTGACGCTGGTTGCGCTGCAGCATCGCCGCCACGGTGTCGAGCTTCTCGAGCGCCGGGCGCAGCTGCGCCTGGTTGTCGGCGACGACGCCGGCCAGCTCGGTGCCGAGGGTCTTGGTCGCCTTGAGCATCCGCCGGATCGCCTCGCGGCGGTTGGCCAGCTCGTCGAGCAGCAGGTCGCCGTCGTCGATGAGCTTGCCGATCTCGTCGTTGCGCGCGGCCAGCGTGCCGGTCACGCCGTCGGTGGCGCGGAACAGCTTGGCCAGGTCGTCGTCCCGGCTGGAGATGGTCTCGGAGAGCCGGGTCAGCCCCTGGACCGTGCCCCGCACCGACTCCGGCGTGTCGGCCAGCACCTCGCCCATCGTCTGGAGCGCGGTCTCCATCTGCTTCGTGTCGATCTCGCCGATCGTCGACGACAGGTCGGAGAACGCCGCCTGGACGTCGTACGGCGTCGTGGTGTGGTCGAGCGCGATCGGGTCGTCCAGCTCGCCGGTGCCGCGCGGGTCGACGGCGAGGAACTTCTTGCCCAGCAGCGTCTTGATCTTCACCGCCGCCGTCGACTCGTCGCCGACCTTGACCCCCTTGACCCGGAAGGTGACCAGGACGCGGTTGCCCTCGAGGTCGACGTCGGTCACCTTGCCGACCTTGACGCCGGCCACCCGGACCTCGTCGCCGGCCCGCAGGCCCGCCGTCTCGGCCAGGTAGGCCTGGTGCTTGTCGCCGCCGCCGATGACCGGCAGCCCCTCGGCGTTGAACGTCACGAAGAACGTCGCCGCGAGCGCGACGAGGCCGATGACCGCGATCACGATCCGGTTGCGCTCCGCGAACGACGTCGGGAAGCGCCTCTTCACGCGTGCCATCACTTGCACCTCTCCGCGATCGGCCGGGCGCCGAGATCGCCGTAGTAGCCCTCGGGCAGCGGGATCCGGCCCTCGATCGAGCACAGGTAGAAGTTGACCCACGAGCCGTAGCTGGCGAGCTTGGCGATCCGCTCCATCTTGTTGGGCATGGTCCGCAGCGACTTCTCGATCACCGACTGGTTGTTGGCGAGCACCCCGGAGAGGTCGCCCAGGCCGCGGATCGAGCGCTTGAGCGGGGCCCGGCCCTCCTGCAGCAGCTCGGCGACGCTCTCGGAGAGGTCGCTGAGCCCGTCGATGGTCGAGCCGATCGTCTTGCGGTCCTCGGCCAGGCCGCTGACCAGCTGCTGGAGCGTGACCAGCGTGGTGTCGAGCTGGTCGGAGCGCTCCTGCACGACGCCGAGCACGGACGACAGGTTGGTGACGAGCTCGCCGATCACCTGGTCCCGGTCGGCCAGCGTCGAGGTCAGGCTCGCGGTGCTCTTGAGCAGGCCCTCGACCGTCGTGCCCTCGCCCTGGAAGACCGCGATGATCTGGGCGCTCAGGTTGTTGACGTCCTCGGGGTCCAGCAGCCGGAAGAGCGGCTGGAAGCCGTTGAAGAGCACGGTCAGGTCGAGCGCCGGCTCGGTGTCGTCGACCGAGAAGACGTGCCCGGCCGGGAGCCGCTCGCCGCTCACGTCGCCGGGCTCCAGCGCGATGTAGCGCTGGCCGACCAGGTTGCGGAAGCGCAGCAGCGCCCGGGCGCCGTCGCCCAGCGGGGCGTTCTTCGCCACCGAGAACCGCACCCGGGCGACCTGGTCGTCGGCGACCTCGACCCCGGTGACGGTGCCGACCTTGACGCCGGCCATCCGGACGTCGTCGCCCTTGTTGAGGCTGGTCGCGTCGGAGAACATCGCGACGTACTCCTCGGTCGGGCCGCCCGCGCTGTTGCGGATGGTGCCGGCCAGCGCGAGGGTGGCGAGGATCGTGACGAGTGCGAAGACGAGCGACTTGGTCAGCGTGACGCCGACGACGTGCCTCTTGAGGAAGCTCATCGCACCTCCACCTCCGCTCCCCGCAGCAGCGGTCCGACCAGGAGGCTGCCCCAGGCCGGGTAGTCGGCCGGCCCGACGCCCGCGGCGGGCGCCATCAGCTCGGCGATCAGCTGGTTCTCGGCCGGCGAGTTGACCTCGCCGAGCCCGGCGCCGTCGGCGAAGGTCTGCTGCACGCGCGCGCTCGGCGGCGGCAGGATCCGCTCCGGCTGGCCGTCGTCGGCCGCGCCCGCGCTCGCGCGGCTGCGGACCGGCTTGACGCTGCCGTCCTGGTAGGGGCAGCGCGGCGCGCCGGTGGAGCGGTAGCGCGGGTCGTCCTTGCCGACCACGTAGCGCCCGCGGCTCGGCGTGACGTTGAGGACGACGTGCATGCCCGGCTCCTTGGTGCCCTTGCCGAGCGTCTTGTCCATCACCGGGATGAAGTCGCGCAGCGCCTTGAACAGGCACGGGAACTGCACCGCGTACGGCGAGACCGCCTCGAGCGCCCGGCGGCTCTCGCGCGAGAGCGAGATGATCGTGTCGGAGTTGGCGACCATCCAGCCGTTGGTGTCGTCGGCGGCCGTGATCACGCCGGCGAAGAGGTCGGAGACCTGCGTGCGCTGGTCGACCAGCGTCTGCGAGGTCGTGCGCATGCTGTCGAGCGCGTCGATCAGGTCGGGGGCCGCGTCGGCGTAGTTCTGCGCGACCTTGCCGAGTGCGGCGAGGTCGTCGGCCAGCTTCGGCGTCAGCGGGTTGAGCTTGTGGAGGTACTGCCCCCACGCCACGACCGTGTCGCCCATCTCGCCGCCGCGCCCGCGCAGCATCTGGGCGAGCTCACCCAGCATCGCCGAGAGCTTGTCGGGCTGGATCGCCTGGAGCACCGGCAGGAGCTCGTCGAAGACCTCCTCGAGCTCGACCGCCGCCGACGAGGCGTCCTGGTGGATGGTGTCGCCCGCCTCGAGCGTCGTGCCGCCCTCGCCGGGGCGGATCAGCGCGACGTACCGCTCGCCGAAGAGGGTCTTCGGCAGCAGCCGGGCCGTGGTGTCGGCGGGCAGCTGGTCGAGCACGTCGGGCTGCAGCGCGAGCGTCAGCGTCGCGCCGCCGTCGCGCGGCTCGATCTCGGAGACCGTGCCGACGGGGACGCCGTTGAGCTTGACGTCGGAGCCCTTCTGCAGGGCGTTGCCGAGCGTCCCGGTGGTCAGCGTGATGTCGCTGCGGCTGGTGAACACCTGGTTGTACGCCGCCCAGGTGCCCACGACGATCGCCAGCACCAGGCCGAGGTAACCGAGCCCGAGCGCGGCGTCGCGCACCCGCCCCATGCCCATGCCGGCGCTCATCCGGCGATCCGGACGGTCGTCGTGGTGCCCCACATCGCCATCGACAGCGCCAGGTCGAGCAGCGCGACGACGACCAGCGTGCGGCGGACCGAGCGGCCCACGGCGACGCCCACCCCGGCCGGTCCGCCCTTGGCGAAGAACCCGAGCCGGCAGTGGATGAGGATGACGAGCACCGCGAACACCAGCACCTTGCCGAACGACAGCAGGATGTCGACCGGCGGCAGGAAGAGCTGGAAGTAGTGGTCGTAGGTGCCGGCCGACTGCCCGCGCATCTGCACGGTGACCAGGCGGCTGCCGGCGTACGAGGTGAGCAGGCCGATCACGTAGAGCGGGATGATCGCGATGAACCCGGCCACCACGCGGGTGGAGACGAGGAAGGGCACGGCGTCGAGGCCGATCACCTTGACGGCGTCGATCTCCTCGCTGATCCGCATCGCGCCCAGCTGCGCGGTGAAGCCGGCGCCGACCGTGGCCGACATCGCGAGCGCCGCCACCAGGGGCGCGATCTCGCGGGTGTTGAAGTAGGCGGAGATGAAGCCGTTGAGCGCGCTCGTGCCGATCTGGTCGAGCGCGGCATAGCCCTGCAGGCCCACGACGGTGCCGACGAACAGGCTCATGCCCGTCATCACGCCGACGGTGCCGCCGATGACGGCGAGCGCGCCGGTGCCGAAGCTGACCTCGGACAGCACCCGCCACACCTCCTTGGGGTAGAGGCGCAGCGCCTTCGGGATGCCGGCCAGCACCCTCCCGTAGAAGCGGACGTCGCGGCCCGACTGCACGAGGCGGTCGAGACGGCGGTCCCACCAGGGCCGCTTGGTCACCGTGCCCGGGGGCCGGCCTCCGGTCGTCGAGCTCGGCGAGCTCGTCGGGGCACTCATCTCAGGCTCCCTTTCCGGGCACCAGCTGGAGGTACAGCGTGGTGACGACGAAGTTGACGAAGAACAGCAGCAGGAAGGTGACGACGACCGACTGGTTGACCGACTCCCCCACGCCCTTCGGGCCGGGCCGCGTGTTGAGACCGCGGTAGGACGCGACCACGCCGGCCAGGAAGCCGAAGATCACGGCCTTGATCTCGCCGACCACCAGGTCGGGGATCTGGGCGAGGGCGGTGAAGCTGGCGAGGTACGCGCCCGGCGTACCGCCCTGGACGACGACGTTGAAGAAGTAGCCGCCGAGCACGCCGACCACCGAGACCAGGCCGTTAAGCAGCACCGCCGCGAGCACGCAGGCGAGCACCCGCGGCACGACGAGCCGTTGCACCGGGTCGATGCCGATCACCCGCATCGCGTCGATCTCGTCCCGGATGGTGCGTGACCCGAGGTCGGCGCAGATGGCCGCACCTCCGGCTCCCGCGATCACCAGGGTGGTCACGATCGGTGCCGCCTGCTGGACGACGGCGAGCACCGACGCGGCGCCGGTGAAGGACTGCGCGCCGACCTGGACGGTCAGCGTGCCGAGCTGGAGCGCGATCACCGCGCCGAAGGGGATGGCGATGAGCATCGCCGGGATCCACGAGACGCTGGTGACGAACCAGAACTGGTCGAGCAGCTCGCGCGCCGCGAACGGGCGGCGGAACGTGGCCCGGATGGTGTCGAGGCCGAGCGCGAAGAAGGCGCCGGTCTGGTCGAGCGCGCGGGCGAGGGGGTCCGGCCGGGTCAGGGCAGGCGGTCGGTCTGCCTCCTCGTCGTCGGCGACGTACAGGGACGCATCGCCGCTCGCCACCCGCCGGGCGTGCCGCTCGGTGGCCGGACGCGGCCGTCCGCTTGCGGGCAGCAGCTGGCGCGGCAGCACCTCGATCGCCCGGGCGCCCGCGCGGACCATCGACGGCGCGCCGCTGCCCCCGTCGACCGGGTAGCCGTAGTCGTCGAGCAGCGGGGCGTTGCTGGAGTGGTCGACCTCCTCGCTCATGCCGATCGGGCCGACCGGGTCGCCGGCCATGAACTGCGAGACGACGGGGTGGTCGGTGAGGAGGAACTGCTCGCGCGGGCCGTACATCACCAGCTGGCGGCGGTAGAGCATGCCGAGGTTGTCGGGCAGCGTTCGTGCGAGCTCGATGTTGTGGGTGACCACGAGCATCGTGGCGTCGGTCTGCGCGTTGACGTCGAGCAGCAGCTGGGCCAGGTTCGCCGTGCGAACCGGGTCGAGGCCGGAGTCCGGCTCGTCGCACAGGATGATCTCGGGGTCGGTGACCAGCGAGCGGGCCAGGCCCGCGCGCTTGCGCATGCCACCGGAGATCTCGCCGGGCAGCTTGTGCTCCTGGCCGAGCAGGCCGACCATGTCGAGCTTCTGCATGGTGATCTCGCGGACCTCGGACTCGCCCTTGCGGGTGTGCGCCCGCAACGGGAAGGCCACGTTGTCGTAGACGCTCATCGAGCCGAACAGCGCGCCGTCCTGGAAGAGCACGCCGAACTTCTTGCGCAGCTCGAGGCGGTGCGACTCCTTGGCGGTCACCATGTCGACGCCGTTGACCAGGCAGACGCCGGCCTCGGGCCGCAGCAGGCCCATCAGGGACTTGAGGAACACCGACTTGCCGGTGCCGGACGGACCGAGCAGCGCCGTGATCTCCCCCGGGGGCAACGTCAGCGTGACGTCGCTCCAGATGTTCTGGGAGCCGAAGCTCTTGGTGAGTCCGGTGACCTCAACGGTGCCGCCCATGGCGGGTCTCCTGCCTGTCGGTGCTGATGTACGTCGTACGTGCGGGGGTGGAGGTCGTCACGGGGAGGCCTCCGGACCGGTGCCGAGGGCATCGGTCGGGGTCTCGCCCGGGGACCCGGTCGGGCTCTCGGTCGGCGTCTCGCTGGGCGTCTCGGTCGGGGTCTCGCTGGGGGTCGCGCCGGGGGTCCCGGTCGGGCTCGGCGACGTGCCGTCGGTCGGGCTGCCGGTCGGCCTGGGGGGCGTCGACAGCGAGGGGGTCGGTGCGAGCGTGGCCCGCGGTCCCTCGGACGCCGCGACCAGACCCACCCGCGCCGGGACCGTCCCGGCCGCACCGGGCTGCCCGGGCAGCACCGGCAGCGGCAGCGTCACCGGCGGCGGAGCCGGCACCTGCGCGGCCTGCTTCTCGTAGCGCCGCGCGATCGCCAGCACCGCCGGGACGAACCCGGCACCGGGGTGGAACGCCGCGAGCGAGGCCTTCAGCCCCCGGCGCGTGCTGAGGTCCTGGTCGGCGCACAGGAGCACCGCCGCGGCGAGCGCCGCGTCGTCGACGTCCTGCGGGTCGCGGACCCCGTTGTTGTCGGCGTCGACCGCCACCCGGCTCCACGTGGCCGGCAGCAGCCCCAGCGGGCCCACCGGCGCATCCCAGCGCGGGTCGCCGTCGAGCGCCCCGAGGTCGGTGTCCGGCAGCTCCCCACGGCCCCCGCGCCCGTCGAGCGACGCCGCGACGTACCCCGGCTTCACCCGCCCGGCGCGCCCCACACGATGGTCCCCCTTCGGCCCGCGCCCGTGATCGGACTCGACCCGCCCCACCGCCGCCAGCACCGTCCACGGCAACCCGCACCGCGACGCCGTGTCCATGATCGTCGCCGCCCGCTGGTAGGCCAGCACGGCCGCCGGAGGCGCCGAGCCGAGCGACCCCGGGAGATCGCTCGGCCTCGCGACCGGCGCCCGTCGTACGTCGTCGGGGGCGGTCATCACGGCCGGCGCCACCACCGGCGCCTCCGTCACCCCCTCCTCCGTCGACTCCGTGTGCACCGCGGTCGTCGTCGGCACCTCCGCCGACGACGCCCGCAGCACCTGCACGACGCCGCCCACGACGCCCGTCGTCGCGAGCAGGACGCCGAGAAGAACCACCGTCACCTGCCGGGTCCGGGACGAGCGGCGCCGCACTCCCCGCCGGCCGGCGTCGGCCAGCCGACGGACCACTGCCGCTGCGCGCCCCATGCTTCCCTCCCTCGTGACAGCCATCACATGACGCGCCTAGTCAAGGTCCCTACGGGTGCCTACGGAAAGGGGCGCGCCGGAACCGGTCGTGGTGCCACGTCGATGTTGTGATGCGCGTGACAACTTTTGGGTGACCCCACCTCGAACGCGGTCTGACGGGTGGGTGTCGCCCGACCCCTCCGAACCTCGTTGTCAGGTGAGTGACAAGGGTTCGGAGGGGGTTCAGGGGTTGGTGATCGCCAGCCCGCTGCTGCCCGCGGGCGGGGTGTTCGTGAAGGTGCCGCGGATCCCGATGGTGTCGCCTGCCCGGAGGTCCACGGTCAGGCACATCGATCCGGTCGGCGGCGCCGGCGTCGCGGCGACGACCAGGCCCGTGGGGACGTCGGACCACCACCCGCTGCCCGGGTTGCCGGCGGGTGCGAACACCTGCGTGGCGGGGTCGAACTTCCCGTTGATGACGCCCTCGACGTAGAAGACGCAGTTCGCCCAGCTGACCTTCCACTTCAGGTTGGCGATCCGGGACGGCCACTGCCCGCCCACGGGGTCGCCGGTCACGTCGAAGCGCGGTGAGGTCAGCGACGCGAACGTGACCGTGCCGAAGAGCGGATTGGTGCACCCAGGGGCGCTGGACGTGCCGAGGCTCGCCGCGCCCACGCCGTACGTCCGGGCGACGCCGGGACTGCTCACCGAGCCGCTGAAGGAGAACCCCGAGCAGCTGATGCCCTGCGCCGGCTCGATGAGCGAAAGCTGGACGCCGGGCACGATCGCCGTTCCCGGCGTCCGCGGGTCGTCGTAGCTGCCGGTCAGCCCGAATCCCGGACCACCGGACGGCGAGTAGGTCGGCAGCACCAGCGCCGAGCTGCCCGCTGGCGGAGTGTTCAGGAAGGTGCCGCGGAGCCCGATGTGGTCGCCACCCTGGAGGTCGAGCGTCAGGCAGGCCGGGCCCGACGGGGTCGGCGACGACGCGATGACCAGTCCGCTCGGCGTGGAGGACGGGCCCGTCCCCGGGTTGCCTGCCGGCGTGAACACCTGCGTCGCAGCATCGAGCCTCCCGACGACGATTCCCTCGATGGAGAAGTCGCAGCCCGGCCAGGCGATCTTCCACCGGATGTTCGTGATCCGCGCCGGCCACTGCCCGTCCGCGGGACCACCTGTGATCACGAGCTGCGGGGCCGTCTGCAGGTCGAGCGTGGTCGGACCGTAGGTCGGGTTCGTGCACCCCGGGGCGCTGAAGGTGCCCAGGGCGGCCATGGTCGCGCCGTAGGCCCGGGCGCTCCCAGGACTGGTCACCCAGCCGCTGAAGGAGAGCCCCGAGCAGTCGATCGACTGCCCCGCGTCGATGAGCGTGAGCTCGGCTCCCGGCACGAGCGTCGTCTCCGGCGTTCGGGGATCGTCGTAGCTGGCGCTCAGGCTCAGACCCGGGCCGCCCGAGGGGGTGTAGGTGGTCGCCGCACGGGCGTCGGTCGTCGTGGACAGGACCAGCAGCAGCGCGGCAGCCGTGGCCGCCAGTGCGCCCCGCAGGCGTGGTACTCGATGGTTCATCGGCGGACCTCCACGGCTCCTACTCGTCACCGGCCGGGAGAGGAGGACGGGCCGGCGGGTTCGGCGGGGGCCATACGCAGTTGGTCGGGGTCGTGTGGTCGCAGGAGTAGGGGTCCTCGAGAGGCGAGTGCAGGCCGTGGGTCGCCAAGGGGGACTGGACCACGCGCAACGGGTTGTCCGGACCGGATGCCATCGCCGTCACCAGCGGGCTCAGGTCCTCGTCGACGCCGCAACCGGTGAACGGCGGGATGGTGAGCCCCTTGGACGGCGGGATGCTCTGGCCGTTCAGCTTGAAGTAGTACGGCGAGTCCAGCGGCTTGAGGCTGCCGCCGCTCAAGCCCTCGTAGGACCCGAGGGGGCCGCCACTGCCCGGGTAGTACCTACCGCCCTTCTCGCTGTAGAGCCACAGGTCCGCGGGCCGCACGGTCCGGCAGGATGCACCGAGCTTCACCGGCACCCCGTCGACGCGGAGGTCGCTGATCGAGATCTCGACCTGGCCCTCGGCGACCGTGTAGGACATGTCGACGAAGTCGGGGTCACATCCCCCCTGGCGCACGTCCCAGACGTGGATCGTCAGCGGGCGCACCTTGCCGTTGACGCGGGGGACGCGAAGCGTGATGGTCGCCGTCGCCGGGATGGCGCCGAACGCGGGCAGGTTGACCTTCATCACCGCCATCGTCCCGATCTCAGCACCCCCGCTCTCGAGCAGCTTCGCCGGGTACAGCAGGCTGCGGAAGTAGCCACCTCGCCGTTGGGTGCTCAGGTCGGCCGTCGCGCAGGCGGGCTGGTAGAAGGGATCGGGGAGGCAGAACGGGTTGCGCGAGTTGCACATCGGCTTGTAGCTGACGGGATTCTCGACAGGCGTGTCGAAGAGGAAGGTGTAGAGCACGCCCCAGATGGGCGTCTTCTCCGGCAGCGTCAGGTACATCTTCGAACGTCGGACGACCGCACCCTGCGAGTTGGTCACCATGCCGTTGGCGCCCGAGGCGATCGTGTCCCGCTTCGGCAGGTCGTTGTCGCCCGGCAGGGGGTCCCCCGGAGCGCTGCTGCTCGGGGTGACCAGCAGCAGCGACAGCACGATCGCCAGGAATCCGACGAGCCAAGCCCGCCTCGGGCTGCTTCCCCTGGCGGGCTGACGTCCTGATCGCATGGGCTGGTGACCTCCGGGCTGGTCGGGAGATGGTACTGCGGGCGAGCGTGCCGCAGCCGGCGGCGCGGAGCTCCCGCGCCGCCGGCTGGTGGATCAGATCAGCATCACGGGTTGGCGATGGCGATCGCGGTGCTGCCGCTCGGCGGGGTGTTCGTCCAGGAGCCGGCGACCTCGATGGTGTCGCCGGGCTGGATGTCGAGCGTCACGCACATCGGCTGGGTGCCGGGGGCGATCTCACCGCTGCCGGCCGGGAGGCCGTCGTCGACGGTGAGACCCGAGGCGCCGGTCGCCGGGGTGAACTTCTGGTTGGACGTGTCGAACCGGCCGTTGACGACACCGGTGACGGTGAACTCGCAACCGGCCGCCGAGACCTTCGCCCGGACGTTCTTGAGGCGGGCGGGCCAGGAGGTGCCGGTCGCGTCAGCGGTGATCGCCACGCTCCAGCCCGTGGTGCCGGAGATGGTGAGCGGCGCCACCGTGGTCGCACCCGCGATGGGGTTGTTGCAGGCACCGGTGCCACCGGCGTTGAGCCCGGTCAGCGAGCCGGCGTCCGCACCGTAGGCGCGGCTGGTGCCGGAGCTGATGATCGAGCCCGTGAGGTTGAAGGTCGGGCAGGTGAGCTTCTGGTCCGCCTCGATGTCCCGGAAGCTGACGCCCGAGCCCACGAAGTTGGCGTTGGGACCACCGGTGGGGGTGTAGGTGGTGGCCGCCTGGGCGCCGGTCGCGGTCATCGAGAGGATGGTGACGCTGGCAGCCGCGGTGGCGACGAGGCCGGCAGCGACGCGGTTGGTGCGCTTGAACATGCGGATCTCCTTGTGATGGGGGTTGTGCGGGGTGGGGTGGGAACAGTCGGGTGGCAACGCCGCGGGCGGCCGGGTCACGGCTGGCGCGGGTTGCTGAGGTTCAGCTGGAGGGTGTTGTCGCTGTTCGGCACGATCGCGTTGATCGGGATCGAGCCGATCGTCGGGAAGAAGCCGGGGATGCTGAAGAAGTTCAGCGGGGCGCAGCCGGTGAAGTTGCCGATGGTGTACTTCGAGGTCAGCGGACCGCCACCGTTGATGGTGAAGTAGCCGGTCGGCGGGGTGGTGCTGTTGTCGATCGGGCTGCTCACGTTGATCGTCGCCGGGTTGATCGTGTGGCAGTTGTTGCCGACGGCCAGCGGCCACCAGATGCCGAAGACCTTGACCTCGACGTCGCTCAGCTTCACGTCGTACTTGACGGTGGACTTCAGCTCCAGCGCCTGGCGCGGCGAGGGGAGCTTGGTGAGCGTGCCGGTGATCTCACCGACCTGGGTCATCGTGACCCGGGAGCGGGCGGGCAGACCGAGGATCTCGAAGTTCATCACCTTGCTGGGGATGCTCATCGACCCGGCCACGATCGGCGTCGGCAGGGGCGCCATCGTGTCGATGGTGACCTTGATGTCCGTGGGGCCGATGGCCATGTCCGCGTTGACGCCACCGGCGACGTGGGTCGAGCCCACGGCGTCGTAGACCACCGTCAGGTGGTTCGGGTTGGTCTCGTCGGCGTGCGCGACGGACGGCGCCGCGAAGGTGCCGGCGACGGCCGCGAGGGCCGCGAGAGCGCCGACTGCAAACGACGTGCGCTTGCGCTTGGTGGACCTGATCTTCACTGGATCCTCCTGGGGGATTCGGTTGGTGCAACCTTTGGTTCCGAGATGCGAGCCGGTCAACGGAGAAGGCCCGCAGGGACTGGAAATCCGGACGGGCGTCCGGATGGCGGCGTCACGGGCGAGCACGTCGCGACACCTCCTCGCGCCAGCCGGGCAGGCTCGCGTGGAGCGAGACGACGATGGCGGCGTGGGCGGAGGGTTCGGCGTCGACGGCGGGGACGGCCTGCTTGCCGAGGCGCAGGCGGTCGTGGGCGGTCTGCTTGGCGATGTGGTGGGTCGCGGCGATGACGGCGAGGGAGGCGCGGGACTCGAGCCAGGTGAGGAGGACCTCGGCGATCTCGACCCGGCGGGCGGGCTTGAGGGCCTGGAGGCCGGTGAGGTACTTGGCGACGAGGATCTCGGTGAGGGCGGGGCGGCCGGCGAGGAGGAGGTCGGCGGCGACGTCGGCGCAGGAGGTGACCTGGCGGTCGGCGGGGATGACGCCGGTGCGCATGGCGTCGGCGGCCTGGTGGGTGAGGCGGAGGGCGTCGCCGAGCTCGCGGGCGGGGCGAGGTGGTCCTTCGACGACCCGGTCCCCGGCCTCGAGGACGACGTCGGCGCGGTGCGCGAGCGGCACTAGGGCGGCGCGCCCGGTGTGGTCGACGAGGGCGTCGGGGATCTCGGCGGTGGCGCGGGCGGCGCCCCGGCTGCCGCACACCCACACCAGCGGCACGTACGGCGTGTCGCCGGCGATCCCGGCGAGTGCGAGGAGGTCGTCGGGCACGGCGTCGGAGGCGAAGAGGGCGCGGGCCATCATGTGCCGGCGGGCGGCGGGTCCGAGCGCCATCATGGTGTGGGCCTGGCGGTGCCCGGCGAGGGCGGCGTGCTGGACCTGGCGCAGGAAGAGGGTGAGCCGGCAGCGCAGGCCGTCGACCTCGTCGTCGGGGATGAGGCGGGTGATCATGTGCTCGGCCTGGCGGGCGCGGTCGTCGACGACGCGCTGCAGGTCGGTGCTCAGGCGCGCCGCCGTGTGCCCCCGGACGGCGGCCCGGCGGCCCAGGCGCATCAGCGTCGGCTGGACCAGGCGGACCGCGTCGTCCGAGTGGCCGTCGGCGGCGACGAAGGCGCGGGTCGCGGCCACCACGGAGTGCAGGACGGCGGGTGGCAGGCTGCGCTCGGCGCGGTCGAGGTCGCGGCACAGCTCGTCGACCAGGGCCTCGCCGTCGGTGATGTCGTCCCGACCTCGGATCACGCTCACGAGCACCGCAGCTCCCTCCTCTGCGCCGGCTCCGCGGCCCCCACTGCGGTCTCCGGCTGACGACGCTCACTGAGTGACGAGCGCCACACGAATCAGCCACAGCGCGACAGCCCGTCGCAAGAGTCCCGGGGTCCCGATCCTCGAATCCGGCGCTGCCTTGTCAGATGGGTGACAACGGGGGTTCGGGGCCGCGGACGAGGGGGTCGGGTGACCCCCGGTGGTGGGTGCGGGGGTGCGCCGACCGGCCAATACTTGTCACGTGGGTGACAAATTCTCCCGTCCACCGACCCCCAGAGGTATGTTCCAGAGCACACCGGGGTGCCGGTGGGGAGGGCAGGGACAACGCGAGATGAAGAGGCAGCACGAGCACGACACGCTGCCGGCGGCTGCGGGCCGGTGAGGGGCACGCAGCGCGGCAGGGACGACGGAGCAGGGAAGGACGCGATGACCGAGACCCCGACCCGGGTCTCGCTCCCCGGGTCGGCCCAGTGGATGATCAGCAGCCTCGAGGGCCAGGTCCGCGAGGTGGCGGAGCGGGTCACGCTCCAGGTGCGGACGACGGTCCCCGAGCTCGACGGCACCGGTGACGGCCGCCTGCGCCACCTCGTCTTCACCGCGATCCACAACGCGATGCGGCTCTTCGTGGACGAGGCGCTCGGGCGCGAGGTGTCCTACGTCGCGGTGGAGGACATGTTCCGCAAGGTCGGCTACCGGGTGGCGATCCGGGGCCGCGACCAGGACCTCATCGACCAGGGCATGAACGTCGCGGTCGCCGAGCTGTCCAACGAGCTGCGGGTGCGGGCCGCCGAGAACGAGCTCTCGGCCGGCGCGCTCAACGCGATCAACGAGGCGGTGACCTCGTTCGTGCACCACCTGACCGCCCAGATCGGGGTCGGCTGGCGGGCCGGGGCGGAGGCGCGCAACACCGACTCGGGCCTGGCCCGGTCCCGGCTGCTGGCGGCGCTGCTCTCGGGAGCCGACGACGACGAGATCGAGACCCAGGCCGCGATCGCCGGCTGGGAGGTGCCCGACGGGCTCACGGTGATCGCGGTCGACCTGCCCGAGGGCCGCACGATGCCCGGCGACGCGCTCGGCGACGAGGCGCTGACCCGGCCCAGCCGGACGCCGCAGCCCGTGGTGTGCGGGGTGGACGACGCCGACGAGGTCGTCGCCCGGATCCGGGCCGGCTTCCCCCAGGCGCGGGCGGCGGTGTGCTGGCCGGTGCCGCGCTCCGACGTCCCCGCGGCGTGGACGTGGGCGACCCGCGCCCAGGAGCTGGTCCGGGCCAAGGTGATCCCGGCCCGGCCGGTGATCGACTGCGTCCGGTTCCGCACCGAGATCTGGCTCCACGCCGAGCCGGTGCTGCGCCGCCAGCTCGCCCAGGAGCTGCTCCAGCCGCTGTTCAACGAGACCGAGAACTCCCGCGAGATCCTCTCCGAGACGCTGCTGGTGTGGCTCGAGACGCGCGACAGCGCGCCGGCGATCGCGGCCCGGCTGGGCGTCCACCCGCAGACGGTGCGCTACCGCTGGAAGCGGATCAACGAGCTGTTCGGCGACGCGCTGCACGACCCCGACTTCGTCATCCAGCTGACCCTCCTCCTCAAGGCCAGCGTCCCGTTGTGGATCGCGGGCGACCAGAGCGACTTCGAGCGGTTCCGCGAGCAGGAGGAGGCAGGATGAACGCTGCCCTCCTGGTCGCCTGCGTTCTCGTGGCCGCACTGCCAGGGGTCTTCGCGTACGCCGCACCCGTGACCCTGTGGGTGGTCCGGGCCCGGGCCCGGGCGGCGGGCGTGTTCCTCGACGACCGGCGCGCGCTCGCGGTCGGCCCGCGCGTCGACACCGTGCTCCTCGACCGCTGGGGAACGGTGACCACCGGCCAGCTGCGCGTGGTGGCGATCGATCCCGTCGAGCCGGACCACGAGCGCAACCTGCGCTGGTTCGCGGGGGCCCTCGGCCACGCGTCGGACGACCCGGTCGGCCGCGCGATCGCGCGGCTCTCGAGCCGCGGCAAGCTGAGCCAGGTCCAGCGGCACCACGGGGGCGGTATCAGCGGCTCGGTCGACCGGCACCCGGTGCGCCTCGGCAGCCCCGAGTGGCTCGGCATGCAGCCGCGCAACGGCGTGGGCGTCACCGTCGGCGTCCAGGTCGACGCCCGGCCGATCGGCTACATCACCGTCGCCGACGACGTCCGCCCCCACGCCGCCGAGGGCGTCGAGCGGCTGCGTGCCGACCAGGTCGAGCCGGTCCTCGTCTCCGACGACACCGAGGGCAACACCCGCCAGCTCGCCGCCACCTGCGGCATCGAGCAGTGGTACGCCGCGACGCCGGCCGACCAGCGCGAGCAGCTCGTCGACGAGCACCGCCGGCGCGGCCGCGTGGTCGCGGTGGCCAGCCCGACCCCGGTCCCCCACGCCGACCTCACCCTCAGCGACGCCGCGTCCACCCAGGGCATCCGCCTCGTCGACCTCGACGTGGGCCGGGTCGCGACCGCGCTCGCGCTCACCCGCAGCGCGGCGCGCGCGACGGTCCGCTCGCGGCGGACCGGCGTCGTGCTCGGCCTGGCCGGCGTCGGCCTGGCCGCGGCGAGCGTGCTCTCGCTCCCCCTCGCCATCGGGTACGCCGTCGTGGCGTGCGGGATCGTCGCCGTGGTGGCCTCGCTCGCCACCCCCAGCCCCCCGCCGCGGCCCGTCACGCGGTCAGATCGAGCCCCATCGGCGACTTGACGGGGATCTCCCCCGCCGCGACGACGGCGGCCGCGACCGGGCGCAGGTCCGCGGCGAGCTGGGCGAGCTCGGCGTCGTCCAGGACGTCGTAGGCACTCTCGGCGAGCTCGTCGGTGGTCGCCTCGACGACCCGGTCGAGCTCGCGCCCGGCGTCGGTGAGCCGGCCCGCGGCGTCCGCGAGCCCGCGCCCGCGCAGGACGACGAGCTGGTCGGCCCACTCGGCGTCGTCGAGGTGCCGCGCCGCGCGGTACACCTCCGGCGGGGTGTCGCTGACCAGGCCGCGGAAGACGTGTGCGGTGCGACCGCCGATCCCGTGCGCGAGCAGGGTGGCGACGTGCCCGTCACCGCGGTGCTCGCGCAGCAGCGTGGCGGCGTGCCACAGCAGCGCGAGCGGCTCGCTCGCCGGGGGCACCGGCAGTGCGCGGTTGGCGGCGTGCAGCGGGCGGCCGGGCAGGGGCGCGGCGAGCGCCGCCCGGGCAGCGAGCTCGGCCGCGCGGGCCACGCCCTCGGCGGCGCCGCCCTCCCCCGCGCCGAGCACCCGCCGCAGCGTCGCCACCGAGCCGCGCAGCCGGGCGTCGAGGGCGGCCTGCGGTGGCGCGAACGTCCACGCGTCCGGCAGCGCCCGGCCGACGTGCTCGGCGTCGAAGTTGTAGAAGAGCGCCTGCACGAGCTCGGCCGAGGCCGGGCCCAGCGGAGCGGCGCGTCCGGCGAAGTAGCCCATCCAGAAGCCGCGGTAGCCCGCCTCCTTCAGCGCGCCCAGCGGCTCGGGCGAGAAGTAGGTGACGGCATGGATGGGCTCGAGGAGGCGCCACAGGGCGCGCGCCGAGGGGCGCACCGGGGAGGAGGTCACACCTCAGTGTCCTCCAGCAGCCCTTCCTTGCGCGCGGCGCGGACGATGCGCCGCACGTTGTCGACGTCGCCGCAGCCCTCGTCGACGAGGGCGTTGCGCCGGGCCGCCCACTTCTCACCGAGGCCGTAGCGAATGCGCTCGGAGACCTCGGTACGGGCCGGCTCGAGGATCGACAGCTCCTCCTCGGCGATGTGGTGGGCGACGAGGCTGCTGAGCTTCTCGACGGCTTCCTGGAAGGCCCGGGTCTCGGTGCCCTTGAGCTCGAGGACGGCGAGCAGGGCCGCATTGCCCTCGGCGTGCTCCTCGGTCCCGTGCTCGACGTCGTCCTGGTCGACGTCGTGGACCTGGTTGCGGAGCACCGGGTACACGAGCTCCTCCTCGGCCTCGCCGTGGGCGATGAGCACGTCCGCGAACGCCCGTCTGATGGCATCGCGGTCAGACGTGCCCAGCCGGAGCTGGGACAGCAGGCGTTCGAAGCGGCGGTGGTCCTCGGCGATCAGGTCGAGCACGTCACCGTACTCGGGCCGGCCGAGATCGATCGCGGTTGTCATGGCGCGGGAAGTACCCGCAAGTCCTCCAGATAGCCGTGCACGAGGGAGACGGCCGACGCCCCCTCACCGCTCGCGCTCGCAACCCGCTTCATCGACCCCGAGCGGATGTCGCCCGCCGCGAAGACGCCCGGCACGCAGGTGGCGAGGTTCGCCGGCGGAAGGCCGTCGATCCAGCACTCCGTGGGCACGTCGCGTCCGGTCAGCACGAAGCCGTGCTCGTCGCGCAGCACCGCGTCGGCGAGCCAGTCGCAGTGCGGGGCGGCGCCGATGAGCAGGAACAGCCCGCCCGCCTCGACCTTCTCCTCCGCGCCCGTGCGGACGTCGCGCAGCAGCAGCCAGCCGAGCTGGCCGTCGGTCGCGCCGCCGTCGACGATCTCGGTGCAGGGACGGACGGACACCCGCGGGTTCCACTCGATCTCGTCGATCAGGTAGCGCGACATGGTCGCCGCGAGCTCCTCGCGGCGGATCAGGATCGTCACCGAGCGGGCGAACCGGGCGAGGTGGATGGCGGCCTGGCCGGCGGAGTTGCCGCCGCCGACGACGTAGACGTCGCGGTCCTCCATCTCGCGCGCGGCGGCCATCGCGGCGCCGTAGTTGACGCCCGCGCCGACCAGCTCCTCGAG
Organism: Pimelobacter simplex; assembly: GCF_900114845.1. Taxonomy (GTDB): domain Bacteria; phylum Actinomycetota; class Actinomycetes; order Propionibacteriales; family Nocardioidaceae; genus Nocardioides; species Nocardioides simplex. The sequence goes on from NZ_FOUK01000006.1 coordinate 216,126, forward strand.
TGCGGGGACGCCGAGCCGCCGGTAGGCCACGCCCGACGCGACGAGCACCGAGCGGGCGCGCACGGACCCGCCGCTGGTGACCAGCGTGTGCGGCTCGCCGTCGGTGCCGGGCCGCAGCTCGTCGACCGGCCAGCCGGTGAAGAAGCGGGCCCCGAACCGGATCGCCTGCACCCGCGCACGCTGGCCGAGGCGCATCCCCGAGATGCCGCGCGGGAAGCCCAGGTAGTTGCGGATCATCGAGCTGGTCCCGGCCTGCCCACCGATCACCTCCGACTCGATCACCACCGTCGACAGGCCCTCCGAGGCGCCGTACACGGCCGCGGCGAGCCCGGCCGGACCGGCGCCGACCACGGCGAGGTCGACCACCGTGTCGACCTCGATGTCGGAGGGACGGCCGTAGATCATCGCCGCCAGCTCCCGGGTCGAGGAGGGCCGCAGCACCGGCCGGTCCGCGAACGGACGGGCGGCCAGGTGCACCAGCGGGTACGCCGGGGGCCCGGTCACCAGTGCCAGCGCCTCCTGCCCCTGCGGGCTCTCGGGCGGGTAGGTGCGGTGCGGCATCCCCTGCCGGTCGAGGAAGTCGCGGATCGCCAGCGCGAGCGGCCCCGGCTCGGGCGTGATGATCCGCACCGAGTCGATCTCGGAGGTCGCGACCGTCGCGCCCCAGTCGCTGAGCAGCTCGGTGATCGCGTAGTGGAACTCCTCGTCCCGCCGCGCCTGGGGCAGCACCAGATACGTGTCGAACTTGCCCTTCTGCAGGTAGGGCCGCAGCGAGATGCTCTCGTCGGCGAACCGCGCGATCGGGATCGCGACCACCCGGCGCGCGGTCGGGACCAGCGTGCGCCACTCGTGCATCGCCACCAGGACGTGCTGGTCGGGCAGCTGCGAGTCGGTGACCACCAGCGCGACGGGGGCACCGCGCTCGGCGGCGGCGACCAGCTCGGCGTGCGCCTCGGCGGCGCTCGCGGCCGCGCGGACGTCGTACTCGTGGGCGTAGCGGCGGAACTGGTCGGCAAGGACGTCGAGGTGCTCGCCGGAGACGAGCAGGATGACGGGATCGGTCACCGCACCAGTGTGGACCGTCCGGCCCGCGCCGCCTAGATCACCAGGTTGAGCGCCATCACGAACACCAGCCCGGTCACCGACAGCAGCGTCTCCATCGCCGACCAGGTCTTGAGGGTCTGGCCGACGGTCATCCCGAAGTACTCCTTGACCAGCCAGAACCCGGCGTCGTTGACGTGCGAGAAGAACACCGAGCCGGAGCCGATCGCGAGCACCATCAGCGACACCTCGCCGGTGGAGAGCTGCGCGGTGAGCGGGGCGAGGAGGCCGGAGGCGGTGACGGTGGCGACCGTCGCGGAGCCGGTGGCGAGCCGGATGAGGACGGCGACGAACCAGGCGAGCAGCAGCACCGAGATGTTGCTGTCGGCGACCTTCTCGGCGACCAGGGTGCCGATCCCGGTGTCGACGAGGGACTGCTTGAAGCCACCGCCCGCCGAGACGATGAGCAGGATGCCGGCGACGCCGGGCAGCGACGACTCGAGCGACTTGCCGACGCCGTCGCGGCCCATGCCGGAGCCGAGGCCGAGGGTGAACATGCCGACGACGACGGCGATGAGGAGCGCGATGAGCGGCGTCCCCAGCACGTCGAGCGTGCGGCGGACGGCGGACCCCTCGTCGTCCACGAAGATGTCGGCGAGCGCCTTGCCCATCATCAGCACGGCGGGCAGCAGCACGGAGGCGAGGGTGACGGCGAACGAGGGACGCGTGGCGGAGTCCTCGTCGGGGCGGCCCTCGAAGTGCTCCGGCACGCCGATCACGACGTAGCGGCCGACCAGCCCGAAGACGGGCCCGGCGATGATGACGGTGGGGATCGCGACCGCGACGCCGAGCGCGAGGGTGGTGCCGAGGTTGGCGTCGAGGTAGTCGATCGCGGTGAGCGGTCCCGGGTGCGGCGGGACCAGGCCGTGCATCGCGGACAGGCCGGCCAGCGCCGGGATGCCGATGGTGACCAGCGACTGCCCCGAGCGGCGAGCGACCAGGTAGATCACCGGCATCAGCAGCACGAGGCCGATCTCGAAGAACATCGGGAGGCCGATGATCGCGCCGACGACCGCCATCGCCCACGGCAGTGCGCGCGGCGAGGAGTGGCCGATGATCGTGTCGACGATCTGGTCGGCCCCGCCGCTGTCGGCGAGCAGCTTGCCGAACATGGCGCCGAGCGCGATGAGGATGCCGACGCCGGCGGCCGTCGAGCCGAAGCCCGCCGTGTAGCTGTCGAGCGCCGTCTGGACGCCGACCCCGGCGGTCACGCCGACGGTGAGCGCGCCCGCCGTCAGGGCGAGGAACGGGTGCAGCCGCGCGACGATGATGAGGACGACGATCACCGCGATGCCGAGGAGCGCGGCGAGCAGCAGCCGCCCCTCGGAGGCGACCGGGTCGACGAGGTCGCTCACCGGCCGAGCTCCGCGACGACCTGGTCGACGATCGCGTCGACGCTCTGGTCGACGTCGACCACGAACCCCGCCTCGTCGGCGGCGAGCGGCTCGAGCGTCGCGAACTGCGAGTCGAGCAGGGACGTCGGCATGAAGTGGCCCGGCCGGCTGGCCTGGCGCCGGGCGATCACGTCATGGGTGCCGTCGAGGTGGACGAACCACGACCGGGGCGCGTGCCGGCGCAGCTGGTCGCGGTAGACGTGCTTGAGCGCCGAGCAGCTGATCACGCCCCCGGCGGCGTCGTGGTCGGCGAGCCAGCCGCCGATCGCCTCGAGCCACGGGTGCCGGTCCGTGTCGTCGAGGGCGTGGCCGGCGGCCATCTTGGCGATGTTCTCGGGTGGGTGGAAGTCGTCGGCGTCCGCGAACGGCACGCCGAGACGTTGCCCGAGCGCGGCACCGACCGTCGACTTTCCCGAGCCGGAGACACCCATCACGACCACCAGGGGCACACTCACCCGACCCACGATGCCCTAGGCTGGGTCGACGCCATGGAGAACACGCCCGAACCCGCACTCGCCGCCCTGATCGACCAGCTCAAGGGAGAGGAGTACGACGTCTCCGAGCCCCTTCCCGGGGTGCTCCACGTCAAGGGACGCTTCTCCAACCCGGAGCGGATCGCACTGCGGGCCGCCGCCGAGGCCGGCGACCACGCGGTCGCCGTCTGGGCCACCAGCCACCACGACGACTGGGCCCTCGTCGGCTGGGCGCGGCCCGACCTCGTCGCGATCACCCAGAAGGGCGCCACGCCGCAGCGCTGGCGGCACCGCCGGCTGCCCCCGACGCTGCGCCCCGACGCGCAGACCTTCCTCGAGGGCGCCTCGTCCCCCTTCGACATCGTGACCCGCCCCAAGCACCAGCCCACCCCGGCGGCCCGCGAGGTGCTCGACCGCTTCGGCATCACCGACCCGCCCCCGCCGGGCTGGGTCCCGCCGGTGGTCGAGGCGCCCGTGGTCCAGGAGAGCCTGGTCCCGGCCGCCCCCGTGAAGCCCAAGCGGGTGGCCGCGCCCAAGGCGCCGGCCAAGCCCGAGAAGCCGGAGCCGGTCGTCGCGATCTGCCCGACCTGCTTCATGGCGCTGCCGGCCACCGGCATCTGCGACAACTGCGGCTGACGGTCCGCGCTGCCGTGCCCCACCGCCGCCTCGTCGTCGGCGCGATCCTGGTCGACGACCTGGGCGCGCCGTCCCGGGTGCTCGCGTGCCGTCGTACCCGCCCGGAGGCGATCGCCGGGCGCTGGGAGTTCCCGGGCGGCAAGGTCGAGCCCGGCGAGACGCCGGCCGCGGCACTGGTCCGCGAGGTCGCCGAGGAGCTGGGCGCCGCGATCGAGGTCGGCGCCGAGCTCCGCGACGCGGCGGGCGGGCGCTGGCCGATCGACGAGCGCTACGAGCTGGCCCTGCTGTTCGCCGTCGTGGCCCCCGGCGAGTTGCCCCGGGCGGGCAGCGACCACGACGAGCTGCGCTGGCTGAGCGCCGACACCCTCGGCTCGGTCGACTGGCTGCCCTCGGACACCCAGGCCCTCCCCCGCCTGCGGGCGCTGCTCTAGGCCCAGCTGCTGGCGAGCACCTCGCGGTGGGTGGGCAGCGCGGCGTCGTAGACCTCGTGCCCCTTCTCGGTCAGGCAGACGAAGACGCTGCGCCGGTCGTTCTCGCACGCCGAGCGCGAGACCAGGCCGTCCTTCTCGAGCCGGGTGATCGCCCGGGACAGGGCGCTCTGGCTGAGGTGGATGTCGCCGGCGAGCTCGGCCATGCGGTACTTGCCGCAGTTGGCGTCGACCACCCGGTCGAGGGTCTCGAACTCGCTGAGCCCGATGCCGTGCCGGTCCTGGAGCGCCTTCTCGAGCGCACAGCTCACCGCGGCGTGCCGGTCGAGCAGCTGGCGCCACTCGGCGACCAGGGGGCTCGGGACGACGGCGGCCTTCGGCATGCCCGCATCCTAGCCAGCAGGCAAATTTTATGCAAACGCATTATTTGCGCTTGCATTGAATGCGTGTGCATGGAAGCCTTCTGTCCCATGTCCTCGACCTCCCTCACTCCCCCCGCGTCTGCGGGCGCGGTCCGCTGGTCCCGGCGCACCTGGGGCCTGCTGATGACCCTGTGCGTCGTCCTCTTCCTCGACGGCCTCGACGTCTCGATGGTCGGCGTGGCCCTCCCGTCGATCGGCGCCGAGCTCGACCTCTCGACGTCCTCCCTCCAGTGGCTGATCAGCGGCTACGTCCTCGGGTACGGCGGCCTGCTCCTCGTCGGCGGACGCACGGCCGACCTCCTCGGCCGGCGCCGCGTCTTCCTCGTCGCGCTCGCCGTCTTCGCGGTCGCCTCGCTGCTCGGCGGCCTGGTCAGCTCGGGTCCGCTGCTCATCGCGACCCGCTTCATCAAGGGCCTGGCCGCGGCGTTCACCGCCCCCACCGGCCTCTCGATCATCACCACCAACTTCGCCGAGGGCCCGGCCCGCAACAAGGCGCTGTCGATCTACACCGTCTTCGGCGCGGGCGGCTACTCGTCCGGCCTGCTCTTCGGCGGCCTGATGACCGGCCTCGGCTGGCGCTGGACGTTCCTGCTGCCGGTCCCGATCGCATTGCTCGCGCTGGTCGCGGCGTACTTCCTGGTGCCGCGCGACGAGGCCGCCGAGGAGGGCGGCCACGACCTGCTCGGCGCGCTGACGTCGGGCGCCGCGATGCTGCTGCTCGTCTACACCGTCGTCTCGGCCCCCGAGGTGGGCTGGTCGTCGGCGCGCACGATCCTCTCGTTCGCCGGCGTGGCCGCGCTGTTCGCCGCGTTCGTGACCATCGAGCGGCGGATCGCGCACCCGCTGATCCGGCTCGGGATCCTGCGCAAGGCGACGCTGGTCCGGGCCAGCATCGCCATCGTCGCGGTGGGCGGGTCCTACTTCAGCTGGCAGTTCATCGTGACGCTGTTCCTGCAGGACGGCCTGCGGTGGAGCCCGCTCGAGCTCGCCCTCGCCCTGCTGCCCATCGGTCTCATGGTGACCGCGTCGGCGATCTTCTCCGACAAGCTCGTCGACCGCTTCGGCACCGGGCCGATCATCGCCGTGACCATGTCGGTGATGGCGGTGGGCTACGTCCTGTTCGCGCTGCGCCTCGACACCGCGCCGTCGTACGTCGGGATGCTGCTGCCCGCACTGCTGCTCATCGGCATCGGCTGGGTCGGCTTCCCCGCGATCAACATCCAGGCCACCAGCGGGATCGAGGACGACGAGCAGGGGCTCGCCGCCGGCGTCCTGCAGACCTCGATGCAGGTCGGTGCCGCGATCGTGCTGGCCGTCACCACGGCGATCATCGCCTCCGGAGCCGGCGAGGCGACCTCACCCGCCGCCCTGCTCGACGGCTACCGGCCAGGGCTGGCCTTCGCCGCCGCGGTCAGCGCGGTCGGCGCGCTGGTCGCCATCGGTGGGCTGGTGCTCGAGCGGCGCAGCCGGACGCGCGACGCCTCGGTCCCGGCGAGCGAGGCCGAGCCGGCCCTGGTCGACGCGGCCTGATCCCGCCGCGCCGACGACGTCCGCCCGGCGCAGCGCGCCGGGCGGACGTGCGTCACAGCTCGAGGTCGGGCAGGCGCTCGGGGAGGAGGTCGACGACCGGCACCTCGAGCACCTCGCTCAGCGCGAGCAGGGTGAAGAGCTGCGGGTTCATCGGACGCCCCGGGCGGGACTCGCCCTTCTCGAACTTCTGGTACGTGTAGCCCGCGATCCCGGCCAGGTGCGCGACCCGCTCCTGGCTCAGCCCCTTGGCCGCTCGCGCCCGCTGGAGGTTGACGCCCAGCTCCCGCGAGTACTGCTCCACTGTCATCCGCCGCTTCGCCACGCTCCCATCATCGGGAGGTGGTCACCTGCTTTCGACCACACGGGAATGGGAATCGATGTCGATTGCGCCTCACCCGCGGCCGAGGACCCGGTCGAGGCGGGCGGGGTCGAGCGAGGCGCCGAGGTCGGCGATCGTCGTCCCGGCCAGCGAGCGGCGCCAGGACCGCTCCGCCTCGGCCATCACCCGGGCGATGCCGCAGGGGACCCGGCACTCCTCGGGCGGCAGCGCGAGCTCGCCCTGCTGCCGGATCTCGGTGCAGCGGAAGGCGGGCTGGTCGCCGTCGATCGCCTCGACGACGTCGAGGACGGTGATCGCCGCCGGCTCCCGGGTGAGCGCGTAGCCGCCGTCCCGCCCCTCGGCGGCCCGGACCAGGCCGGCCCGGGCGAGCGCCTGGAGGTGCTTGGCGAGGTAGGTCTTCGAGACGCCGTGCAGCTCGGCGAGCCGCGCGCTCGGCACCGGCGCGGACGCGCGGCTGAGCACGACGCAGCAGTGCAGCGCCCACTCGACCCCGCCCGACAGCTTCACGGCGACCCACCCTAGCGGCGCACCGCGCCCGGCTCAGGCGCGGTCGGCGAGCCAGCCGTCGAGCGTCGTCGGCGCCAGCCAGGCACCCGCGCCGGGCGTCGGCGTGAGCGCGGCGTCGTCGAGGACGGCGCCGAAGTAGCCCGCCTGCGGGTCGCTGACCACGGTCCGGCCATCCCCCGTCGCGGCCAGCCAGCGCCGGACCAGCTCGTCGATGCCGAGCGGCTCGGGCCCGGCGATCTCGACCGTGCCGCCCACCGGCGCCCCCGTGACGACCTCGGCGAGCCGGGCGACGACGTCGCGCGAGGCGATCGGCTGCAGGTGCGCGGGCGTCGCGCGGACGGTGGCGCCGTCGGTGCCCGCGTCGGCGATCCCCGCGATGAACTCGAAGAACTGCGTGGACCGCACGATCGTGTACGGCACCGCGCCGTCCCGCACGCCGGCCTCCTGGGCGAGCTTGGCCCGCATGTAGCCGGCGTCGGTGAGCCGGTCGGCCCCGACGATCGACAGGATGACGTGGTGCCCCACCCCGGCCGCGGCCTCGGCGGCGACCAGGTGCGCGGTCGAGTCGCGGAAGAACGCGAGGACGTCGTCGTCGGCCCACGACGGGGAGTTCGTCAGGTCGACGACCACGTCCGCCCCCGCGACCGCCGCGGCGACGCCCTGCCCGGTCGTCGTGTCGATGCCCGCCTCACGCCCCAGCGCGACGGCGTCGTGCCCGCCGGCCCGCAGCCGGTCCTGCAGCTGGGAGCCGATCAGCCCGGCCCCGAAGATCACGATCCTCATGCCAACCTCCAAAACGTGGATAGTGTTTGTCCGAGATTACTCGGACAAACACTATCCACGTCAAGAAGCGCGGTCTGTCAGCCGACGCCGGCCTGGGCCTCGGCGGTGACGGTGACGCCCTCGGCGAACTCGACGACCTGCTCGTCGGTGAGCCCCAGGGACTTCCAGGCCTGGACGACGACGCGGTGCTTCCCGTCCTCGTAGGTCAGCACCTGGGTGCCGTCCTCGACGGTGCGCAGCCGGCCGTCGTACGCGCCGACGCGGACCGGGCGGCCCTCCGGCGGCGTGGTCACCGACTGCGACTCGAGCATCACGACGAGCTTGTCGCTGAAGACGTCGAGCCCGCTGTGGTCGTCGGCGCGCGCCACGTTGAGGTTGTACGCCGTGGCGCCCTCGAGCACGAAGCCCGCCGGCACCTTGGTGACGACGAACCCGGGCTCCTGCTGGCCGCTGTAGGCGACCAGACGCGGGGCGGGCTGGCTCGGGCCGGGCTCCGCCGTGATCGGCGCCGGCTCCGGCGCCCGGTCGGCGTTGACCGCGATGGTCGCGCCGACCACGGCGACGGCGGCCAGGCCGAGCCCGGCCGTGCCACGCCGGAACGCGCGCCGGCGGGCCGCCCCGCGCCCGCGGGACAGGTCGCGCCGCACGGTCTCGTCGGCGGGCTCCGCGCCGGGCGCGGCCAGCTGGGAGAGGCGGTCGGTGAGGTCGGTCATGGCTGATCTCCTTCGTGCAGGGACCCCGAGAGGGTGGCGGGCTGCGGGGCGAGGTGCTCCCGCAGCTTGGCGAGACCGCGTGCCGTCTGGCTCTTCACCGTGCCGACGCTGCACCCGAGCGCGTCCGCGGCGTCCTCGACGCTGAGGTCGGCGACGTGACGCAGGACGACGGCCGCGCGCATCCGGTCCGGAAGCGCGGCCAGCGCAGCCATCAGCTCGGCGTCGACCGGTTCCGCCACGACGACCCCGGCCCGGTCCGGGAGGGTGTCGGTGACCGTCTCGCGGGTGACCGCGGGACGGCGGCGGTGGTCGATGAAGGCGTTGACGAGCGACCGGCGCGCGTACGCGTCGACCGCACCGCGCCGCGAGGCCCGGCCCCAGGCGAGGTAGAGCCGGACCAGGGTGCCCTGGACCAGGTCCTCGGCGAGGTGGACGTCGCCCGCGGTGAGCACCATGGCGGTGCCGAGCAGGTGGCTGCGGCGCCGGCGGACGAAGTCCTCGAACTCCGCGTCGCGGTTCTTCGGTCTCATGCTTCCTACACGGATGGCGCCTCCTCGGAGGTTGCACGACCCCCGAGGAGATCGGCCCGGCTGCCTCAGCCGTAGTGGCAGACGTAGCCCAGCGTCTCGGTCACCTCGATGTCGAACGACGAGTCGCCCGGCACGCTGAACGACTGGCCGGCGGCGTACTCCTGCCACTCCTCGGAGCCCGCGAGCCGGATCCGGCAGGCGCCGGCGTTGAGCTCCATGACCTCGGGCGCCGCGGTGCCGAAGGTGAGCGCGGCCGGGAAGATCACGCCGGCCGACTTCTTGGTGCCGTCGGCGAGGTGGAAGGTGTGGCTGACGCAGGCGCCGTCGAAGTAGATGTTGGCCTGCGGGTCGAGGGTCACGTTCTCAAAGGTCACGGGGCGAGAGCGTAGTGCTCCGCGACCGGAGGGGTTTCCGCCGTTCTCCGGACGGCGACCGCGTCGCTCGTCATGATGCGGGCATGGCCGCTCCCGCCCTGACCACGATCCCGACCGCGCGGGCGGTGCTGCGCTCCTGCGCCGCTCCCCTGCTCGGCTACGCGGTGGCGCTGGCCTCCGCGCTCGGCCTGATGGCCCTGCTCGTGCTGGCCATCGCGATCGAGGAGGGCGGTGGCGCCGCCGACGACCCGGCGTCCACCGTCGACATCGAGGCGGTCTGGACGCTCGTCGGCATGCCCTTCCAGGTCGTCGGGATGGCGCTGGGCGGCTCGCTGGGGCTGGGCAGCGCGGACCTGGAGCTCGACCTGTTCGCGCCGCCGCTCCTGGTGACCGCGGTCTTCGCGTTCGCCGTCCACCGGCTCTCCCGCGCGGCCGAGCGGGCCCGGCCGGCCGCGAGCACCACGGAGCGGGCGCTGCTCGCGCTCGCCGGGGCCGGGGCGACCGCCGTCGTGGTCACCGTGCTGACCCGGCTGCTGGCCATGCGCGACGACGGGACGGCGATGCACGCCGCGTCGGTCGGCCTCTTCTTCGCGACCCTCGTCCTCACCGCCGCCGCGGCGATGGCCGGCCGCCAGGCGGTGCACGGCTCGCTGTGGCCGCCCTTCCTCCCGGCCGAGGGACGTCGCGCCGTCCACCTCGTCGCCCAGCACCTGCTCGTGTGGGTCGTGCTCGTCACCCCGCTGGCGGCGCTCTGGGTGCTCGTCGAGAACGGCCCCGAGGAAGGTCTCTACGCCCTCGTGTGGGGACCCACCCTCGCCCTCGCGGGCTTCGCGCTCGGCCACGGCGGGGCGGTGACGGCGGTCGGCGAGAACCTCTTCCTCTGGGACCTCGGCTGGGCCGCCGGCCTCGCCCTGCCGCTGCTCGCGATCGTGCTGGCCCTCGGCGCCGCCGTCGCCTGGCACCTGCGCCGCGGCCCCGACCCCGCCGTCCTCGCCCCGCCCGCGTCGTGGGTCGCCCTCCCGGTCGCGTACGCCGGCGCGGGACTCGTCGCCTGCGTCCTCTCGACCGTCGGGATCAGCGGCGTCACCGCCCACGGTGCGTACTGGCTCATCCCCGTGCTCGCGCTCTGGGGCGGCGCGATCGAGGGTCTGTCCCGCATCGCCGCGCCCGCCCTCGGCCGGCGGCTGCCACCGGCGCTCCGGCGTCGGCTGGTGCGGGGCCCGGCGCACGCCGTACCGGCTCCGGTCGCGGCGGACGCCCCGGCCGCGCGGATCCCGATGTCGCCGGCCGACCGGGCCCGCGCCCGCCGCGCCCTGATCGGCGCCGGCGTCGTCGGAGGGCTCGGCCTGGTCGCCGTGGTGGGCGTGAGCGTGGTGGGCGCCACCGCCTTCGACCCGCAGCAGCGGGCGGAGGACTACCTCGACGCGGTCGTCGCGGGTCGGGCCGACGACGCGCTCGCGCTCGCCCCGGCGGGCACCGATGCGACGACCGTCCTGCTCACCGACGAGGTCTACGCCAAGGCCGAGGACCGGATCACCGGCTACGAGATCACCGGCGTCGAGACCGACGGCGACACCGCCACGGTCACCGTCGACCTGGAGGGCGTGCCGGACGGGGACGACGTCACCTTCCGGCTGCGCGCCGACGGCCGCCGGGGCGTGCTCTTCCGGGACTGGGAGGTCGACGGCGGCCTGGCCCGCCAGGTCACCGTGCCGCTCCCCGAGTCGAGCACCACGCTGCGCGTCAACGGCGTCGCGGTCGAGGCGCCCAGCGGCGGGGAGGTCGACCTCTGGGCGCTGCCCGGCTCGTACGCCTTCGACCCCTACGGCGAGAGCGCGTGGCTGGAGTCCGGCTCGGGGCGGACCGTCGTCCCGGCGGCCGAGACCTGGGGCACCTACGCCGAGATCGACCCGCCGCAGCCCTCGCCGGCGCTGCGCGACCACGTCGACACCGCGCTCGGCACGTGGCTCGACGGCTGCCTGGCCGCGACGACGCTGGACCCGCCGGACTGCCCGCAGGACGGCTACGGCTCGGGCGACCGGCAGCGCAACGTGCGCTGGGAGCTGACCACCGCGCCGACGCTCTCCTGGGACGGCTTCGACGGGACCTTCCCCGCCGAGCTCTCCTCGGACGTCACCGGGCAGGCGACGGCGACCTACGAGTACGACGCGTCGTACGGCTTCGGGGCGCCCGACTGGACCACCGAGACCGAGGAGGCCGACCTCTACGTCACCGCCGAGGTCGACCTGGTCGACGACGAGCCGGTGGTGACCTTCTCCAGCTACTGAGCGGTCGCGACGGCCGGCCGGAGGATCGGGACGTGCCGCAGGCTCAGGCCCGCGGCGCCGACCACGACGAGCAGGCCGAGCGCCAGCACCGCCGGACCGGCCCAGCCGTACGCCGTCCAGGCGCTGCTGCCGAGGCTCCCGAAGACCGACGAGCCGACGTAGTAGGCGCAGAGGTAGAACGCGGCCGCCTGGCTCGCGCTCGCGCCCGCCGCGTGAGCCCGCGCGGCGACCCAGCCGCTCGCGATCCCGTGGACGACGAAGAAGCCCGTCGTCAGGCACGCGAGGCCGGCCACGATCGCGACCAGCCCGTGCGGGACGGTCAGGGCGACGCCGGCGATCGCGACCGCACATCCCACCGGCAGCACCGCGCGCCGTCCGACCCGGTCGGCCCAGGCACCCGAGACCGTCGCGCTGACCGTGCCGAGGGGGTAGACCAGGTAGAGCAGGCTGATCGCCCCCAGGCCGAGGTGGTGCGGGGCCGCGACGAGGCGGAAGCCGAGGGCGTTGAAGACCACCACCAGTGCGCCCACCGAGCACGCGCCGATGACGTAGAGCCGGCGCAGCGCGGGGTCGGCCAGCGCCGCGCGCGACATGGCGCCGAGGGCGAGGTGCTGGCGGGCGCGCGGCTGGAAGTTCCGCGACGGCGGCAGCGCGACCGTCACCGCGACCGCACACCCGAGGCTGAGGACCGCGGCCGCGCCGAGGCCCCACCGCCAGTCGAGCGCCTCGGTGACCGGCGCGGTCAGCAGCCGCCCCGTCATCCCGCCGAGCGCCGTCCCCCCGATGTAGACGCCGGCGGCCCGCGCCTGCGCCGACGCGTGCAGCTCCTCGCGGAGGTACGCCGTCGCGACCGCCGGCAGCCCCGCCAGCACCACGCCCTGGACGAACCTCAGCACCAGCAGCGCGTGCCACGACCAGGCGAACGGGCACAGCAGCGCCACCAGCGTCGCCAGCCAGACCGCGCCGACGATCAGCCGGGTCCGGCCGAGCACCTCGGACGCGGGACCGGCGACGAGCAGGCCGAGCGCGAGGCCCGCCGTGGTCAGGGACATCGACAGCGTCGCCTGCGCGGGCGTCACCCCGAAGTCGTCGTGGAAGGCGGGCAGCAGCGCCTGGGTGTCGTACAGCAGGACGAACGTGACCATCCCCGCACCCACCATCGCCGCCATGATCCGGCGGTAGGCGGCCGATCCCCGCAGATGTCCCTCGTGCACCCGACCACCCGCCGCCACCGGGGATCATGCGTCCAATGCGATCAGCGGCGGATCTCCATGCGTTCTGCGTATCCTCATCGAGTGCGCATCCGAGACCTCGAGTGGCTGGTCGCGCTCGCCGACCACCAGCACGTCACCGACACCGCGGCCATCCTCGGCGTCACCCAGCCGACGCTCTCCCGGACCCTCGCGCGCGCCGAGGACGAGCTCGGCGTCCGCCTCTTCGAGCGGGTGCCCGACGGCCTGACCACCACCCCCAACGGTGCCTTCGTCGTGGACGCCGCCCGCGAGCTCGTGGCGCGCTACCGCCAGCTGACCACCGAGCTCGAGGCCCGCCTCGACCCCGACCGCGGCATCGTCCGCCTCGCCTTCCTCGACTCGATGGCGACCTCCCTGGTCCCCCGCATCCTCCGCGGCTTCCACCAGCAGGCGCCCGGCGTCCGCGTCGAGCTCTCCCAGGAGCCCGCCCACGCCATGCGCCGCGACCTCGCCGCCGGCGCCGTCGACCTCGCCATCACCTCCGTGCGCCCCGACGGCGCCTACGCCTGGACCACCCTCCAGCACGAACGCCTCGTCCTCATCGTCCCGCCCACCCACCGCCTCCGCACCCGCAAGCGCATCGACCTGCGCGACCTCGCCGCCGAGGAGCTCGTCACCACTCCCCTCGGCTTCGGCTTCCGCACCCTCGTCGACGGCCTCCTCGCCGACGCCGGCGTCACCATGACCGTCTCCTTCGAGAGCGCCGACCTCGCCACCATCGAGGGCCTCGTCGCCGCGGGCCTCGGCGTCGCCGTCGTCCCGGAGGCGTTCGTGGGGCTCTCCGGCACCCACGGCATCGCGCTCACGGGGGCGAATGCTCGTCGTACGGTGGGGATGACGTGGCGGACGGATCGGGAGCTGGAGCCGGCGGCGGCGCGGTTCCGGGACTTCGTGGTGGGTGAGGCGCCGTACGGAGCCGCGGGCGCGGTAGGCCACGACTAAGAGGCTCCTGGGCCACCGCCCGGGCGAACGGCCGCGCCGCAGGAGCCCACCGTTGTAGGTTGGCGCACCCCCTCAGCAGCCTCACCCCGATCGGGAGTCCCCCGTGAGCATCCACCTCGTCACCCGCCGCATCATCGGCGGAATCCTCGTCTTCGCCGCCGTCGCCGTCTGGTTCCTGATGGCTCCGGAGGACGAGGCGCCGTCCTTCGGCAACGCGCGCGGCACGATCGAGTCCGACGACGACAGCAACAACGGAATGGCCGACGGCGCTCCGCAGCAGGCGGTCGTCAACGGTTGGACCGCGAACAACTACCTCGCGCTGATCTCCAAGCAGCTCGAGGAGGCGCGCAACCACGACGCCGAGCCTGCCGATCCTCGCCTGCCCGCACTCATGCTGCTCGGCGTCCTCGGACTCGCGGTCCTGCTCATCACGACAGAACGCTCCCCGCTGCCGACGGCGCCGCCCGCCCCCTCCTGACCTCTGCGTCCATTCGAACAGCGCGCACACCACGCCGTAGACGAGTGCGCGCGGATCACCGGCGCCACCACCACCTGCGCTCGCGATCGATGACACGGGCAGGCTCCTCCGTCGCCACGGAGTCAGCGCCGGGACGCAGACGGATGCCGGCGTGGAAGGCCAGGGTTCGCTTGAGGTCCGCCGGCGCGTCCCACGCTGCGACGAGGTCGGCGATCCTGGCCCGCTGGCGGACCGGCAACGGCTGCCACGTGGTCGCTGCTCTCGTCGTCAACCAGTTGCTCACCTGCGCCCGGCCGAGACCTGCCAGGTCGGCGTCGGCGTCGGTCGCCAGACGCAGATCTGCCTCGACGGCGTTCCAGCCGCCGGCCGAGCGCGTCAGATACCAAGCCGCGCGGCGACAACCGGCCATCGGCGACGCCCACGCTTCGGCGGCGGCCGTCTCCGGTGCGCCGGCGCGAGCAAGCACCCGCGCGACCGTTGCCGACACACGGCCGCTCGAATCGGTCAGCATCGGCGCCAACCGTTCGACCTTCTCCGCACCGGAGGTCCACGCTGCGATGCCGCGCACCGCTGCCGAACGCACGCGTGGCCGGGGGTCCGCCAGGGCCCTTTCGAACGAAGGCAGGTCGCTCGCGCCACCACTGGCGAGCAGGCCGTCCATGATCGCTGCGGTCCGGTGCGCGGGCCCGTCGGCAACGAGCGCGTCCCGGTACCAGGCCGCCGGATCCAGCCCCCGCTTCCGCGCGCGATGACGCACGGCCTCGCGAACCCTGGGAGCGCGATCGGCCAGCATGGACCGAAGCCGATCATCAGGCAGCACCGTGTCATCGACCCGAAGTACGGCCGCTTGCCGGAGGACCGCCGAGCGTGCGTCCAGGAGCCCTGCGAGGTCCTCCGGTGTCCCGCGGTCGTACAGCCAGTCGGCGCACCAGGCGACGATGAGCTGGTCCTCCTCGTCGCGGGCTGCGTCGAGGAGTCGGGGCACGGAGAGCAGACCGAGCTCGTTCGCTGCCTTGAAGCCGTACCGTCGTACGTCGCGGGGGCCGGCCGCCATCAGGGCCTGGACGTACCCGACCTCCTCGAAGAGGTCCACCGCGACCTCCTCGACTGCTTCGCGCGCTCCCGCTCCCTGGAGGCGGTCACGGCCGGCCAGAACGACCTCGAGGGCGCGAACCGCGAGTTCAGGACGCGGGTCGCTCACGAGGAGCGCGGCAAGAGACTGACGGGCGGCGACGCGGACCTGCTCGACGTGGTCGAGCAGCCGGACGGCTGCGGCGGTGACGGCGAGCGTGCCCGGGAGCTCACCGAGCGCCAGCGTCGCTCGCTCACGGATGCGTCCGTCGACGTGCATGCTGGTGACGGCCGCGACACACGCGTTCGGCTCCGTCAGGTTCGGGCCGAGCCAACCGCGGACACCGGAGATCGGCATCGACGACCGCAGGCGGTAGCTGCGGGCGGCGGCGTCGAGGACCAGCCAGTCACGGCCGGACAGGGCATCCATCGATGCCGCCCACGTCGCCCACGTCGAAGCGCCGCCGTGGGCGACGGCCTGCGCGAGCTCGTCGGCGAGCGCGAAGGCATCAGGCGGGCTGAGGGACACACGGACAGTGTGTCGTCCGGGTCGCCCGCGGACCGCTCATTTTCGCCGGCATGCACGTCCGGACCATGATCGGACGCGTCACGAGCGAGGCCCGCTGCGTTCCGGCGTGAACCGGATCGCAGCGGGCCTGTCGCACCTGGCGAAACGTCTCGAGCGTCAGCTGCAGCCGCTGGTGCTGCCACACCCCTCGCACACGTAGCACGACCCGGCCGGCCGCATCTTCGTGCCGCAGGTCATGCACAGCGGGCTGTCGACCGCGTGCCCGGTGATCTGCTCGAGGAGCTCGGCCGTGGTCTTGGCGACCTTGACCTCGGGGACGCCGGCGAGGGGGTCCTCGTCGACGACCTCGACGACCTCGGCCTCGACCGGGGCGGCCTTGGCGACCGGGGTGGTCTCGACCAGTTCGGAGGCGTTGCCGGTCTCCTCGACGGGCTCGTACGAGCCGGTCTCGAGGTGGCGCTGGCGCTCGTCGGCGGAGTAGATGCCGAGGGCGGAGCGCTCGTCGAAGGAGAGGTAGTCGAGGGCCAGGCGGCGGAAGACGTAGTCCATGATCGACTGCGCCATCCGGACGTCCGGGTCGTCGGTGAGGCCGGCGGGCTCGAAGCGGAGGTTGGTGAACTTCGAGACGTAGGTCTCGAGCGGGACGCCGTACTGGAGGCCGATGGAGACGGCGATCGAGAAGGCGTCCATCACGCCGGCCAGGGTGGAGCCCTGCTTGCCGAGCTTGAGGAAGATCTCGCCGAGCGTGTTGTCGTCGTGGGCACCCGAGGTCATGTAGCCCTCGGCGCCGGCGACGGTGAAGGACGTCGTCCGGGCCTGGCGCGACTTGGGGA
Source organism: Pimelobacter simplex (assembly GCF_900114845.1). Taxonomy (GTDB): domain Bacteria; phylum Actinomycetota; class Actinomycetes; order Propionibacteriales; family Nocardioidaceae; genus Nocardioides; species Nocardioides simplex. The sequence continues at coordinate 232,751 of NZ_FOUK01000006.1, forward strand.
GGCGCTTGCGGGTCGGGGCGTAGACGATCTTCTCGACGACCTTCTCGACGACCTTGCCCTCGGCAGCGGCGTCCGCGGCGTCGGCGGCGTCCTTCTTGGCCTTGCCGCCGCCGTCGGCGAGGGGCTGGCCGACCTTGCAGTTGTCGCGGTAGATCGCGGTGGCCTTGAGGCCGAGCTTCCACGACTCGAGGTAGATCTGCTCGATGTCCTCGACGGACGCCGACTCGGGCAGGTTGACCGTCTTGGAGATGGCGCCGGACAGGAACGGCTGGCAGGCGGCCATCATCAGGACGTGGCCCATGGGCTTGAGCGAGCGCTCGCCCATCGCGGTGTCGAAGATCTCGTAGTGCTCCGGCTTGAGGCCGGGGGCGTCGACGACGTGCCCGTGCTCGCCGATGTAGGCGACGATGGCCTCGATCTTCTCGGCGTCGTAGCCGAGCTTCTTCAGCGCCCGCGGGATGGTCTGGTTGACGATCTGCAGCGAGCCGCCGCCGACGAGCTTCTTGAACTTCACCAGGGAGAAGTCGGGCTCGATGCCGGTGGTGTCGCAGTCCATCATGAAGCCGATGGTGCCGGTCGGGGCGAGCACCGAGGCCTGCGCGTTGCGGAAGCCGTTGGTCTTGCCGAGCTCGACGACCTTCGCCCACTCCTCGGTGGCCAGCTTGTGGACCTCGGCGTCGGCGATGTGGAGGGTGCGGACGTCGTCGTTGGCCGCCTGGTGCTTGCGCATCACGCGCTGGTGGGCCTCGGCGTTGCGGGCGTAGCCGGCGTAGGGGCCGACGATCGCGGCGAGCTCGGCCGAGCGGCGGTACGACGTACCGGTCATCAGCGAGGTGACGGTCGCGGCCATCGCGCGGCCACCCTCGGAGTCGTAGCCCAGGCCCATGGCCATGAGCAGCGCGCCGAGGTTGGCGTAGCCGATGCCGAGCTGGCGGTAGTCGCGGGTGGTCTCGCCGATGGGCTCGGTCGGGAAGTCGGCGAAGCAGATCGAGATGTCCATCGCGGTGATGATCAGCTCGACGGCCTTGGCGAACAGCGGGGCGTCGAAGGTGTCGTCCTCGCGCAGGAACTTGAGCAGGTTGAGCGAGGCGAGGTTGCACGAGGAGTTGTCGAGCGACATGTACTCCGAGCACGGGTTGGACGCGGTGATCCGGCCGGTCTCGGGGTTGGTGTGCCAGGCGTTGATCGTGTCGTCGTACTGCAGGCCCGGGTCGGCGCACGCCCACGCGGCCTCGCTGATCTTGCGGAACAGGCTGCGGGCGTCGACGGTCTCGATGACCTCGCCGGTCATCCGGGCGCGCAGGCCGAACTCGGTGCCGGCCTCGACGGCGCGCATGAACTCGTCGTTGACGCGGACCGAGTTGTTGGCGTTCTGGTACTGGACCGAGGTGATGTCCTTGCCGCCGAGGTCCATGTCGTACCCGGCGTCGCGCAGGGCGCGGATCTTGTCCTCCTCGCGCCACTTGGTCTCGACGAACTCCTCGATGTCGGGGTGGTCGACGTCGAGGACGACCATCTTGGCCGCACGACGCGTGGCGCCGCCGGACTTGATGGTGCCCGCCGAGGCGTCGGCACCGCGCATGAAGGAGACCGGGCCAGACGCCGTACCGCCGCTGCTGAGGAGCTCCTTGGAGGAGCGGATCCGGGAGAGGTTCAGGCCGGCGCCGGAGCCGCCCTTGAAGATGAAGCCCTCTTCCTTGTACCAGTTGAGGATCGAGTCCATCGAGTCGTCGACCGAGAGGATGAAGCACGCCGAGACCTGCTGGGGAGCGGTCGTGCCGACGTTGAACCACACCGGGGAGTTGAAGGAGAAGTACTGGTGCACGAGCAGCCAGGTCAGCTCGTGCTCGAAGACCTCCGCGTCCGCCGCGCTCGCGAAGTACCCGTGCTCCTTGCCCGCCTTGACGTACGTCGACACGACCCGGTCGACGAGCTGCTTGAGGCCACGCTCCCGCTCCGGCGTGCCGACCGCGCCGCGGAAGTACTTGGTGGTGACGATCGTGGAGGCGTTGAGCGACCAGAAGTCGGGGAACTCGACACCGAGCTGCTCGAAGACGGTCTCGCCGGTCTTCCAGTTGGTCTGGACGACGTCCCGACGCTCCCAGGTGATCTCGTCGTAGGGGTGGACGCCCTCGGTGCTGAAGACGCGATCGATCTTCAGGCCCTTGCCGGTTGCGGCGCCTGCGGCGGTCGGGTTGCTGGCCGTCTCGGTCATGACTCTCCTGGTCTCCTGGTGTACGACGTGGCGGGGGTCGGCGGTGCGGCGGTGGATGCCCGCGGTGGGGAAGGGTGGTGGCCCGGCAGGCAGCTTCCCCACTACCTGCCGGGCGTTCGTGGTCAGCCCGTCGGGGCCGAGGCGGTCGCGAGACCGCCGGATGCTCCGCCGCCCGACTCGCTCTGCAGCTGGCGCTCGGCGCGCAGCAGGGCGATCTCGTTCTCGAAGTCCGCCGCGGAGTCGAAGCCACGGTAGACGGAGGCGAAGCGCAGATAGGCCACCTCGTCGAGGCGGCGCAGGGGTGAGAGGATCGCGAGGCCCACCTCGTGGGCCGCGATCTCGGGGCTGCCGGCGAGACGCAGCTGGTCCTCGACCTCCTGGCCCAGGCGGGCCAGGTCGTCCTCGTCGACCGGGCGGCCCTTGCAGGCCTTGCGGACGCCGGCGACGGCCTTGTCACGCGTGAACGGCTCGGTCGCGCCGGAGCGCTTGAGCACGGTCAGCTGCATGGCCTCGACGGTCGTGAACCGCTTCTCGCACGCAGGCGACTGGCACACCCGGCGACGCCGGATCGAGCAGCCGTCCTCGGACACCCGGGAGTCGAGGACCTTGGTGTCGTTGTGCTTGCAGTACGGACAGTGCATGGTTCCTCCTCCCGAGTCGATGCTTGTGGACAACAGTGCGTCGCCTGTGCACAAGCGGGGGTCTTCCTGTGTACTTCACACCCGGTCCTGTGGACCTATATGTGGAGAACTACATCCTTGTAACTACTAGATGTAGTGGTAACCGTACGCCCCGGGCCGGACGGACGCAAGACCACGCAGCGGCATGTCGCGCGCACCCGCTCCCCACGCCTGAACCGGGCCGAAATTTGACCCGGACGCCGGCCCGGACGTCGTCCGGAAGGGGCGCTCGCGGCCCTTCAAACGGCCTCCGGAGGCCCTTCCGCGGGCCTGTGGATCGACATCGCGCGCCCCAGTCGGAGGGTTGCCGACCGGATCCACCCACCCATCGGCAACAATGACCGCCGTGGCAGGAGGAAAGCGGGCCGGCGATCGGACGAAGGCACGGTTCCGCCCTGCCCTGCTCCTGATCGCCGGCGGGATCACCTTCGCGCTCGTCGCCTGGGGGTACCTGGTCCTGGCCGCCATCGACTTCGGCGCCACCGCCCGCCACGACGGCAAGACCGGCGCCTGGGCGCTCCTGGTCGTCGCCTCGGCCGGCGCGATGCTGTGCCTCTTCCTGGCCTTCATGCTCGCCGCCCGCTTCTCCCGCGCCCTCGGCCTGACCGCCGCCCCGGACCCCAAGCCCAAGCGCGACCCCGACGCCCCCAAGGGCGGCAAGCGCGCCGCTCGCTGACGCTCGTCGCAGGTGCGGCCGGCCCGACACCCGCACCCGGCCTGGCCGCCAAGCAACCCCTGCACCGCGCGGACGCCAACTGCGAGCGCGGCAGCGCGGCGAGAGGCGCTTGCCCGGCAGCTTGCTGCCGTCCAGGAGCGCCGAAGACGCGCTCGCGCCCAGCGACACCGAGGCGCTCTCCCGGCAGCTTGCTGCCGTCCAGGAGCGCCGAAGACGCGCTCGCGCCGACCAACACCGAGGGCTTCTCCCGGCAGCTTGCTGCCGTCCAGGAACGCCGAAGACGCGCTCGCGCCCAGAAAAACGCGAGCGGCGGGATCCGGTGAGGTCGTTGACCGGATCCCGCCCCTCGTCTTCCCCAACTCCGCTGGGGTCGAGTCAGCGGAGAAGACAGTGGTGTCAGCCCTCGGCGGGGACGCGGAGGTCCTGGCCGACGTAGACGGTGCCGCCGTCGAGCGCGTTGAGCTGCTCGATGCGCTGCATCATGTCGCGGACGTCGTCGCCGGTGGTGGCGGCGGCGTCGCTGGCGATGTCCCAGAGGGTGTCGCCGGGGGCGACGGTGACGACGTCGACCTCGGCGGGGGCGCCGGCGTCGCGGGAGGCGGCGGAGCCGGCGGCGAGCCAGAGGGCGGCCGCGACGACGGCGAGGAGCGCGAGCACGAAGACCAGGAGACGGCCGCGGCGGGTCAGGCGGACCGAGCCGGCCGGACGGCGCACGGCGGCGGGCGCAGCGGCGGTACGGCGGGCGGGGGCGACGCGCGGGGCAAGGGTGACGGTGCTCATGGTGAACCTCCGGGGGAAGTGGACGGATCCCTGTTTGTAGTCAGGGGGTCCGACGGAAGTCGTCTCGATCAGGTGTTCGATCGAACGTGTGTACGAGACTAGATCATGTGTTCGAACAAATCCAACCCCTGTTCGAAAATTCGTTCGAGAACCTCGTCGGCCCCTCGTGCAGCCCGGCCGGGCGGGCAGGAGGCGACACGCCCGTTCGAACACGTGTTTGAAACCGGGCGTCGACTTCGGTTAGCGTCGGTACACCGTCCCGTTCCGGGCCGGGACGCGACGATGCCGATCTGGAGGGCCCACCCATGGCTGACCGCAAGGCCGACAAGCAGGCCGACAAGCAGGCGAGCAGGGTGTCGGAGCTCCCCGACGGCCCGCCGGACGCGACCGGGCTCACCCCGCGTCAGCAGCGCGTCCTGGCGCACATCAAGGACAGCATCGAGAAGCGCGGCTACCCGCCGAGCATGCGCGAGATCGGCCAGGCCGTGGGCCTGACCAGCACCTCCAGCGTGGCCCACCAGCTGCGCACCCTCGAGGAGAAGGGCTACCTCAAGCGCGACCCCAACCGGCCGCGCGCGCTCGAGGTCTTCCTGCCCGAGGTGATGGCGGCGCGGCGCGCCATCGGCAACGTCGAGGACCCCGACCGCCAGGGCTACGACGAGACCGGCATCGGCGACGCCGCACCGGTCCCGGCCAACGTGCCGGTCGTGGGCCGGATCGCCGCGGGTGGCCCGATCCTGGCCGAGGAGCGGGTCGAGGACGTCTTCCCCCTCCCCCGCCAGCTGGTCGGCGACGGCCAGCTGTTCCTGCTCGAGGTCAGCGGCGAGTCGATGATCGAGGCCGCGATCTGCCACGGCGACTACGTGGTGATCCGGCAGCAGCCGACGGCCGAGAACGGCGAGATCGTCGCGGCGATGATCGACGGCGAGGCGACGGTCAAGACGTTCCAGCGCAAGGACGGCCAGGTGTGGCTGCTGCCGCACAACCCGGCCTTCGACCCGATCGACGGCACCGACGCCACGATCCTCGGCAAGGTGACGGCCGTCCTTCGCCGGGTTTGAGCGCAGAGTGACGTAGGGTCGGGGGGTCTTGTCGTCCAGGCGAAAGCCCCCTCTTCCCCATGACTTCTCGCAGCCGCTTCCCCCGCGCCGCGCTCCTCGTCCCGTCCCTGCTGACCGCGCTGCTGGTGGTCCCGCTCACCGGCGCCGCGGCGCAGGCCGAGACGGGCGACCCGGTGCCCCCGGCCGGCCTGCCCGGTCTGGTCGCCGACCCGCTGCCGAGCACGGGTGACCCGGCCACGCCGGTCGACCCGCAGGCCGAGGCGGAGGCCGCACTGGAGACCGTCCAGGGCATCCTCGACCCGGCCAGCCCGGTCACCGTCACCGACGGCAACGACCTGACCCTGGCGCTGGCCGACCTGGCGACGACCCGCAACGACCTGCCCCAGGGCCTCAAGAAGGACGCCGCCCGGCTGCTCGCCCGGCCCAACCCGAACGACCCGGCCGGCGGCATCGAGTGCACGTCCGGCTCGGGCCTGCCCTGCTACGGCAACGTGGCCGAGGCACCGTCGATCTGCGAGAACGGCATCTGCGTCCACTACGTCGCCTCCGGCGTCAACGCCGCGAGCGGCGCCTGGGCCGCCGACGTCCTCGACGTCATGCAGTTCGTCTCCGGCCGCTACCAGGCGGCGGGCTACCGCAAGCCGCTCCCCGACGGCACCGCCGGCATGACCAGCGGCGGCCTCGGCAACGTCAACGGCGCCTTCGACGTCTACCTCGCCGACCTGGGCAAGTTCGGCCTCTACGGCTACTGCACCACCGACCGCCAGGTCCGCGGCCACGGCACCGCGCCGGCCTACTGCGTGCTCGACAACGACTACTCGCCCGCCGAGTTCGGCCGGGCCCACACGCCGACCGAGAACCTGCAGGTCACCGCGGCGCACGAGTACTTCCACGCCGTCCAGTTCGCCTACGACATCGGCGAGGAGCGCTGGATGATGGAGGCGACGGCGACCTGGGCCGAGGACGAGCTCTACGACAACGTCAACGACAACCGCCAGTTCCTCAGCAGCGGCCCGCTGGGCCGTCCGGGGCAGTCGCTGACCAACGCCAACGGCGCGTACGGCGCCTGGATCTTCTTCCGCTTCCTCAGCGAGCGCTACCCCGCCCCCTCGGGCGGGATGCCGGTCATCATCCGCGACATCTGGTCCCGCGCGGCCGGCGCCACCGACGCGCGCGCGGCGCTCAACCGCACGCTCGCCGCGCGCCGCACCGACCTGCGCAAGCAGTTCGGCTGGTTCAGCGCGTGGAACCGCCGTCCCGCGGCGTACTACTCCGAGGGCTCGGCCTACCGCGCGGCGCCGCTGTGGCGCTCGTACCGGCTCACCATGGGCCGCAGCGTCTCGGCGCGCACCGACATCAGCAAGCTCGCCTCGCGCACGGTCCGCTACAAGAGCGCGCTGCAGCGCGCTGGCCGGCTGCGGGTCGACGTCAACCTCGCCTCGCGCTCCAGCGGCGCGTTCGCGATCGTCACGATCAAGCAGAAGAACAAGGCGCCGGTCACCAAGAAGGTCAAGATCAACGCCCGCGGCGACAAGCGGGTGGTCTACCCGTTCGGCCGCAAGGTCCAGTGGGTCGAGATCAACCTGGCCAACGCCGGCAACAAGGCGCGCAGCGCCAAGATCAGCGCTCGCGTGATCCGCTGACCTCGGCGAGGCGGGTCAGCGCCGCCCGGACGACGGCCGGATCGGTCGTCGTCCACATGGGCGGCAGGCTCGCCTTGAGGAACGAGCCGTAGCGCGCGGTCGCCAGCCTCGGATCGAGGACGGCGACCACGCCGCGGTCCTCGGTGGTCCGGATCAGCCGGCCCGCACCCTGCGCGAGCAGCAGCGCGGCGTGGGTGGCGGCGACCTGCATGAAGCCGTTGCCGCCGGCCTTGTCGGCCGCCTTCTGCCGTGCGCTCATGAGCGGGTCGTCGGGGCGCGGGAACGGGATCCGGTCGATGATGACGAGCTGGCAGGTGTCGCCCGGGACGTCGAGCCCCTGCCACAGCCCGAGGGTCCCGAACAGGCAGGTGTAGGGGTCCTCGACGAACTGCCGGGCCAGCTCGGGCAGCTGCGCCTCGCCCTGGGCCAGCGTGGTCAGGTGCGGCAGCGCCTTGCGGACGTGCTCGGCCGCGGCCTCGGCCGCCCGGCGGCTGGAGAAGAGGCCGAGGGTGCGGCCGTCGGCGGCGTCGATGAGCTCGGTGATGGCGTCGAGCTGGGCCGGGCCCAGGCCGTCGCGTCCCGGCGGCGGCAGGTGCCGGGCGAGGTAGAGGATGCCCTGCCGGGGGTAGTCGAACGGGCTGCCGACGTCGATCCCCCGCCAGGGCTGGGCGTCCTCGGGCCAGTCGGCACGGGGTGCGGCGGCGTCGACCCGCTCGGAGGGCTTGAGCCCGACCGAGCCGGCCACGGTCGCGAAGTCGCCGCCGAGCATCAGCGTCGCCGAGGTGAGGACGACGGTGTTGTCGGCGAGCAGCCGGTCGCGCATCTGGCCCCACACCTGGAGCGGCGCGACGCAGAGCATCGGCGGGATCCGGTCGGTGCCCTCGGTGCGCCACAGGACGTCGGCCTCGGAGAAGGCCGCCATCCGCTCGGCGGTGGTGAGCACCTCCTGGACCATGCCCTTGGCCTGGGTGAGCGCGGCGTCGGGCTCGCTGCCCGACTCGGCCTTCGGGTACGCCGACAGGCAGGCGCGCGCCGCGTCGCGGACCAGCGCCAGCGCGTCGGCGAGGTCCTCGGGAACCCGCTCGAAGCGGCCGGTGGGCGCGTCGGTGATCGCCGCGCGCAGAGCGTCGGCGGCGTCGGCGAGGTCGTCGCCCTCGGTGCCCTCGACGTGGCGGATGCTGCGCCGGGCCGCCCGGTCGACCTCGGCGGCCCACAGCTCGTCGGTGGCGGCCTGGGTGACCCGGGCGGCGAGCTCGTGGGCCTCGTCGATCACCACGGCGTCGTACTCGGGGATCATCGGGATGCCCTCGATCGCGTCGATCGCGAGCAGGGAGTGGTTGGTGACGATGAGGTGCGACTTCTGCGCCTTCTCCTTGGCGCGCTCGGCGAAGCACTCCTCGCCGAAGGCGCACTTGCTCGCGCCGACGCACTCGCGCGCGGTGACGCTGACCTGGCGCCACTCCTTGTCGGTGTGGCGCGGGGCGTCGTCCCGCTCGCCGGTGCGGCCCTTCTCGGAGGCCTGCTCGGCCCACTCGCGCAGCGCGAGGACCTTGCGGCCGAGGGCGCCGAGCGCCGCCTCGGCCTGGATCAGCTCGCCCTGCTCGTCGGGGGCGCCCTCGCGGACCCGGTGCAGGCAGGCGTAGTTGGAGCGCCCCTTGAGCACCGCGTACGACGCGTCGACGCCCGGCGTCGTGCCGACCGCCTTGACCAGCCGGGGCAGGTCACGCTCGACCAGCTGGTGCTGGAGGGCGAGGGTGGCCGTGGCGATGACGACCCGCCGGTCGTGGAGCAGCGCCGGGACGAGGTAGCCGAGCGACTTTCCGGTGCCGGTGCCGGCCTGGACGAGCAGGTGCTCCTTGTCGGCGAACGACGCGGCGACCGCCTCGGCCATCGCCAGCTGGCCGTCGCGCTGCTGACCGCCGAGGGCCGCGACCGCGGACGCGAGGAGCTCGCGGACGGGCGGGGTCTGCACGGCGGCACGAGTGGTCACCGGAGAACCCTAGATGGTCCGCGCCCGCTGCTTGCGCGCCCCTCCACAGGTCGCCGGCGATCACCGGAACGGGCCGTCCCGGATCACCCCGCGGACCTCGTCGAAGATGAGGCTGTGGGGGTCGACGTCGGTCAGCCACCACGTCGCGCCGGCTGCCGCGAAGGCCGCCAGGTCGGCGTCGGCGGGCAGCGGCACCGCGACGTCGTACGGCGTCCCGCCGGTGCCGCTCGCGTCCCGCAGCCCGGAGATCCGCGCCACGGCGGCGGCGAGCTCGTCGGGGTGCTCGAGGTTGACCGGGACGAAGCCGTCGGCCCGGGCGGCCCGCTCGAGCGGGCGCCGGCGCCCCGGGAAGCCCGCGGTCCAGAGCGGGATGGTGCCGTGCACCGGACGCGGCAGGAAGCGGACGTCGTCGATCGTGCACCACGGGCTGGTGTGGCGCACCGGCTCGCCGGACCACGCGGTGCGCAGGATCGCAATGGCGTCGTCGAGCATCACCGCCCGGGCCCGGTCGTCGATCTCCTCGCCGAAGCGGGAGAGCTCCTCACCGAACCGGTCGCTGCCGAGCCCGGCGCCGATCACCAGCCTGCCCGCGCTGAGCCGGTCGAGCGTGACGCTCTGCCGGGCGACGACCTGGGGGCGCCGCCGCGGGAGCGCGCTCACCATCGGACCGATCCGGAGGGTCGTCGTCGCCGCGGCGACCGCGGCGAGCGTGGTCCACGGGTCGGCGAGCGCGGCGACCGGCGCGCGCCAGCGCACGTGGTCCCAGACGAAGAAGCCGTCCCAGCCGTGCTCCTCCGCGAGGGCGGCCAGCCGGACCACGGCCGCCGGCTCGGCGAGCTCGTCGAACAGCGGCACCCACACGGCCGAGCGGAGCGCGCTCATGAGGTGTGCTCGGCGAGGGCCGCGACGAAGGGGTCCCAGGCCGGCTCGAGCACGTCGTGGCCCGACTGCGCCAGCACCACGAGGCGGGCGCCGGGGATCGCGTCGCGCAGCGCCTCTCCGTGGGCCGGCGGGAAGACCGGGTCCAGCTCGCCCTGCACCACCAGCGTCGGGACCCGCAGTGCCTCCCAGCCGCCGCCACGCGGACCGGCGTAGTCGAGCGCGTAGTGGTTGCCGAGGGTGGCGGCGAGGTCGCGGGTGCGGGCGACGTCCGCGGTGACCAGGGCCCGGGTGACGTCCTCGTCGAAGTGCGGCGAGGTGCCGGCGTACGCCCGGGTGAGCGCGACGACGTGGTCGACGACGGCGCCGGGGTCGGCCGGGTCGGGCTCCTGCTCCGGGACGTCGACCGTGCCCATCGGCAGCTCGCCCGTCGTGGTGCTGACCAGGGTCAGCGAGCGGACCCGCTCCGGGTGGTCGACGCCGACGACGAGCGCGACGCCCCCGGACATCGACCGCCCGACGACGTGGGCGCGGTCGATGCCGAGCGCGTCGAGCAACCCGACGGCGTCGGCGGCCAGGTCGCGCAGGCCGTAGCCCGGCTCCCCCACCGGGAAGCTCGACGAGCGGCCGGTGTCGCGCTGGTCGTAGCGGATGACGTACCGGCCGGCAGCCGCGATCCGCCGGCACAGCTCCTCCTCCCACCAGAGCATCGAGGCGCACGCGCCGTGGATGAGCAGGACGGCCGGGTCGGCCGGGTCGCCGAAGGTCTCGGCGTGCAGCGTGATGCCGTGGACGGCGTAGGGGTGGTCGTGGCTCATGACGACGACGCTAGGACGGCTCGGACATCGTGAAAAGCGATCGTTTCCGATGAAGTCGATCGGCCGTTACGATCATCGGATGTACGAGCTGCGCCACCTCCGCGCGCTCGAGGCGATCGCCGCCGAGGGCACCTTCGCCCGCGCCGCCGACCGTCTCGGCTACTCCCAGTCGACGCTGAGCCAGCAGGTCGCCGGCCTGGAGCGGGCCGTCGGCGGCGCCGTCTTCGACCGGCCCGGCGGGCCGCGACCGGTCCGGCTCACCCCGCTCGGCCGGCTCGTGCTGTCCGCGGCGCACGACGTCCTGGGGCTCGTCCGCGAGGCCGAGGAGACCGTGCTCCGGTTCCGGGCCGGCGCGGGACGGGTCGACGTCGGCACGTTCCAGACGGTGACCAACGTGCTGCTCCCCGCGGTGGTCCAGCAGCTCCGCGCGGCTCATCCCGGCTGCGACATCCGGCTCGTCGAGGACGAGGCGGACGAGCCCGCCCTGGGTGAGCTCGACGTCCTCTTCTTCGACCGGCCGGGCACCGGCGAGACCGACACGACGCTGCTGCTGGAGGACGAGCACGTGCTCGTCGCGCCGCCCGGTGCGTACGCCGACGGCCCGGTGCCGCTCGACCGGCTGCACGGCGCGGCGATGGTCGCGCTGCCGCCGATCTGCGACCAGCGCGAGGTCGAGGCGCACCTCGCGGCGCGCGGCGTCGTCCCCCAGGTCGTCTTCCGCACGGCGGACAACCAGGCGGTGACGTCGATGGTCCGGGCCGGGCTGGGCTGCGCCGTGATGCCGGTGCTCTCGCTCGGCTGGCCCGAGCGCCCGCGGGGCGTCACGCTGCACCCGCTGACGCCGGCGCTGCCGCCGCGGCGGATCTACGCGCTCACCCGCGGCACGCTCTCGCCGCTCGCCGAGCAGGTCGTCGCCCGGGCCGTCGCGGAGGCCCGCGCGGTCACGGACGCGGGCGGCTGCCGGGTGTGACGAGCGTGCGGACCCGCTCCGCGACGACGTCGCCGAACACCCGCTGGCCGGCCGCGTCGGGGTGCAGCCGGTCGCGCTGGTAGGTCAGCTCGACGCCCGTCATCGACAGGTACGGCGTCCCGTGGGCCGCCGCGAGCCGGGCCAGCACGGCGTCCACCGTGGCCACCGTGCCTGCGGGGCGCTCCGGCGCCGGCGGCGGGCCGACGACGAGCACCCGGTGCCCGGCGAGCGCGGCCATCAGCCGGTCGAAGCCGGCGGCGAGCGCGGCGACCGGCTGGTCGTAGTCGTTGAGCCCGCCCTCGACCACGACGAGCGCGGTGCCGGGACGCAGCGCGGACGGCACCCGGCGGGCGTACGAGACGTCGCCGCACCCGCTCGCGCCGGCACTGAACCCGCTGCCCGAGAAGCCGTCCACGCGAACCCGCCCGGGCAGCCGGACCGGCCACGACTGGTCGGTCCGCAGCCCGGCGCCGACCGAGTACGAGTCGCCGACCACGAGCACCTCGGGCCCGCTGCCGGTGACCAGCCCGGCCCGCGCGTGGGCGCGCTCGGCCACCCCCGCGCAGTGGTCCGGGCGGGCGCCGGCGCGCGCCCAGAGCGTCGTGCTGACGGCCGCGGTGAGGACCACCACGACCGTCGCCAGGAGAAGCCGGTGCCGAGTCACGCCGGGATCATCCGTCGTACCGGACAGAATTGTCGGCGAAACGGCGAAATCGCAACCAAATCGTCCGGTACGACGGGGGCCGCGGGTCAGACGGCGTAGACGGCGAGCTCACCGGCGAGCGCCTCGGTGGCACGGCCGGTGACCCGGGTGCCGTCGGCGGTGTGCTCGAGGGAGCCGATCTCGCCGTCCTTGTGGATGCGGTCGATGAGGTCGCCGCGCGCGTAGGGCACGAGCGCGGTGAACTCCACCTGCGGGCGCGGGAGGTCGGCCTCGATCGCGGCGATCGCGGCGGCGATGCCCTCGCCCGTGCGGGCCGAGACGGCGACCGAGTGCGGCTCGCGGCGCAGCAGCCGGTCGACGACCAGCGGGTCGGCGGCGTCGACCTTGTTGATGATCACGAGCTCGGGGACCTGGCCGGCCTCGATGTCGGCGAGCACCTCGCGGACCGCGCTCAGCTGACCCTCGGGGTCCGGGTGCGAGCCGTCGACGACGTGCACGATGAGGTCGGCGTCGGCGACCTCCTCGAGCGTCGAGCGGAAGGCCTCGACGAGCTGGTGCGGCAGGTGCCGGACGAAGCCGACCGTGTCGCTCATCGTGTAGACGCGACCGTCGCCGGTCGTCGTACGACGCGTGGTCGGGTCGAGGGTCGCGAACAGCGCGTCCTCGACGAGCACGCCCGCGCCGGTGAGCCGGTTGAGCAGCGAGGACTTGCCGGCGTTGGTGTAGCCGGCGATCGCCACCGAGGGGATCTCGTTGCGACGGCGCTCCTGGCGCTTGGTGTCGCGGGTCCCCTTCATCGCCTTGAGCTCGCGGCGCAGCTTGGCGATCTTGTCGTTGATCCGGCGCCGGTCGGTCTCGATCTTGGTCTCACCGGGACCACGGCCGCCGATGCCGCCGCCGTCGGCGCCGACCCGGCCACCGGCCTGGCGGGAGAGGTTGCCACCCCAGCCGCGCAGCCGCTGCTTCATGTAGCTCAGCTGGGCCAGCTCGACCTGCGCCTGGCCCTCCTTGGACTTCGCGTGCTGGGCGAAGATGTCGAGGATCAGCGCGGTCCGGTCGACGACCTTGACCTTGACCTTGTCCTCGAGGTTGCGCAGCTGGCTCGGCGCGAGCTCACCGTCGCAGATGACGGTGTCGGCGCCGGTGGCCTGCACGATCTCGCGCAGGCCCTCGACCTTGCCGCGCCCGATGTAGGTCGCGGGGTCGGGCGACTGGCGGCGCTGGTAGATCGCGTCGAGCACCTCGGAGCCGGCGGTCTCGGCGAGCAGCGCGAGCTCGGCCATCGCGTTCTCGACGTCGGCGACGGTGCCCTCGGTCCAGACGCCGACGAGCACGACGCGCTCGAGGCGGAGCTGGCGGTACTCGACCTCGGTGATGTCCTCGAGCTCGGTGCGCAGGCCGGCGACCCGGCGCAGCTCGTGGCGCTCGACCAGGTCGAGGTCGCCGGTGGTCGGGTCGTCGCCGTCCTCGGGGTCGGCGTCGGCGTAGCCGGACTCCCAGCCGTCGTCCTCGGCAGCATCGTCGGCGTCGGTCAGGTCGGTCGGGTCGGTCAGGTCGTCGGGGTCGTCCCAGCCCTCGGTGGCGCGCAGCGCGGCGGCGAGGGAGAAGTCTTCAGCATGGTTCGTCATAAGCGTCTCCAGGGTAACGACGCCGTCGGCACGATGCTTCCCGTTTATGGGCCATGGTCGTCCGGACCACCGGCCCGGCCACCCGCGCGGGCGCCGCAGCCTTTGCGGATCCGCACTTTCTGCGGCACCATCGGAGGATGACCGACCCGAGCGTCCCGCGCCGCGGGGACCGCCCCACCCGGGTGCCGGTGGTGCCCTCGGTCGGGGTGCTCGCCCAGATCCGGCAGGCCCTCGACGAGGCCGAGGGGAAGGACCCCGCCCTGGCGCTGCCCCACCTGCGCGAGGCGTCCGACCGGCTCACCCAGCTCATCGACGAGGCGATGGCGACTGCCGTGCTCCACGGCCAGGCCTCGCTGCGCGCGGCGGGCGCCCAGGCCGGGCTCACCGAGAACGCCGTCGGGCCGCGGCTCGCGCGCACCCACTCCCTCGCGGCGTACGCCGACGACCGGGGGCGGGTCACCGCCTCGGCCGTCGCGCGGGCTCGCTACGACCTCGAGAACGGCCAGCCCCGCCAGCCCGCCGAGCACCTCGAGTCGCTGCGGTTCAAGTCCCGGCGCGCACCGGGCTGACCGGGTCCGGCTCGAGGGTGCGGCGCCAGAGCGCGTCGCCCGCGCCGTCGTGCAGGGTGACGGTGAGCTCGCCCGAGGCGGCGATGGCGAGGCTCCCGATGTGCTGGTTGTCGGGCCGCGGCGCGATCATCACCGCGAGGTCCTCCTCCTTGCCGTGCGAGAAGACCGCCCGCGGGCCGAAGGTGGCGTCGAGCCGGTCGTCCTTCGGCGTGAACGGCGAGCAGTGCAGCGGCCCCGAGACGAACTCCCAGAACGGGTCGAAGTCGGTGAACGACGCGCGCTCCGGGTGGTAGTGGTAGGCCGCCGTGTAGTGGACGTCGGCGGTCACCCAGACGACATTGCGGATCCGGTGCCGCTTGATCGCCGCGAGCACCCGGCCGATCTCGTTCTCGCGCCCGAGCGGCGGGCCGCCGTCGCCGTTCGAGACGCCGTCGAGGTCCTGGAGCCGGCTGGCCGGCGCCGACAGCGGCTGGTCGATCGAGATCACCTTCCAGGTGGCGCGCGAGCGGCGCAGGCCGTCGACGAGCCAGGCCTCCTGCTCGCGACCGAGCAGGCCCGCCGTCACCCGGTCCCGGACGACGGCCGGGTCGTGGTCCGGGTTCGGCCCGCGCCAGCTGCGCATGTCGAGCAGGAACAGGTCGAGGTGCTGCCCGCGGGGGATCCGCCGGTAGAGGCGGGTCGCGACGAAGCCGTCGCCGTCGGCCGGCACCAGCCGTCGTACCGGCACCGGCTGGTACTCCTGCCAGGCCCGCCGCCCCCGCACCGCCAGGACGTCGGCCCGGCGCTCGGTGTAGGCCTCGTCGTCGATGATCTCGCCGGGCCACCAGTTGTTGCAGGTCTCGTGGTCGTCCCACTGGACGGCGGTCGGCACGGCCGCGTGGAAGGCACGCACGTTGTCGTCGCGCAGGAGGTAGCGGTGCCGCCCGCGGAACTGGTCGAGCGTCTCGGCGACGGTGAGCACCTCCTCGGTGAGGTCGTTCTGCCAGGTGGTGCCGTTCTCCGGCAGCAGCACCGACCCGGTCATCGGCTCGTCGGCGTAGATCGTGTCGCCGACGTGGACGAACAGGTCGGGGCGCAGGTCCAGCATCGTCCGGTACGTCGTCACCCCACCCCGCCCGCGGTCGATCCCCCAGCCCTGCCCGCAGGTGTCCCCCGACCACACGATCGTCTGCGCTGCCGCGTGGATCGGCGCCGTCGCGAAGGTCAGCCGCTCCGGCGCGCTGCGCTCCCCCTCCGGCGTCTCGAACCACACCTCGGCGGCGTACTCCCGGCCGGGCGCGAGCCCGGTCAGGTGCACCCGCGCAGTGAGATCGGACCGCGGGTCGGTCCACGGGCCGCGGACAGTGCGGCGCAGCCGGCCGTTGCTGTGCAGCCGGACCATCATCCGGCTGGGTGCGACCCCGCGCGACCAGAGCACCGCGGACGTCGTCCCGACCTCACCGCTGCGCACCCCACCGGTCAGGTCGACCCGGCGCTCGACGAAGGCCGGCGACCGGCCGAGCAGGCCGAGGGCGGGGACGGAGGCGCCGGAGAGCCCCGCGACGATGGTGGTGCGGCGGCCCACCCGGAGCTCGCCGAGGCGGTTCCGGTCGTCCCAGAGGAGCGTCACGCACCGCAGCGAACCGGCCGCCGTCGACGCCGCCCCGAGCACCGCGCGGCGTGTCGGTGAACACCGGACGGACGACGTGGGACGGCCCACACCGCACCCACCCATAGCGCTTCGGGCGGTTGGCTCGTTGGGGGTGTCGTGCGTGCTCTACGGCCGGGGGGCGAGAGCAGGACGTTCGCGTTGATCGCCGTCGCCTCCGTCATCGTCATCGTCGCCAGCTTCCTCTTCCTGAGGCCTGGTCCCTCCGACCGCGCCATCGACTCGACCCCGAGGGCCGACGACTCGTCGTCCCCCACCGACGCGGCCACGCCGACGAAGCGGCCGAAGGGCTCGACCGTCGACCCGACGGCGACGGGCGGTGCCGACGGGGCCGGCCTCTTCGGCGGCCACACGTCCGGGCTCGGCGTACCGCCGGGACTGCAGGGCTCCGGCGACTACTCGCAGCTGCCCAAGCACCGGCTGACGATCCGGATGTCCACCGCCGGCCAACTCGGCCAGGTCGCCTGGATCATCCCGACCAGCGTCGAGAACCACGAGGGCACCGCGATCGTGCGCGGCGGCACCTGGACCCTGTCCACCACGGTCTACGGCAACCCGGACTACGCGGTGGTCTTCGCCCAGCAGGGGCGGGTCGACCAGCCGGTCACCTGCACGATCACGGTCGACGGCCGGGTCTCGGAGCGGCGCTCGACCAAGGGCGCCTACAGCGCCATGTGGTGCGAAGGCTGAGCTGGATCTGCGCGCCGAGCGCGCCGTCGATGTCCGCTCGGTGCGGGGTGCGTCGGCGGCCAGACCGGCCGCGCGCACCCCGCCCCGGGCGGAGCAGGGTCCGGACTACTTCGGGGGCATCCGGATGCCGCCGTCGACGCGGACGACCTCGCCGTTCATGTAGGAGTTGGTGAGGCACTCGATGACCATGCTGGCCAGCTCGGCCGGCACACCGAGGCGCTTGGGGAAGAGCACGCTCTCGCCGAGCTTGGCCTTGAACGCCTCGGCCGCCTCGCCCTCGCCGTAGATCGGGGTGTCGATCAGGCCGGGGGCCACGGTGTTGAGCCGGATGCCGGCGGCGGCCAGGTCGCGGGCGACGGGCAGGGTCATGCCGACGACGCCGCCCTTCGAGGCCGAGTACGACGCCTGACCGATCTGGCCGTCGAAGGCGGCGACGCTCGCCAGGTTGACGATGGCACCGCGGCAGCCGTCGGCGTCGGGCTCGTTCTGGCTCATCACGGTGGCGGCCTGGCGGACCATGTCGAAGGTGCCGATCAGGTTGATCGCGACGACCTTGGTGAACGCCTCGAGCGAGTGGGCCGACTCCAGCTGGCCGTCGCGGCCGATGGTGCGCTGGGCCCAGCCGATGCCGGCGGAGTTGACGACGGCGCGCAGCGGCGCGATCTCGGCAGCGGCCTTGACCGCGCCGGCGATCTGCTCGGTGCTGGTGACGTCGACCTGGGCGAAGACGCCCTTGATCTCGGCGGCGAGGGCCTCGCCCTTGTCGGCCTGGAGGTCGGCGACGACGACGGTCGCACCCTGGGCGGCGAGCTGGCGGGCCACGGCGGCGCCGATGCCCGAGGAGGCGCCGGTGACGATGGCAGAGGATCCGGTGAGTTCCATGGTGCGGAGCATAGGGCGGAGCCCGTCACCCTGACACCGTCGGTGTCACTGTCAGAGACGTGCGCGGCTCAGAGCGCGGTGGTGCCCGCGGCCACGACGACGGCGGGACCGGTCATCAGGATCCGGTCGTCGGCGGTCCAGCTGATCCGCAGCGTGCCGCCCGGCAGGTCGACGCGGTACGTCGTGCCGCGCGGGGCGTCGTCGGCCAGCGCGGTCGCGACCATCACCGCGCACGCGCCGGTGCCGCAGGAGCGGGTCTCGCCCGAGCCGCGCTCGTGGACCCGCATCGCGACGTGGCCCGCCCCCCGTCGTACGACGAACTCGACGTTGACGCCCGCCGGGTAGACCGCCGGGTCGTGGGTGGGCGCGTCGAGCAGCGGGCCGGCCTCGGCGAGGTCGTCGACGAAGGCGACCGCGTGGGGGTTGCCCATGTCGACGTGCAGCGCGGGCCAGGTCCGCTCGCCGACGGCGACCTTCGTGTCACCGAGGACGGCGGGCCGGCCCATGTCGACGGTGATCTCACCGTCGGCCGCACCGCCGGCGAAGGTCAGCACCTTGACCCCGGCCCGGGTCGCGACGGGCACCGGCGCGGACGGGTCGGCCAGCCCCTGCTCGGCGAGGTGCCGGCCGAAGACCCGCACCCCGTTGCCGCACATCTCGGAGACCGAGCCGTCGGCGTTGCGGTAGTCCATGAACCACTCGGCGTCCTGGCCTGCCCCGTCGGCGCCGATCGCGGCGGTGCGGACGACCCGCAGCACGCCGTCGGCCCCGATCCCCGCGCGCCGGTCGCACAGCGCGCGGACCCGCTCGGGGGTCAGCGCGCCGTGGACGGTGCCGTCGGGGTCGGGCAGCAGGACGAAGTCGTTCTCGGTCCCGTGGCCCTTGAGGAAGGGGTACACGCCTCCAGCGTAGGGGGTGCTCCCCCGTCGCTCAGAGACCCTGCTCCTTCATGAACGAGTACGGGTCGACCGGCATGATCCGGCCCTCGACGACCGACGACTTCACCGGGGCGAGGTTGACCGGGCCCCAGCGCTTCGGGCGGTGCTTGAAGAGGAAGTCGGTCCAGTCGATGTAGGCCTTGGTCATCGAGATGTCGCGGAACTCGCCCACGACGTCGTCGCTGGCCAGCGGCACGGAGCTCCAGTTGGCGCTGCCGTTGTAGGTCACCCGCGCGTTGGTCCGGCCCTCGTACACGCCGCTGATCGCGAGCGACTTGAGGTGCAGGTAGATGTCGTAGACGCCGTTGCGGTCGCGGTCGTAGGCGAGCTGCAGCTTGGCGACCTTGCCGCGGGTCAGGATCTTGTGCACGTCGCCACCCATGAGGGCGTAGACGACGCGGATGTCGCAGCCGGCCTTGCGGAGGTAGACCAGCTTGCGGGCGAGCTTCTTGCCGCGCTCGCCGTGGATGGCGGTCTGCATGATCCGGATCTTGGTGCGGCCCTTGAAGCCCGCGCCGCCGGTCGCGCCGCGGCAGGAGATCCGGTTGAGCCGCGCCATGTCGGGGTCGCCGACCTTGGTCGGGATCGCGCCCTTGTAGGGGTAGAAGTCGACCAGCTGCGTCGGGCTGAACCGGGCCCGGACGAACGCCCGGCTGCCCTGGTTCCGGTCGAGCTTCATCTGGTTGAAGACGTTCTGGAAGGTCGTGTAGATCTTCTTGTTGTTGACCCAGGTGTAGAGGTCGTTCCACTGGTCCTCGGCCGCGACGTTGGTGGCGTTGTTCGAGCCGAACATCGTCACGTAGCTGCGGTCGTTGACCCGGCTGAACAGGTAGAACTTCGAGTGCGGGATGCCGCGCTTGCCCCGGCACGAGCTGGAGCACCTCTTCAGCCAGCTCTGGACCGGGCGGTTCTCCTTGCCCTTGAGCACCTTCGCGACCGCAGCCGCCTCGGGGTTCGGGTGGCCCGGGCCCCAGTTGACCTTGTCCATGATCACCTGGACGGCGACGCCGCGCTTGTGCGCGCGGATCAGCGACTTCATCCACGAGCGGCCGCGGATGTTCCACGCGGCCATCTGGATGACGTCACCCTTGCGGGTGCTGTCGATGCTGCGCAGGATGTGGCGCCGGATCGTGTTCGCCTTCTTGCCACCGCGGTTGTAGGGCTCGTTGAACCGCAGGCCCGGGTTGGGCCGGTACGAGTCGGCCTTCTTGCGCGCGGCGGGCGCCACGGGCGCCTCGGCGAGCGGGGGCGCCTCGGCGACGGACGCCGGTACGACGACCGGTGCCGGTGCCGCGGAGGCATCGGAGAGAGCCACGCCGGGGAGCAGGCTGACGCCCAGCACCGTCGACAGGAGCGTGCAGGTGAGGAAGCCGAGTCTCATGGAAAGCACAATCTGGGTGACAACGGAAGACCCGGTCACCTTACGTGACTTCTCCTGCCACTTTGCGAACCCCCACCGCCCGGCGAGCGCGTGCGACCGCGGTCGGACGGCCTGACCGCGGGGATCAGTCCGTGGGCCGACGCGGGCAGGGGACCCGCTTTCCTAGCGTCGGAGCATGACCTCCTCACGCCAGCTGACCGTCCTCGGCGCGGCCCTCGTCGCCGCCGTCCTCGTCGCCCCGAGCCTGCTCGCCACCCTCGTCGTCGGCGACTACTCCGGCGTCGGCGCCCTGCGCGACGGGCTGCCCGCCGCCTTCGCCGAGCACTGGCGCCTCGGGGACGGCGCCGTGAGCCACGCGCTGGGCCGCTCGGCCGACTACTGGGCCACCTTCCACCTGGTCAAGGCGGTCGCGGCGGCGCTGCTGCTCGCCGTCCTGGTGACGGCGCTGCGCCGCGGGCGCCGTCGTCCCCCGGTCCTGACGGCGGGCCTCCTGCTGCTGACCGCGCTCGCCGTGGTGCTCGTGATCGCCAACCTGCAGGGCGCCGTCGCCCCGGTCTCCTCGCTGCTCTCGATGCTGCCGGCGGACGCCGTGTCCGCCGCCGCCGACGCCCGCGGGACGGACGCGTTCGACGGCCTGGTGCACGACTTCGCCGTCTACCACGCGGTGGTGGCGGTCCTCGCCGGCGGCACCACGATCGTCCTGGCCGTCATGGGCGTGCGGGCCTGGCGCCGCCGCGGCCGGCCGATGGCGGTCGTCGCCTTCAGCGCGGCGCTCCTCCTGGGCGTCGTCGCGCTGGCGAACGTGACCACGACGGCCGACCCGGAGCCGGCGCTCGTCGCCTTCCTCGACGCCGGCTCGCGCTAGGCGGACCGGCTAGGACGCCGGCGGCGTGCCGTACAGGCCCTGCTCGTAGCGGGCGCCGTAGTAGTCGTCGAGCTCCTCGAGCGGGGTGTCCGGGCGCTCCAGCCGGTGCGACAGGACGGCGCGGCGGGGCACCCGGGACTCGGGCTCCCAGGTCTCGGGGCGCCACAGCTGCGAGCGCAGGAACGCCTTCGCGCAGTGGAAGAAGATCGTCTCGATCTCGACGACCACGACGAGCAGCGGGCGGTGGCCCTTGACCACCATGTCGTCGAAGAACGGCGCGTCGCTCACCAGTCGGGCCCGGCCGTTGATCCGCAGCGTGTCGCCGCGGCCCGGGATGAGGAAGTTCAGCCCGACCTGCGGGTTGGCCAGGATGTTGCGGTAGCCGTCGGCCCGCCGGTTGCCCGGCCGCTCGGCGATCGCGATCGTCGTGTCGTCGATGACGTGGACCAGCCGGCCGGCCGGGTCGCCCTTCGGCGAGACGTCGCAGCGGCCCTGCGCGTCGGCCGTGCCGAGCATGCAGAAGGGCGAGGACGCGAGCCAGTCGCGGTCGACGTCGGTCAGCGCCGCCCGCTCCTTGTTGCGGGCGGCGACCGTCGGCTCGCCCAGGAGGGCCGCCAGCGCGGCGTCGTCGGCGATCTCGGTCCAGGCCTCGGCACTCACCCGTCCAGGGTAGGCCGGTCCTCCTTCAGCGGTCCGTCGACCTCGTAGCGCGCGGTGACGAAGGCGCCGTTGCGGGCCGTCTCGACCAGTCGCAGGTCGAGACGGCGCGGCAGCAGTGGGCGGCCGGCGCCGAGGACCACCGGCGCCACCGACACGATCACCTCGTCGAGCTGACCGGCGTCGGCCAGCTGACCGGCCAGGTCGCCACCGCCGACCACCCACACGTCCTTGCCGTCGGCTGCGGCGCGCAGGTCGTCGAGCAGCGCCGTGATGTCGCCCTTCGCGAACCGCACGTCGGCGCCGTCGGGCGTCGGCAGCTCGCGCGAGGTCATCACCCAGGTGGGCTGGCTGTAGTACCACGGCTCGCCGTTGCGGGCGATGTTCGCCAGCACCCACTCGTACGTCGTGGAGCCCATCACCAGCGACCCGACCGTGGTGATGAACTCCCCGTAGTTCTGGGCTCCGTGCTCGTCGAGGTCCTGGCGCATCAGCCAGTCGAGCGAGTCGTCCGGGTCGGCGAGGAAGCCGTCCAGGGTGGTGGCGGTGTAGTAGACGACGCGGGTCATGCGTGCTCTCCCCTCTCGGCGCGCAGCCACATGATCGGATCGCCGTCGTCGGTCTCGACTCCTGCGCTGCGCAGCAGGTGACGGGCGAGCTGCCGCCGGTGGGCGGCGTAGGTCAGGACGTGCGCGACGACGCTGCCGAGCTGGAAGCTCTCCGGCGGCTCGCACAGCGCGTCGACGAGCCGGTCGTCCCAGCCGCCGCGGCTCTCGACCTCGCGGACGAACGCCAGCCAGCGGGCCGCGACGACGTCGTGGCGGTCGAGCAGGTCGGCGGCGGTCGCGCCGTCGGGACGCGCGGGCAGGTCGGCGCCCTCGATCGCGGCGAGCCAGACCTCCTTGGTGCCGACGTGGTGCTCGAGCACCGCGGCGATCGACTCCTCGGGGCCCTCCCACGAGCTCACCTCGTGGCCCGCGAGCCGCACCCTGCGGAACTCGTCGTCGCTCAGCCCCTTGGCGAGCTCGACGAGCACCCGGGTGTCGTCGAGGTCGTGCCGGACGAGCTGGTCGGTCAGCGGGTTCATGGTCTGCTCCGTGCTGTGCACCCACAGGCTCGTGGGCGGGTGGAAGTGGATGCCGTTGCCGGCCGGCAGCCAGGTGCTGCCCCCGCCCTCGACGGCGCTGCTCGGCGGGTGCCCGTAGGCCCGGGTGAAGGCGCGGCTGAAGCCCTCCACCGACTCGTACCCCGCCTCCCAGGCGGCATCCGTGACGCTGCTCCCCCGGCGCAGCCGCCAGGCCGCGCGCTCCAGCATCACCCGGCGCCGCATCGCGACCGGCGCCTCGCCGGTGTCGCGGGAGAGCACCCGGCTGAAGTGGTACGGCGACGCGTAGGCGCCGTCCGCCATCTGCTCCAGCGTGCGGTTGTCCTCGTCGAGCACCGCGTCGAGGAGCTCGCGGAGGCGGTCACGGCCGGTCATGGGCCCAGTCTCGTCGCTCCACCCCCGCCACCGCTTGACCGTTCTTGCGCTCCGCCCCCGTCGTACCGGACAAAATGGTCGTGAATCAGGCCGTTTCGCAGCCATTTCGTCCGGTACGACGGGTCAACCGCGGGCCAGCACCTCGGGGCCGAGCCAGCGGCAGGCGATGAGGGCGAGCTCGAGGTCGAGCCGGTCCTCCCCCAGCGGCTTGCCGCGGGCCTCGACCGCGCGGTCGACCCGGTACTTCACGGTGTTCTTGTGCAGGTGCACGCGGGCCGCGGTGGCGACATAGCTCTCCCGCTCCTCGACGAAGGCGAGCAGCGTCTCGCGCAGCCGGGCGGCGCCCTCGGAGTCGTCGGCGAGGTCGCCGAGGGTGCCGCGGACCATCCGGCGAGTGGTCGGCAGGTCGCGCGCGAGGAGGGCGGCGGCGCGCACGGTCGGGTCGTCGTACGCGATGACGTGACCGGCGGGGTGCTGGCCGAGCTGGGCCACCTCGTGGGCGGCGGCCGCGCCGAGGTGGGTGGTCCGGAAGCCGGGCTCGCCGGCCCCGGGCGAGCCGACGGCGACCGAGACGGCGGGGTCGCACCCGGCGACGACGGTCCCGACCACCCCCAGGTCGGCGTCCGCGGTGCGCCCGATGGGCACCCACGCCCAGGCGGTCTCGCGGTCGCGCGGGACGAACAGCGGGTGGCCGCCGGCCCCCAGCTGCTCGGCGATCCGGCCGACGGTCCGCTCGACGGCGGCGAGGTCACCGGCCCCGGGCGCCGTCCACAGGACGAGCCCGAGGTGGTGCTGGCGCAGGCGGTAGCCGAGGGCGGCCTCGGTAGCGGCGAGGTCGAGCCGGTCGTCGCGCAGGAGCGCGTCCACGGTCTCGCGCTGGACGGCGCTGCGGTTGGTCAGCCAGCGCTCGCGCTCGGACTGGTAGGCGCCCATCACCTCCTCGGAGACCGCGTCGACGTACACGAAGGAGGTGTCGGTGAGCAGCCGGCTCGTCTGCAGCGCCAGCAGCGGGTCCGGCACCCGGCGCTCGATCTCCTCGTAGGCCCAGCGCAGGATGAGCTGCTGCCCGAGCCGGTACGCCCGCAGCAGCGCGCTCGGCGACGTCCCGCGCTGGGCGAGCCGGCGGGCGTACTCGACCGCCGCGGCCGGGGCCTGGATGTCGGTGACCGGGACGTGCCCGCGCAGCAGGTGCGCGAGCGTCTCGAGGTTGGAGCCGGCGCTGCCGTTGAGCAGGTCGACGAGGACCGGGTCGCGGGGCAGCTCGGGGATCCGCTCGCCGAACTCGCGCACGAGGAACGCGGTCAGCTCGACCCGGCGCTCGGCCAGGAGCGCCGCGACGCCCTGCAGCTCGCTCTCCGGGTCCGGCACGGTGCGTCCCCCTTCGTCGTTGGCCCCCGAGACCAACGGTGACGGCGGTCACGCCAGGATGCCAGAGCGGGACGGCGACCCGCCTTGGCCCCGGCGTCCCGATTCCGGCGACCGGCTTTGGTTCCGCGCACCAAGAACACCGGCCCGGCGGAGTCCTACCGTCCCAGCATGACGCTGACCTACCTGCCCTGGCACCGTCCCTCGTCGTACGACGAGCGCCCGTGCGTCCGCGACGAGCGGACCGAGCTCGACTACCGCGCGTTCGGCGCCCGCGTCGAGGCCGCGGCCGAGCACCTCGCCGCCCGGGGCGTGGGCCGCGGGTCGGTGGTCGCGGTGATGCTCCCCAACCAGGTCGAGCTGCTCGTCGCGATCATGGCCGCCTGGCGCCTCGGCGCGGCCGCGACGCCGGTCAACCCCACGTTCACCGCCGCCGAGTCGGGCCACCAGATCAGCGACGCGGGCGCCGTCCTCGTGATCGACGCCGACAACGTGGCCGAGCTGCCCACCACGCCTGCGGGCACGCTGCCGCCGGCCGAGACGGCGCCGGGCGACCTCGCGCTGCTCGTCTACACGAGCGGCTCCACCGGCCGGCCGAAGGGCGTCATGCTCGACCACGCCAACCTCGCGGCGATGATCGCGAGCATGCGCGAGGGCATCCAGGCCGGCCCGGACGACCACTGCCTGCTCGTCCTCCCGCTCTTCCACGTCAACGCGATCTGCGTCAGCTTCCTGACCCCGATCTCGGTGGGCGCGCAGCTGACCGTGCTGCAGCGCTTCCACCCCGTGGATTTCCTCGGTGCGATCGAGCGGTACCGGCCGACGTACTTCTCGGCGGTGCCGACGATCTACAGCCACCTCGTCGCGCTGCCTGCCGAGGTCACCGCCGACGTGAGCTCGGTGCGGTTCGCGATCTGCGGCGCGGCCCCCGCGCCGCCCGAGCTGTTCGCGGCCGCCGAGGAGAGGTTCGGCTTCCCCCTCGTCGAGGGCTACGGCCTCTCCGAGGGCACCTGCGCGTCGACCTGCAATCCCGTCGACGGCGTCCGCAAGCCGGGCACCGTCGGTCCCGCGCTGCCGGGCCAGGTCGTCGCGATCATGGCGCCCGACGGCACGCTGCTCGGCGCCGGCGAGCGCGGCGAGGTCGTCGTCAAGGGCGACAACGTGATGCGCGGCTACCTTCGCCGTCCCGAGGCCACGGCCGAGGCGCTCGGCGACGGATGGCTCCACACCGGCGACGTCGGGATCCTCGACGACGACGGCTACCTGCGCATCGTCGACCGGATCAAGGACATGATCATCCGCGGCGGCGAGAACATCTACCCCAAGGAGATCGAGAACGTCCTGCACGGCGGGGCGGGCGTCCTGGAGGCCGCCGTCGTCGGCGCCCCCGACCCTCTGTACGGCGAGGTGCCGGCCGCCTTCGTCTCCGCCCGCCCGGGCGCCGAGATCGACGTCGACGCGCTTCTCGCGCGGTGCCGCGAGGAGCTGACCAAGATCAAGGTCCCCGTCGCCGTGCACGTGCTCGACGTGCTCCCCAAGAACCCCGTCGGGAAGATCGACAAGCCCGCGCTGCGGGCCCGAGTCGCAGGAGCGTGACATGGGATTCCTCAAGCCCGCACCGGAGCCGATGCCGCCGGCCGAGTTCCTCGTGCTCCCCCTCCGGGAGCGGATCCGGGTGCTCAGCACCAACTGGGTGACCGCGGGCTTCAACACGCCCCGGATGCTGCACGTCGTCTACATCCTCAAGATGCTGGGCCTCTACTTCGCGGTGGGCCTGGCCATCACGTCGGCGACGACCGACCACGTCGCGTTCACCGACCCGGGCACGTGGTTCGACAACGTCGTCGTCTACCAGAAGCTCGCGATCTGGCTGATGCTGCTCGAGGTGATCGGGCTCGGCGGCGCGTTCGGCCCGCTGTGCGGGCACTTCGTCCCGATGCTCGGCAACATCCGCTACTGGCTGCGGCCGGGGACGATCCGGATGGCCCCCTGGGGGCGGCACGTCCCGCTGACCGGGGGCGACGAGCGGACGATCGCCGACGTCCTGCTGTACGTCGCCGTGCTGGCCAGCCTCTGCTACCCCCTCCTCGTGCACGCCGACCCGGTGCCGCTGCTGCCCGCGGGCACCGGCCCGCAGGAGCTCGTCCCTCCGCTCGCGTTCGTCCCGATCCTGGTGACGATGCCGCTGATGGGCCTGCGCGACAAGGTCGTCTTCCTGGCGGCACGCTCGGAGCAGTACCTCCCGGTCATGCTGTTCTCCGCGACCTTCGGCGCGATCGTGCTCGCCGACGGCGCCTCGGCGGCCGACTTCGTCAACCTGGTCGTCGCGTTCAAGATCATCATCTGCGTGGTCTGGATCGGCGCCGGCGTCTCCAAGCTCGGCGAGCACTTCATCAACGTCGTCCCGCCGATGGTGTCCAACAGCCCGGGCCAGCTCGACGTCGTCAAGCGGCTGCACTACCGCAACGCCCCCGACGACATCCGCCCCAGCCGGCTGGCGTGGTTCATGGCGCACGTGGGCGGTACGACGGTCGAGATCATCATCCCGGTCGTGCTGCTCCTGACGACCAACGACACGATCGCGCTGCTCGGCGCCGTCGCGATGCTCGTCTTCCACGTCTACATCACCTCGACGTTCCCCCTCGCCGTCCCGCTGGAGTGGAACGTCTACTTCGGGTACATCGCGATCGTGCTCTGGGCCGGCCTCGGCGACGGCTTCCACGCATCGACGTACAACATCTGGGAGTTCTCCGAGCCCCTGCTGCTGATCCCGGTCTTCGCGCTGCTGCTGTTCGGGCCCGTCCTCGGCAACCTGCGCCCGGACCTCGTCTCGTTCCTCCCCTCGATGCGCCAGTACGCCGGCAACTGGGCCTCCGCGGTGTGGACCATGCGCCCGGGCATCGAGGAGCGGTTCAACGAGCTGCCGCTGGTGGAGAACCAGGTCGACCAGCTGCAGCGGATGCAGCCGATGCCCTACGCCGCCGACGAGGCGGAGATGACGATCCAGAAGGCGCTCGCCTGGCGCTCGATGCACAGCCAGGGGCGCGGCCTGTTCTCGGTGCTCTACGAGCACCTCGACGACATCGAGACCCGGGCGGTGCGCGAGGGCGAGTTCGTCTGCAACACCGTCGTGGGCTGGAACTTCGGCGACGGCCACCTCCACGACGAGCGCCTGGTCGCGGCGATCCAGAAGCGGCTCCAGCTGGCGCCGGGCGACCTCGTCGTCGCGTACTGCGAGTCGCAGGCGACGCCCTGGCGCACCTCGCGGCCGCAGGAGTACCGGGTCATCGACGCCGCGCTCGGCGTCGTCGAGCGCGGCACCTGGGACGTGCGCGACTGCGTCCGGGAGCAGCCGTGGCTGCCCAACGGCCCGGTTCCGCTCCAGGTCACCTGGACGGCGGAGGGCTACCGTCGGCAGAGCACCCTCACCGACGGGAAGGACCCCGTGTCGTGACCACCGCCGTCGTCGTCGGCAGCGGTCCCAACGGGCTGGCCGGGGCGATCCGGCTCGCCCAGGCCGGGCTGTCGGTGACCGTCCTCGAGGCGCACGAGCGCCCCGGGGGCGGCACCCGGACCAGCGAGCTCACGCTGCCCGGCCTGCTCCACGACGACTGCGCCGCCTTCCACCCGACCGGCGTCGCCTCCCCCTACTTCCGCTCGCTCGGGCTCGAGGACCACGGCCTGCGCTGGCGGTGGCCCGAGATCGACCTCGCCCATCCCCTGGACGACGGCCGCGCGGGCTACGCCACCCGCTCGCTCGCCGCGTCCGCCA
The DNA here is from genome assembly GCF_900114845.1 of Pimelobacter simplex. GTDB lineage: Bacteria > Actinomycetota > Actinomycetes > Propionibacteriales > Nocardioidaceae > Nocardioides > Nocardioides simplex. Next base: position 261,002 of record NZ_FOUK01000006.1, read on the forward strand.
CGGCGTCGCTGGGCCCGGACGCCGCCCGCTGGCAGCGGGTCTTCGAGCCGATGGTGCGCCACTTCGACGACCTGGTCGACGAGCTGTTCCAGCCGCTCACGCACGTGCCCCGCCACCCGATCACGCTCGGCCGGTTCGGCACGAAGGCGCTGCTGCCCGCGACCTGGACGACGGCCCGCTTCCGCGACGACCCCGCCCGGGCGCTGTTCTCCGGCGTCGCCGCCCACGTCTTCGGGCGGCTCGACACGCCCCTGTCCGGCTCGGTGGGCCTGATGCTGGGCGCCGCCGCCCACGCCGTCGGCTGGCCGGTCGCCGAGGGCGGCACCCAGTCGATCACCCGGGCCCTGCTGTCGGTGCTGACCTCGCTCGGGGGCCGGGTCGAGACGGGCGTCCGGGTGACCTCGCTCGACCACCTGCGCGACCTGACCGGCGGCCCGGCACCGGACGTCGCCCTGCTCGACACGGCGCCGGCCGGCGTCCTCGCCCTCGCCGGCGACCGGCTGCCGCCCCGGGTGCGCCGGGCGCTCTCGCGCTACACCTACGGTCCGGCGGCGTTCAAGGTCGACCTCGCGGTCGAGGGCGGCATTCCCTGGACCAACGAGGCCTGCCGCCGGGCCGGCACCCTCCACCTCGGCGGGACCGCCGAGGAGGTCGCCGCCACCGAGGCCCGCACCGCCCGCGGCAGCATGCCGGAGCGGCCGTTCGTGCTGCTCGGCCAGCAGTACCTCGCCGACCCGTCCCGCTCGCGCGGCGACGTGCACCCGGTCTACGCCTACGCCCACGTCCCCCACGGCTACGACGGCGACGCCACCGCCGCGGTCCTCGGGCAGATCGAGCGGTTCGCGCCCGGCTTCCGCGAGCGCGTCCTCGCGACAGCGACCCGGGGCCCCGCCGCGCTCGAGGCCTCCAACGCCAACTACGTCGGCGGCGACATCAGCTCCGGCGCCAACACCGCGCGGCAGGTCGCCTTCCGGCCGCGGATCGCGCTCTCCCCCTACGCGCTGGGCATCCCGGGCGTCTACCTGTGCTCGTCGGCCACGCCGCCCGGCGCCGGCGTGCACGGCATGGGCGGCTTCCACGCGGCCGAGGCGGCGCTCGCGCGGCTCAGGTAGCCCAGGTAGCTCAGGTGGCTCAGGTGGCTCAGCCCGCCGCGACGGCGCGGACCACGGCGAGCGCCTTCGCGACGCGGTCCGGGTCGTCGTACCCGAGCCAGGTGATGCGGGGGTCGTTGCGCCACCAGGCCATCTGCCGGCGGGCGAACTGCCGGGTGGCGACGACGGTCCTGTCGATGGCCTCGTCGACCGACATCTCGCCGGCGAGCACCGCCGTCGCCTGGCGGTAGCCGATCGCCAGGGCAGCCGTCCGGCCCTCGGCCAGTCCCTCGGCGAGCAGCCGCTCGACCTCGGCGACCAGGCCGTCGTCGAACATCGCCCGCACCCGCAGCGCGATCCGCTCCTCGAGCACGTCGCGGTCGATCGTGACGCCGAGCTGGACGGTGTGCGGGTCGGCGTACTCCTGGACGGGGAGGTTCGCGCTGAACGGCTCGCCGGTGATCTCGATGACCTCGAGCGCCCGGACGACGCGACGCCCGTTCTCGACCTCGATCCGCTCGGCGGCCTGGGGGTCGAGCGTCCGCAGCCGGGCGTGGAGGGCGGCGCTGCCGACCTCGCCGAGCTCGGCCTCGAGCCGCGCGCGGACCGCCGGGTCGGTGCCGGGGAACTCGAAGCGGTCGAGGATCGCCCGCGTGTAGAGCGCCGATCCCCCCACCAGGACCGGCGTCGCACCTCGCGCGCGCAGGGCGGCGATCGCCGTCCGCGCCCAGCCCTGGAACTCCGCGACGGTCGCCGGGTCGCGGACCTGGAGGGTGTCGAGGAGGTGGTGCGGGATGCCGCGCCGCTCGGCGAGCGGGAGCTTCGCCGTCCCGATGTCCATGCCGCGGTAGACCTGCATCGCGTCGGTGTTGACGATCTCTCCCCCCAGCGCCTCGGCGAGGTCGAGGGAGAGCGCGGTCTTGCCGCTGGCCGTGGGGCCGACGATCGCCACGATCGGGACCGCGGAGGGGTCCGCGGGCGCGGTCGGTCGCTTCGGCATGGGATTAGTGTGGCAATGACCCGTACAGCGGCCTCCTCGGGCCGGACGCAAGGAGTAGGTCATGGGATTCATCGACAAGCTGAAGGGCGCCAAGGACACCGTCACCGAGAAGGTGGGCGACGCGGTCGACAAGCATGGCGACAAGATCGAGTCGGGCCTCGAGAAGGCGGCGGACTTCGTCGACGACAAGACCAAGGGCAAGTACCACGACAAGATCGAGTCGGCCACCGACAAGGCCAAGGACGCGCTCGGCAAGCGCGGCGACGGCGAGGGCGACGGCGGCACCACCGGCACCGGCGACGACACCTCCGTGTGAGGTCGATCCTCTAGGGTGACCTCGGTGGCTCAGGTCGGGTCGCCGGACACTCACCTCTGGGGGTTTCTCGTGGGCTTTCTCGATGACGCCAAGGACAAGCTGACCGACGCCGTCGACCAGCACGGCGACAAGATCGGCGACGCGGTCGACAAGGCCGCCGACTTCGCCTCCGACAAGACCGGCGGCAAGTTCGACGACAAGATCGACGCGGGCGTCGACAAGGCGAAGGACGCGCTCGACGGCCTCGACGGCAAGAACGACGACATCAGCTGACCTCGCAGATCGACAGGAAGAGCACCTCGGTGACCGTTTCGGACCCCGTGACCGGGAAGACCCGGTTCGTCGTGGTCCCCGCCTCCTACGTCTTCCTCCTTCGTGAGGGCGCAGCCGGCGCGGACACCGAGGTGCTCCTCCAGCTGCGCCAGAGCACCGGCTACATGGACGGCCACTGGGCCGCCGCCGCGGCCGGCCACGTCGAGCGCGGCGAGACCGCCGAGGCCGCCGCCCGCCGCGAGGCGCTCGAGGAGGTCGGGGTCACCGACCTCGCTCTCACGTTCGCCACGGCGATGCAGCGCACGGCGCACGACCTGCCGATCGACGAGCGCATCGACTTCTTCTTCACCGCGCGCTCCTGGTCCGGCGAGCCTCGCATCGTCGAGCCCGCCAAGTGCGCGGACCTGCGGTGGTTCCCGCTGTCCGCGCTGCCCGACCCGGTGGTCCCCCACGAGGCGGTCGTCCTGGCCGGGCTGCGCGCCGGCGACCTGCCGGGTCTGACCCAGCACGGCTTCTGACACCGACTGGGAAGACCGCGACTGGATACCACTCAGGTGAGGTGCTCCCAGAGAGGACAGTCATGAACGACCAGCTGCCACCCCGGCCCGATCCCGTGACCGAGCCGCCCGAGCCGCCGCCCGGCGGCCCGCACCGCATCGAGGGCGTCGGGGGTGACGGGGTGAGCTCGACCGAGCCGCACGACCTCGATCCTCGCCTCAACCCGGCGACCGACCACGAGCTGCCGGCCGAGACCCTCACCGCCGAGGACACCGACACCGAGGCCACCAAGGGCAATCCCGAGGTGCCGCCGGAGCGGGAGTCACCCGCGTAGGAGGCGGGTCTCCAGACGGGTCTCGACGGCCCGGCCCCCGGCGTCCCTCTCGACGAGGTACGCCGCCTTGCCCGGTTCCTCGGTGAGCGCCTCGGCGAGCTCGGTGCCGCGGTAGAGCAGGCCCACGCCGTCGTCGGTCGCGTAGCCGGTGGGCAGCGTCCCGTCGGCGATGAGCTGCTGGAACAGCGGACGACGCTGCTCCTCGGAGTCGTAGTGCACGCCGTTGGAGTAGGGCACCAGGCCGAGGCCGTTGGTGATCGGGCGCAGGTCGGGGCCGAACGAGTCGGTGGTGCCGCCGCTGTGCCAGCAGATCGAGCCGGCCGAGACGCCGGTCAGCACGACGCCCGCCTGCCACGCCTCGCGCATGACCTCGCCGACGCCGTGCAGCTCCCACATCGCCAGCAGCCCCGCGACGCTGCCGCCCCACACCCAGATGACGTCCTGGGCGAGCAGGTGCGCGCGGATGTCGGCCACGTTGGGCATCGTGAACAGCGAGAGGTGGTTGCCGTGGAAGCCCGCCTCCTGCGCCATGTCGTAGAAGTCGCGCAGCACCGCGGGCTGGTCGCCGCACGCCGTCGCGAGGAAGCAGACCCGCGGGGCCCGGCCGTCGACACCGGCCAGGTCGACGGCGTACCGGGTCAGGGGGCCGACCGACCAGCGGCTGCGCGCACCCGGCACCACCCCGCCCGAGGTCGCGAGGATGGTCGGGGCGTCGGCCACCATCAGCCGCAGACCGGCGCGTCGGGCAGCGGCGCGGGGACACCGATCGACGGCATGCCCAGCCCCACGTTGACCGACGCCGGTGCCGGCTCGGCCGTGCGGCGCTCCCACGCGTCGCCCGAGCGGGTACGACGCAGCGCCCGCACCGGACCGTCGGCGACCAGGTGGTGCGGCGCGGCGTAGGTCACCTGGACGGTCACCATGTCGCCGGGGCGCGGTGCGCCCTCGACCTGCGAGAAGTCGGCCTCGAAGTGCACGAGCCGGTTGTCGGGAGCCCGCCCAGACAGCCGGTGGGTGGCGGCGTCCTTGCGCCCCTCGCCCTCGGCGACCATGAGCTCGAGCTCGCGGCCCACTAGCTTCTGGTTCTCGTCCCAGGTGATCTCGTTGACGAGGTCGACGAGCCGGTTGTAGCGGTCGGTGACGTCGACCTGCGGGACCTGGTCGGGCAGCGTCGCGGCCGGCGTACCGGGGCGCTTGGAGTACTGGAACGTGAACGCCCCCGAGAACCGGGCCTCCCGGACGACCTTGAGCGTCTCCTGGAAGTCCTCCTCGGTCTCGCCGGGGAAGCCCACGATGATGTCGGTGGTGATCGCGGCGTCCGGCAGCGCCGCCCGGACCCGCTCGATGATGCCGAGGAACTTCTCCTGGCGGTACGAGCGCCGCATGTCCTTGAGGACCTTCGACGAGCCCGACTGCAGCGGCATGTGCAGGCTCGGCATCACGTTGGGCGTCTCGGCCATCGCCTCGATGACGTCGTCGGTGAACTCCGCCGGGTGCGGGCTGGTGAACCGGACCCGCTCCAGACCCTCGATCTCACCGCACGCGCGCAGCAGCTTCGAGAACGCCTGCCGGTCGCCGAACTCCACGCCGTAGGCGTTGACGTTCTGGCCCAGCAGCGTGATCTCGGAGACGCCCTCGGCGACGAGCGCCTCGATCTCGGCCAGGATCTCGCCGGGCCGGCGGTCCTTCTCCTTGCCCCGCAGGCTGGGCACGATGCAGAACGTGCAGGTGTTGTTGCACCCGACGCTCACCGACACCCACGCGGCGTACGCCGACTCGCGCTTGGTGGGCAACGTCGACGGGAACACGTCGAGCGACTCGAGGATCTCGACCTGCGCCTCCTCCTGCACCCGCGCCCGGTCGAGCAGCGCCGGCAGCGACCCGATGTTGTGGGTGCCGAACACGACGTCGACCCACGGCGCGCGCTTCACCACGGTGTCGCGGTCCTTCTGCGCCATGCACCCACCGACCGCGATCTGCATCCCGGGCCGCTTCGCCTTGATCGGCGCCAGGTGGCCGAGGTTGCCGTAGAGCCGGTTGTCGGCGTTCTCGCGCACCGCGCAGGTGTTGAAAACGACGACGTCCGCCTGCTCGCCGTCGGGGGCCGCGGCGTAGCCGGCGTCCTCCAGCAGCCCGGAGAGGCGCTCGGAGTCGTGCACGTTCATCTGGCACCCGTAGGTGCGGACCTCGTAGGTGCGGGGCTGGGCTGTGGTGCTCATGACCGCTCAAGAGTACGGCGCGGGGAGGTCCATCGGAGAAAGCCCAGGGGCACCGGAGCAGGCCGGCGACGCGAGGGGCCCGGGCCTCGGCGCCGCCCAGTAGGGTCGTCCCCATGCCCGACACCGCGTCCCCCGGCTTCGTCGCCCGCCACAACCAGGTGGTCGGCAGCGTCCTCAGCATCGTCGCGCTGCTCGCGGCGGTCGGCATGGGCGCGGGCCTGATGTTCGGCACCGAGACCCGCGGCGTGTCCGCGATCCTCACCGTGCTCACCGTCGCGGGCGGCACGTTCACCCTCCTCCTGCTCGGCATCGGCGCCACCCTGCGCGCGCTCACGCCCAGCGAGCAGTGGGAGCGCGAGGAGGACGACTGGCGCCGGGGCATGGGGCTGCCGGCCCTGGCCGACGCCCCGCCGCCCGCGAACCACCGCCGGGTCGCGCTGTACGCCGTCCTGGCGGTCCTCGTCGGGCTCACGCTCAGCGTCGTGCCCGACATCCTCTGACGCCCGGCCCAGAGGGACGACGACCCGGGATCTTTACCTTCCCGGGCAGCGCGGCAACGCCGCCCACAACTTGTTGAAACCTTGACGAAACCTCGGGTGACGAGGGTCGGGGGACGCCGTGTCACCTCGTGACGACCGGGACGGCCGTACCGCGTTCCCGAGCTGAGAGTCCCCCCATGTCACCCACCCCCCGTCGACCGCTGCGTCGATCCGGGCGGCCGGTCCTCGCGGCCGCCCTCGCCCTGCCGTTCTCCCTCGCCCTCCTCGCGCCCCTGCCGACGCTGACCCCGTCGGCGGGCGCCGCCCCCGGCGCGGTCGCCGCGGGCGACGACTGGTCCGTCACCACGGCACCGGGCGGGTACGAGGTCACCGTCGAGCTCGACCGGTCGCTCCCGATCGTGTCGGACGCCCCCACCATCGAGGTGGACGGCGTCTCGATCGGCGTGGCCACCGAGGCACCCGACGGCCGCTCGCTGAGCGTCTTCACCACCGACCCGTCCGTCGCCGACGCCCAGGACGTCGAGGCCGGCTGGGCGAGCCGCAGCGCCACCGCTCCCGCCGCCCGCACGGCCGCCGTCGCGCCCGAGGCGAGCGCGGCCGAGGCGCTCGACGCCGACCCGTCCGCGCCGGGCACCGCCACCTTCAGCGAGTCGATCTACAAGTTTGGCGACCAGAGCGTCGACCTGGCCGCGATCGGCGGCATCCGCGGCGAGATGGAGGGCAAGCTCTACCTGCCCGACACCCCCGGCAAGCGGCCCGTCGTCCTGCTGCTGCACGGCCGGCACGGCTACTGCTACGGCTCCGGTGCGGCCAACCCGGCGCGGTGGCCCTGCTCGGCCACGCAGAAGTCGATCCCCAGCTACCTCGGGTACGACGGCACCGCGCGGGCGCTCGCCAGCCACGGCTACGCCGTCGTCTCGATCTCGGCCAACGCCATCAACGCCAACGACAACCAGCTCGCGGCCGACCAGGGCGCCCAGGCCCGCGGCCAGCTGGTCCTCGACACCCTCGACCTGCTCGCCGACGCGAGCAGCGGCAAGCCGGTCCGGCTCCACGACGACGCCACCGACGCCGACGTCACCCTCGACGAGGCGCTCGACCGCGGCACCGTCGCGCTGGCCGAGCGCGCCGACGGGTTCGTCACCGCGCCCGACCCGCTCGACGACGTCTCCGCGGCCGACCTGGTCGGCCGCCTCGACCTCGACCGCGTCGGCCTGATGGGCCACTCGCGCGGCGGCGAGGGCGTCACCTACGCGGCGACCCTCAACACCCTGCGAGCCCACCCGTTCGGCCTGACCTCGGTGCTCCCCCTCGCCCCGGTCGACTTCGCCCGGATGACGGTGCCCGGCGTCGCGATGAACGTCGTCCTCCCCTACTGCGACGGCGACGTCTCGAACCAGCAGGGCCAGCACATGCTCGACGACTCCCGCTACGCCTTCGGCGACGACTCGCTGCGGGCCGGCACCTGGGTGATGGGCGCGAACCACAACTTCTACAACACCGTGTGGACGCCCGGCGTGTACCTCAACTCGGTCAGCGACGACTGGAGCAACAGCACCGCGCGCCGTACCGAGCCGGTGTGCGGCACCGACCCGTCGGTGGCGGCCACGTCGATCCGGATGACGGCGGCCGAGCAGTACCGCCAGGGCAGCGTCTACATGGCCGCCTGGTTCCGGCTCACCGTCGGCGGGGAGCAGCAGTTCCTGCCGATGTTCGACGGCACCGGCGCCGTCCCCGAGGTCCTCGATGGCGAGGACGTCCGCACCCAGGCCACGGCGCCCTCCTCCGCGCGGTCGACGGTGGCCTCGTTCGAGTCGACCAGCTCGCTCATCCGCACCTCCGGCGCGGCCACCGCGACGGTCTGCGCGAGCCTCGCCGGGCGCACCGTCGCCCCGTCCCTGCCGGCCTGCGCCAGCACCGCGATGGCCTCGGCCACCGTCCCGCACTGGACGCCGGCGAGCAACGGCGGCAACGTCCCGGCCACGCCGCTCACCCAGCTCACCTGGACCGGCTCCGGCGACGAGCTGCGCGTGGCGATGCCCACCGCGCGCCGCGACGTCTCGGGCTACGAGCGGCTCTCGCTCAAGCTCGCGGCCGCCGAGAGCGTCGCGGTCGACACCGACCTGACGCTCACGGTGCTCGACGGCAAGGGCGCCACCTGGAGCTCGCTGGTGTCGGCGCTCAACCCGCAGGCCCTGCGCCGGCTGCCGTCCTCGGCGACGAGCACCAGCACGTCGACGCTCAAGAAGATCGTCCTCCAGCAGCTCGTCGTCCCCGTCGCGGACCTCACCGCGGCCGGCGTCGACCTGACCGACGTGCGGGAGATCCGGTTCGCCGGAGCCCCCGCGAGCGACGGCGGCACGACCGGCGCGGCGTACCTCTCCGACCTGGCGTTCGAGCGCTCGGCCGTCGGCACGCCCGCCGTCGGTGCGGAGCCGGTCCTCGGTGTGTACGCGCCCTACGTCGACGAGGGCAACGGCCCCGGGACGTACGACATCGCGGTCACGCTCGACAAGCCGGCCACCCGGCCGGTCACCGGCTACGCCTCGCTGCTCGGCTCCACCTCGAGCCGCGCCGGCGCCGCGATGGAGAAGGTCGTCTTCGAGCCCGGCGAGACCTGCAAGGTCGTCACCGCCACGCTCAACGGCGACCTGCTGCCGAGCACGAGCAACGGCACGAGCCTCAAGGCGAGCGTCATCAACACCCGCGGTGGCGTGATGGGACCGGACGCGGTCGTGTTCACCACCATCCGCGAGGACGACGGCGTCACCGGCGGCACCCCGCTCCCGCCGTACGGCGTCCCGGGGGACGTGTGCGCGGAGCTCGCGTCGCTCGGCACCGTCGGCACGGTCACCGCCAGTGACCCCACGCCGGTCCCCGGCGAGACGATCACCCTCACCGCTGGCGGCTTCCGCGCCGGGGAGTCGGTGACCTTCACCCCCGAGGGCATCGCTCCGGTCTCCGCCGTCGCCGACAGCACCGGCCTGGCCGGCGTCACGCTCACCGTGCCCGCCGACGTCGCCCGCGGCACGATCGCGGTCACCGCCCAGGCCGCCGCGACGGGACTCGTGGCCGAGGGAGAGCTCGCCGCCCTCGACCCGACCAGCACGACGCTGAGCTGGACGCCCGACGAGGTCGCCGTCAACAAGCCGTTCGACCTGGTCGCGACCGTCGCCGGACCGGACACCGCCGGCCGCGTGGAGTTCCTCGACGGCACGACCTCGCTCGGCTCGGCCGACGTCGTCGACGGCGTCGCCACGCTGCCGCTCAACGGCCTCAAGGCCGGGACGCACCACCTGAGCGCGGTCTTCGGGCAGACCACGACCGCGCAGGCGTCCACGTCCAACGTGGTCACCTTCGCGCTCAGCCGCGGCCAGTCCGCGATCGCGCTGTCGCTCTCGGCGGGCACCGCGGCCTACGGCACCCGCTCGACGGCCACGGTCGTCGTCCCGGGCGGCGCCGGAGGCACGGTCGACGTCGACGTCGCCGGGACCCCGCGGACCTACCCGGTCCCGGCCGACGGTGTGGTCACGGTCCCCCTGCCGGCCACGCTGGCCGTCGGCGAGCACCGTGTGAGCGCGGCGTTCTCCGGCACCGACGAGCTCGCGGAGAGCGGCCCGATCACGGCGACCTACCGGGTCACCCGGGCGACCCTGGCCCTGAGCACCACGGCCAAGGCGAAGGTCCGGCGCGGCGCGAAGCTGCCCGTCCGGGTCCGCGTCTCCGGCGTCGTCGCCGGAGGCCCCGTCGCCGGCACCGCTCAGGTGCAGGTCGCGGTCGGCAGCGGCCGGTTCCGGACCGTGGCCCGGGTCCCGCTCGGCCGCGGCACCGCGACGACGAAGGTCAAGGTCACCGCGCCGAAGTCCCGCAAGGCCACCTACCTCCGGGTGCGGACCGTCCTGCCGGCCGGCACGACGTACGCCGCGGCGGTGTCGCCGGTGACGGTGGTGGTGCTGCGCTGACCGTCACCACCTGAGGGAGCACGGACGGGCGGGGTCGCACCACGACCTCGCCCGTTCCGTCGTCCCCGGACGATCACTTCTTCTTGCTGGTCACCCACAGGTTGATGACGCCGTCGATGACGACCGTGCCGTCGTCCCGGACACCCTTCACGCGGACCGGGAGGTCACCCTCGGCCGCGTCCCACTGCTCCTGGTCGGTCTCGGCCGTGCACGTGATGTCGCTCGTCGCCTTGGCGGTGTAGGCGACCTCCATCCCCTTCGGGATCCACCGCTTGTCCCGCGGGATCGACGCCTCCGCCAGCGCCCCCATCGCCATCTCGAGGCCGTTGCAGAGCGCGATCGCGTGGACCGTGCCGATGTGGTTCTGCACACGACGGCGCTTGGGGATGACGACCTCGGCGTAGTTCGGCCGCAGCTCGGTCACCCGCGGGTGGATCGTCGCGAAGTACGGCGCCTTCTGGCTGAACGCGAACGAGAACACCCGCTTGCCGAGGGTGCCGCCGACGACGGGCAGGCTCGTGGTGGTCTTCCAGAGGCTGTGGACCTGGCTCATGAGCATGAGGCTACTCGTCGGTAACAATGCCCGGCAAGGTGACCTCGGCTACCCGCGGACCCGCTCGTCACGCCTGGCGCGCCTTGCGCGCCACCACGAAGATCCGCCGGAACGGCAGCACCACGCCCTGCCCGTCGTCGGGATACGCCGACCGGAGCCGGCGCTTGAGCTCGTCCTCGAAGCCCGGCCGCAGGTCGTCCGGCAACGCCTGGAGCGTGGGTCGCGCGCCCGTCCCGGACACCCACGTGAACACCGGGTCCGGTCCTCGCAGCACGTGGAGGTACGTCGTCTCCCAGGCATCGACGTCGCACCCGAGCCCCTGGAGGGCCCGCAGGTACGTCGCCGCGTCGTGCGAGCTCGGAACCGCGACCCCGCCCAGGTGCGCGGCGTACGGCTCCTCGGCGGCCAGCTCGTCGCGCAGGGTGTGGCTCGGCTCCCCGAAGTTGCCGGGCACCTGGAACGCCAGCCAGCCGCCGGGCGTCACCGCGCGCACCAGGCCCGGCAACAGGTCGAGATGACCCGGCACCCACTGGAGCATCGCGTTGGACACCAGCACGTCGACACCGCCCTCGGGCGCCTGCTCGAGCCAGTCCCGGACGTCGGCCTGGGCGTACCGGATCCGCGCCGCCGCCTTTGTGTCGGAGGCTGCGCGCACCATGTCAGGACTGGAATCGATGCCGGTGATCGCAGCGGCCGGCCAGCGGTCAGCGAGAAGGGAGGTGAGGTTGCCAGGACCACAACCGAGATCGACCACCACAGTGGGATCGAGCGCGTCCACGCGACCGACGAGATCGACGAACGGCCGGCCCCGTTCGTCGGCATAGGCGAGATAGCGCTGCGGATCCCACACGAGTCCGCCGCCCACGCCGCCAGCAGCGCGCCGGCCGGAACCCTGCGCAGGGCCCTGCGCGGGGCTCGGGTCGGCCGGGTTCACCGGGTCGGCCGGGTTCGGGACGGTCGGGGTCATCGGGTCGCCTCCGCTCGCTCGGCGACGAACTCCAGCACGAGGGCATTCACCGCAGCGGGTCGTTCGAGCTGGAGGAAGTGCCCGGCGCCCTCGACCACGACGGACCGGCTGCCGGCCGGCAGTCGGCCCCCGATCCGGTCGGCCCAGCGGGCGTCGAGGCACCCGTCGTCGGCGCCCTGCAGGTAGAGCAGCGGCACGCGCGGCGCGCCGGTCCAGTCCCGGGCCAGTGGCCGGTAGCGCGCGGGCAGCTGCCAGGCGCGGGGCTGGGCCCGGTAGTAGCCCAGTGCGGCGGCCCTGCGGGCGTCGTCGGGCAGTGCGGCCGCGAGGTGGGCCAGGTCGGTGGTCGCGTCGTAGCCGGGCGACCAGCCCCGCCACAGGTGGGCGACGAGGCGCTCGAAGGCGCGCTCGGGCAGCAGCGGGAGCTGGTTGAACAGCGTGTACCAGCTCAGCGCCGCCTGCCGCGGCAGGATCCGCAGCCAGCGGATCAGGTCGTCGCGGCGCGGGTTCATCGCGGTGAACGGCGGGACGGCGAGCGCCACCACGGCACCGAACGGGTTCGCCTCCGACGCGGCGATGCCGTTGGCCGTGATCGCACCCCAGTCGTGGCCGACGAGCACCGCCCGGTCGTCGCCGCCGAGCGCGCGGTGCAGGCCGAGCGCGTCGTCCATCAGGGCCGGCACGTGGTAGCTGCCGTCGGCCGGGACGCCGCTGGGCGCGTAGCCACGGGTGAACGGCGCGACCACGCGGTAGCCGGCATCGGCCAGCGCGGGGCCGAGGTGGCGCCAGGTGTGGGCGGTGTCGGGGAAGCCGTGCAGGAGGAGGGCCAGCGGCCGTCGTACGTCGTCGGGATCGCCCCAGGTCAGGCTGGCCAGGGTGACCGGCCCGAGGGCGGTGAGGTGCTCGGTCATGGGCCGAGCGTACGCCGAATTTATCTTGACATCAAGATTCTCGACCCACCCGCTACACTGCAGGTCATGGCGGACCGGGACGAGGTCGACTCCCTGATCGAGGCGTGGGCGCGTGAGCGCAACGACCTCGACCTGGCGCCGGTCGCCGTCTTCAGCCGGATCGCGCGGGTCTCCCACCATGTCGACAAGGCGCGTCGCCACGCCTTCACCTCGCACGACATCGAGCCCTGGGAGTTCGACGTCCTGGCGGCGCTGCGCCGCGCCGGGGCGCCGTACGAGCTCTCGCCGGGGCGGCTCCTGCGCGAGACCCTGGTGACCAGCGGGACGATGACCAACCGGGTCGACCGGCTGACCACCCGCGGCCTCGTCGAGCGCCACCCGGACCCCTCGGACCGCCGCGGCGTGCTGGTCCGGCTCACCCCCGAGGGCAAGGACGCGGTCGACGGCGCGTTCGCGGCCCTCCTCGACGCGGAGCGCGAGCTCCTCACCGGCCTGTCCGCGGACGACCAGGCCGAGCTCGCGGGCCTGCTGCGGCGCCTGCTCCTGCCGTTCGCGGGCTGACGTCGTGCCGCGCCTGCGCAGCGACCTGTCCGTCGTGCTGCTGTCCGTCGTGATCGCGGCCTTCGTCGTCCTCGCCCAGGTCCCCGGCGTCGCCGGGACGATCGGCGCCGCGACCCTCCCCTGGGCCGGGCTCCTGCTGCTGCCGCTCCTCGTGCTCGCCCTGCTGCGCCGCTCCTGGACGTCGCTGGCCGCCCCGGTCGCCCTCGGCCTCTGGCTGGTCGCGCTGGCCCCGGCACTGCCCGCCGTCCTGTCCTCCGGCACGGACGAGGCCGAGGGCACCGCCGTCACGTTCGCCAGCCAGAACGTCGAGGCCGACTCCGGGACGTCGGCCGCCTCGGCCCGGACCCTCGCCGACCTCGACAGCGACGTCATCGCCCTGACCGAGATGGACGCCTCCGCCCGCGCCAAGGCCGCCGAGGCCCTCGCCCCGACCCACCCCTACGCCTACACCGCCGGCACCGTCGGCCTGTGGAGCGTCTACCCGCTCAGCAACACCCAGGGCCTCACCCTCGGCCTGTCCTGGAAGCGCGCCCTGCGTGCCGACATCGCCGCCCCCGGCGGCACCGTCCGCGTGTACGTCGTCCACGCCGCCTCGGTGCGCCCCGGCCAGCAGGCCGGCCGGGACTCGATGCTCGACCACCTCGCCTCCGAGATCGACGCCGACGACTCCCCCCGCCTGGTCGCGATGGGCGACTTCAACGCCGCCACCACCGACCCCGCCCTCAAGGGGATCCGCCGCCACCTCTCGGAGCCGCGCTCGACCGGCCTCTCCTTCGGCTTCACCTGGCCGGCCCGCTTCCCGCTGGTCCGGATCGACCACATCTTCGAGCGCGGCCTGACCGTCCTCGGGACCCGCGTCGCCAAGGCGGGCTCCAGCGACCACCGCGCGGTGCTCGCCACCTTCGACGACTGACCCGCCGCCGTTCGCCGGGGACTCCCCGGTCGACCCGAGCCATCCGGGGACACAGTTCGGAACAGCAGGCCCGGGCCGACGGGGGGACTCGGTGGCGGTTGAGGCAATGGACGTCCTCCGCCACTGGCGTTCCCACCACCCATCCTCCGGACCAAGCGCGCGGCGTCAACGCTGGGGGTCGAGGTGTGCGCGGATCGTCGATCCAGCGGCAGCCGGTGAGCCGCTTCTACTCGAGCAGCTCGGCGGCCTCGAGCCACTCGAGCTCGGCCGCCTCCTTCTCCTCCTGGAGCGCGGTGAGCTCGGTCCCGATCGTGGTCAGCCGCTCCGGGTCGGTCGCGTGCTCGCCGAGCGCGGCGGTGAGCTCGGCCTCCCGGGCGGAGAGCCGCTCGAGGACCTTGTCGAGGCGGGCGACGGTCTTCTTCGCCGCGCGCTCCTCGGCGGAGCCTGCGCGCACCTTGGGCTGCGTCGTCGCCGCGACCGCCGGCGGCGTCCCTGCCCCCGCCCCCGCCGCAGCAGCCGGCGACGCGGCCGCCGGAGCAGCGGCCGCCGGAGCAGCGACCACCGGCGTGCCCCCGAGCCGCAGCATCTTCTGGCGCCGCTCGAGGTACTCGTCGACCCCGCGCGGGAGCATCGAGATCTTCCCGTCGCCGAGCAGCGCCCACACCGAGTCGGTGACGCGCTCGAGGAAGTACCGGTCGTGCGAGACCACGATCAGCGTGCCGGGCCAGCCGTCGAGGAAGTCCTCGAGGACGTTGAGCGTCTCGATGTCGAGGTCGTTGGTGGGCTCGTCGAGGAGCAGCACGTTCGGCTCGGTGAGGAGCAGCCGGAGCAGCTGGAAGCGACGGCGCTCGCCGCCGGACAGGTCGCCGATCCGGGCGGTCAGCTTGTCGCCGGTGAAGCCGAAGCGCTCGAGCATGGACGTCGCGCTGATCTCGCCGTCGGCGGTCTTGGCGACCCGGCGGATCCCCTCGACGGTGGCGAGCACGCGGGCCTCGGGGTCGTCGAACTCGACGTTCTGCGAGAGGTGCTGCAGGGCGATGGTCCGGCCGTGGCGCACCTTGCCCACCGACGGCGCGGCCTCCCCCGCGAGAAGGGAGAGGACCGACGTCTTGCCGGCGCCGTTGACGCCGACGAGCCCGATCCGGTCGCCGGGGCCCAGCCGCCAGGTGGCGTGCGAGAGGAGCTGGCGGGTCCCGCGGGAGAAGTCGACGTCCTCGAGGTCGATGACGTCCTTGCCGAGCCGCTGGGTGGCGAAGCGCTGCAGCTCGAGGCGGTCGCGCGGCGGCGGGACGTCCTCGATGAGGGCGTTGGCGGCGTCGATCCGGAACTTCGGCTTCGAGGTCCGGGCCGGGGCGCCGCGGCGCAGCCAGGCGAGCTCCTTGCGGACGAGGTTCTGGCGGCGGGCCTCGGAGGCGGCGGCCTGGCGGGTCCGCTCGGCCTTGGCGAGCACGAAGGCCGCGTAGCCGCCCTCGTAGGTGTCGACGACGCCGTCGTGCACCTCCCACGTCTGCTCGCACACGGCGTCGAGGAACCACCGGTCGTGGGTGACGACGACCAGGGCGGACGGGCGGGCGGCGAGGTGGGCGGCGAGCCAGGCGACGGCCTCGACGTCGAGGTGGTTGGTGGGCTCGTCGAGGACGACGAGGTCGTGGTCGCCGAGGAGCAGTCCGGCCAGCGCGCAGCGGCGGCGCTCGCCGCCGGAGAGCCCGGCCACGGCGCGGTCGAGCTCGACGCCGGCGAGGAGGACGTCGACGATCTCGCGCAGGCGGGAGTCCGCGGCCCACTCGTGGTCGGCCATCCCCTGGAGCACGACCTCCCGGACGGTGTGGCTGTCCTCGAAGTCGTCATGCTGGGCCAGGACGCCGACGAGGAGGCCGCGCTGGCGCGAGACCCGGCCGGCGTCGGGCTCCTCGTCGCCGGTGAGGATCCGCAGCAGGGTGGTCTTGCCGTCGCCGTTGCGGCCGACGATGCCGATCCGCTCACCGGCACCGATGCCGAGCGAGACGTCGGTGAGCAGGGGGCGGACGCCGAAGGACTTCGAGATCCGCTCCAGGTTGATCAGGCTGCGGGGCTCAGGCATAGGTCACCACGTGGGCGCCGGCGACGGGTC
This sequence comes from Pimelobacter simplex, assembly GCF_900114845.1. Classification (GTDB taxonomy): domain Bacteria; phylum Actinomycetota; class Actinomycetes; order Propionibacteriales; family Nocardioidaceae; genus Nocardioides; species Nocardioides simplex. The sequence continues at coordinate 277,207 of NZ_FOUK01000006.1, forward strand.
CCGGGGCGAGGGTGCACCGGTAGCCGCGCTCGGTCAGGTCGGCGGCCGCGGCCCGCGCCTCCTCGACGCCCTCGTGGAGCATCAGGAGGGTGGGGCCGGAGCCGGAGAGGAGGACCCCGTCGGGGCTCAGGCTGCGCAGCGCGACCTCGACGTCGACGAGGTCGGGGCGCAGGTCGCGGGCGGCGGGCCACAGGTCGTTGGCGAGCAGGTCGCCGATCTCGTCGGCGTAGCCGCCGGCGAGGGCCTCGATCAGCGCGTCGGGGACGGGCGGCTCGGCGGGGGCGTCGGGCGAGAGCTCGTCGAAGTGGCGGTAGACGGCGGGCGTCGAGAGCCCCTCGTCGGACAGGACGACGACCCACCACACCGAGCTGGCGTCGTCGACGGGCGTGACGAGCTGGCCGTGTCCGGTGCCGAGCGCCGTCCCGCCGACGAGCGCGAAGGGGACGTCGGACCCGAGCGTGCCCGCGATCCGGAGCAGGTCGTCGTCGGGCGTCTGCAGGTCCCAGAGCCGGTCGAGCGCGAGCAGCGTCGCGGCGGCGTCGGCCGAGCCGCCGGCCATGCCACCCATCACCGGGATCCCCTTGGCGATGGTGATCGCGGCCGCACGGTCGATGCCGTGGTGCTCGGCGAGCGCGCGGCCGGCGCGGATCGCGATGTTGTCGTCGTCGAGCGGGACGCCGGCCACCGGCTCGGCCAGCGCGACCGACCACGTGGCGGCGTCGGTCACCGAGACGTCGTCGTAGAGGCCGACGGCCTGGTAGACGGTCGCGAGCGGGTGCAGCCCGTCGGGACGGGGACGGCCGACGCCGAGGTGCAGGTTGATCTTGGCGGGAGCACGCACGGTCACGGCGTCCTGGGTCATCGAGCGGCCTCCGAGGTCTCCTGCAGGGCGACCGCGATCGCCACGAACTGGTCGATCCCGAGAGCCTCACCGCGGGTGAGGGGGTCGATGCCGGCCGCGCGCAGGGCGGCCTCGGACGCGTCGGCGCTGCCGGCGAGCTCGCGCAGCGCCCCGCGCAGCGCCTTGCGCCGGTGGGCGAACGCGGCGTCGATGACGGCGAACACGGCCTCGCGACCGACCTGGTCGGTCGGCGGCGGGCGGTGGGTCCAGGCGACGAGACCGGAGTCGACGTTGGGGGCGGGCCAGAAGACGTTGCGCCCGATCGCACCGGCCCGGCGGACGTCGGCGTACCAGGCCGCCTTGGCCGACGGGACGCCGTACGTCTTGGAGCCGGGCGGCGCCGCCAGCCGGTCGGCGACCTCGGCCTGGACCATGACCAGCCCGTGCTTCAGCGACGGGAGCAGCGCCATCAGGTGCAGCAGCACCGGCACGGAGACGTTGTAGGGCAGGTTCGCGACCAGCGCGTGCGGCGGCGGGCCGGGGATCTCGGTGACCGCCAGGGCGTCGGCGAGCACGACCCGGAACCGTTCGGCCTGGCCGGGCGCGAACGCCTGGATCGTGGTCGGCAGCTCGCCCGCGAGCACCGGGTCGACCTCGACGGCGGTCACCTCGGCGCCCACCTCGAGCAGGGCCAGGGTCAGCGACCCGAGCCCGGGACCGACCTCGAGCACGACCTCGCCCTCGACGACGCCGGACTCGCGCACGATCCGGCGCACGGTGTTGGGGTCGATCACGAAGTTCTGCCCGCGCTGCTTGGTCGGACGCAGGTCGAGGCGTGCCGCCAGCTCCCGAACCTCCGCCGGGCCCAGCAGCCGCGGCGCGGAGGTGTCAGGCATGCGCCCCAGCCTAGTGAACGCCGAAGGAGCACGTTCCGGCGGCCGAAGTGACACGTTCCGGCGGTCGAGGGTGCACCCTCGACCGCCGGAACGTGCTCCTTCGTGCGCCGGAACGCGCCACTTCGTCAGCGGGGCAGGCCGAGCTTGGCGGCGCAGCCGGGCCAGGCGCCGTAGCCGCCGGAGGCGTCGCGGACCTTGGTGGCGATGGCGATCTGGGTCTCGCGGGAGGCCTGGTGCGGGAGGCCGGTGCCGCCGTAGGCGCGCCAGGTGCCCGCGTTGAACTGCAGGCCGCCGTAGTAGCCGTTGCCGGTGTTGATCGCCCAGTTGCCACCGGACTCGCACTGGGCGAGGCGGTCCCAGACGGTGTTGCCGCCGGCGTAGTTGGCGGTGACCTGCTCCTTGGTGCCGACCCGGACGACCTTGGTCGTGGGCTTGCGGGTCACGTCGGCGGTGAGGACGACGCGCCGGACGACCTCGCCGTTGCGCACGGTCACCTTGTAGGTGACGTCGCGACGACCGTCGGCGCCGGCCTCGACGACCTTGGTCTCGCCCTTGTACATCGCGTCGTCCTCGATCTCCTTGACCGGGGCGCTGACGACCTCGCCGGCGACCTTGCGCTGGCGGACCTCGATGTCGGTGAAGACGATCCGGTCGCCGTCGGAGATCGCGGCGTCGCGGGCCGGCTGGGTGCGGTCCTTCGGGTCGAGCTCGACGCCGACCGCGGCCAGCGCCTCCTCGACGGTGAGGGCGGGGACCTCGCGCTTGACCGGCTTCTTGCCGGCGAGGGCGAAGGTGAGCTTCTTGGGGGTGACGACGTCGATCTCGGCGCCGCCGCGGTCGATCGTCATGCCCCGGCTGGTGGAGAGCCGGCTGTCGGCGTAGACGGTGCCGATCTGCGCGAGCGCGCCCTCGACGTCGGTGGCGGTGACCCAGTGGGTGCTGGTCTCGCCGTCGACGGTGAGCTCGATCGGGCGGCTGTAGAGCACCGCGATCTTGTCGCCCTTGCTGATCTCCTCGTCCAGACCGGGCTGGACGACGTCGCGATCGGACACCTCGATGCCCTCGTCCCGGAGCACGTCGCCGACGGTGTCACCCATCGTGGAGACGGTGCGCGGCTTGCCGTCGACCGAGAGCGTGACCTCGGTGGACATCGTCGAGTAGCCCCAGGTGACGGCCGAGACGGCCACGAGGACGGTGGCGACGACGGCGGTGAGGGCGACCCGGCTGTGGGCCAGCTTCAGAACGGTTCCCTTGAGGGACTGGGCAAGGCTGTGGCGTGCAAGTCGCACGATTCTCCGAACGTCGTACTCCCCGGGCCTCGGTTCCGGCCAGCTCGATTCCCGAGTGAGCTGGCCGGTCGAAACTGCCTCCGATCCCGGCCTTCAGTCATCCACCACAACGTGACTCCGGGGCGGATTGCAACTTGGCGAGGGCTCTAGGAGCGGCTCGCGGTGAGCGGAGTCACCCGTCAACGCCTCATGAGTCACACCAGTCACAGCGCGCGGAACTACCAGGAACCGCCGAACGCAGCCTCGGTCGTGGCGTCGATCGCGGCGCAGAGCTCACCGAGGTCGTCGCCCCGCTCGGCGGCCATCGCCCGCACCGTCACCGGCACCAGGTACGACGCATTGGTGCGCCCGCGGTAGGGGGACGGCGTCAGGTAGGGCGCGTCCGTCTCGACGAGCAGCCGGTCGCGCGGCACGATGCGCAGCGCCTCGCGCAGCGGCGCCGCGTTCTTGAAGGTGACGGTGCCGGCGAACGACAGGTAGGCGCCGCGGTCGAGGCAGGCCCGCGCGAACGCCGCGTCGCCGGAGAAGCAGTGCATCACCCAGCGCTCCGGGACGCCCTCGTCGTCGAGGACGGCGAGGATCTCGTCGTGGGTCTCGCGGTCGTGGATGACGAGCGTCTTGTCGAGCCGCTTGGCCAGGTCGACGTGCCGGCGGAACGACTCCACCTGCACCGCGCGGCCGTCGTCGCCGGTCCGGAACGAGTCGAGGCCGGTCTCCCCCACCGCGCGCACCTTCGGGTGGGCGCCGGCGAGCCGCTCGATCTCGTCCCAGGCCGCCTCGAGGGCGGCCCGGCCGCCGTCGGCGAGGATCCGCGGCGCCTCGTTGGGGTGCAGCGCCACGCCCGCGACGAGCTCGGCGTGCTCCGCGGCCGCGGCGACGGCCCAGCGCGCACCGGGCAGGTCGCAGCCGATCTGCACGATCCGGCGGACGCCGACCGACGCGGCGGTGTCGATCGCCGCCCGCGCGTCCCACGGCTCGTCCCCGCGGCCGATGTCGAGGTGGCAGTGGTTGTCGACGACGGGGTGCGGCAGCGGCTCCGGTACGGGCGGGCGCTCGTCGGCGCTCACGACGCCGTGGAGCGCGCGCGGTCGATGATCGCCTCGGCCAGCGCGTCGGGCGCCTGGGTCGGGATCCAGTGCGAGACGCCGGCGAGCTCGACGAAGCGGTACGGCGCCTCGACGAGGTGGGCCGTGCGCTCGACGCCCCAGCGGCCGAGCGCGATGTCGTCGTCGCTCCACACCATGGTGGTGGGCACGGTGACCTTGTGCCGGGTCAGCCGCGGGTCGGCCAGCGGCAGCGCGCGGTACCAGTGGAGCGCGGTGGTGAGCGCGCCGTCGTCGACGATCTCGGCACGGAAGCGGACGACGTCGTCGGCGGTCATCCCGGCAGCGCGGAGCTGCTTGTCGAGGAGGCCGCCGGGCGTGCGGGCCAGCCGCTCGGGCAGGAAGGGCACCTGGAAGGCCAGCATGTACCAGGACTTCAGACCCTGCGTGGAGCGCACCATCGAGGTGAGGAACGCCTGCGGGTGCGGCACGGAGACCGCGGTGAGGCTGGCGACCAGGTCGGGGTGGTGCATCGCGAGGAGCCAGGCCGGGATCGCGCCCCAGTCGTGGCCGACGACGTGCACCCGGCCGCCGGCCGCCTCGGCGAGCGCCCGGACGTCGCCGAGCAGCTCGGTCATCCGGTAGTCGCGGCGCCGCCGCGGCCGGGCGCGGGGCGAGTAGCCGCGCTGGTCCATCGCGAGGGTGCGGTAGCCGGCCTCGTGCAGCAGCGGCGCCACCAGGCGCCAGCAGTCGGCCCGCTCGGGGAAGCCGTGGAGCAGGACCACGACCTCGCCGTCGATCGGCCCCTCGTCGTGGACGTCGAGGACGAGACCGTCGCGCTGGACGGTCGTGATCCGGTCGGTTGTCAGCTCAGCCATCGATGTGCACCACCTGGTAGACGTCGCGCTTGGGAAGTCCAGCCTGCACGGCGACCGCGGCGATCGCCTCCTTGCGCCGCATGCCGGACTCCTCGAGCGCGGCGACGGCGGCGCGGAGGCTGTCCGGGTCGGAGGCGACGGCGGAGCCCGGGGTCGCGCCGGTGACGACGATCGTCACCTCGCCGCGGATGCCCTCGGCGGCCCACGTGACGAGGGCGGCGAGCCCGTCGCGGCGCACCTCCTCGTGGGTCTTGGTCAGCTCGCGGCACACGACGGCGGCCCGGTCGTCGCCGAAGGCGTCGCGCATCGCGGCGAGCGCGGCCTCGGTGCGGTGGGGTGCCTCGAAGAACACCATCGTGCGCTGCTCGGTCGCCAGGTCCGCCAGCCGCCGGGCCCGCTCCCCCGCCTTGCGCGGCAGGAAGCCCTCGAAGCAGAACCGGTCGACCGGCAGGCCCGACACGGCGAGCGCGGTCAGCACCGCCGAGGGCCCCGGGACGGCGGTCACCCGCACGCCCGCCTCGACGGCCGCGGCGACGAGCCGGTAGCCCGGGTCGGAGACGCTCGGCATGCCGGCATCGGTCACCAGCACCACGCGCTCGCCGGCGACGAGCGCCTCGACGAGCGACGGCGTCCGCGCGGCCTCGTTGCCCTCGAAGTACGACACCACGCGCCCGCTGAGCTCGATGCCGAGGTCGGTGACCAGGCGGCGCAGCCGGCGGGTGTCCTCGGCGGCGACCACGTCGGCGCCCGCGAGCTCGGCGGCGAGCCGGGGCGGGGCGTCGTCCACCTGACCGATCGGCGTGCCCGCCAGCACCAGGACTCCACTCACGTCCCGATCCTTGCAGACCGGTTGCGTAGGCTTCCGCATCGTGACCGTGACCGGCCTCTCCCGCACCGCGCTCGGGCAGCGCGTGCCGCTGGCCGTCGAACGGGCCGTCAACCCGCTGCGGCGCCTCGGTGCCCGCGAGAAGCTGGTCGGCTGGCTCGCGCCCCTCGCCCTGACCCTGCTGGCGTTCGCGCTGCGGGTGGTCGGGCTGGGCAACCCCAACCGGTTCGCGTTCGACGAGACGTACTACGCCAAGGACGCGTGGTCGCTGCTCAACAACGGCTACATCCAGACCTACGTCACCGACGCCGACGGCAACCCGAAGACCGACATCAACGCCGACATCCTCTCGGGGCACACGCAGGGGATCTGGACGGGCGACCCGTCGCTCGCCGTGCACCCGGACGTCGGCAAGTGGCTGATCGCCCTCGGCGAGAAGGCGTTCGGCATGGACCCCTTCGGCTGGCGGATCGCCTCCGCCGTCGCGGGTGCGCTGATGGCCCTGGTGATCTGTCGCCTGGTCCGCCGGATCACCGGCTCCACCATGCTCGGCTGCGTCGCCGGCACGCTGCTCATGCTCGACGGCCTGCACTTCGTGCTGTCCCGGCTGGCGCTGCTCGACATCTTCCTCGCGCTGTTCCTGCTCTGCGCGGTCTCCTGCCTGGTCGCCGACCGCGACTGGCACCGGGCACGACTCGCCGCTCTCGCCCGCCGTACCGACGACGGGGTGGCCCTGACCGGCTGGGGCCCGCGGATCCTCTTCCGGCCGTGGCTGCTGGCGGCCGGCGTCTGCTTCGGCCTCGCCCTCGGCACCAAGTGGACGGCGGCCTACCCCCTCGCCGCGTTCGGCGTCATGTGCTGGCTGTGGAGCGCCAACGCCCGCCGCTCGCTGGGCATCCGCTGGGCCGTGGTCAAGGGTGCGCTCGTCGACGGCGTCCCCGCCTTCCTGCAGCTGGTGATCGTCGCGGTCCTCGTCTACATCGCCACCTGGGGCGGCTGGCTCGCGCACGCCGACCAGTACGAGGAGCACCTCAGCTCGACCCAGTACCGCCAGTACACCGGGCAGGGCCGCTGCGCGAAGGACGACGACTCGTACGTCGCGACCGACCTCGACACCACGAAGAAGTGGCCGACCGCCGACGAGAAGGACGCGAGCGGCCTGGGTGAGGTCTGGCAGTCGCTGCGCTCGCTCTGGTACTACCACCAGGACGTCTACACCTTCCACACCCACTTCCTGAACTGCTCGACCCATTTCTACGAGTCGAAGCCGTCGGGATGGCTGCTCATCAACCGGCCCGTGGGCGTGGCGGTCACCAACGACATCCCCCCGAGCACGCCGGGCTGCGACGCGCCCGCGGGCAGCGACTGCATCAAGCAGGTGCTGCTCGTCCCCACTCCCGTGCTGTGGTGGGGCGGCGTGGTCGCGCTGCTGTTCTCGTTGGTGATGTGGATCGGCGCGCGCGACTGGCGCTACGGGATCGCGGTGGTGGGGGCGCTGTCGACCTGGCTGCCCTGGATGCTGTACGACGACCGCCCGATCTTCCTCTTCTACGCGATCGCTGTGCTGCCGTTCACCGTCATCGCGATCACGCTCAGCATCGGGACCTTGATCGGGCCGTCCCGCGCGCCCTCACCACGCCGTACGGCAGGGGTGATCGTGGCGGGCGCGTTCGTCATCCTCACGCTCGTGAACTTCGCGTGGTTCTACCCGATCTGGACCAACCAGATGCTGACGCACAGCGAGTGGCTCGACCGGGTCTGGTTCTCCCGCTGGATCTAGCGGTCTAGTGCTCGCGCAGCGCCTTGATGAGCTTCGCCTTCTTCATGTACGAGCGGCCCTCGATGCCGATCTCGCTGGCGCGCTTGCGCAGCTCGGCGACGGTCCACTCCTCGTAGGGCTCGGCCTTCCCCCCACGCTTGCCGACCGTCGAGGATCCCTCGGCGGCCATGGCGTTGGAGATCCGGGCGGCCTTCTCCTTGCTGGCGCCGTCGTCGCGCAGCGCCTCGTAGACGTCGGGCTTCTTGACACTGGGTCCGGGACTCTTCCTGGGCATGGCCCCTCGTTACCCGCGCAGCGGGAGGAGAGACGTACCGCGCTCGATGCGCACCTCACCCGCGTCGACGTCGAGGACGACGCCGGGGCCGAGGTCGACGACCCGGGCGTGACGGTGCAGCCAACGGACGATGCCGGCGACGACGGCCGGTCCGGGCTCGCTGCGCCGGTCGTAGCCGAGCAGCGCCCCGGGGCGGCCGGGACCCACGATGAGCGCGACGACCTCGTGCGGGTCGTCCCGGCCCGCGTGGCCCGGAACGCCGACCACGCAGAGGTCGAGCACCTTCGAGCGGCGGGGCAGCTCGGCGCAGCGGACCGGGATGCCGAGGACGTCCCCCACCCGGAGGCGGTGCGGGTCCTCGGCGCGGGCGCGCTCCATCCGCGGCAGCCGGGCGTGGGCGACGTTGAGCCGGACGTCGCTGCCCACCTCGTCGACCAGGCCGAGATCGGCGACTAGTGGGAGGTCGCGGTCGGCGGCGGCCGCGCGGGTCAGCCGGTGCATCCGGGCCAGCAGCCCGCTGAGCCGCGGCAGCAGCGCCGGCAGGCCCACCAGCAGCGCGGTGGGGACCAGCCGGCCGTCGGAGAGCCGGGTGAGCTCGACGTCGTCCACCTTGGCGACGAGCCGGTCGGCGGCACCCACGATCTGCCGGTCCAGCAGGTGCAGGCTGACGTCGTAGCGGTCCCGGGCGGTCATCAGTGCTGTCCCATCGACGTCACGATCATCAGGGGGATCGCCGCGAGCGAGACGACGAGCACGATGCCCAGGTAGAAGACCCCGAGGACGTTGGCGAGCCGTCCGTTGCGGTGCTCCCCCAGGTAGTCCGGGTCGTTGGCGACCACGAGGATCGGCAGGTACGTCAGTGGCAGGGCGATGGCGGAGAACACCACGGACATCTCGGTCACCATGATCGGGTCCACCCCCGTCAGCAGCACGCCGGCGCCGAGGGCGGTCGCCAGCAGGATGATCACGTGGAAGCCGGCGGCGTCCCGAGGCCGGACGTACTTGCCCCACTGGAAGCCGAAGTACTGCGCCAGGCTGTAGCCCACCGACAGCCCGGTCTCGCAGGCCGCGCCGAAGGTGGCGGCGAAGAAGCCGAGCACCACGACCGCGAGCCCGATCTTGCCCAGGGCCAGCGCCACGGGGAGCCCCACCTGGCCGAGCGTCTCGACGCTGATGCCGTGCGGCAGGAAGACCTCCGCCGCGCAGCCGGCGATCGCGAGCGCGAGGATGCCGCCGAGGGGGAAGCCGATGAACACGTTGGCCCGCATCACGCCGATGTCCTTGCGGGTCCAGCGCTCCTCGACACCGCCGCTGGAGAAGAAGAACACCTCGTAGGGCGTCATCGCGGCGCCGAAGAGAGCGACCGCGAAGTAGGCGTACGTCGTCCAGCTCTCACCACCCGGGTTGGACGTCGGCGCCAGCTGGTGGAGGACGTCGTTCCAGTCGGGCCCGAGCTGCCACAGCGCGACCGCGAACCCGATGAGCGAGAGCCCGAGCAGGCCGAGGACGTTCTCGATCGACGAGAACTTCGCGCGCCAGAGCACGATCCACACGGCCGCCGCCACGAACGGCACGACGAGCACGTGGTTCACCGAGCTGACCAGCTGGAGCGCGAGCGCGACACCGCCGATCTCGGCGATGAAGGTGAGCAGGGTAACCAGGATCGAGCCGACCAGGTTGAGCATGCCGACCCGGGGGCCGAGCCGCTCGCGGACCAGGTCGAAGGTCGCCCGGTGGCTGACCGCGGCGATCCGCCCCGCCATCTCGGCGAAGACGCAGATGCCGCCGACGCCGAGCAGCACCACCCAGGTCATCGACCACCCGAAGCGGGCGCCGACCTGGGCGTCGGTGACGAGGTCCCCGATGTCGACGAAGCCACCGATGGCGGTCAGGACGCCCAGCAGGACGCCGAGATAGCGCTTCACGACCGCTCCGCGCGGGCGGCGGCGCGCAGGGCCTCCTGGTCGAGCGCCGTCCCGAGCCTGGCCAGCTCGTCGGCCAGCTCCGCGTCGTCGTACCGGCCGGCGACGGCGAGCGCCCGCACCTGCCGGGTGGCCTCGGCCGCCTGGCCGAGCAGGTCGAGCGCGGTCGCCGCGGCGTCCGTGCGCTCCGGGGGCACCTGGAGCCGGGAGAGGTCCTCCTCGGCCGTGCCGGCGGCCTCCTCGGCCTCGGACACCAGGACCGTCGTGTACGACGACCAGGTGCGGTCGTCGGCGGCGGCCCGCAGCGCGAGGCGGGCCGTGCCCACCTCGCCGGACGCGTCGTCGAGCGCCTGCTGGGCACTCTGGTCCCACCCGGCCGGGTCCGGCTGGGAGACGACCGAGCACCCGGCGAGCGCGAGCAGCGCCAGGAGGGGGACCGCGACGGCGGTCGTACGCCAGGGCCGCCTCACCGTGCGTGACCCCGCCCTGAGAGCGGGACCACTGCCCACATCACGATGAAGGCCAGCGCGACCGCCGCCGCGGCGATCAGGGCGGCGGCGAGGCCGAGGACGACGTCGAAGACGAGCAGCACCACGGCGGCGGAGACGATCGCCAGGCCGGTCAGCCCCGCCAGCGCGCACCGGTGCGCCGCCCGCACGATCCAGTCCCGCTGCCCCTGCCGGAACAGCAGGCGGTGGTAGCAGACCGGCGCCACGATCACGAGCGTCGTGAGCACCGCCGTGACGAGGATGCCCAGGTAGAGCCGCTGCTGGAGCTCGGTGAGCGAGCTGAACCGCTCGGTGAACGGCACGGTCAGCAGGAAGCCGGTGAGGATCTGCACGCCCGTCTGCATGACGCGCAGCTCCTGCAGCAGCTCGTTGAGGTTGCGGGTGATCTGCTGCGGCGGCCGGGACCGGCGGGACCGCAGTCCGGCCGGGGTGGTCACCCGGCACGCTCCTCCGGGGCGGACTCCGGCACGGGCGGGACGTCCGGGGCGACCGGGTCGACGGGCTCGACCGGCTCCACCGGTTCGTCAGGCTCCGTCGGTCGTTCGGGATCGGGGATGGTCATCAGTCCGGCTCCTGGTCTCCGGTGCGGGCGTCGGGGCCGGTGGCGCCCTCCTGGACGTCCCGGTCGTCGGGGTGGCCGGCGACGGCGTCGCTCGGCTCGATCTCGTCGGCGTCACCGAGGTTGTCCACCTCGGAGACCTGGCCCTCGCGGTCGGAGCGTGCTCGTGGGTCCATGGCCCGGAGGTACCCGTCGTCCCGAGCCGCATTCGCCGCGACCCGCTAGAAGACGGGCTTCCCGCCGGTCACGCCCAGCACCGTCCCCGACACGTACGACGCGTCGCCGGGCGAGGCGAGGAAGACGAACGCCGGCGCGACCTCGGCCGGCTGCCCGGCCCGGCCCAGCGGGGTGTCGACGCCGAACCGCTCGACCTTCTCGGGCTCCTGGGTCGCGGGCTGCAGCGGCGTCCAGATGGGCCCGGGCGCGACCGCGTTGACGCGGACGCCGTCGCTGCCGAGGGAGGCGGCGAGGTTGACGGTCAGGTTGTTGATCGCCGCCTTCGTCGCGGCGTAGTCGAGCAGCGTCTCGGACGGCTCGAACGCCTGGATCGAGGTGTTGTTGACGATGCAGCCGGGTCGCTTGCGCAAGTGCGGCGCGGCCGCCCGGACCAGCCACATGAGGGCGTAGAGGTTCGTCTTGAAGGTCCGGTCGATGCGGTCGTCGCTGAGGTCGTCGACGGCGTGGTCGCGGGCCATCTGGTAGCCGGCGTTGTTGACCAGGACGTCGAGCCCGCCGAGCTCGGCGACGGTCCGCGCGACGGCCTCGTCGCAGGCGGGCCGCTCGGTCAGGTCGAGCGCGAGCGGCAGGGCGCGGCGGCCGGCGTCCTCGACCAAGGCGGTGGTGGCGTCGGCGTCGTCCTGCTCCTCGGGCAGGTAGGTGAAGGCGACGTGAGCGCCCTCGCGGGCGTAGGCGAGCGCGACGGCGCGGCCGATGCCGGAGTCGCCGCCGGTGACGAGCGCGACCTGGCCCTCGAGCCGGCCGTGCCCGACGTAGCTGTCCTCGCCGTGGTCGGGCACGGGATCCATCTCGTCGGTCCGCCCCGGAGGCGTCTGCTGCTGGGCAGGGAAGGGGGTCTCGTCAGTCATTCACGGGCGTTACCCGGATGCCGGCCGCCGACCCGGGTACGGCCCGCGGAGCCGGTCACTGCGACCGACTGGCGGTGAGGTCGTCGAGCAGTGCGTCGAGCAACCGGCGCAGGCCCGGGTGGCTGACATGCCCCTCCCGAGCCACCTGGATCAGGCGCTCGGCGACCTCCCGCACCTTCACGTTGCGGTTGCGCGACCACCACTTGAGCATCGCGAACGCCGCATCGGCGTCGAGACCGTAGCCGAGCATGAGGATGCCCTTGGCCTGCTCGATGGTGTCGCGCGCCTTGGCCGAGGCGGCGACCGCGGCATCGGCAGCGGCGCTGGTCTCGGCCTCGAGCTCGGGGGTGAGGTCGAGGTAGTAGCCGACCAGGCGGTCCACCTTGCCGCTGGTGCGGCCGTCGTCGTACACGCCCTCGCCGCAGAGGACGACGTTGCGCACGGTGTCGCCCACCAGGAGCCGGTAGTAGACGTTGAACGGCGCGCCGTCGTCGACGGCCTCGGCCAGGGTCTGCTCGACGACCTCGCGATCCAGCTCGTGCTTGTGCCCCATGACCAGCTCGGTGGTCGGCTCCACCGCGCCCGGCTCGTAGCCGTGGATCACGTAGACGTCGTCGTCCCACTCCCACTTCTCCGAGGCGACGTGGAACACGAACCGGCCCGTCTGGCGCGGTCCTTCCACCCGATGCGTCGTCATGTCTTCCTCCGCCGTATGTGTGCACAGGGCCGGGGTACTCCGCAACCACCACCGAGGAGGTCAGATGTACCGCAATGCGCGTTGCGACGGCAACTATCCCGAACCCCGATCGGGCAGCACGACGGGGGTCCTGGTCCAGCAGCTCCGCTGGGCGCTGGCCCGCCTGATCTGGGGCGCGCAGTGGGAGGGGCGGACCGGATGATCCGGCTCCCCGAGCCCTGCGGCCCCCTGAGCGAGGGCGTGGTCCGCGCGCTGCGGGCCCGGCCGGACGGCCCGCACGCGGTCGCCGAGCCGCGCGCGATGGGCGATGTCGAGTACCCCCTCACCGACCGCGACTTCCAGCTCGCCCTGTGGATGCTCTACGAGCTGCACTACGGCGGCTTCGAGGACGTGCCGCCGGAGGTCGAGTGGGACCCGCTGCTCATCGTCAGCCGCGCCGCCCTGGAGCGCACGCTCGAGCACGCCGTGCGCCGTCTCGTCGGACCGGTGAGCGTGCCCGACGGCGACATCACCCGGGCGCTCGTCAAGCTCACGACCGCGTCGGGGCCCTCGGAGGTGGCGCGCTTCCTGCACCGCCGCGCGACCCGGGCGGAGTTCTGCTCCTACCTGCGCGAGCGCGCCGTCTACCACCTGCGCGAGTCCGACCCGCAGAGCTTCGTGCTCCCCCGGATCAGCGGCGCCGCGAAGACGGCGCTCGCCGAGCTGCAGAACGACGAGTACGGCGCCGGCGAGCCCTCGCGCCAGCACCAGCTGCTCTTCGCGCAGGCGCTCACCTCGCTCGGCATGACGACCGACCTGACGTCGTACGTCGAGGAGGCCGAGGGCGCCACGCTCGCCTCGGTCAACGTGATGTCGCTGTTCGCGCTCAACCGGCGCCTGCGCGGCGCCGCGATGGGCCACCTGGCCGCGTTCGAGGCGACGAGCTCCATCCCCTGCGACCGGATCCTGCGCGGCGCGCGACGGCTGCGGCTGCCCGAGGAGGTCGCGGCCTACTACGACGAGCACGTCGAGGCCGACGCCATCCACGAGCAGCTCGCGATCCGCGGCATCTGCGCCCGGCTGGCCGAGGACGAGCCCGACCTGACCGACGACATCATGCTGGGCGCGCTCGCCTGCCTCGCGGTGGACGGGCTCGCGGGCGACGTCCTCCTCCAGGGGTGGCAGGCCGACCGGGCCGAGCGGACCAGCCGGGAGGCGGGATGAAGCGGCGGGTGAGCGTGGTCGAGTGCCCGGGCGGGCCGCTGCTCGTCCGCGGCGCCGACGAGGTCGTCAGCGCCGACGGCTCGGTGGCGGCCGTCGAGCGCTCCGTCGTCGCCGTGTGCCGGTGCGGTCGCTCCGACCGGCTGCCGTGGTGCGACGACAGCCACAAGGACCGCGCCAAGCGCAAGAAGAAGCGCGCGCAGGAGTCGTGAGCGACGACGGTCCGCCGATGGTGTCCCTCGAGCGTGTCGGGGACCGTATCGGCGGACCGTCGTCGTGTCCGCGGGTCAGGCGGCGTGGTGCGGCGAGTGGTCCGGGCCGAGCGAGCGCCGCAGATCGGTGAAGATCCGCTGGAGCAGGCGCGAGACCTGGACCTGGGTGACGCCGAGCCTGTCGGCGATCTCCTGCTGGGTGAGCTGGTCGTAGAACCTCATCTGCAGGATCCACCGGTCGCGCGGCTTGAGCTGGCGACAGGCCGGCCCGAGCATCGCGACCGCCTCGCTGTGCTCGAAGCCCGGGTCCTCGTCGGGCAGCAGGTCGCCGAGCGGGCTGCCGGTGGCGGCCACCGGCTCGTCCAGCGACGCCGCGTGGGCGAGGTCGCCGCACGAGAGCGCCTCCTCGACCTCGGCGACCGGGCAGTCGAGCTCCGTGGCCAGCTCCTCGGGCAGCGGCGGCCGCCCGAGCTGCTGGGTGAGCTCCTCCTCGGCGGCGACCAGCCGCGGCCGGATCTCCTGGATCCGGCGCGGGGGCCGGACCGCCCAGGAGACCGAGCGGAAGTGCCGCTTGAGCTCGCCGAGGATGCTCGGCACGGCGAAGACCAGCAGGTCGTCCCCGCGCTCGGGGTCGAAGCCCTGGACCGCACGGGTCAGGGCCAGGCAGGCGACCTGCTCGAGCTCGTCGAGGCTCTGGCCGCGGTTGCGGTAGCGCGACGCGAGGGAACGCGCGACCGGGATGTTGAGCACGATGACCTCCTCGAGGAGGCGATCGCGCTCGGGGCCGGTGAGATCACGGGCCAGGGCGAGGAGCTCGGCCGTCCGGGCCTTGCGCTCGGCCGAGCTGACGGCCGGTGTTGCTGCTCCCGTTGCGGACGGAATCGTCGGGCTGTTCAGAGGTTTGACAGAAGAAACGGTGGACACGGTCTACTCCCGGGAATCGGAAGCGGTGTGGCGGTGGGCTTGGCCACGTGGCGTTCAACGTTCCCCCGACCATAGCGCTTTTCAGGGAAGTGCACCACCCGGAATGACTAGTCACCCTGGTTACGAAGAATCACCAAGGAGAGGACATCGATTCGCATAACGGACCGGTCGTTCGAGGGTTCTACTAGTGGAAGGGCGCACGAGGCGCCCGCAGCATCCGGAGTCTCTCCGGCGGAGGTCGTGGTGGAGCAGATCGTCGTGGCTTTGAGCCCGTTCACGCGTCGCAGTCGCTCATTGGCGGTCAGCCACGTGGCGCAGGGGCTGCTCCGCGGGCTCGAGCAGGGCGAGCACGTGATCGTCCACGACCCGGAGGCCGACGAGCACTTCACCGCCGTCGTGGCCGACCTCGAGTTCGAGCTCGCCGACACGTCGTACCGGATCGAGATCGGGACCCGGATCACCGCTGCCGAGGCCGACGAGTGGCTCGCTCCCCCCGACGGCGACGACCGCCTCACCACCCAGGACATCGTGGCCCTGCTCGAGGCGCTGCGGCGCAGCGAGCGCGACGTGTCCGCGGCGCTGGCCGAGCTCCGCGTCCGCTGAGCGCACTCCCACCCCGGTCGATCGACACCCGGTGACTAGTCCTAACTGACCAGTCACCTGGGTCCACCGGCCGGACCTTGGTGACAGGTCTCGATGTTCTCGGCGCGGTGCACCAGAATCGTTCCGTGCCCGCTCAGAATCCGATCCGCGTCTACATCGTCGACGACCACGAGGTCGTCCGCCGGGGCGTCGCCAGCCTCCTCGCGACCGACCCCGAGCTCGAGGTGGTCGGACAGTCCGGCAGCGCCGGCGTCGCCCTGCGCGAGATCCTCGAGCTGCGCCCGGACGTCGCCGTCCTCGACGCCAACCTCGCCGACGGCACCGGCGTGGACGTGTGCCGCGAGATGCGCGCCGTCGACCCCGAGATCAAGGGCCTGATCCTCACGACGTACGACGACCCCGACGCCATCTCCGCGGCCATCCTCGCGGGCGCGTCGGGCTACGTGCTCAAGAAGATCGAGGGCAACTCCCTCCTCAACGGCATCAAGCTCGTCGCCGGCGGCCACTCGCTCATCGACCCCGCCGTCGCCAGCCGGGTCGTCGAGCAGATGGAGATGCAGCGCCGCTCGCTCGACGTCGTGTGCGAGCTGACGCCGCAGCAGCGCAAGATCTTCTTCCTCATCGCCGAGGGCATGACCAACCGGCAGATCGCCGAGCAGCTCTACCTCGCCGAGAAGACCGTCAAGAACCACGTCACCGGGCTGCTCAGCCGGCTCGGGCTCCAGCACCGCACGCAGGCCGCGCTGCTCGCCGTCCGGCTGCGGGGGGCGGAGTCCGCGACCGTGGCCGCGCCCGCCGTGCCCGCCGTGCCCGCCGCGCCCGCCGGTCCGGCCGGTGTGGCGGCGGGGTATGGCGCGGAGCGCCGCGTGGGCTGAGGCCCGGCGCCAGTTTCGCCGGTCGACCGGCGAAACTCACGCTTGACCGACGAAGGATCATCGGTCAAGCGTGAGTTTTGTCGGTCAAGTCCCCCCGCTCAGAGGGTGAACCGGCCCACCATCTCCCGCAGCTCCCCCGCCATCCCGGTCAGCTCGGTCGCGGAGGTCAGCGTCTGCTCCGCCCCGACGCGGGTGTCCGCGGCGGCGGTGGCGACCTGGGTGACGTCCTCGGCGATGCCGTTGGCGCCGGCGGCGGCCTCGGTGACCGAGCGGGCGATCTCGTTGGTGGTGGCGGTCTGCTCCTCCACCGCGGAGGCGATCGTCGACTGGATGTCGTTGATCCGGGCGATGACATCGGCGATCCGGCTGATCGCGGAGACGGCGCCCTGGGTGTCGCTCTGGATGGCCTCGATCTTCTGACCGATCTCCTCGGTCGCGCGGGCGGTCTCCTTGGCCAGCTCCTTCACCTCGTTCGCGACGACGGCGAAGCCCTTGCCGGCGTCGCCGGCGCGGGCAGCCTCGATGGTCGCGTTGAGGGCGAGGAGGTTGGTCTGCTGGGCGATCGAGGTGATCACCTTGATGACCTGGCCGATCTCGGCGGACGACTCCCCCAGCGACGCGACGGTGCCCTGCGCCTCGGAGGCGACGGTGACGGCGTCGGTGGCGACGGTCGCGGCCTCGGTGGCGTTCTTGGCGATCTCGCGGATCGACGCGGTCATCTCCTCCGCGGCGGTCGCCACGGTCTGGATGGACGCCGACACCTGGACCGACGCGCTCGACGCGGACGCCGCGCGGTCGGACGTCGTCGTCGCGCCCTCGCCCATGCCCTCGGAGAGCGAGGTGAGCTGGTCGGCCGCGGCGGCCAGGGACTCGGCCGTGCCGCCGATGTTGCCCATGCTGGTGCGCAGGGTGCCGAGCAGTGCCCGCAGGCCGGCGGCGACCCGGCCGACCTCGTCGTCGCCCTCGATGTCGAGGCTCCGGGTGAGGTCGCCGTCGGCCGCGGCCGAGACGACGTCGAGCATCTGCTGCACCTTGCCGGTGAGGACGGCGGCCTCGGCGCGCTCGCGGGTCTCGCGCTCGATCCGGCCGATCGCCTGCGAGACCAGGCGGCCGACGTTGCGCAGCGCCTCGAGTCGCTGCGGGCTCGGCTCGAGGGTCTCGGTGGCGAAGAAGTCCATCGTGCCGACGACGTCGCCGTCGACGATGACGGGGAAGCAGACGCCCGACTTCACGCCGACCTGCTGGGCGACGGGGGCCCGCACGCAGTCGGTCATCTCGCCGATGTCGCGGGTGAAGTAGAGGTCGCGCTGCGCCCAGGCGCGGCCGGACAGGCCGATCCCCTCGGCGAACGAGGCCTGCATCGTCACCCGGCGGAACTCCGGACCGGCGTCGCCGGACTCGCGGTCGAACTTGAGCAGCCGGTCGGCCGGGTCGACCTTCCAGTACGAGCCGTAGGCCCAGCCGAACTCGCCGCGCAGCGTGTCGAGCGTGCTCTGCACGGCGGCCTCGACGTCGGTGGCGGAGCCGAGCGTGGCGAGGATCTTGTTCACCGCGGACGTGTCGGCCGCGGACTCCGCGCGCTCGCGCTCGACGCGCAGCCGATCGGTGATCACGTCCCAGGTCGCCATCGCGCCGACGTACTCGCCGGAGCTGTCGCGGATCGCGGAGACCAGCAGGTCCAGGGTCTCCGGACCGACCTGGATGTCCGCGCGCCGCGGCAGGTGGTCGGCGCTCGCGAGCAGACCGCGCTGGTAGGCCGGGCTCTTGTGGAAGACGTCGAGGCTGGAGCCGACGACCTCGTCGGCGCGCACCGGCAGGTGCTGCTCGAGCCCGCGCAGCGTCTCGAGCGAGGCCGGGTTCATGTAGCGGATGACGAAGTCGCGGTCGGCGAACATCATGTTCGTCGGCGAGTTCTCCATCATCGAGGTGGCGATCGCCATCTCGCGCTGGGCCTGCACCTTCAAGGTGACGTCCTCGAAGGTGACCAGCGCGCCGACGTACGTCCCGGACGCGTCGTGGATGGCGCTGAGCAGGACGTCGTGGATGGTGCTCTCGCCCGTCACCTGGTCGCTCAGCGGCAGCCGGGCGGGCGTCGCGGTGATCGCGGCGCCGTGGTCGGGGTGCGCGTAGATCACCTCGAAGGACATGCCGATCAGCGTGTCCGGGTCGATCTGCGGGATGTCGGGGCCGCCGGCGGCCATCTCGCGCCGCGCCCTGCTGTTGACGAAGCGGATGGTGTAGTCGGGCGCGACGACGAACGCACCGGCCTCCATGGCGTCGTACAGCGTGTAGTCGACGACGGCCGTCGCGGCCGCGGCCGCTGCCTTGGTCGTCCTCTTGGCGGGACCGGTGCCGTTCACCGGCGCGTCCAGGATCTCGGTCACGGGTTTCCTCCGGGGGTGTCGGGTGCGGTCACGACGTCGACCGCACGGTCTGCGTCGAGGACGAGCAGGATGGCGTCGGGCAGCGGGCGTACCCCGCGGACGACGTCCTGCACTCCTCGCGGCAGGTTCGAGGGCGCCGGCTGGGGATCCACGCCGGCGGTGTCGATGACGTCGCCGATGTCGTCGACGAGGAGGCTGACCACCTCGCCGCGACTGCGGACGATCACGTTCATCGGGAGCTGCTCGGCGTCCCGTGGGGGGAGGCCGAGCCGGACGCGCAGGTCGACCGCCGTGACGATCTGGCCGCGCAGGTTGATCAGGCCGCGGACCGCCTCGTCCGCGCGCGGCACCGGCGTCATCGGCTGGTGCCGGATGACCTCCTGCACCTCCTCGACGGCGACGCCGAAGAGCAGGTCGGCGACCCAGAAGGTGCACAGCTGCTCGGTGCTGGTGCTGGTGCTCACGCCGACACCCCCGAGCGGGCGACGACCGCGGCCAGGTCGACGAGGTCGGTGACCCGGTCCTGGACGACGGCGCTGCCGCTCACGCCGGAGCGACGGCCCACCTGGCTCGCCGTGACGGCCACCTCGACCACGTCGAGGACCCGGTCGATCACGATCCCGACCGCACCGGCGGCCGCATCGGACGTCTCGTGGACGACCACGCTGATCTGCTCGCCGCGGTCGCTGGTGTCGGGCAGCCCGATCGCCGCCGCGAGCCGGACCAGCGGCAGGATGCCGTCGCGGTACTGCACCACCTCGGCCGTCCCGCTGCGCTCCACGCGGTCCTGGGCGAACTCCTCGAGCCGGGCGACCGCGGCCAGCGGCAGCGCCGCACGGCGTCCGTCGGCGACCTCGAGGACGAGCAGCGCCTGCCGGTCGTCGCCCGCGCTCGCGCGGACGTCGGCGGCCTCGTCCGGGACGGCGGAGACGCCCGCGGTGCTCGCGATCCCGGCGACGTCGAGGATCAGCGCGACCCGCCCGTCGCCCATGATCGTGGCGCCGGCGTACGTCGCCAGGCCCTTGAGCTGGCGACCGATCGGCTTGACCACGATCTCCTGGGTGTCGTGCACCTCCGAGACGCACAGGCCGAAGCGCACGTCGTCGGACTGCAGCACCACCACCGTGAGCGCCTCGTCGGGCGCGGGCTGCGCACCACCGAGCGTCTCGGCGAGCGACACCAGCGGCAGCAGCTTGCCGCGCAGCCGCAGCACGGCCGCCCCGGCGAGACGCTCCACCTGACGACGTACGTCGTCGCCCTCGATGCGGACGAGCTCGACGAGGTTGGCCTGCGGGATCGCGTAGCGCTCACCGCCCTCCCCCACCACCAGTGCGGGGATGATCGCCAGCGTCAGGGGGATCCGCACGCGCGTCGTCGTCCCCCTGCCGGGCTCGGAGGCGACGTCGACGCTGCCGCCGATGCGCTCGATGTTCGTGCGCACGACGTCCATGCCGACGCCGCGGCCGGAGATGTTGGAGACCGCCGCCGCCGTCGAGAAGCCCGGCCGGAAGATCAGGCCGAGCACCTCGCGCTGCTCCATCCGGGCGAGCTGGTCGCGCGTGATGACCCCGCGCTCGACCGCGATCGCCCCGATCCTGGCGGGATCGATGCCCTTGCCGTCATCCGCGATCTCGACGACGACCTGGCCGGACTCGTGGTAGGCGCGCAGGCTCAGCGTGCCCTTGCCCGGCTTGCCCGCGGCCCGTCGTACGTCGGGGGGCTCGATGCCGTGGTCGAGGGAGTTGCGCACCAGGTGCGTCAGCGGGTCCTTGACCGCCTCGAGCAGGCTCCGGTCGAGCTCGGTCTCGTGGCCCTCCATCACCAGCTCGACCTCGCGGCCCAGCTGGTGCGACAGGTCGCGCACGACCCGCGGGAGCTTCGACCAGACCTGGCCGATCGGCTGCATCCGGGTTTTCATCACCGACTCCTGCAGCTCGCTCGCCACGAGGTCGAGACGCTGGCTGGCGCGGACCAGCTCGACGTCCGCCGAGCCGAGGCTGCGCTGGAGGAGCTGGTTGCGGGTGAGCACGAGCTCGCCGACCAGGTCGACCAGGTCGTCGAGGAGGTCGACGTCCACGCGGACCGAGGCGTCGACGACGGTGCGGCGCTCGGGCTCCGAGGTCTCGACGGGTTCGGGTTCGGGGGTCTCGACAGGCTCGACCGGCGGGACGGGCGTCTCGGCCAGCGGCTCGGGAGTCTCGACCGGCGGCTCGGGGGTCTCGACCGGCGGCGCGGGCTCGGCGAGCAGTCCCTCCAGGACCGCGACGACGGGGTCGACGGCGACGGCCGGGTCGACGTCCGTCCCGCTCTGCTCGATGGCGCCGAGCAGTGCGCGGACGGTGTCCACCATGCTGAGCAGCGCCTCGGCGATCGGCGGCGTCATCTCCGTCTCGCCGTCGCGGAGCCGCGACAGCAGGGTCTCCCCCACGTGCGTCAGCGCCTCGAGCCGGTTGAACGCGAGGAACCCGCTCGTCCCCTTGATCGTGTGGATCGTGCGGAAGATGCTCGACAGGCGCTCCCGCGAGTCGGGCTGGCGCTCGAGCTCGACGAGGTCGCGGTCGAGCTGGTCGAGGTTCTCGTGGGACTCCACGAGGAACTCGGCGATGATCTCGGCGTCGTCGTCCACGACCGTTCTTTCGGCGCGGCGCGGGGGTGGCTGAGGGGCGTAAAGGGAGTCGGGACTTTCGCCCTGTCCCGGGCCCGACTCCTCAGGTCCCGCGGGGGCGCACCGCGGCCGCGACCAGCACTCCCCCGGCGAGGACGGCGAGCTCCGCGCCGGCCGGCACCTGCTCCGCGACGAGCCACGCCCACGGCCGCACGGTGAGGGTGCCGTGCTCCATCGTCGAGCCGTAGCCGAACGCCAGTCCCGACAGGACGTACAGCCACGGCACTGCGAGCCCCCAGAACAGCCCGGCGACACCCGCGACCAGGCCGATCCCGACGAGCGCGCCGGCCAGCGTCAGGCAACGCACTCCCACCGCCGGTACGGCGAGCAGCGGGGTCAGCGCCCCGGCGGCGCCCCCGGCTCCCCCGACGACGACCACCAGCAGCACCAGCCGGGCCGCGCGCAGGTCGCGCGCGGCGAGCCGCTCGGCTCCGTCGAGGACGGGACGGACCAGCAGCACGACCAACGACGCCACCGCGCAGCCGACGGGCAGGCTCGCCCGCGGCCGCGGGACCCGGACGTCGTCCTGGAGGCTCGGCACGGTGTGCCCGGCGCTGAGCAGCAGGACGGCGAGGCAGCCGGCCAGGCACAGCGCCGTCCACGGGCGCAGGCGGAGGTGGAAGCCGACCACGCGGAACGTCTCGGGGACGCGGGACCGGCGGGTGGTCAGGTGTTGGTGCACGTGCGGATCTCGGCCAGGGCGGTGCGGACGGCGGCGGCGACCTGGTCCGGACGGCGGCCCTGCTGCTCGGGGTGCCAGACCAGGAACTCCTCCTGGGGAAGCGCACCGCCGATCAGGTACAACCAGTCGGCGACGAGGTCACGGCGCCCGAGCAGGGGCAGCGGGGGGAGGTTGGCGAACATCTCGGCGCACCACAGTGGAGTCGTGAGCGACTGCACGACGGCGTCGGCATCGAGGGTCCGGTCGCGCAGCGACCTCGTCCCGACCACCAGCTCGCCGACGCCCTCGGGCGAGCGCAGGTTCCCCCCTTGCTCGTAGCGAGCGGGGAAGTTCGCCCGCGGCACGCCGTGCGTCGCTGCGACGTCGAGGGCGCGCTCGAGGCTGTCGGCGGCCGGCCGGAGCAGCCGGTCGTAGCCCGGGTAGACGCACACCGTGATCGAGCTCGTCCGGCAGCGGGTGGGCCGTTCGCCCGACGACACGTACAGGTCGGGCGAGACGACGAGCGACGACACCCAGAGCGCACCCACCGCCGCCGCGACGCCACCCGCGACGGTGACGCGGCGCGCCGCGAGCGGGAGCGCCGGGGCCGTGAGGCAGACCGCCGCCAGGAGGAGGCCGAGGACGGTGACGCCGTACCGGCTCGACATCGCCGCCTGCTCGACCGCGGGCCCGGCGGTGCCGGGGAAGGCGAACAGCGACCAGCCGCCGGGGACCGACCAGAACAGGAGCGCACCCAGCACCGCGGTCGCGGCGACGGCGGCGTAGGGCGAGGACACCACGCCGCCCGCCGCGACACCGACCGTGGCCGCCAGCGCGAACATCGACAGGTGGGCGAGCACCACGAGACCGGCGGTCGGATCGACCACCCCGTCGGAGGTCACGGTCGCGACGGCGACCACGAGGACGCCGAGCAGGTAGGGCACCGCAGCGGCCGCGAAGGGAGGCAGCAGCAGCGTCGCGTGGGTCCGCCAACCCGCCACCGGCGCGCGGTCGCGCAGGGCCCGGTGTCCGGAGCCCGGGGCGCCGGCATCCCACCCGGCGACGAAGGCCGTCAGCACGACTCCGACCGGCACCGCCTGGAGGGCGTGGTTGAACCCCCACCACCAGTCGCCGCGCCACAGCGTGAGGCTCGGCAGGACGGCGTAGCCGACGGCGACGAGCATCGGGACGACAGCGAGCGTCGCTCTCGACGTCCCCAGCAGGTAGCGCGCTCGCGATCCCCGGCTCATCCGCCGGATCCCAGCAGGCGCCACAGCCCGCGCTCGAGATCGCTCGCGCCGTGGTCGCCGGGGCGGGCGCGGGCCGCGACGCCGTCGGCGGAGCCGGTGAAGGTCACCGTGCCGGCATCGAGCACGACCACCGTGTCGTCGTGCTCGTCGATGTCGGCCACCACGTGCGTGCTCACGACGACCGCCCGGGTCCTGCCCAGCCGATCGACCAGCCCGCGCAGGGCGACCCGCTGGACCGGGTCGAGCCCGACGCTCGGCTCGTCGAGCACGAGCAGTACGGGACGGTGCACGAGGGACATCGCGATCGAGACCCGCTGCCGCTCACCGCCGGACAGCGTCCTCGCCCGGCGGGTTGCCAGGTGGGCGACGTCGAGCTCGTCGAGCGCCTCGGCAACACGAGCCTCTGCCTCGGGGCGTGGCACGTCCTTGAGCCAGGCTGCGTAGCGCAGGAGGTCGACCACCCGGGCGCCGCCCGGCACCTCGGCGCCTTGGGGGACGTAGCCGATCCGGCGCATCAGGCCCGCGCGTGCCCGGCGTTCCCCCTGAGCGGACCCGCCGATCTCGATCGTGCCGGCCGCGGTCGGGACCAGCCCCACGACGGCTCGGAGCAAGGTGGTCTTCCCGGCGCCGTTGCGACCGACCAGCACCGTCACCCCCGGGCCGATCACCAGGTCGACCGGCCCCAGGCGGAAGGCACCCCGCGCGACCTCGACGCCGACGCAGCGCACTTCTCCCATGCTCAGTAGGGGTTTCCCTTGGTGAAGGTGTTCTTCGAGTGCGTGTCGGGGCCGCTGTTGGACTCGCTCACCTGCATCAGCGCCCGGGCGTAGCTGCCACTCGGGTTGAGTGCCGTCGACGCGTAGAAGCGCGGGGACCAGGTGCCCTTGCGCCAGGTCTCCTTGTCGAAGTCGGAGAACTGCGAGGCGTAGGTGAAGTAGCTCGCCGAGCACGAGGTGTACTCGGGTGCGAGGCAGGTGCCCGCGTTGGTCTGGGTGAAGAGCTCGAAGTAGACCGCGTTGTCGTTCGTGGTGTCGCGGTCACGGAGGTAGCCGTAGGCCTGGGAACGCGTCCCGTTGACCGTCGTACCGATCTGCCAGGTCCCGTACCCGGACGCCTTGGCCTTGCCGTTGTCGAAGGCGGTGAGCGGAGTCTCCAGCGAGTTCCACTTGCGGACCTTCGCATCGGCGGGTGGCCCGAGGACCAGGACGACCGCGATCGAGGCGACCAGCGGCACGAGCACGAGCAGGGCGCCGGCCCGGAACCGGGCCGGCAGGGACGTCGAAGCGGACATGGCGAGAACCCCCGAGACGGACTACGTCTGACCTCGACAAGTATGGGCATACGAAGATGATGAGGGCAACGACGGATCATCGACGGTTTGCGCACGCTCTCGCGGGCGTTGCCGACCGGTGGGGCGAGGGGGTCGCTCAGTCGGTGCCGGAGTCCGTGCCCGAGCCCCGCAGCGCCTGGCTCAGCGACGCCACCGCGCTCTCGGACGGCGAGGCCGCGTCGGCGTTGGCGTCCGCGAGCTCGGCGAGCAGCTCGGCCCGGTGGACGGCGACCGAGCGAGGTGCGTCGATGCCGATCCGGACGACGTCGCCGCGCACCTCGAGGACGGTGACCGTCACTGCTTCGGGCGATCCGCCGCCGATGACGACGCTTTCGCCGACACGGCGCGAGAGAACCAGCACGGCACGAGGCTAGCGGGCGGGGATCTCGGTTGTCGCGGCGACAGGCTCGGGGACGGCTATCGAGGCCGCCGTCGCGATGGCGACTGCCGCGACGAGCACGTTCGCCTCCCAACCCACGTGCTCGACGGCGACGGCCCCGAAGCCGGTGCCGAGGCTGCCGCCGACGAAGTAGACCACCATGTAGGCGCTGTTGAAGCGCGCCGGAGCAGTGGGATCGAGGGCCAGGACGGTGCTCTGGTTGGCGACCTGGGCGGCGAACAGGCCGGCGTCGAAGACGGCGAGGCAGGCCAGGGTCAGCACGGTGCTGGCGAGGCCGAAGGCCAGGGCGACGGTGGCCAGGGCGGCCAGCGCGAGGCCGGTGCGGACGACGGGGCGAGCCCCGACCCGGTCGGTCGAGGTGCCGGCGACGCGGGTGGCGAGGATGCCGGACAGGCCGGCGAGGGCGTAGAGGCCGATCCGCTCGGCCGAGTAGGAGTACGGCGGCGCGGAGAGCGCGACGGCGAGCCCGGACCACACCGCGCAGAAGGCGAAGAACCACAGCGCGCCACGCAGCGCGGCACGGCGCAGGCGGACGTGCGCGACGAGCAGGCCGGGCAGCGAGCGCACGGTGGCGACGTAGCCGCGGTCGGCGGTCCCGCGGCCGCCGGGCAGCAGGGCCGAGCAGGCCAGCGCGGTGAGGGCGCACGCACCGGCGAGCACGAGGAGCATCGCGCGCCAACCCAGCTCGTCGGCCAGCCAGCCGCCGGCGATCCGGCCGGCGAGGATGCCGGCCGAGATGCCGGCGGTGACCGTCCCGAGGACGGCGGCACGCCGGTGCGGTGGGGCAAAGCGGCCGGCGACCGAGCTCAGGCCGGCGCCCACGGTCGAGCAGGCGCCCACGACCCCGGTGACGACGGCCAGGACCACGACGTGTCCCACGAGGGCGCCGGCGCCGAGAGCGAGCGCGAGCACCGCGAGCTGGACGGCGAGCACCCGGCCCGGCGCCAGGTGGTCGACGAGCGGCACGACGAGACCGAGACCGGCCAGGTAGCCGACCGAGCCGCATGCCAGCGCGAGCCCGACCGCGGCGACGGAGGAGTCCAGCGCGGCCGCGACGTCGGCGATCGCCGGTTGGAGCGGGTAGATGGTCGACGTGCCGAGGGCCGCCGCGAGCGCCATGAAGAGGACGGGAGGAGTTCGCACCCCGACGACGCTAGGAACCCCGCGGCGTCCCGTCTGGCGGGAATCGGCCCTGACCGCCGGACCGCCTCGCCGAGGCGCGCGGCAGTTTCACCGCCTAGGCGGTGAAACCGGACCTGGGCACAGCGAATTCCATGCGCCAACCGGCAGTTTCACCGCCTAGGCGGTGAAACTGCCGCCGGGCTGAACCGACGGGGTGGGGCGTCAGGCCACCAGCGGCGCCGCGAGCGGGAGCGCGACGTCGTCCAGGATCACCTGGCTGGCGCGCCGCGTGGCCGGGTTGACGACGAGCGGCGCGCGGAGGTTCACGGTGGTGTCGGCGAGCGTGGCGCCCGCGCGGACGACGAGGAGCACGAGGACGTCGTCCGCCGAGTCGGACGAGATGCCGAGCTCGTCGGCGACGTCGTCGGCGATCTCGGGGGCGTAGTCCGGGTAGAACGGCGCCGGCGGGACGACGACGAACTGGAGGTCGTCGCTGTCGAGCGAGCGGAAGCCGTGGAGGACGCCGGTGTCGTCGAGCCGGACCAGGGCGAAGCGCTCGTCGGCCGGGAAGCCGGGCATCGGGTGGGCGAGCTCGATGACGGGGATGTCCATGGCCTCGATCATCGCAGGAAGTCGAGGAGGCTCGGCTGCAGGACGCGCGAGGTCGCACCGAGGGCGGCCTGGTAGGCGACCTCCTGGAGCTTGAGCGCGACGGTGGTCTCCGCGAGGTCGGCGTTCTCGACGGTGCTGAGCTGCTTCTCGAGCGAGATCTTGGCGTCGCCGGCGGCCTGGTCGGCCTGCTCGAGGCGCTGGTACCGGGTGCCGGCGGCGGTGCGGGCGGCGGTGACCGTCTCCATCCGCGTGTTGAGCGTGGTGATGGCGTTGCTGATGCCCGCCTGGTCGCCGGCGCGCAGCGCGGTGGCGAGGGCGTCGAGCTCGGCGAAGACGGAGGTCGCGCCGTCGCCGAAGACGACGGGCCCGTCGAGGTCGACCTTGACGACGACGCCCTCGGCGATGCGCCGGTTCACGTCGCCGACGGTCCCGACGTAGTTGCCGCTCGCGTCGTACGCCGTCCGGCCGGCGGTGACGCCGCCGAACACCGGGCTGTCGAGGTACGTCGTGTTGGCCCGCGAGAGCAGCTCCTTGCGGAGCCCCTCGACCTCGGTGGCGATCGCGTCGCGGGCGACCTGCCCGGACGCCGACGCGTTGGCGCCCTGGAGCGCGAGGTCGCGCGCGCGGCGCACGGTGGTGGTGACCGAGTCGAGCGCGCTGTCGATCTGGGTCAGCCAGCCGAGGCCGTCCTGGGCGTTGCGGGAGTACTGCGTCTGGTCGGCCATCGAGCCACGCATCCGCATGGCCGCCGTGGTGCCGGTGGGGTTGTCG
The DNA here is from genome assembly GCF_900114845.1 of Pimelobacter simplex. Taxonomy (GTDB): domain Bacteria; phylum Actinomycetota; class Actinomycetes; order Propionibacteriales; family Nocardioidaceae; genus Nocardioides; species Nocardioides simplex. The sequence continues at coordinate 304,815 of NZ_FOUK01000006.1, forward strand.
GAGGGGCGGTTGATGACCTTGCCCGTCGACAGCTGCTCCTGCAGCCGGGCCAGCCGGCCGAGGCCCTGCTGGAGGTGCCCCAGCGATCCCTCGGTCAGCATCCGCTGCGTGACGCGCCCGATGCTCATCGTTCTCCCTGTCCTAGCGACCGACGATGCCGGTGCGGTTGATCAGCGTGTCCAGCACCTCGTCGAGCGTGGTCAGCAGCCGCGCGGCGGCCTCGTAGGCCCGCTGCGCGGTCAGCATGGTGACCGTCTCCTCGTCGAGGTTGACGCCGGCCTGCTGCTCCCACGCGGTATCGAGGGAGCCGGTCAGCGCGGCCTGGTTGGCGGTCTGCCGCCCGACGGCGGCGACCTGGGTGCCGAAGCCGTTGACGAGCTTCTGGTAGGCGTCGGAGTAGGTCCCGACGCGGCTCAGCGCGTCGGCGTTGTCGCCATTGCGCGCGGTGCCGCCGAGCGACGACGCGGCGACCAGGTTCGGGTCGGTGATCGCGACCTGCAGGCTGGCCGCGCCGACGGCGGGGTCGAACGTGAAGAACGTCCCGCCCGGGTTGCCGTTGGCGTCGAAGCCCAGTGCGTGCTGGGAGTTCACGGCATTGGCCAGGTCGGCCGCGACGGCGTCCAGCCCGGCCCGGTACGCCGGGAGGGTGGTGGTGAGCAGCGTCGTGACGGCGCCGATCGCCCCGCCGTACGTGGCGGCCGGGTCGATCGCGAACGTGCTGGCCACGTCGGCGCTGACCAGGCTGGCACCGGCCACGGAGACGTCGAACTGCCCGTCGGGGCGCACGGTCGTGGTCGCGCCGGTGAGCTCCGAGAGACGCAGTGCGAGCTGGTCGCGGCGGTCGCGCAGGGTGCCCGCGTCGGTGCCGTTGGCCTCGGTGACGAGGATGCTGCGGTTGAGCGCGGCGAGGTCGGTCGCGGCGGTGTTGACCTCGCTGACCAGGCTCGTGAGGTGGACCTGCTGGTCGGCCTCCTCGCCGGCGATGTTCGAGACCTGCACGCGCAGCGCCTGGGCGAGCGTCTCGGCGCGGCCCAGCACCTGCTGGCGCGCGGCGGCGCCGCCGGGGTTCGTGGCGAGGTCCTGCCAGGCGTTGCGGAAGTCGAGCATCGCGGCGTGCACACCGTTGGCTCCGGGCTCGCCGATGCCCTCCTCGACGCGCGAGAGCACCGTGCTGGTGGTCTGCAGGTAGGCGAGCATGCCGTGCTCGCGACGGACCCGCGCGTCGAGGAGCGGGTCGACCATCCGGCGGACCTCGCCGACGCTGACGCCCTCGCCGTGGCCGTCGTACCGCGACCACAGGGCGGGCGCGGCGCTGCTCACCGAGGAGCCGACCACGCGGCGCCGCACGTAGCCGTCGGTGTCGGCGTTGGAGATGTTGTTTCCTGCGACGTCGAGCAGGACCTGGTTGTAGCGCAGCCCCGACAGCGCGGTGCTGATGGAGCCGAACGAGCCAGCCATCAGAGACTCCGGTCCAGCAGGTGCGAGCGGGGCGCGTCGGCGACGGCCGCGCCGGCGGGCGTGTAGCTCGCCGTGGACGTGCCGCCGATGGCGAGGAGCGTCTCGCGGGCGGAGCGGTAGCCCGCCGTGATCAGGCCGCGTGCGTCCTCGGACGTCTCGGCGATCTCGCGGGCGACGCCGACGAGGGCGTCGCGGTGGTCGAGCAGGATGCCGCGCCACGGGTCGTCGGAGGCCTCGGCGAGCGCGGCCAGGGACGGGTTGGGCGTCAGGCCGAGCTTCTCGGCGACCTCGTCGGCGGCGGTCGCCCGCAGCACCTCGGTCGCGCGGAGGTCCTCGAGCAGCGACTCGATCTCCCTCGTGGCGTTGACCAGCCAGCGGGTCCGGCCGCTCGCGAGCACGAGGCGTTCGACCTCGAGCTTGTACGCCAGGAGCTCGAGGAGCTCCCGCTCGCGCCACAGGATCTGCGACAGCCTGTCCATCCCACGCCCTTCCGTCCGCTCCCGGTGGAGCGATCTCGGCCCTACCCATCGCCCGCGGCACGGGCGACCTGAGGGGTCTCGCACGATCTCCCTCAGCCGGACGGACATCGACCGGAGGTCCGTCGTGACCAGAGGGGCCCGGGACTCCGTCCTGTATTGCCGGACCGATAGGCCTGTTTGGCGGCAATGACCTGCGCGGCGCCCCCGCGAGGCCGGAATGTCGTGCACGTGAACGAGATGGACGAGCTGATCACGACCCACATGCCTCTGGTCGGCCACATCGTGCGGGAGACGATGGGCCGGGTCCCGTCGCACGTCAGCCGCGACGACCTGACGTCGGCCGGCCTGACCGCGCTCGTGCTCGCCGCGAAGGCGTACGACGAGAGCCGCGGCGTCCCGTTCGACCGGTACGCCGCGACCCGCATCCGCGGCGCGCTGCTCGACGAGCTGCGCTCGGTCGACTGGGCCTCCCGCTCCGTCCGCCGCCGGGCCCGCGACCTCGCCGAGACGCGCAACCGGCTCGCCACCGTGCTGGGCCACACGCCGTCCGTGGCCGAGGTCGCCCGCGCGGCCGGCCTCAGCGAGGACGAGGTCGCCGCGAACGACGACGACGTCTCGCGCGCCCAGGTGCTCTCCCTGCAGGGATCGAGCGCCACCCCCATCGAGGAGCTCGTCGCGACCCGGGCCCCGTCGCCCGAGGAGCTCGTCGAGCACGCGGAGCGGCTCACCTACCTGCGCGAGGCGATCGAGGAGCTGCCCGAGCGGCTGCGCGTCGTCGTCCAGGACTACTTCTTCTCCGAGCGGCCGATGGCCGACATCGCCGCCGACCTCGGCGTCACCGACTCGCGAATCTCGCAGATGCGGGCCGAGGCGCTGACCCTGCTGCGCGACGCGCTCAACCACGCGCTCGAGCCGTCGCTGGTCAAGCAGAACGGCAAGGCGGGCGGCGTCGCGCAGCGCCGGCGGGAGTCGTACTTCGCCGCGGTCGCGGCCCGGCACGCGCAGAGCGCCCGCGGTGGCGTCGTCCGGCCGCTCGACGCCGTCGGCTGAGGCCGCGGACATTTTCGGAGTTTTCCTTCAGTCCCGCGCCACGACGCCGATCACCACCCCGACGGGCGACCACGGATGGTCACCCGAGAACCGACCTTTAGTTCCAGGAGGGAAACATCATGGGTCTTCGCATCAACCAGAACATCGAGGCGACCAACGCGTACCGCAACCTCTCGGTGACGCAGAACCAGCTCTCGAAGTCGATGGAGAAGCTGTCGTCCGGCTTCCGGATCAACCGGGCCGCCGACGACGCCGCCGGTCTGGCCATCTCCGAGGGCCTGCGCTCGCAGGTCGGTGGCCTCAAGGTCGCGGTCCGCAACGCCCAGGACGGCATCTCGGTCGCGCAGACCGCTGAAGGTGCGCTCACCGAGGTCCACTCGATGCTGCAGCGCATCAACGACCTCGCCGTCCAGTACAACAACGGCACCCAGAACACCGACTCGCAGGCCGCCATCGAGGCCGAGGTCACCGAGCTGAACGCCGAGATCACCCGGATCAAGGACAACACCAAGTTCAACGGCGTCTCGCTCTTCGGCGGCACCGCGCTGGACTTCCAGGTCGGCTACGCGGACGCGGACACCATCACCGTCTCCGCCACCGCCCTCGCCGACTTCACCACCGCGGTCGGCACCCTGACCGCGGCCGGTGGCAGCGACGCCGTCCAGGCCGCGATCACCGCCGTCTCCACGCAGCGCGCGGAGCTCGGTGCGGTCCAGAACCGGTTCGAGCACACGATCAACAACGTCAACGTCGCGATCGAGAACCTGTCCGCCTCCGAGTCGCGCATCCGCGACACCGACATGGCCCAGGAGATGATGAGCCTCACCCGCTCGCAGATCCTCTCCCAGGCCGGTACGGCGATGCTCGCCCAGGCCAACTCGGCCCCGAACGGCGTGCTGCAGCTGCTCCGCGGCTGATCCCGTACTGCACCACAGCACCAACCGAGCGCCGGTGGGGCCGGCGGCCCCGCCGGCGCTCGGGCAGTTCCGGGGGTGATCCACCCCCGCACCCAGGAGGACGAACCCCATGGCAGCGACCAGCAGCATCGGCGGACTGGCGAGCGGCCTGAACACGGCCGACATCATCAACCAGCTGATCGCGCTGGAGGCCCTGCCGCAGACCAAGCTGAAGACGCAGGTCACCACCGAGCAGAGCCGGATCACCGCGCTGCAGAAGGTGAACACCGCCCTCCAGGCGCTGATGGCGTCCGCGAAGACGATGCAGTCGACGACGACCGGACCCTGGGCCACGCTCGCGTCGACGTCCAGCAACGCCGCGGTCTCCGTGACCGCGACCAGCACCGCCAGCCCGGCGTCCTTCACCGTCACCGTCGGCCAGACCGCGCTGAGCCACCAGGTCGCGTTCACCGACGCCCACGCCAAGTCCGACGCCGTCACGGGCGCGACGAACGGCGTGCTCCTCAAGCGCGCCGGTCAGCCCGACCTGGCGATCAGCACCGCCAACGGCACGCTCGAGGAGCTGGCCGCCGCGATCAACTCCGCCGACGCGGGCGTGCGCGCCACGCTGGTGCGCACCGGCACCGCCGGCGGCACCGACCAGTACCGCCTGCTCGTCGAGTCCGCGACCACCGGTGCCGCGGGGGCCTTCGAGCTCACCGACTCGACTGGCGCACCGCTCCTCGGTGGCACCACCGTGCGCGCGGGCCGCGACGCCACCATCGAGATCGGCGGCATCACCGCCACCTCCGCGTCGAACACCTTCACCGACGTCGTCCCGGGCATCACGATCACGCTCGGCGCGACCGCGACCGGCACCGCGGAGGTCGCGGTCAGCCGGGACGCCGCGAGCCGATCGGCCTCGGTCAAGTCGATGGTCGACGAGGCCAACGCGCTCATCACGCAGATCAGCGGGCTCACCCTGAACAGCCTGACCACCAAGGGCGTCCTGGCCGGCGACAGCACCCTGCGCGACGTCGCGAGCGCCCTCGCCGAGACGATCTACCCGGGTGACGGCACCTCGATGGCGTCGTACGGCATCCAGGTCGACCGCTTCGGCAAGATCACCTTCGACACCCAGAAGTTCGCCGACGCCTACGCCGCCGACCCGGCCGCCACCGCCGCCGTGTTCACCGGCCCCGACGGCTTCGCCGCCCGGCTGCAGAAGGCCGCCGACGCGGCCAGCGACAAGTACGACGGCACGGTGACCCAGTCGATCACCAGCCGCAACGTCACGGTGACCCGCCTGAACGACAGCATCGAGCGCTGGGACACCCGGCTCGAGCTGCGCCGGGCCACCCTCGAGCGCCAGTACACCGCACTGGAGAAGGCGCTCTCCCAGCTGCAGGGGCAGTCGTCATGGCTGACCAGCCAGCTCAACGCCTTCAACGCGAACTCGAACCAGTGAGGACCTGACCGATGTACGCCACCCCGACCGTGCGCAACGCGCAGTCCGCCTACCGCGACAACGCCGTGGCGACGGCGTCCCCGGCGCGCCTGCTGGTGATGCTGGTCGAGCGCCTGGTCCTCGACGTGGAGCGCGGGCTCGCCGCCCAGCGCGCCGAGGACTGGCCCCAGGCGCACCACCACCTCATGCACGCGCAGGACGTCGTCGTCGAGCTGGAGTCCAGCCTCGACGTGTCCGCGATGACCGGCGGCCGCGAGCTCGCCGCGCTCTACGAGTACCTCCGCACCCGGCTCGTGGTCGCCAACGTCCGCCGGCGCACGGCGACGACCGAGGAGGCCCTCGGGCTGGCGCGGCAGCTGTGCGAGACCTGGCGCGAGGCCGCGATGACGGCGGCGGCGCGATGACCGGCCCCGAGATCCCCGAGCGTCCGGCGTCCTGGACCGAGGCGCTCGACCGCCTGGAGGCCCACGCCGACCGGGCCGAGCACCTGCTGCGCGGCGAGAGCGCCGAGCCGGCGCCCGCTCCCTGGCAGCCGCCGGCCGAGCTCGGCCCGCTCCCCAACGAGCTGGTGCCCCGCGCCCGTCAGCTCCTGGCCCGGCAGCAGCGGCTGATGGCCGCCATCCCCGCAGTGCTCTCGGACAAGCGCCAGCAGCAGCGGATCGCCGACCGGGTCGGCGACGCGACGACCGCGGCGGTGACGCCGATCTACCTCGACGTCACCGCCTGAGCGGACCACCCGTACCTACGGGGCGTACGCCACCTGGTTGTTGATGGCGTCGAACGCGTCCTTGGCGTCGGTCTGGGTGCTCTTGACGTTGGCGTACCAGGTGCTGCCGCCCACGTTGGACCTCCCGGCCGCGTAGGCCAGTGCCTGGCTGACGGTGAGGCTGGTGGCCCCGCCGAACGCACCGCGCACGTCGCGGCCCTTGATCGTGGTCAGGTCGACGACGGTCGCGCCCAGGTTGCTGCTCGGCAGGAACTTGCGGGTCGCCGTCGTGCTGCCCGGCCCGGTGAAGTGGACGTCGAGCGCGGTGGCGAGCATCTGCGCCTTGAGCATCGCGTTCATCGTGCTGCCGGTCGCCTTCGCGATCACCGCGGCGACGTACTTGGCGACGTCGGCGCACTTCGCGTTGGCCGCCAGGTCCTGGAAGGGCGCGAACGTGCGCAGGTAGGTGCCGGCCACGCAGCTGCTCGACGTCCCGGCGCTGCCGGTGATCACGCCCTGACCGTTCTTGTTCGACCAGAACCCGATCGTGTGGGCCCCGGTCGCCAGCGGGTCCTTGCAGACCTTCACGTCGGCACTCGCGCTGCCGGTGCTCCCGCTGTCGTCGGAGGTGAAGCCGGCGGTGTTGGGGTGGACGACGCAGCCGGGCGTGGTCAGCGGGAACGTGCGGCCGTACGTGAGGACCGACGGGTTGGCGTCGCCCACGCACACCTGGCCGAGTGCACCGACCGCCGTGTCGTCGACGGCGACGCAGTCGTCGACCACCGACGGGACGAACGGGACCGCGTCGAACACGAAGTCCCCCGACCCGGCCGCGAGCTGACCGGTGCCGACCGCCTGGTCCGCCCAGGTGACGGTGACCGTGTTGTCGAGCTGCGCCTGCGGCAGCGAGGCGAGCGTGCAGTGGTAGGCGAACGTGCTGTCGCCCGGCGCCATCAACGCGCCTGCGCCACCGGTGACCGCGCACGGCGTCCCGTCGGAGAGCTGGTCGGTCACGTCGGCGACGACCGGGTCGGCGTTGGGGTTGAGCACCGTGATGGTCCCGCTCACCTCGACGCCCGAGACAGTGCCTTCGTCGTGGCCGACGGTGACCGTGTAGCCCACGTTCACGCTGCCCGACGTGCCGTGCACCTCAGCCGGGTCGGCCGTCTTGGCGATCGTCCAGGCGTAGGTGCGGGTGTAGTCGCCCGCAGCGTCCTTCACGACCGTCAGCGGGTCCGGCACGGCCGGGTCGGATGCGCCGACCTTGAAGGCGTCGTGCGTGCAGGACGAGCCGGAGGCCGGGTAGTCGGCGAGGCGGCAGACGGTCGCGATGTAGACGCCGCCCGCATTGGGCGTGTCGGCGAAGGGAGCGAGCTGGACCCGCTGGTTCTCCACGACGTGGTCGCCGAGCGGGCTGACCACGCCGTTGACGATCGAGAACGCGCGGTCGAGGTGGGTGCCGGCCGACAGCAGCGAGGCGCTGCCGTCGTTCGGGTCCGCCTGGCCGCCGGGCGCGGTCACGGCGACGAAGTACTCGCCGTCACCGAGCGCCGACGGGAGGTTGGACAGCCACACGTCGTCCTTGACGCCGTAGGCGTTGCAGTTGACCGGGTCGGCCGGCGTGCTCGGCCGCAGGCACGCGCCGTTGCCGGTCGACGCCGTCACGTTGGTGGTGGTCGAGATCGCCTGACCGGCGGCCAGTGCGGGTGGTGGCGATGCCGCCGTCGCGACCAGCGCGGCGCCGGCGAGCAGGAGTCCGGCGGAGAGCAGCCGGGTGCGGACGCGACGGGCGCGTCGATGTGCACGGTGTTCGGACATGAGTGGGCCTCCCCCATAAGGACCAGCATGGATGGGTGTCCGCTTGGTCCCGGGGGAGCTCCCGGCACGAGATCGACCCTCGCAGACCGCCACGCTAACCCCGGGTCCGACGGGCCACAATGAAAATCTTCCGGCCCGGAGGCGGTGCCGTGGGACCACCGCGGCTCCTCGTGCGTCGAGGGGGTAGGAAGATCCCCTCGGGAGGAGCGCACGGTGAGCACGGACGCACGGCACGAAGCGGAGTTCACGGCGTTCGCCCGCGCCCGGATGCCCGCCCTCTACCGCGCCGCCTGGCTGCTGTGCGGTGATCGGCACCGGGCCGAGGACCTGGTCCAGGAGACGCTCGCCAAGGTCTACGCGCACTGGGGTCCGAAGATCGCCAACCCGGCGGCGTACGCGCAGACGACGCTGACCCGCACCTGGATCAGCCAGCAGCGCCGGCCCAGCACCCACGAGCGCCCGACCGACGAGCTTCCCGAGCACCCTCAGGGCCAGCGCGACGACGCACTGCGCCTCACGCTCCTCGCCGCACTCGACAGGCTCGCGCCCAAGGACCGTGCGGTCGTCGTCCTGCACCACCTCGACGACACGCCCATCGCCGACGTGGCCCGCCAGGTCGGCAGCAGCCCGGGCGCGGTGCGCAAGCGCCTGATGCGCGCCCGCAGAGTCCTCCGCGAGGAGCTCGGGCTGCCCTTCGCCGACTTCGTCCCCGAAAGGGCGGAATCATGACCGACACCGAGCTGACCGAGCTGATCACCCGCACCTGCGCGGGGATCGACCCCGCGAGCGCCGTCCAGGACCGCATCCTGGGCGACGCCCTGGCCGACGGACGCCGGCAGCGGCGCCGCCGTCGCCGGCTGGCGGCGACCGGCTGGAGCACCGCGGCGGTGGTGCTCACGGTCGCCGGGGTGACCGCCGCCGCCGGGCTCCTCGCCGGGTCCGGGCCCGGCGAGGGCGGGCGCGAGGTCGCGGTCGAGCCCACGACCCGCGCTGCCTCCCCCACACCGACGGCCGCTCCCTCCTACGCGCCGGGCACCGGGCCCACGGTCGCGACCAGCCGGCGCGTCGTGGCCGACGGCGTCCTCGCCGGCGTCACCCGCGACCTGGTCCCGGATGACATCGCGCTCACCGGGCTCGAGGTCGAGCACGTCCCGAGCCTCGTCACCGGCCACGAGAGCGACCACACCCGCAACGGGCGCCGGATCTCGTTCCTCCTCGACGGCGCGGGGACGAGCATCACCGTCGCGCGCTGGGACAGCTATGCCGCCGTCGGCGTCGCCGGCCTCGGTGATGGCCTGACCCCGGGCGAGGAGCCGCGCGAGCAGCGCGTCGCCACGACCGCGCGCGAGGCCTGTGCGGGCGCCTACAGCGTCTACCCACCGACGCGGTGCACCGAGGTGGCGGGCGGCTGGTACTCCGCCGGTCGGCCCAGCCAGGGTGCCGCGATGCCGGACACCCACCAGGAGCTGCTCGTCACCTACTTCACCGACGACGGCTACGCGGTGATCGTCGACTCCTACAACACCCCGGCCGAGAAGTCCGGCGGCGTCGTCGCCCCCGAGCCCCTGCTCGACGAGGCGCAGGCGCTGGCGATCGCGACCAGCCCGCGCTGGTTCCGGGACCGCTGAGGACAGGCAGGCTCAGACCGCGGCGGTCCGCGAGCGCCGCACGGTGGCGCTGATCCGCTCGGCGAGCCGCTCCAGCGGCAGCACGTCGTCGGCGAGACCGGCGCCCGCCACGGCACCGGGCATGCCCCACACGACCGACGACTCCTCGTCCTGGACGACGATCCGGGCCCCTGCCGCGGCGAGCTCGCGCGCGCCGGCGAGACCGTCCTGCCCCATCCCGGTCAGCACCGTCGCGAGCGCGCCGCCGCCGTACACCTCGAGGGCGGAGCGGAAGAGGACGTCGACCGCCGGGCGGCAGAAGTTCTCCTGCGGTCCCTGGTCGAGCACCACCCGTGCACCCAGCGCCGTGCGCCGCAGCCGCAGGTGGAAGTCACCGGGCGCGATGAGGACCTCGCCCGGACGCACGTCGTCCCCGTCGGCGGCCTCGCGGACCGTCAGTGCCGACGCCTTGTCGAGCCGCTGGGCGAGCATCGCCGTGAACACCGGCGGCATGTGCTGGACGACGAGCACCGGCACGCCGAGGTCGGCGGGCAGCTGGGGCAGCAGCCGGGCCAGCGCGTCGGGACCGCCGGTGGAGCAGCCGATCAGCAGCGCCGAGACCGGCGTGGCCGGCGGCAGCGCCCGCTCCCGCCGTACGACGGGACGGCCGCCGCCGACGCCGGGCGTCAGCTTGCGGATGCCCGCCAGGGCGCGGATCCGGGGCACCAGCTGGTCGCGGATCGCGGCGATGCCGTCGGCGATCTGGCCGGTGTTGGACGGCTTGGTGACGTAGTCGGAGGCACCGCGCGAGAGCGCGTCGAGCGTGGCGGTGGCGCCGCGCTCGGTGAGCGTCGAGAACATGATGACCGGCAGCCGCGCGTGCTTCTCGCGGATCTGCGTGAGGGCGCCGAGCCCGTCGAGGTTCGGCATCTCGATGTCGAGCGTGACGACGTCGGGGCGCAGCTCGTCGACCATCCGGACCGCCTCGACGCCGTCGCGGGCGACGCCGGCGACCTCGATGTCGGCCGCCTGCTGGAGCGCGGTCCGCACCAGCCGCCGGACCAGCGCCGAGTCGTCGACCACGAGCACCCTGATCTGCGTCACGCGGTCCCCATCGGCCCGAGCCGGCGCGGCCTGAGCCCTCAGGAACCCCGAGGGAGCGCCGATCAGACCGGCATGACCGCGCCCTCCGCCTTCGCCTCCGTCTCGGCGCTGGTCCGCAAGGAGACGTCGATGGTGTACGACGAGGGCAAGGAGTACCTCGTCGAGGCCCGCCTGACGCCCCTCGCCACCGCGCGCGGCCTCGGCCTCGAGCAGTACGTCGCCCGGCTGGCCTTCGACGCCGACGAGCGGCGCAAGGTCGTCGACGCGCTCACCATCAACGAGACCAGCTGGTTCCGCGACCACTCGCCGTACCAGGCCTTCACCGACGTGATGCTCCCCTCGCTGCTGGAGCAGCGCGCGCTCACCCGGCGGCTGCGGATCTGGAGTGCCGCCTGCTCCAGCGGGCAGGAGGCCTACTCGATCGCGATGCTGCTCGACCAGCACCTGCCGGCGGGCTGGAGCCACGAGATCGTCGCGACCGACATCTCCACGGCGATGCTCGACCGGGTCCGCAACGGCCGCTACAGCCAGGTCGAGGTCAACCGCGGGCTGCCCGCGACCAGCCTGGTCCGCTACTTCACCCGGGTCGGCCGCGAGTGGGAGATCGCCGAGCGGCTGCGCGAGCGGGTCCGCGTGCAGCACCTCAACCTCGCCGCGCCGTACGTCGGGCTGGGCACGTTCGACGTGATCTGGCTGCGCAACGTCCTCATCTACTTCGACGCCGCCACCAAGGCCGACATCCTGCGGCGGATGCTGCCGATGCTCGCGCCGGACGGCTACCTCCTGCTCGGCTCGTCCGAGACGACGCTCGACCTGCCCCCCGACCTCGCCGCCGCCTGGCAGCGCGAGCAGATCGGCCGCGTGCCGGCGTACCGCCGCGCGCCCGCCATGTCCCTCACCAGCACAGGAGCCTGACCGTGCGCGCGATGATCATCGACGACTCCCGGGCGATGCGCAGCATCCTGCGCCGCATCGTCAGCAACCTCGACTTCGAGACGACCGAGGCCGAGCACGGCCAGGCCGCGCTCGACCTGCTGCAGGCGGGCGACGTCCCGGACCTGTGCCTGGTGGACTGGAACATGCCGGTGATGGACGGCTACACGTTCATCACGCAGGTCCGCGCGAACCCCGCATGGCGCGACATCACGCTGATGATGGTGACCACCGAGAGCGAGCAGCGCCAGATCGTCCGGGCCCTCGCTGCCGGGGCGCACGAGTACGTCATCAAGCCGTTCACCCCGGACGCCATCGTCGACAAGCTCGCCCTGCTGGGCCTGCTGCCCGAGGGCCACGAGGTGCCGGCATGACCCCCGAGCTGGACGACGTCCTGGCGGTCACCGAGGACGTCTGGACCGCGCTGCTCGGCGAGACCGCGCCGCTGGTCCCCCGCGGCGTCCCGGCGGGAACGCCCTTCGACGCCACCGGCGCCTGGTCCGCCGCGACCACGGTGAGCGGCGGCTGGCCCGGCGTCGTCACCGTCGAGCTCGACGAGACCGTCGCCCGCCAGCTCACCGCGCGCATGCTCGACCTGCCCGCGGACGCCACCGGCGACGGCGACATCGCGGACGCCGTCGGCGAGCTCGTCAACATGGTCGGCGGCAACATCAAGAGCCTCATGCCCGGGCCCAGCGTCCTCTCCCTGCCGTCGGTCGCCGCCGGCCGCGCGGCGTTCGCGAGCGACGTCGTCGAGGCCTGCCGCCTCGACCTGCTCTGGCAGGGCGCTCCCCTGCGCGTCTCCGTCCACGTCCCCGCCTGACCGACCCTCCCCTAGGAATGAGTGACCCCATGAAGATCCTGATCGCCGACGACAGCCGGGTGATGCGTCAGATCGTGATCCGCACGCTGCGCCAGGCCGGCCACGGCGGCCACGAGATCGTCGAGGCCGAGAACGGCCGCGAGGCGCTCGAGCTCGTCCACACCGAGGCCCCCGACCTCGTCCTCTCGGACTGGAACATGCCGGAGATGAACGGCATCGACTGCCTCGCCGCGCTCCGCGCCGCCGGCTCCACCGTCGCCTTCGGCTTCGTCACCTCCGAGGGCTCCGACGAGATGAGGCAGCGCGCGGACGCCGCCGGTGCCGCCTTCCTCATCGCCAAGCCGTTCACCCCGGAGGCGTTCGACGACGCCCTCCGCAGCGTCCTCTGAGGAGCGGACCGATGGCGATCCACCTCCCCCTCACCAAGCAGGTCCGCGACCTGCTCACCGACCTCCTCGGCCGCGAGGTCACGCTGGCGCCCACGACGCCGTACGCGCCGGGACCGGACACCCCCGCCTCCGTCGCCGTGTACGTCGACGACAGCCTCCACATCCGCGCCCTGATCGTCGGCGACCTCGCCTTCTCGGCCCACGCCGGCGCCGCACTCGGCCTGGTCCCGGTCGGCGGCGCCCACGCCGCGATCGACGACGGCAAGCTCACCGACACCCTCGCCGAGAACCTCTACGAGGTGCTCAACATCGCGGCGTCCACGTTCAACGTGGCCGGCGCCGAGCACCTCCGCCTCCACGCCCTCCACCCCGCCGGTCCCCCGCTCGACCCGCAGCTGCGGATCAGCACCCTCACCCTGGGCCGGCGCGAGGACCTGAAGGTGTCGATCGCGGGCTACGGGGACGGGCTGCTGTCCGTCGTCCTGGTCTGAGCTCTCCCCCCACTCGCGCCACCCTGGCGGTCCGGCCGTCCGGTCCCTGACCGAACGGCCGGACTTTTCGGGACCAAGTCCCGCTCGGGGCGGCTCAGGTCGCCGTGGCGCGGACCGATCAGGCCGGGTGAGCGACGGATTGCTCACCACCGCCGACGGACCGGCACCGCATCTTCACCGACCCCCGGGCCGGTGCCTCCCCAGGAGATCCGATCGTGTCCTTCGCCGCGTCCGACGCCGTCGGCTTCGTGCTGCACTCCGCGATCAACGGGCTGTCCGTGCGCCAGCAGGTGATCGCCGACAACATCGCCAACGTCGACACCCCTGGCTTCCGGGCCCGCAGCGTGGAGTTCGAGTCCGCGCTCTCGCGGGCGATCGAGGGCGGCAGTGCGTCCGCCGAGGACCTCGGGGTCGCGGTGTCGCCCACCCAGACGCCGGTCGGTGCCAACGACAACAACGTCGACCTCCGCAAGGAGTCGATCGCCGCGATCCAGACGCAGTACCAGTACCAGATCATGGGCCGCGCGATCAGCGACCGGAACGCCCGCCTCGGCACGCTGGCCGGTGGTGGCGCATGAGCGCGTTCGAGACGCTCCGCATCGCCAACACGGCGCTGGGCGCGCACCAGGTCTGGCTCGATGCCCTGGCCGGCAACATCGCCAACGCCAACACGGTCCGCAGCACCGACCAGGAGGCCTTCCGCGCGACGTACGTCGTGTTCGACCCCCGCGGCGACGGCGGCGTGGACGTCGCCGGGTTCGCGCAGTCGGACCCCGAGGGCCGGATGGTGCACTCGCCGGACCACCCGCTGGCGGACGCCGACGGCTACGTGCGGCTGCCCGAGATCGACATGTCGGCGCAGATGAGCCAGCTCGTGATGGCGCAGCGCGGCTACCAGGCGTCGGTGCAGGTCACCAAGAGCGCCCAGGACACCTACACCGCGGCCCTGCAGATCGGCGCGCGCTGATGGAGATCTCGCCGCTGACCTTCCCCAGCCTGTCCGGAGCCGGCGCCGCGAGCGACGTCTCGTCGCTCGCGCCGTCGACCGCCGTGTCCGGCCCGACCGGTCCGGACACCGAGTTCGGCTCGCTCGTGCTCGACGGCCTCGACCGGCTCGAGGGCCTGACCGACAAGGCCGACAGCCTCGCCGTGCAGGCCGCCACCGGCAAGCTCGAGAACATCCACGACTACACGATCGCCGCGAGCGAGGCCTCCGTGGCCAGCCAGATGACGGTCGCGCTGCGGAACCGTGCGGTCGAGGCGTTCAACGAGATCATGCGGATGCAGGTCTGAGGCCGAACGACCCATGCAGCAGCGACTCACCCGGTACCTCACGCGCGCCCGGGACACGTTCGCCGGCTTCACCGCCGGCCAGAAGGCCGTCGCCCTCGTCGGTACGGCGGCCCTCCTCATCGCGGTCTTCCTCGTCTTCCGCTGGGTCTCCGCGCCCAGCTACGCCCCGCTCTACTCGAACCTCAGCGGCAAGGACGCCAGTGCCGTGATCGAGGAGCTCGACGCCCAGGGCGTGAAGTACGAGATCACCGGCGGGGGCGGCACGATCATGGTGCCGCGCGCCGACGTCTACAGCACCCGGATCGCCCTGTCCGGCAAGGGCCTCCCGTCGAGCTCGGACAGCGGCGGCTACAGCCTCCTCGACAACCAGGGTCTCTCCACGTCGGAGTCGCAGGAGCAGACGAACTTCAAGCGCGCCATGGAGGGCGAGCTCAGCAAGACCATCGAGGCCATCGACGGCGTGAACACGGCGGTCGTGCACCTGGCGATCCCGAAGAAGCGCGTGTTCAGCGACGAGCAGGACCCGGCCACGGCGTCCGTCCTCGTCGACACCGACCCGGGCAAGGACCTCGACGAGGAGCAGGTCCAGGCGGTCGTCAACCTGGTCGCGTCGAGCATCGACGGCCTCGACCCGAAGAAGGTCACCGTCGCCGACTCGTCCGGCAAGGTGCTCACCACCGACGCCACGGACGCCGGCTCCGGCGCCGCCTCGACCCGCAGCAAGCAGGTCAAGGAGTTCCAGGGCTCGATGCAGGCCGAGATCCAGTCGGTGCTCGACCGCGTCGTCGGCCCCGGCAACTCGACCACGACGGTGACCGCGGACCTCGACTTCGACAAGTCCGTCACCGACAGCCGCAAGTACGACGCCCAGACCGGTATCCCGCCGCTGTCGGAGTCGAGGAGCAACGAGACCTACACCGGCGCGGGTGGCGTCAACGCCAACGGCGTCGGCGGCACGGTCGGCCCCGACGGCCAGATGGATCCCGGCACGACCGGCAACGGCGACTCGGCGTACCGGAACCGCAAGGAGACCAAGGACAACGCGGTCGGCCAGACCGTCGAGCACCGCGAGACGGCGCCCGGCGCGGTCAACAGCCTGCACATCGGCGTGGTCCTCGACTCCACCGCTGCAGCGGCGATCCAGCCCCAGGTGGTCAAGGACCTGATCAGCAACGCGGTCGGCATCAAGGCCGACCGGGGCGACACGATCGACGTCTCGACGATGCCGTTCGACCGGACCGCCGAGAAGGCGGCCGCGGCCGACCTCGCCGCGGCCAAGGACGCCGACGCGGCCCACCGCCGCAACGCCCTGCTGCGCAACCTCGGCATCGGCGGCGGCATCATCCTGATGCTCCTGCTGGCGTGGCTGCAGGCCCGGCGCCGCGCGGCGGCCCGGGACGAGGCGCGGTCGTACCTGGTCGAGCAGCTCCGGAGCGATGCCGCGAACCGCACGGCCGCCCTGGAGTCGCCGGCCCTGGCCGCGCTCGAGGCCGCCGAGCAGGACGAGGACGAGTCGCTGCGCGACGAGCTCATCGCCCTGGTCGAGAAGCAGCCCGAGGACGTCGCCGCGCTGCTGCGCGGCTGGCTCGTGGAGCCGCGCCCGTGACGATCATCGCCGCCCCCTCGTCCGCCATCGTCCAGCTCGGCGTCCGCAAGGCCGCCATCCTGCTCATCCAGCTCGGCAAGGAGCGCGCCGCCCAGGTGATGGCGCACCTCAGCGACGCCGAGGTCGAGAGCATCTCCGCCGAGATCGCCCGGCTGGACGCCGTCTCCGCGTCCGAGACCGAGCAGGTGCTGAGCGAGTTCCACGACCTCGCCACCGCCCACGCCCACGTCACGCAGGGCGGCTTCAACTTCGCCCAGCAGCTGCTGGAGCAGTCGCTCGGGCCGGAGCGGGCCAAGGAGATCATGGAGCGGCTGCACGCGGCCGCCGTCCAGATGCCGTTCCAGTTCCTGCACCGGGCGGATCCCGCTCAGCTGCGGGGATTCATCGCCGACGAGCACCCCCAGGTGATCGCGCTGGTGCTCGCCCACATGGCCGCCGACAAGGCGTCCCTGCTGCTCAGCGGGCTGCCCGCGCACCAGCAGGCCGTCGTCGCGCACCGGATCGCCGTGATGGACCGCACCTCCCCCGAGATCGTGCGCACGGTCGAGAGCGTCCTGGAGCGCAAGCTCTCGTCGATGCTCCAGCCGGCCGAGGTCTCGCGGGTCGGCGGCGTCGACCCCCTGGTCAACATCATCAACCGCTCGGACCGGCCGACGGAGCGGCAGATCGTCGAAGGACTCGAGGGTCTCGACCCGTCGCTCGCCGACGAGGTCAAGAGCCGGATGTTCATGTTCGAGGACATCGTCGGCCTCGACGACCGGTCGGTGCAGCAGGTGCTGCGCCAGGTCGACACGGCCGAGCTCGCGCTGGCGCTCAAGGGCGTCAGCGAGGCGGTCCGCACCAAGATCACCGCGAACCTGTCCGAGCGCGCCGCGGAGAACCTCCTCGAGGAGGTCGAGCTGCTCGGCGCCGTCCGCCTGGCCCAGGTCGAGGAGGCCCAGCAGGGCGTCATCCGCACCATCCGCCAGCTCGAGGAGCAGGGCCAGATCATGGTCCGGCGAGGGAACGACGATGAGTTCATCGTCTGAGGCGGCCCTGCCGCTCCCCGAGCTGCGGGTCGGCACGTGGACCCGGCTCGGCAGCAGCAACGTCCTCGGCGACCCGGTCACCGAGTCGCTGCTGGGCGGGATCGCCGCCGAGGCGCGCGACGCCGCCCGCGCCCAGGGGTACGCCGTCGGCTGGGCCGAGGGACGTCGTGCGGCGGCCGCGGAGGCGGCCGTCGAGGAAGCCCGTCGCGTCGCCCTCCACACGGAGGCCGAGACGCGGCGCGAGGACGAGCACCGGGCGGCGCTCGACGCGCTGGGCGGGGCCGCCGAGCAGGTCAGGGGGCTGCTCGACGACCTCGCCCGCGCGATCGAGGCCCAGGCCGTCGACCTGGCGTGGTCGCTGACCACCACGGTGCTCGGCCTCCAGGTCGCGAAGATGGGACCTCAGGACGTGGTCGCCCGCGTCCTGCAGGTGCTCCCGCCCGCCCCGGTCGGGACGGTCCGGCTGCACCCGTCGGTCGCCGGGTCGTCCGCCGCCCAGGACCTCCTGTCCCGCGGCCTCGACGTCGTCGCCGACGCCGGCCTCGGCTCCGCCGACGCGGTGGTCGAGGCGGTCGACGGCAGCGTCGTCGACCTGCGCGTGCGCGAGGCCATGGCGCGGGTCCGGGAGGTCCTCGCATGAGCGTCGACGCCGCTGTCCGCGGCCGGCTCCTGACCGCCGCCGCGCCGCTGCACCTCGGGACCGTCAGCGAGATCGTCGGCCTGCACCTCGACGTCCGCGGACTCCCGCAGGCCGCGGTCGGTGACCTGCTGGAGGTCCGCACCGCCCAGGGGCCGCTGCTCGTCGAGATCGCGGCGCTGCGTCCCGGCGTCGCCACCTGCCTGCCCCTCGGCTCCACGACCGGCGTCCGCGTCGGCGACCACGTCCGGACGACGGGCGGCCCGCTCCGCGTCCACGTCGGCGAGGCCCTGCTCGGCCGCGTGCTCGACGGCCTCGGCCGTCCGGTCGACGGCGGCCCGGCTCTCGACACCCTGCCCGGCCTGGAGACCGTGCCGACCGAGAACGCCGCTCCCGACGCGCTCACCCGGCCGCGGATCACCGTGCCGCTCGGCCTCGGCGTCCGCTCGCTCGACGCGCTCGTCCCCGTCGGCCGCGGCCAGCGGATCGGCATCATGGCCGGCTCCGGCGTCGGCAAGTCGTCGCTGCTGTCGATGATCGCCCGCGGCACCGATGCCGCCGTCAACGTCATCGCACTCGTCGGTGAGCGCGGCCGCGAGGTCCGGGAGTTCCTCGACGGCGACCTCGGTCCCGAGGGGCTCGCGCACTCGGTCGTCGTCGTCGCGACGTCCGACGCACCGGCCGTCGAGCGGCTCCGCGCCGCCTCCACCGCGACCCGGATCGCCGAGTGGTTCCGCGACGCCGGCCGCGACGTCGTGCTGATGATGGACTCCCTCACCCGCGTGGCCATGGCCCAGCGCGAGATCGGCCTGTCCGCGGGCGAGCCGCCCGCCACCCGCGGCTACCCGCCCAGCGTCTTCGGCCTGCTGCCGCGCCTCCTGGAGCGCGCCGGCACCTCGGCGACCGGCTCGATCACCGGGATCTACACGGTCCTCGTCGAGGGCGACGACCTGCAGGACCCCATCGGCGACACCGCCCGCTCGATCCTGGACGGTCACGTCGTCCTCTCCCGCGAGCTCGCCACGGCGGGCCACTTCCCCGCCGTCGACGTGCTCGAGTCGATCTCCCGCGTGCACGGTGCCGTGACGACGCCCGAGCAGCGCGAGAACGCCACCCGCCTGCGCCGGATGCTCGCCGCCCACCGCTCCGTGCGCGAGCTCGTCGAGATCGGTGCCTACGTCGCGGGCGCCGATGCCGACGCCGACGCGGCCCTGGCCCGGCTGCCCCGCATCGAGGAGTTCCTGCGCCAGTCGCTCGACGACCTCACGCCCCCGGCCACCACCTGGGACCGGCTTGCCGCCGTGGTGGCCCCGTGAGCCGCCGGGTGCACCGCGACGACCGCGGGCTCGCCGCCGTGGCGCGGGTCCGCGGCGTGCGCGAGACCGACAGCCGGATCGGCCTGCAGCACGTGCTCGGCGAGCAGGCGGCCGTCACCGCCCGCCTCACCGCGCTCGAGACCGGCCTCGGCGCGGCCGCCGTCCCTGCGACGACGACGCCGGGAGCGCTCCTCGCGATGCGCACGATGCTCGCCGGCACCGGCGTCCTCATCGGCGAGACCCGGGCCGCCGCCGCGACCGCGCAGGTCGTCAGCGACGAGGCCCGGTCCCGCTGGGGCGCCGACAAGGCCCGGCTCACCGCGGTCGAGCACCTGCTGGAGCGGCGCGCCGCCCGCCGTCGTACCGAGGCGGAGCGGGCAGCGGCGCGCGAGGCCGACGACCTCGCCGCCCAGCGCTGGATGCGGGGACCGCGATGAGCATCGACCTCGTCACCGCCCGGATCAGCGAGATCCAGGCCCGCCTCGCCCAGCTCGCGCCGGTGCGCGGCACGTCGGCCTCGGCGGGGGGCTTCTCGACCGAACTGGCCGCAGCCACGGGGGCGCCGGGCGGTTCGTCGTCCGGCGCGGGGACCGGCAGCGGGGCCGTCACCGGCGAGGACGTCGTGGTCGAGGCGCGCAAGTACCTCGGCCTCCCCTACGTCTGGGGCGGCACCGACCCGAAGAAGGGCATGGACTGCTCCGGCCTCGTCCAGGTCGTCTACAAGAGCCTCGGCTACGACCTGCCGCGCGTCTCGTACCAGCAGGCCGCCGCCGGCCGTCCCGTCGCCAGCATGGCCGAGGCGCAGCCCGGCGACCTGCTCGCCTGGGACAACTCCAGCCGCAACAAGGGCGTCGACCACATCGCGATCTACATCGGTGACGGCAAGATGATCGAGGCACCGCGCACCGGGCTGAACATCCGGATCGTCGACGTGCCCTCCACGCCGGACGTCATCCGCCGGATCATCGACCAGCCCGCCGCCGCGTCCGGCGTCCTCGGACGCACCGCGAACGCGGCCAGCGGGACGCCGTACGCGGGGCTGATCGACGCGGCCGCCGCCCGCACCGGCGTCCCCGCCGCCCTCCTCGCCGCCGTCGCGAAGCAGGAGTCCGGCTTCGACCCGCGCGCCGTCAGCCCCGCCGGCGCCCAGGGACTGATGCAGCTCATGCCCGGCACCGCCCGCGGGCTCGGCGTCACCGACGCGTTCGACCCGGCGCAGGCCATCGACGGCGGCGCCCGCCTGCTCCGCTCGCTCCTGGACCGGTTCGGGCGCACCGACCTCGCGCTCGCGGCGTACAACGCGGGGCCGGGGGCGGTCAGCCGGTACGGCGGGATCCCGCCGTACCCCGAGACGCAGCGGTACGTCCGCAACGTGATGGCCATGGCCGGGGCGGGGGCCGCGGCATGAGAGAGGTGGAGAGCCGATGAGCATCACGCCGACACCCGTGCTGCCGTTCGCGGCGGCGCCGGGCGCACCACCGGCAGCGGCGGGACCGGGGCCGGGACTGGGGCTGGGACTGGGGCTGGGACTTGGTTCTGGGTCGGGACAGGCCGCACTGGCCGACCTCCTGGGCGCGCTCACCACCGGCCTGCCCCCGGAGCAGCGCCCCGGCACTGCGACCGAGACCGAGACCGACACCGACACCGCGGCTGAGGCGGAGGCTGAGGCCGGCCGTGCCGAGGACACCTTCCTCGGCGCGCTCGCCGCCGCGCTCGGCGTGACGCCGCAGCCCGCGCCGTCCCTCGCGCCGGGGCCGGCCACCACCGCCACCGGCACCCCCGTCCTGCAGGCGCCGCCGGTCACCTCGGCCACCGTCGCGCCCGCCCCCGAGACCCCGGCGCCCACCCCGGCGCCGGCCGAGAACGAGGCCGCCCCGGCACCCCCCGCCCCTCCCACGCTGTCGCTGTCGCCCGCCCCACCGCCCGTCCAGCCGGACGTCGAGCTGAGCGTCGTGCGCCAGGTCTTCCCCGAGGTGACCCGGATCGTGACGTCGACGCCGACGGACCGGCCCGGCACCCAGCGGATCACGCTCACCCTCCAGCCCGAGCAGCTCGGCGAGGTCCGGGTGACGTTGGTGGTCCGCGACGGCGCGGTGCACGTCCGGCTGGCCGGGGAGTCCGACAACCCCGCGGTCCAGCGGGCGCTGGCGACGGGGGCGCCCGAGCTGCAGCGGCTCCTGGAGCGGACCGGCGCCGGCGAGGCCCGGGTGCTGGTCCAGCCCCAGGCCCAGACCCACGCCCAGCTCCACGCCCGCGAGCCCTTCGGCCTGTCGCTCCCCTCTGCCACCCCGGCCAACCCGGCCAACCCCACCAGCCCGACCACGCCGAGCAGCCCGGGCACCCCGGACGGCACCGCCCTGGGCGCCGACCCCGGCAGCTCGCATCCGGACCGGCAGAGCCGCCCCGACCCCCAGGACCCCCAGCACCCGCGGTCCCGCCAGGGCGAGCCGGCCCGGACCACCCCCACCCCGTCGGCCACCACGTCGTCGACCACCACCTCGTCGCCCGCCACGCCGTCCGCCGCCGCGGGCCGGGGTCCGGGCCACCTCGACCGGACCCTCTGAGGAGACCCCATGCCGATCGATCCGATCACCACGAGCTACGGCGTCACGTCCAACGCCGGGTCCACGAGCAGCACCCAGGGCTTCGGCGACCAGAAGGTCTTCCTCGAGCTGATGGTCGCCCAGATGCGCTACCAGGACCCGCTCAACCCCACCGACTCCTCGGAGTTCCTGGCGCAGACCGCCCAGTTCACCGCGCTGGAGAAGATGCAGACCGTCGCCGACCAGACCGCGATGCTCCTGAGCACGCAGCTGGCGTTCGGCGCGAGCTCGATGATCGGCCAGACCGTGCGCTGGTACGACGCCAAGGGCGTCGAGCAGAGCGGGAAGGTCCAGGGCACGACCTACCTGGCGTCCGGTCCGGTGCTCAGCGTCGACGGCCACCACGTGCCGATCACCGACGTGATCAGCGTCGGCGACGCGCCGACGATCGAGAAGCCGCCCACCGGCGGCACCGGCAACGGGACCTACACCCCGCCCAGCGGCACGCCGCCGACCAAGAACGCCTGACCCCAGCACCCGCAGCACCCCACCGAAGAAGGAGACACACCATGCTTCGCTCGCTCTTCGCCGGCATCTCCGGCCTCCGCGTCAACCAGACCATGCTCGACGTCACCGGCAACAACATCGCCAACGCCAACACGACGGGCTTCAAGGCCAGCACCACGGTCTTCTCCGACACCCTGAGCCAGATGCTCACCGCGGCCTCCGGCGGCAACGCCGAGCGCGGTGGCACCAACCCGATCCAGATCGGCCTCGGCGTCCAGCTCGCCGCGACGTCCACCAACTTCGGCCAGGGCTCGGCGCAGCTGACCGGCCGGCCGACCGACGTGATGCTCCAGGGCGACGGCTTCTTCGTGCTGCGCGACGGCGCGGAGGACGTCTACACCCGGGCCGGCGCGTTCACCTTCGACCAGACCGGCGTGCTCGTCGCGCCCAACGGCATGCGGGTGCAGGGCTACGCGCTCGACGGCGCGGGCCTGCCCACCGGCGGCCTCGTGGACGTCGACCTCAACAGCCTCGCCCTGCCGGCCGGCGTCGAGCTGACGTCGTACTCGATCTCGGCGGACGGCAAGGTCCGCGGCGTGTTCTCCGACGGCGTGCAGCGCGACGTCTGCCAGCTCGCGGTGGCCGACTTCAACAACCCGATGGGCCTGGAGAAGATCGGCGACACGGCGTACCGCGCCTCGGCCAACTCGGGCCCGGTCGAGCTCGGTGTCGCCGGCCAGGGGCAGCGCGGCCAGATCATGGCCGGCGCGCTGGAGATGTCGAACGTCGACCTGTCGGCCGAGTTCACGAACCTGATCCTCGCCCAGCGCGGCTTCCAGGCCAGCTCGCGGGTCATCACGACCAGCGACCAGGTCCTCGAGGAGCTCGTCAACATCAAGCGCTAAAGGACCTCCCTAGGGGGCCGATGAGAACACCGGAGAGCCACGGACGGCTCCCCGATCAGTCCACGCACACGGAGGTGCCGCGGTGATCTCGTTGACCCGACTCTCGGGGACCACGTTCCTGCTGAACGCGGACCTGATCGAGCGCGTGGACTGCACGCCCGACACGGTCGTGACCCTCGTCGACGGCACGAAGTACCTCGTCTCGGAGCCCCTGGACGACGTCCTGGCCGCCGTCGTGGACTACCGCGCGGCGATCGTGGCGCGCGCCGGGCTGCCCGATGCCGGCACCCTGCCGCCCGTCAGCCCGCGCCCGACCGCCCGGCTCGCCGCCGTGCCCCCGCGAGGAGTCACCCCATGAAGGACATCGCCACCCCGGTCGGCATCGCCCTCGGCCTGGTGATCATCGTCGCCGCCAACATGCTCGAGGGCGGCAACCCGATGAGCCTGCTGCTCCTGCCGCCCATGCTGCTCGTCCTCGGGACGACGATCATGGTCACCGTCGCGGGCGGCACGATGAGCGACGCGAAGGCCGCGGTCAAGGACCTCAAGCGCGCCTTCACCGGCTCGGTCGAGCCGGCCGACGCGCTCGTCCCCCAGGTGGTGACGCTCGCCGAGCGGGCCCGCCGCGAGGGCCTCCTGGCGCTGGAGGACAGCCTGCGCGACATCGACGACCCGTTCCTGGTCAAGGGCGTGACGATGGCGATCGACGGCACCGACCCCGAGGACGTCCGCGACATCCTGGAGGCCGAGCTGCGCGCGAAGCGCCGCGACGACAAGCAGGCCGCGAAGTTCTTCGGCGACGCCGGCTCGTACGCGCCGACCATCGGCATCGTCGGCACCGTGATGGGCCTGGTCCACGTGCTGGAGAACCTCGCCACCCCTGACGAGCTCGGCCACCTCATCGCCGGCGCCTTCGTCGCCACGCTGTGGGGCGTCATGTCGGCGAACGTCATCTGGCTGCCCATCTCGAACCGGCTCAAGCGGCTCGGCGAGCTGGAGTGCGCCCGGATGGAGGTCGCGATCGAGGGCGTCGCCGCCATCCAGGCCGGCGCCAACCCGCGCCTGGTCGCGGAGAAGCTGCGCTCCCTGCTGCCCGCCGGCTTCGCCGAGCGCGAGGCCGCCTGATGTCCGCGCGCCCGGGGACCGGTCCGCCGCGCCGCCGGCACCGCGAGGAGGAGCCCGAGGAGCACGACGAGGGCAAGGAGCGCTGGCTCGTCACCTATGCCGACATGGTCACGCTCCTGATGGTGCTCTTCATCGTGATGTTCGCGATGTCGACCGTCGACGAGAAGAAGTACGCCCAGCTCAAGGACGGTCTCGCCGACGGCTTCGGCCGCGAGCAGTCGATCCTCAACGGCGCCAGCCCGATCAGCAACAGCAAGGGCGCCAACGACCCCGGCGAGTCGTCGTACCAGATGCTGCTGGCGCAGGTCCCCGAGCCGCAGCGCGGCACCGTCTCGAAGCTGCTGCAGGAGGCCGACCGGCTCCGCCGCGACCGGGCGTACGGCGAAGCGCGCGTCGAGGTCGAGCGACTGCTCGCGGTGTGGCGCAAGATCGACCGGGCGCTGCGAGCCAAGGGCCTGCGCGACGACGTCCGCGCCACCATCGACGAGCGCGGCCTGGTCGTCAGCCTGGTCTCGCAGCACGTCGTCTTCGAGCCGGACGTCGCCGTTCTCACCGACCGCGGCCGGCGCGTCGTCGACACGCTCGCGCCCGTCCTGACCGCCCTGTCCGAGCCGCTGGAGCTCGACGGCCACACCAACCAGGAGCCGGTGAAGCCGAAGTACTACCCCACCGACTGGGAGCTCTCGCTCGCCCGCGCGGCGCACGTGCTGCGCCGGCTCGAGGAGATCCACCACGTCCCCGCCGCCCGGCTGCGGGCGACCGGCTTCGGCCACACCAAGCCCCTGGTCGACCCCGCCCGGGCCGGCTCGCAGAAGGTCAACAAGCGCGTCGACATCCTCGTCCTCAGCCAGGCGCCCGCCGAGACGCGCGCCTTCATGGGTGAGGCGTACGACGAGCTGCGGCGCCAGGCCGGCCTGGACGACCCCGTCCTCGGGACCGCCGGCACCACAGGCACCGCAGGCGCTCCCGGCGCCCCGGAGGCCCTGGGCGATCCCGTCACCCGTCAGGAGGAACGACCGTGAGCACCACCCTCGCCGCCCCCGCGGCCGCGACCGAGCAGCCGCCCGCCAAGGGCGGACGCACCCGTCGGATCGGGATCGTGGTCCTGCTGGTCGCGGTGCTCGCCGGCGCCGGCTGGTTCTTCGTCCTCAAGCCGGGCGACAGTGCCCCGAAGCCCGGCGAGGTGGTCGCGCTGGAGTCGATCCAGGTCAACCTCGCGGGCGGGCACTACCTGCGCCTGGGCATGGCGCTGCAGCTGACCGCGAGCGCCAAGGAGGCCGACGGGAGCAAGGCGCTCGACGCCGCGATCGGCGTCTTCAGCGGCCTCCCGGTCGGCGAGGTGAACAAGCCGGCCGTGCGCGAGACGCTGCGCAAGCAGCTGGAGAAGCAGCTCGAGGAGCGCTACCACGGTGAGGTCATGGAGGTGTACTTCACCGAGTTCGTCACCCAGTAGGGCGTCGACCCGGGACCCCACCCGGGACCCTCCCTAGTCCGTTCGGGCCACCGAGTGGTGACCGCCCGGCGGCCGGGCGACCCCTCAGGTCCGCCCCTGCCGCGACGATGGACCCCTCGTGACCCTCCAGCGGCCGCGCCGCCGACCCCGCACGGCCGACCCCACGCCGTACGACTTCCGGCGTCCCATCCAGCTCTCGCGCGAGCACCAGCGCACCCTCCAGCTCGGCTTCGACGGCTTCGCCCGCCAGGCCACGACGGTGTTCACGAGCTCGCTGCGCACGGTGTGCACGGTGACCCTCCTCGGCATCGAGCAGCGCACCTACGCCGAGTACGTCGACAGCCTCGGCCCCTCGACGTACATGACCCTGTTCTCGGCCGACCCGATGCCGGGGACCGGCGTCCTGGAGATCCCGCTCTTCGCGACGATGTCGTGCCTCGACCACATGCTCGGCGGGCCCGGCTCCGACGAGCAGCCGGACCGGCCCCTCACCGAGATCGAGGACGGCGTCATCACCGGCCTGGTTGAGCGCCTGCTCGGCGAGATGCGCTACTCCCTCGACGGGATCGTCGCGCTGGAGCCGACGATCACCGGCATCGAGTACAGCCCGCAGTTCGCCCAGGTCGCCAGCGCCGCCGACGTGATGGTCGTCGTCGCGCTCGAGCTGCGGATCGGCGAGCGGGCGCACCGGGTGTCGATCTGCCTGCCGTTCACCGGCCTGCTCCCCCACCTGACCAACGCGACCGGCAGCGGTGCCGTCTCCGACCGGGAGCGCGCGCAGCGGGCGCAGTCGGCGCTGCTGCTGCAGGAGCAGTTCCAGCGGGTGCCGGTCGCGGTGTCGGTGCGCTTCCGCCCGATCGCGCTCGACCCGGAAACGCTCTCGGCGCTCGAGCCGGGCTCCGTCGTCCGGCTGACCCACCCGGCGTCGGCGCCGCTCGACGTCACCGTCGCCGGCAACACCTTCGCCCACGCCACCCCCGGTACCCGCGGCCAGCGACTGGCCGCGCTCATCGTCACCACTCCCGAGGAGTCCTGATGTCCGCCACCTCCGACGTGCTCGACCCGACCGCGCTCGCCGAGGCCGTCGCCGAGGCGGCCGCCGCGGCACTGCCGGCGGTCACGCCGCTGACGCCCGCGCCGGCTCAGCCCGGCTCCCCCCACGTCACCGCCGCCTTCGCCGGCGGCGCCGTCGCGGAGCTGGACGGCGGCGTGCCCGGCCTGGTCGTCGTCCTCGTCGGCACCGAGCTGGTCGAGGCGCTCGCGTCCAGCCCGCTCGGCGGTCTCGACGTCGCCGCCGCCGTGCAGCCTGCCCTGGACGCCGCCGCGCTGCGTCTCGGTGCCCGGGCCCGCGGTGCCCGCACGCTCGACCTCGACTCCGCGGACCTCGACATCAGCGCCCTGCTGGGCGGCGCGTTCAGCACGGTGCCGCTCATCGGCGCCGGCATCGCGGCCGCCGTCCTCGTCCCCGAGACGACGCTCGCCGGGGCCCGCTCGCCGATCAGCCCCGAGGACGCCGTCCCCACCGCGGCGGAGGCGGTCGCCGCCGCCGCGCTGTCGGCGGGCGACGGCCCGGAGCCGTTCGTCCCCGCCTTCGGAGCACCCGCCGCTCCCCCGCGCGGCCTGGACCTGCTCCAGGGCGTCGACATGGAGGTCACCGTCGAGCTCGGCCGGACCCGGATGACCGTGCGCGACCTGCTCGCGCTCACCCCCGGCGCCGTCCTCGAGCTCGACCGCGCCGCCGGCAGCCCGGCCGACCTCCTCGTCAACGGGCGGCTCGTCGCGCGCGGCGAGGTCGTCGTGGTCGACGAGGACTTCGGCCTGCGGGTGACCGAGATCCTCGACGCGAACGCCGCGGTCTGACCACGATGTCCGGCGCGGACACCGATCTCGGGGCGCTGGCGTTCCGCCTCGTCGGCTCGCTGGTGCTGGTCGTCGGGCTGCTGCTGCTCATCGCCCGC
Source organism: Pimelobacter simplex (assembly GCF_900114845.1). Taxonomy (GTDB): domain Bacteria; phylum Actinomycetota; class Actinomycetes; order Propionibacteriales; family Nocardioidaceae; genus Nocardioides; species Nocardioides simplex. The sequence continues at coordinate 332,408 of NZ_FOUK01000006.1, forward strand.
CTGGTCAACCGGCGCTTCAAGGCCCCCACGGGTGCGGCGATCCAGGTCGTGCACCGCCAGGCGCTCGGCCGCGGCCAGGCAGTCGCGATCGTCTCGGTCGGCACCCGCGTGCTCGTCCTCGGCACGACCGAGCAGCAGGTCACGCTCCTCACCGAGGTGGAACCCGACGAGATCGGCCTCGACCTCGACGCGACCACGCTCGACGCCGACGCGGTCGAGACCCCACGGCACAAGCAGCCCGCCGCCACCGGCCCGCTGGCCGGCTCGGTGCTCTCGCCGCAGACGTGGAAGCAGACGCTCGCCGCCGTCACCGGCCAGTCCGACAGCGCACCCCCGCGCCGGCGAGCCTCGTGAACGCACTGAGCCACCTGGTCCTCGCCCTCGACCCGAACGGACCGAACGGCCCCAACGGGCCGGGCAACGGCGGCACCGTCGCGATCGACCTGTCCGGACTGACCGACAAGCCCAGCCACGGCCTGCTCGTCTTCCTCGCGCTGACGCTGCTCAGCCTGCTGCCCGCGATCGTGCTGACCTGCACCAGCTTCACGAAGGTGCTCGTCGTGCTGGGCCTGACCCGCAACGCGCTCGGCCTCCAGCAGACGCCCAACAACCAGGTGCTGGCCGGGCTCGCGCTCTTCCTCAGCCTCTTCATCATGGCGCCCGTGCTGTCGCAGATGAACGACGCCGGCATCCAGCCCTACCTCAACGGCGACAAGTCCAACACGGCCGCCTTCAAGGACGGCATGGAGCCGCTGCGCGCGTTCATGCTCGACAACACCGGCGACGACGAGCTCACGCTGCTCACCAGCGTCGCCGACCGCAAGCTCCCCGAGAACCGCGAGGACGTCTCGACCGCGACGCTCATTCCCGCGTTCGTGCTCTCGGAGCTCAAGGACGCCTTCATCATCGGGTTCATCATCTTCATCCCGTTCCTGGTCATCGACATCGTGGTGAGCGGCGCCCTGATGAGCCTCGGCATGATGATGATGCCGCCGGTGATGGTGTCCCTGCCGTTCAAGCTGCTGCTGTTCGTGATGGTCGACGGGTGGGCGCTCGTGATCAGGTCCCTCGTCGCGTCGTACACCGGAGGTGGTTAGCGCCGTGACGCCCGCATGACCGACACCGCGATCATCGAGATCGCCCTCAAGACCATGCTCGTGGCCCTCAAGCTGTCGGCGCCGATCCTCGCGACGTCGCTGGCGATCGGCTTCGCGATCTCGCTCTTCCAGGCGATGACGCAGATCCAGGAGTTCACGCTGTCCTTCGTCCCCAAGCTGGTGGGCGTGGGCGTGGCCCTGCTGTTCTGCGGCAACTGGATGCTGCACACCCTGATGGCCTTCACCCGGGAGCTGTTCGACGTCCTCCCGGGCCTCCTCGCCTAGGAAGCACGTGGTCCTCTCCGTCGACGGTGCCGCGCTCAGCGCGCTGCTGCTCGCCTCCGTGCGGGTGGTGGCGTGGCTGGCCGTCGTCCCGCCGTTCGCGACCCGGGGCATCCCGGCGATGGCCAAGGTCGTGCTGGCCCTGGGCCTCTCGCTGACCATGGCGCCCACGCTGGCCACCCAGGACCTGCCCAGCACCACCCCCGGCCTGCTGATGGCGACCCTGGCGCAGGCGCTGATCGGCGTCGGCATGGGCTACGTGACGATGCTGCTCTTCGCCGCGATCGGCGCCGCCGGCTCGCTGATCGACCTCTTCGGCGGCTTCGCGGTGGCGTCCGCGTGGGACCCGCTCGCGATGAACATGAACACCGTCTTCGGCCGCTTCCACCAGATCCTCGCGACCGCGCTGCTCGTCGTCACCGGCGGGCACCTGCTGGTGATCGGCGGCCTGCTCAGCACCTTCCGCTACCTGCCGCTGACCGGCATGCCCGACGTGTCGAGCTGGGACGGCGTCGTCGTCACGGCGTTCTCGATGTTCTTCACCGTCGCGGTGCAGATGGCGCTCCCGATGATCGCCGTGCTCTTCGTCGCCGACCTCGCGCTGGCGCTGCTCACCAAGGTCGCTCCCCAGCTCAATGCGCTCAACGTGATGTTCCCGGCCAAGGTCGGGCTCACCCTGCTGCTGCTCGGCCTCTCGTTCCCGATGCTCCCCGGCGCCCTCGACCGGCTCGTCGGGTTCGCGAACGACGCCATGGCCACGATGTCGGGAGCGGGGTGACCCATGGCGAGCGCGAGCGAGGAGAAGACCGAGAAGCCCACCCCCAAGAAGAAGAAGGAGGCCCGCAAGGAGGGCCAGGTCCCCCGGACGCCGGAGCTCGGCGGCTGGCTCGGCCTCCTTGTCGTCGCCCTCGCCCTCGGCCCGCTGATGGACCACGAGCTCGACGCGCTGCGCACCCTGATGGCCACCCACCTGCGCGCCGCGGAGGATCCCTCGGTGGCGCTCGCGCTCCAGCTCCTCGGCCAGGCCGGCCAGCACATCCTCGTCACGCTCGTCGTGCTCGGCGCGATGGTGCTCGTCATCGGCGTCGTCTCCGCGCTGGCCCAGGGCGGCTTCTACCTCTCCCCCAAGCTCGCCAAGCCCGACGCCAAGAAGCTCAACCCGCTCCAGGGCGCCAAGCGCCTCTTCGGCCCGCATGCCGCCTGGGAAGGCGTGAAGGTGCTCGTCAAGAGCTCCGTCGTCGCGTTCCTCGCCTGGGGCGCGGTCAAGGCGATGATGCCGCTCGTCGGCGGGCTGCTCCCCATCGAGCTCGTCATCCACGAGGTCACCGCCGAGGTGTCGCGCCTGATCCTCACCGTCGCGCTCGCCGGCCTGGTCATGGCCGCGGCCGACTACGCGATGATGCGCCGCCGGACCGGCAAGCAGCTGCGCATGAGCCACAGCGAGATCAAGCAGGAGCACAAGCAGGCCGAGGGCGATCCCCTCGTCAAGAGCGCCATCCGCAGCCGTCAGCTCGCCGCCGCCCGCAACCGGATGATCGCCGACGTCGGCACCGCCGACGTGCTCCTCGTCAACCCCACCCACGTCGCCGTCGCGCTGCGCTACGACCCCGACCGCGGCGCACCGCGCGTCGTCGCCCGTGGCGCCGGGGCGATCGCCGCCAAGATCCGCGAGACCGCCGCCGCCGAGCGGGTCCCCCTCGTCCAGGACGTCCCCCTCGCCCGCGCCCTCTACCGCCACTGCCAGGTGGGCCAGGAGATCCCGCGCGAGCTCTGGGCCGCCGTCGCGCAGGTCCTCGCCTTCGTCCTCAGCCGCCGGCACGCGGGCCAGCACGGCGGCGAGCACCGCACCCCCCGTCGTACGGACGAGCTGCCGGAGGTGCTGGCCGGCGCGCGCCGGCGTCGCGCCGTCACGACCGACCACATCGGCTGAGATGACCCCTCAACCCTCCACCCCCGCTGCCGATAGGCCTCCCGACGCCAGGACGGCGCCACGTAGGGCCAGGGACGGCGCTCACTCGTCGAGAGGCTGTGCCACCGCATGCCCGTGAAGTCGCTGACCAAGCTCGGGGTGCCCCTGGGCATCGTGATGATCGTGGTCATGCTCGTCGTGCCGCTGCCGGCGATGGTCCTCGACCTGATGATCGCGCTCAACATCACCGGCGCCCTGCTCGTCCTGATGGTCGCGATGTTCATCCACAAGCCGCTCGAGTTCGCCGCCTTCCCCTCGGTGATCCTCGTGATGACGCTGTTCCGGCTCGCGCTCAACGTCAGTGCGACCCGGCTGGTCCTCCTCGACGGGTACGCCGGCAAGGTGATCGACACGTTCGGCCACTTCGTGGTCGGCGGCTCGCTGATCGTCGGGCTGATCGTGTTCGCGATCCTGCTGGTGATCCAGTTCGTCGTCATCACGAACGGCGCGGGCCGGGTCGCCGAGGTCGGCGCCCGCTTCACCCTCGACGCCATGCCCGGCAAGCAGATGGCGATCGACGCCGACCTCAACTCGGGCCTCATCGACGAGGAGGAGGCGCGACGGCGTCGGGCCGAGGTGCACGCCGAGGCCGACTTCCACGGCGCGATGGACGGTGCGTCCAAGTTCGTGAAGGGCGACGCGATCGCGGCGATCGTGATCACGCTCGTCAACCTGCTGGGCGGCTTCGCGATCGGCGTGGCGCAGTACGGCATGCCGTTCGGCGAGGCGATCAGCACCTACTCGCTGCTGTCGATCGGCGACGGCCTGGTCTCCCAGATCCCCGCACTGCTGCTGTCCGTCGCGACCGGCCTCATCGTGACCCGCGCGGTCGCCGACTCCGACATGGGCTCCGACATCGTGGGCCAGATCTTCCAGCGCAAGATGCCGCTGCGGGTGGCCGGCTTCGGCGCCCTCGCGCTGTGCGCGATCCCCGGCCTGCCCAAGCTGCCGTTCCTCGTCGCCGGCGGGCTGATGCTGCTCGGCGCGAGCCGGATCGTCGAGAAGGACGCCGACGGCGCGGCGGCCGACGCGGGCGGCGCCGGCGGTCCCGGCGAGCTGGTCCAGGTCCCCGACTCCCCCGAGGCGCTCGTCAACGAGATCCGGGTCGACCCGCTCGGCCTCGAGCTCTCCGCGGACCTCATCGACCTCGTCGACACCCGCTCCGGCGGCGACCTCCTCGACCGGGTGAAGGCGCTGCGCCGCAAGGTCGCCGGCGAGCTCGGCATCGTCATCCCGCCCGTGCGCACGCGCGACAACCTCGAGCTGCCGCCGCACACCTACGCCATCACCCTGTACGGCGCGGAGGTGGCCCGCGGCGAGGCGCCCCGCGGCACGGTGCTGGCCATCGGCGACTTCCTCGGCTCGCTCCCCGGCACGCCCACGCAGGAGCCGGTCTTCGGCCTCGAGGCCAAGTGGATCCCGGCCGAGCTGCGGCACCAGGCCGAGATCGGCGGCGCGACCGTCGTCGACCGGGCCTCCGTGGTCACCACGCACCTGGCCGAGGTCGTCCACCAGCACGCGAGCCGGCTGCTCGGGCGCGAGGACGTGCGGCTGCTCACCGACGTCGTCAAGCGCACCCACCCCGTCGTCATCGAGGAGCTCACCCCGACGCTGCTGCCGCTCGGCGAGGTGCAGCGGGTGCTGCGCTCCCTGCTGGAGGAGCGCATCCCGATCCGCGACCTGGTCCGGATCTTCGAGGCGCTCTCGATCCGCGCGGCCACCTCGAAGGACCACGACGCGCTGGTCGAGGCGGCCCGCGCCGCGCTGGAGCCGGCGCTCGCGGCGCCGTACGTCACCGACGGCGTGCTGCACGCGATCAGCTTCGAGCCGCTGCTGGAGCAGCAGATGCTCGAGGGTCTGCGCCCCACCGACCAGGGTGCGGTGATCGTGCTCGACCCGGACGTCGCCCAGCACGTCCTCCTCGGGCTCACCCAGACGGCTCACGCGGCCGAGAACGCCGATGTGCGGCCGGTCCTGGTCTGCGCTCCCGCCCTGCGCGCCGCCGTACGGCGACTGGTGGCACCCGCGGTCGAACGGCTCCCCGTGTTCTCCTATGCCGAGCTCGGCGCCGCCCGTGAGGTCGCCTCGGTGGCCGTGATCGGCGGCCAGGGCGCTCGTCCGGCGCTCGGGGCGGGGGTCTGATGCTCGACCTGCGCGTGTTCCTCGTCGCCGCCGTGCTCGCCTCGCCGGCCGTCTTCCGCGCCGCCGACGGGACGCTCCCGATGGAGGAGGCGCTCACCCGCGTGCTCCTCGTGATGCTCGGCGCGACGGCGGTCAGCCTGCTCGTGCGCACGCTCTGGCCGCTCCTCGCCGGGCCGACGCCCGAGCCGGAGCGCCTCCCGGAGATCGTCCCGACCCCCGTCGAGGACGACCTCACCCTGGTGAGCGAGCTCGACGACGACGGGCTCGGCGGGCTGTTCAGCCCACGGCCGGAATGATCCACTCCAGCTGGGTGCCCTGACCGGGCGCCGAGCTGAGCTCGAGGTGCCCGCCGAGACCCTCGGCGCGGGCCCGCAGGTTGGCGGTGCCGTTGCCCCGCGGCGCGGTCGCGGGGTCGAACCCGACGCCGTCGTCGCTGACCCGCAGCCGGAACCAGGCCGACGACGCCGTCAGCTCGACGACCACCGAGCCCGCGCGCGCGTGCCGGGCGACGTTCGACAGCGCCTCGCGCAGCGTCGTGAGCACGTGCGCGCCGGTTGCGGGCACGAGTGCCCGGTCGACGGGGCCCTGGACCCGCAGCACGGGCTGGAAGCCGAGGACCCGGACGTACTCCGCCAGCAGCGAGCGGACGTCGTCGAGCAGCGGGCGGCCGGTGCCGGTGCCGAGCTCGAAGATCGCGGCCCGGAGCTCCTTGATCGCCAGGTCCAGGTCGCTGATCGTGCTGTCGACGCGGTCACGGAGCTCGTCGATGTCGAGGCTGCGCGCGCTCTGGAGCTGCATGCCGGTGGCGAAGAGCCGTTGGATGACGAGGTCGTGCAGGTCGCGGGCGATCCGGTCGCGGTCCTTGGCGACCAGCAGCTGGGCCCGGTCGCGCAGCGCCTGGTCGCGGTCGAGGATCAGGCCGAGCTGGGTCGCCGTCACGGTGACCAGGTCGAGCATGACGCCCTGCAGCGACGGCGTCTCGTGCGCCCGGTCGACGATGATCACGCCCGAGCCCGCCAGCCGCGTGTGCACCGGGACGACGAGCGTCGCCCGGCCGTGCTTCTCGGGGAGCCGCTCGGGCACCCGGGACGAGGTGACGTGCCGGATGGTGTCGCCGAGTCGCTCCAGCACCCGGGCCGCGCCGTCGTCCTTGCCGGCGAGCTGGCGGATCTCGAGCAGCTCGCCGTCGACCCGGACGTAGGCCACCCGCCGGGCGCCGCACATCACCCGCAGCGACACCACCAGCTCGTCGAGCGCCTCCTGGACGCGCACCGTGCCGGACAGGTCCCCGCCGACCTCGGCCGTGCCGGCCAGCCAGCGCCGGCGCCACTCGACCGCCTCGAAGGTCCGCGCGTTGTCGATCATCGCGCCCGCGGCGCCCGCGAGCGCCTCGACGAGGGCCTCGTCGGTCGGCGTGAACTCCGCGCCCCCACGCTTGTTGCCGAGGAAGAGATGTCCGAACGCCTGGTTGCGCACCAGCACCGGGGCGCCGAGGAAGCTGTCGATCGGCGGGTGCCCGTCGGGGAACGAGCCCGACGAGACGGGGTGCTCGCCGACCCGGTCGACCCGGATCGTGCGCCGCTCCTGGGGAACCAGGCCGATCAGCCCCTCGCCGAGCGGCATCCGGCCGATCTCCTGGAAGGTCTCGGCCACCGCGCCGTTGGGGACCAGGTCGACGAAGGCCCCGTCGTCGTCGACGATCCCGAGGACGCCGTACTCGGCGTCGGTGAGCTGGCACGAGGCCTCGACGATGCGCGTCAGTACGCCACGCAGGTCCAGGTCGGAACCGATCGCCACGACCGCGTCCAGCAGAGCCCGAGCCTCTGGGGGCAGCTCCATGTCCATCAGCTCCTCGACCCCTCCCTCAAGATCGCTGACAGCTCAGGCTATCGCCTTCGCGCCGGCCCGCTCCACGCCCACGTCCCACCCATCGGCACCGGGACCTTGGGCCTGAGGGGTCCCAGGACCAGGACACTAGAAGCGCCGCAGCTGGTACAGACCACGGGTGCGCGCCACGACCGTGCCCGCCTCGTCGGTGAGCTCGGCGACGAGCTCGAAGTCGGACTTGCCGCGCTCGTCGTACTCGGCGAGCACACGGGCGATCTCGTCCTCGGTGATCGACGCGCGGGCGACCACCGCGGTCGTCGCCGGGCGCAGGAAGTCGATGGTGACGCTCTTGACCAGGGGGACGCCGCCCTCGACCGCCATCGACGTCCGGGGCAGCAGGCCGCCCAGCACCTCGGCCACGGTGAACAGCGAGCCGGCGTACGCCGTGCCGAAGTGGTTGACGTTCGGCCCGGCCGGGATGCGCGCGGCCACCGACGTCCGCTCGAGCTCGACGACCTCGACCTGCATCGCGTCGAGGACGGGGATGATCCGGCGGATGTCGTCGGTGGTCTGCTGGAGATCGGTCACCACGTCAACCTACTGAAGCCGGGCCGCTCCGCCGGTGCGCCACGGCGCGCGCTCAGGCCACGTCGTAGCGGCGCTGGCCGAGCCGCGGGTGGTCCGAGCCCTTCAGCAGCACGTCGACCACGCGGTCGACGTCGTCGATCATCGGCACGTGCCCACAGCCGGGCAGGCTGATGTGGTCGGCGTCCGGGAGGATCCGCTGCGCCCGCTTGGCCTGGTACGGCAGCAGGACGAGGTCGCGAGTGCCCCACGCGACGGTGATCGGGACGGCCGGGTCGATCGGCCGGTCGAACGGGAAGCCGCCGTCGATGATGGTCTCGAGCGCCGGACGGGCGTGGACCAGCCCGCGCAGGTCGCCGAGCGCCGCCTCGGGCGAGAGCCGGCTGCCCTTGGTCATCAGCAGCCCGAACGCCGCCGCCCGCCCCGGCCCCGTCTTGAGGATCGCCGGCGCCACGGGCTGCGCGACCGTGGCCGCACCGGTCAGCACCGTGAACACCGCGCGGATGTACGCGAAGTCGACCCGGTTGCGCCAGAACCCCGCCGGCGCCAGCGTCGTCGCACTGCTCACCAGGTCGTCAGCCGCCGCCTCCAGCGCGATCCGGCCACCGAGCGAGTTGCCCGCGATGTGCGGCCGCTCGAGCCCCTGCTCGGCGAAGAAGTCCTCGAGGATGTCGCGCAGGATGTCGCGGACGGGCCGCCCGTCCGGCACCAGCGCCGGCGACTCGCCGTGCCCCGGCAGGTCGAGCAGCACGACCTCCCGCTCCTCCGCCAGCCGGTCGACCACCGGGTACCACGCCTGCCTGCGGTGCCCGATCCCGTGGACCAGCACCAGCGGCTCCCCCGAGCCGATGCGTTCGTAGGCGAGCATGAGGACCTCGGTTCCCCGCACCGACGTTGGTGCGATCTAGGTGCAACGGAGAGTTGCAGATACCGAGAGTACGAAAGGTGCTAGCTGGCCGCAAGCACTTGGCAGCAGGGGTTTGGTGTGGCGCAGGTCACACGCCGTCGCGGTAGCCTCGCCCCATGCCCCGAGACTGGCTGAACCTGTCGTGGAAGCTGCTGCTCGCCCGCGGCGCGATCGCCGTCCTGTTCGGGATCGCGGCCATGGCCTGGCCTCTCGACACGGCCCTCGCGCTGGTCCTGCTGTGGGGCTTCTGGGCGCTCTTCGACAGTGCGGGGTCGTTCGTCCAGGCCTTCGAGCGCGGTACGCCCGCCGCGGCCCGCCTGCTCCTCGTGGTGATGGGACTGGTCGCGCTCGTCGCGGCCTTCCTCGCCATCTTCAGCCCCGCGCTGACCGCGGTGACGCTGACCTGGATCCTCGGCATCTGGCTCATCGTGCGCGGTGTCTTCGAGGTCGTCGCCGCCCTCGTCGCCTCCGGCACGGCACCCCGCGGCCTGCTGCTCGCGAGCGCCGCGGTCGACGTCCTGCTCGGCATCCTGTTCGTCGCCAACCCCGGGCGCGGCGCGCTCGGCATCGCGTTCGTGCTCGGCCTCGTGGCCTTCGTCTGGGGCGTGATCTTCCTGGTGATGGGCTTCGCGATGCGCCGCCGGGTCGGCGCGCTGGACCAGCCCGCCCCTACGCTCTGACCTCGTGACCGAAGCCGACGCCGACCGCCACGCGATCCACGACACCGTCCTGCGCTACTGCCGGGCCGTCGACCGCCTCGACTACGACGGCATCCGCGCGGTGTACGCCGACGACGGCGTCGACCACCACACCGGCTTCAGCGGTCCGGCGGACGACTACGTCGCGTGGCTGCGGGGCCTGCTGCCCCGCCTCGACGGCACGATGCACATCGTCGGCAACCACCTCGCCGAGGTCGCCGGCGACGAGGCCGTCGCGGAGACCTACGGGACCGCCGTCCACTGGGGGACGCCGCGCGACGACCCGAGCCGCAACTTCACCTCCGGCTTCCGCTACGTCGACCACTTCGTCCGGACGACGTCCGGCTGGCGCATCCGCGAGCGGTGGGCCGTGCGCGAGTGGACCCGCAGCGACGCCGGCCGGCTGGTGGCGCCCGAGGGCGCGGGACCGCGCGGCACCCGCGACGACCAGGACCCGTTCGCCGTGCTGCGCCGCACCGTCCTCGGCGACTGATCCCCCGTCGCACCGGACAAAATGGTCGTAGAACGGGCCTTTTCACGACCAATTCGTCCGGTACGACAGGGGGCCCGGAGATCACCTTCATCGGGACTTCATCCAACGCCCCCTAGGTTCGCGGCGTGCCGATCGGAGGAGCGACCCAGGAAGCGTGGTTCCGTGCGGTCAACCACCTCGCCCGCGCCACGCCCTGGCTGCACGGCCCCGCCCGCCTCTTCGCGGAGTACGGCGTGGGGCTGTTCGCCGTCCTGCTCCTCCTGTCGTGGTGGTCGGCCCGCCAGGAGGGCGATCCGCGCCGGGTCGCGGCCGCCCTGTGGGCGCCGGTCGGCGCGCTCGTCGCGCTCGGCCTCAACCAGCTGCTCGTCGCCGCATTCGCCGAGCCCCGTCCGTTCACCGTCGTTCCGGACGCGCTGGTCCTGGTCGCCCGCAGCACCGACCCGTCGTTCCCCAGCGACCACTCCGTCATGGCGGGCGCCGTCGCCGCCGGGGTCCTCCTGGCCCAGGGGCGGCGGCGGGTCCTGACCGGGGTGACGCTCGGGCTTGCGGTCCTGATGGCCGCCACCCGGGTGTACGTCGGCGCGCACTTCCCGCTCGACGTGCTCGCCGGCCTGCTGGTCGGCGCGGCGATCGCGCTCGCGTCGTACCGGCTCGTGCGACCGCTCGCCGTCCGCCTGGTCGAGGCGGTCGGCCGCACGCCCGGGCGGGTGCTGGTGCGCGGGTGAGCGCGGACTGGCGGCGCGCCGCGCGGTTGTGGGCGGTCGTGCTGGTGTTCGCGGGGATCGGCGTGGCCCGGTCGGTCCAGGTCGGCATCCCGTTCCGCGATCCCGGCGGCGACTTCCTCGCCCGCCGGATCGTCATCACCGCCGGGGTCTTCGCTGCTCTCGTGGTGGTCGACGGACTGCTCCGCACCCCACGACCGTGGACCCGCACCGCCGTCGCCGCGACCATCCGCACGCGCTGGCCGGCACGCCGCCTGGCCCTGGCCGCGAGCGCGCTGCTCGCCTACCTGCTGACCTACTTCGTCTACCACAACCTCAAGAGCTGGGACGTCCTCAACGCCCCGCGCGACGCGATGCTGCTGCGCTGGGACCGCCGGCTATTCGCCGGCCACAGCCCCGCCATCCTCCTCCACGAGCTGCTCGGCACGCACGTCGCAGCGTGGGTGCTGATGGTCTGGTACGAGACGTTCCCGTCGCTCGTCGTGGTCGGCTTCCCGGCCGCGGTGGCGCTGGCCCGTCGTACCCTCGACGCGTACGCCGGCATCGCCGCGCTCGTGTGGGTGTGGATCCTCGGCACGGCCACCTACTATGCGATCCCCTCGCTCGGCCCGTTCCACGAGGCCCCGCAGGAGTTCGCCGGGCTCCCCCACATGCCGATCCAGGACACCCAGGCCCGCTACCTCGCGCAGCGCGACCACCTCCTCGCGCATCCTCACGCGGCCGACGCCTTCGCCCAGGTCTCGGCGTTCGCCAGCCTCCACGTCGGCGTCACCGCGACATTGCTCGGCCTCGCCTGGTGGCACTGCCTGCGCCGCACGACGATCGCGCTGGCCGTCTTCCTCGCCGGGACGATGGTTGCGACGGTGTACCTGGGCTGGCACTTCGCCGTCGACATCCCTGCGGGACTGGCGATCGCGGCCGCCGCGTGGTGGCTCGGACCGCGGACCGTCGGCGTCCGGCGACCGGCGGCGACTCCGGCCGCTCAATCCTCCTCGAGTGCCGCCACGACCCGCTTCAGCAGGTCCTTGCGGCGCAGCGCGTAGCGGAGCTCGGTCAGCACCCGGCGGTCGTCGGCGCCTCCGCGGCGCACCAGCGCGTCGATCGCTGCGGACGCGGTCTTGAGTGACAGCGCCTCGGCCATGCCGGCCATCCCGTTGTGCTCGGCGCCGCGGCGCGCGATGACGCCCAGGTGCTCCGCCGGCCACGTCTCGGCCGGCAGCGCCGCCGTCGCGAGCACCGCCGCCCGGACGACGTCCACGTTGGTGCCGACGAAGAGGACGCCGCAGCACCAGCCGACCCGCGAGCCGGGCCACTCCGGGACGACGTCCGCGCGGGCCGCGAGCTCGACCCACTCCCGCAGCAGCGCCCGGGCCGGCGAGGTGGCCGGCTCCAGCAGCGCACCGACCTCGCGCCACCAGCGCTGCGCGGGTCTGCGCGGCCCCAGCCCGCTGAGCACACGCACCAGCGCCGTCACCTCGTCCGCCGGCCGTGCCCGGGCTGCGGCGCGCGCCGGACCGGACCAGGTGTCGCCGTCGACCAGCAGCGAGAGGTCGAGCAGCTCCGGCGGCGTCGCCGAGGCGAGCGTCCGCCGCGCCAGGTGCCGCAGCTCGACGACGCGCGGCTCCTCGTCCGCCGCCCCGTCCAGGCCGGCGGCAGTGCGGGTGAGCGCCTCCAGCAGGGCTGCGTCGGCCGCACCGTCCGCGCACACCGCGGCCGCGCCGCGCAGGGCGAGCGCCACCCTCCGGTCGTCGTACGCCTGACCGCGGAGGGACTCGAGAGCCGTCGTCGCCGTGGTCGCCGTCCAGGGCAGCCGGACCCGGGACAGGTGGTCCCACGGCTGGCGGTCCCGACCGAGCCAGTCCCGCTCCGGGTCGGTCAGCATCTCGACGCTGAACCACAGCACCCGCGGGCCGGAGCGCCGCGCAGGCTCACCGGCCGCCAGCAGCACCAGCAACCCCGACAGGCGCACCTCGGGATCGAGGCGGCGGTCCGTCAGCACCCGGGGCCAGGCCTCCCAGCCGAGCCCGAGCGCAGTGAGAGCGGCATCCACCCGGGCCCGGTGCGCGGTCAACGGCGCGTCTGCCTCGCTCACGCCGTGAGCATGGCAGAGCAGGTGCTCCGCCCGGGGCGAGTCGCCCGATGAACTAGGCTGCTCCCGTGCTGATCGAGGTCGACAGAGGCTAGCCGCCGGACCGGCGGCCGCCTTCGCCACGACTCCCTACGCCCGCGCCCTCGCGCGCGGCGGGTCCTGCGCGCGGGCGTGTGCCCGACGGTTCGAGACGACCGTCCCTCTCTCCCCTGCACGGAAGACCTCAGCATGTCCACGAACCCTGTCATCACCCTGCACGACCTCACCTTCGAGTGGCCCGACGGCACCGTCGCCCTCGACCGTCTCAACGGCGCGTTCAACCCCGGGCGGACCGGCCTGGTGGGCCGCAACGGCGCCGGGAAGTCCACGCTGCTGCGCCTGGTCGCCGGCCTGCTCCGGCCCACGAGCGGCCGCGTCGACACCGTCGGCGCGGTGGGCTACCTGCCGCAGACCCTGACCCTGCACGCCGGGACGACGATCGCCGGGCTGCTCGGCATCCAGGAGATCATCGACGCGATCGACCACGTCGAGCGCGGCGACGTCGACCAGCGCCACTTCGACACGATCGGCGACGACTGGGACGTCGAGTCCCGTGCCGACGAGCTGCTCGACCAGATCGGCTTCGGCGCCGGCGACCTGCACCGGCGGGTGGCCGAGGTGTCCGGTGGCGAGGCGATGCTGATCGCGATCACCGGCCTGCGCATCCGCCGGACGCCGGTCACGCTGCTCGACGAGCCGACCAACAACCTCGACCGCCCGACCCGCGCGCGGCTCGCGGAGATCGTCGACCAGTGGCCCGGCGCGCTCGTCGTGGTCAGCCACGACCTCGAGCTGCTGGAGCACGTCGACCAGACCGCCGAGCTGTACGACGGCCGGCTCAGCACGTTCGGCGGCCCCTACAGCGCCTGGCACGAGCACCAGCAGCAGGAGCAGGCCGCTGCCGAGCAGGCGGCGCGCTCGGCGCAGCAGGCGCTCAAGGTCGAGAAGCGGCAGCGCGTCGAGGCCGAGACCAAGCTGGCCCGGCGCGAGCGGACCGCGCGCAAGACCCAGAAGGACGGCGGCATCCCCAAGATCCTCGCGGGCAACCGGGCCAGCAAGGCGCAGAACGCCGCCGGCTCGATGCGCTCGACGCTGGACGACAAGGTGCAGGCCGCGCAGGCCGCGGTCGACTCCGCCGACGCCCGGGTCCGCCGGGACGAGCACATCCACCTCACGCTCCCGGACCCCGCCGTCCCGCGCGGACGCCGACTCGTCGAGCTGGTCCAGGACGACCGCACGATCGTCGTCCAGGGACCCGAGCGGGTCGCCCTCGTCGGTCCCAACGGCGCCGGCAAGTCGACGCTCCTCCAGCAGCTCGTCACCGGCACGGACCCGCGCCCCGGGGCGCCGTACGGGCGGCTGCTCACCGACCGCTTCGGCTACCTCCCCCAGCGCCTCAACGGCCTCGACGAGGACGCCGACGCGATGGCGAACGTCCGCGCGGTCGCGCCCGGCGTACCGGACGGGACGATCCGCAACCAGCTCGCGCGTCTGCTGCTGCGCGGCTCGAGCGTCGACCGCCCGGTGCGCTCGCTCTCGGGAGGCGAGCGGTTCCGGGTCTCCCTGGCCACGCTGCTGCTGGCCGAGCCGCCCGCCGAGCTCCTCGTGCTCGACGAGCCGACCAACAACCTCGACATCACGAGCGTCGAGCAGCTCGTCGAGGCCCTCGCCGGCTACCGCGGCGCCCTGCTCGTCGTCAGCCACGACCACGCCTTCCTCGAGCGCCTCGGGCTGGACCTGGTCGTCGCGATCGACGACGACGGCCGGCTCAGCCGCCAGTCGTCGTTGTGTCGGACCGATCCGGCACGATGACGACGTGACCCCGATCGTCGTCGAGCTGCCCAGCCCCGTCCTGCTCCTCGTGGGCCGCGAGGACTTCGACCCGCCCCGCTCCTTCGGCGATCGCACCTGCGTGGCCACCGGCGACTGCGTCGCCACCGGCATCCGTCCCCGCGCCGCCGGCCCGACGACCGTCACCCTGGTCGCCGACCGGCCGGCGCGGGGCCTGGTCGAGCTCGGCAGCCACGTCATCGAGACCGAGGGCATGCTCTCGCTGCGCGACGTCTACAGCCGCGAGTACGCCAACATCGGCATCGAGCCCGGTCACGTCCTCGTCACCGCGTGGGGCGACGACCCGGCCGAGCCGGGTGAGCTGGTGCTGCAGGTGCAGCCGGCGCCCTAGCCGCGCTGCCGGCCGCTCGGGCCGCAGTCGGAGTCGGCGGTGCCCTGCAGCCGCGGGAACCCGGCGACGGCCACGTCGTGCCGGGCGAGCTGGTCGGCGACCCGGACCTGCGGCCACATCCGCACTCCCCCGCCTTCGCCGGTGCACCCCGACTCGCCGAAGACCAGTCGGACACGGAGCACCTCCTCCTCGCCGGGCCCGAGCTCCAGCTCGACCTCGGCGACGGCCTGCGCACCTCCGCCGCCCAGATCGTCACCGCTCGGCTCCACTCCGTCGACGGAGTGCACCCGGAAGGCCGATCCGTCGTCGGGACCGCCGCTCAGGGTGAGGCGCTGGAGCGTCACCTCGTGGTCGCTGAGGTTCTCGACCCGGATCGGGACGGTGCAGGCGAAGCCGCGCCGCAGCGGGATCGAGACCTCTCCGAGATCCTCGTCGTCGATCGCTCCCTGGTCCTGGTAGGTGGTCGGCTCGGTGCCCTGGCACCGGGGCGGTCCGGCGTGCGCGATCACCTGCGCCGAGGCCCGGTAGCCGCTCCACCACAGCACTGCGGCGCCGAGGGCGAGGACGACGAGCAGGGCGGTCAGCACCAGGACCCCGCGTCCGCGCCGGTCGGGCGAGACGACCTGCCCCGCGTCGTCGCTCATGCGCGGCCCTCCAAGCCGAACTGCTCGCCGATCGACCGGTAGATCGCGGCCGCCTCGTCGCGGGGCCCGTCGCCGACGACGGCGAGCGCGTGGCAGGCCGCGTCGTACGGGTCCGCGACGCCGAAGGCGGCCAGTACCGGGAGCGCCATCGACTGGCGGGACCACCGCTGCCCGTCCGGACCGAGGAAGTCGGTGTGGACCACGTCCGGGTCGGAGAAGAGGCGCTGGAAGCAGCCGCCGAGGTCGACAGGATCCGTCGCGGTCGTCGCGGCGACCACCCACGGGAGGTCCAGCAGCCCGGCGTCCGCCAGCACCGCATGGGCGGCCTGGTCGCGGATCGCCGTCAGGACGTCGTCGTCCAGCGGCTCCAGCAGGTCGAGCAGCGGGCGGTTCCGCTGGGCGAGCGCGTGGGCCCCACCCGTGGCCGCCGCCCGCATCCGGGCGCTGGGCGGCCGACCGCCCCAGTGCTCCCCCTCCTCGGCGAGCGCGGCCTGGTCCGCGTCCTCGTCCCGGGCACGGCGCTGCTCCTCGAGCGCTGCCGCCCGGTCCGCCGCACTCGGCGGCGTCGGCAGACCTGCCAGCGCGACCGTGCCACCCGCGTGCTCGGCCCGCGCCGCCGACGCCAGGGCGGCGACCAGCACCGGCTCGAGGTCGTCCATGCCGAAGATCGCCACGGCCGCGTTCGCCGCACCGAGCAGTGCGCTGAGGTCGTCCACGTGGCAGGCGTACCGCAGCGCCGAGATCACGTAGCCGGGCCGGTAGACGCGGAGCTCCTCCTCGCGCAGCGGCTCGACACCGCCGGCGTTGACCGCGTCGTCCTGCAGCACCCACAGCCGGTCGCTCTCCCGCGCCTGCTGCCGCTCCCACGCGTCGAGCGCCGGCGGCACGCTGCCCGGACCGTCGACGGCCACGCTCGCCAGGACGGCGGCGGCCACCTCGTTCTCGGCGAGGCTCGCCTGGTGGACGGTCGCGTGCACGAGCGCGTGCACGAGCGGACGCCGCATCGTCGGTGGAGCGGTGACCAGCGCGTCCAGGAGCTCGGGGTGGTCCCACTGCAGCGACGACGTCTCGGCCGTCACCGCCTCCGGCTGCTCGACCTGCGGGGAGACCGCGCACCACACGGCGTCCTCCACGGGCCCGGCGGTCACCTCGACGCCGGTGAACGCGGCGACCATGGCCGCGCCGACCGCGACCGGGTCGACGTCGTCGTCGGCATCCGCCAGCTCGGCGAAGCGGACCAGGGAGCGAGGCAGCCCGTCGAGGTCCGCCCCCATGCCCAGCTCGCCGGACCACAGGACCTTCCCGCGCCGCGCGCAGGAGAAGATCACCATCCCGTTGACGTTCCAGAAGATGCTGGCCGCCTTGCCGCCCTTCGAGGCCGGACGCAGCACGACCGAGCGCGAGCCCTCGAACCCGTTGTCCTCCAGCACGATGCTCACCGGGCCATCGGTCTCGACCACGCTCGCGTGCGGGCCGACGAACCAGCGCTCCGAGTCCATCGACACCGGATCATCACGGTCGATCCCGAAGCACTCCGCCGACACCGACGCGTCACTGCCCACGACGACGCTCAGGCAGCCGGCCTCCAGCTCGTCGCTCAGCCACGCGTAGAAGGCGACCTGGTCGGCGGGGGTGGGGGCAGGCATGCGAGCAACCTAGGCCACCCGCCCCCTCGCGGTCAGGAGCTCCGGTCAGCCGACCGACTCTCCTTCATGCCCCACCGACGAACGCGACGTCACCGACTGCGGCGACGTTCCTCCGGAAGTCGGTCCGAGTGCATTCCGGTGAGGGTGTCGACCAGTGTGGTCTTCCCATGACCGACGTGACCGGCAGTAACGACAACGTGCATCTCGACCTATCCCCGCTGCAGATCCGGCGCGGCACAGCTAGGGACGACGCCCCACGAGCAGGTTGCGCGCGTAGGAGAGGTCGTAGATTCGGTACTCCGAGTCGTCCAGGGTCAGATCGATCAGCTTTCTGACGCTCCCGGTCCTGGCATCCCACACGTAGCGCACGCCCGGAAAGGCTTCGTACCCCAGGTCACCCACCCCCGGATCGAGCATCCAGTGGTCGCCCTCAAAGAAGTCCACACCGCTGATCAGCCTCGCCGAGAACTGAGCTCGCGACGTAACGGAACCCGACTCGATCGCCACCACCGTCAACTCAGTTGAGTACTCCTTGCCGCTCATGGCGGCCGAGCTGAGAAACCCTGCGCTCTTTCCATCGGACGAGACGGCCCGGAGATACCCGTACTCGACACTGCTCTCTCCGGCATCGCGATAGACGAAGGGCGGGCCGAGGACACCCTCGCCCACAACGGCCGTTCGGACCAGCCGGTCATTGTTGTTGTAGAACCCGTAGGTGAGCGGAGGCGTCGCGCGCTGAGGATCGAATTGGGCGTAGCCGCCGGCGTAGGGATAGATCGTGCCGCTCGCCGGACGGGGCTTGCCGAACCGCGGGGCGGCCGCCCACTGGCCGGGGCCGATCCCCTGATTTGTGATGTGGACACGTTGCGAGTCACCCGTCCACTGGTACCCGACGGCCGTTTGACTGGCCGGCCCGCGGTGCAGCTCGCCGGTCGCCAGGTCCAGCACGACACTGCCACGCAGCGATTTCGTCGCCCACCAGCGGCCGTCCGGCGACAGCGCTCCCGCGCCATAGCTGTCAGACCCCTGCCAGCCTGCTGCCGGCAGGCCCAGGTCCTCCAAGTGCAGCACCCGCCACCGGCCATCGTCGCCGTAGAAGTACACGGTCTCTCGCGCCCACGGCGTGGCATAGGTACGTGGGGGTACCCGCCCATTGAGGTCGTCGATCTCGCCGTAGACCGTGGCTATCGCCTTGCCCGGCAAGTCGTCCAGCAGGTCCGGTAACTCCTGCAGGTCCTCGGGCATCTGCCGTGGCAGCCGGTAGCCGGTCGCCCAGTGGGCGCGGTCGAGGTCGTACTGGGTGATGCGCTGCGGTCGCACGGTCGAGCGATCCGGCTCGTGGCTCCAGTCCAGCGTGGGAGCAGCGGCCGAGTCCGTACCTCCCCGTGATGGCGCCTCCCGCTCAGCAGGCGAGCCCGAGCCACCACTACAACTCGCCAACAGCCCCGCCAGGAGCACTGCGACACCCGAGGCGAGGATCCGGCCAGAAGGGAGCAGTGGCATCACCATCAGTGCCCCGCCGCCGTCGACGCGCGGGCGACCCGGTCAGTAGCGGGACGTGCACACATGCGAGCAACCTAGGCCACCCGCCCCCTCGCGGTCAGGAGACCGCCGCCCGCCGCACCAGCTTGTGGTTGCAGAACTCCAGCAGCCCCAGCGCCCCGAGCTCGCGCCCGAACCCCGACTGCTTCACCCCACCGAACGGCAGGTCCGGCTCGGAGTCCTCGACGCAGTTGACGAAGACCATGCCGACGTCGAGGCGGTCCGCGACGTCGGCCGCGCGCTGCTCGTCGGCCGTGAAGACCGCCGCCCCCAGCCCGTACGGCGACGCGTTGGCCAGGTCGACGGCCTCGTCCACGGTCTCGGCGCGGAAGACCACGAGGACCGGGCCGAAGACCTCCTCGGTGAAGAGGTCCATGGCGGGCGTGACGCCGGTCAGGACGGCGGGGGTGACGTAGGCGCCGACGTCGGAGAGGAGGCCGCCGGTGTGCAGGGTCGCGCCCTGGGCGACGGCGCGGGTGATCTGGGCGCCGACCTGCTCTGCGGCAGCGCGGGAGGCGAGCGGGGCGAGGTCCGGGTCGGCGGCGTGGGCGTCGGCCAGGCGGACGAGCTCGGCGACGAAGTCGTCGTACGCGTCGGCAGTGACGATCATCCGCTTCGGCGAGTTGCAGGCCTGGCCCATGTTCGCCAGCCGCGAGCCGTACGCCGTCCGCGCGGTCGCGGCGGCGTCGGCCGTGTCGAGCACGAGGAGGGGGTCGGAGCCGCCGAGCTCGAGGACGGCCTTCTTCAGGTGCCGCCCGGCGGTCTCGCCGATGATCCGGCCGACCCGCTCGCTGCCGGTGAACGAGACGCCGCGGACGCGGGGGTCCGCGATCGCGCGGGCGACGTCGGCGTCGTCGAGCAGGACGACGCTCGACACGTGCTCGGGCACACCGGCCTCGCGCAGCACGTCGGCCAGGGCCGCGGCGCTGCGCGGGCAGGCCGGTGCGGGCTTGATCATCACCGCGTTGCCGAGCAGCAGGTTCGGCGCGAGGAGCCGGGCGAGCTGGTAGTACGGGTAGTTCCACGGCATCACGCCGAGGACCAGGCCCACCGGCTCCGTGCGGACCTCGGCGGCGCCGCCCGACATCGGCGTGAAGGCCTCCGTGGCCAGCATCGCCGGGCCGGCGGTGGCGTAGTACTCGAAGATGTCGGCCACGACGCCGACCTCGCCGGCCGCCGAGGCGACCGGCTTGCCCATCTCGAGCGAGGCGTGGGCCGCGAGCTCGTCGGAGCGCTCCCGCAGCAGGTGCGCGGCGCGGAGCAGGATCGCCGCACGGTCCTCGGCGGGAAGCCCGCGCCAGTCCTGGTACGCCGCGTCGGCCTCGCCGATCAGCTTCTCCGCGTCGGTCCACGGCGTGCTGGGGTACGACGCGAGGACCTCGCCGGTGCGGGGGTCGGTGACCTGGTAGCCGGTCATGGGGAGCTGCTCCTGGGGGTGGTGGGTGTCAGAGAACGCGGGAGAGGAACGCCCGCGTGCGCTCGTGGGTGACCTGGTCGACGGCCAGGCTGGCACCGGCCCCGACCTCGACGACAGCGCCGCGCTCCATGAAGACGAACCGGTCGCACACCTCGCGGGCGAAGCCGATCTCGTGGGTGACCACGACCATCGTCATGCCGCTGGCGGCGAGGCTCTTCATGACGTCGAGCACCTCGCTGACCAGCTCCGGGTCGAGGGCGGACGTCGGCTCGTCGAACAGCATCACCTTCGGGTGCATCGCCAGCGCGCGGGCGATCGCCACGCGCTGCTGCTGACCACCCGAGAGCTGCGCCGGGTAGACGTGCTCCTTGTCGGCGAGCCCGACCTGGTCGAGCAGGTCGCGGGCCTCCTTGCGCGCCACCTCGGCGTCGACCCCCAGGACGCCGATCGGCGCCTCGACGAGGTTCTCGAGCACGGTCTTGTGCGCGAACAGGTTGAACTGCTGGAACACCATGCCGATGTGGCGCCGCTGCCGGTTGAGCTGCCGGTCGGACAGCTCGCGCAGCCTGCCGCGGTGGGGCCGGTAGCCGAGCAGCTCGCCGTCGAGGAAGACGTGTCCCTCGTCGAACGGCTCGAGCAGGTTGAGGCAGCGCAGGAAGCTGCTCTTGCCCGCACCCGAGGGGCCGAGCAGGCTGATCGTCTCGCCCGCGCGGACCCGCAGGCTCACGTCGTCGACGACGGTCAGGTCGCCGTACCTCTTGGTGACGCCGACCGCCTCGAGGACGGGCGTCTCGCCCGGCTGCACTGCATCGGTGGCGGTGGTCATGACAGCTCCTTGTCGGCCAGCTCGGCGACGGCGGTGGGCCGGGCGGTGCGACGCCCGGGGGCGCGCCGCAGCCGGCGCTCGATGAGGTACTGCAGCCCGGACAGCACCGAGACGATGACCATGTACCAGAGCGTGGCGACCAGCAGCAGCGGCACCACCTGGAAGGTGCTCGAGTAGATCTGCTGGACCGAGTAGAGCAGGTCCGGCACCGAGATGAACGCCACCAGCGAGGTGGCCTTGAGCAGGTTGATCGTCTCGTTGGCCACGGGCGGGATCGCCACCCGCATCGCCTGCGGGAGGACGATCCGCCACATGGTCCGGGCGTGGCTCATGCCGAGCGCGGCGGCGGCCTCCCGCTGGCCGACGGGCACCGACTGGATCGAGGCGCGCAGCACCTCGGACGTGTAGGCCGCCTGCTGGAGCCCGAAGGCCGCCACCGCCGCGACCATCGGGCTGACCAGGTCCTGGGTCGAGGTGCTGAACAGCTCGGGCCCGAACGGGATCGAGATCGTGATCTCCGGGTAGACCAGCGAGAGGTTGTAGGCCAGCACCAGGAGTACCAGCAGCGGGATCGAGCGGAAGAACCACACGTAGGTCCAGCTGGACCCGCGCAGGACGGGATTCTTCGAGAGCCTCATGTTGGCCACGACCACCCCGAGGACGATGGCGATGACGATCGCCAGCACCGTGATCACCAGCGTGCGGCGCAGACCCTCCATGACGGCCGGGTCGAAGAAGTACTCCCGGACCGTCGGCCAGTCGAGGGCCTCGTTGCCGGCCAGGCTGCGCAGCACGGCGAGCACGGCGACGACGATGACGACGGCGTACACCGTGCGCAGCACCGGCAGCGGCTTGCTCCGCCGCATGCCGATGACGTCAGCCGGCGTCGGCGCGGTGGTGGGGATCGGGGTGGTCATGGCCGCTTCCTCAGGGCTCGACGTTGGGGTCGGGGTTGACCTCGGCCCGCTCGACGGCGGTCGACTCGACGCCGTACCGCTTCAGGATCTTGGTGTACTCGCCGCTGTCGATGAGCTCGTTGATGCCGTCGGCGAGCGCCTGGGCCATCCCGTTGCCCTTCTTGGCGGCGACGCTGATCAGCACGTAGTGGTAGTGCGGACCGCTGACCTTGAACGTGTTGCCGGCCTTCTTCTGGATGAAGCCCAGGTTGGTCACCGTCGCGGTGGTCGCGTCGGCCTGCTTGCTCTGCACGGCCAGCGTGGCCGCGCCCTGGTCGGCGAAGGTCAGCACCGTGATGGCGTCCTTGCCGTCCTTGGTGCAGGTCGCCGACTGCTCCTTGAGCACCGGGATCGAGCTGTCGGCCGCGACGAGCGCGATCTTCAGGCCGCACAGGGAGTCCATCGAGTCGCCGATGTCGTCGGCGTCCGCGAGGGTCATGAAGGAGTGGTAGTCCTTGAGGAACGAGACCTGGTCGAAGACCTTCTCGCGCTCGGCCGTGACGTCGGCGCCGAACGCACCGAAGTAGGTCTCCCGGTTGATGCCGAGGAGCGCGTTCTCGAACGAGTCGTTCTTGAGCGTCACGGTCTCGCCCCAGGGGCCGCCCAGCGCCTTGGCCAGGTCGACGCTGATGCCCTGCGCGTCCTTGCCCTCGAGGAAGGCGTACGGCGGGTAGCCGACGACGGCGGGCGCGACGAGCTTGCCCTTGAACTGGCTCGGGACGGCGACCTTGCCGCTGCCGACCGGCGCCTTGTCCTTGTCGTCCGAGGAGGACGAGGAGGAGCAGGCCGCCGCCGCGACGGAGGTGACGAGGAGGGTGGCGAGGACCGCGGCGCCGCGCCGCATGCTCACGGCGCGCATCACACGCGACCGATCGTGAGGCTCTTGACGCCGGAGACGCGGGTCTCCTGGCAGGCGGCGGCGAACTCGTCGAGGCCCTCGGTGATCGAGGCGAAGATCGAGCACGGCGTCCAGCCGAGGGGACCGAAGATCCGGCCGCCCTTGCCGTAGAAGATGCCGACCTCCCAGAGCTCGAAGTCGAGGCCCGACATCTGGTGCGGGATCTGGTGGTAGAAGATCAGGTCGCCGGCGGCCGGGATGACCTGCTGGTTCTCGGCGGGCAGCGCGGCCGGGTCGAAGTTCTGCGCGGACTCGGGGAGCCCGAACATGACCTCGGGGCCGGCGTACATCGCGTGCATGACGGTCTCGGTGACCGGCTCGGCCAGGGCCGACCAGAGCGCCTCGGCCGTCTTCGGCGCGACGTCGTCGGCCAGCGTCGCGACAGCGCGCGCGCCGTTGTCGAACTCCAGGTAGATCTGGCGCTCGGGGGTGGTGGTCGTCATCGGTCCTACTTTCTCGTTCAGTCGTGCTGAGGGTGGTCCGCCGCACTCCGGCAGGCGTCGGCGAAGGCGGCGAAGATCGGGCGTTGGGTACGGCGCTCGGCCGGGGCGGTGAGCTTCTCGGGGTGCCACTGCAGGCACAGGCAGAACCACGCGGGGTCGGTGCTCTCGATGGCCTCGAGGACGCCGTCGGAGGTGCGCGCGGAGACCTGGAAGCCGCTGGGCGCCTGCTCGACCGCCTGGTGGTGGATGCTGTTGACGACGTGCTCGCCGTCGCCGAGCAGGCTCGCCAGGCGGGTACCGGGCTCGACGGCGACCGGGTGCCGCAGGCCGAGGATCTCGTCGGCGCCGCTGACCCGCGGGTGCTCCGGTGTCACCGGGAGCTCCTGGACCAGCCGGCGCTCGCTCGCGACGGCGGCGATCTGCATGCCGCGGCAGATCCCGAGGACCGGGATGCCGCGCCGCTTGGCCTCGTGGAAGAGGGCGACGTCGTTGGCGTCGCGCTCGACGTCGTAGTGCTGGCCGGCCTGGGGCGACGCGCCGGACCGGACCGGGTGGACGTCCTCGCCGCCGGCGAGCACGAGCCCGTCGAGCCGGGCCGCCATCGCCCGGGCGTTGGACGGGTGCGGCAGCAGGACGACGTCGAGGCCCTCGTCCTGCAGCGGCGCGACGTACTCGGGGCCGAGCGTGAAGAGGTCGGTCTGCTCGCCGAGGTAGGTCGCGAGGGGACGGCGCCAGACCGTCACCCCGACGAGGGGGCGCTGGGCGACCATCGCTGCTTCTCTCCGTGCCACGCGTCACACTTTACGCGTTTCAGCCAAAACTGCAATGCCTTCTTTCGGATTCAGACAGATAGCCCCCACCAAATGTGCGCAATGACCGCCTCGCTCCCCCGGCGTCGTGGCACCGGCGGAGCGGGCGAGGTCGCTCAGTCGGCGACGGGCTCCACAGCGGTCGGCGCCACGAGCAGCGGGCCGCGGCGCAGCGGGAACAGGACGACGCCCGTCCGGTCGACCGACTCCACACCGAGGCCGGCGATGTCCTCGGTGACGAACGCGTAGAGCGCCGCCTCGTCGAGGAGCAGGCAGTCGATCATGATCTGCGAGCGCCCGGTCAGCGCGACGCAGAAGCGCACCGCCGGGTGCCGGCCGAGCGTGCGGCCGACGTCGTCGATCCGGTCCGGGCGGACCCGCAACCAGATCAGCGCCTCCAGGCCCAGCCCGTGGAGCGCGGGCGCGACCTCCGTGCGGACGTGGAGCGCCCCGGCCGCGAACAGGCTGTCGAGCCGGCGTCGCACCGTCGGCGTCGAGAGGCCCACGCTCCGCGCGAGCTGGGCGACCGCCGCCCGGCCGTCGGCCGCGAGCTCGGCGACGAGCGCCTCGTCCTCGGGCTCGAGCTCGAGGTGCTCGGCCGGGACGGCGTCCTCCGCCGGCCGGATCATGTCCTGCACCAGCGCCGCCGTGGGCTCGGGCGGCAGCTCGCGCGCGACCCAGTCGTAGCCGGACCGGAAGTAGCGCAGCACCGTGCTCGCCTGCACCGAGACGACGTCGTCGATCGACGGGATCTCGTCGAGCAGCAGCCGGGCCCGGTCCTCCAGCGTGCGCGGCAGGATCATGCAGGTCAGGTCGCCCGAGCCCTCGATCACCGACACCGACGACGCATCCGCCCGCTCCGACAGGATCTGGCCGACCTGCACCGCCCGGCCCGGGGCCGTGTGGATCTCGACGACGACGGGGTGCGCATGGCCCACGATGGTCGTGTCCAGGTAGGTCGAGACCCGCACCAGCCCCTCGTCGATCAGCCGCTGCCCGCGCCGCGCCACGGTCCGCTCGGGCAGGTCGAGCGCCCGCGCGATCGCCCCCCACGTGGCGCGACCGTTCACCTGGAGCGCCGAGGCGATGGTCATGTCCAGGGAGCCGGCGTCGGCGGATCCGATCATGGGACGACCCTAGGCTCCCTAGACTCCCTGGCCATGGGCGCCACCCGAGCCAGGCTCTGCCTGACCATGATCGTCAGGGACGAGGCCGCCATCATCGAGCGCTGCCTGGCGGCCGCGGCGCCGTGGATCGACGCCTACGCGATCCACGACACCGGATCGACCGACGGCACGGTCGAGATCATCCGGTCGTTCTTCGAGCGGCACGGCGTGCCCGGCCAGGTGACCCACGGCCGGTTCGACGACTTCGCCCAGGCCCGCAACGACTCCCTCGCGGCGGCGCGGGAGACCGCCGCGGCGCACGACGTCGACCACCTCCTCCTCTGCGACGCCGACATGGAGCTCGTCGTCGAGGACGCCGGCTTCCGTGAGGGGCTGGCCGCGGACGCCTACCTCGTCGACCAGCAGGACGGCGTCCTCCGGTACGCCAACGTGAGGCTCGTGCGCGCCGGCCTCCCGGCGCGCTACGAAGGGGTCACCCACGAGTACCTCGACCTCGGCGCGACGGACCGTGAGCCCCTCCGCGGGATCTGGTTCCGCGACCATGCCGAGGGCTCCAGCCGTCAGGTGAAGTTCGAGCGCGACCTGGCCCTGCTCGACCGCGGCCTCGCGGCCGAGCCCGGCAACGCCCGCTACGTCTTCTACCGGGCCCAGACCCTGCGCGACCTCGGCCGCGACCGGGAGGCGCTGTCCGCCTACCAGCACCGGGCGTCGCTCGGGGGCTGGGCCGAGGAGGTCTGGTACTCGCTGCTGCAGGTGGCCGTGCTCCGCGAGCGGCTCGACCCCGGCGACCCGGACGTGCTCACGGCCTACCTGACGGCGTACGAGAACCGGCCCGGGCGCGCCGAGACCCTCGTCGAGCTGGCTCGCCACCTCCGCGA
Source organism: Pimelobacter simplex (assembly GCF_900114845.1). GTDB lineage: Bacteria > Actinomycetota > Actinomycetes > Propionibacteriales > Nocardioidaceae > Nocardioides > Nocardioides simplex. Next base: position 358,626 of record NZ_FOUK01000006.1, read on the forward strand.
GCACGGGCGCCACGAGCTCGCCCACGTCTTCGCGACGAGGGCGGTGGAGCTGCCGCCGACGGGCGACATCCTCTTCGTGGCGCCGGCCTGCTACGGCTGGCGGGCCCGCGACGAGCTGTCGATCTCGAGCTACTGGGTCGGCCGGCACGCCGAGTCCGCCGCGCTCGCCGAGAGCGTGCTCGCCGACCCGGAGCTGCCCCCGGCGGAGCGTCCTCGAGTCGAGAAGAACCTCGCCTTCGCCCGCGAGCACACGTCCCTATACTGACCGGCGTGCCCCGCCCCACCCTCGCCGCGCTGGCGCTGCTGAGCGTCCTCGTCGTCAGTGGGTGCAGCGGCGGCGACGGCGACGACGAGCCGTCCGCGGCGACGTCCTCGGCGACGACGCCGAGCAGCCTGTCCCCCGCGGACACCCTCGTCCAGACGGCGCTGGCGCAGCTCGAGGCGGGGGACGCCGCGGCCGCCCGCGCCACCTTCGAGAACGTGCTGGAGCTCGACGCCGACAACGTCTACGCCCACTACAACCTCGGCCTGCTGGCCCAGGAGGCCGGCGACGACGCGCTCGCTATCAAGCACTACGACGCGGCGCTGAAGACCGATCCCGAGTTCACCTCGGCGCTCTACAACAAGGGCATCGTCCTCGAGACCAGCGACCTGGACGCGGCGGTCGAGCTCTACCGGCGCGCCCTCGCGATCGACCCCGACCTCGCGGCCGCGCACATGCGGCTCGGCTTCGCCCTGCTGCACCTCGGCAAGACCGACGAGGCCGAGGAGCACCTCTCCACCGGCGTCCGCCTGGACCCGAAGATGGCCGACGTCAAGGCACCGTCGTACGGCTGACCGCGCGCCGGTGGCGGCATCGAGCAGCGGTCTTCGGATATGGCGGACATTCGCCAGTTCCTGCACCTAGGCTAGACCGGTGCCCGAGTACCGCGCCGTCGCGTCCCTGTCCCTCGCCACCCTCGCGCTGACCACGGTCGTCGGCACCGCGGGCAGCGCCACGGCCGCGACTGCCGCGTCCGCCGCGTCGGAGCGCCGCGTGATCAGCGCCTGCTTCCGCGTCGAGACCGGCAAGATCAGGATCGTCCGCTCCATCGCCGACTGCCGCCCCGGCGAGGGCCACATCCGCTGGGTGCGCGGCGGAAAGACGACGAAGGGCAAGCCCGGCGCCCCGGGCCCCCAGGGCAAGCAGGGGGTGGCCGGCCCCGCCGGACCGGCCGGACCTGCCGGCGCCACGGGAGCCACGGGCGCGACCGGACCCACGGGCGCCATCGGCGCCCCCGGACCGACCGGTCCCACCGGAATGCCCGGCACTGACGGCGCAACGGGTGCGACGGGTGCGACCGGCGACATCGGCCCCGCCGGCCCGACCGGACCCACGGGCGCCACCGGCCCCACGGGCCCGGCCGGCGCTCCGGGGACCGACGGCGCGACGGGCGCGACCGGCGCCACGGGCGGCATCGGCCCGGCCGGCCCGATCGGGCCGATGGGCACCACGGGCGCCACCGGAGCCACTGGCACCGCCGGGGCACCGGGCGCGACCGGCCCCACGGGTCCTGCCGGGGCACCGGGCGCCACCGGCCCCACGGGCCCCGCCGGAGCACCGGGCGCCACCGGAGCCACCGGACCTGCGGGAGCCACCGGCCCCGCGGGCTCGATCAGCAACGGGCTCAGCTACGTCGCGCAGACCTACACCAACCAGGCCGCCACGAGCTGGCTCACGCTCACCGCCAACTGCGGCCCCGGCAAGACGGCGATCGGCGGCGGCTACTCATCGGCCGACCCCCAGGAGACCTTCAACGCCGACACCTACCCGGCGGCCGACGCCGCCGGAACCCCCGCGGCCAACGGGGCGACCGCGGCGCAGTACTGGGCGGTGCGGATCTACTTCACGACGCCGAACAACCTGCGCGTGCACGCCATCTGCGCCCCGACGAGCTGACGTCGTCCCCGGGCGGCGGTGGACTCAGGTCCCGTCAGCCGCCCGGGGGCACCGCGGCGGCACGCGGCCTGCGCCGCGTCACCAGCACGCCCACGATGCACAGCAGCCCGCCGACGAAGGCCAGCGCGGGCGGCACCTCGTCGAGGAGCAGCCAGGCCATCAGCGTCGCGATCGCCGGGACGAGGAAGGTCGTCAGCGACTGCTTGCCGGCGTCGGTGTAGCGCAGGGCGAAGGCCCAGGTGAGGAACGCGATCGCGGTCGGGAACAAGCCCAGGTAAGCGATGAGCAGGAGCGTCCCGGCGTCACCTTCGCGCACCACGCCCCCGAGGTCGCCGAGCCACGGCAGGCAGACGACGACGCCGATCCAGCAGGCGTAGCAGGTCACCTCCAGGCCGGAGAGCCGGCGCAGCAGCACCTTCTGGCACACGACGCCGATGGCGTAGGTCACCGCGGCCAGCAACGCCAGCAGGACGCCGTCGAGGTCGGAGCCGCCGTCCCCGCGCGTCGCGCTGCCGATCACCACGACGCCACCGAAGGCGATCACCATCCCAAGCAGCAGCCAGCCCGTGAGCCGCTCCCCCAGGAACAGCGCGGCCAGCAGCGCGATCAGGATCGGCCCGACCTGCACGACCATCGCCGCCGTCGCCGCGTCGATCCGGCGCTCGCTGTCGTTGAGCGCGATGTTGTAGATGCCGAACCAGGCGACCCCGCAGGCCACGAGCAGGACCACCTCGGTGCGGGTGAACCGGCTCCGCGGAGCCCGCGCCAGCAGCGCGGACAGCACGACGGCGGCGATCAGGAGACGTCCGAGCGAGAGCGCACCGGGCGTCACCTCGTGCCCGAGATGCCGGATCGCCACGAACGCGGACGCCCACAGGACCAGCGTGACGGCGATCGCCGCCACCGGCTGCCAGCGCGGGGGCGCCGCTTCTGGGGACGAGGGAAGGGCAGCCCGAGCAGGTGTCGACGTCACCCGCCCGAATCTAGGACCCCAGGGTCGGCGGCAGCACTCGAATTTCGGCCATCGTCCGTCGAGATCCGGGCAACGAGCCGCCACCCGGTCACCGCGCCGATTGACGCATCGCGGACGGCGTCAGCCGCCGGACCGAGTCCTCGTCCTGTCGCCGGGCGGGTGGCGGCGATCGCCTCCCGGGTGCGCCAGCAGGTCGATCACCTCGCGGCGGCTCTCCGCGCTGCCAGGGTGGAGGAGCAGGCCCTCGATGACGAAGACGCCGATCTGGATCGAGGCGCGAAGGGACTCCTCGGGCACTCCGGCGCTGCGGAACCCGCCGGCGAGCATGTCCTCGGCCAGGCGGTGGAAGTCGGCGTGCCAGGCGTCGATGACCGGCGAGATCGCCGTCCGGGCGTGGACCACCGTGACGAGCCGGCTGTACCGCTCGAGGCGCTCGACGGCCCACAGCAGCTGGTCGCTCCAGGGTTCGTCAGTGCGTGTGCCCGCGTCGGCGAGCGCCTCGGCCAGCACCCGGTCGAGGACCGCGACCAGCAGGGCGTCCTTGTCCTTGAAGTACCAGTAGATCGTGTTGGTCGCGACGCCCGCGGCCGCGGCGATGGCCGTCATCGGGGTCTCGTCGTAGCCCGTGCCGGTGAACAGCTCCGTGGCAGCGGCGACGATCTCGTCCCGCTTCTCCTCACGGTTCTGGGGGCGGCGGTTCCGAGGCATGCGTCACCCTATCTTGACTGCCGTCCAAGACGGACCTACGGTCTCTTGGACGGCAATCAAGATAGGCGACCACCCCAGCCCTGAGGAGCCTCATGACCAGCACGCCCGACCAGTTCACCTGGACGGACGAGACGTTCCTGTCCGAGGGCGTCGCGTGCGCGGCCCGGGTCTACCGGCCCACGACCATCCCAGGCCCCGGGGCGCCCGTCGTGGTGATGGGCCACGGATTCGGTGCCGTGCGCGCGCTGCGGCTCTACGCCTACGCCGAGCGCTTCGCGGCCGCGGGCTACCTCGTGGTGGTCTTCGACTACCGCGGCTTCGGCGACAGCGCCGGGACGCCGCGCCAGGTCCTCGACATCTCGATGCAGCACCAGGACTGGCGGGCGGCGCTCGCCTTCGCCCGCCGGCTGCCGCAGGCCGACGACCAGCGCATCGTGGCGTGGGGAACCTCCTTCGGCGGCGGTCACGTGATCAGCGTCGCGGGCAGCGGAGAGCCACTCGCAGCGGTCATCGCGCAGGTGCCGCACGTCAGCGGACCTGCCGCCGTCCGGGCCACCGGCCTACGGGCGAGCCTGCGGGTCGCTCCGCTCGGCATCCGCGACCAGGTCCGTGCCCTGCTCGGGCGAGACCCCGTCTACGTCGAGTGCGCCGCCAACCCGGGCGAGCCGGCGGCGATGACCAGTCCCGATGCCCTGCCCGGCATGAACAGGCTGATGTCCGACTCGGGGATCGCGCGGGACGACTACCCCACCCACGTCGCCGCACGGATCGTCCTCAAGGTCGGCCTGTACTCGCCGAGACGACGGGCGTCCGCGATCACCTGCCCCACGCTCGTCCAGATCGCCGAGCACGACGCGATCACCCCGCGCAAGGTCGCCGAGACGACAGCAGCGCGCATGGCTCACCCCACGGTGAAGGTCTACCCCTGCGGACACTTCGATCCCTACGTCGAGCCGCTCTTCAGCCAGGTCGTGGCCGACCAGCTCGCCTTCCTCCGGCAGCACGTCCCGATCAGCGTCGGGTGAGCCCGGGAGCGCGGGAAAGCGGCGAGCAGATCCACTGGCGTTGGACCAATAGGTGACGCCTGATGTCGGAAAGCCATCGCAAGACGTAAGCCCGTCCCGACTCCTTCTTTCCGATTCGCCCAATATTGCGGGCTCGCGGTGCGAGCATGGAGCGCTGCGGCACCGTCATGGGTCGCGGCAGTGTTTATCGAACCGAAAGCACCGGAGCCGCACCGTGACTTCTATTCCCCAGCCGCCCCTCGGCCCGCCGCCTTCCGCCCCGCCCCCGACCACGGCTGTGCCCGCGAAAGACACAGGGCGGCGGAAGGCACTCCTCCTAGGGCTTGCGGCGCTGACGGTCGTCGGGTTGACGGCAGCTGCGTTCTTCGTGGGCCGGATGTCCGGTGACCCCACTGGCAGCGACGAGTACAGGTCTCAATCCGCGAAGCTCGACACAGCAGTCTCCCGCGCTGAGGCAGCCGAAGAGGAGCTCGGACAATCCTCCGACAAGGTCGAGTCCCTCACCGGAGAGTTGAACGACGCGCAAGCGCAGGTGGACGCTCTCGTCGGTGAGCTCCCGCCGGAGGCCGGGGCGGGACCCGCTCTGAGCGATGGCGTCGCGATTGCTCCCCGCAACATCAGGATCGGCGTGAAGACGAGGAGCAAGGAGTGCTTCGGATCCGCCGGGTGCAACGTCACCGTCCAGATCGATCCGGACTACGCCGGCAACCAGGACGTGTCGAGCGGATCGTGGGAGATCACCTACGAGATTCGCGGAGGGGAGGACCCGGTCGTCGAGACCATGACCCTCGAGGACGGGACCTTCTCTTTCCCAGAGGAGCAATTCCTGCAGACCACCTCGAGCAATTCAAAGCTCACAGCAGTAGCCACCCGAGTCGACTCGCTGGACTAATAGTCGCCCGGAGGACGAGCAAACAACCCGGAAGGGTCGCGCCGCGGGAGCTCACGCATATCTGCGCCCGGGGCTAGCCTTGGAATCGAGGAAAGTCAGCACCGGATCGCCCGCCGTGTCCCCTATCCGGTACCCGCGAAGAAGGTTCCCCGGGTCGTCTGCGGAGCCGACGGAGATCGGCCTGCGCCGGAGCTGAGAGCCGTCGAAGTCACCGACCGACCGATGGAAGGCGCGGGACTCGCCCCCGGCCGACGTCCTCCTGGTCCTCGGCGGGACCAGAATGCGGCTGGGACGAGGTGCGGGGCGCCCGTCGCCGGCTCGCGGAGCCCCGCCACCGCCCACGCGTAGGTGGGAGACGAGTCGCTCGCGACCACGGGACCGAGACTCGCACCTTCCCCAGTATCTCCGCAGACCGGGTCCGGCTTGGATCTGATGAACGACCTCCGGACGTGCGAGAGTCTCTCTGCGTCTCCCTGGCGGCCGCGGGTACACCGACACGTGAGCAATGGCTCAGCGTGGCGGATCCGCGCGTGCAGCTCCCCGCGCGACGCGAGAGCCGAAAACGCGAGAACCGGCAGGTCAGGCGACCTGCCGGTTCTTGCTTGCTTGTGGAGGTGAGGGGATTCGAACCCCTGACCTTCTCATTGCGAACGAGACGCGCTACCAACTGCGCCACACCCCCAAGCGAGGAGAAACGGTAGCACCCGTGCTCCGGGAGGTCCGAATCGGGCCCGTCCCTCGCGGCCGCGGGCTGCGGTCAGGCGCGGTCGTCGTCGGCGTGACCGGCGGGGCGGGGCTGCTCGTCGCCGTGCGGGCCGCGGTCGACGTTCGAGCTGGCGCGGGGCTTGGGCGGGTCGTCGAAGGTGGTCGACTGGCCCCGGGACGACGTGCCGGAGGCGGCGTCGCCGAGGGCCTCGCCGGGGTCGGCGTGCTGGGTGTCGGGAGAGACGGCGGTGGCGGAGTCGCCGTACTTCTTCTCCTGCTCGCGCGCCTGCTGCGCGGCCTGGCGGTCGGCGGCGGTCTCGTCGGTGGGACGGTTCGGCTGGGTCTCGTCGGTCATGGACCGGCGTTACCCGGGCCGGGACGGGACAACCGCGGCATCAGCTGCCGGTGGCGCGGCGCTCGTCGGCGTCCGCGGCGGCTGCGGCCGCTGCGGCGTCGGCGCTGCGCTGGGAGTCCGCCTCGCGGGCGAGCTGGGAGTCGGCCTCGTTGCGGCCCGAGCTCCAGACGCCGGTGGCGTCGAGGTCGATGGTGCGGACCGTGCGGCCGGCGGGGGCCTTGGCCACGTACATCGGGAGCGGGACGGCGACCGGGGTCCAGCCGTCGGCGACCTCGGCGGTGATCGCGGGGATCTCGCCGGTGTCGTCGTCGGCCAGCTCGGCGACGACGCCGCCGGGCTCGGCCGGGAGGTCGGGCTCGGGGGCGGTGTCGGTCGCGGCGTCCTCGGCGGCGATCTCCTCGTCGGCCAGGGTACGACGTCGCCGGCGGGCCGGCGCGAGGACGGCGGCCCGGGCGGCGCGCTCGTTGCGGACTATCAGGCGGCAGGCGACGAGCCAGGCGACCAGGAGGGTGAGCGGGGCGGCGATCCAGGGGGCCGCGACGACGGCGCCGACGGCGAGGCCGGCGACGACGACGTTGAGCAGGACCAGCACACCGAGGACCCGGCGCCGGCGCTGGGCGGCGCGACGGGCAGCGGCCCGGCGGGCCACGGGCGAGCGGAGGGCACGCGGCGCAGGGGTGGGCGCCGCGGGCTGCTTCGTGGTCTGCTTCGTGGGGGCTTCGACAGGCTCAGCCGACGGAGCCGACGGAGCCGACGCGGCCGACGCGGTGCCGGTGACGAGCGCGGCCGCGCTGGACGAGACCGCCTCGCGCCGGGCGAGCACGCGCATGCGGTCGGAGAAGCGGTCGACCGAGCGGCTGACGGCGTCCTCCTCGTGGTGACGCAGTGCCTTCGGCACGAGGTAGACGACCCAGGCCACCGCCAGTGCGACGAAGATGAGTGCGCTCAGGTCCACACCGAGAGGTTAGGAGCGCTACCTCAATGTGAGGCGCATGTCCATCGGTGTGTCACGAATTGATTGATGTGACGCATGTGATTCACCTGCGCGGCGGTCAGTCCGGAGTGGGGTGGTCGAGCCGGGCGAGGACGCCGCGCGGCGCCTCCTCCTTGGTGATCGCGAAGATCCGGTGGTCGCGCCAGTCCCCGTCGATGTGCAGGAAGCGCGGCGCGTAGCCGACCTCGCGCACGCCGAGCTTCTCGACCACGCGCAGCGAGTTGGAGTTCTCGGGACGGATGCAGATCTCGATCCGGTGCAGCCCGGCGACGAAGAAGCAGTGGTCGATCACCATCGCCACGGCCCGCGGGATGACGCCGCGGCCGGCGAACTGCTGGTCGATCCAGTAGCCGACCGACGCGAACTGCGCCGAGCCGCGCACGATGTTGTTGACGCTGACCTGGCCGGCGAAGACGCCGTCGACCTCGACCACGAAGGGGTACGTCGTCCCGCGCCGCGCCGCCTTGCGCAGCCGCCGCACGAGCACCCGGAAGGACGTCGGCCGGGCGTCGGCGCCCGGCGGGGCGGTGGCGTCCCAGCGGGCGAGCCAGACGGCGTTGCGGCGCCGGGCGGCGCGCCAGGCCCGGGCGTCGCTGCGCGCGATCGGGCGCAGCCGGACGACGGGGTCGGTGCCGGAGATCAGCTCGTTCGGCCAGGCGCGTCCGGGGACCCCGACGACCATCCGCTCACGGGGAGCCTCGCTCAATGGTCGCTCCCGACGATCTGCTCGACGGCGTGGACCAGGACCGGCTCGAGCACGGCGAGCGCGTCCTTCACCCCGCCGCGCGAGCCGGGCAGGTTGACGACCAGGGTGGTGCCGGCGACGCCGGCCAGGCCCCGGGAGAGCACGGCGGTCGGCACGCCCTTGGCGACGCCGGCGGCACGGATCGCCTCGGCCAGGCCGGGCACCTCGCGGTCGAGCAGCGGCGCGGTCACCTCGGGCGTGCGGTCGGTGGGGGTGAGCCCGGTGCCGCCGGTGGTCAGCACGACCCGGGCACCCGCGCGCACCGCCTCGGCGATGGCCGCGCCGACCGGATCGCCGTCCGGGACCACGACGGGCTCGTCGACGACGAGGCCCCAGGAGCGCAGGGCCGTGACGAGGAGCGGACCGGTCGTGTCGTCGTAGACGCCGGCGGCGGCGCGGTTGGACGCCACGACCACGACGGCGGGCAGCCCGGGCACCGAGCTCATCGGGCCCAGTCCCCCGACTTGCCGCCGGTCTTGGTCTCGACCCGGATGTCGGTGATGACCGCGGCCTTGTCGACCGCCTTGACCATGTCGACCACGGTGAGCGCGGCCACCGAGACCGCGGTGAGCGCCTCCATCTCGACGCCGGTGCGGTCGGTGGTCTTGACGCTGGCGGCGATCTCGACGGCGTCGTCGGCGACGGTGAGGTCGACGGTGACGCCGGAGACGGCGAGCGGGTGGCACAGCGGGATGAGGGCGGGCGTCTGCTTGGCGCCCATGATCCCGGCGATCCGGGCGACGGCGAGCGCGTCGCCCTTGGGCACGCCCTCGCCGCGCAGCAGGGCGACGACCTCCGGCGAGACCAGCACCCGGCCCGACGCGGTCGCCACCCGGCGGGTCACGTCCTTGGCCGACACGTCGACCATCCGCGCGGCACCCGACGCGTCGACGTGGGTCAACCGGGCCTGCTCGTCAGCCATGGGGCTCCTCCTCGGGATGCAGGGCGAGCACCTCGACCGGGGTGCCCTCGGGGACCAGCCTCCCGGTTGGCGGTACGACGAGCAACGCGTCGGCCGCCGCCAGCAGGCGCTGGGAGTGCCCGGCGTGCCCGGGCAGCGCCGCGACCCGGCCGTTCTCGACGTGGCGGGCGGGCAGCAGCACGGTCCGGTCGGAGGCGGTGACGGCCTCGGCGAGCGGGGCGGTGACCGGCTCCCACGCCGTCCCGGCCAGCGTGCGCAGCAGCGGGACCACGTAGAGCAAGAAGGAGGCGTATGCCGCGATCGGCGTCCCCGGCAGCGTGACGACGGGGACCCGGCGTCCGTCACCGGTGACGAGCGCGCCGCAGCCCTGCGGCCGGCCGGGCTTCATCGCGACCGGGCCGAACCAGAAGCCGTCGCGCCCGCGCAGCGCCGCCTTGACGACGTCGTGGTCGCCGGCCGAGATGCCGCCGGTGGTGACGACGACGTCCGCCGCCTCCGCGGCCGCCGCGAGGACGGCGAGGAAGCGGTCCGGGTCGTCGGGCGCCGGACCGAAGCCGGTCGCGTCCGCGCCCGCCGCCCGGGCGGCAGCCAGGAGCGTCGGGGTGTTGCTGTCGGGGACCTGGCCGCCGACCAGCTCCGCGCCGGTCGAGACGACGGCGAGCCGCGGGCGCACCCGGACCTCCACCTCGGTCGCGCCGACCGAGGTGAGCAGCCCCAGCCGGGCCGGGCCCAGCCGCGCACCGCCGACCACGGCGACCTCGCCCGCAGCGACGTCCTCGCCGGCGCGGCGGATGTGCCGGCCGGGCGCGGCGACGCGCTCGATCCGGACCGGGTCGTCGCCGGTGGTCCACTCGAACGGGATGACCACGTCGGCGCCGGGCGGCACCTCGGCGCCGGTCATGATCCGGACGGCCGTCCCCTCCTTCAGCGGGACGACCTCGTCGCCCGCCGCGACGACGCCGGAGACCGGCAGCGCGACCGGCACCTCGACGAGATCGGCGGTCCGGACGGCGAAGCCGTCCATCGCCGAGTGGTCGAAGGGCGGCACGGCGAGCGTCGCCACGACGTCCGCGGCGAGCCGGCGGCCGAGCGCGGCCACCAGGGGCACGGTCTCGGTGCCGGCGAGCGGCTCCACTCCGGCCAGGACCCGGGCGCGGTGCTCCGCGACGGACGGCACCCGAGCGGCGTCAGTCATCCGTCCCGGAGAGCACCTCGCCGGCCGGCACCCGCTGGGCGCCGCGTCCCTCGAGCTCGACCGAGCCGACGACCTGCACACCGTGCCCGAAGGTCCAGTCGCCGTCGACCTTGAACGACGACGCCTTGGCCAGCGAGGGCGCACCCTCGGGGAAGCGCTTGTCGAACTCGCCGACCAGCTTGTAGTGCTCGTCGTCGAGGTCGACGTAGGGAACGTCGGCGGCGACCTGGGTGAGCGCGAAGTCGCCACCGATCTCGTAGACGTCGGAGCGCAGCACCAGCAGGTCGTTGGTGGTCTTGACCGGGATGAACCGGTCGCGGCCGACCTCGATCAGCCGGGCCCCCTCGAAGACCTCGATCGCCGCGCCCATCGCGGTCTCGATCTGGACCACCTCGGGCGAGGAGGGGTCGGCCGGGTCGAGGTGCTTGATGTTGCGGATCAGCGGCAGGCCGAGGATGCCGTCGCGCTCGTCGAGCTTGGCCTTCATCGCCCGCAGGTCGAACCAGAGGTTGTTGGTCGAGGTGAAGCGGTGCTTCTCGAGGTCGGCCGCGGCGGCCTTGTCGTCGGCGAGGGTCTGGGCGGTCTCGCGCAGCACGATCCGGCCGTCGGCCTTGCGGCGCGCGAACTGGCCGCCCTTGCGGTCGGAGACCGTGCGGCGGACCGCCTCGATAGCGAACGGGGCGCCGCTCTGGGCGAACCAGCCCGCGACGCGCGGGTCGGCGACGGCGCCGAGGTTGTCGGAGTTGGAGACGAAGGCGTAGTGGTAGCCCTGCTCGATCAGCCGGTCGAGCAGACCGGTGCCGCGCAGCGCGGTGTAGATGTCGCCGTGCCCGGGCGGACACCACTCCAGGTCCGGGTCCTTGGGCCAGGACGCCGGCGTGAGGTCGGCGGTGAGCAGCTTGGGCTCGCGGTTCTGCAGGAACTCCAGCGGCAGGCCCTCGGTCGCGAGGTCCTCGTAGCGACCGAGCGCGTGGAGGGTGTCGGAGGAGGTCCGGAACGAGTTCATGAAGATCAGCGGCAGCCGCGCGCCGGTGCGCTGGCGCAGGTGCAGCGCCTGGCGGGCGATGATGTCGAGGAACGACAGCCCGCGCCGCACGCACAGCAGCGACTTGGCCCGCTCCATGCCCATCGACGTGCCGAGGCCGCCGTTGAGCTTGATCGCCACCGTCTTGGCGACCGCGTCGGCCGCGACCTCGTCGGGGACCTCGACGTCGGCGAGGCTCTCGATGTCGACGGGCTCGATGCTCGACTCGGGGATCATCCCGGTCTCGCCGTGCTCCAGCAGCCGGTAGTAGTGCGCGAAGGTGTCGACGGCGACCGCGTCCACCCCGGCATCGAGCATCTTCGCCCGCGCCTTCTCGAGACCGCCGCTGCGACCAGTCATACCCATACTCCCGATCGTAGGCTGGACTGGTGACGGCTCCACATCCGTGCCAAGGAGCGGCCAAGACCGCGGTCCGCGACCAGCTCCTCACCGCGCGCCGGCGGCGCCCCCTGACGGAGGTCGGCGAGGCGGCCCGGGCGCTCGCCGAGCACCTCCTCGGCACCGACGAGGTACGCCGTGCGGCCACCGTCGCGGCCTACGTCTCGGTCGGCACCGAGCCCGGCACGACCGCCCTCCTCGACCGCCTCGCCGAGGCCGGCAAGCACGTGCTGCTGCCGGTGCTGCTGGCGGACAACGACCTCGACTGGGCGCGCTACCACGGGCCCACCTCGCTCGCCCCGGCCCGCCGGGGACTGCTCGAGCCGGTCGGTCCGGCGCTCGGCGTCGACGCGATCGCCACGGCGGACGTCGTCCTCGTCCCGGGGCTCGCGGCCGCGCCCGACGGACGCCGGCTCGGGCGCGGCGGCGGCTCCTACGACCGCGCGCTCGCCCGGGTGCCGGTCGGCACCTTCACCTGCGTCCTGCTGTACGACGACGAGCTGCTGCCCGCCGTCCCCGCCGAGCCCCACGACCGGCCGGTCACCGCTGCCGCGACGCCGGCCGGCGTCGTCCGGTTCACGGCTTGAGCAGCAGGACGTCCTCGCCGGCCTCGTCGACCCGCTTCTCCGAGAACGCCCACGGCAGCGTCTCGCCGCGCGCCCACAGATCGGTCTGGTCGGTGTAGTTCGGGTGGAAGGCGTGGCCCGAGACGCCGGTCAGGTTGACCCAGCGGGCCGCGTCGAGGTCGTCGAGTGGCACCACCATCCGCATCGAGGGGGCGGTGGTCACGCCGTAGCCCTCGCGGGCGTCCCAGGACGTCGCGTTGACGAGCGAGCTGCCGCCGCCGACCTTCCAGCCGCCGCGGTTGAAGAGCCGCTCGACGATGCCGATCCCCGACTCCCCCAGCGTCGCCGAGCGGAGGTCGAGCTGGTGCAGCCCGCCCCACGACCACTCGTCGGGGTCCGGGGACTCCAGCGCGGTGAGCTCGTCGCGCGCGGCGATCATCGACGCGCGCAGGATGTCGTTGCGGCGCTCGACCTTGTCGTCGGTGCTGACGTCGTCCCACCACGACGCGCGCGCCCGCGGCAGCAGCCTCGCCAGCACCGAGAACCAGCGGTCGCCGCCGTCGGGACGCAGGCCCTCGGGGAGCTCGTCGGCGAACGTGCGGTGCAGCACCTGGCGCCACACCGCGTTGAAGTACGCCGCGGCGGCGCTGTCGGTGCCCTCGCGGAAGTTCCAGGAGCGCAGCAGCCGCTGGCCCGCCGCGTAGTAGCCGCGCGGCAGGTCCACCTCGAGGAGGTAGGGCGTGAGCACCTCGCCGATGGCGCTCCAGTCGTCGAGCTGGATGGCGCTCATCGTGCCGACGCTCAGCTCGTCGTCGGCCGCGAGCAGCTTGCCGATGCGATCGGAGCGGTAGCCCTGGTCCCAGTCGGAGGTGAGGTAGGGCGCGTAGCGGCCCGGGTCGATCACGGCCTGGTTGGCGGTGGCGATGATCCCCGAGGCGGGGTCGAGCACGTTGGGCAGCTCGTCGTAGGGGATGTAGCGGCCGGTCCAGTCGGTGTCGCGGCGCCAGCCCGCGGCCGGGAGCCGGCCGTCGTTGCCGGCCCGCCGGATCGGGACCAGACCGGTGGCCTGGTAGCCGATGTGGCCCTGGGTGTCGGCGTAGACGACGTTCTGGCCGGGGGCGGCGAAGTCCTCGAGCGCCGCGCGGAACTCGGTCCAGTCGCTCGCCCGGTCGAGGGCGAGCAGCGCGTCGGCGGTGGGGCGCGGGGTCAGCGCGGTCCACGCGAGCGAGATCGCGTGCTCCTCGCCGTCGCCGTCGAGACCCGCCGTGCCGACCTCGCCGACCTGGTCGACCAGCCCGTCGTCGGTCAGGTCGACGCCGGCCTCGGCGGCCGAGCTCGCCAGGTCGGAGAGCAGCGGGCCGTGGCTGGTCGAGCGGACGGTGATCTCGACGTCGTCACCGCCCTTGACCTCGATCGTCTCCTTGCGGAGCGTGAGCGGGAGCTGCTGGCCGTCGTACTGCCAGGTGTCGCCGCGGACCCGCTCGACGTACAGGTCGGTCACGTCGGGGCCGAGGTTCGTGAACCCCCAGGCGATGTCGCGGTTGTGGCCGATCACCACGCCCGGCACACCGGAGAAGCTGAAGCCCGCGACGTCGTAGGGGCAGGCCGCCGAGACGGAGCGGCAGTGCAGGCCGACCTGGGTCCACACCCCGGGCAGCGAGATGCCCAGGTGCGGGTCGTTGGCCAGGATCGGGGCGCCGGTGTCGGTGTGGTCGCCGTCGACGACCCAGGCGTTGCTACCGATGCCGTCCCCCTTGCCGAGCAGCGCCGGGACGCCGTCGAGCACGGCCCGCACCGACGACAGCGCGCGCACCGCGCCGGGCGCGAGCGGCGGGCGCTGCAGCCGCCGGCCGCCGGTCTCGAGCTCCTGGTCGAACCGGTCGCCGGCGATCCCGCCCTGCTCGACGATCGGCGCGTGCTGGTCGTAGGGGTACGCCGGGTAGAGGTCGGCCGCGCGCTCCGAGCCCACCACGGCGCTGGTCAGTGCCCGGCCGATCTCCTCGTCGAGGTTGCCGCGCAGGTCCCAGGCCATCGCCTTGAGCCAGGCGATCGAGTCGACCGCCGTCCACTTCTCGGGCTTGTAGTCGAGGCCGGTGAGGTCGAGGAGGGTGTACTCCAGCGACATCTCCGAGAGCGACTGGCTCTCCATGTAGGCGTTGACGCCCTGCGCGTAGGCGTCGAGCGCGCTGCGGGTCGCCGGCTTGAGGAGCGGGAGCTCCTCCTCGGCGACCTGCCGCCAGCCGAGGGTGCGCACCACCAGGTCGCTCTCGAGGCCCGCGTCGCCGAACAGCTCGGAGAGGCGCCCGGCGGTCGCGTGCCGCCGCACGTCCATCTCGAAGAAGCGGTCCTGGGCGGCCACGAAGCCCTGGGCGAGCATCAGGTCGTGGGTCGAGTCGGCGTAGATCTGCGGGATGCCGGCGTCGTCGCGCACCACCCGGACCTCACCCTCGAGCCCGTTGAGGGTCAGCTCGCCCGACGTCTGCGGCCACGACTTGCGCACCAGGACGACCGAGGTGGTCAGGCCCGCCACGAGCGCGAGCACGAGCAGCACCCCCACCACGCTCGCCCAGCGCAGTGCCCGGGGCCACGGTCGGGGCCTGCTGGTCGTCGCGGCGTCCACGCCGTTGTCTGCCTCCACCATGGTGACGCCATTGTGCCCGGACGAGGGTGCGTGACGTAGCATTGGCACTCGAAAGTCGAGAGTGCCAATCCGGAGAACATCGATGCCCACGTACCAGTACCAGTGCACCGAGTGCGGTCACGCCTTCGAGCAGGTCCAGAGCTTCAGCGACGACGCGCTCACCACGTGCCCGGAGTGCACCGGGCGCCTGCGCAAGCTGTTCAGCTCGGTCGGCGTGGTCTTCAAGGGCTCGGGCTTCTACAAGACCGACAGCCGCTCGAGCACCACCGCGTCGGCACCCGCCGCCTCCTCGTCGGGCTCGTCCGGCTCGTCGAGCTCGTCCGGCTCGTCGAGCTCGTCCGGCTCGTCGAGCTCGTCCGACTCGTCGTCGTCGAGCAGCTCGTCGTCGTCCAGCTCGTCCAGCGCGGGCGGGTCGAGCACCAGCGCGGCGGCCTCGCCCGCCTGATCCCGGGGCCCTGTGGAGGACGCCGGCACCCGGCGCCGTCCCGGCCTACCGTCGCGGGCATGGACCTGACCGGGCGCCTCGCCCTCACCCGCACCACCGTACGACGGCGCCTGCTGCGCCACCGCCGTCTCCTCGCCGCGCTCCTGGTCGCCGGCGCGGCCGTGACCGGCGTGCGGGCGCTGGCCCCACCGGCGCCGCCGAGCACGCCCGTGCTGGTCGCCGCTCGCGACCTCCCGGCCGGCCAGGTGCTCGGGCGCGGCGACCTGACCACGACCCACCTCGCACGCCAGGACCGGCCCGCCGGCGCCGTCGAGCCCGCGGGCGCACCGCTCGGGCACGCGCTGGCCGCGCCGCTGCGGCGCGGGGAGCCGCTGACCGACGTCCGGCTGGTCGGGCCCGGGCTCGCCGCCGGGCAGCCGGCGGACACGGTCGCGGCGCCGGTCCGGCTCGCCGACGCGGGTCAGGCCGCCCTGCTGGCCGCCGGCGACGTCGTCGACCTGCTCGCGACCGACCCCCGCGGAGGCGGTCCCAGCACGGTGCTCGCCCGCGCGGCGGTGGTGCTCGCCGTCCCCGCGCGCTCGGACTCCGACGACGGCGCGCTTCCCGGCCGCCTCGTCGTGCTCGCCCTACGCTCGGGCGACGTGTACCACGTCACGGCCGCCTCCGTGGCCGGTTACGTGACTTATACATGGAGTCGCGGTTAGTTTCTTCGGGCCCCCCACCGCCTCCACACAGAAAACCTCGGGAAGAGGAGAGAAAATGTCCGGCTTCAAGAAGTTCCTGCTCCAGGGCAACCTGGTCGACCTCGCGGTCGCGTTCATCATCGGCACCGCGTTCGCCGCGGTCGTGAAGACGTTCACCGACATGCTGGTCGCCTTCGTCGCCAAGGCCGGCGGCGCCAAGGAGGTCGGGAAGATCCTGATCGCCAAGGTCGACGTCGCCCCGTTCATCAACGCCACGATCGCCTTCGTGGTGATGGCCGCGGTCGTCTACTTCTTCGTCGTCGTGCCCTACACCAAGGCCAAGGAGCGCTTCTTCCCCGACGCGCCCGAGGGCCCGGACGAGCAGCTCCAGCTGCTCACCGAGATCCGCGACGCGCTCACCGTCTCGCGCCCCTGATCGCCCGGCGCCTCAGGCGCCGCCAGCAAGAACGAGTGCCGTCTCACCCGGTCCGACCGTGGTGAGGCGGCACTTGCGCTCTCAGCCACTGGTCGTTGCCGGCCTCGCGGCCGGCCCGGTCGGCGCGGTCGGCGTCGTCCCGCTCGTCGGAGGTGGTCTCGGGGAGGGTGTCCCCGAAGACCTCGGCGAGGCGCCGCTTGCGCTCCCAGTCCGACTCCGGACGACGACCGGACGGCTGCTCGCTCACGTGCAGAGCCCGGCCTGCTCGCGGCCGCTGGTCGACAGGCCGCCGTCCTGGGTGGGGTTCTGACCCGGCTGGCCGTTGCTGGCCGTGCCGCCCGGCGTCCCGCTGGGGGTGCCGCTCGGGCCGTCGGTAGCAGTGCCGGTACCGGTGCCACCCGGCGTCCCGGACGCGGTGCCGGTGGCCGACGCGGTGCCGTCGGGCTTGTCGCCGGCGCTCAGCGCGTCCTTGAGGAACTCGGGGGTGAGCGGCTTGTCCTTGCGGACCAGCTGCCACAGCTTGAGCACCTCGGGCGTCCACTCGATGCCGCCGCTGACCTTGTCGGAGTAGGCCCACGGGGTGGTGACGAACTTGATGTTGTCGGCGCCGATCCCCCGCGCGGTGACCGCGAGGTCGGCCATCTGGGCGACCGTCTTGAAGTCGGTCTGCAGCGACGCCGTCGCGGCGTTCAGGAACCCGATCAGGTGGTCGGGGCGCGCCAGCATGTCGGCCGACAGCGCCTTGTTGATCATCGAGCCGATGAACGCCTGCTGGCGGCGGGTCCGCTGGGTGTCGGTGCCGTCGCCCACGCGGTAGCGCACCCGCACGTACGTCAGCGCCTCGGCGCCCTTGATCTCTCGGGTGCCCGCCTTGAGGTGGATGTTGTGCTCGTTGTCGTCGATGTCCTCGGGGATGCAGACCTCGACGCCGCCGAGCGCGTTGACCATGTCCTTGAAGTGGTTGAAGTCGAGGACGACGTACTTGTCGACGCGGATCTTCGAGAGCTGCTCGAACTGCTGGATCGTGCACGAGGGGCCACCGAGTGCGTAGGCGGCGTTCCACTTCTCGTAGCCGCTGGCCGCCGGCACGACCGCGCCACCCTTGCGCCTGCACTCGGGGCGCATCACCGCGGTGTCGCGCGGGATCGAGATCCCGTAGGCGAACTCGCGGTTGGCCGAGACGTGGAAGAGGATCGTCGTGTCGGACAGGCCGCCGCCGGCCTCGCCGTCGATGCCGTTGCCCTCACCCGCGCGGGTGTCGGAGCCCATCACGAGGATGTTGAGCGGCTCGCTCGGGCCGGCCACCTTCTCCTTGGTGGGACGGTTCGACAGGAGCTTCGACACGTCCTCGCGCTTGAGGTTGCCGTTCCAGTTGTTGTAGACGAGGACGACGCCCACGCCGGTCGCCATGGCGAGCGAGAGGAGGCTCGCGGCGATCACCTTGAAGACGGTCTTGCCCGGCTGCGGCGCCTTGCGCCGGCCCCCACCGGAGCGGCGCCCGCGCGGACGCCGTACGTCACGGCTGGCGCGGCTCGCCCGCGAGGTCGGCACCCGACGGGCCCGGCTGCCGGGCGCACTCGGCTCGCCGGCGGCGCGGCTCGTCTCAACGTCCTGCGTCATGGTTCACCTGGTCGTAGGGCCGCCGGGGGCGGAACTTCGTGCTCGACTGCGCTGCCGAGCCAGCCGCCGATCGGCGCCCCGTTGGCGCCACGCCCACCGTACGGTCCGAGGCAAGCACGAGGGCGTCCCCTCCATTGTCACCGGTAGCGCTCCGCTGGCCCAATCGCCCGGCGGCCCTCGCGCCTGGCCGCGCCCGGCCCAGCACGGCACAGCACGGCCGCCGGTCATATCGCCACCTTCGGGACGAACGGACAGAGTCGCCACCTCACGTCCTCAGATCGGCGTCGTCGTCACGTACGCTCCGTGACCGTGACGACCCGTCGCAGTGGACTCCGGAATGCCGCACTGCTGCTGGCGTTCTCAGCTCTCGCCGCCGGTTGCGCAGGCAGCGACGAGGAGGCGACCGTCGAGGGCGCCACGGTGCTGATCGCCACCGGAGCCCTGGAGGGCGAGAGCGACGTGATGGTGAGCGGCGTCGTCGCGAAGATCGGCGACTGCCTGGGGATCAAGGTCGAGCAGACCACCTACCCGCTGATCTGGCCCAAGCACGTGGAAATCGAGGATGCGCGCGTCAGCCTGGACGGCACGTCCTTCGGCCTCGGCGACGAGCTCTCGGGGGGCGGGGCCTTCCTCCCGGAGCCGTATCCCAGCCAGGCTCCGGACATCCCTGAAGGTTGCCGGTCCGCAACGGGCGAGATCGTGCTGCTGTCGCAGCTGAAGTAGGCCGCAGCGCGGTTGCCGGAAAGGGGCACGGGCGGGACCCGAACGACGCGGTGCCCCCGGTAGGAGTCGAACCTACGACCTTTCGCTTAGGAGGCGGCTGCTCTATCCACTGAGCTACGGGGGCGCGGGCTCCATCCTGTCAGGTCCGGGCCGGCCGGCTTCGCACGCCCTTCCCCGCCTGCCCACAATTACAGTAGCGTTCAATAATGAGCACTACTCCAACAACCATCCGTGCCGCCGCGGTGCAGACCGAGGCGCGGCTCGGGGACGTCGATGCGAACCTGGCCGACTGCGCGCGGCTCGCCGACCAGGCGGTGCGGGCGGGCGCCACCTGGGTGGTGCTGCCGGAGTTCTTCTCGACCGGCATCGGCTACCTGCCGGAGCTCTCGGCGCGAGCGCCGAGCATCGACGGCGAGCCGACCCGGCTGCTCGCGGGTCTGGCCACGCGGCACGGGATCCACGTCGGCGGCTCGACGCTGGTGCGCGACCCGGACGGCGAGGTCCGCAACGCCTTCCTGCTCTTCGGGCCGGACGGGCTGGCCGGGCGTCACGACAAGGACCTGCCGACGATGTGGGAGAGCGCGCTCTACACCGGCGGGCGCGACCCGGGCCGCCTCGACGTCGCCGGTACGACGGTGGGCGTGGCCCTGTGCTGGGAGCTGATGCGCAGCCAGACGGTTGCCCGCCTCGGCGGCGAGGTCGACCTCGTGGTCGGCGGGTCGGGGTGGTGGAGCCTGCCGGAGTGGCCCCTGCTCGGCGGAGCGGAACGGCGCAACCACGCCCGGGCCACGGCGGCGCCGGCCACCTTCGCCCGGTACGTCGGAGCCCCCGTCGTCCACGCCGCCCACGCCGGCCGGGTGGCGTGCGATTTCCTCGGGACGCCGCTGCGCTACCGCGGCCGGCTCGAGGGCGGTGCCCAGATCTGCGACGCCCGCGGCCGGGTGCTCGCCTACCGCGACCGCGACCAGGGCGCGGGCGTGGTGCTCGCCGACGTCACCCTCGGGCGCGCGACCCCCACCTTCGCCAGCGACCGCTTCTGGCTCCAGCGGCGAGGCGCCGTCGCGGCGACCGCGTGGCACTTCCACAACGCCGTCGGCCGGCGCGCCTACGCGCGGGCCCAGCAGCGGCGCCACCACCGGCCCGAGGAGAGCACCCGATGAGCACCACCCCCAGCCCCCTCACCACCTCCGGGGCCGTCGAGATCGCGGCGAGCGCTCTGTCCGGGTGGGTCTACACGCTCGCGATCGCCGACAAGGAGCGGGCTCGGCGCCTGGGCATCGTGAGCACGCCGCGGGTGCGCCAGTGGCACCTCGACCTCGCCGCCCTCGGTACGGCGACCGTGGCGCTCGGCGCGGCCCTGCCGGACGCGCCGGCGCCCCTCCGGCGCACGCTGGCGGCGGGCTCGTGGACCAACGCGATGCTCTTCCTGCCGCTCGCCTTCCGGCCCGGGCTGGCCGACGACCGGCGCTACCGGGTGGCGGTCGCGGGCTCGTTCGTGACCACGTCGGTGGGCTTCGTGGGGTTCGCGGCTACTGCCCTGCGGCGTCGGCGCGCAGCGCGTCGCTGAGCAGGCGGCGACCGACAGCGAGCGTCGCGGCGAGCTCGTCGTCGTCGATGCGGAGCCGGTCCTGGCGCAGGGACAGCGCGATCACGCCGTTCCAGGCGCCCCACACGAAGCGGGTGGCGCGGGCCAGGTCGACGTCAGCGCGGATCTCCCCCGCCCGGACGGCAGCCTCGAGGTCGGCCTGAACCGCGCCCACGAGAGCCTCGACCCGTTCCGCGATGCGCTCCTCGACCTCGGGGTCGCTCTGGCCGGAGCCCGGCTCGAGCACCCGCAGCGCGATCATCTGGAAGGCGCCGGGGTGCTCGAGGTGGAAGCGCAGGTACGCGTCGCCCGCCGCGAGCACCCGCTCCAAGGGGCTGTCCAGCCCCAGGTCGAGCACCCGTGCCATCGCCTGCTCGTTGAGGTCGAGTGCCCGCTCGACGAGGGCGAGATAGAGGCCGGTCTTGCTCTTGAAGTGCACGTAGACCGAGCCCACCGAGACGTCGGCCGCCTCGGCGACCTCGTCGATCGTCGTGGCCTGGAGCCCGCGCTCGCGGAACAGTCCCTCCGCGGCGTCGAGGATCGCGGTGGCGGTGCGGGCCTTGCGCCGGGCGCCGCGCGGGCTCGTCGTCACGTCCCGCACTCTAGGACACAAGTCGGTCGCCCGATCACCGCAACCGAACCACCCCCAACTGCGTCTATCCCTACGTGATGTGGATTGCCGCCGTGATCATGTGGTTCATCGTGCTCCTGCTCGCAGGCGTGGCGATCGCGCGACGCTGACCCGCCTCGGGGAGGGCACCCGACACCGAAGAAGCCGAGCCCGTGCCGACGTCGTCGGCACGGGCTCGGTCGTTCGCTCCTCAGCAGGTCAGGCCTCAGGCCTCACGACGGCGGAGCAGCATCAGCGCGGCTCCCGCGAGGACCATCGCCACGCCGGCCGGGATCAGCCATCCGGCCGGGCCACCGGTGTTGGGCAGGCCGGTGGTGACGCCGCCGACCTCACCCGGCGTCTTCGGCGGGTGGTTGACCACCACGTCGTCGACCCCGCAGGTGATGCCGGTGACCTGGTCGGCCGTCTCGCCCGGCGCCGCGGCGCGGATGACGTCGTACTCGACGCCGTTCTCGGTGTAGGAGAACGGGAAGACGCCGGCGAAGCCCTTGGCGATCAGGTCGGCGATGTCGAGGATCAGGATGGTGCCCGGGATGTCGGCACGCGCCGACACCTGGGTGCTCATCGGGATCGAGCAGACGACCGCGCGGCCGTCGACCGGGCAGGCCTCGGTGTTGGTCTCGGTCGGCACCGGGTAGGTGTACGTCGGCGCGCCGCCCGGGAACTCGGTGTTGCCCACGGCCGTCAGCGTGATGCTGCCGTCCTCGTTGCGGGTCACCGTGTAGCCCTGGTTCTCCGGCACCTCGCCGTAGACCGCGTTGCCCGGACCGCAGGGGTCCGTCACGTCCAGCTCGGGCGGGGTGATCGCCGCGGGGCAGGCCACGTTCTGGTCCTCGGGCACCGGGTAGCTGTACGTCGGCGCGCCGCCCGGGAAGGTCCAGCCCGCGTCGGCCGTCAGCGTGATGCTGCCGTCCTGGTTGCGGGTGACGCTGTAGTGGCCGGCCGGGACCTCGCCGTACACGGCGTTGCCCGGACCGCAGTCGTCGGTCACCGGGACCTCCGGCGGGGTGATGGCCTGCGGGCACTCGACGTCGCTGACGTCGTGGGCCTGCTCACCGTCGAGGGCGTAGCGGATGGCGACCGAGTCCTGGGCGTCCGGGAACTGCCACGGGAAGACCGCGGGGTCCGGGAAGTCCTTCAGCGTGTTGACGCTCACGATGATGATGTGGTCGAGGACGCCGCCCGGGGTGGAGACGTACTTGCAGACGACGACCTTCTTCTCGTTGACCGGGCAGGCCGCCGTGTTGGTCTCCGTCGGTACCGGGTAGGTGTACGTCGCAGCGCCGCCCGGGAACGTCGCCGGGGCGACTGCGGTCAGCGTGACGCTGCCGTCCTGGTTGACCACCGACGTGTAGTCGTCGCTGGCCGGGACGGGCTCGTAGTGGGCGTTGCCCGGACCGCACTCGTCGATGACGTCGAGCTCGGGCGGGGCGATCTCGGCCGGCTCGGGGCAGGCCGCGGTGTTGGTCTCGACCGGGACCGGCAGGGTGACGGTCTTGGTGCCGCCGAAGAACAGGTAGCCGGCGTCCGCGGTGAGCGTGATCGAGCCGTCGGGGTTGCGGACGGCGGTGTAGTTGCCGACCGGGATCTCGCCGTAGACCGCGTTGCCCGGGCCGCACTCGTCGGTGACGGGGACGACCGGCTTGGCGATCTGGGTCGGGCACTCCGAGAGCGACACGTCGTGGGCCTGCTCGCCGACGTTGGCGTAGCGGATCGCCACCGAGATCTGCGCGTCCGCGAAGGCCCACGGGAAGGTGCCCGGGAAGCCCGGCAGCGAGTTCACGCTCGGGATGACGATGTGGTGCAGGACGCCCGGCGGCGTCGAGACGTACTTGCAGACGACGACCTTCTTCTCGTTCGGCTCGTCCTCGGCCGCCGCGGCGGAGAAGAGCGTGCCGGCGGACGGCGTCGCGACGGCGGCGGCCTTCTTGGCCGGCGTCTTCGGTGCCTCGACGGGCGCGGCCGGCGTCGCGGGCTCGGCGTCGTCGGTGCTGGTGGCGCCCGTCGGCTTGTCCGGCTTCCCCGCCGGCTTGTCGTCGGACGACGAGCCGGACCCGCCCTGGTCCGGCTCGTTGGTCGGCTTCGGGGCCGGCTTGGGCTCCGGGGCCGGCTTCGGGTCGGGCGTCGGCGCGGGCGTCTCGCTGACCGCGGGCGTGCCCGGGTCGGAGTCGACGTCGTCCGCGAGCGCGGGCGCCGCGAAGGCGGTGGAGGCGAGCACCACCGCGGGCAGGAGAAGTGCGATCCCCCGGCCCCTGCGCCGCGAGCGGCGCGCTGAACTGGACATCATGGGTCAAACCCCCAGCGTCGCGTTTGAGGGGAGGCGCGACCGGTCGGAACGTGTGCGAACAGGCGGTGTCCGAGCACCGAAGAAGGAGCACCGGAACTCCGTCCGCGCCCCACCGCCGACGGGATACCAACGCTCCCTCTCTGGCCACGGTCAGCTCCCGAGCGGAGGTGGCGGCCAGACCCATCTGCAGACTAGGGACCAAAGTCCCGGTCCCATGGCGGTTTTGGGGTAAAGACCGGCCTCAGGCGGAAGATTTAACCTTCGCTGTGACCTGGGCCATGTCCCGTCCGGCGCCCGGCGGTCAGCGCAGGAGTGCCAGTGCGGCGCCGTAGCCCTCGGGCACGGTGACGTCGCGGACCGACCACTCGCCGAGCCGGCGTCCGGCGGCCTGGTCGGTGCCGAGGTAGTCGAGGTGCGGGTCGCGGCCCAGCCCGATGCCGAGCCCCTTGAGGTAGGCCTCGGTGCGCGCCCACGCGCGGGTGAACCGGACCGTGGCCCGGCCGCCGTCGAGCGTGCCGTGCGCGGCGGCCTCGATCTCCTCGGTCTCGCGCGGGTGCAGCAGCTTGGCCAGCGCGACCGGGTCGTCCGGGTGCCGCTCGACGTCGACCCCGACGGGGACGTCGGCGACGGCGACGAGGACCTGACCCGGCGTGTGGGACAGCGAGAACTCGACCGCGGCGCCCTCGGCCCGCGGGCGGCCGTGCGGCTCGCCGCAGCCGGGGCAGGCGTGCCGGCCCCAGACGACGTCCTGGGGCTCCGCGCCGGTCGCGGCGCCCACCACGAGGCGGGCGGCGGCGTGGGCGATCTCGTAGGCGCGGCGCAGCTCGGCCCGGACGTACGACGAGGCCTGCTCGCGCTCACCGGCGTCGAGCCAGGAGCGCCCGACCTCGAGCTCGTCGTCGCCGACCCCCTCGGTCGCGATCGACCACACGCCCAGCCGGGCGTCGTCGTCCGCGGTCCCGCCGGGGACGGCGAGAAGGGACTCGAGCGTCACGGGGGCCACCGGGACCGCCGCACGATCCGGTACTGCCTCCGCTGATTCGCGCCTCATCGCCTCCGAGGCTAACAACTGGGCGGTCACCCGGCGTCGCCGCGGTGACGGCGTGCCTTCGCGATGGTCTCCTCGACGATGGAGTTGAGCCGGGCCCCCTGGGGCCATCCGGCGTAGTGGCTGAGGAAGACGACGATCTCGCGCAGCGCCTCGTCGTCCAGCTCTCCGGCGGCGTGCGCCGCGGGGACCTGGATGCCGAGCACGTCCGCGGCGCCCTGGCCCGCGAGCATCCCGATCAGGAGCAGCCGGCGGTCCCGGTCGGTGAGGCCCGGACGCTCCCAGATCTCGGCGAAGAGGTGGTCGGCGGTGTAGCGGAAGAAGTCACCGCTGCCGTCGGTCATGTCGAAGCCGTAGACCTGCTCCATCTTCTCCAGGCCGCGGCGGCGGGTCTCGGGGAGGTCGTCGAACTTGCCCATCTCAGCGGTCTCCTCGGGTCAGGCCCAGGCCGGGGCCCAGGCGGTCATGGGCCAGGCGGGCGAGCGGTACGTCGACGCCGAGCCCGTCGGCCAGCGCGATCGCGAAGCCGAGGTCCTTCTCCCCCAGTGCGGCGACGTGGGTGAAGACGCCGTGCCAGAAGTCGTCGGCGGCGAGCGGTGCCGTCGTCGGGCGGTGCATGATCGCGCCGGGTCCACCGGTGATCGCGTCGGTGTGCCGGACGACGTCGCCGAGCGCGACGAGGTCGAGGCCGGCGACCTCGGCGAGCCGCTGCGCCTCGGTGACCGCGGTGAACGCGACGAAGTGGATGAGGTTGCGGGCCAGCTTCATCCGGGTGCCGGCGCCGACCGGTCCGGCGTGCACGACCTTGGCGCCCATCGCCTCCAGCACCGGGCGGGCCGCGGCGAACGCCTCGTCGTCACCGCCGACCATGATCGCCAGGCTGCCGTCGGCGGCACCCATCGGGCCGCCGCTCACGGGCGCGTCGAGCACGGTCAGGCCGGCCGCCTCGAGCGCCGCCGGCGTCCCCGGCGCGACGGTCGAGTGGACGACGACGACCGTGCCCGGCCCGGCCTCCTCGGCGACCGCACGCACCTGCTCGTCGTCGCGCACCATCACGAAGAGGACGTCGACCGCGGCCGCCAGCGCGGCGACCGATCCCGCGGCGGTGGCGCCGGCGGCGACCAGCTCGGCGACCGGCTCCGGCGCGACGTCGTGGACGTGGAGGTCGACGCCGTCGGCCGCCGCGAGGCGCAGCGCCATCGGCTTGCCGATGTTGCCGAGGCCGACGAAACCCGCCCGCAGCGGGGCACTCATGCGCGGAACGTCTGGCCGCCGTCGACCGCGAGGATCTGCCCGGTCACCCAGCCCGCGTCGTCGGAGAGCAGGAACAGGCAGGCCCCGACCATGTCGTCCACCGAGCCCATCCGCTTGAGCGCGAGGTTCTTGACCAGCTCCTTGGCGGCGTCCCCGGCCTGGACCCGCGTCGCCTCGGTGTCGGTCGGCCCGGGGGCGATCGCATTGACCCGGATCCTCATGCCGCCGAGCTCGTGCGCGAGCTGCTGGGTGAGGCCGTTGACGCCCACCTTGGCCAGCCCGTAGAAGCCGGAGTAGAGGTAGGCCGCGGTGCTCGACTGGTTGACGATCGCGCCGCCGCCGCGCTTCTGCAGCTCGGGGTAGACCGCACGCGTCATCACCAGCGCGCCGTCCATGTTGACGCTCATGAAGCGGCGGTAGTAGTCCCAGTCGACGCTGATGAGCAGGTCGAACTCCATGCTGCCGTAGATCGCCGCGTTGTTGACCAGCCCGTCGATCCCCCCGAAGCGCTCGACGGTCGCGGCGACGAGCGCCTGCGCGGACTCGGCCGACGACACGTCGCAGCGCACGAACAGCGCCTGGCCGCCGTCCGCCTCGATCTGCTTCGCGACCTGCTCCCCCGCCTCGGCGTTCACGTCGGCGACGACGACCGCCGCGCCCTCGGCGGCGAGCGCCTTGGCGTAGGCCTCGCCGATCCCCTGCGCCGCGCCGGTGACGACGACGACCTTGTTCTCGAATCTCATCCTGCTGCTCCTCGCATGCTGGCAGTTTCACCGCCTAGGCGGTGAAACCGGACGTTGGCTCACGGAATTCGCTGGGCCCACCGGCAGTTTCACCGCCTAGGCGGTGAAACTGCCGCGCGGCGCCTCAGGCCGGCTCGGCGATCGTCTTGGTCTCCAGGTACTCCTCGAACCCGGCGACGCCCATCTCCCGCCCCACGCCGGACTGCTTGTAGCCGCCGAACGGGGCGTCGGGGCTGAACCACACGCCCCCGTTGACGGCGAGCGTGCCGGTCCGGATCCGTGCGGCGACCGCGCGAGCGCGTTCCAGCGACGCCGAGTCGACCGAGCCGGAGAGGCCGTACGCCGAGTCGTTCGCGATCCGTACGGCGTCGTCGTCGCCGTCGTGCGGGAGGACGACGAGCACCGGGCCGAAGATCTCCTCCTGCGCCAGGCGCGAGGAGCTGTCGAGGCCGGAGACGACGGTCGGCTGGACCCAGAAGCCCGGCTGGTCGATCACCGCGCCGCCGGTGGCGAACGTGCCGCCCTCGGCGCGTGCGACGTCGAAGTACGCCGCGACGCGCTCCCGCTGCACGGCAGAGATGACGGGGCCGCAGATCGCGCCGGGGTCGGCGGGGTCCTTGGCGCCGATCGACTCCATGGTGGCGGCGGCGACCGACACGGCCTCGTCGTAGCGGTCGCGCGGGACGATCAGCCGGGTCGTGATGGCGCAGCCCTGGCCGGCGTGGATGCAGGCGGCGAACGCCGTCGCCCCCGCGACGGCGGCGACGTCGGCGTCGTCGAGCGCGATGGCGGCGGACTTGCCGCCGAGCTCGAGGAAGACCTTCTTCAGCGTGGGAGCGGCCGCGGCCATGATCGCCCGGCCCACGCCGGTCGACCCGGTGAACGAGACCATGTCGACGCGCGGGTCGGTCGAGAGCACCGCGGCGACCTCGTTGGAGCGCGGCGTCACCACGTTGAGGACGCCGGGCGGGATGTCGGTGTGCTCGGCGACCAGGCGGCCGAGCTCGGCGGCCACCCACGGGGTGTCCGGCGCCGGCTTGAGGACGACGGTGCAGCCGGCCGCGAGCGCCGGGCCGACCTTGGCGAGGTTGATCTGCGTGGGCACGTTCCACGGCGTGATCGCGGCGACGACGCCGACGGGCTCACGTCGTACGGTCCGGCGCGAGGGGATGCCCATCGGCGCCGCGACGCCGAGGTCGGCCTCGAACGCGTAGGTCTCGGCGAGGTCGGTGACCCACTTCAGCCCGTCGACCGGCACGTCGAACCCGGCCGCGCCCATCATGAAGCCCGGCATCCCCACCTCGGCGGTGGTCAGCGCCCGGAAGGCGTCGGCGTGCTCGAGCAGCGCCGTGTGGAGCTGGCGCAGGCAGCGCACCCGCAGCGCGAGGTCGGTCGGCCATGCCGACTCGTCGAACGCGCGCCGGGCGGCGGCGATCGCGGCCTCGACGTCCTCGGCCGTGCCGTCGGGAGCAACGCCGATCTCCAGTCCCGTCGCGGGATTCACGATCGGGTAGGTCGCCCCGGACGACGCCGCGAC
Source organism: Pimelobacter simplex (assembly GCF_900114845.1). Classification (GTDB taxonomy): domain Bacteria; phylum Actinomycetota; class Actinomycetes; order Propionibacteriales; family Nocardioidaceae; genus Nocardioides; species Nocardioides simplex. The sequence goes on from NZ_FOUK01000006.1 coordinate 386,701, forward strand.
GAGCTTGCCGTCGATCAGCTGCTGGGCCGGGGGCGGCAGCGCCGTCACGAGACCGGCTCCTGGGTGACGTAGTCGCCGCGCTCGACCGGCGGCGGCCACACCGTCGAGGGCAGGTCCTTGCGGTGGTAGTGCCCGGGCACGCCGTGGCCGGTCACCGACATCCGCTCGAGCAGCCGCTCGGACGCCTTGCCGTCCTGGATGATCGACAGGAAGGTGTGGGCGGTCGACGGCATGTCGAACCAGTCGCGCTGCCACGCGATCTTGACCTGGCCGGCGTCCGGTCCGGCGGTCTGCCGCTCGACGCCGAACCACGAGCCACCGAGACCGAGGATCTCGTACTCCTCGCCGTTGTCGTCGAGGATGCCCGAGCGCTGCTTCCAGAAGCCCACGATCATCGACTTCTGCTCGTCGATCACCGTGCACACGTAGTCGTAGTGCCAGCCGTCGAAGCCGTCCATCTCGATGCCGATCGCCCAGTCCCGGATCTGGTCGCGGCCCATCGCCATGAAGTGCTCGTCGTGGGAGTACATCCAGCCGTAGCTGGCGTCCTCGGCGTACCAGTCGGCCATCACCCGCCAGTCGCCGGTGCGCTCGGCCTCGCGGTTGACGGCCAGCCAGGAGTCCCAGAACTCCTCGATCTCAGCGCGGGTCAGTGACATCAGTTCTCCTCGATCGAGAGTGCGAAGGCAGGGCAGTACTTCACGGCGGTGGTCACGTCGTCCCGACGCGACTCGTCGGGGTGCTCCTCGAGCAGCAGCACGGTGTCGGCGTCGTCGTCGAAGCCGAACACGTCGGGCGCCTCGCCCTGGCAGAGCTGGTGGCCCTGGCAGATGCTCGTGTCGGCGACGACGCGGAAGCTCATCGCGACCGCCGGCGGTAGCGGACGCGGCACGGCTGCTCGAGCTGGATCACCATCTTGGAGCAGTCGTCGCGGTAGTCCTCGGCGGGCTGGGCCATCTCGAACTCGAAGTCGCGCAGCACCACCGAGAAGATGGCCTTCATCTGCATCATCGCGAACGCGTTGCCGACGCAGCGGTGCTTGCCGGCGCCGAACGGGATCCACGTCCAGCGGTTCTGCAGGTCCTCCTGCCGCGGGTCGATGTAGCGACCGGGGTCGAACGACGCCGCGTCGGGGAAGTCGGCCTCGATCCGGTTCGACACCTTCGGCGAGGCGGCGATCAGCGTGCCCGCGGGGATCGTGTGGCCGAGCAGCTCGAAGTCCTCCTGGACCAGCCGCATCAGGATGATCAGCGGCGGGTGCAGCCGCAGCGTCTCCTTGAGCGCCGCCTCCAGCACGGGGATCGAGCGCAACGCCTGGAACGACACCTCCGAGCCGTCGGCGTACAGCGCGTCGAGCTCGGAGACGACGTCGGACAGCACCGACGGGTTGCGGAGCAGCTCGATCATCGCCCAGGACGCCGTGCCGGACGAGGTGTGGTGCCCGGCGAACATCATCGAGATGAAGATGCCGGTGATCGTGTCGGCGTTCATGTCGATCGAGATGAGGACGTCGAGCAGGTCGCGCTCCTCCTTGGCCACCAACCGTCTGTCGCTGGTTGAGCCTGTCGAAACCCGCCGGTCGATGATGTCCTGCACCAGCGCGACCAGCCGCACCCGTGCGGCGTCGCGCAGCGCGAACGACTCGATGTCGGCGTAGGGGTCGACGTACGCGATGGCGTCGGTGCCGCGCTCGAGCTCGTGGTAGTGGTGCGCGAACGAGCTGTCGAGCTCCTCACGGAAGGGCTTCCCGATCAGGCAGGACGACGTCGTGTAGATCGTCAGCTCGGCGAAGAAGTCGAGCAGGTCGATCTCGCCCTCGGCCCCCCAGTCCGCGACCATGCGGCGGATCTCGGCCTCGATGGTCTGCGCGTGCCCGCGCATCTGCTCGCCGCGCAGCGCCTGGTTCTTCAGCATCTGCTGGCGCTCCTCCGGCGAGGCGTCGAAGACCACGCCCTTGCCGAAGATCGGCGTCATGAAGGGGTACGCCGCGGCCTGGTCGAGCACGTCCTCCGGCGCCCGGAAGAACGCCTCGTTGGCCTCCGCGCCCGTCACGAGCACGACGTCCTTGTCGGCGAGCCGGAACCGGCCGACGTCCCCGCACTCGGCGCGGACCCGGTCGAACAGCCCGATCGGGTCGACCCGCATCTCCGGCAGGTGGCCGGTGCCCTTGATGATCGCGGGCACGTCGGGACTCTGGTCGTCGAGGACCGTGGAGACCTCGGGGATGTCGGCAAGCGTCACGATGACTCCACTGGTGCTTCGGGGTTGACGTCGACAGGACTCAGGTGGACGCCGCGCGGCGCGCTGACGACGGACGTGATGACGTCGGCGATGGCCGACGCCTTGAGGAAGTGCGAGTGCCGGGCATGGCCCCACTTCATCCACTCGTTGAGGACCTTGGCCGCGGCGTCGGGCTCCCAGTCCATGCCCATCTCGCTCCAGGTCGGCCCGGGCCGGACCACGGACGCGCGCACGCCGGTGCCCTCGAGCTCCATCTGCAGCGAGGCCACGAGCCCCTCCAGGCCGGCCTTCGTCGCGCTGTAGCCGCCCATGTAGGGCCGGGCGCGCAGCGCGACGTCGGAGGACACGAAGACGATGTCGCCACGGGTCCGCGCCACCATCGCCGGGACGAACGCCCGGACCAGCCGGTGCGGGCCGAGCAGGTTGACGTCGACCTCGGCGGCCAGCCGCGCGCTGTCGGTCTCGAGCAGCGCGCCCGGTCCGATCAGTGCGGCATTGCTGACGACGACCTCGACGTCGCCGAGGTCGGCGGCCGCCTTCGCCGCGAACGTCGCGACCGACTCGTCGGAGGCGACGTCGAGCGGGTGCGCGACGGCCTCTCCCCCGGCGGCGCGGATCTCGGCGGCGATCTCCTCGCAGCGCTCGACCCGGCGGGCGCCGAGCGCGACCGGGAAGCCCGCGGCCGCCAGGCACCGCGCGGTCTCGGCGCCGATCCCGGAGGAGGCGCCGGCGACCACCGCCGGCCGTCGTGCCGGCTGGTCGTACTTGCCCATGCTCAGGAGCTCCTGACGCTGAAGGTGACGGGGAGCGACGCGAACCCGCGCACGCTCGTGGAGTGCACGCGGACGGCGCGGTCGGCGTGCACCTCGAGGTCGGCGACCCGGCGGACCAGCTCCTCGAGCACGATCCGCGCCTCCAGCCGGGCGAGGTTGGCGCCGAGGCAGAAGTGCCGGCCGGTGCCGAAGCTCAGGATCTGCGCGAGCTCGGCCTTGTCCCGGTGCACGTCGTACGACGTGGGGTCGGTGAACACGCGCTCGTCCCGGTTGGCCGAGCCCAGCAGGACGAGCATCTTGGCGCCGGCCGGCACGGCCACGCCGCCGACCTCGGTGGCGCGCTCGACGTGCCGCGCGAGCATCTGGCTGGACGTGTCGTGGCGCAGCGTCTCCTCGATCCAGGGACCGACGAGGTCCGGGTCGGCGAGCACCTGCGCGCGCTGCTCCGGGTGCGCGGAGAGGTGGAACAGCGCATTGCCGAGCAGCTTGGTCGTCGTCTCGTTGCCGGCGACGACCATGAGGAACAGGAAGGCCATGATCTCGCCGTCGCGCAGCCGGTCGCCGTCGACCTCGGCCGCGACCAGGGCCGAGGTGAGGTCGTCGCTCGGCGCGGCCCGCCGCTCCTTGACCATCGCCGCGTAGTAGGTCATCAGCTCGATGGAGGCCTCCATGCCGGCCTGCGGCACGTCGCGGACGCCGTCCTCGCGGTGCACGACGAGGTCGGCGAGGCGGCGTACCTCGTCGCGGTCGGGCACCGGGACGCCCATCATCTCGGAGATGACGTCCATGGGGAGCTTGCCGGCGAGGTCGCGGATCCAGTCGGCGTCGCTGTCGGCGCTGCGCTCGAGCGTGCTCGCCAGGTAGCGCTCGGTGAGCGCCTGCACCTCGGGCGCCAGCTCGCGCACCCGGCGCGGCGTGAACGCCGCCGAGACGAGCCGGCGGATGCGCGACTGCTCGGCGCCGTCGAGCGCGAGGAACGACATCACCCGGTGCGCGTCGGGACTCCACGCGCTCGCGTCGAGGGAGACCCCCATGCGGTTCGAGAACGTCTCGTCGTCGCGCAGCACCGCGAAGACGTCGGCATGCCGGGAGACGACCCACAGGTCGTCGGCGGCCGCGTGGTGGACGGGCGCCTCGTCGCGCAGCCGCTGGTACGTCGGGTACGGGTCGTCCTGGAAGGCGTAGTCGTAGGGGTCGAACGACAGCGCGCTGGTCGCGCCCGTCGAGACCCCGCTCACGGGTTCCCCCGCAGGATCACGTCGACCGCCGAGACGAGCCGCTCGGCGATCTGGTCGTAGGTCAGCAGGCCCATCCCGGCCTGGAGCAGCGCGCCCGAGAACGTCAGCACGAGCACGTCGAGCACCGCCGGGTCGGCGGGGCGCCGGGGCTCGCGCAGCGCCGCCTCGAACCGGGCGAGGAACTCCCCCCCGATCTTGAGCCGCAGCCGGGCCACGTCGGGGTCGGTGCCGAGCAGGGCCGGCGTCACGGCGGCGGCGAGCTCGGGCTCCTCGACGATCCGCGCGGTGAGCGCGCGCATCGTGGCCTGGAGCCGCTCGACCGCCGTCCCGTCGGTGCTCACGCGCAGGTGCGCGGCGTTGAGGTGACGCCAGAAGAGCTCGGCGAAGAGGTGGTTCTTCGAGGCGAGGTAGGTGTAGGCCGTGGCCGGCGAGACCCCCGCCCGCTGGGCGACCGTGCGGATGGTGAGCGCCTCGTGGCCCACCGCCCGCAGCTCGGCCAGACCGGCGGTCAGCAGCCGCTCCACGGTCTCGGCCTGGCGCCGGTTCAGGCCCTGGCGCGGCGTCTCGAACACTTGACTGGACACCTGTCCAACATAGGAGACGTTCTCGGCAGGCGCAAGACATTTCTAGAACACGTTCCTATTGTGAGGACATGCGCAACGGCATCGTCCTCTTCACGTCCGACCGCGGCATCACGCCGGCCCGCCTCGCCCAGGCGGCCGAGGAGCGCGGCTTCGACACGATCTACGTCCCCGAGCACACGCACATCCCCGTGCGTCGCGACGCCCTGCACCCCACCGGCGGCGAGGACCTCCCGGACGACCGCTACCTGCGCACCCTCGACCCGTGGGTCTCGCTCGCCACCTGCGCCGCCGTCACCGAGCGGATCGGGCTCTCGACGGCGGTCGCGCTGCCGGTCGAGTCCGACCCGATCACGCTCGCCAAGACGCTCGCCACGCTCGACCACCTCTCCGGCGGGCGGCTCACCGTCGGCGCCGGCTTCGGCTGGAACACCGACGAGCTCACCGACCACCACGTGCCGGCGGCGAAGCGCCGCACCGTCCTGGCGGAGTACCTCGGCGCGATGCGGGCGCTGTGGACCGAGGAGGAGGCGTCGTACGACGGCGAGTTCGTCTCGTTCGGCCCGAGCTGGGCCTACCCGAAGCCCCCGCAGGGCCGGATCCCGGTGATCATCGGCGCCGGCGCCGGCCCCAAGACGATGAAGTGGATCGCGGCGCACGCCGACGGCTGGATGACCACGCCGACCTCCACCGACGTCGCCGCCGGCGCCGAGCTGCTGCGCAAGGAGTGGGCCGACGCGGGCCGCGAGGGCGAGCCCGACGTCCGGGTGCTCGTCGCGAAGCGGCCCGCCGCCGAGGACTTCGCCGACTGGGGCGCCGCCGGCGCCTCCGAGCTGATCTGGGGCGTCCCGGACAGCGACGAGTCCGCCGTGCTGACCTATCTCGACAAGCTCGCCGGACGGCTCGGGCTCAGCGCGTGACAAGCCGGTACGCCGCGCTGTCGCGGGCCGAGCTCGCGACGCTCGTCCCCGAGCTGCTCCTCATGGGCCAGCTCATCGACCGCTCGGGGATGGCGTGGTGCATCGCGGCGTTCGGGCGCGACGAGATGCTCCAGGTCGCGATCGAGGAGTGGGCCGCGGCCAGCCCGATCTACACCCGGCGGATGCAGGACGCGCTCGGCTACGCGCCCGCGGTGGCCGGGCAGGGCGACGTCGTCACCATCTTCAAGGGGCTCCAGCTCGACATCGGCGCCCCGCCGCAGTTCATGGACTTCCGCTACACCGTGCACGACGCATGGCACGGCGAGTTCCGGCTCGACCACTGCGGCGCGCTGATGGACGTCGAGCCGATGGGCGAGGACTACGTCCGCGGCATGTGCCACGACATCGAGGACCCGACCTTCGACGCGACCGCGATCGCGACCAACCCGCACGCCCAGGTCCGCCCGATCCACCGGCCGCCACGCACCCCCGCCGACCGGCACCCGCACTGCGCCTGGACGGTCACCATCGACCCCGCCTTCCCCGAGCCGGAGCCGGTCCCGGCGCTCGCCGTCAACGCCGGCTCACGCGCGGCGACGCTCGCGCTCGACCCCATCGACCCCGCCGACGAGGGGGTCGCCGACTACACCGGACCACTGCTCTCCGACGTCGACTTCGCCGCCTTCTCGCACTCCGCACTGGTCCGGATCGCCGACGAGGTCTGCCTGCAGATGCACCTGCTCGACCGGGCCTTCGCGCTCGCCGTCGCCGAGCGGGTCGAGACCGACGCCGAGCTGGTCAAGCTGCGCCGCAAGCAGCTCGTCGGCATCGCCGGGATCGGTGCCGAGCGGCTGGCCCGCGCGCTCGACCTGCCCCGCGACCCGGCCGGCGCGCTCCGGGCGATGTGGCTGCACCCGCTGCTCAACCCGGCGGCCTACGTCTCGGCCGGCCTCCTCCCCGACGAGATCGCCGTGACCCCGGGCCCCGCCGACGAGGACGGCGCCTGGATCTCCCTCTGCGGCCCCGACTGGCCCGAGGCGCTCCGCGCGATCGCCCACGCCGTCGCTCCCGAGCTCGACGCCCGCATCACCGCGGCGCCCGGCGCGGGGGGCGGCTGGCGCGTCCAGGTGGTCGAGGGCGAGGCCCGGCCCGAGGCCGACGAGGTCGCGGTGACCCGGTTCAGCACCGGGGCGACCTTCGCCTTCGCGCCCCGGCGCTCGCTGCCCCTCACCGTCGCCTGAGACGGAACCTCCGGCGAGCTGGAGCTGAAGCCTGCGCCCACAGTGCGTGAACGCCCGGTGACGCTGCCGCCTGCGGCCCTCTGAAGGCTCACCAAAAGTTCATTTCGCGCTGCTAGCTTCCGGCAGTCTCGCGGTCCCCGCACGCCTCGGCGTCCGGGGACTGCGTGCTGTCTCGGGACCGATGGCACACCCCCCCGCCCGTACGCCGTCATGCCCTGACGGCACCCGATGGAGGACACACCCCCCATGACCCCCACATCCCGACAGCACCGCTCCCGGTGGCGCAGGCGACCGGCCGTCGTGGCCGGCGGCCTCGCGCTCTCGCTGGCCGCCGGCGCCGGCCTGGTCTGGGCCGCCGGAGGCGGCCTCGCCCCGCCGGCCGTCGACCCGAAGGTGGTGCACGCGCCGCTCGTCGTACCGGACCGGATCGTGCTGACGCCGACCACCGACCCCGCCACGTCGCAGAGCGTCTCGTGGCGCACCTCGGCCGCCGTCACCACGCCCAAGGTCCAGCTCACCCTGGCCGGCACCGGTGTCGCCAAGCCGAGCAGCACCGTCGACGCGACGTCGACCACCTTCACCGCCGACCTCGGGTACGACGTGCGCCAGCACTCGGCCACGCTGACCGGCCTGCAGCCGGGTACGACGTACCTCTACCGGGTCGGCGACGGCGAGACCTGGAGCGAGTGGCTCGAGTTCGAGACCGCCCGCACCGGCAACGCGCCGTTCTCGTTCATCGTCCAGGGCGACGCGCAGAACGACATCAAGTCGTACGTCTCGCGCACCTTCCGCGCGGCCTACGAGGCGCGCCCTTACGCCAAGGCGGTGCTGCACGCCGGCGACCTGATCGACACCGACGACTCGGACGCGGAGTGGGGCGAGTGGTTCGGTGCCGCGGGCTGGTCCAACGGCTCGATGAACGTCATCGCCGCCGCCGGCAACCACGAGTACTACCCGGGTCCCGAGCTCGCCGAGCACTGGGGCGCGCAGTTCGAGTACCCGCGCAACGGGCCGGAGACGACGAGCCGGATCGCCCAGCTGTACAGCGAGAACGTCTACTACACCGACTACCAGGGCGTCCGCTTCATCGCGCTCAACAGCAACTTCCCCGGTGACCCCGAGGCCTTCGCCGCGCAGACCGCGTGGCTCGAGGAGGCACTGAAGAACAACCCGAGCAAGTGGACCGTCGTCACCTTCCACCACCCGGTCTTCTCGGTGAGCTCGGGCCGCAACAACGCGGCGATCCGCGACGCCTGGCTGCCGCTCTTCGAGAAGTACGACGTCGACCTCGTCGCCCAGGGCCACGACCACGCCTACGGGCGCGGCAACCTGGTCGCCAACGAGTCCGGTCTGCCGGCCGGGGCGAGCGCCGACAGGAGCAACAAGGGACCGGTCTACATGGTCTCGGTCGCCGGACCGAAGTACTACGTGATCGACCCGGTCGGCGACAACAACTGGACCCAGAACGGCGCGCACCTGCGGACCTCCCTGGCCAACACCCAGCTCTACCAGCTCGTCGACGTCACCGACGGCGAGATGCACGTGGAGAGCTGGAACGTCTCCGGCCAGATGGTCGACGCGTTCACGATCGCCAAGGGCGCCGACGGCACCAAGCTCGTCACCACCGACACGACGCCGCGCGCGTCCGGCCCGGGCTCGACCCGCGGCGGGATCGGCCGCCCCGGGCTGCCCGAGCCCGCCGTCCCGGGCGAGAAGCCGACCGAGCCGGAGACCCCGACCAAGGTCGTGCCGGTCGTGCGCGCCACGACGTCCCAGCAGCGCTACGGGACCACCGCTCCGGTGCGGGTCTCCGCGACCATCGCGCCCGTCGCCGGCGCCGTTCCCCCCGGCACGGTCACCTTCCGCACCGGGAGCCGCGTCCTGGCCACGGGCGTGCGGGTCACCGACGGCACCGCCGCGCTGACCCTGCCGCGCGACCTCGCCGTCGGCAGCTACGCCATCACGGCGCAGTTCGTCCCCACCGGGACGGGCTTCGAGACCGGCACGTCCACCGCGACGACGGTCCGCGTGGTGAAGGCATCGAGCACCGTGACCATCAGCGGCCTGCCCGCGAAGGTCAAGGCGAAGGCCCGCCGCACGCTGGCGATCCGGGTCGCCGTCCCGGGCATCGCGGCCCCCGCCGCCACTGTCACCGTGCGCGTCGACGGCCGCGTCGTCGCCACGCGCACCGTGACCGGCACTGTGAGCATCAAGCTGCCGAAGCTGCGCCCGGGCAAGCACAAGGTCACCGTCGACTACGCCGGTACGGCGAACGTCGCGGCGTCCCGCGTGGTCAAGAAGGTCGTGAGCCGCCGATGACCACCCACCCTGCCCCGAGCCCCCACTCCCCCGCTCCGAGCGTTCCGAGAGGACGTCCCATGCTCGACTCGTTCCGGCGCCGCGTGCGCCGGCCCCTGGGCACGATGGTCGCGGCGACCGTGCTCGCGACCGGCGCTCCGGCGCTGGCCGCGGTCGCCGTGCCCGGACTCGCGCCGGCGGCCACGGCCGCCGTCCACGACCCTGCCGTCACCTACAAGCCGACCGTGGTCCCCGACCGGATCACGCTCACCCCGACCAGCGACCCGAAGACCAGCCAGAACGTCGTCTGGCGCACCTCGGAGGGCGTCCGCGAGCCCAAGGCCGAGCTGCGGGTGGCGTCGAGCCTGACCTACCAGAACGACCAGGCGGTCTTCGTCGCCGACCGCAACACCAAGCTGACCACCGACCTCGGCTACGTCGAGGAGTTCCACAGCGCCAAGATGACCGGCCTGCAGCCGGGCACGACGTACCAGTACCGGGTCGGCGACGGCACCAACTGGAGCGAGTGGCAGCACTTCACCACCGAGGCCGCGAGCCCCGAGCCGTTCTCGTTCATCTACTTCGGTGACATCCAGAACGGCATCAAGTCGCAGGCCTCGCGCGTGGTGCGCAACGCCTTCCGGGACGCGCCGAAGGCCCGGATGGTGCTCCAGGCCGGTGATCTGGTCGACGACGCCGAGAGCGACGAGCAGTGGGCCGAGGTCTACGAGGCCACCAGCTACGGCCTCGGCACCAAGCAGTTCATGATGGCGCCGGGCAACCACGAGTACGACGGGACCGAGCTGTCCCGGCAGTTCTCGGCCCAGTTCACCTACCCGGCCAACGGACCGACCGGCACCGGCCCGGCGTACGACGAGCTCGCGGGCACCGTCTACGCGACCGACTACCAGGGCGTGCGCTTCATCGCGCTCAACAGCAACGCGAGCTCGGCCGAGCCGCTGGCCATCCAGACCGCGTGGTTGAAGGACCAGCTGAAGGACAACCCCAACAAGTGGACCGTCGTCTACTTCCACCACCCGGTGTTCTCGCTCGACGAGGGCCGCAACAACCGGGCGATCCGCGAGGCCTGGCTGCCGGTCTTCGAGCAGTACGGCGTCGACCTGGTCCTCCAGGGTCACGACCACGGCTACGGCCGCGGCAACACCGACGCCGCCGAGAAGGACCTGCCGAAGAGCTGGAACACCGACCTGTCGTACGACGGCCCGGTCTACGTCGTCTCCAACGTCGGCGAGAAGCAGTACAAGCCCGGCTCGCGCGTGTGGGACGCCAATGACGCGCACCTGCGCCGGATGGGCGGCGGGCTGCAGCTCTACCAGGTCGTCAATGTCGAGAACGGCAAGCTCCGCTACGAGTCGCGCACCGCCGACGGCAAGTACTACGACGGCCTGACCATCGTGAAGAACCAGCACGGCAAGGCGGTCACCGACGACCGCAAGCCCGACGTCATCGACCCGACCGACCCGGGCCCGTGCCTGGGCTGCGAGAACCCCGAGAACCCGGAGAATCCCGAGAACCCGGGCAATCCGGACGCGACGTACGAGTACCGGCACGAGAAGGAGCTGCGCTCCGTCGACCCGGCTGCCGCGCGCCTGCCCGCCGGTGTGGCGTTCTCGCAGGAGCGCGACACGCTCTTCCTCGGCGACCAGAACAGCCGCACCATCTGGGAGATCGACCCCGCCACCGACAAGGTCCTCCACACGAT
>NZ_FOUK01000005.1:0-65334 GCF_900114845.1 Pimelobacter simplex
CCCGAGCTGCGGGTCGGCGGCTACTGCCTGTCCGGCATCGTGCGCTGGGACGGCCTCAAGCACTCTGGCGACCTCAACGGCGACGTCGACCTCTCGGCCCGGATCATCTTCAAGAACGACTGGCGCCACCCGGCCCTGCGCGACAAGGCGCCCGTCGAGCTGATGCGCGGCCCGGCGTGCCTGTGGGCCGGCACCCTGGTCGAGCCGGATTGGGACGCCGGCACCATCGGTGCCGTCGGGGCCTCCCGTGACGCCGAGAACGCGATGGCGCTCGACGCCCTGGGCAACGCCTCGACCAAGCCCAACGAGGTTATCGACGCCGCGATCAACCGTGGCGCCCTGTCCTGGAAGCGCGTCGGGGACTTCGGCAACACCGAGGTCGGCGAGCCCGGCTCCGGTCTCACCACCGTCCGGTCCGTCCTCGACGCCTGGGCCACCAAGAACGGCCAGGCCTGGCACGTCGACTCCCGACGGCGGCTCATCATCATTCCCGCTGTCGAGACGGCGATCAGCTGGCTCGTCACCCCTGGCTCCGGGGTCCTCGGTGCATCCGGCACCGAGCGGGTCGACGTCGTCTTCGTCCGCTACACCAACAAGACCACGGGCCGCCGTGACACCGCCTCCTACCCGGCCGTCTCTCCGACCCGGCCCGTCGAGAAGCCCAAGGAGATCTTCGACCGCGGCCCACTCCTCCCGGCCGAGGCGGTCGCGATCGCCACCGGCCTGTGGGCCGAGGCCAACGCCGGCCGCGCCGGGTGGACCAACGGTCTCAAGCTCTCCGCCGGCCAGGTCGCCAACCTCGGCGGCCGCGAAGCCGACCTCGCCTTCGTCCGCGCCGGCCAGGGCATGGCCCTGCGCTCAGTGCCCGACCCTCGCGGCCTCTCGCGCAACACCAGCGTCGTGCTCGGCGACGTCGAGTTCGACTGGGCCGCCGGCGACCTGCAGGCCAACCCCAAGGGACTGGCCGCCCAAGACGAGCAGTCCGCCCTCGACTCCGTGGCCGAGCTCGCCACGTCTGCGATCACCCGCGCCAACGCCGGCGCACCCGGTAACCCCATCCCCGCGATCAGCGTCTACAAGACCAGCGGCCAGACCCTCACTGCCGGCGTCTCCACCGTCGTCACCATGGACACGATCCGCAACGGGACCGACGTCTCGGGCGGCGCGAAGCTCGAGGCGGGGACGGTCACCGTGCCCATCGGCGGCTGGTACCAGGTCAACGCCAACCTCACCTGGGCCTCCTCGGTCTCCTCGGCTCGGCGCCTCGCGTTCATCGGCATCGGCAACACCCCCGGCACCTTCGCCACGGTCGTCACCGACAGCGCCTACGCCTGGGCACAGGACGCCGCCAACATCACCAGCCAGAGCGTCTCCGCGAACGTCAAGCTCGCCGCCGGGCAGGTCATCAGCCTCATCGGCAACCCCGGCGTGAACTACGGCCTCGACGTCTCCCAGACCTACATGAACAACCTGTCCGTCGCCTACCTCGGAGCCGCCTGATGCTCGACCGCACCAACGACATCGTCGGCCTCGTCCTCGGGGTGCTCGCGCTGCTCGGCGCCCTGCTCAGTTACCTGCGCTGGGTCCACCCGCGGCTCAAGAAGGCGCGCGCGACCGGGAGGGCAGCGATCGACGCGCTGCTCGGCCGTGATGCGATCCGTGACTCCATCACGGGCGAGGAGATCCACCCCGCGTTGCCTGGAGTCGGCGCCCGGATGGCGCACCAGGAGCAGCAGATGGAGCTCCTGACCGTCACCGTCACCAAGCTCGTCGACCAGCAGGTCCACCAGCAGCGGCTCGAGCAGCGCGTGGACGGGCACGAGTCGCGGCTCAAGCAGCTCGAGGACCAGACCATCGAGCGCGTCGCAAACAAGGCCGAGCAGGTCGCTATGTGGCGGGGCGTCGAGGCCATCGCCAAGCAGGCCGATCCCACCGCCCCCGAGATCCAGGAGCCGCCGTCATGACCACCTCGCAGAACCGTTGGCCCCTCCTCGAGTACGGCGACCAGCGCCTCCACACGTGGGTCATTCCCGCGCGCACCGGCACCTTCACACTGCGCCTGCGCAACGGGTCCGCCGGCTTCCTGCTCGCCTACCTCGCGCTCTGGTACGCCGAGAAGATCGAGCCCGTCTTCGGTCGGGTCCTCGACGACTGGGGCCACGCCGTCCGGGCGATCCGCAACGCGATCACCCCGTCGAACCACTACAGCGCCACAGCGATGGACCTCAACGCCATGGCCCACCCGCTCGGCAAGGTCCGCACCGGCATCTTCCGCCGACGCACTGCCGTCGATGCCCTGCACGCGAAGCTCCGCAAGATGCGCGGCGTCATCCGCTGGGGCGGCGACTACCACGGCCGCAAGGACGAGATGCACTTCGAGATCGTCCAGAACATCACCGTCTGCGAGCGCGAGGCCCGGCGCCTGATGAAGACGCCCCGCGGCCGGCGCATCCTCGCCGCCAACCCCTCCCAGCGCGCGGTCATCCTCTCGTGAGCCGCGACCGGCGCCGCTGGCTCCGCCGACGCCGGCTTCGCGGCCTCTCCCGCCCCCGGCCCCTGCGCCGCGGCCAGGTCAACGGCCAAGGCGCCACCGCCTCGGCCGAGAAGACCAAGGGGATCGTCCTCGCCGCCGCCGAGCACGCCGACGTCCTCACCATGTGCGAGGTCGCCAACATCGACGTCGCCGAGGTGCTAGGCCCCGGCTGGGACGTCGCCCAGGACACCTCGACCTGGGCCAAGGCCGGATGCGCCGTCGCGATCCGCCGCTCCCGCGGCTACATCAAGCGCTGGCACCTGCGTCTCGGCGTCGCCGCCTGGCTCCGCGGCCGCCGCGCCCGACAGATGAACGACCGGCACGTCGTGGTCGCGGTCCTCAAGATCGACCCCGGCACCCGCTGGCGCTGGCGCCACAAGGTCGCCGCCGGCCACGCCCCGCCGAAGCGGAACTGGTCCCCGTGGTGGTCGACCTGGATGCGGCTGGTCCGCACCCTCGCCGTCTACGACATCGGAGCCGACTGGAACCGCCGACGCCTCGCGATCGCCGACGCCATGCCCGCCCGCCGGATCCACATGCACGGCATCGACGGCTTCGCCCTGCGCTCCTGGATCCCCGCCGACGGCCTCACCCACCGCGACGTCGGCAGCGACCACCCCGCCACCTACCTCACCCTCTGGCCCACACCGAAGGAGCACCCATGACCACCATCTGGCAGGCCGCGTTCTGGCGCGACGCGTCGACCCGCGCGATCAAGACCTGCGCCCAGACCGCCGTCGGCGTCGTCACCAGCGGCGCCGTCGGCCTCCTCGACGTCGACTGGATCGGCGTGGCCTCCGCCTCCGGGCTCGCCGGCGTCGTGTCCATCCTGATGTCCGTGGCCTCGAGCGACGGACCAGACACGACCACCTGACCCGCTACCGCACTGGAAGGGAGCGCATGACGACGACTAGCCACCAGCACCACTCCTACCGCCAGCTCGATCTCGCAGGACTTCTCCAGCTGGTCGTCGGGCTGATTTCCGCGGTCGGGGCCTACTGGCTCATCGAGGCCCGCCACCTCAACCCTTTGATCCTGATCCCGGCTGTCGTCGCGGCCACCAACGGTGCCTCCCACCTCACCAAGCGCGTCGCCTGCCGCCACTGAGCTCGCACACCCCGCTGCCGCCCGTCTCCACCTGGAGGCGGGCGGCTTTCGGCGTTCATCCGTAGGCCACGCAGATAGCGTCCGTTGGCCGTCCCCAACGTTGGGGATGTCTCGTGACCAATTCGTATCGGCGCGGCGACCCTATAGCGCCGCGCGTGGGCGAGTGCTAGACAGATGAGTCCATCGACCCGTGGTGCCCCTCGCGAGTCCTCGTCAGCAGCTTCAGGAGGACGCTCATGCCAGCACTGACGGCGACCGGTGGCACCAGAGGTCAGCCGATGCGGATCACCATCATCGACCGGCACACGCTGCTCGCGAACTGCGTAGCGCTCGTTCTGGAGGGCGAAGGCTACGTCGTGACCAGCCTCCCGTTGGACCACCCTCGCACCTCTCTGGCCACCGTCCTCGGCGCCGCCCTGCGCAGTGCGGGACGGCTCGTCCTTCTCGAGCACGACCTGGGCACGATCGACAACGGCCTCCGTTTGATCGCGCCGCTGACGGCCGCCGGGGGGACCGTGGTGCTACTCACTGACAGCGTCGACCAGGCGCAGTGGGGAGCGGCCGTGCGGTGCGGCGCCCAAGAGGTCCTGCACAAGAGCTGCTCCCTCGACCAGCTGGTCCACACCGTGCACCGAGCCCGCGAAGGCCGGCCGCTGATGAACCGAGAGCGACGCACGCTCCTCATCGAGGCGGCCATTGCCGACCAACACGAAGTGCGAGCGATCCGCCTCCGCCTAGAACGCCTCACCCCCCGCGAGACCCAGGTCCTGTCCGCACTGATGAACGGGGAAGTCGTCCACGAGATCGCGCGCACAGGCGTTGTGTCTGAAGCCACCGTGCGCAGCCAGGTGAAGTCCATCCTGTGCAAACTCGAACTGAGATCGCAGATCGCCGCCGTCGGCGCCGCCTACCGGGCAGCCTGGTACCCGCCTGCAGCGTGACCTCTTCGACGGCGCCGACGCGCGCCCGTGGCGCCGCCGGCGTTGCGCGATCTAAGCTAGCCGGCCCTTGGCCGGAACAGGCCGATCAGGCTGGTGCAGCCACCTTGTCGAGGAGGTCGGAGGCGGAGCGACGGTTCCGGCTGTCGGCTGCCTGGCTCATCAATGTCAACGCGACGCCGCGCTTGGTTTCGCTCGGGATGACCAGTAGGTGCAGCCGTGCTCGCGAGTTGAGGACGAGTGTCATCAGGTGCGTGTCGTCGCCGGGGAAGGACCCGATCTTCACCCGACCTCGGGCGGCGTTGATCGCGCGAGGCCAAGTCAGTTGGCCGGCCTCCCAATCGGGACGGGAGAACAGCAACCTTGCAACCCGCCCATGCTGCTCAGGTAGATGGTCGATGAGGTCCGCGCACTCGGCCTGGAGGTCGCTGGACTGCGGCCACCATGCACCGTCGAGGGGGCTGTCTGATGCGATGCCGTCGATGCGGATCCGCAAGGGAACCCGATCGAGGGGTGAAGAACCTTGCTGGGACGACGTCATGAGACGCCTACCTTCCAGTGCCGCCCTGGAGGCCGAGCTCGGCCAGATCCAGCGGCTTGATTGCTTACAACACTACCCCGGTCACGGTCAGCGACGACGCCCGAGACTGCGGTAGAGCCGGAGCTCGGCTCGCACCCTTTGCGGCATAGGTGCTCCAGACAGTTCGATCGTTGCCGCGTACTGTTCCAGCGCAGCAACGAGATCGTCCCGAAACAGCTCGACGTCTACCCGCCCACCTCGGTGACGAGCATCTAGGAGCAGGGCGCGCGCCGATACGAGCTCGGCTTGGCAGGCGCCCAACAGTGCACGCCCACGACGCTGCTCCCACAGTCCTTCGACCCCAGCTTGCTTCAGACCTGGCGCGGTCTTTGGCGCTGTCATGATCCGCTCCGAACCACCTGTCTGCCGACGCGGCGATCCGCGTGATGCTTCAGGTGTCTTCGACGGTACCCCGCAGTGTGCGGCCACATCGGCCTCGACTGCACCGAACTCAGATCGGTGCTACGGTCAAGGAGTTGTAGGAGCAAGCGGGCAGTCACGCACCACTCGCCACCTCGGGTCCGGCTCATCGGACCGCATCTCTTCGTTCTTGGTCTTCGGTTTCGCTGGGTATCAGGCGCACGTCCAGATGTCACAGCAACGGCGGCCGGACTCACTGGGTCCGGTCGCTGTCTTGCGTGACGGCTTCTTGAGACCCTGGAAATCGTCGAGAGAGTCAAGGCGGGTCGAGACTGGCGGTGCCCGGGAGGGGTAGTGGGAGTAGAGCCGGAGCGCTCGGGTGTTCCGGTTAGACCCCGGTTCGGGTGGTGGGCCGACCGGCCGGGGTCGCCTCTTGGGAGGTTAGGCGAGGTTGTCCGCGCCGCACTCAGCGCAGGTCATCCACGGGATCACGATGTCGCCGTCGGCCGCGACCGTCTCGTCGCCCTTGTCGACGTGGTCGGTGACCTGCTCGCAGACGTGGCAGAAGACGCGCCCGGAGACCTGCTCATCCACCACGCCATCCTCCCACCGAGGCCCCTGGACCACCAGGTGCAGCGGTGGCATGGTGGGCTCAGGCCCCCGAGTCGCAGCCGGAGCCCACCTCGGACGACCGGGGGCCGCCAACTACATCGGCGGAGCCAGATGTTCACCCGTAGGCCGTGCCTCCGTGTGGCCGACCGGCGCTGACCGGCCTCAGGCGCTCTGCGGGCACCCAGTCGGTCTGGATCTGGTCGACCGCGGTGGCCTGGTTGTCCCAGGTCACGAACGCCTCCCACTCGCCGTGCTCGTTCTGCCGCCAGGCGAGGATCAGCCCGGGCAGGTGCCGCGGCCCGAACTGCTCCCGCACCCACACGTGTCGCTGTCCCATCCATCGATGATAGAACACCCGTTCGATAGAGTCCTGCGGTGAAGATCCGCATCGCCCACCGCCTCCGCAGCGATCCCGACTCCGAGATCACCGAGCGCTCCGTCGAGACCGAGGACTACGACGCCGGCCTTGCCGAGCTGCGGGCCGCGCTGCCCGAGGGTCACATCCTGCTCTGGATCGACGTCGACCACTAGTCCATCTGGGCGTCGAGCTGGAAGCCGAGCCGCCTCGCCGACCTCTGCCGCTGCCGGTCCGACCGCAGCCGCCGGAGCCGCTTCACGAGCAGCGGGTCGAACGCCAGCGCCTCCGGCCGGTCGATCAGCGCGTTCAGCCGCTGGTAGTAGCGCGTCATCGACACCCCGAAGTCCTCGAGCACCTTCGACTCCTTCGCGCCGGCGTACTTCCACCACTGGCGCTCGAAGGTCAGCATCTCGGTCTCGGTGTCGGTGAGCTCGGGCATGGAGTCATGGTGCCGGGAGGGTCCGACACAACCCCGGCAAGTGGCGGGGGAGTGGGTGCGGACGGGTTGCGCAGTGGGCAGATTGCTGCCTAGATTGCTGCCCTGAGACCAGTTCTCCCGGATTCTGAGCGTGATTCGCGAATCACTCGTAATGATTAGGTCGTCGGTTCGATTCCGACAGGCGGCTCCGACGAACAGCCCCCGATCCGCGCAGTCGCGGTCGGGGGCTGTCGTCGTTGCGGGGCGGGCGCTGCGCGGCTAGCCGGCGACCACCGCCAGCACCTCGGCGGCCGTCCGCGGCGCCTGCCCGATCAGGCGGGTCAGGTCCGCGGGCGACTGCGCGAGCAGTCCCGCACGAAACAGCGCGTGCACCGCGCCGAACGGGCCGAGCTGGGCGTCGTCGACGCTCTCGTGGCGGACCGGGCGGCCGAGGCGGGTGGTGATGGCGTCGGCGAGGTCGTCGTACGTCCACTCGGGGCCGTTGAGCTCGAGCGTCGCGCCCGGGAGGGGTGTCGCGAGGGTGTGGGCGGCGGCCCGGGCGAGGTCGTGGACGGACGCCGTGCGCAGCGCGTGCCCCTGGGTGGCGGAGCGGACGACGCCGGTGGTGAGCGCCTCCTGCCAGGCCCGCTCGACGAACGGCTCGGTGTAGAGGCCGTTGCGCAGGATCGTGTGGCTGGTCGAGCCCTGCGCCAGCGCCTGCTCGGTCCGGTGGTGGCCGGGGTCGTGCTCGGCGCCGAGCGCGCTGGTGTAGGTCAGGTGCGCGACGCCGGCCGCCGCGGCGGCGTCGAGGAAGGCGAGGTGCTGGCGGGCGCGGACGGTCGGGTCGAGCACGGGGCTCGACACGAGCAGGGCGCGCTCGATGCCGGCACAGGCCGCGCGGAGGCTGGGCGGGTCGTCGTAGTCGCCCCGGCGGACGGCGGCGCCGGACTCGCGCAGCCGGTCGGTGTCGGCGCCCGGGCGGGCCAGGACGGTGATGTCGGCGGTCGGCTCGAGCGCCCGGAGGGCCTGGGTGGCCAGGTGGCCGAGAGTGCCGGTGGCGCCGGTGATGAGGTAGGTGGTCACGGTGGTTGCTCCTGTCTGAGGGGGTCGCGGGTCGAACCGGCGGGGCAGGGGGCCGGTGCCCTCGCGACGGGCAGGCAGGAGAGGGCGAGCGCATCGGAAGCGCTCGCCGGCGGGGGCGACGGTGCGGGTGCGTCAGAGCCGTGTCAGAAGCATGTCCGGCTGATCGTAGGCGCAGTGAGGGGGCGCGGGCGACCCGATTCGTCAGTCGGTGAAGCGCACCTTCGGGCTGCGGCAGATGAGGAGACGCCGCACCTGGCGGCCGTCGGCGGTGAGCTGGGCGCTCGCGTTGAACGAGGCCTCGAAGACGCCGTCGCGTCGGGTCTCACCGAGCACGAGCTCGGCGTCCCCGATCCGGGCGCCCTGGAGGAGGTGGTGGGTCAGGACGCTGACCTCGCGCTGGGCGAGGTAGACCTCGAGGCCGGCGCGGTCGCCCTCGAACTCCGCGGCGCTGTCGCCGGTGGAGAACAGGATCGAGAGGCGGAAGTCGTCGGTGATCATGTCGAGCACGCGCTCGGGCGTGGTGGAGTCCATGATCTCGAACCAGGCGTGCAGCAGGGGGGTCGCGGTCATCTGCGGGGTCTCCTGGGGGTGGGTGGGCGCGCTCATGCGTCGGGGAGCAGGGACAGCTCGGGGTCGAAGGCGACCTGGTAGGCCGCGATGAGCCCGGCCTCGTCGATCCGCACGGAGGCGAGGAAGTAGCCGGTGGTGGTGCGCTCGTCCTCGACGACCTTGCCGTAGACGAACTCGAGGTCGCCCTCGACGGTTTCGCGCAGCGGCACGTGACGCCGTACGACGGCGCCGCGGCCGGTCAGGTAGTCGCGGAGCGCCTGGCGGTCCGTGCCGCGCACGGTGCGGCCGGGCACCAGGATCGCCGACCGGACGTCGGGGGCGAGGAGGGCCATGGCCCCGTCGAGGTCGCCGGAATCGACGGCGGCGTAGTAGCGGGTGAGGGTGACGCTGCTCATGATTTGAACTTAGTTCAGTTAGCGGCGCCGTGTCCAGAGGGTCTTGCTGCCCGGGGGCCGCCTGCTTAAACTGAACTCACTTCAATCTCGCATCCGTGGAGGACGCTGTCGTGAACCCCTGGCCCGAGCTCGACCCCGCCCTGATGGCTCCCGTCACCGAGCGGGAGGAGCTGCGCCAGGTCGTCCGCGGGCTCCTCGAGAAGTACGCCGACCACGAGACCGTCCGCGCGGCCGCGGACACCCCGGCTGGCTACTCCGCGGAGCTGTGGCGGCGGCTGAACGCCGAGCTCGAGATCGGCCGGCTCGCCGTCCCGGAGGAGCGGGGCGGGCACGGCTACGGGCTCGCCGACCTGGGGGTGGTGCTGGAGGAGTGCGGGGCCGCGCTGCTCCCCGAGCCGGTGCTCGCCTCAGCGGTGCTCGGCTGCCAGGCGCTCGCCGCGGCCGACGACCCCACGGCGGTCGCGGACCTGCTGGCCGACGCACTCTCCGGTGAGCTCGTCGTGGTCACGTCCACCGGTGGCGACGAGCTGACGGCCGAGCAGGCGCCCGACGGCGGCTGGACGGTGTCCGGCGCGCGGTCCCGGGTGCTGCAGGGGGCGGCGGCGGACGTCGTCGTCCTCGATGTGACCACCGCCGAGGGGCGGTTGCTCCTCGCCGTGCGGGCCGCGGACCTCGAGATCACCGACCGCACGACGGTCGACCCGACCCGGCGCCAGGCGGACCTCCGGCTCGCCAGCGCGCCAGCGCGGGTCGTCGTCGGCCCCGAGCGGTGCGCCGACGTCGTCGCCCGGCTCGGCCTGATCGCCGACGCCGCGGTGGCCGCCGAGCACAGCGGCATCGTCGGCGAGCTGCTCGACCAGGTGGTTGCCTACGTCGCGCAGCGTGAGCAGTTCGGACGCGCGATCGGCTCCTTCCAGGCGATCAAGCACCGGCTCGCCGACGTGCTGGTCGACCGGGAGCGGGCCCGCTCCGCGTCGCGCTACGCGCTGGCCGCGCTCGACGAGGGCGGGCCCGACGCGGTCCTCGCGGTGGCGGTCGCCGCGGCCGTCGCAGCCGACGCGGTCGTGCGGACGGCGCACGAGGCGGTTCAGCTGCACGGTGGCATCGGCTTCACCTGGGAGCACCGCGCGCACTACTACCTGCGCCGGGCGCTGGGCGACGAGGGCCTGCTCGGCGCCAGCCGCACCCAGCGTGCGCGGATCGCCGACCTCGTCGGACTCCCCGCTGCCGGCGCCGTCAGCGGGTGAGCGCGGATGCCGCCGTCGCCGCGGCGGCGAGCCCGAAGACCAGGGCCGGGGCGAGACCGCCCGCGTAGGCGCGGTGGTAGAGGCCGCCGCTGTCGGAACCGGCGCAGAGCAGTCCGGGGACCGGGCGGCCGTCGGTGCCGAGCACCCGCGCCTGGTCGTCGATGCGGATGCCGTGGAAGGTGAACGTCACCGCGGGCACGCACTCGACGACATACCAAGGTCCTTCGTCGATCGGTGACGGGTCGTTGCGACGGCCGGGCTCGGGCGTCCCGCCGGCCGCGATCGTCCGGTGGTAGGCGTCGATGGCGGCCTTGATCGCAGCGCCGTCGTAGCCCCACTCCTCGGGCAGGTAGGCCAGCTCGTCGAGCGTCTCAGCGAGCCCGACCCGGCCGCCGCGGCGGTTCGCGATGGCGAACTTGTCGAGCGCGACGGCGCCCTCGACGTACGACGCGACGATCCAGTCGCGGTGCACGCGCGCATCGGCGATGAGGAGGCCGCGGGCCTCCGGCTGCTCGAGCAGCGCCATCGTCGTGAGGTGGTCGCCGAGCGTCTCGTCGGTGAACCGCTCGTTGGCGAGGTTGAAGAGGAGGGCGTGCTCGCTGTAGTAGAGCGACAGGTCGACGAAGTCGGACGGGTCGGCGAACGCGACGCCGCTCGGGACGAGGTGGCCGTAGAACCCGGCGTCGTCCGGTCCGGTCGCGGCGCCCACCTCGGTCGCCAGCCGGTACCCGGTGCCCGCGCTGTGCGGGTTGGCCCGCAGCTGCAGGTCGCCGGCGAGCGGGTGGACGTGGGTGCGGAGCAGCTCCGGGTCGCCCTGGAGGCCGCCGGTGGCGAGCAGGGTCGACCGGGCCCGGACCTCCGCTGATCCGTCCGGGCCGGTGACGGCCGCGCCGACGACCCGGCCGTCCTCGGTCAGCAGCCGTGAGGTCTCGGTGCGCAGGCGGACCTCGCCGCCGGCGGCGAGGACGAGCTGGCGGCACCGGTCGACGTACTGGTTGGTGTCGAACTGGTGGCCGCGCCCGAACCCGAGCAGCGTCACCGGCTCCTGCGCCTCGACGCCGACCGAGCGGATCCAGTCGATGCCGTCGCTGAAGCGGTCGACGAGCGCGTGCCGCAGGGCCGCGTCACCGCGGGGGTTCACGGCGTCCATCACCTCGTGCGAGGGAGCGGTCCAGGCGTAGCCGGCGAAGCGGGCCGAGCCGCCGACGTCGGCGCCGACCTCGACGACGACCACCCGCAGGCCGTCGTGCGCCGCGCGCGCGGCCGCGGTCAGGCCGGCCATCCCTCCGCCGATCACCAGCAGGTCCGTCTCGACCGTCTCGACCATCTCGCTCTGTCCGCCTCTCGCTCCGGATGTGATGTGAGTTACCCTAAACCAAACTCACTTCAGTTCAAAGGGTGGTACCCGGATGCGGACCGGTACGGCGGACGAGGCGGACCAGGCGGGCGGTGTCGGTGCCGCCCTCCGGGTGCGGGCCTTCCGTCTGCTGCTGGCCGTGCAGCTGATGAACGCGGTCGCGGTCTGGGTCCACGTGGTCGGCGTCCAGTGGCTGCTGACCGAGCGCGGGGAGTCGGCGACGGTCGTCGCGCTGGCGCCCGCCGCGATGGCGGTGCCCTTCCTGCTGCTCGCCCTGCCGGTCGGCGTCGTGGTCAGCCATGCCGCGCGCGAGCGGCTCCTGGTACGCGCCGCGCTCGCCTCGGCTCTCGCCGCGGCGACGGCGGCCGGCCTGATCGCGACCGATGCCGATGGTGCCGTGCCGCTGCTGCTCACGGTGCTCGTCGTCGGAGCCGCGCTCGTCGTGGTGGGCGTCGCCTGGCAGTCGATGCTGCCGGAGCTGGTCGAGCGGCCACTCGTCCCGGCGGCCGTGCTGCTCGACGGGGCGGTGTTCAACCTGGCGCGCGCTGTCGGGCCCCTGGTCGCGGGCATCGCGCTCGGTCTCTCCGGTCCGCTGCAGCTCTTCGCCGGGATCTCCGTGACCTTCATCGTGTGCGTCGGACTGCTCCTCCTCGCCGGCACCCCGACGACCGCGCGGCCGGGGCGGACCGAGTCGGTCCTGGCAGCGGTGTGCGGCGCCCTCTGGTTCGTCCGGCACTCCCCGTGGACGCGGGGGCTCCTCGTGCGGATGATCCTGTTCGGCCTGCCCGCCAGCGCGTTGTGGGCGCTCGTGTCGCTGGCCGTGCACGACCGGCTGGGCCTGGGCTCCGCCGGCTTCGGCGCGACCATGGCCGTGATCGGCGGGGGCTCGGTCGCGGCCGCGCTCACGCTCGGGCGGATCCGGGCCCGGGTCAGCGTGCACCTGTTCGTCGCCGTGCTCTCCGGTGGCTATGCCCTGACGCTCGCGGCGCTCGGCCTGGTCGGCGAGATCGGGGTGCTCGTGCCGTTCCTCGTGCTCGGCGGCGTGGGTTGGGTCGCCGTGCAGAGCACCTGGATGATGCTCGCCCACCAGGCGCTCCCGGACTGGGTGCGGCCGCGGGTCGTCGCGCTGCTGCTCATGCTCTTCCAGGGGACCCAGGCCCTCGGCGCCCTGCTCTGGGGCGCCGTCGCCGACCTCCTCGGGGTCGGCCCCGCCCTCGTGGTCGCGGCCGGGGTGCTCGCGGGCTACTCCGTCGGGCTGCTCGTCGTGGGGATGCGCTCCAGCGCCGGCATCGAACCCCTGCCGACGACGCCCGACCCCGCCGTGGCCGCGCTCGTACGCGACGCCGGTGAGGGCGCCCTGCTCGTCCGCTACGAGTACGTCGTCAGCGCCACCGCCGCAGAGTCCTTCCGGCGTGCGATGGACGCCCTCCGGCTCTCGCGCCTGCGCACCGGCGCCCGCTCCTGGACGCTCGCGCCACACCCCCAGCACCCCGGCACCTGGGTCGAGACGTACGTCGTCCGCGACCGGGTCCTCCTGCTCGAGCAGGAGACGTCGCGGCTCACCGTCCCCGAGTCCCGCCTACGGGACGCCGTCCGTTCCACCACCACCAGGTCCACCGGTCCGACGCTGATCCTGGCGCGGCCCGAGGAGTCCCACGACAGGCCGGCACCACGCCGGCGGAGGAGGCACACATGAACGACCAGACCGACGGGATGCGCCGGTTCGCCGGGCGCACCGCGCTCGTGACGGGAGGCGGCTCAGGCATCGGTGCGGCTGTCGTCCGGCGCCTGGCGGCCGAGGGCGCGCACGTTCACGTCGCCGACGTGGTCGCGCCCAACGCCGAGCAGGTCGCCGCGTCGGTCGGCGGGAGGGCGCACGCGGTCGACGTCACCGATGCGGCCGCGGTGGACGCGCTCGTGGCGGCGGTCGTCGCGGAGTCCGGCAGCATCGACGTCGTCGTGCACACGGCCGGCGTCGACGACCCGGTCGCGAAGGGCTGGATCCAGGAGGCGCGCGAGTCGGGCGAGCCGGTCGACGTGATCTCGCGGCTCACCGACGAGGGCTGGCGCCGGGTCCTGGCGATCAACCTCGACGGCACCTTCCACGTGCTGCGGGCCGCGGTCCGGGCGATGCGGGAGCAGGGCGGCGGCGCGATCGTCACCGTCGGGTCGTCGGCGTCGTTCGACACCCTGGTCGGCTATCCGCACTACGCGGCGTCCAAGGCGGCGGTGCACGCGCTGTCGCAGTCGGTGGCCAAGGAGGCGATCGCCTTCGGCGTCCGTGTCAACACGGTGGCGCCCGGCCCGGTCGACACCCCCATGGCCGGGCGCACGCCGTCCTCGGTGCGGGCGGCGATGGAGGCGACGGGCGCCGTCGGCTACGCCAGCGCGGAGGAGCTCGCCGACAACATCTGCTACCTCGCCTCGCCCGGCGCCGGCAATGTCGTCGGTGCGGTGCTGCTGAGCAACGGCGGAAGGTTCACGGTCTCGTGAGCGGCCACGACGCCTTCCCGCACGCCTTCTCGCCGTTCACGATCGGGTCGATGACGGTGCGCAACCGGCTCGTCGCGCTGCCGGCGGGCACGAGCATGGTCGAGCAGGGCATCCCGACCCACGGGGACGTCGAGCACTTCGAGCGACTCGCCGCAGGCGGCGTCGGGATGATCGTCGGCGGCGCGATCGTCGTCCATCCGACGACGACGCTGCGCTCGCGCAAGCTGGTCGAGGCCTACCAGGACGACGTGGTGCCCGCGCTGCGCGACAAGGTCGAGGTCATCCACCGCCACGGCGCGAAGTTCATCGGGCAGCTCGTCCACCTCGGCCGCGAGTTCATCGGGGGTGAGTCCGACCAGCCACCGATGGCGCCCTCGCCCCTCAAGACGCCGCGCGACGCCTATCCGCCCCACGAGCTGACGGTCCGCGAGATCGACGACATCGTCGAGGGATGGCGGGTCTCGACCGAGAACCTGGTCAAGGCCGGCCTCGACGGCGTGGAGATCCATGCCGCCCACGGCTACCTGGTGGCGCAGTTCCTCTCGCCGCAGACCAACCGCCGCACCGACGCCTTCGGCGGATCCTTCGACCGCCGGATGCACTTCGCGCACCTGGTCATCGAGGCGATGCGGTCGGTCGCGCCCGACGACTTCGTGCTCGGCGTCCGGCTCAGCGGCGAGGAGGAGGTCCCCGGCGGGATGGGGATCGACGACTGCGTGCGGATCGCCGAGGACCTCGCCGGGCGAGGGGTCGACTACTTCAGCATCACCCACGGCACCCGCGGCAAGTACGTCAAGGACGCGAGCAACCCCGACGCGGTCGCCGTCCCGTCGGCAGCGCGGGTGCGCGCGGCCACGGGGCTGCCGACGCTCGTCGGGCAGCGGATCCGCGACGTCGGAACGGCGGACCACATCGTCCGGTCGGGTCACGCCGACCTGGTCGGCATGGCCCGCGCCCTGATCGCCGATCCCGAGCTGCCGGTGAAGTCGGCGACCGGCCGGCTCGACGAGATCCGCGGCTGCCTCGGCATCAACCAGGACTGCCGCGCCTTCGACCCCCACCTGCACTGCGCGGTCAACGCCGAGATCGGCCGCGGCCGGCACCCCGGGTACGGCGTCGCGGTCGCGCGCCCGAAGCAGGTCTACGTGATCGGCGGTGGTCCGGCCGGCCTGGAGACCGCCCGGGTGGCCGCGGGCCGCGGCCACGCGGTCACTCTCTTCGAGGCCGAGCCGCAGCTGGGTGGCACCGTCCGGGTCGCGGCGGCGTCGCCGCACCGGGCCACCCTCATCGACGCCGTCGACTACCTCGGGCGCGAGCTGCGGCGGCTCCCCGTCGAGGTCAACCTGGGTGCTGCGATCGACGCCGACGACCTCGCCGAGATCCGCTCACTGGCCGACAACGTCGTGGTGGCGACGGGCTCGCGGCCGCCCGCGCTGCCGGCGGCGCCGCCGGGATCCTCGATGGTCGGCGTCGACGACGTGCTGCTGGGCCGGGTGCCGGAGGGTGTCGGGCGGCAGGCCGTCGTCTACGACGAGGCCGACGGCTTCTGGCCGGCGTACAGCGCCGCCGAGGCGCTCGCCCGGAGCGGCTGGTCCGTCCAGCTCGTGACGGCGCTGACCGCGCTGGCGCCACGGGTGCCGGCCGAGAGTGCCGGGCCGCTGCTCGGCCGCCTCGCCGCCGCCGGCGTCGAGCTCGTCGTCGGGCACCGGGTGGTGCTGGCGCCGGACGCGCCGCCGACCCTGCGCAGCGCCTTCGGCGGCGCCGGCCACGAGCTCGCGCCCGCACTGGTCGTGTGGCACGCGCCGCGGGTCCCGGTCCTGCTCGACGGCGTCCGCGACGCGGTGGACGCAGGCCCCGGCCAGGCCCCGCTCAGCGTGATCGGCGACTGCCTCACGCCGCGCCGGATCAGCCACGCGATCGCCGAGGGCTACCGGCTCGGTGCGGAGATCTGAGGACTCCCTTGACACCGCACTGAACTCAGTTCAAACTAAACTGAATCCAGTTCGGCTCTGAAAGGACTACCACGATGGTGGACACGGACCACGTTCTTCTCGAGAAGGACGGCGACGTCGCGCGGGTGTGGCTCAACCGACCCCACAAGATGAACGCCGTCACGGTGGAGCTGCTGCACCGGCTCGACGAGATCATCAAGGAGGTCGACGCCGACCCCGACCTGAAGGTGCTCGTCCTGCGGGGCGTGCAGAACCAGTTCTGCTCCGGCTTCGACCTCGACGAGCTGCTCTCCGACTTCATCGGCACCACCACCGCCATGGACGTCGCGGTGCTCAGCGCCCAGGTCTGCGACCGGCTCTATTCGATGAACACCCCGTCGATCGCGGTCCTCGAGGGCTACGTCACCGCCGGTGGCTTCGAGCTGATGATCTCGTGCGACTTCGCGATCGCCTCGGACGACGCCAAGATCGGCGACTTCCACATCCGGCGCGCGCTCTTCGGGGGCGCCGGCCCGATCTACCGCCTGCCGCGGATGATCGGCCTGCGCAAGACCAAGGAGCTCATGCTCACCGGCAAGCTCCTGTCGGGCCAGGAGGCCAAGGACTTCGACCTGATCAACGACTCGGCGCCCGCCGACGAGCTCGACCAGCGCGTCGAGGACTTCATCGGCACCCTCACCGACAAGTCCCCCTTCATGATGAAGCTGACGAAGATGGCCATCAACCAGGGCCTCGACGCCGACGTGAAGTCGCTCATGATCATGGAGCACCTCGCCGTCGGCAACGCGCTGCAGTCCGAGGACGGCAAGGAGGGTGTCCAGGCCTTCCTCCAGAAGCGCGAGCCCAAGTGGGTCGGTCGCTGACCTGACACCCGCCCGCCGCGCTGGAATCTACGAGGAGAGCTGAGCCATGACCGTCGAGACGACCGTGCCCGAGGCACCCGTGCTGAGGGGCAGCCGCTGTGCGGACTGCGGCAACGTCGCCTTCCCCGAGGCGGCGGGCTGCCAGCGGTGCGGGGGGACGGCGCTGTCCCCCCTCGACCTGGCGCGGCGCGGCACCGTCTGGGCCCACACGGTCCAGCGGTTCGCGCCCAAGTCTCCTCCGTACGTCCCCCCGGCGGGGGGCTTCGCGCCCTTCGCCGTGGGGTACGTCGAGCTCCCCGACGGCGTGCGCGTCGAGGCCGTCCTCGACGCGATCGACATCGACGACCCGGCCGAGCTGACCGGCGCGGTGGTCACCCTGGTGGCGACCGAGCCGGTGCCGCGGTTCGCCACCCGGCAGCACCAGGAGGCGGGCCGATGAGCGGCGGCGACGTCTCGATCATCGGTGCGGGGCTGTCGCGGTTCGGCCGCCAGCCCGGGGTCTCCGGCAGGGAGATGGCCGTCCAGGCGATCCACGCCGCGCTGGCGGATGCGGGCCTCACCTGGCCCGACGTCCAGGTCGCCTTCGGCGGCAGCGACGGCGCCGGGCTCGCCGACACCCTCGTCGCCGAGCTGGGCCTGACCGGCATCCCGTTCACCAACGTCAAGAACGGCTGTGCCACGGGCGGCAGCGCCCTGGTCGCGGCCGTCAACGCGATCCGCTCCGGCGCTGCGGAGATCGCGCTCGCCGTCGGATTCGACAAGCACCCGCGCGGCGCCTTCGACCCGCGGCCCGAGGACTGGGGCCTGCCTGTCGGCTACGGCGAGGCCGGCCTGATGGTGACCACGCAGTTCTTCGCGGTGAAGATCGCCCGCTACCTGCGCGAGCACGACCTGCCCGCGAGTCTGCTCGCCACGATCGCCGCGAAGGCCTACCGCAACGGCGCGCTCAACCCCAACGCCTGGCGCCGCGAGCCGATGACCGAGGAGCAGGTCGCCGGGGCCGCGATGGTCAACGACCCCCTCACCCAGTACATGTTCTGCTCGCCGGGCGAGGGCGGCGCGGCCGTCGTCGTCGCGACGCCGGCCGTGGCGAAGCGGCTTGGCGCCCGAGCGGTCAAGCTGCTCGCGGTCGCCCCGCGCACCCGGGCCTTCGGCACCTTCGAGGTGTTCAGCCCCGCGATCCAGGGCGAGGGCACGCCGACGAGCGTCAGCACGGTCGCGGCCCGGGCCGCGTTCGAGATGGCGGGCGTCGCGCCCGCCGACATCGACGTCGCCCAGCTGCAGGACACCGAGAGCGGTGCCGAGCTCATGCACCTGGCCGAGACCGGCTTCTGCGCGCACGGCGAGCAGGAGAAGTGGATCGCCGAGGGCGCCACCGAGATCGGCGGCCGGCTCCCGGTCAACACCGACGGCGGCTGCATCGCCAACGGCGAGCCCATCGGCGCCTCGGGCCTGCGCCAGGTCCACGAGATCGTGACCCAGCTCCGGGGCGAGGCGGGCGCCCGCCAGGTGCCCGGCAACCCGCGCCTCGGTTTCACCCACGTGTACGGCGCACCCGGCATCAGCGCGTGCGCGGTCCTGGAGGCCTGAGATGAGCACCCCCGACCTCGACGCCTTCGTCGCCGACGCCCACGCCTGGCTGTCGTCGGTGGCCGCGCCCAGCACCCAGCGCGCCTGGGGCGAGGGGAGCGACGCCGTCGCCGTCTTCGAGAACTGGACCGCCGACGAGGAGCGCGCCGAGACCGACCGCATCCGCGCCTACGAGCAGGCCAAGTACGACGCCGGGTTCGGCGCGATCACCTGGGCCCCCGAGTACGGCGGGCGGAACCTCCCCGCGTCGTACCTGCTGGCGTTCCGGCGTGCCGAGGCCGGGTACGACGTCCCGCGGCGCACCGAGATGTTCCCGGTGACCCAGCAGCTGATCGCGCCGACGATCGCGCAGTGGGGGACCGACGAGCAGCGGTCGACGTACGTCCGGGCGATGCTGCGGACCGACGTGATCGCGTGCCAGTTGTTCTCCGAGACCGAGGCCGGCTCCGACCTCGCAGCGGTGCGCACCCGCGCCGCGCGCGACGGCGACGGCTGGCGGCTCGACGGGCACAAGGTGTGGACCTCGGGTGCGCGCGTCGCCGACTACGGCGTCGCCATCACGCGCACCGACCCGGCGAGCGCGAAGCACGCCGGCCTGACCGCCTTCATCGTGCCGATGGACGCGCCGGGCGTCTCGGTGCGCCCCATCCGGCAGATGACCGGCGGCAGCTCGTTCAACGAGGTCTACCTCGACGACGTCCACCTCGACGACGCCCACCGGCTCGGCCCCGAGGGCCAGGGCTGGAAGGTCGCGCTGACGGTGCTCGCCTCCGAGCGCCTGGACTCGGGCAACCTCGGGCTCGAGAACGCCGACCAGGCCGTCGAGCTCGCCCGCAACCTGGGCCGGCCGCTCACCGAGATCGAGCGGGACGCGGTCGCCGACCTCGTCACCCGCAGCTACGTCCAGCGGCTGACCGGCATGCGCGTCGCCGCCGCCGTCGTCGCGGGCGCGGACCCCGGCCCGGAGGCGTCGGTGGGCAAGCTGCTCGCCACCGACACGATGGCGCGCACCTCCGAGGTCGCCCGGCTGCTGCTCGGTCCCGAGCTCACCGTGCAGGGCGAGCGCTGGGGCACCTGGGCCTGGACCGAGCACGTCCTCGGCGCACCGGGCTACCGGATCGCCGGCGGGACCGACGAGATCCAGCACAACATCCTCGCCGAGCGGGTGCTCGGCCTGCCCCGGGAGCCGCGCTGATGACCACCGTGGACCTCCAGGAACGCGTCGTCGCCGGGCTCCGGGCCAACGGTGTCGACGGCGAGCCGACGACCCTCGAGCCGATGCTCGGCGGACACTCCGGGCTGACCTACAAGATCGCCCTCGGCGAGCAGTGGTTCGTCGTCAAGGCGGTCCCGCCCGGCCAGCGCGCGATCGGTCGCCACGACATGCTGCGCCAGGCACGGATCATGGCCGCGCTGGCGGGCACCGACGTCCCGGTGCCACGGATCCGCGCGACCGACGCGGTGGAGCCGGGCTGGTTCGCCATGGAGCTGGTCGCGGGGGAGTCGCTCGAGCCCGTGCTCGACGACCCTGCCCTGGAGCCGGTGCTCGCCGCCGCCCGGATGCTGCGAGCGGCCGAGATCCTGCCGCGCCTGCACGGCGTCCCGCTCGACCGGCTGCCGGTCGACGGCGACCCGCTCTCACCCGCCGACGAGCTCGCACGCTGGTCGTGCACGATGGGCGCCGTCCCGCCGGAGCTCGTGCCGGGCGCGGCCCGTCTCGAGGCACTGCTGCGGGGTGCGGTCCCCGAGGCCGTGGCGCCGGTGCTGGTCCACGGCGACTACCGGCTGGGCAACATCCTGTCGGTCGGCACCGAGCCCGCAGCGCTCATCGACTGGGAGATCTGGAGCCCGGGCGACCCGCGGGTCGAGCTCGGCTGGTTCCTCGTCTTCGCCGACGGGGCGAACTTCCCGGGCGTGGGCCGTGAGGTCCCCGGTCTGCCGGACGCCGACGAGCTCGTCGCCCGGTACGCCGGGGACGGGCCGGTCCCGCGCGACCTGACCTGGTTCGACGCCCTGGGCCGCTTCAAGATGGCGGCGATCATGGGCCACAACCTGCGTCGTCACCGCGAGGGCCGGCACCACGACCCGGACCAGGAGAAGCTGCCCGCCACCATCCAGCGGCTCATCGAGACCGGCACCGACCGGCTCGGCTGAGCCGTCCCATCCCACCGCAACGACGCGAGAGGCAATCCGTGGACTTCGCACCCACCGCCCGTACCGCCGACCTGGCCGCCCGGCTCGAGTCGTTCATGACCGAGCACGTGTATCCCGCCGAGCCGGTCTACGACGCGCAGGTCGCCGCGAACGACAACCCGCACGAGCAGCCGCAGGTGATGCGCGACCTGCAGCGGATCGCCCGCGAGCAGGGGCTGTGGAACCTCTTCATGACGCACGGCGACCGCGGTGCCGGACTCACCAACCTGGAGTACGCGCCGCTCGCCGAGATCGTCGGCCGCTCGATCATCGGCAACGAGGCGATCAACTGCTCGGCGCCCGACACCGGCAACATGGAGATCCTCGCCATGTACGGCACCGAGCAGCAGCAGAAGGAGTGGCTGGACCCGCTGCTGGCCTGCGAGATCCGCTCCGCCTTCGCGATGACCGAGCCCGCGGTCGCGAGCTCCGACGCGCGCAACATCACTTCGACGATCCGCCGCGACGGCGACCACTACGTCGTCAACGGCCGCAAGTGGTACACCTCCGGCGTCCTCGACCCGGACTGCAAGCTGATCATCTTCATGGGCAAGTCCGACCCCGAGGCCTCGACCTACCGGCAGCAGAGCATGATCCTGGTCCCGGCCGATGCCGCGGGCGTCGAGGTGGTCCGCGACCTCCCGATGTTCGGCTACCACGACCGGCTCGGCCACGGCGAGGTCACCTTCACCGACGTCCGGGTGCCCGTCGAGAACATGCTCGGCGAGGAGGGCGACGGCTTCGCCATCGCCCAGGGCCGGCTCGGACCGGGCCGCATGCACTACGCCATGCGCGCGATCGGGATGGCCGAGCGGGCCCTCGACCTGATGTGCCAGCGGGCCGCGAGCCGCGAGGCCTTCGGCGGACCGCTCGCCGACCAGGGTGTCGTCCGCGAGTGGATCGGCCGGAGCCGGATGGAGATCGACCAGATCCGCCTCTATACGTTCAAGGCAGCCTGGCTGATGGACACGACCGGCAACGCGTCCGCGCGGACGGAGGTCGCCGCCATCAAGGTCGCCGCGATGGAGGTCGCCCACAACGTCGTCGACCGCGCTGTCCAGACCTGGGGTGCGGCCGGCGTCAGCGACGACACCGTCCTCGCCCGCCTCTACGCGCTGACCCGCGCGTTGCAGGTCGCCGACGGCCCCACCGAGGTCCACCTGCGGAGCATCGCGTTGCGCGAGCTCAAGAAGCACGCGGCACCGAAGGAGGCGCGCTCGTGACCGGCGTCCTCGACGGGAAGGTCGCGCTCGTCACCGGGGCCACCCGCGGCCTGGGCCGCGCGATCGCCGAAGCCATGGCCGCGGAGGGGGCGACCGTGGTCGTGTCCAGCCGCAAGGCCGATGCCTGTGAGCGGGTCGCGGCCGAGATCACCGCGAGCGCTGGCGTGAAGGCCCACCCCCTGCCGCTCCACGTCGGCGACTGGGACGCGATCGAGCCCGCGGTCGACGCGATCGTCGCGGAGCACGGGCGGATCGACGTCCTGGTCAACAACGCCGGCATCGCGCCGCTCGCACCCTCGGCGAAGGACGTCACCGAGTCGCTCTTCGACAAGACGATCGACGTCAACCTCAAGGGGCCCTTCCGGCTGATGGCGGTGGCCGGTGCCCACATGGTCGCCGCCGGCGGGGGCTCGATCATCAACATCTCGAGCATCGGCGCCGAGCGGCCGAGCCCTCCGGAGGCGACGTACGCCGCGTCCAAGAACGGCTTGAACGCGCTCACCCGGGCCTTCGCCCAGGAGTACGCCCCGCACGTGCGCGTCAACTGCGTGATGCCCGGCGCCTTCGCCACCGACATGGCCGGTGACTGGGACGACGAGTTCCTCGAGCTCGTCACCGACCGGCTGCCCGCCGAGCGCCTCGGCGACCCGAAGGAGCTCGCCGGGATGGTCGTGCACCTCGCCTCCGACGTCGCGGGCTACACGACCGGCGCGCTCATCCCGGTGGACGGCGGCCGGACGGCGGTCTACTGATGGCCGGATCCGGGCCCGCGCTGTTCGACCTGACCGGCCGGGTCGCGATCGTGACCGGCGCGTCGTCCGGTCTGGGCGACGGCTTCGCCCGGACCCTCGGTGCCGCCGGGGCGACGGTCGTCGCCGCCGCGCGACGGGTCGATCGGCTCGAGGCCCTGGCTGCCGAGATCCCCGGCCTGGTGCCGGTGGAGTGCGACGTGACCGACCCCGACGACCGGGCCCGGCTCGTGGCCACCGCCACGGCCATCAACGGCGGGGTCGACGTGCTGGTGAACAATGCGGGCATGCCCGGTCCGCCCGACGCGCTCACCGAGACGCCGGAGGAGTTCGACGCGATCCTCACCCTGAACCTCGCGGCCGGCGTGCGCCTCGCCGTCGAGGTGGCCCGCACGCTGCCCGAGGACCGCGGCGCGTCGATCATCAACATCTCCTCCGTGGTCGGCCTGGTGTCGACAGCTCCCATCGGGGGCGCCGGGTACGCCGCGTCGAAGGCCGCGGTCATCGGTGTGACCCGCGAGCTCGCCGGCCAGTGGGGCCGGCGTGGGATCCGGGTCAACGCGCTCGTGCCCGGCTGGTTCGACACCGAGATGACCGACGGCCTCTTCAGCAACGAGAAGTCGGCCGGCTGGGTGCGGCGCAACACCATGCTGGGCCGCGGCGGCCGGGCCGGTGAGGTCGACGGTGCTCTGCTCTTCCTCGCCTCGGACGCGGCGAGCTATGTCACCGGACAGGTCGTCGCCGTCGATGGAGGGTGGACGGCCCGATGACCCTGCCTGACACCATGCGAGCCTGGCGCCTGCACACCTGGGGTGAGGCGCCCGAGCTCGTCGAGGTGCCGGTACCGGTCCCCTCGGGCGAGCAGCTGCTGCTCCGCGTCGAGGCGGCCGGGCTGTGCCACTCGGACCTGCACATCATGGACGCTGCACCGGGTCAGCTGCCCTACGAGCTTCCGTTCACGCTCGGCCACGAGGTGGTCGGCACCGTCGTCGCGGCCGGCGACGCCGTCCGCCAGCCGTGGCTCGGACGACGGGTCGCCGTGCACGGCGTCTGGTCCTGCGGCCGGTGCCGGCAGTGCCGGCGCGGGCGCGACAACTACTGCTCCGAGCTGACCGGTCCGATCGGCAACGGCATCGGGTACGACGGCGGGCTGGCCGACTACCTGCTGGTCCCCGCCGCCCGCCACCTCGTGCCGGCGGACGACGCCGACCCGGTCGCGCTCGCACCGCTCACCGACGCCGGCCTGACGGCGCAGCACGCGCTGCGCGCCGCCGGGACCGACCTGCGCGGCGCGACCGTCGTGGTGATCGGGATCGGCGGCCTGGGCCACCTCGCGCTGCAGCTGCTCGCCCGTCAGGAGCCGGTCTGCGTCGTGGGCGTCGACCCGCGTGCCGAGGCCCGCGCCCTTGGGCTGCGGCTCGGCGCCGACGCGGTGGTCGCGTCCACCGCCGACGCCGCGGAGTGGCTCGAAGGGGGCCATCACGGCTCCGGTGCCGACGTGGTCCTCGACTTCGTCGGTGCGCAGGAGACGATCGACGCTGCCGCGCGGATCCTCGCGCCGGGCGGCCGGGTCAGCGTCGTCGGGTCGGCCGGAGGACGCCTCACGGTGGCGAAGGGCGGCGACCTCCCCCGCGGGTGGGGGTTCGTGGCGCCGTTCTGGGGTCCCCACCAGGACCTCGCCGACGTCGTCGCGCTGGCCCGCACGGGCGGCGTCCACGCCCGCACCGAGACCTACACCCTCGCGGAGGCGATGACCGCCTACGACCGGCTCCGGCAGGGGCTGGTCCAGGGCCGGGCCGTCGTCTCGTCGCGGGCATGAGCACCATCGAGCTGGAGGAGACCATCGCATGAGGCAGCTGGCACAGGAGCTGGTCGAGCGGGCCGAGCACCACGCGGACGACGTGGCGGTGATCGACGCCGACGGCGTCCACACGCTGGGCCGGGTCGTCGCGCAGGCCGGGGAGATCGCCGACCTGCTCGACCGCTCGCTCACCGGAGCACCCACCGTGCTCGTGCAGGCCGACAACACCTGGCGCACGCTCGCGGCGGCGATCGCGGTGGGCCTGCGCGGCGGGCTGATCGCGGTGATCAGCGGTCATGCGGCCAAGTCGGAGTACGACCTCGCGCTCGAGGACATCCAGCCCGACGCCGTCATCGCCTCGCCCCAGGCGATCGCCACCTGGCAGGTCGACGACGGCGAGCTGCCGGTGGTGGGGGAGGCCTTCCCCGGCTGGTCGGTCCGCGCGGCGGCCTCGCGCCGCACGCGAGGCGTCGAGCGGTGGCGCGGAGGCGTGGCGATCGCGATGACGTCGGGCTCGACCGGCCGGCCCAAGTGCGTCGTCCAGTCCGAGGAGGCGCTGCGCTACGCCGGGCAGGCCACGATCGACGCGGTCGGCCTGGAGCCGGGCGACCCGGTCGGCGCGCTCGTGCCGCTGTCGAGCGTCGCGGCCTTCTGCTTCGGCCTGCACCTCCCGGCGATGCTCGGCAGCCCGATGGTCTGCCTCGACCGCTGGAGCCCCGAGGACGCGGTCGCGCTGCTCCGCGACGAGAAGGTCGCCTGGACCATGCTCGTGCCGACGATGGCCCTGCAGCTCTCCCTGGTGCCGGGCTCGGACGGGGCGCTCACCTCGCTCCGCGCGATGACCGTCGGCGGTGGACCGATGAACGCGACCGCCCTCGAGCGGGCCGAGCGGCACCTGGGCACCCGCTTCCTCCGGGTGTTCGGCATGTCCGAGTGCCTCGGTCACACGACGCCGCTGCCGGCCGAGGACGCCGACGTGCGGCTCGGGCGCGACGGCCGCCCCTTCCCCGGCACGCTGGTCAGGATCGTCGGCGCGGACGGCGCTCCGCTGCCCGACGGCGAGGTCGGCAACGCCCAGGTCCGCGGTCCCTCGCTCTTCGTCGGTTACGCCCGCGACGGCGTCCCGGTCCCGCCCGAGGTGACCGCCGACGGGTTCTTCCCGACCGGCGACCGGGCCCGGATCAACGACGACGGCACGATCAACATCCTGGGCCGGGAGAAGCAGGTCATCATCCGCGGTGGCCGCAACCTCGACATCAACGAGGTCGAGGCGGCGGTGGCCGCGATCCCGGGCGTGGCCCAGGTGTGCATCGTCCCGGTGCCGGACGACCTGCTCGGCGAGCGTGCGGCGGCCCTCGTCGTCTGGTCCGGGGAGCCGCTCGACCTCGACGGCGTGCGGCGGGAGCTGGCCGCGGCGGACTTCCCCAAGTTCAAGTGGCCGGAGTTCGTCTACGACGTCGCGCACCTCCCGCAGAACCGGGTGGGCAAGCTGGACCGCTCCGGCGCGATCTCCCTCGCCTCGTCCCTCGCCGCCGCCGGGATCGCCGCGCCAGCCGGGACAACGGCCGGTCCGGCGGTACCCTGATCTGAATTCACTTGGCGACTAGGACGGCTTCCATGACAGTTGACGAGCAGACCCGGACCGAGGGCCCGCGCTCGAAGCGCCGGATGATCCTCGACGCGGCCATCGACAACTTCGGCGGCGTGGGCTTCGAGCACACCAAGTGGGCCACCATCGCCGACGAGGTCGGGATCGGGCAGACCGCGCTCTACCACTACTTCGAGTCCAAGGTGCACTGCCTGCTCACCATCATGAGCAACGAGCTCGAGCGCTCGCTCGAGCGCACCCGCGCCGTCACTGCCGAGGTGAGCGACCCCGACGAGCAGATCCGGGTCGCGGTCGCCGCGGCCTTCGACGTCACGCCCCGCGAGGCGCTCCAGGAGCGGATCCTGATGAGCCACCAGGACCTCCTCGTCGGCGAGCGCTCCTCGAAGCGCGAGGAGGCCGAGCGCGAGCGGGCCCGCGAGCTGGTCCGCGAGATCGAGCACGAGTGGGCCGCCCTGCTCAAGGCGGGCATGGACGCCGAGGTGTTCGCCCGCCACGACGAGGTCGTCCTCGCCCGCCTGATGCTGGGCATGATCAACAGCGTCTGGCGCTGGTACCGCCCCAAGGGCGCCCACACCCTCGCCGAGATCTCCGAGCAGGTCGTCGCGGCCTGCGTGCGCCTGGCCCACTGAGACCTGCGACCGGCGCGGGCACCGCTCGCGCCGGCTCGTCGCGCGTCCGTCTCTAGAACCGAATTCAGATCAGGAGCAACGATGTACAACCTCATCGTCCTCGCGTCCAAGCCCTCCGGCTGGACCCACGAGCAGTTCATCACCTGGTGGCGCGGCGAGCACGCCGACGTCACCTACCCCCTCCCGGGCCTGCGCCGGTGGCTGCACACCGAGGTGCTGGAGGCCATGGACGAGCACCGCTCCGCCGGCTGGGACGGCATGTCCGTGCTCAGCTTCGACAGCAAGGAGGCCCTTGACGCGGCCCTCGCCAGCGACGAGTGGAAGCGCGCCGTCGCGCACGTGGGCGCGATGGGCGGGCGCAGCATCATTGTGGGTGGGGACGAACGGGTGATGGTCGCCGAGGGCTGAGGCTGGTCGCGGTCGGCGGCAGTTTCACGGCCTAGGCGGTGAAACTGCCGGGCGCCCGGGCGCCCGAGGCGCCCGGACGGCGTCAGCGAGCCGTCCAGCCCCCGTCGGCGTAGACCTCGGTGCCGGTGAGGTACCCGGCGTCCGCGCTGCCCAGGAAGGCCACGACGCCGGCGATCTCCTCGGGCCGGCCGAGACGTCCCATCGGGGTGTTGGCCAGCATGGCCTGGTGCCGCTCCGTGCCGGCGTAGCGCTCGAGGAGCTGCGGGGTCTCGATGAACCCGGGGTGGAGCGAGTTGACCCGCACGCCGCGCGTGGCCCAGTGCAGGGCCGCGTTCTTGGTGATCGTGCGCACCGCGCCCTTCGCGGCGTGGTAGGCGACGCTGTTGCCCAGTCCGCCGGTGCTCCCGAGGATCGAGGCGACGTTGACGACGGCGCCGCCGCCGGAGCGCTCGATGAGCGGGCCGGCGTGCTTCATGCCGAGCCAGACGCCGGTGGCGTCGACCGAGAGGACCCGGTCCCAGTGCTCGCGCTCCTCGTCCTCGACCGTCTTGAGGCTGCCGATGCCGGCGTTGTTGACCAGGACCTCGAGGCCGCCCAGCTCGTCCTCGACCCGGGCGACGACGGTGCGCCAGTCGTCCTCGTCGCTGACGTCGAGGTCGACGGGGAGGTGCCCGGTGCCGGGCAGGCCGCCGAGGACGGCGCCCAGGTCGGTGCCGGGCAGGTCGGCGACCACGAGCCGGGCGCCCTCGGCGGCGAGTCGGCGGCAGATCTCGGCGCCGAGGCCGCCGGTGGCGCCAGTGACGAGGACGCGGGAGTCGGAGTAGCGATCCATAGGCCCACCATCCCAGGAAACTGAAGTGAGTTCAACTAGGTTCGCGGGTGCGCTGCGGTCAGGGCAGGACGAGCATGAGGGCGTCGAGGACGCAGGCCGGCCGCGGGCCGCCGTCGATCTCGATCGTGTAGCGGACCCGGCCGAGGACGCCCGTGCCGCCGGGGCCTGCGGGCCGGGTCTCGACCAGGGTGGCATGGGCCCGGATCCGGTCGCCGGGCCGGACCGGCGCCGGGAAGCGCACCTTCTCGAGGCCGTAGTTGACCGCGCGCCCGACGCCGTCGAACGTGAAGATCCCCGCGCTGAGCCGCGGGACCAGGCTCAGTGTGAGGTAGCCGTGGGCGATGGTGCTCCCGAGGTCGCTGGCCGCCGCCCGCTCGGCGTCCACGTGGATCCACTGCCAGTCCTCGGTGACGTCGGCGAAGTCGTCGATGCGCTGCTGCGCGAGGGGGAACCAGGGGCCCGTGCCCAGCTCGCGGCCCGCTGCCTGTGCGAACTCGCCCGGGCTCCGGAAGGTGTGCACCACGTCGCATCTCCTTGTCTCGTCGTGACGACTGAAGTCAGTTCAAATTTTCCGGTCGAAGCTCTTGCCGGGGCGTGACCCCCGTCATAGAGTTCAACTGAACCAACTTCAATTTAGCAGTTCTCTGACTTAGGAGACGTTCATGAAGACGAAGCGACTTGCCGCCCTGCTGGCTGGCGGTCTCTTCTCCGTTGCTGCGCTGGCCGGCTGCGGCAGCGACTCGGGCGGTGGAGAAGTGGCGGGCAGCTGGGACGAGATCCTGAAGGCGGCCGACAAGGAGGGCGAAGTCGTCATCTACGGCACGGTCGCTCCCGACAACCTGGAGCGCCTCAAGAAGGCGTTCGAGAAGAAGTACCCGGAGATCAAGCTGACCTATGTCCGCGGCACGGACGCGGACCTGCTCCCCAAGGTCGAGATCGAGAACCAGACCGGGCGGGGCACGGCCGACGTCCACATGACCACGGACGCCGGGTGGATCGACCGCAGCCTCGACGCGGACTACTCCGCCAAGATCGTCGGCCCGTCGTTCGACAACGCCGACTACGACCGCGAGAACAGCGTCATCGACGACCAGTGGTTCCTCACGAGTGCCACCGTGTTCGGCATGGCCTGGAACACCGCCAAGCTGCCGGACGGGCTGAAGACCCCCGAGGACCTCCTTGCGAGCAACCTCAAGGGCGGCAAGATCGGGGTCACCAACCCGGCGGGCATCCCGACGTACGTCGACATGTACCGCAAGATCAACGTCGACTTCGGCGAGAACTTCGTCGACCGTCTCGCTTCGAGCAAGCCGCGGGTCTACGACAGCGCGGTCGCCATCGGCCAGGCCATCGCGTCCGGTGAGATCTGGGCGTCGCCCACCATCGGGACCACGATCCTGACCGAGAAGGCGAACGGCGCGCCGGTCGAGTTCATCGTCCCGGAGAAGCCCTTCGGCGTCCCGTGGTACAGCCACGTCCTCTCCTCGTCGCCGCACCCCAACGCCGCGCAGGTCCTCGCCGACTTCCTGGTGACGCCCGAGGGCCAGGCCGCGATCTCGCACGACTTCATCCCCTGCCTGCCGAACGTCGATGGCACCGGGGTCGCGGGCTCGGACCTGCTCGCGCAGGACGTGCCGCTCGGTGATCCCGACGAGCTGTCGTCGGACTCCGTCGCGTCGTACCAGAAGGAGTGGGAGAAGCTCTTCCTCGGCTGACCCACGGCTCCACCGAGACAGCACCGCGGTGACGGGCGCACCCGTCGCCCGTCGCCGCGGGCCCCTCCACGATCACGGAAGGTGATCCCCATGGCCATGACCCGGGCAGTTCCCCGCATCGGCGGCGACGCGAAGCTCTGGCGGACCCGCGCTCTCTACGCCGCCCTCGTCCTCGGCCTGGGCTACCTGATCGTGCTGCCTGTGTGGCGGCTGCAGTCCCTCGCCTTCGACAACGGCGCGGCCGGCTACTCCGCGCAGTTCGGCCGCTCGGACATCGGCGAGACGCTGCGGACGACGACCGTGCTCGCGCTGTCGTCGCTCGTGATCGCCATGGTGCTGGGCACCGTGCTGGCCTTCGCGACGAGCCGGCTGCCGCGCCGCGTCGGC
Source organism: Pimelobacter simplex (assembly GCF_900114845.1). GTDB lineage: Bacteria > Actinomycetota > Actinomycetes > Propionibacteriales > Nocardioidaceae > Nocardioides > Nocardioides simplex. Next base: position 30,003 of record NZ_FOUK01000005.1, read on the forward strand.
TTCCTGCGCATCGTGCCCGTGCTGCCGATCGTGATGCCCTCCGTGGCCACCGTCGTCGGCTGGGCCTTCCTGCTCTCGCCCGGGCCGGGCTACCTCAACGCCCTGATGCGCCAGCTCCCGTGGTGGGACCACCTCGACACCGGGCCGGTGAACGTCTACAGCTCGACCTGGATCATCATCATCACCGGGTTCGGCCTGACCTCGTTCGTCTACCTCTTCGTCAGCGCGGGCATGCAGAACATCGGCTCGGAGCACCTCGAGGCCGCCCAGGCCAGCGGGTCCTCCCAGATCGGCGTCTTCTTCAAGGTCGTCCTGCCGCTGCTGCGCCCCTCGCTCGTGTACGGCGGCGGCGTCGCGCTGCTGCTCGGCCTGGGCCAGTTCACCGGCCCGCTGCTCCTCGGCCAGAACGAGGGCATGAAGGTGCTGACCACCGAGATGTACCGGCGCACGGCGGAGTCCCCGGTGAACTACGCCGCGGCGGCCGCGGCGGCGTCGCCGCTGGTGATCCTCGGCCTCGTGGTGATCCTGGCCCAGCGCCTCGCGCTCGGCAACCAGGCCCGGTTCGTGACCCACGGCGGCAAGTCGTTCGCACCGACGGGTGGCCGCTCCTACTGGGCCGCCTTCGTGGTCGCCCTCTACGGGCTCTTCGCCCTGGTGCTGCCGCTGGCGGGCGTCGTCATCGTCTCGCTGAGCCCGTTCTGGTCCGAGAACCTGAGCTGGGACTTCCTCACGCTCGACAACTACCAGAAGCTCTTCGACACCCCCGGCGTCGTCGAGTCGGTGACGACGAGCGTCGTCACCTCGCTCGCCGCCGTCGCCGTCTGCGTCCCCGTGGGCCTGGCCACGGCGACCCTCGTGGTGCGGCACCGCCACCTCAAGCTGGTGCGTCTGCTGGCCGACGTGATCAGCGCGCTGCCGCTCGGCATCCCGGCCGTCATCTTCGGCGTCGGCTTCCTGCTCACCTACACGCAGCCGCCGTTCATCCTCTACGGGACGAAGTGGGTGATCATCCTGGTCTACATCGTCCTGATGATCCCGTTCGCGACGCGGATGCAGATGACGGCGCTGATCTCGATGGGCAACACGTACGACGAGGCCTCGGCGGTGAGCGGCGCGAGCCCCCTGACCACGAGCCTGCGGGTGACCCTCCCGATGCTCAAGCCCACCGTCCTCTCGGCGGTCGCGCTCATGTTCATCCTGCTCACCCACGAGTTCGCGGCCTCGCTGATGGTGCGCTCCGCGACCACGCAGGTGATGGGCACGCTGCTGTACGACCAGTGGAGCAACGGCTCGTACCCGCTGGTCGCGGCCATGGCCATCCTGATGTCGGCCGTGACGGCGGCCGGCGTCGCCGTGGCGATGATCATCGGCGGCCGCAACGTCCTCGACAACCTCTGACCGACTCCGCGGTCGCGCCGCGACCGCACCCACCGAAACCAACGAGGTGCACGACCGATGGCCAGTTTCCGAATCTCCGGCCTTACCAAGTCCTACGGGTCGAACGTCATCGTCGACGATCTCGACCTCGAGATCGAGGAGGGCGAGTTCCTCGTCCTGCTCGGGCCCAGCGGCTGCGGCAAGACGACCACGCTCCGCTGCCTGGCCGGGCTCGAGACGCCGGAGCGTGGCCGGATCGAGTTCAAGGGCGACCCGGTTTTCGACTCGTCCGCCCGGGTGAACGTGCCGGCGCACAAGCGCCGCATCGGCATGGTCTTCCAGTCGTACGCGCTGTGGCCGAACATGACGGTGCGCAAGAACATCGCGTACCCGCTGAAGGTGCGCAGGATGAAGGAGGCGCTGGCGGCCGGACGGGTCGAGGAGGCGGCGGCGATGGTCCACTGCGAGCACCTGCTCGACCGGTATCCCTCCCAGCTCAGCGGCGGCCAGCAGCAGCGGATCGCGGTCGCCCGCGGCCTGGCCGCGCGCCCTGACCTCGTCCTCTTCGACGAGCCGCTCAGCAACCTCGACGCCCGGCTGCGCGACCAGGTCCGCACCGAGATCCACCGCCTCCACGAGAGCCTCGGCTTCGGCGCGGTCTTCGTCACCCACGACCAGTCCGAGGCCTTCGCGCTCGGCGACAAGCTCGCGATCATGCGCGAGGGGCGCATCGAGCAGCTCGGCACACCGCAGGACGTCTTCCAGCGCCCGGCCACCGACTACGTCGCGGGCTTCATCGGCATGGCGAACCGGCTCGAGCTGCGCCGGACCGGTGCCGGCTGGCAGACCAAGGGCGGGGTCGACGTCCTGGTGGCGCGCGACGTGCCGGACGCGCCGGCCCTGGTCGCGCGGCTGTGGCCGGACGACGTCAGCCTGCACCGCGACAGCGAATCCGTGCCGACCGGCGCGGTCGCGATCAAGGCCGAGCTGCTGGCGGCCGAGTTCGGCGGGCGGCAGTACCACGTGACCGTCGGCGCCAACGGCGAGGAGTTCCGGCTCCAGGCTGACTCGGCGACGCATGGCTCCTGGCTGCGGACCGCGACCGAGGGCTGCCCGGTGCTGATCAGCTTCCGCGCCGAGGCGCTCCACGTCTACTCCGAGGGTGGCGAGCGCGCGCTGGCCTCCCCGGGCTCCGCCGGCTGACGTGCCCGACCTCGCCGACCGCGTCGCGGCGCTCCAGACCTGGGCGTATCCCCTCGTCTTCGCGCAGCGGATGCGGCTCAACCTCACGCAGCCGCTCGACCCGCAGGGACGGCGGCCGGCGACGTCCGCCGGTGCCCCGGCGGGGGTGCTCGGCCACCAGCGAGCCCTGGCCGATCCGAGCCTCGCAGTGGGCGTGGCCCCGAACGTCGACACGCTCTACTCGCTGGCGTGGCTGGACCTCGACGAAGGGGCGTACGCGCTGACGCTGCCGGACCCGGGCGACCGCTACCTCAGCCTCCAGGTGGGCTGCGCCGACACGAGCAGTCCCCTCGTGGTGAGCGGGCGGACGCACGGCCGGGAGCTGCCGGAGGTCCGGCTCCGGCGCGGCCCGCGGTCGGTGTCCGAGGACGGCGGCGTGCTGCGGCTGAGCACGCCGGAGCGGTGGGTCATGGTGGTCGGCCGCACCGGCGTCGACCCGCACGATGCCACCGACGTCGCCGCCGCCCACGCCCTGCAGGACGCGATCACACTGGTCACCCCCGGCGCCGTGGGCGGGGCACCTCGCGACATCGATCGCCGGCTCGCACGGCTGATGCGCCAGGACGAGATCCTGGACCCCGCGACGTTTCTGGTCTCGCTCGCCGCCGTCGTCGCCGACCTCGGCCCCGGGCAGGTGCCGGACGAGGTGGCGCGGACCATCGACGAGCTCGGCCCGGCGGCCGACGAGCCGACCCTCGACGCTGTCGCGGCCGGGCTGCGCGCGGGCTACGACGCCGTCCGCAGCCGGGTGCGGCACCTCGGGCGCACGATGCACGGCTGGTCGGTCAACGACCGCGGTGCGGACTTCGGCGACGACCTCCTCCTGCGGGCCGCGGTCGCCCATGCGCAGATCTACGTGAACCCCGCGGCCGAGGCGCTCTACCCCGTGTGCGAGACCGACGCCGACGGGAACCCCCTCGAGGGGAGCGCCGGCCCGTACCTGCTGGAGTTCCCACCCGGCGGGCTGCCTCCGGCCCGGGCCTTCTGGTCGCTCACGATGTACCACGGAGAGGGGCTGCTGGTGGAGAACCCGATCCGGCGCTACGCGATCGGTGACCGCACCCCGGGTCTGACCCGGGACCCCGACGGCGCACTGCGCATCCACCTGTCGGTGACCGAGCCCGGCGCGGGTCACGGCAACTGGCTGCCGGCCCCCGAGGGCAGGTTCCGGCTGATGCTGCGGCTCTACTGGCCCGAGGACGCCGCACGCTGGTCGCCGCCGCCCGTGGTCCGGGTGGTGGCGGCATGAGCTACGTCGCGCTCGACCTCACCGGGGTCGACCAGCGCCAGGTCTCGTCCCGGCCCGACCTGGTGCCCGCCGACCCGGACGCGCGACGCGAGCTCGCCCGGGTCGTCGCCTTCGACGCCGTGGTCTACGGTCTGCCGGCGGCGTACCAGTACGCGCAGATGTGCCGCCAGGACAGGGATTCCGGACAGGAGCCGGGGCAGCTCGTCCACGAGCGCCACCTGGCCCGGTCGGGCTTCGCGGCGTTCCGGGTGCCGAACGTCGACACGCTCTACTCGAACGCCTGGCTCGACCTGCGGGGCGGACCGGTGGTCGTGGACCTGCCCGACTTCGGCGACCGCTACTTCACGCTCAACCTCCTCGACGCCTTCGGCAACGCGAGCAACATCAGCCGGCGGACCGTCGGTGACGCACGGCAGGTCTGGCTGGTGCCGCCGACAGGGACGTGGGAGGTGCCCGCGACCGCGGCCGGCCTGCGGGTGGGCTCCGAGCTGATGTGGGTCCTGATGCGGGTCCAGGTGCGCGGTCAGGGCGACGAGGCCGAGGTGCACCGGCTCCAGGATGCCGTGGTCCTCCGCCGCCCGGACGCCCCTGGCGGCGTGGCAGGCAGGGTGGGGCCCGAGCGGGCCGTCGTACCGATCGATCCGGACGACCTGGCGACCGACTGGGTCGCCTTCTTCCAGGCGCTCGACGGTGCCCTGCGGCTGGCCGGCATCCCCGCCGAGGACGTCGTCCTGGTCCGGCGGTTCGCGCTGCTGGGGCTGACCGGGGCCGAGGACTTCGCGCCCGAGCGGCTCGGCCCCGAGGTGCGCGCCGGAGCGGCGGCCGGGTTCGCCGACGCGATCCGGCTGCTCGACGCGTGCCGCCCGCAGCTGGGCGAGCCGGTGGCGAGCGGCTGGACGAAGGTCTGCGACAAGGGCGCCCACGGTGCCAACCACCTCAACCGCGCGGTGATGAACCACGTCGGCCTCGCCGCGAACGTGGTCGAGGAGAACACCTCCTACAACACCTACGCCGACGGGGACGGCCGGCCGCTGGACGGTGCGACCACCCGCTACGAGGTCCGGCTGGAGACGCCGCCGCCGGCCGGCGCGTTCTGGAGCGTGACCCTGTACGACGGGGAGGGCTTGCTCGTCGACAACCCGATCGACCGGTACGCCGTCGGCAGTGCGCTGCCGGGGCTCGTCGTCGACCCGGACGGCTCGGTCACCATCGCGATCGGAGCCGACGACGAGCGCGGCGACCCCAACTGGCTGCCCTGCCCGCGCGGCCGATTCTTCCTGGTCCTGCGCATCTACCAGCCGGGGCCGGAGGCGCTGAGCGGCGCGTGGCTCCCGGGCCCGGTCTGTCCGGTCGCACCCGTCAGCTCGTAGCGATCGCCGTCAGGGCGCAGGCGGCGATCACGAGCGCGAGCTGGGTCAGCGCGGCCAACCGGAGACCGCGTGCCTCCCGCAGATGCGGGGCCGTCGTCACGACGACACCGAGCACGGACGCGACGAGCAGCACGGCGCTAGCGAGCCCCGGGATCCGCACCACGTGGGCGAGGGCGAGTGCCGCGGCGGCCATGCTGAGCGCCGTCCTGGTGCCGGCGAGGCGGGTCCGCTCGGCCTGCAGACCGGGGTCGCTCACGGGAGCAGGACGAGCGCCGCGGCCGCACCCGCGACGACCAGCAGTGCCACGCAGGCCACGGCACCGGCGCCGAAGCCGGGGAGCGGGTCGCCCCTCCGGATCGCCCGCTCGTTGGCGCTCCAGCGCAGCCAGGCCAGCACGGTGCCGGCCGCGCCCAGCGAGACGAGGGTCCCGGCCACGACCTGGACCACCGCCCGCGAGTGGCCGGTGGCGAGGGCGTCGAGCGCGACCGCGCCCGCCACGAGGGCCAGCGACGTGCGGAGCCAGGCGAGGAAGGTCCGCTCGTTGGCCAGGGTGAAGCGGTAGTCCGGCTCCGTGCCGGTGCCGTAGACGTGGGCCGGCCACCGCGTCCGGGGCGGCGGCTCAGCGGTCATCGGCGTCCTCGGCGTCCTCGTCCGGGACGACGACCAGCCGGCCGCGGACGCGGCCCTCGCGCAGCCTGTCGATGCCCTCGGGGACGTCGGCGAACCGCAGCCGCTCCACGACCGGCACCAGCACCCCCTTCTCCAGCAGGGCGTAGCACGCCGCGACGTCCTCGCGGGTGCCGCCGGTGGTCCCGAGGATGCGCGCCTTCTGGTGGATGACGTCGGCGGTGGTCAGCGTGGTGTGCTCGGCGCCGAGGCCGACCATGACGACCGTGCCGCCCACCTTGATCGCGTGCACCGCTGCCTCGGTCGTCGTCCCGAAGCCAGCGAAGTCGACGACCGCGTCGAGTCCGAGGCCGCGCAGGGCGTCGGCGTCGGGGTAGGTCCCGGCCATCCCCCAGCCCTCGGCCAGGGCGAGCGCGCCGGCGTCGGTGTCGGCCGCGTGGACCTCGGCGTCGAGGTGGACCGCGAGCTGGGCGCCGAGCTGGCCGAGCCCGCCGAGGCCGATGACGCCGACGCGCATCCCGGGCGCGACGCCGGCGACCGTCGCGACCGCGTGGTACGACGTCATGCCGGCGTCGGTCCCGACGGCGGCCCTCTCGTCGGAGAGACCGTCGGGCACTGCCACCAGGTCGCTCGCCGGTGCGAGGTGGTGGCTCGCGTAGCCCCCGTCGCGGCTGTAGCCGGGCACGGTCCGGCCCAGCGGATGGACGCCGACCCGCTGCCCGGGCCGCCAGTCGCGGACGTCGGCTCCCACGGCGAGGATCTCGCCGGCGATCTCGTGCCCGAGGGTGATCGGGTTGCGGGTGATGCTCGCGGCCCATGACGGCTCGTCGAGCTCGCCCACGTCGGAGTGGCACATGCCCGCGGCGCGCACGCGCAGGAGCACCTCGTCGGCGCCCGGCGTCGGCACGGGAACGTCGTGCTGCGTGAGGGGCCGACCGGTCCCGGTCCACTGCCAGGCCTGCATCAGGGGCGGAGGGTTCATAAACTGAATTTAGTTCAGTATGGTGGCCGGTGTCCACCACCCCGGACCCGAGGAGATCGGCATGGAGAGCCACGCCCTGCACGTGATCGCGTACCCCGAGGGCGAGGTCGGCGCGGAGCACTTCGCCGTCGTACCGGTCGAGCTGCCCGATCCCGACCGGCTCGCGGATGGCGAGGTGCTCGTCCGCAACACCTGGACCTCCGTCGACCCCGGGATGCGGCTGCGCCTGCGCGCCGCCGCACCCGAGGGCTACTTCACCTCGTTCCCGCTGCACCAGCCGCTCGACGGCGTCCTCTCGGTCGGCGAGGTGCTCGCCTCGCGCGCCCCGGGCTTCGCGCCCGGCGACACCGTCTGGCACTCCCTCGGCTGGCGCGAGCACGCCGTCGTCCGTGCGGAGGACGTCGCCATGAACGGTGTCGGCACCCTGCGCCGGCTCGACGTCCGGGACCGGGAGCCGCAGTGGTTCCTCGGCGCCCTCGGCCCGATGGGCCTCACCGCCTACAGCGGCCTCGCCGTGGTCGACGGCCTCGACGGCGGCGGCGTCGTCTGGGTGTCGGCCGGCGCCGGCGCGGTCGGCTCCCTTGCCGCCCAGATCGCCCGCAACGTCGGCCACCGTGTCATCGCGACCGCCGGCTCCCCGGCCAAGGTCGACTGGCTGCGGGACGAGGCGGGCGTCGACGCCTTCAGCTACCGCCACGAGTCCCTGCGCGACGGCCTACGCCGCCTCGCGCCCGACGGCATCGACATCTACTTCGACAACGTCGGCGGCGACCACCTCGAGGCGGCCCTCGAAGCCTTGCGGATGCACGGCCGGATCGCCCTGTGCGGCACCGTCTCCGACTACGAGTCGGAGCCCCGCGGCCCCCGCAACATCTTCCTCACCACCGCCAAGCACCTGACCCTCGCGGGCTTCCGCGGCAGCCTGCACCTCGACCTGCTCGACGAGATGCAGCAGCGCGTCGGCGCCTGGCTGCGCGACGGCGCCCTCGTCTACCGCGAGACGGTCTACGACGGGCTCGCGAGCGCACCGCGGGCGATGGCCGACATGCTCGCCGGCCGCACGACCGGCAAGACGCTGGTGCGGCTCGCCTGAGCGCGCCCGCCGTCCGCTGGCGACTAGGGTGCCGTCATGGATGCCGGGGCCGACTCCCACGCCGAGGCGCTGCGCGACTTCACGCGGTTCTCGACCGGCTCCGCGGTGTGGCTCGCCCTGGTGGGTGTCAGCGGGCTCGGCTACGCGGCCACGCTCGGCACGAGCGACCGGCAGCAGGTGCGGCTGGTCGGTCTCGTGGTCGGTGCGGGTCTGGTGCTCGTGGCGCTGAGGTACCTGGCCGGGCTCGTCCTGGCGTGGCGGCGGGACCTGCGGTCGGTGTCGCTGGTCGCCGGTGACCGCCCCGAGTGCGCGAGCGGCGGGCCGGCGATGTTCTACGAGGGCTATGTCTCGTGGCGGCTCGTCCTGGTCGGGCTGGTCGTCGCGGTGCTCGGCGTCGTGGTGGTGCCCTCCGCCGCCGACGGCGCCGCGTGGGGCTGGGCCACCCCGGTCGGGCTGGGCCTGGTGGCCGTCAGCCTCGTGGCGTTCGTGCGGTGGCGCGGCAACGAGTACGTCGGCGTCCACGCCGAGGAGCTCCGGATGCTCCGCGGGGGCCGGCTCAGCGTGGCGCCGTGGTCCCGGGTGCTGTCCTTCGAGAACGGGCAGGTCGGGATCGAGGGCATGCCGGACCGGGCGGGGGTCGACGGCGAGGTCGAGACGCGCATCCGCGAGCGGGCCGTCGCGGCGGGGCTCGCCACCTTCGACGCGCGGCTGCGGGCCGGGGAGTCGGTCGACCTGGGGGCGGTGACGCTCGAGCGGTCGGTACTGGTGCTCGAGGGCGAGCCGATCAGGTGGGACGAGATCGACTCGGTGGGCTACGAGCACGACGGCGAGAACAACTGGACCCACGTGGTGGTGCGGGGCCGGCACCGCCGGCAGCGCGCGAAGGTGATGGAGTCCGGGATCGCCAACCTCCCCGTGCTCCAGGAGGCGCTGCGCACCTACACGGGTCTGCGGTTCGCCGACCCTCGCTGAGCGTCAGCCGCCCGCGACGTCGAGCACCCGCTGCAGCCCCACCAGGTCGGCCTCACCGCCGACCTCGTCCCCGCCGAGCACGACGGCCAGCAGAAGGCGCGCCTTCTGCGGCGTCAGCCCCCGGGCGCACAGCACGGGCAGCGCCGTCCCCGCCACCCGCCCGTACGGCGTCCGCTGGGCCTGGCACACGACGACCCCCGCTGCGGCGGCGTCGTCGAGGGCGCGGCGCTCGGCGGTGGTGGGGAAGCCGGCGCCGGTGCCCGCGGAGACGATCCCGCGGACGCCGCGGTCGGCGGCCGAGCGGATCGCGGCACCGTCGGAGCCGACGTAGGAGGTGACGATCTCGACCGGGGCGAGGGTGGCCGGCAGGGGAAGGTCGCGCAGCGGGCCGGGCAGCGGGTACCGCTGCCACCGCGGGACGCCGGCGTGGACCTCGCCGAGGGGGGTGGCGCTGGCGCGGAAGGAGTCGACGCGGGAGCTGTGGCTCTTCATCGCCTCGGCCGGGTGCAGGATCGCGCCGTCGGAGACGACGACCACGTGGTGGTCGCGGAGGCCGGGGGAGCGGGCGACGGTGAGGGCGTCGACGAGGTTGGGGAGGGCGTCGCTGCCGATCGCGGTCGGCGGACGCATCGAGGCGGTCAGCGCGACCGGGACGCGGGCGCCGAGCAGCCAGATCAGGAAGGCGACCTCCTCGAGCCCGTTGGAGCCGAGCGAGACGACGGCGCCGGCGGTCGTGGCGGGGTCGAGCTCGCGCAGGCGCGCGACCAGGGCGAGCAGGGCGTCGGGGGAGAGGTCGTGGCTGGGGCGGGCGTCGACGGCCTCGACGGTGACCGGGGCGACGAGGGAGCGAACCGGGGCGAGCACCTCGTCAGGGGTGAGGGACTGGCCGGTCTGCCAGTAGCGGTCGGTGTCGAGCGGGTCGTGGCCGCGGGACTGGAGGGTGCCGCCGAGGCTCAGCCAGTGCACCGGGAGCAGGTCGTCGGGGCTGCTCACCCCGCGGCTCCGTCGTCGAGGAAGGTGGCGACGGCGGCGGCGAAGAGGTCGGGGCGGTGGTCGACGGAGGCGACGCCGGTGCCGGGTAGCACGGCGGCGGTGGCGCCGGGGACGGCGGCGCAGAGCTGGGGGACGTCGGGCAGCGAGTAGCTGTCGTCCTCGCCGCACAGGACGAGGGTCCGGCTCCGCACGAGGCGGATCCGCTCCTCCATCCGGTAGGCGTTGACCGCCCGGTGGCCCTCCTCGACGCGGTCGACGACGCGCAGGCCGTCGGCGACGAGGCGGGCCAGCAGGTCGGGCCGGTCGTCCGGGTAGAAGGCGCGGCGCTTGTTCCAGAGCTCGGTGAGGTGGCTGCCGTCGGGCGCGGGCGTGACGTGGTCGATCGGCGGGGCACCGGCGACGCGGGCGCGGCGTGCCGCGTCGACATAGGGGACGCCGGACAGGACGAGGTTCTCGATCGCCAGGCCGCGGCGGGCGGCGACCTCGATCGCGACGACGCCGCCGGTGTGGTGGCCGACCAGGCTGACGCCGGTGAGCCCGAGGGTGTCGATGAGGTCCTCGACGGCGTCCGCGAACAGCTCGATGCGGAAGGGCTCGGGCGTGCGGGCCGAGGCGCCGAAGCCGAGGGTGTCGAGGGCGATGGCGCGCCGGCGCGCGCCGAGGAGGGGGAGGACGTCGCGGTACTCGTCCCACGAGCGGGGCGTCTGGTGCAGCAGCAGCACGGGCGCACCCGCGCCGCTCTCGGCGTAGTGGAGCTGGCCGAACCGCGAGTCGGCGTAGCCCTTCGTGATCGTCAGGGTCGCGGTCGCGGTCGTGGACCTCGGCTCAGTGGACATGCGCTCAGAACTCCTCGTTCAGCAGCCGGCCGTAGCCGGGACCCGGTGCCGGGAGGTCGAGCAGGTGCAGGACCTTCCACAGCAGCGCCTGGTTGCTGGCCACCACGGGGATGCCCAGCGCGTCCTCGATCGCCGCGATGCTGGTCGCCACCTGGGCTCCCGCGCAGCTGACCAGGACGGCGTCCGCGCCGGCCGCGCCGACCTCGCGGGCGATCCGGCGCCACTCCTCGGGCGGCAGGCTGCCCTGTGCCACCGGGGTCGCGCACTCCGGGCCGCCGCGGGCGACGACCTCGTGGCCGGCGGCGGCCAGGTGGGCGACCTCGGCGTCCTCGACCTCGCGCGGGTAGGGGTCGAGGAGGACGACGCGGCGCGCGTCGAGGTGCGCCAGCGCCTCGAGGACGGCTTCGATCGTGGTGACGCTGGGGATGCCGGTGGCGGCGGTGATCCGCGCGTTGACCGTCGCGGGGCCCAGCAGCATGCTCGCCGCCGTGCAGTTGAACGCGATCAGGTCGACCTCGGCGTCGGCGAGCAGGCCGGCGTGGAGCTCCAGGCCCTCGGCGAGAGCGAGGTCGTCGGCCAGGCCGGTCCGCCGGAACGGCATCCGGGTGGTGAGGAACTGGACGCCCGCGGGCGCCATCAGCTGCACCTCGTAGTCGCACAGGCCGCCGGAGGGGTACAGGTGGCCGATCCGCGCGGTGGTGCCGAAGCCGATGCTCACGCCGCCCCCCTTCACTAGTTTCGTACAGTGTACGGGATGATGTACGAAACGAGCAACGGGTCAGGAGCGCTGGGTCTCCCGCTCGAGCGCGCGGGTGAGCACCTCGACGAGGAGGTCGACGCCCCAGTCGAACTGGTCCTCGGTGGGCAGCAGGACGAGCTGGGGTGCCAGGGCCACGACAAGCGGGAACTCGGTGGCGGGCAGGCCGGCCCAGTAGTGCTGCTGCTGGCGGCGCAGCTCGGCGCCGTCCTCACCGCTGGCCGCGCCCCACTGGCGGGGCGCCTGGTAGGCGGCGAAGCCCAGCGCGAACTGGATGAGCAGGCCGTAGCAGCGCACGGCGGTCTCGGGCGGGATGCCGGTGTTGACGAAGCGCTGGAGGATGTCCTCCATCGCGGCCTTGAGCGACGCGTGGGAGCGGGTGACCCGGGACGAGAGGAGCCACGAGACGCTGGGGTGCTCGGTCATCAGCTTGACGAAGGCCTGGGCCACGGCCCGCAGGGCCTGCTCGGGCGTCTCGTCCTCGACCGGCGGCAGCTCGATCCCGCTCATCACGTGGTCGGCCATCGCGTCGAGGATCTCGTCCTTGCTGCGGAAGTAGCCGTAGAGCGTCATCGTGCCGGTGCCGAGCTTGGTGGCCAGGCTGCGCACGGTCACGGCGTCGAGACCGGCGCTGGAGTCGGAGACCTCGAGCGCCGCGGCCACGATCGCCTCACGGCTGATCTTGCCGCGGCTCGCGCTGCGCCGCCCCTTGGCTCCGCCCTTGGCTGTCGTGGTCACGTTCCCATGTCTCCTCTGCTGGCGGCCGCACGGCACCCGCGCCGGTGCCGTCGTACACAGTACGACACGGAGCACCGGCGCGGGCCCGCCTTGGCGGAGTGCCGGGTCAGAGGTGCGCGCCCCAGTGCAGCTGCTTGGTCTCGACCCGGACGTAGAGCCAGTTGATGAGGTTGCCGAGCACGCCGAGGATGACGAGCGCCGAGAACATCCCGGCGATGTCGAAGAGCGACTGGGCCTGGGTGAGGTAGAAGCCGATGCCGTTCTTGCCGCCCACGAGCTCGGAGACGACCATCATGATCAGCGCGATCGGCAGGCCGACGCGGAGCCCGGCCGAGATCATCGGGACGGCGGAGGGCAGGATCACCCGGCGGATCACCTGGAGCCGGCTGAGGCCGAACATCTCGGCGACGTCGATCCGCTCCTGGCGGCAGCTGCGCGCGCCGGTGGCGGTGTTGACCAGCACGGGGAACAGCACGCCGAAGGCGATGATCGAGATCCGCATGCCGTCGCCGAGCCCGAAGAGCAGGATCGCGACCGGCATCACCGCGACCGCCGGCAGCGCCCGCAGGAACTCCAGGGTCGGGCCGGTGTACTGCGCGACGCGGCGCGACGAGCCGATCGCCAGGCCGACGGCGATGCCGAGCCCGCTCCCGACCAGGTAGCCGATCGCGAACCGCTTGAGGCTGGGCAGCAGGTCCTGGGTGGTGTGCTCCCACATCCAGTCCTCGCGCAGCGCCTTGGCGACCTCGCTGGCGGGCGGCAGGTAGATGCTGGTGGTGTGCCGGCCGGCGTACTCCCAGACGGCGAGCACCAGCAGCGGGGCCACCCAGGGCAGCAGGCGAGTCGTGAGCACCGATCGCATCACCGGTCACCGCCCTCTCGGATGTCGGAGTTCCAGAAGATGATGCGGCGCTCCAGCCCGGCCACCGCCAGCGCGACCACGTAGCCGATGACGCCGACCACGAAGATGCCGGCGTACATGTCCTCGGTGCGGATCGCCACCTGCATGCGGACGATGTAGTAGCCCAGCCCGCCGCTGCGGGTGAGGATCTCGACGGTGATCACGAGGATCAGGGCGATCGCCGAGCTGACCCGGATGCCGGCGGCGATGTTGACCGCCGCGCTCGGGATCTGCACGCGGAAGAAGACCTGGCGGCGGTTGAGCCCGAAGATCCGGGCCGACTCGATCGCGACCGGGTTGACCGCGCGCACGCCGTAGTAGGTGTTGAACAGGATCGGCCAGAACGACGCGAACACGATCATGGCGACGGTCGTGGTGGTGCCGACGCCGAGGAGCAGGATCGAGAAGGGGATCAGCGCCACCGACGGCAGCGGCCGGAGGAACTCGATGAGGATCCGGAAGGTCTGGTATGCCAGCTCGGAGGCGCCCAGCGCGGCGCCGAGGACGACGCCCGCCACGGCCGCGATGGCGAGTCCCTGCAGGTAGGCGCCCAGGGTGATGCCGATGCCGCTCATCAGGTCGCCGCGCTGCAGCTCCGAGAGCAGGGCGCTGCCGATCTCCGAGGGCCGCGGGACGTAGACCGAGGTCACGACCGTCGCGGTCAGCAGCTCGAGGAGCAGCACCAGCCCGATCGCGAAGACCAGGCCGCGCAGGTTGACGGCGGAGCGCCACCGCCGGCTCGGTCGTCTGCGGCGGTCGGTCGGCGCCGGTCGGTCGGCGCCGGGTGCGTCGACCCGCTCCGCGGTGGTGGCACTCATCGTTCTTCCCCTCCGGCCATCGGCCAGCTCCTGTCGTTCAGGACCGGTGCCGGCGGCGACCCGCACGGGCCGCCACCGGCCGCCGCATCACTTGACGTCGGCGATGATGTCGTCGGCCTTGATCGGCCGGGGGAGCACCTTGAAGTGCTCCATGATGTCGACGACGGGCTGGACCAGCTCGGGCGTCACGTCGTCGCCGAACTGCAGCAGCTGCAGGCCCTCGAGGGTCTTGTCCGCCAGGTCGGTGTAGTCCTGGAGGATCTGCTTGCGGGCCGCCTCGTTGGCCGGGTCGTTCGCCCACGCGTTGGTGTCGCGCAGCGCGTCCTGGAACTTCCTCACCACGTCGGGCTGCTTCTCGGCGAGCGAGCTCTGGCCGAACCAGATGGTGTTGTAGAAGTCCTTGCGGTCGTTGACGGCGTCGTACGGCGCCACGATCGCGTGGCCCAGGTTGTCGCCCTCGATCTGGTAGTTGAACGGCGCGGTCACCGTGGCGGCGTCGACCTGGCCGCTCTCGAAGGCCTGGCCGACCTGGGTGAAGTCGAGGGTGACGACGTCGATCGACTTCACGTCGACGCCGGCGTCCTCGAGGGTGGCCAGCGTGGAGAGGTGCGGCATGGTGTTGAGGGCGTTGACCGCGATGGTCTTGCCCTTGAGGTCGGCAGGCGACTTGATGCCGCTGCCCTCGGGGACCATGATCCACACGCCGGGGTTGTCGGCGGTGTAGACGGCGCCACCGGCGACGATCGTGAAGTCGACGCCGGCCGACTTCGCCGACGCGATCGACGTCGGCGAGGTGAGGGCGAACTGGGCGTCGCCGGACTCGACGGCGGCCGCGAGCTCCGGGACGTTGGCGACGATCTTCACCTTGACGTCGAGGCCGTGGTCCTCGAAGAAGCCCTCCTTCTCGGCGATGAACGCCTGTGAGCCCGAGTCCGAGCCCACGGTGGCGATGGTGACGCTCGCCGTGCCGTCCGCATTGGTCTTCACCTCGGAGCCGCCCGAGTCTCCTCCGCAGGCACTCAGGACGGTGGAGGCCGCGATGGCGAGTGCGACCAGTCCGCCCATCATCTTGTGGTTGCGCATGGTGTGACCTGCTTTCCTGTTCTTCAAGGACTTCTCAGTGGGTGGTCCGGGAGTCACCGGCGCCGCGGCGCTGGTCGGTGAGTCCCATGACGTCGTGGATGTGCGCGCGGATCCGGAGGAACTCCGGGTGGCTGCGCGTCTCGATCTGGTTGCGCGGCTTCGGCAGGTCGATGACCAGCTCCTCGGCGACCCAGCACGGCGGCTTGCTCAGCACGACGATGCGGTCGGCCAGGTAGATGGCCTCGTCGATGTCGTGGGTGACCATCAGCATGGTGTTGCCGGCGTCCTGCATCCGGTCGCGGACGTCGAGGAGGGTGTCCTCGAGGCCCTCCTTGGTGAGCGCGTCGACCGAGGCGAACGGCTCGTCGAGCAGCAGGATCTGCGGCTGGAAGGCGAGTGCCCGGGCGATCGAGACGCGCTGCTGCATGCCGCCGGAGAGGGCGCCGGGGTGGTAGGACTCGAAGCCGGTGAGCCCGACGTTGTCGAGCGCACGCGCCACGCGCTCCGCCTTCTCGGCCTTGGAGAGGGACTTGTCGCGGGCCAGGGGGAAGCGCACGTTGCGCTCGACCGTCAGCCACGGGTAGAGCGAGCGGGTGTAGTCCTGGAAGACCAGGGCCATCTCCGGCGGGGGCTTGGTGATCGTGCGCCCGTGCAGGCTCACCGTGCCGGAGGTCGGCTTGAGGATGCCGGACATCATCCGCAGCAGCGTCGACTTGCCGCAGCCGGACGGGCCGATGATGGCGACGAACTCGCCCTCGCGAACCTGGAAGGTGAGGCCGTCGCAGACCAGGGGCCGGTCCGGCGCGTACCTCTTGCGGAGCTCGCTGACGTCGAGGATCGTGCGCGCGGGAACGCGGTCCTCGACCTGCGTGGGCTCGAGCGAAGTCGTCATCTGTCCTGTCCCTTCGGGTCGCGTCCGCGTCGTGGTCGCGGAGGTCGCCGCATGTGACGGCGAGCACTTGCGTACGCCGTACGGTACAGTTCCAGGCGACGGAATGGGAGCCCGTCCGGGAAACTTTTCCTGGACGAAACATTTCCGGTGGCCGGTAGGACCCACGGCCCCGCGCGGCGGCGCCACGGTCAGCCCGAGTGGTCGCAGAGAAGGGAACTTCCGTGGAGCGGAAGGAAGGGCGCGACCAGCCGAACATGCTGGACAAGTGCCTGCGCATCCTGCGGGCCTTCGACGGCGGGGACCAGCAGCTCCGGCTCTCGGACCTGGCCCGGCGGACCGCGCTGCCGCTGTCGACCGTGCACCGCCTGGTCGGCGGCCTGGTCGAGCACCGGCTGCTGGCGCAGGACGACGGCGGGTACCAGCTGGGCATCGGGCTGTTCGAGCTCAGCGGCCTGGTCCCGGTGGAGCAGGAGCTGCGCGTCGCCGCGCGCCCGTTCCTCCAGGACCTCTTCATGGCCACCCACGAGACGGTCCACCTGGGGGTCCGCGAGGGCGCCGACGTCGTGTACGTCGAGAAGATCCACGGGCACTCCGACCTCGGCCTGCCCTCGCGGGTGGGCGGCCGGCTGCCGCTGGGCTGCACCGGGATCGGCAAGGCGCTGCTCGCCTTCAGCAGCAACGAGGTGCGCACGGAGTACCTCGAGCGGCCGCTGCGCGCGATCACGCCGCACTCGATCGTCGACCCGGCGCGGCTGGAGCGGGAGCTCGCCGAGATCCGCGCGACCGGCCTGGCCTTCGAGCGCGAGGAGGCCACCGTCGGCCGCGAGTGCGTCGCGGCACCGGTGCTGGTGCAGGGCGTCGCCGTCGCGGCGATGTCGATCTCGGTGCCGGTCTCGGCCTACCGGATGCCGCAGCTCGCCGCGGCCGTGAAGACGTCGGCGCTGGGCCTGGCCCGGCAGCTGCGCACCGGTCGCGAGCACCGCCGTCCGCCGGGCGGGGAGATGTTCGGCTGAGTTTGTCCACGCTGTCCGGTACAACGTACGGAAACGCGCGGTAGAGTCGCTCCGACGCGATGCACCGTCGCGATGAGGAGGATCGGATGCAGCGCTTGAGGATCAACGGCGAGCAGGTCGCGGTCGAGGTCCGGGGTGCCGAGTCGCTGGCCGCGGTGCTGCGCGACCGGGTCGGGCTGACGGGCACGAAGATCGCCTGCGAGCGGGGCGAGTGCGGTGCCTGCACGGTGCTCGTCGAGGGCCGCCCGACGATGTCCTGCATCCAGCCGGCCGCCCTGGTCGCCGGCGAGGTCGAGACGATCGAGGGGCTCGCCGACGAGATCCGCGACCTGCGCGAGGAGTTCGCCGACCGGGGCGCGTTCCAGTGCGGCTTCTGCACGCCCGGCCAGCTGGTCCGGGCGGCGGCGCTGCTGCGCGAGGAGGCGGCCCGGGCCGGGCTCGACCCTGACGTCGTCCGGCACCAGATGTCCGGCAACATCTGCCGCTGCACGGGCTACCAGGCCATCGTCGCCGCGGTCGTGGACGTCGCCGAGCGCCGGGCGGGAGCGGACGCATGAGCTACGTCGGCACCTCCCAGCGCCCGCACGACTGGGCGGCCCGGACCGACGGCAGCACGCTCTTCGCCGCCGACCTGCGCGTGCCCGCCCTGCACGCCGCGGTGCTCCGCTCGCCCCATCCGTACGCCGACATCGTCGCGCTCGACACCACGCGGGCCGAGCGGATGCCCGGCGTGGTCGCGGTGATCACCTCCCGCGACTTCGCGCCCGACGCGGTCTACGTGCACCGAGGCGCGCCTCTCTCCGACCGGCCGCCCCTGGCCCGCGGGACGGTCCGCCACGTCGGCCAGGAGGTCGCCGCCGTCGCGGCCGAGACCTACGTCCAGGCGGTCGCCGCGCTCGCGGCGATCCGGGTCCGCTACCGCCCGCGCAAGGCGCCGCTGACCGTCGCCGAGGCGACGGCACCGGGGGCGCGCCGGCTGCACGAGCGCACCACCGGCGAGCCCAACGTCTCGGTGCTCTTCGCGACGGAGTGGGGCGACGCGGCGGCCGGGCGGGCGCACGCGCGCACCGCCGTCGAGGGCCGCTTCGTCTACCCGAGCGTCTCGCACGCGTGCATGGAGACGAACACGACGCTGGCCCGGTGGGACGACGACGCCGGCACCGTCGAGCTGTGGACGTCGACCCAGGCGCCGTGGTTCATCGGCAAGGAGGTCTCCCAGCTGCTCGGGCTCGAGCACGACCAGGTGATCTTCCGCGAGATCGCCACCGGCGGCGGCTTCGGCTCGAAGTCCAAGGCCTCCGAGCACGAGGTGCTCGCCGCGGCCCTGGCCCGCAAGGCGAACCGCCCGGTGCTGCTCAGCCTGACCCGCGAGGAGGAGCTCGGTGCCAACAAGCCGCGGCACCGCTTCGAGACCTGGCTGCGCACGTCGGCCGACGACGACGGCCTGGTCCGGCTGTACGAGAGCGACATCCGCGTCGACAACGGCTCGTACAACCACATGGGGCCGTCGGTGATGCGGGTCGGCGCCATCACGCTCGGCTCGATGTACCGCCCCGACGGCGCGGTCCTCGAGGCCCGGCTCATCGACACCGCCACCCAGCCCGGCGGCCAGTTCCGTGGCTACGGCACGCCCCAGGTCTCGCTCGCCGCCGAGTCGCAGATGGACGAGATCGCCGAGCGGCTCGGCCTGGACCCGCTCGAGATGCGGCTGCGCAACGTCAACCGCGAGCACACCACCACCCTGTGCGGGTACGCCGTCACCACCGCGCGTCTCGCCGACTGCCTCGACGCGGTGCGCACCGAGCTCGACTGGGACCGGCGCCGGGTCGAGCGTCGCGCCGACCGGGGGGTGGGGGTCGCCGCGGGCAGCCACGGCAGCGGCGCCTACGCCTACGAGCTGGCCAACCGCAGCGACGCCGCGATCGACGTCTTCGACGACGGCCGGGTCCGGGTCCGGTACGGCGGCTCCGACGCGGGCACCGGCCAGAGCACGATCCTGGCGCAGATCGCCGCCGACGAGCTCGGCGTCGACCTCGCCGATGTCGAGGTGCTGTCGATGGACAGCGAGCGGACGCCCTTCGAGCTCGGTGCCTGGTCGTCGCGGGGTACCCACATGACCGGGTCGTCCGTCGGCAAGGCCGCCTCCGAGCTGGCCGAGCGGCTGCGCGACCTGGCCCGCGCGAAGCTCGGCACGCAGGACGTCGTCCTGCGCGACGGGCAGGCGGTCGGGGCCGACGACGCCGTCGCGCTCGGCGACCTGGTCCGGCTCAGTGACGAGACCGTCGACGGCGTGCTCTCCCACGAGACGATCTACCTGCTCGAGAGCACCGAGCCGCTCGCGCCGGGGAGGTCGACGGCCAACCTCTCGCCGACGTACGCCTACGCGGCGCACGGCGCCTACGTCGAGGTGGACCGGCGCACCGGCGCCGTCGAGCTGCTCGACTACGTGGCGGCGCACGACGTCGGCCGGGCGATCAACCCGACCGCGGTCGAGGGCCAGATCGTCGGCGGCGCGGTGATGGGGATCGGCGCCGCGCTCGGCGAGGAGCTGGTCCGCGAGGGCGGGAGGATCGTCAACACCAGCTACCTGCACTACGCGGTGCCGCGCTCGGCCGACGTGCCGTCGGTGCGCCCGGTCATCGTCAACGCTCACGACCCGGCCGGCCCCTACGGCGCCAAGAGCGTGGGCGAGATGTCGATCATCCCGCCGGGCGCCGCGATGGCCAATGCGGTGCACGACGCGGTCGGCGTCCGCATCCGCGAGCTGCCGCTGACCCCCGACAAGGTCCTCACCGCCCTCGCGGAGAAGGAGGGCCGGCGGCGCCACCACCGGATCTGGCGGCGCCCCGGCCGCTGGTGGATCGCGCTGATGCGCGCGCTCTACCCCCTCGGTCTGCACCACGTGCTCCACCACTGGGGCACCCGGTTCGGCCGTGGGGTCGGCTCCGGGGTCGCCGACCCGGGCTCGGTGACGTCGCTGACCGCGCCGGACGACCTGCCGACCGTGCTGCGCGGGGCGGCCTCCGGGGCCCAGGTGATCGGCGGCGGCAGCGACGCGATGGTCGAGCGACGTCGCGAGGCCGAGCCCGCCAGCGTGCTGATCTCGACCCGCAGCGTGCTCGCCCTGCGCGGCGTCCGCCAGGCCGACGACGGCGCGCTGCGCATCGGCGCCGCGGTCACCCTGGCCGAGCTCGCCGACGCCACCCGGACGACGGTCCCGGTTCTCGCCGACGCGGTCGGCTCGATCGCCTCGGCCCAGATCCGCAACGTCGCGACCGTGGCCGGCAACCTCGTGCAGGAGAAGCGCTGCTGGTTCTTCCGCAACGGTTTCTCCTGCTACAAGCGCAATGGCGCGTCCAGCCCCTGCTACGCGGTCATGGGCGACCACCGGTTCCAGCACGCGGTGATCGACGGGCACCGCTGCCAGGCGGTGACGCCGTCCGACCTGGCGACGGTGCTGACCGCGCTCGACGCGCAGGTCGAGCTGGCCGCCGAGGACGGCCGCCGGACGCTGGCGATCGAGGAGTTCTTCGTCGGCCCTGGCGAGACGGCGCTCCGGCCGGGCGAGGTGGTCGTCGAGATCGTCGTCCCCGCCGCCGCGGTCCGGCGGCGCAGCGCCTTCCGCAAGCTCAACCTCTACACGGGCGACTTCGCGACGGCCTCGGCAGTGATCTCGGGCGACGTCGACGCCTCCGGCACCTGGACCGAGGCCCGGCTGGTCCTCGGCGCGGTCGCCCCGGTGCCGTGGCGCGCGACCGAGGCCGAGCGCTGGCTGCGCGGCCGGACCGGGCCGACCGCCGCCCAGCTGCGGAAGGTGCTCGACCGCGAGCTCGACCGCGCGGCGCACCCGCTGCCCGGCAACGGCTGGAAGCTCGACGCCGTCGCGGGTCTCGCCGAGCACGTGCTGGAGGCCGTGAGCGCGGCGGACTGAACGTTCTGCGGTCGGCTGTCGACGGCGGCATCCTTCGTACCGTACGATGTACGGAACAAGTGAAGGAGTGGTGCCATGAGCCGGATCGTGCTGGGCGTGGGGGCTTCCCACAGCACGCTGATGAACACGCACTGGGCCGAGGTCGACCACCTGCCGGCCGCCCACGAGTTCCGCGACGGCCTGGGCCGGGCCGCGGACGCCATCGCCGCCGCCCGACCGGACGCCGTCGTGGTCATCGGCAGCAACCACTTCCGGGGGCTCTTCCTCGACCTGATGCCGTCGATCACCGTCGGCGTCGCCGAGGTGATCGGGGCCGGCGAGGCCGACACCCCGGCCGGGCCGCTCCCGGTCGACCGGGACCTCGCCAAGCACGTCGTGGACACGCTGGTCGACAGCTCGTTCGACCCCGCGTTCTCGCTGCGGCTCACCGTGGACCACGGCATCACCCACGGGCTGCAGCACCTGGTGCCCGCGCTCGACGTCCCGATCGTGCCGATCGTGCTCAACATGTTCGCGCCGCCGCTGATCCCGCTCGCGCGGGCCGAGGCGATCGGCCGCACGCTGCGCACCGCGCTGGAGACCGACGGGCAGGACAAGCGGGTCGTGGTCATCGCGTCCGGCGGGCTCTCGCACCGGCTGCCCTGGCCGGACTGGTCGCAGACCCTCTCGGACGACGACCGCTTCCTCGTCGAGGCCTGGCTCAACGGCCGCGAGCAGTGGAAGGAGTTCGAGGTCCGGCGCCGCCAGATCATCCGGGCCGCCCCGGCCCAGATCAACCCGGCGTTCGACCGGGACTTCCTCGAGCAGCTCACCGCGGGCGACCTGTCGCGGACCATCGCCAAGTCGAGCGACGAGATCGAGAAGGAGGCCGGCAACGGCGCCCAGGAGGTCCGCTCCTGGATCGCCATGACGGCCGCCGTCGGCGCCGGCCGCGGCACCACCCTGGCCTACGCCCCCGTGGACGAATGGCTGACCGGAATGGCAGTGGCTCTGTTCGAGCCGACCGACGAAGGAGACCGAGCATGACCCTGTGGACCCAGCTGAGCACGACCGACTACCACCACGGCTTCATCGACGCGGGCGGCCTCCGCACCCGCTACGTGCGGGCCGGCGCCGGTGACCCCGTCATCATGCTGCACGGGACGAGCGGCCACCTGGAGGCCTTCGTCCGCAACCTCACCGTCCTCGCCGACGAGTACGACTGCCACGCCGTCGACATGGTCGGCCACGGCTACACCGAGGGCCCGGACGCCGACTACCGGATCCCGCGGTACGTCGAGCACGTGCTCGCCTACATGGACGCCCAGGGCATCGCCAAGGCGCACTTCGTCGGGGAGTCGCTGGGCGGCTGGGTCGCCGGCCGGCTCGCCGCCGACCACCCCGAGCGCGTCGGCAGCCTGATCCTGGTCGCCCCCGGCGGCACGGTCGCGAACCCGCCCGTCATGGAGCGGATCCGCGCCAGCACCCGGGCCGCCGTCGAGAACGACGACGTCGCGCTCACCCGCCAGCGCCTCGAGCTCCTCATGTTCGACTCGGCCAACGTCTCCGACGAGCTCGTCGACGTGCGGCACGCGATCTACCACCGGCCCGAGTTCGTCGCCCGGATCGAGCGGCTGCTCTGCCTGCAGACCATGGAGAACCGGGTCGAGGACCTGCTCTCGCCCGAGCAGATGGCCCGGATCACCGCGCCGACCCGCATCGTGTGGGGCGCGGAGAACCCGTTCGGCGACGTCCCCGAGGCCGAGCGGATGCACGCCTCGATCCCCGGCTCCGAGCTGGAGATCTACGGCGAGTGCGGCCACTGGCCCCAGCACGAGCACGCGGACCGCTTCAACAAGGAGGCCCGCGAGTTCTTCGGCCGCATCGGCGCGCTCGGATGAGCCTGCCGATCGGCATCCGGCTGCCGCCCTGCACCCGGGCCGACGAGGTCGCCCAGGTCGCCCGCCGGGCCGAGGAGCTCGGGTTCGCGCAGGTGTTCCTGCCGGACTCGCAGGTCCTGTGGCGCGACGCCTTCCTCACGGCGTACGCCGTGGCGCTCGCGACGGAGTCGATCCGGATCGGCACCGCGGTCAGCAATGTCGTCACCCGGCACCCCAGCGTCGTGGCCGGCCTGACCCGGACCGTCGGCGAGGTCGCCGCCGGCCGCTTCGACCTCGGCCTCGGGGTCGGCAACAGCTCGGTCGAGCCGGTCGGGCTCCGGCCCAGCCGTCAGGACGACCTGCGCGCCGGCGTGAGCGTGATCCGCTCCAGCCTGGCCGGCGAGACCGTCGACTACGGACCGGTCCGCTCCCGGATGCGCGACCCGCACCCGGGAGTGCCGGTCCTGCTCGCCGCGTCCGGCCCGCGCAACCTGCGGCTCGCCGGTGAGATCGCCGACGGCGCGATCCTGCTGAGCGGCGTCTCCGCCGAGGCGATCGCGCGCTCGCGCGGTCTCGTCGAGGCCGGCGCGCGCGATGCGGGCAAGGCGCCCGAGGACGTGCGGATCATCGTGTCCGCGCACGCCCGGGTCAGCGACGACATCGAGCGCGACGCGCGGGTCCTCAAGCCCATCTGCGCGGGCATCGCCCAGCACGGCGGGCAGGCGGCGCTCCGTGCGGCCGGCATCGAGATCGAGGTGCCGGCCGACGTGCCCGAGGTCTACCCGGACCTCGTGCACGCCGAGGACTGGGACCTCGCGGTCGACGTATGCGGCCGGTGGGTCAGCGATGCCGACGCCGTCCGCTTCGCGCAGGAGTTCTGCCTGTTCGGCACCGCCGCCGAGATCGCGGCCAAGCTCGACCTGGTCGAGCAGGCGGGGGCGACGTCGGTGTTCATCCAGCACGTCGGGTCCTACGACCTGCCCCGCGACCTCGTCGAGGAGGTCGGCGCCGAGGTGCTCGGGACGCCCGCGCGCTGATGGCCGGCTCGACGCTCGCCACCCTCGCCCGCCGCGGTACGGCGGTCGCCGCCCTGGCGCGCGCGGGCGAGGACGGCGTGGCCCGTGCGGCCGCGCTGCTGAGCGTCGACACCCTGGCCTGCCTCGTCGTCGGAGCCGGTCACCCGACGGTGGGCCGGCTGCTCGACGCGCAGGACCCGCTCCCGGCTGGGCACGGCTGGACGCCGCTCGCGGCGCCCGGCGCGCACCGGAGCCGGGCGGACGCCCTCGTCGCCGACGTCACCGCGGCGCACGCCGACGAGCTGGACGCGGTCCACCCGGGCTCGGGCACCGTGCCCGGCGCGGTCGTCGTACCTCTGGCGGTGCACCTCGGTGCCCAGGTGGACGCCGCCGGCCCGGACCTGCTGGCCGCCGTCGCGGCCGGCTACGAGGTCACCGCGCTCGCGGCCGGCGTGCTCGGCGGCCCGCGGCTCTACGCGTCGTCCTGGTGGCCGGGGGCGGTGGCCGGCCGGCTCGGCGCCGCGATGACGGCGTCCTGCCTGCTCGGGCTGAACGAGGAGCGCACCCGCCAGGCGCTCGCGCTCGCCGCCACCTCGGTCGGCGGGCTGCTGACCGAGGACGTCTTCGCCGACGGGCACTACGTGCTCCTCGGGGACGCGGCCGCCGCCGGCCTGCAGGCCGCGGTGCGCGCCGCGGCCGGGCTGCGTGCCTCGGCGACGCTCCTCGACGGCCCGGCCCGCCGGGCCTTCGCGGCCGAGGGTCCCGGACTCGCGGACGGACCTCCGCGCATCGGCGAGGGGATGCACAAGGAGTTCCCCTGCTCGACCCCGCTGCAGGCGGTCATCCGCGGCCTGCTGGCCGTGGCGGAGCGGGCCGGTCGCGCGACGATCGGCACGGCGTCCGCCGTCGAGGTCGCGCTGCCGGCCGCGATGGTTGCCTACCTCTCCACCGACCGCGTGGTGGACGGCCCACCCGAGGCCGCCGCGAGCCTCGCCTACTCGGTAGGTGCGGTCGCCCGGGGGCGCGAGCGGGAGGTCGGCCACTTCCGGGCCGCCGACCCGGCGACCGCCTTCGCCGGCGCGCTCACCCTGGTGCCGGTCACGACGTCCGACGCGGTCGAGCTCGCCGTGACCACGGCCGCAGGTGACCTGGTCCGGCACCGCGAGCCGCTCCGGCTCGCCGCCGACCCGGCCGAGCTGGTCACCCGCAAGCTCGGCGTCCTGCTCGCCGACGCGCCCCGCTGGAGCGCGCTGCCGGACGAGCTCGTCGCCGGCCTCGGCGCCCGGGCGCTGGCCGGTCTCCTCGCCGCTCGGACGTGAAGCGGGGAAGGCCTTCCCCTGCACCACTGTCTCCTGTACGGTACAGCGTACGGCGAAAGGAGCCCGGCCGATGACCAGCACGATCACACCGTCCACGACGGTCGGCGTCCGCGCCGTCGCCGGGGTGATCGGCACGCTCGTCGCGGTCTCGGTGCCGCCCTTCCTGGTGGGCACGCTGGCGATCCAGATGGGCCGCACGATGGCCTTCGGTGCCGCCGACGTCGCCACGGCGGTCGCCGGCTACTACGCGGTCTCCGCCCTGCTCTCCCCGTTCTCGGGGCGCTTCGTCGCGTGGTGCGGCCCCCAGGTCGCGCTGCGCCTCGCCGCGCTCGGCAGTGCCGCCGGCCTGGCCGGCGTCGCGCTGGCGGACGGCGCGGCCGGGGTGGTCCTCGCGCTGACCTTCATCGGCGTCCCGAACTCGCTGGTCCAGCCGGCGTCCAACCAGATCCTCTCGGGCATCGGCCCCGGCCGGACCCGGGCGATCGCCTTCGGTGCGGTGCAGTCCGCCATCCCCGCGGCGACCCTGATCGCCGGCGCCCTGCTCGCGGTGGTCGGCGGCTCCGGGTCGTGGCGGGCCGCGGTCTGGGCCGTGGCCGGGCTGGTGGCGGCGGTGCAGCTGGTGATCCCGTTCGGCCGCGACGCCGCGCACCGCGCGGCGCGCAGGCCCGGCGTCGTCGTCGCCGATGCCGGCGCGCCGGCGCCGGCAGCCGTCGGTGGCCGCCCGCTGGTCGCGGCCCTCGTCGGCGGCGCCTTCCTGGGCTCGATCGCCGCGACGACGCTGCCGTCCTTCCTGGCCGCGACCGGCCAGCACGCCGGGGTCTCCCCGCAGGCCGTGGGCGCCGTGCAGATCGCCGGCAGCCTGACCTGCATCGTCGCCCGGGTGATCGCGTCGTGGTCCGGCGGCCGCCACGAGGGCGCCGAGTCGCTGCGCGCGGTCGGCACCATGCTCGCCGGCGGTGCCCTCGGGTACGTGCTGCTGGGCACCGGCTCGGGCTGGGGCTTCCTGGTCGGCGCGCTCGCCGCCTACGGCCTCGGCTGGGGCTGGAACGGGCTGTTCAACCTGAGCGTCACGCAGGCCCGCCCGCACAGCATCGCCGCCGTCACCGGGCTGACCCAGGGCGGCGTCTTCCTCGGTGGCGTCTGCGGGCCGCTCCTGTTCGCCGCCGTCGCCGGCTCCGGCCGCTACGGGCCGGCTTGGTACGTCATCGCGATCGCCGCGGCCGCATCCGCCGCGCTGATCGCCCATGCCAGACAACGTTGGGTGAGAAGCGGAGTAGTGACATGACCAACTGGGACGACGAGGGCGTCTTGGACCTGATGATCCGTGCGATGCGGGTCGAGGCCGACGGCGTGCTGAGTCTCGAGCTCGTCGATCCGGAGGGCGGGATCCTGCCCGAGTGGACGGCGGGGGCGCACATCGACGTCGGCCTGCCCGACGTGGTGCGGCAGTACTCGCTGTGCGGTGACCCGGCCGACCGGGACCGGTACGTCGTGGGGGTGCTCGCCGAGCCGCAGTCGCGGGGCGGGTCGAGCTACATCCACGACGAGGCCCGCCCCGGCGACCTGGTCGAGGTCGGCGGTCCGCGCAACCACTTCGCGCTGGTCCCGGCCAAGCGCTACCTGTTCATCGCCGGCGGCATCGGCATCACGCCGATCCTGCCGATGATCCGCCAGGCCGAGGCCGAGCGGGTCCCCTGGCGCCTCGTGTACGGCGGCCGGACCCGCACCTCCATGGCCTTCCGCGACCTCCTCGCCGCCCACGGCGACCGGGTGCTCATCCAGCCCGAGGACGAGACCGGCCGCCTCGACATCCCCGGCCTCCTGGCCGATCCCGAGGAGGGCACGGCGGTCTACTGCTGCGGCCCCACCGGGCTGATCGACGCCGTCGAGGGGGCCTGCGAGAGCTGGCCCGAGGGCGCGCTCAACGTCGAGCGGTTCGCGGGCAAGGACCTGTCCGGGCTGGTGTCCGCGCCGGTGAAGGTGCGGTGCGCGAAGTCCGAGGTCACCGTCGACGTGGCCGCCGACGAGAGCATCCTCGACGCGCTCGAGACGGTCGGCATCAGCGTCGCGAACGCCTGCCGCGACGGGGTGTGCGGCTCGTGCGAGGTGCGCGTCCTGCAGGGCGAGCCCGACCACCGCGACTCGTTCCGGGCGCCGGGCGAGGACGACGACGCCGCCCTGGCGGTCTGCGTCTCCCGCGCCCGCACGCCCGAGCTCGTCCTGGACATCTAGTGGACATCACGTCCGGCAACGACCCGCACCTGAAGGAAGGAACACGACGATGAGCCTCACCGAGGACGAGCAGTCGACGACGGACGCCCCCGAGCGCAAGGCGGCCCGGCGGCGTGCGCCGGGCGAGGCCCCGCCCGCCGGACGGCGTCCGGCGGCCGACCGGAGGCCGCGCGCCTCGCGCCGCCGGCCCGCGTCGAGCGAGCACGGCAACGACTGGTCGTCGTGGCCCCGGTACGACGACGCGGAGCTCGGCTTCCGCGACTACTGGTACCCCGTCATGTGGGCCGAGCAGGTCGGCAAGAAGCCGGTCCCGGTCGAGCTGCTGGGCGAGCGGATCGTGCTGGTCCGCGAGAAGGACGAGATCTTCGGCCTGCACGACCGCTGCCCGCACCGCGGCGTGCCGCTGTCGCTGGGCCGGCGCCAGTACGAGGGAACGATCAGCTGCCCGTACCACGGCTGGACCTACGAGCTCGACAGCGGCCGGATGTGCGCGGCGCTGACCGACGGGCCGGACTCGCCGATCAACAACAAGGTCTCCGTGACGACGTACCCCGTCGAGCAGCGGCTCGGCCTGGTCTGGATCTACGTCGGCGACGCCCAGGGCGACGACGTGCCGCCGGTCGAGCGCGACATCCCGAACGAGCTGCTCGACAACGACTTCGTGATGGGCGGGCGCTGGGACGTCCGCGAGGGCAACTGGCGCTTCGCGGCCGAGAACGGCTTCGACGAGGGGCACGCGAAGTACCTCCACAACACCGCGCTGTGGCGCCTCTTCAAGGTGATGCCAGCGTGGAACATGACGCGGATCGTCGAGGAGGACGGCTGGCTGATCCGGGTCCAGGACGAGGTGCACTGGGAGGCCGAGTTCCCCGGCCTCGGCACCTGGACCAACAAGCGCTGGTGGAAGCGGATGCCGCTGCCCGACGCGCCCGGCAAGGGGAAGCGGGTCAACCCGGTCATCAAGGGCCTGAACATTCCGGGCTTCGTGTCGTTCCGGCTGCCCGGGCTGCTGCGCGTCGCCTACCCGGAGTTCATCCACTTCGAGTGGTACGTGCCGGTCAACGAGGACCAGGTCCGCTACGTGCAGATCCTCGTGCGCTTCGAGACCGGCGCGAAGGCGTCGGTCTTCAAGGCCAAGTACCTCTCCGCGATCCGGTGGCTCTTCCACGGCCAGTTCACCGGCCAGGACGCCTGGATGGTCGACGTCATGAACGCGCCGCCGGAGAAGCTGTACCGCCCCGACCTGTCCCTGACCGCGATCCGGCGCCACATCGAGCAGGTCGCGCCGACCGTCCAGGTCGACCGCACGCCCGGCTCGAAGCGCCAGCCCCCGGCCGAATGACCCGACCCGAGAGGACCCCGAGGATGAACACCGACCCGAAGGCCCTGCTGCGCATCGTGGCCGTGCTCGCCGTCCTGGCCGTGCTGCCGCGCCTGGTGCAGGCGGTGCTGCTGCGCCTGACCGGCACGGTCGTGCGCGACGTCCGCCGCCAGGACCGGCCGGCCGCGCTGCGATGAACGACGCCCGCCCCCGCCTCGCCGTCGAGCGGCGGGGCGAGGGGACGGCGTCCGCGCCGCCGCTGCTCGTGCTGCACGGCGGTGGTCCCGGCTGCCACGCCGCGGCGGACTTCCGGGCCCTGCTGCCCTTCCTGGCCGACCGGGAGCTGCTCCTGGTCGACCTGCCCGGCTACGGCGGCTCGCCGCTGCCCGCCGTCCGCGGTCCGCGGATGGCAGGCTGCGCCGACGCCCTGGCCGCCCTGCTCGACGACGCCGGGATCGCCGGCTGCGACGTCCTCACGACGTCGCTCGGCGGGATCGTCGCGATGGTCCTGTCGGCGCGTCGTCCCGACCTGGTCGGCCGGCTCGTCGCCGGCGGCAGCCAGCCGCTCCCGGCGCCGCCCGGCGTCACCGCCGACCTGGAGCTGGGCCGGCGAGCCCGCGCGGCCTACTACGGCGCGGGGGAGCCGACCCCCGAGCGGCTGCACGAGACCGTGCTCGCACTGGAGTGGCACGACCCGCGCCGGGTCCCCGACGACCTGCTCCGGGTGCGCCACGCGGCGAGCATCTCGCCCGCGAGCCGGGCCGTCGCGGCCGACCCGGGCCTGCTCGGCGAGCCCGACGACCTGTCCGGCCTGCTCGGCGAGGTGCGGGCCGAGACCCTGGTGCTGTGGGGCGAGCACGACCCGTTCGGTGAGCCGGCGTACGGCGCCTGGCTCGCGGACGGCCTGCCGCGCGGGTCGGCTGCCGTCGTCCCGGGCACCGCCCACCACCCGCAGTCCGAGCGGCCCGAGCCGACCGCCGCGCTCGTGCGCGCGCACCTGTCCTAGAGCCACGACAGCCACGACAGCAAGGAGAACGAGGATGACGTCACCGGACCCGAGCGCCGTGCGGACGGCGATCGCCGCCGCCTGGAAGGCGATCGACCGCGACCGGTTGGCCGAGCTGGTCGTGGGGCTGGTCGACATCCCGTCGCCGACGGGGGAGGAGGGTGAGCTCGCGCAGTGGGCCGCCGGTCAGCTGAGTGCGCACGGCGTTCCGGCGCGGACCCAGTGGCTCGACGACCGGCAGGCCAATGCCGTCGGGGAGCTGGCGGGCACGGGCGGCGGCGAGGACGTGCTGCTCTACGCCCCCATCGACACCCTCACCGTCGGGGACGCCGACGAGGACGTGCCCTGGATCGGGCCCGCGCTGCGCGCCGACATGCAGCCCAGGGCCCAGGTGCACGGCGACCACGTGCTCGGGCTCGGTGCCTCGAACCCCAAGGGCCATGCGGCCAGCGTGATGGCCGCGGCTGAGGCGATCGCGGCCGCCGGGCTCGACCTGCCGGGCAGTGTCCTGGTCGGCCTCGGCGCCGGCGGCATGCCGACCAACGGCCGCATCGAGCGCGGCCTGAGCCGGCACAACGCCGGTCAGGGCGCCGGCTGCTCGTTCCTGCTCGAGCAGGGCGTCTGGGCCGACCACGCCGTGATCGCCAAGCCCGGCTGGGCGGTGGCGTGGGAGGAGGTCGGCCTGTGCTGGTTCGAGGTCGAGGTCGAGGGCAGCTTCTCCTACGTCGGCAGCCGGCACCGGATGCCCTACCGCAACGCCATCGCGGGCGCCTCGGTCGTCGTCCTCGAGCTCGAGGAGTGGTTCACGACGTACGCCGAGCGGCACACCGACGGGCTCGTCGCGCCGCAGGGGATCGTGTCGGCGATCGAGAGCGGCTGGCCGCGGATGTCGTCGGTGACGCCGGCCCTGTGCCGCTTCTACGTCGACCTGCGCACGAGCCCCCGCTCGCCGCTCGCCGACGTCCGGCGTGAGTTCGGCGCCGCCGTCGACGCGATCCGCGCCCGGCACCCCGAGCTCGCCGTCCGCTGGCGCTCGCGGCTGACCATCCCCGGCACCGCCACCCCGGTCGACGCCCCGGTCGTCACCGCAGCCATCGCCGCGTGGGAGGAGCTCGCCGGCGAGCCGCACCGCCCCATCGTGGCCAACAGCGGCGCCACCGACGCCAACATCCTGCGCCAGAAGGGCCTGCCCACCGCGCGCATCGGCATGGACCGGATCGGGCCGGACGCGCCGCTGCCGCTGGACTTCCCGGCCGGGATGAACGTCGTCGACCTCCGGGAGGCGGAGCGGCTGACCCGGCACCTCGTGCACACGGCGGTGACGCTGGCCAGCCGCCCGGCCGGGTAGGTCAGGCGCGGCTGGGCGGGTCGAGGTAGCCGTCCTGCTGGGCGACCGTGTTGAGCTCGAGCTTCGTGCTCACCGGACGCCCGGCGGTGGCGTACTTCGCCTTGACCCGGCTGAGGTACTTCTTCGCGGTGTCCTTCTTGACGCCGAGCGCCGAGGCGACCGCATCGAGCGTGAGCCCGGAGGCGTAGAGCACGAGCGCGCGCTCCTCCTGGTCGCTGAGCCGGGGACGGTCGGCGTCGCCGGCGATCACGCTCGCCAGCTCGGGCGTCAGCCACTGACCGCGGCCGAGCACCGTCCAGATCGCGGCGACGATGTCCTCCTCGGAGTCGCGCTTGCCCGCGATGCCGCCGATCCCGGCGCGCAGGACCTTGCGGACCAGCTCGGGCGAGGCCATCGCGGAGAGCACGAGCACCTTGATGCCGGAGCGGGTGACCTCGCGGACCATGACCGGATCGGCGCTCGGCCCGCGCTCGACCATGAGGTCGAGGACGAGCAGGTGCGGCCGCTGGGGCTCGGGCACGTCGGCCACCCAGGCCGTGAAGTCGGTGAGCGTCTCGCCGCTCCAGATCACCCGCAGCCCCGGCTGCGCCGCCACCAGCTCCTCGGTGCGCTTGCGCTGGAGCATGTGGTCCTCGACGATCGCCAGGCGCCACTCGTAGCGCCGGGCACCCTGGACGGGAACGCTCACGGCCCCTCACCTCCGTTCGTCACCGGACCCGGCTCTGCCGCCGGGACCACCACCTCGACCAGGTCCTGCGGGCCGAAGCTCTGCACGGACATGGCGACATCATCGGGCAACCGCCAGCCGCGTGCCACCGACGCGAGGTGGGGCGCCGGGCCGACCAGCGTGAAGCGCAGTCCGTGCTCCGCGGGGAACAGGGTCGTCGTCATCTGCTCGCCGGCCGGCACGGCGCCGACAGCAGTGAGCAGGAGCTCGCCCAGCGCCGGCGCGACCTCGGCACCGGCATCGACCGCGCCCGAGCGGACGGAGAGCGCGGCGTTGGCCGTGCGGGCCTCGGCGAGGGCGCGGGCGAACCAGTCGCCCATCCACACCAGCTCGGGGTTGAGCTGGGTGAGCTGGCGCAGGTAGGCCTCCTCCTCGACGCAGACCGTGCGGAGGGGCTCGGCGGTGGGCTCGACGTCGCCCGCGGCCACCCGGCGCAGGATCGCGACCGACTCGGCCAGACCTGCCGCCGCCCAGCGCCGTCGCGACCGGCTCGCGGCCTCGCGTGCCTCGACCTCGGTCCGCAGCCGGGCCACCGCCTGCTGGTCGGCCACCACGCGGCGGCCGATGGTGATGACCATCCGCTGGAAGCCGGCCCAGCCGGCGACCAGGCCCAGGCACGCCGTCCCGGCGACCAGGGTGGAGACGGCGGCGCGGCCGCTGGACGGGGCCACGAGCCCCGCCGTCGTGACGATCGTGAGCAGGAGCATCGCGGCCGGCCAGACCGCCATCCGGCGCCAGTGCCGGTCACCGAGCACGAGCAGGAGCGGGCCGCTGGGGCAGATCGCCTGCCAGAGGACGACGTCGGAACGGCCGAAGTCGACCGCGGCGGCCGAGAGCACGAACGCCACCGACGAGCCCAGACCGAGCAGGAGGGGCAGCAGGAGCCGGCGCGGGCGGCTGCCGCCGCGCAGCACCCAGGCGAGGCCGCAGACCGCCGCGACGACGGCCACCATCGGGTACTCCGTGGTGGGCTGTCCGCGGTGGTTGGTCACGGCGAGCCACACCCCGACCCCGATCAGGGCGAGCGCGAAGACACCGCTCGCTCGCCGCTGGATGCCGTCGACCACCGCCCCCATCAGCTGGTCGGAGCCGGCGCTCGGGGAGGCCGCGGCCGGTGTCGGCCCGGCCATGGTCCAGGTGAGCGTGACCCGGGTGCCGAAGCCCGGGGTCGAGACCAGGTCGACGTCGATGCCGGTGTCGCGCAGCCGGCCCAGCACCGACTCGGCGAGGCCCCGCCCGGCCGGCGCGACGCCGTCGAAGCCGACGCCGTCGTCGCTCACCGTGACGACCAGCCCGCTCGGCCGGGCCTGGACGTCGACGCGGACCTCGGCCGCACCGGAGTGCTTCTCGGCGTTGCGCACGAGCTCGCCGGTGGCCCGGGTCAGCGCGTCGAGCACGCCGGCGGGCACCAGGGCCTCGCGCCGGGCGAGCTCGTCCTCGGCGAGGCCGGTGTGGACGATCCGGATGCCGGTCGCGGACAGCCCCTGCCGGAGGCCGTGCCCGGCCAGGGGGAGCGCGGCGTCGTCGGTGATCGCCTCGAGGGTGGCCACGTCGCGGGCGCAGCGCGCCCGGACGGCGTCCCGGTCGGCGATCGCGGCACCGCCGTTGGCCAGCGCGCCGAGCGTGTTGATGACGGTGTCGTGGAGCAGCCGCGCGTCCTCGGCCGCACGGCGGCTCGCGGCCCGTCGTACCTCGCCGGCGTGGCGCTCGGCGTCGGCGAGCTCGTGCTCGGCGTCGGCGCGGCGGGCGAAGTCGAGCAGGAAGGACAGGCCCGACCGGGCGGCCACCGCGATCGCCAGCGTGGTCGCGGCGACCGCGGACGGCAGCGTGCTGCCCGAGTCGGGCACGGTCAGCACCATCAGCACCGGCACGACCACGGCGATGCCGAGGGGCCAGACGATCGCGCTGCGCCCGCGCAGGAGGAAGGCAGGCAGGATCGCGGCGAGGTTCGCCATCCAGCACGAGGCCAGCAGCAGGGGGTTGTCCGGCGAGACGACCGTGGCCCAGTCGGCCACGAACGCCGCATAGGCGAGTGCGAGCACCGTCCACGCCGGGAGCCGTCCGGCCGCGACGAGCAGCGCGCAGCCGGCCAGGACCAGGTGGCCGGCGACCAGCGCGGCGCGCAGGGCGGGGGCGACCGGCTCGATCACGATCGTCAGCACCATGACCGCCTGCCACAGGGCCATGCCCCGCAGGAAGGCCCGGCTGGTCGACGTCGTGACCGTCCGCATCGTCCAGCCGGCTCGCTCGGCGTCCCTGAACGGGTCGTCCAGCAGCCGTCGGCGAACGTGTGCCCAGCCCCCCACCACCGCTCGCTTCTCCCCGCTTCCCGACGGGCCTCCGATCGTGGCCGGAGACGGTTCGCCACTTTAGTGGACGGACGTGCAGAGCGCTCGTGACCTTCGTCCTGACCCCCCTACGGGTGACATTTGGTCGGAAGTCTCGCTGGGTGGTGCCGCCGACGGCTCGGCGGCCTGCACAGTAGCCGAAGCTGCCGCATCCCGGGCTCGGCCGGATGCGCGCTGCAGGACATCGAGATGAGGGGGACAGTCAGATGAGAACGAGCTGGATGACGAGGGCGCGGCGGACGTGGGTCGTCGGCCTGGTGCTCGCGGTGAGCGCCGTGGTGATGCCGTCGTGGACGCCGTCGGCGTCGGCCACCGAGATCGGGCCGACGGTGTGGGTCGGGCCGAAGGCGCAGGGGTACCCGGGCACGGGCATCCACGGCATCTACAACCAGACCCCGGCGGACCCCAGCAACCCGGGAGCGCCGGACTTCTGGGGGTACTGCATCGAGCACGACATCTCGGCGCTGTCCTTCCGTCAGGCCCTGGTCGGAAACGCGGCCGACTTCCTCGGTGACAACCACTTCGACGAGCCGGCCATCCAGGGCAAGGTCCTCTGGGTGCTGGCGCACAGCTACCCGGCGCTGAGCCTGTCCGACTTCGCCACGGCCGCGGGCGTGCCCGGCATCTCGGTGAACGATGCGATCGAGGCCGCGCAGTACGCGATCTGGCGCTACACCGACCTCACCTTCGACGCGAACTGGGCGTGGTCGAGCCAGAACTCCAAGGACGCCTACTGGTACCTCGTCAACGGCGCCAACGCCAGCAGCGGCATGACGCCCGGCGACCTCGCCACCACCGCGACCATCACCGGTCCGGCCGGTGCCCAGCAGGCCGGCACGCTGGTCGGTCCGTTCACGGTCCACACCAACCAGCCCACCGTCAGCCTCTCGGTCGCCCCCTCGGTCACGGTCACCGACGCGGCGGGGACGCCGATCAACGCCGCGGCCGTGGTCGACGGGCAGCAGGTCTACCTCGACCTCCGCGGGACGACGACCGCCGGCTCGGCCACCGTCACGGTGACCGCGTCCGGCTCGAACGCCACCGGCAAGATCGTCTCCGTCCCGGTTCAGGCCGGGGGCACCCCGACGGCCGGCACTCACGCGCAGACGCTCATCGTCGTGGCGCCGAGCACCGCGACCGTGACCGACGATGCCACCGTCACCTGGACGGCGCTGCCGGTCCCCACGATCGGCACGACGCTGGTCGACGAGGCCGACGGTGACCACACCATCGCCGCCGGTGGCGGCACCGTGGTCGACACGGTCGCGTACCAGAACCTCAC
>NZ_FOUK01000005.1:66338-429282 GCF_900114845.1 Pimelobacter simplex
GGCACGGTGGACGTGACGTTCACGGTCCCGGCCGGGTTCGCCGGTGAGCAGCTGGTGGCGTTCGAGGAGCTGCGCGTTGCTGGCTCGCCGACGGTGGTGGCCGAGCACAAGGACATCAACGACGCCGCGCAGACCGTCTCGGTCGAGGCGACGACGCCGGGTGGTCCGGTCTCGACGGTCACGCTGACCACCGAGACGTCGAGCAAGACCGTCACCCCGGGCACGTCGGTCTCCGACGTGGTGACCATCAAGGGCCTGGTGCCCGGTCACGGCGCGACCGGATCGGCCACGCTGTACGGGCCCTTCGCCTCGCGTGCCGCGATGAGGTGCACGCCGGCGCACGCGGCCGGCAAGGTGGCGTTCAAGCCGGCCAACGGCGTCGTGCGGACGCCGTCCGTGCGGGTCAACCGGACCGGCTACTACACCTGGGTCGCCTCGACGACCGCGGACAGCCGCAACACCGCGGCCACCCACGCCTGTGGGCTGGCCTCGGAGACGACGCTGGTGCGCAAGTCGCCGTACAAGACGCCGGTGGTCAGCACCGGCTTCAGCTCGGCAGGCCTGCCGTTCGCGGGCCGGGGCACGGTCAGCCGGATCAGCATCCCGGCGCTCAAGGTCAACGCCGGCACGTCGCTGGTCGGGATCCGCAAGGGTGCGATGAACGTGCCCGGCAAGGTGGCCCGCACCGGTCAGCTCGACCGGTCGGCCGCGGCCGGTGACCTGATCGGCACCACCGTGATCGCCGGGCACGTCTCGGACCGGCACGACCGGCCCGGCGCGTTCTGGAAGCTGTCCAAGGCCCGTCCCGGACAGGTCGTGACGGTGTGGCAGGCCGGCAAGCCGCTGCGCTACCGGATCACCTCGGTCCAGCAGTTCACCCGGACCAAGAAGCTCCCCGCCCGGTTCTTCTCCACCACGGGCGCGCACCGGCTGGTCCTGATCAGCTGCGCCGACCGGGTGCGGACCTCCGGTGGGGGCTTCCACTACCGCAACAACGTCGTCGTCACCGCGACGCCGATCGGTGGCTGACGCCTGACCTGCTCACCGAAACGGATTCACCCATCACCGACCGCCGGCCGCCGACTTCTCGGCGGCCGGCTGGTCGGTTTCCTGCTCCGCCGTCCCTGAGGAAATGACCATGACCAACCCCCCACCGTCCACCCCCCGCACCGGCCGTGCCGCCCGGGTCGTCGCTGCCTCCGTGGCCGCGCTCCTGCTGGTGCCCGGCTCGCTCAGCGGCGAGGCGGTCGCGGCACCCGACACGGCACCGCGCGCCGCCCTGGCCGCCGACTGCGTGCGGCCGACGTCCGCCTTCAAGCCGACGGGCGCCCGCATCGCGACGGTCGACCGGAACCTGCGCATGGTCACCGTGCGGCGCACGAAGAACGGCGCCATCGGCGCACCCACGACCAAGGCGGCCGGCAAGTTCCAGCTGGGCTGGGACCCGGAGACGCGCCCGGGCTCGGGCGAGGGCAGCGTCATCACCGTCGCGCACACCTGGCCCGACGGCAGCGCCCTGGGCAACGCCCTCCTGCGGAGCACGCGCAAGGGCGCCATGATCGTCGTGTCCGGCAAGGGCGGCGCGACGGCCTGCTACCGCGTGACGAAGCGCGCGAGCTACCGGGCCGCCCAGGTTCCGCGCAAGAAGGCGTTCCGCTACTGGGGGCCCGAGCAGCTGGTCATCGTCGTGTGCTCCGGCAAGCGGCTCGGGCCGGGCCGGTGGACGCACCGGACGATCTGGTACGCCACGCCGGTGGTCTGACGTCGTACGGCAAGGGGGCCGCACCCGGGGGTGCGGCCCCCTTTGTCGTGGTCCGGGTGGCTGCCGGACGCACCGGACGCACAGCAAGAGGGCCGCACCCGTCGGGTGCGGCCCTCTTGTGTCGTCCTCCTGGCGGAGGCCTCGATCAGCGTCCGGACTGGGCCCGCGCGCCGGTGTTCGGCGTGCCGGGCAGGTGCTTCCGGGGCTCCTTCAGCTTCGGCGTCTTCACCTTGGCCTTGGACGGCAGCGACTCGACCGGGTTGCCGGCCGGGGTCGTGGCCGTGGCCTTGGCGACGTTGACGACCTTGCCGAGGACCAGGTCACGCTTGTGGACCTTGTAGGTGGCCTTGCAGGTCACGCTCGCGCCCGGGGCGAGACCGGTCGAGGGGAGCGACGGGCACTTCGGGACGAGGTGGCCCTTGCCGGTGAACTTCTGCTCGGAGATCGCGATCGTCTTCAGGGCGATGTTGCCGGTGTTGGTGACCTTGAAGGTGTACTTGATCTTCTGGCCGAGGCGGGCGACGCGCTTCGGCGTCCCCTTCTTGACCAGCTTGACGCGCGGCGCCGCCGGCGCCACGGTGGCCGCCGCCGAGTTGTTCGCCGGGTTGGCCCGGTCGGTGACGCTCACGGTGTTCAGCACCGGCGCGTTGCCGCTGAGGACCTGGCTGTAGACGAGGGTCAGGGTCTCGTTGTTGTCGAGGCCACGGACGTCGTCGCCCACGGGACGCGAGCAGTCGATGATGCCGTCGGCGGGGATCGTCGCGCCGATCGCGGTGTCACAGGTGAACGGCGTACCGCTGCCGCTGGCCACGACGGACACGAGGGTGCCGCCGGCCGCCTTGAGGTCGGTGACGGTGACGGTGTCGTCGATGCCCATCAGGTCGGGACCGTGGTTGGTCACCTTGATGGTGTAGCTGACCGGCGTGCCGGACTCGAACACCTCGGCCGCAGCCGTCTTGGTGATGCCCAGGTCGTAGTTGCAGGGCTCCCAGGCCAGCTCGGCGGCGCCGTTGCGGCTCGGGGTGTTGTCGTTGAGCCCCTGGCCCTCGGGCAGGTTGATGTAGGTGACGTTCTGGGCGTTGGCGAGGAAGCTGGAGCCGCCACCGCCGCCGCCACCGATGATCAGGCCGTTCGGGCCGCTCACGTCGCCGATGGTGGTCGCGCCACCGCCGCCGCCGAAGTAGCCGGCGCCGCCGCCGCCGCCCTGGTCGGCGCCGTTCGGGCCGCCGCCGGTGCCGCCGTTGCGGCCGTCGCCGGCCAAGCCGTTGTTGGCCGTGTCGGTCGCGTGGACGCCGCCGGCGCCGGGCGCGTTGGTGCCACCGGCGGCACCGCCGCCGGGCGCGCCGGCCTGGGCGGTGGCGTCGTTGCCGTTCGCGCCCTCCTGGCCGGCCCAGATGCCCGTGCCCTCGACGACGCCGGCGTGGCCGCCGCCGCCCGCGTCGGGGTTGTGGCCACCGCCGGAGCCGCCGCCACCGCCGGCGAGGGCGATCGTGGTGCCGTTGAGGATGAAGCTGGTGTAGCCGCCACCGCCGCCACCGGAGTGACCGCCGGGGCCGCCGTTGCCGCCCTTGTCGTCACCCGAGGCGCCGCCGAGTCCGCCGCCGGAGCCGCCGGCACCGACCACGCCGGTGAGGACGTCGGTGGGCGAGACCGGGATGCGGAACTGGATCCGGGCGCCCTGGCCGCCGCCGACCTGCAGCGGGTCGTCGTCGGGCGTCTCCGGGTCGTCGTCGCCGCCGGACACGGCCGTGCCGCCGTTGCCACCCTCGAGGGTGACCACTGCGGCGCAGGAGCCGGGAGCGGGGGTCACGTCGAACGCGCCGACGCCGAGGACGGTCGCCTCGGGAGCCGGTGCCGGGTCGGCGTGCGCGGTCGGCGTGCTGCCGAACATGCTGATCGTCGCGGTCGCGGTGGCGAGCGCGGCGACGCCGGCCAGCCTCACGCGGTGGGAGGGGGATTTGAGTGCGGACATAGGGATACCTATATCGACGGTTATTACGGTGCAGGGCCGGAAGAAGTGGCTCTCGGGCCAAATGACACCCGAAGGGGTGACAGGGTTCCGGCCGGTGTCGGCAAGAGGGGGTCGCGGGATTCTCCCGGCGCGGTGCGGGTGTCTAGGCCCAGAAGCCCTCGTGCACCGCGCGCGCCCGGTCGGGCAGGTGGGGGCCGGACACCTCCACCCCGGGCGTCCCGGCAGCGAAGACCGCGCGGCTCCCGAGGTGCAACGTGGGCTCGGTGCCGTCGCCCGCGAGCCGGGTGAGCTCGTCCGAGCCGAGGGCGTAGACGACGCGGGGGATGCGGCTCCAGTAGACGGCGCCGGCGCACATGGCACAGGGCTCGGTGCTGGTGTAGAGCGTGGCGGCGGCGAGCTGGTCGGCGTCGAGGGTCCGGGACGCGGTGCTCACCAGGTTCAGCTCGGCGTGCCGGGTGACGTCGCGGTCGGTGAGGACGGTGTTCTCCGCCTCGCACAGCACCTCGCCGGAGGCCGTGGCGAGCAGCGCTCCGAAGGGGTGGTTGCCGTGGTCCCGGGCCTGCTGGGCGAGGTCGATGGCGGCGAGGAGGAGGCGTTCGTCGAGCGGGGCGAGTGCGGGCACGGGGCCAGGACGGCGGAGCGGGCGGGGCTGCGGAAGGGCGGGGCCGCATCGCCGCACGAGGTCACCGGGCTCGCTGCAGCCGCCCCTAGGGTGGCCCCATGACCGCGATCGACCGCGACGCCGCCAAGGCCTTCCAGAAGCGGATCGTCCGGGTGCGCGAGGACGCCGCCCTCGGCCTCCTCCTGGGCATCGGCGACGAGCTCGGCCTGCTCGACGTCCTGGCCCGCACCGGCCCCACCGACCCCGCGACCCTGGCCGCGGCGGCCGGCGTCGACGAGCGCTACCTGCGCGAGTGGCTCGACGGGATCGTGGCCGGCGACGTCGCGACGTACGACGCCGTGACCGGCCACTACGCGCTGCCGGCCGAGCGGGCGGCCTGCCTGACGCCGTCCGGTGGGCCGGTGAACCTGGCGCGCAGCCTGAAGATGCTCACCATGCTCGCGGGCGTGGAGCCCGAGCTCCGCGAGCGGTTCCGGGACGGCGGCGGCCTCGGCTACGACAGCTTCCCGCGGTTCCACGAGCTGATGGCCGAGGACGCGGCCGCCGTCCACGACGCCGGTCTGCTCGACGTGGTGGTGCCGGCGGTGCCCGGCCTCCACGACCTGCTCACGCGGGGCGCGGCGCTCGCCGACGTCGGCTGCGGCGCCGGGCACGCGGTCAACCTCCTCGCCCGCGCCTATCCCGCCAGCAGCTTCGTCGGCTTCGACCTCGGCACCGAGCCCATCGAGGCGGCCCGGGCCGAGGCGGCCGCCTGGGGGCTGACCAACACGCGGTTCGAGGTGCGCGACGTCGCCGCGCTCGGCGAGGAGTCGGCCTACGACGTCGTCACCGCGTTCGACGCGATCCACGACCAGGCCTTCCCAGACCGGGTCCTCGCCGGCATCGCGACGGCGCTGCGCCCCGGCGGCACCCTGCTGATGGTCGACGTGAAGGCCCAGTCCGGCGTCGAGAACAACCTCGGGATGCCGTGGCTCACCTACCTCTACACGCTGAGCCTGATGCACTGCATGACTGTGTCGCTGGCCGACGGCGGCGCCGGGCTCGGGACGGTGTGGGGGCGGCAGGTCGCCGTCCGGATGCTCGAGGAGGCGGGGCTCGCCGACGTCGACGTGCTGGAGATCCGCAGCGACCCGTTCAACTACTTCTACGTGGCCCACAAGCCGGCCGCTACTGCCGCGACCCGATCTCGCTGATCGGCTCGGTCCGCATGGCGGCCCGGGTCGCCACGGCCAGCGAGACCAGGGCCAGTGCGGACATGGCCGCGACGACGGTCGCGCTGCCCGCGAGGGGCAGGGTCGGCAGCGGCTGACCCGAGATGCCGATGCTGATCCCGATCAGCGGGGGCAGGGCGAGGGCGATGCCCAGGGTCGCGGCGATGGCGGCGACGAGGACCGACTCGAGGCGCATCATCGCGCGCACCTG
The DNA here is from genome assembly GCF_900114845.1 of Pimelobacter simplex. GTDB lineage: Bacteria > Actinomycetota > Actinomycetes > Propionibacteriales > Nocardioidaceae > Nocardioides > Nocardioides simplex. The sequence continues at coordinate 72,117 of NZ_FOUK01000005.1, forward strand.
ACGGCGGCCCGCGCCGACGAGCTGCAGGAGAGCGAGCTCGCGCGAGCGCTCCGAGGTGGCCATGGCGAGCGTGTTGGCGACGGCGATCGCGATGTAGCCGAGGATGACGAGCAGGGCCACCAGGTTCACCCAGCCCTGCTGGCGCTCGGCGTCGGCGCCGGCGGCCTCGCCGGAGCCGTCGGCCACGGGGAGCCCGAGGTCGGTGACGGCGGCGCGGGCGGCGTCCGGGTCGTCACTGGCGACGAGCGCGAAGGTGGCGAGCCCGCTGGTCGTGTGCGGACGGACGGCGGCCTCGTCGATGGTGACGCCGCCGAAGCCGAGCCCGCGCTCGTAGATCGCGACCACCTCGGCGCGCAGGCGGGCGCCGTCCCCGAACCGGCCGGCGACCTCGTCGCCGAGACCGACCCGGAGGGTGCGGGCGGCGTCGCTGCTGAGGGCGACGTGGTCGTCGCCGCCGAGGTCGTCGAGCGATCCCTCGCTCACGCGCAGGTCGAGGACGTCGTCCGCCGTGGCGGGGTCGATGCCCTGGAGGACCTGCTCGGTGCGGGCGTCGGTGCCGTCGAAGGTCCGGTACGACAGCACGGTCTGGCTGACCGTCACCGGCGACACGGCGGCGACCCCGGGCTGGTCGGCGACCGAGGCGAGGGCCGGCGCCGACAGCCCCGCGGGCGGGACGACGCGCAGGTCGGCGGTGACGCCCTCGGTCGCCTGGGACGACGCCTCGTCGGCGACGATCGCGGGGGCGCCGAGCTGGACCAGGCCGAGCGCGATGCCGAGCGCGATCGGGGTGACGGCTCCGGCGAGGCGGCGGCTGTTCGCCTGCCCGTTGGCGGTGGCGAGGAAGGCGGACGGCGACGTCCGCCCCAGCACCACCTGCGCTCCCCGGACGGCGACCGCGACCAGCCACGGCCCGAGCACGGCGGCGCCGATGATGAGCACGAGCGCGGCGCTGGCCGCGGCCCCGGCGGCGGCCTCGCCGCGGAGCCAGATCGGCACCAGGGACAGGGCGATCCCCGCCCCGAGCAGCACGATGCCGATGACGATCCGCACGGTGCCGAGCGCGGTCGGGCCGAAGGCGCCCTCGCGCAGCGCGTCGACCGGGTCGAGCCGGGCCGGCCGGCGAGCGGCGAGCCGGGCCGCGCCCCACGCCGTCAGCAGGACGACGAGGAGCGCGCCCAGTGCGGGGACCGGGCTGTAGGCGAGGGCGAAGTCGTCCGGGATCACGTCGCCGGCGACGAACGCGCGGCGCAGCACCCCGGCGAGCAGGTAGCCGGGCGCGACGCCGAGCAGTCCGGCGACCGCGGCCACGACGAGCACCTCGCGAGCGACGAGTGCGTGGATCTGCTTCGGCAGCGCACCGACCGCGCGCAGCAGGGCGAAGTCGCGACGCCGCGACTGCACCGACAGCGAGAGCGTCCCGGAGACGATGAAGAGCGCCACGAGGAGGCAGGTACCGGCGAAGGCGCTGCCGATCGCGACGAGCGTCGCGCGCGAGGAGCCGGAGTCGAGGAACTCCGCGTCGCCCCGCGCCGCTCCGGTGAGCACCGTCAGGTCGGGGTGCCGGTCGCGGATCCGCTCCGCGACGTCGTCCGGTGCGCCGTCGGTGAACACGCCCAGCGTCTGGGCCGCACCGTCGTGGGGGTCGAGCGCGGCGATCCGCGACGAGCTCAGGAAGACGTGGCTCGCGCGCTCCACCCCGGCGGCGGCGGACGCCACCCCCACCACCCGGTACGACGACCGCACGCCGCCGTGGGCCAGCGCGATGTCGTCGCCGACGGCGGCGCTCCCCGCGGTGACGACGACCTCGTCGTCCCCTTCGGGTGCTCGACCGTCGGTGAGGGTGAACGGGGTGAGCCGGGCGGCCGGCCACGGGTGCGCCTCGACGAGGGCGCCGCCGCGGTCGTCCACGAGCGGCACGGTGACGTCGGCGACGACATTGGTGACGCCCGGTACCGCCGCGACCACCGACGGGTCCGGGGCGGGGGCGCGCTCGGCGAGGCTGATCGGGAGGTCTTCGGGCACGGGCACCTTCTGCTGACCCGTGACGACGAGGTCGGCGCCGGCGTACCGCTGGGGGGCGAGACCGCCGCGGATGCCGGACTCGACGAGCACGCCGAGGCCGGTCACCAGCACGGTGGCGACGAGGATGGCGAGCGCGACGCCCGCGAAGCTCGCCCGGTGGCGGCGCAGGTCGGCCCGGACCAGGCTGCCCGGCCGGGGCGTGATCGTGCGCGTCACCATTCCCCCAGCCCGGTCAGGTACTCGGTGATCTGCGCCGGCGTCGCGCCGTCGAGGTGACCGGCGAACGCGCCGTCCGCCAGGAAGATCACGCGATCGGCGTGCGCGGCCACGACGGGGTCGTGCGTCACCATCACCACCGTCTGGTCGAGCTCGCGGGTCGTGTGGGCGAGCAGGTCGAGCACCTGCTTGCCGGTGCGGGAGTCCAGGGCGCCGGTGGGCTCGTCGGCGAACACGACGTGGGGGCGGGTGACCAGTGCGCGGGCGATGGCGACGCGCTGCTGCTGGCCGCCGGACAGCGCGCTGGGCAGCCGGTGCCGCAGCTCGGTGAGACCGACCGACGTGATGAGGAAGTCGAGCCACCCGGCGTCGATGGTGCTGCGCGCGAGCAGCAGGGGGAGCGTGATGTTCTGCTCGACGGTCAGCGCGGGCAGCAGGTTGTAGGCCTGGAAGACGAAGCCCACGTGGTCGCGGCGGAAGCGGGTGCGCTGCGCGGAGCGCAGGCCGGAGATCTCCGTGCCGCCCAGGCGGACGCTGCCGCTGGTCGGGCTGTCGAGGCCCGCGGCGGCGTGCAGCAGCGTGCTCTTGCCGGAGCCGGATGGGCCCATGATCGCGGTGAAGGAGCCGGGCGCCAGGGCGAGGTCGACCCCGCGCAGGGCGACGGTCGCGGACGCCCCCGAGCCGTACTTCTTCACGACGCCGTCGAGGCGGAGCGCCTCGCCGGCGGCGGGCCGAGGGGGTGCGGCAACCGTGGTTGCGCGGTGTCGTCGGATCATGCGTCCACGCTAGGAATTCCGGGCTCCCGCCAGAATCCTGCAGGCTGCCGTCCTGATGGTGGTGCTGGCTATACCGCGCCGGCCGACGCGGCCCGGCAGACTGGGCCCATGACGTCCGACCGGCTGCGCGCGTGGGCCCGCAGCTGGCGCTTCCTCGCCGCCGAGGCGGGGGCGTCCGCCGTCTCGACCGGCTTCTTCATGGGGTTCCTCCTGCTCGTCCCCCTCATGCTGCTGACGGGTGGCATCTTCGTCCTGCCGGAGGCGGCGCGGCTGCTCCGCCGCTGGGCCGAGCGCGCTCGGGTGCGGATCGGATCGTTCCGCGGGACGACGATCCCCGGGCCGCGCAGCCAGGAGCCGGCCGATCGCACGATCGACGCGCGGCTCCGCTTCGCGTTCTCGCGCCAGACCGGCCGCGAGCTCGGCTGGCTCACCCTCCACGCACTGCCGACGCTGCTGGTGACGCTGGTCTGCATCGTGCTGCCGCTGGGCGCCCTGAACTCGCTGCTCGTGCCGGGCTACTGGTTCCTGGTGCCGGAGGACGACCCGATCGGCGCGCCGTACCCGGTGACGTCGTGGGGGCTCGCCGCCACCATGCCGCTGGTCGCGGTGGCCTACGCGGTGCTGGCGTGGTTCCTGATCCCCGCCGCGGCGCGCGCGGTGACCGGCGTCTCGGCCCGGCTGCTGACGCCGGACCGGCGCTCCGAGCTGCGGGCCCGGGTCGACTCGCTGACGCTCAGCCGGGCCGCCGCGCTCGACGCGCACGGTGCCGAGCTGCGCCGGATCGAGCGCGACCTGCACGACGGCGCGCAGAACCGGCTGGTGAGCGTGGTCATGATGATGGGCCTCGCCGAGCGCGCGTTCGAGACGGGCGGCGACGGGCTCCCGCAGCTGCGGAGCGCGCAGGCGGCGGCGACCGAGGCGCTCGCCGGGCTGCGCCGCACGGTGCACGACATCTACCCGCCGATCCTCGACGAGCTCGGCCTCGAGGGCGCCCTCGCCTCGCTGGCCGGCCGCAGCGTGGTGCCGTGCACCCTGGCCGTCGACGGCATCGGCCGGGTGCCCGCCGCCCTCGAGTCGGCCACCTACTTCCTCGTCGCCGAGGCGCTCAACAACGTGAACAAGTACAGCGCGGCGAGCGCCGTGCGGGTCCGGGTCGCCGTCGACGGCCCGCAGCTCGTCGTCGAGGTCGAGGACGACGGCCGCGGCGGCGCCGTCGAGCGACCGGGGGGCGGCCTCGCCGGGATGCGGCGCCGGGTGGAGGCTTTCGAGGGACGGATGACCGTGGTGAGCCCCGAGGGCGGACCGACGAACGTGAGAGCGGAGCTGGCATGCGGATCGTGATCGCCGAGGACGACACGCTGCTGCGTGAGGGCCTGGCGCTGCTGCTGCGCAGCGAGGGCTTCGACGTGGTGGCGGCGGTCGACAACGGCGACGACTTCCTCGCCCACCTGGACGAGGCGGACGCCGCCGTGCTCGACGTCCGGATGCCGCCGACCCACACCAGCGAGGGGCTGAAGGCCGCGGCGGAGGCGCGCGCCCGCCGTCCCGGCTTCCCGGTCCTGGTGCTGTCGGCCTACGTCGAGGACCGCTACGCCGGCGAGCTCCTCGCCCGTGGCGCCGACGGCCTGGGCTACCTGCTCAAGGAGCGCGTGGGCAAGGTCGCCGCCTTCGTCGACGCGCTGCGCCGGGTCGCGGCGGGCGGCACGGTGATGGACCCCGAGGTCATCTCGCAGCTGATGAGCCGGCGCCGCGCCGACGACCCGGTCCAGTCGCTCACGCCGCGCGAGCGCGAGGTGCTCGGCCTGATGGCCGAGGGGCTCGACAACGGGTCGATCGCGGAGCGGCTCGTCGTCACCGAGACCGCGGTGAGCAAGCACATCGGCAACATCTTCGCCAAGCTCGGGCTCGCCGCGTCCGACAGCGGGCACCGGCGGGTGCTCGCCGTCCTGGCGTACCTGCGGTCGTAGATCCGCGCGCGCCCTTTGACTTCAAGTACTTGAAGTTCCTAGCCTCGACGAAGTGAGTGCGCAGACCCGGACCCGGACCTTCTCCATCAAGGAGGCGGCCGCGCTGACCGGCCTCCCGGCCAGCACGTTGCGCTACTACGAGTCGATCGGCGTGGTCGCCCCCGTGAGCCGGTCCGCGAGCAGCGGGCACCGGGTCTACGACGAGGACGACCTCGACCTGCTGACCTGGGTGGCGTGCCTGAGCGCGACGGGGATGTCCGTCAGCGACATGCGCCAGTACGTCGCCAACGGAGCCGCCGGTGCCGCCGCGGCCGAGCAGCAGATCGAGCTGCTCAGCGCGCAGCGGGAGCGGTTGGCCCGCGAGGCCGAGCGGCTCGCCGTCCGGCGGCGCTACGTGCAGCTGAAGGTCGACTACTGGCAGGCCGTGGCCGACGGCGACGACGCGCGTGCGACGTCGTTGTCGGAGGGCGCCCGCGCACTCGCCGACGAGCTCAAGCGAACCAAGTGACGAGGAGAACTCCCATGACCTACGACCGCACCCGCGTTGCCGCCTGGGCCGCGCCCGCGAGCGGTGCGCCGCTCGCGCCGCTCACGATCGAGCGCCGCGAGGTCGGCGCGAACGACGTGCTCATCGCCATCGAGTACGCCGGCATCTGCCACTCCGACATCCACACCGTCCGCGGTGACTGGGGGCCGCAGCCGTTCCCCGTCGTCCCGGGGCACGAGATCGTCGGCATCGTCGCCGAGGTCGGCGCGGACGTCACCACGCACCAGGTCGGCGACCGGGTCGGCGTGGGCTGCTTCGTCAGCTCGTGCCGCGAGTGCGTCAACTGCCGCAAGGGCGACGAGCAGTTCTGCCTCAACGGCGGCGTCGGCACCTACGCGGCCACCGACCGTGACGGCACCACGACCCAGGGCGGCTACTCCACCCACGTCGTCGTCGACGCGCACTTCGTGCTCTCCGTGCCCTCCGGGATCGACCCCGCCGCGGCCGCGCCGCTGCTCTGCGCGGGCATCACGACGTACTCGCCGCTGAAGCGGTGGGGCGCCGGCCCCGGCAAGAAGGTCGCGATCGTCGGCCTCGGCGGGCTCGGGCACATGGGCGTCAAGATCGCCCACGCGATGGGCGCCGAGGTGACCGTGCTGTCGCAGTCGCTCAAGAAGCAGGAGGACGCGCTGCGCCTGGGCGCCGACCACTACCACGCGACGTCCGACCCGACGACCTTCCAGGCCCTCGCCGGGCAGTTCGACCTGATCCTCAGCACCGTGAGTGCCAGCCTCGACGTCAACGCCTACCTGCGGCTGCTCGCCGTCGACGGCGCCTACGTCAACGTCGGCGCGCCCCCGCAGCCGTTCAGCGTCGAGGCGATGGCCCTCATCTACGGGCGGCACTCGTTCGCCGGCTCGATGATCGGCGGCATCGCCGAGACCCAGGAGATGCTCGACTTCTGCGCCGAGCACCGCCTCGGCGCCGACATCGAGGTCATCGACGCCGACCGGGTCAACGAGGCGTACGAGCGGGTGCTCGCCTCCGACGTGCGCTACCGGTTCGTCATCGACGCGGCGACGATCGGCTGACCCGGCCCGCCGCGGGCCGCCGGCTAGCCGACGACCACCACGAGGTCGCCGCCCTCGACGGCCTGCGGCCCGGCGAGCGCGATGCGCTGGACCGTGCCGTCGACGGGGGCGGTGATGGCGGCCTCCATCTTCATGGCCTCGATGGTGGCGACGGTGTCGCCGGCCGTGACCTGGTCGCCCTCGGCGACGGTGATGGTGACGACGCCCTGGAAGGGCGCGGCGACGTGCCCGCGCTGTGCCGGGTCGGCCTTCTCGGCGGCGGTGACCTCGGCCGCGACCGAGCGGTCCCGGACGCTGACGGGTCGCAGGTGGCCGTTCGCCCGGGCCAGGACGGTGCGGTAGCCGCGCTCGTCGGGGGCGCCGGTCGCCTCGAGCTCGACCAGCAGGCGCTTGCCCTCCTCGAGGTCGATCGCGTGCTCGGTCTCGTGCTGGAGGCCGTAGAGGTACTCGACCGTCGGGACGACGGACAGGTCGCCCCAGCGGGCGCGCGCCTCCTCGTACTCGCGGGTCGGGCCGGGGAAGAGGAGCCGGTTGAGCGTCGGGCGGGGGTCGTCGCGGAGCGCGGTCTCCTGCTCGGCCGTCAGCTCCGCCTCGGGCGGGCTCCACGGCCGGCCCGCGATGGCCTTGGACCGGAAGGGCTCCGGCCAGCCGCCGGGCGGGTCGCCGAGCTCGCCGTGGAGGAAGCCGATGACCGACGCCGGGATGTCGTACGACGACGGGTCCGCCGCGAACGCCTCCGGGTCCGCGCCGGCGGCGACGAGCGCGAGCGCGAGGTCGCCGATGACCTTGGAGGACGGGGTCACCTTGGGGACCCGGCCGAGGATGTCGTTGGCCGCGGCGTACATGTCCTCGACCTGCTCGAACTTCTCGCCCAGCCCCAGCGCGATCGCCTGCTGGCGCAGGTTGGACAGCTGGCCGCCGGGGATCTCGTGGCGGTACACCCGCCCGGTCGGGGCCGGCAGCCCGGACTCGAACGGGGCGTAGACGCGGCGGACCGCCTCCCAGTAGGGCTCGAGCGCGTTGACGGCGCCCAGGTCGAGCCCGGTGGAGCGGGTCCCGTGGTCGGTCGCCGCGACGAGCGACGACAGCGGCGGCTGCGACGTCGTCCCGGCCATCGCGGCGCACGCGGCGTCGACCGCGTCGACGCCGGCGTCGATCGCCGCGGTGAGGGTGGCGAGCTGGCCGCCGGGGGTGTCGTGGGTGTGCAGGTGCACCGGGAGGTCGAAGCGGTCGCGCAGCGCGGTCACGAGGGTGTGCGCGGCGGGCGCGCGCAGCAGGCCGGCCATGTCCTTGATGGCGAGCACGTGCGCCCCGGCGTCGACGATCCGCTCGGCCAGGCGCAGGTAGTAGTCGAGGGTGTAGAGGTCCTCGCCGGGCGAGGAGAGGTCGCCGGTGTAGCAGAGCGCGACCTCGGCGACGGCGGTGCCGGTGCCGCGGACGGCCTCGATGGCGGGACGCATCTGCTCGACGTCGTTGAGGGCGTCGAAGATCCGGAAGACGTCGATCCCGGTGGCGGCGGCCTCGTCGACGAAGGCGTCGGTGACCGCGGTCGGGTAGGGCGTGTAGCCGACGGTGTTGCGCCCGCGCAGCAGCATCTGCAGGCAGACGTTCGGCACGGCCTCCCGCAGCCGGGCGAGGCGGTCCCACGGGTCCTCGGCGAGGAACCGCAGGGCGACGTCGTAGGTCGCGCCGCCCCAGCACTCCAGCGACCACAGCTGCGGCGTGGTCCGGGCGACGTGCCCGGCCACGGCGAGCAGGTCGTGAGTGCGGACCCGGGTGGCCAGCAGCGACTGGTGCGCGTCGCGGAACGTGGTGTCGGTGACCGCGACCGCTGACTGGGCCCGCAGCTCGGCGGCGAACGCCTCCGGCCCGAGGGTCAGCAGCCGCTGCCGAGAGCCGTCGGGGACGGGGGCGGTGAGGTCGAGGGCCGGGAGCTTGTCGACCGGCCGCACGTGCACGGGGAGCTCGCCGTGGGGCCGGTTGACGGTGACGTCGGCGAGGTAGTCGAGCAGCTTGGTGGCGCGGTCGCCGTGGGAGCGGGCGGTCAGCAGCTCGGGGTGGGTCTCGATGAACGACGTGGTGACCCGGCCGGCGAGGAACTCCGGCTCGTCCAGGAGGGCGGCCACGAAGGGGATGTTGGTGGCGACACCGCGGATCCGGAACTCGGCCACGGCGCGCCGTGCCCGTCGTACGGCGTCGTCGAAGGTGCGCCCGCGGCAGGTCAGCTTGGCCAGCAGCGAGTCGAAGTGGGGCGAGACCTCCGCGCCCGCGTGCACGGTGCCGGCGTCGACGCGGACGCCGGCGCCGCCCGGCGAGCGGTACGCCGTGATGGTGCCCGTGTCGGGACGGAAGCCGTTGGCGGGGTCCTCGGTCGTGATCCGGCACTGCAGGGCCGCGCCCCGCAGCCGGATGCTGTCCTGGGTGAGGCCGAGGTCGGCCAGCGTCTCACCGGACGCGATCCGCATCTGCGACTGCACGAGGTCGACGTCGGTGACCTCCTCGGTCACCGTGTGCTCGACCTGGATCCGCGGGTTCATCTCGATGAACACGTAGTTGCCGTCGGGGTCGACCAGGAACTCCACCGTGCCCGCGCAGGAGTAGCCGATCTCGCGGGCGAACCGCACCGCGTCGGCGCACATCCGCTCGCGCAGCGCGGGATCGAGGTTGGGGGCCGGGGCGATCTCGACGACCTTCTGGTGCCGGCGCTGCACCGAGCAGTCCCGCTCGAACAGGTGGATGACGTCGCCCGCGGCGTCGGCGAGGATCTGGACCTCGATGTGCCGCGGGTCCACCACCGCCTGCTCGATGAACACCGTCGGGTCGCCGAACGCGCCCTCGGCCTCGCGCATGCACGTCTCGACCGCCTCGCGCAGCCCTGCCCGGTCGTCGACCCGCCGCATCCCGCGCCCGCCACCACCGGCGACGGCCTTGACGAACAGCGGGACCGGGATCTCCTCGGCGGCCGCGACCAGCGCGTCGACGTCGGTCGAGGGCGCCACGCTGCGCAGCGTCGGCACGCCGGCCGCCTTCGCGGCCGCGATCGCGCGGGCCTTGTTGCCGGTCAGCGTCAGCACGTCGGCGGACGGACCGATGAAGGTGATCCCCGCCGCCGCGCACGCCTCGGCCAGCGCGGGGTTCTCGGAGAGGAAGCCGTAGCCGGGGTAGACCGCGTCCGCACCGCAGGCCACCGCCGCGGCCACGATGGCGTCGGGGTCGAGGTAGCTGCGCACCGGGTGGCCGCGCTCGCCGATCTCGTAGGCCTCGTCGGCCTTCAGGCGGTGCTCGGAGCCCCGGTCCTCGAACGGGAAGACGGCCACGGTCGTGGCGCCCAGCTCGTATGCGGCGCGGAAGGCTCGGATCGCGATCTCGCCACGGTTGGCGACGAGTACTTTCGAGAACAACGGAACTCCCTGTGGGGCAGTCGAGTGGTGTTGCCTGGATCACTATCCTCGGCGTCGCCCGACCATGCGTCCAATGTTCAGAACGGTGCCCTCTCATGCGCCCAGGGCATGGGTGACTCCTTCCTGGTGAGCCGGACGACGACGAGCGTGCCGCCGTCCTCGGGCGCGCTCACCCGGCACTCGAGACCGGCCTCGGCGGCCCACTCGTGCATCGACGAGAGCCCGACCCCCGCCCCGCTGCTCCCGACGGTCCCGCTGATCCCGCGGCCGTCGTCCCGGACCCGCAGCACCTCGCCCGGGACGGCGCCCAGGGTCACGGTCACCGTGGCGGCCTCGGCGTGCCGGACGGCGTTGTGCACGGCCTCGGACGCGATCCGGTGCACGATGCCGGCCCGGTGCGGGTCGAGGAAGATCTCGCCGGTCGCGTCGAGGTGCAGCCGGGGCCCGGCGCCGGCGAACGAGGTCACGAGCTGGTCGAGGGCGCGGCCGAGGTCGCGCACGGGAGCGGGTCCGCCGACGGCGAGGTTGGCCAGCGTGGCGGCCTGGGTCTCGAGGAGCTCCTGGACGCGCGCGACGGCGGCGACGGCGCCCGGCCGGTCGCCCCGGGAGAGCAGGTTCGCGGCGGCCGCGACCGAGAAGGCGGCGCCGGAGAGCGCCGGTCCCAGGCCGTCGTGCAGCTCCCGGCGCAGCGCCCGCCGCTCGGCATGGCGGGCGTCGGCGGCGAGGGCGCGGGCGGCGTCGCGGGCGGTGGCCGCGGCGGCGAGCCGGACCACGGCGCCGATGACGGGCGTGAGGTCGCCGATCGCCTCGCGGGTACGGCGCCCGATGGGCAGCCCGCCCGCCGGCCCGGTCACGACGAGCAGCGCGTCGTCGCGCTGGTCGAGGGAGAAGGAGACGACGGGCCCCGGGAGGTCGGCGTCCGGGGCGGGGCCGATGTGGACCGAGCCGAGCTGCAGCGTGGTGCGGAGCGCGGCGGCGAGCGCGCGGACGCCGTCGTCGCCGGTCGCGATCTCGCCGACCTGGGCGCCGAGGTCGGCGACGAGCCGCTCCGGCGCGCCGGCCTCGCCGTAGACGAGCCGGTCGACCCGGTGCTGGATGACGTTGTGGGCGGGCAGCAGCGCGACGGCGATGACCGCCGCCGTGGTGAACCCGGCCGCGGCGCTGGCCTCGCCGGCGTACTCGAGGACGGTGACGGTGACGTAGTAGCCGCTCGCCGCCAGGACGGCGACGATGCTCGTCGTCAGCACCGTGCTCACCGCCACGTCGACGCCGCGCAGCCGGTGCTGCAGGCCCATCACGAGGATCGCGGAGGGGTAGAAGATCTGCCCGACGATCGGCGCGATCGTCGCGAACGCCCACACCGGAGCGGCGAGCTGGAGCGAGGCGGGCAGCACCGTGACCAGGTACGACGCGGTGAGGAAGACGTGCCCGACGAGCAGCCAGCGCAGGGGCGAGCGCAGGTCCGGCGACGCCGCGCGCAGCCGCCGCACCAGCACGGCGACGACGCCCACCGAGGACATCAGCGTGACCCCTGCCGCGACGGCGTAGATGTCCTGCGCCGCGGCCTGGTACGCCGGCCAGTCCGGAGCGAGGGGGTTGCGGAGCATCCCCGGGCTCTGGTGGGTGAGCGAGGTCAGCGCCGCGATGGCGGTCGCCACCGCGACGACGGGCACGAGCACCCGGCGCAGCAGCCGGGCTGGGTCCGGCAGCAGGAGCACCGGCACGATCGCGGTGAGGAACGTGCCGGGCACGAAGCCCCACCCGCCCGCGTAGGCGAGGAAGCCGCCGCCGGGCAGCCCGGGACGCTCCGCGGCGAGCAGCCCGTACTGGACGCCGAACGCGGCGAGCCCCGAGCCGACGGCGTGCACGGCCATCACCACCGCGACCGGGTGCGGGCGGCGCAGCAGCAGGACGGCGGCCAGCGGCGCGTAGACGAAGGCGACGGTCACGCCGATGTCGTCGAAGTGGGCCTGCGCCTCGGGCGGGGACGACGCGAGGAAGGTGCCGGGCACCGGCGCGGCCGGGAGCTGGAAGGCCCACGCGATCACCACGGACGCACCGGCGAGCCCCCACGACGTCACGACGACGAGCCCGGCGGTGATCCAGCGCCAGGCGGGCGGACGGCTCACCGGGACTCGCTCCGCACCAGGTGGAGCGCGGTGCTGTCGTCGGGTCCGTCGGTGCCGTCAGGTCCGTGGTGGCCGTAGCCGGCGTCCGCGGCACGTTCGAGCAGGGCGGCGCGCAGGGGCGTGGTGCGCACGGGGTCGCCGACCAGGCGCAGCGTCCAGCGGTCCGGTGGGCCGACGGCGACCTCGACCCGCTCGATGCCGCCGTCGCGCCGCGCGCGCAGGACGGCCTCCGCGACGAGGTGGTAGACGACCTCGGGACGCTCGGGGGCGTGCGCGACGTCGGCCCGCAGCACCGGGACGTCGAACCGCGCCGCCAGCTCGCCCAGCGCGCCGGGCAGGTCGCCGGCGTCGAGGGAGCCGGGCAGCAGCGTCCGGGCGAGGTCGCGCACGTGGTTGGTCGCCGCGCGGAGCGCCGTCCCGGCCCGGTCGAGCTGGTCGGCCGGGTCGTCGCCGTGGGCGACGCCGCCGAGGTCGTCGCGGATCCGGACGAGCATCGGCTCGACGGTCGCCTCGATCTCGGTGCGGGCGAGGTTCCGCTCGCTGGCGGCGATCTCGCTCGCCCGGCGGCGGGCCTCGAGCAGGTCGTCGTTGACCTCAGCGAGCCGGACGGCGACCGTGAGCACCCCGCCGATCCGGCGCAGCGCCGCCAGCGTGCGCATCTCGACGTCGCGACCCCACTCGGCGGACATCTCGACCACGCCGCAGGGTCCGTTGGCGGCGACCAGCTCGAGCGACACCGACGAGGCCGGGTCGACGGTGCCGGCGACCACCGCCGGACCTCCGGGCGCCGCCGAGCGGATCGCGACGCCACCGAGCCGCAGCGAGCGGCGCAGCGCCTCGGCCAGCGCGTCCAGCGAGCCGGCGCCCTCGGCTCCGGCGGCGACCTCCTCGCTCACCTTGCGCAGCAGTGCGCTCGGGTCGGCCGACCCGCCGTACAGGAGCTGGTCGACGGCGCGCTGCACCCACCGCCGGGTCGGGCCGACTCCGACCGCGAGGACGACGACCGCGATCATGCCGCCGCTCGTCGGGGTCAGCGGCGCCACCTTGGCGGCGAGGGCCGCCACGGCGCCGTACGCCACGAGGAGGGCGGCGATGAGCAGGACCCACACGGTGACCCGGGCGAGCGCGGGCGCGACCGCCGCGCTGTCGCCGGTCAGCGCGGTGAGCAGGAACGCCGCGGCGGCGAAGGTGACCGCCGCCGGCAGGAATGTCGCCGCGAACGTCGCGCTCGTGGACGACGTCCCGCTCGCATCGTCGACGACATAGGCGCCGGCCGCGCACAGCAGCACCGCGGCATGGGCGAGCGCGAGCCACACCGCGATCTGCCGCTCGGGCGGCCGGCGGCGGCGCGCGACCACCGCGACGACCACGCCGGACGCGAACCCGAGGCCCAGCCACACCGCCCAGAGCGCGAGGTCGAGCGGGACGTCGCGCTGCAGCCGCATCTCGGCGACCGTCGTCGCCGCCACCCCACCGGCGACCACCGCGCCCACACCCAGCAGTGCCCGGGACCCGGTGAGCACGGCGGCGCTCAGCACGCTCGCGATGGTCAGCCCGCCCGGCATCCAGGCGACCTCGAGGAGGTCGAGCCCCACGCCGTCCCCGGCGCCGCGGCTCCGCAGCCCGGCAGCGAGCGTCGACGCACCTGCCCCCACGGCCGCCACCACGAACGTCGGCACGACGAGCAGTCCGCCCCGGACCGCCGCTCCCCGCACCGCCACCAGCAGCGCCGCGGCACCCCCGAACGCCAGCGCGACGCTGAACGTGCCGACCGCCTCCAGGCTCTCCGGGGCACCGAACGACAGCGCCAGCCCCGGCACGGCCGGGCCCCACGACAGGAGCAGGACCAGAGCGGCGCGGACGGTCGTCGCGTCGGCCATCTGCCCTCCCTGAGCGCTGGTCCTGCGGTGGCGGTGAGCGGCAGTGTGCCCCAGTCCGGACCCCCGATCCAGCGCCGCCCACGCCCGGGACGCCACGGCCCGAACGACCGGGACGACCGGCCCTGGAAGCCGGGTCGCGGCGCCTCGTAGCGTCGTCCAGATGGGCACCGTCCGGGTCTTCGTCGTCGACGATCACCCCGTCTTCGCGCACGGCATGCTCAACTTCCTCGCGTCGATCGACGACTTCGAGGTCACCGGCACCGCCGGCACCGAGGACGAGGCCGTCGCCGGCGTGCTCGCCGCCCGCCCGGACGTCGTCCTGATGGACCTCGACCTGGGCGAGGGCACCGGCATCGAGGCCACCCGCCGGATCGCCCGCGAGGCCCCGGACATCGGCGTCCTCGTCGTCACCATGCTCGGCGACGACGACTCCCTCTTCGCCGCCCTCCGCGCCGGCGCCCGCGGCTACCTGCTCAAGAGCGCGCTCCCGCACGAGATCGAGCGCGGCCTCCGCGCCGTCGCCTCGGGCGACGTCCTCCTCGCCGCCGAGATCGGCCGCCGCGCCATCGACCTCCTCTCCGGCGCCCGGACGACGGGCCCCCTCGTCTTCCCGGAGCTCACCCACCGCGAGCGCGAGGTCCTCGACCTGGTCGCCCGCGGCTACGACAACTACGCCATCGCCCGCCGGCTCGTCCTCTCACCCAAGACCGTGCGCAACTACCTGTCCGGGGTCGTCACCAAGCTCGCCGTGCCGGACCGGGGGGCGTTGATCGTGCGGGCCCGGGAGGCGGGGTTGGGCAGCGACGACGGGGACGCGTCCTGACGCGGGTGGGACAGCCCGGACGGGCGTCCGGACTTCTCCCGAAGCCGCCCGCCCCGACCGCGCCCTCGCGACGATGACGCGATGAGCACGACCAGGAAGCGGAGCGGTGAGCCGCGCCCGACCGTCCGGGAGCGGTCCGTCGACGCGGCGTGGTCGGTCGGCACGAACGTGCTGAGCGGCCTGCTGATCGCGATGACGGTGTGGGGCGCCGGCCAGGTGACCGGGGTCAACGACCGGATCTTCGCCGACCGCGACTGCTCCGACTTCACCACCCACGCGGAGGCGCAGCGTCTGCTGGAGGCGGACAGGTCCGACCCGCACCGGCTCGACCTCGACGGCGACGGGGAGGCGTGCGAGGGTCTGCCGTAGCCCTAGCCGTCGGCCGGGGCCGCGGGCGGCCGCCCGGTCACTGCGACGCCAGCCCCTCACCCAGGAACCGCAGCACCCCCGGCACCATCCGCCGCCAGTACCCGCTGTCGTGGTCGCCGAGCCCGAACCCGCCGGCCGGCTCCCGCCCCGCGGCGAAGCCCGCGACGTAGTCGCGGGTGGTGGCGTAGAAGGGGTCGCCCTTCCCGCAGTCCACGCGGACGGCGATCCGGTCGAGCTCGTCCTGGCGCCCCATCACGCCGACCCGGCGGAAGTCGGCGGCGTCGTCGTAGGCGCCGGGCGCGGTCTCGTCGTAGCGGTGCCAGAGGGCGGGGGAGAGGGCGGCGACGGCGGCGACGCGGTCGGGGCCGAGGGCGGTCGCGAGGTGGAGGACGCCGACGCCGCCCATCGACCAGCCCACGAGGGCGATCCGGTCGGTGGCGAGCCCGTGACCGGCGGCGAGGAGGGGGAGAAACTCGTCGACGAGCATGGTCTCGGCGCGGTCGCCGTCCGCGCGGTCGTGCCAGTAGGTCGCGTCGCCGTCGACGCTGGCGATGGCGAACGGCGGCACGCCGCGGCGGACGGCGTCGGCGAGGTAGCGGTCGAGTCCCATCCGGTCGGGGCGGAAGGCGCTGGTGTGGTCCTGGCCGCGGCCGTGGAGGGCGAGGACGAGGGGCAGGCCGGCGGTGGGGACGCCGGTGGGGCGGGCGAGGGCCCAGCCGACCTGGCGGCCGCGGGCGGCGGAGTCGAAGGCGCCGGCGGTGACGGGGGCGGGCTCGACGTCGGGGAGGACGCCGTCGGCGCCGTCGCGGCCGAGGTGGTGGTAGAGCCAGGCCTTGCCGGGCAGCACCTCGGCCTCGACGCCACCGAGCGCGGCCGCGCCCGCGAGCGCGGCCGTGCCGCCGCCGATCAGCAACCGGCGGCGGGTCACCGGGCGCGGGTGCGGGCTCATGGAGAGGACGACGCGCACCCGCGCCGGTCGGTTGTCACTACGATGGCCAGCACCGCACCACGAACTCGAGAGACAGGTCAGCGTGCCGCCCCGCATCGCCACGGCTTCCGCCGAACCGGCCACCGGCGTCGCGCCGACTCGCGGCAATCCCACCCTCATCGTCGTCATGCTGTCGCTGTGCGGCGTCGTCGTGTCGCTCCAGCAGACGATCCTGCTGCCGCTGCTGGCCGAGCTGCCGCGGCTGCTCGACACGTCGGCCAGCGGCGCGTCCTGGCTGGTGACGGCGACGCTGCTGACCGGTGCGATCGCGACGCCGACGGTCTCGCGCCTCGCCGACATGTACGGCAAGCGGCGGATGGTGCTGCTCGCGCTGGCGGTGTCGGTGGCGGGCTCGCTGATCGGTGGGCTGAGCCAGGTGCTGCCGCTGCTCATCGCGGCGCGGGCTCTGCAGGGCGTCGGGATGGCGCTGGTGCCGGTGGGCATCGCGATCATGCGCGACGAGCTGCCGCGCGACCGGGTGCCGCTCGGCGTGGCGATGATGAGCGCGACGCTCGCGATCGGCGCCGGGGCGGGCCTCCCGCTCTCGGGCCTGATCAGCGAGCACATGGACTGGCACGCCGTCTTCTGGCTGACCGGCGCCGTGGGCGTGGCGCTGATGATCGGGGCGCGGGCGATCATCCCCGAGTCGCCGGTGCGCACCGGCGGCGCGTTCGACGTCCGGGGCGCGATCCTGCTGTCGGTGGCGCTGACCGCGATCCTGGTCGCGCTCACCAAGGGCAGCCAGTGGGGCTGGACGTCGCCGACCACCCTCGGCCTGTGCGCCGGCGGACTCGCCACCCTGGTCGCCTGGGTGCCGCTCGAGCTGCGGACGCCGCGCCCGCTGGTCGACGTGCGGGTGGCGTCGCGGCGCGCGGTGCTGCTCGTCAACGTCGCGTCGATCTTCGCCGGGTTCGCGATGTACGCCAACATGCTGGTGTCGATGCAGTTCCTGCAGATGCCGAAGGAGACCGGCTACGGCCTCGGCCTCGACATCCTCCACGCGGGCCTCTGGATGGTGCCCAACGCCGCGGCCTTCGGCCTGATGGCACCGCTGTCCGCCTCGGTCACGCGCCGGCTCGGCCCGCAGGTGACGCTGATCTCGGGCGCCGCCATCATGGCCGTCACGTACCTCGGCCGCGTCTTCTGGAGCGACAGCCTCACCCAGGTGATCACCGGATCGGTGCTCGTCGGCATCGGCACCGCCCTGGTCTACAGCGCCATGCCGACGCTGATCATGCGCGCCGTCCCGGTCACGGAGACCGCCTCGGCCAACGGCCTCAACGTCCTCCTCCGCTCGCTCGGGACGTCGACCGCCAGCGCCGCCACCGCGGCGATCACGACGGCGTCCGTGATGACGATCGGCGGCCACGCGCTGCCGACGCAGTCCGCGTTCACGCTGATCTTCTGGCTGGCGGCGGGCTCCGCGACGGTGACCGTCGCGCTCGGCGTCCCGATGCTGCGGATGCGGGAGTACTCCGAGGAGGCCGACCGCTCCGGCTCCGAGCACACCGGCGCCGACACGCAGGTGGTCAAGGGCCAGGTCGTCGACGCCCGGGCGCGGGCGATCCGCAACGGCGTCGTCACCGTCCTCACCCGCGACGGCCAGGCCGTCGACTGGGGGCAGGCGGACACCGAGGGCCGCTTCACGGTGGCGATCCCGCGGGCCGGCGACTACCTCGTCGTCACCACGGCCGACGGCTGGCAGCCGCGCTCGCGGATCATGCACCTCGACAACAGCGCCCCGCTGCCGCCCATCGCGCTGCGCGACCGGCTCACGCTCACCGGCAACGTGGTGGACGCCGACGGCGTGCCGTTCGTCGACGCGCTCGTCGTGCTCACCCGGCAGTCCGGCGAGGTGGTCTCGTCGATCCGCACCGACCACGAGGGCCGCTACGTCATGACCCGGCCGGCCAACGGGCGCTACGTGCTGTCCGTCGCCGCGCGCGAGGGGCAGATGGGCGCGCGGGCGGTCACGCTCCTCGACACGGCGTACGACGTCGACCTGGTGCTCGGCACGCCGCTCGCCTGAGCCGGCGCCACGGCGACGCGCGCGCCGCGGACGGTGATTTCCGCGTGGCCGGTCCCGCCGGCCGCGCCGTCGTGGGCGCCACCCGGGAAGGCGCCGCCCTCGCCCCCGTCGCCACCGCTGCCGTGGCCGTGACCGGCCCGGCCGCCGGCCCCACCGCGTCCGCCGGCCAGGTGCCCGCCGGGCTCTCCGGCGCCGCCGGCCGGATGGCCGGCGCCGGCCGCGCCGCCGCCCGCACCCGCCTGGCCGCCCTGGCCGGAGGCCCCGCCGCCCCCGCCGCGTGCCGTCACGTCGAGGCCGCCGCCGCGCACGCTCGTCGCGGTGCCGTCGGTGCCGTCCGCCTGGGGGGAGGACGGCCCGCCGCCCCCGACGCCGCCCGCGCCGCCGGGACCCACCCGGATCGTCAGGACGTACGACGCCGCGCCCGTCACCTCCGTCGTGCCGGTCGCGAGCTCGCCGGCCCCACCGCCGCCGCCCCCGCCGCCGCCCGTCGAGCCACCCCCGCCACCGGAGCCGGTCCCGCCCGGACCGGGGCCGCGGCCGCCGCCACCTCCGCCGCCGGTGAGGGCCCAGTCGAGCGAGATGCCGGCGCCGGTGCCGGTGCCCGTCGGGTCGATCTCGACCCGGGCCGTGCCGGCCTCGTCGAGCGTGACGATGGTGCAGTCGGTGCCGCAGCTGCGGAGCTCCGGGGTGCGCGTGGCCGCGGCCTCGGCGGCGGCGGAGCCGGCCCGGTCGCCGGAGCACGCGGCCAGGCCGGGAGCCGCGAGGACCAGCGCGAGGGCGGGGAGCAGCAGCGCGCGGCCGCTCACGAGACGACCACCTGGCCGCAGATGCGGACCGTGGCCCAGCCGGTGCCGCCCGGGCGGCCGTCGTACGAGCCGCCGGCGCGGGTGCCACCGGTCCCGCCGTCGCCGCCCGCTCCGTAGCTGGCCGCTCCACCTGTGCCGGCGGTGCCGCCGAAGCCCTGCCCGCCGGCGCCGCCGTCGGTGCCGGACGCACCGGGGACGCCTCCGGCCGCGGCGGCGGTCCCGCCGCTCCCGCCCGCGCCGCCGGCCGAACCGGCCATCCCGCCCTTGCCGGTCGTGCCGCCGGAGCCTCCGCCCGCGCTCAGGTCGATGCCCGGTCCGGTGAGCGTGGTGTCGCCGCCGCGGACGCCGTCGGCGTTGGGCATCGCGGGACCGCCGCCGCCGTAGCCGCCCCGGCCGCCGTCGCCGACGACGACGGTCAGCACGGGAGCCGCCCATGCCGACGGGATGAGCACGGCGCGGGTGTCGACGGATGCCCCCGCGCCCCCGCCGCCACCTCCTCCGCCCCCGGGACCGTCCGGGGGTGGTGCGGTGCCGGTGCCGCCCGGTCCCGGACCCCGCCCACCGCCTCCCCCGGCTCCGTGCAGCTCGGCCTCGACGGTGGTGGCGGCGCGGGCGCCGGGCCGGAACGTGATCCGTACGGCGTGGCTGCCCGGGGTGGTGAACGTGCGGCTCGTGCAGGTGACCGGCGCTGGCGGAGACGGGGTCGGCGGCGGGGTCGGAGACGGGGGCGGCGGCGGCGTCGCGCGGGTGGTCGCCGGGACGAGGCCCGCGTGAGGAGTGCCGTGCGCCGTCGTGGCGGCCGCACCGGTGACCGTCACGGTCGGCGCGGCAGGTGCTGCGGGCGTCCGGGTGGGTCCCGGCGGCGTCGGTGTCCGCGTCGGCGTCGGCGTGGGCGTCGGCGACGCGGTGCGCGGCGACCCCGCGGTGACCGGGTCCCGCGCGGTCTGCGCGTCGTCGTGCCCGCCGCAACCGCTCAGCAGGACGGCCAGGGCCGCGCCGGCGGCCACGACGTGGACCGGCGTCCGCGCGGCGGTCAATGCCGCCGCACCTCGGCCTTGGGTGCGGTCCGCCAGCCGGGCCCCTGCTCGAGCAGCAGCACCGGCCCGTCCTCGAGGTGCAGCGGGCGGACCCACGGGTCGACGTCGACGAGCGTCCCGCCGTCGGGACGCGCGCCGTCGAGGGTCCGCGCGTCGCTCAGGTGGAGGAGGCGGTAGAGCTCCTCGACCCGGTACCGGCCCGCGCGGAAACCGCGGATGCCGTCGAGCCACAGGTAGAAGCCGTCTGCGCCGGAGCGGTGCAGCCCGACGGCCGAGAGCGCGCCGATGACGCCGTCCTCGGTGCCGCCGAGACCCGACAGCAGCGTGCCCGTGCGGCGGGCGGTCGCGTGGGCGAGCTCCTGGTCGAGGACGTCGACCTTGGCGCGGCGCCCGAACGCGACGACGTCGTCGGCGACGTCCGCCTTGCGGGCCACGGCGAGGCCGGGGTCGGAGCCGGGCGCGCTGTGCCGGCGGAGGAATCCGGCCGCGGCGTCGTGCAGGGCGACGACGTCCACGCCGGCGCCCGGAGCGACGAGCAGGCAGGCGCTGGAGTTGTGCGAGGTGTAGGGGATGCGCGGGTCGACCAGCAGCTGGTGCCGGGTCGCGCCGAGCGGGCTCGCGAGGTCGAGCGCGGCGAGCTCCTGGAGCAGCTGCTGGGCCAGGTAGCCGGTGCCCGGGCTGGACTCGTTGTCGGTGTCGTCGATGCCCAGGAGCACCGCGTCGGTGGCGCTCGCCCGGCCGTCCGCGCTCATCGTCCACCCCTCCCATCCTTCGTCACTTCTCGCAGCTGAAGCAGAATCGTCGCATATCGGTTGCAGATGCGAGATTGGCAATTGATTACAGGCGCAGATGCGACATCACTGCACTAGGGTGATGATCGTGTCCGTGCTGATCGACGACCCGTTCCGTGGCGGGCGGGCGCTGCCCGCAGCGCTCCTCCCGCACGGTCGGTGGGCCCATCGCCTGGCCGCGACGGCGGTCATGGCGACCGCGATCGCGGCGCTCGCCGTCCAGCAGCTGCACCGCACCCCGTGGGGGCTGCCCGGGCACCGCGGGATCTTCTGGCTCAGCGTCCTCATCGCGAGCCGGTGGTGCCTCGACCGTCCCGGTACGGCGCTGCGCGTCGCCGCCGGCGGCAGCTGCGTGATCCTGTTCGTCGACCCGACGATAGGCACGCACGTGCTGCCCTACCTCGCCGCCGCGATGCTGGTCGACCGGCTCGCGGAGGTCCCGCTGGTGCGCCGGCACCCCTGGCTGATGCTGGTCCTCGCGCCCGTCATCCACCTGGTCGGCGTGCTGTCGCCCTTCCTGCACCACGTCGGCGGTGGAGCCGGTCTGGGCACGGTGCTGGGCGGCATGGGCTTCTACGTCCAGGGACACCTGCTGTGGGGTGCTGCCGCCGGCGTCGTCGGGATGACGCTCGGGCTGGGCGGCCGGAGGCTGCTGGGCCGGCCCCCCTCGGCGCCCTGACCGCACCACCTCCAGCCCGGTCCGTCGTACTTTCGAAGGAATCACGCATGCCCCGAACCACCCGGAGCGCCGCGGTCACCGCCGCCGCGCTCGTCCTCTCCGGCCTCGCCGCCGCCCCGGTCTCTGCCGCGCCGGCCGCCCCGACCAGCCCGTGCGGCAGCACCGGCGTCCTGGTCGACGACGCCATCTCGTCGTGCACCTACGACGTGGTCGGCACGGACGCCTTCACGGTGCCCGCCGGCGTGAGCGCGCTCGAGGTCGAGGTGACCGGCGCGCGCGGTGGCCGCTGGTCGTTCCAGGCGCTGGCCAGCAACCCCGGGGGCGCGGGCGGCCAGGCTCGCGGGACGGTGGCCGCGACCCCCGGCGCGGTGCTCCAGGTGAGCGTGGCCGGCGCGGGCGGGGACGCCACCGCCACCAGCGCGACCGGAGGGCCCAGCAACGGCCCGTCCGGCGGCTCCGGTGCTCCCGGCGGCCTCGGTGGCTCGGCCGGCGGCGCCGGCGGCTCGAACCCGGGCAACGGCGGCAACGGCGCGGGCGGAGGGGGCTCCTCCGACGTCCGCTCCGCACCCGGCGGCTGCGCCGCGCTCACCTGCGACCTGACCACGCGCGTCCTGGTCGGGCCGGGTGGCGGAGGCGCGGGCGGCAACGGCGGACGGGGCAACGCCCTCGGCGGCACCGGCGGCGCGGCCGGCGGTACGACGGGCACGGACGGCGGCCCGGGCGGCGGCGGTGGCGGAGCGCCGGGCGGCGCCGGGGCGACCGCGAGCGCCGGCGGCGCCCCCGGCGTCAACGCCTACCCGCCCGCCCAGCAGGGCGGTGCCCCCGGCACGGTCGGCAGCCCGGGCGCCGGTGGCGCCGGCGGTGACGGCAACGGAGTCACCACCGGCGGACTGGCGGTCGGCGGCGGCGCCGGTGGCGGGGCCGGCGGTGGCTGGCACGGCGGAGGCGGCGGGGCCGGCGGCGGCAGCCCGAACGGGGGCGGCGGTGGGGCCGGCGGAGGCGGTGGCGGCGGCAGCGCCTATGCGGCCCCCGCCGTCACGGACGCCGAGCTCCTCGCCGCGGTCAACGACGGCAGCGTCAACGACGGTGACGGCCGGGTCGTCATCAGCTGGACCCGCCCGCCGGTCGTCGTCACCCCCCAGGTCGTCCCGCTCACCCTCACCGCCGCGCCCGTCGCCGCCGACGACCACCGAGTCACCCTCGGCCTCAGGCTGCGCGGCACCGGCGCCGACCGCGCCACGATCAGCACCACGTCGTCCCGGCACCGCCTGCTGGCCGCCCCAGCCGTGCGGGGCTCCGGTGCCGAGCTACGCCTCGCCGTCGCTCCGCGTCCCGGGGTGGCGGGCCGCGCCCAGGTCACGGTGACCGCCCGCGTCGACGGCCGCACCGCCCGGCTGACCTTCTGGGTCATCGTCGGCACCGCCCGCGCCGACCGTCTGGTCGGGACCCCCGGCACCGACCTGATCTTCGGGCGGGGCGGCAACGACCGGATCCTCGGCAAGAGCGGCGACGACGTCCTCGTCGGCGGGCCGGGCCGCAACCGGCTGACCGGCGGCAAGGGAGCGGACCTGTTCATCGGCGCCCGGCGGACCAATGCCGTCACCGACTTCGCGAAGGCCCAGGGCGACGTGCGGCGGGCGCGGCTGGGCTGAGGCGGCCCGCTGCCGGCGTCCGGCAACCAAAGGCGCGGGCGGAGCATCTACCAGGACAACCGACCTCGGAGGTCCTCATGCACCGGTCCCTCGCCCCGCTCGTCCTGGCCCTCGCCCTCACCGCCGGGCTGACCGGCTGCGGGGACGACCCGCGCCCGCCCGTCCGCACCGCCCCGCCGCCGCTGCTCATCGCCCCCGGTGTGGTCGGCGACGTCGAGGTCGGGATGACCCGCGCCGCGTGGGAGCCGACCGGCCAGATCGAGGACGGCGCGGCCCTCTGCGCCGAGCAGGTCCGCTGGGCCGGCAACCCGGAGGGCTTCGTGGTGCTCAGCGACGGCACCCCCGACGCCACCATCACGCAGATCTCGGTGTTCGCGCGCGGTCCGCGCACCGCGCACGGCGGCATCCACGTCGGCTCGACGTACGGCGAGCTGCGGGCCGCTTTCCCGACCACCACCCCGCCCGTGGACGACGGCTGGGACGGCGCGTCGACGTACCCGCCGGGCGAGGAGGACGGCCGGACCTACCTGGGCTTCCTGCTCGGAGCGCCCGCGGCCGAGGTCACCGAGCGCACGAAGGTCACCGCGATCGCGGTGACTGGTGGCGAGAGGCCCTACTTCCAGTACGACTGCTGAGCCGCACCCGCCGCACGGCGAGCGCGACCGGGACGGCGACGCTGAGCCCGAGCCCGACGCCCGCCACCGCGAGCACACCCGGCGACGTGGGGCCCGGCTCGGTCGTCGCACCGACGACGGCGAGGACGAGCGCCGCCGAGAGCAGGCCGCGAGGCAGGACCCACCACCACGGCCGCAGCCGCCAGCGCCCGGCCCGCGCAGGAGCGGGGCGGGGCGGGGAGGGGTCGGCCCAGCGGTCCGGGACGGGGACGTCGCTCGGCTCGGGGACGCCGCGCCGCCGGCGGACGGCGCGGGCCCGGTACTGGCGGCGGGCGAGCAATGAGGCGTAGCCGCCCAGGCCGCCGCCGAGCGCGGTGACGGCGAGTCCGCCCCAGGCCGGGCTGCCGCCGCCGGAGGTGGGGGCGAGGATGATCAGCCACGCCGCGGCGAAGCACGCCCACAGGACGGCGGCGACGACCGCGAGCCCCCACCAGCTGGTCGTCTGGGTCCCGGAGACGACCGGACCGAGGCCGATCTCGTCGGGCGCATAGCTGTGCAGCTCGCCGTCGCGGGTACGGCGCAGGACGCGCTCCTCGCCGCGCGCCCGCGCCGCCCGGTGCGCGGCCACCACAGCGGAGGAGTCCGAGTCGTCCACGCCGCCACCGTAGCCAGCAGCCGGGCCCGGCCCCTCGGGTGGAGGGACCGGGCCCGGACGGGACGTGCGCGCGCCGGGTCAGCGGCGCACGACGAGCGTCACCTTCCCGCTCCACGCCGCGCGGTAGCCCTCACCGGCCACGACGTAGACCCGCAGCGGGTGCCGGCCGCGGTCGAGCCGGGGCAGCTTCACGGTGACCTTGCCGTTCGCCGTGACCTGGGCGGTGCGGATGATCCGGCCGCGGTCCTGCACCAGGACGGTCGCACCGGTCGCCGGCACGCCGGTGACGGTCACCTGGAGCCGGCCCCGCTGGCGCGGGGTGACCTTCTTCTTCTTCTTGAGCTTCGCGACCACCTTCGGTGCCGCCCGGGCGACCTTGAGCGTCGCGGTGGCGGCACTCGCGGCGACCTCGGCCGAGCCGGCGTACCGGGCGGTGACCAGGTGGGTGCCGACGGGCAGCGTGGCGGGCAGGGTGAGCCGGGCGGTGCCGGCGGCGAGCGTCCCGCGCACCGTCTGGCCGGCGACCTCGACCTCCACTGCGCCGGTGGCGGCCGGGTCGGCGGTGACCGTGACGGTCGCCGTGGTCGCCTTCCCGTACGTCGTGGCGGTGCTGGCGAGCGTCAGCCCCGTCACCGAGTCGGCCGGACCGCGCCACGGCAGGGCGGGAGCGAACGTCGTCGGCGTCGCGGCCTTGGTCCGCTGCTCCAGCGCGTAGCCCATGCCGAGGACCGCGGCGTCGTCCCAGGCCCGGCCGACGACCTGGATGTTGTTGGACTGACCCTCGTCGTTCTTCCCGATCGGGAGGATGGCGGTGGGCAGGCCGACCGTCTGCGTGATCACGCCCGACGCGCGGTCGGACGAGAAGATCGCCGACGTGGCGTCGTTGTTGCCGATGCTGGTGAGGAAGCCCGGGTAGATCACCGCGTCGACCGGCTCGCTGCCGAAGGCGGTGTCCATCCAGGTGGCGGCCGTCTGCTTGTAGGCGTCACGCCGGGCCAGCAGGTTCTCGACGCTCGTGTCGTCCATCGGCTGCGCGGTGTAGTTGCCCGACACGTTGTAGGGCAGGTTCGCCGGGTTCTCCATCAGCTCCTTCGTCGTGTAGGGGAAGGTGCCCGGCCGCTCCTCGGCGAGGTAGCGCTCCCAGCCCTCCGCACCGGCGCTGCCGGACGTCGGGAAGCTGCCGGACGGCGCGGGCGGCGCCGTCTGCGCGGTGGCGAGCGGGACGAGCGTGCCGCCGGAGGCCTCGATCGCGGCCCGGGCCTGCGCGAGCGCGACCTGACCGGCGCCGTCGTCGGTGATGGCGGTCGACTGGAAGGCGCTCGGCACGTACCCGATCACCTTGCCCTGCAGGGCGTCCGGGCGCAGTGCGCTCTTCCACTCGGCGGGGCGCAGGTCGTTGTCGACCCGCGCGGTGAGCAGGTCGTCGGGGTTGTTGCCGGTGGTGCGGGTCGCGGTGGCGTCGAGCAGCGAGGCCAGGTCGGTGATGGTCTTGGCCATCGGCCCGGCGTAGTCGGTCGCCCAGGTCAGCGGCATGACGCCGTTGGTGCTGGTGAGCCCGTCGGTGCCGCGGAAGGTCGCCAGGCTGGCGCCCGTCGAGGGGGCGTACAGCGAGACGCCGGTCTGGGTGCCCATCGCGGCCGCCGCGAGCTCGGCGCGGACGGCGGTCGCCGACCCGCCGCTCGACCCGAACGACGACTTCGACGGGTAGAGGGCGTTCCAGGTCTGCTCGAAGCCGCTCTCGCTCCACGAGCCCGAGTTGGCGAACTCGGAGAGGTTCGTCTTGCCGATGATCACCGCGCCGGCCTCGCGCAGCCGGGCGACCTGCCAGGCGTCCGCCCCGGTCTCCCAGTCCTCGAGGGCCAGCGTGCCGCCGGAGGTCGGCATGTCCTTGGTGTCGTAGAGGTCCTTGAGCGCGATCGGCACGCCGAGCAGGTCGCCGGTCCGTCCGTTCGCCCGGGCCTCGTCGGCCGCCATCGCCTGGGCCACCGCGGTCTTCGCGACGGTGATGAACGCGTGGAAGCCGAACGGGCCGTCGTCGTACGCCTCGATCCGGTCGAGGTAGGCCTTGGTGATCGCGACGGAGGTGGTCGCGCCGGACTCCATCGCGGCCTGCAGGTCGGCGATCGTCTTGCCCGTGACGTCGTACGCGACGTCGGTGGAGGGGACCGGCTCGGCCGCGGCCGCGGGCAGGCGCAGCGGCTCGGCGCCGGCGCAGGCCGCCTGGTAGGCGGTGAGGTCCCAGTTCCGCAGGGTGCAGATCTCGTCCACGGTGAGGTTCGAGAAGTCCGGGGTGGTCGCGAGGGCCGCGGTGTCGGTGGCGATCTGGGTGGTGTCGGACAGCGCGCCCACCACGACGTACTGCATCAGCGAGGCGGTCGTGCCCGGGGCGATGGTGAGCTCGCGGACGAAGCCGAGGTCGTTGGACCGGCTGCCCGTCGGCACGTACGGCGTCGTGAACGGGTCGGACTGCTGGTCGGCGAGGGCGTCGATCCCGGCGCCGACGACCACGCCCGTCGGGCGGGTGTTGCCCGGCGTGGTGGCGGTGACCCAGGTGTCGGCGGTGTCCACGGCGGCGTCGCCGCTGCTCGTGGCGCTGATCGTCGCCTTGTTGGGGGAGCCGTTCGCGGTCAGGCCCGAGCCGAGCGAGCCGCCGAACGAGACCCGCACGGTGACCGGCTCCGTTGCCGCGTTCGTGTACGTGTCGTAGAAGCTCGTCGTGCTGGTGCCGGTGGCGACCTGGACCTTGCGGGTCATCAGGACGTCGCCGAGCCGGACCGACGCCGTCGAGCGGTACGAGCCGGGGGAGGACGCGGTGAGCCCGAAGCCCCGCATCATCTGGTCGTTCATCCGCGGCGCGCTGCCCGCCGGGGCGTCGACGTGGAGGAAGACGTTGCCGAAGCCCTCCATCCGGGACCCGCTGACGTTGCGGATCGAGCCGGTGTCGAGGCCGGGACGACGGGCGTCGTTCACGTTGATCGTGGCGCCGTTGGCGGTGGTGACGCTGGACAGGGCCGAGGCCGGGGGAGCGACCGTGACGGACAGGGCCCCGATGCCCAGTCCGACGGCCACGGGGAGGGCGGCCGCGCGCGTGAGGCGGCGGCGCCCGAGGGGGGAGAATTGCATGCGGGGGTAGTGCCTTTCCATGGGGGGAGAGAGCTGCCCCCCGTTTCTAGGGGCTGCGTGTGTCGGTCCCGCACGTCCCCGATTTCCCGGGGGTAACGATCGGCCGCCCTGTGTTGCGGCTGGCGCCTGACCGTTGCGCGCCCGGTCCTCCTGCACCTCGTGCCGGACCCCGCGAGAGACTGGTGCCATGGCCCACGACCACCTCGTCCTCCGTCCCGGCGACCCGGGCGTCAGCGGCTACCGGCTGATGACGGCGCTGATCGTGCCGCGCCCGATCGCCTGGGTGGCGAGCGTGTCGGCGGCGGGGGTCGGCAACCTGGCGCCGCACTCGTTCTTCACCGTGGCCAGCGCCGATCCGCCGGTCGTGCAGTTCACGTCGGTCGGTGCCAAGGACACGCTGCGCAACGTCCTCGAGACCGGCGAGTTCACCGTCAGCCTCGCCAGCGAGCCGCTCATCGACCAGGTCAACGCGTCGAGCGCGTCGTTCGCGGCCGGGGTGGACGAGGCGGACGAGCTCGCCATCGCGATGGCGCCCAGCGCGGTCGTCGCCCCGCCGCGGGTGGCGGCGTCCCCGGCCTCGCTGGAGTGCCGGCTGCGCGACACGCTGGCGGTCGGTGACTCGACGATCGTCCTCGGCGACCTGGTCGCGGTGACGGTCGACCCGGAGGTCCTGGTCGACGGCGTGCCGGCGCTCGACCGGCTCGCGCCGCTGTCGCGGCTCGGCGGCGACGAGTGGGGCCTGCCTCCGGCGGTGGTGAGCCGGCCGCGTCCGCGCTGAGCGTCCTCAGGACGCCTTCCGCCGCTGGTCGGAGGGAGGTGCCTGGCTCCCGGCGTCGCTCGCGGCCGGGGAGGCGGCCTCGCCGTGCCGGCGCCGGTGCAGCGTGACCCAGAGCAGCCAGGTGGGGGCCAGTGCGAGCCAGGTGGCGGTGAGCGTGACGCCGAGGCGCTGCACCAGGCCGAGCCCGACGGCGTCGCCGTTGACGAGGAGGGCGGCGGTCAGGGCGGCGTCGACCAGTCCGCTCAGGGCGGCGAGCACGCCGACGGTCGCCAGTGCGCGGCGCCGCAGCAGTGGCGCGTCGATCCGGCGCAGCGCCAGCGAGCAGGTGACGAGCAGGACCAGGAAGGCGTTGGTCTCGACGAAGCTGATGACGCCGTGCGGCTCGGTGATCCGCGCCCACCACGAGCCGGTGCCGGGGTCGGGCAGGTCGTCGGTGAACGACGCGTCCAGCGGCAGCAGCGCCTCGAGCACGATGCAGACGCCCAGGACGACGAGCGGCGCCCACACCCCGGGCCAGCGGCGGCTCTGCCACCACGCGGTCGCGCCGCCGACGAGCAGCAGCGCCCCGCCGATCAGGTCGAGGGTCCGGAACACCCGGCGGAACGGCTGCCCGACCGCGGACAGCTCGCTGATGAAGCTCGTCACCGGGTCGATGTGGACCGGCAGCACGAACTGCAGCACCCACGAGGCGTACACGAGCCCACCGGTCACGAGCAGGGCCATCGACAGGCGCCGGGCGAGCCGGCGCCGGAAGGCGCTCACGGCGCCTCCGCCGTCGCACCGGGGCGGACGAGCGGGAACGCCAGCGTCGCCCGGATCGACTCGCCCGAGAGCAGCATGAGCAGCCGGTCGACGCCGATGCCGATGCCGCCGGTCGGCGGCAGTCCGAACTCCAGCGCCTGCAGGAACTGCTCGTCGACGATCATCGCCTCCGGGTCGCCGCCGGCGGCCAGCAGGGACTGCTCCTCGAGCCGGCGGCGCTGCTCGACCGGGTCGGTCAGCTCGCTGTAGGCCGTCGCGATCTCCATGCCGAAGGCGACCAGGTCCCAGCGCTCGGCGAGCGCGGGCACGTCGTCGCGGGAGCGGGTCAGGGGGCACACGGAGGTGGGGAAGTCGGCGTAGAAGGTGGGGTGGACGGTGTTCGGCTCGACGAGCTTCTCGTAGAGGTCGAGCACGATCTGGTCCGCGGTGCGGTCCTCTCCCGACGGTACGCCGTGCCGCAGCGCGAGCTCGCGCCACGTGGCGAGCGGCGTCTGCCAGTCGACGTCGGTCCCGACCGCCGCCGCCACGGCGTCGTGCACGGTCACCACGGGCCACTCGCCGCCGATGGGGAAGCGCTCCTCGACGCCGTCCTCGACGTGCCGCACCAGCACCGGCTCGCCGTGCGCGGCGACCGCCGTCGCCACGATCAGCTCGCGGCACAGGTGCCTCATCGTCGTGTAGTCGCCGAACGCGTCGTACGCCTCGAGCGCGGTGAACTCGGGGTTGTGCGTGCGGTCGGCACCCTCGTTGCGGAACACGCGCCCGAGCTCGTAGACCTTGTCGACGCCCCCGACGCAGAGCCGCTTGAGGTAGAGCTCCGGCGCGATCCGCAGCGACAGCGGCAGGTCGTAGGCATTGCTGTACGTCGTGAACGGGCGCGCGTTGGCGCCGCCGTGCACCGTGTGCAGGACCGGCGTCTCGACCTCGAGGTAGCCCTGCTCGTGCAGCGTCTCGCGGAGCTGCCGGATGACGGTCGCGCGCCGGCGCAGCAGCTCGCGCGCGTCGTCGTTGAGCGCCAGGTCGAGGTGCCGGTGCCGGACCCGGACCTCGGGCGCGAGCGTCCCGTTGACCCGGCTGGGCAGCGGGTGCAGGCACTTGGCGAGCATCCGCCACGACGCGACGAACACCGAGCGCTCGCCGGTCCGGGTGCGCCGGAGCTCGCCGGTCAGCTCGACCAGGTCGCCGAGGTCGCAGCGGGCGACGAACGCGCGCAGGTCGGGCACGGCGGCGGCCTCGCTCCGGCACTGCAGGACCCCCTGCACCATGCCGGTCCAGTCGCGGACCTCCGCGAACAGGACGCCGCCGTGGTTGCGGACCCCCACGAGCCGCCCGGCCACCGTGATCGTCGTCCCGTCGGGGGAGGCGAGGGCGTCGACCACCGCCGAGGGCCGCCCGACCGCCGCCGGATAGGCCTGCAGGCCGGCCTCGGACATCTCGGCGAGCCGCTCGAGGCGCACCCGGACCTGCTCGGGAGGACGGCGGCCGCGGGCGCGCAGCGCCTGCTGCTCGCAGACGGCCGCCACGATCTGGTCGGCCCGCGCGGCGGGCAGCGCCTCGGGGACCAGCTTGCGGCGGGTCCGGGTCCACCCGGGCACGTTGACGAAGCCCTCGGCGATGCCGGACGCGACGCCGATCCGGACGAGCATCCGGGCGTCGTCGTAGCAGAGGAAGCGGGGCAGCCAGATCGGCTCGAACTTCACGTTGGAGCGGTAGAGCGCCTCGAGCTGCCAGTAGCGGGAGAGCACGAGGAGCACCTTGCGCAGCACCCGCAGCACCGGCCCGGCGCCGATCCGGGCACCTTCCTGGAAGACCGAGCGCAGCACGGCGAAGTTGAGCGAGATCTGCGCGACCCGGTGCTCGCCGCCGTGCTCGGCCAGGGTGCTGACGAGGAACTCGATGACACCGTTGGGGGCGTCCGGGTCGCGCCGCATGAGGTCGAGCGAGATGCCCGAGCGGCCCCAGGGCACGAACGACAGCAGGGCGACCACGGTGCCGTCGGGCGCGAGCGCCTCGACGAGCAGGCAGTCGCCGTCCTCAGGGTCGCCGAGCCGGCCCAGCGCCATCGAGAAGCCGCGCTCGGGCTCGTCGCCGCGCCAGCGCTCGGCGAGCTCGCGGATCTGGTCCATGTCGTCGTCCGGGACCTGGTGGTGGCGCCGGATCCGGACGGTGATGCCCTGTCGCTCGACGCGTCGTACGGCCTGGCGGACGGGACGCAGCCGGTTGCGGTTCTGGTTGAACGCGGCGACGTCGATGATCGCCTCGTCGCCCAGCTGGAGCGCGGTCAGCCCGGCCTGCTCGTACGCGTGCGCGCCGCGCTCGCTGGCGCCCAGCACGGCCTGCGACCAGCCGTGCGCGTCGGCGTACTGCTGCCAGCGCGAGATCGCCGACGGCCAGGAGCCGGGGTCGCCGATCGGGTCGCCGCTGGCCAGGCAGACGCCGATCTCGACCCGGTAGAGGACGGCGGCGCGGCCGTCCTCGGAGAACATGGCGGCCTTGTCGCGACGGGTCGCGAAGTAGCCGAGCGAGTCGCCGCGGCCGTACTCCTCGAGCAGCGCGCGGATCGCCCGCTCCTCGGGCCGGCGCAGCACCGCGTCGAGCGCCTGGGACTGGAAGACCACCGCGAACGCGCTGAGCAGCGAGACCGCGCCGAGGAAGCCGATGAAGTCGCTCACCCACTCCGACGGGTGACCGTCGAACGCGCGCGGTCCGAGGATGCCGCCGGTGGCCCGGTTGACCGACCACAGCAGCCGCTGGTCGGACGGGAGCGTGCCGTGGAGCACCTCGATCAGGAGGAAGCCGATCCCGATGCTCACCGCGAGCGTGCACGCCAGGACGACGCCCGCCTTGATCACCGACCGCGCGCGCACCCGCGTGGTGAACCCGCGCCGGGCCAGCAGGACGACGACCAGCAGCGCGATCGCCACCGCCACCGCGAGCCCGCTGCGCGAGCGCGTGGTGAGGTCGCCGGTCGCGTCGGCGAGGTTGAAGACGAGGAAGACGAGGAGCACCCGCCACCCGGCCCGCTTGCGCGTGCTCAGTGCCGCCGCGAGCAGCCCCAGGAACGTCGCGTACGCGAGGTTCGGGCGCAGCAGCAGGATGTTCTCGTTGATCCAGAACAGCTCGGGCCGCACGGCGTGCCGCAGGGGAGGGATGAGTGCGGTGACGGCGCACACGACCGCCCACGTGCCGAGGAGCGTCGCGGCATAAGGGGGGATCCGCTTCTGGAGGCCCTCGGTCAGGGTCCGGTAGAGCGCGCCGATCGACGAATTGCTGTTGTCGCGCGACACCCAGGCACCTTATAGCGCCCTCCCACGGCTCCTAGGAAGGCTCGGTGCGCTCGTCCGGCACGGCGACGACGCCCGCACGGTGCCGCTGCGCGAGCTCGGCGTAGTACGGCGCGTTGGTCTCGACCCAGAACTGCGCACCCGTGCCCTCGATCGGCTTCTTCGCCTCGGCCGGCGCGCCCGCGGCGAGGACGCCGTCCGGGATCTCCTTGCCGGGCGTGATCACCGCGCCGGCGGCCACGAGGCTGCCCTTGCCGATGGTCGCGCCGTCGAGGATCGTGCTCGCGTTGCCGAGCAGCGACTTCTCGCCGATCGCGTCGCCGTGGAACACGCACGCGTGGGCGATGGTGGCGTGGGGCCCGATCTCGACGGTGACGTCGGGGGCACCGTGGACCACGGAGTTGTCCTGCACGTTCGAGCCCTCGCGGACGATGATCGTGCAGATGTCGGCGCGGAGCACGGCGCCGTACCAGATGCTCGCGCCCTTCTCGACCCGCACGTCGCCGATCAGCGTCGCGGTGGGGGCGACGAACGCCTCGGGGTGGACCTGGGGACGACGCCCCTCGAACTCGTAGAGGAACACGGCTGACACGCTAGGGCAGGGGGCCGGTAGGGCTCCTCGTAGGGTCGGGCCATGGCAGGCGGCACCCGGCGCAGCAGGCAGACGACGACGTGGCTGCTCCCGGCAGACGAGGAGGCCCTCGGCGACGCCGTCGCGCGGGTCCTGCCCGAGGCCGGGTGGTGGTGCGTGCCCTCAGGGCCGCCGGCCGCCGGTGAGCGGCACCGGCACGCGAGCCTGCCCGAGGCACTGGCGTGCGGCGGCCTCCAGGCGCTGCTCCCGCTGCCGGTCGCCGTGCCGCCGGAGGCGGCGACCGCCCAGCTGCAGGTGCTCCGGGGCGTCGACCGGGAGCCGGGCCGCCTCGCCGTCGGTGGGTACGACGACCCGCAGGTCCGGGCCGACGCCGACCTCGTCTGGCGGGCGCTGCGCGAGGTCTCCACGCTCGCGCACGCCACCGCGGACACCGGCTCTGCCGACACCTCCCCGCCGCACGACCCGCGGATCGGCCGCGCCGCCCGGGCGGCGCACGACGCGCGGACGTGGGGGCCGACCTACCGCGGCGCGTCCGTCGTCCTGCGCGGGAGTGCCCACCCCGCGTGACGCAGGCCACAGTCAGGTGTGAAGATGCGCAGGCGCACATCAGCGCCCTCTCGGAAAGGGAACACTCATGTCCTTGCGCAGCAACCGACGGCTCCGCGCCGTCGTCCTCGCGGCAGCCACCGGCCTCACCCTGGCCGGTCTCGCCGTGTCCACCCCCGGAGCCACCGCCGCTCCCGGCGGCGTCTCCGCCGACGGTCCGCCGTCGACTCCTGTGCCGATCAGCACTCCTGACGGGGTCGTGTCGGCGTACGTCCTCAACGCCAAGCACGCCAACCCGGGCCAGACCCGCCTCGTCGAGCGCGCGGTGCGCCAGGCGGGCGGCGTGATCGTCCAGACCTGGCCCGAGATCGGGGTCGTCGTCGCGCACAGCGACCGCGCCTCGTTCCGCGACCGGGTCCGCCAGCTCGGTGGCAACGCCGTCGAGTCGGTCGGTGCGACCCGCACCGTCCCGGTCACCGAGGGCACCCCGGCCGGGGTCGCGGCCCCCTGGGGTCCCGGCAAGGGGCAGCTCCGCAAGGAGGCCCCGCGCCGCGACACCGACAGCGCCGGCAGCGAGCAGACCGTGGCCGTCGCGCCCGACCCGCGCGAGTCGGAGCAGTGGGACATGCAGATGATCAAGGCCGACCAGGCCCACGCGATCACCGACGGCTCCCGCAAGGTCGTCGTCGGCGTCCTCGACAGCGGCATCGACCCGGACCACCCGGACCTCGCCGCCAACATCGACGTCGCGGACTCGGTCAACTGCAGCAACGCCGGCCGCCCCGACACCTCGCCGACCGGCTGGTACCCGACCACGAGCGACCACGGCACCCACGTCGCCGGCACGATCGGTGCCGCCCGCAACGGCACGGGCATCGTCGGCGTCGCGCCCGGCGTCCGGATGGCGTCGGTCAAGGTCGTCAACGACGCCGGCTTCATCTACCCCGAGTACGCCGTGTGCGGGTTCATGTGGGCCGGTGAGCACGGCATGGACGTGACCAACAACAGCTACTACGTCGACCCGTTCGAGTTCTACTGCGAGGACCAGCCCGACCAGTACGCCGCCAAGGAGGCGGTCCGCCGCGCGGTGGCCTGGTCCACGGACCAGGGCGTCGTGCACGCGGCGGCGGCCGGCAACTCGTCGTACGACCTGGCGAACAAGACCACCGACACTGGCAGCCCGGACGACGGCACCCCCGTCGAGCGGACGCTCAACAACGGCTGCCAGGACATCCCGACCGAGCTGCCCGGCGTCGTCACCGTGTCGTCGCTGGAGCGGTTCCCGACCACGGGCCTGGAGAACCGGCTCTCCGGCTTCAGCAACCGCGGTCTCGGGGTCATCGACGTCGCGGCGCCCGGCTCGCGGATCCTGTCGACGATCGTCAACGGCAACGGGTACGGCCTCAAGTCCGGCACGTCGATGGCCTCGCCGCACGTCGCGGGCGTGCTCGCCCTGATGAAGTCGGTGCACCCGGGCTGGACCCCGGCCCAGATGGTCGCCAAGCTCCGCGCGCAGGCCGACGACCACGCCTGCGGCACCACCACGGCCGGCGCGCCGTGCGTGGGCCCGGAGACCGACAACAGCTACTACGGCGAGGGCGTGCTCGACGCCCTGGACGCGGTCAGCTGATCCTCCTGGCCGGTGGCCGCCTCGGGGCGGTCACCGGCCACCGGGCACACTCGTCTCGTGACCACTGCCAGCGCTCCGTCACGCGAGGAGTCCGCGGACGAGCCGTCGGGCTTCGACCGCGCGCTCGGGCAGTTCCTCCTGCACTACAAGTTCGGCCTCGACGAGATGCTGACAAAGATCAACATCCTGCGTGAGGAGCTCGCGTTCCGGGGCACAGGCAGCCCCATCGAGCACGTCAGCTCACGCCTCAAGTCGGTCTCCAGCCTGCGCGCCAAGGCCACCCGGCTCGGTGTCCCGCTCGAGCCGCTCGACCCCGACGTGATCGGGGCCCAGATCACCGACATCGCCGGCGTCCGGATCGTGTGCAGCTTCATCTCCGACGCCTACCACGTGCTCGACATGCTGACCACGCAGCCGGACGTCACCGTGCGCACCATCAAGGACTACATCGCGCACCCCAAGCCCAACGGCTACCGCAGCCTCCACGCGATCGTCGAGATCCCGGTCTTCCTCTCCGACGCCGCCCGCACGGTGCCGGTCGAGCTGCAGATCCGGACCGTCGCGATGGACTTCTGGGCCAGCGTCGAGCACAAGATCTACTACAAGTACGACAAGGACGTCCCCGCCGAGCTGATGGACGAGCTGTCCGCGGCCGCCCGGGTGGCCCACGAGCTCGACGCCCGGATGGCCGAGCTCCACCGCACCGTCCACGGCTGAGAACGGCCCGGTTGGGTTAGGCTCCTCGCCCGACGACTCGGAGGCGCCGATGAGCACGATCGATCCTGCCCAGGCCCGTGCGGAGCGTGTCGAGCGCCTCCGCAGCAACCCGCTCCGGCCCGCTGCCCTCACCGCGATCCTCGTCGCGACCGGCCTGGCCGCCGCGGCCCTCGGTGCCGGCGTCGTCGCGATGCTCGACAGCATGCGGATCAGCAAGCTCAACGGCGTCTTCGCCACGTGGGAGTCCCGGCTCGACCACCTGTTCTGGCTGTTCCCGGTCGGGCTGTGCGCGACGATCGCCCTGGTCCTGCTCAGCACGCTCCTGGCCCGGGCGCCGTCCGCCGGCCGGCTGCGCTATCCCGTGGTGGGGCCGCTCCCGGTCGCGATGGTCGGCATCGCCGCCGGCGTCACCTGGATGTGCAGCCGGCTCACGGCGCCGGTCGAGGTCGGCGTCCGCACCGATCCGTCGTTCGGCAACGACGAGACCTGGGGCACGACGCAGTGGATCTGGTACCGCGCCGACATCTGGTGGCCGGTGCTGGCCTGGGCGCTGGCGGTGGCCGCGCTCGTCGTCGCGGTCGTCGTCCGGCAGCGGCACCGCGCGCGCTCCGCCCGGATCGCCCACCTGCTCGAGGCCGGCCGGATCGTCCCCGGCGAGGTCACCGAGGCGCTCCCCGTCCCGAGCCCCGGCTCGGCCGGGGCGGCCGGCCGGATGACGGTCCGCTTCACCGACCCCCAGGGCACCGAGCGCTGGGTCCGGCCGGTGTGCCGGATCTCCGCCGACGAGCTGCCGTTCGTGGGCGCCGAGGTCGCCGTCCTGTGCGACCCGCAGGCGCCGGCCGACGTCCGCCGGATCTTCGTCGGCCCCCGCGGCGCCCGCGCGGCGTCGGAGTTCGAGCGCT
The DNA here is from genome assembly GCF_900114845.1 of Pimelobacter simplex. GTDB lineage: Bacteria > Actinomycetota > Actinomycetes > Propionibacteriales > Nocardioidaceae > Nocardioides > Nocardioides simplex. The sequence continues at coordinate 108,863 of NZ_FOUK01000005.1, forward strand.
GGCTGCTCTGAGCCTCAGCCGCGCCGGGCGGTCCAGCCGGCCTCGCGCGAGCAGCTGGCGACGTTGTACTTGAGGTAGCCCGCCTTGGCCTTGCCCTTCTTGAAGGTGGCCCGCAGCGTGATCGTCGAGCTCGAGTTGGGCTTCCAGGTCCGGTTGACCTTCCCCTTCGCGTTGATCTTCGTGCTCGGGAACGCGACCGGGTGCACCTGCACCTCGTAGTGGTCGTAGTTCCAGCAGTAGACGGCCAGGTTCACCCGGAACTTGGTCAGCTTCCGGTTCTTCACCGTCAGGGTGAGCTTCTCCTGCGCGGAGCCGGCGGAGATGATCCGGCCGACGTACTTGCCGGCCTTGACCGGGACGGCGCGCGCGGCCGGCTCGGCGTCCGGGCTCGGGGCCGGCGCGGCGTGTGCGGCCGCCGCGGGTGCGACGAGCAGCGCGCTCAGCAGGGCGGCGAGGACGAGGCGAGCGGATCGGGACATGGGTCTCCCTCTCGAGACAGGTGGGGGGTGATCTCGATCATGCCACCGCCCCCGCAGGGCCCGCGTCATGAAAGCGCCCCGCCGGGGTCTTCACTCGGGAGGGGGTGGGGGACGTGGAGACGGACCCGGGGGTGTTCCGGCGCTGGGTGCAGCGGCTGGCGGAGCGCGCCCTGGCCGACGTGACGGACGGCCCTTACATCGTCGTCGCCCGCGACCCGGACGACGGGTCGACGTACTTCGCCGGGCCGTACCCCACCGCCCTGGCGGCGCTCGCCGCGGCCGACGCCGAGGTCCGCCGCCAGGACGAGACGCCGGACCGGGTCCGGCTCGAGATCTCCGTCGCCCCCATCGCGGAGCCCTGAGCCGCCTCGACCCGGGTGATATCGCGGGTGACACCCGCGCGGTTCCCGCGCCTCCGCCTCGGGTGCGGGGCAGGGTGGTCCCCGGGGTTCGGAGCGCTGACCGGGACGAGCAGAGGTGGACACATGCACGGCAGCCTGGGACCGGTGGTCCGGCGCACGACGGAGTTCGACGCGCTCGTGCAGCACCGGCTCTGGCGCCTGCAGCGCGAGATCGAGGCGGCGCAGGCGGCGCTCGCGCCCGACGCCGAGATCGAGATCCTGACCCACCTGCGCGGCGTGCTCGCCGGCCTCAGCGGGAGTCTGTCGCGCCGGTGAGCTACTCCGCGGCCGGCAGGTGGGCCGCGAGCGCGGCCAGCTGCTCCCGGTAGTGCTGCGCCGAGTCGGCAGCGACTCGCACCGACGCGGACGTGGCGCCTGCCTCGGCCAGGACCCCGAGCGCGTCCGCGGTCGCGCCGGGCTCGCGGGTGGGGTCGAGCGCGCGCTCCGGGGAGAGGACGACCTCGAAGCCGGCGGGCAGGTCGACGCGCCCGAGCAGGGTGGCGAGCTCGGTGGGGGAGAGGCCGAAGGGGACCCAGCCGTCGGCCAGCTCGACGGCGCGGCGCAGGGAGCGCGGCGTCCGTCCGCCGATCCACAGCGGCACCTTCGGCTGGACGGCGTGCGGCTCGACGACGACGTCGCGGAACGCGAAGTGCTCGCCGTCGTACGTCGGTCGCGGCTGCGACAGCGAGGCGCGCAGGGCCCGCAGGGCGTCGTCCGCGATGGCCCCGCGGCCCTCGAAGGTGGCGCCGAGGAGGGCGAACTCCTCCTCGAGCGAGCCGACGCCGAGGCCGAGGACGAGCCGCCCGCCGCTGACCCGGTCGAGGGTGCCGTAGCGCTTCGCGATGGCGAGGGGGTGGTGGTAGCCGAGGACGAGGACCTGGGTGGCGAGGCGGATCCGGGTGGTACGGGCCGCGAGGTAGCCGAAGGTGGCGAGCGGGTCCCAGTAGGTGCCGCCGCGCTGGGCGGCGATGTCGGCGGGGACCATCACGTGCTCGCTGCAGGTGAGGAAGTCGAAGCCGAGCGCGTCGGCGGTCTCGGCGACGGCACCGAGCTCGTCGATGCCGGCCTCGGCCTCCCACGGCGAGAACGCCCCGGGGAGCTGGACCACGACGGGGCTGTTGATGCCGATCTTCAACGGGAGTCCCTCTTCCCTCGGACCTGGTCCTCTGATAGACCAAGTGCTTGCTTGGTATGAGCCTAGCCCGATCCCCCGGAGGCAGCGTTGACCAGTCCCCTCGTCTTCTTCTCGTTCGTGACCCTGGAGGACGCCGGCCCGGCCGAGCACCGCGCCTACAACGAGTGGCACCAGCTCGACCACCGCCCCGAGAACCTCGCGCTGCCCGGCGTCCTGTGGGGCGACCGGTGGGCGCGGCCGGCGGACTACCGCGCGGCCGGCGTCGCCTCCGACGAGCACGCGGCGACCGACTACGTCGCGATGTACTGGTTCAAGGACCCGGTCGAGCGCGCCCTGAAGGAGTGGTCCGACCTGGGCTCCGACTCGTTCCAGTGGGGCCGCGGCCCGCTCATCCCCGGCGTGCGCCGCAAGCTGCTGTCGTTCTTCCGCCCGGTCAAGGGGTACGCCGCACCCTCCGCCCTCGTCTCGCCCGACGTCCTGCCCTACCGGCCCAACCGCGGCCTGCACCTGACCCTCTCGCGGCACGCGGCGCCGCACAGCGCCGCGACCCACGAGCACTACGCCTGGCAGGACCGCAGCCTGATCCCCGGGCTCCTCGACCTCGACGGCGTGGCCGGCGCCTGGACCTTCTCGTTCGCCCACCACCAGTCGCACCCGTCGCTCCCGCTGGCCACCGAGACCCCCGACGCCCCGGAGTCCCTGCGGATCCGCCTCGTCTACCTCGACGCCGACCCGCTGCCCACGACCGCCGCGATCGACGCCCGCACGACCGAGCTGGCCGGCGGCCTCAGTGCCGAGGCCGCCGCCTCCGAGGAGATCCTGCTGAGCACCCCCCTGCGCACGATCATCCCCTGGCAGGACTGGTGATCTGACCCCCGCAACCCGCGCACTTCGTGGAGGTCAGCGCGCCAGGCGCAGCAGGAACTCGATCTTGCCGTGGTCGTCGACGGAGATGCCGGAGAAGCCCGGCTCGGGGATCTTGAAGTCGGCGAAGACGACGTCGATGCTGCCGGCGACGTCCAGCGCGTCCCCCGAGGCCTGGACGTCGAGCTCCACCTCGACCGCGCGGGTGACGCCGCGGACGGTCAGGTCGCCGGGGACCGTGACGGTGAACCGGCCGCCGGTGGCGGGGAGCTCGACGGGGGCGGTCTGGGTGAAGGTGGCGGTCGGGTAGGTGGCGGTGTCCATGATCCGGTCGCGGTACTGCGCGTCGCGGCGCGCCTCGTCGGTGGCGACCGAGGCCATGTCGACGGTCATCGTGACGCCGTCGAGGGTGCCGCCGGCGACGGTGGCCTCGCCCTCGACCTTCTCGGTGCGCCCCACGACGGTCACGTTCTGGCCGAACAGCACCTCGTCGACCCGGTAGCCGGCGACCGAGTCGCCGCCGACCGTCCAGGCGCCGTCGAGGGCGTCGCTGGCGGCCGTGGTGTCGGGCTCGGCGGCCCCGGACGCCCCCGCGGCCGGCAGCGCGAGCTCGTCGGGCTGTTCCCCGACGACGAACTTCCCGTAGGCCCACGGGCCCACCGTGACGGCCAGGACGACGAGCGCGACGAGCGCGCCGCCGATGGTGAGGAGCTTCCGCGAACCGAGCTTCTTGGATGACATGGCAACCACCGTAGGTGGTGAAACTGAGGGCACCCTAAGACGCAGGTGAGCGGCCTACTCCCCGATCCGCTCGCCGGCGTCGGGCCCGGGCCCGGAGCCGGCCAGGATCGAGGTGAACGCCGCTGCGAGCGTCTTGCCGACGGTGGCGGGATCGCCGAGGTAGCCGTTCACCATCGCCCCGTCGCGCAGGACCATCAGCTGCCTCGCGACGGCCTGGTCGTCCTCGGCGCCGGCCTCGGCCGCGACGTCGGCGAAGGCGTCGAGCATCCAGCGCCGGTGGGCGTCGACGGCGGCCCGGACGGGGTCGTCGGGATCGGAGAACTCCGCCGCGGCGTTGATGAACGCGCAGCCCCGGAAGCCTGGCCGGCAGCTCGCCGCACCGATGTCGGTGGCCAGCGCACGCAGTGTGCCCAGGGGGTCGCCGTCGCGGTGCACGCTGCCGATCCACGCCTGCTCGGCAGTCGACTGCTGCCCGAGGTAGGCGACCACGAGGTCCGTCTTGGTCCGGAAGTGCCGGTAGAAGGTCACCTTGGTGATGCCGACGTCCTCGATGATCCGGTCGGCGCTCGTGGCGCGGATGCCCTGGGCGTAGAACAGCTCGCTGGCCGCGTCGAGGATGCGGGCTCGCGTCGCCGTCCCTGACCGGCCGGCCCGCGCCGGTGGCGCTGCCTCGGCGGCCTCTGCGTGCATCGTCGTCCTCCCGGGTCCTGACCCGGCTGGCTTGCGCCGAGGTCGAGGAGAGCATATCGTCGCAATGTAGACGAACTAGTAACTCTACATTGCCCACGAGAAACGAGACCCGCCATGAGCATCACCGAGACGACCGCTGCCGAAGCGGTGTCGCCGACCGCCTTCGGCGCGGCCCTGCGCCGCCTCTACTTCCTCCGCTTCGCCCTCGCGGTCGTCTGGGCGGGGCTCCTGCTCTCGACCGCGGCGGACGAAGGAGCGTTCCTGACGACCCTGCTGGTGATCTACCCGCTGCTCGACGCCGCCGCGGTGCTCTGGCAGCTCCGCGCCGGGCCGGGCAGGGGGAGGTCGAGGGCCGCGGAGTGGGTCAACGTGGTCGTCAGCGCCGCTGTCGCCGTCGCCCTGGGCGTCGCCTCGACCCACTCGATCGGCGCCGCCCTCGCCGTGTGGGGCATCTGGGCGATCGCGGCCGGCATTCCTCAGCTCGTCACCGCTCTCCGCAACCGGGACGCCGGCGGCCAGGTGCCGCAGGTGCTCAGCGGCGGGATCTCGGTGCTGGCAGGTGCCGCGTTCCTGGTCCAGGGGCTCGGGGACGCCGACAGCATGGGCGGCGCGGCCGGCTACGCGACGCTCGGCGCGGTCTTCTTCCTCGTCTCCGCGATCCGCCTGCGCGGCGCGCGACGCGTGCGCGCCGCCTAGAACACGTTCTACTGTTGTTCCCGACGTGCCGGCACCCGGCGCGCGAGCCAGGAGGTACGACGATGTCCGAGCAGCCCCGCGCCCAGCGCTTCACCGACCGCCGGGTCGTCGTCACCGGCGCCGCCGGCGGCCTCGGCCAGGTCGTGGCCGACCTGTTCCGGCAGGAGGGCGCCCGCGTGGTGGCCACGGACGTCGTCCCGGCGGACGGCGTCACCGCCTGCGACCTGGCGGACGACGCCGCGCGCGACGCCTTCGTCAACGGTGCACTGAAGGAGCTCGGGGGCCTCGACGTCCTCTGCAACGTCGCCGGGATCCAGAAGTTCGCCGAGCTGGGCGCGCTGAGCGCCGGCCTCCTGCGCAAGCACTTCGACGTCAACGCGCTGGCGCCGCTGATGCTCGCGCAGGCGTTCGGCGACGCGCTCGTCGAGAGCAAGGGCAATGTCGTGTCGGTCGCGTCGATCTCCGCGGTGATGGGCCAGCCCTACAACGCGCCCTACTGCGCGTCGAAGGCCGCGTTGCTGCTGGGCATGCGGGCGCTGGCGGTCGAGTTCGCGACCAAGGGGGTCCGGGTCAACTGCGTCTCGCCGGGCGGCATCGCGACGCCGATGGTCGAGGCCGCGGCCGCCGGCCTGCCGGCCGACACCAACTGGGACCTCGTCGCCCGGAGCACGTCCGTGATCCCCGGCTTCATGCCCCCGCAGGACGTCGCGGAGGCGCTCCTCTACCTCGCCTCGGACGCCGCTGCGTCGGTCACCGGCGCCAACCTCGTCGTCGACCGCGGCGTCGTCTGGTGACGGGCGTACGGCGAGCGATCGTCACCGGCGCCGCGCCCGGCTCGATCGGCGGCGCCGTCGCCGACGCGCTCACCGCCGCCGGGGGCTGGGACGTCGTCACCACCCGCCGGGCGACCCTCGACCTCGCCGACCGGGCGTCGGTCGCGGCGTTCGCCGCCGCCTACGCCGAGCAGGCCGGCCACCTCGACCTGCTCGTCAACAGCGCCGGCATCCACCTCGACCTCGGCTCGCGCTGGAAGGAGCCGCAGCTGCTCGACGGCCACGAGGTGCACTGGCGGACCAACTACCTCGGCACCGTCGACCTCACCACCGCGCTGCTGCCGCTGCTCCTCGCCGCCCCGCAGCCGACCGTCCTGCACGTCGTCTCGCAGCTCCACGAGCGGGGCACCACCGACCGGCTCCTCGGGGAGGACGCGCCCTACGGCTCGTGGGAGGCGTACGGCACCTCGAAGCTCGGCCTCGTCCACCACGCCGCCCTCCTCGCCCAGCAGTACGGCGACCAGGGCCTCCGCACGCTGGCGGTGCACCCCGGCGCGGTGTCGACCAACATCGCCGACCGCGGCCTGGAGACCCGCCCGCTGCTGCGCCGCCTGCGCCGGCTCGCGGTGCCGCTGGAGCGGCGCAGCCTGATGTCCCCGGCGGCGTCGGCCGAGCACCTGGTCCGGATCGCGACCGACCCGGCCGCCGCGTCGGGCTACTACCGCAAGAGCCGGCCGGTCGAGCCGTCCGAGGCGGCCCGCGACGAGACGGCCCGCGCCGAGCTGGCCCGGCGCACCGAGGAGTGGCTCAGCGCCCGGTGACCCCGGTGACCCCGCGCGCCAGCAGCTCGGCGAGGTGCACCGGCGCCTCCTCGGGCGCGAGCTCGCCGAGCTGGGTGCGGCACGAGAAGCCGTCGGCCAGCACGACCCGCCGGGCCTCGCCCGCCGAGGCGCGCACCGCGGGCAGGAGGTTCTGCTCGGCGACGGCGACCGACACCTCGTAGTGCCCCTGCTCGACGCCGAAGTTCCCGGCCATGCCGCAGCAACCCGCCACGGCCTCGACCTTGGCGCCGGCCTTCTCGAGCAGCGTCCGGTCGGCGTTCCAGCCCATCACCGCGTGGTGGTGGCAGTGCGGCTGGGCGACGACGCGGACGCCGGTGAGGTCGGGCGGCGTCCAGTCCGGGCGCAGCGCGAGGGCCTCGGCCAGGGTCAGGGTCCCCGCGGCGACGGCGTCGGAGTCCGGGCCGGGGACCAGCTCGCGCAGCTCGTGGCGCAGCACCGCCGTGCACGACGGCTCGATCCCGACGATCGGCACGCCGGCCTTGGCGTCGGCGGCGAGCGCGTCGACCATGCCGCGCATCCGCTTCGCCGCGCCGTCGAGCTGACCGGTGCTGATCCACGGCAGCCCGCAGCACTCCTGCTGCCGGGTGATCCGCGGGTCGTAGCCCGCCGCTCGCAGCACCTCGACGGCCGCGTCGGCGACCTGCGGTGCGAAGTGGTTGGTGAACGAGTCGACGAAGAGCACGACCGGCGTGCCCGTGCCCGCAGCACCCCCGAAAGTACGGCGGAAGGTGCGCCGCGCGAACGCAGGCATCCGGCGCCGGGTGTCGACGCCGGCGGCCTTGAGCGCGACCTTGCGCAGCGGCGCGACGTCCATCGACCTGTTGGCGAAGCGCGGCATCGCGGAGCCGATCTTGGCCCAGCGCGGCAGCCAGCCGACCGAGTAGTGCGAGCGCGGCCGGATCTTGCGCTTGTAGGTCTGGTGCAGCACCTCGGCCTTGTACGACGCCATGTCGGTGCCGGTCGGGCAGTCGGAGGCGCAGCCCTTGCAGGCCAGGCAGAGGTCGAGCGCGTCGTGCACGGCGGGGGAGCCCCACGAGACGTCGCTGTCGCCGTTGACGATCTCCTGGAGCAGCCGCGCGCGGCCCCGGGTGGAGTGGATCTCCTCCTTCGTCGCCTGGTACGACGGGCACATCACGCCGCCCGAGCCGCTGTTGTCGGCGCGGCACTTGCCCACGCCGGTGCAGCGGTGCACGGCCTGGCCGAAGTCGCCGCCGTCGTCGGCGTAGGCGAACGCGAGGCCCTTGGTGAGCCGGGTGGTCGACGAGTAGCGCAGGTCGTCGGTGCTCGATGCGGCGTCGACGAGGATGCCCGGGTTGAGCACGCGGGTCGGGTCGAAGAGGTCCTTGACCGAGGCCATCAGCGAGCGCGCGGCGGGGGAGTACATCCGCGGCAGCAGGTCGCTGCGCGCGCGCCCGTCGCCGTGCTCGCCCGACAGCGAGCCGCCGAGCGAGGTGACCAGGTCGGCGGCCTCCTCGAGGAACGCGCGGAACCGGTCGGCGCCGTCGGGGCGGGCGAAGGGGAAGTCCATCCGGACGTGCAGGCAGCCCTCGCCGAAGTGACCGAACGGCATCGCGGTCAGCTCGTGCGCGGCCAGCAGGCCCTCGAACGCGGTGAGGTACTCGCCGAGCCGCTCCGGCGGGACCGCGGAGTCCTCCCAGCCGGCCCACGCCGGCTGCCCGGACGGCGCCCGCCCGGCGAGCCCGGCGCCGTCGGCGCGGATCTTCCAGAGCCGGTCGGCGGTGCGCGGGTCGTCGACGACGAGCGCCGAGACGCCCAGTCCCGCTGCGGCGAGCAGGTCCGCGCGACGTCGTACGTCGTCGGGGTCGTCGCCGGAGAGCTCGACGAACATCCAGGCGTCACCCGGCGGCAGCTCCGGTACGGCGTCCGGCCCGCGGCGCTCGCGGATCACGTCGACGATCCGCCGGTCGAGGCCCTCGCAGGCCGACGGCTCGAACGCGAGCACCTCGGTCGTCGCGAAGCCGGCGGTCGGGAAGTCGGGGAAGCCGAGCACGATCATCAGCGACGCCCTCGGCGACCGGACCAGCCGCACGGTGGCCTCGGTGAGCACGGCCAGCGTGCCCTCGGAGCCGACCAGCGCGCGGGTCACGTCGAAGCCGCGCTCGGGGACGAGGTGGTCGAGGGCGAGACCGGAGACGTGCCGGCCGAACGTGCCGAACTCGGTGCGCACCGTGCCCAGGTCGCCGGCGACCAGCGCGCGCAGCCGGTCGAGCACGTCGGAGCCCTCGGCGCTGGACACGGGCTTGCCCGCGGCGTCGTACCCGGTGACGAGCTCGGTGCCGTCGGCGAGCAGGCCGCGGAAGCCCCGGACGTTGTGCGAGGTCCGGCCGTAGGCCAGCGAGCGTGCGCCGCACGCGTCGTTGCCGATCATCCCGCCGATCGTGCAGCGGGTGCTGGTCGAGGGATCGGGCCCGAACTTCAGCCCGTGGGGGGCGACCGCCTTCTGCAGCGCCGCCTGGACGACGCCCGGCTGGACGACCGCGGTCTCTGCCTCGACGTCGACCGAGACGACCTGGTTGAGGTACCGGCTGAAGTCGACGACCACGCCCGGCCCGATCGCGTTGCCCGCGACCGACGTACCGGCGCCGCGGGCGGTGAGGGTCAGCCCCTCAGCGCGCGCCGCCGCCAGGATCGCGGCCACCTCGTCGCTCGAGCGCGGGAACGCGACGGCGACGGGCGGGACGCGGTAGAGCGAGGCGTCGGAGGAGTAGGCGCCGAGGACCGCGGCGTCGTCGCTGACGTCGCCCGCTCCGTGGCGCTGGAGCTGCTGAGCGATGCCGGACACGGCTGAAATCTACCGGCCCGGCCCGGGCCGTCGGCGGTTAGGGTTGCCCGGTGTCGACCGGTGCCGGGTCCCTCCTGAGGTCCGAGGAGCTGCAGGAGCTGGTCGACGTGCTGGCCGAGCGCCTGCAGCGCTCGGTCGCCCTCGACGACCCGGCCCTGAGCCTGGTCGTCGCGAGCCGGCACTTCGGCGACGAGGACCCGGTGCGGGTGCAGTCGGTGCTCGGCCGGGGCGTCGACCCGGAGCTGCGGGCCTGGGTGCTCTCCCTGGGCATCGCGGAGTACGACGGACCGCGCCGCATCGCGACGCCCGCCGAGATCGGTGCGAAGGACCGCGTCTGCGCGCCGGTGCGGTGCGCGGGCCTGCTCCTCGGCTACCTGTGGCTCATCGACGACGGGCGGGTCACGGACGACGACCTCCGCGAGACCGCGCTCGTCGCCGACCAGGCCGGCATGATCCTGTACCGGCGCGACCTGTTCATGCAGCGCCGGCAGGCGCGCTGCAACGCGCTCGTGCGCGACCTGATCTCGGCCGACGAGCCGACGCGCGTCGCCGCCCAGCTCGAGGCCGTCGACGAGGAGCTGCTGACGCCGACCGCGGCGGTGAGCGTGAGCGTCGTGCGGCCCGTGGACCTGCCGGAGGAGCACGGCGGGTCGGCGTCCGCCCTCGCGCAGGCGGCCCAGCACGCCACGAGCATGGGCACCGATCCCGCGATCCTGTGCCTGCCGCGGCCGCACGACCTCGTCGTCCTGGTCGCGCACACCCGGGACGGCTCCGCCGACGCGGCCCGGCCCGTGGTGCGCTCCCTCGTCGGGACCGTCACGGAGCGGGTGGGCGCCGGGGTGCTCGCCGGCGTCGGCGCCCGGCAGGCCGAGGTCGTCGGTGCGCACCGCTCCTACCAGCAGGCGCTGATCGCCGTCCGGGCCGCGCGCTTCCTGCCCGGTCTGGACGACGTGGTGACGTGGGACTCGCTCGGCGTGTACGGGCTGCTCGCGAAGCTCGACCCCCAGGACCCGGCGCTGGGACCGCACGTGGCGCCGCTGGCGGGGATGGCCGCCACCCGGCACGGCGAGGCCCTGCTGGCCACGGCCGAGACCTTCCTGGACCTCGCCGGCAACGTCCAGCGCACGGCGCAGGAGCTGCACATCCACCGGGCCACGCTCTACCAGCGGCTCGCCCGGATCGAGGAGCTGACCGGCCTCGACTTCGACGACGGCCGCGACCGTCTCACCCTCCACCTGGGCCTGAAGCTGATGAGGCTCGCGGGCAGCGCGCCCCGCGGCACCTAGGACGAGTCGGCATCTGTCCATAGCTGCTCCCCGAGCAGTTGGCATTTGCGCATAGCAACCCGCGCGACGCCCTCCGCATACTGAGTCACCGATCAAGGCGGCGGAGGTAGGACACGATGAAGTACGACGACCACCCGGTGGTCCGGCCGCTGCTGGCCCTCGACGGCGTCTGCGTCGCCTACCGGCACCACGAGGTCGTCCACGACGTCTCGCTCGAGGTGGCCAGCGGCGAGGTCGTCGCCCTGATCGGACCCAGCGGGGCCGGCAAGAGCAGCCTGCTGCGCGCCATCAACTTCCTCGAGCCGCCCAGCAAGGGGCGGATCGTGCTCGACGGTGCCGAGGTCGGGGGCTCCCGGCGCAGCCTGGACGCGCTGCGCCGGGAGGTGGGCATGGTCTTCCAGAACTTCAACCTGTTCCCGCACCTGACCGCGCTGCAGAACGTCATGCTCGCGCCGGTCCACACCCTCGGCATCCCGCCGGCGCAGGCGCGGGAGCGGGCGATGCAGCAGCTGACGCACGTCGGGCTCGCCGACCACGCCCACGTGAAGCCCGGGAAGTGCTCGGGCGGGCAGCAGCAGCGGATCGCGATCGCCCGGGCGCTCGCGATGGAGCCGAAGGTGATGCTGTTCGACGAGCCGACCTCGGCCCTCGACCCCGAGCTCGGGGCGGAGGTCCTGGCCACCATGCGCGCCCTCGCCGCCGAGGGGATGACGATGGTCGTCGTCACGCACGAGATGCACTTCGCGGAGGACGTCGCCGATCGGGTGGTCTTCATGGCGGACGGACGCATCGTCGAGGAGAACGCCGCCGGCAAGCTGATGCGCGATCCCCAGCACCCGCGCACCCAGCGCTTCCTCAACGCGGTCCGGAACCGGTAGCCGTGGGCACGATCCTCAGCGAGCTCTCCGCCGGCATCGCCCAGACCGTCGAGATCACGCTCGCGTCGTTCGTCGTGGCCGCGGTCCTCGGTCTTCCCCTGGCCGTCCTGCGCCGCTCCGGCTCCTGGTGGGTGCGCCTGCCCGCGGTGGTCGTCGTCGAGGTGCTCCGCGCGGTCCCGCCGATCGTCTGGCTGTTCCTCATCTACTACTCCCTGGGCAGCACCGACCAGGTCCGGCTGACCACCTTCCAGGCGGCGGTGATCGGCCTGGGACTCATCTACGCCGCGCACCTGTCGGAGGCCTACCGGGCCGGGCTCGACGCGGTGCCCGCCGGGCAGTGGGAGGCGACCCGCGCGCTGGCCCTGCCGCGTGCTCAGACCTATGCGCGGGTGATCCTCCCGCAGGCCCTGGTCGTGGTGGTGCCGCCGATGGCGACCTTCGCCATCGCGCTGCTCAAGGACAGCGCCATCGCCTCGGTGATCGGTGCCACCGACATCACCTTCCACGCCGTGCAGCTCACCCAGCAGGACCTCAACGGGCTGGGCAACTTCACCGTCGCGGGGCTGCTCTACATCGCCCTCGGCGTCCCCTTCGCCCTGGTGGCACGCGCCGCCGACCGGGTGCTGTCGCGACGACTGGTGGGGGTGTGACATGTCGATGCTGAACGAGTGGCAGGACTACCTGCCGGACTTCCTCGACGGCCTGGTCGTCACCCTGCAGCTGACCGGGGTGAGTCTCCTCCTGGGCCTGCCTCTGGGGCTGGGCCTGGCGCTGGCGATGACCGCGCGACGACCGGCGATCCGCTGGCCGGCGACCCTGCTGGTGGAGGTCGGACGAGGCGCGCCGGCTCTCGTCGTCCTGTACTTCGTCTACTACGGCCTCCCGCAGCTGAGCCTCACCTGGAGCAGCTTCGCGTGCGCGGCGATCGCTCTCGCGTTCACGACCTCGGCCTACACGGCGGACATCTTCCGCGCGGGGATCAGCTCCATCCCCGTGGGACATCGCGAGGCCTGCCAGGCCCTCGGACTGAGCCACGCCAAGGAGCTGCGCCTGGTGGTGCTGCCCCAGGCGATCCGAGTGGTGATCCCACCGCTCGTCGGCTTCTGCATCCTGCTCTACCAGGGCACCTCGCTCGCGTTCGCGGTGTCCGTGCCCGAGCTGCTCAGCCGCGCCTACAGCCAGGCGTCGATCACCTATCAGTTCACCGCGACGCTGACGCTCGCCGGCCTGGTGTACGGCGCCATCTCGCTCGCCGCCGTCGCACTGATGCGCGCCCGCTGGCCGCGGCGCACCCCGACCATCACCGCCGGAGCCACGCGGCCACCCGAGCCGCCGACCCGGACCCATCCCTCGTGGGAGACCACCTCAGAACGGAGAGAACGATGAAGATGCGCCGACCCCTCGCTGCCCTCGCGTGCGGCCTGATGGCCGCAGCAGCCGCCGGCTGCGGCACCTCCGACGAGTCGGGGACGTCGTCCCCGCCCGCGGGGTGCAAGCCCGCCCACCCGGACGTGCCGACCCTGTCGAAGGGCCGGCTGAACGTCCTCGTCTACGTCACGCCGCCCTACACGACCAAGGAGGGCGCCACCTACGGCGGCGTCGAGGGCGCGATCGTGAAGGAGATCGCCAAGCTCGAGTGCCTCGAGCTGAAGGAGCAGTCCGTCTCGGCCGCGGCGGGTCTCGCCAGCATCGGCGCCGGCCGGGCCGATCTCGTCGTCGGCGGGATCTACTACACCGAGGAGCGCGCGCAGACGCTGGGTCTGAGCGCTCCGATGTACCGCGACGGCATGGCGCTGCTGTCGAAGGACGAGCTCGGCGGGACGCTCGCCGACCTGGAGGGGAAGACCGTGGGGGTCATCCAGGGCTACCTGTGGAACGAGGACTTCCAGAAGGAGCTCGGGTCCGACAACGTCAAGCTCTACCAGGACTCCGCGAGCCTCCTCACCGACGTGAAGAACGGCCGCGTCGACGCGGCGGTGCTCACGAGCGCCGAGGCCGGCTACCGGGCGGCGCAGGACTCCGGTCTCACGACGACGGCCTTCCAGTCGACGCCGGAGATCGCCGCCTCGGCGACGCAGAACGACGTGGTCATCGCCCTGCCGAAGGACAAGACCGACCTGATCGCCGCCGTCGACGACGACATCCGGACGCTGATCGAGAACGGCACCGTCGCGGACGTGCTGAAGGACAACGGCATGGACCCCGACCTCGCCGGTCCGGGCTCCTAGCCCACTGCCACGTCGCGCCCGGCGCGACCTCCCGACGTCCCGGCCTCCCGGCCGATCCCAACTCGAACCATCGGGGACTCTTCCATGGAACACACTGCGTACGACGCTGCCATCATCGGGGCCGGAGTCGTCGGCTGCTCGATCGCCCACGCCCTCGCTCGCCGCGGCTACCGGGTCTGCGTGCTCGACCGCTCCGGTGCCGTGGGCAGCGGGTCCACCAGCGCCTCCTCGGCCAACATCCGGTTCAACTACTCCACCTGGGAGGGCGTCGCCCTGGCCTGGGAGGCGTACACGCGGTGGGAGCGCTGGGCGGACCACCTCGGCGTGGTCGACGAGGCCGGGACGGCCCGCTTCGTCAAGACCGGTGGAGTGGTCCTGGACTCGCCCGACCAGGACACCGGGCGCGTGCTCGCCCTGTTCGACCGGGCGGGGATCCCCTACGAGCGGTGGGACGCGGCCACCCTCCGATCGCGGCTGCCGATGCTCGACCCCGCCCACCACTACCCGCCCAAGCGGGTCGAGGACCCGGACTTCTGGTCGGACCCCGACGGTGAGGTCGGAGGGTACTGGATGCCCGACAACGGCTTCGTCGACGACCCGGCCCTCGCCGCCCACAACCTGATGAGCGCCGCGCGTCGTCACGGCGCGGAGCTGCGGCTCCGCACCTCCGTGACCGGCATCCGGCGCGTCGACGGTGCCGTCACCGGCGTCGAGCTCGCGGACGGGGTGACGGTCCCGGCCCGGGTCGTCGTCAACGCCGCCGGCCCGCACTCGTCGGTCGTCAACGCGCTCGCCGGCGTGGCCGACGACTTCAACGTGGGCACCCGGCCGATGCGCCAGGAGGTCCACCAGGTGGCCGCGCCCGCGGGAGCCGGTGCGGACCGGCTGATCCCCCTCGTCGGCGACCTCGACCTGGGCACCTACTTCCGCGGCACCCCGAACGGTGACCTCCTCATCGGCGGCACGGAGCCGGCCTGCGACCCGATGGAGTGGCTCGACGACCCGGACGACTACAACCACGCGCCGACCAAGAAGGTGTTCGATGCCCAGGTGTTCCGCGCCGCCCGGCGGGTTCCGTCCCTCGCGGTGCCGAACGTGCCCCGAGGCATCGCCGGCGTGTACGACGTCTCCGACGACTGGATCCCGGTCTACGACAAGACCGCGCTCCGCGGCTACTACGTCGCGATCGGCACGAGCGGCAACCAGTTCAAGAACGCCCCGATCGTGGGGGACGTGCTCGCGGAGATCATCGGCGCGTGCGAGGCGGGGCGCGATCACGACGCGGCCCCGGTGCAGATGAGGCTGCCGACCACCGGTCACACGATCGACCTGGCCCACTACAGCAGGAAGCGCCCGGTGAACCAGGACAGCACCTTCAACGTCATGGGCTGACCGGCGGGCCCTCGGGCCGCCGTGCTCACGCCTGGAGACCAGCCGACCCACCTTCCGGGCCCACCAGAGGAGCAGGAAATGACCGACGCGTACTGGCCGACAGCCGAAGGACGCCTCTCCGGAGGAGTCGACCTGGACGGCCGCGAGATGATCATGCTCTCGTCCAACGACTACCTCGGGCTGGCCGGCGACGAACGGGTGCTCGCCGGCGCGCGCCGGGCGCTCGACGCCCACGGCACCGGCCTCGGGCTGAACCCCAGCATCGTCCTGACCCGGGTCCACCGCGAGCTCGCGGACGAGCTCGCCGGCTACCTCGGCTGCGAGTCGGTGCTGCTGTTCAACTCGTGCGCGGCCGCGAACTGCGCCACCCTCCAGACGCTCGCGGACACGCCGGGGTCGACGATCATCAGCGACGAGTACAACCACGCGAGCATCGTCGACGGCTGCCGCCTGGCCCGGGGCCGGACCAAGGTGTACCGGCACGACGACCTCGGCTCCCTGGAGGAGCAGAGCGCGGACCTGACGAGCGCCGACCGCACGATCGTCGTCACCGACGGGGTCTTCAGCATGGAGGGCTCGGTGGCGCGCCTCGACGAGCTGCAGCCGCTCGCCGCTCGCCTCGGCGCCGACCTCGTCGTGGACGACTCCCACGGCATCGGCGTCATCGGCGCCACCGGACGGGGGTCGGTCGAGCACCACGGGACGGCCGCCGCCACCCTCCGCACCGGCACGTTCGCCAAGGCGCTCGGCGCGGGCCTCGGAGGCTTCCTCGCGGGGCCGGCCGCGGTCGTGGACGAGGTCCGGAGCCGCGGCCGCTTCTTCATCTTCACCAGCCCGATGCCGCCGGCCTCCGCCGGAGCCGCCGTCGCCGCGATCCGGCTGATCCGCGACGACCAGAGCCGGCTCGAGCGCCTCCGCGCGAACGTCGCGCGGTTCCGCCGGGGCATGCAGGAGACCGGCTGGGAGCTTCTCGACAACCCCGGTCCCATCGTCCCCGTGATGCTGCGCGACGACGAGCGCGCCCGGCGCGTCGCCGCTGTCCTGCGGGACCGCGGGATCTTCACCGCCGCGTTCAGCTACCCGGTCGTCCCGCGCGGGACCGCCCGCATCCGGGTGCAGATCTCGGCGGCGCACACCGACCACCACCTCGACGCGGCGATCGACGCCTTCGCCGAGGCTGCCCGACTCGAACCCGACCACAGGAGCTGACCCGACCGATGTTCGCCTTGCAGAAGACCGCCCCCGCGCCAGGATTCACGCCGACCCACGACGCCCCCGTCCCCGAGCCCGGTGCCGGCGAGGTGCTCGTCGCGGTCACCCGCGCCGGTGTCTGCGGCACCGACAAGGGGATCTACGAGTGGGCGCCGTGGACCGCCGGCCACGTCACGCTGGGGACGACGGTCGGCCACGAGTTCGTCGGCCGGGTCGCCGCCGTCGGGGACGCCGTCACCCGGGTGCGCGTGGGGGAGCGGGTCAGCGGCGAGGGTCACTTCGCCTGCGGGTCGTGCCAGGCCTGCCGCACCGGCCACAGCCACGTGTGCCAGGAGGTGCGCATCCTCGGCGCCGGCGTCGACGGCTGCTTCGCGGACTACGTCGTCCTGCCGGAGGCGAACGTGTGGCCGGTCCACGACGCCATCCCCGACGACGTCGCGGCGATCCTCGACCCGATCGGCAACGCGATGCACACGGTGATGACCGCGGGCGTCGCCGGCCGCAGCGTCGTGGTGACCGGGGCCGGCGTGATCGGCGCGATCGCCATCGCCATCGCCCGCGCCGCGGGGGCCGGGACCATCATCGCCACCGACGTCAGTCCGCGGCGCCTCGACCTCGCGCTCGAGATGGGCGCCGACCACGTCCTGCCGGGTGCGGATCCGGAGTGGCCCGAGCAGGCACGCCGCCTGGTCGACGGCGGCCCCGACGTGCTGCTGGAGATGAGCGGCAATCCCACGGCGATCGGACAGGGACTGTCGTCCCTCCGCTGCGGGGGGACCGCCGCGCTCCTCGGCGTCCCCACCCGGCCGGTCGAGATCGACCTGCTCAACGACGTGGTGTTCAAGGGCCTCACCATCCACGGGGTGTTCGGCCGGCGCATGTTCGAGACCTGGTACCAGGTCGAGAACTTCCTGCTGGGCGGCCGGTTGCGCCTCGACCCCGTCATCAGCCACCGGATCCCTCTCCAGGACTACGACCGGGCGTTCCAGCTCATGTCGTCCGGCGAGGCGATGAAGATCGTGCTCGTGGTCGACGCCGACGCGGCGTGAGCCTCGCGCCGCCCTTGGCCGGTGGACCATGATCGATCCCAGCACCCGTCGGAAGACGGATCCGGAGCACTGAGGAGACCCATGAGACTCGGCATGATCATCGACTACTCCGGCGGTTTCGCCGAGACCGTGGAGCTGCTCCAGGAGTACGAGCGCAACGGCCTCGACCTGATCGCGATGCCCGAGGCCTACTCGTTCGACGCGGTCAGCCAGCTCGGCTACATCGCCGCCAAGACCGAGCGCCTCGAGCTGATGTCGGCGATCTTCCAGATCTACACGCGCACGCCGTCGCTCACCGCGATGACCGCCGCGGGCCTCGACTTCGTCTCCGACGGGCGGTTCACGCTGGGCCTGGGCGCCAGCGGCCCGCAGGTCATCGAGGGCTTCCACGGCGTCAAGTACGACGCCCCGCTCGGCCGCACGCGCGAGGTCATCGAGATCTGCCGCCAGGTCTGGAAGCGCCAGCCGGTCGAGTACGACGGCCGGTACTACGACGTCCCGCTCACCAAGGACAAGGGTGGCTCGGGCCTCGGCAAGCCGCTCAAGCTGATCAACCACCCGGTCCGCTCGGAGATCCCGATCTCGGTGGCCGCGCTCGGCCCCAAGAACGTCGCGCTCGTCGCCGAGCTCGCCAACGGCTGGCAGCCGCTGTTCTTCCACCCCGGCAAGCGCGACCTGGCCTGGGGCGAGCCGCTCGCGGAGGGCTTCGCGAAGCGCGACCCCGCGCTGGGCGAGCTCGACATCCAGCTGCAGATCCACTACCACCTGGGCGAGCCGCCGGCCGAGGCCGTGCAGGCGGTGCGCAACCAGCTCGCGCTCTACGTCGGTGGCATGGGCGCGCGCGACAAGAACTTCTACAACCAGCTCGCCTGCCGCTACGGCTACGAGGCCGAGGCCAAGGAGATCCAGGACCTCTACCTGTCGGGCCAGAAGGCCGAGGCGGCGGCCGCCGTCCCGGACGAGCTGGTCGAGGCGGTCACCCTGATGGGCGACGAGGAGTCGGTCCGGCGCCAGGTCGGCGAGTTCCACGCGGCCGGGGTGCGGACCTTCCTGCTCAACCCGCTCGCCGCGAGCGACGACGAGCGGGTCGCCCAGGTGCGCCGGCTCTCCGAGATCGTCAAGGAGGCGGTGCCCGCATGAGCACCGAGAACCGCTTCACGATCACCCGCGACGGCGCCGTCGCGACCGTCGAGCTGGCCGGTCCCGGCGGCAAGGCCGTCATGGACGACGCCTTCTTCGCCGAGCTGGCCACCACCTTCGCCGCGCTCGACACCGACGACGACGTCCGCGCGGTCGTGCTGACGGGCGCCGGCCCGCACTTCTCGTTCGGCCTCGACCTGGGCGCCGCGGCCGGCACCTTCGCGCCCCTGCGCAGCGCGACCCACGCCGGCGCCCGGACCGAGCTGCTCGCCCTGATCCGGCGCTGGCAGGGGGCGCTCGACGTGGTCGCCGGTCTGCGCAAGCCGACCGTCGCCGCCGTCACCGGCTGGTGCATCGGGGGCGGGGTCGACCTCGCGGTCGCGTGCGACGTCCGGATCGCCTCGGCCGACGCCGTCTTCAGCGTCCGCGAGGCCAAGGTAGGGATCGTCGCCGACCTCGGCAGCCTGCAGCGCCTGGTCGGCGTGATCGGCGACGGCCACCTGCGCGAGCTCGCCCTGACCGGCGACGACGTGGACGCCGTCCGCGCCGCCGGGATCGGGCTCGTCAACCACGTCCACCCGACCGCCGACGACGCCCGCGCGGCCGCGGCCACCCTCGCCGCACGGATGGCCGCCAACTCGCCGCTCGTGCTGCGCGGCATCAAGGACGTGCTCGACGCCGAGCGCGCGCCCCGGGTCGAGGCCGGGCTGCGCTACACGGCGGTGTGGAACTCGGCGTTCCTGCTCAGCGACGACCTGGACGAGGCGATGACCGCGTTCGTCGAGCGCCGTCCGCCGGAGTTCACCGGCCGCTGAGGGCGTCCCGCTTGGCCCGGGTGATCGCCGCGACCGCCCGGCCGTAGCGGATCGGCACGGCCCCCAGCGCGAGCGCGCGCTGCCGGGTCGGCTCGGTGACGTCGAAGTGCTCGCGGGCCGTGCCGGGCTTCTGGATCCAGCGCGCCTCGATGCCGAGCAGGTCGGCGAAGTCGAGCAGCTCGCGGTGACCCGCCGCGCCGGGCAGGTCCGAGAGCAGGTGGGACCAGACGCCGTCGACCGGGCCGACCACGGCCTCGAGCTGCATGTCGTCGACGTACACGGTCACCCAGCGGACCCTACCCGGATCAGCGCACCCGGCCGTAGAAGACCGAGCCGGTCCAGATCCGCTCCTTGCGGACCGGGACGCCCGGGCGCGAGGCGTGCCAGATCGAGTGGTTCCCGGCGTAGATGCCGACGTGGTAGACGTGGCCGCCGCTGGTGAAGAACACCAGGTCGCCGCGGCGCGGGTGCGCGATGCGGCGGGTGGCGCCGGCCTGGGCGCCGGAGGTGCGGGGCAGGCGCTTGCCGACCTGGCGGTAGGTCCACTGGACCAGGCCCGAGCAGTCGAAGGCACCGGGGCCCGCGGCGCCGTAGCGGTACGGGTCGCCGGCCCGGGTGCGGACCTTGGCGATGACCCGCTCGCCGCGGGTGGCCGCGGCCTTGGCGGCGCGCTGGCCGGCCTCGACCTGGTGCTGGGTGCCGGCGTCGGTGGCGACGCCGGAGGCGGTCTCGAAGGTGTCGTTCGCGTGGGCGGACGGCGTGGCGACGAGGAACGCCGACAGCGCGACCGGGACGACGAGCAGGCGCGCGGCAGCGCGCGGCAGGGTGAAGGACATCAGGGTCTTTCGGCAGCGACGCCTGCGGAAGATGACCTGTCGGGCTTGGGCTGCTGGTGCCCCGGAACGAATCCTTCGCCCCCAGCCGGACGTGCGTCCGGCGTACTGCTTGGGTCCCCCGTGCCCGCGCTCTCTTCATCGGTGTCGATGTCACCCTGGTCGTGCGCGGGCCTCGGCGCGACGCGGGCGGCCCTCCCGGACGGAAGGGACGGACGATTCCACCCTGCTGGCAAGAGCGAGCGCAGTGGCGGACGTCACGTAACGGACGTGGGCATGCTCACGCCGGTCCGGTGTAACACCCGGGCGGGACGGTCGTCAGGACACGTGCGGGTCGGCGAGGAGGTACTGCACGAGCCGCCCGTCGCGACCGCGCACCGGGCGGACCGGCTCGGGCACCATGCGGCCCTCGGCGGTGTCCCAGAAGCGGTCGACGCGGAGCGCCACCCGGCGCGCGAGGCGCCCCGACAGGCCCTGGTGGGGCAGGTAGGGGTGCGGGCGGGTGGGGACCCGCCGCTCGGTCCGGTAGAGCCGCTCGGCCAGCTCGTCGCAGTGCGCCGCGGCGACCGCGCCCAGGTCGGCCACGAGCTGCGCCTCCATCCGGCGGGTCTCGGTGAGCTCGCGGCCGACCTCCTCCCAGATCGAGTCCCACGGACGCCGCACGACGAACGTGGAGCCGTAGAGCTTGGCCTTCACCTGGGCCAGCGCGACCTCGAGCCGCCGGCACTGCTGGGCGAAGTCGTGGGCCCGCGCGCCGCCCTGGTCGAGGTGGCGGCGCGCGGCCGGTCCGAGGACGGCGTTGGCCGCGGAGAGGTGCCGGCTGGTGCTGGCCAGGAACGGGTCGGTGGCGCTCTGCCGGGCACGGGGGCGGTCCCGGGTCGGGCGGCAGGAGGACGCGCTGTGCATCCGCGCGTAGAGGACCGCGTGGGTCTGGGTGACGGTGTCGGCCAAGGTGTCGACGCCTGGTTCGTGGCGTTCGTTCATGGTTCCGGTCCCTTCGGTGGCGCCTCGGTGAGAGGGCCCCTCAAAACCCAGTGTGCGCCGGTCCGGGCCCTCGTACAAGGACACGGACCGGCGCACCGGAAGGTTCAGCCGGGCGGAGCGCTCAGACCCGCGGCAGCGTCGTGTACTCCACGCCGCAGATGTACTGCACGGTGCGCAGCACCTGGCAGGAGTAGCCGAATTCGTTGTCGTACCAGACGTAGAGGATGGCCGAGTCGCCGTCGACGATCGAGGCGCCGCCGTCGACGATCGAGGCCGCGCGGGCGCCGATGAAGTCGGTCGAGACGGCGTCCGACGCGGTCGTGTAGTCGAGGTTGCGGGCCAGCGGTCCGGTCAGCGACGCGTTGCGCAGGTGGGCGTTGACCTCGTCGCGGGTGGTCTCGCGCTTGAGCTGCAGCGAGAGGATCGCGATCGAGACGTCGGGGGTGGGGACCCGGATCGAGTTGCCGGTGATCTTCGCGTCGAGGTCCGGGAGGACCTTGGCGACGGCGGAGGCGGCACCGGTCTCGGTGATGACCAGGTTGAGCGGCGCGGAGCGGCCGCGGCGGTCGGCCTTGTGGAAGTTGTCGAGCAGGTTCTGGTCGTTGGTGAACGAGTGCACCGTCTCGACGTGGCCGCGGGTGATGCCGAACTCGTCCTCCATCGCCTTCAGCGGCGGGACGATGGCGTTGGTCGTGCAGGAGGCGCACGACAGGATCTTCTCGTCGAGGTCGACGTCGAGGTGGTTGACGCCGTGCACGATGTTCGGGACGTCGCCCTTGCCCGGCGCGGTCAGCAGCACCTTGGCGATGCCGGGGCGCAGGTGCAGCGAGAGACCCTCGCGGTCGCGCCAGATGCCGGTGTTGTCGATGAGGATGGCGTCGTCGATGCCGTACTCGGTGTAGTCGATCTCGTCGGGGGAGTTCGAGTAGATCACCTGGATCACGTTGCCGTTGGCGATGATCTGGTTCTTCTCCTCGTCCACGGTGATCGAGCCGTTGAAGGCACCGTGGATCGAGTCGCGGCGCAGCAGCGAGGCGCGCTTCTTGAGGTCGTCGCCCTTGGCCTTGCGGACGACGACGGCGCGCAGCCGCAGGCCGTTGCCGGAGCCGGACTTCTCGACCAGGAGGCGCGCGACGAGGCGGCCGATCCGGCCGAAGCCGTAGAGGACGACGTCCTGCGGGCAGGGCGCCGGGCTCTTGTTGTCACCGGTGGCCTCGGCGAGCGCCGCGGCGGTGAAGTCGGGGATCGACTGGGCGCCGTCGGTGGCGCGGTAGGCCCGGATCAGCAGCGCGAGGTCGACCTTGGCGGCGCCGAGGTCGAGCGCGGCGATCGCCTCGAGGAAGGGGAAGGTGTCGACGACCGACAGCTCGACGCCGTCGATCTGGCGCGCGTAGCGGTGCGTCTTGAGGATGCTGATCACCGACTTGTTCACCAGCGAGCGGCTGTGCAGAAGGATCGTCACGTCCTTCTCGCGGTGCAGCTTGCCGACGATCGGGATCATCGCCTCCGCGAGCTCTTCGTGGTGCTTCCAGCGAGTGAACTTGTCTTCGGTGGTGCTCAACGCTTCCCCTATGAACTGTCGACAAAAGCCGCTTGATGGTAGGCCAGCGGCCCGGGGCAGGGGCTAATCGGGCCGAGCCGTGGACGTCGTGCCCTCGGTCACAGCGCCCGCGGGAGGACGCCCGGCCCGGGTGCCGAGGAGTTCGCCGGGCCGGACCCGCGGGCCTATGCTGACCCCGACCTCAGGAGTCCGGAGCGAGGAGGTGGTCGGCGATGGAAGGCCAACCTCCCAGTCGTACCCCCGCTCTGCTCGACCTTCCCTGAGGGTTCTCGCTCGGTCCGCGCCGCTCCTGTGACGACGTGTCACGTCGGCGTCCAGGCGTGCCCTCCGCACCCTGAGGATGACGCATGTCCGAGAACCGGTCCTTCAAGCCGATCCGCACCCTGACGGGTCGGGTACGACGCCCGCAGCCCCCCGCCGAGCCGATCCGCCCGGCCGCCGCACCGGCCGGCGCCGAGGCGTCGCTCGACCCGGCCACGCTGGTCGACAGCGCGGTGTACGTCGACGGCGACCGGGTCGCCTCGCCGGCCACGCTCGCCGACAGCTTCCGCGCGCTGCGCGAGAACGACGACGCCATCGCCTGGATCGGGCTCTACCGCCCCGACCAGCGCGACCTGGCCTCGCTCGCCGACGAGTTCGGCCTGCACGAGCTCGCCGTCGAGGACGCGATCGTGGCCCACCAGCGGCCCAAGATCGAGCGCTACGACGACACCTTGTTCGTCGTCCTGCGGGCGGCGCGCTACGTCGACGACCGCGAGGAGGTCGAGTTCGGCGAGGTCCACGTCTTCGTCGGCCGGGACTTCGTGGTCACCCTCCGGCACGCCGAGGCGCCCGACATCGCCGCGGTCCGGCGCCGCCTCGAGAGCAACCCGGACCTGCTCCGGCTCGGCCCCGAGGCCGTCCTGTACGCCGTCCTGGACCGCGTGGTCGACGGCTACCTCCCCGTCGTCGCCGGTCTCGAGAACGACATCGACGAGATCGAGACCGAGGTCTTCCGCGGTGACCCCGCCGTCTCGCGCCGCATCTACGAGCTGACCCGCGAGGTGATCGAGTTCCAGCGCGCCACCCGCCCGCTCGCCACCGTGCTGCGCCGGCTCACGGCCGGCTTCGCCAAGTACGGCACCGACGACGAGCTGCAGCGCTACCTGCGCGACGTCGACGACCACCTCACCCAGGTGATCGAGCAGGTCGACGGCTTCCGCCAGCTGCTGCGCGACATCATGACGGTCAACGCCACGCTCGTCGCCCAGCAGCAGAACGAGGAGATGAAGGCGCTCACCGAGGCCAGCCTCGACCAGAACGAGGAGGTCAAGCGGATCTCCGCCTGGGCCGCCATCCTGTTCGCGCCGACGCTCATCGGCACCGTCTACGGCATGAACTTCGACCAGATGCCCGAGCTGCACTGGCAGCTCGGCTACCCGTTCGCCGTCGTCCTGATGGCGATGGTGAGTGCCGGGCTCTACATGGTTTTCCGGCGGCGCGGCTGGATCTGACTTGTAACTACGTGTTACGTCCTCTACCAGGGCAGTCGACCACCCGGGTAGTGGCAACAGCGCCCGGGTAGTGGACGTAACACGTAGTTACAAGGGCGGGCGTGTGGCTCGGGATCTCGTCGGTGAGCTTCCTGGAGGACGCGCTCGGCCTGGTGGTGCCGTTCGTGCCCCTGGTGCTGACGGCGCTCGTCGCCGTGCCGGTCCGCGCCCGGTGGGGCCGGCCGATCGGGCGAGCGGTCCTGGTGGGCGGCGTCGTCGGCGCGGCCGCCGTCGTCGCTCTGGTCGGCTACGTCGCGACGCACATGACGAGCTGAGCCCTCACAGCACCTTGGTGCCGTACATCTCGCCGAGCGGGTCGGCGAGCAGCTCGAGCCGCTCGCCGTCGGGGCCGGGGAAGTAGAGCGAGACCTTCGACTCCAGGTGGTAGGCGACACCGGCGTCGTCGAGCTTGGCGCGCAGGTAGTCCCACTTCTCGCGGGTCACCGAGATGGCGAGGTGGTGGTGCCCGCCGAGCACCTCGGCGTACGGGCCCAGGTCGAGGCCGGGCAGGGTGAAGAAGGCGAGCAGGTTGCCGGCGCCCACGTCGAAGAAGAAGTGGTCGGAGCCGGCGTAGTCGCGGTTCTCGAAGATCTCGGTCAGCGGGAACTCGAGGAGCCCCTGGTAGAAGTCGATCGTCCGCCGGACGTCGGACGAGAGCAGGGCGGCGTGGTGGATGCCGCGGGCGCTGCTCTCGGGCCGCTCGCCCTCGGGGGCGAGGTACTCCTTCTTGATGCGCTCGCGGTCCCGGGTGATCGCGTCGAGGTCGATTGTTGCCATGTCAACTACCATCCTCCGAGATCGTGGATATGTCAACATTCTCGGCTAGACTGACCCCGATGAGTACGACGACGCGCTGGCTCGACGACGAGGAGCACCTGGCCTGGCGGGCCTGGATCGACCTCAATGCACAGCTGTCCGCCCGCCTCAACCGCGAGCTCCAGGCGGCCAGCGGGCTGTCGCTCTCCGACTACGAGATCCTCGTCGCGCTGACCGACAAGGACGTCCCCGACCGCTCGCTGCGCATGTTCGAGCTCGGCGAGCGGCTGCAGTGGGAGAAGAGCCGCGTCTCCAAGCAGGTCTCGCGCATGGAGGCCCGGGGGCTCGTCGAGCGCCGGCACTGCGCGGACGACCGCCGCGGCGCCTTCGTCGACCTCACCGACGCCGGGCTCGCCGCCATCTCGGCGGCCGCGCCCGGGCACGTCGCGCTCGTCCGCGAGCTGTTCTTCGAGGGGCTCAGCGGCGAGCAGGTGCGCAGCCTCGGCCGGTTCGCGACCACCGTGCTCGAGCGGCTCGCCGCCGAGAGCTGAGCCGGCCGCGCCGGCTCAGCCGAGCAGGTCCTCGACGGCGAGCGAGGCGAACGTCATCGCCGCGCCGAGTGGTGCGCCCGGCCCCGGGTACGCCGACCCGAACACCGACGCCGTCGAGTTGCTCGCCGCGTAGAGCCCCGGGATCGGCACGCCGTCGCCGTCGAGCACGCGGGCGCTCGCGTCGGTGACCAGGCCGCCCTTGGTGCCGAGGTCGGAGAGCACGATCCGGGCCGCCGTGTACGGCGCCCGGTCGAGCGGCACCAGTGCCTTGTTGGGGGAGCCTGCGGAGGCGAAGAAGGTGTCGTACTCGTCCTCGCCGCGGCCGAAGTCCTCGTCCTTGCCGTTGGCAGCGAGCTCGTTGAACCGGGCCACGGTCGCGGTCAGCGCCGCCGGGTCGAGGCCGGCGCGGGCGGCCAGCTCGTCGAGGGTCTCCGCCTCGACCCAGGTGCCCGCCGCGAGGTGCTCGGCCCGCTCGCCCTCGGGCATCGCGATCGCCGGCAGCCGGCCCTCCTCGCGGCTGTCGAAGACGAACCACGACGGCGTCCGCTCGGGCGCCTGCGCCATCACCCGGCCGAACCTGTCGTAGGGCAGGCACTCGTTGCCGTAGCGCTGCCCGCTCTGGTCGACGATCAGGCCGCCGCGGAAGCCGAGCGTGAACGCACCGCTGCCGTCGGGCTGCAGCAGGCCCGGGCAGAACCAGCCCTCGCCGGACCAGTCCGTCGCCGCGCCGGCCGCGGCCGCCGCGTCGATCACCTCGCCGGTGTTGGTGCCGCGCGGGGCCATCGACCACTCCGTGCGGCCGGGGGTCCCGTGCGCGGCGCGCCGCTCCGGGCTGCCCTCGAAGCCGCCGGCCGCGACGAGGACGCCGCGCCGGGCGCGCACCTCGGCCGGGCCCTGCGGGCCGTCGTACCGGACGGTGGTGAGGCGGCCGCCGGCGTCGCGCCCGAAGCCGGTGACGGAGCACTCGGTCGCGATCGTGCCGCCCTCGCGGACGGTGATCGCCGCGAGCCGGGCGATGAGCGCCTGGCCGCCCGAGAGCGTCGAGCGCCCCGGCCGGCCGGCCCGGTCGCGCTCGACCGGCGGTCGCAGCAGCGCGGTGACGGCGGGGTCGAGCTCGTCGCGGCGGATGCTCACCGGCTGGATCGAGCGGCCCATCGGGACCCGGCCCGGGGCGTCGTAGTACTCCGAGAACGGGATCCACTCGAAGTCCATGAGCGGGTCCGCCTCGAGCTGCTCGACCAACCGGGGCGCCTGCGCGAGCAGCGCCTCGACCCGGTCGGTGTCCGGGTCGTCGAGGACGGCGGCGAGGTAGGCGCGCGCCCCCTCGGTCGAGTCCGGCAGCCCGGCCCGCTGCTGGACCTGGGTCCCGGGCAGCCAGCAGGCGCCGCCCGAGTACGCCGAGGTCCCGCCGATCAGCGGCGTCCGCTCGAGCACCAGCGTGCTCAGCCCGGCCTTCGCGGCCAGGGCCGCGCCGGTCAGCGCCCCGCCGCCCGACCCGACCACCACGACGTCGTACTCCTGGAGGAGGCTCTCGCTCATGGCGAAACGATAACGCGTTCTAGTTTGTCCGGACGGCGGTCCGCCCACCGGGGCGGCGGACCCGGCTGAGCGGCGCGGCGAGGACGGCGCCGATCAGGCCGCCCAGCCCGTTGTGCCACACGTCCGCGAGCGTCGGCACCCGGCTCGGGAAGAACTGCTGCTGCGCCAGCTCGATGCCGGCGGAGGCCAGCACGGTCAGCGCCGCCGCGAGCAGCGGGCGCCCGAGCACGACGGAGAGCAGGAAACCGGCCGGCACGAACAGCGCGACATTGGCCAGCGCCTCGGTCTGGTCCCAGCTCAGCCGCCCGTCGCTCGCGACGTCCGCCGCGTGCCACCCCAGGTCGAAGGCCCAGCGCCCGGCCGACGGATCGGCCAGGGTCAGCCGGGCGACGACCACCGAGTAGCAGGCGAGCAGGACGGCGGCGACGGGACGGCGGATCATGCTCCCGACGCTAGGCAGGCCCGCGGGCTCACCCATCGGTCTCGGGTGCCGACGCGTGGTACCCGAGGACCGTTCAGCCCTGCCGGGCCTTCATCCGCGGGTTCTGCTTGTTGATCACGTACGTCCGGCCGCGCCGGCGCACGACCTGGGCGCCGGGCTGCTTCTTCAGCGAGCGCAGCGAGTTGCGCACCTTCATCGGGGGATCCTCCTTCCCGTGCTCGGGTCGACCAGCCCGGCGTGGACGGCCGCCGCCAGGCGGCGCGGCACCCGGTGGGTGCGCCCGTCGACGACGACCGGCACCAGGTCGGGAGCCGCCGCCTTCCACTGCGCCCGGCGGTGCCGGGTGTTGCTGCGCGACGTGCGCCGCTTCGGGACGGCCATCACGCCACCTTCCGGATCGGGCCGAGCCAGGGCTCGAAGCCGTCCTCGGCGTCCGTGCGGCCGGCGCTCTCGTCCGCGCCCAGGAGCAGCTCGGCGAACGCGGGGCGCAGGTGTGCGGGAGCGGCGCCGACGCCGGTCATCACGATCCGGGTGAACGGGCGCCGGCTGCCCCAGGCGCCGTGGTCGCCGATGCTGAGCTGTCCGCCGGCGCCGTCCCACTCGAGGACCCGGCCGGGACGGGTGGGCAGCCAGAAGCAGCCGCGCGAGCGGTGCGGGCCCGCGCCGAGGCGCTCCAGCGACTCGAGGAGCCGCTCGGGGTGGAAGGGCTGCAGCGACTGCAGGTCGAGGCGCCACACCCCCTCGGCCGGGACGACGGGCAGCGCGTCGGTGCGCGCCGGGCTGGTCCAGGCCTCGGTCCGGGTGTGCTGGTGCAGCCGGCCGAGCAGCGTCTCGCCTCCGAGCTGGTGGACGCCGTCCACGACCGCGGCGTCGGGGCGGGCGAGCGTGCGGACCAGGTCCCGGGCGACGGGCGCGGCGGTGTCGTCGAGCGCCACCACGTCGGCGTGCTCGATCATCGCGGCGAGGACCTCGCCGACCCCGCGCCGGTCGTCGTGCGCGCAGTGGTGGCCGCGGTCGGCGAGCAGGTCGTCCCCGAGCAGGTCGCGGACCGGGTGCTGGCCGGCGACCGCGGTGACGACGGCCGAGACGCGCAGGAACCGGGCCAGCCGGGTGTCCCAGGTGAGCGCCGCGCACAGGTGCGCCGCCTCCGCCCCGACGGGCAGGTGGGCGACGATGCTGTGCCAGCGGCCGTCGCGCGCCAGCCGCTCCAGCGTGGGCAGGATGTCCTCGCGGATCGCGCAGCTGACGCACGCGTGCTCCAGCAGCGTCTCGTGGGTCTCGATCACGCCGCCGAGGTCGCTGACCGTGCGGGTGAGCACGCCGCGCTCGACGTCGATAGCGTGCCGGCAGGCGACGGTGCCGGGCAGGTCGAACTGCAGCCCGACCATCGTCGCGGCCATCGCGTCCGGGTCGACCCCCGCGAGCAGGACGACGGGGACCCTCACCGGTCCGCCGCCCGCCCGTACCGCCGCTCGAACGCCTCGACCCGGCCCTCGCTGTCGAGGACCCGCCCGCGCCCGGTCCAGAACGGGTGGCTGTGCACGCTGACGTCGACGTCGACGACCGGGTACGTGGCGCCGTCCAGCTCGACGGTGGCCGCCGGTGCGGCGGCGACGAGGGTCGAGCGGGTGAGCACCAGGTCGCCGGTGGCCCGGTCCCGGAACACGACCGGTCCGTACGCGGGGTGGATGCCCTGCTTCATCGCTTGCTCCTTCGATTAGAATGAGAATCGTTCTCAATAGTACGACAGGAAGGAAACCGATGTCACAGCTGTGCCAGGTGACGGGCGCGCGGCCCGCCTTCGGCAACCGCGTCTCGCACTCGCACCGCCGGACCCGGCGTCGCTTCGACGTCAACATCCAGCGCAAGCGCTACTGGGTGCCGTCGCTCGGACGGCACGTGACGCTGCGGGTCTCGGCCCGCGGCATCAAGACCATCGACCAGCGGGGGATCGAGGCCGTCGTGGCCGACCTCCGCGCCCGGAAGGAGCTGTGAGCACCATGGCGAAGAGGGGATCCGACGTCCGGCCGATCGTGAAGCTGCGGTCCACCGCCGGCACCGGCCACACCTACGTCACCCGCAAGAACCGCCGCAACGACCCGGACCGGCTCACCCTGCGCAAGTACGACCCCGTCGTCCGGCGGCACGTCGACTTCCGCGAGGAGCGCTGAGCGCCGTGGCCAAGGAGAGCAAGATCGCCGCGGAGGCCCGGCGTCGCGCCACGGTCGCGCGGTACGCCAGGCGCCGCGCCGCGCTCAAGGACCAGGTCCGCTCGGCCGAGCCCGGCTCGGCCGAGCTGGCCGCGGCGGTCGCCGCGCTCGGGCGCCTCCCGCGGGACGCGTCACCGACCCGGCTTCGCAACCGCGACCAGGTCGACGGCCGCCCGCGGGGCTACCTGCGCAAGGCCGGGCTGTCCCGGATCCGGTTCCGGGAGCTCGCCCACCGCGGCGAGCTGCCCGGCATCACGAAGTCCAGCTGGTGAGCCACCCGCTCCCTCGTCCCATCCTCAGGAGAGAACCATGAACCGCAACCAGCTCATCGACCACGTCGCCCGGACCACCGGCCTCGAGGTCACGTCCGCGACGGAGGCGGTCGTCGCCGTCCTCGACGGCATCGCCGGGGCGGTCGCCGCCGGCGAGCAGGTCACGCTCGCCGGCTTCGGGACCTTCGAGGCCCGCGGGCGCGCCGCGCGGACCGGCCGCAACCCGCAGACCGGGGAGCCGATCGAGATCGCGGCGACCACGGCCCCGGCGTTCCGTGCGGCGAGCGCCTTCCGGGCGCGGGTCGCTAGCCGCTGAGCCGGCGCAGCCGCTCCCACCGCCGGCGACCGGCCGGATCGACGTCGGTCGCCGGCGCCAGCGCCGCCGCGAGCCGGGCGCGTGCGGCGTCGGCGTCCAGGCCCATCCCGATCGCGACCAGCTCGCTGCCCGCCGGTGCGGTGGGCAGCGCGGCGACGTGGAGCTGGCGGCCGACCACGTTGACGACATACCCCTTGGCGGAGCCGGACCCGGACGCCACAGCGAGCGTCCCCTTCACCCGGTACGCCGCCGCCGGCAGGTCCTCCAGCAGGTCCACCACCCGGCCGGGGTCGACCGGCCCCTCGACCCGGTGCGACGCCGAGGCGGCAGGCACGTGGTCGTGGTGGTGGTCGTGCGCCCGCTCGGCGCGCAGCAGGGCCCCGAGCGGCAGCTGGTCCGGCGGGTCCTCGCTCATCGCGACGTCGTGGACGAGCGCCGGGTCGATCCGCGCGCCCGACGTCCGCACGACGTGCACGGCCGGGTTCACCTCGCGCACCCGCGTCTCGATGGCCGCGAGGGTCTCCTCCCGCGCGTCCTCGGGCAGCAGGTCGCACTTGTTGAGCACCACGAGCGTGGCCACCGCGAACCGGGCGGGCGGCATGCCGCCGTCGTCCAGCGTCGCGAAGTACTCGACGGTGTCGACCACGTCGATCACGCCTCCGGGCCGGATCCGCGCCACCGGGCTCGCCGCGATCATCTGCGCGAGCGCCCCGGGCTCGGCCAGCCCGCTCGCCTCGACCACGATCGCGTCGAGCGCCAGCCGCGGGTGGCTCAGCTTCTCGAGCGCGGCGTCGAGCCCGGAGACGTCCTCGAGGCAGCACAGGCAGCCGCCGGCGATCGACGCGGGCTCGTCGACCTGCCCGGTGACCAGGCCGGCGTCGATGTTGATGTCGCCGAAGTCGTTGACGATCACCCCGATCCGCGCGCCGGGGCGCTGCAGCAGGTGGTTGAGCAGCGTCGTCTTGCCGGCCCCGAGGTGGCCGGTGAGGGCGGTGACGGGGACGCGAGCACTCACGGAAACCATTGTCCCGGGCGCGCCGCACGCCGTGACAGGGTGGTGCGCGTGAGCCACTCCCACCGTGCCGGCAGCGGACCCGACCACCAGATCCGCATCGGTACGACGGCCCGCACCGCCCTGCTCTCCGGGCTCGGACTGGTGCTGGTCGCCACGCTGGTCGGCATCGTCGTGTGGTGGCCGCCGGGCGACACGATCGAGCGCAGCGCCGAGGCCGGCGGCCCGGCCGCGCAGTTCGCGGCGCCGGGCGTCACCTTCCCGACCGGGACCATCACCGAGGTCTCCGAGCGCTGCCCCGGCACCGGCCTCCCGGACGGCTCGGGCTGCAGCACGCTGACCCTGAAGGTGGCCGGCGAGGCGGGGCCGATCCAGGTCCAGGTGCCACCGGAGGTCATCGACTCCGGGCTGGGCGCGGGCGACGAGGTCGAGCTGCTCCGCACGCCGGCGCCGCCCGAGGCGGGCGAGGGCGCGAGCGCGTCCTACTCCTACTTCGCGACCGAGCGCAACGGCACGCTGCTGTGGCTGGTGCTCTTCTTCGTCGTGGTGGTGCTCGCGATCGCCCGCTGGCGCGGGCTGTTCGGGCTGATCGGGCTCGGCTTCGGCGGCGCGGTGGTCTGGTGGTGGATGCTCCCGGCGCTGCTGAACGGATCGCCCGGGGTGGGCGTCGCGCTGACGGGCGCGGCGGCGATCATGTTCGTCGTCCTCTACACGACCCACGGCTTCTCGCTGCGCACGAGCACCGCGCTGGCCGGGACCATCCTCGGCATCGTCCTCACCGCCGGCATCGGCGTGCTCGCCATCGGCAACGCCCGGCTGACCGGGATCAGCGACGAGGGCGGCGCCATCCTCGCGACCTTCGGGTCCCTCGACTTCCAGGCGCTGCTGGGCTGCGCGCTCGTCATCGCGGGGCTCGGCGTCCTCAACGACGTGACGATCACCCAGGCCTCCGCGGTCTGGGAGCTGCGCGCGGTGAGCCCGCAGGCCTCGCGGGCCGAGATCTTCGCCAGCGCCATGCGGATCGGCCGCGACCACATCGCCTCGACGATCTACACGATCGTCTTCGCCTATGCCGGCACCGGCGTCATCCTGCTCATGCTGCTGCGCGTCTACGACCGGCCGCTGCTCGAGCTGCTCAACACCGAGCAGCTCGCCGAGGAGGTCATCCGCACCCTGGTCACCTCGATCGGCCTGGTGCTCGCCGTCCCGGTGACGACCGCCATCGCAGCCCTGATCGCCGCCCCCGTCGTACCGGACGAAATGGCTGTGGATCCGGCGATCTGACGACCATTTTGTCCGGTACGACGGTGGGGGAACGTCAGACTGAGGGGTCGGTCCAGGCGAGCTGGACGACCTCGGCGCCGCGGTCGCGGGTGACCAGGCGGCCGCGGCCGGCCTGGGCCGGGCCGGGGCGGAGGTTGCCGAGCAGGACGCCCTCGTCGCGGTTGCCGGAGAGCAGGATGCCGGGCATGGCGAGGTCGCGCATGCTCTGGATGACCGGCTCGTAGAGCGCCCGCGAGGCGCCGCCGGAGCGGCGGGCGACGACGAGGTGCAGGCCGACGTCGCGGGCCTGGGCGAGGAGCGGCTGGAGCAGCGCCACCGGCGAGCTCTGCTGGGTCGCGACGAGGTCGTAGTCGTCGACGACGACGAACACCTCGGCGCCCGACCACCAGGAGCGGTTGCGGAGCTGGTCGGGGGTGACGTCGGGCCCGGGGATCCGGTTCTGCAGGTACGTCGCCAGGTCGTTGAGCGCCGGCTGCGCCTGGGTGGCGGAGGTGAGGTAGTTGAGGAGGTAGTCCTCGGGCACCTCGCCGAGCAGCGAGCGGCGGTAGTCGACGACGACGATCTGCGCCTCGGCCGGCGTCCGGGTGCGCATGACCTCCTGGACGTAGGTGCGCAGCAGCCCCGACTTGCCCGACTTGCCGTCGCCGAAGAGCAGCAGGTGCGGCTCGGCGTCGACGTCGAGGGCGACCGGGGCGAGCTCCTTCTCGTTGATGGCGAGGAGCAGCTGGCGGGCCGGCGGCTGGCCGGCGAGCGAGCGGACCTCGTCGAGCGTGATCCGGTCGGGCAGCAGGCGCAGCTTGGGGCCGGCCGGACCGCGCCAGGCGCCGGCGACGGCGGAGATGAGCGCGTCGACGCCGTCGCCGAGGCTGGTCGCGGAGCCGTCGCCGTCGATGCGGGGCAGGCCGCCGAGGAAGTGCAGCTTGCCGGGGACGAGACCGCGGCCGGGCCGGTTGTTGGGGACGAGCGCCGCGATCTTGCGGTCGATCTCGGAGTCGATCGGGTCGCCCAGCCGGAGCTCGAGACGGGTGCCGATCAGGTCGCGCATCGCGGCCCGGAAGTCGGGCCAGCGCGCGGCCGCGGTGACCACGTGGAGCCCGAAGGTCAGGCCGCGCCCGGCGAGCTGCTGGATCTCGAGCTCGAGGTCGTCGAAGTCGGAGCGCAGCGTGCCCCAGCCGTCGATGACGAGGAAGACGTCGCCGTACCCGTCGTCGGCCCGGCCCTGCGAGCGCCGGCTGCGGTAGGTCTCGATGGAGTCGATGCCCTGGCTGCGGAAGTAGCGCTCGCGGCGGTCGACGATGCCCTTGACCTCGGCCACGATCCGGCGCACGACCTCGGGCTCGGAGCGGGTGCCGACGCCGGCGACGTGGGGGAGCGCGGTCAGCGGCGCGAACGTGCCGCCGCCGAAGTCGAGGACGTAGAACTGCGACTCGAGCGGCGTCGTGGTCAGCGACAGGCTCGTCACGATGGTGCGCAGGAGCGTGCTCTTGCCGCTGCGCGGACCGCCGACGACGGCGACGTGGCCGGCCGCGCCGCTGAGGCTGACGGTGAGCGTGTCGCGGCGCTGCTCGCGCGGGCGGTCGACCGTGCCCAGCGGGACGACGAGCGTGCCGGCGTTGCGCCACTGCAGCGAGACCAGGCCGAGGTCGGGGTGCGCGGCGAGGTCGGGCATGAGCTGGTCGAGGGTGTCGGGCTGGTCGAGCGGCGGGAGCCACACCTGGTGCGCGGCCGGGCCCTGGCCCTCCATGCGGCGCACGGCGACGCCGAGCAGCGTCTCGCCGCTCTCGCTGGCCGCGGCGGGCGCCGCCGCGGCGCCCTCGTCGGGCTCGGGCTCGTCGAAGGTCTGCACCTCGGAGATGGTGAACGGCAGGATGCCGCGCAGCTTGCCGCCGCTGTCGCGGTCGACCCGGCGCCGCCCGACCTCGGGCGGGCCGGACACGTAGGCCGCCTTGAACCGGGTCATCGTGGTGGGGTCGGGCTTGAGGTAGCCGAGACCGGGCACGGCCGGCAGCTCGTAGGCGTCGGGCACGCCGAGCACGGCGCGCGACTCCTGGGCGCTGAACGTGCGCAGGCCGATCCGGTAGGAGAGGTGCGACTCGAGCCCGCGCAGCCGGCCCTCCTCGAGGCGCTGCGAGGCGAGCAGCAGGTGCAGGCCCAGCGAGCGGCCGAGCCGGCCGATGGCGACGAAGAGGTCGATGAACTCGGGCTTGGCCGAGAGCATCTCGGAGAACTCGTCGACGACGAGGAAGAGGGACGGCAGCGGCGCGAGGCCCGCGGCGGCCGGGTCGCCCGACGTCCGGGCCTTCTCGTAGTCGCGGATCGAGGCGAAGTTGCCGGCCTCGCGGAGCAGCTCCTGGCGCCGGACCATCTCGCCGGAGAGTGCGTCCTGCATGCGGTCGACGAGGGTGAGCTCCTGGGACAGGTTGGTGATGACCGCCGAGACGTGGGGCATCTCGGACATGCCGGCGAACGTCGCGCCGCCCTTGAAGTCGACGAGCACCATGTTGAGCTGCTCGGGGGAGTGGGTCATCGCGAGGCCGAGCACGAGCGTGCGCAGGAACTCGGACTTGCCGGAGCCGGTCGCGCCGATCACCAGGCCGTGCGGGCCCATGCCCTGCTGGGCGGACTCCTTGATGTCGAGGTGGATCGGTCCCGCGCCGTCGCCGACGCCGATCGGCACCCGCAGCCGGTCGCGCGCGGGTCGCGGCCGCCAGGCGGCGGCGGGGTCGAACGTGCGGACGTCGCCGAGGCCGAGCAGGTCCATGAAGTCGGTGGGCGCGGTGATGTCGACCGCGTCCTCGCCGACCGCCGCACCGGCGCTCGGCGTGAAGAGCGGCGTCAGCCGGCGGGCCAGCGCCTCGGCCGTGGCCGGACCGCACTGGTCGCCCTTGGCGCGGACCGGCTCGGTGCGCAGCCGGACGGCGACCAGCGGCACCTCGTCAGGAGCGGTCTCGGCGGCGCCGGCCACCCGGCCCTCGATCTCGAGGCGCAGCGCGGTCGGGCTGTCGAGCTCGCCCCAGCGTGCCGGCAGGTCGACGACGGTCACGCCGTGCAGGCCGTCGGACGGGATGAGGTGGTTGCCCGGCGGCAGCTCGCCGCCGTCGGTGACCAGGATGATGTGGGGGATCGCGGCCCGCTCGTCGGCCCCGAAGCGCGGGCGCTCGGTGAGGTCGGGCGGCAGCATCGCGGCGAGGTCGTGCAGCGACGTGGTGACCATGCGGGCCGGTCCGACGGCGTCGTTGTGGTGCTGGCTGTGGGCGTGCGGCAGCCACTTGACCCAGTCCCAGTGGGCCAGCGTGTGGTCGTTGGCGAGCACCGCGATCTGGAGGTTCTCGGGCGACTGGAAGGTCGCCGCCGAGCAGAGCAGTGCCCGGGCCAGGGAGCGCGCCTCTTCTTCGTCGCCGCACACCTCGACCCGGTCGAAGGCGCGCAGGTCGAGCGAGGCGGGCAGGTCGGGCTGGAGCCGGTGGACGACGAGCAGGCGGTGCAGCGCGGAGGCGGCGGCCGGGTCGACGTCGTCGATGGGGGCGCTCTCGGGCGGGACCAGCTCGAGCGCGAGCGGCTGGGCGCACACGCCGTAGCGCACCTGCAGGAACGCGGGGTCGGACGACGAGCGCTCCCACACCCGGGAGCGGTCCTCGGCGATCGACGGCAGCGCGGCCGGCGCCGGGTGGAACCAGGTGAGCGCCCGGCGCTGCTGGTCGGCGGCGTCACGGGCCACCTTGCGGACCGTGGCGAGGTAGCGCAGGTACTCGGTGCGCGAGCCGCTCACCTGCTGCTGGCGCTGCTTCCGCTGCCGGTCGATCTGGACCACGATGAAGCCGAGCGTGGCGAACAGGAACATGCCGGCCGCGATGAACCGCAGGCCCTGGTTGCCGCCGCTGTTGCCGAGCCCGGCGACGAGGACGATCGAGCCGAGGCTGCCGAGCATCGGGATCGCGTTCATCGCGACCCCGGCGGCGCCCTCGTTGGGCTGGACCTGCGGCGGCGGCTGGATCTGGAGCTGCCCGCTGGGCAGGTCGGGACGCTCGCCCCGGCTGCCGCGCTGGGTCAGGCTGCCCGGCACTGCCGTCGGGTCGGGCGCGACCGGAGCCGCTCGTCGCCCCTGCGCGCCGCCCTGCTGGATGCCCACTGTCACCGTGTCCCCTGTCGTCGATGCCCGGTCATGCGACGGGCACGATGATAGGTGGAGGGTCCGACGCGCATGGATGGCACGGAACAGGGTTACCCTGCCGACGACGGCCGTGAACCTCGGCCGGCCATCCATCTCTCGGGAGGTCCGATGTCGGGTACGACGTCCCGGCCGCCGGCGACCGGCTCCGTCACCGCCCTGACGGTGCACGGTCCGCGCGGCGTCCTCGACCTCACCGTGCCCACCGACGCGACCCTCGGCGACGTCGCCCGCGCGTATGCCGTCGAGGCCGGCCTCCCGGTCGCGCTGCCGCTCGTCAGCCGCTCCGGCGACCCCCTCCAGCTCACCACCACCGTGGCCGGCGCCGGGCTGGTCGCGGGCGCGGTGCTCGTCGCCGTCGACCCGGCCGCCCGCCCCGCGCCGCCCCGCCGTCGCGCGGGCTCCGGCGAGGCCGGCGAGCGCGGCATCGTCCCGGGCGGGGCCTCGGCGGCCTGGCTCAGCGTGGCCGTCGTGGTCGCGCTCGCCGCGGGCTGGTGCGCCGCCCAGCTGCCCGACGACCAGCGCTGGCCGGTGGCCGCCGTGCTGCTGCTCGCGGCCGTGGTCGGCTGCGTCCCGGTCGGTGCGCTGGCGCCCCAGCGGGTGCTCGCGGCGCCGGCCTTCGCCGCGGCGGGCGTCCTCGCTCTCGTCTGGGACCCGCTGCCCGAGCGCCTGCCCACCGTCCTCGGCGCGGCCGCGCTCGGCGCGGCGGTCGCCGCCGCCGTCGGCCGGGCCCTCGCCGATCCCGGCGACACCGCCGTCGACGGGCTGCGGGTCTGGATGATCGTGGGAGCCGGCAGCTTCGTGCTCGCCGCTCTCGGCGCGCTGGCCGGGGTGTCCCCGCAGGTGGTGTGGGCGGTGCTCTTCCTCGCCGCCGTGCTCGCCGCGCGGTTCGTGCCCGAGCTCGCGGTCGACGTCCCCGACCAGTACCTCCTCGACCTCGAGCGGCTC
Organism: Pimelobacter simplex; assembly: GCF_900114845.1. Classification (GTDB taxonomy): domain Bacteria; phylum Actinomycetota; class Actinomycetes; order Propionibacteriales; family Nocardioidaceae; genus Nocardioides; species Nocardioides simplex. The sequence continues at coordinate 146,695 of NZ_FOUK01000005.1, forward strand.
GCCGTCACCGCGTGGTCCGCGCGGGAGCGGCCCGTCGGACGGCGCGGGCGGATCGTCGTCCCGCCCCAGGCCGTGCAGGCGGTCGCCGCCCGCGGCACCCGGACGGTGACCGCCGCGTCGGTCGCCATCCTCGTCGTCGTCCTGCTCGCCGCGCCGCTGCTCCTCGCGACGGCGAGCCTCCCGCTCGACCGCACCGGCGCCCGCTGCCTGGTGGGCTTCGGTGGCGCGACCCTGCTCCTCGCGGCCCGCAGCTACCGCCACGTCGTGGCCGGGCGGATGCTGCGGATCGCCGGCGTCTTCTCGCTCGTCACGCTCGCCGTCGTCGTCCTCGGCATCGCCGGGCCGGGGTCCACCGGCCCCACCACCTTCATCGCCCTCGCCTCGATCGCGCTCGCCGTGGTGCTCGTCCTGGTCGCCGTCCTGGTGGGCCGGGGCTGGCGCTCCGCGTGGTGGTCGCGCCGTGCCGAGATCGCCGAGGCGCTGTGCGGCGCGTGCACCGTCGGCTCGCTCGTCGTGGCCGTCGGCTTCTTCCGTTTCCTGTGGGAAGTCACGGGCTGAGGTTTAGCCCCCGTCGCGCTCGGGGTAGCACCCTCGCGTCGGCTCTTTGGCAGTGCTCGGGAGCCCGTCAACGAGAGAGATCCGTACGGCGGCGTGGCCGCCACCACGACCAAGGAGCAGAGACATGACTGGATCGAACATCGAGTTCGGCCACGCAGAAGGCGCTCTCAAGCAGATCGCCGAGCGGGTCGTCCAGGCCAAGGAGGAGTTCGGCAACCACTCCAACACCCTCGACGGCCAGATCCAGGCCCTCAAGGGGAAGTGGGAGGGCGCCGGTGGCCAGGCGTTCCACACCCTCCACGTTGCCTGGACCGAGAAGCACAAGGTGGTCACGACCGCCCTCGACAAGTTCCACGCGTCGCTCACCGAGACCGAGGCCGACAACAAGGCCGTCGACGAGCAGGCCGGCGCCGGCATGAACAACCTCCTCAACCGCCTCGGCCAGCAGTAGTCGCGGCCCCCTCAACTTCTCGACACCACCGAACCAGGAGATCACGACATGAGCCTCGACGGACTTCGCGTCAACCATGCAGAGCTCGACACCGCCGCGCAGAACATGTACGCCACGGTCAAGAAGATGGACGAGAGCCTCAACAGCCTCGAGTCCGACATCGCCCCCCACCTCGCCACGTGGAGCGGCAACCAGCAGGAGGCCTACCGCCAGGCCAAGGCCGCCTGGGACTGGGCGATGCAGGAGATGCGCGACCTGCTCGACGACAGCCACAAGACGGTCTACTCGTCCAACGCCGAGTACATGTCCGCCGACAAGCGCGGCGCAGCCCGTTTCGACTTCTGAGTCGCCGGGGCCGGGCGCTCGCCCGGCTGACCGCCACCTGAGGGATCGACACACCGTGTGTCGGTCCCTCACGTGCTGTTCTCGTACGATGCGGAACCGGGCTCTCGGGAAGGGTTGAGCAGATGACACAGACGCCGCGGACGACCGGCACGGTCGCGTCCGGACTGGTCCGGGTGACCGTCACGTCCGGCACCCGGCGTGTGGACCTCGTGCTCCCCGGCGCCGTCCCGGTCGCCGAGCTGCTGCCCGAGCTCGCCCGCAGCGTCGGCCTGCTCGACCCGGCCACCGTGCACGGCGGCTACCGGGTCGGCACGTCCGACGGCCGGCGGCTCGCCCTCGACACCGGTCTCACCCTCCAGGGCATCGAGGACGGCGGCCTGCTCACCGTGACCGCCGGCGTCGACGACCCCGCGCCCCGGGTCTACGACGACGTGGTCGAGGCGATGACCGACGTCGTCGAGCACGACCTCCAGCCGTGGCGCCCGGCCACCGGACGCCGTACGGCGCTCGTGGCGGCGGGGCTGTTCCTCGCGCTCGGCGCGGCGGCGCTGCTGGTGCAGCGCGGCTCCGACCTGGCCGCGGCGGCCTCCGCCCTGGTCGCGCTCGTGCTGTGCGCGGGTGCCATCGTGCTCTCCCGGGCCCAGCGCGAGCCCGAGGCGGGCGTCGGGGTGGCCTGGCTGGGCGCCGGGTACGCCGCGATCGCCGGCATCATGCTCACCTCCGGCACCGCCAGCTGGTTCGCCGACCCGCTCGCCGCCGCCGGCGCGGGCGCGCTGGTGGCCGGCGTGGTCTGCCTGATCGGCCTCGGCCCGGGCCGCACCCTCGTCTTCCCTCCCGTCGTGGTGGGCGCGCTGGCGCTCGGCGTCGGCCTCTACCTGCGCTCGGCCACCGACGGCATCGCGCCGGCGCCGCTGCTCACCACCGTGCTGGCGTTCGTGGTGCTCGCGGGCAGCGTCTTCCCCTGGCTGGCGCTCGGCGCGACCTCGACCCGGGTCGACCAGCTCTTCACCGCCGCCGACATCACCTCCGACCCCGACGACATCGAGCCCGACCGGGTCGCCGCCGACGCCCGGATCGCCCACGAGATCCTGCTCGCGATCTCCGGCACCGTCGGCCTGCTGCTCGTCCTGGTCTCGCCGCTGGCGGTCAGCCTCGGCGTCACCGGGACCCTCCTCGCCGTCGACGCCTGCCTCATCGTCATGCTCCGCACCCGGCAGTACCGCACGGGCAGCGAGGTCCTCGTCGGGCTCTGCTCGGGCATCGCCGGGATCGCGGCGACCGCGCTCGCCGTCCTCGCGCTCCACCCCGACTGGCGGCCCACGCTCGCGGTCGTCCTGGCCGTGATCGGGGCGGTCCTGCTGGTCGCGACGCTGAGCCCCGCCGCCCCCTCCGTACGACGGGGCCGGCTCGGCGACGTCCTCGAGTCCGTCGCGCTGCTGACCCTCCTGCCGCTCCTGGTCGTCGCGACCGGGCTGTTCGCGCAGGTCCGCGACTGGGTCGGCTGAGCGGGACCGATGGCGACCAAGAAGGACCTCGTCGAGGCGTACTCGTTCAGCCGGCGCCGGCTGGTCACCGCGTTCGTGTCCGGCGCGCCGGGCGGGCGCGAGGTCGAGCCGGCCCGCCCCGGCCGGATGATCGTCGGCGGCGTCGCGCTGGCGATCCTGCTCGTCGCGGGCGCCGCCATCGCGGGCACGCTCTCCCAGCGCGCCGAGGTCGACTGGGACAAGCCCGGACTCGTCAGCGACGACCGCGGCGCCCTCTACGTCATCCTCGACAAGGACGCCGTGCCCGGCCAGCCGAGCATCCGCCCGGTCATCAACGTGACCTCGGCCCAGCTGATCCTCGGCGCCGACATCGAGGCCCGCAAGGTCCCCGACGACGAGATCGCCTCCCAGCGCAAGGGGCCGCCGATCGGCATCCTCGACGCGCCGGCGACCGTCCCGACCACCGGGCAGCTGGTCAACTCGCGGTGGACGTCGTGCACCGGCACGGGGCTCGGCATCCGCTCCGCGGTCCGCGCCACCCCGCGCGTCACCGAGCAGCCCGACGAGGGCTTCGTGGTCACCGGCACGACCAGCAAGAAGACCTACCTCATCGCCGAGGCCGAGGTGCCCGGGCACCCGCGCCGGGCCTACCGCTACCTGCTGCCCGACCTGTCCGACGGCGGGCTGACGACGGCGCTCAACACCCAGCCCGGCAACGAGATCGAGGTCCCCGACGCCTGGCTCGAGCTGTTCCCGCCGGGTGGTCCGCTCACCGCCGAGGGCCTCGGCGTCAGCGGCCTCGGCAGCGACGCGGGCCTGGCGAGCTTCCCGGGCGCCGAGGTCGGCGACGTCTTCGAGAGCGCCGGCGTCTCCTACATGATCACCCAGGACGGTCCCGCCGAGCTGACGCCCTTCGCGGGCGGCGTGCTGGCCGGGCTCCGCACGCCGCAGAAGGCCACGCCGGCGAGCTCCGACTACCGAGTCGTCCCCGAGCCGCCCTACGCCGCGTCGTCCTGGCCGGACGACATCATCTCCGGATCGCCGGGCTCCACCGAGCAGGTCTGCGCCGAGCTCGTCACGGCCGAGGGCGAGCAGCCCGCCGTCGTCCTCGCCACCGACCCGCAGGGTGCCGCCAGCGCCGAGGGCGTGGCGGCCGGGGCGCAGGAGGCCGATGTCGAGTCCGGCTTCGGCGCCCTGGTCCGCTCCGCCGACTGGAACACCTCCGACGGCGGCACCCTCCACCTCGTCGACGACCGCGGCTACAGCTACCAGATCGCGGGGCCGGCCGAGCTGACCAAGCTGGGCTACGAGAAGGTGCCGGCGGTCGTCGTCCCGGACGTGTGGAACAAGCTCTTCGAGAGCGGGCCGGAGCTCTCGATCGACGCCGCGCTCTGCCCGCCGTCGAGGACCCGGACGTGCGGCACCTAGCCCGACGCCGTACGGCGGCCGGGGTGGCGCTCGCCGCCCTGGCGCTCGCGCTTCCCCTGCCCGTCGCGGCCGCCGCCCCTGCCGTCGCCCCGACCGGCCCGGACTGCCCGTCCGTCACGGCCGACTTCGTCGACCAGCGAACGGTCGGCGGCACCAACGAGGCCAACGAGCGGCTGCAGGTGCCGCGCGCCCAGGAGCTCGCGCGCGAGCTGAGCGGCAAGCCCGCGGGCACCGGCGTCACCGTGGTCGTCGTCGACACGCCGTTCGACGACCCCGACCGCGCCCCCGGTGCCGCGAGCGGGCACGGGCTCGTCGCGGCGGGCATCATCGGTGGCCGCGACCAGACCGACCCGGTCCGGGTCGACGTCGGCATCGCCCCGGACGCCCGGGTGGTGTCCGCGCCGTTCTACACGACGCCGGAGTCCGAGCGGACCGACGGCGGCGTGGTCCCGATGGCCTCGGGCCTGGCCGCGCGGCTCGGCACGGTGGCCGCCGACGTGCGCAGCGGCACCTACGGGTCCCGGGTGATCGTGCTCGTTCCCACCCAGGTGCCCCGCTCGGCCGCTCTCGAGAAGCAGGTCGCCCGGCTGATCAGCGCCGGTGCGCTCGTCGTCGCGGCGTCCGGCGACCGCCCGGCCGAGGGGGAGTTCCCCGAGCAGCTCTTCGAGGACAAGCCGGGTGAGGACGCCGCCGACGTCGTCTGGCCGGCGGCGGCCCCCGGCGTCCTGGCCGTCGGCGTCTCCACCCCCGGTACCGGCACCATCCTCCGCAGCTCGCGCATCGACCTCGCCGCCCCCGGCGCCGACGCCGTCTCCCGCGGCCGCAACGGCGGCTGGTGCACCCTCCCCACGCCCTCGACCCACTGGGCCGCCGCCCAGGTCGCCGCCGTCGCGGCCCTCGTCTGGTCGGCGTACCCCCGCGAGGACGCCACCGCCCTCGCCACCCGCCTCGAGCAGACCGCCAGCGGCAGCGGCGGCCCCGCCAGCGCGGTCACCGGCTACGGCATCGTCCAGCCCGTCGAGGCCCTCCAGCGCCGCGTCGACGGGGCATCCCCACCGCCCGCCGACCCGATGACCCCGGCCCCGCCCCCGCGCGAGCAGGCCGACCTCCTCGCCGGCACCCGCAAGGACGCGGTGTGGTGGGGGCTGGGCGGCGGCGCGGCGCTCGTCGTCCTGATCGTGCTGCGGCCGCTGCTGTCGCGGCGCCGCTGAGCGACGCCCCCCAGGAACGACGAACGGCGCCGACCCGTGGGCCGGCGCCGTTCGTGGCGGCGGAGGTAGGGGGATTCGAACCCCCGAGGGCTGTTAACCCAACCCGCTTTCCAAGCGAGCGCCATAGGCCACTAGGCGATACCTCCGCGGAGGAGGTTACCGGCAGATGGACGACGGGGTGGAATCGGGACTGGCGACCGGTCCCCGGGGCCGGTCCGCGGCGTCGGTGCGAGGCGGATGTGAGTCCCGGCGACCCCATCCTCTAAAGTGATCGCAACCCCCCGTGCGGCGGTATCTCACCCAACTCCCCCAGGGCCGGAAGGCAGCAAGGGTAAGTGAGCTCTATCGGGTGCACGGGGGGCCTTCGCGTTTCCGGGGACCGCTGCCTGTCCCGTGTCGGACCGGGTGGTTAGTGTTCTGACGTGGACTCCCCGCTCGCGCTCTACCGCCGCTACCGGCCCGAGACCTTCGCCGAGGTGATCGGGCAGGAGCACGTCACCGAGCCGCTGCGCGCCGCCCTCGCCGGCAACCGGGTCAACCACGCCTACCTCTTCTCCGGTCCCCGTGGCTGCGGCAAGACCACGAGCGCGCGCATCCTGGCGCGCGCCCTCAACTGCGAGCGGGCCCCCATCGCCGACCCGTGCGGCGAGTGCGAGAGCTGCCGCGACCTGGCCCGCAACGGGCCGGGGTCGATCGACGTGATCGAGATCGACGCGGCGTCCCACGGTGGTGTCGACGACGCGCGCGACCTGCGCGAGAAGGCGTTCTTCGCGCCGGTCAAGAGCCGCTACAAGGTCTACATCATCGACGAGGCCCACATGGTCACCACGCAGGGCTTCAACGCCCTGCTCAAGCTCGTCGAGGAGCCGCCGCCGCACCTGCGGTTCATCTTCGCCACGACCGAGCCCGAGAAGGTCATCCCGACCATCCGCTCGCGCACCCACCACTACCCGTTCCGGCTGATCCCGCCGCGGCTCCTCACGTCGTACCTGACCGAGCTGTGCGACCGCGAGGGCGTCGCCATCGAGCCGGCGGCGCTGCCGCTCGTCGTCCGGGCGGGCGCGGGGTCGGCCCGTGACACGCTGTCGGTGCTCGACCAGCTGCTCGGCGGCGCGGGCGCGCAGGGCGTGACCTACGACCTCGCCAGCGGCCTGCTCGGCTACACCCCCGACACCCTCCTCGACGACGTCGTCTCGGCGTTCGCGGCCGGCGACGGCTCCGCGGTGTTCGGCGTGGTCGACAAGGTGATCGAGACCGGCCAGGACCCGCGCCGGTTCACCGAGGACCTCCTGCGCCGGCTGCGCGACCTGGTGATCATCTCCGCGGTGCCCGACGCGGCCGCCTCCGGTCTGCTCGACGTCTCCGGCGACCAGGCCGACCGCCTCGTCGCCCAGGTCAACGCCTTCGGCCGCGCCGAGCTGACCCGGGCCGCCGACCTCGTCGCCACCGGGCTCACCGACATGCGCGGCGCGACCGCGCCGCGGCTGCTGCTCGAGCTGATCTGCGCCCGGATCCTGCTCCCCGCCGCCGACCACACCACCGAGGGCGTCCTCGCCCGCCTCGACCGGCTCGAGCGCCGCGCCGCGATCAGCGGGACGACGTCCGCCGAGGCGGCGCCCGCGCCGGCCCCCGTCGCCCTCCCGGCCCAGGACCGGCCGGCACCCTCCCGCTCCGAGCGGGCCGCGCCGGAGCTCGCCGAGGACCCCGCTCCCGCTCCCGCGCCTGTGCCCGCGCCTGCCGCGGAGCCGACCCCGGCGCCCGCGCCGACGCCGGTCCCTGAGCCGACGCCCGAGCCCGCGCCGGTCGCCGCAGCCCCCGCCGCCCCCGCGGCCCCGAGCAGCGGCCTGACCCTGGTCGACGTCCGCCGGCTGTGGCCGTCGGTGATCGACCGGGTCAAGACGGTCAAGCGGGTCACCTGGATCCACCTCACCCAGAACGCCCAGGTGGTCGGCTTCAACGGAGCCGTGCTGAGCCTGGGCTTCCAGAACGACGGTCCGCGGCGCTCGTTCGAGACCGGCGGGCACGCCGACATCGTCCAGCAGGCGGTGATCGACGAGATCGGCGCCAACGTCCGGATCGAGGCGATCATCGACCCCGGCGCCGACCCGTCCGCCGGGCCGCCGCCGCCCGCGGCTGCTCCGGCAGCGCCCGCCGCCCCGGCCGCCCCGGAGCCCGGCGCCGGCTGGCCCGAGGTCGCCGCCACCGGTCCCGCCACGTCGGCCGCGCCCGCCGCCGCAGCCGCGCCCACCTCCGCGCCGTCCCAGCAGCGCCCCGCGCCGGGCCCCGACAGCGACCCGCCGCCGTGGGCCACCGAGCCGCCCCCCGACGACGGCTACGAGCCCGGGCCGGCTCCCGAGGCCGGGTCCGGGCCCGCGCCGGAGCAGAGCTCGCGGCGGGCCCGCCTGGCCGACTACCAGGCCCAGGCCGAGGCCCACGCCGAGGCCCCGCCCGAGGATCCCGACGCCCACGTCGACCTCGACGCCGACACCGAGGTCGACGCCGAGTCCAGTGCCGAGCTCCTCGCCCGCGAGCTCGGCGCCCAGGTGATCGAGGAGATCCCCCGCGGCGGCTGAGCCCGCCGTCCCCCGGCCCCATCGCTCGCACCACGCCACCGCACCGCACGCACCGCACGCACCGCACCCAGAGAAGAGACGAATCCCATGAGCCAGAACCCGTTCGACGCCCTCGCCGGTGGACTCGGCGGGGCCGGCGGCCCCGGCGGCCTCGACCTGGGCGCGCTGCTCCAGCAGGCCCAGCAGATGCAGGACCAGCTCCAGGAGGCGCAGCAGCGCCTCGCCGAGGCGACCGTCGACGGCACCGTCGCCGGTGGCGCCGTCACGGTCACCGTCACCGGCTCCGGTGAGCTGACCGCGGTCACCATCACCCCCGAGGCCCTCGACGGCACCGACGCCGAGGCGCTCGCCGACCTCGGCGACCTCGTCGTCGCGGCCTTCCGCGACGCCCGGGCCAAGGTCGACGAGCTCGCCGAGCAGCTCCTCGGCCCCCTGGCCGGCGGGATGCCGGACCTCGGCGGCATGCCGGGTCTGCCGGGCCAGCCGGGTCAGCCCGGCCAGCTCGGCTTCTAGTACGGCGTCCGCGCGATGTACGAAGGCGTCGTCCAGGACCTCATCGACGAGCTCGGGCGACTTCCCGGGGTCGGTCCGAAGAGCGCCCAGCGGATCGCGTTCCACCTCCTCCAGGCCGACCCGGTCGACGTACGACGCCTCGCCGACGTCCTGATCGAGGTCAAGGACAAGGTGAAGTTCTGCTCGATCTGCTTCAACGTCGCCGAGGACGACCAGTGCCGGATCTGCCGCGACCCGCGCCGCGACCCGTCGGTGCTGTGCGTGGTCGAGGAGTACAAGGACGTCGTGGCGATCGAGCGGACCCGTGAGTTCCGCGGCCGCTACCACGTCCTGGGCGGGGCGATCTCGCCGATCGACGGCATCGGGCCCGAGCAGCTCCACATCCGCGAGCTGCTCACCCGGCTGGGCGACGGCGCGGTCACCGAGGTCATCCTCGCCACCGATCCCAACCTCGAGGGCGAGGCGACGGCGACGTACCTCACCCGGATGCTGGGACCGCTGGGGTTGCGCGTGACACGTTTGGCAAGTGGACTTCCGGTGGGAGGTGACCTGGAGTACGCCGACGAGGTCACCCTGGGCCGGGCATTCGTAGGAAGGCAGGCAGCGACATGAGCGAGACGACGACACCGCAGGGAGGCCAGCTCCCGCCGGGCCTGGCCGCGCTCGAGGCGCTCATCGCGCTCGAGACCGAGACCGTGCGCCTGGCCGACGAGATCTCCGCGTCGGTGCGCTCCTTCCTCGACGGGCTGCGGGTCGTGGCCGCCGAGGCGACGGGCGGCCAGGCGGTGTCCCTCCTGCTCCTCCAGATCGGCCAGATCGCGATGACGGGCGCCCGGCTGGGCGTGCACCGCGACTTCGCGCCGCGCGACGAGTACCAGCCCGACGACGGTCCCGACCCGGACCTCGACGGCCTGCGCCTGCAGCTGGCCACGCTGCTGGGCGACCTCGACACCTACAGCTACGTCTTCGACCCCTACGACCCCGAGATCGTCGAGGGCCTGCTCTCCGACGACCTGACCAGCATCGCGGCCGACCTCGCCGTCGGCGTCCGCCACCACGACGCCGGTGACGTCGAGGAGGCGCTGTGGTGGTGGCAGTTCTCCTACGTCTCGTCGTGGGGCGCGCTGGCCGGCTCGGCGATGAAGGCGCTGCTCTCGGTGGTCGCCCACGACCGTCTCGACGTCGACCTCGACACCACCCAGGAGCTCGAGCTGGTCCAGGTCGCGGCCGCCGCGCTGGACAGCGGCGAAAAGGGCTAGCGGCCTCTCGTAGAATCGGGCTCGTTCCTTCCCCAATCGCCAGGAGTGAGTCCCGAGTGGGCATTGTCGTGCAGAAGTACGGCGGCTCGTCGGTCGCCGATGCCGCCGGCATCAAGCGCGTCGCGCAGCGCATCGTCAACACCAAGAAGGCCGGCCACCAGGTCGTCGTCGTCGTCTCGGCGATGGGGGACACGACGGACGAGCTGATCGACCTCGCCAACGAGGTCTCGCCGCTGCCGCCGGCCCGCGAGCTCGACATGCTGCTCACCGCGGGTGAGCGGATGTCGATGGCGGTGCTGGCCATGGCGATCCACGACCTCGGCCACGAGGCGCGCTCGTTCACCGGCTCCCAGGCCGGCGTCATCACCGACGCCGAGCACGGCAAGGCGAAGATCATCGACGTCACGCCGGGCCGGATCCAGACCGCGATCGACGAGGGCGCGATCGCCATCGTCGCCGGCTTCCAGGGCGTCTCCCAGACGACCAAGGACATCACCACGCTCGGCCGCGGCGGCTCCGACACGACCGCGGTCGCGCTCGCCGTCGCGCTGCGGGCCGACGTCTGCGAGATCTACTCCGACGTCGACGGCATCTTCACCGCCGACCCGCGGATCGAGCCGCACGCCCGCAAGGTCCCGCGGATCTCCTACGAGGAGACCCTCGAGATGGCCGCGCAGGGCGCCAAGATCCTGCACCTGCGGTGCGTCGAGTACGCCCGCCGCTACGACATGCCCATCCACGTCCGCTCGTCCTTCTCCGAGAAGGAGGGCACCTGGGTCGTCAAGGCCGAGGATGTTGCTCAGGAGGAATCCATGGAAGCCGCGATCATCACCGGCGTCGCCCATGACCGCAGCCAGGCCAAGATCACCGTCGTCGGCGTCCCCGACAAGCCGGGCGAGGCGGCCGCGATCTTCCGCGCCGTCGCCGACGCGCAGATCAACATCGACATGATCGTGCAGAACGTCTCGGCCGCTGCGACGAGCCTGACCGACATCTCCTTCACGCTGCCCAGCGGCGAGGGCCAGACCGCGATGACGGCGCTCGACCGGCTCAAGGCCGAGGTCGGCTTCGACGGCCTGCAGTACGACGACAGCATCGGCAAGGTCTCCATCGTCGGTGCCGGGATGAGCTCCTCGCCGGGCATCTCCGCGCGCTTCTTCGAGGCGCTCTCCGAGGCCGGCGTCAACATCGAGATGATCTCGACCTCGGAGATCCGGGTGTCGGTGGTCGTCGCCGAGTCGCAGGTGCAGGACGCGGTCAACGCCGCGCACGCCGCCTTCGACCTGGGTTCGGACGAGATCGAGGCCGTCGTGTACGGCGGAACGGGGCGCTGACCCATGGGCGTCAACATCGGAGTCGTCGGCGCGACCGGCCAGGTCGGCGTCGCCATGCGCCAGATCCTGCTCGAGCGGGACTTCCCGGTCGACCAGATCCGCTTCTTCTCCTCGGCCCGCTCGGCCGGCAAGATCCTCCAGTTCGGTGACCGCGAGGTCACCGTCGAGGACGCCGAGACCGCCGACCCGACCGGGCTCGACATCGCGCTCTTCTCGGCCGGTGCCACCGCCTCGCGCGCGCTGGTGCCCCGGTTCGTCGAGGCCGGCGTGATCGTCGTCGACAACTCGTCGGCCTTCCGCAAGGACCCCGACATCCCGCTCGTCGTCTCCGAGGTCAACCCGGAGGCCGCGGCCGCGGTGATCGAGGCGGGGCGCGGCATCATCGCCAACCCCAACTGCACCACCATGGCCGCCATGCCGGTGCTCAAGCCGCTGCACGAGGAGGCCGGCCTGGTCCGGCTCATCGCGTCGACGTACCAGGCCGTGTCGGGCTCCGGCATCGCCGGCGTCGAGGAGCTCGCCACCGGCGTCGCCGCGGCCGGCGACAAGGCGCGCGAGCTGGCCTACGACGGCGAGGCCGTCGCCTTCCCCGAGCCGGGCGTCTACAAGAAGACGATCGCCTACAACGTGCTGCCGTTCGCCGGCAACCTCGTCGACGACGGCCTCAACGAGACCGACGAGGAGCAGAAGCTCCGCAACGAGTCGCGCAAGATCCTCGGCATCCCGGACCTGCGCGTCTCGGGCCTGTGCGTGCGGGTGCCCGTCTTCACGGGTCACTCGCTGGCGATCAACGCCGAGTTCGCCTCGCCGCTGACCGCGGCCCGGGCGCTGGAGCTGCTCGCGACCGCGCCCGGCGTCGAGGTCGCCGACATCCCGAACCCGCTCGCCGCGGCGGGCAAGGACCCGTCGTACGTCGGCCGGATCCGCCAGGACCCGGGCGTCGACGGCGACCGCGGCCTCGCGCTGTTCGTCTCGAACGACAACCTCCGCAAGGGTGCCGCGCTCAACACGGTGCAGATCGCGGAGCTCATCGCCGCTGCGCGCGGCTGAGGCAGTTTCACCGCCTAGGCGGTGAATCCGGACGTGGGCGCAGGGAACTCCCTGTGCCCACGTCCAGTTTCGTCGGCCCAGTACCCGCTGAACCGCGGGCCTCAGGCGTCAGTCGTCAGGTGCCGTCGGGATCGACGAACGTCTTGGTGACCCACACCGACGCCAGGTGGGCCACGATGCTCAGCAGCGGGACCAGGATCAGCGTCGACCAGTGGTCGAGGAAGTCGATCAGGAACAGCAGCGCCACCACCGCGACCAGGCCGACCGCCAGGAAGCTGCTGCTGCCCGGGTCCGGGATCGCGAACGCCTTGAGCAGCTGCGCGCCCAGCAGGACGCACAGCGCGAACGTTGCGACCAGCAGCAGGAAGCCCGGTCCGCCACCACAGGACGCCGTCCCGCGGATCGCCTCGCAGCCGCGCAGTGACAGCCAGGTCAGGACCACCATCGCCGCGCCCACCACGAGCCCGGTCAGGGCCGCCGCGCGGTAGATGCTCAGCAGGGGGCCGGACGTCGCCAGCGCGGCGATCTCGGCGTCCTCGCGCTCGGTCTCGAGCTGGGCGACCGGCTCGGGCTCGATGTCGGGGGTGACGGCGGGGACGGGCTGCGGCTTGGGCTGCGGCTTGGGCTTGGGCTTGGGCTTCGGCTGGGGTGCCGGGGCGGCGGCGACCGGCTCGGGCTCCGGCTGCGGCTCGGGCTCCGGCTCGGGCGTGACCTCCTCGAGGACCGCGGTCTCCTCGACCTCGACCTCGGGCTCGGGCTCGACCTCAGGCTCCGGCTCAGGAATCGGCTCCGGCTCAGGCGTCGGCTCCGGCTCCGGCTCCGGGGTCGGACGAGCAGCGGGGCGCGCGGGCGCCTCCGCGACCGGCTCGTCGGCCGGCTTCTTCTTCCGCCCGAACAGCTTGGGCGGCTCCAAGCTGAGCTTCAGCTTGTCCTGCTCGTCAGACATGGCATGCAGTGTGTCACGAACGTACCTCCCACGACCGGGAGGCCGATGGGCGAAATCCCGTGGTCGCTCTGGTCATTGCGTAACCAATCGGTTACGTTTTCAGGCATGCAGGGAGCCCGAGCCGTCGCGGACCCGGTCCGCCGGGAGATCCTCGAGCTGCTGCACGCCGCGCCGCTGCCCGCCGGGCGGATCGCCGAGCACTTCTCGATCAGCCGTCCCGCGGTGAGCAAGCACCTGCGGGTCCTCGCCGAGTGCGGCGTGATCGAGGTGATGGTGGTCGGCCGGCAGCGGATCTACGCCCTGCGCCGCGAGCCGCTCGCCGAGCTCGCCGGCTACCTCGAGCGCCTGCTGGCGCCGGCGCTCCCCGACCGGCTCGACGCGCTGGCCACCGAGGTCGCGCGGACCCGCCGCGAGCGGCGTGCCACCACCCCCGACGTCAAGGAGAAGACCGCATGACCACCACCTCGCCTCCCGAGCCCACCGGCCGCCTCGTGCCCGCCCCGGACGCCGACGACAACCACAACCACAACCACGACGGCCCGGCCTACGACCTCGTCCTGACCCGGACCCTGCCCGGCTCCCTGGCGGATGCCTGGGCCAGCGTCACCGAGCCCGACCGCACCGCGCGCTGGTTCGGCCGGTGGGAGGGGGTGGGCGCGGTCGGCGAGACGATCCGGATCCAGCTCGACTTCGAGGAGGGCACGCCCTGGACCGAGGCGCAGATCGCCGAGTGCGCGGCCCCGCACCGGCTCCGCGTCGTCACCGTGGACGACGCGGGCTCCTGGGACCTCGCGATCGACCTCGCGCCCAGCGAGAAGGGCCCCGACCGCACCGAGCTGCGCTTCGTCATGCACCGCGTCGACCCGGCGGCGGTGGGGGAGGTCGGCCCCGGCTGGGAGTACTACCTCGACCAGCTCCTCGCCGCGCTGACCGGCGCGGACCTGCCGGACTTCGGCGACTACTTCCCGGCGCAGCGCGCGTACTACGCCGACCAGGGCGCGGCGGTCTAGCGGCCCCAAAACGACCGATGGACCCACGCGAACGTGGGTCCACCGGTGGCGGTCGGGCTGACAGGATTTGAACCTGCGGCCTCCTCGTCCCGAACGAGGCGCGCTACCAAGCTGCGCCACAGCCCGCCATGAGTCCGTCCCGTTGCCGGGTCGTCTCACAAGCCTGGGAGCATAGCGGAGCGCGCGGCCCGACCTGCAATCGGGGACCCTCAGCCGCGGGGCAGGAGCGTCAGCAGCGTCGCCTCGGGACGGCACGCGATGCGGATGCGCAGGTAGGGGTTGCTGCCGATCCCGGCCGACACGTGCAGCCACGACGAGCCGGGGTCGCCCGGCCGGGAGTCCGCGGGATGACGGTGCAGGCCGCGGGCGCGCGCGGCGTCCAGGTCGCAGTTGGTCGCCAGCGTGCGCGGACCGCCGGGCCACGGCAGGCAGATCTGGCCGCCGTGGGTGTGCCCGGCGATGATCGCGTCGTAGCCGTCGGCGGCGAACTGGTCCAGCACCCGCAGGTACGGCGCGTGCGCGATCCCCAGCCGGACGTCGGCGCCGGGGTCGGCGGCTCCGGCGACGGCCGCCAGGTCGTCGTACTCCAGGTGCGGGTCGTCGACCCCCGCGAACGCGAGGACCGTCTCGCCCACGGTGAGCGTCGAGCGGCGGTTGGTCAGGTCGAGCCAGCCGGCGTTCGTCAGCCCGGCCGACAGGTCGCGCCAGGGCAGCTGGGGGACGTGGGTGTGCCGCTTGCCGTTGTCCGGTAGCAGGTAGGCCAGCGGGTTGCGCAGCCGCGGCTCGAAGTAGTCGTTGGACCCGTGCACGAACACGCCCGGCCGGTCGAGCAGCCTGCCGAGGCTGTCGAGGACCGACGGGACGGCGCGCCGGTGGGCCAGGTTGTCGCCGGTGTCGACGACCAGGTCGGGCTCGAGCGCCGCGAGCGAGCGGATCCACTCCTGCTTGCGGGCCTGTCCCGGCGTCATGTGGATGTCGCTCAGGTGCAGGACGCGCAGGGGCCGCATCCCGGCGGGGAGCACGCGGAGGTCGTACCGCCGCAGGGTGTACTGGCGCGCCTCCCAGAGGGCGTACGACGTCACCGCGGTGCCGAGCGCCCCGCCGAGGCCGGCGGCGCGCAGCAGGCCTCGCGCGAATCCCATTCGGCAAGCCTCACACACGGCAGGCAGAATCTAGGCATGAGCACCCTCAAGGACCGCCTCCGCGCCGACCTCACCACCGCCATCAAGGCGCGGGACGACGTCCGCTCGTCCACGCTGCGGATGGTCCTCACCGCCGTCACCAACGCCGAGGTCGCCGGCAAGGTCGCCAAGGAGCTCACCGACGACGAGGTGCTCACCGTCCTCGCCAGCGAGGCCAAGAAGCGCCGCGAGGCCGCCGTCGCCTTCGAGGAGGGCGACCGCCCCGAGATGGCCGCCAAGGAGCGCGCCGAGACGGCGGTCCTCCAGGACTACCTCCCCGAGCAGCTCGGCCCCGACGAGATCGCCGCCATCGTCAGCGCCGCCGTCGAGAAGCTCGGCGCCGCCGGCGCCGGCCCCAAGGCGATGGGCCAGGTGATGGGCATCGTGCAGCCGCAGGTCAAGGGCCGCGCCGACGGTGCCGCCGTCGCCGCCGAGGTCCGCCGCCAGCTCGGCTGAGGCGTGTGCCGGGGCGCCGGCGCCAGGGACTAGCGTTCCGCCCATGAGTGCGATCGAGGGCGTGAGCGAGACGTTCGACGCGAGCCAGTGGGACGTCGTCCCCGGGTTCGAGGACCTGACCGACCTGACCTACCACCGCGCCAAGGCGCACGGCACCGTCCGGATCGCCTTCGACCGCCCCGACGTCCTCAACGCCTTCCGGCCGCACACCGTCGACGAGCTGCTCCGCACCCTCGAGCACGCCCGCCAGTCGGCCGACGTCGGCTGCGTCCTGCTCACCGGCAACGGCCCGAGCGCCAAGAACGGCAAGCGCTCCTTCTGCACCGGCGGCGACCAGCGCATCCGCGGCCGCGCCGGCTACCAGTACGAGGACGTCGCCGCCGGCGCCACCGACACCGGCGCCGAGGAGCCCAGCGCCATCGACAAGGCCAAGCTCGCCCGCCTGCACATCCTCGAGTGCCAGCGCCTCATCCGGTTCATGCCGAAGGTCGTCATCTGCGTCGTCCCCGGCTGGGCGGCCGGCGGCGGCCACAGCCTCTTCGTCACCTGCGACCTCGCCCTCGCCTCCCTCGAGCACGCGCAGTTCAAGCAGACCGACGCCGACGTGGGCTCCTTCGACGGCGGCTACGGCTCGGCCTACCTCGCCCGCCAGGTGGGCCAGAAGTTCGCCCGCGAGATCTTCTTCCTCGGCCAGGAGTACTCCGCCGAGGACGCCGTCCGCATGGGCGCCGCCAACCGCGCCGTCCCCCACGCCGAGCTCGAGGCCACCGCGCTCGAGTGGGGCCGGCTGATCAACGGCAAGAGCCCCACCGCGCAGCGGATGCTGAAGTACTCGTTCAACCTGCTCGACGACGGGCTCGTGGGGCAGCAGCTGTTCGCGGGGGAGACGACGCGGCTGGCGTACATGACCGACGAGGCGCAGGAGGGGCGCGACCAGTTCCTGGAGAAGCGGGAGCCGGACTGGTCGCCGTACCCCTGGTACTACTGAATCGGCCTGTTTCCGCAGTTCAGATGGCTAAGGACCCTTACCGGTACGCAGGCGGCCCGCAAGTGAAGACTGCTCGCGACATCGTCGAGATTAGGGCGACCGCGATCGGCAGGCTTGACTGTCGGTGCCTCGATCAATCGCGCCGGGGTGGTGCTTGAAGGAGCCGCACCTCGCCGACGGAAAGACCAGACGACCGTTTGGGTCCGCCAGCTACCAGACTCTCGCCGACCCATCGACGCCGTCCTGGTGAAGCCGGGCACCTACTTTCGTAGCCGGGCCGCTGAGACACGACCTCCCGTGCCTCGTGGCTGGCCACAACCACCTTCGGCTGGACTGCAAGGCCTGCGACGACACGGCACATGACCAGTGTCTACGGACTCCCTTGCCGGGCATCCCTAACCTGGTGGGAGAGGGCTTCCTGCAGATGTGCACCGAGTTGGCCCCGGCCTCGCATAGCCTGAGCGTCCTGACCAATCGCTTCGGGGGCACGACGTGCACAAGTTCCACAAGACCAAGAAGTCGGCGGCGGTACTGAAGCACGGCATCATCGACTCGTACGCCCCACCGTTCATCGGCAAGACGGGCAGCCGCTCCCTCGACAACCGAGTGGCCTTCATCGACGGATACGCCGGACCGGGCCGGTACGGCACCGACGAGGAAGGTTCCGGAGCGATGCTGCTCCGGCATGCCAAGCAGTACGCGCCCCTCCCCCGTAAAGTTGAGTGCCACTTCGTGGAGGAGGACCCCGAGACCGTCGAGAAGTTGCGCGAGGTAGTCGAGGAGGAGGGCGAAGGCGTCACCGTCACGGTCAGCGACGGCGACATCTCGACCCACCTGCCCGACCTGCTGGAGCAGTGCGACGGGATTCCGCTGTTCGTTTACCTTGACCCGTGCGGTCTGGTGATCCCGTTCGACGAGGTCGTCGCGATCTTCGAGCGCCCAGGAGGCCTCGGTGCACCGGCGACCGAGGTCCTGATCAACTTTTCCGCCGTCAGCCTCCGGCGCATCGCCGGGCACCTGACGAGTCCAACACCCACCGAGGCGACGCTGGCGCGGATGGACGAGGTCTGCGGCGGCGAATGGTGGCGGGACGCCTGGCTCAACGCACTGCCGGACAAGGACGCCGCCGAGCAGGCCGTCGTCAACGGGTACGCCGAGCGTCTGTCGAAGGGGGCCGGACACGCGGGCCACTGGGTGATTGACGTCCGGCCCCGTGTAGGGCTTAAGCCGCTGTATTACCTGGTGTTCGCTTCCCGCCACATCGCAGGGCTCGAGTACTTCGGCGAGGCGTCCTCCCTCGGCCTGGAGAAGTGGCGCCGGTACTCGGCCCAGCAGGAGGCCGAGGGCACCCTGTTCGGGGACGACGACTCCTGGGAGGACGAGTTCAAGGCCAGCGAGGCGAAACTCAAACAGGAGTGGATCGACACCCTGGCCGAGAACCTGGAGACAGAATTGGTGACGGGTCAGCCGTTCCGCGTACTCGACCGCTACGGCGAAGTCTTCGGTGACCTGGCGGGGGTCGCCCGAGGTATGCACCTACGGGCAGCGATGAAGAAGGTGCTCGCAGCGGGCCTGACTACCACTAGCCCCGTGGGCGAGAACAACCTGCTTCAGCTGACGCTCATGCCCGCGTAGCGACCGGCTCCGGCATCTCGTCCCACAGCCGACCGTCCAGTTCGCGCCCGTTGCTCTTCGGCGTGCGTCCGCCCCACTGCTTGAAGAAGAACGCCACCTTCTGCTCGCGGCACTCGTCCCGGAGTTCGCGCACCCACTCGGGGTCGAGAGGACGGTGGTTCGGCCCGCTCTCGCCTCCAGCTATCAGCCAGTGCAACCCAGCCAAATCGAGTCCGGCGAGCGACCCGAGCAGCGGCTCGGCGGAGACGAAGCGGGTCGCGGCCGGGACCTTCCGCAACTCGTCCAGCCGCCACAACTGGTCTTGCGTCTCCACGCTCACGCCGAGCCACACGTTGCTGGGCCACGGCAGTTCCTCCGCCATACGAGCCGCACGCCGTGGCCGCTTGGTCAGCAACTGATAGGTGTGCCGGGGCGTCTCTTCCATCACCTGGAAGACGTCCCGGATGTAGTCCGAAGACACCCGCGCATGGAACAGGTCGGACATGCTGTTAACGAAAATGACGCGGGGCGACGACCACCGGCGCGGGATGTCCAGCGCAGAGGGATGTTCTGTGATCGCGAAGCCCGGCCCGCTCGTACGCGGGTCGCCGTCCTCCTGATACTTCGGGTTGCCCATCGCCTTCAACCGCTTGGCCAGCGTCAGCGCGTAGCAGTTGTCGCAGCCTGGGCTGATCCGGTCACAGCCGGTCGTGGGGTTCCACGTGGCTTCCGTCCACTCGATGCTGCTGCCGTCCGCCATGGCAATAAGGTATGTCACCGAGCACCGACACTCCGGCATCTTGGCGCCGATGGTGGCCCGCGTCACGCGCCCGGAAAAGCACCTGACCCATGCCGTTTTGGGTCCCGCCGGCGACGAGGATGTTCAGTCCGGCGCAGACCGAAGCCTCCAGGAAGGCGGACGCTCGGGCCATGAGATCTGTATGCGTCTGCCCGCCGCATGCCAGCTACCACTTTCGCGCGACCAGTTGTGCCCACCTCTCTGATTCTCCGAGTCTCGGAGCAGGCGCTGGGTCCCGTTTAGGGAGCCTAGAGAAGGAGATGCGAGATCAGTCCCGCGCCCACCCATTCACCTTGGCGGAAGCACCCTTCGCTGTGAATAGAGCCTGTCTGCTGTCCACAGTCGCCGCACTTCTTGTGACGCAGCGTTTCTGAGGCTTGGAAGAACTCCAAGCGGTCATCGGTCCTGGGTCCCCACCGGATTTCAACCTCGTTGGTGCCGTTCTGGAAGGTTTCAGAATAACTTCCATCGCCGCGGTCGCGCGTCTTCTCGACTAGGTCAAAGCCGCTGCTGAGCAGGACCTCGCGCAACGCGGCGCGTTCGGGTGCGGTTGCCATGAGCGCAAAAACCTCTCCATCTAAAGAACACAGGATCCCACGCCGTGGAACAGCGGGGACTACTCGCCAATTGTGCGCGAGATCAGTGCGACACACCCGTCCCATTCCACCGTTACGGTCGCGCCTCGCGGCGTCTCCTCGGAGGGTCGCGGATTGATACTCGTGGCCTCAGGGCTGCTCCGGGTCCGTACGTTATGTTGGGGACTTGGTCTTACGCGCATGCGGACGTCTGAGTTCCTTCAGTCGGCGTCGCGTTGGAGTAGGGGTCATACCCTGCAGATTCAACCGCGGGTCAAGTCGACCCAGCACGTCGCCTTCGAGGTGCCCGAGAGTGTCGGCATCGTCAACCGGCCACGCCGATCACACTGAGGTGGGTGTGCATCCATGTACTGAGTGCGCCTTGGTCGATCTGTGGTTCGCCGCGTGCAGCGGCCAAGGCGGACCCCAATGATCGGCGGAATGTAGAGAACTCGTGCCGTCCGCCTAGGTGCATCCCGGTGATGCGGGACCACCGAGTGTTCGTAGAACGTCGTCCGCTCGGCCATCGGGTGGCGCCGGCGAGTCCTGCCTACCATGCCGCACGTATCGGGATGCGCAGTCCGAGGGACAGGTCGGCGACGCCGACGTCATCGACCCACCAGCTGTACAACCCTGGCGTCCTCAGTCCGTCGGGTCCCCGGGGAGACGAACTCAGAGGCTGGGACCGAGTTCTCGGCATCAGTGAGCAGGCGACAGAACTCGTGTGTGGAGGTGTGGCCAGTGCTCGTGGCCGAGTGCGCACCGGTCCGATCAGCGATGGCTACGACCTTTGGGTACCAGGCCAGCCGCTGCCCCATCGAGAGGCCAGCCAAGGGTTCCGTGATCGTGGCGCCCTTGGATGCGAGTGGTCCGCGCATAGGGTCGAGGTGGTCTTGCCTGTGTGCACCTCAAGTACTTGATCGTGGAGGGGCCCGCAGAGCAGTTCAAGTCGTTCAACGACCCATGCCCCCCAACGACCTCGCCTTCGCCGCGCGGGAGCGTCTGGGGTACTCCGTCGAGGGCCTCGACCGTGGATCCCCGCTGCAGACCGACATCGATCGACTCCGCCAGGGCGGCGTCGGGGGGCAGTTCTGGTCGGTGTTCGCGCCGAGCGAGCTGCCGCCCGTCGACACGGTCCAGTACACGCTCGAGCAGATCGACTTCGTCTACCGGCTCATCGCGCGCTACCCGGAGACGTTCCGGTTCGCCCGCACCGGTGACGACGTACGACGCAGCTGGGACGACGGCAAGGTCGCCTCCCTCATCGGCGCCGAGGGCGGCAACAGCATCGGCGGCTCCCTCGCGGTCCTCCGCGTCCTCGCCCGGCTCGGCCTCCGCTACATGACCCTCACCCGCAACTACAACGTGGACTGGGCCGACTCGGCGACCGACGAGCCCGTCCACCACGGGTTGAGCGACTTCGGGCGCGACGTCGTCCGGGAGATGAACCGGCTCGGCGTCCTCGTCGACCTCTCGCACGTCTCCGCCGACACCATGCGCGACGCCATCAGCGTCTCCCAGGAGCCGGTCATCTTCAGCCACTCCTCGTGCTTCAGCGTCTGCGCGCACCCGCGGAACGTCCCAGACGACGTACTCGCGTCGCTGTCCGGCAACGGCGGCGTCGTCATGGTCGCATTCGTGCCCCAGTTCGTCGATGCCGACTACCACGCCTGGTTCGACGGCGGCGGCGTCGGGACCAAGCCGCGGGTCACCGTCCAGCACGTCGCCGACCACGTCGACCACGCGCGCGAGGTCGCGGGACTGGAGCACATCGGGTTTGGCTCCGACTACGACGGGTGCGACGACTTCCCGGTCGACATGGCCGACGTGGTCGGCTTCGCTCCGCTGCTCGACGAGCTGGCGACGCGGGGCTGGTCGGCACCCGACCTGGCGAAGCTGATGGGCGGCAACGTCCTCCGCGTGCTGGACGAGACCAGCGCGGCGTCGGTGGGTGCGATCGGCTGAGGGACAGCGGACGTGGTGCGCCAGCGACGAGCTCGGCCTGACCGGCGAGGGGTTGTCCGTCGTACCGGACATTTCTGCTGTGTTTCGGAGCGATCCGCAGCCGAATTGTCCGGTACGACGATTCTCAGAGCACCAGCCGCCGCACATCCCCCACCAGGTGCGCGACGTGCGCCGTGAACCGCGCCGCGAGCGCCCCGTCGACGACCCGGTGGTCGTAGGACAGGCAGAGCGGGAGCATCAGGCGGGGGACGAAGGTCTCGCCGTCCCAGACCGGTGCCATCTTCGAGCGGACGACGCCGAGGATGGCGACCTCGGGGGCGTTGACGATGGGGGTGAAGTGGGTGCCGCCGATGCCGCCGAGGCTGCTGATGGTGAAGGTGGCGCCCTGCATGTCGGTGGCGGTGAGCTTGCCGTCGCGGGCGCGGGCGGAGAGGTCGGCGAGGTCGTGACTGAGCTCGAGGATGCCCTTGCGGTCGACGTCGCGGACGACGGGCACGACGAGTCCGTCGGGGGTGTCGACGGCGACGCCGATGTGGACGTAGTCCTTGAGGACGAGGCTCTCGCCGGCCAGGGAGCTGTTGACCTCCGGGTACTGGCGGAGGGCGGCGGCGGTGGCCTTGAGGAGGAAGCTCAGGAGGGTCACGCGGTAGCCGTCGGGGCGGGCGGCGTCGTCGAGCTCGCGGCGGTAGGCGTCGAGGTCGGTGATGTCGGCCTCGTCGGCGTGCGTGACGTGGGGGACGTTGAGCCAGGAGCGGTGCAGGTGGGGGCCGGAGAGCTTCTTGATCCGGGACAGCGGCACCGTGCGGACCGGGCCGAACCTGCTGAAGTCGACCTCGGGGACGGCGGGGATGCCGGCGCCGCCGGTCGCGGAGGTGTCGGCTGCGGGTGCGACCGAGCGCTCGTAGTGGGCGAGCAGGTCCTGCTTGGTGACCCGGCCCTTGGCGCCGCTGCCGGTGACGGCGGCGAGGTCGACCTCGAGCTCGCGGGCGAGGCGGCGGACGAGGGGGGTGGCGCGGAGACCGCCGTCCGGCTCGACCGCCTCGGGTACGACGGGCGCCGGTACCGGCTCGGCGGCGGGCGCCGCAGGCTCGGGGGCCGGCGGTGCCGCGGCGGCCGGTGTCTCCTCGGCGGCCTCGGCCACCTCGGCGATCGCGATCACGCTGCCCTGGCTGACCGTGTCGCCCACCGCCACCGACAGCGACACGATGGTCCCGTCGACGGGCGAGGGCACCTCCATCGTGGCCTTGTCGGTCTCCAGCGTGACGAGCGGGTCCTCCGCCCGGACGACGGTGCCGGGGCTGACGAGCAGCTCGATGACGGGTACGTCGGTGAAGTCGCCGATGTCCGGGACCTTGATCTCCATCGTTGCAGTCCTCACGCGTGGGCCGGGTCGGCCCGGTCGGGGTCGATGCCGTACTTCTCGATCGCCTGGGCGACCACGGCAGGGGTGACGGTGCCCTCGTCGGCGAGGCGACGCAGGGCGGTGACGGCGATGAAGTGGCGGTCCACCTCGAAGTGGCGGCGCAGGTTGCGGCGGTAGTCCGAGCGGCCGAAGCCGTCGGTGCCGAGCGCGGTGTAGCTGCCGGGCACGAAGGCGCGGATCTGGTCGGCGTACGCCTTCATGTAGTCGGTGGCGGCGACGACCGGGCCCTGACGGTCCGCCAGGCACGCGGCGACGTACGACGTGCGCGGCTCCTCGAGCGGGTGCAGCGTGTTCCAGCGCTCGGTGGCGAGGCCGTCGCGGCGCAGCTCGGTGAGGCTGGGGGCGCTCCAGACGTCGGCCTGGATGCCGAAGTCCGCGGCGAGCAGGTCGGCGGCGGCGAGCACCTCGCGCAGGATCGTGCCGGAGCCGATCAGCTGCACCTGCGCGGCTCCCTCGGCGGGGCGCAGCTCGTAGAGGCCCTTGAGGATGCCGTCGGTGACGCCCTCGGGCATCGGCGGGTGCTCGTAGTTCTCGTTCATGAGCGTGAGGTAGTAGAAGACGTCCTCCTGCTCGGCGTACATCCGGCGCAGGCCGTCGGCGATGATGACCGCCAGCTCGTAGGCGTACGTCGGGTCGTAGGACACGCAGTTGGGGATCATCGCGGCGTGCAGGTGGCTCTGGCCGTCCTCGTGCTGGAGGCCCTCGCCGTTGAGCGTCGTCCGGCCGGCGGTGCCGCCGACGAGGAAGCCGCGGGCCCGGATGTCGCCGGCGGCCCAGGCGAGGTCGCCGACCCGCTGGAAGCCGAACATCGAGTAGTAGACGTAGAACGGGATCATCGGGGTGTCGCTGCTCGAGTACGACGTGGCGGCGGCGATCCACGACGAGATCGCGCCGGGCTCGTTGATGCCCTCCTGGAGGATCTGCCCGCTGGCGTCCTCCTTGTAGAACATGAGCTGCTCGGCGTCCTCGGGCGTGTAGAGCTGGCCGCTCTGCGAGAAGATGCCGATCTGGCGGAACAGCCCCTCCATGCCGAAGGTGCGGGCCTCGTCGGGGACGATCGGGACGACCCGGTTGCCGATCTCCTTGTCGCGCAGGAGCTTCGTGAGGATCTGGACGAACGCCATGGTCGTCGAGATCGCGCGGCCGTTGGAGCCCGCGACCTGTCCGGCGAAGGCCTCGACACCGGGCACCGCGAGCGCGGCCGACGTACGACGGCGGGCGGGCAGGTAGCCGCCCAGCTCCTTGCGCCGCGCGTGCAGGTAAGTGTGCTCGGGCGAGCCCTCGGCGAACGAGAGGTAGGGGAGGTCGGTGAGGTGCTCGTCGTCGATCGGGATCGCGAACCGGTCGCGGAACGCGCGCAGCGCCGGCTCGGCGACCTTCTTGGCCTGGTGGCTGATGTTCATCGCCTCGCCCGCGGCGCCGAGGCCGTAGCCCTTGACCGTCTTGGCGAGGATGACGCTCGGGCGCCCGGTGTGGGCGGCGGCGGCCGCGTAGGCGGCGTAGACCTTCTGGGGGTCGTGCCCGCCGCGGGTGAGCCGCCAGATGTCGTCGTCGCTCCAGTCCGCGACCATCGCGGCGAGCTCGGGGTCGACGCCGAAGAAGTGCTCGCGGACGTAGGCGCCGTCCTTGGACTTGAACGTCTGGTACTCGCCGTCGACGCACTCCATCATCCGGCGCTTGAGGGCGCCGCTGGCGTCCTGGGCGAGGAGCTGGTCCCAGCCGGAGCCCCAGACGAGCTTGATGACGTTCCAGCCGGCGCCGCGGAAGACGCCCTCGAGCTCCTGGATGATCTTGCCGTTGCCGCGCACGGGTCCGTCGAGGCGCTGCAGGTTGCAGTTGATGACGAAGACGAGGTTGTCGAGCTTCTCGCGGGCCGCCATCGAGATCGCGCCGAGCGTCTCGGGCTCGTCGGTCTCGCCGTCGCCCACGAACACCCACACCTTGCGGCCGGCCGTGTCGGCGAGACCGCGCGCGTGGAGGTACTTGAGGAAGCGCGCCTGGTAGATCGACATCAGCGGTCCCAGGCCCATCGAGACCGTCGGGAACTGCCAGAAGTCGGGCATCAGCCACGGGTGCGGGTACGACGACAGCCCGTTGCCGCCGGTCTCCTGGCGGAAGCTGTCGAGCTGGGCCTCGGTGAGCCGGCCCTCGAGGAAGGCGCGCGCGTAGATGCCGGGGGAGAGGTGACCCTGGACGTAGACCAGGTCGCCGCCGTGCTCGTCGGTGGGCGCGTGCCAGAAGTGCTGGAAGCCCACGTCGTAGAGAGTCGCCGCGGACTGGAAGCTCGCGAGGTGGCCGCCGAGCTCGCTGGACTCCTTGTTGGCGCGCAGCACCATGGCGAGGGCGTTCCAGCGGATCGCGGAGCGGATCCGGTGCTCGATCTCGCGGTCGCCGGGATGCTGCGGCTCGTCGGCAGGGGCGACGGTGTTGACGTAGGGGGTGGTGGCGACGAAGGGCACGCGCGTGCCGAGCCGCTGCGCCTCCTCCAGGACCTGGTCGAGCAGGTACTTCGTCCGTGCCTCGCCCTCGAACTCGAGGACGGCCGCGAGCGCGTCGCGCCACTCCTGCGTCTCGGCGGGGTCGATGTCGGTCATCCCGGGTCCTGTCGGTCGACGGTGCTGGAGGCACCATCCTCAGCCGGGATCCTTCATGCGTCCAATGCCTAGATCAGCACTGAACGATGCCTAGGAGGCATGGATCCTCCGGCTCGTCCGCAACGTGTGGCTGCGGAAGTCGGCCGACGCCTCGGGGAGGCTGCGGCCCTTGACCCAGGCGAGGCCGATCTCGCGCGCGGCGCTGACGTCGCTGACCCGCAGGTACGGCGCGGTGGGCGCCGCCGTGCTCCGCGGCTCGGGCAGCAGGGCGACGCCGAGACCGGCCGAGACGAGCCCGCGCAGGGTCTCGACCTCCTCGCCCTCGAACCCGATCCGGGGTGCGAAGCCCGCCCGCGCGCAGAGGTCCTCGGTGACCGCCCGGAGGCTGAAGCCCTGCCGCAGCACGATGAACTGCTCGTCGGCGACCTCGGAGAGCCGGGCGGTACGGCGTCCGGCGAGCCGGTGGTCGGGCGGGACGACCAGGCGCAGCGGCTCGAGGAAGAGCCGCCGGCTGTCGAGCTGCGGGTGCTGCGGCCGGTCGCCGGTGACCGCGAGGTCGACGAGGCCGCCGAGCAGGTCGTCGACGAGTCCGGCGTCACCGTGCTGGCGCAGGTCGAAGCGCACCTGCGGGCGCTCGACGTGGAAGCTGCGGATCAGCTCGGGCACGAGCCAGGTGCCGAGGGTGTGCAGGAAGGCGACCGGGACCAGGCCGGCGTCCGGCCCGGTGAGGTCGCGCACCGACCGGACCCCGCGCTCGTAGGCGTCGACCGCCTCCCGGGCGTGCCGGGCGAGCTCGCGCCCGGCCGGGGTGAGCGTCAGCCCGCGGCCGACGCGCTGGAAGAGCGCGGTGCCGACGTCGCGCTCGAGCCGGGCGAGGGCCCGCGAGACGGCCGGCTGGGTGCGGTGGACGCGCTCGGCGGTCTCGGTGACCGTGCTGCCGTCGGCCACCGCGAGGAATGCACGGATCGTGTCGAGCTCCATGAGCCCATGTTCTCAGTGTATGGATCAGGCAGCCCGCAGGGCGCTCTCGACGGCAGCACGGAGCTCGCCCAGGCGCGGGCCGACCCCGGTGGCGCGGTCGACGAGGTCGGCGCCCGCGCGGCGCCGGTCGTCGTCGGTCATCGTCACGAGGTCGAGGACGTCGTACGGGTCCCAGCGGTCGTAGGCGATGCACTGGAAGCGCGCGCCGGCGCGGGTCCGGCGCTGCGAGATGCCGACGGCCTTGCGCCCCCCGACGAGCACCTCGCCGGGACCGAGTGCCGCGAAGCACACCAGCCGCCCCCATGGCGTCTGCTCGAGGCCGCCGCGGTAGAGCTCGGCGTCCAGGCCCAGCGTGACCAGGGCGCGCTGCCACACCTCGCCGAGCCAGTACGCCGACGCGCGCACGTCGTCGCTCCACCGCGGGTCGCCGCGCGGCACCACCACGTCGAGCCACACGGACCGGGCGGGGTCGACGTGGACGGCGCCGCCACCGCTGCGCCGTCGTACGACGTCGATGCCGGCCGCCGCCGTCGCCGCGGCGTCGGCGACGGTGTGGTCCTGCGCGCTGCCGAGCACGAGCGCCGGGTGGTCGGGCCGGAACGACCAGACCTCGGCCTCGGCCAGGTCGTCGGGGACCGGACGGGCATGGAAGTCGGCGATCGACCCGGTCACCTCACGGAGCAGCACAGCACCGGATTGTGCCTCACGCTCCCGGCTCCGCGAGCGCCCGCAGCCGGGCGACGTCGGCGCGGGTCTGCGCCACGGTGTCGGTGTCGCCCGTGGTGCGCTGGGCGGCGGCGATGTCGTGGGTGAGGTCGAGGAGGGTGTGGCGCAGGTGCTTGCGCGCCCGGCGGGAGCGGTGGTCCGGCGCAGCCTTGAGGTAGGCCTTGCGCCGGCGCCGGTCGACGACGGCCTCGACCTCCTCGTCGCTGACCACGCCGGAGGCGACCTCGGGGGCGAGGATGTCGCGGATCAGCTGGTGCTCGCGCGGTGCGGCGGCGCGGAAGGCCCAGCGCAGCAGCACCATGGCCAGGATGATCGAGGCCGCCATGACGGCGATCACCTGCAGCCCGTTGCCGTTGCCGAGACCCGAGGCGTCGTCCCAGGTGAAGTGCAGGAACATCCCGGCGACGACGAGGGCGATGCCGCGACCGACCCGACGCGGCTGGGCCGCGGTGCCCAGCAGGTAGATCGCGCCGCTGCAGACCAGGGCGCTGAAGAGCGGGTGCGACACGAAGCTGACGCCGATCCGGGTGAAGGAGACCTGGACCGCGTTGCCGACCGGGTCGGTGCCGAAGGCGCCGGCAGTGCCGTTGACCGCGTAGAGGAAGTTCTCGAACGCGGCGAACCCGAGCCCGACGAAGGCGCCGATGATGAGTCCGTCGTTGGCCGTCCGGACCAGACGGGGAGCGAGGCCCAGGATGAGCAGGAAGCCGCACAGCTTGGCGGCCTCCTCGGTGAAGGGCGCCGTGAGTCCGGCGGCCCAGTCGGCGCTCCAGGGCTGCCCGAAGAGCTTGGCGTAGATGCTGAGCATGGCGTTGTTGACGGTCATCGCGAAGCCGAAGGTCGCGGGGACCGCGCCCCACAGCAGGGCCGCGACGACGAGCCCGCGCGGCTGGCGCTCCCAGCGGTCGATGTGGTGGAACCACCAGGCCCACACGGCCCCGCACAGACCGCACAGGAGCGCAGCGACGACGAAGGCCTCGGAGTAGAAGCCCGCCTTGGGGCTGAAGTACGACCAGGCGTGGACGGCGCCGATGCCGGTGAGGACGAGGTAGACCCAGAAGCAGAGGTTCTGGGGCTGGACGAACGTGAACCGCTCGCCCCAGGCGGAGACCTCGAGGGCCTCGGACTGGCGGACGGTGGCGTCGCTGCTCATGAGCCGCTCCCCTCGGTGCCGGTGGAGCGGATGCTGGTGATCATGGCGCGGACGTCGGGAGCGAGGGTCGTCATCGCCTCGGGTGGCCCGTAGGCGGTGATCTCGACACCGGTCTCGCCGATGACGAAGGCGGCGACCAGGCCGTCGCCCCGGACGCTGCGGTAGGTCTGCAGGACACCGACCTCGCCCGAGGCCGTCGTCAGCGTGGTGGGGTCGTCGGCGATCCGGAAGGTCGGGTCGTCGGTCGCGCTGGTGACCTTCTGGACCTGCTCGAGGAGCGCGGCGGGCGTGCCGTCGAACTTGCCGGGCACGACGCTGACCGTCACCCCGCCGCTGGTGACGGTGGCCGGCCCGCTCCGGTCGGGGGCGCCGCTCGCGGGGGCGCGGAAGCCCGTCGTGACCTCCCAGCCGGTGGTGGGCGTGAAGGTGATCGCGTCGGAGAGCGCCAGCTCGTCGCCGGGTCGGGCCGGGTCGTCCCAGTCGATGGCCTTGTCGACGAGCGGGATCGCGACCGTGAGGAGGAGGAACACCGCGATCACGAAGAACGCGACGGGGAACGATCTCTTGTCCAGGCCGAGGAACCGGTGCTCGACCGGTACCCGGGACCTGCGTTCCTGCACGTGCAGCGACATGGAACTCTCCCTGAGATCTGGCCCCCAGCCGACTCGTCGCGACCACCCTAGGGGAGGGGGACCTCGCTGTCGCCGGGCGCCGGCGCTGGCGGGGCTCAGCTGCCGTACGACGGCGCGGGCACGTCCTTCATCGCCGGATCGAGCTCGATCCCCTTGGCGAGCGCCTCCTCGGCCGCCTCCTCGTGGCCGAGGTGACGCAGCGCGTAGCCGAGCCGGACGTAGGCCGGGGCGTCGTCCGGCTTGACGGCGAGGACCCGGCGGTAGAGGTCGACGGAGGCCTCGAGGTCGGCGTTCTCGGTGAGGATCGCGAGGTTGTAGAGCGCGGGGGCGAGCTCGGGGTCGGCGGCGATGGCCTGCTGGTACTCGTCGATCGCGGTGGCGACGTCGTCGTCCTGGGTGTGGGCGAGGTAGCCCAGGTTGTAGTGCGCCCGGGCGTGCTCGGGGTCGAGGGCGATCGCCGCGGTGAAGGAGCGGCGGGCGGCCTCGGTGTCCCCGTCGGTGAGCTGCTGGAGGCCGGCCGCGACCAGCGAGTCCGCGGACGCGGCGTCGGCGCTCGCGGCGGGGCGCTCGGCGCGGTCGCCGTCGTCGTCCCCGCCGCCGCAGCCGGCGAGCAGGACGAGGCCGGCGAGCGCGAGGGCGACCAGCGCGGCGCGGGCACGGGACGGACGGGGCGCGAGAGCGGCGAGAGCGGGCACGTCGTCCCCATCGGCGGGACCGGGTCCTGCCTGAGAAGGGTTCTCCAAAAGTTCTCGGATCGGCCGGGCCGGCGCCGATGGGGCGCTCGGGCAGCGACGGTGCTGCCTGCTGTTCTCTCCCCCCAGGGCCAGGCTTCCGGGTCCGTTTCGCCGAGGAATTCATGCTGATGAACAAGAAATGGCGCCAGGTAGGCCTCTACTCCGTCTCCGTCATGGCCACCACCGCGGCCACGCTGCTCCCGCACGTCCCGGCCTCGGCCGACGCGACGGCGGCCGCACCCGCGGTGAAGAAGGTCGTCGGCTGCTACGACCGCCAGACCGGCGAGCTGCGGTTGGTCCAGAAGAACGGCCGCTGGCTGGTCAAGGGCACCGAGCGCCGCTGCCAGCCCGGTGAGCGGAAGATCCAGTGGCGGATCGGCAAGCCCGGCGCCCAGGGTCCGCAGGGCGTGGCCGGGAAGGACGGCGTCGACGGCGTCGACGGCGTCGACGGCGTGCAGGGCGCGACCGGTGCGATCGGCCCGGCCGGCCCGGTCGGCCCGACGGGCGCCACCGGGGCGACCGGTGCCGACGGTCTCGACGGTCTCGACGGTCTCGACGGCGCCACGGGGGCGGCCGGCACCGACGGCTTCGACGGCGCGACGGGTGCCACGGGTGCGACGGGCGCGACCGGTCCCACGGGTGCGACCGGGCCCGCGGGCGCCGACGGACTCGACGGGGCGGGGATCGCGCCGTCGTACGGCTCGTACGCGAACAACACGTCCAGCGTCATCGCGGTCGTCCTCGGCGGCACGCCGATCCCGTTCCCGAGCACCACCGCGGCGAACGGCGTGGTGGCCGACGGCACGAACACCCAGTTCACGGTGACGACCGCGGGTGACTACCAGGTGTCGTTCCGGATGCAGAGCACCGCGGCGCTGCTGGCGAGCGTCGAGGTGCGGCTCAACGGCGCGGGTGTGGGGTCGCTCAACGACGCGACGACGACGTCGACCAACACCTGGCAGGGCTCCGCCGTGATCTCGCTCAACGCGGGCGACGTCCTCTCGCTCGACGCGTACGGCCTGCTCGGTGCGCTCGTCCTGGACAACGGCACCGGCGCGAGCCTGTCGATCGTCAAGGTCGGCTGACCCGACCGGTC
The DNA here is from genome assembly GCF_900114845.1 of Pimelobacter simplex. Classification (GTDB taxonomy): domain Bacteria; phylum Actinomycetota; class Actinomycetes; order Propionibacteriales; family Nocardioidaceae; genus Nocardioides; species Nocardioides simplex. The sequence goes on from NZ_FOUK01000005.1 coordinate 177,774, forward strand.
GACCGACGTCCACCTGAGTCCACGGAGGGAGCACGCGTGCCCGGCATCGGCCTGATGATGATCGTCAAGGACGAGGCGCACGTGATCCGGCGCTGCCTGGACAGCGTGCGTCCCTTCGTGGACTGGTGGGTGATCGCCGACACCGGGTCGTCCGACGGCACCCAGGACCTCGTGCGCGCGGCCCTGGCCGGTGTGCCCGGTGAGCTGGTCGAGCGGCCGTGGGTCGACTTCGGCCACAACCGCCAGGAGGTCCTCGACCTCGCCCGGGCCAGCCCCCACCGCGGCGCCGGCGACTACGCGCTCTGGATCGACGCCGACGAGCAGCTGCGCGACCTCCCGCCCCGCCGCCCCGACCTCACCGCGTCGGGCTACCACCTGCCGGTCTCCTACGGCGACGCCCGCTACGCCCGGCTCTGCCTGGTCCGGCTCGCCGACCCGTGGCGCTGGTCCGGCCCCATCCACGAGCACCTCGACCTGCCGGGCGCCACCCTCGACTCGCTCGACGCTCCCGGCGTCCTGGTCCGCCACGACGGCGCCCGGGCCGGTGACCCGGACACCTACCGCAAGGACGCCGCCCTCATCGAGCAGGCGCTGCGCGAGCGCCCCGACGACCCGCGGCTGCAGTTCTACCTCGCCCAGTCCTGGCGCGACGCGGGCGAGCCCGCCCGGGCCCTCGCGGCGTACGCCGTGCGGATCGCCAACCCGGCGGGCTGGGACCAGGAGCGCTGGCAGGCGCGGTTCCAGTCCGCACGCCTGCGCGAGCGGCTCGGCGAGCCGGTCGACCAGGTCGTCGACGCCTACCTGGCGGCCTACCAGGCCTGCCCGTGGCGCGCCGAGCCCCTCGTCGAGGCGGCCCGGCTGGAGCGCTCCCGCCAGCGCCACGAGGTCGCGCTGCTCTACGCCCGCGCGGCCGCCGCGCTGCCGATGCCCGGGGGCGAGGCGCTGTTCGTGCAGACGTCGACCTACACCTGGCGGGCCTGGGACGAGGTCGCCGTCAGCGCCTACTGGACCGGCCGGTACGACGAGGGGCTGGCCGCCGCGCGCCGCGCCCTCGCCGTACGACCGGACGACGAGCGGCTGCAGGCCAACGTCGCGTGGTGCACCCAGGCGCTGGCCGGCTGAGCAGCCGGGAATCCGGTGGCACGCCGCCGCGTTGCTGCCTATCGTGATCCGCATGTTCGCCGTCCCCACCACGCTCCCGGCAGGTCTCCTGCCGGTCGCAGCGTGCTGCGTGGCCGCCGCGGACCTCGCCGGCGCGCGACGCTGACCCTCCTCCCGCCCCAGCGGGACCGAAGGAGGAGGGTCGGTTTCACCCGGTCCCGGGCGCGAGCGGTCTGGCATGCCCTCGCCCACGTCGTACGCCGACGAATCACCAGCAAGGAAGCAGAACGACCATGGCCAAGAGCCAGTTCGTGCGGACCAAGCCGCACCTCAACATCGGGACGATGGGTCACGTCGACCACGGCAAGACCACGCTCACCGCGGCGATCACCAAGGTGCTCGCCGACGCCGACCCGACCCAGAACACCTTCGTCGCCTTCGACGGGATCGACCGCGCTCCCGAGGAGGTCCAGCGGGGGATCACGATCAACATCGCGCACGTGGAGTACGAGACGGCGACCCGTCACTACGCCCACGTCGACATGCCGGGGCACGCCGACTACGTGAAGAACATGATCACCGGCGCGGCCCAGGTGGACGCGGCGATCCTGGTCGTCTCCGCGCAGGAGGGCACCATGCCGCAGACCCGCGAGCACGTGCTGCTGGCGCAGCGCGTCGGGGTGCCGTACCTCGTCGTCGCGCTCAACAAGGCCGACGCCGTCGAGGACGACGAGCTGCTCGACCTGGTCGAGCTCGAGCTGCGCGAGCTGCTCGGCGAGTACGGCTTCCCCGGCGACGAGGTGCCGGTGGTGCGGGTCTCCGCGCTCAAGGCGCTCGACGGCGACCCGCGCTGGACCCGCTCGGTCGCCGACCTCCTGCAGGCCGTCGACGACTACGTGCCGGTCCCCGAGCGCGAGCTGGGGGAGCCGTTCCTGATGCCGATCGAGAACGTGCTCACCATCAGCGGGCGCGGCACGGTCGTCACCGGCGCGGTCGAGCGCGGCTCGCTGCGCGCCGGCGAGGCGGTCGAGGTGGTCGGTCTCGGCCCGACCGTCGCGAGCGTGGCGACCGGGCTGGAGACCTTCGGCAAGACGCTCGACGAGGTCCAGGCCGGCGACAACGCGGCCATCCTCCTGCGCGGCGTCCGCCGTGAGGACGTGCGCCGGGGCCAGGTGCTGGCCGCGCCCGGCTCGGTCGCTCCGCACGCCCGGTTCCGTGCGAACCTGCACGCGCTGAGCGCGGCCGAGGGCGGCCGGCACACGCCGTTCGCCGCGGACTACCGCCCGCAGTTCTACTTCCGGACGACCGACGTCTCCGGAGGGATGGACCTGGGGGAGGTGACGCTCGTGGCGCCGGGCGACACCGTCCAGGTCGTCGTCGAGCTCGGCAAGCCGGTGGCGATGGAGGTCGGCCTCGGGTTCGCCGTCCGTGAGGGCGGCCGGACCGTCGCGGCGGGCACCGTCGCCGAGCTCCTCGACTGACCGGGACGACGGCGCGGCGGTCTGGGGCACGGGCAGGTGACGCCCGTCACCGCGGTGGCGGGTAGCCTCCGTTCGTGCCTCAGATCGTCGTCCTCACCGGTGCCGGCATCTCCGCGGAGAGCGGCGTGCCGACGTTCCGTGACGCCGACGGCCTCTGGGAGGGGCACCGGGTCGAGGACGTCGCGACGCCCGAGGGCTTCGACCGCGACCGGGCCACCGTGCAGCGCTTCTACGACGAGCGGCGCGCGGCCCTGCGCACCGTCGAGCCCAATGCCGCGCACCGGGCGCTGGCCGAGCTCGAGGAGACCCTCGGCGAGGGACTGCTCGTCGTCACCCAGAACATCGACGACCTGCACGAGCGGGCCGGCTCGCGCAACGTGATCCACATGCACGGCGAGCTGCTCAAGGCGATGTGCCGCTCCTGCGGAGCGGTCGTGCCGTGGGAGGGGACCCTGGCCGACGAGCCGGTGTGCCCGAAGTGCGGGGCCGCCGACCTGCGCCCGGACGTCGTCTGGTTCGGCGAGGTGCCCTACGAGATGGACCGGATCTCGGACGCCCTCGCCGACGCCGCGCTCTTCGTCTCGGTGGGGACGTCGGGCGCGGTCTACCCCGCCGCGGGCTTCGTCCAGCACGCCCGCCGGCACGGCGCCCGGACGCTCGAGCTGAACCTGGAGCCGAGCGAGGGCAGCCACTTCTTCCACGAGTCGCGCCAGGGCCGCGCCGGCGAGCTGGTGCCGGCCTGGGTGCGCGAGGTGTTCTGGGGCTGATGGGCGCCGAGCCGAACCTCGGGATGCAGTTCGCCTTCGCCTTCCGGGCGTTGGCCGACCGCCATGCCGAGGTGCTCGCCGAGCTGCTCGGCGAGGAGCTCAAGCCCGCGCACGCCTACCTGCTGCGGGCGGTCGCCGGCGCGCCGACCAGCATCGGCGGGCTGGCCGAGCTGCTCCAGGTCACCAAGCAGGCCGCCAGCCAGATGGTCGACCAGCTCGAGGGCCGGGGACTGGTGGCGCGAGCGGTCAACGCCGCCGACCGCCGGGCCCGCGACGTCACCGCGACCGCGCGCGGCCGGGAGGTCCTCACGCTGGCCGACCGCGCCTGGCGCACGGTCGAGGACGAGGTGGCGGCGCGGGTCGGCCCGCGTCGCTACGACGCGCTCACCGAGGCGCTCGCCACCTACCTGGCCGCGGCGCCTCCGGCACCCGGCGGCGGGGTGCGCCCGGTCTGGTGATCGTCAATCTGCTTGACCATTATCGGGCATGCCCGTACGGTGATGGTCAAGCACCTTGACCATTCGGAGGCCCCCTGTGCGCATCACCCGCCCTGCCGAGCAGCGCGTCTCGACCACCCCCAACGCCGTCATGACCACGCTCGCCTCGCCGACGCTGAGCGCGACCGCGGACCTCAGCGTCTGGCGGGTCGCGATGGCCGCGGGTCAGCAGGGTCCGCGGCACCTCTTCGACGTCGAGCAGGTCTGGGTGGTGCTCGCCGGAGAGCCGACGGTCGCCGGGGACGGCACGGAGGGGCGGCTGGCGCCCGGGGACGCGGTGACCTTCCCGGCCGGTGCGCAGCGCCGGATCGCGGCCGGCGCCGGCGACGTGGAGTTCCTGGTGTGCGGCACCGGCCGGGGCCGGGCCGTGCCGATCGCCGACGAGGGGACGCCGGGCGAGCCCGTCGTCCCGCCGTGGGTGGCGTGAGGTCTCAGTCCCGCGTCCGGGCCAGCTCGTCGTCGAGGATCGCGGTCAGCCGCGCACGCTCGTCCTCGAGGCCCAGCGGCGCGAGCCACTCGAGGACGACGGCCCGGAACAGCTGCCCGGAGGCGATCACGCGCGGGTCGCAGTGCCCCGTCGACTCGAGCGTGACCACGCCGTAGAGCGCGGACCAGGCACGCATGTAGATCCACAGCAGGCCGCGCTCGGAGGGCGCGATGTGCTCGGCCTTGGCCGGGATCAGCGGCTCGAGGACCGCCTCGCGGATGACCGGGTCGAGGTCGTCGAGCCGGGGGTAGGGGAAGCGGTGCTTCTCCCAGATGTTCCAGAGCAGGTCGGTGAAGTAGTGCCCGGACGTCGAGAGCGTGAGCAGCTCCCGGCGCTCGGAGTCGGCCTCGGCGATCGGGTTGGCGAAGACGAGGGCGAACTGGTGCGGCCGGGACAGCGCCCAGTGCCGGAAGCGCACGCACGCCACGACCAGCCGGGCGGCCGGGTCGTCGTCGGGGAAGCGCGCGGCGGCCTGCTCCCACTCGGCCGTCGCCGCCTTGTCGAGCTCGAACGCGACGAGGTCGACCAGCTGCTGGTAGCTCGCGACGTAGCGGTACAGCGCGGGCGCGGTCATCCCCATGCGGCCGGCCACGGCGCGCAGGGACAGGTCGGCGCCCTCGTCGAGGAGAGCGCAGGCGACCTGCACGATCTCGTCGTACGTCGCCTCGCGCTGCCGCTCGCGGCGGGTGACGGGCGCGCGGAGATGGGCCATGGGTGCTCCTCGACTGTGACAGCCTGACACTTCAGTTTACGTCGTTAGCGTTGGGCGCCCGGGAAGTCGGGCCGTGCGGCACTGGGTTCCGGGTCGCCGGGCGGCCGAGCCTCGGCTCATGCGACCTTCCCGGCTCTTGCGCACCTGCGCCTTGCTGACCCTCCCGATCCTGGCCCTCACCGGGCTCCCCGGCGCCGGTGCCGGCGCGGCCGCCCCCCTGCCGGCCGCCGCCGCGGCCGCGCCCGCGTCCCTCGGCACGATCGTCTACCTCAAGGGCCACGACGTGTATGTCGCGCGGCCGGACGGCTCCGGCGAGCGCCGGCTGACGACCAACGGCACGAGCGCGAACCCGTGGCTCTCGCCGAGCAGCGCCGACAACGGCATCGTCGTCGCCGCGCGCGGCCCCGTCGTCTACCGGATGGACCAGTGGGGGACGGTGCTCAGCTCGTTCGACCCGCCGGACCTCAAGGACTCCTCGAGGGAGCCCATCGGCGGCCGGATCGCGGACACCACGATCTCGCCCGACGGCTCCAAGATCACCTACACCTACGAGCACTTCGTCTGCCCGGACACCGGCGGCGCCTGCCGCGAGCGGTGGGTGACGGCCGTCAGCGCCGCGACCGCGTTCACGCCGGCCACGCAGTACGGCGTGGGCTACTACGACAACCCGTCGTGGGTGACCGGCAGCAGGCTCGTCCTCAACGGCACCGACTTCGACTCGATCCACCTCTTCGACCTGGCCCGGGACCAGCAGTTCTGGTTCAACGACGGCCAGGCGTCCACCGACTTCCACCCGCTCTTCGAGCCGACCGTCTCGCGCGACGGCACCATCTTCGCGTCGACCCGTGGCGAGCAGCACGAGGCGCACATCATGATCTCGAGCGTCAACGGCAACGCCCTCAGCGGACCTCCGCCGACCTGGCCGACCCAGCGCTGCTGGACCGGCGCCACCAGCGCGGCCTTCGCCAGCCCGACCTTCGCGCCCGACAGCAGCGCGCTGGCCTGGGCCGGCCCCGGCGGCGTCTGGGTCAAGGACGCCCCGCTCGACTGCGCCGTCCAGGAGACGCTCGCCCTGCCGGGCGCCCGGGCGCCGTACTGGAGCAACGCCGGGCTGCAGAGCGTCCGCCCGGTCCACCGCTTCGGGCTGCGCGCGGCGCCGAGCGTGAAGGCGCCCCGCGTGGTGCGGCCCGGCGCCCGGCTCGCGGCCCGGGCCGGCACCTGGAGCCCCCAGCCGGCGCGCTTCCGCTACCAGTGGCTGCGCAACGGGCGAGCGATCCCGCGGGCCACGGGTGCGACGTACAAGGTCACCAAGGCCGACCGCCGGCGCAAGCTGAGCGTGCGGGTCACCGTGAGCAGCGCCGGCTTCCGGGACGCCGTCGCGACCAGCCGCGTCGTCAAGGTGCGCCGATGAGGACCACGCTCGCCGCCGTGCTGGCGGCCCTCGCCCTACTCGCCGCCGGGTGCGGCGACGACGACACCGAGCCGACGCCCACCCCCGGCGTCGAGGCCGACGGCGGGAGCGACGGCGGCGACGCCGCGGGCGACGTCCCCGAGGAGTGCCGCGGGCCCTTCCCCCAGGCGTTCGGCACGCCGGACCTCGGCCAGATCTCGCTGCTGCCCGACGGCTTCCCGGACCCGCCGGTCGAGGCGGTGCTCTGCCTGACCAGCGAGACCGTGGGCGGGCAGAACGAGACGGCGTCGTACGCCACCGATGCGTCGGAGGAGGAGGTCCTGGCCGGGTACGAGTCCGCGCTCGCGTCGTTCGGGGCCGCCCGGGAGACCGACGGGATCGGTCGCCCGATCGTCACCGCGACGGCCGGCGACGTCTTCCTCCAGGTGACGCCGCAGGAGGGCGGCTTCGTGCTCGCGTTCTCCCGGGGCTGAGGCCGGTCCCGTGGCTCGGGGCGTGGCAGTGATGCGTTGACACGGTCGTTAACGGCGTTTACCGTTAAGCCTGTTAACTGACCTGATCCGGCATCACTGCCACGCAACCGGAGGACTGACCATGATCGAGCGATGGGGCGCCCTGGTCGTGCGCCGAGCGGTGGCCGTGCTGCTGGTGGGCCTGGGCGTGACCGCTCTCGCCGCGCTGGCCGGCGTCGGCCTGGAGGACAAGCTGGCGGCCGGCGGCTTCGACGACCCGGGCACCGAGTCGGCTCGCGAGCTGGTCCAGGAGCGGGCCGCCTTCGGCAACCGCTCCATCGACACGATCGTGCTGTTCTCCAGCGACGACGCCACCGTGTCCGACACGGCCTTCCGGGCCGAGGTCGAGCGGACGGTCGCGAGCATCCCGCGCGACAGCGTCGTCTCCGTCGCCACCTGGTACGACGCGCAGGACCCCGCGATGGTCAGCACCGACCGGCACGCGACGGCCGTCTACGTCTCGCTCGCCGGCAGCAGCCAGAACGAGTTCATCGACTCCTTCGACGAGCTGCGGCCCGCGGTCGAGAAGAGCACGCTGCACACCGAGCTCGCCGGTCCGTACGCCGTCTACAGCGACGTCAACGAGGAGACGAAGTCCGACCTGCTGCGCGCCGAGCTGGTCTCGCTGCCGGTCGTGCTGCTGCTCTCGCTCATCATCTTCCGCAGCGTGGTCGCGGCGCTGATGCCGCTGCTCGTCGGCGCGGTCGCGGTGCTGGGGGCCCGCGCGACGATCGCCGGGCTCAACCAGGTCGTCGACGTCTCGATCTTCGCGCCCAACATCATCACGCTGCTGGGGCTCGGCCTGGCGATCGACTACGCGCTCTTCGTGGTCTCCCGCTTCCGCGAGGAGATCGCGCGCACGCCCGACGACACACGGCGCGCGCTCGTCCGCACGATGGCCACCGCCGGCCGGACCGTCGCCTTCTCGGCGCTGACCGTCGCCGCGGCGATGAGCTCGCTGCTCGTCTTCCCGCAGACCTTCCTCAAGTCCATCGGGTACGGCGGCATCGCCGCCGTGCTCATCGCGATGGTCGCTGCGCTCACCGTCCTCCCCGCCACGCTCGCGCTCCTCGGTACCCGGATCGACGCGCTCCGGATCCCGTTCCTCCAGCGGTCCACGCCGGTCGAGAGCGACCACGGCGCCTGGGCCCGGCTGGCGCGCGGCGTGATGCGCCGCCCGATCGTCGTCGCGACTGCGGTCGCCGTCGTCCTGCTCGCCGTCGCCTCGCCCTTCCTCGGGGTCAAGTGGGGCAGCGTCGACTACCGGGTGCTGCCGGCCGACACCGCTTCGCACCAGGCCTCCGAGCGGCTCAACAGCGAGTTCGGCCCCGAGCGCTCCACCGCCAACATCCTGGTCCGCGACGCCGACGAGGCCGCGCTGGCGTCGTACACGCGGGGGCTCGAGGGCGTGCCCGGCGTCGTCGACGTCCGCGCCGTCGCGAGCGACGACGGCGCCACGCTGCTGCGGGCCGCGTGGGAGGGCAACAGCCAGACCGAGGCCTCGCAGCAGGTGGTCCGCGACCTGCGGGCGGTCCCCGCGCCGCCGGGCTCCGAGGCGCTGGTCGGCGGGCTCACCGCCGACACCGTCGACCTCGCCGCGTCGGTGGGCGACCACCTGCCGCTGATGGGCCTGATCGTCGTCGGCGTGATGCTCGTGCTGCTCTTCCTCGCCTTCGGCTCGGTGGTCCTGCCGCTCAAGGCGGTCCTGATGAACGCCTTCTCGATCACCGCCTCGTTCGGCGTGGTCACCTGGATCTTCAGCGACGGCCACCTGTCCGGGCTGCTCGGGTTCACGCCGCAGGGCTTCCTCGACATGACCAACCCGATCGTGATGCTGGCCGTCCTCTTCGGCCTCTCGATGGACTACGAGGTCTTCCTGCTCTCCCGGGTGCGCGAGCAGTGGGACGCGACCGGCGACAACGACCTCGCCGTGCAGACCGGCGTGCAGAAGACCGGCCGGATCATCACCAGCGCGGCGCTGCTGCTCGCCGTCGTGATCGGCGCGTTCAGCCTCAGCGGCGTCGTCTTCATGAAGATGATGGGCCTCGGCATGCTCGTCGCGATCCTGGTCGACGCGACCGTGGTCCGGGCCCTGCTCGTGCCGGCCACCATGAAGCTGCTCGGCCGCTGGAACTGGTGGGCACCCGCGCCACTGGCCCGCTGGTGGGCGCGGCACGGCTTCCGCGAGGGCGGCCCGGACGACGACGCCGGCAGCGCGCCCACCGACGAGCGGCAGCCGGTGCCTGCGGGCGCCTGACCCCTCGGTCCGGTAGAACAGAGGGTGTGTCCTCCCCGCAGCCGCCCGGCGACCTCGCTCCGGGCGCCCGGATCGGGCGCTTCCGGCTGCTCGAGCAGCTCGGCCAGGGCGGCATGGGCGTGGTCTACCGGGCCCTCGAGGAGAACCTCGGCCGCGAGGTCGCGCTCAAGGTCATCGCCCCGCTCTTCGCCCACGACCCCGAGTTCCGGCAGCGGTTCACCCGCGAGGCGCGGGCCCAGGCGTCGCTCGAGTCCGCCCACGTCGTCGCGGTCTACGCGCACGGCGAGGAGGACGGCTACCTCTACCTCGCCAGCCAGCTCATCCCCGGCGGCGACCTCGGGCACCTGATCCGGACCGAGGGCACGCCCACGCTGGTCGAGGCCCTCGAGATCATCGAGCAGATCAGCAGCGGCCTCGCCGACGCCCACGACGCCGGTCTCGTGCACCGCGACATCAAGCCGGGCAACGTCCTGGTCCGGCGCCGGCCCGGTGCCGTGCGCGCCTACCTGGCCGACTTCGGCATCGCCCGGCGGATGAACGCCGACGCCACCCTGTTCAGCACGACGACCGCGGGCACGCCGTCGTACATGGCGCCGGAGCTGCACGGCGGCGCCCGGGCGGGCGCGGTCACCGACATCTACGCGCTCGGCTGCCTGCTCTGGGTGGCGCTGACCGGCGCGCCGCCGTACCGGGGGATGTCGGACTACCAGCTCGTCGCCGCCCACGTCCGCGAACCGGTGCCGCAGCTGGCCGGCGCGAGCCCGATGGTGCACGCGACCAACCGGATCCTGCGCACGGCGATGGCCAAGGAGCCGGGCGAGCGCTACCAGCGTGCCGCCGAGATGAGCGCCGACCTCCAGGCCGCGCTGCGGCTGCCGGTCACGCCGGGCTCGGCGGTGCCGGTGGTGGGTGGGCCGACCGCCGTCCGGCCGCCGACGCCCGCGCCGACACCGACTCCTCCGCCGGCACCGGCCCCGCCGCCCGTGGCTCCGCCGGCGCCGGCGCCGGTCTACGCACCGCCGCCGGCCTACCTGTCGGCCCCGGCTCCCGCGGCCCGCTCAGGTGGCACGGGGATGGGCACCGGCAAGTGGTGGCTCCTGATGCTGGCCGCGGCGATCGCCGCCGCCGCGATCGGGGTCGGGCTCGCGCTGCTGCTGCGCGACGACCCCGGCTCGTCCGGCGCGCCCCCGGCCGGACCGGGGGCGCGCCCGGCTCAGGCGTTCTCCTTCTTGAACACCGACGTGCCCCACCAGACGGCGAGCCCGAAGAGCACGACCGTCCAGCCGACGCCCCACAGCAGCGAGCTGTCGTAGTCGCCGAAGAACGAGGCGCGCACGGCGTCGACGATGTGCTTGATCGGCATGAAGTCCGAGAGCCGCTCGAGCCAGCCGGCGCCGAAGCTCATCGGGAGCAGGATGCCGCTGAGCAGCAGCACCGGCATCATCACGACGTTGATGACCGGCGCCATGACGTCCTCGCTCTTGGTGGTGAGCGCCAGCGCGTTGGACGCCGCGGCGCACGCGCCGCCGAGCATCAGGGTGAGCACGACGCCGAGCACGATGCCGCCGAACGAGGCGTCCATGCCGAGGATCAGGCCGAGTCCGATCAGGATCACGGCCTGCACGAACAGCTGGAGCAGGTCGCGGTAGAGCCGCCCGAACAGCAGCGCGGAGCGGTGCGCCGGGGTGACCCGCTCGGCCTCGATGACGCCCTCGCGCCACTCGCCGATGAGCGAGAAGCCGGCGAAGAAGGCGCCGAAGATGCCGAGCTGGACGAGCATGCCCGGCACGAACCAGGTGTACTTGTTGCCGCCGAGCTGGGCGATGACCGGCTCGAGGAGCGGTCCGAACAGCAGCAGGTAGAGGACCGGCTGCAGCATGCCGATGATCACCCACGCGGGGTTGCGCAGGTTCATCCGCAGCTGGCGGTTGAAGACGATCCAGGACTCGCGGAAGAAGGTGCTCATGCCGAGGCTCCCTCGGGGGTCGTGGCGTCGTCGGCGCCGGCGTCGGTGGAGGCCTCCTTGGCCTCGGCCGCGGCCTCGGCGTCGCGCAGGGAGCGCCCGGTGAGGGTGAGGAAGACGTCGTCGAGCGTGGGCCGGACGACCTCGATCGACTCGAGCGAGACGCCGGCGTTGTCGAGGTCGCGCAGCAGGCCGGGTACGGCCTTGCCGGCGCGGGCGACCCGGCCGCGGACGTGGCGGCCCTCGACCTCGACCTCGACGCTGATCGAGCCGAGCTTGTCGCGGGTGACCGCGACCTGCTCGTCGGTGCCGACCTCGAGGTCGACCAGGTCGCCGGCGACGGCGGCCTTGAGGTTGTCCGCGGTGTCGCTGGCCACGATCTCGCCCTTGTCGATGATCACGATCCGGTCGGCGAGCGCGTCGGCCTCGTCGAGGTAGTGCGTGGTCAGGAAGACGGTCGCGCCGTCCTTGGTCCGCAGGTCGGCGATGTGCTGCCACAGGTTGATCCGGGCCTGCGGGTCGAGGCCGGTGGTGGGCTCGTCGAGGAAGACCAGGCCGGGGGAGTGGATGAGCGCCATCGCGATGTCGAGGCGCCGCTTCTGCCCGCCGGACATGTTCTTCGGCATCCGCCGCCACAGACCCTCGAGCTGGAGCTTGTCGAAGAGCTCCTGGCCCTTGGTCACAGCGGCCTTCTTGGACATCCCGTAGAGCATGCCGTGGTCGACGACCTCGTCGCCGGCGTAGGCGCCGGAGAAGGTCGAGCCGACCTGCGAGCAGTAGCCGATGCTGCGCCGCACGTCGACCGCCTGGGTCGCCACGTCGTAGCCGGCCACCCGGGCGGTGCCGGCGGTCGGGCGGAGCAGCGTGGTCAGCATCCGCAGCGTGGTCGTCTTGCCCGCACCGTTGGGCCCGAGGAAGCCGACCACCTCGCCCTCGGCGACGTCGAGGTCGACCCCGCGCACGGCCGGGACCTCGCGCTTCTGCTTGCCCTGCCCGGTGTGGAAGGTCTGCACGAGTCCTCGTGCTTCGATCATCTCGATCCCCTCGTAGTCAAGGTTGAATATGGCGAGTATTCAAAATTGAATAGGGGCTGTCAAGCCAGCACCCCACGCCCCGCCACCCCTCTCAGACCCTGCCACCGACGGGGATTCATCGGCGAGGGGATTTTCGGGTGGCGGGCTCGTCAGGCGGCTCGGGGCGGCTCGGGGCGGCTCGGGGCGGCTCGGGGCGGCTCAGCCGCGCGCGATCGCCCGTCCGGCGGCGCGCCCGGAGAAGATGCAGCCGCCGAGGAAGGTGCCCTCGAGCGCGTTGTAGCCGTGCACGCCACCGCCGCCGAAGCCGGCGACCTCGCCCGCGGCGTACAGGCCCGGGATGACCGCGCCGTCGTGGCCGACGGCCCGCGAGGACAGGTCGGTGGCGATGCCGCCGAGGGTCTTGCGGGTCAGGATGTTGAGCCGGACGGCGATGAGCGGGCCGTGCTCGGGGTCGAGCACCTTGTGCGGCTTGGCCACCCGGATCAGCTTGTCGGTCCGCGAGCGGCGGGCGTTGTTGACCGCCATCAGCTGGAAGTCCTTGCTGAAGCCGTTGTCGAGCTCGGCGTCGCGCGCCTCGATCTGGCGGCGCAGGACGGCGGCGTCGAGCGCGGGCCCGCGCGTGGGGGAGTCGCCCGCGACGATCGCGTTCATCCCGTCGACGAGCTCGTCGAGCGTGTCGGCGACGACGAAGTCGCGGCCGTCGGTCTTGAACTTCTCGACCGGCGCGGGCGCGCCCTTGGCCAGGCGCGCCTTGAGCATGACCTTGAGGTCCTTGCCGGTGATGTCGGGGTTCTGCTCCGAGCCGGAGAGCGCGAACTCCTTCTCGATGATCGACTGGGTGAGCACGAACCACGTGTAGTCGTAGCCGGTCGCGCCGATCGTGGCGAGCGTGCCGAGGCTGTCGAAGCCCGGGTAGTTGGGGGCGGGCAGCCGCTGCCCGGTCGCGTCGAACCACAGCGACGACGGGCCCGGGATGATCCGGATCGCGTGGTCGGGCCAGATCGGGTCCCAGTTGTGGATGCCCTCGGTGTAGTGCCACATCCGGTCCGGGTTGACCAGCCGGGCGCCGGCCTCGGCGGCGATCGCGAGCCCGCGCCCGTCGACGTACGCGGGGACTCCGCTGATCATGTGCCGCGGCGCCGGTCCCAGCCGGTCGGCCGGCCAGCTCGCGCGGATCAGGTCGTGGTTGTGGCCGATGCCGCCCGTCGTCACGACGACGGCGGCAGCCGTGTGCTCGAAGGCGCCGACCTCGACCCGCGTCGACGCGAAGCCGCGCTCGACACTGGACGGCTCGAGCACCGCGCCGCGGACGCCGACCACGGCGCCGTCCGCCGTCACGAGCTCGTCGACGCGGTGCCGGAAGCCGAAGCGGACCAGGCCCGCCTCCTCTGCGGCGAGGACCGGCTCGAGGAACACCCGGACCACCTCGGGGCCGGTGCCCCAGGTCAGGTGGAAGCGCGGCACGGAGTTGCCGTGCCCCGACGCATCGCCGCGGCCGCGCTCGGCCCACCCGACGAACGGCAGCACCTTGAGCCCGAGGTCGCGCAGGTAGGCGCGCTTCTCGGTCGCCGCGAACCGCACGTACGCCTCGGCCCACTGCCGGGCCCAGTGGTCCTGGCCGGGCGTCCCGTCGGCCTCGTCGGGGATGCGGTCGAAGCCCGCCGAGCCCTGCCAGTCCTGCCACGCGAGGTCGAAGGAGTCCTTGATCCCCATCCGGCGCTGCTCGGGGGAGTCGACGAGGAAGAGCCCACCCAGCGACCAGAACGCCTGGCCGCCCAGGTTGGCGCGGTTCTCCTGGTCGAGCACGAGCACGCGCTTGCCCGCGCGCGTCGCCTCGTAGGTCGCGACGAGGCCGGCCAGCCCCGCCCCCACCACGATCGCGTCCGGCTCGAATCCCTGGTCCACAGCGCCCTCGGTCACGCGGGGGAGCCTGCCACATCTCATGTAACTACGTGTTCAGTGCACTACCAGGGGTGTCGACCACCCTGGTAGTGCACTGAACACTGAGTTACAAGAGCGTGCGCCCGTCAGGCGCTCGAGGCGCTGGCCTGGACGGCGAGCAGGGTGGGGGCCGAGCGGCCGCGGAGGACGACGTCGCCGTGACCGCGCCAGTGGGCGGCCTCGTCGGGGCCGGCTGCCTCGACGGAGGCCCAGGACGCGAGGACGCCGCCGGGGACGTCCTTGGCGAGGTCGGTGAGGCGGGCGGCGGAGTTCACGGCGTCGCCGATCACCGTGTACTCGAAGCGCTGCTCGTGGCCGACGTTGCCGGCGACGACCTGGCCGGTCGCGACGCCGATCCCGGCGCCGACCTCGGGCACCTCGACCGCGAGCCGGGCCGCCATCGCGCGGGCGGCGGCGAGGGCGGCGGCCGCGTGGTCGGCGAGCTCGACGGGAGCGCCGAAGATCGCGAGGACGGCGTCGCCGATGAACTTGTTGACCAGGCCGTGGTGCCGGTCGACCTCGTCGACGACGACGCCGAAGAAGCGGTTGAGCACGGCGACCACCTCGGTCGGCCCGTGCTCGGTGGCGTACGTCGTGGAGCCGACCAGGTCGACGAAGAGCACCGAGCAGGTGCGGGTCTCGCCCCCCAGCTCGATCTCGCCGGCGCCGAGCCTGGCGGCCGCGGCGGCGACCTCCTGGCCGACGTGGCGACCGAAGAGGTCGCGGATCTGCTCGCGCTCCCGGAGGCCGGCGACCATGTCGTTGAAGCCGCTCTGGAGCTGGCCGAGCTCGGTGCCGTCGTACACGACGACGTCGGTGTCGAGGTGGCCCGCCTCGACGGCGCGCATCGCGTCGCGCACCGACAGGAGGGGGGCGACGACCGAGCGGGCGTTGAGGTCGGTGAGCAGGAAGCCGAACAGCAGCACGATGCAGCACACGATGATCGTGACGACGGCGAGCTGGCCGAGCGTCGCGTCGTCGCCGCCGGGCGTGACCGCGAGGACGGCGGCGATGAGCAGGCCGACGATGGGGGCGCCGGTGCCGAGGGTCCAGAAGATCGCCATCCGCGGGCCGACGCCGACACCGCGGATCCGGCCCGTCACGCGGACGTCGCTCAGTGCCCGCGCCGCGATCGGGCGCAGCGAGAACTCGGTGAACAGGTAGGAGATCCCGGCCACCACCATGCCGCCGATGGTGACCGTCAGCGCGGTGCCGAGGATGCGCGAGGGCTGCAGGACGATCGTCAGCACGGTGAACAGCACCGTCCCGACCAGCCACATGGTCAGCTGCATGACGGTCAGGGTGAGCGGCACCCGCAGTGCGCGGGCCCGCTGCGTGCGGTCCGGGTCGACCCCGGGCTGGGTCGCCCACCGCAGCGCG
Organism: Pimelobacter simplex; assembly: GCF_900114845.1. Classification (GTDB taxonomy): domain Bacteria; phylum Actinomycetota; class Actinomycetes; order Propionibacteriales; family Nocardioidaceae; genus Nocardioides; species Nocardioides simplex. The sequence continues at coordinate 193,317 of NZ_FOUK01000005.1, forward strand.
CGCAGCGACGTCGTCGTCCCCCACACGGCGCCGATCGCCGCCGCCACGAAGACGTACGTCGGGATGGCGATCGCCAGCGCGATGACCATCTCGCGGTTCGGGGCCGGTGAGGGGATGGCCCAGGTGTTGATGACGAAGACGACGAGGGCGCCGATCAGGTTCGTCCCGACGAGCAGCACGGTGAGCAGCACCTGGATCCGGATCCGGAGCTGACGGGGGTGCTGGTCGCGCGGGCCGAGGATCCGGGATCCGAACGGGCTGCGCCGGGGGGAGACGGACCGACGCGGCATGGGGCGAAGCGTAGTGCGCCATTGCGCCGCTCTGGTTGGATCGGGGACATGAGCGCTCCCGCGGCCGAGATCACCGAGGCCTACGCCGCCTTCCACGAGAAGGTCGCCGGCTTCGCTGCGTCCGGCGACTGGACCGGCTATGCCGACCTGTTCACCCCCGACGCGGTGTACGTCGAGCACGCGATGGGTACGTTCACCGGCCGTGACGAGATCCGGGACTGGGCGGTGCGCACCATGACGTCGTACCCGGGGCGGCTGATGCCGGAGTTCCCCGTGTCGTGGCAGGTCGTCGACGCCGACGCCGGCCGGCTCGTCTGCGAGGTGCTCAACCCGATGCCCGACCCGGGCGACGGCACGATGCTGACCGAGCCGAACATCACGATCATGACCTACGCCGGCGACGGGCTCTTCTCCGGCGAGGAGGACGTCTACAACCCGCTGCGCTTCCACGCGATGGCGCAGAAGTGGGCGCGGATCGCCGCCGCCCACGGCAACGCCGACGACGACGTCCTCACCTGGCTCGACCGCTTCGGTGGTGGCCGGTGACCGGCGCGGCGAAGCGCCTCCTGCTCGAGGTCCTCGGCTGGCTGCTGCTGGTCGCGGGCGTCGCGGCGCTCGTGCTCCCCGGCCCCGGCCTGCTGCTGATGGCGGCCGGCCTGGCGGTGCTCTCGCAGCAGTACACCTGGGCCGAGCGGCTGCTCGACCCCGTCCTCCTGCGGGCGCTGCGTGCCGCGGCCGAGGGCGTCGAGACCTGGCCGCGGGTGATCATGTCGACCATCGGCGCGCTCGCCATCGGTGCGTTCGGCGTCGTGTGGCTGGTCGACCCCGACATGCCGAACTGGTGGCCGATCGCGGAGCGCTGGTGGCTCCCGGGCGGTGTCTGGACGGGCATCACGCTGCTGCTGTCGTGCGTCATCGCACTGGTCCTGATCGTCTACTCGTTCCGCCGCTTCCACGGCAAGCCCGAGGCCCGGGCCGCGCTGGAGGGCGAGATCAACGACGCCGACGAGCGCCGGCACCACGAGGACGACGAGGACTGAGCGATGACCGGCCCGGACGACGACAGCCGCAGCATGCGCGAGCGGATGCTCGCTGGTGACCTCTACCTGGCCGACGACCCCGACCTGGTCGAGGCCTACCTGCGTGCCCAGGACCTCGCCACGGCGTACAACGCGACGACGGCGCGCGAGCGCGACCGGCGCCACGAGCTGCTGGGCGAGCTGCTCGGCGCCGTGGGGGAGGACACCGGCATCCGGCCGCCGATCCACGTCGACTACGGCAGCCAGATCCGGATCGGCGCGCGGTCGTTCGTCAACTTCGGCCTCGTCGCGCTCGACGTCGCGCCCATCGTGATCGGGGACGACGTCCAGATCGGCCCCAACGTCCAGCTCCTCACGCCGCTCCACCCGCTCGAGGCCGGGCCGCGCCGCGACAAGTGGGAGTCCGCGCAGCCCATCGAGATCGGCGACAACGTCTGGCTCGGCGGCGGCGTCATCGTCTGCCCCGGCGTCACCATCGGTGCCGACACGGTCGTCGGCGCCGGCTCCGTGGTCACCCGCGACCTGCCTGCGGGCGTGCTGGCGGTGGGCAACCCGGCACGCGTCGTGCGGGAGCTCCCCGCGTGAGCACGACGATCGTCCCGCTCGCCACGGTCCTCCGGGAGCGGCTGCGCACGGGCAGCCGGCCCGGGCACCGCGACGACGGGCACCGCGTGGCGCTGGCGATCGAGGGCGGCGGCAGCCGGGCGGCGTACTCGGCGGGGATGGCGCTCGCGATCGACGAGGCCGGCCTGACCGACGCCTTCGACCACGTCTACGGCGCCTCCGGCGGCGCGCTCAACGGTGCCTGGCTGCTCACCGGCGAGGGCCGCAAGTGGCTGCGCAGCTGGGCCTGGCCCGAGGTGGCGGCGGCGAAGGTGACCGACCCGCGGCGGATGCTGCGCGGCCGTCCGGTCGTCGACCTGGCCCGTCTGGTCCACCACGTCTACGAGTCGATCACGCCGATGGACTTCGACGCGATCGTCGCGAACCCCATCGGCTTCCACCCGATCGCGACCGACGCCGCGACCGGCACCGCGGTCGACCTCGCCCCCTATGTCACCGACCGGCTCAGCGCCCAGACCGCGCTGCGTGCCAGCTCGTGCATCCCCCTGCTGGCCGGTCCGCCGGTCCGGGTGGGCGACCGGCGCTACGTCGACGGCGGCCTCTCCGAGGGCGTCCCCTACCGGACCGCGCTCGACCAAGGGGCCTCCCACGTGCTCGTGCTGCGCACCCGCCGCACCGACCAGCGCGCCGTCCCGCCCTCGCGGTTCGAGCGGATGCTGCTCGCGCCGTACTTCCTGCGCCACGGGCGGGCCGCCGGCGCGGCGCACATCGGGCGCCACCGGAGCTATGCCGCCGACGACCTGCGGCTCGCCGAGGGGACCCGGGCCGACGTACCGACGCTCGTCGAGGTGCGGCCCCCGCTGGGCGCTCCCGACGTGTCCCGGCTGAGTGGCGACCTGACGTCGATCGACGCCGCCATCGAGCAGGGACGCGCGGTGATGCAGGCCTTCCTCGATGGCTGAGCCCGGTCCTGGTGCGCAGCGCAGGCCCCGCAACCGCAAGGAGCTGATCGTCGCCGCCGCGGCCCGGCAGTTCGCGCGGCGCGGCTATCCCGACGCCTTCGTCGCCGACATCGCGGCCGAGGTGGGCATCACCGGGCCGGCGCTCTACCGCCACTTCGGCGGCAAGTCCGAGCTCCTGGTCGCCGCGATCGAGCTCGAGATCGCCCAGCTCGCCGAGGCGTACGACGGGCCGGCCGATCTCGCGGCGCTGCTCGGCCACGCCGCCCGTCACCTGCTGCGGCCGGGACGTCCGCACGCCCTGTGGGACCGCAACGCGCGCTTCCTCGAGCCCGCGCAGCGCGACGAGCTCGCCGCCCGCTACGGGAGGGCGCTGAAGCCGCTGCGCACCGCGCTCGCCGCGGCCCGGCCGGACCTCGACCGCCGCGACGTGGCGGCACTCTCGGTCGCGGTGCACGCCGTCCTCGACAGCGGGCGCGCGTACGAGCGGGCGACGGTCCCCGAGCCGCGGGCCCAGCAGCTCATGGTGGCGGCAGCCACCGCGGTCGCCGCCGTGCCGTGGCTCCCCCTGGGGGAGATGGCGCCGGTGTCGGCGGAGCGGCCGGCCACGTCGGGCGGGCTGCAGCCCTCGTCCCGGCGCGAGGCGGCGCTCGCGGCCGCCGTCCGGCTGTTCGCGGAGCGCGGCTACCAGGTCGTCGGGATGGACGACATCGGTGCCGCCGCGGGCATCTCGGGGCCGACGCTCTACCACCACTTCCCGGGCAAGTCGGCGATCCTGGTCGAGGTCATCATGCGCTGCCTGGATGCGCTCTACTTCGACCTCGCCGCGGTGCTGGCCGGCACCGACGACCCGGCCACGGCGCTCGACCGGACGCTGGCGTCGTTCGTCCGGATCAACGTCGCGCAGGGCGACGCGCTGTCCCCGCTCTTCACCGAGATCGGCAACGTGCGGCCCGAGGAGCGGGCGCCGATCCGCCGGGCCCAGCAGGACTACGTGAGCGAGTGGGCCGTGCTGCTCGCCGCCGTCCGCGACGACCTGACCGCACCCGACGCCCATGCGCTGGTGCGCTCGGCGCAGATCGCGGTCAACACGCTGCGGCGCTACCTGCCGGCGGCGTCGGCCGGCCCCGCCGATCCGTGGGTGGTGCTCTGCCGGGTCGGTCGCGCCGTGCTCGGGCTGCCCGCCGATTCCGTCGGACCCATGTCCTAGCCTCGCCCTCGATGACCCTTCACCTGCACCGCGCCGCGCGGACCGACCTGCTCGCCGACGAGCTCGGCGGGCTGCTCGCGACGCCGCTCGACGACCCGTTCGCGAGCGAGGTCGTCGTGGTGCCCGCGCGCGGGGTGGAGCGGTGGCTCACCCAGCGCCTCTCGCACCGGCTCGGTGCGGGCGCGCGCGGGGGCGACGGGGTGTGCGCGGGGGTGCGCTTCCTCCAGCCGGCCTCGCTCGTGGGGCTGCTGCTGGGCCGCGACCGCGACGATCCGTGGCAGCCCGACCGCCTGGTCTGGCCGCTGCTGGCGACGATCGACGACAACCTCGGCGAGCCGTGGTGCGCGACGCTCGCGACCCACCTCGGGCACGGGGTCGACGGCGAGGAGGGCGAGCTGCGGCGCAGCCGCCGGTGGTCGGTCGCCCGGCGGCTGGCCGAGCGCCTCACGTCCTACGCCGTCCAGCGGCCGGCGCTCGTGCGCGACTGGCGCGAGGGCCGCGACACCGACGGCGCGGGCGCGCCGCTGGCCGACGACCTGCGCTGGGAGGCCGAGCTGTGGCGGCGGCTGCTGGTGCGGATGGCGGAGGCCGGGCACGACGAGGCGCCCGACGTGCGCCACGAGCGGGTCTGCGCGGCGCTGCTCGCCGGCACCGTCGACGGGCTCGACCTGCCCGACCGGCTGTCGCTGTTCGGCCACACCCGGCTGCCCGCGACCGAGATCGACCTCCTCGTCGCGCTGGCCGCCCACCGCGACGTCCACCTGTGGCTGTCGCAGCCGTCGGCCGCGCTGTGGGACGCCGTCGCGGCGGCGGGCGTCGAGGTCGGGCCGCGCGACACGTCGAGCACCGCCGAGCTCGCCGAGAACCCGCTGCTCGCCTCGCTGGGGCGCGACGCGCGCGAGCTGGCGACGGTGCTGAGCGCCCGGGTGCGCGCCGGCCAGGCCGACGACGCGGGGGCGGCGCCCGACCCGGCCCCGCCCGCCGGCCTGCTCGGCTGGCTCCAGGCCGACCTGCGTGCCAACCGGGCGCCCGACGCCGAGGCGCGGTCGGGGCGCGTGCTCGCGGCCGACGACCGGTCGGTCCAGGTCCACGCCTGCCACGGTCCGGCCCGGCAGATCGAGGTCCTGCGCGAGCTGCTGGTCGGTCTGCTCGAGGACGACCCGACCCTCGAGCCCCGCGACATCGTCGTGATGTGCCCCGACATCGAGACCTACGCGCCGCTCATCTCGGCCGGCTTCGGCCTGGGCGAGCTGATCGGCGACGAGCACGCCGACGACGCCCTGCACCCCGCCCACCGGCTGCGGGTCCGGCTGGCCGACCGCGCGGCCAGCAGCACCAACCCGCTGCTCGGCGTGGCGGTCGCGCTCGTCGAGCTCGCCGGCGGCCGGGCCACCGCCTCCCAGGTGCTCGACCTGCTCTCGCGGGCGGTGTGCCGGCGCCGGTTCGGGTTCGGTGACGACGACCTGGCGCGGATGACGCGCTGGGTCGCCGAGGCCGGCATCCGCTGGGGCGTCGACGCGGGCCACCGGGCGTCCTACGCGATGGAGGGCTTCGAGCACAACACCTGGCGGGCCGGGCTCGACCGGCTCCTGCTCGGCGTCGCGATGAGCGACGACGACCACCGCCACGTCGGGCGCGGGCTGCCCGTCGACGACATCGCCAGCGGCGAGATCGAGCTGGTCGGCCGGCTCAGCGAGGCCGTCGCCCGGCTCGCCGGCTGTCTCGACGCGCTCGACCGGGCGCAGGCCGCCGACGCCTGGTTCGCGGCGATCGCCGACGGCGTGCGCGACCTGTGCGAGGTCGACGCCGACGACGCCTGGCAGCTGCCGCAGTTCGAGCGCGAGCTCGCGCGGGCCCGGGCGAGCGCCGACGAGAGCGACCCCGACGTCCCGCTGCGGCTGGCCGACGTCCGCGCGCTGCTCCAGGCCCGGCTCGCGGGGCGGCCCACGCGCGCCAACTTCCGCACCGGAACGCTCACCGTCTGCACGATGGTCCCGATGCGCTCGGTGCCGCACCGGGTGGTCTGCCTGGTCGGCCTCGACGACGGCGTGTTCCCGCGCACCAGCGGCGTCGACGGCGACGACGTCCTGGCCCGGCGCCCGCTCGTCGGCGAGCGCGACCTGCGCGGCGAGGACCGCCAGCTCCTCCTCGACGCCGTCCTCGCGGCGGGCGAGCGGCTGATCATCACCTACACCGGCGCCGCCGAGCACACGGGCCAGGAGCGGCCGCCCGCCGTACCGCTGGGCGAGCTGGTCGACGCGCTCGACCGCACGGCCGCCGCTCCGGTGCGCGACGCGGTCGTCGTCCGGCACCCGCTCCAGGCCTTCGACCCGCGCAACCACGCCGCCGGGGCCCTGCTGGGCACCGGACCGTTCAGCTTCGACCGGGCCTCGCTGGCCGGCGCCCGGGCCGCGGTCCGCGAGCGGACGCCGGTGCCCCCCTTCCTCGCCGACCCGCTGCCGCCGGCGCCTGCCGCGGGCGGCGACGTCGCGCTCGCCGACCTGGTCGGCTTCGTGCACCGCCCGGCGCGGACGTTCCTCCGGCAGCGGCTCGACGTCGCGACACCGTTCGAGCCCGACCAGGTCGCCGACGCGATCCCCGTCGCCCTCAACGGCCTCGAGGTCTGGCAGATCGGCGACCGGCTGCTGCGCGAGGTGCTCGCCGCCGACGACCCGGCCGCGACCGCGACCGCCGTGATGACCGCCGAGCAGCTGCGCGGCTCCCTGCCGCCCTTCGACCTCGGGCGGGCCGCGCTGACCGGCGTGGTCAAGGAGTGCCAGGAGCTGTTCGCCCGCAGCGCCCCGTTGCGCACCGGCACGCCCCGCACCATCGACATCGACGTCGACCTGGGCGGCGGACGCCGGCTCACCGGCACCGTCCCGCGGGTCCACGGCAACCAGGTCGTCTCGCTGTCCTACTCCCGGCTCAAGCCCAAGCAGCGGCTGGCCTCCTGGCTCGACGTCCTCGCGCTCAGCGCCACCCACCCCGACGAGAACTGGACCGGCCACGCCGTGGCCCGGGCCAAGGCCGGTCCGCAGCGCGCGCTCGTCGGTCCTCTCGACCACCGGGCGACCGAGTGGCTCCACGCCCTCGTCGCGCTCTACGACGAGGGGCTCACCCGGCCGCTGCCGATGCCCCTGGACACCGCCTACGCCTGGGCCGACGCCCGCGCCAAGGAGCTGCGCGGCATGGACATCGAGCCCGTCGAGGCCGCCGCACGCGCCTGGGTGACCGACCGGTTCAACCAGTGGGGCATCAAGGGCGAGGACGACGACCCCGCCCACCGCCGCATCTACGGGCACTCCGCGCCGGTGACCGCGCTCGTCGACGCCGGGCTGGCGTCCTACGCCTGGACGCTGTGGGAGCCGCTCCTCGCCGGTGCCGAGAGGGTGGGTCAGCTATGAACACCCCGATGACGCCGTTCGACATCCGCGGCCCGCTGCCCACCGGCACCACCCTGCTCGAGGCCAGCGCCGGCACCGGCAAGACCTGGACGATCGGCGCCCTGGTCACCCGCTACGTCGCCGAGGAGGGCGTGCCGCTCGAGCAGCTGCTCGTCGTCACGTTCGGGCGAGCGGCGAGCCAGGAGCTGCGCGAGCAGGTCCGGCACCAGCTGGTCGAGGCCGAGCGGGCGCTGGCCGGTGCTCCGGGCGACGAGCCGACCGACGTCATCGAGCAGCTCCTCGACGGCACGCCCGACGAGCGGCGGCTCCGGCACCGGCGGGTGGCGCAGGCGCTGGCCGACTTCGACGCCGCCACGATCGCCACGATCCACCAGTTCTGCTCGCTGGTGCTCGACTCGCTGGGCGTCGCGGGCGACACCGACGCGCGGGCCCGGCTGGTCGACAACCTCGACGACATGCTGGTCGAGGTCGTCGACGACCTCTACCTGCGGGCGTTCGCCCAGACCAGCGAGGCGCCGGCGTTCACCCACGCCGAGGCGCTCGCCATCGCGCGGACCGTGGTCGCCGACCCGCAGGCCCACCTCGAGCCCACCGACGTCCCGCGCGACCAGCCGGCCGGGCGCAAGGTCGCCTTCGCCACGGCCGTGCGGGCCGAGCTCGACCGGCGCAAGCGCCGGCTCGGTGTGCTGTCCTACGACGACCTGCTCTCGCAGCTTGCCGAGGCGCTCGAGCACCCGGCGTCCCCGGCCCGCGCGCGGATGCGCGCCCGCTGGCGCATCGTGCTCGTCGACGAGTTCCAGGACACCGACCCCGTGCAGTGGCAGGTGTTCGACCGGGCGTTCACCGGTCACGCGACCATGGTGCTCATCGGCGACCCCAAGCAGGCGATCTACGCCTTCCGCGGGGGAGACGTGACGACCTACCTCGCCGCCGCCGAGACGGCCCAGGTCAAGCAGACCCTGGGCGTCAACCGGCGCAGCGACGCCGGTCTGATCGGCGCCTTCCAGCAGCTCCTCGGGGGCGCCGAGCTCGGCGACCCGCGCATCGTCGTCCACGACGTGACCGCGCACCACCAGGAGTCCCGGCTCACCGGGGCCCCACGGCCCGCGCCCTTCCGGCTGCGGGTGGTGCGGCGCGAGACGTTCGGCAAGCGCGGCACGACGGCGCTGCCGGTGGCCAAGGTCCGTCCGCACATCGCGCGCGACCTGGCCCACGACGTCCGCGAGCTGCTCGCGGCCGAGCCGGTCTTCGACGGCCGCCCGCTGCGCCCCGACGACGTCGCGGTGATCTGCTACCGCCACGCCGACCTGGCGGCCGCCCGCGCGGCCCTGCTCGACGTCGGCGTCCCGGCCGTCATCGCCGGCGGCGGCAGCGTCTTCGCGACGCCCGCCGCCACCGAGTGGCTCTCGCTGCTCGAGGCGCTCGAGCAGCCGCACCGCACGCCACGGGTCCGGGCGGCGGCGCTCACCTGCTTCCTCGACTACGACGCCACCGGGCTCGACGCCGGCGGCGACGACCTCTCCGACGAGCTGGGCGACCGGCTGCGGTCGTGGTCCGAGGCGCTGGCCCGGCGCGGCGTCGCCGCCGTCCTCGAGGCTGCGACGTCGGGCGGGCTGCCGGCCCGGCTGCTCGGCCAGGTCGGCGGCGAGCGGACCCTGACCGACATCCGCCACGTCGGCGAGGTGCTCCACGAGGTCGCCCAGCGCGACCAGCTCGGCGCGGTGGCGCTGCTCGCCTGGCTGCGCCAGCAGGTGCTCGAGGCGCGCGAGGGCCGCGGCACCGAGCGGACCCGCCGGCTCGACTCCGACGCCGACGCGGTCCAGCTCGTGACGATCCACGCGAGCAAGGGCCTGCAGTACCCGGTCGTCTACCTGCCCTCGCTCGCCGACCGCTGGGTCGGCAAGCCCGACCGGCCGCTCTTCCACGACGCCGACGGGCGGCGCAGCCTCGACGTCGGCGGCTCCGGCCCGCACTGGGCCGAGCACTGCCGGCGCTGGGCCGACGAAGAAGCGGGCGAGTGGCTGCGGCTGCTCTACGTCGCGCTCACCCGCGCCCAGAGCCAGGTCGTGGCGTGGTGGGCGCCGACCCGCAATGCCGAGGCCTCGCCGCTCCACCGGCTGCTGCTGCGCGAGCCCGCGGCCGACGGGTCCGGGCTGCGGGCCGAGGTGCCGCCGCTCCCGCCGCTGCCCGACGAGGACGCCGTCACCCACCTGTTCGCCACCTGGCGCGACCGGGGCGGGCCCCAGCCCGAGGTCGCCGAGCCGGTGCCGCTCACCACCGCGCTCCCCGACGAGCCGTCCGCCGCGCTCGCCGCCCGCACGTTCACCCGCAGCGTCGACACCGAGTGGCGCCGCACGTCCTACTCGGCGCTCAGCCGGGTCGACCTCGGCTCTGCCGACGCTGCGGCCGCCGTGGGCAGCGAGCCCGAGGTGGCGGTCAAGGACGACGAGGAGCTGCCCGACCTGCCGGCCACGGTGCTGCCCGACGCGACGGCCGACCCGGCGCTCGCCGTCCCGTCGCCGATGGCGGGGCTGCCGGTCGGCGCGACCTTCGGCTCGCTGGTCCACGGCGTCCTCGAGCACGCCGACCCCGGTGTGGCCGACCTGCGTGCCGAGCTGCTCACCCAGATCGCCGAGCAGCTGACCTGGTGGCCGGTCGACCTCGACCCGGCCGAGCTGGCCGACGCGCTGGTCGCCGTCCTCGACACGCCGCTGGGGCCGCTGCTCGACGACACGACGCTGCGCGCCATCGGCACCGCCGACCGGCTCTGCGAGCTCGACTTCGAGCTCCCGCTCGTCGGCGGCGACGACCCCGCCGCGCGGGCCGGGCAGACGGTGCTCCTCGGCGACATGGCCGCGCTGCTGCGCCGGCACCTGCCCGAGGGCGACCCGGTCCGCGCCTACGCCGACCACCTCGACCACCCGCTGCTCGGCGGCCAGGTGCTGCGCGGCTACCTGACCGGGTCGGTCGACGTCGTGCTGCGGCTGCGCGACGCCGCCGGCGACGCCCGCTACGTCGTCGTCGACTACAAGACCAACTGGCTCGGCCCGATGGCCGCCGAGCTCGACGGTCCGCTGACCGCCGGGGCCTACCGTCCCGCGGCACTCGACGAGGCGATGGGCCACTCCGACTACCCGCTGCAGGCACTGCTCTACGCCGTCGTGCTCCACCGCTTCCTGCGCTGGCGCCAGCCCGGCTACGACCCCGCACGCCACTTCGGCGGCGTCGTCTACCTCTACCTGCGAGGCATGTGCGGGCCCGACACGCCCCGCGTCGACGGCGCGCCGACGGGCGTCTTCACCTGGCAGCCGCCGGTCGCCCTCGTCACCGCGCTCTCCGACCTGCTCGACGGCGCGTCCCCCCAGGAGGCCGGCCGGTGACCGAGATCTTCGAGCCCACCTCGCCGCACGACCCGCGGCTGGCCCGCGGTGTCGGCGGCCTGCTCGGCGCGTTCAACGCGGCGGGCGTGGTCGACGCGGCCGACGTACGGGTCGCCGAGCGGGTGGCCGCGCTCGCCCACGAGGACGACGAGCGGGTCCGGCTCGCGGCCGCGCTCGCCGTCCGCTCGGTGCGGGCGGGCTCGGTCGGTCTCGACCTCGCCGCGCTGCCCGACCTCGCCGAGCTCGACCGCACGGCCGACCTGTCCTGGCCCGAGCCCGCCGCGTGGACTGCCGCGATCGAGGGCTCCGCCCTCGTCGCCGCCGGGGTGCTCCACGTCGAGCACGACCTGGTCTACCTCGACCGCTACCACCGCCTCGAGCGGCAGGTCGCCGACGACCTCGCCGCCCGGATCGCGCTCGGCCCGCCCGCCGTCGACGACGCCGTGCTCGCCGACACGCTGCGCCGGGTCAGCGGCGCGCACCTCAGCCCCGAGCAGGCCGCCGCGGTCGAGCACGCCGCGCGGCACCGGACGACGGTCCTCACCGGCGGGCCCGGCACCGGCAAGACCACCACGGTCGCCCGCCTCGTCCTCGCGCTCGCCGACCAGTTCGCGGTCGCCCACCAGCGGCGGATGTCGGTGGCGCTCGCCGCGCCCACCGGCAAGGCCGCGACCCGGCTGCACGAGGCGGTGGGTGCCGAGCTCGCGGCGCTGGGGGCACTCGGTGACGGGGAGCACCAGGTCGCCGTACCCGAGGCGATGACGCTGCACCGCCTGCTCGGCTGGCGCCCCGACAACACCACCCGGTTCCGGCACGGCCGCGACGACCGGCTCAAGTACGACCTGGTGGTCGTCGACGAGGCGTCGATGGTCGACCTGACGATGATGGCCCGGCTGCTCGAGGCGGTCCGTCCCGAGACCCGGCTCGTCCTCGTCGGCGACCCGCGCCAGCTCACCTCCGTCGGCGCGGGCGCGGTGCTCTCCGACCTCGTCGCCGGCTTCGCCGGCCACCCGGACTCGCCGGTCGTCGCGCTCACCGAGAACCACCGCTCCACCGAGCAGATCAAGGACCTCGCCGCCGCGCTGCGCGACGACTCGCCCCACGCGGCCGACCGGGTGCTCGCCGTCCTGCGGGCCGGCACCGGCGAGGTGGCCTACGTCGAGACCGACGACCCGGTCGAGGCCCTCCGCGACGAGTGCACGGCGGCGGCGGTCCGGGTCCGCGAGGCCGCGGTCGAGCGCGGGCCCGAGGCGGCCCTCGCCGAGATCGAGCGCTTCCGGCTGCTCTGTGCGCACCGCGACGGGCCCTACGGCGTCCACGTCTGGAACCGGCACGTCGAGCAGTGGCTCGCCGCCGAGCTCGCCGCGCCCCTCGGCTCCGCCTGGTACGCCGGCCGTCCCCTGCTCGTCACCACCAACGACTACGCGCTCGACATCTACAACGGCGAGACCGGCGTCGTCGTCGCCGACCCGTCCGGGCGCCCCCGCGCCTGGATCGCCGGGGCCGGCGTCCCGCGCCCCTTCGCCCCCGGCCGGCTCGACGCGATCGAGACGATGCACGCGATGACCATCCACAAGAGCCAGGGCAGCCAGGCCACCCGGATCGCGGTGCTGCTGCCCGACGAGGGCTCGCGGCTGCTGACCCGCGAGCTGTTCTACACCGCGGTCACCCGGGCGCGCGAGAGCGTGCTCGTCGTCGGCTCCGAGGCCGCCGTACGCGCCGCGGTCGGCACCACCGCGCAGCGCGCCACCGGCCTGCGCCAGCGCCTCGCCCCCGCCTGACCCGGCCGCGACCGGGTCGTGCCCAACCGGTGGGCCCGCCACGTCGGCGAAACACGGGCGGGTTAGTGTCGAGTTCATGCCGTTCCTGCTGCGCGTGCTGCTGCCCGACGTCCCCGGTTCGCTGGGTCGCGTGGCGACGGCCATCGGTATGGCGGGCGGCGACATCGAGGCGATCGAGATCGTCGAGAAGCGCTCCGACGGCACCGCGGTCGACGACGTGCTCCTCGAGCTGGAGCAGGGCATGATGCCCGACTCCGTCGTCTCCGCCTGCAACGCCCTCGACGACGTCGAGGTGCTCTTCGTCAGCCGCTACCCGGCCGGCGGCAACCTGATGATGGACCTCGAGGCGGTCGAGGAGCTCACCACCGCCGCCGGCGACTTCGACAAGCTGATCGACCTCCTGCCCGCGACCTTCCGCGTCGACTGGGCCGCCCGGGTGCACCGTGCCAAGGGCGTCGTCTACGGCACCAGCGCCGCCCCCGACGTCCTCGAGTTCGTCGAGATCGAGTCCCCGACCCGCCTCGAGGCCCCCGAGGACGAGGTCACCCTCTTCGCCGCAGCCCGCCTCGACGGCAACGAGATCGTCGTCATCGGCCGCCGCGGCGGCCCCGAGTACGCCGAGTCCGAGATCGCCCGCCTGGGTCACCTCTGCGGGCTCGCGGTCACCATCGCCACCGCCTGACCACGCCACGAAGTGCGCCGGTTGCGGGTCCGAGGTGTGGATCTCGACCCCGCAACCGGCGCACTTCGGCGGGCTGGCAGATCAGGCGTCGGTGGGCTCCAGCAGGAACACGGGGATCTCGCGGTCCGTCTTCTCCTGGTACGACGCATAGGTCGGCCAGGTGGCGACGGCGTGGTCCCACCACTGCCGGCGCTCCTCGCCCTCGGCGACGCGGACCGTGTAGGACCTCGGCTCGGGGCCGTCCTGCAGGTCGACGACCGGGTGGGCGACGAAGTTGGCGTACCAGCTGGGGTTCTCGGGGGCGCCGCCCTTGGAGGCGATGGCGGCGTAGACGCCGTCCTTCTCGACGCGCATGACGGGGTTCTTGCGGAGCTTGCCGGACTTGGCGCCGACCGAGGTGATCACCACGATCGGGTCCTTGCCGCCCTGGAGGGTGTTGGCCTCGCGGCCCCCGGAGGCCTCGTAGGCCGCGACCTGGTCGCGGACCCACTTCTGCGAGCTCGGCTCGTACTCACCTTGAAGAGTCATGTCTCCACAAGATCACGACGACGGCCGCTATTCCAGGATCAGCCGGCCAGGACGTGGTCGAGCTCCCGGTCGAGCGCCGCCTTGGGCCGCGCCCCGCGCAGCTCGTGCACGGGCTCGCCGTCGCGGAAGACGATCATCGTCGGCAGGCCCATCACGCGGTAGTGCGCGGAGGTGACGGGGTTCTCGTCGCTGTTGACCTTGACCACGCGCAGGGCGCCGGCGCGCTCGGCGGCGATCGCCGCGAGCACGGGTGCGACCTGGTGGCAGGGGCCGCACCACTGCGCCCAGAACTCCACCAGCACGGGTACGTCGGAGCCCAGCACCTCGCTCGCGAAGTCGGCGTCGGTGATCTCGGGCAGGGTCGTCGTGGCGGTCATGCGTCCTCCTCGGTTCGGTAGCTCTCGGCGTCGGCGAGGAGCCCGGAGAGCTCCCCGCGCAGCCGGCTCAGCTCGGTGATGCGCTCGTCGATCTCGGCGATCCGCAGCCGGTAGGCGTCCAGGGACGCCGGGCACACGTCAGCCCGGTCGTTGCCGGCGCGCAGGCACTCGACGAAGGGCACCGTCTCGTCGGCGGTGAGGCCGAGCGACAGCAGCGCCCGGATCTCCCGGACGACGAGCACGTCGGCGGCGTCGTAGTCCCGGTAGCCGTTGGCCGACCGAGCGGGCGCGAGGAGCCCGCGGGACTCGTAGTAGCGCACCGCCTTGACGCTGACGCCGGCGCGTTCGGCGAGGTCCTTGATGAGCACGGGACGACGGTAGACCTTGACCCGTGGGGCAAGGTCAAGTCACGAGCGGGTTCCGGCTTCCGGGGCGTGCCATCCTCGGGGGATGAGCGTCGAGCACACCGAGGCCGTGCCCCGGCGGTGGGCGCCGGCGGCCCTCTCGGTCGTCGCCACCGGCGCCCTCAACGTCGTGCTCGGGTACGTGACGCTGCTGCCGGCGGCCTTCGTCGTGCTCGAGGTGTCGGTGACCTGGTTCGGCCAGGTCATCACCGAGCACAACACCGACCCGGGCTTCTACCGCGCTGCCGCGATCGTCTGCGGCGGGCTGATCGCCGTCCTGTTCGCCGGCTGCAACGCGGCGCTGGTGTACCTGCTCCCGGGCCGTCAGCAGTGGCTGTGGCTCGTGGCGCTCGCGGTGTACCCGCTGCCCTACCTCGTCGACCTGTGGTCGTCGCGGTAGCCCGGTGATGCGGCGGCGTCAGCCGTTGCCGCGCCCCTTCTTGCCCTTGCCCTTCTTGCCCTTGCCGTTGCCCTTGGGCTTGGCCGGGGACCCGTCGGAGGGATACAGGGTCACGGTGTCGCCGGTGGCGAGCTGGCCGCCGGCGCCGGGGGACGAGTAGGAGATCAGGCCGCGGGCCAGCCGGGAGTCGACCGAGCCGCCGCGGGCCACGGTGAAGCCCAGGGCCTCGAGCTCGGCGCGGGCGTCGTCGTAGGTCTTGCCGGCGACGGGCGGCACGGTGACGAGCAGCCCGGCGACGTCGGTGGACGACGGCCTGACGAAGTTCTCGTCGGGAAGCAGCGGCGCGATCGCCTTGAAGGCGTCACCCCACATCGGGCCTGCGGTGGTCGAGCCCGCGGTGCTGGCCCGGACGTAGCCGCCGATGGACTTGCCGTCGAGCGTCTGCTGGTTGCCGTTGGGCTTGACGCCCGCGACCATCGCGGCCCCGGCCAGGTTGGGGGTGTAGCCGGCGAACCAGACCGAGTAGTTGCCGTTGGTGGTTCCGGTCTTGCCGGCCGCGGGCTGGCCCGGGTTGAGCGCGGAGCCGAAGCCGCCGGGCTCGACGACGCCGCGCAGGACGTCGGAGACCGCGTCGGCGACGGGGCTGGCGAGCACCTGGGTGCACTGCTTGTCGTACTTCTTGAGCACGTTGCCCTGGGCGTCGGCGATCTGGGTGACCGGTCGGGCGTCGCAGTGCAGGCCGCGGGCGGCGAAGGTCGAGTACGCCTCGGCCATGTCGAGCGGGCTCACGTCGACGACGCCGAGGGTGAAGGACGGCTTGATGTTGTCCTTCGTCAGCGAGCGGATGCCCATCTGCTTGGCCAGCTTGTAGGGCTCGCAGATGCCGGTGGCGAGCTCGAGGTTCACGAAGAACGTGTTGACCGAGTTGCGGGTGCCCTCGTAGAGGTTCGGGTTGGCCGACGAGCTCGTGGAGTTCTTCGGCTCCCACACGCCGCTGCTCTGGTAGGGGCCGTCGCAGGTCTCGAACTTGTTCTCGGGGAAGTAGCCCGGGTTGGGCGCCGGGAAGGTCTTGGTCAGGGGGATGCCCTGGCTGATCGCGGCGGCGAGCACGAAGGCCTTGAACGTCGAGCCGGCCTGGGCGCCGTTGGCGTCGCCGTACTTCTTCGGGACGACGTAGTTGAGGAAGGTCTCGCCCTTGCGGGTGCCCATGGGGCGCGACTGCGCGAGCGCCTTGACGTTGCCGGTGCCGGGCTCGATCAGGGCGAGCGCGCCGACGGCCTGGTCGCCCTTGTAGACCTGGCCGGAGACACCCTGCTGGGCGGCGCGCTGGTAGCGCATGTCGATGGTGGTCCGGATGGTCAGGCCGCCGTTGAAGATGAGCCGCTTGCGGTCCTGGGTGGTGGCGCCGAGGGCGTCGTCGGTCATGAGCCAGCGCACGACGTAGTCGCAGAAGAACTGGGCGCCGGAGTTGAGGCAGCCGTTGGGCTGGTTCTTGACCTTGAGACCGAGCTTCTTGGCCTTGGCGGCGTCGGCGTCGGCCTCGGAGACGACGTTGAGCTGGGCCATCCGGTCGAGCACGATGTTGCGGCGGACGGTCGCCTGCGCGGGGTTCTTGGTCGGGTTGTACGCCTCGGGGCTCTGCACCAGACCGCCGAGGAGGGCGGCCTGGCGGAGGTTGAGGTCCTTGGCGTTGACGCTGAAGTAGTGCTGCGCCGCGGCCTGGACGCCGTACGCGCCGTCGCCGAAGTAGGCCGTGTTGAGGTAGCGCTCGAGGATCCAGTCCTTGCTGTGGCGCTTCTCGAGGGCGATGGCGTAGCGCAGCTCGCGGAGCTTGCGGCCGTAGGTGTCGTCGGTGGCGGCCTTGCGCTCCTCGTCGGTGTCGGCCTGGTTGAGCAGGGTCAGCTTGACCAGCTGCTGGGTGATCGAGGAGCCACCCTGGGCGACGCCGCCGGAGGCCTGGTTGGTGAGCAGCGCGCGCATCGTGCCCTTGAGGTCGAGCGCGCCGTGCTGGTAGAAGCGGAAGTCCTCGATGGCGACGATCGCCTCGACCATGGTCCGCGAGATCTGGCGGAGCGGGACGTTGACCCGGTTCTGGTCGTAGAGGGTCGCGATGGTCTTGCCGTTGATGTCCTCGATCTCGGTCCGCTGCGGGAGCTGCTCGGTCTCGAGCTCCTGCGGGAGGTCGTCCACGGACTCGGCCACGTTGCGGGCCGAGAAGCCGACCACGCCGGCGAACGGGATCGCGAGACCGGCCACGACGACGCCGAGCACGGCGGCGACGAGGAGCATGACGCCGAGGTGGGAGGCGATCTTTCCGGGCGGCAGACCGTCGAACCGGGTGCGGGACATGCGGCTCAGGGTACGGGACGGGCCCTCATCGCTCCGAGTCGCCGAAGTCGCTCCGCCCCACCGCTCGTAGTCCATTGTGACTAGAGAGGTTGGGCCCAATGAGCGGTGTCGGTATTGGCGATACTCCTTTACTTTGATTCGGTCGAGGAGAACCAAGCGCTGTGGGGGTGCTGGCTCCTCGGATGTGGGAACCATTCAGGGGACAACTATGTGGGTAGATGACTGGGCGCCTCGTGCTGCCTGCCGGGACCAGCAGCCCGACCAGCTCTTCGTCCGTGGGGCGGAGCAGAACAAGGCCAAGCAGGTCTGCGCCGGCTGTGCCGTGCGCACCGAGTGCCTCGCCGAGGCACTCGACAACCAGATCGAGTGGGGTGTCTGGGGCGGAATGACGGAACGGGAGCGCCGCGCGCTCCTGCGCCGCCGCCCGCAGGCCTCGTGGCGCAAGGTCCTCGAGGACGCGCGGGACCGTCAGGACCCCGCGACCGTCTGACCGAGGAGCGCACCGACGGTGCGCAGGCCGTGGAGGTCGTGGACGTCTCCGGCCAGGGCCGGTACGACGGCCGTCGCCACCTGCGGGTGCGCGGTCGCGAACCGGTCCCGGAGCGCGCGCTCGCGCTGCACCATGCGCACGCGGTCGGCGTGCAGCCGGAGGAGTCCGGCGGTCAGCGACGCGGGGTCGGTACGACGCAGCCGCTCCGCCGCGGTCATCGCCTCGTCGGCGGACAGCTCGCCGCCGGGGTCGGGGCTGGCGCGGTTGACGACGAGCCCCGCGAGGGGCATGTCGTCCTCGCTGAGCCGCTCGACGAAGTACTCGGCCTCGCGCAGCGCGTCGGGCTCGGGAGCGGCGACCACGAGGAACGCCGTGCCGTCGGCCTTGAGCAGCGAGTAGGTCTGCTGCGCGCGCTGGCGGAAGCCGCCGAAGACGGTGTCGAGCGCGGTCACGAACGTCTGCAGGTCCTTGAGGAACTGGGCGCCGAGCACCTTGGTCAGCGCGTTGGTGATGAGGCCGAGGCCGGCCGTCATCAGCTTGGCCGGTCCCTTCGCGGGCACCAGCAGCAGCCGGACGAAGCGGCCGTCGAGGAAGCTCGAGAGCCGCTCGGGCGCGTCGAGGAAGTCGAGCGCCGAGCGCGACGGCGGGGTGTCGACCACGATCAGGTCGTACGTGCCGGACGCCTGCGCATCTCGGTGAATCTGGCCGAGCTTCTCCATCGCCATGTACTCCTGCGTGCCCGCGAACGAGCTCGACAGCGCGATGTAGAACGGGTTGGCCAGGATCTGCTGCGCCTTCTCGGGGCTGGCCTGGGAGAGCACCACCTCGTCGAAGGTGCGCTTCATGTCGAGCATCATCGCGTCGAGGCTGCCCGTGCCCTCGACGCCGGTGACCGGGCGTGGGGTGTTGTCGAGCTCCTCGATGCCCATCGACTGGGCGAGCCGGCGCGCCGGGTCGATGGTGAGGACGACGACCTTGCGGCCCCGCTCGGCCGCGCGCAGCGCGAGCGCGGCACTGGTGGTGGTCTTGCCGACGCCGCCCGAGCCGCAGCACACGATGATGCCGGTGGTGGGGTCGTCGAGGAGCGCGTCGACGTCGAGCGCGCCGGCGCGGCGGCCGGGCGCGGTGGCGGGGCCGACGCGGGAGGGGCGCTGGGTGGAGCTGCGTGCCATGACTACGCCATCCCCTGCTCTCGGAGGAGTCCGGCGAGCTCGTAGAGCCCGCCGAGGTCGATCCCGCCCGCCATCCGCGGCAGCTCGTACGACGGCACGTCCAGCGCGGCGACGAGGTCGCGCTGGGAGTCCTCGAGCGCGCGGCGCTCGGCGTGGTCGGCGGCCTCGGCGAGCAGCCCGTCGACGAGACCGGGACCGACCTCGAGCCCGCCGTCGGTGAGGTCCTGCTCGATCCGGGTCCGGTCGAGGGTGCCGGCCCGGGCCGCGGAGAGCTGCTCGTCGGTGAGGTCGCGCGGGCGGACCTGGTTGACGACGACGCCGCCGACGGGGAGCCGTGCGGCGCGCAGCTCGGTGATGCCGTCGGCGGTCTCCTGGACCGGCATCTCCTCGAGCACGGTGACCAGGTGCACGGCGGTCCGCGGGGAGCGGAAGAGCGTCATCATCGTGTCGGACTGCGACTTGATCGGGCCGACCTTGGCCAGCCCGGCGAGCTCGTTGCTGACGTTGAGGAACTGGGTGATCCGGCCGGTGGGCGGCGCGTCGAGCACCACGGCGTCGTACTCGATGGCGCCCTTGTTGCGGCTGTTGCGCTGCACGGCCTCGTAGACCTTGCCGGTCAGCAGCACGTCGCGGACGCCGGGCGCGATCGTGGTCGCGAACTCGATGACGCCGAACCGGTCGAGCGCCTTGCCGGCGCGACCGAGGCGGTAGTACATCGAGAGGTACTCGAGCAGCGCCGACTCGGCGTCGATGTGGAGCGCGTGGACGACGCCCCGGCCGCCGTCGGCGTCGGGGAGGCCGGTGGTGAGCCGCCGCTCCTGGTAGGGCAGCGGATCGACGTCGAACATCCGGGCGATGCCCTGGCGCCCCTCGACCTCGCACAGCAGCACGTTCTTGCCGCGGGTGGCCAGCGCGAGGGCGAGCGCGGACGCGACGGTGGACTTGCCGGTGCCACCTTTGCCGGTGACCACGTGCAGGCGGACCTTCCCCCAGTCGCTCACGAGGGCAGAGCCTAGCGAGCGACTGGGGAGGTGGGGGCGCTACTCCAGCGCGAGCCCGGCTGCGGGCGTGACCTTGGCCGCCCGGCGCGAGGGCACGACCGCGGCGAGGAGGCCTGCCAGGGCGGACGTCGCGACGACCAGGGCGAGCTGGCCCCAGGGCAGGACGACGTGCGCGCCGTCGACCGCCGGCTCGACCAGCGCGCGGACGCCGGCCCAGGCGAAGAGCACGCCGAGCGTGGTGCCGACGAGGGTGGCGACGACGGCGAGCAGGACGGCCTCGGCGGCGAGCATCCGGCGCACCTGGCGGCGGGTGAGGCCGAGGGCGCGCAGGAGGGCGTGCTCGCGGCCGCGCTCGAGGACGGACAGGCCGAGCGTGTTGGCGATGCCGACCAGCGCGATCACGACGGCGATGCCGAGCAGGCCGACGACGCCGCCGGTGACGACGTCGAGCTGGACGTCGACGTACGAGCGCCGGGCGAGGCCGTTCTGGAGGCCGGCTCCGACGGGGGAGCCGATCGCCTCGACGGACCCGGCGAGGTCCTGCGGGTCGGCACCGTCGGCGGCGCGCAGCCAGACCGCCTGGGTGGCGGCACCGGGTGCGAGCCGGTGCAGCGTGGAGGTGCTCACCAGGGCGGCCTCGCCCCAGCCCTCGCCGCCGACGACGCGCAGCCGCGCCGACCGGTCGCCGACGGTGACCACGACCCGGTCGCCCGGCTCGACGCCGTCGCCGAGCAGGTCCCAGGGGACGACGACCTGGCGCGAGCCGACCGACGGCAGGTCGCCGTGCAGGACCGGCCGGACGCCGGTCGCCGCGCCGGAGGGCTCGGCGACCACGGGGACCTTGCCCAGGCCGGCGATCTCGGCCGGTGCGCCGGGCACGCTGACCGCCCCGTCGACGCCGTCGATCGCGCCGAGCCGGGTGACGACGTCGGGCGGCAGCGTCGCGGTGCCGGTGACGGCGAGGTCGACGGGGTACTGCTCGTCCATCTCGGCGGACAGGGCGGTGCGCGAGCTCGCCATCCCGGTGAGCACCGCGGTGGTGAGGGTGACGCCGATGAGGAGCGAGGCCGCGGTGGCCGCCGTACGGCGGGGGTTGCGGACCGCATTGCCGGCGGCCAGCCGGCCGACCGGGCCCAGCGCGCGGTGGGCGAGCCGGCCCGCGGTCCGGATCAGGCCGGGCACCAGGACCGGGCCGAGCAGCAGGACGCCGACGAAGGTGCCGGCGCCGCCGACGACGAGCACGGGCGGGCTGGACGCCGCGACGGCGGCCGCGAGCGCGGCGAGGCCCAGGGCGACGACGGCGAGGCCGACCACCACCCGGACCCGGCCCGTGCGGGTCGAGACGCGAGTGCTGTCGTCGGGCCGCAGCGCGGCCAGCGGGCTGACCCGGACGACACGCCGGGTCGGCAGCCAGGCCGCGACGAGCGTGACGCCGAGCCCGACGGCCGCGGCAGCGATCAGCCAGACCGGGGCGACCTCGGCCGGGCCGAGGCGGGCGCTGGGCCACTGGTGCCGGACCAGGGCGACCAGGCCGTGGCCGAGCCCGAGCCCGCCGAGGACGCCGGTGACCGCGGCGAGCACGCCGAGCGCGAGCGACTCGAGCCGGACCGAGCGGACCACCTGGCGGCGGGTCGCGCCGACGCAGCGCAACAGCGCGAAGTCCCGGGCCCGCTGGGCGAAGAGGATCGCGAACGTGTTGTTGATGACCAGGACCGCCACCAGCAGCGCGATCGCGGCGAACAGCAGCACGACGATCGCGATCACGTCGACGCCGTTGTTGACGTCCTTCTGGAGCTTCTGGACGTACGCGTCGACCGCGACCGTGTCCGCGTCGGGGACGACGTCGTCGATCGCGCCGCGCGCCGCGGCGAGGTCGCCGGAGCCGCTCCACGCCAGGCTGGTGACGTAGAGCCGGTCGGTCCAGCGGGCCAGGTCGGACCAGAGCAGGTAGACCGACGCCACCGAGTACGTCGACGGCGAGTCGACGAGCCCGGTCACCGTCACGTCGAGCGCACCGGTGCCGGTGCCCACCCGCAGGTGGTCGCCGACGCCGATCTCGCCGACCTTGGCGGCGTTGACGTCGACGACGGCCTCGCCGGGACCGCTGGGGAAGCGGCCGTCGACGAGCTTCTGCCAGCGCCGCTCGGGACGATCGGGCACCTGGCCGACGTCGGCGCTGCTGTCGAGGACCTTGCCGTCGCGGGCGACCTGCTGGGTGGTCCAGCCGATCATCCAGGCGTCGGCACCGGACTTCGCGGCGGCGTCGATCAGCCGGGCGGCGTCCTCGGGGGAGGGATCGTCGACGACCGCGTCGGCGCCCGCGTAGGGCTCGCCGATGCCGGCGCTCAGCCCGTTGCGGACCGACGACGAGAGGGCCGCGGTGACCACGATGAAGACGACGCCGACGACGATCGCGAGCAGCGCGGCGCCGTACCGCCGGGTGTGGGTGCGGAGGGAGGCGAGGAGGACGGTACGCATCAGGCTGCGACTCGGCTGGCGATCTGGCCGTCGGTGAGCACGATGACGTCGTCGGCGTAGCGCGCGGCCTCGGTCTCGTGGGTCACCATGACGACGGTCTGACCGAGCTCGCGTACCGAGCGGCGCAGGAACGCGAGGACCTCGGCGGACGTCGTGCTGTCGAGGTTGCCGGTCGGCTCGTCGGCGAAGACGATCGCCGGCGCGGTGACGAGCGCCCGCGCGATCGCGACCCGCTGCTGCTGACCGCCCGACATCTCGGCCGGCCGGTGGGTGAGCCGCGAGCTGATGCCGAGCGTGTCGACGACCTGCTCGAACCGCGCCGCGAGCGCGGGCTCGCGGCGGTCGCGGCCGGCCAGCTCGGTGGGCAGCCAGATGTTCTGCGCGGCGGTCAGCATCGGCAGCAGGTTGAACGCCTGGAAGACGAAGCCGAGGTGGTCGCGCCGGAAGCGGGTCAGCGCGTCGTCGTCCAGCCCGGCGAGCTCGCGCCCGGCCACGGTGACGCTGCCCGACGTGGGCTGGTCGAGCCCGGCCAGGCAGTGCATGAGCGTGGACTTGCCGGAGCCGGAGGGCCCCATGATCGCGGTGAACCGGCCGGCCGGGAGGTCGAGGTCGACGCCGCGGAGGGCATGGACCAGGGTGTCGCCGTGGCCGTAGGACTTGGTGAGGCCGCGGGTGCTGGCGGCGAGATCGGTCATGGCACCGAGCCTGGTCGAGCGCGGGCCGCGGATCGTCAGGCCACGGGTTGATCCGGGGTCCGACGTGGGGTGGACAAGGCCGGCGCGACCAGGCGGACGAGCGCGTCGTGCGTGCGCTCGTCGGCGGCGGCCAGCAGGCCGCGACCGCTCTCGACGGCGCCGCCGTGCAGGTCGGTGACGACGCAGCCCGCGGCCCGGCACAGCGCGATCCCGGCGGCGAAGTGGACGCTGTCGTGGAGGGTGCCGGGGGCGCCGTCGGTGACGTAGCCGGCACGCTGCCCGGTGGCGACCCAGGCCAGCGCGAGCGTGGTGGACAGCACGCGCGGCCCGAACACCCGCCGGAAGGCGGGATCGGCGGCGAGCTCGGCGCCGACGAAGGGCCGGTCGGTCGGGCCGTCGGCGTTGAGGTCGACCAGGCCCGAGGCGGCCGACGGGGTCGGGGGCGCGTCGGTCGCCCAGGTCTCGCCGGCGAGCGGGTCGACGACGGCCGCGGCAGTGGTCACGCCGTCGACCTGGAGCGCGACGTTGACCGCGACCAGGGGAGTGGCGGTCGCGAAGTTGAGCGTCCCGCAGAGGGGATCGACCAGCCAGCGCCGGGTGGCGCCGCGGTCACCGGTGGCGCCGAGCTCCTCGCCGACCACGAGGTCGCCGGGGCGCTCCCGGGCCAGCACGTCGAGGATCGCCCGCTCGGCGGCCACGTCGGCGTCGGTCGCGAAGTCGAGACCGTCCTTGGCGTGGCGGACCAGCGTGCCGCCGTACCGGGCGCGGACGACGGCGGCGCCGGCCTCGGCGGCGGCGCGCGCGACCCGGGCGTCGCTCACGGCCGGACCAGCCCCGTCTCGTAGGCGAGGACGACGAGCTGGACCCGGTCCCGCGAGCCGGTCTTGGCGAGCAGCCGGCCGATGTGGGTCTTCACGGTCGCCTCGGAGACGACGAAGTCGGCGGCGATCTCGGCGTTGGACAGGCCGCGTCCGACCAGGACGAGCGTCTCGCGCTCGCGCTCGGTCAGCGCGGCGAGCCGGTCGTCACCGTCGGCCGTGCCGGGGCCGCCCGTGGCGCCGGCGGGCAGCGCGGCCGCGAAGTGCTCCAGGAGGCGCCGGGTGGTGCTGGGGGCGACGACGGAGTCGCCGGCGTGGACGGTGCGGATCGCCCCGAGCAGGGTCTCGGGCGTGGCGTCCTTGAGCAGGAAGGCGGCGGCGCCCGCGCGGATGGCGGCGAACGCGTACTCGTCGAGGTCGAAGGTGGTCAGCACGATCACCTGCGGCGGGTCGGGGCGCTCGGCCAGGCGCCGGGTGGCCTCGACGCCGTCGAGGCGCGGCATCCGCACGTCCATGAGGACGACGTCGCAGCGGGTCACCGCCAGCCGCTCCAGCGCCTCGCCGCCGTCGCCGGCCTCGCCGACGACAGCGAGGTCGGGCTGGCTGTCGATGAGCATCCGGAAGCCGGCGCGGACCAGCTCCTGGTCGTCGACGAGGAACACCCGGATCGGCTCTCCCTGGTTCACAGGGGGATCCTCGCGCACACCGCGAAGCCGCCGTCCGGCGCGGGGCCCGCGGTGAGGGTGCCGTCGTGCGCCGCGACCCGCTCGCGCATGCCGGTCAGGCCCAGGCCGCGACCGTCGTCGTGGGCGGCCGCGCCACGGCCGTCGTCGGTGACGACGATCTCGAGCGTGCCGCGCTCGGTGCCCACGACGACGGTGGCCGCCGCGCCGGGACCTGCGTGCTTGCGGACGTTGCTGAGCGCCTCCTGCACGATCCGGTACGCCGTCAGCGCGACGCCGTCGGAGACCGGGGTCGCCGCCCCGGGGAGCTGCGCGTTGACGGACGTCCCCGCCGCCTGCGCCTCGGCGACCAGGTCGGCCAGGTCGGTGAGCCGCGGCTGCGGTGTGGTCGGCGCGCCCTCGGCCCGGAGGATGCCGAGCATCCGGCGCAGCTCGGCGATCGCCTCGCGCCCGGTCGCGGCGATGGTGCCGAGCGCCGGCCCGGTCACCGACGGGTCGTGCGCGGCGGCGGCCCGCGCGCCGTCGGCCTGGACCACGATCGTGGTCAGCCCGTGCGCGACCACGTCGTGCATCTCGCGGGCGATCCGGTGCCGCTCCTCGATCGCGGCGAGCGCCGCCTGCTGGGCGGCCTCCCGCTCGAGCCGCTGGCCACGCTCGACCAGCGCGTCGACGTACGCCTGCCGGGTGCGGCCGAGCGTGCCGAGGGTCCAGGCGACGACGACGAGGAGCGCGATCGTGATGAAGTACGCGGTCACGTTCTCCGGCGTCGTCATGTTGGTGCCGAAGCCGCGCAGCCAGTCGACGGCGGCGATCGCGGCGCCCACGACACCCGTCCCGAGTGCCGCGAGAGCCCACCGCGCGCCGGCGTACCGGGCGACGGAGTAGGTCGCGACGGGGAACGCGAACTGGCTCCACAGCGGGGTGTCGGTGAGGACCGCCTGCGCCGCGCAGCCGAGCGCGACCGCGGTGAAGACCGGGAGCGGGTGCCGGCGGCGCCAGAACAGCGGCACGATCTGGACCAGCATCAGCAGGCCCTCGACCACGTCGACGAAGAACAGGTAGGGGAAGACCGGCAGCAGCAGGAACACCGTCAGCCCGACGTCGAACCACCGCTCGCCGCGCGGGCCCAGCCGCCACGGCTGTCGGTCGGCTCGGGTCACCGGGCCACCGTAGACGGCCGGGCGGGGGCGGACGTCAGACCACGGGTGGATCCTGACCCCGCGGTGGTCCTTCCGTGGGCCGCCGCGGCGGCCTAGCATCGGCGTACCGGAAGGAGTCGCCATGGCCGAGCAGTCCAGGTCCGAGCGCTACCGCCACCTGCCCCCGCCGATCGACCCGGCGAGCCTGCGCACCGCGCAGGACGTCGATCCACCTCCGCCCGAGGAGGACGACCACTACCGCGAGCTGCTCTGGGTCGTGAACCGCTACGGCTGAGCCCCGCGGCGAGCCGTGTTGCCGGTCGTCGGGGGAAGCGCCGGCGACGTGAGCGGCGGGAGCGACGAAGGAGCGACCGGAGCGGAGGTGCCGCGCCTTTCCCCGAGCCGGCCGCCCGGCCGCCGAGCCCCCTTCCGCACCGCGGGCGAGGACGGCGGGCGCGGCAGCGTGGCGTGACGGAGGAGCGACACGCTCGCGCAGGACGGCACTGAGTAAGGTCAGCGCCATGACCAAGTGGGAGTACCAGGTGGCGCCCGTCCTGAACCACGTCGCGGCGCAGATCCTCAACAACTTCGGCCAGGACGGGTGGGAGCTCGTCACGCTCATCCCCGGCCAGGGTGGCAACGACATCGCTTACTTCAAGCGCCCGATCGAGGGCTGAGCGGTGCCGACCCCCGAGGAGCGCCTGGCCGCGCTCGGCCTGGACGTCCCGGACGTCGTCCCGCCGGTGGCGGTCTACGTCCCCGCCGTCCGCAGCGGCGACCACGTCTACACCGCCGGCCAGCTGCCGATGCGCGACGGCGCCCTGATGGCGACCGGCAAGGTCGGCGCCGAGGTCAGCGCGGACGACGCCTATGCCTGCGCCCGCCAGTGCGCGCTCAACGCGATCGCGGCGATCCGCTCGATCGCCGGCGAGCTGAGCAACGTCCGGATCGTCAAGGTGGTCGCGTTCGTCGCGTCCACGCCCGACTTCACCGGTCAGCCGGGGGTCGCGAACGGTGCGTCCGAGCTGCTCGGCGAGGTCTTCGGCGACGCCGGCGTGCACGCGCGCTCGGCGGTCGGCGTCCCGGTGCTGCCGCTCGACGCGCCCGTCGAGGTCGAGGTGATCGCCGAGATCGTCGGCGCCTCCTGATGATCCCGCTGCCGCCGGTGCCGCTGCCCGCACACCTCGCCGACCTCGCCGCCGAGTACGCGGACGGACGGCGCGAGCCGGCCGCGCCGCGCGACGCGGCGACCGTCGTCCTGCAGCGGGCGGGCGCCGACGGGCGGCCGGAGATCTACCTCCTGCGCCGGCACACCACGATGGCGTTCGCCGGGGGCATGTGCGTGTTCCCGGGGGGCGGCGTCGACCCGCGCGACTACGACCACACCGTGGCCTGGGCCGGGCCCACGCCCGCGGAGTGGGCGGCGCGGCTCGGCACCACCGAGGACGTCGCGCGGGCGCTGATCTGCGCGGCCGTGCGCGAGACGTTCGAGGAGTCCGGGGTGCTGCTCGCCGGCACCTCGGCCGACAGCGTGGTCGCCGACACGACGAGCGACGACTGGGAGGCCGACCGGGTCGCCCTCGAGTCGCGCGCGCTGTCGATGACCGACTTCCTCGACCAGCGCGGACTCGTGCTGCGCACCGACCTGCTCGGCATCTGGAGCGGCTGGCTGACGCCGGTCTTCGAGCCGAAGCGCTACCGCACCTGGTTCTTCGTCGCCCGCCTGCCCGAGGGACAGGTGACCCGCGACGTGTCGAGCGAGTCGTCCGAGGTGGTCTGGATCCCGGCTGCCGAGGCCGCCGACCAGGCCGACCGCGGCGAGCTCGCCATGCTCCCGCCGACGTACCTGACCTGTCTCGAGGTCGGCACCCACGCGACGCCGGACGACGTCCTCGCGGCCAGCACGTCGCGCACGGTCGAGATGTTCACGCCGTCGGTCGAGCCGCTGGGCGAGGGCTTCACGCTCTCGATGCCCGACTGGCTGCGGCCGCTGGTGGCGGCACGGCGGGCCGTGTCGTGAGCGAGGCCTGGACCGGGGGACCGTACGGCGACCGCGGCCGCTGCGTGCTCGCGCCCAACCCGGGGATCATGACGCTCGACGGGACGAACACCTGGATCCTGCGCGAGCCCGGCTCCGGCCGCTCGATCGTCGTCGACCCCGGGCCGCTCGACGACGGCCACCTCGACGCCGTCGCCGCCGTCGCCGGCGAGGTGGACGCGGTCGTCGTCACCCACCACCACTACGACCACACCGAGGCCGCGCGCTCCTTCGCCGAGCGGATGGGCTGCGGCGTGCGCGGGCTCGACCCCGAGCAGTGCTGGCGCGCGGACCCGCTCGCCGACGGCGAGGTGCTCTCCGTCGGCGGCCTCGACGTCGAGGTGCTGACCACGCCGGGGCACACCACCGACTCGATCTCGCTGCTCGTCGAGGCCGACGGCGCGCTGCTGACCGGCGACATGGTCCTCGGCCGCGGCACCACGGTGATCGTGCACCCCGACGGCGACCTCGGCTCGTACTTCGACTCGATCGCCCGGATGCGCGCGCTCGTCACGTCCGGCCGGGTCGCGTCGCTGTGGCCGGCCCACGGACCGGTCCTGCCCGACGCGGCCGGCGTCCTCGACCACTACGTCGTGCACCGCCGCGACCGGCTCGCCCAGGTCGAGGCCGCGCTGCCCCGGCTCGGCCTGTCGCCCACCGACCTGCCGCCCGACGTCGCCGAGCACCCGACGCTGCCGCGCCAGGTCGTCGAGGTCGTGTACGCCGACGTCGACTCCTCGCTGTGGGACGCCGCCGAGTCGTCGGTGCGGGCCCAGCTGGCCTACCTCGCGCGCCGCTGACCAGACGTTTTGGCGGTAGTTCGCCGAAAACCGGGACGCAGCGCGAGGTCTCGCTGACGATGGAGAGATGCTCCCTCCCCCCAGAAGACCCCGTCATCGGCGTGCCCGGCTCCTGGCCGCGACCGCCTTCCTCCTCGCCGGCGTGCTCGTCGCGCCGCCCTCGTTCGCCGACGGCGACGCCGAGCCGCCGGCGGCGCCGCCCGTGACCGAACCGGCCGGTTCGCCCGAGCCCGAGGTCACGCCGACCCCGGAGCCCGAGCCGACGCCCGAGCCGGAGCCGGAGCCGGAGCCGGAGCCGACGCCCGAGCCCGAGCCCCAGCCGGAGCCGAAGCCGGAGCCCGCACCCGAACCGGAGCCCGCGCCCCCGGCCAAGGCCCCGAGCGCGGCCAAGGCTCCCCAAGCCGCCCCCCAAGCCGCGGCCGGCCCGGTGATCACCGGCGAGAACCCGATCGTGCGCGACGCGACCAGCGTCAACGGCGCGCAGGTCTCCGTGGACTTCTCGATCAGCGGCGGCTGGGCGGACCAGAGCTTCGTGGCCGGTGCCTGCGCGGTCAGCCCCGTCGAGATCACCTCGCCGCAGCAGCTGCTGGGACTGCAGTTCCTCGGCTACACGACCACGCGCACCTTCCACGCCACCAAGCAGTTCCCCATCGGCACCACCTACGGCGCATGCCTGTGGGGCCGGTTCAGCCTGATCAACCTGGTGGACTTCGCGTTCCAGCGGTTCACCGTGACCGTCAACGACCCGGCACCGGTGATCACCGTCCCGGTCGACCAGGTGGTCGAGGCGACCGGTGCCGCGGGCGCTCCGGTGTCCTTCGCGGTCTCGGCCAGCGACCCGATCGACGGGCCGCTCGCGGCGAGCTGCGTCCGGCCGGGCGACGTCCCGGTGGCCTCGGGCGACACCTTCGCGATCGGGACGACGACGGTGACGTGCACGAGCGCGCTCAACTCCCGTGGGAAGCGGGCCACGGACACGTTCGACGTCACCGTGGCCGACTCGACGGCGCCGACGATCGACGTCCCCGAGGCGGTCCACGACCCGGTCGCCGGCAGCCGCGGCTTCGTGCTGACGGCGACCGGCGCCGACGGCGCCGTGCTCACCTACACGACGATCACCACGGACGCCGTCGACCCGGCGCCGCAGGTGACCTGCAGCCGGCCGTCCGGGTCCGTCGCCGCCATCGGCACCGGCAGCCTCACCTGCCGGGCCCGGGACGCGGCCGGCAACGAGAGCGCCGACCTGGTGCTGTCGGTGCGGGTCGTGGCGCCGGAGCCGACGATCACCGTCCCGGCCGACCTCTCGGCCGAGGCGACCGGCCCGGACGGGGCGGCCGTCGACTTCGCCGCCTCCGGCCGCGACTTCGTCGACACCGCGCTCGTGGCCGAGTGCCGCACCGGTGCGGACGGCTCGGGTCCGGTGGTGACGCCGGGCGCGACCTTCGCGCTGGGCACCACCACGGTGCGGTGCCGGGTCGAGGACCAGTGGCAGGGCGCGGCGACGGGCACGTTCACCGTGACCGTCGCGGACACCACCGCCCCGGTGATCACCGTCCCCGACGACATCACCGTCGAGGCCACCGGTGACGCCGGTGCCGTGGTGACCTACCAGGCCAGCGCGACCGACCTGGTGCACGGCGACGTGCCGGTCAGCTGCACGCCCGCC
This sequence comes from Pimelobacter simplex, assembly GCF_900114845.1. GTDB lineage: Bacteria > Actinomycetota > Actinomycetes > Propionibacteriales > Nocardioidaceae > Nocardioides > Nocardioides simplex. The sequence goes on from NZ_FOUK01000005.1 coordinate 223,665, forward strand.
TCGGGCGGCACCTTCGAGATCGGGACGACGACGGTGACCTGCACGGCGGCCGACCCGGCGACCCCGCCGGCAGTGCGGGGCCGGGTCGCCGCCCGCGCGGGGAGCGCGTCCGCGACCTTCACGGTCACGGTCCTCGCCCCGGTCGAGGGCGAGGTCGGCGGTGTCGTCGACGAGAACGACGGTGACGGTGCCGGCGCCGGGACCGGCTCGCCGTCCGCGACGGGCCTGCCCGCGACGGGCGCGCCCCGCCTGCTCGAGCCGGGTCTGCTCGCGGCTCTGCTCCTGCTGGGCGGCCTGCTGCTGGTCCGGCGCCGCCGGGCCTGAGCGTCCACCAACGCCGAGACCCCGCCGCCCGAGTGATCGGGCGGCGGGGTCTCGTCGTCGTTGCGGGTGCTGCGGAGTGGCTCAGCGCGCGCGGCGCGACATCCGCTCCATGTCGAGGATCACGACCGAGCGCGGCTCGAGCCGCAGCCAGCCGCGCGAGGCGAAGTCGGCGAGCGCCTTGTTGACCGTCTCGCGGGAGGCGCCGACCAGCTGGGCGAGCTCCTCCTGGGTGAGGTCGTGGTGGACGTGCACGCCGTCGTCGGCGGTGCGCCCGAAGCGCTCGGCGAGGTCGAGCAGTGCCTTGGCGACCCGGCCGGGGACGTCGGAGAACACGAGGTCCGCGACGACGTCGTTGGCCTTGCGCAGCCGCGCCGCCAGCTGGGCGAGCAGGCCGCGCGCGACGACCGGGCGGCCCTCGAGCCAGCGCAGCAGGTCCTCGTGCGACAGCGAGGCGAACTCGGCGTCGGTCACGCAGGTGACGGTGGCCGAGCGCGGGCCGGGGTCGAAGAGCGACAGCTCGCCGAACATCTGGCCGGGGCCCATGATCGCGAGCAGGTTCTCGCGCCCGTCGGAGGACGTGCGTCCGAGCTTCACCTTGCCCTCGAGGACGACGTACAGCTTGTCGCCGCTGTCGCCCTCGTGGAACAGCACCTCGCCGCGGCGCAGCCGCGTGGTGGCCAGCGACGTGCGCAGCGCTGCCATGGCCTCGTCGTCGAGGGCACTGAACAGTGGCGCCTGACGGAGTACGTCGTTGTCCACGCTTCCTCCAAAGTTGCGTAAAACCCGGTCTGCGGCATCCTAGCCAGTGCAACATGTCACACCTAGCGGACGCGCGGTCCTGGACTGTCGGACTCACACCGTAGGGTGGCCTCCGTGCGGCCGATCGACATCACCGAGGAGACGTCGACCCAGCTCGTCCGGCGGGCGCGCAAGATCGACCGGGTCCTCGCCGAGACCTACCCCGACGCCAAGGCCGAGCTCGACTTCGACAACGCCTTCGAGTGCCTCGTCGTCACCGTCCTCTCGGCGCAGACGACCGACAAGCGGGTCAACGCGGTGCGCCCGACGCTCTTCGCGGCCTACCCCGACCCGGCGTCGATGGCCGCGGCCGATCGCGCCCACCTCGAGCAGATCGTCGGTCCGCTGGGCTTCTTCCGCGCCAAGACCGAGTCGCTGCTCAAGCTGAGCGCCGCCCTCGTCGAGAGGTACGACGGCCAGGTGCCCGGCCGCCTCGACGACCTGGTCACGTTGCCCGGCGTCGGGCGCAAGACCGCCAACGTGGTGCTCGGCAACGCCTTCGACGTCCCCGGGATCACCGTCGACACCCACTTCGGGCGGCTCGCCCGCCGGCTCGGCTTCACCGACGAGACCGACCCGGTCAAGGTCGAGCACGCCGTGGGTGCGCTCTTCCCCAAGCGGGACTGGACGATGCTCTCGCACCACCTCATCTGGCACGGCCGCCGCCGCTGCCACGCGAAGAAGCCCGCGTGCGGTGCCTGCCCCGTGGCGCGCTGGTGCCCGTCCTACGGCACCGGGCCGACCGACCCCGTCGAGGCCGAGAAGCTCGTCCGCACCGAGGGCCCCAACTGATGCGCCGACGCCTGGTCGCCCTGTTCGTGGCCCTGGTGGCGGCCGGCGTGCTGCTCACCGGCTGCGACAGCGTCGCCCCGGCGTTCGCCTGCAAGGTCGACCCCACCACGCCCGACCTCATCAAGGACCGCGAGGCGGCGGGCATCGCCGACTGCACCCCCGCCGACTGGTCGGTCGGCGACGGCGCCGCCGCCCAGCTGCCCGACGTCGCTCTCGACTGCCTCGGCGGCGCCAAGGGGGCCGCGCTCTCCGACATCCACGGCCCGGCGGTGATCAACTTCTGGGCGTCCAACTGCGCGCCCTGCCGCAAGGAGATGCCGGCCCTGCAGAAGTTCTACGAGAAGTACGGCGACCAGATCAGCGTGATCGGCGTCAACTACCTCGACACCTACCCGGGTGCGGCCATCGACCTCGCCCGCATGACCGGCGTCACCTACCCCTCGCTGGCCGACGGCTGCGGCGACCTCCAGGACACCGGTGCCGCGCTCGGCGCCGGGCTGCCGTTCTTCCTCTTCGTCCACGAGGACGGCACGATCTCGAAGCCCCACGCGGGCGGCATCACCTCGCCCGCCGAGGTCGTCGCGCTCGTCAACGAGAACCTCGGCCTCGACCTCACCGCCGCCCGGGCGGCCTCGTGAGCCAGGTCCCCGAGCAGCTCCCCGAGGGTCTCCCCGACTGGCTGGTGCCGGTCGCCGAGGGGGCCCGCGCCATCCAGGGCAGCGAGCTGACGGCGTTCCTGCCCCCCAAGGACCAGCCGGTACGCCGGGGCGCGGTGCTCATGCTGTTCGGCGACCACGACGTCCTGCTCACCGAGCGCGCCCACGACATGCGCTCCCACCCCGGTCAGGTGTCGTTCCCCGGGGGCAGCATCGACCCCGGCGAGACGCCGGTCGAGGCGGCCCTGCGCGAGGCCGAGGAGGAGATCGGCGTCGACCCCGCGGGGGTCGAGGTCTTCGGCAGCCTGCCCGAGCTGTGGCTGCCGCCGTCCAACTTCGCGGTGACGCCGATCCTCGGCTGGTGGCGCGACCCGGGCCCGATCCGGGTCGCCTCCCCCCAAGAGGTGCACGCGATCCACCGGGTCCCGCTCGAGGAGCTGTTCGCCGCCGAGCACCGCATCCAGGTCCGCCACCCCGGTGGCTGGAAGGGGCCGGGCTTCCTCATCGGGCCCGACAAGGACGTCATCCTCTGGGGCTTCACGGGCGGCATCCTGACCCGATTCTTCGACTTCCTCGGGTGGCTCCCCCCAGTGGCCGACCCGCCGGTGCATGATCTCCCGGAGTACATGCTCGCCGAGTACGTCCGTCGTACCGCTCGGGCAACCGACGACGACGCGGGAGACGGCATGGACCTCCTGGAGCCGAACGAGTGAGCCGGTGAACCTCCTCGACTGGCTGCTGCTCCTCCTGGTGGCGGCCTACGCCCTGTCGGGCTACTGGCAGGGCTTCATCACGGGCGCCTTCGCCACCATCGGCCTGCTCTCCGGCGGCCTCGGCGGGATCCTGCTGGCACCGCTGGTGCTCGGCGGCCTCGAGCCGTCGCTCGCGGTCTCGCTCGGAGCGCTCTTCATCGTCATCCTCTGCGCCTCGCTGGGCCAGGCGCTGCTGCAGTACGCCGGCGCGCGGGTCCGCGAGCGGATCACCTGGCAGCCGGCCCGCGCGGTCGACGCCGTCGGCGGCGCGCTGCTGAGCGCCTTCGCGGTGCTGCTGGTCGCATGGGCGCTCGGCGTCGCGATCTCCGGCACCCGGATCGGCCCGATCACCTCGATGGTCCGCAGCTCGGCGATCCTGGCGAAGGTCAACGAGGCGCTGCCCGAGTCGGCGCCGACCGCCCTGCAGGCGTTCAACAACGTCGTCGGCACCGGCTTCTTCCCGCGCTACCTCGAGCCCTTCGCGCCCGAGCAGATCGTCGAGGTCGCCCCCGGCCCGTCCGAGCTGCCGGGCTCGGCGAAGGTCAAGGCGACCCGGTCGAGCGTGGTCAAGATCCGCGGCGCCAACCGCTGCGGACGCGGCGTCGAGGGCACCGGCTTCGTCATCGCCCAGGACCGCGTGATGACCAACGCGCACGTGGTCGCCGGAGTAGAGGACCCCGAGGTCAGCATCGGCGGCGGCACCGAGCTCGCGCGCGTCGTCCACTACGACCGCAAGCTCGACATCGCCGTGCTGGCGCTCGAGACCGACGACACCCCGGTCCTCGCGTTCGACCGCAGCATCGGCGCCGGTGACGCGGTCGCGATCGTCGGCTACCCGCAGGACGGGCCGTTCGACGTCCAGACCGCCCGGGTGCGCGCCAAGCAGAACCTCCGCTCGCCCGACATCTACGGCGACGGCACCGTCGTCCGCGAGGTCTACTCGCTGCGCGGCCTGGTCCGGCCCGGCAACTCGGGCGGACCGATCGTCACGCCGCAGGGCAAGGTCGCGGGCGTCGTCTTCGCCGCCTCGGTCACCGACCCCGAGACCGGCTACGCGCTGACCGCCCAGCAGGTGTCCGGCACCGCGCGGGCGGGCGTCGCCGCCGACGCCGAGGTCAACACCGGCAATTGCGCGTCGTAGGGGTCTGCTGAACACGGACGCCTGCTGCGCGCCGCGATGCACGCACGCTGGCTGCGGCGGCGTCGATCAACGGTCAACCAGACCGCCTCACTCCGCCGCCTTGCCATCGCACGCGCCTCGCGACGCTCGCGACGGCGCCCGTGTTCAGCAGGCCCCGCGCCCTACGCCATAGTGGGCCCATGACCGGGCCGTCTCCGATGTACCCCGCCTACGCGGCACCCAGCGACCAGGCCGTGCGCCTCTACGACGAGCTGAAGCGCTTCCTCGCCGAGGAGGTGTTCCCGGCCGAGGAGGCATACGAGCGCCACCGCGACGAGGCCGGCGCCGACGACCACACGGTGCCGCCGGTGGTCGAGGAGCTCAAGGCCAAGGCGCGCGAGCGCGGGCTGTGGAACCTCTTCCTGCCGAGCGAGTCCGGGCTGACCCAGCTCGAGTACGCGCCGCTGGCCGAGCTGTCCGGCTGGAGCCTCGAGCTCGCGCCCGAGGCGATGAACTGCCAGGCGCCCGACACCGGCAACATGGAGCTGCTCCACCTCGTCGGCACGCCCGCGCAGCAGGAGCGCTGGCTGCGGCCGCTGCTCGACGGCGAGATCCGCTCGGCGTTCGCGATGACCGAGCCCGCCGTCGCCTCGTCCGACGCCACGAACATCGAGACCCGGATCGAGCGCGACGGCGACGAGTACGTCATCAACGGCCGCAAGTGGTGGATCACCGGTGCCGCCGACCCGCGCTGCCAGGTGCTCATCGTCATGGGCAAGACCGACCCCGACGCCGCCACGCACCGCCAGCAGTCGATGGTGATCGTGCCCGTCGACACCCCCGGCGTGACGATCGGGCGCTCGTACCCGGTCTTCGGCCGCCAGGACCAGCACGGCCACACCGTCATCGAGTTCACCGACGCGCGGGTGCCCGTCGCGAACCTCCTCGGCGAGGAGGGCGGTGGCTTCGCGGCCGCCCAGATGCGCCTCGGACCGGGCCGGATCCACCACGTGATGCGGGCGCTCGGCGCCGGTGAGCGGGCGCTGGCGATGATGGTCGACCGGGCCAAGACGCGGACGGCGTTCGGCGGCCTGCTCGCCGAGCAGTCCGCGGTGCGCGAGAAGATCGCCGAGTCGCGCGTCGAGCTCGACCAGGCCCGCGCGCTGTGCCACCTCGCCGCGCACACCGTCGACACCGAGGGCAACAAGGGCGCCCGGCACCTCATCGCGGCGGCCAAGATCGCCGTCCCGCGGGCGGTGCTGTCGGTCATCGACCGGGCCATCCAGCTGCACGGCGCGGCCGGCATCAGCGACGCGACGCCGCTCGCCTCGCTGTGGGGCTGGCACCGCGCGATGCGGATCTTCGACGGCCCTGACGAGGCGCACCTGACCACGCTCGGCCGCGCGGAGCTCACCCGCGACCCGCTCTTCGACCTCCCGCCCACGCTGCACGACCAGTTCCGCTGATCCCCGAGGACTCCCTGATGACCGACACCTTCGTCCGCTACCAGCACGACGCCGGGATCGCCCGGATCACCCTCGCCGACGGCGACCGGGGCAACCCGGTCCACCCCGGCTCCGTCGCCCAGCTCCACGACGCCGTCCGCGCCGCGCACCGCGACGGCGCGCGGGTGATCGTCCTGGCCGCCGAGGGCCGGTTCTTCTCGGTCGGCGGCGACCTCGGCGCCTTCTCGGCCGCCGACGACGTCACCGGCTTCATCGACGACCTCGCCGACGCGCTGCACCGGGTGGTCAGCGAGCTGGTCCGCTCCGACGCGATCGTGGTCAGCGCCGTCCAGGGCACCGCCGCCGGTGCGGGCTTCCCGCTCGCCGCCGCGGCCGACGTCGTCGTGGCCGCCGAGGGCGCGAAGTTCAGCCTCGCCTACACCAAGGTCGGCCTCTCGCCCGACGGCGGCAGCTCGTTGCTCGTGCACACCCTCGGCCTGCACCGGGCGCTGCGCCTCGCGCTGCTCGGCGACCTGCTCACCGCCCAGGACGCGTACGACGCCGGCCTGGTCGCGCGCGTCGTCCCGGCCGACGAGCTGGCGGCCACCGTCGACCAGCTCGCCGCGACCCTCGCGGCCGGCTCGGCCGGCGCCCAGGCCGCCGCCAAGCACCTGCTGCGCGACGTCGCCGCCCCCGCACCGGAGACCGCGCTGCGCGCCGAGACGCTGTCGATCCGCGGCCTGGCGGGCTCGGCCGACGGCCAGGAGGGTGTCGCGGCGTTCGTCGAGAAGCGGGCGCCGCAGTTCGGCGGCTGATGACCGCCGACCGACTGCTCACCGGCGCCCTCACGGCGCCGGTCGACCGAGCCGACCTGCCGCCGCGCCCCGCGCGGGTGCTGGCCACCGAGCTGCTGGGTTGGCTCATCGTCAGCCTGCTGACCTGGCTGTTCCTCGGCGCGATCGCGCTGGGACTGTCGTTCGTCCCGCCGCAGCCGCTGTGGGCGCTGATCCCGGCCGGGATCGCGACCGTGATCACGCTGGGCCTGCTGTGGTCGGCGGTGCGCCCGAACCCGGCGTACCGGGCCCGGCTGGTGCGCCTGGGCCGGTTCGCGAGCGCGAACGCGATGACGTTCACCGAGCGGCCGGAGACGCCGCACACCGGGCCGGGGCTGCTCTTCGGCCAGGGCGTGCGGCCGGCCACGCGGGACGTCGTACGGATGAGCGAGCCGCGGGAGATCGAGCTCGGCCAGCACCACTTCAGCTATGGCAGGAGCACCGCGGAGTCGAGCGACTGGGCCTACGCGACCACCCCGCTCTCGGGCCCGCAACTGCCGCACCTCGTGCTGCGGGCGCGGGGGAAGTGGACCGACTTCACCCTGCCCGGCTCCACCGACCAGTCGCTCGGCACGCCCGAGCTGGAGGGGCCCGGCGCCGAGGCGTTCGTCGTGCAGGCGCCGATCGGGCGGACCGCGACGGTCCGCTCGCTCCTCGACGCGACCCTGTTCCGGCCCGACGTGCTGGCCCGGCTCACCGAGCGGCCGGTCCACGTGGAGGTGGTCGAGGGGCGGCTCTACCTCTACCGGCACGAGTCGCTGGTCACCGAGGACCCCGACACCTGGCGCTGGATCCTCGCCCTCGTCGACGACGTCGCCGCCGTGCTCGAGGATCCCGCCGGTTGACGTCGTACCGGACAAAATGGTCGCGAATTCCCCGAGAACACGACCATTTTGTCCGGTACGACGGTCAGGGGCGGACCAGCGCGCCGTCGACCCGGGCCGGCAGGCTCCACGGGTTGGCGTCAGTGACGGCCGCGGGGAGCAGGCCGGCCGGGAAGCCCTGGTAGGCGACGGGCCGCTGGAAGCGCAGGATCGCCGCGCTGCCGACCGACGTCGTCCGGCTGTCGGACGTCGCCGGGAACGGGCCGCCGTGGACCATCGCGTCGTTGACCTCGACGCCGGTGGGCCAGTCGTTGAGGATCAGCCGGCCGGCCCGGCGCTCCAGCGTCGGCAGCAGCGCGGTGACGGCGGCGTGGTCGCCGGGCTCGGCGTGCACGCTGATGGTCAGCTGGCCCTCCAGGCCGTCGATCGCGGTGCGCAGCGCGTCGACGTCGTCGTAGCTGACGATGAGCGAGGCGGCGCCGAAGACCTCCTCGCGCAGGGCCTCGTCGGCGGCGAAGTCGTCGAGCCCGGTGGCGTAGACGGCCGGGGCGGGGGCGTTGCAGGTCGGGCCCTCGGCGCCCGCGGCGACCAGGGTGGTGCGCGTGGAGGCGTCGAGGCGCTCGACGCCGTCGGCGTAGGCGCGGCTGATGCTGGGGGAGAGCATCGTCTGGCCGGGACGCTCGCGCAGCTCGGCGGCGACGGCGGCGCGGACCTCGTCGGCCTGGGCCGCGGGCACGAAGAGCAGGCCCGGGTTGGTGCAGAACTGGCCGGAGCCGAGGGTCAGCGAGCCGACGAAGCCGGCGGCGACGGCGGTGCCGCGCGCGTCCCACGCGCCGGGGAGGAGGATGACCGGGTTGACCGACGACATCTCGGCGTAGACCGGGACCGGCTCGGGGCGGGCCGCGGCGGTGCGCATGAGCGCCGTGCCGCCGCCCTGGGAGCCGGTGAAGGCGATCGCCTTGATGCCGGGGTCGGCGGCGAGGCGCTGGCCGACCGTCGTCCCGGGGCCGTAGACGAGCGAGAAGACGCCGGCGGGCAAGCCGCACTCGCGGGCCGCGTCGACGATCGCCCAGCCGGCGAGCTCGGCGGTTCCGGCGTGCGAGTTGTGCGCCTTGACGACGACCGGGCAGCCGGCCGCCAGCGCGGAGGCGGTGTCGCCGCCCGCGGTGGAGAAGGCGAACGGGAAGTTGCTGGCACCGAACACGAGCACCGGTCCGAGCGGCACCTGGCGCTGGCGCAGGTCGGGTGCCGGAGCGGGCTGGCGGTCGGGCTGGGCGTGGTCGATCCGGACGCCCTGGTGCTCGCCGAGCTCGAGCTCGCGGGCGAAGAGGCGCAGCTGGTTGGTGGTCCGCGAGAGCTCGCCGTTGAGCCGGGCCTCGGGGAGGCCGGTCTCGGTGCCGGCCCGGGCGACGAGCGCGGGACGGGCGGCCTCGAGGTGGTCGGCGATCGCGCGCAGGAAGGCGGCGCGCTCGGCCGGCGTCGTGGCGCGGTAGTCGTCGAAGCAGGCGCTCGCGGCGGCGACCGCGCGGGCGACCTCGTCGTCGGTGGCCGGGTGGAAGACGGGCTCGACGACCTGGTCGGTGGCCGGGTCGGTGGCCCGGAAGGGCGTGCCGGAGCCGTCGGGACGGCCGACCTCGCCGGCGATGATCGAGAGGCCGTGCGGTCGTGCGGTCGAGGGCGTCATGAGGCGAGCCATCCTCCATCTACGTTGATCAGCTGTCCGGTGATGTACGACGAGGCGTCGCTCAGCAGGAAGACCGCTGCCGTGCCGACGTCCTCGGGGGCGCCGAGGTGACCGGCCGGGATCCGGCCGAGGATCCGCTGCGCGTGGGCCGGCTCGGCGAGCAGGCCCTCGGTCATCTCGGTGCGGAAGTAGCCCGGGCCCACGATGTTGGCGCGCAGGCCGCGGGCGGCCCACTCGGTCGAGAGGGCGCGGGTGACGCCGACGAGCGCGGTCTTCGAGGCGACGTACGGCGAGACGTTGGGCAGCCCGAGGCTGCTGTTGAGCGAGCCGATGAACACGTGCGAGCCCCGCTGCTCCGCCGCGAGCTGGCGGCGCGCGAGCGCCGTGCTCAGGAAGTACGGCGCGTCGACGTTGAGCGCCTGCACCCGGCGCCAGGCGGCGACCTCGACGTCGACCGCCGGGCCGCGCAGCTGGACGCCGGCCGCGTGCACGACGCCGTCGACCGGCGCGACCTCCCAGAGCCGCTCCGCCAGCGCGTCGAGGCTCTCGGTGTCGGTCAGGTCGTGGGCCACGCCGGCGCAGGTGCCGCCGGCCGCGCGGATCTCGGCGGCGGCGTCGTCGAGCTGCTCCTGGGAGCGGGCGACGAGCGTCACCCGGGCGCCGCTGGCGGCAGCGCAGAGCGCGATCGCGCGCCCGATCCCGCGGCCGCCGCCGGTCACGACGACGTGCCGGTCGTGGAGGCCGAAGGCCGCGGGGAGGGGGCGCTGGGTGGTCAGGTCCATCGAGGTCCTCTCAGGGGGATGCCGGTGCGGAAGGAAGGAGTCAGTCGAGCAGCGCGTCGGTGTCGGCCAGGACGCGCATCAGGTGCTGGCGGGCGTGCCGGCCGGCGCCGCTGACGTCGCGCGCGAAGACCGCGTCGGCGATCTCCTGGTGCTCGCGCAGCGTGTTCTCGCGTGCGGCCTCGTAGCCGAGGGTGGGCCGGTAGGCGCCGCGCAGGTAGTCGTTGATCGGGTTGATGATGTGGGTGAAGAACGGGTTGTGCGAGGCCTCGGCCAGGGCGGAGTGGAACTCCAGGTCGGCCTCGAGCGCGGTCGCGTGGTCGAGGTCGTGGCCCTCGAACGAGCGCAGCGCGTCCTCGATGTGACGCCGGTCGTCGGCGGTGTAGCGCTCGGCGGCGTGCTCGATCATCCCGACCTCGAGGGCCAGGCGCATCTCCATCAGCTCGCGGAAGCTGCCGCGCTTCATCTGCAGCAGGAGCTCGAACTGGCGGGCGAAGCCGGTGCCGTCGAAGTCGGCGACGACCATGCCCGTGCGCGGCCGGATCTCGACCAGGCCGCGCTCGACGAGGATCCTGCTGGCCTCGCGGATGACCGTGCGGCTCACGTCGAACTGCTCGACCAGCTCGGGCTCGGTGGGCAGCCGGTCGCCCGGCTTGAGCTCCTGGGCGACGACCTGCTGGATCAGCGCGTCGGCGACCTGGTCGGAGAGGCGGGTGCGCTTGGGCCCGGAGGTGCTGGACGTGGTCATGCGGTGGCTCCTTGGGTCACGGGCGCGGCGACGGGGCAGCGCAGCGGCTCGCCGCGCAGCGCCCGGGCGGCCTCCTCGCTGGCCAGCCGCTGCAGCCGGTCGAGGGAGTCGGTCGCGTAGAACGCGGCGTGGGGGGTGAGCACGAGACCAGGAGCATCTCGCAGCGGGGAGTCGCTCGCCCAGGGTTCGGGGTCGGTGACGTCGAGCGCCGCGGCGGCGAGGTGGCCGTCGATCAGGGCCGCGGCCAGGGCGGCCTCGTCGACGAGGCCGCCGCGGGCGGTGTTGACCAGGATGGCGCCCGCGGGCAGCGCCCGGAGGAAGGCGTCGTCGACCAGGTGCCGCGTCTCGGGGGTCAGCGGGGCGTGCAGCGAGACCGCCGACGAGCGGGCCAGGAGCTCGGCCAGCGACACGGGCTCGACGCCCTGCGCGGTGACGACGTCGGCCGGGCAGTGCGGGTCGTGGGCGATGATCGTGCAGCCGAAGGGGGCCAGGCGCCGGGCGACCTCCTGGGCGATCCGGCCGAAGCCGACCAGGCCCACGGTCATCTGCGCGAGCCCGGGCAGCGGGCCGACGTCGCCGGGGCGGGCCCAGCCGTGGCGCCGCACCAGGGCGTCGTACGACGTCAGGCGGCGCGCGAGCGAGAGCAGGCTCGCGGCGGCGTGGTCGGCCACGGTGCTGACGCCGTAGTCGGGGACGTTGGCCACCTGCACCCCCAGCTCGCCGGCCGCCGCGACGTCGACGTTGTCGTAGCCGATGCCGTAGCGGACCACCGTCGCGCCGGGCGCCATCGCGGCCAGCACCGCCCGGGTGACGGGCGCGAAGTTCACGAACGCCACCTCCGCGCCGGCGACCGCGGCGACCGTCTCGTCCTCGCTCGTGCACGCGTGGACGGCGAACCCGCAGCCGTGCTCGGCGGCGACCTGCTCCTCGTGGGCGGTGTCGACGAAGGCGTGATCGGTGACGACGACGCGGCGGGCGGGCTCGGCGGCCATGCGGTCTCCAGTCAGGTGGGAGGGATCCTCGATTTGAGGGCTTGATCGTATCATATGATGATTGATATGTTCCGGATCACAGCCGCCGCAGCACCGTGCTCGGTGGCGCGTTCGACCGAGGAGAATCCGATGACCACGAAACTTCCGTTCTCCGCTCCCGCGACCCGGCGCCCGTTCGTCCGGCGCGCGAGCGTGGTGGCGAGTGCGGCCGTTCTCGCTGTCGGCCTGACGGCGTGCGGTGGAGCCAAGCCCAAGGCCTCGGGGTCCGACGACGAAGGCCTCTCGGTCGGCATCTTCGTCGACAACGCCTTCGGCGACGGCGACTTCTTCGACCAGGCCGCGGCCGCCGAGAAGCCGCTCGAGTCCGACCTGGACGCCAAGGTCAACACCTACGAGGGCCAGCTCCAGGCGCAGAACTTCGAGCCCCTCCTGCAGGACGCGGCCGACGCCAACGACATCGTCTTCGTGCTCGGCTTCGAGGCGATCGATGCGCTGATCAAGGTCGCCGGCGAGAACCCCGACACCCGGTTCGTCTTCGTCGACGGCACCGTCGACAGCCCGGACGTCGTCTCGGCCGAGTTCCGCACCGCCGAGGGCTGCTACATGGCCGGCGCGCTGGCCGCGACCGTCAACGCGGCGGCCGGTGCCAAGGCGGCCGGCTTCGTCGGCGGCATCGACGCGCCGGTGATCAAGAACTGCGAGTCCGGCTACACCCAGGGTGTGGCCGAGGTCGACCCCGCCCAGAAGGTCACCCCGCAGTACGCCGGCTCGTTCGTCGACCCGGCCAAGGGTCGCGAGATCGCCCTGGCGCTGCAGCAGAAGGGCGCGCACTCGATCTTCGCCTACGCCGGCCTGACCGGCGCCGGCATCTTCGACGCCGCCAAGGCCGACGCCAAGATCTCGCCGATCGGCGTGGTCGCCGACAAGAGCCCGCTGGCCCCCGGCAAGACGCCGGGCAGCCTGGAGATGGGCGTCGACACCGTGCTGCTCTCGCTGGCCAAGGAGTTCCAGGGCGGCGACCTGGAGCAGGGCAGCCAGCACACCTACGGATTCGCCGAGGGCGGTTGGAAGATGGTCTACGACAAGGCCCTGGTCGGTGCCGACGGCATCGCGCAGCTCGACGCCCTCCAGGAGCGGATCTCCTCCGGGGAGCTCAAGATCAGTGAATGAGACGACGAGGCCGGACGCCCCGCTGCTCGAGGCGTCCGGCATCACCAAGCGGTTCGGCCCGGTGGTCGCCAACGAGGACGTCCACCTGGACCTGCGCGCCGGTGAGGTGCACGCCCTGGTCGGTGAGAACGGCGCGGGCAAGACGACGCTGATGCGGATGCTCTTCGGCATGTACCAGCCCGACGCCGGGGTGATCCGGGTGCGGGGCGAGGAGCGGCAGTTCCGCCGCCCGCAGGACGCCATCGACGCGCAGATCGGCATGGTGCACCAGCACTTCATGCTGGTCCCGACGTTCACCGTCGCCGAGAACATCACCCTCGGCGCCGAGCCGGGCGGGCCCGGGCTCTACAGCAAGGACCGCGCCAAGGAGGCGATCGCCGAGCCGATGCGGCGCCTGGGGGTCGACATCGACCCCGAGGCGGTGACCGGCAGGCTCAGCGTCGCCACCCAGCAGAAGATCGAGATCGTCAAGGTCCTCTACCGCGGCGCACGGGTGCTCATCCTCGACGAGCCGACCGCCGTCCTCACCCCGCAGGAGACGACCGAGCTGTTCGAGCTCCTGCGCCGCCTGGCGGCCGAGGGCTCGGCGATCGTCTTCATCTCGCACAAGCTGGGCGAGGTGTTCGCGGTCGCCGACCGGATCACCGTGCTGCGCCGCGGCCGCACCGTCGGCACGTACGACGCCGCGGCCACCGACGCCGCCGAGGTGGTCGCCGCGATGACCGGTCGCAGCGACGTCAACCTCGGCCGGGTCGAGCGGGTCGTCCCCGAGGAGCAGCCCCCGGTGCTCCTCGTCGACGCCGTCAGCACCGAGAAGCCCGGCCACGACGCGGCGCTCGACCAGGTCTCGTTCACCGTCCGGGCCGGCGAGATCCTCGGGATCGCCGGTGTCGAGGGCAACGGGCAGACCGCGCTCGCCGAGGCGCTCGTCGGCACGCTCGCGCTCACCGGTGGCTCGGTGTCGATCTCCGGCACCGACGTCGGTGGCCTCGACGTCGCGGCCCGCCGCGACCACGGCCTGGGCTACGTCCCGGAGGACCGGCACCACGAGGGCCTGCCGATCAACGGCACCGTGCTCGAGGCGATCGCGCCGTGCGAGGTGCGCAAGCGCACCGGCCTCGGCGTGCTCGCCAGCGCGCTGAGCGCCAAGGTGCGCACCACTGCGACCGGCCTGGTCCGCGAGTACGACATCAAGGCGGCCGGCGTCGACGCCGTCTGCAGCACGCTCTCGGGCGGCAACCAGCAGAAGATCGTCGTCGCCCGCGAGCTCGAGGAGCAGCCGGCCTGCCTGGTGCTGGCGCAGCCGACGCGCGGCGTCGACCTCGGCGCCATCGAGTACCTCTACGGCCGGATCGCCGAGGCCACGGCCCGCGGTTGCGCGGTGCTGCTGGTCTCGGCCGACCTCGACGAGATCCTGCGGCTCTCCGACCGGGTGCTGGTGATGTACCGCGGCCGGGTGGTCGCCGAGAAGCAGACCCTCGACACGACCCGCGAGGAGCTGGGCATGCACATGATGGGCGCGACCACGGGAGGTGCCGCATGACCGCCGCCCCGACCACGAACCCGACCGAGCCGGCGGCTCCGGCCCCCGCTCCACCGGAGCGACCGGGCTGGCGCGCGGTCGCCGGCCGCCAGGCGGCCGCGATCGGCTACACCGTCGTCATCGGACTGGTGCTGGCCTCGGTCCTGATCTACAGCCAGGGCTACGCGCCGTTCGCGACGATCCAGAGCGGCCTGCAGTACGCCGTCGGCGACCCCACCCAGGTAGCCCGGACCTTCGCCTGGGGCCTGCCGCTCTACGTCGCGGCGCTCGGCGTCGCGATCGCCTTCCGGTCCGGGATGTTCAACATCGGCGCCGAGGGCCAGATGTACGCCGGCGCGCTCGCCGCCGCCCTCACGGGCGCCTACCTCGGCCCGCTGTTCTCGCCCGCGCACCTGCTGCTCTGCACGCTCGCGGCCGGCCTGGCCGGCGGCCTGATCGCGGCCGGGCTCGGCTGGCTGCGCGCGGCCTGGGGCGTCGACGAGGTGCTCTCGACGCTGCTGTCGAACTACATCGTCATCCTGTTCTGCGCCTACCTCGCGATCGGCCCGCTGCGCGACACCACGCGGCAGAGCGGCACCACCAAGGAGGTCGCCGACACGGCTCGCTTCGGCGAGCTCGTCCCGCGCAGCGGCCTGACCACGGCGGTGTTCGTGGTGGTCGTCGTCGCGATCGTCATCTGGTGGCTCAGCGAGCGCTCGGTGCTCGGCTACCGGTGGCGGATGACGGGGGAGAGCCCCGCCTTCGCCTCGTCCGTCGGCATCGACGTCTTCAAGGCGCGGGTCTCGTCGATGGCCCTGAGCGGCTTCGTGTGCGGCGTGGCCGGCTCGCTGCTGGTCACCGCCTCGCAGGGCCGGTTCTGGACCGAGATCGCCTCCGGCATCGGCTGGGACGGCGTCCTGATCGCGCTCGTCGCGCGCTCCCGCCCGGTCGCGACGGTCATCTGGGTGAGCGTGTACTGCGTGATGCGCTCGGCCGCCCGCGGCATCGAGCAGGCCTCCGAGGTTCCCTCCGAGCTCTCGCTGGTGCTCATCTCGGCCATCATCATCGCGGCTGCCGCCCAGGCTCGCGTGTTCCACCAGTTCGCCCAGCTGCGTCACCGCCTGGGCTCGTTGCGGAGGTCGTGACATGGATTGGCTCGACGCATTTCTCGGATCGGGGATGCGCTTCACCACCCCGATCCTGCTGGCCGCGCTCGGCTGCCTGGTCACCTCGTGGACCCGGGACCTGAACGTCGGCCTCGAGGGCGCCATGATCTTCGGCGCCTTCTTCGGGGTCGCCTTCGGCCTCGAGCTCGGCTCCGGACTCGGCGCCATCGTGGTCACACTGCTCGCGGCGGCCGTGGCCGGGCTGCTGTTCGGCATCCTGATCACGACGTACCGGGTGAACGTGTTCGTCGCGGGCATCGTGCTCAACGTCTTCGGCGCCGGCGCGACGGTCTTCCTGCTGCGCTCGATCTACGGCGTCAAGGGCGCGCTCGCCGACGACGGCATCCCGCGCCTGGCGCGCATCGAGATCCCCGTGATCGGGGACATCCCGGTCCTCGGCGGCCTCGTCTCGGGGCACACCGTGCTCACCTACCTCGCGTGGGTGCTGGTCGGCGTGACCGTGTGGGCGGTGCGCAACAGCGTCGTCGTCCGCCACCTCAAGGCCGCGGGCGAGCACCCCGAGGCGCTGGAGACCGCGGGCGGCAACGTCCAGCGGATGCGGATCCTCGCCCAGGTGTGGTGCTTCATGCTCTGCGCCCTGGCCGGCGCCCAGATGAGCATCGGCCAGCTGTCCCTCTTCACCGAGGGGATGACGAGCGGGCTCGGCTTCGTCGCGGTCGCCGCGGCGATCTTCAGCCGCGGCAACGTCCTGTGGCTCGCCGCCATCTCCACCGTGTTCGGCCTCTCGTCGGCGGCCGGCGTCCAGATCAACGAGGAAGTCATGCCCCCGCAGTTCGCCCAGATGATCCCGTACGTCGTCGCCCTGGTCGGGCTCGTCGTCCTGGCCCGCACCTCCAAGGTCGACCAGGTCCGGATCGCCACGCCCCAGCTGCAGGCCGACTGATGCGCGCCGTACCGCTGGAGCCCGAGGACATCGCGCTCTACGAGCGCGCCGTCGAGGTCCTCGCCGCCTCCTTCGACCCGGTCGTGCACCAGGTCGCGGCGGCGGCGCGGACCGCGAGCGGCGAGGTCTTCCCCGGCCTGCACGTCGGCTCGCGCCGGGTCAACGTGTGCGCCGAGGCGTCGGCCATCGCCAACGCCGAGATGCACAACGCCGGCCAGGTCGTCGCCATGGTGGCGGTCTGCCGCGACGAGAACGGCCGCACCGTCGTCACCAACCCGTGCGGCCTGTGCCGCGAGCTGATGGGCCACTACGGCCCCGACGCGTGGGTGCTGATCGACCGCGGCGGCGAGGTGGTCAAGGTCCGCTCCGGCGACCTGATGCCCTCGCCGTGGAACTTCCCCCACGAGAACGACTGGGACGTCGCCGACCCGACCGCTCCCTGACCCAGCCCTTCACCGCATCCACCGCATCCACCGCACCCCCAGGAGGATCCCCATGCCCGGACTCCAGCTCACCGACATCTGCCTGGTCACCCGCGACCTCGACGCCGCGGTCGACTTCTACACCGAGAAGCTCGGCTACCAGCTCAAGTCCCGGATGCCCGGCTTCGCCGACTTCACCCGCAACGGCGTCATCCTCGCCCTGTGGGACGCGAGCGCGATCCGCGATTCCACCGGCGTCCCGGCCGCCGTCGAGGCCCCGAGCGGGCACGGCGTGATGATGGCCGTCGAGCTCGACAGCCCCGACGAGGTCGACCGCGAGCACGCCCGGCTCACCGCCCAGGGCGTCGAGTTCTACGCCCCGCCCAAGGACTACGCGTGGAACGCCCGCTGCGCCTACTTCGCCGGCCCCTGCGGTGAGTTCTGGGAGCTCTTCGCCTGGCACGAGGGCGGCGCCCCCGGTGCCGTCGACCCGTCCTGAACCTTCCCCTGCCTTTCCTGCCCTTCCCCCTGAACGAACCTGTGAGAACGAGGAGCACCTTGTGCTGACCATGGACCGACTGCTGCCGCACGACCGGGAGCGCGCCACGCTCGTGGGACGGGTCTGGGACCCGGCCGAGCGCGGACCGGCGCTCGTCGTCGTCGCCGGCGACGACGCGGTCGACGTCACCGACCTGGGCCCGACCTGCTCGAAGCTGCTGGAGCGGCACGACGCCGCCGCGCTGCGCGCCGCCGCGGCCGACCCGGCCCGCCGGCGCTGGTCGCTGACCACGCTGATCGACGCCTTCGGCGACGAGCGCGACCCGGAGGTGGCGCGGCTGCTGTCGCCGGTCGACCTGCAGGTCCTCAAGGCGGCGGGCGTGACGTTCGTCGAGAGCATGGTCGAGCGGGTGATCGAGGAGCGCGCGCAGGGTGACCTGCAGCAGGCCGAGGCGATCCGCGGCCAGCTCGCGGACGCCATCGGCGGCGCGATCGCCCAGGTGAAGCCGGGTTCCGAGGCGGCCGAGAAGGTCAAGCAGATCCTCGTCTCCGAGGGTCTCTGGTCGCAGTACCTCGAGGTCGGCATCGGCCCCGACCCGGAGATCTTCACCAAGGCCCCCGTGCTGTCGTCGGTCGGCGTCGGCGCCACCATCGGCGTGCTGAGCCGCTCGGCCTGGAACAACCCCGAGCCCGAGGTCGCCCTCGTCGCCCGCGCCGACGGGACGCCGGTCGGCGCGATGCTCGGCAACGACGTCAACCTGCGCGACTTCGAGGGCCGCAGCGCGCTGCTGCTCACCGAGGCCAAGGACAACAACGCCTCGTGCGCGCTCGGCCCGTTCGTCCGGCTCTTCGACGACGCCTTCACCATCGACGACGTCCGCGGGCTCGACGTGAACCTGACCGTCGAGGGTCCTGAGGGCTTCCGGATGGACGGCGTCAGCTCGATGCGCAACATCAGCCGCGACCCGCTCGAGCTCATCGCGCACACCTGCGGCGCGCACCACCACTACCCGGACGGATTCGTGCTGCTCACCGGCACGCTCTTCGCGCCCACCCAGGACCGGCACGGCCCGGGGCAGGGCTTCACGCACGTCGTCGGGGACGTCGTCCGGATCTCGGCCGACCGGCTCGGTGAGCTGGTCAACGTGGTCGACCACGCCGAGACCGCACCGCCGTGGACGTTCGGCATCTGGGACCTCGTCGAGAGCCTCAACCGGCGCTCGCTGCTGGCCGCCCGCTGACCGACCCACGACCTGAAGGAGCCCCCATGTACGCCACCGTCAACCCCGCCACCGGCGAGCTCGTCGAGTCGTTCGACGCCGCCACCGACGCCGACGTCGAGGCCGCGCTGAGCGGCGTCGCCGGCTCGTTCGCCGCCTGGTCCGGCCGTCCGCTCGCCGAGCGCGCGGCGATCGTGCACCGGGTCGCGGACCTCTTCGAGGAGAGGGCCGACGAGCTCGCCGCGATCATCACGCTCGAGATGGGCAAGCGGCTCGAGGAGTCGCGCGGCGAGATCGACATCGTCGCCGCGATCTTCCGCTACTACGCCGACAACGGCGCGACCTTCCTCGCCGACCAGGAGCTCACCATCGAGGGCGGCCGCGCCCTCGTCCAGAAGCGCCCGATCGGTGCGGTGCTCGGGATCATGCCCTGGAACTACCCGTACTACCAGGTCGCCCGCTTCGCGGCGCCCAACCTGGTGCTCGGCAACACCATCGTGCTCAAGCACGCGCCGAGCTGCCCGCGCACGGCGCTCGCCATCGCCCGCGTGATGGCCGACGCCGGCGTCCCCGAGGACGTCTACGTCAACCTGCTCGCCACCAACGAGCAGGTCGCCACGATGATCGACGACCCGCGCATCCAGGGCGTCTCGCTGACCGGCAGCGAGCGGGCCGGCGCCGCCGTCGCCGCGCGGGCCGGGCAGAACCTGAAGAAGGTCGTCCTCGAGCTCGGCGGCTCCGACCCGATGATCGTGCTCGACAGCGCCGACATCGCGGCCACCGCGCGCGAGGCCGCCGCCTCCCGGATGGGCAACATGGGCCAGGCCTGCAACGCGCCCAAGCGGATGATCGTCCTCGCCGACCTGTACGACGACTTCGTGGCCGGGCTCGTCGCCGCGATGGGCGAGCTCGTCCCCGGCGACCCCACCGACCCGGCGACGACGCTCGCCCCGCTGTCGTCGCTCGCCGCGGCCGACAGGCTCGTCGACCAGCTCGAGCGCGCCGTCGCGCAGGGCGCCACCGTGCACACCGGCGGCGGCCGGGTCGACCGCCCCGGCGCCTTCGTCGAGCCGACCGTGCTCACCGACGTCGCCCCGGGCACGGACGCCTACCGCGAGGAGCTGTTCGGCCCGGTCGCCATCGTCTTCCGCGCCGGGTCCGAGGAGGAGGCCGTGGCCCTGGCCAACGACACCCCCTTCGGTCTGGGCTCCAGCGTGTTCAGCACCGACCTGGAGCGTGCCCAGCGGGTCGCCGACCGGATCGACGCGGGCATGGTCTACCTCAACATGGCCGGCGGCTCGCAGCCCGACCTGCCGTTCGGCGGCACCAAGCGCTCCGGCATCGGCCGTGAGCTCGGCCCGGTGGGCATGGACGAGTTCGCCAACCACCGGGTCCTGCGCATCCCGGCCTCCTGACGGGATCGCGGGCCCACCGTCGTACCGGACAAAAACGTCGTGATTCTCCCGATCTCACGACCGAATCGTCCGGTACGACGGTGACGGCACCTAGTAGGACGTCTGGGACTGGACGTTGAGCTCGTCGACCTTCACCCGCTGGGCGCCGGCGATGCGCCGGTCGTTGAGCCGGAAGACGTCGAAGCCCTGCTGGATGTCGCTCGAGTAGATGTGGCCGTTGTACCAGTACGCCGACCACGAGCCGCCGAGCACCAGCCGCTCGGTCGAGAGCGGGCCGCGGTCGAAGTGGGCGATCTCCTTGGGCCGGGCCGAGTCGGTGAAGTCCCACACCGAGATGCCGCCCTGGTACCAGGCCTGGACCATGATGTCGCGCCCGCGCACCGGGATCAGCGAGCCGTTGTGGGCCACGCAGTTCTCGGTGTTGGCCTGGGTCCGCGGGATCTTGAAGTAGGACCGGAAGACCAGCTTGCCGCGCCGGATGTCGTAGATGCCGTCAGCGCCCTTGACCGGACCGACCGTCGGGTTGCAGGTCGGGCCGCCGCCTCCGCCGAGCTCGTCGGTGAAGACCACCTTGGTGCCGGCGTTGTTGAAGGTCGCGGAGTGCCAGAACGCGAAGTTCTCGGTGTCGCGCACCCGCTCGGTGACGACGGGGTGCTCGCGGTCGGAGATGTCGACCAGGACGCCGTCGCCCATGCAGGCGCCGGCCATCACGTCCTTGCGGGCGTACGCCGTGAGGTCGTGGCAGCCGGTGGTCGCCGCGGAGTAGCCGCCGCTCGGGTTGCCGCCGTCGGGGAACAGGACGGGCGTGCTCACCACGCGCGCGTCCTGCGGGCTGCGCAGCGGGACCTTGACCACGCTGACCTGGTCGTGCGGCGGCTGGCAGTCGGGGAAGCTCGCGTTGGGCGAGTACGACGACACGTAGACGTAGAGGTCGCGCCGGTTCTTGGCCGGCGCGAGCGTGTGGGTGTGCGAGCCGCAAGCGGTCTCGACCGCCGCGACGTAGCGCGGCGCCTCGGGGTTGCTGATGTCGAAGACCCGGATGCCCTCCCACGACTCCTTGATCGTCGCCGACTGCGGGACGTTGTCGCAGGAGTCGTTGCTCCGGCTGGAGTCGACGCTCAGCACCAGCACGTCGCCGTAGACGGAGACGTCGTTCTGCGAGCCGGGGCACAGCACCTGGGTGACGATGCGCGGGCGCCGGGGCTTGCTGATGTCGTAGACGGTGAGGCCGTCGTAGTTGCCCTGGAAGGCGTAGTCGCCCTGGAACGCGAGGTCGGTCTCGAAGGAGGTCTCGCCCGCGAAGGCGCCCGACTTCGGGAGGTTGGCCAGCAGCGTGATGTTGCGGCTCTTGTCGACCTCGCCGGGCGCGAGGACGGCGTCGCTGTCGTCGAGCCGGGCGAGGTCCTGCCCGGCCTGGCAGGCGTCGTCGAAGTTGTCGCCGGCCCGCTCGGCCTTGCGCAGCTGGCCCGGTGGGCAGGGCGAGGACGCCGCGGCGCCGGGGCTCTTGTCGTGGTCGTGGTCGTCGTGCGCGTCGGCCGGCACGGCCAGTGCCGAGATGCCGAGCGCCAGTGCGCCGAGCGCGGTGATGGAGAGGGCACGCAGCCCAGTGGGGGCGAGTTTCGCCATGGTCACTCCCGAGATTGAATGAACACGCTGGCCCGATGCTCGCCTATGGTGAGCCGGGTCACAACCCCTTCGGGCAAGAAGGAGCAATCTCGGTGTCTCGGTCTCGGTCCTGTTCTCGTCGTGCCCGCCCGGCAGTGGTGGCGCCGCTCGCGGTGCTCGCGCTCCTGGTGGGCGCCTGCCAGGGGCAGTCCGACGACCCACCCGGCGCCGGCCCGCGGTCGGCACTGACGCCGTCGTCGCAGCCGCCGGTCCTCCAGCCGGGCGCACCCGGTGACGACGGCTCCACCGCGGCGCCCGGCACGACGGCTGAGCAGGCCGGTGCGGCCCACGACGACATCGCGTTCATGCAGATGATGATCCCGCACCACGCGCAGGCGCTGACCATGTCGCGGATGGCGCCGACGCGCGCGGCGTCCCCGGCGGTGAAGGCGATGGCGCGACGGATCCTCGGCGCCCAGGGCCCCGAGATCCTCACGATGGCCGCCTGGCTGCGCGACCACGACCTCGCCGTCCCGACCAAGGACGACCCGCCGGACGCCTACGACCACGGCAAGCACGGGCACGCCACGATGCACGGGATGCTCACCGCGGCCGAGCTGCGCGCCCTGCGCCAGGCCCGGGGCCGCGCGTTCGACCGGCTCTACCTCGAGGGGATGATCCGCCACCACGAGGGCGCGATCGCGATGGCGGACGTCGTCGCGACCAAGGGCACCGACGTCCTCGTCAGCGAGCTGGCCGGCGACATCATGGTCGGCCAGAACGCCGAGATCGACCGGATGCGCGACCTCCTCGCCCGCCTCTGACCCGGGGCTCCCGTCGTACCGGACAAAATGGTCGTGATTTCTCCGAAATCACGACCATTTTGTCCGGTACGACGGTCAGTGGGGGACGGGGCAGGTGCCGAGGTCGGCGAGCCGGTAGCCGTCGGGGTAGCTCTTGATCCGCGGCAGGTCGGCGGTGAACGTCGGGCGCCGGTTGGACGGCGTGTGCCGCAGCAGCCGGGCCCGGGCGCGCATCGCGGCGAGGCTCAGCCGGCGGGCCACCGGCGGCGCGGGGTCGTAGCCGAAGGCGTCGAGCAGCGGCCCGTCCATCAGGGCGCGGCTGAACACCTCGACCGGCTTGCGCAGCGGCCGCGGGTAGAAGGTGGTGAGCAGGCCGAGGGTCGCGTCGGCGACCCGGCGTCCGCCCTCGTCGTAGGCGAAGTGGGCGCGCTCGTAGTCGTCCATGAGGTGCATGAACTCGTCGTAGGTCGCGGGGATGTCCCTGATGGCCATGTGCCGCCCGAGCGCGCGGTAGTAGTTGACGCTCGCGCGCAGCTCGTGGTCGGTCAGCGGGCGCCATCCGTAGGCGTCGAGCCAGCGCTTGGGGACGACGACGAAGGTCGACAGCACGTAGCGGAAGTCGTCGTTGGAGATGTCGTAGGCGCGGTGCATCTGGTTGATCCGGCGCAGCGCGGTCCGGCCGGCCTCGGAGTCGAAGCCGTGCACGAACGGCGCCTCGAGCAGGAGCGCCGTGTCGTCGTAGCGCTTCTGGACGGCGCCCGTGAAGGCGCCGGTCTCGTCGAGCAGGCGGCCCACGCTGGGGACCGCATAGGTGCGGAAGAGGGCGAAGCTCAGCGCCTGGGTGATGTCCCAGCTGAACTCGTAGAGCGCGAGGTTCTGGTAGATCTCGACGTAGTCGGTCTCGGCGTCGAGCGCCTCGTTGCGCTCGCGCCACAGCGTCTTGGCCATGGGCCGACGATAGGCCCTCGATCGGTAGAACGTATTTCAGTTCGGGGCTAGAGTGCGGCGCGTGAGTGCTCCTGACGTCTTCGCCCCGACCACGCTCGGACCGGTCCGGCTGCGCAACCGGACCGTCAAGGCGGCGACCTTCGAGGGGCGCACGCCGGACGGCGTCGTCACCGACGAGCTCATCGCCTACCACCGGGCGCCGGCGGCCGGCGGGGTCGGGCTGACCACCGTCGCCTACCTCGCGGTCGCCCCCGACGGGCGCACCCACCGCGAGCAGATCGTCGTGGGGGAGCACAGCCTGCCGGGGCTGAGCCGGCTGGCGGACGAGATCCACGCGACCGGGGCCGCGATCGCCGGCCAGGTCGGCCATGCCGGCCCGGTCGCGAACGGCCGCTCCAACGGAGTGCCGGCGATCGCGGCCAGCGCGATGCCGAGCCCGCTGTCGATGCAGATGATCCGCACGGCGTCCGAGAAGGACCTCACCCGGGTCACCCGCGCGTACGTCGACACGGCGCGGCTGCTCGTGCGCGCCGGCTTCGACGTGCTCGAGCTGCACATGGCGCACTCGTACCTGATCTCGTCGTTCCTGGCGCCCGGCCTCAACCGCCGCCGGGACCGCTGGGGCGGCCCGCTGGAGCGCCGGGCGCGGCTCGCGCGGCAGGTGGCGCGCGTCGTCCGCGAGGAGGTGGGGGACGCCGTCGCGGTGACCGCGAAGGTGTCGGTCTCCGACGGCTTCGCCGGGGGCGTGACGACAGCGATGAGCATCGAGCTCGCCCAGCTGCTGGAGGCCGACGGCCACCTCGACGCGCTCCAGCTCTCCGGCGGCTCGTCGCTGATGAACCCGATGTACCTGTTCCGTGGCGGTGCGCCCGTCGCGGAGTTCGCCGCGACGATGCCGGCACTCGTGCGCTGGGGCATGAAGACCCCGGTGGGGCGCGGCTTCATGAAGCAGTACGACTTCGAGGAGGCCTACTTCCGGCCCAAGGCCCTGGAGGTGCGCAGTGCGGTCGCGATGCCGCTGATGCTGCTCGGCGGGATCAACCGGGTCGAGACGATGCGGCAGGCGATGGCCGACGGCTTCGACTTCGTCGTGATGGGCCGGGCGCTGCTGCGCGAGCCGGACCTGGTCGACCGGCTGCGGGCGGGATCGGCGAGCGAGGGGATCTGCATCCACTGCAACCGCTGCATGCCGACGATCTACTCGGGCACGCGGTGCCCGGAGTGGGCGCCGGGACAGGTCATCCCGGCGCCCTGAGGGTCACTCCGAGGCGCAGCTCGTGGTCGCCTTCGTGATCACCTCGGTGACGTCGGAGAGCTCGTCGCTGGAGCCCTTGTCGTTGTCGACGAGCTTGTTGAGGGTCTTGTCGGAGAGGTCGGAGTCGACGACCTTCTTGGCGATGCAGTCGATGACCTTGTCGCTCAGCGCGCTGCTGCTGCCGCCGACCTGGTCCTTGATCGCGCCCGCGACGTCGTCCTGCGACGGGCGGCCGCCGCCACCGCACGCGGTGAGGGTGACGGCGAGAGCGGCGGCAGTCGCGACGAGCTTGAGCTTCATAGGGGGCTTCTCCTGGATCGGGTGGTGCGGGCGCGCGGACGTGCGCCCCCACAAGACAGAGGGCGGCATGCCCCGTTCCTTACGCGCTCACACCTCCTTTCTGCGGACCCGTGGATTCCACGGGTCCCGGGAAAGCCTTCCCAGGAACTAGAACTCGTTCTACATTGACCCGCATGTCACAGGTCATCCCCGAGAAGCCGCTGCGCGTCGTCGTCTGGTCGACCGGGACCATCGGCCGGCACGCGATCGCCGGCGTCGACGCCCATCCCGACCTCGAGCTGGTCGGCGTGTGGACCTCCACCCCCGAGAAGCACGGCCAGGACGCCGGACTGCTGGCCGGGCTCGGCCGCGAGCTGGGCGTCCGGGCGACGACCGACCGCGACGAGCTCGTCGCGCTGCGCCCCGACTGCATCGTGCACGGCGCGATGACCGACGACCGGGTCTTCGAGTCCATCGCCGACCTCACCGAGCTGATCCGCGACGGCGTCAACGTGGTCTCGTCCGGGCCGGTCATCCTGCTCCACCGCGAGGGCACGCTGCCGGCCGAGATGATCGACGAGATCGACGAGGCGGGCCGGCAGGGCAACGCCAGCCTGCACGTCAACGGGATCGACCCGGGCTTCGCCAACGACGTCCTGCCGCTCGTGATGACCAGCCTCAGCCAGCGCATCGACCACGTCACCGTGAGCGAGATCGCCGACTACTCGACGTACTACCAGCCCGTGGTGATGCGCGACCTCTTCGGCTTCGGGCAGCCGATGGACGCCACGCCGCTCCTGTGGGAGCCGGGCATCCTCACCACGGCCTGGGGCCCGGTCGTGCGCGTGATCGCGGCCGGCCTGGGTGTCACCCTCGACGAGC
Source organism: Pimelobacter simplex (assembly GCF_900114845.1). Taxonomy (GTDB): domain Bacteria; phylum Actinomycetota; class Actinomycetes; order Propionibacteriales; family Nocardioidaceae; genus Nocardioides; species Nocardioides simplex. The sequence goes on from NZ_FOUK01000005.1 coordinate 249,501, forward strand.
CGCTGGTCGAGGAGGTCGACCGCCGGCCCGCGCCGCGCGACACCAAGACCGTCTCGCTCGACGTCCCCGAGGGCACCATGGGCGCCGTCCGGTTCCGGGTCATCGGCACGGTGGACGGCGTCCCGCGGATCACGCTGGAGCACGTCACCCGCACCGCGGCCGACCAGGAGCCCGGCTGGCCCAAGCCCGCCGAGGGCGACGGCTGCTACCGGATCGAGATCACCGGCGAGCCGTGCCTCAAGGTGGAGTTCACCCACCACGGCGAGAACGGCGACCACAACGTCTCCGGGATGATCGTCACCGCCCAGCGCCTGATCAACGCGATCCCCGCTGTCGTCGCGGCCCGCCCGGGCCTGGTCTCCGCGCTCGACCTGCCGCTGGTCACCGGCCGCGGTCTCGTCACCGGGACGACGGGCGGCGGCCGATGAGCATCCTCGACCGCTTCACCGTCACCGACCACGTCGCCGTCGTCACCGGCGCCGGCCGCGGCATCGGCGCCGCCACCGCGATCGCGCTCGCCGAGGCCGGCGCGGACGTCGTCATCTCCTCGCGCACCGAGGCGCAGCTCGAGGAGGTCGCGCGCCGGATCGAGGGCGTGGGCCGCCGCGCCCTCGTCGTCCCGGCCAACCTGGCGCACACCGAGGAGGTCGCCGCTCTGGCCGCCGCGGCCCACGAGGAGTTCGGCCGCCTCGACATCGTCGTCAACAACGTCGGCGGCACCATCCCCAACGCGTTCCTCGACACCGACGTGGCCTACCTCGAGGAGGCCTTCCACTTCAACGTCGCCACCGCGCACGCGCTCAGCCGCGCGGCCGTCCCGCTGATGCTGGCCTCGGCGGGGGAGGGCCGGCAGAAGTCGATCACCTCGATCTCGTCGGCGATGGGCCGGCTCGCCGGCCGCGGCTACCTCGCCTACGGCACCGCCAAGGCGGCGCTCGCGCACTGGTCGCGACTGGCTGCCACCGACCTCAACCCGGAGATCCGGGTGAACGGCGTCTTCGTCGGCTCGGTCATGACGAGTGCGCTGGAGTTCGTCGCCGGGGTCCCGGAGATGAAGACCCAGCTCGAGGAGGCGACCCCGCTCGGGCGGATCGGCGAGGCCGAGGACATCGCCGCCGCCGTGGTCTACCTGGCCTCTGCCGCGGGCAAGTACGTGACCGGCAAGATGCTCGAGGTCGACGGCGGCATCCAGGAGCCGAACCTCGACTTGCAGCTACCCGATCTACGAGCGGAAGTGAACTCTCCCTAGAGTGGGCTCATGACTACGGGAGGGATCGCCACCGGACACGCCGTCTCGCCGGACTCGGGCCGCCACTGGGCCGACGAAGGTGCCTGGCAGGTGGCGGAGGGGATCCACCGGATCCCGCTGCCCCTCCCGATGGACGCGCTCAAGGCGGTCAACATCTACGTCGTCGCCGGTGACGACGGGCTCACCCTGATCGACGGCGGCTGGGCGATCCCGGTCGCGCGCGAGCTGCTCGACAAGAGCCTGCGCTCGATCGGGTACGGCTTCGGCGACATCAAGCGCTTCCTGGTGACCCACGTCCACCGCGACCACTACACGCTCGCCACCGTCCTCGGCCAGGAGTACGGCGCCGAGGTCGCCCTCGGCATCGGCGAGCAGCCCGCCCTCGAGCTCCTCCACCGCGCCGGCCACGACGGCCTCGACGAGAGCCCCTTCCTCGCCGTCCTCCGCACCGCCGGCGCCGCCGAGATCGCCGACCTCTGGGAGGCCGGCCACGACGGCGAGCTGCCCAACCCCGGCGACTGGGCGTTCCCGGACCTCTGGATCGAGGGCGACCGCCAGTTCGACGTCGGCCGGCGCACCCTCGACGCCGTCCACACCCCGGGGCACACCCCGGGGCACTACGTCTACGCCGACCAGGCCGAGGGCGTGCTCTTCGCCGGCGACCACGTGCTCCCCACGATCACCCCCTCCATCGGCTTCACCGTGCCGCCCGCTGAGCAGCCCCTCGGCCAGTTCATGGCCTCGCTCGCGCGCGTCCGCGAGCTGCCCGACCTGCGCATCCTCCCGGCCCACGGCCCGGTCGCCCCCTCGTCGTACGAGCGGGTGGACGAGCTCCTGGCCCACCACGAGGAGCGCCTCACCCAGTGCCTCACCTCGCTGCGCGAGCGCGGCTCGGTCACCTCGCTCGTGGTCGCGCGCGACCTCGGCTGGACCCGGCACGAGCGGGCGATGGACGAGCTCGATGTGTTCAGCCAGGGCATGGCCGCGATGGAGACCAAGGCGCACCTGGAGCTGCTCGTCGCGCGGGGACAGGCGACCGAGGAGGGGCACCCGGACGGCGTGGTCTTCACCGCCGTAGACTGACGCTCGTCAGACAGGGGAGCCGCGCCGACGCGGCTGAGAGTGCGGACGATCCGCAGACCCTCCGAACCTGATCCGGTTAGCACCGGCGAAGGGAGTCAACCGATGCCGACGCGCATCCACACCGGCCGCCTCACCCTGGTGGCCCTCACCGCCTCCGCCCTCCTGGCGAGCGGCTGCTCGCTCCTCGGGTCCGAGGACGACGGCCGCACGGCCGACGACAAGACCGTCACGCTGGTCACCCACGAGTCGTTCGCGCTGCCCGACGAGCTGGTGAAGGAGTTCGAGAAGGACACCGGCTACGACCTGAAGATCAGCAAGCTCGAGGACGCGGGCGCGCTGACGAACCAGCTCGTGCTGACCAAGGACAACCCGGTTGGTGACGTCGTCTTCGGGATCGACAACACCTTCGCCACCCGGGCGATCGACGAGGACGTGTTCGCGCCGTACCGGGCGACGCTGCCGGCGGGGGCGAAGGAGTACGCGCTGCCGGGCGACGACAGCGGGGCGCTGACGCCGGTCGACACGGGCAGCGTCTGCGTGAACGTCGACGACGCGTGGTTCGCGAAGAACGGGGTGCCGGCGCCGAAGAGCATCGACGACCTGACCAAGCCCGTCTACAAGGACCTCTTCGTGGTGCCGGGTGCGAGCACGAGCTCGCCGGGCCTCGCCTTCCTGCTCGCCACCATCGCCAAGTACGGCGACGGCTGGACCGACTACTGGACCGCGCTGATGGCCAACGGCGCCCGGGTCGTCAAGGGCTGGTCCGACGCCTACTTCACCGACTTCACGTTCTCGGGCGGGGACCGGCCGATCGTCGTCTCGTACGACTCGTCGCCGGCGTTCACGCTCGACAAGGCGGGCAAGAAGTCGTCGACGAGCGCGCTGCTGGACGACTGCTTCCGCCAGGTCGAGTACGCCGGCGTGCTGCGCAACGAGCAGGGCACCACCAACGTCTCGGGCGCCCACGCGGTGATCGACTGGCTGCTCTCGCCCGAGGTCCAGGCGGCCCTGCCCGAGTCGATGTACGTCTACCCGGTCGCCGACGACACCGCGCTGCCCGCGGCGTGGTCGGAGTTCGCGACGAAGGCCCCGGACGCCGAGCAGGTCGACCCCGCGCGGATCACCGAGGAGCGGAAGACCTGGTTGGAGGAGTGGACCGAGATCGTGTCCCGATGACCGCGTCCGGCGGCTCCGGACGGGTCGCGGGGCGAGCGGCGTACGTCGCGCTCGCCGCGGTCCCGGTCGCGGTCGTCGCGGTCTTCTTCGTGCTGCCCGTCGGCGCGATGCTGCACCGCGGGGTCTGGCCGGAGGGCCGCTTCGACCCCGGTGCGGTGCTCGACGTGCTGGGCCGCCCGCGGACCGGCCGGGTGCTGTGGTTCACGGTGTGGACCAGCTCGGTCGCGACCGTGGTGTCGGTGCTGCTGGGCCTGCCGGCGGCGTACGTGCTGCACCGGCTGCGCTTCCCGGGCCGCGGCCTCGTGCGCACGGCGCTGCTGGTGCCGTTCGTGCTGCCGACCGTGGTGGTGGGGCTGGCGGTGCGCCAGCTCATCACGTCGTCGGGGCCGCTGGGCTTCCTCGGGCTCGACGGGACGCCGGTCGCGATCCTGATCGGCCTCGTCTTCTTCAACGTGGCCGTGGTGATCCGGACCGTCGGCGTCGCCTGGGAGGGCCTCGACCGGCGCCCGGCCGAGGCCGCCGCGGCGCTCGGTGCCACGCCCGCCCAGGTCTTCCGCACGGTCACCTTCCCCGCGCTGCGCCCGGCGATCGTGTCGGCGGCGAGCGTGGTGTTCCTGTTCTGCGCCACGGCGTTCGGCGTCGTGCTGGTGCTGGGCGGCGTGCGCTACTCGTCGGTCGAGACCGAGATCTACCTGCTCACCGCCGACCTGCTCGACCTGCCCGCGGCCGCGGCGCTCTCGCTCGTGCAGATGCTGGCCGTCGTGGCGCTCCTCGTGGTCGTGGGCCGGCTGCGCGCCGTACCGGACCCGACGGTGCGGCGCGTGCTGGCGCCCGCCGTGCGCCCGCAGCGGCGCGACCTGCCGGCGCTCGCGGCCACGGCGCTGACGCTGTGCCTGGTGGCGCTGCCGATCGCCGCCCTCGCCCTCGGCTCGGTACGCCGCGAGGGCGCGTGGAGCCTCGACTTCTACCGCGCGCTCGGCGGCTCCGGCGACGGCCTGCTGCAGGTGTCGGTCACCGACGCGCTGCTGGCCTCGCTGCGGATCGCGGTCGACGCCACCTGGATGTCGCTCTCGCTCGGGCTGATCGTCGCGTTCGTCGTCACCCGGCGCACCCGCAGCCGGCTCGGTCGCCGCGCGCGGACGGTGCTCGACGGCTTCTTCATGCTGCCGCTCGGCGTCTCCGCGGTGACGCTCGGCTTCGGCTTCCTGATCGCGCTCGACCGACCGCCGCTCGACCTGCGGGCGAGCCCCCTGCTCGTGCCGATCGCGCAGGCGCTGGTGGCGCTGCCGCTCGTCGTCCGGACGCTCGTCCCGGTGCTCGCCGGCATCGACGACCGCCAGCGGCAGGCCGCGGCCTCCCTCGGGGCGAGCCCCCTGCGCGCCTTGGCGACGGTCGACCTGGCTGTCGTGTGGCGACCGCTGCTCGCCGCGGCCGGGTTCGCGTTCGCCGTGTCGCTGGGCGAGTTCGGTGCGACGTCGTTCATCGTGCGGCCGGCCGAGCCGACGCTGCCGGTCGTGATCTACCGCCTGCTCGGGCACCCGGGCGCGCTCAACTACGGCACCGCGATGGCGGCCTCGGTGGTGCTCGCCGCCGTCACCGCCGGTGTCATCCTCGTCGTCGAACGGCTGCGCGTGCCGGGAACAGGAGCCTGGTGATGCTGGACCTCAAGGGCGTCGAGGTCGCCTTCGACGGGACGGTCGCGGTCGACGGCGTCGACCTCGCCGTGGCCGACGGCGACGTGCTCGCCGTGCTGGGGCCCTCGGGCTGCGGCAAGTCCACGCTGCTGCGCGCGGTGGCCGGCCTGGAGCCGCTGCGCGCCGGCCGGATCGCCTGGGACGGCACCGACCTCGGGACGACGCCCACGCACCGCCGCGGCTTCGCGCTGATGTTCCAGGACGGCCAGCTCTTCGACCACCTGACCGTCGGCCGCAACGTCGGCTACGCGCTGCGGCTCCAGGGGGAGCCGCGGGCCGCCGTCCGGGCCGCGGTCGACGACCTGCTCGCCCTCGTCGGCCTGGAGGGGTACGGCGGCCGGCTGCCGCGCACGCTCTCGGGCGGCGAGCGGCAGCGGGTCGCGCTGGCCCGCTCCCTGGCCGGCCGCCCCCGCCTGCTGCTCCTCGACGAGCCCCTGAGCGCCCTCGACGCCGGCCTGCGGGTCCGGCTCGCGGCCGACCTGCGCCGGATCCTCACGGAGGCCGGCACCACCGCTCTCCTCGTCACCCACGACCAGGCGGAGGCGTTCGCCGTCGCCGACCGGCTCGCCGTGATGCGCGCCGGGCGGATCGTCCAGGAGGGCGCCACCGCCACCGTGTGGTCCGCCCCGGCCGACGCCGGGACGGCCCTCTTCCTGGGCTACTCCCGGGTGCTGCAGGGGACCGCGGCGGCCGAGCTGCTGCGCCTCGCCGGGCGGCCGGCGGCGCCCGCCGTCGCCGTCCGGCCGACGGCGGTGCTGGCCGGGCCGGGTGACGGCGGCGACGACGGCGTGCCCGCCGAGGTCCGGGCGGTGCGGCTGACCCCCGACGGCGCGCGGCTGGTCGTGTCCGTCGCCGGCGTGGGCGAGCTGGACGCCGCCGGGGTCCAGGGCTGGGCGCCGCAACCGGGGGAGCGGGCGACACTCCGGCTCGACCCGGGCGGCCTCGCCGCCGTACCTGCTTCGCCGGTCTCCTAGACTCCGTCGGGTGTATCGCCGCGCCTACAGCCTCCTCATCGGCACGGCCGCGCTCATGCTGGGCCTGGCGCTGTTCGCCGCGATCAGCCTCGACCGACGGCTGCTCGACCCGGAGGGAAGCTTCCTCGGACCGTCCTACATCCGGCTCCCGCTGCTGCTGTTCGGCGCACTCCTGCTCGACCTGCTGCCGCTGACGCTGTGGAAGGCGCGCGCCCGGCCGAGCCGGGTGATCCCGATCGTCAAGCACCGGCTGCGCACCCACTGGACCAAGGAGCGCGCCACCCTCGTCGGCATCGGCGTCATCGCGTTCTACCTGACCTACGTCAGCTACCGGAACCTCAAGTCGTTCCTGCCGTTCGTCCGCTCCGACCCGAACGCCGCCCCCGGCGAGGTCAAGGCGCTGTCGTACGACCGCGAGCTGCACATCATGGACAAGGTCATCTTCTTCGGCCACGACCCCAGCGACGTGCTGCACGGCCTGCTCGGCAAGACCTTCACCGCCGAGATCCTCTCGCCGATCTACCTGATGTTCCTGCCGCTCGTCCCGCTCGCCGTGACCGCGTGGCTGGTCTGGTCGCGCAACATGTCGTTCGGCTACTGGTTCGTCACCTCGCAGTGCCTGGCCTGGTCGCTCGGCACCCTGTCGTACTACCTGCTGCCGACCCTCGGCCCCGGCATCGCCTACTCCTCGGAGTACTACGGCGTCGGCGGCCTCGCCCACACCGGCACCACCGACCTGATGAACTCGATCGTCAGAGCCAGGGGCAACGTCCTCTACGGCGGGGTCACCGAGTCGGTGAACTCCATCGCCGGCTTCGCCAGCCTGCACACCGCCATCACGCTGCTGTTCGCGCTGATGGTGCAGTACACGCTGCGCTCGAAGATCCTCAAGATCGTCTTCTGGGTCAACTTCGGCCTCACCGTCGTCGCCACCCTCTACTTCGGCTGGCACTACGTCGCCGACGACCTGGCCGGCGTCGCGATCGCGGTCGTGTCGTTCTACGTCGGGGGCATCGCCAGCGGGCAGAAGTTCGACCGACATCTGCACTCGCATCCGACCACGACGACGTCGAAGGTGCCGGTCGAGGCCGACTGAGCCGGCGCTAGGGGGCTCGCGGGGCGGCGCGCAGCGCCGTCCCGAGCAGGCTGTCGGCCTCCGTCGGCTCGTTCCCGGCGCGGCGGGCCAGCACGTCGAGCGCCAGGTCGCGCAGGGTCGCGGTGAGCTGCCCGGTCACCTTGATCTCGGCGAAGGCGGTGCCGAGCACGAGCGCGTCGTGGAGGTGCTCGTCGTCCGCGGCCGCCTCGTCGAGGGTCTCGTACCCGCACGCCCGCGCCTGGGCGGCGAGGAACGCCACCGCGTCGTCCGGGCGCCGGGCGAGGTAGTCGGTGAGCAGGTCCGCTCCCTCGTCGTTGCCGTGCGGCGCCTCGTCGTCGGCCGGATCCCAGAAGAAGGGTCGTCGAGCAGGGCGCGCGCCGCGGGTGCGTAGCGCGTCCAGTCGACGTCGAGCAGCTCCCAGGGAGACATCGCCAGCCACCGCGCGCGCTGCCTCTCCCGCAGGTCGGCCTCGACGGCGGCGAGCGCCTCGGCCGAGCTCGGCAGGTCGTCGAGGCGAGCGACGAGGTGGGCCCGGACGCTCGGCCAGTCGATCCGCCCGACCGAAGACGTCCAGATCGGACAGCTCGCTGACGATCCGGACCCGGACCGTCCTCGCCTTCCGGCGGAAGACGAGCTGCGGCCCCTCTGGCGCTCGCGCTCGTGCCCCACAGGGGGTGGCCCGGCCAGATCCCGTAGCCGCCGAGGCCGGCCTCGAGCGCCGCGAGGACGGCGGGATCGTCGTCGTCGCCCGCGGTCCCGGGGCGCCTCGGGCGTGCCTCGCAGGAGCACGGAGACGTCGACGGCCAGAGCATGCCGGATCCGCTCCAGAGGGTCTCGCGCAAATTACAACGGTGTAGTTCGTCAAGGCGACACGCCGGTAACGCGTGAGATTTCTGAGATTTTTGTTTCCAATGTGACGAAAGAGCACTACGGTGACGCGAGTGCGTTCACCAAGCCTCGGGACCGGAGCCCTCGCCCTCGTGCTGACCGTGGGGATCTGTCTCCCGTCCGCCCAGGCCGATCCCGGCACCGACCCGACGACGCCCGCGACCCCCGCGACGCCGTCGGTGGGTGAGGTCCGGGCCGCCGAGGGGCGCGCCACCGCCGCGAAGGGGGCGGTCGGGCGGATCCAGGAGCAGCTGGACGCCGCGAACGCCTCGCTCGACGCGGCCGCCGTCCGTGCGGCGCGGGCCGCGGAGGCGTGGAACGGGGCCCGGTGGACGGCGCAGCAGGCGCGGATCGCGGCCCGGGAGGCGGCGACGGCGTCGGTGGCGGCCGACCGGGCGCTCGTCGTCCAGGAGGGGCAGTACCGCGACGCGGTGATCATCGCGAACAGCGCGGGCCTCGAGGTCAACGCCGTCGACGCGTTCATCTCCGCCGACGGCATGGAGTCGCTGCTGGAGCGCTCGGCGGCGACCGACTACGTGCAGGCCCGGTTCGACCAGCGCCGTGACGAGTACGTCGCCGCGGCCGACACCGCCGAGAAGGCCGAGGCGGCTGCGGCCGACACCGCCGAGAAGGCCGGCACCGCGCTGGCCGAGGCCCGGGCGGCGCGCGACGCCGCCGATGCCGCGGCCGCGGCCGCCGCCGCGCAGAGCGCGCGGATCGAGGACCGCAAGGACCGGCTGGTGCGCAGGCTGGCCCGGCTCCAGGGCGTCAGCGTCCGGCTGGCCCGGACCCGGCAGGACGCGCTGGAGGCCGAGCGCGAGCAGGCCCGCGCCGCCGCCGCGAAGCCGCAGCCCACGCCCGGCCCGGACCCCGTGGCCGCCGCCGACCCGAAGCCCGCCGACCCGAAGCCCGCCGACCCGAAGCCCGACCCGGATCCGGCCCCGCCCGCCCCCGGCAACGGCGCCCAGTCCGCCATCGCCTTCGCCCGCGCCCAGCTCGGCGAGCGCTACGTGTGGGGCGCCGCCGGCCCGGACAGCTGGGACTGCTCCGGCCTCACGTCCAAGGCGTGGGCCGCCGGCGGCAAGAGCCTGCCGCACTACTCGGTCGCCCAGTACGAGCAGTCGACGCCGATCAGCCCTGGCGACCTGCGTCCCGGCGACCTCGTGTTCTGGGGCGACAGCGGCAGCCCGTCGTCGATCTTCCACGTCGCGCTCTACGCCGGGAACGGCAAGATCATCCACGCCCCGCGCACCGGCCGCCCGGTGACCGAGGAGTCGATGTACTACTGGCGCACCCCCGACTTCTACGCCCGGCCTTGATCGTCCACTAGGTTCGGCCCATGGCCGAGGACTCCACGACGACCGAGCCCCCTGCGCTGGCGGTCGACGTCGCCGCCCTGACCGAGGTGCTCGACGGGCACTACGCCGAGATCCGCCGCACCGTCCGGACGCTGCTGCCGGCGTACGCGTCGGTGCTCGAGGACGCCGAGGAGATGTCGCGCGCCGACTTCCGCGAGCGGGTCAAGGAGGTCGTGCTCGAGATCGCGGGCACCGGCTCCGCGGCGATGGGCTTCCCCGAGGAGTACGGCGGCGGGGGTGACATCGGCGCCTCGATCGCCGCCTTCGAGACCCTCGCGTACGGCGACCTGTCGGTCCTCGTCAAGGTCGGGGTCCAGTTCGGCCTCTTCGGCGGCGCGCTGCTCCAGCTCGGCACGCAGCGCCACCACGACGCCTACCTGGCCGACGTGGTCAGCGGCCGGCTGCTCGGCTGCTTCGCGATGACCGAGACCGGGCACGGCAGCAACGTCCAAGCGCTCGGCACGGTCGCGACCTACGACCCGGCGACCGCGGAGTTCGTGGTCACCACGCCGACCGAGGACGCCGGCAAGGACTACATCGGCAATGCAGCCGCGCACGCGCGGGTCGCGGTGGTGTTCGCCCAGCTCGAGGTGGGTGGCGAGCGGCACGGCGTCCACGCGCTCGTCGTCCCGCTGCGCGACGAGGCGGGCGCACCGCTGCCCGGCGTCCGGATCGGCGACGACGGCGCCAAGATGGGCCTCAACGGCGTCGACAACGGCCGGATCTGGTTCGACGGCGTCCGGGTGCCGCGCGAGGCGCTGCTCAACCGCTTCGCCGACGTCACCGAGGACGGCACCTACGTCAGCGACATCGAGAGCCCGGGGCGGCGCTTCTTCACCATGCTCGGGACGCTCGTCCAGGGCCGGGTCTCGGTCGGCGCGGCCGGCGTCAGCGCGGCGAAGGTCGCGCTGACGATCGCGGTCCGCTACGCCCTGCAGCGCCGCCAGTTCGAGACCGGGACGGGCGACGAGGGGGAGGAGCAGCTGCTCCTCGACTACGGCCTGCACCAGCGCCGGCTGCTGCCGCGGGTCGCCCGGACCTACGCGCTCCACTTCGCCCAGCAGGTCCTGGCCTCGCGGCTGCACGACGTCTTCTCCGGGATCACGACCGACGAGGAGTCCCGCCGGCTGCTCGAGTCGCGGGCCGCGGGCACCAAGGCGCTGGCCACCTGGCTGGCGACCGACGTGATCCAGGAGTGCCGCGAGGCGTGTGGGGGAGCGGGCTACCTCGCGGTCAACAGGTTCGCCGCGCTCAAGGCCGACACCGACGTCTTCACGACGTTCGAGGGCGACAACCACGTGCTCCTGCAGCTCGTCGGCAAGGGCCTGCTCACCGACTACGCGAGCGACTTCTCCGACCTCGACCAGCTCGGGATGGTCCGCTTCGTGGCGGGTCTCGCGGTCGACACCGTGCTGGAGCGGAGCCGGGCGCACCAGCTCCTGGAGCAGATCCGCGACGTCCTCCCGGGCGGCGGCGACAGCTGGGACACCGACAGCGGCCTGCGCGACCCGAGCTACCACCTGGCGATGTTCCGGTTCCGCGAGGAGCACCGGATCGGTGGCGTCGCCCGTCGCCTCAAGAGCGGCGTGGACGCCGGGATGAACGCCGGCGAGGTGTTCTCCCGGGTCCAGGACCACGTCATCGCCGCGGCCCGCGCGCACGTCGAGCGGCTCGTCCTCGAGGCGTTCGTCGACCAGGTCGAGGCGCTCGACGACGGCGAGGTCAAGGCGACGCTCAACGCCGTGTGCGACCTCTACGCACTCAGCGAGATCGAGGCGGACGCCGCCTGGTTCATCGAGCACGGGCGGCTCGGCGTGCAGCGGTCCAAGGCGATCACCCGCGAGGTCGGCGACCTGTGCCGCCGGCTGCGCCCGGTCGCCCGCGAGCTCGTCGACGGGTTCGCCGTCCCGGACGCGCTGCTGCGCGCCCCGGCGCTCGTCGGAGGACAGGCATGATCCGCGCCGCGTTCTCCCGCGTGCCCGGCCTCGGCGGCTGGAGCGACGACCCGCTCTGGGCGTCGTTCTACGACTGGACCGTCGAGCACCCCCGGGCCGGCGGTGCGATCTGGCGGCTCGGCATCAACAGCGACCTCGGCCGCCTCTACCGCGCGGCCGACGAGATCGGCCGGCAGCCCGCGGGCAACCGGGTCCTCGACATCCCCTGCGGTGGCGGGGTCGCGCTGCGCGGCCTGCGCCCCGGCCAGGGCGTCGAGTACGTCGCCGCCGACATCGCGCAGACCATGCTCGACCGCACGATGCGGGTCGCCGAGGAGCGCGGGCTCGCCGACCAGGTGGTGCCCCGCGTCGCCGACGTCGGCGCCCTGCCGTTCGACGACGCCTCGTTCGACCTCGTCGTCTCGTTCACCGGCCTGCACTGCTTCCCCGATCCCGGTCGCGCCGTCGTCGAGATGGCGCGGGTGCTGAAGCCGGGCGGCGTCCTGACCGGCAGCGCGCTCCTCAACGACACCGGGCTGCGCTTCGAGCCGCTGCGCCAGGTCGGCCGCGTCGCCGGCCTGCTCGGCCCCGGCTGCACCGGCCGCGACCTCGAGGCGTGGTGCGCGGCCGAGGGGATCGCCGACCTGGTGCTCGACCGCAGCGGCGCGATCGCCTACTTCCGCGGGGTCAAGCGGACGTGAGCGCGGCCGCGGAGCGTCGGACGGCCGTCTTCGCGGCGCTGCGCTCCCTCCTGCTGGAGCACCCCTGGGGCGAGGTGACGCTCGAGGCCGTCGCCCGCGACGCCGGGGTGAGCCGGCAGACGCTCTACAACTCCTTCGGGTCGCGCTACGGGCTCGCCCAGGCCTACACCGTCGACCTCGCCGACGCGCTCTGCGCCGTCATCGCCGCGACGCTCGCCGAGCACCCGGACGACCCGCGCACCGGGCTCCGGGAGGGGCTGCGGCACTACCTCGAGATCGCCGCCGAGGACCCGCTCATCCAGCGGGTCCGGACCGGCGACGCCCACCACGACCTGGTCCGGATCGTCACCGTGGACGCCGGCCCGCTGCTGGTCCGGGTCGCCGAGCGGCTCGAGGCCGCGGCGCGGACGGCCTGGCCGGCGGCCGACCCGGACGCCGTCCGGACCCTCGCGCGGGCACTGGCCCGGCTCGCGCTCAGCTACGTGACGATGCCGCCCGAGTACGACGACAGCCCCGCGGCGATCGCCGCGGGGCTGTCGGTGCTCTTGGCGCCGAAGCTCATGTAACTACGTGTTCGGTCTACTACCCGGGCGCTGGGACACCGGAATTCGCGACGTAACACGTAGTTACATGATCAGTGGCCGGTGGTCTTGAAGCGCTCGAACGAGGCGTTGATCTCGGCCTCGGCCTCGGTACGGCCGACCCAGTCGGCGCCCTCGACGGACTTGCCGGGCTCGAGGTCCTTGTAGACCTCGAAGAAGTGCTGGATCTCGAGGCGGTCGAAGTTCGGGACGTGGTTGATGTCGCGCAGGTGCTCCATGCGCGGGTCGCCCGCCGGGACGCACAGGACCTTGTCGTCGCCGCCGGCCTCGTCGGTCATCCGGAACATGCCGATCGCGCGGCACTTGATGAGGCAGCCGGGGAACGTGGGCTCCTGGAGGAGCACCAGCGCGTCGAGCGGGTCGCCGTCCTGGCCGAGCGTGTCCTCGATGTAGCCGTAGTCGGCGGGGTACATCGTCGAGGTGAAGAGGAAGCGGTCGAGGCGCATGCGCCCGGACTCGTGGTCGACCTCGTACTTGTTGCGGCTCCCCTTGGGGATCTCCACGAGGACGTCGAACTCCAGCACTGGCTTCCTCCACAATCGTCGGCCCGGATCGGGTCCGGCGCGGGGTGTGGCGCAGGCTCGCGGCCTTCCCGACGCCGATGTTCGGGACATTGTCACGCACAATGTCCTCGAACGCGCAGTCGGGGAGGAGAACCGTGGCCAAGTCGGACCGGGAGCCGGGTGGCCGGCGTACCCTCCGGGTGCTCGTCGGCATCCTGGTCGTGGCACTGCTCGCCGGCGGTGGCGTGGCCTGGCGGACGGGCTGGGCCGAGGAGTGGTGGCACGACCTCCGTGCCGACGCCGCCGGGCCGCCCGCCGACCCCGCCGCCGTCGCCCCGCCCCCCGAGGTGGACGTCGCCCCGGTCGCCGTCCCGGGCGTGCTCGCGCCCGCCGCCGACGGCACCGCCGCGCTCAAGCGGGCCGAGCTCCGCAAGGCGCTCGCGCCCCTGGGCGACCGCGACCTCGGCAAGCACGTGATCGCCGCGGTCGGGCCCCTCGACGGGACCGGTCTCTCGTACCGGATCGCCGAGGGCCCCGCGGTCGCCATCCCCGCCTCGACGACCAAGATCGTCACCTCCGCCGCCGCGCTCTTCCTGCTCGGCCCCGACCGGGTGTTCTCGACGACCACCGTGCTCGACCGGTCGGCCGGGACGACGCCCCGCCTGGTCCTCGTCGGCGGCGGCGACCCGTTCCTGGCCCGCGCGCCGGAGCCGCCGACCGCCGCGGCGACCTACCAGCCGGTGCGTGCCGACGTCCGCACGCTCGCCCAGCGCACCGCCCGCGCGCTCAAGGCCGACGGCGTCCGCCAGGTCGCGCTCGGCTACGACGACAGCCTGTTCTCGGGACCCGCGCTGCACCCCACGTGGCGCCCGGACTACGTCCCCGAGGAGATCAACCCGGTCAGCGCCCTCTGGGTCGACGAGGGCCGCCCGCTGCCGGGCCAGGGTCCGGTCGCGGACCCCTCCGCCGAGGCCGCCCGCGTCTTCCGCGACGCGCTCGCCGCCCGCGGCATCACCGTCACCGGCGCCACCACCCGCACCCGGGCGCCCGCCGCGGCCACCCCGGTCGGCGCGGTCACCAGCCCGACCGTCGCCCAGATCGTCCAGCGCCTGATCGAGGTCAGCGACAACGCCGCCGCCGAGATCCTGCTCCGCCAGGCCGGCGTCGCCGACCAGGGCGAGGGCTCGTTCGCCGCCGGCCAGCGCGCCGTCACCCGGGTGCTGTCGGCCAACGGCATCGCGATGCGGGGCTCAGTCCTGCACGACGGCAGCGGACTCTCCCGCGACAACCGCCTCTCGCCCGTCGTCCTCGTCGACGTGCTGCGGCTCGCCGCCTCCGCGGACCACCCCCAGCTCCGCGCCCTCCTCGCCGCCCTGCCGGTCGCCGGCTACACCGGCTCGCTCGCCAACCGGATGGACCTCGGCCCCGACGCCGGCCGGGGCCGGGTCCGGGCCAAGACCGGCACCCTCACCGGCGTCACCTCCCTCGCCGGCATCGCCGTCGACCGGGACGGCCACCTGATGGCGTTCGCGCTGATGGCCGACCGGGTCAAGAAGCCCAAGTCGATGCTCGCGCGGGTGGCGATGGACAACGCCGCCGCGGCGCTGGGGGCCTGCGCCTGCTGAGCCGGCTCGGCACGGCGCCCCCGTTGCGGTCACGTCCTACGCTGGGTCCATGACCGGACCCGCGACCGAGCTCCCGCAGATGATCGACTGGGATCTCGCGGTGTCCCTGGGCTCCCGCCTGGCGGGCGAGGGCCCCGTGGTGACCCGGACCGAGGCCGCCGACGCCGTCGCCGAGCTGCGCGCCGGGGCGAACCGGTCGACCGGGCTGGTCCGCGAGTTCACCGGGCTCGACGCGCCCGACGGGACGGCGCCGATCCTGGTGGTCGACCGTCCGGGGTGGGTGCAGGCCAACGCCGAGGCGTTCGCGCTGGCGACCGGGCCGATGGTCGAGAAGATCGTGTCGGCCAAGCCGCCGTCCGGCCTGGGCCAGCGGTTCGGGGCGAAGGTGACGGGCGCCGAGGTCGGCGGCCTGCTCGGCTTCCTGGCCGGCAAGGTGCTGGGCCAGTTCGACCCCTTCTACGAGCCGTACGGGCGGCTGCTCCTGGTCGCGCCCAATATCGTCCACGTCGAGCGCGAGCTCGGCGTCGACCCCCACGACTTCCGGCTCTGGGTGTGCCTCCACGAGGAGACCCACCGGGTGCAGTTCACGGCGGTCCCGTGGATGCGCGAGCACCTGTTCTCCGAGATCCGCGCGATCAGCGAGACCGTCGAGCCGGCCAGCCTGCTCGAGGGCGGCGTCGAGCGGATCAGCGAGGCGATCAGGGCCGGCCGCAACGGCGGCAGCATCGTCGAGATGTTCAGCACGCCCGAGCAGCGCGCGGTCATCGACCGGGTCACCGGGATGATGTCGCTGCTCGAGGGCCATGCCGACGTCGTGATGGACGACGTGGGCCCCACCGTCATCCCGAGCGTGGGCGCGATCCGCAAGAAGTTCACCCGGCGCCGCCAGGGCGTCGGCGGGCTCGACCGGATCCTGCGCCGGCTGCTCGGCCTGGACGCCAAGATGGCCCAGTACCGCGACGGCGCGAAGTTCGTCCGCGCGGTCGTCGACCGGGTCGGCATGGAGGAGTTCAACGCCGTCTGGGCCGGTCCGCAGAACCTGCCCTCCAAGGCCGAGCTGAGCGACCCCGAGGGCTGGGTCGAGCGCGTCCTCGCCTGAGCATGGGACTGCATCCCGCGATCGCCGCGGTCCGCGGAGGCGTGCGCGCCGTGCTCGCGCCGCTCGAGCCGGGCGGCGTCGTCCTGGTGGCGTGCTCCGGCGGCGCCGACTCGCTGGCCCTGCTCAGCGCGGCGGTCTTCGAGGGGCACAAGGCCGGCCTCCGGGTGATCGGCGCGACCGTCGACCACGGCCTCCAGGAGGGCTCCGCCGAGCACGCCGCCCACGTCGTCGCGCAGATGGCGGCGCTCGGCGCCGACGAGACGGCGTCCGCGCGGGTCCAGGTCGACCCGGCCGGGCTGGGCGTCGAGGCGGCCGCCCGGCGCGCCCGGTACGCCGTCCTCGAGCAGCTGCGCGAGCACTTCGGCGCCGACGCCGTCCTGCTCGGGCACACCCGTGACGACCAGGCCGAGACCGTGCTGCTCGGCCTGGCGCGAGGCTCCGGCGGGCGCAGCATCGCCGGGATGCGCCGTGCGTTCGACCGCTACTACGCCCGCCCCCTGCTCGACGTCGCCCGCGCCGACACGGTCGCCGCCTGCCTCGCCGAGGGCATCGAGTTCTGGGACGACCCCCACAACAGCGACCCGGGCTACGCGCGGGTCCGGGTCCGGCAGCGGGTGCTGCCGGTGCTCGAGGACGAGCTCGGGCCGGGCATCGCGGCCACCCTCGCCCGCACCGCCGACCAGGTCCGCGCCGACGTCGAGGCGCTCGACGCGCTCGCCGACGCGGCGTACGCCGGTCTAGCCCGCCCCGAGGGTCTCCCGCTCGCCGGACTCGACGACCTCCTCCCGGCGATCGCCACCCGGGTGCTGCGCCGCGCGGCGCTCGACGCGGGGGCGCGCGACGCGGAGCTCTTCCACGTCCACGTCAGCGCCCTGCACCGGCTCGCCCAGGGGGCGATCAGCGGCGAGGTCCAGCTGCCGGGCCACCTCACCGCCTACCGGGACCGCGCCCACCTCCGGTTCCGCCCGACGGCTGTGGCAGGCTGACGCCATGCATGCGAGCGACGTCGCCGACGACCTGGTCGAGGTGCTCTTCACGGAGGAGCAGATCCAGGCCCGGGTGGCCGAGATGGCGACCGAGATCGAGCGTGACTACGAGGGCAAGGACCTCGTCATCGTCGGCGTCCTGCGCGGCGCGGTGATGATCATGGCCGACCTCGCCCGGTCGCTCACCAAGCACGTCGAGATGGACTGGATGGCGGTGTCGTCCTACGGCTCCGGCACCAAGTCCTCGGGCGTCGTGCGCATCCTCAAGGACCTCGACGCCGACATCACCGGGCGCCACGTCCTCATCGTCGACGAGATCATCGACACCGGCCTCACCCTGTCGTGGCTGACCTCCAACCTGGGCTCGCGCGGCCCGGCGAGCGTCGAGATCGCCACCCTCCTGCGCAAGCCCGAGGCGCTGCAGATGCCCATCGAGGCGCGCTACGTCGGCTGGGACATCCCCAACGAGTTCGTCGTCGGCTACGGCCTCGACTACCGCGAGCGCTACCGCAACATGCGCGACATCGGCACCCTCGCCCCCTCGGTCTACAGCTGAGCATGGCCCGCTGCGGGAACCCGTGAGGGTCCCCAGCCGTTGGGCACAGGGGCCGCCGTGGGCGGGCCCCGGGAGCCGGTCACCATGGACCGGCCAGAATGGGAGGGTCGGCGGCGTGTACCGTCGTCAGATCCTGATCGTGGAAATGGGGAGCGGGTAAGTACGTGAAGCGAGTTCTCAGGGGCCCTTGGCTCTGGATCCTGGTGGCGGTCGCAGCCGTCGTCCTCGCTCTCCAGCTCGTCGCGCCCGGAGGAGGGTACGACGAGGTCCCCACGTCGCAGATGGAGAAGTACATCGCGCAGGGGAAGGTCGACGAGATCACCTTCATCGACGGCGACCAGTCGATCGAGGCGACCCTGAAGAAGGGCACGCGCGACTCCGGCGACAAGGTGCTGTCGTACTACGTCGACGGTGCCCAGCAGGGCATCATCGACGACGTCAAGGCCCAGGAGGCCGCCGGCAAGCTCGGCAAGTACAACTTCAAGAACCCCAAGCCGGGCTTCCTCAGCTCGCTGCTGGTCACGCTGCTGCCGTTCGCGCTGATCATCCTGCTGTTCGTCTTCCTGATGAACAACGTCCAGGGCGGTGGCCGGGGCGTCATGCAGTTCGGCAAGTCCAAGGCCAAGATGATCAGCAAGGACATGCCGAAGACGACGTTCTCCGACGTCGCCGGCTGTGACGAGGCCATCGAGGAGCTCGGCGAGATCAAGGAGTTCCTCCAGGAGCCCGCCAAGTTCCAGGCCGTCGGCGCCAAGATCCCCAAGGGCGTGCTGCTCTACGGTCCTCCGGGCACCGGCAAGACCCTGCTCGCGCGCGCCGTCGCCGGCGAGGCGGGCGTCCCGTTCTACTCGATCTCCGGCTCCGACTTCGTCGAGATGTTCGTCGGTGTCGGCGCCTCCCGGGTGCGCGACCTGTTCGAGCAGGCCAAGGAGAACGCCCCCGCGATCGTCTTCATCGACGAGATCGACGCCGTCGGCCGGCACCGCGGCGCCGGCATGGGCGGCGGTCACGACGAGCGCGAGCAGACGCTCAACCAGCTGCTCGTCGAGATGGACGGCTTCGACGTGCGCGGCGGCGTCATCCTCATCGCCGCGACCAACCGTCCCGACGTCCTCGACCCCGCGCTGCTGCGTCCGGGCCGCTTCGACAGGCAGATCCAGGTCGACGCGCCGGACCTGTCCGGCCGCAAGCGCATCCTCGAGGTCCACTCGCGGGGCAAGCCGCTCGGCGAGGACGTCGACCTCCTTTCGACCGCCCGCCGCACGCCCGGCTTCTCCGGTGCCGACCTGGCCAACGTGCTCAACGAGGCGGCGCTGCTCACCGCGCGCAGCAACCAGAAGGTCATCACGGCCGAGATGCTCGACGAGGCGATCGACCGCGTCATCGCGGGCCCGCAGCGCCGGACCCGCCTGATGACCGAGAAGGAGAAGCTGATCACCGCCTACCACGAGGGCGGCCACGCCCTCGTCGCGGCGGCGCTGCCGGGCACCGACCCGGTCCACAAGATCACGATCCTGCCGCGCGGCCGGGCGCTGGGCTACACGATGGTGCTGCCTGACGAGGACAAGTACTCCCAGACCCGCAGCGAGATGCTCGACAAGCTCGCCTACATGCTGGGTGGCCGGGCGGCCGAGGAGCTCATCTTCCACGACCCGACCACGGGTGCCGGCAACGACATCGAGAAGGCCACCTCGCTGGCCCGCGCGATGGTCACCCAGTACGGCATGACCGAGCGGCTCGGCGCGATCAAGCTGGGCGAGTCCAACTCCGAGCCCTTCCTGGGCCGCGATATCGGCCACTCCCGCAACTACTCCGAGGACGTCGCCGCGATCGTCGACGAGGAGACGAAGAACTTCCTCGCCGCTGCGCACCAGGAGGCCTTCGACATCCTCGTCGAGAACCGGGACGTGCTCGACGCCCTCGTGCTCGCGCTGCTCGACAAGGAGACGCTCGACAAGGAGCAGGTCGCCGAGGTCTTCACCGCGCTGCGCCTGCGCCCCGAGCGGCCCGCCTGGACCGGGTCGCCGACCCGGGTGCCGTCCACGATCCCGCCGGTCGAGATCCCCGAGGAGATCCGCCGCCGGGCCGAGCAGAACGGCTCCGCGGCCCCCGAGCCGGGCGACGGCGGCCAGGTGCTGACCCCGCCGGGTCCCGGCGGCGACGTGTACGGCGGGACGCCCGTCGTACCGCCGACCGACCCGCAGCCCCCGGCACCCACCTCCGGCACCTGAGGTACCCGTGACCGACCCGATCAGCGTGCCGGACCGCGGCCCGCAGGACGTCCCCCCGTTCGACCACGACCGCGCCGAGGCCGCCGTCCGCGAGCTGCTCGCGGCCATCGGCGAGGACCCCGACCGCGAGGGCCTGCGTGAGACGCCGGCCCGGGTGGCCCGGGCCTACGCCGAGCTGACCGCCGGGCTCCGGATGGCGCCCGAGGACGTGCTCACCACCACGTTCGACCTCGGGCACGACGAGATGGTCCTGGTCCGCGACATCGAGCTGTGGTCGATGTGCGAGCACCACCTGGTGCCGTTCACCGGCGTCGCCCACGTCGGCTACATCCCGGCCGAGTCCGGCAAGATCACGGGCCTGTCCAAGCTCGCCCGCCTCGTCGACCTCTACGCCAAGCGCCCCCAGGTCCAGGAGCGGCTCACCACCCAGGTCGCCGACTCCCTCATGGAGCTGCTCGACGCGCGCGGCGTCATCGTCGTGATCGAGGCCGAGCACCTCTGCATGACCATGCGCGGCGTCCGCAAGGCCGGCGCCCGCACCATCACCTCCGCGGTCCGCGGCTCGATGCTGTCCAACGCGACGACCCGCGCCGAGGCGATGGCGCTGATCCACAGCCCGCGCGGCTGAGCAGCACCCCGCTCCTCAGCCCTGCAGGTACGCCACCAGTGCGGCGTCGGCGTCGGTGCTGACGAAGCCGGTGCCGGCGAGCTTGTCGAGCGCGAGCGTGCTGTGGAGCGGCCGGGGGGAGAGGTCCTTGCCGGCGCCGTACTCGGCGGTGCTGACCGTGCTCACCCGGGCGGGGTCGTGGCCGGTGAGCTCGAAGACCCGGCGGGCGTAGGCGGCCCAGGAGCGGGGCTCGCCGCTGTTGGTCACGTTGTAGGTCCCGTACGGCGCCCCGGTGTCGAGCAGGTGCGCGGTGGCCCGGGCGAGCTCGGGGGTGAAGGTGAGCCGTCCGACCTGGTCGTCGACGACGGACGGGTCGACGCCGTCGGCGGCGAGGCGGGCCATGGTCCGGACGAAGTTGTGGCCCTCGCCGATCACCCACGACGTGCGCAGGACGTAGTGGCGCGGGGCGGTGCCGACGGCGAGGTCGCCGGCGGCCTTGGTCTGCCCGTAGACGCCGAGGGGGGCGAAGGGCTCGTCCTCGCGGTGCCCGCCCGGGACGGGGGAGCCGTCGAAGACGTAGTCGGTCGAGTAGTGGACCAGGGTCAGCCCGCGCGCGGTGGCGATCCGGGCGAGGGCGGCGGGTGCGGCGGCGTTGGCGGCCCAGGCGGCGGCGCGGCCGTCGTCCTCGGCCCGGTCGACGGCGGTGTAGGCGGCGGCGTTGAGGACGACGCCGTAGTCCTCCCACGGCCACGCGGAGAGCGCGGCCTCGTCGGTGAGGTCGAGCTCGTCGAGGTCGACCAGGGTGGCGCCGGGGAAGACCCGGGCGAGGGCCCGGCCGAGCTGGCCCCGGGCGCCGGTGATCAGCGTCCGCCGCGGCGCCAGGGGGGTGACGTCGGGCAGCAGGGGGTTCGCGCGGTCCTTGGCGGAGATCTCGACGTCGGGCGAGTCGAGCGGGATCGGCCACGGGATGGCGGCCGTCGGGTCGGCGAGGTGGAGCGCGGGGTAGGTGCGGCCGGCGACGAAGTGGTCGTTGACCAGGTACGAGTAGACGGTGCCGTCGGCGAGCGCCTGGTACGAGTTGCCGACGCCGCGGGGCACGAAGACGGCGACGCTCTCGTCGATCTCGACCGAGTACGTCGTCCCGAAGCTCGCGCCGTCGCGCATGTCGACCCACGCCGCGAACACCCGCCCGGTGGCGACCGAGACGAGCTTGTCCCACGGCTCGGTGTGGATGCCGCGGGTCGCGCCGCGGGAGGCGTTGAAGCTCATGTTGTTCTGCACCGGCCCGAAGTCGGGCAGCCCGAGGGCCACCATCTTCGCGCGCTGCCAGTTCTCCTTGAACCAGCCGCGCTCGTCGCGGTGCACCGGCAGCCGTACGACGAGCAGCCCCGGGATCGGCGTGGTCTCGACGGCCAGGGTCGCGACAGGCTCGACCATCGGAGGGATCACTGCCCCTTGGCCGCGTAGGCGGCCTCGGTCGCGTCCTTGCCCGGCCGCCACCACGCCTCGTGCTCGCGGTACCACGCGACGGTCTGCGCGAGCCCGGCCTCGAAGTCGCCGTACTGCGGGACCCAGCCGAGCTCGGTGCGCAGCTTGCCGGCGTCGATCGCGTAGCGCAGGTCGTGCCCGGCGCGGTCGGTGACGTGCTCGAAGTCGTCGGGGTCGCGGCCCATCAGCTGCAGGATCAGCCGCACCACCTCGAGGTTCGACCGCTCGCCCTCGGCGCCGATCAGGTAGGTCTCACCGATCCGCCCCTTCTCGAGGATGGTGAGCACGGCGGAGGAGTGGTCCTCGGTGTGGATCCAGTCGCGCACGTTCTCGCCGGAGCCGTAGAGCTTGGGCCGGCGGCCGTCGAGCACCTCGGTGATCTGGCGTGGGATGAACTTCTCGACGTGCTGCCACGGCCCGTAGTTGTTGGAGCAGTTCGAGATCGTCGCCCGCACGCCGAAGCTGCGCACCCATGCGCGCACCAGGTGGTCCGAGCCCGCCTTCGACGCCGAGTACGGCGACGACGGGGTGTAGGGGGTGTCCTCGGTGAACTTCTTCGGGTCGTCGAGCGCCAGGTCGCCGTACACCTCGTCGGTGGAGACGTGGTGCAGCCGCACGTCGGCCTTGCGGACCGCCTCGAGCAGCGTGAACGTGCCCAGCAGGTTGGTCCGGATGAACGGTGACGGGTCGTCGAGCGAGTTGTCGTTGTGCGACTCCGCCGCGTAGTGGACGACGACGTCGTGCTCGGCCACCAGCGGCTCGACCACCTCGGCGTCCGCGACGTCGCCGACCACGAGCCGGACCCGGTCGCCCGGCAGCCCGGCCAGCGCCTCGCGGCTCGCGGCGTAGGTCAGCTTGTCGAGCACCGTCACCGTGGCGTCGGTGTGCCGGACGAGGTGGTGGACGAAGTTGGAGCCGATGAACCCGGCTCCGCCAGTGACGAGGATCTGCACGCCGCCAGTGTAGGAAGGGTGGTGAGTCGAGCACCGAGTCGGGAGACCCGTGAGCCGCCCGGCGTCGCGCTCGCCGATGCCCGTGGGCGCGCGCGCCCGGCACGGTCCACACTGTGACCCTGGACCCGGCTGACACGCCCGGCGGAGACGAGACGGAGAAACAACTATGCGCGGGATCATTCTGGCCGGAGGCACGGGCAGCCGACTGCACCCGATCACCCATGCCGTGAGCAAGCAGCTGATGCCGGTCTACGACAAGCCGATGATCTACTACCCGTTGTCGACGCTCATGCTCGCCGGCATCCGCGAGGTCCTCGTCATCACGACCCCGCACGAGGCCGACCAGTTCCGGCGCCTGCTCGGCGACGGCAGCCACCTCGGCATCACGATCACCTACGCGGTGCAGCCCTCGCCCGACGGACTGGCCCAGGCGTTCCTCATCGGCGAGGAGCACCTCGACGGCGGCGGCGCGGGGCTGGTCCTCGGCGACAACCTCTTCTACGGCGCCGGTCTGGGCACCCGGCTGCGCCGGTTCGCCGATCTCGACGGCGCCGCGGTGTTCGGCTACCGCGTGGCCGACCCGACGGCGTACGGCGTCGTCGAGTTCGACGGCGAGGGACGCGCGCTGTCGCTCGAGGAGAAGCCCGAGCGCCCCCGCAGCCGGTACGCCGTCCCCGGCCTCTACTTCTACGGGTCCGATGTCGTCGCCAAGGCCCGCACGCTCAAGCCGTCGCCGCGGGGCGAGCTCGAGATCACCGACCTCAACCGGCTCTACCTCGACGAGGGACGCCTGCAGGTCGAGGTGCTGCCGCGCGGCTCCGCGTGGCTCGACACGGGAACGTTCGACGACCTCAACGATGCGAGCAACTACATGCGCGCGCTCGAGGCCCGGCAGGGCACGAAGGTCGGTGCGCCCGAGGAGGTCGCCTGGCGCCTGGGCTTCATCGACGACGCCGAGCTGGAGGAGCTCGCCCGGCCGCTGCTCAAGAGCGGCTATGGTCGGTACCTGCTCGACCTCGTGACCGAGGCCCGCAGTGACATCCCGCCAGAAGCCCCCGTGGTCTAGGAGGACCCCCCATGAGTCGGATCGCCAGGCGCCTCGTGCTGCTGGTCGCAGTCGCCCTCACGACGTCGGTGCTGGTCGTGGCCGGGGGCGGGGACTCCCGCGCCGCCACCCCGTCGCACCTTCCCGGGGTCTTCGCCGTGGCGATCAAGGGAGAGGTCGCGGGCACCACGGGTGCCGACCGGCGCCAGCTCGGACGGCTGGCGTTGTACGACTTCCGAGCCGACGGGACGGTGACCGAGCGGTACTGGGCCTGGAACACCGCCACCGACACCCCGGCGTCGGCATGGGGCTCGTCCTCGAACAACTACTGCATCACCTACGTCGGGGTCCCGACGGGCGGTACCCCGCAGCCCGACTCCAGCTCGGCACCGCTGTGTCGCGTCGAGTTCCACGACAACATCAACACTCCGGCGCTCGAGGGCGAGCCCTCGTCGTTGACCGGCACGTACACGAACGTGACCTCCCCGGGCGTCGCTCCGGTCGATGGTGACGTCATCCAGGTCACCTGGGCCGGAGGCGCCGGTGTCGAGCGCTGGCGCTACGCGTTCAGCAACGACAAGATCGCCAAGATCGAGATGATCTACTTCGACAAGTTCCAGGCGCCCAACGACTTCTACGCGGCGCAGCCCACCTACGCGCTCCGTGACCAGCAGGCGGTCAACGCCGGCTGGGGCTGGGGCGCGGCAGGCACGACGCTCAAGGGTGGCCTCGGAACCGAGGCGATCCGGGACGAGGTCGTGTCGCAGGGACCGGCGATCACCGGATGCCAGAAGTTCTGGAACAACTTCTACGGAAACCCCGTGCGCAGCAACACCCAGGTCAACAACCCCACCGAGTGCGGAGAGATCATCTCCCTCGGCAGCTACACGCTCACGACGGCGACCTGGCCGAAGCTGCGCTACGTCACCGGTCTGCCCTGCGTCAACGGGGGAGCGGTGTACCGCTACTTCTCGGCTCTCGACGCCAACACGCAGGTGGCGTCGGTGACGGACCGGCGCATCCAGTCCGTCGTCGAGCACGACTTCAACTGCAACGGACGTATCTCGGACAACTTCGGCCACACCCAGATGGGCCTGCAGATCATCGATGCCGATGGCCGGTTCGCAGGCGTCGTCATGATCCAGGACCAGTACAACGGCAACCCGGCGCCCTTGAACTACGACAGCATCGGTGCGTCGTACTTCGTCACCCGCAGCGTGAACGAGGCCGACCCGACCGTGCGTTGATGAGGGCATCGTCAAGTTTCCGCGGATCCTCTGACGGATCCGTCACGGCCGCCTAGCCTCCCAGCCATGCGTGTGCTCCAGGCTCCGGTGAACATCGCGAACCAGGCGTGGGGCCTGGCGCAGGGCCTACGTGCGCGCGGCCACGAGGTCGAGGTGTGGGAGTACGGCACCAGCACCTACGACTACCCCTGCGACCGCCGCATCGACGTGTCGGCGGGGATGCCGGCCTACCTGGCTGCGCTTCAGGACGCCCTCCAGGGTGGCTTCGACGTCGTCCACCTCCACTTCGCGCGGTCGCTGGTGCCCGAGGGGCACTCCCTCCCCGCGTACTGGGATCTGCCCCTGTGGCGCGCGATGGGGGTGAGCGTCGTCGCCACCTTCCACGGGACCGACGTCCGGTTGCGCAGCCACCACCTCCAGGAGGACGAGTGGAGCTTCTACCGCTTCGCCGACGTGCCCTCCTACGAGGACCTGATCGCCGACCGGCTCCGGGTCATCCGTGCCTATGCGTCGCACCTGACCGTGGGCAGCGTCCTCGACCTGCCGTACGTCGAGGACGCGGTCTACCTGCCGAAGGTGATCGACACCGAGGACCTGGTCGCGCCTCCGTTGCGCACTGACGTACGCCGTCCGGTGATCGCGCACGCGCCGAGCCGACGGGCGCTCAAGGGCACCGACATGGTGCTGGCCGGTCTGGACCGGCTGCGGGCCGAGGGCCTGGCGTTCGACGTCGACCTCATCGAGGGCGTCGACAACGCGGAGGCGGTCGCGCGACTGGCGCGGGCCGACATCGTGGTCGAGAAGGTGCTGGGTGGCGATGTCGGGGTGACGTCGATGGAGGCGATGGCGCTCGGCCGGGTCGCGGTGACCCGGATCCGGGACCAGGTGCGGGCCCAGCATCCCGACCTGCCGGCGGTCAGCGCGGACCCGGACACGTTCGCCGACGTGCTGCGCGACCTGCTGAGCGATCCCGAGCGCCGGGCCCGGCTCGGTCAGGAGGGGCGGGCGTACGTCGAGCGGGTGCACGGCCTCGAGGCCGGCGGGCGCCGGCTGGAGGAGCTCTACCAGCGCAAGGGGCGCGGCCCGGCTGTCGGCTACCCGGGCTGGCCACTGCCCGCCACGGACGCGCGGCTCGCCGCGGCCGAGCGCGCGCTGACCCGGGCCCGGGCCGCCGCCCAGCGTCGCCGCGGCCGGATCCAGGCGCTGCGCGCGAACCTGGACGCCGCGCGGACCGAGCGGGACCTGGCGGTCGACGAGCTGGCGCGGCTGCGTGACAGCCTCGCCGAGCAACCCGAGCGGGCCCGCCGATTCGGGCGGCCCCGCCGGGGCTAGGAGCGCACTGCTTAGGGCTGGAGACCTGGCTGTTCTAGGCTGCGCCGGTGACGACAGCGGTCTCGGAAGAAGTCTCCCCACGCCCCTACCGGTGGGATCTCGACGTCCTCCGGATCATGGCGATCCTCGGTGTGCTCGCGATCCACATCTTCGGGCTGATCCTCGGTGAGGAGCAGCTGCGAGGCACGAGCACCTGGTACTTCGGGCTGATCATCGACCTTGGCAGCACCTGGTGCGTGCCGGTCTTCGTGATGATCAGCGGGGCGCTCCTGCTCGACCCGCGGGCGCACGTGGGTGGTCCCGGCATCTTCCTGCGCAAGCGCGCACTGCGGCTGGTGCCGGCGCTCGTGGTGTGGCACCTCGTCTACCTGCTGCTGGTGCGCCGGGTGTTCTTCGACGACCGGCCGACGATCGAGAACGTGCTGCTCCAGCTGATCGACGGCCGCATCTTCACCGCCCTCTACTTCCTGTGGCTCATCCTCGGCCTGTACCTCGTCGCGCCGGTGCTGGCCGCCTTCCTGGCTGACGGCGGTCGCAAGCGGGCCGTCGTCACCGCGGTCGTGGCCTCGGCGTGGACAGCCGTGATCCTCGCGCTCCCGGGCATCACCACCGAACTGGGGTCGCCGCGGCCGCGCGGCGACAACATCGTGATCATGTTCCTTCCTTACATCGGCATCTTCGTCGCCGGGTACGCCTGGCGCGAGCCGCAGCGGCACGGCTGGCGATGGCTGTGGACCGGCGCGCTCGCCGTCGCACTGATGGCCGAGACGATCTGGCAGTACAACGTGCGCCCCGACCACACGTGGCTCCAGGCGCTGAGTCCCGTTGCCTACTTCAGCCCCCTTGTCGTCATCGCGTCGGTCTGCCTGTTCGTCTGCGTGATCGACCTGTGCAGCCGCGTCGAACTGCCCGACCGCGCGCAGCGGGTGCTGCGCTCGCTGGGTGCCGCGACGTTCGGCGTCTTCCTGTGCCACCTCGTCTTCTACTCGGTGTTCCGCCGTTGGTACCCCGATTTCTGGGCCGACCCGCGCCCGGTCGCGAAGATCCAGATGTACGTCGCGATCGTCGTCCTGTCGTTCGCGCTGAGCCTGGTCGCGCGCAAGGTGCCGGTGCTGCGGCGGGTGTTCTGATGCCTCCCGCCCCGGCACCCCACGGGGAGAGCGAGTTCCGGGCCGAGGTCCAAGGACTTCGGGCCGTCGCCGTCCTGCTGGTGGTGCTCTACCACCTCGCGCCGGCACGACTCTCGGGCGGCTACGTCGGCGTCGACGTCTTCTTCGTGATCTCGGGCTACCTGATCACCCGGCACCTGGCCCAGGAGGCCGAGGTCTCGTCGGGTCTCCGCGTCGTCCGCTTCTGGGCCCGGCGGGTGCGACGGCTGCTGCCGGCCGCACTGCTCGTGCTGCTCGTTTCCCTCGTCCTGGTGTGGGCCTGGATCCCGCAGACCGAGTGGCCGACCAATGTGCGACAGGTCGTGGCGAGCGCGCTCTACGTCCAGAACTGGGTGTTGATGCTGGACGCCGTCGACTACTCGGCGCTGGGCGAGTCGGCCTCGGTCGCCCAGCACTACTGGTCGTTGTCGGTCGAGGAGCAGTTCTACTTCGTCTGGCCCGTGGCGATCGCGGTCGTGCTGGCCGTCATCACCCGCCGGCACCGCCGGGTCGTGTCGGCGGAGCGCGTCCGGCAGTCCCTAGTCGTGCTGCTCGCGGCCGTCGGGGCGGCGTCCCTGGCCTGGTCGGTCGTCGCGACCGCGA
The DNA here is from genome assembly GCF_900114845.1 of Pimelobacter simplex. Taxonomy (GTDB): domain Bacteria; phylum Actinomycetota; class Actinomycetes; order Propionibacteriales; family Nocardioidaceae; genus Nocardioides; species Nocardioides simplex. Next base: position 277,679 of record NZ_FOUK01000005.1, read on the forward strand.
CCGACCCGGGGGCCGCGTACTTCCAGACGTTCACCCGGATGTGGGAGTTCGCCGCCGGCGGGCTCGTCGGCCTGTTGTGGCAGCGGCGCCGGCTCACTGGGCACGGGGGTGCCGCCGTGGCCTGGGCCGGGCTCGTCGCGATCGTCCTGGCGGGCGTGCTCTACGACGACACGACGCCCTTCCCCGGCTGGCTGGCGATCGTCCCGGTCGCCGGCACCGTGGCCGTCCTGCTGGCCGGCCACGCGCGGACCCGGACGGCGCCGCACTGGCTCACCTGGCGCCCGGCGACCTTCGTCGGTGACATCTCCTACGCCGTCTACCTGTGGCACTGGCCATTGATCGTGGTGGCGCCGTTCGCGCTGGGCCACGAACCGGACCGCTACGACAAGATCGGTGTGCTCGGGCTGAGCCTGCTCCTGGCCTGGTGCAGCACCCGCTTCGTCGAGGACCCGCTCCGAGGCGGCGCCTTCCTCCGGCCGGTGCCGCGCGCCCTCGTCGCGGGAGCGGTGGCGATGGCGGTCGTGGTGGCCGCGGCGGCCGGCCTGCGGAGTGCGCTGCCTGCCGAGCAGGACTTCGCGCTGCCGAGCCCGTCCTCCTGCACGGGACCCGGAGCGCTCGACCCGGCCAATCACTGCGACTCGGTCGTCGGCGAGGGCCCCGCGCGGCCGGGTCCGGTCCAGGTCGCGCGGCAGAACCGTGAGGAGGTCGCGTACCCGGGCTGCCAGGCGAGCTTCGCGAGCAGCGAGCTGGTCAGCTGTGACCTGGGTGCCGACGCGGGATCGGCCCGACGTGAGGTGGCGCTGGTCGGTGACTCTCACGCGGGGGCGTGGTTCCCGGCGTTCGACGAGATCGGGCGGCGTGAGGGGTGGCAGGTGCGCACCTACGCCAAGACGAGCTGCCCGGCCACGCTCGCGCTGCGCGTGCTGCCCGCCGAGAAGGACCCCGACTACCAGCGCGACTGTGCCGACTGGGTCCGCAAGCTCGACCGTGCCGTGCGTGCTGACACCTCGCTCGACGCGGTCGTCGTCGCGTCGTACTCGACGGCCTACGACTTCGTCCCACCCGACGACATGACCATGACCGATCCGGCCACCGACGGCTTCGTCGCGCTGTGGCAGCGCTGGCGAGACGCAGGGCTCGAGGTGATCGTCCTTGCGGACGTCCCGCGCACCAACGGTGACTACGTGCCCACGTGTCTCGCCGAGCACCGGGACCCGATGAGGTGCGCGGTTCCGCGCACGGTCGGCCTACCGGCGCAACGCCCGATCACCGACGCGGGCGGCAAGGCCGAGGGCCGGGGCGTCGCGCTGGTCGACCTCACCGATCGCTTCTGCGACGGTCGCTGGTGCTACCCCCAGGTCGGGTCGGTCATCGTCTATCGCGACTACTCGCACCTGTCGAGGGAGTACGCACGCTCGCTGGCACCGGAGATCATCCGTCGCCTGCCGTCGTTCCCCCGACGTGCATCTGCCGGTGCCGCCCCGGTGCCGTGACCTCGCGAGCGGCGGGCTGCGGGCCGCGGCGGCGCAGGAAGCGCTCGGCTGGGTGCTCGACCAGGTAGTACAGCGCTCCGGCCAGGGCGAGGGACACGACGATCACCGCCGTCCAGACCGCGAGCACCCCGGCGCCCTCGTAGAGAGCCGGGTGCTGGTGGCGGACCCAGCGGATGACGATCTCGTGGACGAGGTACCAGGCGAACGACCAGTGCCCGAGGCGCAGCATCCAGGTTCCGGTCAGCCCGGTTCGGCGTCCTGAGAGGTCGGCCTGCGCCGCCGCGGCGACGAGCAGCGCGAAGACCGGGGTCGAGAGGAGCTGTGAGGCGCTGTAGGGCCCATACCACTCGGTGTCCGGGACGGCCTGGTGCCAGGGGATCAACGCGGCGAGGTAGGCCACGACGAGGACGAGCGCCACGGGCAGGCCGATCCGGGGTCGCCAGCCCCGCCGCATCGCGAGGGCGACCGCGACGCCCACGACGAACTGCGTCAGGCGGGAGAGCGGCAGGTAGTCGAGCGCCCAGGAGCGGTGGGCGAGGTCGATGCCGCCGCTCGCCAGCCAGAGGCCGAGCGCGGCCGCGCAGCCGGCCCCGGCCACCACCAGGAGGGCACACGGTCGCCGCGGCGCGAGCACCAGGAGCAGGAGCGGGAAGACGGCGTAGAAGAACGCCTCGTCGCTGAGCGACCAGACCGCGGGGTTGCCGCCGACCACGATCCCCGGATCGGTGAACCAGGCGTTGGTGAAGGTCAGGCCGGCGAGCGCGCCGTCGCGACGTACGGGGACGTCGAGGGCCAGGTAGACCGCGACGGAGAGCACGATCGCCACCGCCATGAGCGGCCAGATCCGGGCGAACCGGCGCCAGTAGAAGACGAGGGGACGGGTCCGGGTCCCGTCGTAGCTCCACGCCAGCACGAAGCCGGAGAGCACGAAGAAGAACGTCACGCCGCACCGGCCGTACCAGGACAGGTCGCTCACGACGGGGACCTGACCGACCGTGCGGGACAGGTGGTAGAGCACGACGAGGAGTGCTGCCCAGAAGCGGAGCCCGGTCAGGGAGGGGAGCCGGTCGCGTCCCTCGATCGGTTCGTCACGCACACAGCACAGTAACGCGAGGCGGGGCTGCCCAGGCTGCTAGGGTCCCTGGCGTGGATCGGGCTGCCCCGCACGTCTTGTACATCGCCTGGGGCTTCCCGCCTTCGCGAGGAAGCGGCGTCTACCGCGCCCTCGCGACCGCGAACGCACTGGCCGCGGGAGGCTTCCGGGTCACCGTGCTGACCTGCGAGCGCGAGTCCTTCTACCGCTACACGCTGGCCGACCCGACGCTCGAGGAGCGGATCGACAGCCGGGTCGAGGTCGTGCGGATCCCGTTCGACTGGCCGGTCATGGACCTCGACGTACGACGCTGGGACCGTGAGCGCGCACGCCGTCCGCGGGCGTGGACCCTGCGCCGGGTCGAGCAGGACCAGGAGGGCTTCCCCGAGGCCAGCTACGGCCCGTGGCTGGAGCCGCTGGTCGCCGCCGGCCGCGCGCTCCACCGGCGCGACCCCCTCGACCTGGTCGTCGCCACGGCCAACCCGAACGTCAGCGTCGGTGCGGCGCACCGTCTGCACACCGAGCTCGGGATCCCCTTCGTGCTCGACCAGCGCGACTCGTGGACCGTCGACGTCTTCGACGGCACCGAGAACCCGGACCGCCGGGTCCACGAGCTAGAGGCGGCGTTCGTCGCCGACGCGCTGGAGGTGTGGTTCGTCAACGAGCCGCTGCGCGCCGAGCACGCGGCGCGCTACCCGGCGTCGGCATCGAAGATCCACTCGGTCGCCAACGGCTACGACCTGGAGCTGGCGCCGTCCCCGGTGCTGAGCGCCCCCGCTCCGGAGCAACCGCTGACCTATGGCTACATCGGCACACTGACACCGCGGCTGCCGCTCGTCGAGTTCGGCGAGGGCTGGCGGACGGCGCGTGAGCGTGGCGGCGTGGTCGCCGGTGCCCGGGCCCGGCTCTGGGGGCACCTCGGCTTCTTCGCGGTCAAGGACGCATCGCTCAGCCACGTGCTGGAGCAGCACGACGACGGCATCTCGTACGACGGTCCGGTGCCGAAGGCAGCCGTGCGCACGATCTTCGAGGAGATCGACGTCCTCCTCCTGATCCTCGGCGCCGGCCGCTTCGTCACCAGCGGCAAGGTCTACGAGTACATGGCGAGCGCGCTGCCCATCGTCTCGGTCCAGGAGCCGGGCGGCGACTCGGCCCGGGTGCTCGAGGGCTACCCGCTGTGGTTCCCGGCCGCCGATCTCACCCCGGGCGCCATCGCGCAGGCGCTGGAGGGCGCCGGCCGTGCCGCGCGCGAGTCCGACGAGACCGTACGGCGTCGGTGTCTGTCCCACGCCGAGCAGTACGAGCGCAACCGCCAGCTCGGCCCGCGGGTCGCCGCGTTGCACGACGCGGTGAGTGCGAAGGAGACCTCGTGAAGGTGCTGCTGCTGTCGACGACCAGCCGGATGAGCCGCGCGTGGCTCGCCGAGGCACTCGAGCCGCTCGCGGACCGCGACCTCGACCTCGCTCTCGCGGTGCTGCGCCGGCCCGCCGAGCCGCTGCCCGTGCGGCGCTGCCTGGTCCTCGGCGCGTCGCTGCGTCCCCGTCGTCAGGTCGTCGAGGCGCGCACGCAGGGTGGTCCTCGCCCGGCCCCAGCGGGACGCCGCCGCAAGATGCTGCGCAAGCTCGACCGCCGGCTGCTGAAGGTGGCGCCCGACAAGTACGGCGCCGACAACAGTCTGCTCTTCGCCGCGGGGGCGATCTGGTCCCCGCAGCTGCGCGAGGAGTTCCGCGGCGCCGACCTGGTGATCTGCCTGGACCTCGCGACGACCTGGGCCGGCTGGCACCTGGCGCGACGGATCGAAGGTCCGGAGGTCGTCTTCAGCGTGGCCGGGGCCGTCCGCAAGCTCGCCGAGCTGGAGGCGGCGGCATGAAGGTGATCAGCGTCGTCGGAGCGCGGCCCCAGCTGGTCAAGCTCGCGCCGATCGCGGCCGCGATCGGGCGCACCGACCACCAGCACCTCATCGTCCACACGGGGCAGCACTACGACGCCGACATGTCTGACGTCTTCTTCGACGGTCTGCAGATCCCGGCGCCCGACATCCACCTCGGTGTCGGCTCGGGCTCCCACGGCGCGCAGACGGGTGCGATGCTGGCCGACCTCGACCCGATCTTCGATCGAGAGCGTCCCGACTGGGTGCTGGTCTACGGCGACACCAACTCGACCATCGCGGCAACGCTCGCGGCCGTGAAGCTGCACGTGCCGGTGGCCCATCTCGAGGCGGGGCTGCGCTCGTTCAACCGCCGGATGCCCGAGGAGCACAACCGGGTCCTGACCGACCACGCCGCCGACCTGCTCCTGGCTCCGACCGAGGTCGCCATGGGCCACCTGGCCGACGAGAACCTCGCCGACCGCGCGGTCCTGGTGGGCGACGTGATGGTCGACGTGTGCCTCCAGGTGCGCGACGCCGTCCGCTCGACCGGGCGGGCGCCGACCCTCCCGCACGGCGTCGACGCGGCCGCGCCGTACGTCGTCGCTACGCTCCACCGCCCGGACAACACCGACGACCCGGCGCGGCTGCACGCCCTGCTCGACGCACTGGCGGGCCTGTCGCTGCCGGTGGTCCTGCTGGCGCACCCTCGTCTGGTCGCGAAGGCAAGGGAGCATGGGCTGGAGCTCGAGCGCGGTGCGATCCGCGTCGGCCCCCCGCTCGCGTACGCCGACATGGTCGCCACCGTGCTCGGTGGGACCGGTGTGCTGACCGACTCCGGTGGCCTGCAGAAGGAGGCCTTCCTCCTCGAGCGCCCGTGCACGACGATCCGCCCCGAGACCGAGTGGGTCGAGACGCTGGACGACGGCTGGAACGTGTTGGCGCCCGACCCGCACCTGCTGTCCGCGGAGGAGTGGGCCGGGCTCGTCACCCGTCCGCGGCCGACCGCCGCTCCCGGGGAGCCCTATGGCGACGGACACGCCGCCGACGAGGTCGTGCGTGTGCTCGCCGCCCGCGGCCGAGCCTCCTAGCGCAGGAAGCCGTCGAGGATCTCGGCCGCACGCCGCCCGTCGTGGACGGCACGCGCGAAGCGAGCCGACGCGGCGCCGATCTCGCGGGTCGCGTCGCGGTCGGCGACCAGCTGCTCGATCGCGTCGGCCACCTCGGCGCCGGTCGCGTTGACGATCGGCAGGTCGTCACCGACGGTGGCCACGACATGGTCGGTCAGGTAGGAGATGACCGGCTTCCCGGCGGCCATCGCCTCGCACGCGAAGGCGCCGTAGGCGCCGACCGCGACCTGGTCGATGACGATGTCGGCCTCCTTGACCTGGCGCTGCATCTCGGGCCAGAGCAGTCCCTCGACCAGGTTGAGCTCGATCAGGCCCTTGCGCTCCATCTCCTCGAGCGCGGGGAGGAAGCGGTCGGTGCCCTTGGTCCACCGGCGCGACGGGGCATGGAGGACGACCGGGCGGGCGCGTTCCATGATCGGGTTGCTCGTCGCCCACGAGTCGATGTCGACGACCAGGGGCAGCCAGGTGGCGCGCGGGACGTCGTCGAGCAGGTCGGGCGTCGTGACGTAGACGGGCAGGTCGACGGAGTCGACGATCGCCAAGTTGCGGTCGGAGAGCCGGGTCAGGACGTCGAAGATCTCCTGCTCCGGCACGTCGTGGAAGTGGGAGTGGGGGCTGCGCTCGCGGTGCCGGGCGGGTGAGCGGATCTCGCTGCCGTGGGCGAGGAGCGCGACCTTGATCTTGGCGTGCCGCAGCGCGGGGAGGTCACCGGAGATGTCGTCGCCGTTGAGCGTTCCGAAGACCGGCCGGAAGGCGTCGGCGATCAGGTGGGTGTAGCGGGGCAGGGTCCGCTGGAGGTGGGCGATCTGCACGTCGAGGTGCTTCAGCGTGGAGTTCGCGGCGTAGACGTCTGCCGGGTAGCCGAACGACTGGCCACTCGTGTGCATCGTGACCTCGGCCGACACGTCCTCGCGGTGCTCGGTGACGGAGGTCGCGAGGGCCGCGAGCTGGCCGGCGTAGTTGGCCGGGGCCAGGCCGAGCCGGATCGGGGTGTCCTTCGTCAACCGGCGCCAGGGGTGCCCGTCCTCGGGGGTCGCCAGCTGGTTGCGGTTCTTGTCGCTGGCCACGTGGCGGAAGCGCTCGGTGAGGTCCCAGCTCGGCTGGATGTCGGCCGGGGGCGGCACCAGACCGGAGATGTCGCGGTAGAGCTTCAGCAGGCCTGCGGCCTGGAACTCCCAGGAGAGCTCCTTCTTCAGGTCGTCGGTGATCCGCGCGAGGTAGCGGTCACGGTCGGCGAGGAGGGTGCGGACCGCGGCGGCGAAGGTCACCGGCTCACCCGCCGTGCAGACCTCGCCGACGCCGTGCTCGCGGACGAACGCCGACAGGGTGCGGACGTCGCTGACGACGACCGGGAGATCGGCGTGGAGGTACTCGGCGAGCTTGGTGGGCAGCGAGATCTCGTGGTTCGGCGTGCGGTCCAGGACGATCACGCCGAGGTCCGCACTGGACAGGTAGTCGGGGACCTCGTGCTGCGCGACGTAGGGCGCCAGGTGCACCCGGTCGCCGACGCCGAGCTCTTGGGCCCGGCTCAGCAGCTCGCGGGTGGCGGGGTTGTCCCGGTTGGTGACCACCGCCAGGTGCACTCCGGGCAGCTCGGGCAGCGCGCCGAGCGCCGTCTCGAGGCCCCGGTTGGCCTGGACGTATCCGGAGTAGACGAGCAGCGGCACGTCGTCGTCGAGCTCGACCACCGCGCGCACGGAGAGCTCGGGCGCCGTGCCGACCGCTGCCTGCAGGGGAGTGTTGAGGACGACCAGGGGCTGCTTCGTGAGCCGGTGGTCGGCGCGGAGGATGTCGGCGATCTCGTCGGACACCGTCACGACGGCGTCGGCCTGGCCGATGAACTCCCGCTCGACCTGCGGGTAGCCGCTCTGGATCCGCTCGGTCGGCCACTCGATCTGGGAGACGTACTCGTGGGCGTCGTAGAGCCAGTGCACCTCGTGGCCCTGGCGACGCAGGCGGCTCGCCGCGATCGCCGCGGGATACATGCCGGTGATGTCGTTGGCGTGGATGACGTCGGGCCGGAACTCCTCGATCGCGGGGCCGATCGCCCGGTCGAGGTCGAGGACGACGGGGGTGTCGTGACGCCAGTCTCCGACGGCACGGTCCGGGTTCGGCAGGTGGCCCTCGCCCCAGGCCTGGGCGCGCAGGCGCAGCTGGAGCCAGTCGCGGCCGGCCCGTCCGGCGACGCGGAGCCCGAGCCGGTGGAGGGCGCCGACCTCAGCCATGCGGGCGTCCCGGTCCCGCGCCCGGGTCTGGTGGCGGGCCTCGGCCCACGCGGCGTCCTTGTTGCTGATCAGGCCGGCCCGGACCGTCTTGCGGGTCACCGTGTTGCGCCGCCGGAAGTTCTCCTGACGGCGCAGCGCGTCGTCGACGGGCACCCTCAGCACCTTGACCGGGCCCATCCAGGTGCGCTCGACCCGGGCGCTCGTGGACCTGCCGATCAGGAGCACGTCCCAGCCGTCGTACGCCGCGGAGAGCGCCGTCTTCTGCACACGAGAGTCGCCGGTGATCGCGTTGGCGACGACGACCGCCAGGCGCGGTCGCTTCTGGGTGCTCTTGGGGTTCGGCTCAGCCACGCGCTCGATCGTAATGTCTGCCGGCCTGGAGCGTGGTCGGCGCCCTGTGCGGTGATAGCGTGGCCGCCGCCTGAGGCAGGCTTGGGCCCACAGGGAGGATGAGCATGTCTGGCACCACCACGAACATCCCGGCCGCGCGTCCGGTGATCGACGAGTCCGACATCCAGGCCGTCGTCGACGTGATGCGTTCGGGCATGGTCGTCCAGGGCCCGCAGGTGAAGGCGTTCGAGGAGGAGTTCTCCGCCGTCGTCGACGGGCGCGAGTGCGTGGCCGTCAACAGCGGTACGTCGGCGCTGCACCTCACGCTGATGGCGCTCGGCTACGGCCCCGGCGACGAGGTCATCTGCCCGTCGTTCACCTTCGCCGCGACCGCCAACGCGATCCGCCTCGTCGGCGCGACGCCGGTGTTCGCCGACATCCAGGCCGACACCTTCAACATCGACCCCGCCCACGTCGAGGCGCTGGTCGGCCCGCGCACCGTCGCGATCATGCCGGTCCACCTCTACGGCCTGCCGGCCGACATGACGGCGCTCAACGCGATCGCCGAGAAGCACGGCATCGCCGTGGTCGAGGACGCCGCCCAGGCGCACCTCGCCTCGATCGACGGGCGCCACGTCGGCTCGCTCGGCATCGCCGGCTGCTTCAGCTTCTACCCGACCAAGAACATGCACTCCCTCGAGGGCGGCATGATCACGACCGGTGACGCCGAGCTGGCCCGCACCCTGCGGCTGCTGCGCAACCAGGGCATGGAGCAGCGCTACGCCAACGAGGTCGTCGGCACCAACACCCGGATGACCGACGTCGCCGCCGCCGTGGGCCGCAACCAGCTGCGCCGCCTCGCCGAGTGGACCGACCGCCGTCGCGAGAACGCCAAGGTGCTCACCGCCGGCATCACCGCCGCGACGACGCCGTTCGTGCCCGACGGCTACGAGCACTCCTACCACCAGTACACGGTGCGCTCGGCCGAGCGCGACGCGCTGCAGGCCCGGCTCACCGAGCACGGCATCGGCAGCGCGACGTACTACCCGACGCCCGTCCACCGGCTCAAGCCGTTCCTGACCGAGGCCGGCGTCCCCGACCCGCGCTGGGAGCTGCCCGAGACCGAGAAGGCCGCCCTCGAGGCGCTCTCGCTGCCGGTGTTCCCGACGCTGACCTCCGACGAGCTCGACCGCATCGTCGCGGCGGTGAACGCATGACCCTGCGGGCCGGCCTGGTCGGCCTCGGGGCGATGGGCCGCAACCACGCCCGGATCCTCTCCGGCCTCGACGGCGTCGAGCTCATCGGCGTCGCCGACGCGCAGGTCACCGACACCCGGGCCTCCTACGGCGTCCCGATCGTCCCCGACGTCGCCGCGCTGATCGCCCTCAAGCCCGACTACGTGGTGGTGGCGGCACCGACCGGCTTCCACGAGGAGATCGGGCTCGCGCTGGCCGAGGCCGGCGTGCACGCGCTCATCGAGAAGCCGCTCGCCCCCACCGTCGACGGCGCCCAGCGCCTCGTCGACGCCTTCGAGTCGCGCGGCCTGGTCGGCGGCGTGGGCCACATCGAGCGCTACAACCCGGCGCTGCAGAGCCTGCGCACCCGCCTGGCCAACGGCGACCTCGGCGAGATCTACCAGGTCGTCACCCGGCGCCAGGGCCCGTTCCCGGGCCGGATCGCCGACGTCGGCGTGGTCAAGGACCTCGCCACCCACGACATCGACCTCACCGCCTGGGTGACCGGCCAGCCCTACGTCAAGGTCTCCGCCCAGGCGGCCCGGCGCAGCGGCCGCGAGCACGAGGACCTCATCGCGGTCGTCGGCGAGCTCGGCAACGGCATCGTGGTCAACCACCTCGTCAACTGGCTGAGCCCGCTCAAGGAGCGCTCGACCGTCGTCACCGGCGAGCGCGGCGCGTTCGTCGCCGACACGCTCACCGCCGACCTGCACTTCTACGCCAACGGCGCGGTGCGCACCGAGTGGGAGGCCGTCAGCGCCTTCCGCGGCGTGTCCGAGGGCGACGTCACCCGGTTCGCGATCCCCAAGCGCGAGCCGCTCCTGGTCGAGCACGAGCGCTTCCGTGACGCCGTCCGCGGCGACGAGAGCGAGATCGTGACCCTGCGACAGGGCCTGCGCACGGTCGAGGTCGCCGCGGCGGTCCTCGAGTCGGCGTCCACGGGTAACACCGTCTGGCCCTGACGATGGCCGCCGTCCCCGACGTCTCGGTCGTCATCCCCGTCTACAACACGGCCGCCTACCTGCCGGCCTGCCTCGACTCGCTGCTGGGCCAGACGATCGGGACCGACCGGCTCGAGGTGGTCGCGGTCGACGACGGCTCGACCGACGGCAGCGGCGCGCTCCTCGACGACTACGCCGCCGCGCACCCCGGTGTCGTCCGCGTGGTGCACCAGGCCAACTCGGGCGGCCCGGCCCGGCCCTGCAACGTGGGGCTCGACCACGCCCGCGGCCGGTTCGTCTTCTTCCTCGGCTCCGACGACTACCTCGCCGGCGACGGCCTGGCCCGGATGGTCGCCGCCGCCGACGAGTGGGACGCCGACGTGGTCGTGCCCGCGATGGTGGGTGTCAACGGCCGCGTCGTCGACCAGCGGCTCTTCCACCGCGACGAGCCCGACATGCCGTTCCCGCGGTCGAACCTGCCGTTCTCGCTGTCCAACACCAAGCTGTTCCGGCGCGCGCTGCTCGACGAGCACGGCATCCGCTACGCGCTCGACATGAGGGTCGGCAGCGACCAGCCGTTCGCGATCTCGGCGATGCTCGCGGCCCGCCGGATCTCCGTGCTGGGCCGGCCGCACATCTACTTCGCGGTGCGCCGCGACGACGCCGACAACATCTCCTACACCACGACCTGGCGCGACCGGCTCGCCGCGATCGTGTCGGTGATCGAGCACATCTGCGCGATCGTGCCCCCCGGCGACGACCGCGACGCGATCATCCGCCGCCACTTCGGCTGGGAGCTCAACAAGATCGTCATGCGCAATATCGCCGACGTGGCGCCCGACGAGCGGCCCGAGCTGCTCGCGGCCGTCGCCGCGGTGGCCGACGACTACCTCACCCCCGGCGTCGAGCGGCTGCTCAAGGTCGGCACCCGGCTGCGCTGGTGGCACGTGCGGCGCGGTGACATCCCCGCCGTGCTCGCCCTGGGCGACAGCGCCCCCAAGGTCCGCGCCCACGTCGAGGACGGCGAGCTCTTCCTCGTGCTGCCCGGCTTCCGCGACGGCGTGCCCGACGACATCTTCCGGCCCACCGGCGACAACGTGCCCAACGTGCTGCAGCGCGGTCTCGGTGAGCAGACCGCCGAGCTCCGCGACGGTGCGCTGCAGGTCACCGCGAGCAGCGAGGGCATCGCCGCCGGCACCGTCGGCGCGCTGTCCGTGGCGCTCGTCGCGGCCGAGGGCCCGCCCGCGCCGGCCCGGCTGGTCACGGGCGAGCCCGCGGCCGTCGTCCGGGTGCCGGTCGAGGTGGGCGCCGACGGCCGGCTGCACGCCGAGGCCGACGTGAGCGAGATCGCCGCGCACCGCGGGCGCTGGGCGGCCCGCTGGCAGCTGCGGGTGGGCGGTGACGTCTACGATGTCCCGGTGCGGTCGGCGCTCACGTCGTCCGCACCGGTGCGTCGCCGGCTGCGGACGACCACGGTCGAGGTGAGGCCCGGGCTCCAGGACCGGGTCGTCGTCGAAGTCAGGAGCTGAGGGTGAACATCTGCGTCGTCGCGCTGGGCAAGATCGGGCTGCCGCTGGCCGTCCAGTTCGCGAGCTCGGGGCACAAGGTGGTCGGCGCCGACGTCGACGCCACCGTCGTCGACCTCGTCAACCGCGGTGTCGAGCCGTTCCCCGGTGAGGCCGACCTCCAGGACAAGATGCGCGCCGCGGTCGACGCCGGCCTGCTCAGCGCCACCACCGACACCACCGCCGCGGTCGCCGAGGCCGACGCTGTCGTCATCGTCGTCCCGCTCTTCGTGGCCGCCGACGGAACGCCCAGCTGGCAGTGGATGGACGCCGCCACCGAGGCCGTCGCCCGCGGCCTCAAGCCGGGCACGCTCGTCAGCTACGAGACGACCCTCCCGGTCGGCACCACCCGCGACCGCTTCGGGCCCCGCCTCGAGGAGCTCTCCGGCCTGCGCGCCGGTGAGGACTTCCACCTCGTCTTCAGCCCCGAGCGGGTGCTCACCGGCCGGGTCTTCGCCGACCTGCGCAAGTACCCCAAGCTCGTCGGCGGCATCAACCAGGCCTCGACCGACGCGGCGATCGCCTTCTACGAGGCCGTCCTCCAGTTCGACGAGCGCCCCGATCTGCCGCGCCCCAACGGCGTGTGGGACCTCGGCCCGTCCGAGGCCTCCGAGTTCGCCAAGCTCGCCGAGACCACCTACCGCGACGTCAACATCGGCCTGGCCAACCAGTTCGCGCGCTACGCCGACCAGATCGGCGTCGACGTCCTCAAGGTCATCGAGGCGTCGAACTCGCAGCCCTACAGCCACATCCACCTGCCCGGCATCGCCGTCGGCGGGCACTGCATCCCGATCTACCCGCGGCTCTACCTCTGGAACGACCCGGCCGCGACCGTGGTCAGCGCGGCGCGCGAGGCCAACGCCGGCATGCCGCAGTACGCCGTCGACCTGCTCGCCGCCGCCCACGGCGACCTCGCCGGGCTGACGGTCCTCGTCCTCGGCGCCGCCTACCGCGGCGCGGTCAAGGAGACCGCCTTCTCCGGCGTCTTCCCGCTGGTCGACGACCTCCGGGCGCGCGGGGCGGTGCCCTACGTCGCCGACCCGATGTACACCGACGACGAGCTCGAGAAGCTCGGCCTCCCGGCCCACCGGGGCGAGGACGTCGCCGCGGCCGTGATCCAGGCCGACCACCCCGAGTACCGCACGCTCACGCCCGACGACCTGCCCGGCGTGCGCCTGCTCGTCGACGGCCGCCGGGTGACGGACGCCGCCGCGTGGGACCGCGAGGGCGTCCGCCGCATCGTCATCGGCGGCTGAGCGACTCCCCGTCGGCCGCGGCGTCGTAGACGTCGCCGGTCTCGGGGCACGTCCACACGCCCGGCTCGGTCTCGGCCAGCCGGACGCCGGCCCGGCCGACCCAGCCGATCCGCTTGGCGGGCACGCCCGCCACCAGCGCGTACGACGGCACGTCGCGGGTCACGACCGCACCTGCGGCGACCAGCGACCAGGCGCCGACCTTGAGCGGCGCCACGCAGACGGCGCGCGCGCCGATGGAGGCGCCGTCGCCGATCTCGACGCCGACGGCCTGCCAGTCGGAGGCGCGCTTGAGGTCGCCGTCAGGGGAGACCGAGCGCGGGTACTGGTCGTTGGTGAGCACCGCGGCCGGCCCGATGAAGACGCCGTCGCCGAGGGTGGCCGGCTCGTAGACCAGCGCGTAGTTCTGCAGCTTGCAGCGGTCGCCGATCCGCACGCCGGTGCCGACGTACGCGCCGCGGCCGATCACGCAGCTCGCGCCGAGGACGGCGTCCTCGCGGACCTGGGCGAGCTCCCAGACGGTGGTTCCGTCGCCGAGCTGGGCCGAGTCGGCGACCTGGGCAGTGTCCTTGACCGTTGCACTCACCCGGTCACCGTAGCGGGCGCCGGCCCCCGGCTCAGAAGCGCTTGGCGGGGATGACGTTGCTGGGCTCGTCGTTGCGGCCCTTCTCGATGATCACGAGGTTGTGGTACGCGTGCACCGCGATCACGTGCCGGTCGTTGTAGGTCGGCTCGTAGTCGGCATCGGGGTACTCGGCGTGGTTGAGCCCGTCGAGCAGGTCCTTGACCAGTGCCATCGTGGTGTCGGTGGCGTGCCGGTCGGGGTTGCCCCCGAACCGCGTCCAGTACGACGTCTGGGTGTCCTCGATCGCGTAGATCCCGTCGTCGGCCAGCAGCGGGAAGAGGATCCGGAAGGTCTCGCGGATGTGCTCGGGCCGGTGGCTGCCGTCGTCGATGATCACCCGCGGGGTGCCCTGCTCGGCGACGATCCGGCGGAGCACCGCCTCGTCGACCTGCGAGCCCTGGTAGGTGACGATCCGGGGCCGGTCGACGAACGACTTGTCCTCGATGTCGAGGCCCACGACCTGCGCCTTCGGGAAGAAGTGCTTCCACATCCGCAGCGAGCGGCCGCCCTGGCGCTCGCGGGCGTAGCCGCCGATGCCGATCTCGAGCAGCGTGAACGCCTCGCCGCGCAGGTGCTTCAGGTGCCGCTCGTAGTGCTGCGTGTAGTGGTGGGTGCCGGCCTTGTCGGTCTTGAAGTGCCGGGCGATGGCGGTCAGGTCCATCTCGGCGAACCGGGGACCCTGCCCCGCGGTGCCCGGCGCCTCCGTGGTGCCGCCGCCGATCCGGCGCAGGCGCTGCCACACCTGGTCGCTCACCAGCGGCTTGACCGCACGCGTCGCGGCTGACTTCAGCACGGACATGGCTCCTCCTGGGGTTGGGCTACGACGACACTACGTGCGGCCGATAGCGTTCGGCGCATGACCGCTCCGCCGATCCCGCTCCTCATGGGGATCGTCAACGTCACGCCCGACTCGTTCTCCGACGGCGGACGGTACGATGACCCCGAGCGCGCGATCGCCCACGGACGCGACCTGCTCGCCCAGGGCGCCGACGTCCTCGACGTGGGCGGCGAGTCGACCCGGCCCGGCGCGACCCGGCCGCTGCTGGCCGAGGAGCTCGACCGCGTCGTCCCGGTGATCGAGGCGCTCGCCGCCGACGGCGCGACGGTCTCGGTCGACACCATGCGCGCCGAGGTCGCCGCCCGGGCGGTCGCCGCGGGCGCCCGGATCGTCAACGACGTGTCCGGTGGCCTCGCCGACCCGGCGATCCTCGACGTGGTCGCGAGCACCGGGGCGACGTACGTCGCGATGCACTGGCGGGCCCACAGCGACCGGATGCAGCAGTTCACCGGCTACGACGAGCACGGCGGCGTGGTGCCGGGCGTGCGCGCCGAGCTGGCCGAGCGGGTCGCCGCGATCCGCGCCGCGGGCGTGCGCGACGAGCAGATCGTGCTCGACCCCGGCCTGGGCTTCGCCAAGCAGCCGCACCACAACTGGGAGCTGGTGCGCCGGCTCGACGTCCTGGCGGGGCTCGGCTTCCCGCTGCTGGTGGGCGCGAGCCGCAAGACCTTCCTCGGGCGGCTCCTCGCCGACGCCGGCGGGCGGCCGCGTCCCGTGGCGGAGCGCGAGGCCGCCGGGATCGCCGTGACGACGCTGCTGGCGGCCGGCCTGGGGGGAACCCCGGTGTGGTGCCTGCGCGTCCACGATGTGCGTGCCCATCGCGACGCCCTCGCGGTTGCGGCAGAGTGGGGGCCCGACGCGGATCGGGCCGCGGACGAGAGCAGAGGGAAATGACCGACGAGCTGAGCATCCTCGGCATCGAGTGCTACGCCCACCACGGCGTCTTCGACCACGAGCGCCGCGACGGGCAGATCTTCAAGATCGACCTCACGCTGGGCGTCGACACCGCCCCCGCGGCGGCCTCGGACGACTTGCAAGACACCGTCGACTACGGAAGCCTCGTGGACCAGGTCGCGGCAGCAGTGACGAGGGACCCGGTCGACCTGATCGAGACCCTCGCCCAGCGCATCGCGGACACCTGCCTGTTGGACAGTCGTGTTGAATGGGTGCGTGTGACCGTCCACAAGCCGGATGCGCCGATCCAGGCGACGTTCGCCGACGTACAGCTCACCATCACCCGCCGTCGCGAGGCAGCGGGCGAGGGAGACAGAACCGGGAAGGCAGAGGGCCCAGCATGACCGAGACCCCCAATCCGAACATCATCGACGCGGACACCCTGACCGGCGAGATGCGACCGATCCGGCGCATGGTGGTGGCACTCGGCTCCAACCTGGGTGAACGGTTCGCGAACCTTCAGGGTGCCGTCGACGCCCTCGCCGACACCCCCGACGTGTGGGTCACCGGCGTCTCCCCGGTCTACGAGAGCGACCCGGTCGACTGCCCGCCCGACGCCAAGAGCTTCCTCAACGCCGTCGTGCTCGCCGACACCACGCTGTCGGTGCACCGGCTGATCGACCGCGCGCTCGCCATCGAGGACGCCTTCGACCGCACCCGGGGCGCCGTCAAGAACGCGCCGCGCACGCTCGACGTCGACCTGGTCGTCGTCGGCGACCGGCGCAGCGACACCGACGAGCTCCAGCTGCCGCACCCGCGCGCCCACCAGCGCGCCTTCGTGCTCCAGCCCTGGCTCGACCTCGAGCCGGACGCCGAGCTGCTCGACCGCGGTCCCGTCGCCGCGCTCGTCGACGCCGTCGGCACCAGCGGCCTCAAGCTGCGCGACGACCTGGTGCTCGAGTTCGAGTGACCGGTAGCGGCATCGGTTCCGGTTCCGGTTCCGCGTGAGCGGGGACCAGGAGGACGACCGCCCTCCGGAGCCCTCGGGCGAGATGCGGCCCACCGCCGTCCGCACCCTCGTGGTGTGGGGCGCGATCGGGCTCGCCCTCGGCTCGGCGATCCATCCGCTCTGCGACCGGCTCGGCGTCGTACCGCCGCTGGTGTCGTTGCCGCAGCCCCTCGCGCTGCTCCTCCTGGCCGGCATCCTCGGGTACGTCGCGTGGGTGACCCACCGCGCCGTCCACGTCCGCCGCGAGCGGCTCGACGCCCACCAGGCCGTCAACCGCTTCGTGCTCGGCCGGGCCAGCGCCCTCGTCGGCGCCCTCGTCGGCGGCGGCTACATCGGCTACGCCCTCACCTGGATCGGCGACCCCGCCGAGCTCGCCGACGAGCGCCTCGTCCGCTCCCTCGTCGCCGCCGCCTGCGCCGTGCTCGCCATGGTCGCCGGCATCCTGCTCGAGCGCGCCTGCCGGGTCCGCGACGACGACGACGCCACCCCCGCCTGACCCCTCCCCGAAGTGCGCCGGTTGCGGGCACGAGGTGCGCGGGTTGCGGGGACGAAGTGCGCCGGTTGCGGGCACGAGGTGCGTCGGTTGGGCACACCTCGACCCCGCAACCTCCCCACTTCGCCGGGAACGAGCGGGCGCTGGGGCAGTTGGGGCGGATGTGACGTGCGTGTCTACCACGTCTGGGGCGGTCGGCGGCATAGCGTGCTGTCATGACTTCCCCTGTCAGGTCCAGCGCCGCCGGAAACCGCCGCCGTCAGCGGTCGACCCGGATCGTGGTCGCCGCGCTCCTGATCGCGCTCGCGGCCCTCGCCGTCGCGGGCACTGCCGTGACCGGCTCCTGGGTGCTCGTCACGATCGCCGGCGCCGGAGCCGTCGTGCTCGGCGCGGCCGCCCTCAAGATCTCCCACTCCGAGCTCCTCGACTCGCGCCAGGAGGCGGCGCGCGACCGGGCCGCCCAGGCCCAGGCGTACGCCGAGCTGACCGAGGCCCGCACCGCCGAGAACGTCGAGTTCGCGGCCGACATGACCGGCAAGGTCGCCAAGCGCGACGCCACCATCGCCCGCCTCGAGAAGCGCCTCGGCGACGCCGCCTCCGAGCTCGCCGAGGCCCGTCGCGAGCTGGCCGACCAGCGCGACCTGACCGACGAGGCCCAGCGGGCCGCCGACCGGCTCACCCAGCGGCTCGCCGACGCCGACGAGCGCGCCGGGCAGGCCGTCGTCCGGGTCGCCGAGCTCGAGGCCGAGGTCGACGTCCTCACCTCGCAGATCCACGCCCTGGAGGCGCAGGCGCGCACCCAGGCGCGTCGTCCCGCCTGAGCACGACAGGTAGCATCGGCTCGCCGGACCGGCGAGCCAAGGAGTAGCCCCGCATGCGCCAGGTGGACCTGCCCACTGCGTTGCCCGACGGTTCGCGCTTCCTCCACATCGGCATGCCGAAAACCGGAACGACTGCGCTCCAGGCCGCGCTCGACGAGGCGCGCGGGAGGCTCCAAGAGCTCGGTGTCCACAACGCCGGCCGTGGTCGGCATGAGATGAAGACCGCACTCACGGCGGCCGGTACGCTGCCGGCCTTCTGGCCGGACCGCGATCGTCATGCTGCCCGGTGGGACGAGCTGGCCGCCGACTTCGCCGGGTCCGAGGCCCGCTGCACCTTCTGGTCGAGCGAGTCGCTGAGTCAGGCCGGTCCCGCGCGGATCCAGTACCTCGCCGACCGACTGGGTGCCGACACCCGAATCGTCCTCACCCTTCGGCCTCTCGCACCGCTGCTCGTCTCGCAGTGGCAGGAGGTGTTGCGCCGCCGAGGCACGGTGCCGCTCGAAGAGTGGCTCGCCGGCCACTTCGACGCCGTCCGTCCCGACGGCACCGTGGTCGTCGATCCACCGCTTCCGATGCCGCAGATCCACCGATTCAGCCTGCGCCGCGTCATCGCCGAGTGGGGCGCGGCGTTCGGTGAGGAGAACCTCGTGCTCGTCGTCCCCGCACCCGGAGATCGACGGGGGAACTTCCGGGTCTTCGAGGCGTTGATGGGGGTTCCGGAGGTCCTCGCACCGCCGGCGATGGACAACGCATCGCTGCCCTTCCCGGAGGCGGAGATGCTGCGTGCCTTCAACAACGCCTACACCGCGCGCGGCGGCGACCACCCGACCTGGATGTTCGCCATGGGCACGATCGCCCGCCCCCGGCTGCGTGAGCTCGCCGGACGCGCGACGCCGTACGGCATCACCGCGCCACGCTGGGCGGCTGAGCGCGGCAACGACTACACGGCCGACTGGATCACCGCAGTCCGGGAGTCGGATGCCACCGTGGTCGGCGACCTCGACCACCTGCTCGTCGACCCCGACGCGTTCCCCGAGCGCGTCGAGGTGCCGGGCAACGTGAGCGTCGAGACCGCAGGTCAGCTGATCGACATCGCCTTCGCAGCCGCGCTCGACCAGGGACGCCGACAGCGCGACGCCGCGCCGAGTGATGACCTCTCCGCCCACGGCAGCCGTGACCTCGCCCGTGAGGTGGCCCGCCGGGTCCGTCGCCGGGTGACGCGCCGCTGAGTCCCGGAGCCCGCCGGTTCCGCCCACGACGTACCCCCGTGGGAGACTGCGCCCCATGACCAGGAACGTCGCGGTCCTTCTCGCCGGCGGTGTCGGGAGCCGGGTCGGGCTCGACATCCCCAAGCAGCTCATCAAGGTCGCCGGCAAGACCCTGCTCGAGCACACCCTCGTCGCGCTGCACGACCACCCGGACGTCGACGAGGTGCTCGTCATGATGACGCCGGGGCACACCGACGCGGTCCGCGACATCACCCGTGGTGACGCCTACCCGAAGGTGACCGCGATCCTCGAGGGCGGCGACACCCGCAACGCGACGACGCAGCGCGCGATCGACCACCTCCTCGCCGGCAGCGACGACGCCGCCGAGGTCCGGATCCTGCTCCACGACGCCGTCCGCCCGCTCGTGACGCCGCGGATCATCGGCGAGTGCTTCACCGCGCTCGACACGCACCCGGCCGTCGACGTCGCCATCCCGTCGGCCGACACGATCATCGAGGTCGCCGCCGACGACACCATCTCCAGCATCCCGCCGCGCGCCTCGCTGCGCCGCGGCCAGACGCCGCAGGCGTTCCGGCTCGACGTCCTGGCCCGGGCCTACGAGAAGGCCGCGGCCGACCCGGACTTCACGGCGACCGACGACTGCTCCGTGGTCCTGCGCTACCTGCCCGGTGAGCCGATCATCGTGGTGCACGGCGACGACCGGAACATGAAGGTCACCGAGCCGATCGACGTCTTCATCGCCGACAAGCTCTTCCAGCTCACCGGCATCGACCTGCCCCGGGCCAAGGACGACGCCGGCTACCGCGCCGCGCTGGCCGGCAAGACGATGGTGGTCTTCGGCGGCAGCTACGGCATCGGCGCCGACATCGCCGAGCTCGCCCGCTCGTACGGCGCCACGGTGCTCACGTTCAGCCGCTCCACCACCGGCACCGACGTCGGCAAGCGCGCCGACGTCGCCGCTGCCGCGAAGGCGGCGGTCGCCGAGGCCGGCACGATCGACTTCGTCGTCAACACGGCCGGGGTGCTGCCGCGCGGCGAGCTGCTGACCACGTCCGAGGAGACGGTCTACGCCGCCACCGAGATCAACTACCTGGGCCCGATCTTCATCGCCCAGGAGTTCTACCCGCACCTCGCGGCCACCCAGGGCTCGCTGCTGCTCTTCACGTCGAGCTCCTACACCCGCGGTCGCGGCGGCTACAGCCTCTACTCGTCCGCGAAGGCGGCGACGGTCAACCTCACCCAGGCGCTGGCCGACGAGTGGGCCGAGGCCGGCGTCCGGGTCAACTGCATCAACCCCGAGCGGACGGCGACGCCGATGCGCACCAAGGCGTTCGGCGACGAGCCCCCGGGCACCCTGCTCGACTCGCTCACGGTCGCGCACACGTCGGTCGACGTGCTGCTCTCCGAGCAGTCCGGCCACGTCTACGACGTACGCCGCGACGACCCGTTCAGCTCGGGGGAGTGAGCCACCGGTCGACGAGGCGCGCCGCGGCGTACCCGTCGTCCAGCTCGGCGTAGTCGCGCCGGAAGCTCGCCCGCGCCTCCGCGAACTCGGCCGAGAGCCGGGGCAGGTCGCGCAGCCACGCGACCACCTCGGCGGTCGTGTCGACGTGCGGGCCGGGCGCGGTGGGCGCGTAGGGGATGACCCCGCCGCGGAAGCGGTCGTAGGTCGCGAGGTCCGGGACCAGGAAGACCATCGGCTTGTCGGTGAGCGCGTAGTCGAAGCGCAGCGACGAGTAGTCGAGCACGCCCGCGTCCGAGGCCAGGATCAGGTGGTTGACGTCGGGGTGGTCGGTCACGTCGATCACCCGCCCACTGGTCGCCACCCGGTCGTCGCGCACCCGCGCGTTGAACGCGTGCCCGCGCATCAGGATCACGTGGTTGTCGGGCAGCGCCGCCAGCGCCTCGTCGGGGTCGAAGAAGGTCACCCGCCGCGCGGTCAGGTCGTCGGCGGACAGGTAGTCGCGGAAGGTCGGCGCGTAGAGCACCGCGACCGTGTCGTCGTCGAGGCCGAGCAGCGCGCGGGTCCGGGCCCGCAGGTCGGCGCCCTCGGGCCGCAGCAGGACGTCGTTGCGGGGGTAGCCGATCTCGTCGACCGGTACGTCGTCCGCGCCGGCCGGGTCGAGGAACGCCTTCTTCAGCAGCGGTGAGGCATACCGGGCGGGCGAGACGAGCACGCTCCAGTCGCGGGTACGACGGTCGAGGCTGCCCACCTCGGCCGGGTCGTTGCCCATCTTCTCCCACCAGTCGTGGCCCATCAGCTTGTACGGGTAGCCGTGGAAGGTCTGGATCAGCGTCTGGCCGGCGGGCCGCTCGAACCAGCGCACCTGGTGGACGTCGACCATGTGGAAGCGCGAGGTCGCGATCGCCTCGTGCCACGCCCTCGTGCGCTCGACGACGCCGATCCCGCCCTCGGGCACGACCACGGAGCGGTCGGCGATCGACCAGTAGACGGTGAGGTCCGAGCCGCGGCGGACCAGCTCGTCGTGCAGCCCCAGCCCGTTGCCGTGGGCGTGCTCGCCGAACATCGCGCGCAGGAACACGCTGTCCTGCTCGGCGCGCTCGACCCGGCACGCCTCGCGCAGCAGCCGCTGCCGGCGCTCGCCGCGCTCGTCGTCGGCCAGGGGCGGCTCGACGACGACGCCGACGACGGGGCCGTCGGGGTGGGCGACGTCGATGCGGACCCGGTAGTCCGCGCGCAGCTCGGCCAGGGGGAGCGCGGCGGTCGTCGCCGGGGAGGGCGCGGCGCCGAACCAGTCGGGATGCCGGGCGTTGGCCAGCGAGAGCGTGTAGTGGCCCGCGCGCAGGCAGGTCGCCGGCTGGCCCCAGACGGACGCGGTCAGCGGGACCCGGACGGTCGCCGTCCCGCGGCCGGTGGGGGTGAGCGTGCCGGGGACGACGAGGCCGCCGTCGACGAGCGCGACCCGCCAGTCCGGCGGGCGGTCGTCGATCAGCAGGTCGGCCTCGACCGCGTCGTCGCTGAGCCGGACGGCGGTCACGAGCGCCCCCCGCGCCGGCGGGACGACGCACACCCGCCCGCGCCGGTCGGGCCGCAGGTGCGCGGTGACCGGCGCGTCCGGGTGGTGGTGGACGTGGCGGACCTGCGTGCCGTGCGCGACGACCAGCTCGAACCGGCCGGGACCGCCGAGCTCGTCGAGCGGCACCGCGAACCGCCCGTCGACCCGGCTCAGCCGGACCCGCTCGTCGCTCCCGGCCCGGCGCAGCCAGGCCAGCCGCGCGTCGAGGTCGAGGAGCAGCCGTCCGTCGTCGCTGGCGTCGACCGCGGCCGGACCGAGCCAGGCCGCCGGGGTGCTGACCCGCAGCTCGGCGCGCTCGAGGTCGTCGTGGTCGAGGACGAGGAGGCGCGGACCCGCCGCCGCCGCGGCGACGCCGGCCATCGTGCGCGGCCGGACGACGACCCGGCCGCGGTGGGCGGTCGCGCCGTGGGTGACGCTCGCCCAGAGGTCCCAGGTGCCGTCGGTCAGCTCGCCGATCTCGGCTCGCGCCGCGAAGCCGGACGGGGTGACGTCGGCGTGGTGCAGCCCGCTCGCGACGTCCGCCTCGGGCTCGTCGCGGCGGTGGGTGGGGAGGGTGACCTGCCGGCCGTCGCGCGCGACGAGCGTGAGCTCGATGCCGGGCGCGTCGTCCGGGCCGGAGAGGTCGGTGTTGTCGACGAACGCCCAGCCGGTGAGCTCGATGCTCCCGTCGGTGCTCCGGACGGAGGTCAGCTCGGCGCGCACGAGCGTCTCGACCGCGCCCAGCCGGACGGGTGCGGCGCCGCCGCCGGCACCGAAGTCGACCGTGCCGTCGGTGACCGGGTACTGCCGCGCGCTCCGCCGGACGCCCTCGAGGAAGCGGTTCGCGCCGGCGGCGTCGCCGGCGACGAGCAGCCCGTGCAGGACCTTCGCCCACGACGGCACCTCGGGCTCCGCGGCCGCACCCGCCTCGGCGACCAGCGGGGCCACCGCGGCCCGGACCGCCGTCCACACCGCCGGATCGGCGGGCCACAGCCCCGGCAGGAACCCGAGCAGGTCGTGGCCCAGCGCGACCGCCGCGCGCCGCGGCCCGTCGGTGCCGAGCAGGGTGACCGCCGTCGCGACGTCGGCCGCGACCTCGGTCACCGAGGCGCGGGTGAGCACGCTCCGGTCGTCGTCGGTCCGCCGCAGGGCGAGCACGTGGGGGAGCCACTCGACCGCTTCGGCGGCGTACGCCGCGCGTGCCGCGTGGGCCGCGTCGACGGCGCGCCCGGCACCGAACGCGAGCCCGGCGGGGGCGTACCACTCGCGGTCGAAGACGGACCGCGTCGCCGAGCCGTGCAGCGCCGCCTCGACCCGGGCGTCGCCGGACAGCCGGCGGCGCGCGTCGTGCAGCCGCCGCATGTCGTCGCTCACCGGCAGCACCCGTCCGCGCCGCTGCGGACGCTCCGCCGCCACCGCGTACGACGCCCCCGACTCCCGCAGCGCCTCGACCGCGAACCGCAGCCCGTGCCGGGTCACCGCGTCGTCGGCGTCGACGAACGCCAGGTAGCGCCCGCGCGCCGCGCTCGCCCCGTGGTCACGCGCCCGGCCGCGGTCACCGGTCGTGGTGAGCAGCCGGACCCGGCCGTCCTCGGCCCGGTGCTCGGCGACGATCTCGCGCGTCCGGTCGCTGCTGCCGAGGTCGACGACGAGGATCTCGGTGTCGGGCACCTCCTGGCGGCGCAGCGACTCGAGGCAGGCGGCGATGTGCTCGGCGGAGTCGAGGGCGGCCACGACCACGCTCAGCGTCGGCCGGGCCAGGCCCGAGGCCTGCTTGAGCCGCGCCGCGCGGCGGCGCACCGCGGCGGCCAGGGTGGAAGCGCCGCCGGTCATGGCAGGAGGCTACTTGTCCGGGCCGGGGGCCGGTGCGACCGCCTGCAGGGGTCCGCGACGTCCGCCGCTGTAACACGCTGTCCACCGCGCTTCGCGCCGGTTGTCATTGCTTCCACGCCGTTGCAGCGGGGGTTTTGCGACGACAACCGCCGACCAGTGCGGTGGACAGCGTGTTACCCCGCCTCGGCGGCGGGCGCTGTCCGGTAGGTTCGGCGCGATGTTCTCGCGTCGCCGGCCGCTCGTCAGCGTCGTCGTCCCCGTGTACGACGTCGCGGCCTACCTGCCTGCCTGCCTCGACAGCATCCTCGCCCAGCGCCACCGCGCGCTCGACGTCGTCGTCGTGGACGACGGCTCGACCGACGAGTCCGGCGCGATCGCCGACCGGTACGCCGAGCGCGACGACCGGGTGCGGGTCCTGCACGTCGCCAACGGCGGGCTCGGCGCGGCGCGCAACGTGGGTGTCGCCGAGGCCCGGGGCGACTACCTGACCTTCGCCGACTCCGACGACACCATCCCGCCCGACGCCTACGCCCGGCTCGTCGCCGCCGTCCGCAAGGGGGACGCCGACTTCGCTGTCGGCAACATCCTGCGGCTCGAGGGCGACCTCGGCGCCGAGCGGGAGATCCGGCTGCCGTGGATGGACGGCATGCACGCCCCCTATGTCGGCTCGATCGAGGAGCGTCCCGAGCTGCTCGGCGATGTCTTCGCGTGGAACAAGCTGTTCCGCCGGGAGTTCTGGGACGCCGCGCGGCTGACCTGGCCGGAGCGGATCCGGTACGAGGACCAGCCGGCCACGACGGAGGCGTACCTGCGGGCCGAGCGGGTCGCCGTCCTCGACGACATCGTCTACCACTGGCGGATCCGCGGCGACGGCAGCGCGATCACCGAGCAGCGCGCGACGGTCGCCGACCTGCGCGACCGCTGGCGCACCAAGCAGATGGCGCTCGACAGCACCCGTGCGCTCGGCTCGCCGGCGCTCCAGGAGGTCTTCCGCACCCAGGTGCTGCCTGGCGACATGTGGCGCTATTTCCTCCTCGTCCCCGGCGCCACCGACGAGTGGTGGGCACTGCTCGTCGCGATGGTCCAGGGCCTGTGGGGGGACGACGCGCTCGTGCGCAGCGGGCTCGGTCCCGCGCACCGGCTCACCGGGTGGCTGGTCACGCACGACCGGCGGGCCGACGCGGCGCTGGTGATGAGCCACCTCGCGAGCCTCGGGGGGCGGCCGATCGCGCGGGCCGACGGGCGGCTCGACGTCCCGGGGCTCGACACGACGAGCATCGACCCCGCGGCGCTCGCGCTGCGTCCGCACGAGGCCTAGCGCCCCGATACGATCGGCAGGTCCGTCCGCCGACCGAAGGAACCATCCGTGGCCCACGCCCGCGTCCGGGCCCAGCAGGCGCTGGTCCGCATCGCCAAGTCCGGCCCCCAGCGGATGCGCGGACCCGTCGGCCGGCTCACCCGCCGGCTGCGCCGCGACTACTCCGGGCCGATGGTGACGGTCGTCGTCCCGGTCAGCGACGACGAGACGACCCGGATCGCCCCCTTCTTCGCGGCGCTGCGGGCCCAGACCCACCGCAACCTCGACGTGCTCGTGCTGCCCTACGGCCGCAGCGACCGGGTGCGCGCGATCGTGCGGCAGGAGGCCGCGGCGGACTGGCGGATCCGGGTCCGGCGCCGTACGGCGACCGGGCTGGCCGCCGCGCGCAACGACGGCGTCCGCTCCGCGCGCGCCGAGCTGGTGCTGGTCGTGGGTGCCGGGGACGACCTCCCGCTGCCCGCCGTCGAGAGGCTCGTCGCGGCGCACGAGGCCTCCGGCTCGCCGCTCGTCGTCGGGCTGATGGGCGAGCCCGACGTGATCGGCTGGATCGCGGACTCGCCGTTCGCCGCCGCGCACCGCGCGGAGGTCCGCGGCACCACGCTGGGCGCGACGCCGATCGCGGTCACCGACCTCGGCCTCGGCAACAAGCTCTTCACCCGCGCGCTGTGGCGCACCGCGGGCGCCGGGTTCACCGACCGGCTCCCCAGCGGCGCCGACGTCGCGCTCGGGCTGCTGCGCTCGGCGGAGGCCTTCGACCTGCTCACCCACGTCACCTATCTCCCGACCGGGCGCCGCGACGGCGCCGCCGTCGGCGCCACCCCGGACGTGCTCAGCCGGCTCGACGGCTGGATCGAGGTCCAGGAGGGCACCTGGCGCGAGGTCGAGGCGCTCGGCCTCCCGGCCGTCCGGGACTGGTGGCTGTGGGGTGTCCTCGACGCCGCCGTGCAGCCGCTGCTGGCCAGCGCCGAGCGCGCCGACGAGCGGCAGTGGACGACGCTGCGCGACCACGTCCGCCGCTGGCTCGACGACGCCGGCCCGGAGGTCGTCGCCTCGCTGTCGGTCGAGTCCCGGGTCAAGCTCTGGCTCACCCGCAACGACGAGCGCGCCGTCCTGGAGCGGTTCGTCACCGCCCGCCTCTTCGCGTACGGCGACCACCCGACCGAGGTCCGCGACGGCCGGGTCTGGGCGCGTCTGCCGCTGCTCGGCGACCTGGACCTCCCGCCCGAGCTGCTCGCGCTCGCCCCCGACGAGACGCTGCTGCGGGCGGTCGTCCGCGAGGTGCGCTGGGCCGGCCCCGAGACGCTCACGCTCCTGGTCTGCGGCGCGATCGACAACGTCCACCTGGACGGCTTCCCCGAGGTGGCGTGCGCGCTGGTCGGCCCCGACGGCGCGCGGGTCGACCTCGCCGTCGAGCAGGTCCGCGACTGGCGGGGCAACCTCGCCGGGCGCCGCCACCAGGACTACTCGTGGGGCGGTGTGCTCGCGACGGTCGACGCCTCGGCCCTGGCGACCGGCTCCTGGAACCTCGAGCTCACGATGACCGTCGCGGGCGTGACCCGCACCGGGCTCGCCGTCCTCGCTGCCGACCACATCGCGGCCGACCGCGATGACGACCACCGGTTCGCCCCGCGCCCCGCCGTGGCCGCGGGCACCACCGTCCGGGTCGACCCGCGCGCGACCCCGGCCACGGTCGTCGTCGCCGTCGACGAGCAGCCGCGGCTGGGCGACCTCGCGGTCGCCGGCCGGACGGTCACCGGCACCGTCGCCGGCGCGGCCGCCGTCCGGGCGACCCTCGACGGGGCCGAGGCCCGCGCCGACGTCGCGCCCGACGGCTCGTTCGCGCTCACCCTGCCGGCGCCCGTCCCCGGTCGCCGCCGCTGGGTCCTTCACGCGCTCGGCCCCGACGGCAGCGAGCGCCCCGTCGCCTGGCCCGCCGCGGCACCCGACGCGCTCTGGCTCGCTGCCGGCGAGGGCGAGCTGGTCGTCACGCGCGGCTCCGCCGGGCGGGTCGAGCTCTGGGAGGCCGAGCGCGCCCTCGCCGTCGACGCCGTCGAGCTCGACGCGCTCACGCTCACCGTCCGCGCGCACTGGCTCGCCGCGAGCGCCCCGGCCGGCGCGACCATCGAGCTGGCCGGGCCCAAGGTCACGCTCGCCGGCGAGATCGGCGGCACCCCCGGCGCGCTCACCGTCGCCTTCGACCTGCGCCACGACCCGTGGGGCCTCGGCGCCACCCCGATCCCGCACGGCCGCTACCGCCTCGTCGTCCGGACGCCGGGCCGGCCGGCCGAGCAGCGCGCCTTCCTCGCCGAGGGCACCGTCGAGCGGCTGCACACGTTCACATCGGGCCCCGGTGCGTCGTACGCCGTCGAGCTGCTCCGCGTCGGCCGCGGCTTCGACATCGAGCTCACCCGTCCGCTCGAGCCCGGCGACCGGACGCCGTACGTCCAGACCCAGCTCGAGACCTGGGCCCGCGAGGGCGACATCCCCCTGGAGCCCGGCTCGGTCTACTTCCAGGTGTACGGCGGCTCGTCGGCCACCGACAGCCAGCTCGCGATCTACCACGAGCTGCGCCGGGTCCGCCCCGACGCGACCGTCTACTGGGGCGTCCTCGGCGCGCCCGCGACCGCCCCCGAGGGCACGATCCCCGTGGTCGTGATGAGCCGCGAGTACCACCGCGTGATGGCCGCTGCGGCCGACCTGTGCATGAACGTCGACCCGCCGCGCTGGTACGACCGCCGCCCGGGCCAGCGGCTGCTGCAGACCTTCCACGGCTACCCGGCCAAGTCGATGGGCCTGCGGATGTGGCGCGCCAAGCACTGGCCGCCGAGCCGGATCGCGCTGGAGCTCGAGCGCACGTCGGGGGAGTGGGACCTGATCCTCACCCCCTCGCCCGAGATGGACGTGCACTACCGCGAGGAGTACGCCTACGACGGGCCGATCCACAGCAAGGGCTACCCGCGCGACGACGTCCTCGTGTCCGACCGTGCTGACGCGATCCGCGACGACACCCGCCGCCGCCTCGGCATCCGGCCCGGCCAGACCGCCGTCCTCTACGCCCCGACGTGGCGCGACGACATGGCGAGCGCGTGGGGCAACGCCGAGCTCGTCCAGCACCTCGACCTCGAGTCGGCCGCCCGCGCCCTCGGCCCCGACTACGTCCTCCTCATGCGCGGCCACCGCTTCCACGCCGCCGGCCGCTCGGCCGACGGCGCGGACGCCCGGGTCCTCGACGTCACCGACTACCCGGAGATCAACGACCTGCTCCTCGCCTCCGACGTCGCCGTCCTCGACTACTCGTCGATGCGCTTCGACTTCGCCCTCACCGGGCGCCCGATGGTCTTCCTGGTGCCCGACCTCGCGTCGTACGTCGGCGGGGTGCGGGGCTTCCTCTACGACTTCCCCTCCTCGGCACCCGGCCCCCTCGTCGACACCGCCGACGAGGTCGTCGCCCTGCTCCGCGACGTCCCCGGCCTGCAGGCGCGGCACGCGGACGAGATCGAGGCGTTCAACGCGAGGTTCAACCGCTGGCAGGACGGTCACGCCGCCGAGCGGGTGGTCGCGGCGTTCTTCGGACCGGGCGCGGACTACGATCCGAACGACCCCGAGACGCGAAGGAGCTGACCTGCGTGACCCGCGTCGTCGACCTCCCCGACCCGCTCCCGGACGGGGGGCGGTTCCTGCACATCGGTCTCCCCAAGACCGGGACGACGGCACTCCAGCAGGCCCTCGACCGGGCGCGTCCCGAGCTCGAGCGGCTCGGTGCCCACAACGTGAGCCGGGACGCTCACGAGATGCGCGTCGGCCAGGTCGCCGCCGGCAGCCTCGCCGAGTTCTGGGGCGACCACTGGCAGGGCCGCTGGACCGAGCTGGCCGCCGATTTCCGGACGTCGGCGGCCCGGTGCACCTTCTGGTCGAGCGAGTCGCTCTGCCAGGCGCCCGACGACCGGATCGCCTACCTCGCCGAGCAGCTGGGCGGCGACGCGCACGTGGTGGTCACGCTCCGCCCGCTCGCCCCGCTCCTGGTCTCGCAGTGGCAGCAGGCGCTGCGGCGCCGCGGCATCCGTTCGCTGGAGGAGTGGGCGGCCGCGCAGTTCGCCGAGGTGTCCGCGTCGGGAGAGCTCACCGGCCCTCCGCGCCGGGTGATGGCACCGCTGCAGCGGTTCAACGTCGAGCGAATCGTTCGTGAGTGGGGCGACGTGTTCGGCGAGCACCGGGTCGTGCTCCTCGCCCCGGTTGCCGACCGCTCGCGCAACCTGCGCGCGTTCGAGGCGCTGATGGGCGTCCCGAACGGCCTGCTGCGCCCGACCGAGGAGGGCAACGAGTCGCTGCCCTACCCCGAAGCGGAGACCCTGCGCGCCTTCAATCGCACCTACACCGAGCGTGACGGCGATCATCCGACCTGGATGCGCGCGATCAACACCGGCGCGCGCGAACCGCTGCGCCAGCTCGCCCGGCACACCACGCCGTATCCGATCCGTGCCCCGCGTTGGATCGCCGAACGCGCCAACGAGTACGCCGCACGGTGGATCGATGCTGTCTCCGCGACCGCTGCGACCGTGGTCGGTGACCTGGGAGGGCTTCTCGTCGACCCTGCGGCCTTCGCCGAGGAGGTGGCGCCGCCGGAGCGCGTCAGCACCGAGTCCGCCGGCCGGCTGATGGACCTCGTCTTCGACGCCGGGCTCCGCGAGGCTGCGCGTGTTCCGGCAGCCACCCGGCCGGCCGACCTGACGACGTACGACGGCCGGCGCCTCGTCCGTGAGCTCGGCACGCGGCTCCGGCGCCGACTGCCTGGAGGAGGACGACGATGAGCACGCTGCTGATCCCCGCGCCCCGTGCGGGTGCCAACGTCTTCGCGACCGACGCCTGGTGGGACGACGTCGCGTCGGACGAGCCCGGCGTCGTGCGCGAGCCGGGGGTGGTCGAGGTGCGGCGCGACGACCTCCCCTGGGATGGGCAGCGCACCCTCCTGGTGCTGGGCCAGATCACCGAGCTGCTCGCGGAGCCGACCGTCGCCGCGATCGAGGCCTGGGCGGCCGAGGTGCGCGCCCTCGCCGCACAGCAGCCGGGCAGTGTCCATCTCGCGTTGTCGCTGAGCACGCCCCGCGCGTTGGCCGAGCTGGTCACACTTGCTCGTGGACACCGCTGGCCGCCGTTCGATGCCGGTGCCGCCGCCCGCTATCGCCGTGCGGACCCGGTGCCGGTCCCACCGACTCCGGGCGGGCAGCGCGCAGTCAGCGCCTTCGTCGATGCGCTGCTCGAGCAGGTCGAGGTGCAGGCCGTCTCGGGCTGGGCGACCGCTGCCGATGCGACCGCAGACGCGACCGCGTGCCTCTCCCGATCGCTCGATGCCGATCCTGACGTCTCCGACGACCTCGCCCTCGCACTCCGTGCCGCGGGCCGCGCGGCACTCACCACCTTCGAGGATGCCGGGCTGACCCTCAGCGGCCCACGCGACGCCCTGCTCTGGCCGGTGTCGGCCGTGCAGGGACGGATCCCCATCGACGTCATCGCCGATGCTGCGGTCGAGGCCATGATCGGGCAGCGCGAACGACCTGCCGAGGTGGTCCGGTGAGGCTTGCCGACGGCACGACGCTGCTCCATATCGGTCCCTACAAGACCGGCACGACGGCCATGCAGGGAGCCCTGTGGGAGGCACGCGAGGCACTCGCCCGACACGGGGTGCGCTATCCCGGCGAGCGAGCGCACGAGATGGGCGCCGCGATGGCGATCGCGGTCGGTCGGGTCGAGCCCGGCCAGGACTTCGCCGAGCAGCAAGCGGTCTGGGAGGCGATCGTCGCCGAGCTGCGCAGCGTCCGGCCGCGGATCGGCATCGTCAGCAGCGAGGTCTACTGCGAGGCGACCGACGAGGGTGCGCGTGCCGTGCTGGACGCACTCGGTCCCGCGACCCAGGTCCTCATCACGCTCCGGCCGATCGCCCGGCTGCTCGGGTCCCAGTGGCAGCAGTTCAGCCAGAACATCAGCATCCCGCCCTACGACGAGTGGCTGCGCGACATCCTCGACCATCCGGAGGGTGGCCGGCTCACCCCGACCTTCTGGCGACGGCACCGGCACGACCGCCTGGTCGAGCGCTGGGTCGACCTTGTCGGACCCGAGCGCGTGACGGTCGTCGTCGTCGACGACCGGGACCACGACGGGCTGCCGCGAGTCTTCGAACAGCTGATCGGTGTGCCGGCCGGCCTGCTCCAGACGCCTGCGGACCGCTCCAACCGTTCGCTCACGTTCCCCGAGACGCAGCTCGTCCAGGCGCTCGTACGGCGAACGACCGGCCCGCAGTTCGACCTGGCCGATCACACGCGGTTCGTTCGCTTCGGAGCGGCACGTGGTCTTCAAGCCGTCCCGCCGGAACCGGACGCGGAGCGCGTCCTCACCCCGGCGTGGGCGGTCGATCAGGCGCTCGCCATCGGGGCTTCGATGGCCGACCGGATCGCAGCGTCGGGGGCGACGATCGTGGGGGACCTGGGACTGCTGTCCGATCCGGCGCTCGCGCCGCCGACGGGCGACAACACTCCCGTCACCACGATCGACCCGGCCGTCGCCGCGGCACTGGTGGCCGGCGTGGTCAGCAAGCTGAGCGGAGTTCGGGGTGGTCCGAAGCCGCGCGTCGACGGAGGACCGATCGAGAAGGCGCTCTGGTCGCGCCACCACGCCGTCGTCGAGCAGTGGGAGTCCGTGCCGGCGACAGAGCCGGCGCGCCAGCGCTCGGGAGTGCGGAATCTTGCTGGTCGCCTCCGCCGTCGCCTCGGGCGCGATCGTTGAATGCCGTTCGGACTCGCCCGGCTATCATCCGTCCGGTGCGGTGGATCAGGGCGAGACGACGACGTCAGGTCACGGCGCTCGCCACTGTGGTGGCCCGCTCGGTCACCGGCAAGGCGAACGTGCGAGGCGCCGTGCTGCTGCCAGCGGCCGATGGGCTCGCCTCCGAGCTCCACCGGCTGATCCCCGGCCTCGACCTGGTCGAGGCGCCGCTCGATCGTGCCGAGCGCCGGTTCACCCTGACGGCCCAGGGTCCCTTCGACTTCATCGTCGACGAGGACGAGGTCCCGAACCGGAAGCGCCGCTTCGGAGCGACCTTCTACCACCTGCGTGCAGGCGGTGCGTACGTCGTCCCGGGGGGCGCACCGGAGCTCGGTGCCACGCCGGGGCCGCTCGGCAGGCTCCTCCAGGACGCCGCCGCCCGACCCGAGGCCGAGCTGCGAGTCGTCGACCTCCCTCTCGCCGAAGCGCGACTGCGAGCGATCCGGTCCCACGTGCGGACCGAGGCCGTTGATGGTCACCTGGTGGTGCGCCACGACCTGCCCGACGTCCACGTCAAGATGCGTGAGGCCGACTTCGACGACTACCTCCGGCGGGCGTCCACGCGCCACCGGCTGCTCTCCGTACGGCCCGGTATGGCGCCGGAGCCACCCGAGTTCGTCGAGCTGCCTGAGCCGCGCCCTCACCACGAGGGCCGTCCGATCGATGCTGTCGAGCTCAGCCTGCGCGACTACCGCGACGTCGTCGTCGAGCCGTACCAGGTCGTGCTCGACGGTCACCTGATCCTGCCCGACACCTACCGACACCATCGCAACGAGGTCCTCCGCAACAAGCTCACGGTCGACCTCGCCCGCGACTTCGCCGTGCCGGTGCGTCCGGTGCCCCCCGATCCGCCGCGCCTGGAGGGCACCTACTTCCACCTCGACAACGAGGCTCGCGGTCACTTCGGCCACCTGATGACGGAGTCTCTCTCCCGCGTGTGGGCCTGGCCCGAGGTGCTGGCGCTCGACCCGGATGCCCGAGTGCTCCTGGGCGCCAACAGGAAACGGCCGAGGCCGCTCGAGTACGAGCTCGCGCTCTACGAGGCCTGCGGCATCCCGCGGGAGCGCATCGTGGTCATCGACGGGCCGGTCCTGGTCGACCGGTTGATCACCGGCACGCCGATGTTCAGCAACCCGCAGTACGTGCACTCGCAGATCGCCGAGATCTGGCAACAGGTCGGAGACCGGCTCGCTGCGCAGGTGGCTCCCCGGGACTGGCCGGAGCGGATCTTCGTCTCCCGGCGTGAGGTCAAGCGTGCCTGTCTCAACGGAGCCGATGTCGAGGCCGTGTTCGCCGAGCACGACTTCGAGATCGTCTACCCGGAGGACTACTCGCTCGGCGAGCAGGTCGAGATGTTCCGTGCGGCCGAGGTGATCGCGGGGTTCTCCGGCAGCGGTATGTTCCAGATCGCCTTCGTGGCCGAGCCCAAGCGGGTGATCCAAGTCGGTTCGATGGCCTACGGCCCCCGCAACGAATTCCTCATGGCGGCGATTCGCCGGCACCGGATCGACAGCATCGTGTGCCAGTCAGACGAGGGCCGCGGCATCCGCGCCGACTGGTGGTACGACGAGGAGCGTGAGGGAGCTGCCCTGCGGGGTGTCCTCGCCGGCCTCGACGGGGCGGCTCAGTAGCCGAACGTGCGGAAGTCCTCGGCGTAGAACTCGCGGAGTCGCTCCTCCAGCGCGGGCGAGATCTCCACCGCGCTGCTCGGCACGCCGGCCTTGTCGTGGCTGACCTGACCGCGCTCGACGTCGCGCCGCAGGGGCGTGCCCAGCCGCCGCGCGATGTCGTCCGCGGCGACGTCCAAGCCGTCCTCGAGGCGATGGACGACGGTGCCTTCGACAGCGAACTCGTGCTGGGGTCGGATGTGGTTGTCGCGCACGTAGGGATTGACCTCGTACACCTTGAGCACGCGGTCGGCCCACGCCTCGACCGAGGCCGCGTCCACGCGCGGGTTGTCGGCATTGCGCATCACGTACTCGGAGCGAAAGCGAGCGAGCGGCTCGCGCACGAGCATGAAGGTCAGATCGATCCGCTGGAGGTTGAAGACCTCGCGGAGAAGCGCCCCGTGGTAGTGCTGCGGCGTGCAGCGCCGGAGGGGACGCACGTTCGGCTCGGTGGTGCTCGTCGCATGGAAGCGCATCTGCCATCCCGATGCCCGGAACATCCGCTCCATCGTGGTCCCGCCGACCTTGGGCACGTGGATGAAGAGGACCTTCTTGTCGTCCTTGAAGAAGACAGGCATGGCCGCACCCTACGGGTGCGCTCACCGCGCCCCGCAGTGGCAGCCGAACGCGTGTGATCCAGCCCACCTGTCGCACCCGTTTCCCGGTGCCCCGGCCCCGGCGTACCGTTGACCCCGTCCCGGAACCCCGGGACGACAGCACTGAGCACAACGTCCGGTACCCACACCGGCTCCCACCGCACGGGCGGGAGTGGTCGGAGGGACGGGAACGAAAGGTTCACGAATGTCCCTCACTCTTCGGGTGGGCGTGGTCGGCGCGGGTCGCGTCGGCGCCGTCCTGGCTGCCGGTCTCCAGGCGGCCGGCCACACCGTCGTCGCCGCCGCGGGCGAGTCCGACGCCTCCCGGCGTCGCGCTGCCGACCTGCTGCCGGGCGTCCCGCTCCGCAAGCCGAGCGACGTCGCGCGCGAGTCCGAGCTCCTGCTCCTGACCGTGCCGGACGACATGCTCCCCAACGTCGTGAAGGTGCTCGCCGACAGCGGTGCCCTCCACGCCGGCCAGTACGTCGCGCACACCTCCGGCCGCCACGGCCTGGCCGTCCTCGCGCCGGCTGCCGCCGTGGGCGCCCGGGTGATCGCGCTGCACCCCGCCATGACCTTCACCGGGACGGCGGTCGACCTCGAGCGGCTGCACGGCTGCGTGTTCGGCCTCACCGCCGGTCCGGCCGAGCGCGAGGTCGCGGAGGCGCTCGTCGCCGACCTCGGCGGCCGCCCCACGTGGGTGCCCGAGGAGATGCGCACGCTCTACCACGCAGGTCTCGCGCACGGCGCGAACCACCTGGTGACGCTGGTCAGCGAGGCGATGGGCCTGCTCGCGGCGGCCGGTGTCGACGACCCGGCCGGGACGCTGCGCCCCCTGCTCGACGCCGCCCTCGACAACGCGCTCGACCACGGCGACGCCGCGCTCACCGGGCCGATCGTGCGCGGCGACGTCCAGACCGTCGCGGCGCACCTCGCGGACATCGCGGCGAAGGCACCCGACACCGTCCCGTCGTACGTCGCCCTGGCGTGGGCCACGCTCGACCGCGCGGTCACCGACGGCCGGCTGCTGCCGATCCGCGCGCAGTCGATCGCCACCGTCCTCAACGCCTACGGCGAGCGCCGCTTCGTGCACCACCCGCGGGTGGAGAGCGCGTGACCACGCTGACCACCCCGGACGTCGTGCGCAGCCGGGGCGATCTCGCCGGCCTGCGCGGGACCGGCCCGGTCGTCTTCGTGCCGACCATGGGCGCGCTCCACGAGGGCCATGCGTCGCTGCTCCGGATCGCCCGCGAGCGGGCCGGCGCCGACGGCACCGTGGTGCTCTCGATCTTCGTCAACCCGCTGCAGTTCGGGCCCGGCGAGGACCTCGACCGCTACCCGCGCACCTTCGACGCCGACGTCGCGATCGCCGCCACCGAGGGCGTCGACGTGGTGTTCGCGCCGACGGTGGCCGAGATGTACCCCGACGGCGTCCCCCACGAGGGCGTCGTCTCCGAGGCGGTCACGGTCCAGCCCGGGCCGCTCGCCGACCTGTTCGAAGGAGCGAGCCGACCCGGTCACTTCCGGGGCGTGCTGACCGTCGTCGCCAAGCTGTTCGGCCTGGTCCGCCCCGACGTCGCGGTCTTCGGCGAGAAGGACTACCAGCAGCTCGCGCTCATCCGCCGGATGGTCGCCGACCTGTGCCTGGGCATCGACGTCGTCGGCGCCCCGACCGACCGCGAGCCCGACGGGCTCGCCCGGTCGAGCCGCAACCGCTACCTCGACGCCGAGCAGCGGCAGCAGGCCGTCGTGCTCAGCCGGGCGCTGCGGGCCGCGCAGGAGCGGGCGTCGTACGGCGTCCCGGCGGCGCGGTGGGCCGCGATGTCGGTCATCAAGAGCGAGCCCGGCGTCGAGCTCGACTACCTGGCGCTGACCACGACCGGGCTCGGCGAGCTGCCGGACTACCCCGAGGCCGGCTCCGAGGGCCGGGTCCTCGTCGCCGCGCGGGTCGGCTCCACCCGCCTCATCGACAACATGCCTCTGCAGTTCTGAACCCCTAGGGAGATCACCATGCTGCGCACCATGATGAAGAGCAAGATCCACCGGGCCACCGTGACCCAGGCGGACCTGCACTACGTCGGCTCGGTCACCGTCGACGAGGACCTGCTCGACGCCGCCGACCTGCTGGCCGGCGAGCTCGTGCACATCGTCGACATCACCAACGGCGCCCGGATCGAGACCTACACCATCGCCGGCGAGCGCGGCAGCGGCGTGATCGGCATCAACGGCGCCGCCGCCCGGCTCGTCCACCCCGGCGACCTGGTCATCCTGATCGGCTACGGCCAGATGACGACCGAGGAGGCCAAGGCCTTCCAGCCGCACGTCGTCTTCGTCGACGCCGGCAACAAGATCATGGCGACCGGCTTCGACCCCGCCGAGACCTTCGGCGACCCGAGCCTGTCCCGCGGCGACGTCACCGCGACGCACTGAGCCCGGCGAGCAGTAGCCTGCTGGGATGCCTGAACAGCTGCGCCTCCCCGGGCGCCTCACCGCGCCGGACCCGGGTTGGACCACGCGCGCCGACGTCGTCATCGTCGGCTCCGGCATCGCCGGACTGACCGCCGCGCTCCGGCTGCGCGGCCAGGTCGACAAGATCCTGGTCGTCACCAAGGACGTCCTCAACGCCGGCTCCACCCAGTGGGCCCAGGGCGGCATTGCGGCGGCACTCGGTCCCGGGGACACCCCCGAGCAGCACGAGGCCGACACGCTCGTCGCCGGCGCGGGGGCCTGCGATCGGGACGCCGTCCGGGTGCTCGTCAACGAGGGCCCCGAGGCGGTGCGCGAGCTGATCGCGCTCGGCACCAACTTCGACCACACCGCCGACGGCGAGCTGTCGCTGACCCGCGAGGGTGGCCACCACCGCGACCGGATCGCGCACGCCGGCGGTGACGCCACCGGCGCCGAGATCCAGCGGGCGCTCATCGCCGCCATCGAGGCGGCCCCCGACATCGAGGTCATCCAGCACGCGCTGGCCGTCGACCTGCTGCTCGGCCCCGACGAGACCGGGACGACGGGCGTGGCCGGGCTGACCCTGCACGTGATCGGCGAGGGCGAGCGCGACGGCGTCGGCGCCGTCCGCTGCCGGGCGGTCGTGCTGGCCAGCGGCGGCCTCGGCCAGGTGTTCTCCCAG
Organism: Pimelobacter simplex; assembly: GCF_900114845.1. Taxonomy (GTDB): domain Bacteria; phylum Actinomycetota; class Actinomycetes; order Propionibacteriales; family Nocardioidaceae; genus Nocardioides; species Nocardioides simplex. The sequence continues at coordinate 315,097 of NZ_FOUK01000005.1, forward strand.
ACCACCAACCCCGCCGTCACCACCGGCGACGGCATGGCGCTCGCGCTGCGTGCCGGCGCCACCCTGCGCGACCTCGAGTTCGTGCAGTTCCACCCGACCGTGATGTACCTCGGCCCGGAGTCGCGCGGCCAGCAGCCGCTCATCTCCGAGGCGGTGCGCGGCGAGGGCGCCTTCCTCGTCGACGACGACGGCAACCGGATCATGCAGGGCGTTCACGAGCTCGCCGACCTGGCGCCGCGCGACGTCGTCGCCAAGACGATCATGAAGCGGATGCTCGAGACCGGGCGCCCCCACATGTGGCTCGACGCGCGGCACCTCGGGGCGGAGTTCTGGGAGCGCCGTTTCCCGACGATCCTCGCCACCGCCCGCTCCTACGGCATCGACCCGGTCACCCAGCTGATCCCGGTCGCGCCGGCCTGCCACTACGCCTCCGGCGGCGTGCGCACCGACCTGCTCGGCCGCACCGACCTGCCCGGGCTCTACGCCACCGGCGAGGTCGCCTGCTCCGGCGTCCACGGCGCGAACCGGCTCGCCTCCAACTCGCTGCTCGAGGGCCTGGTGTTCTCGCGGCGGATCGCCGAGGTGCTGCCCGCCGAGCTCCCGGCCTGGCGCGAGCCCGGCGCCGACCGTCGTACGGCGGGGCTGGTGGCGGGTGACGTGCGTCGCGAGCTGCAGGAGACGATGAGCTCGCGGGTCGGCGTGCTGCGCTCGGCGCCCGGGCTGGCCGAGGCCGGCGTCGTCCTCGACAAGCTCGCCGGGCACGCCGCCGAGACCGTCGACCAGGCCTCGTGGGAGGCGACCAACCTGCTCACCATCAGCGCCGCCCTCGCCGACGCCGCCGCGCTGCGCCAGGAGACCCGCGGCTCGCACTGGCGCGAGGACTTCCCCGAGCGCGACGACGCCCACTGGGCCGGGCACTTCGACGTCCGGATGGACGACGGCGCCACCACCGTCACCTTCGCGCCCGCGCCCGCCACCGACGGAGGTCTCGCGTGATCGCCCGGACGCCGTACGACGACCTGCCGGACGCGCTCCTCGCCGAGATCGCCGACGCCGGGCTCGACCCGCGTGCGGTCTACGACCACGTCGTGCTCGCCTTCGAGGAGGACCTGCCCGGCGGCGTCGACGACGTCACCAGCGACGCGATGCCCGACATGGGCGAGGCCGTCGCCGACTTCGCCGCGCGCGAGCCCGGCGTCGTCGCCGGGCTCGCGATCGCCGAGCTGGCCTTCGCCTACGCCCTGGGCGACACGGTGAAGATCACCGGACGGGTGCCCGACGGCACCCGGGTCGCGCCGGGCGACGTCGTGCTGACGGTCTCCGGACCGGTCCGCGGCGTCCTCACCGCCGAGCGGACCGCGCTCAACTTCGCCTCCCACCTCTCCGGCGTCGCCACGGCGACCTCGCGCTGGGTCGACGCCCTGGCCGGCACCCGTGCGCGCGTCCTCGACACCCGCAAGACGCTGCCGGGCTGGCGCGCGCTGCAGAAGTACGCCGTGCGCTGCGGCGGGGGAGTCAACCACCGGTTCAGCCTGGTCGACCGGGCGATGGTCAAGGACAACCACGCGGTGGCCGCGGGTGGCGTCGTCGCGGCCTACGAGGCCGTCGTCGCGAAGCACCCCGGCCTGCGCGTCGAGGTCGAGGTGATGGACCTCGACGAGCTGCGCGCCGTCCTCGCCGCCGGCTGCACCGAGGTGCTGCTCGACAACATGAGCACGGCCGACATGGCCGAGGCGGTCCGGATCAACGAGGCCGCCGGCTCGCGCGCGACGCTCGAGGCGTCCGGGGGGCTCACCCTCGAGCGCGCCCGCGAGGTCGCCGAGACCGGCGTCGACTTCATCTCCGTCGGCGCCCTGACCCACTCGGTCGTCGTCTTCGACCTGGGCCTGGACTTCCGGACGGCCTGACCGTGCCCCTGCTCGCGGCCGACATCGGCAACGCCCACACCGTCCTCGGCCTCGTCGCCGACGGCGAGGTGCTGGCCGACTGGCGCGTGTCGACCAACGAGCACCGCACCGCCGACGAGTGGGCGGTCCTGATCCGCGGACTGCTCGGCGCCCGCGCCTCCGAGGTCACGGGCATCGCCGTCTGCGCGACCGTGCCGGCCGTCCTCAACGCCTGGCGCGACATGCTGCCCGCGCACTTCCCTGACGTGCCGCGGGTCATCGTCGAGCCGGGCATCCGCACCGGCGTCCCGATCCTCGTCGACAACCCGCGCGAGGTCGGCACCGACCGGATCATCAACGCGCTCGCCGCCGCGGCGGACTACCCCGTCCCGGCGATCGTCGTCGACTTCGGCGGCACCGCGACGACGTACGACGTCGTGGACGAGCAGGGCCGCTACGTCGGCGGCGCCATCACCCCCGGCATCGAGATCTCCCTCGACGCGCTCAGCCGCGGCGGCGCCCAGCTGCGGATGGTCGAGCTGGTCCGCCCCCGCGGCGTCATCGGCAAGAACACCGTCGAGGCACTCCAGTCCGGGATGGTCTTCGGCGTGGCCAGCCAGGTCGAGGGCATGGTCGAGCGCCTCCTCGACGCGCTCGGCTGCCCGGCCGGGGACGAGCGCGCGGCCTCGGTGATCGCGACCGGCTACCTCGCGCCGCTCGTCGTCGACGAGTGCCGCTGCTTCACCGACCTGGCGCCGGCGCTGACGTTGCGCGGGCTCGAGAAGGTGTTCGCGCGCAACCAGCGCTGAATGTCGGACGCGCGCCGCGGTATTTCCGCCGATTATCAGGTGTTGGTGGCGCAGAAAGTCGCCCGGCGAAGACAGGCGCTGGCGGCAGATATCGACAGATTGCGCACGATAAACACGCCGCCGTGCGTGTCAGGCGATAAGTCCGCTATTTTCATTTCGGAGATTATCCGCCCGTCCATAATGCGAGAGTTGGGGAAAGCATGGCGCAGAAGGTCAACATCATCCTGGTCGACGACATCGACGGGAGCGACGCTTCGCAGACGGTCGCCTTCGGTCTCGACGGCTCCAATTACGAGATCGACCTCAACGACAAGAATGCGAATGCGCTGCGCGAGGCGCTCGCCGCCTATGTCGGTCACGCCCGCAAGGTCGGCCGTGGCGCAGGCGGTGGCGGTGGCGCCAAGCGCGGTCGCGCGGCGGCCTCGGCCAACGGCGGCGTCTCGGCCAAGGAGGTCCGGGAGTGGGCCCGGGCCAACGGTCACGACGTCCCCGAGCGCGGCCGGATCCCCTCCGACGTGCGCGAGGCGTACGACGCCGCGCACTGAGTGCTGAGCCCGCGGGAGGGCGGCGTCGGCCGCTCTCCCGGCGGGCGGTGCGGGCAGCGCGTTCGCTGAGAGCGCACAGAGAACAGGCGCTCACCTGGAACGCGTAGGGTGTGAGCGGGGTTGTATCCCTACGAACAGCCCTGTGACGTGTGAGGAGCGTGCAATGTTCGAGCGGTTCACTGACCGAGCCCGCCGGGTGGTCGTGCTGGCCCAGGAGGAGGCCCGCATGCTCTCCCACAACTACATCGGGACAGAGCACATCCTGCTCGGGCTCATCCATGAGGGAGAGGGCGTCGCCGCCAAGGCGCTGGAGTCGCTCGACATCTCCCTCGAGGCGGTCCGCGCCCAGGTCGAGGAGATCATCGGCCAGGGGCAGCAGGCTCCGTCCGGCCACATCCCCTTCACCCCCCGTGCCAAGAAGGTGCTCGAGCTCTCCCTGCGCGAGGCGCTGCAGCTCGGTCACTCCTACATCGGCACCGAGCACATCCTGCTCGGCCTGATCCGTGAGGGCGAGGGCGTCGCCGCCCAGGTGCTGCAGAAGCTCGGCGCCGACCTCAACCGGGTCCGCCAGCAGGTCATCCAGCTGCTGTCCGGCTTCCAGGGCAAGGAGAGCAGCTCCACCGCGTCGGCCTCCGGCGCCACGAGCGGCGGCGACGCGCCGTCGTCCTCGCTGGTGCTCGACCAGTTCGGCCGGAACCTGACCCAGGACGCCCGCGAGGGCAAGCTCGACCCGATCATCGGCCGCGGCCAGCAGATCGAGCGCGTGATGCAGGTGCTCTCGCGGCGGACCAAGAACAACCCGGTCCTCATCGGCGAGCCCGGCGTCGGCAAGACCTCGATCGTCGAGGGCCTGGCCCAGGACATCGTCAAGGGCAACGTCCCCGAGACGCTCAAGGACAAGCAGATCTACACCCTCGACCTGGGTGCGCTCGTCGCCGGCTCGCGCTACCGCGGTGACTTCGAGGAGCGCCTCAAGAAGGTGCTCAAGGAGATCCGCACCCGCGGCGACATCGTGCTGTTCATCGACGAGATCCACACCCTCGTCGGTGCCGGCGCGGCCGAGGGCGCGATCGACGCCGCGTCGATCCTCAAGCCCATGCTGGCCCGCGGCGAGCTGCAGACCATCGGCGCCACCACCCTCGACGAGTACCGCAAGTACCTCGAGAAGGACGCCGCGCTCGAGCGCCGCTTCCAGCCGATCCAGGTCCCCGAGCCGTCGATCGCCGACACGATCGAGATGCTCAAGGGCATCCGTGACCGCTACGAGGCGCACCACCGGGTGACCATCACCGACGACGCGCTGGTCTCCGCGGCCACGCTCGCCGACCGCTACATCTCCGACCGGTTCCTGCCGGACAAGGCGATCGACCTCATCGACGAGGCCGGCTCGCGGCTGCGCATCCGCCGGATGACCGCCCCCGCCGACCTGCGCGAGTACGACGACAAGATCGCCGACGTCCGCCAGCGCAAGGAGGCGGCCATCGACGGTCAGGACTTCGAGGCCGCCGCGCGCCTGCGCGACGAGGAGAAGCAGCTGATCCTGGCCAAGTCCGAGCGCGAGAAGCAGTGGCGTGCCGGTGACATGGACGAGGTCGCCGAGGTCGACGAGGAGCTCATCGCCGAGGTCCTCGCCGTCGCGACCGGCATCCCGATCGTGAAGCTCTCCGAGGAGGAGTCGACCCGGCTGCTCAAGATGGAGGACGAGCTCCACAAGCGGGTCATCGGCCAGGACGAGGCCGTCAAGGCGCTCTCCCGGGCGATCCGCCGTACCCGCGCCGGCCTCAAGGACCCGAAGCGTCCCGGTGGCTCGTTCATCTTCGCCGGTCCCTCCGGTGTCGGCAAGACGTGGCTGTCCAAGACGCTCGCCGAGTTCCTCTTCGGCGACGAGGACGCGCTGATCCAGCTCGACATGTCGGAGTTCGGCGAGAAGCACACCGTCTCGCGCCTCTTCGGCTCGCCTCCGGGCTATGTCGGTTACGAGGAGGGCGGCCAGCTCACCGAGAAGGTGCGCCGCAAGCCGTTCTCCGTGGTTCTCTTCGACGAGGTCGAGAAGGCCCACCCCGACATCTTCAACAGCCTGCTGCAGATCCTCGAGGAAGGTCGCCTGACCGATTCTCAGGGTCGGGTCGTCGACTTCAAGAACACCGTCATCATCATGACGACCAACCTCGGTACCCGCGACATCGCCAAGGGCATCAACCTGGGCTTCAACCAGGCCGGTGACGCGGCGGGCTCCTACGAGCGGATGAAGAGCAAGGTCTCCGAGGAGCTCAAGCAGCACTTCCGCCCCGAGTTCCTCAACCGCGTCGACGAGATCATCGTCTTCCCGCCGCTCTCGCGCGAGCAGGTCGTCGCGATGGTCGACAACATGATCGGCGCCGTCGAGACCCGGCTCAAGGACCGCGACATGAAGCTCGAGCTCACCCAGGCTGCGAAGAACCTGCTCGCCGAGCGGGGCTTCGACCCGGTCCTGGGCGCCCGGCCGCTGCGCCGCACGGTCCAGCGCGAGATCGAGGACATCCTGGCCGAGAAGATGCTCTACGGAGAGGTCGGCCCCGGCCAGATCGTGCTCGTGGACGTCGACGGCGAGGGCCCCAACGCGACCTTCACCTTCGAGGGGCAGAAGGTCGGGGAGCTCCCCGACATGCCGCCGCTCGAGACGGTCGCCGAGGCTCCCGGCTCCGGCACCGGGGCCGCAGCCCCGGGTGAGCTGCCGGAGGACCCGTCCTCCGAGTCGGCCTGACCGGCTGACGGCCTCACTGGCTGACCGGCTGCTGCGGTAGCGAGCCCGGCGTCCCCCTGGGGGCGCCGGGCTCGTCGCATCTCAGGGCATCTCAGGGCAGGGCTGGTCGCCGGCGGGCGAGGGCGCCGCGCGCCGTGGGGTCAGGGGAGCGCGTAGCGACCGTCGTCGTGGCGCACGACGAGGCCGTCCGCGAGCAGGGAGGCGAGCGCCCGCTCCCGCTGGGGGACGTCGTCCCAGGCGGCGTCGAGGCGGTCCCGGGTGACCGCGCCGGGCGTGTCCCGCAGGACGGCGAGGAGGCGTCCCCGGCACTGCCGGTCGGTGCCCGCGTAGGTCTGCACGGGGCGCGGCGGTCCGTCGTACGCCGGGGCACCGGCCGCCTGCCAGGCGCACGCCGCGGCGACCGGGCAGCCTCCGCACCGGGGCCGGTCGGCGGTGCACACCAGCGCGCCGAGCTCCATCACCGCGACGGACCAGGTCGCCGCCGTCGGCGGGTCCGCGGGGAGGAGGTCCGCGGCGAGGTCGCGCTCGGCGCGGGTGACCGAGCGGGACGGGAACTCCACGCCGCTCACCGTCCGCGCCAGCACCCGGCGGACGTTGGTGTCGAGCACCACCTGGCGCCGTCCGTACGCGAACGCCGCCACCGCGGCCGCCGTGTAGTCCCCGACGCCGGGCAGCGCCAGCAGGTCGTCGTACTCGCTGGGGACCTCGCCGCCGTGCTCCTCGGTGATCGCGGTGGCCGCGGCGTGGAGGCGCAGGGCGCGGCGTGGGTAGCCCAGCCGCCCCCACGCCCGGACCGCCTCGCCCGAGGCCTCCGCGGCCAGCGCGGCCGGCGTGGGCCAGCGGGTCAGCCAGGCCTCGTGGATCGGCAGGACGCGGACCACCGGCGTCTGCTGCAGCATGAACTCGCTGACGAGCACCGACCAGGGCGACGCCTCGGGGCGGCGCCACGGAAGGTCGCGGGCGTGCTCGTCGTACCAGTGCAGGATCGGGTCGACCAGGGGGCTCGTCATCGTGGGACCCATTGTGACCTGCGGTTCACTGCGGCCCACCCCGGCGGGTCAGCCCGGCGCACGGCGGCCGGCTGACTACCGTCTGAGGCATGTCCTCCCCGCGCCCTCCGAGCCCCGCCGGGCGCGGGAGCGCCCCGCGCGGACCGCTCCCGCCGTCGGTCTACTGGCGGCGCCGGGTGTTCGTGCTCGGCGTGGCCTTCGCGCTCGTGTTCATCATCGCGCGCTGGCTCACCGCCGGCAGCGACGGATCGTCCGACGACACCGACACCGCCGCACAGGCGGGCAGCGGGGTGTCCGCGACGCAGACGGTGACCGCGGGTGAGGGGGCCGACGGGAAGGCCGGGACCGACGGCACGTCGGCGACCGGCGACGCCGATGGCAAGGGCGGCAAGGGCAGCACCGACGGCACCGACGGCACCGGCGGTACGCCGACCGGACCCGTCGGCCCCACCACGCCCACGCTCGCCGCGCCCCAGGGGACCTGCGAGGCGTCGGACGTCATCGTCACGCCGTCGGTCGCCGAGGGCGCCGTCGCTGGCCGCGACGTCCCCCTGCGCCTCTCGCTCCAGACCCGGACCTCCGAGGCCTGCACCTGGAAGATCGCCCCCTCGACCCTGACCGTCCGGATCGCCCAGGACGGCACCAGCGTGTGGACCACCCGTCAGTGCCCGCGTGCGGTGACCCGTCAGTCGGTCGTCGTCCGGCGCCAGGTGGCGACCGTCGTCCAGCTGACCTGGAAGGAGGCCCGCGAGTCCACCGACGGCTGCACCAACCGCGGCGACTGGGTCGGCCCCGGGGAGTTCTCGATCGCCGCCGCCGCGCTCGGCGGGGAGCCGGCCGAGGCCGAGTTCCGGCTCGGGAAGCCGACCGCCGAGACGATCCGGGTGACGCCGACGCCGCCGGACCCGGACGCCACCCGCAAGCCCAAGAAGTCCAAGACGCCGGTCAACTGAGCCCGGCCGGGCCGGTCAGACGTAGCGCTCGAGGATGGTCGACTCGGCGAGCCGGCTGAGCCCCTCGCGGACGCTGCGGGCGCGGAGCTCGCCGACGCCCTCGACGGCCTGGAGGTCGTCGATCCCGGCGGAGAGCAGCTTCTGCAAGGTGCCGAAGTGGTCGACGAGTCCCTCGACGACGTTGCCGGGCAGGCGCGGGACCTTGGTCAGCAGGCGGTACCCGCGGGGCGCCACGGCGCCGTCGAGGTGCTCTCCGGTCCCGATGCCGAGGACCTTCGCGACGGCGGAGGGGTCGACCAGGTCGGTGGCCGAGAGCAGCTCGAGCTTGCCGAGCAGCTCGAGCGGGTCGCGGCTGCGGCGGCGGGACGGGACGTAGTCGCGGATGACCAGCTCACGCTCGGTGTCGACGCCGGTGACGAGCTCCTCCAGCTGCAGGGCGAGCAGGCGGCCGTCGGTGCCGAGCTCGAGGACGTAGTCCTCGATCTCGCGGGCGATCCGGGTGACCATCTCGAGGCGCTGGGCGACCACGGCGACGTCGCGGACGGTGACCAGGTCCTCGATCTCCAGGGCTGAGAGCGTGCTGGAGACCTCGTCGAGGCGCAGCTTGTAGCGCTCCAGGGTGGCCAGCGCCTGGTTGGCGCGGGAGAGGATCTGGCCGGAGTCCTCGAGGACGTGACGGGTGTCCCCGACGTACGCCGCGATGATCTGCATCGACTGCGAGACCGAGATGACCGGGTGGCCGGTCTGTTTGGCGACGCGGTCCGCGGTGCGGTGCCGGGTGCCGGTCTCCTCGGAGGGGATGCTCTGGTCGGGCATCAGGTGGACCGCGGCCCGGACGATCCGGCCGACGCCTGCATCGACGATGATCGCGCCGTCCATCTTGGCCAGCTCGCGCAGCCCGGTGGCGGTGAAGGGGACGTCGAGCTCGAAACCGCCGGTGCAGAGGCTGTCGACCAGCTTGTCCCGGCCGAGCACGATCAGCGCTCCGGTGCGGCCGCGGAGGATCCGTTCGAGTCCGTCGCGCAGGGGCGTGCCCGGGGCGATCGACGCGAGAGCCTCGCGGAGTCGGGGGTCGGCCGACGTGACCACGCGCGCTCCTCCTCATCGTTGGCCGCCGGTGGCGGCGCGCGCCCTGGTGGGCGTCTTGGCTCGTACCTTATCCGCGACCGGGGTCGATCACGCGCCCGATATTCAGTTGTCGGTGCGGAATTGCGCTCATTCGCTCCCGTCGATCACCTCCAGGGCGTGCTTCGTGCGGCGGTCGAGGTTGAGCAGCCGCAGGGCGCTGATGACGTCCGGCGCCTCGATCACCCGCATGCCGTCGATCATGCGGTCGCTCGAGGGACGGCGGACGCCCTGGGCGGTGCCGGGGTCGGCCGGCACGATGGCCAGGGCGAACCCGAGCCGGGCGGCCTCGGCCAGCCGCTGGGGCAGGTCGCGGACCCGGCGCAGCTCGCCGGACAGCCCGATCTCGCCCATCGCGACCACGCCGGCTGGCGGCGCGGACACGAAGTGGGCCGAGGCGACGGCGACCGCCAGCGCGAGGTCGGCGGCGGGGTCGGTGAGGCGGGCGCCACCGACCGTCGAGGCGAAGACGTCGTGCTGGTGGAGCCGCACGTCGCAGTGCTGCTGGAGCACGGCGAGCACCATGGCGAGCCGGGAGCTGTCGATGCCCGACGTCGTCCGCCGCGGCCGCTCGTTGGGGGAGATGGTGACCAGGCCCTGGACCTCGGCCAGCAGCGGCCGGCGCCCCTCCATCGAGACCGCGATGCAGGTGCCGGGCACCCGGCCGTGGTGCCGCTCGACGAAGATGCCGGTCGGGTCGTCGACGGCCCGGATGCCGTCGGGGCCCAGGTCGAAGCAGCCGACCTCGTCGACCGGCCCGAAGCGGTTCTTGACCGCGCGGAGCATGCGGAAGCGCGAGTTGCGGTCGCCCTCGAAGTGGAGGACGACGTCGACGAGGTGCTCCAGCACGCGGGGGCCGGCGATGCCGCCGTCCTTGGTGACGTGGCCGATCATCACGATGGTGATGTCGCGGCTCTTGGCCATGCGCACCAGCGCCTGGGCGACCTCCTTGACCTGGGTGACGCCGCCGGGGACGCCCTCGACGCCGGAGGCACTGATCGTCTGGACCGAGTCGATGACGACCGTCGCGGGGCGCACCTCCTCGATGTGGGTCAGCACGGCGCCCAGGTCGGTCTCGGCCGCGAGGTAGAGCTGGTCCTCGAGCGCGTTGGTCCGGTCGGCCCGCAGCCGGACCTGGGCCGCCGACTCCTCGCCGGTGACGTAGAGCGTGCGCCGGGACCCGGCCGCCGTGCGCGCGGCCACCTCGAGCAGCAGCGTCGACTTGCCGACGCCCGGCTCACCGGCCAGCAGCACCGCGGCGCCGGGCACCAGCCCGCCGCCGAGCACCCGGTCGAGCTCGGCCACGCCGGAGGGATGGTGCACCGCGCGGTCGGCGGAGACCTGCGCGATCGGCACCGCGGCCGTGGTGACCGGAGCGGCCGCCGTACGGCTCGAGACGCCGGCCGCGGCGACGGCGACCTCGGACACCGAGCCCCAGGCCTGGCACTCGCCGCAGCGCCCCACCCACTTCGCCGTCGTCCAGCCGCACTCGCCGCAGCGGTAAGTCGAACGTGTTTTCGAACCAGCCATGGGCACGACAGTAGAGCAGGGGGCCGACGGAACCCTCCTGGCGCGCGGTGGCTGTGGAGAACGGCATGGGAGAATCGCGCCTGTGGACAGCTCGCGGACCCCGGCGACCCTCGCTGACGTCGCGGAGCGGGCGGGTGTGTCCCGGCAGACCGTGTCCAACGCGATCAACAACCCCGACCTGCTGCGCGCGGACACCCTGGCCCGGGTGCGCGACGCGATCGAGGTCCTCGACTACACGCCCAACCAGGCCGCTCGCCACCTGCGAACCCGCTCGTCGCACCTGATCGGGATGCGCCTTGCGCCGGTCCAGGAGTTCACCGCGAGCGCGACCACCGACCGGTTCGTGCACGCGCTCGTCGAGGCCTCGCGCGAGGCCGGCTACCACGTCCTGCTGTTCTCGGGCGGGCGCGTGGCCGAGGGGGAGCGGCCCGACCCCCTCGGCGGGTACGACGACCTGCTCCGCTCGACCTCGGTCGACGCCTTCGTCGTCACCGACACCTACCTCGGCAACCCGCAGACGGTCGGGCTGACCTTGCGCCGCGCGCCGTTCGTGGCCTTCGGCCGCCCCTGGGACGACGCCGGCGCGGCCCACCCCTGGGTCGACGTCGACGGCGCGGCCGGCGTCCAGGCCGCCACCGAGCACCTGCGCGAGCGCGGCCACGAGCGGATCGCGTGGATCGGCTGGCAGCCCGGCTCGCGGATCGGCGAGGACCGCCGTGCCGGCTGGCACCGCACCATGGCGACCCACGGGCTCTCGACCACCGGCCTGGAGGCGGCGGTCGACGACACCGTCGACGCCGGCCGCGAGGCCGCCGCGGCGCTGCTCGCCGCGAGCGGTCCGACGGCGTTCGTGTGCGCGTCGGACACGCTGGCGGTCGGCGTCCTGCATGCGCTGGGGGAGCGGGGGCTGGCGCCGGGGCGCGACGTGGCGGTCGTCGGCTTCGACGACTCGCAGGTGGCGCAGGTGATGGGCCTGACGTCGGTGCGCCAGCCGCTCGAGGAGGTCGCGGTGCAGCTGGTCGCGGCGCTGCAGGCGCTGCTCTCGCCGGGGCACGTGACGGCGCCGGGGGTGCTGCTCGAGCCGCGGCTCGAGGTGCGGCGCTCCACGACCGGTGAGTACTGACCTCGACTTTCTGATCCTCTGGCAAGAACGGGCGCGAAATGCCTTTTGTTGGAGACAGGTCCCGGCTTAACGTCTTCTTTCCGTCCCCCTATCGGAAAGAAGATCTCGATGACTCCACCCCTGACTCGCCGTCCGCATCGGCTCCGGAGGCTCCTTGTCGCCCCCCTTGCCGCGGGGTTGGCGCTGGCCGCCTCGCTGGCCATGCCGACCTCCAGCAGTCCTGCGTCGGCGGCGACTGAGGCTCCGACCGTGCAAGCGGCCACGGCTGCGGCCCTCGCCGCACCCGGCTCCTGCCAGACCTCCGGCTCCTGGGAGATCTGCTTCCAAGATCTGAGCGACACCGAGTCGATCATCATCGACAAGATCGTCGGCTTGGTGAATGCGACGCAGGGGGCTGGAGACCAGATCCGGCTCAACACCTACAACTTCACGGGAGGCACCGCTCCCGTCCTCGCCCTCGCCACGGCGCTCAAGGACGCGAAGACCCGTGGCGTCGACGTCCGGCTCGTCCTCGATGACTCGGCGAGGAGCGGCACGGTGGGCAGCGGTCTCATCAGCAGCGGCATCCCGGTCAAGTACTGCGCCCCTGATGTGTCGTGCATTCCCAGCGACAACAGTGCCGGCAACGGCTTCATCGATCACTCGAAGTTCGCGACCTTCAAGTCCACCGTGAACGGCGTGACGTCCTACACGTCGGTGGTGACGTCGATGAACTTCGTGCCGAACCAGCACCGCACCTACTACCAGAACCTGGTGATCCGGCGCGGCGACGTCGACATGTACAACGGCCTGAACGCCTATTGGAACAGCCTCAACGCCGGTGCCTGGGGTGCCGGCATCCCGGCCAACCGGGTGATCAACCAGACGGGCTGGAACGCGATCCTGATGCCCCAGGACGGTGACCCCGTCGCCAAGTGGCTCAACGCCATCACGGGCTGCAGTCCCGATCACCGTCGGATCTTCCTGATGGCCTCGACACTCAAGATCGGAACGCGCACGGCTGTCGGTGCTGCGCTCAAGCGACTGCGGAACATGGACTGCAACGTCCGGGTCATCGCGATCGACAACGACAATCCGTGTGCGGGGATGAGCTCATACATCGAGCAGAACCGGACGGTTCGGGTTCCGGCCCACGACAAGGTGCTCGTCGTCGACGCGCTCCTCAACGGGCAGCCCTACAAGACGACCTGGACCGGTAGCGCGAACATCGTCTACAACGCCATCCGCGGCAGCGACGAGATGATGCTGCGGATCGAGGACGATGCGGTGGCCGACATGTACGTCGCGCGGTTCCAGACTCTGTTCGCCAAGGGCACTGCGTGCTGAGTCGGCTACCAACCTCGTGACCACAGGTTGACCGCATAGTCGACCTCGAGGCCGTGGTGGCGGCCCAAGAACTCGTCCGCGACCTCCGGAGCGAACTCGATCCGCACCACGGCCTCGAGGTCGGCGCGGGTCTCGAAGCGCCAGCCCATGTCGACGCGGTCGAGGGTCCAGCCGCGGATGCTCCAGAAGCGCTCGACGGTCTCGGGCGGCTCGAGGTGAGGGTAGCCGTGGCGGAACCAGCCGCCGAAGGTCGAGCGGGAGGCGTCGTTGTCGATGATCATCGCGACCCCGCCCCGGCGTACGACGCGGTCGAGCTCGACGAGCCCCGGCTCGCAGCCGGGGCCGAAGAAGTAGGCCCAGCGGGCGTGGACGACATCGACCGAGGCGTCGGGGAGGGGGATCTCCTGGGCGGTGCCGGGGAGCACCTCGGCGCCGGTGACGCCGCGGGTGCGGAGCCGGCGGGCGGCGAGCCTCGCGAGGCCGGGGTGGGGCTCGACACCGATCACGCGCGCGGCGGTCTCGGCGAAACGGGGCAGGTGGAAGCCGGTGCCGCAGCCGAGGTCGAGGACGGTCCGGCCGGTCCAGTCGGCGCGCGACCGCATCGCCGTCCAGAGACGGTCGTCGGGGTCGGCGGCGCGGTTCTCGAGCTCGTACGTCGCCGTGTGGTGCCAGATGTTGGGGCTCGGGATGGCCCCGGGGACCGGCTTCAGATGCGGACGATGCCGTTGGGCGTCAGCACCTGCGCGGCGAGGATGCCGGGCGTGCCGTGGGGGGCGACCCACTCGACCTTGACGTCCTCGAGCGGGGCCTCGACGGTCTCGCCGAGCCACTCGCTGACCCGCTGCGGGTCGCCGGCGATCTCGATGCCGGCGAGCGAGACGGTGCCGTCGGCGCCGGTCGAGGGGTGCAGGTCGGACGGGATGTCCCACTGCAGGAAGAACGGCAGCTGGGGGTCGGCGATGAGGCCGTTGATGCCGATCTGCTTCCAGCGCAGCTCGGTGCCGTCGGGGCGGTGCCGCGAGCCCGGGACGGCGGGGCGGCCGAGGCGCTCCTCGACGACCGCGATGTCGGGGACCGCGACGGCCCAGCCGAGCCAGCCGCCGCCAAGGGCGGAGCGGGCCTTCACGGCCTGGCCGAAGGGGGCCTTGTCGGACGCCGGGTGGTCGAGTGCCTCGACGACCTCGAGGTACGTGCCGTCGGTGAGCGGCAGGATCATGTTGCGCGTGCCGAAGCGGGGGTGCACGCCGCCGTCGACGAATTCACGGCCGATCGCTGTGCCCAGGCGGGCCGCGGTGCTCGCGAGTCCGTCGGGACCTGCCGCGTAGGAGAGATGGTCGAGGCGCATGCCAGACATTCTGAGCATGCCGGCAGACCTCCGACGAATCGGGGTCGTTGTCTCTTGATGTCGAGAGGTGCGGGAGCGGAACCGACAGGCGCGACCACCGACCACGCGGCGAGGTGCGAACCGCCCGTCAGCGCGGGTCTGCGGGGTGCAGGGCGAGGGCGGACCGCGAGCGCAGGTGGGCCTCGCAGTGGACCACCAGCTCGTCGTAGGCCTCCTGGCCCATGAGTGCCACGAGCTCGGCCTCGTTGGTGATGTAGAGCGGCTCGACGGCCACATGGGCCTCGGTGTTGCCCGAGCAGTACCAGTCGAGGTCGTGGCCGCCGGGACCCCAGCCGCGGCGGTCGTACTCGGTGATCGTGACCTCGACGTACTCGGTGCCGTCCATCCGCTCGACCTCGCGGAAGGTGCGCCGGATCGGCAGCTGCCAGCACACGTCGGGCTTGGTCTCGAGCGGGTTGCGGCCGAGCTCGAGCGCGAGCCCGTGCAGGGCGCAGCCGGAGCCTCCGGCGAAGTCGGGCCGGTTCGCGAACACGCACGAGCGCTGGCCGTTCACCTCGTGCATGCGGGTCTTGCGCTCGCCGTCCTCGTCCTTCTCGACCCAGTCCTTGCGCTTGACCGGGCGTCCGGGGTGGAACTGCCAGTGCGCCGGGGTGAGCTGGTCGACGAAGCCGGCGACCCGCTTCTCGTCGTCCTTGTCGGCGAAGTGGGCGCCGAGGGTGCAGCAGCCGACGTCGGGGGAGTCGGCGTAGATGCCGGCACAGCCCTGGCCGAAGATGCAGGTGTACGACGACGTGAGCCAGGTGAGGTCGCAGCGAAGGACCTCGCCCTCGTCGGCGGGATTGGTGAACTCCACCCACGCACGGGGGAAGTCGAGCGAGACCTCGGGCACTGGACAACTGTAGTGGCGGGCCGGCTGCGGCCGGAACGCCGGGCGAGGAGGCGGAGGGAGCGACGAAGGAGCGACCGGAGCCGACGGGAGCGGGGTTGTGGCCGCGCCGCTGTCTTGCCGCCGGCCGGTCGCTCGCCACGCGACCTCGACGGCGCGCGCGGCAGCGCGGCGGAGCGGAGCGACGACGTGCTCGCGCCATCGGACTAGTACCGTTGGTGGCATGCGTCTGGGCGTGCTCGACATCGGTTCGAACACCGGTCACCTGCTCGTGGTCGACGCCCACGGCGGGGCCGCGCCGCTGCCGGCGTACTCCTACAAGGAGCCGCTGCGGCTGGCCGAGCACCTCGACGACGCGGGTGACGTGTCCCCGACGGGGATCGCGGCGCTGACCGCGTTCACCGCGCAGGCGCTGGTGGTCGCGGAGGAGAAGGGCTGCGAGGAGATGCTCTCGTTCGCGACCTCGGCGGTGCGCGACGCGGGCAACTCCGAGGACGTGCTGGCGCACGTCGAGGCCGAGACGGGGGTCCGGATCGAGGTGCTCCCGGGCGAGGACGAGGCGCGCCTCACCTTCCTGGCCGTACGACGCTGGTTCGGCTGGTCGGCCGGGCGGCTGGCGGTGTTCGACATCGGGGGCGGCTCGCTCGAGATCGCGGCGGGCTCCGACGAGCGGCCGGACGTCGCGTGGTCGCTGCCGCTGGGGGCGGCGCGGCTGGCGCGGGCCGAGTTCGCGCACCAGCCCGACGACGAGGCGCTGCGCCAGATCCGGCGGCGGATCCGGGCCGACATCGCCCGCGACGCGGGCCACCTCCTGCGCGCCGGTACGACGCACCGCGCGTCGGCCACCTCCAAGACGTTCCGCTCGCTGGCCCGCATCTGCGGGGCCGCGCCGTCGGCGGACGGGCCGCTCGTGCCGCGGACGCTGCCGCTGACCGAGCTGCGGCAGTGGATCCCCAAGCTGGTGGCGATGACGTCCGAGGAGCTCGCCGCGCTGCCGGGGGTCTCGCCGAGCCGCACGCACCAGATCGTGCCGGGGGCGCTCGTCGCCGAGGCCTGCATGGACATCTTCGACCTGTCCGAGCTCGAGATCTGTCCCTGGGCGCTGCGGGAGGGCGTCATCCTCGAGCGTCTCGACAAGCTCAGCGTCACCGACGAGCCATGACCTCCGGGGCGGGGCGATCGGCGGGCGGACCGGGGGGTCGGCCGAGGATCGGCCTGTCCACCAGCTCGGTCTACCCGGAGTCGACCGCGCACGCGTTCGCCTATGCGGCGTCCGTGGGCTACGAGGCCGTCGAGGTGATGGTCGGCATCGACGCGCTCTCGCAGCAGATCGACGCGGTGCGCCAGCTGGCCGAGCACCACGACCTGCCGATCAGCGCGATCCACGCGCCCTGCCTGCTGTTCACGCAGCGGGTGTGGGGGGTGGAGCCGTGGGGGAAGCTCGAGCGCTCCGCCGCGATGGCGAAGGCGGTGGGGGCCGAGGTGGTCGTGGTGCACCCGCCGTTCCGCTGGCAGCGCGAGTACGCGCGTGACTTCGTCAACGGCATCGCCGCGCTCGAGGAGTCGTCGGGCATCGCGTTCGCGGTCGAGAACATGTACCCGTGGCGGGCGTCCAAGCGCCGGATGGAGATGTACCTCCCGAGCTGGGACCCGTCGGCCGAGGACTACGCCAACACGACGATCGACCTGTCCCACGCGGCCATCGCGCAGTCCGACCCGGTCGCGATGGCCGAGCGGCTGGGCCCGCGGCTGCGGCACATCCACCTCACCGACGGCACCGACTCGGCCAAGGACGAGCACCTCGTCCCGGGCCGCGGCGACATGGGGGCGGCGGGCTTCCTGCGGCACCTGGCGGCGACCGGCTTCGGTGGCGAGGTGGTGCTCGAGATCAACACCCGGCGCTGCACGACGCGCGAGGAGCGGGAGGCCGACCTGCGCGAGTCGCTCGAGTTCGCGATCGAGCACCTCACCGTCGTCCCGGCCGAGCCCGGCGGCGAACCCGCGTGAGCACGGTCGAGGTCGCCGGCCTGCGCGTCGTCCGTGGCGGACGGGTGGTGCTCGACGGCCTCGACCTGACGATCGGCCCCGGGGTGACGGGCCTCCTGGGCCCGTCGGGGTGCGGGAAGTCCACGCTGCTGCGCAGCATCGTCGGCGTGCAGCGGGTCGCGGGCGGCACGGTCACCGTGCTGGGCGCGCCCGCCGGGAGCGCGGCGCTGCGCGACCGGGTGGGCTACCAGACCCAGTCCTCCAGCGTGTACGACGACCTGACGGTCCTCGAGAACCTCCGCTTCTTCGCGCGGGTGCTGGGGATCGGCCCCGCCGCGGCCGACGAGGCCGCCGCCTCCGTCGACCTGGGTGGTCACCGCGACGCGGTCGTCGGCCGGCTCAGCGGCGGCCAGCGCTCGCGCGTCGGTCTCGCCGTGGCGCTGCTGGGGAGCCCCGAGCTGCTCGTGCTCGACGAGCCCACCGTGGGCCTCGATCCCGTGCTGCGGCGCGACCTCTGGGCACTCTTCCACCGGATCGCGACCGCCGGGACGGCCGTGCTCGTGTCGAGCCACGTCATGGACGAGGCCGAGCGGTGCGACGACCTGCTGCTCATGCGCGAGGGGCGGATCATCGCGCAGGGCGCGCCCTCCGCGATCAAGCAGCGGCAGGGGGCTCCCGACATCGAGACGGCGTTCCTGGCGCTGGTGGAGGGCGCGGAGTGACGCCGCGGGTGACGCTGGCGGTCGCCGTCCGCGTGCTCACGCAGCTGCGCCGCGACCACCGCACGCTGGCGATGCTGCTGGTCCTGCCGTGCCTGCTGCAGGTGCTGCTGTGGTGGATCTTCGACTCGACGCCACTCGTCTTCGACCGGATCGGCCCGGCCCTGCTGGCGATCTTCCCGTTCTTCGTGATGTTCCTGGTCACGAGCATCACCACGCTGCGCGAGCGGTCGAGCGGCACGCTCGAACGCCTCTTCACGCTGCCGATGGGCCGTCTCGACTTCCTGTGCGGCTACGCGCTCGCGTTCGGCGCGGTCGCCGCCGTGCAGGCCGCGCTGGCGTCCGGGGTGGCGGCCGGCCTGCTCGACCTCGACGTCGAAGGACCGCTGGTGCTGCTGATCGTGGTCGGCGTCGCGGACGCCGTGCTGGGCACGGCGCTGGGGCTGTTCGTGTCGGCGTTCGCGCGCACGGAGTTCCAGGCGGTGCAGTTCCTGCCCGCCGTCGTGGTGCCGCAGATCCTGCTCTGCGGGCTGATCCTGCCGCGCGACCACCTGCCGCCGGTGCTCGAGGCGGTCGCGAACGTCCTGCCGCTCACCTACGCCGTCGACGCGATGGAGCAGCTCGCGACGACGTCCGGCACCGGCCAGGTCTGGCGGGACGTCGGCATCGTCGCGGCGTTCGCGATCGCGGCGCTCGCTCTCGGGGCGGTGACCCTGCGCCGTCGTACCGACTGACGGACTTCGACGGAAGGCCCGTAGTTTTGGGGGCATGCGGCCGGTCCGGGACTCCTTGATGCTGCTGTCGCGCAGCCCCGTGGGTCGGCGGGTCGTGCGCACCTTCGTGCCCGGCGAGCGGGTCGACGACGCGGTGCGCGCGGTCGCCGAGGTGCGGCGGGCCGGCTTCCGGGCCGGGGTCGAGCGGCTGGGCGCGCCCGGGGGCTCCGAGGTCGCCGAGTACCGCACGCTGCTCGACCGGCTCTCCGACGCGGGCCTCGCGGCCGGCACCGACGTCACGGTCGGGGTGGTCGCGCTCGACGACGCCCGCAAGATCTGCCGGACGGCGGCGGCAGCCGACGCGACGATCACGGTCGGCGGCGTCCCTGCCGCCACGGACGTCGACGCGAGGCTCGCCCTCGTCACGGCGCTGCGCGCGGACTTCCCCGACGTCGGCGTCGTGCTGCACGCGGCGCTCCCGCGCACCGAGGACGACTGCCGGGCGCTGGCCCGGGCCGGGAGCCGGGTGCGGCTCGAGCGGGGTGCCGACGCAGCCGACGCCGAGGTCGACCAGGCCTACGTCCGCTGCCTCAAGGTGCTGCTCGGCAGCGCCGGGCACCCGGTCGTCGCCACCCACGACCCGCGGCTGCTCGAGATCGCCGTCGCGCTGGCGAGCCGCTACGGGCGCGCGCCCACGACGTACGAGCTCCAGCTCCGGTACGGCGTCCGCCCGGCCGAGCAGCGCCGCCTCGCCGGGACCGGCGAGCAGGTCCGCGTGCTGCTGCCGTACGGAACCGACTGGTACGGCTACCTGGTGGGACGAGTGGCGGAGCGTCCGGCCCACCTGTCACTGTTGCTGACGTCGTTGATCCCCAGGAAGTGAGCGAGCAGACCGTGAGCGAGAAGCGGACCGCCGTCATCGGCGCCGGCGTGATGGGCGAGACCCTCCTGTCCGGCCTGATCCGGGCCGGCCGGAGTGCCGACCGGCTGGTGGTGGTCGAGAAGCGACCGGAGCGGGCCGCCGAGCTCGCCGAGAAGTACGGCGTCAGCGTGGTCGACGAGGTGCGCGCGGCCGCCGAGGCCGACACGGTCCTCCTCGTCGTCAAGCCGCAGGACATGGCCGACGTCCTCGCCGAGCTGGGCCCGGCGCTGGCGCCCGGCAAGCTCCTCGTCTCGCTCGCCGCAGGCATCACCACCGGCTTCGTCGAGTCGCGCGTCCCCGACGGCGTGGCCGTCGTCCGGGTGATGCCGAACACGCCCGCGCTCGTCGACGAGGGCATGGCGGCCATCTCGCCGGGCACCCACTGCGACGACAGCCACCTGGCCGAGGCCGAGGAGCTGATGGCCTCGGTCGGGCGCGTGGTCCGGGTGCCGGAGAAGCAGCAGGACGCGGTCACCGCGATCAGCGGCTCGGGTCCGGCCTACGTCTTCTTCGTCGTGGAGTCGATGATCGAGGCCGGCGTCCACCTCGGCCTGCCGCGCACCGTCGCCCAGGAGCTCGTCGTGCAGACCCTGGTCGGCTCGGCGGCCATGCTGCGCGAGACCGGCGAGCACCCCGCGGTGCTGCGCGAGCAGGTCACCTCGCCTGGCGGTACGACGGCCGCGGCGCTGCGCGAGCTCGAGGTGCACCGCGTGCGCGCGGCCTTCCTCGCCGCGCTCGAGGCGGCGCGCGACCGCTCGCACGAGCTCGGCAGCTAGGCCACCACGCCCTAGACCGGCAGCGCCCCGAGCCCACGCACGGTCGTGAACTCGCCGGCCCGCCGCGCCATCCGGCCGGCCCGGTCGAGCAACAGCGCCGTCAGCCCGGCCCGCTGGGCGCCGACGACGTCGTTGCGCAGCGAGTCGCCGACCATGAGCGTGGCGTGGGGCGCGACGCCGAGGGCGGCGCAGGCGGTGAGGTAGGCGCGCGGGTCGGGCTTGGCGGCGGGCAGCTCGGACGAGGCGAAGACCGGGACGTCGTCGCGGTGCAGGCCGGTGCGGCGCAGCTTGTCGGTCTGGATGGTCAGCTCGCCGTTGGTGAGGATGCCGACGCGCAGCCCGGCCGCGCGGGCGCGCTCGATGGCGGCCGCGGCGTCGTCGAAGGCGCGCTGGGCGGCCTGGTAGCAGGAGAGGAAGCCCGCGAAGACGTCGTCGGCCAGGGCGTCGTCGGCGAGGTTCCAGGAGGGCAGGAAGGCGCGGATGCGCACCCGCCGCTGCTCGGTGTAGCTGATCTCGCGGCGCTGGGCGCGCTCGTAGTGCCGGGCCTCGAGCGCGCACCAGCGCTCGGCGTGGGCCTCGAGGTCGGCCGGGGTCTCGGCGAGGCCGAGGCCGGTCAGCCAGGCGCGCAGACCGCGGTCGGCGGCACCGCGGTGGTCGACCAGGGTGTCGTCCAGGTCGAGGAGCAGGGCCTGGAACGTCATTCCGCGAAGTCTGCCAGCGCCCGCCGACAGTCTCCGAACTCGGCCGCACTCACAGCCCGACGGCCGCCCGGGCCGCCGCGAGCACCGGCGCGGTGACCTCGCGGCAGCGGGCGGCGCCGCGCTCGAAGACCTCCTGGACGTACGCCGGATCGGCCGCCAGGTCGGCGTACCGGGCCTGGATCGGGGCGAGCTCGGCGACCACCGCGTCGGTGACGGCGGACTTGAGCGCCCCGTAGGTCGTGACGTCGTCGGCGGAGCCGCCGCACGCGGTGAGGATCTCCAGCAGGTTGGTCACGCCGGGCTTGGCGTCGCGGTCGGCGCGGACGGGGTCCGGGCCCGGGTCGGAGTCGGTGACCGCGCGCGCGATCTTGCGGCGGACGACGTCCGGCGGGTCGAGCAGCGCGATCGAGCCGGCCTCCGGGCCGGACTTGCTCATCTTGCGGGTCGGCTCGGCGAGGTCCATGACCCGCGCCCCCGCGGGCGGGACGGTGATCTCGGGGAGGGTGAACACCTCGCCGTAGGTGGTGTTGAAGCGCAGCGCGACGTCCCGGGTCAGCTCGATGTGCTGGCGCTGGTCGTCGCCCACCGGTACCTGCTCGGGCTGGTAGAGAAGGATGTCGGCGGCCATCAGCACCGGGTAGGTGAAGAGCGAGCAGCGGACCGTCTCGTGGCGCCGGGACTTCTCCTTGAACTGAATCATCCGGCCGAGCTCGCCGGTGGTGGCGACGCACTCCAGGAGGTAGGAGAGCTCGGTGTGCGCGGGCACCCGGCTCTGGCGGAAGAGCGTGCTGCGGTCGAGTCCGACGGCGAGCAGCAGCGCGCTCTGCTCGGCGATCGCGGCCCGCAGGGTCTCGGGGGAGCGCGGCGTCGTGAGGGCGTGCAGGTCGGAGATGCCGTAGAAGCAGTCGGCGGTGTCCTGGCCGTCGCGCATGGGGCGGAGGGCGCCGAGCAGATTGCCGAGGGTGAGGCGTCCGCTGGGCGTGAGGAGGGAGAGGCGTCGGGTCATGAGGGCTCCTGGGATGAGGGCCCACGGGCGGCCGCGACGGGCCGTGGAGCACGACGGCCGCCCGTGGGCGGCCGGTGTGAGAGGTGTGTCGAGGAGGCGGCCGCCGTCAGGCGCGCCACCACAGCAGCTGCGAGGAGATCAGCGGGGTCGACACGTCTCGATCATCCCACGCCGCGCAGGATGTCGACGTCGGGGACCACCTCGCCCGGCGGGGTGAGCAGGCCGAGCATGGTCGCCGCGATCGCCCGGGCGGCCTCGTCGGGGGCGAGCTCGCCGTCGTACACGGAGGTGGCGGCGGCGTGGGTGACCGTGTGCAGGGTGGTGACGAGCCACGAGACCGGGAGGTCGGTGCGGAACCGGCCCTCCGCGCGGCCGTGCTCGAGGAGCCCGCGGACCCGCTCCCGCGGCTCGTCGTGGGCCGCGGCCATATCGGCGACCGGCATGCTCTTCTCGGCGGCGACCACCAGGGCGCCGTACCGGAGGGTGGTCTGCCAGCTCGCGTCGATGAGCCGGACCAGCGCGGCGGCCGGGTCGCCGGTGAGGTCGACGCCGCGCAGCGAGGCCTCGGCCTCGGCCATGGCGCGCGCGACGACGGCGGCGACGAGGACCGCGCGCGACTCGAAGTGGCCGTAGAGCGTGACCCGGCCGACGCCGGCCGCCTTGGCGATGTCGTTGATGCTCGCGTCGGGGTCGCGCGCCAGGCAGGTGGTGGCGGCGTCGAGGATCGCCTCCACGTTGCGGCGCGCGTCGGCACGGAGGGGTCGGGTGGTCACGATGCAGTGATCGTAGGGCGCCGGTGGCAGCCGGCGTACTCCTCCCACCGCCAGGCCATCGCCCCCAGCATGAGCACGAACATCGCCACGTGCCCGACCAGCATCAGGCCGCCGGCGTCGACCACGCCGGTCCAGTGGAGGGGGACGGCGACCGCGAAGCCGGCGTACATGACGGCGCACATCTCGAGCACCGGCGCCCAGCGGTGCCCGCGGAACCGCATCCAGCCGGCCATGGGGACCGCCATGGTCGTGGCCATGACGAGCGTCTCGACCGTGGCCGAGCGCAGCCACGAGCCGTCGGGCGCCGCGCCGGTGGCGAGCATCCAGACCGGCCAGAGGACGAGCATGCCGAGGAGCATGGCGGCGACCATCTCGCCGTAGTGGAGCGCGAACCTGCGGACCTGCCGGCCGCTCATCGCGCACGTCCCGGGACGGCGGCGAGCGAGACGAGGGCCGCGACGCCCGCCACCGCGGCGGCGACGGCGAAGCCGTGCACGAAGCCGCTCGCGGTGCTCCCGGCGATGCTGACCGCGGCGACGCTGGAGATCACCGCGGCGCCGAGCGAGGCACCGAGCTCGTGGAAGGTGCTGACGATCCCCGACACGATCCCGGACTCGTGGGGGGAGACGTGGCCGAGCGCGGTCGCGGAGGCGGCGACGAAGAGGACGCCGAGCCCGAGCGCGGCCGTCGTCGTGCCGGCGACGACCGCCGTGCTCCCGTCGGTCAGCGCCGGGACGACGAAGCCGCCCGCCGCGAGGACGAACCCGGCCGTGGCGAGGGCCCGGGCGCCGAGGCGCTGGAGGAGGTGCCCGCCCGCGGTCGCGCCGACGACGGTGGCGAGCGCGACCGGGAGGAACAGCAGCCCGGTGACGAGCGCGCCGTGGCCCGCGTGGTGCTGCAGGTAGAAGGTGCCGAGGAAGAAGCCGGCCACCATCAGCGCGGTCGCGGTCACGACGAGGAAGGTGCCGGAGGCGACCGGGCGGCGGGTGAGCAGCCGCAGGTCCATCAGCGGCGAGCTCGCGGTGCGCTGGCGCACCCCGAACAGGACGTAGAGGACGACCGCGCCGGCGAGCAGCCCGAGCGTGCGGCCGCCGGTCCAGCCGTGGTCGCCGGCGCCGATGAGGGCGTAGATCGCGGTGCCGGTGGCGGCGGTGACCAGCGCGGCGCCGAGCAGGTCGAGACGGGCCGAGGTGGGCGTCGTCCCGGCGCGGGCGTGGGTACCGGGGCCGGCCGGGAGACGCCGGGCGAGCCCGACGGCGACGACGAGGCCGAGGGGCACGTTGACGTAGAAGACCCACGGCCAGCCGGGGCCCGCGGTGAGGAGCCCGCCGAGCAGGACGCCGAGCGCGGCCCCGCCGCCGCCCAGCGCGGACCACACGCCGAGCGCGCGGTGCCGCTCCTCGCCGTCGAACAGGCGCAGCAGCGCGGACAGCGCGGCGGGGGAGAGCAGTGCGGCGCCGACGCCCTGGGCGACCCGGCTGCCGACGAGCACCTCCGGGGAGCCGGCCAGGCCGGCCGCGAGCGAGGCGGCGGTGAACACGACGAGCCCGGTCAGCACGACCGGCCGCGAGCCGAGCAGGTCGCTGACCCGTCCGCCGAGCAGCATGAGCCCGCCGAACGCGAGCGTGTAGGCGCTGACCACCCAGGTGGTCGACGCCCGGCTGAGCCCGAGGTCGGCCCCGACGTGGGGGAGGGCGATCGCGACGACGGTGACGTCGACGATCAGCATGAGCTGGGCCGTGCCCAGCAGGGCGAGGGTGCCCCACCGGCGGGGGTCGGGCTCGGCGGGCGCGACCGGGGGTGGGCCGGCGGCGGGGGCGGCTGCGGTGGACATGGCGACTCCTAAGTCGAACAGTAATGTTCGAGATCATAAGTCGAACATGCATGTACGACAAGAGCCGCGGACGGTCACCCGGAGCGGCCCGGTTGTCCGCGCGCGACGGCGGTGGCACCGTGGAGGGATGGCCGATGCGATCCGGCTTCGGTCAAGGCGACACGCCGGGCCCTCAAAAGTTTCACTGATGAATCTCTTCCCCATCAGTCACATCTGGCTCTACTCTCACTCACGAGGCGTCCGCAGGGTTCACAGCTGGGGAAGGCGGTGACGGACGCGCAGAAAGCTGGTTGGTCATGGCTCCTCCGTCGCGCGAGCGCACCGAGTCCCTCCCGGACCCGAAGTTCCTCACCATCGCCGAGGTCGCCTCGGTCATGAGGGTGTCGAAGATGACCGTCTACCGACTGGTCCACAACGGGGACCTCCCGGCGGTCCGCGTCGGCCGGTCGTTCCGGGTCACCGAGCACGACGTCGACGAGTACCTTCGCAAGTCCTTCTACTCGGCCGGCTGAGCGCCGGCGCGGGTCCGCCCCCTGCCGGTGGCAGCGGTGCGATCTTCGTCCCATCTCCTGCGCTGATTCACCGCGGTCACGCGGTGCCGGATAGGCTGACCCGGTGCTCCGGGGTCTACCCGGTGCGACGTACGTCCGCCGAGCGCGTGTCGCTCGGCGATCCGGAGAGGTTCCACGTGGGTTCTGTCATCAAGAAGCGCCGCAAGCGCATGGCGAAGAAGAAGCACCGCAAGCTGCTGAAGAAGACGCGCGTTCAGCGTCGCAAGCTCGGCAAGTAAGCCGGGCGCTCGGGGCGTGCTCGCCGCGCCGGTGCGCAGCTGCGCACCGGCCTGATCCGAGGAGTCGGTGGAATGGGCACCGGACGCACGGTTCTGGTCACCGGGGTCTCTCGCGACCTCGGGCGCACCCTGGCACGCACCCTTGCCGCCGACCCCGGCATCGACCGGGTGATCGGCGTCGACGTCATCCCGCCGCGGGGTGACCTCGGCGACGTCACCTTCGTGCGCGCGGACATCCGCAACCCGGTCATCGCGAAGGTCATCGCGAAAGAGGACGTCGACACCGTCGTCCACATGAGCGTGATCGCGACGCCCGGCTCCGCCGGCGCCCGCGGCACCATGAAAGAGCTCAACGTCATCGGGACGATGCAGCTCCTCGCGGCGTGCCAGAAGGCCGAGGGCCTGCGCTCACTCGTGGTGAAGTCCTCGACGATCGCCTACGGCGCCAGCAGCCGCGACCCCGCCATGTTCACCGAGGACATGGAGCCGCGGCGTCCCGCGCGCACCGGGTACGCCAAGGACGTCAGCGAGGTCGAGCAGTACGTGCGCGGCTTCGCGCGCCGGCGTCCCGACGTGTCGGTGACGCTCCTGCGCTGCGCGAACGTGATCGGTCCGCGGGTGGTCAGCCCGCTGACGTCGTACTTCCGGCTGCCGGTGATCCCCACCGTGCTCGGCTTCGACCCGCGGTTGCAGTTCCTCCACGAGAGCGACCTCAACCGGGTGCTGCGCCACGCCGTCCACGAGGACCGCGGTGGCACCTTCAACGTCGCCGGCGACGGCCTGATGATGCTCTCCCAGGCGCTGCGCCGGGCCGGGCGCACCAGCGTCCCTGTCCCCGGCTTCGCCTTCGGCGGCCTCGGCTCGGCGCTCAAGTCGGCCCGCGTCGCCGACCTCTCGCCCGAGCTCGTCGCCTTCCTGACCTACGGTCGCGGCGTCGACACCACCCGGATGCGCACCGAGCTCGGGTTCGAGCCGCGCTACGGCACCGACGCCGCCTTCTGCGAGTTCGCCGCGGCGCTGCCGCCCGGCGGCCGCCGCGCCGAGCGCGTCCTCGGTGCGCTCGCCGAGCGCCTGCCCCCGGTCGACGACGACCGTCCCGCCTCGCTCACCGTCGCCGGAGGTCCTCATGGGTGATGCCGAGATCATCCCGATCGGCACCCGCGGCCAGCCCGGCCGCGGCACCGGCAAGCGGCCCTCCGCCGCGGCCCGCGGCCTGGCGCCCAAGTCGGGTGCGCCCGCCCGCAAGGCGCCCGCGGCCGACAAGCCGGCCGCGAAGAAGCCGGCCGCCGAGAAGCAGCCCGACGCCGACCAGCCCGTGATCGCGACCGCTCCGGCCGACGACACCCCGGTGCTGCCGACGGTCGCCGCGGCCCCCGCCCGCACCGCGGAGCGCGGCACCAGTCCGCTCGCCGGCATCCCGGCCGGCGACTGGCTCGCCGCCTTCCAGCACGCGAGCAAGGAGCTCTTCGGCGACCAGTGGGAGCCCCAGCTGGCCCGCTTCCTGGCGTTCCTGCGCCGCCGGCTCACCGGTGACTACGCCGTCGACGAGTACGGCTTCGACGCCGAGGTCACCGAGCGCTTCTTCATGGCCGCGCTGCGCCCGCTCGCCCAGAAGTGGTTCCGGATCGAGGTCCGCGGCGTCGAGAACATCCCCGCCGAGGGCGGCGCGCTCGTCGTCTCGAACCACTCCGGCACGATCCCGGTCGACGGCCTGATGACGATGGTCTCGATCCACGACCACACCGGCCGGCACCTCCGCCCGCTCGGCGCCGACCTGGTCTTCCGGCTCCCCGTCGTCGGCAGCCTGGCCCGCAAGGGCGGCGCCACCCTGGCCTGCAACGAGGACGCCGAGCGGATGCTCAGCGACGGCAAGCTCGTCGGCGTGTGGCCCGAGGGCTTCAAGGGCATCGGCAAGCCGTTCTCGGACCGCTACAAGCTCCAGCGCTTCGGCCGCGGCGGGTTCGTCTCGGCGGCCCTGCGCACCGGCGTCCCGATCATCCCGCTGTCGGTGGTGGGTGCCGAGGAGATCTACCCGCTCGTCGGCAACATCCCCTCGCTGGCCCGCCTGCTCGGCGTGCCCTACATCCCGATCACGCCGCTCTTCCCGTGGCTCGGCCCGCTCGGCCTGGTCCCGCTGCCCTCGAAGTGGCTGCTCGAGTTCGGCGAGCCCATCCGCACCGACGAGTACGACGCCGGCGCGGCCGAGGACCCGATGCTGGTCTTCAACGTGACCGACCAGGTCCGCGAGACCATCCAGCACACGCTCTACAGCCTGCTGCGCGAGCGGGAGTCCGTCTTCCGCTGACGGGCGGGCCGGCAGGTGCTACTTGGTGGTGCCGAGCAGCCCGCCGAGCAGGCTCGTCACGCCGTCGAGCAGCGGGAGCGTGCTGGACGGCGCGGTCGGCGTGCTGCCGCCACCGCCACCGTTGCCGCCGCTGGCCGGCGGCTTCTTGCCGCCGTTGGTGATCGGCTCGAGGAGCCCGTCGATGAGGCCCTTGGTGGTGGGCACGTCGGTGGGGACGTCGACCGGCACGTTCGCCGGCGGTGTCGTGGTGCTCGGCGGCGGGGTCGTGGGCTGCTGACCCGCGGGCTTCTTCTCCGGCTTGGCCGGGCCGCCCGGGGTGCCCACCTTGGAGACCGAGGCGGTGCCCGGGGCGTTGCCGCTCAGCACCGCGCTCAGCGGGAGCGTGGCGAAGTCGGGGACCTCGGTCACCGCGCCGTCGGCACAGGTCGGACAGGCCTCCCAGGCGGCGGCGTCGATCTGCCGGATCGTCTGGGTGGCGGTGATCAGGATCGGGCGGCTGGCGGCCGGCACGTCGGGGCCGAGCTGGGCCAGGCCGGCCATGCTGCTGCGGGCGAAGCTGCGCAGGTCGGCGATGCGGGCGGGCTTGCCGGTGGCGGCGTAGTCGTCGAGCGCCAGCTCGGAGGCCTGCTTGGCCTGGTCGGTGAAGTCTTGCAGCGTGCTGCTGATGGCGTCGTCGTCGGCGCCACGGGCGGTGAGCTCCTGGACCTCGGTGAGCCGGGCCTCGGCGTGCGCGATGAGGGTCTCGGCCTTGGAGGCGCCGTTGCCCTGGAGGTTGGTCTGGGCGTTCTCGATCGCGCGCTTGACCGGGTAGAGCACGTCGCCGGGCAGTGCGTCCTGGGCGGCCATGGCCATCGAGCCGGTGGCCGCGACGACGGCGAAGCCGCCGACGAGCGCGGCGAGACGGCGCTCACGGGCGCCGCGGCGCTGGCGCGGGGTGAGCCGGACGGCGAGCGCCTCGTCGGCGCGGGCCGGCTCACGCTCGGCGGCCGCGACCAGCTGGGTGCGCAGCGAGGAGACGAACTCGGGGCGGGCCTCGACGGGCGGCACCGCGCGCAGCGCGGCGACGAGCTCGAGCAGGTCGGCGTAGGCCTCGTGGTCGCCTGCCCGGCCAGAGGAGACGAGGGCGTCGAACTCCTCGGCGCCCCGTGCTCCGGCATTCCCGCGCATCACCATGTCCGTCCTCGAGTCGGGTCGTTACGAACATCCAACGAATCGAGGGTCCCGCTGGTTACGGTCCGAACGGACGCAGCGCCATAGTCCGTTGTGACCATGGCGAGCGTGGCGGCGCGGGGCGTCATCGCAGCCCCTCCGGCATCAGCTTGGCGAGGTTGCGCACGCCGCGCAGCTGGAGCTGCTTGATGGCGCCGTCGCTGCGGCCGAGGGCGGCCGCCGTCTCGGCGATGCTCATGCCCTGGAGGAACCTCATGATGAGGCAGTCCCGCTGCTCGTTGGGCAGCTTGGTGAGCGACTCGAGCAGGATCTCGTTGGTGAGCGTGGCGAGGACCGCGTTCTCGGGGCCCTCGGTGGCGTCGTCGTGCTGGCCCATGTCCTCGGTGGTCATCTCCAGGCGGGTGCGCCCCGCCTTGAAGTGGTCCGTCGCGAGGTTGCGGGCGATGGTCATCAGCCAGGCGCCGAAGTCCTTGCCCTGCCAGCGGAAGGACGACATGTTGCGCAGCGCGCGGAAGAACGTCTCGGAGCACAGGTCCTCGGCGACCACCACGGAGCGGGTCCGGTAGTAGAGGAACCGGTAGACCGACGGCTGGTAGTGGTCGTAGAGCAGGCCGAACGCCTCGGCGTCGCCGCCCCGGGCCAGCTCGACGAGCGCGATCAGCCGCTCGCGGGCCTCGGGGGAGTCCTCGGACGACGTGGCGAGCGTGGCGTCGCCGTACTCGCCGGCGGTGGGCCGGTCGAAGGTGTCGCTCTCGGCGTGCGCCTCGCTCAGCAGCCAGTGGTCGCCCCGCCCGGCCGACCGGGACGGCGCGGCGCCGCCGGCGAGCGCGAGGGCAGGCGGAGGAGTGAGTGCAGCGAGCACAGCCGCACGCAGGGCTTCGAGCCCGCGCGCGACGTCGTTGTGCTGCCAGGTCATGCCCGGTCCCCTCCCGTTGTCCCCCAAATGGGGATACTAAGGCAGACCCTTGCGCAGTGGTACCCGAATGGACGAAACCGTTTCACCCGGATCCGGTCGGGTTTCTCAGAGGTGGCGGCGCACCTGGCGCCGGACGAGCGCGCCGGCCACGGCGGCCCCGGTGGCGGCCGAGCCGACGATGAGGCCGGCCCGCGCCGCCTTGCGCCCGGTCCGGTAGTCGCGGATCCGCCAGCCCTGGGCCCGGGCGTGGGCGCGCAGCCTGGCGTCGGGGTTGATCGCGCAGGGGTCGCCGACCAGGCTGAGCATCGGCAGGTCGTTGTAGGAGTCGCTGTAGGCCGAGCAGAGCGACAGGTCGAGGCCCTCGCGCTCGGCCAGCGCCTGGACCGCGACCGCCTTGGCCGGCCCGTGCAGCATGTCGCCGACGAGCTGGCCGGTGTAGACGCCGTCGACGTGCTCGGCGACGGTGCCCAGGGCGCCGGTCAGGCCGAGCCGGCGGGCGATGAGGCCGGCGATCTCGATCGGCGCGGCGGTGACCAGCCAGACCCGCTGGCCCTCGTCGAGGTGCATCTGGGCGAGCGCGCGGGTACCGGGCCAGATCCGGTGGGCCATCGCCTCGTCGAAGATCTCCTCGCCGACCTCCTCGATCTCCTGCACGGTGTGCCCGGCGATGAACGCGAGCGCGGAGTTGCGCGCCTCGGCGACGTGCTCGGGGTCCTCGACGCCGACGATGCGGAAGTAGGCCTGCTTGTACGCCGCCCCGAGGATGTCGCGGGTGGTGAAGAACTTGCGCCGGTAGAGCCCCCGGGCGAGGTGGAAGATGCTCGCGCCCTGCATCACCGTGTTGTCGACGTCGAAGAAGGCCGCGGCCCGGGTGTCGGCGGGGTGGCTGAGCGCGTTCTCGACCTCGGCGGCGGCAGCCGCGGCCTCTCCGGCGAGCGTCGAGCGCTGCTGGAGGTTCAGCCGTCGGGGGCGGTCGGCGGGCGGGACCATGGCGGCAGCCTAGTGGGCATCGCGTGCCGCCGAGGG
Source organism: Pimelobacter simplex (assembly GCF_900114845.1). Classification (GTDB taxonomy): domain Bacteria; phylum Actinomycetota; class Actinomycetes; order Propionibacteriales; family Nocardioidaceae; genus Nocardioides; species Nocardioides simplex. Next base: position 346,015 of record NZ_FOUK01000005.1, read on the forward strand.
GCCTGCGCGCCGCGCGTAGGATCCCCCTATGTCGCAGCAGGACGCTCCCGCCACGCCCGACGTGGCCGCCCTCGTCGCGGCGGCCGCAGCCGACCATCCCGACCGGCTGGCCGTCGTCGAGGCGGGCGGGCGGGGGCTGACCTGGGCCGAGCTGGACGACGAGGTGAGCCGGGTCGCGACCGGCCTGGGGGCCGCCGGCGTCCTCGCCGGGCACCGGGTGATGATCGTGCTGGGCAACCGGATCGAGTTCGTGACGACGTACCTCGGGGTGCTGCGGGCGCAGGCCGTCGCGGTGCCCGTCAACCCGGGCTCGACGGTCGTCGAGCTGGCCGGGATGCTGGTCGACTCCGGCTCCCGGATGGTCGTGGTCGACGAGCGGACGGCGGTCCCGGTCCGGTCCGCCGTGGGCCGCAGCGAGGTGGCTGCCGCCGCGCACGACGAGTCCCGCCCGCTGCCGCGCCTCGTCGTGCTGGGGGAGCCCGCCCCCGACGAGCTCGCGTACGACGACCTGCGGGCCGAGGAGCCCCGCCCGGTCCCGCCGCTGCTCGACCCCGAGAAGCTCGCCGTCCTGCTCTACACGAGCGGCACGTCGGGCCTGCCGCGCGCCGCGATGCTGACCCACCGCGCCCTGCTCGCCAACGTCGACCAGGTCGCCACCGTCGAGCCGCCGATGATCCACTCCGACGACGTGGTGCTGGGCGTGCTGCCGCTCTTCCACGTCTACGGCCTCGGCGCCGTTCTCGGTGGCGTGATCCGGCACCGGGCCAAGCTCGTGCTGACCGACCGCTTCGACCCCGAGGGCACGCTCGACCTGATCGAGGACGAGGCGTGCAGCGTCGTCCCCGTCGCCCCGCCGGTGTTCGCCGCGTGGCGCCACGTCGACGCCCTCGCCGAGCGGCTCGGCCCGGTGCGGATGATCCTGTCCGGCTCGGCGCCGCTGCCGGCCGAGACGGTCGAGGAGTTCAGCGCCGCCGTCCGGGTGCCGGTGCACCAGGGCTACGGGCTCACCGAGGCCTCGCCGGTGGTCACCAGCACGCTGCGCTCGGCCACGGTCAAGCCCGGCTCGGTGGGCGCCGCGCTCGACGGGATCGAGCTGCGCCTGGTCGACGACGAGGGCGTGCCCGTCGACGGCTCCGCCGCCGACGATCCCGGCGAGATCCAGATCCGGGGACGCAACCTGTTCAGCGGCTACTGGCCCGAGGGGGCCGACGGCCCGGGGGCCGACGGCTGGTGGTCGACCGGCGACGTCGGCTTCCTCGACGCCGACGGCGACCTCTTCCTCGTCGACCGGGTCAAGGAGCTCATCATCGTCTCCGGCTTCAACGTCTACCCGAGCGAGGTCGAGGCGGTGCTCGGCGAGGTCGCCGAGGTCCGCCAGGCGGCCGTGCTCGGCACGCCCGACGAGCACACCGGCGAGGCGGTCGTCGCCTACGTCGTCCCGGACGATCCGGCTGCCGACCCGGAGTCCGTCGCCGCGGCGGTCCGGGCGCGGGCCGAGGAGCACCTGGCGCCGTACAAGCGGCCGGTGCGGGTCGAGGTCGTCGAGACGCTGCCGCGCACGGTCACCGGCAAGATCCGCAAGGGTCAGCTGCGCGGCCAGGAGCGGCGCAAGGCGCTGGGGATCCTCGAGTGAGCGCCCCCGTGCCCCGGGTCACCCTCTACGGGCGGCCGGGCTGCCACCTGTGCGACGACGCCCGTGCGGTGATCGAGGCGGTCTGCGCCGAGCTGGGGGAGAGCTACACCGAGGTCTCCATCGACGACGACCCCGCGCTCGCCGACCGGTTCGCCCACGAGATCCCGGTGACCTTCGTCGACGGCCGCCAGCACGACTTCTGGAGGGTGAGCCCGGACCGGCTCCGCCGCGCGCTGCAGGGGTGAACGTATCCTCGGGCGCACCATGGGTGTGTCTCCTCTCCTGCCTGCTCGTGCCCGCTGGGTCGTGGGCGGCGTCGCGACCGTCGTCGTCCTCGTGCTCCTGCTGCTGAGCCACGAGTTCGGGCGCGCGGAGCCCACGAACAACTACCGGCCGCTGCTGCCGCCCGACGCGCTCGCGACCGGCTGCTTCCCGCTGCCCGACGGGGCGCAGCTCGACCTGCCCCACCAGATCCGCCGCGACGGCGACCACGCCACGCCCGACGGCGAGCGGCGCGAGCTGCGCGGCCAGTACGACCTGGTCGACCGCGACGAGGCGCTCGCCCGGATCGTCGGTGCGTTCACCGCGGTCGGCTTCACCGAGGGCCCGCGCGAGGACGACGGCGACGGGGTCGCCGTGGTGCTGACCAAGGGCGACCAGAGCGTCCGGGCACTGGTCACCGAGCTGCCCGACACGAGCGCCGACACGCTCGTGCGCGGCGAGTTCGTGCTCGACCTGCCGGTCGTCGCGGCGGCCCAGGACGACCCGGTCTGCAGCGATCCCAAGTCGACGAAGCGCTGGCCCGAGAAGGGGGAGGCAACCCGGTGACCCGCCTGCTCGCCGCCCGACCCACCTGGCTACCTCGCTACGACGTCCTCCTCGGGTGGCTGGTCGTCGCCCACGTGGTCGCCAAGATCGTCATCTTCCCGCTCGTCATGGATGCCGCACCCCACGGCGACGAGCAGGCCTACCTCAACGGCGGCATGGCGCTGTCCAACGCCGTGCGCGACCTCTTCGGGTTCACCTCGCCCGACAGTGCCGAGCTCGAGCGCAACGTGGTCGCCTCCGGGTGGTTCATGCCGGGCATGCCGATCCTGGTGGCTCCGGTCTACCTGCTCTTCCCCGACGCACCGATGTGGCTCGTGCGCGGCTACCTCGGCCTGGTCACGCTCGCCCTCTTCATCACGGTGCTGCGCGTGGTCGCCCGGCGGATCGGTCCCGGCTGGGCCTGCGTGATCGCCGTCTTCCCGGGCCTGATCCCCAGCTGGATCGTGTTCACCTACGCCTCGTGGGGCGACCTGTGCGCCGGGCTGCTCCTCGTGCTGCTCGTCGCGCACCTCTTCACGATGTTCCGGGGCCTGCGCCAGGGTGAGGCACCCACGCTGCGCGAGGGCCTCGTGCTCGGCCTGCTCGCCATCGTCGTCCTGTACCTGCGGTCCAGCACGTCGGTGCTGCTGGCCGCGCTCGGTCTCCTGACCCTCGTCGCCGCGGTGCTGCTGCTGCGCGGCCGGGTCCGGCTCCGCGCGCTCGGCGCCGCCGGGCTCGCCGGCTTCGTCTTCGTGGTGCTGCTCGCGCCCTGGTCGATCTACGCCTCCCAGACCCTCGACGGCCGGGTGATCACCACGACGACCGTCCCGACGGTCATGGCCAACACGTTCGGCGACCGCAAGGAGGTCTGCTTCGGTCCCTGCGATCCCGACAGCACCCTGTGGTTCCGGCCGCTGCGCTACGCCCGCGAGCTCGGCCGCGCGACCGACACGAGCGAGGTCGACACGCTCAAGGTGATGTCGGACTACGCCACCCGCGATCTCACCGCGTCGCACTACCTCGACCAGGTCGTGCACAACCTCGGCGCCTACTCCCTGCAGCCGACCAACTTCACGCGCTACCTCGCGCCGCCCGAGGGGCGCGGTGCCTTCGGCCGGGCCGGTGAGCTGACGGCCGACATCTTCACCTGGGCGCTCTACGTACCGATGTTCGTGCTCGGGCTCGTCTCGCTGCTCTTCCAGGCCCGGCGCAGCATCGAGGCGCGGGTGCTCGACGTCCTGACCAAGGTGGCGCTCGGCGGGCTGCTCATCCAGCCGTTCGTGCACATCGCCGGCGGCCGCTACTGGACCACCGCCGCGCCGATGCTCGCCATCGGCGCCTTCTCCCTCCTGCGCGAGCGCGAGCTCGCCCGGTCCGGGGCGCCCCGCGCACCCGACGGCGTCGTCGGCGCGAACGACGTGGCGGTCGAGCGGTGGCTCGGCCGGTTCCAGGTGCTGCTCAGCGCCGCCACGGCGGTCGTCGTGGTCGTGCTGATCGGCGCGGCGATCCTCTAGGTTCGACGTCATGCACGACGACGCCTCCCCCTCCGGTCCCCGCCGGGTCGCCTACGTCCTCCCCGTCTACAACGAGGAGGAGAACATCGGCGTCTTCCACGCCGCCCTGGTCGAGGCGACCGACAAGCGACCGGACCTCGCGTTCGAGTTCGTGTACGTCGACGACGGCTCCCGCGACGCCTCGCTCGAGCGGCTCGTCGACCTCCGCGCGCAGGACCCACGGGTGAGCGTCGTCCAGTTCTCGCGCAACTTCGGCCACCAGCTCGCGGTGACCGCCGGGCTCGACCTCGTCGCCCAGGCCGGCGACGCCGACGCGGTGATCGTGATGGACACCGACCTGCAGGACCCGCCGCGGGTGAGCCTGGAGATGATCGAGCGCTGGGAGGCCGGCGTCGACGTGGTCTACGCCCAGCGGCGCACGCGCAAGGACACGCCCTTCAAGCGGGCCACCGCGTGGGGCTTCTACTGGGTGCTCGACCGGCTCGCCTCGATCGAGATCCCGCGCAACGTCGGCGACTTCCGGCTCATGGACGCGCGCGTCGTGGCGGAGGTCTCGCGCTACCGCGAGCACGACCGCTTCCTGCGCGGCATCGTCGCGCACGTCGGCTTCCGCCAGGAGGCGCTGCTCTTCGACCGCGACGAGCGCCACGCGGGCGAGACCGGCTACCCCCTGCGCAAGATGCTCAACTTCGCGGCCAGCGGCATCCTCGGCTTCTCCACGACGCCGCTCAAGATGATCTCCCGCTTCGGCTTCGCGATCTCGGCGTTCAGCCTGCTGCTCGGCTGCTACGTGCTCTTCGTCCGGGTCTTCAAGCCCGACGAGTCGGTTCCCGGCTGGGCGTTCCTCGGCGTCGGCATGTTCATGCTCAGCGGCATCCAGCTGATCATGATGGGCGTGATCGGCAGCTACCTCGGCCGGGTCTACATCGAGACCCAGGACCGCCCGCTCTACACGCTGGCCATGGTCGCGCGCGACGGGACCGGCTCGAAGGGAGCGGTGCGCTGAGCGACCACGGCCACCGCGCGACCGCCGTCCGGTTCGCCGCGGTCGGGGTCTGCAACACGGCGATCGACACCGTCGTGTTCGTGCTCCTGCACGGCAGCCTCGGGATCACGCTGGCGAACTTCGTCTCCAGCAGCGCGGGCATGGTGTTCAGCTTCGTGGTCAACGGGCTGTTCACCTTCCGCGCCGAGCGGCTCACGCTGCGCCACGCGGTCCTGTTCGTCGCCTCGACCGGGCTCGTGATGTGGGTCGCCCAGCCGCTGCTCATCCACGGCTGGCTGTGGCTGCTCGAGCGCGGGCCGGACGTCGCGCTGGGCGGCATGGGCGCGGGCGACGTCCGGATCTGGGTGGCCAAGCTCGCCTCGATCGCCTGCAGCCTCGTGCTCAACTTCCTCGCCTACCGCTTCGTGGTCTGGCCGGTCGAGCACCGCGGCGACGAGGCACCCGTCCCGCCCGCGATGTGACCGACCTGACGTCTGTCGAGTTGCGCTCCCGCGCATTTTGTTCTCACGTTCACAAACTCCTACAGTGATCGAGCCGGGCCCCGATGATCGGTTGGGTCCGGCTGGAAAGCGGAGCTGTGACCACACGGAGTTCGACGGATGCCGCCCGGGTGATCCCGGAGGCCACGGTCGCCCGGCTGCCCGTCTACCTGCGGGCGCTGACGGCCCTGGCCGACAACGGCATTCGCACCTGTTCGAGCGAGGATCTCGCGACGGCGGCGGGCGTCAATTCCGCCAAGCTGCGCAAGGACCTGTCCTACCTCGGCAGCTACGGCACCCGCGGAGTCGGCTACGACGTCGACTACCTCCGCTACCAGATCGCCCGTGAGATCGGCGTCACCCAGGACTGGCCCGTCGTCATCGTCGGCATCGGCAACCTGGGCCACGCCCTGGCGAACTACTCCGGCTTCCGCAGCCGCGGCTTCCGGGTCGTCGCGCTGCTCGACGCCGACCCGGCACTGGTCGGTCGCACCGTGGCCGACATCGCGGTGCGTCCCTTCGACGACCTCGACGAGATCGTCCGCGAGCACGACGTCGCGATCGGCGTCATCGCCACCCCGGCGCACGCCGCGCAGGACGTCGCCGACCGGATGGTCGGCATCGGCATCACCAGCATCCTGAACTTCGCACCGGCCGTCGTGGCGGTGCCCGAGGGGGTCGACGTGCGCAAGGTGGACCTGTCGATCGAGCTGCAGATCCTCGCCTACCACGAGCAGCGCAAGGCCAACGGCGGAGCCGAGGCGGCCGCAGCCGCCGCCGACGGCGTCGACGCGGCCGGAGGAGGTGCGGCATGAGCGTGCTGGTCGTCGGGATCTCCCACAACTCCGCCCCCGTGTCGCTGCTCGAGCAGGTCGCCCTCGACGACGACGGCGTGCACAAGCTGATGGCCGACGCGGCGGCGTGCGAGCACGTCACCGAGGCGACGGTCATCGCCACCTGCAACCGGCTCGAGATCTACACCGAGGTCGAGCGCTTCCACGGCAGCATCGAGCAGCTCTCGCGGCTGCTCGTCGACCGCGCCGGCGGCACCACCGAGGCGATGCTCCCGCACCTCTACGTGCACTACGACGACGGCGCGATCTCGCACCTCTTCCAGGTCGCCGCCGGCCTCGACTCGATGGCGGTCGGCGAGGGCCAGATCCTCGGCCAGACCCGCGAGGCGCTGCGCCGCGGGCAGGAGCTCGGCACCGTCGGTCCCGCCCTCAACTCGCTCTTCCAGCAGGCGCTGCGGGTCGGCAAGCGGACCCGTGCCGAGACCGAGATCGACCAGGTCGCCCCCACGCTGGTCAGCGCCGCGCTCGACGAGACCGCCAAGACAGTCGGCCCCCTCGAGGGCAAGTACGTCGTCGTGGTCGGCGCCGGCGCGATGGCCGGCCTCGCCACCGCGACCGCCCAGCGCCTCGGCGCCGGGCACCTCGCCATCGTCAACCGGTCGGTCGACCGCGCGGTCCGCCTCGCCGTCCAGTACGCCGGGCAGGCGGTCCGCCTCGCCGACCTGGGCGACGAGCTCGGCCGCGCCGACGTCGTCATCAGCTGCACCGGTTCGTCGGGCACGGTCGTCGACCGGGCCCAGCTCGAGGCCGCCCGCGCCGGGTCCGACCGGCCGCTCGCGCTCATCGACCTCGCCCTGCCCCACGACATCGCGCTCGACGTCGTCGACCTGCCGGGCGTCTCGCGGGTCGGCCTGGCCGAGCTCGCCGAGGTGCTCCACGGCGGCCCGACCGGCCGCGAGGTCCAGGAGGTGCGCCGGATCCTCGGCGAGGAGGTCACCGCCTTCCTCGCCGCCCGCCGCCAGGCCAGCGTGACGCCCACCGTGGTCGCGCTCCGCTCGATGGCCACCTCGGTCGTCGACGCCGAGATGACCCGCCTCGACGCGCGCCTGCCCGACCTCGACGAGGCCACCCGCGCCGAGATCCGGCACACCGTGCGCCGGGTCGCCGACAAGCTGCTCCACGAGCCCACCGTCCGGGTCAAGGAGCTCGCCAACGAGCAGGGCGCCGTGTCCTACGCGGCCGCGCTCGCCGAGCTCTTCGCGCTCGACCCCGAGGCGGTCGACGCGGTCACCCGTCCCGTCGTCGTCGAGGAGGGCACCTCATGACCCTGCGCATCGGCACCCGCCGCAGCACCCTCGCCACCACCCAGTCCGGCCACGTCGCCGCCGCGCTCACCGAGAAGCTCGGCGTCCCGACCACGCTGGTCGAGATCACCACCGACGGCGACCGCAGCCAGGCCGCCGGCACCTCGCTGGTCGGCGCGCCCTCGACGGGCGTCTTCGTCAGTGCGCTGCGCGACGCGCTGCTCGCCGGCGAGGTCGACGTCGCGGTCCACTCGCTCAAGGACCTGCCGACCTACCCGACCGAGGGCATCACGCTCGCCGCGATCCCGCCCCGCGAGGACCCGCGCGACGTCATCGTCGCCCGCGACGGCCTCACCCTCGGCGAGCTGCCCCCGGGCAGCAAGGTCGGCACCGGCTCCCCGCGCCGGGTCGCCCAGATCGAGGCGCTCGGTCTCGGCGTCGAGCTGCTCGGCCTGCGCGGCAACGTCGACACCCGGATCGGCCGGGTCCGCGAGGGCGTCCTCGACGCCGTCGTGCTCGCCCGGGCCGGCCTGGCCCGGCTCGGCCGGCTCGACGACGTCACCGAGGTGCTCGACCCGCTCCAGGTCCTCCCCGCCCCCGGGCAGGGCGCGCTCGCCGTCGAGTGCCGCAGCGACGACACCGCGACCCTCGCCGCGCTGGCCGTGCTCGACGACCCGGCGACCCGCGCCGCCATCCACGCCGAGCGCACCGTGATGGCCGTCCTCGAGGGCGGCTGCGCGGCGCCGATCGGTGCCCTCGCCGACCTCGCCGAGGGCGACGACGGTCCCGAGCTGTGGCTGCGGGCCGTCGTCCTGACCGCGGACGGGGGACTCTCCGTCCGCCGCTCCGCCGCGGCGCCCCTCGGCGCCGACCCGGCCGGCTGGCCCGCCGCCGGGACCGCGCTCGGCGAGGCGCTGGCCGCCGAGATGCTGGCCGACGGCGCCGCCGAGCTGCTGGCCACCCCCGAATCGACTTCCCACCCGTCCGCACGATCTGCAGAGGTGCACAACGCATGACGCGAGCCACCGCGGCCAAGAAGGCCGCCCCGACTCCCGCCGCTCCCCAGGCCGCCCAGCCCGGAGGTGTCGCCTTCGTCGGCACCGGACCCGGTGACCCCGACCTGCTGACGGTGCGCGCCGTGAAGCTCATCGAGGACGCCGACGTCATCATCACCGAGGACGCCGGGCACGCCGACATGGTCCGGATCATCCGCAACCGGGCCGCCGCCAACCGGGTGGTCGCGCCCGGCGAGCAGCCGGTCGAGCCGGTCGAGGCCGAGATCGTCGACGGCGGCTTCGGCGAGGACGGGCAGCCGCTCACCCACGCCGCCCGCGCCAAGGTCGTCGTCAAGCAGGCCAAGCGCGGCCTGCGCGTCGTCCGCCTGCTGGGTGGCGACCCGTTCCTCTACGCCTCGGGTCCCGAGGAGGCGCAGGCGGTCGCCAAGGCGAACCTCGGCTTCGAGGTCGTCCCCGGCGTCTCGTCGGTCGCCGCGGTCCCGGCGTACGCCGGCATCCCGCTGACCACCAAGGACCACCGCGAGATGGCCGTGGTCACCTGCGGCGACAAGGTCGACTGGAGCCGGTACGCCGACACCCCGACCCTCGTCCTGCTCTCGGCCGTCGGCCAGATCGGCGACATCGCCAAGCAGCTCGTCGCCATCGGCCGCTCGCCGCAGACCCCCGTCGCGATGACCCGGGTCGGCACCACCACCGAGCAGCAGACGATCACCTCGACGCTCGAGCACATCGCCGCCGACGCCCGCGCCGCCCGGATCTCGCCGCCGGCCATCGTCGTCATCGGCGCCGTGGTCGACCTGCGCGAGAAGCTCTCGTGGTTCGAGACCAAGCCGATCTTCGGCTGGCGCGTCCTGGTGCCCCGCACCAAGGAGCAGTCCGCCTCGCTGTCGAACCGGATCCGCGAGTTCGGCGGCGTCCCTGAGGAGGTCCCCACGATCTCCGTCGAGCCGCCGCGCAACCCGCAGCAGATGGACAAGGCCGTCCGCGGCCTGGTCGAGGGCCGCTACGAGTGGATCGCCTTCACCTCGGTCAACGCGGTCAAGGCGGTGCGCGAGAAGTTCGAGGAGTACGGCCTCGACGCCCGCGCCTTCTCCGGCCTCAAGATCGCCGCCGTCGGCGACAAGACCGCCCAGGCGATCGCCGACTGGGGCCTGCGCGCCGACCTCGTCCCCTCGGGCGAGCAGTCCGCCGCCGGTCTCCTCGAGGTGTGGCCGGAGTACGACGAGGTGCTCGACCCGATCAACCGGGTCTTCCTCCCGCGCGCCGACATCGCCACCGAGAACCTCGTCGCCGGCCTGATCGACCTCGGCTGGGAGTGCGACGACGTCACCGCCTACCGCACCGTCCGCGCGGCCCCGCCGCCGGCGCCGACCCGCGACGCGATCAAAACCGGCAAGTTCGACGCGGTCGTCTTCACGTCGTCCTCGACCGTGCGCAACCTGGTCGGCATCGCCGGCAAGCCGCACCCGTCGACGATCATCGCGGTGATCGGGCCCGCCACGGCCAAGACCGCCGAGGAGCACGGCCTGCGGGTCGACGTCCTGGCGCCCAAGCCGGACGTCGAGCTGCTCGTCGAGGCCCTCGCCGGCTTCGGCGCGGACCGCCGCGCCGCGCTGCTCGAGGCGGGTGAGCCGGTCACCAAGCCCAGCGACCGGAAGCCGTCTGCGCGGCGTCGCAAGGCCTGAGCGTCCTCGCCGGGCGGCAGTTTCACCGCCTAGGCGGTGAAACTGCCGGTTGGCGTCGGGATATCCGTGCGCTAAGGGGCAGTTTCACCGCCTAAGCGGTGAAACTGCCCAGCGTCTCCATGCAACCTGGTGCCGTGGTCACCACGTTGAGTCGGGCATGGAGCGAGTGAGCGATGCCTGAGCGGCGCGACGAAGACGCGTTCGTCGCGTTCGCCCAGGGCGCCCGCGGGCGGCTGCGGAGCACGGCATACCTCCTGTGCGGCGACTGGGACCGCGCGGCGGACCACGTCCAGGAGGCCCTGATCCGGGTGTACGTCGCGTGGCCGCGGCTCACCAAGGCCGGCCGCGAGTACGGCTACGCCCGCAAGGCACTGGTCAGCGTCGTGCTGGACCACGCCCGCCGGCGTTCGAGCACGGAGGTCGTCGCCGACGTCGACGCCTCCATCGGCGCGGGCTACTCCGTCGACTCGGGCTACGACCTGGCCGAGCAGGTGACCGCGCGGGCGGCGCTGCTCGCCGTGCTGGCGGACCTGCCGCCGCGGCAGCGGGCGTGCGTCGTCCTGCGGTACTTCGAGGACCTCAGCGTCGCCGACGCGGCGCGGGCCCTGGGCTGCAGCGAGGGCACCGTCAAGAGCCAGACCGCGCGGGCGCTCGACCGGCTCCGCTCCGTGTTCGAGGACTCGCCGCTCGGCGAGCTGACCGTCGGAGGAGGCACCTCATGGTGAACGACGTGCGTGCACTGCTGCAGGAGGCCGTGGCGGACCCGCCCGGCGACGAGACCGACCTGTCCGCCGTCCTGCTCGGGGGGCGGCAGCGGGTGCGCCGGCGCCGGGGTGGGGGCGTGCTCGGGTCGACGGTCGCGCTCGGTGTCGCCGCGGCGACGCTCACGCTGGTGACCTCCGGCGGAGCCGATCCGGGTCGGGTGGCCGAGCACCGGGTGCCGCGGCCCGAGGGGCCGGTGCTCCGGGTCTCCGACGCGGGGACGGCGGTCGAGGGTCGCGACTACGACCTGCTCGCGTCGTACACGAACCGGGACCTGGAGAGTCGCAACGGGCAGTACTTCGACGGCGTCACCGACGACGGCCTGATCCTTTTCCGCGACGGGCCGCACGGCCTCCGCAACCGGGTGCGGTGGGCGCTGCGCGACCCCGCCACCGGCGTGAACGACTGGCTGCCGGACCCGCCGGCCGGCGTCGACCAGCCGCGGGCCCTCCGGCTCGGCGCGGACCGGCTCTACTTCCTCGCCACCCCGCTCGACGGGCGCGGCCCGTTCCGGCTCCTCGTCCTCGACCGGGCCACCCGGACCTGGTCGACCCTGGTCTGGCCCGGCCTGCCCCGTGCCGAGGAGTACGACGCCGCGTTCGGCCCCGACGGCCGGATCTACGTGGGCGTGCAGGCCGCCGCCGCGTCCCCGCCGCCCGGCGGCTGGCCGACCGGTCCCGACGGCGAGGCGGACGACGCCGCGGCCGAGGACGACACCAACGACCTGTGGTCGGTCGCGCCCGGTGACCTCGCCGACGTCCGCGACGAGAAGACCCGGGTGGGCGTCTTCACCTTCACCGAGAGCGCTCTCGTGTGGACCACGCAGCGCGACGGGACGCGCGAGCAGGTGCACGTGCGGGACCTGCGGACCGGCGCCGAGCACGACTTCGACCCGCGGCTCGGGGCGCGCTGCAACGTCCTGTCGTTCCGGGCCAGCGGCGACCGGATCGTGATCGGGCAGTACTGCGGCACCTACGACGACGGCCGCGACGACCGGATCCAGGTCCTGACGACCGACGGCGAGACCGTGACCACCCTCCAGGGCGACTCGATCGACGGCTGGCTCGCCGACGGCTCCGGCGACGGCCACCTCGTGCAGGTCCGGGCCTGGCGGCCCGACCAGGAGGGCGACCTCGTGTACGACCTCGACACCGACCGCCTGCTCCGGGTGAGCGACTCCGTCTCGTCGTGGTCGATGGGCGGACCGGTGCCCGCGGGCTCGCTGCTGGTCGACCGCGCCTACGGCGAGGACGGCGGGAGCTCCGCGTCGATGATCCCCGACAAGGGTGCTGTCCAGTGGCTCATCCGGTGGCGCTCCTAGACTCGGAGGCATGAGCGACTTCCTGCGTCCCGTCGTCCGCCCCCGCCGTCTCCGGACCACGGCGGCGATGCGGGACCTCGTCGCCGAGACCACCCTGCGCCCCAGCCAGCTCGTGCTCCCCGCGTTCGTCCGCGAGGGCGCGAGCGAGCCGATCCCGATCGGCTCGATGCCCGGCGTCGTCCAGCACACCCGCGACTCGCTCCGGAAGGCGGCGACTGAGGCGGCCGAGGCCGGGCTGCGCGGCATCATGCTCTTCGGCGTCCCCGAGACCAAGGACGCCGTCGGGTCGGGAGCCACCGATCCCGACGGCATCCTCAACGTGGCGCTGGCCGACGTCGCCGCGGAGGTGGGGGACGCGCTGGTCGTGATGAGCGACCTGTGCCTCGACGAGTTCACCGACCACGGTCACTGTGGCGTCCTCGACGCCGCCGGGCGCGTCGACAACGACGCCACCCTCGAGCGGTACGCCGAGATGGCCGTCGTCCAGGCCCGGGCCGGCGCGGCCCTGGTCGGCCCCAGCGGCATGATGGACGGCCAGGTCGCGGTGGTCCGCGACGCGCTCGACGAGGCGGGGTTCACCGACACCGGCATCCTGGCCTACTCGGCCAAGTACGCCTCCGCCTTCTACGGTCCCTTCCGCGAGGCCGTCGACAGCGCCCTCCAGGGCGACCGCCGCACCTACCAGCAGGACGGGCGGCGCAACGCCCGCGAGGGCGTTCGGGAGATGCTCCTCGACCTCGAGGAGGGCGCCGACATCGTCATGGTCAAGCCGGCCCTGGCCTACCTCGACGTGCTCCGCCAGGTCGCCGACGCGGCCGGTGAGCTCGGGGTGCCGGTGGCGGCGTACAACATCTCGGGGGAGTACTCCATGGTCGAGGCCGCCGCGGCCAACGGCTGGATCGACCGGGAGGCGGCGATCCTCGAGACGCTGACGTCGATCCGCCGGGCGGGCGCGGACATGATCCTGACCTACTGGGCGACCGAGGCCGCGGGGCTGCTGCAGCGCTGAGCCCAGCCGGGCACCGGCCGAGCAAAAAGACGAGAGCCCCGGACCGGGGGGTGGGTCCGGGGCTCTCGCACGTTTCGGTGCGGAGGTGGCTACGGCGTCTTGAGGCCGTAGCTCACGAGGCAGCCGAGCAGCTGCACGGTCTGGGTCAGCTTGGGGTACTCGGCGCGGCACGCGTCGGCCGCCTCCTGCTTGGTCAGCAGGCCGAGGACGCCGCTGATCAGACCGGAGGTGACGGCGCCGACACCCTCGTCGACACCCTCGACCACCGGGTCGAGCGGGGTCTTCGGAGGCGTGGGCTTGGTCGGCGGGGTGGTCGGCTTGCCGCCCGGGTTGCCGGGGTTGCCCGGGTTGGTCGGCGTGCCACCGGGGGTGCCGGTGCCGGGGGTGTCGGTGCCACCGCCGGTGGAGCCCTTGCCGCCGCCCTTCGAGCCGTTCTTGCCCGGCTTGATGTTCTTGGGACCGTCGACGCCGAAGCTCGGCGGCTCGGGGACGATGTAGCCCGCGGCCGTGGAGTTGTTCGGGACCGAGGTGAAGTCGCCCTCGAGGTAGGCGTTCATGATCTTGAGGACCAGGTCGACGTAGGCCTGGCTGTGGTTGTAGCGGTAGACCGCGGCGCGCTGGCCGACGACGGTCGACAGGTCGCCGTCACCGGAGCAGAGGTAGACGGCGGCGGCGAGCGCGGCGTCGTCGATGTCCTGCGGGTCGCGACGGCCGTCGTCGTCGGCGTCGACGCCGACGACCTGCCAGGTCGAGGGGATGAACTGCATCGGGCCGACGGCGCGGTCCCACTGCGGGTCGTTGTCGTAGACGCCGGCGTCGGTGTCGGAGATCGCCTTGGTGCCCTTGCGGCCGTTGAGCGCGGGGCCGAAGACGCCCGGGGTCGCCATGCCGTCGTCGTTGAGGACGTTGCCCCCGACGCGGCCGTGGTCGGACTCGACGCGACCGATGGCGGCGATGAGCTGCCAGGTGATGTTGCAGGTCTTGTCGGCGGAGTTGATCACCGTCTCGGCCCGCTGGTACGCCGCGAGCGCGGCGGCCGGGATCGCGTTGGTCGACGCGGCGGAGACGATGCCCGCCTCGTTGCCGTCGTCGATGCCCTCGACGGTGGCCGGGTCGGACAGGCTCGCCGGGTCCTCGATGGACTCCTCGGGGACGCTGGTGCCGTCGGTGACCTGACCGGGCGACTCGGCGGCGGCGACGGGGGCGCTGACGCCACCGATCCCGGCGACCGAGGCGGTCCAGGCTGCCGACAGCAGAGCGAGCGGAATGATGGTGGCGGCGCGTTGCAGCCGTCCCAGTCGCTTCCTCGTCATGTCGTATCTCTCCCCATGGCCATGTGGCCGTCTCGCGTGAGCCGCTCCCTCAGCGCCCACCTGATCGGTCGCGCACGGCGTGCTGACCCCAGTGCAGGTCCGCTCGACGGGCGACACTTGGCCAACGAATCGTGACACACCGACGTTACGGGTGTCACATGTTCCGTCGGACAACGTGAGCCACGTGATATGGACGGGTGTCCAAGACCGACCGCGGTGCGGGTCCATTAGGGCCCATCGGCGACAATGGCGCGGTGCCCGCACCACTGACCTCCGGCTCCGAGGCGCTCTTCGCCCGAGCCCGTGCCGTGACGCCGGGCGGCGTCAATTCCCCGGTCCGCGCGTTCAACGCGGTCGGGGGCACGCCGCGCTTCATCCGTGAGGCCACCGGGCCCTGGCTCACCGACGTCGACGGCAACACCTACGTCGACCTGATCTGCTCGTGGGGCCCGATGCTGCTCGGCCACGCCCACCCGGCGGTGGTCGAGGCGGTCCAGACCGCCGCGGCCCGCGGCTCGTCGTACGGGACGCCGACCGAGGGCGAGGTGGCCCTCGTCGAGGCGATCGTGGCCCGCACCCCGGTCGAGCGCCTGCGCCTGGTCTCGTCGGGCACCGAGGCGACCATGTCGGCCATCCGGCTCGCCCGCGGGTTCACCGGCCGCGACGTGGTCGTGAAGTTCGCCGGCTGCTACCACGGTCACGTCGACTCGCTCCTCGCCGCGGCGGGCTCCGGGCTGACCACCTTCTCGCTCCCGGGGACGCCGGGGGTGCCGGCCAGCTCCACCGAGCTCACGCTCGTGCTGCCCTACAACGACCGCGCCGCGGTCACCGCGGCCTTCGCCGAGCACGGCGACCGCATCGCCTGCCTGATCACCGAGGCCGCGCCGGGCAACATGGGCGTCGTCCCGCCGGCGCCGGGCTTCAACCAGTTCCTCGCCGAGACCTGCCGGGCCCACGGCGCGCTGTTCGTCAGCGACGAGGTGATGACCGGCTTCCGCGTCTCGAAGGCGGGGCAGTGGGGGACCGACGGCGCGGTCGAGGGCTGGGCCCCCGACCTGATGACCTTCGGCAAGGTGATGGGCGGCGGCTTCCCGGCCGCGGCGTTCGGCGGTCGCGCCGACGTGATGTCGCACCTGGCGCCCGAGGGGCCGGTCTACCAGGCGGGCACCCTCTCCGGTAACCCCGTCGCCACCGCGGCCGGCCTCGCCACGCTCACCGCCGCCGACGACGCCGTCTACGACCGGATCGGCGTGGTCGCCGACGCGCTGCGCGCCGGGATCGCCGAGACGTTCACCGCGGCCGGCCTGCCCCACGTCATCCAGTCGACCGGCTCGATGTTCTCGGTCTTCCTCACCGACGCCCCGGTCACGAGCTACGACGAGGCGCAGCGCACCGACGTCGCGGCCTACGGCGCGCTCTTCCACGCGATGCTCGACCAGGGGGTCCACCTCCCGCCGTCGGCGTACGAGGCCTGGTTCGTCTCCTCCTCCCACGACGACCGTGCGGTCCAGCAGGTCCTCGACGCGCTGCCTGCCGCCGCGACCGCGGCCGCCGCGGCCCAGGGGGGCACCCGATGACCACACCCGACACCGTCGTCCACCTGGTCCGCCACGGCGAGGTGCACAACCCCGGCGGCATCCTCTACGGCCGCCGCGACGGCTTCCACCTCTCGGTGCGCGGCCGGGCGATGGCCGACCGGGTCGCCGACCACCTCCAGGGCAACGACGTCACCCTGATCCGCTCCTCGCCCCTCGAGCGCGCCCGCGAGACGGCGGCGCCGCTGGCGGCCGCGCTGGGGCTCGAGGTCGGCGTCGAGCCGCGGGTGATCGAGTCCGAGAACAGGTTCGAGGGGATGACCTTCGGCAAGGGCAACAACGCGCTGCGCAACCCGCTGCTGTGGCGCCACCTCTACAACCCGTTCAAGCCGTCGTGGGGCGAGCCCTACCGGGCGATCGTCGAGCGGATGATGGCCGCCGTCCACGACGCCCGCCGCGACGCGGCCGGCCACGAGGCGGTGCTGGTCTCGCACCAGCTGCCGATCTGGACCACCCGGCTCAGCGTCGAGGGCCGCTCGTTCCTGCACGACCCGCGCAAGCGCCAGTGCACGCTGTGCTCGGTCACCTCGTTCGGCTTCGCCGGCGACGACCTGGTCCAGGTCTCCTACGCCGAGCCCGCCATCGACCTGATCCCGACCGGCGACATCGCCGCGCCGTTCTCGGCCGGTGACGCGCCCGAGGAGAACAAACCCGAGGGGACGCCGCCGGCATGACCCGCTCCACCCGCCCGGTCCGTGCCCTGCTCCTCGTCGGTCTGGTCCTCCTCGCCTCGGCCTGCTCCAAGATCGAGGGCACCGGCGACCTCAACTTCGTCAAGGGCGACGGCCAGGTGGTCGAGGTCGCCCAGGGCGACCGCGAGAAGCCGCTCGACTTCGGCGGGACGACGGTCCAGGGCGAGCCGCTCGACATCACCGACCTGCGCGGCAAGGTCGTCGTCCTCAACGTCTGGTGGTCCGGCTGCGGACCGTGCCGGGCCGAGATGCCGATGCTCGTCGAGGCGGAGAAGGAGCTCGGCAAGGACCAGGTCTCCTTCGTCGGCATCAACATCCGCGACCTCGCCCCCGAGACGGCCGAGGCGTTCGAGCGCGACCGCGGTGTCGACTACCCGTCGCTCTACGACCCGGGCAGCGAGACGCTGCTCAAGATGGGCCGCTACGCGCCGTACGCGCCGCCGGCGACGCTGGTCCTCGACCGCGAGGGCCGGGTGGCGGCGCTCATCAACGGGCCGATCCCGTCGAAGGGCACGCTCACGACCGTCGTCGAGGACACGCTGGCCGAGTCCGATGGGTGAGTGGTTCCAGGAGCAGGCGGTCGCCGGCTCCCTCGGCGTCGCCGTCCCGGTCGCGATGATCGCCGGCCTCGTCTCCTTCTTCTCCCCCTGCGTGCTCCCGCTCCTTCCCGGCTACCTCTCCTACGCGACCGGCCTGTCCGGCGCCGACCTCGCCGCCGGCGAGGCCACGCGGCGCCGTGGCCGGATGCTGCTCGGCTCGCTCCTCTTCGTGCTCGGCTTCGCCGTCGTCTTCGTCCTCATGGGCGCGGCCTTCGGCTCCCTCGGCCCGTGGCTGCGGCGCTGGGACACCGAGATCCAGGTGGGCCTCGGGGTCCTGCTGATCGTGCTCGGCCTGGTCTTCGCGGGCGCGCTGCCCTGGCTGCAGCGTGACGTGCGGATCCACAAGATCCCGTCGGTCGGCCTCGGAGCC
Organism: Pimelobacter simplex; assembly: GCF_900114845.1. GTDB lineage: Bacteria > Actinomycetota > Actinomycetes > Propionibacteriales > Nocardioidaceae > Nocardioides > Nocardioides simplex. The sequence goes on from NZ_FOUK01000005.1 coordinate 363,914, forward strand.
GCGCCGCTCATCGGCGCGCTCTTCGCCATCGGCTGGACGCCGTGCGTCGGGCCGACGTACGGCGCGATCATCGGGCTCACCTACACCGACGCGACGGCCATGCGCGGTGCGCTGCTGTCGCTCTTCTACGCGCTCGGGCTCGGCATCCCCTTCATCGTCGCGGGGCTGGCCTACCGCCGCACGCTCGCCGTCACGGGCTTCGTGCGCCGTCACCAGAAGTGGGTGATGCGGATCGGCGGCGGCTTCCTCGTCCTGATCGGCATCCTCATGGTGACCGGCTGGTGGACCTACCTCGTGCAGTGGCTGCAGCTGCAGCTGGTCCAGAACTTCGAGGTCGTGGTGTGAGCAAGTCCGAAGAGCGCCGTCCCGGCGAGCTGACCGCCCGCGAGCTGGCCCGCTGGGCGTGGCGGCAGGTCACGTCCATGCGCACCGCGCTGATGCTGCTGCTCCTGCTGGCGCTCGCGGCCATCCCCGGCTCGGTGATCCCGCAGGAGGACGTCGACTCGCTCGCCGTCACCCGCTGGAAGAGCGAGCACCCCAAGCTCACGCCGTACTACGAGAAGCTCGACCTGTTCGGGGTCTACAGCTCGCCGTGGTTCTCCGCGATCTACCTGCTGCTGGTCATCTCGCTGGTCGGCTGCATCGTGCCGCGGCTGCTCGTCTACTACCGCGCGATGCGGGCCCAGCCCCCGGCGGCGCCGCGGCACCTGACCCGGCTGCCCGTGCACACGACGTACCTCACCGAGGCGTCGGCCGACGACGTCCTCGGCCGGGCGCGGACGCTCCTGGGCAAGCGGCACCGGGTGCGCCCCGCGGCCGAGGGCGACGACTACGTCGCCGCCGAGCGCGGCTACCTCCGCGAGGCCGGCAACCTGGTCTTCCACCTGTCGCTGCTGATCGTGCTCGCCGGTGTCGGCATGGGCGGGCTGTGGGGCTACCAGGGCGGCGTGATCCTCGTCGAGGGCACCACGTTCAGCAACAACCTCACCCAGTACGACGACTTCAAGCCCGGCAGCCTGTTCCGCCAGGACCAGATGAAGAACTTCCGCTTCTCGGTCGACAAGTTCTCCGTCGACTGGCTCAAGTCGGGCCCGCGGGCCGGCCAGGCCCGCGAGTTCCAGGCCGCGCTGACCTACCACGTGGACGACGGCCCCGCGAAGAAGTACGACCTGCGCGTCAACCACCCGCTCGAGATCGACGGCACCGACGTCTTCCTCATCGGCCACGGCTACGCGCCGGTGATCACGGTCCGCGACGGCGAGGGCAACGTGGCCTACACCGGACCCACCGTCTTCCTGCCGCAGGACGCCAGCTTCCTGTCGTACGGCGTGATCAAGGCGCCCACCGCGAAGCCCGGCCAGATCGGCCTCGACGGCCTCTTCTACCCGACCTTCGAGATGATCGACGGCAACCCGGTCACCGTCTTCGGCGACGACCTGCTGCCGACCCTCTCGATGCTCGCCTGGACCGGCGACCTCGGCCTCGACACGGGGGCGTCTCAGTCGGTCTACGTGCTCGACAAGTCCAAGGCCACCCAGGTCAAGAAGAAGGACGGCAAGCCGTTCCGCGTCGACCTCCAGGTCGGCGACACGGTCAAGCTGCCCGACGGCCTCGGCACGGTCACGTTCGACCGGGTCGACCCGTGGATCCGGGTCCAGATCAGCCAGACCCCCGGCAAGGAGATCGCCCTCGGCGGCGTCATCCTCGCCCTCATCGGCCTGTGCGCCTCGCTCTTCCTCCGGCCGCGCCGGGTGTGGGTGCGGGCGCTGCCCGCCCCGGCCACCACGGGGGCGGGGCCGGACGACGGCGACGCGGAGGGCACAATGAACGGAACCGGCGGCACCCTCGTCGAGATCGCCGTGCTCGATCGCTCGGGCAACGGCGAGATGGACGAGGTCCTGGCCGCACTGGTGCAACAGCTGCAGGAGGCGGCCAAGTGAGCAACACCGCATGGGAGACGCTGAGCAACCAGGCCGTGGGCATGGCCGGCATCGTCTACTTCATCGCCCTCATCGTGCACCTCGCCGAGTGGGCCTCGCTGCGCCAGCCGGCGCGCGACCGCGAGCTCGTCGCCGCCGGTGCTGACGGCGCCGCCGTCGTCGCTCCCGCCGAGGAGTCCGCCGGGCACGCCCAGCGCGTCGCCTTCCTGGGCCGGCTGGGCTTCCTGCTCACCGCGATCGGCTGCGCGGTCCACTTCGTGGCCCTCCTGGGCCGCGGCATGGCCGCAGACCCCAACCGGGTGCCCTGGGGCAACATGTACGAGTTCACGCTGTCGGGCACGTTCGTCGTGGCGCTGCTCTACGTCGTGCTCTACAAGAAGCTCGGCCTGGCCTGGATGGGCCCGATCGTCGTCACCTTCATCGTGGCCACCCTGATGGTCGCCGTGATCTGGCTGCACGACGAGGTCGCCCCGCTCACCGAGGCGCTCAACTCGCCGTGGCTGGTCATCCACGTGGTGTCCGCGATCATCGCCACCGGCGCGTTCACCCTCGGCGGCATCGCCTCGATCATGTACCTGGTCCGGATGCGCGCCGAGCGCCGCGCCCGGGGCGCCGAGCGCGAGCTGACCGGCTGGGTGGCCCGGGTGCCCCAGCTCGACGCGCTCGACCGCCTCGCCTACCGCGTGCACGCCTTCGCCTTCCCGGTGTGGACCTTCGCGGTCCTCATCACCGGCCCGATCTGGGCGCACGAGGCCTGGTCCCGCTACTGGAACTGGGACCCCAAGGAGGTCTGGGCGTTCATCACCTGGGTCGTCTACGCCGGCTACCTCCACGCCCGCGCCACCGCCGGCTGGAAGGGCCGCAAGGCCGCCATGCTGGCGATCGTCGGACTGGCCACGCTCTGGTTCAACTTCATCGGGATCAACTACTTCTCGACGACGAGCCAGCACTCCTACGCCGCCGAGCGGATCGTCGGGACCGTCACCGCCCCGGCCAGCCTGGTCGTCCGCTTCTAGCCGTCGCCGGCGCGGGGCTCAGGCGTCCGGGCCGTCGGGCGGCTGCTGCTCGCGCCGGCGCTCCTGGCGCCGCTTGCGCTCCAGGTCGCGCAGGAACGACTCGTCGTCGTCCGGGGCGACCGGCCGGGCCGGGGGCCGCGGCTTGCTGGGCCGGCGCGGGGCCGACGTGCCGCCGTACCCGCGGTCCTGCATCCAGCGCACCGCCAGGTAGGTCGCGGCTGCGAACACGAGGACGACGAGCAGGAGCTTCACGCCTCCAGCGTAGGCGCCGCCCGGTAGCCGCGGAGCAGGACTCCCGATGTCCGCCGCCACCGGCTCGCGACCTACGCTGGTGGCGTGAAGGAGTTCTGGATCTACACCGGCCTGCGGCTGGGACTGTTCGTCGGCTCGTTCTGCATCGTGTTCGGCGTCTGGTACGCCGTCGCCGACTCCGTGCCGCTGCTCTGGGTGGTCGTGATCGCCTTCGTCATCAGCGGGGCCGCGTCGTACGTCCTGCTCGAGCGGCAGCGCAGCGCCTTCGCGGTGAAGGTCGAGGGCCGCGCCGGGCGGATCACCGAGCGCTACGAGACCATGCGGTCCAAGGAGGACGACGACTGAGCGTGCCCGCCCCGCGCGCCCCGACGGGAGCGTGAGCGGCGCGCCAGCTCGAGCGCGACGAGGACCAGCAGGTTCGGCCCCAGCGCGATGAACCCGGAGTCCCACGAGCCGATCGGCAGGTCGGCGAAGGTCAGCAGCGCCACCGTCGCGGTCCCCGCGATCGCCCCCGCGAGCACCGGGACGGCGCCGACCCGGACCCGGTCGGGCAGCGCGAGCGCCGTCGCGGGCGCGAGCTGGGTCAGCCCGCCGTAGGTCAGCAGCAGGAGCGCGCCGATGTCGGCGCCGCGCAGGCCGAACACCAGGGCGGCGCCGATCGCGACGACCACGGTCGCGTGGTTGGCCCGGAAGCGGACGCGCGGGGACGCCTTGTCGAGCAGGTTGTGCGAGACCAGGGTCGAGATGCCCATCGCGATCGCGGCGGCGGGCGCCATCGCGGCCGAGGCGCCGCCGATGGCGACGAGAGCGAGCAGCCAGCCCGGCAGCGTCCGGTCGGCCATGGTGAGCAGGGCGTGGTTGCCCGCCGTGCCCGGGTCGAGGACGACGACCGCGCCGAGGCCGACGACGATCGGGATGAAGACCAGGAACTGGTAGAGCGCCAGCCACTTGTAGTTGCTGCGGAGCACCGCGCCGCTCTCGGCCGCGAGGATCGGCGGCCACAGGTGCGGGAACGTGTTGAGCGAGGCGCCCAGCGTCGTGATGAACGTCGCCGTCAGGAAGAACGTCGTGTCGAACCCGGCGCCGGCGTGCAGCGTGAGGTGCTCGGGGCGCTGCGCCTCGACCTCGCCGAACAGGTTGCCGAGTCCGCCGAAGTGCCAGGTCACGCCGACCAGGACGACGACCAGGGCGGCGAGCATGGCGACGTCCTTGAAGATCGCGACCCGCATGATGCCCCGGATGCCGGCCCAGAGGACGAAGCCCACCACCATAGCGCTCGCGACGACCATGCTGAGCGAGCTGGTCCGGGTGCTGCCGGTGGCGAGCTCGACGATCAGGCCGAGCCCGGTGATCTGCAGCTGCAGGTAGGGAACCAGGAAGATCGCGCCGAGCAGGGCCACCGTGCGGCCCAGCGCGCGGGACCGGAAGCGGTCCGCGAAGAAGTCGGCCATGGTGAGGTAGCCGCGGTCGGCGCCGAGGTCCCGGAAGCGGGGGGCGATGAAGTAGAGCCCGACGGACGACATCGTCAGGTACGCGATGGCGTACGTCGCGCTCATCCCGCCGGTGAACGCCAGCCCGGCGAGCCCGAGGAAGCTGAACGTGGTGAGCTGCTCGCCGGCCTGGAGGAACCACGACGTCCAGCGCGGGAAGCCGCGCTCGGCGATCGTCCACTGCGCGAGGTCGGTCTGCCGCCGGTTGCGGACCACGCCGAGCAGGCCGATGCCGACCAGCCCCAGCACGATGAGGACGCTCGTCAGGCTCATGACTCACGCCCGCCTGCGGCCTCGAGGCGGTCGCGCTCGGCGCCGCCGTCGGCCAGGTAGGTGGCCTCGACGACGAACAGGCTGACCAGCGTCGCCGCGACCATCGCGGCGATCCACCACAGCAGCGCCGGGCAGCCGAGCCACAGCGTCGGGGTCGAGGCGAAGGGGAGGAACGGCGTCGCGAAGAAGCCGACCGCCGGGGGAAGGACGATGAGCAGGCGGCGGGGGCTCGCCAGGCGTGGTGGGGCGGAGGAGGTCACCCGGTCGAGGGTCGGGCCCCGCGGCGCGCCGGGGTACCTGGCATCCCGTCGGCGCCCGGACCGGATCCGGACGCTCTGTCGCTGGTGGGCGCCGGGCTCAGGCGGCGCCGACGACGAGTCCGACGCCCGTCAGCACCGCCCAGACCAGCTCGGCGACACCGGTCTTCTGCAGCACCGGGATCAGCCCCGGTCCCCGCGCCCCGCCCAGCACGACCCGGGTCGCCGGGACGGCGGGCAGCAGGAAGCCCAGGCCGAGCAGCGCCCACCACGTGGTGAGGGCGGCGACGACGACGAGCGCGACCACGGCGAGCGCGACCAGGACCCCGTAGAACACCCGGGTGCGGCGGTCGCCGAGCCGCACGGCGAGCGTCATCTTGCCCGCGACGGTGTCGGTGGGGATGTCGCGCAGGTTGTTGGCGACGAGGATCGCGCAGGCGAGGGCGCCGACGCCGGCACCGGCCGCGAGGGCCGCCCAGCCGGTGGTGCCCCACTCCTCGGTCTGCACCCAGGTGGTGCCCACGACGGCGACGAGGCCGAAGAAGACGAAGACCATGACCTCGCCGAGGCCGAGGTAGCCGTACGGCTTGGAGCCGCCCGTGTAGTACCAGGCGGCGACCACGCTGACCGCGCCCACGAGCACCAGCCACCACGACGTGGTGGCGGCGAGGACGAGGCCGGCGACGGCGGCGACACCGAACGAGAGGAACGCGGCGCGCTTCACGGCGCCCGGGGTGGCGAGGCCGGACCCGACGAGGCGCAGCGGACCGACCCGCTCGTCGTCGGTGCCGCGGATGCCGTCGGAGTAGTCGTTGGCGTAGTTGACGCCGACCTGGAGCGCGAGGCTGACGACGAGCGCCAGCAGCGCCTTCCACCACACCGCGGCGTCGGCGTACGCCGCGACGGCGGTGCCGGCGAGGACGGGCGCGATGGCGGCGGGAAGGGTGCGGAGCCGGGCGCCGGCGATCCAGTGGGCAGCAGTAGCCATAGCTATCGATTCAAGCAGGTTGCGCCGTGTCGACACCCATCCGGGTCAGGTGCCGCTCGGCGGCCCGGGCGGCGGGGTGGATGGCGACGGCGGCGACGCCGACGATCGCGGCGATGACGATCCAGCCGGGCGTGCCCCACTCCATCGCCAGGAAGGTGTACGCCGCGGGGGCCCAGACCGTGCCGAGGGTGTACCCCAGCTGGGAGACGCCTTGATACTCGCCGCGGCGCGACGGGTCGGACAGCTCGGCCTGCAGGCCCCACTCGCCGGCGGACTGGAAGAGCTCGGCGCCGGTCACCGTCACGTGGCCGACCCACACGAGCAGGATCGTGACCCAGCCGACGGTGTCGTGGGTGACGAGGACGATGCCGCAGGAGAGCACGAAGAAGTAGGCGCCCCGGCGCTGGGCGCGCAGCGAGTCGGCGACCGTGGTGACGCCGCGGGCGGCGGCCACCTGGAGCAGCACCGCCATCACGGTGTTGGTGCCGAACAGCCAGGCCAGGAGCACCCGCGGGGCGTCGGTCTCGGAGACCAGCCACAGGGGGATGACGACGTTGAGGAGCACCTGGTGGGTGCCCAGCACGCCGCCGCAGACCGACATCGCGACGTACCCCTTGTTGCGCAGGGCGCTGCGCTTGTCGCCGGCGTCCTCGAGGACGGCCTCGAGGGGCGTCTCCTCGCTGTGGTGGATCGCTGAGGGCAGCCGGGCGACCAGGACGGCGTTGAGCACGAGCAGCGCGGCGGTGGCGAGGGGCACCGCGCGGATCATCCCGTCGTCGTTGGTGGCCAGCGCGAGGCCGGCGAGCAGCGCGCCGAACGTGTAGCCGACGTTGCGGGCCGCGCGGAAGTAGGCGTTGGACGCCACCCGCTCCTCACGGGGGAAGACGTCGAAGCGGTAGGCGTTGCGCGCCGAGCGGCTCGCGGACGACACGTTCTCGAGCACGATCATCATCAGGATGAAGGTGCCGAGCCCGCCGATGGCCAGCCAGGCGAGGTAGAGCAGCGCCTCGACCAGCGACGCGACCGCCCAGACCCGCTTGGCGCCGTACCGGTCGCCGAGCTTGCCCAGCGGTACGGCGAGCGCGAACGTCACGGCACCCGCGATGGTCAGGCCGAGACCCACCTGGGCCGCGCTCAGCCCGACGATCTGGGTGAAGAAGACGGCGCTGCCGGTGAGGAACACCCCGTCGCCGAAGGCGGAGAGCACCGACTGCGTCGACAGCCGCCGGACGAGGGGCGTCGGGCCGGCGAGGCGTACGAGCCACCTCACGCGGCAGCCTCCTCGTGCTCGTGGGTCCAGGTCCGCCGCGCGAACGAGTGCGCCATCCGGACCGACGGTCCCATGCCGACCGTCGCGAGGACGATGATCCCACCGATCACCAGCCAGCCCTCGGCGCCCCACTCCAGCGCGAGGAACGTGTAGAGCGCGGGCGCCCAGCGACCGCCGAGGGCGCCGAAGATCTCCTTGACGCCCTGGTACTCGCCGCGCCGCCGCGGGTCCATCAGCTCGGCCTGGAACGACCAGCCCGCGGCGGAGACGGCCACCTCGGCGCCGGTCACGGTGACGTGGCCGATCCAGACGAGCAGCACCGTGACCAGGCCGACGGTCGAGTGGGTGACCATCGTGATCAGGCACGAGACGACGAAGAACGCCGACGAGATCCAGATCGCGCGCATCCCGTCGCGCAGGGTCCGCACCCCGCGCGCCGTGTACGCCGGCAGGAAGATGCACAGCACCGTGTTGGTGCCGAACAGCCAGGCGAGCAGCACGTGCGGCGCATCGGTGGCCTCGACCAGCCACAGGGGGATCACGATGTTGAGCAGGACCTGGTTGGTCCACAGCGTGCCGAGGAAGAAGCTGGTCAGGATCCAGCCCGGGTGGCGCATCGGCCCCGGCCCCTCCGGCCGCACCCGCGCCTCGCCGCTGGCCACGCGCAGGTCGTGCGGCGCGTCGGGCAGCCGGGTGATCCAGTAGGCGTTGGCGAGCAGGAGGACCGCCGTGAACACCGGCGTCCAGCGGATGACGGTGAGGCTGTCGAACGCGAGCGCGACGCCGCCGATGATCGCGCCGAGGGTGAAGCCGACGTTGAGCGAGGAGTACATGTACGCCTGCGTCTCGACCCGCTCCTTGGTGGGCAGCACGTCGAGGACGTAGGCGTTGCGGGCCGCCGTCGCCGCCGACTCGAACGCGGCGAACGCGACGGCCACCACGACGTACTCGGTGAAGGAGCCGACGAACGGCAGCGCCACGAAGCACGCGACCCTGCCGAGGTTGCTCAGCGCCCACATCCGCTTGGGCCCGAACCGGTCGACGACCCGGCCGGCGGGGTAGGCGAGCAGGAACTCCGCGACGCCGGCGATGGTGATCGCCAGGCCGACCTTGGCCGCGGACAGGCCGACCACCTGGGTGAGGAAGACCGCGCTGCCGGTGTTGAACGCGCCGTCGCCGGTCGAGAACAGCACCGACTGGAGGGCCAGGCGCCGGGACAGCGGCGTGGGTGGGACCAGGCGGCGGAGGGCAGCGGGCAGTCCCGCTCCCCGGCCCGAGACGGGAGTGCTCATCGGGAGGATTCTCCGCCCGGGCGATAGCGTCTGTCAGGTGGATTTCTGGACGGCGAGGGGTGAGCCCGGCGAGGTCGTCGACCGGCTGCGCGACTGGCTGCTCGATCCGCCGTCCGGCGCGGCTCCCGGGCTGGTCGTCGAGACGTCCGGGTCGACCGGTGCGCCGAAGTGCGTGCTGCTCTCGCGCGAGGCCGTGCTGGCCTCCGTGCGGGCCTCCGCGGCCCGGCTCGGGGCGAGCGGCCCGTGGGTGCTCGCGCTGCCGGCGACGTACGTCGCGGGCGTGCAGGTGCTGGCCCGCTCGCTGGTCGCCGGGCACACCCCCACCGTCCACGAGCGCGACGGCTGGCCGGACGGCGAGGGCTGGTTCGTCTCGCTGGTGCCGACCCAGCTGACCCGGATGCTGTCCGTGCCGGACGACGTCGCCGCGCTGCGCCGCGCCCACACCGTGCTGCTCGGCGGTGGGCCGATCGGGGGCACGCTGCGGGCGAGGGCGGCCGAGGCGGGGGTGCGGGTGGTCGCGACGTACGGTTCGGCGGAGACCGCCGGCGGCTGCGTGTACGACGGCCTGCCGCTCGACGGCGTCGCCGTCGCGCTGGGGGAGAGCGGGCGGATCCGGCTGGCCGGGCCCACCCTGTTCACCGAGTACGTCGGGCAGCCCGAGCTCACCCGCGAGGTGCTGGTCGACGGCTGGTTCCGCACCTCCGACGCGGGCCGGATCGACGACGACGGCCACCTCGTCGTGATCGGCCGGGTCGACGACGTCATCGTCACCGGCGGGCTCAACGTGCCCGGTCCGGCCGTGGCCGAGCGGCTGCGCGCCCACCCCGACGTCACGGCGGCCGAGGTGCTCGGCGTCCCGGACCCGGAGTGGGGGAACCGCGTGGTCGCCTTCGTCGTGGGCGCTCCGGGGCTCGGCGACCTGCGCGACTGGGTCGCCGCGGCCCACCCGAGGGCCTGGGCGCCGCACCAGCTGGTCCGGCTCGACGCGATCCCGCTGCTCGCCAACGGCAAGCCCGACCGGCAGGCGCTGCTGCGGGCGGCGTCCGAGGAGGTGCCCCGGTGAAGGTCGTGGCGATCCCGATGACCACCCGCTTCCGCGGGATCACCGTCCGGGAGGCGACGCTGCTGCGCGGCCCGGGTGGCTGGGGGGAGTGGAGCCCGTTCCTGGAGTACCCCCCTGAGGTCGCCGAGCCCTGGCTGCGCTGCGCCGAGGAGGCCGCCGCGGGCGACTGGCCGGCGCCGGTCCGCGACCGGGTGCCGGTCAACGTCACGGTGCCCGCGGTCGACCCCGAGCGCGCGCACGCGATCGTGCGCGCCGGCGGCTGCCGCACGGCGAAGGTCAAGGTCGCCGAGCCCGGTCAGAGCACGGCCGACGACGAGGCCCGGCTCGAGGCGGTCCGCGACGCGCTCGGTCCCGACGGGCTGATCCGGGCCGATGCCAACGGGGGCTGGTCGGTCGACGACGCGGTCGCCGCCATCGGCCGGCTCGACCGCGCCGCCGGGGGCCTGGAGTACGCCGAGCAGCCGGTCGCCACGGTCGAGGAGCTGGCGCTGGTCCGGCGCCGGGTCGGCGTGCCGATCGCGGCCGACGAGTCGATCCGCCGGGCCGAGGACCCCTACCGGGTGCGCGACCTGGAGGCCGCCGACATCGCGGTGCTCAAGGTGCAGCCGCTGGGCGGGGTCCGCGCCTGCCTCGAGATCGCCGAGCGGATCGGCCTGCCCGTGGTCGTCTCGAGCGCGCTCGAGACCTCCGTCGGCATCGCCGCGGGCGTCGCGCTGGCCGCCGCGCTGCCCGAGCTGCCCTACGCCTGCGGCCTGGCCACGGTGCAGCTGCTGACTGCCGACGTCGTCGCCGAGCCGCTGCTGCCGGTCGACGGCGCGCTGCCCGTGCGGCGCCCGAAGGTCGACGTCCAGCAGGTCGGGCTGCTGAGCGCGTCCCCGGAGCGGGTCGCGCACTGGGAGGCCCGGCTCGCCGACGTGCGCGCGCTGCGCGAGGATCTGGGGTCATGAGCACCTCCTCCGCCGCGCTCGCGGATGCCCTCGTCGCCTGGCTCGCCCGGGCCGGCGTCACGGAGGTGGTCGTCGCCCCCGGCTCGCGCAACGCGCCGCTCGCGATGGCGCTCTGGGCCGCGGCCCAGCACGACGGCGGACCGCGGCTGCACACCCGGATCGACGAGCGCACCGCCGGCTTCCTGGCGCTCGGCCTGACCCGCTCGGGTGCGCGCGCCGCCGTGCTCACGACGTCGGGGACCGCCGTCGCCAACCTGCACCCCGCGGTGCTCGAGGCCGTCCACTCCGGCGTCGGGCTCGTCGTCGTCTCGGCCGACCGGCCGGCCCGGCTACGCGGCACCGGCGCCAACCAGACCACCGACCAGGTCGGCATCTTCGGGCCCCTCGCCGCCACCCACGACGTCGCGACGGCCGCCGAGCTCGACGCCGTCGCCGCCGGGTGGGACGACGTCGTCCACCTCAACGTCCAGCTCGACACCCCGCTCGTCCCGGATGCCCCCGTCGTACCGGACGAAATGGTCGTGTTCGGGGGCGGATCACGACCAAAACGTCCGGTACGACGAGAGACCGACCTGCCGCGGGGCCCGCGGACGGTCGTGGTGGCGGGCGACGACGCCGGCCCGCCCGCCCGGCAGCTCGCCGAGGCGGCCGGCTGGCCGCTCCTCGCCGAGCCGACCAGCGGCGCCCGGACCGGCGCGAACCCGATCCGGACCTACCGGCTGCTGCTCGGCACCGGGCTCGGCGAGCGGATCGAGCGCGTCGTCGTGCTCGGCCGCCCGACCCTCTCGCGCCCGGTCACCCGCCTCCTCGAGCGCCCGGACGTCGAGGTGCTCGTCGTCCCCGGCCGGGGCGCCTGGCCGCTGCGACCGCCCGGCGCGATCGCCGTCGACGGGCCGTTCTGGGCCGGCGACGAGCCCGACGACCCGGCCTGGCTCGACGCCTGGCGCGCGGCCGACCGCGAGCTCTCGCTGCGGCTCGACCGGCTGCTGGCCGCGGAGCCCGCCCTCACGCCGTACGACGTCGCGGGGGCCACGCACGCCGCGCTCCCCGCCGGCGGACTGCTCGTCGTCGGGGCGTCGAGCCCGGTCCGCGACCTCGACCTGATGGTCCGCCCGCCCGCCGTCGGCACCCGCCGCAAGGTGATCGCCAACCGCGGCCTGGCCGGCATCGACGGCACCGTCAGCACCGCGATCGGCGCGGCGCTCGGGCGCGACGGGTCGACCCGGAACCTCGCCCTGATGGGCGACCTGACGTTCCTGCACGACCAGACCGCCCTCGTTCTCGGGCCCGACGAACCACGTCCGGACCTGACGATCGTCGTCCCCAACGACGACGGCGGCGCGATCTTCTCGGTGCTGGAGCAGGGTGCTCCCGCCCATGCGGCGTCGTTCGAGCGTCTCTTCGGGACGCCGCACGGCACCGACCTCGCCAGCCTCTGCGCGGCGGCGCGGATCCCGCACCTGCGGGTCTCCTCGCGCCCCGAGCTCGACCAGGCGCTGGCGATGCCCAACGGCGGCATCGAGGTCGTCGAGGCGGTGGTCTCCCGGACCGGCCGCCGAGACCTGGACGCCCGCATCCGCGGCCTCGCCGCGGACCTTCCCGGGACCGACTGAGGAGACCGCGCCATGGAGATCGCCTTCCTGCTCGTGGCGATCGCCATCACCGTGCTGACGGTGACGGCGATCTCGGAGCGCTTCGAGGTGCCCGCCCCGCTGACGCTCGTCGTCGTGGGCGTCGCGGCGTCGTACGTGCCCGGGGTGCCGGAGATCCGGCTGGAGCCCGAGGTCGTGCTGCTCGGCCTGCTGCCGCCGCTGCTCTACTCCGCGGCGGTCAACACCTCGCTCGTCGACTTCAACGCCAACCGGCGGCCGATCCTGCTGCTGTCGGTGGGGCTCGTCGCATTCACGACGTTCGGCGTCGCGGCCGTCGTCCGGCTGGTGATCCCGGAGATCAGCTGGCCGCTCGCGCTCGCCATCGGCGCCGTCGTCGCGCCACCGGACGCCGTCGCGGCCACCGCGATCGGACGCCGGATCGGGCTGCCCCGGCGGATCGTGACCATCCTCGAGGGCGAGTCGCTGCTCAACGACGCGAGCGCCCTCGTCGCCCTCCGCACCGCGCTGGCGACGGCGACCACCGCCTGGGCGGTCGCCGGCGACTTCGTGATCGCCGCGGGCGGCGGCGTGCTCGTCGGCGGCCTCGCCTTCGTGATCGTCGGCTTCCTGCGCAAGAAGGTCACCGACCCGCTGCTCGACACCGCCATCTCGCTGGTGATCCCCTTCGCGGCGTACATCGTGGCCGAGGAGTTCCACGCCTCCGGCGTGGTCGCCGTCGTCGTGGCGGGCCTGCTGCTCGGCCACGTCGCGCCGGTCCTGCAGACCGCGCCGTCGCGGATCGCGGAGCGGACCAACTGGCGCACGCTGGCCTACGTCCTCGAGAACACCGTCTTCCTGCTCATCGGCCTCCAGGCCGACTGGCTGCTCAGCGAGGTCGGTGACAGCGAGTTCGGCGTCGGGACGATCGTCGCGGCGTGCGCCGCCGCGTTCGTCGCCGTCGTCGTCCTGCGACTGGTGTGGGTGTTCGCCTCGCGCTACCTGCTGCTGCGTCCCGGGCCCGACCCGGTGACCGGCGAGAAGGCGTCGTGGCGCTACTCGTTCCTGCTCGGCTGGGCCGGGATGCGCGGCGTGGTGACGCTCGCCGCCGCGTTCACCGTCCCCGAGCACACGGCGCACCGCGAGGTGCTGCTCATCATCGCGTTCACCGTCGTCGCCGGGACGCTGCTCGGCCAGGGGCTCACCCTGCCCTGGGTGGCCCGCCGGCTCCGGGTGCCCTCGCCCGACCCGCACGACGACGCCCTGGCCCGGGCCACGCTGCTCCAGCAGGCCGCCAAGGCGGGCATCCACCGCCTCGACGAGCTCGCGGAGGACGCCGACGACCCCCACCACGTCCGCGAGCTGATCATCCAGCGGATCGAGCAGCGCAACTTCGCCGCGTGGGAGCGGCTCGGCACCACCGAGGGCGAGGAGAGCCCGAGCGACCTCTACTCGCGCTGGCGCGGCGACATGATCGAGGCCGAGCGCCGCCGGGTGCTCGAGATCCGCTCGACCGGCTCGGTCCCGTCCGAGATCGTGAGCGAGGTGCTCGCCATGCTCGACGTCGAGGAGTCGATGCTCGACGCCGCCGACGCCGCCCGCTCCGAGCTGCGCACCACCACGAGGGCACCGCGCGCCGACGGCTGCGAGCACCTCGCGCACGCCCCCCTCCTCGACCCGCCCGCCGAGCTCGCCTGCGCCGAGTGCCTCGCCGAGGGGACCCGCTGGGTCGCGCTGCGGATGTGCCTGGCCTGCGGCAGCGTCGGCTGCTGCGACTCCTCGCCCCGGCGCCACGCCACCGCGCACTTCCGCGAGACCCAGCACCCCGTCATGCGCTCCGTCGAGCCCGGCGAGGACTGGCGGTGGTGCTTCGTGCACCACCAGACCGGCTGAGCGGGTGCGGACTACCGTGGGCCCATGCGACTGACGAAGTTCGGCCACTCGGCGGTACGGATCGAGCACGACGGCACCACCGTGGCCGTCGACCCCGGCGTCTGGAGCCAGCGCGAGGCCGTCGAGGGCGTCGACGCGGTGCTCATCACCCACGAGCACGTCGACCACTTCCACCCCGACCACCTGCGCGCCACCGACGCCCCGATCTACACGATCGCCGCGGTGGCCGCGCAGATCCGCGAGAACGCCCCCGACGTGGCCGAGCGGGTGAGCGTCGTACGGCCTGACGAGAGCTGGACGATCGGCAGCCTCGGCGTCCGTGCGGTGGGCGAGCTGCACGCCGTCATCCACCCGGAGCTGCCGCGCTTCGACAACAGCGGCTACCTGCTCACCGCCGGCGACACGACGGTCTTCCACCCCGGCGACGCGCTGACCGGGCCCGGGGTGCCGGTCGACGTCCTCCTGGCGCCGGTCTGCGCGCCCTGGATGCGGGTCAGTGAGGGCGTCGACTTCGCCCGCTCGCTCGGCGCCGCGCGCAATGTCGCCATCCACGACCGGGTGTTCTCGCCCGAGGGGCTGGGCATCGTCGACCTGCAGTTCGGTCGCTTCCTCGAGGCGGCGGGTCTGGAGTACCGGCGGCTCGCCGACGGCACGGATCTCTAGCGCCCCTACGGCGGCCCCCTGAGGGCCGCTCTCAGGCAGAGCGGGCATGATGGCCCGATGCCGATCGCTCGTTCCACCATCGCCGGCGCCGTCACCGGCGTCCTCCTGCTCGGCGGAGCCGTCGGCTTCGCCGTCGGCCTGCCCAAGGTCTCCGAGGACCCCGGCGCGTCGATCTCGGCCGACAGCCTGCCGAAGCTGCCGGACCGCCTCGACGACCGCATGGTCGCGCTGTCCCGGATCACCGCCGAGGACGCCGGCACGACCAACCCCGAGGACATCAAGGCGATCGACCAGATCGCGACCGCGGCCGCCGACGGCGACACCAAGGCGTCGAGCAAGGTCGCCTCGATCTACGGTCCGTCCGAGGTCCGCGCCTACATCGACGTCAAGGCGATGGCCCAGGCGACCGCCCAGAGCGCCCCGGCCCAGGTCGCGGTGACCGTGACCGCGGGCGGCACCGGCCTGGTCATCCCGAGCGGCCCGTTCGAGATCAACCAGAACGGCGGCTCCCACTACGAGCTGCGCGAGGTCGGCGGCCACCGCTGCGCCGTGGCCTGGCAGCAGCCGACCGACCCCACCACCGGGATGCCGACCGAGGGCGACGTCCCGCCGGGCAGCTACCAGACCGAGTGCCGCACCGAGCGCGACGGCCTGTCGTACGACGTGTACGCCACCGGGCTCTCGCCGGACGAGGCCGCGAGCTACCTCGACCTCGTCCTGGAGCGCACGGCCTCGGACGACTGAGCCGAGGCCGCTCAGCTCCAGTAGATGACGACCCGGTCGCCCACGGTGACCTGGTCGAACAGCCAGGCGACGGCGTCCTGGTCGCGGACGTTCACGCAGCCGTGCGAGGCGCCGTTGTAGCCGTGCGCCGCGAAGTCCGGCGAGTAGTGCACCGCCTGCCCGCCGGAGAAGAACATCGCGTAGGGCATGGACGTGTGGTAGAGCGTCGACACGTGGTCGCGGCTCTTGCGCTGGATCGAGAACACGCCCTCGCGGGTGGGCAGCTCGGCCGAGCCGAAGCGGACGTCGACGGTCTTGCGGACCTGGCCGTCGACCACCCAGCGCAGCGTCCGGCTGGACTTGTCGATGCACAGCACCCGCCCCGTGGTGCACCGCGCGTCGAGGGGACCCGGCGTGTTACCGCCCCCGCCCGGCGGCGGCTGGTTCGTCAGCTCGGCCTGCGTCGGCGGACGGGTCATCTCGTGGAGCCGGTCGAGCGTGCGCCGGTCGACCTCGCCGGTGACCTCGAAGCCGCGCTTGGCCTGGAAGCCGCGGATCGCCTCGGTGGTGACCGGGCCGTACTTGTCGGTGACGTCGCCGGTGAACCAGGCGATCTGCTTGAGCCGCGCCTGGAGGTCGCGGACCTCGGGGCCGATGTCGCCGGGGGAGAGCAGCGCCGGGCCGGCCGGCGGGGGACCGGGGTCCTTGGGGGGCGGCGCGGGCGTGGAGGGGGTCTCGCTCGGAGTGTCGCCGGGGGAGTCGCTCGGGGTGTCGCTCGGCTCGGACGCCGGGTTGCCGATCGGCTTGGTGCCGGGCCGACTGGCCGGCTCGTGGGCCCGCGGGGTCGAGTCGGCGCGGGGCGCGTCCTCCCAGGGGAGCTTGTCGCCGCGCACGGCCCAGCCGACGCCGTAGGCCAGGACGGAGCAGAGCGCCGCGACCACGGTGACGACCGTGATCCGGCGGGCGATGCGCAGCTTTGTCTTCATGCTCAGGTAGACGCTGCGGGCGGCCGGTTGGTTGCGCGCGATTTCACGCGGCTAGGCTGCCGCGGTGGCCCGCGCAGAGCTCGACAAGCAGCCCGCCGACGTTCGACGGATGTTCGACACGGTCGCGCGGCGCTATGACCTGACCAACGACATCCTCTCGTTCGGCCAGGACCGACGCTGGCGCCGCGAGGTGCTCGCCGCCGTCGACCCGTCGTACGGCGACCGGGTGCTCGACCTCGCCGCCGGCACCGGCACCTCGAGCCAGCCCTTCCGCGACGCCGGCGCGGACGTCGTCCCGTGCGACTTCTCGATCGGCATGCTCCAGGTCGGCAAGAAGCAGCTCCCGCACCTGCCCTTCACGGCGGGCGACGGCACCAAGCTGCCCTTCCGCGACGCCACCTTCGACGCCGTCACGATCTCCTTCGGGCTGCGCAACATCGTCGACCCGGGCGCCGGCCTCGCCGAGATGCGCCGCGTCACCAAGCCCGGTGGCCGCCTGGTCGTGTGCGAGTTCAGCCACCCCACCTGGTCGCCGTGGCGGACCGTCTACATCGAGTACCTCATGAAGGCCCTCCCCGCAGTCGCCCGCACCGTCTCCTCGGCCCCGGACGCCTACGTCTACCTCGCCGAGTCCATCCGCGCCTGGCCCGACCAGCGCGGCCTCGCCGACCTCATCGCCGACGCCGGCTGGCAGCGACCGCAGTGGCGGAACCTGTCGGGCGGGATCGTCGCGCTCCACCGCGCCACCGCCTGAGACTCGTTCAGGCCCGCCGAAGTGCGGGGGTTGCGGGCTCGAAGTGCGGAGGTTGCGGGTGCGAGGTGTGCGCGCGGAGGAAGACGGCCCGGCAACCCGCGCACTTCGACCCCGCAACCCACGCACTTCGAGCCCGCAACCCGCGCACTTCGCGGGGCACTGACAGCACCTGATTTTCGCAAACCTGTCGTGCGTTAAATCCCCAGGTCAGGCGCGGTTTTCGGTCGGTCAGGCGGGACGGATGTGGCATTGCCCACCCCCCTGTGACGGGCCCGTTCCGGGGTGGCAGTATGTGTTCCACGCCACTAGTGATTCTGTTCACAAGATCACGAGAGGGAGGCTCATGGAGCTCTACACGCCGGTGCTCGTCCTGGCGGCACTCGCCGCGTTGTTCGCGGTCGGGTCGGTCGCCATGAGCACGATGGTGGGGCCGAAGCGCTACAACCGCGCCAAGTCCGACTCCTACGAATGTGGCATCGAGCCGACGCCGCAGGCGTTGAGCGGCCGCTTCCCGGTGAAGTACTACATCACCGCGATGCTCTTCATCGTCTTCGACATCGAGATCATCTTCCTCTACCCGTGGGCCGTCCGTTTCGACGCGATGTCCTGGTTCGGGCTGGTCGAGATGGTCCTGTTCATCGCCACCGTCTTTGTCGCGTACGCCTATGTGTGGCGCCGCGGCGGATTGGACTGGGACTGACCCATGGGCATCGAGGAGAAGCTCCCCAGCGGAGTCCTGCTGAGCACGGTCGAGGGGCTGGCCGGCTACATGCGCAAGGCCAGCTTCTGGCCGGCGACGTTCGGGCTGGCGTGCTGCGCGATCGAGATGATGACGAGCGGTGGGCCGAAGTACGACCTCGCCCGGTTCGGCATGGAGGTCTTCCGGGCCAGCCCGCGGCAGGCGGACCTGATGATCGTCGCCGGGCGGGTGAGCCAGAAGATGGCGCCCGTGCTGCGCCAGATCTACGACCAGATGGCCGAGCCCAAGTGGGTGCTGGCGATGGGCGTGTGCGCGAGCAGCGGCGGGATGTTCAACAACTACGCGATCGTCCAGGGCGTCGACCACGTCGTCCCCGTCGACATGTACCTCCCCGGCTGCCCGCCGCGCCCGGAGATGCTGATCGACGCGATCCTCAAGCTCCACGACAAGGTCCAGCACGACACCCCCTTCGGCAAGAACCGCGAGGCGCAGATCCGCGAGCTCGAGGCCGAGGCGCTGGTGGCGCTGCCGACCGGTGACCAGCGGGGGCTGCTGCGATGAGCGACGAGAAGGCCGACAAGCCCGAGACGGCGGTCGAGCAGCGCGCGACCGACCAGTCGCCCGAGAACGCCCCCGAGGCGCTGGGCGAGCCGGGCCTCGAGATCCGGGCGGTCGGCGAGCGGCGCGGGATGTTCGGCGTCCAGGGCTCCGGCGACACCAGCGGGTACGGCGGCCTGGTGGCCCCCGTGGTCCTGCCCGGTGCCGCGCAGCGTCCCTACGGCGGCTGGTTCGACGGGGTGGCCGACCGGCTCGACCCGCTGATCGAGCAGGTCGTGATCCACCGCGGCGAGATCACCTTCCACGTGCGCCGCGAGCACCTGCTCGAGATCGCGCAGAAGCTGCGCGACGACCCGGACCTGCGCTTCGAGCTGCTCTCCGGGGTCAGCGGAGTGCACTACCCCGGCGACGCCGGGCGCGAGCTGCACGCGGTCTACCACTTCATGTCCTTCACCTGGAACCGCCGGATCCGGGTCGAGGTGGCCGCCCCCGACGCCGACCCGCACGTCCCGAGCCTGGTGCCGATCTACCCGGCGGCCGACTGGCACGAGCGCGAGACCTGGGACATGTTCGGGCTGCAGTTCGACGGGCACCCGGCGCTGACCCGGATCCTGATGCCCGACGACTGGCCGGGCCACCCGCAGCGCAAGGACTACCCCCTCGGCGGCATCCCCGTCGAGTACAAGGGCGCGAGCGTCCCACCGCCGGACCAGCGGAGGAGCTACAACTGATGAGCACCGACTTCTACGCCGACAGCGCGGACACCAGCGACGGCAAGGTCTTCACCGTCTCGGGCCAGGACTGGGACGAGATCGCCGCCGGCATGGGCGACAACGACGCGGCCGAGCGGGTCGTGGTCAACATGGGCCCGCAGCACCCGTCGACGCACGGCGTGCTCCGGCTGATCCTCGAGATCGAGGGCGAGACGGTCACCGAGGCCCGCTGCGGCATCGGCTACCTGCACACCGGCATCGAGAAGAACATGGAGTTCCGCTCCTGGACGCAGGGCGTCACGTTCTGCACCCGGATGGACTACCTGAGCCCGTTCTACAACGAGATGACCTACGTGCTGGGCGTCGAGCGGCTGCTCGACATCGAGGACCAGATCCCCGAGAAGGCCCAGGTCATGCGGGTCCTGCTCATGGAGCTCAACCGGATCTCCTCGCACCTGGTCTGCATCGCCACCGGCGGCATGGAGATCGGCGCGCTGACCGTGATGACGATCGGCTTCCGCGAGCGCGAGCTGGTGCTCGACCTGTTCGAGCTGATCACCGGGCTGCGCATGAACCACGCGTTCATCCGCCCCGGCGGTGTCGCCCAGGACATGCCCCCGGGCGCGCTCGACCAGATCCGCGACTTCGTGGCGCTGATGAAGAAGCGGCTCCCCGAGTACGCCGCCCTGTGCAACGCGAACCCGATCTTCAAGGCCCGCCTCGAGAACGTCGGCCACCTCGACCTCGAGGGCTGCATGGCGCTCGGCCTGACCGGGCCCGTGCTGCGCAGCACCGGCTACGGCTTCGACCTGCGCAAGGCGCAGCCGTACTGCGGCTACGAGACCTACGACTTCGACGTGCAGACCTGGGACACCTCCGACTCGTACGGCCGGTTCCGGGTCCGCCTCAACGAGATGTGGGAGTCGCTGCGGATCATCGAGCAGGCCGCCGACCGGCTGGCCCGGCTCGAGGGTGCCCCGGTGATGGTGGCCGACAAGAAGGTGGCCTGGCCCAGCCAGCTGTCCATCGGCAGCGACGGCATGGGCAACAGCCTCGACCACATCCGCCACATCATGGGCGAGTCGATGGAGGCGCTGATCCACCACTTCAAGCTCGTCACCGAGGGCTTCCGGGTGCCGGCCGGCCAGGCGTACGTGCCGGTCGAGTCGCCGCGCGGCGAGCTCGGGGCGCACGTCGTCTCCGACGGCGGCACCCGTCCCTTCCGGGCGCACTTCCGCGACCCGTCGTTCAACAACCTCCAGGCGATGGGCGTGATGAGCGAGGGCGGCCAGATCGCCGACGTCATCGTCGCCATCGCGAGCATCGACCCGGTCATGGGAGGCGTCGACCGATGAGCACCCAGCCCCTCGACGACAAGACGATCGCCGAGCTGCGCGAGATCGCGGCCCGCTACCCCGAGCCGCGCTCGGGCCTGCTGCCCATGCTCCACCTGGCGCAGTCGGTCCAGGGCCGGATCACGCCCGAGGGCATCGAGGCGTGCGCGGCGATCCTCGAGATCAGCGCCGCCGAGGTCAACGGCGTCGCGACCTTCTACACGATGTACAAGCGCCACGGCGTGGGCGACTACCACGTCGGGGTGTGCACCAACACGCTGTGCGCGGTGATGGGCGGCGACGCCATCTTCGAGCGGCTCAAGGACCACCTCGAGATCGGCAACGACGAGGTCGCCGCCCAGCGCCAGGGCGACTCGCGGACGGTCAGCCTCGAGCACATCGAGTGCAACGCCGCCTGCGACTACGCGCCGGTCGTGATGGTCAACTGGGAGTTCATGGACAACCAGACGCCCGAGTCGGCGGTCCAGATGGTCGAGGCGCTGCGCGCCGGCCACGAGGTCAGCTCGACCCGCGGCCCCAAGCTCTGCACCTGGCGCGAGGCCGAGCGGGTGCTCGCCGGCTTCCCCGACGGCCGCGTCGACGAGGGGCCCACCGCGGGACCGGCGTCGCTGGCCGGACTGCAGATCGCCCGCGAGCGCGGGTGGACCGCCCCCGACCCGGCAGCCCTGCCGGCCGTCGAGGCAGCACAGAAGGCGGAGGGCCAGCAGTGACCGACACCCTGACCCCGGTCCTCACCGACACCTGGGACGCCGAGCAGGGCTGGAAGCTCGCCACCTACGCGGCCAAGGGCGGGTACGCCGCCCTCGACGTCGCGTTCGCGCAGAGCCCCGACGACGTCATCGCCACCGTCAAGGACAGCGGTCTGCGCGGCCGCGGTGGTGCCGGCTTCCCGACCGGCATGAAGTGGTCCTTCATCCCGCAGGACAACCCGAAGCCGAAGTACCTCGTCGTCAACGCCGACGAGTCCGAGCCGGGCACCTGCAAGGACATCCCGCTCATGATGGGCAACCCGCACGTGCTCGTCGAGGGCGTGATCCTCAGCTCCTACGCCATCCGCGCCAACAAGGCGTTCATCTACATCCGGGGCGAGGTCGTCCACGTGATCCGCCGGGTGCAGGCGGCCGTCGCCGAGGCTTACGCCGCCGGCCACCTGGGCAAGGACATCCACGGCTCGGGCTACGACCTCGACGTCGTCGTCCACGCCGGTGCCGGGGCCTACATCTGCGGCGAGGAGACCGCGCTGCTCGAGGGTCTCGAGGGACGCCGTGGCCAGCCGCGGCTGCGCCCGCCGTTCCCCGCGGTGGCCGGTCTCTACGCCAGCCCGACCGTCATCAACAACGTCGAGTCGATCGCGTCGGTGCCCGCCATCGTCAAGAACGGCGCAGCCTGGTTCGGCGCCATGGGCACCGAGAAGTCCAAGGGCCACGGCATCTTCTCCCTTTCGGGCCACGTCGCCAGGCCCGGTCAGTACGAGGCGCCGCTCGGCATCACGCTGCGCGAGCTGCTCGACCTGGCCGGCGGCGTCCGCGAGGGCCACCAGCTGAAGTTCTGGACGCCGGGCGGCTCCAGCACCCCGCTGCTCACCGCCGAGCACCTCGACGTCCCACTCGACTTCGAGGGCGTCGGCGCGGCCGGCTCGATGCTCGGCACCCGCGCGCTGCAGATCTTCGACGAGACGGTCTGCGTGGTGCGCGCCGTGCTGCGCTGGACGGAGTTCTACAAGCACGAGTCCTGCGGCAAGTGCACGCCCTGCCGTGAGGGCACCTGGTGGCTGGTGCAGGCGCTCACCCGGCTCGAGAACGGCCAGGGCGCCGAGGAGGACCTCGACCAGCTCCTCGACCAGTGCGACAACATCCTGGGCCGCTCGTTCTGCGCGCTCGGCGACGGCGCGACGAGCCCGATCTCCAGCTCCATCCAGTACTTCCGCGACGAGTACCTCGCCCACCTGAGCCACGGCGGGTGTCCCTTCGACCCCGCCCGCGCGACCGCCTGGGCCGGACAGGAGGTGACCGCATGAGCGCCCCCGAGATCGAGAAGACCGACCTGGTCACCGTCACCATCGACGGCGTCCAGGTCAGCGTGCCCAAGGACACCCTGGTGATCCGCGCGGCCGAGGAGATCGGCGTCCAGGTGCCGCGCTTCTGCGACCACCCGCTGCTGGCCCCGGCCGGTGCCTGCCGGCAGTGCCTGGTCGACGTCCCGGACGCCGGCAACGGTCGCGGCTTCCCCAAGCCGCAGGCGTCGTGCACGCTGCCGGTCGCCGAGGGCATGGTGGTCAACACCCAGGTCACCAGCCCGGTCGCCGACAAGGCGCAGCAGGGCGTGATGGAGCTGCTGCTCATCAACCACCCGCTCGACTGCCCGGTGTGCGACAAGGGCGGTGAGTGCCCGCTGCAGAACCAGGCGATGTCCAACGGCCGTGGCGAGTCGCGCTTCTCCGACGAGCGCAACCGCGGCGTGAAGCGGACCTTCCCCAAGCCGATCAACCTCTCGCCGACCGTGCTGCTCGACCGCGAGCGCTGCATCGTCTGCCAGCGCTGCACCCGCTTCGCCGACGAGATCGCCGGTGACCCGTTCATCGCCCTGGTCGAGCGCGGTGCCCAGCAGCAGATCGGCATCGCCGAGGACGCGCCCTTCCTCTCGTACTTCTCGGGCAACGTCATCCAGATCTGCCCGGTCGGCGCGCTGACCTCCGAGCAGTACCGCTTCCGCTCGCGGCCCTTCGACCTGGTCTCCACGCCGGGTGTCGCCGAGCACGACGCGTGCGGCTCCGCGATCCGGATCGACCACCGCCGCGGCAAGGTGCTGCGCCGCCAGTCCGGCGACGACCCGGCCGTCAACGAGGAGTGGATCACCGACAAGGACCGGTTCGCCTTCGCCTACACGCAGGCCGACGACCGGATCACCTACCCCCAGGTCCGCGACGACGACGGCGCGCTGCGCCCGGCGTCCTGGCCCGAGGCGTTCGCCGTCGCGGCCCGTGGCCTGGCGGCGGCCACGGCAGACCGGGGCGTCGGCGTGCTCACCGGCGGCCGGCTGAGCGTCGAGGACGCCTACGCCTACGCCAAGCTCGCCCGGGTTGCGCTCGGCACCAACGACATCGACTTCCGGGCCCGCCCGCTCTCCGCCGAGGAGACCGACTTCCTGGCCAGCCACGTGGTGCTGACCGGTCCCGAGGCGGGCGCGGTCACCTACGCCGACCTCGAGACCGCCGCCAAGGTCGTGCTCGTCGGCCTCGAGCCCGAGGACGAGGCCGGCGCGATCTTCCTGCGCCTGCGCAAGTCGGTCCGCGCCGGCGGCACCGAGGTGGTCGCGCTCGCGCCGTTCACGACGCGCGGGCTCGACAAGCTGTCCGGCCGCCTGGTCCCGACCGTGCCCGGCACCGAGCCGGCCGCGCTGCGCGAGCTCGCGGGTGAGCTCGACGCGACCAGCGTCCTGCTCGTGGGGGAGCGGCTCGCCGTCGTCCCCGGGGCGCTGAGCGCCGCCGCCGAGGTGGCCGCCGCCACCGGTGCCCGGCTGGCCTGGGTGCCGCGCCGCGCCGGTGACCGCGGGGCGATCGAGGCCGGCTGCCTGCCCACCCTGCTGCCCGGCGGCCGTCCGGTCGCCGACGCGGGCGCCCGGGTCGACGTCGCCACCGCCTGGGGCGTCGCGCACCTGCCCGAGACGCCGGGCCGCGACGCCGACGCCATCGTCGCCGCGCTCGGTGCCGGCGAGCTGTCCGGCCTGGTCGTCGCCGGGGTCGACCCCGACGACACCGCCGACCCCGTCGCCACCCGCGCCGCGATCGCGGCGGCCGGCTTCGTCGTCGCGCTCGACCTGCGCCGCACCGAGGTCACCGACGCGGCCGACGTCGTCTTCCCGGTCGCGCCGACCACCGACAAGTCCGGCACCTTCGTCAACTGGGAGGGGCGGGTCCGCTCCTGGGAGGCCGCGCTGCACCACCCGGCCTCGCTGCCCGAGCTGCGCGCACTCTCCGGCATCGCCGACGAGCTCGGCACGCCGCTCGGCTTCCGCACCGTCGACGAGGTCCGTGCCGAGATGGGCCAGCTCGGCCCCTGGGACGGCGCTCGCGCCGCCGCGCCGAGCGTGGCCGCCGACGCCACGGCCCCCGCCGACGGCGTCCACGCGCTGGCCACCTGGAAGCAGCTGCTCGACAACGGCTCGCTCCAGGACGGCGACAAGTACCTCAAGGCGACCGCGCGCACGCCGGTCGTCCTGGTCCCACCGGCGCTCTACGACCGGCTCGGCCCCACCGTCACCCTCACCGGCGACCGCGGGTCGATGACGCTGCCGGCCGAGATCTGCGACGACCTCGTCGCCGGCACCGTCTGGGTGCCGGCCAACTCGGTCGGCAACGGCGTCCTGGCCGACCTGGCCTCCCCGGGCACCGGGGTCACCGTCTCCGGAGCGGAAGGGGTGCACGGATGAGCGACGGGCTGAGCGCGTTCGGCAACGATCCCTGGTGGGTGATCGGGCTCAAGACGCTGCTGATCTTCGTGATCCTGGTCCTGCTGACGCTCTTCAACATCTGGTGGGAGCGCCGGGTCGTGGCCCGGATGCAGCACCGGATCGGTCCCAACGTGCACGGTCCCTTCGGCCTGCTGCAGTCGTTGGCCGACGGCGTGAAGCTGGCGTTCAAGGAGGACCTGATCCCCAAGGCCGCCGACAAGGTGGTCTTCGTCCTGGCGCCCGTGATCGTGGTGGTGCCGGCGTTCGTGACGTTCAGCGTCATCCCCTTCGGCCCCGAGGTCAGCTTCTTCGGGCACCAGACGCCGCTCCAGCTGACCGACATGCCGGTCGCCGTGCTCTTCGTCATGGCGATCGCCTCGATCGGCATCTACGGCATCGTGCTCGGCGGCTGGTCGAGCGGCTCGACGTACTCCCTGCTCGGCGGCCTGCGCTCCAGCGCGCAGATGATCTCCTACGAGGTCGCCATGGGCCTGGCCCTGGTCGCCGTCTTCATGTACGCCGGCTCGATGTCGACCAGCGACATCGTCGCCGCCCAGGACAACCTGTGGTTCGGCCTGATCCTGCTGCCGTCGTTCATCATCTACACGATCGCCATGGTCGGTGAGACCAACCGCGCGCCGTTCGACCTCCCCGAGGCCGAGGGCGAGCTGGTCGGCGGCTTCCACACCGAGTACTCCAGCCTGAAGTTCGCGCTCTTCTTCCTGGCCGAGTACATCAACATGGCGACGGTCTCCGCGCTCGCGACCACGCTGTTCCTCGGCGGCTGGCACGCGCCGTTCTGGATCGACCACGTGTGGGAGGGCGCCAACCAGGGCTACTGGCCGGTGCTCTGGTTCTTCGGCAAGGTGCTGTTCTTCATCTTCATCTTCATCTGGCTGCGCGGCTCGTTGCCGCGGCTGCGCTACGACCAGTTCATGGCGTTCGGCTGGAAGCGGCTGATCCCGATCTCGCTGGTCTGGATCGTCGCCGTCGCCACCATGCGGGTCGCCCGCAACGAGGGCGTCTTCGACGAGGGCTTCAGCAGCAACCCGCAGTTCTGGCTGATCGTGATCGGCGTGGTGCTGGCGGTCCTGCTGCTCACGTTCTTCCTGCCCGAGAAGGACGCCGACGAGGCGGTGGCCGCGCCGGCCGCCCCGCGTGCCGGTGGCTTCCCGACGCCGCCGATGCCCGCGGGAGGTGCGGTGCGCGGTGCCGCGGCGCCGATCGTCTTCCGCTCCGAGGCCGACCGAGAGGTGAGCAATGGCTGACAAGCCCACGGACCAGAGCCCGCAGGGGCCCACGCTCAAGGAGCAGCTCTGGGACCCGGTGGCCGGGTTCGGCGTCACCTTCCGGACGATGTTCCGCAAGGTGGTCACCGAGCAGTACCCCAAGGAGAAGCTGCCCACCGCGCCGCGCTTCCACGGCCGCCACCAGCTCAACCGCTGGCCCGACGGCCTCGAGAAGTGCGTCGGCTGCGAGCTGTGCGCGTGGGCCTGCCCGGCCGACGCGATCTACGTCGAGGGCGCCGAGAACATCGACGGGCCGGTGACCGGCGCCGACGGCGACGCCGAGTCGGGCCGCTACTCCGCCGGCGAGCGCTACGGCCGCGTCTACCAGATCAACTACCTGCGCTGCATCCTCTGCGGCCTGTGCATCGAGGCGTGCCCGACCCGGGCGCTCACGATGACCAACGAGTACGAGCTTGCCGACGACAGCCGGGCCAGCCTGATCTACGAGAAGTCCGACCTGCTCGCCCCGCTGCTGCCGGGCATGGAGCAGCCGCCCCACGCGATGCTGCTCGGCAACGACGACGACTACTACCGGGGCGAGTTCAAGGAGGACCGGTCGTGATCGCGTTCTGGGTGCTCGCGCCGAT
The DNA here is from genome assembly GCF_900114845.1 of Pimelobacter simplex. Lineage (GTDB taxonomy): Bacteria > Actinomycetota > Actinomycetes > Propionibacteriales > Nocardioidaceae > Nocardioides > Nocardioides simplex. The sequence continues at coordinate 390,961 of NZ_FOUK01000005.1, forward strand.
CATGGTGGTCGCGGCGCTCGGCCTGCTGTTCGTCCGCAAGGCGGTGCACGCGGCCCTGCTGCTGGCGGTCGTGATGATCAGCCTCGCGATCCTGTACGCCGTCCTCGAGGCGCCGTTCCTCTTCGCGGTGCAGATCATCGTCTACACCGGCGCGATCCTGATGCTCTTCCTGTTCGTGCTCATGCTGGTCGGCGTCGACGCCTCCGACTCCCTGGTCGAGACGATCAAGGGCCAGCGCGCGATGGCCTGGTTCGTCGGCCTGCTGTTCGTGGTGACGATGGTCGTCGCGCTCACCCAGCTGACCTTCACCAGCTCGGCGGGGCTCGACGAGGCCAACGCCGGCGGCAACGTCCAGGCGCTGGCCGACCTGCTCTTCTCGCGCTACGTCTTCATCTTCGAGGCGACGAGCGCGCTGCTCATCACGGCCGCCGTCGGCGCGATGGTCCTGGCCCACCGCGAGCGGCTCTCGCCGAAGCAGACCCAGGCCGACCTCGCCGCCCAGCGGCTCAAGGCCTACGCCGAGACCGGCGCCCACCTCGGTCCGCTGCCTCCGCCCGGCGTCTACGCCCGGCACAACGCGGTCGACACCCCGGCGCTGCTGCCCGACGGCAGCCCCGCGCCGGCGTCGGTCTCGCGGGTGCTGGCGGCCCGCGGCACCATGCAGTCCGCCGGCCTGACCGACATCGAGGCGATCAAGGCGCAGCTCGGCGTCGACGACGACCGCGACGACGACCGCGACGACCGCGACGACAAGGGGGAGTCCGATGACTGAGTACGTCGTCCTGAGCGCCATCCTCTTCACCATCGGCTCGATCGGCGTGCTGACCCGGCGCAACGCGATCGTGGTGTTCATGTGCGTCGAGCTCATGCTCAACGCCTGCAACCTCGCCTTCGTCGCGTTCGCCCGCCAGCACGGCAATCTCGACGGCCAGGTCGCGGCGTTCTTCGTCATGGTCGTCGCCGCTGCCGAGGTGGTGGTCGGCCTCGCGATCATCATGACCATCTTCCGGACCCGTCGCTCGGCCTCGGTCGACGACGCGAGCCTGCTGAAGTTCTGAGAGGCCCTGGCCAGTGAACGCACTCTCCGCGCTGTCCCTCGCGGCCACCGAGACCCATGTCCCGGTGGTCGCGCCGACCGACGCGAGCGGCCCCTTCCAGCTGCTCTGGCTGATCATCGCGCTGCCGCTGCTCGGCGCCGCGGTGCTGCTCCTCGGCGGCCGCCGCACCGACAAGTGGGGTCACCTGCTCGGTACGGCGACGTCCGCGGCGTCGTTCGTGCTCAGCCTGGTTCTCTTCGTCAACCTCCTCGGGCGCGACGAGGGTGAGCGGCAGATCAGCCAGCACCTCTACGACTGGATCCAGGCGGGCCGCCTCGACGTCGGCCTCGACCTGCTCTACGACCCGCTGTCGGCGCTCTTCCTGCTGCTGATCACCGGCGTCGGCTCGCTGATCCACGTCTACTCGATCGGCTACATGGCGCACGACCCGCGCCGGCGCAGGTTCTTCGCCTACCTGAACCTGTTCGTCGCGGCGATGCTCATGCTGATCCTCTCCGAGAACTACGTGGGCCTCTTCCTGGGCTGGGAGGGCGTCGGCCTCGCGTCGTACCTCCTCATCGGCTTCTGGCAGCACAAGCCCTCCGCGGCCGCGGCGGCCAAGAAGGCGTTCGTCATCAACCGGGTCGGCGACATGGGCCTGGGCCTGGCGATCTTCCTGATGTTCGTCACCTTCGGCACGACCAGCTTCACCGGCATCAGCGAGCTGAGCGGCGGCGCGACCACCACGACGCTCAACTGGGTCGGCGTCCTGCTGCTCATCGGCGCCTGCGGCAAGTCGGCCCAGGTCCCGCTCCAGGCCTGGCTCCTCGACGCCATGGAGGGCCCGACGCCGGTCTCCGCGCTCATCCACGCGGCCACCATGGTGACCGCCGGCGTCTACCTGGTCACCCGCTCCAACTTCATCTTCGAGCTCGCCCCGACCGCGCAGACCGTCGTCGTGATCGTGGCGACCGTGACGCTGCTGTGGGGCGCGATCATCGGCTGCGCCAAGGACGACATCAAGAAGGGCCTGGCCGGCTCGACCATGAGCCAGATCGGCTACATGATGCTCGGCGCCGGTCTCGGCGTCGCGGGCTACGCGTTCGCGATCTTCCACCTGCTGACCCACGGCTTCTTCAAGGCCAACATGTTCCTCGGGGCCGGCTCGGTGATGCACGCGATGGACGACGACGTCGACATGCGCCACTACGGCGCGCTGCAGAAGGCGCTGCCCATCACGTTCGCGACGTTCGCGCTCGGCTTCCTGGCGATCATCGGCATCCCGCCCTTCGCGGGCTTCTGGTCCAAGGACAAGATCATCGAGGTCGCGCTCACCGAGAACCCGATCGTGGGCATCTGCGCGCTCCTGGGTGCGGGCATCACCGGCTTCTACATGACCCGGATGATGCTGATGACCTTCTTCACCAAGAAGCGCTGGGAGAAGGGCGTCCACCCCCACGAGAGCCCGCTCGTGATGACCATCCCGCTGATGGTCCTCGCCGCGCTCTCCGCCCTCGGCGGCCTGATGCTCGCCGGCAACTGGATCGTCGACTGGCTCAGCCCGGTCGTCGGTCACGCCGAGCACGCGGAGCCCCCGCTGCCGGTCATCGTGCTGACCGTCATCACGATCGCGGTCGTGCTCGCCGGCGTCGGCCTGGCCTGGTTCCTGGTCGGCCAGCGCGACGTGCCGCGCACGGCACCCGCCGACGTCTCGTTCGCCACCCGCGCGGCCCGGGCCGACCTCTACGGCGACGCGATCAACGACGGCCTCGTGGTCAACCCGGGCAAGGCCGGCGTCCGCAGCCTGGTCGCGGGCGACCGGACGCTCGTCGACGGCCTCTTCACCGGCGGGGCCACCGTGCTCGCCGGCACCGGAGAGCTGCTGAGGCGCCTGCAGAACGGCTACGTACGGTCCTACGCCCTCGGCATCCTCGGCGGCGCCGTTGTCCTCGTCCTGACCCTGGTGGCGGTGAACCTGTGAACGACTTCCCGATCCTCAGCCTGCTCGTCTGGCTCCCGATCGCCGGTGCCGTCGCGGTCGCGCTGCTGCCGCGCCACCTCGCCAAGGTCACCGGTCTCGGCGTCGCGCTGGCCACGCTGGTCATCGGCGTGGTGGTCGCGGCGTCCTACGAGCTCGACGGCGGCACCCAGCTGCGCGAGGAGCACGAGTGGATCGAGGCCTTCGGCGTCCACTACGCGCTCGGCGTCGACGGCCTGGCGCTGCTCCTGGTGCTGCTGACCGTCCTGCTCGTGCCGCTCGTGCTCGGCGCCGAGTGGTTCAAGTCCGACGCCGAGGGCAGCGCCGGCGCGCGCGCCTTCTTCGCCTGGGCGCTCGCGCTCGAGGGCCTCTCGCTCGCCGTCTTCTGCGCGACCGACGTCTTCCTGTTCTACGTCGTCTTCGAGGCCACGCTCATCCCGGCCTACTTCCTGGTCGGCGGCTTCGGCCGCGAGGGCCGGGGCGCGGCGGCGCTCAAGTTCCTGATGTTCCAGCTCGCCGGTGGCCTGATCCTGCTCGCCTCCGTGATCGGCCTCTACGTCGTCTCGGCCCAGCAGGGCACGCCGTCGTACCTCCTCTCGGACCTGCAGGACCTCGACATCGCGACCGGTCCGGGCCGCTGGCTGTTCTTCGGGTTCTTCATCGCGTTCGCGATCAAGGCACCGCTGTTCCCGCTGCACACCTGGCTCGCCGACACCACCGAGAAGGCGACGCCCGGCACCGGCGTGCTGCTCGTCTGCATCCTCGACAAGATCGGCACGTTCGGGATGATGAGGTTCTGCCTGGGGATCTTCCCCGAGGCCTCGCAGTGGGCGACGCCGCTGGTGGTCACGCTCGCGCTCATCTCGATCGTCTACGGCGCGCTCGTCGCGATCGGCCAGGACGACGTCTTCCGGCTCATCGGTCTCACCTCGCTGAGCCACTTCGGCCTGATCACGCTCGGCATCTTCACGATGACCAGCCAGGGCAACACCGGCGCGATCCTCTACATGGTCAACCACGGCCTCGGTACCGCCGCGCTCTTCCTGGTCGCGGGCTACCTCAGCGAGCGCCGGGGCACGCCGCTGATCAGCCGCATGGGCGGCCTCGAGAAGGTGACGCCGGTGCTCGCCGGGCTCTTCCTCGTCGCCGGCCTCGCGACCCTCGGCCTGCCCGGGCTCTCGCCGTTCGTCAGCGAGTTCCTGGTGCTGATGAGTGCCTTCCAGTACGCCTGGTACGTCGGCGCGATCGCGATCACCGCGGTCGTCCTGGCCGCGATCTACGTGCTCTGGATGTACCAGCGCACCATGACCGGCCCGACCCCGCCCGAGGTCGAGGGCACCAAGGACCTCGGCGTCCGCGAGATCGCCGCCGTCGCGCCGCTCGTGGTGGCGCTGGTGTTCCTCGGCTTCTACCCGGCGCCGCTGCTCGACGTGAGCAACCCGATGGTGGGTGACCTGATGCAGCAGGTCGGCGTCCACGATCCGGCACCCACGGTGGAGCATGCCGGCAACGAGACCGAGGAGGCGCACTGATGGAGTTCGTGAAGCCCGAGCTCGAGTACGCCGAGCTCCTCCCGCTCCTCATCGTCCTCGGCGGCGCCTGCGTGGGCGTGGCGATCGAGGCGTTCGTGCCGCGCGGCCTGCGCCGGCTGCCCCAGATCGTCCTCTCGGCACTGGTCGTGGTGGGCGCCCTGGTCGCGACGATCCTGGTCGGCACCCACCTCGACGAGCACACCGGTGCCGCCGGCGCGACCGGTCGCGGCCTGGTCGGCGCGATGGGCAGCATCGTGGTCGACGGCCCGACGATCTACCTCTGGGCACTCATCCTGGTCTTCGCCCTCGGTGGCGTGGCGCTCTTCGCCGAGCAGCGGCTCGAGGGCGGCGTGTCCGCCTTCACCGGCCAGGCGGCGGCGCTGCCCGGCACCGAGGGGGAGCGCGAGGCCTCCACCCGCGGCCTCGACCACACCGAGGTCTACCCGCTGCTGCTCTTCGCGGTCGGCGGCATGCTCATGTTCCCGGCGTCCGGCGACCTGCTCACCATGTTCGTCGCCCTCGAGATCCTCTCGCTCCCGCTCTACCTGCTCTGCGGCCTGGCCCGGCGCCGGCGCCTGCTGAGCCAGGAGGCGGCGATGAAGTACTTCCTCCTCGGCGCCTTCGCCTCCGGCTTCTTCCTCTACGGCGCCGCGCTGGTCTACGGCTACGCCGGCTCGGTCACCTTCGCGGGCATCAACGAGGCGGTCCGTGCGGGCGCCGACAACCACGTCCTGCTGCTGGCCGGCATCGGCCTGCTCGCCGTCGGCCTGCTCTTCAAGGTCGGCGCCGCGCCCTTCCAGGCCTGGACCCCCGACGTCTACCAGGGCGCGCCCACCGCGGTCACCGCGTTCATGGCGGCCGGCACCAAGGTCGCCGCGTTCGGCGCCCTGCTCCGCCTCATGTACGTCGCCTTCGGCGGCGAGCGCTGGAGCTGGCAGCCGATGCTCTGGGTGATCGCGATCGCCTCGATGGTCCTCGGCGCGGTCCTCGCCATCGTCCAGAGCGACGTGAAGCGGATGCTCGCCTACTCCTCGGTGGCCCACACCGGCTTCCTGCTCGTCGGCGTGCTCGGCGTCCAGAGCGCGGGCGAGCTGGCCGACGGCCAGTACACCTCGCTCGAGGGCGTGCTCTTCTACCTCACCACCTACGGCTTCGCGATGATCGGCGCCTTCGCCATCGTCACGCTGGTGCGCGACGCGGGCGGCGAGGCGACGGCGTACGACCGGTGGGCCGGGCTGGGCCGGACCTCCCCCCTGGTGGCCGGCGCCTTCGCCTTCTTCCTGCTCTCGATGGCGGGCATCCCGCTCACCGCGGGCTTCATCGGCAAGTGGGCGGTCTTCACCTCCGCGATGTCGGCGGGCGCCTGGCCGGTGGTCCTGGTCGCGATCGGGTGCAGCATCGTGGCCATCACGTTCTACGTGCGCCACATCCGGCTGATGTTCTTCACCGACCCCCACCCGGACGGCGCCGGCACGGTCACCCGCTCGTCCCTGCTGACCTCGGGGACCATCGTCGTGTGCCTCGTCGCGACCCTGGCGCTGGGCATCCTGCCGGGCCCGGTTCTCGATCTGGTCACCAGTGCGGGAGACTTCATCAGGTGACCTCCGCTGCGCGTCCCGCCGACCTGGCCCTGCCGATCGACGACCCCGCCCTGGCCGACCGGCTCAGGGCGCGGATGGCGTCCGTCGAAGAGGCGCTCTACGGCCATGCGGCGAGCCGGACGACGTACGTCACCGAGGCGGCGCGGCACCTCCTCGCCGCCGGCGGAAAGCGCTTCCGGCCGCTGCTCGTGCTCCTCGCCGCCGAGGCCGGACCGCGGCCCGAGGCGCCCGAGGTGCTCACCGCGGCCTGCGTCGTCGAGATCACCCACGTGGGCTCGCTCTACCACGACGACGTCATGGACGAGGCCGCGCTGCGCCGCGGCGAGGACTCCGCCAACGCGCGCTACGACAACCTGGTCGCGATCCTGACCGGTGACTTCCTGTTCGCCAAGTCCTCCGAGCTGACTGCCGAGCTCGGCCCCGAGGCGGTCAAGATCCAGGCCGAGACCTTCACCCGGCTCGTCGAGGGCCAGATCCTCGAGACGGTGAAGCCCGGCCCCGGCGAGGACGCCCTCGCCCACTACCTCGACGTCGTCGCCGGCAAGACCGGCTCGCTCATCGCCACCTCGGCCCACTACGGCGCCCGCTTCGCGGGGGCCGAGCCGGCCGTCGTCGACGCGCTGACGGCCTACGGCGAGCTCGTCGGCACCGCCTTCCAGCTCTCCGACGACATCCTCGACATCGCCTCCGAGACCGAGGAGTCCGGCAAGACGCCGGGCACCGACCTCAAGGAGGGCGTCCCGACGCTCCCGGTCCTGATGGCCCGTGCGTCCACCGACCCGGCCGACGCCCGTCTGCTCGAGCTGCTCGACCCCGAGCGCACCGACCTCGCCGCCGACGCCGACCTCCACGCCGAGGCGCTCGACCTGCTCCGCAAGCACCCGGCCATGGCCGAGGCGCAGGCCTACGTCGTGGCCCGGGCCCAGGAGGCCAAGCAGCTGCTCGAGGTGCTCCCGCAGGGTGCGGTCCGCGGGGCTCTCGAGGCGTTCGCCGACGTCGTGGCGGTCCGCTCGGCCTGAGCTCGCCCGCTCAGGCGAGCGAGCGGCCGCCGTCGACGGTGAGCCGCTGGCCGGTCACGAACGACGCCGCCCGGGCGGCGAAGAAGGCGACCGCGTTCGCGACGTCGTCCGGCGTGCCCATCCGGGCGACCGGGACGGTGGCGAGGTAGCCGGTGACGTCGACGCCCTCGTGCCGCTCGACCGGCACGAAGCCGGGCGCGACCGCGTTCACGGTGATCCCGCGCCCGGCCAGCTCGACCGCCCAGGCCCGCATCAGCCCCACCTGGGCGCTCTTCGCGGTGGCGTAGGCCGAGCGGCCCGGCGGTGGCCGGTCCACCACCTCGGAGTCGACCATCACGATCCGCCCGGCGCCACTGGCGGTCAGGTCGTCGAGCAGGGCGTCGAGCAGCAGCACCGGGCTCCGGGCGAAGAAGTCGAGCTGGTCGAGGTGGTCGCGCCAGCTCGTGTGCTCGACGGCGATGTCGGGCTGCGGGCCGGTCGCGTTGAGCACGAGCGTGCGGACCGGGCCGAGCGTGCGTCGTACGCCGTCGACGAGGGTGGCGACCTGGTCGGGGTCGGTGACGTCCCCGAGCGCCGGCGCGGCGGTGCCGCCCGCCGCCCGGATGCGCGCGATGACGGCGTCCGCCTCGTCCGGGTCGAGGCCGTTGACCGCCACCGTGACGCCCTCGGCGGCGAGCCGGGCGGCGATGGCGGCGCCGAGCCCGCGGGTGCTGCCGGTCACCAGGGCGACGTCGGGCTCCATCCCGCCACCCTAGGACCACGCCCCAGGCGGAGCAGCCAGCCTGACAGGCTCCACCTGTCACGGGCTCGGCCGAACCATGGCGCCTCCGGCTCGTGAAATGCTACTAGCCCGGTTAACTTTGTTGGCATGACCGTGTTGGCCACGAACCAGGACCTCGACCCCGCCGCCCTGCGCCAGGCGTTCGGGGTGTTCCCGACCGGCGTGGTCGCCCTGGCGGCCGAGGTCGACGGACGGCCCGTGGGGCTCGCGGCGAGCTCCTTCACCTCGGTGAGCCTCGACCCGCCCCTGGTCTCGGTCTCGGTCGCGACGACGTCCAAGACCTGGCCGGACCTGCGCCGCGCCGAGCAGTACGGCGTCACCGTGCTCGCCGACCACCACGACGCCGTGTGCCGCCAGCTCTCCGGACCCGTCGACTCGCGCTTCGACGGCGTGCGGCTGAGCGTCGGCGAGGGCGGCGCGGTGACCCTCGACGAGGGCCTGGTCCGCTTCACCTGCAGCCTCTACCGCGAGGTCGAGGCCGGCGACCACGTGCTCGTCCTGCTCCGCGTCCGCGCGGTCGAGCCCGGCGCCCAGCACGACGCCGGCCACCCGCTGGTCTTCCACCGCAGCGGCTTCGGCCGTCTCGAGCGACCCGCCTAGGGCCGCCCCCGATCGCCTCGTACGGCGGTGGCGTGCACCCCGCCGCCGTCGTACGAGGCTCCCAACCCCCGTCGCACCGGACAAAATGGTCGTGATTCGGCCCGATCCACGACCATTTCGTCCGGTACGACGGGACCGGGTTCAGAGGGCGGTGGCCTCCGCGGCCCGTCCCAGCTCGCGCCGGTGGTGGCGCAGCGCCTCGGCGGTGAAGATCGCCAGCGCGAGCCAGACCAGCGCGAAGCCCACCCAGCGCCCCGCCGGCATGTGCTCGCCCAGGAGGGTGACGCCGAGCGCGAACTGCAGCGTCGGCGTGAGGTACTGCAGCAGGCCGAGGGTCGTCATCGAGACCCGGGTCGCGGCGCCCCCGAAGCACAGCAGAGGGATCGCGGTCACCACGCCGCTCCCGACGAGCAGCGCGACGTGCCCGACGCCCTCGCCGAGGAAGTGCCCCTCGCCGGACCTGCCGAGCCAGACCAGGAAGACCAGCGCGAACGGCGCGATCACCGCCGTCTCGAAGGTCAGGCTCTCGATGGCCCCGACGTCCGCGGACTTCTTGGCCAGCCCGTACGTGCCGAACGAGAACGCCAGCACCAGCGCGATCACCGGCGGCCGCCCGTAGTCGACCGTCAGCACCGTGACCGCCACGAACCCGATCACCAGCGCCACCCACTGCAGACGCCGCAGCCGCTCCCCGAGCACGAGGACGCCCAGCAGCACGGTCACGAGTGGGTTGATGAAGTAGCCGAGCGACGTCTCGACCACGCGGTCGCTGTTGACGCCGTAGATGTAGGTGCCCCAGTTGAGCGTGATCGTCACCGCGGCGACCACCAGCAGCGTGGTCTTGCGACGGCTGCGCAGCACCGCGCGCAGGGACGCCGTACGCCGCAGCGAGAGGAGGAGCACGCCCATGACCACCAGCGACCAGACGATCCGGTGGGCGAGGATCTCGACCGGGCTGGACGGCGCGAGCAGCGGCCAGAAGAGCGGGAAGGCTCCCCAGATCAGGTAGGCCGAGAACCCGAGGAGGAGCCCGCGTCGCTGGTCAGGCGCGTGCCGACCTTACGACCCCCCAGGTTTCGGGCCGCGCGCGGTGGGCACGACACATCTAGTCCACTTGCACCATCCCGATCTCGAGGGGGAGTTCCACCCATGCGTATCACTCGCATCATCACCGCCTTCGTCGCGGCGTTCACCGCGGCCATGCTGGGCCTGACGATGGCGCCCAGCCAGGCCGCGACCGGCGTCTCCGACCGTGCCGCCGCGGCCCCGCAGCACCAGATCCCCAACCTGCAGGCCGGTGAGATCCGCAACACGGGTCGCTTCTACGCCAAGGGCAACGCCGTCACCTACAAGGGCAAGAAGATCATCCTGCAGCGCAAGAACAAGGGCGCGCGCAACTGGAGCACCGCGCAGAAGCAGCGCACCGACGCCAGCACCGGCCGCTTCAAGGTGAAGTTCCGCGGCAAGTGCGGCAGCAAGTGGCGCCTGGTCCTCAAGGCCAGCGGCGGCTACGCCAAGACGACGATCAAGCTCGGCAAGATCATCTGCTACTGATCCTCGCCTGAGCTGACACACGAAGGGCCCCGCCGTACGGCGGGGCCCTTCGTGCTGCGATGTGAAGCGTCAGCCGACGGTCCAGGTGTCGCCGGCGTTGATGAGCGCGGCGAGCCGGTCCTCGGGCGAGCCCTGCACCTTGGCGACGGCGTCGGCGACCTGGGCGCGGGCCTGGTCGTCGTACGTCGGGCGGTCGACCTGGCGGAAGATGCCGATCGGGCTGCGGTTGAGGTAGCCGGCGTCGGTCAGCCGGGAGATCGCGAACGCCGTCGACGGGTCCGGGTTCTGGGCGTCGTGGACGAGGATGGCGTCGGCGGCCACCGCCGCGGTGTCGGCGACCTCGATGGCGCCGGACGCGGTCCGGACCAGGGCCTTGTCGCCCAGCCCCGTGGCCTCGTCGCGGGTGCCGAAGGTGATCGGCTCGCCGTGGACCAGCGGGATGATCGCGTGGGCCTTGGTGTCGTTGTCCTTGATCGCGTCGAACGCCCCGTCGTTGAAGATCGGGCAGTTCTGGTAGATCTCGACCAGCGAGGTGCCGCGGTGGGCGGCGGCCGCGGCGAGGACGGCGGTGAGGTGCTTGCGGTCGCTGTCGATGGTGCGCGCCACGAACGACGCCTCGGCGCCCAGGGCCAGCGAGACCGGGTTGAACGGGTGGTCGATCGAGCCCACCGGGGTGGACTTGGTGACCTTGCCGGTCTCGGAGGTGGGGGAGTACTGGCCCTTGGTGAGTCCGTAGATCCGGTTGTTGAACAGCAGGATCGTCATGTTCACGTTGCGGCGCAGCGCGTGGATGAGGTGGTTGCCACCGATGGAGAGGGCGTCGCCGTCGCCGGTGACGACCCAGACGTTGAGGTCCTCGCGGGCGGTGGCGATGCCGGTGGCGATCGAGGGTGCGCGGCCGTGGATGGAGTGCATCCCGTAGGTGTCGAGGTAGTACGGGAACCGCGAGCTGCACCCGATGCCGGAGACGAAGACGATGTTCTCGCGGCGCAGGCCCAGGTCCGGCAGGAACGACTGCACGGCCTTGAGCACGGCGTAGTCACCGCAGCCGGGGCACCAGCGGACCTCCTGGTCGCTGGAGAAGTCCTTGCCGGTCTGGGTCTCGCCCTCGGCGAGCGAGGGCACCAGCTCGGTGCCGGAGCGCAGGGACGGGTTTCCGAGGTCGATGGTCGTCATCGGGCCGGAGCCTCCTCGTGGTCAGCAGGGGCATTGGTTCCGTGCTCGCCGAGGTCGACGTCGCGACCCTCGGCCTGGCCGACCAGGGCGCCGACGGCCTCGGCGAGCTCGGCGGCCTTGAGGGGCAGGCCGTAGACGTGGTTGTAGCCGATGGCGTCGACGAGGTACTCGGCGCGCAGCAGGCGGGAGAGCTGGCCGAGGTTCATCTCGGGGACCAGGACCTTGTCGTAGCGCTTGAGGATGTCGCCGAGGTCGTTGGGGAAGGGGTTGAGGTGGCGCAGGTGGGCCTGGGCGACGTTGTAGCCGGCCCGGCGCACGCGGCGGCACGCGGCGCCGATGGGCCCGTAGGTGGAGCCCCACCCGATGACGAGGACCTTGGCCTCCCCGGAGGGGTCGTCGACCTCGAGCGGGGGCAGGGAGTCGGCGATCCGCTGGACCTTCTCGGCGCGGATGCGGACCATGCGGTCGTGGTTGGCCGGGTCGTAGGAGATGTTGCCGTGGCCCTCGCCCTTCTCAAGCCCGCCGATGCGGTGCTCGAGACCTGCGGTGCCGGGGATCGCCCACGGACGCGCGAGCGTGGTCTCGTCGCGCAGGTAGGGCCAGAACTCCTCGACCGGCTCGCCCTTGGCGTTGGTGGTGGAGTGGTTGGGCTCGGTGGCGAAGTTGGCGTCGATTTTGGGGAGGGCGTCGATCGAGGGGATCGCCCAGGGCTCGGAGCCGTTGGCGAGGTAGCCGTCGGAGAGCAGGAAGACCGGGGTGCGGTAGGTGATCGCGATCCGGGCGGCCTCGACGGCGGCGGCGAAGCAGTCGCCGGGTGATTGGGGCGCGACGATCGGGACGGGTGCCTCGCCGTTGCGGCCGTACATCGCCTGGAGGAGGTCGGCCTGCTCGGTCTTGGTGGGCAGGCCGGTCGAGGGTCCGCCGCGCTGGACGTTGACCACGAGCAGGGGGAGCTCGGTCATCACGGCCAGGCCGATGGCCTCGGACTTGAGCGCGATGCCGGGCCCGGAGGTGGTGGTGACGGCGAGCTGGCCGGCGAACGCGGCGCCGATGGCGGCACCGATGCCGGCGATCTCGTCCTCGGCCTGCAGCGTGGTCACGCCGAAGCCCTTGTGCTTGCTCAGCTCGTGGAGGATGTCGGAGGCCGGCGTGATCGGGTACGAGCCGAGGAACACCGGCAGCTCGGAGCGGACGCCGGCGGCGACCAGGCCGTAGGACAGGGCCAGGTTGCCGGTGATGTTGCGGTAGGTGCCCGCTGCCATCGTGGCGGGCTTGATCTCGTACTGGACCACGAAGGTCTCGGTGGTCTCGCCGTAGTTCCAGCCGGCCTTGAAGGCGGCGATGTTGGCGCCGAGGATGTCGGCGACCTTGGCGAACTTCTTCTCCAGGAACGCGATGGTGGGCTCGGTCGGGCGCCCGTACATCCAGGAGAGCAGGCCCAGGGCGAACATGTTCTTCGCGCGGGCGGCGTCCTTGCGGGAGAGGCCGAACTCCTTGACGGCCTCGACGGTGATGCCGGTCAGGTCGACGGGCTGGACCTGGAAGCCGGCCAGGATGTCGTCGACCTCGCCGAGCTTGTCGAGGGGGTTCGAGGAGTACCCGGCCTTGTCGAGGTTGCGCTTGGTGAAGTCGTGGGTGTCGACGATGATCGTCGCGCCCTTGGGCAGGTCGCCCAGGTTGGCCTTCAAGGCGGCGGGGTTCATCGCGACCAGGACGTCGGGCCGGTCGCCGGCGGTGAGGATGTCGTGGTCGGCGAAGTGGATCTGGAACGACGAGACGCCGGGGATGGTGCCCTGAGGCGCCCGGATCTCGGCGGGGAAGTTGGGCAGGGTCACCAGGTCGTTGCCGAAGACGGCCGACTCCTGGGTGAACCGGTCACCGGTCAGCTGCATGCCGTCACCGGAGTCCCCGGCGAACCGGATGATCACCCGGTCCAGCTGCTTGACCTGCTTGGTCTGGCTCACACCTGCTCCACTTCTCTCGACTACGCGTCGGCCGTGTCGTCACGGCAGCGACAGGTGCCGCGAGTCTAGAGCCAATCTAGAACACGTTCCACTTTCAGTGGACACCTGTCCAGTTCGCGCCTGGCCGCCCGATCGGCGCGGCCTCACCACGATAGTCCGCCTGCGCTCCGCGCCCCACGCGAGGCCGCCAGATGGGCACTGCGGAAGCGCTCGGAGGCCTGTGTCGTCGGTCACGCCAACTCGTCGATTTGTCTATCGAGCAGTTCGACTAACTCACTAATGTGTATTATTTCGATCTGGTTTGAAGGTTCCTGGTGTACCGAGACACCGGGCCGAAGCAAGGAATGGGTGCGATGAAGCGATCGATCAAGGCCGTTGCCGTGGGGCTCGTGGGTGTGCTGGCGTTCGGCGCCTGCAGCTCCGCCGCCGGTGGCAAGGACGACGGGAAGACCATCAACATCGTCGGGTTCGCCGTGCCGGAGGCCGGCAACAAGGCCGCCGCGACGGAGTTCGAGAAGACCGATGCCGGCAAGGACGTCACCTTCTCCGGTTCGTACGGCGCCTCCGGCGACCAGAGCCGCAAGGTCGCGGACACCAAGGGCAAGGACGTCGACTACGTCGTCTTCTCCCTGGAGCCCGACATGACCCGCCTGGTCGACGCCGGCCTCGTCGCCGACGACTGGAACGCCGGCCCGAACAAGGGCATCGTCTCCCAGTCGGTCGCCGTCATCGCGGTGCAGAAGGGCAACCCCCTCGGCATCAAGGACTGGAGCGACCTGACCCGCTCCGACGTCAAGATCGTCACCCCCGACCCGGCCAGCTCCGGCTCGGCGAAGTGGAACATCCTCGCGCTCTACACGTACGCGAAGTCGCAGGGTGCCACCGAGAAGGAGGCCGACGAGTTCCTCAAGAAGGTCTTCAAGAACGTCACCACCTGGGCGGCCAGCGGCCGCGAGGCGACGGAGTCCTTCAAGAAGGGCGTCGGCAACGTGCTCCTCACCTACGAGAACGAGGCCATCCTGGCCAAGCAGAACGGTGAGAACCTCGACTACATCCTCCCGGACCACTCGTTCCTGATCGAGAACCCCGGCGCCGTGCTCAAGGACTCCGACCCGGTCGCGAAGGACTGGCTGGACTTCATCCTCAGCGACAAGGGTCAGCTCGCCTTCGTGCAGAAGGGCTTCCGCCCGGTCGGTGACGTCGACATCTCCGGCGTGAGCGTCGAGGGCGCCAACGACCCGGCCAACCCGTTCCCGACCCCGGGCGACCTCAGCACGGCTGCTGACCTCGGCGGCTGGTCCGCGATCAACGCGGAGTGGTTCGGCAAGGACGGCGCCAAGCTCCGCTTCGACAAGCTGTACGCCGAAGCGACCAAGCAGTGACGGACACACTCGTCGCACCCACTGGACCGGCGCGCCCGACGCGCCGGTCCAGTGGGCTGTTCCGGCTGACCCCGACCTCGGGGATCGGGCTGGGTGTCGCGCTGGTCTGGTTCAGCGTCCTCGTGCTGCTGCCGCTCGCGGCGGTGGTCGGGGCGGCGGCCGCCGGCGGCTGGGGTGCCTTCTGGAACACCCTGACCGACGCGCAGACCTTCGCCGCGCTGCGGCTGACCGTCGTCGAGGCGGCGCTGGTGACCGTGGTCAACGCGGTCATCGGCACGGTCGTGGCGTGGGTGCTCGTGCGCGACAAGTTCTTCGGCAAGCGGATCCTGGACGTCGTCATCGACATCCCGTTCGCGCTGCCGACGATCGTCGCCGGCCTCGTCCTGCTCACGCTCTACGGTCCCGAGAGCCCGGTCGGCATCAACATCGTGAACACCCGCGAGGGCATCTTCCTCGCGCTGCTGTTCGTGACCCTGCCGTTCGTCGTCCGGACCGTGCAGCCGGTGCTCATCGAGCTCGACGCCGACGTCGAGGAGGCCGCCGCGTCCCTCGGTGCGTCCCGGTTCACCACGTTCCGGCGGATCATCCTGCCGAGCCTGGTGCCCGCGATCACCGCCGGCTCGTCCCTCGGCTTCGCGCGCGCGATCAGCGAGTTCGGCTCGCTGGTGCTCATCTCGGGCAACACGCCGTACCAGACCGAGGTCGCCTCGCTGAAGATCCTCAAGTTCATCGAGGGCGACAACCAGGCCGGGGCCGCGGCGGTCGCCGTGCTGCTCCTCCTGGTCGCGATCGTGACGATCGTGGTGCTCGACCTCGTCGCGCGGAGGGTGGCGCGCCGTGGCTGACACCCGACAGATCCGGGCCCGCAAGGGGCCGGTGACCTACGCCCTGCGGTTCTTCGTCATCGCCTACCTCGCGGTGCTCGTGGTGTGGCCGCTGTGGGAGGTCACCTCGCGGACGTTCGCCCCGGTGGAGCGCGGCGCGGAGGGTGGCTTCAGCGCCTTCCTCGAGCGGCTCCAGGACCCGACCGTGACGTACGCCTTCAGCCTGACGGCGACCTGTGCCTTCTGGGCGGTGCTCATCAACACCGTCTTCGGCGTCGGCATCTCGCTGCTGATCACGCGCTACAACTTCCCCGGTCGCCGGATCCTCTCGGTCCTCATCGACCTGCCGATGTCGGTCTCCCCGGTCGTCGTCGGCCTCGCGCTGGTGCTCGCCTACAGCAGCGGCCAGGGCTGGTTCGGCGGTGCGCTGGAGTCGGCGGGCATCTTCATCATCGGCTCGACGCCCGGCATGATCATGGCCACGGCGTTCGTCAGCCTGCCCCTGGTGATCCGCGAGGTGGTCCCCGTGCTCGAGGAGATCGGCATCGACTCCGAGCTCGCGGCGAGCAGCCTCGGCGCCAACGGCTGGCAGATCTTCCGCCGGATCACGCTGCCCAGCATCAAGTGGGCCGTCGTGTACGGCGTCGTGCTCAGCCTGGCCCGTTCGCTCGGCGAGTTCGGCGCGGTCAAGATCGTCAGCCCCGGCGCCGCCCTGCGCGGTGAGACCGCGACCATCCTCATCCAGAACCGCTACACCAACTTCGAGGAGCCCACGGCGTACGCCGCCGCATTCGTGCTCGTGCTGGCCTCCGTGCTGGCCCTCGTGGTGGTGTCGCTCATTCGCAAGGAAGACCACTCATGAGCATCGAAGTACGCGGTGTCGGCAAGCGCTACGGCGACTTCGTCGCCCTCGACGACATCAACGTGTCCCTGCCCACCGGCCAGCTGACCGCCCTCCTCGGGCCCAGCGGCGGCGGCAAGTCCACCCTGCTGCGCATCATCGCCGGCCTCGAGACCGCCGACTCCGGCTCGGTCGAGATCGAGGGCGTCGACGCGACGAAGCTGCCCCCGCAGAAGCGGAACGTCGGCTTCGTGTTCCAGCACTACGCCGTCTTCAAGCACATGACGGTCGCCAAGAACGTCGCGTTCGGCCTGGAGATCCGCAAGCGGCCCAAGGCCGAGGTCAAGGCGAAGGTCGCCGAGCTCCTCGAGCTCGTCCACCTCTCGCAGTTCGCCCACCGGCTGCCCTCGCAGCTCTCCGGCGGCCAGCGCCAGCGCCTCGCCCTCGCCCGTGCGCTCGCCGTCGAGCCCTCGGTGCTGCTCCTCGACGAGCCGTTCGGCGCGCTCGACGCCAAGGTCCGCAAGGAGCTGCGCGACTGGCTGCGCCGCCTGCACGACGACGTCCACGTGACGACCGTCTTCGTGACGCACGACCAGGAGGAGGCCCTCGAGGTCGCCGACGAGATCGTCGTCATCAACGAGGGCAGGATCGAGCAGATCGGCTCGCCCGACCAGCTCTACGACGAGCCGGCCAACGACTTCGTCATGGGCTTCCTCGGCGCCGTCACCCAGCTCGGCCCGGTCCGCCTGCGGCCCCACGACATCGAGGTCGCCGTCCAGCCGGGCGTGCCCGGCGCGGCGGCCGGCGTCGTGCAGCGCGCGCTGCGGGTGGGCTTCGAGGTGCGGCTCACCGTGGACGTCGAGGGCCAGGCCGAGCCCGCGCTCGTCGTCCTGTCCCGGGCGCACGCCCGGGCCCTCGACCTCGAGCTGGGCAGCCGGGTCTGGCTGAGCCCGACGACGGGGGCGACGTCCGTGCCGCTGCTCGGCGAGGTCTCGGCCTAGCGCGCTTGTAACTACGTGTTCAGACCACTACCCGGGTGTTGTGACCAGTCACAACGCCCGGGTAGATACACGAACACGTAGTTACAAGAGCGGCGCGCGCCGCACGCCCACCCCGCAACCCGCGCTCTAACCTGTTCGGGTGAGCTACCTCCGAGCGACCCGCGTCCTGTGCTGGCTGCTCGGGATCGCGGTGCTGGTCTCGGTCGTCCACTACGTCGACAACTACGTCAACTACGACGACTACCCGCTGCCCGGACCCGACGCGGCCGTGCCGGCGCCCTCGGCGACGCTGGTCGCGGTGGGGTGGTTCGTGTTCACCGCGTTCGGGGCGGTCGGGCTGCTGCTGTGGTTCCGGCGGCACATCACGTCGGCGGCGATCGCGCTCACCGGCTATTCCATCTCGGGCCTGATCGGCATCGGCCACTACCTGACGCCGGGCGCGACCAGCATGGTCTGGTGGCGGCAGGCGCACGTCGTGATCGACATCCTGTGCGGCGCCGCGGTGTTCGGCTTCGCGCTGTGGGCGGCGAAGAACTCCGACGACCTCATCCCTCCCGGCGCGAAGCAGCCTCCGCCTCCGCCCGCGCCTTGAGCCCCTCGGCGTGGCGGCGGAAGCCGTCCGCCACCCGGCCCGGACCGGCGAGTGCGACCAGCGGTCCGCGGAACTCCTCCACCGTCGCGTACGTCGTGGGCCCGCCCGCCTCCTGGGTGAGCCGCTGGTGACGCACGCCCCGGACCAGGCCCAGCTTGGCGGGCAGTCCCTCGTAGACGTACGACATCAGCGCGGTCGTCGTCCCGGTGGCGGGGTCGGTGGTGGGTCCGTCGAGCGCCGTGATCCGCTCGGGCGAGCGGGTCTTCTTGCCGTCGGCCCACACGACGTGGAGCACGATCGGGTTGCCGACGGCGGCCGGCTGCGCCGTCTCGGCACGCTCGACGAAGGGGTTCCACTCGCCGTACTGCTCGGTGGCGAGCATGATCTCCCAGACCGTCTGCAGGGGCGCGTCGATGCTGATCTCAGCCGCGGGGTTCATGGCGGCATCATGGCCGATACGGTCGGGTCATGGTGGTCGTCCACGAGACCTCGCCGTCCCGGGTGCTGCTCGGGGCCGGCGCCCGGCACGCCGTACCGGAGGAGCTGACCCGGCTCGGCGCCGACCGGGTGCTCGTCGTCGCGACCCGCTCGGCGGGTACGACGGCCGACGAGCTCGTCGCGGCGCTGGGGGAGCGGGCGGTGGCGCGCTTCGACGGCGCCGTCGTGCACACGCCGGTCGAGGTCACCGAGCAGGCGCTCTCCGCAGTCGCCGATGCGGAGGCGGACGCGGTCGTGACCATCGGCGGCGGCTCCGCGGTCGGCCTCGGCAAGGCGCTCGTCGCCCGGACCGGCCTGCCTCACCTCACGATGCCCACCACCTACGCCGGTTCGGAGGTCACCCCCGTCCTCGGCGAGACGAAGGACGGCGTCAAGCAGACCCGCCGCGACCCCGCCCTGCTGCCGGGCACGGTCGTGTACGACGTCGACCTGACCCTGACCATGCCCGTCGACCTCACCCTCACCAGCGCCGTCAACGCGCTGGCCCACGCCGTCGAGGCGCTCTGGGCGGCGACCTCGACGCCGGTCAGCGACGCGCTGGCGACGGAGTCGGCCCGGCTGCTGCTGGGCGCGCTGCCCGTCGTGCTCGAGGCACCGCGCGATGCCGCCGGGCGGGAGGCGCTCCAGCACGGTGCCTGGCTCGCCGGCACCTGCCTGGCGACCGTCCCCATGGGCCTGCACCACCAGCTCGCCCACGCGCTCGGCGGCACGTTCGACCTGCCGCACGCCCCGCTCCACACGGTGCTGCTCGCGCACGTCGTCCGGCACAACCTGCCGTTCGCGCCCGCCGCGGACGAGCGGCTGACCGCGATCTCCGGTGGCGACCCCGCGGCCGCGATCGCCGCCCTCGCCGCGTCATACGACGGCCCGCGACGGCTGCGCGACCTCGGCGTCCCGGACGACGGCCTGGCCGAGGTGGCGGACCGGGTCGCCGCGGCGCCGTACCCGAACCCGGGGCCGGTCGACGCCCCCGCGGTGCTGGCGCTCCTGCACGACGCCTGGTGATCTTCCGGGTGAGTTTTACGTAGTCCCTACGGAAGCGCTCCCGCGCCCGTTCCCCCGATGCTGACAGGCCGAGGTGGGCAACGGGAGGGAAAGAACGTGCTCCGAGACACGGGCAAGGGACGGCTGGCCGGGCTGGTCGCCGTCGCGATGATGGGATCGGGTCTGGCCGCCGTCGCGACCGTGACCGTGACGGCCGCGCCGGCGCAGGCCGCGCAGGGCCACGTCGAGATGGGCTACAGCGGCGGGCCGCAGGAGTTCGTGGTGCCCTCGGGCGTCGACGAGCTGACGGTCGAGCTGCGTGGCGCGTCCGGCGGCAACGGCGGCAAGTCCGGCGGGTCCGGCGGTCGCGGTGCGGTCGGCAAGGTGCGGTTGGCCGTCCAGGAGGGGGACGTCCTCAAGGCGCTGGTCGGCGCGGTCGGCCAGAACGCCGGCGACGCCAAGGACGAGCCGGGCGGGGGCGGCCCCTCGTCGTACGGTCCGGGCGGCTCGGGCAACACCGGCTCGTCGATCACGGTCACGTCAGGCGGCGCGGGCGCGGGCGGCGGCGGCGCGACCGCGCTCGTCCTCGACGACACGCTCGTCGCGGTGGCCGGCGGTGGCGCCGGCGGCGGAGGCAAGGGCGGCTTCAACGGTGCCGGCGGGACCGGCGGCGGCGCGGACCAGAACGGCTCCGACGGCGGCGGCGACGGTACGTCGGGCGGCGGCGCCGCGGGCGCCGCGGGCGGCCCGGCGGGCGGCACCGGCGGCAATGCCGGCAGCAGCACCGGAGCGGGCGGGGGTGGCGGCGGTGGGGGCGGCTACCCCGGCGGCTCCGGTGGCGGCGGCGGCCGCACCGGCGGCGGTGGCGGCGGAGGTGGCGGCGGTGGCCGCAGCTTCCACGAGCCCGCGCTCGCCGACCTGGTCTCGGCCTGGAGCTCGTCGGCCTCGGGCGACGGCCGGGTCGTCATCGACTACACCCAGCGCTTCCGGACGACAGTCACGATCGGCCTGCCGACCGTGGTCAACCGGCAGAGCGCCCGCTACGACATCACCGTGACCCCCGAGGCCGGTGCCGACGGACCGGCCACCGGCACGGTCACCCTGTCCGCCCGCGCGGTCGACACCGGCGTCGTCACGCCGCTCGGCAGCGGTCCGCTCACGAGTGGCAGCGTCGCGATCCACGGCAGCGACCTGCCGGCGGGGGACTACCGCGTCGAGGCGTCGTACGCGCCCACCGGGGACTTCCTGCCGTCGTCCGGCGGCGCCGACCTCACGGTCGCCCGCGGCGGGACCGACGTGGCGCTCGGCGTCCCGCTCGACCCGGTGGTGCGCGGCGAGGAGACGACGCTGACCGCGCTCGTCACCCGGCGCGATCCCAGCCGCGGCACTCCGACCGGAACCGTCCGGTTCCGCGCGGACGGCGACCTGCTCGACGAGCCGGTCGCGATCGACGGCGCGGGCCAGGCGCGCCTGACCACCACGCGGATCCCGGTCGGCACGCACCAGGTCACCGCGGACTACTCCGGCGACGCCGAGTTCGCCGACGCCACCAGCCCCGCGCGGGCCGTCGTGGTCAACCGGGGCGACGTCGCGGTCGAGCTGACCTCCCCCTACAACCCCACCGTCGCGGGCGAGGACGTCGTCCTCGACGTCGCCGTCAGCTCGAACGCGGCCGGAGCGGGGGTGCCGACAGGCGAGGTGCAGCTCTACGCGGGCGCCGATCCGGTCGGCGCGCCGCTCACCCTCGACCACCGCGGCACGGCCCGGCTCACCACGGACGAGTTGCCGGTCGGCACGCACCGGGTGCGCGCCGTCTACCTCGGCGACGGCGACCGGTACGACGCCAGCAGCGCCTTCCTCGACCAGGTCGTCAACCCGGGCACGACCACGGTCCGGCTGACGAGCGACCGCAACCCGGCCCCGGCCGGCGCGCCGCTGACGTTCGTCGTCCAGGTCGACCCGGTCCGCCCGGCGACCGCGACGCCGACCGGGCAGCTCAGCCTGGAGGTCGACGGCGTCCCGCTCGACGCCCCCGTCTCGCTCGGCCCCGACGGCCGGGTCCGGGTGACCACCGCGGCGCTCGCGGCCGGCGGGCACACCGTGCTCGCCCGCTACCTCGGCGACGAGCGGTACGACGCGGCGGCCAGCGCGCCGCTCACGCAGCAGGTGGCCGCCCGGCGCGCGACCGTCACGCTCATCACCGGTCCGCGGCCGCTGTTCGTCGGGCAGGACCTGCACATCCGCGCGCTCGTGGCGGCGCCGGCGCCGGGGATCGCGGTGCCGCGCGGTGGCGTGCAGTACTTCGACAACGGCAAGGCGCTCGGGAAGGCGTCGCCGGTCTCCCGGTACGGCTACGGCGGCGCCGTGCTGCGGAAGCTCAGCCCGGGCCGGCACCGGATCGTCGCGCGCTACACGCCGGCCGCCGGGTCGCCGTACACGGTGACGGAGAGCAACGTGGTCATCGTCGACGTCCGCCGCGGACGGCCCACCTGCACGATCCGCGGCACGCTGCGGGCCGAGGCGGGTGGGGCCTACCGGGTCACCGCACGGATGCTCGGCCGGAACGGGCGCCCGGTCCCGGGTGCGGGCCGGCTCGTGGTCCGGTACGACGGCCGCAAGGTCGTCGCACGGAAGGCGATCACCGGCGGCAAGGGCACGGCTCGCTTCCGGGCCCCGGCGGCGCCGTACCTGGTGTCGGTGGCGTACCAGCCGCGCGGCCAGGCACCGGCTTGCGGCGCGGTGCTGAAGGTGCGGTGATCCCTGGGATCTAGCCGAGGAGGTCGCGGACCTGGGCGCGGCGGTTGATGCCGAGCTTGGTGAAGATCCGGGCGATGTGGCTCTCGACCGTACGGGTCGAGAGGTGTAGCCGCTCGGCGATCTCCGGGGTGCTCAGGCCGCCGGCCACCAGCGAGGCGACCTCGCGCTCCCGACGGCTCAGCGTCGCTGCCTCCTGGCCCCGCGCCGGGAGGCAGCGGCCGTGCTCGGCCAGGCGCCGGATCGCGGCGCTCGCGACAGCGGCGTCGTCCTGCTGGACGGCGGCGACGTGGTCGGCGAGCAGGCGTGCGACCGGCGCCTCCATGCTGCTCGCGCTCGCGAGGTGGGTGGCGCGGACGGCGTCCTCGGCGCTCACGGTGGCGGGCGCGGCGACGGCCAGCAGGTGGAGCGCCTCGAGCTCGGTGAGCAGGTGGCCCTCAGCGTGGGCCCAGGCACGCAGCCGCTCGATCTCGTCGACGGCCTGGTCGGGATCGCCGGCCAGCCGGGCCCGGGCGACGAGCGTGCGCAGGTCGGGGACGAGCGAGCGGCTGGTCCGCGAGGGTGCCCGGGCCGCGTCCGCGGCCAGTGCCGCGGACCGCGTCAGGTCGCCGACCCCGGCCGCGGCCAGGGCCGCGGCGGCCAGGGCCCAGGCCCCGAACCCGCTGGGGTCGCGCTGCTCCAGCAGTGCGAGCGCATCGGCCAGGACCCGGTCCGCCTCCGCCCACGCGCCCTCCGCCAGGAGCCGCCGGCCCGCGCCGGCAGCGAGCAGCCCGGCGTCGATGTCCTGCGCGATCGCGGTGGGGACGAGGTGGTCGAGGCCCTCGTCGCCGGCCGGGACGCCGCCGTACAGGTCGGTGAAGAAGGTCGTGCAGACGATCTCGACGGCCAGGTGCGGGCGGGCCGCCGTCGGTCCGGAGTGGACGTCGGCCAGCGCGTGGAGCCCGGCGCGCGCGAGGTCCCGCAGGGTCGCGGTCCGGCCCTCCCAGGCGAGCGCGAGGAGGGCGGGGGAGACCGCCTCGAGGACGTCGGTGCCGGGCCTGCTCGCCGCACCCTGCGCCAGCTCGGCGAGCAGCCGGGGGACCTCGGCCCGCAGTGCCGCGCACTGGCCGCTCCAGCCCTGCCGGGTCAGCGTCTCCAGCGGCTGGCGGGCGAGGCCGGGGTGACCGGGAGCGAACCGCGCGGCTCGGGCGTAGCCGTCGGCGAGGACGGTCAGCGCGGCGGCGGGGTCGTCGTCGACGTACTGGAGGAGGTCGGCGCGGGTCCGCGTGGCGGCGAGCACCTGGCCGGCGAGCCAGTCGCCGTCCTCGCCCGCGGCGGCGTCGAGGGTGGCCGCGGCCGCGTCGAGGTCGGCCAGTGCCTCGGTGCGTTGGGCCCGGAAGCGGCGTACCTCGGCGCGGAGGGTGTGCGCCTCCAGCCGGTCGCGCGCGGCCAGGGGCGTGGTGGCGAGGGCGTGGGTGACGAGCTCCTCGGCGTAGGGGAGGTCGCCGGCGGCAGCCGCTGCCCGGGCGCCGGCGAGCCAGGAGCCCGCGGCGATCTTGGCGCCGCTCTCCGCACCCCACGCGAGCCAGCGCAGCAGCCCGCCCCCGGCGTCCGTCGGCGGGCTCGGCAGGGTCTCGTGGAGGCGCTCGAATAGCTGGCGGCGCTGCCAGGGCCCGATCCGCCCGCGGGCGGACTCGGCGAACAGCGGGTGGTGGGTGCGGACGTGCTGCTCGACCTCGACGAGGAGTCCCGAGCGGACCAGCCCCGTGACGACGTCTGGCCCGACCGCCAGCGCCAGCGCATCGATCGCGATGGGCTCGGTGAGTGCGACCAGCTCGACCGCCTCGCGCTCGGCCGCGGACAGCGCGTCGAGCTCGTCGCTGAACAGCGCGGGGAGCAGCAGCGCCTCGGGCGCGGGCGTCGCGTGCCAGCGCCAGACGTCGTGCTCCAGCACGAACGCGGCGTGCGCGGCGCCGGTGCGGACGAGCTCGCGCAGGAACAGGTTGTTGCCCTCGGTGGTGCGGTGCAGGAACCGGACGGTCTCGTGGTGCACCGGCCCGTCGAGCGCGAGCTGGACCAGCTCACCGACCTCGTTCGGCGTCAGCGGCGCCACCTCGACCCGGACCACCTGGTCCTCCACGAGCAGGCGCGCCAGGGGTACTGGCAGCGCCCCGCCGCCGGGGGAGCGCAGGGTCGCCAGCAGCTGGACCACCCCGCGCCGGCACAGCAGCGCCAGCAGCTCGGCGCTCGCCGCGTCGAGCAGGTCGATGTCGTCGACGTGGACCAGGACCGGCTCGTCGCCCGGCCCCTGGGGCGCGACCTGCCCGGCCAGCACCAGCGGGCTCACGGACGGCGCCCCGGTCGCGTCGGCCAGGCCCAGCTCGGCCAACCAGGCGTGGAGCGCGCCGAGCGGGACCCGGTTGCCCGCCGGAGTGCACAGCACCGGCACGCACGCCGGCGCGGCCGCGGCGACTTGCTGGGCGACGTACGACTTGCCGACGCCGGCCGCCCCGCACAGGAGCACGCTCGCGCCGGCCGCCACCAGGTCTGCGACCTGGCCGACGACCTCACGCGTCAGGGTCGGCCACTGCGGCCGGAGCGCGGCGCCTCGCACGAGAGTCCCTCCTCCGGGACCATTCTCGCCTCGCCGTGCACCCGCGCGCAGCGGTTCGGCGGACCGAGGGCTCAGCCGGCCTGCGCGGCGTACCTGTTGGCGAGGGCGGCGATGTCCGCGACGTACGCGTCGGAGTGGTTGAAGCTGAAGATCGCCCGCCGCCACGCGTCGGGCGTGCTGAGGTCGCCGGCGGCGCACAGGTAGCGGCCCGCCGCGAGCGCCGCGTCGTCGATCTGGTCGGGATCGGCCGTGCCGTCCCCGTTGCCGTCGGCGGCCCACCGGGCCCACGTCGACGGGATGAACTGCAGCGGCCCGACCGCCCGGTCCCACTCGCTGTCGCCGTCGAGCATCCCGCCGTCGGTGTCCCGGATCGCCGCGAACTGCTTCCCGTCGAGCCGCGGCCCCCGGATCGGCGGCTGCGACAGCCCGTCCTCACCGAGCACCGCGTCGTTGACGCTGCCGTGGCGCGACTCGACGCCACCCAGCGCCGCGATGCTGTTCCAGGCCACCTTGCACCCCGGCTGCTCGTCCGCCACCCGCAGGTGGGCCCGCGCGTACGCCGCCAGCGCCCGCACCGGGATCCCCGTCGCCCCCGCGACCCGGGCGAGCCAGGCGTCGTCGGGGCGGTAGGGATCGGGCTGCTGCTGCTCCTGCGGTGCCGGCTGCTCGTGCTGCGGCTGAGCGGGTGCGGCGCCGGTGACCGCCGGCGCCGCCGGGGGAGCCGTGCGGCGCGGGGCCGAGCTGACGTCGTACGCGAAGGCGACACCGACGCCGATCGTCAGCGCGACCGCGACGACGACCAGGCCGATCGCGCCGGCGAGGTGACGGTCGACGTTCACCGGTAGTTCGTGAACTGCACCGCGAAGTCGTAGTCCTGGCCCTTGACCAGCGCGATCACGGCCTGCAGGTCGTCACGCTTCTTCGACGACACCCGCAGCTCGTCGCCCTGGACCTGCGTCTTGACGCCCTTGGGACCCTCGTCGCGGATCAGCTTGGCGATCTTCTTGGCATCCTCGGAGGTGATCCCCTCCTTGAGCGCGATCGCGATCTTGGACTGCTGCCCCGACGGCCGCGGCTCCGAGGCATCGAGGATCTTGAGCGACTGGTCGCGCTTGATGAGCTTGTCCTGGAACACGCTCAGCACCGCACTCGCCCGGTCATCGGCGGACGCGGTGATCTCGATCGCGTCCTCACCCTTCCACTCGATCGTCGCCCCCGTCCCCTTGAAGTCGAAGCGCGTCGCGATCTCCCGGGCCGCCTGCCCGAGGGCGTTGTCGACCTCCTGGCGGTCGATCTTGCTCACGATGTCGAAGGACGAGTCGGCCATGGTGTCACCTACGTTTTCAGTCGGGCGGGGCTGCTGCGCTATTGTTTCGCGTCGTCGCCAGCGCGCCAACTCAGGACCGTCCTCGCGGGGGTCAGAGGGGTGCGGGACGACAGCCCGGCAGGTTGCCCGAGCGGCCAAAGGGAGCTGACTGTAAATCAGCCGGCGTAGCCTACAGTGGTTCGAATCCACTACCTGCCACGGCAAGTGAAAGTGCCCCTGGCCTGCGAGAACAGCAGATCGGGGGCACTTCGCATTTCGGGCAGTTGCTACGAGCGTGCTACCGATTCTGTCGGACCCTCGGCCTACCTTCCCGAGCATGAAGACGCTTACGAATGCCGAGCTGTTCGCCATCGTGGACGAGATCCGCGAGCACCTGATCGTGCCGGGGCAGTCGCCACGGCGATGGGAGATCCCGTCGGAGACCAAGGACGCGCGTCGGACGGTGAGTATCGTCGCCTCGAGCGACCTGGGGGAGCAGGGCGACGACTACATGCGGGCGTTCCACCTCTCGCTCGCCGGGTGGCTCGACGGCGAGCAGGTGACGCTCCCCGATGACGACCTTCACGGGCTCGTTCCGTTGATCCTGGACTTCCTCGCACCGTTCGCTGCCGTGCGTGGCGGCGGGAGCAACCCGTTCGTCAAGGACGACTTCCAGGCGGTCCACGTCTGGGTCTACTTCGCCGACATAATGTGCGGGGAGCCGATGCGGCCGACCGGTTCGTTCGCCGTCACGCCCTGGGCTGCCTGATGTCCGAGCTGACCCCCACCGAGACCGAGATGCTGACCTTCGAGCGCCAGTGGTGGAAGTATGCCGGCGCGAAGGAGTCGAAGGTGTCCGAGGTGTTCGGGATGTCGATGACGCGCTACTACCAGCGGCTGAACGCGCTGATCGACCGTCCGGAGGCGTTGGCGTTCGACCCGTTGGTGGTGAAGCGGCTGCAGCGGTTGCGGGCGGATCGTCAGCGGCAGAGGTCGGCGAGGCGGCTGGGGTTCGTCGACTGAGGTGGCGGCGAGCGCTTGATGGGGTGGCTTAGCGCTTGACGTAGTCGCGCAGGAGGTCGACCACTGCGGCCGACAGGGTCTCTCCGCGCTCTTCTGCCTTCGCCTTCGAGGCGGCGTGCAGGTCGGCGGGCATGTGTACCGCGAGGCGCTTGGTTGGCGCTTCGCCGTCCGGGCGCCGCTCTTGCCGCCGGACCTTCTTGTCGCTCACGGGCTCAACGCTACTACATGTACATGTTTCGGACCGCGATCTTGCACTACATGTACATGTACATGTAGTCTCAGAGCATGACGCGCACTGGGGCCGCGACGACATCGTCCGGGAAGATTCAGCTCACCGGCGGCGAGCGTGAGGCGCTGCGCGCCGCCTTTGAATCGGACGAGTCGGAGTTCAGCCGTCCCGTCCGACTGTGTCGTGCGGTCGAGAAGATCAAGCAGGATGCCCTCAGGGAAGGTGCCCTCCATGCTCAACGAGCTGATTGCGGCCTCCCGACGAGCGCCGTCAACGGGGCCGGACTGGGCGGTGCGGTCGCCGCCATCCTGGCTGAGCATGACGACCCGCCAGGCTGGACCTCCGACGACAACGACATGCCGGTCTACGAGTGCAACTGCGGCGACCGGTCGCCCGCGCTGGACCACGACTACATCTACCCCAGCGATGCCGAAGACGCCGCGGCCTGGCATCGCGGCCACGTGGCGGCCCATGCCGCGCGCGAACTGCTGGGCTCTCTGGTTCGTGCCGAGCTGATCGTCGAGTGCCAAGACTGCTCGGGAGTTGGCAACGATCTGTGTGACGTCTGCGACGGAACTGGTCGGCGGTCGGGCGGACGTTGCCGCTCGTGCCTTCCGATCGGCAGTGGTGTCGTGGAATGCCCGACCTGCGAGGGACATGGCTTCGTCACCCGCGACAACGCTGAATCGATGGGGTGGGTCGAATGATGACCTCGGAACTCACCGTCAGCCTCGCATGCGCGGCTGAGTGCACCACCGTTCACGTGCGTACCGATGGCCGCAGTGGATCGATGGACGTGTCGCGCAGCACCTATTTCATGGCCCGCGACACAGCGCAGGAGCTGCGAGCCCTCGGGCTCCTTGGTGCCGACGACCAGTTGACTCCTGACGGCCGAGCGCAGGGGCTTGCGTTGGCAGCGCGGTTTCGGGCCGAGTTGGATCAGATCGCCGCCCGCCAGCGTCGCCGGTTTCGCGACTGAATGCCGAGAGGCCCCTAGCGCTCGACCCGCACCCCGAGCAGCACGTGCCCCTCGGGCACGGCGGCCTTGACCTGCTCCATGCCGGCCTCGTAGTCGTCGGTCTCGACGGTCCAGTGGACGGCTTCGGCGGTGGTGTCGTCCTTGGGGCGGTGGGCGGCGTGGATCTGCACCAGGCGACTCTATCGAACGGGTGTTCTATCCTGCAGTGATGGGGCAGCGACACGTGTGGGTCAAGGAGGAGTTCGGCCCGCGCCACTTCCCCGGCCTCATCCTCGCCTGGCGCAGCAACCAGCATGGCGAGTGGGAGGCGTTCGTGACCTGGGACAACCAGGCGATCGCGGGCGGCCAGCTCCAGACCGACTGGGTGCCCGGCCGAGCGGTTGAAGCCGGTCAGTGACGGGGTGCCGCGGCTGGGGACTGGCTACGGGTGAATCCTTCCGTGTCTACTTGTTGACACACCCTTCTCGATAGTGCATACTTGTGTACACAACAGAAGAGAGGAGGTGGTCAGTGAGTGAATCGAAACTCACGCTCGCGATCGCGGCACTCGGAGTGATCCTCCAAGGCATCGCGGTCTGGCAGAACCGGAAGCCCAGGAAGCCGAAGGGACGCCACAAGCGAGAGTGACCAAAGAGGCCCGGGGGTGGAACTAGTACCCCCGGGCCTCGCCCTCCATCTTCGCATGAACAGGAAGGAGTCCACGATGGTCAACAGACTCACCCACCCCAGCGTCCTCGCCTCGGCGGCGACCGGCGTCACGCTCGCCGTCGTCACCACCGCCCACCCGCTGCCGTGGTGGATCTGGGGAGCATGGGCCGCGCTCACGGCGGTCTCCATCGCCCAGGCGGTCCGGCGATGACCGCCGCCGAGGACATCCGTCAGGCACTGCGCGAACTCGGCAAGGAGCTGGAGACCTACGACGCCGCGCGCCGCGTCGTCCTCGGCAAGATGGGCGACGCCATGCGCCAGGGCAAGGGCGCGGACCTCAACATTAAGGAAATGGCCGAACTTGCAGGAGTCACTCGCGTCACCGCCTACCGGCTGCTCGAGAAGGCCCACAGCGACGGGCAGCCGTTCCCGACGGTCGACAACCTCACCCGCGGGCCAGGCGTCTAAGGACCAGGGGGTCCTGTTTCTCGTGCCCCGCCGGCTCGGCTGCCGAAAACGCCGAACGCCCCACCCTCCGAAGAGAGTGGGGCGGTCGGCCTGCGGTAGCGAGGTTCAGGGGCGCGGGTAGCCGCGCCAGACGTGGACTGCGAGGTAGAGATACCCGCCACCGAGCGCCGCCGCCGAGACCGACCGGGGGAGTAGCCGCCTCGTGGTCGCGCAGATCGTGGGCAGCCCGCGACGATGCCGCGAGTAGTTGTAGACCAGGGTCCCGAGAAGGAGCGCCCAGCCCGGCACCGCTACTCCTCGGTGCGGTTCGGGACGCCGTAGACGGCGACCGCCGTCACCACGGCGAGGACGA
Source organism: Pimelobacter simplex (assembly GCF_900114845.1). Classification (GTDB taxonomy): domain Bacteria; phylum Actinomycetota; class Actinomycetes; order Propionibacteriales; family Nocardioidaceae; genus Nocardioides; species Nocardioides simplex. Next base: position 420,677 of record NZ_FOUK01000005.1, read on the forward strand.
TGGTGAGCACCCGGTACCCGGCGTCGTCGGGAGTGAGGGTGCCAACGAGGGCAGTCAGGATCGCGCCGACGAACGCAGCCCACGTCTTGGCGGTGGCGAGGAAGGTGTTCACGGTATTGCTCCAATCCTTGGAGTTGCTGGGAGAAACCTTGGAGGTCAGCGGATGCCGAGGATGTCGATCCAGGGCGCCGGGTGGTCGGTGAGGCCGTTCTTGATGCCGTAGCGGTCGACGCCGTGGGCGCCGACGACGATGCGGTGGGAGACGATGACGCCGACGATCCGGTCGCGGTCGTCGCCGTAGCCGCGGCCGCCGAGGTGGCGGGCCACCTCGTGGAGGTTGCGGTTGGCGTCGATGCACACGATCCACGCCTTGCCCCGGCGCTCGGCTCGGTCGGTGCGCTTCTTGAGTTGGGCCAGGTGTCGATCCTGGGCCGCCTTCCCGGCGCGCTTCGGGGGCGGGTGGGCGGAGAAGACACGCACCCACTGGCCGTCGATCTCCACAGCGCACCGGGCGATCCACCGAGGCAGCGTCGCTGCCGATCGGCCGCCGAGGAAGATCCGGAAGTTCCGTGCGCGCAGGCCGCGGACAATGATCCCTGAACCGCGCACAGCCGGGGTCGAGGTGCGCTGCATCGCTCGAGCTCCCGCGCCGACGAGGCGGGCGAGCCACACGTTCTTGGCTTCCTGTACGCCGAGTACGACGGGGTAGTCGACCGTGGCGAGCAGGTGGCGGACGTGCTTGCGGTCCTTGAACCAGCCGGTGGTGAACGCAAGGTTCGGCGAGTAGACCCGAGCCTGCGGCTCGGTCACTGCTTCTTGACCTTCCGCAGCTCACGGATAGCGGCCTTGACCCGCTCCGCGCGCACGGGTCCGGCGCCGACGAGGGCAGCTTGGGCAGCCTTGATGGCGTCGCGGATCGGCTTCGGGCGGCGCTTCACGGACGGCGCCGGGGGAACGTACAGGTTCCACGGGACGGTGGAGTCGTACCCGCTGGCCTTGGTGGCGACGGACAGGTGGAGGTGTTTGGTGTGTGGGTTGGTGCCGTCGTATGGGCGCCAGCCTTCGTGGATCCGGTCGCGGCTGAGGATGGTGCGGTTCCAGATGATGTAGGCGCCCGACCCGAGAGCGGGGTGGATGCCGGCGCGGAGCATCTCGGCGAGTCGGGCAGCGAGGACGTTGCAGTCGAGGCCGCCATGCGGGTCGTGAGTGAAGTCGCGGGCGCGGACGACGCCGGCCTTGTTCGGGTTGTGGTCCGAGGTCCGCGCGGCATGTGCCGGGTCGCCGATCGACCCGTCGGAGAGCTTCGACCGGTTCGGGGCGTGGGCGTTGATCTCGGCGAGGACGACGTCGAGGGAGCGTGCGGTGCGCCAGGTCACGGGTTGCCTCCTGTGGGCAGTTGCGCCACCGGGGCGCAGATGAGGTTGACGGAGCCGTCGGAGTTCACGGAGAAACCGCGCTGGTACTCGCCGTCGGGGCAGGTGTAGGTGCCGGGCTGAGTGGTTCCGGCGGGACCGGGCGGGCCGGTGGGGCCTTCTGGTCCGCGCTCGCCCTGGGGGCCACGTTCGCCCTGCTGGCCGGGCGGGCCGGGTGGTCCTTGTGCGCCGTCGGCTCCGGCAGACCCCGTCGTCCCGTTGGTGCCGGAGCTGCCGTCATCACCCTTGGGGCCACGAGGTCCCTCCGGGCCGGGTGGGCCGACGGGGCCCTGGATGCCCGGGAGGCCAGGCGCACCCGGCGCACCCGGGGTGCCGGGGATCGGCGCGGGACTGCAGCCCTCGACGTCGGCGCAACGGCGGGCGTTCTCCTCGGCTGCAGCCTTGACCTTGCCGAGCTGGCTTCGGAGGTCGGCCCGGTCTGCCCTTGAAGCCTCGACGCGGGACTGGAGTTCGTCGATCTCGTGGAGACCGTAGGCGAGCCCGACGCCGAGCGCGATGGCAGCGAGGGCGGCGATGGTCCACCGGATGCGGCCGGTCATGACCCGCTCCGGTCGATGACGAGGTTGGCGATGAACAGTGCGATCGGGATCAAGATCGTCACGACGATCCACTTCTGGTTGGCGATCAGCTTGTCGAGGGCGCTCTGCTGGCGCTTGTCGCCGTCCTCGCGGGCGGCCTTCTCCTCGATCATCGAGATGCGTCGGGCGTCGCGTTCGGCGGCGATGTCGTCGGCCAAGTCCTTGATCTTGTCGTCGACTCGGCGCTGCTCGGCGTTGAACGCCTCGGTGGTGACCAGCCGGTCGAACCGCTTGTCGAGGCGGTCGAACCCTGCCTGCTGGTTCGCGTCGATCTTGTCCAGACGCTCGTCGAGGCGCTGCTGGAGCTGCCAGGCGCCAGGCTCTTGGGTCATCAGCCCACCGCCGATGTCGGGGTCATCTGGATGGCCTCCCAGGCCACGTTGACCGTGGCGGTCTGTGCGGTGGTGTCGCCGGTGTAGACGTAGACCGACGCGCCAGTGGTGGTCGCGTTGAGCACGCGGGGGACGAACTTCTGTGACCCGGAGGGGGCGCTCTGCAGGGTCGCGAGCACGATCGGCGCGACGGTGAACCGGCCTGCCGGGAACGTGATGTTCGTGAACGCGGAGTTCGCTGCCGAGAGGGCGACGTTGACCACGCCGGTGGCGATCGCGAACGGCGCGACTCCGGAGCCGCTGCCACCAGCTCGAGCAGCGGCGTCGACGGCGAGGTTCCCGACCTGCTCGAGGACCGAGGTGTCGTCGCGGGCCGCGAGCCCCACCGGGTTGGCCTGTAGCTCGTCGTCTTCCCAGTTGTAGTCAGTGTCTCCGATGACGACGTCGGTGTTCTGGGCGACGCCGCGGACATCCGGGACCCCCAGGAGGCGGAGGGTGTCGCCAGCCCTCACGAGCGCCAGGTCGACCTCGGTTCCGCCGGGGGTTGTGGCTTGACCGCGCGCCAGCGTGATCCCGTTGGTCCACCCAGAGCGGCCCTGAAGGTCCGACCAGATGTCCTGCGCAATGCTTGCCGCCTGCGCTGGGGTCTTGGCGCCGCGGTCGGTGATGTCGACGGGACGCTCGATTCCGCTCGCAGGGCTCGTGGCGGGGTAGGAGGCGGTTGCGCGCCTGCCGGTGGTTGGGTCGAGGTAGCGAACGAAGACGCGGTCGACTCGCTCTTCGGCGGCGGAACCCAGGACTCCAGAACCGGGCATGGCGTGCCAGGTTGGCCGCGTCTCGTCGACAGGAGCGGCAATGAGCTGCCGACTCTCATTGACGACCCAGCGGCTGGCGTTCTCCTGAGCCCAGGCGTCAAGCACCGATCGAATGGTGACCAGACCGCCGCCATCATTGGACTGTCCGACGGGCGTGGTCCCGAAGTCGCCAATGCGTGTCCAAGACAGGACCCCGCGAGCGATGGCCGCGTCGATGACCGCGTTCGGGTTCGTCGACGAGTTCCCCGATCCATCGATCGCCACCGCGTCTTCGCCGTCGCGGGAGGCGCCCAGGGCGATGAACTCGCCCGAATCCCAGTTGGGCTCCTCCAGGGTGCCGGACCAGATGCAGATCGGCCCAAGGAAGACCTCCACCTTGGCGCCGTAGACGAGCGCGGGATGCCGCCAGGTACGGACGATGGGGATCGTCCACGACGCTTGCCAAGATCCGTTGGTACGGGTGGAGTGCTCCAGTTGACCCCAGCCCTGCGGGGCGATCGAGGAAAGCCAGAAGCCCCCGACCCGAACCTCGGGACGGGTCGCGGTGCGGCGGCTCATGCCGCCTCGTCGCCTACGTGAGAGTGGTAGCGCGGGTAGAACTCGAGTTCCGACTGGCTAACCAAGGAGGTCGAGGCGACGGTGAAGATCTGCATCAACCCTGGCTCGAAACGGTGCGCTCCGAACGACTTGCACTTCCAGTCGATGCACACCGAATTTGCTCCCTTGGCTCCGGTGCCGCCGTATACCGATGGCCGCGCGGCGCCGAGTTCGGGGGAGCGGATCTCGATCCAGGTCAGGGAGTCCGAGTCGGTGATCCAAGTCAGGGCACCGTCGTGGACGGCAAAGAGCCAACTCTCGTCGAGAGTCATGTTCGCCGTCCCCGTCAAGGTCAGTTCGATTGCCTGATCCGCTTCGGCCTTCACCGCGGGAAGAGGGATCGAAGCCAGGTTGACGACCTGGTAGGCGCCGCCAGTGGTGCCGACCGCGGTCGATCCGGAGATGACTACCGAGGACCCCACTGTGGTGGTTCCGGTCGCAGAGACGATTCGAGTGGACCACCCGATGGTTCCGGCCGTCGAGACATTGAGTCGGGCCAGCAGCGAGTACGTCCCTTCGGTGATTCGGGACGATGGGATACGAAACGTCATCGCCGACGTGAGCGTGTTCCGCTTTCCCGACACCATCGTCGAGTCAGTCGTCTCCGCAGCAGACGCGGTCCGGAAGGGGCGCAGGGCAGGCGAAGACTGGGGGTTCGTCGAGGTGTAGAAGAGCACTTCGGTGCCCAACGCGGCAGGTGTTGCGTCGTAGAGACGAGCCATTGCCTGCGTGGGCGCCGAACCGGTCACGGTCGCCGACCGCGCCTGCTGGCGCGACGTGCCCGATGCCGGCAGCGCGTCCGTGCGAGCCACCTCGTGCACGCGAAGAGCAACCGAGGCCCCAGACGCTGTGGTTGTGCTGGCTCGGCTGAAGGCGATCGAGGTCACCGAGGTCAGTGGTCCGAAGTAGTAGTCGGAGGCACCGGCGATCGTCGGGCTCGCGGCCACCAGCTTCGGGCTCATGACGCCCCCGCCGCCGACCGCAGACAGCGATCCCCCTTCGCCCAAGGACGTGTCCGAGGCGGTGATGCGGAGATAAGGAGTGGAGCCGAACGAAATCGAACCGGCGCGCGCCAGATTGAGCGATTCGACCCCCGGAGTCGATGTCGAAGTGGCCGCAGCCTGCACGTAGCCACCAGTTGATGTCACTACCGGCGTGGTGACATTGGTGCCAGATGCCGTCCACCCAGACGTCGAATCGCACGTGTCGATCACAACCACAACGGGCGTGACTGCAGGCGGAGGAAGTGCGGGGACCACCGTCCGGGCAGCCGTCCTGGCGAACGGCAGACATGTGAGCGTCAGGAGAAAGTAGCGGTACTCGCGGGCCTTCTCCTCAAGATCCCACTCGCCCTGATAGTCGCGGTCAAGGCTGGCTCCAACAACGTCGAACACGCAGGTCTTGGCATCGGTGGCCGGCGGAACCCAAGCGAGCTGCGACTTACGCGTCGCAAGGATCTCCCGCATCAGAGCGGCCTCTGCTGCGGCCAGCGCCGGTCCCGCCGCCGCGAGCGGAGCCGAGAGGCGAAGACGGATCACAACCTCGCGGTTGTCCCAGCCTTCCAGTACGGCCAGCGCCCCATCGGTCAACAGCGAGCGGACCACCTCGACCCGTTGCTCAGGGTTCCCAAACGACGACCCATCCGCGACCGACTCCACCAGATAGCCAGATGCGGCCGGAGTCGTCGACACAAAATCCAACGATCCCCACGTCAACCCGTGCTGCTGAGTCACGCCGCTCCTCCTGTCTCAAGCAGGGCCAGTGCGGCATCGATCGCCTCGACCTCGGAGGCGCAAGCCGCAAGACGTTCGCAGGCCGCATCGACATCGGCCTGCATCTCGGCAACCCGCTGCTCCTGCACCCCAACGCTGTCCGGGCCGCCCGTCAGCTCGGCCCGTCGCGCCTTCAGAAGAGCGACCACCGGGCCCTCGATCACCTCGGGAACCAACTCCGACACCCGGTCACCCCTTCTTTCGATTGCGGGCGGCGTTGCCCTTGCCGCGCTTGCGTGAATCGCGGTCCTTCTTGCCGTTGCGGTCGATGGCCTTCTCGATCGCTCCGACCTTGCCTTCGAGACGACGGGCGCTGGAGTCGAGGACCTTGAACTCCGGCCCGTAGGCCGCCGCCGACGCGCTCTTCCCGGTCGAGGTCGCCAGATTGTCCCGCCGCTCGTACTGCTTCTCGTACTGAGCGAGTTGCGCAGGGGTGAGCCCGGCAAACCGCCCGATGGTCGCGGCGTCGCCCTGGGCGAGCAGTGCGTCAAGGGCGCCACCGTTGAGGCCCTTCTTCTGCAAGGCCGCGATGTCCTTCTGCATCTGCGTGCCGGTCGCGATGTCGCCAGCCAGGATCGCCATGACGTCCTCGAACGACCCGCCCGCCGACCATGCCTCGGTCTCGCCGAACAGGTCCGAGGCGAGCTTGCCCGCGACCGCGTCCTGCAGCGACGACATCTTCGACGCCAGCTCGTCGCGGGCATCGGTCTCGTCCTCGAGCGAAGCCTTGGACCGCTTCAGCGCCTTGTTCAAGCCCTTCAACGTCTTGGGCAGCTCGAACGCCTCACCCCACGAGCCGCCGATAGCCGACATCCACGTCGGGTTCTTCCCAGCGGTTCCACCATCGGCTAGGCGGCCGGCGTTGATCGCCTTCAGCAACGGCCGGAATCGATCAGCTTGGCCCACCCGGTTGGAGATGACCTCCTCGCCCGGGGCCAGCAGGTAGGGCAGATAGTCGCGGTAGCCGCCCCCGTCGTCAGGCACCGTCGAACCGGACGCAGATCGAATCAAACGCCCTCCGGGGCGAGGGATAGTTCCACCATCCGCGGGGTTCTCAAGAGGTCCCCGCCACGGGTCCGTGACGCCGCCCCGGTTCCCCTTCGGCCCCTTGACGTTGGTGTAGAAGTTCTTGAACGTCGTCGAGACCGTGATGTTCTTCCCTCGCAAGGCGTCGATCTGCGCCTGGAAGCTGCGCAGCGCCGCCTTGGCGTTGGCGGTATTGACCTTGACGTCCACCTTCTCGACGGGAGGCAGGCCGAGAAGGCGGCGAGCGAGGACCTCGACCGCATCCGCGTAGGCGTCACTAGCGTTCTGACCCGACCGAAACGCCTTGTTCGCGCGACGGATCTCCGCGTCGCTCGCATTCGCCAACTGCTCCAAGCGAAGAGCACCCTCAACCCCAGCCTCCTGCAGCGACGCGATCAGGCCGTCATCCAGGCCCTCCTTCGCCGCCTTCTTCGAGTTCGCCGTGAACTCACGAAGCGCACGAGCCTGCTTCTCCATCTCGCCGATCCAGTCGCCCAGCGAAACCTTCGGATTGTTCAGCGACTCGCCCAGCGTCAAGAACGAACGGGCAGTCTCGGAGGCGCCATCGCGGGCGTCCTTGAGGGCCTTGGCCATCTCCTCGGTCTCGGCGGCGCTCAGGTTCGCGGCATCGGCAGAACTGAGAGTGGCGCCCGTCAGCTCACCCTGAGCAAGTGCTGCCGCCTTGGCGTCAGACTCGGCCTTGCCGAGGAGATTGCCGTTCTCCTCGATGACCTTGTTGAGCCCCTTGTTGACCTCGGCCGCCTTGTTTTGGCCACTTGTGATGCCGGGGAGCCAGTAGGTGATTGCTTCCTTGGCGTTGTCGCCGAAGCTGTCCAACTTTCCGTTCAGCTTGTCGTAGGTCTCGCCCACGTACTCGCCGGAGGCGCCGTTGGCATACAGATCCTCGGCCAACTTCTGCATGTTGATGCCGAGGTCGTCGGCGTACTTTCCAACATTGCTCTTGTTTAGGGCTTCGAGGACGCCGTCGAGGCCCTCTGTGCTCGCCTTGGTGTTTGCGATGCTGCGGCCGAGGGTGTCGAGGTCGTTGGACAGCAACGGGATCCCGACCGCCGCAGCGGCCGTCAGCCCAGTGAGCTTGACCCCGTTCAGCAGCGTGAGTCGTGAGCGAGTGGTGCTGGCCTGGACCCCAAGGTCGGCCAACGACTGCTTCATGTTGACCACGCCGCCAATCACCTTGGCGGTGAACCAGAGGCCGCCGCCAAACACCGCGGTCAAGCCGAGCGCTCCCGCGGTCGCGCTCTTGACTGGTCCGGGCAGCGACTGAAAGGCGTTGGTGACCCCCGTAACAACGTCGGCGGCCTCCGAGAGCACCGGGAGCATCACGGAGCCAAGCTCGATGCCCGCGTCCTTGACGTTATTCCACGCCACCTGGACCTCTGCGGCCGTCGTGCCCGACCGCTTCGCGAACTCATCAGAGAGCGCCGAGTTCTTCTCCCACGCCTCGGCACCCATCGCCAGCGAGTCGGTCAGCACGTCGCCAGACGCCGCCAGCGAGAGCATCGCCTGCGAAACCCGGATGTCGGACAGGCCGATGTCCTTGAGCGTCCCGAAGACGTCGCCGCCGGACTTGTTGATCCGATCGAGGCCCTGAGTGAACGCGGCGAACGCCTCGGCGGGCGTCTCTTTGAACATCCGCTGGAACTCGGTCGTCGAAGTGCCCGCGACCTCCGCGAACTTCTCCAACTTCGGCCCACCCGACGACACGGCCATCGCCATCTTCGTGAACGCCGTCGAGACAGCCGAACCACCAGCTTCTGCCTCGATGCCCATCGAGGCGACGGCATTGGAGATCGCAAGGATGTCGGTCTCGGCAAGACCGATCTGAGCGCCAGCCCCAGAGATCCGCTGAGCCATGTCGAGGATCTGGGACTCGGTCGACGCGCCGTTGTTGCCCAGGTCGACGAGCGCTGCGGCGAAGTTGTCGATGTCCTCGGGCGCGGTGCCCATCACGTTCTGAATCTGCGCGATCGAGGTGGCCGCCTGGTCGGCCGAAACGTTGGTCGTCGCGCCGAGCTTGATCATGGTCTCGGTG
>NZ_FOUK01000009.1 GCF_900114845.1 Pimelobacter simplex
CGCCTGTTTACCCAGGTCAGAGGGCATTTCCGCAAGTCAGATGCTAGATTTCCAAGGTAGCACGACAGTGGTTCGAATCCACTACCTGCCACGGCCTGAACCGCCCCTGACCTGCGGAGACGCAGGGCGGGGGCGGTTTGCGTTGGGGCGGCCGGCCAGCCGAGGGTTTCGTCGCTAACGGGCATCGCGACCTGACGCAGATCGCACCCGATCAGCGTCACTGGGCGATTCGTCGGCAATGCGGATCGTCCTTGGCCACGCGCGGCACGTGCGAAGCCCGTCACCTCTGCTGCCTACCCGCCGGTGCACAGGTTGACGACCTCGAGCCCGAGCGCCTTGTAGACCGTGGTGTCCAGGTCACCGGCTCCGTTCTCGGTCAGGTCGTCGACGTAGGCCTGAAGCGAATCAACCATCCCGGTGAGGTAGGTGGCTAGGGGCTCGGGCGACAGGCCCGCGATCTCGTTGACTTCTGCGACAGACGCCTTGAAGTCGCGGAACGTGTCCGGCGTCGCCTTGGTCGTCCCGCTGAGGAACTCGGCGATCGCGTTCAGCTCGCCGTCACCGGAATCTGGGATCAGCATTGCGCAGGCCGTGGAGAGCGAGACCGTCGGGACATCATTCCCGGAGCTCAGGCCGTCGCTTGCGCCGGCGCCGTAGTCGAGTGCGGTGTCGAAGGCTTCGACCTGCTCCGGGCAGTAGGCGACATAGAACAGTCGTTCAGCTTCGAACTCATCTTCGGTGTAGATGTCGCGGAACAAGTCGACGGACCCGTTCATCTGCTCCTGGGTGCGACCGCACGCTGCCTCCGCGGTGTCAGCGGCGTCGGTCTCCGTCGATGCCCAGTGCTCCTCGGCGATCCCGGCTTCCGTTGCGAGACGCGTGTACTCGGCCCACTTCTCCCCGGCCGTGGCTGTCGCGGCGTCGTAGTCCGTGTCGCTGGACTTGTCGTCGTCCGCCTTTCCCTTGGGCGTGGTTCCGGTGAAAGCGGCTTCGTACTCGTCTGCTTCCGATGGCTTGAGCGTGCCGGAGACTCTTAAGAGGAGCTTCCCCTGGACGTAGTTGTACTCCCTGCCAAGGATCGGAGCATCCTTAAGCAAGCCCTGGATGTAGTCCATTCGCGCCGTGGCTGACTCCGCGTCGGGCCACTGCTCAATCGTTGCTCCGCAGTCGGCCCCAATCTGCTCCTCGGTACAGGTTGTGAACTCGTCGCCAGCTCGTTGATCGAACAGCACAACCCCCGCTTCGTAGCCGTTCGGGCGACCGAGCATGTCGTCGTTGGGATCGTTGTCCTCAGTGATCGTGACTGTTTTGGTGATCTCCGAGATGGCACCCTCAAGTGCGTCGGCGGCGTCCCGCGCGGAGTCGAAGTTCTTCTCGTCGTCGCCGGCAGTGCCGTCGCCGCAAGCAGAGAGCAGTAGCGAGAGCAGGACGGCAGACAGCGCGGAGGTGACAAGCGTGGGACGCATGGCCCGGACCATAACCTGCGCGTTTCTGGCTTCGCAGCCAAAGCCGGGCGACCCTCGTTCGTGGCGGCTGGACCCGCCGTACACAGGCGACATGCCTGGCTGCCGCGCCCTGGATCACGCCCAGATCGCGGCACATTCGAGGTGCCTCAAAGCGCCCACTATGGGTCACTTGTGAGCGGCTGACCCCTCGGTCTAATCGACAATACACCCGCACCGCCCGGGCTCGACGGCCGAAGGTCAAGGCCTTCGGTAGCCGCTAGACGCCCAGACGGCCAAGTTTTCCTTGATCGCTGCGTAGATGTCGTTGCTCGTCGGGGACGTGAGGCCTGTGTACTCCCTCGGATCGAACAGGGGAACGTAGTCTGCGTAGGTCTTTGAACTGTCCGAGAAGCCGAACTGGGCGAAAGGGTTCGCTCCCGCCGAATCGGTCGTCTGGTTGCTGTCCTTCAAACCATGAATCCGGATCCCAAGGAGGGGCTTCTTCATCGACCATGCCCGCCGGATCTCATACTTTACGAACTTGCGCGAGGCCGTCTCCTTGCCTACGAGGACCACAACCGCCGACTTGTAGTTCATCTGCTCGTCGATCCACGCCTCAACAGCCGCATCACCGCGCTTCTTGACTGCCTCCCACTCGTTCGAAGGCAACTCAGGCTGCCCGGCGAGCGCACTGATGTTGCGAACTTGGTTAGCGCGCCAGTGATCGCGACTGAAATGAAAGCTGATGAATGCGGACTTAGCCATCGTGTACTCCTCGGGTGTCGGGGACCTGAAGTCTATGCACCACCACTGACAGTGATCCGAGCGGGCACTCGATCCGGGCAAGAAACCGTCGCGTCCCGCGCCTACGCGACTAAGGCCACTCGCGAGAGCGCGATCTGTGGAAGACTAGGCAAGGTTCCACGCTCTGGGAACTGAGACATCGGGCGAGGGCGGTTTTGAGGGGGAAAGTGGCACAACCAAAAAGTCGCGACTTCTGCGCCATCGCTGATGGTACTGAACCGCCAGGGTCGTCAAGCGACCCAAGGACATTGATGCGTTCATCCCCATCGAACCGGCCACGTTTGGCCACGCGGTCGTCGTCGCGACCTGTGATATCACGGACGTCGGGGACCTTGGCGAGACGACCGGCGCGGTCCTTGCCTCCGCCCTACTGCTGGTCGCTGACGCGGTGCAAAGCGCTTTGGCCCCGGCGGGTCTCATGGTCATCTAGTCGCCCGGAACGGCTGCCACCCAGATCCTCCCCATCTGCATGTTCCCCTGGTGCCGACGACAGACGATTCCATGGGTGACCTCTGGCGACCGACGCCACATTTCCTGATGTTCACCTGGACGCGGCGCTGAGCCGTGAGAGAAGAGGTCATTCGTTGACTGGTTACGACCTCGGCGATGCCGACGATCGCGAGGACCGGCGTAAGCACCTAGAACTCGTGTCGGCGACCGTCGGGCGCATGGCATCGACCTCGGCGATGTTTAAGGGCTGGTCGATCACGTTGGCTTCCGCCGCTTTCGGCTTGGCGGCAGTCCGTGACAACTGGCTGCTCCTCTTTCTGGGGCTCGCCGGCATCGTGGTCTTCGCCGCGCTGGACTCCTTCTACCTCTCGCTGGAGAAGAAGTTCAGGGATCTCTACTCATCGATCGTCGACAACTCCGCTGTCCCACTCGCGATGAACGTTTCGTCTCTACCGGCGAACCCCACGAACCGGTCGTACCGTTCGACGTCGATATGGGGCTTTCATGTCCCGCTCGCTGTCGCGGGAATGATTTTGTTCGGGGCCGCTCTTGCCGCTGACGAGTCGGAGGACCGAAACCAAGGCCACCCGCACGGGAACCACGATTGTCACGGAGGAGACTTCCCCAAGCCGGCCATCAAGACGCCGGGCGCAGGCGGCTCACCGAGTTCCTCGGACGGCCCGTCGAGCCGATGACCTACTTCACCGCAACTGAGCTACGGGCGCGAACCGGCGGTCTCACGGCTAGCGCTGCCGGGAAGGTGCTCGCAAATTCCGCACAGACCGAGCAAAATTCCTTTGATGTCTTCCTAAGTCATAGCATGGTGGACGCGGCTGCCGTGCTAGGTCTAATGGAATGGTTGGAGTCGCTTGGATTCAGCGTCTATGTCGACTGGGTCGTCGACAGCGAACTGGACCGATCGAAGGTCGACCAGAGCACTGCAGCCCTCCTTCGCCAGCGGATGCGTCAGTCCAGCACACTTGTCTATGCGACTTCGAGAGCTGCCCAGGCTTCGAAGTGGATGCCCTGGGAACTCGGATACTTCGACGGCATCAAGGGCCAGGCCCAAGTCGCGATCTGTCCTATCGAAACCGGGGCGATGGCGACGCACTTCATCGGACAGGAGTATTTAAATCTCTACAAGGCTCTGGAGAAGCTCTTCGTCAACGGAGAGCCTGTGCCTTACGTCACGGCGAACAACACGACGCGCGCTCAGACCATGGCCTCTTTTATTGCAGGCTCGGGCCAGTTCGAGAAGGTCAAGGCGTCCTAACCGAGAAGGGACCTGCGCCTGTCGGGCCAGTTGGACCGAAGCGACTCAGGGCCAGAGTCACGGGCCCCTGCGGTTGGACTGAGCGTCCTCGCGGTGATGCAGGCTCGTCAGAGAAAGAACCAGGACCGTCGCAGCTAAGCTAATCCGGCTCTTCCATGTCGCCCGACCGCAACTGTCCACCACGGCGCTCTAGCCACGCCTAGGCACACCTCAACTGCCGCTCGCATGAGACATGCGGCGATCGCTATCGACGTCCGACGAACGAGTCGCCCGCAAATCGGAAACCGGGAGTAATTCCGATTTTGTCCGGCACCCTTCTTCCCGTCGAAGTTGCCGAGCTCAAGCCATCCATCGCGAAACTGTTGACGACCGCGTGGTGAGGTAAAGAAGTCCGTGCGAACTGTTCGTTTGCTGTCAAAGGGCACCGTCGTAGCGCTCGTGACGTTGTCGCGGTCAAGGATGCGGGCAGTCCAACCAATCCCCGTAGGCGGTGTAGCCGTGATTCGCTAGACGTGGCCTGGCGGCCAGCGACTAGTGAGTGGTCGATCTTGGTGTGGCTAAGAAGGGGGTAGTATGCGCCCGGTGCAGGTCGCGCTGGGTGCGGATCGAGCCTCAGGCCGCGACTCGGTCGAAGCGCCGTGTTTCTCAGGCCTCTCCTAGAAGGTCATCCTCGCGAAGAAGGCCATGTATCCTCGCGCTGACACGCTGCCGCAGCTGATCGTCATCGGCCGGCGGCCTTTGCGGCGGCCTCGATCCAACTCCCCAGATTCTTCTGGCCGCAATCTTTGTTCCATCTGTAAAGCGGATAATCCGTCGGCACTGGGTTGATGCCGGTGTTGTCCGTGTCGCCATTGCGGTCGCCGATCTTGCTGATGTCGATGGCTAGCAGGCCATTTCCCTTGGCGATGCTCTGCTCAATCTCGTACTTGACCCACGGGCGCGAAGAGGTCTTGGCCCCCACAAGAACGACGGTAACAGAGGTCCCGGCCAGCTGGTCGTCGATCCAGCGGCGAACACCGTCAGGCCCGCGCAACCTGACCTTCTCCCAGTCAGCCTTGTCGTAGAAGGGGTTCTTCGTGTACCCCGACACGACCCCGCTATTCCGAACCTTGGCGACTCTCCATGAATCGCGCGCGTAGTGGAAGCTGAAGAAGACCTTGCGAGTCATGATTCACCAATCGCTCGAGTTTCAGGAGCCGTGACGATGACACGAGGGTCCGACAGTTTCTGAAGGGCAACGATCGCGATCAACGCTCGGCCTCGTCGTCCGGGTCGTACATCACTGACTCCAGCGGTCCGACGGGTCGGGGCGCCGCTGCCCCTGACCTCTCTAGAGCTGCGAGTGCGAGCGACGAGTACGCGCGACCCTCGAGGACTCTGGACTCTGCAGTGGCGTCGAGCGCGAGTTGCGCGGTCCTACCTCCGGGCTCGGTTATCAGATAGGTGGTGGTTCCAGTCGTCCGGGCAATCCGATGTTCCTCGTCCAGGCCGTCCATCCCGCCGCAGAAGAATGCGCAGTCGGGCCTGCTCGCGAACATCTCCGTCCTCATGATCGTCAGGCTCTCTGGCCGGTCTGCCGCACGTTTCGTGGTCCGGAGATGTGCGCCGAGGTCATGGGTGAGCATCCGCACAGCTTCGGTCGTGCTCGATTCAAAGAACGCTGACTGAAAGATCGTGACCAGGCGTCCAGCGTCAAGCATTCGCGCGGTGTGAAGGACGATGGGGCTAATCGTTGGGTGCGCGCCAAAAACCAGGCGGGCGCCCGACCGTAGGGTCGCCTCCGCCACTGCCACCACTGCGAGTGCGATGTCGGTCGAGTAGTAGGGCTCTACGTCAGGAGCTCGAGGGCCGCTCGGGAAGCTGGCGCACAGTACGACTCTGGTCACCTTTTGACCCTCGTTCCGAGAAGCATCACGGGCGACGGGCCGACCCTGCGGTGCCGCGACATCCATGCGATTAGCGATGCGCGGTCGCGATCGATGTCTTCCAGCGGGTGAACGACCCAGCCGCGCGCACGTCGCTTGGGAGCACGGACTTGGCTACGCAGCGCCTCCACGGCCATGAGATCACGGGGGGCGGGCGCTCGAGGTGTCACGGTGACGACCTCGTCGCCGGCTGCGTTCGAAGCGAGAAGAGACCAGCCCCCGAGTACCTCCACCTTGAAGCCTGCCCGTTCAAGTTCCTCCGCGGCATCCAGCAGCAGGATCTCGCGGCGCTGTTGAAAGGCGCTCGCGTGACGTCGATCAATCTCTACCAACACCGATTCCAAAGCATCCGGCGTCAACTTGCGTGCACCGATCGGGCCGTCAACATCACCGAGGTCCAACTGCTTTCTAAGGTCCTCAAGAACTGCTGGAAAGTACTCCGCCCTGGTCGTCTCGGGAAGGGCCAACGACATCAACCCAAACTTGTGCATGTGTGCGAAGGCAATCTCATGCTCAACCCAGATGCTGCTCACGGCGTCTGGGGATTCGACCAACACCACGAACGCCTTGTCAGCCAGATCGCGGTCAAGCTGCTCTTGGAAGACCGCAGCGGGTGGCACGCTGAAACGGTCCAGGAAGACGTCCCATCCCGCATCCACCAGGCTGTAGCGGAGCTGATTGGCGAGCGCACTGCCGTCCGTGCGCCGGTAGGATACGAACGCTTTCCGTTCGGTTTCCGTTAGTCCCAGTAAGCGAAGGACGGTGCTTGCAGGAACTTCTGGCGATTGAGCGTCAGCCCACGGCACACCGTTCAGTTCGTGGACCACGTCGGGGACCTGGCTCGCGAAGTCTGCGCACGGGTCGAACATCGGGATGCAGACCCGCATCGACGCGCGACAAGCCTTCGCTGCTTGGCTGACGTCCTCATCGGTCGCAGTCTTTGACCCACCGATGACGACGAGGGCAGTGGTCGGGTCGCTAGGTTTGGGATCGACAACCAGTGCCGAGTGGTCCGTTGTGATGTCGATCGGCGCCCGCGTGCCGCCAGCCATCGTCGTGCGGCGCGAGAGTTCGTCAGTCAGCTCCAAGACCTTGTCCGGTCGGTCTGCGCTGAGGATGACTACCCGGTAGCCAGGTGCTTCCGCGTCGACGTCGGCCAATCTTGTTTCCTCCCGCTGATGCCTGTAGCGAGGCTACCGGGAAGCGACTGCGGATTCCGATCAATTGTGAGGAACGCTCATCATCGGAGCCCTCTCGATGACGATGCGGCGACTGCGCCGGGGGTGGCTTCCGGCGGGTGGCCGAGCGCCGCATTGTGAACCGCGGAGGAGATCGCGCAATACGGGGTTGGGGTCCGTACAATGCGGTTCGACACCGCGACCGGGAGCAAGCCCGTCGCATCGTCGCACTAATGGTGCCTCCAAGGCCACTCTCGCGCGCGCGTTACATCGCCGCTAGGGCTCGCGCGCGAAGCGCTCGCGGAGCCCTTGGTCTTCGATGGGCTGCCGAGACACCTCGAGGCGGGCCAGAATTGGTCCGACGATGCCTTCAATCGCTGCGACATCGCGGAAAGTCAGTTGTGCGTGTCCCCGGAGAACTTTGCTGATCCGCCCGGTGGCGAGGCCAGCTTGCTCCTCGAGCCATGACTTCGGCTCGCTGAGCTCAGTCAGCAGGCTGACGAGGGCCAGCCCGAAGTGGTGCTGGAGCTCGGCGGCTCTCAGGCCGGCGTATTCCTCGGGTGTCGTGGGCTGGAGCCAGGTGTGGTTGCCGGGGCGGCCGAAGAGGTCGGGGTGCTCCAGATGGCGCCGAGGCGTGATGGTGCGCGGTTTGGCCACGGAGACAACATACGGGGATCGGTCGACCGCGGAGACGAAGGCGGTTGCAGGTCGTTCGAAATCAGCATAGCGTCTGTTTATGGACGCTTCTCTCGGATTGGTTGCCGAAGTCGCAGGGCTCAGAACGATCGTTGACCGGATGGTCGCCACGGGGCATGTCGTCGGGTGCGGCGACGGCTGGGAGCCGCTCGTGGTGGAGCTCGATGAGCGGCTGGCGCTGGTCGACCCGGACTACGCGCTCTTCCGCGTCAGCCGGGACGGCGGCCACCTGGTGAACGACGCCCAGCCGTCGAGTCGGCGTCATCGCGAGGTGTTCAGCGTGCTGATCGGGGCGGCGGTGTTCCGGGCCGGTCAGACCTGTGAGGTCTGCGGTGACACCGGCGTACGACGGGAGGTCGGTGGGCTGGCGGAGGTGCTCTGTCCGATCCACGAGTGGACCGCAGACGCAGCGGCCGCGTCCGACACCAGGAGTCAAACAAGAGCCGAGCACCACGTCCCGAGCCTCGCCTGACACAACCGCCCAGCAATTCCCACCCCATCAAACGCCCGGTACGTCGCCGAAGCGTCGTCCCGGAAGTGCGCCCACCCCTCCTGATGCGCGACGACGACGTGCGGGCTGCCGAGGATCTCAGCCGCCGCGGCGGCGCGGTCGGCGGTGAGGGTGAGGGGGCGGCCGCGGAACTTGGTGGGCACGGAGGCGCCGCCGGCGAAGAGGACGGCGACGTCGGGGGAGCCGAACCGCTCGCGGATCTCCCGCACGATCTCGAGGGAGGCGTTGTCGCCGCTGATGTAGACGGTGGGTGCTCCGGGGGCGGTGACGACGAAGCCGGAGACCTCGCAGTTCACGAACCCGCCCTCGTCCACCTCGCCGTCGGCGGGGCCGTGGCGGGCGGGTACGGCGGTCACGGACAGGACGCCGTCGGGGCTGGTCCAGGTCGACCAGGCGTCCAGGCCGACCGCGGGACCTCCGAGCCGCCCGGCTGCAGACGGAGGCGCGAGCACCGAACCAGAGGACAGCGCGTACGAACGCCCAGAGACGTCGAGGTTGTCCGGGTGCAGGTCGTGACTGACCAGCACCACATCGGCCGAGCCGACCAGATCAAGACCGACGGCAGGCCCAGCGGTCTTCTGGAGGTAGCTGTAGTCCGTGGGCGGGTCGAACGTCGGGTCGCAGACGACCCGCCGGCCGAGGACGTCGAGGACCGTGGTCGGCCCGCCGAGCACGGCCACCCCGAAGGGCAGCCGTGCCGGCGAGACCAGGCCAGGAGACGAATCACAGGTCGACATGGCGCAGGTCCTTGCTGATGTACGAACCCGCGAGGAGGAACACCCCACCGGCTACGAGGATCACCAGCGGCGTGAAGTCGTAGCTCATCACTCCGCCGAGCCACAGCATGTAGTACGGGTAGAACGCCGGGATCACGCTCGGGAGGCTGTAGGCGATGCCGTACCCCGAGGAGCGCACCTCGGTCGGGAACATCTCCATGATGTAGGCGGTGATCATCGCGAAGACGCTGAGCCCACCGACGATCGCGACGGCGGCGCCCGCGATGACCGTCATCGACGACTCGAAGCCGCCGATGGCCAGGCCGAAGGCGATCGTGCCGGGGACCAGGTTGAACAGGGCGATCGCCATCATCACGTGCCGGCGTCCGTACCGCTGGCCGGCCGCTCCGATCAGCGGGAACAGCGCCATGCCGACGACGGCCGACACGAGCACGGTCGTGTTGACGACGTCGTGGTCGGTGCCGAGCTTCTTGAAGTGACCGGCGAAGACGCCGATCGTGCCGTCGAGGATCAGCCACGCGCCGGTCGACGTCACGAAGGCGACCCCGAAGTTCCGCAGGTTCTGGCCGCTCAGCAGGGCACGCAGCGGGTTCGTCGTGCTGTTCTCGCTCGCCGCCCACAGCTCCGACTCGGGCACCGAGCGCAGGTAGTGCAGGAACACCATCAGCGACAGCACGAAGCCCACAGCGAAGGGGATCCGCCATCCCCACACGCTGTACGCCGCATCGGCGTCGCCCGACGGCATCAGCTTCAGGATCAGCATCGTCAGCAGGGTCATGAAGCCCAGCGCCGCGGGATACCCGATGTTGAGCAGCGATCCGTACAGGCCGCGCAGGTGGCGCGGGGCGTACTCCATCGCGAGGGGGTTGGCCGCGGTGTACTCGCCGCCGAGGAAGACGCCGTCGACGAGACGCAGCAGGATCAGCGCTCCTGCGGCCCACCAGCCGGCGGTCGCGTAGCCGGGCAGCAGGGCGATGAGGCCCGTGCAGACAGTGAATCCGGCCGTCACCCACACCGTCGTACGACGACGACCCACCCGGTCGCCGAGGACGCCGAAGATGATCGATCCGATCGGCCGTCCCACCAGGGAGACCGCGAAGATCAGGGCGGTGAGGGTGGCCGCCTGGGTCTTCGACGCGTGGTCGGGGATGAAGTACGCGATCGCCGGGGCGAGCGCGATGACCGGCAGGTAGACGTCGTACATGTCGACGAAGAAGCCGCCGATTGCTGCGCGCAGCGCCTTGCGCCCGTTGGCGCGGTACTCGGGGTCGTTCTCGCGGGCGAGGACCGGGTCGGTCTCGCGGATCTCGGCGTCAGAGGACATCGCGACCCACCTCCTCGTCAGCCGAAGCGGCGGGAGCAGCGGCCGCGGCACCGGGAGCGTCCTCGATCGTCGTGATCGCAGGACGGCGGCGCTTGTCCACGCGCACGTCGAAGATGTCGAAGCGGTTGTAGGTGCCGACGATGTCGTGCGCCCGCTTGAGGACGATCTCCTCGTTGAGGTCGACCGTGGCGGTGACGATGCCCTCGTCCGTCGTGGGCGGCCCGGCGACGACCTCGCCGCGCGGCCCGACGACCATCGAGACGGTCGGGGTGGCGCGCAGCAGCTTCTCGACGCGCTCGTCGCCCTGGGCGACGGTCTCGACGGCGTCCTCGTCCAGCACGGTCGCGGCCACGACGGTGAACACCTTGCCCTCGAAGCTGTGCGCGGCGCTGCGCAGCCGGATGCTCTCGGCGAGGTCGTACTCAGGCGCGTCCGTGCGCTGGTCGAACGGCCAGGCGGGCGGGTACGTCGCGATGTGCAGCCGCTCGCCCTGGGCGAGGAGCGTGTACTTGGCGAGCGTGTTGGTGTTCTCGCCGCAGATGAGCGCGCCGAGGAACCAGCCGTCGAGCTCGACCGGCTCGAGGCCGTGGGCGTCGCCGTGCGACCAGGTGAGGCGCTCGTGCCAGGTCCCGACCAGCTTGCGCCGGTGGTTCACCAGCGCGCCCGTCCGGTCGAACACGAGGTTGGCGTTGAACACCTGACCCAGGCTGTGTGCCGCCCGCTCGTTCACGCCGACCGACAGGACGACGCCGTGCCGGGCCGCGATCTCGCCGAGGCGCCGCGCGTGCGGCCCCGGCACCGTGATCGAGGACTCGACCAGCCGCTGGTGCAGCTCGTGCTGGTCGACGGGCGGCAGCACCGACCCCCAGATGGGGAAACCGGACACGAAGCTCTCCCCGAACACCACCAGCTCGGCCCCTCCGGCAGCGGCCTCGGCGACGAGCGACTCGACCTTGTCGAGCGTCGCGTCGCGGTCGAGGAAGACCGGTGCTGCCTGGACGGCGGCCACCCGGACGAGGGGTAGACGGTCGTTCACCATGTTGGACACATCCCTTGCTAACTATGTCGCCGGAAGTCGACACTGAGGTGACCGTCAACGGCGATGTGGGCTACGTCACCGGACGCTAGGGCCGCTTGCCGAGCCTGGTCTACGGCAACTGTGTCGACGCTTTTCGACAACAAGGGAGATCCCCGAAATGTGGCAGCAATTGGTCGAAGCCGGCCTCGATCCGAAGGACGCGCACTTCTACCTCGCCGTCCTCCGCCGCGGCCGGACGACGGTCGCCGAGGCTGCCCGCGAGGCCCACGTCAGCCGCACCAGCGGCTACGACATCGCCCGCCGGCTGCAGGCCCGCGGCCTGATCGGACGGGTCGAGTCAGGGCCCAGCGACAGCGAGGACCTGCGCACCCAGAGCCACCTCGTCGCCAACGACCCTGAGCACCTGCTCGACGAGTGGGCGAACCGGCGTCGTGTGCTGGACGACGTCGTACCCCAGCTGCGGGCGCTGTTCTCGGCCAGCCGGTCGCGGCCCAAGGTCCGCTACCTGGAGGGGGCGGCGGGCATCCGGGCTGCGCTGTTCGAGACGCTGGAGTGGCAGTCGCCCATCCGCGGCATCCTCTCGATGCGGGACCTGATGAGCGTTCCGGGGGAGGCCGCGATGGAGGAGTACATCGCCGGGCGGCGCGAGCGCGAGCTGGTCCTGCGCGTCGTCCGCACCCGCGACCACGACTGGCCGCAGGGCTGGCTCACGAGCGCCGCCGACTACCGCGTCGTGAAGCATGCGCCGCCTGAGTACGAGTTCACGATGACCGCGGTGATCGGCGAGCACCAGGTGGTCAACCTGTCGTCGGCGCGGGAGACGTTCGCGATGGTCATCGAGAGCGAGGAGTACGCCGAGATGCAGCGGAACTTCTTCGAGGTGCTGTGGAGCGTCAGCAAGAGCGCGGAGGAGGACGGCTCAGGCGTTCCCGCGTGACGGCGGCGACGGCGGCGAGGGCGGCCAGGTCGACGTTCAGCGGGTGAGGAGGGCCTTCCGGGTCACGCGCTGGCCGGTCGCGGAGGTCAGGATCAGGACGACCTTGACCTTCGCCTTCCGCTTGAGCTGGGTCCGGGCGGCGGCGTTGAGCGACACGACCGCGTTCGCTCGACGGCCGGGAGCGGCGGCGTACCTGCCGGTGCCGAGCGTCTTGCGGCCGAGCTTGACGACGACGGATCCGCTGCACGGGACGAGTCCGGCGCCGCAGGTGACGGCGACCGTGGCCTTCTTGCGGCGCTTGTCGGCGTCGACCTTCTTGGCGGCCGTGGCGCGCGGCTGCGGGTGGGGACGGAGCTGGGACCGGCCGCCCACGTTGACGTTGGTCACCCACAGGTTCTCGCGGGGCACGCGCACGATGGCGTTGTTGTCGCTGTCGGTGAACCACAACGCGCCGTCGGCGCCGTGGGTCACCGAGGTGGGGCGGTAGTTGCCGACCTGGACGATGGCGCCCTGGCCGCTGGCGTTGACGTGCCCGATGCCCTTGGCGGCGCCGACGCTGGTGAACCACACGTTGCCGTCGCGGCCGGTGACGAGGCTGCGGGGCGCGGTCCGGTCGCCGGTGCGGATGACGTGAGCCTGGTTGGCGTTGTCGATCCAGCCGACGTTGCCCCAGGCGGGTGAGGAGAACATCGAGCCGCCGGTGTCGCGGCCGAACCAGATCTTGTTGTTGGGCCCGGTCGCGACCGAGTAGGGGTACGTCGCGTCGGAGGGCAGTGGCAGCGCGGCGCCGCCGGCGCCGTCGGCGTCGACCCGGATGAGCTTGTCGAAGTCCTGGCACCACATGAAGCCGTCGCGGCCGCGGCCGAGGGCGTTGTCGCACTCGGGAGCGTTGGCGGCCCAGTTGGCGTTGTCGCCGACGATGCGCAGGATGCCGTCGACGTCGTACGACAGCGTCACCCAGGTGGCACCACCGGGACCGACTCGGACCTCCTCGCCATAGGGGTACGTCAGCGACCACGTGTACGCCGTCAGCGTGGCCGGGTTGATCCGGCTGATCTTCCAGCCGGAGTCCCACACCACCCACACCAGCCCGGACACGTCGACCTCGATGTCCTTGACCGTGCTGCCGGCGCTGGTCTGTGCGAAGAGGTTGTACTCGGTGATCACGCCGCTGGTGGTGATCCTGCCGATCTTGTTCTTGTCGCCCTCGGCGAACCACATGCTGCCGTCGGGCGCGGTGGTGATCCGCCGCAGATCGGCCGCACTCGTCGGAACCGGGTACGCGCGGACG
Organism: Pimelobacter simplex; assembly: GCF_900114845.1. Lineage (GTDB taxonomy): Bacteria > Actinomycetota > Actinomycetes > Propionibacteriales > Nocardioidaceae > Nocardioides > Nocardioides simplex. Next base: position 13,611 of record NZ_FOUK01000009.1, read on the forward strand.
CCGCCGGCGGAGGGCCGTTGGGCGCGAGGCGCGACGCGGCGGGGCGTGACGGTGGTGACCTCGACCGAGCGGACCAGGTCCGTGGTCGGAGCCTCCACCCGGTCGTCCGCGTGCGCGGGGCTGGCCGTGGTGACGACGCCGACGACCGGAAGGGTCAGGACGGCGGCGGTGCCGGCGGTCAGGAGCCGCCGCAGCAGCGGGCGCGGGTGGTGCATGGGGGGTCCCTCCGGTCGAGCGGGCCTCCCGCCCGCGTGTGGTGCAACCCGGGTCACGTACCCCGCAAAGTCGAGTGCGAATCCTCGGCCTGCCGTGATCTCCTGGCGGCATGTCTCGTGACCTCGTGCACCCGCCCAAGGCCCGCCCCGGCGACCGGATCGCCGTCCTGTCGCCGTCCTTCGCGGCGCCGGCGGTCGCCCCCGAGGTCCACGAGCAGGCGATGCGCCGACTGGCCGAGGTGACCGGGCTGGTGCCGGTGGAGTACCCGACGACCCGCAAGCTGGGGGCGACCGCGGAGGAGCGGGCGGCCGACCTCAACGCGGCGTTCGCCGACCCGGACATCCGAGCAGTGATCGCGACGATCGGCGGCGAGGACCAGATCACGGTCATTCCGCACCTCGACGCCGATGCGGTCCGCCACGACCCCAAGCCGTTCCTCGGCACGAGCGACAACACCAACCTGCACCAGTGGCTGTGGTCGCAGGGAATCGCCAGCTTCTACGGGGGTTCCACGCAGGTCCATGTCGGGCCGGGGCCGGGTCTCGACCCCGAGCACACGGCGTCCCTGCGGGCCGCGCTCGTCGACGGCGGCCGGCTCGAGATCACCGACCCGGGGGAGTCCGAGGACGTTGGCAAGGACTGGAACGACCCCCTCGCCCTCACCGAGTACGGCGACCGCGAGCCCACCGAGCCCTGGCACTGGGCGGGCCCGGCCCGCGAGGTCACCGGCCCCACCTGGGGCGGGTGTGTCGAGATCCTCGAGTGGGTGCTCGCGGCCGGCCGGTTCACCGCGGAGCCCAGCGACCTGGATGGCGGCGTGCTCCTGCTCGAGACATCCGAGGAGCTGATGCCGGCCCGCGAGGTCAGCTGGATCGTCCGCAACCTCGGCGAGCGCGGACTCCTGGCCGCCGCCGACGCCGTGCTCCTGGCCCGGCCGCCCGTCTCCGACTTCGCACGACGTCCCGACCCGGCCGAGCGGGCGCGCCTCCGGGCCGAGCAGCGCGACGTGGTCGTCGACCTCGTCGCCCGCTACAACCCGGAGGCGGTCGTGTGCGTCGGCGTCCCGTTCGGCCACACCCGGCCGCAGTGGATCCTCCCCCACGGGGGATCGGTGACGGTCGACGGCGCGAGCCGGACCGTCCACGCCGACTACGCCTAGCCCGGTTCCCCCGTCGTACCGGACAAAATGGTCGTGAAATCGCAGGAATCACGACCATTTTGTCCGGTACGACGGAGAGACCTCAGCCCGCGAAGGCGATGACGTCGCCCGTGACCCGGAGCCCGACCCGGTCGCCGGCGCGGGGGACGCTGTCGGCGGGGGTGCGCGCGGTGACCTGCTCGCCGGAGTCGAGCCGGACCCGGATGGTCGCGTCGTGCCCGAAGAAGCTGACGTCGAGCACCTCGCCCGGCGTCGCGCCGTCGCCGGCGGCGGTGCCGGTGCGGACCTGCACCTGCTCCGACCGCACGGCGAACCGCGCGGGCCCCGCCGCGACCGGCGTCCGCAGGTCGAGGACGCCCAGCGGCGAGCGGCCCTGCCCGTCGGCGTCGACCTCGCCCGCGAGCAGCGAGGCGTGCCCGATGAAGGCAGCGACGTCGGGGTCGGCGGGGGCGAGGTAGACCGCCGCAGGTGCGGCGACCTGGCGGAACTGACCGGCCATCATGACGGCGACCTGGTCGGCGAGCGAGAGCGCCTCGCCCTGGTCGTGGGTGACGAGGACGGCGGCCGCGTCGGCCGCGCGCAGGGCGCGGACGACGGCGCGCCCGGTCTCCTCGCGCAGCGACGCGTCGAGGGAGGAGAAGGGCTCGTCGAGCAGCACCAGGGCCGGGCGGGGCGCGAGCGCCCGGGCCAGGGCGACCCGCTGCTGCTGGCCGCCGGAGAGCTCGTGGGGGTAGCGGCCGGCCAGCGCCGGGTCGAGCTCGACCATCTCGAGCGCGGTGGCGACGAGGGTGGCGGCGTCGCGACGTCGCTCGCGCGGCAGGCCGAAGGCGACATTGCGGGCGACGGTCAGGTGCGGGAAGAGCGCGCCCTCCTGGGGCACGTAGCCGATCCCGCGCAGCCGGGCGGGGAGGCTGCGGCGTCCGCCGACGACCTCGGTGCCGGCCACGCTGATCGCGCCGCTGGTGGGCTGCACGAAGCCCGCGACCGCCCGCAGCAGCGTGGTCTTGCCGCAGCCGGAGGAGCCGAGGATCGACGTCACCCCACCCGGCACGACCAGGTCGACCCCGCGCAGGACGGGCGTCGCGCCGTAGCCGGCCTCCAGCCCGCGGATCTCGAGTGCGGCATCCGAGGTCATCAGCGGCTCCTCATGCTCAGCCGGGCCAGCAGCCAGGTGGACGGTACGGACAGCGCGATCAGCGCGAGGGCGTAGGGCGCGGCGGCGCCGTACGCGACGGACGAGGCGTCGGACCAGAACCGGGTCGCCAGGGTCTCGGTGCCGATCGGCGCGAGCAGCAGGGTCGCCGTCAGCTCGGTGGCGACCGCGAGCGCGACCAGCGCGGCGGCGGCGCTCAGCCCGGGCAGGACGAGCGGCAGGGTCACCCGGCGGGCCACGGCGGGGCCGCTGCAGCCCAGGCTGCGCGCGACCTCCTCGAGGTTCGGCGGCACCAGCTCGAAGGTCGACCGCACGCTCACGACGGCGCGCGGCAGGAACAGGATCAGGTAGCCGACCAGCAGCAGCCCCAGCGTCTGGTAGACCGCCGGCACCGCGCGGATCGAGACGGTGACGAGCGCCAGCGCGATGACGATGCCGGGCATGGCGCTGGCGGTGTAGACGCTGCGCTCGATCGCGGTGGTCACCAGGCCGCGGTGCCGGACCGCCAGCCACACCACCGGGACGGCGGCCGCGGTGGCGAGCAGCCCGCCCAGCAGCGCGAGCACGAACGTGCTCGACGCGGCGCCGGTCAGCTCACCCCAGTCGATGCCCGACGACGTGCCGCGCACCAGCCAGCGCACCAGGGCGCCGATCGGTACGCCGAGCGCCCACACGGCGAGCAGCGCGAGCCCGCCGATCACCACGGGACGGCGCCGACCGAGCCGGATCCGGGTGGGCTCGCGGCGCGCGCCCGAGCCGACCCGGGCACGCCGGCGTCGTCCGCGCAGGAGGAGCTCGATGCCCAGCAGCAGCAGGCAGAACGTGACGAGCACGAGCGCCAGGAGCGTGGCCTCGGGTCCGTTGAAGACGGTCGCGTACTGCTGCAGGATCGCCGTGGTCAGGGTCGGGTAGTTGAGCAGCTGCAGGGCGCCGTACTCGGCGAGCAGGTGCAGGCCAACGAGCAGTGCTCCGCCCAGCACCGCCGGGCTGATCGCCGGCAGCGTGACCCGCCAGAACACCTGCCACAGGCCCTTGCCGAGCGCCGTCGCGACCTCCTCGACCGCCGGGTCGAGACGGCGCAGCGCGGCGACCGTGGGCAGGTAGACCAGGGGGAAGTACGACAGCGACACCACCATCACCGCGCCCGGGAACGACTGCACCGCGTGGGTCGTCGAGACCCAGCCGTAGCCGTTGACGAACGCCGGCACCGCCAGTGGCGCGCACAGCAGCCCGTGCCACCAGCCGCGCGCCGGTACGTCGGTCCGCTCGACCACCCAGGCACCCGCCACCCCGACGGCGGTGCTCACCAGCACGCCGAGGACGAGCAGCCGGACGGTGTTCCAGAGCAGCTCGCCGATCCGCGGACGCCACAGGAAGTCCGTGGCCTCGCCCACGCCCAGCTCGGCCGTCGTCCAGAGGACGTAGCCGAGGGGGACGAGGGTGAGCGCCGCGATCGCCAGCCCGAGGACCAGCAGCGGCGGTGCGGAACGGCGAGTGGTGCTCAGAGGAAGCCGACCTCGGTCATGAGGTCGACGACCTTCTTCGCGTCGAGGTCGGACACGTTGACGGCCGGCGGCTGCAGCTCGCTGAACGGCTTCTGCACGCCCTCGAGCTGGACGGCCGGGTTGAGCGGGTACTCCAGCGCGTAGCTGTCGGCGAGGATCTGCTGGCCCTTCTCGTTCACGAGGAACTCGATGAACTTGCGGGCCTCGGTCTTCATGTCGCTCGACTTGAGGATGCCCGCGCCGGAGACGCTCACGAAGGCGCCGGGGTCGCCGTTGGAGAAGTAGTACTGCGAGCTGTGGTCGCTGACGTCTCCGCTCTCCTTGTGGTCGCGCTCCCAGTAGTAGTGGTAGACGATCCCGACCTCGATCTCGCCGGAGTTGACCGCCTCGAGCACGAGGTTGTTGCCGTCGTAGACCTTGCCGTTGGCCTTGATGCCCTCGAGCCAGGCCTTGGTGGCGGCCTCGCCCTCGAGGTCGAGCACGGCGGCGACGATGGCCTGGAAGTCCGCACCGGTGGGGGAGAAGGCGATCTTGCCCTTCCACTCCGGCTTCGCGAGGTCGAGCAGGGACGCCGGCATGGCGGCCTCGTCGGTCTGGTCGGTGTTGTAGACCAGCACGGTGGAGCGGGCCACGAAGCCGGTCCACAGGCCGCTGCGGGGGCGGTACTGCTCGGGGATCGGCGCGACGAGGTCGGCCGGGAGCTTGTCGAGGAGGCCGGCGGCCTCGACCTGGGACATGCCGGGGGAGTTCTCGGTCAGGAAGATGTCGGCCGGCGAGGCCTTGCCCTCCTGGACGATCTGGTTGGAGAGCTCGAGGTCCTTGCCGTTGCGGAGCTCGACCTCGATGCCGGTCTCCTTCGTGAACTCCGGCGCGAGCGCCTTGAGCAGCGGCTCGTGCTGGGCGTTGTAGATCACCAGCGTCGGCTCGTCGTCACCCCCGCAGGCCGTGAGGAGCGGCAGGACCAGGGTGGCGGCGGCGACGCCGAGGCCGGCGCGGAGGAGGCGGTTCTTCATCGGGCTTCCTGTCGGTGGTGGTGGTCGCGAGCGTAGTGAGCGCGGGGTGCGGGACGACGGCGGGCCCAGGCCGGGGCCCGCTCGGCGAGCCGCCAGACGAGGACGCCGAGCGCGAGCGAGGCGAGCAGTCCGCCGAGCGGCCAGCGGTTCTCGAGGTGGGGGTAGACCTGCCAGTGGGTCAGGTAGATGAAGAGCGAGGCGCTGGCGAGCGTGCCGGTGAGCCCCACGAGCGGCCGTGGCCACGGCACGGCGGGTGCCCAGACGAGCACGGTCACGCCGGTGATCACGACCAGGTCGCGCCGGGTGTCGCCGGTGAACCCCCAGGCGCCGGCGACGAGGAGAGCGGTGACGAGCACCCGCTGCGCGGGGGTGCGGGCGACCGCGGCGGCCCAGCCGCCGGCGAAGAGCCACGCCACGAAGACGGAGGAGTGGATCACGTCGCCGTCGTACGACGTCGCGGTGGCCCAGAAGCGCGGGACCAGTGCGGCCGCGGTCAGCCCCACGGCGAGCGGGAAGCGGTGCCGGCGCTCCAGCGCCATCACCCAGGGGATCGCGGTGAGCAGGCCGGCGCCGAGCGTGACGAGGAGGACCACCTCGACGAACCAGTAGTACCAGTCGGGCTCGGACCAGGTCCGGGCGCCGAGGACGTCGTTGAGCAGCAGCACGCTGCGCCAGCCGGGCGCGCCGGTGACGAGGGCGACCGCGCCGATCCAGAGCACCGACGGGACGGCGATCCGGGCCGCCGAGCGGGCCACCCGGGTGAGCCGGTCGCGGGGACCCTCGTCGGCCAGGTGGAAGCGGGCGAAGTTGGCGCCGGCGACGGCGAGCAGCACGTGCGCGCCGCCGACGAGGACCCAGAGGTTGGTGTGCGAGCCGACGATGAGCACGATCGCGATGGCGCGCAGCACGATGGTGGTGTCGACCCGGGCCCAGCGCGAGGGGCGGGTGGCGACGAGTCCGGCGAGGTCGGCGACGGTCCAGCGCTGCCAGTCGTCGGGCAGCCGGCCGATCCGGCTCTCGAGGCGCAGCGACAGCTCGACGTACGAGAGCGAGTCGCCGCCGAGGCCGACGAACGAGTCGGTGGGATCGACCGCGGGCCGCCCGAGCACGCGTGCGTAGAGCCGGGCGAGGGAGTCCTCGGGCGAGGCGGCCTCGGCGACCGGGGCCGCCGTGAGCCGGCCGACCGCCTGCTGGTCGAGCTTGCCGTTGGCCAGGCGGGGCAGGACGTCGACCGCGACGACCCGGACGGCGTGGCCCGGCAGCCCGGTGCCGGACGCCGCGGCGGCCGCGACCTCGGCCAGCGTCGCGGGGTCGGGCCGACCGGGTACCGCCACCACGAGCTGCTGGCCGTCGGCGGACTCGGCGCACCCGGTGTCGTGCCCGCCGAGGCCGAGGAGGGTCTGCACCCGGTCGAGGTCGATCCGCTGCCCGAAGAGCTTGGCGAAGCGCGAGCGGCGGCCGACGATCTCGACCAGTCCCTCGGGGGTGATCCGGGCCAGGTCGCCCGTGCGCAGCTCGTCGACCTCGGCACCGCGGGCCAGGTCGGCGGGCGACTCGGCATAGCCCTGCATGACGTTGGGGCCGCGGTAGACGAGCTCGCCGACGCCCGGGCCGGCGCCGGCGACGGGGTCGACCCGCAGCTCGCCCCCGGGGACGGCGACCCCGACGGCGCCCGGGTGCCGGGCGGCGAGCTCGGGCGGCAGGTAGGCCATCCGGGCGGTCGCCTCGGTCTGGCCGTACATGACGACCAGGTCCCAGCCCTCGCGCGCGCCCTGCTCGGCGAGGGCCCGGACCCGCTCGGGTGCGAGCCGGCCGCCGGCCTGGGTGACCTGGCGCAGCGTCGGGAGCTCGGGCCAGCCGGCGCTGCCGAGCAGGTCGAACGTGTAGGGGACGCCGGCGAACGACGTGACGCCCTCGGCGCGGGCGCGCTCCCACAGGCCGGCGTCGGTGACCGAGCGGTCGTCGAGGACGAGCGAGGCGCCGGCGACCAGGTGGCTGTGCAGCACCGAGAGGCCGTAGCAGTAGTCGAGCGGCAGCGTGGTCAGCGCGACGTCGTCGGCGACCAGCCCGAGGTACGACGCGATGGCGGTCGCGTTGGCGTCGAGGTTGGCCGCCGAGAGCCGGACCAGCTTGGGCGACCCGGTCGATCCCGAGGTGCTCAGCAGCAGCCGCAGGTCGGGGTGCAGCGCCGGGGCCGGGACGCCGGTCGGGCGCCAGGTCTCGTCGCGCTCGACCGAGACGCCGTAGGCGCGGGCGAGGCCGTCGTCGTGGGTGAGCAGCGTCGCGTGCCCGCCGGAGAGCGCGGCCAGCCAGGTGACGACGAGCTCGGCCGTGGCCGCGGGCCGCAGCCGGACCAGCTGGCGCACGCCCGGCGCCACCGCTCCCAGGGCCGCGCGCTCGGCCGCCACCCGCCGGTCGAGGTCGGCGTAGGTGAGGGTCCCTGTCGGCGTCCGGAGGGCGGGGCGCTCGCCGTGGCGCGCGAGGTCGTCGGCGATCCCTGCCGCGACCGGGGCGCTGCGCGCGCTCGTCGTACCGTCCCCCACACGGCGAAGACTAAAGCAAGGCTGTCCTTATGCTTCTTTTGATTGAGGGGTGAGCAGGAAGACCGGGATCACCCGGTCGGTCCACTCGGTGTACTTGGCGTAGTTGGGCCAGATCGTCAGCATGTGCGCCCAGACCTTGTCCTTCTCGTCGCCGGTGACCTCGCGCCAGGTGCAGGTGTGCCGGCGCCGGTTGTAGTCCACCTCGACCGTCTCGGCCGCGCGCAGGTTGGCCGACCAGAGCGGCGGCTTGGGCGCACCGAACGACGACCCGGCGATCAGCCAGCCGCCCTGCCACGGGACGCAGAGCAGCGGCGTCGAGCGGGGGATACCGCTCTTGCGGCCCTTGACGGTGAGCAGCAGGCTCGGCAGCCCGGCCAGGCCGACCAGGCTCACCCGCCGTCCGGTCAGGCGCTGGAGGTGCTGGTCGGTCCAGGTGATCTGGGGGAGCAGCTTCGGCATCCACGGCTGGGAGCCCAGCTTGATGGCGATCGGGGTGAACAGGCCCATGCGCGCACCCTAGAACGTGTTCTCGGAGATGGCCGCAAATGCGACGAGGCGCCCTCCGTGCGGAGGGCGCCTCGTGCGGTGCTGCGCGGCGTGGGGTGCGGTGCGGGTCAGCCGACCTGCAGGACGCGGGTGCCGCCGGCGAACTTGTCGTGCCAGCCCTGGTGGTTGGGCACGTCCTTGTTGAGCGTGACCGCGATGTAGATGACCGCGGCGAGCGGCACGGCCCAGCCCAGGAAGAACCAGCCGATGAACGGGATGATGCTGAGGATCCCGAGCGCCGAGTAGGCGTTGCGCTTGAGCGCCTGCTCCATGGTCGGCTTGCTGACGCCGTCGGGACCGTAGGTCCGCAGCTTCATCACCATCTTGCCGACCGTCTGGCCGGAGTTGGACTCCATGAACGCGAAGTACCCGAGGTAGATCGCGGCCTGCAGGATCGCGGTGACCGTCCAGAACAGGAAGAGCTCGCCGAACGAGTGGACGAAGCCGGTCAGGAAGATGCCGCTGAAGACGCCGTAGATGATGGCGTAGACGACACCCAGCAGCACGTGGTCGATCAGCCGCGCGAGGAAGCGGTTGAGCAGCTCACCGGGACGCGGGACGCCCGCCGGAGCACCGCCGTACCCACCCGGACCCGGCTGCGGCGGGGGACCGCCGTAGCCGCCCGGCGGGGGCGGAGGCGGGGCGCCCGGACCTCCCGGGGGCGGCGGGGGCGGCTCGTTGTACGACATGCTGTTCTCCTCGAGGTCGTCGGTGCTCACACGCACCGGGGGGATGCCTGCACAGTAGTGCTGAAAGGCGCCTCCGAGCGGGCGTTATGGCGTTCTTGCCCCGTTGCCCGGCAGTTCAACCGGGTGACCTTCCGGGGTCGTCCCGGCTGCCTACGGTGCGACCCGTGATCGCTCGCGGAACGCTCGGCAGCGTGCTCGTCCTGCTCGGGGGCCTGGTGACCGCGACGCTGCCCGTGTCGACGCCCGTGCTGCGATTCGTGCCCCTAGAGACGGTTCGGGGCCTGGAGCTGGGCCGGATGACCGGTCTGGTGGTGGTCCTGGCCGGGTTGGGGCTGCTCGCCAACGCCTGGCTGCGGCTGTGCCGGACCGTGGCGGTGGGCGACCGCGAGACCCGTGAGCCGCGCGAGGGCGTGGCCCTGGTCCGGTTCGCCGCAGTGGTCTGGACCGCTCCTCTCGTGCTGGCGCCACCGCTGTTCTCGCGCGACGGCTGGTCGTACGCGGCTCAGGGGATGCTCGCCGACGTCGGGCTCTCGCCGTACCGCTGGGGACCGGGGGCCCTCGCGCCCGAGACGTTCATCCCGCTGCCGGGCTGGCTGACCGGGCCGCCGATCGTGCAGGCCGTCGACCCGCTGTGGTGGGACACGGCGACGCCGTACGGGCCGGTGCCGGTGTTCCTGGGCGGGCTGGCCGCCAACCTGACCGGCAACCCGTGGGTGCTGGTGGTCGCGCACCGTTGCTTCGCCCTCGTCGGCCTCGTGCTGCTGGCCTGGGCGGTGCCCCGGCTCGCCCGCTGGGGTGGGGTGAACCCGGCCGTGGCGTCGGCGCTGGTGATCGTGTCGCCGCTGATGATGGCCAACGGCGTCGCGGGGCTGCACAACGACCTGCTGATGGTGGGCCTGATGGCCGCGGCGCTGGTCGTGGCCGTCGAGCGCGGCTGGGTGTGGGGCGCCGTGCTCGCCGGTCTCGCTGCCGGCGTGAAGGTCCCCGGGGGCCTGGTCTGCGTGGGCATCGTGCTGGTCTCGCTGCCGGTCGGGGCCGCCGTCGTGCCGCGGCTGCGCCGGCTCGCCGAGGTCGGCGCGGTCGCGGTGAGCACGCTGCTGGGGCTCGGCGTCGTCACCGGTCTCGGCAACGGCTGGCTGCATGCGCTGACCGTGCCCGGCGAGGTGAACACCCCCTTGTCCGCGACCACGCTGGTCGGCGGTGTGCTCGACTGGTTCGCGCTCCACCTGGGCCTCGGCACCGGGCCGGCGTTCTTCCGGGACGTCGTGCGGGCGCTGGGCCTGCTCGCCGCCGTGGGGACGGGCGCCTGGGTCGCGCTCCGCTGGGACACCGGCTCCCGTCGTACGGCGATCGCGGCGGTGGCGGCGGCCGGCGGCGCGTTCGTCGTCCTCTCGCCGGTCGTGCACCTCTGGTACTTCCTGCTGCTGCCGCCGTTCCTCGCGGCCCAGCGGCTGCCGCGCTACGGCACCGGCGCGTTCGTCGCGGTGTCGGTGCTGCTCGGCCTCGTCGCGCCGCTCGACTCGTCCCTGCACGGCGCCTACTACGCGATCGTGATCGGCTGCATGACCGTCGCCCTACTGCTGCCGGTGCTGCTGTTGACGCGCACCGCGCGCGAGCGGGTGGCGCGGATCGTCGCGCCGCTGGCGCCGGAGGTCGAGGCGCCAGCGCGCATGTAACTACGTGTTACATCGCGAATTCGGGTGCAACAGCGCCCGGGTAGCGGCCGCAGCGCCCAGGTAGATGGGCTCCCGGCCGAGCGGCCCACGAGCGCCGACGCGCGGCTGTCCACAGGCGAGAAACTGAGGGTGGCGTACGACGGACCCCGCGGGCAGCCTGCCCGCATGGATGCTCGGGTACTGGCGGTCATCGATGCCAACGACGGTCTCATCTCGCGACAGAAGCTGCTCGACCTCGGCGTCGGACCGGATGCGATCCGCTCGCTCCTGCGCACGCGGCGGGGCGAGAGCCGGCCCGCGCTGCACGTCGTACGACGGGGCTACTACACGACATCAGAGCGCTGGGATGGGCTGGACGAGTATGTCGGCCGGCCGCTTCTGTGCGCCCGTGCGGTGGGTCTGGCCGCCAGGCGCGGGTGGGTGCTCAGCCACGACTCCGCCTGCCACCTGCAGGGGATCCCGGTCCTGCGACCGCGGGAGTCGTTCGTGCACATCACCCGCCCCGGCTGGACGAACGCATGGACCGAGTACGGCGTGAAGCACCACCTCGCCCGGTTCAACCAGGAGCAGGTGGTGGAGGTCGGAGGAGTTCGCGCCCTCGATCTCGCTCGTACCGCCGTCGACATGGGGCGGGAACACGGCTACCTGCGAGGCCTCGTCGCCTGCGACGCGGTGCTCCGGCGCGGCGTACGGCGGGACGATCTCGAGCGGGCGTTGGCGATCATGAAGTACTGGCCGGGCGTGCGGGATGCCCGGCGGGCCGTGCGGTCGGCCGACCGCGGAGCCGAGACGGTCCTCGAGACGCTCGCTCGGGAGCTGGTCATCGAGTCGGGCGTCGGGGAGCCGGAGACACAGTTCCCGGTGCGCACCGTGCGTGGCGTGGTCTGGTGCGATCTGCGCGTCGGGAACCTGGTCGTCGAGGCCGACGGTGAGATCAAGTACCGCTCGGTGGAAGACGGGCGAGTCGCGGACGACCCTCGGCGCGCGGTGTTCGACGAGAAGGTCCGCGAGCGCGACATCGCCGATCGCGGGCTGGTCGTCGTACGGGTCATCTACGCCGACCTGTGGGGACGGCATCGTCCCGAGGCCATCGCGCGGATCCGGCGCGGGCATGTCGAGGCGGTACGACGGTTCGGCCGCGATCTTGACCCCGAACTGGCTGCGGAGGCGGCCGAGATTCGCGCGCGAGGCGATCGGCGTCCGGCGTAGCGGCGTACTGCCCGGGCGGTGTCGTTGCTACCACGGTGCTGTTGCACGCAATTCGGCGACGTAACACGTAGTTACATGGGCTCAGGCGCTGAGCACGCCGGCCCGGTCGCCCGCGTGGAGCTCGAGCATCCGGGCGACGGTGCGGTCCCAGCCGTAGCGCTCGGCCCGGCGCCGCGCCGCGGCCCGGCGCTCGGGCTCGGGCCGGGTAAGCAGCCGCAGCACCGCGTCGGCCAGCGCCTCCGGGGTGGGGGCACCCCAGGCGCCGGACGCGGCATCGACCAGCTCGCGGGCGCCGCCACGGTCGGCGGTGACGACGGGGGTGCCGCAGGCGAGCGCCTCCAGGACGGCGAGACCGAACGTCTCGCCGGGGCACACCGACAGCGAGATGTCGGCCGCGGCCAGCCGGTCGCGCAGCGCGGCCCGGCCGTCGACGTACCCGTGGAAGTGGACGGGCGCGGTGCCCGCGATCTCCTGCAGCTCGTCGAGGTGCGGGCCCTCGCCGTACACGTCGAGACGGAGGGGGATCCTGCGCCGGTGCAGCTCGACGGCGGTGGCGACCGCGAGGTGCGGGGACTTCTCGCGGGAGAGCCGGCCGGCGTGCACCAGCCGCAGCAGGCCGTCGTCCGCGGGCCGCGCGGGCGCCGGCCGGAAGGTCGCGAGGTCGACGCCGAGGGGGACCCGCTCGACGGGACACCCCGCCGCCTCGGCGACGGCGCGGAACTCGCCCTCGGCGTACGCCGAGGTGACCACCACGGTGTCGAAGCTGCGGACGAGCACCCGGTTGAGCAGGCCGATCGAGACCTTCGACGTCGTGTCGAGCCCGGTGCGCATCGCGAACATGTCGCCCATCCGCTCGTGGGAGAGCAGCACCGACCGGACGCCGTTGCGCCGCGCCCACCAGGCCACCGGCAGGAGGGTGAGCTTGTCGCTCCACTCCACGCTCGTGGGGCCGAAGCGCTCGAGCGCCTCGGTGACCCGCCACGGCTCGACGATCAGGCGGTAGCCGCCGCCGACCCGGGGCGCGCGCACCTGGACGACGTCGCCGAGGTCCGTCGTCCGGATCGCGTCGACGGGACCGGGGATGACGAGGAGACGCTCGGCACCCGCGGCGACGTAGCCGCGGCCGAGCTGCTCGATCGCAGTCCGCATGCCTCCCGACGTCGCCCCGACGAAGTTGGCCAGCTGGGCGATCCGCACGGGCACACCCTTGCGGCAGCGGATGAACCCTCGCCCACCGCACGGTTGACGGGCGCGGAAGGATGAGGGCATGAGCAACCCGGACGCCCGGCCCGACGAAGTCGTCTGCGAGAGCCGGCAGGCCGCCGGCGTGGAGCTGATGGAGCCGCGGGACGTCCCGCTCGGCGGTCCCCGCGCGATGCAGGTGCGCCGCACGCTTCCGCAGCGCCAGCGCTCCCTCATCGGCGCGTGGTGCTTCCTCGACCACTACGGCCCGGACCTGGTCAGCGACAGCGGCGGCATGTCCGTCGCGCCGCACCCCCACACCGGGCTGCAGACGGTGAGCTGGCTGTTCACCGGCGAGATCGAGCACCGCGACAGCGCGGGCAACGTCGCGATGGTGCGTCCCGGCGAGGTCAACCTCATGACCGCGGGACAGGGGATCAGCCACTCCGAGGTGTCCACGCCCGGGACCACCGTGCTCCACGGCGCGCAGCTCTGGGTGGCGCTGCCGGCGACCGACCGCGACACCGCGCCCGGCTTCGAGCACTACGCCCCCGACGAGGTCGGCGGCGACGGCTGGCGGGCGCGGGTCTTCCTCGGCTCGCTGCTCGGCGACAGCTCGCCGGTCCGCACGTTCACGCCGCTGCTCGGCGCCGAGCTCGTGCTCGACCCGGGGACGACGCTGCGGGTGCCGGTCGACGCGTCGTACGAGCACGGGGTGCTGGTCGACCTCGGCGGCGTCAGCGTCGCCGGCGTCGACGTGGCGGCCGCGGAGCTCGCCTACGTCCCGACCGGGGCCGACGAGATCGTGCTCGTCGCCGGGGCCGAGGGGGCGCGCCTCCTCGTGCTCGGCGGACCGCCGTTCGGCGAGGCGATCGTGATGTGGTGGAACTTCGTGGGCCGCACGCACGACGAGGTCGTCGCCTACCGCGAGGCCTGGCAGACCCAGATCACCGATCCTGCGAGCGGCGAGGTGCTGCCGGACGGCCGGCAGGTGGCGCCGGGGCGCTTCGGCGTCGTCCCGGACCAGCCGCTGCCGCCGATCCCCGCTCCCGGGCTGCCCAACGCGCGGCTCCGCGAACGCCGGTGATCGCCGGTCTCACCTGGCTGCTCGCCTTCCAGGTGCTGGGGGAGGTGATCGTCCGGCTCCTCGACATCACCGTGCCGGGGCCGGTCGTCGGGATGCTGCTGCTGTTCGTCTTCCTGCGCGTGCGCCGGTACGGCGACGACGGCTCCATCGTCCGCGCGGGCTCGGCGCTGCTGCGGCACCTGCAGCTCTTCTTCGTCCCGGCGGGCGTCGGGATCGTCGTCTACCTCGGGATGCTGCGCGACCACGCACTGCCGATCGCCGCGTCCCTGCTGGGCTCCTGGCTGATCGGGCTCGCCGTCGTCGGGTGGACGGCGGTCGGGCTCGAGCGACTGCTGGGCAAGCCGCACGACGACCTGCCCGGTCCGGCGGGGGAGGAGGCGCCGTGAGGGGCGACGAGCTGCTCGACCTCGCCCGCTCGCCGCTGGTGCTGCTGCTGATCACGCTCGGCGGCTACCAGGCAGGGCGCTGGCTGCAGCGTCGTACCGGCGGGCACGCGCTGGCCCAGCCCGTGCTGCCGGCGATCGCGGCCGCGGGCATCGCGATCACGGTCCTCGACGTCGACTACGCCGACTACCGCAGCGCGACCGAGCTGATCGCGTTCTGGCTCGGCCCGGCGACCGTCGCGCTCGCGATCCCCCTGCACCGGCAGGCCGATCGCCTCAAGGGGTTCGTCGTCCCGCTGCTGGTGGCGATCGTCGCCGGGGCGGTCACCTCGATCGTCACGGCGGTCCTCATCGCCCGCGCGCTCGGCGCCGACGAGCAGCTCGAGAAGACGCTCTCGGCCAAGGCCGCGACGACACCCGTCGCGATCGCGCTCACCCAGTCACTGGGAGGGATCCCGCCCCTGGCCGCCGTCTTCGCGATCTCGATCGGCATCGTCAGCGCCATCACCGCGCCGGCCGTGCTCAACCTCCTGCGCATCCGCGACCGGCGCGCCCGCGGCCTGGCCGTCGGCGCCGTCTCGCACGGCATCGGCGCCTCCCGGATGCTGCGCGAGGACGAGACCGAGGGCGCCTTCGCGGGGCTCGCGATGGGCCTGTCCGCGCTCGCGATCAGCCTGCTGGTGCCGGTCCTCGCGCTCGTCCTCTTCTGACCCGGACGCCGTCGCGAGTTACGACCCTGGTCGGACGAACCGGGCCCTCCCGACCCGCTAGCGTGACCGCCATGCGCGTGCACGCCTTCACCGACGATGCCCTCGGCGACCTCGACGCGGTCGGCCTGGCCGAACACCTCGCCGCCGGAAAGCTCTCCGCCGAGGAGGCCGTCGACGCCGCGATCGCCCGGGTCGAGGCGGTGAACGGCGAGCTCAACGCCCTGGCCCATGCGGCCTTCGACGAGGCGCGCGCGGCGGCTCGTCGTCCGCGTCCGGGCTTCCTGTCCGGCGTGCCGACGCTGGTCAAGGACAACGTCGACGTCGACGGCATGCCCACGCGCTCGGGCACCGACGCCTGGGAGCCGCGGCCGGCGAAGAAGAACGGCGACTTCGCCGACATGTACCTCGGCACCGGCCTGGTCGCGCTCGGCAAGAGCCAGCTCTCGGAGTACGGCTTCAGCGCCTCGGCCGAGCACCCGCGGCTGGGCGCCGTCCGGTCGCCGTGGGACACCGAGCGGACTGCGGGCGCCTCGAGCTCGGGCTCGGCTGCGCTCGTCGCCGCGGGCGCCGTACCGATCGCCCACGCGAACGACGGCGGCGGCTCGATCCGGATCCCTGCCGCGGTCAACGGCCTGGTCGGCCTCAAGCCGACCCGCAACCGGCTCGCCCAGGACAAGCTCTTCCGGGACATGCCGATCCGGATCGTCTCCGACGGCGTCGTCACCCGCTCCGTGCGCGACACCGCCGCCTTCTACCGCGAGGCCGAGCGGCTCCACCGCAACCTTGCGCTGCCGCCCATCGGCGACCTCACGCGCCCCATCAAGCGCCGGCTCCGGGTCGCCCTCAACACCAGCGGCGTCGGCCGTGGTGCGGACGCCGAGACCAAGGCCCTCACCGAGCAGACCGCCGCCCTCCTCGAGAGCCTCGGGCACACCGTCATCGAGTCCGAGGTCCCCGTCGGCCCCTCCTTCGCCGACGACTTCCTGCTCTACTGGTCGCTCCTCTCCCAGGTGATGCTCACCACGGGTCGGCCCTTCCACGGCCGCACGTGGGACCGCGCCAAGCACGACAACCTCACCCTCGGCCTCGCCCGGCACGCGCGCCGCAACCTGCACAAGGTCCCCGCCGCGATCACCCGGCTCAAGCGCGCCGCCGCCCAGGCCGAGCTCTACTACGAGCGGTACGACGTCGCCCTCACCCCGACCCTCGCCACCGCCACCCCCAAGATCGGCCACCTCGACCCCACCCAGGACTACGAGACGATCATCGACCGCCTCCTCGACTGGGTCGCTTTCACCCCCTGGCAGAACATCACCGGCGCCCCCGCCCTCTCGCTGCCGCTCGCGGTCACCGCGAGCGGCCTGCCGCAGGGGATGATGTTCGGCGCCGCCCCCGGCCAGGAGGCGCTGCTCATCGAGCTGGGCTACGAGCTGGAGCAGGCCCGCGGGTTCCCCCGCATCCAGGACTGACCTTCCGGCCCCGCTTCGGGGGAGGGGGAGGACCTGCGAACCGGGTGGAGGGGCCGCCGATTTCGTACGGCCCCGGCACGCGTGTATCGTTCAGCGGCGTTGCCCCTTTAGCTCAGTCGGCAGAGCGTCTCCATGGTAAGGAGAAGGTCTACGGTTCGATTCCGTAAAGGGGCTCTGAGATGGGGCGCCGCCGCACGACCCGCCCGGGACCCGGGCGGCCAGCGCGGAGGGCGCCCTCCTCACGTGGCGGGATAGCTCAGACGGTTAGAGCGCACGACTCATAATCGTGAGGTCACGGGTTCGATCCCCGTTCCCGCTACCGAGTACTGCACCACCACCATCGACGAAGGACTTCCTGTGGCCAGCAAGAGCAGCGACGTTCGCCCCAAGATCACGCTCGCGTGCGTGGACTGCAAGGAGCGCAACTACATCACCAAGAAGAACCGCCGGAACGACCCCGACCGCATCGAGCTGTCGAAGTTCTGCCCGCGCTGCCGCAAGCACACCGCGCACCGCGAGACCCGCTGAACCCAGCGCTCGACGAGCGCTCCGACGGCCCGCTTCCCCCCAGGGGAGGCGGGCCGTCGTCGTTCTCACGGGTCGATAGGGTGGGCGCATGCCGATCGACGCCTCCCTGGTCGGACGCGCCTTCCCCGCGACGCAGCCGCTGGCCGTGACCGAGGAGGCCGTCTCGGCCTTCGCGACGGCCGTCGGTGGCAGCGCCGGTGGAGCCGTCCCGCCGACCTTCCCCATCGTGGTGACCTTCGCCGCGCTCCAGGACTTCCTCGCCGCCGAGCAGGTCGAGCTGTCCCGGATCGTGCACGGCGACCAGCGCTTCCGGTACGAGCGGCCGGTCGTCGTCGGCGACGCGCTGACGGCGACCCTGACCGTGACCGGCGTCCGGTCCATCGGGGGCAACGACATCGTCAGCACGGCGAGCGAGATCACCGACGCCGCCGGCGCGCTCGTCTGCACGGCGACCGCGACCCTCGTCCACCGTGGAGGTGCCGCATGAGCGACCTGACGCCGGGTGCCGCGCTCGAGCCGCGCACCTACGAGATCACCCGGGCCGACCTCGTCGCCTACGCCCACGCCAGCGGCGACCACAACCCGATCCACCAGGACGAGTCGATCGCGCTCGCGGTCGGCCTGCCGGGCGTGATCGCGCACGGGATGTACACGCTGGCCCTCGTCGGCCGCGCGATCAGCGAGTGGACCGGGGACGCCGAGGTGCTCGAGCTGGGCGCGAAGTTCGTCGCGCCGGTCGTCGTCCCGGCCGAGGGGGCGGCGCGGGTGACCGTCGCCGGCACCGTCGGCGAGCGCAACGACGCCGGGCTGCTCACGCTGGCCCTCGAGATCACGAGCGACGGCACCAAGGTGCTCGGCGCCCCCAAGGTCACGGTCCGTGCCTGATCCCGCCCTGGCGGACCTCACCACGCTCCGCCTGGGAGGCCCCGGGCGGAGCTATGTCGCGGTGCCGGACGCCGACGCCCTGGTCGCCGCGGTGACCGAGGCCGACGCGGCCGGCGAGCCGGTCCTCCTGGTCGGCGGCGGCAGCAACCTCGTCGTCGCCGACGCGGGCTTCGCCGGCACGATCGTGCACATCACGTCCCGCGGCCGCGCCGTCGTCCCCGCGGACGACGACGCCGTCGAGGTCACCGTCGCCGCGGGCGAGCCCTGGGACGCCTTCGTCGCCCACGCCGTCGCCGAGGGCTGGACGGGCGTCGAGGCGCTCTCCGGCATCCCGGGCACCGTCGGTGCCACCCCGGTCCAGAACGTCGGCGCCTACGGCCAGGAGGTCGCCCAGACGATCTCCGCGGTCCGGGTCTGGGACCGGATGCTGCGCGGCGAGCGGACCTTCACCGCCGCCGAGTGCCGCTTCGGCTACCGCCACTCCCGGTTCAAGGCCGACCCGGCGCGCCACCTGGTCCTCGACGTCACCTTCCGGCTGCCGCGCGGCGAGCTGTCCGCGCCCGTCGGGTACGCCGAGCTCGCCCGCACCCTCGGCGTCGCCGTGGGGGAGCGCGCCCCCCTCGCCGACGTCCGGACGGCGGTCCTCGGGCTGCGCCGCGGCAAGGGCATGGTCCTCGACGCCGCCGACCACGACACGTGGAGCGCCGGCTCCTTCTTCACCAACCCCATCGTCGACCCGGACGTCGTGCCCGCCGGCGCGCCGTCGTACCCGCAGGGGGACGGCGTCGTGAAGACCAGCGCGGCCTGGCTCATCGAGCACGCCGGCTTCGGCAAGGGTTTCGGCCTCGACCGACCCGGCGCCCGGGTCTCGCTGTCGACCAAGCACACGCTGGCGCTGACCAACCGCGGCGGCGCGACCTCCGACGAGCTGCTGGCGCTCGCCCGCGAGGTGCGGGACGGGGTGGCCGCGCGCTACGGGATCACGCTGGTCAACGAGCCTGTGCTGATCGGCTGCGCGCTCTGAGGGTGCGGGGCTAGCGTCAGGCTCGCCCTCCGAGCCTCCACCCCCCCCACCTCAGCAGGAGCTCCTCCATGAAGTACCTCTCGGCGCGCCGCAGCGCCGCCGCACTGCTCGTCACGCCTGTCGCGCTGGCCGGCCTCGCCGCCGTCCCGGCGCCGGCGCTCGCGGCGCCCAACCTGAGTGTCGCCCTGCAGACCCAGTTCGACTTCGACGACGACGGCGCCGACTGCGCGGTCACGTTCGCCGACAACGCGCCGTCGAAGAGCCTCACCGACAACGGGGCCACCGTGACCCAGGCCTGGGCGGACACCGGGACGAGCGTCTCGGACGGGAACCCGGCCGACATCACCGACGTGGCCGCCTCGACCAGCATCGCGATGTCCGCGACGCCGATCGGCGCCGCCGGGGCCACGATCAAGGGCGCTGCCCGGGCGAGCGCGTCGGCCCGGCCGCGGCTGGCGACGTCGGTCTGCAAGGCCGACGCGCGGGCGCAGTCGACCGCCAGCGGGACGTTCGTGCTGGCCCAGCCGATGTGGGTGACCCTCTCGGCCCAGGGCAGCGGTCACGGCGCGATCCAGGTCGCGGCCGGCTCGATGGACGGACCGGCAGCCGTGCTGGCCGCCGACCGCGGCACCGGGACCGCGACCGCGCTCCTCCCGGCCGGTCCCCACATCGTCTCGGTGCTCGTCGGCGCCCACGCGACGACGGTGGGCCGGCGGGCGGCGTCCTACTCGGGCTCGTTCACCATCCGGCTCGCGCCGCTGGGCGAGGCCTCGCCGGTCACCGGCAACGGTCGCAGCCACGTCACGCTGGGTGCGCGCAGCTGCACGAGCAACACCGTCGCGGCCGGGCTCACCGGCAAGGTGAAGAAGGCGAAGAAGGTCGTGGTCGAGGTCAACGGGGCGAAGGCCGCGTCGTTCCAGGGCAAGAAGCTCAAGAAGCGGGCGTTCACGGTTCGTGCGGCGTCGCGCTCGAAGGCTCAGGTGACGGCGACGATCACGCTGCGCAACGGCAGGACCGTGAGCGTCAGCCGGTCGTACCTGCCCTGCTCCTGACCGTCGGCCGGGTCAGAGCAGAGCGGAGACCACCCAGGCGACGAGGCCCACCACGGCCGCCAGCACGGCGACCACCGCCAGCACGAGCAGCGCCGCGAGCACGGTCCCGGCGATGCCCGTGACCAGCGCGGCGGTCGCCAGGCCGGCGCCGCGGTGGGCTGCCGGGTCGTGCCGGATGGAGCGGCGGGCGCGCAGCGCGGTGCGGATCGCGAGCGGTGAGCAGATCGCCGCCGCGAACGAGACGATCGTGAACGGCGTCAGCAGGACGCCGACGAGGCCGGTGACGGCGAGCGTGAGGGCGACGACGGCCTGGGGGTGCGTGCTCGGGATCCGGTACGACGCACCGCCCTCGGGCACCGCGGACCCGAAGGCCGGCGGGCGGTAGGGCTCGTAGGACAGGCCGCTCATGGAGCCATCCTGCCCGGGCGGTGGTGACGCTACGCCTCGTCGGGCGCGGCGAGCCAGGCGTCGATGGCCGCGAGCGACGCGGCGACGACGTCCTGGGGCGCGCGGCTGGCGCGGAAGGACATCCGGGCGAGCTCGGCGAGCTGGTCGTCGCCGAGGCCGTGGGCGGCGCGCATGGTGGTGTACTGGCCGGCCAGGCGGGAGCCGAAGAGGAGCGGGTCGTCGGCACCGAGGGCCACGGTGGCGCCGGCCTCGAGGAGCGTCGGGAGCGGGACCGAGGTCAGGTCGGAGTAGACGCCGAGCGCGACGTTCGAGACCGGGCAGACCTCGAGGGCGACGCCGGCGTCGACGATCCGGGCGAGGAGGGCGGGGTCCTCGGCGGCGCGGACGCCGTGACCGAGCCGGTCGGCGTGGAGGGAGTCGAGGCACACGCGGATGTGCTCGGGCCCGCGCAGCTCGCCGCCGTGGGGGGCGAGCAGGAGGCCGGCCCGCTCGGCGATAGCGAAGGCGCCGGCGAACTCCGAGGTGCGGCCGCGGCGCTCGTCGTTGGAGAGGCCGAAGCCGACCACGCCGCGGCCGGCGTACTGGCCGGCGAGGCGGGCGAGCGTCCGCGCGTCGAGGGGGTGGCGGGTGCGGTTGGCGGCGATGACGACGGCGATCCCGAGGCCGGTGCGCTCCGAGGCGTCGCGGACCGCGTCGAGGACCAGGTCGGTGAAGGCGCTGATCCCGCCGAAGCGGGCGCCGTAGCCGCTGGGGTCGACCTGGATCTCCAGCCACCGGCCGCCGTCGGCGACGTCGTCCTCGGCGGCCTCGCGCACGAGACGTCGTACGTCGTCCTCGGTGCGCAGCACGGACCGGGCGACGTCGTACAGGCGCTGGAACCGGAACCAGCCCTTCTCGTCGGCCGCCGTCAGGTGCGGCGGCCACTCGGAGACGAGCGCGTCGGGGAGGTGGATGCCGTCGCGGGCCGCGAGCTCGAGGAGCGTCGCGTGCCGCATCGACCCGGTGAAGTGCAGGTGGAGGTGCGCCTTGGGCAACGCCTGGAGATCCCGCACGGCGCCATCGTAGGGGGAGCGGCTGTAACGTCGAGCACCCCTAGGGCCAAGAGGGGACATGAGCGACCAGCCCGACGACGTCCGGCGCATCGGGCACGACCCCGACGCGTTCGAGGCGTTCTACCGTGCCCACCTCGACCTGGTGCAGCGGTTCGTCGCGCGCCGGGTAAGCGACCCGCACCTCGCCGCCGACCTGACCGCCGACGTCTTCCTCGCCGCCGTCGACGCCGCAGCCGGCTACGACCCGCGCCGGGGAAGACCCGCGGCCTGGGTCACCGGGGTGGCCCGCAACGTCGTGGCGGGCGAGTTCCGCCGCCAGGGGCGCCAGCGCACCGCCGTCCGCAAGCTCGCCGGACGGCGCCTCCTCGACGCCGACAGCCTGGGCCGGATCGAGGAGCGGATCGACGCCGAGCGCGAGACCCGCCAGCTGTACGACGCCCTCGGCGCCCTGCGCCCCCGCGACCGCGCGCTCATGGAGCTGGTCGCGATCGAAGGGCTGTCGGTCACCGACGCGGCTGCCGTGCTGGGGGTGAAGCCGGCCACCGCGCGGGTCCGGCTGCACCGCAGCCGGCGCCTGGTCCAGTCCCACCTGCGGCCTCCGCACCCCCATGCCGTCGCGGAGGCCGCTCTCACCCCGGAGGTTCCGTCATGACGTCCACCTTGGACACGTTCGAGCAGTCCCTGCTCACCGAGCTGCGCCGGCACGTCGCCGAGCGCCCCGCCCCCCAGCTCCGCCGCCGGAGCCGGACCCGCCGGTGGGCCGCGACCGGCGCCGGACTCGTCGCCGCCGGATCGGTCGCGGCCGGCGCGGTGCTGCTGCAGCCCGGGCCCGCGTTCGCCGTCCAGGAGGAGGCGGACGGCGACATCGTGGTCACCATCGCCAGCCTGAAGGACGCCGACGGCCTCGAGCGGGCCCTGGAGGAGCACGGCGTCGAGGCAGAGGTCACCTACGGCGCCGACGACCTCCTGCCGGACGTGCGGGAGGTGCCGCCGCCCTCGGGCGACGACCCGGGGCCCCGCATGGAGACCGGGGGCGAGACCGCCGCCGAGCCGCCGGCCGGTCCGCTCGCCTGCGACGTGATCGCGGTCGAGCTGCGGGGCGGCGAGATCACCTTCCGGCTGCCGGCCGAGGCGGTCGCGGCGGCGTCCCCGCTGCAGATCCGGACCGCGGGGGAGACCGACGGCTGGTCGGCGATCGCGGTGCAGTGGGAGCGACCCGTCTGCTGACCCTTCGAGCCGGACTTGAACACGTTCAAAACCTGCCCTAGGCTGCACGCACCAAGGTTTTGAACGTGTTCAAGAAAGGATCGGCCATGAACTGGACCATCGCCAGCCACCTCACCTACCTCGGGGTGACCGTGCCGCTGACCATCTGGGTCGCGAGCACGCTCTCGCGCAACGGCCGGGTCTTCCTGGCCGACGTCTTCAAGGGCGACGAGGGCCTCGCCGACGCCGTCAACCGGCTGCTGGTCGTCGGGTTCTACCTGCTCAACCTCGGCTTCGTGACGCTCTTCGTGCGCAGCGGCCGGATCCACGACGCCGAGGGCCTCTTCGACTCGCTCAGCGTCAAGATCGGCGTCGTCCTGCTGACCCTGGGCGTGCTGCACTTCGTCAACGTCTGGGTGTTCAACCGGCTGCGCCGCCGGCACCGGATGGAGGAGCTCTACCGGGTGCCCCCGCCGCCGCCCCTCCCTCGCTACCCCCTGCCGGCCTACCCCGTGCCGCGCTGAGCGTCTCTAGGGTGGAGCCCGTGCCGGACACCCCGCGGACCCCCAAGGCGGCGCAGACACGTGCCGCCATCCTCGCCACCGCGCTCCGGCTCTTCCGCGAGGACGGCTACGACCGCACGACCATGCGCGCCGTCGCCAAGGAGGCGGGCGTCTCGCTCGGCAGCGCCTACTACTACTTCGCCTCCAAGGAGCACCTCGTCCAGGCGTTCTACGACGAGCTGCTCACCGAGCACCAGGCGGCCGTCGAGGAGGTCCTCGCCCGCGAGTCCGGCTTCGCCGCCCGGCTGCAGGGGAGCCTCGAGGCCTGGCTCGCGGTCGCCGCCCCGCACCACGCGTTCGCAGCGCAGTTCTTCCGCAACGCCGCCGACCCGGCCAGCCCGCTCTCGCCGTTCAGCGCCGAGTCCGCCCCCGCCCGCGACGGCAGCATCGCACTCATGCGCCGCCTCCTCGACGGCTCCGACGCGAAGGTCTCCCGCGCCCTCCAGGCGCAGCTGCCCGACCTGCTCTGGCTGCTGCAGATGGGCGTCGTCCTCTTCTGGGTGTACGACGCCAGCGACGACCAGCGCCGGACCCGGACCCTCGTGCGCGGCCTGGTCCCCCTCGTCGACCGGCTGGTCCGGATGAGCCGGCTGCCGGTGCTGCGCGGCGTCGTGGACGACGTCCTGGCGCTCGTCGCCTCGCTGCGGACCTGAGCGACCCTGGCCGCCGTTGGGTTCGGTCCGTACTTTGGTCGGCACCGGGTGCATCTGTAGAGTGCTCTCTGGTGGATCTTCCACATGGTCGGTCGCGCCCTCAACCAGGGTGCGCGCGACCGGGAGAAGCCGCGGAGGGCACTAGCTCAACTGGCAGAGCATCGGTCTCCAAAACCGAAGGTTGGGGGTTCAAGTCCCTCGTGCCCTGCAAGAGATGACGAAGCTGCTGGCACTGGCCAGCACGACAAGTGAGAAGGTGAGCAGCGTGGCGGATGCTCCGGCAGTCCGTGGGGGCCGCAAGGACTCCTCGGGCGGCAAGCAGCCCGAGAAGCGCACCGGTCCGGTGACCTTCTACCGCCAGGTGGTCGCCGAGCTCCGCAAGGTCGTCTACCCGACCCGCGAGCAGCTGGGCACCTACTTCATCGTCGTCATCGTCTTCGTCCTCGTGATGATCGCGCTCGTGTCCGTGCTCGACCTCGCGCTGGGCAAGCTCGCGTTCCAGATCTTCACGGGCGCGGACGACATCTGACGGGGCGGGCGCACTCGCGCCCCGCCTCGTGACCCGTACGAAACAACTGATGGAGCAGCACGTGTCCGAGCAGTACGACCCGGCCCACGACGCCGAGGACACCGCCGCCGCCGAGGCCTTCGCGGCCGCCGAGCTCGCCGACGAGGCGGTCGACGAGACCGCTGACGTCGAGGCCGACGTCGACATCGACGTCGAGGCCGAGGTGCAGGCCGAGGCCGACGACGAGACCGACGTCGAGCCCGCGGCGGACGAGTCCGAGCCCACCGACGAGGCCGAGGCCGCCGACGAGACCGAGCCCGAGGACCAGGACCCGCTCGAGGCCTTCCGCCGCGAGCTGTGGGCCAAGCCCGGCGACTGGTTCGTGGTGCACACCTACTCCGGCATGGAGAACCGGGTGAAGCAGAACCTCGAGAACCGGATCCACTCCCTCAACATGGAGGACTACATCCACGAGATCGTGGTCCCCACCGAGGAGGTCGCCGAGATCAAGAACGGCCAGCGCAAGATGGTCAAGCGCACCGTTCTCCCCGGCTACGTCCTGGTCCGGATGGACCTCACCGACGAGTCCTGGGCCGCCGTGCGGCACACGCCGTCGGTCACCGGGTTCGTGGGGCACTCCCACCAGCCGGTCCCGCTGAGCATGGACGAGGTCGAGAAGATGCTCGCCCCGGCCGTGGTCACCGCGGCCGCTGCCGAGGCCGAGGCCGCCGCGGCCACCTCGACCGGGGGCACCGCCACCGCGCCGGCCAAGAAGCCGATCGAGGTCGCCGACTTCGGCGTCAACGACTCCGTCCTCATCGTCGACGGCGCCTTCGCGACGCTGCACGCGACGATCACCGAGATCAACGCCGAGGCCCAGCGGGTCAAGGCGCTGGTCGAGATCTTCGGCCGGGAGACCCCGGTCGAGCTCAGCTTCGGCCAGATCCAGCGGGTCTGACCGAGCGGCCCCGCGCGGGCCGCGATTTCGCCGTCCGCGCGTGGGCGCGGAAGAATGTCTGGGTTGCCCGGTCCCTCGTGGGCCGGTGACGCAGGTGGCAGAGGCGTACGACGTGCGCCTCGTCATGACCACGAGAAGAAAGAGAGGGCACAGGAATGCCTCCCAAGAAGAAGATCGCCGCACTGGTCAAGGTGCAGCTGCAGGCCGGCTCGGCGACCCCGGCTCCGCCGGTCGGTACCGCCCTCGGTCCGCACGGCGTGAACATCATGGACTTCTGCAAGGCGTACAACGCGCAGACCGAGTCCATGCGCGGCAACGTCATCCCGGTCGAGATCACGATCTACGAGGACCGGTCCTTCGACTTCATCACGAAGACCCCGCCGGCCGCGGAGCTGATCAAGAAGGCCGCCGGCCTCAAGAAGGGCTCGGGCGTCCCGCACAAGGAGAAGGTCGGCAAGCTGACCAAGGACCAGGTGCGCGAGATCGCCACGACCAAGCTCCCCGACCTCAACGCCAACGACGTCGACGCCGCCATGAAGATCGTGGAGGGCACCGCCCGCTCCATGGGCGTCACCGTCGAGGGCGCCTGAACCACTGTGGGAGGGCCGCGCTGGCCCGCTGACCACATCTCCTGAAAGCAGAGGACCACTGATGCAGCGCAGCAAGACCTACCGCGCGGCTGCCGAGACGTTCGACAAGAACGAGCTCTACGCGCCGCTCGCCGCGATCAAGATCGCGAAGACCAGCAGCAAGAAGAAGTTCGACGAGACCGTGGACGTCGTGTTCCGCCTCGGCGTCGACCCCCGCAAGGCGGACCAGATGGTGCGCGGCACCGTCAACCTGCCGCACGGCACGGGCAAGACCGCCCGCGTCCTCGTGTTCGCCAACGGCGACAAGGCCGACGCCGCCCGTGAGGCCGGCGCCGACTTCGTCGGCAGCGACGAGCTCATCGACAAGGTCGCCGGCGGCTGGACCGACTTCGACGCCGTGGTCGCGACCCCGGACCTCATGGGCAAGGTCGGCCGCCTCGGCCGCGTGCTCGGTCCCCGTGGCCTCATGCCGAACCCGAAGGTCGGCACCGTGACGCCGGACCCGGCCAAGGCCGTCTCCGACATCAAGGGCGGAAAGATCGAGTTCCGCGTCGACCGCCACGCCAACCTGCACTTCATCATCGGCAAGGCGTCCTTCTCCGAGCAGCAGCTCGCCGAGAACTACGCCGCTGCCCTCGAGGAGGTGCTGCGGCTCAAGCCGGCCAGCTCCAAGGGCCGCTACCTGAAGAAGGTCACCGTCTCCACGACCATGGGCCCCGGCGTCCAGGTCGACCCCAACCGCATCAAGAACGTCGCGGCTGAGGACGAGGCCTGATCCAGGCACCAGTCAAGGACGACGCCCGCCGCTCCCCTCGGGGACGGCGGGCGTCGTGCTTCTCGGCGGGCGGCCTAGGGTGACGGCGTGAAGCCTGCCCTCGGGATCCTCGCGGCGCTCACCGCCCTGACCGCCCTGGCCGGTCTGTCTGGCTGCACCTCCGATCCCGCACCCGACGCGGTGCCGGAGCCCGGGCTCACTACGGCGCCGCCGGGCCACGAGGAGCTCTCGCCCGGCTGGGACGAGAGCCCCGACGAGCCCGCGCCGACCCCCGACGACAGGCTCGACGACGCCGCACTGACCGCGCTGCTGCGGACCCGGGCCACGGCGTCCGGTGCGGACCACTGTGCCGCCGGCCAGGTCACCGTCACGCTCGAGGGCTACGACCAGGCGGCGGGGCACCGCTACAGCCGGGTCGTGGTCCGCAACAGCGGTGACGAGCCGTGCGTGGTCGAGGGCGTGCCCGGCGTCGGTGCGCGCGGCGACTGGGGGACGACGTTCGTCAACGAGGTCGGCCGCGGCTCGTCCGACGTCCCTGCCGAGCCGGTGCGGCTGGCCCCCGGGGAGCGGGCGTCGAGCGACCTGGAGTGGACCGGCGACCTGGCCGGTGCCGCACCCGGGTCCGAGCGCATCTCGCTGCTGGTGCTCCAGCTCGCGCGCGGTCAGGTACCGGTCGCGGTGCCGGCGCGGATCGCCGGGGACACCCCCGACGACCCGCCGCTCGACATCGGGCCGCTCACCACGCTGCGGCTCGCTCCGTTCAGGCGCTGAGCTTCTCGAGCGCCGCCAGCTCGACGCACACCGCGACGCCGGCCATCGCCGCCTCGACCTCGGCGAGCACCGGGAACGTGGGGGCGAGGCGGATGTTGCGGTCGTTCGGGTCGTTGCTGTGCGGGAACGCCGAGCCCGCCGGGGTCAGCGCGATGCCGGCCTCCTTGGCGAGCGCGACCACCCGGGACGCCGTCCCGTCGAGCACGTCGAGGTTGACGAAGTAGCCGCCCGTCGGCACCGTCCACTCGGCGATGCCGAGCCCGCTCAGGCGCGACGACAGCGCATCCTCGACCGCCGCGAACTTCGGGGCGATGAGGTCGCGGTGCTTGCGCATGTGGGCGCGGACGCCGTCGGCGTCGCCGAAGAACTCGACGTGGCGCAGGTGGTTGACCTTGTCCGGGCCGATGGACCCGAAGCCGAGGCGCTGCAGGTACCACGCCTTGTTCTCCGGGGACGCCGCCAGCGCGGCGACGCCGGCGCCGGCGAACGTGATCTTGGACGTCGACGCGAACATGATCGGCCGGTTCGGGTGGCCCGAGGCCGCGGCGAGGCCGAGCGCGTCGGCGCTCTTGATCTCGTCGTCGGTGAGGTGGTGGACGGCGTACGCGTTGTCCCAGAAGATCCGGAAGTCCGGCGCCGCGGTCGGCATCGCCATCAGCTCGGCGGCGACCTCGGCGGAGCAGACCGCACCGGTCGGGTTGGCGTACGTCGGGACGATCCACAGGCCCTTGACGGCCGGGTCGTCGGCGACGAGGCGGCGCACGGCGACCGGATCGGGGCCGTCGGGGGTCATCGGGACCGGCAGCATCTCGATGCCGAGCTCGGCCAGCATCGTGAAGTGGCGGTCGTAGCCGGGCACCGGGCAGACGAACTTCACGACCGGCTCCTCGCCCCACGGACGGGGGGAGTCCGGGCCACCCTTGAGCAGCAGCGCGGTGAGCACCTGGTGCATCATCGTCAGGCTCGAGTTGCCGCCGCACACGACGCTCGCCACGTCGACCGAGAGCAGGTCGGCGAAGATCTCGCGCATCTCGGTCAGGCCCTCGAGCCCGCCGTAGTTGCGGACGTCCGTGCCCGACCGGTCGCGGAAGGACGACGGCAGGCCCAGCAGGTCGTTGGACAGGTCGAGCTGGTCGGCGCCCGGCTTCCCGCGCGTCAGGTCCAGCGTCAGGCCGCGGGCCTTGAGGTCGTCGTACGCGCCACGCACCGTCGTGAGGCGGGTGGCGAGCTCGTCGGCGGAGAGGGCGGACAGCGGCTGCGCGGAGGTGGTCACGGGACCATCGTGCCAAGTCCGCGCGCCGCGCGCGCGTCCGGTCCGTCCTGGAGCCTGGCGGCGGCGCCGTCCGGACCTCAGAGCTCGCCGCGCTCGCGGCGCAGCGCCACCATGTCGGCGGTCCGCTGGCGCAGCGCCGCGACGTCCTCGCGGTAGGCCGTCGCGAGGTCGGTGCCGAGCTCGTCGACCTCGCCCGTCGTGGACCAGGTCAGCACCACGCTGCCGTCCGGGCGCAGGCCCCAGGTGCGGTCGCCGTCGCCGTGGACGACGAACGCCGGGACGACGTCGGTGATGCCGGCCTCGCGCAGCTGCAGCGCCCGGACCTCGATCGACGCCCACCCCGGCAGGTCCTCGCCGCCGACCCCGAGCACCACCAGGCCGGGCCAGAACGTCCAGGCCGGGCCCACGTCGTACGGCTCGGCGGGCGGCCACAGCTCGGTGCGCGCGAGCACCGCCAGGCCGTTGAGCCGGTCGCCGAGGAGGTCGCGCAGGGGCGCCGGCACCCGCAAACCGAGGGCCGCCTCGAGCGCCGCCACCTGCTCGTCGGTCGCGGGGCCGGCGGCGACGATCTCGTACTCGTCGCGTCCGGTCTCCTGGAGGGCGTCGATCAGCTGGTCGCGCAGGCCGGGCGTGGGGGAGTCGCTCATGCCGGCACCGTCCCCGGCGCCCGCGGCAGCAAACGCGCAGGGTCGCCGATTTGGCCGAGCGCGCCGGGCGCCGTACCGTTGCCGACTGAAACCTTAAGACCGCCGGTCGTCCGGGCTCCCAGCCCTGACCGAAGGTGCCGCCGAGAGGCGGACGGCCTGCGCAGGGGATCAGAGCAAGAACAAGGTGCATCGCAAGGTGCACGCTGTCCACGCCCTGAGCGCCTGCGCTCGGGGCGTTCGTCATTCTGACGGGTCCTTCGCGGTGGTAACCACTGGAAGGAGACCCATGGCGCGGGCAGACAAGCAGGCCGCCGTCGCGGAGATCGCTGAGTCCTTCAGCGAGTCCGCTGGCGCTGTGCTGACCGAGTACCGCGGTCTCACCGTCAAGGAGCTGCAGGACCTTCGCCGCTCCCTCGGTGCGAACGCCAACTACGCCGTGGTCAAGAACACGCTGGCCAAGCTCGCCGCCACGGAGGCGGGCATCGAGGGCTTCGACGAGCTCCTCACCGGCCCGACCGCCATCGCCTTCATCAA
This sequence comes from Pimelobacter simplex, assembly GCF_900114845.1. Taxonomy (GTDB): domain Bacteria; phylum Actinomycetota; class Actinomycetes; order Propionibacteriales; family Nocardioidaceae; genus Nocardioides; species Nocardioides simplex. The sequence goes on from NZ_FOUK01000009.1 coordinate 43,578, forward strand.
GGGCGACGTCGTCGAGGCCGCCAAGGGCCTGCGTGACTTTGCCAAGGCGAACCCCACCCTCGTGATCAAGGGTGGCGTTCTGGACGGCAACCTCCTCGACGCGAAGGAGATCGCCAAGCTGGCCGATCTCGAGTCGCGCGAGGTGCTCCTGGGCAAGCTGGCGGGCGCGATGCTCGCTTCGCTCAGCCAGGCCGTCTACCTCCTCAACGCCCCGCTCGCCCAGGCTGCCCGGCTCGCCGGTGCCCTGGAGGCGAAGGCCCAGGAGGACCCCTCGATCCTCGCAGGTGGTGCCGGTACGCCGGCCGCTGCCGAGGAGACCCCGGCTGCCGACGAGGCCGCCGCCGAGGAGGCCCCCGAGGCCCCCGAGGCTGCCGCCGACGAGGCCGCCGACTCCGCCGACGCCTGATTCCAGGCCGACGTACCACCACCTGAAACCCGGTCCGCGTCCGCGGGCCACAAGCACCAAGAAGGAGACGCCACCATGGCGAAGCTCACCACCGACGAGCTCCTCGACGCGTTCAAGGAGATGACCCTCATCGAGCTCTCCGAGTTCGTGAAGCAGTTCGAGGAGACCTTCGGCGTCACCGCCGCCGCCCCGGTCGCCGTTGCCGCCGCTCCCGCCGCCGGCGGTGCCGCGGGCGGTGCCGAGGAGGCCGCTGCCCAGGACGAGTTCGACGTCATCCTCGAGGCCGCTGGTGACAAGAAGATCAACGTCATCAAGGAGGTCCGCGCGCTGACCTCCCTCGGTCTCAAGGAGGCCAAGGACCTCGTCGAGGGCGCCCCGAAGGCGATCCTCGAGAAGGTCAACAAGGAGGCCGCTGACAAGGCCAAGGAGGCGCTCGAGGGCGCCGGCGCCACCGTCACCCTCAAGTGATCTCCTCCGGTCACCTCGCCCCCTCCGGGGCGGCGTAGGCGGCCGGACAGCATCGCAGGCACGAGGCGGATCCCTCCGGGGATCCGCCTCGTGCTGTTTTTTGCCGCGAAGTGCGCGGGTTGCGGGTCCGAAGTACGCCGGTTGCGGGGTCGAGGTGCGGAGCCGATCCGGCAACGCGCACCTCGACCCCGCAAGTCACCCACTTCGCGCCCGCAACCGGCGCACCTCGCGCCCGCAACCGGCGCACTTCGCGGGGGGAGACCGGCTAGCACTACTCGCGAGTTGGACGCTAGAGCTACTCGTCAGTACTTTGCGGGTCTCGATGGTCGGGTAGGCGTGACGCATGCCACGGATGCCGCGTAACGTGCGCCACGTGGCTGCGTTGTTCCTACGCAGCCTGCGGGCCGCGAGCGGACGAGGGAGAGGTCAATCATGGGCGTCGACGTACAGGTGACGAACCTGACGAAGCAGTTCGGGAAGCAGCTCATCTGGAAGGGTGTGTCGCTGACCCTGCCTGCGGGCGAGATCTCGGTGATGCTGGGCCCGTCGGGTACTGGCAAGTCCGTCTTCCTCAAGGCGCTCATCGGCCTGATCAAGCCCGACGAGGGCTCGATCGTGATCGAGGGCACCGACATCGCCTCGTGCTCCGAGAAGGAGCTCTACGAGATCCGCAAGCTGTTCGGCGTGCTGTTCCAGGACGGCGCGATGTTCGGCTCGATGAACCTGTTCGACAACGTCGCCTTCCCGCTGCGCGAGCACACCAAGAAGTCCGAGTCCGAGATCCGTGACATCGTCATGGAGAAGATGGACATGGTCGGTCTGCTCGGCGCCGAGGACAAGCTGCCCGGTGAGATCTCCGGCGGCATGCGCAAGCGGGCCGGGCTGGCCCGCGCGCTGGTGCTCGACCCCGAGATCCTGCTGATCGACGAGCCCGACTCGGGCCTCGACCCGGTGCGCACGTCGTTCATCAACCAGCTCTTCGTCGACCTCAACGCGCAGATCGACGCGACCTTCCTCATCGTCACCCACGACATCCACAGCGTGCGGGTGGTGCCGGACCAGATCGGTCTGCTCTACCACAAGCACCTGGCGATGTACGGGCCGCGCGAGATGCTGCTGTCCTCGGACGAGCCCGTCGTGCGCCAGTTCCTCAACGCGCAGACGATCGGGCCGATCGGCATGTCGGAGGAGAAGGACGCCGACCAGCTGGAGGCCGAGAAGGACATGGACCTGCCGCCGCTGCCGCCGATCCCGCTCCAGATGGAGCCCTCCAACGGCATCCCGCGCCGGGCGCAGGCCGAGCCGGGTGCCTGGTGCCGGGCCAACGGCATCACGCCGCCGCCGGGCTCGTTCACGCGCGAGGCCGAGCACGCCGCGGGGCAGCAGCAGAGCTGAGCCGGCCGGCGCGGGCGCAGCGAAGAACGAGACGAGGAGACCGGGATCAGTACGGAAAGGGGCGGTAGGTGTCGCTGACCGCTGCACGTGTCATCGCCCCACTCGGTACGGCGGGCAAGCTCTTCGCCTTCGCGCTCGACGTCGGTCGCGGGCTCTTCCGGCGACCCTTCCAGACGCGGGAGTTCATCCAGCAGGCCTGGTTCATCGCCTCGGTCACGATCATCCCGACGGCGCTGGTCGCCATCCCGTTCGGCGCGGTCATCGCGCTGCAGGTCGGTGGCCTGATCAAGCAGTTCGGCGCCCAGTCGTTCACCGGCTCGGCGTCGGTGCTGGCGGTCATCCAGCAGGCCGGGCCGATCGCGACGGCGCTGCTGATCGCGGGCGCCGGCGGCTCGGCGATCGCGGCCGACCTCGGCGCGCGCAAGATCCGCGAAGAGCTCGACGCGATGATGGTGCTGGGCATCGACCCGATCCAGCGGCTCGTCGTGCCCCGGGTGCTCGCCTGCATGCTCGTCGCGGTCTTCCTCAACGGCATGGTGAGCGTCGTCGGCGTGGCCGGCGGCTACGTCTTCAACGTCATCCTCCAAGACGGTACGCCGGGCGCGTACCTCGCGAGCTTCACCGCGCTCGCCCAGCTGCCGGACGTCTGGATCGGCATGATCAAGGCGCTCGTCTTCGGCCTGATCGCCGCGATCGTGGCCGCCTACAAGGGCATGAACGCCGCCGGCGGCCCGAAGGGTGTCGGCGACGCGGTCAACGAGTCGGTCGTCATCACCTTCCTCCTCCTGTTCGTCGTCAACTTCACCCTGAGCACGATCTACCTGCAGGTCGTGCCCCCGAAGACGGGTTAGCGACGACATGGCGAACATCAAGGCGATCTACGACCGGCCGATGAAGGGCCTGGACAACCTCGGCCACGAGCTGTCCTTCTACCTCAAGGTCCTCCTCGCGCTGCCCCGGTCGGTCAAGCGCTACCCGCGCGAGATCCTGCGCATCCTCGCCGAGGTCACCCTCGGCTCGGGTGCGCTCGCGGTCATCGGCGGCACGGTCGGCGTCATCATCGGCATGACGTTCTTCACCGGCGCCCAGGTCGGGCTCTCCGGCTACGCCGCGCTCAACCAGCTCGGGACGGCGGCCTTCTCCGGCTTCGTCTCCGCCTACTTCAACACCCGCGAGATCGCGCCGCTGGTCGCCGGCATCGCGCTCGCGGCAACGGTCGGCTGCGGCTTCACCGCCCAGCTCGGCGCCATGCGGATCTCCGAGGAGATCGACGCCGTCGAGGTGATGGCGATCCCGTCGATGCAGTTCCTGGTCACCACGCGGGTGATCGGCGGCCTGATCGCCATCGTCCCCCTGTACGTCGTGGGCCTGCTGTCGTCCTACGTCGCGAGCCGGCTGGTGGTCACCCAGTTCTACGGGCAGTCGTCCGGCACCTACGACCACTACTTCAACCAGTTCCTGCCACCCGGCGACGTGCTGTGGTCCTTCGGCAAGGTGCTGGTCTTCGCTGTGGTCGTCATCCTCATCCACTGCTACCACGGCTACACCGCCTCCGGCGGCCCGGCCGGGGTGGGCGTGGCCGTGGGTCGCGCGGTGCGGACGAGCATCGTGGCGATCAACGTGATCGACCTCTTCCTGTCGATGGCCATCTGGGGTGCCTCCACGACCGTCCGGCTGGCGGGGTGAGGCGACGATGAACCGCATCCTGTCCGCGCACCGCGCGCTCGGCGTCGTCTTCGTGTGCCTGCTGCTGGTCGGCGTCTGGCTGACCTACGCGACCTTCACCAAGAAGTTCACGAGCTACGACAAGGTCACCCTCGAGACCACCAACATCGGTCTCCAGCTGCCCAACCGGGCCGACGTCAAGGTGCGCGGCGTGATCGTGGGCGAGGTGCTCGCCGCCGAGTCCGGCGACGCGGGCGGGGCGAAGATCACGCTCGGCATCTACCCCGACAAGATCGGTGTGGTCCCGGCCAACGTGACCGGCTCGATCGTGCCCAAGACGCTCTTCGGCGAGAAGTACGTCTCGCTCGTCATCCCCGACAGCGGCCCGTCCGGCACCATCCGGGCCGGCGCGACCATCGAGCACACGGTGGTGAGCACCGAGCTCGAGGAGGTGCTCTCCGACCTCTACCCGCTGCTCGAGGCGGTGCGCCCGGCCGACCTCAACATGACGCTGACCGCGCTGGCGACGGCGCTCGAGGGCCGCGGCGAGCAGCTCGGCAAGAACCTCGAGGTGCTCGACTCCTACCTCAAGCGGCTCAACCCGCAGATCCCGGCGCTGCTCGAGGACCTCAAGCTCACCGCCGACGTCTCCGACACCTACGCCGACATCCTTCCCCAGGTGGCCCAGATCCTCGACGACACCGTCAAGACCACCGGCACCATCGAGGAGCGCGAGGCCTCGCTGCGCGCGACCCTGCGCGACGTCCGGACGTTCTCCGACACCGCGCGCTCGTTCCTCGACGCCAACGCCGAGCGGCTCGAGGAGGCCGGCCGGCTGAGCACGCCGATCCTGCGCGCGGTGGCCCGCTACGCCCCCGAGATCCCGTGCATGGCGCAGGCGATCACCGTCGTCCAGGGCCGGCTCGCCCAGGCGTTCCGCGGCTACCAGCTGCACATCGTGCTCGAGACGCTGCAGGACCAGCCGCGCAAGTACACCGACAAGGACACGCCGATCTTCGGCGACGACCGCGGTCCCGACTGCCTCGGCCTGCCCAACCCGCCGTGGAGCCAGGAGAACCCGCACGGCCCGCTGCCGCACCTCAACGACGGCATCAACGGCAACACCGGCAAGGGCAACCTGCGCCCGGCTCCCGGCTACCGCGGCACCCCCGACGACGTCACCGCCCTGCGCGGCGCCCTCGACGCCGAGTACGGCGAGGGCACGGGCTCCGACCTCAACGTCCTGCTCGCCGGCCCGCTCCTGGCCCAGGGGGGTGGGCGCCGATGATCCGCGGCCTCGACAAGCAGACCGGCGGCGCGCTGGTCCGGCTGGTGATCTTCATGGTCACCACCGCGCTCGCGACCGGCGTCCTCATCATCACCATCGGCAACCTGTCCTTCGGCAGCACGAAGCAGTACTCGGCCGACTTCACCGACGCCACCGGCGTCAACAAGGGCGACGACGTCCGCATCGCGGGCGTCAAGGTCGGCACGGTCGAGGGCATCGAGGTCAAGGGCGCGAACCGGGCGCGGGTGACCTTCAAGGTCGACTCCGACACCGTCATCGACGGCGCGACCCACGCCCGCATCCGCTACCGCAACCTGATCGGCCAGCGCTACATCTCGCTGACCCAGGAGGGCACCGGCGGCGGCCGGATCGCCGAGGGCAAGACCATCGCCATGGACCACACCGAGCCCGCGCTCGACCTGACCGTCCTCTTCAACGGCTTCAAGCCGCTCTTCCAGGCGCTCTCGCCCGACGACATCAACAAGCTCTCCTACGAGATCGTCCAGGTCTTCCAGGGCGAGGGCGGCACCGTCGAGAGCCTGCTGTCGAGCACCGCGTCGGTCACCCAGACGCTGGCCGACCGCGACCAGGTGATCGGCGACCTGATCGACAACCTCGACTACGTCCTGGGCCACGTCGCCGACCGCGACAAGCAGCTCACCCGCCTCATCGACAGCTTCCGCTCGCTCGTCGGCGGCCTCAACGACGACCGCGAGGCGATCCTCGCCTCGCTCGACTCGATCTCCGACCTGTCCGTGCAGACGGCGGCCCTGGTCACCGACATCAAGGACCCGTTCGTCAAGGACATCAAGGAGCTGCGCAAGCTCGCCGGCAACCTCGACCGCAACCGCAAGGAGATCGACCGCTCCCTGCAGGTGCTGCCGATCAAGCTGACCAAGATCGGCCGGACGGCGACCTACGGCTCCTGGTTCAACTTCTACCTCTGCAACTTCCAGGCCACGATCACGCTGCCGGGCGCGAAGAAGCCGCTCCCGCCGGTCGGCTACCCGGTCTCGGCCGACCGCTGCCACCTCGAGCGAGAGGTGGCGCGCTGATGAAGCCGTTCCGCGAGCGCAACCCCGTCGTCGTCGGTGCCGTCAGCATCGCCGTGCTGGTGCTCGGCCTGGTCGCCGCGCTGCGCGCCCAGGACCTGCCGCTGATCGGCGGCGGCGACACCTACTACGCGTCGTTCTCCGAGGCGGGCGGGCTCAAGGTCAAGGACGAGGTCCGGATCGCCGGCGTGCGCGTCGGCCAGGTGACCTCGATGGACCTCGACGGCAACTCGGTCAAGGTCGGCTTCAAGATCAAGCCCGACACCCCGTTCGGCGACGAGACCCGGGCCGACATCAAGGTCAAGACGATCCTCGGCTCGATGTTCCTCTCGCTCGAGCCGGCCGGCAGCGGCCAGCTCGCCGAGGGCACCACGATCCCGGTCGAGCGGACCAGCTCGCCCTACGACGTCGTCGACGCCTTCACCGGCCTGGCCGAGACCTCCGCCGACATCGACACCGACCAGCTGGCGGCGTCGCTGACCACGCTGGCCGACCTGACCCGCAACACGCCCGAGGACTTCCGCAAGGCGCTCTCCGGCCTCTCGGCGCTGGCCGACACGGTCGCCTCGCGCGACAAGGAGATCGGCTCGCTGCTGCAGAACCTGCACCGGGTCTCCACCGTGCTCGACTCGCGCGACGACGACATCGTCGCGCTGATGGCCGACGCCGACACGCTCTTCCAGGCGCTGCTCCAGCGCAAGGAGCAGATCCATCGGCTGCTGGTGTCGACCTCGACGCTCAGCACCAAGCTCACCGGGCTGATCCGCGAGAGCCGGGCCGACCTCAAGCCGGCGCTCGACCACCTCGACTCGGTGCTCCAGGTGATCAAGAAGAACGAGAACAACCTCGAGGACTCGATCGCGACGATGGCGCCCTTCTACCGGGTCTTCGCGAGCACGCTCGGCAACGGGCCGTGGTTCGACACCTACATCTTCAACCTGCCGCCGCTGCCGGGGACGGTGAAGGTCGGATGACCGGGCTGCGCCGCTGGCTCCCGCTGGCCGTCATCGGACTCCTCGTCGTCGCGGGCGTGGTGTGGATGGTGGGCGGCTCGGGCGACCACAAGACCGTCACCGCGTACTTCCCCCGGGCCGTCTCGGTCTACGAGGGCAGCGACGTCCGGGTGCTCGGCGTCCCGGTCGGCCAGGTCGAGTCGGTGACCCCCGAGGGCACCAAGGTCAAGGTCGTGATGACCTACGACTCCGACGTGAAGGTCCCCGCCGACGCCGACGCCGTGATCGTCTCGCCGTCGGTGGTCGGCGACCGCTACATCCAGCTCTCGCCCGCCTTCGACAAGGGCGACGACGAGATGGCCGACAACACCGTCATCGAGACCGCCAAGACCGCCGTCCCGCTCGAGCTCGACGAGATCTACTCGAGCATCGACAAGCTGACCGTCGCGCTGGGTCCCGAGGGGGCCAACCGCGAGGGCGCGCTGACCGACCTGCTGGAGCAGACCGCGCGCAACTTCGGCGGCCAGGGCGCCAACTTCAACCAGACGATCAAGGACTTCGGCCGGCTCAGCGAGACGCTCGACAACAACAAGGACGAGCTCTTCGAGTCGACGGCCCAGCTCGAGTCGTTCATCAAGACGCTGGCCGACAACGACACCACCGTGCGCGACTTCAACAAGTCCCTCGGCGACGTCTCCAGCCTGCTCGCCGACGAGCGCCAGGAGCTGACCACCGCCCTGGGCAACCTCGGGACGGCGCTCAGCGAGGTCGCCACCTTCGTCAAGGACAACCGGGCCGTCCTCGGTCGCAACATCAAGGACGTCAACCGGGTCGCCAAGGTGCTCGTGCGCCAGCGCGCCGCGCTCGACGAGCTGCTCGAGGCCGGTCCGCTCGCGCTGACGAACCTCTACCACACCTACAACCCCAAGGACGGCACGCTCGACACCAACGCCAACCTGGGCAACCTCCTCCACGAGCTGACCTCCCGGCCCGGCGACGTGGTGTGCGCCCTGATCGCGGGCGTCGACAAGAAGGGCGACCTGTGCAAGCTGGTCGGCACGCTGCTGCCGCGCAATGCGCCGTTCGCCGCGGGCTCGTGGACCGGCAAGCCGTACGACCCCACCCTCAGCGGACTGGTCGAGGTGGACCGATGACGAACCGTCTGCGCTCGCGCCTGAGCCGCCCGGCCCGCGCCGTCGCGGCCCTCGGGGCCGGCCTGCTGCTGCTCACCGGCTGCAGCTTCGACGTCTACGCGCTGCCGCTGCCCGGCGGTGCCGACACCGGCAAGGACCCGATCCACGTCAAGGTGCGCTTCCCCGACGTCCTCGACCTGGTGCCGAAGTCGTCGGTCAAGGTCAACGACGTCGCGGTCGGCCAGGTGACCGCCGTCAAGCTCGACGGCTACGAGGCCGTGGTCGAGCTCGAGCTCCGCAAGGACGTCGACCTGCCTGACAACCCGGTCGCCACGATCCGGCAGACCAGCCTGCTCGGCGAGAAGTTCGTCTCGCTCGCCGCGCCGGCGTCCGGGGCCCAGGGCCGGCTCTCCGACGGCGACGTGATCGCCGACGGCGGCCACAACCCCGAGGTCGAGGACGTGCTCAGCGCGCTGAGCCTGGTGCTCAACGGCGGCGGCGTCGCCCAGCTCAAGACCATCTCGACCGAGCTCAACCTGGCGCTCGAGGGCCGCGAGGGCTCCGCGAAGTCGGTGCTCACCCAGGTCTCCTCGCTGATGGGCCAGCTCGACGGGCGCAAGCAGGACATCGTCCGCGCGATCGAGTCGGTCAACCGGCTCGCGCTCGCCGCGCGCAAGCACCAGAAGAGCATCGACAGCGCTCTCGACGAGCTGCCCAGCGCCCTCGACTCGCTCGACTCCCAGCGTGAGGACCTCGTCGCCATGCTCGACGGGCTGACCAAGCTCAGCGACGTCGGCGTGCGCGTCATCCAGACCACGCAGGCCACCACCGTCGACTCGCTCAAGTCGCTCGACCCGGTGCTCACCCAGCTGGCCAAGGCCGGCGACGACTTCGTCAAGGGCTTCAGCACCTTCCTGACCTACCCGTTCATCGACGAGGCCGTGGGCCGCGACCCGCGCGTCGCCGAGAACCTGCACATGGGCGACTACGTCAACCTGTCCATCGACCTGCAGCTCGACTTCAACAACCTCGCGCTGCCGGACCTCCCGTGCATCCCGATCAACCTGCTGCCCGACAGCCCGCTCGACCAGCTGATCAACCTCAAGAACCTCTGCAACGGCGTCTTCCAGACGCTCCAGGGGTGCCTGCGCACGCCGGTCAACATCGACGCCTGCCGCCAGCTCCCGAAGTACCTCTTCGACAACGTCTGCGCGGCGGTCAAGCTGCTGTGCGGCCTGGTCGGCAACAAGCCGGGCGGGACGAGCGGCAACAAGGCCGGCGCCGGTACCGACCCGCTCAGCCAGCTGCTCGACAACGTGCTCAAGGGCGGCGGCCTCGGCCGGCCCGCGCCGGGCGGCGACAGCCAGGCCGACCGGATGTGGGCGGAGTTCGACGACGCCTACGACGCCAACCTGCTCCGGGCCTTCGCCGGACCGCTCGTCGCCGCGCCCGGTGACCCCGGCACGACAGGGGGGACGACCCGATGATCACCCGTCGTACCCGCATCCAGCTGGTGATCTTCGCGATCATCACGCTGCTCGGCGTCTCGTTCGTCGGAGCCCGCTACGCCAAGCTCGACCGGCTCGTGATCGACCGCTCCTACACGGTCACCGCGCACTACCCGCAGTCCGGCGGCATCTTCACCGGTGCCGAGGTGACCTACCGCGGCGTCGGCATCGGCACCGTCGGCGACCTGGTGCTCACCGACAAGGGCGTCGACGTCCAGCTCGAGATCGAGAAGAAGTGGGACAAGATCCCGCGCGACAGCATCGCGCTGGTCGGCAACCGCTCCGCCGTCGGCGAGCAGTACGTCGAGCTGCAGCCGCAGACCGACAAGGGTCCCTACCTCGAGGACGGCTCCCAGCTCGACGACGTCGCCACGCCGATCGCCACCGAGAAGCTGCTCGGCGACCTGTCCGCGACGGTCGCCAGCGTCGACCGGGACGCGCTGCGGACCACGGTCGAGGAGCTCGGCAAGGCGTTCGGCGGCACCGGCCCCGACCTGCAGAAGATCATCGACACCGGCAACTCGTTCATCGAGACCGCCAACGACAACTTCGACATCACCTCCGCGCTGATCAAGGACAGCAACACCGTCCTCAAGGGCCAGCTGGCCACCGAGACCTCGCTGCGCACCTTCGCCAGCCAGCTCTCGCTGTTCAGCGGCGCGCTGGCCGGCGCCGACCCGCAGCTGCGCAAGGTGATCGACTCCGGCTCGGTCGCGGCCACCCAGCTGCGCACCTTCCTCGAGCAGAACGGCGTCGAGCTCAGCGAGCTGCTGGCCAACCTGGTCGCCACCGGCCGGGTCGTGGTCAAGCACATCCCCGCGATCAAGCAGCTGCTCGTGGTCTACCCCTACGCCGTCGTCGGCGGCTTCGTGACGGTCGGCAAGAGCCCCAACGGCTTCTGGGACGCCCACTTCGGCCTGGTCCTCGCGCCCGACAGCACGCCCTGCTACGCCGGCTACACCAAGAAGCGCAAGAGCCCCTCCGACCGCTTCGAGAACCCGCCGATGCCCGACGTCGGCTGCACCGAGCCGGCCAAGAAGAGCAACCCGCGCGGCACCCAGAACCTGCCGCGCGCCGTACCTGACGTCAACGGGACCTCCCCGGTCGTCGCCAGCTACGACACGACGTCGGGCCAGTTGAGCTGGGGTGCGCCCGCGCCGTCCACCACCTCCCGGGGTACCGTGGCGCCGCCGTCGCTGGGAGAGGACTCGTGGAAGTGGCTGTACGTCCAACCGATGCTCGACTCGACCGCGACCCGGTGAGGTCCGCCCCGCCCCGCGCCACGCTTCGCTGGACCGTCCTGGCGGTCCTGCTCGGCGTCCTCGTCGCCTCGCTCGGCGTCACCGCCTGGGTGGTCGTCGACAAGGCCGACGGCGACCTCGGCGCCCTGCGCCACCCCCCGACCGACGAGTCCGCCCAGCGCGAGAAGGCGCTCGCCGCGGCCCGCACCTTCGTCCAGCGGTTCAACACCTACGGACCCGCGCTGCTCGACGGGGCCGGCAAGATGCCCGAGTACGCCGCGGTCGGCGGGCTGATGACGGCCAAGTTCCGCACCGTCTTCGACAAGAACGTCGGCTACGCCGAGGAGACCGTCAAGCAGACCCAGATCGACCGCACCGGCACGCCGTACGCGGTCGGGATCGCGTCGATCGACAGCGACTCGGCCGAGGTGCTCGTCGCCGGCATCGTCGCCTTCTCCTACCCGGACCCGAAGAAGGCGGGGGAGCGGATCCCGTTCGAGCCGCTGCGCTTCCGCTACGAGGTCTCGCTGGTCAAGCAGGGCGGCCGCTGGCTGGTCGACGACCTCGACGACGTCGACGACGAGCTGCCCTCGTTCGGCGAGGCCTCGATCCCCGAGGGTGGGGTGCCCTCCGGGGCGCCGAGCCCGACCGGGACGCCGACCGGCAGCCCGACCGGCAGCCCGACCGGCAGCCCGACCGGAACGGCGGGTCAGTGATGAGCACCAACCTCTACGACCTGCTCGACGTCGACGAGAGCGCCGGCACCGACGAGATCCGGGCGGCCTGGAAGCGTGCGATCGCCGACCTCGACCCGACCGAGCGCCGGTTCCGGGCCTACAACGACGCCGCCGGGGTGCTGCTCGACCCCGAGCGCCGGGCCGCGTACGACGCGGAGCTGGCCGCCGAGCGCGCCGCCGAGACCGAGCCCGAGACCGAGCCCCAGCCTGAGCCCGCGGCCGAGCCGGAGCCTGAGCCGGAGCCCGAGTCCGCGCCCCGCCCCGCCGGCACCGGTCCGTCGACCACCGCGCTGATCGCCGTCGGCGTCGCCGCGCTGCTGGCGCTGGTGCTCGCCGTCGTCGTCCTCCTCATGCCGGGGGCGCTCGGCGACGACACGGCCAAGGCCGTCTCGGAGCGCAACGCCCGCGCCGAGCGGGCGGCGGTCTCCGCCGAGGGCGCGGCCGAGCAGATGGTCGCGCCGGTGCTGTCGTACAACCACACCACGATGGCCGCCGACCTCGACCGGCACCGCGGCTACATGACCACCACGCTCGCCGACAAGCAGGCCCGGGCCTGGCCCGAGATCACCAAGGAGGCCGAGTCCCAGAAGATCGTCGTCGACGCCAAGGCGACGGGGACGGCGCTGACCCGGGTCGACCCGGCAGGGGACCGGGCCACGGTCGTGGTCTACGTCGACCAGTACGTCACCAAGGACGGCGGCAAGCCGTTCGTCCTCCAGATGTGGGCGACCTTCGTGCTGGTGCGTGCCGACGGCAGCGCCGACCGCTGGCAGCTCGACAACCTGTGCACCGACGCCTCCTGCGACAAGCTGTGACCGCGCCGGGCGCGGCCCCGGCCCCGCAGGGTGACGCACCCGATGGTGGCGTGCGACGGCGAGGCCGCTTGACCTTCGCAGGCGGGCCGAGCATGATCGGCGCACCGGTTCCACCCGTGCCAGACGGGACCGCTCCAACGGCTGTGTGAGGTTGCGCAGCCGGGCATTGTCGAGCGCGTCTCTGTCGTGTATCGTGGCTCCTTGCGCCTGCCCTCAGATGCGCTTCGGCCTGCCCGGTGGCCGATGACGTGGTGGGCTTGGGCGCTCTCGAAGAGTCGAACCCGTCGAAGGACAACTCTTGGCCGCGCGCACCACCCCCGGTAAGTCCCGCATCTCGTTTGCGAAGATCCAGGAGCCGATGGAGCTGCCCCAGCTCCTCTCGCTCCAGACCGACAGCTTCGACTGGCTGATCGGCAACGAGGCACACAAGTCCCGGATCGAGGCCCGTCGGGCCGAGGGCCAGGACGCGTCCGACAAGTCCGGTCTCGAGGAGATCTTCGAGGAGATCTCGCCGATCGAGGACTTCTCCGAGACGATGTCGCTCTCGTTCGAGAACCCGGTCTTCTACGACCCCAAGTACACGGTCGACGAGTGCAAGGAGAAGGACCTCACCTACTCCGCGCCCCTCTACGTCTCGGCCGAGTTCACCAACAACGAGACCGGTGAGATCAAGGGCCAGACGGTCTTCATGGGTGACTTCCCCCTGATGACCCCCAAGGGCACCTTCGTGATCAACGGCACCGAGCGTGTCGTCGTCTCGCAGCTCGTCCGCTCGCCGGGCGTCTACTTCGAGCGCCAGGCCGACAAGACGTCCGACAAGGACATCTTCACCGCCCGCATGATCCCCAGCCGCGGTGCCTGGCTGGAGTTCGAGATCGACAAGCGCGACATGGTCGGCGTCCGCCTCGACCGCAAGCGCAAGCAGAACGTCACGGTCCTGCTCAAGGCCCTCCAGGCCATCGCCGAGGACACCGGCGAGGAGTACGACTACGAGGCCGTCATGGCCGACCTGCGTCAGTTCGAGTCGATCCAGCTGACCGAGGAGAAGGACAACACGCAGGGTCCCGACGACGCCCTGCTCGACATCTACCGCAAGCTGCGCCCGGGCGAGCCGCCGACGCGCGAGGCCGCGCTGACGCTGCTGAAGAACTACTACTTCAACCCGAAGCGCTACGACCTGGCCAAGGTCGGTCGCTACAAGATCAACAAGAAGCTGGGCCAGGACCAGCCGTTCGACCAGCAGACGATGACGATCTCCGACATGGTCGCGACGATCCGCTACATCGTGGCGCTGCACGACAACCGGACCCACCTCGAGACGCCGCAGGGCAACATCGAGATCAGCCCGGACGACATCGACCACTTCGGCAACCGCCGCATGCGCACGGTCGGCGAGCTGATCCAGAACCAGCTCCGCACCGGCCTGGCCCGCATGGAGCGCGTGGTCCGCGAGCGGATGACGACCCAGGACGTCGAGGCCATCACGCCGCAGTCCCTGATCAACATCCGTCCCGTGGTCGCGGCGCTGAAGGAGTTCTTCGGCACCTCGCAGCTCTCGCAGTTCATGGACCAGACCAACCCGATCGCGGGCCTGACGCACAAGCGTCGCCTCTCCGCGCTCGGCCCGGGTGGTCTCTCCCGTGACCGCGCCGGCATGGAGGTCCGTGACGTCCACCCGTCGCACTACGGCCGGATGTGCCCGATCGAGACGCCGGAAGGCCCGAACATCGGTCTGATCGGCTCGCTCGCGTCGTACGGGCGGATCAACCCGTTCGGCTTCGTCGAGACGCCCTACCGCAAGGTCGAGAACGGTGTCGTCACCGACCAGATCGACTACCTGACCGCCGACGACGAGGACCGCTACGTCATCGCGCAGGCCAACGCCGGCCTCGATGCCAACAACCGGTTCTCCGAGGAGCGGGTGCTGGTCCGCCAGCGCGACGGCGAGGTCTCCGAGATCATCGCCGACGAGGTCGACTACATGGACGTCTCGCCGCGCCAGATGGTGTCGGTCGCGACGGCCCTGATCCCGTTCCTCGAGCACGACGACGCCAACCGCGCGCTCATGGGCGCCAACATGCAGCGTCAGGCCGTCCCGCTCATCCGCAGCGACAGCCCGATCGTCGGCACCGGCATCGAGTTCCGCGCCGCGGTCGACGCCGGCGACGTCGTCACCGCCACGAAGGCCGGTGTGGTCAAGGAGGTCTCCGCCGACCTCGTCGAGACCATGAACGACGACGGCACCTACTCGTCGTACCGGCTCGCGAAGTTCAAGCGCTCCAACCAGGGCACCTGCATCAACCAGCGTCCGCTGGTCCTCGCCGGTGACCGGGTCGAGGCCGGCTCGCCGATCGCCGACGGTCCGTGCACCGACATGGCCGAGATGGCGCTGGGCACCAACCTGCTCGTGGCGTTCATGCCGTGGGAGGGCCATAACTACGAGGACGCGATCATCCTCAGCCAGCGCCTGGTGCAGGAGGACGTCCTCACCTCGATCCACATCGAGGAGCACGAGGTCGACGCCCGCGACACCAAGCTCGGGCCCGAGGAGATCACCCGCGACATCCCGAACGTCAGCGAGGAGATGCTCGCCGACCTCGACGAGCGCGGCATCATCCGGATCGGCGCCGAGGTGACCACCGGTGACATCCTCGTCGGCAAGGTGACGCCCAAGGGCGAGACCGAGCTGACCCCCGAGGAGCGCCTGCTCCGCGCGATCTTCGGTGAGAAGGCGCGCGAGGTCCGCGACACCTCGATGAAGGTCCCGCACGGTGAGTCCGGCACGGTCATCGGCGTCCGCGTCTTCGACCGCGAAGAGGGCGACGAGCTCCCGCCGGGCGTCAACCAGCTGGTCCGGGTCTACGTCGCGCAGAAGCGCAAGATCTCCGTGGGTGACAAGCTCGCCGGCCGGCACGGCAACAAGGGCGTCATCGCGAAGATCCTGCCCATCGAGGACATGCCGTTCATGGAGGACGGCACCCCGGTCGACGTCGTGCTCAACCCGCTGGGTGTCCCGCGACGGATGAACATCGGCCAGATCCTCGAGCTGCACCTGGGCTGGCTCGGCAAGCAGGGCTGGCACATCGACGCCGACCTCAAGAACGAGGAGTGGGCCCAGCGCCTGACCGCGATCGGTGCCGACCAGGCCGAGCCGAACACCAAGCTGGCGACGCCGGTCTTCGACGGCGCCCGCGAGGACGAGATCACCGGCCTCCTCGGCCAGACGCTGCCCAACCGCGACGGCGTCCGCATGGTGAAGGAGACGGGCAAGGCCAGCCTCTTCGACGGTCGCTCCGGCGAGCCGTTCAAGGACCCGGTCTCGGTCGGCTACATGTACATCCTCAAGCTCCACCACCTGGTCGACGACAAGATCCACGCGCGCTCGACCGGTCCGTACTCGATGATCACGCAGCAGCCTCTGGGTGGTAAGGCCCAGTTCGGCGGCCAGCGGTTCGGCGAGATGGAGGTGTGGGCGATGGAGGCGTACGGCGCCGCCTACGCCCTCCAGGAGCTCCTCACGATCAAGTCCGACGACGTGCCCGGTCGCGTCAAGGTCTACGAGGCCATCGTGAAGGGCGAGAACATCCCCGACTCGGGCATCCCGGAGTCGTTCAAGGTTCTCGTCAAGGAGATGCAGTCGCTCTGCCTGAACGTGGAGGTGCTGTCCCAGGACGGCTCCGCCATCCAGCTCAAGGACGCGGAGGAAGACGTCTTCCGCGCCGCCGAGGAGCTCGGCATCGACCTGTCTCGTCGCGAGCCCTCGAGCGTCGAAGAAGTCTGAGCGTGCCGGCGGCGCGCCCCGGCGCGCCGCCGCCCTCAGTCCCCAGCCTCACCTTTCACAGAACTAACGAAGGACAGCAGCCATCGTGCTCGACGTGAACTTCTTCGACCAGCTTCAGATCGGCCTGGCCACCGCGGACGACATCCGCACGTGGAGCCACGGCGAGGTCAAGAAGCCGGAGACCATCAACTACCGCACGCTCAAGCCCGAGCGTGACGGCCTCTTCTGCGAGAAGATCTTCGGTCCCACCCGGGACTGGGAGTGCTACTGCGGCAAGTACAAGCGGGTCCGCTTCAAGGGCATCATCTGCGAGCGCTGCGGCGTCGAGGTGACCCGCTCGAAGGTCCGCCGTGAGCGGATGGGCCACATCGAGCTCGCCGCGCCGGTGACCCACATCTGGTACTTCAAGGGTGTGCCGAGCCGCCTGGGCTACCTGCTCGACCTGGCGCCGAAGGACCTCGAGAAGGTCATCTACTTCGCTGCCTACATGATCACCTCCGTCGACGAGGACGCGCGTCACCGCGACCTGTCCTCGCTCGAGGGCAAGGTCCAGCTCCAGCGCGAGTCCATCGAGAAGCGCCGCGACGCCGGCCTCGAGGACCGCACCAAGAAGCTCGAGGACGACCTCGCCACGCTCGAGGCCGAGGGTGCCAAGGCCGACCAGCGCCGCAAGGTGCGCGACGGCGCCGAGCGCGAGCTCAAGCAGCTGCGCGACCGCGCCCAGCGCGAGCTCGACCGCCTCGACGAGGTCTGGGACACGTTCAAGACCCTCAAGGTCCAGGACCTCATGGGCGACGAGATCCTCTACCGCGAGATGAAGAACTGGTTCGGCAAGTACTTCGAGGGCCACATGGGCGCCACGGCGATCCAGAAGCGCCTGCAGAGCTTCGACCTCGAGGCCGAGGTCGAGAGCCTGCGCGAGACCATCGCCACCGGCAAGGGTCAGCGCAAGGTCCGCGCGCTCAAGCGGCTCAAGGTCGTCGAGGCCTTCCGCAAGACGGGCAACAAGCCCGAGGGCATGGTCCTGGACGCCGTCCCGGTCATCCCGCCGGACCTGCGCCCGATGGTGCAGCTCGACGGTGGCCGCTTCGCGACCTCCGACCTCAACGACCTGTACCGCCGCGTCATCAACCGGAACAACCGCCTCAAGCGGCTGCTCGACCTCGGTGCGCCGGAGATCATCGTCAACAACGAGAAGCGGATGCTCCAGGAGGCCGTCGACTCGCTGTTCGACAACGGCCGTCGTGGTCGCCCCGTCACCGGCCCGGGCAACCGGCCGCTGAAGTCGCTCTCCGACATGCTCAAGGGCAAGCAGGGTCGCTTCCGCCAGAACCTGCTCGGCAAGCGCGTGGACTACTCGGGCCGCTCGGTCATCGTGTCGGGTCCGCAGCTCAAGCTGCACCAGTGCGGTCTGCCCAAGCAGATGGCGCTCGAGCTGTTCAAGCCGTTCGTGATGAAGCGCCTCGTCGACCTGTCGCACGCGCAGAACATCAAGTCCGCCAAGCGGATGGTCGAGCGCGCCCGCCCGGTCGTGTGGGACGTCCTCGAAGAGGTCATCACCGAGCACCCCGTGCTGCTCAACCGTGCGCCCACGCTGCACCGCCTCGGCATCCAGGCCTTCGAGCCCCAGCTGATCGAGGGCAAGGCCATCCAGCTGCACCCGCTGGTCTGCACCGCGTTCAACGCCGACTTCGACGGTGACCAGATGGCGGTCCACCTGCCGCTGTCCGCCGAGGCCCAGGCCGAGGCGCGGATCCTGATGCTGTCGACGAACAACATCCTCAAGCCTTCCGACGGCCGTCCGGTGACCATGCCGACCCAGGACATGATCATCGGCCTGTTCTTCCTCACCACCGAGCGTGGCGAGGCGACGGTCGAGGTCGACGGCGAGACCCACCTGCGCACCTTCGCGTCCCCGGCCGAGGCGATCATGGCCTACGACCGCAACGAGATCACGCTGCAGGACAAGGTCCGGATCCGTCTCGAGGACTACTTCTTCGAGGGTGTCGAGCAGGGCGAGGCCAGCCTCGTCGAGACCACGCTGGGCCGCACGATCTTCAACGACGCGCTGCCTGCCGACTACCCGTACGTCAACGAGGAGGTCGGCAAGAAGCGCCTCGGCGCCATCGTCAACGACCTCGCCGAGCGCTACCCCAAGGTCGTCGTCGCGGCGTCCCTGGACGCGCTCAAGGACAACGGCTTCCACTGGGCCACCCGCTCGGGTGTCACGGTCTCCATCGACGACGTCATCACGCCGCCGAACAAGGCCGAGATCCTGTCCAAGCACGAGGCCGACGCGGCGAAGATCCAGAAGCAGTACGAGCGCGGTCTGGTCACCGACGACGAGCGTCGCCAGGAGCTCATCGAGATCTGGACCAAGGCGAGCCAGGAGGTCGGCAAGGCACTGCGCGCGACCTTCGAGGCGAACCCGACCAACCCGATCTACGTCCAGGTCCACTCGGGCGCCTCGGGTAACTTCAACCAGATCAACCAGGTCGGCGCCATGCGTGGTCTGGTGGCCAACCCGAAGGGCGAGATCATCCCGCGGCCGATCAAGGCCAACTTCCGCGAGGGTCTCTCCGTGCTGGAGTACTTCATCTCCACGCACGGTGCCCGCAAGGGTCTGGCGGACACCGCGCTGCGGACCGCCGACTCGGGCTACCTGACCCGGCGTCTGGTCGACGTGTCGCAGGACGTCATCATCCGTGAGGACGACTGCGGCACCGAGCGCGGCCTGCCCAAGGTCATCGGCGTCAAGGACGAGAACGGCGTCGTCGTCAAGGACGAGAACGCCGAGACCGCCGCGTACGCCCGCTCGGCGGCCAAGGAGATCACCCACCCGACCACGGGTGAGGTGCTCGCCGGCGCCGGTGAGGACCTCGGTGACGTCAAGATCGCCGAGCTGATCGAGGCCGGCATCGAGACGGTCACCGTCCGCTCGGTGCTCACCTGCGACGCCCGGACCGGTACCTGCGCGAAGTGCTACGGCCGCTCGCTGGCCACCGGCAAGCTCGTCGACATCGGCGAGGCCGTCGGCATCATCGCGGCCCAGTCGATCGGTGAGCCCGGCACGCAGCTGACCATGCGTACCTTCCACACCGGTGGTGTGGCCTCGGCCGACGACATCACGCAGGGTCTGCCCCGCGTCGTCGAGCTCTTCGAGGCGCGGACCCCCAAGGGTCACGCCCAGATCTCCGAGGCCGCCGGTCGCGTCTCCATCGAGGAGACCGACAAGGCCCGCATCGTCATCGTCACCCCCGACGACGGCAGCGAGGTCAAGGAGTACCCGGTGTCGCGCCGCTCGCGCCTCCTCGTCGAGGACGGCGGCCGGGTCGAGGTCGGCGACAAGTTCACCGCCGGCACCGAGGACCCGAAGGAGGTGCTGCGCATCCTGGGTGTTCGCAAGACGCAGCAGCACCTCGTCGACCAGGTCCAGGAGGTCTACCGGTCGCAGGGCGTGTCGATCCACGACAAGCACATCGAGATCATCGTGCGGCAGATGCTGCGCCGGATCACGGTGCTCGAGTCGGGCGAGACCAACCTGCTCCCGTCCGACCTCGTCGACCGGGTGCGCTTCGAGGAGGAGAACCGGCGCGTGGTCTCCGAGGGCGGCAAGCCGGCCTCGGGTCGTCCCGAGCTCATGGGCATCACCAAGGCCTCGCTCGCGACCGAGTCGTGGCTCTCGGCGGCCTCCTTCCAGGAGACCACCCGCGTGCTCACCGACGCCGCGATCAACGGCCGCTCCGACAGCCTGCGCGGCCTGAAGGAGAACGTGATCATCGGCAAGCTGATCCCGGCCGGCACCGGCCTGGAGCGGTACCGGAACATCCGGGTCGAGCCCACCGAGGAGGCGCGCGCCGCGGCGTACGCCGTCACCGGCTACGAGTCCTACGACTACGAGTTCGGCAACCAGGGCCAGGCCGTGGCGCTGGACGACTTCGACTTCGGTTCGTACCAGAACTGATCGAGATCACGAAGGCCCTCCCGAGCAGTGCTCGGGAGGGCCTTCCCCTTTTTCTCGAGGTCGGACCCCGGCCCCCCACAGGCCGGGAGCCCGGGTTCAGCGCCGGATGCGCTGAGCTGGGGAGACCGACACGGTGGCCGGCCGGTGGGCGGTGGTCGCGGTGACCCGGACGCTGATCCGGGCCTTCACGTCCTTGGCCCGCGGGCGGTACGCCGCCGCGGTGGCGCCCTTGATCACCTTGCCGTTGCGCAGCCACTGGTAGCCGTAGCGGTCCGCGCGGCCCGAGAGTGCCGGGGCGACGGCGCGCAGCTTCTTGCCGACCTTGGCCTTGCCGGCGAGGCGGGCGGGGGAGCGGACCGTCCAGGCGTGGCCGGTGACGACCACCGAGGTGGCGCCGCCGGCGAACCGGCAGGGGACGACGGTGCGGTCGTAGCCGGTGCCGCGATAGGCCTGGACGCAGCTGATCCGCTTGCCGACGTCCGCCGAGGTCAGCTCGATGACCGGGCTGTCGGTCTCGACGACGGTGCCGCCGAGGGTCCACAGGTTGTCGCGGAACGACGGGTCGGGGGTGATGGTGGCGGGCGCGGCGATCCGCAGCGTGCTGCCCTCGCGGGCGGTGCCGGTGACCGTCGGCGGTCCGCTGACCCGGTAGGTGCCGAGAGCCACCGAGGCGTCGTCCGCCGCGTCGGCCGTGGTGGGTGCGTGCCCCGGACGGCTCCCGACCACCGCGAGCCGGACCCGCAGGCCGACGTCGTCGGGCCGGACCACGTAAGTCGGGCCCGAGACCGGGTCGCGGCCGCCGACCTTCCAGCGGTACTCCAGGCCGGTGGCGGCGGGCGTGAAGGTGCCGCCGGTCGCGGTGAGGGTGTCGCCGACCCGGACCGTGCCCGTGCTGCCCGTGCTGCCCGAGATGCTGGGCCGGCTGCTGATCTGCAGCGGCGGCTCGGCGACGGTGTAGACGAACTGGCGCTCGACCCAGCGGCCGACCAGGTCGATGGCGGTGACGGTGACGGCCTGCTGGCCCTGCGTGTCGGTCGGCACCGCGGCGCCGGCGGCGAACGGGCGGTCACCGACCCGGCCGCGGCAGTCGACGACGACGGTCGGGACGTCGGCGCAGGTGAAGTCCAGCGTGACGGCCTCCCCCTGCCGGATCACCCGGCCGTCGGCGGCCGGTCCGCCGAACGTGACGGTCGGGTCGGTCAGGTCGATGCCGATGCCGTAGGTCCGGGTGGTCACGTTGCCGACGCCGTCGGTGGCCCGGAGCTTCAGCGTGGTGACGCCCTCGTTCTTGATCTGCCGGGCGAAGCCGGTCCAGTCGGTGCTCCCGGACTCCGTGTGCGCCCCGGTGATCTCGTAGTCGATGTCGGCGATCCCGTAGTTGTCGGAGGCGGTGACCCAGACCTCGACCGGGTTCTTGTACCAGCCGTCGGCCACGCTGTCCGGGATCTGGATCTGGATCTCCGGGGGCGTGGTGTCGGGGAAGGCGCCGCTCGGCTCGGCCTTCGCCGGTGCGGCGTTCGCGGTGGCCGCGGCCGCCGCGGCGGCCGCGATGACGCCCGCCGCGACGGCCCGGCACCGGGTACGGACGGTCATGACCGGCTCGCGGTGATCGGGCTGCGGCCGACCGCGAGCCAGATCCCGGCCACGATCAGGGCGAGCATGATCATGGCGGGCAGGCCGGGGACGCCGAGTGCGAAGACCGCGCCGAGGAGGGCGGTGGCGACCAGGCCGGCGGCCGCGCCCAGGCCGCGGGAGACGAGGCGCTCGCGGAAGGCCATCCAGGCCAGCGCGTACGCCGACGCGAGGAGCGGCACGAAGGCGATGTACGGGCTGAAGTCCGTCATCACGAAGTAGTTGTAGAGGCCGTCGGCGTCGTAGGTGTTCTCCTCCATCGCCTTCGGGAGGTAGTTGCCGAGGGCGCCGCGCCAGCCGTAGGCCAGGGCGGTGATGCCGGCGGTCGCGAGCACGCCGTAGCCGACGACGGTCGCGCCGACCGAGCCGGGGAAGCGGCGCTCGACGCGGTGCCGCCAGACCGCGGCGGTGACCAGCAGGACGAGCACGAGGACGTAGCCGATGGCACCGGAGAGGCGGTACGGCAGGTAGTCGATGCCGAGCACGTCCTCGGCGGTGACCGGGTAGTCGAAGTCGCTGTTGCCGTCGGGACGTCCCTCGAGGAAGAGGGCGACGATGCCGAGCAGGCCGCTCAGCGAGATCAGCAGCGGCCAGGCAGTGAAGCCACCGCTCGGGGCCGGGGCCGGGGGCGGGGAGTTCGGAGGGGCGGTCGGAGCCGCGGACAGGGGAGACTCGTTCATGGCTCCGAGACTCGGCGACCCGGTGACCCGGGCGTCAGGTCAGCCCGTCACGACCTTCCGGGCCACCGGCCCGGGCCGTCTCGTCGGCCTCCTCGCCGTCGGAGCCGAGACCGGCCTCCCGGGCGCGCACGATGAGCTGGCCCCGATCAGGGACGTCGAGCTTGGCCAGCACGCCGTACACGTAGTTGCGCACGGTCTTGGTGCTGAGCACGAGGCGGCGCGCGATGGTGGCGTTGTCGTAGCCGCGGGCGACCAGGTCGACGACCTCGCGCTCGCGGTCCGTCAGCTCCGGGAACGGGACGGCGCCCCGGGTGCGCGCGCCCGACAGGTACAGCGCACCGCGCTGGGCCAGCTGCGGGCCGAGCATGAAGTCGCCGTTGGCGACCGAGCGGACCGCCCGCTCCACCTCGGCCGGCGACGCGCCCTTGAGCAGGAAGCCACGCGCCCCGGCCCGGATCGAGGCGAACAGCGAGTCGTCGTCGCCGAACATGGTGATCACGAGGATGCCCAGGGTCGGGTCGCGCCGGCACAGCTCGCGCGTGGTCTCGACGCCGGAGTCGTCGCCGAGGTCGAGATCCATGAGGACCACGTGGGGCGCGTGGGTGTCGGCCAGGGCGAGTGCCTCGTCCCGGTCCGCGGCCTCGCCGACCACCTCGACGTCCGGCAGGGAGCGCAGCAGGGCGCTCATCCCGATCCGGAACACGGGATGGTCGTCGACGACCAGCACCCGGATCGGCTCGGCCCCGTTCACGGCAGCAGCATGACCACCGAGGTCCCCCTTCCGTCGCCTCCGGCGACCTCGACGGTGCCGCCCAGCTCGGCGGCGCGTTCGCGCATGGACGCCGTCCCGACGCCTGGGACGGCCGTGGCGTCGATGCCCCGGCCGTCGTCGCCGACCTCGAGCCGGACGCCGCCGTCGGCCGGCAGGTCGAGCCGGATCCGGCAGTGCCGGGCGCCGGCGTGGCGGGCGGCGTTGCGGACCGCCTCGGCGGCGACCTGGTAGGCGACGATCTGGTGGATGCCGTCGAGCCGGTCCGCATGGGGGGCGTCGACGGAGACCGAGAAGCGGGACGTGGAGTAGCGGTCGGCGAGCAGGTCGAGCGCGGCGCCCAGCCGGCCCTCGTCGAGCACCGGCGGGAGCAGCACCCGCGCCATCTGGCGGACGTCGTCCGCGCGGCGGCTCAGCTCCTCGGCCAGGCGGCGCAGCAGCACGGTGTCGTCGGCGTTGAGCGACGACGTAGTCGGCACCGCGGCGAGCGCGAGCGCCGTGCCGGACAGCGCCGGGCCGAGGCCGTCGTGCAGCTCGCGGCGCAGCAGCCGCCGCTCCTCGTGGCGCACCTCGACCACCCGGGCCCGGGCCTCCTCGACGGCCCGGTTGGCGTCGTCGAGCTGGGCGGCGACCGCGACCAGGCCGGAGATCTGGCGCAGCAGGCGCACGGTCCGCGGGTCGAGCCGCTCACCGCGCGGCGGCACCACGCTCAGCGTCCCGATCTCACGGCCGCGGGGGCGCAGCGGCAGCGAGAGGGTGCGCCCGGCGTCGTCGGGCTCGTGGCGACCGGAGACCGCGACCGGGACGTCGTCCAGGCGGACCTCGACGCGGGCCAGGCGCAGCGCCCGCCGCAGCGCGTCGAGCAGGCCGGCGAGCTGGGGACTGTCGGCGTCCCCGGAGTCGAGCGCCTGGGCGACCCGCTCGAGGAGCGCCGACGGGTCGGCGCCGGAGCCGAAGACGAGGCGCTCCACCTGACCCTGCAGCCAGTCGCGCAACGGCAGGACGGCGAGCGCGAGCACGGCCACCACCACGAGCCCCGTGGACTCCGCGCCCATCGGCGTGATCATGCCGAGCGCCCACACCGCGACGACGTACGCCGCGACGAGGGTGGTGGTGAGCAGGACGCCGACCAGCGTCCGCGAGATCGCCAGGTCGACCCGCCACGAGGGCTGGCGCCGGATCAGCACGAACACGGCGCCGACGAGCATCACCTCGGCCGTGGTCAGCAGTGCCGTGCCCGCGGGGAACCACGGGCCGTCGATGCTGACGCCGATCTCGAACACCATGTAGGCGAAGGCGACGGTGACCAGCGACATCAGCAGCCACGCCAGGCCGCGGCGCTGCTCGGCGTCGCCGGTGCGCAGGCGGTGGCCGATCCAGACCGCGACGGCCAGGCCGAGGAGGAAGTAGATCGGGATCAGCGCCCCGTCGACGTCGTACGCGAGGTCCGAGAGGGCACCGCCGCCTGTGAGCGGGTGCGGCGGCGCCTGCGGAACCTGGATGAGCACCCGGACCGCCGTCGCCAGCACGACCACGGCGCCGCCGGCGATCGCGAACCGGCGGGCCCAGCCGCGCGGCGGGCCCGGCGTCAGCAGGAACGGGACGACGAGCAGCGAGACCAGGGTCGCCGTCGTCCAGCCGGTGAGGAGGAGGGGCGAGGCCCAGCCGAGGCCGGGCAGCGGCGGGTGTGCCACGCCGATCACGGACCAGGCGATCCCGGCGGCCGTGACGCCGTACCCCCAGCCGGCGACGAGGAAGGCCCAGCCCACCGCGTGCCGGCTGCGCACCACGATCAGCGCGCCCAGCGGGGCGTAGATCAGGCTCATCACCAGGTCGAGCGGGGCCAGCTCGCGGCGCACCTCGTACGCCGGGTCGGCGACCTGCGCCGTCGCGAGCAGCGCGACGATCGTGGCGCCCGCCAGCAGCGCCTGCCCCACCCCGAGCGCCACCGCGGCGCGCTCGGGCGCCCCGAGGACCCGTCCTCGGGGCGTGGAGGGTCGCGGCACCGGCACCCCGCCATCATCGCGGGTCGGACGGCCCGATGGGACGGGTTCGGTGTCCTCGACATCCGGGCCGTCGCGGTCCCCCGGCGGGTGCCCTGACACAATCGGGGGATGAGCGCGAGCACCCCGCTGAGCACCGACGTCCTCGTCGTCGGCGCCGGCCCGGCCGGCTCCGCCGCGGCCACCTGGGCCGCGCGCGCCGGGCTCGACGTCGTCCTGGCCGACGCGGCGGTCTTCCCGCGCGACAAGACCTGCGGCGACGGGCTCACCCCGCGGGCGATCGGCGAGCTCGAGCGGCTCGGCCTGCGCGACTGGGTGCGGGCCCACACGGTCAACCAGGGCCTGCGCGCGCACGGCTTCGGCCAGACCCTCCACCTGCCCTGGCCCGGCGGTCACCTGCCCGACTGGGGCAGCGCGATCGCTCGCACCGAGCTCGACGACCACCTGCGCACCACGGCGCTCAAGGCCGGCGCCACCGGGCTCGACGGCGCCCGGGCCGTGGACGTCGAGATGTCCGGCGCGCGGGTCGCGTCCGTCGTCTTCAAGGACGGGCGCGTGGTGACCTGCCGACGGCTGATCGTGGCCGACGGCGTCCGGTCGCCGCTCGGCAAGGTGCTCGGCCGCGAGTGGCACCGCGACACCGTCTACGGCGTCGCCGGGCGCTCCTACGTCACCTCGACGCGCGCCGACGACCCGTGGATCAGCTCGCACCTCGAGCTGCGCGGCGAGCAGGACGAGATCCTGTCCGGCTACGGCTGGATCTTCCCCCTCGGCAAGGACAGCGGCGAGGTCAACCTCGGCGCCGGCACGCTCGCCACCGCGAAGCGCCCCGCCGACGTCGCTATCAAGCCGCTCATGAAGCTCTACGCCGACCGGCTCCGCACCGAGTTCGGGCTAGGCTCCGAGCTGCGCGCGCCGACGTCCGCCCTGCTGCCGATGGGCGGCGCGGTCTCCCACGTCGCCGGCCGCAACTGGGCCCTCATCGGCGACGCCGCCGCCTGCGTCAACCCGCTCAACGGCGAGGGCATCGACTACGGCCTCGAGACCGGCCGCGTGGTCGCCGAGCTGCTCGCCTCCTCCGCCGACGTCGACCTCGGCGTGGTGTGGCCGCAGGTCCTGCGCGAGCACTACGGCGAGTCGTTCTCCATCGCCCGCCGCCTGGCCGGCCTGGTCACCGTGCCGCGGCTGCTGCCCGCGCTCGGACCGGTCGGGATGCGCTCGGACCTGCTGATGACGCTCGCCCTGCGCTGGATGGGCAACCTCGTCACCGACGACGACCGGGACCGCGCCGCGCGGATCTGGCGGTGGGCGGGCAAGCGCTCGCTCGCCAAGGACGCCCGGCCCCCGTTCTCCTGAATCCCGCCGCCGAGCGTCGTACCGGACAAAACGGTCGTGAATTCGGCGATTTCGCAACCGAAATGTCCGGTACGACGATAAACCCGGCACCCCCTAGGGTGGAGGGAGAGCGACAGGAGACGGTGATGGGGCAGCGGGTGCAGCGGTTGGCGGCGTACGCCGTCATCATCCGCGGCGACCAGATCCTGCTCTCCCGGCTCTCGGAGCGGGTCACCCGCAAGGAGCTGTGGTCCCTGCCCGGGGGCGGGGTCGACCACGGCGAGGACCCGCGGGACGCCGTCGTCCGCGAGGTGTACGAGGAGACCGGGCTCGACGCCCAGGTCGACGAGACCGCCCACGTCTACTCGCTCCACGTCGCCGACTCGTGGCGCCGCGGACGGCGGGTCGACGCGCACTCGGTGCGGATCGTCTACGAGGGCTGGGTGCCGGCCGACGCACCGGAGCCGCACGTGACCGAGGTCGACGGGTCGACGGCGGAGGCGGCGTGGAAGCCGGTCGCGCAGGTGCTCGACGGGACGGTGCCGACGGTGAGCCTGGTGGCCGAGGCGCTGGCGTCGTACCGGATCCGGCAGCGGCAGCGCACCGCCGCCTACGCGTACGTCGTCCGCGATGACGCGATCCTGCTGACCCGCACCTCCGACCTCGCGCCCGACCCGGGCACCTGGCACCTGCCGGGCGGGGGCATCGACCACGGTGAGGCGCCGACCGACACGATCCGGCGCGAGCTGTGGGAGGAGTGCGGGCTCGAGGGCGAGGCGACCGGTCTGCTCACCGTGCTCGACCACCACTTCACCGGGACCGCGCCCAACGGCCGGGCCGAGGACTTCCACGCGATCGGCGTGATCTACCGGGCCGAGGTCGGGCCGGGCGAGCCGCGCGTCGTCGAGGAGGGCGGGACGACCGACGGCGTCGCGTGGGTGCCGCTGGCCGATGTCGCGGCCGGCCGGCTGAAGGTCTACGGCTCGGTGCGCGCCGCCATCGAGGCGGCCGGCGATACTGTCGCCGGGTGACTGAGACCGTCTTCACCTATGCCGCGCCCGCGCTGAAGTTCGGGCGGGGCGCCGCCGCCGAGATCGGGTACGACGTCCGCGCCTGGGGCGCGCGCCGCGTCCTGCTGGTCACCGACCCGGGCGTCGCCGCGACCGGTCACCCCGAGCGGGTGGCCGAGGGACTGCGCGCCCGCGACCTGCAGGTCGTCGTCTTCGACCGGTCCCGGGTCGAGCCGACCGACGTCTCGCTCGAGGAGGCGGTGGCCTTCGCGCGCGCCGAGGGTCCGTTCGACGCGGTCGTCGCCGTCGGCGGCGGCTCGTCGATCGACACCGCCAAGGCGGTCGCGCTGCTGGTGACCAACCCCGGCGAGCTGATGGACTACGTCAACGCGCCCATCGGCAAGGCGCGGGCACCGCAGCAGCCGGTGCTGCCGCTGGTCGCCGTGCCGACGACGACGGGGACCGGTGCGGAGTCGACCACGATCTGCGTGATGGACGTCCTCGCGCTCATGGTGAAGACCGGGATCAGCCACGCGGCGCTGCGCCCCCGCCTCGCCGTCGTCGACCCGGCGCTGTCGGCGACCCAGCCGCCGGGCGTGCTCGCGGCGGCCGGCATGGACATCCTCTGCCACGCGCTCGAGAGCTACACCGCCCGCTGGTACGGCGACTTCGACGCCAAGCAGCCCGAGCAGCGGGTGCCGTACTGCGGCTCGAACCCGATCGCGGACCTGTGGTCCGAGCGAGCGCTGGGCCTGCTCGCGACGGCTTTCCGGGCCGCCGTCCACGATGCGCGCGAGGGACGCGACGGCAGCGAGGCCGCCGAGCAGATGGCGCTCGCCGCGACCTTCGCCGGGCTCGGCTTCGGCAACGCCGGCGTCCACATCCCGCACGCCAACGCCTACCCGATCGCGGGCCGGGTGCAGGACTTCCGCCCGGCCGACTACCCCCAGGACGAGCCGATGGTCCCGCACGGCATGGCGGTCGCGCTGACCGCGCCCGAGGCGTTCCGGTTCACCTTCGACGCCGCGCCCGAGCGGCACCTGCGCGCCGCGCGGCTGCTCGACCCGGCCGCCACCGGCGCCGACGGCCCGGGGCTGCTGCCCGACGTGGTGGCGAGCCTGATGCGCGACATCGGCATCCCCAACGGCCTCGGCGAGGTCGGGTACGGCGCGGGCGACGTCGACGCGCTCGTCGACGGATCGCTGAAGCAGCAGCGCCTCCTCGCCACGGCGCCCAAGGAGGTCACCGGCGACGACCTCGCGTCGATCATCGGTGCCTCGCTGGAGCACTGGTGACACCGACTACCATCGTCGGGTGAATCCTCGTCACCGCCGCCTGATCATCCCGGCCGCACTGGTGGCGCTGCTGCTCATCGTCGTCGTCGCCGCGCTGCTGCGATGAGCACCCTGACCCTCGACGAGGGCCTGGCGCAGGTCCGCGCCGACCTGCTGGCCGACGACCGGCTGCTGCGCGCGGTCGCCTCGGGACGCCGTCGTGCCGCGACGCCGCCGTGGCGGCGGGTCGAGCTCCGCTGGGTCGACCTCAAGGCCGGGCGCCACCTGCAGATCGTCCGGTACGACGCCACGCAGGCGCACACGGCGAACCACCTCGCCGGGGCGCCGGCCGAGGAGGCCGTCGATGCGCTGCTGACCGAGCCGTTCGGCAACTGGACGGTCGAGACGCCCGGGCGCCAGCTCAGCCTCCGGGTGACGAAGAAGGGTGCCGCGGCCGTGCACACGACGTCGCGTGCCGCTGACGAGCAGGACCCCGACCGCAGCCACGACCGGGCCAAGGACCGGCTGCTGCCCGAGGACGACCCGGTGCTGCGGGTGCTCGGTCTCTCCGACGCGCAGGGGCGGGTCAAGCCGACCCGGCGTGCGAAGTACCGCCAGGTCGAGGACTTCCTGCGCATCCTCGACCACACCGTGGCCGACGCCGTCGCCAAGGGTCAGGTCCGCACGCCCACCGCCGACGACCCGCTGCGCGTCGTCGACCTCGGCTGCGGCAACGGCTACCTCACGTTCGCCGCGCAGCGCTTCCTCAGCGAGCGGCGCGGGCTGCCGGTCCGGCTGACCGGCGTCGACGTCAAGGAGCAGTCGCGCGACCACAACAACGCGGTCGCGCGCGAGCTCGGCATCGAGGCGACGTTCGTGGCCGGCACCATCGGCGACGCCGTCCTCGACCAGGCACCCGACGTCGTGCTCGCGCTCCACGCCTGCGACACGGCGACGGACGACGCGCTCGCCCGCGCGGTCGCCTGGGAGGCGCCGCTCGTGCTGGCCGCGCCCTGCTGCCACCACGACATCGCGGCCCAGCTCCGGACGGCGCCCGCACCGGCGCCGTACGCCGCGCTGGTGCGCGACGGCATCCTCCGCGAGCGCTTCGCCGACACGCTGACCGATGCGCTGCGGGCGTTGCTCCTGCGGCGGGCGGGGTACCGGGTCGACGTGATCGAGTTCGTCGACAGCCAGCACACGCCGCGCAACACCCTGCTCCGCGCGGTCCGCGCGGGGTCGGCCGCCGACACCGGCGACACCCGCGAGTACGACGACCTCGTCGCCGCGTGGGGCGTGCGCCCGCGGCTCGGGGAGCTGCTGGCAGGGC
Source organism: Pimelobacter simplex (assembly GCF_900114845.1). Lineage (GTDB taxonomy): Bacteria > Actinomycetota > Actinomycetes > Propionibacteriales > Nocardioidaceae > Nocardioides > Nocardioides simplex. Next base: position 74,017 of record NZ_FOUK01000009.1, read on the forward strand.
GGTGAGCCGCGTGGAGAAGCTGCTCTTCCTGCTGCTGCCGGTGCCCTTCGCCGTCGGCCTGCTCAGTCCCGGCGCCGCGGTCGCGCCGATCCCCGGCGACCCGGTCTTCGCGTTCACCGACCCGCAGATCGCCGAGTCGAGCGGCCTCGTCGCCGGCGACGGCGTGGTCGTCACGGTCAACGACTCCGGCGACAGCAACCGCATCTTCACCGTCGACACGAGCACCGGCGACACCGTCGGGATCACCCGCTGGCAGGGCGAGGCGCGCGACCACGAGGCCCTCGCGCCCGCCGGCGAAGGCGAGGTGTGGGTCGGCGACATCGGCGACAACGCGGCCAGCCGCGACCACGTGTCGGTGGCGCGGGTGCCCTACGGCCGCGGCGACAAGACGGTGACCGCGCCGACGTACGAGCTCGTCTACCCCGACGGACCCCACGACGCCGAGACGCTGCTGAGCGACCCCGCGACCGGGCGCCTCTACGTCGTGGCCAAGGAGTTCATCGGCCGTCTCTACGCGGCGCCGGCGAAGCTCGACCCCGACCGCCCCAACCGGCTCGAGCCGGTCGGCGAGGTGCTCGGCATCGCCACCGACGGTGCCTTCTTCCCCGACGGCAAGCACGTCGTGCTGCGCAACTACGGCCAGGCCGTCGTCTACACCTGGCCCGGGCTCGACCGGGTCGCCCGCTTCGACCTGCCCGCGCAGCGGCAGGGTGAGGGGATCGCGGTCGCCGCCGACGGGGAGGTGCTGCTGAGCTCCGAGGGTGAGGGCGCCGAGGTGCTGAGCGTCGCGCTGCCGCTGCCGGAGGCGACGCCGTCCGAGGGGGCGTCCGAGGGTGCTGCCGAGCCGGCCCCGGCGACCGACGACGACCCGGCGGCCCAGCTCGTGTGGTGGCCGTGGGCTGCCGCGGCCGGTGCTGCGGCGGTGGTCGCGCTGCTCGCCTGGGTGGGCATCGCGCGGAGGAGGAGCTGACATGCCACGGCTACGTCGTACGTCGCCCGAGGAGCCGGGCTGGACCCGGCGCCGGGCCGGGCGCGGCTTCGTCTACGTCGACGCTGCCGGCGACCGGCTGCCCGACGACGACGTGCAGCGCTGCCGCGACCTGGTGATCCCGCCGGCCTGGACCGACGTCTGGATCAGCCCGCACCCCCACGGCCACCTGCAGGCGGTCGGCACCGACGACGCGGGCCGGCGCCAGTACCTCTACCACCCGGCCTGGGTGGCGCGCCGGGCCGAGGAGAAGCACGAGCGCGTGGTCGGGCTCGGACGACGGCTGCCGCGGATCCGGGAGCGGGTCCTGGCCGACCTCGCTGCCGACGACCTCGGCCCGACGGCGACGTGCGCGCTCGCCGTCCGGCTGCTCGACCTGGGCTGCTTCCGGGTCGGCAACGACGTCTACGCCGCCGAGAACGGCTCCTTCGGGCTGACCACCCTCGAGCGCGACCACGTACGACGCTCCGCCGGGGCGCTGGTCTTCGAGTTCACCGGCAAGTCCGGGATCGAGCACCACGTCGAGATCGACGACGAGATCGCGGTCGCCGCGCTCGACCGCCGCCGCCGGCGCCGCCGCAAGGACCGGCGGCTGCTCGACGTGGGCTCCGACGACGTCAACGACTACGTGCGCGAGGTCAGCGGGCTCGAGGTGACCGCCAAGGACTTCCGCACCTGGCACGGCACCGTCCTCGCCGCCACCGCCCTCGCCGACGCACCGGGGACCGAGGCGTCCGCGACCGTCCGCAAGCGGGCGGTCGCCGCCGCGATGCGCGAGGTCGCGGAGTTCCTCGGCAACACGCCCGCGCTGGCGCGCTCGGCGTACGTCGACCCGCGGGTGGTCGACGCCTACGAGGAGGGGCGCACGATCCGGCCCGCGCTCCGGCGTGGGGGAGACCGGGAGCGCGCGACGCTCCGTCTGCTGGCGGGCCGCTGATGGCCGAGCACGAGTTCACCGCCGAGCTGTGGCGCTGGCAGGCGCGCGACGAGACGACGGGTGGGGCCTGGTTCTTCGTCAGCCTGCCGTTCGAGGTGTCGGACGCGATCGAGGAGGAGACCGGACCGCGCAAGGGCTTCGGCAGCGTCCGGGTCGAGGTCAGCGTCGGGTCGAGCACCTGGCGGACGTCGGTCTTCCCGAGCGTCGAGGAGAAGACGTTCGTGCTGCCCGTCAAGAAGGCCGTCCGGGTCGCCGAGGGCCTGACCGAGGGTGGACCCTGCACGGTGCGGCTGCGTACGGTCGACTGATGCGCATCGAGGTCGTCGAGGGCGACATCACCCAGCAGGACGTCGACGCCGTGGTCAACGCCGCCAACCGCGCGATGCGCGGCGGCGCCGGCGTCGACGGCGCGATCCACCGGGCCGGTGGGCCCGAGGTGCTCGACGACTGCCGGCGCCGGTTCCCCCACGGGCTCGCGACCGGTGACGCCGGCTGGACGACGGCCGGGCGGATGAGCGCGCGCTGGGTGATCCACGTCGTCGGCCCCAACCGCAACGCCGGCGAGACCGACCGGACGCTCCTCACGTCCTGCTACCGCCGGGCGCTCGAGGTCGCCGACGAGCTGGGCGCGCGCTCGATCGCCTTCCCGCTGATCAGCGCCGGCGCCTACGGCTGGCCGCGCGAGGACGCCGTGGACGCGGCCCTCGAGACGCTGCGCGCGACGCCGACGCAGGTCGAGGTGGCGCGCATGGTGGCCTTCGGCGAGGCCGTCCACCAGCTCATCGCCGCGCGCCTCTGAGAGGCTCCGGCGTCGGGACCTGGTCCCGATTTCGGGGATGCGGTCGTCACCCGTTCGGCGGAAGGTCGTTGGTCAGGCACCGGACCACCGACCGCCCCGAGAGGAGCCGACCATGCCGATGGAGCTCACCACCGCCGTCCTGCTGGTCGCCGTCACGCTGGTGTGCGTGGGTTGGCTGCTCCGCTCGCCGCGGCCCGTCCCGGCGAGCACCGAGGGGCCGGCCGCCGACGAGTGGCGCGACGCCGCGCTGCGGCACTTCTCCGAGCACCGCGACCTGCAGCGCACGGTCGCCGAGGCGCTGAGCACGCCCGGTGCCGTCACCGGCGCCACCCGGCGCGACCTGATGGTCGCGCTCGGGGTCCCGCAGGTCGACGTCTACGCCTGAGGCCGCCTCAGCGGCGCCGGGCCAGCACGAAGCCGTGGTCGTGGCGCTCGCCGCCGACCGCCGCACGACGGGCGGTCGCGAGGACCGCGAAGCCGCGCTCGGCCAGCAGCCCAGCGACCTCGTCGGGCTCGTGGAGCACCCCGTGCAGCGTCGTCTGCTGGCGGTAGGCGGTGCCGTCGACCACCCGCTCACCCCGTCCGGCCTGGAAGCCGAGCAGCAGGACGCCGTCGGTGACCAGGACCCGGGCGAGCTCGCCGGCGATCGTCGCGACCTCGGCTGGGGTGCTGTGGATGATCGCGTACCAGCACAGCACCCCGCGCAGTGACGCCGTCGCGTGGGGGAGCGCCCGCAGGTCGGCCGCGGCGAGCGGCGTCCCGGGATGCCCGCGCCGGGCGTGGGCGAGCATGCCGGGGGACAGGTCCACCCCGGTGAGCGGTGCGACGCCCCGTTCGGCGAGGTGCGTGAGCATCCGCCCGGTGCCGCACCCGGCGTCGAGCACGGGTGCCGGGTGCGCCGGCAGGGCCGCGACGAGCTCGTCGAGCAGGCCGCGCTCGAGCGGTCGCTCGTGGCGCAGGTCCGGGATCAGCTCGGCGTAGTCGTCCGCGACCCGGTCGTAGAACGCCCGCGTCGCCGGCGTCCGGCCGGCGCCCGCCGAGGTGCCGGTCAGAGCGCCCCGACGACGTAGTCGATCGACGCGGTGAGCGCCTCGATGTCGGCGGCGTCGATCGCCGGGTACATGGCGATCCGGAGCTGGTTGCGGCCCAGCTTGCGGTAGGGCTCGGTGTCGACGATCCCGTTGGCGCGGAGCACCTTGGCGATCTCGGCGGCGTCGATCGACTCGTCGAAGTCGATGGTGCCGATCACCAGCGAGCGGTTGCCCGGCTCGGCCACGTACGGCGTCGTGTACGACGTCCGCTCGGCCCAGCCGTAGAGCGCGTCGGACGAGGCCGTGGTCCGCTCGACCATGCCCTTGAGGCCGCCCTGGGCGTTCATCCAGTCGAGCTGCTCGGCCATGAGGAAGAGCGTGGCGACCGACGGGGTGTTGTAGGTCTGGTTCTTGGCCGAGTTGTCGATCGCGGTCGGCAGGTCGAAGAAGGCCGGGATGTGCCGGTCGGAGGCGCCGATGCGCGCCGCGCGCTCGAGGGCGGCGGGCGACATCGTGGCGATCCAGAGCCCGCCGTCCGAGGCGAAGCACTTCTGGGGCGCGAAGTAGTAGACGTCGGTCTCGGTCAGGTCGACCGGGAGGCCGCCGGCGCCCGAGGTGGCGTCGACGAGGACGAGGGCGCCGTCGGTGCCGGCCGGGCGGACGACGGGCGCCATCACGGCGGTCGAGGTCTCGTTGTGGGCCCAGGCGTAGACGTCGACGCCGTCCTCGGCGACGGCGTCGGGGCGGCTGCCCGGGTCGCTCTTGATCACCGACGGGGTGTCGAGCCACGGGGCCTGCTCGGCGGCCTTGGCGAACTTGGCCGAGAACTCGCCGAAGGTCAGGTGCTGCGACTTCTTCTCGATCAGCCCGAAGGTGGCGATGTCCCAGAACGCGGTGGCGCCGCCGTTGCCGAGCACGACCTCGTAGCCCTCGGGCAGCGAGAACAGCGCGGCCAGGCCCTCGCGGACCCGCCCGACGACGTTCTTGACGGGCGCCTGGCGGTGCGACGTCCCCATCAGGGTGTCGCCGGTGGCGGCCAGCGCGTCGAGGTGGCTGGTCTGGATCTTCGAGGGGCCCGCGCCGAAGCGGCCGTCGGCGGGCTTGAGGTCGGCGGGGATCACGATCGCGTCAGTCACGGTGGCACCTTCTCATCGCAGCATGCGGGAGGGACAGGCTGACGACGCTGTCAGAGATGGCTCTAGTCTGACAGGCCCGTCACACCCGCTGGAAATCGCTAGGCCGCCCATGGACACCCCCTTCGACCTGCGCCCGGTCGGCTACCTCCACGCCGACGCCGCGGCCCTCGTGGCACGGGTGCAGCTCGAGTACGTCGAGCGGTACGGCTCGCCCGACGAGAGCCCCGTCGACCCTGCCGTCTTCGATCCGCCCGAGGGCCTCTTCCTCGTGGGGTACGACGGCCCGGACCCGGTCGCGACGGGCGCCTGGCGCCGGTCCCCGGTGCGCGTGCTCGGCGGCACCAGCGCGGTCGAGGTGAAGCGGATGTACGTCGTCCCGGAGCGCCGCGGACGGGGCCTCGCGCGCCGCGTGCTCGCCGCGCTCGAGGCCAGCGCCCGGGCGGCCGGGCACGACCTGGTCGTGCTGGAGACCGGTCTGCGCCAGCCCGAGGCGATCGCGCTGTACCGCAGCGCGGGCTACGAGGAGGTCCCGGGCTTCGGCTACTACCAGGACGCGCCGCTCTCGCGCTGCTTCGGCAAGCGAGTCTGAGGTCACGCAATAGCCCGTCGCGCCGGGGCGTTGGGCGGGGGTGAGTGAATCCTCGGGAGCAGGCCTGCGCCGTGAGCTGAGCCTGCGTCACCTCGTCGCCAGCGGCCTGGTCTTCATCGGGCCGGCGGCGCCGGTCGGCATCTTCGGCACCCTCCTCGCGCGCAGCCACGGCGCCGTGGTGTCGGTCTACGTCGTCGCCACGGCGGTGATGACGCTGACCGCGCTGGCCTACGCCCAGCTCTCGGCGGTCGTGCCGCGCGCCGGCTCGGTGTTCTCCTACGCCACCGCGGCGATCGGCCCGCGGACCGGCTTCGTGGCCGGCTGGATGGTGCTGCTCGACTACCTGCTCATCCCGAGCGTGGCGTTCCTCTTCACCGGCCTGGCAATGCACTCGTTCGTGCCGGGCGTCCCGGCCTGGCTGTTCTCGGGCGCCGCGGTCGTGGTCGCCACCCTGCTCAACCTCAGCGGCGCGCGGGTCCTGGCGCGGGCGGCGATCGCGGTCGTCGTCGCCGAGACCGTCGTGCTGCTGGTGGTGCTGGCAGGTGCGCTCGGCGTCCTGCTGCACAGCGGGACGACGCAGCCGTGGCACGCGCCGCTGACCGGGGTCGGCGGCTTCTCGGTGACGGCGGTCGTGGGCGCCGTGTCGGTCGCGGCGCTGGCGTTCCTGGGCTTCGACGCCATCGCGACCTTCGCCGAGGAGAGCGCCGGCGCGCCGCGCCTCGTCGGCCGCGCGATGGTCGCGTGCCTGCTCGCGGCGGGCGTGCTCTTCCTCGTGCAGACCTACCTGGTGGCACTCATCACGCCCGTCTCGCCGGCCGAGCTCGCCGCCGACCCGGCGCTGCAGGGGACCACCTTCTACGACGCCACCCGCGAGCAGGTCGCGCCCTGGCTGGCCACCACGCTCGGGGTGTCCAAGGCGCTCGGCGCGACCTTCGCCGGGATGGTCGGCATCGCCGCCGGCAGCCGGATCGTGATGACCATGGCGCGCGAGGGCCGGCTCCCCGCCGTGCTCGGCCGGGTGTCGCGCCGCGGCGGCGTCCCCGTGCTCGCCACGGCCGGGATCACCGTCGTCACGCTGGTCCTCGCCGTGTGGGCCGCGCACGAGCCGACCGGCCTCGACCTGCTCGCGTCGACCGTCTCGCTCGGCGCCCTGTCGGCGTTCCTGCTGCTGCACGCCTCGGTCGTCGGCTACTACGTCGTCCGCCGGGGGAGCCGCCGCTGGGTGCTCCACCTCGCGGTCCCGGTCGCCGGCGCGCTCGCCCTGGCCGCGATCATCGTCTACGCCGACCACCACGCCCAGACGGTCGCCGCCGTCTGGCTGGCGCTCGGCCTGCTCTACGCCGTCCTCACCGGAAGGAAGCCCGCCCGTGGCTGACTCGTACGCCGTCTCCGCGCGCCGCTCCGGCGCCGCCACCGCCACCGTCTCCAACGGCACCGCCGCGGTCGAGGTCGGCGGACCCGGCCTCACGCCCGTCGAGCTGCTGCTCGGCAGCGTGGCCAGCTGCATGCTCGCCACGATGGTCGACCACGCCCTGCGCAACGCCATCCCCAGCGACGACCTCCACGTCGAGGTCAGCGGCGAGATGGCCAACCGGCCGCGCCGGGTGGGCGTCGTCCGGGCAGTCGTGCACGTGGGGCCCGAGGTGAGCGCCGAGCAGGCCGAGGCGCTGCTCCGCGCCGCGCACCGGTGCCCGGTGCACACGACGCTGGAGCAGCAGCCCCGGCTGGAGATCTCGCTCGCGAGCTAGGCGACGTCCCGTCGGCGCACCAGCAGCACGCTGCCCGCCACCGCGAGCACCAGGTAGACCGCGACGGTGATCGCCGCGCGCCCGACAGGCACGGTGTCGAGCACGCCGGGCGTCCCGTCGCCGGCGCCCACGCCGACGATCCCCCCGATCAGCGAGCCGGCCGACGTGCCGGGCAGCACCTCGGTGAGGCTCTCGACCCAGCCGAGCAGCTGGCCCACACCCCGCAGCAGGTTCTCCACGACCAGCGCCCAGACCAGGCCGAGACCGACCGAGAGCGCGGGCCCACGGGCGAGCGTCCCGAGCAGGAAGCCCAGCAGCGCCCACATCTCCAGCACCAGGAAGCCGGCGCCGAACGCCTCGGTGACCGAGCCGAACGACGGCATCACGACGTCCTGGTTCTCGCTCGCGGTGATGATCAGCGAGATGCCGAGGTCGAGGCCGAGGGTCACGACGAGCGTGGTCAGCACGACCGCGGTCAGCGCCGTGACCGAGCCCAGCAGCGCCGGGGTACGGCGCACGCCCTGCGCGAAGAGGGTCTTCCAGGTGCCCCAGCCGTAGCCGTTCCCGGCCACGAGCGCGCCGAGCACCATCATCAGCGCACCGCCGAACATCGGCATGCCCTGCAGGAAGACGTCGGGCACCGCGTCCGGCAGCATCCGGGCCAGCTGCTCGGCCTGGGTCGTGCCCTCGTCGGCGAAGCTCGCGTCGCCGCTCGTGTACGACAGGTAGGTGAACAGGTAGCCGAACATGATGCTCAGCAGCAGCCAGGCGCCCAGCGTGATCCACACGGCAGGCCAGGCCCGCAGCCGCATCAGCTCGGCGCGCGTGCTGCGCGTGGTGGCGGTCAGGGTGCTCATGCCGGTACCTCCTGGTGGGGGTGGGTGGAGGTCATCTCGAAGAAGACCTCCTCGAGGCTGCGCTCGGCAGCGGTGATCTCGTGGACGTCGGCGCCGGCCGCGACGAGTGCGCGGGCGACGTCCGGGGCGCGCTCGGCGGGCAGCGAGAGCAGCAGGGCGCCGTCGGACTCGCGCCGGACGCCGTCGTCGCCGGCCAGGCGCATCGCGACCGCGAGCGCCTCCGGCTCCGGCGTGGCGCGGATGCGGAGGGAGACACCGCCGCGCAGCTCGGCGACCGTCGACTCGCGCAGCAGCCGGCCGTCGTTGATGACGCCGACCCGGTGGCAGATCTCCTGCACCTCGGCGAGCAGGTGGCTCGACAGCAGCACCGTGCGGCCCTCGCGGGCCAGGTCGACGACCAGGGCGCGCATGTCGGCCATGCCTGCGGGGTCGAGCCCGTTGGTCGGCTCGTCGAGGACGATCAGCTCGGGATCGCCCATCAGCGCGGCGGCGACGCCGAGGCGCTGCTTCATGCCGAGCGAGTACCCCTTGAACTTGTCGTCGCCGCGGCCGGCCAGGTCGACCCGGCCGAGCACCCGCTCGACCTCGGCGTCCGTCAGGCCCCGGTGCCGGGCGAGCACGCGCAGGTTCGCGCGGCCCGACAGGTAGGGGTGGAAGCCCGGACCCTCGATCAGTGCGCCGACCGACGGGTCGGCGTACGCGGTGCCGGAGGTGGGCCGGATCAGGCCGAGCAGCATCCGGAGCGTGGTCGTCTTGCCGGCCCCGTTGGGACCGAGGAAGCCGTACACCTCGCCGCGCCGCACGGTCATGGTCACCTTGTCGACGGCGACCCGGTCGCCGTAGACCTTCGTGAGGTTCTCGGTGGTGGCCACCGGAGCGTTGGTGTTCATGGAGCCACCGTCCCCGGTTCGCGGCGTCCTGGCGTCCGTCGTGCGGCGGCTGCGGCGTACGCAGTTCTGCGTACGGCGGCGGCGCCTGTCGTCGTACGCGGGGACGGGCGGGGCGCTCTAGCCTCGGCACATGACCCATCCGAGCGTGGCCGAGCTGACCCGTGCCCACCGTGCGTGGTGGCCGTGGGCCGTGCTGATCATCGCGTTCCTGGGCACGGCCGCGTCCAACGCCGCGAACGACCGCCATCCCGTCGCGCTGGCGGTGCTCCTCGTCGTCGCGGCGACGGTGCCGGCCGTGCTGCCGCCGCTGCCGGCCCGGACGGCGGGGCTCGCCCTGGCGCTGTCGGGGGCGCTGTGCGGGATCTACTTCGCGCTGGGCTTCGCCGACGGACCGGTCTTCCTGGCCCTGCCGACGGTGACCTTCCTGGCCGGGGCCGCCGTGCCGTTGGCGGGCTGGCTGCCGGGGGCGCTCGCCGGCGTGACGCTGATGGCCGCCGGCCTGGCCGCGCGCTGGGAGTGGCACGCCGACGAGCCGCACAAGAGCCTGTGGCAGGCGATCGGGATGGCCGGCGTCGTGCTGGCCGCCGGCGCGGTCGCGACCGCGACCCGGAACCGCTTCGAGGCGCGCGCCGAGCGCGTCGGCCGGGCGGCGACCGAGGAGCGGCTGCGGATGGCGCGGGACCTCCACGACGGCGTCGGCCACGGGCTCGCGGTGATCGCGATGCAGGCCGGCGTCGCGCTGCACGTGCTGGGGCGCGACGACGACAAGGTGCGCGCCAGCCTCGAGGCGATCCGGTCGCTGAGCAAGGAGTCCCTCGACGCGCTGCGCGCCGAGCTCGCCGTCATCGCCGGCGAGCCCGCGCCGCGGCGTCCCGCGCCGGGCGTGGCCGACATCCCGGCCCTGGTCGACCGGGTCCGGGCCGCGGGCCTGCGGGTCGAGGTCACCGGGACGCCGGGTGCGCTGTCGCGCGAGGCCGGCGAGGCGTCGTACGCGGTGGTGCAGGAGGCGCTGACCAACGTGCTGCGACACGCGTCCGCCGAGACCGCCTGGATCGCGTGGTCGTCGGCCGGCGCGAGCACCGTGCTCACCGTGCGCGACGACGGGCGCGGCGGGGACGTGCAGGATGAGGGCATGGGCATCGGCGGCATGCGCGCGCGGGTCGCCGCCGTCGGCGGCACGGTCCGGGTGGGGCCGCGGCCGAACGGCGGGTTCGCCGTCGTCGCGGAGCTGCCGGAGCTGCCGGAGCTGCCGCGGTGATCCGGGTCGCGCTGGTCGACGACCAGCCCCTGGTCCGGATGGGCCTGGCCGCCCTCGTCGACTCCGAGCCGGACCTCGAGCTCGCGGGCGAGGCGGCCGACGGGCGCGAGGGGCTCGCGCTGCTGCGTCGGACCCGGCCGGACGTGGTGCTCTGCGACATCCGGATGCCCACCCTCGACGGCCTCGGCATGCTCGCCGAGGTGTCCGCCGACGCCACCCTCGCCGACGTGCGGATCGTGATGCTGACGACCTTCGAGCTCGACGAGTACGTGTTCGAGGCGCTCCGCAACGGCGCCAGCGGCTTCCTGCTCAAGGACGCCGAGCCCACCGCGATCCTCGACGCCGTCCGCGTCGTCGCCGCCGGCGGCTCGCTGCTCGCCCCCTCGGTCACCCGCACCGTGATCGAGCACTTCGGCGCCCGCCGTCCCGCGCAGGTGCACCCGCGCCTGGGCGACCTGACCGACCGCGAGCGCGAGATCCTCGGCTGGGTGGCGACCGGGCGCTCCAACGGCGAGATCGCCGCCGCGCTCGTCGTCAGCCCGGACACCGTGCGCACCCACGTCAGCCGGGCGATGGTGAAGCTGGGCGCGCGGGATCGTGCGCAGCTGGTGGTGTTCGCGATCGAGTCGGGGCTCGGCCGCTCCTAGGGGAGCGCGCGCAGGGCGGCGCGGAGGTCGTCGAGCGTGCGGTACGACCGCCACGCGCCCATGAGCTCGTCGTGGCCCCCGACCAGCGCCCCACAGCTGTCGACGAGGACGCCGTCGGGTTGCCCGCCGTACAGGCGCGTGCCGGGCGGGAGCGCCGGCGGCGGGCTGTCGTAGTCGGCGGTCGCGTCGTTGACGAGCAGCAGCATCCGGGTGCCCGCCGGCAGCGACCGGCGGAACTGCTCGATGCCGAACGACGGCTCGCCGGACTCGACGCTGACCGGGCCCTGGCTGATCGGCATCCGCAGGACGCCGTCGGGGACGGCATCGGGGTGGCGGCCCCCGATGCGCTCGGTGATCGCGAGCTCGGCGACCAGGTAGGGGACGCGGTCGCCGTCGTCGCGCTGGTCGAAGCCGTCGACGATCCGGACCAGCTCGGCGACGACGACCAGGTCGGACGCGGCCAGCACCTCGGCGGGGGTGCGGGGCTCGTAGTCGTAGGCGCCACCGGCGCGCAGGGCGCCGACGTCGACCGGGCGGCAGTCGGCGGAAGGGGTGGGCGTCGGGGACGGGGACGGGGCGGCCGGTGCCACCGATCGCTCGGCCGGGTCTCGGCGGTCGAGGGCCCGCCCGTTCTCGGCGCTGCAGCCGGCCAGCGCGAGTGCTGCCGTGACGGCGGTGGCGGCCGCGACCGTGAGCCCGGCGCGGGAGGCGTGGCGTGGGGACATGTCAGAACCAATCGTCGATGTGCCCGCGGTGGTGGGCGGTCCAGGTGCGTGTCCAGGCATCGGTGATCGTGCCCGTCCATCCGACGCGCTGGCAGCTCTCGTGAGGTGCGTTGAAGTGGTTCAGGCCGAGCGTGTGCCCGAGCTCGTGGCAGGCCGTCTTGCGGTACTGGCGGTTGCGGTTGTCGTCGGCGCCGTAGTGGGACCGGATGAGGCTGCCGTTGACGGTCACGCGGTAGCGATCGCACAGGCCGTTGTCGAACCGGCGCCTGCACTCGGTGAGGCCGATCGCCTCCGTTCCGTTCACGATGACGGTCGCCCCCCGCCAGACGACGTCGGTCTGCCCCCCGGACGAGCTGGTGTCGCACGGGACCATCTCGAAGGTGGTGGCGTCGGTGGATGCGGCGAGGTAGTCCATCGCCGCGATCATCCGGTTCCTGAGTGCCGCGACCGGGGGCTCGGCGTCGTGGAAGCAGTAGGTGTGCGCCCCGCGGTCCGGGTTGAACACGCCGTAGTCCTCGCCCCAGTCAGTGGGCCAGGGGTCGGCGTTCGCCGCCGGTGCCGTCATCCCCGAGAGCGCGACGACCAGAGCGCCGACCACGGTCACGACGATGCGGTGGGCCAGGCGTGGCGCCGGCTCGGTCGGCATGCGCACCTCCTCGCTCGGCAGGTTCCCGCACCGTAGGACCGGGCGGGGCCGCCGGGCCAGGCTCCTGCCCGATCCATGCGCAAACCGGCGATCGTCAGCCCCGCGAGCGACCCCGGACGCTCCCCGCGGCGACGTCGTCCGGCACGCCCACGCCCGGCAGGTTGTCGTCGGCCGGCACGGGCGCGCCGACCACCCGGGTCACCGGGAGGTGCCCGCCCCAGGTCCCGGCCGCGACGTCGTCCGGCTCGTCGACGGGGCCGCCGGCGCGGGCCTTCATCGACGCCTCGTGCAGCGGTACGGCGAGCACGGCGGTCGCGGCGAGCTCCTTGCGGGTGCTGGGGCGCAGGGTGGCGGCCCGGCCGGGGATCATGTGGTCGACGATGAGGTCGAGGGCGCGCAGCCTCTCGTCGGGATCGTCGACGAGGCGGGCCTCGCCGATGACGACGGCGGAGCGGTAGTTCATCGAGTGGTGGAACGACGAGCGGCCGGCGACGAGGCCGTCGAGCTCGGTGACCGTCACGCAGACCGTGGCGCCGCCGGACTTCCGCAGCCAGCCGGCGGCCACCGAGCCGTGCACGTAGAGGGTGCCGCCGTGGTCGGGGCCGTCCGGGTCGACGGCGTACGCGGTGGGGAGGACGACGGGGTGCTCGCCGACGGTGACGCCCAGGTGGGCGATGTAGGCGTCGTCGAGGAGGGCGAGCAGGGCGGCGCGGTCGGCGACCGCGCGGTTGCGGCCGCGGTTGACCCGGGTGCGGTCGGTGGGCTCCATCGGGAGGGTCGGCGATGTCGTCATGGCACCATGGTGGTCGACAAGTGGCCTGCGAGCACGGGCCACTTCCCGCGACGATCGACAGGCCACTTCCGATGCTGCCCCTCCGCCTCGACCGCACCGACCCGCGGCCCCTCGGCACCCAGCTCGCCGACCAGGTCCGCCGCCTCGTGCTGGACGGCGTCCTCGCCCGCGGCGACCGGATGCCGGCCACCCGGCGGCTCGCGGCCGACCTCGGGGTCTCCCGCTCGGTCGTCGAGCAGGCCTTCGACCAGCTGCTGGCGGAGGGCTGGCTCGAGGCGCGGCAGGGAGCGGGCACCTGGATCGCCGGCGGTACGGCGGCCCCGCCCGCGGCACCGGCCCGGCGGCGCTCGGCGGGGCGCGAGCGGGAGCTGGTCATGCTCGACGCCGGCACCCCCTGGATCGACCCGCGGCACCAGGCGGTCTGGCGGCGGGCGTGGCGCGAGGTGTCGGTGGCCACGCCTCCCCGCGGGTACGACGACGCGCGCGGCCTCCCCGAGCTCCGCGCGCTGCTCGCCGACCGGCTCGGGCGCACCCGCGGCGTCGTCGTCGACGCCGACCGGGTCCGGCTCACCGGGGGCACCGGCGCCGGACTGCGCAACCTGCTGGCGGTCCTGCCGCCGGGCGCGGTCGCCGTCGAGGACCCCGGCTACCGGGCCGCCGTCGCGACGGTCGGCGAGGCCGGCCGCGCCGTCCGGGACCTCCCGGCGCTCGCGCCGGTCACCGACCTGGCGGGCTGCGCCGCGGCCTACGTCACCCCGGCCCACCAGCACCCCCTCGGCCGCGTGCTGCCCGCCGCCGACCGGCTCACCCTGCTCGCGACCGCGCGCCGCGACGGGGCGCTGGTGGTCGAGGACGACTACGACTCGGAGTTCCGCTACGACGTCGCCCCGGTGCCCGCGCTCGCCGCGCTCGACCGCGAGCAGGTCGCCTACCTGGGGACGGCGTCCAAGGCGATCCTGCCGTCGCTGCGCCTCGGCTGGTCCGTCGTCCCGGACCGGCTGCTCGACAGGTACGACGCGCACCGCGGCCTCACCCACGACGTCCCGCCGTGGCCGGTGCAGCGTGCCCTGGTCACGCTCCTGCGCGACGGGTACGTCGACGCGGTGGTCCGCTCGGCCCGCCGGGTCTACGCCGAGCGGGCGCCGCGCGTCGTGGCCGCGCTGTCGCCGTACGCCGAGCTGGCGGGGCCGGTCGCCGGGATGTACAGCACCTGGCTGCTCCCGCACGCCCGCGCGGTGCGCGCCCGGGCCGCCGCCGAGGAGGCCGGCTTCCGGGTCAACCTGCTGCGCGACTACTGCCGCTCGGCCGTGCTCAGCGGGCTCGTCGTCGGGTTCGGTGGCCCGACCGACGCCGAGCTCGACCGCGCGCTGGAGGTGCTGGCGGGGTCGCTCAGCTCGCCGGCTCGCCGATCTTGACCGGACGGCCCGCGAGGTAGCCGGCGGTGATCTGGACGGCACCGAGCCCGACCAGGAGAGCGCAGGGGAGCGCCCAGCCGCCGGAGCTGTGGTGCAGGATCCCGACGAGCAGCGGGCCTCCGGCGGCGAGCGCGTAGCCGATGCTCTGGGCCATCGTCGACAGCGACGCCGTGTCGGCGCTCGACGTGGTGCGCATGGCGAAGAACGACAGCGTCACCGGGAAGACCGCGCCGCCGGCGCCGAGCAGTGCCGCCCAGATCCAGGCGCCGTCGTGCGGCGCGAGCCACAGGCCGGCCCAGCCGAGCACGGTCAGCCCGGTGAGCAGGAAGACCAGGTGGCCCTGCTGGCGCAGCCGGGCCGCGAGGCTGGGCGCGAGGAAGAAGAACGGGACGCCGATCGCGATGCTCAGCGCCAGCAGCAGGCCGGCGGTCGCGTCGCTGAACCCGGCGTCGGCGTACAGGCTGGGGAGCCAGCTCATCATCACGTAGGCGTAGAGCGACTGGGTGCCGAACAGGATCGTCACCGCCCAGGCGGTGGGGTTGCGCAGCATCGAGGCGCCGCGGATCGCGGAGCGGGCCGGGTCCTTGCGGCGGCAGTACGGCGCCCACGCGACCGCCGCGACCACGGCGGCCAGCGCCCAGACGCCGAGCCCGGCACGCCAGGAGCCCGCGGCGTTGGCGATCGGCACGGTGGACGCGGCGCCGACGGCCGAGCCGAGGGACAGGATCGCGGTGTAGGCGCCGGTCATCAGGCCGACCTGGCGCGGGAAGTGCTCCTTGACGATCGCGGGGATGAGCACGTTGGCCAGGGCGATGCCGGCGGTCGCGATGGCGGTGCCGGCGACGAGGGCCGGCGTCCCGTCGAGGACGCGCAGCACCAGGCCCGCGGCGAGC
Organism: Pimelobacter simplex; assembly: GCF_900114845.1. Lineage (GTDB taxonomy): Bacteria > Actinomycetota > Actinomycetes > Propionibacteriales > Nocardioidaceae > Nocardioides > Nocardioides simplex. The sequence continues at coordinate 89,369 of NZ_FOUK01000009.1, forward strand.
AGCCCCAGCGCGACCTCGAGCCCGCGGTCGACGCCGACCTTGCGGGTCACCACCATCGCGGTCGCGCCGACGACGGCGAAGCACAGCACCGGCAGCGAGGTCAGGATGCCCTGCGTGGCGCCCGAGACGCCGGCCTCGCCGAGCCGGTCGAGCAGCGCGCCGAGGCTGGTGATCGCCAGCCGCAGGTTGAACGCGACCAGCAGGACGGCGACGATGAGGCCGATGCCCGCACGCCCCCGTACCGTTGCCGCGCCCGGGGCCGACGGGGAGGCTGCGGACGACGACGAGGCGTGGATGGCGGCGGACATGCGGCTATTCTAAACAGACATCGGATGATTGGATGAAAGGAAGTCCATGCCGCTCACCCCGACCACCTCCGCCTCCCTGGTGGACCAGGCCATCGAGGGCATGCGCGCGCTGCTCGCGAGCGGCGAGTGGACCGTCGGCACGCGCATCCCGCCGGAGCCCGCGCTCGCGGCGGCGCTCGGCGTCAGCCGCAACACCGTGCGCGAGGCGGTCCGGGCGCTCGCCCACCTCGGGGTGCTCCACGTGCGGCGCGGCGACGGCACCTACGTGGCCGCCGCGACCGAGATGCAGGCGCTCATGCGCCGCCAGGTCGACCGGGTGGACCTCGAGCACCTGCTCGAGGTGCGGCACGCGATCGAGGTGCGCGCCGCGGCGCTGGCCGCCGAGCGGCGCACGGCCGAGGACCTGGCGGTCCTCGACGCGATCATGGCCCGCCGGCACGAGGCGCTCGAGAAGAGCGACGGCGAGGGGTTCATCGGGGCCGACGTCGACTTCCACGTCGCTGTCGTCGCGGCCGCCCACAACCCGCTGCTGGCCGAGCTGTACGACGGCCTGGTCGAGACCCTGCGGGCCAGCATCGACCTGCCCGGCACCGCCGACGCGCTGGCCGCCGAGCACGACGCGGTGCTCGACGCCGTCCGCGCGGGCGACCCGGTCGCCGCCGCGGCCGCCGGCGCCGAGCTCCTGGACCACGTCGAGCGCTGAGCTCACCCGCGCCGGGGCCGGCCGGCGAGCTGGCCGCCGAGGATCGCGGCGAGCGCCAGGGCGAACCCGGCCAGCTGCAGCGGCCGCAGCGACTCCCCGACCACGAGCCAGCCGAGGACGGCGGCGACGACGGGGGAGAGCAGGCCGAGCAGCGCCGTCGACGTGACCGGCAGCGAGCCGAGCCCGCGGAACCACAGCAGGTACGCCGCCAGCCCGCCGACCACGCCGAGCCACAGGTAGCCGCCTGCCGCCGGGACGTCGATCGCCGGCGGCGCGCCCTCCACGACGAAGGTCGTCGGCAGCAGCACCAGGCCGCCCGCGGTGAGCAGCCAGCTCACGAGGACCGGCGAGCTGACGCCCTCGGGCCGTCCCCAGCGGCGGGTCAGGACGACCCCCGCGGCCATCGACAGCGCGCCGCCCGCGCCGGCGAGGAGGCCGACCGGGTCGAGGCTCGCCGTCGGTCCGAGGACGACGAGCGCGACGCCCGCCACCCCGGTCAGCGCCCAGCCGACCTTGGCCGCGGTGGGCCGCTCGCCCAGCAGCGGCAGCGCGAGCGCGACGACGAGCAGCGGCTGGATCGCCCCGACCGTGGCCGCGACGCCGCCGGGCAGCCGCTCCGCCGCGGCGAACAGCAGCGGGAAGAAGAAGCCGATGTTGAGCGCGCCCAGCACGAGGACCCGCCACCACCAGACGCCGTGCGGCAGCCGGCGGAAGACCGCCAGCAGCAGGAGTCCGGCCGGCAGCGCCCGCAGGAGGCCCGCGAAGAGGGGGTGCCCGGCCGGCAGGAGCTCGGTCGTGACGAGGTAGGTCGTGCCCCACACCGCCGGCGCGAGCGCGGTCAGGGCGGTGAGGCCGACGGTGCCGGCCGGGCTCGTGGTGCCGTTGCTGGTGCTGGAACCGGTGCTGGTGCGCGTGCTGGTGCCGGTGGGGGCGGCCGGGCCGGTGGTGAGGGCGGTGCTGGTCATAGGTCCAGGGTCCGCCGCTCCGATCAATGAGTCCAACACATGCTTTTCATCGGATCGATCGTGGTTCACGATAGATCAGTGGAGCTCCAGCAGATGCGCTACGTCCTCGCCGTCGCCGAGCACGGCTCGTTCACCCGGGCGGCGGAGAGCTGCTTCGTCGTGCAGTCCGCGCTGAGCCACCAGGTCGCCCGGCTCGAGCAGGAGCTCGGCGTCCGGCTGTTCCACCGCACCAGCCGCCAGGTCCGGCTCAGCCCGGCGGGCGCGGCCTTCTTGCCCGTCGCCCGGCAGTGCCTCGACGCGGCCGACCGCGCGGCGGCGGAGGCGGCGGCCGCGGAAGGGGAGATCCGCGGGCCACTGGCGATCGGGGTGATCCCGACGGTGGCCGCGGTCGACGTACCGGAGGCGCTGCGGGCGTTCCGGACCGCGCACCCGCAGGTGCAGGTCCGGCTGACCAGCGGCAACAGCGACATGTTCGTGCGCCAGGTCGCCGAGGGCGCGCTGGACCTGGCGTTCCTCGGGCTGCCCGACGACTTCGCCGTCTCCGGCGTCGCCACGCGGCTGCTGGCCCGCGACCAGCACCGGGCCGTCGTCGGCCCCGGGCACCCGCTGGCCGGACGCCGGCGGCTGACGCTGGAGCGGCTGGCCGACGAGACGTTCGTCGACTTCCCCGCCGGGACGACCGGCCGGCGCCAGGCCGACCTCGCGTTCGCCGCGGCCGGGCTGACCCGCGAGGTCGCCTACGAGACGACCGACATGCTCCTCATGGCGCGCCTGCTCCGCGCCGGCCTCGGCGTCGCCCTGCTGGCCTCGACGTTCGCCGCGCACCTGCCGGACCTGGTGGCGATCCCGGTCACCCGGGCGCCGGTCCGGACCGAGCACGTCATCTGGAGCGGCTTCGGTCCGGCACCGGCGGCCGCGGCGTTCCTGAGCTCGCTCGGGATCACGCCGTAGCGGTCGGGTGGGTCAGAGCGCCCAGTCGGCGTTCCAGCCCTCGATGGCGCTGGCCGGACGCGCCGCCGGGCCGGTGTAGACGGCCGACGGACGGATCAGGCGGCCCGTCGTCTTCTGCTCGAGGATGTGCGCGGACCACCCGCCGGTGCGGGCGCAGGTGAACATCGACGTGAACATGTGCGGCGGCACGTCGGCGAAGTCGAGGACGATGGCGGCCCAGAACTCCACGTTGGTCTCGAGCACGCGGTCGGGACGGCGCTCGCGGAGCTCGGTCAGCGCGGCCTGCTCCAGCGCCTCGGCGATCTCGAAGCGCGGCGCGCCCAGCTCCTTGGCGGTCCGGCGCAGCACGCGGGCCCGCGGGTCCTCGGCGCGGTAGACGCGGTGGCCGAAGCCCATCAGCCGCTCGCCGGCGTCGAGCAGGTTCTTGACGTATGCCCGCGCGTCGCCGGTCTTCTCGACCTCCTCGATCATGTGCAGCACCCGGGACGGCGCGCCGCCGTGCAGCGGGCCGCTCATCGCGCCGATGGCGCCGGAGAAGGCCGCCGCGACGTCGGCGCCCGTGGAGGTGATGACGCGCGCGGTGAACGTCGAGGCGTTCATGCCGTGCTCGGCCGCCGAGGACCAGTAGGCGTCGATCGCGTGCGCGTGCTTGGGGTCGGCCTCACCGCGCCAGCGGATGAGGAACTTCTCGGCGAGCGTCCTGCCCTCGTCGACGAGACGCTGCGGGACGACCGGGAGGTGCAGGTCGCGGGCCGACTGGCCGGCGTACGAGAGGACCATGACGGCGACCCGGGCGAGGTCGGCGCGGGCCTGCTCGTCGCTGATGTCGTAGGTCTGGCCGAAGCCGAAGGCCGGCGCCAGCATCGCGATCGCGGCCTGGACGTCGACGCGGACGTCACCGGTGTGGACCGGCAGGCTGAACGCCTCGGCCGGCGGGAGACCCGGCGTGAAGGCGCCGTCGATCAGCAGCCCCCACACGTTCTCGAAGGGGACCCGGCCGACCAGGTCCTCGATGTCGACACCGCGGTAGCGCAGCGCCGAGCCTTCCTTGTCGGGCTCCGCGATCTGGGTCTCGAAGGCGATGACGCCTTCCAGTCCGTGGTGTACCTCGGGCATCGGCGAACTCCTTCGTTGCGACGGGGCGAGCCGTCCGGAGGCCGGGCGGCCCGCGGGCCACCCGGCATTCTGCCCCACTTCCCCTCCACCCCCCTACGCTGGCCCCATGCCCGCCGATGCCGACGCGCGTGACGACCTGGCCGCCCTCCGCAAGGAGTACGGCGACCGCGGGCTCGCCGAGGCCGACGTCCCGGACGATCCGTGGGTGCTCTGGCAGCGCTGGTTCGACGACGTCGCCGCGGCCGGCGTCCACGAGCCCAATGCCATGGTCGTCGCCACCGTCGACCCTGACGGGACGCCGTCGGCGCGGATGGTGCTGCTGAAGGGCGTGCAGGCGGCCGGTGCCGGCGAGGGCTTCCGGTTCTTCACCAACACCGGGTCCCGCAAGGGCCAGGCGCTCGCCCACGAGCCCCGCTGCGCCCTGCTCTTCCCGTGGCACCCCCTCGAGCGGCAGGTGCGGGTCGAGGGGACGGCGGTGCCCCTGGCGGAGGCCGACGTGACGTCGTACTTCTCGTCGCGGCCGCGGGGCTCGCAGCTCGGAGCCTGGGCGTCCCCCCAGTCAGCTGTCGTCTCCGGTCGTGGTGCCCTCGAGGACGCCTACCGGGCGGCCGAGGACCGCTTCGCCGGCCAGGACGTCCCGGTGCCGCCGGCGTGGGGCGGGTACGTCGTCCGGCCGGCGTCGTTCGAGTTCTGGCAGGGTCGCCCGGGCCGCCTCCACGACCGGATCCGCTACGGGCGCGCTGCTGCCGGGGGCTGGTCGAGGACGCGGCTCGCGCCCTGAGGGTCTCCGGCGCCGTCCTGGGGCGTGTCGTCGTCCCGGCTGGCCGCGTAGATCGCCCCCAGCACGACCAGGACCAGGATCACCGCCACCAGGACGAACGTCTGGCGCCGGTCCTGCGCCGAGGTGTGGTTGACCGTGCTCTGGTGCCGCTTGCGCCCCTTGCGCCCGGAGCGCCGGCGCCGCTCCGGCCCGCCGAGGCCCGGCATCGGACCGGCCCCCTCGAGCGGGGCGAAGTGCGGGACCTCGTAGGTCGGCGCGACGATCTGGCGGAACTCGTCCTGGGCGGGGCGGGCGGTGGGATCGACGTGGCGGGCGGTGTCGTCGGTGGGCTCGGTGGGCTCGATCGGCTCGGGCTCGATGGGCTCGGGCTCGATGGGCTCGGGGGCGGTGGGCTCGGGGTCGGTGGGCTCGGGCTCGGGCGGTGCCGGCGGCGCGGGCTCTGGCTCGGCGAGCACCTCCGACTCGGGCTCGATGGGCTCGACGGCCACGACGGGCTCCGGAGCGGGCGGCGTGGGGGTGGCGACGACTTCGGGGAGCGGATCCGTGAGCGGGTCGAAGCGGGGGACCGCGCGGGTGGGGAGGAGCAGCGAGCGGAACTCCTCCGGCGCGGGCTTCGCCGCGACCGGCGCGGGCTCGACCTCGACCACCGGCTCCGGGCCGACCTCGACCACAGGCTCCGGCTCCGCCAGCACCACGTGCGGCCGGCCGCTGGTCGGCCAGTTGCCCGCCCCCACCAGCTCCAGGACGACGAGCAGCGCCTGGGGGGTCGGGCGGCGGTGGTCGGGTCCGACGATGGCGCGGACGAGAACCTCGGAGGCGAACGGCGGGAAGCCGGGCTCCAGGTCCGTGGGCGCGGCCGGCTCCGGCGTGCCGGGACCGGGCGCGACCCCGGTCAGGGCGTGGTAGGCGAGGCGGGCCAGCGCAACGACGTCGGTCTCGTCGATGCGGCAGAGGAGGGGGATCGCCTGGTCGGCCGGTACGGCGTCCGGCGCGGCTGCGGCGATGAGCGCGGTGAGGAGGGCGCGGTCGTCTTCTTCAGGGGGGAGCCCCAGGGTCATGGGGCGAATCCTGCCGCCGGATCCGCGGTCGTGGGGCCGAATCCGCTCAATCGTGCCCGGACCTCGGCGGCGACGAGCTCGACGGCGGGGGTGCGGGCGAGGCCGGCGGCGATCTCCTCCGCCGCCCGCCGGTACGACGGCTCGTCGAGCACCGTCCGGATCGCGGCGGCGAGCGTGGTGGTCACGGCGACGGCGACACCGGCCTCGGTGAGGCGGACGGCGTGGTCGAACTGGTCGTAGTCCACGGGCACCACCACGGAGGGCAGCCCGGCGGCGAGCGTGTGGCCGAGCACGCCGGCGCCACCGTGGTGGACGACGGCGGCGAAGCGGGGCAGGTCGCGGGCGTAGTCGACGTACTGGTGCACGGTGACGCCGCTCCCGAGCGCCGAGGCGGGCACCGGATCGCCGCCCAGGCTGACGTGCAGGTCGACGTCCGGAAGGGCGGCGGCGGCCTCGGTGGCGGCGGCGAGGAGCGCCTGCTTGTGCCAGGGCAGGTGCGTCCCGGCGGTGACGAGGACGGCGGGCCGTCCGGGCGTGAGCTCCGGCGGCGGCGCCGGGGTGGGCGGGGTGTGGAGGACGGGGCCGACGTAGCGCACCGCGGCCGGCAGCGAGCGGGGGAACTCGATCGCCTCGGGGGTGAGCGCGAAGATCCGCTCGGGCGAGTAGATCGCCTCCGAGCCGTCGGGGCGGTGCAGGCGCGCCAGGCCCACGTCGGCCAGCCGGACGCCGGCCAGGCGCGGCGCCAGTCCCTTGAACCCGCGCACGATCGCGCGCCCCACGGCGTCCCGTCCGCGGCCCAGGACGCCGACGCCCGGCCGCCACCCACCCAGGTACGACGGCGGCCCGCTGCGACCCTCGATCGCGCATGGCGAGGGGTGGGTCGTCCACCAGGGCACGCCGATCTCGTCGGCGGCGCTGCCGACCGCGCCCATGGTGAAGTCCGCGAGCACCAGGTCGGGGCGCCGCACGGCCCACACGCCGAGCAGCTCGCCGCGGAACTCCCGCTGCAGCCCGACCGCGGCCCGCAGCTGGCGGGCGAGTCGGCGCGGGTTGCTGCCGATCCGGTAAGGCGGGTTCACGACCGTCTCGAGGACCTCGTCGGCACCCTCCAGCAGCGCGAGCCCCGGCACGCCGGACGCGGCGATCGCGGGCCCCGCGCCGGCGGTGCTGATCACCCGCACCTCGATGCCGGGCTCACGGGCCAGCCGCGCGGCGATGCCGAGGATGGGGTGCAGGTGGCCCGCCATCGGCGGCGCCACCAGGTCGACGAGGCTCATCGAGGGGCCTTCAGCTCGGCCAGCAACGCGCGGCAGAGCGCGGCGAGCTCGGGGGCGGCGAGGTAGTCGAGGTGTCCCGCATCGACAGTGACGTCGTGCGGCCACCAGCGGGCCAGGTGGTCGCCGCGGCTCCCGACCCGGATCGTCCGGCAGGACGGCGGCCGGGTCGCGACCGCGCCGTAGGCGACGACGACGAGCCGGTCGAGCACGTCCTGGGGGAGCGCGAGCCGGCCGAGCAGGTCGAGCCCGATCGACCCGGCCAGCACCAGCGTCCGGTCGGCGGCGGCCAGCTGCCGCGTGACCGTCGGCAGCACCCGCGCCGCCCAGCGCCGCCGCGCGAGCCGGATCCGCCAGAACAGCACGAGGTGGCGCAGGCTGCCGAGCCACAGCGGCACCGGCCGGTACGGCGCGAGCCCGGTGTCGTAGGGGAAGTTGAGCCGCACCTTCGCCTCGTCCGCGAGCGGCAGCGCGTCGAGGAAGGCGCTCTGCACCGGGGAGAGCGCGCACGAGCGCGGGTCGCTCTGCCCGGTCAGGTGCAGCACCTGGAGGTCCATCAGCGGCCCGGCACCGGCGCGAAGTCGTCGTCCGAGCGCACCCGGTAGGTGCGGGTCCGCCACCGGATGGTCCGCTGCACCGCGCCGTGCCCGAGGTGCGCGGGCTGCACGAGCTCGGAGACCAGCGACAGCACGGGTGCGTGGAGCGGACGCCCGTAGATCCGGCGCTGCAGGCCGCGCAGGAGCAGCGCGCGGCCGCCGAGCACGGCCACCAGCGGCAGGAGCCGGCGTGAACGCAGCGAGCCGACAAGCACCACCCAGAGCAGGTTCGGGTGCACGCCGTGCAGGACGCTGATCGCGCCCACGGTGGCAGGCGGCTGGCGGCGCAGGAGCAGGTTGGCGAAGAGCATCCAGCGGTGCATCAGCCGCACGTACGGCGCCGGGCCGGGTACCGTCGTCGTGATCCACTGCGGTGACGCGGTCTGGCAGATCGTCCCGCCGCCGCCGAGCACCGCGCCGGCGACGGCGAGGTCGTCGGTGAGGTTGCGCAGGATCGGCGTGAATCCCCCTACGGCACGCAGGTCCGCGACCCGCATGGCCCAGCACATCCCGTTGATCGTCACCGGCGCCATCGGCAGGTAGGTCAGAGCCGCGTTGTTGTCGACGAACTGCTCGACCAGCCGCGCCCACACCGTGCCCCCAGGCAGGTACGCCGGCAGGCCGGTCGCGAGCGTCGCCCGGTCGAGGCCGCCGAGCAGGGCGCCGAGGCTGGTCCGCGGCAGCCGGGTGTCGTCGTCGAGGACGAGGAGGATCTCGTCGTCCGCGCAGTCGTCGAGCGCGGGCTGGAGCTTGGCGAGCTTGGGGTTGATCCCGTCGGGGGCTGCCTCGCAGACGCGGACCTCCAGGCGGGGCGCGGGCCCGATCTGGTCGACGACCCGGTGCGCCTCGCGATCGTCGGCGTCGATGAGCCAGACGAAGCGGGCGCCGTCGAGTGCGATCAGGTTGTCGCGCAGGGCGTCCTCGAGACCGGGATCTCCCGACAGGACGGGCTGCACGACGACCACCTTCGCGATCGCGTCGTCGGCGGGCTCGACGGCCGCGGGGGCCTTCGCGGCCGCCCGGAGGGCGGCGGCCGACTTGCCGGCCTGCAGGGCGAGGTAGCCGGCGGCGGCCCGTCGTACCCAGCGGCTCACAGGTGCTCCTTCTGCCACGCGACGAAGGACTCGACGCCCTCGGCGACGGAGATCGGCGGCGCGCCGAGGTCGCGCAGCATCTTGTCGGGGACGAACGTCTTGGACCAGCTCAGGACGCCCACGCCATAGGGGGTGATGGGCGGCTCGCCCGGGAGGCGCAGCACCCGCCACGTCCTCTCGAGCACGGTCGCGGCGCGCATCGCCGTCGTCAGCGACACCTCGCGGGTCGGGGCCTGCAGCCCGAGCCGCTCGATCACCTCGAGCAGCAGCGCCTGGATCTCGACCGGCTCGGCGTTGGTCAGGTGGTAGACGCCGCCGAGGTCGGGGCGGTCGGCGAGCTGCAGCAGGTAGGTGGCGAGGTTGTCGACGTAGACCAGGTCGCCGACGGCCGGCGTCGCGCGTCCGGTCAGGCGGGGGACCCGTCCGGCCTTGGCGGCCGCGATGATCCGCGGGAAGAGCACCGTGTCGCCCGGCCCGAAGACCGCCCGCGGCCGGGCGATCACCCACGAACCCCCGTAGGTACGGACGATCCGCTCCGAGTCGGCCTTCGTGCGGGCGTAGTCGTTGGCGAACGTCGCGGGCAGCGGCGTCTCCTCGGTGAGGTCGAGCTGGTCGCCGTCGCGGTAGAGCACCGAGGACGACGACACGTGCACCAGCCGCGGGCTCCCCAGCGCCGCGCACCAGTCGAGCACGGTCTGGGTGGCGACCACGTTGTCGCGGTCGTAGTCGGCGCGCTTCGCATAGGGGGTGGCGCGGGCGGCGCAGTGGATCACCGCGTCGGGCCGCCAGGGGAGCGCGGGCAGCTCGTCGGCCGGCGTCCGGCCGAGATCGACGCTCAGGTAGCCCGGCTGGTCGAGGCGGCGCCGGCCCAGGCCGATCACCTCGTGGCCCGCCTCGCGTGCCAGCTCCGCGAGCCGGCCGCCGACGAAGCCGGAGGCTCCGGTCACGAGAATCCTCATGTCACCTTCCTGATCCGTCGTCGCTTCTGGTCCGGTGCCTCGACCGGCCACGCCATCGGGACGAGCTCGGGCGCCCGGCCGCCGAGCCGCCGGGCGAGCCGGCCGACCTCGGCAGCGACCCGGGGGACGGCGTCCGGGCCGCCGAGGGTGGTGGCGAGGCGCCACTGGTCGCCGTGCTGCTCGATGCGGTAGTCGCCGAGCTCGCCGGCCAGTGCCACCGCGTGCCGCAGCGCGTCGGGGTAGACCGGTGCGTCCGTGGGCGGCAGCGTCAGCACGTCGTCGGCCCGGCCGAGGACGGCGGCGATGCTCCGGCCCGGCCGTCCGCACGGGCAGGGGCCCGGTGCCGCGAGGAGGACGTCGTCGAGCCGGTGCCGCACGACGTACTGGGTGGTCCGGGTGAAGTCGGTGATCACGGGGTGGAAGCGCCGGTGGTCGATCCACTCCGGCTCGACGTGGAGGTGCCCCTCGTTGAGGTGCAGCCGGCCTGCCGGGCAGCTCACCGCGAGCAGTCCCTCGGTGGCCTGGTAGATCTGCTCGACCGGGCGTCCCCAGGCCGCGGCGATGACCGCCTCGTCGTCGGGCTCCAGGGTCTCGGCGACCGACACCACCTGGAGCGGGCGCAGCCCGGGCGGTGCGGCCTCGGCGATCCGGCGCAGTACGCCCGCCGGCGCGACGAGAACGTCGGTGCCGGACAGCCGGGGCAGGTGCGTCTCGAGCGGGACGGTGAGGTCGTGCCACGAGAACGCGACCCGGCTGCTGTCGAGCGTCTCGTAGAGGTTGCTGTTGGCGCGCAGGAACAGCGCGACCCGCAGCGGGCGGCGCAGCATCGTCCGCAACGAGGTGGGCGACATGAGCTGACCCATCAGGATCCCTGCCCACAGGCGGCTCTCCGCCTCGGAGACGAGGAAGACGACGCGGGTGCCGGACGTGCCTGACGAGAGGCCGACGGTGACGCCACCGGGCAGGGTGCTCGCGAAGTCGCGGGAGCGCTCGGCCGACTCGGCCACGGCGAGCGCCTGGTCGAGCGTGATGCCGTGCCGGTTGAACGACGCGAAGTCGGCGAGCACCGTGCGCTTGTCGACGACCGGCAGCTCGGACAGCGGGGCGCCCGCGAAGTCCGCGTAGAACGGGGCTTCGGGCAGCTCGACGCGCAGGAACCGGTCGAGGGCGCGGGCCCGCCGCCGGTCGAAGCCACCGCTCGGGAGCCAGCGCTCGCGGGCGAACGCTCCCGCGACGGCTCGCGGGTCAGAGGCCGGCATGCCAGGCGTCGAAGCCGGCGGTGCAGTGGGCCGGGAGAAACAGCAGGTCGGGGCGGGCGCGGTGCAGGGAGTGGAGCGCGCCGAGGGTGCCCATCGCGGTGGTCCAGTCGTCGAAGGCGATCCCGGCCAGGCGGGACGGCGGTGCGAGGTCGGTGATCGACTTCGTGAACCACGCGGCGTCGCCGGCGAGCAGCACCTGGCGGCCGTCGGTGGCGGTGAGCACGAGCCCGAGGTGGCCGGGCATGTGGCCGGGCAGCGGGACGACGACCAGGCTGCCGTCACCGAGCAGGTCGCCGCCCGGCAGGTCGTCGGCGGCGACGAGCCGCTCGCGCAGGTCGTCGGGCAGCATCGCCGGCAGGAGGCCGTGCCGGATCGCGTTGATCCCCTTGAGGCCGGTGATCTGCGCGCCGCCGGCAGCACCCGCGTAGATGCGGGCGTTCGGGTAGTCGCGCAGGCCCGCGACGTGGTCGCCGTGGAAGTGCGAGACCACCACGCGTCGTACGTCGAGCGGGTCGATGCCGAGTCCGCGCAGCTGGTCCGGCAGGTGCTGGTCGTCGGGCAGCGTGACCGGGAGCAGCTCGCGGTAGAGCCGCGCGGGGAGTCGCTGGGTGGCGGTGAAGAAGTGGTCGGCGTACCCGGTGTCGAAGAGGGTCCAGCCGTGGTCGGGGTGCCCGATCGCGGCCGCGTACGACGGGAACTCGATCCGCCGCAGCGGCGCGCCCTTGCGGGCCAGGCCCTCGATCTGGACGCAGTGCCCGACCCGCAGCCAGTGCAGGGTGACGGGCGGCTGGTCGGTGGGGATCTCGGTCAGTAGCACAGCACGATCCCGCCGAGGCTGAGTCCGGCGCCGGTGCCGAGGAGGAGCGCCCGGTCGCCCCGCTGCAGCCGACCGCTCTCGATCGCCGCGTGCAGTGCGGACGGCAGCGAGGCGCCGACCTGGTTGCCGTGGTCGGCGTAGATGTCGACGAACTGCTCGTCGGTGATGCCGAACCGCTGCCGGACCCAGGTGAGCGCGTGGTGGCTCGCCTGGTGCGGCACGACCACGGACAGGTCGGCCATCGTCGTCCCGGCCTCGTCGAGCAGGCCCTCGACGAACGGCGGCAGGTGCTTGATGGCGAGCCGGAAGACGGCGCCGCCCTCCATCCGGAAGCGCGCCCAGTCGGCGTAGTCGCCGCTGACCCGGTCGGGCGCGTGGCGCGAGCCGCCGCCCTTGATCTCGCAGGTGTGCGCGCCCTCGCTGTGGGTGGCGAGACCGGCGGCCAGGACGGACGATCCCGTCGTGCCGGCGTGGCCGACGACCACGGCGGCGGCGCCGTCGCCGAAGATCCCGGACGCGCCGAGGTCGGACCAGTCGAGCCCGACCGAGGCCAGGTCGCTGGACACGATGAGGATCCGCTCGTGCCGGCCGGCGTCGACGAGGGTCGCGGCCAGGTCGAGCGCGACCAGGAAGCTCAGGCAGCTCGCGTTGACGTCCCACGCCGGCACCGGTCGCGCGGGGGCGAGCTCTTCGTGCAGCAGCGCGGCGTTGCAGGGCAGCGGCTGGTCCGGCGTCGCGCTCGCGCCGAGGATGACGTCGACGTCGTCGAGGGTCAGGCCTGCGGCGGCGAGCGCCTTGCGGGCGGCCTGCGCACCGAGCGCCGCGGCGCTGCCGCGCTCGACGTGCCGGACCCGGACGCCCGTCCGGTCCTCGACGGTCCCGGCGGGCAGGCCGAGGCGCTCGTCGAGCTCCGCACTCGTGAGCGCCTCGTCCGGCAGCACCGCGGCGGTGCCGAGGATGCGCAGCGCGCGCGACCCGAGACCTGGCACGGGAGCCCCCCTTCGTCTGGTCCGACGAGGATAGTCGGGCGGCTCAGCGTCCCGCGGCGTCGAGCGCGGTGGCGGTCAGCGTGCGGCCGAGCTCGAGGAGCTCGGTCGCCCGGTGGAAGTCGAGCGTGCGCGCGGCGCCCAGCGGGATGGTGACGAGGACGTCGGGCGGCAGCGCGGCCAGGCGGTAGCGGGTGATCAGGCTCTGCATCGCGTCGAACGAGAGCGCGACCACCTCGGACGTGCGGACGTCGGGGCGCCCGGGCGACTCGGCCGGAGCCTCGGCGGGGGCCTCCGGGCTGCCGATGGGGACGACGTCCGCGAGGTCGTCGCCGGCGTCGGGACCGAGGTCGCCGCGGCGGAACCGGCGGCGCAGCTCGGTGGCCCACTCGGTGGCCCACTCGGCCGTGCGGACCGAGAAGCCGCGGGCCGGCGAGGCGGGCTCGTGGGGCTCGCGCGGACCCTGCAGCGAGACCGCGAGGGTGAAGTCGGCGGCCGCCGCGGCGGTGGGGTCGAGGGGGAGCGGGTTGAGCAGGCCGCCGTCGACGAGCACCCGTCCGTCGACCACGGCCGGGGTGAACAGGCCGGGGATCGCTATCGACGCGCGGATCGCCGGGATGAGCGGACCCCGCTGGAACCAGACCTCGCGGCGGGCGGCGAGGTCGGTCGCGACCGCGGTGAAGGGGATCGGCAGGTCCTCGATGAGCACCTCGCCGACGATGTCGTCGAGGGCCGCCATCAGCCGCTCGGCGGTGGCCGCGCCGCCGCCGGACCAGGTGGGGTCGGCGAGCCGGACCACGCGGCGCTGGGTGAGCGTCGAGGCCCAGGTGGCGAACTCCTCGTCCTTGCCGGCCGCGACCAGGCCGCCGACGACCGCGCCCATCGAGGTGCCGGAGACGGCGACGATCTCGTGCCCGCGCTCGCGCAGCTCCTGCACCGCACCGAGGTGGGCGTAGCCGCGAGCGCCGCCGGAGCCGAGGACCAGTGCGATGCGTGCCATGGACCCCATTCTTCGCAGAGGGGCGCGACATAGCCCAGGTGAGGCCGTGTCGTTGTGCTCACATGGGCCGTCTGCGAACCCTCACCAGACTCTCTGCCGGCATGCTCGCCGCCGGCAGCCTGGCCGTGGCGGGGCTGAGCGCGCCACCGGCGACCGCCGGCGACCCGCCGCCGCCGGTCTCGGTCGACCAGCGGTTCACCACCTCCGACGGCGTGTCGCTGCAGACCACGCTCACCAGCACCGGGCCGGTGTCCGCGAAGCCCACGGTGGTCGAGTTCTCGCCGTACGGCGACGGCAGCCGGACGCTCGAGGTCGGCCCCGACTACAACTACCTCCTCGTCCAGATCCGCGGCACCGGCGACAGCGACGGCTCGTTCGACGCGCTCGGGCCGGCGAGCCAGCGCGACGTCGTCGAGGTGCTGCGGTGGGCGTGCCACCAGCCGTTCAGCGACGGCCGGCTCGCACTCAACGGCTTCTCGGCGAGCGCGATCGTGCTCTACAACTCCTGGCACCAGGAGCTGCCCTGCGTGAAGGCGGCGATCCTCAAGTCCGGCACGCACGAGCTCTACCGCGACCTGCTCGTGCCCGGCGCGATCCTCAACCTGGTCCCCGGCGCCGGCGTGATCGCGATGATCGGCGCCCCCGCGCTGCTCCAGGGCATCGACCGGCTGCAGCGCTCGCCGGAGTCGGCGTTCGGCGTGATCGGGGGGCTCTTCGCGAGCGGCCTGGGGGTGCTGGCGCACCCGACGCTCGACCAGTGGTGGCGCGAGCGCGGCTGGCGCGGCGACGCCAACGACATCCCGGTGCTCATGATCAACGGCTTCTACGACGTCGAGTCGCGGGGCGCCTTCCAGGCCTTCCAGGCGCTGCGTTCCGACGGCGCCCACCTGGTCATGGAGGGCGGTCACGACGGCGTCCCCGTCGGCAGCGACGGCGGCCGCGGCGAGGCCGCTGCCTGGCTCGACCACTACGTGCGCGGCGTCGACAACGGGATCGAGGCCACGCCGGCCGTCAGCCTGCTGCTGGCGAAGGGCTCGCGGGCGTCGTACCTGGCGGGGGAGCACGTGCGCCGCGAGGCCGCCGACTGGCCCGTTCCCGGCACCAGCTGGACGACGCTCTCGCTCGCGCCGGGACGGGGGCTGCAGACCGGCACGCCGGCGGCGACCGGGCTGGCGTCGTACCTGACGGTGCCGTCGCTGCCGACGGCGTCCGACGTCCCCAATGCGGCGATCATCGAGGCCGGTGGCGCCAGCGCGCTCACCGGAGCGCTCCCGCTGCTCGCCGACAGCCGGCTCGCGGCGCTCGACGGCCTGACCGGGCTGACCTTCACGACGAAGGCGCTGCGTGCCGACGTCGACCTCGCCGGACCGCTCGCGCTCGACCTGTCGCTCGCGACGACCACCCCCGGGACCGGCATCTGGGCGGTGCTCTCCGACGTCGCCCCCGACGGCTCGTCGCACCCGCTGACCGTCGGCCGGCTCTCGACCAGCTACCCCGGCGTCGACCTGGACCGGTCGCTCGTCGTCGACGGCGAGGTCGTCCAGCCCTATGGCGACTACACCCACCCCGCGCCCGCCCGGGCCGGTCAGTTCCGGCGCTACCAGGTGGAGCTGTGGCCGGTGGGCAACAGGTTCCGCGCGGGGCACCGGATCCGGGTCCAGCTCGTCGGCTCGTCGGTCGCCTCGCTGCTCGCGCTGCCCGGGCTGCACACGGTGCGCCTCGGTGGCGCCGACGGAGCCGTGCTGCGGGTGCCGGTGCTGCCGGGCAGCGACCTGGAGGCCGCGCTGGCGCCCTGAGCGGCGTCCGGTCGGCCCGGTGCGCGGTCATCCGCGCTCGATCCGCAGCCGCACCGAGTCGACCTTCGGCGGCACCCGGAACGCCGAGCGCGGCAGCGGGCCGACCACCTCCAGCCGGTAGCGCCGTACGTGCCGGGCCGGGGGCGGCCGC
Source organism: Pimelobacter simplex (assembly GCF_900114845.1). Taxonomy (GTDB): domain Bacteria; phylum Actinomycetota; class Actinomycetes; order Propionibacteriales; family Nocardioidaceae; genus Nocardioides; species Nocardioides simplex. The sequence continues at coordinate 105,183 of NZ_FOUK01000009.1, forward strand.
TCCACCAGGCGGCGGGCCGCGCCGCCCTGCAGCACCAGGTCGGCGCGGACCAGCCGGTCGCTGCCCAGCAGCAGCCGCACCAGCGCGGTCGTCGCCGCGTACGGCGGGTTGGCGACCACCCGGAACGGCCGGGCCGGCAGGCGCAGCTCGCGCAGGTCGCAGCGGACGACGCGCAGCCCGCGCTCGCCGTACCGATCGCGGAGGAGGGCGGCCCGCCGCGCGTGCAGCTCGACCGCGATCACCGTGGCGCCCGTGGCCAGGAGCGGCGCCGCCAGCGCGCCGTCCCCGGCGCCCACGTCGAGGACCAGGTCGTCCGCGCCGACCTCGGCGTCCGCGACCAGGCGGCGGGCGGCCTCAGGCCGGAGCGGGTGCCATCCCCACGCGCGCCGCGACCCCCGCGACCCCCGCGACCCCGGCGACCCCGGCGACCCCGGCGACCCCGACGGCTGCCCGGACACGACGCACCATCACGAAGTAGCTCATGCCCCGCGACCCTAGGCACCCCACCCCCACCCACGCACCCCGTTTTCCCGCGAAGTGGCACGTTCCGGCGGCCGAGGGTGCACGCGAGTGCGGGTCGGAGGCGTCGGGGCGTCATACGTTGCTCGTTCGGCCGCCGGAACGCGCCCCTTCGCCCGCCGGAACGCGCCCCTTCGCCCGCCGGAACGCGCCCCTTCGCCCGCCGGAACGCGCCCCTTCGCCCGCCGGAACGCGCCCCTTCGCCGGGAAAAGGAGTTGTGAGTGAGTGCTCACTCATTCATACTGGCGGGCATGCCACCCCGTGCTGCGCCGCTGTCTCCCGAGGAGCGCCGCGAGGCGCTCATGACGGCGACGCTCCCGCTGCTCTACGACCACGGGCGGGGGGTCACCACGCGCCTCATCGCCGAGACGGCGGGGGTGGCGGAGGGCACGATCTTCCGGGTCTTCGCGTCCAAGGACGAGCTGATCGACGCCACCGTGCGGAAGGCGTTCGAGCCCGGCCAGATGCAGCGTGACCTCGCCGCCATCCCGGACGACGCATCGCTCCACGACCGGGCGCTCGCGCTCGTCACCGTCATGCAGCGGCGGTTCGCGAAGTCGTTCCTGCTGCTCCAGCGGCTCGGCATGACCGGACCGCCGGAGCCGCCGGAGCAGAAGGGCGAGTGGGCCCGGCGGGTCGAGGCGACCACGCAGGCGATGGTCGACCTGCTCAGCCCGTTCCAGGACGAGCTCACCCAGCCCGCCGCGCTCGTCGTCCGGAGCCTGCGGCTGCTGACGTTCTCCGGCACCCACCCCAAGTTCACCGGCGGCGACCTGCTCACCGCCGAGCAGATCGTCGACCTGGTCCTGTACGGCGCGGTCCGCCGCCCGGCCGCGACCCCCGAGGAGACCCACTGATGCTCACGCGACTCCTGCGCACCTACCTGCAGCCCTACCGAGGCTGGCTGTCCGTCATCGTCGTCCTGCAGTTCACCTCGACGGTGGCGATGCTCTACCTGCCCAGCCTCAACGCCGACATCATCGACAAGGGCGTCGCCCGCGGCGACACCGGCTACATCATCGAGATCGGCGCGATCATGCTGGGCGTCGCGCTCGTCCAGGCGGCCTGCTCGATGAGCTCCGCGTGGTTCGGCGGCCAGGCGGCGATGGCGTTCGGCCGCGACCTGCGCAAGGCCGTGTTCGGCCGGATCGGCCGGTTCTCGGCGCGCGAGGTCTCCGACTTCGGCGCCCCGTCGCTCATCACCCGCGCGACCAACGACGTCCAGCAGGTGCAGATGCTGGCGATGATGACCTGCCTGATGGCGGTGACCATCCCGATCATGATGGTCGGCGGCGTGATCATGGCGATGCGCGAGGACTTCGGCCTCTCGTGGCTCGTCGTCGCCGTGGTCCCGGTGCTGTTCGTGTGCATCGGCATCGTCGTGTCCCGCATGGTTCCGGCGTTCCGCCAGGTCCAGGAGCGCCTGGACGACGTCAACCGGGTGCTGCGCGAGCAGATCACCGGCATCCGCGTGGTCCGGGCCTTCGTCCGCGAGCCCCACGAGAGCCGCCGCTTCGGCAAGGCCAACGACGACCTGACCGCCGTCTCGCTGCGGGCCGGTCGCTGGATGGCGCTGATGTTCCCGCTCGTCATGGCGGTCTCGAACGTCGCGAGCGTCGGCGTGATCTGGTTCGGCGGCCACCGCGTCGACTCCGGCCAGATGGAGGTCGGCGCCCTCACCGCGTTCCTCGCCTACCTGATGCAGATCCTGATGTCGGTGATGATGGGCACCTTCATGCTGATGATGGTGCCGCGCGCCGCCGTCAGCGCCGACCGGATCGGTGCCGTCCTCGACACCGAGACGAGCGTCGTCCCGCCGGCGCACCCGGTCACCGAGGTCGCCGTGTCCGGCCACCTCGACGTCGAGGGCGTCGGCCTGACCTACCCGGGCGCCGAGGCGCCGGTGCTGCGCGACGTCAGCTTCCGGGCCCGCCCGGGCCAGACGATCGCGGTGATCGGCTCGACGGGCGCCGGCAAGACCACGCTGGTCAACCTCGTCCCGCGCCTGCTCGACGCCACCGCGGGCACGGTCCGGGTCGACGGCGTCGACGTCCGCGAGCTCGACCCCGAGCTGCTCTGGTCGAAGATCGGCCTGGTGCCGCAGCGCGCCTTCCTCTTCACCGGCACCATCGCCTCGAACCTGCGCTACGGCAACCCGGACGCCACCGACGACGACCTGTGGGCGGCGCTCGAGATCGCCCAGGCCGCGGACTTCGTCCGGGCGATGCCCGAGCAGCTCGACAGCCCCGTCGCGCAAGGCGGGACGACGGTCTCCGGCGGCCAGCGCCAGCGCCTGGCCATCGCCCGCGCGCTCGTCCGGCGACCCGAGATCTACCTGTTCGACGACGCGTTCTCGGCGCTCGACGTCGCCACCGACGCCCGCCTGCGCGCGGCGCTGAAGCCGGTGACGCTCCACGCGACGGTGGTGCTCGTCGCGCAGCGGATCGCCACCATCCGCGACGCCGACCAGATCCTCGTCCTCGAGGACGGCGAGGTGGTCGGCCAGGGCACCCACGACGAGCTGCTCGAGTACAACGAGACCTACCAGCAGATCGCGGCCTCACAGGGCATCAAGGGAGAGGAGGTCCCGGCATGAGCGAGTCCAAGAACGGCACGATGAAGCAGACCGAGCGGATCGTGCAGACCGGCGGCCCCGGCCGCGGCCCGATGGGCGGCATGGTCGGCCAGAAGGCCGACGACTTCGGCAGCTCGGCGCGGCGGCTGCTCGCACGACTGCGTCCCGCACGGGGCAAGGCGGTCGCCGTCCTGCTGCTGGGACTGGGCAGCGTCGCGTCCGTCGTGGTCGGCCCCTACCTCCTCGGCAAGGCCACCGACGCCGTCTTCACCGGCCTGATCGGCCGCAAGCTCGAGGGCCACACCCAGGCGGACGCCGTCGCGCAGGCCGAGGCGAGCGGCAACAGCGGCTACGCCGACTTCCTGCGCGGGCTCAAGGACGTGATCCCCGGTCAGGGCATCGACTTCGACAAGGTCGGCCACCTGCTGCTCATCACGCTGCTCGTGTACGTCGGCGGGCAGGTGCTCGGCTGGCTCCAGGGCTACCTCGTCAACGACGTCGTCCAGGCGACCGTGCGCCAGATGCGCACCGACGTGGAGGAGAAGATCCACCGTCTCCCGCTGGCCTACTTCGACAAGCAGCCGCGCGGCGAGCTGCTCAGCCGGGTCACCAACGACATCGACAACGTCGCGCAGAACCTCCAGCAGACGATGAGCCAGCTGCTCACCTCGCTGCTCATGGTGATCGGCGTGCTCGGGATGATGTTCTGGGTCTCGCCGCTGCTCGCGCTCATCGCGCTCGTGTCGGTGCCGCTGGCGATGTTCACCACCGGCCGGATCATGAAGCGCTCGCAGAGCCAGTTCATCAACCAGTGGCGGCAGACCGGCCGGCTCAACGCGCAGGTCGAGGAGTCCATCTCCGGGCACGCGCTGGTCACCGTGTTCGGCCGGCGCCGGGCGGTCGAGGCGGAGTTCGACGCGGCCAACGAGGAGCTCTACCAGTCGTCGTACCGGGCGCAGTTCATCAGCGGCCTGGTGATGCCGATGATGATGCTCATCGGCAACCTCAACTACGTCGTGATCGCCGTCGTCGGCGGCCTGCGCGTGGCGTCCGGCTCGCTGTCGCTCGGCGAGGTGCAGGCCTTCATCCAGTACTCGCGGATGTTCACCCAGCCGATCACCCAGATCGCGTCGATGGCGAACCTCCTGCAGTCCGGCGTCGCGTCGGCCGAGCGGGTCTTCGAGCTGCTCGACGCCGACGAGGAGGTCGACCCCTCCGCGCTGTCCGACGCGCCCGCCCGCACCGGGACGACGCGCGGCGAGGTGGCGTTCGAGCACGTGGACTTCTCCTACGACCCCGAGGAGCCGCTCATCGAGGACCTCTCGCTGGTCGCGCACCCGGGCCAGATGGTCGCCATCGTCGGCCCCACCGGCGCCGGCAAGACCACGCTGGTCAACCTGATCATGAGGTTCTACGAGCTCGACGGCGGCCGGATCACGCTCGACGGCGTCGACGTCACCGCGATGTCGCGCGCCGAGCTGCGCAGCCGGATCGGGATGGTGCTCCAGGACACCTGGATCTTCGAGGGCACGATCCGCGACAACATCGCCTACGGCCGTCCCGACGCGACCGACGACGAGATCCGCGCGGCCGCGCGGGCGACGTACGTCGACCGGTTCGTGCACTCGCTGCCCGAGGGCTACGAGACCAATGTCGACGACGAGGGCTCCAACCTGTCGGCCGGCGAGCGCCAGCTCATCACCATCGCCCGGGCCTTCCTGGCCCAGCCGGCGCTGCTCATCCTCGACGAGGCGACCTCGTCGGTCGACACGCGCACCGAGCTGCTCCTGCAGCAGGCGATGGCGGCGCTGCGCACCGACCGGACGTCGTTCGTGATCGCGCACCGGCTCTCCACGATCCGCGACGCCGACCTGATCCTCGTCATGGAGCACGGCCGGATCGTCGAGCAGGGCTCGCACGCCGAGCTCCTCGAGCGCGACGGCGCGTTCGCGCGGCTGCACGCCGCGCAGTTCGCCGCAGCGGCCGTATGAGCGCGATGTGGGGGTGGCTGCTCCTCGCGATCGCGAGCGAGGTCGCGGCCACCCTGTCGCTGCGCGCCTCCGAGGGCTTCACCCGCCTGCTGCCGTCGCTCGTGGTCGTCGCCGGCTACGTGGTGGCGTTCTACGGGCTCTCGCAGGCACTCACCCGTGGGATGCAGCTCGGCACGGCGTACGCCGTGTGGTCGGGCGTGGGCGTCGCGGCGATCGCCGTCCTCGGGGTGGTGATCTTCCGCGAGTCGCTGAGCCTGGTCCAGGTCGCCGGGCTGGTGTTCGTCGTGGTGGGCGTCGTCATGCTCGAGCTCGGCGCCCACCACGCCTAGGTGCTGAGGCGGGTCAGCGCCTCATCACGCGCCGGGCCAGCGTGTTGCCGCCCAGCTGGATGATCATCACGAAGCCCACCAGCACGACGATCGCCGACCAGGTGATCACCTGGTCGAACTGGCGGAAGCCGAAGCGCTGGGCGAACGAGCCGAGCCCGCCGCCGGCGACGACGCCCGCGATCGCGGTCATGTCGACGATCGCGACGAAGGCGAACGTGAAGCCGAGGATCAACGGCCCGAGCGCCTCGGGGAGCACGACGGTCAGCGCGATCCGGGCCCGGCTGGCGCCCATCGCACGCGCCGCCTCGATCACGCCGGGGCTGACCGTGACCAGGTTCTGCTCGACGATCCGGCTGACGCCGAAGATCGCGGCGATGGTGATCGCGAACGTCGCCGCCCAGATCTCGATGCCGGTGCCGATCACGACGCGGGCCAGCGGCTGCAGTGCCGCCACGAAGATGACGAACGGGATCGGCCGGAAGAAGTTGACGATCACGTTGAGGACGACGAACAGTGGCCGGTTGGCGTAGAGCCCGCCGCCGCGGGTGACGTACAGGCCGAGCCCGAGGGCGAGGCCGAGGAGGCCGCCCAGGACGAGGCCGGTGGAGGCCATGACGAGGGTCTCGCCCGCCGCCTGCCAGAACTCCGGCTGCAGGTCGCCGAGCCGGGTGTCGATGCCGAGCGCGGTCATCACGCCACCTCCGTCCACGGGACGACGGGTGCGAGCTCGGCGAGCGCGGCGTCGACCGCCGCGGCGTCGCCGGTGAGCGCGACCGTCAGGTTGCCGAAGCTGGTGCCCTGGATCTCCTCGATGCCGCCGTGCACGAGCTCGAACCCGACGTCGTGGCGGGCGAAGGCGGCGAACGCCTGGGAGGGCCGGCCCGCGGTGTCGCGGAACGCGAGCCGTACGAACCGGCCGGGGTGGCGCTCGCGCAGCGCGGCGACGACGTCGGGGTCGGGGACGTCCTCGACGACGGTGCGGACGAAGCGGCGGGTCACGTCGTGCTGCGGCTCGGTGAACACGTCGACCACGGGGCCCTGCTCGACGACCTTGCCGGCGTCCATCACCGCGACCCGGTGGGCGATCCGGCGGACGACGTCCATCTCGTGGGTGATGAGCAGGATGGTCACGCCGAGCTCGCGGTTGACCCGCTCGAGCAGGTCGAGCACGTCCCGGGTGGTGTCGGGGTCGAGCGCGCTGGTGGCCTCGTCGGCCAGCAGCAGCGGGGGATTGGTGGCGAGCGCCCGGGCGATCCCGACGCGCTGCTTCTGGCCGCCGGACAGGTCGCCGACCCGTGCGTGGGCCTTGTCGGCGAGGCCGACGAAGTGCAGCAGCTCGGAGATCCGCCGCTGCTGCTCCTCGCGCGCCATGCCGGCCACGGTGAGGGGGAACGCCAGGTTCCCCCACACGGTGCGCGACTCCATCAGGTTGAACTGCTGGAAGACCATCCCGATCCCGCGGCGCAGCTCGCGCAGGCCGCGCTCGGAGAGCGTGGTGACGTCGACGCCGTCGACCACCACGCTCCCCGCCGTGACCGGCTCGAGCGCGTTGACGAGCCGCACCAGCGTGGACTTGCCGGCGCCGGAGTAGCCGATGATCGCGAAGATCTCGCCCCGCTCCACGCTGAGGTCGACGCCGTCGACCGCGCGGTGGACGGCGTCGCCGCGACGGGCGCCGGGGAACTCCTTCACCGCGCCGCGCAGCTCGACCAGGGGGCCCGTGGAAGCGGTCACTTCTGCTCGCGGATCTGCTTCTCGACGTCGTGCAGGCTCTTCTCCAGGTCGGCCTGGCTGACCTTCACGAACTCCGCCGTGCCGCCGGAGGCCTCGTCGGCGCCGTCGAGGACGTCCTGGGTGTCCTGGTAGACCTCGACGAGCTTCTTCAGCGCCGGGTTGTCCTTGTCCTCGGCGCGGACGGCGAAGATGTTGACGTAGGGGACGGCCTTCGGGTCGCTCGGGTCGTCGACGGCGATCGCGTCGTCGAACTTCAGCCCGGCGTCCTCGACGAAGTCGTTGTTGACGATCGCCGCGGCGACGTCGGGCAGCGAGGTCGGGGTGAGGTCGGCCTGCAGCGCCTTCACCTTGACCCGCGAGGCGGACTGGTCGACGTCGGCGACGGTGGAGAAGATCGAGCCGCCGTCCTTGAGCTTGATCAGGCCGGCCGACTGCAGGACGAGCAGGCCGCGGGCCTGGTTGGAGTCGTCGTCGGGGACGATCACCGTCTCGCCGTCGGGGATGTCGGCGACGTCGTCGTACTTCTGCGAGTAGAGGCCGAGCGGGTAGATCGCCGTCGAGCCCAGCGGCACCAGGTCGTCGTCGTTGGCGACGTTGTACTGCGCCAGGTAGACGATGTGCTGGAACTGGTTGGCGTCCAGCTCACCGGCGCTGAGCGCGGGGTTGGGCACCGGGTACTCGGCGAAGTCCTTGATCTCCAGCTCGATGCCGGCGTCCTCGGCCGCCTTCTTGAACGTCTCCCAGTAGGGGTCGCTCGCCCCCACCGTGCCCAGCACGACCTTGACCGGCTCGTCGCCGCTCAGCGCGGTGGCGCCGTCCTTGCCGGTCGCGCGAGGGGCGTCGTCCTCCCCTCGGGTGAGGAGGAAGATCGCCGCGGCGACGACCGCCAGGACGATCACCGCGACACCGCCGATGAGCGGCAGGCGGGACTTGGGGGCTTCGATGAGCGGGATCTCGTCGGACATGACCGCTAAAAGCCGAGTGGATCGCTCGACATTCCTGATCGGCGACGTTGGCTGCGTCACAGGTGGCGCCGGTTAATCCGTTGTGCGCCGCCGGAGCGCGACCTACGGTAGGGGCACACGGGAAAGGAGGTGGTCCGAAGAATGAGTTCTTTCAGGACGCGTGAGGTGGCTGCGCGCTAGCAGCCCGACGCTGGATGGGGCGAGCTCGCCTCTGACGAGCTGCCGCCCGAATGTCGGCTGCGCGCGAATCTCAACGCAGCCACCCGACCCGCAGGTGCAACCGGGATCGTCCCCCGGCCTGGTCTCCCGACCACACCTGCGGGTCGCTGCATTTTTCCGCGAAGTGCGGAGGTTGCGGGTCCGAGGTTGCGGGGTGAGGCGCGTTCCCTGCGTCACAGAAAGTTGCCGTCGTCAACCAATCGCCATATAGTTGACCGGTCACAACCAACTCGGTGACCCGCGCTACGACGAGAAGAGATGACGCACTCGATGACCACCGCTCCACCGGCCCCGGCCGAACCGGGTCAGATGACCCACCGCGAGATCCTGGAGGCCCTGACCGGGCTCCTGCTCGCGATGTTCGTGGCGATGCTCTCCAGCACCGTGGTGAGCAACGCCCTCCCCGCGATCGTGACCGACCTGCACGGCAGCCAGACCGGCTACACGTGGGTCGTCGTCGCGACGCTCCTGACGATGACCGCGACCACCCCGATCTGGGGCAAGCTCGCGGACCTGTTCAGCAAGAAGCTCCTGGTCCAGGTGGCGCTCGTCATCTTCTCCATCGGCTCCGTCGTGGCCGCGGTGGCGCCCAACATGGGCGTGCTCATCGGAGCGCGTGCCTTCCAGGGCCTCGGCGTCGGCGGCCTGACCGCGCTGGTCCAGGTGGTCATCGCCTCGATGGTCTCCCCGCGCGAGCGCGGCCGCTACAGCGGCTACATCGGTGCGGTCTTCGCGACCGCGACGGTCAGCGGCCCGCTGCTCGGCGGCATCGTCGTCGACAGCCCGCTCGGCTGGCGCGGCTGCTTCATCGTCGGCATCCCGGTCGCCGTCCTCGCGTTCGTCGTGCTGCAGAAGACGCTGCACCTGCCGACCATCAAGCGCGACGTCAAGATCGACTACCTCGGCGCGACGCTCATCATGGGCGGCATCAGCCTGCTCCTGGTCTGGGTCAGCCTGGCCGGCACCAACTTCGACTGGATCTCCGGTACGTCGGCCGCGCTCGTCGTCGCCAGCCTGGTCCTCATCGGCGCGGCCCTGTGGGTCGAGGCCCGCGTGGCGGCCGAGCCGGTGATCCCGCTGCGCCTCTTCCGCGACCGCACCACCGCGCTCGCCACCGCCGCGTCGGTGATGATCGGCGTCGCGATGTTCGGCGCGACCGTCTACCTCAGCCAGTACTTCCAGCTCGCCCGCGGCATGAGCCCCACCGAGGCCGGCCTGATGTCCATCGCGATGGTCGGCGGCCTGCTCGTGTCCAGCATCCTCAGCGGCCGGGTGATCACCCGGACCGGCCTGTGGAAGCGCTGGCTCGTCGGCGGCATGGTGCTGGTCATCGCCGGCATCGCGCTGCTCGGCACCATCGACTCCACGACGTCGCTGTGGGTCGTCGGCGCCTGGATGGCGATCACCGGTGTCGGTCTCGGCGCGACGATGCAGAACCTCGTCCTCGCCGTCCAGAACAACACCGCCCCGCAGGACCTCGGAGCGGCCAGCTCGGTCGTCGCGATGTTCCGCTCCATCGGTGGTTCCGCCGGTGTCGCGGCGCTCGGCGCGGTGCTCGCCCACCAGGTCACCGGTGGCGTCAAGGACGGCATCGCCCAGCTCGTCGCGGCCGGCAAGATCTCGCCCGCCCAGGTCGAGCAGATGCAGCACTCGACCGGCGACATCCCCAAGGTCGCCGACCTCCCGCCGGCGATCCGGGCGATCTACGAGGGCTCCTTCGGCGACGCCGTCGGTCACCTGTTCATGGTCGCCGCGCCGTTCGCTGTGGTCGCCTTCCTCTGCATCCTCTTCATCAAGGAGGTGCCGCTGCGCACGACCACCGGGCCGAGCGTCGCGGAGTCCGAGATCGAGGCGGGCGCGGTCGCGACCGGCAACCCGGCCGACTACCCGGGCTACGAGGTCGAGGGCGTCGAGGGCGTCGAGGGTGACGTCGAGGCCGCCGCGGCCGAGAACGACCCGGTCGGCCGGAGCAGGTGATGGACACCGAGACCGTCGTCGCCTCCCGCGCCGACGCGCTGCGCGAGCTCGAGACCGAGGTCGGCGTCCTCATCCGGCGGATCCGCCGGGTGATCGGCGAGCGGGCCCGGGCGGTGCACCCGGACCTGCTGCCGGCGTCCTACCTGATGCTGAGCTACGTGCGCGACCACGGCCCCCTGCGGGCCTCGGCGATGTGCGCGGTGTTCGACATCGACAAAGGCGCGATCAGCCGCCAGGTCCAGCACCTCATCGACCTGGGCCTGGTCGACCGCGAGCCGGACCCCGAGGACGGCCGGGCCACCCTCCTCAGCGCCAGCGAGGACGGCGTCCGCCGGCTCGAGGTCGTCGCCGACCAGCGGCGCCACCAGCTCGACGCGCGGCTGGCCGACTGGCCGGCCGACGAGCTCCACGCGTTCGCGGGCTCGCTGCGGCGCTACAACGACGCGCTCGGCATCCCGGCCGATCGCTGAGGGCTCCGTCTCCTCCTAGCGGAGCCACGCGGCGGTGTCCGGCGGCAGCAGGCCGTCGGGCACCGCCGCGCTGCTGATCAGGACCTCGCCCGCGGGCAGCGGCACCGGCGTCGGGCCCGCGTTGAGCACGACCGTCACCCCCGCCCGCCGTACGACGAGCAGGTCGCCCTCGGCGGACGCGGTCGTCGTGTCGTCGGCCCCGGCGAACACCTCGGTCCGCGCGGCCAGCGCGCGGCGGTAGAACGCCAGCGTCGAGTCCGGGTCGTCGCTCTGGGCCTCGACGGTGAGCCCGGCCCAGCCGGCGGGCTGGGGGATCCACGGCTGGGTGCCGTCGGCGCCCCCGAAGCCGTACGGCGGCGCCGTGCCGGACCACGGCAGCGGGACCCGGCAGCCGTCCCGGCCGGGCTGCCCCGTGCGGAACCACGACGGGTCCTGCCGGTCCTCGGGCGCGACGTCGACCTGCTCGAGGCCGAGCTCCTCGCCCTGGTAGAGGTACGCCGAGCCCGGCAGCGCCAGCATCGTCAGCGTCGCGGCCCGGCCCCGGGCGAGCCCGACCGGGCCGCCGCCGTAGCGCGTGGGGTGGCGGACGACGTCGTGGTTCGAGAGGACCCACGTCGGCGCGGACTCGGCGGCGGCGACCGCCGCGATCGACCGGGTGATCACGTCGGCGAAGTCCGCGGCCGCCCACGGCGTCCCGAGCCAGCCGAAGTTGAACGCCTGGTGCAGCTCGTCGGGGCGGATGAACAGTGCCATCGACTCGGCGGTCTGGGTCCAGGCCTCGGCGACCGCCATCCGGTCGCCGGGGTAGGAGTCGAGCACCTTGCGCCAGCGCCGGTAGACGTCGTGCACCTCGGGCTGGTCCCACATCGGCTCGTCGTTGAGCACCCGCTCGACCATCGACTCGGCCGCCTTGGGCTCGGCCGCCTTCGGGTCGGGCTTGCGCTGGTCGCGCAGCGAGGCCTCCTTGTAGAGGCCGTGCGCGACGTCGACCCGGAAGCCGTCGACGCCCCGGTCGAGCCAGAACCGCAGGACCTCCTCGAACATGTCGCCGACCTCGGGGTTGCGCCAGTCGAGGTCGGGCTGCGAGCTGTCGAACAGGTGCAGGTACCACTGACCATCGGCGACCTGCGTCCATGCGGGCCCGCCGAAGATCGAGTCCCAGTTGTTGGGCGGCTCGGCGCCGTCGGGGCCGCGGCCGTCGCGGAACAGGTACCGCGCCCGCTCCGGCGAGCCCGGTGCGGCGGCGAGTGCCGCCTGGAACCAGACGTGCTGGTCCGACGTGTGGTTCGGCACCAGGTCGACGATCACGCGCAGCCCGAGCTCGTGGGCGCGCGCGAGCAGCGCGTCGACGTCGGCGAGGACGCCGAACAGCGGGTCGACATCGGTGTAGTCGGCGACGTCGTACCCGTGGTCCTTCTGGGGGGACGTGTAGAACGGCGTGATCCACAGCGCATCGACGCCGAGGTCGCGCAGGTACGGCAGCCGCGACGTGATGCCGGGCAGGTCGCCGATCCCGTCGCCGTGGCCGCCGGCGGGCATCCCGTCGGCGAAGCTGCGGACGTAGACCTGGTAGACGACCGCGTCGTACCACCAGGGGCGCGCGGCGCTCACCGGAACGCCTCGACGTCGACGGTGATCCAGACGTGCTCGGCCGTGGCGACCACCTCGTCGCCGGGACCGTAGAGCGTCGCGGCCGTGTAGGTGCGGCGGCCGTCGATGCCGCGCAGCTCGCCGACGACCACGTAGCGCTCGGAGGTCCGGGGCAGGCTCCGGACCTCGGCGGTCATCCGGCCCAGCACCGACGGCCGGTTCTCGAGGTCGCTCGCCCAGCCGCCCGGGCAGTCGAGCGCGGCCCACGCGATCGGCACCGCGCTCTCGTACGGCGTCCAGGTCGCCGCGACCCTGGTGTCGTCCGGGCCGGTGCGGTCGTCCGCGCGGAGCGGCCCGGCGAAGATCCGCAGCCCGTCGCCCACCCGCCGGGCCGGGCCGCACACGAAGCAGCCGGGGAACGGGTGCGAGCGGTGCCCGGCGTACCGGGGCTCGGACTCGGCCGCGACCCCCGCGGAGACCGCCGCCACCGGGACCGGCGCCGACTCGGCGTACACGGCCTCGGCGACGGGCTGCCCGTCGTGGGTGACCAGGACGCCGGCCGCGGTCGGCTCGACCGGCAGCGGGACGTCGAGCGGCGGAGGCTGGCGCAGCGTCACGGTCACCGCCGTGCCCAGACCTTGGGCCGGGAGGGTGGCCGCGAGCGCCCCGGCGGTCCACCCGCCGTTGCCCGAGCGGGGTGGTCCGTTGAAGCGGTGCGGAACGATCAGCGGCGGCAGGTGGGTCACGTTCCTAGCCTGCCAAACGCCCCGCAGCGGGGGCCGGCGGGCGGGTTTGTGCGCTGGTTGCACCCGATGGGCAACAATGGGTCGGGTGAGCGACCTGATCGACACCACCGAGATGTACCTCCGCACGATCTACGAGCTGATCGAGGAGGGCATCGTCCCGCTGCGCGCGCGCATCGCCGAGCGCCTGCACCAGAGTGGACCGACCGTGTCGCAGACCGTGGCCCGCATGGAGCGCGACGGCCTGCTCACCGTCGAGGGCGACCGCCACCTCCAGCTCACCGAGGACGGCGAGCGCCTCGCCATCCGCGTGATGCGCAAGCACCGCCTCGCCGAGCGCCTCCTCACCGACGTCATCGGACTCGACTGGGAGCTCGTCCACGAGGAGGCGTGCCGCTGGGAGCACGTCATGTCCGAGACCGTCGAGCGCCGCCTGATGAAGCTCCTCGACCACCCGACCGAGTCGCCGTACGGCAACCCGATCCCCGGCCTCGACGAGCTCGGCGAGCGCCCCTCCGGCGAGACCTTCATGGACGACGTCGAGCCGCTGTCGAAGGCCGCCGGCGCCGAGAGCGCCCTCGCCGTCGTCCGCCGGATCTCGGAGGAGATGCAGAAGGACGACGCGCTGATGAACGCCATGCGCCGGGTCGGCGCGCTGCCGGACAAGACCATCTCCATCCAGGCGACCGCCGACGGGGTGCTGGTGGGTGCGGGGGGCGAGACGGCCGAGATCTTCCCCGAGGCCGCGGATCACATCTTCGTCAAGAAGCTCTGACGCTCGCGGCGCCAGTTTCGCCGGTCGACCGGCGAAACTGGCGCACTGGACGTACGAAACTCACGCTTGACCGACGGAACTTCATCGGTCAAGTGTGAGTTTCGCCGGTCGACCGGCGAATTTGTCACCGGGACCGCGCACCGCCGCGAGGGCGGCGAGCCACTCACTCACCCCCGCCTCGACCCGGTACGACGCCAGGTCGTCCCCGCGGGTCGGCCCGCGGTTGACGATCACCACCGGCACCTCCCGTTGGGCCGCGCGCCGCACGAACCGCAGCCCGCTCATCACGGTCAGGCTCGACCCGGCGACGAGGAGCGAGCCGCCGCGGTCGGCGAGGGCCTCGACGGCGGCGTAGCAGCGCTCGACGCGGGGCTTGGGGACGTTCTCGCCGAAGAAGACGACGTCCGGCTTGAGGGGGCCGGCGCCGCAGGCGTCGCAGGGCGGGACGACGAAGCCGGCGGTGTCGTCGAGGTCGACGTCGCCGTCGGGGCGGACCGCGACGTCGGCGTGGCGGGCGGCCCAGCCGGGGTTGGCGTCCTCGAGGCGCTGCTGGAGGGCGGTCCGGGGTGAGGTGCGGCGGCAGGAGAGGCAGATGACGTCGGCGATCCGGCCGTGCAGCGCCACCAGGGCCGGGGTGCCGGCGGCCTCGTGGAGGCCGTCGACGTTCTGGGTGATGACGAGGTCGGCGCCGAGGGTGGCGACGGCGGTGTGGCCGGGGTTGGGGGAGGCGCGGCGCATCCGGGACCAGCCGAGGTGGCTGCGCGCCCAGTAGCGCTGCTGGGCGGCGGGTCCGGAGACGAACTCCTGGTAGGTCATCGGCATCCGGGCGGGCGCGCCGGGACCGCGGTAGTCGGGGATGCCGGAGTCGGTGGACAGACCGGCGCCGGTCAGCACGACGAGGGGTCCGCCCGCGCAGGCGTCGAGTGCCGGGTCCCGCCGGCCGACCAGGGTCACGGGTCCAGGGTACGGAGCGGGACGAACACGTAGCGGCCGTGCCGCTCGACACGCAGCATCTCGCCGCGCACCGGCCCGACCAGCACGCCGCCGGGCACCAGCTGGGCGACCAGCGCGCTGGGGAGGTGGGGTGCGTCGGCCGACACCAGCACCCGGTCGTACGGCGCCCCGCGCGGCCAGCCGAGCACGCCCGGCTCGGCCAGGTGCAGCTCGACGCCCGCGGTCCCGGTCAGGTTGGCGCGCCCGAAGGCGAGCACCTCCGGGACGATCTCGACCCCCACGACCCGGCCGGCCGGGCCGACCAGGTGGGCGAGGAGTGCCGTGGTCCAGCCGGAGCCGCAGCCGACGTCGAGCACCCGGTGGCCGGGCCGCGGGCCGAGGAGCTCGAGCATCCGGCGCACCGTCGTGGGCTGCGAGCACGTGACGTCGTACCCGAGGGGGAGGGCGTGGTCGAGCCCGGCGTACGGCTGCTGCTCGGGCGGCAGGAAGCGTTCGCGCGGGCACGCGGCGAAGGCCGCGCGGAGGTCCACGGCCCGCCGGCTCAGCCGTAGCGCAGCCGCGCGCGCTCGCGTGCCTTGGCGGCCTCGACCTCGCGGTTCTTCGGGGGCGCGGTCGTGACCAGGTCATCGAGCAGGTGCCGGGTGATGTGGGCGATCTCGGCGACCGCCTGGTCGAACACGGCCTGGTTGGCCTGGCTCGGCTTGGTGGTCCCGCTGACCTTGCGGACGAACTGCAGCGCGGCCGCGGTCACCTCGTCCGGGGTGGCGGGCGGCTCGAAGTTGTTGAGCGGGCGGATGTTGCGGCACATGGCTCCACCGTACGACGCCCCGCTGCTCACAGCTCGAAGAACTGGGCGTCGTCCCCGGTGACGACGACGACCCGCCCGTCCGGCATCGGCACGGCGCGCACGAGGTCGACGTCGCTGCCGTACTCGACCTTCACCCGCCGCTCGTGCATCCGGCCCTCGTGGAGCCGGATCACCGAGAGGTACCCGACCCGGCGCGCGCCCCACTTCTGGACCACGGTGAGGAAGGTCCGCTCGTCCGGCAGCCAGGTGAACGCCCGCGGGTCGCTCCCCGCCAGCGCCTCCGTGCCCGGCGGGTAGTGGAGGACGTCGCGCCGGGTCACCGCCGACGGGTCGCGGACGTCGAACAGGCCGATCTGCGCGCCCCAGCCGCCCTTGCCGTCCGGTCCCTCGCCGACGCCGATCATCCGGGCCCGGCCGAGGGGGTGCAGGTAGGAGGAGAAGCCCGGGATCTTCAGCTTGCTGAGCAGCCGCGGGTGCGCGGTGTCGGTGAGGTCGACGGCGTAGAGAGGGTCGACCTGGCGGAACGTCACGAGGATCGCGAGCCCGTCGAACCAGCGCACCGACTGGAGCTGCTCGCGCGGCCCGAGGTGGTCGAGCCGGCCGCGCTCGACCAGCTCGGTGCCCCGCCGCTCGAAGGTGACGAGCGAGTTGAAGTTGCCGGTCTCGGCGGTCGGGCCGACCGCGACCCGCAGGACGTCGTCCGCCTCGTCGAGGGACCAGCGGTCGCGCAGGGCGCCCTCGACCTCGCCGGACGCGACGTGGGCGGCGCGGGTGCCGTCGAGCGCGAAGTCGAACAGGGAGGACGTGCCGCCCGGGTCCCTCCAGAGCGCACTACGTCCGGGGCAGCTGCGCAGGCAGTCGACGGTGTCCCCCCGTCGGTCCCAGCCGGTCCAGCCCCCGCTCGCGGCGAGGTAGAGGTGGTCCGCGGACTCGTAGGCGATGTCGGTGCGCCCGGCCAGCCCGATCGCGTCGACCCGGCCCGGCGACCCGGCGTCGAAGCCCACCACGCTCGTCGTGTCGAGGGCCAGGGTGTCGGAGGGGACCGCGACGTCCGCGCAGTCGAGGAGCTGCTTCGCCGCCCCGCCGTCGACGGCGATCGTCGGCAGCCAGTCCTCGATGGTGGACTTCTCGACGACCTCGCGGTTGTGCCGCAGCGCCTGCCTCTCGGAGCGCGCGGGACCGGGGGAGACGAAGTCGAGGTCGGGCAGGCCCGCGGCGAGGACGAGCCGGACGGTGCTGCCGTGCTGGCGCGCGGAGAGCAGCGTGGCGTCGTACACGACCTGGTCGGTGACCTCGGGCGCGGCCGGGTCGGCGAGCGACACGGTCACCACCCGGGTCCGCTCGCGGCGCGTGGCGGCGTCGGCGCCGACCGCGACCACGGTGTCGCCGGACAGCAGGATCTCGGCGTTCCTGATGCGGGGCAGGACCAGCGTGCCGAGCCGGCGCGACGACGAGCCCGTGACGTCGTACGTCGTGAGGCGGTCGGCGCGGACCACGGCGAGCAGCGCGCCGTCGGTCTTGACGGTGTCGGGCTCGTCGACGCCGGCCTCCTGGACGTTGGTGCCGGTCTCGCTGCTGACCTGGCGCTGGGACTGCGCCGGCGCTTTCGCCGCGCTGTAGCGGCCGAGCTCGTCGGTGAGACCGTTGACCAGTGCGTCGTCGCGGGCGCTGCCGACCACGGACACGGGCGGGTCGACCCCCTCCCACCCCCAGGGGCCGACGAGGTCGAGCCCGCGGTCGACGTAGGTCTCGCGCAGGTCGGAGCAGGACGCGGCGGGCTTCAGGTCGGCCCGGAAGGCGGCATAGCGGGTCGTGCCCTCCCCGCCAGCGCTACCGCCATCAGCGCCGCCCGGGCCGCCGCGGGTCAGCGAGCCGGCGACGAAGGCACCGACCAGGGCGGTGAGCGCG
The DNA here is from genome assembly GCF_900114845.1 of Pimelobacter simplex. Taxonomy (GTDB): domain Bacteria; phylum Actinomycetota; class Actinomycetes; order Propionibacteriales; family Nocardioidaceae; genus Nocardioides; species Nocardioides simplex. The sequence continues at coordinate 122,741 of NZ_FOUK01000009.1, forward strand.
CCGGCGGTGACCACGGAGCGGAGCAGCGGCCGGCGGCGCCGCCGACGCCGCGAGGCAGCGGTGGCAGCGGTCGCGGCGAGGATCTGCCGGGTGGGTGCGGGGCCCGTGGGGTAGTCGTCCCAGAGGCGTTCGAGGTCGGTCACTGCGTCCCTCCGGACAGGTCGAGGAGGTGGTCGTTCGCGGCGAGGTGGGCGAGCGCGCGGGAGAGCCGGCTCTTCACCGTCCCGGGCGGGATGCCGAGGGCTTCGGCGGTCTGCTTCTCGGTCAGCTGGACGAAGTAGCGGAGCACGACCACGTCGCGGTTGGGCTTGGAGAGCGCCGCGAGGGCGCGGTGGACGGCGTCGGCGACGGCGATCCGCTCGGCGGCGTCCGGCCCGTCGTGACCCCGGTGCGGCACCGACTCGGGCACGTCGTACTGGCGGTCCTTCCACCAGCGGGTGCGGCGGATGTCGCGCAGGCAGTTGAGGAGCATCCGGTAGACGTAGGCGTCGCGGTTGTCGGCGCTGCTGACCCGGTCCCAGCCGGTGTAGCAGCGGACGAGGGTGGTCTGGGCGAGGTCCTCGGCCTCGTGCGGGCGCGCGCCGAGGAAGACGGCGGCCCGGACCAGGGTCGGCCAGCTCTGCTCGACGTAGTCGGCGTACGCCGCCTCGTTGTCGGGATCCACTCTCACTCCTGCTCGTCGCGCTGAACCTATGACGGGACCGGACGGACGAGGGGTTCCATCGGATTCGGGAGCGATGCGAGAGTGGCGCCATGGCTGACACCGCGCGTCCGTACGACGTCGTCCTCTTCGGGGCCACCGGGTTCACCGGCGGGCTCACCGCCGACTACCTCGCCGCGCACGCGCCGGCCGACCTGCGCTGGGCGCTGGCGGGGCGCAGCGAGGCGAAGCTGGCGGCGGTTCGCGACCACCTGGCGGTGGCCCAGCCGCGGCTGGCCGACCTGCCGCTCCTCGTCGCCGACGCGCGCGACCCGGAGGCCCTCGCCGAGGTGGCCCGGACGACGAAGGTCGTGGCGACCACCGTCGGCCCCTACATCGAGCACGGCGGCCCGCTCGTCGCGGCGTGCGCCGCGGCCGGCACCGACTACGTCGACCTCACCGGGGAGCCGGAGTTCGTCGACCGCACCTACGTCGAGCACAACGCGGCCGCCGAGGGCTCCGGCGCGCGGATCGTGCACTCGTGCGGCTTCGACTCGATCCCGCACGACCTCGGCGCCTACTTCACGATCCAGGAGCTCGCGCGCGAGCTCGGGGGCGAGATCACCGCCCCGGTCACCATGCGCGGGGTGGTCCGCTCCCGGGCCGGCTTCTCGGGCGGCACCTTCCACTCGGCCCTCACCGCGTTCTCGCGGGCCCGGCAGATGAAGGAGGCGTCCACCGCCCGGCGCCGGATGGAGCCGCGCCCCGAGGGCCGCCGCTCCCGGGCCGTCGCCGGCCGGCCCCGGCGCGACGGCGAGCTCGGCTACTGGCTGCTCCCGCTGCCCACCATCGATCCGTTCGTGGTCGCCCGGAGCGGCGCGGCGCTGCCGTCGTACGGGCCGGCGTTCACGTACTCGCACTACGCCGGCACGAAGACCCTGCGCTACGCCGCCGGCGGCGCGGTCGGCGTCACCGGTCTCACCCTGGCGGCCCAGGTCCCGCCGCTGCGCAACGCGCTGCTCAAGCGGGTCCCGCAGGGGGAGGGGCCCTCGGCCGGGCGGCGCGAGAAGTCGTGGTTCACCGTCGACTTCGTGGCGTCGTCAGGGAGCACCGAGGTGCGCACCCGCGTCTCGGGCGGCGACCCCGGCTACACCGAGACCGCCAAGATGCTGGCCGAGTCGGCGCTGTGCCTCGCGCTCGACGACAACCCGAACGTCGCCGGGCAGGTCACCACGGCGACGGCGATGGGGGACGCGCTGCTGCTGCGGCTGGAGCGGGCCGGGATCTCGTTCGAGCGGCGCTGAACCTGTTCCACTACGATCCCTCCGGGCGCACCCCGTGCGTCCGAGGGAGAGAACGTCCGCGACGCCGGCGAGGGGGACGACGGCCGCGCGGACTCGGCGGGAGGGAGACCCGGCGATGGGGCGCGCCTGGCGTCGGAGGGGACACCGGAGGCCGGACGAGCGCGGCGTGAGCGCCGTGATCGTGGCGATCTGCACGGCAGTGGCCGTGGTGTCGGCGGCGTTCGCCGTCGACCTCGGGATGCAGCGGGTGCTGCGCCGCGACCTCCAGGCCGTCGTCGACCTGGTGTCGATGGACCTCGCCCGCGAGCTGACCGGCGGCAAGGTCAGCACCTACACCGCGGCGGACCGGACCCGTATCGACGCCGCCAAGGCGGCGAGCCTGCGCCGCAACAGCGACCTGCTGGGCGGCGCGGTGCCGCCCGAGGACGTGCGGTGGGAGCTCGTCGTCCGTGACGAGGGGGCGAGGGGTCCCGGCGCCTGGAAGCCGGCCGCGTCGAGCGACATCCCCGGCGGGGTGCGGGTGACGGCGACGTCCGACGTGGCGTTCGCCTTCGGGGGCGTGACCGGGGTCGACCGCGGCGGGTCGACCCGGACCGCCGTCGCGTCCGCCCGGACGACGGCGTGCCTGCAGGTGAGCTCGTACGCCGCCCAGCTCGACACCGGCAGGTCGTGGCTGCTGAACGCGCTGCTGGGTGACCTGCTGGGAAGCAAGCTCGCGCTCAAGGTGCTCGACCCGGACGCCGGGCTCGCGGGCGTGGACCTCAACCTGCTCGACCTGATCGAGGAGCTCGACCCCCTCGTCAGCGCGCACATCTCGGCGGCGTCGTTCACCGAGGCGGCCGGGGTCGCGGTCGGGCTGTCGGAGCTGATGCTGGCCGCGATCCACGCGCTGGAGCGGCAGAGCGGCAAGCTGGCCGAGATCGACCTGCTGCGCAACGTCTACAACGGCATCCAGGCCAACGTCCCCAACGTCATGGTCGAGCTCGGTGACCTGATCGACCTCACCACGGCCGAGGACGCCGCGGCCGAGCTCGGCCTCAACCTGCTCGACCTCGTGGCCGGCTCGCTCGCCATCGCCAACGGCACGAACGTGCTCGCCCTGCCGCTCAAGGTGAAGGTGCCGCTGCCGATCGGCCCCGGCGGGACCAGCCTCGTCGACCTCACGGCCAAGGTGAAGGTCGGCCAGAAGCCCGTCGTGAAGTGCAGCGGCAAGGTCGAGAGCTCGCAGATCGAGGTCGACCTCAACGGCGACGCCCTCGCGCTCGACCTCGGCCTGCTCAAGGCGCGCGTCCCCCTGTCGATCCGGGTCACCCTCGCCGACGCCAGCGCCGTCGCCCAGGCGGTGCGCTGCCTGCCGACGGGCAAGCGCGTCGACATGCTCATCGACAGCGGCCTGCTCGGTGTGACCGTGCGGCTCGGGCAGCGCGAGAACGAGCCGAGCTCGCCGAAGATGCTGCTCTCGCTGCTCGACGTCGGCCTGCCCGGCTGGAACGGCATCGAGGTGGTCAGCGGCACCGTCGTCCTGTCGAGCGGGCAGAGCATGAGCCGGCCCACCCGCGCCGACCACCTCGACATCGTCGACGAGAACTACGACGTCAGCCTGCCGGCAAGCCTCCGTGGCCTCGGCATCCCCACGCTGCACCTGCAGCTGCAGGACCTCAAGCTGCTCGGCGGCCTCGGCCCGCTGTCGTCGCTGCTGGAGTTCCTCGGCATCGGCAGCCTCCTGCAGTGGGTGGTCAACCTCGCCCTGGAGGGCCTCGTCAACCCGCTCGTCGGCACGCTCGACAAGTGGCTGCTCGACCCGCTGCTGCGCACGCTCGGCATCGACGTCGCGGGCGGCACGATCAAGGTCGCGCCCACCGTGGACTGCGGTACACCCCGGCTCGCCGGCTGACCGACCGCCAAAGCCCGCCGAAGTGCGCCGGTTGCGGGTCCGAGATCGCGATCTCGGACCCGCAACCTCCCTACTTCGTGGTGATCTACGACCCCCGCTACTCGAGCTCGAGCTTGATCAGGCCGGCCGGGTAGCGGTCGCGGGCGGAGACGTAGATGCGGTGGCGGGTCGGGTCGACGGCGATGCCGTAGACCTTGTTGCCGTACTGGTGGGTGGAGAGGCGGGCGACCTGGGTGAGGTCCTCGGCCTCGAGGACGGTGACGCCGCTGTTGTCGAACGTCTCGTTCTGCTCACCGAGGTAGATCCGGCCGTGCCCCGGGTCGACGGCGACCGAGCGCCACTGGGGTGCGGTGCGGGCCACCTCGGCGACCTGGCTGTAGTCGGCGCCCTTGAAGACGCGCAGACCCACGGTGGCGGTGGGGCTGTCGCTGTTGGAGACGTAGACCAGGTCGTGCTGCGCGTCGTAGGCGACGCCGTGGCTGCGCCAGGTGGCGTCGTCGATGGCGACCTGCTGGACCATCGCGCCGGTCTGCGCATCCATGACGACGAAGCCCGCGCCGCGGGTGGCGCCGATGACCCGGCCGCGGCCGAGGTCGACGTCCAGGCCGCGGATGTTGGCGTCGAACGCGAACGGACCTCGCTTGAGCGCCCCCGTGGTGCTGTCGACGACGGCCCACTGGTTGCCGAGACCGACGTACAGCTCGTCCTCGACAGGGTCGAGGGCGACGTCGCGGACGCCGTTGTCCGTGGCCAGGTCACCCGGGACGCCGCCCACGGTGACCGGGATGCTCAGGGCGAGCACGCGGGCCGTGGTGTCGGTGGCGGGGTCGACGACGCGGACCCGGGCGGGCCGCTGCTCGTTGCCGACGTAGAGCAGACCCGACTGCGGGTCGACGGCCGAGCCGACGGGCTTGTCGTCGACCTCGGTGTTGCTGCCGTCGGGGAGCACGGTCAGCGCCGTCGCCTTGTAGGCGTCGCCGATCGGGCCGGTGCCCGGGTCGGGCCCGCCGGGCTCACCGGTCCCGCTGCCGGGGACCGGGCCGGGCAGCTTGCCGTCGACGAACCGCTGGCTGACGGTGACGGCGACGGGCGTCGTCTCCTGCCCGGGTGGGTTGAGGCGGTGGTCGCGGTTGGAGACGAAGACGCGTTGGCGTTCTTCGTCGATGGCGATGCCGTAGCCGTCCTTGCCGTACTGCTTGCC
>NZ_FOUK01000007.1 GCF_900114845.1 Pimelobacter simplex
GAGATCCGACCCGCCGAGCTGGGCAAACTCCCCAGCATCTACGGCGGCACCGGCGCGTTCGGGACCAACCCCGTGTGCATCGACTACAAGACCATCGGCGCCGACTTCGGCGCCGCCGACCAGCACTACACCGACCCCGGGCCACTCCAGATCTTCGCCGTCACCTCGACCTCCCTCAAGGCCCAGTCCGAGCTCTGGTTCTACCCGCGCTACCTCGACGCCGTCATCGACGAGGCCGCCTGACATGGCCCGTAACCGCTTCCGGCCCGAGCTGCGGGTCGGCGGCTACTGCCTGTCCGGCATCGTGCGCTGGGACGGCCTCAAGCACTCTGGCGACCTCAACGGCGACGTCGACCTCTCCGTCCGGATCATCTTCAAGAACGACTGGCGCCACCCCGCTCTGCGCGACAAGGCGCCTGTCGAGCTGATGCGTGGTCCGGCGTGCCTGTGGGCCGGCACTCTGGTCGAGCCGGACTGGGACGCCGGCACCATCGGCGCCGTCGGGGCCTCCCGCGACGCCGAGAACGCGATGGCGCTCGACGCCCTGGGCAACGCCTCCACCAAGCCCAACGAGGTCATCGACGCCGCGATCACCCGCGGCGCCCTGTCCTGGAAGCGCATCGGGGACTTCGGCAACACCGAGGTCGGCGAGCCCGGATCCGGTCTCACCACCGTCCGGTCCGTCCTCGACGCCTGGGCCACCAAGAACGGCCAGGCCTGGCACGTCGACTCACGCCGGCGGCTCATCATCATCCCCGCCGTCGAGTCGGCGATCAGCTGGCTCGTCACCCCCGGCTCCGGGGTCCTCGGTGCCTCCGGCACAGAGCGGGTCGACGTCGTCTTCGTCCGCTACACCAACAAGACGACCGGACGCCGAGACACCGCCTCCTATCCGGCCGTCTCCCCGACCCGGCCCGTCGAGAAGCCCAAGGAGATCTTCGACCGCGGCCCGCTGCTCCCCGCCGAGGCTGTCGCGATCGCGACCGGGCTGTGGGCCGAGGCCAACGCCGGCCGCTCCGGGTGGACCAACGGCCTCAAGCTCTCCGCCGGGCAGGTCACCAACCTCGGCGGGCGCGAAGCCGACCTCGCCTTCGTCCGCGCCGGCCAGGGCATGGCCCTGCGCTCAGTGCCCGACCCCCGCGGCCTCTCACGCAACACCAGCATCGTCCTCGGCGACGTCGAGTTCGACTGGGCAGACGGCGCCCTGCAGGCCAACCCCAAGGGCCTGGCCGCGCAAGACGAGCAGTCCGCCCTCGACTCCGTGGCCGAACTCGCCACGTCTGCGATCACCCGCGCCAACGCCGCCGGACCCGGCAACCCCATCCCCGCGATCAGCGTCTACAAGGTCAGCGGCCAGACCCTCACTGCCGGCGTCTCCACGATCGTCACCATGGACACGATCCGCAACGGCACCGACGTCTCGGGCGGCGCGAAGCTCGAGGCGGGGACGATCACCGTGCCCATCGGCGGCTGGTACCAGGTCAACGCCAACATCACCTGGGCCTCCTCGGTCTCCTCGGCCCGACGCCTCGCGTTCATCGGCATCGGCAACACCCCCGGCACCTTCACCACGGTCGTCACCGACAGCGCCTACGCCTGGGCCCAGGACGCCGCCAACATCACCAGCCAGAGCGTCTCCGCAAACGTCAAGCTCACCGCCGGCCAAGTCATCAGCCTCATCGGCAACCCCGGCGTGAACTACGGCCTCGACGTCTCCCAGACCTACATGAACAACCTGTCCGTCGCCTACCTCGGAGCCGCCTGATGCTCGACCGCACCAACGACATCGTCGGCCTCGTCCTCGGGCTGCTCGCGCTGCTCGGCGCCCTGCTCAGTTACCTGCGCTGGGTCCACCCGCGGCTCAAGAAGGCGCGCGCGACCGGGAGGGCAGCGATCGACGCACTGCTCGGCCGCGATGCGATCCGCGACTCCATCACGGGCGAGGAGATCCACCCCGCGCTGCCCGGCGTCGGCGCCCGGATGGCGCACCAGGAGCAGCAGATGGAGCTCCTGACCGTCACCGTCACCAAGCTCGTCGACCAGCAGGTCCACCAGCAGCGGCTCGAGCAGCGCGTGGACGGGCACGAGTCGCGTCTCAAGCAGCTCGAGGACCAGACCATCGAGCGCGTCGCAAACAAGGCCGAGCAGGTCGCCATGTGGCGCGGCGTCGAGGCCATCGCCAAGCAGGCCGATCCAACCGCCCCGGAGATCCAGGAGCCGCCGTCATGACCACCTCCCAGAACCGTTGGCCCCTCCTCGAGTACGGCGACCAGCGCCTCCACACGTGGGTCATCCCCGCGCGCACTGGCACCTTCACCCTGCGCCTGCGCAACGGGTCCGCCGGGTTCCTGCTCGCCTACCTCGCGCTCTGGTACGCCGAGAAGATCGAGCCCGTCTTCGGTCGGGTCCTTGACGACTGGGGCCACGCCGTCCGGGCCATCCGCAACGCGATCACCCCGTCGAACCACTACAGCGCCACCGCGATGGACCTCAACGCCATGGCCCACCCGCTCGGCAAGGTCCGCACCGGCATCTTCCGCCGCCGGACTGCCGTCGATGCCCTGCACGCGAAGCTACGCAAGATGCGCGGCGTCATCCGCTGGGGCGGCGACTACCACGGCCGCAAGGACGAGATGCACTTCGAGATCGTCCAGAACATCACCGTCTGTGAGCGCGAGGCCCGGCGCCTGATGAAGACGCCCCGCGGCCGGCGCATCCTCGCCGCCAACCCCTCCCAGCGCGCGGTCATCCTCTCGTGAGTCGCGACCGTCGCCGCTGGCTCCGCCGCCGCCGGCTTCGCGGCCTCTCCCGCCCCCGCCCCCTGCGCCGGGGCCAGGTCAACGGCCAGGGCGCCACCGCCTCGGCCGAGAAGACCAAGGGGATCGTCCTCGCCGCCGCCGAGCACGCCGACGTCCTAACCATGTGCGAGGTCGCCAACATCGACGTCGCCGAGGTGCTAGGCCCGGGCTGGGACGTCGCCCAGGACACCTCGACCTGGGCCAAGGCCGGATGCGCTGTCGCGATCCGCCGCTCCCGCGGCTACGTGAAGCGCTGGCACCTCCGACTCGGCGTCACCGCCTGGCTCCACGGCCGCCGCGCCAAGCAGATGAACGACCGCTATGTCGTGGTCGCGGTCCTCAAGGTCGACCCCGGCACCCACTGGCGCTGGCGCCACAAGGTCGCCGCCGGCCACGCGCCCCCGAAGCGGAACTGGTCCCCGTGGTGGTCGGTCTGGATGCGCGTGGTCCGCACCCTCGCGGTCTTCGACATCGGTGCCGACTGGAACCGCCGCCGCCCCGCGATCGCCGACGCCATGCCCGCCCGCCGGATCTTCATGGACGGCATCGACGGCTTCGCGCTTCGAGCGTGGCTTCCAGCCGCCGGGCTCACGCACCGCGACGTGGGCGGCGACCACCCAGCCACCTATCTCACCCTCTGGCCCTAGGAGCTCATGATGAAGATCAACGTCCCGTTCCGCGTCCGCGTCGCCCTCTACCTCGCCAACGTCCTCGGCACGCCCGTCGTGGTCTACCTGCGCGCCAAGGGCATCATCGGTGACCTCGAGCTGACCCTCTGGGGCGCCGAGGTGGCAGCCGCCTTCGCCGTCGCCGGGCTCAACGCGGGGACCTCCCCGGACGGCCAGTGGGAGGCGTTCGTGAAGCGCCTCGACGAGCGAGACCGGAGGGCCTCCCTGCTCGCCGAGCGGGCCAACCGCAAGGCTGGGCCTCGTCGGACCTAGGCCCGACTGGGCGTGAACGCGACCGCGAGCCCGGCCAGCACCGCCACTACGGCCGCGAGGGCGAACGCCCCGAGCCCGTAGGCCGCCAGCAGCACCCAGCCCGCCACGCCGATCCCGACGACCGACACGATCCTCACCGTCATGACGGCGACCGTAGCGACCGCCTGGCCCGGTCGCACGCGATCCGCTCAACACCGGACGCACGTCAGGGCTTGAATGCTCACCCGGGAGACCTCAACTTGGGGGTGGAACCAGTCCCAACCGCCCCCGAGAGAGGAGGAAGCATGCCCCCGTTCGTCGCGCACCTGATCGCGCTCGCCGCCTACCAGCTCGTCTACCGCGCACTCCGCTGACCTCGCTACCGCAGGCCGACCGCCGCCCGTCCCCACCTCGGGGGCGGGCGGCCCTTTGGTTTGGTCATTGCAGGCGAGCTGCATTCCCTGGCGCATGACGTCGCGAGGTGTTACACAGGAGAGTCATTGACCCGTGCGGCCCCTCGCGAGTCTTCGTCAGCACAGCTACGGAGGCCGCCATGGCGGAGAAGCTGCAATCTGAGCCCCTTTCGGGCGCGTGCCCGATGCGAATCACGATCATCGATGAGCACACGCTGTTGGTCGACGCTCTGGCCCTGGTCCTCGAGGGTGCGGGATACATGGTCGCGAAGGTGGAGCCGAGGCGGCCTGAGGCTTCGATGGCGACAGTGTTGGCAGCAGGGCTGCAGTGCGGGGGGCGCCTCGTTCTACTGGGGACGGTGCCCGGGTGCCTCGACACGGACTTCGTTGCGCCGTTGACGGCCGCAGGCGCGGTCGTCGTGATCTTGGCCAACGGGGCCGAGGAGCACCTGTGGGGTGCCGCGATCCAGCAGGGCGCGAAGGACGTGTTGCCCAGGTCTTGTTCGCTCGAGGAACTCGTCACTGTCACGCGGAGAGTCCGCGACGGGCTGCCCCTGATGGGACCTCAGCGCCGCGGAGCGCTGATGGCCGCGGCTCGAGCCGAGCGGCGCGAGGCGCGCGCGATACACGTCCGACTTGGTCGGCTCACGCGGCGCGAGATGCAGGTACTCGGGTCACTGATGTCCGGTCAGGATGTCCGAACTATCGCTCGTGCCCACGTTGTAGTCGAGGCCACGGTCCGCAGCCAGATCAAATCCATCTTGAGCAAGCTCGAGGTCAACTCCCAGATCTCGGCAGTGGGAGCAGCCCACAGGGTGGCATGGCGCCTGCCCGAGCAGTGAGGCGCCTTTTCGGGCGTCCAGCAAACGCGTGGCGCGCTCGACGGTGCCGAAAGGTCCGCCCGAGCCCGGATGCCCCCAGGGTCAGGGGGTAGCGCTGAATCAGTCGACGCGCTTCCTGCGATGTGTCGGCAAGGCCCTGGTCGGGGAGGTGGGCTCCAGTTGTACCGGCCGGGGTCGCCGCGGGCTCAGGACAGGTTCTCGGCTCCGCACTCCTTGCAGGTCCACCAGTCGATCGCTACGGCTCCACCTGCGACCTGTGTCTTCTCGCCGAGGTCGAGGTGCTCCGTGGGCTGCTCGCAGACGTGACAGAACAACACAAGTAGGGCTGTCGTGTCCATGGCGACATGATCGCTCTCCGTGTCGGCCCCGACAAGACCTCCTTCTTGGGCACGGACCGGGGTCGCGTACCGAGTAGGCCGGCCGCCAGGGCACCTCGCGCGGCCGGAGGCTGCGGAGACCACCCTTGCTCGCGGCCTTTCCCTACTGGACCAGTGGACTTAGTTCAGCCGGCGCCGGTCGAGCCCGCCCTGACCGCACAGCCGGATCACCGGGCACCGCAGACCGGGTGTCCAAAGCAACAGGCCGCGCGGCCGATCGATCCCCCCATAGGCGGTGAGCTTTCGGCATTCAGGTGCACGGCGGGTCGTGGGCCGTCCCCAGCCGCGGCACCCCGTCACTGACCGGCTTCAACCGCTCGGCCGGCACCCAGCCGGTCTGGATCTGGCCGTCCGTGGTGCCCTGGTTGTCCCAGGTCACGAACGCCTCCCACTCGCCGTGCTTGTTCCGGCGCCAGGCAAGGATCAAACCGGGCAGGTGCCGCGGGCCGAACTGCGCCCCGTCACTCGGGCGGGTAGGACCGATCGAGCAGAACGCTGACGAGGAGCGCAAGGTTTGTGACATCCACGCGGAGAGCGACGATCTCCTGAGCGATGTCGAAGGCGAGGGTGCCGTTGACGATCGACTCGGTCTCCAGCGCTTCGCCTCGGCTCGCCATCTCCCGCAAGAGGTGGTGTGCTGCATCGGCTGCGCGTCGGATCTCGTCATCGGACATGGCACGGGCCTCTCGTTGTTCGTCTGCGACCGCCAGCGACCTGAGGTCTCCACGGGTCCGCGGGTTTCAGCGTGGCCGGCCGGCGTTGTCGGCCGGAGCGGCCACCTTCGCGAGAAGGTCGGAGGCAGAGCGACGATTCCGGCTATCGGCCGCCTGGCTCATCAAGGTCAACGCGACGCCCCGCTTGGTGTCTCTCGGGATGACCAGCAGGCGCAGCCGCGCCCGCGAGCTGAGCACCAACGTCATCAGGTGCGTGTCATCGCCAGGGAAGGACCCGATCTTCACCCGACCACGTGCGACGCTGATCGAGCGAGGCCAAGGCAGCTGGCCATCCCAGTCAGGACGGGAGAACAACATCCTCGCGACCCGCCCGTGCTGCTCAGGTAGATGGTTAACGAGATCCGCACACTCGGTCTGGAGGTCGCTGGACTGCGGCCACCAGGCACCGTCGAGGGGACTGTCTGATGCGATGCCGTCGATGCGGATTCGCAGAGGAACCCGATCAGGACGTGAAGAAACCTGCTGGGACGACGTCATGAGACGCCTACCTTCCAGTGCCGCCCTGGAGGCCGAGCTCGGCCAGATCCAGCGGCTTGATTGCTTTCAACACTACCCCGGTCACGGTCAGCGACGACGTCCGAGACTGCGGTAGAGCCGGAGCTCGGCTCGCACCTGTTGCGGCATGGGCGCTCCCGACAGCTCGATCGTTGCCGCGTATTGCTCCAGCGCAGCGACGAGATCGTCCCGAAACGGCTCCACGTCTACCTGCCCGCCTCTGTGACGAGCTTCTAGGAGCAGGGCGCGCGCCGATACGAGCTCGGCTTGGCAGGCGCCCAGCAGCGCACGCCCTCGGCGCTGCTCCCACAGTCCTTCGGCCCCAACTTCCTTCAGACCTGGCGCGGTCTTTGGCGCTGTCATGATCTGCTCCGAACCACCTGTCTGCCAACGCGGCGATCCGCGTGGTGCTTCAGGTTCCTTCAACGGTACCCCCGCAATGTGCGGCCGCATCGCCTCGACTGCACCGAACACAGGTCGGTGGTACGGTCAAAGAGTTGTAGGAGCAGCGGGCAGTCACGCACCTCTCGCCACCTCGGGTCCGGTTCGCCGGACCGCATCTCTTCGTTCTTGGTCTTCGGTTTCGCTGGATATCAGGCGCACGTCCAGATGTCACAGCACGGCGGCCGGACTCACTGGGTCCGGTCGCCGTTTTGCGTCACGGCTTCTTACGACGGGGGTAGAGCAGGTTCTCCGCTCCGCACTCGGTGCACGCCGCCTGCTTGGCGCGCGCAACGCCATCTCCGGAGACGCTCTCGTCAACCCGGTCGACGTGGTCGGTGGCTCGCTCGCACCAATGGCGGTAGAGGACGAGGGCCGAGGTAGAACCGACCGCGCCCTGCCACCGATTGGGGATGCACGCGACCGCTCGCAGATGGTGCAGTCGAGTTGGCCGGCGACGTCCCCTCGACGTCCGGCTCGGCCCCTAACCGATTCCCTGGAGCCGCTCCCTCAACTCGGGGCCGTCCAGCGGCGGAACGAAAGGTCACTACCGAGCAGCCCTAACGTCCGGCGGACTACGCAGCCGACGCGACGGCCGGCGTTCGGTTGCTCCATCGCTACCCACACGATCGCGGCACACCTGCGCCCTCTCCCTGCCCGCCGGGCGCACGTACCGGGTCGCGAGCACCTGTCGGCAGCGCCTCGCTCGCACTGCAGTACGAGTGAGGCGCTTATCCCGCCGCGCCTCTGTTTGGGAGGAGGGATTAGCTACACGCTACCCCCTCCGAGCGCTCGCACTCACTGCTCGCGGTCTTTTCCTACTGGATCAATCAGTTGGTTGGAACCGGCACCGGCCTACACGCTGTGGACGCCAACACCGGGGAGGCGAGGCATGTGAACGTAGGCGACTCCGGCCGCTCCCCAGCGCGGCCCTACTTCTGCGGACCTTGTCACGCAGCGCCGACGACACTTGGCGGGAGCTTGAGCTCGGGTGCGAGCTCGAGGAGCAGCTGGCGGACGCGGGTGTCGAGGTCGGCGATGATGCGGCGCACGGTGGTGTCGTCTTGGCCGGCGGGGTCGTCGACGGGCCAGTCCCGGTACGTGACGCCGGGGACGTAAGGGCATTCCTCGCCGCAGCCCAGGGTGATCGCTAGGTCGCTGGTGGCGATCATCTCCGTGGTCAGGTGCTTGGGGTGCTCATGAGAGGTGTCGAGGCCCAGTTGTCCTAGGACGTTGGCGACTTCTGCGTGGATGTGGTCGCCGGGCTGGGTCCCGGCTGACAGGGCCGTGACGCGGCCCTGCGCATAGTGCTCGGCGAGCAGGCGGGCAATGACGGATCGGCCGCCGTTGCGGACGCAGGCGAAGACCACCTGCGGGACGCGCTCTGGGGTGGTGCTCACGGCACGGCTCCTGTCTGGGCTTCGGTGAAGTAGCGGCGCGTCCAGAGGGTGACGTAGACCAGGCCGACAAGTACGGGCACTTCAATGAGAGGGCCGACGACGCCGGCCAGCGCCTGACCGCTCGTGACGCCGAAGACTCCGATGGCCACCGCGATGGCCAGCTCGAAGTTGTTGCCCGCCGCGGTGAACGCCACGGTGGTGGCGCGTGCATAGCCGAGACCCACTCGGTGCGCGAGGAAGAGGGACCCGGCCCACATCAGCGCGAAGTAGATGACCAGCGGTACGGCGATGCGGGCGACGTCGAGTGGTTGGCCGGTGATCGTGTCGCCCTGGAGAGCGAACAGCACAACGATGGTGAACAGCAGTCCGTACAGCGCCCATGGCCCCAGGCGAGGCAGGAGGCGCTGCTCGTACCAGTCGCGGCCGCGGCGGGCCTCGCCGACTCGGCGGGTGAGGTAGCCGGCCGCGAGGGGGATGCCGAGGAACACGAGGACGCTGCCGGCGATCTCCCAGGGCGAGACGTCGAGGCCCGTGCTGGACAGCCCGAGCCAGCCGGGCAGCAGGTCGAGGTAGAACCAGCCGAGCAGGGCGAAGGCCAGAACCTGGAAGACGGAGTTGACCGCTACCAGGACCGCGGCGGCCTCGCGGTCGCCGCAGGCCAGGTCGTTCCAGATGATGACCATCGCGATGCAGCGGGCCAGGCCGACGATGATGAGTCCGGTGCGGTACTCGGGCAGATCGGGGAGGAACGTCCACGCGAGAGCGAACATCAGGGCGGGTCCGACCAGCCAGTTGAGCACCAGCGAGAGCACCAGCATCCGGGTGTCTCGGGCGACGTGGCCGATCTCGTCGTAGCGGACCTTGGCCAGGACCGGGTACATCATCACGAGCAGCCCCAGCGCGATCGGCAGCGAGATCGACCCGACCTTGACGGCGTCGAGCGCCTCTGCGATTCCGGGTACCCACCGGCCGGCCAGCAGGCCGACGAGCATCGCCAGTCCGATCCAGGCCGGCAGGTATCGGTCGAGGGTCGACAGGCGCCGGCCGACCGGCGCGCTGGAGCCCGCCCTCGCCGTCGCGGAGGCAGGTGGGGGTGGCGTCGTGCTCATGCGGAGTCCTGGGACGCCGGCTTGGTCGCGCGGATGATCGCGCCGTGCATGCCCGGGACAGCCTCGTGGGTGAACTCGACCTCGGCGTCGACGAACCCCGCGGAGACCAGGCCGTCGAGGTACTCGGCCTGAGAGAGCGCGCCGGCGATGCAGCCGACATACGAGCCGCGCTCAGCGCGGTCCTCGGCGCTGAGGTGGTCCTCAGCGACGACATCGGAGATCCCGATGCGGCCACCGGGGGTCAGGACGCGATACATCTCGGCGATGACCTGCGGCTTGTCGACCGACAGGTTGATGACGCAGTTGGAGATGACCACGTCAACCGAGCCGTCGGGCAGCGGGACGTCCTCGATCGTGCCCTTGAGGAACTCCACGTTGGTCGCACCTGCCTTGGCTGCGTTGGCACGGGCCAGGTCGAGCATCTCGTCGGTCATGTCGACGCCGTAGGCGAAGCCGGTCTCTCCGACGCGGCGCGCGGAGAGAAGGACGTCGATCCCACCGCCCGATCCGAGATCGAGGACCCGTTCCCCGGCCCGAAGAGCGGCGACCGCGGTCGGGTTGCCACACCCGAGGCTGGCAGCGACTGCCTCGGCCGGCAGCGCGTCCTGGTCCTCGCTGCCGTACAGCACGGCTCCGAAGGACTCATCGACCGTCCCTTCGCCGCTGCAGCAAACCGAGGTTTCGCAGCTGTCGTCGACGACCTGGAGTGCGTCGTTCAGCTCAGCGTTGTTGGTTCCCTGGGTGACGGCGGCCGCGGCTTGCGCGTAGCGGAAGCGGACCTCCTCGCGCATCTGGTCGGGGCTCTGGGCACTGTTGGCCGAGATCATCTCGAGCGCTCCTTCGTGTCGTATCGGCGAACTTCGATGCATCGACCTTCTTCTATGTATCGACCGTTGTCAATACATCTGGCAGGATGGCCGCATGCCCACCAGCGCCGCCCTTCCCGTGCTCGACGCCGCTGCCGCGTGCTGCTCGACCGTCACCGGAGGAGAGCTCGACGCGGGCGAGGCCAGTCGGCTGGCCCGAATGTTCAAGGCACTGGGCGACCCGGCCCGAGTCCGGCTGCTCTCCCTGATAGCGGCGCAGCCTGACCGCGAGGCGTGCATCTGCGACCTCACCGAGCCGGTGGGACTCTCTCAGCCGACCGTCTCGCATCACATGAAACAGCTCGTCGACGCCGGCCTCGTGGTCCGCGAGCAGCGGGGGCGGTGGGCGTTCTACCGGCTAGTCGAGGACACGCTCACCGCACTGAGCGCCGCACTCAAGCCCTAGCCGCAGCGAGCCGCGGACCGTTTGGCACCCGTCCATACTGGCGTCGGGCGGATCCACCGCCAACCGGCGCAAAGACCACGACTACGACCAGGGCATGGAGCAGGTCAAGGCCGCCGTACCCGAGGGGCACGTGCTGCTCGGCGTGCGGGTCGAGCGCTAGGCGGTAGCGGTAGACCGCAACGGCTTCGCCCCACCAGTCGCAATGGCTCAAGATTGGCACTAACTCCAAGTAACTTGTCCTCATGCCTGCAGCGCTCGTGCCACAAGACGTTCACGCCGCACGCCTAGCCCTGCAGCAGATCATCACCTGCCAGGTGGTCCTCAAGGACATGGCGACCCGCGATCAGCTCATTGCCGAGGCGGTTCAGCGCCATGGCAACCTTCTGACCGCGAGCGCCGCCGGTTTCATCACCGCCAACACCACGTTGGACGTCGATGAGGCCATCGCCGAGGACCGCTTCTTCTACATCCTTACCCGGCTCGGGGGCGTCTGCGAACTGCTTGCTGACGTCAAGGAGCTCAGCGTTTCAGACGTCGTACACGCTCTCGCAAGCCTTGAGTTCGAGGTCTCCGACGCCGAGGGCGAGGTGGACGCCACAGTTGTACAGGCGATGCAGGCCGCCCAGACGTGCCTGATCGCGAACACCTTCATACGCCGCGGGAGTCCGCCGTGGGGCATCCAGCGGACCCTGCAGCTGGGCGACATGGCCGCCGTGGTCCAGATGCTCGGGCTACTGCTTAACGAGCTCGTTGCGTGGTTCGACGACGAACACTGCAGCGACCTAGTCAAGGTCCTTCTCGGCGAGGTCGAACTGATCCTGCATGCGCAAGCTCACGCCCAGGGACGAACGGTGCCGGACCAGGTCGCGCACTACTTCGCCCGCGTAATGACCGTAACGGCGCCGGATACGTAACGGCGTTCGCAACGATGCGCGTAACGGGAATCTCATTCCCAACGTTGGGCGTTACATGTAAGTTCTAGGGGAAGATCTTACACGAACCAACACTGAGGGGGCGAGGACAGTGCCACGCACCGCCGAGCGGATCTACATGGCGTCGGACCTAAGCACCAGCGCCCGGCGCGAGTTCATCGAGGAGGGCCGCCAGGGGTTCGCGCGCCTGCGCACCACGGCTGGGGACTCCCTCGTGCTGCTTCGCGAGGCCCGGCTCGAGCACCTCAGCTCGATTCGAGACCACGCGCTTGCCTACCTCCTCCTCGACGCCGCCCTGCGCCGGCCCCGTGAGGAACGACGACCTCAAGACTTCGGCCCCTGGGCCTTCATCGAGGTGTTCGAGGACGACGACATCATCGACTTTCAGTCCGAGGTGAATGACGCAATCACGCGGGCGGCCTCCGGAGGCGACGCAGAGGGCATAGAGAGCGTTCTCGATGCCTGGCGCAGAAGCGCCCGCACGCTGAGCGACCCTGTGGCCCGAGAGATCCTTAGCGGCCAAGTCTCCGCCGAGGACTGGGTCGAGGTCACCGAGGCGCCGCTAGATGCCCCCCACGACTGAAGACGACCCACAGCCAGGCGCCTACCGCCCCTATCTGTCCGCGCGCTACCCGGGAGTCGGCAAAGCTCCGGCCGAACCGATCTGGCGCGTGCTTGTCCACCACAAGCATCTTGAGCAGTGGAAGCGGATCATGGAGCGATGCGGTGAAAGCAACGCCAACGAGCTGTGGGAGCACTTGACCACTCAGCCGAACCAGCCGCCGCGTCTAGGCACAGTCACCCCGATGAAGGGCAAGCAGTACGCCGCGACCTCCGATGGCATGTCGAGGGTCTATCACTACGAAGTCACCGGCGGCGCCCGGGTCGACTACAGGTTCAACGCCGAGTACGTCACGGCGCCCGGCGAAGACAAGCACCGGGTCGTCCAGATCATCTCGATCGATCTGGGAAGCCACTAGGCCACCTCAGTCAACGAATCCCACCCGCCTCGCTGACCTCTGCCGCTGCCGGTCAGACCGCAGTCGCCGGAGCCGCTTCACGAGCAGCGGGTCGAACGCCAGCGCCTCTGTGGCACTGGGGCGCCGAAGCCCGATCGACCGAGAGCTTGGGCCGCACTGGGGGCGTTCCAGTAGCGTTCAGCTCGTGGATTCTCGGGTCAACCCACGCCAGGTCGAGGTACTCAAATGGATTGCGGATGGGTGTCCTGACGGCCGCTGGCCGGCAGGCGACTACTCCCATGTCCTCAGCGGGAACGCGCTCGCCAACAGAGGTCTCGCCGCGATCAAGGGACGTGGCCCGAGGTGGAGCGCTTCGATCACTGACGATGGGCGCTACTACCTGGAACATGGGTCCTACCCGCCGGGCCATCGGTTCGGCCCTAAGCCGAAGCGGGCCGAGCCTGCCGTCAGGCAGGACCCGCAACCACCGCAATCTGCCTCGTCAACGCGACGCTGTCGCGAGCCACAACCAGTCGAGCAGATCTTTCAGATCGACAGCCCTCGACGCAAGGCCGTCTCACGAGGACAGGACGGCCAAGAAGCCGCGCACCCATGGGACGACCGCGTGCTGGTATCAGTCAAAGAGGCCGCCTGGGTCCTGAGCGTAAGCACCGCATTGATCTATGACGCCGTCCGCGACGGCGACATTGACCGCGTGTTCATCGGCGAAGGGACAAAGCACTACCGCATCGTGTACAACTCCCTGCTGGCTTGGGTCAACGACCTTCCGACAGAACCGGTCCGGGGATGGTGAAGGAACACCGCTGGGAGGAGCCGCTTGCGAAACCCCTCTACGTGACCGTCGCCCGTGCGGGCGAGCTGTTGGATGTGCCCTATTCGCGCATGATCTATCTCGCCCACCTCCTCGAGACCCGGTACTTCGGCCCAAAGGGTGGTGCGCGTCGCGTCTCGATGCGGTCGATCGACGAGTTCCTCGAGCTTCGGCAGGCCGGCGCAGATCCGGTCAAGGTGTTGGCCGCACGCAAGGAGCGCGCCCGGCTGCCCGCCACGCCGCACAGATTCGCCGCGTCTCCGACTGCGAGGTCGCCATACCGACGTCGCCGACGATTCCGCTAGCGCCAGGCGCGGCTCCAGCGATTGAAGCCAGAGCCGCGCCAGCCCAAGAACCGCTCTATGCCGTGGTCGCGTTCGCTACTTCCGCCGCCGCGAGCAGGAGCCGTGCGACCTTCACAGCCTCGTCCGGCGTCAGCTCGAACGTCTCCTCCATCTCGGCGACGTTCTCGGCCGACACCCGGCTGAACATCACGAGGACCGCGGTGCCAGGCCGTCGATCTCGCCGCAGGTCGGCCCCACGGCGACGTACTCCCGGCCGTTGGGCCGGTAGGCCGTCGCCTCGACGTCCGGCCAGTCGCCCCAGCCGGGAGACGACCGGTGGTCACCCCCGCACTCCTCGGCACTCTCCTGCACGCACCACGCGGCAGGGCACTCAGCCGGGGCGGTCACCGGCTCTCCGCGATCTCGGCCAGCTCCAGGATCTGGATGGCGACACGTCGGGCGTCCGACAGGTTGAACTTCACGCCGTTGACCGACACCACCGCGAGGCCCTCGTAGTCGGAACTCTGCTCGGCCAGAAGGAAGGCGACCTCCTCGCCCGGCGAGAGACCGTCGAAGACGTACTCGGTCGTGGTGTGGATCAGGTCGCCCTCAACGGCTACGCCCTCGTGGGACCTGTCGCACCACGAGGGGCACGGCGTGACGCGCATCCGTGAACTCATCGCGACGCCTCCTCGATGACAGCAAGCAGCGACCGCGCCAGTTCCCGCCCCTCGGCGACCGTGATCCCCGGTTGCGCCTCCATATAGATGCGAGGCTCGTCGTGCAGGGTGTTGTCCGGGTAGGTGTGGCTCGAGTGGGACACGCCGCCGATCGGATGCGAGTGGTGGATCACGAACCCCTCCAACTCGCCCAGCTCGCCGAGGTGGTGCTCGTAGGTCATCGAGCACCAGCTCGGGCAGACGATCTCGGGGCGGTCGTCCGGGCGAACGGCCAGGACCGGCGGGAGCGTGCTCATCGTCGCTCCTCGCACCACTTGCAGTCCGCAGCCTTGGTGCAGCCGCAGAGGCCGTAGTCCATGGCTCGTTCGAACTTCGTCTTGCGGACGATGTGGTGGACGGCCCGTTCGAGCGCCTTGGCTACGCGCGTTGATGGATAGTCGTCCGCGATCCGGATCTTGTGGACCCTCAACGGACCGTTCACATCCAGTGCGATCGACACCGGGAATGAGGCGTCCTCGCCACAGACCCAGTCCACCTCAGCGCCGTACCTCT
This sequence comes from Pimelobacter simplex, assembly GCF_900114845.1. Taxonomy (GTDB): domain Bacteria; phylum Actinomycetota; class Actinomycetes; order Propionibacteriales; family Nocardioidaceae; genus Nocardioides; species Nocardioides simplex. The sequence goes on from NZ_FOUK01000007.1 coordinate 15,041, forward strand.
CGCGCAGCAACTGCACGAACTGGCCAACATGCCGTTTCGCCTCGTCCTGCTCGCGGTTGTCTCGCTCCATCCAGCAGCCGCCGCGCTTCGCATTGACGTCGGCCAAGGAGTCCTGGATGAGCGCGTGCAGCGTGCTCCGAGAGCAGGTCGAGCAGCGCAGCCACCGCACCGACTTCGCGAGCGGGTCAATCTTCACGCCGGCCGGGATCTCGCGGCGATAGTTGACCGAGACGTCTCGGGCGGCTCCGCACTCGCAGCACAGTGCGCGGTTCCGAGCTCGCGGGCCATGGCGGCCGTCGATCCGCTCCGGGTCAACCAGCGCGTTCTCGATGTCGACCGGCTGGCTTCCGCGCCGCCGACCGTTGGATGATGTGGACAAGGTCTACGTCCTTCCGTGACGTGGTTCCTAGGCCCTGCCCGGTGTGCCAGCACCGCGCGGGGCCGATCTGTTTATCGGAAGGCGGGCCTGCTGGACTTCCCCATCCACAGCGCCCTTGACTCCGACAAGGGGGACAGTAGTCACGCGCTCTTGTCAGAGTCAAGGAGAAAGTGCAGAATCGTCCTCATGCCGGATCACCTCATGGGCCAGACCGAGATCGCCGACCTTCTCGGCGTCAGCCGCCAGCGCGCCCAGCAGCTCTACAAGGACGGCGCCCTGCCGCCGGTGTACGACACGCTCGCCATGGGCCCCGTCTGGCTCAAGGCCGACATCGAGAAGTGGGCTCGCGAGACCGGGCGAATCTGATGGCGATCGCCGACCCGGAGCTGCTCGACGAGGTGTACCGCTTCTGCGTTGCCCGAGCCAAGGAGATTGCGACAGGCGCACTTCCTGGACACGAACGGGACAGCCGGAGCAACGCTCAATCAATGTTGAAGCTGTTCGCGAGCATGCGGCGCGACGTTCTCGCCAACCCGTGGAGCGGGTCAGAGGCAGTTGACTACTTCCGCCGACGCGCCATGCGATGGAAGGACCACTCCGACTTCGATCCCATCTGGACCATCGACACCTAGCACACCACGCGCCGGCCCTAGCAGATTCCGCGTCCGAACCCCTTGCGCGAGCCGGCGGATCGGAGTTGGTCTAGAGCATGGCCAACCACCGCCGACCAGTTGAGTTCCCGACCCTCGCGGACCGGCTGGAGACCGTGCCCTGCATCTCGATGACTCTGGCCGAGGCCGCTCCTGCCTGTGGAGTCTCGACCAGTCTCTTGAAGCAGGCCATCGAGGCCGGGACCTTGAGGTCCAAACGGACCTCGGCAAACGGCACCTACCTCGTCACGCCGGCGGCTCTACGCGCTTGGTTCGAGAGCTTGCCCGACGCATGAGCAGGCCGATCAGCCCCGTTCCCGCGATCGCGCTCACCCTTGACCGGGCAGCGGAGTTCGCCGACGTCGAGAAGCAACTCCTGCTCGGCCAGATCTTCCACGGCTACCTCGCGGCCAAGCGCACAAGTCCGCCTTATAGCCACGGAGAGCCCCCATGGGGGTTGAGCTGGACCGGCGGCAAGTACCTCATCGGCGTGGACGACCTCCTCGACTGGGTGATCGAACGCAAACCGATGTACGACGAGCGAGACGGACCAAACATGTAGATGGGGCCGCAGTCCCCACACAGTCCCCAAGAATTCTGTTCGAGTCCGTGAACAACCAACGCGCCCAACAACGTTTGCCCAGGTCAAGCGGCATATCCGTGAACACCCGTTGACATCAGTTCACGCGGGGCCACTCCCCGGCTTACAGGCCAGCCCGTCCCCCTAGGTCCTCGAGGGTCGGTCCTGAGGGGACGATCCGTCCGTGGGCTGGGCGAACCGTCCCCGGCTCAGAGGGCCTCGCCCTCGTCGCAGACGGTGCACTTCCACCACTGGACCGTGACGGCGCCCTCGACGACCTGGGTGGTCTCACCGCGGACGTGGGGCGTGACCCTGCCACACGGAAGGCACTCGAGCTGCCGGGTCGGCTGCTGATCGGGTGCGCCGGTCGGAGCCGGGCGGCGTACGGGCGGCAGGGAAAGAGGCGAGGGCAGGGACTTCAAAGTGTGATCACCAGGTCTCAAAGAGCGGTTCGAACCAAGAATGGTGACGCCCTGTGTGACGAGACTCGAGAAATCCTCAGCGATCTCGACGCTACGCCGATCGGCGCGGAAGTCAATCTGCCGATCCGCCCATCCTTGGGGATGCACGCCGCTCACCCGGCGTGGTTGGCTCGAGGAGGCCGGCCGTCGTCCCCTCGTTGTCCGGCCAGGCCCCGGCCGGTCCTCTGGAGCGGCTCCCTCGGTTCGGGGCCGCCCAGCAAGCTCTTGCCGTCGTGGGTCAGCGCAGGTTGTCGAAGCCGCACGCGGTGCAGCTCCACCACGAGAGCTCCTCGCCGCTGACGGTGACCTTGTCCTGGCCCTTGTCCACCTGCTCGGTCACCCGCCCGCACCAGTGGCAGAAGAGCCTCCGGGATTCGTCGGCGGTGTCCATGACATCCACGGTGCCACCGTCTGCCCCGACGCGACACCGCCCGAACGGGCAGTTGCTCGTCCCCGATTTGTGGGGCCGCGCCGGTCCGGCAGCGCCGCCTCAGGGGGTGAAGACGACCTTCACCATCCCGTCCTTCTTCGCCCGGAACGTCGCGTACGCCTCGGGGGCCTTCTCCAGCGGCAGCCGGTGGGTCGCGAAGTCCTCGGTGCCGAGAGGGTCGGTGTCGTCGAGCACCAGGGGCAGGAGGTCGTCGGTCCAGCGACGGACGTTGGCCTGGCCCATGCGGACCTGCACCTGCTTGTCGAACATCTGCATGAGGGGCAGCGGGCTCTTCGCCCCGCCGTAGACGCCGACGACGGACACGGTGCCGCCGCGCCGCACGGCGTCGACCGAGCTGGTCAGGGCGGCCAGGCGGTCGATCCCGACCGACATCATGAGCTTCTGGGCGGCGGCGTCGGGGAGGAGCCCGACGGCCTTGATGACCTTCTCCGCCACGGGATTGCCGTGCGCCTCCATCCCGACGGCGTCGATCACGGCGTCGGCGCCCCGGCCGTCGGTCCGGTCCCGAATCTCGGTGCCGAGGTCGTCGACCGCCTCGATGTCGATCGTCTCGGCACCGCGCGCCCGCACCCGGGCCAGGCGCTCGGGCACCCGGTCCGCCACGACGACGCGACGTCCCTCGTGCAGGGCGATCCGCGCGGCCATGTCGCCGATCGGGCCGGCGCCCATCACCAGCAGCACGTCGTCGTCGGCGACGTCGGCGTACCGGACGGCCTGGTAGGCGGTCGGGAGGACGTCGGAGAGGTAGACGAAGCGCTCGTCCGGCGGGCCCTCCGGGACCTTGATCGGCAGGAAGTCCGCGAACTGCACGCGCAGGTACTGCGCCTGGCCGCCCGGCTGCGAGCCGTAGAGCTTGCTGTAGCCGAGCAGGCTCGCACCCGTGCCGTACTCGCGGACCTGGGTCGTCTCGCACTGGCTGTGCAGTCCCTGGCCGCACATCCAGCAGTCGCCGCAGCTGATGTTGAACGGCACGACCACGCGGTCGCCGACGGCGAGCTTCGTCACCGCCGGGCCGACCTCCTCGACGATCCCCATCGGCTCGTGGCCGACGATGTCGCCTGGTGTCATGAAGGGCGCGAGTGGTTCGTACAGGTGCAGGTCCGAGCCGCACAGCCCGGTGGTCGTGACCCGGATGATGGCGTCGGTCGGTTCGACGATCGTCGGGTCCGGCACCTCCTCGACTCGGATGTCCCGGACGCCGTGCCACGTGGCTGCTCTCATAGGGGGCGGGTACCCGTCCGGGCGGCCCGTATCCGACGTCGAGCGAGAAACATGTGGTCCCGGCTCGGATCTCTAGCGGCCGGACGCCGAGCGCAGCCGGGCGAGGAGCTGGGTGCTCGCGGCCCGGACGGTCTGGTCCAGGACGTCCGGCGGGTCGCCGTCGAACCGGTGGCGGGCGACCTCGGTGCGGTCGCCGAGGCGGGTGGCGACGAAGACGGTCCCGGCCGGATGACCCTCCTCCTGGCCGGGACCGCCGACGCCCGTGACCGCGACGGCCGCGTCGGCCCCGAGCAGCGTGCTCACCCCGGTCGCCATCTCCTCGGCGCAGGACGCCGTGACGACAGGTCCCGGGGTGACGCCCAGGACCTGGAACTTGACCTCGCTGCGGTAGGACACCACGCCGCCGGCGAACCAGGACGCCGCGTCCTCGCCGCGCGCCAACGCACTGGCGATGGCGCCCGCCGTCAGGGACTCCGCGCACGCCACGGTGAGCGAGCGCTCCGCCGCGACGGCGGCGATCTCCTCGACGACCTCACTCAGGTGCTCGTCCGCCACGACTCAGCTCCCCGGGCAGTCGGGGTTCGTGCAGACGCGCTCGTCCACCGTCGCATCGGGCTCGTGCTCCCCCGCCCCCGGGACGGCACCGGCGCGCGGCCCGCCGTCCCGAGGGCGCAGCTCGACCCGGGAGCCGCAGACGGTGCACGGCTTGCTGTCGAAGTACACCGCTCGGCTCACTCGTCCTCGGCCGCGTCCTTGAGCGTGGCGGACAGGTCCGCCTTGCTCTGCGAGGACGCCCCGGAGATGCCCGCGTTGGCCGCCTGCTGCTCCAGCTCGGCCTTGGTGACGTCGGCGGGCCGCTCCCCCAGGTGCTGCTGCCGGCTGGCGGCGAACGACCGTCCGAGCTCGCCCAGCCGCTCGACGCTCATCGCCTGGCGCATCCCGGGGAGGACCTTCGACTCCTCCTCCTCGACGTGGTGGGTCACGGCGTCGATGAGCTTCTGGAGCTTCTCGTCGAAGTCCGGCGCATCGACGTCGCTCGCGGCCACGTCGGCGGCCAGCTGGTCGGCCTCGATGTGCTCCTTCTGGCTGTGCTCGACGTCGTCCGCGATGCCGGCCTCGAGCGCTGCCGGGTAGACCTCCGCCTCCTCGGCGCGGCTGTGCGCGGTGAGGAGCGTGATCATCACCGGGACGAGCGTCGGCCGCTGGTCGGGCTGGGTCCGCACCTGCTCGAAGATCCGCTCCAGCTCGCGGTGGTCGTTCATGATCAGGTCGACGACGTTGACGTACATGGTGGTCCTCACTTCGTTCTGTCCCCGCCGCTCCGGCCTCGCGCCGGGCAGCTGCGCCCGAGGTACCCGCCGCTCCGCGAAGCACTCGCACGACGTCAGCGGAGCGTCGGCCCTAGCCGCCCGCGGCGGCGGCGTGATACACAAGCGGGATACCGGACCCGTGCGGCCAGTCGCGAGTTCGACGTCGATCACGACGTTCGGAGGCCGACGGTGGTGCAGCAGAAGACGGTAACGACAGCAACAGCAACGGGCCGCGCGATGCGGGTGACGATCATCGATCACCACATGCTCTTCGCCGACTCGCTCTCCCTCGTTCTCGAGGACGAGGGGTACGTGGTGTCGGAGGTCGAGCCCTGGCAGCCCGACGCGTGCCTGGCGGGGATCCTCGCGAAGAGCCTGCGCAGCGCGGCCCGGCTGGTGCTCCTGGACGAGAGCCTCGGGCGGCTCGGCGACAGCACCCGGCTGATCGCGCCACTGGCGGCGTCGGGCGCGGCGGTCGTCGTCCTCGTCGAGAGCGACGGGCGGGACCGGTGGGGGCGGGTGCTGGAGCAGGGCGCGCGCGGTGTGCTGCACAAGGCGTGCACGCTGGACGAGGTCGTCGCCACCGCCGAGCGGGTCCGCGACGGCGTCCCGCTGATGAGTCCCGCGGAGCGGGCGGCCCTCGTCGCGAGCGCTCGGGCCGAGCGCGAGGAGCGGCGGGCGATCCGGGCCCGGCTGGGCCGGCTGACGCGGCGGGAGTCGGAGATCCTCGGCGCGCTCATGACGGGCGCGACCGTCGGCGAGATCGCGCGCGCCTCGTTCGTGTCGCAGGCCACCGTGCGCACCCAGGTCAAGGCGATCCTCGCCAAGCTCGAGACGAGCTCGCAGCTCGCCGCCGTCGGTGCCGCGCACCGGGTCGGGTGGCAGCCGCCGGCCCCCGTCGCCGGGGATGGACACGCCCGGTTCGGGTAGTGCCCTGACGAGTCGGTGTCGTCCCGTGACGACCTCGGCGAGGCCCGGGCCGGGTCGAGAGGCGGACTCCGACCCGGTCAGGGCCGATGCGTACGACGACGGGGCTTGCTCAGTTGATGATCTCGCCCCGCTCGTCGGCGGCCAGCTCGGCGAGGCGATCGCGCCATCCCTGCAGCGCCTCGGGCGTGAGCCGGGTCCAGTCGGTGACCTCGCCGACGACCTCGAGCGGCTCCCGGCTGCGGTAGGAGCGCGTGGGGTTGCCGGGGAACTTCCTGTCGGTGACGTTGGGGTCGTTCTCGAACTCCCCGGTGGGGACGACGACGTACACCCGCGGCGGGGCGTCGCCGGGGGCGAGCTCGGCAGCGAGGCCGGCGCCGTCGACGAGGGCGGTGAAGTAGACGTGGTTCATCACGACCTCGGGCCGGTAGTTCGACCGGAAGCCCGCGGTGAGCAGGTCCCCGGTCCGCAGGTCGGCCTTGGTGCCGTGGAAGAACGGTCCGTCGTCCAGCGCGTCGCTCACCGCGCCAGCCTAGGCGCGGGTGCCGGTCAGCGCTCGCAGGCGGTGCCGTCGCCGTCGCGGTCGAGGCGGGACTTGTTGCGGGCGTAGGTCTCGCGCGCCTTCTTGCCGTACGCCGGCGCGCCGTACCCCTCGCGCACCTGCTTCATCGCGGCCGCGCGGCTCTTGGAGACGCCGTGCGGGAAGACCCGGGTGAGCTTGGCGCAGCTGCTGTAGTACTTGCCGGTCCCGGCCGACGCGGACGCCGGGGCGGCGGCGAGGGTGGTGGCGACAGGGGCGGTCAGGGCGAGGACGGCGACGGCGGAAGCGATGCGGCGGGGGGTCATGGGCGGAACCGTAGGCCAGGTCGGGGCCGGGCGCTGGCGGTTCGGCAAAGATCAGACGCCCGTCCGGCGCCCGTACGACGCCACCGCGTTCCGCAGGTCGTCGGAGTCGACGATCTCCCGCCCGAGCGGGAGCAGGCTGACCGGGATCAGCTTGAAGCTGGCGAGCCCGAGCGGGATCCCGATCACGGTCAGGCAGCACAGGACGCCGGTGATCGCGTGCCCGATGGCGAGCCAGAGGCCGGAGAAGACGAACCACAGCACGTTGCCGAGCGCGCTGCCGACGCCGGCGCCGGGTTTGAGGACGACCTCGCGGCCGAAGGGCCACAGGGCGTACCGCCCGATCCGGTACGACGCCACGCCGAACGGGATGCCGACGATGGTCAGGCACCACAGGGCCGCGGCGAGCAGGTAGCCGAGGAACATCCAGAAGCCGGCGAGAACCAGCCAGATCAGGTTGAGCAGCAGCCGCATGGGCGAAGGCTACGCGGGAGGGGTGCGCAGGCAGGCGGGGTCGAGGGCGGTGCCGGCGGCGCGGCCCTGCTCGAGGCAGGCGCCGTCGTAGAGGGGGCGGTCGCCGAGCGGCTCGTCGAGGTCGACGGTGACGTCGTAGCGCACGGCGGTGAGGATGCAGACGCCCGGCTCGACCTGGGCGTAGGCGGTGACGACGACGCGGTCGGCGTGCTCGGTGGCGACGGCACCGTTGGACTTCTGGCAGGCGCTGCCGTCGTAGGAGACCTGGACGTGGGCGCCGGTGACGGCGGAGTGCGACCACGGCACGGGGTTGCCGGGTGGGGCGCTGGGGATCTCGACCGGATCGATGCCGGCGTCGCGGTCGCCGTCCGGGCCGGAGTCGCGCAGGAGCAGCCAGGTGGTGACGACGCCGGCGACGACCACGACCACGGCGGCGACGCCGAGGGCCGTCCACCGCCTCACCCCGAGAGCACGCATGCGGTCAGGCTAGTCTGGGAAGCACGGCCGGGGACCGGCCGCCGGACGAGGGAGCCGTACCCGGAGCGCGACAAGACGGCCACGAAGGAGTGGTCATGGCGTGGCTCGTGCTCGTGGTGTCAGGTGTCCTGGAGGCGGTGTGGGCCACGGCGCTCGGCCGGTCGGAGGGCTTCTCCCGGTTCGTGCCGTCGGCCGTGTTCGTGGTGGCGATCATCGCCAGCATGGGCGGACTGGCCTACGCGATGCGCACCCTCCCGGTCGGCACGGCGTACGCCGTGTGGGTCGGGATCGGCGCGGCGCTCACGGTCGCCTATGCGATGGCGTCCGGTGACGAGTCGGTGAGCGTGGTGAAGATCGCGCTCATCGTGGGGCTGATCGGCTGCGTGGTCGGCCTCAAGCTCGCCCACTGAGCCGGCCGGAGCCCCGGGAGACGAAAAAGGACCGAGCCCCCGGTGCCGCAGAGCGGCGCCGGGGGCTCGTGACGATGTCGTCAGTCCTGATCAGCGGGGCTGATCAGAGCGGGCGGACGTTCTCCGCCTGCAGGCCCTTCGGGCCCTGGGTGACGTCGAACTCGACCTGCTGGTTCTCGTCCAGCGACTTGTAGCCGTTGCCCTGGATGGCCGAGAAGTGGACGAAGACGTCCGGGGTGCCGTCGGCCGGGGCGATGAAGCCGAAGCCCTTCTCGCTGTTGAACCACTTGACGGTGCCCTGAGCCATGATTTTCTCCTTGGTGTTCGTGTTGCGTGGTGTCGGCGGGCGCCGACACCGGGTGCTGAAACATCTGTACCGCCCTGATGCCCAGCTGAACCGAAGACCAAGTACCACGAGATGTTCCGGACCCACTTGCGGGCCCGGGGGGATCTTGCGATCCCTTTCAACGCGACCAACGCTAGCACCGCCAGGGCTCATCTGCCGCATGACCAGCCGAGGAGAAATCGACAGTTCATCTCCTCGTACCAATGCAGCTCGATCCGGTCGGCCCGGACCGTGACCGGGAGAACCCTCGCCAGATCGGCTTCGACCGACGCCACGGACACCTCCGGGCCGAGCCGGTCGAGGGTCAGATGGGGCACCGTGTCGGCGAATTCCCCCTCGTAGGGCGGGCACTGCGGGAAGGCGCGCCACAGTCGCGCGGTGAGCTCGGCGAAGGGTCCGGAGGGCTCGGGGACGGCGTGGACGATGCCGTCCGGGAACGCCGCGACCTCGGCGAGCCGGAAGTCGAAGGCCGGCGTGGTGCGGGCGATCTCGGCGACCCGGTCGAGGTCGGCGGCGCTCGGAGCGGCCAGGAAGGGCGCCAGGAGGGTGATGTGGGCGTGGGTGAAGGCCGGATCGCGAGACGTCCAGGCGGGGTCGTAGTGCTCCCAGCGGGCGCGGACGTACGGCTCGAGCGCCGCGACGGGAACCGCCAGCACGGAGTGGGCCACGTCGGGAGGATAGGCGGAACCAGGCTAGGTTGCGGGGCATGACTGCCGCCGCCGCTGCCGTGCCGCCGCCCGCTCCCGAGGTCCGTGCCCGTGCCGCCGAGCGCCTCGCCGGTCTCGCGACCCCGGCCGGCGCACTCGGGCGGCTCGGCGAGCTGGGCGTGTGGGTCAGCGCGACCCAGGGCACCTGCCCGCCCGCGCCGCTGGACGACGTCCGCCTGGTGATCTTCGCGGGCGACCACGGCGTCGCGCAGCACGGCGTGTCGGCCTATCCCCCGGCGATCACGCCGGCGATGGTCCGCACGTTCGTGCTCGGCAAGGCCGGCGTGTCGGCGCTGGCGGCGGCGCACGGCGTCCACGTGCGGGTGCTCGACCTCGGGGTGGACGACGACCTCGACGGCGTCCCCGCCGACGTCACGGCCCACAAGGTGCGGCGCAGCAGCGGCGCGATCCACCTCGAGGACGCGCTGAGCGCCGACGAGGCCGCCCGGGCCTTCGAGGTCGGCCGCACGGTGGCCCGCGAGGAGATCGCCGCGGGCGCTCAGCTCCTGCTCTCCGGCGACATGGGCATCGGCAACACCACGCCTGCCTCCGCGATGGTCGCGGCCGCGCTCGGCCTGCCCGCCGCCGAGGTGACCGGTCGCGGCACCGGGGTCGACGACGCGGCGCTGCGGCACAAGCAGGCGCTGGTCCAGCAGGCGCTCGACCGCGTCGGCGACCGGATCGCCGACCCGATGGACGCGCTCACCGCGCTCAGCAGCGCCGACCTCGTCGCGACCGTCGGCTACCTCGTGCAGGCCGCCGAGAGCGGCGTCCCGGTGCTGCTCGACGGGCTGATGTCGGTCGCCTGCGCGCTCTACGCCGAGCAGCTCGCGCCCGGCGCGACCGCCTGGTTCGCCGCGGGCCACCGCTCGACCGAGCCCGCCCAGGCGCTGGCGCTCGACAAGCTGGGCCTGTCCCCCGTGCTCGACCTCGGCCTGCGCCTGGGCGAGGGCTCCGGCGCGGTCGCCGCCGTCCCGGTGCTCCGCTCGGCGGTCGCCCTGCTCCGCGACGTCGCGCTGCTGGCCGACCTGATGCCGCCCGAGTGAGCGGCGCCGTGAACGTCGCGGTCGTCGGCCGCAGCCTGCGGCTCTCGATCGGGATGCTGACCGCGCTGCGCGTGCCCATCGTCCTCCGTGTGACGCCGGGGGTCGCGACCGGCGCGCTGCTGCTCGCGCCGCTGGCCGTGCTGCCCCTCGGCGTGCTCGTCGGCGTGGTGGTGTGGGCGGGCGGGCGGCTCGACCTGCCCGCGCTCGGCGTGGCGTTCGCCGCGCTCGCCGTCCTCGCGGTCGGCAGCCGGGCGCTCCACCTCGACGGGCTCTCCGACGTCGCCGACGGCCTCACCTCCTCCTACGACCGCGAGCGCTCGCTCGCCGTCATGAAGAGCGGGACGGCGGGCCCGGCCGGCGTCGCCGCGCTCGTGCTCGTCCTGGGCGCGCAGGCCGCGGGGCTGATGTGGTTCGTCGGGCTCGGCGGCGAGGTCCGCTCGGCCGTCGTGGCCGGCGCCGCGGTGTGCGCATCGCGCGCGGCGCTCTGGATCACCGCGTGCTCGCTCGTGCCTCCGGCCCGCGAGGACGGCCTCGGTGTGACCTTCACCCGTCGGGTGCCGGTCACCGTCGCGGCGCTCGGCTGGATCGGCCTGGCCGCGCTCGCCGTCCTCGTCGACCCGGTCCGCGGCCCGGTGAGCGTCGCGGTCGCGGGTCTGGTCGTCGCCGCGCTCACCGCCCACACGGTGCGCCGGTTCGGAGGCGTCACCGGCGACGTCTTCGGCGCCGGGATCGAGCTCGCGCTCGCCGTGCTGCTGCTCGGTCTCGCCGGCGCCTGAGCGGGGCGGCTCCGCCTAGAGCCGCAGCACCCGGCCGGCGACGACCAGGTGCACCTCGCCGCAGACCTCGGCGACGCGCTGGTTGACGGTGCCGAGCAGGTCGCGGAACAGCCGCGCCGAGCGGTGCTCCGGGACGACGCCGAGGCCGACCTCGTTGGTGACCAGGACGACGTGCCCCGAACCGGGTCCGCGCTCGGCGAGCGCGGCGACGACGTCCTCCAGCAGGCCGAGGACGTGGGTCTCGACCTCCTCGACGGGCGCCTCCCACAGGCCGGCGTCGTCGATCACGCCGGTCAGCCAGGTGCCGAGGCAGTCGACGAGGACCGGCGCGTCGCCGGCCGCGCGGAGCACCCCGGCGACGTCGCGGGTCTCGGCGGTGGTCCAGGACGCCGGGCGGCGGGCGCGGTGGGCCGCGATCCGGGCGGCCCAGTCGGCGTCGTCGTAGACGGGACCGGCGGCGACGTAGGTGACCTCCCCGTCGGCGACGAGGGACTCGGCGTGGCGGGACTTCCCGGAGCGGACCCCGCCGGTGACGAGGATCTTCACGACAGCGTGAACGCGACCTTGCGGGCCGCCACGTCGGCGCTGGCCAGGGTGACCCGGACGTCGTCGCCCAGCGGGAGCGCGGCGCCGCCGTCGGAGGTGACCGGCGCCTCGACGCCGATCTCGGCGAGCACGACGACGCCGGAGTCGGGATGGTCGTCGCGGACGCTCGTCACGACGGCGTCGAACGTCTCGCCCACCCGGTCGGCGAGCACGGCGGCCTCGACGAGGTCGAGCACCGCCCGCTCGTAGGAGCCGGCCCGGCGGGCCGAGTCCTGCAGCGTCTTGGGCAGTCCGGGCAGTGCGGCCAGCACCCAGTCGGGCACGGCGGTGCCCGCGCAGATCGCGAGGCAGACCTCGCCGGCGTAGCGGTCGCCGAGCCGGCGCAGCGGCGCGGTGACGTGGGCGTACTCGGCGGCGATCGCGGAGTGCCGGGTCTGCTCGGGCAGCTCGCCGTCGAAGACGGCGTACCCGCTGCCGCGCAGCAGCCGGGTGCACGCCACGACCATCGCCTGGTGCTCGGAGACGGCCGGGTCGAGCGAGCGCACGAAGCCCGGGTAGTCGAGGTCGTGGGGCCAGGAGATCCGCAGGCCTTTGGCCACCCGGCGCAGCCGGGCGACGTCGCGCGGGTCGGGCGGGGGCAGGGTGCGGAGGATGCCGACCTTCGCGCCGATCATGAGCTTCGCCGCCGCCATGCCGGTGAGCAGCGAGATCTGCGCGTTCCACTGCTCGACCGGGAGCTGCTCGCGGAACACCAGCCGCAGGCCGCCGTCGGACTCGTCGACCTCCTGCTCGGGCAGCGGCAGCGAGATGCCGCCGCGCGCGACCTCCTGCTGGTTCCGCAGCTCGCCGACCTCGCGCAGGAGGGTGATCACGTCGGGGGCCGAGCCGTCGTCGAGCGCCTTCTGCGCGTCGACGTACGACCAGCGGGCGGTGGAGCGGACCCGGGCCCGCTCGACCCGGACCTCGGTGAGCGTGCCGGCGGCGTCGACGTCGAGCGTCCAGAGGAGTGCCGGGCGGACCTGGTCGGGCAACAGCGAGGCGGCGGCCTCGGAGAGCTCGGGCGGGTGGAGCGGGATGCGGGTGCCGGCGCCGTACAGCGTCTCGCCGCGGCGGTTGGCCTCGACGTCGACCGGGTCGCCGGGTCGGACGAAGGCGGCGACGTCGGCGATCGCGTAGTGGACGCGGAAGCCCTTGCCGCCGGGGCCGGAGCGCTCGATGTGGAGCGCCTGGTCGAGGTCCATCGAGCCCGCGGGGTCGATGGTGAGGAACGGGAGATCGGTGCGGTCGAGCTCCGGCAGGACGACGTCCGCCGCGGACCGCTCGGCCGCGGCGGTGACCTCGGCCGGGAAGTCTCCGGGCAGGTCCAGCTCCTTGGCGATCGCCTCGAGTCCCTGCTGCAGCTCGGGGGAGCTCGTCCTGACCCGGACCACGACGTTGCTCGGCATGCCGGTGAGCCTATCCTTGCGGCCGTGCTGATCCTGCTGCCGCCGAGCGAGGGCAAGTCCGTGCCGACCCGCGGGGCGCCGCTCGACCTGTCCGGCCTGTCGCTCCCCGAGCTGACCGGCGCGCGCCAGCAGGTCCTCGACGCGCTGGTCTCGCTGTGCCGCGACGACCCGGCCAAGGCGGCCGAGGTGCTCGGCCTCTCGGCGGGACAGGCCGACCTCGTGCTGCGCAATGCCGACCTGCCGGACGCGCCGACCGCGCGCGCGGACCGGATCTACACCGGCGTCCTCTACGACGCCCTCGACGTCGCGAGCATGTCCTCGTCGGCCAAGCGGCGGGCGACCTCGCGGCTCGCGGTCGCCTCCAGCCTGTTCGGGATGGTCCGGCTCGGCGACCGCATCCCGTCGTACCGCCTCTCGGGGGACGCCTCGCTCCCCCACCTCGGGCCCGTCGCCGCGGTCTGGCGTGAGGCGCTGGGCCCGGTGATGACCGCGGCGCTCGGGCGCGGGCTGCTCGTCGACCTGCGCTCGGGCATGTACGCGAGCTTCTGGAGGCCCGGCCCCGAGCTCGCCCCGCGCGTGGCGACCGTGCGCGTCCTGCACGAGCACAACGGGACCCGCAAGGTGGTCAGCCACTTCAACAAGGCGACCAAGGGCCGGATCGTGCGTGCCCTGCTCGAGGACGGCGCCGACCCCCGCACCCCGAAGGCACTTGCCGAGACGCTCGGCCGGCTGGGGTGGGCGGTCGAGATGGGTGCGCCGGGCAAGGGCGGCACCCAGCTGGACGTCGTCGTCAGCGAGCTCTGACCGTGCCACCCGTCGTACCGGACAAAATGGTTGTGATTTGGCGGTTTTCACGACCATTTTGTCCGGTACGACGGGCCTGTGGAGAGGCTGACGCACGGATCCTGTGATCGGCGGATGCTCTCCGCATGGAGCTCCACCTCAGCCGGCCGGGCGTCGTCGTACCGGCGCGTGTCGACCCTGACGGCAAGACCGGCCCGACCCGCGGGCAGATCCGTGGGCCGTCCTGGACCAGGGTGGCGCCCGGGCTGTACCGGCCGGACGGCGTGGCCGACACCGTGGCCCAGCGGATCGTCGAGGCGGTCGCCGCGCTTCCCGACGGCGGCGCGGCCACGGGCTGGGCGGCCCTCCACTGGCTCGGCGCCCGCTGGTTCGACGGTGTGGACGGCGACGGCGCTCCGCTGCCCGTCCCGGTCGCCGTCGGTGACCAGCACGTCCGGCGCCGGCGCCGGGGCGTCGTCGTCTCGGAGGACTGGCTACTGCCCGGCGACGTCACCGTCGTCGACGGTCTGCCCATCACCATCCCGGTCCGGTCGGTGACCTACGCGGCGCGGGTCGCGAACGGCGAGATCGAAGCACTCCGGGCGATCGAGATGGCGGCGTACGACGACCTCGTCAGCCTCGCCGAGCTGCGGGACTACACCGCTCGGCTGATCAGCCGCCCCGGCAAGGTCCGGCTCCAGCGGGCGCTCGACGTCGCGGAGGAGAATGCGTGGTCGCCGATGGAGGTCGTCATGCGGCGCTTCTGGCAGGAGCGCCGGGCGCGGCCGTTGATGTGCAACGCGCCGGTGTTCGACCTGACCGGCCGGCATCTCTTCACGCCCGACCTGCTCGACGTCCGGGCGGGGGTCGCCGGCGAGTACGACGGACGCGTGCACGAAGAGGGTCGGCGACGCAGCCGGGACCTCGAGCGCGAGGAGCTGGCGCGCCGCCTGGGCATCGAGGTCGTCGTCATGATGGCGGGCCGGGGTGAGCAGCAGCGGTTCGAGCGCCGTCTCGACAGCGCGTACGAGCGACAGCGGGCCCGTCACGGTGACGGCCCGCGGCGCTGGACCGTCAGGCAACCACCGGGGTGGGTCGACACCTCGACCGTCGATCAGCGACGAGCGCTCAGCCTGGCCGACCGCGAACGCTGGCTGGCCCACCGTCGTACCGGACAGAATGGTCGTGAAATCGCCTGGTCCACGACCATTTTGTCCGGTACGACGGTCACCAGCGGCCGGTGTCGCGGAGGGTCCGGCGGCCGGGCGCGAGCGCGTTGAAGAACCTCATCGAGCCCTTCTGCTCCCCCGTGCGCGGGTCGGCGTAGAACGCCAGCACCGAGACGGCGGCCGGGGCGAGCTCCATGCGGAAGAGCGTCTCGAGCGGGGCGTCGAGGGCGTGCGCGACGAGGGTCTTGATCGGCGTCACGTGGCTGACCAGGACGACGGTCCGGCCGGCGTGCTCGGTGAGCAGGCGGTCGAGGCCGGCCAGGACGCGCTCGCGGACGGCGACGAACGACTCGCCGCCCGGGGGTGCGGAGGCCATGTCGGCGAACCAGGCGTCGAGGCGGGCGCGGTCGCGCTCGGCGACCTCGGTGAAGGTGAGGCCGTCCCACTCGCCGAACTCCATCTCGGCGAAGCCGGGCTCCTCGGCGACGGGGAGGCCGAGCTCGGCGGCGATGATGTCGGCCGTCTCGCGGGTACGACGAACGGGCGAGGCCACGACCACGTCGATGCTCTCGCGCAGCTCGGTGAGCCAGGCCGCGACCTCGGCGGCCTGGGCGCGGCCCTCGTCGGACAGCGACGGGTTGTCGCCGCCGAGTCCTCCGGAGAACCGGCGGCCGGTGGTGTGGGGGGTGACGCCGTGGCGGACCAGGACGATGGTGGTCGGCTGGCCGGGCCCGGTCGAGGGCGAGGACGCCTCTTCGGCCGCGGACTCCGGCTCGTCGGGGATGCCGTCGCCGGGCACGCTGCTCCCGGGGCTGTCGGCCACCGTGACGCCCTCGCGGACGCCGTCGAGCGCCTCGTTGGCGAGCCGGTCGGCGTGGGAGTTCTCGGCCCGCGGCACCCAGGTGTACGTCGTCCCGGCGGGCGCGATCGCCGCCGCCTCGGCCGCGAGGGTGCGCATGTCGGCGTGCTTGATCTTCCAGCGCCCGGACATCTGCTCGACGACGAGCTTCGAGTCCATGCGCACCTCGACGGACGCGCCCGGCGCGTGGTCGACGGCGAGCTGCAGGCCGGCGACGAGGCCGCAGTACTCGGCGACGTTGTTGGTAGCGATGCCGAGCGTGCGGGCGTCCTCGGCGATGACCGCACCGGTCGCGGCGTCGCGCAGGACGGCGCCGTAGGCGGCCGGACCGGGGTTGCCGCGGGACCCGCCGTCGGCCTCGACGACCACCCGGCGGGGCGCGGCGGCCACTAGATGCCGCTCTCGGGCGTGCGGACCAGGATCCGCTGGCACTCCTCGTGGCGCAGCACGACGTCGGCAGGCGTCGCCCGGATGTCGGAGAGCTCGCCGGCGTCGAGGCTCAGCTGGCAGCCGCCGCACTGGCGGGCGCGCAGCGCGCCGACCGCGACGCCGCCCTTGCTGGCGCGGAGCTTCTCGTAGAGCGCGACGAGGTCGGCGGGGAGCTCGGCCACGATCGCGGCCCGGCCGGCGGAGACGGACGCGATCTCGGCGTCGATCACGGCGGTCTTCTCGTCGCGGGCGGTGGTGAGCACGCCGAGGCGGGCGTCGAGGTCGTCGATGGCGGCGGTGAGCTCGGCGAAGCCGGACTGGGCCTCCTCGAGCTGCTCCATCACCTCGAGCTCCTCGTCCTCGAGCGTGGAGATGCGGCGCTCGAGGGACGCGAGCTCGTGCTGCATCCGCTCGAGGTCCTTGGGGTTGCTGATCGCGCCGGAGTCCATCCGGTCGCGGTCGCGGGTGCGGCGCGCCTTGACCTGCTCGACGTCGGCGTCGGCCTTGGCCTGGGCCGCGGCGAGGTCGTCGACGACGATCCGCTGGTCGCGCAGTCGCCCGTCGACGTCGGCCCGCTTGCCGAGGAGGTCCTTGATCTCCGCGGCCTCCGCGGGGTTGCTGCGCTGGTGGCGCAGCTGGTCGACCTGGGAGTCGAGCGCCTGCAGGTCGAGCAGGCGGAGCTGGGCTGCGGGATCGGCGTTCACAGGTGCATTGTCCAAGGATCGGTGACCGCCGCGCTCACCCGGGTCTCCACGGCGTCGCCGAGGGCGGCGCGCAGGCGCTCGGCGAGCACCGGAAGCCAGGTCCACTCAGCCGCCCAGTGGGCGACGTCGACGAGCGCCGGACCGCCCTTCTCGACGAACTCCGCGGCCGGGTGGTGACGCAGGTCGCTGGTGACGTAGACGTCGACGTCGAGGCCCGCGACCCGGTCGAGCAGGAAGTCGCCCGCTCCCCCGCAGACCGCGACCCGCTTGACGGGACGGTCCGGGTCGCCGGCGACGCGGACGCCGTGGTGGGTCTCGGGCAGCGCCTTCTTGACCACCTCGGCGAAGTCGCCCAGCGTCGTCGGCGCGACGACGCCCACCCGGCCGGTGCCGGTCTCGGCGAGCGCCGGGTCGGCGAGCTCGACGACGTCGTAGGCCGGCTCCTCGTAGGGATGCGCGGCGAGCATCGCCCGGACCACGGCCGGGCGCAGGTCGCGGGCCAGGACCACCTCGATGCGCACCTCGTCGACGGTCGCGAGCTCGCCGACGGTGCCGATCATCGGGTTCGCGCCGTCGAGCGGCCGGAACCGGCCCTCGCCGGGCGCGCTGGTGAAGGAGGCGAAGTCGTAGTCGCCGATGCGTCCCGCGCCGGCCTCGGCGATCGCGGCCCGGACCGGCGCCGCGGCGTCGTCGGGGACGAAGACGGTGAGCTTGTCGAGCGCCTCTTCGGGCGCCGGCAGGATCGGGCGCAGCTCGCCCAGCCCGAGCGCGACGGCGAACGCCTCGGAGACCCCGCCGAGCGCCTGGTCGGCGTTGGTGTGGGCGGTCAGCAGCGCGCAGTCGGCCTTGAGCAGGGTGTGCAGCGTGCGCCCCTTGGGCGTGGTGGCGGCGACGCCGTGCACGCCCTTGAGGAAGAGCGGGTGGTGCACGATCAGCAGGTCGGCCTTCCAGTCCGCGGCCTCGGCGGCCACCGCGGGGGCGGGGTCGACGGCGAGCAGGATCTTCTTGACCGGCTGCTCCGGATCGCCCGCGACCAGCCCCACGGCGTCCCAGCTGTCGGCCGTGGCGGGTGGGTACCAGCCGTGGACCAGGTCGGTGACGTCCTTGAGGGAGGGCATGCCGGCCAGGCTACCGAGGACGGGCGACAGAACCGGATTGCTAGAGTGACCGGCGCCAGCGAAGGGAACCCGGTGCGAGTCCGGGACTGACGCGCAGCGGTGTGGGTGACGGGCGGAGCACGATGTCACTGGATCTCCTCGGAGATCTGGGAAGACGTTCCGAACCGGGAGATCCCGAGTCCGAAGACCTGCTGGCCCTTGCGACCGAACCGTCGCGAGGTCGATGTGGGGCGATCGCGAGGAGCCCCGGCCTCGAAGGACTCCACCCATGGCTCGCAGCCGTCCGGACCGGTGCCCGGGCATCGTGCACCCCTGGCCCGCCGACGACGGCGGGCTGGTCCGGGTGCGCGTCCCCGGCGGCCGGGTCCGGCTGAGCGCGCTGCGAGCGCTCGCCGCCGTCGCCGAGCAGTACGGCGACGGGCGGGTCCGGCTCACCGGCCGGGCCAACCTCCAGGTGCGCTCCATGCCCCTCGACGCCGACGGCTCGCTCGCGCCGCCGGCGCTGGCCGCGCTGGAGGCGACCGGGCTGCTCCCCTCGCGCTCCCACGACCGGGTCCGCAACGTGCTGGTCTCGCCGCAGACCGGGCTCGCCGGAGGCCGGGCGGACCTGCGACCGGTGCTCGCCGCGCTCGACACGCTGCTGCTGGCCGACCCCGCGCTCGCCGCGCTGCCGGGCCGGTTCCTGTTCACGCTCGACGACGGGCGCGGCGACCTCACCGACAAGCACCTCGACCTGGGCCTGGTCGCGCTCGACGCCACCACCGCCCAGCTGCGGGTCGGCGAGCAGTGGGGCGCGGTGGTCGGCCTGGCCGACGCACCCGCCGCCCTGGTCGCGCTCGCCCGGGACTTCCTGGCCGCCCGCGGCGCCCGGCCCGACGCGCCCTGGCACGTCCCCGAGCTCGCCCGCCCGCTCGCTCCACCCGTCCCCGCCGCCGCCGGCGCCACTGTCGCGACCGGACCGCTCCCCCTCGGGCCGGTCGCGGGCGGCCGGCACGTCGCCGTACCCGACGACGGGCTGGACCCGTCGACCATCGCCAGCTGGACCGCACCCACCGTGATCGTCACGCCATGGCACGGCGTGCTCATCCCCGAGGAAGCCGCATGACCGAACTCACCGCTCCCCCGCGTCGCTACGACTACATCGCCGACGGACCGGCGATCTACGTCGACTCGTTCGCGACGATCCGCCGCGAGTCCGCGCTCGACCGGGTGCCCGCCGAGGCCGAGAAGGTCGCGGTGCGGATGATCCACGGCAGCGGGCAGACCGACCTCGTCGACGACCTGGTCATCCACCCCCGCCTGGTCCCGGCCGCCCGGGCCGCGCTGAACTCCGGGGCGCCGATCCTGTGCGACGCGCGGATGGTCGCGATGGGCATCACCGCCGGCCGGCTGCCGGCCGACAACCCGGTGCACTGCTTCCTCACCGACGAGCGCGTCCCCGCGCTGGCCCGGCAGTGGTCGACGACCCGCACCGCGGCGGCGGTCTCGCTCTGGGAGCCCTACCTCGACGGCGCGGTCGTCGCCATCGGCAACGCCCCCACGGCGCTCTTCCACCTGCTCGAGACGATCCTCGACGGCGGCCCGCGCCCCGCCGCGATCGTCGGGTGCCCGGTGGGCTTCATCGGTGCCGCCGAGTCCAAGGACGCGCTCGCCGCCTTCGCCGACGACCACGGGATCGACATCCCGTTCGTCACCGTCCGCGGCCGCCGGGGCGGCTCGGCGATGGCGTCGTCGGCGGTCAACGCACTGGCCCAGGAGGAGGAGTGACCAGCACCCGCGGGCGCTTCCTCGTCGTCGGCATCGGCCCCGGCGACCCCGAGCTCATCACCCGCAAGGCCGAGCGGCTCATCGGCGCGGCCCCGGTCGTCGCCTTCCACGCGGGGGTCCGCAAGGAGTCGCACGCCCGCCGGATCGCCGCGGACCTGATCCCCGCCGAGGCGATCGAGGAGGAGCTGCGCTACCCGGTCACCACCGGCGCGACCGACCACCCCGGCGGGTACGTCGGCGCGCTGGCCGACTTCTACGACGAGTGCGAGGCCAGGCTGGCCGCGCACCTCGACGCCGGCCGCGACGTCGTCCTGCTGGCCGAGGGCGACCCGCTGTTCTACGGCTCGTCGATGTACCTCGTCGACCGCTTCCGCGACCGGTTCGACGTCGAGGTCGTCCCGGGCGTGCCCGCGTTCGCCGCGGCGACCGCGACCGTCCCCGCGCCGCTGGTGCGGCAGAACGACGTCCTGACGGTGCTGCCGGGCACGCTCCCCGAGGCCGAGCTCGCCCGCCGTCTCGCCGACACCGACGCCGCGGTGATCATGAAGCTCGGGCGGACCTTCCCTGCCGTCCGATCCGCGCTCGCCCAGGCCGGCCGCCTCGACGGCGCGCTGTACGTCGAGCGCGCGTCGCAGCCCGAGGAGACCTGGCTTCCGGTCGCCGAGGTCGACCCCGCCGCGGTGCCGTACTTCTCGCTGATCGTGGTGCCCGGCGACTCCGCGCGGCCCGCCACCCCGGCCCGGATGCGGACCGGGGCGCTGGCGCCCGAGACCGTGAGCGAGGAGAACCCCGCCGCCGCGGAGCTGCTGGTGATCGGGCTCGGTCCCGGTCCGGACGGCTGGCTCACGCCCGAGGCGTCGGCAGCGCTGGCGGAGGTCGACCACGTCGTCGGCTACGCCCCCTACGTCAACCGCGTCCCCCAGCGAGCGGGGCTGCAGCGGCACGCGTCGGGCAACACGGTCGAGGTCGACCGGGCCCGGTTCGCGCTCGACCTGGCGCTGCGCGGCGAGCGGGTCGCCGTCGTCTCGGGCGGCGACGCGGGCGTCTTCGGCATGGCGGCCGCGGTCTTCGAGGCGGCGGCCGACCCGGCGCACCCGGAGCACGCCGGCGTCCCGGTGCGGGTGCTGCCCGGCGTGAGCGCGGTCCAGGCCGTCGCGGCCCGCGCGGGCGCGCCCATCGGCGCGGACTTCGCCGTGGTGAGCCTCTCCGACCGGCTCAAGCCGTGGGCGGTCGTCGAGCGCCGGCTGCGCGCGATCGCCGAGGCGGACCTCGTGCTCGGCATCTACAACCCGGCCTCGCGGTCGCGGCGCGAGCAGGTCGTCGCGATGCAGAAGACGCTGCTGGAGCACCGCTCCCCCGACACCGTCGTGGTCGTCGGCCGCGACGTCGGCCGGGCCGAGGAGTCGTTGACCGTCACCACGCTCGGAGCGCTCGAGACCGACAGCATCGACATGAAGTGCCTGCTCATCGTCGGCGCATCGACCACCCGCGTGGAGCCCGACGGCACGGTCTGGACGCCGCGATGGGTGGACTGACCCCCGTGCTCACCGTCGTCGGCATCACCGCCGACGGTCACCTGCCGCCCGCGGGCCGCGCGCTGGTCGGCCGGGCCGAGGTGCTGCTGGGGGGCGAGCGCCACCTCGCGCTGGTGCCCGCCGTCCCCGGGCAGGTGCGCCGGCCGTGGCCGCGCCCGATGGCCGCACTGCCGGACGTGCTGCGCGAGCACGCCGGGCGCACGATCGTCGCCCTCGCGTCCGGCGACCCCCTGGTGTCGGGGATCGGGACGACGCTGATCCGGATGCTCGGCACCGACGCGGTGGCCGTCGTACCGGCGGTGTCGTCGGTCGCGCTCGCCCGCGCCCGGATGGGCTGGTCCGCGGAGGAGTCCGCTGTCGTGACGCTGGTCGGCCGCGACGCCGACGCGCTGCGCCGCGAGCTCGCCCCGGGACGCCGGCTGCTGGTGCTGTCGTCCGACGAGACCACGCCTGCCGCCGTCGCCGCGATCCTCGACGAGGCGGGCTTCGCCGGCACCGCGATCCACGTCCTCGGCGACCTGGGCAGCGACGACGAGACCCACACCCGCTATCCCGGACCGGTGCCCCGGCTGCACGTCCTCGCCCTGGAGGTGGCCGGCACCGGGCTCGCGTCCTGGGCCACGGGCCTGCCCGACGACGCCTTCGAGAACGACGGCCAGCTCACCAAGCGCGACGTCCGCGCCAGTGCGCTGTCCCGGCTCGCGCCGGTCCCCGGCGCGCTCCTGTGGGACGTCGGCGCGGGCGCCGGCTCGGTCGCGATCGAGTGGCTGCGCGCGCACCCGCTCACGAGCGCCGTCGCCGTCGAGGCCGACCCCGAGCGAGCCGCCCGGATCGGCCGGAACGCCGCCCGGCTGGGCGTTCCGCGGCTCGACGTCGTCACCGGGCGAGCACCCGACGCCCTGACCGGACTCCCCCGTCCCGACGCCGTGTTCGTCGGCGGCGGCGCGACCGCGCCCGGCCTTCTCGACCGGTGCCGCGACGCCCTCGCACCCGGCGGCCGGCTCGTCGCGCACGGCGTCACGCTCGAGACCGAGCGGCTGCTCGTCGACGCCTTCCACGCCCACGGCGGCGAGCTCACCCGGCTCGCGGTCGAGCACGTCACCCCCCTCGGCGGACGGTTCACCGGGTGGACGCCCGCGCGCGCCGTCGTGCAGTGGGCCTGGACCAAGGAGCACCTGCAGTGACCGTGCACTTCGTAGGCGCCGGTCCCGGCGCCGCCGACCTCATCACGCTGCGTGCCGCGCGGCTGCTCGGCGCTGCCGACGTGGTGCTCTACCCCGGCACCTACCTCGACGCCGAGGTGCTCACCCACTGCCGGCCCGGCGCCGACCTGGTCGACACGCAGGACCTCGACCTCGACCGGATCACGGCGCGGCTGGTCGCGGCGCACGCGGCCGGCCAGGACGTCGTCCGGCTGACGTCGGGCGATCCCTCGCTCTACTCGGCGCTGCACGAGCAGACCCGGCGGCTCGACGCGGCCGAGGTCCCGTGGGACGTGACGCCCGGCGTCCCGGCGTACGCGGCGGCCGCGGCCGTGGTGGGTCGCGAGCTGACCGTGCCGCTGGTCGCGCAGTCGGTCGTGCTGACCCGGACCCAGGCGCGCTCGACCGCGATGCCGGCGACCGAGTCGCTCACCGCGTTCGCCGCCACCGGCGCGACGCTCGTGCTGCACCTGGCGATCACCCGGACCCGGGCGCTCATGGCCGAGCTCGCGGCCCACTACGGCGAAACGTGCCCGGTCGCTGTCGTCGCGCGCGCGTCGCAACCCGACGAGCTCGTGCTGCGCGCCACCGTCGGCACGATCGCCGACCTGGTCGAGGAGGCCGGGCTGCGCCAGGCGGCCGTCATCCTCGTCGGCCCCGCCCTCGGCTCGGCGTCGGACGCCGAGTCGTACCTCTACTCCACCGAACGTGTTGCTCGAAAGGAGCGCCTGCGATGAGCCAGCAGTTCCCGTTCAGCGCGGTCGTCGGGGCCGACGGCCCGGACGGACCGGACCCGATGGCCCTCGCGCTGATCCTCACGACGATCGCGCCCGACGTCGGCGGCGTCCTCGTGCGCGGCGAGAAGGGGACGGCGAAGTCGACGATCGTCCGCGCCCTCGCCGCCGTCCTGCCGCCGATCGACGTGGTCGCCGGCGACCGCTTCTCGTCCGACCCGCGCGACGCGGGCCTGTCCCCCGACGGTCCCTTCGGGCCCGACGTGGCGGTCGAGACCCGGCCGGTCCGGCTCGTCGAGCTGCCGGTCGGTGCCACCGAGGACCGGGTCCTCGGCTCCCTGCACCTCGAGCGCGCGCTCGCCGAGGGCAAGGCCGAGTACGAGCCCGGGCTGCTGGCCCGTGCACACCGCGGCATCCTGTACGTCGACGAGGTCAACCTCCTCCACGACCACCTGGTCGACCTCCTCCTCGACGCCGCGGCCATGGGCCGCGCGACCGTCGAGCGCGACGGCGTCTCCGTCGAGCACGCCGCGCGCTTCGTCCTCGTCGGCACGATGAACCCCGAGGAGGGCGAGCTCCGCCCGCAGCTCCTCGACCGCTTCGGGCTCACCGTCGAGGTCGCCGCGCCGCGCGAGCCGGCCCTGCGCGCCGAGGTGGTCCGCCGCCGGATGGCGTACGACGCCGACCCCGCCGCTTTCGCCGCCTCCTACGCCGAGGCCGAGGCCGCGCTGCGCGCGCGGATCGCGGACGCCCAGGCGCTCGTCGGCTCGGTCCGGCTCACCGATGCGGGACTGCTCAAGATCGCCGAGGTCTGCGCCGCCTTCGACGTGGACGGCCTGCGTGCCGACATCGTCACCGCCCGGACCGCCGTCGCCCACGCCGCCTGGTCCGGGCGCGCCCAGGTGACCCTGGATGACATCCGGGTCGCGGCGCGGCTCGCGCTGCCGCACCGGCGCCGGCGCAAGCCGTTCGACGCGCCGGGGCTGGACGAGGAGCTGCTCGAGCAGGCGCTCGGCGACGAGGACGACCTGCCGCCCGAGCCCGAGCCCGAGCCGGACGGTCCCGAGCCGGACGGTCCGGCCCCCGAGGACGGCGGGCCCGGCGCCGATGGCGACGCCGGCGATCCCGAGACGGAGGTGCCCCCGCCGCCGGTCCCGCCGAGCAGCACGGACAGCACCGACAGCATCAACAGTGCCGACGGCGCCGGCAGCGCGCCCGCGCCGAGCAGCGTCGCACCGACGGGTGCCACCTACCGGACCCGGCTGCTCACCGTCCACGGCGTCGGCACCGGCACCGCCGGCCGGCGCAGCCGGGCGCGCACCACCAACGGCCGACGGATCGGCGCCACCACGCCGCGGCCTGGCCAGGGCGGCGCGATCCACCTGGTCGAGACGATCCGCGCCTCCGCGGGCCACCAGCGGGTCCGGGGCCGCGCGGGCAGCGGCCCGCTCGTGCTCCGGCCGGCCGACCTGCGGGTGGCCGTCCGGGAGGGGCGGGAGTCCAACCTCGTCCTGTTCTGCGTCGACGCGTCCGGCTCGATGGCCGCGCGGCGGCGGATGGAGCAGGTGAAGACCGCCGTGCTCAGCCTGCTGCTCGACGCCTACCAGCGCCGGGACAAGGTCGGCCTGGTGACGTTCCGGGGCGCCGAGGCGGCGGTCGCACTGCCGCCCACGCACTCGGTCGACGCGGCGGCGCAGCGGCTCGAGGAGCTGCCGTCCGGCGGCCGGACGCCGCTCGCCGAGGGCCTCCTGGAGGCCGCGCACCTGCTCTCCGTCGAGCGCACCCGCGACCCGCAGCGCCGTCCGCTGCTCGTCGTGGTCACCGACGGGCGCGCGACGTCGGGCGCCGACGCGGTGGCCCGATCCCGCATGGCTGCGGGGCTCCTGGCCGAGTCCGGGGTGACGTGCGTGGTGGTCGACTGCGAGTCCGGTCCGATGCGGATGGGGCTCGCCGCAACGCTCGCCGAGCACCTCGGCGCGGAGCACGTCCCGATCGGCGAGGTCAGCGCCGAGGCGCTGGTCGACGCCGCCCGGAGAGCGGCATGACGGCCGCCCTGTACGACGTCATCGCGCGCCGCCGCGACGTCCGGGCCGAGTTCACCGGCGCCGCCGTCGCCGACGACGTGCTGCTGCGCGTCCTCGACGCCGCCCACCGCGCCCCGAGCGTGGGGATGACGCAGCCCTGGGACTTCGTCGTGGTGCGCGATCCCGCGCTGCGTCGCACGTTCCGCGACCACGTGACGTCCGAGCGCGAGGTCTTCGCGGCCTCGCTCCCGGAGGAGCGGCGCGCCACCTTCGACAGGATCAAGGTCGAGGGGATCTGCGAGTCGTCGCTGGGGATCGTCGTCACGCACAGCCAGGCACGCGGCGGCACGCACGTCCTCGGGCGGCACGCGATCGCCGACGCGGGGCTCTACTCGACCATCCTCGCCATCCAGAACCTCTGGCTCGCGGCGACCGCCGAGGGCCTCGGCGTGGGCTGGGTCTCCTTCTACCGCGAGGAGTTTCTCCAGTCCCTGCTGGGGATTCCCGCCGACGTACGACCCGTCGCCTGGCTGTGCCTGGGCACCGTGAGCCACCTCGAGACCGTCCCCGACCTGGAGCGGCACGGCTGGCGCTCCCGCCGGCCGCTGGCGGAGGCGATCCACCACGACACCTGGAGGAACCATGCCTGAGGGCAAGCCGCTCGTCGTACCGGACGACGGGCTGACCACCCGCCAGCGCCGCAACCGGCCGCTCGTGATGGTGCACACCGGCGACGGCAAGGGGAAGTCGACCGCAGCCTTCGGCCTGGCGCTGCGTGGCTGGAACCAGGGCTGGAACATCGGCGTCTTCCAGTTCGTGAAGTCCGCGAAGTGGCGGCTGGGCGAGCAGACGGCGTTCGAGAAGCTCGGCATCGAGTGGCACAAGATGGGCTCCGGCTGGTCCTGGTCGCGAAAGGCCGGCTCCGAGGACGACCACGCCGCGGACGCCGCCGAGGGCTGGGCCGAGATCAAGCGGCGGATGGCGGCGGAGACGCACGACCTCTACCTGCTCGACGAGTTCACCTACCCGATCAACTGGGGCTGGGTGTCGATCGACGACGTCCTCGAGACGCTGGCGAACCGGCCGGGCCACCAGCACGTCGTCATCACCGGGCGGCGGGCCGACCCGCGGCTCATCGAGGCGGCCGACCTCGTCACCGAGATGACGAAGGTCAAGCACCCCATGGATGCCGGGCAGAAGGGCCAGAAGGGCATCGAGTGGTGACTCCGCTCCCCCGGATCGTCGTCGCCGCGCCCGCCACCGGGCAGGGCAAGACGACCGTCGCCACCGGCCTGATGGCCGCGCTGGCGGCCGCCGGGCACGCCGTGAGCGGCCACAAGGTCGGGCCGGACTACATCGATCCCGGCTACCACGCGCTGGCCTGCGGCCGGCCCGGGCGCAACCTCGACCCGCACCTCGTCGGGGAGTCGCTCGTCGCGCCGCTGCTGCTGCACGGTGCGCGGGACGCCGACGTCGCGGTGGTCGAGGGCGTGATGGGCCTGTACGACGGGCGGATCGGCGGTTCCGGCTTCTCCTCGACGGCGCACGTCGCGGCACTGACCCGGACGCCCGTCGTCCTCGTCGTGGACATCTCCCGCTCGACGCGCTCGATCGGTGCCGTCGTGCACGGGATGGCGACCTGGGACCCCACGGTCTCGGTCGCGGGCGTGATCCTCAACCAGGCCGGCTCTCCGCGTCATGCCGAGGAGGTGCGGTCATCGATCTCGCTGCCGGTGCTGGGGGTGATCCCGCGCGACGCCTCGATCGCGACGCCGTCGCGGCACCTGGGCCTCGTCACCGCAGCCGAGCGCGGCGAGTCCGCGGCGGTCGTCGAGCGGCTCGCGGCGGTCGTCACGGAGCACGTGGACCTCGACGCGGTGCTGGCGCTCGCCCGATCCGCACCGGCACTGGATGCGTCACCGTGGTCGCCGCCGGTGACCTCCTCCGGGTCGAGGAAGCGTGTCGCGGTCGCGGCCGGCCGCGCCTTCACCTTCCAGTACGCCGAGACCGCGGAGCTGCTGGCCGCGCACGGGTGCGACGTCGTCCCCTTCGACCCGGCGCTCGACCCCGCGCTTCCGCCCGGGACGGCCGGGCTCTACCTGGGCGGCGGCTTCCCCGAGGTGCACGCCGCGGACCTGGCCGCGAACACCCCCTTGCTGGCGGAGATCCGGGACGCCGTCCGGGACGGCCTGCCCACGGTCGCCGAGTGCGCGGGCCTGCTCTACCTCTGCCGCTCGCTCGACGGCGTGCCGATGGCGGGCGTGCTCGACGCCGACGCGGCGATGACCCCGCGGCTGACACTGCGCTACCCGACAGCCACCGGCGCGGCCGGCACCCTGCTCACCCGGGTGGGCGAGGAGGTCACGGGGCACGAGTTCCACCGCACGACGGTGACGCCCGGGGTCGGCGCGACGCCGGCGTGGACGGTCGAAGGCACGGCAGTGGGCTTCGCGTCGGCGAGCCTGCACGCGTCGTACCTCCACACGCACTGGGCAGGACATCCCCAGCTGGCCGAGCGCTTCGCCGCGGCGGTGCACGGTGGCTGACCCCCTCCGGCACCACGGCGACGTCGAGGCCCGCGGCGCCGAGCTGGACTTCGCCGTCAACGTGTACGACGGCCCGCGCCCCCCTTGGCTCGACGCCGCCCTCCTCGCCTCCCTGTCGGACGTCGGCACCTACCCGTCGGCCGACCGCGCGCAGGCCGCCGTCGCCGCCCACCACGGCCGGCCCCTCACCGAGGCGCTCGTGACCGCCGGTGCGGCGGAGGCGTTCACGCTCGTGGCCCGGCTGCGGGCGTGGCGCCGGCCGGTCGTCGTCCATCCTCAGTTCACGGAGCCCCATGCGGCCCTGGAGCAGGCCGGGCACACGGTGACCCCGGTGATCCTGCCGCCGCCGTTCGAGCTCACCGCGGCCGCCGTACCGGACGACGCGGACCTGGTCGTCGTCGGCAACCCGACGAACCCGACCGGCGTGCTGCACCCGGCGGCCGCCGTCCGTGCGCTGCTGCGGCCGGGCCGCCTGGTCGTCGTCGACGAGGCGTTCATGGACTGCGTCCCCGGCGAACCCGAGTCGCTCGCCCCCGAGCGCCTCCCCGGCCTCCTCGTGATCCGCTCCCTCACCAAGCACTGGGGCATCCCCGGCATCCGCGCCGGCTATGTCATCGGCGACCCCGACGTCATCACCGGCCTCGCCCGCACCCAGACCCCCTGGTCCATCGCCACCACCGCCGCCGCCGCCATCGAGGCCTGCCTCTCCCCCCACGCCCAGCACGAGGCCCACCGCCGCGCCCGCACGATCGAGGACTGGCGCCACCACCTCGAGCAGGGCCTCACCCACCTCGGCATCCCCCACCTCCCCTCCTCCGCCTCCTTCGTCCTCGCCCAGCCGGGGACCGGCGTCCACGAACGCCTGCGGGCGCGCGGCATCGCCGTCCGCCGGGCGGACACCTTCCCGGGGCTGGACGGGACGTGGGTGCGGGTCGCCGTACGACCTCGGGAGATGACGGACCACCTCCTCACCGCCCTCCGCGGCTAGCGCTCAGGACCGCCGGGACCAGTTATCGACGGTCTGCGCACAGCGGTGGTGCCGGCAGCGGGGCGGGGTTAGTTTCCGAGAGCGCCTGGTCCGGGCGCGGTCTCTCGGGAGGACCGTGATGGGTCGAGTTCGTTGGTCGTGGTGGGTGGGTCGTGCGCGCGCACGGTGGCGCGCTTGCGTGGTGGCGCTCGCCGTCGTCCTGGCTGGGGGTGGGGTGTCGGGGTGTGACGGCGGCTCGGCTTCGCCTTCGCCTCCCGTTGGGTCTCCTGAGGTCAGTGTGTCGGGGTCGCCTACGGGGGTGGGTGATCCTTCGCCGGCGTTGATGGTTCCGGTGTTGCCGGGGGCGGCGAAGGAGGCGAGTGAGGAGGGGGCTCGGGCTTTCGTTGGGTACTACTGGGAGTTGGTGAACTACGCGCAGGCGACGGGGGATGTTCGGCGGTTGCGGCGGGTGTCGGGGCCGAGGTGTGCGGCGTGCTCCGACTTCATCTCGCGAGTCCTGGAGCAGTACCAAAGCGGCGGACGGATCGTCGGCGGCACCAACAGCGTCACCATCGACGACCTCAGCGAGGTCACCACCAGCACGGCCTCCGCGTTTGGCTTCAAGGTGACTGCGACGGTCTCCTACGACGCCCAGACGATCGTCGCGCATGACGGCGACCAGGACAAGCGCAGTCCAGGCTCGGATGTCTTCACCGCCTACCTCCTGTGGGTGGAGAGCAAGCGCTGGCGTCTCGATGTGCTGCAGGTTGCACCGCGATGACACCGATGAGTTTCGTGGTCGCGGTCATTCTGACCACCCAACTGCTGTCGAACGACCCATGGCCGTCGCCGACTGCCAACGGAACAGCCTCCAGTGGCAGCCTAATCGTTGAGGTAACCGAACACGCCACGCACACGGGTGGTGGCTCAGCCGGCAGCGCACCGACGCAACAGGAATCCGACGCACCCTCATTCAGTGCGGGCGCTAACGCTTGCGCCGCAGCACAAGCGGTCGTTAACGCAGTCTCCGCCGCGACGGCACCGGTCACCTTCTGCCCAGGCACCACCCCCACCCAACCCACCCTCACCCTCGCCGACATCCGCCGCGCCTTCGCCGAGCTCCCCCTCCCCACCCCGACCCTCGTCATCCAACCCCCCGACAGCGTCACCCTCGTCAACTTCGACACGAACTTCTACACCGCCCACACCGCGCCCCTCACCCGCACGGTCACCCTCCTCGGCCAGCGCGTGACGATCCGGGCGACGCCGGCCGCCTACACCTGGACGTACGGCGACGGCGCGGCCCGGACGACGGCCGATCCCGGCGCGCCGTACCCCGACCTGCGGGTGACGCACCGGTACGAGCGGAAGGGCGTCTACCGGACCCGCCTCGCCATCACGTACGACGGCAGCTACCGCCTCGGGCGGGGCGGTCCGTGGCGGGCGATTCCCGGGAGGGTCACGGTGGCCGGTGCGCCGCAGGGGCTGCGGGCGGTCGAGGCGACGCCCACGCTCGTCGGGTACTGAGGGCGGCGTCGGGGAGGGGCTGGTGTGGGGGGCGGAGTCCACGGAACAACCCGGCACTGCCCAGGGGCCGCGAATTGCCCTAGAGTCCGTACTTGCAGGCTCGAGGAAGCCGGTGAGATTCCGGCACAGTCGCGCTACTGTGACATCGCCTCCGACCTCCGACGTGAGGGCAGAGCGGTGGAGTCAGACCCGAAGGCCTGCCACCTCACCACTACGTCAAGGGACGCAGAATCCCTCAGGAGGATCCATGTCGCAGTCGTCTGCTGCTCCGGTCGCCCCGGCCATCCAGCTCCCCACCGTTCCGCTGCTCCAGCTGGGCACGTGGGTCGTCTTCTTCGGTCTGCTGGCGATGCTGGCGATCTTCTTCGTGAGCGCCGACCAGGGGGCGATCTCGATCCCGGCCGGCAACGCGGTGCACGAGTGGGTGCACGACGCGCGGCACCTCCTCGGCTACCCCTGCCACTGAGCGGCGGGGACGATGTCGAGCACCGTTCCTGGGGAGAAGTCTGCCCTGACGCCGGGGGCGTTCCTGCTGCGCGGCCTCATCGCCGGCCTGGTGGCCGGTCTGTTCACGTTCGCGGTGGCCTTCGCGCTGGGTGAGCCGCACGTGGACGACGCGATCGCGCTCGAGGAGGCCCAGTCGGCCGCCGCGCCGGCGCCTGCGGCCGAGGAGGCCGAGCACGAGGAGCCCGGGATGGTCGAGATCTCCCGGGAGAACCAGAAGAGCTGGGGCCTGCTGACCGGCACCCTCGCGATCGGTACGGCGCTGGGCGGGCTCACCGCGCTCGCGGTGGCCGCCGTCGTGGGCCGGCTGCGAGGCCTGGGCGCCCGCGGGTCGACGGCACTGGTGGCGCTGATCGGGTTCGTCTCGATCGCGCTGGTCCCGTTCCTCAAGTACCCGGCGACGCCGCCGGCCGTCGGCGACCCGGACACCATCAACGGCCGGACCGTGGAGTACTTCGCGATGCTGCTGGTCTCGGTCCTCGCCGCGATCGCAGCGGTCGTGGTCGCGCGCCGCCTGGCGGAGCGCATCGACGGGTTCACGGCGGTCGTCCTGGCGGGTATCGGATACCTGGCCGTCGTCGCCGTGACGGCCGCGCTGCTGCCGACGGTCGACGAGCTGGGCTCCTTCCCGGCCGACACGCTCTGGTACTTCCGCCGCTCCTCGCTGCTCACCCTCGCCACCCTGTGGGGCGTGCTCGGGGTCGTGCTGACGGGCCTCGTCGGGAAGCTGTACGACCGGGCCACCGCGGACGCCGAGCGCCGCGCCCTCGCCGCCAGCCTGTGAGCAGCACCGCCACCGGACTCCTCCTCGGCCTCGCCGCGGACCGCCTCCTCGGCGACCCGCGGCGCGGCCACCCGGTGGCGGGCTTCGGGCGGGTCGCGGCGGCGCTCGAGCGGCGCACCTGGCGCGACCACCGGGCCGCGGGCGTCGTCCACGTGGCGCTGCTCGTCGGCGGGACGGTCGCGCTGGCCCGCGCCCCCGAGCAGGTACGACGTCCCGTCCCGCGCACGCTCCTGACGGCCGCGGCCACCTGGGTGGTCGTGGGCGGCACGTCGCTCGACCGCGAGGCGGCCGCCGTCGGCCGTCACCTCGCCGCCGGCGACCTGCCGGCCGCGCGGGAGCAGCTCACCCACCTGGTCGGGCGCGACACCTCGCAGCTCGACGAGGCAGAGATCGTCCGGGCGACCCTGGAGTCGCTCGCCGAGAACACGTCGGACGCCGTCGTCGCGCCGCTGGTGTGGGGGGCGATCGCCGGGATCCCCGGCCTGCTGGGCTATCGCGCCGCCAACACGCTCGACGCGATGATCGGCCACCGCAGCCCGCGCTACGAGCGGTTCGGGTGGGCAGCGGCCCGGTTCGACGACCTGCTCAACCTGCCGGGCGCCCGGCTGAGCGCCGCGCTCGCCGTCGTCCTCGGCGACGACCCCGCGCGCGCCTGGCGCACGTGGCGCAAGGACGCCGGGGGCCACCCGAGCCCCAATGCGGGCCCGGTGGAGGCGGCGTTCGCGGGTGCGCTCGGCATCCGGCTCGGGGGGACCAACGACTACGGCGGCCGGGTCGAGCACCGCGCCGTGATGGGCGACGGCCCACCGCCCGCGCGGGCGGACCTGGAGCGCGCCCGGGTGCTCGCCCGCCGGATCGGCGTCACGGCGGGACTCATCTGCGCCGCGGGAGCCGCGGCCGGGCTCAGGAGCCGATGATCCCGTCGGCGTTCCGGCCCACCCAGCGCAGCAGCGGCACCAGCACCTCGGCGAGCTCCTCGCCGAGCGGGGTGAGGCTGTAGTCGACCCGCGGCGGCATGACCGGCTGCTGCTCGCGGTGGACCAGACCGTCGGCCTCCAGGGTCTTCAGCGTCTGGGCCAGCATCTTCTCGCTGATCCCCTGGGCCCGGCGGCGCAGGTCGCTCCAGCGCTGGGCGCCGTCGGTGAGCGAGACGAGGACGAGCACGCCCCACTTGCTCATCACGTGGTCGAGCAGGACCCGGCTCGAGCAGGCGGCCGGGAAGACCCCGCCGGGGAACTGCTCGAAGATCGGCAGCTCCGTCGTCGCACTCTCTGTCACGGAAGTACCTTACTTCAAAGTGCGTACTAACCAATGGGAAGTAACTCCCCGACGGGCCGGTTGACGAGGACGTAACCCACCACCGCACGTCCTCCGGAAGGAACCACCTCATGTCTCTCGTCGTCACCGGTGCCACCGGCCACCTCGGCCGCCTCGCCGTCTCCGCGCTGCTCGCGAAGGGTGTCCCCGCCGACCAGGTGCTCGCGCTCGGCCGCGACGAGGAGCGCCTCGCCGGGCTCGCCGCGCTCGGCGTCCGCACCCAGCGCGCCGACTACGGCGACCGGGCGAGCCTCGACGCCGCCTTCGCCGGCGCGGAGCGCGTCCTGTTCGTCTCCGGCAGCGAGGTCGGCAACCGGCTGCCCCAGCACCACAACGTCATCGCCGCCGCGAAGGACGCCGGTGTGCAGCTGCTCGCCTACACGAGCATCGCGAACGCCGACACCGCCGGGCTCACCCTCGCCGTGGAGCACAAGGCCACCGAGGAGGCCATCGTCGCCTCCGGCGTCCCGCACACCTTCCTGCGCAACAGCTGGTACCTGGAGAACTACACCGACCAGCTCCCGACGTACCTCCAGCACGGTGCGGTCCTGGCCGCGGCCGGCGACGGCAAGGTGAGCGCCGCGACCCGCGCGGACTTCGCCGAGGCCGCCGCGAGCGCCCTCCTGGCCGAGCAGCCGGCCGCGGTCTACGAGCTGGGCGGCGCGGGCTTCACCCTCGCCGAGCTCGCCGCGACCGTCTCCGAGGTCACCGGCCAGCAGGTCGCCTACGCCGACGTGCCCGCCGCCGAGCTCGTCGCCACCCTGACCGGCGCCGGCGTGCCGCAGCCGTTCGCCGAGGTCCTCGCGGACGCCGACCTGGGCCTGGCCCGCGGCGACCTGTACGTCGCCCCCACCGACCTGGAGACGCTGCTCGGCCGCCCGGCGACCTCGCTGGCCGACGCCGTCCGCGCCGCGGTCTGAGAGCAGAGGTGCCCGCTGGGCGGGCGTGTCACGATCGGGTCATGACGAACGATGACGAGCACGTCCGTCCCGACGGCGTCGACGACCTGACGGTCGAGGCGCTCGGCAACATCTCCGAGGCGCTGGAGGCGGTCGAGGTCGCCCGGGGGCACCTCTACGCCTTCCACCGGATGAGCGGCACCGCCGACCTCACCCTCGGCAAGGGCGTCGACCAGCTCCGCGAGGCGGGGCACGGCGACCTGGCCGACCGGATCGAGCGCGAGCTGGTCGGGCGCAACGTCCTCCAGGGGCGGTGGACCTTCCAGGTCGTCGAGGAGTACGACGACGGCTACTACGCCACGTTCAAGGAGCTCGAGCAGGTGGCCCGCGACGCCCTCGTCGCGGGCCGCCGGCACCTCTACGAGGCGGAGATGAAGGAGGACCGGCGCACCCACGGCCGGCCCGGCCACGAGCGCCGTCCCTAGCGCGCGGCCAGCCAGGCGACGACCGCGTCGACGTCGGCCACCGTGGTCACGCCCTCGGGCGCCGGCGGCCGGCGGACCACCACCACGGGGATCCCGCGCTCGGCGGCGGCCTCCATCTTGGGCCAGGTGTGGCTGCCGCCGGAGTCCTTGGTGACGAGGACGTCGCGGTCGGCGAGCAGCGCCCGCTCCCCCTCCAGCGTGTAGGGCCCGCGGGAGGTGAGCAGCTCCCAGGCCGACGGCACGTCGAGGTCCGGCGGGTCGACGACCCGGGCGAGCGCCTCGTGGTCGTGCAGCGCCGGCACGAACCGGGCGAGCTCCTGGCGCCCGACCGTCAGGAACGGCCGGGTGCCGAGCTCGCCGGCGACGACCGCGGCCTCCTCGTGGGTGCGCACCCAGATCCACGAGGGCGTGGCCCGCTCCGCCCAGCCGGGCCGCTCGAGCCGCAGCAGCGGTACGCCCGCTGCGGCGCAGGCCGCCGCGGCATTGCGCGAGATGCCCGCCGCGAACGGGTGCGTCGCGTCGACCACGACATCGAAGTCCGCGAGCGCCGCCTGCAGCCCGGGGACTCCCCCGAAGCCGCCGATGCGCACCTCACCGACCGGCAGCCGGGGCCGGGCGACCCGCCCGGCGAGCGACGAGACGACCGGGACGCCGCCGTCGACCAGGCGGGCGGCCAGGGCCCGGGCCTCGCCGGTGCCGCCGAGCAGCAGCACCCGCTTCCCGGTCATCGGGTGAGCTCCAGCAGCGCGTCGAGGTCGAGGTGCTCCTCGACCAGGTCGCCGAGCAGGTCCAGCCGCGCCGCACGGGCCGCGGGGAACGACGCCCCCGACTCCACGCCGAGGGCGGCCCGCAGGTAGGCGTCCCGGGTCGCGTCGTCCTCCAGGCTGCCGTGCACCATCGTGCCGCTGACGTTGCCGGCCGTGGTGGTGCCGGTGATCCGGCCGTGGTGGATCTCGTAGCCGGCCGGCTCGTGCACGACCAGCCGCTTCTCGGGGCCGAACCGGGTGACCAGGTCGAGCAGGCCGAGCCCGTCGACGGCCGCGCCCGCCGCGCCCTCGACGCCGTCGGGATCCTCGATCCGGCGACCGAGCATCTGGCAGCCGCCGCAGATGCCCAGCACCGGGCGACCCGCGGCCGCGTGCCGCTGGATCGCGACGTCGAGACCGCGCTCGCGCAGCCAGGCCAGGTCGGCGAGCGTCGCGCGCGTGCCCGGCAGCACCACGAGATCGGCGTCGCCCAGGCGGGCCGGGTCGGACACGAACTCGACGTCGAGGCCGGGTTCGAGCCCGAGCGCGTCGACGTCGGTGAAGTTGCTGATCCGCGGCAGCCGGACGACGGCCACCTTGCGCACGCCCGCCCCCACCTCGGCGCGGCGCCCAGCCAGGTCGAGCGCGTCCTCGGAGTCGAGCCACAGGTCCGGGTGCCACGGCAGCACGCCGTACGTCGGGCGGCCGGTGCGCTGCTCCAGGTCGGCCAGGCCGGGGCGCAGCAGTTCGACATCGCCGCGGAAGCGGTTGACGACGTATCCCTTGACCAGCGCCTGGTCGGCGGCGTCGAGCAGCATGAGCGTCCCGTACGCCGACGCGAACCAGCCGCCGCGGTCGATGTCGCCGACCACGATGGTCGGGACGTCGCCGTGCCGGGCCAGCCCCATGTTCACGTAGTCGCTGGCGCGCAGATTGATCTCGGCCGGGCTGCCGGCGCCCTCGGCGACGACGAGCTCGAAGCGCGTGCGGAGGTCGTCGAACGCGGCGAACGCCGTCTCCGCCAGGTGCGCGCGGCCGTCCTGCCAGTTGCGCGAGGACACCTCGCCGGCCGGCTGCCCCATCAGCACGACGTGGCTGCGCCGGTCGCTGCCGGGCTTGAGGAGCACCGGGTTCATGGCGACCTCGGGCGTCACGCCGGCCGCGACCGCCTGCACCCACTGGGCGCGGCCGATCTCTCCGGGCGCGCCGTCGGGGCCGGTGACGACCATCGAGTTGTTCGACATGTTCTGCGCCTTGTACGGCGCTACTGCGATCCCGCGCCGTGCGAACGCCCGGCACAGGCCGGTGGTCACCACGCTCTTGCCGGCGTCCGAGGTCATCCCCGCGACGAGCAGGGCCGCGCCGCGGGTCATCCGCGCTTGCCCCGGAAGACGTGGCGCTGCAGTGCGGCGGGCACCGGTCCGCCCTCGCGCACCCAGTCGACGACGGCCTCGGTGGCCGCGCCGGAGAGCACGCCTCCGAGCCAGAAGTCCTTGGGCCGCCGGCCGCCGGGGAACCACGTGAAGTCCCGCACCAGCACGACGTTCGACCGGTCGCACTCGTCGAGGCAGTCGACGACGCGCACCCGCACCCGCGGCCCGCGCCGGCCGGCCCGGTCGTCGAGCGCCTCGATCTCGTCGCGCTGGGCGGCGTGGTCGGCGTCGGGGTGCTTCTTGGTCGTGCCGCAGCAGCAGTCGCGGCAGAGCAGGACGTCGCGCTCGGGCAGGGCCACCTCAGGCCTCCGGTCCGCGGAGCAGGAAGAGGTCCATCACCCAGCCGGCCTCGGCCTTCGCGGCGACCCGCGCGGCCTCGATGTCGGCGACGACGTCACCGACCCGGCCGGCGACGAGCCGCTCGCCGGTGCCGCCGAGGTTGGCGCCCCACCAGATGTGCCAGTCCTCGAAGCCGTCGAGGTCGACGCCGGCGGTGAGCATCACGACGAGGTTGCGCTGGCCCGCGGCGACGTCGCCGCGCAGCCGGCGGGCCGTGGTCACGTGGACCGGCTGGCCGACCTCGTGCAGCACGACCGCGTGCCGGGCGGCCAGGACCTGCGGGGCGCTCACCCCGGGCAGCACGTCGAACGGGACGCCGAGCTCGCCGACGACGCGGATCGTGCCGTCGTAGAGCGACGGGTCGCCCCACACCAGGAACGCGCAGGTGCCGCCGCGCTCCTCGAGCACCGCGCGGTAGGCGGCCAGCCGGGCGGCGTACCAGTCGGCGACGGCGCCCTCGTAGCCCGCGCGGTCGAGACCCGGCGTGCGGTCCCGCTCCGGGTCCCGGACGACGACCAGCTCGACGCCGTGGGCGTCGCACACCGCCCGTCGCGCGTCGAGCAGCGCGTCCTCGTCGCCCTTCTGCACCGCGAGCGCGTAGTCGCACTCCCCCAGAGCCGAGGCGACCTCGGGCGTGACGTGCTGCGGCCCCATCCCGAAGCCGAGGATCCGGACGCGGCTCATCGGTCCTCCAGGTCTCCCTCGACCTCGAGGTAGGCCGCCTGCAGGGCCGCGAGCACCTCGGGGTCGGGCTCGGCCCACAGGCCGCGGTCCTTGGCCTCGTGCAGCCGTTCGACGATGCTGCGCAGCGCCCAGGGGTTCGACTTGCGCAGGAACTCCTGGTTGGTCTCGTCGAGGACGTACTCCTTGGCGAGCGACTCGTACATCCAGTCGTGCACCACCCCGGCGGTCGCGTCGAACCCGAAGAGGTAGTCGACGGTCGCGGCGAGCTCGAAAGCGCCCTTGTAGCCGTGCCGCTGCATCGCGCCGATCCAGCGCGGGTTGACCACGCGGGCGCGGAACACCCGGTTGGTCTCCTCCTGCAGCGTGCGCGTGCGGACCGCGTCGGGCGCGGTCGAGTCGCCGACGTACGCCTTCGGGTCGGCGCCGGTGAGCGCGCGGACCGTGGCGACCATCCCGCCGTGGTACTGGAAGTAGTCGTCGCTGTCGGCGATGTCGTGCTCGCGGGTGTCGATGTTCTTGGCAGCGACCTTGATCCGCTTGTAGTTGGCGCGCATGTCGTCGGCAGCCGGGACGCCGTCGAGCCCGCGGCCGTAGGCGAACCCGCCCCAGGCGGTGTAGACCTCGGCCAGGTCGGCGTCGTCGCGCCAGGAGCCCGACTCGACGGCCTGCAGGATGCCGGCGCCGTAGGAGCCCGGCTTGGAGCCGAAGATCCGGGTGGTGGCGCGGCGCTCGTCGCCGTGCTCGGCGACATCGGCCTGGGCGTGCGCGCGGACGAAGTTCACGTCGAGCGGCTCGTCGAGGGCGGCCACCAGCTGCACGGCGTCGTCCAGCATGGCGACGACGTGGGGGAAGGCGTCGCGGAAGAAGCCGGAGATCCGCACGGTGACGTCGATCCGGGGACGGCCGAGCTCCTCGAGGGGGATGACCGTCAGCGAGTGGACCCGCTTGGACGCCTCGTCCCACTCGGGCCGGACGCCGAGCAGGGCGAGCACCTCGGCGATGTCGTCGCCCGAGGTGCGCATCGCGGACGTGCCCCAGACGGAGAGCCCGACCGACTCCGGGTAGCGGCCCTCGTCCTCGAGGTAGCGCGCGACCAGCGACTCCGCCATCGCCTGGCCGGTCTGCCAGGCCAGCCGGGACGGCACCGCACGCGGGTCGACGGTGTAGAAGTTGCGGCCGGTCGGCAGCACGTTGACCAGGCCGCGCAGCGGCGAGCCGGACGGTCCGGCCGGGACGTAGCCGCCGGCCAGCGCGTGCAGGGTGTGGTCGAGCTCGTCCGTCGTCCGGGCCAGGCGCGGGACGACCTGGGTGGCCGCGAACGCCAGCACCTGCCGCACCTGCGGGTCGGTGTGGAGCTCGTCGACGCGGGCCGGGTCCCAGCCGGACTTCTCCATCGCCTCGACCAGCTCGCGCGCCTCGGCCTCGACCCGGTCGACCTCGGTGGTCGGCGCCTCCGGCGCGAGACCGAGCGCGGCCCGCAGCCCCGGGACGGCGTGCGACTGGCCGCCCCAGACCTGGGCGGCGCGCAGGATGGCGAGCACCAGGTTGACCCGGGCCTCCCCCTCGGGCGCCTGGCCCAGGACGTGCAGCCCGTCGCGGATCTGGACGTCCTTGATCTCGCACAGCCAGCCGTCGACGTGGAGCAGGAAGTCGTCGAAGTCGTCGTCCTCGGGCTTCTCGTCGAGGCCGAGGTCGCGGTGCAGCTCGGCCGCGTGCATGAGCTGCCAGATCTCGCCGCGGATCGCGGCCAGCTTGGCCGGGTCCATCGCGGAGATCTTGTCGTACTCCTCGAGCAGGCCCTCGAGCCGCGCGATGTCGCCATAGCTCTCGGCGCGCGCCATCGGCGGCACCAGGTGGTCGACGATCGTCGCGTGCGCGCGGCGCTTGGCCTGCGCGCCCTCGCCGGGGTCGTTGACGAGGAACGGGTAGATCAGCGGCAGGTTGCCGATCGCCGCGTCGGTGCCGCAGGACGCCGACAGCGCGGCGTTCTTGCCCGGCAGCCACTCCATCGAGCCGTGCTTGCCGAGGTGGACGACGGCGTGCGCGCCGAAGCCGTGCTGCACCCAGCGGTACGCCGCCAGGTAGTGGTGGGACGGCGCCAGGTCGGGGTCGTGGTAGATCGCGACCGGGTTCTCGCCGAACCCGCGGGGCGGCTGGATCATCAGCACGACATTGCCCGCCTGGAGCGTGGCGAGCACGATCTCGTTGCTGTCGTTGACGAAGAGCGTGCCCGGCGACTCGCCCCACGCCTCGACCATGTCGCCGCGCAGGTCCGCGGGGAGGTCGGCGGTCCAGGCGTCGTAGTCGGCCTTGGTGATGCGCACGTGCGCGTCGGTGAGCTGCCCGGAGGTCAGCCACTCCTCGTCCTGGCCACCGGCCGCGATGAGCGCGTGGATCAGGGTGTCGCCGGCGACGGTGTCGTCGTCGAGGTCGAGGACGCCGAAGCCGTCGCCGACGTCGTAGCCCGCGTCGCGCAGCCGGCGCAGCATCCGGACCGCCGACACCGGGGTGTCGAGGCCGACGGCGTTGCCGATCCGCGAGTGCTTCGTCGGGTAGGCGCTGAGCATGAGCGCGATCCGCTTGTCGGCGTTGGGCACGTGGCGCAGCCGCGCGTAGCTGACTGCCAGGCCCGCGACGCGCGCGGCGCGCTCCGGGTCGGCGACGTACGACGGCAGGCCGGCCGGGTCGTCGGGGTCGATCTCCTTGAACGAGAACGGGGCGGTGCTGATCCGGCCGTCGAACTCGGGGATCGCCACCTGGTTGGCGTAGTCGAGCGGCGAGACGCCGTCGTCGGAGGCCTCCCACTCGGCCCGGCTGCTGGTCAGGCAGAGCCCCTGCAGGACGGGGATGTCGAGGGCGGCCATCCGCTCGACGTCCCAGGTCTCGTCGTCACCGCCGGCGCTCGCACCGGCCGGGACGCTGCCGCCCGCGGCGAGCACCGTGACGACCAGCGCGTCGAGCTCGCCGAGCGCGGTGAACAGCTCGTCCGGCGCGGCGCGCAGCGAGCCCGCGAAGACCGGGACGCCGACCGCCTGGCCGGTCGCGTCGATCGCGTCGCAGAGCGCGTGCACGAAGGCGGTGTTCCCGCTCGCCTGGTGGGCGCGGTAGAAGAGCACGCCGACCTTCGCCCGTCGTACCGGACAATTTGGTCCCGTTTCGGGCGAATTCACGACCATTTCGTCCGGTACGACGGTGGGCCGCTCGACCAGGCCCCAGGCCGGGATCACCTCCGGCGGCTCGAAGCCCTCACCGGTGAGCAGCACCGTGTCGGAGAGGAAGGCGTGCAGCTGGGCCAGGTTCCGCGGGCCGCCCTCGGCCAGGTAGCGGTGCGCCTCCGCGGCGAGGCCGACCGGGACCGTCGAGGTCTCCATCAGCTCCGCGCTCGGCGTCTGCTCGCCGCCGAGCACCACGAGCGGGCGCCCGGTGGCCCGCAGCGCGGCCAGCTCGCCGTCGTACTGCTGGGGGGAGCCGAGCAGCCGGACGACGACCAGGTCGCTCTCCCCGGCCAGCGCGACGAGCCCGTCGAGCGCCGAGCGGTTCGGGTTGGCCCAGCGGTAGTCGGCGCCACTCGCCCGCGCGGAGAGCAGGTCGGTGTCGGACGTGGACAGCAGTGCGATGCGCGCCATGACGCTCAAGGCCTCCTCGGGGTTCTCGCCCCTCATCGGTAGGTGTGTCCGCGGCCAGTGTCTGGCTGCCCGGCAGCGCCCTCGCGGAGGCTGACAGGATCACAGTGGCGGAACCGCCCCGGTCTCACACCGGGTTCCTGGGCCGCGGACCTGTGGGGAGTCAGCCTACGGTGGGGTCGTGACTTCCCCGCAGGCGCCTGGTCTCAATGTGGCCGTGCACGGCCACCCCAACCTGGACACCCTCCTGCTCTGGCACCCCGCGGTCCGCACCGACGCCGACGCCGTCGGCGCGCTGGCGAGCCGGATCGCCACCCGCAGCGGCGTCCGGGTCGTCGTCCCGACCTGGGAGGACGGGCGCGACCTGCTGCGCTCGGTGCGCTACGCCCGCGGCTCGGCGGTGCACCCGCCGGACCAGGTCGCCGTGGTCGGGTACGGCGAGGCCGGCGTCGCCGCGCTGAGCCTGGCCCAGCACCAGCGGCGGCTCGGGATCGGCCTGCGCCGGGTGACGTGCGTCGACGGCGCGGGCGACCTGGTCGACCCGATCAGCGGGCAGCCGCTGGGGGCGCCGTCCGCGCGGCCGGACGCGGTGGCGACCGAGGTCGACGTCGTCGCGTCGGGTGCGGGCGACTGGGCTGCGACGACGGTGACGGCGTGGCAGGCCGCGGGATGGGCCGCCACGCTCGTCCCGGCGGATCAGTTCACCTGGCGGGTGAGCCCCTCCCAGTAGGGCGCGCGCAGCTTGAACTTCTGCAGCTTGCCGGTCGCCGTCCGGGCCAGCTCGTCGCGGAACTCCACCGACGTCGGGGCCTTGTAGCCGGCGAGGCGGTCCTTGCACCAGCGGATCAGCTCGGCCTCCATCTCGGGGCCGGCGGTCGCGTCGGCGGTCAGCACGACGAGCGCCTTGATCGTCTCGCCCCACTTCTCGCTCGGGACGCCGATCACCGCGACCTCGGCGACGGCCGGGTGCGAGAAGAGCGTGTCCTCGACCTCGATCGAGGTGACGTTCTCGCCGCCGGTGATGATGACGTCCTTCTTGCGGTCGGCGATGGTGAGGTAGCCGTCGTCGCCGACGAAGCCGCCGTCGCCGGTGTGGAACCAGCCGTCCTTCAGCGCGGCGGCCGACTCCTCGGGCTGCTCCCAGTAGCCCTCGAGGATGACGTTGGAGCGGGCGAGCACCTCGCCGGCGCCCTCGTCGGACTCGTCGATCGCGAGCCGGACGCCGAGCGCCGGGGCGCCGGCCCGGGTGAGCCGGGTGGCGCGCTCCTCGGCGGAGAGGTCGTCCCACTCGGCCCGGGTGCGGTTGATGGTGAGC
Source organism: Pimelobacter simplex (assembly GCF_900114845.1). GTDB lineage: Bacteria > Actinomycetota > Actinomycetes > Propionibacteriales > Nocardioidaceae > Nocardioides > Nocardioides simplex. Next base: position 57,583 of record NZ_FOUK01000007.1, read on the forward strand.
AGCGGCGAGGTCTCGGTGAGGCCGTAGATCTGGATGAACTCCCAGCCCAGCTCCTCCTGGACCCGGATCACCGTCTTCGTCGGCGGCGGGGCGCCCGCCATGATGATCCGCACCTTGTCGCGCCCGGGGATCTCGCCCTCCCAGCTCTGCGCCGCCTCGAGGACGGCGGCCGCGACCGCCGGCGCCGCGCACATCACGGTGACCCCGTGGTCGCGGACCCGGCGCAGGATCTCGGCGCCGTCGACCTTGCGCAGGATGATGTGCTGCGCCCCGACGCCGGTCATGGCGAACGGCATCCCCCAGCCGTTGGCGTGGAACTGCGGGAGGGTGTGCAGGTAGACGTCGCGGTCGCTGATCGCGGCGTGCAGGCCGAAGGTCACCGCGTTGACCCAGATGTTGCGGTGCGTGATCTGGACGCCCTTGGGCCGCGCGGTGGTGCCCGAGGTGTAGTTGATCGTGGCGGTCGCGCCCTCGTCGTAGGCCCACGGCGCGGGCTCGGTGCCGGGCGCGGCGTAGAGGGCGTCGTCGTCGCCGAGGACGTACTTCTGCTCGCAGGTGACCCCGGCGAGCGACTCCTCGAGCTCGGGGTCGACGTAGAGGACCCGGGCACCGGAGTGCTCGACGATGTACTGCACCTCGTCGGGGCTCAGCCGGAAGTTGACCGGCACCAGCACCCGGCCCCAGCCGCTGACCCCGAAGAACGACGTGAGCAGCCGGCTGCTGTTGTGGCTGACGACGGCGACCCGCTCACCCACCCCGATGCCGAGCTCGTCGAGCTTGGCGGCCTGGCGCCGGGCCAGCTCGCCGATCTGGGCGTAGGTGAGCTCGCCCTGGCTGGCGGCGGGCTGGGTCGGCTCGTCGACGACGCCCACCCGCTCGCCGTACACCTGGACGGCGCGGTCGAGGAAGTCGTTGACGCTGAAGGGGACGAACACGCGGGGGCCTCCTGTTGCACGGGTGTGACACCGACCACCCTAGGCCCGTCGTCCAGCGGTGCGCCCCCTCCAAAGAGGTGAGCAGCGGCAGATGAGAGTCCTCTCATCCGGCTCTCACCGGAGGCCCACCTTGCGGCAGGATGATCCGGGTCATGGGACGTGTCGGGAAGGTGCTGCTGCCGCTCGCGCTGCTGCTCGCGATCACGGGCTTCGCGGCGGGGGCGGTCGTCGCCGCGGGCGCGGACGACGACCCGCCGGCCCGGCCGCCGGTCGAGCTGCCCGCGGTGCCGACCACCCCGACCTCCCCCACGACACCCACCGCGCCGCCCACGAGGACGCCGGCCGCGCCCCCGACCAGCGACGACGTGATCCGGCCGCAGCCGGACCTCGACGACGATGACGACCGCGACGACGACCGCGACGACCGCCGGGGCCGCGACCGCGGCAGCGACGACGACCGGGACCGGGACGACCGGGACGACCGGGACGACCACGACGAGCCCGATGACGACTGAGCGTCGCCCCGGTCTGTCGGTCCGCACCCGGCTCACCGCCGCCGTCGCCCTCCTCGTCACCGTCGCGCTCGCCGGCGCGGGCCTGATCGTCTACTGGGTCGAGAGCCGCTCGCTGGACGAGGCCACGCAGCGGGGCGTGGAGCAGGAGCTCGACGAGTTCGTCGCGCTGCAGCGCAGCGGCGACTTCGCGTCGGTGCGCGACCTGCTCAGCGGGTTCCTCCAGCGCAACGTGCCCGACGAGGACGAGCTGCTCGTCGGCTGGGTCGGGGACGGCACGATCGTGCGCTTCCCCGACGACCCGCTGGTGCGCGACCGGCGCTTCCTCGACGCGGTCACGCCGCTGGTCACCGACGGCGGGACGGCGTACCTGGACACCGATCGGGGCGAGGTCCGGATCACCAGCCAGCCGGTCAGCCAGGGCAGCCAGCGCGGCGCGCTGCTCGTCGTCACCTACCTGGACGAGGAGCGCGGCGAGCTGCTGCGCACCATGCGCACCTACGCCGTCGTCGGTCTGCTGTCCGCGGTGCTCGTCACCGCCGTCGCCGCCTGGCAGTCGGGCCGGCTGCTTCGCCCGCTGCGCGCCCTGCGCCTGGCGACCGAGCGGACGAGCGCCGCCGACCTGTCCCGGCGCCTGCCCGAGCGCGGCAACGACGACATCACCGCACTCACCCGCACCGTCAACGGCATGCTCGACCGGCTCGAGCACGCGTTCGCCGGCCAGCGGCAGTTCCTCGACGACGCCGGGCACGAGCTGCGCACGCCGCTGACGGTGCTGCGCGGGCACCTCGAGCTGCTCGACGCCGGCGACCCGGCCGAGGTCGCCGAGACCCGCGACCTCCTCCTCGACGAGGTCGACCGGATGGCCCGGCTGGTCGGCGAGCTGATCCTCCTCGCCAAGAGCGACCGGCCCGACTTCCTCTCCCCCGCGACCACCGACGTCGCCGCCCTGCTCGCCGCCGTCGTCACCAAGGCGCGGGGGCTCGGCGACCGCGACTGGGCGCTCGCGCTCGCCGACGGCCTGCCGGACGACCTCGTCCTCGACGCCCAGCGGATCACCCAGGCGCTCCTCGCGCTCGCCGACAACGCGGTCAAGCACACCGGACCGGGGGCGCGGATCGAGATCGGCGCGGCCGTCGTCGGGTCGACGCTGCGCTGCTGGGTCCACGACGCCGGTCCGGGCGTGGCCCCCGACGACCGGGAGCGGATCTTCCAGCGGTTCGGCCGGGCCGCCGTCCCGGACGGAGACGAGGGGTTCGGGCTCGGGCTCTCGATCGTCGCGGCCATCGCCGAGGCGCACGGCGGCCGCGCGTACGTCGACCCGGCCCCCGCGCGCGGCGCCCGCTTCGTCGTCGACCTGCCCGCCGTCCGCGCCGCCACCACCGAGCGGCCGCCGCCCACCGCCACCACCAGCGCCACCACCGAGGAGCACCCGTGGCCCGCATCCTGATCGTGGAGGACGAGGAGCGGATCGCGTCCTTCGTCGCCAAGGGCCTGCGCGCCGAGGGCCACCAGACCACCGTCGCCGGGGACGGCCTGACCGGCCTCGACCACGCGCTGTCCGGTGACTTCGACCTGCTCGTCCTCGACATCGGCCTGCCCCGGCTCGACGGCTTCGCGGTCCTCGACCAGCTGCGCGCCCAGGGCTCGCGGATGCCGGTCATCGTCCTCACCGCCCGCGACTCGGTCACCGACACCGTCACCGCGCTCGAGGGCGGCGCCGACGACTACATGCCCAAGCCGTTCCGGTTCGCCGAGCTCAACGCCCGGGTCAAGCTGCGCCTGCGCCGTCTCGCCCCGGCCGACGGCGGCGCGGAGGCCCTCGACCACCTGACCACCGGCAGCGTCCGCCTCGACCTGCGCACCCGCCGCGCCACCGTGGCCGGGCGCGAGGTCGAGCTGTCCGCGCGGGAGTTCGCGCTCGCGGAGATCTTCCTGCGCCATCCCGGCCAGGTGCTCTCCCGCGAGCAGCTGCTCGACCACGTGTGGGGCCTCGACTTCGACCCGGGCTCCAACGTGGTCGACGTGTACGTCGGCTACCTGCGCCGCAAGCTCGGCGCCGACACGATCGCGACCGTGCGCGGGATGGGCTACCGGCTCGACCGCTAGCCCGCCGCTAGCCCTTCCAGTGCAGCCGCGGCGCCGGCAGCCCGGCGAGCTCGGGCTCCAGCGCCTCGGCGACCTCGCGCGGCAGCGGCCGGTCGGCCGGGTCCAGCTCGAGCATCGCGTGGATGGTCTTCGCCACGACCGCCGGGACGTCGTCGGGCAGCTCGGCCGGCGCGTCGAGCAGCTGCGGGAACCGGGCGGCCGGGTCGGCCGCGTCCGGGTCGCCCGGACGGAAGGCGCGCACGCCGGCGACGGCGTGGAACAGCGTGGTGCCGAGCCCCCAGACGTCGCTGGCGTACCCCGGCACGCCGTACGCCGTCCCGGGGGCGGCCTGCTCGGGCGCCAGGTAGGCGTCGGTGCCGATCGGCGTGGTCAGCGCGGCCGCCTGGTCGTCCGGGCGGGCCACGGAGAGGTCGATCATCCGCGCCGGGGCGCCCATGATCACGTTGCTCGGCTTGAGGTCGAGGTGGCACACGTCGGCGTGCCGGAAGAAGTGGAGGGCGGAGGCGAGGTCGATCGCGAGCGGCAGGTACTGCTGCGGCGAGAGCCGCCGGTGCCGCCGGATCAGCCGGGACAGGCTCGGCCCCTCGACGTGCTCCAGCACCAGGTGCGGGCGCGGCCCCTCCGCGTCGTGCCGCAGCCCGCGGACGACGACCGGGTGGTGCGCCACGTCGAGCGCGGTCGCCTCGCGGACCAGGCTCCGGACGGTGTGCTCGTCGTCGGCCTCGGCGGGCCGGACCACCTTCGCGACGACGGGCCCGTAGGTGATCTCGTCGAACGCGAGGTACGCCTCGTAGGCGGAGCCACCCCCGAGCAGCCGCAGCGCGGTCAGCTCGGGGGTGATCGCGTCACCCTCGGCGAAGTGCCAGGAGGACAGCTCCACGTCGGTCACCCGCGGGTGTTGTGCCGGCTGCGGTCGTTGGTGTGGTTGCGCGACCAGTCCCGCACCTTCGGGCCGGGGCCGTCCTGCGTCCAGTCGCGCACCGCGCGGCCCGAGCGGCTGTCGTCGCGGCCGCTGCGCGCGCCGGTCCGGGTGTTGTCCCGGCTGTTGCCGGTGGCCTTCGTGGCCTGCGTGGCGCGGGTCCGGGTGGCCCGGGTGTTGGTGTTCGTGTCGGCACCCTGGCGGGCGCGGAGGGCGTCGGCCGGGTCGTCGTCATCGTCGTCGACCACGAGGACGACGTCCGGGGTGTCCTCCTCGCGCTTGACCGCGAGGTTGCCGTCACTCCCGCTGGCGCTGCCGGCATCGGCGGGCCAGGCGAGCAGGCTGATCGTCAGTCCGGAGGCCATCAGGCCGACCAGGCCGGTCGCGGCGGCGACGACGGGCTTCTTCTTCATGGGTGCTCCTCGGTCGGGGGGACGTCGACCCTGCGTCGACGTCCCGCACTCTTCCGAGCGGCCGTGAGGTCACCATGAGCCGACCATGAGAGGGCTCTCATGGTCGGCTCGGAGCGAAGGTGGGCTCAGCCGTGCTTGATCTTCGGCGACATCTTCCTGGGGCCGAACCCGCTCCCGCTTCCGTCGCGCAGCCCGTCCTCCTGGTAGCTGTAGTCGTCGTCGGCGAGCAGGTCCGCGGTCGCCAGGTCGACGCTGAACCGCACCCAGCGCGGGTTGCCCAGGCACGAGCGCGGGATCGTGGTGGTCATCACCGTGCGGCTCTTGTCGAACGTGCGCTTCAGGCCCGGGCAGCGAACGCTCGGGTCCCTCCGCTTGGTGTTGATGTCGTACAGGTCGAGGCTGCTGCCGAACATCGGGATCCGCGACGACATGAGCATCAGCCTCTTGCTCGGCGTGCGGATCGTCGACGTCGACATGAGCACGCCCTTCATCGCGCTCCGGGTGCGGACCTTGATGGTCAGGTTCCGGCCCTTGTGGTTGGCGACCACCCGGGTGATGTCGATGCTGGTCCGCTCGGGCGCGGGCGTCAGCTCCGCCCCCGGCTCCCCCATCGTCTCGCGCACGACGTCACCGACCGCGTCGTCGTGCGTCCACCGCTCGGCGTGCGCGGGCGCGGCGAGTGCGGCGGTGCCGGCCACGAGGGCGGTGGACAGGGTGAGCGCGGCGACGGTACGGCGTACCGAGGTCATGAGATGCATGGGCCCACCCTGTCAGAAGCCTCACCAAGAGTGGGCAGAACGGGGCACGACGTGCGCATTTCGGTGCCTTCCGCGGGCCTCCGGTACGCTGACCCGGCTTCTGGGGCGTATAGCTCAGCGGTAGAGCACCTCGCTTACAACGAGGTGGTCACAGGTTCGATCCCTGTTGCGCCCACCCCTCCGACCAGCCGGTCCCTCAGCAGTCCCGCGAAGGCCCGCGCCGCGGCGCCGGGCTCGGCCCGCGTCGCCAGCGAGAGCGCCGTCGTCACCGAGCCCGCGAGCGGGACCGCGCGCAAGGGCGCACCGACCATCGAGGCCGCCAGCACGGCCACGCCGGCTCCCTGCGCGGCCAGGGCCAGCGCGGCCTCGGGCGAGTGCACCTGGACGGCGGGGGTCAGGGTGACGCCGGCGTCGGCGCAGGTGCGGTCGAGGGCGGCCCGGATGCCGGTACCCGGCGGCAGGGTCAGCACGGCGACGTCGGAGGCGGCCAGCTCGGCGGGCGCGAGCGCCGTCCGGACCGACCACGGGTGCCCGGCGGGGACGCCGGCGACCAGCAGCTCGTCGACCACCGTGACGACGTCGAGCCCCGGCGGGAGCGGGCCGGCGTGCGCGACGAGGGCGAGGTCGAGGTCGCCGTCGGTGAGCGCGGTGACGAGGTCCGCCGAGCTCCCCTCGCTCGCGGTGACCGCGACGCCGGGGTGCGCCGCGCGGAAGGCGGCGAAGCCGGCCAGGTAGCCGGGGATCGTGCAGCCGATGACGGTCCCGATCCGGACCTGCCCGCGGACCACGCCGGACAGGTCGTCGGCGACCGCCCGGACCCGGCCGACCGCGTCGAGCGCCGCCGTGGCGTGCGGCAGCAGCGCGACGCCGTCCGGGGTCAGCGTGGCCAGCCGGGAGCCGCGCTCGAACAGCCGGACGCCGAGCTCGCGCTCCAGCTTGGCGACCTGCGCCGAGACGCCGGACTGGCTCACGTGCAGCGCCTCGGCGGCGCCGGTGAACGAGCCCCGGCGGTGGACCTCGAGGACGTAGCGCAGCTGGTGCAGCTCCATAAGCACTGATGCTACTTCCGATCAGAACCATCTGTTGGACTCATGGGTCTCGTCGCCGCAGGATGGAGCCATGACCGATCCGCTGCCCACCGACTCCCTCCCCGCCGACCCGCGCGCGATCGCCGAGCGCTACTTCGCCTGCTGGGCCGCCGGCGACCCCGAGCCGCTGCGCCCGCTGCTCTCCCCCACGGTCACCTTCGACGGCGCGCTCGGCTCGACCCGCGGCGCCGACGAGTTCGTGGCGGGCCTCGCCGGGATGTTCGCCGCGACCACCGCCAACGACGTCCTGCTCCGACTCGCCGACGACCACGACGTCGTCACCTGGTCGGCGCTGCGGATCGCCGGCAAGCCGCCCCTCCAGGTCGCCAATTGGACGCACGTCGAGGACGGCCTGATCACCGCGGTCCGGGTCACCTTCGACCCGCGACCGATGCTCGGCGACGCGCCGGCCGGCTGACCAGCGCCACCGCGACCGCGGCGGCGGTGAGGAGCGCGAGCACCGCGTCCACCCCGATCGCCACCCGCAGCCCCGGCAGCAGGGACGCCGACGCGAACCCGGTCGCCAGCGCCGACATCACCGGGGTGCCGAGCGTGATGCCGACCTGCTGGCTCATCGTGACCAGCCCGGTGGCGAGCCCCTGCTGGTCCTCCGGCACGCCGGCGGTGGCGGTCACCGCGTACCCGACGATGGCGACCAGGTTGGCCACCCCGCCCACGAAGCTCGCGACGAGCAGCAGGACCAGCCAGCCGCGGTCGGGTCCGAGCAGCACGAGCGGCAGCGTCGCCGCGGCCTGGACGACGAGACCGCCGACGATCGCGACCGGACCGCCGGTCCGCGCGATGACGCGCGGCGCGAGCAGCCCGCCGAGGACCGTCCCCACGCCCAGCACGGCGAGCACGAGCCCGGCGGTGACGGCGGAGAAGCCCAGCGTCTCCTGCAGGTACAGGGTCAGCAGGAACACGAGCGAGGTCTCCGTCGCGAAGGCCAGCAGGCCCGCCAGATTGGCCCAGGTGACCGTCCGCCGCCGCAGCAGCGCGGGCGGGACCAGCGGCTCGGCGACGCGCGCCTCGACCGCGCCGAACACCACCAGCAGTGCCACCGCCGCCAGGAGCGGACCCCAGGCAGCGGCGTCCGTCCACCCGGACCGGCCCGCGCCGTCGATGCCGAGCACGAGCGCGACCAGGGCGAGCGTGACGGTGACCGCGCCCGGGGCGTCCAGCCGGGGACGCCGTCCGGCGGGCGTGGCGCGGAGCACTGCCGGACCGACGGCGACCACGACGACCGCGACCGCCACGTTGACGAAGAACGCCCAGCGCCAGCTCACCACCCCGGTCAGCACGCCGCCCAGGACCGCGCCGGTGGTGAACCCCGCCGCCATGAGCGCCCCGTTGAGCCCGAGCGCCCGGGCCCGGGCGGGTCCCTCCGGGAAGATCGTCGTCAGCAGCGCGAGCGCGGCCGGCGTGACCATCGCCGTGGCCAGGCCCTGGCCGATCCGGGCGCCGATGAGCAGCGCCGGCTCCCCCGCCAGCCCGCCCGCGAGCGACGAGACGCCCAGCAGCACCATCCCGGCGAGGAACAGCCGGCGCCGTCCGAAGAGGTCCGCGACCCGCCCGAAGAACAGCGTGAAGCCTGCCGCGCACAGGGCGAACGCCGTCACGATCCACTGCAGGTCCGCCGTGGCGAACCCGAGCTCGCGGCCGATGTGCGGCAGCGCGACGTTGAGGATCGAGAAGTCGACCGCGAGCGTGAAGTTGGCCGTGAGCAGGACCGCCAGCGCGATCCGCTCGGAGCGGGCGGGCCCCGTGGGACGGCGGCGGACGGGGTCCAGTTCGAGTTGGCTCATGGCGTCCACGCTGGGCGAGCGCGGCGGGCCCAGCCAGGTCCCTGGGTTGCCTAGCACTGGCAGGGCCAGGCTGCGCGCCGGCCGGTGGGCGAGAATCGTCGGGTGCCCCCACCCGTGACCGAGCTCGGCGAGTTCCTCCGCTCGCGCCGCGACCGCCTCACCCCCGACGAGGTCGGGGTGCGGACCTACGGACGCCGGCGGGTCCCCGGCCTGCGCCGCGAGGAGCTCGCCCAGCTCGCCGGCGTCTCGGTCACCTACCTGACCCGGCTCGAGCAGGGCCAGTCGACCAACGCCTCCGACGCCGTCGTCGACGCCCTCGCCCGCGCCCTGCGCCTCGACCCGGACGAGCGGGCGCACCTCTTCGCGCTGGCCCGCCCGGCGCCCGTCCGCCGTCCCCGGTCGCCGCGGCCGGAGTCCGCCTCACCGGGCGCCGAGCAGCTCCTCCACGCCATGGGCGACGTCCCGGCGCTGCTCCTGGGCCGGGTCAACGACGTCCTCGCCTGGAACCGGGCCGGCCACCGCCTCCTCGCCGGCCACCTCGACCCCACCGCGCCGTCCCGCCCCGCCGACCGCCCGAACCAGTTCCGGCTCCTCTTCCTCGACCCCCACACCCGCGACCTCTACGCCGACTGGCGCGCCGAGGCCGCCCTCGCCGTCGCCTCGCTGCGCTACGTCGCCGCCCACCACGCCGACGACCGCCGCCTCGCCGAGCTGGTCGGCGAGCTGAGCGTGCGCAGCCCGGACTTCGCCGCCCTCTGGGCCGGGCACGCGGTCGCGCTCTGCACGAGCGGCACGAAGCGCTTCCGGCACCCGGAGGTCGGCGCCCTGGACCTCGACTACGAGGTGCTGCACCTGCCCGACGGGAACGGCCAGCGGATCCTCACGCACACGGCCGCGCCGGGCAGTCCCTCGGACGCGGCGCTGCGGCTGCTGCGGTAGACGGCCGGCAGCGTGGCGGGAGGCCGTCCTCGGGCAGCTTGCTGCCGGTTCGAACGGCCGCAGACACGCTCGGCCCCGACGAACCGGCCGGCAGCGTGGCGGGAGGCCGTGCTCGGGCAGCTTGCTGCCTGTTCGAACGGCCGGAGACACGCTCGGCCCGACAAAAAAGAGTTGAACCGCTGGCGTCTCGGGTCACCAGCGGTTCAACAACGAGAACATTACCGGCCGTCTGCGACCCGGCCAACCGTTCTTGCGGATTTGGGACGAAAATGATCCGAAAGGACTAGGCGCCCGGCCCGACCGGGCTACGCCGAGGCGTAGCGCAGGGCCTCGAGGAGCTCGTCGGCGCTGCGGGCGGCGGGCTTGGGGTGGTGGACGGCCCAGCTGAGGCGTCCCGCCCGGTCGATCACGTACGACGACCGCTCGGCCGACCCGCCCCGCTCGTCGAAGACGCCGTAGGCGCGGGCGACCTCGCCGTGCGGCCAGAAGTCGCTGAGGAGGGGGAAGTTGAGGCCGTCCGCGTCGCTGAAGGCGCGGAGCGCGTAGACGGGGTCGCAGGAGATCGCGAGCACCTCGGTGTCGAAGGTGAGGAACTCGTCGAGGCGGGTCCGGAAGGCGTTCATCTCGCCGGTGCAGACGCCGCTGAAGGCGAAGGGGTAGAAGACCAGGGCGACCGCCTTGACCCCGCGGTACGACGAGAGGGTGGTGTCCTGCCCGAACTGGTCGCGCAGCGTGAAGTCGGGGGCGAGACCGCCGAGCTCGATGCCCAGCGCGGTGGTGGCCGGTCCCGCCACGTCGGGCCTCACTCGCCGGGCTCGATCGCGGCGAGCTCCCGCTTGAGGACCTTGCCGGTGGCGTTGCGGGGCAGCTCGTCGAGGAAGACGATCTCGCGCGGGACCTTGTAGCGGGCCAGGTTCTGCTTGACGAGGTCCTTGAGCTCGTCGGCGGAGACGGGCTCGCCGTCGGGCACGCGGACGACGAAGGCGCGCAGCCGCTTGCCGAAGTCGGGGTCCTCGACGCCGATCGCGGCGACCTCGGCGACCCGCTCGTGGCCGGCGAGGCAGTCCTCGACCTCCTTGGGGAAGACGTTCTCGCCGCCGGAGACGATCATCTCGTCGTCGCGGCCCTCGACGTAGAGGCGGCCCTCGGCGTCGAAGCGGCCGACGTCACCGGAGGACATGAGGCCGTCGACCATCTCCTTGCCGCCACCGCCGGTGTAGCCCTCGATCTGGAGGCTGTTGCCGACGAAGATCCGCCCGGACTCACCCTGGGGGACCTCGCGGCCCGCCTCGTCGAGGATCCGGACGACGGTCTGGTGCGGCAGCCGGCCCGCGGTGCCGGGCGCCTTGCGCAGGTCGTCGGGCGAGGCGATGGAGGCCCAGGCGACCTCGGTGGAGCCGTAGATCGAGTAGAGGTTCTCGCCGTAGCGGTCCATCCAGCGCGTCGGCAGGTCGCCGGGCAGCGCGGAGCCGGAGGAGGCGACCGCCTTGAGGTTCGGCAGGGGGTACTTGTCGAGGGTCTCGTCGGGCAGCGCGAGGATGCGCTGCAGCATCACCGGGATGACGGCGAAGGAGTCGCAGTCCTCGTCGCGCAGGATCCGCAGCGCGTCCTCGGGGTCGAACTTGCGGGTGAGCACGAGCGTGGTGCCGAGCATCATCGCGAGCTGGTAGTGCGCGAAGCCCCAGGTGTGGAACAGGGGGGCGGCGACGTGGCACTTCCAGCCGCTGCGCAGCGGCATCCGGGAGAGCAGCGAGATCGCCGCGGGGAGACCGCCCTGGGGGCGGGGCGCGCCCTTCGGCGTACCGGTGGTGCCGGAGGTCAGGATGATCGTGCGGCCCTTGCTGGCCGGCGGTGCGAGGTCGTCGGTGCGCCCAGCCGCGAGCCCGGCGGCGATGAGGCCCTCGAGGCTGTCGTCGCCCGGCTCGCCGTCGGTCCAGCCGAGCACCCGGTCGCGGAGGTCGGCGCCGGAGAGCAGCCCGGTGAACTCCTCGTCGTGGACGACGACCCGCGGCTTCTCGCGCTCGAGGACGTCGGCCAGCTGGGGGCCCGCGAAGGCGGTGTTGAGGTAGAGGACGTCGGCGCCCAGCTTGCTGATCGCGATGGAGGCCTCGATGAAGCCGCGGTGGTTGCGGCACATCACGGCGACGCCGTCACCGGGCCGGACGCCGCGGTCGCGCAGCCCGTGGGCCAGCGCGTTGGTGCGCTCCTGCAGCTCGCCGAACGTGAGCGCGCCGCGCTCGTCGATGATCGCGGTCTGCTCGGGCATGCGCAGGGCGATGGTCTTGAAGCCGCCCGCGGGGGTGGTGCTCCACTGGCGCAGGGCGTTCGCCATGCCGGCCAGGACCGACGGCGAGTACGGCCGCACGATCCCCGACTCGGTGAGGATCTTCAGGCTGGTCCCGGTGTCCTTGACCTTGCCGGTGACCCGGCTGGCGATCTTCCCCATGGATCTATTGTCAGGCGATCGACTTCGGGGCGACCAGCCGGGTCGCCGCCCAGTCCTTGCTGACCGTGGCCGCGGTGGTCTGGGCCAGTCCGGCGACGGGCGCCGCCTCGGCGATGTCGGCGGCGTCGACGGCGCCGGGTCGCCCGATCTTGGGGGTGAGCAGCCAGATCACGCCGCCACCGACGAGGTCGGTGAGCGCGTCGACGAGGCCGTCGACCAGGTCGCCGTCGTCCTCGCGCCACCAGAGCAGCACGGCGTCGACGACATTGCCGTAGTCACCGTCGACCATGTCGCCGTCGATCGCGTCCTCGAGCGCGACCCGCAGGGCGTCGTCGGTGTCGTTGTCCCAGCCGAGTTCCTGGACCACCATGCCCGGCTTGAGGCCCATCCGCTCGGCGGGTCCGGTCGGGGTGGTGCCGCCAGGGGCGGTCGAAGTCACGGTGAGTCCTCCAGTGGTTCGGGGTACGACGAGGGTCCCGCGAACGTGCGGGTTGGGGAGTAGTCCAGCGGAGTCAGGTGCCCAGGCGCAACCCTCCGGCGCTTCCGGTCGCCTCCGCGACCGTACTCATGGGTAGATTTTCTGCCCTGGAGGGAGGTGCAACGATGGGCAGCGTGACCTCCGACACGAACCCTGGCGGCCCCACCCCGGCCGCCCGCGCGGGCTCGGCGCCCTCCGTCATCCACGAGGGCCTGCCGACCCAGCTTCCCGACATCGACCCTGACGAGACCCAGGACTGGATCGACTCGTTCAACGCCCTCGTCGACGAGCGCGGGCGCGAGCGCGCGCGCTACGTCATGCTGCGCCTGCTCGAGCGGGCGCGCGAGGCCCAGGTGGGCGTGCCGGCGCTGCGCAGCACCGACTACATCAACACGATCCCGCCCGAGCGCGAGCCGTGGTTCCCCGGCGACGAGGACGTCGAGCGGCGCATCCGCGCGTTCATCCGCTGGAACGCGGCCGTGATGGTGTCGAGCGCCAACCGCAAGGGGCTGGAAGTCGGCGGTCACATCGCCACCTACCAGTCCAGCGCCTCCCTCTACGAGGTCGGCTTCAACCACTTCTTCCGGGGCAAGGAGCACCCGGGCGGCGGCGACCAGATCTTCATCCAGGGGCACGCCTCCCCCGGCATCTACGCCCGCGCCTACCTCGAGGGACGGCTCTCCGAGGAGCAGCTCTTCCGGTTCCGCCAAGAGGTCCAGCACGGCCAGGGCGCCGGCCTCTCGTCGTACCCCCACCCGCGGCTGATGCCGGACTTCTGGGAGTTCCCGACGGTCTCGATGGGCCTGACCGGCATCAATTCGATCTACCAGGCCCGGTTCAACCGCTACCTGCACAACCGCGGCGTCAAGGACACCAGCCAGCAGCACGTCTGGGCCTTCCTCGGCGACGGCGAGATGGCCGAGCCCGAGTCGCTCGGCGCGATCCGGATCGCGGCGCGCGAGGAGCTCGACAACCTCACCTGGGTGATCAACTGCAACCTGCAGCAGCTCGACGGACCGGTCACCGGCAACGGCAAGATCATCCAGGAGCTCGAGGCCAACTTCCGCGGCGCCGGCTGGAACGTCATCAAGGTCGTCTGGGGCCGTGAGTGGGACGCCCTGCTCGCCCGCGACGTCGACGGCGTGCTCGTCAACAAGATGAACTCGACGCCCGACGGCGCCTTCCAGACCTTCTCTGTCGAGAGCGGCGCCTACAACCGCGAGCACTTCTTCGGCCCCGACCCGCGGCTGCGCGCGATGGTCGAGCACATGAGCGACCGGCAGATCGAGAAGCTGCCGCGCGGCGGCCACGACTACCGCAAGGTCTACGCCGCGTTCGACTCCGCCACCAAGCACGTCGGCCAGCCGACGGTGATCCTGGCCCACACGGTCAAGGGCTGGACGATCGACGCCCTCGAGGGCAAGAACGCCACCCACCAGATGAAGAAGCTGACCAAGGACGACCTCAAGAAGTTCCGCGACCGGCTCTACCTGCCGATCAGCGACCGGGACCTCGAGACGGCGTACGAGGCGACCGGCGCGGCCCCCTTCTTCCACCCCGGCGCGCAGTCCCCCGAGATCGAGTACATGATGGAGCGGCGCCGCCAGCTCGGCGGCTCGCTGCCCCAGCGCGTCGACCGCTCGACGATGCTCACCCTGCCCGGCGACGCGACCTACGCCGAGCTCAAGAAGGGCGCGGGCACCCATAAGGTGGCGACGACGATGGCCGCCGTCCGGCTCCTCAAGGACTGGATGAAGGACCCCGGCATCGGCCAGCGGATCGTGCCGATCGCGCCCGACGAGTACCGCACGTTCGGCATGGACGCGATGTTCCCGTCGGCCAAGGTCTACGACCCGCACGGCCAGCAGTTCGAGTCGGTCGACCGCAACATGCTGCTGTCGTACAAGATGTCGACGCAGGGCCAGATGCTGCACGAGGGCATCTCCGAGGCCGGCGCCATGGCCTCCGCGATCGCCGCCGGCTCGTCGTACACGACCCACGGCGAGCCGATGATCCCGTTCTACATCTTCTACTCGATGTTCGGCTTCCAGCGCACCGGCGACTCGATCTGGGCGATGGCCGACCAGCTCTCCCGCGGCTTCCTCGTGGGCGCCACCGCCGGCCGGACGACGCTCACCGGCGAGGGCCTGCAGCACGCCGACGGCCACTCCCCGCTGATCGCGGCCACCAACCCGGCCGTCGTCCACTACGACCCGGCCTTCGGCTACGAGGTCGGCCACATCATGCGCTCGGGCCTCGAGCGGATGTACGGCAGCAGCGAGGAGCACCCGCGCGGCGAGGACGTGATCTTCTACCTCACCGTCTACAACGAGCCGGTCGCCCAGCCCGCCGAGCCCGAGGGTCTCGACGTCGCCGCCCTGCTCAAGGGCATGTACCGCGTCGCCGAGGCGCCGGCCGCCGAGGGCCCGCGGGTCCGGCTGCTCGCCTCCGGCGTCGGCTTCCCGTGGATCGACGAGGCGAAGCGCCTGCTGGCCGACGAGTGGGGGGTCCAGGCCGAGACCTGGTCGGTCACCTCGTGGAACGAGCTCGCGCGCGACGGCATCGCGACCGAGAAGTGGAACCTCCTCCACCCCGACGAGGCCCACCGGACGCCGTACGTCACGTCGGCGCTGGGCGAGGGCCCTGCCGCGCAGGCCCCCGTGGTCGCCGTGTCCGACTACATGACCGCCGTCCCGCTGCAGATCGCGCAGTGGGTGCCGGCCGACTACCGGGTGCTCGGCGCCGACGGCTTCGGCTTCGCCGACACCCGCCCGGCCGCCCGGCGCTTCTTCCAGGTCGACGCCCAGTCGGTCGTCGTCCAGGCCCTCGCGGCACTGGCCGACGCCGGCGAGATCGACCCGGCCCGGGTCAAGGAGGCCGTCGACCGCTACCGCATCGACGACCCGACCGCCGCGGCCGGCGTGCTTCAGGAGGGCGGCGACGCCTGAGCCGGACCACCGGCAGCCACCACCCAGTGCGGGGCGTCCTCGTCGGAGGGCACCCCGCACTGCGTCGTCCCGGGCAGTCCGGAGGCGCCGGCCTCGGCCTCGCCTCCCCCGAGCACCACGTGGTCGCCGACCCGGAACCCCGGGTAACCGGGGATCTCGATGACGTCGCCCCGCACCCGCGCACCCTCGGGGGCCACCAGCAGGTGACCGTCCACGACCACGCAGCCGCCGTCGGTCAGCCCGGCCGTGCCGGCCAGGCGGGCCTTGAAACCGCCCACCGACGTGGTGGCCGGTGCCGTCAGCAGGGTGATCTCAGCCGGGCCGGACGGCGCGTCGCAGGCCGCGACGGCCAGCGCGACCACCACGGCGGCAAGCCGACCGCCGCGGGCTCGTCCACCGGGCCGTCGAGCGCGCACCTGAGGACTGTGCGCCGCGCGCCCCACCCCCGCAACGGATCGCCCGAAACCCTGCGCGGATCGTCGATCGACCGCCGGCAGAGCGCCCCTCAGCTGTTGCCGATGGCGTCGAAGTGCCCGTCGACCGCCCGCATGGCCGCGTCGGGGTCGCCGGCCAGGATCGCGTCGTAGATGCGGGTGTGGTGGTCGACCAGCAGCGCCTGGCGCGAGGTGGTGAGCGGCTCGTGGAGCAGTCGCTCGCTGCGGTCGGCGAGGTCCTTGGTGAGGACGTTCGAGAGCGCCTCGGCGAAGAAGGTGAGCGAGGGGTTGCCGGCGGCGCGGAGCAGTGACTGGTGGAAGGCGCGGTCGGCGTCCAGGACGTCGGCGCTGAGCTCGGTCGCGGCCATGGTGTCGATCGCGCGCTTCATGTAGGCGATGAGGACCGGGTCGGCGCGGCGGGCGGCCTCGGCGGCGGCCTGGCGCTCGAGGGCTATCCGGACGGACTCGAGCGAGGCCAGCGGCAGGTGCGAGCTGCTGATGGCGAGGTTGAGCGCGAACGCGAGCGCGTCGGGGCGCAGCGTCTCGACGAACGTCCCGGCACCGGTACGGCGGCGCAGCACCCCGAGTCCCTCGAGCATGCCGAGCCGGTCGCGCAGCGCGGTCCGGCTCACGTCGAGGCGCACGGCGAGGTCGCGCTCGCTGGGCAGCTTGTCGCCCGGGCGCATCTCCTGGATGAGCTCGGCGAGCGCGACGGAGAGCGGGTCGGCGGCGAACAGCTCGCTGAGCGAGGACCCGGCGTCGTTCTCGATCGTCATGGCGTGGGCCTTTCCTGGGTGGGGCGCAGCGACTGTAGCCGGAGGCCCTTGACATCCGGCCGTGGGCCAGATCACTATTCACTCAATTGGTAGTACCACTTTCCAAAGCGGTAACACCACACTAGCAACCCTCTCCCCCGACCGAAAGGACTTCGGTGAGCACTTCCGTCTCGATCACAGAGCTGGGCGACGGCGTCGAGGAGGCCGTCCTCGCGACCTGGCTGTGCGCCGTGGGCGACAGCGTCGCCGCCGGCGAGCCGATCGCCGAGGTGATGACCGACAAGGTGAACCTCGAGATCGGGGCCCCGGTCGCCGGCGTCGTGACCGCGCTCCACGGCGAGCCCGAGGACACCGTGCGGATCGGCCAGGTCATCGCCGAGATCGGCGACCCCGCATGACCACCACGACGACGACCATCACCGAGACCGGCCTGTGGCAGGCGATGGTCGAGGCCCGCGCGTTCGACCAGGCGATGTGCCGGCACAACGGCCACTGGCACGAGGCGCGCGGCGAGGAGGCCGTGTTCGTCGGCGCCTTCGCCGAGCTCGGACCCGACGACGTCGTCGCGCCGCACTTCCGCGGGGCGTGCGCGGTCGCGCTCCAGCGCGGCTCCTCCCCCGCGACGCTGGCGGCCGGCGTCTTCGGCACCGACGCCAGCAGCTCGGGCGGGCACTGGCGCGGCGACATCTGCCCGGCACCGGGCCCGCGCTCGGTCGGCATGTTCTCCGGCTCGCTCGGCACCTCGGTCGCCTACGCCACCGGCGCCGCGCTGCACCTGTCCCGGACCAGCCCCGGCGCGGTCGCGGTCTGCGGCTTCGGCGACGGCACCGCCAACAGCGGCATCGTCGCGGAGTCGCTCAACCTCGCCGCGATGCTCGGGCTGCCGGTGGTCTACGTGTGCCAGGACAACCAGTACGCGACGTCGCTCCCCTCGGCCGTCGCGCTGGCCGGCGAGCGGGTCTCCGACCGGGCCCGGGCGCTCGGCATCCCGGCGACCGACGTCGACGGCAACGACGTGCTCGCCGTCCGGGACGCGATCGGCGAGGCAGTGGCGCGGGCCCGGGCGGGTGCGGGACCGTCGTTCGTGCACGCGCTGACCTACCGGATGGGCGGTCACTACATGAACGACCCCGAGACCTACCGCTCGCCCGAGGAGGTGGCGGCCTGGGCCGAGCGCGACCCGATCGCGCGGCTCCAGGACCAGCTGGTCGCGCGCGGCGAGCTCACCGCGGACGACGCGACCGCGCAGGTGCGCGCCGCCGACGAGCGGATGGAGGCGATCGTCGCGGCCGCGAAGGGCGCGAGCGACGCGGCGCTGGTCCGCGCCACGAGCCCCTACGCCGAGGACCTGAGGAGCGCGTCATGAGCCGGATGACCATGAGCGAGGCCATCGTCGCCGCGATCGCCGACGCGATGACCGCCGACCCGTCGGTCTACCTGATGGGCCAGGACATCGGCGTCTTCGGCGGGCCGATGCAGTCCACGAAGGGCCTGTGGGACAGCTTCGGCGCCCAGGGCCGGGTGATCGATGCGCCCATCTCCGAGGCCGCCATGGTCGGTACGGCGGTCGGCGCGGCGATGGCCGGCAGCCGGCCGATCGTCGACCTGATGTTCGCCGAGTTCCTCGCGCTGACGATGACCCCGCTGGGCCTCGAGGGCTCCGCCGTCGCCTTCCGCACCCGCGGCGAGGTCACCGTCCCGCTGGTCGTGCGCGCCAAGTGCGGCGTCGGCCCGCACCGCGGTCACGCCGAGAGCTGCGTCGGCATGCTGCTGGCGTTCCCCGGCCTCAAGGTCGCGATGCCGACCACGCCCCAGGACGCCTACTCCCTGACCCGCGCCGCGATCCGCGACGACAACCCGGTCGTGCTGCTCGAGCACATGAGCCTGCTCCACGGCGCCCGGGCCGAGGTCGACCGCACGCTCGACGTCCGGCTCGGCGCGGCCGACATCCGCCGGCCGGGGCGCGATCTCACTATCGCCGCGTCCGGGCTCATGGTCCAGCGTGCCGTCCGTGCGGCCAAGGACCTCGCCGCGGACGGCGTCGAGGCCGAGGTCGTCGACCTGCGCTCGCTCGCCCCGCTCGACACCGCCCTGGTCCGGGCCAGCGCCGAGCGGACCGGCGCCCTGCTCGTCGCCGAGGAGTCCTGGCCCGGCTCCGGCCCGGCGGCGGCCCTGTGCGCCGCGCTCCTCGGGGACGGCGACCGGCTCGGCTTCCCCGTCCGGCTCCTCCAGCCGCCGCCCACGCCGGTGCCGTTCGCGGCGTCCCTCGAGTCCGCCTTCGTGCCGTCCGTCGCCGACATCGCCGACGCCGCCCGCGCGCTGCACGCCCCCGTGAAAGGAACCGTGACCGCATGACCACCACCCCGGCCACCCCGGCCAGCCAGGTCTTCCACCGCGACCTGGTCCACTCCGCCCCGGCGGTCAGCCACGCCTCCGGCGTGCACGTCTGGGACGCCGACGGCAACGAGTACCTCGACGCCTCGTCGGGCGGCAACATCGTGATCAGCATCGGGTACGGCGTCCAAGAGGTGCTCGACGCGATGGCCGAGCAGGCCGCCAAGGTGAGCTTCTGCGGGCAGTTCACCAGCGAGCCGCAGGAGCAGCTCGCCCGCGAGCTCGCGGACTTCGCGCCCGAGGGCATGGACTACGTCCGGTTCACCTCCGGTGGCTCCGAGGCCAACGAGACCGCGATCAAGCTCGCCCGGCACTACTTCGTCGAGTCCGGCAAGCCGTCGAAGCACAAGATCGTCGGGCGGTGGCGCAGCTACCACGGCAACACCCTCGGCGCGCTCTCCGCGACCGGGCACGTGATGCGGCGGACCGGCTACGCGCCGATGCTGCTGCCGTTCGCGCACGCGCAGCCGCCGTACCGCTACCGGTGCACGCTGTGCGCGCAGAGCAACGCGTGCACCCTCTCCTGCGCCGACGACGTCGAGCGGGTGATCCTCAACGAGGGCCCCGAGCACGTCGCCGCGTTCATCGCCGAGCCGATCGTCGGCGCCGCGGCGATGGGCATGGTCCCGCCCGACGGCTACTTCGAGCGGGTCCGCGAGATCTGCGACAAGTACGACGTCCTGCTGATCGTCGACGAGGTGCTCACCGGCATGGGCCGGACCGGGCGCAACTTCGCGATCGAGCACTTCGGCGTCGTCCCCGACCTGATCACGTGCGGCAAGGGCATCAGCAGCGGCTACTCCCCCTTGGGCGCGGTCATCGCGCGCAACGAGATCTACGACGCCGTCGCCAACGGCAGCGGCATGTTCGAGCACGGCTTCACCTACGGCGGCAACCCGCTCTCGTGCGCCGTCGGCCTCGCCGTGCTGCGCCACATCGAGAAGCACGACCTGGTCGCCCGGGCCGGCGAGGTCGGCGGCTACCTCCTCTCCGAGGTGCAGCGGGCGATCGGCGACCACCCGCTGGTCGGCGAGGTGAGCGGCCTCGGCCTGCTCGTCGGCGTCGAGATCGTGGCCGACCGCGCCACCAAGGAGCCGTTCCCCTACGAGGCCGGCGTCAGCAAGCGGATCGCCCGCGCGTGCCAGGAGCGCGGCGTCCTCATCAACCCGTCGTTCAGCGGCAACGCCGACGGCTACCGCGGCGACCGGTTCGGCATCTGCCCGCCGTACGTCTTCGAGCGCCACCACGTCGACCAGACGGTCGCCGCCCTCGCCGCCGCGGTCGACCAGGTCGCCGCGGAGCTCGCCTCTCGGGTCCCCACCACCACCAAGGAGTCCCAGTGAAGCGCACCGCCCTCACCCTCGCCGCGTCCGCCCTCGCCTGCACGGCCCTCGCCGCCTGCGGTGAGGACGGCGGCGGGGGTGCCACCGACGTCGCGGACGCCAAGGTCTGCGTCGACCAGTACGCCACCGCGACCGTCATCGACGACCTCCTCTCCGGCATGAAGTCGGGCCTGAAGGAGGCCACCGACGACGGCCTGAAGCTCGACATCCAGAACCCCAACGCCGACGCCGCGACGGAGCAGACGCTCGCGCAGAAGTTCATCTCCGGCGACTGCGACGTGATCGTCCCCGTCGGCACGTCGGCCTCGCAGCTGATGGCGACCGCGACCAAGGACATCCCGATCGTCTTCGCCGCCTCCTCGACGCCGGTCGAGGCCAAGCTGGTGAAGTCGATGGACGCGCCGGGCGGCAACGTCACCGGCGTCGCCGACGTGATCGACCCGGTCCCGGACATCGACGCGATGACCAAGCTGATCCCCGGCCTCGCGAAGGTCGGCCTGATCTGGAAGCTCGGCGACCCGGCCGGCGACGCGCAGGCCGACAAGGTCCGCAAGCACCTCGACGAGCTCGGCATCGGGCACGTCGAGGCGACGATCAGCAACGGCTCCGACATCACCCAGGCCGCGCAGAGCCTGGTCGGCAAGGTCGACGCGATCGAGATCCCCGGAGACACCACGACGATCAGCGCGGTCGAGGGCCTGATGAAGGTCGCCGACGACGCCGAGATCCCCGTCTACGGCGGCACCAGCGAGGCCGTCGAGGCCGGCGCGGTGATCTCGTCCTCCTACGACTACAAGGTCGTCGGCGAGGCCGTCGCGAAGGTCGTCCTCGAGGTGCTCGACGGCGCCGACCCCGCGAAGACCGCGGTCGTCGTCCCCGAGACCGGCGGCTTCGACCTCAACCTCACCAAGCTCAAGGAGCTCGGCATCGACGTCCCCGCCGAGATCCGCGACGCCGCGCTCACCACCCACTGACGAAGGGCACACCATGATCTGGAACCTGTTCGAGATCGCCGTGCAGGTGGGGCTGCTCTACGTCCCGCTCGTGCTCGGCATCTACCTCGCGATGGGGGTGATGAGCCTCCCCGACCTGACCCTGCAGGGCTCCTTCGGCGTCGGCGGCTCCACGGCCGCGGTGCTCGCCGTCCACGGCCACCACCCGCTGGTCTCGCTCGGCCTGGCGATGCTGGCCGGCGCCGCGACCGGCCTGGTCACCGCGATCCTGCACATGACGCTGCGGCTCAACGTGCTGCTGGCGAGCATCCTGGTCGCCACTGCGGCGTACTCCATGTGCCTGGTGATCATGAGCTCCGGCAACGTCTCGCTCTTCGGCTCCGAGACCGCGTTCTCGTGGGCCGCGGACGCCGGGCTGAGCTACCGCGAGGGCACCATCGTCACCGGCGTCGTCGTCGCGGCGCTGCTCGGCGCCGCCATGCTGTGGTTCCTGCGCACCGACTACGGCCTGTCCCTGATCGCGTCCGGCCAGAACATCCAGACCGCGCGCGGGCTCGGCGTCCGCACCGAGTCCCGGCAGGCCGTCGGCCTCGCCGTCGCCAACGCCTTCGCGGCGCTCTCGGGCGGCCTGGTCGTGCACAACCAGGGGTTCATGGACGTCACCATCCAGAACGGCGTCATCGTGATCGGCCTGGCCGGGATGATGCTCGGCCTCAGCTTCACCCGCTCCAGCCGGGTGCTGCCCATCGTGCTCGCGCTCGTCGCCGGCGTCGTCGTCTACCGCTTCGCGGTCGCAGCCTCGCTGCAGATCGGGCTCGACCCCAACCTGCTCCAGCTGCTCACCGCCGCGGTCGTGGTCGTCGTGATCGCCGTCCGCAGCCAGGGCCGCAGCTGGCTCAGCTCTCTCACGACGAGCGGACGCCGCCAGCGGCGCATCGCCCGTACCAGGTTCTACGAGGAGGACCGCGTTGCCAGCTTCATCTGATCTCGTCCCCGACCTGCTCCTGCAGGGCTGCACCAAGCGCTTCGTCGCCCCCGGCCGCGAGCTCGTCACCGCCGTCGACGACCTGAGCCTGGAGGTGGCGGCCGGCACCTTCGTGTCGATCATCGGCTCCAACGGCGCCGGCAAGTCGACCACGCTCGCGATGGTCGCCGGCAACCTGCTGGCCGACGAGGGCCACGTGACCGTCCGCGGTCGCGACGTCACCACGCTGCCCTCGTGGCGCCGGATCGCCCTGGTCTCCCGGGTGCGCCAGAACCCGCAGGACAACATGGTGTCCAACCTGACGATCGAGGAGAACTTCGCGCTCGCCCTCGCCGGACGGCGCGGCCGGTTCCCCCTGCGCCGTACGTCGCCGGGCAAGGTCCGCGCAGCCGCGCAGGAGCTGCTCGAACCGCTCGGGATGGGCCTGGAGAATCGCCTGGGCGCGGTCTCCGGTTCGCTCTCGGGCGGGCAGCGGCAGGCGATCGCCGTCGCCATGGCCTGCCTCGGCTCGCCCGCCGTCATGCTGCTCGACGAGCACGTCGCGGCGCTCGACCCCAACAGCGCCGCCCGGGTCAACGCCGCCACCGAGCGGCTCGTCCGGGAGCGGAAGATCACGACGCTCATGGTCACCCACGACATGAAGCACGCGCTCGACCACGCCGACCGGCTGCTGATGATGCACCAGGGCAGGATCGTCGTCGACGTGAGCGGCGAGCAGCTCACCGGGATCACGCCGCGCGACCTGCAGCAGCGCTTCGCGGCCCTCTCAGGCGGTAGCCTGTCCGACGCGAGCCTGCTCGCCGAGAGCAGTCCGGCATGAGCATCCCCGCGCCCACCGTGACCCGGACCCCGCTCGTCGGGATCCGCAAGGCCATCGCGCAGCGGATGGCCCAGTCCCACGCGCAGATCCCGGGCGTGCACGTGGTCGAGGAGTGCGACGTCAGCCGCGTCGACATGCGCCTGCTGCTGGCGCACGCCTGCCGGGCCGTCGCCCGGCTGGCGGCGGACCACCCGGTGTTCAACGCCCACGTCGTCGACGACGAGATCCTCGCGTACGACGAGGTCGCCGTCGGGTTCGCCGTCGACACCCCGCGCGGGCTCGTCGTCCCGGTGCTGCGCGACCCGCTCGCCCACTCGGCCGAGGAGCTCACCGCCCAGGTGGCCGACCTCGCCGAGCGGGCGCGCGCCGGGCGGCTCGCCGCCCGCGACATCAGCGGCGCCACGGTGACCGTCACCAGCCCCGGCAAGAGCGGCGGCGTGCTCGCCACGCCGCTGATCAACCCGCCGCAGACCGCGATCATCGGCGTGCACCGCGCCACCGACCGGGTGGTCGCGGTCTCCGGCGGGGTCGCCGTGCGGCGGATGCTCAACCTCACCGTCACCTTCGACCACCGGGTCATCGACGGCGCCGAGGCGGGACGCTACGCCCGCGAGCTCCGGGCGCTCCTGGAGCAGGAGCCGGCCGCCTGATGAGAGCCGTCCCCGCCCCTGACGGCCGGCGCCTGCTCCGGGTCGAGGCCCGCAACGCCGCGACCCCCGTGGAGCGCAAGCCCGCCTGGATCCGCACCCGCGCCCGCACCGGACCCGCCTTCCAGGAGCTCACCGCCCTGGTCCGCACGGAGGGCCTGCACACCGTCTGCCAGGAAGCGGCCTGTCCCAACATCTTCGAGTGCTGGGAGGACCGCGAGGCCACCTTCCTCATCGGCGGCGACCAGTGCACCCGACGCTGCGACTTCTGCCAGATCGACACCGGCAAACCCCAACCCCTCGACCGCGACGAACCCCGCCGCGTCGCCGAATCCGTGCAGACCATGGGCCTCAAGTACGCCACCATCACCGGCGTCGCCCGCGACGACCTCCCCGACGGCGGCGCCTGGCTCTACGCCGAGACCGTCCGCGCCATCCACTCACTCAACCCCGACACCGGCGTCGAGAACCTCATCCCCGACTTCAACGGCCACCCCGACCTCCTCACCGAGGTCTTCGACTCCCGCCCCGAGGTCCTGGCCCACAACGTCGAGACCGTGCCGCGGATCTTCAAGCGCATCCGCCCCGCGTTCCGCTACGAACGCTCCCTCGACGTCCTCACCCAAGCCCGTGCCTTCGGGCTCGTGACGAAGTCGAACCTGATCCTCGGCATGGGCGAGACCCGCGACGAGGTCTCCCAAGCCCTGCGCGACCTCCACGAAGCAGGCTGCGAGCTGGTCACCATCACCCAGTACCTGCGCCCGTCGCCGCGTCACCACCCCGTGGAGCGGTGGGTCAAGCCCGAGGAGTTCGTCGAGCTCGCCACCGAGGCCGACGAGATCGGGTTCGCCGGCGTGCTGTCGGGTCCGCTCGTTCGTTCGTCGTACCGGGCCGGCCGGCTCTACGCGACCGCCCGCCGGGCGCGCCAGGGCCTGGAGGCGGCCGGATGACCGAGCTGACCGCCCGGCCCTGGCTGGCCGGGCTCGCCCCCTACCGTCCCGGCGCGGCGGCCCCATCGGCCGCTGGCTCGCTGTCGTCCAACGAGTCCGCGCTCGGCGCGAGTCCCCACGTCGTCGACGCGGTGACGCGCGCGGCCCGCGCGGCACACCGCTACCCCGACGCGCTCGCCACCGACCTGCGCGCCGAGATCGCGGCGCGCCACGGCGTCCCGGCGGAGCAGGTGCTGGTCGGCAACGGCTCGGACGAGCTGATCTTCCTGCTCGCACTGGCCTTCCTCGCCGGCGGCGGCACCGCCGTCTGCGCCGACCCCGCCTACCGGGTCGACGAGATCAGCACCCAGGTCGTCGGCGGCACGGTGACCTCCGTCCCGCTCGTCGCCGACCGGCACGACCTGCCGGCGATGGCCGCCGTGCCTGCCGACATCGCCTACGTCGTCAACCCCCACAACCCGACCGGCACCCTCGTCCCCCGCGACGCCATCCGCCGCTTCCGCGCGGACTCCCCCGCCGGCCTGGTCGTCGTCGACGAGGCCTACGTCGACTTCGCCCCGGACCCGCTCGCCACCACCGCGGTGCCGCTGGTCCGCGAGGGCGGCCTCGCCGTGCTCCGGACGTTCTCCAAGGCGTACGGCCTGGCCGGCCTCCGGGTCGGCTACCTGGTCGCGCCGGCCTCGGTCGTCGCGACCCTCAGCGGGATCCGGGCGCCCTTCTCGGTCAACCGCCTCGCCCAGGCGGCGGCGCTCGCCGCGCTCCGCGACCGCACCCACCACGAGGCCGTCCGGGTCCACACGATCGACATGCGGCGCCGGGTGAGCGACCTGTTCACCCACCACGGGTACGACGTCGTCCCCTCGCACGCGAACTTCGTGCTGGTCCGGGTGCCCGACGAGGCCGCGGCCGTGCGCCGGCTCGCCGACGCCGGGATCGCGGTGCGCCCGGGCTCCGCGCTCGGCGTCCCGGGCGCGATCCGGGTGTCCGTGCCCGGCGACGAGGGATGGCGTCAGCTCCGGCAGGCGCTCAGCCGGCCGTAGCCGGCCTCAGGAGCTGCGGGTACGGCGTCCGCGGCGCGCCGGTCGCGTGCACTCGCGCGCGAACCGGGTGACCACGAGGTCGAGCCGCTCGGGACGCCGGCGCCACTCGAGCGGCGCCGTGGCCCGCTCGAGCACGGCGCCGGCGATCTCGCCGGCGACCAGCTCGGCGTCGGCAGCCGGGTGGAACGGATCGGCCGGGCGGGCCAGCACCAGCGCCGGCACCGTCAGCGCCGCGCGCTCGGCGCTCGAGGGCGCGAACCGCCCGAAGAGGACGCCGTGCACCGCCGCGGCCACCGGGCCGGGCCGGGCGTCGAGCGTGTCGAGGGTGAGGCCGAGCCACTCGGGCAGCACCCGGCGCGGCACCGGCCGGGTCAGCAGCCGGACCCCGCTCACCGCCAGCGGTGCGAGCCGTGCGGTGGCGAGCACCGGACCGAGGACGGCGAGCTGGACGCCGAGCGCGTTGTCGAGGACGGGCCCGTCGAGGACCAGCCCGGCCACCCGCTCGGGCGCCGAGACGGCGACCTCGAGCGCGACGTTGGCTCCGATCGAGCTGCCGCCGACCACGGCGCGGGCCGCACCGACGTGGTCGAGCAGCGCGACGACCTGGGCGGCGAACGCGCTCACCGAGTAGGACAGCGGGTCGGCCGGCCGGTCGGAGCGGCCGTGCCCGAGCGGGTCGAGCACGAGCACGTGCAGCCCGTTGGCCGCGAGCGTGCGCGCCGTGTGGGCGTGCACGCGGCGCGGCACCAGGAGCGGCGGGACGAGGACGACCCAGGCGTCCCCGGCGCCGTACTCGGTGTACTCCAGGCGGTCGCGCCCGCGCCGGCTCTCGACGAAGAGCTGGCCGACCTGCTCCGAGGCCAGCGCGGCGCGACCCATGCCTCAGGCGCCCGTCGTGCTCGACGGGATGGTGATCGCCTGCGCCCGGTTGGCGGCGCAGACCACCGCGCGGAGCGAGGCGGTGACGATGTTGTGGTGCAGGCCGATGCCCCAGACGATCTCGCCGGCGACCTCGCACTCGACGTACGCCGCCGCGACGGCGTCGCCGCCCGACGAGAGCGCGTGCTCGGCGTAGTCGAGCACCCGGATGTCGGCACCCGCCTGGCGCATGCCGTCGACGAAGGCGGCGACCGGGCCGTTGCCCATGCCGGTGAAGGTCCGCTCCTCACCGCGGACGACGAGACGCACCTCCTGGCTGTCCTCGCCGTCCTCGCTGGTGGTGGAGGAGAACGAGACCAGGCTGTACGGCGCCTCGCGGTCGAGGTACTCGTTGCGGAAGATCGTCCAGATCGCCTCCGGCGTGACCTCACCGCCCTGGCTGTCGGTGTGCTGCTGGATGACCCGGCTGAACTCGATCTGCGCGCGGCGCGGCAGGTCGAGGCTGTGCTCGGCCTTGAGGACGTAGGCCACCCCGCCCTTGCCGGACTGGCTGTTGACCCGGATGACCGCCTCGTAGGTGCGGCCGACGTCCTTCGGGTCGATCGGCAGGTACGGCGCCTCCCACGGGATCTCGCCGACGGGCTTGCCCTGCTCGGCCGCGATCCGGTCGAGGTCCTCGAGGCCCTTCTTGATGGCGTCCTGGTGGGAGCCCGAGAACGCGGTGTAGACCAGGTCGCCGGCCCACGGGTGCCGCGGGTGGACGGGCAGCTGGGTGCAGTACTCGACCGTGCGGCGGACCTCGTCGATCGCGGAGAAGTCGATCTGCGGGTCGATGCCCTGGCTGAACAGGTTCATGCCGAGGGTGACCAGGTCGACGTTGCCGGTCCGCTCGCCGTGGCCGAACAGGCAGCCCTCGACCCGGTCGGCACCGGCCATCAGCGCGAGCTCGGTGGCGGCGACCGCCGTACCGCGGTCGTTGTGGGGGTGCAGGCTGATGATCGAGTGGGCGCGGCGGGTCAGGTGGCGCGAGAAGTACTCGATCTGGTCGGCGTAGGTGTTGGGCGTCGACATCTCGACGGTGGCCGGCAGGTTGAGGATGATCTCGCGACCCTCCTCCGGCTGCCACACGTCGGAGACCCGCTCGCAGACCTCGATGGCGAAGTCGGTCGGCGTCTGGGTGAAGATCTCGGGGCTGTACTGGTAGCCGAAGTCGGTGCCGGCGAGCAGCTGGTCGGCGTACTTCATGACCCACTCGGTGCCGCGGGTCGCGATCGCGATGCACTCGGCCTCGGTGACGCCGAAGACCACCCGCTGGAACAGCGGCGCGGTGGCGTTGTAGAGGTGCACGGTGGCCTTGTCGGCGCCCTGGAGCGACTCGACGGTGCGCGCGATCAGGTCCTCACGGGCCTGGGTCAGCACGGAGACCCGGACGTCGTCGGGGATCCGGTCCTCCTCGACGAGCTGGCGCACGAAGTCGAAGTCGGTCTGGCTCGCGGCCGGGAACCCGATCTCGATCTCCTTGTAGCCCATCTGGACCAGGAGCTCGAACATCTTCATCTTGCGCGAGGGGCTCATCGGGTCGATGAGCGCCTGGTTCCCGTCGCGCAGGTCGGTGGAGAGCCACCGGGGGGCGCGGGTGATCTTCTGGTCCGGCCAGGTGCGGTCCGGGACCGTCACGGGCTCGAAGGCGGTGTAGCGGTGGTACGGCATCCCGCTGGGCTGCTGGCTCGGGACGGTGACGCGCTGCTGGTTCATGACTTCCTCGGGGTGGTGAGTGTCGAGACGGGGCGCCGGGCGCGCAACTCACTCCGCAACGAGGGGGTCCGGCTTTCAGACCTCGCTGCGGCCGCTAAGAAGGAGGGCTCGCGTCATGATGCGATCACCTTAGCAGTCCCCCGGTGTCCGGTGGAGGTGCCCGGGTACCGCGCGGAGGTCCGCAACCTGAGGAGCCCCCACATGAACGCGAAGGACCCGAAGCAGCAGGACGCCGTCCCCGGCGCCCCCACCGCCGTTCCCCCCAGCCTCACCGAGCCGACCGAGCCGGTCGACCCGCTCCCCCCGAAGCCCGACCAGGGCGCCCCCGAGACCCGCACCCCCACCGGCGCCGAGAGCGGCGCCGACCCCCGCACCGCCGGCCAGCAGGGTCCGTGGCTGACCACCGCGACCGGCGTCCGGGTGCACGACACCGACCACTCGCTCAAGGCCGGCGAGCGCGGCCCGACGCTCCTGCAGGACCACCACCTGCGCGAGAAGATCACCCACTTCGACCACGAGCGCATCCCCGAGCGCGTCGTCCACGCCCGCGGGGCCGGTGCCCACGGCTACTTCGAGGGCTACGGCACCGCCGACACGGTGACCTGCGCCGGGCTCTTCGCGAAGGGCAAGCGGACGCCGGTCTTCGTGCGGTTCTCGACGGTGCTGGGCTCGCGCGGCTCGGCCGACACGGTCCGCGACACCCGCGGCTTCGCCACGAAGTTCTACACCGACGAGGGCGTGTGGGACCTGGTCGGCAACAACATCCCGGTGTTCTTCATCCAGGACGGCATCAAGTTCCCCGACGTCGTCCACGCGGCCAAGCCGCACCCGGACCGCGAGATCCCCCAGGCGCAGAGCGCGCACGACACCTTCTGGGACTTCGTCTCGCTGCACACCGAGGCCCAGCACCACACGCTGTGGAACATGTCCGACCGGGGCATCCCGCGCTCCTACCGGATGATGGAAGGCTTCGGCGTCCACACCTTCCGGCTCACCCGGGCCGACGGGGCGACGTCCCTGGTCAAGTTCCACTGGAAGCCCCGCCTCGGCGTGCACTCGCTGACCTGGGAGGAGGCGCAGCTGCTCGGCGGCCTCGACCCCGACTTCCACCGCCGCGACCTCGCCGACGCGATCGAGTCCGGCGCGTTCCCGGAGTGGGAGCTCGGCATCCAGGTGTTCGAGGACACCGCCGACCAGACCTTCGACGGGATCGACCTGCTCGACCCGACCAAGATCGTCCCCGAGGAGCTCGCGCCCGTGCAGCCGATCGGCCGCATGGTGCTCGACGCCAACCCGACCAACTACTTCGCGGAGACCGAGCAGGTCGCTTTCCACGTCGGGCACCTGGTGCCCGGCATCGACGTCACCGACGACCCGCTCATGCAGGCCCGGCTCTTCTCGTACGTCGACACGCAGCTCAGCCGGCTCGGCGGACCGAACTTCAACCAGATCCCGATCAACCGGCCGCACGCTCCGGTCAACGACATGCTCCGCGACGGCTTCCACCAGCACGCGGTGCACGCCGGCGTCGCGCCGTACCGGCCCAACTCGCTCGATGGCGGCTGCCCCTTCCACGCCGGCACCGACCTGTCCGACGAGGAGACCCGTGCGTTCGTCGAGGCCGCCCAGGCGGTGACCGGGCACAAGGTGCGCGCCCAGCCCGCGTCGTACGACGACCACTTCAGCCAGGCCCGGCTGTTCTGGGCGAGCATGAGCCCGGTCGAGCAGGAGCACATCATCCGGGCTTACTCGTTCGAGCTCGGCAAGTGCTACGAGCAGGCGATCAAGGAGCGCCAGCTGCTGGCGCTCGCGCAGATCGACCCGACGCTGTGCGCCGAGGTGGCCACCGCGCTCGGGATGACGGTGCCCGAGGCGACGTCCGGGGCCGGCGAGGTGGTGCCGAGCCCGGCGCTCTCCCAGCTCACCGGCGGGCCGTGGCCGGCCGACGGGCGCGTGGCCGGGATCGTGGTCGACCCCGACGGCGGGCTCGACGGCGTGGCCGAGGTCCGCACCGCCGTCCTGGAGGCGGGGATGGTGCCGCTGGTCATCGCCCCGCACGGCGGCACGGTCGGCGACCTCGCCGTGCAGCGCACGTTCGCCACCGCCCGCTCCGTGGAGTACGACGTCGTCCTCGTCGCGGGCTGCCCGGCCCCGGCTCCCGACGCCGTCGCTGCCCGCGGCCCGCTCGACCCCCGGGTGGTGCTCCTGCTCGAGGAGGCGTTCCGCCACGCGAAGGTGATCGGCGCCTGGGGCCCGGGCCTCGACGC
The DNA here is from genome assembly GCF_900114845.1 of Pimelobacter simplex. Classification (GTDB taxonomy): domain Bacteria; phylum Actinomycetota; class Actinomycetes; order Propionibacteriales; family Nocardioidaceae; genus Nocardioides; species Nocardioides simplex. The sequence goes on from NZ_FOUK01000007.1 coordinate 88,176, forward strand.
GCTCGACGCGGCCGGGGTGCCCACCGACGCCGCGGGCGTGGCCACGGCGAGCGAGGGACCCGCCGTGCTGAGCCAGGTGCAGGACCTGATGGGGACCCATCGGAGCTGGGAGCGCTTCGCGCCGGCGGTCTAGCCTGGTCGGGTGCCGACGCTCCTGATCGTCCACCACTCCCCCAGCCGCTCGATGCGGGCGCTCCTGGACCAGGTCGTCGCGGGTGCCCACGACGACGATGTCCAGGCGGGCGCTGGGGACGGCGGGATCGAGGTCGTCGTCCGCGCGGCCCTCGAGGCCGGCGCGGACGACGTCCTCGCCGCCGACGGCTACGTGCTCGGGACGACGGCCAACTTCGGCTACATGAGCGGGGCGCTCAAGCACTTCTTCGACTCGACCTTCCTCGCCGTCGGCGGCGCGCTCGACCCGAGCGGCGCGCCGGCCGACGGCGCCGGCGAGACGGCCGGCCGTCCCTACGGGCTGTGGCTGCACGGCCGCTACGACCTCACCGGCGCCGAGCGGTCGGTGCAGTCGATCGTCGGTGCGCTCGACTGGCGCCAGGGCTACGACGTCCTCGGGGTGCTGGGCGACGTGGACGACGCCGCGTTGGCGGGGGCCTATGCGCTGGGCGCTACCATCGCCGCACTGCTGGTGGACTGACGGACGGAGGGGCACGATGACGGTGCGGCGCGCCCTCGTCGTCCTCCTGCTGGCCGCGGCAGCCGCCACGAGCGCGTGCAGCGTCGAGAGCCAGGGCGAGAACACCGACCCCGACCTGGTCGACGCCGTCGAGGTCCCCGCGAGCGGGACCTGCCGCCAGCTGACGCCCGACGACGTCGCCAAGCCGGCCAACGCGACCAAGACCGTGCCCTGCACCGAGGAGCACACCGCCGAGACGTTCGCGACCGGTGAGCTGCCCGGCGAGTTCGACGACGCGGACTACGACGACGCGAAGCTCGGCACGTTCGCCTACCAGACCTGCGCGACGTCGTTCGCGAAGTTCGTCGGGGCCGACGAGTCGCTGGTGCTGCGCACCACGCTGAGCTGGGCCTGGTTCCGGCCGTCCGAGAAGGCGTGGAAGAAGGGCGCCCGCTGGTACCGCTGCGACGTGATCGGCGGCAGCAGCGCGAGCACCGAGTACCGCCCGCTGCCCGAGACGGCACGCGAGATGCTCGCCGGGCGGGCGCCCGACCGCTGGCTGAGCTGCGCGCGGGGCGCGTCGGTCGGCGAGGGCGAGAAGGTGACCTGCAACCAGAAGCACGACTGGCGGGCGGTGACCACCGTCAAGCTCGGCCAGCCGGCCGACGAGTACCCCGGCGACCGCGTGATGGAGAGCCGCACCCGCTCCTTCTGCGCGACGTCGGTCAAGGCGTGGCTGAACTACCCGACCGAGTTCGAGTACGGGTTCACCTTCTTCCACAAGGCCGAGTGGGACGCCGGCAACCGGCGCTCGGTGTGCTGGGCGAGAACGAGCGAGTGACGAGATGAGCATCCTTCGACGTACGTCGCCCGTGCTGGCGGCCGGCACCGCCCTGGTGGCCCTGCTGGCCGGCTGCAGCTCCGGCGGCGGGGACGACGACAAGCCCCGCGACGAGCCCACCCGGGCGGCCGCCACCCAGACCCCCGCGCCCGCGCCTGCCCCCGGTCCGGCGGTCGGCGCCTGCTACCAGCTGCCCTTCGACGCCGCGGTCGCCCCGACGTCCGAGGTCGAGCCGGTCGAGTGCGCCCAGCCGCACACGAGCGTCACCTTCTCCGTCGGCAGCACCGACGCCGTCGTCGACGGCCACCTCGTCGCCGTCGACTCCACCCGGGTCCAGGACCAGGTCGCCCAGGCCTGCCCCGGCCGCCTCGAGAAGTACCTCGGCGGCAGCCTCACCGACGTCCGCCTGAGCATGATCCGCTCGATCTGGTTCACCCCCACCGTCGACGAGTCGGACGCCGGCGCCACCTGGTTCCGCTGCGACGCCGTCCTCCTCGACGGCGCCTCGCAGCTCGCCGACCTCGACAGCGACCTGAAGGGTGCGCTGCGCGGCCCCACGACCGCCGACAAGTACGCCATGTGCGGCACCGCCGCCCCCGACGCGAAGAACTTCGAGCGGGTCCGCTGCTCGGCCAAGCACTCGTGGCGCGCGATCGAGGTCATCGCCTTCGACCAGGCCAGCTACCCCGGGCAGAACAAGGTCCGCAGCGCCGGCCGGACCCGCTGCGAGGACGCCGCCGCCGACGTCGCCGACGACCCGCTGTCGTTCAAGTGGGGCTACGAGTGGCCCACCAAGGAGCAGTGGGAGATGGGGCAGAAGTTCGGTCGCTGCTGGACGACCGACTAGGTCGTCTGGCGGGGCCAGCCCTAGAAGCCGAGCTTGCGCAGCTGCCGCGGGTCGCGCTGCCAGTCCTTGGCGATCTTGACGTGCAGGTCGAGGTAGACCGGCGTCCCGAGGAGCGCCTCGATCTGCTGGCGCGCGTTGGTGCCGACCTGGCGCAGCCGGGCGCCCTTCTTGCCGATCACGATGCCCTTCTGGGAGTCGCGCTCGACGTACAGGTTCGCGTGGATGTCGAGGAGCGGCTTGTCGTCGGGGCGGCCCTCGCGCAGGTTCATCTCCTCGACGACGACGGCGATGGAGTGCGGCAGCTCGTCGCGGACGCCGTCGAGGGCGGCCTCGCGGATCAGCTCGGCGGCGAGGATCTCCTCGGGGGCGTCGGTCAGGTCGCCGTCGGGGTAGAGGGGCGGGCCCTCGGGCATGAGGCCGACGAGGAGGTCGCCGAGGAGGCCGATCTGGTCGCCGGCGACGGACGAGACGGGCACGATCTCGGCCCACTCGGTGCCGGTGGTGCGGCCGAGCTCGGCGATGTCGAGGAGGTGCTCACCGATCCGGTCGGGGGTGACGAGGTCGGTCTTGGTGGCCACCGCGATCTTGGTGGTCCGGCGGACCTTGGCCAGCTCGTTGACCAGGAAGGTGTCGCCGGGGCCGATCTTCTCGTCGGCCGGGAAGCAGACGGCGACCACGTCGACCTCGGCCCACGTCGTCTTGACGAGATCGTTGAGACGCTCGCCGAGGAGGGTGCGGGGGCGGTGCAGGCCGGGGGTGTCGACCAGGACGAGCTGGCCGTCGGCACGGTGCACGATGCCGCGGACGACGGTCCGGGTGGTCTGCGGCTTGTCGGAGGTGATGACGATCTTCTGGCCGACCAGGGCGTTGGTCAGCGTCGACTTGCCGACGTTGGGCCGGCCCACGAAGCAGGCGAAGCCGCTGCGGTAGCCGTCGGGGACGTCGCCGGTGCCGAACACCGGGGTGACCGGGGCGGCCGGGGGCGGGAGCGCGCCGAAGTCCTCGTCGAACTCGTCGTCGTCATCGAGCTCGTCGTCGATGGGCTCGTTCTCGTCGGTCATTCCTCGGCTCCTGCCTGTGCAGCGTCGTAGTCGGCCCAGATCTCCTCGTCGGACTTGCCCGCGGCCTTGCCCGCGCGCCAGATCGGCCCGGGATCGACCGCGCGCGGCTGCCGCTGCGCGACCGAGCGCCAGTAGCCCATCACGTCGTAGTGGGTGCTGGGAAGCCGGCGCACCCGCATCAGGTGCTTGCGGATGGCGCGCATCTGGGCGGACTCGCCGGCCATCCAGAAGTAGCCGGGGCCCTCGGGCCAGGCGATCGTCTCGACGACCTCGGCGAGACGGCTGGCGCCGTCGGGGCCGGGGGCGAGCCAGGTGACGGAGACGGTGGGGTCGGCGGGGAAGTAGCCGTCGATCCGGGAGTCGTCGGGCACCTCGGCGACGACCTGCACGGGCCGGCCGGGCCGGGCGACGGCGTTCTCGCGGGCGATCCGGGTCATCGCGGGCAGGGCGGTGAGGTCGCCGACGAGCAGCAGCCAGCCGGCGTCGTCGGGCGGGAGGTAGGAGCCCTTGGCCTCGGTGAGCACGACCTGCTGGCCGACCGGGTCACCGGAGCGACCGGACGCCCACTCGGTGACGAGTCCGGTGCTGTGGACGACGACGTCGAGCACCAGCTGGGTGCCCTCGATCGAGCGCACCGTGTAGTAGCGGCTCTGGAACTGGCCGGGGACGACGAGGCCGACCCACTCGTCGGCGATGCCGGTCGACACGAAGCCCGGCACGTCGAGGGTCAGCCGCACGAGGTGGGGCGTCACCTGCTCGCGCGCCACCACGGTGGCGTCGTACTGCTGGGCGCGGGTGCTCACCGGTTCAGGCTATCGGCACCGGCCGGCCCGACGCTCAGCGGTTGTTGACCGTCGCGCGGTAGACCCGCCGGGTCTCGTCCGTGGGCACGAGGAACAGCGACGTCGCGGCGAACCGGCGCCGCTTGAGGGTGTAGGTCCCCTGCTCGGGCCCCCGGCGCGGCGCGGTGAAGGTGAGCTCGAAGCTGCGGTTCGAGCCGCGGGTCACCCGCGGGATGTCGCGGATGGCGGTCAGCCGCAGCTTGATGGCCACGCCCGGCCCGGTGACCCGGAAGCGTGCCGTCCGCTGCGCGACGAAGCGTTTGCGCCGGTAGAGCTTGGCCTCGCGGGTGAACCCACGGGCCGCGGGCGCGGCCGTGACGAGGGGCGCGGCCTCGGCAGCGCCGGGCAGCACCGCCAGGGTGACGGCGACGCCGGTGGCCCCGGTGGCGAGGACGGTACGACGGGTCAGGTCGGTCATCGGAGGCTCCTGGCTAGGGTGAGGTCGTGAGTACGTGGTTCGAGGCCGACGACTTCTCGGCACTGGTGGGCGACCCCTTCGAGGTCGTGCTCCCCGACGGCGCGGTGTTCGCGCTGACGCTCGACGAGGTGGCGGTGCGCGACGCCGTCGGAGGCGCCGGCCCTGACGGCACGCAGCGCCGTCAGTTCTCGCTGCTCTTCAGCGGTCCCGCCACACCGGTTCTCGAGCAGGCGACCTGGACCGTGCGCCACGCCGGCCTCGGTGAGACGGCGCTGTTCCTGGTGCCGATCGGCCCGCGGGACGACCGGATGCGCTACGAGGCGGCCTTCGCCTGAGCGCAGCCCCGGGGTCACGAGGCCCGCCAGGTGAGGTGCAGCCGGACGTCGTCCTCGGCGACCGGCACGAAGCCCAGCCGCTCGTAGAGCGCCCGGGCCGGGCTGTCCCGCTCGACCTGCAGGGCGACGGGCACGCCGGCGGCCGCGGCCTCGTCGAGCAGCCGCCGCAGCAGCGCGGCGCCGATCCCCTGTCCCTGGTGCACGGGCAGCAGCGCGATGTCGACGACGCGGACCTCGTCGGGTCCCCGGTTCACGCAGAGCCGCCCGGCGGGCCGGCCGTCGACCTCGACCACGAGGAACTCCCCCGCCGGGTACGCCTCGCGGTACAGCCGCTCGCGCAGGTCGTGCTGCATCGCGACGAACGCCTCCCGCTGCCCCGGCGGCCAGGCGACCTGGTCCAGCTCGGCGGCACGCCCGGCGGCGTACAGCGCGCGGAGGAAGGCGTCGTCGGCCGTCGTGGCGGGGCGGACGGTCACGCTCGTCGTGGGCGCTATGGACATCGTGGGCGTCATGGGCGTTGCGGGAAGATGCCCTGGAGCGCGATGCAGTAGTTGAGCGCCAGCGACGGCTGCATGTTGTTGTGCGGCAGGCTGCCGCCGGCGATGCCGACCCCCGAGAGCGCCATCGTGCCGGCGGGGGGCGGGCCGGGCTGGTAGAGCGCTCCGCCCGAGGACGCCGCGAAGGTCGCGTCCGGCCCCGGCACGCTGGTGTCGCCCGGGTCGGCGCCGTTGGCGTGGAGCGTGTGGCGGTGCTGGGGCATCTCGGTCTGGATGAGCGTGACCGTCTGCGCACCGCCCTGCTGACCGATGAAGTACTGCGACCCGCTCTGCGCGTACCCCTGCTGCAGCGGGGCGCTGCCCTGGAGGTCCGGCAGCGCGAAGTTCGACTTGCCGTCGCCACCGTAGAAGGTGCCGAGCAGCGAGAAGAGTGCGGTGTTCTGCGAGATCGGCAGCAGCTGTCCGTTGCACATCGCCCACCCCGTCGGTGCGAAGTTGAACGGGAAGATGCGGATCTCGGCGACGAAGGCGTCCATGGCGTGCTCCTAGGTCTGCGAGGGGTAGACGCCGTAGAGGGCGATGATGAAGTTGAGGCCGAGGTAGGGCTGCATGTTCTCGTGCGGCTGGCTGCCACCCGTCGGAGCGACCGCCGCCGGCGCGAAGACGTTCGACGGCGGCGGCGACGTCAGGTCGACCGGCTCGTTCACGTAGGGCACCACGTTGAGCGAGATCGCGGGCGCGCTGCCGACCGGGCTGACCTGCGTGCCCGGCAGGCCCTGGAACACGCCGAACCCGTGGCGGTGCGACGGGATCTGCTGCGTGGTGAGCGTGACCTGCTCCACTCCCCCGGCCTCGCCGATCTGGTACGTCGTGCCTGTGGTGCCCAGGCCCTGGTGGATCGGCACGCGGCCCTGGAGGTCGGGCAGCTGGAAGGTCTCCTGGCCGTCGCCGCCGTAGGTCGTGCCGATCAGCTGGAAGAGCGTGTCGTTCTCGGAGATCGGCAGCGTCTGGCCCTGGCACAGCATCCAGCCGACCGGAGCGAAGCTTCCGGCGAACAGCCTGATCTCGCCGATGAAGGGTAGGCCCATCGTGGTCTCCTCAGTTGGGGCTCGGGAAGATGCCCACGAGCGCGATGCAGAAGTTCAGGGTCAGGTAGGGCTGCATGTTGGTGTGCGCCTGGCTCCCGCCGGTCAGTCCCACGGTGCTCGGGTGCAGGGCCTGGCTGGGCGTGCCGGAGCGGTAGACGTTGTTCGCACCGCCGAGGAAGGCTCCGCCCGGATTGGCCGTGCCGCCGCTCGTCGTCGGCGAGACCTGGACCGGGTGCAGGTGCTGGGGCATCTCGCCGACGGTCAGCGTGTGGCTCTCCGCACCGGCCTGCGCGCCCAGGTTGAACCCGGGGCCCTGGTGGATCGGCACCCGGCCGCGCAGGTTGGGCAGGGCGAAGTTGGTCTGCCCGTTGCCGCCGTAGGTCGTGCCGAGCAGCGAGAACAGCGCCTGGTTCTGGTTGATCGGGAGGAGCTGCCCGTTGCAGAACGCCCAGCCCTTGGGCGGGAAGTTGAACGACATCAGCCTGATCTCGGACAGGAACGGCTCAGCCACGGGGCCTCCTCGGGTGGTTGCTGGTCAGGGTCATGGTCAGGGCACCGCCGGGCAGGATGCGCCGCCGACATAGCCGCCGCCCCCGGTGGCGACGCTGTGCTCGGCCCGCACGGTCGAAGCACCGGTGTTGCGCGCCGCGAGGTACGTCTGGACGGCCGTCGCGTCGTTGTTCACGCCGACGTAGCCGACGAGCCGGACCGTGGTCAGCTGGCGCTGGCGCAGCCGGACGTCGACGTTGATGCCGGTCGCGGGGGTGCCGTCGGCGCCGCTGCCGGTCAGGGTGTTGTCCCGGATGTCCGCGCAGGCCTGGAAGGTGTCACCGGTCGCCGTGCCGATGTTGTAGTGCAGGCCCTGCTTCGCGAGGCCCTCCGCAGTGGACGACGTCCCGGGCTCGGCGATGGTGTTGCCGGTCACCGTCGTCTGGACGACGCCGGACTGGCCGCCGCCACCTCCGCCGGCGACGACCTCGACGCCGTACGTGTTGTACCCGCGGAGCTGGTTGTCGGTGACGGCCCACACGATCGCGCCGCCGCCGAGGTTCTGCAGCTTGAGGCCCGAGGACGACAGCGATCCCGGCATCCCGCTCCCGGACAGGCCGCCGATCCGGTTGTTGGCGAACGAGCCGCGCTGGACGGACGGGCCGGGTGACTTGGCGAACAGGAAGCCCGCCCCGACCGCGCGGGTCAGCTGGTTGCCCGTGACCGTCGCGTCGAGCGCCGTGCTGCCGCCCTGGGTGACCGTGACGCCGCCACCGCCGCCGGCAGTCGCCGGGTGGGTGTTGGTGAAGACGTTGCCGGTCAGCACGAGCTCGCCGGGCTTGGTGGCGGCAGTGCCGTACTGCAGCTGGTCACCGGCAGCGCCGTCGAACGTGCTGGCGTTGACGGTCACCGGGAAGGCGCCGGCGGTCTCGTTCGCGTCGAGCTGGACGGCGTCGTTCAGCGGACGGTTGCCGGTGACCGCGAAGGTGACCGCGTCGATGGTCAGCCGGCCCAGGTCCCCGGTGGTGTTGGTGACCCGCAGCGTGTCGCTGTACCCGCCGCCCAGCCGGGTCCGGGCGATGGTCGCCGTCCCGGAGAGCTCGGTGAGCAGCACGGCGGCCTCGGTGTCGGCGTCCCCGTTCAGGCCGTTGACGACGCTGTCGGTGAGCGTGAGTCCGCCGGTGCGGTCTCCGCGCAGCGCGTAGTTCGACGCGTCGTGGATCCACATCCGGGCCAGCGAGGGTGCCTTGGTGTTGGTGAGGACGACGCCGGTGCCGTCCGGGGTGCTGCCGCCGGCCGACGTCCCGGTGCTGTTGGCGATCTCGCCGCCGGTGCAGCCCGTGGTGTTCGCCACCGAGCAGGTGCTGGAGGTGCCGGTGACCTGCAGCGAGCCGGCCGTGCCGGTCGAGTCGAGCCGGATGCCGTTGGGAGCGCCGTTGGAGCTCACGCTCTCGAGCACGAGGTTGCCGCTGCCGATCGGTGTGGTGGCCACGCCGAGCGCGCGGCCGGTCGTGGACGCGATCCGGTTGCCGGTGCCGGTGACCGTTAGGCCACCGCTGCCCGCGGCGTCGACGCCCTTGCCGCTGGTCGTGGTCACCTGGAGGTTGCCGCCGCTCAGCGTGAGGGCGTGGTTCGGGCTGGTCGAGAGCACGACGCCGTCGGCCGCGCCGGTGCGCAGCGTCGAGCCGGCCCCGCTGAGGACGGTGCTGCCGCCCGTGTTGGCCGTGACCAGGACGCCGCCGCCGATGTCGGTGCCGTCGGTGATCTTGCCCGAGACGGTGACCGTGCCGGCGCTGCGTCCGCGGACCTCGACCGAGCCGCCCGTGCCGTCGTTGATCGCGCCGCCGTACGTGACGTCGCCGCTGCCGCCGTCGACGTAGAAGGCGGTGGTGCTGGCGCCGGACAGCGTGCCGCCGGTGGCCTTGAAGGTGCCGGTGGTGAGCCCGGTGATCGAGATGCCGCGGCTCCCGCTGGAGGTCGAGGAGACGGTGGCGAGCTCGAGCTGGCTCGCGGGCGCGCCGTTGATCTCGACCGCCGGGCCGCCGCTCGCCACGATCGTGCTCGTGGGGTCGGTGCTGGTGACGGCACCCGTGCCCTGGAGGCGCAGCGCGGCGGTCGGGCCGCCGGTCGTCTGGAGGTCGACCTTGCCGAGGGCGACCGCGCCGCTGCTGTTGAGCAGGTCGATGCCGCCCGTCGTCGATCCGGTCACGGCCACCCGCTCGATCTGGCTGCCGCCCAGCGCGGTGCTGTCGGAGGTGAAGGCGGGAGCACCCGCGACCAGGAGCCGGTTCTGGCCGCTGAGCCGGACCGTTCCGGCCGCCCGCAGCTTGAGGCCGATCGAGCCGCTCGTGGCGCCGCTGGCGGCGGTGTTGTCGACGACGAGGTCGGTGAGGTCGAACGTTCCGGACGTGCCGTCGAGGACGACGCCGGGCCGCACGCCGGCGGTGGCGGTGTCGACGACCCGGACGTCGGTGACCGTGCCGTTCAGGTCTCCCGGACCACCGGCGATGCCGCTGCTGGCCCCGGCCGGGTCGAGGGCGAGGCCGGCCACGGTGTTGCCGCTGGCCAGGCTCACCACGTCGATGCCGGCCGCGGCGAGCAGGGGCCGCGCCCCGGGGACGCCGGTCGCGAGGGTCGCGCCGCCGATCGCGAGGTCCCGGGTCTGGCCGAGCAGGCGCTGGCCGTCCTTGAGGACGATCGGGCCGTAGCCGGTGGCGTCCCCGGTGCCGCTGGCGACGTAGATCGTGTCGTTGGCCTTCGAGGCCGTCGCGGCCTGGGCGAGCGTGTCGAACGGCGCGTCCGACGTGCCGGCGTTGCCCGCGGCGGAGTTCGAGACGTACCAGACGCAGCCGGCCAGGCCGACCGTCACGACTCCGCTGCCCTGACCGGGCGTGGGCGCGTACCCGTCGCTCACCCGGTAGGTGAACGTGTCGGTGGCCGCCGTGCACCCGGCGGGCGGGTGGTAGGCGAAGCCGCCGTCGCTCTCCAGGACGGCGGTGCCGCCGGCCGTGGTCGTCACGGTCTCCGGGATCACGGTGAGCGTTCCGCTGTCGACGTCGCTCGCGCCGGTGAGCAGGTCGCCCACCACCGTCTTGCGCGCGCCGGTCACGGACGGCGTGCCGCCGCCGGACGGGGCGGCGACCAGCGAGGTGTTGCCGACCGCCGCCGAGCCGCCGGTGAACGACTGCGGCACGGCCACGGGCGCGTCGTTGACGCAGGTGACCGTCATCGCGACGGTCGCCGTGACGTTGCCGGCGAGCGCGTAGGTGAACTCGTCGGCGGGACCGCCCGGAGTGTTGCAGTAGTTCGCGTGCGGCAGGTAGCTGACCGCGAGCCCACCGGGGACGATCGCGACCGTGCCGTGGACCGGCTGGGTCACCGACACCACGACCGCCGGGTCGTCGCCAGCGATGTCGTTGGCCGTGACCGGGACGTTGATCGAGGTGTCCTCGTCGACGGTGGCCGTGTCGTCGTGGGCCACGGGCGGGTCGTACACGCAGGTCACGGTGACCCGCACGGTCGCGCTGGGACCGTCGTTGACCGTGTAGCCGAAGGTGTCCGGCGTGCCTCCGGCCTGGCTGTTGCAGTAGTCCGGGTCGGGGCGGTAGGTCACCCGTCGACCGCCGTCGACGATCGCCACCGTGCCGTGCGCCGGCTGGGTCACCGCGGTGACGGCGAGCGGCCCGCGCTCGGGGTCGGTGTCGTTGGTCAGCACCTCGATCACCTGGTCGGGGTCGTCCTCGCGCACCGTGGCGACGTCGTCGACCAGCTGGAGCGGGTCGAGCACGCAGGTCACCTCGACCGACACGGTCGCCGACGAACCGCCCGGAGTGAGGGTGTAGGTGAACGTGTCCCGGGTGCCACCGGGCTGGCTGTTGCAGTAGTCCGCGTCGGGCCGGTAGGTCAGCCCGGTCCCGCCGCCCGTGATCACCACGGTGCCGTGGGCCGGCTGGGTGACCGCGTCGATCGCCAGCGTCTCGTCCCGCGCCTGGTCGTTGGCCAGGACGTCGATCGCCGTGGCCGGGTCGTCCTCGGTCACCGTCGCCGTGTCGGGGACGGCGACCGCCGCGTCGACCACGCAGGTCACGGTGACCCGCACGGTCGCGCTGGGACCGTCGTTGACGGTGTAGCCGAAGGTGTCCGGCGTGCCTCCGGCCTGGCTGTTGCAGTAGTCCGGGTCGGGGCGGTAGGTCACCCGCTGGCCGCCGTCGACGATCGCGACCGTGCCGTGCGCCGGCTGGGTCACGTCGGAGATCTCGAGGGTCCCGCCCTCGGGGTCGCCGTCGTTGGCGAGGACGTCGATCGCGGTCGCCGGAGCGTCCTCGGCGACCGTCGCGACGTCGTCGGTGAGCTCCAGCGGGTCGAGCACGCAGGTCACCTCGACCGACACGGTCGCCGACGCACCGCCCGGAGTGAGGGTGTAGGTGAACGTGTCCCGGGTGCCACCGGGCTGGCTGTTGCAGTAGTCCGCGTCGGGCTGGTAGGTCAGCCCGGTCCCGCCGCCGGTGATCACCACGGTGCCGTGGGCCGGCTGGGTCACCGCGCCGATCAGCAGGAACTGGTCCCGGGCGTCGTCGTTGCCGAGCACGCCGACCGCCGCGGCCGGGTCGTCCTCGGTGACGGTGACCGCGTCGTCAGCGGCGGTCGCCGGGTCGGTGGTGCAGATGATCGTGACGACGACCTGGGCGCGCGCACCGCCGGTGATCGTGTACGTGAACGCGTCGATGCGCTGGTCGGGCGCCAGGCACGCGGCCCCGAGGTCCGGGCGGTAGCGCACGCCGGAACCGTCGGCGGCGACCACGACCTCGCCGAAGGTGGCCGGGGTGACGTCGATGACCGCCCGGTCACCGCCGTCGACGTCGGTGTCGTTGGCCAGCACGTCGAGGTCGGTCCAGGGGTCGTTCTCGCCGGCCGCGAAGGTGTCGTCGACCGCGACCGGGGCGTCGTCCACGCAGGTCACGCGCATCCGCACCGTCGCGGTCGAGCCGCCCGGCGTCAGCTCGTAGGTGAAGCTGTCCGGGTCGTCGCCGGCTCCGGAGTTGCAGTAGTCCGCGTCGGGCGCGTAGGTCAGCCCGGTCCCGCCGCCGGTGATCACGACGGTGCCGTGCGCCGGCTGGGTGACCGCGCCGATCACCAGGTCGTCGCCGTCGGCGTCGGTGTCGTTGTCCAGGACCGGTACGGCGCTCGCGCCGCTGTCCTCGGCGACGGTCGCGGTGTCGTCGACCGCGACCGGGTCGTCGTCCACGCAGGTGATGGCGACGACCACGTGACCGGTGGCGTTGCGGCCGGTGCCGTCGGAGACCGTGTAGCCGAAGCCGCCGGCGGTGGGCCCGCAGCGGTCGGGGGTGGGCGTGAACCGGATGGTGCCGCCCACGAGCGCGACCGTGCCGCCGGTCGCGGAGCCCACGGCGACGACGGTCAGGACGTCGTCGTCGGGATCGGTGTCGTTGGCCGCCGGGCTGCCCGGCCCGGTGACGGGCAGCTCGAGGACGGTGTCCTCGTCGGTGCTGAAGGAGTCGTCGACCGCGGTCGGGCCGCTCGGGCCCGGCTCCGGCTCGGGGTTCGGAGGCGTCGGCTTGCTCGGAGCGCAGTCCTTGCCGACGGCGTCGCCCTTGCCGCCGACGACCTTGTCGCCGCCGGTGCCACAGCTGAGGCCGTCGCGGCCCGGTCCACCGGAGAGCACGTCGTGGCCGGCCTTGCCCCAGAGCCGGTCGATGCCCGGTCCGCCGTAGAGCCGGTCGTCGCCGTTGCCGCCGCGCAGGCCGTCGTTGCCGCGGCCGCCGTAGAGGATGTCGTTGCCGGCACCGCCGCGGATCCGGTCGTCGCCGTCCCCGCCGCGCAGGACGTCGTCACCCGCGCCGCCCCAGATCAGGTCGTCGCCGGCGCCGCCGATGATGATGTCGTCACCGTCGCCGCCGCGGATGACGTCGTTCCCACCGCGACCGTCGATCCGGTCGTTGCCACCGAAGCCGCAGATCACGTCCCGGCGCGGGGTGCCCACCAGGACGTCGTTGCCGGAGGTCCCGACGATCGTGCACCCGCCGCGAGCGGCGAGCGGTTCGGCCGGCGCTGCGTCCGCGGGCACCATCGCGAGGCCGAGCACGGCGACCCCGATCCATGCGACCGACTTCGTGGCATGCGCCATCGCGCGCTTCAGCGCCATCTGATCCGTCCTCGACCTGCTCGTCCCCCGGGCGCCACGACGTGGCACCCGCTCCCGCGCGCAAGCGTGCCAGCCGGAGGGGTCAGCCCGCGGGGAAATGGGACGACCCGGGACGAAGGTCCCGGGTCGTCCCTGCGCGGGGGCGGAGGATCAGAACTCGTGGCGCAGCGGGTAGCCGCTCTCGCCGTCGTCGTTCTTGGTCGCCAGCACGTGGTGCAGCTGGATCTCGTTGCGCTCGAAGGCGATCCGGGAGCCGACCATGTAGAGGCCCCACACCCGGGCGGTGCCCTCGTCGGTCTCGGCGACGCACGCGTCCCAGTTGTCGGCGAGGTTCTTCGACCAGCCGGCGAGGGTCTTGGCGTAGTGGACCCGGAAGTTCTCGTGGTGCTGCACCTCGAGACCGGCGTCCTCGACCGCCCGCACGATCGTGCCGGAGCCGGCCAGCTCGCCGTCGGGGAAGACGTAGCGGTCGATGAACGCGCCCGCCGAGGCCCGGCCCTGGTTGTCGTGCCGGGTGATGCAGTGGTTGAGCATCCGGCCGCCGGGCCTGAGCCGGTTCTCGATGAAGGCGAAGTACGACGGGTAGTTGTCGACGCCGATGTGCTCGGTCAGACCGATCGAGCTGACCGCGTCGAAGTCGGTCTCGGGGACGTCCCGGTAGTCGGAGTGGCGCACCTCGGCGAGGTGGTCGAGGCCCTGGCGCTTGATCTCCTCCTGGGCCCAGGTCGCCTGCTCCCGGGAGAGCGTGACGCCGAGCGCCTTGACGCCGTAGTGCTTCGCGGCGTGGCGGACCATGCCGCCCCAGCCGCAGCCGAGGTCGAGGAGCCGGTCGCCCTCCTTGAGGCCGAGCTTGCGGCAGACCAGGTCGTACTTGTAGTCCTGCGCCTCCTCGAGGGTGGCGTCCTCGGTGGGGAAGACCGCGCAGGTGTAGGTCATCGACGGCCCGAGGACGTGCTCGTAGAAGGTGTTCGAGACGTCGTAGTGGTGGTGGATCGCGTCGGCGTCGCGCTCCTGCGAGTGCCGGCTCCACTTGCTCAGCCCGCGCAGGCCCTCGAGCCGGTGCCGCCAGCCGGGCAGGTGCTCCTGCGGCGGCGGGGGCGGCGGGATGAGGTGGCTGATGCCGAGCTCGCGGATGATGCCGACCAGCTCGGTGGGCTTCGGGATGCCGAAGTCGGTGTTGTCCTTGAGCAGCGAGAACGCCTCGTAGGGGTCACCCGGGTGGACGCCGTGCAGCTTGAGGTCGCCTGCGACGTAGGCCCGGCCGAGGCCGAGGTCGCCCGGCGCCGTCATGATGTAGGAGAGGCCGCGCTCGTTGACGAGCTCGAGCCCGTAGGGCTGGTCGAGAGCGCCGGCCTCGCTGCCGTCGTAGGCCTTGAGCCAGACCTTGAGCCCGCCCGGGAACAGGGATTCGATCGTGGGGGCGATGCCCCGGCCCTTCACGGTCATCTGCTCTTCACCGCCTTGTCGTAGAGATTCGTCAGTCGTTCGTCAGGGTCGTAGCGGCGCTTGACCTCGTCGAGGTGTGCCGTGTTGTAGAGCGCGTCGAAGGTCGGCTTGTCGTAGAACGCCTCGGAGTAGAGCGACTTGTGGCCGCCCAGCTCGTGGACCTTCGCCTCGATCGCGCGGTTGCGGGGAGCGTCGACCCGGTCGGGGCCGACGTGCACAGTGCCCCAGAAGCCGATGTTGACGTAGAGCCTGCCGGGCTCGAGCGGGTAGACCGGCCACTGCTCGCCCGTGCTCGCACCGGTGGAGACCAGCGGGCACAGCCAGACCGGGCGCATCCCGATCTCGTCGTCGAACCAGGTGAGGAACTCGCCCAGCTTGTCGATCGGCACCTCGACGTCCTGGACGACGCGCTCGCGCAGCGGACGGCCGGCCCGGCGGTCGAGCCGGTCGGCGATGTCGAAGCGGCGGTCGAGCTTGAGCAGCTTCATGTAGACGTCGGAGCGGCGCTTGCTGCGCGGCCACACCTTGCGCAGCCGCGGGTTCTGGGCGCCGAAGGCACCCGAGCACCAGAACCAGTCGGTGTCCCAGCGCCACAGGTAGTCGTACGCCGTCAGCCGGTCGCGATCGCGCGTCTGGAGCGAGCGGTAGTAGATGTCCTGCCCGGCGTAGTCGGACGTCGGACCGGGCTCGTCGGTCCAGCGCGCGAGGGTGAGCACGTGCTCGCCCGGCCCGAACGAGACGCCGTCGAGGCCGTGCACCGGCTCGCCGTCGTAGTCCTGGCTCGCGGTGATCTCGGCGATCGTCTTGGCCAGCAGCTCGGCGTCGTCGAAGCGCACGTGGCGCAGCGCGACGTACGACGGCACCCGCTCGAGCTTGATCCGCAGCCGGGTGGCGTAGCCGAGCGAGCCGTAGGAGTTGGGGAAGGCGTCGAAGAGGTCGTCACCCGGGCGCGTGGTGACGACCTCGCCCCCGCCGGTGAAGACGTCCATCTCGAGCACGGACTCGTGCGGCAGCCCGAGCCGGAAGCTGGTCGACTCGATGCCGAGCCCGGTGACGGCGCCGCCGAGCGTGATCGTGCGCAGCTGCGGGACGACGTACGGCACCAGCCCGTGGGGCAGGGTCGCGTCGACCAGGTCCTCGTAGGTGCACATGCCCTGCACCTCGGCGACCGGTCCGTCGGGGCTGTCGGGCAGCACCTCGATGACGCCGGACAGTCCGCTGACGTCGAGGCCGGGCGCGTCGGTCGCGGCCCGGGCCCGGAAGAGGTTGGTGGTGCGCTTCGCGAGCCGCACCGGCTGACCTGGGGGGATCGCCGCGTAGGAGGCGGCGAGCCGCTGAACGGCCCGCTCGTGCTCCGTCCAGGCAGTGGTGGCCATGGATTGCAATTTACTCCTGTCCACAGACAGTCGACGGGGGGATGGTTGACCTGCTGCAACCAGCGACTAGAGCCAACCATTCCCGTCGGCGACGAGAACCGCCTCGGTCCGGTTGCTGGCTCCGGTCTTGCCGATCGCCGAGGAGAGGTGGTTGCGCACCGTCCCCTCGGAGAGGAAGAGCGCCCCGGCGATGGCCGCGACGGACGCACCGTCACGGGCCGCGCGCAGGACGTCGGACTCCCGGCCGGTCAGGGGTGACTCGCCGCTGACGAGGGAGTCGGTGGCCAGCGCCGGGTCGACGACGCGCAGGCCCTGGTGCACGCGGCGCACCGCGTCGGCGAGCTGCGGGGCAGGGGTGTCCTTGACCACGAAGCCCGACGCACCGGCCTGCAGCGCACGACGCAGGTAGCCCGGCCGGCCGAACGTCGTCACGATGAGGACCCTCGTCGCCGGGGCGACCGCGCGCAGCCGCGCGCAGGCGGTGATCCCGTCGATGCCGGGCATCTCGACGTCGAGCAGGGCCACGTCGGGCCGCAGCTCGGCGGCGACCGCGACCGCCTCCTCCCCCGTGCCCACCTCGGCGACGACCTCGAGGTCGCGCTCCAGGCCCAGCAGGGCCGACAGCGCGCCGCGCACGAGCGCCTGGTCGTCGGCGAGCAGCAGCCGGATGGTCTCGGCACTCACTCGACCACCACCGCCAGCGACCAGCCCGGGTCGAGCTTGGTGGTGACCAGGCGCGCGCCCAGCGCGGCCGCCCGTTCCTGCAGCCCGGCGAGGCCGGAGCCGCGTACCGACGGCGTTCCCGGCCCGGCGCCGTCGTCGCGGACCTCGGCCCGGCCGGGGCCGAGGACGACCTCGCAGTGCCGGGCGCCCGAGTGGCGGATCACGTTGGTCACTCCTTCGCGCACGGTCCACGCGAACAGCTCGCGCAGCTCGCTCGGCACGTCCTCGGTGCTGTTGGGCAGGGTCGCCTCGATCTCGGCCGCACTGAGCGCGGTGCGCGCCCGGGCCAGCTCGCCGGGCAGGGTGAGGTCGCGATAGCCCTCCACCGCCCGTCGTACGTCGGCCAGGGCGTCGCGGCTGAGCCGCTCGAGGTCGGCCAGCTCGGCCCGGGTGCGCTCCGGGTCGACGTCGATCAGCCGCCGGGCCAGCTCGGCCTTGATCGTGATCACGGTCAGCGAGTGGCCCAGGATGTCGTGCAGGTCGCGGGCGAAGCGGGAGCGCTCGTTGTCGACGGCGAGCTCGGCGTTGCGCTGGTGCGCGGTGACGAGCTGGGCGTTGCGGTTGATGATCGTGCGGATGCCGAAGACGGCCACCGATGCGGCGACGACGCCGAACGCCACCCCGAACTCGAACTCCCACCCCGGCAGCAGCCCCAGCAGCACCGCGAGCACGGCGATCGCGATCACCGTCGGCGCCGCCCACCGGACGGGCATCACCATCACCGCGGCGACGGCGACGTAGACCAGGCAGGCGACACCGGGCTCCCCCAGCAGCACCATCATCAGCACGCCGAGCCCGGCCAGCGTGAGCAGCAGCGCACTGCCGGCGCCCGGCGTCTCGCCGACCGGGTCGCCGAACGCCTGCGCCCGGGCCCGCATCCGCCACCACAGCAGCAGGTAGACGCCCGCGAAGACCACCGTGGTCGCGACGCCCGACAGGCCGCGGACCCGGTCGTCGGCCTGGAAGCCCGCCCGCACCGGGTCGATCAGGAAGAACAGCCAGATCGCGGCGAACCACGGACCGCGCCTGCCCACCACCCGGGGTGCGGCAGGCGCGGTCTCGCTCATGACCTCAACGGTAGTGCTCACACGCGGGCCGTGTCCTTCGACATTCTCCAGGCCGCGCCGGCCACGAACAGCGTGCACCAGCCAACGGCGTTGACCACCGCGTACCAGGGCAGCTCGTGGGTGAGCGGGGCGCGGACCACCTCGGCGACGCCGTACATCGGCGTCCAGTAGGCGACGAGGCGCACGCCTTCGGCGTACTGGCTGAGCGGGATGAAGAGTCCGCCCAGGAACGACAGCAGGGCCAGGCCGGGGCCGAGGATCTGCATGGCGTTCTCGCCCGGGACGACGTACCCGATGAAGACGCCGAGCGCGGCGAACGTCAGCGTGCACACGAGCGCGAGAGCCCCGCACTGGATCCACGTGCTGGTGGGCATCTCGGCCTTGCCCTGCAGGATGCCGACCAGGTTGACCGCGACGATCGCGAGCGCACCCATGACGAGCGCGACGAATGCCTTCATCAGGATGTACGCGACCGGGTGCAGCGGCGTCAGCCGGAGCTGGCGCGACCAGCCCAGCGAGCGCTCCAGCGCGACCATCGAGCCGCCGGCCGCGGCGGTGAGCGCGGCGCCGTACATGGCCATGGAGGCAAGGATGTAGGCGCCGACGTTGCCGACGCCCACCTTGTCGTCCCAGCCGGACTGGCCGCCGAAGCTGAGCATCAGGGCGGCCGGCAGGACCAGCGTGAAGATCACCGTGCGGCGGTTGCGCAGCATCCGGCGCAGCTCGATGCCGAGCACGGTGCGGTTGAGGCCCCCGAGGGGCGGGACCCGGCGGGTGGCCGGGTCGAGGGTGCCGGTGGTGGTGCTCATGCGGATTCTCCTTGTCCGGTCAGGCTGAGGAACGCCTCTTCGATGCCCTTGGCCGTGATCTCCAGGTCGCGGGCAGGGGTCGCGGTGAGCAGGTAGCGCGCGACCGTGTCGCTGTCCTTGGCGTGGATCGTCACCGACTCGCCGCGCACCTCCACGTGGTCGACGCCCCCGAGCGCGGTGATCGCGGCGACGTCCGCGTCGGGCAGCCAGGCCCGGATCGTCCGGCCCGAGGCGAGCGCGCGGATCTGCGGGCCGGTGCCGTCGGCGACGACCTGGCCCTGGCTGATCAGCACGATGCGGTCGGCGTACTGGTCGGCCTCCTCGAGGTAGTGCGTCGCGAACAGGACCGTGCGACCGCTGCTCGCGTCGTCGCGGATGGCGCTCCAGAACGCGCGCCGGCCCTCGACGTCCATCCCGGTCGTGGGCTCGTCGAGCAGCAGCAGCGCCGGGTCCGACAGCAGCGCCATCGCGAACCGCAGCCGCTGCTGCTCACCGCCCGAGCACTTGCCGACCTTGCGGTCGGCCAGGCCCGCGATGCCCGCACGGTCGAGGACCTCGTCGACCGGCCGGGTGTCGGCGAAGAGGCTCGCCATGTAGGCCGCCGTCTCGCGGACCGTGAGGTCCTTGAGCAGCCCACCGGTCTGCATCACCGCCGAGACCAGGCCGCGCGCGATCGCCTTGCGAGGCTCCATCCCGAGCACCTCGACCGTGCCGCTGGTCGGCTTCGTGAGCCCCAGCAGCATGTCGATGTTCGTGGTCTTGCCGGCCCCGTTGGGACCGAGGAAGGCCACGATCTCGCCGGGCCGCAGCGCGAGGTCGATGCCCCACACGGCCCGGACGTCGCCGAACTCCTTGGTCACCCCCGCCAGCCGGACGGCCGGCGCGGTCGCGTTCGTCGTGTTCGTCGTCATGGCCCCAGCCTCGTCGCCGAGGGGCCGTGACACCTCTGGCAGGCGTCACGACCGGGCCATGACATCTGTCATGGCCGGGTGAGGCTCGCCCCGATCGTGCCGCGCGGGTCGCCCACGTGGACGGCGACGCCGCCGGCGCCCGCGAAGTCGGTGAGCACCGCGGCGTCGTCGTCGGCGAGCTCGGCGCTCTCGCCCAGCACCACGCAGGCATCGACGCCGGAGGCACCCGAGGCCACCGCCATCGCCACGACGGCCTGGACCGCCGTGAGCCGCAGCGACGGCAGGTCGACGGTCGCGGCGGCGTAGGTGCGGCCGTCGGTGTCGCGCACCGCGGCCCCCTCGGCCGCCCGGATGCGGGCCCGGGTGGCGCGGGCGAGGATGACGAGCTTCTGGTCCTCGGTGGACAGGTCGGGCATGGGTCGATTATCGCCGAGGGGGTCTCCGGCAGGATGACCCCATGCCTGCTTACTGGATCAGCAACTACCGCGCGGTGCACGACGCCGACAAGATGGCCGCCTACGCCGCCCTCGCGCTGCCCGCCCTCGTCGACGCCGGCGGCACCTTCCTGGCCCGCGGCCTGCCCGAGCAGGTCTACGAGGCCGGGCTCCAGGAGCGTGTCGTCATCATCGAGTTCCCGAGCGTCGAGGCGGCGATCGCAGCGCACGACACCCCGGCGTACCAGGAGGCGCTGGCCGCCCTGGGCGACGGCGCGGAGCGCGACCTGCGGATCGTGCCGGGAGCCTGACGACGATGCGCCCGCGCCTGGGCCGCCCCGACATCCGCCGGTACGCCGACCGGTTCGGCCTGCCGCAGAGCGACGACGGCCTCGGGGTGACCTTCCTCGGCGTCGCGACCCTGCTGCTCGACGACGGGGCGACGTCGGTGCTGACCGACGGCTTCTTCTCCCGCCCGTCGCTGCCGCGCGTCCTGCTCGGGAGGATCGGCCCGGACGCGGCGCGGATCGACGCGGCCCTCGCGCGGGCGCGCATCGACCGGCTCGACGCCGTCGCGCCGGTGCACACCCACTACGACCACGCGATGGACTCCGCCGTCGTGGCGGCCCGCACCGGCGCCACCCTGTACGGCGGCACGTCGACCGCGCACGTGGGCTCCGGCGGCGGCCTCCCGGCCGACCGGGTCGAGGTCGTCGTCCCCGGTGCTCCGGTGAGCATCGGCGGCTTCCGGCTGACCTGGCTCGAGTCCGAGCACTGCCCGCCCGACCGCTTCCCCGGCACGATCACCGAGCCCGTCGTCCCGCCGGTGAAGGTCGGCGCCTACCGCTGCGGCGAGGCCTGGTCGATCCTGGTCGAGCACGACAGCGGCCGGACCGCGCTCGTCCAGGGCAGCGCCGGGTTCGTGCCCGGCTCGCTGGCCGGGCGCAGCGCCGAGGTGGCCTATCTCGGCGTCGGGCAGCTCGGCGTCCAGAGCCCCGACTACATCCGCCGGTACTGGGCCGAGACCGTCGAGACCGTGGGCGCCCGCGAGGTCGTGCTGATCCACTGGGACGACTTCTTCCGCCCCCTCGACCGGCCGCTGCGCTGCGTGCCCTACCTGGGCGACGACCTCGACGCGACGATGGACGTCATCGCCGGGCTCGCCCGCGACCAGGGCGTCGGCCTGCACTTCCCGTCGGTCGGGCGCCGCGAGGACCCGTGGCGGCTCAGTCGGCGCTGACGCCCGCCTCGTCGGGAACGCGCGAGATCAGCACCGTGCCGATCTTGTTGCGCCGCCCGGCCGTGTGCTCGGCCTCGAAGCGGAGCCCGTAGGCCTCGACCACCGAGCCCGGGATCGGGACCCGGCCGAGGTGCTTGGCGAGCAGGCCGCCGACGGAGTCGACGTCCTCCTCCTCGATGGGGAAGCCGAAGATCTCGTCGAGGTCGTCGACCGGGTAGCGCGAGGGGACCCGGACCCGCTCACCGACCCGCTCGACCTCGACCTCGGCCTCGTCGTGCTCGTCGGTGATCTCGCCGACGATCTCCTCGAGGAGGTCCTCGATGGTGATCAGGCCGGCGGTGCCGCCGTACTCGTCGACGACGATGGCGACGTGCCGGCGCCGGGCCTGCATCTCGCGCAGCAGGTCGTCGACGGGCTTGGACTCGGGCACCCAGTGCACCGGGCGCATGACCTCCTCGACGCGCTGGGTCAGCTCGACGTCGGGGGCCTCGAAGTCGCGGCGCGCGACGTCCTTGAGGTAGGCGATGCCGCGGACCTCGTCGAGGTTCTCGCCGACCACCGGCAGCCGGGAGTAGCCCGAGCGCAGGAAGAGCGACATCGTCTGGCGCAGGTTCTTGTGGGCCTCGATGTAGACCACGTCGCCGCGCGGCACCATCACCTCGCGCACGGTGGTGTCGCCGAGCTCGAAGACCGAGTGGATCATCTTGCGCTCGTCGGCCTCGATCAGCTCGGTCGCCTCGGCCATGTCGACCAGCTCGCGCAGCTCGGTCTCGGTCTGGAACGGGCCCTCGCGGAAGCCGCGGCCCGGCGTGATGGCGTTGCCGACCAGGATGAGCAGGCGCGGGATCGGGCCGAGCACCGTGGTGAGCATCGACAGGGGCCACGCACTCCAGAGCGCGACGGTCTCGGCGTGCTGGCGGCCGACGGTGCGCGGCGCGACGCCGATGACGACGAACGAGACGACCAGCATGACGCCGAGGGCCAGGCCCGCGCGGGCCCACCAGGAGGCGTCGAGCCGCTCGTCGACGTACAGCGTGACGACGACGATGGCCGCGCTCTCGCACAGCAGCTGGAGCAGCAGCGCGGTGTTGAGGTGGCGCGGGGCGTCGTCGAGGACGGCGATCAGCCGTCGGGCGCCACCGCGTCCCTCGCTGAGCATCTCGTGGGCCCGGGCGCGCGAGAAGCCCGCGAGGGCGGCGTCCGCGGCGGCGAAGAGGCCCGCGAGGACGACGAGGACGGCGGCCGCTCCCAGCGGCCAGAGACTGTCGGCGATCATGCGTCCGGCTGGGCCGGCGGCTCGGCCCGCCACTGGGCCAGCAGCTGGTCCTGGAGCCCGAACATCACCTTGTGCTCCTCGGGCTCGGCGTGGTCGTAGCCCAGCAGGTGCAGGATGCCGTGGGTGGTGAGCAGCTCGAGCTCGGCGAGCGTGCCGTGCCCGGCCGTGGCGCCCTGCCGCTCGGCGACCGCGACGCACAGGACGATGTCACCGAGGACGCCTTCCTCGGGCTCCTCGTTGACCAGGCCGGGACGCAGCTCGTCCATGGGGAAGGCGAGGACGTCGGTCGGCCCCTCCTTGTCCATCCACTTCTCGTTGAGCTCGGCGATGGTGTCCTCGTCGACCGACTTGATGCAGAGCTCGGCGAGCGGGTGGACGCGCATCTGGTCCATCACGAAGCGCGCCAGCCGCGCGAAGTGCTTGACGTCGAGCCCGCTGCCGGACTCGTCGAGGATCTCGATGCTCACGCAGGGTCGCCCTTCTTGCTGTCGAGCCGGCGGTCCTGGCGGAGCTCGCGCTTGGCTTCCTTCTGGGCATCGAAGTCGTCGTACGCCGCGACGATGCGGGCCACCAGCTTGTGGCGGACGACGTCGTGGCTGGTCAGCCGGACGAACGCGAGGTCGTCGACACCCTCGAGGATGTTCTCGACGACCCGCAGGCCCGAGCTCGTGCCCGAGGGCAGGTCGACCTGGGTGACGTCACCGGTGACCACGATCTTGGACCCGAAGCCGAGCCGGGTCAGGAACATCTTCATCTGCTCGGGCGTCGTGTTCTGCGCCTCGTCGAGGATGATGAACGAGTCGTTGAGCGAGCGGCCGCGCATGTAGGCCAGCGGCGCGACCTCGATGGTGCCGGCCGCGAGCAGCTTGGGCACCGACTCGGGGTCGAGCATGTCGTGCAGCGCGTCGTACAGCGGGCGCAGGTAGGGGTCGATCTTCTCGCTGAGCGTGCCGGGCAGGTAGCCCAGCCGCTCGCCGGCCTCGACCGCCGGCCGGGTCAGGATGATCCGGTTGACCTGCTTGGCCTGCAGCGCCTGGACCGCCTTGGCCATGGCCAGGTACGTCTTGCCGGTACCGGCCGGGCCGATGCCGAACGTGATCGTGTGCTGGTCGATGGTCTCGACGTACCGCTTCTGGTTGAGCGTCTTGGGCCGGATCGACCGGCCGCGGTTGCTCAGGATGTTGAGCGAGAGGACGTCGGCCGGGCGCTCCGACGTCGCCGTCTCGGCCCGCAGCATCGCCTCGACGCGCTCGACGACCTCGGAGGTGATCCCCTGGCCGGTGCGCAGGATGGCGACGAGCTCCTCGATGAGCCGCTCGGCGAGCTTGACCTCGTCGGCCTCGCCGGCCAGCGTGACCCGGTTGCCCCGCACGTGGACCTCGACGCGGAGCTGCCGCTCGATGATGCCGAGGTGCTCGTCGCCGGGCCCGAAGAGGGTCACCATGTCGATGCTGTTGGGCACCACGATGACGTGGCGGACGGGGGCCGCTGGAGCCGCAGCGGCTGCGGTGACGGGTGAGGTGGAGTCGGTCATGGATGCCCGAGGACGGGCGGCCTTTCAGGAACGGCGACGGTGCCCCTCCATGGTAGTTGGCGAGGCCCCGTCACGCCCACTCGTTTGGTCGGGGGCAGTTTCACCGCCTAAGCGGTGAAACTGGGCGTTGGCCCACGAAACTCCCTCGGCAAACGGCAGTTTCACCGCCTAGGCGGTGAAACTGCCGTATGTGACGAGCCCGCTCAGCCCGGCGGCCAGGTCATCGGCCGGCCTGCCAGCACGTGGCAGTGCGTGTGGAAGACGGTCTGGCCGACGCCGGCGCCGGTGTTGAAGACGAGGCGGTAGTCGTCGTACCCCTCGGCGGTGGCGACGGCGCGCGCGGTGGTCGCGATCTCGGCGAACATCTCCGGGTCGGCGTGGGCCGAGGCGGCGGCGTTCGGCTCGTGGTCGCGCGGGACGACGAGCACGTGCAGCGGCGCCTGCGGGTTGATGTCGCGGAAGGCGAGGGTGCGCTCGCCCGTGTGGACGATGTCGCCGGGGATGTCGCCGGCGACGATCTTGCAGAAGAGGCAGTCCGGATCGGCAGTCACGGCGTCCAGCCTAGGGCGTGCCACCGGCCGCGCTCACCACTCCCAGGGTGCGCCGCTCCCCGGGCTCACCACTCCCAGCGCACGCCCAGGTACCCGGGCCCGAAGGCGGTCTGCCGGTAGTGCACGCTGCGCCCGCCGTCGAGGTCCACGGGCCAGGCGTGGCGCAGGCCGCCCTCCTGGAAGTAGACCCAGCACCGGCTCGGCACCTTGTCCGGGTGGAAGCGGACCCAGACGAGGGCCTCCTCCAGGCGCTGCTCGGCGGCCAGCGCGTAGTCCGTCTCGAGGTCGAGCCCGTGGGCGCGCCGGGCCTCGATCTCGGTGATCGTCGACTCGCCGAGGGCCAGGGGGCGCTCGAAGACGAGGCGGCTGCCGCGGATGCCGTTCTCGAGGTCGCTGATCTCCTCGATCGAGCAGCCGGCGACGGCCTCCATGACGATGTCGTTCTCCTGGGTGCCGACGTCCGGGCCGACGAAGAGCGTGACGCCGTCGACGCCCTCGCGGTCGGCGACGAGGACCTGGCGCACCCGGGCACGCTGGATCTCGCCCTGCGCCCCGACGTCGACGACCAGGTGCGACGAGACCCGGCAGACGTCCTCCTCGCCGATCACGGCGTCGACGGCGGGGTCGCCGAGCAGCTCGTCGAAGGGCTCGACCGCCCCCACCCGCCGGCGCATCCGGCCGGAGAGCCGGCGGCTCAGCGCGCCCTGCTCGAGCCCCAGCAGGGCCTCCAGCTCGGGGATCGCCTCGAGCGACGCCGATCGCTCCGGCTCGCGCTGGCCCGAGCGCCAGTACGACAGCGCGGTCAGCGACACCGGGTGGCCGCGGTCGGCGAGGCGGTCGCGCAGGTGGGTGAGCGTGGCGCCGCGCCGCTCCATCGCGGCGCCGAGCGCGTCGGCGAACGTGGTCTGCAGGTCCCCGGTCCCGACTCCCATGCGGTCATCGTGGCATCACATCGAGTCGGGTGGAATGTGAAATCCCGCTACCTAGCCTCCTCTCCTCAACGACGGAGGGGACAGATCATGGGGATCGATGAACTGACGGACGAGAAGCTCGCCGACCGGGTCCGCCGGGGCGTGGACGCCGAGGAGGCGTTCGAGGAGCTGTTCCGGCGGCACCGGGCGGTGCTGCTGCGGGTGGCCCGCTCGATCGTGCCGGGCGAGGAGGAGGACGCCGTCGCCGAGGCCTACCTGGGCCTCCTGGGCGTGCTGCGCAGCGGCGGCGGCCCGTCGTACGGCGTGCGCTCGTACCTCATCGCGAGCGCGCGCAACCGCGCGCTGCGCCGGGCCTACGTGCGCGCCCGCTCGGTGGTGGCGGACGTGCCGCGGCTGCTCGAGGGCCGCGACGGCGTCGAGCCGGACCTCACCTGGGTGCACGAGGGCGACCTGCTCAGCCGCGCCTTCCGCGCGCTCACGCCGCGCCAGCAGCAGGTGCTGTGGGCCCTCGAGGTCGAGGGACGGCGCCCCCGCGAGCTGGCGCCCGTGCTGGGCTGCGACGCGGCGGCCGTCTCGGCGGTCGCGCACCGGGCCCGGCGGCGGCTGCGGGACCTCTACCTCGCGCAGCTGGCCGAGCCCGAGGTCGCCCGCGCCGGGTGACCTGCGTCGCAGCACCGAGATGCGTGTCAACCGGCACGCGGTGTGGCGCGTGGAACTACCGTGACGATCCATGCGGTGCTCGGCGCTCCCTCCCTCCCTGCCGGGGCGGAGCGACCCGTGGTGACTGATGCCGACCTGGCGATCGAGCAGCTCTACCTGGAGCACTGGCACCACCTGGTCCGGCTCTCGGTGCTGCTCGTGCGGGACCCAGGGCAGGCCGAGGAGATCGCCCAGGACGCCTTCGTCGAGCTGCACCGGCGCTGGGGCCGCCTTGACGACCCGGAGCGGGCGCCGGCGTACCTGCGCCAGACGGTGGTCAACCGGTCCCGGTCCGCACTGCGCCACCGCGGCGTCGTCCAGCGCCACCTCGCCCGCCAGCACGTCGTCGACCTGGCGCCCGCGGCCGACGAGCCGGTGCTCGCCGACAGCCGGCGCCGGCTCGTCCTCGACGCCCTGCAGCGGCTGCCCCGCCGACAGCGCGAGGTCCTCGTGCTGCGCTACTACCTCGACCTGTCCGAGGCCGAGATCGCCGAGACGCTCGGGATCAGCCGCGGCGCGGTCAAGAGCCATGCCTCGCGCGGGTCGGCCACGCTGCGTCCCCTGCTCGAAGCCCGCGACCTGAAGGGAGGCGACCGATGAGCGCCGACGAGGACGCCCAGCTGCGCGCCCTGTTCTCCGACGCCGTCGCCGACGTCGACCCGGCCGACCGGCTCGGTGAGATCCGCCGCCGGACGTCCCAGCGGCCGCGCCGCAGCCGGCGCCGCCCCCTCCTCGTCGTCCTCGGCGCGGGGACGGCGACCGCCGCCGTGGTCGCCATCACCGCCCTGGCCACCGACTTCCGCGACGACCGCGACGCCCCGGTCGCCTCCGGACCCGCCGAGTACCCCGGCGCCGTCTACTTCGTCTCCTCGACGACGCTCGGCCCCCGGCTGTTCCGAGAGTTCCAGCCGCTGCCCGCCTCGGACGACGTCGCCGTCCGCGCGCTCGACGCCCTCCAGCAGATGGAGGTCGACGCCGGCCCGGTCGACGGCGACTACGCCACCGGCTGGCCCGACGGCTCGTTCACCGCGGTCAGCGTGGACGACACCGCCATCACGGTCCAGGTCGGCGCGGTCGCGCTCGACGCGCCCGCCGGCGTCTCCCCCGACCTGGCCACGCTCGCCGTCCAGCAGGCGGTGCACACCGCCGACGCCGCCGTCGGCCGGCCGCTGCCGGTCGCCTTCGAGCGCGCCGGGACGCCGGTCGCCCGGCTGCTCGGCCGGCCGGTCGAGCTCCCCGCCGTCCGCAACACGCGGGTCGAGGCGCCGGTCAACCTCAACGACCCCGTCGAGGGGCTCGAGGTCGGCGCCGCGCTCGCGGTGCGGGGGCAGGTCACCCCGGTCGCCGCCGAGGCCGTCAGCAGGGTGTCCTGGCAGCTGGAGGACGCGAGCGGTGCGACCCAGCTCGCCGGGACGACGGCCGTCGACGCGCAGGCCTGGCAGATGACGCTCGACGTCTCCGCGCTCCCCCGCGGGCGCTACCGCATCGTCGTCTGGCCCGACCACGACGACCCCGACGTCTCCGGCGCGGTCGACACGCGGAGCTTCGTCCTCCGCTGACATCACCGAGGATCACGAAAGGATCGTCGTCATGACCTCCGCCCTTCCCCGCACCCTCGCCACGCTCGGCGGCGCCGTGCTCGCGCTCGGCCTGCTCGCCGGCTGCGGCGACGACGAGCCCGCGGCCGACAAGCCGGCGACGCCGTCCTCCAGCGCGCCCGCCAGCTCGCCCGCGGCGACCGAGGGGACCGAGACCGGCTCCCCCAGCACCGACCCGGGCGCGCCCGACCCGAGCGCGATCCCGGTCTACTACGTCGGCAAGACCCCCCAGGGCGACCGGCTCTACCGCGAGTTCACCCAGATCTCGGGCGCGGACCGGCTCGTCGCGGCCGCCGCCTCGGTGACCAGCGGCAAGCCCGTCGACCCCGACTACCGGACGAGCTGGCCCGGCGGCCGGTTCGCGTCGGTCACCCAGACGGCCGACGCGATCGTCGTCGAGGTGCCGGACGCCTCGTGGCTGCAGCCCGGCTCGCTCAAGCCGGCCCAGGCCCGGCTCGCCGTCCAGCAGCTCGTCTACACGCTGCAGGGCACCGCGGGCGCGCGGCTGCCGGTCCAGGTCCAGCAGGACGGCAAGCCCGCCCCCACGCTGCTCGGCGTCGACGCGTCGAAGGGTCTCACCGCCGCGCCGGAGCTCGACGTGCTCGCGCTGGTCAACGTCACCGAGCCCGCCGAGGGCACCGCCGTCGACGGGAAGTTCACCGCCGAGGGCCGGGCCAGCTCGTTCGAGGCGACCGTGCCGTGGGAGATCCAGGACGCCACCGGCAAGGTCGTCCAGCAGGGCTTCACCACCGCCGAGGGCTGGGCCGACAAGCTCTACCCGTGGTCGACGAAGGTCGACGTCAGCGCGCTCCCCCCGGGCCAGTACACGTTCATCGCCCGCACCGACGACCCGTCGGACGGCGAGGGCGGCGGCCCCACCGAGGACACCAAGCGGATCACCGTGAAGTGACCTGACGTGAGGTTCTCCCGCGCCCGGCTCAACCGGACCCTTCTCCTGCGCCAGCACCTGCTGGAGCGGGTCGCGCTGAGCCCGGCGGAGATGGTCGGGCACCTGGTCGGGCTCCAGGCGCAGGAGTCGCTGCCGCCGTACCTGTCGCTGGCGGCGCGGCTCGACGACCTCGACCCTCACGCGGTGAGCGCGGCGATCGAGGACCGCTCGCTCGTGCGGGTGCTCAGCCTGCGCGACACCGTCCACCTGCACCTGCCGGACGACGCGGTGACCCTGCCGGTCTGGGCCGCGCCGGTCCGCGAGCGCGAGATCAGGGCGAGCCAGACCATCGGGTCGGCCCGTGAGGTCGACCGCGCCGCGTTCTCGGCGGCGGTCCACGAGGTCCTTGCCGACGGTCCGCTCCCCCAGCGCCGGCTCGGCGCCGCCCTGGCCGAGCGCTTCCCGGACTACACCGCCACCCAGCTGGGCCAGGTCGCCCGGGTCGCGGAGGTGCTCGCCCAGCTCCCGCCGCGCGGCTGCTGGAAGCCGTCCGGCTCGACGGCGGTCGCCTACGACCTCGCCGACCGCTGGACCGGCCTCCCGCTGGCCGAGCCCGACGTGCCCGCGCTGGTACGCAGGTTCCTGCGCGCCTACGGTCCCGGCACCGCGGCCGACGTCACGGCCTGGTCGGGAATCACCCGCCTGGGCCCGGTGGTCAAGGCGATGGACGACCTCGTCGTCCACGAGGACGACGACGGCAAGGCGCTCTACGACGTCCCGGACGCGCCGGTCGCCGACGAGGACGCCCCGGCACCGGTCCGCCTGTTCGGCACCTACGACAACCTGTGGCTCTCGCACGCCTCCCGCGACCGGGTGATGGCACCCGAGCACCGGCGGCTGTGGATGGGTGTCAACGGCGCCCAGGCCATGTCGATCCACGTCGACGGCTGGTTCACCGGGCTCTGGCGGGCCGAGGAGGGCCGGGTCGTCGTGGTCGAGATGGTCCGCGAGCTCAGCCGCACCGAGCGGGCCGACCTGGACGACGAGATCGCGCGGGTCGAGGCACTGCTCGCGCGCTGAGCGCTCAGTCGCCCCAGCGCGGCGTCCGGACCAGCAGCGCGGCGACGGCGGCCACTCCGGCGGTCGAGGTGCGGAGCACCTCGGTGCCCAGCCGGACCGACACGGCGCCGACATCGACCAGGCGGGCCACCTCGTCGTCGGTCAGCCCGCCCTCGGGGCCGACGACGACCAGCAGCTCGCCGTCGTCGGGCAGCGCGAGCGCGCCGAGCGGCTCGGCGGCGTCCTCGTGCAGGACGATGGCGACGTCGGCCTCGCCGACGAGCGCGGCGACCTCGTCGGTGGTCGCCAGCGGGACCACCTGGGGGTGCCAGGCGCGGCGGGACTGCTTGGCGGCCTCGCGGGCGGTGGCCTGCCACTTGGCGAGGGACTTCGCGGCGCGCTCGCCCTTCCAGACCGCGACGCTGCGCGCGGCCGCCCAGGGGACGATCCGGGCGACGCCGATCTCGGTGAGCACCTCGACGGCGAGCTCGCCCCGCTCGCCCTTGGGCAGCGCCTGGACGACGGTCACCCGCGGCCGCGGCTCGGCGTGGTCGGTCACGTCGGTGACCCGCGCGGTGAAGGAGCGC
Organism: Pimelobacter simplex; assembly: GCF_900114845.1. GTDB lineage: Bacteria > Actinomycetota > Actinomycetes > Propionibacteriales > Nocardioidaceae > Nocardioides > Nocardioides simplex. The sequence goes on from NZ_FOUK01000007.1 coordinate 118,519, forward strand.
TTGGTGGTCGCGCTCACCTCGGCGGTCGCGACCCGGCCCCAGCCGTCGGCGAGCTGGAGCCCCTCACCCACCCGCAGCCGCCGCACGACGACCGCGTGGTGGGCCTCGTCGCCGTCGACGAGCACCTCGTCACCGGCGCGCACGGACTCCAGCGAGGGCACCAGGTGCTGCGGGAGCGTCATCGGGCGCCCGGGCTCAGTGGGCGGTGAACGCGTCGCGCAGGCGGCCGAAGACGGACTTGTGCGGGGGCCGGACGTCGCCGGTCGGCTGCTCCTCGCCACGGATCGCGGCGAGCTCGCGGAGCAGCTCCTCCTGGCGCGGGTCGAGCCGCGAGGGGGTCTCGACGGCCACGGTGACGGCGAGGTCGCCGCGCCCGCCGCGCAGCCCGGGCACGCCGCGGCCGCGCAGCACGACCTGGTGGCCGGACTGGGTGCCGGGCGGGACGCCGAGCTCGAACGAGGTCTCGACGCCGGAGTCGGCGCCGCTCTCGAGGTCGGCCTCGAGCGTGGGCAGGTGCAGCGTCGTCCCGAGGGCGGCGGCGGTCATGGGGACCGAGACCGTGCAGTGCAGGTCGTTGCCGTGGCGCTCGAACATCTCGTGGGGCGCGACGTGGATCTCGACGTAGAGGTCGCCGGCGGGGCCGCCACCGGGGCCGACCTCGCCCTGCTCGCTGAGCTGGACCCGGGTGCCGTTGTCGACGCCGGCCGGGATCTTGACGGTGAGGGTGCGGCGCGAGCGGACCCGGCCGTCGCCCGCGCACTCGCGGCACGGGTCGGGGATGATCGTGCCGAAGCCGCGGCAGGCCGCGCAGGGGCGCAGCGTGCGGATCTCGCCGAGGAACGAGCGCTGCACGTGGGCGACCTCGCCCATGCCGTGGCAGGTCTCGCAGGGCACCGGGTGGGTGCCCGGCGCGGTGCCCTCGCCGCTGCAGGTCGAGCAGCGCACCGCGGTGTCGACCTTGAGCTCGCGCGAGACGCCGAACGCGGCCTCGGCCAGCTCGACCTCGAGCCGGATCAGCGCGTCCTGGCCGCGGCGCACCCGCGGACGGGGACCGCGTCCGGCCTGCTGGCCGCCCCCGGCGCCGCCGAAGAAGGCGTCCATGATGTCGGTGAACGAGAAGCCCGCGCCCTGGCCGCCGAAGCCGGCGCCGCCGAACATGTCGCCGCCGCGGTCGAACGCCGCCCGCTTCTGCGGGTCGGAGAGGACCTCGTAGGCCGCGGTGACCTGCTTGAACCGCTCCTGGCTCTCGGGGTCGGGGTTGACGTCGGGGTGCAGCTGCCGGGCCAGCTTGCGGTAGGCCTTCTTGATGGTGTCGGCGTCGGCCTCGCGGTCGACACCCAGCAGCTCGTACGGGTCGTGGCTCACGTGGGTTGCTCTCTCAGCTCTCGTCGAGGATGCGGGAGACGTAGCGCGCGACCGCGCGCACCGCCGCCATCGTTCCGGGATAGTCCATGCGGGTGGGGCCGACGATGCCGAGCGCCGCCAGCGCGTCGTCGGGGCCGTAGCCGGTGGCGACGACGCTGGTCGAGGCCAGCTCCTCGAAGGGCCCCTCGGCGCCGATGCGCACCGTGACCGCACCGCCGCTCGTCGCCTCGCCCAGCAGCTTGAGCAGCACGACGTGCTCCTCGATCGCCTCGAGCAGCGGGCGCACCGACGTCTCGAAGCTGTCGCCGAAGCGGGCGAGGTTGGCCGTGCCGCCCACGATCACGCGCTCGTCGGAGCGGTGGTCGCTCATCGCCTCGACCAGCGCCTCGACGACGGCGAGCGCCGCGGCGGAGGGGGCCGGGGCGCGCTCGTCGTCGTCGGCCGGGCGCACGAGCGCGTCGAGCGCGGTGGCGGCGTCGGCGATCACCTCGCCGGTGGCGGCGAGGTTGATCCGGGAGCGCAGGGCGGCGAGCTCGTCGTCGGCGAGGGCCGCCTCGAGCTCGACCACGCGCTGCTCGACCCGGCCGGAGCTGAGGATCAGCACCAGCAGCAGCCGGGTGGGGGTGAGCGCGACGATCTCGACGTGGCGCACCGTGGAGCGCGACAGCGAGGGGTACTGGACGACGGCGACCTGGCGGGTCAGCTGGGCCAGCAGCCGGACCGAGCGGTGCACGACGTCGTCGAGGTCGACGGCGCCGTCGAGGAAGCTCGCGATCGCCCGCCGCTCGGCCGAGGTGGTCGGCTTGACCGTGGAGAGCCGGTCGACGAAGAGCCGGTAGCCCTTGTCGGTCGGCACCCGGCCCGCGCTCGTGTGCGGCTGGTGGAGGTAGCCCTCCTCCTCCAGCGCGGCCATGTCGTTGCGGATCGTCGCCGGCGACACGTTGAGGTGGTGGCGCTCGACGAGCGTCTTGGAGCCGACCGGCTCCTCGGTCGCCACGTAGTCCTCGACGATCGCACGCAGCACGGCGAGCCTGCGCTCCTCCTGCATGCCACCTCCCTGGATCCGTCGCTCGGGTGCACCACTTGGCACTCCACCGCAGTGAGTGCCAATGCTACCGCCGCCGTCCACGAAAGGACGGACCCTGGCCTCCAGGCGGTTGCGTAGGTTAGGCTCACCTAAGCAACCACGAACGACGGCGAAGGAGCGGCACGTGACCCTCGACCCCGGGACGCACACCGAGACCACCCGGCTCGACGCCCAGCGGCTCGCCGCGGCGGCGCGCAGCATCCTCGCCTGCCCGCGCGACGTCCAGCTGGTCGTCGATGGCATCGACGACGTCACCGCCGGCCTCGACGACGACCGCCTCGAGATGCAGGACCACGGCGGCCGCCCCGTCTTCAGCTGCCCGGCCGGCTCCGCGCTCGCCATCGCCGCCACCGACCGGCGGGGCGCCCTGCTCACCCTCGGCAGCGGCCTGGGCCCCGACGGCTCCCCCGACCGCGACGCCACCCTGACCCTCTCCGGGCGGCTCGAGGCCTCCGGTCTCGAGCAGTGCGAGTGCTGCGACGAGGTCCGGATGCGGATCGCGCTGCACCTCGACTTCGTGCTCCTCACCCGCACCGGGCTGCCGTCCGCGGCGCCCGGCGCGCCGGACGCCGTCCGGATCCGGGTGCCGCTGGGCGCCTTCACGTCCCCCGACCACGAGCTCAACCGCGGCTTCCTCCAGCGCTCCACCGAGCACGCCAACCTGTGCCACCAGGACGAGCTGCGCCGCGCCGTCGCCGGCCTCACCCAGACCCGCCTCGGCGAGGTGCTCGGCGTCCACCTCACCGGCCTGCGCCCCGACGGCGTCACCCTCCAGTGGGTCGACCCCACCGGCGCCCACCTGACCGAGCTCCGCTTCCCCCACCCCGCCACCTCCACCCACGAGCTCGGCGAGCTCCTGCGCTCCGAGCTCCACTCCGGCCTCTGCTGACCCGCGAAGGAGCACGTTCCGGCGGGCGAAGTGACACGAACCGGCGGCCGAGATCTCCGCGGTCCGGGAGTCGGTGCCGGTTCATGCTCCCTCGTACGCCGGTTCGTGCTCCTTCGCGCGCCGGTTCGTGCTCCTTCGCGGCTACGGTGGGCTCGTGCCCGCATTCACCGAGGTAGCCGACCGGGTCTGGGTCCGCCGCGTCCCCTCGTACGACGTCAACCTGGTCGTCGTCGGGGGCGAGCGCGGGCTCGTGGTGGTCGACACGCTGGCGAGCGCCGCGGAGGCGCGGGCGGCGATCGCCGCGATCGGCGACCTCGGCGCCGGGCGGGTGGTGGCGGTGGTCAACACCCACGACCACTTCGACCACGTGCTGGGCAACGGCACCTTCCGCGACCAGTACGACGGCATCCCGGTCCACGCCACCGAGGAGGCCGCCGCCCGCACCGACCCGGCCGCGCCCCCCGCCGACACGACGTTCGCCAGCGCCGCCGTGATCGACCTCGGCGACCGCCAGCTCGAGCTCGTCCACCTGGGCCGCGGGCACACGGCGGGCGACCTCGTCGTCCGGGTGCCGGACGCCGACGTCCTCCTCGCGGGCGACCTGGTCGAGGAGTCGGCGCCGCCGGCGCTGGGCCGGGACTCCTACCCGCTCGACTGGCCGGCCACGCTCGACCTCGCGCTGGGCATGACGACGTCGCGCACGGTCGTCGTACCGGGGCACGGGAAGGTGGTCGACCGGCGCTTCGTCGAGGACCAGTGCGACGAGCTGCGCACGGTGGCCGAGACGATCCGCGACCTCGCCACCCGCGGGGTGCCCGAGGCCGAGGCGCTCGCCTCCGCCGAATGGCCCTACCCGGCCGACGCGCTGCACCACGCGATCCCGCGCGGCTACGCGCAGGTGCCGCGCACGCCGCGCCGGCTGCCGCTCGTCTGAATCGGCCCGCGCGCGCCCGGACCCGCCTAGGCTGCGCCCATGGCAGCGGTCGTGATCGGTCGCGTGGGCACCGACGTCGTCGTCGTCCCGGGCGAGGTGTGCGTGAAGACGGGCGTCCGGACGCGCGAGTTCGTCGTCCTCCGGGGCAGCACCACCCCGCCCTGGGTCAACGTGCTGATCATCGTCACCATCGTCGGCTGGCTGTGGGCCAGCGCGATGGCGGCGCGGCGCTACCGGGTCGAGGTGCCCTTCCTGCACCGGCACTGGGATCGCTGGCGGAGCATCCGCCGGGCCGCCCTCCTGCTCGGCCTGGTCGGCGTGATCCTGGCCTGCTGGACGTCGGTCGCCGGCGTCCCGCACTCGGCCGCCTTCCTCGGGCTCACCGTCGGCGGCGTGGTGCTCGGGGTCGGCAACAGCCTGGTCAACACGGTCGGGGTCACCCAGCGCGGCGACCTGCTCCTGCTCACCCGCGTCCACCCGGACGCCGTCGCCGCGGTCCGGGCGGGCCTGAGGCCGGCGCACCGCGTGTCCCACCCCGACGTGGAGGCCGGCTCCGCCTAAGGTGGTCCGTCGTGGATCGCTACGGGACCGACGTGCTGTCAGGCGACTGGAAGGTGCCCAAGCGGGGCCGGGCGGTCGAGACGTCCGCCGACCTCGGCCTGGTGGTCGAGGAGGTCACCACCGACTGGTGCGGCGAGATCGTCGCCGTCGACCGCGACCTCGACACGGTGACCCTCGAGGACCGGCGCCGCAAGCGGCGCACGTTCCCGCTCGGCACCGGCTTCCTGCTCGAGGGCAAGCCGGTCATCCTGGTGCCGCCCGTCACGAACGCCGGTCCGGTCAAGCCGACCCGCACCGCCAGCGGCTCGATCGCCGTCCACGACGCGAAGGCGCGGGTGGCCCGGGCGAGCCGGATCTTCGTCGAGGGCCGGCACGACGCCGAGCTGGTCGAGAAGGTCTGGGGCGACGACCTGCGGATCGAGGGCGTGGTCGTGGAGTACCTCGGCGGCGTCGACGACCTCGCCGACCACCTACGGCACTTCAAGCCCGCGCCGAACCGGCGGGTCGGCGTCCTCGTCGACCACCTGGTCCCCGGCTCCAAGGAGAGCCGGATCGCGCAGAACATCATGAAGTCGGACGTCGGCAAGGACGTCCTCATCGTCGGCCACCCGTTCATCGACATCTGGCAGGCGGTCAAGCCGGAGCGGCTCGGCTTCCAGGCCTGGCCGAAGGTGCCCAAGGGCATCGACTGGAAGAAGGGCACCTGCCAGCAGCTCGGCTGGCCGCACCGCGACCAGGCCGACATCGCCCGGGCGTGGAAGCACATCCTCGGCGGCGTCCGCGGCTTCCAGGACCTCGACCCCGCGCTGCTCGGCCGGGTCGAGGAGCTCATCGACTTCGTCACCGTCGGCTGAGGCCCGGCCGAACCCGATCCCGAGGCCGGCGGCGATGACGCCGATGCCCACCCAGGTCCCGTACGACGGCGCCGGGCCGCCGAGCGCCACCGCGAGCAGTGCGGCCGCCGGAGCCGCGGCACCGGCGCACAGCCCGGCCGCGCCCGGCCCGGTCCGGCCGAGTCCGACGAACCACAGGACGAAGGCGACGGCCGTGGCGATCGCGCCCAGGTAGACGGTCGCGGCCAGCGCCACGGGCTCGACGAGGGCGCCCGCCTCCGGCAGCTCGGTCGCCGCCGACAGCACCGCGAAGACCACTGCGGCGACGGCGCAGGTCGCCGCGGAGTAGGTCCACGGCCCCAGCCGGTGGAGCACCCGGGCGCCGCACAGGGTCAGCCCCGCCTCGCAGACGACGAGCAGCGCGGCCATCGCGATGCCCACCGCGTCTCCGCGTCCCGCGCCGGTCACCGCGACCGCCCCGACGGTGACGACCGCCGCGCCCAGCACGACGCGCGGCGCGGGACGGTCCCCGACCGCGAGCGGTCCGGCGACCGCGAGCACGATCGGGATGCACGCCACCGCCGCCCCGAGCAGCGCCGGCTCAGCGTGCCGGGTGCCCACGATCGTGGCCAGGTTGAAGCCGACCAGGCCGCAGGCCGCGCCGCCGGCGATCCAGACGGCGTCCGGGCGGCTCGGGCGCACGAGCCGGACCCGCAGCAGCCGGGCGAGCAGCACGATCGCGACCGTCGCGACGAGGTAGCGGAGGGCCTGCAGCCCGAGCACCGGCAGCTCGCCGGTCGCGTCGATCACCGCGACGCTGCTGCCCAGCAGGACCATCGCGGCGAGCCCGGGCCAGAGCAGGCGGGCGAGGCCGGCGGGACCAGCGGGACCGGTGCGGGCGGCGGCAGGTGCGGGACGCGTCACGCCTCGATCGTGCCGGGCCAATGGCCTACTGGTCAGGCCCATTCGACGCCGATTACATTGGTCCAATGTCCGGCCACGGCTTCCTCCTCCTCGACGCCTCCGGCGTCCCCCGAGGCCGGCGCACCGACTGGCTGGCCGACCGGCTGCGTGACGCCATCGACCGCGGCGCGCTCCCGCCCGGGACGCCGCTGCCCGCGACCCGCACCCTGGCCGCCGAGCTGGGCCTGGCCCGCAACACCGTCACCGAGGTCTACCGGCGCCTGGCCGAGGAGGCGCTCGTCACCGCTCGCGTCGGCGCGGGAACCGTCGTCTCGGCCGCACCGCCGCGGCCCCCGGCGCCGGCCCGCTCCACGGCCCCGGCCCGGGTGCCGTCCACCGAGCCGTCCTCGGAGCCGGTCGACCTCGCCACCGGCGTCCCCGACCTCGGCGCCTTCCCCCGGGCGGCCTGGCTGCGCGCCGAGCGCGTCGTCCTCGACGGCGCCTCGCGCGCCGACCTCGGCTACCCGCCGGTCGCCGGCGCCCCGGCGCTGCGGACCGCCCTCAGCGCATGGCTGGCCCGCTCCCGCGGGGTCCACGCCGCACCCGACGACGTGATCGTCACCGCCGGCGTCACCGGCGCGCTCAGCCTGCTCGCGCCCGTCCTGCTCGAGGAGGGGCACACGACGATCGGCGTGGAGGATCCCGGCGCCCAGGGAAACCGGCGCATCCTCGACTACTGGCTGCCCGAGGTCACCCATGTCGCCGTCGACGACGACGGGCTCGACGTGGCCGACCTGCGCCGCCAGGCGACCGACGCGGTCGTGGTCACCCCGGCGCACCACTACCCGACCGGCGTGGTGCTCTCCCCCGAGCGCCGGCGCGCGCTGGTCGCCTGGGCCCAGGAGGGCGAGCGGCGCCTGGTGGTCGAGGACGACTACGACGCCGAGTACCGCTACGACCGCCGGCCGGTCCGCGCCCTGCAGCCGCTCGCGCCCGACCACGTCGCCTATGTCGCGAGCCTGTCCAAGACGCTCGCCCCCGCGCTGCGCCTGGGCTGGCTGATCCCGCCGCGGCGGCTGCACGACCGCCTCGTCGAGCGCCGCTGGGCCACCGACCTCGGCTCCCCCGCCGTTCCCCAGCTGGTCCTGGCCGAGCTGCTGCGCTCGGGCGCGCTCGAGCGGCACCTGCGCACCATGCGCGGGCGGCACCGGACCCGCCGGGACGCCGCCGTCTCTGCGATCCACGAGCACCTGCCGGGCCTGCGGGTGACCGGCATCGCCGCCGGGCTGCACGTCGTCGTCCTGCTGCCCGAGCACCTGGACGACGAGCAGGTCGCCGCGAGAGCCCGCGACGCCGGCGTGCTGGTCCAGCCGCTCAGCGTGCACCGCGGGCGACCGGGGCCGCCCGGACTGGTGCTCAGCTATGCCGCGCACCCGCCCGCGCGGTTCGCCGCGGCGGTCGCCGTGCTTGCGACCGTGGTCGGTCCGGCTAGAGGCCGGTCCGGAACCGCCCCAGCACCTCGTCGACCCGCTCCTGGTCGCGCGCCTCGAGCGGGATCAGCAGCTCGGTGACGACGTCGGTCAGCTCGGCGATCCGCCGGTTGAGCTGACGGTTCTCCTGCACCTCGGCCTCCAGCACGCGCACCCGCTCGCGCAGCGTTCCGCGCTCGCGGATCTTGGCGCGGACGCGGTGGGCCAGCTCGGTCGTCGTCATCGCTTCTCCTGGGAGTCGGGCGCCGGCCAGGCGGCGCGGATCCGGCACACGGCCGGGTCGGGCAGGTCGAACATGTCGTCGCCGGGTCCCACGGTCAGGTGCTCGACGACGCCGCCGGAGGCCTCGATGCCCGCGCGCACGACGTCGACAGGCACCCGGCGGACCAGTCCGTCGGACGGTCCCGGCTCACCGGCGGCGAGCTCGAGGAAGAGCCGGCCGCCGCTGGGGCGCAGCGCCATCCGGGACAGCAGCCAGAGCTGGTCGAGGGCAGCCGTGTCGAGGCAGCCGACGAGGTGGCGGGCGTAGAGGTCGTGCGGGTCGCGGGCGAGCCGGGTGCCGTGGGCGAGCGTCGAGCGCAGCTCGCCGAGGATCAGCTGGTCGACCTCGACCTCCAGCCCGCGGCGCTTCGCCCGGCGCCGGACCACGCCCAGGCTGCCCCGGGAGAAGTCCACCGCCCCCGTACGACGACCCTGCCGCGCGAACCACAGCGCGTCCCGGCCGGTCCCGGTGCCGACGTCGAGCACCGCGCGCCCGTCGCCGAGCTGCGGCGCCACCCACTCCGCGAAGGACGACGGCCCGGCCGGCACGGCGGAGCGCCGCGGGCCGTTGTAGAGCTCGGTCCAGCGCCCCATCTCGGTGCGGAAGCCGCGCAGCCAGCCGTCGAGGCGGCGGACGCCGGCCGGCGGGTCGGCGTACCGGAACGACGGGTCGGGCGTGCGCCACTGCGGCCCGTAGAGGAACGCGAGCATCGCCTCCGGGTCGCGCGGCACGGGGAACTCGTGGCCGTGCAGCTCGATGGTCGAGAACGGCTCGATCGCCGAGCGCGGCAGGTCGCCGCTGCGGTTGCCGAGCTGGAAGAACGTGCCGTTCACGTGGAAGGCCGCGAAGACGTCGATATGGCAGACCCGGCCGTCCGAGAGCGGCAGCAGCAGCTTGACGTCGCCGCCGGACATCCGCAGCAGCCGCCAGCCCTGCGCCCGCATCGCCCGCGTGATCCGGTAGGACTCGGCGACGATGTCGGCCGGGCTGGTGTGCTCGGACAGGTAGCAGAGGTCGGTGTCGGAGTCGTGCGCCAGCATCCGGCCCTCGCGGACCGCGCCGAGCAGCGCCCCGTAGTTGAGGTACGCCGCCACGCCGGCGTGCTCGCGCAGGTCGTCGATCGCGCGGCGGGTGCCGGCGAGGATCTCCTCGCGCACCTGCTCGTCGGTGTCGGCGAACGAGCGCGCCAGGTGCCCGACCTTGTCGACGCTGAGCCGGTGCCCTGCCCGGTCGACCACGGCCAGCTCGCCGCTGCCGGCACCGAGGCCGACCTCGTCGTCGTACAGGACGGCGGAGCCGGTCGGGTCGGTCACCCGGACCCGCCCCCGCCCGCTGAGGTAGGGCCGGAGCACACCGGGCCACGGCACGAGAACTCCCCCGGCCGCCGGCGCCCCGTCGCGCACGGGCGTGAGCGACCACACGTAGTGGCCGTCGATCTCGACCACGAGGGGGCTCTCGCCCGGGGGAACCAGCAGGCCGTCGTCAGAAACGGCGACGGTCATGACGCCCCGCGGCTCGCGAGCGCCTTGCGCAGCGCGGTCGAGGAGGTCTGCAGCGTGTAGGGGAAGTAGGTCACCTCGACGCCGAGCGCGGCCATCTGCTCCTCGAGCCGGCGTCCCTTCGCCGTGCCCTCCCAGTCGTCGCCCTTGAAGATCCGGTGGAAGCCGACGTCGCGCCACGAGTCGGTCTTGTCGGCGGTGACCTCGGCGTAGACGGCGTCCACGATGCCGATCGCCTCGACGATCTCGAGCCGCTCCTCGAGCGGCACGGTCGGGACGACGCCCTTGGTCTCGCGGCATACCTCGTCGGCCACCACACCCGCCACCAGCACGTCACACCACGGCCGCGCCTGGCGCAGCGCGTTGAGGTGACCGATGTGGAACAGGTCGAAGGCGCCCGGCACGTAGCCGATCAGGGGTCCCGACTTCTTCATAAAGTCGAGTGTAACACTAGATTTAAGTGATATTCAGGTTGACGCCGTTCGTGGTCCACGTCGTACCGGACGAAATGGTCGTGAAACCGGCACGATCACGACCATTTTGTCCGGTACGACGGGGGTCAGGCCAGCAGGCGGTGGACGACGCCGTCGGCCAGGAGCCGGCCCCGCCGGGTCAGCACGAGGCGGTCGGCCCGGTCCTCGACCAGTTCGTCGGCGACCAGCGCCTCCAGCTCGGCCCGGCCCGGCGCGTCGAGCGCCGTGACCGGCAGGCCGTCGCGCAGCCGCACCTCGAGCAGCACCCGCTCGACGCGCCGGGTCTCGGCGTCGAGGACCTCGCGCGCCTGCGCGGGGCTGACCCCCTCGCCCAGCCGGGCCGCGTACGCCTTGGGGTGCTTGACGTTCCACCAGCGCACGCCGCCGACGTGGGAGTGGGCGCCGGGGCCGATCCCCCACCAGTCCGCGCCGGTCCAGTAGCCGATGTTGTGCCGGCAGCGGGCGGCGTCGTCGCGCGCCCAGTTGGAGACCTCGTACCAGCCGAGACCGGCGGCCGCGAAGCGCTCGTCGGCCTGGAGGTACTTGTCGGCCAGGTCGTCGTCGTCGGGCATCGGCAGCTCGCCGCGGCGCACCCGGCGGGCGAGCGCGGTGCCGTCCTCGACGATCAGCGAGTACGCCGACACGTGGTCCGGCGCGCACGCGAGGGCGGCGTCGAGCGTGGTCTCCCAGTCGGCCGCGCTCTCCCCCGGCGTCCCGTAGATGAGGTCGAGGCTGATCTGCTCGAAGCCGGCCGCCCGTGCCGCCTCGACGACGCCGGGCACCCGCTCCGGGTCGTGGGTCCGGTCGAGCACGGCCAGGACGTGCGGCACCGCCGACTGCATGCCGAAGGAGACCCGGGTGAAGCCCGCCTCGCGCAGCCGCTCGAGGTAGCCGAGGTCGACCGAGTCCGGGTTGGCCTCGGTCGTCACCTCCGCCCCGGGGGCCAGGCCGAGCTCGTCGTCGATGGCCCGGACGATCCGGCCGAGGTCGTCGGGCGGGAGCAGCGTCGGCGTGCCGCCGCCGAGGAAGACGGTCTCGACCGGGCGGTCGACGTCGCCGAGCACCCGGCGGGCGAGCCGGACCTCGGCGACCGCCTGCTCGGCGTACGACGCCCGGGTGACGCCGGGGCCGAGCTCCTCGGCCGTGTAGGTGTTGAAGTCGCAGTAGCCGCAGCGCACCCGGCAGAACGGCACGTGCACGTAGACCTCGAACGGACGCCGGCCGAGCTCGGCGAGCGCGGCCGGCGGGAGCGACCCGTCGGCGGGGGCGGGATCGCCTTCGGGCAGTGCGGACGGCATCTGCCCAGTCTCCCAGCCCGGCGGCTACACCGGCACGTTGAGGGTCGCGACGTACCCGTCGGCGACCGAGCCGGTCATCGTCACCATCTGCAGCGAGTGGCCGTCGCGGAAGACGCTGTCGGAGTCGAGCGAGATCGCCTCGAAGTTCGGCACGCTCGCGCCGTAGCCGGGCGAGGCGTAGACGGCCGCGGACACGTCGGCCGGGAACGCGAGCTGGCTGGTGCGCAGCTTCGGGGACGCGCCGCGGGTGGCGTGGCCGAGGCTCTCGTAGACCTCGAAGTGGATGTGCGGCCAGCGCTGCGGGTAGCAGCCCGGGAAGACGGTCAGGAACTCCAGGCTGCCGTCGGCCCCGGCCTCCTGGACACCGCGCAGGTAGTTCTCGTCGCGCGCGCCGTCGTTGTAGAGCGAGTAGCGCCCCTCCCGGTCGCACTGCCAGGCGTAGACCGCCGCGCCCGCCAATGGCGTCACGTCGGTGCCGGCCAGGTCGAAGATCCGCATCCGCAGCGTCACCGGGACGCCCTGGGCCACCCCGGACGCGCGCCCGAAGCTGCCCCGGATGTCGCGACGCACGACGCCCGCCTCGGTGAGCACGTCGGGGCCGTTGCTGCCGTTGGCAGGGAAGGGACCCTGGGTCTCCTCGGGGATCTCGCCGGCCTTCGGGTCGATCGGGTGCCGGGTCGCGGTCGCGGTCGCGGTGGCGCTCGGCGGCGGGCTCGAGCTCGGGCTCGGCGTGGACGACGGCGCGGACGCCGCGGGCCGGTCGTCCGCGGCGCAGCCCGCGACGGCGAGCGCGCCCACGCCGCCGGCAAGGCCGAGCAGCCCGCGGCGTCCGGTGCGGACGATCCGCGGCAGGTCGTGGCGGAGTCCGAGGTCGTGGTCGTGCTCGTGCGTCATGGCGCCATCGAACCCGGCGTTCCTGAGGGCGCCCTGAGCACTCCCGTGCTGCGGGACCTCAGACCGGCACGTTCAGGCTCACCGTGTACCCGTCCTCGACCGAGCCCGTCACCTTGGCGAGCTGGAGGGAGTACCCGTCGCTGAAGATCCCGTCGCTGTCGAGGCTGAGCTGGCCGAGGTTCGTGACGCTCTGCTCGTAGCCGTCGGTCGCGTAGACCTCGTCGCAGACGTCCTGGGGCAGCGCGAGCTGCGAGGTGCGCAGCTTGTTCTCGGCGCTGGTCGCCGCGGCCAGGCTCTCGTAGACCTCGAAGTGCATGTGCGGCCAGCGACCGGCGTAGCAGGCCGGGAAGATCGTGGTGAAGGTCAGGTTGCCGTCGGCATCGGCCTCCTGGACGCCGCGCAGGTAGTTCTCGTCGGCGATCGCGTCGTCGTACATCGAGTAGCGGCCCTCGCGGTCGCAGTGCCACAGGTAGATCGCCGCCCCGGCCAGCGGGGTGACGGCGTCGCCGTTGAGGTCGTAGACCTTGAGCTTGACCGTCGTCGGGACGCCGGCCGCGACGCCGGACGCCGTCCCGAAGCTGGTGGTGAGGTCGCTGCGCACGACGCCGGACTCGGTCAGCACGTTGGGGCCGTTGCTGCCGTCGCCGGGGTAGGGACCGGCGGTCTCCTCGGGGATCTCGCCCTCGGCGACCTGGACGTCGCTGTCGCCGCCGGGTGCCCCTCCGGCCGGCGGTGCGCCGGGGCCGGACGGCCCACCGGTGTCCGCCGACGTGCTGATGGTCTGGGTGTCGTCGGAGCCGCAGGCGCTCAGCGCCACCGCGGCGCCGACGCCGCCCAGGAGCCCGAGCAGCCCACGACGCGCCATGATCTTCGGCAGGTCGTGGGACAGCCCGAGGTCGTGCTCTTCGGTCTCGGTCTCGTGGTCGCTCATGCCGCCAGTGAAGCCACCCTTGCTGTGCGGTGGCTGTGGCGACCTCAGGAACCGGTGTAGAAGCTCGCGATCAGGTCGGAGTTGTTGGCCTCGACCACGTTGCGCTTCACCTTGAGCGACGGCGTCAGCTCACCCGACTCGATGGAGAGGTCGTGGTCGAGCAGCTTCCACTTCTTCACCGTCTCCCAGCGGTTGAGCTGGCCGTTGAGCTCGTCGACGTACTCGCCGACCATCGTCCGGACCGCCTCGTCGTTGACGAGCTCGGTGTAGGACTGGCCGGACTTGCCGTTCTCGGCGGCCCAGCCGGCGATCGCGTCGGGGTCGAGGGTGATCAGTGCCGAGACGAAGTTGCGCTCGGCGCCGAAGACCATGAACTGGCTGACGTAGGGGCAGATCGCCTTGAACTTGGCCTCGATGGCGGGCGGGGCGATGTACTTGCCGCCGGAGGTCTTGAAGAGCTCCTTGATCCGGCCGGTGATGGTGAGGAAGCCGTCGGCGTCGAGCTCGCCCTTGTCGCCGGTGCGCAGCCAGCCGTCGGGGGTCAGCGCGTCGCGGGTCGCGTCGTCCCGGTTGTGGTAGCCGGCCATCACGTGCGGGCCCTTGAGCTGGACCTCGCCGCCGTCGCCGATCCGGACCTCGGTGCCCGGGAAGGCCTGGCCGACGCTGCCGATCTTGTAGGCGTCGGGGTGGTTGACCGTGGCGCCGGCGGCGTTCTCGGTCATGCCGTAGCCCTCGAGGATGAGGACGCCGGCCGCGTGGAACCACGCGGCGATCTCGGCGTTGAGAGCAGCCGAGCCGGAGATGAAGAACTTCACCCGCCCGCCGAAGCGGTCGCGGACCTTGCTGAAGACCAGCTTGTCGAAAAGGCCGTGCTGGAGCTTGAGCAGCAGCGGCACCGACTTGCCCTCGCGCTTCAGGTCGTCGACCTTGACGCCGACCTCGAAGGCCTTCTTGAAGATCTTCTCCTTGGCGCCGCCCTCGGCGGCCTGCATGGTGACGATCCGGGCGTGCGCCTTCTCGAAGATGCGCGGCGCGGCGCCCATGAACGTGGGCTTCACGATGCCGAGGTTGTCGACGATCTTGTCGACGCGGCCGTCGATCGCGGTGGCGAAGCCGCACGCGAGCTGGGTCGAGAGCAGCACCTTGCCGAACGAGTGGGCCATCGGCAGCCAGAGGAACTGCAGGTCGTCCTCGTGGAGGATGTCCTGGACCTTGATCGCCTCGCCCTCGAAGACCCACGCGCGGTGCAGCGTGCGCACGCCCTTGGGCTTGCCGGTGGTGCCGGAGGTGTAGATCAGCGTGGCGAGCTGGTCGGGCGCGATGCTCTTCGCGACGTCCTCGACGGCGGTCGGGTGCTCGGCCAGGTGCGCGTCGCCGAGCTCGGCGAGCTGGTCGAGCGAGATGATCCAGTCGCCGTCGGCCAGGCCCGCGTCGAAGACGACGACCTTGTCGACCGCGGGCAGCTCGGCCCGGTGGTCGCGCAGCTTGGCCAGCTGGGACTCGTCCTCGGCGAAGACGATGCGGCTCTCGGAGTCGCCGAGGATGTACGCCGTGTCGTCGCCGCCGGTCGACGGGTAGACCGTCGTCGTGGCGCCGCCGGCGCACATGATGGCGAGGTCGGCGAGGATCCACTCGTAGCGCGTGGACGACGCGATGCCCACCCGCTGCTCGGGCTCGAGGCCCAGCGCGAGGAGGCCGGCGGCGAGCCGGCGTACGCGGTCCCCGGCCTGGCGCCAGGTCACCGACTCCCAGGCGTCGTCCCCCCGAGGGAAGCGGAACGCCTCGCGGGCACCGCTCTTGTCGACCCTGTCGAGGAACTGCACGGCGCAGTTCGGCGGCATGTGCTCGAGGAAACTCGTGTCGTGGTTGATGGGCATGACGCTCCTGCATGCTCGTCCGAGACCGGCGTGACTGACCAGTAACCTAGATCACTGGTTCAACTGGCGGTAGCGGCGGCGCCGTCCTCTGGACGAATTCCTCTGCTTTCTTGCGCGCCTTGGCGCTCAGACCCTCGATCACGAGCAGCTCGGGCAGCCGGCTGCGATCGGTGTTGAGGGCGACGAACATGTCGCGGACGGTGATCCCGTGCCCCGGCCGGTGGACCACCTCGATGGCGTCGCCGGCCGTGATCGTGCCGGCCTTGAGCACCCGCAGGTACGGCCCGGGCCGCCCGGCTGCGGTGAACCTCTTCACCCAGGCGCGCGGGTCGAAGCCGCTCTCGCCCATCCAGCCCTTGAAGTCGTTGCAGGGCGTGCGGACGTACGCGACCTCGAGGAGCGCGCCCTCGGCCGGATCGCCCACGTGGAGGCGGGTCCCGACCTCGAGGGCGTTGAGGTCGAGGCCGGACGTCGTGAGGTTCTCGCCGAACTGCCCGTCCCGGATGGGGAGGCCGAGCTCGGCCTCCCAGAAGTCGAGGTCCTCGCGGGCGTAGGCGGAGACGGCCTGGTCCGGGCCGCCGTGGTGCTCCGTGTCGCCGACGGCGTCGCCGGCCAGACCCAGGGGCTCGACGGCGACCGGACCGGCCACGGCGCGCTTGTCGATGGCGGTGCGGCCGAGACCGGCCCACTCCTTCGGCTGCGGGCGGCCGACGCTGATGGTGAGGACGTGAGGCACGCGAGGATTCTCCCTCACTTCTCAGTCCTGCACCGCCTTGGCGATCGTGATGCACGCGGTGACGTGCTCGCGCTCCTCGGCGTCGAGCGGCCGGTTCGCCCGGACGGCGTCCTCGTGCGCCCAGTGCGCATTGAGCACCGACCGCACGATCGCCCAGTCCCGGGCCCGGTCCTCGTCGAGCCCCGCGGTGTCGACCAGCGTGTGGAACCGGCGCCGGACGCCGTCACGGACCGAGCCGAGCGCCCCGGGCGCGGCGTACTCCTCGAACCGGTCGCGCAGCATCGGCTCGAGCTCGTAGTGCGGGTCGCCGTTGGCCGGCTTGGGGTCGATCACCAGCCAGGTGTCCTCGCCGTCACGCCGGCCGCGCAGCACGTTGCCGTAGTGCAGGTCGGCGTGGATGACCGCCGTGGCCGGCTCGCGGGTGAGGTCGCCGGCGAGTGCCAGCGCCTGGTCGACCAGGCGGCGCGGGATCGGCACGTCCTTGGCGTCGCGGCGCAGCGCGTCCACCCACTCCTCGACGTACGACGCCTGGGCGCGCAGCTGCGGCATCGGCGGCACGTGCAGCCCGGCGTAGAGGCCCGCGACCACCTCGCACGCCTCGACGTCCCAGGTCTCGGTGAGGTCCTCGCGGTCGAGCCGCTCGAGCAGCATCGCGCGGCGGCCCGGGTCGGCGCGCAGCAGCCGGACGGCGCCGCGTCCGCGCCAGCGCTGCAGGGCGAGGTGCTCGTGCTCGGACTCGTCGTCGGGGAGGCCGACCTTGAGCGCCGCCGGCGTCCCGTCGGCCGTCGTCACCGGCAGCACCAGCGAGCAGAAGCCGTGCCAGCTCTCCCCCTCGGGCGTCAGCTCCCAGTCGTCGAGGACGGACTGCGTGGTGGCGGGCAGCCGGTCGAGCCATGCGCCCCACTCGGGACCGAGGCGGCGCTGCTCGTCGAGCTCGGGCGGGACGGTCACGGGCACGCGCCCATCCCAGCACAGGGGGCAACCGAAGTACGGTGCAGGTCATGCGGATCGACGACGTACGACGCCTCGACCTCGGCACGTTCGTGCGCCCGGCCGACGAGACCGGGACCGGCCAGCCGCGGGTCGAGGCCGTCCACGGCTACGTCGTGCGGACGCCGGCCGGCGTCCTGCTGCTCGACACCGGCCTCGGCGACGCCGGCCCCGAGACCGAGGCGCACTACCGCCCGCGCCGGGTGCCGATCGACGCGGCACTCGCGACCGCCGGCCTCACCCCCGACGACGTCGCCGTCGTCGTCAACTGCCACCTCCACTTCGACCACATCGGCGAGAACCCCCGCTTCGCCGGCCGCCCCATCGTCGCCCAGCGCCGCGAGCTCGCGACCGCCCGCGACGCCACCCAGCCCGACTACACGGT
Organism: Pimelobacter simplex; assembly: GCF_900114845.1. Lineage (GTDB taxonomy): Bacteria > Actinomycetota > Actinomycetes > Propionibacteriales > Nocardioidaceae > Nocardioides > Nocardioides simplex. The sequence goes on from NZ_FOUK01000007.1 coordinate 135,926, forward strand.
GCCCGCCCTCGTCGACTTCGCGGGCGCCCGCTACGAGCTCCTCGACGGCGAGGCCGAGCTTGCGGCGGGCGTGCACGTCGTCCCGACACCGGGGCACGTGGCCGGTCACCAGTCGGTCGTCGTCGAGTGCGCCGACGGCACCGTCGTCCTGGCCGGGCAGGCCCACGACACGGCGTCGCAGTGGTCGGCCGACGTCCTCGCCGCCCGTGCCACCGCCCTCGGTCACGAGCCGCCGCTCCCGCTCCCGAGCCCGTGGATGGAGCGGATCCTCGCCTTCGACCCGCGCCGGGTGCTGTTCGCGCACGACGCGGCGGTGTGGACGCCCTAGCGTCCGGATGACCTACTTCTTCGGCTTGTCGCCCGCAGGCCCGGTGGTCGACAGCGCCGCGACGAAGGCCTCCTGGGGCACCTCGACCCGGCCGACCATCTTCATCCGCTTCTTGCCTTCCTTCTGCTTCTCGAGCAGCTTGCGCTTGCGGCTGATGTCGCCGCCGTAGCACTTGGCAAGGACGTCCTTGCGGATCGCGCGGATGTTCTCGCGGGCGATCACCCGGGCGCCGATGGCGGCCTGGATCGGCACCTCGAACTGCTGGCGCGGGATGAGCTCCTTGAGCTTGCCGGCCATCATCACGCCGTAGGAGTAGGCGGCGTCCTTGTGGACGATCGCGGAGAAGGCGTCGACCGGCTCGCCCTGGAGCAGGATGTCGACCTTGACCAGGTCGGAGGCCTGGTCGCCGGAGCGCTCGTAGTTGAGCGAGGCGTAGCCCTTGGTCTTGGACTTGAGCTGGTCGAAGAAGTCGAAGGCGATCTCGCCCATCGGCAGCGTGTAGCGCATCTCGACGCGGTCCTCGGAGAGGTAGTCCATGCCGAGGAGGTTGCCGCGCTTCTGCTGGCACAGCTCCATGATCGTGCCGATGTAGTCGGCCGGCGCCAGGATCGTCGCGTTGACGATGGGCTCGCGGACCTCGGCGATCTTGCCGTCGGGGTACTCGCTGGGGTTGGTGACGATGTGGACGGTGCCGTCCTCCATGTGCACCTCGTAGACCACGTTGGGCGCGGTCGAGATGAGGTCGAGGTTGAACTCGCGCTCGAGCCGCTCGCGGGTGATCTCCATGTGGAGCAGGCCGAGGAAGCCGCAGCGGAAGCCGAAGCCGAGGGCGCCGGACGTCTCGGGCTCGAACGTGAGGGCGGCGTCGTTGAGCTGGAGCTTCTCGAGCGCGTCGCGCAGCGTCGGGTAGTCGTCGCCGTCGATCGGGTAGAGACCCGCGAAGACCATCGGGTTGGGGTGCTCGTAGCCGCCGAGGGGCTCGGCCGCCTGGCGTCCGTTGACGGTGACCGTGTCGCCGACCCGGGACTGGCGCACGTCCTTCACGCCGGTGATCAGGTAGCCGGTCTCGCCGACGCCGAGCTTGGCGGCCTTCATCGGCTCGGGGCTGATCACGCCGACCTCGAGCATCTCGTGCAGGGCGCCGGTCGACATCATCTTGATCTTGTCGCGGTGCGAGAGCTCGCCGTCGACCACCCGGACGTACGTGACGACGCCGCGGTAGGTGTCGTAGACCGAGTCGAAGATCAGCGCGCGGGCCGGAGCCGCGGCGTCGCCCACGGGGGCCGGGACCGACTTCACGATCTCGTTGAGCAGCGCCTCGACGCCGACGCCGGTCTTGGCCGAGGTGAGCAGCACGTCCTCGGGCTCGCAGCCGACGAGGTTGGCCAGCTCGAGGGCGTACTTCTCGACGTTGGCGCTGGGCAGGTCGATCTTGTTGAGCACCGGGATGATGTGCAGGTCGGCACCCATGGCGAGGTAGAGGTTCGCCAGCGTCTGGGCCTCGATGCCCTGGGCGGCGTCGACCAGCAGGACGGCGGCCTCGCACGCCTGGAGCGAGCGGGAGACCTCGTAGGTGAAGTCGACGTGACCCGGGGTGTCGATCATGTTGAGGACGTAGGTGCCCGGCTCGGCGCCCGCCTCGTTGCCGGCGGTCACCGTCCACGGCATCCGGACGGCCTGGGACTTGATCGTGATGCCGCGCTCGCGCTCGATGTCCATCCGGTCGAGGTACTGCGCCTTCGCCTCGCGCTCCCCGACGACGCCGGTCAGCTGCAGCATCCGGTCGGCGAGCGTCGACTTGCCGTGGTCGATGTGCGCGATGATGCAGAAGTTGCGGATGATCGCGGGGTCGGTGTGACCCGGCTGCGGGGCGGCGGCTGCGACGGACATGGTCCGGCCATTCTTCCAGGGTCGGCCGGGTTCAAGAATTCGCCGCCCGCGGTTCACCGCCGGATCGCCCGGGCGGCCCCCCTGCGTTCGCCCGGGAGCGGTGGGCTGGACGTCATGACCTCGGACCTCTCGGCCCCCTCGGACCTCCCCTCCCGCCGGCACCTCCTGCTCGCGGCCGGTGCCGTCGGCGCTGCTGCCGTGGCCGGCACCGGCGCCGGCCTGTACGGCGGCCGCGCCGCCGCCGCTCCCCTGCTCGTCCGCCGGGACCGGCCCGCGCTCACCCTCGGCGTCCAGTCGGGCGACGTCCGCCCCGGGCAGGCGATGCTCTGGGCGCGTGCGGACCGCCCCTCGCGCCTGGTCGCGGAGATCAGCCGCGACCCGTCGTTCCGCAAGGTCCGCACGGTCCGCGGCCCGGTGGTCACGCCGGGCACCGACCTCACCGGCGCCTTCCCGCTGCACGGCCTCCCGCCGAGCACCGACCTGCACTACCGGATCCGCGCCGTCGACCTGCACGACCACCGCGCGGCGTCCGCCCCGACGGTGGGGCGGCTCCGCACCGCGCCGCGCCGTGGGGACGACGTCCGGTTCCTGTGGTCCGGCGACATCGCCGGGCAGGGCTGGGGCGTCAACCCCGACCTCGGCGGCTTCCGGATCGCCGACGCGATGCGGGCCCGGCAGGCCGACTTCTTCCTCTGCAGCGGCGACAACGTGTACGCCGACGGCCCGGTCCAGGCGAGCGTCGCCCTCCCCGACGGCTCGACCTGGCGCAACCTGGTCATCCCCGAGAAGACCAAGGTCGCCGAGACCCTCGACGAGTACCGCGGCCAGTACCGCTACAACCTGATGGCCGACAACTGGCGCGCGTTCCTCGGCGAGACCGCCCAGGTGACCCAGTGGGACGACCACGAGGTCACGAACAACTGGTACCCCGGCGAGATCCTGGACGACGCCCGCTACACCGAGAAGCGCGTCGACGTCCTCGCCGCCCGCGCCCGCCGCGCGTTCCACGACTACGTGCCGGTCGCGCCGATCTCCCCCGACCCGGACGGCCGGGTCTACCGGGTGATCCCCTACGGCGAGCACGTCGACCTGTTCGTGCTCGACATGCGCACCCACAAGGACCCCAACACCGGCGACCGCGAGACGACCGGCGACGGCGGCGTCCTCGGCGAGCGCCAGACCCAGTGGCTGCTCCGCGAGCTGCGGCGCTCGAAGGCGACCTGGAAGGTCATCGCCAACGACCTGCCGCTGGGACTCGTCGTCCCCGACGGGCCGACGGCGCAGGAGGGGCTCGCCCAGGGCGACCCCGGCGCGCCCCTGGGTCGCGAGATCGACATCGCGCGGGTGCTCACCGGGCTGAAGCGGATGGGGATCCGCAACCACGTGTGGCTCACCGCCGACGTCCACTACACGGCCGCGCACCACTACTCCCCCGACCGGGCCGCCTACCAGGACTTCGACCCGTTCTGGGAGTTCGTCTCCGGCCCGCTCAACGCCGGCGCGTTCGGCCCCAACGCGCTCGACGGCACGTTCGGCCCGGTCGCCGACTTCGTCGCCGCGCCACCCGCCCCGAACGCCTCGCCGGCCCAGGGCTTCCAGTTCTTCGGCGAGGTCGAGGTGGACGGGCGCACCGGGCAGCTCACGGTGACCCTGCGCGACGTCGCCGGCGCCGCGATCTACACCCGGACGCTGGACCCCGCGCGCCGCTGACCCGCTCCGAGCACCGCTCCGGCCATGATGAGGGCGTGCTTCCCGCGACCATCCCCCACGGCCGGACCGCCCGCCGGCTGTCGTGGGTCCACCTCCCGCCGCTGGTCCGCCGTGCCGTCGAGCACCGGCTCGGCGCGCCGGTGGTCGAGGCGGAGTCGCAGCGGGGCGGGTTCACGCCGGGGTTCGCGTCGGTGCTGACCTGCGCGGACGGCTCCCGGATGTTCGTGAAGGCCGCGTCCGTGAAGGCCCAGCGACCCTTCGCGGAGTCCTACCGCGACGAGTCCGTCGTGCTCGCGGACCTGCCGGCCGCCGTCCCGGCGCCGGCGCTGGCGTGGGCCGAGGAGGTCGAGGAGTGGTTCGTCCTCGCCACCGAGCACGTCGAGTCCCGCGCTCCGCACCGCCCCTGGACCGACGCCGACCTCGCCGCCGCCTCCGCGATGGCGCTCACCACGGCGGACGTCCTCACCCCCGCCCCCGCCGCCTTCGAGAACACCGCCGCCCAGGAGTTCGGCGGCTGGCCCGCTCTCTGGTCCCGCCTCGACCACCCGCGCGCCGCCGAGATCGGCGCCCTCGCCGCCCAGTACGCCGACGTCGTCGCGGGCGACACCCTCGTCCACACCGACATCCGCGACGACAACATCCTGGTCCGCCCCGACGGCACCGCGCTCCTCTGCGACTGGAACTGGCCCGTGCGCGGCGCCGCCTGGCTCGACTCGCTGCTCCTCCTCATCGGCCCCCGCGGCGACGGCCTCGACGTCGACGCGCACATCGCCGCCCACCCCCTCCTCGCCGACGTGCCGCCCGAGCACGTCGACGTCTTCCTCGCGCTCGTGCTCGGCTACTTCACGCTCTCCGCCTCGCAGCCCACCCCGCGCACCTCGCCGTACGTCCGGACCGCGCAGGCCTGGCAGCGCGACGTCCTCGACGACTGGCTCGCCGAGCGCCGCGGCTGGGATCGCTAGCCGCCCCCGGATTTGGGTGGCCGTTCCCGCCGCTGTTAGCCTTGCTCGTCGCGACTCTGCGTTCCCGCCTGCCCGTCTTCCGACGGCCAGGACCTGGGCGACCGAGACGCGCACCGGACCAGAACCAGCATCCACTTTGAACAACAGAGGCGAGTAAACGTGGCGAACATCAAGAGCCAGATCAAGCGCAACAAGCAGAACGAGAAGCGGCACGAGCGCAACAAGGCCGTCAAGACCGGCCTCAAGACCGCCGTCCGCAAGTTCCGCGAGGCCGCCGCTGCCGGCGACAAGGAGAGCGCTGCCCTCCTCGCCCGCGAGGCCACCAAGAAGCTCGACAAGGCCGCCTCGAAGGGCGTCATCCACAAGAACCAGGCGGCGAACCGCAAGTCGTCCATCTCGAAGCAGGCCGCCTCTCTCTGAGACCACCCTGCTGGCTCTGGTCCTGAGCCATCACGTCAAGGGAGTCCCCTCGCGGGGGCTCCCTTCGTGATTTTCGGGGCGGCGGCGCAGCCGGACGTGCCGGCGGGCGGCGGCGGTCGGCGGTCAGGCGCGGCGGAGCGAGGTGATGGTGAGCACCAGGCGCTCGAGGGCGTAGGAGGCATCGCTCGCGGCGCCCTTGATGTCGGCGTCGGCCTGGGCGACCGCGCGGATGGCCCGGGCGAGGCCGGGCTCGGTCCAGCCGCGGGCCTGGTCGCGCAGCGAGCGGAGCTTCCAGGGCGGTACGCCGACCTCGCGGGCCAGGTCGGCATCGCGCATCCCGCGGGGCGCGCTGACTAGCCGGGCCAGGCCGCGGGCGCTGCCGGCGAAGGCCGAGGTGACGAGGACGGCCGCCGTGCCCGAGTCGAGCGCCCAGCGGAGCTCCTCGAGCGCGACCCGGTCGCGCCCCGCGAAGGCCGCGTCGGCCACCGCGAAGGACTTCGCCTCGGCCCGGCCCCCGAAGTAGCGGCGGACCTGGGCCTCGCCGATCCGCTCGCCCGGGAAGTCGTTGGTCAGCTGGTGAGCCGCCCCGGCCAGGGAGCGCAGGTCGCGCCCGATCGCCTCGATCAGGACGTCGGCGGCCTCGCGGTCGATCGAGGAGCCGCCGTGGCGGCGTACCTCGTGGGCGACGAAGCCGGCGAACTCGGAGGGCTTGAGCTCCTCGGACTTGTGCTCGGTCACGGCCGCGAGCTTGCGGAGCTTGGTCAGCACGCCGCTGCCCTTCTGGCCGCCGCCGTGCACGAGGACGAGCGCGACGTCGTCGACCGGCGCCGCGGCGTAGCCGAGCAGCCCCTCGACGGACTCGTCGGGCAGGTTCTCGAGCCCGCGGACCACCACGCAGCGCACCGCCGAGAACAGCGAGGGCGCGGACATCTCGCCCAGCGTGGCCAGGGTCAGGTCGGAGGCGGTGCTCTCGGCGAACTCCGCCTCGGCGTCGTAGCCACGGACCGTCGCCTTGACCTCGTCGACCGTGCGCGCGCCGAGGAACTCCTCCTTGCCGGTGACCAGCGTGACTCGTCCCAGCACGTCCTCGGCCCGCATGCGCTCACCTTCCCACACGGCAACGACATCACCTCCGGGTGGCCACCGCGACCCGGCCGCCGCCGGGGGCGACGACGGCGATGTCGCCGTCGCGGTCGGTCCGGCGGACGTCCGCGCCCGCCCGCTCCAGCGCCTGGACGACGTCGGGCGAGGGGTGCCCGTAGTCGTTGCCGGCGCCGACCGAGACCAGCGCGACCTCCGGGCGCAGGGAGGTGAGCCAGGCGCGGTCCTGGTGGGCGCTGCCGTGGTGCGGGACCTTGAGGACGTCCACGTCGAGCCCGCGGACCAGCCGGGCCACCGCGGCCTGCCCGGGTGGCTCGAGGTCGCCGGTCAGCAGGATCCGCACACCCGCGATCTCGACGAGCAGCACCACGCTGGCGTCGTTGGCGGTGCTGCCGTCGCCGGTGTCTGGGTCAGCGGCGGCGTCGGGCGCAGGCGCAGGCCCAGGCGCAGGCCCAGGCGCGGGCCCGGAGGTGGGCCCAGCCGTGCCCGCCGGCGGGGGCCGGGGTGGCGGCGGCTCCGGGTGGAGCACCTGGACCGTCGCGGCACCGATCCGGCGGGTGCTGCCGAAGGGCGCCGTCGTGACGGGGACGCCCGCGGCACCGGCGGCACGGTCGACGAGGTCGGCGCCGCCGGGTGGGTCGCGGACCGAGGTGGTCTCGACCGCGCCGACCCGGCGGTCGTCGAGGACCCCCGCAAGGCCGTCGACGTGGTCGGCGTGGAAGTGGGTGAGGACCACGAGCGGGACCTGGTCGACGTCCAGGCGGTCGAGGCAGTCGTCGACGGCGTCCGGGTCCGGGCCGGCATCCACCACGACCGCGGCGTGGGGACCGACGTGCAGGACGAGGGCGTCGCCCTGGCCGACGTCGCAGGCGACCAGGATCCAGCCCGGAGGTGGCCAGGGGCCGGCCCGCGACCAGAAGCGTCCGGGGACGCCGAGCACGACCACGAGGAGCAGCACCGCGAGGCCGACGCCGACGAGCGGACGACGGACGAGCACCGGCAGGGCGAGCGCCAGCGCGAGGCAGAGCACCACCAGGAGCCCGATCGCGAGCGGACCGCTCCCCCAGCCGAGCGCCGCACCCGGCAGGTCCGCCCCGCGCTCGGCGATCTCGACCAGGCCGGCGACGCACCACGCGGCTGCCGTACCGGCGAGACGGCCGCCGGCGGGCCAGACCAGTCCGACGAGGCCACCGAGCAGGCCGAGGACGGTGGCGGGCGCGACGAGCGGTGCGGCGAGCAGGTTCGCCACGACGGCCACGAGGCTGACCTGACCCGAGAGCACCGCGATGACCGGCGTGCACGCGAGCTGCGCGGCCGTGGGCACCGCGATCGCCATGGCCAGGACGCCGGGCAGCCACCGTCCGAGCGCCGCGGAGAGCGGCGGGCCGAGCAGGACGATGCCCCCGGTGGCGAGCACCGACAGCGCGAACCCGGGCGACCGGGCGAGGCTCGGCTGGACCAGCACCAGGACGGCCACCGCGACGCCGAGCGCGCGCAGACCCCGGCGCTGTCCGTCGAGACGGAAGGCGAACAGCCCGACCCCGCCCATCACGGCGGCGCGGAGGACGCTCGGCTCGGTCCGGGCCAGCAGCACGAAGCCGGCGATCCCGAGCAGGCCGACCACGACCAGCCCGCGGCGCCGGACCCGGGCACCCCGAGCGACCAGCAGGAGCGCCCCGACGACCAGGGTCAGGTTGGTCCCGCTGACGGCGGTCAGGTGGGTGAGCCCGGTGGTGCGGAAGTCGTCCTCGAGCTGGGCGGGCAGACCCGCGTCGTCGCCGTCGACCAGGGCCGGGACGAGCCCGGCCTGCGCTGGCGGCCGGTGCGCGAGGGCGTCGCGGATCGAGGCGCGCAGCGCACTGGACGCCCGCCACCACGGGCTCGCCGCGGACAGCCGCCGGGGCGCCCGGACGTCGGTCAGCAGGGCGAGGGTGTCCGGGTCGTCGGCCGGCGCGAGCCGGCCCACGGTGCGGATCCGCTCGCCGAGGGCGACGCGGGTCCAGACAGGGTCGCCGATGACGACGACGGTGCCGCCGATCTGCAGCCGGTGCCGGCGGGAGGTCACCTCCCGCACCCGAAGCCGTACGACGGCCTGTCGGCCCGCGCGCGTGGCCACCACCCGCGGGTCGGAGATCACGGTGGCGACGACCTCCGCGGTCGCCCGCTGCTGGGCGAGCGCCTGCACCGGCGAGCCGCGCACGGCGTCGTGGCGCAGCAGGGTCGCGGTCACGGCCGTGGTCGCGAGCAGGACGAGCACCGCGAAGAGGCGGCGCTGCCCCACGGAGACGGACCGACCGCGCTGCACGAGGACCAGGAGCAGGGCCAGCGCCAGCACCACCAGGTAGGCGGCGCCGCCGAGCTCGGTGGCGGCGATCGCGCCGAGCCACACCGCCGCACCGAGCAGCGGCATCCGGAAGTCGTGGCTAGGGTTCCGCGGGTGACCCGCTACCAAGCTCCCGAGCTCGCGCGCGGGGCGCTCGGCGCCCTGCTCGGCATCGCGGTCGCGGGCGCCACCGCCCGGGCCGTCCCGGGCGGCCCCGAGCTGCTGCCGTTCATCGTCGCGCCGATGGGCGCGTGCGCGGTGCTGCTGTTCGCCGTCCCGGCGAGTCCGCTCGCGCAGCCGTGGCCGGTGCTCGGCGGCAACCTGATCTCGACCGCGGTGGGGCTGGGCGCACACGCGGCCTTCGGCGACGTGCTCGTCGCGGCGGCCGTCGGCGTCGGCGCCGCCATCGGGGTGATGATGCTGCTCGGCTGCCTGCACCCGCCCGGTGGCGCGTGCGCGCTGCTGGCGGCGACCGCGACCCCCGCCATCGACGAGCAGGGACCGCTGTTCGTCCTCTCGCCGGTCGCCGTCAACACGGTGGTGCTGCTGCTCGTCGCGGTGGCGGTGAACAACCTGAGCGGGCGCCGCTACCCCCACCGCCCGGCGCCGGCCGCGCCGGCGGGCCCGGCCGCGGCCGCGCTCGGCATCACCACCCCCGACGTGGAGGAGGCGATGAAGCGGCTCGCCGACCGGCTCGACGTCCTGCCGGCGGACATCGTCACGATCGTCCGCGACGCCGAGACCCACGCGCTGGACCGGCGGCTCGGGTCGATCCCGGTGGCGCGGATCATGAACACCGACGTCGCGGTGGTCCACCCGTTCGAGTCGATCTACCGGGCGCGGACCCTGATCGTGCAGCGGCAGGTGAAGACGCTGCCGGTCATCGATGCCGAGCGGCGGGTGATCGGGGTGGTGTCGATCATCGACCTGTTCACGCGCGACATCGTCGAGCTGGAGACGGTCGACTCGATCATGCGGACCGAGGTCACCACGATCCCCCAGGACACCCCCGTGGCGGACCTCGTCCCGATGATGACCACCGAGGGCTACAAGAACGTCCCCGTGGTCGACGCCGAGGGGCGGCTGGCCGGGATGATCACCCGCGGCGAGCTGATCGCGGTGCTGCACCGGGCGCTGCTCGGGGCGTCCTGAGCGGGGTGGCTGCATCGGGGTCGCTCCCTACACCGTCACGTGCGGGAGGAGGCGCTCGAGCGTCTTGGCGCCGATGCCGTCGACCTCGAGGAGCTCGTCGACGCGGGTGAAGCCGCCGTGCTCGGTGCGCCAGGCGAGGATGGCCTGGGCGGTGACCGGTCCGACCTGCGGCAGGGTCTCGAGCTCGGCCTGGCCGGCGGTGTTGAGGTTGACCAGGACGCCGGTACCGGCACCCGGCAGGCCGGGGACAGCCCCCGGCACCCCGGGACCGGGCGCGGCGGCCACGGCCGGGCCGCCGACCACGACCTGCTCGCCGTCGACGAGGACCCGGGCGAGGTTGAGCGAGGAGAGGTCGACCCCGCGGCGGGGACCCCCGGCGGCCTCGAGGGCGTCGGTGACCCGGGCGCCGAGGTCGAGGACGACGATCCCGGGGCGCCGGACCTTGCCGGTGACGTCGACGGTGACGCTGGCCGAGGTCACGGTCGCGCCAGGACCGGACCCGGGGCCGGCGCTGCTGCCGCTCGGCAGCGCGACCAGCGGCTCGACCGGCGCGGCGGCTCCGGTGGGCTGGGCCGCGACGGGGGCGACCTGGTCGATGGGGCGGCTGCGGTCGCGGACGACCCACCAGGTGGTGAGGGCGAGTCCGAGGGCGACGGCGAGGGCGACGACGGCGAGGTGGGCCACCCCGAGGGCCGGCAGCCCGGGCAGCCCGGGCGGGCGCGGGACCCGGGTACGACGGGCGGCGTGGCGCCCGGGCAGCGGGAGCGCCGCGGGTGGGGTCGGGGCGGGAGGAGGGTCGGCGGCGGGGCGGACCGCGATGCGGGTGTGGTCGGCCCACCAGTCGTCCTCGGTCGGCTCGGCGCCGGCGCCGGGACTGGCGCTGCCACCAGCACCGCCCCGCGCCGCCACGGCGAGCTGCGCGAGCCGGAGGGCGGCGGCGTCGGAGGGGGACGGGGTGGCGGGGGTGCGGCGGACGGGCATGGCGGCACGGTAGGCAGGGCGGGACGAGGTCCGGGGGCGGCGGGTGCGCGGCTGTGGAGGAGCGGCGGGGCGGGGACCGGCTGTGGAGGGAGAGGGGCGGTCCGTGGGACGGGTGCGGCGGGAGTGACCCGTCAGGGCGTCGGCAAGGGGGCGACGCAGATCGCGAGCATGCCCGGTCCGACGTGGGCGCCGAGCACGCCGCCGAGCTCGACGCAGCGCACCGCCTCACCGGTGCGGCTGGGGACGAGGCGGTCGCCGACCTGCTCGACCAGGCGCTCGGCCAGGGCGAGGGCGCGCTCCTCGGCGGCGAGGTGCGCGACGCAGACCTCGACCGGGCCGTCGCCGGAGGCCTCGAGGGCGAGGGCCTCGAGCCGGGCGATGGCCTTGGCCGCGGTGCGGACCTTGGCCTGGGGGGCGATGACGCCGTCGACGATGCCGAGGAGGGGCTTGACGGCGAGGGCCCCGCCGAAGACGGCGGCGGCCGCGCCGACCCGGCCGCCGCGGCGCAGGTACTCGAGGGTGTTGACGTAGAAGAGCGAGGTGGCGGCCTCGGCCCGGGCCCGGGCGGCGGCGGCCGCCTCGGCCGCCGTCCCGCCGCCGGCGACGACGGCGAGGGCGGACTCGACGGCGTACCCGGTCGCGACGCCGACCTGGCGGGTGTCGACGCAGGTGACGGGGACCGGCGCGTTGCGGGAGGCGACGAGGGCGGACTCGAAGGTCCCGCTCACCTCGGCGGAGAGGTGGACCGAGACGATCTCGGTCGCGCCGTCGGCCGCGAGCTCGGCGTAGAGGTCGGCGAAGACGGCGGGGGCGGGCCGGGAGGTGCTCACCGCGCGCTTCTCGCGGAGCGCGACGGCGAGCCGCTCCGGGGTGACCTCGTCGGCCCCTTCGTCGTAGACGTCGTCGTCGATGACCACCTGGAGCGGTACGACGCGGACCCCGCGCGCCTCGGCGACCTCGGCCGGCACGGTCGAGGTGGAGTCCGTGACCACGACGATCGACATGCGCCGAGGTTATCGGTAGCCGCCCCAGTCCGCGCGCCGCGCGAGCACGGCGCGGGTCCCGGCGTAGTGGACGGCGCCGGCCACGACGAAGGCCGGGAGGGACGCGGTGAGGTAGAGGAACCACCCGGACGGCTCGTAGGTGACCGGGTTGAGCAGCAGCACGTAGGTCAGGGCGCCCATCGCGACGGCGACGACGGCGACCGGGTTCCAGCCGCGCACGAAGCCGTAGCGGGACTCGGCGTGCGGCAGGTGGAGCGCCCGGACGTCGAGCCGCTGGCGGCGCAGCACGAAGAAGTCCACGAGCTGGACCGCGCACAGCGGCGCGACCGCGATCGCCCCCCAGGAGACGAAGCGGGCGTAGTTGTCGTAGACGGCGTTGGGGAAGAAGACGAGGACCGCGGCCGGCGCGAGGATGATCGCGGCGAGCAGTCCCCACGGCACCCGGCGCACGGTGTCACCACCACCGCCCTTGATGGCGACGAGCGCGGCATAGCTCTGCGCGACGACGCTGGTGATGTTGGCCATCCCGACGAAGGCGAGGGCGATCACGCCGAGGAGGGCGCCGCCGAGGGGGACCATCCAGAGCGTCGGGTCCTCGGAGCCGAGGGCGAGGGCGGCGAAGACGCCGACGATCGCGGCGACGACCGAGGCGAGGAAGAGGCCGAGGGCGTTGGGCCAGAAGGCGCTGCGGGTGGTGCGGGTCAGCCGGGCCAGGTTGCCGACGTTGGGCCACCAGGCGAAGCCGCCCGCGATGTTGAGCTCGACGGCGAGCATGAAGTCGAGGCGGCCGTCCCCCCAGGGGGCGAGGGCGGGCGTCGCGACGAGGCCGGACCAGCTGGTCTTGGTGAAGACCAGCGCCAGCATCACGATCGTGACGACGACCAGCCCGGGCGCCACGAACCGGTTGACCAGCTCGATCGATCGTGGCCCGCGGGCCACGATCACCCAGGACGCGACGAGCGCCATGACGGCCAGCATGCTGACGACACCGGCCCCGCTGGAGATCCGGGTGTCGAAGATCTGGTTGGTGACGTTGGCGAGCGCGTGCCCGCACATGATCCCGAGGACGGCGGACCACGCCGCGGCGAGCAGTGCCGACATGACGACCATGAGCACGCGGGCCCCGCGCTCCCCCAGCACGCTGCGCATCGAGACGAACTGCTCGACGCCGTACCGGCCGCAGGGCAGGCAGGGCGCGAGCGAGACGAGCAGGACGCTGATGCCGTACCCGATCACGATGCTGGCGATCGCCTGCTTGGCGCCGACGTAGTACGCGACCGCTCCCCCTTGGAGGAACGCCCAGGTGGCGATCGCGAGGCCGATGTTGACCGAGGAGTAGTCCCAGAACCCCCAGATCCGCTCGCGGCGCAGGAGCGGCAGCTCGTTGAGCGTCGCGTCCTCGCCGGGCGCGACGGCGGCCTCGGGTGCGGCGCTCACAGGGCCCACCACAGCAGCACGAGGGTCAGCACGACGAGCCCCGCCACGGCCGCCAGCAGGTCCGTGAGGGGCAGCGGTGGGAGGGCCGCCTCGGCTCCCCCGGCGTCCTCGATCAGCACCAGCCGGCGCTCGAGCTCGCCGCGCATCTCGTCGTCCATCGATCCTCCTGAGATCTTGACTGAATGGTCAGTCAGGGTAGGATCAGTGACGCCGCTCACACCTGTCAAGAGCCGTCTTCCACCGAAGGAGCCCGCCATGGAGCACGTCGACGTCGCGATCGTCGGAGCCGGGTACGCCGGCCTCGCGACCGCCCTGGACCTCACCGCAGCCGGACGGCAGGTCGTCGTCCTGGAGGCCGGCGACCGGGTCGGCGGCCGGGTCTGGACCCGGGCCGAGGACGGCGTCCTCGTCGACCACGGCGGCCAGTGGGTGGGCCCGGCCCAGACCGCCTTCCTGCGCTGGGCCGACCGGTTCGGCTGTGCCCGCTTCCCCACCTACGATGCCGGCACGCACCTCGAGCTGTGGCCCGGCGAGGCCCCGCTCCCCCACGTCAGCGGCGAGCACCCGGACGCCCACGACGCCCGCGGGTACGACGACCTGGTGGCCCGCCTCGACGAACTCGCCGCGCAGGTCGACCCCGAGCACCCCGAGGCCTGCGCGTCACTGGCGGAGTGGGACTCCCGCACGTTCGACGACTGGCTGCGCGCGACGACCGGCTCGCCCGACGCGCTCCGCCGGATGCGCCTGGTGGTGCAGGGCCTGTGGGCGTGCGAGCCGCGCGAGGTCTCGCTGTTCCACGTGCTCTTCTACGTCGCGGCCGGCGGCGGCCTCGACCCGCTCCTCGGCACCCTCGGTGGCGCCCAGGACAGCCGGTTCACCGACGGCGCCGACGGACCGGCCCGGGCCGCGGCAGCGCTGCTGGGCGACGCGGTGCGGCTGAGGAGCCCCGTCACCACGGTCGCCTGGGACGACGACGGCGCCACGCTGACCACCGCAACCGGAACGGTCCGGGCCCGCCGCGTCGTCGTCACCGGCACGCCGCCCGCCCAGGCCCGGATCGCGTTCTCCCCCCTGCTCCCGGCCGCGCGCCGCCGCTGGCTCGCCCGCAGCCCGATGGGCGACGTCGCCAAGGTGCACGTCACCTACGCGACGCCGTTCTGGCGGGCCCGCGGGCTCTCCGGCCAGCTCACGACGTACGACGGCAGCGCGGTCGCCTACACCTTCGACAACTCCCCCGCCGACGCCTCGCGCGGCGTCGTCGCCGCTTTCGTGTACGGCGACGACTACCGCTCCTGGTCGGCCCAGCCCGCCGAGGCGCGACGGAAGGCGGTCCTCGACGTGCTGGGAGTGCTGGGCGAGGAGGCGGCGCGGCCGCTGGCGTACCACGAGCGGCTGTGGCCCGAGGAGCTGTGGGCCGAGGGCGCCTACGCCGCCGTTCCGACGCCGGGGACGTGGCTCGCCCACGCCGGCGGGCGCCGCGAGCCCGTCGGGCCGCTGCACTGGGCGGGCACGGAGACCGCCGGGATCGGCAACGGCTACATCGACGGCGCGATCAGGTCCGGCGAGCGCGCCGCTGCGGAGGTGCTGGCGAGCTGGACCGGCTGAGCGTCGCGGGGTCACACGCCAGCTCGAGCGCGGCCGCGTGGAGCCACAGGTCCGGCACCTTCTCGACCGGCACCTCCCGGTCGCCCAGCGTCGCGGCGACCGACAGCCCGTCGAGCAGCGCGGCGAGCCGGACCACGGCCAGCTGTGGCGCGGGCGCGGTGAACGCTCCCTCGCGCACTCCCTGCTCGATCACGTCGAGCAGGACGGCGCGCCACCGCGACTCGAGGGTCCGGCAGAGGACGGCGGTGTCGGGGTCGCGCAGCGCACGGACCCAGAACTCCATCCAGAGCGTCCAGGCCGACACCACGGCGGACGCGTCGCCCGAGCGCTCGACCAGCAGGCGGAGCCGCTCGGGGGCAGGGCGTCCGGCGCCGACCTCGGCGTCGAGGCTGCGGTAGTAGCGGTCCTCGGACTCCTGCATCGCGGCGGCGATCACGCCGTCGAGCGTGCCGAAGTGGTAGAGCAGCAGACCCGAGCTCACGCCCGCTCGGCGGGCGATCTCGTGCGTTCGGGTCCCGGCCAGGCCGTGGTCGCGGATGACGTCGAGGGTCGCGTCGATGATGCGCTGGCGTCGCGAGTCGGCGTCCCCGGCCATCGCTGCCCTCTCTCGATCGGCGCCCGGATCGGCGCTCGGGAGGTCGATGCTAGAGGACGGCAGGCACGGCCAACCCCTAGAGTCGCGCCATGGCGACGATCAACGCGCAGCCGGACGACCACACGCTGCTGGTCTTCGACGGGCAGGTGCTGGAGATGTTCGGCCGCAACGACTCCCACCGCTACCACGTCTGGCAGCGGCCGCGTCTGGAGCTGGTCGACGGCAAGCGCCTGCGGGCGAAGCTGATCTGCGAGATCGGCCCGTACCACGACTTCCCGTACGACGCCCACCGCCGCCCCGAGCTCGAGGCGCTCGCCGCGGCGCTCGCCGACGCGACCTACGCCGGCTGACCCGCGACCAGCCGCTCGGCCGCCTCGACTGCCAGCGCCGGCGCCATCTGGATGCCGTAGCCGGCCTGGCCGACGAACCAGAACACGCCGTCGACGTCGTCGTCGTAGCGCGCGACGGGCTCTCCCCCAGGTGCGAACGTGCGCAGCCCGGCCCACGCCGTGCGGACGCTGCGCAGGCCGAGCACCGTGGCCTCGTTGATCGCCTCGATGGTGCGGGCGATCTCGAGCTCGTCGGGCTTCGGGTCGCCGGGCGGGTGCGGGCTGGCGTCCTCGGGCGAGCAGAGGGCGAGCTCGCCCTCCGCCTGGAAGTACCAGCCGCCGTCGAGGTCGCAGGTGAACGGCATCCCCGCCATCGGTACGGCGGTCGGTGAGCCGAACATCGAGCGCAGCCGCGGCTCCAGGCCGATCGGCGCGGCGCCGAGCAGCCGGCCGACCTCGTCCCCCCAAGCACCGGCGGCGACCACCACGACGGGCGCCGCGACGTCTTCGCCGGCCGACGTCGAGATCCGCCACAGACCGGCCTCGCGCACGGCGGCGGTGACCCGGGCACCGGTCCGCACGATCCCGCCGGCCGCGCGCAACGCCCGCAGGTAGCCCTGGTGCAGGCCGGCGACGTCGATCTCGCAGGCGGTGTCGTCGAGCACCGCGACCTGGGTCCAGCCGGGCCGCAGCGCGGGGTTGAGGCGCTCGGCCTCGGCGCCGTCGATCACGGCGCCGGGGATCGCGGCGGCCGCAGCCGCCGAGGAGTCGGGACCTCCGACGTACAGGCACGGCTGGGGCGTCAGCAGCGGGCCGGCGACGTCGAGGGACGGGTCGTCGAGGAAGGGGCGGCTCGCGAGCGTCAGCCGGCGCACCTCGGGCGGCCCGTAGCCGCCGATCCAGGTCGCGGCCGAGCGGCCGGTGGTGTGCTTGGCCAGCTCGTTCTCGGCCTCCAGCACGCAGACGGCCCGGCCGCGGGCGGCGAGCTCGTGGCCGATCGACGCGCCGGCGATGCCGCCGCCGACGACGAGGACGTCGTACATCAGGTGTCTCCTAGGCGTGGGACGTAGGGGGTTCGGGGACCGGCTCGGCGGCCGGGCGGGCGACGACCATGAGCATCGCGACGAGGATGAGCCCACCGCCGCCGAGCGTGCGCGGGCCGAGCGTCTCGGACCAGAGCAGGGCGCCGAGGACGGCGGCCCAGACCGGCTCGAGCACCATGAGGACCGCGGCCTGGCCGGAGTCGATGTGTCCTTGCGCCCAGGTCTGGACGAGGAGCGTCCCGGCGCCGGCGATCACGGCGAGGTAGACGAACGCCGGCAGGTCCGCGCGTCCGGGCAGGGTCAGGCCGTCGCTCGCGCCCATCCCGGTGAGCAGCACGCCCATCGTGGCGAGCTGCACGAACGTCAGCGCGAACGCCTCGCCCGGGCGCGCCCAGCGGCCGAGCGCCAGGATGTGCACGGCGTAGAGGACGGCGGACAGGAGCGTGAGCGCCTCACCGGTGCCGAACGCCCACCCCCGCAGCGACATCACGGCGACTCCGGTCGTGGCGACCACGACGGCGACGCCCGTGAGCCGGTCGATCCCGCGCCCGGGAAGGACGGCGGCGAGGAGCGGCGTGAACACGACGTACATCGCCACGACGAAGGCAGCGACGGTCGGCGCGGTGTGCGACAGCCCGTGGAACTGCAGCAGCTGTGCGCCCGCGTAGAGCACGCCGAGCCCGATCCCGACCCGCACGGTGTGACCGGAGAGACCGCGCAGCAGGCGCGGTGCGACGACGAGCAGCACCATCGCCGCGACGAGGTAGCGCAGGCCGAGGTAGTCGGCCACCGGCAGCCGGTCGAGCAGGTGCTTGGAGAGGCCGAACGTCGAGCCCCACACGGCGGTGACGCCGACGAGGGCCAGCGCCGCGGTACGACGGGTGCGGACGTCGTACCGGACGGCGGCGACGGTCACCGCTGGACCGACTTGGTCTCGAGGAACTCCTCGATCCCGAACCGGCCGAGCTCGCGCCCGTTGCCCGAGCGTCCGTAGCCCCCGAAGGGCGCTGCCGGGTTGAAGGCCGCGCCGTTGAGGTCGACCTGGCCGGTGCGCATCCGGCGTGCGATCGCCAGTGCCCGGGCGGGATCGGCAGACCACACCGCCCCGTGCAGGCCGTACGGCGTGGCGTTGGCCAGCGCGACCGCGTCGGCGTCGGTGTCGTGGCCCTGGATCGTGAGCACCGGGCCGAAGACCTCGTCGCGGACCACCTCGGCGTCGGGCGCGACATCGGTGAGGACCGTCGCTGCGTGGAAGTGCCCCACGGCGCGCGGACGCCCGGAGCCGCCGGTGACGACACGCGCCCCCGCGGCGACCGCCCGGTCGACGAACCCGGCGACCGTGGCCCGCTGCGCGGCGGAGACGACCGGGCCCAGCCAGGTGTCCTCGTCGAGCGGGTCGCCGAGCACGAGCGCCTCGGCCGCGGCGGCCGCGATCTCGGTCGCCTCCCCCAGCACCGAGGTGGGGACGAGCAGCCGCGACCACGCGCTGCAGGTCTGCCCGGAGTTGAGCATCGCCGCCTGCACGCTGGCCGTCACGGCCGGCACCAGGTCGGCGTCGTCGAGCACGACGCTGGCGGACTTGCCGCCGAGCTCGAGGCATACCCGCTTGACCGCGGGTGCGGCGAGTGCGGTGATCCGGGCTCCCACGGCCGTCGAGCCGGTGAACGAGACGACGTCCACGTCGGGGTGGGTGACCAGCGCCTCCCCCACGACCGCGCCGGCCCCCGGCACGAGGTTGAGCACGCCGGCCGGGAGGCCCGCGCGTTCGGCCGCCTCGACCAGCAGGTACGCCGAGAGCGGGGTGAGCTCAGCCGGCTTGAGGACCACCGTGCAGCCCGCCACCAGAGCGCCGCCGAGCTTGGCCAGCACCTGGTAGAAGGGATAGTTCCAGGGGGTGATGCAGGCCGCGACGCCCGCCGCCTCGCGCAGCACCAGCGACGAGCCGACCTGCTCCTCCCACGCGACGTCCTTGGCCGCGTCGAGGTAGCCGCGCAGCACCGCGAGGCCGAGGTCGACATGGGCCTCCCGGGCGATCGCGACCGGTGCGCCGACCTCGGCGACCGTGGTCGCCACCAGCTCGTCGTGTGCGCCCGCGAGCTCGTCGTACCAGCGCTCCAGGACGTCGACCCGGTCGGCGACCGGCGCCCCCGCCCAGGCCGGGAAGGCCGCGCGGGCGGCGGCGACGGCGTCGTCGACGTCGCGCGGGCCGCCCTCGGCGACCCGCGCGATCACCTGCTCCGTCGCGGGGTTCTCGACCTCGCGGCTGCCGGCGTCGTACGGCGTCCGCCAGCGGCCGCCGAGGTAGAGGCGACCCCGCGTCGTCACCCCGTGACCCCGAAGCGCTCCCGCAGGGCGGCGGAGTTGCGGGCCGTGAGCTCGAGCGCGCACTCGCGCAGGGAGCGGCCCGATGCGTCGGCGGCGTCGCCGACCTCGGTGAGGAGGCGGCGCATGACCGCGTCGATCTTGGCGAACGACGACGCCGAGGTCGGCGCGACGTCACCGAAGACGACCCACCACCACCAGGCGTTGGTCATCACGTTGGCCAGGAAGTCCGGTACGACGGGGATCCCGCGCGCCACGAGCGACGCCTCGGCCTCCGGCAGGGTGGGCATGTTGGCGCCCTCGACGACGATCCGGGCCTGCACGCGGCCGGCGTCCTCGGGCTGGATGACGTAGGACATCGCGGCCGGCACGAGCAGGTCGCACGGCACGTCGAGCCACGCGTCGCGGTCGCCGAGCTCGACGCCCTCGGGCAGGGACGAGCGGGCGATCACGCCGAGCCCGTCGCGCGCGGCGAGCAGCGCCTCGACGTCCAGGCCCCGGTCGTCGCGGATCAGGCCCTCGCGGTCGGCCACCGCGACCACCTTGACGCCGGCGGCGGCCAGGTAGCGCGCAGCGGCGCCACCGATGGAGCCGAAGCCCTGCACGACGGCGGTCGCCTCGCCGGCCACGATGCCCTCGCGCTCGGCCATCACCAGGGCGGCCTGCGCGACGCCGTACCCGCCGACGAGGTCGCCGAGCGAGATGCCGCCGACCATGTCGGCGAAGGCCGTCGCCAGGCGCTCGCGCGCCGCGGGAGCGTCGTCCAGCGTGGCGAAGACGGCCTCGACGGTGGACGGCAGGCCGAGGTCGGCCGCGACCTTGTCGATGGTCTCCTGGCGCAGACCGAAATCCTCACCGGTGTTCCACTGCTCCTTGACGACCGGCAGCACCGCGGCGAGGAAGCGGTGGAGCACCTCGGTGGCCTGCGGGTCGGCGGGGTCGACGTCGATCCCGCCCTTCCCGCCGCCCAGCGGGAGGTAGCGGTCGGCGGGGTCGTAGACCAGCGCCTCCTTGCGGGTCATCCCCTGTGCCAGACCGCGCACCTCGGCGAGCGAGCAGCCCTCGCGCAGGCGCAGGCCGCCGCTGGCCAGACCGCGCACGAGCGTGTCGATGACGACGTACCCCTTGCGGCCGGTGACCGGGTCGGTCCAGGTGATCTCGAGCAGGCTGTCGGTCATCGGGCTTCTCCTTCACCGGGCATCTGCCGGGGCATGCGGACGTGGATCACGGTGGGCCGATCCGCGGCGAGCGCGTCGCGAACGGCGGTGGTGAGGTCGGCCGGCGTGCCGTCCGCACCGAGGTCGACGGTGACGCCGAGGCAGCCGACGGCACGGCCGAGCGCCGCGAAGTCGGGGGCCGGGAAGGTCACCGCGTGGACCGGGTCGCCCCGGTCGGCCATCTCGTTGCGGATCTCGCCGTAGCCGGAGTTGTCGACGACCACGACGGGGAGCGCGATCCGCAGCTCGGCCGCGGTGGCCAGCTCGGCGACGGTGAACATGACACCGCCGTCGCCCAGCATCGCGACGACCGGGCGGTCCGGGTTGCCGACCTTCGCGCCGATGCCCGCGGGCAGGCCGAAGCCGAGCGTGCCGTAGCCCGTCGGGAACAGGTACGACGACGGCCCGTGCGTCGCGAGGTTCGCCAGCGTGCCGAGGTAGCAGGCCATCGCGTTGTCGGTGGCCATCACCACGTCGCGCGGTACGGCGGCCGCGAGCGCCGCGACCACCTCGAGCCACTCGGCGCCCTCGGCCTGGGCGTCCTTGGCCTTGCGCTCGCGCCACGCGGCGGCATCCGGCCGGGCCGGCTCCCCCGCACCCAGCGCCTCGAGCAGCGCGTCGAGAGCGAGCGCCGCGTCACCGAGCACCGCCACCGCGGGCGCGGCGTTGGTGACCATGCCGACGGGGTCGACGTCGACGCGGACGAGCTTGCCGGTCACCGGCAGCGGGCCGTACCAGAGGTCGGCCGGGGCCAGCTCGGTGCCGATCGCCACGACCACGTCGGCCTCGTCGGCGAGCGCCTTGATCGTGGGCAGGTGGATGCCGGCGCCCAGGGCCAGCGGGTGGTCCTCGGCGAGCACCCCCTTGCCGTTGGTGGTCGACACGACCAGCGCGCCGAGCCGCTCGGCGAGCGCCTGCACCTGCGGCGCGGCCCCCCGCGCCCCGCCTCCGACGACGAGCAGCGGAGCGGTCGCGCCGTCGAGAACCCCCGCCGCAGCAGCGATCGAGGCCGCGGGCGCGGCAAGCGGCGCCGCGACGACGGGCGCGACGAGGACGACGTCGGCCGTCTCCTCGAGCACGTCGAGCGGCACCTCCAGGTGCACCGGCCGCGGGCGACCCGACGTCATGATCGAGAACGCCTGGGCCACCGCGGTCGGGATCTCGGCAACGCTCGTCGGGCGCAGGCTCGCCGCCGCGACCGCGGCCAGGGCGGCACCCTGGTCGCGGGTCTCGTGCAGCAGGCCGTTGCCGGTCGCAGGATGCCGCAGCGGCAGCCCCGGCGAGACCACGAGCACCGGGATCGAGTCGGAGTAGGCCTGGCCGACGGCGGTCGCGGCGTTGAGCAGCGCCGGACCGCTCGTGACGATCGCGACGCCGACGCGGCCCGTCGTACGGGCGTATCCGTCGGCGGCGTAGCCCGCACCCTGCTCGTGGCGGGTGCTCACGTGCCGCACCCCGTGGGCCGGGAGGTGCCGGTAGATCTCGAGGTTGTGCGTGCCGGGGATGCCGAACGCGACCTCGACCCCGTGCGCGGCGAGGGCGGCGACGAGCGCCTCTCCCCCAGTCATGAGTGCCATGGATCAGGATCCCTTCGACGAGTCGGCGTAGACGACCTTGCCCAACCACTGTCCTCCGTCGACGCTCAGCACGTCGCCGGTGATGTAGCCGGCCCGGCGCGGGTCGAGAAGGAAGGCCGCCGACTCGGCGACCTCCTCGGGCGTCGTGAAGCGGGCTGCGGGGACCGAGCCGAGCACGCGGGCCCGGTCGGCCTCGGTCGGCCAGAGCGCCGCACCGGCGCCCTCGGTCTCGGTCGGACCGGGCGAGATGCAGTTGACGCGGACGCCGCGCGCCCCCCACTCCGACGCGAGCGTGCGCGTCATCGCGAGGATGCCGCCCTTGGCCGCGGCGCTGTGCACCGTGCCCGGGTGGCCGTGCCACGCGTACGACGCGATCACGTTGAGGATCGCGCCCTCCCCCTGCGCCAGCATGTGCTGGGCCGCGGCGCGGGTGGCGTAGAACGTGCCGTTGAGGACGATGTCGACGACGGCCCGCCAGCCGCCCGGCGAGAGGTCCTCGGCGGGACAGACGAAGTTGCCCGCCGCGTTGTTGACGAGGGCGTCGATCCGGCCGAAGTCGGCCACGACGCCGTCGACGGCAGCGGTCACCGCGTCGGCGTCGCGCACGTCGCAGCTCGCGAATCCCGCGCGCACGCCGTGCTTCTCGGCCATCCGGACGGTCTCCTCCAGCGGCTCGGTCCGGCGGCCGAGGACGACGACGTCGCCCCCGCCCGCGGCGTACCGCAGCGCGACGGCGCGGCCGATCCCGGACCCGCCACCGGTCACCAGCGCGACCTTGCCGGCGAACTCACTCATGCGTCGTCTCCTGACGTCTCGATCGTGTGGTCGGCGGCGAGGACGAGCGCGTCGACCGCGACCGCGCCCTCGGGTCCGACCCGCAGGGGGTTGATCTCGCACTCGACGAGGTCGGGGTCGTCGGCCAGCAGGCGCGACACCGCCGCGACCACGCGGGCCGCCGCGGCGACGTCGACCGCGGGACGCCCGCGCCAGCCGTCGAGCAGGGGGTAGGCACGCAGCGCCTCGATCATCCGGCGCGCTTCGTCGTCGTCCACGGGGGCGAGGGCGACCTGCACGTCGCGGTAGAGCTCGGCCTGCACTCCCCCCAGTCCGACGAGCACGACGGGACCGAACGAGCCGTCTCGGCGGGCGCCGACGATCAGCTCGACGGTGTCGGACTGCCGGTCCATCTCCTCGAGGACGTAGTCGCCCTCACCGAGCCGGCCGCTCATCGCGACGTACGCCGCCTCGGCGGCCGCCGCGTCGGCCAGGCCGACCGCCACGCCGCCGACCTCGGTCTTGTGCTCCAGCCATCCCGCCTTGAGCACGTAGGGGGCGCTGAGGCCCGCCGCAGCAACCCGGAGGTCGTCGACCGACCGCACCGGCGCGGCGCCCGGGTAGGCGACGCCCGCAGCGGCGACCCGCTCGCGACCCGCGAGGTAGTCGAGCGCCTTGCCGGACTCGGCGGTCGGCTCGGCCACCGCGCCGGGGACCGTGCGGGCAGCGTCCTCGGCCATCGTCGTCGCAAGCTCCAGCGAGCGCGCTACCGCGTCGATCGTGTGCAGCGTGGGCACGGCCTGCTCGCGCATCGAGCGGACCGCGACCGAGTCGTGGCTCATGCTGTGCACGAGGACCGGCCGCTGCTGCGCGCCGACCACACCCGCCAGCGCACCGACGACCTCGAGCTCGCGCTCGACCAGCTCGGGGGTGTCGGCGCCGTAGCAGCCGAAGTAGCCCGAGAGGACCACCGCGTCGACCTCTCCGCTCTCCGCCAGGACGTCGACCACCTTGGCGTACGTCGAGAGGTCCTGCTCGCCCGCACCCGCCAGGTCGACGGGGTTGGCCACCGCGGCCGCGGCCGGCAGCAGGCCGGCGAGAGCCGAACGCGTGGCGTCGGAGAGACGCGGCACCTCCAGCGCGTGGCGCGCGAAGGTGTCGGCCGCGATCGCGCCCTGTCCCCCGCTGTCGCTGACGATCGCGACCCGGCGACCGGCTGGCAGCGGACCACCGAGCAGCAGGTGCGCGAGCTCGACCGCCTGAGCGGGCGTGTCGACGAGCGAGGCGCCGGCCGCGCGGCACGCCGCCCGGACGACGTCCGTGGCCGCGGTCAGCGCACCCGTGTGGGACTGCGCCGCGGCCCGGCTGGCCTCGCTCGCGCCGACGGTCAGCACGACGACGGGCTTGCCGGCCTCGCGCAGCCGCGCCATCGTCGCGACGAGGCCGCGGGCGTCGGTGAAGCTCTCGAGGTAGAGCACGACCGCGCGGGTCTGCTCGTGCTCGACGAGGTCGTCGAGCAGCTCGGCGGCGGTCACGTCGACCTGGTTGCCGACCGAGACGAAGCGCGAGACGCCGAGGCCCTCGTGGGCCGCCAGCCCGGCGAGCTCGAGGCCGAGCTGACCGGACTGGGAGATGATCGCGAGCCGGCCCGGGGAGAACGTCCCCCAGGCGAGCTCGAGGTCGGTCGCGGCGTCGTACAGGCCGAGGCAGTTGGGGCCGACGATCCGGGCGCCGGCGGCGCGGATCCGCTCGGCCAGCCGGCGCTCCAGGCCCGGCTCGCCGTGCGCGGCGTCGATCCCGGCGGTGATGCCGAGGAAGCCCCTGGTGCCCATCGCGAGCGCCTGGTCGACGACGTCGGGGACGGTCGCGGCAGGCGCGCAGAGCACCACCAGGTCGGGCGCCTCGGCGAGCTCGTCGAGCGAGCGGACGGATGCCGCGCCCTCGATCGTCGCCCCCTTGGCGTTGACCAGGTGCACCTGCCGGCGCGCGGCGCCCCGGAGGGCGCCGCGGGCCAGCCAGTAGCCCCACTTGGCGGGATCGGCCGACGCCCCGACGACCGCGACCGAGCGCGGGTCCGAGAAGACGGAGAGATCGCTCATCGCGCGGAGACCGCCCGCGAGATGATCAGCCGCTGGATGTCGCTGGTGCCCTCCTCGAGCTCCTCGAGCTTGGCGTCGCGGACCCACTTCTCGAGCAGGAACTCGCGGCTGTAGCCCCAGCCACCGTGGATCGACAGCGCGGCGTTGGTCACCCACGAGGTGTTCTCGGACGCCGTCAGCTTGGCGACCGCCGACTCCATCGCGGTCATCTCTCCCTGGTCGTAGAGACGCGCGGCGCGCATCGTGACGAGGTGCGAGATGTCAGTCTTGGCCGCCATGTCGGCGAGGCGGAAGGCGACCGCCTGGTGCTCGATGATCGGCTTGCCGAACTGGGTGCGCTCCTGCGCGTACTGCGTCGACTGGTCGAGCGCGGCGCGCGAGAGGCCGGTCGCACCGGCGCCGATCAGGATGCGCGAGGCGTCGAAGGTGCGCATCAGGCCGTAGAAGCCCTGGCCCTCCTCGCCGAGGCGGCAGTCGAGCGGGACCCGGACGTTGTCGAGGAAGACCTCGGCGTTGGCGATGCCGCGCTGGCCCATCTTCTTCATCGGCTGGCCGATGGTGAGGCCGGGCGTCTCGCGGTCGACGACGAACGCGGTGATGCCGCGCGAGCGCAGCGAGGCGTCGACGGTGGCGAAGACGATGATCCACTTCGCGTAGGGGGCGTTGGAGATCCACGTCTTCTGGCCGTTGAGGACGTACTCGTCGCCCTCGCGGACCGCCCGCGTCTGCAGCGCGGCCGAGTCGGAGCCGACGCCCGGCTCGGTGACGGCGAGCGCGGTGACCGGAGGGTTGTCGCCGGTGAGCGGCGTCAGCCAGCGCTTCTTCTGCTCCTCGTTGCCCAGCGCCTCGACCGGTCCGGCGAAGAAGGCGCTGGAGGTGAGGAAGTTGCCGATGCCGACGTCGCCGTAGCAGAGCTCCTGCTGCACGAGGCACTGCGTGACCAGGTCGGTGACCCCGCCGCCGCCGTACTCGGCCGGGAGCATGTACGACGCGAGGCCGATCTGGGCGGCCTTCTGCCACAGGTCGAGCGGCGACTCGGTGTCGGCCTCGTCGACCTCGCGGGCCCGGGGCCGGATCTCGCGCTCGGCGAAGTCGCGCGCCAGCGCGACGAACTCCTGCTGCTCGTCGGTCAGTGCGATGCCGTCGCGGATGGTGTGGCTCATCTGGGTCTTCCTCAGTTCTGGGTGGATGGGGGTCAGGCGGCGGTGTCGTCGCGGACGACGAGGGCGTGCTCGGGGTGCCAGTGGGCGGCGACCGGCAGGCCCGGGCTGGGGGTGAGCGCTCCGCGGACCTCGGAGCGGGTGATCAGGTGGCGCCCGTCGGGCAGGGCGACCTCGACCCGGAGGCCGGAGCCGAGGTAGACGACCTCGCGCACCACGCCGTCGACGGCGTTGTGGCCGGTGGGCAGCGCGGAGCCGACCGCGCTGAGCCGCACGTGCTCGGGACGGACGACGAGCGCGGAGCCCTCGTCGACGCCGTGGTTGCGTCCGGTGAAGATGTTCGACTCGCCCAGGAACTCGGCCGTGTAGCGGCTCGCGGGGCGCTCGTAGAGCTCGACCGGCGTCCCGACCTGGACGAGCGCGCCGTCGCGCAGCACGGCGATCCGGTCGGACATGGCGAGCGCCTCCTCCTGGTCGTGGGTGACGAACACGAAGGTGGTGCCGAGCTCGCGGTGCAGGCGCTTGATCTCCAGCTGGAGCTGCTCGCGCAGCCGCTTGTCGAGCGCGCCGAGCGGCTCGTCCATGAGCAGCGCCTGGGGCTGGAAGACGATCGCGCGGGCCAGGGCGACGCGCTGCTGCTGACCGCCGGAGAGCTGCGTGGGGCGGCGCTTCCCGAGGTGGCCGAGCTCGACGACGTCGAGTGCGCGCTGCACGCGCTCGGCGACCTGGGCCTTGGAGATCCGGCGTCGCTTGAGCGGGAACGCGACGTTGTCCCAGACCGACATGTGGGGGAAGAGCGCGTAGTGCTGGAAGACCATGCCGAGGTCGCGGCGGTACGGCGGCACCTTCGTCAGGTCCTTGCCGCCGACCTCGATCGCGCCGCTGTCGGCGCTGATGAAGCCCGCGATGATGTTGAGGAGGGTCGACTTCCCCGAGCCGCTGGAGCCGAGCAGGGTGAGGAACTCCCCCGGCTCGATCGACAGCGAGACGTCGTCGACCGCGGTCATCGACTTGTAGCGCTTGACGACGTTGCGGATGTCGATCGAGACGCCGGTGCCGGCGAGCGCGCTGGTGGAGGTGCTGGTGGAGGTGCTGGTGTTCTGGGACATGAGTGTGCTCCTGGTGGTGGTCAGGCGACCTTGGCGAGCCGGCGGGCGCGGAACAGGCGCACCAGCCCGGCGGAGGCGAAGAGGGCGAGGGTGACGAGCAGCAGCATCGTGCTGACGGCGGCGACCGTCGGGTCGATCTGCACCCGCACGCCGCTCCACATCTGCACCGGCAGGGTGCTGACGTCGGGGCCGGCGAGGAAGACGCTCGTCACGACCTCGTCGAACGAGGTGATGAAGGCGAACAGCGCACCCGCCGCGACGCTCGGCGCGATGCACGGCAGCGTGATCCGCAGGAACGTCGTCACCCGGTTGGCCCCGAGGCTCATCGCGGCCATCTCGAGCCGCTCGTCGAAGCTGACGAGCGCCGCACTCACGTTGATCACGACGAACGGGACGGCCAGCGCCGTGTGCACCAGGACGAATCCGAGGATCGACTGGGTGAGGCCGATCTTGAGGAACACCGCGTAGACGGCGAGACCGATGATCACGTAGGGAACGAGCACCGGGGCGAGCACGAGCCCGCTCACCAGCGCCTTGACCGGGTAGCGTCCGCGAACCATGGCCAGCGCGGCCGCCGTACCGAGGATGACGGAGAGGATCGTGACCCAGACGCCGATCTGCAGCGAGTTGAGGGTGGCGTTGATCCACGCCGGGTCCTGGAAGTAGGCCTCGTACCAGCGCGTCGAGAACGCCTTCGGCGGGAACTCGAGGAAGGAGCTGTCGTTGAACGACGTCGGGATGACGAAGAAGACCGGGGCCACGAGGTAGAGCGCGGTCAGCACGACCAGCACCACGAGGGAACCGCGGCAGAGGAGCTTGGTGTTCACCGCTCGCCTCCCATGAACTTTCCGATGTTGACGATGCGCGAGACCAGCACCAGCAGGACACCGGTGACGACGAGGAGGATGACGGCGAGGGCCGAGGCGAAGCCCCAGCGCAGGACGGCCGAGAGCTGCTGCACGATCAGCTCGCCGATCATCATGTCCTTGGGACCGCCGAGCAGCGCCGGCGTCACGTAGAAGCCGATCGAGGAGATGAAGACCAGCAGGCACGACGCGGCCACGCCGGGCACGGTCAGCGGGGCGTAGACCCGCCAGAACGCCGAGATGGGACGGGCGCCGAGGCCCTCCGCGGCCTGGACGAGCCGGCGGTCGATCTGGCGCATCGTGGCGAACATCGGGAGCACGGCGTAGGGCAGCATCACCTGGACCATGCCGATCAGGACGCCGGTCTGGTTGCGGATCAGCTGGAGCGGCTCGTCGATGAGGCCGAGCGACATCAGGCCCTGGTTGACGACGCCCGTGTCGCCGAGCATGAGCACCCAGGCGAACGTGCGGACCAGGAGGCTCGTCCAGAACGGGATGAGCACCGCCACCAGCATCACGCCGCGCCAGAACGGCGGCGCCAGCGTCATGAGGTAGGCGTAGGGGAAGCCCAGCAGCAGGGTCACCAGCGTGACCAGGCCGGAGATCCGGAAGGTGTTGCCGAGGACGTCGAGGTAGACCGGCGAGCTGAAGAAGTCGCGGTAGTTGTCGAGGCCCGTGGTCGGGTCGGTGAAGCTGCGGCTCAGGATCGTGACCAGCGGCGCGACGAAGACGACCAGCAGGAAGACGACGAGCGGGACGATCAGCAGCCCCCAGCCGTCGAGGATCCGCGGCCGCCGCCGGCCCGGCGCCGGGGTCTGCCCGGCGCCGGGGGTCGTGCTGCTCTGCTGCGGTGCCCGCGCGGAGACGGTCGAGCTCACTTGGCCGCCCACTCGTTCAGCCGCTCGGACACCTCGTCGTAGTGCTCGGCCCAGTAGGCGTAGTCGATGATCGCCGCGCGCTTGGGGGCGTTGTCGGGCGAGGTCGGCAGCTCCTTGAGGACGTCGGGCTTGACGTGCTCCAGCGC
Organism: Pimelobacter simplex; assembly: GCF_900114845.1. Taxonomy (GTDB): domain Bacteria; phylum Actinomycetota; class Actinomycetes; order Propionibacteriales; family Nocardioidaceae; genus Nocardioides; species Nocardioides simplex. The sequence continues at coordinate 164,954 of NZ_FOUK01000007.1, forward strand.
GGCCTCGGTGATCGGGCCGTAGGCGGTGGCGTTGGAGTAGCCGGCCTGCGCCTCGGGGTGCTCGACGTACCACTTCATCCACTTCTGGGCGTTCTCGGCGTTCTTCGCGCCCTTGGGGATGACGAGCTGGTCGTACGACAGCAGGTGCTGGTTCCACTCGTTGGCGACCGGCTGGCCCTCCTTGGCGGCGGAGTAGATCCGACCGTTCCAGGCCTGGACCAGCGGCGCCTCACCCGAGGCGACGAGCTGCTGCTGCTGCTCGCCGGTCTCGTAGAAAACGATGTCGTCCTTGATCGTGTCGAGCTTCTTGAACGCGCGGTCGATGTCGAGCGGGTAGAGCTCGTCGGGCTTCACGCCGTCGGCCAGGAGGGCGGCCTCGAAGATCGCGCCGGTGGCGTACTTCCAGAAGCCGCGCTTGCCCGGGAACTTCTTGGTGTCGAAGAACTCCGCCCAGGTGGTGGGGTGGGCCTTCGGGAACTTCTCGGTGTTGTAGCCGATCGTGAAGGCGTACTCGAGGACCGGGATCGCGCAGTCGGTGACCTCCTCGGGGTTGAGGTCGCTCGTGTCGACGAGGCTGGTGTCGATCTTCTCGGCCCAGCCCTTGTCGCAGGCGGTGTGCGCGAAGTTCGGCTCGACCTCGACGACGTCCCAGCTGACCTTGCCGGACTCGACCTGGGCGCGGAACTTCGCGTAGTCGCTCGGGGAGTCCTGCTTGATCGTGACGCCCTCCTCCTTGCCCCAGGGCGCCACCGCCTCCTTGATGTGCGTCTTCTGGTCCTGGCCGCCCCACATCACGACGGTCAGCTGGTCGTCGCTGCCGCCGGCGGCGCCGCACGCCGCCAGACCCAGCACCGCCGTCAGCGCCACTCCCGCCGTCAGAACTCGCTTCATCGTGACCCCGGCTTTCAAAGTTGATTGGTGCGTCAGTTATGTATCACCAGAGTGATCGGCGTCACGGGGGTGTGTCAAGGGTCTCACCGCCCTATTTCGACTGGCGAGTCAGAAATCCCGCCGAAGTGCGCCGCTTGCGGGCGCGAAGTGCGCCGTTTGCGGGCGCGAAGTGCGCTGGTTGCGGGTCCGAGAAATGCCGCGAGGGGCCGGTGGCAGTGCCACCGGCCCCTCGCGGGCGTCGTCCTGAGCGGGTCAGGGGGTCAGGAAGAACCACTCCAGGACCTGCTCGCAGACGGCGCGCATCCGGTCCGCCGTCATGCTGCGCGAGCCGAGCAGCACCTGCAGGCTGAGCCCGTCGATCATCCCGATCAGCCCGTTGGCGAAGATGACGGCGTCGCCGTCGCGGAACTCCCCCGCGTCCTGCCCGTCGCGGATGATCGCGGCGACGGCGCGCCGCCACTCGCCGTACACGCGCTCGTTGAGCTCCTGGAGGTCCGGGTCGTGGAGCGCCTCGACCCACAGCTCGGCCCACACGTGCCAGGCAGCGATGGTCGCGTCGCCCTCGGGGAGGTACGACTCGACGAAGTCGCGCAGCCGCTGGCGCGGCGCGGCGTCGCTCTCGAGGATCTCGCGGCGCCGGCCCATCGACTGCTCGAAGTTCCAGTCGAAGGCCGCGTGCATGAGGTCGCGCTTGGTGTCGAAGTAGTAGTGGACCGTCCCGGTGCTCGTCCCGGCCCGCTTCGCCACGTCGGCGATGCGCAAGGACTTGAAGCCGATCTCCGAGACGACCTCGCAGGCCGCCGCCAGGATCTGCTCCTTGCGCTCGGCCTCCACGCTGGCTCTGGCCATGGCTGCTCCTCCGGTCGATTGACTGACCAGTCAATCATTCGGAGGGTGATCCCGCAAGGATCCACCAACTCTCGCACCCGCAACCGGCGCACTTCGGACCCGCAACCGGCCCACTTCGCGGAGGGGTCAGACCACGATGTTGACGAGCTTGGGGGCGCGGACGACGACCTTCCGGACGGGGCGGCCGTCGATGGCCTTGGTGACGGCGGGGTCGGCGAGGGCGGCGGCCTCGAGGTCGGCCTCGGAGATGTCCGGGGAGACCTCCAGGCGGGCGCGCACCTTGCCCTGGATCTGGACGACGGCGGTGACCGCGTCGTCGACCAGCAGCGCCGGGTCGACGACGGGCCAGGCGGCGCGGGCGACGGTGGGCTCGTGACCCAGGCGCTCCCACATCTCCTCGGCCGTGTACGGCGCCACCAGCGACAGCAGGATCGCGACGGTCTCGGTCGCCTCGCGCACCGCCGGGTCGGCCGGGCCGCAGCCCGAGTCGATCGCCTTGCGGGTGGCGTTGACCAGCTCCATGGTGCGGGCGATGACGACGTTGAAGCGGTAGGACTCCAGCAGGTGGGCCGCCTCGTGCACCGTCTTGTGGGTGACCTTGCGCAGCGCGACGTCGCCGTCGGCAGCCGGCACCCCGGGCGCGGAGGTGACGTCGCCGGCCAGGCGCCAGGCACGCTGCAGGAACTTCGCCGAGCCGGCCGGCGAGACGTCGGCCCAGTCGACGTTGTCCTCGGGCGGGCTCGCGAAGACCAGGGTCAGCCGGATCGCGTCGACGCCGTACTCCGCAAGTTGTCCCCCCAGACTGACGCCGTTGCCCAGCGACTTGCTCATCTTGCGGCCGTTGTTGATGACCTTGCCCTGCGACAGGTACGCCGAGAACGGCTCGTCCCAGTCGATCAGGCCCAGGTCGCGCAGCACCTTGGTGAAGAACCGCGCGTACAGCAGGTGCAGGACGGCGTGCTCGTCGCCGCCGATGTAGAGGTCGATCGGCCCCCACGCCTCGGCCAGCGCGGGGTCGAACGCCTGGGTGCTGTCGTGGGGCGACAGGTAGCGGAAGAAGTACCACGACGAGTCGACGAAGGTGTCCATCGTGTCGGTGTCGCGCGTCGCCGGGCCACCGCACCGGGGGCAGCTGACGTTGACCCACTCGGTGGCCGCGCCCAGCGGGGAGGTGCCCTTGGGCTTCAGGTCGGCGCCGCGCAGCTCGGGCAGCTCGACGGGCAGCTGGTCCTCGGGGACCGGGACCTCGCCGTCGACCGGGCAGTGGATGATCGGGATGGGCGCGCCCCAGTAGCGCTGGCGCGACAGCAGCCAGTCGCGCAGGCGGAAGTTGACCGTGCCGTCGCCACTGCCCTGCGCGGACAGGTAGGCGATGGTCGCGCTCTTGGCCTCGGCGACCGGCAGCCCGTTGATGTCGAGGCCGGACGTCACGCCCGCGGCGGGCGAGTTGATCGCCGGGCCCTCACCCGCGAACGCCTCGCCGTCCCAGTCGGCGGGCGGCTGGGTGGTACGCACGATGGGCAGGCCGAACTTGGTGGCGAACTCCCAGTCGCGCTGGTCGCCGCCGGGCACGCCCATGACCGCGCCGGTGCCGTAGTCGGCCAGCACGTAGTCGGTCGCCCACACCGGCAGCTTCTCACCGGTCAGCGGGTTGGTCGCGTGGACGCCGAGGAAGACGCCGGTCTTGGGCCGGTCCGTGGCCAGCCGGTCGATGTCGCTGGCCTTGCGGATCTCGTCGCGGTAGGCCTCGAAGTCGGCACGGTGCTCGTCGGTGACCAGCTCGTCGGCCAGCTTGGCGTCGACGGCGACGACCATGAACGTCGTCCCGAACAGGGTGTCGGGACGGGTCGTGAACACGGTGACCGGCTCGTGGTTCTCGACCTCGAAGGTGACGTGGGCACCCTCGGAGCGGCCGATCCAGTTGCGCTGGGCGTTGACGACCTTGCCGATCCACGAGCCCTGCAGGTCGTCGAGGCAGTCGTACAGCTCCTGGGCGTACTCGGTGGTCTTGAAGTACCACTGGGTCAGCTCACGCTTGGTGACGACGGCGCCGCAGCGCTCGCAGGTGCCGTCGGCCAGCACCTGCTCGTTGGCCAGCACGGTCTGGTCGTTGGGGCACCAGTTGACCGGCGAGTTCTTGCGGTAGGCCAGGCCCTTCTCGCGGAACTTCAGGAACAGCCACTGGGTCCACTTGTAGTACTCGGGGTCCGAGGTGTGCAGCCGGCGCGACCAGTCGAAGCTCACGCCGTAGCGCTTCATCGAGGCGAACTGGGTCTCGATGTTGGCGTAGGTGTACGTCGCCGGGTGCTCGTCGTTCTTGATGGCGGCGTTCTCGGCGGGCAGCCCGAACGAGTCCCAGCCCATCGGGTTGAGCACCTCGTAGCCGCGCAGCCGCCAGTAGCGCGAGATGACGTCGTGGATGGCCAGCACCTCGGCGTGACCCATGTGCAGGTCGCCGCTCGGGTAGGGGAACATCGTCAGCGCGTAGCGCTTCTCGCGCTCCCCCGAGAGGACGACGGCGTCGTCGGCGCGGAAGGGGTCGAGCGCCTCCCAGACCGGGAGCCACTTCTCCTCGACCGCGTGCACGTCGTAGTGGACCTCGTGGTGGCCGTCGTTCTCGCTCATCTCAGCTCTCTCGTCTCTGCCCTGGACATGCAAAAGCCCCTCGCCAGGGAGGGGCCGCCGCGTCGACCGGTCTGGTCGCCGACGCGGCTAGGTAAGAAGCAGGGTCATCCGCACCCGGCCATCCTACTCCTCCCCTGCCCCCTGCCTCGCGTCCGCACCGCGGGCCCACGCCGCCCAGAGCCGGGCGTAGGGTCCGCCGGCCGCGCGCAGCGCCTCCGGGGTGTCGAGCTCGACGAGCCGGCCGTGCTCCATGACGGCGACCCGGTCGCAGCGTGCGGCCTGGCTGAGCCGGTGCGCGACGATGATCGTCGTGCGCCCTGCGGTGGCGCGCTCGATGGCCTCCTCGAGCTGGCGCGCGCCGGCGCTGCCGGCCTCCGCCGTCGCCTCGTCGAGGACGACGACCGGCGGGTCGGCGAGGACCAGCCGGGCGAGGGCGACCTCCTGGGCCTGGAGCGCGGTGAGCGCGTGGCCGCCGGACCCGATCGTGGTGTCGAGGCCCTCGGGCAGCGCCGTCGCCCAGCCGAGCGCACCGACGAGGTCGAGCGCGGCGGCGAGCTCGTCGTCGCTCGCCCCGGGGGCGGCGAGGCGGAGGTCGTCGCGCAGGGAGCCGCGGAAGAGGTGCACGTCCTGGGTGATGAGCGCCGCGGAGTGGCGCAGCACCTCGGGCGGCAGCTCCGCCGTCGTCGCGCCGCCGAGCCAGACCGCGCCGCTGGTAGGCAGCCGCAGCCCGGTGACGAGCGCCCCGAGCGTGGACTTGCCCGCGCCGCTGGCGCCGACCACGGCGAGCCGCTCCCCCGGCGCGACGTCGAAGGTGAGGTCGTGCAGGACCGGGTGGTCGGGGTGGTAGCCGAAGCCGACGTCGGCGAACCGCACCGAGCGGTCGGCGACGGGTGCGTCGCTGCCGGCGGGCACGACGCGGCGCGGCGCCTCGAGGACGCCGACCAGGCGGCCGAGGCCCGCCGCGGCGGACTGCACCTCCTCGAGCAGGGCGAGCACGATGTTGATCGGGTTGAAGAGGCGGATGAACATCAGCGCGGCCGCGGTCGCGTCGCCCGCGGTCACCGCGTCGCGGGTCACCAGCCACCCGCCGACGACGAGGATCGCGGTGGTGCCGACGTACTCGGCGAGGTTGAGGCGCTGGAAGAAGGTGGTCCGCATGACCACCGCGTCGAGGCGCAGCGCCCTGGTGGCGAGCGCGCGCTCACGGATGATCCCGCGGTGCCGCTCCCCCAGGCCGAACGCGCGAACCGTGCCGCTGGCCTGCACCGACTCGAGGATCTGCTGCACCTCGGCGCCCTCGGCGGTGGCGAGCCGTCGGTAGGTCGGGCCGGCCAGGCGCAGGTAGCCGCGCGTCGCCCCCACCTGGATCGGTACGGCGAGCAGCGCGGCCAGCGCGAACCGGTAGTCGACGAACGCGAGCCCGACCACGCTGAGCACCAGCGTCACGGCGGCCCCGCCGAAGCGGCTCAGCACGGCGCGGACGACCTCGGCGAGCGCACGGACGTCCTGGCTGACCCGGGCGAGCAGGTCGCCGGTGCCGGAGTCCTCGACGACGCCGTAGTCGAGGTGGAGCGCGTGGTCGAGCACGTCCTCGCGCAGCTGCGCGACGGCGGGCTCGCCCACCTGGGCGATGAGCAGCTCGGCGACGAGCCCGGCGACACCCGCGAGCGCCGCCAGCCCGACGAGGGCGAGGACCGGACCGGTCAGCGAGCCGCCGTCGGCGCCGGGCGCGAGCACCCGGTCGACCACGCGGCCGATGACGACCGGGACGGCGATCCCGGCCGCCGCCGCGACGACCATCATCACCACGGCGCCGGCCGCGAGGCCGGCGCGCGGGCGGAGCACCCGGCGCAGCTCGCGCAGCGTGGCCCGGCCGGAGCCGATCCCGATCAGGGCGCTCATCGCAGCACCGCCGCGGCGTAGCCGGCGTGGTCGAGCAGGGTGTGGTGGCGGCCGACGACGACGTCGCCGTCGAGCCACACCACCTCGGTGCAGGCGTCGAGCAGCACCGGGCTGGTGGTGAGCACGACGGTGGTCCGGTCGGCGCGGAGCGCGACCAGGCGCGAGGCGATGAGCGCCTCGGTGACCGAGTCGACGGCGCTGGTCGGCTCGTGGAGCACGAGCACGGGTGGGTCGAGGGCCAGTGCGCGGGCCAGGCCGACCCGCTGCCGCTGGCCGCCGGAGAGCAGGTGACCGCCCTCGCCGACCTGGGCGTCGAGGCCACCGGGGATCACGTCGAGGACGTCGCGCACCGCGGCCGCGTCGATGGCGGCCGCGACGGCGTCGGCAGCCCGGTCGGTGCCGTCGACGTTGGCCGCCAGGGTGCCCGTGAAGAGTCGCGCATCGTGCGGCGCGACGACGACGGTGCGGCGCAGCGCGGTCGGCTCGGCGGCGCTGAGCGCCACGTCGTCGAGGCGGACCAGGTCGCCGTGCGGGCGGGGCTCGCCGGTGAGCGCGGCGGCGAGCCGCTCGAGCTGCTCGGGACGGCCGACGACGCCGGTCACCACGCCGGGGCGCAGCCGGAGCGCGCGGCCGGGCAGGTCGACGACCCGGCCGTCCACGTGGAGGGGCCCGGGCGGGTCGGGCAGCGGTGCGCCGCCGTACGACGGTGGGGCGGTCGCGAGCACGCCCGCGACCCGGATCGCCGCGGCCCGGACCGTGGCCAGCTCGGCGAACGTGTAGGCGACCATCTGCAGCGGTCCGGACAGGAACTGGGCCAGGCCGAGGGCGGCGACGAGGGCGCCCAGGCTGATCCGGCCGTCGAGCGCGAGCCCGCCGGCGACGGCCACGGTGGCGGCGACGAGCAGCGCTGGGGCGAGCGCCGCAAGTGCCTCGAAGCCGGCACCCGCGCGGGCGCTGCGGAGGGCGGCACGCAGGGCGTGCCCGCTGACGAGCCGGAACCGGCGTCCCGCGGCGTCCTCGGCGGACAGGCCCTTGAGCACCCGGAGCCCGGTGAGCAGGTCGGCCGCGGCGTCGGCGGCCTCGGCGCTGGCCTGGCGGTCGGCGACGACCCGGCGCTCGAGGAGCACCGAGGCGCGGTGCAGGAGGAACGTCACGACGACCACGCCCACCACGACGACCAGGCCGACGACCGGGTGGATCCGCAGCAGCGCGACGACGGCGACGAGCATCCCGGCCAGGCCGGCCGCGAACATCTGCAGCACGCTCGAGCTCTCGGCGACCGTGCGCACGTCGGACGACGCGACCTCGGCGAGGCCGCCCGAGCCGTTCTCGTGGGGGCCGATCCCGCGGACGTCGAGCAGGTGCGCCGCGACCCGGCCGCGCAGGGCGACCTCGGCGTCGGCAGCCACCCGGGTCGCCGTCCGGTCGAAGCAGCGGTAGGAGAACGACAGCACCGCGAACGTCACCGCGAGCACGAGCAGCCAGCGCACCAGCGCCTGGTCGTCGCGGGCGCTGACACCGCGGTCGAGCGCGAGGCCGACGACGACCGGCACCATCGCCTCGCCGGCCTGGTGGCCGATCGCGCAGACGGTCGCGAGGGTGACCCGCCACGGCTGGGCCGTGATCGCGTCCCGGAGCAGCCCGCCGGAGGTGGGGGCCGCAGGGGTGGGCTCAGCCATGGAGGCCGCCCAGCGGCAGCACGAGCGGGGCGCCGGACACCGGGTCCTCGATCACCTTGCACGGCAGGTCGAAGACCTGCTCGATCGTCGCGGACGTGACGACGTCGGCCGGGTGCCCCTCCGCCACGATGGCGCCGTCGCGCATCGCGACGATCCGGCTGCCGTAGCGGGCGGCCTGGTTGAGGTCGTGGAGCACGGCGACGACGGTCCGGCCCTCGCGGTTGAGCCGGGTGAGCAGCTCCATCAGCTCGATCTGGTGGGCGATGTCGAGGAAGGTAGTGGGCTCGTCGAGCAGCAGGAGCCCGGTCTGCTGCGCGAGGACCATCGCGATCCAGACCCGCTGCCGCTGGCCGCCGGAGAGCTCCTCGACGAGGCGGTCGGCCAGGTCCGTCGTCCCGGTGGCGTCGAGGGCCTCGTGGACGGCGGCCTCGTCCTCCCGCGACCACTGCCGCAGTGCCGACTGGTACGGGTGCCGGCCACGGGCGACCAGGTCGGCGACCGTGATCCCCTCGGGCGCGAGCGCGGTCTGCGGCAGCAGCCCGAGCCGCCGGGCGACCTGCTTGGAGCTGAGGCTGCTGATCAGCTTGCCGTCGAGCAGGACCTGCCCGCCGGACGGCTTGAGCAGCCGCGAGAGGGCGCGCAGCAGCGTCGACTTGCCGCACGCGTTGGGCCCCACGATGACCGTGAAGGATCCCTCCTCGATGGTGAGGTCGACGTGCTCGCCGATCGGGCGTCCGGCGTAGCCGAACGTCAGGTCCTGTGCTTCGAGGGTCATCGGATCTCCTTGCGTGCCTGGACGAGAAGCACCCAGACGAGGTAGGCGCCGCCGGCCACGATCGTCACGAGACCGACCGGGACCAGCGCGGGGAAGGCGTGCTGCGCGACGAAGTCGGCAACGACGACGAGGCAGGCACCCATGGCCGCGGACGGCACCCTACGGACTCCCGCCGAGCGGGTGAGCCGGCGGGCCAGCTGAGGTGCCGCGAGGGCGACGAACGTGATGGGGCCGGCGACCGCGGTGACGGTCGCGGTGAGCATGGTGCCGCCGACGAGCAGCCCGAGCCGGGTCCGCTCGACGGGGACGCCGAGGGCCGCGGCGGCGTCGTCGCCGAGCTCGAGTGCGGCGAGCCCGCGGCCGAAGCACAGCAGGACGGCGAGACCGGCGGCGATGCCGACGACAGCGAGGCGGACCTCGGGCCAGGCCAGGCCGTTGAGGCTGCCCGCACCCCAGATCGCGGCCATCTGGGCGATCTGGATCGGCGCCTTGAGCAGCAGGTACGTCGTCACGGAGCCGAGCATCGCGGTGACGCCGATGCCGACGATGATGAGCCGGAAGCCGTGCATCCCGCGGCGGTAGGCCAGCAGGTAGACGACGAGCGCGGTGGCGATGCCGCCGATCAGCGCGCCGGGCAGCACCAGCGCGGTCGAGCCGACGATCACGATGGTGAGCACCGCGCCGGCGTACGCGCCCGCGTCGAAGCCGATGATGTCGGGGCTGCCGAGCGGGTTGCGGGTCAGCGACTGGAAGATCGCGCCGGCGACGCCGAGCGCGGCACCGAGCAGCAGGCCGAGGAGCACCCGCGGCAGCCGCCACTCGGTGATGACGGTCTCGAGCGCGGGCGTGGTCTGGCCGAGGATCGTCCGGACCACGTCGACCGCGGAGACCTGGACCTTGCCGTAGGCGAGGCCGGCCACCGCTCCGGCGAGCGCGACGACGACGAGGACCAGGGTGATGACGAGGGTCCGCAGCGGGAACCTCAGCGAGACGGCGCCGCCCAGGCGCACCTGGACGTTCACAGCGCGCTCGCCGTCCGGCGCCGGACCAGGCCGATCAGGACCGGGGCGCCGATCAGGGCGGTGACCACGCCCGCGGGGACCTCGTCGGGGATGACGACGACCCGCCCGACGACGTCGGCAGCGACCATGAGCAGCGCGCCCAGGGCCGCCGACCAGGCGAGGATCCGGCGCTGGTCCGGGCCGGTGATCCAGCGCGCGACGTGCGGGACCATCATGCCGACGAACCAGATCACGCCGGCCGCGGCGGTCGCGGCACCGCAGAGCACGGTGACGCCGACGACGACGAGCGCGCGCACCAGCCACGGGTGCACGCCGAGCGCGGCCGCGACGTCGTCGCCGAGCGCGAGCGCGTTGAGCCCGCGCGCCGCGAAGGCGGCGAGCACGACGCCCACGACGAGGAAGGGCGCGACCTGGCGGACGAGCGTCCAGTCGGTGCCCTCGAGCGAGCCCGCGCCGAACGAGCGGGCCGCGGAGAACGCGCGCTGCTCGAACAGCACGATGAGCTGGGTCAGCCCGGCCAGCACGGCGCCGACGGCCATGCCGGTCAGCACCAGCGTGGCCGGCGAGCGCCCGCGCCCACCGAGGTTGCCGATCACGTAGACGACCAGCGTGGTCAGCCCGGCCCCGGCGAACGCGAACCAGACCGTGGTCCCGCTGCTCGCGCCCGGGACGAGCAGCGCGCCGAGCGCGATCGCGAACGCCGCGCCCGCGCCGACCCCGAGCAGCCCGGGGTCGGCGAGCGGGTTGCGGGTCATCCCCTGCATGAGCGCGCCGGCCAGGCCGAGCGACAGCCCGACCAGCAGCGCGAGGACGGTCCGCGGGATCCGCTGGTCGACCACGATCGTGCGCGGGTCGCCGTTGTCGCGGAAGAACGCCTCGCCGACGTCGATGACGGCCAGCGGCCGCGAGCCGAGGAGCAGGCTGGCGACGACGAGGAGACCCAGCGCGAGCAGGGCCCAGCGGATGCCACGGAGGTCGGTCCTCACAGCCCGAGCTCGGCGAGCCGCGCCTCGTAGCGGTCCTCCAGCTCCTCCTCGCTGCCCTCCTGCTCCCAGATCGCGTCGAGGGTGGCGCGGGTCGCGTCGTCGAGCGCGTCGTAGCGCTCGCGCCAGCGCTCGGCGTCCTCGATCCAGTAGCCGACGGTCTTGTACGAGGTCGCGGGCAGGCGCAGCTCCTGGCGCAGGTACTTGCGCACCCCGCGCAGCACCTTCGACTCCCCCGCGACCCACACGTAGCCGACGCCCTCGGGGCGCGGCAGCGAGCGGACGACCTCCTCGAGCCGGCTCGGCGCGTGACCGTTGCCGCCGTGGATCCAGACCACGTCGAGGTTCGCGCGCTCCGGAACGGGCAGCTCGAACGACGCGTCGGGGACCTCGAGCACGAGCCGGGTCCGCACGTCCGGCGTGGTCTCCACCAGCCGGACGGCGGCGGGCAGGCCGGCGTAGTCGGCGACGAGCACCTGCCAGTCCAGGCCCTCCGGCGGCGCGTAGAGGGAGGTCGGGCTGTTGAGCCCGATCACCTGCCCCGGTGCGGCCTGGCGCGCCCACGTCGCCGCGACGCCGCCCTCGTGCACGACGAAGTCGACAGTGAGGTGGCCCAGGTCGGCGTTCCAGTCGCGGACCGTGTAGGTGCGCAGCTGGTCGGTGTCGATCGAGCCGTAGTCGAGGTTGCCGTCGATCACGCCGGGCAGGTCCGGGCGGCCGGCCGGGTCGACCGGGAACAGCAGCCGGATGTACTCGTCGCCGACGCCGGTCGTCCGGTAGCCGGCCAGACCCTCGCCGCCGAAGACCACGCGGCGCATGCCCGCGCTGAGGTCGCTCGCGGCGACCACCTCGGCGTGGTGGACGGTCATCGTCTCGGTCGCGCTCACTTGTCGGCCTCCTTGCCCAGGGCCCGGCGGACGACCTCGAGGAACGCGAGCTGGCCGCTCGGCGAGCCGTAGGTCATCTCCATCTCGGAGGTGACGATGTGGCCCTCCTTGACGAAGTCGAGCTGACCCCACAGCGCGTTCTTGTCGAGCTCGGCGAGGCTCTTGTCGAAGTCGGCCTGGCCCTCGGGGCCCAGGCCCTTGCCGGAGAAGGCGTAGTCGACGTCCTCGAGCTTGCCGACCTGCTCGCCGCTGAGAGCCTCGCCCTCGCGGTCGTTGGCCAACGACGAGTCGGCGATGGTGAGGCCCAGGTCGTCGAAGACCTGGCACTCCACGCCGGAGTAGCAGCCGGTCTGCACCTTGCCCTCCCAGACGCCGACCGGCGCGACCACGATGCCCGCGGTGTCGCCGATCTCCTTGCGCACCTCGGCCAGGCGCTCGTCGTACAGCTGACGCCAGGCGTCGAAGTACTCGGTGCGGCCGAGGGCCTCGGCGGTCTCCTCGAAGTGGCCGAGCCAGCTCTTGCCGTCGAACGCGTTGACGCTGTAGGTCGGCGCGATCTCGGGCAGCCGCTTGACGACCTTCTTGTCGTAGCCCAGGCCGTTGAGGATCATGTCGGGCTCGGCCAGCAGGATCGACTCGAAGTCGTAGTCGGGGAAGTTGCCGAACGTGCTGACCCCCTCGAGCGGGTCGTAGGGGAAGAAGCACGGGAACGTCTTGTAGCCGTCGCCGCGGATCGGCTGGCTCGACGCGAGCGGGTAGCGCAGCCAGATCAGCATGTCGACGTCGGTGGTGTACATGCCGAGCGCGGCCTTGGGGTGGGTCGGCAGCTCGACGTCGCCGAACTCGCTGGTGACCTTGCTCGTGCCCTCCTGCGCCGGGAGGGGCTTCAGCTCGGGGAGCTCCGGGATCACGGTGTTCTCGCACTGCTCGTCGAACAGCTGCTGTCGCTTCTCGGCCGTCGGCTTGTCGGTCGCGGCCTCCGTCGAGCAGCCGGCCAGGACGAGCGCGGACAGCGACAGTCCGGTCAGCACGGCGCGGAACGGGAGGCGGGGAAACTGGGGGGTCATCGGGAACCTCTCGAAGATTAGGTAAGGCATACCTTAGGTACTCGCTCGCACGGCCGCACGTCCGGTCCGGATCCCGGGCCGGACGGCGCCCGCCGCCCCTGCCCGGCAGCGAGGCCGCTAGCGTGCGGGCATGACCGTCACCGACCTGTTCCGACTCGACGGCAAGGTCGCCGTCGTCACCGGCGCGAGCTCCGGGCTCGGCGTCGAGTTCGCCCGCGCCCTGGCCGAGGCCGGCGCCGACGTCGCCCTCGGCGCCCGGCGCGCCGACCGGCTCGCCGACACGGCCCGCCTGGTCGAGGCCGCCGGACGCCGCGCGCTCTGCGTCGCCACCGACGTCGCCGACCCGGCGTCCTGCCAGGCGCTCGTCGACGCCGCGGTCGCCGAGCTGGGCCAAGTCGACATCCTGGTCAACAACGCGGGCGTCGGCACCGCCGTCCCGGCCACGCGCGAGACGCCCGAGCAGTTCCGCCAGGTCATCGACATCAACCTCAACGGCAGCTACTGGATGGCGCAGGCCTGCGGCCGGACCATGCAGCCGGGCTCGAGCATCATCAACATCTCGTCGGTCCTGGGCATCACCACCGCGGGCCTCCCCCAGGCGGCGTACGCCGCGTCGAAGGCCGGCATCATCGGCCTGACCCGCGACCTGGCCCAGCAGTGGACCGGCCGCAAGGGCATCCGGGTCAACGCGATCGCGCCCGGCTTCTTCGCCTCCGAGATGACCGACGACTACCCGCCGGGCTACCTCGAGCAGCAGCAGGCGCGCATCCCGGCCGGCCGCAAGGGCGACGCCCGCGAGCTCGCCGCCACCGTCGTCTTCCTCGCCTCCGACGCGGCCGGCTACCTGACCGGCCAGACGATCGCCGTCGACGGCGGGCTCACGATCACCTGAGGGGCGCTACCTGACGGGGTGGTGGCTCGTCATCGAGATCCGGTTGAAGGCGTTCATCGTCAGCGCCACCCAGGCCACCGCGGCGAAGGCACCGTCGCCGAGCACCGTGCGGCTGTCGTCCTCGGTACGACGGCGGGTGTCGGCGTCGGGCAGCGTCGTGATCGACTCGGCGAGCGCCAGCGCGGCCCGCTCCTGCACGGTGAACAGACCGGTCTCCGACCACGCCGGCAGCACCGCGAGACGCCGCTCGGACTCCCCCGCCCGGACCGCGCGGCGGTGGTGCAGGTCAATGCAGAACGCGCAGCTGTTGAGCTGCGAGACGCGCAGGTTGACCAGCTCGACGAGCAGCCGGTCGAGCCCCGCCGCCTCCGCCGCGACGCCCGCCTCGCGGGCCAGGTCGGTGGCGGCGGCGTACGCCGCGGGGACGGCCTTGTCGAGGTAGAGCGGGGTGCTCATGCCGCCGGGTCGGTGATGTCGTCGTACTCGGGGTGCTTGGTCAGCCACTTCGCCACGTAGGGGCAGTGCGCGATGATCCGCTTGCCCTGGGCGCGCACGTCTGCCAGGGCCATCTCGACGACCCCGCCGGCCAGCCCGCGGCCGCCGTACGCGTCGTCGACCTCGGTGTGCACGAAGTCGACGTGGACGTCGTCCGGGAGCCGGTACTGGGTGAACCCGGCGAGCGTCTCGCCGTCGCGGATCTCGTAGCGGTGCTTCTCGGGAACGTGGACGTAGGCGATGGCGCTGTTGTCGGGTGCGTCGCTCATGGGCCCATCCTGCCCTGTCGCCCAGCAGCCCCCGCACTCAACCGCTCCGCGGGGCGAAAACAGCCGGAGGCCGCCCCGCGAGTGCGGGACGGCCTCCGGTCCGTCGTGGATCAGTGCGGAGCGATGCTCAGCGCAGGTCCCAGCGGTCGGCGTCCATGACCTTGGTCCAGGCGGCGGCGAAGTCGCGGACGAACTTCTCGTTCGCGTCGTCGCTGGCGTAGACCTCGGCGAGGGCGCGCAGCTCGGAGTTCGAGCCGAACACGAGGTCGTTGCGGCTGCCGGTCCAGGTGCGGCCGTCCTCGGTGGTGCCCGAGAAGACCTCCTCGGACTCGTCCGTCGCGGTCCACGTGGTGCCGAGCTCGAGCAGGTTGACGAAGAAGTCGTTCGTCAGCACGCCCGGGCGGTCGGTGAGCACGCCGAGGTCCGAGCCGTCCCAGTTGGTGCCGAGCACGCGGAGGCCGCCGATGAGGACGGTGAGCTCCGGCGCGCTGACGCCGAGCAGGTTGGCGCGGTCGACGAGGGCGAACTCGCTCGGGTACTTGCTCGACTTCGGCAGGTAGTTGCGGAAGCCGTCGGCCTTGGGCTCGAGGTAGCCGAACGACTCGACGTCGGTCTGCTCCTGGGTGGCGTCGCCGCGACCGGTGGTGGTCGTGACGGTGAGGTCGACGCCGGCCGCGGCGGCGGCCTGCTCGACGCCCACGGAGCCGGCGATGACGATCGTGTCGGCCAGCGAGGCGCCCTGGGCGGTCGCGATCTCCTGGAGCTTGGCGAGGACCGGTGCGAGCTCGGCGGGACGGTTGATCGCCCACGACTTCTGCGGCTCGAGCGCGATCCGGGCACCGTTGGCGCCACCGCGCTTGTCGGAGCTGCGGTACGTCGACGCGGAGGCCCACGCCGTCGAGACGAGCTGCGAGACCGAGAGGCCCGCGGCGGCGATCGCCTTCTTGAGACCGGCGACCTGGTCGTCGCTCAGCTCGCGGCCGGCGGGGACCGGGTCCTGCCAGACGAAGTCCTCGGCCGGGACGTCGGCGCCGAGGTAGCGCGACTTCGGGCCCATGTCGCGGTGGGTCAGCTTGAACCACGCGCGGGCGTAGGCGTCGGTGAAGGCGTCCTGGTCCTCCTTGAACCGCAGCGAGATCTCGCGCATCTCGGGGTCCTCGCGCAGGGCGAGGTCGGAGGTCAGCATGCGCGGCTCGCGCTTGCCCTCGCCGAACGACTCGGGCACCAGGTCGGCACCGCCGTTGTTCTTCGGGCGCCACTGCTTCGCGCCGGCCGGGGACTCGAAGAGCTCCCAGTCGTAGGCGAAGAGGATGTGGAAGAACTCGTTGTCCCAGCGGGTCGGGTGGTAGGTCCAGGTGACCTCGAGGCCCGACGTGATGGCGTCGATGCCCTTGCCCGAGGCGTGCGAGGACTTCCAGCCCAGGCCCTGCTCCTCGATCGGGGCGGCCTCCGGCTCGGGACCGACGGCCTCGGCCGGGCCGTTGCCGTGGGTCTTGCCGAAGGTGTGCCCACCGGCGATGAGCGCCACGGTCTCCTCGACCGTCATGCCCATGCGGCCGAAGGTCTCCTTGATGTCGACGGCCGACGCCAGCGGGTCGGGGTTGCCGTTGGGGCCCTCGGGGTTGACGTAGATCAGGCCCATCTGGACCGCGGCGAGCGGGTCGTCGAGGTCGCGCTCACCGCTGTAGCGCTCGTCCTCGAGCCACACGGTCTCGGGACCCCAGTAGACGTCGTCGTCGGCCTCCCAGACGTCGGGGCGGCCGCCGCCGAAGCCGAAGATCGGGAAGCCCATGTCCTCCTGCGCGACGTTGCCGGCGAGGATGAGCAGGTCGCCCCACGAGAGGGACTTGCCGTACTTCTTCTTGACCGGCCAGAGCAGCCGGCGGGCCTTGTCGAGGTTGCCGTTGTCGGGCCAGGAGTTGGTCGGCGCGAAGCGCTGCTGGCCGTGCCCGGCACCGCCGCGGCCGTCGGTGGCCCGGTAGGTGCCGGCCGCGTGCCACGCCATCCGGACGAACAGCGGGCCGTAGTGGCCGAAGTCGGCCGGCCAGAAGTCCTTCGAGTCGGTCAGCACGGCCTTGACGTCGGCCTTGACGGCCTCGAGGTCGAGCGCGAGGAAGGCGGCCTTGTAGTCGAAGTCGCCACCGAACGGGTCGGCCACGGCCGGGTTCTTGGCGAGGATCTTGAGGTTGAGCTTGTTGGGCCACCACTGCTGGTTCGGCGAGCCGGTGGTGGGGTGGGTCAGGCCACCGTGCATGACCGGGCACTTGCCCGCGGACTGCTGCGCATCCTGCGGCTCCTCGGTCACGAGGGGTTCGGTGTGTTCGGTGCTCTCGGGCATCGGGTTCCTTTCGGGAACTACAGGGGACGGGATGAGCAGTCGGGGCAGAGGCCCCAGTAGATGACCTCGGCTTCGTCGATGACGAACCCGTGGGAGTCGGAGGCGGTCAGGCACGGCACGTGGCCCACGGCGCAGTCGACGTCGGCGATGTCGCCGCACGACCGGCAGACCACGTGGTGGTGGTTGTCGCCGGTCCGGGTCTCGTAGCGCGCCACCGAGCCCGCCGGCTTGATGCTGCGCACCAGGCCGGCCTGGGTCAGGGTGTGGAGCGAGTCGTAGACCGCCTGGTGGGAGACGTCGGGCAGCAGCGCGCGCGCCGCCGCGATGAGGCTCTCGGTGTCGGCGTGCGGGGACGCGTGCACCGCCTCGAGGACGGCAAGCCGCGGCCGGGTGACCCGGAGCGCGACGTCCCGCAGCTGCTGCTGGAAGTCGGGCGCGGTCATGTCCCCCAGCATGCCACTTTTCTTGAACGAGTCAAGACTTGGGGGGCGTGTCGCCGCGACCGGCCGACTGGGTACGACGGCGCCGGGTACTGCGCCTCCATGAGCCAGACACTCGCCATCATCGCCGGAGTGGTCGTCGTCGCCTTCATCGCCCTGGGCCTGGTGTGGGCGTTCACGGCCGACCGCCGGCGCAACGAGGAGGTCGCGCACGACCCCGAGCGCCTCGACACCGAGCCCGGCGCCCAGCCGAGGTCGGACCCGCACCAGCTCCCCTGATGCGCCGAACGGCCGGCCCGCGCGCCGTCGGGGGCTCGCGGACCGGCCGTTCCCGGCCTGACTAGGGGGGTTCAGGCCTGCTTGGTAGCCCAGAAGATCTCGGCGATCTCGTCGATCTTGGCGAGGAGCTCGTCGGCCTTGGCCGCGTCGAGGGTGCCCTTGGTGCCGGTGGCGCCGGCGAGCTTGGTGGCCTCGTTGACCAGCGTGTGGAGCTGGGGGTACTTCTCGAAGTGCGGGGGCTTGAAGTAGTCGGTCCACAGCACCCAGAGGTGGTGCTTGACCAGCTCGGAGCGCTGCTCCTTGATGAGGATCGCGCGGGTGCGGAAGTCGGGGTCGTCGCTGTCGAGGGCCTTGGCGATGACGGCCTTGACCGACTCGGCCTCGATGCGGGCCTGGGCGGGGTCGTAGACGCCGCAGGGCAGGTCGCAGTGGGCGGAGACCTCGACGGTGGGCGCGAAGAAGCGCATGGGTGTTCCTCTCGGGTGGTGGGTACGACGGGCGGGGATCAGCCCTCGACCACGCGCAGCGGGCGCTGGGCGCGGGTCTCCGGCACGGGGGCCGGCGTCCAGTAGGCACGGTCGTGGTGGACCAGCGGCGGCGCGGAGGCGCCGAGCTCGACGTCCTCGACGACGAGCAGCACGAGCCATGACGAGCCCGCGGGGATCACGTGAGCCGGCCGGCCGCGGAAGGTCGCGACGGCGCCGGGCAGCACCAGCCCGTTCGCGCCGCGCCGCCAGCCCTGCTCGGCCGTGAACCGCTCGGCCCGCCGGTCCGCGTACGCCGTGGCGAGGTCGGCCTGTCCGGCGCCGAGCACGAACACCGACAGGTCCGTGCTGCCGACGAGCCGGGCGCCTGCCGTGCCGGTGCGGGCGAGTGAGAACGACAGCAGCGGCGGGTCGGCGCTGACCGACGCGACGCTCGACACGGTCGCGCCGACGGGACCGTCCGGGGTCTCCCCCACCACGATCGTCACACCGGCGGCGTGACGCCGGAAGCCTGCCTTGAAGCGGTCGTCCAGCGATCCCCCGGCGGTCACGACGCCGCCTCCTGGGGCGGCAGCGCGGCGACGAGCGGGTGGTCGGGCGCCGTCCCGAAGCGGGCGGCGCCGCCTGGGGAGCCGATGGTGTCGAAGAAGGTCGTGTTGACCTCCAGGTAGACCTTCTGGTCGCCGGGCAGGTCGTCCTCGTAGTAGATGGCCTCGACCGGGCACACCGGCTCGCAGGCTCCGCAGTCGACGCACTCGTCGGGGTGGACGTAGAGCATCCGCTCCCCCTCGTAGATGCAGTCCACGGGGCACTCGTCGACACAGGCGCGGTCCTTGAGGTCCACGCAGGGCTGCGAGACGACGTAGGTCATGAGGTCTCCCTTCGCTCGGAACGAAGGCTAGAACCTCAACTCGACTTGAGGTCCAGGGGAAGCGAGATAGGTCACAGGATGCTGACCACGAGGTGCCGTCCGGCGGCCAGGGCCGCGCGGTGCGCCGCGTGGAGCAGCGCGAACGCCTCGGCCAGCTCGGCGCGCAGCCCGTCGGCGTCCGCCGTCCAGGTGCGGGGGTAGATCCCGGCGGCGTCGTACGCCGTGAAGTCGGCCGCCGCGAGCAGCGCCGCCACGTCGACCGCCTCGAGCGCCGCGACGACGGCGGGGAGCTCGTCGGCCTCGGTGCAGCCGGCGTACGTGTCGGCGTCGAGGACGTGCACCCCCACCACCGCCTCGCTCAGCGGATCGCCCTCGCGGGGCGAGGACGCGCTGACGCCGGTGAGCAGGAAGTGCAGCCCGTCCCAGGCCTTGTCGAGATAGGTCGGCTCCCCGCGTTCCTCCAGCTCGTCGAGCGCGTCCGGGAGGTCGTCCGGGTCGAGCTCGACGAGCCGGTCGAGGGTCTCCTCGTCCACCTGCACGTACACCGCTTGCATGCCCACGCCGGGAGCGTAGCGCCGCGGGACCTTCGGCCCGCCGGACGGCGACCTGCGGCCCTGCCGTCGTCCCCGGCCCCGGTGGTGCACTCGAAGCACCCACCAACCGGAGGAGCCCGACCATGGCCACCATCGCCACCCCTCTCCCCAGCACCGCCGACCACCACGACGAGACAGCCGGAGCCGGAGCCGGCGCCGGCCCGGCCGCGCGCCGCGCCCTCGCGGCGCTCCGCATCGCCTTCGGCCTCACGTTCCTGTGGGCCTTCTTCGACAAGCTGCTCGCGCTCGGCTACCACACCGGCTACAACCAGTCCGGCGTCCTCGACCGCTTCGGTCCGGCCGCCTGGATCCACGGCGGCAGCCCCACCGAGGGCTTCCTCGCCTTCGGCGCGGACGGTCCCTTCAAGGGCTTCTGGAACAGCCTGGCCGGCACCGCCTTCGCGGACTGGGCGTTCATGCTCGGCCTGCTCGGCGTCGGCATCACGCTGACGTTCGGCATCGGCATGCGGCTCGGCACCCTGGCCGGGTTCGTGATGTACGTGCTGATGTGGTCGGTCGTGCTGCCGCCGGCCAACAACCCCGTCCTCGACGAGCACGTCCTGGGCGCGCTCAGCATGGCGGTCCTCGGCCTCACCGGCGCCGGCGCCACCTGGGGCCTGGGCCGCGCGTGGTCCCGGACGGCGCTCGTCCGCCGGCTCCCGGTGCTCCGCTGAGCACCCCCGGCAGCAGCCGCGCCCGGGCGCGGTCGTCCCTCAGCGGTGGGGCGGCCGCGCCACCGAGATGCCCAGCGCGACGCCGAGACCGGCGATCAGCGAGCCGAGCATCGCCCAGGACTGGCTGGTGTCCGAGCCGGAGCCGATGTAGCCCATCCCGGCCAGCGCGATGAAGGCGCCGCCCGCCACCAGGGCGAGCGCGAGGATGAAGCCGACGATCCGCATGCTGCCGGACCTTACTAGGCCGCCAAGGCGATCCCCCGCCCTCAGCGACGGACCGCGCTCGCGACCTTCTTCAGCGCGCCCGCACCGGCCCCGACACCCCGCGGGATCAGCCGGTGCGGCTTGCCGTTCGCCAGGTCGAGGACGGAGTCGGCGATCCCCCAGGTCAGCTTGCCCTCGGAGAGCTCGACGAGGGTCTCCAGCGGAAGACCGACGGTCATGTCCTCGAGCTCCTGGCGCTCCTTCTCGGTGGCCACCGGCGGGAGCTGACGCACGATCAGCGCCTTGAACGCGCGTCCGGGCAGCGTCGAGGACAGCTCGAGCACGGTGGACTGGCGAGTGAAGGGCCGGGCGGGACGCGACGGGCTCGGGTCGTGGGACATGGGGTCTCCTGTCAGGGCATGGGGCCGGAGCGGCACCGCGCAACGTACCGCGCATCTTGCCGCCGGTCCCGCCTGTTGGGGCGCGAATGCAGAATCCGCAGGTCGCCGGCCCGGGTCCGGAAGGCGTCCGTGCTCGACGCCACGGCCCGCGGTGTCACCAGGCCGAAATGACAATCGGCGGCCCCCTGCGTCTCCGCAGGTGGACCGCCGACTCTCTCCGGTGGAGGTGAGGGGACTCGAACCCCTGACCCCCTGCATGCCATGCAGGTGCGCTACCAGCTGCGCCACACCCCCGGGGTCATCGCCCCGCCCGAGGGCGAAGCAACGACCGGAATACTAGCCAAAGGATCCTCGCGAGGTGAAATCGGGGTGCCTCACAGGTTGTACGACGCGAGCGCCCACTCCCCCGAGGGCCGCTGCTCGAGGACGACGCGACCGCAGTTGCCGAGGCCGCGCAGGTCCTGGGCGACGACCGGGGGCCAGCCGAGGAAGCGGACCAGGCCGACCCGGGTGGCGGCGCCGTGCGAGACGGCGACGCCGGTCTCGCCGGGGGCGAGGGCGGCGGCGAGGTCGGTGAGGGCGGCGGCGTAGCGGGTGGCGACCTGGTCGGCGGTCTCGGCGCCGGGGATGTCGTCCCACTCGCCGAGGCGGAAGCGGGTGAGGGCGGGGCCGTCGCTGGCGCCGAGCTCGGCGTGGGTCCGGCCCTGGTAGGCACCGAGGTGGAACTCCCGCAGCCGCTCGTCGTACGACGGCACGAGGCCGGCCTCCTTGGCGATCTCGTCGGCGGTGGCCCGGGCGCGCGCGAGGTCGCTCGACCACACCAGGGCCGGGCGCAGTGCGGCGACCAGGGGCGCGACGGCGCGGGCCTGCTCGAGACCGACCTCGTCGAGCTCGACGTCGGTCTGGCCCTGGATGCGCAGGGCGGCGTTCCAGGCGGTGCGGCCGTGCCGGACCAGCACCAGGCGGCGGTCGGGCTCGACCCGCACGCTCAGTCCTCCGTGGAGGGGGTGGTCGACGCAGGCGCAGCCGGTGCAGCGGCGCCCGTGGGCCCGTGGATCTCGGCGGGCAGCTCGATGACCGGGCAGTCGCGCCAGAGCCGCTCGAGGGCGTAGAACTCGCGCTCCTCGGCGTGCTGGACGTGGATGACGACGTCGCCGTAGTCGAGCAGCACCCAGCGGCCGTCGCGGTGGCCCTCGCGGCGGATGGGCTTGGCGTCGAGCTCGCGGAGCTTGTCCTCGATCTCCTCGACGATGGCGCGGACCTGGCGGTCGTTGGCGCCCGAGGCGAGCAGGAAGGCGTCGGTGATGGCGAGCTGCTCGCTGACGTCGAAGGCGAGCTGGTCGGTCGCGAGCTTGTCGGCGGCGGCGAGGGCCGCCGTCCGGACGAGGGTCACGGCGTGGTCGGTGGCGGTCATTGTTCTCCGGTCAGTGGGTGGCGGGGTAGAGCCCGTGCTTGGTGATGTACTGGACGACGCCGTCGGGCACGAGGTACCAGACGGGCTGACCCGCCCGCTGCCGCTCCCGGCAGTCGGTCGACGAGATCGCCAGTGCGGGGATCTCCACCATGGTCACCCGGTCGTGCGGAATTCGCGCAAGCGTCGCGGGGTCCATCTCGGCCCCGGGCCGGGTGCAGCCGACGAAGTGGGCGAGCTCGAACAGCTCGTCGGCGTCGCGCCAGCTGAAGATGTCGGTGAGCGCGTCGGCGCCGGTGATGAAGTAGAGGTCGGCGTCGGGGCGCTCGGCACGCAGGTCGCGCAGGGTGTCGCCGGTGTAGGTCGGCCCTGCCCGGTCGATGTCGACCCGGCTGACCGTGAACCGCGGGTTGGCCGCGGTGGCGACGACGGTCATCAGGTACCGGTGCTCGGCCGGGGAGACCTGCCGGTCGGCCTTCTGCCACGGCTGGCCGGTGGGCACGAAGACGACCTCGTCGAGGTCGAACCAGCCCTGGACCTCGGACGCCGCCACGAGGTGCCCGTGGTGGATGGGGTCGAACGTGCCGCCCATCACCCCGATCCGGGTACGCCGGCCGGCGGTCTGCTCGGCGGAGGCCGACCCCGTCACGGGAGGCTCAGGCTCAGCTGTGGTCGCGGCCGCCGCCGAACCACACGAGTCCGAGCAGCAGGAACAGGAGGAACGCCAGCACGACGCCACCGATGAGCCACGGGTTCACGGCGGGCTCGCCGTGCTCCTCAGCGGCGCGGACGGCGAGGACGGCGGCCTGGTTGATCTGGCTGAGCATGGCGGCATCGTATCCAACCCGGACCGGCGACCGTGCACTCCCTAGTGGATCGCGAAGTCGACGCCGAGGAAGAGGAGCGTGAACCTGATCGAGCGCCCCACGAACACGGTCGGGATGAAGGCCCACATCGGCATCTTGAGGATGCCGCCGATGGCCGCCATCGCCAGCAGCGGGGGGATGCCGACGGAGGCGGCGACGAACATGATGGCCGCGGCGTACCAGGGACGTCCCTGCATCCGGCCCATCCACTTGTCGTAGCTGGCCTTGATCTTGGGCCCGGAGAGCTTCTTCTGGGCCCACTTCGACTCCGAGCCGCGCCGGGCGGCCTCGTAGACGATCACCTTGCCGACGGTGGCGCCGGCGCCGGCGGCGATGCCGAGCGAGATCGCGGCCGCCGTACCGCCCTCGGCGGCACCGGCACCGAGGATGTAGACCTCGATCGGGAGGAACGGGAGCAGGGCGGACGCGATGCTGAACGCAAACGTCGTCAGCCACAGGATCATGCCGCTGCTGCCTCGCGCTCGGGCACCGGGACGCCGAGCTGGAGCAGCCAGCGCAGCGAGACGCACTTGAGGACCAGCAGCCCGATCGCGATGATCGTGCCGAGCCAGACCCAGCCGGTGACCAGCAGGATCACGGCGAAGGCGCCCGAGTTGGCGGCCTTGCCGATGCGCGACCAGTTCCAGAGGTAGATCCGGCGGTCGATCACGTGGAAGTAGTTGGGGCTGCGGATCGGCCAGGCGAGGAAGGCCAGCGACAGGTACATGTCGATGACCATGAACTCGAAGAGGTAGATCGCGATCGGGATACCGATCCAGGTCATCGGCTCGTCGCTGATCCAGCCGCCGGGCTGGAGCCAGATCAGGCCGACGTAGAGCGCTCCGCAGCTGAGCCGGTCGCACATCATGTCGACGACCGCGCCCATCCGGGTCTCGCAGTCGCGCCAGCGCGCCCACTCGCCGTCGATGCTGTCGCCGACCCAGTAGGTGACCAGGCCGATGACGATCCAGGTCAGGCTCTCGTCGTACGCCGCCCACACAGCGATCGCGAGCGTGATGACGGTACGGACGAACGTGATGATCGTGGCTCCGGTGAAGAGCCGTTCGACCGTCGGATCGGCGTAGATCCGGTCCGGGGAGCCTGCCATGGGCGCAACCTATCGCGGGACCCTCGCGGATCCGGGTATCGGGAGGTGAACGGAGAGGAACGAGGGTTAGCGGACGTGCCCGTCGCCGATGACGACGTACTTGGTCGACGTCATCTCGGGCAGGCCCATGGGCCCGCGCGCGTGGAGCTTCTGGGTGCTGATGCCGATCTCGGCGCCGAACCCGAACTCGCCGCCGTCGGTGAACCGGGTCGAGGCGTTGACCAGCACGGCAGCCGAGTCGACCTCGGCGACGAACCGGCGCGCGGCACCCTGGTCGTCGGTCACGATCGCGTCGGAGTGGCCGCTGGACCAGGTGCGGATGTGGTCGAGCGCCGTGTCGAGGTCGGGGACGACGCGGGCGGCGATGTCGAGCGAGAGGTACTCGCGGGCCCAGTCGTCGTCGGTGGCCGGCAGGACGCCGTCGAGCGCGCCGAAGGCGGCGTCGCCGTGGATCGTGACGTCGGCCTCCTGCAGCGCCGCGACGACGCGCGGCAGGAAGGCGTCGGCGACGTCGGCGTGGACGAGCAGGGACTCGGCGGCGTTGCAGACCGAGGTGCGGTGGGTCTTGGCGTTGAGGACGATGGCGAGCGCCTTGTCGAGGTCGGCCGCGCGGTCGACGTAGACGTGGCAGTTGCCGACGCCGGTCTCGATGACGGGCACCGTCGACTCGTTGACGACCGACTGGATCAGGCCCGCTCCCCCACGCGGGATGAGGACGTCGACCTGGCCGCGGGCGCGCATGAGCGCCTTGACGCTGTCGTGGGTGTCGCCGGGGACGAGCTGGACGACGTCGGCGTCGAGGCCCGAGGCGGTCACCGCGTCGCGCAGGACAGCGACGATGGCGGCGTTGCTGGAGCGCGCGGACGAGCTGCCGCGCAGGAGCACCGCGTTGCCGGACTTGAGGCAGATCCCGGCGGCATCGGCGGTGACATTGGGCCGGGCCTCGTAGATCATGCCGACGACGCCGAAGGGCACCCGGACCTGGCGCAGCTCGAGCCCGTTGGCGAGCACGCTGCCGCGGACCACCTCGCCGACCGGGTCGGCCAGGCCGGCCACGTCGCGCAGCCCCTGGGCCATGGCCGCGAGCCGCTCGGTGGTCAGCCGCAGCCGGTCGATGATGTTGGCCGGCGTGCCGTCGGCCTCGGCGCGGGCGACGTCGTCGGCGTTGCCGGCCAGGATCTCGTCGCCGCGCGCGACCAGGGCGTCGGCCATCGCGTGGAGGGTGGCGTCCTTCTGGGCCCGGGTGGCCAGCGCCAGCCCCCGGCTGGCGACACGCGCGCGCTGCGCTACCTCACGGACCTCGGCCTCGGCAGTCATGGGGCCAGGATAGAGGCGCTACGCGCAGGGACGTGACGTCGGCTTGCTCCCCGTGCGGTGCGTGGCGCGCGGGCTGCGCCACATCCGCCACCACTGGGCGTCGTACGCGCGGACGGCGGCGGCGTCGTGGATCTCGAAGGTGACCTCGTCGCTGCTCAGCCCCGGCGCGGACCAGTTCTCCGAGCCCGTCCACACGACCCGCGTGCCGCGGCCGCGGAACAGCCCGTCGACGGTGACGTACTTGAGGTGGGAGTAGCAGCGCGAGCCGAACACGATCTCGTCGCCGCTGGTCGCGGGCTTCTCGCCCCAGTCCCAGTCGGCGGCGCGGACCGGGATCCCGGCCCCGCGCAGGATGCTCACGACCGGAGCGCTGACCACGGCGCCGATCACCGAGACCTGGCAGCCCTCGCGGCGCATCGAGGCGAGCTCGCGGGCCAGGCGCTCGCCGCGGGCGCCGTACCAGGCGTACATGTTGACCCGGACGACGCTCCGCCCGCCCACGCCGTAGCCGGCCGGCGGCCGACAGCCCACCTGGCGCAGCCGCCGCAGCTGGGGGTCTCCGGAGCGGGCGACGACGACCCGGCCGCGCGGGCCGGTCCCGAACGGGCGCTGGAAGTCGGCCCGCAGGGTGTCGGACTGGTAGGTGACGTAGCGCGGCGCCGCCGGCCGGTCGCGCTTGAGCTGGTCGAAGACGGCGACCCAGGAGGCGAAGAGAGCGTCGTCGCCGTACACGGTGATCGCGTCGTTCCACTGGCCGTTGGCGGCGGCGCGGCCGAGGTTGCTGGAGCTGTTGATCATGACGGAGCGCGCGGCACCGGACTGGCTGAAGGCGTAGACCTTCATGTGCAGGTTGCCGGTGCGCGAGCCGTTGCGGCAGGCCGCCTTGCAGATCACGAGGAAGCTGCTGCGGGCGGGGTTGCGGCCCAGCCGCCGCTGCAGCCGCTTGATCACCGGGTTGACCAGGTTGTCGTTGACGACGATCTGCACCGCGACGCCGCGCGCCCGCGCCTGCAGCAGGAGGTCGGCGGTGTCGGTGCGGTCGACGTTGTACGTCGCCACGCGGATCGTCGCGCCCGCCGGGGTGTGCCGGATCGCCTGGTGCACCCGCTTGACCACCTGGCGGCGCTGCGCCGGGCGCCCGGTGGGGTCGTTGAAGACCGGTCCGGTCGCCGGCAGCCAGGCTGCCCGGGCCGCGGCCGGCGAGCCCTCGTCACGGGCGGGCGCGGGCGCCGCTCCGGAGGTCACGAGCAGGCCACCGGCCACGATCGCGGTGAGCAGCCTGCGTCCTAGGGTCCCGAGCACCGAAGCAATGTATATGCATCGACTTAAGTCACTCAACATCCGGCGCAACCGAATCACCCTTCGGCGCGTCGATCAACACAGGGGGATCTCCCCCCACACCCCCCACCCTCATCAGGAGGAAACGTGAAGCTGCGTCTCGGAGCCGCCGTCGCGGCGCTGACGGTCGCCGGGCTCACCCTGCCCGGCTCCGCCACGGCCACCCCGCCGGCCGCCGCGAAGCCCGCCGCGAAGGCCGCACCGACGGGCTCCCCCGTCGCGCTGCGCGGTCCCGCGAAGGTCGTCGCCTACAGCGAGGACGGCCGCGTCTACGGCGACCTCGGGATCAACCTCGCCGCCGCCACCGACCAAGCCTTCGAGGTGCGGTCCACCCGGGCCGACTGGAACAGCCCGATCCGCACCGTGTGGCAGTCCCCCTCGGGCCCGGTCGCGCTGCCGGCCCAGACCAGGTGGGACGGCCTGAGCCGGTTCGTCCGGCTCACGATCCGCCGCGCCGACGGGTCGGTCGCCCGTACTCGCTACGTCGACACGTGCCTCAACAGCTACAACACCCAGCGCACCAACCCGGACGCGCCGCTGCGCTCCCCCTATCCCGACGGCTGCCCCGCCAACCCGTTCACCATCGGGTCGGTCCAGGGCATCCAGGCCGGCTGGGTGTCGGGCATCGAGACCTGGAACACCAGCTTCAAGCTCAAGCCGGGCAAGTACACGATCACCGCCGACATCAACGCCGCCTACACCCGGGCGATCGGCATCGCGCCCGCCGACGCGACGCGCACCTACCGGCTCGTCGTCCGCAAGGTGCGGGGCGACAGCGGCGAGGAGTCGGGCCACCGAGCCGGGCACGCCGCCACGGCGCGTCCGTCGGCCACCCCGCCGAGCGGCACCCGCTCCGGCGCCCCCACCGACGCCGTGCCGGACCTGCGCTCGCTGCCGGCCTTCGGCATGACCTTGTCGCCCAACAGCAAGCGGCTGCGGTTCTCGGCCACCGTGTGGAACGCCGGCGACGGCCCGATGGTGGTCGACGGCTTCCGCCGCGGCCGCTCCGACGTGATGGACGCCTACCAGTACTTCATCGACTCCGCGGGCAACCAGACCGGCTACCGCAAGGTCGGCACGATGATCTGGCACAAGGCCAAGAGCCACAACCACTGGCACTTCGAGGACTTCGCCCGCTACACGCTGCTGCGCGCCGACAAGACCGAGGCGGTCCGCTCCCGCAAGGAGTCCTTCTGCCTGGCCAACACCGACGCGGTCGACTACACCGTCCCCGGCGCCGACTGGCGTCCGGAGAACACCGACCTGCACACCGCCTGCGGCGACCGCGGCACGGTCTCGCTGCGCGAGGTGCTCGCGTCGGGCTCGGGTGACACGTACTCGCAGTTCCGCGCCGGCCAGGCGTTCCGGATCGACAACCTGCCCAACGGCATCTACTACATCTCCGTCGAGGGCAACCCGAACCGCAACCTGGTCGAGTCCGACACGACCAACAACGTCGCGCTGCGCAAGATCAAGCTCAGCGGCAAGCCGAAGCACCGCAAGCTGACGGTGTTCCCGGTCGGGATCATCGACGACGAGGGCTACGGCTACGACGAGGAGTGAGTGCTCCCCGGAGATGACGAACGCCGCGGCGACCAGGTGGTCGCCGCGGCGTTCGCGTGCTCAGCGGGTGAGGCTCAGCCCTTGCGCTTCTCGATCTCCGCGGTCACGGCCGGGAGGACGGCGTGGAGGTCACCCACGACACCGAAGTCGACGAGCTCGAAGATCGGCGCCTCCTCGTCCTTGTTGACGGCGACGATCGTCTTCGACGTCTGCATGCCGGCGCGGTGCTGGATCGCGCCGGAGATGCCGTTGGCGACGTAGAGCTGCGGCGAGACCGTCTTGCCGGTCTGGCCGACCTGGAAGGTGTGCGGCTTCCAGCCGGAGTCGACGGCGGCACGCGAGGCGCCGACGGCGGCACCGAGGGCGTCGGCGAGGGCCTCGACCGCGGTGAAGTCACCGCCGGTGCCACGACCACCGGAGACCACGATGGCGGCCTCGGTGAGCTCGGGACGACCGGTCGCCTGACGCGGCTGGGCGGCCACGATCTGGGCGGTCTTGGCGGCGTCGGAGATGGTCGCGGCGAAGGCCTCGACGGCACCGGCACCGGCACCCTCCTCGGGCGCGGCGGCGTTGGGCTTGACCGCGATGATCGGCGTGCCCTTGACCACCTTGGCGGCGACGGTGAAGTTGCCGGCGAAGACGGACTGGGTGGTGACGATCTCGCCACCCTCGACCTGGACGTCGACGGCGTCGGTGATCAGGCCCGACGAGAGCTTGATCGCGAGGCGGCCGGCGATCTCCTTGCCCTCGGCGGAGGACGGGATCAGGATCGCGGCGGGCGAGGTCTTCTCGGCCAGCTGCTGGAGCGCCTCGGCCTTGGGGGCCACGAGGTAGCCCTTGATCTCGGCGTCGTCGACGACGTAGACCTTCTCGGCACCGTAGGTCTTGACCGTCTCGGCGACGGCGTCGGCCTTGTCGGCACCGCCGATGAAGACGGCCGAGGGCTCGCCGATGCGCTTGGCGATGGCCAGGAGCTCGAGCGTGGGCTTGCGGACCGCGCCGTCGACGTGGTCGACCAGAACGAGAACTTCAGACATGGATCAGGCTCCTCAGATGAACTTCTTCGAGGCGAGGAACTCGACGAGCGCAGTGGCGCCCGACCCGTCCTCGTCCTTGACGATCTCGCCGGCGGTCCGCGGCGGGCGGGCGGTCACGGTGTCGACCTGCGTCCAGGCGGCGTCGAGGCCGACCTCGGAGGCGTCCACACCGATGTCGGCCAGCGTCAGCGCCTCGAGCGGCTTCTTCTTCGCGGCCATGATGCCCTTGAACGACGGGTAGCGGGCCTCGCCCGACTGGTCGGTCACCGAGAGCACGAGCGGCAGGGTGCCACCGATGACCTCGGTCGCGGTGTCGCCGTCGCGCTTGATGCGGACCTGGTCGCCCTGGGTCTCGACGACGGCGGCGAGGGTGACCTGCGGCAGGCCGAGGCGCTCGGCGAGCATCGCCGGGACGACGCTCAGGCCGCCGTCGGTCGACGCGAGGCCACCGACGACGAGCTCGGGGACGCCGATCTTCTCGATGGCCTTGGCGAGCACCAGCGAGGTCGCGACGGCGTCGGAGCCGGCGATCGCGTCGTCCTGCACGTGGACCGCCTTGTCGGCGCCCATCTGGAGCGCCTTGCGGACGGCGGCCTCGGCCTCGGCCGGGCCGACGGTCAGCGCGGTGACGGTGATCTCCTCGTCGGCGCGCTTCTCCTTGATCTGGAGAGCCTGCTCGACGGCGTACTCGTCGAGCTCGGAGAGGAGACCGTCGACGCCGACGCGGTCGACGGTGTTGTCACCCTCGAACTTCCGGTCGGCCGTCGCGTCGGGGACGTACTTCACAAGGACGACAATGTTGGAGAGAGTCATGGTTGTGGCCGGACCGGCCCCTTCCTGTGCATCGTGAGCCCTGCCGCGTAGCCCGGGGCAGGGAACAGCTGTGGTCCTGAGAAGGACAGCGTCTCGCAGGCTACCGTCCGGTCACCAACGACGGGAACCGCGTCTCAGTGGACTACCTCACACACCCACGTCCCTCGGGACGTGGCGTGCCTCACGGCCGGATGATCCGCTCGAGGATCCGGCCGAGGACGAGGTAGACCACGGCGCCGAGGCCGTAGTTGAAGAGCGCGGTCTTGACCGCCCCGTTGGGGTCGTTGGCGTCGTCGAACGCCTTGACCGGGTTGTCGAGGTCGAAGAACCCGAGGTCGAAGACGTCGGCCAGGTGGCGGGCGAGCTTGACCAGGCCGTTGTCGCTGTTGGCCTCGAGCGCGTAGGTGAACGCCGCGATGGCGAGGACCAGCGCGAGCACCATGCAGACGATCCAGATGCCGCGGGCGACGATGTCGCGCACCCGGGCCACGGCCAGCGACCGGCTCCGGGACGGCGCCGCGGACGCGCCCGGCGTCCCGGCGTCGCGGGTCACCTTCTCGTCCCGCTCGTCCTTGCTCTCCGCCATGGGGATCACCGTCCTCCGAAGATGGCCTTGCCGGGCCCGTTCTCGATGAACGACTCCATGCCGGTCGTCCGGTCCTCGGTCGCGAAGACGCCTGAGAAGGCCTGCCGCTCGATCGAGAGCCCGGTCTCGAGGTCGACCTCGAGACCGCGGTCGACGGTCTCCTTGATCGCGCGCAGGGCGTAGGGGGCGGCGGTGGCGAACTTCGCCGCCCACGCCAGCGCCTCGGCGTACACGTCGGCGGCGGGGACGACGCGGTCGACCAGGCCGATGGCGAGCGCCTCGTCGGCCTTGACGAACCGGCCGGTGAAGAGGAGGTCCTTGGCCTTGCTGGGGCCGATCAGGCGCGGGAGCCGCTGGGTGCCGCCGGCGCCGGGGGTGATGCCGAGCAGCACCTCGGGCTGGCCGAGCACCGCGTTGTCGGCCGCGAAGCGGACGTCGGCGGCCAGCGCGAGCTCGCAGCCTCCGCCGAGGGCGTAGCCGTTGACGGCGGCGACCACGGGCTTGGGGATCCGGGCCACGGCGTTGACCGCGCCCTGGAGAGCGTCGACCCGGTCGACCATGTCCGTGTAGGACATCGTCGACATCTCCTTGACGTCGTTGCCGGCGGCGAAGACCCGCTCGCCGCCCCAGACGACGACCGCCCGGACGTCGGCGCGCTCGGTGGCCTCGGCCGCGGCGTCCCGGAGCTCGTCCTGCACCTGGATGCTGATGGCGTTCATCGCCTTCGGACGGTCGAGCCGGATCGTGCCGACGCCGTCGGCGACCTCCAGGCGGACGAACTCGCTGGTCATCTGCTCCCTCTCGTCGGGGCCGTCGTGACATGCGGGGACGCACGAAATGGTGCCCCCGCAGCGCATTGTGCCGTACCCAGACGGTCGTTGTGCAGAATGGACCAGGTGTCCCCCGTTCTGTGGCGCTCCCTCGGCGAGCGGGCCCCCGTGTGGCCCGGACGCAACTGGCCCCTCGGGGCGACCTGGTCCCCGGAGTCGACCAACTTCGCCGTCCACTCCCCCCACGCGACCGCCGTGTGGCTCTGCCTGCTCGACGACGAGCCCGGCGGGGCCGAGCGCCGGCTGCCGCTGACCGAGCAGTCCCTCGGCATCTGGCACGGCGCCGTGCCCGACATCGCGCCCGGCACCCGCTACGGCTTCCGCGTCGACGGCCCCGACGAGCCCGACGAGGGCCTGCGCTTCGACGCCGAGACGCTCCTGCTCGACCCCTACGGCCGCGCCGTGGCGGGGACGGCGGGCGCGGCCTACAGCGTCGTGGTCGACCCGTCCTTCGACTGGGGGGACGACTCCCCCATGCGCCGGCGCTGGCGCGACTCGGTGATCTACGAGCTGCACGTCAAGGGGTTCACGAAGCTCCACGACCGCATCCCCGAGGAGCTCCGCGGCACCTACGCAGGGCTCGGGCACCCGGTGGTCACCGAGTACCTCCAGGACCTTGGCGTCACCGCGGTCGAGCTGCTGCCCGTGCACCAGTTCTTCTCCGAGCCGGCACTCGTCGAGCGCGGGACCGTGAACTACTGGGGGTACAACCCGATCAGCTACTTCGCGCCCGACGCGTCGTACTCGTCGGCGGGCGACCGGGGCGGCCAGGTCACGGAGTTCAAGGAGATGGTCCGCTCGCTGCACGCCGCCGGGCTCGAGGTGATCCTCGACGTCGTCTACAACCACACGGCGGAGGCGGGGCCCGACGGGCCGACGTACTCGTTCCGGGGGCTGGACGACCGCGGCTTCTACCGCCGGGTGCCCACCGCCGAGGGCTTCGACGACACCTACTGGGACGTCACCGGCTGCGGCAACACCGTCAACTCCGAGGACCCGCTCGCGCTGCGGCTGATCCTCGACTCGCTGCGCTACTGGGTGACCGAGATGCACGTCGACGGCTTCCGCTTCGACCTGATGTCGGCGCTCACCCGCACGGCGGGCGTCGACGCGATCCCGGTCGACATGGCCTGCAAGCTGCTCATCGCCATCGGCCAGGACCCCGTGCTGCGGCACGTCAAGCTCATCGCCGAGCCCTGGGACGTCTCGATGGACGGCTACCTCGTCGGCGACATGCCGCCGCCCTGGGTGGAGTGGAACGACCAGTACCGCGACACCATCCGCGACTTCTGGCGCGGCCACTCCGACGGCACCCACGCCGTCGCGACCCGGCTGGCCGGCTCGTCCGACCTCTACGCGGACGACGGGCGCTCGGCGTACAACTCGGTCAACTTCATCACCGCCCACGACGGCTTCACGGTGCGCGACCTGGTGTCGTACGACCAGAAGCACAACGAGGCCAACGGCGAGGACAACCGCGACGGCACCGACAACAACCGCTCCTGGAACCACGGCGTCGAGGGCGAGACCGACGATCCCGAGATCGTCGCGCTGCGCCGGCGCCAGGCCGCCAACCTGATGGCGACGCTGTGCCTGTCCAACGGCGTCCCGATGCTCACTGCCGGCGACGAGCGCGGCCGCACCCAGGGCGGCAACAACAACGCCTACTGCCAGGACAACGAGATCTCCTGGATGGACTGGCGCGCCGACGACGCCTGGCTCGACGTCTACGCCGTCACCCGCGCCGCCCTGCGGCTGCGCCGCGAGCACCACGCCCTGCGCCAGCGGCACTGGTTCGAGGGCCGCCCCGCCATCGTCGGCGGCCCCAAGGACCTCGCCTGGCTGCACCCCACCGGCCGCGAGATGACCGACGACGACTGGTGGGACGCCTCGCTCCACACCGTCGGCATGTTCGTCTCCGGCAAGCCCCTCCGCGAACCCGGCCCGCGCGGCGAGCAGCAGCTCGACACCTCGTTCCTGATCTGGTTCCACGCCGGCGCCGACGACGTCGAGGTGCACCTGCCCGAGAACGACTGGGTGCGCTCGGGCGGCGTCGTGCTGTCGACCGATCCGGGGCTGCCGGCGGGGACGGAGCTGGAGGTCGGCGGGACCGTGGTGATCGGGGGGCGGAGTGTCGTGGTGATGCAGGAGAGCGACGACTAGGCCGTCGGTCGGCATCGACGTTCTGCGCACCGCTCGGCCGGGTTCGTGGCGGTCCGGACCGCTCGGACCGATGCTGGTCCGGCGAGGATGTGTGCGGTGACCCGGTGGGCGAAGCTGGTCGCGGTCGGAGTCGTCGGCGTGGGTGTCGTCTTCGCGGGTGCGGCCGCGGTCGGCGGGGCGGGGACAGGGGCCGACGACCCGCCGTCGGACAAGGCCGCCGAGGCGGCCGCGCACGCCACCCGGACGAGCGACGCCGACGCCGACCCCGCGTCGCAGTGGCCGGTCGGGATCTTCGACGACCCGAGGCGCCCGCTCCGGGCATGGTCTTCCTCGGCAGCAACCGCTGGGTCGGCCGGCACGCCGACCGCTCGGTCGCGGTCTACGCCGGCCGCGCCGGCGACGACCCCACCCGCGGCCGGGTGCTCGTGATGTGGGCCTCCGCCGCCGACACGTCCGGTACGACGCTCGACCTGCCCGGCGCCGGCACGCTCCGGGTCGTGGCCGGGGCGCCGGACGCCACGACGATCACGCTGGTGGACGCGGCCGGCGTACGGCACCGGCTCGACGTCGTCACCCCGGCCTGGCGGTGAGCACGGATCGGCGCCGGCCTCAGCCGCAGACCTGGGACCGCGCGATCGCGACGAGCTCCTCCGGCGGCTGCAACCCGGAGACCCGGTGGTCGGTCCCGTCCGCAGAGGTCCAGATGACGTTGTGCTCGCGCTGACCGTGGGCGTCCGGATCGGCCCAGGAGACCGCGGCGTCGTACTGGCCGACGGGGACGAGCGCGACCTGCGGCAGCTCACCCGCCGCCGCCTGGTCGTCCGCCAGCGCGCGGGCCAGTGAGTGGCCCGGCGTACCGGGCCACTCAGACACCAGGTAGCCACCCGAGCGCAGCACCTGCCACGGCTCGCGCACGGACCGGTCGCCGCCGTACACCAGCGTGACCGTGTCGCCCTCCACCATCGACGCCCACGCTGCCTCCGCCTTGCCGTCCGCGGGATCGATCGGGTGCAGCACCGGCTCGCCGACCGCGAGCGACCGCGTCAGCCGCCGGTCGTACGGCGTGAACGCCGGATCCAGCTCGATCGGAAGCACCTCCTGAGCACAGCCCGGCGAGTCCGCCGCGGCGCCGTCCCGGGC
Organism: Pimelobacter simplex; assembly: GCF_900114845.1. GTDB lineage: Bacteria > Actinomycetota > Actinomycetes > Propionibacteriales > Nocardioidaceae > Nocardioides > Nocardioides simplex. The sequence continues at coordinate 199,747 of NZ_FOUK01000007.1, forward strand.
GCCGTCCTGGGCCACGTCGGCGGTGCCGCACGCGGCGACCGCGAGCGTCACCGCGACGGCGGAGAACAACGGAAGGCCAGTACGCATCTCTGCGCCCATCTCTCAGTCGAGGACGCCCAGGAAGGAGCGCACACGGCGTGGGCCCGGCACCTCGACGACGTACCTGGGATCGACCCGCCGCGCATTCGGCGCCATGGGCGCCCACACGTCCAGGTAGGCCGAGTGGAACTCCAGCTCGCGGTGGATGACGTCGATATTGCGGTCCGCGGGGATCGTGCCGGCGGGCGCGGCGGTCTCGAGGGCCACGCCCACACTGATCGCCGTCGTCGTCGCCCAGGCGGCACGGCACGAGACCCGCTCGCCGTCGAGGTAGGCACCCCATCCGCCCTGAGCGCCGCAGGCCGCGTGAGCCAGGCGCAGCGAGGGCTTTGCGCCGACACCGAAGGCATCGACCTTCTCTGTCGTGCAGAAGTAGTCGCCGTTGGCCTTCACGCCGCCCGTGTAGGCGCTCCACCTGCCCGCCATCTGTGCCGAGCAGCCGGCGACGGCCGCGCCCTTGTAGGTGCCGACGGCGAAGAATCGCCCGTTGGGGAAGTGCACCTGGAAGGGGTGTGCGTAGGTCACCGAGGCCACGGCCGGCGGGTTCGTCCGGATCTCCTGGGTGCCCCGGAAGCCGTCGACGAACTGGATGTCGGTACGAACCGCGCCGCCGAAGGCGAGTGCGTCGCGGACCACCCTCATGACCTGAGCGTGCGCCCGCACGCCCCGATCTGCCAGCGAGCACCCCGCGCCGTGCGCGGATCGTCGATCCACCGCCGGCCTCAGGCCAGCGCCACGACCCCCAGCTCGGCCGGCGCGACCAGCAGCGGGTTGGCCGGCAGCACCCGGACGGTGTACCCGAACGGCCCGGGTCGCGAGAGGCTGACCTCGCCGTCGAAGCGGTGCCGTCCGCCGTCGTACGACTCGACGAGGCGGAGGGGCACGATCTCGGAGGCCACGATGTCGTCCTCGGCGTCGACCGGGCCGTGCACGAGCTGCACCTCGACGTCGGAGGGGGCGAGCTCGCCGAGGGCGATGTAGGAGTGGACGCGCAGGACGGCGCCCACCTCGGCGGCGTCGCCGACGCCGGCCGCCTCGACGTGCTCGACCCGGACGCCGTCCCAAGCGCTGCGGACGCGGGCCTTCCAGTGGGCCAGGTCCCGGGCGCCGTCCGGGACGGCGGCCAGGGCGCGGGCGTTGCGGGCGGCCGGGGCGTAGAGCTGGGCGACGTAGTCGCGGACCATCCGGGTGGCGAGCACCTTCGGGCCGAGCGAGGCCCAGGTGTGGCGCAGCATCTCGATCCAGCGGCCGGGGACGCCCTCGTGGTCGAGGTCGTAGAAGCGGGGCGCGACCTCGGTCTCGATGAGGTCGTAGAGGGCCGCGGCCTCGAGGTCGTCGCGCTTGTCCGGGTCGTGGGCCAGGAGCGGGCTGTCGGCCGACGGGATGGGCCAGCCGAACTCCGGCTCGTACCACTCGTCCCACCAGCCGTCGAGGATCGACAGGTTGAGGCCGCCGTTGAGCGCGGCCTTCATGCCGGACGTGCCGCAGGCCTCGTAGGGGCGCAGCGGGTTGTTGAGCCACACGTCGCAGCCGGGGTAGAGCGGCAGCGCGAGCGCGATGTCGTAGTTGGGCAGGAAGACGATCCGGTGCCGGACGTCCTCGGCGTCGGCGAAGCGGACGAGCTCCTGGATCAGCCGCTTGCCGCCGTCGTCGGCGGGGTGGGCCTTGCCGGCGACGACGAGCTGGACCGGCCGCTCCGGGTGGAGCAGCAGCGCCTTGAGCCGCTCGGGGTCGCGCAGCATCAGCGTCAGCCGCTTGTACGACGGCACCCGGCGCGCGAAGCCGATCGTCAGGACGTCGGGGTCGAGCGCCTCGTCGATCCAGCCGAGCTCGGCCGGCGCGGCGCCGCGCTTCTCCCAGGACTTGCGCAGCCGGCGGCGGGCGTCGTCGACGAGCCGCTCGCGCAGGGCGCGCTTGGTCCGCCACACGTCGGGGCCGGGCACCTTGGCGAACGCCGACCAGAAGGCGTCGGCGTCGTCCCCGTCGTAGTCGGCGCCCTGCGCCTCGGCGAGCGCCGCGACCTCGGGCGCCACCCACGTGGGGGCGTGGACGCCGTTGGTGATCGAGGTGATCGGGACCTCGGCCTCGTCGAAGGCCGGCCACAGCCCGTTGAACATCCCGCGGCTCACGTGACCGTGCAGCTGCGAGACGCCGTTGGCGCGCTGGGCGAGCCGGAAGCCCATCACCGCCATGTTGAAGACGCCGGGATCGCCCCCGTCGTAGTCCTCCGCGCCGAGCGCGAGCACCTGGTCGACCGGGACGCCGGGCGTCGCGCCGTGGTCGCCGAGGTACTGCTCCACCAGCGACCGCGGGAAGCGGTCGATGCCCGCCGGGACCGGCGTGTGCGTGGTGAACACGGTCGACGCGCGGCCCGCCTCGAGCGCCGTCGCGAAGTCGAGATCGCTGTCGGCCGTCAGCTCGCGGATCCGCTCCACGCCGAGGAAGCCGGCGTGGCCCTCGTTGGTGTGGAAGACCTCCGGCTCGGGCGCACCGGTGATCCGGGCGTGCACCCGCAGAGCGCGCACGCCGCCGACGCCGAGGAGGAGCTCCTGGCGCAGCCGGTGCTCGGTGTTGCCGCCGTAGAGACGGTCGGTGATGAGCCGGTAGGGCTCGGGGTTCTCCTCGAAGTCGGTGTCGAGCAGCAGCAGCGGCACCCGGCCCACCGACGCGACCCAGATCCGGGCCAGCAGGTCGGGCCCGTCGGGCATCCGGATCGAGATCGTCGCCCGCGTGCCGTCGTTCTCGTGCAGCAGCGACAGCGGCAGCCCGTCGGGGTCGAGCACCGGGTAGCTCTCCTGCTGCCACCCCTCGTGCGATAGCGCCTGCTTGAAGTAGCCGTGCCGGTAGAGCAGCCCCACCCCCACGATCGGGACGCCGAGGTCGCTGGCCGCCTTGAGGTGGTCGCCGGCGAGGATGCCGAGACCACCGGAGTACTGCGGCAGCACCGCCGTGATCCCGAACTCCGGCGAGAAGTACGCCACGGACGCCGGCCACGTCGCGTCCGGCTCGGCCGCCCGCGCACGCTGGTACCAACGGTCCTGGGTGAGGTACGACGTGAGGTCGTCCCGCAGGTCGGCCGCCCGTCGTACGTAGGACTCGTCGGCGGCCAGCTCGGCCCACCGCTCCCCGCCCACCTCACCGAGCAGCCGGACCGGGTCGTGCCCGACCGCCTGCCACAGCTCCGGGTCGACCGCCTCGAACAGCGCCTGGGTCGGCGGATGCCACGACCAGCGCAGGTTGGCCGCGAGCTCGCCCAGCGAGGCGAGGGCGTCGGGCAGGACGGGGCGGACCGTGAACCTCCGGATGGCACGCATGGTTCGACCGTAACGAATCCGACTTGAACGTTCCAAGTGGACGTCGAGAAAGTCTGCGTAACGCGGCGGCCTGCGCCGCCGTTGTGCAGACATAGACGGGCGGGGCGGAGTCATGGGGGCTGCCTCGCCCGTCGTACTTTTTGCGCGAGCTCGCCTTCGGCGGCCGAGGGGCAGCAAGCTGCCCGGGAGCCCCCTCTCGGCGCGCTGCCGCGCTCGCGGTTGATGCAGGCGCGGTGCCGGGTCGCTGGGCGGCCAGACCGCCGCAACCGCGGCGCGGCCTGACAGGTCGCCGTGACGCGCTGCCCGACGCGCGCTACCAAGACGCGGCTCTCGGCGCGCTGCCGCGCTCGCGGTTGATGCGGCGCGGTGCCGGGTCGCTGGGCGGCCGGACCGCCGCACCCGCGGCGCGGCTCGGCGCGGCAGGTCGCCGGGACGCGCTCAGTGCCATACTCACCTCCCAACGCCGATCACGACTCGGGAGGTCTCGGATGGGACTTCGGACCTTCTTCCGCCGCACCAAGCCGGGCCGCCCGGCCGTCGCCGGCACAGCTCAGGTCGTCTCCGTGGCGGGCTTCGTCCCGGAGTCGGTCTACCAGCGCTGCGAGCTCCAGCTGGTGGTGAGCGCGCCGGGGCTCGCGCCCACGGCGGTCGAGCACCGGAGCACGGTGCACCGCAGCAAGTGGCCGGCGCCCGGGGCGACGCTCCCGGTCTCGGTCGACCCTGCCGATCCGGCGGGCCGCGGTGGGCTCGCCGTCCGGTGGGACGAGGTCCCTGCCGCCCGTGACCTGCGGCGGGCCGAGGCGGAGGCGGCGGCCGAGGCGATGCGGCGGGCCGAGGGCGGGTCCTAGGCTGAGCGGGTGAGTGCGTCCCCCCTCCGCTCGGTCGCCGAGCACCAGCAGCACGTCGCCGCCCTTCTCGCCACGCCCCACGGCTCCGCCGACGCATGGCCGACCGAGACGGTGCCCGTGGCCGAGGCCCGCGATCGGGTCCTCGGGCAGGCGGTGACGGCGCCCGAGCCGCTGCCGAGCTTCGACAACTCGGCCATGGACGGGTACGCCGTCCGCGCGGCCGAGGTCGCCGGGGCGAGCGCCGCGAGCCCGGTCCGGCTGCCGGTGGGCGAGGACATCCCGGCGGGGGCCGCGACGGGCGAGCTCGCGGTGGGCACCGCGCGGCGGATCATGACGGGCGCGCCCGTCCCCCGCGGTGCCGACGCGGTGGTCGAGGTCGAGGTGACCGACGGGGGCACCGAGAGCGTCGAGGTCCGCGAGGCGCGGGAGGCGGGGACGTTCGTGCGGCGGCAGGGCTCCGATCTCGCGGTGGGCCAGGAGGTGCTGGCGGCGGGGACGCTGCTGGGCCCGGCTCCGCTGGGGGTGCTGACGGCGCTCGGCATCCGCGAGGTCGTCGTACGACGCCGGCCGCGGGTGCTCGTGTGCTCGACCGGCTCCGAGCTGGCCGACGACCCGGTTCCGGGGTCGGGCCAGATCCGCGACGCCAACGGCGCGCTGCTCGCGGCGGCGGTCGAGGAGGCCGGCGGGGTGGCGGTGCGCCAGCTCTGGGTCGCCGACGACGTCCCGGCGTTCCTGGCGCTGCTCGACGAGCAGCTCGCGGGCGGGGACGTCGACCTGGTGCTCACCTCGGGCGGGGTGAGCGCGGGCGCCTACGAGGTCGTCAAGGAGGGCCTCGGGCCGCGCGGCGTGGAGTTCACGAAGGTCGCCATGCAGCCCGGGATGCCGCAGGGCTCCGGTCTGGTCGGCGGCGTCCCCGTCGTGTGCCTGCCCGGCAACCCGGTCAGCGCGCTCACCTCGTGGGAGGTGTTCGTCCGGCCCGGCCTGCGCCGCGCGTTCGGTCACCCGGTGCCCGACCGGTCCGTCGTCCGGGCCCGGCTCACCGAGCCGGTCCAGGGACTGCCCGCCAAGCGCCAGATCCGCCGCGCCCGCCTCGACCGGGCGACCGGCGAGGTGACTCCCTGGGGTTCCCCGGGCTCCGGGTTCCTCGGCTGGTTCGCCGGTGCGGACGCCCTCATCGACCTCCCCGCGGGCGGTACGCCGCTCGCCGCCGGCGAGGCCGTGGATGCATGGGACTTGCTGTCTCGCTAGGTTCGTAGTCATGGTCGGACGCATCCCCGTGATCGACGTCATGCCCCTCCTCGAGGCGGGCCCCACCGATGGGCGCCTGCCCGCGAAGGCCAGCCTCGGTGAGCCGTTCCCCGTCAGCGCCACCGTGTTCCGCGAGGGACACGACCGCCTGGGCGCCGAGGTCGTGCTCCTCTCCCCCGACGGCGTACGACGACCACCCGTGCGAATGAGCCCGCTCCCCGCGCGCGACCGGCGCACCGTCGACCGCTACGAGGCGTGGGTCGCGGCCGACGCCGAGGGCCCCTGGTCGTTCGAGATCCACGCCTGGTCCGACCCGATCGCGACGTGGGAGCACGCCGCGGGCATCAAGATCCGGGCGGGCATCGACGTCGAGCTGATGTTCGCCGAGGGCCGGCTGCTGCTCGAGCGCGTCCTCACCGAGACGAAGAAGCTCCCGCGGGCGGCCCGCGCCACGGTCAAGGCCGCGATCACGGCCGCCACCGACACGAGCCGACCCGCCGAGGCACGGCTCGCCCAGCTCGAGTCGCCCGAGCTGCGGGCGGTCCTCACGGCCCACCCCCTGCGCGACCTGCTCACCGTCGAGGGACCGTTCCCGGTCTTCGTCGACCGCACGAGGGCGCTGTTCGGCAGCTGGTACGAGCTGTTCCCCCGCTCCGAGGGGGCGACCTACGACCCCGCCACCGGCGAGGTCGTCAGCGGCACCTTCCGCACGGCGGCCGAGCGGCTGCCCGAGGTGGCCGCGATGGGCTTCGACGTGGTCTACCTGCCGCCGATCCACCCGATCGGCGAGGTCAACCGCAAGGGACCCAACAACGCGGTGCTGCCCGAGGGCGAGAGCGCCCCGGCCGACTGGGCCGGCTCCCCCTGGGCGATCGGCAGCAAGGACGGCGGGCACGACGCCATCCATCCCGACCTCGGCACGATCGAGGACTTCGACGCCTTCGTCGCCGCCGCGCACGCCGTCGACCTCGAGGTCGCCCTCGACCTGGCGCTGCAGTGCGCGCCCGACCACCCGTGGGTGACGGCGCACCCCGAGTGGTTCACCACGCGCGCCGACGGCTCCATCGCCTACGCCGAGAACCCGCCGAAGAAGTACCAGGACATCTACCCGGTCAACTTCGACAACGACCCCGAGGGCATCGCCGCCGAGGTGCTGCGCGTCGTCCGGCACTGGATGGCCCACGGCGTGCGGATCTTCCGCGTCGACAACCCCCACACCAAGCCGGTCGCCTTCTGGCAGTGGCTCCTCGCCGAGGTACGCCGTACCGACCCCGACGTGCTCTTCCTGGCCGAGGCGTTCACCAAGCCGCCGATGCTGCAGACGCTCGGCGCGATCGGCTTCCACCAGTCCTACACGTACTTCACGTGGCGCACCGAGAAGGTCGACGTCGAGGACTACCTGCGCGAGGTCGCCACCGAGTCCGCCCACCGGATCCGGCCGAACTTCTTCGTCAACACCCCCGACATCCTCCACGAGTTCCTCCAGTACGGCGGCCCGGCCGCCTTCCGGGTCCGCGCGGTGCTGGCGGCGATGTCGTCGCCGACCTGGGGCATGTACGCCGGCTACGAGCTCGGCGAGCACGTGGCCGTGCGGCCGGGCAGCGAGGAGTACCTCGACTCGGAGAAGTACCAGATCCGGGTGCGCGACTGGGAGGCCGCGCAGGGCAGTGCGCACGGGCTGCCGGCGTACATCACCCGGCTCAACGAGATCCGCCGCGCGCACCCGGCGCTCCAGCTGCTGCGCAACCTGACCGTGCACCCGACCGACGAGGACCACGTCATCTGCTGGTCGAAGGTGGCCGGGGCCGATCGGGTGATCGTCGTGCTCAACCTCGACCCCCACCAGCCCCGTGAGTCGATGGTGCACCTCGACCTCGCCGCGCTCGGCCTGCCGCCGGGCGCCGCCTTCGAGGTGCACGACGAGATCACCGGCAGCGACTGGACGTGGGGCGAGCACAACTACGTCCGGCTCGAGCCCGCGCAGCCGGCGCACATCCTGGTCGTGAGGGGGCACCAGTGACGTTGACCGACGCCGTGGTCGTGAACGAGGAGCCCGAGTGGTTCCGGACGGCCGTCTTCTACGAGGTCCTGGTCCGGTCGTTCCGCGACGCCGACGCCGACGGCACCGGCGACTTCCAGGGGCTGACCGAGAAGCTCGACTACCTGCAGTGGCTGGGCGTCGACTGCCTGTGGGTGCCGCCGTTCTTCTCGTCCCCCCTGCGCGACGGCGGGTACGACGTCGCGGACTACACCAACATCCTCCCCGAGATCGGCACGGTCGAGGACTTCCACCGCTTCCTCGACGCCGCGCACGAGCGCGGCATCCGGGTGATCATCGACTTCGTCATGAACCACACGAGCGACGCGCACCCGTGGTTCCAGGCCTCGCGCAGCGATCCCGAGGGCCCCTATGGCGACTTCTACGTGTGGTCCGACACCGACGAGCTCTACCAGGACGCACGGATCATCTTCGTCGACACCGAGCCGTCGAACTGGACGTGGGACCCGGTGCGCGGCCAGTACTTCTGGCACCGCTTCTTCCATCACCAGCCCGACCTCAACTTCGACAACCCCAAGGTCCACGACGCGATGCTCGAGGCGATGGCGTTCTGGCTCGACATGGGCCTCGACGGGTTCCGGCTCGACGCGGTGCCCTATCTCTACGAGCGGCCCGGCACCAACGGCGAGAACCTGCCCGAGACGCACGAGATGCTCAAGAAGGTGCGCCGGTTCGTCGACGACAACTATCCCGGCCGGGTCCTGCTGTGCGAGGCGAACCAGTGGCCGACCGACGTCGTGGAGTACTTCGGCGACCCCGCCGTCGGTGGCGACGAGTGCCACATGGCCTTCCACTTCCCGGTGATGCCGCGCATCTTCATGGCGGTACGGCGCGAGTCGCGGTTCCCGATCTCGGAGATCATGGCGCAGACGCCGGACATCCCCGACGGCTGCCAGTGGGGCATCTTCCTGCGCAACCACGACGAGCTGACGCTCGAGATGGTCGCCGACGAGGACCGCGACTACATGTGGGGCGAGTACGCCAAGGACCCCCGCATGAAGGCCAACATCGGCATCCGCCGCCGGCTCGCACCGCTGCTCGACAACGACACCAACCAGATCGAGCTGTTCACCGCGCTGCTGCTGTCGCTGCCCGGCTCGCCCGTCCTGTACTACGGCGACGAGATCGGCATGGGCGACAACATCTGGCTGGGCGACCGCGACGGCGTCCGGACGCCGATGCAGTGGACGCCCGACCGCAACGCCGGCTTCTCCGCGGCCACCCCCGGCAAGCTGCACCTGCCGGTGATCCAGGACCCGGTCTACGGCTACCAGAGCGTCAACGTCGAGGCGCAGCTCGAGAACCCGTCGTCGCTGCTGCACTGGACCCGGCGGATGATCCACATCCGCCGCCAGCACGACTCGTTCGGGCTCGGCACCTTCACCGACCTCGGCGGCTCGAACCCCACGGTGCTGTCGTACGTCCGCGAGCTGCCCGGCAGCCAGGACGACATGATCCTGTGCGTCAACAACCTCTCCCGCTTCCCCCAGCCCGTCGAGCTCGACCTGCGGCGCTTCGAGGGACGGGTCCCGGTCGAGCTCCTCGGCGGCGTCCCGTTCCCCCGGATCGGCGAGCTCCCGTATCTCTTGACGCTCAGCGGGCACGGCTTCTACTGGTTCCGGCTCACGGATCCGGAGACGACAGGGAGGCCGGTGCTGTGATCGAGACGTTCCTCGCCCAGAGCCGTTGGTTCGGCGGCAAGGGCCGCGCGTTCACGGTGAGCGGCGTGCGCGAGCTGGGCCGGCTGGGCCCGGACCCGGAGGTCGTCGTGCTGCTCGTGGAGGTGTCGTACGACGGCACCAGCGACCACGAGCTCTACCAGCTGCCGCTCGCGCTCTACGACACCCCGCAGGAGCGCCTGGAGCACGCCTTCGTCGGCCGCTGGCCGGCGGACGACGGCCAGCTGGCCTACGACGCCGTCCAGGACCGGACGGCGATGGCGCACTACCTCCAGGCGTTCGGCACGCCCTCCGCCGGCGGGCTCCGCTTCGTCCGGGTGCCCGGCCACGAGCTCGACCTCGACGCGGTGGCGAGCCCGTTCAGCGGCGAGCAGTCGAACTCGTCGGTCTTCTTCGGCGAGGACGCGGTGCTCAAGCTCTTCCGCAAGATCACCCCCGGCGAGAACCCGGACATCACGACCCACCGGGTGCTCACCGAGGCCGGCTCGACCCATGTCGCCCAGCTCTACGGCTGGGTCGAGGCCGACGACCTGCACCTCGGCATGCTGCAGCAGTTCCTCCGCACCGCCAGCGACGGCTGGGACCTCGCGCTCGCGAGCGTGCGCGACCTCTTCGCCGAGGCCGACCTGCACGCCGAGGAGGTCGGCGGCGACTTCGCGGCCGAGGCCGCCCGCCTCGGCACCGCGCTCGCCGAGGTGCACGAGCAGCTGCGCGCCGCCTTCCCCGGCTCGGAGGTCTCCGGCGCCGACCTCGCCCGCACGATGAGCGACCGGCTCGCCGCCGCCGTCGAGGTCGTCCCCGACCTCGCTCCCCACGTGGCCGACGCCGACGCCGTCTTCGCCACGCTGGCCGGCGTCGACGCCGTCCCGGTGCAGCGGATCCACGGTGACCTCCACCTCGGCCAGACGCTGCGCACCGTGCTCGGCTGGAAGGTCGTCGACTTCGAGGGCGAGCCCGCCAAGCCCCTCTCCGAGCGGCTCCTGCCCGACTCACCCTGGCGCGACGTCGCCGGCCTGCTCCGGTCCTTCGACTACGCCCCGCACGCCGTCGCCGAGTCCCTGGGGGACGACGAGCCCGACGCCGCCCACCAGCGTGCCCACCGCGCCGACGAGTGGGCCCGCCGCAACCGCAAGGCGTTCCTGGCGTCGTACTGCGGGGACGCGGGACTCTCCGACCGCGACCGCACCCTGCTGACGGCGTACGTGGTCGACAAGGCGGTCTACGAGTGCGTGTACGAGGCACGCAACCGGCCGACCTGGCTGCCGATCCCGCTGGCGGGGGTGGCCCGGCTCACCGCTCGCTGAGCGGGCGGCTCGGGCCTAGCTGCCGGCGAGTGCCGCCTCGCAGCTCGGCGCCGCGCCACCCCCGCCGCCGGACGGGTCCTGGGCGTCGGCGAGCAGGTCCTGCCAGCGGCCGAGGTCGGCGACCTTGGCCTGCGGCGGGGCGGCGACGCGCACCTCGGTGCCATAGTCGTGGTAGGTGATCTCGGCGGACATCGCCCGCACGTAGGGATCCTTGGCGAGCGGCCGCAGCTCGGACGGCATCCCGGTGCGCGACGCCCTCAGGGCGGCGAACATGTCGGCGGCGGCCACCTCGATCGAGGTGACCCGCCCGTTGACGCCGACCACGGCCAGGCCGCGCACCGTCGCCTTCGCGTCGATCGGCTTGGCGGTCAGGCCACCGAGCCGCGGGATCACGGCGGGGACCGTCGCGGCCAGCGGCAGGTCGAGCACCACGCGGTCGCCGACCTCGGCGCCGGGGTAGTCGTCCCCGCCGTCGACCAGGTGCCCGACCGCGACCGGCTCGACGAGCAGCATCGCCTGGTAGGTCACCCCGGCCGGACCGCCGGTCGCGGCGGTGCCGCTGGCGTGCAGCCAGCAGTCCATGGCCCGGCCGTCGACGGTGGCCCGCATCCAGGTGTCGTCGCCGCGCAGGCGCACCTCGTAGCGGTTCTCCTCGTCAGGCCCGGTCTGCACCTCGGCTGCCGGCTGGGCGAGGTCGAAGCGGCCCTCCATCGGCGTCTCCACCTCACCCCCGACGTACCAGTACACCCGGAAGTGGGCGCTGGGGTCCTCGAGGAAGCGTCGCTCGGCCGACGTCATGAGCGCCTGCGCGCCGTCCTTGCTGCCCGGCTCGACCTCGAGGTCGAGCACCTCGTCGATGGCCTCGTCCAGGTTCTGCTCCTGCTGGTCCTTCCAGCCGGCCGCATCGAGGCGGCCGCCGACGCCCTCGCTGCCGGGGTCGATGTCCGAGCAGGCGGACAGAGCGGTGGCGAGTGCCAGGGCGCCGGCGAGCAGCAGGAGCCGGGGGCGACGCAGGAGAGGCAGGGACCGGGAGCGCATGAGGCACATCCTGGCAGTGCGGCGCCCTCCCCGTGGGCGAGTCCCGAGAACCGGGTCAGAGCATCTCGGTCGGCTCCAGCTCCGCCGCCTCCCGCGACACCGCGCAGTCGCGGTCCTCGACCGCGCAGTGCCAGGCCCACAGCAGCTGCCCCGCGCCCACCCCGACGAGCGCCGCGGTGGCGAAGCCGAGGGCCGACCCGCCGATCACCGGTACGACGGCCACGGCGGTCACCGCGTTGAGCACGAGGGCGACGAACGAGCCGAGCGAGACCACCGCGCCGCGGCGGGTGGGGAAGCGATCGAGGAGCAGGAGCTGGAGGGTCGGGTAGGTGATGCCGTTGCCCAGCGCGATCAGGCTCAGGCCGACGACGGCCCAGGGCAGGTCGGTGGCGAGCGGGCTGGCCGCGATGACGACGCCGACGACGCCACCGACGAAGGAGGTCGTGCAGCCGGCGGAGACGAGGCGGCGGGCGGTGATCCGGCCGGCGGCCCGGCCGCAGAGCCAGGAGCCGAGCATCATCGAGCCGATCATCGGCACGAAGAGCTTCCAGAAGTCGAGCTCGCCCTGGCCGAGGACGTCGACCACGAACACGGCGGCGCCGCCGATGTAGAGGAACTGGGCGCCGAAGATGAGGGCGGTCGACCAGCCCAGGCGCAGGAAGGCGCCCTCGCGGGCGACGTCGGAGAGGCCGTGGAAGATCTCGGCGACGTTGAGCGGGACGCGGCGCTCCCGCGGGTGCGTCTCGGGCAGCAGGAAGAGGACGGCGAGGACCAGGCACACGCCGAGCACGGCCTGGAAGGCGAAGATCAGCTGCCAGGAGCCGACCTGGAGGATCGCGCCGCCGAGGATCGGGCCGATGGCGGGCGCGATGCCGAAGATGATGGCGACCCGGCTCATCAGCCGCTGCGCCTGGGCGCCCTCGAAGAGGTCGCGGATCACGGTCCGGCTGACGATGGTGGCGCCGCCGGCGCTGAGGCCCTGGAGGGCGCGGAAGAGCAGCAGGACGACGAGGCTGCCGGACAGGGCGGCGCCGATCGACGCGAGGACGTACACGGCGATCGACACCGCCATCACCGGGCGCCGGCCGACGGCGTCGGACAGCGGGCCGTGGAAGATGCTCATCAGTGCGAAGGAGCCGAGGTAGACGGTGACGACGAGCTGGAGCTGCTCGGTGCCCACCCCGAGCTCGCGGCCCATCTCGGGGAAGGCGGGGAAGGGTGTGTCGATGCTGAAGGGCCCGATCATCGACAGCGCGGCCAGGACTCCCGGGATGAGGACGGCGTAGCGCCAGCCCATGCGTTCTGTCACCCCCGCATCATTCCGTACTCGCTAGACTCGGAGAGATGCCGCCCGCAGAGAGCAGCACGCCGCAGTCCACGCTCGGAGAGATCGACCTCCACCTCGTCGGTGAAGGTCGGCACGAGCTCCTCTGGCACGTCCTCGGCGCCCACGAGCGCGCCGCCCCCGAACCAGGGACCAGCTTCGTGGTCTGGGCGCCCCACGCCCGCCAGGTCAGCGTCACCGGCGAGTTCAACGGCTGGGACGGCAACGCCCACCCGCTGCACCGGATCGGCTCGGGCCTGTGGGAGACGTTCGTGCCCGGCGTCGGGTCGGGCACGGCGTACAAGTTCCTCGTCGAGGGTGCCGACGGCGTGTGGCGCCAGAAGGCCGACCCGATGGCGTTCCACGCCGAGGTGCCGCCCGCCACGGCGTCCCGGGTGTTCACCAGCACCCACGTCTGGCAGGACGACGCCTGGCTCGCCGCCCGTGCCACGAAGCAGCCGGTCAACGAGCCGATGGCGACCTACGAGCTGCACCTGGGCTCGTGGAAGCGCCATCCCGACGGCTCCTTCTGGACCTACGACGAGCTCGCCGCCGACCTCCCGGCCTACCTGGCCGACCTCGGGTTCACGCACGTCGAGCTGATGCCGGTGATGCAGCACCCCTTCGGCGGCTCGTGGGGCTACCACGTGACCGGCTACTTCGCGCCGGACGCCCGCTTCGGCGACCCCGACGGGTTCCGCCGCCTCGTCGACGCGCTCCACGCGGCCGGGATCGCCGTCATCCTCGACTGGGTGCCCGGCCACTTCGCCACCGACGAGTGGGCGCTGGCCCGCTTCGACGGCACGCCCCTCTACGAGCACCCCGACCCGCAGCGCGGCTGGCACGCCGAGTGGGGCTCCTACATCTTCGACTTCGGGCGCCCCGAGGTGCGCAACTTCCTCGTCGCCAACGCGCTCTACTGGCTCGAGGAGTTCCACGTCGACGGGCTGCGCGTCGACGGCGTCGCGTCGATGCTCTACCTCGACTACGGCCGCAACGACGGCGAGTGGACCCCCAACAAGTACGGCGGCCACGAGCACCTCGAGGCCGTGCAGCTGCTCCAGGAGCTCAACGCGACCGCCTACAAGCGGGTCCCGGGGATCGTCACTATCGCCGAGGAGTCGACTGCCTGGCCGGGTGTCACCGGCGCCACCTCCGGTGGTGGCCTGGGCTTCGGGTTCAAGTGGAACATGGGCTGGATGCACGACAGCCTGGGCTACCTGCAGCACGACCCGGTGCACCGCTCGTACCACCACGGCGAGATGACGTTCTCGCTCGTCTACGGCTTCTCCGAGAACTACGTGCTCCCCCTCAGCCACGACGAGGTGGTGCACGGCAAGGGCTCGCTGCTGCGCAAGATGCCGGGCGACCGCTGGCAGCAGATGGCGACGCTGCGCGCCTACCTCGCCTACATGTGGGCCCACCCCGGCAAGCAGCTCGTGATGATGGGCACCGAGCTGGCCCAGGAGTCCGAGTGGGCCGAGGCCCGCGAGCTCGACTGGTGGCTGCTGCAGAAGCCCGACCACCGCGGGCTGCAGGACTTCGTCCGCGACCTCAACCACCGCTACCGCGACGAGCCGGCGCTGTGGCGCCGGGACAACGACCCGGCCGGATTCGCCTGGATCGACGGGCAGGCGGCCGGGCACAACGTCTTCGCCTTCCTCCGCACGGCGGTCGACGAGGGCGTGCCGGACCTGGTGTGCGTCACGAACTTCGCCGCGGTCCCCCACGACTACCGGCTCGGCCTCCCCGTCGCCGGCGCCTGGGACGAGCTGCTCAACACCGACGCGACGTCGTACGGCGGCAGCGGCGTCGGCAACCTCGGGACGGTGCACGCCCGGTCGGCCGGCCCGCTCGAGGCCCGCGCTCCCGGCGGCAGCCCGGCGTACGCCGACCTCGTCCTCCCCCCTCTGGCGACGCTCTGGTTGCGGGCCCCCCTAGGCTGACCTCCGTGGCCGAGCAGCCGGAGATCACGCACGCGACCGTCGACGACGGGACCGCCCGGCTGACGTGGACCTCCGACCTCACCGAGCGCGGCTGGCAGGCGGCCGTCGACGTCGTCCGCCGGCAGGTGGCCGCCGCGCTGACCGACCACGACCGGGTCGAGGTGCAGGTGGCCGTCGACGACGCCGAGGGCCAGCGGATCGCGACCTGGTCCGGGCTGCGCCGCGAGGGCGTGCAGCGGCAGCGGGCCGGTGACGTGGTGGTCTACGCCCGGCTGGCCGACGACACCCCGGTGCACGAGCCCGGCGGGTTCCGGGCGCTGCTCAACTCGTTCCTGCCCCGCAAGCGCGGCATCGGCCAGATGCTCATCCGTGACGGCGAGGGCCCGGAGCCGCGGGTGCTGCTGTGCCAGCTGACCTACAAGACCGACTGGGACCTGCCCGGCGGCGTGGTCGAGGTCGGCGAGTCGCCGCGGGTCGCGGTCGCGCGCGAGGTCGAGGAGGAGCTCAGCCTCACCATCGACGCCGGCGCGCTCGTGCTCACCGACTGGCTGCCCCCGTGGGGCGGCTGGGACGACGCGCTGTGCCTGGTCTTCGACGGCGGCGTGCACCCGGCCTCGATCGTCCAGCAGGTCGTCCCGCAGGCCCGCGAGATCAAGAGCGCCGAGTTCCTGACGCTGGCCGAGGTCGACGAGCGGGCCGCCGACTTCACCGCTCGGCGGGTGCGGGCAGCGCTGGCGAGCCTGGCCGGGACGGGTCCGTCGTACACGGAGTCGGGTCGCTAGCGACCCGAGCGCGCCGCTGGGCGACGAGCACGCCCAGCACCAGGATCGCCCCGCCGAGCAGCTCCCCCGCCGACGGCACCTCGTCGCGCAGCAGCCAGGCCGAGCCGATCGCGACCGGCGGCACGAGCAGGATCCACGGCACGACCGCGGCCGACGGGTTGCGGGCGAGCAGTCCGTTGAAGATCCCGTAGCCGACGAGCGAGGCGAGCGCGGCGGTGTAGAGCGTCGAGACGACCGCCTGCCAGCCGAAGGCGCCCAGGCCGTCCGCCACGGCCGCCGGCCCGTCGACGACGAGCGAGAGCCCCACCAGCGGCACCGGGACGACGAGCGCGGACCACACGGTGAGCGCGAGCCCGCCCGTGGCACCGGAGGCCCGGGAGACGACATTGCCGATCGCCCACATGAGCGCCGCCGCCAGGCACAGCAGCAGCGCGAGCGCCGGGACGTGCCCGCCACGGCCCAGGCCGACGACGACCAGCCCGGCCGCACCGAGCACGACGCCGGCGGTCTGGGGGCGGGTCGGCCGCTCACGGAGCGCCACCGCGGCGATGAGGATGGTGAGCACCACCTGGGCCTGGAGCACCAGCCCGGCCAGCCCGGGCGGCATGCCGGCGTCCATGGCGACGTACAGGAAGCCGAACTGGCCCAGCGACATGAACGTCCCGACCGCCACGACCGTGCGCCACGGGACCGGCGGCGGGTCGAGCAGGAAGACGGCCGGCACCACGACGGCGAGGAACCGGGCCGCGACGAAGAGCAGCGGCGGGACCTCCCCCATCCCCCAGTCGATGACGACGAAGTTGAAGCCCCAGATGACGGCGACGAGCGCGGCGAGGGACTGGTCGCGGCGGTTCACCGGTCCAGGATCGCGCGCTCGACGTTGAAGCACCAGCGAATGATCGTGCACCTTTTGATGTAGCGTCGCTGCATGATCGATCTCGACGCCCTGGTCGGCCTGCGGGCCGTCGCGACCCACGGCTCGGTCGTCGCCGCGGCCGCCGCCACCGGCTTCACGCCCAGCGCGATCTCGCAGCAGGTCAAGCGGCTGGAGCGGCAGACCGGCGTCCCCCTGCTCGAGCGGGTCGGTCGCGGCGTGATGCTGACCAGCCACGGCCAGCACCTCGTCGACGCGGGCGAGCAGGTGCTCGCCGACCTCGAGCAGCTCGAGGCCCGGCTCCGGCAGCGCGCCGGCGTGGTGGCCGGCCGGGTCCGGCTCGCCGCCTTCTCGACCGCGATGCGCGGCCTGGTCGCCACCACCGCCCGCGACCTGCGCGACGCCCACCCCGACCTCACGCTCACCCTGCGCGAGGGCGAGCCGTGGGACGTCGTCGACCTCGTCGCCAGCGGTCAGGTGGAGCTCGGGATCGTGCACCGGTGGGGCGGCGTCGCGCTCGCGGTGCCGGACCACGTCGTCGCCACCCGGCTCGCCGACGACGTCGCCGACCTCATCGTGCACCGCGACGACCCGCTCGCGTCGCGGGCCCGGGTGACGCCGCACGACCTGCTCGACGTCGACTGGATCGCCACCCCCGAGGGCACGATCTGCCGCCAGTGGCTCTCCCGGATGTACGACGGCACCGGCCGGCCGCCGCGGATCGCCCACGTCTCGGCGGAGTTCGACTCGCACCTGGCGCTGGTCCGGGCGGGCCTCGGGGTCGCGCTCGTGCCGCGCATGGGGCGGGCTCCGCTCGGCGACGACCTGCTCGCCGTCCCGGTGGCCGAGCCGGAGCCGGTGCGCCTGGTGGATGCACTGCACCGCCGGACGATGTCGGAATCGCCGGCGGTGCAGGCGGTGCTCGCGGCGTTCAGCCGCGTCGGTCGCTGAGCGCGCTCACTCCTCGCGCAGGCGCCGGTTGACCACGAGCAGCCAGGCACCGAGGAGCAGCATGACCCCGGCGAGCAGCGAGAGCTGCAGGGCGTAGGTCGGTGCGCCCGTGTTGGGCAGCCCACCCCCGGAGACGTGGCCGCCGTCACCGCCGTGGTCGACGACGCCGCCGACCTCGCCCGGCTTCGGGGGCGCCGGCTTGCGCTCGTTCTCGACGTCGATCGTCAGCGTGGTGCCGGCGTTCTCGGTCGTGATCTCGACCGGGTGCTCGGCGTCCTTCGGCAGCAGGTAGCCGTCGGGCGCCGCGAGCTCGACGGCGACGTACGCGCCGTGGAGCAGGTCGCTCCAGCGGATCGCGCCCTGGGCGTCGGTGGTCCGGGGACCGCCGGCCATCGGCTCGCCGTCGTCGTGCTTCCCGTTGCCGTCGGTGTCGGCGTACAGCTGGAAGACCGCGCCGGCCAGGGTCCTGCCGTCGGCGGCGTCCGTCTTCACCAGGTCGAGCGCCGAGCGCAGCTGCGGGTCGGCGACCGGGACCGGCGTGAACGTCGAGCCCGCGTTGGCGGCGCTCACCACGACCGGGTCGGAGACCGGGTTGGCCGGGAGCTCGTAGCCCTGCGGCGCCTTCGTCTCCACCCAGAAGTAGGTGCCGAAGCCGACCGGGTCGACCGTGCACGGGTCGGTGCCGGTGGTGGTGCACTCGGCGACCTTGACGTCGGCCGCGCGGTCGAACGTCCCGCTGCGGTCGGCGTCGCGCCACAGCTCGAAGGTCGCACCCGCCACCACGGCACCGGTGTCGGCGTCGTGCTTGAGGACCGAGAGCCCGCTCTTCTTCTGCGGGTCGCCGATCACGGTCACCGGGAAGGTGGTGCCGGCGTTCTGCGCGGTCACGACGATCGGCCCGGACTGGGCGTCGACCGGCAGCTCGTAGCCCTGCGGCGCCGCCGTCTCCAGCCAGTAGTACGTGCCGTGGGCGAGACCCTCGATCGTGCAGGGCTCACCGCCCGACGTGGTGCACTCGCCGACCTGGGTGTCCCCGCCGGGCTGCAGGCCGGGCGTCCCGTTGGTCTCGCTGTAGAGCGCGAACGTGGCGCCGTCGACGGTCTCCTCGGTCTCGCCGTCCTGCTTGAGCACGGCCAGCGCGCTGGTGGTCTGCGGGTCGCGCATGGTCGTCACCGCGAAGTCGCCACCGGCGTTCTGGGGCGTGATCTCGATCGGGTCGGAGTCCCGGTCGGCCGGCAGCTCGTAGCCGACCGGCGGCGTGCGCTCGTGCCAGTAGTACGTGCCGAACTCCAGCTCGCCCACGGTGCAGCGGCCGCCCTGCGTCGTGCAGGTCGCGTACGTCGTCTCACTGCCGTCGGCCGCGACCTTGCGCAGGTCGAAGACCGCGCCGTCGAGCTCGGCGCCGGTGACGGCGTCCTTCTTCTCGACCGTCAGCGCGGAGAGGGTCTGCGGGTCGGCGAGGCCGGACTGGATGATCGGGCCGCCGGCGTTGACGGCGTCGATCCGGATCGCGCCGACCATCGGGTAGCCCGGGATCTCGTAGCCCTCCGGGGCCGCGGTCTCGAGCCACCAGTAGTCGCCGAACGGCAGGTCGTCGATCGTGCAGGTGCCGTCGGCACCGGTCACGCAGCTCTCGACGAGCGTGTCGCCGCCGGTCTGCAGGCCGTTCTGGCCGTTGCTCTCGCGGTACAGCGCGAAGGTGGCGCCGGGCAGGGTCTTGCCCGTGATCGCGTCGTACTTCGTGATGGTCAGCTCGCTGCGCTTCTGCGGGTCGCCGATCACGGTGACCGGCGCCCGGCCGCCCGCGTTGGACGCGTCGACCACGATCGGGTCGGAGACGGCGTTCGGCGGCAGCTGGTAGCCCTGCGGCGCCTGAGTCTCCTGCCAGTAGTACGTGCCGAAGTCGAGGCCGCCGACCGTGCACGGGTCGGTGCCCGCGGTCGTGCACGGCACGCCGACCGCGGTGTCGCCGGCGGGCTGCAGCCCGGCCTGGCCGTTGGTCTCGCGCCAGAGCTGGAAGGTCGCGCCGGGCACGATCTTGTCGGTCACCGTGCCGTCGGGACGGGACTCGTGCTTGATCACCGCGAGGGCCGACTTCTTGCGGCTGTCGGTGAACGCCGGGACCTTGACCGGCGTCGTGTCGTCGGCGCTGACCGTGAAGGCGACCGGTCCCGGGGCGTCGATCTCGTAGCCCTGCGGGGCCTTGGTCTCGGTGACCGTCCAGGCACCCGGCACCAGGCCGCGGACCTCGACCCGGCCGAGGGTCGGGTCGACGTCCGGTGCCGCGTTGTCGGTGACGACGATCGCGGGCGCGGAGCCGCCGGTGTTCTCGAAGCGGAAGGTCGCGGGGCCGATCAGCGCGCCGCCGTCGGCGTCGCGCTTCTCGACGATCGCGCCGCCCTGCGCGTTGGTGAACACGCAGTGCACGTCGCCGCCGAGGGCGCCGACCTCGAACCGGGCGGCGGCCTTGTCGATGCGCACGCCGCTGGTGTCACCGGTGCAGGCGAGGTCGGTGAGCGCCCAGCCCGCGCTGTCGCGCTCGGTGAAGCTCGCGTCGCCCGCGATCTCGTAGGTCTTCGTCTCGCGGTCGCCCAGGGTGGACGTCGCAGGCAGCGTGCCGTCGATCGTCCGGCCGGACTGGTCGAACGTGAACGTGTCGGGCGCGCCCTGCGGCCGGGTCCGCTTCTCGATGGTGACCTGGCGGACCGGGTCGAGGATGCCGTAGACGCAGCCGGTCGTCTTGGACCGCTCCTTCGTGACGAAGGCGTCGGTGCTGCTGGCCGGCGGAGTCGCCGGGCACTGCTCGCCGGCAGCCTTGGCGATCGAGCTGATCGTCAGGCGGTAGTGCTGACCGGAGGTGTCGACCACCGAGCGCGAGCCGCTCGGGTCGGTGAAGCTCAGCCGGTCGTCGCACAGCACGCCGTCGGTCGCGCCGTAGGGGCACGTGCCGGAGTTCGCGGTCTCCTCGAGGAGCCACGGGTACTCGACGGTCGGGTTGCCCTGGAAGTCGCCGAGGCGCAGCGTCAGCGTGCCGCCGATGAAGGCGGACCGGCTGCCGGCCGGGTAGGTCAGGCCCTGGATCGGGTTGTTGTAATGGATGATCGAGGCCAGCAGGAAGGGCTGGCTCGGCGTCACCGTGCCGGGCGCGCTGGCGTCGAAGCCGACGCCGCTCTGCTTGCCGAGGTCGAGCGATCCCGGGCAGGTCTCACCGCTCGGGCGGCCGTAGGCCACGTCGACCTCGCCCGCGGACGCCGTCCCGGCGGCCGGGTTGTAGTTGATGCACTGGGCGTCCGTGCCGTCGACGCCGCGGACGTCCGAGACCGCTCCGGTCACGTTCGTCAGCGGTACCGCCGCCTCGGCCGGAGCGGCCACGGTGCCCGGCACCACGACCCCCGCCGCCGCGACGGCGACCGCCGCGAGCCAGCGTGGGCCCCTCCCCTCGCGGCGCTTGACGTGCTTCCCGTTCGTCCTGTGTGCGCGCATGACGGCGCGACGCAATGCCACCTGTCGGCTCCCTCGCCTGTTGTCCCTCTTACGTGGGGTGCGCTCCCCCCAGGTGCGCACCCCGTCCCGAAGGACAGACACCCCGGGACCTTGGTCCTTACGGTGGGGTCAGGGAGTTTTCCTCAGCGCGGGGACGCCGCGAGCGCCTCGCGGGCGAGGTAGGTCGCGCCGGCGACCGCCGCGGGCATGACGAGGATGCCGCCGCCGGGCACCAGGAAGCAGGCCTGCACGCAGACCCCGAAGCCGAGCATCGCCCCGCGGTGCGGGCGGAGCAGGGCCGCCTGGGCGGCCCGGTCCATCCCGCGCGCCTCGAGCGCGCGCGAGACCAGCTCGCCCGCGAGCAGCCGACCGGCGACGGCGAGGCCGAGCACCGCACCGATCACGGAGCCCACCACCGGCAGCAACCCGATCACGAAGACCGCGACGGCGGTGACGAGACCGAGCGCGACCAGCACGAGGCCGTCGAGCGCCCCGCGCACCCAGCCGACGCCCCGCTCGGGGACGTCGCCGCCGAGCGAGAGCTCGACCTCCTTCCAGATCTTCTCGTAGAAGGGGTCGCCGACGGCCAGCGTCAGGCCGGTGAACGTGACGATCGCGAGCATGCCGGCGCCGACGAGCACGAGCAGGTAGAGCGCGCCGCGGAAGAGCCCGCGGGGCGCGTCGGACCAGCCGTCGGCGAACGGCGTCGCCCAGTCGATCAGGTCGTCGGCGAACAGCACCAGGGTGACCAGCGCGGCGCCCACCAGGACCGCCACGATGAGCGCCGGCACGATGCCGAGCAGCATCAGCCGCGGCCGCTCCCGCCACATCCGCAGCCCGCGGAGCAGGAAGCCGACGCCCCGCCCGAAGCCCATCGCCGTCGTCCCGCCGGTTCCGAGGTCGCTCAGAAGAGCGCGGAGGCGAGGGCCTGCCGGCCCTTGAGGACCCGCGGGTCGTCGTTGCCCACCGCGCCGAACAGGCCGAGGAGGTGCTCGCGCACCCGGTCGCGGTCCTTGCCCGCCGTCCGGCGGACCAGCTCGACCAGCCGCGCGAAGGCGTCCTCGACGTGACCGCCGAGCATGTCGAGGTCGGCGACCATGGTCTGTGCGTCGATGTCGTCGGGGTTCGCCGCCGCGGCCGCCCGGGCCGCGTTGAGGTCGACGCCCTGGGTCCGCTGGAGGACCTTGGCCATCGCCAGCCCGGCTGCGGCCTCGTGGTCGGCGGGGTTGGCGTCGGCGAGCTTCTGGTACTCCGCGACCGCCGCGTCGATGTCGCCGGCGGCCAGCGCCTCCTGCGCGGGCGCGTAGCGCGGGTCGAGGTCGGCCTCGCCGTCCTCGCCCTCGGCGCCGTCGCCCGCAGGCCCGGCACTGCCGAAGGCGTTGGGCTGGTGGCGCCCCGCGATGCCCTGCGCGGTGAGCTGCTGGGCGAGCTGGTTGAACAGCGCCCGGATGTCGTCGATGGGCGCCGCGCCCGGGATGGGCTGGGTGGCCGGGCGACCGTCGAGGATCACCAGCATCAGCGGCACCTGCGGGATCTGCATCGCCTGCGCGATCTGGGGCGCCGCGTCGACGTCGATGGACGCGGCGAGGAACCGGCCGTCGTACTCGTCGGCGACGGTGGCGACGTCGCGCGCCATCTCGGTGCTCTCGGGCGACTGGGTCGGCGAGTGGAAGACCAGCACCACCGGCGCCGTCATCGACGCCTCGAGCACCGACTGGAAGTTCGCCTCGTCCACCGTCACCGAGTACGCCGACCCGGCGTTGCCACCGGTCGGGGCACCTCCGGCGGGCGCGCCGCCGGCGGGGGCGGCGGGCCGCTGCTGCTTCAGTGCGGACAGGTCGATCGCACCGGGGCGGGAGAACGGCTGCTGCGTCATGGGCGCAATCCTACGGATCCGGCGCGCCCCGGCTGCGACGAGGCCGCGGGAGTTTCGCCGGTCGACCGGCGAAACTCGCACCTGACCGATGAAGTTCCGTCGGTCAAGCGTGAGTTTCGTCGGTCCAGTACGACGTCCGCGCGCTAGTTCGGCACGCGGGGACCCCGCAGGCCCGCGCGCTGGACGACGCGCTGGATGGCGAGGTCCCGCTCGTCGGGGCGCCCGACGTACCGGATGTCGCGCAGCCCCTGCTCCTGGGCGGCCGACTCGAAGCAGAAGTGCCCGAAGCCGAGCATCCGCCCGTGCAGCGGCTTCTTGACCGAGATGTCGAGGATCCGGCTCAGCGGCATGGTGGCGAGGCTCTGGGAGAGGACGCCGTGCACCCGGAAGACGCGCATGTTGGTGATCACGAACCGGTCGCGCAGGACGGCGAGCCAGCCCCATCCCGCATGCAGCAGCACGGCGACGGCGACGATGATGAGGAACCAGGCGACCTGGACCGAGACGAACCAGCTGCCCACGAGCAGGGCCAGGGTGAGCCCGAGCTCGAGGGCCGGGCGGGTGTAGGCGAACCAGTGGTGGGTCACCTCGTCGACGACGACCTCCCCCTCCTCGCGGAGCAGGTGCTTGCCGATCTTGGGGTCCCCGAGCCGGCCGAGCAGGTCGGTGACGAACGCCACGGCAGGCGTCCCGTCAGCCCATCGCGCCGACGAAGTCGATGACCCCGCGGAAGGCCTGGGTGGCGAGGTCCCAGCCGCCGCCGGCGGCTTCCTTCGACGTGGTCGCCAGGCCCGAGGGGTCGGTGAACATCCAGAAGCCGAGGAAGACGATCACGACGACACCGATGAGCTTCTTGGCGTCCATGTGCGGGTGTCTCCATCCTGGGTACGAGCGTGCCGGAGGGGCACAGGTCGACACATTGGTACCAAAGTCCCCACCCGTCACCCGGGAGGCGCGCCCGGGAGGAGTCAGCGGCAGGCGCCGCCCAGCCCGTTGTCCGCCGTCCCGGCGGGGGCGCGGCCGCTGCTGAGCCAGGCGCGGAAGAAGGCGTCGAGCGACTCGCCGGAGACCGACTCCGCGAGCGCCACGAACTGCTCCACGGTGGCGTTGCCGCCGCGGTGGTCGCGCACCCAGGTGCGCAGCAGCGTGGTCAGGTCGGCGGCACCGATCCGGTTGCGCAGCGCCGCGATGACCATCGCGCCGCGGTCGTAGACGGCGTCGTCGAAGACCCGGGCGGCACCGGGGTCGGCGATGTCGAGGCGCCAGAACGAGTCCGTGGCGCACGTGGTGCGCCAGCGGTCGGCGAGCCAGGACTCGACGCTCGGCCCGCCGTGCGCGGCGGCGTAGTCGACCTCGAGGTACGACGCGAAGCCCTCGTTGAGCCAGATGTCGCGCCAGCGCCGGACGGCGACGCTGTCGCCGAACCACTGGTGGGCGAGCTCGTGGACCATCACGCTCGGGTAGATCCAGGAGCCGTACGTCGGCCGCGTCTGGTTCTCGAGCGCGAAGCCGACGTCGAGGCCGGTGACCAGGCCGCCGGTCGAGGCGAACGGGTAGGTGCCGAGCCGGCGCTGGAGCCAGTCGGTCATCCCCGCCGTGCGCCGCAGCATCCGCACCGACTGCGCCCGCTGGCCGGCCGGCAGCTGCTTCGAGACCGCGTTGTAGAACGGGATGCCCGCCGCCGAGCGTCCCTTCTCGACCACGAAGTCGCCCGCCGCGAAGAACGCGAGGTAGGTCGCCATCGGGTCGGTCATCCGCCACCGGGTCGTCGCCCGGGCGCCGGCGACCTTGCGCGAGACGCGGAGGCCGTTGCTGACCACCTGCTTGCCGCGCGGCGCGGTCACCCGGATGTCGAAGGTCGCCTTGTCGGACGGGTGGTCGTTCGACGGGAACCACCACGGCGCCATGTGCGGCTGGTTCATGGCGACCACCTCGTGGCGATCGGCCAGCCAGTTGCGCTCGCCCGCGTAGCCGTAGGAGGCGGGGCGCCCGGCGTACTTCACGACGACCTTGAACCGGGCGCCCTTCGCGATCGGGCGCTTCGGGACGACGCGCAGCTCGTGCTTGCTCGGCTTGCGGAACCGCGCCGGGCGTCCGTCGACCTTGACGGAGGTGACCGGCAGCAGGAGGTCGAGCGAGAAGCTCTTCAGGTCCGCGGTGGCGACCATCGTCGCGGCGGTGCGGCCCGTCAGGCGGCCGGTGCCGAAGTCGTAGGCCACCCGGACGTCGTAGTGGCGCGCGTCGGTGCCCCCGTTGCCGTCGAGCGGCCAGTACGGATCGCCGCCGCGGTCGGAGCCGGCGGACGGCGTCCCCTCCGCGGCACGCGCGTCGGCCGCCCGGGCGCCGGGCGCCGCGGTCAGGCCCGGCAGGCAGAGGGCGAGCAGGAGCACCAGCAGGATCCGAGTACGCACCGGCTCAACCTATGTCGCCGGAAAATCGGTTGTCAGCCGATCCCGGCATCCGTCAGGCTGGGCCGGTTCCGTCCGCGACCCGCGCGGACCCCCTCGAGAGGAGCGTGACATGTCGATCGCTGTCGTCGGCCTGCCCTCAGACCGCATCCTCCTCTCGACCTCAAGGAACCACCGTGTCCCAGGAGCACCCCTCCTCCCCTGACCTCACCTCCGACCTCGACGACCGCTTCGTCTTCGACTTCGTCGCCTACGACGACCTCGGCGCCGGGCAGCGCTGGTCCACCTGGCTCTCCGTCGAGCCGCTCTCCCGCGGCCCCGAGCCGCGTCCCGACTGGCTCGTCACGTCCCAGGGCGCGATCGACACCGATCTCGGCGTCCTGAAGACCGGCAAGGAGGCCGACGTCTTCCTGCTCGACCGCACCGACCCCCACGACCCGGCGCAGTCGGTGGTGATGGCGGCCAAGCGCTACCGCTCCACCGAGCACCGCACCTTCCACCGGGCCGCCACCTACACCGAGGGCCGCAGCATGCGCCGCTCCCGCGACGAGCGGGCGCTCAAGCGCAAGAGCACCTTCGGCCGCGAGGTCGCCGCCGGCGAGTGGGCCGTCTCCGAGTGGACGGCGCTCAACCGGTGCTGGTCGCTCGGCCTCCCCGTCCCCTACCCGGTACAGATCGACGGCACCGAGATCCTGATGGAGTGGATCACCGGGCCCGACGGCGAGAGCGCCCCACGCCTCGCCCAGACCCGGCCCGACCCCACGCTGCTGGCGTCGTACTACGAGCAGCTGCGGGAGGCGATGCTGACGCTCGTCCAGTCGGGACTGGTGCACGGCGACCTGTCGCCGTACAACATCCTGGCGGCGGGCGAGCGGCTCGTGATCATCGACCTGCCCCAGCTGGTCGACCTGGTCGGCAACGCCCAGGGCTTCGACTTCCTGCTGCGCGACTGCACCAACATCTGCACGTGGTTCGCGCGGCGGGGGCTCGAGATCGACCCGCAGGAGCTGTTCGGCGAGCTGATGGCGCACGCGTTCTAGCGACGGCGGCGCAGGGCGAGGTGGCCGCCGAGGAAGCCGGCGCCCACCATCACCACGTTGCCGGCCGCGGCGAGCCGGGCGCCGCGGCCGTGCTCGCCGCGCAGGCGTGCGGTCAGCGAGCCGACGAACAGGAAGGTCGCGACGTCCGCGCCGAGCGCGTGGACGGCGACGACGCGACGCTCGGCCCCGGACAGCTCCGCCCCGTCGGCGGCGCCCGCGAGCGCCGTCGGCAGGGAGGCCAGCAGCCCGGCCCCCGCGAGGAGGGTGGCGCCGCGGCGCGACTCCACTCCGCCGGCCAGGTCGAGCAGCGTCGCGCCGAGCCAGCACCCGAGGGTCACGTCGGTGAGCGGCGGGTGCAGCGGGTGGCCGAGGACGTCGGAGTGCAGGGGGCTGCGGCGCACCCGGTCGATCAGCGGTGCGTAGGCGAGCTCCTGGACGCGCGCGACCCGCTCGGCGAGCGGGCTCTCGCCGATGCGGTGGACCGTGCGCTGCGGCAGGGACGCCACCCCTCACACCGTACGCGCGGGCTGCGGCGCCGTCAGCCCACGACGGCGCCCGCCAGCGCACCCACCCCGCTGAGCAGGACGAGCACCACCGTCAGCAGGTCGAACCGGCGCGCGTCCAGGCGTCCGGCCAGGCGCAGCCCGGCGGCGTTGCCGGCGATCCCGGCGACGAGCCAGGCCGCGGTGGCCGCCGAGACCGGGACGACGAGGCCCGCATCGCCGTTCGTGGCCGCGAGGGCGGCGAGGGTGAGGCAGTTGCCCACCGCGAAGAACACGCTGAGGTCGGCCAACCGGGTCCGGACCGTCGCACCGCTGCGGGCCATCAGCACCGCCGGCGGGATGCCGTTGAGGCTCGTGGTGATCCCCATCAGCCCGCTGCAGGCGCCGGTGAGCGCGGTGGCCGGGGCCGAGACGCCCGGGTGGTCCGCGGGCAGCTCCCGGGCGGCGAGCAGGTAGCCGCCGCTCGCCAGCACGAGGACGCCGGCCGCGACCTCCAGCGTGTGCTGCGGCACCGCCCGCGTGGTGACCACGCCCAGGGCGATGCCGGGCACCGAGCCGGCGAGCAGCACCGCTGTTCGTCGTACGTCGACGTGGGAGCGCAGGGCCACGACGGTCGGGAGCCGGGTGACGATCGCCAGCACCAGGTTGAGCGCGACCGCCTCCGGGAGGGGCACGTCGAGCAGGAGCAGCACCGGGAGGAAGAGCAGCGAGCTGGCGAAGCCGACGAGTCCGCCGACGGCGTACGCGAGGAAGGCGCCGGCCGCACCGACGACGAGCGTCACCATGCGGCGGACGCTAGGGGTGCCCGGGTGGGCCGCCCGGGGTGCTTCCCGGTGAGCGGGATCGTGCGAAGAGGCTCGGCGCGCGGCGCTCCTAGCGTGACGCGCAACACACCTCCGGACGCCGTCTCCCGGCGCTCCGGACGAACCCTCTGGAGGATCAGTGCGGAACCGCATCACGACACGGAGCCGGGTCGCCGTCGCTCTCCTGGCGACCACGCTGCTGGCTGCCGGATGCGCCGGCTCGGGCGGCTCGGACGACAAGGACGGCGAGGGCTCCTCGGCGTCGAGCAAGGCGGACATCTACGCGGCAGGCGTGGTCGGCGACCAGAAGGACGCCGGCGACCCCGTCGACGGCGGCACGCTGACGGTCGCCGACTACTCCGAGGCCCGCAGCCTCGACCCCACCAAGACCATCCCCAACGGCGCCGCGGGCGGCAACGCGCTCGCCGCCGTCTACGACGTGCTCATGCGCTACGACCAGCCGACCAACTCCTTCGAGCCGTGGCTCGCGAAGTCGCTGACCACCGACGACAACGTCACCTGGACGCTGGAGCTGCGCGACGGCGTGACGTTCTCGGACGGGACGCCGCTCGACGCCCGCGCGGTCGTCGGCAGCCTCGGCTACTACATGCAGAACGCGGGCTACAACACGCTGCTGCTCGCCACCAACATCAAGGACATGAAGCCGCAGGGCGAGAGCACCGTCGTCTTCACCCTCAACCAGCCGTGGATCACGTTCCCGAACATGCTGGCCAGCGGTCCCGGCATGATCATGGCGCCCGCGGCGTACCAGGGCGGGCCGGACAAGTTCCGCCCGATCGGTGCCGGCCCGTTCTCGCTCGACGAGTACAAGCCCGCCGAGGAGATGATCCTCAAGGCGAATCCCCAGTACTGGGGCGGGAAGCCGCACCTCGAGTCGGTTCGCTTCGTGTGGCTCGGCAGTGACGACGACCGGCTGAAGTCGCTCACCGACGGCTCCGTCGACGTCGCCAACATCCGCGCCCCGCAGACGCTGGAGAAGGCCCGCAAGGACGGCTTCGCCGGCATCATGGCGCCCAGCGGCCTCGGCGGCCTCTACTGGCTCAACAACCGCGAGGGACGCGCGGCGGCCGACGTCCGCGTGCGCCAGGCGATCAACTACGCCATCGACCCGAAGGTCGTCGCCGAGCGCGTCAACGGTGGCGCCGGCCTGCCCGGGCGCAACATCTTCTCCCCCAGTGCGCCGTACTACTCGGACGTCGCGACGTCCGACTACGACCCCGAGAAGGCCAAGGAGCTGCTCAAGGCCGCGAAGGCCGACGGGTACGACGGGACGCTCACCTACATCGGCCAGTCCGACCAGGCCTCCCAGACCCAGGCTGTCACCGTGCAGGCCCTCCTCGAGGCCGTCGGCTTCACCGTGAAGACCGACCTGCTCCGCAACATCGCCGACCAGACCCAGCGGATCTACGTCACCCACGACTACGACCTCGCCGTGTCCGCGATGAGCATCCCCGACGAGGACCCCTACTCCCGCCTCGCCACCAACCTCAACAGCAAGTCCCCGCAGAACCCCTCGGGCTACGCCGACCCGGAGATGGACGACCTGATCGCCCAGCTCCAGGCCGCCTCCGGCGACGACGCCACCGCCCTCCTCAAGCAGATCAACGAGCGCTGGCAGGAGACCGTCCCCGGCGTCGCCATGGGCGCCGGCGCGTTCTTCATGCCGTGGAACGACGACGTGCACGGCGTCGACTCCACCTCCGAGACGCTGCTGCTGCTCGGCAAGGCCTGGAAGAGCTGACCCTTCCCCCTCCCGAGAGCCCCCGTCCGACAGCCGTCGGGCGGGGGCTCGCTCCTGCCTGTGGGGGCGAAGTGCGCGGGTTGCGGGCGCGAAGTGCGCGGGTTGCGGGCGCGAAGTGCGCGGGTTGCGGACGCGAGATGGCGTTCAGCGGCTCCGCGCCCGCCACCGGTACGACGTCCCGGACGGCCCCCGCGCATAACGGCGCCGGTACGACGGCTCGGGCGACCGCGCGGCGAGAGCGCCGTCGAGCTCGCGCAGCCACACGGTCCTCTGCGCCGCCGCCAGGTCACCGCGGCGAAGCACGAGCACGATCCAGCCCGCCGCGTCGAGCGCTGCCCGGCGGGCATCGTCCCGCTCCCGGTCCTCGACGCGCGAGTGGAACTGCTCGCCGTCGTACTCGACGGCGATCCGGAGGTGCTCGTAGGCGTTCTCGAGCCGGGCTTCACCCCACCCGGGCACGACCAGGTCGACCTGTGCGGCCGGCATCGGCAGTCCGTCGTCGTGGATCATGAGGCGCACCCACGACTCCGGCGGCGAGTCCACCCGGTCGGCGGACAGCGCGATGAGCTCGCGGAGCTGGATCACCCCGCGCCGTCCCCGATAGCGCGGCAGGATGGCGTGGAAGTCGGTCACCGTCAGGCCGTAGGAACGACGGAACGCGTCGATCGTCGCGATCGCCCGGTAGCGGCCCCGCAGGCAGCCGACATCGCACGCAGTCCGCAGCGGCCCGGTCGTCCGCACGCCGTTCGGCAGGGTCACCACCTCGTCCGCACGGAGGTCCCGCTTGCCCCCGAGCAGCCCGGTCCGGCTCGACGGCCCCTTGCCTCCAGCAGAGACGACCTCGAGAACCGGCGCGAGGTCGTGCTCCTCCGGATCGAGGACGTCGACACCGAGGAGCCAGGCCGCGCACCGGTCGCTGACCACCGCATGCTCCGGGAGGACGAGGGCGGCCGCCCGCGCGCGGAGGTCCACCGAGTCGGGTGCGGCGGCGCCGACGTACACGCCGTAGAGGACGACGCGGAGCCGGCCGCCCGACACCCAGTCCCGCACCTGGTGCCGGCTGATCCCGCCGGCGCGTGCCATGAGGGAGGTGAACGGCTGGCCGTCGAACGGATCGAAGCTGGACATCGGCCCAGGCTCGCCGCCATGGGCCGGCTCCGTCGCCCAGGTCACGACGACCTGTGGAGGAGCGCGCCGCTCCATCAGACCGGTGGATCACCGACGGACAGTTGTGGGACTCCTGGGGCGTCTCGGACCCGCAACCTCCGCACTTCGCGCGCCGTCACCGGTAGCCCGGCGCCACCCGCTCCCACGGCCGGGCGGCCTCGAGCTGCGCGGCGAGGGCCAGGAGGGTGCCCTCGGCGCCGAGATCGCCGACGAAGTGCGCGCCGAGCGGGAGTCCGGCGGTGTCGAGGCCGCAGGGCACGGACATGGCGGGCATGCCGGTGGCGTTGGCGACGGCGGTGAAGGACGAGTAGTCGCCGCCGCGCTGCCACATCACGGCCGGGTCGGTGGTGTCGAGGACGCCGAGCTCCGGGACGGGCAGCGGGAGGGTGGGCGTCAGCAGCAGGTCGTACGACGTGAACGCCGCCCCGAGCTGCCAGCCCACGGTCTGCACGGCGGCGAGCGCGTCGTACACGTGCACGGGCGTCATGGTGGCGCGGTAGTGGTCGTGGATCATCCGGGTGAACGGCTCGAGGTCGTCGTCGCGCAGGTCGCGGCCGAGCTCGGCGAGGCGGTGCTCGACGTCCGCGAGGAGCGAGACGCCCATCAGGGTGCCGAAACCGCTCATCAGCAGCTCGGCGTCGTACCCCGGCTCGACCTCCTCGACGACGTGCCCGAGCTCCTCGCAGAGCGCGGCCGTCGCGCGGACGGCGGCGACCACCTCCGGCGACACGACGCCGCCGTCGGCGCGCCGGGTGACCAGGCCGATCCGCAGCCGCAGCGGCGCGTGGGCGGCCTGCTCGACGAAGGGCGAGGACGGCGTGGGCGCGGCAAGGGCGTCGCCGTGCCGCGGAGCCGAGGAGAGGTCGAGCAGGAGCGCCGAGTCGCGGACCGACCGGCTCAGCACGTGGTTGGCCGACAGGGGCGCAGCCAGCGTCCCCGCGACCGGGTACGTCGTCACGCGGCCCCGACTGGGCTTGAGCCCGAAGAGCCCGCAGGCCGAGGCGGGGATGCGGATCGAGCCGCCGCCGTCGTTGCCGTGCGCCACCGGCACCAGCCCCGCGGAGACCGCCGCCGCGGCGCCGCCCGACGAGCCGCCGGGCGAGTGCGCGAGCGACCACGGGTTGCGGGTCGGGCCGTGCAGGAGGGGCTCGGTGCTGGCGTTCTTGCCGAGCTCGGGGCTGTTGGTCACGCCGAGCACGACCATGCCGGCCCGCCGGTAGCGCTGCACGAGCTCGCTGTCGACCGTGGAGACGTCCCCCGCCCACAGCCGGCTCCCCCGGGTCAGCGGCAGCCCGGCGACCTGCATGCCGAGGTCCTTCACCAGCGTGGGGACGCCGTGCAGCGGGCCGCCCGGCAGCCCGGCGTCCACCTCGGCCAGGGCCTCGTCGAAGCGCCGTGCGACGACCGCGTTGAGCGCAGGGTCGTGCTTCTCGATCCGGGCGATGGCGTCCTCGACGACCTCGCGCGCGGACACCTCCCCCGACCGTACGGCGGCGGCGGTCGCGATCGCGTCGTCGAACATCAGCTCTCCTCGGGGGCGTCGACGTGGTGGCAGGCGGTGAACTGTCCGGGACGGACCTCGCGCAGCACCGGCTCCTCGATGGTGCACCGCTCGGTGGCGAGCGGGCAACGGGTCCGGAAGCGGCAGCCGGACGGCGGCGCGAGCGGTGACGGAAGCTCACCCACGACCGCCGGAGCGTCGGCCCCACCGGCATCGGCGGCGTCGGGCACCGAGGCCAGCAGCAGCCGCGTGTACGGGTGAAGGGCGGCCTCCAGCGACGCCGACGGCAGCACCTCGCACGTCTTCCCGAGGTACATCACGAGCACCCGGTCGCTGATGTTCTTCACCACGGCGATGTCGTGGGCGATGAAGATCATGCTCAACCGCAGCCGCTCCCGCGCGCGCTCCAGCAGGTTGAGGATCTGCGCCTGCACGGACACGTCGAGGCTCGACACGGGCTCGTCGCAGATCAGCACGTCGGGATCGAGCGCGAGCGAGCGGGCGATGCACACTCGCTGGCACTGCCCGCCGGACAGCTCGTGGGGACGCCGCTCGCGCACGGTCTCCGGGTCGAGGCCCACCGACGACAGCAGCTCGTCGACGAACGTGTCGCGCTCGCGCGTCCCCCAGCCCCAGATCTCCAGACCCTCGACGACGAGGTCCTTCACCCGGCGCCGCGGGTTGAGCGCGGACACCGGGTCCTGCAGCACCAGCTGCATCCGGGAGCGCGCGGCGCGCATCCGCCGCGCCCGCAGCCCGGTCAGCTCGACGTCGCCGAGCCGCACGGAGCCGGACGTCGGCGACGGCAGCTGCATGACGGCCCGCCCGGCGCTCGACTTGCCGCAGCCGGACTCCCCCAGGATGCCGAGGGTCTCCCCCGGCAGCAGGTCGAGGCTGAGCCCCGAGACGGCGTGCACCTTGCCGCGCCCGGCGGGGTACTCGACCACGAGGTCGTCGACGACGACCACGCGCTCCGCATCCGGGCGCAGGTGCGCGGTTCCGCTACCGGCCACGAGAGACCTCCAGGATCGGGTGGTGGCAGGCGACCTCCCGGCCGCCGGGGACGACGGCCGCGACCGGCTGCTCCTCGGCGCACCGCGCGGAGGCGAACCCGCAGCGGGGCGCGAACCGGCAGCCCTCCGGCGGCCGCCCCATGTCGGGCGGGTTCCCCTCGATCGTGCGCAGGAGGGTGTGCGGAGGGTTGCCCAGTCGCGGGATCGACGCGAGCAGCGCGTCGGTGTAGGGGTGGTCGGGTGCGGCGAAGACCGGCCGGGTGGGCCCGGACTCGACGGTGCGGCCGGCGTACATGACCTGCACCCGGTCGGTCCGCCCGGCGACCGCACCCAGATCGTGGCTGACCAGCACCATCGCCATCGTCCGCTCGGCGACGAGCGAGGCGAGCAGGTCGAGGATCTGCTTCTGCACGGTGACGTCGAGCGCGGTGGTCGGCTCGTCGGCGATGAGCAAGCGCGGGTCGCACGCGAGCGCCGTCGCGATGACGACGCGCTGCCGCATGCCGCCGGACAGCTCGTGGGGGTACTGGCGCATCCGCCGCGCCGGCTCGGGGATCCCCACCTGGCGGAGCAGGTCGATCCCCCGCTCCACGGCGTCGGCTCGCGAGCACCGCAGGTGTCGGCGCAGGGTCTCGGTGAGGTGCGTGCCGACCCGCTTGACCGGGTTGAGCGACGTCATCGGGTCCTGGAAGACCATCGCGACCTCGGGCCCCCAGAGCCGGCGCCGCTCGGCCGGCCTCAGGTCGTGGACGGAGCGCCCGCCGAGGAGCACCGATCCCGACACGGTCGTCGTCGCGCCGGAGCCGATCAGGCCCATCACGGTGCGCCCGAGAACGGACTTGCCGGAGCCCGATTCCCCCACCAGGCCGAGGGATTCTCCCGGCGCGAGCGAGAACGAGACGCCGTCGACGGCGTGCACGTCGCCGCGCGGGGTGTGGAAGACGGTACGGAGGTCGGTGACCTCCAGCAGCGGCGTGCTCACAGCTTCGCGCTCCTCGGGTCCCAGCGCTTCTGCGCCTTCTCCCCCAGCAGGTTGAAGGAGAACACGGTCAGGAACAAGCAGATCCCCGGCACCACCACGATGTACGGGTGCTCCTGCATGACGCCGCCCTGCCCCTCGGCGATCATGTTCCCCCAGGTGGGCTGGGGCTGCTCGATGCCGATGCCGAGGAACGACAGCGACGCCTCCGCCACGACGAGCACCGAGATCATCACCACCGACAGCGACAGCACCGGCAGGACGACATTCGGCAGCACCTCGCGCAGCATCAGCCGCACCCGCCCGGCGCCGAGCGCCCGCGCGGCGAGCACGTACTCGCGCTGCGCGACGGTGATGGTGTTCGCCCGCGCGAGCCGCACCATGCTCGGGATCGTCAGCAGGGACAGGGCGAACGCGATGCTGCGCACGCTCGGGTCGAGCACCGTGCCGAGCGCGATGAGCAGGATGAGCGGGGGTACGGCGAGCAGCGCGTTCGCGAGGATGCCGACGACGCGGTCGGTGGTGCCGCGCACGAAGCCCGACACCAGCCCCACCAGGCCGCCCACCGCGGTGCCGATCAGCACGGCCAGGAGCGCGATGACGACCGACGTGCGGGCGCCGTACACGGCGCGGGCGAGGACGTCGAGGCCGTAGTTGTTGGTGCCGAGCGGGTGCGCGGCGCCCAGCCCGCCGGGGGCGGCGAAGACCGGCTGGGTGAGGCCGGCGACGGAGTCGTCGTGGTTGCCCAGCGGGAGCAGCGGCGCGAGCAGCGCCGCGCCGAGGATCAGCGTCAGCCAGGTCATGCCCAGCCAGAAGACGACATCGGGCCGGCGGCGACGGGTCCGGCTAGGCGTGCGCACGGCGGGTCCTCGGGTCGAGCAGCCCGTAGCTGCGGTCGATCAGGGCATTGCTCGCGACGTACACGAGCGCGATGACGAGCACGGCGCCCTGCACGACCGGGTAGTTGCCCTGGTTGGCGGCGTCGATGACGAGCTTGCCCATGCCGGGCAGCGCGAAGAGGTACTCCACGATCACCGTGCTCCCCACCAGCCGGCCGATGCTGAGGCCGAGCACGGTGACGAGCGAGAACGACGAAGGACGGAGCGCGTCGCTGAGCATGATGCGCAGCGGCGACATCCCCCGCGCCCGCGCGGCGAGGATGAAGTCCTCGTGCAGCGTCGTGACGAGGTCTCCGCGCAGGATGCGGGTGAACATCGCCGCCTCCATCAGCGCGATCGTGAGTGCGGGCAGGAAGGCGTGGTGCAGGTTGCCACCGATGCTGTCGCCGATCCGGACCCACTCGTTGCGGGCGAAGAGGCCGAGCCCGTCGACGAGCAGCGCGATGAGCACGATGCCGATCAGGAACGACGGCATCGACAGCAGCCCGAAGGTCGCCGCGCTGATCGCGCGGTCCGCGCGCCCACCCTGGTGGTACGCCGACCACATCGCCAGCGGCAGCGCGATGAGGAGCGCCAGCACCAGGCCGAGCACGGCGAGCTCGAGGCTCACCGGCAGCGCGGAGCCGATCCGCTCCAGGACGCCGGTCTGCGGCGGCACCAGCGACGTGCCGAGGTCACCGTGCAGGACGCCGCCGAGCCAGTCGCCGTACCGGGCGAGGAGGGGCTGGTCGAGCCCGAGCTCGTGGCGCATCGCGGCGTACTCCTGGGGCGTGCGGCCCTCGCCGAGCACGGCCACGGCCGGGTCGCCGGGGACCAGCGACAGGAGCAGGAAGACACCGATGCTGACCAGGA
Organism: Pimelobacter simplex; assembly: GCF_900114845.1. Taxonomy (GTDB): domain Bacteria; phylum Actinomycetota; class Actinomycetes; order Propionibacteriales; family Nocardioidaceae; genus Nocardioides; species Nocardioides simplex. The sequence goes on from NZ_FOUK01000007.1 coordinate 235,499, forward strand.
ACAGGACCGCGGCCAGCTCCAGCACGGAGAGGAGAAGTCGTCGAGCCACAGGAGGAACCTCGCACCCGTCTCAGCCGGCGCGGTGTGACGCGTCCCACTCACCGGAAGGCTCGGCGGGCGTGCCCGCGTAGCCCTCCGGCTTGCCCCAGCTCGCGCTGCGGGTGGTCCGGCGGTCGACCAGCACGCAGCGGGTCCCGGTGTAGTTGGTGGGCATGCACTTGTTGCAGTGGATGCACAGCGACGTGCGGTCGGCGTCGGCCTGCATCCGGTGGACGAGGTCGGGCTCGCGCAGCAGCGCGCGGGCCATCGCGACGAAGCCGAATCCCTCCGCCATGGCGGTGTCCATGACCGCACGGCTGGTGACGCCGCCGAGGAGGATCATCGGCAGGTCGACGGCGGCGCGGATCTGCTTGGCGTCCTCGAGCAGGAAGCCGTCGGAGTACGGGTAGCTCTTGAGCAGCCGGTGCCCGATCAGCTTGACGCCGGCCTTGACGGGCTGCGGCATGACGCCGGCGAACTCGTCGAGCGGCACGTCGCCCTTGAAGAGGTACATCGGGTTGAGCAGCGAGCTGCCGGAGGTCATCTCCAGCGCGTCGAGCGTGCCGTCGGCCTCCAGCCACTGGGCGACGGGGATCGCCTCGTCGAGCCAGAAGCCGCCGGGGGCGCCGTCGTCCATGTTCATCTTGGCGACGATCGCGATCCGGTCGCCGACGGCGTCGCGGACCGCGCGCATGATCTCCCGCGCGAGCCGGGCCCGGTTGCGCAGGCCGCCGCCGTAGCCGTCCTCGCGGTGGTTGAGCTTGGGGCTGAGGAACGCGCTGGCGAGGTAGTTGTGGCCGAGGTGGACCTCGACCGCGTCGAACCCGGCCTCGACCGCGCGGGCCGCCGCGCGTCCGTGCGCCGCGACGATCCGGTCGAGGTCGGCGACGGTCGCCTCCTGCGACCTGTTCATCGCGATGACGTTGTAGCGCGCGGACGGCGCGAGCGCGGGCGCCCGGTTGCCGCGCGGCTCGGCGACGGGACCGCCGTGGCCGATCTGCGCGCTGACCGCCGCGCCCTCCGCGTGGACGGCGTCGGTGAGCGCGCGCAGGCCGGGCATCGCCTCGTCCGTCCAGAGGACCTGGTGGCGGTCGGTCCGGCCGTCGCGGTCGACCGCGAGGTAGGCGACCGTCGTCATGCCGACCCCGCCCCTGGCGTAGGCGACGTGGAAGTCGATGAGGTCCTGGGTGACCCGGCCGCGGTGGCTCAGCCCCTCGTAGGTCGCCGCCTTGATCGTGCGGTTGCGCAGGGTGACGGGGCCGAGCCGGCCGGGGCTGAAGACGTCGGGGGCGCTCACGGCGCGACCGCCGTCCGGATGACCTTGCCGGTGGCGTTGCGGGGCAGCGGCGCGGAGCCGATCCGCCAGTGCGACGGCACCTTGTAGTGCGCGAGCTCGGTGGCGGCGTGGGCCCGCAGCGTCGCCTCGAGCGCGGCGGCGTCCGCGTCCGGGTCGGCCGGGACGACGACCGCGGCGACCTCCTGGCCGAGGTCGTCGTGCGGCACCCCCAGGACCACGCACTCGCGCACGTCCGGATGGTCGGTGAGGACCGCCTCGACCTCCGCCGGGTAGACGTTCTCGCCGCCCCGGATGATCAGGTCGGTACGCCGCGCGACCAGCCGGATCCGGCCCTTCTCGTCGAAGATGCCGAGGTCGCCGGTGTGCAGCCAGCGCTCGTCGTCGATCGCCGCGGCGGTGGCCTCGGGGTTCTCCCAGTAGCCGAGCATGTTGTACGCGCTGCGGACGCAGATCTCCCCCTCCTCACCGGGTGGGAGGACGTTGCCGAGTGCGTCGCGGACCTCCATCTCGACGCCGACGATCGGCGTCCCGAGGGTGCCCGGCGACTCGGCGAGGTCGAGCGGCGTGGCGAGCGCGACCGCCGTGCAGGACTCGGTCAGCCCGTAGCTGTCGACCAGCGCGCCCGCGAACGGCAGGTGGGCGCGCAGCCGTTCCTTGAACGCGGTGCTCGACGGCGCCGAGGCGAGCGAGAAGGCGTAGAGGGACGACGTGTCGTAGTCGCCGACCCGGTCGAACTCCAGCAGCCGGTTGGCCATCGTCGGCACCGCGCCCCAGTGGGTGACGCGCGCGTCCTGGACGAGCTGCAGCACCCGCGCGGGCTCGAAGGCCCCGACGTGCAGGGCGACCGTGCTGCCGTTGGCGAGGCGCGGCACCGCGAGGTTGTGCAGGCTGCCGACGTGGAAGAGGGGCATCGCCAGCAGGTAGACCTTGTCCTGCGGCGCGACCGGATCGCCGTACTGGGCGGCCATCGCGTCCATGCTGCGGTGGAAGCCGATCACCGAGCAGAGGTTGCGGTGCGTGTGGACTGCGCCCTTGGGGCGGCCCGACGTACCGGACGTGAACAGGATGACCGCGGGGTCGTCCTCGGCGACGTCGGCGCTGGGGAGCGCGGCGTCGGGGTACCGGGCGGCGAGGTCGTTGTCGATGTCGATCGTCGGCGCTGCCGCCACCGTGGGCGTCGCCGGGTCGAGGAGGGCGCGGCGCCGCTCGTCGGCGACCACCAGCACCGGCCGGGTCAGCTCGAGGGCCTGGCGCAGCTCGCGCGCCGACCACCAGGCGTTGCAGCCGACGGCGATCGCGCCGATCGACACGGTCGCCCAGAACGTCTCGATCCAGGCCTGGGAGTTGGCCGCCGCGATCGCGACGCGATCGCCCTTCTCCACCCCGTGCTCGGTGCGGAGCGCGTGGGCGATCGACGAGACGCGACGGGCGTGCTCGGCGAACGTGAGCCGCCCGTCGAGCGTCACGATGTAGGGCCGGTCGCCGTGCGCCAGGGACGCGGCGAGCACCTCGTGCAGCGCGCGGAATCGGTCCGGGAAGACCTGAACGGGCGCGCCCAGAACGGTCTCCACCTGCAGCTCGGTCACTGTCGTCGACGTCATGGCGGGGAGTATTCGGCGGCGTTCTCGGGACGGGCCGCGGAGGCTCCCGGTGACCGGGATGCGACGGCGCCGGGCGGCCGTCGTACCGGTGAGGGTGGCGGCCATGAACGCACTGCAGGGGAAAGTCGCCGTCGTCACCGGAGCCGGCCAGGGGGTGGGCCAGGGCATCGCGCTCGCCCTGGCGACCGAGGGGGTCTCGGTGGCCGTCGTCGGCCGGACCGTGGCCAAGCTCGACGAGACGTGCGCCCTGCTGCGCGAGCGCGGCGTCCGGGCGGAGGCCTACGCCCTCGACCTGCTCGACACCGACGCCATCGCGCCGCTCGTCGACCGGATCGCCGGCGACTTCGGGCGTCTCGACGTCCTCGTCAACAACGCGTACGACGGCGTGATGATGCCCCTGCTCGACATGAGCCAGAAGAACTTCACCAAGGGCTTCGTGACCGGCCCCTTCGCCGCCTTCGCCTTCATGAAGGCCGCCCACCCGCACCTCGTCGCCGCCGGCGGAGGTTCGATCGTCAACCTCGTCACCTCCGCCATGGTCCGCTGGGACCCCACCAACTACGGCGCCTACGCCGCCGCCAAGACCGCCCTGCGCTCCCTCACCCGCACCGCCGCGGTCGAGTGGGCGCCCGACGGCATCCGGGTCAACAGCGTCGCGCCCCACGCCCTCTCCCCCGGCCTGAAGTGGTGGACCGAGACCCACCCCGAGGAGGCCGCCGAGTTCGTCGCCGCCATCCCCATGAAGCGGATCGGCGACCCGGAGGCGGACATCGGCCGCGCCGTCGTCGCACTCGTCGGGCCGGACCTGGCGTACCTGACCGGGGCGACCGTGCCCCTGGACGGCGGGCAGGCGCACTTCTGAGGCCGGGCGGCAGTTTCACCGCCTAGGCGGTGAAACTGCCGTCACCCCGCAGCGGTGAGCGCCGCAGCCCCGCCGTCGACGAACACCACCTGCCCCGCCATGTGCGAGTTCTCCGCCGCCACGAGCCACAGCAGCGCGTGCGCGATCGCCTCGGGCGGTGCGTAGCCGTTGAGCGGCATCGGGACGGCGGCGTCCATCACCCGCTTCCAGTCGGGGTTCGCGACGAGCTCGGCCGTCATGGGCGTCAGGACGACGCCGGGCGCGATCGCGTTCACGGCGATCCCCGCACCGGCGAAGTCGGCGGACACCGCGGCGCCGCGCAGCCACCGGTTGAGCGCGAGCTTCGTCGAGGAGTAGATCTCGTGGGGCCGGCCGGCAGCCACGGCCGCCTCGGCGGCATCGAGTGCGGCGGACTCGTCACCGGCCAGGCAGGCCGCGACGATCGCGGGGTCGCTGGGCTGGGTCGAGGAGATCGAGCTGACCAGCGCCACCCGTGGGGCCGGCGCGGCGGCCAGGAGCGGTCGGAGGCCGAGCACGAGGTCGACCGTGCCGAAGTAGTTGACGCTGACCTGGGGAGCACCGGCGCGGCTCAGCCCGGCGCAGGTGATCAGCCCGTCAAGGGCACCCCCCTCGGGCCCTGCAGGCCCATCGGCCCCATCGGCCCCGGCGAGCGCGGCGATCCCGGCGACGGCCTCGGCGCGTCCGTCGGCCGTCGAGAGGTCGGCGCACACCTCGGCGTCGCGCAGGTCGACGCCGATCACGCGGTCGCCGCGGGCGCGCAGCATCGCGGCGGTGGTCGCGCCTATCCCGGACGCCGAGCCGGTGACGGCGAGCAGCCGGCCGGTCACGACGCGGCTCCCGTGCCGTCGTAGCGCGGGCCGAGCAGGAGGCGCGTGGCCAGCCGGATGTCGGCGTCGGCCTGCTCGGCGGTGATGACGCCGTTGAGGACCGACACCAGGACGCCGTACCAGGTCTGCTCGGTGATCCGGACCATCCGGTAGTCCTCGTCCTCGGGCTCCGGCACGCCGAGCGCGGCGAGCAGCACCCGGTGGAAGGCCGCGTTGGCCTCGGTGTACTCGCGCCCACCCTGCAGCTGGGCGGCGTTGTTGGCCTGCAGCATCGCGGTGGCGAGCTGGGGGCGCTCGAGCATCCGCTGCCCCGCCCCGATCAGGACGTCGGCGACGGCGTCGGCACGGCGCCCCGATCCGACGGGAGCAGCCGAGCCGGCGCCGGCGCCGGCGGCGCTGAGCCGCTGGATCTGGCTGTGCAGGACGCCGACGAAGAGGTCCGTCTTGGACGGGAAGTACCGGTAGAGCGTGGCGATCGCGACGCCGGCCTCCTTGGCCACGTCGTTCATCTGCATGCGCTCGAGGCCGTGCTCGGCGCCGAGCTTGCTGGCGGCGCGGAGGATCCGCCGGTAGCGGTCCTTCTGCTCCGCGGAGGTGGGCTCGGCGGGCTGCCGGGCCTCGGCGATTCGCGGCACGCGTCTCTCCTGATCGTGGGTCGTGGCGCCCGAGTGGCCGGACGGCTCCATCCTGCGACCGCCGGCACCGCGACGCCCCAGCAGGCTACCGCTGAGTGGGACGACGGCCCGCGCGCCGCGCGCCCGGCGGCACAGACTCCGACCATGACGCACAACGACCACGTCCGGCAGATCGAGGTGGACGCGAGCCCGCGCCGGTTCGCCCGCGGATGGCACTGCCTGGGCCTGGCCCGCGACCTCGTCGACGGGCAGCCGCACCAGGTGACCGCGTTCGGCCAGAAGCTCGTCGTCTTCGCCGGCGAGGACGGCGTCGTCAACGTCCTCGACGCGTACTGCCGGCACATGGGGGGCGACCTCTCGCAGGGCACGGTCAAGGGCAACGAGATCGCCTGCCCGTTCCACGACTGGCGCTGGGGCGGCGACGGTCGCTGCAAGCAGATCCCCTATGCGCGGCGCGTCCCCCTCCGTGCCCGGACGGCGTCGTGGCCGACGCTCGTGCAGGACGGCATGGTCTTCGTCTGGAACGACCCCGAGGGCAACCCGCCGCCCGCCGACGTGACGATCCCGCGGATCCCCCAGGTCGACGACGACAGGTGGACCGACTGGCTCTGGTACGAGACGGTGATCGAGGGCGCGAACTGCCGCGAGATCGTCGACAACGTCGTGGACATGGCGCACTTCTTCTACATCCACTACTCGTTCCCGACGTACTTCAAGAACGTCTTCGAGGGCACCAGCGCGTACCAGTACATGAACGGCGACGGCCGCGAGGACGTCCGGCCCGCCAAGCCCTCGACGAGCAACCCCGCCGTGCTGGGCACGACGAGCGTCGCCGCGTACCACGGGCCGAGCTTCATGATCGACGAGGTGACGTACCACTACGAGGACCTCGACGTGGACACCATCCTGATCAACTGCCACTACCCGATCGACGAGAACTCGTTCGTGCTGCAGTACGGGATCATCGTGGAGAAGAAGGACGGCATCTCCGACGAGGACGCCGCCCTGATGGCCGAGAAGACCGGCAGGTTCATCAAGTACGGCTTCGAGCAGGACGTCGCGATCTGGAAGAACAAGGCGCGCATCGACAACCCGCTGCTGTGCGAGGAGGACGGTCCGGTCTACCAGCTGCGCCGGTGGTACCAGCAGTTCTACGTCGACGCCGCCGACGTCACGCCGGAGATGACCGACAGGTTCGAGTTCGAGATCGACACGACGCGGCCCAACGAGGCGTGGCGTGCCGAGGTCGAGCAGAACCTCGTCGCCCGGCGCTCATGATCCGCCCCCGGCCGGACGTCCGGCTCGCGACCGCGCCGATGCAGCCGGTCTCGTGCGGGACGTGCGGCGCCGAGGTGCTCGCCCGCAAGAGCAGCTGGGACCAGACCACCGTGCAGTGGGACGCCGCCGCGCTCGCCGCGTGCGCCGAGCGCCGTATGACGGAGGGCGCCGTGGCGCCGTCCGACCGCCCGAACCGCAACGCCTTCCCCGGCTGCGACGCCCTGCGCGCCTCGCTGCGCGCGGCCGCCGTGGCGGGCACGCTCGACGTGCAGTCCGGTGAGCCGTTGAAGACCAATCACGAGCAGGAGCACCCATGACGACCGACCTCTCCTCCTACGGCCCGTGGGCCGTCATCGCCGGCGGCTCCGAGGGTGTCGGTGCGGAGTTCGCGCGCGCCCTGGCCGCCGCGGGCATCGACCTGGTGCTCGTCGCGCGCAAGCCGGGCCCGCTGGAGGAGACGGCCGCGTCCGTCCGGGAGCTCGGCGTCGAGGTCCGGACCGTCGCGGCCGACCTCACCGACCCCGCCGCGATCGACGCGATCACGGCCGCCACCGCCGACGTCGAGGTCGGCCTGCTGATCTACAACGCCGGTGCCAACACGCACGGCCGTGCCTTCACCCAGGGCACGCTCGCAGGATTCGGGTCGGTGATCGACCTCAACATCACCGCGCTGCTCGCGCTGACCCACCACTACGCCGTCCCGATGCGGGAGCGGGGCCGCGGCGGCATCCTGCTGGTCGGCTCGCTCGCCGGCTACGTCGGCACGTCGACCGAGGCCGTGTACGGCGGCGTGAAGGCGTTCAGCCGGATCTTCGCCGAGGGACTCTGGGCCGAGCTGCGCACGCACGGCGTCGACGTCCTCGAGCTCGTGCTCGGCGTCACCCGCACGCCAGCGATGGAGCGGGCCGGGCTCAACTTCGACGTCCCCGGCATGCACGTCTCCGCGCCCGTGGACGTCGCGCGGGAGGGTCTCGCCGCGCTCGCCCACGGTCCAGTGCACGTGGTCAGCGGCAACGAGGGCATCGTCGCGTCGCGCTCGACCGACGACCGGGCCCGGCTCGTCGCCGGGACCGAGAAGGTCATGCGCCTGCTGCTCAGTCGTCGGTGACGTGCAGCCGCTGGCGGCGCAGGTCGAGGTCCGGGTAGAGGTCCTCGGAGATCCGGCGGGCGGCGTCCACGACCAGCGGAGCGACCCGCTCCAGCGCCGTCCCGACGGCGGCGACCACCGAGAGCGCACCGACCGGTCCCTGCGGCCCGCGGATGGCGGAGGCCAGGCAGGCGATGTCGGGGAAGCACTCGCCGCGCTCGAACGCGAGCCCGCCGCGGGCCCGGATCCGCCCGAGCTCGCCGTGCAGCGCGTCCAGCTCGGCGATGGTGGCGGTGGTGCGGGTGCGCAGCTGGTCCCCGACGAGCTCGTCGACGCGCTCGGGCTCGAGCCAGGCGAGCATCGCCTTGCCGAGGCCGGTGCAGTGCGTCGGCGCGGAGCCGCCGACCCGGGAGGGGACGGTGGCGGCGAACGGGCCGCCGAGCTTGTCGAGGTAGCGCACCCGGGCGCCGTCGAGCACCGCGAGGTGGATCACCGCGCCGGTGCGCAGCAGCAGGTCGTGCAGGTACGGCGACGCGGCCGACCGCAGGTCCGCCTCCCCCGCCGAGCCACCCCCGAGCACGAGCGAGCGGCGGCCGAGGCCGTACCCGCTGGTGCCGTGCTCGAGCCAGTCCAGCCGCACGAGCTGGTCGAGGATCCGGTGTGCGGTGGAGCGCGGGAGCCCGGTGGACCGGGCGATCTCCTCGAGGCTGAGCCAGGTCTGACGGGTGGTGAACCGGTCGAGGATGAGCGTCATCCGCTCGACCATCGACGGCGGCAGCTCCCGTGCCGGACCGGTGGTGACGACGTCCGACTGCTCCATGACCAGCGCCGACATGATTCCTCCCAGGGATGCAAAACTGAAATGAATTCTAGTGACGACGCTAACACCGCGGCGCGGCCCTCGGGAAGAGGTTTTCTGAAATTCATTCTACTTCCGGTCATCGAGACGAGCGCGCGCACGGCGCCGGCCGGGCCGCTTGGATGAGCCGGTCCGCCCAGCGAGAGGAGTCGTCCATGCGCGTCGGCATCACCACCCCGGTCGTCACCGCCCTGCCCGGGTTCTTCTCCCCCTGGGAGCGGGCGGCCGGCGTGGCCGACCTGGTCGCGGTCGCCCGGGCGGCCGACGAGCTCGGCTTCGACCACCTCACCTGCTCCGAGCACGTCGCCGTGCCGGTCGCCGTCGCCGCCGAGCGCGGCGGCACCTACTGGGACCCGCTCGCCACGCTCAGCCACCTCGCCGCGCACACCACGCGGATCCGGCTCGCCACGCAGGTCCTCGTCCTCGGCTACCACCACCCGCTCGCCATCGCGAAGCGCTACGGCACGCTCGACCTGCTCAGCGGCGGTCGGCTCGTGCTCGGCCTGGGCGTCGGCTCGCTCGAGGAGGAGTTCGACCTCCTCGAGGCGGCGTACGACGAGCGGGGCGCCGTCGCCGACGACGCCCTCCCCGCGCTCCGGGCCGCCCTCGGCAGCGCCCGCCCGACGTACGCCGGCGCGCGGTTCGCGTTCGACGACGTCGTCGTCGAGCCGCACGCCGTCCAGCCGCGGGTGCCGCTCTGGATCGGCGGCCACACGGCGCGCAGCCTGCGCCGCGCCCGCGAGCACGGCGACGGCTGGGTGCCGTTCGGGCTCCCCCACGACCGGCTCCGCACGATGCTCGACGGCACCGACCTGCCCGACGACTTCGAGGTCGTCCTCGGCGCCGGCCGTCCCGTCGACCCGCTCGGCGAGCCGGACCGGACCCGCCGCGCCCTCGACCGCACCGTCGCGGCGGGCGCCACCGTCGTCAACGTGCACGTCGCCGCGACGTCCGCGACCCACTACACCGACCAGCTCGCCGCCCTGGCCGACCTGGCCGGGCTCGCCACCACCCCCACCGTCCAGGAGGACGCATGACCACCGTCGAGGAACGCCTGCAGCGCCTGGAGGACATCCAGGAGATCACCCAGCTGATCGCGTCGTACGGCCCGCTGGTCGACGCCGGCGAGGCCGAGCGGGTCGCCGCCATGTGGACTGAGGACGGCGTCTACGACGTCGACGAGATCTACATGGGAGACCGGGCCGCGATCGACGCGATGGTGCGCGGCGACCGGCACCAGGGACTGATCCAGAACGGCTGCTGCCACTTCCTGGGCCCCGCCCACGTCACCGTGGACGGCGACCGCGCGGTCGCCGTCTGCCCGTCGGTGCTGCTCGTGCGCCACGAGGGCCGGAACTTCCCGGCCCGGATCGGCGCCAACCACTTCGACCTGGTCCGCACACCCGAGGGCTGGCGGTTCGCGCACCGCACCATCCGGCAGCTCGACGGTGACGCGGCGGCGCGGGGGCTGTTCGCGCGTGCCGGCAGTTTCACCGCCTAGGCGGTGAAACTGCCGCCACCCGAAGCCTCGAACCGCGACCGCACCTCCGGCCCCGCGACCCTCACCCGCCCCGGCTCGTCCAGGCTCCAGGTCATCTCGAACGTCCGCCGGTAACCCGTTCGCACGATCCGCCACCCGTCCGCACCGCGCACGTAGACGTCCGAGTAGATCGCCCCGCCCTCCAGCGCGAACCGGTGCGCGTCGACGATCACCTTGTCGTGCAGGTACCACGTCCCGCTCGCCCGGTCGGGGTCGTCGGGGTCGAGGTCGATCTCCGGGTGGTGCGCCTGGTGCATCGTCAGCACGCCCGCCCCCATGTTGGCGCGCATGTAGCCGACGAGCGGGCCCGGCGAGTCGAAGACGAGGCCGTTGTAGTCGGCGGTCGCGTCCGGCGCGAAGCAGGCCGCGAAGTCCTCCCACTGCTTGGTGTCGAGGCAGCGCAGGTAGCGGTACTTCAGGCGGGTGATCGCCGCGACGTCGGCGGCCGGGTCGGTTCTCATGGCGCCGAACGTAGGGACGGGCGGCGCCGCGGCGCCGGCCGTCGTACCGGTCACCGGGATCCTCAGTCGAGGAAGGACCGGATCGCCTCGTGGTAGCCGGGTGGCTGCAGCAGGAACGAGTCGTGCCCCCACGGCGAGGCGAGCTCGGTGTGCTCGACGGCGACCCCGCGCGCGGCCAGCTCGTCGCGGATCCGCAGCGAGTGCGCGGTCGGGAACCGCCAGTCGGTGTCGAACGAGATCAGCCGGAACCGGGTCGACGGGACGACGTCCGGGTGGGCGCCGAACGGGTCGAAGTAGTCCATCGGCCGGGTCAGGTGGAGGTACGACAGCGCGTCGAAGCGCTCCAGGAACGAGGTGCCCTGGTGCTGCAGGTAGTGCTCGACCTCGAAGTCGGCGTCCAGCCGCTTGTCACTGCCGGCGGTGTCGCGCCGGTGGCCGAACTTCTCCTCGAGCGAGACCTCGGAGACATAGGTGATGTGGGCCATCATGCGGGCGATCTTCATGCCGTGGCGCGGCGTGACGCCGTGGTCGGCGTACCGGCCGCCGTGGAAGTCGGGGTCCTCGAGGATCGCCGCACGCGCGACCGACGAGAACGCGATGTTCTCGGGCGTGAGCCGCGCGCTGGCCGCGACGACGACCGCGCGGTCGATCCGGTCCGGCTCCTGCAGCGCCCACTCCAGGACCTGCATGCCCCCGAGCGAGCCGCCGACCGCGGCGTGCAGGCGCTCGACGCCGAGGTGGTCGAGCAGGCCGCGCTGGGCGGTGACGAAGTCGGCGATGTCGAGCAGCGGGAAGTCCGGCCCGTAGGGACGTCCGGTCACCGGGTCGAGCGAGGACGGCCCGGTGGTGCCGGAGCAGCCGCCCAGCAGGTTCGACGCGATCACGAAGAAGCGGTCGGTGTCGAGGGCCTTCCCGGGCCCGATCAGGTTGTCCCACCAGCCCGGACGGCGGGCACCCTCGTGCCAACCGGCGGCGTGGGCGTCACCGGTGAGGGCATGGCAGACGACGACGGCGTTGTCCCGCGCGGGGTTCAACGCGCCGTAGGTCTCGTAGGCGACCTCGACGTGGGGCAGCTTCGCCCCGGACGCGAGCACCAGCGGGCCGTTCTCGGTGAGAACGGCCCGCTGGGTCGCGACGATGCCGAGGCCGCCGTCGGCGGCGGTCACGTCGTCGGCGTCACTTCGCGGCGGTCAGCGCCTGGTCGAGGTCGGCGATCAGGTCGTCGACGTGCTCGATGCCGACCGACAGCCGGACCAGCTCCTCGGGCACGCCGGCCGCCTCGAGCTCCTCGGGCGTGAGCTGCGAGTGCGTCGTCGTGGCGTTGTGCACGGCCAGGGACTTCGCGTCGCCGATGTTGACGAGGTGGCTGAACAGCTCGAGCGACTCGATGAACCGCTTGCCGCCGTCCCGGCCGGACTTGAGGCCGAACGACACGAGGCCGCCGTAGCCCCGGCCGGTGAAGTAGCTGTCGGCGACGGCCTTGTAGGGGCTGTCGTCGAGACCCGGGTAGGACACCCAGGCGACCGAGTCGTGGCCCTGGAGGTACTTCGCGATGGCCAGCGCGTTCTGGCTGTGCCGCTCCATCCGCAGGTGCAGCGTCTCGAGGCCCTGCAGGAACAGCCACGAGTTGAGCGGTGCGATCGCGGCGCCGGTGTTGCGCAGCAGCACCGTGCGGGCCCGGATGATGTAGGCCAGGTTGCCGACGGCCTCGGTCCACACGACACCGTGGTAGGCGCTGTCGGGCTGGGTCAGGCCGGGGAACCGCTCGGCGTGCGCGGCCCAGTCGAAGTTGCCGGAGTCGACGATGATGCCGCCTACCGAAGTGCCGTGGCCGCCGATGTACTTGGTCGCGGAGTGCACCGCGACGTCGGCGCCGTGCTCGAAGACGCGCGCCAGCAGCGGCGTCGTGGCCGTGGCGTCGATGATCAGCGGCAGGCCGTGCGCGTGGGCGGCGTCGGCCCAGGCGCGCACGTCGACGACGTTGACCTTCGGGTTGCCGATGGTCTCGGCGAAGACCAGCTTGGTCTTGTCGTCGACCAGCGCGGCCAGGTCCTCGGGGCGGTCGGGGTCGACGAAGCGGACCTCGATGCCGTACTGCGGCAGCGTGTGGGCGAACAGCGCGTACGTGCCGCCGTACAGGGTGGAGACGGCGACGATGTTGTCGCCGGCGTAGGTCAGGTTGAGCACCGAGTAGGTGATCGCGGCCGAGCCCGAGGCCGTCGCAAGCGCGCCGGCGCCGCCCTCGAGCTGGGCCACCCGCTCCTCGAAGACCGACTGGGTCGGGTTCATGATCCGGGTGTAGATGTTTCCCGGCTCGGAGAGGGCGAACAGGTTCGCCGCGTGCTCGGTGTCGTTGAAGACGTACGACGTGGTCTGGTAGATCGGGACCGCGCGGGCGTTGGTCGCGGGGTCGGGCTGCTCCTGGCCGGCGTGGACGGCAAGGGTCTCGGGACGATGGGTCATCGTGCGCTGCTCCTGATTCGGGTGCGTCGCTGGGGGGAAACCCTCAGCCTAATGTCGAGTAACTCGCTTGAGATTGTATATGTCCGCCATGTGGCCGCACTCGCTACCGTGCGATCCGTGAGAAGCAGACGCGGCCGGGTCGTCGTCGTGACCACGCTGGCCGAGTTCGACCGGCGGCGGGCCGACGGCGCGCGCCGGCTCCAGGGGTGGCGGCTGGTCGGCGTCGACCTCACCGAGCGCTCCGAGGCCCTCGCCGCCTCCGACGTCAGCCGGACGACGTTCGTCGGCTGCGCGTTCGCGCCCGGCGACCGCGACCGGGTCGCCGCCCGCGGCGCGCTCGTGCTGCCCGCGATCGGCTCTCCCCCGGTCGACCCGCAGCGCGAGCGGCTCTACACCTGCGACGAGCTCTACGACACCGCTCCCTACGCCGACACCGTCGACGCCCGCGCCTACGCGTGGGCCCAGCGCCGCAACGGCTCGTCCGACGCGCTCGCCCAGACGCTGCACGACGAGTCCGTCGACCGTGCCCTCGCCACCTGGATCCGGGACCGCTCGCTGGTGGGCGTCATGGGCGGCCACGCGGCCGACCGCGGCACGCCGGCGTACACCGACGCGGCCCGGCTGGGCGCCCTGCTCGGCCGAGCTCACGTCGTCGCTACCGGCGGCGGGCCGGGTGCGATGGAGGCGGCCAACCTCGGTGGCCGGATGGCCACCGCTCCCCCGGACGCCCTCGACGAGGCGCTCGCCCGGGTGGCCGCCGTCCCGTCGTTCCGGCCCTCGATCGACGCCTGGGTCGCGACCGCCCACGAGTCCCTCGCCCTCAGCCCCGACCCCCGCCCCTCGCTCGGCGTTCCCACCTGGCACTACGGCCACGAGCCGCCGAACCTCTTCGCCACCGCGATCGCGAAGTACTTCCGCAACGCGCTGCGCGAGGCGATCCTGCTCCAGGTCTGCGACGCCGGCATCGTCTTCCTGCCGGGCGCCGGCGGCACCGTGCAGGAGATCTTCCAGGACGCCTGCGAGAACTACTACGCGACCGAGCAGACCATCGCCCCGATGGTCCTCGTCGGCCGCGCGCACTGGACCGAGGAGCTGCCCGCCTGGCCGCTCCTGCGGGCGCTCTCGCGCGGGCGGCCGATGGAGGCGCACGTGCACCTGGTCGACACCGTCGAGGAGGCGGCCGCGCTCTTCGCCTAGGCGGGCCCTAGGCCGCCCGGAGCCCGGCGCGGGCGCCGATGACCGCGCGGTAGTGCGTCACCAGCTGCTCGTTGATCGCGAACCACGACCGCTCCTGCACGGCCCGCAGCGCGGTCAGCGCCATCGCCCGGCGCAGCTCGACGTCGCTCGCCAGCCGGTCGACCGCGGCCGCCAGCGCGGCGCCGTCACCGGGCCGGTAGAGCAGCCCCGAGGCGCCGTCCGCCACGACGTCGACCGGACCGCCCGCGTTGGGCGCGACCACCGGCACGCCGGACGCGAGCGCCTCCTGCGCCGACTGGCAGTAGGTCTCGTAGCGCCCCGTGTGCACGAAGAGGTCGAGCGACGCGTACGCCCGGCTCAGGTCGGCACCGTGCAGCAGCCCCAGGAACGTCGCCCGGGAGCCCAGGAGCCCGCGGAGCCGCTGCTCCTCCGGGCCCCCGCCGACGAGCACGAGGGCGTACCTCGGGTCGTCGGCGAGGTGCGTGAGGAGGTCCAGCTCCTTCTCGGCGGCCAGCCGGCCGACGTACCCCACGAGGAGACGGCCGTCCGGCGCGATCCGCTGCCGCAGCCCCTCGTCACGGTGCCGCGGGTGGAAGGCCACGAGATCGACCCCGCGCCCCCACCGGTGCACCTCCGGCACCCCCAGCGCCCGCAGCTGCGCGATGCTCGCCGTCGACGGCGCCAGCGTCCGGTCGACGTGGTGGTGAATCCGCCGGGTCAGCCCCGCCGCCGCCCGCGCCCCGCCCGGGACGTCGTACCGCTCGGCGAAGCCGACGAGATCGGTCTGGTAGATCGCCACCGTCGGGATCCCCAGCTCCTCCGCCGCCCGCGACGCCTGGTACCCCAACGTCGCCGGCGACGCGATGTGGACGACGTCCGGCCGGTACTGCGCCATCACCTGGCGCAGCCGCCGCCGCGTCTCCAGGCCCAGCCGGAAGTCCGGGTAGAACGGCAGGTTCGCACCGCGCGCCCGCCGTACCCGGAAGCCGGCGTAGGTGTCCGGCCCCGTCGGCGCCACCAGCTCGGCCTCGTGGCCCTCGGCGGCGAGATGCTCCAGGACCCGGCGCACGGAGTTCGTGACGCCGTTGATCTGCGGGAGGAACGACTCGGCAACCACCAGAACCCGGAGCTTGGTCATGCTCCGGACGCTAGGGACGGCGCGTCAACGCTCCGTCACGGTTGCGGAAGTGTCGGGCGACGGGCGTGTGAACGGCAGGCGGCTCGCTCAGGGCGCTCCCGGCGTCGCCCCCGCCCCGGTCCGGTCCTGCGCCCGCCGGAACGCCTCCTCGAGGGCCTTCACGTTCGGGCAGCCCCCGACGAACCCGTCGCTCGGGAGCGGGGCACGGCCGAGGCGCTCCTGGACCGCCCTGACCTCCGGTCGCTCGAAGAACCTCATCACCTCGGGGCAGTCGGCCAGCGGTGTGCCCAGGTCGGGCCCGGGCTGCCGAGCGGGAGCCGTGGTGCTCGCGGCCGGCGTCGGGGCGACGTCCGGCGCTCGGCCCTCGGCGCCGCCCTTGGCCGACGCGATCGCGAAGCCGACCAGCGCCGCAGTCACTGCCACGACCGCCAGCGCGATCCACCGCCCGTACCGCCTCGACTGCTCCATCTCACTGATGGTCCGCGGCCGCTCGGCGGCGTCAACGGAACCACCCGAACCGTGCGCGAAACGCCGATGATCTCCCCACGTGACCCACCTCACCCCCGCGTCGTTGCCCGTTCGTGGAGATCACTCGCCGAAACCTGGTCCGCAACGCCGTCACCGCCGGAGGCCTCGCCATCGCGGCGACCACGATGCCGGGCGTCCTGCGCTCCGCGACCGCATCCGCGACGCCCGCGCTGGCCGCCGCACCCCTGGCGCCCGTCGCCCCGCCGAGCGGCTCCACACTGGTCCAGACCTTCACCACGGGCACCCCCGGCGCCGGCGGCTACCGGCCGGTGATCTCCGCGTCGGGCGAGCCGCACGTCGTCCGCGAGGGTCTGGGCGTCGCCGCCGAGGCCGGCCGGGCGAGCCGGCGCCAGGCGCTGATCTCGTTCGTCCAGCTCAGCGACGTGCACATCGTCGACGCCCAGTCGCCGCTGCGCCTGGAGTGGACCGACCGCCTCGACGATCCGAGCCCGCTGCCGGCGCTCGGGCTGTTCTCGTCGGCGTACCGGCCGCAGGAGATGCTCACCGGTCACGTCGCCGACTCGATGGTCCGCGCGATCAACCGGATCGGCAGCGGCCCGGTGACCGGCAAGCCGTTCGCGCTCGCCATCCAGACCGGCGACAACTCCGACAACTCGCAGTTCAACGAGGTGCGCTGGAACATCAACGTCCTCAACGGCGGCCAGGTGCGCGTCGACTCCGGCAACCTCACCCGCTGGGAGGGCGTCGCCGACAGCACGCCGCTGACGTACGACACGGCGTACTGGCACCCGCACGGCGCGCCCGCGGGCAAGCCGGTCGACCGTCCGCGCGGGGAGTACGGGTTCCCCGTCGTCCCGGGCCTCCTGGACGCCGCTCGCCGGCCGTTCACCGCGGAGGGCCTCGACATCCCCTGGTACTCGGTCTTCGGCAACCACGACGGCCTCGCCCAGGGCAACTTCCCCGCCAGCACCCTCCAGCTCAACCTGATCGCGCTCGGCGCGCTCAAGATCGTCTCGCCGCCGCTCGGCCTCAACCCGGCGCAGCTCCTCGACGACCTCACCACCGACCCCGCCGCGCTCCTCACCAACCTCCTCGGCGGCGCGCTCAACACCGTCGTCCGGGCCGTCGCCCCCGACCTCAACCGCCGCCTGCTCACCCGCCGCCAGATCGTCGAGCAGCACTTCGCCCTCGGGGGTGCGCCCTTCGGGCACGGCTTCACGGCCACCAACCGCCAGCAGGGGACGGCGTACTACACGTTCGACCAGGGCTCGTTCCGGTTCATCGTGCTCGACACGGTCAACCCCAACGGCTACTCCGACGGCTCCCTCGACAAGCCGCAGTTCACGTGGCTCCAGGAGCTGCTCGCGCGCTCGACCGACAAGGCCGTCCTGGTCTTCAGCCACCACACCTCCGACACGATGGGCAACCCCCTCATCGGGACGGGCGGCCAGATCCAGCAGCGCATCACCGGCGGCGCCGTCCTCGACGCGCTCCTCGCCGCTCCCCAGGTCATCGCCTGGATCAACGGCCACACCCACCGCAACAAGATCACCCCGCGCCCCCGCCCCACCGGCGGCGGCCTCTGGGAGATCACCACCGCCTCCCACATCGACTGGCCCCAGCAGGCGCGGATCATCGAGGTCGCCGACAACGCCGACGGCACCCTGTCGATCTTCACCACCATGGTCGACCACGCCGGCCCGGCGTCGGCCGGCGCCGGCACCACCGACGCTCCCGCCCTTGCCGGCCTCGCCCGTGAGCTCGCCGCCAACGACTGGCACGAGAACCGGGGTGGGCTCGGCACGCTCGACGACCGCAACGTCGAGCTGCTGGTGGTGAACCCGCTGACCTGACCGGGCCCGGTCCCCCTACGCTGGCCCGATGCTGAGACGGGGCCTCATCCGCACGCTGGCGCTGGTGTCGCTGATGACCGCCGCCTCGGCCTGCTCGTCGGCCCCGGACAGTGATGCTCCCACCCGGTTCACGATCCGCCCCGACGACTACCACGTCCCCTACGCCGGTACGGCGGCCGACGGCCGCCGCTTCTTCCTCAGCGAGGAGCTCGGCACGCCCGAGGACCCGGACACCTGGTACGTCGGCCTGTTCCTCTGGCACCCCGACGGCTCCTTCGACGAGGTCGTCGCCGAGCGCGTGGCAACCGCCCCCGCCTCGGACCGCCTCCGCGAGACCTACCTGGCCTCGCTCGGCGACTACGTCCTCGAGCCCGTCGAGGTCACGCCGTTCACGACCGAGATCGACGGCATCACGTTCGGCTGGGCCGTCTCCGAGTACCAGGGCATCTGGTCGATCAACATCGAGCCGGGCGACTTCATCGCCTACAACGAGCCCTGGGACGGCGTCGACTACGACACCTAGGCCGCCGGGTCACTCCTTGGCGGCGAGCTGCCCGCAGGCCCCGTCGATCTCCTGGCCCCGCGTGTCGCGCACCGTGGTCGCGACACCCTTGGCCTCGAGCCGGCGCACGAACTCCCGCTCGTCGGCCGGGTCGGACGCCGTCCACTTCGAGCCCGGGGTCGGGTTGAGCGGGATCAGGTTGACGTGCACCCAGCCGTGCGCGCGCTCGTTGAGCAGGTCGGCGAGGAGGTCGGCACGCCAGGCGTGGTCGTTGATGCCGCGCATCATGGCGTACTCGATCGAGACGCGGCGGCCGGTCTTCGTGAAGTACTCGTACGCCGCGTCGAGCGTCTCGGCCACGGAGAAGCGGGTGTTGATCGGGACGAGCTCGTTGCGCAGCTCGTCGTCCGGCGCGTGCAGCGAGAGGGCGAGCGTGACGGGGATGCCCTCGTCGGCGAGCTGCTTGATCCGCGGGACGAGACCGACGGTCGAGACGGTGATGCCGCGGGCGGACATGCCGTAGCCGTCGGGGGCCGGCTCGGTGAGGCGGCGGACGGCGCCGATCACGGCCTTGTAGTTGGCCATCGGCTCGCCCATGCCCATGAAGACGACGTTGTTGACCCGCCCGGTGCCGCCGGGGATCTCGTCGCGGTCGAGGGCGCGGGCGCCGGCGAGGACCTGCTCGACGATCTCGGCGGTCGACATGTTGCGCTGCAGGCCGCCCTGGCCGGTCGCACAGAAGGGGCAGGCCATGCCGCAGCCGGCCTGGCTCGACACGCACATCGTCGTCCGGCCGGGGTAGCGCATGAGGACGGACTCGACGAGCGCGCCGTCGAACAGCTTCCACAGCGTCTTGCGGGTGGTGCCCTTGTCGGCCTCGAGCTGGCGCAGCGGCGTCATCAGCTCCGGCAGCAGTACGTCGACCAGCTCGGCGCGCTGGGCGGCCGGCAGGTCCGTCATCTGCTCCGGGTCGTCGGCCAGCCGCGAGAAGTAGTGGGTCGCGACCTGCTTGGCCCGGAAGCCCGGGAGACCCATCTCGACGAGCAGGTCCTTGCGCTCGGAGGGGGTCAGGTCGGCCAGGTGCCGGGGAGGCTTCTTGCGTCCTCGCGGTTCGGCGAGGACGAGAGGAAGCGGCTTCGGCTCGGACATCGGGATCGATTCTCCCACCGCGCCGGGCGCTGACCCAATCGCGCGGGTCAGGTGTCCTTCTTGTAGAGGTACAGGCCCACGGCGGCGCCCACCCCCACCACCACGACGACGGTCGACAGCATGCCGATCAGCATGTACTTGCCGAAGCGCCGGGTGTGCTGCGGCACCAGCAGGCCGATCGGGACGACGAGCAGCACGAGGACGAACGGGAACAGCTCCTCGACCCGCTTGTAGCCCGCGATCGACTTGATGATCGCGGCGTACAGGCCCGGGACCACGATGATCGACACCATGCCGGTGAAGAATCCCGCGAGCGGGAAGAACACCGGATGTCCCCGGTGGAACCAGTCGGGGCGCCGCGACCGCTCGTCGCTCGCCTCGCTGTCGCCGACCGGCGCCTCGTCTGCGTCATTCATGTCCGGGCGATCGTAGCGGCCTCGCCACAATGTCGGGTGACGCGACCCACACGAAGGTTTTTCCGGCATCGTGTCGATCCGCACCGTTCCCCGTTCGACCGAAGGGTGAAAGGGTCGCAGCGGGCGGCCCGGCACACCGAGGAGAGCACCGTGAAGTACATGCTGATCATGCGCGCGAACGACGACGCCCAGGCGGCCTGGGAGGCCAGCGAGGTGCCGTTCGAGGAGGTCATGGAGGCGATGGGCCGGTTCAACGACGAGATGGTCCAGGCCGGCGTCCTCCTCGCCGCGGAGGGGCTCGACCCCGACCCGGCCACGGGCGTCGTCGTCGACTACTCGAGCCAGCCGCCGGTCGTCACCGACGGCCCCTACGGCGAGACCAAGGAGCTCTTCGGCGGCTACTGGATCGTCGACGTCGCCTCGCTCGAGGAGGCCGCCGCGTGGGCCGCGCGGGCACCGCTGTCGGGGCCCGGGATGAAGGCCGAGATCCGCCGGATCACCACGATCGACGAGTTTCCCCAGGACAACGAGTGGATCCGCAAGGAGCGGGCCTGGCGCGAGGCCACCGGCCAGCTGTGAGCGCCGCCGCCGTGGAGGGCCGGCGCGCCGTCGAGGCCGTCTGGCGGATCGAGTCCGCCCGGATCGTCGGCGCGCTGGCCCGCTACGTCGGCGACTTCCCGCTCGCCGAGGACCTCGCCCAGGAGGCGTTCGCCGAGGCGCTCGTGGCGTGGCCGCGCGACGGCGTCCCCGAGCGCCCGGCGGGCTGGCTGCTGACCGTGGGACGACGACGCGCGGTCGACGGCTTCCGGCGGCGCGCGGCCCGCGACGACCGGTACGCCGTCCTGGCCCGCGATCTCGCGAGCGCGACCGAGGCCGGCGACGACGGCGACCTCGACCTGCTCGCCGACCCCGACCAGATCGACGACGACCTGCTCGCGCTGGCGTTCATCTCCTGCCACCCGATGCTCTCCCCCGAGGCGCAGGTCGCCCTGACGCTGCGCACGATCGGAGGGCTGACGAGCGACGAGATCGCCCGGGCGTTCCTGGTGCCGACCGCGACCGTGCAGGCCCGGATCACCCGGGCGAAGAAGACGCTGGGCGCGGCGCGCGTGCCGTTCGTCGTCCCGCCTCCCGAGGAGCGGCGTGCGCGGCTGCGGGCGGTGCTGAGCGTCGTCTACGTGATCTTCACCGAGGGCTCCTCGGCGACCTCGGGCACCGCGCAGATCCGGGTCGACCTGGCTCACGAGGCGCTGCGCCTGGCCCGGATCCTGGCCCGGCTGAGCCCGGACGAGCCCGAGGTGCACGGCCTGCTGGCGCTTCTCGAGCTGACCGCCGCCCGGTTCCCGGCCCGGACCGCGCCGGACGGGCGTCCGGTGCTCCTCGAGGACCAGGACCGCCGCCGCTGGGACCGGACGGCGATCCGCCGCGGCCGGGCCGCCCTCGACCGCGCCGAGCGGGTCGGCCGCGGGCTCGGCGCCTACGGCCTGCAGGCCGCCATCGCCGCCTGCCACGCCGAGGCCCCCTCCGTCACGGCGACCGACTGGGACCGCATCGTGCTGCTCTACGAGGCGCTCGGCCGGATCGCGCCCTCCCCCGTCGTCGCGCTCAACCGTGCGGTCGCCGTGTCGATGGCGACCGGGCCCGCCCCCGCGCTCCTCCTGGTCGACGCACTGGCCGCCGACGGCGCCTTCCCCGGCTCGCACCTGCTGCCCAGCGTGCGGGGCGAGCTGCTGCGCCGGCTGGGCCGCACCACCGAGGCGCGCGCCGAGCTGGAGCTCGCGATCGGGCTGTGCGGCAACGAGGCGGAGCGCGCGGTACTGGCAGCGAAGCTGGCCGACCTGTGAGAGTAGGCAGGTGACCGAGCAGAACGCGCCGCACCCGGCGCTGACCTACAGCAGCTACCTCGCCCTCGACGACGTCCTCGCGGCGCAGCACCCCCGCTCCGACGAGCACGACGAGCTCCTCTTCATCGTGATCCACCAGGTCTACGAGCTCTGGTTCAAGCAGATGCTGCACGAGCTGACCGGGCTCCAGGTGCGGCTCGAGGCGGGCGACACCCCGCGGGCACTCCAGACGCTCGGCCGGGTCCGCGCGATCCTCAAGGTCGCCGTCGCCCAGGTCGACGTCCTCGAGACGATGACGCCGCGCCAGTTCACCAGCTTCCGCGGCCGCCTCGATGCCTCCAGCGGCTTCCAGTCCGAGCAGTTCCGCGAG
This sequence comes from Pimelobacter simplex, assembly GCF_900114845.1. Classification (GTDB taxonomy): domain Bacteria; phylum Actinomycetota; class Actinomycetes; order Propionibacteriales; family Nocardioidaceae; genus Nocardioides; species Nocardioides simplex. Next base: position 257,427 of record NZ_FOUK01000007.1, read on the forward strand.
CTGGAGGCCACCCTCGGGCGCCGCGACCGCCGGGTCTTCGAGCACTACCCCGAGGGCAGCGCCGGCCGTGAGCGGATCGCCGCCGCGATGTCCCGCCCCTCCGTGTTCGACTCGTTCCTGCGCTACCTCGCCACCCAGGGGTACGACGTCCCGCGGGTCGCGCTCGACCGCGACCTCACCGTCCCCTGGGAGCCCTCGGCCGAGGTCCAGCGCCTGCTCCTGGCGGCGTACGCCGACGAGAGCGGCGCGTCCCAGGTCGCCGAGCGCCTCGTCGACCTCGACGAGGGCCTGCAGGAGTGGCGCTACCGCCACGTGAAGATGGTCGAGCGCACCATCGGCGCCAAGCCCGGCACGGGTGGGTCGTCCGGCGCGACCTACCTCTGGAGCACCGTCACGCACTCCCTCTTCCCCGACCTGTGGGCCATCCGGAGCGAGATGTGACGCTGGCGGTCCACTACCGGCGCTTCCGGGTCGCCGAGCGGCTGCTGCTCACCGGGCACTCCCACCAGGCCTGGCCGGACGTCGCCCGCGAGGGCGTCCTCGAGGCCTGGGACGACGCCGCGCGCGAGGCCGGCGCCAAGTGGGCCCGCGCCGAGGCCAAGGCCGAGCGGCTGCGCGACGGCGTCCGGGGGCTGCTCGACGACCCGGACGGCACGGTCGCCCTCGGGGCGAGCACCCACGACCTGCTCGTCCGGTTCCTCTCCGCGCTCGACCTGCGCACCCGGCCACGGATCGTCACCACCGACGCGGAGTTCCACTCCGCGCGCCACCTGCTCGACAACCTCGCCACGGCCGGGCTCGACGTGCTGCACGTGCCCGCCCACCCCGTCGCCACGCTCGCCGAGCGCCTCGCGGGCGCCGTCGACGACCGCACCGCGGCGGTGGTCGTCTCGTCGGTCCGCTACGAGACCAGCGAGGTCGTCCCCCACCTCGACGCCGTCGCCGCCGCCTGCGCGCGCGTCGGGGCCGAGCTGCTCGTCGACGCCTACCACCAGCTCGGCGTCGTCCCCCTGGCCCTCGGCGAGGCCGGGCTCGCCGAGGCATGGGTCGTCGGCGGTGGCTACAAGTACCTCCAGCTCGGCGAGGGCTGCTGCTTCCTCCGCATCCCGCCCCATGCCGCGACGCTGCGGCCCGTGCTCTCCGGCTGGTACGCCGACGAGCGCGACCCGTGGGCCGGCGCGACGTACGACCCGACGAGCCACTACCGCGCGGCGCGCGTCCTCGACTTCTTCGCCGAGCAGGGACTCACTCCCCCGCGGCTGCGCGCGATCTCGCTGCACCAGCGCGGGCTCCTCGCCGCGGCCTTCGACGACCTCGACCTGCCGCCCGGCCTCGTCACCCGCGACCGGGAGACGCCGGCCGAGGGGTTCGGCGGCTTCCTCGCACTGCGCTCACCGCACGCGGCGACTCTGCAGGGCGCGCTGGCCGAGCGCGGCGTCACGACGGACTGCCGCGGGACGTACCTGCGGCTCGGCCCGGCGCCCTACCTGGGCGACGACCAGCTCAGCGCCGCGATCGCGGTCCTCGGCGAGGTGGCGCGGGCTCAGAACACCGCGTAGTGCAGCAGCAGCCAGATCGGGGCGATGGTCGCGAGCAGCGAGTCGAGCCGGTCCATCAGGCCGCCGTGGCCGGGGATCACCTGGCTCATGTCCTTGATGCCGAGGTCGCGCTTCATGACGGACTCGCACAGGTCGCCCAGCGTCGCCATGACGACGGCGATCACGCCCAGGGCGATGCCGATCCACCAGTCGGCCTCGAAGAGCCACACGACCAGGCCGATGCCCGCGCCGACCGTGGCGATCGCCGAGCCGGCGAAGCCCTCCCACGACTTCTTCGGGGAGATGACGGGCGCCATGGGGTGCTTGCCGAAGAGCACGCCGGCGACGTAGCCGCCGATGTCGGAGGCGATCGTGACCAGGATGAAGGTGATGATGCCCTTGACGCCGGGGTTGTCGAGGCCGCCGCCGGAGCGACCGCCCTCGGCGAGCATCAGCGCCACGAACGAGCCGAGGAAGGGCACGTAGACGAGCGCGAAGACCGAGGCGGTGGCGTTCTTGACGTAGCCGTCGACGCCGCGGCGCAGCAGCCAGAGCATGATCACCAGCGCGCTGACCGCGGTGGCGGTGACCAGGGCCGGCGCCCCCCACAGGTAGGCGACGACCACCATGACCACGCCGCCCAGCATCAGCGGCTGCTCGGGGATGTCGATGTCCTTGGCGAGGAGGCCCTTGCGGAGCTCCCACATCGCGACCACCACGGCGATCGCGACGATCACCATGAACGCCGGCTTCCAGAACAGCAGGGAGGCGGCGATCGCGGCGAGCAGGACGACGGCCGAGCCGACGGCTGCCTTGAGGTCCCGGCCGGCCCGGCCGTGGTCCTTCGTCGGGGCAGCGTCGGACGGCGTCGGTGTCGTCATCTAAGGAAGTCGGAAGGTGCGCGAGGTCAGACCTCGAGCAGCTCCGCCTCCTTGTTCTTGAGCATCTCGTCGATGGCCTCGGTGTGCTTCTTGGTCAGCCCGTCGAGCCGCTTCTCGGCGCCGGTGACGTCGTCCTTGCCGACCTCGCCGTCCTTCTCGAGCTTCTCCAGGCCCTGCTTGGCCTTCTGGCGGACCTGGCGCACGGCGACCTTGCCGCCCTCGGCCTTCTCCTTGGCGAGCTTGATGAACTCCTTGCGGCGCTCCTCGGTCAGCTCCGGGAAGACGCAGCGCAGCTGCTTGCCGTCGCTGGACGGGTTGACGCCCAGGTCGGAGTCGCGGATCGCCTTCTCGACGTTGTTGATCGCGCCCACGTCGTAGGGGGCGACGATGATGATGCGCGCCTCGGGGGCCGTGAACGACGCGAGCTGCTGCAGCGGCGTCGGCGTGCCGTAGTAGTCGACGAGGATCTTGCTGAACATGCTCGGGTGCGCACGGCCGGCGCGGATCGCCGCGAACTCCTCACGGGTCGCGTCGACCGACTTGCCCATCTTCTGGTCGGCCTCGTTGAGGGTCTCGTTGATCACCGGTTCTCCTTCGTTCGCTGCTGCTCAGCCTGCGCTGACCCGCGTACCGATCTTCTCACCCTGCACGACGCGCAGGATGTTGCCCTCGGGCTCCATGCCGAAGACGATCATCGGCAGCTTGTTCTCGCCGCACAGCGCGAACGCCGTCTGGTCCATGATCCGCAGACCCTCGGCGATCGCCTGGTCGTAGGTCAGCTCGTCGTACTTCGTCGCGGTCGGGTCGACGTTGGGGTCGGCGCTGTAGACGCCGTCGACGCCGTTCTTGGCGACCAGGACGACGTCGCACTTGCTCTCCAGCGCACGCTGGACCGCGACGGTGTCGGTGGAGAAGTAGGGCATGCCCATGCCGGCGCCGAAGATCACGACGCGGCCCTTCTCCATGTGCCGGATGGCGCGGCGCGGGATGTACGGCTCGGCGACCTGGCCCATCGTGATGGCGGTCTGCACGCGCGTCTCGACGCCCTGCTTCTCGAGGAAGTCCTGGAGCGCCAGGCAGTTCATGACGATGCCGAGCATGCCCATGTAGTCGGCACGGACCCGGTCCATGCCGCGCTGCTGGAGCTCGGCGCCGCGGAAGAAGTTGCCGCCGCCGGTGACGACGGCGATCTGCACGCCCGCGTCGACGACCGCCTTGATCTCGTGCGCCACCGCCTGCACCACGTCGGGGTCGACCCCGACCTTGCCGCCGCCGAACACCTCACCGGAGAGCTTCAGGAGGACTCGCTTGTAGCCGGGCACCGGGGTCCTTCCAGTCGTCGTTAGGGGCGGACCCGAGGTTACCGTGTCCGTGGTCCCCGCCGTGAGGCGCGGGCGCCCGCGCCGGGCGCGCCCCGCTCAGCGGACCCGCTGGACCCGCTGCCGGAACTTCCCGCCGTTGTCGCCGTCGATCCCCGAGGCCCGGGTGCGGCCGATGTGGTCGACCTTGTCCTCGCCGCCCTGGACCGGCTGCGCGGCGATGATGGTGTCGCGCTCGAAGGCGTGGGACTTGTCGTTGTTGCGGTAGTAGCGGTAGAAGGCCCAGTACGTCGCCGCGCCGCCCGCCGGACCGGCCGCGAGCAGCCAGATCGGGGAGTCGTCGCCGCTCGAGGACTGCAGGATGAGGTCGATGATCATGCCGTCGCCACCAGGATCGCGCCGGCGATGCCCTCGAGGAAGGTGCCGACAGTGAACGCCGCCAGGAGCAGCTTGGGCTGGGAGACCGGGATGCTGCCCATGGTCTCGCCGGTGCGGGCGTTGACCGCGATGTAGTGGAGCAAGCCGTTGCTCTCCTGTCGGTACGAGTACAGCCAGACCGGGAGGTACATCGACACCCAGCGCGAGCCGCCGACGTCGATCTTCTCCTGCTCCCACCGCACGCCACGGTCGAAGCGGCCGAGCGAGCCTGCCACCTGGGAGCGGCCGATGGAGAGCAGCTGCTCCTCGAAGACCGGCCGGACCGCCTCGACGTTGACGTCGCGCTTCTCGCTGGTGAAGCCGACGAGGTAGCTCGCGTTCCACCTCACCGCGTTCTTCGTGTCGAACGGCAGGATCGTGTTGATGATGTTGTTGGTGTTCGCCGGGCCGAACGACGCCCGCTCGGCGGAGCCCTCGATCGTCAGGTCGTCGACGGTGAAGCTCACCTGGCGCTGGAGCTGGTAGACGTCGGCCGCGTAGTAGGTGACGTTGTTGTCGCCCTGCTTCTCGGTCCAGCGTCGGGTCTGCACCTCGCCCTTGCCCCAGTACTGCGACTCGGCGCGCGCGTCGATGATGAGGTACGGCAGGTAGACCCCCAGCACGTTCTCCGGGACGAACTCCTTCTTGAACCGCTTGTGCGCGAACAGCCGCCGCTTCGACGCGAACGCGCGGATCTTCTCGACCGCCTCGTCCTTGGTCAGCCGGAACGGCAGCACCGCGTCGGGCACCGCGCCGTTGGGGATCTGCTGGTTGACGTTGAGCGTGTGCCGGCACCAGTGGCAGCGCGCGTTGAGCGCGTGGGCGGTGTCGACCACGACCTCGGCCCCGCACGCCTCGCACTTGAACGTGAGCATGTCGGCGGCATCGGCCTGGATGTCGCCGGCACCGCTCGCGATGACCGTGCCCTCGAGCTGGTCGATGCCCTCGCCGAGGCCGAACTCCTCCTCGACCCGCGCCTCCTGCCACTCGTTGCGGCAGAAGAGGCAGACGAGCATGCCCGTCGAGCCGCGCAGCTGGACGTCGGTCGAGCCGCACTTGGGGCAGCGGTTCAGCCCGTCCTTGAGCGACTCGTTGACGGTCTCGATGGTCGGGCCCGGCTCGGGCTCGGCCTTGGCCGCCGCCAGCTCCTCCTCGAGGGACAGCGGCGGCCCGTCGAAGGGTGGCTGCTTCGGCTCAGCGGACTCCTGCGACATGTCAGAGACCGAGCGCCTTCGCCTTTGCCGCGTCGTAGTCGGCCTGCGTGATGAGTCCGGCGTCGAGCATCTCCTTGGCGCGCTTGAGCACCGCCATCGGGTCCTCGGCGGCGGGAGCAGCCGGGGCCGCGGGGGCCTCGGCGGCGGGCGCGGCGGGGGCCGGCGCGGCGGGTGCCGCCTGCTGAGGGACGGGCTGCTGGAGGCCACCCAGACCCATGCCGCCGGTCGCCATCCCCATGCCGATCAGGCCGCCGGGCCCGGCGTTCTCGCCGGCCGACTCGATGCCGGCCGCGACCGACGCCTGGAGGTTGGAGTTGCCGCGCGAGCCGGACAGGGCGTCGGCACGCTGGACGTTCTTGAGCAGCTCGCGGGTGTTGGCGTCGTACTCGATGGAGATGATCGCAGTCTTGACGATCTCGAGGCCGCGGTCGGTGCGCCACTGGTAGTTCTGCTCGACGGCGGCCGAGAGCGACTGCGCGAACCCGATCGAGTCCTGCTGCAGGCGCGCGATCCGGTTCCCCTTGGCGGGGTCGTTGGTGTACATCGAGAACGCCGGCGCGAGCGAGCCGACGACCTCGTTGAAGAGCTGCTCACCGGCCGGGTTGTCGATGTCGGTGAAGTCGAAGTTCGCGCGCCCGCCGATCACCTCGGCCGGCACGAAGTTGCGGATGAAGGTCAGCGGGTCGGTGATCTTCAGCGTGTAGGTGCCGCGCGTGATCGCGCCGACCTGGGTGTTGAGGAAGGCGTCGTCCCAGTAGATCTCGGACTGGGTGCCGAACTTGTTGTTCGGCAGCTCCTTGAGCGTCACGAACACCGCGGTCTGCTGCGCCGACGGGCGGCCGCCGAACTTGAAGCGCTCCCAGCTCTGCTTGATGATCGAGTCGACCAGTCCACCGCCGGAGAACACCGACTGCGAGGCCGGGTCGTCGGAGTTCCAGATGTACGCGCCCGGCTCGGCGGCGAAACCGGTGAAGGCGCCGTCCTCGAGCAGGACCAGTCCGTAGCCCTCGGGCACGATGATCTTCGAGCCGTTGGTGATGACACCCTCGGACCCGCGGGTGTTGCTGCCGCGTCCGGCGTTCTGGCCCTTCGCCACGGCGGGGAAGACCGCCACGGTCGAGGTCACGCCGTCCGGGACGCCGTAGAAGTCGAGCCACTGGTCACCGAGCGTGCCGCCGATCGCGCCGATCGCAGCCTGAATGAGTCCCACTTGACGATCTCCTTCACGTGACACGAGAGTGCGCCCGCAGCGGTGCGCGGCGCAGGTCGACACCTGTCCGTTGGCCGGACCCGTCAAACCTACAACCTGAGCCGTCGGCCGGTAGCCGGAACGGCGACCAAGTCCCGGTCCCCGCCGGCACGCTCCGGAGACGCGGAACGGCCGGTGGTCACCCTGGGGTGACCACCGGCCGTCCGGTGTGCTCAGTGAGCGATCAGGCGCCGACCTCGAAGCGGGCGAACCGCTTCACGGTGGTGTTGGCGGCGTCGAGGACGGCCTTGACCGTCTTCTTGCTCTCCGACACCGACTCCTGCTCGAGCAGGACGAGCTCCTTGAAGAAGCCGCCGAGGCGACCCTCGACGATCTTCGCGACGGCAGCCTCCGGCTTGCCCTCCTCGATCGTCTTCTTCGTCAGGACGTCCTTCTCCGCCGCGACGATGTCCGCGGGGACCTCGTCACGCGTGAGGTACTGCGCCTTGAGCGCCGCCACCTGCATGGCGGCGCCGCGGGCCGCGGCCTCGTCGCCGTCGAACTCGACGATGACACCGACAGCCGGCGGGAGGTCGGCCGCACGCTTGTGCAGGTAGACCGCCACGGGGCCGTCGAAGTAGGCCACGTTGCCGAGCTCGATCTTCTCGCCGATCGTGATCGCGAGCTTCTCGACGACCGCACCGACGGTGCTGTCACCCAGCGGCAGCGCCTTGGCGGACTCGGTGTCGCCGGCCTTGCCCGCGTCGATCGCCTCGACGATCTGCTGGGCGGCCTTGATGAACTCCTCGTTCTTCGCGACGAAGTCCGTCTCCGACTTGAGCTCGATCAGCGCGCCACCGTGGTTGGCGACCAGGCCGGCCGAGGTCTCGCGCTCGGCGCCCCGGGCCGCAGCCTTGGCCGCACCCTTCACGCGGAGCAGCTCGACCGCCTTGTCGAAGTCGCCGTCCGTCTCGTCGAGCGCCTTCTTGCAGTCCATCATCCCGGCGCCGGTCAGCTCGCGGAGCTTCTTGACGTCAGCAGCAGTGAATGCCATGGATCCCTTCTTCGGGTCTGAGGGTCAGGAGGTACGGGGTCTGCTCAGGCCTCGGCCGGCGCGTCGGCCGGAGCCTCGGCAGCAGCCTCGGCGGGAGCCTCGGTCGCCTCGGCGGCGGGCGCCTCGGTGGTCTCGTCCGCGGCGGGGGCCTCGGCCGGAGCCTCGGTCGCCTCGGCGGCGGGCGCCTCGGTGGCGTCGGCGGCCGGAGCGGCGGCGTCACCCTCGAGGAGCTCGCGCTCCCACTGGGCCAGCGGCTCCTCGGCCGGCGTGTTGGCCGAACCGGCGCCCGAGCGAGCCATGAGGCCGTCGGCCGCGGCGTCCGCGATGACGCGGGTCAGCAGACCCACCGCGCGGATCGCGTCGTCGTTGCCCGGGATCGGGAAGTCGACGTCGTCCGGGTCGCAGTTGGAGTCCAGGATCGCGATGATCGGGATGCGCAGCTTGCGCGCCTCCTCCACCGCCAGGTGCTCCTTGTTCGTGTCGACGATCCACACCGCCGAGGGGACCCGGGACATCTCGCGGATGCCGCCCAGGGTCTTCTCGAGCTTGGCGTGCTCCCGCTTCATCTGCAGGAGCTCCTTCTTGGTGCGGTTCGAGCCGGCCACGTCGTCGAAGTCGACGTCGTCGAGCTCCTTGAGGCGGTTGATCCGCTGGTTCATGGTCGAGAAGTTGGTGAGCATGCCGCCCAGCCACCGCTGGTTCACGTAGGGCATGCCGACGCGGGTCGCCTGCTCGGCGATCGACTCCTGCGCCTGCTTCTTCGTGCCGATGAACATGATCGTCCCGCCCTTGGCCACCGTCTCCTTGACGAAGGCGTAGCTGCGGTCGATGTAGGCCAGCGACTGCTGCAGGTCGATGATGTAAATGCCGTTGCGGTCCGTGAGGATGAATCGCTTCATCTTCGGGTTCCAACGACGGGTCTGGTGTCCGAAGTGGACGCCGCTCTCGAGGAGCTGGCGCATGGTCACGACAGCCATGATGAATCTCCTGTTGTTTTCAGTTTGGTCCTGTCGTCTGCACGCGATCCGACCGTTCGGTTCGGCCTGAGCCGGGCCGAACGGACTGAGGATCGACGCCCACGGGCGATCGGGACCGGAGCGGCCCCGTCGTGGTCTGCGGACGAGCGAATTCCGGCCCAGGGCGGACCGGTACGTCCAGCGTACGGCGTGGAGTGCCGTGGGAGCCAATTGTGGGTCGTCGCCGGGGTCGGGTCGGGGTTGGTCGGGGCGGGGCGGGGCGCGCTGGGTCGGGCCGGGTCGGCTTCTCGCGACGACGCCCGTTGCTGCGGGTCCTGCTGGGTGTTGCTCGCTGCTGGGTGCTGCCCGGCGCCTCAGGCGCCTCTCTGGTCACCGTTCCGACCCGCTGTCCTCCACAGGCGGCACTCCCACCCGCCTTCTCCACAGCTCCCCACGGCCCGGCTCCCCGATCCCACCTCTCCCACCCACCCTCTTCCCATGCCCACCCGAACCCGCCTCGGCCTCGGTGCCCGTTCACCTCACCACGCCCCTGACCCCGACCTCATCGACGCTCCCGACGCCTCGCGCCGTCGCGGGGGTGCCTGGCGGCGCGGGGACGTGTGGCGGTGCGGGGCCGTGTGGCGGTGCGGGGCCGTGTGGCGGCGCGGGGTCGTGTGGCGGCGGCTCTCCGCGCGTTGGGATGACCGCCCCGCGGCGGCCGGTCTCCTGCTCCTGGTGCCGGCGCTCGCCCTGGCGCTGCTCCTGGCGCTCGCCGTGGCGCTCGCCCTGCCGGCGCTGGCCCTGGCCGCTGCCGCGCCGGGCAGCGTTCACGCCGTTCCTCCGCCGCGCCCGACTCCCCTGCTCTCGCGTTCCCCGCTCTCGCCTCCCCCGCATTCAGCTCCACCGCGCTCGACTACCGCGCTCCCGGCGGGCACGGCCGCGCCCGGATCGGTGGACCCGGTCGGCACCTGGCCGCTCACCCCGGTCCCCGCGGTGGTCCGCCGGTTCGATCCGCCCGACCTGCCCTACGGCGCCGGCCATCGCGGCGTGGACCTCGCCGGCCGCCCGGGCCAAGAGGTCCGGTCCGCCCTCCCCGGGCAGGTCACCTTCGCCGGGCGGATCGCCGGCCGCGGCGTGGTCGTGGTCGACCACGGGCCGACCCGGACCACCTACGAGCCGGTCGCCGCCTCCGTCTCCGTCGGCACCGCGGTCGCCGCCGGAGCTGTGGTCGGCCGGCTCGAGCTCGCCGGCTCCCACTGCCAGCCCCACGCATGCCTGCACTGGGGCTGGATCGCCGGCCGGACCTACCTCGACCCGCTCCGGCTCGTCGACGCCGCCGGACCGGTGCGCCTACTCCCGCTCACCGGTGAGTTGCCGGCTGAGGTGGGCTCGGGCAGCACCGGACGTCGTACGGGTGGGGTGGGGGCGGCGGTGAGCCGAGGCGTCGGGTCCCTCGCCCGACTCGGCGCCGACGCGATCAGGGCACGTGCGCCCTGAGGGACTCGCGTCGCGCCCCGGCGCGACCCCACGCGCCCTCCCCCGTGCGACGTCCCGCGCCCAGTGCGACGCACAGCGCCGCTGCCACGACCGGCGCAGCGCTCCCCGCGGCCCGGCGAGCGTGCCGCACCGGAGGTCAGGCCCGCGGGTGGGCCTGCTGGTAGGCGCGGCGCAGCCGATCGGTGGTGACGTGGGTGTAGCGCTGGGTCGTGGCCAGTGAGGCGTGGCCGAGCAGCTCCTGGACCGAGCGGAGGTCGGCTCCGCCTTCCAGCAGGTGCGTCGCAGCGGTGTGGCGGAGACCGTGCGGGCCGAGGTCCGGCGCCCCTGGGACGTCGGCCAGGCGGCGGTGGACGAGCGTGCGGACGGCACGCTGGTCGATCCGCCCACCCCGGGCCCCGAGGAAGAGTGCCGGGCCGGAGCCGGGGCGAGCCAGCTGGGGGCGACCGACGGCGAGCCAGCGATCGAGGGCAGCCGCGGCCGGGTGACCGAAGGGCACGGTCCGCTCCTTGCGGCCCTTGCCGAAGACCCGGACGACGTTGCGGTCGCGGTCGAGGTCGTCCACGTCGAGGCCGCACAGCTCCCCCACGCGGACCCCGGTGGCGTACAGCAGCTCGAGCATCGCGACGTCGCGTACACCCACCGGGCTGCCGTCGTCGGCGAGGTCGGTCGCAGCGGCGATGAGCTCAGATGCCTCGTCCACGCGCAGGACGTCGGGCAGCGTCCGGTGCGGCCTCGGTGAGCCGAGCGACGAGCCGACGTCCGTGGGCGTCCGGCCGCTGCGCGCGAGCCAGCCGGTGAAGACCCGTGCTGCCGTGGCCCGGCGGGCGAGTGTGGTGCGGGACAGGCCGAGGGTCTGCTGCTTGGCGAGCCAGCTGCGGAGACTGCGGAGGTCCAGCTCGGTCACGTCCGTGAGCCCCAGCCGACCGGCGTGGTCGAGCAGACCGGCGATGTCGCCCAGGTAGGCCTTCACCGAGTGCGGCGCGAGGTCGCGCTCGGAGACGAGGTGCCGCTCGTACTCGCCCAGCACGCGGGCTAACGCCTCGGGCAGTACCTCCTCCGGCTGGCTGGGGTCGGACGCAGCGTCGGCCGCCGGCGTCGGATCGGCCGGGGTCTCCTGCGCTCCGGCGCTCCCACTCGTCCGCTCTGCCGCCACCTGTCGATCGTAGGGCGCGGGCCTCGTTGCGCCCGCCTGACACGCCTCAGCCGCACGCCCGCCCTGCACACATCGGATGCGCCAGCCGCACGCAGGCGGCAACAGCGACGACCGGCGACCGGCGACGCCCCCGTCGCCTCACCTCCCCAGCTCCCCGAGCCGCCACCCGGCGGGCAGCCGTTCGACGAAGCCGTCGCGCGACATCCCCTGGAGGAGCTGCTCGACCTCTGCCGGCGGCAGTCCGGCGACAAGGGCGACAGACGTGGTGGGGGCGGGGATGGCGACGGGGACGGCGTCCAGGATCTGGCGCGCTCGGATCGTGAGGCGGTCACGGGGTTGGTCGGGACCACGCCGGAGGGGCGCGAGGTCCTCGCCGGCGGGGCCGAGGAGCTCGAGGACGTCCTCGCCACCCGTCACCAGGACGGCGCCCCCGGCGCGCAGCAGGTGGTGAACGCCCTCGGAGGCCGGACTGGTGAGCAGGCCCGGAGTGCCCATGACGACGCGGTTGAGGCGTTCGGCCCACGCGGCGGTGTGGAGGGCTCCGCTGCGCAGGGCGGCCTCGACCACGACGGTGCCGCGGGCGAAACCGGCGATGAGGCGGTTGCGCGCGAGGAAGCGGATCCGGTGGGGAGAGGCTCCCGGGGGCGCCTCGGACACGACGGCGTGGTGCTCTGCGAGGTGGTTGAGGAGACCACGGTGGGCGACCGGGTAGGCCCGGTCGACGCCGCAGGCGAGGACGGCGACGGTGGCTGCGCCGCTGCTCAGTGCACCGCGGTGGGCGGCGTAGTCGACACCGTAGGCAGCACCCGAGACGACCGGACGTCCCGTGGCACCGACGACGGCGGCGAGGTCGGAGGCGATCTGGTCGCCGTACGACGTCGAGGACCGTGAGCCGACCACGGCGACGCTGGAGGCGAGGCGGTCGAGGCGGAGGGGTCCGCGGACCCACAGGCCGACGGGGACGTCGCCGCGCTGCTGGAGGACGCCGCCGCGGGCGAGGTCGTCGAGGGAGGCGGGCCACTCGTCGTCCCCCGGTACGACGAAACGGATGCCGCGCCGGGCGGACTGCTCGAGCACCCGCTCCGGCTCGACCGCCGCGAGTCGGCCGGCCGCGGCAGCGAACTCGGCACGGAGCTCGGGATGGTCGCGCAGGACGTCGAGGAAGGCGACGCCACCGAGCTCCCGGGTGAGGGCGAGGCACCGCACGTCGCCCGGCTCGACGACCAGGCTGATGGTGGCGCGCGCGAGGCGTTCGGCGTCGACAGGGGGCGTCGCGGCGGTGGGCGGCGCGGGCGGCGGCGCAGACCCGGGCGGCGCGGGCGGCGGCGGAGACGCGGGCGGCGCGGCGACGGGCGACGGAGGCGGCGGCGCGGCAACGGGCGGCGGAGGCGGCGGGGGCGGCGGGACGGACCCGGCGGGATCGAGGGCGGTCACCGGATCAGCTCCACGATCTCGGCGCCGGTGTCGGAGTCCGCGTCAGCGCCCGCACCGGAGCCCGCGTCACCCCGCAACGTGCTGACCTCGAGGGGCATCCCGAAGCGCAGCCGGAGCGCGACCTCGACCTCGGCGCGTCCGGGCGTCACGTCGACGCCGGTGCGGACGGCGAGGAGGTCGGCGACGGTCCAGGCGAGGCGCTGGACGCGGACGGCGCCGCGGGCGCTGAGGCGGCCGGCGTACATTTCGGCGTCGACGAGGCGTTGGGCGGGGGCGGTGACGGGCCAGGTGTCCTTGAGACGGGGGCTCGGGACCTGGGAGTTGAGGCGCCAGGGGTGGCCGTCGTAGCGGAGGAGCTGGCGGTCGCGGGCGGCGGCGACGCGGGCGCGGACGACGGCGGAGGTCTCGGGCGGGCGGAAGGGGTCGTGGCTGGCGGGTGAGGCGGGCTGGAGGTGGCGCAGGACGTCGATGCGGTCGGCGATGGGTCCGGCGGTGCGGGCCTGGTAGGCGCGGCGGACGCGTTCGGCGCAGGCGCAGCGGTTGGTGCGGGCGTTGGGGCGCCAATTGCCGCAGGGACAGGGGTTGCTGGCGAGGACGAGCATGCCGGAGGCGGGGAGGGTGACCGACTCGTCGCGGCGGGCGATGGTGATCTCGCCGCTCTCGAGCGGCTGGCGGAGGGCCTCGATGACGTCGCTGCGGAAGAGCGGGAACTCGTCGAGGAAGAGGACGCCGCAGTGGGCCCGGCTGAGGGCGCCGGGGTGCACGCGGCCGAGTCCGCCGCCGATGATGCTGGCCTTGCTGGCGTCGTGGTGGGGCGCGGCGAAGGGTGGGCGGACGACCATCCCCTGGCCCGGGTCGAGGACGCCGGCCAGGGAGTGGAGGGCGGTGAGCTCGAGGGACTCCTCGGCAGTGAGGTCGGGCAGGAGGGTGGGGATCCGCTCGGCGAGGCTGGTCTTGCCGCAGCCCTTCGGTCCGGACAGGAGGAGGGCGTGACCGCCGGCGGCGGCGACCTCGACGGCGTACTTCTCGTCGGCCATGCCGCGCAGGTCGGCGAGGTCGACCTCCTCGAGCCGCTCGTCGCCGCGCCAGCCGATGAGGTGCGCGCCGGAGAGCGCGGCGACCGGTGGGGCGTCCGGGAGGGGGTCGCCGGCGAGGAGGGCGACGACCTGGGCCAGGGAGCGGGCGCCGATCACCTCGACGTCGGGGACCATGGTCGCCTCGGCCACCTGCGGCTCCGGTACGACGACCCGGCGGATGCCGCGCTCGGCCGCCGCGAGCGTCATCGGGAGCACCCCGATGGCCGGCCGCAGTCCGCCGGCGAGGGTCAGCTCGCCGACGAAGACGGTGCCGTGGAGCGCCTCCTGCGCGACCTGGCCGTCGGCGGCGAGCACGCCGAGGGCCATCGCGAGATCGAACTGGGTGCCGGACTTGGGCAGGTCGGCGGGCGAGAGCAGGATCGTGGAGCGCTTGGTCGCGGGCCAGCTGAGGTGGCTGTTGGTGATCGCCATGCGGACCCGGTCGATGCCCTCGCGCAGGGCGGTGTCGGCCCGGCCGACCACGACCACGTTGGCCTGCCCTGGCGACACATCGGCCTGGACGTCGATGAGGTGCCCCAGGGCCCCGTTGAGCGCGACGCAGCGCGCGGTCGCGAACGGCATCAGCACAGCCCCCGCACGTGGTCGACGACGGCCGGACCGCGGGTCGGACGCAGCACGGCGACCAGGTCGATCCGGATGCCGTCGGGGCGCACGCCCCGTTCGCGCGCCCACCGCTCCCCCAGCCGCTGGAGCCGGGCCAGCTTGGCGTCGGTCACCGCCTCGTGCGGCGTGCCGGCGACGAGCGAGGTGCGGGTCTTGACCTCGCACACCACGAGCACCGGCCCGTCGCGCAGGACCAGGTCGAGCTCGCCCTCGTCGCAGCGCCAGTTGCGCTCGAGCACCACGAGCCCGAGCTCGCCGAGGTGGCGGGCCGCCACCTCTTCGCCATATGCCCCGATCGCCTGTCGGGCCTGTGCTGTCGTCATGGGCCCAGCCTCGGCGGCCGGGGCGGAATCGGCGCGGGGAGAGGACGGGGGCTGGGGATGAACTGGCCCCGACCGGCGGCTGTGGAGGACCGGCGGCCGGGTCTGTGGCCGGTGGGAACGGTGGGACGTGTGGCGGGGGAAGGTGACGCGTCAGCCGACGAGCTTGGGGCCGCTGCAGGTCGGCGTCGGCATCGCGAACACGTCGGCGCCGCCGACCTGCAGGCCCAGGAGCTTGCCGAGAGGTCCGATGAGCGCGGTCTGCAACGTGCTCACGATCGGGTTCACCAGCGCGCTCAGCAGCGTGCCGACCAGCGGCCGGAGCACGCTGTCGAAGACCGTGTTGAGCGGATCGGTGATGTGCCGCTCCTTCCAGCTTCCGAGCACCAGGAGCCCGTCCCAGTAGTGCAGGACGAGGTCGGTGTTGACGGCGGGATCGATGCTGACCGGCCCGATCAACGCGCCCGACCCGCTGCCGCTGGGAATCGTGTACCCGCCGGGGATCGGCACGGTGACGGTCTTGCTGTAGCCCGACAGCGCCGGGGATCCGGCATTGATCGCGACCGACGTGTCGAGCGTCAGGTAGGGCGGCTTGAGCAGGCTGTTGAGCCCGAGCAGACCGAGGATGCTGTCGAGCAGACCACCGACCGGGTTGACCCGGGCCTTCACCCCCGCGCTGGCGGAGATGCTGATTCCGCCGACCACGCCCGAGCTCAGCGCCACCTGGATGCTGTCGGGTCCGTTGACGTTGCAGGTGACCTTGGTCAGCCGGGCGATCGCCTTGCCCAGGTCGATGGACACGGCGATGTCGATCGCGCCGACGTCCACTGACGTGTCGAGCACGCCGACGCGCAGCGACTGAGGATTGATGTGTGCGTTGAGGCGCAGCGAGATCTGGGCCGTCTCGGACGTCGTGCCCACCGGGCCGCACTTGGGCTTCGGCGGCTCGATGACCGTCAGGCTGGTCGTCACGCTGGCCACCCCAGGAAGGTTGATCCCGAGGTTGGGGATCTCGACAGCGTGATTCTTGTTGGAGACGAAGGCCGCGGTCGTGATCAGGTCGAGCACGTTGAGGGAGGCGTCCAGTGCCGACGATGCGCCTGGTGCCGCCTGGATCAGGTCGGCGATAGCGATCGTGGGAGTGGCCGCCGAGACCGTGATGGCCCGCAGGATGTTGGCGGCCGCGAGCTTGCCCTGGTTCTCGAGCACCTTGGCGGCGGCGACGAAGATCTTGGCGACCTCGACGCCGTCGAGCTTGAGCAGCTCGTCGACCGACCCGACGCCGAGACCACCCACCTTGACGAGATCGAGCAGCGAGATGTTCGCCCCCGCCAGGCCCTTGTAGCTCACGAGGTCGAGGTTGAGGTTGCTGCCGAGCAAGGCACTCAGGATCGGGTTGAGCAGCGCGCTCTGGGCGCTGTCGAGGGAGGCGATGAAGGAGCCCACACGGAAGCAGGCCGACTCCTCGTTGCGGGCGACCGCCGTCCGAGTCGCACCTCCCGTGCTGACACCGGTGACTCCGCCGAAGACAAGCCCGGTCTGCGACTTTGCGGTCACCTTGATCGCGGTCGGCACCTTGTCGTCGTTCGACGCCACGGTGGTCCACGTGCCGGCGGTGGCGCCCTGCATGACGAACGTCCACGAGACGTCCTCCGGCTTCAGGGCACCGCCGAGGGCGCTGCCGTTGCGCTGGAGGCTCCGCTTCTTGGCGTCGTCGAACGAGACGGTGCTGTAGTCCTTGGCCTTGCGACCGTCGAGCAGTCGCACCATGTCGAGAGCGACCATGTCGGCGACCGCCTGCACGTCCCGCCGTACGACGCGCTGCTGGCCCAGGTCGACGGCGAACGCCGCGGACACCATGAGCACCACCGCCATCAGCGCCGCGATGAGGACGGCGCTCGCGCCGCGCTCGTCGTGAGCGCGCGCAGCCCGGCGCCGCGGCGTCACGTCAGCTCACCCTCGCGACCGCGGTGTACTTCAGCTTGCTGGGCAGGACCAGCCCGAAGCCGGGGATGATCCCCTTGTAGGGGATCTCGACCGTGACGGTCGCGCACTTCTTGCTGGTCTCGCCGACACAGGGGGCGAGGGCGACCGAGCACCCGCTGTCGCAGGACTTCCCCTGCGCGGAGAGCGCGCCGTTGACGGCGCTCATCGCCGCCGTGGTCTTGTCGGTGTCGCTGCCGGTCGTGACGGCGGCGGCGCGCGCGCCCTCGGCGGCAGCCTGGCTGACGGACTGGCGGACGCTGAGCATGTCGCCGTAGTTGATGATGCCGACGACGATGATCATCAGGATCGGGAGGATCAGGGCGAACTCGACCGCCGCCGCGCCCCGGGCGTCACGGCGCGCCGGGACACTCCTTCGCAGCACACAACGCCTCATCGGCCGGCCTCCCCGCGCTCGCTCCCATGACGCCCCCGAGCGGCGTTGGGGACACAGTAGTGGCGAGTTTCACTGCGGGGGAACGAATCCTGGGTCATTCGGCCCGGACGAGCGAGCCTCCCTAGTCCGTTGGGACTACGCGCCCTGTCGCAGCAGACCAGGTGTCCGCTGGGGAGTCAGCCGACGAGGCGGGGCATGCCGCAGGTGACGCCGACGCCGTACACGTCGGCACCGGCCAGACGCAGCCCGATCATCCGCGCGACCGGGCCGATGAACTTCTGGTTGACGTTGTCGACGAGCGGCGTGAGCGACTTGTTGACGAAGCCGCCGCTGGCGACCACGAGCTCGTTGAGGATCGGGTTGGTCAGCGCGGTGACCTGGCTGAGCACCGGCACCACCTTGCCGTTGAGCTTGACGCCGGTGATCGTCGGGACGACCGCACCGACGTCGAGGAAGACCGAGCCACCGGTGGTGACGGGCGTCTTGTCGTTCGGCGGGATCGCCACGGTCACGGTGTTGTGCGACGGCGTCCGGCTGGTGCTGATGGTGAGCTTCACGCCCACCTCGACGGAGATCTTGTTGCCCAGGGTCAGGATGTTGCCGAGCAGGTTGGTGAGCACGCCGGTGAGGTTGAGGCCGATCAGGTCGGTCAGCTTCACGTCCCCGCCGGCGGTCAGGTCCACCGTCATCGAGTACGACGCCAGGCCGGTCGAGACGTCCACGCCGAAGCTCGACGGGTCGGCGAGCGTCCCCGCCCCGCAGCGGATGCTCGGCGGCGCGACGAGCTGCCCCGTGCCGTCGCCGGCGACGATGGCGATCGAGCCGGTCCCCTTGGCGGTCTGGAGCGTCCCGACGCCCGCGACGTTGAGGCTGGGCAGGTTCGTGAACGCGATGTCGACGGTGCCGTCGAGCTGCGCGGTGCGCGCGGTCGCCTGCGTCGTGTTGGGTGCGCCGCAGGCGAGCTCGGCGGCGGAGACGAGCGAGATCCCCCCGCTGAACTGGAAGCCCACCCCGGGCACCTGGGCCTGGATGTTGGGCACGCCGAGGAAGTACTTCCCGTTCGAGAGCCGGGCCGAGCCCACGATGTCGAGGACGCTGAGCGCCACCTCGAGCGCCGCGCGGTCGGTCGGCGCGACGTGCAGGACGTTCGCGAGGCTGATCATCCCGACCGTCGCCGCGGTGCTCGAGGCGGCGAGCTTGTTGAGCGCCTGGACGGCGACCGTGTTGGTCCCGCCGCCCTCGCGGGTGAGCGCCTCGGCCATCGCCCTCAGCAGGTCGGCGTAGGCGATGTTGCCGGTGAGCAGGTGCTCGGGGCTGCCGATGCTGCTGAGGGCGGTCAGCTGCGAGAGGCGGACGTCGGCGTCGGCGAGCGCGCGATAGCTGACCAGGTCGAGGTTCACCCCCAGCAGGTCGTTGAGGGGGCCGAGGACGGTGCTGTCCCCCGACCGGATCGCGGCGACGAACGTCCCGAGCCGGAAGCAGGCCGTCGACGAGCTCGCCGCGACCGCCCGGCGCTGCGCCGATCCGTGGTCGGTGCCCATGACGGAGGCGAACGCGAAGTCGACGTCAGTCCGTGCGGCGACCTGCACGGCGTCCGGGACGCCGGTGGTGCGCTCCTGGAAGCCACCGTCGCTGCCGAGCACCCCGAGCCGGTAGGTCAGCGTCGGCACGTCCCTCCCGAAGACGGCGGTGTTGCGCCGAAGGCTGAGCGGCAGCTGGGCGTCGAGCGCCGGGCGGAGCTGGTCGACCGTCCGGCCGTCGATGCTCCGGGCGAGGTCGAGCGCGACGACGTCCGCGAGCGCCTGCACGTCGGAGCGCGCGACGCGCTGGACTCCGAGGTCGACGGCGAACGCCGAGCTCACCAGGAGCACCGACATCAGCGCGGTCACCAGCAGCGCGACGGCACCGCGCTCGTCCTTGCGTCGCATGGCGCCTCCCCCGTGCCTGCCACGACACAGGCGCCCACCCGAGGACGCCCGTCGACGACACCGTCGGCCGCAGCGGGCCGCACCAGAGGAGTGCGGACGGAAGTCAGGACCAAGGTCCCGGCGGGTCGGGCTAGGTCTTGGGGAGCTCGAGGTCGGAGGTGGCGAGCTCCTCGACGTTGACGTCCTTGAAGGTGAGCACCTTGACGTTCTTGGCGAAGCGCGCGGGGCGGTACATGTCCCAGACCCAGGCGTCGGTGATCGTCACCTCGAAGAAGACGTCGCCGCCCTCGGAGCGGGCCTTCACGTCGACCGTGTTGCAGAGGTAGAAGCGGCGGTCGGTCTCGACGACGTACTTGAAGATGCCGACGACGTCCCGGTACTCCCGGTAGAGGTTCAGCTCCTGCTCGGTCTCGTACTTCTCGAGCTCCTCGGCACTCACGGAGCCAACCCTAGACGATCGGCTCCAGGGGATCGCGGAGGCGAGCGGCGTCCAGCATCTGTGGGGGCAAGGCGCCGTCGCGACGGCGGACCGGGCCGTCCGTCGAGCGTCGGCAACGCCGCCCACGCGGGTGCTGGGCGTCGCTCGGCCCGCGAGGCCCTGGGGCCGGTCGTCTAGCCCTCGTCGCCAGGCAGCGGCTCGAGACCGGCCGCACGTCGCACGTTGACGAACCTCATCCGGTGCACCGGCGAGGGCCCGTGCTCCTCGAGGGCCGCGGTGTGGGTGGCGGTGATGTAGCCCTTGTGCGTCTTGAAGTCGTACGCCGGCCACTGCTCGTCGAGCTCGACCATGAGCCGGTCGCGGGTGACCTTGGCGAGCACCGAGGCCGCGGCGACGCAGGCGGCGACCCGGTCGCCCTTCCAGACCGCGAGCCCGGGCACGCCGAGTCCGTCGACGGGGAACCCGTCGGTCAGCACGTACGACGCGGGCAGGGCCAGCTTGGCGACCGCCCGCCGCAGCGCCTCGACGTTGGCGACGTGCATGCCCAGCCGGTCGCACTCGTCGTGCGGGATCACCACGACCGACCAGGCGAGCGCGCGGCGCACGATCTGGTCGTAGCAGCGCTCCCGGGCGGCCGCGGTGAGCAGCTTGGAGTCGGCCAGGCCGGGCACGATGCCGGCCTTGCCGGCGGGCAGGATGGCCGCACCGGCGACCAGCGGACCGGCGCAGGCGCCGCGACCGGCCTCGTCGACACCGGCGATCGGCTCGAAGCCGTGCCGGCGCAGCGCCCGCTCGTAGCCGTAGATGCCGGCGTCGCGTCGTACGGTCGCGCCCTTGGGCAGCGTGGACATGCCCTCCGTGCCTCCTAGGTCCCGGGGACCGCGTCGGCCTTCTTCGCCTTCTCGAGCAGGTCGGCCGGCGGGCTGTCCGGGATGGCGTCGAAGGTGTCGGGACGGGTGATCCAGCGCCAGCGGTCCTGCGGCCAGATCAGGCTGAAGACCTTGCCGACGACCAGGCTCTTGTCGACCCAGGGGCTCTGCGTGCAGGGGTCGTCGTCCGGCGCGCACAGGTGCACCCGGGAGTCGGCCGAGTGGGCACGGTTGTCGCCGAGCACGAGGAGCTTGTTCTTCGGGATGGGGCCGATCGTCCAGCTGCACGGGCGGGCGAGGGCCGAGCCCTTCTCGGTGAACCAGTCGGTGATCTCGGCGTTGCAGGAGCCCGGATCCTTGTTGAGGTAGGGCTCGTCGAGGGGCTTGCCGTTGATCTTGATCCGGCCCTTCTCGTCGCAGCACTCGATGACGTCGCCCTCCGTGCCGATGACGCGCTTCACGAGGTGGCCGCCGGTCGGGTAGAGCCCGACCTTGGAGAGCAGGTTCGCCAGGCCGGTGGGGCCCTGGCTGTCGGAGGGGCCGAGCCACTGGCCCGGGTCCTCGAAGACGACGACGTCCCCGCGCTGGGGCGAGCCGCCGAACCAGTAGGAGACCTTCTGGACCAGGATCCGGTCGTTCTTGACCAGCCCCGGCTCCATCGACTCGGACGGGATGTAGAACGCCTGGACGAACAGCGCCTTGATCAGGATCGCGAGGCCGAGCGCGACGACGAGCAGCAGGATGCTCTCCTGCCAGACCGGGAGGTGCTTGCGCTCCCGCTTGGCGGTCGACGTGGCCGAGGCCGGGGCCGGCGCCTCGTCGGCGGAGTCCGGTGGCATCTCGTCGCTCGTCACAAGGAGCGAGTGTAGGAGGCTCCCCCAGCAGAACGGACGAAGGCCCGACCTGGAGTCCAGGTCGGGCCTTCGTGGAGGCAGTGCTGAGGCTCAGGCCTCGCCGCCGGGGCGGATCGGGCGTCGCTTCGCTCCGCCGATCATCGTCGCCCCTTTGGCGTGGCTCACGCCTCGCGGCGCTCCTTGATCTTCGCGGCCTTGCCGCGCAGGTTGCGCAGGTAGTAGAGCTTCGCGCGACGGACGTCACCGCGGGTGACGATCTCGATCTGCTCGAAGATCGGCGAGTGGAGCGGGAAGGTCCGCTCGACACCGACGCCGAAGGAGACCTTGCGGACGGTGAAGGTACGGCCGATGCCGGAACCGTGGACGCGGATCACGACGCCCTGGAAGACCTGGACGCGGGACCGGCTGCCCTCGATGACCTTGACGTGGACCTTGACGGTGTCACCGGCGCGGAAGGCGGGGACGTCGTCGCGCTTGACGGCGTTGCCGAGCTCGGTCACCACGGCGGGGCTGGGGTTGCTCATGATTCTCCTCGCGAATGCACACAGGTCAGCCGCGGAACAGTGGGTGGAAACGGATCGAGGCGACACGGTCGGCGGTTCCCCTGTGGCAGAAGCGTCCGCGTCACCGACTGACGATCCTCCCACAGCCGCCCGGGGGCGCGGAAATCAGCGCTCGCGGCGCTTGGTGAGGACGACGGCCCCCGGCGGCGCGGGCAGGTCCGTGCGCAGCCGGAAGCCGGCCTTCTTGTACATCCGCTGGTTGCGGGCGCTCGCCGCCCCCGTGAAGAGGACGTACGACGTCGCCGCGGGCGGCGCGACCGCCTGGATGTGCTCCAGCAGCACCCGGCCGAGCCCGGAGCCCTGCAGGTCGGGGGCGACCATGATCCGGCCGATGTCCCACCGGTCGCCGGCGCTGCCCTCGAGCCGCCCGCGGACGGCGGCGACCAGGCGGCCGGCCCGTCGTACGACGTAGGTGTCCCACTCCCCCAGCCACGCGCGGACGTCGTCGAGCGACTCGTGCAGGGCGGGGATGTCGAGCATGTCGTTGGCGATCGCCTCCTGGACCCAGCACGCGCGCTGCAGCGTCAGCAGCTCGCCGGCGTCGCCGGGGACCGCACGGACGATCGGCGTCCCGTCGTCGAGGACCGAGGGCGTGAGCAGGTCGGGACGACGCTCGGCGGTGCGACGGACCGCCTCGGCGTGGCGCCAGCGGGCGATGGCGCCGTGATCGCCGCTGAGGAGGACGTCGGGGACGTCGCGGCCCTCCCACGAGCGCGGCTTCGTGTAGACCGGGTACTCGAGCAGGCCGCCCTCGGCGTGGGACTCCTCGACGAGCGAGGCGGCATTGCCCATGAACCCCGGCAGCAGGCGGACGACGGCCTCGGTGACGGCCAGCGCGGCCACCTCGCCGCCGTTGAGGACGTAGTCGCCGAGGCTGATCTCGCGGACCTCGGCGATCTCGCGGGCGTGGTCGATCACCCGCTGGTCGATGCCCTCGTAGCGCCCGCACGCGAAGACCAGGTGCTCGCGGGTCGACAGCTCCTCGGCGAGGCGCTGGTCGAAGCGCTCACCGGACGGGGTCGTGAACACGATCGTGCTGCGCTCCCCGGTGTCCGAGCCTGCCGAGAGCACCTCGGCGAACGCCTCGCCCCAGGGCTCGGGCTTCATCACCATGCCGGCGCCGCCGCCGTAGGGGGTGTCGTCGACGGTGCGGTGCCGGTCGTGCGCCCACCGGCGCAGGTCGTGGACGCCGAGGTCGAGCAGCCCGCTCGCGGCGGCCTTGCCGGGCAAGGAGAGCTCGAGCGGCGCGAAGAAGTCCGGGAAGATCGTGAGGTAGTCGAGCCTCACTCGTCGTCCTCCGGGAACGGCGTGACCAGCCCGGGCCGGTCGGCGACGACGACGCGACCGCCGGCCACGTCGACCTCGGGGACCAGTGCGCTCACGAACGGGACGAGCGCCTCGCGGCGGTCGAGCGTCTTGACCCGGAGCAGGTCCTGGGCGCCGTGGGTCAGCCCGGCCACCTCGCCGAGGTGGGTCCCGTCGACGTCGTAGACCGCGAGCCCGACGAGCTGGTGGTCGTAGAACTCCTCGGGGTCCTCGGGCGTCTCGTCGGCGGCCACGACGGCCCGCAGGACGACGCCGCGCGCGGACTCGGCCGCCGTGCGGTCGGTCAGCTCGGCGAACGTCGCGAGCAGCACCCCCTGGTGCCAGCGGGTCCGGCTGACGGTGAGGGTCCGGGACGCGAACGCGGAGCCCCGGGGGGCCTCGACGAGGAGCACCGCGCCGTCGGCGTACCGGCGCTCGGGCTCGTCACTCCGGACGTCGACCGTCACCTCGCCACGGATGCCGTGCGGCTTGCCGATGCGGCCGACCACGACCTCGATGCTCTCCACGCCCCCGAGATTAGGGCTTCGGCCCGGGAACGCCGAACGGGCGCCTCCCCGGAGGGAGACGCCCGTTCGAGCAGTGAAGCGCAGGCTCAGCGCCGGTCGGTGTCGACGAAGTCGATCCGGGTGCCGCCGTTGCCCGCGATCGCGGAGACCACGGTGCGGAACGCGGTGGCCGTGCGGCCGCCCCGTCCGATCACCTTGCCGAGGTCGTCGGGGTGGACCCGGACCTCGAGCACGGACCCGCGACGCAGCTGCTTGTCGCGCACGACCACGTCGTCGGGGTGGTCGACCACTCCGCGGACGAGGTGCTCCAGCGCGTCGGCGAGCATCGGCTCAGGCCTCGGCGGGAGCCTCGGCCTCGGCGGCCGGCTCCTCGGCGGGGGTCTCCTCGGCAGCAGCCTCGGCGGGCTTCTCCTCGGTCTTCTCAGCCTTCTCGGCCTTGTCGGCCTTCTTCTCGGTCTTCTTGGCGGTCACCGCGGAGCCCTTGGGCTCGTTGGCGGCCTCCTTGAGGGCCTCGTTGAAGATCTCGAGCTTGTCGCGCTTGGGCTCCTTGACCTTCAGGGTGCCCTCGGCGCCGTCGGCGCCCTTGAACTTCTGCCAGTCACCGGTGATCTTGAGGATCGCCTCGACGGCCTCGGACGGCTGCGCGCCGACGCCCAGCCAGTACTGCGCCCGCTCGGAGACGACGTCGATGTACGACGGGTCCTCCTTGGGGTGGTACTTGCCGATCTCCTCGATCACCGCGCCGTCGCGCTTCTTGCGCGAGTCGACGATGACGATGCGGTACTGCGGGACCCGGACCTTGCCCAGGCGCTTCAGACGGATCTTGACGGCCACGTTTGTGGTGTCTCCTTGAGAATTCGTGGTGGGTGAGGCACGAGCGACCAGGTGGGGAAACACCGGGGCCCGGACTCGATGGGCGCCGCGCCGACCGGTTGAGAGGGACCGGGAGGCACAGAACTCAAGGATCAAGTCTGCCACGGCCGTGCCGCGGGGTCGAAATCGACCGGAGTCCGAGCGGCCGGAGGCGTCAGGCGACGACCTTGCCGCGCAGCACCACCCGGGCCGGCTCCGCGAGCACCGACAGGTCGTCGAGAGGGTTGCGGGGGTAGACGACGAAGTCGGCCGGGTCGCCCTCGTCGAGCCCCGGGTTCCAGCCGAGCCAGGCGCGCCCGCGCCACGACGCAGCGCCGAGCACGTAGTCGGTGGGCAGGCCCATGGCGGCCATGGCGAGGATCTCCTCGTGGAGGACGCCGTGACGTGACGAGCCGCCGCCGTCGCTGCCGACGTACATCGCGACGCCGGCGTCGTAGGCGCTCATCAGGACCTCGCGGCGGGTGCGGTACAGCTCGTCCATCGTCGCGCTGTACGCCGGGAACTTGTCGCGCGCGGCCGAGACGAACTCGGGGAACTTGCCGGTCTGCAGCACCGTCGGCACCAGGGCCACCCCCTGGGCGACCATCTGGTCGAGGTGGGCCGCGGTGAGGCCGGTGCCGTGCTCGATGCAGTCGATGCCGGCGTCGAGGAGGGGGCCGAGCGAGTCGGCGCCGAAGCAGTGCGCGGTGACCTGGGCGCCCTCGGCGTGGGCGACGCCGATGGCGGCCGCGACCGCGTCGGCCGGGAAGGACGGCGCCAGGTCGCCGTCCTCGCGCGAGATCCAGTCGCCGACGAGCTTGACCCAGCCGTCGCCGTCCCGGGCCTGCTCGCCGAGGGTGTCGGGCAGCGCGTCGGGCTCGACCTCGTGGGCGTAGTTGCGCAGGTAGCGCTTCGTGCGCGCCACGTGCCGCCCGCACCGGATCAGCCGCGGGAGGTCGTCGCGCTCCTGCACCCACCGGGTGTCGGCGGGCGAGCCGCAGTCACGGGTGAGCAGGACGCCGTTGTCGCGGTCGGCGATCGCGGTCCGCTCGATCTCGGCGTCGTCGACCGCGCCGCCGTCCTCGAGGCCGAGGTGGTTGTGGGCGTCGACCAGGCCGGGGACGATCCAGCCCTCCGCGGCGGTCTCGGCGCCGGCCGGGCGCTCGTAGGTGACGTGACCGTCGACGACGTACACCTCCCGGACGTCGCCGTCGGGCAGGACCGGACCGGAGAACCGCAGCGCACTCACCCCGCGACGCTACCAACGGCCGCTCCCCAGCCCCTACCCCCCAAGGGGTGGGGGTTGCGGCGCGACGAGGTGCGCCGGTTGCGGCCACGAAGTGCGCCGGTTGCGGGTTCGAGACTCGCCCCCGCCCATCGCGCGCTCACCTCGGCCCCGCAACCTCCGCACTTCGTGCCCGCAACCTCCCCACTTCGTGGAGGGGTCAGAGTCGCGACAGGAGCCAGGTGGGTGTCAGGGTGGTGGCGCCGACGCCGTGCACGCGGGCGTCGAGGGCGCGGTCGGCGGTCACCACGACGACGCGGCCGCCCTTCTCGGCGGCCTTGGCGGCCTCGGCGACGATCGTCGCGTCCCCGTCCTTGGGGGCGTGGACGGTGCGGACGTGGGCGTCGCGGCCGGCCCGGACGCCGCCCTTGGCCTGCCCCTCGAGCACCAGGACGACGACGTCGTACTCGATGTCGGCGACCAGGAGCTGCTCGTGCAGCCGGGCCGCGGCGCCCGCACGGTCCTTCCACCAGCCGTCCGGGCGCGCACCGACGACGTTGGCGCCGTCGACGATGAGCGTGCTCACTTGAGGAACTTGGAGAAGTCCTTGGGCAGCTCGAGGTTCTCGGCGGCCGCCTCGTAGTCGATGTCCTGGCCGATGCCGAACGGGTTGGGCTTGGCCTCGGCCGCCTTCGCCGCGGCCGCAGCGGCCTCCTGGGCCGCCTTGGCCGGGTTGCCCGACTTGCGCGCGCCCTTGCCCTTGGTCTGCTTGGCCTTCTGCTTGGCGCTGACCCGCTTGCCGCCGCCGGGACCGCCCATGCCGGGCATCCCCGGCATGCCGGGCATCCCGCCGCCCTTGGCCATCTGCATCATCATCTTGCGCGCCTCGAAGAAGCGGTCGACGAGCTGGTTGACGTCGGAGACGGTGCGGCCCGAGCCCTTGGCGATGCGGGCGCGGCGGGAGCCGTCGATGATCTTGGGGTTGGCGCGCTCGGCGGGCGTCATCGAGCGGATGACCGCCTCGACCCGGTCGATCTCGCGCTCGTCGAAGTTCTCGAGCTGCTCGCGGATCTGGCCCATGCCGGGCAGCATCCCGAGGATCTTCTGCATCGAGCCGAGCTTCTTGAGCTGCTGCATCTGCGACAGGAAGTCGTCGAGCGTGAAGTCGCCGCCGGTGAGCTTCTCGGCCGCCTTGAGCGCCTCTTCCTGGTCGAAGGCCTTCTCGGCCTGCTCGATCAGGGTGAGGACGTCGCCCATGTCCAGGATGCGCGAGGCCATCCGGTCGGGGTGGAAGACGTCGAAGTCGGTCATCTTCTCGCCGGAGGAGGCGAACATGACCGGCCGGCCGGTGACCTGGCGGATGGAGAGGGCGGCACCACCGCGGGCGTCGCCGTCGAGCTTGGTGAGGACGACGCCGTCGTACCCGACGCCGTCGAGGAAGGCCTGCGCGGTGACGAGCGCGTCCTGGCCGATCATCGCGTCGACGACGAACAGCACCTCGTCGGGCTGGACGGCGTCGCGGATGCCCGCCGCCTGCGCCATCATCTCGGCGTCGACGCCGAGGCGGCCCGCCGTGTCGACGATGACCACGTCGTGCAGCTTGCGCTTGGCCTCCTCGATGGAGGCCTTCGCGACCGAGACCGGGTCGCCGACGCCGTTGCCCGGCTCGGGCGCGTAGACGGGGACGCCGACCTTCTCGCCGTTGACCTGGAGCTGCTGGACGGCGTTGGGCCGCTGCAGGTCGCAGGCGACGAGCATCGGCGTCTTGCCCTGCTCCTTGAGCCACAGCGCGAGCTTGGCCGCGAGCGTCGTCTTGCCGGCACCCTGGAGGCCCGCGAGCATGATGACGGTCGGGCCGGACTTCGCGTAGCGCAGCCGGCGGGTCTCGCCACCGAGGATGGCGACGAGCTCGTCGTTGACGATCTTGACGACCTGCTGGGCGGGGTTCAGCGCACCGCTGACCTCCTCGCCGCGGGCGCGCTCCTTGATCGCGGCGACGAACTCCTTGACGACGGGCAGCGCGACGTCGGCCTCGAGGAGCGCGATGCGGATCTCCCGGGCGGTCGCGTCGATGTCGGCCTCGGAGAGCCGTCCCTTGCCGCGGAGGTTCTTGAAGGTCGCGGTGAGGCGGTCGGAAAGTGTGGCGAACAAGAGCGTTGCGTCCTCGTCGGAGTCGTCGGTAGAAAAGTGGAGGGTCTCGACCACCGATCGTAGCCGTGCGTGCTCCGAAGCCCGACGTCTGCGGCGGAGGTCCGAGGGTACTGCGCGGGTGCCCGGCACGCTGCGCGGAGGTCGGGAGTGCCACCGGGGGCACCCCGCAGGGGGCAAGGAGGTTCCGCCATGGCGACCACGACACCCGTACGACGACCGGGCGGTCCACGCCGCCGGCCGACCCCCGCGGGGGTCGCGATCTGGGGCGGCATCGCCCTCGTCGGAGCCGTCTGCTGGACGGTGCTGGCGCTCTCCCGCGGCGAGGAGGTGTCGGCGCTCTGGATCCTGTTCGCCGCGCTGGCGTCGTACGCCATCGCCTACCGGTTCTACGCGCGCTTCATCGCCGACCGGGTGCTCCAGGTCGACGACAGCCGCGCCACGCCGGCCGAGCGGCTCGAGAACGGCCAGGACTTCGACGTCACCGACCGCCGGGTGCTCTTCGGGCACCACTTCGCGGCGATCGCGGGCGCCGGGCCGCTCGTCGGTCCGGTGCTGGCCGCCCAGATGGGCTACCTGCCCGGCACGATCTGGATCATCGTCGGCGTCATCCTGGCCGGCGCGGTGCAGGACATGATGGTCCTCTTCTTCTCGATGCGCCGCGACGGCAAGAGCCTGGGCCAGATGGTGCGCGAGGAGATCGGCGTCGTCGGCGGCACCGCGGCCCTGATCGCCGTCTTCGCGATCATGATCATCATCCTGGCGGTGCTCGCGCTGGTCGTCGTCAACGCGCTCGCCGAGTCGCCCTGGGGCGTCTTCTCGATCGGGCTGACCATCCCGATCGCGCTGTTCATGGGCTTCTACCTGCGCTATCTGCGCCCCGGCCGGGTCTCCGAGACGACGGCGATCGGCGTCGCGCTGCTGCTGGCCGCGATCATCGTGGGCGGCTGGATCGACGACACCGGACTCGGCGACACGCTCACGCTCTCCCACGAGACGCTGACCATCTGCCTCATCGTCTACGGCTTCGTCGCCTCGGTGCTGCCGGTGTGGATGCTGCTCACCCCGCGCGACTACCTCTCGACGTTCATGAAGGTCGGCGTGATCGTGCTGCTGGCGGTCGGCCTCGTGCTCGCACGTCCTGTGCTCCAGAACGACGACATCACCAGCTTCGCGATGGACGGCGACGGCCCGGTCTTCGCCGGGAAGCTGTTCCCGTTCGTGTTCATCACGATCGCCTGCGGCGCCCTGTCCGGCTTCCACGCGCTCATCGCGTCAGGCACGACGCCGAAGATGATCGCCAAGGAGAGCCACGTCCGGATGATCGGCTACGGCGGCATGCTGATGGAGTCCTTCGTCGCCATCAGCGCCCTCATCGCGGCCTGCGTGATCGACCAGGGCCTCTACTTCGCGATGAACAGCCCGGCCGGGGCGACCGGCGGCACCGCGTCGAGCGCGGCGGAGTTCGTCGGGACGCTCGGCTTCACGCTCTCCCCCGACACGCTCACCCAGGCCGCGGCCGCCGTCCAGGAGCCCACGCTGGTCTCCCGCACCGGCGGCGCCCCGACGCTCGCGGTCGGGATCTCCCAGATCTTCAGCGACGCGTTCGGCGGCGGGCTGGCCGCGTTCTGGTACCACTTCTCGATCATGTTCGAGGCGCTGTTCATCCTCACCGCCGTCGACGCCGGCACCCGGGTCGGCCGGTTCATGCTCCAGGACACGATCGGCAACGTGTGGCACCGCTTCGGCGACACCTCGTGGAAGCCCGCCGCGTGGAGCGCCAGCGCGATCGTCGTGGCCGCCTGGGGCTACATGCTCTACGTCGGCGTGACCGACCCGCTCGGCGGCATCAACCAGCTGTTCCCGCTGTTCGGCATCTCGAACCAGCTGCTCGCCGCGATCGCGCTGTGCCTGTGCGTGACGCTGATGCTCAAGCACGGCAAGGCCCGGTGGGTGTGGGTGCCGCTGGTCCCCCTGGTCTGGGACCTCGTCACGACGATGACCGCGAGCTGGCAGAAGGTCTTCTCGGACAACCCCGCGATCGGCTACTTCGCCCAGGCCGACCGCTACCGCGAGGCACGCGACGCCGGCCAGGTGCTCGCCCCCGCCAAGGACGGCGGGCAGATGGACCAGATCATCACGAACTCGACCACCAACGGCGTGCTCCAGCTGACGTTCGCGATCCTGGTCATCGTCGTGGTGGCCAACGCCGTCCTGGTCTGGATCCGGGCGATCCGGGCCGGCGGCCTGCCCACCACCGAGGTGCCCGCCGTCCCGTCGCACGTGGTGGCGCCGGCCGACTTCTTCGCGACGGCCGACGAGAAGGCCGCCGTCCGGGAGTGGGAGCAGTCGCGGCTCACGGGGAGCCGGCGATGACCGCGCTGGCGCGCGCCTGGCGCGGCGTCCGCTGGTACGTCCGCGAGCTCACCGGCGAGGCCCGCTGGGACGAGTACGTCGAGCGCTGCGCCCGCGACGACGTCGTCCCGATGTCGCGGCGGGCGTGGGAGCGGCACCGCGCCGACGCGAAGGAGCACGACCCGCAGGCACGCTGCTGCTGACGTGCCTATGCTGACGGGATGACGACCGTCGCGGTGTTCGCCGGAGCAGGGCTGGTCCTGCTCGTGCTGGTCGTCGTGGCCGGGCACCGCACGCTGCGCAACGGCGGCGCCGGCAGCAGCGGCATGGCCGACGGCCTCGGCAGCTTCATCGACGTCTTCGACCCCGCACGGGCGCGGGCCGACCGCGACCTCAAGTCCCACGACAACCAGGGCACCGTCACCCCCAACCCGGACGACGACGACCGGCCCGTCCAGGTCGACCTGAGCAAGGGTGTCGCGAGGATCAGGAAGAGCCTCTGAGCGCACGCCGCACGGCGTGCGCCGCCTCGGCCGCGCGGGTGTCCGACAGCGCGCCCGCAGCCGCCTCCTGGACGTAGAAGACGTCGACCGCCTGGGGGCCGAGCGTCGAGATGTGGGCCGAGCGGACCGTCATCTCCAGCGCCGCCAGCGCCGCGCTCACCTGGTGGACGACGCCGAGCCGGTCGGCCGCCCGGACCTCGATCACGGTCGCGTGGTCGCTCGCCTCCGGCCGCACGACGACCGCCGGGTCGAGGTCGCCGGGCGCCCGGCGGGGCGCGAGTCGCTCGGCCGGGTCGACCCGGCGGGCGACGATGGCGTCGAGCTGGTCGTGCAGCGCGCCGACGTCGAGGTGGTCGGCGTCGACGTCCCAGACCGAGACGGCGTGCTCCCCCTGCGCCCACAGCCGGGCGGCGCGGATCGCGACGCGGCGCAGCGCGAAGAGCGCGGCGACGTCGGCGAGCAGGCCCACCCGGTCGAGGGCGACGACGGTGACCCGGGAGCCGTCGGCGACGGGCTCGACGGCGATCGCGACCTCGCCGTCGGCGACCTCGGGCGGGACGGGCACCTGCTCGTCGCCGAAGGCCGGCGGGGCGCTCCCCCGCTCCAGCACCGCACGGGCCCGGCGGGACAGGTCGAGGACGAGGCCGGCCCGCCACGACGACCAGGCCTTGGGCGAGGCCGCCTTCGCGTCGGCCTCGGTGAGCGCGGTGAGCAGCGCGAGCGCCTCCGGCGTGTCGATGTGCTCGGTGAGCTTCTCGACCGTGGCCGGGTCGTCGGGGTCGCGGGTGGTCGCGACGTCGGCGAGCAGGAGGTGCCAGCGCACGAGCCGGCCGATCAGCTCGGCCTCGTCGGGTCCGAAGCCCATCCGCTCCGCGATGGCCCGGGCGATCGGCGCCCCCGCCACGCTGTGCTCGGTCAGCCCGCCCTTGCCGATGTCGTGGAGCAGCGCCGCGACGACGAGCACGTCGGGGCGCGAGACGTCGCGGATCAGGCCCGCCGCCTCGACGCAGGTCTCGACGACGTGTCGGTCGACCGTGAACCGGTGGATCGCCGAGGCGTGCGGCAGCAGCCGGATCCGCTCCCACTCGGGCAGGATCCGGTCGAGCGCACCGGTCTCGTCGAGCGTCTCCCAGACGCCCAGCAGGCCGGGGCCGGCCGCGAGCAGCCGGACCAGCTGGCGGCGCGCCTCGTCGGGCCACGGCACCGGCAGCGGCGGGCAGTCGCGCACCAGCCGCGCGGCGGTCGGCGGCGCCAGGACGACGTCGCGCACCGCCGCCTCGGCCGCCGCGCGGAGCAGCAGCACCGGGTCGCGCTCGGGGCGGGCGCCCCGCTCGAGCACGACCTCGCCCTGGGACAGCGCGACCCCTGGCGCGAGCCGGGTCAGCTCGGGGCGGCGGGGACGCGCGGCCGGCGTCCGCCGGAGGGCGTCGTCGGTGCGCCGCCAGGCCAGCCGTGAGAGGTGGGTGACCCGGCGCCCGAGCTCACGGACGTAGCGCTGGGCCGCGGCCTCGTCGGGCAGTGCGAGCCCCTCGGCGAGCGCCGCCCAGTGCTCGGGGGCGATCCGGTCGGTGGCCCGGCCGGCCGCGGCGTGGAGCAGGTCGCGGACGTCGAGGAGCTGCTGGCGGCAGCGCTCCAGGTCGGCCGCCGGGACGTCGACCAGCCAGGTCGCCGTGAGGCTCTTGAGCACGGTCGCGTCCCGCAGTCCCCCCTCGGCCTCCTTGAGGTCGGGCAGCGAGAGGTGCGCGAGCTCGCCGACGAGCCGGTGCCGGCTGCGGACCAGCTCGCGCAGCTCGGGCAGCCGCTCCCGGGCCTGGCGCCGCCAGTGGGCCAGGACGGTCGTGCGCAGCCGCAGCGCGAGGCTGTGGTCGCCGGCGACGTGGCGCGCGTCGAGCAGCCCCGACGCGACCCGCACGTCACCCTCGGCCGCGGCCAGCATCTCGGGCAGCGTGCGCACCGAGTGGTCGATCTGGTGGCCCGAGTCCCACAGGGGGTACCAGACGTGCCCGGCGAGCTCGCGCCACTGCTCCTCGGGCAGGCCCTCGTCGGCGACGAGGACCAGGTCGAGGTCCGAGTACGGCGCCAGCTCGCCCCGGCCGTAGCCGCCGACCGCCACCAGCGCGGTCCCGGTGTCGGTGCCGCCCGCGCCGTCGTACGCGCTGCGGGTCAGGGCGTCGGCGGCCTCGGTTCGGGCAGCGCGCTCGGCGGCGGTCATCCAGGTCCTGGGCGGGCTAGACCGCGGCCGGTCCGGTGTCGCCGGTGCGCACCCGGACCACGGACTCGACCGGGGTGACCCAGATCTTGCCGTCGCCGACGCGCCCGGTCTGGGCGGCGGTGGTGATGGTCTCGACGATCCGGTCGACGTCGGCGTCGTCGGCGACGATCTCGATGCGCACCTTGGGCACCATCGCGATGTCGTACTCGGCGCCGCGGTAGACCTCGGTGTGACCCTTCTGCCGGCCGTACCCGCTCACCTCGCTGACGGTCATCCCGGTGACGCCGACGACCTCCAGCGCCTGGCGGACGTCCTCCCACTTGTGCGGCTTGACCACCGCGCTGATCAGCTTCATGGGTGCAGCGTGCCAGTCCCGGGACCGAAATGGGGGCGAGCCCCACCGGTGGCGTGCAGGTCGTACGCCGTCTCGGCGTGGATCACGAGGTCGACCCCGGCCACCTCGTGGTCCGGGTCGACCCGGAAGCCGACCGTGCGCTCCAGGACCCACAAGAGCAGCGCGGTCATCACGAACGAGAACACCAGCGTCGCGCCCGCGGCCACGAGCTGGCGGCCGAGCTGGCCGGTGCCACCGCCGTAGAACAGGCCGTCGACGCCGGTGACCGAGGTCGACGCGAGCAGGCCGATGAGGATCGTCCCGACCAGGCCGCCGACCAGGTGGACGCCGACGACGTCGAGCGAGTCGTCGTACCGGAAGGTGTACTTGAGGCCCACCGCGAGCGCGCAGATCGCGCCCGCCGCGACGCCGACGAGCATCGCGCCGATGGGCGTCACGGCGCCGCACGACGGGGTGATCGCGACCAGGCCGGCGACGACGCCCGAGGCCGCGCCGAACGACGTCGCGTGGCCGTCGCGGAAGCGCTCGACGCCGAGCCAGGCGAGCAGGCCCGTGCACCCGGCGAGCAGCGTGTTCACGAAGACGATCGCCGCCGTGTTGTCCGCGGCGAGCGCGGAGCCGGCGTTGAAGCCGAACCAGCCGAACCACAGCAGCCCCGCACCGACCATGACCAGCGTCAGGTTGTGCGGCTTCATCGGGTCGCGGCCGAAGCCCACCCGCCGGCCGAGGACCAGCGCCGCGGCGAGCCCGGCGGCACCGGAGTTGATCTCGACCGCCGTACCGCCGGCGAAGTCGAGGGCGCCCAGCCGCTCCTGCATCCAGCCGCCGCCGAAGATCCAGTGCGCGACCGGTGCGTAGACCAGCAGGGTCCACAGGCCGGCGAACAGCAGCCAGGTGCCGAACCGGGTCCGGTCGGCGATCGCGCCGGCGATGAGGCCGACGGTGATCACCGCGAACAGGCCCTGGAAGGCGGCGAAGAGGGTGATCGGGTAGTCCGCGTCCGGGTCCGGCGCGAGCATGTCGCGGAAGCCGAGGTACTGGGTCGGGTCGCCCAGCAGGCCGCCGCCGATGTCGTCACCGAAGGCGAGCGAGTAGCCGGCGAGCACCCACACCACCATCACGACGGCGAGCGCTCCGAAGACCATCATCATCATGTTGAGCACGCTCTTGGACCGGACCATCCCGCCGTAGAAGAAGGCGAGACCCGGTGCCATGAGCAGCACCAGCGCCGCGGCGGCGAGCAGCCAGGCGGTGTCGCCGGCAGCGGTCGCCGGCGTCGCGGCGAGAGGGAGCAGATCGGGCATCCGCCCACTGTGCGGGCGCTTTGTTTCACGGGTGTAACAGGTCTTCCCGGGAGCGTTACACATGGGTGAAGCCGGGATCCGCGGTCGCGGATCCCGGCCTCGTGGTTCCCCAGGTCGTCTACAGGGCGGCGACGTCCTTGTCGCCCGTGCGGACCCGGACCACGGTGTCGACCGGGCTGACCCAGACCTTGCCGTCCCCGATCCGGCCGGTGTGCGCGGTCTTGGCGATGATCTCGACCACGTCCGCGGCGTCCGACTCGTCGACGACGATCTCGATCCGGATCTTCGGGACCAGCGCGATGTCGTACTCCGCGCCCCGGTAGACCTCGGTGTGGCCCTTCTGCCGGCCGTAGCCGCTGACCTCGCTGACCGTCATCCCCGCGACGCCGAACGCCTCCAGCGCCTCGCGGACGTCCTCCCACTTGTGCGGCTTGATGACCGCGGTGACGAGCTTCATGCGTTGACCTCCGATGCGGTGGGCGCGGGTGCCGGCGCCGGTGCGCCGGTGCCCAGGAGCGAGGAGGTACGACGGGCGCCGCCCCCGGCGCCGAAGTCGTACGCGGCCTCGCCGTGCTCGACGAAGTCGATGCCCTCGACCTCGGAGTCGTCCTCGAGCCGGAGCCCGATGACCGCCTTGACCAGGAGCCCGACCACCAGCGTGGCGATCGCGGACCAGATGATCGCGAACAGGGCGACCACGACCTGGACGACCAGCTGCTTCGGGCCGCCGCCGGTGAGCAGGCCACCGTCGTTGGAGGCGAGGAAGCCGACGCCGATCGTGCCGACCAGACCGCCGACCAGGTGGACGCCGACGACGTCGAGCGAGTCGTCGTACCCGAGCTTGTACTTGAGGCCGACCGCCAGGGCGCACAGGCCGCCGGCGACCAGGCCGAGCACCATCGCGCTCCAGGGCACGAGGTTGCCGCAGGCCGGGGTGATCGCGACCAGACCGGCGACGACGCCGGAGGCGGCACCGAGCGAGGTGGCGTGACCGTCGCGGAGCTTCTCCACGGCCAGCCAGCCCATCATCGCTGCGCAGGTGGCGAGCGTCGTGTTGAGCCAGACCAGGCCCGTCTCGGTGGTGTAGGCGTCGAGGTTGACGATCGAGCCCACGTTGAACCCGAACCAGCCGAACCAGAGCAGGCCGGCGCCGATCATCGTCAGCGTCAGGTTGTGCGGCTTCATCGGCTCCTTGCCGAAGCCGATCCGCTTGCCCAGCATGAGCGCCAGCACCAGGCCCGCCACACCGGCGTTGATGTGCACCACGGTGCCGCCCGCGTAGTCGATCGGGGCGACCGCCGCGCCGCCGTCACCGGAGAAGAGGAGGTCGGCCAGACCGTTCTCGACCCCGCTGAGGAAGCCCCCGCCCCACACCATGTGGGCCAGCGGGAAGTACGACAGCGTGACCCACAGCGGGAGGAAGACCAGCCACGCCGAGAACTTCATCCGGTCCGCGACGGCACCGCTGATCAGCGCCGCGGTGATCACCGCGAACGTCAGCTGGAACGCCACGAAGACGTAGTTCGCGGGATCGGTGTTCTCCAGGCCGAACTGCGTGAACGGGTTCGAGAAGAGCTTGGCGATCTCCTTGCCCGTGGCCCCGTCGGCGGTGGCGAACGTCGTGCTGTACGACATCGACCACCCCCACAGGGCGTAGACGATGCCGACGACGCCGAGGGCGCTGAACGACATCATCATCATGTTGAGAACCGACTTGGTCCGGCTCATGCCGCCGTAGAAGAGCGCCAGGCCAGGGGCGGTCATCAAGAGGACGAGCGAGGCCGACACCAGCATCCAGGTGTAGTAGCCATTTTCCATGCCCCGACCCTCGGGTCGCGAGGTTTCGGGGCGCGCGGCCGCTTGTTTCGGGCTCGTAACGAGTGCCGCGGCTCCGTTACGGTCCGGTGACGCCTCAGCCCAGCAGCGCGTCGACGAACGCGGCCGCGTCGAACGGCGCCAGGTCGTCGGGGCCCTCGCCGAGACCGACGAGCTTGACCGGGACGCCGAGCTGGCGCTGGACGGCGATCACGATGCCGCCCTTGGCGGAGCCGTCGAGCTTGGTGAGCACGATGCCGGTGACGTCGACGACCTCGGAGAAGACCTTGGCCTGGATCAGGCCGTTCTGGCCGGTGGTGGCGTCGAGGACGAGCAGCACCTCGGTGACCGGGGACTGCTTCTCGATGACGCGCTTGACCTTGCCGAGCTCGTCCATCAGGCCCTGCTTGTTCTGCAGGCGGCCGGCGGTGTCGACGACGACGGTGTCGACGCCGCGGTCCATGCCCTGCTTGACCGCGTCGAAGGCGACGCTGGCGGGGTCGCCGCCCTCGGGGCCGCGGACGACCTCGACGCCGACCCGGTCACCCCAGGTGGCGAGCTGCTCGGTGGCGGCGGCGCGGAAGGTGTCGGCGGCGGCGAGGAGCGCGGTGCGCTCGTCGGCGACGAGGATCCGGGCGAGCTTGCCGACGGTCGTGGTCTTGCCGGTGCCGTTGACGCCGACGACCAGGACGACGCCGGGCGCGTCGCCCTCGCCGCTGACCTTGAGCGCGCGGTCCATCGTCGGGTCGACCAGGTTGATGAGCTCCTCGCGGAGCACGGTGCGGGCGTCGGGGGTCTTGCCGCCCTCGACCCGCAGCCGGGTGCGCAGCCGCTCGACCAGCTCCTGGGTGGGCGCGACACCGATGTCGGCGGCGAGGAGCAGGTCCTCCATCGCCTCCCAGGTGTCCTCGTCGAGCTGGTCCCGGCTCAGCAGGCCGAGCAGACCGCGGCCCAGCGCGTTGGAGCCGGCGAGCCGCTGGCGCAGCCGGACCAGGCGGGACGCCGGCTTCTCGGGGGTCTCGAGGGAGGGCGCCGGAGCGACCTCCGGCTCGGGATCGACCTCGGCCGGCGCCTCGACGACGGGAGCCTCGGCGGTCGCCGGAGGCGTCTCGACCGGGGTGGTGAGGACGTCGGTCGACGTGTCCTCGGGCAGCCGCCCGGAGCGCCGTACCCGGGTGCCGACGAAGCCGGCGATCGCGAGGACGCCGACGACGGCGATCCCGATGACGAGGTAGAGCCATTCCTGCATGGGGTCATCCCATCACGCGCGCGCCCCGGCGCCGGAATCGGCCGGGACCGGCCGCCGCGTCGGCAGGCGGCTACTGCAGGCGCAGGACGTCGCGCTCCTCGTCCTCGATCACCGGGGCGGCGTCGGCCGCCTTCGCCATCGCGTCGCCCAGCCACGGGACGCCGGGCACCTGCTCACCGCGGTGCGGGTAGGCGACGTACAGGACCACGACCCCCGCGACCGCGAGGCTGACCAGGACCGCCAGTACGACGAACAGCACTTCGACTCCTCCGAGTAGGGATCTCCGTCGCTCCCCATCCTGCCTCGGCGGTCCACGCCGCTCGGCCTCGGCTCGCCCGCAGGCAGCGCCGGAGAGGCCGAGGTCACACCACGAGCGGCGCGAGCGCCTCGCGGATGACGTCGGGCACCGGCGTCGGCCGGCGCGCGGGATCGGTGTCGTCGACGTACACGTGCACGAAGCGGCCCTCGGCGCACGCCAGCGCACCCTCGCCGTCGGCGTCGCCCTGGAACAGACCGACCCGGTAGATCACCGACGACGTGCCGAGCCGCTCGACGGCCAGGCCCATCTCGATCGGGCGCGGGTAGCCCATCTCGGCGAAGTAGCGGCAGGACACCTCGGCCACCACGCCGATCGCGGGCAGCCGCCGGATGTCGGTGCCGGTGGCGTCGTGCAGGTGCGCGTTGACCGCGGTGTCGATCAGGTCGAAGTAGCGCGCGTTGTTGAGGTGGCCGTAGACGTCGTCGTCGGACCAGCGGGTGGTCGCCGTCCGCCAGGCGCGGTAGGCCGACCGGTCGGGCCGGCTGCGGTCGGGTGCGCTCACGCCGACTCGTCCCGCAGCCGCTGGCTGATGACAGCCGAG
This sequence comes from Pimelobacter simplex, assembly GCF_900114845.1. GTDB lineage: Bacteria > Actinomycetota > Actinomycetes > Propionibacteriales > Nocardioidaceae > Nocardioides > Nocardioides simplex. Next base: position 295,842 of record NZ_FOUK01000007.1, read on the forward strand.
ACGCCGTCGCCACGCATGGTGACGCCGTAGAGCGCGTCGCCGACCTCCATGGTCCGCTTCTGGTGGGTGATGACGAGCAGCTGGGAGTTCTCGCGCAGCTCCTCGTAGATCTCGAGCAGCCGGCCGAGGTTGGTGTCGTCGAGCGCGGCCTCGACCTCGTCGAGGATGTAGAAGGGCGAGGGCCGAGCCTTGAACAGGGCGACGAGGAAGGCGACCGCGACGAGCGAGCGCTCGCCGCCGGAGAGCAGCGAGAGCCGCTTGACCTTCTTGCCCGGCGGGCGGGCCTCGACCTCGATGCCGGTGGTGAGCATGTTGGCCGGGTCGGTGAGGACCAGCCGGCCCTCGCCGCCCGGGAACAGGCGGGCGAAGGTCTGGTCGAAGGCCTTGGTCACGTCGGCGTAGGCCTCGGTGAAGACCGCCTCGACCCGGGCGTCGACGTCCTTGACGATGTCGAGGAGGTCCTTGCGGGTCTGGCGCAGGTCCTCGAGCTGCTCGGAGAGGAACTGGTGGCGCTCCTCCATCGCGGAGAACTCCTCGAGCGCGAGCGGGTTGACCTTGCCGAGCATCGACAGCGCCTTCTCGGCGGACTTGAGGCGCTTGACCTGCTCGTCGCGGACGTAGGGCACGGTCCGCGGGACGGCGACGGCCGGCTCGAGCACGGGGACGGGCTGGTCGGGGCCGTAGTCGGCGATGAGCCCGTCGGGCTCGAGGCCGAGCTCCTCGAGGGCCTTGGTCTCGATCTGCTCGATCCGCATCCGCTGCTGGGCGCGGGCCATCTCGTCGCGGTGCACCGAGCTGATCAGCTCGCCGTGCTCCTTGCCGAGGTCGCGCAGCGCCTGGCGCACGCCCATGAGCTCGTGCTCGCGGCCGCGGCGCGAGTCCTCGACCGACGTACGACGTGCGGTGGCCTCGTCGATCGAGGCCTCCAGGCGCGCCAGCACGAAGGTGACCGCGGTGGCGACCGCCTGGCCGGCCCGGCCCTCGGCGAGCAGCCGCTCGCGGCGCTCGGCGGCGCGGGCCCGGGAGACCCGCTCGGCCTCGGCGGCCTTGCGCATCTGGTCGACCCGGCCGTGCAGCGCGCGGCCGCGCTCCTCGGAGGTGCGCAGCGCGAGGCGGGCCTCCATCTCGGTCTGCCGGGCGGCGCGGGTGGCCTCGACCAACCGCTCCTGCTCGGTGGTGTCGGGCTCCTCGTCGGAGTCCTGCTCGGCGCTCGCGAGGCGCTGCTCGAGCTCGGCGAGGCCGACCAGGGCCTGCTCGCGGGAGGTCTCGGCCTGGGCGATCGCCTCGGTCATCCGCTCGGCCTCGGCGCGCGCGGCGCGGGCGAGCGAGCCGTGCTGGCCGAGCTCCTCGGCGACGGCGGCGAGCGTGGCGTCGGACTCGTGGAGCTTGGCGAGCGCCACGTCGACCCGCTGCTTGGCCTCGGCCCGCTCGTTCTCGATCCGGGCCAGGTCGAAGGAGAGCCGCTCGGCGTCGGCGACGGCCGTGGCGAGCGCCTCGGTGGCCTCGTCGACCGCGGCCTGGATCTCGATCAGGCTCTGCGTCGCGTGCGAGCCGCCGGAGGCGAAGTGCGCGCCGAACAGGTCGCCGTCACGGGTGACCGCGACGACGTCGGCCAGGTCGGCCACCAGCGCCCGGGCGGCGGGGAGGTCGTCGACGACGGCGACCTTGCGCAGCAGCCGGTTGAGCGCCGGGCGGACCGGGGCCGGGCACTCGACCACGGTGGCGGCGTAGGCCACCCCGGCGGGCAGTGCGGGCCACGAGGCGGGCGTCTCGGACTCTCCCCCGCCGAGCAGCAGCCCGGCGCGGCCGAGGTCTTCGGTCTTGAGGTGGTCGATGGCCGCGACAGCCGTGTCGGCGTCGGTGACGGCGACCGCGTCGGCGGCCGCACCGAGGGCGGCGGCGACGGCGCCCTCGTACCCGGAGCGCACCGTGACCAGCGCGGCGACCGAGCCGAGCAGGCCGGAGATCTCGTCGCTGGCGGCCAGGAGTGCGCCGGCGCCGTCCTTGCGGGCGAGGCCGAGCTCGAGCGCCTCCTTGCGGGCCGTGAGGCCGGCCTTGTCGCGGTCGGCCTGCTGCGCCTCCTCGCGGACCTTGGCGAGGCGCTCCTCGAGGTCGTCGAACGACGCGACGGCGGCCTCGTGCTCGGCGTCGAGCCCCTCCTCGCCGGCGTCGAGACCGGCGACGCGGGTCTCGAGGGCGGTGAAGTCGCGCTGGGAGCGGTCGGCGCGCGCGATCGCGTCGGTGCGCGCGGCCTCGAGGCGCCCGATCTCCTCCTCGGCGGCGGTGGCGCGCGAGCGCAGCGTGTTGACCTGGCCGTGCAGCCGGGCCAGGCCCTCGCGGCGGTCGGCGGCGGCCCGGAGCAGCCCGGCGACCCGGCGCTCCTCGGCGGCGGCGGCGTCCTCGGACGCCCGGCGGGCTGCGACGGCGGCCTCGAGCGCGGCCTGCTGCTCGGCGACGAGGGCGGCGATCTCGGCCTCGTGGGCGGCGAGCCGCGCCGCCTCGGCGTCGAGCTCGTCGGGGTCGCGACCGGTCTCGACCTCGGCCTCGGCGACGCCGGCCGCGTTGCGGACCCGCTCGGCGGCGAGGCTCTGCGTTCCGCGGAAGCGCTCGCGCAGCGCCTGGAGCGACGACAGCGTCTCCTGGGCCGCGGAGAGGGCCGGGAGGTCCTCGCGCAGCGCGGCCTCGAGCGTGGCCTCCTGCTCGCGCGCGGCGGTGATCGCGGCCTCGACCTCCTCGCGGCGCTGGAGGAGCACGCTCTCGTCGGCGAGCTCCTGCTCGAGCGACGTCCGCGCGGTCACCAGGTCGTCGGCCAGCAGCCGCGCCCTGGCGTCGCGGACGTCGGCCTGGACCGTCGCCGCGCGGCGGGCCACCTCGGCCTGCCGGCCCAGCGGCTTGAGCTGGCGGCGGATCTCGCTGAGCAGGTCGTTGAGCCGGTTGAGGTTGCCCTCGGTGGAGTCGAGCTTGCGGAGCGCCTTCTCCTTGCGCTTGCGGTGCTTGAGGACGCCGGCGGCCTCCTCGATGAAGCCGCGCCGGTCCTCCGGCGTCGCGTGCAGGATCTGGTCGAGCTGGCCCTGGCCGACGATGACGTGCATCTCGCGGCCGATGCCGGAGTCGCTGAGCAGCTCCTGGACGTCGAGCAGCCGGCAGGTGGTGCCGTTGATGGCGTACTCGGAGCCGCCGGTGCGGAACATCGTCCGGCTGATGGTGACCTCGGAGTACTCGATCGGCAGCGCGCCGTCGGAGTTGTCGATGGTCAGCACGACCTCGGCCCGGCCCAGCGGGGGGCGGCCCGACGTACCGGCGAAGATGACGTCGTCCATCTTGCCGCCGCGCAGGCTCTTGGCGCTCGCCTCGCCCATCACCCAGGCGAGGGCGTCGACGACATTGGACTTGCCGGAGCCGTTGGGGCCGACGATGCAGGTGATGCCGGGCTCGAGCTGCAGGGTGGTCGCGGACGCGAAGGACTTGAACCCCTTGAGGGTCAGGCTCTTCAGATACACGCAGTCTCCCTTCGGGGTCGGTCAGGTCGGGTCCGACGCGGGGGAAGCTCGGCGGGTCTCAGGCTACCCCGCGGGGCCGACGGAACGCTGCACCCCGGAGCCGCCGTCGTCGGCGTGCGCGATGTGGCCCAGCTGGCGCCACACGAGCGCCAGGGTCACCCCCGAGCCCACGAAGGCGAACCAGAACGGCGCCAGCACTCCCCCGTGCTGCGCGATCAGCCCGCCCAGCCCGCTGCCGATGACGGTGCCGCCGTAGATCGCGACGCTGTAGACCGAGCCGACCCTCCCCTGGAACTCCAGCGGCACGGCCCGCTGCCGGATGGCCTGCGAGAGCGTCCCCCAGAACAGTGCGTAGACCCCGAAGCCGAACATGATGAGCAGCGCCACCCACGGCACCCGGGTGAGCGCGAACGCCAGGTGCATGAGCACCTCGAGCCCCAGGCACGTGCGCATCAGCGTGGCCATCGAGACGCGCCGCTCCAGCGGGCCGTAGAGGAAGGCCGCGACCAGCCCGCCGGCCGCCGAGGCCGTGGTGAGCAGGCCGTAGCCGATCGGCCCCATGTCGAGGACGTCGAGCGAGTAGAGCACCAGCACCGACCACGCCGCGGCCCAGGTGATGTTGAAGGTGACGATGACCAGCGCGAGCGTCCGCACCGGCGGGTGGCCGAGCATCCAGCGCAGGCCCTCGCCGATGTCGCGCAGCACGTGGGTGTCGACCTCACCGCGGACCGGTCCCGGCGGCAGCGCGATCCGGGTCGCCAGCACCACCCCCAGCAGCCCGCACACGATCTGGGCCCCGAACGGCACCGCCATCCCCACCGCGAACAGCGCCGCCCCCAGCGGCGCGCCCGCGAACTGGTTGAGCAGGATGAACCCGACCTGCAGCCGCGCGTTCGCGATGCCCAGGTCGCTCTTGCGGACCAGCATCGGCAGGAACGTCCGGTACGCCGTGTCGGCGAACACCTCCGCCGTCCCCAGCAGGAACATCGCGCCCAGCACCAGCGCGATGTCGACGACGCCCGTCACGATCGTCGCGCACAGCAGCGCCAGCACCACCGCCCGCAGCAGGTTCGCGACGACCACCATCCGCAGCCGGTCAACCCGGTCGGCGACCGCCCCCGCGAGCAGCCCGAACAGCAGCCACGGCAGCCCCACCAGCAGCATCGCCATCGACACCAGCGCCGGCGAGCGCGTCTGCGAGGCCACCAGCAGCGGCCCCGCCGCCAGCGCGATCCCGTCGCCCAGGTTGCTCACCCACGCCGACGCCACGAGGTGCCGGAAGCCCGGGCCGAGCCGGGCCGGCGCGACAGCTTCGATCACCCGGGCCACAAGGTCGAGACGCTAGGCCTGCGGGGGCGGCGGCGCCAGTGGTTTTGGGTGGGGGGCTCAGTGGTGCAGGAGTCAGTGGTGCAGGAGCGCGCGCAGGTCGACGGCGACCTCGCCCCAGGTGCCGACGACGACCGAACCGGCCGGGTGCTCGTCGTCGAGGTCGAGGAGGCGGTCCCAGCCGTCGCCGGCGTTGCTGTCGACGCTCAGGGTGCGCCGGGCCCGGTCGATCATCCAGTACTGGGCGACGCCCGCGCGCTGGTACTCCCGGGACTTGCGGACCTTGTCCTCGCCTGCGGTGGACGGGGAGAGGACCTCGACGACGAGGATCGGGACGAGGTCGGCCCAGACGACCTCGTCGTCGCGCAGCTCGAACACGGCGATGTCGGGCACCCGGTACCGGCCCTGGTGGCGCCACCCCGCGTCGGTACGGACGTCGACCTCGGGCGCGAGAGCCGTCTCGATCAGGTTGGCGAGGCGGCGCTGGACGGCGTTGTGTCCGCTGACTGCCGGCGGCATCAGGATCGCCTCGCCGTCGACGTACTCGGCCTTGGACTTCTCGGGGAGCGCGAGGAACTCGGCCGGCGACATCCGCACGCGCTCGAGCCGGAAGGGCCACGGCGGCGGAGACAGGGCGGACATCGGTGCTCCCTCGGCGGTCGACACATCCAGGATCCTCATCGTCACACGCTGTCGCCCGATACGACAGCGGGTAGCGACGATGGTGCGCGAAATGAGGACCGGGCGCGAACGGCTCTCCACAGGCCCACCTCGCGACCCGAAAAACGGTGGGACCACCCGACGCCGTACGGCGAGGGTGGTCCGTTCGTGGTGCACCTGGGCGACGACGGGAGCTCGTCGTCGGAGTCCGCGGTCAGGCCGGCTGCATCTCCTGCGCGTCGCCGGTCAGGATCTCGGCCGCACGGGCCGACATCAGCTTGTCGTTCTCCTCCGAGAGGCGAAGGACGAGGGACTCCAGCTCGGCGACCCGGTTGCGCAGCCGAGCATTCTCGACGGCGAGTCGGGGGTCGCGGAGGTCGCTGTTCAGGTGGCCGATCAGCGCCTTGGCCATGAAGTGAGCCTTCCGGTTCGACAGGGTGTCAGCCCGTTGGGGGCCGTCTCCAAGAGACCCACTTCGGCTCGCCAGGGTCAAACCTCCGACGCCCGGCTAGCCGCGGCGGCGCCGCGGCACCGGCTGGCACCGCGGGCAGAAGTACGACGAGCGGTTCATGAACGCCACCCGGCGGATCGTCGTCCCGCACCGGTCGCAGGGCTCGTCCTCGCGCCCGTAGGCGTGGAGCGAGCGGTCGAAGTAGCCGGACTCGCCGTTGACGTTGACGTAGAGCGCGTCGAACGACGTCCCGCCCTGGGCGAGCGCGGCCGTCATGACGTCGCGAGCGTGGCCGAGCAGCGCGACAGCCTGGCCCCGGGTGAGCCGGTCGCCGGGCCGCTCGCCGTGCAGGCCCGCGCGCCAGAGCGCCTCGTCGGCGTAGATGTTGCCGACGCCGGAGATGAGGCCCTGGTCGAGCAGCAGCCGCTTGACGCCCGACGTGCGCTTGCGGAGCCGGGCGACGAAGGCGTCGTCGTCGAACTCCGGGTCGAGCGGGTCGCGGGCGATGTGGGCGATCTCGGGCGGCAGCTCGGCGCCGCCGAGCGAGACGGACAGGCCGCCGAACATCCGCTGGTCGACGAAGCGCAGCTCGCGCCCGTGCTCGGTGCCGGTGAGGGCGAAGCGGACGCGCAGGTGCCGCTCGGCGGGCGTGTCGACCGGCTGGACCAGCATCTGGCCGCTCATCCCGAGGTGCCCGAGGATCGCGTTGCCGTCGTCGAGGGGAAGCCAGAGGTACTTGCCGCGGCGCCGGGCGCCGTCGATCCGGCGTCCGGTCAGTGCGGCGGCGAAGCCGAGCGGGCCGCCGGGGTGGCGGCGCACGGGCCGTTCGTGGAGGACGTCGACCGCGGCGATCGTGGCGCCACTGACGTGGCGCTCGAGGCCGGCGCGGACGACCTCGACCTCGGGGAGCTCGGGCACGACGCCCTGCTCAGCTGCCGGAGCCGACCGGCCGGCCGTTGGTGTCGAGGCCGAGCGCGGCGGCGATCTCGCCGAACGCGGTCTGGGCGGCGCCCTGCTCGGCCTCCTTCTTGGAGCGGCCGACGCCGTTGCCGTAGAGCTTGTCGCCCACGCGCACCTGGGCGGTGAAGGTCTTCATGTGGTCCGGGCCGTCGTCCTCGATGACGTACTCGGGGACGCCGAGCGTCTGGTCGGCGGCGAGCTCCTGGAGGGAGGTCTTCCAGTCCAGGCCCGCGCCGAGCGCCGAGGCCGCCTCGATGAGCGGGTCGAACAGCCGGTGCACGACGGCCGAGGAGACCTCGATGCCGCCGGTGAGGTGGATCGCCCCGATCACGGCCTCGACCGTGTCGGAGAGGATGGACGCCTTGTCGCGTCCGCCGGTCGCCTCTTCGCCGCGGCCCAGCTTGATGTGGGCGCCGAGCCCGATCTCGCGGGCCACGCCGGCCAGCGCGCGGGCGTTGACGACGGCCGCGCGCAGCTTGGCGAGACGGCCCTCGGAGAGGTCCGGGTGGGTCAGGTACAGCGTCTCGGTGACCACGACTCCGAGCACCGAGTCACCGAGGAACTCCAGCCTCTCGTTGGTCGGAAGACCACCGTTCTCGTAGGCGTAGGAGCGGTGCGTCAGCGCGAGGTCGAGCAGCTCGGGGGTCAGCGAGGGATCCCCGAGCGCTCGACGCAGCTCGTCGTACGCGGTGATGCTGGTGTACCTGACGTCGTCCGGTCGCCGGCTCAGAGAACCTGGCGACGCTCGGCGCGGGCGCCGTACTGACCGCAGGTGCCGCAGGCGCGGTGCGGGAGGTGCTTGGCGCCGCAGGCCGGGTTGGCACAGGTCACCAGCGACGGGGCGACAGCCTTCCACTGCGAGCGACGGTGCCGCGTGTTGCTGCGCGACATCTTCCGCTTCGGAACAGCCACTGTCTTCTCCTTGGTTCGGGTGCGCTCGGGGCGAGCGCCTCTTCAGTCCGTGGGTTCTTGCTCGAGCTTGGTCAGCGCCGCCCAGCGGGGGTCGATCGCAGCCTCGTGCGTGTGGTCCGGCTCGTCCGCGAGCCGCACCCCACACTCGGGGCACAACCCGGGACAGTCGTCCTGGCACAGCGGCTGGAACGGCAGTGCGAGCACCACCGCGTCCCGCAGCACGGTCTCCAGGTCGAGCAGGTCGTCCTGGAGCATGCTGACCTCGTCGTCCTCCTCGGCTCCCTCGGAGTCACGGATGTCGTCGTAGACGAACAGCTCCTGGAACGTCACCTCGAGGTCTTCTCGGATCGGCTCCAGGCACCGCACGCACTCACCCTCGAGGCCGGCCTTCGCCGTCCCGGTGACGAGCACGCCTTCCATGACCGCCTCCAGGCGCAGGTCGAGCTCGACCGGCGCGCCCTCGGGGACGGAGAGGACTTCGATGCCCAGATCTGCTGGTGCCGGAGCTGTCCGTGACACCTGACGCTGGGACCCCGGGCGGCGTCCGAGCTCGCGAGTGTCGAGCACGAGCGGCGCTCTCGGGTCCAGATGGTTCAGGGGTTCACTTCCAGGTCCGGGCACAACAGATCGGTTCAATGTTAGGGGGGCGGGTCGGACAGAGCCAATTCAGGGGTCGTCCGCCCCGCCGTTCACTCCCGTTCAGCGAGCTTCTTGGTGAGCCGGGTGAGCACCGCGGGCGGCACGAACGCCGAGATGTCGCCGCCGAGCGAGGCGACCTCCTTGACCAGGCTGGACGACACGTACCCCAGGCTCGCCGTGGTCGGCACGAAGACCGTCTCGACGCCGGTGAGGTGGGCGTTCATCTGGGCCATCGGCAGCTCGTACTCGTAGTCGTTGCCGCCGCGCAGGCCCTTGACGATCGCGTGGGCGTCGATGTCCTTGCAGAAGTCGACGATGAGGCCGGTGAAGCCCATCACGGTCACGTTCGGGAGGTCGGCGCAGGCCTCGCGGAGCATCTCGAGGCGCTCGTCGGGGTCGAAGAGCCGCGACTTCGAGATGTTGGTGCCGGTCGCGACGACGAGCTCGTCGAAGAGCGCCGAGGCCCTCCGGAAGATGTCGAGGTGGCCGTAGGTGACCGGGTCGAAGGAGCCGGGGCACACCGCGCGGGTCATGGAGCGAGGCTAGTGGTTGCGGGGTGCTCGGCGAGCCACAGGGTGGTCTCGCCGTACTTGCGCTGGCCGCGCTTGCCGGCGAGCGGCACGAGCGCGGCCGGCCAGTCCGGGGCCGGGCTGCGGCGGGAGCGCTCGACGATGACGAGCGCGTCGGGCGCGAGCCAGCCCTGGGCGACGAGGGCGGCGAGGTCGGCGGCGACCGCCTCGTCGGCAAGCGGGTACGGCGGGTCGGCGACGACGAGGTCGTAGGGCTCCCCCGCCGGCGGCTCGGCGAGCACGGCCGCGACCGAGCGGGCGAGGACCTGGGCGACGTCGCAGCCGACCGAGCGGGCGTTGGCCCGGACCAGGTCGGCCGTCCGGCGGTCGGCCTCGACGAGGGTCACGGCGGCCGCACCGCGCGACCAGGCCTCGAGGCCGAGGGCGCCGGAGCCGGCGTACAGGTCGAGGACGCGCAGCCCCTGGAGCGAGCCGGCCCATGCCTCGACCGCGGAGAACAGCGCCTCGCGGACCCGGTCGCTGGTGGGCCGGGTCTGGTCGCCCTTGGGGGTCTGCAGGCGGCGGCCCCCGGCGGCCCCGGCGATGATCCGGGTCACGACTTGTCCACGAAGTCGGCGAGCACGGAGCGCTCCAGCTCGCGGACGGCGGCCCCCAGCCCCGGCGCCTGCCCGAGGTCGGCGTCGGCGTCGAGCAGGCCCTCGGCGGCCTGGCGGGCGGCGACGATGGTGTCCTCGTCGCGCAGCACGCGGAGGTTCTCGAGACTGGTCCGCCCGCCGGCCTGGGAGGCGCCGAGGACGTCGCCCTCGCGGCGCATCTCGAGGTCGATCCGGCTGAGCACGAAGCCGTCGGTGGTGGCGGCGACCGCCTCGAGCCGCTCCCGGGCCGGCGAGCCGGCGTCGGTGTGGGTGACGAGGAGGCACAGGCCGGGCAGGCCACCCCGGCCGACCCGGCCGCGGAGCTGGTGGAGCTGCGAGACGCCGAACCGGTCGGCGTCGAGGATGACCATGCCGGTCGCGTTGGCGACGTCGACGCCGACCTCGATGACCGTCGTCGAGACGAGGACGTCGAGGTCACCCGCCGCGAAGGCGCGCATCACGGCGTCCTTCTCGTCGGCGGGCAGGCGGCCGTGCAGGCGGCCGATCCGCAGCCCCTCGAGCGGGCCGTCGGCGAGCCGGGCGACGACCTCCTCGACCGCGGCGGCGGGCGGCTTGGGCGCCGTCTCCTCCTCGACCCCCTCGTCCTCGGGGTCGCGGACGTCGACCGCGTCGACCTGGCCCGCCTCGTGCTCGTCGCCGGAGATCCGCGGGCACACGACGTAGACCTGGTGGCCCTTGCCGACCTCCTCGCGCACCCGCTCCCAGACCCGGCCGAACCAGGACGGCTGCTCGGCCAGCGGGACGACGTTCGACTGGATGGGGGCGCGGCCGGCGGGCAGCTCGCTGAGGGTCGAGGTCTCGAGGTCGCCGAAGACGGTCATCGCGACCGTCCGCGGGATCGGGGTCGCCGTCATCACCAGGAGGTGCGGCGGCGCGGCGGCCTTGTCGGTGAGCGCGGCGCGCTGCTCGACGCCGAAGCGGTGCTGCTCGTCGACGACGACGAGGCCGAGGTCGGCGAACATGACCTGGTCCTGGAGCAGCGCGTGGGTGCCGATGACGATCCCGGCCTCGCCGCTGGCGATCCGCGAGAGCGGACCGGTGCGCTGGGTCTTGTTCATCGAGCCGGTGAGCAGCTCGACGCGCGTCCCCTCGCCGGAGCCGAAGATGGTGCCGCCGTCGGCGAGGTCGCCGAGCATCGTGACGATCGAGCGGTAGTGCTGCTGGGCGAGCACCTCGGTCGGCGCGAGGAGCGCGGCCTGGCCACCCGAGTCGACCACCCGGAGCATCGCCCGGAGCGCGACGAGCGTCTTTCCGGAGCCGACCTCGCCCTGCAGGAGCCGGTTCATCGGGTGCGGCTGCGCCAGGTCGGCCTCGAGCTGCGCGCCGACCTCGACCTGACCGGCGGTGAGCTGGAACGGCAGCCGCTCGTCGAAGGCCCGCAGCAGGGCGCCGTCGCCGCCGGTCCGGGCGGTCGCGCCCTCGGCCTGCCGCGCGCGGCGGCGCCGGCCGAGGACGAGCTGGGTGACGAGCGCCTCCTCGAACCGGAAGCGGTGGTGCGCGCGCTCGACCTGGTCGCGGTCGTCGGGCTGGTGCACCCAGTCGTAGGCGTCCTGGATGCCGAGCACGTCGTACTCGTCGCGGAGGGGGTCGGGGAGGAGCTCGGGGACGGGCTCCATCACCTTGCGGGCGAACGTGACCGCGCGGGTGACGTCCCAGGTCTCGACGCCCTTCGTGAGCGGGTAGATCGGGAACAGCGGGCCGAAGTCGAGGACGTCCTCGACGCCGCTCCCCTCGCCGTCGCCCTCGGCCTCGTCGCCCATGCCGAAGATCGTCATCGCCGGGTTGACCAGCTGCCACTGGTCGCGGAACCGGTCGGCCTTGCCGAGGAAGACGCCGCGGTTGCCCTGGGCGACGCGGCGCGCGTGCCAGCCGGCCGTGCCCTGGTTCTTGGCGAAGAAGGTCATCTTCAGCTGCGGCCCGCCGGTGCGCAGCATGGCCTCGACCCGGTACGCCGGCCGGCCGGTGCGGCGGTCGTTGTAGGTCTTGATGTCGCAGGCGGCGATCTCGCCGACGACGCAGAGCAGCTGGCCGATGCGCAGGTTGTCGATCCGGGTCAGCGAGCCGGTCTCGAGGTAGCGCCGCGGGAAGTGCCGCAGGAGGTCGCCGACGGTCTCGATGCCGAGCCCCTCGATGAACCGCTTGCGCTTGGCGGGCGTGGTCGCCCCCAGGACCGCGGTCACGGACGATGCGAAGTCGATAGCCACCAGAACCTCATTCGACGGACATGAGGAGCGGGTACCGCTCCTGCCCACCGTCGTACACCACGACATCGACATGGGGGTGGAACTCCTCCACCCAGGCGGTCGCCCGCTCGGCGAGGCCGGCGCTGTCGGCACCGCTGACGATCGTGACCAGCTCGCCGCCCGCGGCGAGCAGCCGGTCGAGGACGACGAGCGCGACGCCGCCGAGCTCCTCCCCCACGACGGCGAAGTCGCCCGCGATCACCCCGAGCGCGTCGCCGGGCTCGCACGGGCCGGCCATCGTCATCGCCTGCCGGGCCGCGATGGTGACCGCGCCGTGGCGCACGTGGCGCGCGGTGGCGGTCATCTCGGTGACGTCCTGGTCGAAGGTCCGGCCCGGCTCGTGCACCGCGACCGCGGCCAGGCCCTGGACCTGGGTGTGGGTCGGGATCACCGCGACCCGCAGCCCGCGGGCGCCGTGGTCGGCCTCGGCCGTCGACGCGGCCGCCAGCGCGGCGCGGACGCTCGGCTCGTCGTTGGGCAGGATCACGACCTCCTTGGCCCCGCACGCCGTGATCGCCTCGAGCAGCTCGCCGGTCGAGGGACGCCGTCCCGGGCCGCCGCGGACGACGACCGCGCCGGCCTCCTCGAACAGCTCGGCCAGCCCGGGGCCGGCCGCGACCGCGACCACCCGGCGTCCGGCGAGGGTGGGCAGCGCGGGCGCCTCCGCGGCCGCGGCCTTGGCCGCGATCTGCTCGGCGAAGTGGGTGACCCGGATCCGGTGCGGACGGCCGACCTCGAGCCCGGCCTCGATCGCGGCGCCGACGTCGTCGGTGTGCACGTGCACGTTCCACAGTCCCTCGCGGCCGACGACGACCACCGAGTCGCCCAGCTCGCCGAGCCGGCCGCGGAGGCCGGGTGCGGCGTCGTCGTCGGCGTCGAGGAGGTACATCACCTCGTACGCCGGTCCGTCGGCGCTCAGCTCGTCGGCGGCAGGCTCGAGGTGGGGCACCGGGATGACGTGGCTGCCGAGCGGCGCGGTGACCGGGATCGGCCGGCGTCCGGTCAGCACGGTCTCGGCCGCGTCGAGGATCACCGAGACCCCCCGCCCGCCCGCGTCGACGACGCCGGCCTGGGCGAGCACGTCGAGCTGCTCGGGCGTGTGGCCCAGCGCCTCGCGCGCGGCAGCCGCCGCGGCGGTGAGGACATCGGCACTGCGCGCGCCGTCGGCGGCCGCCGCCTCCGCCCCGGCCTCAGCCGCGGCCCGCAGGACGGTGAGCATCGTGCCCTCGACCGGCTCCCCCACCGCGGCATAGCTCGCCACGGACGCCTCGCGCAGCGCCTCGGCCATCACGGTCGCATTGCGCTGCTCGGGCGTCGCGGCCGCGATCCGCCGCGCGGCGGCACCGAGCATCTCGCTGAGGATCACGCCCGAGTTGCCCCGCGCCCCCAGCAGCGCACCACGGGCCAGCGCGGGCAGCGGCTCGGCCTCGTCGTCCAGGGCGGCGCGGATGGCGTCGCGCGCGGCGACGACGGTGAGGTACATGTTCGTCCCCGTGTCGCCGTCCGGCACCGGGTAGACGTTGAGCGCGTCGACCTCCTCGCGCGCCTCCGCGAGCGCGTCGACCGCGATGTCGACGAAGCGGACCACGGACGCCAGTGCGATCCCGCTCCGCTCGCGCGCCGTCCCCTCGTCCATCGGGCACACCCTAGGGCAGGGGCGGGGACCTGCGCCGATTTCGGCCGACGCGTCGCCGTCGGCTATTCTCTTCCGGTTGCCCGAAGCGCCCTCTGCGCGCGGGCGTGACACGACTTAGTACGAGCAATCTCCCAGGAGTGACAACCATGGCCGCCGTGTGCGACATCTGCGACAAGAAGCCGACCTTCGGCAACAACCGGCCGTGGTCGCGCAAGATCACCAAGCGCCGCTTCGACCCGAACATCCAGCGCGTGCGCGCCGTGGTCAACGGCACCCCGAAGCGCCTCAACGTCTGCACCGGCTGCATCAAGGCCGGCAAGGTCACGCGCTGACCTGACGTCTTCGTTCGAAGGCCGTCACCCCTCGGGGTGGCGGCCTTCGGCGGTTTTGGGGCGCCGGTCGCGGCGGCAGTTTCACCGCCTAAGCGGTGAAACTGCCGGTGGGCACACGGAACTCCGTCGGCCAAGCGGGAGTTTCACCGCTTAGGCGGTGAAACTGCCACTGGGCTCAGAAGTGCGTCCACCCCGTCGGCCCCTCATAGGCACCCCCGTCGACCGTCACCGGCAGCTCACCGCGCGCCCCGACCGTCCCGATCCGCACCCACCCCTCGGGCAGCGCGACACCGCCCGGGAACGTGGCGAGCAGCGAGTGGTCCTCGCCGCCGCCCAGGATGAACTGCATCGGGTCGGCGCCGAGCGCCTGCCCGACGGCCACGAGCGGCTCGGGGACGTCGAAGGCGGCGGTCTCGACATCGATCGTGACGCCGGAGCCCTCGGCGAGGTGCCGGGCCTCGGCGAGCAGGCCGTCGGAGACGTCGATCATCGCGGTGGCGCCGGCCTCCGCGGCACCCGGCCCCGCGTCGTACGGCGGCTCCGGGCGCCGGTAGGCCTCGACCAGGACCCGGGGCGAGCGGAAGCCGCGACCGAGCACCGCGAGCCCGCCGGCGGCCCAGCCCTGGCGCCCGCAGAGGGCGAGGACGTCGCCGGGGACGGCGCCGGTGCGCAGCACGGGCGAGACGATGCAGGCGCCGAGGACGGTCACCGAGATCATCACCTGGTCGGCCCGGCTGATGTCCCCGCCGACGAGGCCGGCGCCGACCGTGGCGCACTCTTCGGCGAAGCCGCGGGTGAAGTCCAGGGCCCACTGCGCCGGCAGGTCGGCCGGGGCGGCGAGGCCGACGGTGAGCCACTGCGCCCGGCCGCCCATCGCGTTGATGTCGGAGAGGTTCTGGGCGGCGGCGCGGTGACCGACGTCGACGGCCTCGGCCCAGTCGCGGCGGAAGTGCCGGCCCTCGACCATCACGTCGGTGGAGACCACGACATGGCCCTTGCGCACGCGCAGCACGGCGGCGTCGTCCCCGGGGCCGACGAGGACGTCGGTGCCGGGCGCGGTCGCCGTCACCACCTCGTTGATCCGCCCGATCAACCCGAACTCCCCCAGGTCCGCCACGGTCCTGTCCTGGTCGATCGCGTCTGCCATGGCTCCATCCCACCAGACCCCGGTGGCGTACCCGCGAGTAGGGCGGACGCCTCGCGAGTTCTGCTCCCGCGCGCCGGCGGGGTAGGTTGAACCGTTCCGGCAATCACGTCGACGGGAGCAGACCCATGGTGGTTCAGGCCTACATCCTCATCCAGACCGACGTCGGCAAGGCCGCCGAGGTGGCGCGCGAGGTCGGCCAGATCAGCGGCGTGACGCTCGCTGAGGACGTCACCGGCCCCTACGACGTGATCGTCCGCGCCGAGGCGCGCAACGTCGACGAGCTCGGCAAGCTGGTCGTCTCCAAGGTGCAGAACCTCGAGGGCATCACCCGCACCCTCACCTGCCCTGTCGTCCACATCTGACGGTGCCCTCCCCACGCCGCCGGCGGCTCGTGCCGCTCCCGGCTCTCGTCACGCTGCCCCTGACCCTGGTCCTGACCGCGTGCGGCGGACCCGTCGAGGTCGACGTGCCGAAGCTCTCCGCGGCCGAACGGGCCGTGTGCGACGCCTTCGTCGACGACCTGGGTGACACGTTCGCCGAGCAGGAGCGCGTCGAGACCGATCCGGCCGACGCCCCCGCTGCGGCGTACGGCGATCCGGCGATCGTCGTCACCTGCGGCGTCGGCAAGCCCCCGGGCTTCGACCTGACCGCGTCGTGCGAGCAGGCCAACGGCGTCGGCTACTACATCCCGGACGAGCAGTACCAGGACCAGGACAGCGACGTCACGCTCTTCGCCGCCGGCTACCGGCCGCGGATCGAGGTCGCGATCCCCGCGGAGTACCGGCCCAACGCCATCGCCGCCGCCATGTCGGTGCTCGCGCCGCTCGTCGAGAAGCACCTCGAGCTGGTCGAGCCCTGCGACGACGGCGGCCAGAGCTAGCGGCCAGGGCTAGCGCAGGCCCGTCGGGCGCTGCAGCGCCAGCATCAGCAGCCGGTCGACCAGGTCGCCGTACTCGAGGCCGGTCGCGGCCCACATCTGCGGGAACATCGACAGCGGCGTGAAGCCGGGCATCGTGTTGAGCTCGTTGACGACGAGCGAGCCGTCGGGCATCAGGAAGAAGTCGACGCGCGCCAGGCCCTCGCAGCCGACCGCCGTGAACGCGGCGGCGGCCATGGCACGCATCCGCTCCTGGACGCCGTCGGGCAGGTGCGCCGGGACGTCGAGCTCGGTGTGCTCCTCGGGCAGGTACTTGGCCTCGAAGTCGTAGAACTCGTGCTCGCCGGTGATCCGGATCTCGGCCGGCAGGCTGGTGTCGACGCCGCCGTCGAGCGCCTCGAGGACGCCGCACTCGACCTCGCGGGCGCCCTCGGCCGAGACCTCGACGAGGACCTTCGGGTCGTGCGCGAGCGCCACCTCGAGCGCGCCGTCGAGCTCGTCGGCGCTGTGCGCCTTGGCGATCCCGATGCTGGAGCCACCACGGGCGGGCTTGACGAAGAGGGGGTACCCGAGCGCCCCGGCGCGGTCGCGGACGGCCTGCGGGTCGGTCTTCCACTCGCGGGCGGTGACGGTCTCGCTCGGCATCACGGGCAGGCCGGCGTCCTTCAGCACGACCTTCATGAACGCCTTGTCCATGCTGACCGCGGACGCGAGCACGCCGGAGCCGACGTACCGGACGTCGGACATCTCGAAGAGGCCCTGGATGGTGCCGTCCTCGCCCCAGGGGCCGTGCAGGAGCGGGAAGACGACGTCGACCTCACCCAGCGCCCGCGGCGTCGCCGACGGCTCGCTGACGACGAGACCGGTGCCGTCGCTCGTGGGAGTGAGGCTGACCGGCGTCCGGGCGCCGTCGACGGAGGGCAGCTGCCCAGGCCCGGTGATCCGGTGCCGCTGCGGGTCGTCGGCCTCGAGGACCCAGCGGCCGTCGGTCGCGATGCCGACCGGGACGACGTCGTACTTGTCGCGGTCGATGGCCTGCAGCACGCTGCCCGCGGTCACGCACGAGATGGCGTGCTCGCTGGAGCGGCCGCCGAAGACGACAGCGACGCGGATACGGCGGCCGGTGGGAGCGTTCATCGCGGATGACCCTACCTTTGGGACATGACCGGTCCCACGTTGCGCCCCGCCACCATCGCCGTGACCGCCGGACGTCCCCCGCACGATCCGGACCAGCCGCTCAACGTGCCGATCACGATGACGTCGACGTACGTCGCGACCGGCGACCTGGAGTACGGCCGCTTCGGCAACCCCACGTGGACGGCCTTCGAGGAGGCCCTCGGCGCCCTCGAGGGCGGCCGCGCGCTCGCGTTCGCCTCCGGCATGGCGGCGGTCACCACCCTCCTCGACCTGGTCGGCCAGGGCAGCAGCGTGATCGCGCCCCAGCACGCCTACAACGGCACCGTCGCCGCCCTCGCGGACGCCGAGTCGCGCGGCCGCCTGAAGGCGCACCTGGTCGACATCACCGACACCGCCGCCGTCATCCAGGCGATGCACGACGACGAGGACTGTGCCTTCCTCTGGCTCGAGTCCCCCACCAACCCGGCGCTCGAGATCGCCGACGTCCCGGCCCTCAGCGCCGCCGCGCGCGAGCTCGGCATCCGGGTCGTCGTCGACAACACCTTCGCCACTCCCCTGCTCCAGCAGCCCCTCTCGGACGGCGCCGACATCGTCCTCCACTCGGCCACCAAGTACATCGCCGGCCACAGCGACGTCCTGATGGGCGCCCTGGTCGTCGCCGACGACGAGGTCCACGACGCCCTCAAGGCCCGCCGCGGCCTCGCCGGCTCCACCCCCGGCCCCTTCGAGACCTGGCTCGCCCTCCGCGGCCTCCGCACCCTCCACGTCCGCCTCGAGCGCGCCGCCGCCAACGCCGCCGAGCTCGCCCGCCGCCTGGCCGACCACCCCGCCGTCGCCGAGGTCCGCTACCCCGGCTTCGGCGCCATCGTCGCCCCCGTCCTCGCCGGCGGCGCGGACGCCGGCGACTTCCTCGTCCGCGCCACCTCCCTGTGGGTGCACGCGACGTCCCTGGGCGGCGTCGAGTCGACGTTCGAGCGGCGCCGGCGCTGGAAGCTCGAGGCCGCCACGATCCCCGAGGGCCTGGTGCGGATGTCGGTCGGCATCGAGGACGTCGACGACCTGTGGGACGACCTCGTCCAGGCGCTCGACCGGATCAACGCCTAGCCGCGGCCGCGCCTCCGCCGCCAGCCGCCGCCAGCCGCCGCCGGCCCGCGCCGGCGAGCACCACGAGGCTGCGGCGGGAACGCCGGCCAGGCGGCGCAGCGAGCGAGGCACGAGCGACCGGAGCCGCCGGCGCCGGTGGCTACCGCCGCGCCGGCCGCTGGCCACCGGACGCCGCTACCAGCGCCGGCCTCGACTGTGCGCGCGGCAGCACGGCAGCGCGGCAGGGCGGCAGCACCGCGACGACGTGCCCGCGCCGGCGAGCACCACGAGGCTGCGGCGGGAACGCCGGCCAGGCGGCGCAGCGAGCGAGGCACGAGCGACCGGAGCCGCCGGCGCCGGTGGCTACCGCCGCGCCGGCCGCTGGCCACCGGACGGCCGCTACCAGCGCCGGCCTCGACCGTGCGCGCGGCAGCGCGGCGGAGCGCAGCGTCGACGCGCTCGCGCCCTCCGACTCAGCGGCTCAGCTCAGCTCGGCCTTGGTGTCCCGGCTGATGAACGCGTCCATCAGCTGCGCCGTCGTCAGCCTCCCGAGCACGACCTCGTCGACCGCGTCCACGATGGGCGTCTCGACGCCGGTGGCGACGGCGAGGGCGCGGAGGGAGGAGCAGGACTTGGCGCCCTCGGCGACCTGGCGGGTGGAGGCGTAGATCTGCTCGACGCTCATGCCCTGGCCGAGCTTCTCGCCGAAGGTCCGGTTGCGCGAGAGCGGTGAGGAGCAGGTGGCGACGAGGTCGCCGAGGCCGGCGAGGCCCATCAGGGTGAGAGGGTTGGCGCCCTGGTTCATGGCGAGGCGGGCGGTCTCGGCGAGGCCACGGGTGATGAGGGAGGCGGTGGTGTTGTCGCCGAAGCCGAGGCCGACGGCCATGCCGACGCAGAGGGCGACGACGTTCTTGTAGGCGCCGCCGAACTCGCAGCCGAGGACGTCGATGCTCGTGTAGGGGCGGAAGGCGGGCGAGTGGACGCGGGCCTGGAGGAGGTTGGCGACGTCCTCGTCGGTGCAGGCGACGACGGAGGCGGCGGGCTCGCGGCGGGCGATCTCGCGGGCCAGGTTGGGTCCGCTGACGACGGCGATCCGGTCGGGGCTGATGTCGCCGACCTCGGCGACGACCTCCGACATCCGCTTCAGGGTGCCGAGCTCGACGCCCTTCATGAGGGAGACGAAGACGGCGTCCTTCTCGACGAAGGGCAGGAAGGTGGGCAGGTTCTCGCGCAGCGACTGCGACGGCACCGCCAGGACGACGACGTCCGCGCCAGCGAGCGCCCGCTCGGGGTCGTGCGTGGAGGTGATGGTGCGTGGGAGCTCGATGCCCGGCAGGTAGTCGACGTTCTCGTGCCGCTCGTTGATCGCCGTGGCGACCTCCTCGCGGCGCGCCCACACGGAGACGTCGTTGCCCGCGTCGGCGAGGACGATCGAGAACGCCGTCCCCCAGGAGCCGGCGCCGAGCACCGCGATCTTGCTGCCACTGCCACCCATCAGTTCGCCTTCTTCTTCTTGAACCGGTCGCCGCGCACGGCCATGTCGTAGCGCTCCGCCGGCGCTGTCTCGCCCCGGACCAGCTCGAGCTGGTGGGTGATGGCGGCCATGATCCGGTCGGTCGCCTGGTTGACGATCGCGGAGGTGCGCGGCTGGGCGCGCAGGTCCTCGAGCTCGACGGGCGGGCCGACCCGCATGACGACCCGGTGGCGGGGCACCAGGTGCGGGCGCTTCGTGTACGGCGCCAGGATCTCCTGCGCCCCCCACTGGCCCACGGGGATCACCGGGCAGCCGGTCTCGAGGGCGATCCGGGCGGCGCCGGACTTGCCCTTCATCGGCCACATGTCGGGGTCGCGAGTGATCGTCGCCTCCGGGTAGATGACGACGCACTGCCCCGCGCGGACGGCGTCCACGGCGGCCGCGTAGGCGCCGACGGCGTCCTTGGTCTCGCGCTTGACCGGGATCTGGCCGGCGCCGCGCAGGAAGAAGCCGAGCGCCTTGTTGTCGAAGAGCCCCGACTTGGCGAGGTAGCGGGGCTTGTAGCCGTGGTCGTAGACGAGGTGCGCGGCGATCAGCGGGTCGGCGTGGGAGATGTGGTTGAGCGCGATGATGAAGCCGCCCGACTCCGGGATGTTCTCGCCGCCGATCCACTCGCGCCGGGTCGTCGCGAGCAGGGTGGGCTTGAGGGGGGGCACCGCGATGTTGAAGGCCCAGCCTCGCTTCTCCTGCAACTTCCGAACCGTCACGAGGATGCAGGTTACCTGTCAGTGACCCCGACCACTTGGGGGCACGGCATTGTTTGCCTGGGAGGATTCGAGGGTGTTCACGCGTTCAGGCGGCTTCGCGGTGCTGCTGCCGGTGAAGTCACCCGGCACCGGCAAGTCCCGGCTGACCGCGCTCAGCCCCGTCGAGCGCGGCCGGCTGGCCGCGGCGTTCGCCGTCGACGTGGTCGACGCATGCCTCGCGACGCCCGGTGTGGCGGGCGTCCTCGTGATCAGCGACGACGACGCGTTCGCCGCGACGCTCGCGGCTCGGGGCGCCGAGACCTGCACCGATCCGGGCGGCGGCCTCAACGCGGCGCTGCGGCACGGCGCGGACGTCGTACGGCGGGCGCGGCCGGACCTGCGACCCGTCGCCCTGTGCGCCGACCTGCCGGCCCTGCGTCCGGACGATCTCGCGGCGGCACTGACGTTCGTCGACTCCCTCGCCGGCTCGGCCTGCTTCGTGCGCGATGCCGACGGCACCGGGACCAGCCTCTACACCGCACGGCACGAAGACTTCGACCCCCGCTTCGGGTCGGGGTCCGCGGCAGCCCACACGAGCGCGGGCGCCCAGCCCGTGCCGGGCCAGCTGACCACGTTGCGTCACGACGTCGACGACGCCGACGGGCTCAGCGCGGCCGTGGCCATCGGCCTGGGTGCCGCGTCGCGGGAGGTCGTCTCCGAAATGGCGATCGGGCCGCACTCCCGAGGGAGTACGGCCCGATCGTGAGAACGGAGGAGGCGTCAGGCCTTCTTCGCGGTCTTCTTGGCCGGAGCCTTCTTGGCGGGGGCCTTCTTGGCCGGAGCCGCCTTCTTCGCGGCGGGAGCCTTCTTCGCGGGCGCCTTCTTGGCCGGAGCCGCCTTCTTCGCGGCGGGAGCCTTCTTCGCGGGCGCCTTCTTGGCCGGAGCCGCCTTCTTCGCGGCGGGAGCCTTCTTCGCGGGCGCCTTCTTGGCCGGAGCTGCCTTCTTGGCAGCGGTGGCGGCCTTCTTGGCCGGAGCGGCGGCCTTCTTGGCCACGGTCGTCGCGGCCTTCTTGGCCGGAGCAGCCGCCTTCTTGGCGGGCTTCGGCAGCGCCGGAAGCTTCTTCGCACCGGAGACCACGTTCTTCAGGTCAGCGCCGGCGCTGAACTTCGGAACCGACTTCTTCTTGGTCTTGACCCGCTCGCCCGTCTGGGGGTTGCGGACCCAACGCGCGTTGCGCACGGCCTTCTCGAACGAGCCGAAGCCGGTGATGGCGACCTTCTCGCCCTTGGCGACCTGTCGCGTGATGGTGTCGAGAACCGCGTCGAGAGCGTGGGCCGCGTCCTTGCGGCTGCCCTCGAATCGGTCAGCCAGCGTGTCGATCAACTGAGACTTGTTCACTACCTGTCCTTCCGAAACGCACCGCCTGCGCGTCCCTGGATGATGCGACTGGGCCCACGCCCAGTCGTCCTTCATGGGAACGCTAGGCACTAGCACGCACACTCACAATCACCACGCCGATGTTCTTGCGTGTTTTTTCGCGAATTCGGGGCTATTTGGCCGGATTCAGGGCTTTTTGACCACTGCGCCCGGCCACATGCGGTCCACGGCCCGGCGATCACCGATGGAGAAGTCGAACTGCACGAGACGCAGATCCGCCAGAAGTTGGGCGGTTTCGTCGTCCAGGTCGGACTCCTCGACGCGCTCGCCGGACGGGTCCAGCATGCGTCCCTGCTGCAGTGCGGTGACGTGCTCGTGGAGCTTGCCGAGCAGAGCGAGGTACGGCGGCACCGGCGCGTCCGCGACGTCGTACAGCAGGGGCAGGAAGAACGCCGGACTGGTGGTGGGGATCGTGCGGGGGCGGTTGTGCCCCGGCTCGCTGCTCCAGATGAAGAAGGGCGTGCGGTAGAGCGAGATCCCTGCGTTCTCGTGCTTGATCGTCGAGTCGTAGATTCCGGGAAGATGGTCGCCGTAGAAGAGGACGATCGTCTTCTCGGGCTTCTTCTCGAGGGTGTCGAGGAACTCGTCCAATGCCTCGTCGGTGTGCTCGAGACCCCGTGCGTACTGGCCGATCCGCTTGTCGCCGGTTCCCGAGACGCCGATCGGGTCGTCGTAGTTGTCGTCGACCGGGATGTGGTTCTGCATCGTCACGAGATTCACCATCAACGGGCGCTCGTGCTCGTCGATCTGCGTGATCACCTCGTCGAAAGCCGAATCGTCCGAGATGTAGGGGTTGTCGTCGATCGTGTCGGTCTCGCCGATCGTCGTGTCGTGGATGAACGACTGGAAGCCGAAGCGCTCGTACACCTGCTCCCGCTTGTACATCCCCACGCGGTAGGGGTGGATCGCGATGGCGTCGTGCCCCTGGCCGCGGAACCAGCCGACGGCCGACGGGTAGTCGGCCTGCTCCGGCACGAGCATCTGGTAAGGCGAGAGCATCTGCGGCCGGAACAGCCCCAGGGACTGGCCGGTCAGGGTCTCGAACTCCATGTTGGCCGTGCCGCCGCCGTACATCTGGGAGAGCATGTGGCCCGACGTCGTGCCCGCCATCCGGGCGCGGGTGCGCGGGATCGGGTCGTGCTCGAGGTCGAAGCCCTGCAGCTCGGTGGGATCGGAGAACGACTCACTGAGCACGATCACCACGTTGGTGTCGGCGAGCGATCCGGTGCGCCCGGCGTTGGTGCGCGCGGCCAGTCGCTCGTAGCGGTCGGCGATCTCGTCCATCCGCGCGGCGTCGTAGTCCTTCGGCTTCGCCATCGCGTCGACCGGCATGTTGAAGAGGAAGCCGCCGATGAAGCCGTTGGAGCGGTAGTTGGTCTTCTGGTTCCAGTAGCGCCAGTGCTCGCCGCGCACCTCGTACATGCTGCGCCACAGGTTGCCCGGCTGGTTGAAGTGACCGGCCTGGGCGAGCAGCAGCAGCGCGACGACGCCCACCAGGACGCGGCTTCCGGCCAGGAGCCAGGCATGCGGCCGGCGCAGGTCGCGCCAGCGCGGCCGCGGGTAGCGGCGCGCCATCCGGCGACCGAGCAGCACTCCCCCTACGACCACGCCGACGACGGCAGCCACGGCGACCACCAGCAGCGTCGGCGAGACCATCGACGTGAGGAAGCCGGGCTCGCGCAGGAAGTCGACGTCGCTGGGGTAGACCGGCTCCTCGCGGAACTGGATCTTGACCAGCGTCGCGACACCCACGGCGAGGACGAGCGCGAACACCACGCCGATCGACCACCACAGCCGGCCCAGCACGGCCCACAGCAGGCCGAGGAACAGCCAGATCACGAGGGTGTCGACGTAGAAGCCGACGCCGAAGATCAGCTGGTCGCCCAGCCAGCGGATGCTGAACAGGCCGAGCGTCGAGGCCTGCAGGAGGACCGAGGCGACCACGGCGGCGAGGAGGCTCCCGAGGAAGCCGCGGCGCAGCACCTCACGCGGCGGAGCGGGTGCAGCAGGTTCGACGACCGTGCCCTCAGGGGGCTCCTCGTCCGCGCGGCGCGCCCGAACGAGAAGGGACACGAGATGAACAGTAGCTGTCCACCTCGTGTCCCTACATCGGGTTTGTCCCCTAGGGGACGGAGATCACGCGTGCTGGGTGACCGGCTTCCACGACGGCCGGCCCGACTCGTACGCCGCGATGTCGGCATCGTGGCCGAGCGTGATGCCGATGTCGTCGAGCCCCTCGAGCAGGCGCCAGCGCGTGTAGTCGCCGATCTGGAAGGTGGCCTCGATGTCGCCGGCCTTCACCGTGCGGGCCTCGAGATCGACGGAGACCTCGGCGCCCGGGTCGGCCTCGAGGTAGGCCCAGATCCGCTCCACGTCGGCCTCGTCGAGCTGGCCCGCGACCAGCCCGGCCTTGCCGGAGTTGCCGCGGAAGATGTCGGCGAAGCGGGCCGAGAGGACGACCTTGAAGCCGTAGTTCTGCAGCGCCCAGACGGCGTGCTCGCGCGAGGAGCCGGTGCCGAAGTCGGGGCCGGCGACGAGCACCGAGCCCGCGGCGTACGGCTCCTGGTTGAGCACGAACTCGGGGTCGTTGCGCCAGGCCGCGAAGAGCCCGTCCTCGAAGCCCGTGCGGGTCACGCGCTTGAGGTAGACCGCCGGGATGATCTGGTCGGTGTCGACGTTGCTGCGTCGCAGCGGGACGCCGACGCCGGTGTGGGTGGTGAACTTCTCCATGGTCAGGCTCCCTTTCAGACCGTGGCGGGCACGAGGTCGGCGGGCGAGGACAGGGTGCCGCGGACGGCGGTCGCGGCGGCGACGGGCACCGACACCAGGTGGGTGCGACCGCCCTTGCCCTGGCGTCCCTCGAAGTTGCGGTTGGACGTCGAGGCGCTGCGCTCCTGGGGGGCGAGCGTGTCGGGGTTCATGCCCAGACACATCGAGCAGCCCGCGCCGCGCCACTCGGCGCCGGCCTCGATGAAGACCTTGTCGAGGCCCTCCTCCATGGCCTGGTTGCGCACGCGCACCGAGCCCGGGACGACGAGCAGGCGGGTGCCCTCGGCGACGTGGTGGCCCTTGATGATGTCGGCGGCGAGCCGCAGGTCCTCGATCCGGCCGTTGGTGCAGGAGCCGACGAAGACCGTGTCGACCTTGACCTCGCGCATCGGCGTGCCGGCGGTCAGACCCATGTACTCGAGGGCCTTCTCGGTCGCGATCTTGTCGGTCGGGTCGGCGTAGTCGTCGGGGCTCGGCACGTTCGCGCCCAGCGGGACGCCCTGCCCGGGGTTGGTGCCCCAGGTGACGAACGGCGTGACGTCGGCGGCCTCGATCACGAGCTCGCGGTCGAAGGTCGCGTCGGCGTCGGTGACCAGCGTCTTCCAGTGCGCGACGGCGGCGTTCCAGTCGGCGCCCTTCGGGGCCTCGGGCTTGCCCTCGATGTAGTCGAAGGTGGTCTGGTCCGGCGCGATCATGCCGGCCTTGGCGCCCCACTCGATGGACATGTTGCAGACCGTCATCCGGCCCTCCATCGAGAGCTCCTCGATGGCCTGGCCGCGGTACTCGACGATGTAGCCCTGGCCGCCGCCGGTGCCGGTCTGGGCGATCAGGTAGAGGATCAGGTCCTTGGCGGTCACACCCTCGGGCAGCGTGCCGTTGACGGTGACGGCCATCGTCCTCGGCTTGGCCTGGGGCAGCGTCTGGGTGGCGAGCACGTGCTCGACCTCCGACGTACCGATGCCGAAGGCGATCGAGCCGAACGCCCCGTGGGTGCTGGTGTGCGAGTCACCGCAGACGATCGTCATGCCGGGCTGGGTCAGGCCGAGCTGCGGGCCGACGACGTGGACGATGCCCTGCTCGATGTCGCCGAGCGGGTGCAGCCGGACGCCGAACTCCTCGGCGTTCTTGCGCAGCGTGTCGACCTGGGTCTTGCTCACCGGGTCGGCGATCGGCTTGTCCCAGTCGAGCGTCGGGACGTTGTGGTCCTCGGTGGCGAGCGTCAGGTCGGGACGGCGTACCTTGCGACCAGCGAGGCGCAGTCCGTCGAAGGCCTGCGGGCTGGTGACCTCGTGGATGAGGTGAAGATCGATGTAGAGGAGGTCCGGCTCCCCCGGGGTCGAACGGACGACGTGCTCGTCCCACACCTTCTCCGCCAGGGTCTTGCCCATGACTCGCTCCTCCTCGTTCGTGTCATCGACGGCACCACTGCCGTCAACCAAGTGGGAGCCTACTCTTGCATCCCAGGATCCGAGACGGCAGTATTGCCATATGGACAACTCGAGCGGCGTCGGCGTACTCGACAAGGCGGCTCTGGTGCTCACCGCACTGGAGTCCGGCCCGGCCACCCTGGCAGGCCTCGTGGCCGGCACGGGCCTGGCCCGCCCGACGGCGCACCGGCTGGCCGTCGCCCTCGAGCACCACCGTCTCGTGGCCCGCGACATGCAGGGCCGCTTCGTCCTCGGCCCGCGTCTCGCCGAGCTGTCCGCCGCCGCCGGCGAGGACCGTCTCCTCGCCACCGCCGGCCCGGTGCTCGCCCGCCTGCGCGACATCACCGGCGAGTCCGCCCAGCTGTGGCGGCGCCAGGGCGACCACCGCGTCTGCGTGGCCGCCGCCGAGCGCCCCTCCGGCCTGCGCGACACCATCCCCGTCGGCTCCCAGCTGACCATGCGCGCCGGCTCCGCCGCCCAGGTCCTGCTCGCCTGGGACGACCCGGAGCGCATCCACCGCGGCCTGCAGAACTCCGCCTTCTCCGCCGCCGAGCTCTCCGCCATCCGCCGTCGCGGCTGGGCGCAGTCGGTCGGCGAGCGCGAGCAGGGCGTCGCCTCGGTCTCGGCCCCCGTCCGCTCCCCCGGCGGCAAGGTGATCGCCGCCGTGTCGGTGTCCGGGCCGCTCGAGCGGCTCTCGCGGCAGCCGGGACGGATGCACGCGCCCGCGGTGCTCGCGGCGGCCGAGCGGCTGTCGGAGTCGCTGCGGCGGGCGGCTGCGGAGTAGTTCACTTCTGTCGCGCTGGTGCGTGAGTTTCGCCGGTCGACCGGCGAAACTCACGCTTGACCGATGAAGTTCCGTCGGTCCAGCGTGAGTTTCAGCGGTCAGGTTCGGGCGGTGGACGGGTGCTGCGCGGCCGGCACGGGTGCGCGGACGACGAGCGCACGGCGGGCGGCGATCTGCGAGCATCCCCGCGGCGGGCACGCCGTCCCAGACCGTCGCGCGCTGGCCAGATCTCGCGGCTGAGCCGACGAAACCGCCGGTTGGCGCACGGAATTCCCTATGCCCACCGGCAGTTTCACCGCCTAGGCGGTGAAACTGCCCGCGCCCGCGCCGCAGAACGACGCTCCGCGGCGGGTGCGCTACTGGGCCGACGAAACTGGCGGTGAGCGCACGGAACTCCCTATGCCCACCGGCAGTTTCACCGCCTAGGCGGTGAAACTGCCCGCAAGGCCGCAGCCTAGAACAACGCGTCCTGCAGCGGCTCCGACTCCAGCTCGAGCAGCAGCTGCTTGCGGTCCAGCCCGCCGGCGTAGCCGGTGAGGGTCCCGTTGGCGCCGATCACCCGGTGGCACGGGATGACGATGGGGATCGGGTTGGCGCCGTTGGCGGTGCCGACCGCGCGCGAGGCGGCGTTGGTCTTGCCGAGGCGCGCCGCGATGTCGCCGTACGACGCGGTCTCGCCGTAGCCGATGCCCAGCAGCTGGGCCCACACCGAGCGCTGCCAGGCGCTGCCGGCGGGCGCGAGGGGGAGGTCGAACTCGTGGCGGTCGCCGGCGAAGTACTCGGTGAGCTGGCGCGCGGCCGCGACGAGCACCGGCGTGTCGGGGTCCTCGGGGCCGATCGGGCGGGCGCCGTCGCGGAAGGGGGAGAACTCGATGGCGGTGATCGCGCCGTCCTGCTCGACCAGGCGCAGCGGTCCGATGGGCGATTCGATGACGGTCCACATGGTTGTGCTCATCCTTCCAACGACGTCCAGAGGTGCAGGAGGGCGTAGGAGCGCCACGGCGCCCATGCCTCCGGATCGATGACCGCGCCCTCGTGCCGGGCCAGCGCGTGGCGGACGCCGACGTCGGTCGGCAGCCAGATGTCGGGGTGGCCGAGGGCGCGCAGGGCGATGTAGTCGGCCGTCCACGGGCCGATGCCGGGCAGCGCGATCAGGTCACGGCGGACGTCGCCGCGGTCGGGGCCGCGGTCGAGCGCCAGGTCGCCGGCGGCGAGCGCCGCGGACAGCCCGATCAGTGCCCGGCCGCGGGCGCGCGGCATCTTGAAGTCGGTCGGGTCGAGTGCCGCGACGGTCGCCGCCGACGGGAACAGGTGGGTCAGGCCCTCGACCGTCGTCGTGACGGGCCGGCCGTGGGCGGCGACGAGGCGGGCGGCGGCGGTGCGGGCGGCGACGACGGTGACCTGCTGGCCCAGCACCGCGCGGACGGCGATCTCGGCGCCGTCGACGTGTCCCGGGACGCGCAGGCCCGGCCGCGCCGCGACGAGCGGTCGCAGCACGGGATCGGCGGACAGGTGCCCGTCGACGGCGACTGGGTCGGCGTCCGCGTCGAGCATCGCGCGCATCCGCGCGAGTGCCGCCGCCGTGTCGCGCAGGTCGTCGAGCACCAGCCGCAGCGGCACGTACGACGTCCCGACGTCGTCCAGGTCGGTGAGGTCGACACGCGCGACGCCGGGCCCGTGCGGCAGGTCGATCGTCCGCGCGTACCAGCCGCTGCCGTCGGCACCGACCTCGGCGACCTCGATGCCCGGGATCGCCCGCGCGGCGAGGAAGCGCAGCAGCGCACTTCCCCGGAACGGCGTCCGGACGGCGATCCGCAGGTCGATCGCGCCGGGGACCGGGCCGGGCGCGGGTGTCTTGCGCCCGCGCAGCTGGCTGGGCGTCGCGTCGTACACCTCGAGCATGGTGTCGTTGAACTGCCGCACGCTCGAGAAGCCCGCCGCGAACGCGACGTCGGCGAGGCTGAGCGTCGTGCTCTCGACGAGCGCCCGCGCGGTCTGGGCGCGCTGCGTGCGCGCGAGCGCGAGCGGCCCGGCCCCGAGCTCGGTCGTGAGCAGCCGGCCCAGGTGGCGCGACGTGTAGCCGAGCCGCGTCGCGAGCCCCTCGACGCCCTCGCGGTCGACGACGCCGTCGGCGATGAGGCGCATGGCCCGCCCGGCGACGGTGGCGGCGAGGTTCCACTCGGGGCTGCCCGGCGTCGCGTCGGGCAGGCAGCGCTTGCACGCGCGGTAACCGGCGGTCTGGGCGGCAGCGGCCGTGCGGTGGAAGGAGACGTTGCGGGAGGCCGGCGTCCGGGCCGGGCAGGACGGGCGGCAGTAGATGCCCGTCGTGCGGACCGCGGTGTAGAAGACCCCGTCGAAGCGGCGGTCGCGCGACTGCACGGCGGTGTAGCAGCGCTCGAAGTCGAGGCTCTCGGCGGTCGTCATGCGTCCATCCTGCCCGGGCGCACCGACACTCTCTCGCGGAAATCGGACATGACAGCCGAGCGCCCCGCGACAGCCGCGAGCGCGGAGCCGCCGGATCTGCGACGCTGGGCGGCATGGCGGATGCTCCCCTGAACCCGATCGACCTGCTGCTGAAGTCTCAGCAGGCCGCGCTCAAGCTCACCAGCGACGTGCTGCGGACCGTGCGCGACACCGCCGTCACCGGCATCACCCAGCCCGACGAGCTCGCCCAGCAGGTCGGCGACCTGGCCGGCGCCGTCGCCGGGCTGGCCACCGGCATCACCGGCCTCGCCGGCGCGACGGCCCAGCCGCTCCAGGACTTCATCGTCCGCCAGCGCGAGCTCGCCGACACCGTCCACACGCTCGCCGAGGCCCAGGCCGAGCTCGCCGGCGTCGTCGCCTCGCTCGCCGAGCGCCATGCCGAGGCCGTCGCCGCGCTGGAGAGGCTCACCGCTCCGGTGTTCGCGGTCGTGGGCACCGACCCGACGCCGCCGCGGACGCGGGCGGCCAAGCAGAGCGCCGCGGCGCGGTCGAAGAACCGGACGGACTAGTCCGCGGGAGCGCCGCCGGCCGGCGGGACCGGACCGATCGGATCGACCGGGTCGGCGTCGCCGGGGACGGCGTGCCTCGGCGCACCGGGGATGGCAACGTAGCTGTCGTCGCGCCGGACCGCGACGGCGACGCCCTCGATGCCGCTCGCCGCGACCGGTCCGAGAACGCGTGAGTCGACCGCCCGGGCGCGGTTGTCACTGAGCACGAACACGTCGCCCGCCGGCACGTCGACCGCCGCGAACGGCTCCGACGGCAGCGCGGCGAGGTAGTCGTCGGTACTGGGTCGGCCGTCGACGAGCACCCCTGCGCACGTTCCGTCAGGGCGAGCCGGGCAGCTCACCGTCGTACCGCCGACCGCGATGACCCGGGTCAGCAGCGGCACGGGCACCCCCGGCACCGAGATCCGCACGACATCGCCCTGCTCGGCGGCGAGGTCGCGGTGGAACGTCACCGACTCCCCCATGGCGATCGTCGGCGCCATGCCCGCGCTCGGCTGGAGCTCGTCGTAGTAGGGACCGGCGCCGATCCGCCCGGCGCCCCAGGAGACCCCCAGGCCGACGGCGACCACCCCCGCCGCGATCGCCGGACGCCGCCGGCGGGTGCGGCGCGCCCCGCGCAGAGCCCGGGCCGCGAGGTCGACCGGCGTGCTGGTGTCGCGCCCCGCGACGGCGGCGAGCGTGCGGATCTCGTTCTCGACCGACGTGGTCATGACATCGCCTCCAATGAGTCGCCGAGGCGGTCGCGCAGGCTGCCCAGGGCACGCGAGAGGTTGCTGCGGACAGTGCCGGCGGCGCAGCCCATGATGCGCGCGGTCTCGGCCTCGCTGAGGTCCTCCACGACGCGCAGCACGACCGTCGCCCGCTGCTTCGGCGGCAGGCTGGCCAGCAGTACGTCGAGCCGGCGCCGCGCCGCGAGGGCGTCGGCCGGGTCCGGAGCGGGTGCCCCGCGCTCGGGCTCGACGTCCTCGGCCGGGGTGGGCACGAGGTGGCGGCGGCGCCCGCGGTCCCGGGCGAGGTTGACCAGGATGGTGCGGGTGTAGGCCTCGGGCGTCTCGGTCCGGTGCCAGTGCCGGGCGAGCCGGGTCAGCGCCTCCTGCAGCGCGTCCTCGGCCTCACCGTGGTCGAGGACCAGCAGCCGGGCGAACCGGAGGAGCCGATCGCCCGAAGTGGCCACGAACGCGGTGAACGCGGCCTCGTCCTGGTCTCTCACACCCAGGTAGACGAGAGCCACGACGGAATCGTTGCAAAGGAGCGGCCGACGACCGTCACGACCGGGCCCCGAGGTCTCCGGTCGTGACGGCGTCGGCCGCCCGCTACCTGTTCGACGAGATCAGCGGCGGACCACCTTCAACCTCGTCGTCGTCGACGACCGCGTGAGGTTCGCGCTGCCCAGGTAGGTCACCTGCACCGTGTGCTTGCCCCGACGCAGCTTCGGCAGGAACAGCGTCACCTTGCCGTTGGCGGCGACGGCGCGCGAGGCGACCAGGCGGCCGTCGACCCGGACCAGCACGGTGCCGGAGATCTTGGCGCCGGGCGCCGCGACCACGACCTTGAGCTTGGCCCGCTTCTTCGGGGTCACCGTGGCCGTCTTGACCTGGGCGGTGACCGTCGACGCGGCCTTGACCACCTTGAGGACGGCGCCCGGCGAGACGCTGGGCGCGAAGGCGGCGTCGCCGCCGTACTCGGCGGTCAGCACCTTGGTGCCGGCCTTGGGGAAGGCGCCGACCGGGATCGAGGCGACACCGCTGTCGTCGATCTCGCCCGAGCCGACCACGACGTCGCCGTCGCGCAGGGTGACGACGCCGGAGGGCGCCGGCTGGTCGCCGGCTCCGGTGGCCGTCACCTCGACCTGCGCGGTGACGCCGCGCGCGCCGACCTTGACGGTCGCCGGGCTCAGGCTGAGGGACGTCGCGCTGGACGCGAGCGGCTCCTCGTACCCGACCTCGGCCTTCCAGGTGCGGTAGTTGCGGTCCTTGCCCGGCACGAAGTGCCGCTCGACGTTGCCGCGGCTGTCGACGGTGATCCAGCGGACCTCGGCGCCGGCGTCGACCTTCAGCCGCTCACCGAGCGTGTTGCGGAGACCGTCGGCGTCGTAGCGCTCCGAGCCGAGGTTGGGCACGGTGCCGTCGAGCGTGTAGAACACGGCCGCCGGCTCGTTCGTCTCGAACCGGACGTTGACCTTGCCCGGTGCGGACGGCGCCGCGGTCACCGCGACCGTCGAGACCGGCGGCACGTCGTCCCGCTCGTGGTCGAGCGCGACCCGGGCCATCTCGACGAGGCCGTTGGCGAACTCCTGGCTCTCCGCGTGGGCGGAGGCTCCGTTGGGGTTCTCGAGGTTCTCGAACGGCGGCTGGAAGGTCGTGCCGACCTCGAAGTCCCAGGCGTAGATGCCGTACTTGTACCAGAGCATGTCGCCGGAGTTCCCGGCTGCCGAGTAGAGCACGTCGACGACCTGGCCGGTCCGGGCGGGCGTGACGCTCAGGCCACGGTGGCGCTTGATGGCGGTCAGGATCCGCGAGGAGGCGCCCCAGAACAGGCCTTCCTCCTCGAGGGTGGGCACCGGCGCGGTCTCGCGACCGGCCGCCTTGTAGGACGCCGGCGACCACATGAAGTAGTTGCCGGAGCTGTGCACGTTCATCGAGAACGTCATGTTGGGGTGCGCCGCGACCCAGTCGACGTTGTTCGCCTCGGGCTCCGAGAGCTCGGCCGGGCCGGCCGACGTCCCGCTGGTGCAGCTCGTGGTGGACGCGCCGCTGTAGCCGTCGAACGCGCTGTAGAGGTCGTAGTTGCGGTTGACGTCGACGCCCCACGAGTTGCGCGAGCCGAAGTCGCCGGTGCTCTCGACGCCGCAGTAGCGCGTCATGTTCTTGCGCTGGCTGGCGAAGTCGTAGAAGGAGTAGTGGCCGCCGTCGGGGTTGACCGACGGGAGGATCCAGATCTCCAGGTTGTCGACGAGGTCACGGGTGCCCGCGTGGGTGGCGTAGTTGCGGAGCAGCCGCTCGGCGGTCTCGATCGTCACCAGCGGCGGCACCCACTCGCGCGCGTGCTCCTGTGCGTAGTAGAAGACGCCGGGCTTCGAGCCGTCGCGCACCTTGCCGATCTTGATGGCGTAGACCTGCTGCGGGTCGCGGGAGATGGACGCCGGCGCGTTGAGGCCGTCGGACAGTGCCACCGGGGCGGTCGCCGGGACGACGCCCGCTCCGGCGTCGCCGCGGTAGGTGTAGGCCTTGACCAGTGCGGCCGCGGCGGGGGTGGCGTTGATCGCCGCGACGATCTGGGCGGACGTGCTCGTGGCGACGCTGCCGGCGTCGGTGGCCGACGAGACGGTGATCGCCTTGTCGCTGACACCGATGCTCAGCAGGGCGTTCGACGCCGCCGGGTGGACGACCTCGACGGTGATTCCGTTGCCGCCCTCGTGCCCCCAGGCCACCGAGTCGAGGCCGAAGCGCTGCGAGATCGCCGTGGGGTTGTTCGCCGTCGGGCCGACCATCGCCTGCGCGAGGCGCCGGTAGCCGTTGGTCTTGTAGGGCAGCTCGACGATCTCGGCGAGCTCGGGGTAGGTCAGCGCGAGCTGCTTGATCCGGTCGTAGAGCTGGGTCGGGTCGAGGTAGGACTGGATGAAGTCCTGCTGGTAGCCGGGGCCCTTGAACGGGTCCGGCTCGCCCTCGGTGGTGGGCAGCCAGTCACGGACCTTGAGGATCGCGACGTCGCCGCTGGCGCTGGTGATCCGCACCCGGTCGGGCCGCGTCGTCAGGCCAGTCGAGCTGGCGCCGGTGTGGTACATGTACACGCCCGCGTCGACGAACCGGGAGATGTTCTGCGTGCCGCCGCTGCCGAAGGCCGTGCCGGGACCGCTGTCGCGCTCGACGGTGAGAGTGGTGACGTTCGCGCCGTTGGCGACCTGCGCCTCGACGGCGAGGACCGGCGTCCCGAACGAGGTGTAGTAGTCGGCGCGGAGGATCTTGACGTCGCTGGTGTCGGGGTCGGTCGCCTCGTCGTCCAGCGCGTCGGCCGTCTGCTGGTGGGCCGCGATGGTGGCGTCGCGCTCGGCGACCGCGGCCTCGCTGTCCTCGGCGGCGAGCAGCGTCCCGCCGACCGCGAAGCCGAGCGCCTTGAGCTGCTTGACCTCGCCGGGCGTGACGACGGCGTGGACGGCGAGGCCGTCCTCCTCCTGGTGGACGCCGTGGTCGAGGTCGACGCCGGTCGCGACGAGCCGGTCGAGCTCAGCCGTTCCGGGCACGACGATCTCGACGACCTCGGGCGTCTCGTCGGCGCTGCGCTCGAGGACCGGGTCGTCCGGCGCCGCCTGGGCGCGGGGCCCGGTCGCGGCCGTCGACTCGCTCGGCATGACGCCGACCACGAGCCCGAACAACGCCAGTCCGGCAGCGGACGCCGCCCAGCGCTTCCTTCTCAGATGTGTGGATGCAGACACGATCAACCCTCGGGGTGGGGGACGGGGGGTCGCACTCCTCAGGACGTGAGAGACATCACAAGAAGTGTGCGCTCACCTAAGCGGCAGCCCTTCGCGGGCGTCAACCACGAGATCCGAAAACCGCCTTACGACTGGACGGATGGCGCACGAGAGCCCGGTCGAGAGGACAAGGAGTCCAGCACAGGGCCCCGATTCGCCGGTCGGTCGAGACGATTGGCCGGAAAACGCATTCGGGCCCGGTCCTGAGGACCGGGCCCGACTCTGTACCCCCGACCGGATTCGAACCGGCGCTACCTACGTGAGAGGCAGGCGTGCTAGGCCGCTACACAACGGGGGCATGTCGCCGGATCTCCCCGAGGGGGTCTCTCAGCGACCTGCGGAACTCTAGCGATCTCGCCTCCCGGACTCCAAATCGGCGTCCGTCTCGGCCTTCTCGCGAGAACTCGCTGGTCTACTAGGACTCGAACCTAGACTAACTGGACCAGAACCAGTCGTGCTGCCAATTACACCATAGACCACTGCTGCATCGGCCCGATCCCGAAGGACCCGGCCGACGAGGAACACTACACGCGGCCCCGCCGCGCCTCCAAAATGGCCCCACTGGTGGCGGGATCCGTGCGGTCCGCGACGCCCAGCCGGCGGGCCGCGAGCACCGCCAGGAGCAGGTAGCTCAGCGACTGCGTGAGGGTCACCGGAATGGCCCACCAGGTGCCGCCGGTGGGGTTCAGGGCGCTGGTCATGTCGCCGAACGCGAGGGCCAGCCCGAACGCGAAGAAGTTGTTGAGGACGTGCATCGCGATGCCGGCCTCGAGGCCGCCGGTGAGCAGCACGAGCAGGCCGGCGACGAGACCGAAGGCGAGCCGGTCGAAGAAGATCGGGACGTCCTGGCCGAGGCCGTGCGCGAGCGCGAACAGCACCGCCGGGACGACGACCGCGACCGCCGCTCCCGTCCGGGCGCCGAAGCCGGCGGCGAGCCCGCCGAAGGCCTGCGCGAGGTAGCCCCGGAACACGAACTCCTCCCCCGCCGCCTGGAGCGGGGTGAGCAGCACGATGACGAGCAGGAAGTCGCGCACGGTCGACGTCCAGGGGTTGAGCTGGTCGCCGACGTCGACGGAGCCGGCGCCCTGGTCGGGCAGCACGGTCGAGACGAGCAGGGTCAGCGCGAGCGAGACCACCGCGATGCCCAGGCACGCGGCGAACCAGCGCCAGCGGAAGGCGCCGACCACCGACGCGACCCACCCCGGCCGCTGCTCGTGCAGGGCGCGAGCGACCAGCCACACCATCGGGATCGCCACCGCCCAGCCGAGGTTGACGAGAGCGAGGAAGGCGGGCGTCGTGGGATCACCGGAGAGGTGGTCGACCGCCTCCTTCGAGGTGTCGCCCCCGGCCACCAGGATCGTCGTCACGACGACGCTGAGGACCACCTGGCCCATGAAGAAGAGCACCACCAGGGCGGGGATCCCGGCGAACGGGCGCCAGGCCCCCGCCGGCCCGAGCCGGTGGAGCTCGTCGTACCGCAGGCGCAGCGCGCCGTCAGCCGAGGGCACGCTGCAGTCGTCCGAGGCTGCGGTCGCGACCGAGCAGCTCGAGCGACTCGAACAGCGGCGGCGAGATGCGCTTGCCGGTCACCGCGACCCGGACCGGGCCGAAGGCGTTGCGGGGCTTGAGGCCCAGGCCCTCGACGAGCGCGTCCTGGAGCGCGGTCTGGATCGCGTCGGTCGACCACGTGGTCAGCGCGGCGAGCGCGTCGTGGGCGGCCTGGACGACGGGCCGGCCGGTCTCGCCGAGCTGCTTCGCGGCGTCCTCGGGGTCGACGGCGAAGTCGGCCTCGTCGACGAACAGGAACGCGAGCAGGCCGCTGGCCTCGGCCAGCTTGTTGATCCGCTCGGCCACCAGCGGCATCGCGAGCTCGAGGAGCTGGGCGTCGGCGTCGCTGACCGGGTCGCTGACGACGCCGTCGCGCTTGAGGAAGGGCAGCACCCGGTGGGTGATCTCGTCGGTCGAGAGCCGGCGCATGTGCGCGGCGTTGATCGCGTCGCACTTCTTCAGGTCGAAGCGCGCGGGGTTGGGGACGACGTCGGTGACGTCGAACGCCTCGACCATCTCGTCGAGCGTGAACACGTCGCGGTCGGCCGCGATCGCCCAGCCCAGCAGGGCGAGGTAGTTGAGCAGGCCCTCGGGCAGGTAGCCCTGGTCGCGGTAGGCCAGCGCGTGCGCCTCGGGGTCGCGCTTGGAGAGCTTCTTGTTGCCCTCGCCCATCACGTAGGGGAGGTGGCCGAACTGCGGCGTCGCCTTCGCGATGCCGACCTCCTCGAGCGCCGCGTAGAGCGCGATCTGGCGCGGGGTCGACGACAGGAGGTCCTCGCCGCGCAGGACGTGGGTGATCTCCATCAGCGCGTCGTCGACCGGGTTGACGAGCGTGTAGAGCGGGTCGCCGTTGGCACGGGCCAGCGCGAAGTCCGGCACGAACTCGGTCTCGAAGCTCACCTCGCCGCGGACCAGGTCGTTCCAGGTGATCGAGCCGTCGGGCATCCGGAACCGGACGACGGGCTTGCGACCCTCGGCCACGAAGGCGTCGACCTGCTCCGGGGTGAGCTCGCGGCAGAAGCCGTCGTACCCCTGGACCTTGGAGCCGGCGGCCTTGCGGCGCGCGGTCGCCTCGTCGGTGGTGCAGTAGCAGTCGTAGGTGTGGCTGCTCTCCTTGAGCCGCGCGAGGGCGTCAACGTAGAGGTCGCTGCGCTCGCTCTGGAAGTACGGCGCGTGGGGGCCGCCGACCTCGGGGCCCTCGTCCCAGTCGAGACCCAGCCAGCGCATCAGGTCGAGGATCGAGCGGAGCGACTCGTCGGTGCTGCGCTCCTTGTCGGTGTCCTCGATGCGGAACACGAACGTGCCGCCGTGGTGGCGGGCGAACGCCCAGTTGAAGAGGGCGGTGCGGATCATGCCGACGTGGGGGCTGCCCGTCGGGGACGGGGCCATCCGGACTCGGACGTTGCTCATGCGCGTGCTTCCACCTTGTTCGTGAGGGTTCCGAGGCCCGCGATCGAGATCTCGACCTCGTCACCGACCTCCATGGGTCCGACACCCTCGGGGGTACCGGTGAGGATGACGTCGCCCGGCAGCAGCGTCATCACGCTCGACACGTGGGCGACGAGCGCGGGGACGTCGAAGATCATGTCGGCCGTCGTGCCGTCCTGGACGACGTCGCCGTTGAGGAAGGTCTGCACCCGGCGGCCCTGGGCGAAGTCGTTCGGGTCGAGATCGGTCTCGATCCACGGGCCCAGCGGGCAGAACGTGTCGAAGCCCTTGGCCCGGGTGAACTGACCGTCGGCCTTCTGCAGGTCGCGCGCCGTCACGTCGTTGGCGATCGTGTAGCCGTGGATGACGTCGGTGGCCTGCTCGACCGGGACGTCGCGGCAGATCCGCCCGATGACGACGGCGAGCTCGCCCTCGTAGTGGACGTTCGACGACTGCGCCGGGTAGCGGATGACGTCGCCGGGGCCGACCACGCTCGTGTTCGGCTTGAGGAACATCATCGGCTCGGACGGCACCTCGTTGCCGAGCTCGGCCGCGTGGGCCGCGTAGTTGCGGCCGATGCCGACGACCTTGCTGCGCGGCAGGACCGGCGCCAGCAGGCGGATGTCGTCGAGCCGGTACTCCTTCTCGAGCAGCTTGATGCCGACGTAGAGCGGGTCGCCGGCGAGGCCGACGACCACGGCGTCGTCCCCGGGCTGGCCGTACTCGTCGAGGTCGCCGGTGAGGACGCCGTACGACGGCTCCTCCCCTGTGGTGAAACGGACGATGCGCACGCCGCGAGCCTATCGGGCGCGGCGTGCGCCACCGTCATCGTCAGCCGGCGCTCACGGCAGGATCGTCACCGGGACCAGGCTTCCCGCGTTCACGCCGCCGGTGCCGAGCTGGCCCTGGAAGTTGTTGCCCCACGCGCGCTGGGTTCCGTCGTCCTTGAGGGCGTAGGTCATGGTGCCGCCGGTGGCCACCTGGGCCCAGTCGGAGTCGGTCCCGACCCGGACCGGCGTCGCCCTGGCGACGGTGTCGCCGGTGCCCAGCTCCCCGTCGTTGTTGTGGCCCCAGCACCAGAGCTGGCCGCTGGTCCTGACCCCGCAGGCGTGGTTGCCCTGGCCGCTGCCGCCGGTGGCGGAGACGAACTCCCAGTCGTTGGCGGAGCCGACCTGGGTCGGGACCAGCCGGTCGGTGCCGGGGCTGCCGGTGCCCGTCTCGCCGTGGGCGTTGTAGCCCCAGCACCACAGCGTTGCGTCGCTCTTCAGGGCGCAGCTGGTGCCGGCGCTGACCGAGACGCCGGTCCACGTCGTCCCGTCGGAGTCCTCGCGCACGGGGACGTCGGAGCCGCCCGTGGTGCCGTCGCCGAGCTGGCCGCGCGAGTTGAACCCCCAGCACCACAGCTCACCGCCGGTGGTCGTGGCACAGGTGTGGGTGTAGCCGGCCGAGACGGTCGACCAGTCGCTGCGCGTGCCGACCTGGGCCGGCGCGGCGTCGCCGGTCCGGCCGAGCTGGCCGAAGGTGTCGTTGCCCCAGCACCACAGCTGGCGGTCGGTGGTGATCGCGCAGGTGTGGGCGTAGCCCGAGCTCACGCTCGCCCAGTTGCGGCCGGCGTCCACGCGCTTCGGCACGAACTCCGTGCCGGTGCCGGGCTGGCCGAGCTCGCCGTCCACGTTCGAACCCCAGCACCACAGGCTGCGGTCGGCGCGGATCCCGCACGTGTGCGCCCACTGGGCCGCGCCGCCGGCCGAGATCTCGACCCAGTCGCTGGCGCTGCCGACCTGGGTGGGCGTGGGGTTGCGGGGCACCTGGAGGTTGAGCTGCTGGCCGATCTGCTGGGCGAAGTTGTAGCCCCAGCAGTCGACCGTGTGATCGGCCTTCACCCGGCAGCCGTGCTGCCCGCCGGCGCTGAGCCGCACCGTCGTCGGCAGCGGGACGGTCGCGTCGATCCGGAGCGGCAGGACCACCGGGCTCGCCGCGACGCCCGTGGAGGTCTGCGTGAAGCCGAGGGTGACGCTCGACGTGCCGGCCGCGTTCGGGGTGCCGGTGATCAGGCCCGTCCCGGCGGCGTAGGTCAGGCCGGCGGGCAGGCCGGACACCGACCAGGTCCCGGCCGGGCTGCCGACCGCGGTGAGCTGCTTCGAGTACGCCGTGCCCTGCACGCCGTCCGGGAGCGTGCCGGTCGCGATGACCGGCGGCGGCGGGGCGGTGACCAGCAGCGGGAGGATCACCGGGCTGGCCGCGACGCCCGTGGAGGTCTGGGTGAAGTTGAGGGTGACGCTCGACGTGCCGGCCGCGGTCGGGATACCGGTGATCAGGCCCGTCGCGGCGGCGTAGGTCAGGCCGGCGGGGAGGCCGGACACCGACCAGGTCCCGGCCGGGCTGCCGACCGCGGTGAGCTGCTTCGAGTACGCGGCGCCCTGCAGACCGTCCGGCAGCGACGACGTCGCGATCACCGGCGGGGGCGCGGCCGCGACGTGCAGCGGCAGCACGACCGGGTTCGCCGCGACACCGTTGGCCGTCTGGGTGAAGCCGATGGTGACGCTCGACGTGCCGGCCGCGGTCGGCGTCCCGGTGATCAGGCCCGTCGCGGCGGCGTAGGTCAGGCCGGCGGGCAGGCCGGACACCGACCAGGTCCCGGCCGGGCTGCCGACCGCGGTGAGCTGCTTCGAGTACGCGGCGCCCTGCAGGCCGTCGGGCAGGGACGACGTGGCGATCACCGGGACCGGCGTCGTGGCGCCGAGGGTCCGCAGCGGCGAGACGCCGGCGAGCCGGGGTCCGCCCGCCGGGACCGTGGCCCGGTAGGTCGTGGCGCCCGACGCCGTCGTCGTCGCCGTGAAGGAGCCTGTCGCGTCGAGCGTCGCCGTCGTCACCGGCACCCACACCGCGCCGGACCTGCTCTGCAGCGTGACCGTCGACCCGGTCGCGAAGGGCCGCACCGTGCCGCGCAGGGTGACGGTGGTCGGCACGCCGTCCACGACGGACGCCGGGTCGACGGTGAGACCGACGGCGACCGAGGTCTGCGCGACCACGGCCACCGGCCGCGACGTCGCCGCCTTGAGCTTGCCGCGCTTGGGCGCGACCGCGCGGTAGTAGTAGGTGCCGGCCGTCGTCGGGCGGGCCAGCGTGACCGCATAGGTCCCGGCCTTGTTCTTCGTCTTCGCGGCCTTGACCTTCGTCCAGCGGGTGCCCACCTTGCGCTCGACGACGAGCGGCGTCCCCTTCGGCGACCGGGTCAGCCGGCCGGCGAAGGTCACGGTGGACCCCGTCAGCGCCTGGGCCGGTGCGGCCGTCAGGCTGACGGTGCGCTTCGTCACCGCGTCGGCGACACCGGGCACACCGGTGAGGAGGAGAGCCGCGAGCAGCAGCGGCAGGACAGTTCGGAGCAGGCGCGTCAGCAGCACGAGGACCTCGGGAGCTAGGTCGAGTGGGGGGACGCCCAGGCTAGGCGCCGCAGGGCACCACCACCGCCGAACGCGACAACCGGTCACTAACCTCGGGGGCGTGGACACCTGGCGAGAGCGGGCCGCGGCGCACGCCGCGCGCATCGACGCGTACATCGCGCCGCACCTCGCGCGCCGCGAGTCGCACGTCAAGCACCCGGTGTTCGACTTCCTCTTCACCTACTACTCCCACCGGCCCGCCCAGCTCCGCCGCTGGCACCCCGGCTACGGCGTGACCCTTCCCGCGTCGGCCGAGCACGCGTCGCTCAAGGGGTACGGACCGGTGGCCTCCGGCGGCGTTGGCCTCACGGCGGCGTACCTGGCGTCGCAGCGGCCCCTCGTCGAGGCCCTGCACCGGCTGCTGGCCGCGACCGCCGGCCGTGCGCCCCACTTCGGCTGCTTCGGCCTCCACGAGTGGGCCATGGTCTACCGCCTCACCGAGGACGAGACCCGCCACGCCGACTGGCCCTTGCGACTCGGGCCGGCGGGCACCGACGCCGTCGTCGAGGGTCACCGGATCGCCTGCTCCCACTTCGACGCCTACCGCTTCTTCACTCCCGCGGCGCGGCCCCTGAACACGCTGTCCCCCGGCCGCGACGACCGCGTCGCGTTCGAGCAGCCGGCCTGCCTGCACGCGGGGATGGACCTCTACAAGCACGCCTTCCGGCTCTCACCGCTCATCTGCTCGGACCTCGTCGCGGACTGCTTCGAGCTCGCGTGGGACATCCGGGTGCTCGACATGCGCGCGGCGCCGTACGACCTGGCGGACCTGGGGTTCGCTCCGGTGCCGATCGAGACGGCGGAGGGCAAGGCGTCGTACGTCGAGGCGCAGCGGGGGTTCGCGGAGCGGGCGGCGCCGTTGCGGGCGGGGTTGGTGGCGGAGTGCGAGCGGTTGCTGGCGGTCGCCACCTAGGCTCCCCCGCCATGCGCTACTTCCACGTCACCTCCAGCCTGAATCGCGCGTCCATCACCGCGCACGGTCTCGACTGGGACCGGATGGGCGCGGCGCCGGGAATCGCGGGCAGCCCGGTGCCCGAGCAGGAGGGTTGCTTCCTGGGCACGGACAGGGATGCGGAGTTCTTCATCCGGATCAACAACACCGGCGGCCCCGTCGACCTCTGGCAGGTCGACGGGGTCACGGACGGCGACCTGGTCGAGTCGCCGGAGGGCTTCCGCTACCTGCCGCGCCGGATCCCGGCGAGCCAGGTCCGGTTGGTTCGGCAGGACATCACCGGCGACGCGCCGTTCTGACCACCGGCTGCCGGCGACCGGGAGGGACCAGGCGCCCTCAGCGCTCATCCCGGGTGTGCCGGCCCGGCTTCTGGGCCCCGAACCACACCCGGTGCGCGAGCTCCCCGGCACCGAGCAGGAGAACGACCACGCCGGCGATGCCGAGTCCGGTGGCAACACTACGTCGGCCGCCGTATCCCCACTCTGAGCCCGAGCTGTCCGGCAGGTGCGGTTCGACGAGGTTGCTCCACAGGAGCGCGGCGCCGAGGAGGAGCAGGCCCACGCCGAAGTACGCCGTGATCCACGCCAGGCGCTTGCGGTCTGACCGTCGCTGCCGCAGGCGCACGCGCTGCTCGTCCTTCACGCCGGCAGCGTACGACGGCGTACGACGTCCGCGCCCGGCCCCTACTCCGCCGACACCGGCGCCAGCTGCCCCGACAGGCTCGGGTCGTCGTTCTCCGCGAGGTAGGGCTGGACCCGCTTGTCGAAGAAGACCTTCTTCAGCTTCTCGACCTGGGGGTCGTCGAGGTAGGCGGTGCCGACGACGAGCTGGCCGGCGAACTCCTTGGGGGCGTCCGGCTCGTAGATGCGGTACTTCGTGGGGGTGCCGGCGTCGACGAAGGACATGTTATAGTCGATGACGGCGTCGACGGAGTCGAGCGTGCGGGGGCCGGCGCCGTACTCCATGTAGGTGAACTTGTAGCCGCCGATGTTGTCGGCGATGTCCTGCTCGGTGGCGGCCCAGGGGTCGACGCCGTCCTTGAAGGTGAGCTTGCCGGCGCGCTCGAGGATCCAGAGGGCCTGGGCGGTGTTGGCGGGGTCGTTGAGAAGGGCGATGGTGGCGCCCTGGGGGAGGTCGTCGAGGGAGGCGTGCTTGGTCGAGTAGACGGAGTACGACCACTGGAAGACCTCGCCGAGGGCGGTGAGCTTCATGCCGGTGGCGTCGGTGACCTGCTTCAGCCAGTGCTTGTGCTGGTAGATGTTGGCGATGTACTTGCCGTCGGCGGTGGCCTGGTCGAGCTGGTTGCCGTCCTCGATGCCGATGCCCTCGATGGTGACGCCGTAGTCGGGCGCGATCTCCTTGTTCAGGTAGTCGAGGAACGCCTTCTCCGAGGCACTGCTGGCCTGGTAGGCGATCTGGAAGTCGCTGCCGAAGTGGCTGCCGGCGACGGTCTTGTCGTCGCCCCCGCCGGTCAGCCGTACGACGAGGAAGACGGCGAGCGCGAGGACGACGACGGCGCCGATGCCGGGGAGGAGCCAACGGCGCGGAGAGCGGCCGAGGTCGATGGCGTCGTCCGGTTCGGAGGTACGGCGTCCGGGCTGCTGGGTGGTGGACATGACGATCCCTTTCGGGTCAGTGGGTGAGGGCCCGGACGATCCGGTCACCGGAGAATTGGATGAGCTGGACCAGCGCGACGAGCAGCACGATGCAGGCGATCATGATGTTGTCGTCGAAGCGCCGGTAGCCGTAGTTGACGGCGAGGTACCCGACGCCGCCGGAGCCGATGGCGCCGGCGATCGCGGAGTACTCGATC
This sequence comes from Pimelobacter simplex, assembly GCF_900114845.1. Taxonomy (GTDB): domain Bacteria; phylum Actinomycetota; class Actinomycetes; order Propionibacteriales; family Nocardioidaceae; genus Nocardioides; species Nocardioides simplex. The sequence goes on from NZ_FOUK01000007.1 coordinate 339,216, forward strand.
ATCGCGATCACGTTGAGGGTCAGTCCGGCGGCGAGGCCCGGGAGCGCCTCGGTGAGCTGGATGGACGTCATGATCTGGCGCTTGCTGCTGCCGCCGGCGAGGCCGACGTCGAGGAGCTCGCGCGGCACCTCGCGCACGGCGTTCTCGGTGAGCCGCGCGAAGAAGGCGATGCCGGCGATCGACATGGGGATGAGCGCCGCCTGGAAGCCGATCGTGGTCCCGAAGACGAGCTTCGTCACCGGGATCACGGCCGCCATCAGCACGAGGAACGGCAGCGAGCGGCCGAGGTTGGCGATCCAGCTGATCGACACGTGGACGAGCCGGTGCGGCGTGAGGCCGAGCGGCGAGGTGTTGAAGATGAGGACGCCGAGCGGCCCGCCGACGAGGACGACGACGCCCATCACGACCGCGACCATCCGCAGGGTCTCGCCCAGGGCGGGCAGCAGCAGGTCCGGCACGTCGGGCCAGGGCGTGCCGAGGAGGACGGTCATGCCGCACCCGCGCCCGCGTCGCGGACGGCGTGCAGCAGCACCCGCTCCGGCGGCTCCAGCGGCTCCGCGACGACGCCGTGCCGCGCGAGCACCTCGGTGACCCGGCGGTCGTCGAGGTGCGGGTCGAGCCCGAGCGCGAGCCGGCCCACGCGGGACTCCCCCGCGGCCTCGACCAGCGCGGCGAGGACGGCGATGTCGGTGTCGAGCTCGCGGCCGGCCTGGACCAGCCACACGGGCGAGACGTCGTCCTGCTCGTAGCGGACGTTCCAGGTCCGCAGCCGCTCGGCGCCGGGAGCCGGCGGCAGCGGCAGCAGGGCCCGCGAGAGCCCCGAGTCCGAGCGGCGCACGACGTCCGCGACGGCGCCCTGCTCGACGATCCGGCCGTGGTCGAGCTGGGCCACGACGTCGGCGATGCTGCGCACGACGTCCATCTCGTGGGTGATCACGACGACGGTGAGGCCGAGGTCGTCGCGCAGCTCGGTGAGCAGGTCGAGGATGGCCCGGGTGCTGTCCGGGTCGAGCCCGGACGTCGCCTCGTCGGCGAGCAGCACCGCGGGGTCGAGGGCCAGCCCGCGGGCGATGCCGATCCGCTGGCGCTGACCGCCGGAGAGCTGCGAGGGGTAGTGGTTCGCGCGGTGCCGCATGCCGACCCGCTCGAGCAGGTCCCCGACCCGGCGCCGGGTCTCGGCCTCGGAGAGGCCGGCGTGCCGCATCGGGAGTGCGACGTTCTGCGCGGCAGTCCGCCGGCGCAGCAGGTTCGCGGACTGGAAGACCGTGCCGATCTGGCGGCGGGCCTGGCGCAGGTCGCGGCGCGAGAGCCGGGTCAGGTCCTGGCCGTCGACGGCGATCGTGCCGCTGGTGGGCCGCTCCAGGAGGTTGATGCAGCGGGCGAGGGTGCTCTTGCCGGCGCCGCTCGGCCCGACCACCGCGGCGATCTGCGCCTGCCCGACGGAGAGGTCGATCCCGTCGAGCACGGTGGTCGCCCCGTAGGACTTGGTGAGCCCGGCGATCTCGATCATCCGGCGTCCCCCGTTTCAGTCGGTCAATGTTTCTCGACTGAATTTATAGACTTTGCGGGACGGCTCCGCCAGAGATCGACGTCACCTGCCCCGACGGCGTGACCGATCCCCCGATCAACGAGACCTTTCAGCCGTGCCGTCGGGCGCCAGGGTCACCGCGTCGTAGGACTCCTTGACGATCGCCAGGTGCCGCCAGGTCTCGACATCGCGGACGCCGGGCAGCGCGCGGATCCGCTCCAGCACGTCGAGCGCCGGCTGCGAGCGCCCGTCGGCGAGCGTGACGAGGAGGTCGGCGCGGCCGTAGGTGGCGGCCAGGAAGAGCACATCCGGCAGCTCGAGGACCGCTGTCACCACCGGGGCGAGCGAGCCGGCGACGCGGACCGCGACGCCGGTGACGTCCTGCCCCGCGAAGCGCGTACGCCGGGCGAGCCCGCCGATCCGCACGGCCGAGGCCGCGACGAGCCGCTGCACGCGCCGTCGGACGGCGGCCGGGGTCAGGCCGACCGCCTGCGCCAGCGCGACGTACGACGCCCGCCCGTCGGCCTGGAGCAGCCGCAGCAGGTCGAGGTCGATCTCGTCGATCTCGCACGTGACCGGACCGACGGGGCCGAGCACGTCGCGGTGCACGGCCGCGTAGACGAGGGTGTCGACGGACCGGACGCCCGGCAGGGCGCGCAGCTCGGCGACCGCGGCCCCGAACCTGGCGGCGTCGGGCTCGCGGACCTCGACCACGACCGGCCGGTCCCCCGTGGTGACCGAGACGAGCGTGGCGTCGGTGCGCTCGGCCGCGGCCCGGGCGACGGGGAGCACCGGGCCGTCGACGGCGAGCGCGAGGTAGCCGAGCTCGCGCTGGCCGAGGAGCGCGGGGTTCACCGCGCCCCGGACGACGACCGCCTCGTCGGCGAGCAGCCGGGTCAGCCGGGCACCGGCGGCCGAGCGGGACAGCCCGGTCCGCTGGGCGAGCTCGCGGTGCGTCATCCGTCCGTCGCCGGCCAGGAGCGCGACGATCCGGGCGTCGAGGTCGTCCACGCGTCCCTCCTTGCACGAAGTCGCAGCAAGATCTTTCCGCGACGGCGACCGGCAGATCGGTAGCCCGGTCTCGCCCAGAGTCCCAGATCGCGCCGGATCTGCCCAGCCCACCGGCAGATCGATCGCCGATATGCAATCACCACGTCCGGTTGTGCTTGTCACCACCGCACCCCCGCCGTAGCGTCAGCCGACCGATCAGCGCAGGAGGACGACGTGGACGACGTGACCGAGCCCCAGCCCGACCTCGACGAGACCGCCGTCCTCGCCGCCGCGGACCGCCTCGTCGCCGCCTTCGCGGCGACCGACACCACGGCGTACTTCGGGTGCTTCTCCCCCGACGCGACCTTCGTCTTCCACACCGAGCCGGCCCGGCTCGACGACCGCGCCGCGTACGAGGCACTGTGGGCGTCCTGGCTCACCGACGGCTGGCAGGTCCTGGCCTGCGCGAGCACCGACCGCAAGGTCCAGCTCGCCGGTCCGGCCGCGATCTTCACCCACACCGTCCGCACGACGGTCCGCCCGGCGACGGGCGCCGCCGAGGAGTCCTACGCCGAGCGGGAGACGATCGTCTTCACGCGCACCGGCACCGGCCTCGTCGCCGTCCACGAGCACCTGTCCCCGATCGCCGAGTGAGGCTCCGATGACCACCACCGACCGCGCCGCCGCCGCGCCGTCCGCGACCACCGTCGAGGTCAACGGCATCGCCCCGATCCCCGACGACGAGCGCACCGCGTCGCCGGTCGACCTCTTCCGGCTCATCTTCGGCGGCGCCAACACGTTCGCCACCGTCGTGCTCGGCACCTTCCCGATCGTCTTCGGGCTCTCGTTCTGGCAGGGCGCCGCGGCGATCGTGATCGGCCTGCTGGTCGGCGCCGCCCTGCTCGCGCCGATGGCACTCTTCGGCGCCCGCAACGGCACCAACAACGCGGTCTCGTCCTCGGCCCACCTGGGCGTGCACGGCCGGGTGGTCGGCTCGTTCCTCTCGCTGCTCACCGCGCTCGCGTTCTTCTCGATCTCGGTGTGGTCCTCGGGCGACATGCTCATCGGCGCCGCCCACCGGGCGATCAAGATCCCGCAGAACGACGTCAGCCTGGCCCTCGGCTACGGGCTGTTCGCCGTCCTGGTGCTCGTCGTGTGCATCTACGGCTTCCGCTTCATGCTGCTCGTCAACAAGATCGCGGTCGTCGCGACGACGCTGCTCTTCGTGCTCGGCATCGTCGCCTTCGCCGGCGACTTCGACGCCGGGTACGCCGGAACCGCGACCGGCTCGCTGTTCTGGCCGGCCTTCGTGGGCGCCGTCCTCATCGTGATGTCGAACCCGGTCTCGTTCGGCGCCTTCCTCGGCGACTGGTCGCGCTACATCCCGCGCGAGACCCCGCGCCGGCAGCTGATGGCCGCCGCCTTCGGCGCCCAGCTCGCCACGCTCGTGCCGTTCGCGTTCGGCCTCACCACCGCCACCATCGTCGCCACCGCGCAGCCCGACCTGTTCGCGGCCGGCAACTACTCCGGCGGCCTGCTCGCCGTCTCGCCGGGCTGGTTCATGCTGCCGGTCTGCGCGATCGCCGTCATCGGCGGCCTCTCCACCGGGACGACGGCGCTCTACGGCACCGGCCTCGACTTCTCCAGCGTCTTCCCGGCCTTCAGCCGGGTGCAGGCCACCGCGTTCATCGGCGCCTTCGCCATCGCGTTCATCTTCATCGGCCGGTTCGCCATCGACGTGGTCACCAGCATCAGCACGTTCGCCGTCCTCATCGTCGTGTGCACCGCGCCGTGGATGGTCGTGATGATGATCGGCTGGTACGTGCGCCGCGGCTGGTACGACTCGGACTCGCTCCAGGTCTTCAACCGCCGCCAGCACGGCGGCCGCTACTGGTTCACGCACGGCTGGAACTGGCGCGCCATGGGCGCCTGGCTCGTCTCGGCCGGCGTCGGCCTGCTCTTCGTCAACCTGCCCGGGCAGTTCGTCGGCTGGCTCGGCGACCACGCCAACGGCGTCGACCTGAGCATCCCGATCAGCCTCGGGCTGGCCGCAATCCTCTACCTGGGCGCGCTCTTCGTGTTCCCCGAGCCCGCGGACGCCTACGGCCCCGAGGGCGCCGCGCTCGTCCCGACCGGGCCGGCTGCGAACCACCCGATCGTCGGCGACTAGCTCCCACCCCGGCACCGGCGCCGGCACCGGCCCGGGCAGCGGTGCTGTAACACGCTGTCCGCGTTGCTACCCAGCGGTTGTCGTCGCCGAACGCCCCGATTCCACGGCGTGTCGCGACGACAACCGGCGCGTAGTGCGGTGGACGGCGTGTTACCCGCGCCCGCCGCCGACCAGGCGACCAGGCGACCCCGACCGCTAGCGCGCCGCGATCCCGTCATACATCACCGCACGGATCGCGGCGCTGAGCCGCTCCTGCTGCGCCGGCGCCGGATCACGCATGCCGGCGAGCACCGAGCCCAGGATCATTCCGTTGATCGCCTGCGCGGTCGGCTCGACGTCGAGGTCGGCGCGCAGGTAGCCGAGCCGCACCCCGTGCTCGAGGTACGCCGCGGTGAGCGGCGTCGTCGTCGCGAACAGGTCGAGCATCCGCTCGCGCATCGCGTCGTCGATGCCGGCCGCGGACAGCAGCAGCGAGGCGACCCGCGGGTCCTCGCTGAAGATCTGGGCCAGGGCGGTGCCGATGCGGGCGGTCTGGGCGCGGTACTCCTCGAGCGTGCTCACCGCGTCGGGCGCGTTCTCGGCACCGAGGGCCGCGACGATGCGGTCGATCAGGTCGGTGATGACGTGCTCGACGATGTCCCGCTTGTTCTCGAAGTAGCGGTAGAAGGTGCCGTGCCCGATGCCGATCCGCGCGGCGATGTCGGCGATCCCGGTGGCGTGGTAGCCCTGCTCGGCGAAGCAGGTGAACGCGGCCTCGATGATCTCGCGCCGGGTCTCGGCCTTGCGCCGCTCCAGCCCCGTGAGCCCCTCCGTGGTCGCCGTCATGACACCGGAGCCTATTGCAGATCGCCGGAACTGACGATACGTTCCAGAACTGACACGCCATTCCGTTCTGCTCGAGACCACCTGCAAGGGGGCGCCATGGGGCGCGCACTCGTCATCGGCTGCGGCGGCACGCTGGGCTTCGCCTGGACGGCCGCCGTGCTGGCCGAGCTCGATCGCCAGGGCTGGGACACCCGGACCGCCGACGTCCTCGTCGGGACGTCGGCCGGGGCCGAGCTGGTCGCGCTCCTCGGCGCCGGCGTGCCCGCGGCCGCGATCGCTGACGGCAGCGACGCCCGGGTCGCGGCGCACCTGGCCGCGCCCGGCGCACCGGGCCGGCTGCCCGGGCTGCCCCGTCCCACGCTGCCCGCCCTCGGGCTCACCCGGGCCGCCCTGCGCGGCCGGGGCGACGTGCTGTCCGGGCTCGCCGGGCTGCTCCCCCGCGGCGGCGGGGACGCCCGGTGGCTCGCCGACCTCGGCGCCGCCCTCGCCGATCCCGGCACCGGCTGGGTCACCCATCCGGCCACCTGGCTGGTCGCGGCCGACGCCCGCACCGGCGAGCGCGTCCCGCTCGGCCGCGCGGACGCGCCCACGGCCTCGCTGGGCCAGGCGATCGCCGCCTCGTGGGCGATCCCCGGCTGGTTCCCGCCGGTCGCGATCGACGGACGTCGCTACGTCGACGGCGGCGCCGTGTCCCCCACCTCGGCCGACCTGCTGCTCCCCCACGTCGCCGACGGCCGGATCGACGAGGTCGTCGTGGTCGCCCCGATGGCGAGCCACGGCGGCGCTCCCGCCCGCGGCGCCGCCCGCCTGGAGCGGCTGCTGCGCCACCCGATGACCCGCCGGGTCGACCGCGAGGTCGCGCAGCTGCGGGCGGCCGGCGCCCGGGTCCACCGGATCGAGCCGAGCCCGGCCGACCTGACCGCCATGGGCGCGAACTTCATGGACCGCTCGCGCGTCGAGCGGGTCCGCGAGGTCGCCGCCCGCACCGCTCCCACCCTCGTCGCCCACCAGGAGGTCGCCCGATGACCCGTCCCACTCCCATCGACCTGGCCGGCGCGCACGTCGCGCTCACCGGCGGTGCCCGCGGCATCGGCCGGGCCACCGTCGAGGCCTTCCTCGCGCGCGGGGCGAAGGTCTCGTTCGGCGACCTCGACCTCGACACGGCGCGGGCCACCGCGGCCGCGACGGGCGCCTCCGCGCACCTGCTCGACGTCGCCGACCGGGCGTCGTACGACGCCTTCGTCGACGCCGCCGAGGCCGAGCACGGCCCGGTCGACGTGCTGGTCAACAACGCCGGGATCATGCCCAACGGTGCCTTCCTCGACATGGACCCCGCACTCGACCGGCTGATGATGGAGGTCAACGTCCACGGCGTGCTGCACGGGATGCGGCGGGTGCTCCCCGGGATGGTCGAGCGGCGCCGCGGCCATGTCGTCAACGTCGCCTCGCTGGCCGGCAAGTTCCCGATCCCGGGGCTCGCGGTCTACAACGCCAGCAAGTTCGCGGTCGTCGGCCTCACCGCCGCGACCCGGCTCGAGATGGCGCCCCACGGCGTCACCCTCACCGCGGTGCTGCCCTCCGCGGTCGACACCGACCTCGCCTCGGGCCTCGACATGAAGCCGATCCCCAAGGTCTCCCCCCAGCGGATCGCCGACGCCGTCGTCGGCTCGGTCCGCAGCCGCGACGCCGAGATCGCGGTGCCCGGCTACGTCGGAGCGCTCGCCGCGGGCTCCCACCTGGTGCCCGTGCCGGTCCTCGACCGGTTCCGGCGCCTGATGCGCGACGACCGTGCGCTCCACGCCGATACCACCCAGCGGGCGGCGTACACCGAGCGTCTCGCCGACGCCGCCACCGAGAGGACCTCCCGATGAACCAGATCCACGACGCCGTCATCGTCGGCGCCGGCTTCGGCGGCATGGGCGCCGCGATCGAGCTGCACCGCCAGGGGTACGACGACCTGGTGATCCTCGAGCGCGAGGACGACCTCGGCGGCACCTGGCACGTCAACCGCTACCCGGGCCTCGCCGTCGACATCCCGAGCTCGACGTACTCCTACTCGTTCGAACCGAACCCCCACTGGTCGCGGCTGTTCGCGCCCGGCGCCGAGCTCAAGAAGTACGCCGGCCACGTCGCCGACAAGTACGGCCTGCGCCGCCACATGCGCTTCGGCACCGTGGTCGAGGGCGCCCGCTGGGACGAGGACGCCGCCGCCTGGGAGGTGACGCTCGCCGGCGGCGAGGTGGTCCGCGGCCGCTTCCTGCTGACCGCGACCGGCTTCCTGTCCCAGCCCAAGCTGCCGGACATCCCCGGCGTCGAGGACTTCGCCGGCACCGTCGTCCACACCACCCGCTGGGACGACGACATCGAGCTCGCGGGCAAGCGGGTCGGCATCATCGGCACCGGCGCGACCGCCGTCCAGCTCATCCCCGAGCTGGCGAAGGTCGCCGACCACCTCACCGTCTACCAGCGCACGCCGATCTACGTGAGCCCCAAGCTGGACGGCCCGGTCCCGGGCGTCGTCCGCGGCGCGTTCGCGAAGGTGCCGCTGACCCAGAAGGCGACGCGGCTCGTCGGCACCTCGATCCTCGAGGTGATGATGGTGGCCGGCGTCCTGCACTTCCGCGACCTGCCGTGGGCCAACGCGGCCGGCAAGCGGGTGTGCGCCGCGCACCTCGCGCGCCAGGTCAAGGACCCGGTCCTGCGCGCCAAGCTCACGCCCGACTACGACTTCGGATGCAAGCGGCCGACGTTCTCCAACACCTACTACCCGACCTTCACGAAGCCGCACGTCGACCTCGAGACCATCGCGATCGACCACGTCGACGCCGGCGGCATCGTCACTTCCGACGGCAACCGCACCGACCTCGACGTCCTCGTGCTGGCCACCGGCTTCAACCTGTGGGACGTGAACTTCCCCGCCATCCAGGTGGTCGGGCGCGAGGGGCGCGACCTCGGGAAGTGGTGGCGGGACAACCGGTTCTGCGCCTACGAGGGGATCACCGTCCCGAAGTTCCCCAACTTCTTCTCGCTCAACAGCCCCTACTCGTACTCGGGCCTGTCGTACTTCACGACGATCGAGACCCAGATGGCCCACATGGGCCGGGTCCTCGGGGCGATGCGCCAGCGCGGCGCCGACATCGTGGAGGTCACCGAGGAGGCCAACGACCAGTTCCTGGACCGGATGACCGGCCTGCTCGACAACTCCGTCTTCAACGCGGGCAGCTGCAGCACCGCGCGGAGCTACTACTTCAACCAGCACGGCGAGGCGGTGCTGCTGCGCCCGACGTCGACGTTGAGCGCGGCCCGCGAGGCCACCCGCTTCCCGCTCGACCACTACACGTTCACGGGGGCGAGGGTCTCGGCGTCCGCCTCCTGAAGGAGGCACTACCCCCCAAAGAGGGTGCCGTCGTTGCCGCGTGTGACTGCAGTCACCTACCGTGGGGCCATGTCCCCCGAGCTCATCCAGGAGCCGCCGACCGAAGGTGGCCGGCTCCTGCGCACGCTCGCGGCGTTCCGGGCCACGGGAGACAGCGACATGGCCTTCGGCGGCCCGGTCGTCGACAGCGGCGGCGCCCTCGACATCACCGCCCTGCACAGCGCCCAGACCCGTGCCCTGCAGGGCCTGCGCGTGCGCTCGGGCTACGGCCTGGGCGGCAAGGCACTGCTCATGGGCCGGCCGGTCTCGGTCACCAACTACTACGACGCCCGCGGCATCACCCACCAGTACGACGGCCCGGTGCGCGCCGAGCAGCTCGAGACGGTGACCGCGCTGCCCATCGTGGTCGACCGGGTGCCGCGGATGGTCGTCTACGTCGGCCACCGCGCCCAGGTCGTGCTCGGTGACGTCTGGTACGACGCGTTCCTCCCCCACGTCCGCCGGCTCGAGCGCGAGATCGCCGTCGACGACGAGGTGCGCCGCCGGCTCGGCCAGCTGCGCCACCTCGGCCGCCCCGCGGCGCCCGCACCCCAGCCCGACGTCCAGCTGACCCGCGCCGACCTGCGCGACATCTCCGACGAGCTCGCCGACCTCGCCTCCCTGGTCGAGGACGACGCCCTGCGCGCGCGCCTCGAAGAGGTGCGCAGCCGCGTCGAGCAGGGCCGCGCGCCGGCCCCCGCGCAGATCGCGCGCCGCAAGGCCGACGGGGTGCCGACCGGGCTCGCCGCGCGCGAGATCGACGTCCTCACCCAGGTCGCGCTCGGCCAGAGCAACCGCGAGGTCGCGGTCTCGCTCGGGCTCGTCGAGAGCACCGTGAAGTCCTACCTCAAGAACGCCATGCGCAAGCTCCACGCGTCCAACCGGGTGCACGCCGTCCGGCTGGCGCGCGAGGCGGGCGTCATCGACTAGGGCCCGCGATAGGTCACCCCCCTGCTGCATCGGAGTGCCACGCTCACCGAGGCCATACTGGTATGGTCATCTAGGCATGCAGAGCGACACTCGGGGGATGCGATGAGAGACAAGCACGGTCCACCACGACGCCCAGGCCCACGGATCGGCGTCGTCGCCGCGGCCATCGCCCTGACCGTGACGTCGGCAGCACCGGCCCTGGCGACAGAGCAGTCGGCATCGGAGACCGGCCCGCCGGCCGCCGTCGCCGGCGTACTGCCGGCCGGCGCGGACGTCACCGGTGTCCGACTCATCGCGATGCCCGCCGACCCGGTACTGCGCAGGGCGGCCGTCGGCAGCACGGTCGCCCCACTGACCGAGGTCCGGCCCGCGCGACTGGTGATCAAGGACAACGGGTTCACTGCCTACCTCTCACCGGAGCAGGCTCCGGCGGAGGCGGTCGACGGTCGCGGCATCGCGTTCTGGCAGGTGCTGGTCCAGACCGACCAGGGGACCTATGTGTCGTCGGCGAGCCTGCAGGCCGCGGTCCTCCCGGACGGCCGCAGCCGTTGGGCACGCCCCGATGCCCCGACCGTCGATCAGAGCCGCGGCCGATTGCGGATGCAGCGCGGCCTGACACGGAGTGTTCCCGTGGTGAGGGCTGTGAACACGGGCGCGGTACGCCTGTCGGCGTTCGGCCGCGTGGCGACCAACGCGCCGGCGACGCGTGCTGGTCGGACGGCGGCGAGCGATCCGCAGCCGCCACCCGGGTGCAGCTACCGCAAGCTCTCCACCCGGGTTCGGTCCGCCACCATCGGAACGACGTACCCGGTCGGGGGTGACACCGCAACCATGCTGGTCAGCTCCTCGACGGGCGCGAGCTACGGCGTGGCCTTCTCGATGACGGACCGCAAGGGCAAGTGGGGCGCCTTCAAGGCCGGGCAGTCGAAGCACACCCAGAGCTCGTGGGGCTTCAAGTGGACCCCGTCGGCGAAATCGCGGAGCTACCGCAAGGGCGTCGAGTACGGCCTGTTCGAGACGACGTGCGCCCGAGGCTGCGTCAAGTGCCAGCGGCAGTGGATCCCCATCGGCGAGACCGGAGGAACGGGCGCCAACACCAAGGGCGTCAACCGGCCCACGTGGACCAAGTGCGCACCCGTCGTCAAGGGCCAGTGGTGGCGCGACCGCAGCGACGGGCGCGCCTACGACTACAACGCCGGCGTGAAGTTCGCCGAGGTGATCGGCATCGATCTCTCAGTCAACCGCCAGTACAACAGGTCGCAGAAGCTCGTCTACCACCTGAAGAAGGCGCGGCGCATGTGCGGCTCCGACGGCGTGTGGGCCTCGAAGGCCAGTAAGGTCATGGCGCGCCTCCGGTGAGGCGGCCCTTGCGCGCCGCGGCGGCCGCCACCGTCGCCGTGCTCTTCTTTGCGGCCTGCTCCCCACAGGGCGGTCACCCCGACGGCACGGACGGGCCGCTGGACTCGGACCTGGACGGCGGCGGCGTCAGCATCGCCGTGCCCGACCATGCCGACTGGCCGTGGCAGGGGACCTTCGGCAGCCTGATGATCTGCGCCGACGAGGAGGTCACCCTGCTCTGGGTCGAGCCGCACTACCGCGCGGGCAGGCCGGTCACCGCGACGTTCACGGTGCGCAGCGTGCCGGAGCGAGCACGGCGTACCGGCCGCCAGGGTCCGTGGTCGCCGGTCGGCTCCAGTACTACGCCGCTCGAACGGCTGCTCGGGCAGGAGCTGCGCTCGACGCAGGTCAGGCCGTTGGGAGGAGCCGTGGTCGACGAGCCCTGTGTCCCGAACAGCAAGGCGGACGACCCCTACACCGAGATCCTGACGACGCTCGCGGTCGACGAGGCCGGGGTGTGGATCGACCGGCTGGACGTTCACTACCGCGCCGGCGGTCGCCAGCACGTTCTGCGAGTCGGATGGTCGTACGTGGGTTGCGGAAGGGCGATCACCGACCCGGACGTCTGCTGGGTCGATTGATCGCGGGAGCTGGCGGCGCGGGCGGCCGGCGAACGTCCGCGGCTCGCAGCCAGCAGAAGCACGAGGAGCGCGCACCGGACTGACCTGACCACGCGCACTAGTAGGGCTCGGGCCTCAGCCCCCGCGAACCGGCCGCGCCCCGTCGATCAGCACGGCGCACAGCGTGTCGACGTTGCGCGTCGACGGGTCGCCCAGGATGTCGGCACGCCGCCCCGGGTCGGTGAGCCCGGTGATCGCGGTGAAGATCAGCCAGGTCATGCCCGCCGGGGTGATGTCGCGGCGCAGCGACCCGTCGGCCTGACCGCGCCGGATCACCAGGTGCCAGATCGCGATGCAGCGCTGGCCGTCGGCGACGAGCGACTCGGCCCCGGGCTCGCGTCGCACCTGCATGAGCTCGCGGACCATCGTGAGGTGGTCGAACGGGTGCGCGGTGCTCACGGCGGTGGCGACCCGGATCAGGTGCTCGAGCCGCTCCACGCCGGAGCCGGGCATCCGGGAGGCGGCCTGCAGCTCGGGCACCAGCGCCGCGAAGTAGCGCTTGCCGACCGCGATGAGCAGCTCGTCCTTGCTCGCGAAGTGGTTGTAGATCGAGGGCGCCCGCATGCCGGCGGCGTCGGCGATCGTGCGCATCGAGGCGCCGCGGCTGCCGTGGGTCGCGAAGGACTCGGCGGCGGCGTCGAGGATCCGCTCGGCCGGGTTCGTCTCCGGCTTGCCGGGCGGTCGGCCGCGCCGTCGTGACATCTCGTCGTTCATGGGACTCCGCATCCTAAGAGCCTTGACAGACTAACGATCGTTAGTAAACCCTGACGCTACCCGCCGAACCAAGCATTTGCTTCGCCAAAGGAGTGTTGGATGGACCACATCGACCGCGCGAGCGTCGACCTCGACGCGCTGTTTCGTCCGGAACGGGTGGCGGTGATCGGGGCCTCGGACGCCGAGGGGCGGCCGACGACGCTCAACTGGCGCCGGGTCGCCGGGTGGGCGGAGCGCGTCGGTGCCGAGGCGGTGCCGGTCCACCCGCGGCGCGCGGTCGTCGACGGCCGGACGGCGTACCGCTCGATCGAGGACGTGCCCGGCCAGGTCGACGTCGCGATCGTGCTCATCGGCGACGTCGACTCGGTGCTGCCCGGGATCGCCGCGAAGGGCGTCGGGTTCGTCGTCCTCTTCGCGGCCGGGTACGCCGAGACCGGGCCCGACGGCGAGCGGCGCCAGGCCGAGCTCGTCCGCTCGCTGCGCGCGGCGGGGGTCCGGGCGCTCGGGCCCAACACCAACATGAACCTCTTCGAGGAGTTCCGCACCGACCTGCCCGGCCGGCCCATCGCGCTGATCACGCAGAGCGGCCACCAGGGCCGCCCGGTCTTCCAGGGCCAGGAGCTCGGCATCCGGTTCAGCCACTGGGCGCCGACCGGCAACGAGGCCGACCTCAACGCGGCCCACTTCGTCGACTACTTCGCGCACGAGGACGACACCGGCGCGATCGCCCTCTACCTCGAAGGATTCGCCGACGGGACGGCGTTCCGCCGGGCCGCGCGCGCCGCCGCCCGCCGCGGCGTCCCCCTGGTCGCGGTCAAGGTGGGCCGGACCGAGCTCGGTCGCTCCTGGGCCATGTCCCACACCGGCCACCTGGCCGGCGCGGACGACGTCGCCTCGGCGGTCATGCGCCAGTACGGCATCGCCCGGGTCGACGGTCTCGACGAGCTCCTCGACACGGCCGCGCTCTTCGCCCGGGCAGGCGACCCGCCGCACGCCGGCGTCTGCGTCTACGCGATCAGCGGCGGCACGAGCGCGCACATGGCCGACCTGCTCGGCGCCGCGGGGATCGACCTCCCCGAGCTGAGTGCCGAGACCGTCACCGCCCTGCGCCAGTGGATCCCCGACTACCTGCGGGTGAGCAATCCCGTCGACAACGGCGGCCACCCCGTCGGCGACTGGCGGGGGCGGCGGATCCTCGAGACGATCCTCGCCGACCCGGCCGTCGGCATCCTCGTCGTCCCCATCACCGGCGCCTTCCCGCCGATGAGCGACACGCTCGTGGCCGACCTCGTCGCCGTCGCCGAGACGACGGACAAGCCGATCTGCGTCGTCTGGGGCTCCCCCTCCGGCACCGAGGACGCCTACCGCCGGGTGCTCCTCGGCTCGCAGCTCCCCGTCTTCCGCACGTTCGGCAACTGCGTCGCCGCGATCCGGGCGCTGGCCGACCACCTCGACTTCCGCGAGCGGGCCCACGAGCTGCCGGTCGTCCCCGACCCGCCGCCGGCCCTGGCCGGGCCGGGGCGCCAGCTCACCGAGCTCGACGCCAAGCGCCTGCTGGCCGCGCACGGCGTCCCGGTCTCGCGGGACGCACTGTGCGCGGGCGCCGACGAGGCGGCCCGCGCGATCGACGACCAGGGCGGTCCGGTCGTCGTCAAGGCGGTCGTCGACGGGCTGGCCCACAAGTCCGAGCACGGGCTGGTCCGGCTCGGGATCGCCGACGCCGCCGAGGGCCGGGCCGTCGTGGCCGACTTCGAGCGGATCGTCGCGGACCTGCCGGGCCGCGAGCTGGCCGGCGTCCTGGTGAGCGAGCAGGTGCACGGCGGTGTCGAGATGGTGGTCGGCATCGCGCCCGACCCGGTCTTCGGCCCGACCGTGATGCTCGGGGTCGGCGGCGTCGCCGTCGAGGTCTACCGCGACGTCTCCTTCCGGGTGCCGCCCTTCGACCGTCCCGAGGTGCACCGGATGATCGACGAGCTCACCGGATCGGCGCTCCTCACGGGCTTCCGCGGCGCGCCGCCGGTCGACCTCGAGCCCCTCGTCGACGTCGTGATGGCCGTCCAGCAGCTCGCCGCCGACGGCGTCGTGACCGAGCTCGACATCAACCCCCTCATCGTCCTGCCCGACCGCGTCGTCGCCGTCGACGCGCTCGCCTCGATCCCCGACCCGCACGAGAACGCCGGAGCCGTCGCATGAGCACCCCAGGAGCCACCTTGTCCCCCACCACCGATCCCGCCGCCACCGGCGCCGCCGCGATCGAGGTCCGCGGCGTCGCCAAGAGGTACGGCACCCGGGACGCGGTCATCGCCCTCGACGGCGTGGACCTCACCGTGCGCCAGGGCGAGTTCGTGTGCCTGGTCGGCCCCTCGGGCTGCGGCAAGTCGACCTTGCTGCGGATGATGGCCGGGCTGCACCGCCCCAGCGAGGGCGAGGTCCTCGTCCACCACGACGGCACCGGCCGCACGCCCACCGCGATGGTGTTCCAGGACTACGGGATCTTCCCCTGGAAGTCGGTGCGCGCCAACGTCCGCTTCGGCCTCGACGTCGCCGGGGTCCCCCGCGCCGAGGCCACCCGGACGGTCGACTCCTGGCTCACCCGGCTCGGGCTCGCGGACTTCGCCGACGCCTACCCGGCGACGCTCTCGGGCGGCATGCGCCAGCGCGTCTCGATCGCCCGGGCGCTCGCGGTCGAGCCGGAGGTGCTGCTGCTCGACGAGCCGTTCGCGGCCCTCGACGCCCAGCTGCGCACGGTGCTCCAGGAGGAGCTCCTGGCGCTGTGGCAGGCCGACCGCCGCACGGTCGTGTTCGTCACCCACAGCCTGGAGGAGGCCATCCTCCTGGGCGACCGAGTCGTCGTCATGTCCGCCCGGCCCGGCCGGATCCTCGCCGACCTGCCGGTGCCGCTCCCCCGGCCGCGGTCCGCGGAGACCCGTGGCGAGCCGGCGTTCGCCGCGCTGGAGCAGCAGCTCTGGTCGCTGCTGCGCGACGAGGTCTCGCGCACCTTCGACGGCGGGAGCCCGGCATGAGCGCCACGCTGACGGTCCGGCCCACCGCCGCCGAGATCGACCCGGTCCGCACCGCCCGCCGGCGCCGCCGCCTGGAGCGGGCGCTCGCCGTCCTCACCCCGCTGCTGGTGCTCGTCGCCTGGGAGATCGCCGCGCGGACGGGCGCCATCCCGGTGCGCTTCTTCCCCGCACCCACGATGATCGTGTCGACCGCCGGTGACATGATCCGCAGCGGCGTCCTGCTCGACGACCTCGGCGCGACCCTGCGCCGCGTGGTGGTCGGCTTCGTCGCCGGGTCCGCCGCCGGCGCCGCCGCGGGCCTCGCGCTCGGCCTGTCCGGGCTGGCCCGGGCCGCCTTCGACCCGTTCCTCTCGGCCCTCTATAGCGTGCCCAAGCTCGCGCTGCTCCCGCTGCTCCTGCTCATCTTCGGGCTCGGTGAGACGCCGCTCGTCCTGCTGGTCGCGCTGTCGGTGTTCTTCCCGACCTGGATCACCTGCATGGCCGGCGTGACGGCCATCCCGGAGGGCTACCGCGAGGCGGCCCGCGCGTTCGGCGCGAGCCGGTGGGACATGTTCCGCCACGTGCTGTGGCCCGCCTTCCTTCCCCAGCTCTTCGTCGCGCTCCGGCTCTCGGTCGGCGTCGCGATCCTCGTCATCGTCGGCGCCGAGTTCGTCCAGGGCAGCAGCGGCGTCGGCTTCCGGATCTGGCACAGCTGGTCGCTCTTCCAGGCCCGGCCGATGTACGTCGGCATCTGCGTCATCGCTCTTCTCGGGCTGCTCTGCACGACCTTGGTCACCGCGCTCGGACGGCGGCTCCTGCCCTGGGCGCAGCCGGCGAACCGCCGCTGACCGCGCCCCCTCCCCTCACCTCTGCAAAGGAACCGAAGTGTTGAACCGAAAGCTCGCCCTGCCCGTCGCCGGGCTCCTGGCCGGCGTCCTGCTCGCCGGCTGCGGCTCGTCGGACGACTCCGACGACAAGAACACCGTCAAGGTCGCCATCTCGGCCAAGCTCGAGGCCTTCGCGCCGCTGCTCGTCGGCATGGAGCTCGGCAGCTATGCCGACCAGGACCTCGACGTCGAGATCGTCACCGCCGCGCCCAGCGACGCGATGGTGCTGCTCGCCACCGGCGAGGTGGACGCCGTCTTCAGCGCCCCGAGCGCGGCGTTCTTCAACGCCGTCTCCGGCGGCTCGCCGATCAAGATCGTCGCCCCGGGCATGTTCCCGCCGGAGAACAGCCGCTCGGGCCTGTGGGTCAGCAAGGACCTCGCGCCGGGCGGCACCTTCGACCCGGAGAAGCTCCGCGGCGAGACCGTCGCGACCGCCGTCGGCGCGGGTGCGCCGGTCTCGATGGTGCTGGAGGAGGAGCTCGAGCGCAGCGGTGTCTCCGCCGAGGACGTGAAGTTCCAGACCATGGGCGCGACCGACATCCTGGTCGCGCTGGAGAGCGGCGCGGTCAAGGCGGGCTGGCTCTCCGACCCGGTCTGGCTGGAGGCGGAGAAGTCCGACGACCTCACGTTCGCGTTCGGGCAGCCGGAGGACATCACCATGGGTGCGGTGCTCTTCGGCCCGACTCTGCTGGAGAAGGACCGGGACAAGGGCGCCCGCCTGCTCGCCGGCATGCGCAGCGCGGTCGCCGACCACCTCCAGGGCGCCTACCACGACGACCCCGAGGTGCGGGCCGCGCTGATCGAGCAGCTCGAGATCTCCGAGGACCAGCTCGACAAGCTGCCCGAGCTCGTGTTCCCGCCCGACCTGGCCTACCCGGCCGGTCTGACCGACCGCTACCAGGCGACGTACGCCCGGCAGAAGGGCGTGCTCGTCTACTCCGACCCGCTGCCCGAGGACGAGGTCATCGACGCCGACCTCGCGAAGTAGCCCGCCTCGATGAGCGCGATCTACATCCACGAGGAGATCGACATCCTCGGTCCGCGCCGGGCCGACTACATGACCCACATGACGTCGGGCTGGGACGCCGCCGCGCGCGGTGAGCGCGGGATGCGCTGCTTCGGCGTGTGGGCGACGGTCGGCAGCACCGGCCGGTGGCCGACCGTGGTCAACCTGTGGGAGCTCGACGGCTGGGAGGGCCTCGCCGCCAACTTCGCCCACGAGCTCTCGCACGACACGCTCCAGGACCCCACCCTGGCGCGGTGGTGGTCGGCGGCCGCCGAGCTGCGGTCGGGCGGGCGGGACCGGATCCTGCTCCCGGCCGACTACAGCCCGGACATCGAGACGCTCTGCGCGGACCTCCCGCCCGCCGTGTGCCACCTGCACGAGGTGGTCACCCTGCGCCGCGGGACCGCGCGCGAGTACCTCGCGCTCCTCGCGGACGAGTGGCTCGAGCCGGCCCTCGGCGCCGGCCTCGGGCTGACCGGCGCCTACCGGACCGCGATGGTCTCCGACAGCGAGGTGATCGTCCTGTGGTCGGTCCCGGACTGGCCGCGCTGGGCGGAGATCGAGCAGCTCCTCGACCACGGCCCCGCCATCGACCGGTGGCGCGAGCGCACCGCCGGCCTCGTCACGTCCGACCAGCGCACCTTGGTGTGCGCGGCCCCGCTGTCGCCGCTGCGTACCGGCCGGCAGCCCTGACCGAGAGGATCTCGTGAACCACGACACCCCGCTGCTGGACGGCGTCCGCGTCGTCGAGTGCACCCTGCTCGAACCCGGCGCCCTCGCCATGACGCTCGGCGACCTGGGCGCCGACGTCATCAAGGTCGAGCCCCCGGGCGGCGACTACATCCGCCGGCTCGGCTGGCCGATCGTCGAGGGGCACTCGCTCCTGCACTGGCACGTCAACCGCGGCAAGCGCTCGATCCGGCTCGACCTGCGCACGCCCGAGGGACCCGAGGTGTTCCTCGACCTCGTCCGCGACGCCGACGTCGTCGTCGAGGGGATGCGCCCGGGCGCCCTGGAGCGGCGCGGCCTCGGCTACGACCGGCTGCGGGAGGTCAACCCCGCCGTCGTGCTCTGCTCCCTGTCCGGCTTCGGGATCGACGGCCCCTACCGCGACCTTCCCTCCCACGGCGTCGGCTTCGACGCCTGGGCCGGACTGGCCACCCCTGCGGTCGACGACCGCGGCTTCACCTACATCCCGGAGCACACGGGCACCGGCACCAAGGTCGGGCCGCTCTGGGGCGCGCTCGCGGCGGTGTCCGCGGTGCTGCGGGCACGCCGTACCGGTGTGGGGTGCCATCTCGACATCTCGCAGAGCGACGCCGCGGCGTTCAGCAACTGGCTACCGATCGAGGGCCACCGCGCCTACGAGCGGCCCGAGCCCGAGGTCACCGGCAACCCGGCCGACGACGGCGCCCGCCGTCGTCCCGGACCGGGGGGCATGGAGGAGGCCGTGCGCTACCAGTACTACCGCTCGGCCGACGGGCACGTGCTCTTCCAGGCCTCGGAGCAGGAGTTCTGGCGCAACTTCTGCGTGGCCTGCGACCGGATGGACCTCTTCGAGGGCCGCGAGGGCCAGCAGTACGGCGACCACGCCACCGGCGACCGCGACCTGCGCGCCGAGCTGCGCGACCTGTTCGCCACCCGGACCACCGCGGAGTGGGTCGAGCTCGGCCTGGCCATCGACTGCCCCATCGCCCCGGTCAACGACGCCGAGGGCATCGGCCGCGACCCCCAGTTCGCGCACCGGATGGCGTGGTGGCCCGCGGCCGAGCACGGCGCGGACCTGCTGCCCTCGCCCGTCAACGTCGTCGGCGAGCCGCGCCGCCCACCCCGCCGGGCACCCGAGGTCGGCGCGGACACCGAGGAGGTGCTCGCCGAGCTCGGCTACGGCGACGACCGGGTAGCCTCGCTGCGCCGTTCCGGCGTCATCTAGGAGGAGCCGAGCCGTGCCGAACTCGCAGGACCGCCGCGTCGCCGTCGTCACCGGAGCCAGCCGGGGGCTCGGCAAGGGCATCGCCCTCGCCCTCGGAGACGCCGGGTACGTCGTCTACGTGACCGGCCGCAGCGTCGACCCCGGCGCGCACGACCTCGGCGGCACCGTCGGCGAGACCGCCCGCCTGGTCACCGAGCGCGGCGGCACCGGCGTCGCCGTCGCCTGCGACCACCGCGACGACGACGCGGTCGCGGCGCTCGTCGCGCAGGTCCGGTCGGAGCAGGGCCGGCTCGACGTGCTGGTCAACAACGCGTTCGCGGTGCCCGACGAGGTCACCGCGGGCGGCGGCTTCTGGGAGAAGCCGCTCGACGCGGTGATGATGTTCGACGTCGGGCTGCGCTCGACGTACACGACGACCTGGCACGCCACTCCCCTGCTGCTCGCGTCGGCGGAGCGGGCACCGCTCGTCGTCAACATCTCCGGCTTCGGGGCGACCTGCTACCTGCACGGGCCGGCGTACGGCGCGGTCAAGGCGGGCGTCGACAAGATGACCCACGACATGGCCGTCGACCTCGACGGCCGCGGCGTCACCGTCGTCTCCCTGTGGCCGGGACTCCTGCGCACCGAGCGCACCATGCGCGTCGTCGACGCCGACCCGACCCTCTACGAGGCCTCGCTGCCGATCATGGAGCACCCCGAGCTCACCGGCCGCGCGATCGCCGCGCTCGACGCCGTCCCGGCCGACGCCAAGCTCGCGCGCTCGGGGCGCGCGCTCATAGGTGCCGAGCTGGCCGTCGAGCTCGGCGTCACCGACGTCGACGGGCGGGTGCCGGTGTCGCGTCGTACGTTGCTGGGTGGGCCGCGGGGGTACAGCGAGGCCGTCGTCCGCTAGGGAGCCGGCACCTGCGCCTCACCCTCGGCGCGGCCGCTCGCCGCGTCGAGGTCGAGGTAGCCGCGCGCCCTCCGGACCCGCTCCGCGAGCGCCGCCCGGTGCGCCTCCCACCGGTCGGTGTCGGCGTCGAGCGAGCGCTGCTGCAGCTCAGCGAGGACCGCCACCCGGCGCTCGACGTACGACGTCGCGACCCGGCAGTCGGCGTCTTCTCGAGCGACCGCGAGCTCGCGCTCGGTGACCGCGCTCGCGCCGCCGTACTCGACGACGGGGTCGAGGGGGTTGGCGTAGTCGTGGCCGGCGTCCTTCATGCAGTCCGCCCAGTCCCCGATCGCCGCGCGGACCCGCGGATCGGCGCGCTCCGCCTCCTCGATCGCGGTGACCGCACGCTCGGCGAACTCGTTCTCGGCAACCGTGCCACCGAGGAACGCCTCGGCCTCACCGGCGCAGCCGTCGTCCGGCAACGCGGCACCCCCGGGATCGAGCGGCCGCTTCACGCCGGCCGGGACGTCGCCGTCGAGCAGGTAGGACGCCGTCGGGCGCCCGGGCGGCACCCGCACCGGATGGGCCGCGGCGAAGCTCTCGCTCAGCTCGTCGGCGGGATCGTGGTACCCGTGCTCGCGCGCGCTCGCCGTGCCCACCAGGCCGAAGCGGTACGGCGAGAACGCCGGCGTCACCCCGGTCGCGACCTCCGGGACGTGGTGGACCTGGGTGTAGCGCAGGACGCACTCGTCGAGCAGCGCGGCCCGGGCCCGCGCGACGTCGCGGACCTCGGCACCGTCGAGGACGTAGCCGTCGAGCGGGAGGACGATGTCGGACGCGGCAGTCACCCCCACGGCCGACGGAGCCGACGGAGACGCCGTGCGGTCCCCGCCGCCGCAGCCCGCGGCGAGCAGACCCACGGCGGCTGCGATGGCGGCGAGCGCGGCCCTCATCGGACCCCGCTCAGCCACCCATCGCGTTCGGGTTGCGCCACCCACGCTCGAACGGCAGCCGCCACGCGTACGGCGCGATCAGCTGGTGGATCTGGTTCGGACCCCAGCTGCCCTGGCGGTAGGGCCGGACCACCGGCGGGTTCTCGAGGAGCGGGGCGGAGACCTCCCACAGCCGCTCGATGCCGGCCGCCGAGGTGAAGAGCGTCTGGTCGCCGCGCGCGGCGTCGTAGATGAGCCGCTCGTAGGCCTCGAGCACCGAGCCGGCCCACGTGGTGTCGGTCATCGCGAACTGCATGGAGAGCTTGTCGAGCTTCATGCCGGGACCGGGCCGCTTGCCGTAGAACGACAGCGACATCTTGGCCTTGTCGGCCAGGTCGAAGGTGAGGTGGTCGGGGCCGTGGT
Organism: Pimelobacter simplex; assembly: GCF_900114845.1. Classification (GTDB taxonomy): domain Bacteria; phylum Actinomycetota; class Actinomycetes; order Propionibacteriales; family Nocardioidaceae; genus Nocardioides; species Nocardioides simplex. The sequence goes on from NZ_FOUK01000007.1 coordinate 360,860, forward strand.
CGCCGACGCCGGAGTTGTGGGGGAACATCGAGCGCGGCGGCTCCTTGAACGCGATCGAGATGATCCGCGCGCCCTCGGCGAGGCGCTTGCCGGTGCGCAGGTAGAACGGGACGCCGGCCCAGCGCCAGTTGTCGATGTAGCACTTGAGCGCGATGAACGTCTCGGTCTCGGACTCGGGCGCGACGCCGGCGATGGAGCGGTAGCCGTCGTACTGGCCGCGGACGACGTTGGCCGGGTCGATCGGCAGCAGCGAGCGGAAGACCTTGTTCTTCTCGTCGTTGATGGCCGACGGGTCGAGCGACGTCGGGGGCTCCATCGCGGTGAAGGCGAGCACCTGGAAGAGGTGGGTGACGACCATGTCGCGGTAGGCGCCGGTGGACTCGTAGAAGTCGGCGCGCTGCTCGAGCCCGAGCTCCTCGGGGACGTCGATCTGGACGTGGTCGATGTTGTTGCGGTGCCAGATCGGCTCGAAGAGGCCGTTGGCGAACCGGAACGCGAGGATGTTCTGCGCCGCCTCCTTCCCGAGGAAGTGGTCGATCCGGTAGATCTGCGACTCGTCGAAGGTCTTGTGCAGCTCGGCGTTGAGCTTCTTGGCCGAGTCGAGGTCGACGCCGAACGGCTTCTCCATGATGATCCGGCTGCCGGCCGCGAGGTCGGCGTCGTCGAGCGTCTTGACCACCGCGAGCGCGGCCTTGGGCGGCACGCTGAGGTAGTGGAGGCGGACCCGGTCGCCGTCCCAGGCGGACTCGGCCTTCTCGACGGCGGACCGCAGTCCCGCCGGCCCCTCGGCGCCGGGCGCCCAGTGCAGGAGCTTCGAGAACTCCGGCCAGGCCGCCATGTCGCCGTCGTCGCCGGAGAACTCCATCACGGCCTCGTGCACGAACTCCACGAACGTCTCGGTGGTGTGCTCGTCGAGCGAGGTGCCGACGATCTGCAGCTGCGGCAGCAGCCCGGTCTCGAACAGGTGCAGCATCCCGGGCAGCAGCTTGCGTCGTGCGAGGTCGCCGGTCGCGCCGAACAGCACGACCGTCACCGGCTTCTGGGTCTTCGGTGCCATGTCGTCCACAGTGCCTCCTCGGTGTTACCGCAACGATAACGAGAGGCGCCCGATCACCGTCGTACCGGACGATCTGGTCGTGATCTCGGCCCGATCGCGACCGAATTGTCCGGTACGACGCTCAACCGAGGCGCGCGCGCAGCCCGTCGAGCACCAGCGCGAGCGCCATCCCGAAGTCCGCCGGCTCGTCGTCCTCGTGGGAGAGCACGAAGCGGACGAGCGTGCGGGCACCGACGCGGGCGAGGTCGGGGTCGGCGCCGGCCCGCTCGAGGGCGGCGCGCAGCGGCCGCTCCAGCGCCTCCGCGTCGGCCCGGTTGACCTGCGCGATGAGCACCGCGCCGTCGCGGTGCCGGCGCATCGCGTCGCGCAGCCCGACGCAGAGCAGCTGCACCTCGGCGTCCCACGCGGCGATCTCGGCCGGCCGGCTGCCGCGGCGCAGGATCTCGTCGGCGATCGCGGAGAGCAGCGCGTCCTTGTTGGTGAAGTGGTGGTAGAGCGCACCGGGTTGGACGCCGAGGTCGGTGGCCAGGCGGCGCATCGACAGTGCGTCGAGACCGTGGGCGTCGAGCACCTCGATCGCGCGCTCCACGACGTCCGCCCTGCGGTACCTCATCCGCCCTCCCACTTTGACCGTTGTCGAGAGGCCACTTTAACCTGAACACCGTTCAGTCTGCGCGACCGCCGCGCTCCCGGCCCGAGAGGGACCCCGATGACCCGCCGTACGCCCACCACCGACGTCGCCCTGATCGCCGGTTTCGCCGCCCTCATCGCGGTGTGCGCCATCCTGCCCGACATCAAGACCGGCGTCGGCGTCCCGTACTCGCTGCAGACGTTCGGCGTGCTGCTCACCGGAGCCGTGCTCGGCCCGGTGCGCGGCTTCCTCAGCGTCGTGCTCTACCTCGTCGCCGGCCTGGTGCTGCCGATCTACTCCGGCGGCGCGTCCGGGATCTCGCACTACAGCGGCGTGACGGCCGGCTACCTCGTCGCGTTCCCGCTGGCCGCGGCGCTGTGCGGCTACCTCGTCTACCGCAACCACCGCAACGCTACGCAGTTCACGCTCGTCTTCACCTGCGGCCTGCTCAGCAGCTTCGTCTTCGTGCACACGCTCGGTCCGCTCAACCTCGCCTGGCGCGCGGACCTCAGCCTCAAGGAGGCGTTCAGCTTCGACGCCGCCTACTTCCCCGGTGACATCGCCAAGAACGTCGTGATGGCGCTCATTGCGACCGCCGTGCACCGGGCGTTCCCCGACCTCGCCGCGCGTCGCTCCCCCGCGACCACCACGGACGAGCCGGCGACGCAGTCCGCGTGAGCCGGATCGAGCTCGACCGGGTCGTCGTCCGCGCGGCGACGCCCGGTGGGCCGGTCCCGGAGGTCACCGTCCTCCGGGAGACCACGCTCGACCTCACCGAGCAGCGGATCGCGCTCGTCGGCCCCAACGGCTCGGGCAAGTCCACGCTCGCCCGGCTGGTCAACGGGCTGGTCGAGCCGACCTCCGGCCGGGTCGTCGTCGACGGGCTCGACGTGGCCAAGAAGGGCCGCGAGGTACGCCGCCGGGTCGGCTTCGTCTTCACCGACCCCAGCGCCCAGCTCGTGATGCCCACCGTCGTCGAGGACGTCGCCCTCTCGCTGCGCCACCAGGTCCGCGGCCGCGAGGAGCGGGCCGACGCGGCGCGGGGCGTGCTCGCGTCGTACGGGCTGGAGGAGCTGGCGGACCGCAGCGTCCACACGCTGTCCGGCGGCCAGCGCCAGCTGCTCGCCCTGGCCGGCGTCCTGGCCACCGACCCCGCGGTGCTCGTCGCCGACGAGCCGACGACGCTCCTCGACCTGCGCAACGCCCGGATGATCGGCGACCTGCTGCTCGGCCTCCCCCAGCAGCTGGTCCTCGCCACCCACGACCTCGACCTCGCCCTGCGCTGCGACCGGGTCCTGCTCGTCGACGACGGGACCGTCGTCGCCGACGGCGCCCCGGACGAGGTGGTCGCCCACTACCGCGCGAGCGCCGGCTGAGCCCGATGACCGCCAGCCCGCTCGGCGACTACCAGCCGGGGACCTCCGTCTTCCACCAGCTCCCCGTCGGCGCCAAGCTGCTGGGCCTGCTCGTGCTCAGCATCGTCGCCGTCAGCTTCCGCGGCGTGCCCACCACGATCGGGCTGCTCGTGCTCGCCGTCGCCGGCTGCGTGGTCGCCGGCGTCCGCCTGCGCCGCGCGGCCCGGGCGCTGCGCGGAGTGCTCGTCGCGATGACCCTGCTGGCGGCGTACCAGACCTGGCAGCGGGGCGGCGAGCACGCCTTCGTCGTGGTCGGCGCGCTCGTCGCGCTCCTGCTGCTGGCGACCGTCTTCACCACGACCACCTCCGTCGAGCGGATGGTCGACGCGATCACCCGGTGGCTGGGGCCGTTCCGCCGCTTCGGCGTGAACCCCGAGCTCGTGGCCCTCGCGTTCTCGCTGATGATCCGCGGCATCCCCCTCACCCTCGCCATCGCCGGCGAGACCCGGGACGCCGCCCGCGCCCGCGGCCTCGAGCGCAACCCGCGCGCGTACCTCACGCCGCTGGTGATCCGGGTGGTCGCGCACGCGCGCGCCACCGGCGACGCCCTCCACGCGCGCGGGCTCGGTGACGACTGAGCCGCGCGTCCGGTAACGCACCGACACATCCGTGGTGGAGGCTGACCCCCGACCCCGGAGGACGAGATGGACCCGCTGCCCTGGACCGACGAGCACACCCGGCTCGTCACCGACACCGCGCCCGAGGTGGACGGCGCCGACCCCGCCGCGCTGGCCCGCACCTGGAACGTCGTCCGCGCCCGGATGGACGACGCCCCGCCCCCGCGACGCCGTCGTCGCCGGCTGATCGCGGCGGGAGTCGCCGCGGCGGCGCTCGCCGTGCCGGCCGGCCTGGCGGCGGCCGACGGCTGGGGCGCGCGGACCGGGCGGAGCGCCGCCGACGCCGAGGACCTGCGGCTCGGAGGGCCGGGCGAGCACCTCGACCCGGCCGGCGCGGACTACGCCGAGGTGATCGAGGAGGAGACCCGCGACATCCGGTTCCCGACCGCGGCGGCGCGGCGGATCGCGCTCGACAGCCACGTCGAGGACGCCCGGCGCGGTGGCGGCGCGGAGCCGGGTACGACGTCCGTCAGCACCGGCGCGATCCGGGGCTGGACGGCGATCTTCGCGGTGTGCGCGTGGTCCAACACCTGGAAGCGTGCGATCGACGCCGGCGACACCGCGCTGCGCGACGAGGCGGCCGCGGTCCTGGTCACCGCGCGGACCTGGCCGGCGATCACCGACCTCGACCCCCGCCAGGCCACGAGCATGGCGACGATGGACGTGTACGACGCCGACACGGGCGTGACCACCACCGAGGTGCATGCCGACCCGACGCAGTACTACTACCTGCGCGAGGTCACCCGGGCCGTGGCCGCCGGGGACGTCGACGCGCTCGCCGCCAGCCTCGCCGCCCACGCCAATTGCCTCGGCCCGGCGCTCATGCCGGACTTCCCGCAGGCGCTCCCCTCCGACGGACCGGGGCGCTGACGTGGCGCGCATCCTGACCGCCGGCGAGTTCGAGGAGCTCTACCGCGCGACGGCTCCCGAGCTCTTCGGCTACGTCCGGCGCCGGACGACGGCCGACGCCGAGGACGTCGTCGCCGAGGTGTTCACCACCGCGTGGCGCCGCCGCGGGGACCTGCCGGCACCGATGCTCCGCCGGGCCTGGCTGTACGGCGTCGCGCGCCGCCTGCTGCTCGCCGAGGCCCGGCGCCAGGGCCGGGAGGACGCCACCGTCACCGAGCTCGCGAGCCGGCCCGAGCAGGCCCCGGCCGACGCGGGCGAGGCCCGCCGCCAGGCGGTCCGGGCGGCCCTCGACCGCCTCTCCCCCGCCGAGCGCGAGGTGCTGCTCCTCGTCGAGTGGGAGCGGCTGACCCCGGCCGAGCTGGCGGTCACCCTGGGGGTGCGCCCGGGGACGGCGCGGGTCCGGCTGCACCGCGCCCGCCGCGCTCTCGCCGCCGATCCGGAGCTCGACGCCCTGGCCCGCGCGCTCCGCGCGGGGTCGCGTGCCTGAGAAGGCAGATGTCCGGGTTCTCGGGCACACGACTCCCCAAACCGGCGCCGCGCCGCTATCCTGAGCAACCTGAACACTGTTCAGGAAGCCTGCCCACCGCACCAGGGAGTCACCGATGAGCGCGCAGTTCGACCAGCTGGCCACCACGATCCTGGCGGGTGGCGCCGCCTCCGAGGCCGACGCCCTCGCCGTCCTCCGGGCCCCCGACGCCGACCTGGTCGGCCTCGTCGCGGCGGCCGGGCGGCTGCGGCGGGAGCACTTCGGCAACACGGTCAAGGTCAACTACCTGGTCAACCTCAAGTCCGGGCTGTGCCCCGAGAACTGCAACTACTGCTCCCAGGCGCTCGGCTCGGACGCGCCGATCCTCAAGTACTCCTGGCTCTCCAAGGACGAGACCCTCCAGCAGGCCGGCGCCGGCCTGCGCGGAGGCGCGACCCGGGTGTGCATGGTGTCGTCGGGTCGCGGGCCGTCCAACCGCGACATCGAGAAGGTCGCCGAGATGACCGAGGCGCTCAAGGACGAGTACCCGGACGTCGAGGTCTGCGCCTGCCTCGGCCTGCTCAAGGACGGCCAGGCCGAGCGGCTCAAGGAGGCGGGCGTCGACGCGTACAACCACAACATCAACACCGCCGAGTCGCACCACGACACGATCGTCCAGACCCACACGTACGACGACCGGGTCGAGACCATCGGCAGGGCCAAGTCCGCCGGCCTCTCCCCCTGCTCGGGCCTGATCGCCGGGCTCGGCGAGACCGACGAACAGCTGGTCGAGGCGCTGTTCGCGCTCAAGGCGCTCGACTCCGACTCGATCCCGGTCAACTTCCTCATGCCCTTCGACGGGACGCCGTTCGAGAACACCTGGGAGCTCTCCCCCACCCGCTGCCTCAAGATCCTCGCGATGGCGCGGTTCGTGTGCCCCGACAAGGAGATCCGGATCGCCGGCGGCCGCGAGATGCACCTGCGCTCGCTCCAGGCGCTCGCGCTGCACGTCGCGAACTCGATCTTCCTCGGCGACTACCTCACCTCCGAGGGCCAGGAGGCGAAGGCCGACATCGAGATGATCCGCGACAACGGCTTCGTCATCCTCGGTGCCGAGGACGCGCTCGACCCGGCGGCCGAGGCGACCGAGCACGACCCGGCCATCCGGCGCCGGGGCGCGGGCACCGAGGTCGCGGCGAACGCCTGAGCGCCATGACCCTCACCGCCACCGACGCGGTGCTCGCCTTCGACCGCGAGCACCTCTGGCATCCCTACACGTCGATGACCGCGCCGACGCCCGCACACCTGGTCACCGCGGCGCGCGGCTGCGAGCTGGAGGTCGACGGCGCCTGGGTGGTCGACGGGATGGCGTCGTGGTGGTCGGCGATCCACGGCTACCGGCACCCGGCGCTCGACGCCGCGCTCACCGAGCAGGCCGGCCGGTTCAGCCACGTGATGTTCGGCGGGCTGACCCATGAGCCGGCCGTCGGCCTGGGCCGCCGGCTCGTCGAGATCACGCCGGAGCCGCTGGAGCGGGTCTTCCTCGCCGACTCCGGCTCGGTGAGCGTCGAGGTCGCGATGAAGATGGTGCTGCAATACCAGCGCGGCCGCGGCCGCCCCGAGCGCACCCGGATGCTCACCGTCCTCGGCGGCTACCACGGCGACACCTTCGACTGCATGAGCGTCACCGACCCGGTCGGCGGCATGCACAGCATGTGGGCGGGGCTGCTCCCCGACCAGATCTTCGGGCCCCAGCCCCCGTCGTACGACGCCGGGGCGCCGGAGCTTGCCACCTGGGCCGCCGGACTGCGCTCCCTCGCGGCCCGGCACGCGCACGAGCTGGCCGGGATCATCGTCGAGCCGCTGCTGCAGGGCGCGGGCGGCATGCACCCCTATCCCGCGGAGTGCCTGCAGGTCTTCCGCGAGATCGCCGACGAGCACGGCCTGCTGCTGGTGTTCGACGAGATCGCGACGGGCTTCGGGCGTACCGGTCACCTGTTCGTCAGCGAGCTCGTCACGCCCGACGTCCTGTGCCTGGGCAAGGCGCTGACCGGCGGCTACCTCACGCTCGCCGCCGTCATCACCACCGACGAGGTGGCCCGGGGCATCTCCGCGAGCGAGTCCGGCGTCGTCATGCACGGGCCCACGTTCATGGGCAACCCGCTGGCCTGCGCGGTCGCCAGTGCGTCGATCGACCTGCTCCTCGACGGCGACTGGGCGGGCCGCGTGCGCGCGATCGGCGACCGGCTCGCGGCCGGCCTCTCCCCCCTGCGCGGAACGCCGGGCGTGCGCGACGTCCGGACGATCGGCGCGGTGGGCGTCGTCCAGCTCGACCACCCGGTCGACGTCATCGCGGCCACCGAGGCGGCGCTCGCGGCCGGGGCGTGGCTGCGCCCGTTCCGCGACCTGGTCTACGCGATGCCGCCCTACGTCACCGGCCCCGACGAGCTCGACCGGCTCCTCGCCGGGATCACCGCGGCGGTGCGCGCCGGATGAGCGCCTGGGAGACCTGGCTCGCCGAGCAGGCCGCCACCCGCGAGGCCGCGGGGCTCACCCGCCGGCTGCGCCCGCGCGCGGCCGACGACCCGGCCGTCGACCTGGCCGGCAACGACTACCTCGGTCTCGCCCGCGACCCCGGCGTCCGCCGGGCCGCCGCGGACGCTGCGCTGGCCTGGGGGGCCGGCGCCAGCGCCTCGCGCCTGGTCACCGGCACGCTGGGGATCCACGACGAGCTCGAGCGCGAGCTCGCCGACTACCTCGGCCAGCCGGCCGCGCTCGTGCTCTCGACCGGCTACCACGCCAACCTCGCCGTGGTCACCGCGCTCGCCGACCGCGGCACCCGGGTCCTCTCGGACGCCCACATCCACGCCTCGCTCGTCGACGCGGTCCGTCTCTCGCGCGCCCGGCTGACCGTCGTCCCGCACAGCGACGTCGACGCGGTCCGGGCCGGTCTCGTCGCCGCCGCGGCCGACGGCGAGCGGACCATCGTGCTGGCCGAGTCGGTCTACTCGGTGCTCGGCGACGCCGCGCCGCTGGTCGAGCTCGCCGAGCTCTGCGCCGAGCACGACGCCCTGCTCGTGGTCGACGAGGCCCACGGCCTCGGCGTGCACGGCCCGGGGCTGGTCGCCACGCTCGGGCTCGCCGGCCTCCCCCACGTCGTCGTCACCGCGACGCTGTCGAAGTCGCTCGGCGCCCAGGGCGGCGCCGTGCTCGGCTCTCCCGCGCTGCGCGAGCACCTGGTCAACCGGGCCCGGCCGTTCATCTTCGACACCGGCCTGGCACCCGCGCCGACCGCCGGGGCGCTGGCCGCCCTGCGCGCGCTGCGGGCCCGCCCCGAGCTCGGTACGACGGTCCGGGCCCGGGTCGCCGAGCTGGCCGACGTCCTCGGCGTGGCGGCACCGGCGGGCGCCGTCCTGTCGGTCCCGATGTCGTCGCCGCAGGCCGCCGTCGCCGCCCAGGCCGCCGCGCTCGGCGCGGGACTGCGAGTGGGCTGCTTCCGGCCGCCGTCGGTGCCCGACGGCATCTCCCGGCTGCGGATCACCGCCAGCGCCGGCGTCCCGGACGACGACTGGGCGCGCGCCGTCGCCACCCTCGCCGCCCTGGTCAAGGAGCACCAGTGACCGCCGCCCGGATCGTCGTCGTCACCGGCACCGACACCGGGGTCGGCAAGACGATCGCCACCGCGGCGCTGGCCGCCCGGGCACGCGGGATCGGCGAGCGGGTGCTGGTCGTCAAGCCCGTCCAGACCGGGATCGGCGGCGCCGACCCCGACCCCCACGACGTCGACACGGTCGCCGCCCTCACCGGCGCCGATGTCATCGAGCTGGCCGCGCTCGACGAGGCCCTGGCCCCCGACACCGCCGCCCGCCGGGCCGGCGCCACGCTGCCGACCGTCGCCGAGCACGCCGCCCGGGTCCGCGACCTGGCCACCACGGGCCAGCACGACCTCGTGCTCGTCGAGGGCGCCGGTGGCCTGCTCGTCCGGCTCGACCTCGACGACGGCACGCTCCTCGACCTCGCCGTCGCGCTCGGCGCCGACGTCGTCGTCGTGGCCCGGGCCGGGCTCGGCACGCTCAACCACACCGAGCTCACCGTCGCCGCGCTCCGTGCCCGCGGGGTCGAGCCGGCCGGCGTGGTCATCGGCGCCTGGCCCTGCTCGCCCGGGCTCGCCGAGCGCTGCAACCGCGACGACCTGCCGCGGGTCACCGGGCTGCCGGTGCTCGCCGTCGTCCCGGACGGGGCGGGTTCGCTGCTGCCTGACGCGTTCGTCGAGGCGGCGGTGGGGTGGTTCGGCTGAGGCGGCGCGTCCTGACGGCAGTTTCACCGCCTAGGCGGTGAAACTGCCGGACGGCGCCGACCACCCCCTCACCACACCGGCGGCCGCCGGTCCCTCCACGGCAACGCCGCCTCGAGCTGCGCCGCGAGCGAGAGCAGCAGCTCCTCCTCGGCCGGCCGCGCGGCGAGCATGATCCCCACGGGCAGGCCCTCCGGCGTCTGGTGCAGCGGCAGCGAGATCGCGGGCATGCCGGTCACGTTCCAGGCCGAGGTCCACGGCGTGTAGCGCTTCTGCGCCTCGAAGTCGGCCGCGGGGTCGGCGTCGTCGCGCAGGGCGCCGACGAGCGGCGGCGGGGTCGCGACGGTCGGCGTCAGCACGATGTCGTACGGCGCCAGCGCGACCAGCGCCTCGGCGGCGTGCCGGCGCAGCGCCCCGATCGCGAGCCCGAACTCCGGCCCCGAGACGGCGGCCCCGCGCTCCCCCAGCCAGCGGGTCAGCGGGCGCAGCGTGGCCTGCTGCTCGGGCGCGAGCGGCACCGTGGACAGCCCGGTCAGCACCGCCCAGCAGGTCTCGAAGTCGGCGACGGCCTCGCGCGGGAGCGGGACCGGGATGTCCTCGACGGCGTGCCCGAGCGACGCGAGCAGCCGGGTCGTCTCGTCGTAGGCGCGCCGCACCTCGGGGTCGAGGTCGGTGTCGGCGATGACGGGCTCGTCGAAGCAGCCGATCCGCAGCCGGCCGGGCTCGCGACCGGTCGCGGCGAGGAAGGCGCCGCCGCTCGGCTCGGGGGCCCAGGACGGGTCGCCGGCGCGGCGCCCGGCCATCACGTCGAGGAGTGCGGCGGCGTCGGCGACGGTCCGCGCGATGGGTCCGGCGACGGCGAGGCCGATCGGGTCGCCGTACATCGGGAAGCCGCTGATCCGGCCCCGGCTGGGCTTGAGGCCGACCAGACCGCAGCAGGCGGCGGGGATCCGGATCGAGCCGCCCCCGTCGGAGCCCTGGGCGACCGGCACCAGTCCCGCGGCGACCGCGGCCGCGGCGCCGCCGGAGGAGCCCCCGGCCATCCGGGTGGTGTCCCACGGCGTTACGGCCGGCGGGCGGCCCTCGGGCTCGGTGTAGCAGGGCGAGCCGAACTCGGGCGTGCTCGTCTTGCCGAGGCTGATCATCCCGGCGTCCTCGATCGCGAGGGTCACGCCGTCGGAGATCTCGGGCACGTAGCCCGCGAACGCCGGCGAGCCGAACGCGGTGGGCACGCCCTTGGTCAGGTTGAGGTCCTTGATCGCCGTCGGGACGCCGGCCAGCGGCGACGCGCCGTCGCCGACCGGACCCACGGCCGCGACCTCGCGCGCCCGCAGCCGGGCGGCATCGGGGTCGCGGAAGGCGAAGGCGCCGTCGACGTACTCCTGCGGGAGCCGCGCGGCACGTTCGAGGTAGTGCTCGGTCAGCTCGACGGGGCTGATCTCGCCGGAGCGGATCAGCGCACCCTGCTCGAGCGCGGACAGGTCGTGGAGTTCGGCCACCCTCCGACCGTATCGCCCGGGCGCGGAGCGCCGGAGTATCGGCCCCTAGACCCAGCCCGCCCCGACGGCGCCGCGCATCACGGCGACGAGCACGACCAGGAAGCCCACGTTGACGACAGTGAACAGCCCGAGGAACGAGCGCGCCTCCCCCGGCCGCAGCGCGGCGTACTGGCGCAGGGTGATCAGGCTCGCCAGGGACGCGATGATCGTGCCGACCCCGCCGATGTTGACGCCGACGAGCAGCTGGGCGTGCTCATCGGTGAACGGCGCGGCGAGGACGGCGGTCGGGACGTTCGAGAGCACCTGGCTGGCCAGCGTGCTGACGAGCAGCGGGTCGTGGGCGAGCAGGTCGCCGAGCGCGGTCGCGACCGCGGGCACCCGGGAGAGCCCCTCGGCGACCACGAAGAACAGCGCCAGGATGACGATGAGCAGGTAGTCGACCTTGAGCAGCGCCGCACGGTCGACGACGAGCAGCACCGCGACGACCCCGATCCCGGCCCACCACGGCAGCACCCGCAGCACGATCGCGACGGTGACGGCGAACAGCACCAGGTGCAGCAGCGCCGGGCGCCAGGCGACCTCGTGCGGGAAGACCACCGGCTCGTGCCGGGTCCGGCGGACGAACAGGCAGGTCACCACGATCAGCGCGACGGACACGGCGAACGGCAGCGCCATGATGCGCAGGAAGTCACCGATCCCGAGCGCGTAGTACTGGTAGAGGTAGAGGTTCTGGGGGCTGCCGAAGGGCGTGATCATCCCGCCGAGGTTGGCCGCGACCGTCTCCATCACGAAGACGAACGCCAGCAGGTCGTCGTTGCCGGTGGCGCGCAGGGTGACCGCGGTGAGCGGCAGCAGCGTCAGCAGCGCCATGTCGTTGGTGATGAGCATCGACGCGAGCAGGGTGAGCAGCACCAGCCCGAGCACCAGCGAGCGGCGGCTGCGCAGCAGCCCGATGATCCCCTCGGCGACGGCGCTGAAGAAGTGCACGCCCTCCAGCGCCCGGACGACCGCGAGCAGGCAGAAGACGCTCGTCAGCGTGGTCAGCACGGGCGGCGGCGCTCAGGCAGGGGTGCTCGCCTCGTCCCGCGCCTCGGCGACGGCCACCGCGGCCATCGGCCCGAGCGGCGCGGTGACGCCGGCCTTGAGCATCCGCCGGAACCGCGCTCGGTTGTACGACGCCGGCTCGGTCGTCGAGACGAACTCGTCGAGGATGCGGGCGAACTCCTCGGGGTGGTTCTTGTGCGGGAAGTGCCCGGCGTCGGCGAGCAGGTCGACCCGGACGTCGGGCGCGAGCTCGGCCGCATTGGCGGCGTGGCGCACCGGGAGCACCTGGTCGTCCTCGCCCCACACGACCGCCATCGGCATCGCCTCGGACAGGTAGGCCCGGTCGGACATGGTGACGATCTGGCCCCGCCAGTCGATCACCGCGCGCACGAGGTGCCGGATCGCGAAGCGGGTGCGCCGGTCCTTCCAGGACTCGACGATGTCGGCGACCTCGTCGAGGTCGCGGGTGTACTTGCGCAGGGGGCCGACGTCGCCGTACCGCGCGGCGGTGCGGAGCGCGAACGTCTCGGCGTGCCGGATGCCGGGCAGCGTCAGCACCCCGACGGCGCGGAACCAGCCGGGCACCTGGATCAGCCGGATGAGCGGGGTCACCTCGGGGCCGAGCCCGCCGGTGGCGACGAGCATCACCCGCTGGGTGCGCTCGGGGAACTGGTAGGCGAACTGCATCGCGATCCCGCCGCCGAAGCTGTGGCCGACCACGGTCACCTTGTCGATGCCGAGGACGGTGAGCAGGTCGCGCATGCCGTTGGCGTAGCCGCCGAGCGTGTAGTCGGCGCGGGGCTTGTCCGAGAGCCCGTGCCCCAGCAGGTCGGGGGCGATGACGGTGTAGCGCTCGGCGAGCCGGTCGATGACCGGCGACCAGGTCGTGTGGTCGCAGGCGAGGCCGTGCAGCAGCAGGAGCGCGGGACCGGAGCCCTTCTTGACGTAGGCGCGCCGCTTGCCGTGCAGCGTGACGTACTGGACGTCGTCCTCCGGCTCCGTCATGGCGCGCCCCCTCCCGCAAGCAGATGGTGGACGATTCAACCACGTCCGGCCCCGGGCCGACACCCGGGCCGCCGGGTGTTCACCGGGTCCTACGCTGGTGTCATGTCCCCGATCGGTCGCTCGACGCGCGCCAGCGCGACCCAGCAGCTGCGCGCCGCGTCCGGCTCGCTGGGCTCCGCCGCGATCGCCCGCATGGAGGCCGACCGCCCCTGGTTCCGCGACCTCTCCGCCGAGGAGCGCTCGTGGGTCGGGATGATCGTCCAGGCGGGCGTCAAGGGCTTCGTCGACTGGTTCGCCGAGGGGGGCGGCGTCGACCCCCAGGACGAGGCCGTCGTGCTCCAGGTCTTCGGTGTCGCGCCCCGCGCGATGGCCGGCGTGATCGACCTGCACCAGACCGTCGACCTGATCAAGCTCACCATCGACGAGGTCGAGCGCAGCGTCGAGCGGCTGCTCGACCCCGACCTGCTGGGCGAGGTGCACGCCGCCGTCCTCCGCTACGGACGTGAGGTCGCCTTCGCCACGGCCGAGGTCTACGCCCGCGCCGCCGAGGTCCGCGGCCGCTGGGACGCCCGGCTCGAGGCGCTCGCCGTCGACGCCGTGCTGCGCGCCGAGACCGACGAGTCGGTGCTCTCCCGGGCCAGCGCCGTCGGCTGGTCCTCGCGCGGCGAGGTCGCCGTCGTCGTCGGGCCCGCCCCCGCCGAGGCGAACGGCGCCGGCACCGGCGTCTTCGACGAGGTGCGACGGACCGCGCTCGAGCACGGTCTCGACGCTCTCAGCGCCGTCCAGGGACACCTGCTCGTCGTCATCCTCGGCGGCGTCACCGTCCCCGAGAAGGACGCCGCGGCCGTCGTCCACCTCTTCGGCGCCGGCGCGGTCGTCGTCGGGCCCGCGGCCGCCGACCTGGCCCACGCCCACCGCTCGGCCGGCATCGCCCTCGGCGCGCTGCGGGCCGCCGTCGGCTGGCCCGACGCCCCCCGCCCGGTCTCGGCCCACGACCTGCTCCCCGAGCGGATCCTCGCCGGCGACGACGTGGCCCGCCAGGACGCCGTCGAGCAGATCTTCGGCCCCCTCAGCGAGGCCCGCGGCGAGCTCGTCGCCACCCTCGTCGCCTACTTCGCCAACGGCGGCGGCATCGAGGCCACCGCCCGCGCCCTCTTCGTCCACGCCAACACCGTGCGCTACCGCCTCGGCCAGATCGCCGACCTCACCGGCCTCACCCCTGCCGTCCCCCGCGACGCCCTCACCCTGCAGCTCGCGCTCATCCTCGGCCGCCAAGCCGCGTCCTGACCCCTCCCGCCCGCCGAAGGGGCACGTTCCGGCGGCCGAAGGAGCACGTTCCGGCGCTCGAAGAAGCACTCGACGGCAGCCGCGCGCCTGTTCGTGCGCACTCGGGCGCCGGAACGTGCTCCTTCGCGGGGCTTGTAGGACTCCCACAAACCGGGGGCGGCATCTTCGTGGGCGGCGCAGGCGCTTTCGTCCTACGCCGCGAGGCAGGCTGGTTCCGTGCTCGTGATCGTCGCCCCCGGCCAAGGGGCTCAGACCCCCGGTTTCCTCTCGCCGTGGCTGGAGGACCCGACCTTCGCCGCCCGCATCGAGTGGCTCTCGGCCGTCGCCGGCCTCGACCTGGCGCACTACGGGACGGAGGCCGACGAGGCCACGATCCGCGACACCAAGATCGCGCAGCCGCTGCTGGTCGCCTCCGGGTTGGTCGCCGCGCTGCAGCTCTACCCCCACCCGGCCGACGCCTACCGCGGCCTCGGCGCGGTCGCCGGCCACAGCGTCGGTGAGATCACCGCCGCCGTCGGCGCCCGGGTGATCACCGCCGAGCAGGCGATGGTCCTGGTCCGCGAGCGCGGCAACGCGATGGCCGCCGCGGCCGCGGTCACCCCGACCGGCATGACCGCCGTCCTGGGCGGCGACCGCGACGAGGTCCTCGCCGCCATCGAGGCGCACGGCCTCACCGCCGCCAACGACAACGGCCCCGGCCAGATCGTGGCCGCCGGGACGATGGAGCAGCTCGCCGCGTTCGCCGAGAACGCGCCCAAGGGCGCCCGCCCGCGGCCGCTCTCGGTCGCCGGCGCGTTCCACTCCCAGCACATGGCCCCCGCGGTCGACCACGTCGCCCACCTGGCCCGGTCGGTCTCGACGCACGACCCGCGGACCCGCTTCATCTCCAACCGCGACGGCAACGTCGTCCACGACGGCCAGGACGTGCTCCGCCGCATCGTCGGCCAGATCGCCCGCCCGGTCCGCTGGGACCTCTGCCTCGAGACGATGGCCGACATCGGCGTCACCGGCATCCTCGAGATGCCGCCGGCCGGCACCCTGACCGGCATCGCGAAGCGCTACTTCAAGGGCCGCGACCTGAGCGTCGAGACGTTCGCGCTCACCGGTCCCGAGCAGCTCGACGAGGCCCGCGCGTTCTGCGGCCGCCACGTCGAGACCTCCCTCATCGACAGCTCGCCGACCTGGCGCATGGTCGTCTCCCCCGCCAAGGGCCTCTTCCACCGGGCCGAGGCCGCCGCCGACGCCGACCGCCTCGACGCCGGGACGCCGATCGGCGAGGTCGCCAGCCTGCGCGACCGGATCACGGTGACCGCGGCCCACGGCGGCCAGGTCGTCGAGTGGCTCGTCGAGGACGGCGACCCGGTCGCCCCCGGCCAACCCCTCCTGCGCCTGCACCCCGAGGTCGTCCCCGCATGACCGCGCTCCGCACCGAGACCGGCGCCGCGCACGCCGCGATCCTCGGCGTCGGCGCCTACCGCCCGCGCCGCGTCGTCCCCAACGCCGAGGTCGTCGACGCGATCGACTCCAGCGACGAGTGGATCCAGCAGCGCTCCGGCATCAAGACCCGCCGCTTCGCCGAGGACGACGAGACCGTCGTGTCGATGAGCGTCGATGCCTCCCGCGACGCCCTCGCCGCCGCGGGCATCGACGCCCGCCAGATCGACTGCGTCATCGTCGCCACCGTCAGCCACCTGCTGCAGACCCCGTCGGCCGCGACCGCGATCGCCTACGAGCTCGGCACCGACCAGGCGGCCGCCTTCGACATCTCCGCGGCCTGCGCGGGCTTCTGCCACGGCGTCGCCCTGGCCAACGACATGATCCGCGCCGGGAGCGCCGGCTACGCGCTGGTGATCGGCGTCGAGCGGCTCTCCGACATCACCGACCCCACCGACCGCGGGACGGCGTTCATCTTCGCCGACGGCGCCGGCGCGGTCGTGGTGGGCCCGTCCGAGACGCCGGGCATCGGCCCGGTCGTCTGGGGCTCCGACGGCGAGCACTACGACCACATCCGCACCCCCGACTGGCGCGACATCCTCGCCTCCGGCGAGAAGAAGATGCCGTGCCTGTCGATGAAGGGCAACGAGGTCTTCCGCTGGGCCTCCTACGGCATGGCCAAGGTCGCCCAGCAGGCCCTCGACCGCGCGGGCATCACCGCCGACGAGCTCGACTGCTTCGTCCCGCACCAGGCCAACAACCGGATCACCGACGCGATGGCCCGCTCGCTCAAGCTGCCCGACACGGTCAAGATCGCCCGCGACATCATCGACGCCGGCAACACCTCCGCCGCGTCGGTCCCGATGGCGCTGCAGCGCATGATCGACGACGGCGACGCGAAGTCGGGCGACACCGCCCTCCTCATCGCCTTCGGCGCCGGGCTCGCGTACGCCGCCCAGGTCGTCGTCGTCCCCTGACGACGACCCCACGATTCAGCACCACCCAGCACCACCCATCAACCAGGGAGAACACGAAGAATGAGCACCGAAGAGATCCGCGCCGCCCTTGCCGAGATCGTCAACGAGGTCGCCGGCATCCCCGCCGAGAACGTCCAGCTGGACAAGTCCTTCAGCGACGACCTCGACGTCGACTCGCTGTCCATGGTCGAGGTCGTGGTCGAGGCCGAGGAGAAGTTCGGCGTCACCATCCCCGACGACGAGGTCAAGAACCTCAAGACCGTCGGCGACGCCGTCTCGTACATCGAGCGCAACCGCGCCGCCTGATCCACCCCTGACTCACTAGGAGACCGACAGCCATGTCCCGCACTCGTGTCGTCGTGACCGGCCTGGGCACCACCAGCCCGCTCGGCGGCGATGTCGCCAGCACCTGGGAGGGCCTGCTCGCCGGTCGCTCGGGGGTCCGTCCCCTCGGCGACATGGCGGAGGGTCTCCCCGTGACCATCGGCGCCCCGGCCGCCGTCGACCCCACCGAGGTCCTCGACCGCGTCGTCGCCCGTCGGCTCGACCGCTCCTCGCAGCTCGCCCTCGTGGCGGCGCTCGAGGCGTGGGCCGACTCCGGGCTCGACACCGTCAAGGACGCAGGTGAGCTCGACGGCGACCGGTTCGGCGTCGCCTTCGCCTCGGGCATCGGCGGCGTGCACACGCTGCTGTCCAACCACGAGGTGCTGCTCGAGAAGGGTCCGCGCCGGGTCTCCCCGATCTCGGTCCCGATGCTGATGGCCAACGCCCCGGCCGCCACGATCAGCCTCAAGCTCGGCGCCCGCGGACCGGTCAACACGCCGGTCTCCGCCTGCGCGTCCGGCAACGAGGCGGTCTCGCTGGCCGCCGACCAGATCCGGCTCGGCCGGGTCGACGTCGCCATCGCCGGCGGCACCGAGGCCGCCATCCACCCGCTGCCGATCGCGGCCTTCGCCAACATGATGGCGCTGTCCAAGAACGACGGCGACCCGACCACGGTCTCGCGCCCGTTCGACACCGGCCGCGACGGCTTCGTCCTCGGCGAGGGCGCCGGCGCGCTCGTCCTCGAGTCGCTGGAGCACGCCCAGGCCCGCGGCGCCCGGATCTACGCCGAGGTGCTCGGCACCGGCATCACCGCCGACGCCCACGACATCGCCCAGCCCGACCCGGCCGGTCGCGGCGGCGCGCGCGCCATCCGCCTGGCCGTCCAGGACGCCGGCGTGGCGCCCAGCGACATCGCCCACGTCAACGCCCACGCGACCTCGACGCCGCAGGGCGACGTCGCCGAGTCGCTCATGCTCCACGCCGTCCTCGGCTCCGCGGCCAACGACCTCGTCGTCTCGGCCACCAAGTCGATGACCGGCCACCTGCTCGGTGGCGCGGGTGCGCTCGAGGCCGTCGCGACGGTCCTCGCGATCAAGAACCGCACCGCTCCCCCGACGATCAACCTCGACGAGCAGGACCCCCGGGTCGAGCTCGACGTCGCGACGAAGCCGCGGGACCTCCCGCTCGGCGACATCGCCGCGATCAACAACTCGTTCGGCTTCGGCGGCGCCAACGTCGCCGTCGTCTTCGGGTCGGTGAGCTGACGTGACGTCGGCTCCGACCGCCCCCAGCGCCGCCAAGCCCGCTCGTGAGGACGACCCCCGTCATCCTCTGAAGCGGCTGGCCGCGCTCCTCGATCCAGGGTCGCTGGAACTCCTCCCGTCCGGCGACCCTGACTGCGGAATGATGGCCGCGACCGGCACGGTCGACGGCGCTCGCGTGGTGGCGTTCTGCTCGGACGCCACCGTCATGGGTGGCGCGATGGGCAATGACGGCTGCACCGTGGTCGTCGATGCCTATCACCGCGCGCTGACGGACCGCATCCCGATCATCGGGCTGTGGCACTCCGGCGGTGCGCGTCTCGCCGAGGGCGTGCTCTCCCTGCACGCCGTCGGCCGGATCTTCGAGGTGATGACCCGGGCCTCCGGCGTCATCCCCCAGATCTCGGTGGTGCTCGGCCCGGCCGCGGGTGGCGCGGCGTACGGCCCGGCCCTGACCGACGTGGTGATCCTCGGCCCCGAGGGCCGGATCTTCGTCACCGGTCCCGAGGTCGTCCGCTCGGTGACGGGCGAGGCCGTCGACATGCTGCGCCTGGGCGGTCCCGAGCCGCACGGACGCCGCTCCGGCGTCGTCCACGTCGTCACCACCTCCGAGGAGGAGGCGCTGGGCAAGGCCCGCTCGGTGGCCGCGCTCGTGGGCGCGCAGGGCCGGCTCGACGCCGCCGCGGTGCCCGACACCGACCTCGGCGCGCTGCTGCCCGAGTCGCGCAAGCGTGCGTACGACGTCCACCCGCTCGTCGCCGGCATCCTCGACGACGAGACGACCGTCGAGCTCCACGCCGGCTGGGCCCCCAACATGGTCACCGCGCTGGGTCGCCTGGGCGGCCGCACCGTGGGCGTCGTGGCGAACAACCCGCTGCGCCTCGGCGGCTGCCTCGACTCCCCCTCCGCCGAGAAGGCCGCCCGCTTCGTGCGGATGTGCGACGCCTTCGGCATTCCCCTGCTCGTCGTCGTCGACGTGCCGGGCTACCTGCCCGGCGTCGGCCAGGAGTGGGACGGCGTCGTGCGCCGCGGCGCCAAGCTGCTCCACGCGTTCGCCGAGTGCGAGGTCCCCCGGGTCACCCTCGTCACCCGCAAGTCCTACGGCGGCGCCTACATCGCGATGAACTCCCGCTCGCTGGGCGCCACCAAGGTGTTCGCCTGGCCGGGCGCCGAGATCGCCGTGATGGGCCCGCTGGCCGCCATCCGGATCCTGCACCGGCGGCGCCTCGCCGAGGTCGCCCCCGAGCTGCGCGACCAGGTCGAGGCCGAGCTGGCCGACGAGCACGAGCGGATCGCCGGCGGCGTCGAGCGCGCCGTCGAGATCGGCGTCGTCGACGAGATCGTCGACCCCGCCACCACGCGCTCCGCACTCGCGGCCGCCTTCCTCGAGGCGGTCCACGCGCAGGGCGTGCGCCGCGGCAGCCACGGCAACATCCCGCTGTAGCCGCCTCCCGAGCTACAGCCGGCCGACCCCCGACGCCACGTCGGGATCGATCCGGAAGCTGGGCTGCAGGGCCTGCTGCTCCCCCGTGCGGAGCAGCCCCGCCCTGCGGCCCAGCCGCATCGCCGCCACCTTGCCCGCGGCGAGCGCGCCGTCCTCACGCGTCGAGCGCGGGTCGCGGCGCAGGGTGTCGCGCAGGAAGTGGTTCGCGGTCCAGACCCGCTCGCGCCGGACCGACGCCGGCGTCCAGTGCTCCGTCGACAGCGAGACGTTGAGCCCCTCGACGTTCTCGACCCGGTGCGGGCTGTTCTGCGGCCACCAGGCCACCTGACCCGGCTCGAGGTCGAGCACCTGCGCGTGCGCGTCGTAGGAGCTGTCGTAGGGCAGTCCCTCCGTTGTCGCACCGGCCACGACCTTCTCCAGGTCCGGTGCCGCAGCGAAGCGCTCGGAGCGGGGGTACACGTACGCCCGCTTGCGCCCGCGCAGGTGCCAGAGCATGTTGGGCTGGTTGTCCGCGTGGTAGTAGACCATCGCGGTGGGCGAGGAGATCAGCAGCGTCGCCTTGATCTCCAGCGGCACGAAGCCGGGCACCAGCGAGCCGATCTCGCCGTAGACCTCCTCGACCAGGCGGGCCAGCGCGTCGTCGTACCGGTTCACGCCGACCAGGTTGAGCCACAGCCGGCCCCGCCCCACGACCTCGAGCAGCTCCTTGCCCGGCAGGTCGCTCGGCGTCCCGCGCTGCCACTCCCCCGTGGCCGACGGGTCCGCGCCCATCGTGTACGGGTGGACGGCGGTGCGGGGCAGGCGGTCGAGGAGGTCGGCGAGCGCGTCGTCGGTGAACATCGGCTGCTCGTGGAGCAGGTGGGCCGCCCGGTGCGGGGCGGTGCCGAAGGCGTCGATGTCACGGTACGTCCACGGGAGCAAGGTCGTAGCGGTCACCGGGCGACGCTAGCGGCGCCGTCGCCGACCCGCCGAGGAGTGCGCCCGGTCGTGACCAGATCGGAGAACACCGGTGCCCCGGCTCGAAGGATCGAGCCGGGGCACCGGGACGTCATCACGGGGCGGGTCGTCAGACCACCTGGTGCAGCCACCGCACGGGGGCGCCCTCGCCGGCGTGCCGGAAGGTCTCCAGCTCGTCGTCCCAGGGCTTGCCGAGCAGCTTGTCGATCTCGTTCTCCAAGGTGACCTCGCCGAGCGCGGAGCGCACGACGGCCGCCTTGAGCCGGTCCTCGGGGATCATGATGTCCCCGTGCAGGCCGGTCACCGCGTGGAAGACGCCGAGGTCGGGCGTGTACGAGAAGCGTGCGCCCTCGGTCGCCGACGTCGGCTCCTCGGTGATCTCGAACCGGAGGTGGTTCCACCCGCGCAGCGCGGAGGCCATCTCGGCCGCCGCACCGGGCTTGCCGGTCCAGGAGAACTCGCAGCGGTAGCTGCCGGACTGGGCCGACTGCGGCGTCCAGTCCGGGTTGACGGGCACACCGAGGACACCGCCCACGGCCCACTCGATGTGCGGGCACAGTGCGGACGGTGCGGAGTGGACGTAGAACACGCCCCTGGTTGCACTCATGCTTCCGGTCACCACGAACCCTCGCTTCTCCCTACCTACCTCCGGCGCGAGATACGCCTTCCCCAGCGGTCTCAACGGAGGTGTCGGGAGTGGGCGAACGAGTGCGGGCACCGTTGCTGCGTGACACCTGTGATGTTGTGTCACCCATTGTGGCCCATGGGGAGCCTCGTTTCCAGCGCTTCCCGGCGTGTCCTCGACTACGCCCCCAGCTGGAGGAGCTCCTCCATCACCTGCTGAGCGATCCCGAGGCCGCCCAGGTGGCTCTCGCCGTCGATGGTGGTCATGGTCGCGTCCGGGAGCCGGTCGACGCAGTGCTGGCCGTGCCGGAAGGGGACGATGTGGTCGTCGTCCCCGTGCCACCAGCGCACCGGGACGGTGACGTCGGACAGCGCGAAGCCCCACTCCCGGGTGAACAGCAGCAGGTCCGCCAGCGGCGCCGAGGTCTGGAACCGGCTGCCGTTGAGCAGGTCGTCGAGGAACATCGCCTTGAACTCGGGACGCCCCAGCAGGTTCTTGTCCCCCGGGGGCTGCACGGCGGCGTACAGGTCGAGCGCGGGGCCGGCCAGCGGCTTCACCGTGCGGATGGCGCCGGTCAGCGCCATCCCGAGGGGGACGCGCGCCGCAGCCAGCACCGGTGCGGCGTGCACCGCCAGCCGGATGATGCCGCCCTCGGCGGCGTCCGGACCCCGGGTGGGCGCCACGCCCCCGAGGACGCCGACGCCGTGCACCCGCTCCGGCATCGCCGCCCCGGCCGCGAGCGCGTACGGGCCACCGCCGGACAGCCCGATCACCCGCAGCGTGTCGATCGCCAACGCGTCGAGCAGCAGCGCGAGGTCCGCGGTCCAGTCGTGCACGTCCGGGTAGAGGTACGGCGTCGAGGAGCCGATCCCCGGGCGGTCGATGCCGATGATCCGCACGCCCGCCTCCGCGGCGTACGCGCGGGCGTCGACGGGGATCTGCCGGCGTGCTCCCGGCGTCCCGTGCATCCAGACGATCGCGGGGCCGCGCGGGGAGCCGTACTCCGCGAAGCTGATCCGGCGCCCGTCCCGCACCGCCACGCTGCCCTCCAGCGTGGGCCGCTTGGGCTGCTCGGCGATCCGGACCCCGGAGAACGTCATGCGCAGGAGTGTGACAGGTTCTCCCCCGCTCCGGAGGACGGTCCACGACGGTCGGTCCGGCCCGGATGCCCTAGGGTGCGGGCATGACCATGGGGGCATCAGAGCGACGCGCGCCCGCTCCCGGGCGACGCAAGGCCGAACGGCCCCGCCGCCGCGCCGGGAACCGGAGCGGCGACCTCGACTCGTCACGGATCCCGCGACCGTCGTTCCGCTCCCGGGCGTGGCGCTACGCCGTGCTGGTCCTCGCCGGACTGCTCGGCGTCGGCTGGCTCGTCTGGTACGCCCTCACCCCCGAGGAGCTCCCCCTCAGCGACAAGTCCATCAGCGCGAGCGGTGTCGTCGGGACGCCGCTGTACGTCGGCATGTTCGCCCCGCCGTCCGACTTCGGGCGCACGCTGCGGATCGCCGGCGTCCGGGTGCACACCACCGCCGACGTGAGGGTCACCGTCACTCCCCTGCTCTGCCGCCGGGGCACGGTGGGCGTGACCACCGCCCCGGAGCAGTTCTGCGCCGAGCTCGTGAACCCCGAGGGCGAGCGCCTGGTCGGCGGAGACTCGATCGTCCTCAAGGTGGACGCGCCCGAGGCCGCGCTCGCGGTCATCGACCGGGTGCACGTCGCGTACCGCGAGGACATCCGGTGGGACACGCAGCCGGCCGGCAACCGCCAGGCGATCGTGATGATCGCGGGGCGGCCGCCGGCCTGAGCACTACTCGGCGGCGTTGCGGTCGACGCGCTTCTCGAGGGACTCCGCACGCTCGGCGGCGTCGGTGTTCTCGTCGGCGTCGATGGCGTTGACCTTGTGGAACCAGGTCAGCGCGTCGTTGAGGCGACCCGCAGCCTCGAGCGTGTCGGCGTACGCATAGCGCAGCCGCACCACCCAGGGCTCCCGGCTCTTGCTGTTGAGCGGGGAGACCTCGAGCGTGCGCAGGGCCGCGTCGAGCTGACCCAGGTCACGACGGGCACCCGCCTCGACGATCACCATCTCGGCCCGCGCCGGCGACGCGAACTTGGCCACCGACGGGCTCTTGGCGAGCTCGAGCGCGCGCTTGGGATTGCCCAGCGCCCGGTGGCAGTCCGCCATGATCGGCAGGTACGCCGTCGCGCCGTTCATCCGCTTCGCCGCGCGCAGCTCCGAGAGCGCCTCGGCGTAGTGACCGGCCGCGTAGGCCGCCTCGCCGACCGCCTCACGCACCACGGCGATCCGCGACGCCCGGGCCTTGGCCGCCAGCGCGTGCTGGTACGCCGTCTCGGGCTCGTCGTCGACGAGCTGACCCGCGGCGGCGAGGTGGCGCGCCACCCGCGCGGCGAGCTTCTCCGGCAGCCCCTTCAGGTGGGCGCGCACGGACGGGCTCAGCTCGGCGCCGGTGATGTCCTCGGGCAGCGGCGGACCGTCGTACACGGCCTGCTCGGCCGTGCGGTCCCGCTGCTCGCGATTCTTGTCCCGGTCGCGATCCGACGCCGCGCGCGGAGCCCGGCTCCGGTCGCCACCGGCCGCGGGCTTGCCGCGGCGGTCAGGACGGTCGGACCGCTCGTTGCGGTCGTCCCGGTCACGGCTGTAGGGACGGCGCCCCTCGCCGCTGCCACCGGGCTTGCCCCCGCCGGGCTTACCGCCACCGGTACGCCGTGGGCCGCCGCTGCCGGCACCACTGCCGGTGGGCTTGCCGCCGGACCCGTACGGCTTGCCGCCACCGGTCGAGCTGCTGCTGTTGCTTCGGCCTGCACCGCCCTGTCGAGCACTGCCGCCCTGTCGTGCGCTACCGCCCTTGCGGGGGGCCGCACCGCTGTCGCGTCGGCCTCGCTGGTCTGCCACGTCGGTCTCCTGGACGTCGAATCGCTATTGAGGAAAGAGGGTGCAAAACAGAGTAGAGGCCACCCGAGGGTGGCCTCTACCTGAATGTATGTCCGGCGGCGTCCTACTCTCCCACAGCCTCTCGGTTGCAGTACCATCGGCGCTGGCAGGCTTAACTTCCGGGTTCGGGATGGGACCGGGTGTTTCCCTGCCGCTATGGCCGCCGTAACTCTATGAACCCCTGTACGCGCCTCGGGTCACCGTCACGGGAGTGTTCTCGTGGGGTGGCCCGACGCTGGTCGGGGTTGGTCTTCATCGTGGACGCGCAGCACATCCAGAACCACTCGGATTCTGTGTGTTGTTCCGTGACACCACCACCCACCCTTGTCGGGGGGTGTGTTGTTGGGTGTGTTGGGGGTTTGTTGTGGCAAGTCTTCGGCCTATTAGTACCGGTCGGCTGGGCATTGCTGCTGTACACCTCCGGCCTATCAACCCAATCATCTTTTGGGGGCCTTAACCCACAAGGGGTGGGAAACCTCATCTTGAAACGTGCTTCCCGCTTAGATGCGTTCAGCGGTTATCACTTCCGAACGTAGCCAACCAGCCATGCACCTGGCGGTACAACTGGCACACCAGAGGTTCGTCCATCCCGGTCCTCTCGTACTAGGGACAGCCTTTCTCAAGTTTCCTACGCGCGCGGCGGATAGGGACCGAACTGTCTCACGACGTTCTAAACCCA